>NZ_CP109796.1:0-5632500 GCF_038725785.1 Termitidicoccus mucosus
AATTTTTCCCTGAGTCCCCTGTCCCGAGGCAGAGATTGCGATGTGTCCCGAAGCCCGCAGATGCGTTTTGTGAATAAATCCGCCAACTTTCATTCAGGACATGTCATCACTTGCCACGACCAAACCCCTTTGGGCCACCATCAAAGCCGATCTGAAAACCCTCTTTCCCGAGGACGTCTTTCAGCTCTGGTTTGACCCCATTGTGTGCCTCGCCGCCAACGACGACACACTCACGCTCGGCGTCCCCAATGACTTTGCCGCCATCTGGATTAGCGACAATTATCTCGACCTCATCATCCAGCGCATTCGCCTCGCGACCGGTCGCGACATCGCCATTACGTTCAGGAAATACCAGCCGTCCGAAACCACCGCGGCTGCGCCCGCCGACCGGCTCGCCAACACCTCTCCCATCCCGTCCGCGCAGCCCCATCCCCGCCGCAACGGAACCTCAGGCCGCACCGCCCATCCGCTGCCCGCCGCCTCGTCCCTCAACCCGCGCAACACCTTCGAGAGCTACGTCGTCGGCTCCAACAACCAGATGGCCCACGCCGCCGCGCTCGCCGTCGCCCAGGCCCCCGCCCAAGCCTACAATCCGCTCTTCATTTATGGCGAAACCGGGCTCGGCAAAACCCACCTCATGCACGCCATCGGGCATGCCATTCTCCAGAAAAATCCCCACGCCAAAGTCGCCTACCTCTCCACCGAGAAATTCACCAACGAGTTCATCCAGGCCCTTCAGGAGAATGCCCTGACCAAGTTCCGCCAGCGCTACCGCCACGTCGATGTCCTCCTTCTCGACGACGTCCAGTTTCTCGGCGGCAAGGAGCGCATCCAGGAAGAGTTTTTCCACACCTTCAACGAACTCTTCGAATCGCAGAAACAGGTCGTCCTCTCCAGCGATCGCCGCGCCTCGGAAATCCAAAAACTCGAGGCCCGCCTCGTCTCCCGCTTCGAGTGGGGGCTGCCCGCCGACATCCAGGCGCCCGACTACGAGACCCGCCTCGCCATCCTTCGCACCAAGGCGATCACCCTCAAGTTCGACCTCCCCGGCGACGTCGCCTCCTTCATCGCAAAGAACATTGCGAAAAACATCCGCCGCCTCGAAGGCGCGCTCATCAAAGTCGCCTCCTACGCCACCCTCACCGGCAAGCCCCTCGACCTGCCCGCCGCCGAAATGCTCCTCCAGGACGTTCTCATGGAGCAGGCGCAAAACCTCCTCACCATCGAGGTCATCCAGAAGCGCGTCGCCGACCACTACCAGATCCGGCATACGGACATGACCAGCAAACGCCGCCCCGCCAACATCGCCTTCGCCCGTCAGGTCGCGATGTATCTCTCGCGCCTGCTGACCAAGCATCCCTTGCAGGAAATCGGCGACGCCTTCGGCGGCCGCGACCACGGCACCGTCATCCACGCCGTGAAAACCGTGGAAAACATGATGGAGCAGGATCCCTCCGCCCGGGGCAGCGTGGAATACCTGAAAACCCAGCTCTCGCGCTGAAATTTTGGATTTTCGATTCTCGATTATGGGAGCTGCCGCTCCATTCGCAAATCCGGCGCGGCAGTGCCCAATCGAAAATCGAGAATCGAAAATCGAGAATCCAACGCCCCCCCCTCACTCAATATTCAACACCGCGCTCTCGCCATTCCGCATTTCCCATGAGCCTCACACCTGAACAGAAAAACGCCGTCGCCTCCTGGGTCGCCGCCGGGGACAGCCTCTCCGACGTGCAGAAAAAACTCTCCGAGCAATTCAAGATTTCCATGACCTACATGGACGTCCGCTTCCTGGTGGACGATCTGGACCTCGCACTCAAGGATCCCGCGCCGCCGCCGGTACCCGCCGCGCCTGCGCAGCCGTCTCCGCAAGCCGGCCCCGCCGCGCGTCCGGATTTCCCCAGCCGCACCCCGCTGGACGAAGACGAAGCCTTCGACCCCGCGGCCGATGACCAGCAAACCAGGCCCACGCCCATGGCCGGCGAGTTCGACGACGATGAAGAGCTGGCGCCCGAAGCCGATGCCGCCTCCTCCGTGCGCGTCGAAGTGGACAACGTCACCCTCATCCCCGGCGCGCTGGCCAGCGGCAGCGTCACCTTTAGCGACGGCGTGACCGGCAAGTGGATCGTGGACAACTACGGACGCCCCGGATTCACGCAAATCAGCAAGCCCGACTACCGCCCCACCGCGGCCGACGCCGACGCCTTCATGCGGCAGCTCAGCGTCGCGCTTCAAAAACGCGGATACTGATCACTACCATTTAGTGAACAAGACCTGCCCGTCAGGTAGGGCGAGGCGTCCCCGCCGAGCCCGCGGCGCCAACGGCCTCTATTGTGCCACTCGCATTCGCAAACGGGCATGACAAGGCCCGGCATCGTCCTCCCTAGTTGAACGACTTTCCGCACCCGCACGTATTTTTGGCGTTCGGATTCCTGATCTCGAAGCCCCGACCCTGCAATCCGTCGTCGAAGTCGATCTGCGTGCCGTCCAGCTTGGCGAGACTCGCCGCATCGAGCACGATCGACACGCCTTCGCTTTCGAAACGCGCGTCGCCCGGCTTCGCCTCGTCGAACGACATCCCATATTGCGAACCCGAGCATCCGCCCGTTTCCACAAACAGCCGCAAACAGGTTCCGGAGTCCGGAGCCTCCGCCCGCATCGACTGGATCTGGCCGGCGGCTCTCTCGCTTAACGTAATCATGCCGAAAATCTACTTTTTGTCGCCCATTCTGTCAACGCACCCTGCCAATAAAGCATTTTTCATGCTAGATTAGCGGCTCGATACTTGCTTACACTGCCAGCCTCAATTCTCCTCCCTCCTGCCGTGGCCACTCTCAAACACATCTCCAGCACGTTTTGCTACGAACTTGTCCGCAAAATCGCCGAGGGCGAAATGGGGATTGTCTTCGAGGCGATGCAGTGTGGAGCGGGCAACTTCCGCAAGGCCGTCGCCCTCAAAATCATTCGCGCTGAATACTCCTCCATCCCCGAATTTCAAAAAAACTTTATTGGCGAGGCCCGCCTCGTCGCCGACCTCATCCACACCAACATCGTCCAGACCTACCACCTCGGCGCCGACAACGGGCAATACTTCATGGTGATGGAACTCGTGCGCGGCGTGCACCTGGAAAATTTCCTCGAGCGCCACCAGACCCTCGGTCGCCAGGTCCCGCTCGACATCGCCGCCTTCGTCATTTCCCGGGTCGCCCGCGGTCTCGCCTACGCCCACGAAAAACGCGACGCCGAGGGACGCCACCTCAACATCGTCCACCGCGACATCGGTCCGAAAAACATCCTCATCGCCCACGAAGGCGACGTGAAGCTCACCGACTTCGGCATCGCGAAGGCCCTCGACCTCATGTATAACGAGGAAGGCAAGGTCATCGCCGGCAAGGACGAGTATCTCTCCCCCGAGCAGGCCAGCTACGCCGTCACCGACGCCCGGGCCGACCTCTTCCCGCTCGGCATCGTGCTCACCGAAGTGCTCCTCGGGCGGAACATCTTCCGCTCCGCCGACCGCCTCGAGTCGCGCCGCAACATCCTTACGATGACCATCCCGCGATTCGGCACGCTCCGCCCCGACATCGACGACCGCCTCGAAGCCATCATCCAGAAGGCGCTCCAGCGCGACCGCGACAAACGCTACCAGTCCGCCGCGCAGATGCTCACCGACCTCGAACTCTATCTCTACAGCGACGGCTACGGCCCGACCAACGAAAAACTCGGCGTCTATCTTAAGGAACTCCTCGACGCCACGCCCAAGTTTTCCACCCGCCCGGCCCACGCGGCGGCGGTGAAGTAATCTCCCGGACAAACAGACAGGAGCGGACAACACGAAACACAAAATCCCAATCCGAAACCAAACACCGAAAATCCCTTCATGAGCGGCCCTTCCTTCAATCAAGATCTCCGCCAGCGCCAGACCCAGTCGCTCGTTCTCGCGCCGCAGCTTCGCCAGTCCCTGAAAATCCTGCAAGTCGCCGCGCTCGACCTCCGTTCCGTCATCCAGGAAGAGTTGCAAAACAATCCCGCCCTCGAGGAACTCCCGATGGAGGACCTCAATATCGACCGCGCCGCCGCGGAGTCCGCCGGCGCATCCGGCTCCGACGACGGCGACAATCCCGCTCCCTCCGACGCCACCGACACCCGCGAGGAAATGGATTTTTCCAAGGAGTTCGAAATCCTCACCAAACTCGACGAAGACTGGCGCGACTACATGGCCAACGCCGGCGGCAACCAGCCCCACACCACCGAGGATGCCGAGCGCCGCCAGCATTTCTTCGATTCGCTCGTCAGCGAAACCTCGCTCCAGGAACACCTTGCCGGGCAAGCCGATCTCGCAGACCTCGCGCCCGGGGCGCGCGAGGCCATGAACTACCTCATCGGCAGCATCGATGACCGCGGATTTCTCACCCAGACGCCCAACGACATCGCGCTCCAGTCGCAGCTCCCGCTCGATGCCGTCCAGCAGGCGCACGCGCTGCTCAAGACCTTCGAGCCCGCCGGCATCGGCTGCCAGTCGCTGGCCGAATGCCTCCTGCTCCAGCTCGCCGCCAAAGGCCGCGACGGCTCGCTTGCCGCCGCCATCGTGCGCGAGCACTTCGAGCTGCTCGCCCGCCGCCGCATCCCCGACCTCGCCCGCAAACTCGGCGCGACCATGGAGGACGTGCAGGCCGCCGTCGGTGAAATCGGCGCGCTCGATCCCGCCCCCGGACGCCGCTTCGCCGAGGACAGCAACCGCGTCGTCGTCCCCGACGTCACCGTTGCCAAGGACGGAGACGAATGGATCGTCACCCTCAACAACGACTATATCCCCCGCCTTCGCATCTCGAACACCTACCGCGAGATGATCGCCAAGGGATCGCTCAACAAAACCGAGCGCGAATACCTCCGCGAACGCATCCGCTCAGGCAAATTTCTCATCAACTCCATCGAGCAACGCCAGCAGACCATCGAGCGCATCACCCGCGAGATACTGAAGGTGCAGCGTGATTTTTTCGAGGAAGGCGTCTCCAGGCTGAAGCCGCTCACCATGACGCAGATCGCCGATGCCGTCGGCGTGCACGAGACCACCGTGAGCCGCGCCATCGCGAACAAATACATCAAGACCCCGCATGGTGTATTTGAGTTCAAGTATTTCTTCACCCCCGGCTATCAATCCGAAGGCGGCGCGTCCGTGTCCAACACCAGCGTGAAGGAAATGATCAACGAGCTCATCTCGACCGAGGATCGGGCGAAGCCGCTGAGCGACCAGGACCTGGTGGTCAAGTTGCAGGAAAAGGGCATCAACATCGCCCGCCGCACCGTGGCGAAATACCGCGAGGAACTCGGCCTCCTCCCCAGCAACCTCCGTCGCGAATACGCGTGACGGGGAAGACGCTTGTTGCGTGACATAACCATTCCGCCCCCGTGCAGACCAGACGGTGCGCGCTGGTTTGTGCGTCAGGAAACACGGACGAGACGCCCGTGCCGCCAATCGAGAATACCAACTCCGAACGAAATTTTTCGGTAGGGCGAGGCGTCCCCGCCGAGCCGCGGCTCAGCCGGAGGTTTCGCCTACCTTGATGAGTTTATAAATGGCTGGGAAATGGTATAATCCTGACATTGGCTTGAGCCGGACGCAAAAAAAGGAGCGACGATGTCCCCACCGTCGCTCCTTTCTGGTGTCAGCTTGTCCGTCCGGTCAGCCGATATCGGACTGCAACTGATCCAGCGTGGCGTAGGCGGCCAGTTTCGCGCGTGCGGCGGCGCAGGTTTCCTTTGTCGCGAGGCCGGTGTTTTCCGCCAGGAACACGATGTAGGCGGCCACGTTCTTCGCGTAGAGCAAGCGCCCTTCGTCGCTCACCGAATAGAAACGCGCGCGCTGCCGGTAGCCCGCGGGCGAGTGGTCGCCCAGCGCGGACTTCTCCGCCCTGCCGCCGGCGGCGAGCACGTGGAGGAAGTTGTATTCGAACCAGAACATGTGCTCCGGGCTCGGCGGCAGCGACTCGATGGCGGCGCGCACGGTCGCCTCGCTCGCAAACACGTCGGACGGCTTCCCTGCCTTTTCGAGCGCATCGGTCACAAAGATGCGCGCCATCTTCTGCTCGGTCGCGTCGGCGCTGAACACGCCCTTGAGCGCGAGGCCGACAGTAAACTGATACCAGTCGCGCCAGAGCGCCTGGTCGGCGGAATTTTTCGAGGCGAAGAGCGCGCGGCCCATCTCGTAGGTGTAGCGGCCGCTGGTCTTGATTTCGAGGTGCGCGCCGGTGACGGCCCCCATGACCTGATAGTTTTCGGCGGACTTGCCCGAGCCGGAATGGAAGCCGATGCTCGTGCCGAATTTCTCGCACACGCGCCACTGCTTTTCGATGAGCGCTCGCAGCGCGGCGTTGTCCGGATAGGGCATGTTTTTCTGGAACCCGAACGCGGGGGCGATGAAATTGATTTTCATGCCGAGCGCCTCGCAAAGCGCGAGCATGATCGCGGTCGTCTCGGGCGTGGTCAGGCCGGGCAGTTCGTCGATGGACAACTCGCGCAGATATTCGCGGCCGGCGGCGGTGGTGAAACGCCGCTCGCGGGCGGCGCGATACTTTTCGTCGCGCACCTTCATCTTTTTCATCGCGGGCCAGACATAGGCGAGCAGCTTGGACAGCTCCGCCTCATCCAGCCTCAGGCCGATGGCGGCGACACGCGCGCGCACTTTCGCGACCAGATCGGCCGGCACATTGGCGGCGACCCAGTCGGCGGCATTGGTCGGCACGACGGTCTGGGCCAGCTCCGGCGAAAGGTCGAAGGTGATGTAGCTCGCCAGCACGCAGCCGGTGACGAGCTGGTCCTCGCGCGCATCGAATTTCCCGCCGATGGGCTGATGGTCAGCATTGAAGCTCCAGGCGATGCCGCGCTGGTGGAAACCGGTGCGCAGCTTCGACAGCACGCAGCCGTGGCTCATGCCCTCGACGCTCTGTCCCTGGTGGCCCTCCGGCACATTCGTGCCGATGAACGGGAACGGCACCGTGTCGAGCGAGCCGGCGAGCATCGCGTCCACGTCATAGACAAGCTCGCGGGGGATGGAGTTCTGGTTGGCGGTCATGCCAACCCCCAGCGCGCCCATCGCCCACTCGACGGCGGGCCAGTGCAGCGTGGTGAAACGCGCGCCGATGCCGAGCGTGCTCTGCCCGAGCTTTTGCGAGGCCGTCGGGAAAATGGCCGAGGCGGGATTGTGCTCCTGTATCAGGTTTTTTAATACGAGCAGGTTCGCGAAGGTCGCCGGAAACACGACCGCGCCGCCGTCGAGCGGCCTGCCTTCGGCGAGGGCCTTTGCCGCGGCGGAGGCCGCGATTCCGGAACCGGGCTTGAGTTTCCATGCGCAATCCCCCGTCACGCCGTCCTCCAGCAGAGTCCATTGTCCGGCGGCGGTGGCGAAGCGGCTCTTGGGCCATTCGCGCACGTCGGCAGACGCGGACGCGAGCTTCGCGGCCAGCGCGGGCCAGTCGAGGCAGAAGTCCGGCGACACGCAGGGATTGCTGGCGATGCGGAGGTTGTTTTGGAGGAGGAACTGATTGATGGCGCTCATGGGTGTTTTTGGATGAATACGGAGGAATCTGGGACGTAAATCGGGGGGATGAGAGAACGTGTCCTAAAAAAACGGACACGAGTGCACACGCTTCCCGTCGGAGTGGCGAGAGAAATTTTGCGAGGGGAGGCACCCCGCGGGGAAGAATGCGACCCGGAGCTGATGCCGAGATCTCTTTCTTCTTTCCTCTTTCGTCAGGAACGAGTGGGGAGAAAGAGGAAAGAGAAAGAATAAAGATAAAGAGGAAAGAAGAGGAGGGGTGGGGGCTCAGTCCTGCGGATACACCAGCACCCGGTCGTGGACGAGGAGGATGAGATCGTTTTTGCCGTCGCCGGTCACATCCGCGATCACGGTTTCCCGTGGCTCGAAGGATGCGCCGCCGCGCCCTTGGAAATGCTCGTCGGTCTCGAACACCTTGAAGTGCAGCATGCTTTTCCACCGGTCGTCGGTTTCGCGGGCCAAAACCTCGATCAGGTTCTTGACCGGGTCCACACACACAATTTCGAGCTGCCCGTCGTTGTTTAAGTCGCCCGCGATCACGTCGGCATAGCTCACTTCCGGCAAATCCGTCGTGTGCGTGCCGAGCGTGGCCGGCGCGAGGTCGGGTTTGTCCGCAGGCAGCCACCAGAAACGATCCTTGCCGAAAACAAAGCTCTCCGGCGCCCCGCCTTTGCGCGGGATGACTTCCGCGCCGATGATGTCGATCCTGCCCGTTTTGATCGAGCCGGCGGGAGCATACACGCCGCCCTCGCGCCCGGCCCGGAGAATTTGAAATTCGCCCGCCTTGCGGTCGTAGAGCACGACCAGCGGACGCGCGGAATCGCCATCGGAATCGCCGCCCGGCCCGGGCAGCACAAGCGCGGCGGTGATGTCGGCGCCGGGCGCGGCGTTGAATTGATCGACGATGGTGAGCGCGTCATTGCCGCCGCCAAGCCGGAGGGCGCGGGCGAAGCCGCCGCTGCTGACGACCATTTCGGCGCGGCCATCGCCATCGATGTCGGCAACCGTGAACGCGGACGCCTCGAGCTTGTCGACCAGTCCGCGCCGGAACCCGGCGGCGGCTGATGCCTCGGCAAACTCCAGCGTGGTGTCGGCGTTTTGCGTGAAAAGACGCATCGAGTCGAGCGGCGTGAAGACGGCGATATCCATCAACCCGTCCTGGTTCGCATCCACGAGGCGCAACGCCCGCGGGTCGGTTTTCAGGCCGGTGATTTCAATGGTTTTGAGCCGTTCGGCGCCGTCGTCGCTCCGGCGGACCCACAATTCGATGCGGCGCCTGCCGCCGTCCTCCATCAGCACGGCGAGGATGCCGCGTCCGTCGCCCGCGATGTCGCCGAAGGCGAGGTCGATCGGCCGGCCGGCGACGGGCAGCGGCTGCGGATAGGAAAAACGTCCGTCCGCGAAACGGGCGACGCCGACGGCCTGCTCGCGGGCGCTGCCGACGAAGAGCTCGTCGCGCCCGTCGCCATCCCAGTCGCCCGCGGCGATGGCGCGCCCCTCGGCGAGCGAGGGAAATTTTTCCGCGCCGGTGAAGCCGCCGTCAGGCTGGCGCGGATACAGCAGCACCTGCGCGCCGTCGGGATCGGACACCGCGATGTCGGGGCCGGCCTCCGCGCCGGTGAAATTGCCGGACGCGAAGGCGAAGGGCGCTTTCGCCCCGGGACGCGGGCTGAACACGCGCGGGCGCATGGGCGGAGGGGAGCCGGGCTCGGACGGCTGCGGCTTGAGCGCAAACTCCTCCAACTGCCCGGTGCCGTCCTGCGCCATCGCAAACGAGGCGGGCCGCCCGCCGGCCGACTGGGCGAGGACTTGCAGCGTGCAGCGCGAGGGTTTGATCTCGTAGGCAAGCTCGGGGCCGAACTGGCCCGACGCGGTTTGCAGGCGCACGCGCATCGTGGCGCGGGGGTTGCCGCACAAGTAAATGATGTCGGTGAGCCCGTCGCCGTTGATGTCGCAGAATTCGAGCCCGTGGCTGTTGTCGTCGGGCAGCACATGGCGCTCGGGCGGGCCGAAGCGGTCGCCGGAAAGCCGGCGGAAAATGGCGAGTTCCTTCTGCCCGAGATACACAAGCTCGTTGTGCCCGTCGCGATCGAGGTCGATGATTTTCAACGAGCCCACCAGCTGGTTGGCCGCGGGGGCGTCGGCGATCCTGCGCTCCGTCCACGAACCGTCTTTTTGCTGGAAACGAAGGGTGAGCGCCTGCGCCGCGCCGGTGTAGGCGAGATCGGCGAGCCCGTCGCCGTTGAGGTCGCCGACCGCGAGATCGAACACGGTGATGCCCGCGACCACCGAGTCCTTACGGAAACGGGAATCCTCGATCACGGGTTCCCAGCGGTTCTGGCTGAGCGCGCGCGGCATGCCGTCGGAGGCCAGGCCGGGTTTGCGCTGGTAGAGGATGTCGATGGTGGCGCGATCGTTGTTGATGACGACGATGTCGCGGAGCCCGTCGCCGTCGATGTCGGCCGCCTGGAGCGCGCGGGTGCCCCAGTTGAGTTTCACCACCTCGGGACCGGAGAGAACGACCGGTGAGGGGGCGGCGGCGCTCGATTGTAATGACAATATGGATACAATGAGCGCGGCCAGGGCGGCGCGGACATTTTTGTCCGTGCGTGTCGGGATGCGATTTTCGTCGCGAGTTGGCGGTCCGTGGTGCATGGGGCGTCTCCGGCGGCACGAGGCGCGCGCAGGCGGAATTGCCTGTGCCGCTTTATTTTTTGTAAACGGTTTTGGCCCGGCTGTAGATGCCGAGGGCGTCGCGCTGGTTGTAGGCAAAATTGTAGTCCCAGTATTTCCGCAGTGTTTCGATGCCGGGCTTGGCCTCGGGATTGACCAGTTCCGGCGTCTTGCCGTCATCGCCGGTCATGCCGGGAACGGGCTGCTTGGTCTTGGCGAGGAGGGCGAGCACATCGAAGAAATTGGAAACCAGCCCGGCGGTATCCTGGTAGGAAAAGCCAAAGGCGTCGGACGGCACTTCCGACAGCGCGCTGGCGACCGACGCCTTGTCCCAAAAGGAATCGATTTTGCCGGCCATGCCCTGGAGCACCGATTCGACGGTGCCGACGGACGCGCCGAAGCCGATGATCAGGTGGCCGTTGGCGACGGCCCAGCCGAAGGCGTTTGCGCCTGCACCGGCGGTGCTGTAGAGGGTTGCGCCCAGATATTCGCGCTTGGCGAGGATGGACTCGCCCGCGCCGGAGCCGGTGATGAGTTTTCCGAGCGTCGACGCGAAGAGCCGTTCGTCTTGCAGCGAAATGACGACGGCCTGGTCGAGCTGGCCAGGGACGGCGGTCTCGCCGGCCGGCGCGCGCTGGATCATGTAGAAATCGTCGCCGAGGCTGCCGACCAGGTCGCGCTTGATGTCGATGCCATACTGTTGGTTGAGGGAGGAGAGCGTATTCTGATAATAGCCGAAAATCATTGGCAGCGCCGCCTGCACCACTTCCTCCAGCGCCGTGAAGCTGTCGGAGATTTTGAATTTGCCGACGACGGTGGTCAGGCTGTCGGCGGGCAGGAAGGCCGGCTTGGGCAGCGGCCCTTCGCCAAACGCGAGCATCTTCAACAAGCCGCGCCCGGCCGAATAGGTGAGGCCGCTCATGCTCTCGGCCGAATCCTTGCCCAGCGTCACCGCCCCGTAGATGTCGCCCAGCGCATCGAGGCCGAGCGTGGAGCCGAGATTCGCGAGGTCGATCATCATGCCCGCGCGGTTTTCCGGATTGGCTGCCTGCGCCTTCATGTAGGCGTCGAAGACCGGATAAATGGCCTGAAAATTGATGGCGGCGAGCACATGCGCGTTGTTGCCGGCGCGCTCCGTCATGCGGAGAAAGCGCTCCGATTTTCCAAACGCATCGCGCACGCCCCCGGCGCGGGCGGCGTCGAGCGCGACGGCCACAAGCTGGCGCGACGGGCTGCAATAAAGATTTCCGTCGCTGATGAGCCAGGCGACGCTCTTGACGTTTTTGCCTCCGCCAAATTCGTCGATATAAAGCGTCGCGCCTGCGTAGTGTTCGGTCAGGCGCGTGATTTTCGCCTTTTCCATATAAGCCTTCGAGGTGAGCAGTTCCTCGATCTTGCGGGTGTTTTCCCCCAGTTCGGCGACCAAAAGCACGGGCGGCTCCTCGCGTCCGCGTTCCTGCCAGCCTTCGAGGCTCGGAATCGCGATGAGCGCGCCGCCGCGGACGAAGGCGAGAATCTCCTTCGCGCTGTGGCCGATCTGCTGCTTGAGCATGCCGTCCCACTCGGCGGTCTTGAGGTTTTCGTGAAGCGGCGCGAAAAACTCGCGGACCTGCCCGTCGTTCCACGTCCTGGCCAGCGGGCCTTCCTTCCAGTTTTCGACCAGACCGGGAACGTCGTTCACGAGCACGACAAGCGGGGCCTGCTCCCCGACGAGGTTGGCGAGCGGGCCAAAGGCGCGCGCGGAGGGAAGCAGGCCGGCGAGCAATGCGGCGGCGACCAGGAGGTGGCGTTTGATTTTGTTCATGCGGGCGGGAAGGGGAGGGTGGTTTTTGTTTTTTGGCGGTGTGGGAAGGGAGAAAGAGGAAAGAGAAAGAAGAAGGATGAAAGAATTTCCGGGGGAGCGGGCGCGCTCAGGGAGCGGATGTCTCCGTTGCCGGCGCGGGTTGCGGGGCGGCGTCCTGCGCGTTTTTCTTCATGGGGCGCGGCGGCTCGATGTAGCGGAAACCGGAGTTCGGGTTGCGGGCGTCGAAGGCGAAGGCGTCGCGGTTGAGCAGGAAGTTTTTCACCACGGCGGAGGGGATCGCGAAGTTGAGGCCCTCGATGCCGGCGCGCATGGGTTTCATGTTGTTCACGCCGGCCACCTCGCCGCGCAGGTTGAAGAGCGGGCCGCCGGAGTTGCCGGGATTGAGCTGCGTGGTGGTCTGGATGTAGAGCTGGCCGTCAAAGGGACGGTTGCGCGAGCTGATGATGCCCTGCGACACGGTGCGGTCGAGCCCGAGCGGGCTGCCGATGGCAAACACGGTCTGGCCCTCGGTGAGCGCGTTGGAGTCGCCGAGCGGCACCGTGGGAAACGCCGGTTCGGCGGCCGAGGCGGGCTCCTCGATTTTCAACAGCGCGAGGTCGAGGCGCGGGTCGAGCGCGACGATGCGCACCTTGTTGTAGGCGACTTTTTGCAGCCCCGCGACGGAGCGCCGGAATAGCGTGACCGAGATCGCGTATTCGCCGGAGATGACGTGCGCGTTGGTGATGACGTAGCCGGCGGGATGGATGATGAAGCCGGAGCCGAGTCCGGTGGGCGTGCGGATTTGCACGACGGCCTCGCCGACCCGCTCCACGTTTTCCCGCACGGAAAGCGCGGGCTGGCCGGGCGCGGTGCGGAAAAAATCGCCGCCGTCGCCCGCGCCCGCGGCATCCGCCGCGCCGCCTTCGGGCGGGCTCTCCGCGATGAGCGCGGCGATCTCGTCGCGCGGCACGGTGAGCACCTGGAAGCCGAGATCGACGATCACGCGGTCGGGACGCTCCGCGATGATGTCGCCCTGGATGGACGCGCCGCTCTTCAACTTGACGGTCCCGAGCGCGAGGGCGGTCGCGGCCGAAAGGACGATGCAGGCGGACGCCGTCAGCACGAAGGCCGCGGCACGGACGCGCGCGCGGCGGCTGGAAAAACTGCGGTTGCGGCGGGGGCTGGTCATGCGACGGCTTTGGCCGGTTGCGGGTGGCGGAGCGCCCAGAGTTGTTTCGCGTCGCGGATGAGCGCCGCGAGCACGTCGGGCGTGACGGCCTGCTTCGGGTCGTCGCCGATGCCCTTGCTCGGCGCGATGTGCGTCTCGATGCAAAGCCCGTCGGCGCCATACGCCACGGCGGCGAGGGCGCAGGCGGGCACGTAGGAGGCCTTGCCCACGGAGTGAGAGGGATCGACCACGACGGGCGCCCAGGTTTTTTCCTTGAGCAGCGGCGTGATGGATTCGTCGGGATGGTTGCGGTAGCCGTCGAGCGCCGGGGAGGTGCCGCGCGGGCAGAGGAGGATGTTGGGGTTGCCGAACGCGACGATGTATTCGGCGGCCGAGATGAATTCGTTGAGCGGGCCCATGTGCAGGCCGCGTTTGAGGAGCACCACGGTGTCATGCTCGGCCACGGCGTGGCCGATGGCGCGGAGGAGGGAGTAGTTCAGGCCGTTGCGCGCGCCCACTTGCAGCATGTGCACGCCCGCATCGAGCGCGAGGCGAAGCTGGTGCTCGTCCATCACCTCGGCGTCCACTGGCAGACCCGTGCGGCGGTGCGCCTCCATGAGGATGTCGAGGGATTTGTTGTCGCCCTGAAAGGAATACGGATTGGTGCGCGGTTTCCATACGCCGCCGCGGAGGGAGTGCGCGCCGGCCTCCTTCACCGCCTGCGCGGTTTCGTAGAAGAGATTCGGATTTTTGGGATCGATCGTGCAATGGCCCGCGATGACGAGCAGTTCCTCGCCCGCGCGCACGCCGCCGACCTTGATGCGGTGCGACGCGAGATCGGATCGCCGGTCCATGAGCTTGTGCGGCGATTGGATCTGGTCGACGCGTTCGATGTAGTCGAGCCCCTCCAGACGATTGATCATGAGCTCGTCGCGCTCATCCCCCACGATGGCATAAATGCTGCGGACCGCGCCGATGATGGGCTGGATGTGGCAGCCAAAAGCGCCGACGATTTGCGTGACTTCGGCAAGTTGCTCGGGCGTGAGGCGGCTGGCTTTGGGAAGGATCATTTTGAAAAAGTCCGGCATCTTAAGCCGGACAAGCCTCCGGCGTAAAGCCCGACCTCGCGTCATTATTCCTCGGGCGTGATCCAGCGCAACCCGCCCGCGCCGCCGTCCCCTTGCGCCAGCAATGCCGCCAGCCGGCGCATCATCGGCGCAATCACGCGGTCGACCTGCCACGGCGGATTGAGCACGGCCACGCCGCACCCGCGCATCCGCAGGGGCGAGTCCTCGCCCGCCACGGTCAGCTCCGCCGCGAAGGCCGGCGCCGCGCCGCCCGCCGCGATTTCATCGAGAAACGCATCCGCCCGGGCGCGTTCCGTCAGCGGATACCACACCGCAAACGTCGCCCCCGGCGCGCGCCGCACGCCCCCGGCCAGCGCCTCGGTGATGCGGGCAAACTCTTCGCGTTCCTCGAACGGCGGGTCGATCAGCACCAGTGCGCGCTTTTCCGGCGGCGGCAGCATCGCCCGGATGGCCGTGTAGCCGTCCATCTCGTGCAATGACACGCGCCTCGCGCGCCCGAGCTGCTCGCGCAGCGCGGCGAACTCCGCCGGGTGTTTTTCGCACAGCGCCATGCGATCCTGCGGCCTGAGCAACAGGCGCGCCAGCGCGGGCGAGCCGGGGTAGAAACGGATGTCCGTGCCGCCCGTGACGGCGTCTGCGCCGTCCGGCGGCGTTCCGCGCGCCTCGCGGTCAAACCGCCGGACAAGCGCAGCGTATCCGGAGATCGGATCGGATTCCGCGCCTGAACCATCGCAGTCCGCCAGCCTGCCGATGCCCGCCGGGTGTTCGGGTTCGCGGGCCAGCGAGTCGCCGCGCGCCGCCGCGTGCAGGTCGTAGCCGCCGCAACCGGCGTGGGTGTCGAGATAAAGAAAACCCTTCTCCTTGCGCTGGAGGCCGCGCAGCAATTGCACGAGCAGCGCATGCTTCGCGACATCGGCGAAGTTTCCCGCGTGAAAACGATGGCGGTAGTTCATGAGGGGAAAGTAACAGGGGCGCGGCGCGCAAGTGACAAGTGGCAAATGCCAGGTAACAAGTTCCAAGTGACAAGTAACAAGTGACAAGAAGGATGCCGCGGCGGGCCTTGCCACTTGCCATTTGTTACTTGGCACTTGTTACTTGCGCGAAGCGCTCCCACGCCATCCGAAACGTGCTCGAGAAATCCCCCGGCTGCGCCGCGATGGCGCGCGTCACATCCCCGGGCGTCCACCACTCGCCGCGCTCGATCTCGGCCGGATTCAGCTCGAACGGCCCGTCGTGGCGAATCCAGTAAACGGATACGAATTCCCAGCCGTTTTGCGCGTGGGGCGAAAGCTTGAACAACGGCGTCAGGTGTTCCGGGCCGGCGATATGCGCGCCGATTTCCTCGCGCAGTTCCCGCACCGCCGCCGCCGCGTAATCCTCGCCCGCATCGACGTGCCCGGAACAGGACGAATCCCACCGGCCCGGCGAGGTGTCCTTCGCCAGCGACCGCTTTTGCAGGAACACCCGTCCGTCCGCCCCCCGCGCCAGCACATGCACGGCGCGGTGAAACAGTTTCCGGGCGTGGACCTCCCCGCGCGTGGCCTGGCCGGTGACCTCGTCGCGTTCGTTGACCACGTCGAAAACCTCGTCGTCACGCTGCGCCGGGCCGGGCGGCGTCCTGGCCGCGCCAGAGGCGGCGGGAGAGGCGGCTTGCATGTTTGTCTTGTCCATCATCGCGGAATGTGTGCTTTCGTGAGGCAAATTTTCATCGCACGCCATGCCAAAAATCGACGTCAATCAAGTTGCCGAAATTTTGAAACGAAATCAGGTCGACCCCGCCCTGCTCCGCCAGATCGTCGAGGAAATGAACCTCGTCACGCAGGCGGATTCCGAGGCGGACGAAAACAAGCCGCCGCCGGTGAAAAAGCAGTTTGTCATCCTCATCTCCGACCCCGAGGACCGCCTGCCCAAGGGGGATTTTGCGGGCTGGGTGCTCCAGATTCCGGAAAACGAAAGCGTGGCCACCACGCAGGATCGCATTTTCCGCGGCACCTACGATTACAATGCCTCGAAAAAGGGCCGCCTCTATCCGGCCAAAACCGTCGGCGAGGCGCTGGAAAACGTCGCCGCCAAATATTTCAAGGAAGCCGACCTCTGGGTAAAAACCAAGACGCCCGTCCTGATGCTGCGCACGAACAACGAGATCCCGAAGGAGTAAAACCGTTTGCCAGCTCCCATGGGGTGTCGGCCGGAGCGGCGGCGTCCCGCCGCCGCTACCCAAGCCGAAGGCCACAAGAGGCCGCGCAGCCGCGTGAGCGACTGGGAGCGCCGGCATCTTGCCGGCACGAAAGGCCCGATTTCCATAGGGAAGCCGGAAAGTCCATGAATAGGTTGCCACGTGAAGGCGGCAACCATCGATGAAACAAAAAAAATCCGCATTCACGATCAAGCCGTTCAAGAACCGCAACGGCGTGATTTCATTCCGCGTGGCCGGCTGGTTGCTCGGCGAGCGCATCCGCAAGAACTTCAAGACCCGCGAGGACGCCATTGCCGAGCGCGCCGCGCTCGAACTGCGTCTGCTCCAGTCGCAATCCAACCTTCGCGGCGCGAGCACGTTTTTGACCGAGGCGCAGTTGCGCGAGGCCGAGGCCGCGTTTCTCCGGCTGGAGAAGGCGCGGCGTCCGCTCACGTTCTATCTCGACTATGCGCTGGCCAATTACCGCGAGCCCGAAGCCGCGCTGAAAATCGCCGATGCCATCGAAACCTACATGAAGGCGCGCAAGGAGGACGTGCAACAGGCGTTGATAGGCGAACGGCAGTTGCGGAACATCCGGCTGGAGCTGACGGAGTTCCAGCGGCATTTTCCGACGCAGACGCTTGCGGAGGTAGGCACGGAGGCATTGCACGCCTACATCCGGCGCGACGACGGGGCGCTGAAGACGCAGAACAACCGGCGCGGCGTGCTGTGCGCGTTTTTCAATCACGCGGTGCGCAAGGAATGGGTGGGCGGCAACCCGGTGGCGAAAATCCCGCGCAACCGCATCGAGCACAATCGCGGCAGCGCCGAGGCGCTGACGGCGGAGCGCGCCGCGCAACTAATGGCGCACGTGGAGAGCGTCCACGGCGGGGCATTCGTGCCGTTTTTCGCGTTGTGCCTGTTCGCCGGCATCCGACCCGAGGGGGAGATTTCCAAGCTGCCCGCCGCCGACGTGCGCTTGGAAAACAGCGCCATCACCATCGAGCCGTGGGTGTCGAAGGTGAACATGCGCCGCTTGGTCACCATCCAGCCCAACCTTGCCGCGTGGCTCAAAGCCTATCCGCTGGACGAATACCCCGTCATTCCGCCCAAGGAGAAGATGAAGAGCATTGCAAAAAAACTCACGCGCATCCGCCAAAAGTTCGGCGTCGGGCACGACGTGCTGCGGCACACGTTCATTTCGATGCACGTGGCGAAATTCCGTTCGATGGGCGACACGGCGTTGCAGGCGGGCAATTCCGAAAGCATCATCCGGCGGCATTACCTGAACGTGACCACCCCGCAGGAGGCCGGGGCCTTCTTTGCCATCGCGCCGAGATTGCGCGCCGTGCCGCAAGCGAAACCAGCGCCGCAGACAGAGAGCGCACCCACGCCCGCGTCCGACCCACAAAACCGGCTCGCCGCATAAAACCGTAACCGGGAGGACGGATGCGATTTCCCCGCCGCATCCGCCCTCCCGTCCCCTCCTGCCCCGCTTGGCTTCTTTCGTTTCCGCGCCGCACCTGCGGGGAACCAGGGCACGGCCACGGAATGAAAGCCCCCGCGCGCCACGTGATGCGCGCACATGGGGCGTATGAACTCCACCACGCCAGCACCAGCCCCCGCGCAAACGCGCGCGCATCCCGCGCTCACGGACATCAACGGCCTGCGCCTCAGCGGGATTTTCCCGCAGGGGCGCGAGCCGTCCGTGCGCACGCTGCGCGAATGGACGCGCGCCCGCCGCATTCCGCATCACCGCGTCGGGCACTTTGTATATTACGACCTTGCCGAGGTCTCCGCGCATATCCGCACCCGGCTGCTGGTGCCCGCGCGCGGATAAAACCGCCCGTAATACGGCAGGAAATTCCAACGCCACACGCGCCATGCGTGTGGCGTTTTTATATACATCGAAAAGCCCTGCGCGAAATCCGGGCAAACCCGCGATGAAGCGCGCCGCTATTTTGATTTTATAAACGCTGGCAGGATGCGGGGCGAGGCAACAACATGAATACACAAAATAAAACCAATCCCGCCCAGTCCGCCCCAAACCCCGCCCGCGCGTCCGCCAGCGACGACGCGTTTTTCCAAAACCCCGTTGACCCCAAAGCCGAGGCCCGCGCGATGGCGGCGGAGGCCATCGCGCACGTGCTGCTGTGGATTCCCGAGGGCACCACACTGGAGCAGCGCGGATTGCGCGCGTCCATCGTGCTGCGCCAGGTCCGCCCCGACCTCATCGGCGGCATGACGCTGGAGGCGCTCGGCGAACAGGCCGGCTGCACCCCGCAGACCGTCCACAAACTTGCGGACGATTTCCGCCAAAGCATGGGTCTCGTATCATGAACACGGATACACTTATGCCGCCCCTTGCCCAGTGCAACGTCACGCCCGCGCCCCCGGCGCGCGAGACATCCGCCTTTTTGGAAATCAACCGCCTGCACGCAGAGGCGCGGCGGCTTGCCGGCGACTCCCGCCGCTCGCTCGACGCCGCGCTGTCCGCCGCATGGCGCGCGGGTCGGCTCCTTATCGCGGAAAAGGCGCGCATCCGCCACCGCGCCGGGCAGGGCGCATGGCTCGGGTGGCTGGAAACACGCTTTCACGGCGGCGTGCGCTCGAAATGACCCTCGATCCGGATGCGCCGTGCGGGGAAGTTGGCCATGTCGGTCGAACACTTTAGCACCGCTCCCTTTTCGAGATGGAGGGTCACGCCCGGTTTGAGAAAAGCGCGCCGCTCAAGAACGTTCCTCGCGGGACAGCCAGCGTTCCCCCGCCTGCGGAGGCAAGATTGCCGACCGCAGCTTGGATCCTGTCCGTGTTAAGCGTCTTGCCATCGCTCACGGCACCGTGGGCCTCAATCGTCACGCGGCTGCTGATCAGACAACCATCAAATCAGCGCACCAAAACCCTTGAATATCTATTTTACTATTAAGGTTTCTTCCAACTGCTTCAATTCCGCTGCAGTAACTTTGAGCTTTACGGTTCCAGCTATTTTTTCTGAGCGCAATATCGCCATTGCAAAGCCTTTGTGAAGCACTGTTTTATTGCCGCCAAACAAACTATCGCTCGAATGATTGCCATTATCCACGGCAATCAACCGCGCAGGCCCGCTGAGTTCAAAAGCAATCTCTTCGGCGGCAGTCGGCACTTTGCGCCCCTTGCTGTCTACAGCGTACACCTTTACATATTGAAGATCCATACCATCGGCTTTCCATGCGGAGTTCTCAGTTTCTAACACCAATCCAATGAATTCTCCGGTTGTTTCTAGTTCGTGACGCGCCACTTCTTTATCTCCTCTTCGGGCAATTGCAGTAATTTTTCCAGGAGCAAACGGAATGTCTTTCCAAAAAACGATATTGCGTTTTTTCACGTCGGCAGAATTTTGCCGCACTCCCATAGATTTCCCATTAACCACTAATTCCACCTCATCGGCATTGCTATAAGTATAGATATCATACTTTTTTCCTGCCTCCCGATTCCAATGCGACGAGATATAATTTCGTCCCACCACCACGTCATTCCAGAGACGCGACTCGGCTTCACTATCAACTATGCCAATATGCACCAACGGTTCGTCGTTGAAAATGCTTTTTATTAAATAAGCTTGCGGGTTAGGCTCCAGTGAATGATTGAAGAATGAATAGTTCCAGCCCTTGCGTGGCCAACCGCTGGATTCCCCCCAATATTCGATGGCACCCCAATAAGCCAAACCGACCATTTTATCCCTGTCCATTCCAAAGTAAGGGGCTGCCAATTCGTTAGTCACAGCCTCACTTTGGTAGATAATCAAATCCGGAGCATGTTTCAGATAATTTTGATAATCATTCCAGCAATAGTTGAAACTGGCCACATCGGTTACTATTGAAAGTTCGGGCGGTACTATATTATCTTCAATATTGAAGTCCCTGTCGGCCTTAACAATGCCTCCCGCACGGGCGGGATACATGGCAACGGTTGTTTTGCGGGTAGGATCGTACCGTTTTGCCACCACATCCAAAATCCTGTAGGTCGTCACTCCCCAATCACTTGTTGGGAACCCCCACCGTTCTTCCTGAAACTGCAGTTCATTTCCAAAGCTCCACATAATAACCGAAGGATGATTCCGGTCGCGTTTAATCCACTCCTTTGTATTTTTGTACCACAAATCATTCCAAGGCGCACTTCCAGCCCAGGCAACTGTGCTACCCCATTTGTCGTATAATTCATCCACGACCAAAATGCCCTTCTCGTCGGCGAGCCTAAGAAACGATTCGGAGTAAGGATTGTGGGAAGTCCTTATATGGTTAAATCCAAAAGCCTTAAGCTTATCCATCATCCTGGCGATCGAAGTTTCGTAAGCGGCCGCACCCACGGCCCCCAGGTCATGATGATTGGCGACACCTTTAAGAAAGACCTTTCTCCCATTTAACTTTAGCCCATATTCTTTGGAAAATTCAATGGTACGGATTCCGAATTTTTCAGTGATTTTATCAATCACCTTGCCGTTTAATACCAATACGACTTCTGCAGAGTAAAGATTGGGTGTTTCGCACGACCAAAGCTGCGGATTGGATATATTTATTTTCGGCAATTGGACTTCAACTTCAGCGAGTTTTGATTTTTGCGGCGCCAACATTTTAGTTTCAGCCACCAGCGCCCCTGCCGGGGAAAATATCCTGGTATTGATCTGCAGTTCGTATTGTTGATTTTTAATTCCCGCCACTTCCACTTGCACGTTGACCACGGCGTTCTGACTAGAGATACTTGGAGTTGTTATAAAAACACCGTGACGTGCAATTGAGATTTTGTCCTTTACAATCAAATGCACATCTCGAAAAAGTCCACCACCCGTGTACCAACGGGAATTGCCCATTTCGCCCGTAGAAGCACGAACGGCAACACAGTTGACGGTGTCGTATCTTATTATGTCTGTTATATCCAATTCAAAACCAAGATAGCCATAATCTGTTCCGCCGATTTTCCTTCCATTCAGCCAGACATTCCCCGTTAGCATAATGCCCTCAAAGTCCAGTAATACCCGCTTCCCTTTCCAAGCAGCATCCGCATTGAAGGTCTTTCGATACCAACCTGCGCCCATCGCTTTAAAACCACGACCTCGACTGGCCGACTTATCCCACGGTTGCTCAAACTGAAAATCATGGGGCAGGTCCAGCTTGCGCCAGTCGCGATCGTCAAGCTTCGGATCCTCGGCATTCGAGATCTCGCCCGCTTTAAATTTCCAATCGAAATTGAATAGTTGGTTTATTCGAACCGAATCGTTGCCGTCCTGGGCAAATGCCGATATTGCGCAACAAATGCCAATAATAATGAATAGTATTCTCATGGTTGTCTGGTTGGTTACTTCACAGGGTTTAGTGGTCCGGCTTGGTTAATTGATCGAGAGTCGGCAGCGAAGGCTGGCATCGAGACACTTATCGCCGGGGCAGCGAAATCTGGGAGTCTTTTCATTATGAAATACGACTCAAGCGTCCGGCAACTGGTGCTTTTATTTGTTTGGTGGCGGAGCCGACGGTCCTTTTTGGAAGCACCAGTTGTCAGAACTTCGGAATCGCCCGAAGCACTGCGAGCCGCGGCAAGGGCCTGCACTTCACTGCCCGCGAGCAGGAAGCATCCTAACCCAAAGTCGTCGAAATCCGTAATCATATTATAAGTCACGGGCTGAGCGTCCGAGAGTTTGCTGCCGGAGCCTTGAACATAACCCAGAAAGCCGTTCGGATGCAGCGCCTTGGTGGTCATCGCATTCCAGCCTTTGGTGGTAGCAGGTAGATAAGTGTCGGCGGGCAGATGCCCCTTGTTGATTCCCCAGGCCAGCCCGTAAATGAAAAGCGCCGTGCCTGTGGTCTCAAGGCAAGCGCCCCCTCGAAATAAACTCCACGTGTCCAGATGTTGCAGGGACGCTTCTTGGGAAGGTCGTGACTGCCCGCCTTGGGCCATTTTGCCATGAAGTAGTTATTCGCCAGCGTCATCGCGTTGATCACATCTTTCTTCGCAGGAATCGCCTCTGCCGCACTGGCGCGCTGCGGAGTGATGATCGCGGACGCTCCGCTCTTCACATCGAGTGTCCACTCCTGAGGTTCTGGAAGCCAGAGTCTGCCGTTGCCGATTTCCACCGGCATCCAGAGGTAACGGCTGTCCCACTGGGTTTTGGGTTTCCACTGGTCTCCCATAAAGATGACGGTCGTTTTTTTGGTGCCTACGATTTTTAAAAGCATTGTCGATTGCGAGTGATACGTCTTGGTCTCGGGCGGAGCGATGTCCTTGAACTCGCTCCACGGACCTTTCAGATCGTTTGCGGTGGCGTATTTATTTGGGTTCGGCGCCCAGCCGGTGAGTGCGGAGCCGAGGAGATAGTAGAGGCCATCGTAATGCACAAGCGCGCCGCCCTCGATCGGAGCCTGGATGAAGGCAGTCTGTTCGATGACGTCCAGATAGTCGTCGGAGAGTTTCGCGATGAAGAAGCCTTTCGTCGGGCGGCTCTCGAAGATCAGGTAGGCGCTGCCGTCATCATCGATAAACTGGCCGATGTCGCGACTCTCCTGCCCGAGAGGACGGAAGGACCGGAGGTATGTGTAGGGACCTTCGACGGTGTCGGAAACGGCCACGCCGACGCGGGCGATTTTGTAGGCTTTAGTGGGATCGGGCTCGTTGGGGTCGAGTGGTCCGTCGATGTGCAGGTACATCACAAATTTTTTTGTCGTCGCGTTGTAGTAAACCTTCGGGCGCTCAAGAACCCAATTCGGACCGATGTTTTCGGGCGCTGCCATGTCGATCGGCAGCCCGCAAAACTTCCAGTTGACGAGATCCGTGGATGAGTAACACGAGACGTAGCGGCGACCGGGAACAGCATCCTTCGGGCGGTATTCACCAAACCAATACCAAGTGTCACTGAGTTTGAGAATGCCGCCGCCGTGGGCGTTGATATGTTCGCCGCGATCATCAGGCCAGAGCGCGCCGGGCTTGATGGTCGTGGCGGTGCCGGCGGCCAAAGTAAGACTGGCCAGCGCGAGGAAGAGAGCAGTGAGTCCGTAGTAGAATTTTGTTTTCATAAAGTGTTTTGCGCCTTGAGGCCCGAGCTTTGCCTTCGTCTAAATCGCGGATTCGTCTACTTGCCAGTCGCCCGCAAGACGACCGGGCCGAGCAGGCCCGATGGGCGGAGTCGGTCACTGGGTTTGTAGGGGTTAAAGGTCGCCCATGACACACGCTGCGATTCCGGTAATCCCGAGTCCGCTATCAGTCGATTTGCCCAGGTGTTGATGATCTTCACCTCAAGCCGGTTTTTCCCGAGGCGAAGCGCCTTGGTCACATCCACCGCGTAAGGTGCCTTCCACAGCGCGCCCAAATCAACTCCGTTCAACGTCACCGAGGCCACCGTTTCCACGCGACCCAGATCAAGCATCACATTCCCGTCAGGCATCGCCGACAGGTCAAACTCCTTCGCATACGTCGCCGCGCCGGAGTAGTTGCGGACACCGGAATCGGAATGCGCCGTCCAAGAAATCAACGCAGGAAATGCCAACTGCTCTGGTGCGCCGGTGCCCGGCTGGAATCCAACCTGCCACGGGCCTGAAAGTTTTTTCAAGACGGGAATTTCCCCGACAAGACCGGGAGGCGTTTTCTTTGGAGCCGGTTCGTCGCGAAACACGACAAAGAGCGAGGCATTGGCTTCCAACTGAAGCGGCACTTCGATGCGGTTCTGTTTCGCACAGAATCCGGGCAGTGCGGTGATCTCCCCCGTTTCGGGATTCCATGCCTGCGGAACCCGTCCGTGCACCCGGAATTGCCCGGCAAATGTCGCGGGTTTTACGCCACGGTTTGCCACAAAATAAATGTCTTCGACGTCGGTGCGACGGTGCGCGAATATGATTTTTTGATCGGTGAATACCGCTTCAAAATCCTTCGGAACCCCCAGTCCATTCAGAATTTCAGCCGGCGTGCGCCCCCAGACCACGCGCCCCTTGCCGGTCGCATGCTCGCCTGACGTTCCCATCCGGCCCGTCCCCCACAATTCATCGGCAATTTTTCGAACCTCCGCGTCGCCGGCAGCACCATCGGCGAGGCTGCGCGATCCGATGGGTTTATTTGTTGCGAGAACGACCGCCCCCTGCGTCACCAGTGTTTTCAAATGGCGGGCGGCGGCGAGCGTCATGTGATCACCGCCCGCAAGAACCAACACGCTGTAGCTCATTCCGCCCGGCATCACCACGCGACCATCTTTCACACCGGCCATGAGCAGGGGCTCGTCTCCGCATACGTCGTAATCATAACTGTCCGGTGGAGCGGGCCGCATCCGCGCCGGGAAAATTTTCAGAGGGACATCATTTCCCAAATGATAGAGCAGATCAATCACCGGCTGTCCCTGACGCATCATGTGCGAGGACCGGGCGAGCATGTTCCAAAAACCGCCGCTATATTCCCACCATGTGTTGTGCCGTTGATACGGGAGATAATAACTATCCTCCGTAACTCCGGGCTTTCGATCGTCCCAGGGCTGATGCACGTAGGCGAGCACGACAAAATAGTTGATTCCCAATGCCAGCGCGTTGTCCGCGAGGGGTTTTATTCTTGTCAGCGTAACGTCGGCGGGACTGCCTGTGAACGCCTCGGCCGCCGCGAGCGAAAGACCGTAGAGGTGAGCGGCGGACGATGCTTCCTTGAGGTCGAGCGTTCCGTCGCGCTGGCTCAGCCAAAATTCGGACATCGGAATATCGGTGCGCCCCTTGGACTGAATGTTATCGACCGGGAGGCAGGTAGCGATGCCGGGGGCTTGCGCCATCACCGTCATGCCGTTGGCGTGGCAGAGTCGTTGAAATTCCCCGTAGTAGAGATCGGCAATCATGTCGGCGCATGTGCGCCGCACGTCGGTAAGAAACCGGTCCGATTGCTCGCGGCTGCCCACCACGCGTCCCGCCATGCTCGGCAAAAGGCGCCGCAAATCATAACCGCGCCTCGCCTGAAACTGTGCGGGAAAATCAGCCGTCCAGTTTTGTGAACCGGTCTCGGCGCTATCAATGTGGATTCCCGCCAGTCGCGCGCCTGGAACACTTCGTACTTCATTCAAAATTTTCCCGACATAATTGTCGAACTGCACCTGCGCCGCTTTCGCGCTCATCTTGTCACATTCCAGTCCCTTGCTCTCGGGGCGGCTGTGCTTGGTCGATGCTCCCGTCGCGGTGTGGCCAAAGCGCAGGATCGTCCACCGGCCGGGTGGCGCGTCCCAAACCAGCGTCCCGTCAGGGTTGAGCCGGTTGGTCAAATCAACGATTTTCGCCGGATCAATCACCTCGTGCGCGGCGTAATCCGGGGTGCGATCAGGATCTGCGAAGTCGATGTAGTTTGCCGATTTCACCTCCCATTGATCAATGCGTGCTTCGCCCAATAGCTCGACGCTGCCGATGTGCAAATCGTCATCCTTGTAGAGCTTGTTGGGCCCCCAATCATGAAGGTTCAAGCGAAAGAATCGCGCCGTCTTTGCCGGAAAAGCCAAGGTTTGCCGTTGGCGTCCGTCGAGTTGGAGTCCGCGCTGTGGCAGTGTGCAGACGAACTCCCAGTGAATCCCGTCATCGCTCGCCTCCAACTGGCCGAGGGGTGGATGCGGATGCACGCCCTGCCCGTAATTGTCATCGCTCCAATTTCCGGGAAGCTGCGTGGCCATGATGAGGCCCTTGGTGTTCGGCCGTTGCGCAAACACAATACTGCGTGCCGTAAACGGCCTGCCGTAGTCGATTTGAATCAATGTCGGCTGGCCTTTTGGCAAAGGTGGAATGCGGACTTTCTTGCCGTCGCGAGCGAACATCGTGGCCAAATCAAGCCCGGCCGGTTTGCAGGTGAGGACGGGCGGCTGGGCGGCTTCATTTCCAGCCGGTGAGGGATAGGCCAGCACCGCGACATCCCGATAGAAACCATGCATCGTCGGCGGTTGTGGCAACTTCCCGGAAAACGTGCGCCCGCCAAAAACCACAATTTCGCTGGAAACCAGCCGCTGCAAACCAAGCTCCGGCGTGATCCACGGCCCTCCGGCAACAAAGCCGGGCCCTACATTTAATTCCAAGGACATGCCAAGCCGCGCACACTCGGCCGCGGCAAACCGGACTCGCGCCATAAAATCGGGCGAAAGGCTCTTGTAGGCATCGGGCGCATCGCTGAAGACCTGCTCGTAGATAACCACACCACCGAAACCGACGCGTTTCATCGCTTCGAGATCCTGCGTGATGCCATGCTCCGTGGTGACGGACTCGCCCCAGAACCACCAAATGGTGGGCTTGGCCGATGACGGCGGATTCATGAATGACTCCGGTTCCAAAGCCGCAGCGGGCATGGTTCCAACGAGGGCCAGCAGGCAAGCCAGCAACACACTTATTTTCATTTTTGTTTCTTTGCGAGGCATGACCGTTTTTGAGCAATATGATGTTAATGCTATATTGTATGCTTTCCGCCCCAGCCATCACTTTGCCTGACCCGGGCCGATGTTAGAGCTGTGACGGGGTTTGGCTTGGCTGGCGGGGCCATGCCATCGCCGCGATAAAAGTTCGGATGCGCGTACAGTCGGACCATCAATCCATTGCGCAGGGATAAGCGTGGTCGATGGATGCTCCGAAATACCGTATTCGTTGCGGTAGATTTGCCCGGTAACTTGTTCAATGCCGCGCGCGCCGAGCAACCGGGGCTGCTGGTCGAGGCCCGCACAGGCTATGCCGGGATTCTGCGTTGTATTCAGGCAAAAATATCCGTGTGTCGTCGCGATTTTTGCACCGCATTCGCGCATCCAATCCATGACCTTGGCATCAATGCAGAGCACAACATCAGGATTATGTTCTGTAAACCACGTCGAAAACGCTGCGCGATCAATCACGGGAGCGATAAGCGTGGGAACTTCCGGGTTATTGTAATCGTAACCGTTTTTGAACATCCAATAGGCGTCACCCCAGCGATGGAGCAGTCGCTCCTCGCCATATTGGTTGAGCACGAGACCGGGCCGCCGGTAACCGAGCGCGTGCAGGCGGTGGAGCACCATGTTCATCGCATTGTAATGATTCGGGCAGATACTATGAAACGCGTTCTCGCCGATGCTATAGTCCGCGTAGACGCCTGCATAACGCGACCAGTCGAAGTTGTTTATAGTGTTGTGGTTTTTCACCGGCAGCAGGAAAACGCCGGATATGCCGCCTTCATGAAACATGGAAACGAGTTGTTCCTGAGTAGCGGCGCCACTATGGCGGCGGGTCGTGTCGAAAGTTTTTATTTTGAAGCCGAGTTGTGCGGCACGTTCGCTGGCGCCTTTTACGATTTCACTGATATAGCAAGCCGGACCGAACGGACGGTTTTTCGAACCATCAAGGTCAACGAGAGCAACCACACCCTGAAACGCGGTTCCTCGTTTGCGGCGCATTCCGGCCATGACTGCTCCGGTAAGCGGATTATGCTGGTAGCCCGCGGCCTTCGCCGCTGCGTGGATGCGTTTGCGGGTTTCGGCTTTTACGCTCGGTTTGTTGCGCAAGCCTTGCGCGACAGTCGTGTGCGAAAGACCGAGCACGCGGGCGAGATCGCGGACTGATGTGGCGCTTGAGATTTCCTTGGGTTTCACGTTAAGGTTTGGCTACACGGTGTTTTTATGGCGTGGCTAATCGTGTGCCTGCGGCTTCCAATCGCAGATAGTCGTATTGTGTGGTTCCTGTCTTGCCCTTTCCCATTACTTGCGAAATGGCGATGGTATTCGTGCCTCGCTTTAACAATCCGGGCGGAATTGCTATGCGTGTTTCCGCGAATGGGCCATGGCTGCCCAGGCGAATCGGCGCATGGGCGGGGTGCGGCGTTTTATACGTGCCTATCTGCGTTCCGTTGACGGTGACCATCAACGTGCTTTCCGAGGACGCCAATGCGATATACAACGATGCCGGCGCATCTTTGGCAGGCTTGTCGGCCAGCGAGAATTTGATCGTCCATGGCGCCGGCCCGAACTGCGCATAATTCCAATCCTTGCGCCAATCGCTCTTGCCCACGGTGTAAGTCAAACCGCTTTCGGACTCGGATCTGGATTTGGCGAACGTCGCCCACTGCGTATAATTAAAGGCGCCGTTGTGAAATTCTTGGGAATCGCGGTCGGGGATGCCGATTTCCCACAGTGTGTCCGCCACCCGCGGCGGCGTCCACAGCACAGTGCCCACATCCAGCGCCTTGCCCGCGCTCACTTCGATATTCGCTTGCTTAAAGGTGCCGATATTTCCCGCGCCAAAGGCCCACAGATGGTAAACGCCGGGGAGCACGTGCGGAATGCTGAAGCGTCCGTCCGCAGACGTTTTTACCCAGAATTGATACGTTCTGCCCTGCAACTGGAAATCGGTGCCGTTGTCGTCCGGCGCCAAGCCTATCCATGCGCCAGCGGCTGTCGCCGCAGGGTTGCCGCCATCGCTCACCTTCAATGTGCCACTGACCGTGCCCCGCCCCGATTCCTGCACATAATCAGCATTCTTGAACCAGCTGTAAGGCCACGCTGACCGTTCGGCCACCGCTTGCGCCTGTGCGTCGTGCCACAGCGATTCAACGACTTTGGATGACGAATCGGAGGCCGCACCCTGATAACTGTTCGCATAGACAAAGAACGGGCCGTAGGTCTTTTTGAAGACGCTGCCGGCCGCCATGGACAACTTGGTGCCTTGGCTATAGTGCGAACCATTGAGCATATTCAACAGCGCATGGTTCATGTGTCCGGTCAGCTCCCGCTTCATGGGGCCGCCGTTGTAATACTCATGGCTGGGAATCGTCATCCAGATGCCTACGCGTTTGCTGGTGCTGCTCCAGCCCCACACGTTGAGGTCGCCCAGGTCCGCGCTGTAGGAGTATTTGCATTCGAACTGGCCTGCGTAAATGCCGCTGGTCAGCAAGGTCACCTCCTTTGGCGCACCCTCCACCGGCACGGAGGCGACCATGTCTTCCAATGTCGGCATTTTTCTCTGGCGCAGAGCATCGACACTGAGCCAGTCGAAGAGGGGACTGATATATGCGTTCGAGCGCCATTCGCCGACGTCGGTGCGGGGGTAGGACGCAGGGTGGTTCAGCATGGCAGTCGCGTAATAGCCCTGCGTGCCGCGTTTCAGGCTGTAATAGATGTCAACATCCATGGCCGCGTCGGCGGACTTGCCGGACCAGGGGCTGTGGACCTTCACTTCCGCATAATCGCCATGGTTGGAGGCGGGATCGGCAGTCACCATCGCCGTGCCGTGCGGCCCTCCATAGGCCGGCGTGTTCCAACTCCAGTAGAATCTGCCGCCGCCGTGACCGCCCTCGAACAGGTTCATGCCTTGATATATAAAGCTCCTGACGGAGGCATCCGTCTTGTTGATGCGAATCGCCACGATTCCATTGTCGAGAACAATGCTGTCGCCCTCATCCTTGAGCGACACGTCGGGGCCGTTCCCGCTGCCGCCACCGGGGACGTTGGCAAAACAAATGCTTGATGCCAGCATGCACGCGGCGACAAGAACAACTCGGATTATTTTCATGTGTCTTTGAATATGGGTTATTAATCGTATTTTGCGCGTCAGGCTTGGTCTCATTCGAGGACCTCGACTCCATTGGATTCGAGCTGGAGTTTGCCGCTCCAACTCTTGCCGGACAGGACGCCCTTTTTCTGTCCCTCGATGTCGATCTCGACCGACTTGCGGTTGGTGTTGACGTAGAGGATGCGACCGTTGACGACGCGGGCATAGACGCCCTCCGGCGTCACCGGGCCGCGCTTGATGCCGAGTTCCTGATAGAGCTGGCGGTAAAGGGGTTGGAGGACGGACGGCTGGGTTTGGGCGGCGACGTAGATCGCCTTGCCTTTGCCGAAGCGGTTGACCGTGACAACCGGAGGTGATCCCTCGATGCCGGAGAAGCGTGCCAAGACTTCCGCCGTGGACGCTTCGAGCACTTCGTGGAAGTTGATAGAGGTCTTGAATTCGACGCCGTTGATGGCGCCGGTCAGCGGACTCGGATTATTGTAGAACTCATGGGTTTTTAGGCCGAAAACGTCGCTGAGATTGCCCGGCAGAGGCGTGTTATACCATTGGTTGTTCTCGGTGACCTTCGCCGACGATGCCGTCATGACGACCGTGCCGCCGTCCCTGACGTAATTGCGCACAGCGTCGGTGGCCGCCTTGCCCATCAGATATTCGCCGGGGATGACGAGCAGCTTATACCGGCTGAGGTTTTCATGGCCGATGTTGATCACGTCCACATCGATATTGTCATTATACAACGGCGCATACGAATTGTGCTTATGATCCATGTAGGGCGTCGTATAGTAAGATTTGACCCTGTCCGCCGCCTGCCTCGATTCCCATGAATAGGAGATGGCGATTTCGGGATTCATCTCGCGCGGAAAGCCCAGTTTCTGCATCGTCTGAAACTCGCTGGAGATGACGATCCATTCATCGAGTTTCCATGATGGAGTGTCGTCGTGGTCGAGGAGGCCAAAGATAGTCTGTTCCTCACCGCCGAGGTGGCTGTTGAAAGTCCATGCCAGCACGGCTTGCCCGCCGTTCAGCAGGCCCAAATAACTGAGCATACGCGAGCGGCCCTTTTCGCCATAAAATCCATCACCGCCCGCCTGAAATTCGTTGAACCAGACCGGGGCTGACATCGCACCCTTCATCATCATGGTCTCGAACGCGCCATGGAGCGGATTGGTTGCGTAGTATCCAAAGGCGCCATGCGTGGCGTATTGGCGGTAGCTCGACAGCCAATCGAAGCCGAGACGCGGCCCGTCGGGCCACAGATTCGAGAGTGCGGGCTTGGAGGGCGCATGGTTTTGGCGGATGGATTCGAGGTCTTTCAACAGATTAATTGCCGCGTCAGACCAGAACCGGCGCATGTCGAGATAGCGCTCGTTGGGACTGGAGCCATCCGGCATGCGGATCTGATCCCAGTCGGTGATGTTGCGCGACCAGCGTTGCGTCGCCCACGCCTTGTTCAGGACCGGCAGGTCGCCGTATTTTACCTTCAGCCAGCCGATGAAACGCTGTCGGGCAGGCTCCGAGAACGACCTGTAACCGTTGCCCATTTCGTTGTTGTAGCCGATGGCGATGACGGCCGGGTGATTGCCATAACGCCGGGTAAATATATCGGCGAAGCGGTGCAGCAACCGGCGGTAATCCGGATCGGAAATATCGACCATATACCGCCTGGCCGGGTAAAGCGCCGTGCCGTCTTCCTTGGCGAGCGTGGCACCCGGATACTCCTGATGCAGCCATTGGGGGGCGATTGAGCCGCCGATATCGAGGACGACCTTGATCCCCGCCGCCTGCATCTGGTCCATGACCGAATCAAATGCCTCGAAGGTGAACTCACCGTTTCTCGGCTCGTAATAATCCCAGGACAAGTCGCCCATGCGCACGACCTGCAATCCCGCCTTTTTCATGCAGGCGATGTCGAGCTTGATCTGCCCGGGCGAGCGATCCACCGGCTGGTAGTTGACTCCGACAAATAGCTGGCCTTGGCCCGCCCAGTCCGCCCGGTTCTTCGCTTGCGGCGACACATTGAGGCCGCCCACGGTCAATTTCCGGGTGATGATTTTCGGAGCCGGCGGCGTTTTCATGCCGTCGCCGAGATAGAAGCTCGGATGCGGCGGCTGATTATACGCGGTGTTTTGCCAAGCAATGGCGACGCGATACTGGGAGTCGTGCATGAGCGTCACCAACCGTTGCTCGGTGGGATACGGCGTCGCGTAGATGCGCAGCGATTGATGATCCGCCGCCGCCCAGATCACCTCTTCGCGCCAGTCGCCAAGAATGTCCCCGCTGAGCACGGGCGCGCCCTTCGCAACCACACCATCCCCAGTCAGCAAACGCTCGGAGGCGCTGCTCCCGCCAATTCCACTTGTTGATGATGGTGTTCTCAAGTTGCTCGCGCAGGAGATCGCCATCCCACCAGATTGCGAATTTGTTCGTTTCCGGCTTGATCGTGCCGATTGAGTTGCCCTTCACGTCGCGCACATGGTCATCCGTCGCGCTCCAAGATTCCGCCCCAGGGTAACGCGGGTCGATGTCCATGATGATGCCGCGTCCATTGTCGCGGTCGCCGGAGGCGGTCCACAAAATCTTACCGGTTGCGAGGTCGATCATCGCCGTGACTATGCCTCCATTTTTGGAGGGCTGTTCGTGGACTCCGAACCGCGCAAGCCCCCGATTTGACGGGTCAAAGTCGCCGACGTGAAGAGCGTCGCCGTGTCGCAGTCCGGCCGACCAGAATCCGGTGCCGTTGTCGTCGAGGACCATCGATCCGTAGATGATCTCGTCGCGCCCGTCGCCGTCGATATCGGCGATGCTGAGTTGGTGGTTGCCTTGTCCGTCGTAGGCTTCGTTGCCGGACGTTGCGCTGTCGAACGCCCAGCGTTTTGTCAGTTTCCCGTCACGCCAATCCCATGCCGCGATTGTCGAACGCGCATAGTAACCGCGCGCCATGATGATGCTGGGACGCTGTCCGTCGAGATAGGCGGTGCCCGCAAGGAACCGGTCGGATCGGTTGGCGTAGCCATCACCCCAGATCTCTTTCAATTGCTCTGCCGTCGGCGCATCCGTGCGCGGATCGCGTGCCGGCCAGTAAGGTTCGCTGGCCAAGGCCTCGCCGGTCAGTCCATCAAAAATCGTTAGATACTCAGGGCCTTTCATGATGCGTCCCTGCAAAGGGGCGACCATGCGCCCATCGGCCTTTACCACGCCACCGGTCTTGTCGGTTGATGGTGTCTCGCCTCCGGGTTCCCGCCAGTCGGCGTTAGGGTCACCGAGGATCTTGCCGGTGCCATCTACAGTCCCGTCGCTTGTCCGCACTGCCATTTCCGCGCGCCCGTCTCCATCGTAATCGTAAGCCTGAAACTGCGTGTAGTGCGCTCCGGCGCGGATATTGCGGCCCAAATTGATCCGCCACAAGCGCTCGCCGTCCAGTGTATAGGCGTCGATATAGACCTCGCCAGTATAGCCATCGAAGGCGTTATCCTTGGAATTGGCAGGGTCCCATTTCAGGATGATTTCGTAACGACCATCGCCGTCCAGATCGGCGACACTGGCCTCGTTGGCCGAATAGTCATAGCGCTCCCCGGTCGGTGTGACGCCGCCGGGAGGGCGTTGGATGGGGACGCTGAGATAGCCGCTCGCCCAAACCGCAACCGGCCCGCTCGTCTCGATGTCTTTCCCCTCGACGCGGGTTCGGATCACATAGGTCGATTGCAGCGTTCCGGCTTTATCAATGATGTTTGTGCCTCCGCCCAAGGGGCGGGCATTTATCTTTTTGCCGTCTCGATAGACGTCGAATTCCGTCTTTGGCGCATCTGTCGCCAGCAGGCGCCAGCTCACCAGATTACCACCGTCTTTGGCCGGCACGGCTACCGCGCCTCGGTCCAGAGATTCCATCCAGCGTGGAGCCGGTTCCGCGCTTAATCCCGAGAGAAGTCCGAGTGTCGCCGCACTCAAGAGCAAACCTTGGCGCAGTCTGTATTTGCATATCGAAATCATATATTTCATACCTTTCATTTTTATATATGCCCTCCTTTCACAAGACGAGAGGACATCGGCCCCATGCGGAGACATGCGAAAGATAAGGCGGCCCGTGACCCGCCAAACGGATCGACGCTTATCCGTCTATTTTTATATTATTTATAGCGATAGAGTTTGATTTTCTGGATGCCAAACTTCTCCGGCGGCAGACGAAGATAGCGTCCTTGGCCGCTTTCATCGCCATTGAGCCAGCGACCGCCGACCCACTTGCCATCGGCAAATTCACCTTCGACGATCTGTTCGATGCCGACCCGATAACCTGATTTGGCGGCATCCGCGAACCTTATGATTACGCCCCTGCCGGCGGCCAGAAATTCATCCTTGCCGGTCTGGATGATCAGGCCGCCATGGGCGGCGATATCCTGTGTCTCTTTCGGGGTCCTGGAATCGACCATGGAAACCGTGAGCGTGTATCCACCCAGATCGAATATGCGCGGCTTTTCGTCCAGCACGCCTTCATAACTCAGCGGTGCCCTGAAGCCGCGAATGGTGCCCCTGCCCTGATGGGCGAGAATGATCGGCGCGATTTGATGCAGCACCCGGAATGCGTCCGTCAGGGCATGGGTTGAGGGATTGGGCAGCGTTTCAATGTGAAATGGCGCAAAACCGATGCCCTCCAGTTCGCCCAGAGTATAAAACGCGTTGCCGCCGGCGTCGGTCCTGCCGGCCCGATTGGCTTCGGGAACGAACACGGGATTGTCGGGGCGCTTGAACTGATCGGCCCAGTAAACATAGTTCGGGAAATAGGCGTCGAGGCCGATCAGGTCTATATCCGGACCTCCTGCTTTCCAGATGTCGAACACATGGGGAATGGGGCCGGCGCTTGGATACTGACCGGGCTTTTGGTCGGGACGATTAAGCGCCCCGTTGACATACATCGGCAGGTCGTAGGCCGCCTTGCCAGCCTTGGTCAGTTCATTGGCGAAGACCGAAAACCCCCAGGCCTGAAAGATTTCCTGCGCCTCGATACTGTCGCCAAAGACCTCCGACCACGTCCCTGCGGTTTTATAGCCCTTGTCGGCCCAGACGGCGCGGACATAGGGATGAAGGCTCGATTTGTTCTTTTGCAGGTAATCGATCAGGGACTTCGGAACATTGCCCTCAAAGGCTGCCTGCGCCTGGGGGCTGTAATCGCGCACGACCGGCAGCATGCCGATCTCGTTTTCAACCTGCACCATGACGACAGTGTGATTTTTATCGAACGTCTTCAGGTGAGCCATCAGGGCTCCGAATGCACGCTGGTTAGCCTTTAATGTATCCGGATCGTAGGGACTCAGGATGTCTTGCGGCACGCCTTTGTTGTCCTGGGCCTTCGCATAGGTTTTATAGTCGTGCTTGATATAGGGTGGCGCGTAGCTGGACATCGAATTTTTCCACGCACCGAACCACAACAAGACCACCTTCATATTATTGGCCTCGGCCTGCTGGACCAAACCTTCGAGCGGCGCGAAATCATAGACTCCTTCCGTTGGCTCAATCTGGTCCCATTCGACCGGGGCAATGACCGTATTCAGGCCGATGGTCTTGAACGTCCCCCAATGAGTGTTCAGATACTTGAGGTCCGAGGCGGTCGAGTTGCCGAGTTCGCCGCCCAGAATCAACATGGGTTTGCCATCGACGATCAGTTGCGTGACCGTGCCCTGCTTTTTCAGATGCGGCGCGTCGGCGGCGACAGCGCCGGGGGACGCGGCCACGGCAAGGCCGGCGAATACCATAGTTGCTATGTGGAATCGTGTTTTTTTCATGATTGAGGTGTCGGATTGGCTGAAGTTTATCGAAGTGATTTGGAGCTCGTTTCGATTAGAAATCGAATGTTGCTGACAAAATGAATGTGCGCGGATCAACGATACGATAGGAGGCGACAGAACCGTCATAATTGACCGCCACTGGCCGAAGACCTCCATCCTCGAAAACATCAACCACATTAAGCTGCAATTTCATGCGAACTTTTCCAGACATAATCTTGGTAGTATAGCTAATCCATAAATCCGTGTACCAGTTCGCAGAATCGTAAATCGGCCGGTTGACATCCGATCTATCAATATAGTTTGGGATGAGCGTATTTGCACCGCTGGATCGTCCGTAGTAACCAATGACTGATCTGTCTTCCCAACGCTGGCTGCCACCCACGGCAAATCCCTTCAACGCCGATTGGGTGAAAACATAATTCGTCAGGAAGGCCCAGCGAAATCTGCGCTGTCCCGGCGCAAGCCTGCCATCAAGATCAATCGCCGTATTTACTTGGGGAAGAACCACGTTGTTGAAGTAATTTCTGACATTCGTGCATCCATCGGTGCGGTCGATGCCGATTTCTGGAGTAAAACCGTAGCTGTCCCAGAAATTGGCGAGATTCACATTCCCGCCGCTGCTGGTTGTATAGTTTGCGTATTGCTGATATTGAGGCAGAAGATAATCCGCGGCCCTTGCATTGTCCCACGCAGGGCTTCGATGCGCATACCAAGCGGTGTATTCCTTAAGCACGTCGCTGTATCTGGTCTCTTGCTTGCCGCCGGTCAGTTTCATCGTCCAGTTTGGAAGCGGGTTGTAGGTGACCTGCACTTCAACACCCTTGGCATTTGCAGTTTGTGATGCAGCCGTGGAACCAATCTCACCGTAATAATTGTATGATTGTTGCCAGATTGTCGCCGTGGCATCCTGGATTTCCTGCTCGTCTGATGGTGTGAGCGTTTGTCCGCCAGCCCAATTTGCGACCGTTGGGTCACCGAACTTGTTAATGAGCGCAATTTGGCGCGCCCACTTTCTGAAGGACGTGGTATCAAGGTGATCCTTCAGGCGGGTAATCGCACTGCCACCAGTTATGCGCTCATTGTCATTTGATGCCTCAAACCACGTCACGCGGGCGAATAGCTTGTTTTTAAACAGCGAAAATTGGACGCCCCAGTCTGTGCCCTCTCCCGTGGGTTTTGGGAGCGGCTTGCCAAACAAGTCCACTTGCGCGGCATCGGGCGCATTAAAGTTGTCTGATTTGTTATAACTAACGCCAAAACTGCGGACAAACTCCCACCATAGGGAACCGCGATCAGCACGGCTTTCTATCGCTTCCCAACCTTGGAAAGGTTTCAGAACGCCACCAATTGTGCTCGTGGTGCCGCTCAACTCATCCCACGGCTTCCAGCGTGAAAATACTTTGTCGATTTGATAAACACCGTCCACCCATTTTTCGGCGTTGGTCAGCGCCTTGGATATTACGGTCTTAGTGACAGGATCGGTAATGGCAGCACCTTCCTGGGCTATTGCTCGTGCGCGATAATCATCATAACGAATGCCCAATGTCGTTATCAGCCTCTCGGCCCACCAATAGCTGGTGATGCCACCGGACCACGACGCGAGCCGTCGTTGGTTCCTTCCCGTGGTTTCGCTGCGAGTCACCAAGCCCGTCGTCATCGAAACCGTTTCCCATTGGCTGGTGGCGTAATTATAGACAGTAATATCACCGGTGTATGCATTGCGTCCCCATTCGCCGGAAGCCTGTGTGACCGTGCCATAGGGATCTCCGGGTTTGGACAAGTAGTATTGGCGCTGCAAGGCATTCTGCTGGTAATTCCAACCGGTAGGCGTGCCATCCGCATTATTCTGCGGATTGTTCATAAAACGGTATTGGCCGGCGATGTCGCCACCCACAAATTGAGGCCGTTTTCTATACAAAGTCTTGGTTACATCCTGATAGGAAAACAGACCTAAAATCTGATGACGCCCCAGCCATTTCGTCCAATTTTTATTTTTTGAGAAATCGGGAGTGAAGGCAAGCATCGCGCGATAATTGTCCGCAGTTTCAGAGTTCACGTATATTTCCGGGTCCTGGTCGCGAACAAAAACCTGCCCGAGATACGGATTCAAGGAGCCGTCCGGCAATCTCACGTTTGTATCCACATAGAGTGTATTGACGTCCAGCGTCGCAACCGTGTGGCTCGAAAATGAATCGAAATCCTGACGGAGCCAGCCCGCGCTCAAATGCAAAAGATTTGGCAATATTTCCTGTTCCAATTCCAGGTTATAATTGGTGTTTCTATCATTGCCATAATTCATCTGAAGCGTGTTGATCTTCTCCCAGTTGTAGATTTTTTTGTCCGTCACGCCGGAATACATGTATCCCGAGACATCGACCGGGGCCGACCAGCCGCCAGAGGCCGTGGTGATGGAGTTATAGGCGGCATCCCAGACTGGATTTCCGTTGATATTATCAGCAGGAATGGCGTTTGGATAAGCGGGAGCGACTATCGGCCATGTGTCCGCATTTGCCGCCGGATTTGCGCCTTTGCCCCATTGAGTGCGGTATTGAACGGCAGGGGTAAACCAGCAACCAAATTGCCATCGGCAATCTGCATGACTGTGCGGCCGAGATTCGGTATGCCAGACGCGATGCCAGGAACAAACAATATGGAATTGGCGTTTGTAAACGCCCCCGTACCATAGATGGCGACGCCATTATAGCTGGATTCCGGAACGTCGGAGGCGTTGATTACCACATTCCATTTGGAAGGATCATAACCTGGCAGTGATTTAATATAGTTTCTAGTCGCATCCGTTCTCGGCGAACGGGCTGACATGGCAAAAGGCGCGCTTACGGCCCCCGTGTCCAGCGAGGTGAAAGTCCCTGTCGCGGAGTCGTAAACCGGACGCCCGCCCTTTACCCATTCGGTCACAAAATCGCGCGGCGTCATCGAGTTGGGCCGGCGATTGTCATTCGTGTAACCTTCCACGCTTGCGCGAAGGATTGTCTTCTTGAACGGGCGGTAGGTGATCGCGCCATATTGGCGGCGTGTAATATCGTAGGACGGCTTTCGCTCGAATTGTTGGTCATTATATACAAATGCGCCATAGACAGCCAAGGTGTCTTTTATGAGAGACTTGTTGAAATTAAAACTGGCACGGGTTGACGCACGATCATCAACACGGAATGATGCCTGTGCGGTGTTTTTGTTTAACAGGGCCTGAGCGGTGCTTTGATTTACGATGCCGGCGGGGCTGCCCATGCCAAACAACATGGAGTTTGGCCCGCGCGAAATTTCCAGTGATGCCGTGTTGTAAGAATCGAAGGGCACCTGTGGATTGGCCGGATAATAGTTCAGTGCCGAGCCGGGCACTCCCAATCCGCGGACACGATTGGCGGTCGCATTGGTTTGCACGATTCCGGAGCCGCCACTGTTTGCCGCAATCGTGTCGGCGACACCATCGCTCCGGGCTGACAATATCCCCGGCGTATAAGTCGAGGAACCTTCGGTGTTCACCTCGTAACGAAACACATCATTGATATCCAACGATGCAGTGTCTTCCATCTGCTGCTTCGTAATCACCGATATGGATGCGCCCAAGTCGGCGATATTTGTCTTCATGCGGCTGCCAGCGAGGGTGTTCTCGGCAAAATAGCCCTTTTCTTTTTTTGAATCCACTTGGAAAGGCGACATCACGATTATGTCGTCGGAGGGCCTGCTATCTGTAGTAGTAACAACCGGGACGCGGGGATGAGATTCGGCGGGATCTGTATCGGATTGTTTAACAGCCTGCGCCATCACCAGCGAAGACGATATTAACATGCCACTGGCCGCTGCTATTAGATAGTGATACAGGGCGGGGGGATTTTGAGATGCGCAGGGCATGGTTTTCATTATTGTGATGTTTGGAGTCACTATACGTTGTTGTTGTTGCTTTGGCGGAGTTTCACTCGGATATCGTCCCGTTTTTTTAGAAACGGTATCCGACACCGGCGCGCACGGAGATGGTTTGATCGACAATGATATTTGAGTCGTTGCCATAGCTGGCAAAGAGCGAAAAGCCGTTGGTGTAATCGACGGAAAAACCGCCTTCGATGCGCCAGCCGTCGCGATCAAGCCTTCTGGCCAAAACTTCGATGTCGCGATCCAATACGTTTGCCCTGATATGCCGATCACCCCCTTCGGCGTCATGCATGTAGAAAACATTGAGGAAGGGACGGATTTGCGCCTTGCCGCGAAGGATGTCGAAAGTGCGAGAGAAGCGGAAACCGGCGGAGAGGAGTACCGCCTCCGCGCTTTGTTTTTCGACGTGGATCGGCACGAGAGTATCGCCGGTTTCAGTGAACGGGTCCGCGTGCCACTTTGTGTAGGCGACGGCGACGACCGGCGCAATGTCGAGGATCGGCGTGGGAATATTGTAGGCGAGTTGGAAACGGAAGCCGGAGTGCTTGCCGTCGGTGTCGGCCTTGGCGTAGCTGCCGAGACGGGAACGGACGACGCTGCGGTCGGCCGAGTAGTCGTCCATGCCGTAGAATGCGAGGGCATCGAGTTGGAAAGCGGCTTTGCGGAAGCGTGCGTAGAGCGCGCCGGTGATGCTGGAGGAGTCGCCACTGCTACCGGAATCGTCCGGCGATAATCGGTGTAGTTGTAAGATAGGACGGCACCGGCAACAAATCCGTGCGAAAGCACGGTCCGCGCCGAGATAAAAATCGTAGGGTTTGAAATTGAAGTATTCGTTGTTGGCGGTTGTCGAAACAGTGGACTCGGAGCGCGAGGCTTGCGTCCAAACATTGAACTTTTTCGAGGCAGCGTCCCCCGCTCCGCTTACGCTGAGGCGGTGCGAGACACTTTCCCCAAGCGCGGACGCGGAGATGAGCGCGGCGGGCCACCACGCTTGGTAGGCTTGCGGGCCGAGCTGATTGAGAACCTGTCCATAGGCGCGCGCGGTGACCTGCGCATCGAGGGAGAGAATGAGTTCGTCAGGGATGATGTCCATGGCGTCATCGACGATGCGGGCTATGCCGAATTGGTTGGCCGTCAGGCCGGAAACCGAGGCGAAGGGAGCGCGGTCAATCGAAATCCATATTTCAGTCTCGCTGCCGGCAGCCGGGCGGAATTCGTATTCGGCGATGGAGGTGAGTGAAAACGCGTTCTGGTTCCAGTTCGAAAAATCGCCGGTGATGGCGCCGGTGATAGTGGCGACTTTATACTCCGCGGCGCGCAGTGCGAATTCGGAACCGGCGCCGATGCCGACAGAAAGTTGACCGCCGCTTTCTATCGCAAGATTGCCGGCGATGATGAGCTGGTTCCATGTGGAATTGTCGAAGAAATAGAAGTCGAGCATCCCCCCATTTCTGAGAGTGACGTCGCCGTTGACAGTAAGCGTGCCCGCAGTGTCGATCGTTGTGCCGCCGCCGCCAAGCCGTCCAGTGTTTTCGAGAACAACATTTCCATTGATGCGGCCTGTGCCGCCTATGTAACCCCTGCGGTCGCCAATGGTGGATACGCTGCCGTTGTGGATGCCGTTGATGAGAAGGGTGCCCCGATTGACTCTGCTATAGATCTCCGCGCTATCACGATTTGCGAATTCCACAACACCGGTTGTTCCAATAACGATGACATCGCCGTCGCCCTCGCCGAAACGAAGCGCGTTGCCCCCAGCGCGTGTGGAGTAGAGCGTGCCGGAAATGACGGAAGAATAACTAATGGTGGACTCGGTGTTGCCAAATGTCACGAGAGTGCCCTGCTCGGAATGCAGCGAATAAATGTTCGGAGACGCGAGGCCTTCAATGAAGTGGATTTCCGAGCCGGTTTGCATGCTGACCTTGGCACCCCAAAAACCGCCGCCACGCGCCGTCAACCAGTTGCCGGTGGCCGCAGTGACTGTGATGCGCGTGTGGTCCCCGAGGGTAAGGTTGTAGGGGATGTCATAATTATTGCTGTTGTAGGAATAAAACCCGGGACCGTCCAATTCGAGGTCGAGCCAGCCGCCGCCGGTGCTTTGGAGCGCGATGTTTGCAACGCCTGTGGAAGGCGTGACTGCGAAGCCTCCGATCTTATATGAAACGCTTGAGGCGCTGGCAGAGGATAGGACGAGGTTTCGCGAGGTGCCGGTGGCTAGCCACTGAACGCGGTCACTGGAGCCGGGAATGGCACCCGAACTCCAATTGGCGGGATTGAGCCAGTTTGAGTCAACAGCGCCAGTCCAGTCAACGGTGGCGACAGGGCGGCCGCTGGCTTGCGCGACTGCGCGGGGAGCGCCCCCAATAAAGACAATGGTGGCGGCGAAAACAGCGACGACGAGCGCCGAGGCGGGTAAGGGTTGTTGTTTCATGACGGCGAGTGTTGGAAGATAAAGTTTCGTTTATGTTAAAAATGGCGCCCCGGGGCATTTCAGTGGAAGTTGGCTTTTATGGCCACGGCGATAGTGGTGCCACCGACATAATGGCGAACCGCGCGGTCGTAGCGTGTGTATTTTTCCTTTTCATTGAGGATGTTTCGCCAGTCGAAGGACAGCGTCCAAGTATTGGAGAACTGCCAGTTGAAACTGACATCCCAGCGGTCGCTCGGGGCGACGTAAACACCGTCGTCGCCCATGCGGAATGTGCCCTCCTCGACGGAACCGACGCTGGTCGGATTGCGGCGCAACCAGCTATCGCACCAATAGTAGGCCACCGTGGCATACCAACTGCGCGCGCGATAGGTGAGGCGCGCGTTCAGCACCTTGCGCTTCATATTGAGGATTTCGATATCGCCTTCCGGCTTGGCATAGCTGAACGAACCGTAGAAATCGAGGTTCTGCAATGGGGACGGCAGGAACTTAAACTGTTTGAAATTCTGGCGATAGCTGAACTCGTAGCCGCTCATCTTGGCGGTGCCCACGTTCTGCATGGTTTGCACCCAGACCGGATAGTCAGTAAACCAATCCAGAAGCCCGGGCATTATGTTATCCGCCCAGCCCGTGGTCTGGAGGATGTAGTCGTCGATCTCCTTGTAAAACCACCCGGCGGTCACCACGCCGGAGTTGGGCAGGTAATATTCAACACTGAGATCATAATTGGTGCTGTATTGCGGCTTCAGCGCGATGTTGGCCCGCTGGAAGGTGTAGTACTGATTATCAGCATTAAATGAAAGCGAGTCGGAGGGAACGAGCTTGGTCATGTCAGGGCGCTGGATCGACGTCGTGTATGCGGCGCGCAGGATGAGGTTCGCAACCGGCTCATATTTCAACTGCGCGTTTGGAAACCAATTGTCGTAGGAATTTTCCCCGCGGGCGATTTGATCGCGAACATCGACACCTGTGACCAGGGTCGGCGGCGTCGTGCTCCAGTCAATTCCGCGCGACCAGCCGGAAGTCTCGACTTCCGTGCGTTCATAACGGGCGCCGGCCATTATATTAAAGTTGGCTATCTGCCACGATCCCATGAAATAACCGGCGGCGACGGACTCGGAGATGTCGCGTGTGTAACGGGCCAGATATGTGTAATAATCGGCTTCGTTTCTTGTGAACATGTCCGGATTATTATAAAAATATTCCGTGACTTTTTGCGTGCTGATCCAGTTCGGGATCACCGAGCGGGAGGCGTCCGAGGAATCCAGGAAATTAGGATCATAAAACTCACTGTAATTTGGCGTGGAGGTTGATCTTGAGATTGTAATCGGAGCGGAGACTGTGCGTCTTGCGGTTCCAATCGACATAAGATCCGCCGGCCCGGAGCGCGAGCGGATGGCCAAACAATGTCACCGGCGCCATGACGTTAAATTTGCCGCCGTTGCGACGGTCGGTAAGGAGCTGGTCATAACTTTGGACCAGCAATGTGGTCCAATTGTCGAGGTCGAGCCAGTCATTGGTGGAAGTTGCGTCTATCTGGGTAATTGTGGCGCCATCCTCATGGCGCGCATCGCTCAACACGAAATGGCCGAGCGGGCTTTGGAGCGTGATGCTGTTGATGCCATTGGCGCCTTTCGTAAACGCGCGGGACATGTAGCCGTCGTAGTCAAGTTTGCCCCACGAGAATGTGTGCTTGACGCCCGGATTGACAGACCAGTTTTCATTATAACGTCCCTGCGAGGAGCGCCATTGAGGACATCGACCAATAGCCGTTGATATCCATCGTGTCAAAATCCGAGTTTGCCGCATCATACGTGCTTCCCCCGACCCTGCCGATGCGCAGGCGATGATAGTGGCTGTTCAATTCCTTCCCGTCATTATATGATGTCCGCAGGAAAATGGAGGTGTTGCGGGAGAGTTTGTAATCGAGATTGAGCGAGGCGGTGCGATATTGATTGCGTGAACTGCGCTCCGTCATCAGCCAGTCGTTGAGGAAACCCTCCGTGCCGGCGGAGGGAAGCTCTCCGGAGGGCAGCGAAGGGTAGGTGTCGCCGAATTCACCAAGCTCAAAGCTGTAGCGGTAATTTTCGTAGGCATTAAGCGTGAACGAGACGCCGAGCGTGTTGTTCAAAAACGCCTCGGAATAATAAAAATTGAACCCCGGCCCCCATTTGCGGGACGGCTCGGCGCCACCGGCATTGGAACTGCCGAAGTCGAGCGCCTTGGTATTGAGGTTGAGGTTGAGTCCGAATGAAACGCGGCGGCCTTTTTGGTCGAACGCGTTTTTCGTAATCATGTTTACAACGCCACCGCTGGCGTTGGCCGGGGATGAAGGGGGAGGCACTTTATACACCTCGATTGTTTCCACGGCGGCAATCGAAAATGTTTTCAGCGAGACAGCGCGGTCGTAATCATCTATTGCGCTGAGGCCGCTGTTGGCGAGGACGTTGCCATCGGTCGTGAAGGTGGTGGCGTTCGGGCTGATGCCGCGCACAGAAAAGTCTTTGACGTCCTCACCGTCATAATTGACAAAAATGCCGGGGATGTTTTTCAGAATTTCACCGGCATTGGTGTCGAGGATATTGCCAAATGCATCAGCGGAAACGACGTTTTTCATCACGTCCGACTGCCGCTGCTGGCTGATGGCGAAAGCCTGTCCCTCGCGCTCGGCGGCGACGACAAAGGCATCGAGCATGTAGATTGAGGAGGAAAGCGAAAACTCGACGGTGGCTGCGACACCGGCCTCGACGATCACGGTTTTTGTCAGGCTGTCGAGGTCGGAATAGGTGACGCGCAGCGAATGCTCGCCCGGCGCGAGACCGGTGATGGTGAATGAGCCGCTGGAATCGGTAGTGGAAGCGGGGGCAGTCGCGCCATCGAGATAAACGGGCGCGCCGGGGAGGGCGTTACCGGTCTTGGCGCTGAAAACGCGGCCAGCGACAAAGCCAGTGGATGCCGCTTGGGCATCAAGTTGCGGGCCGACTGAAAAGATGAACCCGAATGCAAGCAACGCGGGCAGTGCTCGTGTGATTGCTCCGACTTGCTTGGCGGCAAGTGCGATTTTGTCAAACAGCGAAACGGAGGCTGCATGTGATCGGGGATTGGCAGGTTTGCAGTTCATGTGGTTGGTTGGGTTTAGTATGAAAGTAATTCTATTCGCATCACGCGGCGGCTCGTTTTATGTTCGGATACCCAAGGGTGCGTCGTGTTTGCATGATAGGGCAATTGTGTCATTGTAATATGGAAACTGGTTTGGGGCAGAGGGCTTGTCGCCGGGGTTTATTCAGCTTCTAGGGGGCGCAGGGCGTTCAGGATTGAGGCTAGGGTGGGTTTTAAGTGACAATATCAAATTGGCGGGCGGCTGCTATCGGTCATTTGAGGTATTTTTTTGCGATTGCATTTGTGCTAATATCCGTGCCGTCATGCTGGAAATGACGCCCCATTCACTGATGCAAAAATCAGCCTGCGCTCCGTCCTGGCTCGGATTGCGCAGGTGGTTTTGCGTCGGTTACGCCGTCCTTGTGCGGCTCGTGACGTTCGACTCTTGGCTCGACGCACAGGAGGCCTCGCCCAATTTGCACACACGCACGTCCGGCTTCATTACGCGCGGCTGGGATGCCGAGGACGGACTGCCGCATAATGCAGTCAACAAGGTCATCCGCGACAGGCATGGTTTTCTGTGGGTCGCCACACAGCTCGGCTTGGCCCGTTTCGACGGACGACAATTCGTAACTTACCGCGTTCCCGACGATTTTACGCTGGGCGGCTACAACATCCGTGCGCTTGCGCTGGAGGACGATCACACGCTGTTGATGCTCACCGGAGGCGACAAACTGGTGCGCTTGCGCGATGGTGTTTTCGAGCTGCATCCGGCAAATGGCAAGATGGAGGGTTCCCGCATGCGCGAACTGGCCGTCGATGAGAACGGCGACATCTGGATTGGCACGGAAACATCAAAATGCCTGCGATGGAATGGCAACGAGCTGCAAACATTCGGAGCCGCCGAGGGCGTGAACGCGCGCGGCGCGTCCTTTACTTTTGCGAACGGCCAGCAGAAACGCTTGTGGGTGGCGGGCGGCGATTTTCTCGGCTGGCATGACGAGGAAGGTTTGCACGAATACGCGCACAAGACAGGTAATTCGTTCTACGTCGCCCCGGCGCGCTCCGGAGGCGTGTGGGTCGCCGCGCGCGAGCATCTGGCGAAAATCGAAAACAACCGCTGGCGCATCGTTTATTCCGAAACAGACTGGCCGGCGCGACGGCTCGGCATCCAGGATATTTTCGAAGCGGACGACGGGGCGCTTTGGATCGCAACAAAACGCGATGGCGTCTTTCGCTTGGTGGACGGCGTCCTGACGCACGTGCCCATGCCCCAGGAACGAGCGATGTCCATCACGGACGACATCGACGGCAATGTGTGGCTGGGCATGCACGGTGGCGGCCTCGTGCGAGCCAAGCCACAACGCCACGTGCTGCTCAACACCGCCGCCGGTTTGCCGTCGGATGTGAGTTCGTCGGTGTGCGAGGATGGCAACGGCGCTCTCTGGTGCGCAAATCAATCCGGCGGCCTTGTGCGCATGAAGAACGGCAACATTAGTATCGCCACCATGGCTGCGGCGGAAAGCATTCCCTACATCAGCAGTGTTTGCGCCGACAAACACGGGCGTATCTGGGCCGGTTCCGTCAGCGGGCTCTATTGGACGACGGTCAAGGGCAACGGCCCGCACGACGGCGGTGGCGAGCGATGGCTTTTGCAACATTACGCCGGCAGGAAAGGTCAATGTGCAGTCGCTTTTTGCGCATCCAATGGCGATCTTTGGGTCAGTTGGGGTGGCAGGCACCTCGGCGTATTGCGCGCTGGGAAAATGCACGAATTCACACAAACCGACGGATTTCACGGCGAGCGCGTCATGGAATCGCCGAGCGCAAAAATGGCGAAATCTGGATCGGCATCGTGCGCGACACGCTTCTTCGCTTCGACCAGAACACCGGCAAATTTGAGCAACACCCGCTCCACGACTCCACACGGTTCAACCGCATTCACTCGCTCTTTGTTGATAGCGAAGACCGGCTCTGGATCGGCACGATTCAAGGATTGCTCCTCTGGCGCGGAAACGAATCGCGGCTCTTCACGCAAGCGGACGGCCTGCCCGACGAAACCATCAACCAAGTCGTCGAGGACGACTATCGGCGCCTTTGGGTCAACAGCCGCCGTGGCATATTCCACGCATCCACAAAACAACTGCTCGCCGTTGCGGACACCCCCGGGAAAAAAGTTTCCGCAATCCTGCTCGGACACGACGAAAACCTCGATGGTATTTCCGGCCTGCTCGGCAGCCAGCCCATGTCCTGCAAAACGCGCGACGGACGCGTCTGGTTCATCACCTATCGCGGCGTTATCGGCTTCGATCCGCCGGACTCCCGCGAGGCACGCAAGCCCCTGCCGGTTTATATCGACGCCATCGCCGCAAACGGCCGCGCACCGATCATCCCGGCACCCGGAGCCGAAACGCGCATCCCGTCCGGCGCCATCCCCCTCGAAATCCGTTTCACCGCGCTCAATTTCTCCACTCCCGAGCGCACCCAAATATGGCGCATGCTCGAAGGCTACGACCCTGAGTGGATTGATGCCGGCGGCGAGCGCAAAGCCATCTACCCGCGCCTGCCTCCGGGACGTTATGTGTTTCGCGTGCAGGCGGGCGATTCGGACAGCGGTATCCTGACGCAGTCGGAAGCGTCGCTCATCATTATCGTTGCCGCCGCGTGGTGGCAAACATGGTGGCGCGCACCTTCGCCCTGCTCGTTTTTGCCACGATTGTCGCATGGTGCGCGCGCCGCATGTCCTTCCGAATTCTCAAGCGGCGCTTGCGCCGCCTTGAGCACGAACACGCGCTTGATCGCGAGCGCACCCGCATCGCGCACGACCTGCACGACGACCTCGGCGGCCACACCACGCAAATCAGTTTTGTCGCAAACAGGCTTTTGCGACAAAGTCCGACTCTCGCACAACAAGAACTGCTCACGCGCCTCACATCACTCGCGCATCAACTCGTGGAGGACTTGCATCGGATAATCTGGACGGTCGATCCGCAAAACAACTCATGGGAGGATCTGGCGACATATATCGCGCGTTATGCCCAGCGACGGCTTGCGGGCACCGGCATCGCGTGCATCGTTGAGGGTATCGAAAACATACCCGATCTGCCTCTGACACCCGAAGTTCAACATCACCTGCTCGCAGTGACCAAGGAAGCTCTCAACAACATGCAAAAACACTCGCATGCGGATCGTGTCACCATCCGCTTGTCCGCGAACGAAGGGCTGTTCCGTATGTCCATAAACGACAATGGACAGGGCTTTGATGTGGCCGCCGCAGTGGGCGAAGACGACGGCAACGGCCTCCGCAACATGCATACTCGCATGAAAGAGATCGGCGCGAACATTAAAATCGAGAGTTCCCCCGGAGCAGGCGCGCAAATCTCGGTTGAATTGCCGTTCCGGCGCGATCATCCTCCATTAAGCCAACATCAATGAATCATTAGAAACATACCCTCATGTCCATCAAGGTAGCAGTTGTTGAAGACAATGCAGACATCGCCCGCGACATCGCCCAAATCATAACGGAAACGCCTGATTTTGAGCTGTGTTGCGTATGCCGAAACGTGCAAAGCGCCCTCAAGCGGATTCCGCCGCTCATGCCCGACGTTGTCATCATGGACATCAACCTCCCCGACGGCTCCGGCATACAGGCCACCGAAAAAATCAAGCGCATCATTCCGCACACCGAGGTAATGATTCTTACGATTTACGAAAACACCGAGGAAATATTCAAGGCGCTCAAGGCGGGGGCCAACGGCTATCTGCTCAAACGCTCCAGTGGCGAGGAAATCGTCACCGCAATACGCGATCTCATGAACGGCGAAGGGCCCATGACGGGAGAAATCGCACGCAAAGTCATGCAGTTGTTTCGCAAGCCTGACGTGGCCGCGCAAACCGATGCCCTGAAGGAAAAGCTCACCCCGCGCGAAATCGAAATTCTGCAACTCCTATCAAAGGGGCACACCTCGAAGGACATCGCCCGTGAGATTTCCCTCAGCGCCTTCACCGTGCGCACACATTTGAGGAACATTTATGAAAAACTCCGCGTGCATACTCGCACCGAGGCCGTCGTGAAGTTCCTCAAGGGAGACTGAGTCGCGCAACCGCTACATCGCGCCCCTTGCGGCGCAGACGTCAAATCTGCCTCGGCGCGATTTGATTAGAGCCTGTTATGCACTTGTATCAGCCGCCTCAGAGAGGGAATTGTTTTGGAAAGAGTCAAAAATGGCCCAAATCCATCGTTTTTCAGTTTCAATTCTGAGCCCTCTCCTATGAGAGAGCTTTTTCAAAGTGCATAACTGGCGCTAGGCAGGTTTGGCCGCCCGTACTGCAAAAATACCTCATATGTGCGATAGGCGCGCCGTCGGGTTTTTGTTAGTCTAGGGAGGAAATATCCCGAGTGCTTTCCCAGACGTGAGAAACAATATGTCCAAACCCCTGCGCATCATTTTTAAGGCAGTCGGCTTCGTGGCGGCAACACTGTGCGCAAGCATCACCATGACAGCCAATGACCCCGGAGGCGGGGCGCATGGAACAGGCGCGGATGTCACGTTGAGCATGCAAGAAAACAACGTGACTCTCAGCAACGGCATCGTCACGGCAACCATCAACACGTCCAATGCCCGGGTCATATCCTATCTTTTCCAAGGCACTGAAATGGCGGACACAAACGGCTACATATACTACAGCATGGACGGCGGGGACATGTATGAAGGCCCGTCCAACTGCGTCTATACGGTCACCGTAAACACGCCCGACATGATTGATATATCTTGCAAGGCCGTTTATGCGAACAACGCCAGCCAGAAGCACGCCTTTGACATTGATTGCCACTTTGTTCTGCGCCGGGGGGACACCGGATTATACTCGTATGCGGTTTTATCGCATCCAGCGAGTTATCCCGCAGCAAGCGTGGGTGAATGGCGCATGGTCTGGAAGCTGCCCTACACCTCGACTGATTGGATTTTCGAACGTATCTATGCGGACGAAACCCGCAATGGATTCTGGGGCACCCGCACGGATTTTCTTAATGCCGAATCAACAAGCATAGCGGAAATCATCCAATTCACGACAGGCGAGCGCGCTGGCGAATACGACTGCAAATACCAATACTCGCTTGAGTATCAAACCGCCGGCTGCTGGGGCCACGCCAGCAATGTAAACAAAAAGGGCGCATGGTTTGTATTGGGCGGATACGATTACCTCAACGATGGTCCCATAAAGAACGACCTCGCGGTGGCCGAGGCGAATCAGCTCCTGCACTTTGGCAGAAATCATTACAATGCCTCGGAAACCATTGTCGCCGCAGGCGAGGAGTGGTCGAAAATATACGGCCCGTTTTTGCTCTATTGCAATTCCACCGCTGCGACGGAAAACGCAGGTGACGCTCTCTGGGCCGACGCCAAGGCGCAAGTGCAGGCTGAAATCGCCGCATGGCCTTACGCTTGGCTGACAACCGCCGACTATCCCGCAAACGCCCAGCGCGGTGACGTCAAGGGAAGGATCATCATCACCGATCCGCTCAAGCCCGCGCTCTCCGCCGGAACAAACACATGGGTCGGGCTCTCCCACCTCGACGAGGGCGGCAACTGGCAATTTGAATCAAAACGCTACCAGACCTGGGTGCATCCCGATGAAAGCGGAAATTTTGTGATCCCCTCCGCTCGCCCCGGCAATTACACCCTCACTGTGTTCACCGACGGCGCGGTGGGGGAATACACCCATCCGCAACCCGTGACAGTCACCGCCGGCGGAATAAACGATTTGGGCGATGTCATCTGGAACGTCATCCACCCCGGCGAGCGAATTATATGGGAGATCGGCATTCCAAACCGTCGCGCCGACGAGTTCCGGCACGGAGATGACTACTGGAAGTCCTTTTTATGGGAATACTTCCATGAGGAATTCCCGAATCCGCTCGAATATGTTGTCGGAGAAAGCAACTGGGCGACCGATTGGAATTACGCGCACTCCGGTTATCTTGTTGACGGCGTCTGGTCGCAATGGAAATGGCGCATCCGCTTCAATCTCGACAGCCTCCCCGCCAGCGGCGATGCCACGCTTACGCTCGCGTTTGCCAGCATAGATCGCGGCAATGTCCGGGTTTTCGTGAATCAGGAAAGCAACCATTTCGTCGAAGTGTCCCCCGACCCGGCTGGCGGCAGTTCTGGCGGAAACGCGCTCGCCCGCCTTGGCAACCACGCGAAATACAGCCTGATCTATGTCACGATCCCGGTGTCGTCGCTTCGTATCGGCGCGAACACAATCACCCTGATTCAGCGCTCGACTGGTTCGGCCCAAAATCACGTCATGTATGACTATATCAACTTGGAAATGCCTGCCAGCGTTTCACCATTGCCGCAGGGCCGCGATCTGGTGTGGCGCGGCGGAAATGCGGCCAATGCATTCGACAACGCGACGCAAAATTTCGTCACTGGAGACAATCAACCGGCGACATTTTCCGATGGCGACAGCATCACTTTTGACGACACGGGCTCGAATTCGCCGTCCGTGACAAAGAGCGGCACGCTCATGCCGGCCAATATAATTTTCAACTCCACACAAGACTATACAGTCGAAGGCAACGGCTTGTTCAGCGGTCCGATGGCACTCCAAAAAACGGGAAACAGCCGCCTGATATTAAGCAGTGCCAACACCTATTACGGCGGCACCCGAATTAACGGCGGCATTGTGCAAGCGGGAGCAAATGGCAACGGAGGCATTGGCTGGGGGGCGGTTACATTCAACAGCGGCACGTTGCAGTTGCATGGATACAATGGCAGCCAAGGCGCAACCTATGGCGAATTGCCGAATACTCTTGTGGTGCCGGAAGGGAAAGCCGGCACTTTGTTGTGTCCGCCCCGCATGGCGGGAGGCGGCGTGAGCGGCCCGTTGACCGGAAGTGGCACGCTGACCGTGGTGATCGATTATGTGCGCGGGATTTTGAGCGGAGACTGGTCGCTGTTTTCCGGACAAATCAATGTCATCACCAAACCCAACGCCCCGGCGGAAAACCAGTTTCGCATATCAAATGATTACGGCTACGGCAGGGCATCCATCGATCTGGGCTCGAAAGTCATCGTACAAAACATCCAATCGGGCGATGATTTCATCATCGGGATCGGCGCGCTTTCCGGCGATGCCACTGCGCGTATTCAGGGCGGCCCGACCTCTGGAAAGATAACGACGTGGCAAGTCGGGGCAAAGGGGCTTTCCACAACCTACGCTGGTTCTATCGAGGATCTGACCGGCCCGAGCGCGCTTGCCAAAATCGGCGCCGGCACGCTCACGCTCTCCGGCGTCAGCACCTACACGGGTGAGACAAGCATTGATGCCGGAACGCTAATCGTCAACGGCGCTCTGGGAACGACCAATGTAACCGTGCGTGCAGGCGCGACCTTGGCTGGCACCGGCACGATTGGGGGAAACGTGCAGGCGGGGAACGAGGCGATTTTGCAGCTTTCGACAACGAACGGTGCCGGGCTTGTCATCAGCGGCTCTGCCACTCTATCCGGCACAATCACGATCGTGCCCGTTTCCGGTCTTATCGGCGATGGCGCATCACTGGTAACCGGCACGTATAATATTTTGAAAACATCAGGCGGCATAAACAATGCCGCCGAGTTTATTTGGGCCGAATCCATGGCATCGGAGTTGATCGCCACCGTCAATGTGAACGGTAATACTCTGAAGTTGGTGCTCGCCGAAGCGCCGCCCCCACCACCTGCGCCCGTCATCTCGGGCACGCTCTCCGTGAGCGCCATAGTGGGCCAGTCATTCAGCTACACTATCTCAGCGACAAATTCGCCCACGAGCTATGCGGCCTCCGGCCTGCCGGCGGGATTGTCCATCAACACTGTGACAGGCGTAATCACCGGAGTGCCGGCCACAGCGGGCACGACCAATGTCGAAATTTCCGCAATCAATGCCGGCGGCACCGACACGAAGACGCTCGTCATCACGCTCATCGGGCAACCGTCCGTCACCAACGCCAGCCACACCTCCGGCATGATCGGCGCGGCATTCTCCCTGACGATAAACACAACCGGCGGCTCGATCACATCCTACGCCGCCACCGGACTTCCCGACGGACTCTCCGTAAACACGGGCACCGGCGTCATAAGCGGCACGCCCACCGTTGCGGGCACATATAACATCACGATTTCGGTGACAAACGCCGCAGGCACGGCGACATTCCAGATTGTCCTCACGATTGATCCCAAAACCGCGCTCACCACGCTCGCAGGCGCGGCAAACACACCCGGCGCAACCAACGGCGCAAGCACCGCCGCCCGCTTCGACTCACCAAACGGAGCCGCCGCCGATGCCAACGGCAACCTCTACATCGCCGACACCGACAATAACGCCATCCGCAAAATCGCAACAGACGGCGCCGTCACCACCTTCGCGACCGGATTCAACGCACCCACCGCCATCGTCATCGACTCTGCGGGCGCGGCGCTCTACGTCGCCGACACGGGTAACAACGTCATCAAGAAAATCGATGTCGCCACGAGCACCGTCAGCACACTCACCCTCACCGGCCTCGCCGCGCAACTCGACGCACCGCACGGACTCGCCATCGACGCATCGGGCAACCTCTACGTTGCCGACACCGGCAGTCACACCATCCGCAAAATCGTCACCTCCAACGGAGCCACCACAATCCTCGCTGGAACAGCCAATATCCAAGGTGCCGCCAATGGTGTTGGCACCGCCGCTCGTTTCCACATGCCGATGGGCCTGACTATCAATGCCGCCGGCACATACCTCTACGTCGCGGACACCGGCAACAGCACCATCCGCCGCATCACACTCGCCAGCGTTCTCGTCGAGACAATCACCGGACTGGCCGGCGACACCGGCTCCACCGACGGGCTCGCCGCCGACGCGCGCTTCAACACCCCGCAGGCCATCGCCATCGACGCCACGGGCAATCTCTACATCACCGACACCGGCAACCATACCATCCGCAAAATCGACGCCGCCACGGGCATCGTCACCACGATTGCCGGAACCTCAGGCAGCAGCGGCTCGCAAGACGGCCTCGGCGGTCAAAGCACGCTCAACTCCCCCGCCGGCATCGCCATCGACGAGACCGGCGAAATCTACGTGCTTGATACCGGCAGCCACACCGTGCGCGTCCTGCAAGTCGGCCCTGTCATCACGACATCGCCCGCCGGTCAAACCGTGACAGCCGGAGCCAGCGTCACACTCAAGACCGAAGCATCCGGAGCGCCCGCGCCCGCTTGGCAGTGGTATAAAAACAACGCCCCCGTCGCGAGCGCGACCAATGCCACGCTCGCCTTCACCCCGTCGCAAACCACCGACACCGGCAGCTACCACGCCATCGCCACAAACCCGATGGGCTCCGCCAAGAGTAATGCCGCCACGCTCACCGTAAACAGCAGCGGCACCACCACACCGAATCCCGACCCCGGCAACTCCGGAGGCGGCGGCGGGGGCGGCGCGCCCAGTCTGTGGCAGATGCTCTCGCTCGCTCTGCTGCTCATCGTGCCACGCCGCGCGCGCAAATCCTGAAACTCATTTCCCGACGAAAAACTAAAATCCCAAGCACCCGACAAACACTCCAACCACCGCGCTTCATCATGACTAAAGTTAACTCCCCTCGCAACTGGCTCAAACGCCTCGCCGCGCTCGCCGTCACCGTCGGCGCGTTTCTCGCGCTCGCCGCCACCGCCAGTGCCGCGACCGTCTCCTCCATCACCCGCCACAGCCCCGCCACCGAGAGCACCACCTCCGCCGCTGTTGTCTTCAAGGTCACCTTTTCGGAGGCCTTCGCTGACGCCGACGCCGCCGACTTTGAAGCGCTCGCGGCTGCCGGCGTCACAGGTGCTGCCGTCACCGGCGTCCGCGCCGACGCCGGCGATCCGAGCGTCCTCTATGTCACCGTCTCCGGCCTTGCCCTCGAAAGCGCCGGCACCATCGGCCTGAAAGTTTCCGATACCGCCACCATCACTGACTCCGGCGGCAATCCCATCCCGGGCGGCTTCGCTTCCGGCGAAACCTACACACGCACGCCAGCCTCCATTCCCGCCTACAACAGCGCCGTCCGCGATACCACCGTCACCTGGCTCGGCACCATCAACAACGACTACAATCTTCCGTCCAATTGGAGCACCGGTGTCGTTCCCGGTTCCGGCGAACGTGTTTCCATTGATACCACGCTTCCCGGCACACCCGCCATTGACATCCTCCTCGAAAACACCGGCCCCGCTGACGTTTCACATAAAATCGGCGGATTTGCCGCCAGCGGCGCGCTAACCGGCTCCACCACGCTTACCCTCTCCAGCACCGGCGGCGCGTGGCTCAATCTCGAACTCGATGGCGCATGCTTCTTTAGTCGTAATAACAACAATAGCGATCAGCCGTGGACACTCATCCTCAACGACCACACCCGCGTCACCGTCACCGCCACCCACGGTTTTTATTCCCCTCGCGCGGCTGCTTTTTGGGGCGCGAAAGTCACCGTAAAAACCGGTGCCGAACTCGACGCCGGCACAATTAGGGAGCAGAATTTTAACACGCTCAATACCGAGAAGGACTCTCTCGTCACTTGGGGCGGCGGATACCAGGCTTACATCAACCAGAGCTCTGTCATCTCCGGCACGCTCCATGCCACGCACGCCAGTGGAAAGGAGGCCCTTCGCATCGCCGATGGCGCCACCGGCGTCATCACTCTCGCCGAAACCGGTGTCATACAATATGATTATGTGGATACCTATACCAACCTCAATTACGGCACCTTCATCGTCAACGGCACCCACAACGGCAGTGTCCGCACCATCAGCGGACGCGCCAGCACTCTTAGTGGCACCGGTGTCATCAACGGAGACATCCTTCTCAACGGCTCCGGCATTGTCGCCGCAGGCGGACAATCCGCCGGTGGCACACTCACGCTCAACGGCTCCGGCACCATTTCCTCCTCGGCCAGCCTCAAGGCCAGTTTCTTCGAGGACGGCTCGCACGGCACGCTTAACGTCAACGGCACGCTGACCATCGGCGGCGCCGCCATCCTCAACCTCGCAATCGGCGGCGCCGACTCCGGAGCCACCGCCGTCCCCGGCCGCTACAAAATCGTCACCGCCACCGCCATCTCCGGCACATTCCCCAATCCCGCGCTCAACGCTCTCGGTGCCAGCGTCAACACCGCCCTCGAAACCGGCGCCGATCCCGGCACCGGCGGCCAGGCCATCTGGATCAACATCGTTGACCCAAGCGGAGAAACCCCGCCCTCGCTCGCATGGGCCGCCGATGCCGGCGACCAATCCGCGCAAGTCGGCGAAACCGCCACCTTCACCGTAACTCCCACCGGCACAGGCCCATTCACCTACACTTGGAAAAAGAACGGCGAAACCATCTCCGGCGCCACAACTGCCAGCTACACCACCCCGACGCTTACTGCTGCCGACAATGGCGCTGTTTATACCGTCTATGTCAAAGGGGTCGCCTACCAGCGCGTCCCGCTTGCCGCCACCCTCACCATCGTCACCGCGCCTGGTTTTGCCGCAAACGGCGACCTTCCCGCCAGCACCATCGCCTACGTCAGCGACATCACCCTTTCCGTTACCGCCACCGGCACCCCCGCGCCGTCATTGCAATGGCAAATCTCCACCGACAGCGGCGGCACTTGGAACGACATCTCCGGCGAAACATCCGCCACCCTCGACCTCACCGGCCTCACGTTCTCCGACACCGGCAAACAATACCGCGTGAAACTCAACAACGGCGTCGGCGGCGACATCTTCTCCACCGCCACCACGCTCACCGTCAACACCGGCCCGCAACCCGCCCTCTCAGTTTCACCCAACACCGCGCAAACCATCACCAGGGACGCCGGCTCGGTCTCCTTCTCCATCACCAACAGCGGAGAAGCAGGCTCCTCGCTCGTCTGGCAGGCCACGCTGACCAACGCCCCCGATTGGGCGCGCATCACCACCGTCACCAGCGGCACTGACACCGGTTACATCACCGTCGAATACGACCTTAATCCACTCGGCACCGGCACCGAACGCTCCACCACGCTCCGCATCACCGGCGAAGGCGCATCAGGCAGTCCCGCCAACATTCAAATCACACAAGCCGCGAATCCGTTCGTCGTCATCCAAGTCACCTTCGATGCCGGTGAAGGAGCCACGGTTTCCCCCGCCACGAAAACCGTCACTCGCGAACTCCCCTACGGCACCCTGCCCGTGCCGGTGAAACCCGGATACACCTTCGCAGGCTGGTTCACCGAACCCGAGGCTGCCGGCACCGAAGCCACACAGACGACCATCGTGCCTGACCTCAACAACCACAGCCTCCACGCCGCTTGGGTGGAACTCCCGCAATCGGTCCCCGTCATCACAAACAACTACTCCGCCGAGCAAGTCGTCGCCGTGGGCCGCTCCTTTACTCTCACCGCCACCGCCAGCGGATCTCCGCCCCACCTACCTCTGGCAAATTTCCACGGACGGCGGCAAATCTTGGAGCGACCTATCCCCTACTAACTCCAACTACTCGGGCGTCCTCACCAGCACACTCAAAATATCCCGCATCAACGCCGGCATGGACGGCTACCTCTTCCGTTATCGCGCTGTCAATGTCAACGGCACCACCTACAGCGATCCTGTCAAGCTTGTCGCCGCCGAGGCCATTTTTGCAGGCCCCGCCGATCTCGCCTTTGACAGCGCCGGAACGCTCTACGTCGCCGACACGCCCGCCAACATCATCCGCCGCATCGACACCTCCGGCAGCACCTCCGTCTTCGCCGGTGCCTCCGCCTCCGGCGCGCTCCTCGACGCCACCGGCACCGCCGCCCGCTTCAACCAGCCCACGGCCATCGCCTTCAACGCCGCCGGCGAACTCCTCGTCGCCGACAAGGACAACGGCGTGATCCGCAAAATTACCTCCGATGCCCAAGTCACCACCTTCGCCACGGGCCTCGGCAAACCCGTCGCCCTCGCCATCGACGCCAGCGGCACGCTCTATGTCGCCGACTCCACCAACCACACTATCAGCACCGTGGACACCGACGGCACCGTGGCTCTGCTTGCCGGCCTCACTGGCACCGCGGGCAACACCGTCGGCGCCGGCACCGGCGCCCGCTTCAACGCTCCCTCCGGTGTCACCATTGACAACGATGGGTATCTCTTCGTGGCCGACACCGGCAACAACACGCTCCGCACACCTGACTCGCTCGGCGTCTTCCTGCACTACGCAGGCACACCCGGCATTGTCGGCACCGCTGACGGCGACGCACCCGACGCCCTCCTCAACAACCCGCGTGGCCTCGCCTCCGACGCCGCCGGAAACATCTACTTCGCAGACACCGGAAACCACACCATTCGTGTCCTCGCCGCTGACGGTGAAATCGTCACCCTCGCAGGCATGCCCGGCATTTCCGGACTCCGTGACGGCTCCGCAGCCACCGCGCTGTTCAACGCTCCGCAAGCCGTCATCCTCTCGCCCGAAGGCACGCTCCTCGTCGCCGACACCGGCAACGCAGTCGTCCGCGAAATCACCTTCGCCGCTGGCGACTTCACCTCAGCCCAAGTCGCCACGCTGGCCGTTACCACCGGCACGACGATAGGCAACGGCACCGGCTCCACTGGTGGCAGCAGCGAAGGAGGAGGCGGAGGCGGCGGTGCGACTTCAATTCCCGGTCTCGCCCTTCTCGGCCTCTTCATCGTTATCGCCGCCATCCGTCGTCGATAAGGTCAACATACGCTACATTCCATCATCACGAGTCTGGCAGCGGATCGGTGGTGGAATATTGCGTTCAATTGGTGGCGCCTGCTCTCACTCGCGCTGCGTCGCATCGCCTCAAAATAGAAAGCATATAATACCATTTTCGAATCACTTTTAGACTATAGCAGCCTCTATCCTTTTTGGAGGGACGGCCTCCCAAAAGGATTAAATCTCGTTCGGAAATTGTATAACAAAATAACCAACGCAACTCGCAAAGAGGCAAATGAAGTCTGTTTTAACGCAGGTCACGGAGGCCAAACCAGAAAAGGATTTCCCTTCTCCGTGCTCTCCATGTCAGATCTCTGTGCCCTTGTGCTAAAACAGACCTCCTCAATTTTTCTTTTGATAAACGCTCTTAAGTCGGCGCCTGCGGGACCATGGTTAATCCTGAATTCTGTCAGGTGCTCTAAATTAATTAACGACCATCCAATCCACGCATATTCATGATTCTGGCAAGCATTACGACCCTTGAGCTTAAATTCGTCGATTATCTCATCATCGGCATTTATTTCGCCTTCGTGCTCGGCATCGGCTGGGTGCTGCGGCGGCAAATGACCGGCACCAAGGATTACCTCGAGTCCGGCCGCTCGCTGCCCGCGTGGATCTGCGCGCTGGGCTTCATCGGCGCCAACCTGGGCGCGCAGGAGGTCATGGGCATGGCCGCCTCGGGCGCCAAATACGGCATCATGACCAGCCACTTTTATTGGATCGGCGCGATTCCCGCGATGATCTTCGTGGCCATCTTCATGATGCCGTTTTATTACGGCTCAAAGGCGCGCTCGGTGCCCGAATACCTGAAGCTGCGCTTCGACGAGAAGACGCGCGGGTTCAACGCCCTCACCTTCGCCGGCATGACCGTGATGTCATCGGGCATCTCGATGTATGCGCTGGCCAAGCTCCTCAACCTCATCCTCGGCTGGAACTTCCACGGTTGCATCATCGTCTCCGGCCTCATCGTGCTCGCCTACATTCTCATGGGCGGCCTCACCTCCGCCATCTACAACGAGGTGCTCCAGTTTTTCCTCATCGTGTTCGGCTTCCTGCCGCTCGTGCTGCTCGGCCTCAAAAACGTGGGCGGCTGGGAAGGCCTGAAAACAAAGCTCATGCCCGTGGCGGAAAACGCCGGTTTTGCCAGCGATGCGTGGACGCACTCGTGGAGCTTCACCGGCTCGCCGGCGACCAATCCGATGGGCGTGGAGTGGTTCGGCTTGGCGATGGGATTGGGCTTCGTGCTTTCGTTCGGCTACTGGTGCACGGACTTTCTTGTCATCCAGCGCGCCATGGCCGCGAAGGACATGGGGGCGGCGCGACGCACGCCCATTCTCGCGGCGATTCCCAAGATGCTTTTCCCCGCGCTGGTGATCGCGCCGGGCATGATCGCCATCGCGATGCACAGCATGGCCGACAGCAGCTTCCACCTGCCCGCCAAGGGCGACAGCCTCGACTACGACCTGGTCGTGCCGACGATGCTCTCGTATTATTTCCCCACCGGCATGCTCGGCATCGGCCTGACCGCGCTGATGGCCTCGTTCATGAGCGGCATGGCGGGCAACGTGACCGCCTTCAACACCGTCTTCACCTACGACATTTACCAGAGCTACATCAAGAAGGACGGTTCCGACCGGCATTACCTCAACGTCGGTCGCTGGACGACGGTTTTCGGCATCCTCTTCAGCATGGGCGCGGCGTATTTTGCGGCGGCCTTCAACAATATCATGGACGTGCTGCAACTGGTGTTCGCCTTTGTGAACGCGCCGCTCTTCGCCACGTTCCTGCTGGGCATGTTCTGGCGCCGCACGACCGGCCACGCGGCGTTTTCCGGGCTCGTGCTCGGCACGGTCGCCGCCGCCATCCATCACGGTCTCTCGCTGCCGGAAAAAGCCGTGGCCGGAATCAAGGGAGGCTGGCTCTCGATCCAGCACGTTTACCCGAGCGAGATGGCGCAGAACTTCTGGACCGCGATCTGGGCGTGGAGCACTTGCTTCGTGATCACCATCCTCGTCTCGCTCGCGACCAAGCGCACCAAGACCGACGACGAATTGCGCGGCCTGGTCTATTCGCTCACGGAGAAGATCAAGGAGCATGACACGGCTTGGTGGAAACGCCCGGCAGTGTTCGGCACCGTGGTGCTCCTGTGTGCCGTCGTGCTCAACATCATCTTCTTCTAACCCTCAACCTCGCGCCAAACCATGCAACTCGATGTCCGCCTTCCGATGGGTCTTCTCTTTCTGATTCTGGGAGTGATCCTGCTCATCTACGGGTTCGTTTCCGACCCGGCGATCTACGCCGCGCATCATAATTACGGGCTGAACATCAACATCGCCTCGGGCGTTGTTTTCGGTGTGTTCGGTTTGGTCATGCTGTTTCTGGCAAAACGCGGAAAAAACAAGCCGTAGCAGGCGGGATGACTGCCTCCTGCTGGGAAGACGGCCTCCGTGCCGTCCATTTTTACTTTAAATCTAGTTAACTGAAAAATGTCATACCATTTCTCAATGACTTTTAGCCTTTATCCGATAGGCGGCCACGGAGTGGCCGCCGCGAATCACATGTTGCCCTCGACGGCGATCGCGGAGTGATCGCCCTACCATTTATGGTCTAAATTTGAGTGGAAAATGGTATAATATTCAGAATGCCTGCATCTGTTAAGCAGATACATCTAATACCGAAAAGATCACTCGATCTTGCAAAAATCGCTCGACGGCACCGCGCATGGGACGCGCGCCAAGGGTTTTGTGAAAACCTGCCCGCAAAATCGTCTCTACGTCATCGGGAGTGATCGTGATCTCATGCCCCAGCTTTCGCAGCCGCGCCAGTTCGCCCGCGATCATGGCCTCGCAAATCTCCCGCTGCACCGCATAAGGCAACCGCGCAAACACCACCTTTTCCGTCATGCGCCCCACCAACTCGGGACGCAGTGTTTGATTCACACGGGCCAGCACCGTGCGCTCAATGCTCGCAAACGGGGCGGACTGCATCCGCATGGCCTCCGCCGCGCCGATATTCGACGTGCACACAATATAATATCCAGAAAGATTTTTCCGTTCGCCACTCGCCAGCGTGATGCTCGCGTCGTCCAATATCTGCAAAAACAAATCCAGCACCAGCGGATGCGCCTTCTCGATTTCATCAAACAAAAGCGTCCCGCCATTGCCGCCGCCACCGTCGCCATGCGCGGCCTCCGCCTTCGCCAGCGCCCGGCCAAGCAAGCCAATGTCCCCGACCTTCTCACCAATCAACTTCTCAACCGAGGTTTGATTTTGGTATTCCGACATGTCGAAGCGCAGCGGCTTCGCCCCGCCGAACAAATACCCCGTGAACGCATTCGTTATCTCCGTTTTGCCCGTCCCTGTCGGGCCTACAAAAAGGAACGAGCCTTTGGGCCGTCCCGGATGAGAGAGACCGAGTTCGCCGCGCCGCAACACCGATTCCACGCACCCGATGACATGCGCCTGCCCCTTGATGTGCCCGCGCAGATGCGCGCCGAGGTCGCGGAGTTGTTCGCGACGCTGGCGGAACCAGTCATCGTCGATGTTTTTAATAGGTCGAAGTGCGGACATGGCAAAATGAGATTAGCGGAACCACCCGCACACGCGCCCGTCCGCATCGCGCGGCGGCAGCACCACGCGCCGAAACCCGGCCTCGCAGTGCTGCACGACCGCCTGAAACTTCCGCAGCCGCCGGAATTCGTGTGGCTCGATGTAATATTTTTCTTCCTCGGAATACGACATCGTCCGCTTGCCAGCGGAATACCCATAGGTGCGTTTCCTATACTTTTTCTTCCCCAGCGTATCCGCCGCGATTTTTGCCGATTCCTCATCGGCGGCCTTGAACATGATGCGGTTCGCCATGTTCGCGATAAAAACCCTGGCCTTTTGCTCGTCGCCAATCGGCGGGATGAGCGACGTGTAACTCTGCGTCGCCGCGACCACCGTCGCCCTGGCCTCGCGCATCACGTCCACGACATTGTAATCACTCGTGCCATCGTGATTCGCCGTCACGATTTTTTGCGCCTCGTCAGCCCATAATATTAATAAATTGTCATTCGCCCGCTCCTTCGAGGTGCGGTCGAAGCGCAGCAGCACATGCGAATAGAACACAAGCTTGAGCAGCGTGTGGATGTATCTCCGTTCCGTCTTGAAACGCTGTGGAATCGAGACGCAAATCACCTTGCCCCGGTCGATCTCCGAAAACGAAAGCGTCGATTTCTCGGGACAAAACACCCTCGCGATGTCGGGATGCGTAAAATGCTTCAACCGGTTCGCCAGCGTGCCGCGCACGCCGCCCAGTTGATCCTTCGGCTGGCTGGCGATTTGCGTTTCGTAATATTCCATCAGTTCGCGCGACTCCGGCGTGTTTTTTTCATCCAGCATGCCGATAATGTCCTTCGTCCATGCGTCCGATGAGAGCATTTCATAGGCGTGGTTGAGCGTGACGGACAACCCGGCGCATGCCAGCGCCTGAAACGCAAAATCCATCTGGATTTCCGCCTGGGTCTTGAAAAACGACTGGTCGCCGTCCTGCCCGAGCGAGGCGGCGACATCGCAGACATCCTTCGCCTTCGCCGAAAAAGGCAGGCGCGGGTCCTCAAGGTAGTTGAACGTGTGCGGTGGCTCCCAATCCGCAGGCGCGCCGTCCGGCCGCACTTGCAGCAGAATCAAATCCTGTTCGCGCCCGAGGTGCCTGAACATCGCCGAAAGCGTCTCCCAGTAAAGCCCCTTGTCATCGATGCAGATGCCACCCCAGCGCGGACAATTTTTCGAGACCTGCCAGAGCATGGCATTGACGGCCGAAAGCGTTTTTCCCGAACCCGTCTCGCCCGTCACCAGCCAGCCCCGGCAAAAGTCATTCAACGACCACGAAAACCCGCCCAGCGTCAGAATCGGTCTCGCACGCGGGCGACCGCGCGTCGCCATCACACCGCACGCCACCTGCCAGACGGCAAACACGGCGAACACCGCCGTCATCGCCAGCGCCGCGCCCGGCGGCATGGCGGCGCGCCGCGCGAAAAACGCGCAGCCAAGGCTCACGGCAGCGAGAAGAAAACGAAACAGCATAAGTGCAAATGCCGCGCGCAACCTTGCACACAGCCTCGCCATTATGCCCGAAAATACCGCGCCCGGCTTGGACATTCAGACCATTTTCAGGGACGAAACGACCATGCTTATTTTGCCACCACGTTTATTTCCGAAACCACAGGCGCGGGTGCGGCGACGCCCGCCGTGGCAGCCTGGTAGCTTTCCGAAACCTCGCGCAATTCACGCAGGGCGAACGCTCCGATGGCATCGACCACGCCGCCGAGGTTATGACCGCGCACGGAAACATCGTGGCTCATAAAGACCAGGCGCAAACACTCATGGCCGCCAGTGTCACCGCCAGTCGCGGCCTCCGGTTCGTAACCCACGCCGTGGAAGCAAGTCCACGGCAGCAGCCAGCATTGTTTGTCCCGCCTTATGAGGCGCAGGAATAGCGGCGGCGCTGCCGAAGCCTCGCGTTTTTCGGATGCGGCATGGCCGTTCCCGGACGATGTGATGTTGCCACCGGCGGCCCGGGCCAGGCGGTGACGTTCGATTTCATTTTTCAGGCTCATAATTGTATTCCTCTTGATTGGTCTTGTTGCGGTTGCTGTTTCTGTTGCGGAGGCGGGGCACCCATTGCCGGAGCGATTCGTGCAAACGTTGCTGCGCCTTCAACGACAACTGGTGCTGAAACGCCTCCTTGAGTCTCTGGCGCACAGCCTCGGCGGTCGCCTCGTCGGGCTTGATGGACAACGCCAGTTCGCGGTCGGACTCGCGCTCGACGTTCAGCCGCAGCGCCTCCTTGTCGCTGGTAAACACGACGATCTTCCGCCGCGCCCGCGATATGCCGACATACCATTGCTGGCGGCTCATCATAGGCGCTTGTTCGCCGTCATGGGCGACAAGCACGGTATCGACGGTCTTGCCCTGCGAGGCGTAAGAGGTGACCGCGTAGCCGCGCACAAACATCCGCTGCGTCGCCGCGAGCGTTTTCGAGACTCCCGCGTCATCACGCACGCGGATGCGCCCGTCCTTCATCACGCGCCGCACCGTGACCAGTTCGCCGTTACGGATCGCCTCACTCTCGGCGGATTTTCCATTGAACTTCATCTGCAAGCGGTCGCCGCGCGCCAGTTCCAATTCATTCGTCTTGGTGACGACAAAGCGGTCCGCACATTTGTAGCTCACGGTCGTGGTGCGCCCGTCTTTGCGCAAGGTCACGCCGTGCGTATCGGCACCGGCAACCTCGCACCAATCGCCCCGCTTGAAACGTCCGTAGCCGCGAATGAACAAAACCCCCGCGTCCGGCGTGTAGAAGCGCGCATCGCGCTTTTGCGCCTCGCTCAAGTCCGCCGACTGCCACGACGCCACCGGCCTGCCCGCGCCCAGTTTTCCGGTTTCACGCAGACGCGTACGGATGGCGTCATTGGCCGCGCGCACATCGTCCCAAGTCTGCGCGACGGCGAGCACCCGTTCCTTGCGATCCAGCGCCTCGCAATATTCGCGTGCCAGTTCCACCATGCGTTCGCCGGCATCGAGTTCACGAATGCACCCCATTGCATCCAGTTTGTCGAATGAAGCCGCCAGCCGGCCCTCCGCCGCAGCCTTCACCGCCGAGCGGTATTTTCGCACAAACGCCTTTTCTTCCCGCGATGCCACCGCCTCCGGGTCCTGCCTTCGGATTTTTTTCAAATGCACCGTCTGCAAATTCGTGTGCTCCTCGATGGCGCGCAGCGCGTCCGAGGCGGCCACCGCGCCCTGCTGCCGCGTGTCGCCCGACAGGATCAGCCGCCCGCCGCAAGCCCGCACCCGGTCAACCAGCGCGCGCATGTCACGCCCGCCGATCTGCCCGGCCTCATCGACAATCACGACCGCGCCGCGCGGCAGCCGCCCTCCCGCACCGTCCGCCCCTCCCGCCAGCAGCTTCGCCAAAGTGTCTGCCGAGGCGAGGCCGTCGCGACGCAAGTCCGCCGCCTGCTGGTGTTGAGGCGCGAACACGCGCACGGGATGCCCCGCCGCCTCCAACCCCCGCACGACCTCGCGCACCGCAAATGTTTTCCCCACTCCCGCCGCCCCTTGGAACACCGTGATAAAATCGCGGCTGCGCAGGATGCGCAGCACCGCCCCGCGCTGTTCCGCCGACAACGACTCCGCCGGTTGATACCCCGCGTTGAACGCGGCATGGCTTCGCATCCCGTTCTGCGCGTCGAGCACAAGGGAAAACTCGCACACCAGCGCCTCGCGGTTGGTCAGTTTGCGCGACTTCGCATCGCGAATGTAATCGCGTTTCGCCATCTCGTTTTCCAGGTCCGCCAGGGAAAAATTTTGGCCGCGCCCGCGAGCCAGCGCCGCCGACATCAACTCGTAGTCGCCGACCACCGAGCGGCGCTCAAACAGATGCGCGTCCGCCCACGCCACAAATCCGGGCAGCCCGCATTGTTCCGAAGCCACCGCCGGCAGCGGCGGCGGCAGTTTTTCCGGAGCGATGCGCGAGAGCGCGGCGTGTTCGGAGGCGGGCATTTCCGAGGCCCAGCGCGGATGCAGTTTTTCCGCGCACAGGCTTCTTATTTTGCGCCGCCGCTTGTCCTGCGCGACCTGCGCGCGCAGCTCCTTTTCGTTCCCGCGCAACCCCTCCGCTTCGATGCGTTTTTTCGTCTCCGCATCAATCTGTTGATGCCGCTTGGAAAAGCGGGCGATCACATCCTCCGGCACGCCCTGAATCTCAAATCCCGTCGATGTGTTGACGACCTCGTAGCCGAAATTTCTCAGCCCCTTCGCCATCTCATGGTAGTACAAATTTTCCGCAAATTTTTGCGCCCGATACATGCCCGTCGCGTGAAGCGCCTTCCACTTTTCCTCCGTCCAATCGTAGGTCGCGTTGAACACCACGCAGTGCGTGTGCAGATGCGGGTCGAGTTCGCGACTGGTGTCATGCCGGAACAGCGCGGCGGCAATTCCCCCGGTCACGCGCTCGCCGTTCTCGCCGTCCTTGCGCACGCGTGTCTCGGCGAACTTTTCCAGTTGATCGACCATCGCGCGGACGGCGCGATCATGGAGTGCGATAATCCGGGCATCCTGCCAGAGCGCGACCACCGAAACCGACTTCGGTGGCGATATGGTGAAGTCATAAAAGACGCGCCGGTTCGACACCGTGTGCCCGTCTTCGTGACGGGTCGTGTTGCGCCGCATCGTCAAGCCTTGTCCGGTTTCCGGGTGCTGACCTTCGCACATCGCCAAAAAACTTTTTTCGTCCACGATGCCGTCGAGCCCGAGCATGGACGCGGCGACTCCGCGCCACTCGCCGCGCACCACATGGCCGTCCATATAGTAGTCGCCCGTGGCCAGATGCTCGCGGAAATACCCCGCCGCATTGGACAGATTCAGTTGCGGCTTGGCCGTCAGCATGGCAGCACCTCCCTCGCGACACGCGCGCGGATAATGCGGACAGGCCGCGCCCACCCGGAACGCACCTGCGTTCTTTTTGAGCACCACGCCTCTCCCCTTGCCTCAGTCGGCAATGATTTTTTCGGGCCTTGCATGACCGCAGCCTACCGGAGGCGCGCGAAAAGAAATAGGGGCGGTATCCACATTCCAAATACCCGGATTTCCGGCGACGTGCGCGCGGCGCACGGGCGCGACCGCATGACGCCTGTCCGCACCGCCCGACCTTCACGAAATCGCGCCGCGCCCCTGCGTGCCTTGTGGCGCGGCGCGACCTCGTGAGGGGCGGGGACGCACCGGCGCACGGACGGGGAGCCAGAACGTCGGCGGGCGGAGGCGGGGCGCAGGTGCGCGCGCGCCGCCGGTGAGGCGGTGCCCTCTTTTTTTGCGCGCCTCCGCCCGCCGCCGTCCATGCTCCCCTGGCGCGGGAAAACACTCCGCATTTTGCTCCGCCGGAAATGCGGACAATGGCCGCGTGACATGCCACCGGACATTAAGAAATCTGCCCTGCCCGTCGTCTTCTCACCCTATCACATCGGTCAATGTCGTGCTCGCTGGCGCTCGCCTCCACACCGCCCGTCCGCGACCCGCGCAGCCGGGCTTTGACTCGATGTGAGTCCGGGCGGACGAGATCGGGCGAGGCCGAGGATAACCCGGCACGATGCCGGGAGCGGACCGCGCCTGATTTCATTTCCGAACATGAATCAAAAAGCTCGAACCAAACGCGACCTCGCCAGAACCGAAAGCACCCAGGCCATCGAAAGGCTTCGCAAAAATTACCTCAAGGTCGGCGACACCGTTTACGTCTTCCTCCGCCACATCAGCAGGAGCGGCACGTGCCGGTGGCTGGATTTGTTTGCCATCCGCGAAAACAAGCCGCAGCGCATCACTTGGAGCGCGGCCAAGGCGCTGGCCACCCGATACGATTCGCGACGCGAGGCCATCCGCGTGGAGGGTTGTGGCTTCGATTGCGGCCACTCGCTGGTGCATGACCTCGCATGGCGGCTTTTCGGCAACAGCGACGCCCTTGAACACCGCTGGCTTTGACCGGCATCGGCGGCTCCGCGCACGGCGCGGCGGGCATCCGCCGCCGTTGCGTTTTTATCCGGGCGACCGCTTGCAGGCAATCACGCCGGACGGACGCGAGCCCGTATTTTATATTTGGATACAATCGTGAAAAACCACATCGCGCACCCACGCGCCCCACTGGCACCCCGCTTAAAACCCTTGCCTGCTGCGTGTTCCGAATTGTGTCACACCCGTCAATGTATTGCTCGCCCTCGCAAGCTCGGGCTGCGCTCCACACCGGACGCCTCCGCACCTGCTCCGGCATCCTTTGACTGGGTGTGCCCTCGGAACGACGTGAATCGGGCAAGGCCGAGACAACCCGGCATGTCGCCGGAAGCGGACTGCGCCTGATTGCGCCAAATCACATGACAACCGAAACGACCTGCGTTCTGGAAACACTCCACCTGCCCCAAGGCCGCAAGCGCGCCTCCGTCCACCGGGAACTTCTCCATCACATCGAGACCGGCGAAACCATGCTCTTCCGAGTCCTGCGCGGTTATCTAGGCGCGGCGCTCTGGACATCCAGCGACGACAACGAAAAATACTTCGACGCCACCCACTCCATTGAGGACATCGCCACCGCCTCGCTGGTGAGCGCATGGGCGGAATGCTCGCAATTCTGCCGCGAGTGCAAAACCGACCTGTGCCATCTCGACGACGAGCGTAACGGACATAATTTCTGGCTCACGCGCTGCGGTCACGGCAGCGGCTTCTGGGACGAGTCTGTGAACGACGAGCTTGCCGAGTTCGCCATGCAGCAACTCACCCGCGCCAGCGAGTCCTTCGGCGAAGTCGATCTCTACATCGGCGACGACCGCAAACTGCACTTCAGCAACGAAAGCCGCGTCGCATGAAAACGAGTCAAACCCCGACCTTCAGGTCGTTGCTCGAACAACTCATCCGCCGCCACGACGCGCACGAGGTGTTCACGGCATTCGCATCTTTGGCCGCTTGCGCACTCGCGCACGGCACCCGTGAAACCGAATACCTCGAAGAGGCCAGACGCTGGAACCGGGACGAACTGGAAATTTTCAGCCACGCCCTTGCCGCACTGGTCATGGAAATGGAGGCCCAGCCCTTCACCGACCTGCTCGGAGGCCACTACATGGAACTGGCCCTCTCCCATAAGGGACAGCAATGGAATGGAGAGTTTCACACCCCGCAGAATATCTGCGAAATGACAGCCCACATGCTTGCCGCTGACTCATCGCTGCCGGCAGAAGGCCCCATCACGCTTTGCGAACCGGCCTGCGGCGCGGGAGCGATGATTCTGGCCTTTGCCAAGGCGCTTTCACCGGAAAACCGCCGCCGTTTGCGAGTCACCGCCATCGACATCAGCAAAACCGCCTGTGACATGTGCTTCATCAACGCCACCCTCTGGGGGATTCCCACGGAGGTCATTCACGGGAACACGCTCAGCATGAAATTTTTCGCCTCATGGCGGAACATCCACTGGATTTTCCGGGGCCGCCTCCATCTCTTCGCCGGACTTGCCGCCGCACAAAATCAAGCAGATGCGTCGCAAACCGAAAAGGAGGACAAGGACGAAAATAAAACAATGATGCCGCTCGCAACCGCGCTCATCACAGCCGCTGCCGAGCAACAGGGACAACCGCCTTCGCCGGAGAAAACCGAGCAAATCAAAGCTGCGTTGGGACAACAGATGTTCGACTTCGCATGACCTCGGTTCGGAAGAACCAAAAAAGAATAGGGGAAACCCGACGCAGGCTCACTTTGGTCATGTTTCCCCTTGCGGGATGGCCGACCTTGCGGATTGGGAATCCCCTCACATCGCGCCCCGTTGCCGAGTGTGGCGTGGCGCGCAAGGTCGTGCGCTCCTGCGTCGCGCCTCCACCTTGCGCGCCACACCCGATCCGGCAACTACTGGGGCGCGGAGGTTCGCTGGCCGCTGCCAGCACATTGAGAACACGGCAAACGCCTCGTGACCGCGACCCGCCCATGGCTGGCGTTGCCAGCCCACCGGCTTGCGCGCCTCTTTTGGCTGGCAGGCGTTTCCACCCTTTTCCGCCCGCCCGTCCATGAAACCCACAGCCGGACGCGCCTGCCCAAACACAAACCACCTTTTGCGCGACCGGCGCGGACGCTCCGCACCAAGAATGCGATGCCGCGCCCCTGCAAACCGACCTGCCTGACGGAATCGAAAAAACACCCGTCGCCGCCATCATGCCGCCACCCGGCGCACGCGCACCAAGGCCGCAAACCACCCGCACCGGCCTGCCGTCATCACTTCAAAAGGCTTTCCAAACGGCGACAACCGCCTTTCCGCATCGCCGGGAAACCCCCGACCGACGGGAGGGCAACCGGCGGAAGAATCCGCGCCTTTGGCACGCAACAGCAACTTATGGAAACCCCAAAAATATCGGGACAAAAACGGGGCTCGACCAGCCGAACGGATTCCCGCATTGTCAGCGAATGGGAATTTGTATCCATGATTTGAATACAAATAAGGGGCTCACCCCGCGTCCAAGTCCCTCCGAAAGGTTGACAGAAAGTTGCCAAAAATGCTGTTTTTTGCTTCCCATGCCTGCCCCAACCTGCCACACTCTGCCCGTTCTAAACTATTAACCATCAAACAAGTCCGCTATTACGAGCGACTTATTCATGCCCAGCGTGCCGGCATCTTGCCGGCAGGTGGCACGGGCGACTCGCCTGTGAGTTTGGCGACGCTTCACGTCGTCTGCCGGCTGGAAGCCGGCGCTCCCAGTCGCTCACGCGGCTCCGCTTGGCTGGCACCACTTCCGGTTGCACTCATTTCCCAGTCCGGAAACTTTTGCGCCTTGCCGATTTTCCCGCCTCGAATTTTTCTCGGCACCGCTCATGGACAATCTCACCGCCGCCCGCGCCACCATGGCGTTTTCGCTGGGCTTCCACATCATTTTTGCCGCGATTGGCATGACCATGCCGCTGTTCATGTCGGCGGCTCACTGGCTTTGGCTGAAAAAGAAAAATCCGGTCTATCTCGAACTCACCCGGATGTGGATGCGCGGCGTCGCCATTCTCTTCGCGGTCGGCGCGGTGTCCGGCACGGTGCTCTCGTTCGAACTCGGGCTGCTCTGGCCCGGTTTCATGCGGCACGCCGGCCCGATCATCGGCATGCCTTTTTCGTGGGAAGGCACCGCATTCTTCCTCGAGGCGGTGGCGATCGGCCTGTTTCTCTACGGCTGGAAACGCATGCGCCCGTGGGTGCACTGGGCGACCGGCCTCGCGGTGGGCGTGACCGGCTTCATGTCGGGCATCTTTGTCGTGGCCGCCAACGGCTGGATGAACGCACCCTCGGGCTTCGACTGGATCGACGGCGTCGCGCACAACATCGACCCGGTGAAAGCCATGTTCAACCGGGCCTGGCTGCACCAGAGCATTCACATGCAGCTCGCGGCCTTGCAGGCGGTGGGTTTCGGCGCGGCGGGCATCCATGCGTTTCTTTATCTGCGCGGAAAAACCCGGGACGTGCACCTGCGCGCCTTGAAAATCGCGATGACCTTCGGCGCCGCCGCGTCGATCGCGCAACCCTTTGCCGGGCACTTCGCCGGCCAGCGTGTCGCGCAGCTCCAGCCCGCGAAACTCGCCGCCATGGAAGGGCACTTCGAGACTTCCCGGCGCGCGCCGCTCTACATCGGCGGCATCCCGGACGAGGAAACCCGGACGATGCGCCGGGGCGTGCCGATTCCCGGCATGCTGAGTTTCATCGCGCACGACGACATCAACGCCGAGGTCGCCGGTCTCGACCAGTTCCCGCGCGAGGACTGGCCCCCGGTTGTCATCACGCACATCGCGTTTCAAATCATGGTCGGCATCGGCATGGCGATGGCGCTGCTCGGCGTGCTGTATTTTATTTACGCGCGGCGTGATCGTTTCCCCGCGTGGTTTCTCCGGGCCCTCGTCGTCTTCACGCCGCTCGGCATGGTGGCGATCGAGGCGGGCTGGATCGTCACCGAGGTCGGACGCCAGCCGTGGATCATCTACAACATCGTCCGCACCCGCGACGCGGTCACGCCCGTGCCCGGCATGGTGTGGCATTTCGCGCTGTTTCTCGTGCTCTACATCGGGCTCGCGATCACGACCGTCTGGCTGTTCAAACGCCAGATCCAGACCGTGCAGAAAAAATTCGAGCAACAAACATGACCGACATCCTGATCTTCTTCATCGGCGCCTCGCTGCTCCTCTACGTGCTGCTCGGCGGCTCGGATTACGGCGCGGGCATCATCGAGCTGCTTCCGTCCGGCGCCCTGCGCGAAAAGCGGAAGCACGTCATCAACGAGGCGATGGGCCCCGTCTGGGAAGCCAACCACATCTGGCTCATCCTCGTCGTGGTGATTTTGTTCAACGGCTTCCCGACGATCTTCACCACGCTCATGACGGCGCTGCACGTGCCGATGCTCGCGCTGCTCGCGGGCATCGTGGTGCGCGGCACGGCGTTCACCTTCCGCCACTACGACGCGATCCAGGCCGAGAAATCCCAGCGCGTTTACACGCTGCTTTTCGGCTGTTCCAGCCTCTGGACGGCATTCTGGCTCGGCATCATTGTCGCCAGCCTGAACCGCGGCCTCATCGACACCGCCGCGCCCGGCGTTTACGCCGCCTACATCGCGCCGTGGGCCGGCCTGTATCCGCTTGCGGTGGGGGCTTTCGTCGCGTGCATTTTTCTATTTCTGGCCGGGATTTACCTCATCGGCGAAACGGATGACGCCGCGCTGCGCCGGCATTTCTCGCGCATCGCGGCATCGGCCAACGTGCTCGTGATCGTATCGGGCGGACTCGTCTTCGCCGCATCCGCGCAGGAAAACGAGAGCCTGCCCGCGCTGTTTTTCCGCAACCCGCCCACGCTCGTCGCCATGGGGCTGGCGACGCTCCTGTTCATCGCCCTCTGGCTGGCCGCGCGCAACCGCCGCGCCCATCACGCCCTCGTCACCCGCGTCATCGCCGGCGGGCAGGTCACGCTCATCCTGCTCGGCTGGTGGCTTCTCTACGCGCCCAACGCCATGATCACCGCGGGCGGCCCGCTTAATTTTTACGCCGAGGCCGCCCCGCCCGCCACCCAGCGCCAGCTCGTCATCGCACTGCTTGTCGGGAGCCTGTTCATCTTTCCCAGCCTGATTTTCCTCCTCCGCGTCTTTAAGGCTCGCGGCAGATAGCCGGGATGGCGGAGTCAGCTCCCTTCTTCTTTCCTCCTTATTCTTTATCTTTCCTCTTTCTCTTTCGTAAGGAGCGGGCGGGGAGAAAGAGGAAAGATAAAGAATAAGGAGGAAAGATTCCGGACGGTGGCATCGCTTTGGGTTACTCGGGGCGCATCGGCGCGCGGCCTATTCCTTGTCTTTCCTCCTTTTCTTTGTTTCTCTCCCCCCTTCCGTTTGCCGGAAGAACGGGAAGGTCGTCCCGGTGCCCGCCCTGCAACACCCATCGTCATGTGCGCTTTCCAACGCGATTATATTCTCCGACTCATCGAGCAACTCCGCGAGTTTCTCGCCGAGATCACGCGCCTGCGCGAAACGGGCAATTCCGAGCAGGCGCTCACCGCCATCATTCGCGCGCAGGAGCGTCTCTTCATCCGTCCCGCCGGCGAATTTCTCTCGCTGCCGCCCGACGAGCAATTCCGCCTTCTCACCCGCGCCGAGTCGCCCGCCGACGCCCGGGCAAAATGCCTCGCGCAAGTCGACCTTCTCGTCGAAACCGCGCGCGTCTATCTGGCCAGGGACCAGCCGGCCATCGCCTCCGGCGCGTGGCAGTTTGCCCTCCGCATGCTCGAACTTGCCGCGACGCTCGCGCCGGGCGAAGCCGGCGGCGACGCCGAAATAACCTCCCGCCTCACCGTGGCCCGGGCCGAGATCCAACGCCTTCAAAACCACATGTAGGAAAAATTCCAAATCACGAAATCCCAAATCCCAAAAAAAATTCCAAATTTCAAATTCCAAAAAGACAGGGCGAAGGCGTTTTCTTTGATTTTTTGGGATTTGTTCTTTGAGATTTTTTTGGGATTTGGGATTTCGTGATTTGGAATTTTCCACCTCATCCTGCGCTCGCCATTCGCTTTTCAACCTTCAGTCTCAGTCCTTGCATGAAAGCCTCTTGGGAAACACTTAAAATCCTCTCCGACCCCACCCGCGTGCGCCTGCTCGCGCTCCTGCTGCATGAGGAACTCTCCGTCGCCGAGTTGCAGGAAATCCTCGGCATGGCCCAGTCGCGCATCTCCTCGCAACTCTCGCTCCTGCGCAAAGCCGGCGTCGTCGAGGATCGCCGCGACGGCAAACGCGCCTATTACTCGCTTCCCGCCTCCCTCGAACCGCGCCAGCTCGCGCTCATCCGCGCCGCGTGCGATGCCGTCGCCGGCCAGCCCGAGCTGGCCGAGGACAACGAAAACCTCGGCCGCGTGCTCGCCCGCCGCCGCGCGCAATCCGAATCCTACTTCAACCTCATCGCCGGCAAACTCGGCAAGCATCACTGCCCCGGCCGCTCCTGGGAGGCCATCGGACATCTCGCCCTCCGCCTCACGCCCGCCATCACCATCGCCGATCTCGGCGCCGGCGAGGGGCTCATCTCGCAGCTTCTCGCCCGCCGCGCCGAGCGCGTCTGGTGCATCGACAACTCCCCGCGCATGGTCGAGGTCGGCACCGAGCTTGCCGCCAAAAACGGCCTCGCCAACCTCTCCTACAAACTCGGCGACATCGAGGATGTGCCGCTCCCCGCCGCCTCCGTCGATCTCGCCATCCTCAGCCAGGCGCTGCATCACGCGCAGCATCCGCAGAAAGCCGTGGACGAGGCATTCCGCATCCTGCGTCCTGGCGGGCGCCTCCTTGTGCTCGACCTGAAGGCGCACACTTTCGAAAAGGCGCGCGAGCTTTACGCCGACGTGTGGCTCGGCTTTAAGGAAAACGTGCTCCACGGTTTCCTGAAAAAGGCCGGATTCCAGCAGGTCGAGGTTTCGGTCGTGTCCCGCGAGACCATCGAGCCCAATTTCGAAACCCTCCTCGCCAGCGGCGCCAAGCCCGCCGCGTGATTTTTTGGGGATCAGGTCCCGCGACGTTTCCGGTGGCTAAAGGGGCGCGGGCATTCCTGCCCGCGAGCGGCGAAGCCGGCCGATTGAGTAGCGCGTCCAGCTTGGTCGCGGGTCGGCGGGTCGCGGGCAGGTTTCGAGCGGAACGGCAGTCCGCCAAGCCCGCGCTCCTGTTTCTTGACGCGTCTTCAGGCGCTCGTTTGGGTTTCCCGGACATGAGCGAATTTGAGCAGGATTATCTTGACCGTTTCGGCGGCATCGGACGGCTGGTCGGGCGCGCCGGGCTGGCGCGGCTGCGCGCGGCGCGCGTGTGCGTCATCGGCGTCGGCGGCGTCGGCTCGTGGACGGTCGAGGCGCTGGTCCGCTCCGGCGTGGGGGCGCTCACCTTGATCGACCTCGACGATGTGTGCGTGACCAACACCAACCGCCAGCTTCCCGCGCTCGACGGGCAGGTTGGGCGTCCCAAGGTCGCGGTGCTCGCCGAAAGGGCGCGGCTCATCAATCCGTCCGTCCGGGTGGAGACGCTGGCCGAGTTTTTCACGAAAGCCTCGTCCGCCCGGCTGCTCGACGGCGGCTTCGACTGCGTGATCGACGCCATCGACACCGTGTCCAACAAGGCCCTGCTCATCGCCGAATGCGTCTCGCGCGAGCTCGACTGCGTGACGGTCGGCGGCGCGGGCGGCAAGCGCGATGCCACGCGCATCCGCGCCGGCGACCTCGGCGAATCCACCGGGGACGAACTGCTGCGGCTCGTGCGCAAGAAACTGCGGCGCGACCACGGTTTCGCGCGTGGCGAGAAAAACCGCTACGGCGTGCGCTGCGTGTATTCGCCGGAGAAGCCGGTTTTCCCCTGGGCCGACGGCACCTGCGCCGCGGAGCCCGAGCCGGGAAGCAATCTGCGGCTCGACTGCGAGAGCGGCTTCGGCACCGCGGTGTTCGTGACCGGGGCCTTCGGCCTTGCCGCTGCCGGCGAGGCCGTGCGCCTGATCGCGGAACGCCCGTAAAACGGCCAGAAAACAGATTCCATAAAGAGGAGCGCGGGCATTCCTGCCCGCGTGGTTTGCCGGCTCATGCCAATCACCACCCAAACCTATAACGATGAATGGACGGCACGGAGGTCGTCCCTCATCGTAGCTGCATTGCATTTTTTTTTGGGGCGCATCTCCCTGGCGCGGGCAGGAATGCCCGCGCTCCTTTTTGATGCCTTCCCGTCTGCCCTCACTCCGGCTTTGGGCCGAGCAGCTTCGTGAATGAGGCCCAGCCCATTTGCAGGAGCGAGCCGTCCACTTTGAACGCTTCCACCAGCGGCGTGTAGCCGAGCGCGTCAGCCTCGTTTTTCAGGCGGTTCAACACGCGCAGGTCGGCGGCGAGATCGCCGCGCACGGCCATGTTGAGGTTGAGGTCGATCATTTGCCGCGCGAGGCGGACGCCTTGCGCGTTGCCGAGCGAGCCGGCGCCGGTCAGGCGCAGGTCGGGCGAGATGAGGCTGAGGTCCGTCACGGTGATATCCTGGCCCGGACGCCAGGCGGCATTGACGTTCAACTGGTCGAAATTGATCTCGACCAGCCGTCCCACGGTGTCGGCAATCGCGCGCGCGCGCTCCAAGTCGGCGTTTCCCTTGCCGAGCCCCGTAAGGCTGCCGAGGGTGTTGATGATCTTCGTCGCGGTCGAAACGGTTTTTTGCGCCATGCCGACATAGCCGGTGAGCGCGGTGGTGTTGAAGCCGTGAAACGTTCCTCCCCGGCTGGTGAGCTGCAAGTCGGCGGTCGCGGTGTCCGCGATTTCGCCGAGCGTGGCGGATTTGCCGGAGAGCGTGCCCTTGATGTCGAATTTCCCCTCGACGACCGGCTTCCGCCCGGCTTCGCCGGGAGCAAGGACGGACGAGGGATTGAAGCCGCTCATCTCGATATCGGCGCGGGTGTCATACGACTTCGCGGCGGCGGCGTCATATTTTAACGAACCGGAGACCTTCGCCTCGCAGCCGTCCGGCAGCGTGGCGCGAAGCGTCTCGACCGAAAGCAGCGCGGGGGTTATCTGGACCGAGCCAGTGAGGTCGCGGACCTCGATGTCCGCATTGTAAACGACTTTCTTGAGCGCGAGGTTGAGCCGGCCGGAGACGGCGTCCCAGGGCGCGGTCGCGGTGCCGGGGGCGTTTGGCTCCGCGGTCCCGGATACAGTCGGTTTCGCCGCGCCGCCGGTCGTGGCCGGCGTTTGTCCCGACGGGGCGAGCGCGGCGAGGAGCATGACGTCCTCCATGTAGAGTTCGTTGCCGACGAGCTGGGCATTGACGGCGTAACGCGCGCCGTCGGGCTGGATGCTGGCGGTGAGCTCGACGTCGGACTTGCGGGAATTGTGCTCGATGACGAGCGGCAGTTGCGCGTCGATCTTTCCGCCGTCGGCAAAATCGACGCGGAGGTTGCCGGCGATGCCCGGAAGGGGCTGCGCGCCGGCGGCGGCGAGGTCGGCAAACGCATAGCTCGCATCGACCTTCACGGACTTGCCGGCGGCGGTCGCGGTGAAATCCACGTCCGCGACTCCGCGCGAGAGCGTGAGCAGTCCCGCCGCGGCGGGCTGCGCGAGGAGCGCGGGCAGGTTCGCGTGGAGTTTTCCCGCGGCGGTGACAGGCAGCCCCGTCCCGCCGGAAGGCTGCGCGGCCTTGACGGAAAGCGTGGCGAGGGTGGCGCCCTCGCTGGTCAGCGCGATGTCAGAAAGCTCCGCCTGCCAGCCCGCCGGCGAATACCCGGCGGTGAGCATGGCGGAGACATCGAGCGCGCGCACGAGTTCATGACCGTCCCGCGCGACGGACAACCGGGGCAGCTCGACCGGCGCGGTCGAGCGCAGGACAAAGCAGCCATTTTGCGCGCTGGCCACAAACTCGCCGCGCACGGGTCCGCCCGCGACCGCCATGTCGCCAAGAAACGGCTGCGCCCAGGCGAGCGGCAATCCCTGCAAGACCACGCGCGCCAGCCCCATGGACGGCTCGGCGACCTTGAGCGCGCCGGTGTTGTGGTCGAGTTCGATCACCTGCAACGCCTCCACGGTCGCAACGGGCGCGCCGCCCGCGAGCGTCGCGGCGAAACGGTTCACGCGCACGGCGTCGCCGCGGTGCGAGAGGTCGAAGTCCGCCGACAGGCCAAGCGCGCCGACTGCGGCGAGCGCGGGCTCAAGCACCGCGAGCTTGTCCAGCGACACGGCAAGTCTGCCCACTGCCCTCGTGCGGGAGAAGGCGCGGTCCGACGAGAACGTGCCTTCGCCGCCGACCGAAAAGGCGGGCAGCGCCAGCCCGAGCGTAAACGGCGCGACATCGGTGTCGCGGATGTCGAGCGTCCACCTGCCGGTCAGGTCGGCGGAGCCGTCGATGTTGGCGGCGGCGAAATCGACGAGCTGCCTGCCGCCGTTCGCGTCGGGCAGTGAAATGTTCAGGGCGTAATCCTCGCCGTTCGCCTCGTGCGCGGCCGAGGCGCGCGCGCTCAGCCTGGCCCCGTTTGGAAACTGCCGGCCGGTGGCGGCGGCATCGGCGGAAACCGCGAGCGAACGGATGGTCCGCGGCGAGTCCATCGCGACCGCGATCACCGAGCGTATCGAAACTTCGGATACGGGGGCGTCCGCGCCCGGCAGCCTGGCGTCGGCGGAAAGCGTCACGCGCCCGTCGCGCCCCGAGCCAATTTGCCCGCCCTGAATAACGACCTCCGCGCGACCCGGACCGCCGCCGGCGGCCTGGGGGAAAACCACCTCGCCCGCGAGGTCGATGCGGTCCACCGTGAGATCCACCGGGAAGCGCAACAATTGAAAAATGCCTTCGAAAGGCCGCGACGCTTCCGGCGGCGCTTTCGTCCCGGCGGACGGCGATCCGCCGTTCGCGGCGAGTTCGACGGTCCAGCCCCGCGCCACGAGCGACTCGATGCGCACGCGTTCGCGGATGGCGCCGGGCAGGGACATTTTTATTTCGGCGGAGGGCAGGGCGACGGATACGCCGGGCTGCTTGAGGGTGAGGCCGCGCACGTTGATGTGCCCGAGGCCGATCGAAACCCGCTCGACGCTCGCGCTGGTGTCCGGCAGGCCCGCAAGGACGCGTCGCGCGACCATGGTTTGCACCCAAGGCAAGAATGCCAGCGCTACGACAAGCGCCATCAGGATTACCAGTGCGGCTAGGATTTTAAGCAGGCGGGACGGCTTTTTTTTCATGGCCAGGCGACGACAAGACAACAATGGCTGTAACTAGACCACGCTTTTTGCCGATTGTCACGATGCACCTCGCGCGCGGAAAATTTTTCACGCGGCGGGTATCGGTTCCGGGAAGGGCAGGGGGCCGACGCTCCTGCGTGCCGCCACTACATCGGGCACTGCTTTGACTCGTCCCCGCCATTTCAAAAGAGATTCGTCGCTGCTTTCGATAACTGAAGGCAACAAAAAATTAACCGCAAAGAACGCAAAGAGCGCAGGGAACAATTCTATTTTTCCATGAGTTCTTTGCGTTCTCTGCGGTTAAATAAGCAAACCAGCCATCGAAAATAGCGAGGATCCCCAAAAGAAAAGTTCGGGATTGCAGCGGAAGGCGCGATGCGTTGAATCAGGCGCGTTTTCCACCGGCTCAAGCGGGCATAGTATATCGGCTATTATGTGTGCTTCCCAAGCATGAGAGGAGGGTTCGACTCCCTCTGCCCGCACCAGCCGCCAGTGGGGAACAGGGGTGTAGCAGTGGGGGGTAATGGCGTTTGGCTACATTTTGGCTATAGCCGGGGGATGCCCGCCCATGACGGCTTGACCGCGGCGGATTCCGTGTCCGCCGGCATCGGCACGGGACAGTCGAGCGAATCGGCGATGGCGCGAAGGAGGTCCAGTTCGCCGGGCAATACTTTCCCGTCGGCCAGGACGACCCGCGCGGCCGCATCCAGCACCCGGCGTTTCGTTTCGGCGGGAGCGGCGGCCAGCCGGTCGAGCGCGGCGTCCACGCTGGCAAAGTCGAGCGCCGCGCCGGATACATGCTCCCATGCGACGGAAAAGCGGCGGCCTGCGGGGCCGGGCTGGCCGGCGGCGGCGAACGCGGCGCGCGCGGCGGCCTCATCGCGGGTGTCCGCGCCGGAGCCATGCCAGGCCAGAAACGCCATCACCAGGCCGGTGTCGTCGGCTGTCGTCCGCGCCGGCTGGCTCCTGTGGCGCGCGCCGGCGCCACCGCCGGTCTCCAGCAGGTGATGCCGGATCACGCGCATCAGCGCGTATTCAAAAACGGATATGCGGTCGTCGCATTCGGCCAGTCGCGTGACGGTGGCGGCGGTTTCGGCGGCGCGCCGGCCCGGCAGCATGCGGAGCGCGGGCATCGCCAGCTGGGCGAGCGGCAGGCGCGCGGCCTGCGGCAAGGCGAGGAGGTCCGGCTCCAGGCGGCGCACGATGCCGGTGGCGATGCCGCTTTGCAGGTGCAGCATGTCCCATTGCGCGCGGCGCGCCTGCGTGTCGCCGGCGAGCAGCAGGCCGGCCACGAGCGCCGGGGCCTGCTGCGGGTCTCCGGCGGCGTCCCGCAGCGCGGCGGGGATTTGCCCGATGAGCGTCCTGGCCCGCTCCATGGCGCGCGGGCCGGGCATCCCCGCGCTCGCGGTGAAGGATTCCGCCGCCGCCATGACCGCGCCGCCCCCGGCAAACGCCGCCGCGCCCTCGACCCGCAGCCGGCCCGAGGCCAGCGTCTCGCCGATGATGCGGGCCGCCTCGCCCGTGTTGATCGCGTGGATGCGCGCCACCCACGTGGGATGGGTGGCAAACCAGGCTTGCAGCCATTCGATTCCCGGATCGGCGAAGAAAAAATGCCGTAATTGCCGCGCCGGGCGGCTGGTAATCACCGCGCCGTCCGACGTGCCGATTTTTTTCAGCGCGCCGATGATGCCGGACGGATTGCGCGTGAACTGCACCGAGGCCGCGTCGGCCAAAAATTCCCGCTGCCGCGAAATCATCGCCTGGAAAAGCCTGCCCGCGCACCAGCCCGCGTAGCCGAACGCCGCCACCGCCAGTCCCGCCGGGATGCGCACCAAGGCGACCAGGAACGTCATCCCGAAAAACACCGACTCCCCCAGGTGCCGGTCGAGCCTGGACGTGAATTTGTCCTCCTTGCCACTGTGGTCGCCGAGCATGGCCTCGCCGACCGTGCCGACGCACTGGAGCCCGGCCAGCAGCGCCGTGAGCAGCACGTTCAGGCGCATGTCGCCGTTGAGGATGTGGCTGAATTCGTGCCCGATCACGCCCTGCAACTCGTCGCGGGAAAGTTCCTCCACCGCGCCGCGGGTCACGACGATGACCGCGTCGGACGGCTTGAGGCCCGCCGCGAACGCGTTGATCGCGCGCTCGCGGTCGAGCAGGAACACCACCGGCATCGGCATGCCCGAGGCGAGCGCCATTTCCTCCACGACATTGAGCAGCCGCCGCTCCATCAGGTCGTCCGTGCCCGGGCGCACCCAGCGCGCGCGCAGCAGCTTCGCCACCACCGCGCCGCCGCCGCTCAATTCCCGCCATTTGCGCCATGCCGCTCCGGAAACAAGCAGCGCGGTGCCGAGCAGCAGGCCGAGGAACAGGCGCGGATGCCAGAGGCCGACCGGCGGGCCGGAGGTTTCGCCGGGCCGCGTGGCGAGCAGGCTCTCCCAGAGACCGAGCGCGCCCGCCGCGAGCAGGTAGGCGGCGAGCACGACGGCCAGCACGGCCGCGGCCATGAACACGAACAGCCGGACGGTGTTTTTTCGCGCGCGCGCCTGTGCATCAAAAAAATTCATCATCGCGGACGAATTAACAAATCGCTAGAAGTTTGCACTCTCGTTTTCTGCCGCATGGCCGGCATCACCCAAATCCAAGGCACGGAGGCCGTCCTTCCATCGTCTTGGCGATCAGGCACTGTCTGCCGGGGCCATCACCGCCCGCGACGCACGGCAATACTCGCTCAGCGACTCGTCCAGCTCACGCAATGCTTCTTCCAGTTCCCCGGCCCAATGCGACCGTTGCCGCAGCGTGACCAGCCGCCGCACCACCCGGTTCAACCGCTCGGCCACCCGCGCCTCACACTGCCCGTGCCTCATGCCCGCCAGTTCCACCAAAGCCATCGCCGCCTGCGCGTTCCCCACCGCTTGGGGTGAAATGTCCGGCCAAAACCGCGCCACCCAGCCATCCTGCGTTTCCTTGCGCTCGACCAGCCATCGTCCTTCCGCGATCGCCCGTCGGGAATAGCAAACCACATCGCCCCGCACATCATACGCCTCCTGCCACGCCCCGTCCTCGCGGGGCGGGTATGCCGTTTGGTCCAAGATTTCATCCGGGGCTGGCGGGGCCTCGTTCGCCCCTTGAGCATGGCTCGCCCTCACCGGTTTCGCCGCCCGCCCGGCCTCCCATTTCGCCGCCGCCCGCCCGATGATCCGCTCAAAATACGCCGCCTCCGCGCGGGCATCTGGATCGCTCGCATTTTTCCCACGCTCAGCGTGCTCAGAAGCAGGTTGGTGAGAGGAGTATTCATGAGGTCTTGTGATTTAAAAAATCACTATGTGACACTAAATTTCACATCAATATCAAAATTGCTTTTTTTCAACATGTGTATTTTTTAGTCACATGAGCAATTTTTCAGAGGCACTCACCTCGGCCTTAAACGACACGACCCAAGGTGAATTTGCCGCCCGCATGAGCATCGACCGCACGGAAATATCCCGCTATTGCAGCGGCGCCAAAACCATCACCCGCGAGCGGCTCCTGCGCATCCTCCGTGCCATAGACAACAAAACCAAGCGGCTGCACCTCCTCCTCGCTTACTTGAAGGACGAGGCCCTTGTCGGCATTCAGGCCGACATTCATCCCGGCGACTATGCCATCGCGCCAAAAAAGCCCGCCAATGACAACATCCCCCCTCTCGACCTGACCGCGGACATCGACACTATCGTGGCCCGCTGTCTCGCCCCCAACGGCCAGCCCGTCCGCGACCTGCTCCGTGCCCTTGCCGAGTTTATACACAAGGAAAACCTTTCCGCCGCCCACGCAAAAGCCAAGCCGCAGCCTCCCCGCCGCTAGATGTTCAATTCCCGGGTTGGTTCGCCGCTATTTCCGGTGTCCGGAACGAGAAGGTTTGAACAGCAAGGGCACAAAGACGCGAAGAGAAACTGCGCGGGGTTCTTTTATAAAGGCGGCGAGTGATTTTTTTATGAAAACAATCACTTTTACGTCTCTTCCGTTTTTGCGCCTTCGCGTCTTGCTGTGAAAACCCAACCTAATTGCTACCTGAAAATCAACAAACAGCGTCCCGACCCCTTCGGACTTTCCCCGGTTTGGAAAGAAAATAAGGGATCCGGGCGAAGCGGGATGCCCGATACCATTTACCAATAAAAACCGACTTTCGCCGGAGGGCCGAGCTCCCGCGAGGCCGTCGCGGTTACATGCGCCGGATTTCGGCAACGGCTTCGGACTTCCTTTCGGAACTTCAATGGTCAGTTTTTCAACAGCGCTTTTTGTATTCATAAGGCGGAAGGATTATACATCCGCCTTCTCATTCCTACTTGTTCGGCTTTTTTAGTCCTGCTCGGAGGGAAATTAGCCCGCCAGCGAAAATCAGGATCAGAAAGCCAAAGCCAGACGCGTAGTCCCGGAAGGCGCTCAGGGCTTCGGGTGCCATCATTCTCCTGAGGTCATCGGTAGCGAGGAGACATGCGAAGGTAACAATCAAGAACGCGGTAAATCCGGACGAAGATAAAAGCACCAGTCCGGTGTCGCGAAGCTTGCAACGATAGCCGCTGAAGGCGAACCCCGCCCAAAGTCCAAGCAGCGCTGGGACCAAAAAACCGACCATCACGATGCTCTTTCCACCCAACGACGGTAGCTCCATGAACGCCAGCAGCGCCACCGAGTAGAAAAAGAAGCCGGCGACGACATAGCAAATAATGCTAAACACCCTGGCCAGCATTGTCATGAGTGCGGGCGGAGAAAAACTCGCTCGCTTTCGGGCGAAACAGGAAGAACACGACCACGACAAAAACAATGGCGCCCGGTATCATTGCCGGTTTCATGGGTGAAGTGACGATGCCGAAGATGAACCCCAAGATGCCCCAGACGACATACAGGAATCGCGCCCACGCTTTTCCGCGAAGCATGAAGATGCCTGAAAGCAAGGTGACGAGCAGGCCGGCAAACGAAATCGCATACTGAATCGGGATGGGAACTGGATTCTTGGCCATCAATTCGTGCACCATCGGATTTCCAATCGTCACGCCGGTGGTGACTAGAGAAATTCCTCCCGAGACAATTAGAAACCACGATATTACTGTGATCGAAATTGGTCTAGTTTTCATATTTTGCCGAATAGTGTCGTAGGCCAAACTCAATTTGGCCTTTTGGGTTTATACATAGCGGAGACACATAGTATCTTTTCCATTGCCGGTCAACATGTTGTTTTTAGGGTCGGGCTTTGCCGAACCGCAGAAACTAAGCTGAAACGCTCACCTCGGCGGGAACTCGAAATCGGCCTTCTTTTTGTCCTTGGAGAGCACCAGGTAGGCATTGAAGTGCGTGCCTCGCTTGGAGACGAAGCCTTCGATCAGATTCGTTTTGCCGTCGGTGAGGAGCTGGCGGATCTCGGATTCGGGCAGGTCTTTCTGGCAGAGGTTGCGCTTCACCTCGAAAACGATGCGCGGCGCGTCATCGGCGCCGGGTTTGGCGACTATATAGGCGTCGTCGGTTTTATAGAGCGTGCCCTCGGGATGAAGTCTGCTTTCGCCGAGGTTTTCCGCCTTGGCGAGGTCGGGCGCGGCCTTCGCTTTTCGCTCGACGGGCTTGCCGTCCTTGCCGGTTTTCGGCGCGCGCGGCGGAAATTCCCACGCGATGCGCGCGCCTTTGCGGATGAGGTGCGCGTCGAAGGGGCGTCCGCGTTTGGATATGAAACCCTGGATGAGATCGGTCTTGCCGGTGGTGACGAGCTGGATGGCCTGCGCGGGCTCGATGGGTTTCTGGCACATGAGGCGGCCGACGGAGAAGGTCTGTTTCCAGCCACCCTCGGCGCCGGGGTCGCGTTCGCGGAGGATGTAGTTCGTCGGGGCTTCGCAGAGTTCGGCGCCGGTGGACGGGTCGGTCCAGATGGGCGCGAGGGCGCCGAGGTCGATTTTGTTGCCGAAGTCGAGTTCGACTTTTTTCTTCGTTTCGTCCTTGGGGTCGGGGACGAGGCGGAGCTTGGCGGGGAAGCGGTTGCCGGTGCGGGGAGAGACAAAGCCGTCGAGGGGGCCGATCTCGCCGGCGGCGACAAGCTGGCGGACTTCCTCCTCCTCGATTTTCCGGCCGGTGATGACTTTGTAGATGGCGAGGGCGCCGTCCTCGGATTTGTAGGCGCGGAGGGTTTCGCGCAGCGGTTTTTGGTCGGTGGGGGAGATGATATCGGTGACGCGCGCGGCGGAGTCGTCCTCCTCGTAGGTTTTGGTGCGCTCGACGATGCCTTGGGTGACGTCGATGATCTCGCGCATGAACTGGTCGCGGGAAAAGTGGCCGTGCTCCATCCGGCGGAGTTTGTATTCCCATTCGCCGGTCATGTCGGGCTTGGTGAGCGTCTCGGCGCGGACGGCGGCGAGAAATTCGAGGAGCGACTCGGCCTTGGGCGTGGGCGCGAGTTCGCGGCCGTTGCGCTCCATGTATTTCTGGTTGATGAGACCGTCGATGGTGTCGGCGCGGGTGGCGGGCGTGCCGAGTCCGCGTTCCTTCATGGCGTCGGCCAGGTCCTCGTCCTCGACGAGTTTGCCCGCGCCTTCCATGGCGGAGAGCAGCGTGGCCTCGGTGTAGCGCGGGGGCGGCTTGGTGGTCTCGGCGTGGAGGCGCGTGTCGGCGACGCGCGCCTGGTGGTTGTCGGCGGGCGCGAGGGCGGGGAGGGGAGGGGAAATTTTCGATTTACGATTTACGATTTTCGATTGGTCGGAGTCGAAGGGAGCGGGTGGTTCCTCGTCCACGGTGGTGCGTCCGTAAACGGCGAGCCAGCCGGGAGAGGTGAGCACTTTGCCCTCGGTTTTGAACTGGTGCTTTTCCGCGATGGTGGTAAGGCGGGTGGTGACATCGAACTCGGCGGCGGGGTGGAAAACGGCGACGAAGCGGCGGGCGATCATGTCGAAGACCTTGGCCTCGATGTCGTCGAGTTTGCGGTGTTCCGCGCCGGTGGGGATGATGGCGAAGTGGTCGCTGATTTGCGCGTTGTTGAAAATGCGTTTGTTGGGCCGGAGCCAGCCGGAGTCGAGGACGCGGCGGGCATGCGGCGCGAGGTCGTCGGTGAAGGAGCCCAGGACTTCGCGGCAGGTGGGAATGTAGTCCTCGGGGAGCGCGCGGGAATCGGTGCGCGGGTAGGTGATCAGCTTGTGCTTCTCGTAGAGAGCCTGCGCGATCTGGAGGGTGCGGCGGGCGGAGAGGCCGAGGCGGTTGTTGGCCTCGCGCTGGAGCGTGGTGAGGTCGTAGAGGCGGGGCGCGATTTGCGTGGCGGCCTTTTTTTCTTCGGTGACGGCGGCGGTGGTCGAGGCGCGGCATTCGGCGAGGAGCGCCTCGGCGGCGGCGGGGTCCCAGATGCGGTCGGCGCGGTCGTGTTCGTTGGCCGGGTCTTTCTTGAAATCGGGGCGCTGGTAGGCGCCTTCGTAATCGCCGTTGGTGATGGCGAAGGTGGCGGTGAGGCGGTGGTAGCCGCGCGGGGTGAAGTTGCGGATTTCGAGCTCGCGGGCGACGACGATGGCGAGCGTGGGCGTCTGCACGCGGCCGACGGAGGCGACGTTGCCGGCGCGGGAGCCGAACATGCGCTTGGTGAGGGCGCGGGTGCCGTTGATGCCGATGAGCCAGTCGCTTTCGGAGCGGCAGCGGGCGGCGTCGGCGAGGCCGGCCATCTGGCCGCCGTCGCGGAGGCTGGCAAAGGCGGCGCGGATGCCTTCGGACGTCATGGTCTGCATCCAGGCGCGCTTGATGGGGAGCTTGGATTTGGCGAGCTGGTAGATGTAGGTGAAGATCAGCTCGCCCTCGCGCCCGGCGTCGCAGGCGTTGATGACCTGGTCGATGTCCTTGCGGGCGAGCAGTTTTTTGAGGAGGGCGAACCGGTCCTTGGACTCGGCGATGGGCTTGAGTTCGAATTTGTCGGGGATGATCGGCAGCGTCTCGAGGCGCCAGAAGCCGTATTTTTTCTTGTCGATGTCCTCGGGCATGAGCAACTCAACGAGGTGGCCGACCGCCGCCGCGATGACGTATTCGTCATTTTCGTAGTGGTCGCCTTTCTTCGGGATTTTGCCGAGCGCGCGCGCAAGGTCGGCGGCCACGGACGGTTTTTCCGCAATGATGAGTGACTTCATGTAAGGGGCAGGCGGTTAGGGGGCGGACGGCTGTTTTTCAAGGGTTTTGTTTTGGGGAGGAAATTTTTCGGGGTAAAAGTGAGGGAGGCGCCCATTGTAAATCGTTCTCGTTTTCTTACTCGTTCTCTCAGATTTCCGCGACGGGCGCTCCGACAGACAAAAAGCAGAAAGGAGAACGAGTAAGAAAACGAGAACGATTGCGGAGGGGGCGGCCTCGTCTTGGGCACATCATTTGTTGCATCCACAACCGCCCGGACGCACGCTGAGCCCCCGATGTCCTCGTTTCTGCGCAACGAATTTCGCGCCCTGCATTCCGCCGTGATGTTTTTCACGCGCATCCCGCTGCCCTCGCTCGCGCATCACGAGGACGCCGACTTGCAGCGTTCCTCGACGTATTTCCCGCTCGTCGGCTGGCTGGTCGGCGCGGTGGCCGCGGCGGTCTGGTGGGCCGGGCTGGAGGTGTGGACGCCCGCCGTCGCCAGCGGAGCGAGCCTGGCGGCGACGCTGCTGCTCACGGGCGCGTTTCACGAGGATGGATTTGCCGACATGTGCGATGGGTTCGGCGGCGGGCACACGCGCGAGCGCGTCATGGAGATCATGCGCGATTCGCGCATCGGGGCGTTTGGCGCGATCGGGCTGGTGGTGATGCTCGGCTTGAAATGGCACGCGGTGGCGGCGCTCGCGGGCGCGGCCCGGCCGGGCGACGGCGGCGCCGCGGCGGGCTGGTCCGCGTTTCCCGCGCTGCCGCCCGGGCTGCTGGTCCCCGCGATCATCCTTGCGGCGCACGCGGTGTCGAGGGGGGCGGCGATCTCGTTGCTGGCCACGCTGCCCTATGCGCAGGAGACGGGAAAGGCCAAGCCGCTCTCGACCCGGCTGCGCGGCGGGCGGCTCGTCGTGGCGATGCTGCTGGCGCTCGCGCCGCTGGCGTTGCTCCCGGGGCGGCTTTGGTGGGGGCTCGCCGCCATCGGGCTGGCGCGCACGTGGATGGCATGGCGGTTCAGGCGGCGCATCGGCGGCTACACCGGCGATTGCCTCGGGGCCGCGCAACAGGTCTGCGAACTGGTTTTTTATCTCACGGTGCTGGCGCTGTTATAAGACCCGGCGCGGGTGCCGGCGACGGATGTTTTTAGTTGTGCAAACTTTTCATCCCCGCTCTTGCAACCAACGCCGCGGCGCGGCTACTTATTGTGCGCATGGCTGACAACGAGTTCACCACCTCCTCCTTTCGCGACGACGAGCAACCCGAGCTCGGCGACATCAAGATCAATCACAATGTCATCGCCAGCATCGTGCGCCTCGCCGCCTCGCAAGTCCCCGGCGTGTCCGGTGTCGGCGGCGGCTTCGCGGACGATCTCACCGAGCTTTTTACGAAGCGCGAGACCGACCATCGCGGCGTCAAAATCGTGGAGGACTCCGACGACGCCTATGCCATCGAGGTGCGCATCATCATCACCTACGGATTCGAGATCGGAAAAACCGCGCTGGACGTGCAGCTCGCCGTGCACAAGCAAGTCATGGGCATGACCGGCAAAAACGTGTCGCGCGTCGATGTGATCGTCGAAGGCGTGCGCCTGCCCTCGGACACCGCGACGTCCGACAAAAACGACACGTTCTGGCCCGACACCGACACGGACTGAGTCCGCTGATTCCCTCTTTTTTCCCCGTCCATTATTCCCTCACCCAACCGCGCCGTGTTTACCCGGATCACCCAATTCTTTGTCAACTCACCCGTCGAAATCCTCGTCCTGTGGGGCCTCGTCGTGGTGCTGGTCATCGTGCTGATTTTCAGCCGTCCCTCGCGCGTGACGCTCGCGACCGGAAAAGACGGCTCGCTACAAATCTCCCGCCACGCGCTGCACCGGCTGATCGAGGCATGCTGCGAACAAGTGAAGGGGGTCGATTCCGCTCGGGCGACCGTGTCGGGCAGCGCGGGCAGGTTCAAAACCCGCATCCGCTTGAAAGTGCGCCCCGACGCGAAGCTCGATGCCATCCAAGGCTACCTTACGCAGGAAGTGGCGGGCATTTACCGCGAGAATCTCGGCATCGAAAACGAGGGCCCGGTCGAAATCGACATCACGGGCGTCGTGCCGGAGGAAAAAGGATTCTGAGCATCCCCGTCTGCGCGGTCAATATTACCATTTCCGAATGAAATTTATCCTTTTGGAGGGACGGCCCGGAGGCCGTTGCTCCAAAAAGACAGAAGCCGCTAAAGTCTAAAAACAGTCCGGAATTGGTGTAATCATTGGGTCACAATCCCGGTCTGCCCGAGGCTTCCGGGGCATCACCCATGGCTGCGCGCTCCGCCGGCGGGGGAGGACCGCCCGCCCGGCGCTCTACTCGCCCGGCACATAGTGGTAGGTGCGGACCTTGTATTGGATGTCGAGTTTCGGATTTTCCAGAAGGCGGATCATTTCCGCCCCCGCGAGCAACACGGGGCCATAGCCGTGCGTCACGTAGGGACTCACGGGGCGATTGTAGTAATAGACGTGATCGCTGGCAAAGGTCGTGCCGACGCAGGTGCCTTCGACCTGCCCGCGGGAGTTGACTTGCTGCGCGACGGCAATCCAGCCGGCTTGCGCCACCGAGCCGTAGCTCACGGGGCTTATCCATCCGCGATTGATGGCGCGGGCGATGCCATACACAAACATGGCCGAGGCGGAGGTTTCGAGGTAGGAATCGTTCTTGTCGAGCATCTGGTGCCAGAGGCCCGCGCCGGACTGGAGTTTGGCGACGGCATGGATGTGTTTGCGCAGGTAATCCAGGATTTGCGCGCGCCGCGGATGCTCCGCCGGAAGCACGTCGAGGAGTTCCACGGTCGCCATCATGGCCCAGCCGTTGGCGCGCCCCCAGTAGAATTCGGGATTGTCGGGCTGGTTGGCATTCCATCCGTGGGCGTAGAGCCCGGTTTTCTCGTCGAAAAGTTTTCCAGAAAATTGCACGACCTGCCGCGCCGCGTCATCGAGCCAGGCGGGATCGCCGGCGAGAACGCCCATTTGCGCGAGCGCGGGGATGCTCATGTAGAAATCGTCGCTCCAGAGGGATGACGGCTGGGGGCGCTGCCGGGCGAGCGTGCCGTCGGGAAGACGGTATTGTTTGTGCGCGATAAAATCCATCCAGCCATCGATGACGGGCTTCAGGTCGGGGCCGACGCCGGCGCGGCGCGCCTTGATGAGCGCCGCGCACATCGCGCCGCAGTCGTCGAGGGCGCGGGTGTGCAGGATGGCGCGGAAACTGTTCTTTTCGGGTTGCCCGAATTTCTCCGCCTGGGCGCGAAAGTAGGGCAATGCGTCGGCGATGAAGCGCATGTGCCGCTCGGTGAAGGCGGTGTATCTTTTGTCTCCGGTGACTTCCGCGCAGGAGAGCATACCGGCGTGGACGACGCCCATGGTGTAGTCAAAGTTGTAGAAATACCCGCCCTCGCCCCGGTCGGCGACGGCGGTGGCGACGGGTGCGGCTTGCCAGTCGGTTATCTGGTCGCCGGTCCTCCGGTCGACGATGCGCGTCGCCGCGGCCTGGTCGAGAAACCCGCGCACGCGGTCGAGGACGGCGGTGATTTCCTCGCGGGTGGGTTTTTGATAGGGAACAGGGTAGGTGCCCTCGGAGAGATCGTAGGTGGATTTGTTGTCGCGGTTGCGATACGGTCCGTCGGCGCGCGCGGGGGCGGCGGCCAGCAGCGAGAGCGAGGCGGAAACGACGGCGATGGCCAGGAGGGAGAAGGCCGGGAGGGGGATGGTTTGGGTGTGCATGGCGGATTGTGCGAAATGGAGAGAGGGAGGAATTTTCGATTCTCGATTCTCGATTTTCGATTGGGCGCTACCGCGCCGGTTTGCCCGCCGGAGCAGAAGCTCCCTCAATCGAAAATCCAAAATCGAGAATCGAAAATCCAATCACGCGGTGACGGTGAACTGGCGGAAGGCGGCGGAGTCTCCGGGCCGGGAATCCGGGAGAGCGGAGGCGAAGAGGCCGACCTTGGCGCCGACCCAGCGGCTCGATGTGGCCTGGAACACGCCGCCGATGGGAATGAAGGTTTTGCCGTCGTCGCTGCGGCTGAAACGGCATTCGGCGTGCGGGGTGACGGTGACGCGCAGAAACACCTCCGACGAGGCGACCCCGGCGGAGGCCACGATGTGCTCCCGCGCCGCCGCCTCGTGGGCGTCGTGACAGGTGACCAGGAGGAGCCGGAGCGCGCCGTCCTCGCGGCGGAGGCCGAGCCACGCGTAGTTGTATCCGAAAACCATGAGGCCGGCCGTGCCGCCCTCGCCCGAGGGCGCGAATCGCATCGCGACGGTGGCGGTGAACGCGGGGGCCGGGAATTTTTGCAAAAGCAGGTTCGGGCTCAGCCAGTGGGAATGCGGTTCGGGAGTCGGCACGCAGGCGAGGTGCAGGGTTTGCGCGGCGGTGTCGATGCGCGCCCATGCTTCGCGCGGGTTGGCCTGCCATTGCCATTGGCGTCCGAGCCGGGCCGACGAAAAATCGTCCGAGGTGGCGGGTTCGGCCGCGACCGCGGCCGTGTTCGCGGAGGAGGAGGAGGCCGTTCGCGGCATGGCATGGCGGAGCACGGGATGCCCCGGGGCGTCCCCTTCGGCGGCGGACCCGGCGGCGGTGCCCATGCGCGGCCAGTCGTCCTTGCCCCAAGTCATCGGCTGGAGGTGCACGACGCGTCCCATCGCGGGGATTTCCTGGAAATGGAGGAACCAGTGCTCGCCCAACGGCGTGTCCACCCAGGCCCCTTGATGGGGGCCGTTGACATGAGTGTTGCCGCGCTCGAGCGTGATGCGGTCCTCGTAGGGGCCGTCGATGTTGCGGGAACGGAACACCGCCTGATAGCCGGTGCCAACGCCGCCGGCGGGCGCGAAGATGTAATACCAGCCGTTTCGTTTGTAGAATTTCGGCCCCTCGATGGTATTCCAGCCGGGCATGGCATTGCCGTCTATGACCACCCGGCCCTCGTCGGCGACGGAAAGGCCGTCGGCGGCGAGCCGGTGAAGCGTGATGATGTTGCAAATGCCGGAGCGGCTTTTGGCCCAGCCATGCACGAGCCAGACCCGGCCGTCGTCGTCCCAGAGCGGGCACGGGTCGATGAGGCCCTTGCCTCCCTTGACGAGCACCGGGTCGCTCCACCCGCCGCGCGGGTCGCGCGCGGTGATGGCGTAGATGCCGAAATCTGGGTCCGGATAATAAATCCAGAACAGGCCCGCGTGGTGGCGGAGCGCGGGAGCCCACACGCCATGACCGTGGCGGACGCCGGAATAGTGTTTGCCCGGGACGAGCGCGGGCAGGGCGTGGTTGACGAGCGTCCAATTGACGAGGTCGCGCGAGTGCAGGACGGGCAGGCCGGGGACGTGGCAGAAACTGGATGAGATCATCCAGTAATCGTCGCCGACGCGGATGGCGTCGGGGTCGGAGTAATCCGCGTTGAGCACCGGGTTTTTATACGTGCCATCGCCGAGGTCGGGGCGCCACGCGGGCCGGGTTGGAGAAGGGGAGGGAGATGCGGTGGCTGAGTGCATAGGTCTAAATCATCGTGACGGGCCGGCCTGGCGGAACGGGCTCCATCCGTCGCCGAGCACGGCGGATGGCGTGATGGCGGCCGCCTCGGCGGCGGCGAGCTGGCGCGACCATGCGGCGCGCCGCGAGGCGTCCGCGCCGGGGCCGGTGTTGGCGTGCTCGGCGTAGCGCACCGTTTTTTCGGGCTCGGCGACTTTCCATTGCTGCCATCCTTCCGGGCGCACGCACGGGCCGAGTTCGCAGTTCATGAAGAGCGTCGCGGCGTGCTGGCGCCAGGGGCGGCCCAGGTAGGTTTTTATATTGTCGGCGGACGCGGTGACGCGGCAGCGGTTGAAAACATACCCGTGCGCCGCGTCGGCAGGCGTCGAGGCCGCGGTGATGTAGCCGTTGCCATCGACGCGGATGTCGCAGTTTTCGAACCACGCGGTGGCCCCGCCAAAAATGAAATCGACCGCCCCGGCGACAAGGCAGGCCTCGAAATACTGGCGTCCGCGATTGATTAAAATGGTGTCCTGCCAGCCGAGAAAGCGGCAGCGGCGAAAGGCGGCCCGATCGCCGTCCACGCGGATGGCGAGCGCCTGGCTGCCGGGGCCGAAGCTGTTTTCGACGGTGAGGTTTTCGAGCGTGAAGTCGTCGGCGTCGACTTGCATGGTCGCGGTGCGGAAGGTGCCGATGGGTTTGCCGTCGGGGCTGGGAAGATTGGCATTGAGCGCGGCGGTGATCACCGTGTTGCCGGCGTCCTCGCCGACGAGCCGCACGCCGCGCTTCTCCCGCTGCACATAGACGACCTCGCGGTAGGTTCCGGGCTTCACCAGAATCGTCCACGGCGCGCCGGCCGACGAGGTCTGCGGCGCCTTGTCGACGGCCTCCTGCACGGTGGCGTAATCACCCGTGCCGTCGGCGGCGACAACGGCGTCGGCGCGGGCGGCATGCAACGGACCGCGCGCGCATAAATCCCAAATCCCCAAATCCCAAATCCCAAAAAAACTCCAAAAGACCAAATTCCAAAAAAACAAAGAGCGGGCGGACGAGGGATTTCTTTGGGTTTTGTTCATTGGAATCTGTTTTTTGTGATTTGGAATTTTGTGATGTGGGATTTGGAGCGCGGCGGCCCTCGTCAGTTTTTGGGCGCGGTTGCATCCGCCTCCGGTGACTGCGGGATGCGCGGGACGAGGAGCTGGATGGCGATGAGCGAGAACACATACATCAGCGAGGCCCACGCGAAAACCAGCACGTAGCTGCCCGTCTTCTCAAGAATCTGGCTGGTCAACCAAGACACCACCCCGCCGGTGAAATACGTGACAAAACCGCCGAAGCCCACGACGGTGCTCACCGCTTTTTTCGGCAGGCAGTCCGACACGAAACTGAAAAGATTGGCCGACCAGCCCTGATGCGCGGAGCCGGCGATGCCGACGATGAGCACCGTAAGCCAGATGCCCGGCGCATAAGGCGCGAGAAACACCGGCACAACCGCGAGCGCGCAGACGAGCAGCGAGATTTTCCGGGCCGCGTTGATGCTCCAGCCGCGATCCATGAACTTGCCCGCGAGCCAGCCGAACACCACGCCGCCTACGGCCGCGAGCGCGTAAAAAATGCCTGTCCAGACACCAGTCGCCTGAAGCGGGAGGTGGTAGCGTTTATCAAGAAAATCGGGCAGGAAAAATTGATAAAAACCCCAGACCGGCCCGGCGAGGATACCGGCGATAATATAGGCCCAGACCGCGCGATACCCGAGCAGCACGCGCCAGCGCACGGGCTCCGCTTTTATTGCGACCCCGGACCGCGCGCCGGGCATTCCGCCCATGATATAGGCGCGCTCGGCATCGGAGACACGGCGGCTTTTTTCGGGCGATTCATACAAGAACCACCAGGCGACCAGCCACACAAAGCCGAGCGCCCCGGTGATGTAGAAAGTGGATTCCCAGCCCACATGCTTGAGCAGCCACGGCACACCGACCGGGCAGAGGACGGCGCCGACATTGGTGCCGGCGTTGAAAAGGCCCGTGGCGAGCGCTCGCTCGCGCTGCGGAAACCATTCCGCGACGGCCTTGATCGCGCCGGGAAAATTTCCGCCCTCGGTGAGACCCAGCGCGATGCGGGCCATCATGAAGCCGAGCGCCGTCGAAGGCAGCGCAAGCGTGGCCCAGAAGAAGCCTTTTTGCGCGAAGGAAAACCACGGGTAGGCCATGCTGAATCGCGCCTCGACCGGAATGAGGCCGCACAGGCCGTGCGCCATGGCCGCCAGGCTCCAGAAAAACACAAAGCCCGGCAGCCCGTAACGCACGCCGAAGCGCTCGATCAAGCGCCCGCCGATGAGGTAGCCGAAGGCGTAGGCGAAGCTGAACGCGGCGGTGATGACGCCGTAGTCGCTCTCGCTCCAGCCGAGCGCCTCGCTGAGCGGCATTTTCAGGATGCCGATGATGTTCCGGTCGATGTAATTCAACGCGACCGAGAAAAAAAGCAGCGCGCAGATGACCCAGCGGAAATGACCGCCGGCATGGGGGCCTGGCGAAGAGGGGCGGACGGCGTCGGGAGAGGGCATGGGAACGGTTGGCGGGGAGGATGGTTAACGCTTCGCGGGAGAAACAGGATGATGGAAAAAATGGACAGTCAGTGAAACAAGGCGGGAAGGCGAGCCCGGCGAGTGTGCAGGGGAGCGGGCGCGCAGGGCAACAGATGTCCTGCGCGCATTGTTGACCTGGGGCGCGCGACGACGGGCGGGGGCGTCGGGTTTCCCGACTTGGCGCGTTTTTCGTTTAATGGGCCGCAAAATCCAATCAAGGCGCGGCAGCGCGTAGCGCAGGCATCCCTGCCTGCTATCGCGATGGGGTCGCGCGAAGCGCGGCATTTATTTTGGGGAAAGAGATAAAGTCAGCGGCGCTTCGCGCCTTCGGTTTCGACGGCAGGCACGGATGCCTGCGCTACGCGCTGCCGCGCAAAGCTGTAATCACGCCAAAACAGATACGCGAGCCGTCCCTGCCGGTTGCGGCACCTAGGCCAGCCAGCAGGTGAAATAGGCATACACGCCGAGCACGATGCCGATGACGGCGAGCGAGCCGGCTACATCCACCCAGTTCCAGCTGGCGCGGTTTTCCGCGCGCTGCTCCGGCGTGGTGGAGCCGTAGGTGAGCCCGGCGATTTGCGCCGCGGGCGGCGGCGGCGCGAGCAGCGAAACCGCGATCACCAGCACAATGCTGAAGAGGAACAGCAGGCCGGAAAAATAATAGCCGTTGTATTGGCCTATCGAATACAGCACGCCGTCGTCGCCGAGCGCGCCGCTTTTGGCCAGCGTCTGGACCGTGAGCTTGGCCATGCCGAGGACGAAGCCGACGACGAGGCCGGCCAGCGCCCCGCGCGCATTGATGCGCCGGGAAAAGAGCCCGAGCAGGAACACCGCCGTGATCGGGGGCGCGAGGAAGCTTTGCACGTTTTGCAGGTAGTCGTAGAGCCCCGTGTTTCCTTCGGAGATTTTTTTCATGATCGGAATCCAGATGATGCCGCACACGACCACCACCACGGTGGCGAAGCGGCCCACGCGCACCTGCTTCGTCTCGCTCGCGCCGGGAAACAGCTTGTTGTAAATGTCCACGGTGAACAGCGTCGCGCACGAGTTGAAGAGCGACGCGAGCGAGGACATGAGCGCGGAGAGCAGCCCCGCGACGACGAGGCCGCGCACCCCCACCGGCAGGAGCGCCTGCACCATCGTGGCGAACACGGCGTCGCCGAGAAGCTCGCCCGAGCCGTCGTGCTTGAGCGGGATGTGAATCAGGCCCTTCTGGTGAAGCGCGTAGCCGATCATGCCCGGGATCAGGAAGATGAAAACGGGCCACAATTTCAGGAAACCGCCCCAGATCGCGCCGCGCCGCGCGTCGCGCAGGCTTTTCGCGGCGAGGGCGCGCTGCACGATGTATTGGTCGGTGCACCAATACCAGATGCCGATGACGGGAGAGGCGATCATGACTCCGAGCCAGGGAAAATTCGCGTCGGTGTTCGGGCGCCACAGCGCGAACCTGTCGGCGTTCGGTTTTACCGCTGCGACCAGTTCGTCCCAGCCGCCGAGCGCGCGCAGGCCAACCCACGATATTATAAACGAGCCGAGCAGCAGGACGAAGGTCTGCGCGACCTCCGTATAGACGACGGCGCGCATCCCGCCGAGAACCGTATAGATTCCGGTGAGCACGACCGTGGCGAGCGCGCCGATCCAGAACGCGTTTTCGGGCGAGCCGAAGGTATCGGGCAGGAGGGTCTGGAACACGAGCGCGCCGGCATAGACCGTGACGGCGACCTTGGTGAAGACGTAGGCGACGAGGCTGACGATGGAGAGCACCCAGCGCGTCTTGGTATTGAAGCGGCGTTCCAGAAACTCGGGCATCGTGAACACGCCGGCGCGGTGGTAGAACGGGACAAACACCCATGCGAAGAGGATCATGATCCACGCGTGCAGCTCCCAGTGCGCCTGCGCCATGCCGTTGTTGGCGCCGGAGCCGGCGAGCCCCACGATGTGCTCGGAGCCGATGTTGGAGGCGAAGAGCGAGCAGCCGACGACGAACCAGCCGATATGGCGCCCGGCGAGGAAATAGTCCTCCGTGCTTTTTTGCTTGAGCGAGGAACGCCAGACGATGCCCGCGATGAGGCAGAAATAAACGCCGATTATAATCCAGTCGAGTGTGGTCATGGGTGAGGGGAGGTGGGTGTATTAAGGTGGCACAGGCATAGCGGACTGCCGGCCTTCGGCCTCGAGACCTGCCTGCGCAACGATCGCATGCAATAAGGATTTCCGCACAGGGGGAATGCCCGTGCTACTTTACCGTCACGCTGGCCGACAGCGCCGGTCGGTCGGACGCGGGGCCGGCGGTGAATTGCCAGGCGCCGGGATCGACGACGTAGCTCCTTTCCTCAATGCTCCAGCGGCGCAGGCGCGCGGCAGGCACGGGAATTTCGACGGTCCTGGTTTCGCCCGCCTTCAGCGACACCCGCTTGAAGCCGGCCAACTGGCGGAGCGGCATCGGCACGGGAGGGTTCACGGCCGTGGCATAGACTTGTATCACCTCGTCGCCGTCGCGCGGGCCGGAGTTTTTTATGGTCACGCTCGCGGTGATGGTGTCGCCGGGCGCCGCGGTTTCCGGGCTGAGTTTGATCTTATCATAATCAAAGGTCGTGTAGGACAACCCGTGGCCGAAGGCATAGAGCGGCCGGTCGCTGAAATAACGATAGGTGCGGCCGGCCATGGCGTAGTCGTCGAAGGGCGGGAGCTGGCTGTCGTCCTGGTAGAAGGTGACCGGCAGCCGGCCCGCCGGGTTGGTCTCGCCAATCAACGCTTCGGCGACAGCGTCGGCGCCGCGTTGTCCGTAATACCACGCCAGCAGGACGGCGTTCGGTTTCCCCTGGTCAAAGCTGATGGCGCTGCCGCCGGTGAGGACGAGCACGGTGGGTTTGCCCAAGGCGCAGACTTTTTCGAGCAGCACGCGCTGTGTTTCCGGGAGGGCGAGGGTGAGGCGGTCGCCGCCGCTGAAGCCCTCGGCGGTCACGGTCATGGATTCGCCTTCGAGGTCGGGCGTGAGTCCGAGCGTGAGGATGATGTGTCCGGCTTGGCGCGCGGCGGCCATGGCGCGTTCGAGGGCGTCGTTGTTGCCGGGGGCGATCCAGCCGAGTTGCACGCGGCCTTTCCCGGTGAGCTGCGCGTATTCGAGGCGGATGTCGCAGGCCCGGCCGGCGTCGAGTGCGACGGTGGCGCTGAGCGGGCGCTCGGGGTCGCGACGCCAGGAGTCGATGACGCGCTTGTCGTCGATGTAGAGGCGCACGGCGCCCTCGGCGACGACGCCGAGGGTGTATTCGCCGGTCGAGGGCGGGACCATCACGCCGGTCCAGCGCAAGGAGGCGTTGGCGACGGGAATGTCGCCGGCGGGCTGGGTTTCGTCCCATTGCAAATCCACCTGCCCATGCGTGCGGGCGGCCACGAGCCGGCCCGCGAGAACCGGCTTTTTGGCGTCCTGTTTTTCATGGGCAAAAATCTCGGCGCGCAGGCCGGGCGTGGCGCGGGTGGCGTCGGTGAAGAGCACGCCCGGCGGGATGGGGTCGCCGGTGACGCGAAAGCCCTTGACGAGCGGGACGGCGGGCTCGGCGAGGACGCGGATGCCGCGTGCTTCGAATTTGGCGCGGATGCCGTCGGCGAGCGTGACTTTGCGCGAGGGGGTGCCGGCGTAGTTGCCGAGGAGGGCGGATTCCTCGAAACCGGCGGGGCCGAGGATGGCGACGGTCTTGAGTTTCGCGGGGTCAAGCGGAAGCGTGCCGTCGTTTTTGAGGAGCACGAGGCTCTGGCGCGCAGCTTCGAGCGCGAGCCGGTCGTGCGCGGGCGAATCGTTTTCGCTGATGGGGATGGCTCGGTAGGGGACGCGCTCCGGCGGGTCGAACTGGCCGAGCATGAAGCGGAGCTTGAGGAGTCGCCGCAGCGCGCGGTCGAGGTCGGCTTCGGTGACGAGCCCGCGTTTGAGGGCGTCGCCGAGCGCCTCGTAGGTGCGGCCCGAGCAGAGTTCGTTGCCCGCCTTGATCGCGAGCGCGCCGGCCTCGGCGGCGTCGGCGGCGAAGCCGTGGCCGTTGGGCCGCCAGAGGTCGGAGACGTTGTCCACGTCGCCGACGACGGCGCCGTCGAAAAGCCATTCGCCGCGCAGGATGCCGGTGAGCAAGGCGGCGTTCGCGGGGGCGGGGATGCCGTTGACGGCGTTGTAGGCGCTCATGATCGACAGCGCGCCGCCCTCGCGGATGCCGGCTTCAAAGGCGGGCAGGTAGGTTTCGCGCAAATCGCGTTCGGAGACGACGGCGTTGAACCTGTGCCGCAGGGGTTCGGGGCCGCTGTGGACGGCGAAGTGCTTCACGGTCGCGACCGTTTTCAGGTAATGCGGATCGCCGCCCTGCAGGCCGCGCACGAAGGCGACGGCGAGTTCGGCGGTGAGGAGCGGATCCTCGCCGTAGGTTTCCTGTCCCCGGCCCCAGCGGGGATCGCGAAAGATGTTTATGTTGGGCGACCAGATGGTGAGGCCCTGGTAGCGCTTCGTCGCACCGTTGTTTTTGGAGTTGGCGAGAAGGTCGTTGTTTTTGGCGCGGGCTTCGGTGGAGATGCTATCGGCAACGCGGAAGTGCAGCCCGGGATTCCATGTGGCGGCGAGGGCAATGGCTTGCGGGTAAACAGTCGCGGTGCCGTTGCGGCCGACGCCGTGGAGCGCCTCGTTCCACCAATCGTAAGCGGGGATTTCGAGTCGCGGGATGGCGGCGGAGGCCATCATGAGCTGCGAGATTTTTTCCTCAACGGTGAGACGAGAGATGAGGTCGTCGACGCGTTGCTCGACGGGAAGGTCGGGGTTGCGAAAGGCGGGCGGCATGTGGGTTTGTGTTTGTTGCGCGTGAGCAAAAGCGCACGTGATCAACGCGACAAAAACAAATGCCGGCGCAGATTTAACACAGGGGGAGGCAAACGTGAGCGTGCGCATGAGGTTTGATGACATAAAGCGCATGTTATTCGGCGACGAGCGGCGTGTCTTTGTGCGGCTTGCGGGTGCGCAGGCCGGCGGAGGAGGTTTCGGGCGCATTGCGCAGGGTGAGGGCGGGGCCGGAGTTGGTGTCGATGATCGTGTCGAGGAAGGTGATGTCGCGCGTGTTGGTGCAGGTGAATCCGCCCGCGGCCTGAATGCGCACATTGCTGAACACGATGTTCTCGATGGGCATTTCGCGGAGGCCGGTGATCGCGCCGGCGATTCTTGCGCCGCGCGCGCTGATGTTGCTGAACATGAAATTGCGGTAGCGCGGCGTGCCTTCGTCGACGGCGTGCCGGTCGTCGGCCGTGTCGCTGCCGGTGTAGAACGTCGTTATGATGAAGGGCGTGGGAACGTCCTGCATGACGATGTTGCCGACGGCGAGGCCCTCGACCACGCCGCCGCGTCCGCGTTGCGATTTGATGCGGATGCCGTTGTCGGTGCCCTGAAACACGCAATTCGTCACGGTGACGTTGCGCACGCCGCCGGACATTTCGCTGCCGATCACCACGCCGCCGTGGCCGTGATACATGACGCAGTTTGTAATGGTGACGTTTTCGGTGGGCTTGCCGATGCGGCGTCCGGCGGCGTCCTTGCCGGACTTGAGCGTCACGCAATCGTCGCCAGTGTCGATGCGGCAATTGGAGATGCGGACGTTGCCGCACGATTCGGGGTTGATGCCGTCGGTGTTGTGCGAGGCGTCGGGATCGTTGGTGATGGAGATGCCCGCGACGCGCACGAAGTCGCACAGCATGGGATGCACGGTCCACCCGGCGGAGTTTTGCAGGTTCACGTTTTCTATTAAAATATCGCGGCAGCGAAGCATGCGGATCATGTGCGGGCGGTCGCGCGAGAGCTTGGCGGCCTCGGCTTTTTGATAATCGGTGAGCGCGGGCAGTTTGTATTTTGCCGGGTTCCGCCACTCGACGCGTTTCCACCAAAGCTGTCCCTGTCCGTCGATGGTGCCGCGTCCGGTGATGGTTATGTTTTCGGCGTCCTCGGCGTAAATGAGCGAGGAGATCGCGCTGGCGCGGCCGTGTCCTCCGTCGCCCTCGCGCCAGATGTTTTCGGCGGGCGGATAGTCGTCGGGATTCACGCTGCCTAGAATCGTGGCGCCAGCTTCCATATACAAAGTAATATGGCTCTTGAGGCGGATGCTGCCCGTGTGATAACGCCCCGGAGGAACATATACAGTGCCGCCGCCCGCGGCTGCCGCGGCATCAATGGCGCGCGCGAAAGCGGCTGTGTCAAGCGTCGTGCCATCGCCGGTCGCGCCGTGATCGCGAATATTATAAAAATTACATGCATTCGGCGCGACGGATGCCGCGGGCGCGGCAAAGGCGCTCATATATAAAATGCAAAGCGCGGCGGCAAGAAGTGGGCGGAGGGAGTTTGCAAGGGTGGACATGGTGGATGCGGAGATGCGAGGGCGACTTGCGCCGGTTCGAAACGATGCAAAACGACGCAAGTCGGATGGAAGGGGCGGACGGGGTGGCACAGACAGGAAGGAGTGTCTATGCTACCTTTTTTTGCGCACGGAGCGCAGAAACGCGAGCGCGGCGAGCACGGCGAGGAACCACGGCGAGGGCGCGCCGCCGCCGCTGCCTTTGCTGGTCGGCGTGAAGGGCGGGAGGGTGCCGCTGGGCGGAAGCGTGCTGTCGTCCGCCGCGATCACCGAGAGGGTCGAAACCACGGCCGTGGCGCCGCCGAGTGTGATCCGGCGCACGGCGGTGTTGCCGATGTCGGCCACGTAAAGGTGGCTGCCCGAAACATCGAGGGCGAGCGCGGCGGGCTGGTTGAAGAGCGCGACCGAGCCGTCGCCGTCGCCCTGGCCGCTGACGCCGGGCAGGCCGGCCAGCGTCGTCACGACACCGGCGGCGGTGACGCGGCGGATGGTGTGGTTGCCGGTGTCGGCCACATAGAGGTTCGCCCCGGCGGCGTCGGCCACGATGGCCTTGGGCGAGGCGAAGAGCGCCTCGAGGCCCGTGCCGTCATCGGAGCCGTTCACACCGGGCGTGCCGGCGAGGGTGACAACCTCGTAGGGGGGCGGCTCGCGGTCGGCGCGGGCGGGGAGCGTGAGGCGGCGGATGGTGTGGTTGCCGGTGTCGGCGATGTAGAGGAACGAGCCCGAGACGGCCACCGCGCCGGGGTGATTGAAGCGGGCGGTGCCGCCGACCACGAAGGTGGTGCCGGACTCCACGAGGAGGGCGTCGCTGTCGCCGCTCTGGCCGGGCACGCCGGCGAAGGTGGCGACGGTGTTGCCGACGAAGACGCCGTTGTTGAGGGCGCGGGGGGTGAGGACGCGGATGGTGTGGTTGTTGGTGTCGGCCACGTAGGTGACACCGGTGGCGCGGTCGAAGGAGATGCCGTTGGGCGAGGCGAAGAGCGCGGCGTTGCCGATGCCGTCGCGGTTGCCGCGGGCGGCGGGGTCGCCGGCGAGGGTGAGCACGGCGAGGTCGCGGCCGACGCGGCGGACGGTGGCGTTGCCGGTGTCGGCCACGTAGAGGTTGCCCGCGGCGTCGATGGCGAGGGCGCCGGGCGAGTTGAAGGTGGACTGGCCGAAGGCGCCGTCCGCGCTGCCGGCGGCGCCGGGGATGCCGGCGTAGAGGGCGGCGGAACCGGTGGCGGTGACGCGGCGGATGATGCTGGCGGAGGCATCGGAGACATAGACGTCGCCGAAGGCGTCCACGGCCACGCCGGAGGGCCAGGCGAAGACGACCGGGGTGACGGTGACCGCGTAGGGCTCGGTGGTGACGGAGCCGGTGGGGTTGGTGACGACGAGGCGGTATTGGCCGGCCGCGCCGCCGGTGACGTTCTGGATGGTGAGCGCGCCGGTGGCCGAGCCGGAGTAGGTGTCGTTGTCCCCGACGTTGACCCATTCGCCGGCGCCGGCGTCCCAGCGCTGCCATTGGTATGAAGTGACGGTGCCGGTGATGGCGGGGCGGAGGGTGATGTTTTTGCCGGAGACCACGGGGGCCGGGCCGCCGGTCTCGCCGGTGAAGCTGGGGGCGTCGCCGAAAGCAAGCGTGACGGGGGCGCTGACGACGGTCCTGCCGGTGGCGTCGGTGACGGCGACGGTGTAAACGCCGGTTTGCGGGCCTTGGATGTTGGCGAGGGTGAGGGTTTCGGAGGTGGCGCCGGTGATTTCAAAGTTGTTTCGCCGCCACTGATAGCCGGCGCCGTCCGGGACGGAGGCGGCAAGGGTGATGGTGGCGCCGGGGAAAAACACCTCAGGCAGCCCGGTGATGGCAACGGGGGCGGCCGGCGCGGGGTGGTCGGACCAGGCACCGGCGGTGTTGCCGGCGTATTGCTGGATGAGGGCGGGCACGTCGGCGGTGTCGGGGAGCGTGTAGGAATAGGGCGGCACGGGGACGATGTCGGTGCCGGGGTCCTTGGTGCCGGTGGTGTTGTTGTAGGTGTTGTTGATGGTGCGGAAGGCGGCGGTGGCGTCGCTCTTGCCGACGGGGTCTTTCACGCCGTTGTAGTAGCTGTGCTCGATGAGGATTTGGGTGGTACCGCGGGCGTTGCTAGCGTAGGAGTTGCCGGCGCAACTGAAGTAATTGCCATACATGTGGGCTTGGGCGGCGCCGGCGGCGGGCATGCGCTGGTCGCAGCGGTCGGCCCACCAGTTGTGGTGCAGGGTGGCGGTGACGGGGGTGTCGGCGGGCGTGGCCTCGTTGCCGAGGATCATGGTGAAGCGGTGGTTGGCCTGCGTGGGGTAGTAGAACTTGCACCAGGAGACGGTGGCGTCGCGGACGGTGTAGGTGAGGTCGCACATGCCATCGGCGCAGTCGTAGAAGGTGCAATGGGTGACGAGCACGCCGGTGGCGTTCTGGATGGTGACGCCGTCGCCGCCGTCCTCGTAGCGGGGGAACTCGGTCGTTGAGGGGATGGTGCCCGGGTTGGTGATGTTGAGGCCGCGGACGATGACGTTTTGGACATTATTAATGTTTACGCGTCCGATGATGGTGGCGGCGGCGTTGGCGCCTTGGAGGGTTTTGTTGGAGCCGACATCAACGCGTTTGCTGGAGGAGAGCGGACGCACGTCAATGGTGCCGCTGACGATGATGATGGCGGGGCCGGCGAGCTGGAGTTTGGCATTGAGGTCGGCGGCGGTGGTGACCTCGTAGGCAGGGCCACCGGCGCCGCCGGTGACGCCGCTGGCATAGCCGTCGCCGGTGACGGCGGGGCCGGTGAGATCGCGGACGGTGAGGACGGAGGCGGAGGTGGTGGCAGAGCCGGCCATGTTGGCGGCGACGGCGTGGTAGGAACCGCTGTCGGACTCGGCGGCGGAGGTGATGGTGTAGGTGGCGGCGGTGGCGCTGGCGATGGCGGCGCCGTCCTTATACCATTGCCACTCCGGCGCGGGAACGCCGCTGGCGGCGGCGGTGAAGGTGGCGGGCCAGCCGGCGAGGATGGCTTGCGAGGCGGCGGGTTGGGTGGTGATGGCGGGGGCGACAGGGAGCTGGAGGGTGGCGGCGGCGCTAGTGACGGAGCCGGCGGTGTTGGCGACGACGACAGTGTAGCTGCCGGCGTCGGCGGCGGAGAAGGCGGTCAACTGGAGCGTGGCGGTGGTGGCGCCGCTGATGTTGCCACCATCGGCAAGCGGCGTGACGGAGCCGTCCTTGAACCAGGCGTAGGATGGTGCGAAGGGCGCGGCGGCGATGCCGGTGTCGGCGGTGACGGTGAGGGTGGCGGTCGCGCCGGCGGAGGTGACGGCGGAGGCTGGCTGCGCGGTGAAGACGGGGGCGACGATGAGCGTGACGGCGTCGCTGGTGATTTCGCCGAGGGCGTTGGTGATTTTTACGCGATACCAGCCGGCGTCGGCGGTGGTGAGGCTGGCGAAGGCGAGGGCGGAGGCGGAGGACGCGCCGGGGATGTCGGCGAAGCCGGAGTCGGCGGCGGTGACGCTCTTTTGCCAGGTGTAGGTGAGCGGGGGTTGGCCGCCGGCGGCGACGCTGAGGGAGCCAGTGTCGCCGGCGGCGCCGGTTTGGGCGGCGGGCTGGAGGACGATGGAGGGCGCGCCGGTGCCGGCGGTGAGGGCGAGGGCGCAGGGTTCGCTGATGACGGAGCCGCCGAGGTTGGTGACGACGCAGTCGTAGCTGCCGGCGTCGGCAGGCTGCGCGCCGGTGATGGCGAGCGAGGCGGTGTTGGCGGTGGGGTTGGTGGCGGTGTTGATGGGCACGCCGTCCTTGCGCCATTGGTAGGTGAGCGTCTCGTCGCCGAGGCCGGCGGCGATGACGGAGAGAGTGGTGTTGTCGCCCTCGGCGACGTAAGCGGCAGCGGCGGGCTGGGTGACGATGACGGCCTTCGGATAGGGAATGAGCTGGAAGCCGTTGATGTAAGTGTCGTTGCCCTTCGAGGCGGTGAAGGTGAGCTTGCTGTCGGTGTCGGCGATGGCGTGCAGGACGCCCCAGGGCTTTTCGGTGTTGTTGACGGAGTCGCCGGGCGTGGCGGCGGGCTTCGGGCCGATGATGCCATCGGCGCTGGCGAAAACCTCGCCGTTGCCGCTGGTGCCGTTGGTAAGGAGCCATGAGGCGGCGGGGGCGGCGATGTTGGCGTCGGCGAGGGTGAAACGGGCGCCCCTGCCGAGACTCGCGCCGTAGAAATAAACGAGGTAGTGCGTGCCGGCGGGCAGGCCGTCGAGGGTGAAGCGGAGGGTTTGCGAGCCGTCGTAAACGCGCCACGCCTGCGCCATCAAGGCGGCGGGGCCGAGCGTGGTGTTGGCGCCGGAGCCGTTGCTGGGCTCGACGCGGTCGCGGATGTTGCCGACGCCGAGGTGCATGGTGAGCGTCACGGGCGTGGGCAAGCCGTCGGGCGCGGTGAGCGCGGTGGCGCTGGCGGTGGAGAACGGGAGGAAGTCGCCGACCGAGGCGTTTTTGGCGTTCACCTCGTCGGCGGAGGCGGGCTTGAGGATTTTGTTCCACGTGATGCCGGGGAAGGGCGCGGCGGCGCTGTAATCCCAGCCGGAGCCTTGCGCGGCGATCTCGAAAGTCGTGGCGGCCGTGACCACGCCGGCGGCTGGGGCGGTATCGGTGGAGAGTTTTACGAAGACCGCTTGCGGGGCCGTGGCGCCCTCGACGGTGAGGGTGACGGTCGCGCTGGTAGTCTCGCCGCCCGCGCCGTTGATGACGCAATAATAGCTGCCGGCGTCGGCGGACGTCGGAATGGAAATGGTGAGCGTGGCGCCGGTGGCGCCGGGTATGGCGACGCCGTCCTTATACCACTGGTAGCCGGTCGCACCGGTGGCGGAGACGGAAAGGGTGACGGGGCTGCCGGCGGCGGTGATTTGCGAGACAGGCTGGGCGGTGATCGCGGGTGCGCCGCCGCCGTTCACGGTGAGCGTGACGGTGTCGCTGGTGGCGGAGCCCTGCGTGTTGGTGGCGGTGACGTAATAACTGCCGGCGTCGGAGGGCTGGGTGCCGATGATAGTGAAGGTGGCGTTGGTCGCGCTGACGACGGGCGCGGCGTCCTTATACCATTGATACGAGGGCGCGGGATCGCCGGAGGCGGCGACGGTGAACGTCACGGGGTCACCGGCGTCCACGGTTTGCGAGGAGGGCTGCGTGGTGATGGCGGGCGCGGTAAGGGTGGCGCTGATGGTGACGGCGGCGGTGGCGCTGGCGGCGGAGCCGAGGCTGTTGGTGACGACGGCGTGGTAATCGCCGGAGTCGCCCGGCTGCGCGTTGGCGAGGGTGAGCGTGGCGGTGGTCGCGCCGCTGATGTTGCCGCCGTCGGCGACGGGCGTTGCGCCCTTATACCATTGCCAGGTTCCGTCGGGCAGGCCGAAGGCCCCGGCGGCAAGCGTGATGGTCGCGCCGGGGGCGGCGGATTGCGACTGCGGTTGCGCAAGAATGCGCGGGGCGACGGTGGGGCGCCACGCGCCGATGGCGGAGGCGTAGTAGGGGTTGTTGCCGAAGATGGCTTCGATGGAGTAGTAGGCGGCAGTGAGTTTCTCGGCGGCAACGGCGACGCGGTTGAGGTGGCCGGACGGCGGCGCGAGCGAGGTGTCGTTCGCCGCCTGGGAGCCGGTGTAGTCGGGGTCGGTGGTGTTCAGCCAGTAGGCACCGGCGGCCTGACGCTCGGCGGGGGCGGGAGCGGCGCCGCCGGCGATGAGCGTGCTGCCGATTTCGATGGCACGGCAGGTGTTTTCCCGGTTGTCCCATTCAGACCAGCCCTTGAGGGAAATGTGGTCGTCGAGCTGGCAGTTGATGTAGGCGGTGTGGCCGTCGGGATACCACGGACGCATGAGCGTGCAACTGCCGGCGGTGACATCGTAGGGATGGCCGGTCGCGACGCGGCCCTTGAGCAGGCGGCAGTCGAGAAAGACGAGGCCGTAGGGATTGTTGTAGTTTGTGGAGGGCGCGGCAGGGGAGGTGCCGTCGCGAATGGTCACGAGGTCGCAGTGGTCGAACAGTGCGGTGCCGCCGTCGTAGATGAAATCGACGCTGCCCCAAATCTCGCAGTCGCGGAAATAGGACACGCTGCCGTCGCGCAGGCAGAGTGTGTCCTGCCAGCCCTTGAGGAGGACGTTGTCGAAAACGAGGCGCTTGTTCACGGAGGCGAGGGCGCGCTGCTGGCCGGCGGTTTCGCCGGCGGTGTTCTCGATGGTGAGGTTTTCCATGCGCAAATCGTCCACATAGGCGATGAAGGCGGCGGACATCGGGCCGCTGACGTTGCACCAGCCGTGGGAGAGGACGGTGTCGGTGCGGGCGGCGCCCGTGCCCTTGAGCGTGACGAAGCCGCGGTTCTGGCGGAGCGCAAGGTTTTCGTAATAGAAGCCGGGCTGGATATTGATGGTGTAGGGCGTGGCGGCGGTGTTGTTTTGCGGCACTTGGTCGAGCGCGGCCTGCACGGTGGTGAAATCGCCGGTGCCGTCGGCCGCGACGGTGATGACGCGGGAAGCGAGGTCGGGCGCGGCGGCGCGGGTGGAGAAGCGCCACGCGGTCGCACTGCTCACGCCGGGCCAGGTGCCGCCGGCGGTGTCGAAGATCACGCCGGGCTCGACGGTGACATAGTAGGTTTTGCCGTAGGCAAGACCGAAGCCGCCGGGACGGGTGATGAGCACCATGCCGTCTGCGTGGATGGACACGGGTTGGTAATGAATCGTCGTGAGATCCTGAACGACGCCGGTTTTGACGTAGCCGCCGTGGTCGGCGTCGCCGTAGTTCACAGTTTCAAGCGCGGAGAGGTCGATGGTATCGACTATGGAGTCATCGTCGGCATCGCGGATGATGACTCTGCCAATGTCACCGCGAGCAGGCGTGCCGCCGGTGAAGGTGAGTTTGAGCGGGGTGTCGGGATTGACGCCGCTCGCACCGTTGGCGGGCCAGAGCGCGGCGGTCATGGCGGCGGGCGTGCCGAGATAAACGGGATCGCTGGTGACGGAGCCGGCGGCGTTGGCGACGGTGACGGTGTAGTTGCCGGAGTTGGCGGCGGAGAAGGAGGCGAAGCTGAGCGTGGCGGTGATCGCGCCGCTGATGCCGGCGCCGTCGGTGACGGTGACGCCGTCGCGTTTCCACACGTAGGTGGGCGCGAAGGGCGCGAGGGCGGGGCCGGCGTCGGCGGTGACGCTGAGCGAGGCGGCGCCGCCGGGCGTGACCACGGCGCCGGCAGGCGGCGTGGTGATGACCGGAGCGACGGTGAGCGTGACGGCGTTGCTGGTGATGTCGCCTGCGGTGTTGGTGATTTTCACGCGATACCAGCCGGCGTCGGCGGTGGTGACGCCGGCGAACGCGAGCGAGGCGGTGGCGGCGCCGGTGATGCCGGCGCTGTCGGCGAGATCGGTGAAGCCGGTGTCGGCTCCGCTGGTGCTTTTTTGCCAGACGTAGGCAAGCGGGCTGGTGCCGTTGGCCGTGACGGCGAGCGTGGCGGCGGCACTGGTGTCGGCGGTTTGGGCGGTGGGCTGCGCGCCGATGCTGGGGGCGACGGCGCCGGCGGTGACGGTGAGGGCAGTGGCGCTGGTGGGGGTGTCGCCGCCGTAGTTGGTGACGACGCAGTCGTAGCTGCCGGCGTCGTCGGCGGCGAGGCCGGTGAGGGTGAGGGCGGCGGTGGTGGCGCTGAGATTGACGGCGGGGTTGATGTTGGTGCCGTCTTTGCGCCATTGGTAGGTAAGCACGTCGTCGGAGTCGAAGCCGGCGGCGGCGATGGTGAGCGTGACGCTGCCGCCGAGCGAGGCGGTGGTGGCGGCGGGGAGGTCGGTGGTGATGGTCGCCTTCGGATAGGGGATGAGTTGGAAGCCGGCGATGTAAACGCTGCCGTCGAATTTCGCGGCGGTGAAGGAGAGCCGGCCGGAGGAGTCAACGAGCGCGGGGAGGTAGCCCCAGGGTTTGACGGTGGTCTTGGTGTCGTCGTTTTGCGGGGCGGGGGCGACGGGGGCGATGTCGCCGGTGACGCCGTCCACGGCGAAGACATGGGTGTCGGCGTTGTTGCTGGAGGCCCTGATGGCGACGAAGGATCCGGAGGTCAGGAGGTTGGCGGGGGCGAGGTCGAAGCGGGCGTTGCCGTTGTTGAGCGCGCCGTAGAAGTAGGCGAGGTAATGGCTGTTGGCAGGGAGGCCGGCGAGGGTGAGGGTGAGGGTGTTGCCATTGCCGCCGTTGTAGAGACGCCAGAGGTTGTTGACCACATCGGAGGGCATGAGGGTGTTGCTGTAGCCGGAGATGTAGCCATCGCTGGGTTCGGTTCGGTTGCCGCCGGTTTGGAGGGTTTCGCTTACGTAAATGCTCGCGGTGAGGGTGACGCCGGAGGCACTGCCGTCGGGGGCAAAGAGGGCGATGGCGTCGGCGGTTTTAAGGGGACCGAAGGTGCCGCTGACGCCGCCGTTGTCGGTTCCGGTGGGGATGCGGTCGTTGGCGTGGGGGCGGAGGATTTTGTTCCATGTGTTGCCGGCGTAGGGGGCGGCGCCGCTGTAGGCCCAACCGGAACCTTGGTTGGCGACTGTGATGGTCGCGGCGGTAGCGACGACGGCGCCAGCGGTGCCGGCTTGGTCGCGGGAGAGTTTGACGAAGACGGCGGGGTTGTCGGCGCGTGCGACGGGCGAGAGCGCGAGCCCGGCGAACGCGGCGGCGAGGAGGAGGAAAAGGAGGACGGGCGCGGGTTTCATAAAGGCGAGGGTGGGGGCGGTGTGGCACGGAGTCGCGGACGCCTTGGTCATGGCGCAGGAATTTTGTTTGGGATTCGGCCGGCGGCAGACGCGTCCGGAAGAAGTGCCAGCCATGCGAAGACGCGTGAGCGACTGGGAGCGCCGGCTTCCAGCCGGCAGACGGAGTCTGTCCACGGCCATGCCTGCCGACACCACGGGCGGGACGCCCGTGAAACGGGCCGGCAGGATGCCGGCGCTCCCAGTCGCTGGCGCGTCTTCGCGGTGTCTCATGGCTTTCTGTGGGGAAAATGAACCGGCGGCGCGAAGGAGGCGGGCGCGGAGTTTTTTCAGCAGGCCGAGCAACGCGAGCGCGGCGAGGAAGAGCGGGCTGGGCGCGCCGCCGCCAAACTCGCCGGACCCGTCGCCGGAACCGGCGGGCGGGATGTCCGGCTGCTCACCGGAGCCGCCACCCGGGCCCGGGGTCTCCGGCGGGATCGGATCGGGGCCTTGGTCGGGGACGAGCGTGCTGACCACGCCGTCGGGCGTGATCTTGCGCACGGCGGCGTTGCCGGTGTCGGCCACATAGACGTTGCCGGCGGGGTCAACGCTCACGTCGCGCGGCTGGTTGAAGAGGTTGTGGGGCAGCCCGTCGAGGGAGGTTTCCGCGCCGGGGCCGTCCTGGTGGCCCGCGATGCCGTTGAGGCCGGCGAGGGTGCTGACGGTGACGGTGGAGCCGTTGGGGCCGGAGAGGGAGATTTTGCGGATGACGTTGTTGCCGGTGTCGGCCACGTAAATCGCGCCGGCGTCGTCCACGGCAAGGCTGGCGGGGGCGTTGAACTGGGCCGCGGAGCCGTCGCCGTCCGCGTGGCCGGCGACGCCGGTCAGGCCGGCGAGGGTGGAAACGTCGTTTTGCCTGATGCGGGTGCGGGTCGTGCCGCTGGTGACGGGGTCGCGGTCGAGATACCAGGTGAGGGAGATTTTGCGGATGGCGTTGTTGCCCGTGTCGGCCACGTAGAGGACGGTGGTGGTGGAGGAGGCCGTGAGGGGGATGGCGGTGCCGGTGGCGGCGAAGACGACCGGGGAGGCGGCGATGCCGCCGGGCGAGTTGAAGCGGGCCAGGGTGTTGCCCTGGCTGTCGGTGGTGATGCCGCCGGCGGAGCCGGGATCGTTGGCGACGCCGGCGAGCGTGGTGACATCGAAGGTGGTGGGGGTGACCCGGCGGATGACGTGGGCCATCCTGTCGGCCACGTAGAGGCTGCCGGCGGAGTCGTGGGTGATGCCCGCCGGGGCGGTGAAACTGGCGGCGGCGCCGGTGCCGTCGGCGTTGCCGGTGGCACCGGGCGAGCCGGCGAGGGTGGTGACCTCGCCGGTGGCGCGGAGGGCGCGGAGGGTGTGGTTGCCGGTGTCGGCAAGATAGACGACGTTGGCCGGGCCGATGGCCGCGCCGGAAGGGCCGTTGAAGGCGGCCTGGCCGTAATAGCCGTCGGCGCTGCCGGCGACGCCGGGCTGCCCGGCGAAGCGGATGGCGGTGCCGGTGGCGAGGGTGAACTGGTGGAGGAGGTTGGCGGTGTCGTCGGCGGCATAGACCCGCCCGGCGCGGTCGGCGGCGACCGCCACGGGGTGCGCGATCATGGGCGCGGCCACGGCGAGGGGAATCGCGCCGCCCTCGGTGGTGCCGAGGTTGTTGGCGGAGACGACGCGATACAGGCCGGCCTCGGCGGCGGTGGCGCCGGTGATGGTGAGCGTGTCGGTGGTCGCGCCGGAGTAGGCGCCGCCGTCGGTGATGTCGGTCCAGGTGACGCCGTTGTCGTGCGAAACCTGCCATTTATACCACAGCAGGGGAATCTCGGTGTAGATGTCGCTGTAGAGACGGATGGCGCCGCCCGGCGCGACGGTCTGGCGGCCCGGCGGGGTGATGATGGGCGGGGCGTATTCGACATACAAATACACGGTGTCGCTGGTGAGCGCGTCGGCCTCCTTTTGCATCACGTCCATGACTTTCACGCGGTAGTAGCCGGTGTCGGCGCGGCGGAGGAAGGGGAGGTCGAGCGTGCTGGTGGTATCGCGGGTTTTCCTGACGGTGAGGATGTCCTCGAAGTCGCCCGTGGCGGTGCCGCCGGCGGGGGTGGCGGTGGCGGGGTCGCACGCCTGCTTCTGCCAGATGTAGGTGAAGGGGGGAGTGCCGGCGACGGCGACGGAGAGGGCGGCGGCGTCGCCCACGGTGGCGGCGTCGGAAAGCGGCTGCCGCGTGATGGAAAACGGATCTGCGTGGTCGATGACGGTGAGCGCGCAGGGATCGGAGAAGGCGGAGCCCCCGGCGACGTTGGTGACTTTCAGGCGGTAGAGGCCGGCGTCGGCGTATTGCGTGTCATTGATGATCAGTATGCTGGTGATTTTCTTGGCAGGCTCGGCGGGGGTTTCCGGGTCGGCGGGCAGCGGCGGATCGCGGTCGAGGGTGGCAATGAGGCGCAGATCGCCGGCGGGGATGTCGACCCAGGCGACACCGTTGTCGTGGGAGACCTGCCACTGATAGGCGAGTGGGTTTTGGTCGGCGTCGGCGAAGTGGGGCAGGTCGCGGGCGATGGCGGCTATTTCGGTAGCGACGTTGAGCACACCGACGGTTTCGGGCTCGGGCTGCCCGATGATGGCGGGAGCGGGATAGGGGATTAGCTGGAAACCGGAATACTGACGGCGCCCGCCGAGAGCGGAGGTGTCGGTGCGGAAGGTGAGCTCGCCGTCGGAGGTGGAGATGGCATGCATGGCCCCCCAAATGGTGTTGGCACCGGACACGGCGTCGGTGTTGGCCGCGGCGCCGGGGATAATGGTTTTGTTGCCGGCTTCGTCGAAGGTGAACAAGCTGCAGACACCAGCGTGGCCAGCCAAATCAACGAAGGAGGTGGGTAGTTGCTCGGCGGCGTTGTCGCTGGGATAGGTGAAGGAGGATGTCTTGCCCGCCGGGAAATTGGCCGGGTGGAGGATGTATTTTCCGCCTTGGTTGTTGGTACTGGCATAGCAATAGAGCAAATAATGCGTGTCGGAGGCCAGGCCGGTGAATTTGAAGCGCGCATAAGCAGTGCCTGCATAAATGCGCCAGCAACTGCCGAGGAGTTCCTTCACGTCCAATGCCTCGCTGATGCCGATGGTTCCAGGTTCGTTGCGCTCATGTGTGCCAACCAAGACGCCCGTGAGCCTGACTGGGCTGAGGGCACCGTCCGCACCGTAAAGCTGGACGTTGGCAAGTGAGTCGAAGACGAAGGGCTGGGACTCGGTGTAAGTGCCCGCCGCAGTTGGAGTTGATGTCGGCGTATACACCCTGTTCCATGTGGTTCCCGGTGCGGTGGCGGCCGCACTGTAGGCCCAGCCGCCGCCTGGCGCGTCAATGACATAGGCGGAAGGGGGCGTACCTGCGGGGGTCGCTCTCGTCAATGTGACGAACACAGGGACGGGGCTGAACTCGGCGGCGAATGTCGGCGCGCCCAAGGTGATGAGCGAGGCCAGCGTTGCTAGAAGCAAGGGGAAACGAATGCGGTGGAAATGAATGCCCGTTGATGGTGTAGTTTTCATGAGGGATGGGCTCCTGTGTTTGGATAAAAGTGATTGATGTGAATTTGGTCAGAACGTCCCCTTGATGCCGAAATAGACAAAAGCGCCGTATTTTTGGTATTCCCAAGTCCAGTTGGGATTGTGGAGGTAGGTGCGGAAGGGCTCGTTGGTCAGGTTCTTGGCCTCGACGTAGAAACTGTAGCGCCGGTAAAAGGTGTAGGACATGGCGGCGTCGAAGGTGCCGCGAGCATCGCGCCAGAGGTAGCCGAAGGCAGCGGGGTCGACCTTGCCCGGCTCGCGATCGTTGAAGAAGCGAAACATGGTGCCATCATAGAAACTGTCGGCCCAGTTGTAGGACACGCTGGCGTTCAGCCGGGAGCCCCTGTAGCTGAGACTGAGCTTGAGCTTGCGCGGCACCACCCGATAGGCGGGCATGCTTTTGGGCATGGTTTCGAGCCCGGTGAGTGGCGCGGTGCTGTTGAAGCTGGAGTTGGTCTCGCCTTCCTGGTAGGTGTAGGCCGCGTAGAGCGAGAAGTTTTTCAGGCGTTCGTGGATGAAGCCGAGCCGTTGCGAGAAGGATGCCTCGATGCCCCAATTTTTCTGGCCGCCAATGTTCACGGGGCGCTCTAAGCTGGCGCCGACATAGTTGCGGAAGTCGTAGTCATACACGCCGTTTTCCGTGATGGTCTCGGTGACGTTAGCGGTGTAGTTTTGCACGTCCTTGTAATAATAGCCGATGGAGGCGGAGCCGCCACCCTTCATGTAATACTCGAGCGCCACGTCGTAGTTGGTGTGATAGATGGGCTTGAGCGAGGGGTTGTTCATATCGATGGCATAGGCTCCGCTCGAATCGACATTGACGGTGTAGCCGGGCATGAGGCGATCGAAGGGCTGACGGGAGATGGATTTGTTATAGCTGGCGCGGGCGATGAAGTTGGCGGTGAGGTTGTATTTGAGCTGCACGTTTGGAAACCAGTCGGCGTAGGACTTGTCCACGGCGGCGGTATTGGCGTAACGCAGGCGGGTGAGTTCGAGCGCCTGCGCCTGGGAGACCGAGTAATTGGTCACAAGGCTTTGGCCGCTCACTCCGGTGAGGGGGTTGATGGCGGTGTCGTTGTAAGCGGCGGTGATGTCGGCGTAGCCGTAGCCGCGGACGTAATCCATGAGCATTTCGGAGGCGCGCGCGGCGGTGGCGTCGTCGTTGGCGACGGGGCCGCGTCCGTATTGATCGGTGCGCTCGTAGCGCATGCCCAGGAGGGCGCTGAAGCGGCCGAGGCGGATGTTGAACATGCCGTAGGCGCCGGCGACGCGCTCGCGGGAGAACTTGTCGCCGCCGAGCTCGGTCTCGGTGCGCCAGACGACGTCTTCGGTGAATTTTTCCGGATGCTCGCGGAAATACTGGTCAATGTGCGGGAGGCTGAAGTAAGGCACGGGCGGATAGGGGCCGACGGTCGCGTCAAGGTCGGGGGATTTCACTTTTTCGAGCATGTCCTGAAGTTCGGCGGTGGTGCCGTTAAAGAACCAGTGGGACTGACCGTTTTTGTCGGTGTGACGCTCTTGCTCGCGGTAGAGGCCGCCAGCCTGAACATACATGGGGATGCGGGTGAAGAAGCTGCGCCTGGCGTCCAGCTTCAGGGTGGAAAACTTGTCCTTGGTGGAGAGCCAGCGCCCGTTGCTCACCTGGAACGGGCCGTAGTCGCCGCGCGCCATTTGCACAGTGGGGTAGGTGCGATTGGTGCTTACGCCGGGGATGACAACGGTGCCGGCACCGCCTTCGCCGGGGACGTCGCGCCCGGTGCCGGGCACGGTGACGAGGGCGCTCTGGCTGTTGACGCGACTCACGTAATTGGCGAGGTCATACATATCCGGCCCGTGGAGCTGCGTGATGAGCGGGTAGGCGGCGCCGGGTGCGTGGTCGATGCGGTAATCAATGCCGCGCAGGTAGGCGGTGGCGGAGTTGATGGCCATGCCGTCCTGCGTGGTGTAATGGTTGGTAGAGAGCGAGACGCCAGCGTCGAGGTTGATTTTCCAGCCAGCGCGCTTGTATTCCATGCCGCCAGCGAACGTGGAGCCGCGTCCGATTTTGTTGAGGACTTCGAGGCCTGTAGTGACGGCGGCACCCTTGCTGTTGGCAGCGTCTTGGACAGTGTTGGCACGGATGTCGGCACCGGCGGTATAGACAGTGGTGACGTAGGGTGACCAGACGGGGATTTGGTAGCCCTGGGAGTTGGTGATCCAATGGTCGGGGGCGATGCCGGTGGTGCTTCCCCCCTCGCTGGCGGCCTCTGAAGGGCGCTCGCCGCCGGGCAAGGCGAGGGTCTGCCGTCCGGTCCGGATGAGGCTGGTGTTGACTTGGCTGTTCAGGTAGAGCTTGACGGACGGCGTGAGCTTGTAATCGAGGTTGAGCGAGAAGGAGGTGCGGCGGGTGAAGCCCGAGTCGTAGCCGTAATTAAAGTCGCGGCTGTAGATGCCCGTCTCTGCGCCGGAAGCGAGGACATCGTCAAGGTAGCCGCCGTAGTTGCTGCGCTCATAGAGCGAATAACGGCGGTGGCGCATGCCCGATGAGACGTTGTAAAAATCGTTGTAATTGGCGGTAAACACGACACCGAGGCGGTTGTTCAGGAAAGAGTTCGCATAGTAGAGATTCCCCACCGGGCGGGTGCTGAGCTCGTCGCCAGTCGAGCCGGCGCGGCGCCCGAGGCGGAGGTTTTCGGTGTTAACGACCCCGCCAGCCTGAAAACTGATGCGACGTTGTTTGAGGTTGAAGGCGCTTTTGCTGACGAGGTTGATCGAGCCGCCGCCGGAATCGGCGGACATGGCGGCGGTCGGCGTCTTATAGACCTCAATGGTCTCATAGTTTTGGATGGAAATTTGGTCGAGATTGAAGGCGCGCGAGTTGCCGTCCGTGCCGCCGGCATTGGCCATGCGCAGGCCGTCGGAGGTAACGCTGGCCATTTGCGAGTCCATGCCGCGAATCATGATGTCGCGCGGGTCGTTGCCACTATCCATGATGTCGATGCCGGGAATGTTGCGGAGGAAGTCGCCGAGGTTGGCGCCGGCTACGTTGGGAAACTCGTCCGAGGAGATCATGTTCACGAGCACATCGGAGGCTTTTTGCTGGGCGATGGAGGCCATGCGACCCTCGCGCTCGCCGGAGACAACGAAGGCCTCCAGCTTGATGATTTCACCAGCGGCGGCGGCGCGCGGGCCGTAGTCGGCGCTGGTGAGCGCGATGTCGCGGGTGACGGTCTCACCCGCGGTGACGGTAACGGCGGCGGTCTGGCTATCGAGCCCGCCATAGTTGACCACGATCGCGCGTTCACCGACGGGCAGGACGAGGATGAACGAGCCATCGGTGTCAGTGAAGGCACGCTGACGGGAATCGCGGTCAACGACCTCGGCGCCCGCAAGGTATTTGAGCGTGGCGGCGTTGGAGACTCGGCCGGTGACGGTGCCGGTGGCGGCGTTTTGCGCGACCGCGGGCAGGGCGCAAAGCAGGACGGCCAGGACGGCCGCGAGCGGCCTGCTCCACGCAATGCAACGGATGCATTGACGACGATCCAGGGCGGGGAGGAATTTATGTGTGGTCATTTGTATATTGAATGCCGGGGCATGCGACGGTGGACGGGGTGGTGACTGGCAGGGGAATGGGACGGGGATGGGGATGCGAAAAAATGCAGTGATGTTGATTGCGATTTTGACCGTAGAGAAAAACATGCCATTGCGACAATCCGGTCAATGCGCGCATTGTTGACTGTATTGGAGAATAGCAGGTTGTGAAAAATGCCAATTTTGATCTCGGAAGCGCGGAAGGACGAAGCGCAGGCAATCTTAATGGAATTTTCGTCCGTCCGTCATCGGCCATGTCGCGCTTTCGCGATCAATGACAACAATCCCGTCCGTCCCAGGTGAACTCGCCGCCTTTCTCCAGAACGACATCACGCTCTGTATTTCCATATCGGATACGAAGCGGATTGCCCAGCAGCGAGCGGACCGTTGCGCCGGTGAGTTTCCCGCCGCGCCATTCGATGCCGATTTCGAAGCCGCCGCGCGCGCGCAGGCCGCGCACGGCGCCGTCGGGCCACGCCGAGGGCAGCGCGGGCAGCAAGTCGAGAACAAAGCCCGCGTCGCCGCCGGGCGCGCGCCGGTGCGATTGGAGCAGCATCTCCGCGATGGCCGACGTGCCGCCGAAATTGCCGTCGATTTGAAAAGGCGGATGCGCGTCGAAAAGATTGGGAAAGGCTCCGCCGCCTTGCGAGCCGCCCTTTGGCGGAGTGAGCAAATGCACCAGCATGCGATGCGCCCGCTCGCCGTCCAGTGCGCGCGCCCAAAGATTGGCCTTCCACGCCATCGACCAGCCGGTGCTGACCTCGCCCCGTCCGAGCAACGATTTCCTGGCGGCATCAAAAAGCCCCGCATCGCCGTCGGGCGTGATTTGCGCGCCCGGGAACAGCCCGTAGAGATGCGACACGTGCCGGTGCCCGTCGTTTTCCCGGTCGATGTCCGCGAGCCATTCCTGGAGCTGGCCGTATTTGCCGATCTGATACGGTGCGAGGCGGTCGCGCGCGGCGGCGGCCTGGGCGCGCAGGCCGGCGTCAACGCCGAGCTCCCCGCCAGCCTGTATCAGTTGATTAAATACGTCGCGCACGATGGCCAGGTCCATCGTCGGCCCGGCGACCATGCCGCCATGCTCCGGCGAATGCGAGGGGCAGGTGACGAGCCATTTGTGCACCGGCTCCTCGGCCAGCGTATCGAGGAAAAATTCCGCCGCGCCTTTGAGGATGGGATAAACCTCCTGAAGAAATTCCCGGTCGCCGCTGAAGAGCCAGTGCTCCCACAGGTGTGTGCCCAGCCACGCCCCGCCGGTCGGCCAGAGCCCCGTCGCCGCCGAATCCACGGGGGCCGTGGCGCGCCAAAGGTCGGTGTTGTGGTGGCAGACCCAGCCGCGCGCGCCATACATGACCGACGCCGTGCGCGCGCCGGTCACGGAAATGTCGCGAATCAACTGAAACAAGGGGTCCGCGCACTCGGCGAGATTGGTCGTCTCCGCGGGCCAATAGTTCATCTCGGTGTTGATGTTGACGGTGTATTTGCCGCCCCACGCCGCGCTGAGCGCGTTATTCCACAGCCCCTGAAGGTTCGCGGGCTGCGTGCCGGGCCGCGAGCTGCAAATCAGCAGGTAGCGGCCAAACTGGAAATAGAGCGCGGCGAGCTGCGGGTCGTTGGCGCCGGCAAAATTGCGGATGCGTTCGTTGGTCGGCCGCGCGGCGGCGGGGTTTGTGCCCAAATCCAGCGACACGCGCCGGAAAAGCGCTTGGTGATCGCGCAACTGCCGCGCGCGCAGCGCGGCATAGGGCTGGGCCGCGGCGGCCTGCATGTCGCGGGCCGCACGGGCCGCGGCATCGGCGCCGGTGTCCTGGTAATTGACAAAGTTGGTGCCGCAGGAAACGAGCAGCGTGACGGCATCGGCCTTCGCCACGGTGAGCGATGTCGCATCCGTGGACGCCGTGCCGCCTTCATGGCGCGCCTGCACCAGCGATACGAACCGTATCGCGCCCGGCCTGCCGTTGAACTCGCCGCCCTGGCCGGAAAGGACGACCGTGTTGTTTCGCGTCGCGATACTGGCATCCTTGAAGGGCGTGCTCCACGTGGTTTTGAAGCCGATGCTTCCCGGCTTGTCCGCCGTGATGCGAATGACGACGACCTGGTCCGGCGCGGACGAAAACACCTCGCGTGTATAGGTGACGCCCCCGCGCGTGAAGGTCGTGGTGACCGTCGCCGTGTCGAGATCGAGCGAGCGGCAGTAATCCGAGACTGGCGTGCCGTCATCCGGGAAATCCAGCACGACACTGCCGAGCGTTTGATACGAAACCATGCGCGAGGGGATGCCGAGGGCCGATTTGGTGACGAGTTCCTCGGCTTCCGCCTGCTTGCCGGCGAAAATCAGCTCGCACGCTTTCTTGATGGCTTCCAAGCCGGCGGGATTTGCGGGATCGTAGGGCGCGCCGGCCCAAATGGTATCTTCGTTGAGCTGGATGCACTCGCGCTCCACGCCGCCGTAAGCCATGCCGCCGAGCCGCCCGTTGCCGAACGGCAGCGCTTCGAGCCACTCCCGGGCGGGGCGTTGGTACCAGAGTGTGTTTGCCCCGGCTGGGGCTTGAGCGACGGGGCGAATCTCAAGCGGCGTGCCGAGGGCGACCTGGCCCGAAATCGGGGCTATTTTCCGGCCTGGATTTTGCGGCAACGTCCAAGCTCCGACTTGCCCCGGAAGCGCGCCGCTTCCCGCATGGAGCGCCGCCGCCTCCGCGGCATTCAGCGCATTTTTATACACCGCGAAGGATGCGATTTCACCGGAAAACCGATTGCCTCCCGCCAGATCGGAACCGAGCCGCAACGGCGTCCCCGCGGAAAAACCGTCCACTTTTTTGCGGGGATCGGCGGCAAACTCCGAGACCATTTTTCCATTTATATAGAGTGCGGCGATTTTGTCACGAGAGCTGAACGTGGCGACGACATGCGTGAGTTTGTCGCATGAGAGTTTCGATTCATAAACACAGGGTGCAGGGGTGGTCGTCTCCCACCGAAGCGTGCCTCCCGCGCCGGTTTTCAGTCGCACGCCGCGCATTTCCGCCGGGCTGAAACGGTCGACAATCACCGCGCCTTCAGGGCAATCCGCATCGGGGCGCAGCCAAAGCTCGAGGCTCAGCGTGCTTGCGATGCCGAGATCGGCCGTACCCACTTCATAGAGACGCGAAGCGGGGCCGAACTGAAATCCCGCGGCATGCAGCGGCAGTGCGTGCAGGAAGAAAATCAACGCGGTGACGATGAGGGTTTTTGCAACGTGTGTCTTCATGGGGAACTTTCAAACTGGTGTGATGCCACATGGCGGGAGGCGCGCATGGTTTGCATGTGCCGCCGTCCGCGCGCTTGAAAAGCAAAGCGGACGGGCGCGAACGGTTTCGAGACGGACAGAAATGGGCAACCCATGCGCAGAGGTAAACACCAGTGTTGCGCGCATCGTTGACTCGGCCAAACGCGCCCTGCGGATGGCCGCCGCTTGTCAACAATGCGCGCCACGCCTGTGTTGAGCCGGTGTCTCCACCCTGTTTCAGTTTCGAAATCCTCATGCTGTCATCGACCTCCCGTTCGTTTTTTCTGTTCTGCGCCCTGATCGGCTCGATCTGTTGCGCATTTGGGCCGCCAGCCTGCGCACAGGCCGCAGTGTCCCTCCCCGCGCCGCTCCTCCCGGAGATTCCTGCGCGCGTGTTTTTAGTGGCCGATTACGGTGCGAAGGGCGATGGTGCGGCGCATGACACGGTCGCGATACAAAAAGCCATCGACGACGCCGTGCAAAAAGGAGGCGGGCGCATCGTATTTGCTGAAGGCGTTTATCTCTCAGGTCCGCTGCGAATCGGCAGCCGCATCGAACTTCATTTTGCGAAAGGAGCCACGCTGCGCCTCATCGGGAGGGTGCCGGATTTTCCGGAGGAAAGGGGGCGTTATCTCAGCTTTTTCAGCGCCGACAAAGCCGCAGATATCAAGATCTCCGGCGGGGGCGTCATCGATGGACAAGGTGCTCCCTGGTGGAAGGACTACCGGGCGAAAAATTTAACCGCGCGGCGTCCGCAGATATTTTATTTTACGGATTGCGAGCGCGTGTTGTTCGAAGGCATCACGGTGCTCAATCCGCCAAATACTCACATGGCCCTGCGGCTTTGCAAGGATGTCACCATCCGCGGCATCACGCTGGAGGCTCCGGACGATTCGCCCAACACCGACGGTATAAACATCTCTGGTAAAAACTACCTTGTAGCCGGCTGCAAAATCAGCACCGGCGATGACAACGTCGTCATTCTCACGCCTTCGTCCAAAGGCTGGCGCATGCCTGTCTGCGAGAATTTTGTCATTCGCGATTGCGCGTTTGGATTCGGGCATGGCATGTCCATCGGGAGCTTCACCGGCGGCGGTGTGCGCAATGTGCTGGTTGAAAACTGTTCCTTCGATGGCACCACCGCCATCGTGCGCATGAAGGCTGCGCGTGGACGCGGCGGCATGGTCGAGCAAATCACCTATCGCAACATCACCGGACGCGGCGCGAAATATCCGGTTTTTATTTCCAGCTATTATCCGAAGGAGCCGAAGCACCCGGCGCTGGACACGGATGCCGGCGAATCCGCCGCCACGCCGCGGTGGAAAAGCATTCTCCTCGAAAACATCACCGTCACCGGCGCCCGCAACTCTGTCATTCTTTGGGGTGTTCCCGCGCAAACCATGTCGGACATCACCTTGCGCAATGTCCGCATCGAATCAGAAGAGGGGGCGAAAGTATATAATGCGAAAAAAGTCGTCTTTGAGCAGGTCGAGATAAACTCCGCCAGGAAACCCGTGCTGGCTTTGTTTCGCGCCGAAGTGAGCGGCATGACGGGCGTTGAAGTCGAATAATACCATTTCCGAACCCTTTATAGACTTATCTCGGTAGGGCGAGGCGTCCCGCCGAGCCGCGAATTTGAGGCAGGCATCGGCCCGGCGGGGACGCCTCGCCCTGCCTCAAATATAAATCTCGTCCGGAATTGGTGGAAGGAGGGCTGCCGCCATATTCGATGTTTGGGAAAGTCTTTTAATACACCCTTGCAATTTTTCCATTCAACATGGCGAAGAATAAGGAAAAGAATAAAAAGATACGCGGCGCTAAATGGGTTTGCGCATCGCGGGCGGCGGGGTGGGGCGGGCGGCCTTGCCGAGCGTGTCGCCGTCCACCCATTTGCCGCTGAGCAAAACCTCGTGCGGATAATCGGGCACGCCTTTTTCCCCCTGATGCATCAGGCCGGCCAGAATCTCAACCGCCAGCCCTCCGAGTCGCATCGGATCGCAATGGATGCCGGCCCATCGCTGGTCGAGGTGGTCATTCACGAGCACCGCCATTTTTATGTCGGATGGGACCCGCAGGCCCATGTCCCGAAGCCATCTTAGCGCGGGCGGGGCTTGTGTGGCCAGCAGCGCGTCGGGGCGCCAGCGTTTGAACCACGTGGCAAAGGCGTCCTGCTGGTTGCCGTGCGAGCCAAATTCGAGGGGCGGGATGCGGTCGGACTTCCTCAGGGTCAGTTGCTCCCGCAAATAGCCGCCGAGCCAGCGGTTCGTGACACCGCGGCTGTCGTCCTGTTCGGTGGCGACAAGACCGATGCGCCGGAATCCCCGAACCATGAGTTCCCGCATCGCCAGCCCCGCGCCCGCGTAATGATCTTCCGACACGTAATGCAGCCGTGGCGACCGCAGCGTGCGGCCAAGCGCGACACAGGAAAAACGCTCCCACAGCAAATCGATCGACTCCTGACCCGGCGGTAGGCGGCCGATGATGAGACCATGAATGTTTCGCACCGTGAGAATATTGCAAAACCGCTCCGGAGTCATGCCCGGCTCGGCAAGCCAGAAATGCTCCAGTTTGTAACCCAGTTCCTTCGCGCGCGCGGCCGCGCCGGGAAAATAGTCCGGACGGTCGTGATGCGGCGGGCGCCAGCCGTAGCGGGTCGGATAATTGGTCACGTAGGCAATGGTCACCTCCTGGGAGACGCGTCCGCTCCGCCGCGACTTCATCAACGCCGCCACGAGCGGATTTATCCGGTAGCCCATTTCGTCCGCCAGCCGCCGCACCCGGGCGCGCACCTCGGCGGAGATGCGCGGATGATCGCGCAGCGCGAGCGAAACGGTGGAACGGTGCACGCCGGCCTTTTCGGCGATATTCTGGAGGGTGACGTCAGTCTTCACGTTTCCGTGATTCGCCGCTCGCGCCGGTCAAGTCAACCCGCGAAATCCTTGCCAATGGCCGGCCCGTCTGACGGTTCGGATAAAATAGTCAACGATGCGCGCACGGCCGGCATTGCCTCCGGCGCGGACCGCCGGTTCAGTTGCCCGGTTCGCGGCTTGTTGCCGCGAGAAGTCCTTGGGCCGTCCTATTTTTCTTCCCCTTGCAATCTTTGCTTATGAAACACCTCGTCACGCGCTTCGCATTTCAAATCCAGGCCGCGATCACGGCCCTCGCATGCGGCACGGCCGGTCTTGCCGCCGCCATGCCGGAGCACGAGCCCATTGCTCCCATTCATGCGCCGTTTCCGATGCCGCAGCTCGCCCGGCCGGCGTTTCCCGCGCGCACCATCAGCATCCGTGAACATGGCGCGGTGTCCGGAGATGCCTCCGCCATCGCGGCCAACACCGCGGCGTTTGCCGCCGCCATCAAAGCCTGCGCCGAGGCCGGTGGCGGGCGCGTGCTCGTGCCGCCGGGGGAATGGCACACCGGCCCGATTCACCTCCGCAGCAACATCGACCTCCATCTGTCCGACGGGGCCGAGATTGTTTTCAGCGACCGCTTCGAGGACTATCTGCCGGTCGTGTTCGTGCGCTCGGGCGGAGTGGAGATCCACAACTATTCGCCGCTCGTTTACGCGCGGGACTGCGAGAACATCGCCATCACCGGCCCCGGCCGCCTCAATGGCAACGCCGGCGCGTGGTGGGGCTGGAAGAAAAAGGAAACACGGGAGACGTTCCAGCTCGCCGCGCGCGGAGTGCCGGTGGAAAAGCGCATTTTCGGGACCCCCGAGGCGGCCATCCGCCCGAGCTTTGTCTCGTTCATCGGATGCAAAAATATCCTGCTGGAAGGCTTCACCATCGGCAGCGGTCCCAATTGGACGATCCACCCAGTTTATTGCGAAAACATCATCATCCGCCGCGTCCACGTGCTCACCGACGGTCCTAACAACGACGGCATCGACCCCGACTCCTGCCGCAACCTGCTGGTCGAGCACTGCGTCTTCGACACCGGCGACGACTGCCTTGTATTAAAATCCGGATACAACGAGGACGGATGGCGCGTCGGGCGCCCCACCGAAAACGTCGTCATGCGGCATTGCTCCAGCAAACGCGGGCATGGCGGCCTCGTGATCGGCAGCGAGATGTCCGGCGATGTCCGCAATGTTTACATGCATGACTGCCACTTCGAAGGCACCGACCGCGCGCTCCGCATCAAATCACGCCCCGACCGCGGCGGCGTCGTGGAGAACGTATGGGTGAAGAATATCACCGTGAAGGACATGCAGCGGGAGGTCGTCATCCTCAACATGGATTACGCCTCCGACCCCACCGCCGTGACCAGGCGCGCGCCTCCGATTTTCCGCAACATCCACGTCAGCGATGTGACCGCCGACGGCGCGCCGGTCGCCATCCGCATCACCGGCGCGGAGGACGCGTCGATTGAAAATATCACATTCTCGAAAATGACCATTTCATCCAGCGAGGGTGTCATCATCGACAGGGCATCGGGCATCACCTTCGACAAATTCAAGATCATCACCAAAAAAGGCCCGGCCTTCCAACTTAATAACGTATCAAATATCTCAATACAGTCCGGTGAATGACCATCGAGGCACTTACGCCGCTCCGGAATTTTTTCCATGAAAACCAAACCCACCCAGAGCAAGAAGAGAGCCGCGCGGACGGCCAAGTCCGCCGGCAGAACCCAGTCCCATTTCCCCGGCATCGCCGCGATCGCCTACGAGGGGCCGCGGAGCGACAATCCGCTGGCCTTCAAGCACTATAATCCCGACGAGCTCGTCGGCGACCGCGCGCTGAGCGAGCACCTGCGCTTTTCCATCGCCTACTGGCACTCCTTCCGCGGGGCGGGGCTGGACCCCTTCGGCGCGCCGACGATCCGGCGCGCGTGGGATCGCGGGAGCGATCCGGTGTCCGTCGCCAAACGGCGCATGGACGCGGCCTTCGAGTTTTTCCAGAAAATCCGCGCGCCGTTCTGGTGCTGGCACGACCGGGACATCGCGCCGGAGGGCGCGACCCTGGCGCAGTCCAACAAAAACCTCGACACGCTCGTGGCGCACGCGAAGCAGCTCCAGCGGGCCACCGGCATCCGGCTGCTGTGGGGCACGGCCAACCTCTTCGGGCACCCGCGCTACATGTGCGGTGCGGCCACCAACCCCGACGCGCACGTCTTCGCCTACGCCGCCGCGCAGGTCAAAAAGGCGCTGGAGTGCACGCTGGAGCTCGGCGGCGAGAACTACGTGTTCTGGGGCGGGCGCGAAGGCTACGAAACGCTGCTCAACACCGACCTCAAGCGCGAGCAGGCGCACCTGGCCGCGTTTCTGCACCTGGCGGTGGATCACGCGAAAGCCATCGGTTTCAAGGGGCAGTTCCTGATCGAGCCCAAGCCCAAGGAGCCGACCAAGCACCAATACGACTTCGACGTGGCCAGCGGCATCGCCTTCCTGCGCACTTACGGCTTGGAAAAGCACTTCAAGTTCAACATCGAGACCAACCACGCCACGCTCGCGGGGCACACCTTCCCGCACGAGATCGAGGTGGCGGCGTCCGCGGGCCTGCTTGGGAGCATCGACGCGAACACGGGGGACACGCTGCTGGGCTGGGACACCGACCAGTTCAACACCGACGTGCGCGAGCTGACGCTGGCGATGCTCTCGATCCTGCGCGCCGGCGGCCTGGGCACGGGCGGGCTGAACTTCGACGCGAAGCTCCGCCGCCCCTCGATCGACCTCGAAGACCTGTTTTACGCCCACATCGGTGGCATGGACGCCTACGCGCTGGCCTTCAAGCTGGCCAAGAAGATCCTTGCGGAGGGCAAATTCGAGCGCTTCGTGTCGGAGCGCTATTCCAGCTACGACAGCGGCTACGGCCGGGACATCGAGCAAGGCAAGGCCAGTTTTGCGTCACTCGAAAAGCTCGTGCTGACCAAGCTCGGCGAACCGGCCCCGCGCTCGGGCAGACAAGAGTATCTGGAAAACCTCGTGGCCCAATATCTGGCCAACGGCGCCTGAGCGCCGTTGGCAAATTCCAAATCACGAAGTTCCAAATCCCAAAAATTCAAAGAAGACCATGCATTGGGGGTGCAATGCGGAAGGCCACAAGACGCAACGTTGCCGCGTGAGCGACTGGGAGCGCCGGCTTCCAGCCGGCAGACGACGCGAAGCGTCGCCAGACCCACGGGCGAGCCGCCCGAGCCACCTGCCGGCAAGATGCCGGCGCTCCCAGTCGCTCACGCGGCAACGCAGGGCTGATTTTCCAACCTGAATATCACCCTCCGCATTCCCCGTTTCCACCTCCGCCCTCCCCATGATTCACATCGGCATTGATTCCGGCACGCAAAGCACGAAGGCCGTCGCGCTCGATCTCGAGCGCGGGCAGGTCGTCGCCAGCGCGCGGGCTCCGCACGCGCTCATCCCCGGCCTGCCGCCCGGCCACATGGAGCAGCACCCGCGCAACTGGACCATCGCGCTCGACGCCACCCTGGCCGAACTCGCCGCCAGGCTCGGCCCGGCGCGGCGCCGCCGGGTGCGCTCCATCGGGGTGTCCGGCCAGCAGCACGGCTTTGTGCCCCTCGACGCGGAGGGCCGCGTGATCCGCCCGGCCAAGCTCTGGTGCGACACCTCGACCACCGCCGAATGCGCGCTGCTCACCAAAAAGCTCGGCGGGGAAAAGGCCGTGCTGCGCAAGACCGGCGTGCCCTTCCTGCCCGGCTACACCGCCCCGAAAATCCTCTGGCTCAAACGCCGGGAGCCGGCGAACTACCGCCGGCTCCGCCACGTGCTGCTGCCCCACGACTACCTCAATTTCCACCTCACCGGGAGGTATTTCATGGAGCCCGGCGACGCCTCCGGCACCGCGCTCATGGACATCCGCCGCCGCGCCTGGTCGCGCGAGGCTCTCCAAGCGATCGACAAAAACCTAGAAAATTTCCTTCCGCCTCTTTCTCCCTCCGACGTCCCCGCAGGCACGCTCCTGCTCGCCCACGCGCGCCGCCTCGGTTTCCCGGAAAACGTCACGGTGAGCGCCGGCGGCGGCGACAACATGATGGGGGCGGTCGGCACGGGCAACGTGTCGCCCGGCGTGGTCACGGCCAGCCTCGGCACCAGCGGGACGATCTTTGCGCATGCCGGCCGGCCGGTGGTGGACCCGCGCGGGGAGATCGCGGCCTTCTGCTCGTCGGACGGCGGGTGGCTGCCGTTGCTGTGCACGATGAACGTGACGACCGTCACCGAGCAAATCCGCGGGCTGTTCAAGCAGGACGTGCGCGCGCTGGACCGCGCCGCGGCCGGCGCGCCGGCCGGCAGTGCCGGCCTGCTCATGCTGCCCTACCTGGCCGGGGAACGCACGCCGAACCTCCCGCACGCCACCGGGGTGTTTTATGGACTGAGCCTGGCCACGCTCAACCCCGGACACCTGGCCCGGGCCGCGATGGAAGGGGTGACGCTCAACCTCAACCACGGTCTGCGCCGCCTCATGGCTCTCGGCATACGCCCGAGGGAGATCCGCCTGACCGGCGGCGGGGCGAAGTCGGGTTTCTGGAGGCAGCTCATGGCCGACATCTTCGACGTGCCGGTGGTGGCGATGAAGGAGGACGAGGGAGCCGCGCTGGGGGCGGCGTTGCAGTCGGCCTGGTGCGTGTCGCGGCAGCAAGGCGCGAAGGAAACCTCGCTGGCCGAGCTGACCGGACGGTGCGTGAAACTCGACGAGAGGACCCGGGCCGAACCCGACAGGAAAAACACCGCCTTGTATCAGGAGTTGCAGGCCCGCCACGACGCCCTCAGCCAAACCCTCTGGCCGCGATGAATGCGCGCGGATCGCGCACCGTAGCGCAGGCAGCCTCCCTGCCGTCGAAGACAAAAGCGCGAAGCGCCGCTGGCTCGATTCCTTTAAAAAGTGGTGGCGCTTCGCGCCATTAATTTTGACGGCAGGCACGGATGCCTGCGCTACGCCCGCACTGTCGTGTTGTTTGCGGAAAAGGCGCCGGAGTCCGTGCCTACATGTTCAGATCCCATGCGGCGGCGAGGCCGCGGAGAGTGAGGTCGGGGACGAGGCGAAAGGGCGTTTTCAGGCGTTGCCGCAGGAGCGCCGCGGAGCCGCCGGTGGCCAGAATGTGCGGTGTCGTTTCACCCCGGGTCGCGAATTCATCCAGGACGGCGTCGAGCAGCGCCTGGATCATCCCGCCGAAGCCGATGACGGTGCCGATGCGCATGGCCTCGATGGTCGAGTGGCCGATGGGGCGCGCCACGTCGATGGAGTCGTCGAGCGCGGGAAGCAGCGCGGTTTGTTCGTGCAGATAGCGCCGCATGAGTTCCACGCCGGGCGCGATGATGCCGCCCTCATAGCCGTGCTCGCGGGTGACGATGTCGAAGGTGACTGCCGTGCCCATGTCGATGACGATGGCGGGGATGCCGGTGAGCGCCTGGGCGCCGGCGGCGTTGGCGAGGCGGTCCTGCCCGATTTCGGCGGGGCGCGGATAATGGATGGGCACGCCCAGCTTTTTCTCATGCGTGAGGTGAAACACGGGCAGCGAAAACCCGTCGCGCGCCAGCACGGCGCGCAGGCGCGCGGTCGCATCGGGAACGACGGAGCAGAAGGCGAGCCCTTCGATGCCGGGCTGGCGCGCGAGGAGATCGGCGATGCGCGGGCCGATGCCGTGCGCAGGGTCGTCGAGGGTGCGCGTGGGCGTCTCGTATTGCGTGCTCGCGCCCGCGCGGCGCCCGACCAGACCGAAGTGCGTGTGCGTGTTGCCGATGTCGATGCAGAGGAGCATGGGGAGGAGAAGTATCAAGTGGCAGGTATCAAGTAACAAGAGGAAGTGCCGTGTGATGCCAGCGTATTCCAGCCGCCGGCTTGGTTCTTGTTACTCGCCACTTGATACTTGTCACTTGTCACTTTTCTCAATCGTGACCTCGCCGGCGCGGAAACGGAGGGTTTTCCCGGCGGCGTCGCGCAGGATGAGCGAGCCTTCGGCATCGACGCCGCTGACGGAGCCGGCGATGCGTTCTTCCCCGTTGAGGATCGCGACGGTGCGGCCGCGCAGAAGGTCGTATTTCTGCCAAAGGTCGGCGAAGACGTCGGGACAGGGTTCGGCGACAAATTGCTCGTAGGCGGAAAGGACGCGCGTGATGAGCGCGGCGGTGAACTTGTTGGTGTCAACCGGCGCGCCGGCCTGCTCGACGATGGAGGTGGCGCGGCGCACGAGATCCTCGGGCCAGTGGGCGGGATCGCTGTTGAGGTTGAGGCCGAGGCCGAGGACGATGTCGCGGATGTGGTCGGCGTCCATGCGCGCCTCGGTGAGGATGCCGCCGGCCTTGCGCTGGTCGAAGAGGATGTCGTTGGGCCACTTGATGCCGGGGGAGGTGCCGGTGAAGGCGGCGATGAAGTCGCAGATATGGACGCCCATCCACAGGGTGAAGGTCTGCATGCGCACCGGCGCGAGCAGGGGGCGGAAGGCGAAGCTGATGTAGAGATTGCCGTTGGCCTCGCTATGCCAGGTGCGCCCGAAGCGTCCCCGGCCCTTGGTCTGGCGGCGGGCGATGACGACGAGCGGAGTGGAGCGGCCGGCGGCAAGCAGGCGGGCGGCCTCGTCGTTGGTGCTGTCGATGTGGCTGACATACTCGAGGCCGAAAGGGGGATGCTTCGCGGGGAGATAGGCGCGGATGAGGTCGGGGTGCGGCGCGGAGGGGCGCTTGGTGAGACGGTAGCCGCGCGCCCGGACGGCCTCGAACTCGAAGCCTTGATCGCGAAGTTTTTCCATGTGCTGCCAGATGGCGACACGGCTCATGCCAAGTTTCTCGGCCAGGGTGGAGCCGGAGACAAATTCGTTTTCGTTCGAAACAAGGACGCGGAGGATGACAGTCTCGGGCGAAGGGCGCATGGGGAAATAGGGAATTAGAAATTAAAAATTAGGAATCAAGAAGGAGATGCTGCCGCGCTGGTGGCGGACGGGATGAGCTTTTGAATTTTCGTCTTTTGAGATTTTTTGGAAATCTGGAATTTTTCCGCAGGCGTTTGTCGCTTCGCGCCGTCAGGCGCGCCAGTCGAGGGCGATGTCGGTCCAGATGCTTTGGTGGACGAGCGCGCCGGTGGAGACGAAGTCGAGGCCGAGGCGGGCAAGCTTGGGCAGCGTTTTCAGCGTGATGCCGCCGCTGGCCTCGGTGAAGGCGCGTCCGGCGACGAGGGCGACGGCGGCGCGGAGCCGGGCGGGCGTGAAGTTGTCGAGCAGGATGACATCGGCGCCGGCCGCGAGGACCGGGGGAATCTGGTCGATGCGGTCCACCTCGACCTCCACGGGGAGCGCGGGGGCGCTTTTCCTGGCGCGGGCGACGGCGGCGGCGAGGTTGTCGCCGGAGCCGAGGAGCGCGAGGTGGTTGTCCTTGAGCATCACGCGGTCGAAGAGCCCGAGGCGGTGGTTCCAGCCGCCGCCGCAGGCCACGGCGTATTTTTCCAGCATGCGGTAGCCGGGCGTGGTCTTGCGCGTGTCGAGCAGGCGCGTGGCGGAATCGCCGAGCGCGGCGGCGTGACGGCGGGTTTGCGTGGCGATGCCGGAGAGCCGCTGGAGAAAATTCAGCAGCACGCGCTCGGCGGCGAGCAACACGCGCGGGTCGCCGTCGAGGGTGGCCAGCACCGCGCCGGCCGGGACGCGGGCGCCGTCCTCCACGCGGGGGCGGACGCCGGCCGTCCGGCCGTAGGCGGCGAGGATGAGCGGGACGAGCGGCAGGCCGCAGACGGTGAGCGGCTCGCGGGCGACGAGATCGGCGGAGCCTTTGCGGGGCGTGGCGGCGATGCTGGCGGTGGAACGGTCGCCGGTCGCGCGCGGACGGCGGCGCAGGCCAAGCCCCGCGAGATCCTCGTCGCGCGCCATTTCAACCAGCCGGCGCAGATAAACCGGATCGAGGTCTTTCCAGGAGAGCCGTTTGATGAGGGACTTGGCGGCGCGGGCGCGGTTTGGTTTTGGCATGGGTGTTGATGGGAGGGAGCAGCTTGGCGGCTGCGGGCGCGGGATTGAAGGCGGAAATGCAGCTTTTCCGCAACTTGCCCCGGCGAATCGACTTGGCCGGTGAAACCTGCCTGGATGGACGCCGTCTTTCAACCCATTCCCCATGAGAAAACTGTTTCCTGTTTTATTGGCGCTTTCGGCGGCCGCAAATATTGTCCTCGGCGCGCTCTACGTGGCGCGTGCGCCGGGAAATTCCTCTCCGGCGGGCGGACGCATCGCGGCGATGCGGGCGGAACGTGCCCGCCCGGGCGGCGACGCCAAAACGCAGGCGGCGGCGCTGCCTCCGGGCGAAATGGCGGAGATGTCGGCGGAGGTCGTGACGGCGCTCCTGCAAGGCGACGCGGTGTCGCTTTGCGACCGGCTTCGCTCGCTGGGCATGCCGGAATCGGTCGTGCGCGATGTGGTCCGGGCGATGCTGATGAAGCCTTACAACGAGCGCCGCCAGCAACTGCTCGCGTCCAAGGGGGCCGGCAACCGCGCCTGGTGGCAGGGGCCGGACGGCGGCGCCGAGACGCTGACCAGGGAGGAGCGCGACGAGCTTCGGGCGATGACACGCGACATCAACACGCAGTTGTCCGCCATCATGGACGCCGGCGACGTCTCGGGGCGGGCGGCGTCGCGGTATGCGTTTCTCCCGGCGGACAAGGCCGCCCGGCTCGCCGAGCTCGACCGCGACTACGGCGAATTGCGCGCGGATCTTTTTCAGGAGAGCCGGCGCTTCAAGGTGGCGGGCGACGACGATGCCCTGCGCCTGGTGCGCGAGGAACGCGATCGCGACCTCGCGGCGATCCTCTCGCCGGCGGAATACGAGCAATATCAAAAACGCTACTCGCCGACCGCGTCGAAGCTCCGCCAGCGCGTCGCCGGCATGGACATCACGGAGTCGGAATACTCGGCGATTTACGAAGTGCTCGCGCCGCTGGAAAAAAACAGCGGCGAAAATCTTTCCGCCAAGGACCGCGCGGTCTGGCAGCAGGCGTCGGTGGACGCGATCCGCTCGATTCTCGGCGACGAGCGTTACGGGGCTTATGAGCGTTCGACGAATCCCGATTATCTCAATTTGCAGGCTGCGGCGGAGCGTTTCGACATCCCGTCGGGGACAATCACCCAGGTTTACAACCTCCGCGACGACGTCGCCAGCCAGTCGCAGCGCATCGCCGCGGACAAGTCGCTTTCAGCCAAACAAAAACGCGAGGCGCTCGCCGCCCTCGCCGCGAACACGCGCGCCGAGGTGGGCTCGCAGCTCGGCGACGAGGTGGCCGCCGCGTATCTCGACAAAAACATGACTTGGCTCAGGCAGGTCGAGAAAGGCGGCGCGTTGCAGGTCACCGCGACCGGCGACATCAAGATTCGCGCGATCCCCAGGGATCAGCCAAAAAACGCCAAGCCCGCGAACAAGAACGCCAAGAATCCGGACAAGGCAAAGACCGCAAAAAACGCGCAAACGGCGAAGCCGAAGAAGTGAGGCGCGCACAGGGCGCGGCGGGAAAAGGGCCGCGCCGGCCTATTCCAGCAACGCTTTCATGTCGGCGAGCGTGAGTTTCGCGGCGGTCGCGTCGCTGGCTTCGAAGACGTCGGCGAGGAGTTTGCGTTTCGTGTCCTGGAGCTGGAGAACCTTTTCCTCCACGGTGCCGGAGCAGATGAGTTTGTAGCTCGTCACCACGCGCGTCTGGCCGATGCGGTGGGCGCGGTCGGTGGCCTGCGCCTCGACCGCGGGATTCCACCACGGATCGAGATGGATGACGGTGTCGGCGGCGGTGAGGTTGAGTCCCGTGCCGCCGGCCTTGAGGGAGATGAGAAAAACCGGGACGGAGGCGTCGTTGTCAAAACGATCGACGGCGGCCTGGCGCGCGCGGACGTGCATCGAGCCATCGAGACGGACATGGGCGATGCCACGGGCGTCGAGTTCGGCGGCGGCGAGGTCGAGGAGTTTTGTGAATTGCGAGAAAACAAGGATGCGATGCCCGTCGTCGATGGCCTCGTCCAACAGTTCGAGGAAGGTGTCGAGTTTGGCGGAGTCGGCGGCGCCGAATGCGGAATGCGGATTGCGGAATGCGGAATGAGGCGCTGCCGCGCCGATGGCGACGTCGTCGCCGGTGCCGGCATCGGGCGCGAGGGTTTTCATTCCGCAATCCGCATTCCGCATTCCGCATTCGACGAGGCGCGGGTCGCAGCAGACTTGGCGGAGGCGAAGAAGCTGGGTGAGCGTGGCGAGACGGATGGCGTTTTCCGAAGCGCCGCCGGTTTCGAGATCGAGGAGCTGGCGCTCGGTGGTTTCGTGCACGCGCCGGTAGAGCGCGGCCTGGGCCGGGGTGAGTTCGCAATAAATGACCTGCTCGATTTTTCCGGGCAGTTCGGGCGCCACGGATTCCTTGGTGCGGCGGAGGATGTAGGGCGCGGCGCGCGCGCGGAGGCGTTCATCATGCCAGAGACGCTCCTCGCCGCGCGTGCCGGCCGGCATCGCATCGAGGTAGCCGGGAAGGAGGATTTCGAGCAGGGAGCGCAGGTCGTCGAGGGAGTTTTCGAGGGGCGTGCCGGTGAGCAGGAAACGCGAGCCGGCGCGGAGCGAACGGAGGGCGCGGGCATTTTGCGAGCGGCGGTTTTTCAAGTGCTGCGCCTCGTCGGCGATGAGGAGCGCGAGCGGCGCGTCGGCGAAAAGCGCGCGGTCGCGGGCGAGCGTGCCGTAGGAAGTGATCACGAGGTCGTGCGCGCCGAGGTCGGAGGCGCGGGCCAGGCGGCTGTTTCCGTGATGGATGAACACGCGCAACGCCGGCGCGAAGCGGGCGGCTTCGCGCCGCCAGTTTTCGACCAGCGAGGCGGGGCAGACGACGAGCGCGGGAGCGGGAAGAATTTTCGATTTTCGATTCTCGATTTTCGATTGAGAGGCATTCGGACTGAATTCATTTAGAGCGGCAGCTCCCCCAATCGAAAATCGAGAATCGAAAATCGAAAATTCCATGCCGGTTTCGTTTTTAAGCGCGGCGATGACGGCGAGGGCTTGCAGGGTTTTGCCGAGGCCCATCTCGTCGGCAAGAATGCCGCCGAGACCGTGGCGGCGCAGGTGCCAGAGCCACGCGGCGCCGAGGCGCTGGTAGGGGCGGAGCAGGGCGTCGAGCGCGGCGGGAACGGGCGCGGGGGCGAGCCGGGAGGTGTCGCGCAAGGCGGCGCTGAGTTCGCGCCAGGCCGAGGGCGGTTTGAACCCGGGGGCGATCTCCTCGATGATGGACTCGGCATCGGCCACGCGGGCGGCGTTGACGCGATGCGTGCGGCGGGCGACAAGTCCCCCGCCGGCGCCTCCCGGCTCGCCGGCCAGGGCGCGCTGGGCCGAGGCGAGGCGGTCGAGCGTCGAGGGCGGGAGGAGATAAACGCCGCCGTCGTCCTCGACGTAGCCGCGCCCGGAGGCGGCCGCCGCGAGTAGTTGTTTTTCGGATACAAGGCCGGCGCGGAGGCCGAGGGTCACACGGTAGCCGCCGTCGTTTCCGTCGGCATCGCAGACGACGGCGGCGTCGGAAATGCGGGCGGTGTTTTTCTCAAAGTTGTCGGTGAACTCGGCCTGAAAGGCGCCGCGGAGGGCCGCGCCGTGCGCGGCGAGGAAGGCGAGCGTTTTGTGGCGGTCGCGCAGCCACCATTTGCGATTGGAGGGTTCGAGGCGGAAGCCCGAGTTTTTAAGCAGCTCGAGCGCGTCGGCGTAGGCAATGTGCTCGCGCGAGGGCAGGGTGATGGCGAGGTAGTGCTCGGAGCCGTCAACGAGCATCGGCGTCGATGCGGATGAGGACCGCGGCGCCGCCGCACGGGCGGGCGCGCCGGCGCGGGACGCGGGCGGCGTTGTTGTTGGGGAAGAGGCGCCGGGCGCGGCGGGGAAGGGCGGCGGCGATTCCTGCAAGTGCTCGCTCGCACCGCGCAGACGCGGGCCGACCCATAACAGCGGCGCGGATGGCTGGTTGAGCCGGAAGAAAACGGGTTGTGGCGCGAGGGTGGCGATGAGTTCGCGGAGTTGCGCGCGGGTTATTTGGATAAAGGGCGGCGGCGCGTCCGTGCCGCACCAGCGTTGCAGCAGCGCGAGAGCCGGGAGCAATGCCGCGGGCGGCACGCCGGAGGCATCGAGCTCGATCTTGAGCGCGATGGCATCGCGGGCGGCGGCAGTGGCGAGATTGGGCGGCAGGAAAAGGCGGAGCATGATGGCGACGGGCGGCTAGATTTGCCGGAGTTTTCCGCCGGAGGGGAGAAAAATGTCCGTTCGCCTTTTCCGCCTGGGGCAACGGTATTTTATTGGCGGATCAATCCCCGCGCTCGTCGCTTCGCGCGATGGAGCGGATCGCGTTTTCGGCGGAGTCCCCGTCGAGCACGTCGAAGTCCGCGAGGCCGGACAGGTCCCAGAGCGCGGTGCAGGCGCCGTTCTTTGCGGCGGACGGGCGGCGCACCATGACGGAAAACAGCCGGCTCTCCGGCAGCGCGCGGCGCAGTTCCTCGCGCGTCCAAACCAGGGTCGCGGCGGGAATCTCGACGATGAGCCACGCGGGGCGTTCGGCGGACGTGAGGCGGGCGAGTTCGTCCACGAGACCGCTGTCAGGGCAGCAGAGGCAGGGCGGGCGGCGTTCGAGCAGCGTGAGTTGAGTGACAGGGGCCGGCGGCGCGGGTTCTTTTTTCGGGCCGGGGCACAAGGTGTCCGGCACGGCGCGCACCAGCGTGCAACGCGTCTCCGGGGCGCGCGCGGCGATCTCGCCGAGCAGGCGGCGCACCCAGCGCGCGCGTCCGGCGTCGTCGAAACCGCCCGCCAGCACCACGCGCGGAGCGGCGGCGGGGTGGGGGATGGCGGGGGCTTGCGGGTCGATGGAGGGCATGGGCGGGTGCGATGCTGGAATTGCTGTCGCCCCGTCCCGCCGGTCGCTCCATCTTTCCTCTTTATTCTTTATCTTTCCTCTTTCTCCTTCTCCTCGTCTTCGTCTTCGTTTTGGAGAGAAAGAGGAAAGATAAAGAATAAAGAGGAAAGAGTGTTGATGGGCTACGCGGGGTTTTAGGGGGCCATATATGCATCCCGTGCGCGGGACCGGGAACCTTGGCCGGCGCTCACACGCCGTATTCAGCCGGCAAATACTTGCCGGCATCCACGACCTGTTTCTGAGCCTCGATGAATTCCGGCTCGTTGTCCGGCAGGTCATCCAGTTGCGCCTCGATGCGATCAAAAAACGCGGTCTCGCGCGCCTCCAGTTTGAGCGCGCCGGAGGCATGCCCGGTCTTCAACTCCACCAGCGCCGCGCGCGCGGCGGCGACTCCGGCGCGGTAATAATCGGGGGCGTCCACGATGGCTTGCGCCACCGCGATGACGCTTTCCGGACGCAGCACCCACGCCTGCGGGTCGAGGCCGGCGTCGCTCTCCACGAGCCAGCGCCGGAGCGTGAGCGCCGATTCGCGGCCCTCGGCCAGGGCGCGGTTCATGAGGCGGCAGTCGTAGATGAGCTGTTCCATGTAACAGGTCGGCGCCATGCCGCCGAGCAGCTTGATGTTTTGCACGGATTCGTTCGACCAGGTGTCGGCGTAAACGGCGGCGATATTGCCCAGCGGGCTGAGGTGCGCGCACGCGGCGGTTTTGCCTTCCATTGCCATGGGATAGCCGGTGATCGCCTTGAGAAACGGATTTTCGTAGCCGCAGTCCTTGCCGGGGCCAACTGCGCCGTGCTCGTAGGCGACGAGCGAACGCACCGCCGACACCGCACGCACCACGGCGGCGAACACGCGCGGGATCATGCGTTGCTCGGCCAGCACCATCGCGGTGTTGCCAAAGCCGCAGGCCGTGTCGCCCGCGCACACCGCGCCGTGGCGCCGGGCGATTTCATTGAGCCTGTCCCAGAGAAACGCCATGTCGCGGACGCCGAGCGAGCACATCGCGTAGATGACCTGCCCGATGTCGCATTGGAGCAAGGCCTCGTCGTGCAGTTCTTTTCCGCCGACCGACTCGATGCTGAGCAACTCTGCGCCGGCCTTGGCCGCGCCTTCAAACAATTCCTGCATGCGCTCCCAGTGCTCGCCGTGGCGCATCAGCGGCGGGCGGGCGAACTCGCGGTTGTCGTTTGGCGTCATGCGGAGCACGGAGGGCAGGCCGTGTTTCACATGCGTGTCGTTCATCGCATCGAGCAGGATGTTCGCCAGCTCCAGTCCGTAGGCCGGCGTGGAGGTCATCGGCGGCACGGTCTCGAATTCGATGACGACGCCGGGAGCCTCCAGTTCCACGGCGCGCTTGAGCGCGCCGGTGATGATGTCGCGATAGTGGCGCGCGACTTCCGGCATGGTCGCGGCGGTGACATCCATCGCGGGCAGCGTGAAGTTGAGTTCGGGATAAACCACGCCGCCGCCGATGTGCAGGCCGCGGCGTGTGCGCAGGGGTTTCGGGGCGATGCCGAAGAGGAGGTCCCGGGAGTTGGAGATGGCGAGTTGACGGTATTTCATCATGAGGGGAAGTTCGCTTTTCAGCCTAGCAGCCGGGCGTCTTCGCGGGATTGCACTGTTGTGCTTGTTTTTTTCACTTTTGTGTGGCGCGGGTCGGCGAAGGCGCGCGCGGCATGGGAAAATCGTTCGCCTATGCGTTCCGCCCAGGGTTCTTTCCTCTTTATTCTTTCTCTTTCCTCTTTCGTCAGGAACGGACGGGGGAGAAAGAGGAAAGAGAAAGAATAAAGAGGAAAGAACCCTGGGCAGGGAACGAGGATGTTTTTTGGGGCCGCTATGGACAAACCCCCGTTTGCATGACAGGTGTGGCGCGGTGAAAACAAGCACGCCCCCCCGCATCCTCCTCACCGCCGGACCGACGCGCGAGCACATCGATCCGGTGCGCTTTTTGAGCAACGGATCCAGCGGGCGCATGGGCTACGCGCTGGCCGGTGAGGCGGCCGCGCGCGGTTGCGCGGTGGAGCTGGTGAGCGGCCCGGTGTCGCTCCCCGCGCCGGAGGGCGTGACCGTGCACCGCGTCGTGTCGGCGGCGGACATGCTGGCGGCGTGCGAGCCGCTGTTTGGCGCATGCGATGTGTTCATCGCGGTGGCGGCGGTGTCGGATTACCGTCCGCGTGTCTTCGCGCCGGAGAAAATGAAAAAAAACGGCGGGGTGCTCACACTGGAATTCGAGCCGACGGTGGACATCCTGAAAACACTGGCCGCCCGCAAGCACCCCGGGCAGACCGTGGTCGGCTTCGCGGCGGAAACGCGCGACGTGGAGGCTTATGCGCGGCGCAAACTGGAAACGAAAAATCTCGACTGGATCGTGGCCAACGACGTGAGCCGCCCGGGCATCGGCATGGACGCGGCCGACAATGCCGTGCTGCTGCTTTCGCGCGCCGGGGCGCGGCTTGCCTTTGGCCCGGCGCCGAAGCAGGCCGTGGCCGGTTTTATTTTGGACCATGTGCTTTGCTGACGACCGCGACCGCCGGGCTCGCGGACGAGATGGCAGGATGCGTTTTCCCTGTCTCAAACTGTGACATCGTCACGGGTACCGTGAGACATGATGGCCCAAAATCGGCATTTGGCGCTGCCGTACTCCGGCTGACTCGATTGGTTGGAAATTTTTAATTAACTTATGAACACAATCTAACAAATTCATCCGACTCCCGGGGCACATCCTCTGCTAAAGATCTGGCATGGCTCACATTTTAGGCATCGACTTAGGCACCACCAATTCCTGCATGTCCGTCATGGAGGGCGGCGAACCTGTCGTCATCCCCAACGCCGAGGGCGCGCGCACCACCCCTTCCGTGGTTGCCTTCACCAAGACCGGCGAACGTCTCGTCGGCCAGGCCGCCAAACGACAGGCCGTCACCAACCCCTCCAACACCATCTTCTCCGCCAAGCGACTCATCGGCCGTAAATATTCCGAGATCAAGGATGAGGCCGCCGCATTCCCCTTCAAAGTCGTCGAGGGCAAAAACGGCGACGCCTACATCGAGGCGAAAGTCGGCGACAAAACCGAGACCTTCGCCCCGCAGCAAATCTCCTCGTTCGTTCTCGCGAAAATGAAGGCCGACGCCGAGGCCTACCTCGGCGAAAAAATCACGCAGGCCGTCATCACCGTCCCCGCCTACTTCAACGACGCCCAGCGCCAGGCCACCAAGGATGCCGGCAAAATCGCCGGCCTCGACGTGCTCCGCATCATCAATGAACCCACCGCCGCCTCGCTCGCCTACGGTCTCGACAAAAAGAAGGACGAGAAAATCGCGGTGTTCGACCTCGGCGGCGGCACCTTCGACGTGTCCGTGCTCGAAATCGGCGACGGCGTCTTCGAGGTGAAAGCCACCAATGGCGACACCCATCTCGGCGGCGACAACTGGGACGAGGCGCTGATCACCTGGCTTGTTGACTCCTTCAAAAAGGACAACGGCATCGACCTCCGCAAAGACCCGATGGCGCTCCAGCGCCTCAAGGAAGAAGCCGAAAAAGCCAAGATCGCCCTCTCCTCCACGCAGAGCTACGACATCAACCTCCCCTTTATCACCGCCGACGCGTCCGGACCGAAACACCTCACTGTCACGCTCAGCCGCGCGAAAATGGAGCAAATCTGCGAGGACCTTTTCGCCCGCTGCACCCCGCCCTTCAACAACTGCCTCCGCGACTCCGGCCTCACCACCTCGCAAATCGACGAACTCGTCCTCGTCGGCGGCATGACCCGCATGCCCAAGGTCGTTGAAATCGCCAAGCAGCTCGCCGGCAAGACACCCCACCAAGGCGTGAACCCCGACGAGGTCGTCGCCATCGGCGCGGCCATCCAGGGCGGCGTGCTCAAGGGTGACGTGCGCGACGTGCTCCTCCTCGACGTGACACCGCTCACGCTCGCCATCGAGACCGCCGGCGGCGTCGCCACGCCGATGATTCCGCGCAACACCACCATCCCCTCGAAAAAGTCGCAAACCTTCTCCACCTACTCGGACAACCAGCCCGGCGTCGAAATCGTCGTCCTCCAGGGCGAGCGCCCGATGTCCCGCGACAACAAACGCATCGGCGACTTCAAGCTCGACGGCATCCCGCCCGCGCCGCGCGGCACGCCGCAAATCGAGGTCACCTTCGACATCGACGCCAACGGCATCCTCCACGTTTCGGCCAAGGACCTCGGCACCGGCAAGGAGCACAAAATCAAAATCGAGAACTCCTCCGGCCTGTCCAAGGACGAGGTCGAGCGCATGACCAAGGAGGCCGAGCTTCACGCCGCCGAGGACAAGAATCGCAAGGAAGCCGTCGAGACCAAAAACCAGCTCGACAGCACCATCTATCAGCTCGAAAAAGCCCTCAAGGATGCCGGCGACAAACTCCCCGCCGACGTGAAGGCCAAGGTCGATCCCGCCATCGCCGACGCGAAAAAAGCGCTCGAAAGCGATGACGCCGGCAAGATGAAAGCCGCGCTGGAAAGCCTCCAGAAGATCGGCGCCGAGTTCTACGCCCAGGCGCAGCAGGCCGCCGGCGCCGCAGGCGCGCCGCCGCCTCCGGGCGGCGAACCCAAGAAAGACGAGCCGAAAAAAGCCGATGTTGTCGACGCCGACTTCGAGGTCGTGGACGACGACAAGAAGAAAGGCTGAAAACCAGAAGGCTGAAGAGCTGAAAAAGCCCTTCGGCCGGAACCATCGGTCCCACCAACCAGCGACTTGTCGGTCCCGTTTATCCCCTTTGCCAGAGCCAGCCACTTTCGCCCCCGCGCCTCCCGCGCGGCGGGCGTCTCCCAAAAAACAACTCCGTTAGTAGCAACCCAACAAAACAACCAACACTATGGCCAAAATCAAAATCAAGCCCGTCGGTGATCGCGTCCTCGTGAAGCACATCGAGGAAAAAGAACAAGTCCGTGGAGGCATCATCATCCCGGATTCCGCCAAGGAAAAACCGCAGGAAGCCGAAGTCATCGCCCTCGGCACCGGCAAAAAAGACGAGAACGGCAAGATCGTTGCCTTCGAAGTTAAGATCGGGGACAAGGTGCTCATCAGCAAATACGGCGGCACCGAGGTCAAAATCGACGACGAGAAATACACCCTCGTCCGCGAAGACGACATCCTCGGCATCTTCGCCTGAGCCCGGGTATCCAAAATACCACCACACCTAAAGACTCAAACTGAAACGCTTAACCTAAACTTAATCCTACTCACATGGCAGCCAAACAACTCATTTTCGACGAAGCCGCCCGCCAGAAACTCCTTCGCGGTGTCGAGACCCTCTCCCGCGCCGTCAAGGCCACCCTTGGACCCAAGGGCCGCAACGTCGTCATCGATAAAAAATTCGGTTCCCCGACCGTCACCAAGGACGGCGTCACCGTCGCCAAGGAAATCGAATTGCCCGATCCCTACGAAAACATGGGCGCGCAAATGGTGAAGGAAGTCGCCTCCAAAACCTCCGACGCCGCCGGCGACGGTACCACCACCGCCACCGTGCTCGCCGAGGCCATCTACCGCGAAGGCCTCAAGAACGTGACCGCCGGCTCGAACCCCGTTTACCTGAAACGCGGCATCGACAAGGCCGTCGAGGCCGCCGTCGCCCAGCTCGCCAAGCTCTCCAAGAAGGTCAACGACCGCGAGGAAATCCGCCAGGTCGCGACCGTCTCGGCCAACTGGGACACCACCATCGGCGACATCATCGCCGATGCCATGGACAAAGTCGGCAAGGACGGCACCATCACCGTCGAGGAGGCCAAGTCCATCGAGACCACCCTCGACGTCGTCGAGGGTATGCAGTTCGACAAAGGCTACATCTCGCCCTACTTCGCCACCAACAACGAGAGCCTCGAAGCCGTCCTCGAGGACGCCTACGTGCTCATCCACGAGAAGAAGATTTCCAACCTCCAGGAATTCCTTCCCCTCCTCCAGACCGTCGCGAAGACCGGCAAGCCCTTCCTCATCATCGCCGAGGAAGTCGAGGGCGAGGCCCTCGCCGCGCTCGTCGTGAACAAGATTCGCGGCACCATCAACGTCTGCGCCGTCAAGGCCCCCGGCTTCGGCGACCGCCGCAAGGCCATGCTCGAGGACATCGCCATCCTCACCGGCGGCAAGTGCATCACCGAGGATCTCGGCCTCAAGCTCGAGAACCTTGCCATCGCCGACCTCGGCCGCGCCAAGCGCATCGTCGTTGACAAGGAGAACACCACCATTGTCCAGGGCTCCGGCAAGTCCTCCGACATCCAGGCCCGCGTGAAACAAATCCGCCGCCAGATCGAGGAGACCACCAGCGACTACGACCGCGAGAAGCTCCAGGAGCGCCTCGCCAAGCTCGCCGGCGGCGTCGCCGTCATCAACGTCGGTGCCACCACCGAGGTTGAAATGAAGGAAAAGAAAGCCCGTGTCGAGGACGCCCTCCACGCCACGCGCGCCGCGGTCGAGGAAGGCATCGTCGCCGGCGGCGGCGTCGCCATCCTTCGCACCGCGAAGGCCATCGACGACCTCGCCCTCGAGGGTGACGAAAAGATCGGCTCGCAAATCGTGCGCCGCGCCATCGAGCATCCGCTCAAGCAGCTTTGCGCCAACGCCGGCATCGATGGCGGCGTGGTCGTGAAGGAAGTCTTCTCGTCGAAGGGCGCCGTCGGCTACAACGTGGCGACCGACAAGTTCGAGGATCTCGTGAAAGCCGGGGTGGTTGACCCGACCAAGGTGACCCGCACCGCGCTGCAGAACGCCGCCTCGATCGCCGGCCTGCTGCTCACCACCGAGTGCATGATCACGGACATCCCGGAAAAGGAAAAGGCCCCCGCCATGCCTCCCGGCGGCGGCGGCGGCATGGACTACTAAGTCCGCCTGCCGTATCCTGAAAACCGATACGAACAAAAAGGCCCGCGCCAATCACCAACCCAAAAGCGCCACCATTCCGGTGGCGCTTTTTTATTTCCCGCAGAGTATTCAAATGAAACTGGGTATGTTTTGGGGCTGAATAGCTTGGTTAGAGCATTTCCTATTCATTCTGTCGCAAATAAACCATGTCCCCGTAGTGCCCGCGGCGCGACGCAAGATCGCGCCCTACATGCGACAGAATAAATAGGAAATGCTCTATTATAAATGCTCCAAATCAGAACAGCTCGTCCTGGCGCAGCGCGTCGCGTTTCGCGGGGCTGGCGGTGCTCGTTTGCAGCAGCCACGGCACGCTCATCGCGGCAAATTCCTTTCGCCGGCCGAGCGCCAGCAGCAACAGCGCCGCCGCCAGCGCGTCATACAGGGCCGCATGATACCGCGCCCGCCCCGGCGGACAATGCTCGCGCGCCAGGGCGTCGAGTTCGTCCTGCAACCCCAGCGCGACCGTCAGGCGCGACAATTTTCCCGAATCAAGCCCCGGGAAAATTTCCGCATGGAGCCGGCCCGTGTCTATCCAGGGGCCCCAGTCAATCACCGCGCCGGGCGCTCTCCCGTGGCGGGAAAAATCGGGCGACACGCGCGGATAGGGCCAGACGGACTTGAGCAGCGAATTCTCCACATGCGCGTAATGTGCCGCCAGCGGGCCGGTTTCGCGTAACGCGGCGAAACGCGCGAACTCGTCCGAAAACGGCGCGCAGTGCGCGACCGTTTCCTCGCTCAATCCGTGCACGACCGAGTCCTCCGCGCGCACGCGCCCTGTCGCGCGGCAAAGCCGGGTGTGGGTTTCGATCACGCGTCCGCCAAGCAGCGTCGCCACGCCGAACTCCAGGATCCCGGACGCGATGCTTCCCTCGAAGTCGATGAAGTGAATCGGCGTGTCGGCCCAGTGCATGGCCGCCAAGCCCAACGCACGGGCGGACGAAAATCGAATCAATATTTTGAACAGAAGGAAACGAAGGCCACGCAGAGAGCCAACAATCAAAAAAGGTCTTCTTGGTTCCCTTTGTTATCTTCTGTTCAAAAAAACCGAACCATTAAAATAGCCACAAAAACGCACAAGAAGCACAAAAACAATCACTCCAACCAATAACCATTAACGGCATTCTTTGCCCTCTTTAGTTTTCTCTGTGCCATAAGAACCAACCGATTTTGCGTCGGCGGCGATTTCAGCCGGAGTGCGGACCGTCGGATGGAAACGGATTTCCCGAATCAGGCCCTTGAACCATGAAATTTTGTTTTGCCGCACCCCGATTGAAGTCCGGCCCGGCACGGGGAGCGTGCCGAAATCGACTTTGCCCGCGCCTTGCAGTTCGCCGTCCACGTAGTGCCTCAGCGTGCTTCCGTCATAAACCGTGGCGGTGTGATGCCAGCGTCCGCCGGGATGGCGTTTGGCAGTGTCGATCAGGGCGAGGCGGTTTTTCTGGTCCTTCATCAGATAGGAATCGAGGCACCACGCGCCTTCCGCATCCATGCGCAATTCAACCAGCATGCGAGGGCCGCCCCCGTCTTTTTCCATGTGAAGGAAACGCTGTTCGCGCGGGCCGTCGCCGTCGGGCTTGAAAATGATCTCCACGGTGAATTTTTCCCAGCCCGCGATGGGAGCAGCCGGGAGCATCAATCCGTCCCCGGTTCCATCGAAGCGCACGGCGCGGCCCGACGGTGTTTCCACGGCGGAAGGGGAGCCGGTCACCTCGACGGGCAGTCCGCCGATCGATTCCAGGCTGTCGATTTTCCACATCATTGGCGCGGCGTCGTGCCGTGGATCGCCGCCCGCATGCGCCGTGTGTATCAGAAAAAAGAATACAATAAGGGCGGCGGCCGCGATTTTCGCGGGATGGGAAAGCGGGCGGTTCATGCCCGCAGGATGCAAAAACCGGCGTGCGGCCTGCAATCCGATAAGGACACGAGACGCGCGCAACATGGGCTGACAGTTGGAATGGGGATGCATTTCCCTATTCAAATCCATCAGCCAATGGCGTCAGTATTTGAGCCGCGCGTTTTCGTGCCCGCATTTCGGGCACGGGCACTCCTCGGGGCTGCCGGCGGCGGCATAGAGATGCTCGCAGCGCACGCAGAGAAAGGTGGATTTGCGCCGTTCGTGATCGAAAAGCGCGTAGTCGCGGCGATCATAGAATATCCACATCGCGAGAAAGAGGGCCGCGACAAGAAAACAATAGATGACCACGATGGTGACCAAATCCATGCCGTGATTCTGGCGGCGGAGGCGGCGGGCGCAATTTAATATCAGGTCTGTTCTGCGGGGAGGGAGGACTCTCCGAGTCCTCCCTCCCTTTTTTGCGAAACATGGCGTCCATTTTCGTTCGTGATGTACGACACGGAGACTGTCCCTCCAAAAATCAAAACACCAAGGGAAATGGCATGAATGGCATCATACCGATTCCGCAGCAGGTAGGGCGAGGCGTCCCCGCCGAGCCGTTGCTGGCCCACGGCTCGGCGGGGACGCCTCGCCCTACCCAGAAGGATGATTCTAATTGGGAGATGGCAGCACTCCGTTCCCAACAAACCTTTTTCGCGGCATGAAAAAGCCCCGCGCTTTTCGGGCGCGGGGCTTGGAGGGAGTTTTCGGAGCGCCTTGGGCGTCCGGGCGGATGCGCGGGTTATTTTTTCTTCGCGGGCTTGCCGGCCTTCGCTTTTGCAGCGGGCTTTTTCGCGGCAACCGCGGCTTCTTCCACCGCGGCTTGCGCGGCGGCGAGGCGGGCGACGGGGACGCGATAGGGCGAGCAGCTCACGTAGGCGAGGCCGAGCTTGTGGCAGAATTTCACCGAGTCGGGGTCGCCGCCATGCTCGCCGCAGATGCCGAGCTTGATGTCGGGGCGCGTGGCGCGGCCATTCTCGATGGCGACCCGCATCAGCGCGCCGACGCCGGTCTGGTCGATGGAGGCAAACGGGTTTTTCTTCACGATCTCCGCCTCCTGGTAGGCGCCGAGGAAGCTGCCGGCGTCGTCGCGGCTCATGCCGAGCACGGTCTGCGTGAGGTCGTTGGTGCCGAAGCTGAAGAACTCCGCGGTCTGCGCGATTTCACCGGCGGTGAGCGCGCCGCGGGGCACTTCGATCATGGTGCCGACCTTGTAGGTGAGGCGGACTTTCTGCTCCGTCTGCACGGCCTTGGCGGTCTCGTTGACGATGGCGACCTGGAGATCGAGTTCCTTCTTGAAGCCGACGAGCGGGATCATGATTTCCGGGCGGGCCTTGACGCCGGCCTTCTGGGCCTCGGCGGCGGCCTCGAACACGGCGCGGGCCTGCATGCGCGTGATCTCGGGATACTTGATGCCGAGGCGGCAGCCGCGGAAACCGAGCATCGGGTTGAACTCGTGGAGTTCGTTGACGCGGGCCATGATGCGCTCGACGGGAATCTCGAGTTTGCGCGCGAGGTCCATCTGCTGCTCCTTTGTGTGCGGGAGGAATTCGTGCAGCGGCGGGTCGATGAAGCGGATGGTGGCGGGGAAGCCCTTGAGCGCCTTGAAGATTCCGAGGAAGTCGGCGCGCTGGTAGGGCAGCAGCTTGGCCAGCGCGGCCTCGCGGGCCGCGACGGTGTCGGCGAGGATCATCTCGCGCATGGAGTCGATGCGGTCGCCCTCGAAGAACATGTGCTCGGTGCGGGTGAGGCCGATGCCGGTGGCGCCGAACGCGATGGCGTTGGCGGCCTGGTCGGGCGTGTCGGCATTGGTGCGCACCTGGAGTTTCGTGGCCTTCGCGCACCACGCCATGAGCTGGGCGTAGTGTTTGAATTTCTCGGTCTTCTGCGCGGCCTTGTCGTCGTGCAGGAGGCCGGCGATGATTTCCGAGGGGGCGGTCTTGATCTGGCCCGCGTAAATGGTGCCGTTGGTGCCGTCGATGGAGAGGTAGTCGCCCTCGGCGAAGGTCTGGCCGTCGATGGCCGCGATCTTTTTGTCGTAATCGATCTGCACGGCGGCGGCGCCGCAGACGCAGACCTTGCCCATCTGGCGGGCGACGAGCGCGGCGTGGGAGGAGACGCCTCCGCGCGCGGTGATGATGCCTTCGGCGGCGATCATGCCGCGCAAGTCCTCGGGAGAGGTTTCGATGCGGGCCAGAAGCACCTTCTCGCCTTTCGCGGCGGCGGCGACGGCGCGGTCGGCGTTGAAGTAGATCCTGCCGGTGGCGGCGCCGGGGCCGGCGGGGAGGCCGGTGGCGATGGGCTTCGCCTTCTTCACCTCGGCGGGGTCGAAAATGGGGGCGAGGAGCTGGTCGAGCTGGTCGGCGGGGTTGCGGAGGATGGCGGTTTTCCAGTCGATGAGTTTCTCGCGCACCATGTCCATGGAGAACTTGAGCGCCGCGGCGGCGGTGCGCTTGCCGTTGCGCGTCTGGAGCATGAACAGCTTGCCTTCCTGGATGGTGAACTCGATGTCCTGCACGTCGCGGAAATGCTTTTCCAGGATGGAGCGGACGCGGAGGAGCTCGGCGTAGGACTTGGGCATCTCGTCCTTGAGGTTGGCGACGGGCTCGGGCGTGCGCACGCCGGCGACGACGTCCTCGCCCTGGGCGTTGATGAGGAACTCGCCGTAGAATTCGTTGGTGCCGTTGGCGGGGTTGCGGGTGAAGGCGACGCCGGAGCCGGAGGTGTCGCCGGTGTTGCCGAAGACCATGGCCTGCACGTTGACGGCGGTGCCCCATTCGGTGGGGATGTTGTATTTGCGGCGGTAAACGATGGCGCGGTCATTCATCCACGAGCCGAACACGGCGCCGGCCGCGCCGCGGAGCTGGTCCCACGGGTCGTTCGGGAAGACTTTGCCGGTGCGCTCCTTGACGAGGTCCTTGAAGCGTTTGACGAGTTCCTGCTGGTCGTCGGCGGTGAGCTTGGAGTCCTCAATGTCGGTTTGATAGACCTCGTGCTTGTAGGCGTGGATGAGGCTCTCGAACGGCTCGTGGTCCTCGCCCTCGCGCTTCTGCACGCCGAGCACGACATCGCCATACATCTGGATGAAGCGGCGGTAGCAGTCCCAGGCGAAGCGGGGGTTCCTGGTGGCTTTTTCGAGCGAGAGGACGGTCTGGTCGTTGAGACCGAGGTTGAGGATGGTGTCCATCATGCCGGGCATCGAGTCGCGCGCGCCGGAGCGGACGGCCACGAGCAGCGGGAAACCCTCGGCGTCGCCGAACTTGGTGCCCATGATGCGCTCCATGTTCTTGATGCCGGCCTCCATTTGCGCCTGCAACGAGGACGGGTAGCTCTTTTTGTTGGCGTAGTAATAAGTGCAGACCTCGGTGGTGACGGTGAAGCCGGGGGGCACGGGGAGCCCGATGCGGGTCATCTCGGCGAGGTTGGCGCCTTTGCCGCCGAGGAGGGGTTTCATGCCGCCGTTGCCATCGGCCTTGCCTGCGCCCCACGTGTAAACGTATTTGACCGCCTTGCCGGCGGAAGATTTCTTGGCGGCAGGTTTGGAAGCCTTGCCCGCCGGTTTGGAGGATTTTGCAGATTTCGATTTAGCCATGATAGGAAGAAGTGAGCCGTTTTTGCGCGGCAGGGGATTGCGCCGACACAAAGAGCTAACGCAATAGGGGTTGTCCCATAAGTGTCAACGGCACAGAGGAGTCTTCGAACTAATAGGCAGCCCGGACGGCGGGTGATGCGCCTGCGTCCATGCGGTCGGGGAGGGCGATTTCCAGCATCGCGCCCGGCTGTTTTTTTCATCAAGTTTACCACTCCTGCAATGAAATCCGGGCCCGAATTACTTCGCTCCACCATCGCGTATTCCGCACTCGGCCAACGCGCGGATCCTCCGATCATCGCGCGGCTCATGGCCATGGCGCTGGAGACGCCGGGCCTGCTTTCGCTCGCGGCGGGATTCACGGACAACGCCACGCTGCCCGCCGACTTCATCCGCTCGGCGCTGGAGACGCTCGCGGCGCGGGCGGGCGAGCCGGAGCACCTGCAATACGGCACCAACCAGGGCCGCGCCGGACTCCGTCGCGCGCTGGCGGAACGCGTCGCCGCGATGGACGCCGCGCTCGCCCCGCCCGGCGAGGCCGCCGCCGTCCCGGATGCGGCGGCGCTGGAGGCTGCCGCGTTTGTGACCAACGGCTCGCAGCAGGCGCTTTATCTCGCCATGCAGGTGCTCTGCGAGCCGGGCGACATCGTGCTGGTGGACCGGCCGAGTTATTTTGTTTATTTGGAAATGCTGCGCGGGCTCGGCGCGCGCGCCCGTTCGCTGCCGCTCGGCGAGGATGGGCGCCTCGACGAGATCGCGCTGGGGCGGATGCTCGACGCGCTCTCCGCGAGCGGCGAGGCGGCGCGTGTGAAGGCGGTTTATTTCGTGAGTTATTTCTCCAATCCCTCCGGCCGTTCGCTTGACGAGGACGAGAAAAACACCCTCGCCCATGCGCTTTTGTCGCGCGGCCTGGCGGTGCCGGTGGTGGAGGACGCGGCCTACCGCGAGTTGTATTTCGATTCCGAATACAAGGCGCGCGGCGTGCTCTCGCTGCCCGCGTGGGAGGCGTTTCCCAAGCTCTACACCGCGACGCTCACCAAGCCCTTCGCGACCGGCCTGAAGACCGGCTTCGGCATCTGCTCCGACCGGGAGTGGCTGGAAAAGATGCTGCACGTGAAGGGTCATCACGACTTCGGCTCGGCCAATTTCAACCAGGCGGTGCTCGAACACGCGCTGGCCGCCGGCGACTACGACCGCCAACTCGCGCGCATCCGGCCGGTCTATGCCCAAAAGATGGGCGTGCTGCACGGCACGCTCGCGGACGAGGGGCTGGCCTCGCTCGGCTGGAAATGGCGCGCGCCGTCCGGCGGACTTTACCTCTGGCTGGAGGCGCCGCGCGGGCTCGACACCGGGGCCGGTTCGAAATTCTGCCATGCGTGCATCGGGGCGGGCGTGCTTTACGTGCCGGGCGATTTGTGCTTCGGCGACGACGCGCCGGGAAACTTCATCCGCCTGAGCTATGGCGTGCTCGGCGAAGGCGACCTCGCCGAGGCCGCGCGGCGCTTCGCCGGCGTGGCGCGGGCGTTTCGTGCGTGAGCATGCATTCACCCGTGCCGCAAAGACCGGAGTAAAAATAAACTCCCGCGCAAAAAGTTCGTCATCGGCGCGGGCATCGTGAGAATCGCGCGTTTCCCATGCTTCCTCCGCTCAAGTCGCTCCTTGCCCCGCGCATGCTGCCGTGGTTTTTCCTGCCCGGCGGGGTGCTCTCGCTGCTTATCCAGGCCCAGCCGGACTGGGCGCGGGCGCTGGTGTATCACCGCGATGCCATCGTCGGCGGCGAATGGTGGCGGCTCTGGACGGGAAACTTCACGCACTTCGGCTGGTGGCACTTCGCCGCCGACACCGGCCTCTACATGCTCATCGGCTGGGCGCTCGAATACCGCTACCGTTGGTTCATCACCCTGAGCGGACTCGTGCTGATGCCCTTTGCCGTCACGCTCACGGTTTTCTTTTTCGATCCCGAAATGACGCGCTACGCCGGCCTGTCCGGCATCAATGTCGGTTTTCTCATCCTGCTCGCGCTGCTCGGCTGGCAGGCGTCGTGGAAAGATTGGTTCTGGCCCGCGCTGCTCGGCATCCACGTGCTGGAATTGATCCTGGAAATCAACCAGGGGCACTACGGCGGGGCCATGATCGCGTTTGACGAGCCGGGCATCCGCATCGCCACGCTTGCGCATGTCGGAGGGGGCGCCTTCGGCATCCTCATGTGGATCTCCATCAACCTGCTCAAAACCCAGGCGCTCCGTCCGCATGCCGTCGCGGCGAACGCGGCGGGAAAAGCTAGGTAGGGGCTTCGCTTGCGAAGCCCCTGCAACTCCGCGCTGCCGCGCCGCGGCTCAGTATTCCATGTCGGCGTAGTGGCCGTATTTTTCCATCACGAAGTCGATGTCCTTGTCGCCGCGTCCGCTCAGGTTCACGAGGATGTCTTGCGACGGGCGCTGCTTCGCGAGCTTGAGGGCATAGGCGACGGCATGCGCGCTTTCCAGCGCGGGAATGATGCCCTCGAGCCGCGAAAGCTGGAAGAACGCGTGGATCGCCTCCTCGTCCGTTGCGGTGCCGACGGTCGTGCGCCCGATGCTGTTCAGGTAGGCGTGCTCCGGCCCGACTGACGGATAATCGAGGCCGCTCGCCACCGAATAAACCGCCGACGGCTCGCCCTTGTCGTCCTTGAGCATGATCGAGTTGAACCCGTGCATCACGCCCTCGCTGCCGTGGCTGAGCGACGCGGCATGGTCGCCGGGCTTGGAGCCGCGCCCGAGCGGCTCGACGCCGTGCAGCTCGACCGGATCGTCGAGGAAGCCGGAGAAGATGCCCATGGCGTTCGAGCCGCCGCCGACGCACGCGACGACGTTGTCGGGCAGTTCGCCGGTCATCTCGATGAACTGCTCGCGCGCCTCGATGCCGACCACGCGCTGGAATTCGCGCACCATGAGCGGAAACGGATGCGGGCCGACCACCGAGCCGATGCAATAGATGCTGTTGACCGGGTCCTTCAGGTAGGCCTGGAACGCGGAATCGACCGCCTCCTTGAGCGTGCGCGCGCCGAACGACACCGGCACGACCGTCGCGCCGAGTATCCGCATTCTCACTACATTCGGATGCTCCTTCGCGATGTCCACCTCGCCCATGTGGATCTCGACCGGGATGCCGAAATACGCGCCGGCGGTGGCGAGCGCCACGCCGTGCTGGCCCGCCCCGGTCTCGGCGATGAGTTTTTTCTTGCCGAGGTATTTCGCGAGCAGCGCCTCGCCCATGCAGTGGTTGAGCTTGTGCGCGCCGGAGTGGTTCAGGTCCTCGCGCTTCAGGTAAATGCGCGCGCCGTCGATTTTGTTGCTGAGGTTGTTGCAATAATAGACCGGCGTGGGGCGGCCCTGGAAGTGCTTCCGGATGCTGCGCAATTCGCGGATGAAATCGTGGCTGCGGCAGATGCGCTGGTAGGCGCGGGCGATCTCGTCCATCTGTTCCTGGAGCTCCGGCGGGATGAAGGAGCCGCCGAATTTGCCGAAAAAGCCGCGTTCGTCGGGGACTTGGCGATGAAGGGGAAGCGAGGATTTTGTGTTCATGGGAAGGGTGTTACTGCTAGGCGGGCCCGCCGCGGACAGCGAGCATGAAAAGCGGGGCGGCTTCGCCGCCGGTTTGGGTTCTGACCCAAACTTCCAACTTAAACTTAAACTGGCGGCGAAGCCGCCTTTCCGCATGCTTCAGTCCCCGTGCAATCCCATCCGCCGCAGCCGCCAGCTCCGCACAGCCAAAACAACCGCGACCAAGACACCGCGGGCATCGTCCCGCCGCTCGACCCGGAGCTCAACGACGACCTTCGCGCCCTCCGCACGCTGCACCGCCTCGCCACCATCGCGCGCGATGAAACCGCGCCCCACCGCGACACGCTCAACGCGCTGCTCGTCGAAATCATCTCCGCGCTCGACGCCTCCGCCGGCGCCATCTCGCTGCTCAATCCCGACTCCGGCCAGCTCGAGATCGAGGCGCACGTAGAGCATCCCGGCGACGCCCACGACATTTCCCTGCGCCTCGGCCAGGGCCTCGCCGGCTGGGTCGCGCTCCATGCCAGCGCGCGCCTCATCCCCGATGTCGCCGACGAGCCGCGCCACATCCGGATCCGCCCCGCGTCACGCTGCGTCATGGCCGCGCCCATGGAGGACAACGGCCAGGTGATCGGCGTGATCAAGATCGACCACGACAAGCCCGCCGCCTTCAGCGAACGCGACCTGCGGCTCCTCGTCCACTACACCCGCGAGGCCACGGTCTGCGTCACGCGTCTCTGGCAGCTTCGCCAGCTCCGGGAAAAATCCCGCCAGCTCGAAACCCTCATCACCATCGGCCAGACCCTGGTCGCCAAACTCGAGGAACAGGAGCTTTTCGACACCGTCACCCGCGACACCCGCGAGATCATTCCCGGGCTCCCCGGTTGCGCGTTCTACCTGCACGATCCCGGGCGCCGCGCCGTCCGCCTCGTCTCGTTCAATCCGCCCACGCTCGACGCCCCCGCGCGCGACGCCGACCTTCCGCTCAACTCCTGCCTCGTCGCCTCCGCCATTCACACGCGCCGACAGGTCGAGTTCACCGACATCCGCGGGCCCGACTTTCTCGACCTCCTCGACCTCCCGCGCAATCCCGCGCCGCGCTCGCTGCTGGCCGAGCCGCTTGTATTCGAAAACGAAATACTCGGCGTGCTCGCCGTCTTCACCGACCACGTGCACCGCTTCAACAACGACGAGAAGCGCCTGCTCACCGCCATCGCCAGCCTCGCCGCCGTCGCCCTGCAAAACGCGCGCCTCTACTCCCGCGTTTTCCAGAGCGAGGACCTCCTGCGCAAAAACGAACAGCTCACCACCCTCGGCCTCCTCGCCGCCGAGATCGCCCACGAGATCCGCAATCCGCTCACCGTCCTTAAACTCCTCCACGGCGCGCTCGGCCTCGACTTTCCCGACGACGACCCGCGCCGCACCGACCTCCGCGTCATCGGCGAGAAACTCGACCAGCTCGAGGCCATCGTCACCCGCGTGCTGCATTTCGCGAAAGCGCCGGCCAGCCTCCACTCGCGCTGGCCGCTCGCCGACATCATCGACGACACCATCGTGCTCATCCGCCTGAAGCTCGCCCAGGCCAAGATCCAGCTCCGCTACGAACCGCCGCCGCGCTCCCTCATCGTCAACGTCCACAAGGGCCAGATCCAGCAGGTCCTCCTCAACGTCCTCCTCAACGCCATGCAGGCCATGCCCGACGGCGGACGCATCACGCTCGCGCATCACCTCTCGGGGGAGGCGGCCGGCGCGGCGCACCCGCGCATGGCGCACATCGACATCACCGACACCGGCGGCGGCATCCCGGAAAACGTGCGCGATCACCTCTTTACCTCATTCCTGTCCGGGCGTCCCGACGGCACGGGCCTCGGCCTCTCCATCGCCCGCCGCATCCTCGCCAGCCACCACGGCGACATCACGCTCGAAAGCAGCTCCGCCGCCGGCACCACGCTTCGCATCACGCTGCCAGTGGCGTGAAGAAATTTACGATTTACGAATTACGATTGAAAGCTGCTGCGCTCGTTTGCACCCGGCGCGGCAGCGCCATCAAATCGTAAATCGTAAATCGTAATTCGTAATTCGTAAATCGCCCATCCCATGTCCCTCGTCACCATCATCGACATCGGCAGCAACTCCATCAAAAATCTCGTCGCCAGCCGCGAGCGTCCCGGCGCGCCGGTCGCCGCGCTCAAGATGCGCACCATCGAGGCCCGCATCAGCGCCGGCATCAGCCAGGCCGCGCCCTCGCTCACCGAGGAAGGCATGGCCCGCGGGCTTGAGGCCGTCCAAAACCTCCTCGCCGACTCCGTCGGGCTCCCGCCGCATCCCGTCGTGCTCGTTGCGACCAGCGCCGTCCGCGACGCCGCCAACGGCGATGAATTCCGCCGCCGCGTCCGCGAGGCCACCGGCCACACCGTGCGCCTCCTCAGCGGCCAGGAGGAGGCCGCGCTGATCGGACGCGGCCTCCTTTCCGATCCCGTCCTTTCCGGCCTGCGCGACTTTCACGTCTTCGACCTCGGCGGCGGCAGCCTCGAATGCCTTGCGTTTGCCGGCCGTGAAATCCGCCATGCCGCGAGCCTCCAGCTCGGCTGCGTGCGCCTTACCGAACGCTGCATCCCCGATCCCGCGGCGCCCATTCTCCGCGACGCGCTCATTCGCGTGGCCGGGATCACCCGCGAGGTTTTTGCCAAAAGCGGTTTTCCCGCCGCGCTTCCCGACGGCGCCACCGCCGTCGGCACCGGAGGCACGCTCACCACCGCCCGCGCCATCCTCGGCGCCCTCGAAAACAAGGCGCTGCCCGACACTTCGCCCCGCCTTCCGGTCGAAAGACTCCGCGCATTGCTGCTCGATCTGGCTTCACAAACCCTCGCGGAGCGCCGCCGCGTTCCCGCGATGCCGCCCGGTCGCGCCGATGTTTTCCCGGCCGCGTTGATGACCCTTGTCACCATCGCCGAACTGGGCGGCTTCGACATCTATCACCATTCCTTGCGCAACCTCCGCTGGGGACTCGCCGATGAAAGTTTAATGCCGTTTCCTAACCCTTTATAGGCTTAGCGAGGTAGGGCGAGGCGTCCCCGCCGAGCCGTTGGTCGCCCGAGGCTCGGCGGGGACGCCTCGCCCTACCTTAAACTTCAACTTAAACTGCTGCTGGCGGCGGCGGCTTCGCCGCCGCCAGCAACTCCTTCGCCGCCGCGAGCGACGGTTTCACGCCCGCCGCCACCGCCTGCTCGATCTCGGCCACCGCCGCCCTGACCGCGGCGTTCTGATAAAACTCCGCCTGCAACGCCTCGCGAATCAGCGCATGCATCCACGCGATGGCCTGCTCCCGGCGGCGTTCCTCCAGCATGCCGCCCTTGCGGCACACGTCGAAAAACTCGCGCACCTTGTCCCAGAATTCCGTCACGCCCTCGCCCGTGCGGGCCGAGGCCGTCAGCGCGGGCGTCGTCCAGCCCTCGGTGGCCGGTTTCAGGTAATGCAGCACGCGCTCCAGCTCGGCGCGGGCTCCCAGCGCGCGGAGACGGTTGTCGCCGTCGGCCTTGTTGACGACGATGATGTCGGCCAGCTCCATCACGCCCTTCTTGATGCCCTGCACCTCGTCGCCCGCGCCGGCGATGGAGAGCAGCAGAAAGCAATCCACCATCGAGCGCACCGTGACCTCGTTCTGGCCGACGCCGACGGTCTCGACGATGACGATGTCGTAGCCCGCCGCCTCGCAAAGCAAAATGGCCTCGCGGCTCTTGCGCGCCACGCCGCCGAGCGAGCCGCCCGACGGCGACGGGCGGATGAACGCGCCCGGCTGCCGCGAGAGTTTTTCCATGCGCACCTTGTCGCCCAGGATGCTGCCGCCCGTCACGGTGCTCGACGGGTCCACGGCGAGCACCGCCACCCGGTGCCCTTCCTCGCAAAGCGCGCACCCGAGCGCCTCGATGATCGTGCTCTTGCCCGCGCCCGGGATGCCCGTGATGCCCACGCGCATCGAGCGGCCGGTTTCCGGCAGCACGCGCGCGAGAAGCTGCTGCGCGAGGTCCTGGTGCGCGGCGGCGTTGCTCTCGATGAGCGTGATGGCGCGCGCGAGGATGGTGGTGTCGCGCGCTTGGATGCCGGCCGCGTAATCGTCGATGGTCAACTGCCGGCGGCGCGGCGGCGCGGACGGCGCGCCAAACGTGCCCGCGCGGTTCACGCCCTCGACGACCCACGTGGCAAACGCAGTCCCGGCATTTTCCGGGACCCACTCCGGGCGGTCCCCGGCTGGCTGGCTGGTTTCGGCGTGATGAGCTTTTTCTTCCTCGGGTGTCATGATGCGCGGTCGAACGGCCAAAAACGGGCCATTTTCAACCATTGGGCAAGCCCGGAAAGAGGGGCGGGGCCGGCTTCGCCGGCCGGTTTAAGTTGGAAGTTTAAGTTTAAGCGCAGGCGTCGAGGGCTTGTTTCTTAAACTTAATCTTCAACTTAAACTGGCGGCTCCGCCGCCCGAATCCTTGAGCGCCACGCCGCTTGTGCCGCGGCGGGCGGATTCGGTCAGCAGGCGGGCGAGTTTGCCGGCCGCGGCGGCGGGCGGGAGGCCGGCGGGACGGATGTTGGAAATGCAGTTGCGATCCGCGTCGGTGCATTCGGGGCGCGGCCGGTGGGTGAAATAAGCGCCGAGGCTGTCGGGCGCACCGAGTCCGGGGCGCTCGCCCAGCAGCATGAGGGAATGGCGCGCGCCGAGGAGAAAGCCGATCTCGTCCTGAAGTTTCACCCGTCCGAACGGCACGAGCAGGAGCGGGTAAACGGTCCAGCCGTCGGCGCCGAGCGACGCGACGAGGCGGGTGACGGTTTCGACGGCGTGGCGGGCGACCGACTGCGCGGCCAGGCCGTCGGAGATGACAATGGCGAGGTCGCGCCGTCCCCAACGGGCGGCGAGGTCGCGCAGGCGCTCGCGGGATGCGTCGTCGAGGCGGCGTCCGAGATCGGGACGCAGCAGGTAGCCGGCCTTGTCGGAGACGGCGGTGGCAAGGAGTTCGGCGTCGAGGCCGTGTTGCGCGAACTGGCGCGCCAGCGCGGGGAGGTCGAGCGAGGCGTGGACGGCGTCGCGGGCGCGGGCGTGGGCGAGGCGGAAGTCGAGCACCGAGACGGTGCGCTGGCTGGCGCCGGCGCGGCCGAGCGCGATGCGCGCGGCGGTGTGGCGCTGGAGCGCCGCCCACGGGTCGCGGCCTTGGACCGGCTTCGGGGGCGAGGCCGCTCCGGGATTATCCGGTGAATCGTCCATCGGTGAGCAGGGCATGGGTGGGAGCGGCGGGCATGAGGCGGCGTCCGCCGGTGACGATGCGCATTTTTTCCAGCCAGGCCTCGAATTCCGGCGCGGGGCGCAGGCCGAGCGCCTGTCGGAGGTAGTGGCTGTCGTGGAACGAGGTGGATTGATAGCCGAGCATGATGTCATCGGCGCCGGGAATGCCCATGATGTAGGTGCAGCCGGCCACGCCGAGAAGCGTGAGCAGGTTGTCCATGTCGTCCTGGTCGGCCTCGGCGTGGTTGGTGTAGCAGATGTCGCAGCCCATCGGCAGGCCGAGGAGTTTGCCGCAGAAATGGTCCTCGAGGCCGGCCCGGATGATTTGTTTTCCGTCGTAGAGATATTCGGGGCCGATGAAACCGACGACGGTGTTGACCAGCAGCGGGCCGAAGGCGCGCGCGACGGCGTAGGCGCGGGCCTCGCACGTCTGCTGGTCGAGGCCGTGATGCGCGTCGGCGGAGAGCGCGGAGCCCTGGCCGGTCTCGAAATACATGACGTTGTCGCCGACGGTGCCGCGCCGGAGCGAGAGCGCGGCATCGCGGGCCTCGGCGAGGAGGGGCAGGGTGACGCCGAAGGCGCGGTTGGCCGCCTCGGTGCCGGCGATGGACTGGAAAACGAGATCGACGGGCGCGCCGCGCCGCATCACTTCGAGCGCGGTGGTGACATGGGCGAGCACGCAGGATTGCGTGGGGATTTCGTAGCGGTGGATGAGTTCGTCGATCAGGCGGAGCAGCGTTTCCATGGCGGGGACGCTGTCGGTGGCGGGGTTGATGCCGATGACGGCGTCGCCGCAGCCATAGAGCAAGCCGTCGAGGATGGAGGCCGCGATGCCGTGCGGATCGTCGGTGGGGTGGTTGGGCTGGAGGCGGACGGAGAGGCGGCCGGGCAGGCCGATCGTGTTGCGGAAGGCGGTGACGACGCGGCATTTTCCCGCGACGAGGATGAGGTCCTGGTTGCTCATCAGCTTGGAAACGGCGGCGGCCATCTCCGGCGTCAGCCCGGGCGCGAGCGCGGACAGGACGGCGTGGTCGGTTTCGTAGCGCAGCAGCCAGTCGCGAAACTGGCCGACGGTGAGCCCGGCCACGGGGGCGAAGGCGGCGCGGTCGTGGGTGTCGATGATGAGCCGGGTGACCGCGTCTTCCTCGTAGGGGATGAGCAGGTCTTCCAGAAAAAGCGTCAGGGGGACGTCGGCGAGGCATTGCTGCGCGGCGACGCGTTCCTCGGCGCTGGCGGCGGCGACACCGGCGAGCACGTCGCCGGAGCGGTGCGGCGTCGCCTTGGCCATAAGCTCGCGCAGGGAGCCGAAATGATACCGGCTCCCTCCTGCCGCCAGGGACCATCGGGACGGAGGACTGCTCATGTCGGGAAAGAGTGGAAAGATTGTCGGATGATTTTCAGCAGCGGGAATCGGGCCGGATTCGTTTTTTTATTTAGCGGGCAAACTGCGCCGGCAGCCAGAGGGCGATTTGCGGGAACAGCATGATGAGGGCCATCGACAGCAGCATGAGCAGGACAAACGGCACGATCGAAATGTAGATATCCTTGATCGTGAACTCGGGCGGCGACATGGCGCGCATAAGAAACAGATTATAGCCGAACGGCGGCGTCAGGTAGGCGATCTGGCATGTTATCGTATAAAGCACGCCGAACCACACCGGGCTGAAACCGAGTTTGGAAATCAACGGAATATAAAGCGGCGCCACAATCACGAGCATGGCGGTGTCGTCCAGGAAAATGCCGAGAATGATAAACGAGAGCTGCATGAGCAGCAGCACCGACCACGGGGAAAGGCCCCAGTCGTTGAGGAACACGCCCTCGATGGCGCGCACCGCGCCCAGGCCGTCAAACACCGCGGCAAAGGCGAGCGCCGCCATCATGATCCACATGAACATCGCGCTGGCGTTGAGCGTTTGCACGAGGGTGTTGTAAAACACCTTCTTGGTCAGCCGCCTTCTGAAAAAGGCGACCAGAAGCGCGCCGAGCGCGCCCACGGCGGAGCTTTCCACCAGGCTGGTGAACCCGAAGAAAAACGAGCCGATGACGGCCACCATGAGCACCAGCGGGATGATTCCGGCGCTGAGCACGCGGATTTTTTCGCGCCAGGTGAAATTGCGCTCCGAGGCCGGCAGCACCGGGCCAAGCTCGGGCTGTATCCAGCAACGGATGATGATATAGAGCAAAAACAATCCGGCGAGCAGCAGTCCCGGCACGACGCCGGCCAGCCAGAGTTGCTCGATGGGCTGGCGCGCGATCATGCCGTAAAGCACGAGCACCACGCTCGGCGGCGTGAGGATGCCCAGCGAACTGCCCGACTGGATGATGCCGCTGATCATGCGCTTGTCGTAGTTGCGCTTGACCAGCTCGGGCAGGGCGACGCTGCATCCGATGGCCATGCCCGCCACGCTCAGGCCGTTCATGCACGAGATGAGGACCATGAGCAGCATGGTGCCGATGGCGAGACCGCCGCGCACGCCGCCCGTCCAGACGTGCAACGCATGATAGAGATCGTTGGCCACGCCCGACTCGGAGATCATATAGCCCATGAAAATGAACATGGGCAGCGTGAGCATGGGATACCAGTTGAAGAGTTTGATGGCGGCGTTGAAGCCCATCTCGGTGTCCCAGTTGTTTCCCCACAGGAACAAGGCGCAAACGACGCCGACAAACCCCATGACGCCGAACACACGCTGCCCGGTGAGCATGAGCAGCATCAGCGAGGAAAACATCAACAGGATGACTATTGAGGGACTCATTGTATTAATTCACGGATAAAGGCGGGGGAGGAGACGGCGGCGTCGATTGGGAGCATCGGGCGCAAAGACAACCAACGGCACCCGGCGAAACAGGCCGGGCGCCGCGTCCGGCGACCCCATGCGGCTTGGCTTCAGCCTGCCGGAGCGGGCGCCGGGCTTGCGTCCGCCACGGCTTGCGGCGCGGCGGTGTTTTTTTCCTGAACCAGTTCAAAACCGCAGGCGCGGCAGATGTCCTTGGCGAGCTCGGCGGTGGATTGCAGGAGCATCAGGAACATGCCGGTTGTCATGATGATTTTGATCGGGGCCATGGGGGGCGCCCAGACGGTGCGGTTGCGCTGGCCGAATTCGAGGGCATACGCGCTGCTGGACCAGCCGCCGATGACGAGCATCACCAGATAAAAAATGAGGAACACGCTCGTGAAGGAATCCACGAGCGAGCGGCGGCGCGGCTTCCAGCGTTCATAGAGAAAATCCATGCGCACATGCGCGCCCTGCTGCATGGAAAAGCCGGCGCCGAGCAGGTAGTAGGCGGCCATGGTGAATTGGGCCATTTCCATCACCCAGATCGAAGGCTTCCCGAGGCCCTTGGAGACAACCGACCAGACCAGGATGCCGAGCATCAACACCAGCAGATACATGGCCACATGGCCGACGGCATGGTTGATTTTGTTCACGCCCTTGACGTAGGCGCCCAGCCCGCGCAGGCCGATGGCGGTCAATTCCCCCTTCTCAAAGGTGCGCCGGAGCGGGGGCGGATAGGAGAATCTGGCCCGCAACGCCTGAATGGGGTCGTAAATCTGGCCCGCGGACTCTGTTGCAAACGAGGCAAGCGGGGCGGCGGTTGATTTGGTGTCAGTCATAAGCGCGTGTGATTAAAAAAGAGGCAGGGACGACGGGAAGGCGGGGTGGCGAATGTAAGAATGTATATATAATCGCCATCCCCGCACCTCCAGTCCGGGAACGGATTGCCAGGGCATGCCGCTCCAAGGCGGCGCTCAATAGCGATACGGCCGGCCCGCTTTTGACATGAGGGTGTTGTATTCACGGAAAATTTGGACGACCTTGGCCGCGCGCGGACTGGTCTTGGCGATTTCGTCCCAGAACTTCACCGCCTCGTCCTCGACGGTTTTCCACTCGGCGTCGGGGATGGTCGTGAGTTGCAGCTTGTCGCCATCGACGCGCAGCTTCGCCTCGCCGCCCCAATACCAATACTGGCGATAATAATGCGAGCTGTCCATGCACAGCTTGAAGAGCGTCTTGAGATGATCCGGCACCGCTTCCCATGCCTTGGTGTTGGCGAAGAAGGAGCCGATCCATGCGCCGCAGATATTGTTGGTGAGGAAATAATTCGTGCCGTTCGCCCAACCCACGGTGTAATCTTCCGTGATGCCCGACCAGGCCACGCCGTCCAGCTCGCCCGTGCGCAGGGCCATTTCCACATCCTCATACGGAAGCGTCACCGGCACCACGCCGAACCGTGTCAGGAACTTGCCCGCCGTCGGGAAGGTGAAAATCTTTTTGCCCTTCAAGTCGGCCAGGCTGGTGATCGGCATTTTGGTCGCAAAATGGCAGGGGTCCCACGCGCCCGCGCTCAGCCAGGAGACGCCTTTGATCTCGGCGTAGGATTCCTCCCAGATCTTATCCAAACCGAATTGGTAGAAGAGCGTGGGCACATCCAGACTGTAACGGGTGGCGAAGGGGAAGTAGCCGCCGAACACGCGCACGTCGGCGGGCGAGGCGATGGAATCGTCGTCGCTCTGGACGGCATCGATGGTGCCCTTTTGCATGGCGCGGAAAAGCTCGCTGGTGGGCACGAGCTGGTCGGCGTAATAAAGCTCGATGACCATCTCGCCGTCGGCCGCCTTGTTGAAGGCGTCGATCGCCGGCTTTATGACATGCTCTCCCAGGGCCGGTCCGGCATAGGTTTGCAGACGCCATTTGATGGCGGTTTTTTTCGCGCCCATTATATAAGGCGCGGTGGCTGCCACCGCCACGCCGAGACCAGCTTTTTTCAGGAATTCACGTTTGTTCATATGCGTTGTCATATTGTATGCCGGATTGTATTGATTTGTGTGGGTATGCCGCTGAGTTGAATCTCATGCTTCGCGGGAAGAAACCACTGAACCCGTCGGGGTCGGCTTGGGCGCTGTTCCTGCCTTCGTCGCAGATTGCAAGTCGTGCACGTGCCGTTCAGCACACGTCGTGCCAGTAGGGTAATAAATTCAAATGCCGGGGCTCTATTAGGACTCCACGCGCCCATGTTTATCATTTCTGATATGGCCCGCATGCAGCGGTGCGGGCGGAGACTGCACATTTGTCCTGTATGCTTTGCGGCAAGGACCGGTGAACAATGAAATATCCGGAAGCGGCTGGTGATGCGCCCTTGCGCCGGGCGGACGCCACGCCAAGCTCTTCGCATCCCGTCCGAAAACGATTCCGCCATGGCCGCGCAAACCCATGCGACACTGCATCTTTTCCGTCACGCCGAGACGGCGTGGCGCGAGGTGGCGCGCCCTTGGCTGGCGAACAAGGACGGCGGGCTGCGGCGCAGCCATGTGCTGGTGCCGACACGCGGGCAGGCGCACGGGCTCAAGCAGCGCTGCCTGATGGAGGACGTGCCGCTGCTCGGCGTGGAATTCCTTTCTCCCGGTCTGGCGCGGAAAAAATGGCTGGCGCGGCTGGAGCTGGAGGGCGGGGCGGGAGGGCCGGCGCCGCGCCCGGCGATCGGGCGCGAACTGCTTCTGCTCGGGTTGCGCGTGATCATCGAGCGACGGCTGCAACCGCTTTCCCGGGATTCGCTGGAGCGCGGTTTGCTGAAAAGCCTGCAAAGCGATCCGGAACGCGCGCTGGACGATTTCGACGAACTGCTGCGCTATGAGTGCGGCGGGCGGCCCAATCCGGATGATTTTCGTCGGTAGGCAGGCCGACGTGAGTCGTTCCGACGCGCGCTGTAGCCTGCAGGACTTCCTGTGAAAATTTAGCTAATTCTTTTTCCGATTTCTTCTTGCAATCGTTTTTCCGCCTCTCCCATGTCCTTGGAAAATGCCTGAAATTTTTCGCCGGCCTCCGGTATTTTCAAACCCAGCTTGAAAATTTTCCCAGCGGTTCCTTTGATGAAGAGTTCCTTTTTGAAAAGGCCGACATCATTTCTTCTGAAAAAGTCGGCATCATGGCAAATGGGAAATAGAAAAATTCCTTTTGTTGACTGGTAGCGATACATGTAGGTGATGAGTTGGAAATAGTCATCGCGTCCATGTTCCTTGTCCTTTTGTTCCAAGTGTTTGTATTTTGCGTCGGCGACAATTCGAGGCCTGTTATTGTCCGCGGGGGTGATGAAATCCGGATAGATCTCCTGCTCGTCTTTATCATCTGTTGTTTTAAACAAATAGTCTCCGCCTTTTCCTGTTTTGTTGTTTGGATGGTCAAACCACTTCTTTAAAACCACATTCAAATACTCCTCCCACAGCCACGCGCCATCGAATAACAAACCATGGATTTTGTCCTTGTCCTCGCCGTGGGAGATTTTTTCTCGGCGCAGAATTTGCAGACAGAGTTTTTGCAAGGGGCGGTATTCGGTGAAATAGGGATGCGCGACGGGCCGCAGGTTCGCGCTGATTATTTTCTGCCGGTCGTTCCGGTTGTAGGCCGGTGTGTAATTTTCGATTTCCTGAATGTCCGCCCGCGTGTCGGGGCTGCTCGTCAGCGCGGAGCGGCCAATGTCGTTTGTGCGCAGGTGTTCGATGGTATGGCGAATAAGCTGGGTGATGGCGTTGTCGCGGCTGTGTTCACGGGTGGAGTAGGCGACCTTTCCGGCAAAGGGAATGTTGAGCCGGATGTGCCGCGTCACATCGATCGGTCCGCGAATGTTCGCGTCGTTATACCGGCGGTGTTGGTATTTCTTAAAAATCCCGTGGGAAAGCGCCCGTCGTAAAAAAGCGGGAAACAGATAGGGCAGGAAATTCTCCAGTCCTTCTTTGTCACTCTGCGTGTCGAGATTCACAACATTGATGCCGCAAACCTTTCCGAGCATGTAATGCAGGAAATAATTTTTTTTGTCACCCGGCGCAAAACGTGACGAAATTCGTAAATCCGTTTCGCCGACGCCGACAAATCCCATGATGTTGCCGGTGGTCAGTATTATGTCCTTATTCTTCTCGTGAAGTGAAAAAATCTGGTTTTCGCGCACATCGTCGCATTGACGGTCATTCCACTCACGGGGAAACACGAGCAAATTCGGGCACCCTTCCAGGGTGAGTTCATCCAAACGCACATTGGCGATTTTCTGGAGATTTGCGGCATGCGCTCTCTCACTAGAATCGAGTAGAACCCCGCAATTATTGTCCGTCGTGCGCAGCATTGTTGTCGGGTTGGCGACCGCCATCGTCGTAGGCCTTTTTGAGTTTTTCCAACTTTGCATCCGCATTCGGCATTCCTCTCAAATATTCTTTCAAAAGCGGGGCAATTTTTAATGTCCATAACTTATCGTAATTAGGCTCAATCACCACCTTGCTTTGTTCATCCTCCTTGCGAAAATAGGAACCGCCAATATGGTAAGCCGCATTCAGCTCCTCGATGTCTTCAATGGCGTTATTCAACCACTTCATGCGCGCTTTGGTGGGCCCCAGCAGCCCCATGTTGGTTGCGCTATCATCCGCCGTGATTTCCCTGAAAACAAACCGCCGCCGCATGGCGAAATCGAAACTCTCGACACTGCGGTCAATGTCGTTCATTGTGCCGATGATATAGACGTTTTTCGGGACAAAGAAGCCGTCTTTGAACTTATCTCCGTCCTGAATCAGGTTTGCATACTGCGTCTGGACCTTGCCCTTTTCTCCGCGATACCCCCGGTCGATCGCGAAAAACAATTCGCCGAAAATCTTCGAGATTTCGCCACGGTTGATTTCGTCTATGATAAAGACAAACTTTTCATCTGATTTGTCATCTGATTTGTCATCTGATTTGGATAAGGCATCTTTGCAAAATTGCTTAAAAATACCGTTTTTTAAATCAAAGCCGACATGACCGTTTTCGTTCTTCGGGCGCAATCCCTCCACAAAATCCGTGTAATCGTAGGATGGATGGAATTGAACGAAACCCAAGCGCCGGTCGTTGTCTGGCAGTTTGTCATCATTGCCAAGTATCAACTTGGCGGCAACTTGTTTTGCCAAAAAAGTTTTACCCGTCCCCGGCGCACCGGTCAGGATGATGTTGTGGTTTGCGGCGAGCAGGGACGTGATTTCATTTAGCATGGCATTTTGGTTGTTTTTTAAAATTTCTTCCTCAATTTGACGTTGCACTTCGCCTTTACCGATTCGCACACAACCTTTCTGCTCTTTATATTCTATGACATTCGCTGGCGGAAGGTCGTACCATTTAACCTCATAATAATAGATCTGTTTCAAATTTTTTTCGGGTATTTTTCCAATAAATTGAGCCTTTAACGCATCATTTAGAGGTTGGCCTTTTGCTTCGCCAATAATTCCTATCGCGAATATCTTATATCCGTTTGCAAATGCGACTCTGTCATTGGGTTGGGGCTGAAATTCTTCTGGATCGAAAATGGCGATGTGATATTCCTTGAGTACATTATCATGGGGCGAAAGGTCTTCTCCATCAGGGCCTTTCCAATTACAACCTGTTTTATAATAATTCATGATACCGATTTTCATTATTGTTCATTTAATTTGAAGACACGCCCTAGAAATTTCTGAAAACTCGAAAGAGCGTTATGCTTTGATTCTTTCCTTCCGGCAACCAGTCCACTCTGTTTTTGTGAGCAAGGTCGTCAGGGATGTGTGTTTGGGATCATTGTGAGCGATGACGCTGAAGGCTAAGGACTCACGTTGCGTTGTTTTGGCATCGTCGGGAGCTCCGACGATTTGATAGTGTCTCGACGCAAGGTGTTCAGTTTGCCAGCGAAATCTTTCGCGAGGTTTTGCTGTCCGTAAAAATCCAGTCTTTGCAAAGGCAATCATAGTTCGTGGAAGTTTCCACCATAGGAATAAGGCATGTTGGGATGCAATAGTTTTCATTTAAGAGGGGAAAATTTTTGGTGTCTGGCGTTTTGTCATATCTTTTGAACGTGCGGGAAATGGCGTTTCTACCGCCTGCACCGGGGCAAAGGCGACGCGCGTCGCGGTCGCGCGCGGATGTGGTTGCATGGCGATTCACGAGCGGCTTCCGACCGTGCCGAAGCCGATGCGGCGGGCGGCGGAGCCGGTCTGTTTTTTGGCGTTGCTTTCGGTTTCGAGCGCCGCGAGGCGGTCGTTGTTGGTGATATCGCCGCCGAGATAATACAAACCCTGGCGCGCGGTGCGGAAATCGCCGGGGGCGAGGTTGGGGATGGCCTCAAGGCGCGCCGCCTCGCCGGCGGTGAGCGGCGAGGAAAACATGCGCTCGAAGAAAAGTTCTTTCCCGGGGGAATCGAGATAGTCGAATTCCAGCTTGAAGGTAAAACGGCGGATGGCGGCGGGATCGAGATTTTGGGAGAAATTGGTGGCGGCGACGAGGATGCCGCCGAAATTTTCCATCTGCTGGAGGAGTTCGTTGACTTGCGTGACTTCCCAACTGCGGTTTGAGCGCTCGCGGTTTTGCAGGAGACCGTCTATTTCGTCGAGGAAGAGTATATATTTGCCGGCGCCGGCCTCGCGGAAGGCGGCGGCGATGTTCTGCTCGGTGCCGCCGACCCACTTTGAAAGCAAATCGCTGCCCATCCTGACGACAATTTTTGTGTCGAGTGTTTTGCCGAGATGCTTGACGAACTCGGTTTTGCCGGTGCCCGGAGGGCCGGAGAGGAGGACGTTCATGCGCGGGCGGTCGGGCGAGGCGGGCGCGGGTTCGGACTGGAAGCGGCGGAAGGCGGCGATGATGCGGTCGAGTTTGACGGCGCTTTTTATATTCAGGCCGTCGAGTGTGTAATCCTTCGCCGGGAGCAGGGCGGTGTTCGCGGATTTGATATCCAGCAATTCGCAATGCGGGACAATCAGTTTTTCGACCAGCACGGGAGCCTCGTTTTTTTCAGGGGCGAGGGCGGCGATATTTTGCAGCACGAGCGAGACGCCGCCGGCACTGGTTTCGTAGTCGCCGGCGAATTTTTCGAGCGCGATGTCGTCGAATAGATTCTCCAATTTGTGTTTCCGGACATTGTTTTTCCAAATCGCGAGACGCTGGACGTCGTTTAGCTTGTCAAAGCGGATGGAATAATCGAAGCGGCGGCGGTTCGATTCGTCGAGCTCGCCGGAGGGAGTGTTTGTAATCCACACGACGGTTGCCTTTATGGTGTCGAGCACGGCGTTGAGACGCCCCTTGTCGCCGGCACCGGACTGGGCGGAATCGGAAAATATTCCAAGCAAGCCGCCGGAGCCGGCGCGGCGGAGCATGTCGTCGGCCTCGTCGACAATTATTATTCCGCGCCCGGCACGGATGCGACTGGCGCAGAGTTGGAGCGCGCCGAAGCGGAAGGCGGTGTGGCTGACGTGGCCGCCATCCCGGTCGGTTTTGCCTTGGGCGATTTCGTGGCACTCCATGTTTAATTCGCGGGCGAGGCTGCGGGCGAAGCTGGTTTTGCCCGTGCCCGGCTCTCCGTGGAGTAGGATGTTGAGTCCGCGCTCCGGCGCGCGGGCGAGAACGAGGCGTTTCAGGAGGGCGCCGTGTTTTTCAGCAAGCTCGCCGTAAAAATCCCACGGCAGGGTTTCGCCGTCGTGTTTGGCATAAAAGTGGCTGGCAAGCGGGTTGTTGTCGGCACCGACAAGAAAACCGTGGAGCACGGAGTTGAAATCAAAATCGCGGTCAATGCAGCCATAGCGTTGCAATTTTGCGTCGGGAGAGAGAATGTGGCGAACTTCGTGGATGCCATGGTCGAGGCATTGGGCGATAAAATTTATTTTTCTACGGGGGGCGATGGACCGGGGGCAAGCCTCTGGCAGGGCAAGGAAGTTGTCGTTGATAAAATAAAGCACGAGCAGGGTGTCGCGCTCCATCTCGGAGAGAAGAAGCGTGGCCTGCAATTCCTCCAGACGATGCTCAAAAATGTCTTTTTCACGCACGGTGGCAGCGGGCGTGTCGAGCAAGTTTAATATGATGCTCCGCATTTTGTCATGGCTCAGGCTGTTCCACGTTTCCTGAAAGAAGCCCGTCAGATGCTGGCGCAGATATTTTTTCGAGGCACCGGTGTCATGACCCGTTGCATCCGCCTCGGCGGGATAGAGCGTTTCCAGGAGGATGTCAGCGTGGAGTGCGCGTAATTCATCCCCGGAAAATGCGGCCTTGAAGTGACGCACCACGTCCGTCCACGCGACGGCGTCACGCAGTGGATTGAAGGCATCATCGTCAGTAATTTTGTCGTTATGGTTGCGGATGAAGTTGCGGAAAAATTCGATGGACTTCAATTTGATGAATTCGTTTTTTTCGAACTGGTAGGTGCTCATGTGAAGGGAAGTTTATACAAGTTGCGGATGGCCGGTTTGCGACGCTGGTCGGGTCGGGACGGCATATGAAATTTACGCCAGTTGGTTATAGCAAATTTGATTGGACAAAGACTGTCCAGGGTGAGAAAAATGCGTTTTTATGAAAAAAAATCCTATCAGACGGGATGTGCCGGGGAAGCCGGTGCCGGCACCGGCGGAGGAGCGGGAATTGCGGTCGCGCCCGCCGATGAGGCGGATGATGGAAATTCACGGGCGGTTGCAGGCGGGGCGGTTTCCGAACGCGCCGGCACTGGCCCGGGAGCTGGAGGTGTCGGAAAAAACCGTGCGGCGCGATTTGGAATACATGCGCGATTCGCTGGGGCTGCCTGTGGAGTATGACGGGGCGCGGCGGGGGTTTTATTATTCGGGGACGGTGGAGAGTTTTCCGCTGGTGAAAATCAGCGAGGGGGAGTTGCTGGGGCTGTTGGTGGCGCGGCAGGCGGCGGAGGCGTTTCGAGGGACGCCGTTCGCGGGGACGATTGAGGGCGCGCTGAAAAAGCTCGCGGCGGGACTGACGGACGAGGTGAGCGTGCGCGCGGAGGATTTGGGCGCGGCGATTTCGTTTCGCAACAAGGGCGCGACGCGGATGGACGCGGATTTTTTGCGCACGAGCGCGGTGGCGGCGCAGGCGGTGCTGGCGCGTGAGGAACTGGAGTTTTTATATATAAAACCGCTGGCGCGCGAGGCGGCGCGGCGGCGTGTGCAACCGTATCATTTGGCGTGCCTGCATGGACTGTGGTATCTCGTCGGCTGGGATTTGGCGCGGGAGGGCTGGCGGATGTTCGGGGTGACGCGGATGCGCGAGGCGAGGGCGACAGGGAAAGGTTTTGGGCGAAAATCCGATTTTTCCCCGGAGAAATTTTTCGGAGGGAGTTTCGGACTGTGGAAGAGCGGGAGGGAGACGCGGGTGCGCGTGCATTTCGACGCTTATACGAGCGCGCTGGCGCGGGAACGCTTTTGGCATGAGTCGCAGGAGATTTTCGAGCAAAAGGACGGAACGCTGGAAATGGAGTTGACCGTGGGCGGCCTCGATGAGGCGGCGGCATGGGTGCTCGGCTTCGCGGGCGGGGCGCGGGCGGTGAGGCCGGCGGGCTTTGTGGAGGCGGTGCGCGCGGCGGCAAAGCGGGTGGCGGAGGCGCACGAGTGAGCGCACAGATGCGACGGCGGGCGGGGCCGCGCCAGTGCACGGTGCTCCGGTGGCCCGCCTCCAGAGACCACTTCCCGCTCCGCCAAAACCGAATTTTTTCACCCGCAAAACATACCTGCATCCATCTTTGCCACCGGTCCGGACGGAAGCATCTCCCTTTGCCCCGCGTGGAACTTCGCGGATATCTTGCGAATTACCCCCGAGCGCTCTCCGCAAAAAACGTCTCTTCATCCCTCCCAAAAATGCCCGGAAAAACCAAAATCTTCGCCAACTATTTCGCCCGAAATCCCGTCAACCCTTCCGCTCAAAAAAAACTCTGCCCACCAATCCGCATGCCCTGCAGCCGAATCAGCGCTGCTTCGCCAAGTCAACCGTATCGCCTCCGAAGCTTCCTAATGAAAAACAATGAAACTCGAATTTCTCCCGCCTGAAGAAGGAAAACCACTTGTCCGCGCCGTCGCCGACTGGCTTTGGAAAAAACGCGTTTCGTCTGCCGGCGCCAGTGCCGCTGCGCTCGACCATTTGCTTGTTGCCGTTCCAACGCGGCAGGCGGGGCGGCGACTGGCGTTTGCGCTCGTTGAAAAGGCGCGCGCCGGCGTCGGCACGGGTGCTTGTATTCCACCGGTTTTCAAGACACCGTCCGCGCTTCTTTCACCGGAGGAAAATCCCGCTGAAAACAAAAACGCCAGCGACGCCGATGTTGTCGCCGCCCGCGCCGCCACTTCCGCTGAAAGCAACGCGCTTCTCGCCTCGCTGCTCGCGTCGGGGGGGGCACTCACGTGCGAAAATTTTTCCGCAATTTTTCCGCAAAAAGCCGATGGCGGTATTGCTGAACTTTCGTTTTCCGCCGCGCTCGGCGTCGCCCGCCAACTCCACGATCTCTGGGGCATCCTCGCCGACGGTGCGCTCAACTTCACCGCCGTTTCCGAAAAACTTCCGCCCGACCACGCCGACGCCGTCCGCTGGCGCGAACTCGCCTCGCTCGAAAAAATCTTCCTCGAAAAACTCGCCGCTCACAATCTCCGCCACGCCGACGCCTCGCTCGCCGACATCATCAAAAACCCAAAACTGCCCGACGACTGCCTCAATGCCGTCGGCGCCTCCATCAACGAAATTGTCCTCGCCGCGCATCCGGGCGCCACGCCCGCGCTTTGTGGTTTTCTCAAAAATCTCGCCGAAAAAACCGGCGTCAAATTCACCATTCTCGTCCACGCGTGCGAAAATGAGCGCGGATTTTTCGATGAATTTGGCCGTCCGAAAAAATTCACCGCCGTCACCGAAACACGACCGCTCGGCTCAGCCGCGCACAAACTCCCACTCGACGACGAGCAACAAATCGAACTCGCCGCCGACGCCGAACACCAGGCCCGTGCCGCTGCCAACTTCGTCGCCGCATGCATCAGCGGCACCGGCGCCGGCAAAAAAAAATCCGTCGCGCTCGGCAACGCCGACGCCGAAATATTCAACCACCTCGCCGCCGCCTTTCTCGCGCGCGGCGTGACACTCCGCAACCCCGCGAGCTTCCCCGTGCGCGCCACCGCTCTCGGCCGCCTCGCCGCGCAGGCCGTTGAACTCTGCCATCTCCGCGAAAACACCCCGGCCGAAATCCTCTCGGCCTTCCTGCGCGGCGCCGACGTCCGCACCTGGCTCGCCGGAAAAAACATCCGCGTCTCCGCCGTGCTCGGCGAGTTTGACAAACTCCAAAACGACCACCTCCCGCGCACCTTCGCCGGCGTGTCAAGATATGCCGCGCTCGCCGCCGTGCGCCGCGCCGCCGAAGAACAAAAACTTTCCTCGCTCGCATCCGCCCTCGAAGCAATCCGAGCCCTCACCGGCGTCGGCGCCGCGCTGCCAGCGCGCGTGGGAAAATTTCTCGCCGAAATTTTCGCCAACTTTTCCCCCGACGAAAAAATCCCCGGCCACCGCGAACTCGCCGCCGCGGCGGCGGAAGTTTCCGAAATTTTCAAAGAATTTTCCGACTCAAAACTCCTTCGCGAAATCATCACCGGCACCGGTGCCGCCGCGCAAAACGGCACGCGCGTCCCGCCTGCAAAAATTGCCGGAGCCGCCGGCGCCGAAGAAGAGGAACGCGCCGCCGCGCTCCTCAAAACGCTCCTCGAAAAAACCGCGTTTTCCCTCGAACCCGACGCCCCCAACACCCTCGCCGTCGAGGGCTGGGTCGAACTCGCGTGGGCGCCCGAAGACGCGCTCGTCATCACCGGCCTCAACGAGGGCTGCGTCCCCGAAACCGTCACCGCGCACGCCTTCCTGCCCGACTCGCTCCGTTCCGCTCTCGACCTCCCGTGCAACGAGACCCGCCTCGCGCGCGACTGGCTCCTCCTCCGCTCCATGCTCGCTCCGCGCGCGCCGGAAGATGTCCGCCTCCTCCTCGCGCGCGTGAACACCCGCGCCGACGCCCTCAAACCCTCGCGCATCCTCTTCACAGGGACCGGTGACGGCGCCGCCGCCGACAAAATTTTCGCCGCCCGCGCCGCCAGACTTTTCAAAGACGCCGACTCCCCCGCGCCCGCCCCCGCCCGTTCGCTTCCCCCCGCTTGGCGCCTGAACCTCCCGCTTCCCGGCACGGGTGACGCCGCCGGCTTCTTTGAATCGAGCTCCGAAAAATCCAAACATGGCCTCCCCTGCGTCAGTGTCACCGCGCTCAAGGATTACATTGCGTGCCCCTTCGCGTTTTTCCTGAAACACGTTTTGAAAATGGAAGCGGTTGACTACCGCGCCGCCGAACTCGACGAACTCGCCTTCGGCAGTATCGCGCACGAAGTGCTCGAAGCGTTCGCGAAATCTCCCGCCGCCAGTGCCGGCGACGCCGAGAAAATCGCCGGCTTTCTCCACGAAAAAACCGACGCGCTTTTCGCGGAAAAATTTGGCGCGGAACTCACCGCCGTTCTCCAGCTCCAGCGCGGGGAATTGAAAAAACGCCTCGGCTTTTTCGCCCGACAACAGGCCGGTGCCGTTGCCGGCGGCTGGGCAATCGTCGCCGCCGAGCGGCATTTCACGCTCCCGTTTTCCGCGCACGGTTTTGAAATCCACGGAAAAGTTGACCGCGTTGACCGCAACAAAAACACCGGCGAGTTTCGCATTCTCGATTACAAAACGTGGAACAAAAAGAAAGACGCCGACGAGGATGTTTACGACACAAGCAAGATCGCGCTTGCCTACGCTGACGAGCGCCGATGCCCCAGTTTCGTTGTGTCGCCGGCCAAACCCAAAGGAAAATCGAAATCCGCCGCATGGTCCGACCTCCAGCTTCCCCTCTACCTTCGCGCCGCGCAAACGGGCGCATTGCTCGAAGACGCCGGCGCAGGCGGCATTGGCGCGCGAATTGTCCCCGTAGGAGCGATCGTCTCCTGCGCGCACTTTGCGCTCGGTCGTTCGGAAGAAGATTCCGGTTTGAGCGACTATGACCAGCGCGTTTTCGACGACCCCTCGGTTGACGGCACGCTTGATGTCATTCTTTCGCGCATCGCTGCCGGAATTTTTTGGCCGCCGTTGAAACGAAAATATCCGCCGCTTGAAAATTTCAAGCCGCTCTTTCTCGGCCTTTCCGAAGAGGAAATTGCCGCGGGCATCAGCGAACCGTGGGTCGCCGATCAGGAACAACGCATCGCAATCTGGGACGCCGCGCGCGCCGCGAACAAGGAGGAACAAAAATGAAAGACAATCACTTCATTAGCGCATCAGCCGGCACCGGGAAAACCTACGCGCTCACCACGCGCATCATCCGCCTGCTTTTGCTCGGCATTGATCCGGCTTCCGTCGCCGCGCTCACATTCACGCGCGCCGCCGCCGGTGAAATTTTCAACAAACTCGCCGGGCGCCTCGCCGCAGGCGCCGCTGACAACGGCAACGCCGCCGAAAAACTCTCCAGGGAAATTTTCACCAGTCTTCCGAAATGGCAGGATGACATCATTCGCAAAAACCACGGCGCGCCGCTGGCGCCGGCTGTTTTTGCGGAAACCCTTCGCAAACTTGTCGCCACGCAGCACCAAAGTTTTATCGGCACGCTCGACAGTTTCATGTGGCGCATGGTCCGCATTTTTCCGCTCGAACTCGGATTCACCGCCGCCGAGCTGCGCCTGATGGACGCCCACGAAAGCGAGCAGGCCGGTGCCGCCGCCGTCGCCCAAATTCTCAACGCCACTCCGCGCGACGCCGATGAGTTTTTCGAGGATTTTCGCGCCGCCACACAGGGCGATGGAGGCAAAACTTTCTTCGGCGAACTTGCCGAATTCGTCAAACGCTGGCACCGGCACCGGCTTGATTTTCCCAATGAACCAAGTTGGGGCGACGCGTGCGCGATTTGGGGCGCGGCGGGAATGCCGTTCGCGAAAAACGCCGACGCCATCGCCGCCTTTGAAACCGCTGTCGCCAACGCCCCCGAATTTGCCGACCGCCGAGAATCTTTCCTCTCGGTTTGCAAATTCGCCCGTGAATTCAACGGCACGTTTGACGCGCCCACGCCGTTGAAAAACATGCTCGAAAATTGGACGCCCGCCGGCGCCATCGGGGAATTCAATTGCGACAGGAAAAAAACAAACTTCTCCTCCAAACAGCAGGCCGCCGGGCACGCGCTCCTCTCGCACCTCCTCGCCACCGCCCTCGAAATCCGCCTCAAACACACCGCCGGTCTCTTCCGTCTCATGACGCGCTACGAGGCCGCCTACGCCGGCACCGCGCGCGACCACGGGCGCCTCGTTTTCGACGACATCCCGCGCAAACTCGCGACCCTCGGCGACACCGAGCGCGACCTGCTGGCGTTCCGCCTCGACTCGCAAATCCGCCACTGGCTCCTCGACGAATTTCAGGACACCTCGCGCGCCCAATGGAACGAAAAAGTCAACCGCCCGCTCGTTCGCGAGGCGCTTCAGGAAAACGAGGACAACGACAAAAACTGGCGCTCCGTTTTCGTCGTCGGCGACGCCAAACAATCCATCTACGGCTGGCGCGGCGGCGATGTCGCCATTTTCAACGAGGAAAAAGAACGCCCCGAATACACGCGCGGCTCGCTCACCGAATCCTACCGCTTTGGCGAAACAATCGTCGAAACCGTCAACACCGTTTTCACCCCCACCGCAATCCAGGCATATCTCGCCGGCGGCGACGCCGCTGCCGGTGCAGCCGAACGCTGGGGAAAAATTTGGGAGGAGCATTCCGCCGCCCCGAAAAAAGACGGCACGCCCGGGGACTCCGGCCAAGTCGTCCTTACCACTTTCCAAAAAGACGCAGCCTCCGAGCGAGACGAGATTGATGTGTGCGCCGACAACATTATCGCCGAACTCGACCGCACCAAACCATGGGATAAAAATCTGGAAGACGGCACCGCCATTCTCGTTCGCACAAACGACGAGGGGAAAAAACTCGCCGAAAAACTTTCCGCCCGCGGCATCCGCGTCGCATGGGAAGGCGAAAGCGCCATCGGAGACTGCCCCGTTGTCGCCGCGCTCCTCAACCTCGTCAGGCTTTCCGCGCATCCCTCGGACAAATTCGCGAAACGGCACCTCGCGGCCACGCCGCTCGTAAAAGCCGAAGCCGGTGCGGCCGCTATCGCGGAAGAATTTTCCCTCAACAACGCCCGGCTCGGACTCGCGGGTGCGCTGCGTAAAATCATCGAGGAAAACAGCGGCAGCTTCGTCGCGATGGCCGGTGCCGCTGACAAATTCACACGCGCGCGCCTCGATGCGCTCCTCCTCGCTGCCGCGCAATTCGAGGCCGGTGCTGGAGCCGACACGCATCCCGACGATTTCGCCGCGTTTGTCGAGGCCAGCCGCCGCCGTGATTTCGCCGACCCTACCGTCGTCAAAATTTTGACGGTTCACCGCAGCAAGGGTCTCGGCTTCGACTACGTCATCGTGCCGTTTTTCGAGGATGAAGGCATTGACAGCGTAAGCAACCCGAAGTCGCCCATCATTGCCGATGATTGGATTTTGGAAAATCCGGGCAAAAACGTCACCGGTGCCGACTCCGTTCTCGGCAGTGCCGATGACAACATGCGCCGAGGAAAAATTCTCGAAAACCTCTGCCTCTACTATGTCGCGATGACGCGCGCCAAAAAATACCTCTCCATCCACGCCAAAAACGCCATGAATAAGGATGGCAAGGTGAGTGGCACAAAATATTTTTCCACTCATCTCATTAACCGGCTAGGCGGCATCGCCTCCGCCGAATTGACCGTCTTCACCGGCACCGGCAAAACGGAAACTCCCGCGAATGAAAAAAACGCCGGTGACGCTGAAAAAATCGAATTGCCGGCGGTGCCGAAACGGAAAACGCCGTCGGCGACCGCGAAGTTTTTCACACGAGAAATTTTCTTCGACGGCACGGAGAAAAAAAACGCCGGTGCCGCCGAAAACGTTTCCGCCGAAACCGGCGCCGAGCGCGGCGACCGTTTGCACAAGGAACTGCAAAAAATCGAATGGTTCACTACCACCGGCATCATGGGAGCGACAGGGACCGGCCCATCGTCAACTTCTGCCGCCGGCCTCGGCGCGTGCGCGTTTTCAGAGGAGATTTTGAAATTGTTCGCGAAGGAAACGGAGTTCAGCCGCGCGTTCGAAAAACCGGACGATGCCGCTGGTGAAGTGGTTTTGTGGCGCGAAAAATCATTTGAGGTTTTTATTCCGGTGGACGAAAACGCCGGTGAGAAAAAATCCGCCGGCGAATGGCTTTCGGGTCGTTTTGACAGAGTCGTTTTCACCGGCTCCTACTCCGCGCGGCGCGCAGTAATTTTCGATTTCAAGACAAATGCGAAGCTCGAAGGGGAGGGCGACGCCGCTTTCGCGAAGCGCATGGTGGAACATTACGCGCCGCAGATGGCGCTCTACCGAAAAGCGGTGCAGGCGCTTTGTGGTCTGGGCGCGGATGCCGTTTCGTCAGTGCTTCTGCTCACCGAAACCGCCGCCGTCGTGCCGGTGCCGGCGGCATGACGGTGTGCGGCAGGTGGACGTGTTTTCAGATGCATTCAAAAAACACTTTACAGCGGGCGAACAGACCGGCACCTTTGCCACTTTTCCAAACATCCGAACACCACCATGGGTAACCTTAAGAAGAAACGCCGCCTGAAAATGTCGAAGCATAAGCGCCGCAAGCGCCTCAAAGCCAATCGCCATAAGAAGCGCACTTGGTAGTGCTTGACGGCAGGCGGGTTGCCCGTCGGGCCGCAATCAATTTCCATCCAGCCCGCTCCTTTTGGGGAGCGGGTTTTATGTTTGCGGAGGCATGCCTTGTTTTCGTGGACTCGGTGCGGCTTTGGCCGCGCAGTCCGCAGGCATGCGATGAATAGAAATGTCCGCCTCGCGAGGGTTTCGGGACTGGATTAACGACGGACGCATGTCATATTTGCCCGATTGGTTTCATTTTCATGCACATCCGATTCCTCGCCCCGTTGGTACTCACCGCAACCGCCGTCTTCGCCCAGACGAACCCGGCTTCGAATCTGCCGCCGCCCTCGGCCACCGAACAGTGGGAGCCGGTGCCGCCGGTGGTGAGCGCTCCCGCGGGCGGCGTGCCAAGCGACGCGGTGGTGCTTTTCGACGGCGCCGGCCTCGACGCCTGGGACTCCACCAGCGCGAAGGAGCCGCGCCCGCTCTGGGCGGTCAGGGACGGCGTGCTCACGCCCGTGGACAAGACCGGCAGCCTGCGCACCAAACAGGCGTTTGGCGACGTGCAGATGCACCTTGAATTTCGCTCGCCGGTCAACCCGCTCAAAAGCGGGCAGCAACGCGGCAACAGCGGCGTCCTTTTCATGGGACTCTATGAGTTGCAGGTGCTCGATTCCCATGACAACCCGACCTATGTGAACGGGCAGGCCGCCTCCATCTACAAACAGCACCCGCCACTGGTGAACGCCTCACGCCAGCCGGGCGAATGGCAGGTGTATGACGCGGTGTTTGTCGCCCCCCGTTTCGGCGCCGACGGCACGCTGCTCTCGCCCGCGCGCATGACCGTTTTCCACAACGGTGTGCTGGTGCAGCACGACACGGTGCTGCTCGGTGCCACGGAGTATCGTGGCGCTCCCTCCTACAAGCCCCATGCCGCGAAGCTGCCGCTCGTGCTGCAAAACCACCCCGTCGATCGCCCGTCGTTCCGCAACATCTGGGTGCGTGAAATTTCGCTGCCGGAGGCGTCTCCCGCCGCGAAACAGTGATACCGGCGCCCGGAGGGGGCAGTCAACCGGGCGACTTGCGCGACTTCGCCGCGTAGGCGACCAGCGCCACGCCGGCGATGAGCACGAAGAGCGAGTAAAACGTGCCGCGGCTCAGCCCCGCGATGAGCTGCACATCGCGGTCGGGCTCGCGGAAAAGTTCGCACACGCAGCGGGCAAGGGCATAGGTGACAAAAAACTCGCCGGTGATGCGGCCGGTCTGCGCGCGGATGACGTCGGTGCGCCAGATGCGCCACTGCATGAAGGCGAACAGCACCGCGCCCTCGAGCACGGCTTCGTAGAGCTGCGAGGGATGGCGCGGGATGCCGTCCCCTGCCTGGGGAAAAATCATGCACCACCAGTAAGAACCGGGTTTGCCCCAAAGCTCGCCGTTGATGAAATTGGCGACGCGCCCGAGCATGAGCCCGAGCGGAGCGGTGGTGACGATCAGGTCGCCCAGGTGCAGCGCGGGGATTTTGTGGATGCGCGCGAAGAGCAGGATCGCGAGCGCGACGCCGATGAACCCACCATGGCTCGCCATGCCGCCGTCCCAAAGGCGGAAGAACGCCAGCGGATCGCGCAGGAGTTCCCCGGGATGATAAAGCAGAAAGGAGCCGAGCCGCCCGCCCAACATCACGCCGATGATGATATAGAGGATGAAATCCCACGCCTTCGCCGCGGGGAGCCGCGAGCGCCCGGCGCGGGCGTAGCGCACGAGCAACCATACCGCGGCGACGAAGCTGGCGACGTAGGCGAGACCATACCAGCGGACGCCAACGTTTTCAGAGAAGCGCAGAAAGGGAACAAATGGGCTGAGATTGTGCGTCCAGTAGGCGAGAGGTGTCATGGGGCGGAAGGGCGGCGATGGTATGAAGCTCGTGATTTTTTCTCCCGTCGATATGCCGGAGAGAAAGAAGAAAGATAAAGAGGAAAGAGGCGGAAAGACGGGAGCTATTTGCCTTTCAGTCGCGGATCGAAACGGAAGGGCGATGGTTTTCCGATGCGCAACTTGGGGAAGGACGGATGCGCGGGGTTGAGCAGGTAATTGAATTCACCGGGAATGATGGCGCTGGGCAGGCGGAGCGCCACGGCGCGCGCGGTTCGCAGCCAGTCATCGCCGAATCGCTGGGTCGCGGCGATGTAGGGAAACTGGCGCCACGACGCCGGGACGCGCGAGGGTTTTTCGATTTCGGCGACAGGCAGGTCGATGGAGCGGGCGACCCAGGGAATGGCGGCAAAATCCGCCGTGTCCTCGATGTGGGCGAGCACTTCGAGCGCCGCAAGCGCGCGTGACTCCGAGCAGTAAACGGCGGCGATGCCGGGCGGCGACCAGCGTCCGCCGTAAAGCCTCGCGCCCTCGCCGCTGAAAGCGGACGCCGCGAATTTGCGCGAGCAGAGCCGCCAGACCGTGAGCGTTTCCGGGGCGCTCATGAAAAGACGCCATGCTCGATGCGGCCCAGGATGTTTTCCACCTCGCGGGCGCCGGGCTCCGTTTTCGCAAAATCAAGCGGGGCGCGTCCGCCGAGGATGCGGAGCTTGCGCTGGAGCCATGCGCGGGTGCGATCATGCCCGCCAAAGACCCGGAGCGCCCGGTCGTAGAGGCGCATGAGGCGCACGGCGCGCTCGCCCTCGGTGACGTCGAGTTTCGCCTTGCCAGCGATCCGGCGCGCATAGGTGCGCGGCGGGATGTGCACGAGCGTGGCGATCTCCTCGGCCGTGAAACCCGCCTTGCGGCCGAACTTGACCAGTTCGGTCACGGGCAGCCCGGCCTCGACGCGCGCCGCGAGTTCGGCGGGCGCGGGGCGGCTCCAGTCGGCGATGTCAGCGATGGTTTTCATGTGGCAGAAAGTAAACTGCCAAATGGCATAAAGGCAAGCGCGGCGTCGCGTCTGGGGGGGCAGGGTGATCCGGACAAAGAGGGGGCGGACATGCGGCATCCGTGTCGGAACGGATGCGCGGGGCGCGACGCGAGGCGGGTTATTCGCTCTCGTCGTCCGCGTCGTCATCAGGCCATCCGCCGGCGGAGGCGGCCGCCATGGTGAAGAAATCCTCGTTGCGAAGGATCTTCATGACGGCATCGGCGATTTGCCGGCGGGCTTCGGCGGCGAGCGAGGGGTGCTCGATGGCGAGCAGTTCCACGATCGCATTGTGCGCTTCCGATGGGTTGGTGACGCCGCGGAGGAAATCGTCGGCGCGGTTGGCGACTTCTTCGACTAGGAGTTGCGGGTTCATGGATTGAGTGTGGGAACTTTCCGGGCTGGGAGCAATGAAAGAATTGCCCCGCGCCGGATGTGCGTAACTCAAAATGAAGTCAGCGAATGGCGCGAAGTAGTGGGCGATCCCGCCGCAGCGGGTGTAGCGCAGGCATCATTGCCTGCCGTCGTTATTTTATCGCGCGCAGCGCGGCATTTTTCAGAAAAAAACCAGCGGCGCTTCGCGCCTTTCTGTTTCGACGGCAGGCAGGGATGCCTGCGCTACTCGCTGTCGCGCCGTGCGCACAACAATCCTATTTGCGTGCCTTTCGGTCTGGCGGAGTCAGGAGGCCGCGCGAGGGGGTCTGGGGGGCCGGGCAGTGCGGGTGTTGTCTGGGTCTGGGGGGCGGTGATGTTTTTGCCTACCAGAGTCTGCGGTAGCCGAGGTTGAGGGACCAGGGGCGTTGGTAGTGGCGTGCGGTGGCGTACTCGTAGTCCGCATGCCACTGGCTGGAGTCGTTGATGCGGTAGCTTGCGCCAAAACCGAACTCGACCCGTTTGCCGTCGTAGGAGGGGGAGAGGTGCTTGTCGTGGGCGTGGAGGGTGCCGCCGTCGGAGTCGACCGCGGCGGCGCCGAGCCTGCCGTAGGGGTTCCATTTGCCGCCGGCGGACTGGCGGCCGAAGCGCAGGAGGGCGCGGTACTGGGCGGAGCGGAGCGAGTCCTGGGCGACGTGGAGGCGCAGGCTCTCCGGGGAGGTCTCGAAGCTGTCGCCGGACAGCCAGAGGAGGGAGGCCTGCAGGGCGGGTTCGAGCCACCAGCCGCCGGCGCGCCGGAGGCGGCGGCCCGCCTCGATGCTGCCGCCGAGGGCGCGGCTGGTGTAGCGGCCCTGGATGGAGCGCAGGTCCGGGGTGCGCGCGTCGATTTTGTTGATGTAGCGGCCGGCGCGCACGACGGCGTCGGCGAACCAGCCGTCGTCGTGCAGGCGCGTGAGGTAGGCGCCGAGCGTCACGCTGTTGCTGGTGTTGTCGCCGCGGCGGTCGAAGTCGCGGCTGATCGAGCCCATGTCGATGAAGGCGCCGAGGAGGCTGGCGGCGGTGCCGGCGGGGAAGAGTTTGTCCATGCCGGCGGTGAGGCCGCCGCCGTACTGGTCGAAACCGCGGCCGGTGACGCTGTTGGTCGCGTTCATGCGGTAGGCGCGGCTGCGCACCCAGAGGTTGCCGGAAGAAGCGGCGGGTGTCGGGTGGCGGGTGGCGGGCAGATTCTCAGCTCTCACTTCGCCCATGCGCAGGTGGAGGGAGTCGAGGGCGGTGTTCCAGTCCAGGGGGATGGTGGAGGCGGTGTCGAGGATGACGTCGGCGGCGTTGGACAGGCCGGTGTCGGCGAGGTACCAGTTGCTGGCGACGGGCATGAGCGGCGAGCCGTCGCCGCGGTTGAGCTCGTAGGCGGTCAGGCCGAAGTCGATCTTGCCGTTGTTGGTGTCGAGGGCGAACTCGGCCAGGCCGTTGCCGGTGGCGATCAGCTCGAAGGAGGCGCTTTGCGTGCCGGGCTGGCCGGTGTAATGGACGCGGACTTGGTGCGGGGCGGCGGCGTCGGCGGCGATGACGAGGCTGTTGGCCTTCATGCCGGCGGCGGGGGTCATGAGGCCGGCGGCGCCGGTGAAGTCCACGTTGAACTCGAAGCGGCCGGGGCCCGCGCCGAGGGTCTCGATGCGGGCGCGGTGGTAGGCGGCGGCGGAGGCGGCGGCGAAGCCGGCGGGCTCGGCGAAGGCGAGGAGGCCGCCGTTGAGGTGCAGCGTGCCGAGCCGGGCGCCGGGGGTGTCGATGCGGAGGGCGGAGGCGGCGTTGTGGAGCGTGACCACGGTGGCGGCGGCGCCGAGGGCGAGGCTGGAGCGCATGGTGACGACGGCGTTGTCAATGCTGACCAACGCCATGGTGTTGTCGCGGGCGATGGCGAGCGTGCTGCTGATGACGGAGAGGGCGCCGGAGCCGCTGAAGGTGTTTTGCGAGACGCCGGCGGCGATGCCGCGATACTCGAAGGCGGCGCCGGCCGCGATGTCCACGCTGGCGGTGCCGAGCGCGGCGATATGGGCCGCGGCGAGGGTGCCGGAGCGGATGGCGGCGGTGCCGCCAAAGGCGTTGGCGCGGGCGATGGCGACGGCGGATGCGCCGTCCTTGATGAACGAGCCCTGGCTGCCGGAGAACGCGGTGGCGAAGGTGCCGCCGGCGGCGGTGTCGAGGATGAGGGTGGCGGCGGCGGAGTCGAGCGCGAGGGTGCCCGAGTCGCCGAGGCCTTGCACGTGCGCGAGGCGCACGGTGCCGGTGGTGGCGACCAGCGCGGCAAAGCCGGTGTTGGCGGCGTGGATGTCGAGGAGGCCGGCGGCGAGGTGCAGCGTGCCGGTGCCTTGCAGGCCGTCCGCGCCGAGGATGAGGCCGCCGGCGAGGGTCTGCGTGGTGTGGTTGAGATTGAAGGCGGCGCTGTCCGAGACGGAGAGGAACGCGGTGTGGCCGAGGGCGCCGGAAGCGCCGGCGACGAGGGTGCCGCCGGTGACGAGGGTGGCGCCGGTGTAGGTGTTGGCGGGGTTGTTGAGCCAGATGGCGCCGGTGGCGCTGATTTGCAGGTTGCCGGAGCCGGAGACGAGGGCGTGGAGTTCGTGTCCGCCGGGGGTCGTGCCGCCGGTGATGGCGCCGAGGAAGGCGGTCTCGTGGTCGAGGACGGTGGTGCGGCCCGCGAGCAGGTCGAGGGCGGTGAGCGTGTAGGCGAGGTGGAGGCCGGTGTTGCCGGCGAGGGCGGCAAAGTTGTAGGTGCCGCTGGCGGTGAGCGTGCCGGACTGCACGATGTCGTTTTGCGCGGCGCTGCTGATGCTGCTGCCGTTCTGGTCGACGAGGTGACTGCCGGTGACGAGGGTCTTGCTGCCGGCGGCGAGGGTGTCGCTCTGGACGAGCAGGAGGCTCATGCCCTCGTCCTGCCGGAGTAGCGGGAGGCCGCCGTTGCCGGTGAAGCTGCCGGTGTCCACGCGGATGACGGTGTCGCGGACATCGAGGACGCCGGTGCTGACGATGCCGTCGGCCTGGGTGCCGCTCGCGCCGAGGGTGAAGGTGATCGTGCCGCTGGCGAGCGCGAGGTTGCCGATTTGCTGCGTGCCGCTGCCGACGGTGGTGTGATTGCCGTCGTCGAGCTGCAGCGTGGCGTCGGCGAGCGCGGCGGTGTTCACGCCGGAGAGGTCGAAGGCGCTGTGGCCCAGGGCGAGGGTGCCGTGGAAGCCGGCGGGAGGCGGGGGCAGGGCGGCGGGCGTGAAGGCGAAGGCGCTGCCGGAGGTGTCGACGGAGAGCACGCCGGTGCCGGTGAGGGCGTTGGCGTAGTTCCAGCCGGCGGAGGCGGTGATGACCAGGCGGCCGTCGACGTGCGTGGCGGCGTCGCCGAGGTTTTGCTGTTGGGTGACGGAGGCGGTGCCGGAGGCGGTGACGTCCCAGGCGGCGAGGGCGTTGCTGCCGGTGAGGATCACGCCGGGGTCGATGATGGTGGTGCCGGAGCCGAGGAGGTTGTTGGCAAAGATGCCGCTGGCGGCGAGGACGAGGGCGGCGTGGTTGGTGATGTCGCCGGTGCCGGTGCCGTGGAGGTCGCTGAGGGTGAGGGTGCCGCCGGCGACGGTGGTGACGCCGGTGAAGGCGTTGGACCGGGCAATCGTCAGGTTGCCCGCGCCGTCCTTGACGAAGGTGCCGGAGCCGCCGAGGGCGTTGGCGAGGGTTTCGGCGGCGGTGCTGGAGAGGGTGAGGAGGCCGTCGGCGGCGAGGGCGGCGGAGCCGAGGTGGGCGGCCGAGCCGGCGCCGAGCGCGGTGTTTTGGGCGATGGCGAAGGTGCCGCCGAAGGCGGTGTTCGCGCCGGTGAGGGCCACGGTGCTGCCGGCGGCGAGGGCGAAGCGGCCCTGGCCGCCGAGGCGCTTGGAGAAGGCGCCGGTGGAGGAGACCAGCAGGAGCTCCGCGTCGGCGGCGATGGCGGTGGCGCCGGTGGCGCCGAGGGCCTGCGTGTGGTGGAGCGTGGTCGTGCCGGTGACGCCGATGTCGGCGGCGAAGGCGGCGTTGGTGCCGGTGATGTCCACGTTTCCGCCGAGGCCGAGCGAGCCGGAGCCGAGAAGGGCGCCGTCAATCCGGCCGCCGCCGAGGGTCTGGGTGTTGCCGGCGAGGTCGTAGGCGGCGTTGGCGGCCAGCGCGAGGTGCGAAGTGCGGCCGAGGGCGTCGTCGGCGCCGGCGATGAGGGTGCCGCCGGTGATGAGCGTCGTGCCGGTGTAGCGGTTGGAGGCATTGAGCGTGATGGCGGAGGCGGGGGAGAGGGCGAGGTGGCCGCTGCCGGTGATGACGGCCTTGAAATCGTTGCCGCCGGCGGGCGCGGTGGTGTCGCTGTCGAGCAGGAGCGTCCGGCCGGCGAGGATGTCCACCGCGACGAGGCCGTAGCTGACATGCAGGCCGTTGTTGGCGGAGGCGTCGCGGCCGGCGAGGCCGTAGCCGTAGGTGCCGGTGGCGACTTGCGTGCCGGACTGGCTGATGGCGGCGGACTGGGTGGCACTGACGAGCGCGCCGGTGGCGAGGTCCACCAGCGCGATGCCGCCGATGTTGCCGGTGGTGGTCGCGGAGGAGGCGAGCCGGGTGAGCGCGCCGTCGTCCTGCTGGAGCAGCGGGTCTGGGCGACGGCGGGGCGGTGCCGCTTTGCGGGATGCGCACGCCGACGGTGCCGCTGGCGAGGTGGATCGTGCCGGTGGCGGCGACGAAGGCGGGCGAAACGATGTCGGCGGGGACGTTGGTGTCGAAGTCCACGCGGCCGCCGTCGAGCGCGAGGCCGGCGAGCGTGTGGGTGCCGGTGCCGACGAGGGTGCGGTTGCCGGAGCCGGAGGAGAGCGTGGCGTTGGCGAGCGCGCCGCCGGTGAGCGTGAAGGTGCTGTTGCGCAGCGCGGCGGTGCCGGTGAAGCCGGCGCTGAGCGCGCCGGAGGCGAAGTTGAAAGTTGGCGTCGAAGCGCCGAGGTCGACCGCGAGCAGGCCCGCGCCTTGGAGGGTGCTGGCAAAGGTGTAGGCGCTGGCGAAGGCGCCGGTGAGGGTCGCGCCGCCGGCGATGTCCACCAGGCCTGCGCCGAGGGCGGCGGTGTGCGTGACGCGCAGCTCGCCCGCCTGCACGCTGGTGCTGCCGGTGTAACTGTTGCTCGCGCTGAGGACGAGCAGGCCCGCGCCGGCCTTGGTCAGCGAGCCGCCGTCCCAGCCGGAGGCGTTGGCGGGGGATTCGTCGGCGAGGGCAACGTCCACCTCGAAGGCGCCGCCCGGGCCGACGGTGAAGGTGCCGTGCGCGAGGGCGGTGCCGCTCTGCCAAGTCAGTTGCGTGCCCAGCACGTAGTCGGTGCCGCCGGTGGCGACGAAGGCGTTGTGGGTGAGGTAATCGACGGGGCTGGTGCCGCCGTTGATGGTCTTTGCCGCGAAATCGCCCGTGATGGTGCCGGTCGTGCGGATGAGCACCCGGGCGGGCGCGGCGAGCACCTCGCCGGCGCGGGTGCCGCTGGTGGTGCCGGTGAAGCCGTCCACCACCAGGGCGCCGCCGAGCGCCGCCGTCCGCGCGGTCAGGTAGGCCGTCGTCCGGCCGGGCTCGAGGGCGAGGGCGAGCGTGGATTGGGCGTTTTGGAAATACGTGCCGCCGACGGCCAGCGAGCCGCTTTCGCGGAGGGCGAGCGAGCCGGTGCCGGCGAGGCCGTTATAAAAGTCGGCGCCGGCCGTCCACAACGCCGCGCCGCCGATCGCGCCGCGCCGGCGTTGTTGTTGTAGCCGAGGTAGGCGTCCTGGGCGGTGCCGATGCTGCCGCTCCCGCCGAGCACGAGCGCGCCCGTGCCGCTGTAGCCGACGTAGAATGTCGTGGCGCTGCTCCAGAACCCGCCGCCGCCGACCGTGGCCGTGCCCGTCGCGGTTGCCGAGTAGCCGAGGTAACCATGCCCGGCGGTGCTGACACTGCCGCTCTCGCTGATGAGCAGGCTGCCGGTGCCGTCGGTGCCGACGAACAAGTCGCCCGCGACCTGCCAGAAGGCCGTGCCGCCGGTGGACACGCGGCCGCCGCCGGCGATGGCCAGGTAACCGGTGCCGCTGCCGCCGACGTGCAGGTCGCCCGCCGTGCCCCAGGACCCGCTGCCGCCGACGGTGACCCACGCCGTGGTGCCGGCGCCGGCGATGTAACCGGCCGCGCCGCCGACGTGGCCGGTGATGGCCAGGGTGCCGCCGCCGGCGAAGGTCGTGCCGCTATAGCCGTTGCTGGCGCTGAGGATGAGCAGGCCGTCGCCGAGCTTGGCGAGCGATTGCCCGTCCCAGCCCGAGGCGTTGGGCGCGGCGGCGTCGGCCAGGGCAACGTCCACCTCGAACGTTTCGCCCGCGCCGAGCGTGAAGTTGCCGTGCGCGCCGCCCGTGCCGGTGTGCCACGCGAGCTGCGAGCCGAGCACGTAGTCGGTGCCGCCCACGATGAACGCGCTGTAGGCCAGGTAGTCCGCCACGCTGGTGCCGCCGGTGACGGTCTTGCCGGCGAAGTCGCCGGTGAGGGTGCCCGTGCGGATGAGCACCTGCACGTGGTCGGCGAGCGTGCTGGCCTTGGTGCCGCTGGCGGTGCCGGTGGCGTGGACGACCAGCGTGCCGGCGAGGTTTGCCGCCGCCGCCGTGACGAACGCCCCGCGCCCGCCCAGCGTGCCGTCGAGCATGAGGGTGAGCGTGGAGCCGGCGTTCTGCGCATACGTGCCGCCGGCGCCGATGCTGCCGGACTGGCCGATCGTGAGCGCGCCGGCGCCGGTGTCGCCGTTATAAAAATTGCCCGCCGCGCTCACCAGGCCGCCGCCGGTGATGACGGCGCTGCCGCTGCCGGCGCCGGTGCCGGTGACGGGGGTGCCGCTGCCGGTGTCGGTGCCGCCGAGGGTGATGTCCCCGCCGGCGGCGACGCGGCCCGCCGCGTCCACGCTCAACGCGCCGGTGCCGGCCACCCCGAGGGTGAGATTGCCCGCCGTGGCCAGCAGGCCGCTGCCGGTGACGGCGATGCTGCCGCTGCCGGCCAGGCCGCCGCCGGCATCGAAGCCGGCGAACAGTCCTCCGCCGACGGTGACGCTGCCGCTGTCGGTCACCGTCAGCGCGCCGTTGCCGAAATAGCCCGTGTAAAAGTCGCTGCCGCTGTCCCACCAGCCGCTGACCGTGGCGGTGCCGGTGCCGCTGAAGAGCCCGATCGCACTGATCATGCCGCTGCTGACCAGGCCGCCCGCCGGGACGGCCAGCGCGCCGCTCCCCTCGTCGCCCACGATCATCATCCCTTCGCTGCGCCACGCCCCGCCGACGGTGGCGCTGCCGCTGCCGCCCGGCGCCCAGCCGACCTCACTGCCGCCTAGGCTGTGCACCGTGCCGCCCGCCGCGATGGCCAGCGCCCCCGCGCCGCCGCCGCCGACGAGGATGTCGTTTTGCGCCTGCCAATAACCGCCGTTGCCGACCGCGACGGCGCCGCTGTCGCCGGGAGTCGCGCCGACGACGCCCGCCGCCGTGCTGCCCGTCCAGCCGGTGATGGCGAGCGCGCCGCCGTTGACCGTGGTCGTGCCGGTGTAGGTGTTCGAGCCGCTGAGGATGAGCGTGCCGGAGTTGCTGGCGGTGACGGTCAGCGAACGGCCGTCCCAGCCGGAGGCGTAGGCGGGCGAACCGGCGAGGCCCACGGTGTCGCTGAGGGTGGTGTTGACGTCGAAGCTCGTGCCGCCGGCGACGGTGAAATTGCCGCGGCCGTCCTGCGCGCCGCCGAACCACGCGAGGTTCACGCCGGCGACGTATTTGGTGTCAGCGTCGGTCTTGTAGATGCCGCCGTAGAGGTAGTCGGGCAGGCTGCCGGCGGCTCCGGCCAGCGTGGCGCTGGCGAACACGCCGCTGATGGTGCCGCTGGTCGCGCTGATGAGGACTTGATGGCCGCTGCCAAGCACGCTGCTCGCGCTGGCGAACACGCTGCCCGTCGCAAAGCCGCTGACGCTGATGGTGCCGCCCACCGTCGCCGACGAGGCGTAAATGAACGCGTCGCCCGCGCCGCGGTTTTCCACCGTCAGCGCCAGCGTGGAGTTGGCGTTTTGCGCATACGTGCCGCCGGCGGTGACCAGGCCGCTGCCGGAGATGTTGAGCTGGCCGGTGCCGGTGCCGGCGCCGCTGTAGCCGAGGATGAAGTCGCCCGCCGCCGCGAGCGCGCCGCTGTCGCCGACGGCCAGCACGCCGAAGTCGGCGGCGTATTGCCCGAAGGAAACCGTGCCGCCGACCGCGACCGCGCCGCTGCCGCTGATGTTCATGTAGCTGCTGCCGCCGAAGGCGAGGTAGTCGGTGATGTCGAGGCGGCTCGTGCCACTGACGGTGACCAGGCCCGCGCCCGCGGTGCGCGTCGGGTTGACGCTCAGGCCGGTGAAGCGCGCGCTGCCGCTTTCGGAAAGGGCGAGCGTGCTGGTGCCGGTGTTGGAATAATAACCGATGAGGCCGCCGCCGGAGACATCGAGGAACGCGCTGCCGCTGACGCCGGCCGTGCCGCTGGCGAGGGCGTCGCTGCTGACCCGGAAATCGGTGCTGGCGACGACGGCGCTGCCGGCGGCGTCCAACCGGCCGTTGACGCTGAACTGCCCGCCGCCGAGGTGGCCGGCGCCGCCGACGGCGACCAGGCCGGTGGCGCCGATGCCGACGCCGCCGGCGGTGACCGTGCCGCTGTCAGTGATGGCCAGCGCGCCGGTGCCGGTGTTGTTGCCGATGTTGAGCGGTGCGGAGCCGTTCATGCGCCACTGGCCGCTGCCGCTGAGGTTGACCGTGCCGTCGGTGCCGGAGCCGCTGCCGATGACACCGCCGTGCCCCGACGTAGCCGGTGATGGTCAGCGTGCCCCCGTTGACCAGCGTCGTGCCGCTGTAGCTGTTGCTGGCGCTGAGGATGAGGTCGCCCCGGTTCGACGAGGTCACGGTCAGCGACGCGCCATCCCACGAGTCGCTGAGGGCGAGGTTCGCGCCGTGCGGCGTGGTGTTGCCCAAGGCCACGTCCACGTTGAAAACCTCGCCCTCGCCCAGCGTGAAGTTGCCGTGGCTGCGGTCGGTGCCGCTGAGCCACGTCAGCTGCGTTCCGAGCACGTAGTCGGTGCCGCCGACGATGAACGCGCCGAAGGTCAGGAAGTCCTTCTGGCTGGTCCCGCCGCTGACGCTCTTCGCCGCGAAGTCGCCGCTGATGCCCCCGGTGTGGAGGAGTACTTGCGCGTTATTCGCCAAGGCCGACGCGCTGCCGCCGTTGACGAACGCCGCCGTGCCCGTGGCGTTGACGGTCAGCGTGCCGCTGAGTTGCGCGCTGCCGGCGGTGATGAACGCGCCGCGACTGCCGAGGCTGCCGCTGAGCGTCAGGTCGAGCGTGGAGCGGGTGTTTTGCGTAAGCGCCGCCGGCGGTGACGCTGCCGCTGCCGCCGACGGCCAGCGCGCCGGTGCCGCCCAGGTCGGAGCCGACGTAGAAATTGCTCGAGCCAGCGAGCACGCCGCCGACCGTGCCGCTGCCGACGCCGCCGAGGTAGCCAAAGCGGATCTCGCCGACGGCACTGGCGGTGCCGCCCTGCGCGATGACCAGCGCGCCGGTGCCGCTGTTGCCGACGGTGATATTGTTGCCGGAAGTCATCAGGCCGCCCGCGCCGACGCCAACAGTGCCAAGTCCGTTGCTCGAATCGCCGATGGAGATCCACGTGTTTGCCGCAACCACGCCGCCCGTGACGCTGAGCGAGCCGACGCCGCCTTCGCCGACGATAATCATGTTCGCCCCAAGCAGGCCGCCGCCGCCGACCGTGCCGGTGCCAACCGCGTCCGCGTCGTAGCCAAGATAAACAAAGCTGCCGGCGTTGACGGTGCCGCCGGTGATGGTCAGGCTGCCGGTGCCGGTTTTGCCGACGCGCAAGTCGCCGCCGTTGACGATGCCCCAATAGCCGCTGCCGCTGACGATGAGGTTCGCCGCGCCGCCCGCGCCGCCGTCAATCAAGCCCGCCGCGTTGCTGCCCGTCCAGCCGGTGATGGCGAGCGCGCCGCCGTTGACCGTGGTCGTGCCGGTGTGGGTGTTCGAGCCGCTGAGGATGAGCGTGCCGGAGTTGCTGGCGGTGACGGTCAGCGAACGACCGTCCCAGCCGGAGGCGTAGGCGGGGGAACCGGCGAGGCCCATGGTGTCGCTGAGGGTGGTGTTGACGTCGAAGCTCGTGCCGCCGGCGACGGTGAAGTTGCCGTGGCCGCTGGCGGCATCGCCGAACCATGCGAGGTTCACACCGGCGACGTAGCTGCTGCCGCTGGTGGTCTTGTAGATGCCGCCGTAAAGGTAATCGGGCAGCGCGCTGACGCCGGCCAGCGTGGCGCTGGCGAACACGCCGCTGATGGTGCCGCTGGTCGCGCTGATGAGGACTTGATGGCCGCTGTTGACGACGCTTTGCGCGTCCGCGAACGCGCTGCCTGGCAAAGCCGCTGACGCTGATGGTGCCGCCGACCGTCGCCGACGAGGCGTAAATGAAGGCGTCGCCCGCGCCGCGCGCCGTCACGCCGTCGCCGGCCGCGTCCAGCGTCAGCGTGCTTTGGGCGTTTTGCGCGTAGGCGCCGCCCGCCGTGACCAGGCCGCTGCCGCTGACGGCCAGCGCGGCGGAGTTGGTGCCGTTGCCCAGGATGATATTGGTGGCGCTGGCGAGCAGCGCGTTGCCGCCGACGCTGGCGCTGCCGGTGGTGACGGCGCCGCCGCCCGCGCTGTTGGCGATGACGATGTTGCCGGCGGTGACGCTGCCGCTGTCGGTCAGCGTCACCGCGCCCTCGAGCGTGGCGCCCGTGCCGAAGCCTTGGTGGCCGATGCTCAACTCGCCGGCCTGGAACCAGCCGCTGCCGCTGACATTCAGTTCGCCGCGGGCCACCTCCTCGTAGGAATAATAGCCGATGTAGGCGGTGGTGGCGGTGACGACGCCGGTGCCGCTGACGTTGACGACGCCGGTGCCACCCCAGTAGCCGACGTAGAGCCACCCGTTGCTCCACGAGCCGCTGTCGGTGACGTTGACCGTGCCGAGGGCGCCGTTGTTGCCAATCCAGTCGGAATTGCCGAACAAGGCGCCGTTGCCGCTGACGTTGACCTCGCCGGTGCTGGCGGTGCCGCGACCGACATTGAGAGAGCCGGCGGCGGTGCCGGTGAGGTTCAGGATGCCGTGGGCGTTGGTGTCGCTGGCCTGCCAGCCGCCGACGTTAATGCCGGAATTTGCCGTGCCGAGATAGCCGCTGACGCTGACCGTGCCGCTGGAATTGGCGGCGCTGGCGATGTTGACTTGCGCCGTGCTGCCCGTCCAGCCGGTCACTTCAAGCACGCCGCCGTTGACGGTGGTCGTGCCGGAATAATTGTTCGAGGCGCTGAGGATGAGCGTGCCGCTGTTGCTCGCGGTCACGGTCAGCGACGCGCCGTCCCAGCCGCTGGTGTTCGGCGTGGCGGTGTTGTTCAGCGGCACGTCAACCGTGAAGGTCTCGCCCGCGCCGAGCGTGAAGTTGCCGTGCGCCGTCGCGGTGCCGGAATACCACGTGAGTTGCGAGCCGAGCACGTAGTCGGTCCCTCCGACGATGAACGCGCCGAGGGTCAGGAAGTCGTGCGTGCTGGTGCCGCCGGTGACGGTCACGGTGTCGAAGCCGCCGCTGATGGTGCCGGTGCGGATGAGCACTTGCGAGTTATTCGCCAAGGCCGACGCGCTGCCGCCGTTGACAAACGCGGCGGTGCCGCCGGCGTTGACGGTCAGCGTGCCGCTGAGCGTGCCGCTGGCCGCGGTGACGAACGCGCCACGCGAGCCGAGCGTGCCGGTGTGGGTGATGCTCAGCGTGCCGTTCGCGCCCTGCGCGTAGGTGCCGCCCGCACGGACGCTGCCGCTCTCGCTCATGAACAGAGTGGCGGGGCCGCTGGCGTTGCCGAGGGTGAAGTTGCTTCCTGTGCGGAACAGGCCGCTGCCGCTGACGTTGACGAAGGAGGTGTCCTCGTAGCTGCCAATGGTCGCGTCGGTGCCGACGGTCAGGCTGCCGCTCTGGGTGATGGCCAGCGAGCCGGTGCCCTCGTAGCCGCCCATGGTGAAGGTGGTGCCCACGTCCCACCAGCCGCTGCCGGTGAGGAGCGCGGTGCTGACGTGGCCGTTGCTGGCGTCGTCATTGATGCTGCCGTTGGCGGCGGTGAGCACCATGCCGGTGCCGCTGATGGTCAGCGCGGCGTCGCCGTAAATGCCAACGCGGAAGGTGGTGTTCGTCCAGACTCCCTCGACCAAGAGGGTGGCGTCGCCGTCTTGGTCCCCGATTCTGTCGTAATTACCACGGGCGGTGCCGCCTGCCGCGATAATCAGCGTGCCGCTGCCATTGCCGCCGACATTGATGCCGCCGCTGCCGATGAGCAACGCGCCCGCGCCAACACTGCCGGTGCCGACGCCAGTGCTGTTCCCGCCGATGATAATGGAATTGGCGCGAACAGTGCCGCCGCTCATTAATAACGCGCCGCTGCCGCTGCCGCCGACGATGAGATTTCCCGCCGTGTTCCAATACCCGCTGACGCTGACCGTGCCGCTGGAATTGGCGGCGCTGGCGATGTTGACTTGCGCCGTGCTGCCCGTCCAGCCGGTCACTTCAAGCACGCCGCCGTTGACGGTGGTCGTGCCGGAGTAATTGTTCGAGGCGCTGAGGATGAGCGTGCCGCTGTTGCTCGCGGTCAGCGTCAGCGACGCGCCGTCCCACGCCGGCACGTTCGCGCCGGCGGCGTGCGGCGTGGTGTCGCCGAGGGGCACGTCCACCTCGAAGGTCTCATCCGCGCCGAGCGTGAAATTGCCGTGGCTGGCCGTCGTGTCGCTGAACCACGCCAACTGCGAACCCAGCACGTAGTCGGTGCCGCCGACAATGAACGCGCCGGAGACGAGGTAGTCGGCCGCGCCCGCGCCGTTGACACCGATGGTGCCGGTGAATCCGCCGGTGATGGTGTCGGTCGTGTGGATGAGCACCTGGTTGTTTTGCGCGAGCTCGCTGGCTTTCGTGCCGCCGGCGATGAGGGCGGAGGCGTTGAGGAGGTCGAGCGTGCCGGAAAGCTGCGCGGCGGTGGCGGTGATGAAGGAGGGCCGCGGCGCGCCGGAAAGATCGAGCGAGAGCGTGGCGCCGGCCTCCTGCTCGTAAACGCCGGTGGCCAGGCTGCCCTCGGCGGCCATGGCGAGGGTGCCGTCGAGGAGGAGCGAGGTGCCGGAGACAGTGTTGTTGGCCCAGAGCATGAGGAGCCCCGCGCCGGCCTTGACGAGGTTCACGTCCGCGCCGGTGGCGATGGAGTCGGCCTGCATGGCGCGGGAAAATTGGAAGCCGATTTGCGCGTCCGCGCCGGCGGCGATGTCGAAGAGGATGCTGCCGCTGTTCACGTAGAGGAACCCGCCGGAGGCTTCATCCGCGGCGAGGTTGCCGGTGGCCACGAGAGTGTCGCCCGAGGCGAGGCGGAGGGTGAAGTTGCCGCCGGAGTAAATCGCGCCGCCGGTCCCGGAGATGTTGTTGGTGATGGTGACGGTGCCGTAGTCGCCATCGATGATAACGGCGCCTGCGGCGCCGGCGAACCCGCCGGCGCCATTCCGCGCGGCGTTGTCCGTGGCGACGAGGCTGGCGGCGGTGGCGGTGAAGGCGAGGTCGCCTCCCGCCCAAAACGCGCCGCCGCCGCCGGTGAGCGCGGTGTTGCCAGCGATGGTGATGACGCCGTGGGAGCCGGTGAGGGTGGTGTCGCCGCCGCTGTAAAATGCACCGCTGGAAAGGGAGGCGGTGTTGGAGCTGACCAGCAGGCTGCCGTAATGGCCGCCGATGGTGATGGCGCCGTCGGCGACAGCCACGCCGCCGACGCCGCCGGAGGCGGTGTTTTGCACGATCTCGAAACTGTCGGCGACGGCATCGATCACGAGACTGGCGCCGTTGGCGGCGCGGAAGGCGCCCGCGCCGGACGCGGTGTTGGAGGAGATCGCAATCGCGCCGTAAGTGCCGCCGATGGTGATGGCGCTGGCCGCGCCGCCCGCCGTGAACGCGCCGCCGGTCAGCGCGGTGTAGTTGTCGCGGATGACCAGGCTGCCGCTGGTGAGCGTGTCCACGGCGATGCTGCCGAGGCTGGCGGCAAACGCCCCGCCGCCGGCGACGCGGGCGGTGTTGGAGGCGATCAGGATGTCGCCGTAGGAGCCGCCGATGGTGATGGAGGCGCCGGAGGTGAGCGCGCCGCCGCCGTTGCTGGCGTTGTTCGTGACAGACAGCGTGCCGGCGGCGGCGGAGTTGATCGTGATGGCACCGTTGCCGAACAGCGCGCCGCCGCTCGTGCCGGAGGTATTGCCGTCGATGTGGATGCCGCCGCCGGCGGTGGCATTGAGGGCAAGGGCGCCGCCGGAGTAAATCGCGCCGCCGTAGCCCGTGATGGCGCTGTTGCCCGTGATGAGGATGTCGCCGCCGACCGTGCCGCCGATGGCGGCGTCGCCCTCGGCGTAAACCGCGCCGCCGTGCGTGCCGGAAATGTTGCCTTCGATGAGGATGCCCTCGAAGGAGCCGGTGAGCGCGAAGTCGCTGCCGCTGTAAACCGCGCCGCCGTGGATGGCGGCGGTGTTGGACTGGATGACGAGCGAGTCGGAGACGTTGATGCTCACGCCGCGCGCGCCGTAAATCGCGCCGCCGCTGCCGGCGGTGGCGGAGTTGCCCGCGACGCGAATGGCGTCGTAGAGGCCGGCGAGGGTGATGCCGCCGGCCCCCGCATAAGCGAAGCCGCCCGCCGCGGCGGTGTTGCCGGTGGCGGTGAAGACGCCGGCGGTGGCGGTGATGCTGATGCCGCCGCCATGGGAGTAGAGCGCGCCGCCGAAGGTCCCCGCCGTGTTGCCGGCGATGACGATGGCGCCGTAGGAGTCGGAGAGCCTGATGTCACCCAAGGCATCAAACGCGCCGCCGGTGCTGCCGGCGCGGTTGTCCGTCGCGACCAGCGCGCCGCCGCCGCCGTTTATGACAAGGGCATCCCGCCCGGATACCGCGCCGCCCGCGCCGGCGGTGTTGCCGGTGAAGGCGATGCCGCCCACGCCGAGGCCGAGCGTCGCGCCGGTGTCGAGGTAAATCGCGCCACCGCTGGCGGAGGAGGCGTTGTTGCCGGCAAAGGCAATGTCGCCGAGGAGATTGTAGGTGCCGCCGGCGTTGACATGGACGGCCCCGCCGTCGCCCGCATGGGCGGGAGCCGTCACGGTGAGGAGCGCGGCGGGGTTGGTGTTGGCGAGGGCGGCGGCGGAATCGACGTCAACGACCTGGCGCTGGGTCATCGTCGCGGTGGTGTCGAAGAGGAGCGTGCCGCTGGTAGTCGTGCTGTCGAAGAGGACGAGCGTGCCGGTGCCGAGCGCGGCGGCGGCGTTCGCGCCGGTGGCGGAGACAAGGAGGCCGCCTTCGCGGATGATGGTGGCGCCGCTGTAGGTGTTTACGGAGCTGAGGACGAGCGTGCCCGCGCCGAGCTTGGTGAGCGATTTGCCGTCCCATGCGCCGGTGGCGAAAGTGCCCTTGGAGTCTTCGTCGACGAGCGAGACGTCCACGTTGAAGGCGTGGCCCGCGTCGAGCGTGAAGCTGCCGTGTCCTTTCGTGGTGTCGCTGAACCAGGCGAGACCGAAGCCGACCACGTAGTCGGTGCCGGTGACTTCGTCCCGCACGCCATTACTGGCCCGGTAGGCGTCGGCGATGATGAAGTCGGGCAGGCCGCTGGTGGGGGTGATGACGAGCCTGGCCCCGAAATCCCCCGCGATGACGTTTCCCGTGCGGATGAGGAGAATGGAGTTGCCGCCCACGTCGCTGGCTTTCGTGCCGGTGACGGTGCCGCTGAAGCCGGAGACCGTGAGCGTGCCGCTGAGAGCGGCGCTGCCGGCGGTGATGAACGCGCCGCGCGTGCCCGTGAGGACAATTTGGAGAAGGGAGTCGGAGGATTGCTCGTAGAGGCCGCCGACGCTGAGGGAGCCGCTGTCCCGGATCTGCAACTCGCCGACACCGGCGCCGCCGTTGAGGAAATCGCCGTCGGCGCGCATGAGGGCCGAGTTTGAAATCAGGCCCGTGCCGGTGGCGCCCGCATTCAAGCCCAGGGTGATGCTGCCGGCGCGGATGCTGCCGCTCCCCTGCATCACCACCGCGCCGGTGGTCTCCCCTCCCACGGTGACATCGTTGCCGTTGGTGGTCCAATAGCCCGAGCCGGCAACCTGAAGGGCGCCGCCGAAGCCGGGATCATTGCCCCGGCCGAGGATCAGCGCGCCGCTGCTGACGCTGCCGCTGCCCTGAAGCGACAACACGCCGTCGCCGGCATCGCCGATGACGAAAGCGGCGCCGTTGGTGTCCCAGAAGGCCGAGTTGGTGATGGTGACTTGGTTGGAGCTGCCCGTCTTCGCGCCGATGACGACGGTGCCGCTGTGGATGCGGGAGTTGTTGGTGAGCTCGAGCACGCCCGTGCCGGAATCGCCGATGATGAAGTCGCGCCCGTTGGTGTCCCAGGTGGCGGAGCCGCTGAGGACGGCGGTGCCGCGGCCGCCTCCGGTCCCGCCGAAGACAACGGTGCCGCTGCTGATGAGGGCGTTGCTGAAGAGTATCATGGAGCCGGTGCCGCTGTCGCCGACGGTGAACACGCCTGCGACATCGTTGTTCCACCGGGCGGAGCCGTTGACGATGAGTATGCCGGAGGCGCGGGAGTTGTGCCCCAGAATCGTGTTTGCGGCATGGACCTCGGCGGCGTTGTTGAGGGTGACGTTGCCGGAGCCGTTTTCGCCGAGGATGAAATCGCTGCCTGTCCACCGGCCGGAGCCGCTGAGGTTGGCAGCGCCCGTGGCGGTGCTGCCGCTGCCGATGACGGTCCTGACGGCGGTGCTGTCGATGCTGCCGCTGGCGGTGAGCTGGAGCGTGCTGTTGGTCGTGCCGCCGACGATGAACTGTCCGTCGCCGGAGGGGTTGCCCGTGGCAGTCCAGTAGCCGGTGCCGTTGACGATCGCCATGCCGCCGTTGATAAGGGCCGCGGCGCTGCCGGCGATTTGCCCGGTGCCGGTGAGGGTGAGCGTGCCGCCGTAAACGAAGGTCGTGCCGCTGTAACTGTGGCCGGCGCTGAGGATGAGATTGCCCCGGCCGCTCTTGGCGAGCGATTTGCCGTCCCACGATGTGGCGGGATTGGGGGCTTCGTCGCCGAGAGAGACGTTCACATCGAAACTCCGCCCTGCGTCGAGGGTGAAATTGCCGTGGGCGCGGGTGTCGCTGACGAGCCAGGCGAGGTTGAAGCCGATGTAGTAGTCGGTGCCGGAGTTGGAAGTGGTGTCGGCGATGTTGTTGGCTTTGTAGCCGTCGAGAAGGATGAAGTCGAGGGGTGCGCTGGAGTCGGACGAGATGACGCTTATGGCATCGAAATCGCCTTGAATGTCGGTGTGGGTGCGGATGATGAGCTTGTTGCTGTTCGCGATGGCGCTGGCGGTGGTGCCGGTGGCGGCGCCGGTGAAGGCGAGGACATTGAGGGTGCCGGAAAGGCTGGCGTTCCCGGCATAGATGAAGGCGTCGCCCGGGCTGCGCAAGACGGAGTCGAAGATGATCCTGAGCAGGGAGGAACTGCTTTGCGCATACGTGCCGCCGACATCGAGCCGGCCGTCGTTGTCCACCCTGAGTATGCCGGAGCCGCCGACTCCGTTGATGAAGTCGCCGCCGACGTTCAGGCGGGAGTGGTCGTGTATCCATGCCTGGCCGTTGGAGCCCGCCTGGTTGGCGAGGATGACATTATTGTCGACCTGCATGCTGCCGCTGGCCTTGAGCAGCAACTGGCCGAAGCCGGCGTCGCCGAGGACGAACTCGCCCGCATGATGCCAGAGCGTGGAGTCGGAACCGCTGATGACCGCCGTGCCCGTTGCGGCGGCGCCGACGGTGAGGGTGCCGCCGCTGAGGATGCTGCCGCTGCCCCTGAGTTCCACCGAGGCAAAGCCGGTGTTGCCGAGGACGATGTTGCCGGTGCCCGAATCCCAGAAGGCGGTGTCCTGGACGACCATGCCGACAAGGCTGTCGAGGGTGTTGCCGATGGAGACGCGGCTGTCGGTGAAAAGGCGTCCGGCCTCGGCGACGATGAGCGCGTCGGCGTTGTGGCTGTCGATGTCGAAGTCGCCGGTGGTGTGCCGCCAGACGCCGGTGACGGTGGCCTTGCTGTTGGCGGTGCCGGAGCCGCCGCCGATGGCGACGGGGCCGGCGGTGGCGAGGGAGCCGCCGGCCTGGACGGAGAGTTCGCCGGTCCCGGTGGCACCGATGGCGAGGCCGCCCGCGATTTGCCAGGACGCGCCGGAAGCGATCTCCACGAGGGCCCCGGTGCCGGACGCGCCGCCGATGACGCCGGCGGCGTTGCCGGCGGTGGTGCCGGTGATGCGGAGGACGCCGCCGTCAACGGTGGTGGTGCCGGTGTAGGTGTTGTTGGCGCTGAGGACAAGGGTGCCGCTGTTCGAAGAGGTGACGGTGAGCGATTTGCCGTCCCAGCCGGTGGTGAAGGCGCCTTTGTGGGTCTCATCGACAAGGGCGACATTGACATCGAAGGCGGCGGGGCCGGGGAGCGTGAAGTATCCATGCCCGCGGGAGGTGTCGGCAAACCAGGCGAGGTCGAAACCGAGGACGTAGTCCCTGTTGTCGGCGGACTTGTGCGCGCCGGCGATGACGAAGTCAGGGGCGTTGGCGGCGAGGCCGGCATTGACGTTTACGTAGGTGAAGTCGTCCGTGATGCCGTTGGCGGTGTGGATGAGGACGTAGCTGGCGAGGTTTTGGACATCGGTGGCGGAGGCGCCGGAAAAAACGCCGCCGAAGCCGATGATATTGAGGGTGCCGGAGAGGCTGGCGGTCATGGCGTCGATGTAGGGGCCGCGCGGCTGGCCGCCGAGATCGAGGGAGAGGGTGGAGTCCTGGTTTTGGGCGTAGTTGCCCGTCAGGCGCAGGCTGCCGCTGTCGCGCATGGCGAGCGCGCCGATGCCGGAGCCGCCGAGTCTGAAATCGCCGAGGACGTTCCAGAGGGCCGCGCCGGCGATGGCGCCGGTGCCGGAGCCGCCGGTCTGCGCGCCAAAGGTGACACCGGCGCTGCTGATGCTGCCGCTGCCGGCGAGCGTGAGCGCGCCGGTGCCGGAGTTGCCGACGGTGAAGACGATGTTGTGGGTATCCCAGAAGCCCGAGCCGGCGATGGTGCCGGTGCCGAGCGCGCCGGCCTGGTCGCCAAAGATGACCGGGCCGCCGGTGATGTGGGCGGAGCCGGCGAGCGTGAGCGCGCCCGTGCCGGCGCCGCCGACGGTGAAGGCATTGTTGCCGCTGTCCCAGTAGGCGGAGCCGGCGAGCGTGCCGGTGCCGACGCCGGTGGCGAGGGCGCCGAAGGTAACACCGTTGTTGGTGGTGATGCTGCCGCTGTCGGCGAGAACGACCGCACCGGCGCCGGCGTTGCCGATGGTCAGGGCGTGGCCTTCGGTGAACCAGTAGGCCGAGCCGCCGACGGTGAGGACGCCGGCGGCGCCGGCCTGGTCGCCGATGAGACTTGCACCGTTGCTCGACCAGCGCGAGAGACCGGAGAGGGCCACGGTGCCGGTGGCGCCGGACTGGCCGCCGATGGTGACGGCGTTGCTGTTGACGCTGCCGCTGCCGGCGAGGGTGACCGAGGCCGCGGAGGAACGCCCGACGGTGAAGTCGCCGTATTGGGTGTTCCAGTAGCCGGAGGCGTCCACCACGCCCGCGGCGCCGTCAATGACAGCCCCGATGCTCGTGATACTGCCCGGAAGGTGGAGCGTGCCGCCGGTGACGATGGTCGTGCCGCCGGTGATGGTGTTGTCGCCCCAAAGCTCGAGCAGGCCGCCGCCGGTTTTGTGGAGGTTCACGCCATAGCCGGTGGCGATGGAGTCGGCCTGGGCGGCGATGGAGGAAGCGTCGCCGATTCGCGCGGCCGCGTCGGCGCCGATGTTGAAGAGGATGCTGCCGGTGGTCATCATCGGCTGGACATAGAGGAAGCCGCCGTCGCCGGAGAGGGCGCGGTTGCCGGTGGCGAGGAAAGTGCCGGAGGCGAGATTGAGGTTAAAACTGTTGGCGACAAAAAACGCACCGCCGTTTTGCGCGGCGGTGTTGTTGGCAACGATGTAACTGCCGCCGGAACGGGCGTCCAAGGTGATGCTGCCGTAGCCGCCGGCGGCGAGCGCGCCGCCGTAACTGCCGGCGGTGTTGTTCGAGATGGCGATGCTGCCATAGCTGCCGCTGATGATGATGTCGGTGCCGCTGGAAACGAGCGCGCCGCCGGCGCCGCCGGCGTAGTTGCCGGCAAGGACGAGCGAGCCGGCGGTGGCGCTGAGGACGATGCGGCCGTTCTGCGAGATCATGGCGCCGCCGTTTTGCGCGGCGGTGTTGGAGTCGAGGACGAGGCTGGCGTAGGCGCCGCGGAGGGTGAGCGCGCCGTCCGCGTAAATGGCCGCGCCGGAGGCGGCGCTGTTGCGCTGGAAGAGGACGCTGCCGGTGGTGCCGCCGAGGGTGAGGCTGCCGGATGAGTAGAGCGCGCCGCCGCCGGCGCCGCTGGCGGTGTTGCCGAGGAAAACGATGTTGGGGGAGGCGTTGGTGAAGGTGAGGGTGCCTCCGGCCCCGAGGCCGATCGCGCCGCCCGCGCCGGCGGTGTTGCCCGTGAAGGCGAGCGTGCCCCCCGCGCCAGTGGTGGCGGAGAGACGGACGGCGTTGCCGGCGTAGAGCGCGCCGCCCCTGCCGGCGGCGGTGTTGCTGGCAAAGAGGAGGGTGCCGGTGGCGGCGTAGGCGCCGCCGAGAGTGAGGCTGCCGGCGGCATTGAGCGCGCCTCCGTTGGCGGAGGCGGTGTTGCTCCGGAAGAGGGCGCTGCCGTAGGAGCCGGAGATGAACAGGTCGCCGCCGCTGTGGATGGCGCCGCCGGTGGCGGCGGTGTTGCCGCGGATGTCGAGGAGTCCGGCGATGGTGGCGGTTAGGAAGATGCTGCCTTGGTCGGTGGCGAGGGCGCCGCCGTTGCCCGTGGCGCGGTTGCCGGCGATGGTGGCGGCGGCGTAGCGCCCGCCGAAGACGAGGCTGCCGCTCACGCCAAGGCCGCGCCCGACGTAGAGCACGCCGCCGGAGGCGCCCGCGCTGTTGTTGGTGGCGGTGAAGGTGGCGGCGGTGGCGCCGACGATGAGGACGTTGTTGGCGTTGAGGCCGCCGCCCTCGGCACCGGCGCGGTTGGAGTCGATGAGGATGGCCGCGTGCGTGCCGCCGAGGGTGAGGGTCTGGTTGGAGTAGATGCCGCCGCCCGGGCCGCCCGCGGCGGTGTTGCTTTGGAAGATGAGCGCGCCGCCGGTGTTGCCGGCGAGGGAGACGTTGCCCCAGGTGAGGATGCCGCCGCCGGCGTTGCTCGTGTAGTTGTTGGTGAAGGCGAGGTTGTTGGCGACGTTGGCGGCGAAGGAAACGCCGTTGGAGGCGAAAATGGCGCCGGCGTTGTCCCCGTTGGCGCGGTTGCCGGAGAAGAGGATGCCGCCGTAGCTGCCGCCGATGGCGACGGCGCCGCTGGTGGCGTGGAACGCGCCGCCGGCGCGGGCGATGTTGTTGGTGACGGCGAGGGTGCCGGTGACGGTGGAGCTGAAAGTGATGCTGGCGGCGGTGCGAAGCGCGCCGCCGGTGCCGGTGGTGTTGGTGTTGGCGGAGATGAGGATGTCGCCGTAGCTGCCGTTGATGAAGAGCGAGCCGGTGTTGGTGGCGCTGACGTTGATGGCGCCGCCCAAGCCGCCGGCGGCGGTGTTGATGTTGTTGGTGATCTTGAGCAGGGCGGCGGCGCCGCTGGTGTTGAAGGTAAGGCTGCCGTTGTTGACGGTAATGAGGGCGACATTATGGGATACGGCAGACGAGCCGGTGAAAGTGCCATCGGGCCCGAGCGTGTAGGCTTGGTTGCCGCCGAACGTGAGGGGGCTGCTGACTGTCTGCGCCCGCAGGCAGTCGGGGTCCACGAGACCGAACAGCATGATCGACCAATGCAGGGCGGAGGTATGAATTTTCATGGTGAGAGCCGGCTTAAATAAGATGTTAAATTGGCCGACGCTGCCGCCCGATATGCGACATCCCGTGCGCGTCTCCAAAGGGACACAGCAGCAAGTTAAAAAACATCACGGAGTGTTTGGTATTCGCGAAATGAAGTTCGGATTTATTTGTATAAGACCTTATATAAACGGAAGTCTTTTTGCCTATATGTCAACATTCTATTACAATTCCAAAATTCCGGTTCGGAAATCAGAATAGTCTGTAATATCCAGTGATGGGACATCGGAAAGCGATGGATATATAAAATTTGGCGCCAATGCACTTGTTTCGTTGGCAATATTGGCGCATTGATATTAATATAAAGTTTTTCGCGGTCCTGAATGATGAAAATATAACGGTATCTATTCACCGGTAGTCTAATAAAACACACCATGATTCGCCAATTAAGTTATTGTATATGTGTTGATTATTATTGGTAGGCCGCGATTGGTTGCCACCGTGCCTTTTCACGGCAGGGGTGCAAGAGCCCCCGGGAAATGAAGGCAGGGCAATGGCTTGGGCGGATTAGGAAAAACCCGGCCGTGGATTTTCCCGCGCTTCGCGGTTTTGCGTCTCGGTGCCTTCGCTGTTCAACCCGCCGCCGTTTCGGGGATCAACCTTCCCTCGCGATCATCAAAAACAGCGGCGAACATTGGGCTTTATAAGGGGAGGAGGGAGATCCCTCCGAGTCGTCCGCTTCCAAACAGATGGGCGGCACGGAGGCCGTCCCTCCTGCAAAAGTGCCATTTTGCCATTGTGAAGGGTGCCTTTGCAAAAATTCCTCAAACGGGCCTCACGCCCTTGCCCCATGGCCGGCTCCCGTCATCCTGCCCCATGCTTGAGGGAAAAACAGAGGGGGATGCAGCCCAACGCGTTGGGCCGGGGACGAAGATAACGGCCGATTTGTTCGCCGCTTTTCTGAAGTGCCCGGTCAAGTGCTGGCTGCGATTTCAGGCCATGGCGGTCGAGGACAACCCTTACGCCCGGTGGTTTCAGGAAAGGGCGGCGGCTTACCGGGCCGGGGGAGCGGGCCGGCTGGCATCCGGGGCGGAGACGGAAGTGGTGGCGCAGGCCGTGGATGACCGCACTGGACTCATGCTCGCATCGCATCCCGACGCCGTGGAGCCCATTCCCTCCGCAGGCCGGGGCAGTCCGGCGCAGGCTGTGCCCGTCCGGTTTCATTTCCTCAACAAGCCGGGCAGGGACGAAAGCCTGCTGTTGGGATTCGATGCCCTGACCCTGGCCGGAAAGGGCAGGCGCGCGTCCGCGCATGGCAAACTGGTGTATGGTGACGATTACGCGGTGAAAAAGGTCAGGATCGCCGAACTGGCCGACGAAGTGCGCAGGCGCATCGGACAAATGGCGGTTTTGCTGTCCGGCACCGCTTCGCCCGAGTTGGTCCTGAATCGGCACTGCGCCGAGTGCGGATTCCAAAGGCATTGCCGGCAAAAGGCGGTGGAGCAGGACAGCCTCAGCTTGCTGGCCGGCATGGGCGAGCAGGAGCGCCAGCGACTGCGCGGCAAGGGCATTTTCACTGTCACCCAGCTTTCCCACACTTTTCAGCCCCGCCGCAAACCCCGGTGGTTGAAGGGCCGGGCGGAAAAATATCATCACGCGCTCAAGGCCCTGGCCATCCGGGAGCGGAAGATTCATCTGGTGGGCAGGCCGGAATTGAAGATCGAGGGCACGCCGGTCTATCTGGATGTCGAGGGTGTGCCGGACCGCGATTGTTACTATCTCATCGGTTTGCGCATCGGCAGCGGGGCGGCGGCGCGGCAGCACAGCCTGTGGGCGGACAGCGACCGGGACGAAGAAAAAATCTGGCGGGAATTTCTGGCCGTTTTGAATACCGTCGAGCGCCCGGTGCTGATCCATTACGGGAGCTACGAAACCAGTTTTTTGAAACGGATGCGGGCGCGTCACGGAGAACCGGAGCCGGGCTCGCCGGCGGCCGGCGCCATGGAGTCGGCGCTGAACCTGGTCTCCGTGATCTTTGCCCGGATTTATTTCCCGACCTTTTCCAACGGCCTCAAGGAAATCGCCCAATACCTCGGTTTCAGTTGGTCGGTGCCGGCGGCTTCGGGCGTGCAGTCCGTGGTGTGGCGGGAAACGTGGTCCCGCGCCCCGGCTTCGTCCGAGCGCGAGCGGCGCAACCTGATCGCCTACAACGCGGACGATTGCGCCGCGCTGGACGTAGTGACGCAGCGGATACTTGACCTGGCGGCGGCGCTGCCTCCCGACGTGGTCGATGCGGCGGGCCTGAAGCGGGAGAATCCCTATGGGTTCAAGCGCAACCGATTTTTCTTCCCCGAACTGGCGACCATCAACCAGGCCGCCTACTGGGATTACCAGCGGGAAAAGGTTTATGTGAAATCCGACCGCCGCCTGCGTCGCGCCCTAATAAAAGTCCCCGCCGGTTCCATAAGAGACGTGCCGGTGAACCGGCGTGTCCAATGCGCGGCGCCGACGCAGTGTCCGCATTGCGGGCTTTCCAGCCTGCGCAAATATGACCGGGCAAGCAGGACGGTTTACGATTTGAAATTCACCCGCGGCGGCTTGCGGCGCTGGGTGGTGCATTATCATTATCACCGCCATGAGTGCCGGCATTGCGGGCGGGTGTTTCGCCCGCCGGCGGCGGGCCTGCCGGACGGCAAGTTCGGCCCGGCGTTGATGGCCTATGCGGTTTACCAGAACATCGAGCTGCGCCTGTCGCAGGAAATGATCGACCGCAGCCTCGACGAACTGTTCGGCCTGCCGCTGGCGCAGGGGAGCGCGAGCCGTTTCAAGATCAAGGCCGCGCAGGTTTACGCCGCGACCTACGAATTGCTCCTGCGGCGCTTGCGGCACGGCGGCCTGTTGCACGTCGATGAAACCAAGGTCAGCGTGGCGGGCTGCCAGGGCTGCGTCTGGGTTTTTGCCAGTCTCGACACGGTCGCCTATGTTTACACCCAAAACCGCGAAAGCGAATGGCTGCGGGATTTTCTTAAAAATTTTCAGGGCGTGCTGGTGACGGACTTTTATTCCGGCTACGACGCGCTTGAGTGTCCCAAGCAACGCTGCCTCATCCATTTTTTGCGCGACCTGAATGACGATTTATACAAGCACCCCTACGATGAGGAACTGAAGCGCGTGGGCCGGGATTTTGCGGACTTGGTCAGACCGATGATCGCGACGGTCGAGCGCCGCGGGCTGAAGGTGCGTTTTCTTAAAAAACACCGGCGGGCGGTTGACCGCTTTTACCGGCGGCTGGACCTCGCGCCGCCGGGCTCCGCAGTTCTAAAAAAATACCGGGAACGCTTCGCGCGGGAGCGGGGGGAGTTGTTCACGTTTCTGCACCATGACGGCGTGCCTTGGAACAACAACAACGCGGAACACGCGATCAAAGCCTTTGCCCTGCTGCGGCAGGTCATCAACGGCGTGACCTCGGAAAAGGGCCTGCGGGAATACCTGATTTTGCTGAGCGTGTGCGAGACCTGCAAATATCAGGGCGTAAAGTTTCTGGATTTCCTGCGTTCCGGCGATCAGGACATCCATCGCTTCGCCGCGCCACGCTAAGTTGCTTCAGGGCAAATTATATTATACGGCAGTCACGAAAAACCTGTCTTCACTGCATCAACTCGTGTCCAACGGTGAGCGCACCCCAAGGCCCGGCCTGCGCATCACGTGCGTATAAATCTGCGTCGTTTCCACCTTCGCGTGGCCCAGCAACTCCTGCACCGTCCGGATATCCGCGCCGCCCTCCAGCAAATGCGTCGCAAACGAGTGCCGCAGCACATGCGGCGATACCCGTTTGTTCAAATCCGCCGCGTCCGCCGCCTTCTTCAACGCCAGTTGGAACGCGCTGTCCGTCACATGATGCCGCCGCCTCACACCGCTCACCGGGTCGCGGCTCAACCCGCGCGACGGAAACAGCCACTGCCACTCCCAGCGCTCGCCCGCCCCCGCATACTTGCGCCCCAGCCCCTCCGGCAGCCATACCCCCGGCGCCCCGTCGGCCCGATCCTCCCGCCACAGCCGCTTCAGCCTCTTCAAATGCTCCTCCAGCCGTTCCCTCAACACCGCCGGCAGCACCGTCACCCGGTCCTTGTCGCCCTTGCCCCCGTTCACGATCAACGCCCCGCGCTCCAAATCCACATGCTGCACCCGCAGGCGCAACAGCTCCATCAACCGCACTCCCGTCCCATACATCAATTCCGCCATTAACGACCACGTCCCCTCCAACTGCCCGAACAGACGCCCGCACTCCTCCCTCGACAGCACCACCGGCGCCCGCCTTTTCGCCGCCGCCCGCTGAAAGCCTATCTTTCCCAGCACCCGCCCCAGTCCCTTTTCCAGAAAGAACACCAGCGCATTCAACGCCTGCTTCTGCGAAGCCGGACTCAGCCGCGACTCCACCGCCAGCCTCGATAAAAATTCCGCCACATCCTCCCCGCGCGCCTCCCGCGGCGGCCTCCCCTTCAAAAACGCTACGAACCGCGCCGCCCACTCCCGGTAAGTCGTCTCTGTGCGCCACGCCAGATGCGCCCCCCTTGCGGCCACGATCAGATCCCTCTCCCAGTCCGCGCGCCCCAGGTCCGCCGCGCCCGGCGGAGGCTCCATCTGGGCGGCCGGAACCTCCCGCCGGTGAAAAGCGGGGACGAGAGTTCCCGTCTCACGACTGGGCCGATTGCGCGGCCTGTCCGCGTCGCCCAAGTCATTGCCGCCAGTCCGGGGTGCCACCCCGGCCGCCCTCCTGAAAAACCACCGCAACGCCTCCCTCTCAGTCTCCGCAATGCGCGTCTCCGCCAAATATGCCCGCACCACGCGAACCGACGCCCCGCAACGCCGAGCCTTGCAAAAATGTAAAAACGACAGCACTGCCCGCTCGTAAAAAACCATCATTTCGGGTGGCAATGCCTCTTCCCGCAAAACAGCCTTCCAATGTGGAAACGAAACCGCGCGCGACTCATCGCGGAAGAAACCGCCCGTTGCCGGATTGGATGGGATTGTTCATGAAAAAGCTTCCGGAAAAATGATTTTGACGAGATTGATCGCCGCATCCCAAAAAGCCAAATTCAAAAACCAAATTTCAAAGGCCCCGGTATTGACAATCAAAATGATAAGGCAAGCATCCCTGCCATGTTTTCCCTTCTACAACCCAAGGCCAGTTTGGCCTAATAACACTGATCGGCGAAGAATGACAGAATTGACCCCAGTTTCTGAGTGGCAGGTGTGGCTGATGGATACAGCGCCAAAGTTCAGCCAGCTCTATTCATGGCTGCTGATGGCTTTCGGGTTCTCGGTCTCTATCTTGCTCGCTCGTTCGCTGAAGAATTCTGGATTCTATGCTGTTGCGGTGTTCTTCCTCTCCCCCGTGTTCTTCTGGGGCATGCGTGAAGTGAGGTATCAGATGCACCGGGAAGCTATCGAGGCCTACGCCGCCGAGCAGAATCGAAAGATCCAATCCGGTGAGATCATACCGCATATCGAGTCTTCAGTGAATTTCCCACTCTTCGAAACGTTTCTCGTGCTTGGCTTGGCCGTGGTGTATCGAAACTCAAAAAGAAGGCCGATCCAGTTGCCCGAGCCAACGTCCGGGCTGGCGCCCGGCCGTGGCTCATCGTAAACGATGGGCAAACACTGATGGACCTGCCGCCGCCAATCGAAAGCCAGCCATTCAAGGCGTATGATGAGTTCTTCGCACCACTCAGAGCGGATATTCTGCGGCTGGTGGCCGAGCGCGGATTGCACCTTGAGAAATATTACCACGAAGCCCCTTGCTGGAGTCTGCTGTTTCGCCATCCCAAGGGCGGGGTCGCGAAAGTGGAGGTCACGAAGAAAGAAGATGGCCGGGTTGGAGTCAGCGGTGTCTGGTGGAAGGACGATTTTGATGACGGCACCCGGTCATTGATGTGGTTCGAGGAAGAGGCTATCGGACATGATGGTCCCACCGTTTCACGTAGCGCGAAGATCATGCTTGAGCGCATCCTTGCTCATCCGCTTGGTGCGTGGTCGAAGGTTGCAGACGGCTACAAATCTCTATGGCACCCCTATGGCCGCAGCTTTATCGAGGACGACGAAAAGCGTTACCCACTTCCGAAAGAAGAGAAGAAATGAAGAGCCCATCCAGAGCATCACAAACAACGACGGGGCTGCGCCCCGTCGTGTCTGACTGCTGACGTTCGTCAAAAGCATGCCTCTCGAAGCTCAAGTCTATCCGACAATGCCCTCCAGGCCCTGCCGTTTTTGTCTTAGCCTGCGAGAAGGCAGCGTATTCGCAGATTTCGATGTAGATGAAGAGGGCCGGGTCTTCCTCTGCCGCATCTCGTTCGACGGTCACGGCTGCTGCGATGGCGAGTTTAAGAAGATGTCCTTCGAAGATTCGCAGCTTCTGCTTGAGGCGGTGGATCGAGAGGCCGTCGATAGTGCCGAAGTGGAAGCAACCCTGCGGACTTACTTCGGTCAAAATTCAGATGTGATTTGGAGCGATGCGCTCGCCGACCATGAACTCGTCTAAAGAGAAGACGCCGAACCAGCTTCCAGTGCCAATGTCTGGCCTGCGGCCAGCCATGGCACATCGTTAACGTTGGCCGAAAAAGAATCTTCCCGATGGCAACACCCAAGAAAAAAGCAACTCCTTCGCGAGCAGCAAAGTGTTCCTTCATGTTCCAAGCGGCGAATATTGAGGCGCTCTTCCCGGTGCTCGACGCTTTGGCATGGCTCGACTTCCCCGATACATCACAGGTAGCCCAGTTTGCAGGTATTGATCCAAGAACTGCCGGAAAACTCCTCAAGAATTGTCTGAGCATCGGCATAGCTCAGACGGCGGCTAAAGAAGGATTCGCGTTAACAACGCCATATCCCTACAAGGGTGATATCGAACAGAAGAAGACAGTAATCAGAGAAGCTCTGGTCAGGATGCCTCTACTCCAACACGTTCGGCAATTCCTGAACCTTGGAGATTCTCTAGATGATGCAGTCCGTAAGGCTGCGACACTGGATGGGATTACGGATTATGACGCAAGCGCATTTGGCCCGCTATTGAAATGGTCCAAGCAAATGAATGTTCTCCAGCCCGATCTGTTAATCGAAGATATTATTGAAGATGCGATCGAATCCAAAGAGGAACGGCACCGATCGACCGACAAGAAGATCGTCGCCTTCCTTTCACACAGCTCGCGAGATAAACCCTTTATTCGACAACTTGCTTCAGACCTGACAAAAAATGGCATTTCTGTGTGGTTGGATGAGCGAGAGATTAGGGTTGGTGACTCAATACCTGATAAAGTCGGCCAGGGTCTCGCAGAGTCCGATTTTTTCTTGATCGCACTGAGTGAGAACTCTGTTGATTCAGCTTGGGTTAAGAAGGAGCTGAACCAAGCCTTGGTTGCCGAGATTGAGAAGCGGAAGACCCATATACTGCCGTTGAAACTATCAGAATGCCAGATTCCGCAGCTAATACGGGACAAGAAGTATGCAGATTTTTCCGCCAATTATAAGGAAGGCCTCAAAGACCTTCTATCAACCATGCAACAGCAAACCACATTATGACAGAACCTAAAAAGATGCCCAAAGGAGGCAGAAAAGGCGGCACCATGTTTCCTCGAGTCCGACTGAAGGACGCGGTTGTATTCGCTAGGAAGCTCGTCTCGAAAACTCACACCGGGCCTCAACCGGCAACAGTAATTTTATCCGGAGTGTTTGGTGCAGCCGGGCCGCAGGGTCAGGTTCGAGCGTCTGCATTGAAACAATACGATTTGCTTAGCGGAACGCCAAAAGCGTATACAGCAACTGATCTCGCACGAAAAATCGTTGCTGCGCCGATCGAAGAACTAACACCCCACCTCGCTAAAGCTTTTTTCAAAGTAAAGCCGTTCAAGACACTCTTTGATACGTTTTCTAATGATACGGTTTCGGTAGCTCGGGTCAGACAGCAGGCGTTAAACCTGAAAGTCCATCCGGAAGTTGTGGACGAATGTGTCGATCTTTTCCTTTTGTCAGCAGCTGATGCAGAATTGGCTAACCGGTCAGGGACCGATGTGACTTTTGGGACGGTTGCGTCTGGGATTGTTCGCGAGCCGATTGAATCTGAGGAAGAGCTTGATGAAACTAACCTGAATAACGTTGAGCAGGAGAATACTGAAGAGGCTGAGAACGAGACGGAATATAGGTTAGACGGGCGCAAAATGCGATCTCAACAACCTGCGCCGAAATCAAAAGCTAGTCTTGAGATCAAAATAGACCCATCTATGGATCCAGAGAAGCTTGATAAGCTGCTAGGAGTGTTAAAAAAATACGGACAAATCTAAAAGGCCAACCAGTCGCCCGAGCCAACAGCGCCCTCCGGGCGCCGTGGCTCACCTTGAACGTTGATCTAGCTGCGAATATACAAGCTCAAAAAAGCAAAGCCAGTCCCCGGTTTTCGCTTGGGATTTATGTTTATATAAACTGCCGTCGTTCGGAGGCACAGGACAGGGACCGGTCGATTATAGGATAAACGCGTGCGTGGGTTGGGCGTGATCCCGGTTGAACCGTGATCGTGCTGATCTTCGCGGGTTGGTTACCGACAGTGCATTGGTGCGTCTTGCCCGCATGCTCTAGGCTCGTGCGTGGCGGGCGGATCGCTCCGTTCCCGCTGCTCCTAACGTCAACATGCATGGGCCGGCCGCCCGGTCCCTGGCTGGTGCCGCCAAACGGCGGTTCTCAAAGAACATCCTGCCGCCCTCGCCCGCGCTCAGGCCGCCCTGGTCATCGCCGGCCAGTCCGCCGTCTGCAACATCGCCCAGGCAAAGCCGGCCATCTCCCGGGCCAGCGCGACGGTCACCTTTGGCTTCATCACCCCGCGCCAGCTCAGGTGCCAGGCCCGTTTGTGCAGCCTCACCTGAATCTTCCACGACAGTTCCCTGCGTGCCGCCGGCTGCCCTTCCTGCCGTTTGGATAGCTGCGCGGATACTTTGGGCGGCAGCCAGGTGTGCTGCACCGTCTCGATCAAGATCCATCGGGCGTGCGCGTTGCCCGCCTTGGTGATCGAGCCGAGCCTGTGGCTCTCTCCGGTGCTCTCCTCCTTGGGCACCAGCCCGAGGAACGCCATCAGCTCGCGTGGATGCGCGAACCTCCTCACGTCTCCCAACTCCGCCACCAGCACCGCCGCGGCCACCAGTTGGAAGCCCCGGATCGTCATGAGCGCCTCCACCGCCGGATACAGCCGCCACAACGGCGCCTGCAAGCCCAGCAACTGCTCGAGCCGCGACACCCGCTCCTCGCACTGGGTGACCGCCAGCAGATACTCCTCCAGCACCGCCTTCAATGAGGGCGCCGGCAGCTCCAGCTCCTGCAGGTAGCGGCGGTGCGCCTCGCTCCAGTTGGCCTTGCCCGAGTAACGGTAGCCGTGTCGCAACAGGAACGACTTGAGCCGCTGCCGCGCGCGCGTCAGGTCCCGCACCGCATCCGCCCGGGCTCGCGTGAGATCCCGGATGGCCTCATCCACCGCCTCCGGCACGTGCACCACGGTCAGCTCCCCGGCCCGGTGCAACCGGGCCAGCATCTGCGCGTCGCGCCGGTCGGTCTTGCGCCGGTTGCCCTTGTCCACCGGCGTCCTCAAGGGAGCCACCACCACGCAGTCGATCTCCAACTGCCGCAGCCGCCGGTGGAGCACGTAGCCGGTCGGCCCCACCTCATAGGCCACGTGCAACTCCCCGCCGTCGGCTCCGATCTTCCTCAACGCACGCTCCACCGCGTGCAGATCGCTGCTGACCTGTCCGTAGAGGCGAACCTCGCTCTCGCGGCCGCCGTCGGCCACCGCGATCATGATCGTATCCTTATGGACATCCAGCCCCACATAGTGTTGTGTCTTTTTCATGCGCTTGTCCTCGTTTCCAGGTTGTTATGGTTTGTCCTTCAGCCTTGTGGCCCGGCCCGCTCCTCACGGGCAACCCACGTCCAGGGGACAAGCGCCTTCTAGGCAAAGAAAATAAACTATGAGCGAAATCAATATGTGGCCAAGGAATCAATACACGGGACCCGGCGGCGGGCGCTATACAGGCCCGGGCGGCGGCCTTTATACCGGGCCCGGAGGCGGTGCCTACACAGGCCCTGGCGGCGGCATGTATACTGGACCTGGCGGTGGGTGCTACACTGGGCCAGGCGGAGGATTATACACCGGCCCGGGTGGTGGGCTATACACTGGACCTGGCGGTGGCCTCTATACCGGGCCTGGCGGCGGTCTCTACACCGGCCCCAGCGGCGGCATGTATACGGGACCTGACAGTGAACCGTATTACAGCAATATCCCGCCTTGGGAAGTTTTGGCCCAGTATCTTGCTGAGAACGGCGACATCCAAACAGCGAGGCTGATCCTTTCCTACATTCGATGAAGAATAAGCCTAACAAGGCGATGCAGCCAACTCCGGTAGCTGTCACGCCTCGTGCTGACGCACCAATCGCGCCATCTACCTCCGTGGCTGATCTTAGCTCTGAGGTCATCCGTCGATAAAAAAGTGGAATGATTTTCATGCGGCAGAGGAGGGGGTGGGAGGCGATAGGTATTTGAGGAGTGGACTGTCTTTGGCGCGGAGTTGTACGAGGTATTGGGCTTCATGATACACGAGGTGGTCATGCCAGCATTTCCAGAGGATGCGGATCCACTTGTAGGCGAGGGAGCGCAGGGTGGCTTGGAAGTGGTGGCCGGCGGCTTTGCGTTGTTCGAAATAGGCCCTGGCCCAGGCGGAGTGCCTGATGGTTTCCTTGGCCCATTCGACGAAGGTCTGCCGGGTGTGGTTGTCGCAGCGCAGACGCCGGTGGACTTTGCGCATCCTGCCGCTTTGGTTGGTCACGGTGCGATGCCGACGGCGGAGGCGAAGGACTGGGCGTCTTTACAGCGGGAGGCGTAGCGGGCGAAGGCGACGTAGAGGCGCGGGGCGAAGTTGGGGCCGGCACCGGGAAGTGCCTGGATCAGGGCGGTGTCCCGGCAGGCGGCAAAGTGTTCGGCCACGGTCTGGTCGTAGCGGAGGATGGTTTTGTTGAGCGCTTCGAGTTGATCGGCCAAGGCGGAGACTTCCAAGCGCTCGGAGAGAGGCTCCTGACCGGAGAGGGGGATGAGATTTTGCACCACGCTTTGGCGGGTTTGCCAGCGGGCTTCGCTTCGGGAGCCATGCTGATGGAAGAATGCCTTGAGGGTGGAGAGCCGGGTTTTCTCGAGGGCCTGGGGCGAGGGCCAGCGGCGAAGGAAGGCGAGGTTGATGGCGCGCCAGATGTCTTCGTGCATGAGCAGAAGTGCCTGGGGGTAGTAACGCTTGAGGACGGCTTGCAGGCGGTTGGTCAGGCCGGTGCGGGTGTCGACAAACTTGCGGCGGGCTTCGCAGAGCCGGTCGAGCTGCTCCACCTCCTCGGGCACGGGCACCCAGGGGGGCAGTTCGCCGCGGTGGTTGAGAATGTAGAGGGCCTGGTGATAGGCGTCGGATCGGTCGGTGCGGGCGTGGGAGACCACCAGCGACTGGCGGTAGGCCCAAGTGGCGGAGGGGTTGAGGGCGTAGATCGCCGCGGGTCCGCGGGCGGCGAAGAAGGCGAGCAGGTTGGGCGCGGGCTGTTCGAAGGCGACGATGAGGCGCGCGGCGGAGTGGCCGGCTTGGAGCCGGGTACACCAGACCTCGAGGTCTTCGGGTTGAAGGCTGATGGAGTACTGGTCGACGGCGCCGGTCTGGACGTGGAGCAGGGCCACGGCGGCGGTTTTGTCGGAGCGATCGAGCGAGACGATCAGTTCGGGGATTGCGTCAATCATGGGATTTGGCTTTGGATTTTTGGCGATGGCTTTTGCGAAACAACCACCCGGCGACGGCAATAGGGAGAGTGCTGACAGGCATCGTTCTCTGAGTAGTCGTTTCGAGTGGCTGCAACCCGGGCTGGCGGAAACTAAGATCATAGCGCTCGAAGCGCATAACGTTGGGTTCCTGCCGGCCCGGGTCGCAAAGGCTCAGGCAGACTTGGCCGAAAGACGGCCAAGGGGAAGAGCGGGGAAAAGGCTGCGCCCTCTCCCCCGCACCCCTCTCCATCATTGTGATGGTTCGGGTACAAAGAACCGCACGCCCAAGTCGCCGGACCGGGCGCACGGATGAGCCCTATTAACGTCAGGCAAAGGAAAATTCCATAATGAGTTCTGGCCAATTCTACATCCAAGACGGCTATATCTACGGTCCACGAATGTCCGGTCGGTTTTACGTCCAAGATGGCTATATCTACGGCCCGAAGAACAGCGGCCTCTACTATATCCAAGACGGCCACATTTACGGCCCCAAGAAGTCCGGACGTTTTTATGTTCAAGATGGCTACATCTATGGGCCAAACGAGGAGCTTCCGTGGCTCGAAGACTGAAAATGCCTAACTAGCGGCCAGAACCCATATCGGTGCTGCCATCGCCATGGCTCATCACTGAACATTATGCTAAGAAAATGAAGCTACATAAAGACGCATTCCTGAAGAAATACAATCCTAATCGGACGCTCGACAAAGCGCTTGCAAGTGGAATTGCTGCGGCAGTGCAGCATAACTCCCTCTATCGGAAAGAGCTTCTCCCGGAGCGTAAGGAGACGGTGGTGTGTGTGTGGAGAGCTTACCTCAAAGAATTGATTAAGCGCTACAAACACCCGCAGTCCGTAGAAAGTTATAAAAACGACATCCAGCGCTTGAAGACAAACATGAACAAGCAGTTCCCCAACGCATTCCTCTCAGAACCTCACAAAAGATACAAGACCGCCCCTGGATTTCGGATTTCGCATGCTCAGAAGAGTATTTCGGTATTTCTTAAGCATCTTTGGTGCATGGGAATAGTAGAGACTCCACCCCAATGCCCAGTAGACAGCATCATACTTAAAGCCGCTGGCAAACACTATCCGGACACAAAATGGGGTTGCGTGAACTCGATTGAGGAGCATCAGAGAAAAATCGCTTTTCTCGAAACAGCTAAGGGTGATTCCAAAGACTCTTTGGCGGAATGGGAGCTCAAGAAATTCAAAGCATAACAAGCGGATGCAGGCAACCGGCGTTCCGTCGGTGCCTGATCCTTGGCGTTGATCTAGCTGCGAATATACAAGCTCAAAAAAGCAAAGCCAGTCCCAAATTTTCGCCTGGGATTTATGTTTATATAAACTGCCGCCGCCGGAGGCACAGGACAGAGACTGGTCGATTATAGGATAAACGCGTGCGTGGGTTGGATGTGATCGTGCTGATCTTCACGGGTTGTTTACCTGATTTTGCTGAGCGTGGGCGAGACCTGCAAATACCAGGGGTGCAGTTTCTGGATTTCCTGCGTTCCGGAGAATTGGACGTTCATCGCTTTGCCGCACGCTAAGTTGCTTCAACCTTTCCTATGTCATAATTGGTTCCTCGCTATTTCGAGTGGAAAGCGGGAATGGAAAGGTTGGCCGCGTGAAAGTAGAGCATGACGACAAGGTTGTCCACCGAGCGGAAGCCGCGCGCCTTGCGCTTCACCGCGCTGAACACGCTGTTGAGCCCTTCCATGAAGGCGTTGGTGATGTGCCCCTCCCAATGCGCAAGGATGCCCTCCAGGTGCCTCTCCACCATCCCGGCGCACTTCACCATGTCGGCCAGGACCGGCGGGGGGTAGCGGCCCGCGCTCCAGCGCACCCACCGGCACCACGCACGCAGTTTGCGCCGCGCCCTTTGCACGCTGCCCATCTGGTAGATCCTCTGCAACGCAAGGCGCATCTGGTAGGCCTTCAGCGTCCCCAGCGTGCTCTTCAGCAGCCCTTGGTACTGCCGTTTCTGTCTGGCGCTGAGGTTGTTCTCGTTCTTCAGCAGCACCCAGCGCGCGTCCTTGAGCAACTCGCGCTGCCGCTCGTCGCAAAGCTTCTGCTCCTCCCTCCTCGCCTCGTCCACCGCCCCGTTGACCTTCGCGATCACATGAAACTTGTCGAAGATCACCTGCGCCTGCATGCCGATGCTCTGCGCGACTCCCTTCAGATAGGCCGGGCTCATGTCGATGGACACTCGCGTGATCGCCCGGTAATGCCCGTTGTGCTCGCCGAGCGACTGCACGAACTTCTCCCACGCTCCCGCATCCCGACCGGCGCACGCAAAGAGCACCCGCCGGCCCACCAAGTCGCAAAACACGCTCACGTAACGCCGTCCCTTGCGCGCGCTCATCTCGTCGCAGCCCACGCAGGTCACCCCGCTGAAATCGAGCTTCGGATACGTCGCCGCCACGTGCGCGTGCAGCAGCCGCCACAGCCTCGTGTCATGCTCGCCGAGCCGCCGAGCCGTCGCCGCCACCGGCATCTCGCGCAACAGCAGCAGTGCCATCGCCTCGAACGCCTTCGTGAAGTGCTTGCACAGCCCCTGCCAGGGCGGTTGCACCCGGTAAACGCTCCCGTCGCGCCGCTGCCCGCGCGGCACCCGGCAGCGCAGCACGCAGCGATGCTCAAAGACGTTCAAGTGCCTCCACTCGATCTCCACGGTGTGATCGTAAGGCCGCACACCCTGCTTTTGCCGGGCATCCTCACCCTCCCAGAATTTTGGCAGCTCCTCGACCCACAGGCGCACTTCGCCTTCCGTGGCGTCAAACTCGCAGCGGCTCACTCGCCACTCCTCCCCCAATCCCAGCAACTGATGAAATAATGCTTCGGGTGTCATTAGCCTTTACATCACCCCATCTCACCCCATGCTTCCACTGAAAATAGCGAAGAACCTTTATGATGATAGAGATGTAAAAATCATCGTTTCTCGCGCAGTTTTACTCAATAGATTCCGCATGATTGCAGCGCTTGCAGATGGTTTTGTGATATGAGAACCGAGGCGTTTGGCGGGGAATTTCCCACATGTGGGAAATTTTTCCCCGCATCCGCATTAATTGCGCGGCGGCCTTTTCGGTGGTGAGCGTCGGTGCGGTGCCGCATTTGTGGGCGATGCGGCAAGACGGAGTCGGCCTGCCCTACTTCGTCGTCGGAGAGGAGGGGGCCGACCATCCGCAAGTTGGAAGCGACGGGCTGGACGGCTTTGGGTTCGGGCGCGTCTTTTTCGACCAGCGTCTCTTTTCCGGTCAGAAAATTTTCCGGATGCGTTTTCCGTTAATGGAGCCAGCGGCTTGATAGACGATCGGGCCGGAGGAATTTTTGAACGGGTGGACCCTGAACGGGGATATTTTGGTTTTCACTCAGGATTTGCCGCGTCAATCTGCCAAGTCCAGAAATTGCCAGTGTAACAATCTGACTATCAGTTGGTAAACTGGCGGAGAGGGTGGGATTCGAACCCACGGTACCGTTGCCGGCACACCTGATTTCGAGTCAGGCGCATTCGACCACTCTGCCACCTCTCCGGGGCGAAAGGGAGGCACGCTAAGGAGCGCGCATCAAAACGGAAGCAGAAAGTTGCCGGATCATTTTTTCGCGGGCTCCAGCTTGTAGCCGTCCTTGCCGTCGAGCATGGCCCAGCCGGAGGCGGCGAGCCGGGCGCGGAGTTGGTCGGCGGCGGCGAAGTCCTTCGCTTTTTTGGCCGCCCAGCGCTGTTCGGCGAGGGTGGCGACTTCGGCGGGGACTTCGGCTTTCGGCCCGGCGGGCGCATCGAGTTTCAGGCCGAGGGCGAAGAGAATGCGCGTGAAGGCGGGGGCGTCGATGCCCGCCGCATCGGCGCCGCGGTTGACGGCGGTGAAGAGCGCGCCGAGGGCGGCCGGGGTGTTGAGGTCGTCGCGGAGCGCCTCCAGGACGGGCTCGAGCGCGCCGGGGCGGACGCCGGGCGGAAGGGCAGGGGGGAGCGTGGCGGCGAAGGCGCGGAGCGCGGCGAGGTTTTTCTCGGCGGCGTGCAGCGAATCGAGGGTGAAGTTGAGTTGTTTGCGCGGGTGCCCGGCGAGAAGGGCGTAGCGCAGCGCCATCGGGCCGTGGCCCATGTCGCGAAGCTGGTCGAGCGTGTAGAGGTTGTTGAGCGACTTGCTCATTTTCCTCCCGTCCACGAGGAGGTGTTCGCTGTGATACCAGTGGCGGGAAAACTCGGCGCCGTTGCAGCACTGGCTTTGGGCGATTTCGTTTTCATGGTGCGGGAAGAGCAGATCGACTCCCCCGGTGTGGAGGTCGATGGTGGGGCCGAGAAGCGCCTTGCTCATGGCGCTGCACTCGATGTGCCAGCCGGGACGGCCCGCGGCGGCGCCGGCGGGGCCGGGCCATTGGACATCGCCGTCATCGGGCTTGTGGGCTTTCCAGAGGGCGAAGTCGGAGCCATCCTCCTTTTCGTCGGAGTCGTGCGCGGCGGCCTCGGGCTTGCCGGCGAGGGCGGTGCCGAGTTTGAGCTCGCGCTCCCGGACGCGCGAGAGCGCGCCGTAACCCGGGTAGGATGATACTTTGAAATAGACGGAGCCGTCGGCGGTGCGGTAGGCGTTTCCTTTTTCGAGGAGGACGTTGATCATGTCCACCTGCTCGCGCATGAAACGCGGATCGGTGGCGCGGGGTTCCTCGTGGGGACGGAGGCAGTTGAGGGCGTCGCAGTCGGCGTGGAATTTTTCCGTCCACTGGCGGGTGACGTCGGAGAGGGGGCGTTTCTCGTCGCGGGAGCGGCGGATGGTCTTGTCGTCAACGTCGGTGATATTGCGGACGTGGCGGACTTTTCCCGGGCCGAATTCGAGTTCGAGGAGGCGGCGGACGAGGTCGTTGACCACGAAGGTGCGGAAGTTGCCGATATGGGCGGGCGCGTAAACGGTGGGGCCGCAGTTGTAGAAACGGAAAACGCCGTCGGGCTGCGCGGGGGCGAGTTCGCGGGTCGTGCGGGTGAGCGAGTCGTGGAGGCGGATGGGCATCGAGCGGGAATTAAGAATTAAAAATTAAGAATTAAGAAAGCGGAAATTGCGCGCGCGGGGCGGGGCCCCGTTTTTCCGCATTGGATTTTTTGCGGGATTTGGGATGCTGGTCCTTTTTCGCGAACCTCGCATGAAACCTTCAACCCTTCCGAAGCGCATCGTCGTCAAGTTTGGCACCGGCGTCCTCACCTCCGGCATCGGACAACTGAATGCGGAACGCATCGCCGCCATCTGCTCCCAGCTCGCCGCGCTTCGCGCCGCCGGCACCGAGATCATCGTGGTTTCCTCCGGCGCGGTCGGCCTCGGCATGGGGCGCCTCGGCCTCGCGAAAAAACCGCGCGACGTCTCGAAAAAGCAGGCCTGCGCCGCCGTCGGCCAGTCGCTGCTCATGCAGTATTGGCAGCGCGGATTCGACCCGCACGGGCTGACCGTCGCGCAAGTCCTCCTCACGCACGACGACCTGCGCCTGCGCGACCGCCATCTCGGCGTGAAGGATTGCCTGCACCAGCTCATCGACTACGGCTCCATCCCGGTCATCAACGAAAACGACACGGTTTCCGCCGCCGAGATCAAGTTCGGCGACAACGACACGCTCTCCGCCCTGGTCGCCAGTCTGGCCGGCGCGCAACACCTCGTCATCCTCTCCACCGCGCCCGGCCTCATCGACCTGCGCGGCACGGGGAAAATCGTGCCCGTGGTCGCGAAAATCACCCCCGAGATCGAGGCGATGGCCGGCGGCACCACGAGCGAAACCGCGACCGGCGGGATGATTTCGAAGATCTCCGCCGCGAAACTGGCCGTGCGCGCCGGCTGCGGCGTGTTCATCGCCAGCGGCGCGGAGCCGGATATCCTGCCCCGCCTGCTCGCCGGCACCGGGCCGGGCACGTTTTTTGTGCCCAGCGGCCTGCCGATGGACTCGCGCAAACGCTGGCTCGCGTATTTCCAGCGCCCGACCGGATCGCTGCACATCAACACCTGCGCCGTCCCGGTGCTTCGCGAGCAAGGCCGCAGCCTGCTCGCCGTGGGCGTGACCGGGGCGTCGGGCGCGTTTTCCGCCGGCGACATCGTCAACGTGGTCGCGCCCGACGGCGCCGTCGTCGCGCGCGGCGAGACCGCCTACGACAGCGGGGAGATCCCGCTCATCGCCGGCCTGCAAAGCCCCGCGCTGCGCAAGCGTTACCCGGCGCGCAAGCACCTGGAGGTCATCCATCGGGACGACCTCGCGCTGCTGTGAGAAACGGCGGCGGACGCGGCGGCGGCCTGCCTTCCGCGAAGCGGCCCGCGCGTCATGCGACGGCGGCGGGCGGGCCGGCCTGCGCGAGACCGAGCGCGCCGGTCATGACTCCAAACAAATCCGTGTTTTGCATCAGCCCGCGAACGGGTTCGCTGCCCGGTCCGATGGCGGCGAGTTCCACGTAATCGGTGGTGTGGGCGATGCCGGTCCAGCCGGTCGAAGTGTAGTTGGAGACCAACTGGCCCAGCGTGATGAGCGGGCGGTTGCGCACGCGGTAGCCCTCGCGCGGCGACGGGTCCTTTTTCAACGCCCGCTGGAGCAGGCTGATTTCGTCGTCGAGCATCTCGATGCCGGTCGCGGTTTTTATGCGGTCGCGAATCCGGGCCGGCGTGCTCTCGTCGGAAAGTCCGTCGATGACCCAGTCGTTGGTCTGGCGAAACCCCGCCACGCGTTCGAAGCACTTTTGGGTGTCCCCGTAGCTGCCGCCGCGGCTGTCGAAACTGCCGCCGCTGCCGTTCAGGCCGGGATTGGCGTTGCCGTGGTCGGTCGTGATGACGACCAGGGTGTCGTCGCGCCCGGCGGCGAAATCGAGCGCTACGCCCACGGCGGCGTCGAAGTCGATCTGCTCGTGGATCAATGCCGCGATGTCGTTGGCGTGCGCGGCCATGTCCACCTTCGCCCCTTCGATTTGCATCAGGAAGCCGCCGGGGTGCCCGGCCATGCGCGCGATGGCGGCGCGGGCCATCTCGGCGAGCGAGGGGACGGCGGCGTCGAGCGCGCCGTCGGCCCTGCGATCGAGGACGTAGGGCAGGTGGTCGGGGTCAAAGACGCCGAGCAGCCGTCCGCCGGACGGCACCGCCAGGAGCGCGCCGCGGTCGCGCGCCACATGGTATCCGGCTTTCGAATACTCGGCGAAAAGGTCGCGTTTGTCCTTGCGCTTCCCGGGCTCGAAAAAGCGCGCGCCGCCGCCGAGCAGCACGTCGTAGCGGGCGTCGAGGTATTGGAGCGCGATCTCCGGTTCGTCCACGCGGGATTCGACCATCGCGCCGAATCCGGCCGGCGTGGCGTGGGTGATGCGCGCCGAGGTGACCAGCGCGGTGCCGATGCCGGCCCCGGCGGCGAGCCGGAGGATGGGCGTGTGCAGGCGTCCGTCGGGAGTCTGGTTGATCGCGCCGTTGTTGACCTTGAGGCCGCTGCCCCACGCCGACGAGGCGGCGGCGGAATCGGTCACGAGCGAATCGGCCGAGCAGGTGTCCATCGCCGCACGGCGCGCGCCGGGATGCTCCTGATACAGCCCGATCCAGCGCGTGCCCCGCCCCTCGAAGCAGCGCAGGTAGCGTTCGGTCATCGCGAGCGTTCCCATGCTCATGCCGTCGGCGACGAGCACGATGACATTGCGGGCGCGGCGCCGTCCACCGGAACGGGCGGCGGCCGGGGCGCTTGTTGCGGCGGATGTCGCGGCATGCAGTCCGGTCGAAAACAAAACGGAACCGGCGATGCCGGCGCGAAGAAAGTCGCGACGATTGAGCGGAGACATGAAACAACGTTCGGGCGGACAGGTGGCGGGAGCAACGCGCCTCTGTTAAGAACAGACAAATTTTGATTTGCCGCCGGAGTGGGAAAAAAGTCCTTCCGCAATAAATCGGACCGCGTCCGATGCGATGCAACCCAATGGGTTGCATCGCCAGCACGCCGGGCTCCCGGCGCGCCCGTCACGCTGCGACACCGGCGCGGCTCACCCCGGAGGAAAGGTCGCGGCTTTTGGCGCCGATTGCCGCGGGGATTTTTTCGCGCCGGTCGAGATTGTCGCGGATGCAGTTGACCAGCGCGCTGCCGACCACGGCCCCGTCGGCGTGCGCGGCCACGCCGGCGACATGCGCGCGGGTGGAGATGCCAAACCCCACGACGACGGGCAGCGCGGTGCGGGCCTTGATGCGGGCCACGGCTTGCGGGATGTCGGCGGCGAGCTGGTCGCGCACGCCGGTCACGCCTTCGCGCGAGGCGTAGTAGATGAAGCCGGTCGCGGCCTTGCCGATGATTTCGATGCGCGCATCGGGCGTGGTGGGCGCGACGATCAGCACGGTTTTCATGCCGTGGCGCTCGCAGGCGGCGGCAAATTCACCGGATTCCTCGGGCGGCAGATCGAGCACCAGCATCGCATCCAGGCCGGCCTCGCGCGCGCGGCGCACGTAGGCGTCCACCCCATGCGTGAAGACGAGATTGTAATAGGTGTAGAAAACCAGCGGCGTGCCGGGAAACTCCGCTCGCAGGCGGCGGACGAGCTTGAGCACGTCCTCGGCGGTGATGCCGGAGGCGAGGGCGCGCTGCGCGGCGAGCTGGTTGGTGAGCCCGTCGGCGAGCGGGTCCGAGAACGGCACGCCGAGCTCAAGGATGTCCACGCCGTTTTGAAGCACCGCGCGGGAGGCGGCGAGGGAGGTGTCGAAATCGGGATCGCCGGCGCAGAGATACGCGATGAAACATGCGCGATTTTCGGAACGGGCGCGGGCGAAGGTTTGTGCGATGCGATCCATGCCGCTGATAGAAGAAGTAACAAGTGACAAGTGGCAAGTGACAAGAAGACAGGCACGATTCAAAGCGGTGTCATCCCATCTTTCCTCTTTATTCTTTCTCTTTCTCTTTCTCTTTCGTCAGGAACGGGCAGGGAGAAAGAGAAAGAGAAAGAATAAAGAGGAACGATTCCGGCGGTGGCACGACTTTGCATTGCACCCCAAGAAGACGCCGCGCGCTTTGCCTGCCTCTTGTCACTTGCCACTTGTTACCTGTCACTTTTTCTACTTCAGCCTGCATTCCACCACGACGGGACGGTGGTCGGAGAGGAAGGAGCGCACCACGCGGCAGCTCGTGGCGGCGCAGCCGGGCGGAAGAAACACGAAATCGAGCAGCCGCTGCGGCAGCAGCGAGGGGTAGGTGCGGCCCGAGACCGGATAGAGCATGTAGCGGCCGTGTTGCAAAAAATACTGGAAAAGCGAGGCGGTGGCGTCGGTTTTGTGCGAGGGGTTGTTCAGGTCGCCGCACACGATGGGCGGCACGCGCCAGTCGGTGTGTCGCTCGAGGTGCTTGCGGTCGAGGTAATCCATCACCATGCCGACTTGCTTGAGCCGTCGGGCGCGGGAACGGTGGTGCAGGTGCATGTTCACAAAGGGCACGCGGCTGCCCTGCACGTCGATTTCCGCGTAAAGAAACCCTTTTTCGCCGATGGCTTTTTTCCCGAAAACGATGTTCTCGGAGTCCTCGATGGGGTGCCGGGACAGGATGGCGTTTCCGTAGTTGAAACGCAGCAGCCCGTTGCGGCGGTTGTTCACGCCGAACACCGCGTAGGGAAAATGCGCGCAGCGCCGCAGGAATTCGAGCTGGTCGAAGTTGCCCGCCCACGACGAGTCCTCGTCGATTTCCTGGATCGCCACCACATCGGGCTCCAGGCTGCGCAGCAGGCGGCCGATTTTCATGATCTGGGCGCGCATGCCGCGTCGCGAACCAAGCCCCTGGATCGGTTTCAGGCCGCGCCCGTGGGCGATGTTGTAGGTGACAATCCGCAACGGTTGAGGCATGTCCTGGTGAAAATTAATGTCGAAATCATCGCCGGGAAAGGCGGTGCCATGCAACGGAAAACGGCTGGTCTCGGGACGCGGCAGGCCGTCGCAGGTGGAACGCTTCATGGGGCGGGTTCGTTGCGGAATCGCTCGATGATCGACGCTGGCGAGAGTCCTTGGGTGCGCAGGGTGCGGAGGGCGAGCGCATCATGCCGTTTGGCGAGGCGCCGTCCGGCGGCGTCGGTGACAAGCGGGCAGTGGTAAAACGCCGGGGCGGTCGCGCCGAGCGCGCGAAGCAGGAGGAGCTGGCGAAAGGTGGATTTGATCAGGTCGGCCCCGCGCACGACCTCGGTGATGCCCATATCGGCATCGTCCACGGCGCAGGCCAGTTGATAGCTGGGCGTGTTGTCTTTCCGCCACACGAGGAAATCGCCGAAATCGCGTCCGGCGACGGCTTGCCGCGGCCCGGCGTGTCCGTCGGCGAACGAGACGAGTTCCCCGTCCGGCACGCGGAAACGCCAGTTGATGGCGATGGGGACGTCGGGCGTGGGAAGCGGCGGTGTCGCGCCGGCGGGCGGGCGCCATGCGGGAGGGAAAACAGGTTCGTCATCGTCGCCTCCTTCGTGCGGTGCTCCGGCGGCCTCGGCGACGTCGCGGCGCGAGCGATGGCAGGGATAGATGAGATTCGCCGCATGCAGGCGGGCCAGCGCGGCGCGGTAGAGCGGCATGCGTTCGCTTTGCGAAAGCATGGGCGGCGTCCAGGCGAGTCCGAGCCATGCGATGTCTTCGAGCATGGCGGCGACAAACTCCGGGCGGCAGCGCGCGCGGTCGAGATCGTCGTTGCGCAGCCGCAACACCCCGCCTTCAGCCCGCGCGCGTTCGGCGGCGATCCAGAAGGTCCGCGCATGCCCGAGGTGGAGCAGTCCTGTCGGCGAAGGCGCGAGGCGTCCGGTGTAGGTTGTCGGCATGGTCATGGTCGCCCCTGAAAAATCGTTCTCGTTCTCTTACTCGTTGTCCTCAACCGTTCTTTCCTCTTTCTTCTCGAAAGGCCAGCGCCCCAATGGAGAAAGAGAAAGATAAAGAAGAAAGAGGAAAGAACGGTTGAGGAGATCGTGAGCGATTTTTTGGGGAAAACAGAAACCCCCGTCTCGCAAGCCGTGCGAAACGGGGGTCCTTGGGTGAATAACGATGGAGAAAACCTGCTCGTCGGGGATGCGGGTTGTCTTATTTGGCCTGCGCGTATTTGGCGGCGTGCGACTTCGCGCGGGCGGCGGCGTTTTTATGGACGACACCGGACTTGGTGGCTTTGTCCATGGCCGAAGTGTAGGCGATGGCGGCGGCCTTGGCGGCGGCGGCATCACCGCTTTTGGCGGCGGCCTCAAACTTCTTGTGCAAAGTCTTCAGGCGGGTTTTGACGGTTTGGTTGCGCGTGGTGAAACGCTCGGTTTTGCGGGCTGCCTTGATGGCGGATTTGGTGTTGGCCATGACGTTTGGTAAATTTGTAAGTTGGACAGAAACCCAAACCCGTCGCCGGGAGTCAAGGGATTTTCGATTTTGATGACAAACTTCTCGCTTCGCCCGGGACGATTGGGGGCGCTACAAGGCGCTGCCACGCCATTACGTCGTTCGCAATGCAGTTCATTATGCTTGGAATCCGCTTTCCGTTGGAGGGGCGAGCTCCCGCGAGGCCGTCGCCGAAAAACGGTGCGTCCAACCGCGACGGCCTCGCGGGAGCCCGGCCCTCCAAAAAGACAGGGGGCGCTAAAGTCCGAAACGGGCTCGGCAATGGTATAAGATTGGACAAATGCGCTATCCTTCGAGGTCGGCGAGGACGGCGGTTATGGGGCGGAGCTTGTCCGGGGGGAAGAAGGTGTTGATGCGGGTGATGACCTGCTGGATGATGCCGTCGGGACAGGAAGCGCCGCCGGTGAGGAGGATGCGGAGCGGGTTTTCCGGAGCGGCGGAGGCGAGGGCGGCGAGAGGCAGAAAGGGCCGGGGCTCGGTGGTCGCGATGTGCAGCGGAGCGGCCGTCTGGCCTTTCGCGGGGCCGTGCGCGGGGAAGCGGGTGTGCTGGATGACGCTGGCGGAATGGATGTCGGCTTCGCTTTGAACAAAGAAGGCCGCGGAGCCGAGGCGCTGCTCGCAGAGGCGGTGGAGCTGGTAGGTGTTGGAGGAGTTTTTCCCGCCGATGACGAGGGCGGCGTCGAGCGGCTCGGCGAGGGCGCGGGCAAGGGCGTCCTGGTTGACCTGGGTGGCGTAGCAGAGGGTGTCGCGTTTGCCGTCGCCGCCGACACGGGCGCGCGCCTCGGCGGGGCCGTGAAGGGCGGCGTAGGCGGCGCGCAGGTGCTCGATGATGTCGATGGTCTCGTTCATCAGGAGCGTGGTCTGGTTGACGACGGCGATGCGCTGAAGGTCGCGGACGGGATCGAAGCCCGGCGTGTGCTTGCCGGCAAAGGCGGCGGCGAAACGCGCGGGCGTGTCGGGGGCGTCCGGATGCGAGATGAGGCCGGCGAGCACGCGGGCCTCGTCGAGGTTGCGGATGATGAGCGCGGGCGCGTGGCGGCGGGCGTTGGAGAAGGTGGCCTTGGTTTCCTCGTGTTCGTGCTTGCCGTGGATGATGATGGTGTAGCCGCGGCGACCGAAGGCGCGGGCGGATTTCCAGACTTTTTCGACGAGCATGCACGTGGCGTCATACTGGCAGACGGGAACGCCTTTGCGGACGAGGCGGCGTTTGTCGTCGTCGGTGGCGCCGAAGGCGGGGATGATGACGATGTCGTCGGGCGTGAGCGTGTTCCAGAGGAGTTGTCCGGGCGGGGTGTCGGGGGCGGCCTTGCGGCCTTCGAGCGTGAGCGGGACGCCTTTGTCGGTCTGGAGGTAGCGGAGGCCACGGCGCAGGAGGTCCTCGTTGACAAAGGGATTGTGGATGAGCTCGGAGAGCATGAAGACGCGCCGGCCGGAATTCTCGGCCAGCGTCTCGTAGGCGCGTTCGATGGCGTTTTTTACGCCGAGGCAGAAGCCGAAATGACTGGGGATCAGGTAGCGGACGGGGCCGAAATCGAGCGCGGTGGGCGCGGTGGCGCTGCGTTCGTTGGTGCGGGAGAGGGCTTTGATCGCGGCGCAGAGGCGGGATTGGTAGAGCGCGCGGGCGTGGTCGTCGAATTGGTAGATGTCGCGATTGCGCTCCTTGTCCGGGCGGAATTTGTAGATGAAATCGTGCTCGCTGAGGTGGAGGTAGGGAATTGCGATCAAATGCGGCTCGATGGCGGCGAGCACGGCGGCGAGCGCCGGGCTCTTCGGGGCGCCGTCAAGCGAATCGAGCGAGCGAAAATCGGAGGCGGGAGCGGATGCGATGCCGTGAGCGGAAGCCGGGCGGGCGGGCGAGGGGACTTGGGTGAAATAAACGTCGATGGTTTCGGGCGCATGATCGCGCACCGCATAGGCGAGGGCCGGTGAGGTATGCGCGGGGAATTCCGCCGCGAGGCGCGCTTCCGCCGAAGCGAGGTTCCCGCCGGCAAACGCCAGATCGCAGATTCCGTCGCGGTGAAGCACGACGAGCTGGTTGCTGGTGTTGAAGGCGAGAATCGCGACAGACATGACGGAAAGGTGGAGGATTGCACGGAAAGCGTGAAGCAGATTTGACGATGTCTCCGCGCGGCGGGTGCAATTCAAAGTCGTGCCACTGCCGGAGTCTTTCCTCTTTATTCTTTATCTTTCTCTTTCGTCAGGAACGGGCAGCGAGTTCCATGCAAAGCGAAAAGCCTGACGAAAGAGAAAGATAAAGAATAAAGAGGAAAGATAGAATGATACCACTTCCCCCGCCGTGCTGCGTGGACGCGAGCATGGATTCTTTCTGTTCATGGATATAATAATTTTATATTCATTGCTTTAAAATTTTCGAGATAAAGTCTCATAAAAGCCTTGACCTTTTATCTGTCGTGATAATGAGATTTGTTATCACGATGTTTTTTTCTATCTCCCAGTTTTTAGATACACAGCGACTTCTTAAAATCGGGGTGTGGTTTGGACGGACGGCATCGGAAAATCCCACGGCGACGACACCGGGCGCATCGGCGTTTCGGCCAACCCACAACGATTGATCCTCCATGTTTTCACCTGACAACGCCGGCGGTTTTTCTCGCGCGCTTTCCCATCCGACCGAGACGGTTTCGCGGGTGAGCCGGTGCTATCGCACCTCGGCGGAGGGGCGGATCGCCCTCCGGCCCGACTGGCCGCTGCTGCTCGAAACCGCCCGCGGCCTTGGTCGCGTGGTGGTGCAAACGCGGCATGTGTTTGCCCGGCTCATCGCGGTGACGGAGGTCCCCGGCTTTGTGGCGCGGGAAGACGGCGGGGCGGTTTGTGCGAAGGACGGAACGCTGGGCTTTCGTTTTTCCGAATGGTGGCGCGCGTGGGGCTGGCTCACGGCGTGCCCGTGCTGCGATTCCCCCGCCCGGGTGGAAGTGTGGAATGCCCGCGCGCTGCCATTTCTCCAGATTTGCGCGCCGGCCCAGGGCGGGCTTGAGGGCTGGGCGGGCGTGTTCGACGCGCTGGCCACCGGCACCGAGGACGACGACGCGCTGGCCGCGTCGGCGCCGACCGCCGGCGAATTTCTTCCGAAAACGCCGCGCGACGCGCATGCGATGCGCTTCGACGAGGACCTGCTGCTGGAATTGCTTGCGTCGCTCGACAGCCACGATCTGCCCGTGCAATGGATTCTGCGCACGCCCGAGGCCTGCCACGTCCGGGAGTTCGCGCCGCGCCGGGCGGGCATCGCGCAACGCGCGCTGACCATCAAGGACGGCGGCGGCCACACCCTGCAACTCGGCCTGCCCGCCGCGCGCTCTTTCGCCATCGGGACGGGCGCGAGTCGTTCGCTCTATATCGGAGGCCAGGACGATTCGCTCTTGGTCGAAATGGCGCCGCCCGCCGATCCCGCGTTCGAAACCATCTGGCGCGCCGTCGTGCACGGCGTGTTTTCCGAATGGCTGTGAGCCGCGCGCCATTGTTTCCCGGCAGGCATCACCGCATTTCACGTCCCGCCCAAGAAAGAGAAAATTTTCCCTCCACCCAAACAACAAACCTTATGGCCACACTGCACATCTACTATGGAACGATGACCGGCAACGCCGAGTCCCTCGCCACCCGCGCCAGCGAGCGCGCCGCGACCGAAGGCTGGGAGTCCCAGCTCCACAACCTCGCCGACGTGAAGCCCGCCGACCTCGCGTCCGCCGGTCTCGCGCTTTTCGTCGTGAGCACCTGGGGCGACGGCGAGCCGCCGGACGACGCCCGCGAATTTTTCGAGGAGCTTGCCGGCACCGAGACCGATCTTTCCGGGCTGCGCTACGCGGTGCTCGGCCTTGGCGATCACGATTACCAGGATTTCAACGCCTTCGCCCGCAATCTCGACGAGCGGCTCGCCGCCCTCGGCGCGCAGCGCGTGAGCGAGCGCGTCGAGGCCGATCTCGACTTCGACGACACCTACGCGCAATGGGAAAACACCGTTTTCCCGCAACTCGGCGAATTAAAGGCGACGCTCGCCTGACTGCGCCGGCGTCCGATTGACACGGCCGATGCAGGCTCCGCCCGCGCTTTTTCCGGTTCATGAGAGCAACACGGGACAACGACACGCTGCGTTTCATCGGATGCGTCACCGTCGCGCTGCTGCTCCTCGCGGTGTTTTTGCTGGGGCTGCATGCCGCGTTCTGAAAATACCAGGAAACAGAACGATTGAAAAATTTCCCGTCTGCTGCCGGCTGTTCCCCGGTGGTTTGGCTCAACAGGTCGCACGCAAGTGTGTTTGTTAAAAGCAGGGCACGGCTCCGGGCCGGCGCAGACGGGCAGCATTTATAAATTACGAATGACGAATGACGAATGACGAATTGGGAGCTGCCGCTCCATGCGTGGACCCGGCGCGTCGGCGCCTCATTCGCAATTCGTAATTTGTCATTCGTAATTCATCGTTTGTCCCCAAGATTTTCCGTGCCTTCCGCGTTGAATTATGGCCAATAGCCCCATGCCCAGAAAAACGGCCGGCGACGACGATTCCCCGCAAAAACTCAGCAGCTACACCATCAAGCTCGATGATGCGCAGATGGAGAAACTCCGCGCCATCTGCGAGGCGCGCGGCTGGATGCCGTTCGATGTCGCCTACACGCGTTTCGCCTACAAGGCCGACCACCTCAAAATCAACGTCACCGCCTACACCAGCGGCAAGCTCGTCGTCGCCGGCAAGGGCACCGAGGACTTTGTGCGCGACACGCTCGAAGTCGAGGTCACGGGAGCGCCGAAACTCGGCTATGACGAGGTGCTGCATCCGGACTGGTTCGAGCCGCACGCCGGCATGGACGAGAGCGGCAAGGGCGATTTATTCGGCCCCGTCACCACCGCGACCGTCATCGCGGACAAGCCCGCCATCGACGCCTGGATCAAGGCCGGCGTGAAGGACTCGAAAAAAATCGCCGACAACCAGATCGTCAAACTCGACGAACTCATCCGCAAAACCCCCGGCGTCGTCGTGGAGATTTTCGCATGGGAGCACATGACAAAATACAACGAACTCATGTCGAAACCCCGCGCCAACCTGAACCTGCTGCTCGCCTGGCAGCACGCGAAGGGCCTCGTCGCCGCGCTCGACAAAAAATGGGTGCCGTGGGGTCTGCTCGACCAGTTCAGCGAACAGCCGCTCGTGCAGCGCGAGTTGAAAAAGAAGGACGTGAAGAATTTTGAGTTGAGGATGCGCACCAAGGCCGAGGAAGACCCCGTGGTCGCGGCCGCGTCGGTCTGCGCCCGCGCCGAATACGTGCGGCAGATGGCGAAGCTTTCGAAAAAATTCGGTGCGAAACTCACCAAGGGCGCGGGTCCGCTGGTGAAGCAGCAGGCGTCCGAGATCATCCAAAAATTCGGCGCGCGCGCGCTGGGCGAGTTTGCCAAGCTGCATTTCCGCACCGCCTACGAAGTGGTTTCCGCCGCCGGCAAGCTCGACGAACTTCCCCTCCCGAAGCCGAAGGAGCGGATGGAGTGGCAATAAGCGGGGCGGCACGGGAAGCAGCCCCGTCCCTCTTTCTTCTTTCCTCTTTCTCTTTATCTTTCTCCTCAAACTATTTGGGACCCCGGTGCGGGACGGAGAAAGAAGAAAGATAAAGAGGAAAGAAGAAAGAGCAGTCGCCGTTTCGAATCTCTCCCGCGTGCGAAGGGAACGTTTTTTCGTTGCCAGCGGGCGGGGTTGGGCGGGGAAATGGCGCTTTTCCATGGCGCTCTGGATCTACCGTCTGTTGTTTCTGCCCGTGTTGTGCTTCACGGCGCCCTATTATCTGTTTCGCATGCGAAAGCGCGGCGGCTACCGGCGGGACTTTCAACAACGCTTCGGCGCGGTCGCGCCGCTGCCGCCCAAGCGCGCGGGCGCGCGGCGGGTGTGGCTTCAGGCGGTGAGCGTGGGCGAGATGCTCGCCATCGCGCCCATCCTCGAGGCGCTCAAGCGGCGCGGCGACACGGAGGTTTACCTGACCACGACCACGAGCACGGGGCGCAAGATCGCCGAGGAGCGTTATCGCGGTCTGGTCGCGGGGATCGGATATTTCCCGACGGATTGGTGGCTGTTTTCCGCCCGCGCATGGCGCGCGGTCGCGCCGGACCTGGTCATCCTCACCGAGGGCGAGCGCTGGCCCGAGCACATCGCGCAGGCGCGCAGGCGCGGCGTGCCGGTGCTGGCGGTCAACGCGCGTTTGTCCGACCGCAGTTTTGGGCGGATGCGCGCGTGGCGCCGACTCATGGGGCCGCTCATGCTGCGCGGCATTACACGCGTGCTGGCGTGCTCGGCGGAGGACGCGTCGCGTTTTCGCGAACTGGGCGTGGACGCGGAAAAAATCACCACCGTCGGCAACATGAAGTGGGACGTGACGATTCCGCTCATGGACGCCGCGGAGCGCGCGCGATTGCGCGAGGAGATCGGGCTGGGCGGCGCGGCGGCAAACGAGCTGGTGCTGCTGGGCTCGTCCACGTGGCCGGGCGAGGAGGAGGCGCTGGCAGGGGCGTTGGCGGCCTTGCGCAAGGCGGGCGTGGCGGCTCGGCTGCTGCTCGTGCCGCGCCACATGGAGCGGCGTGCGGAGGTCGAGGACGTGTTGCGCGGGACGGGTTTTTCGTGGCATTTGCGCTCGCGCGGCGCGGCGCCGGGCGTGGTCGATATCGCGGTGGGCGACACAACGGGCGAACTGCGGAAATTCGCGCAACTGGCGGACTTGGTGTTCGTCGGGAAAAGCCTGCCGCCGCACGCCGAGGGACAGACGCCGGTGGAGGCGGCGGCCCTCGGCAAGCCGATCCTGATGGGACCGGGCATGTCGAACTTCCGCGACATCACGCGTTATCTGACCGAGGCCGGGGCGGCGCGCGTGGTGCGCGACGCGGACGAGTTGCGGGCGGTGGCGCTGAGTCTGCTGGCGACCGCGCCGGAAGAGCGTCGCGCGATGGCCGAGGCCGCGCGGGCGTGCCACAAGGCAAACCAGGGAGCCCTGGCCCGGACGGTGGAAATCGTGGCGGAGGAGCTGGCGCGGGCCAAGCCGTCCGCGCCGCGCGCCGGCACATTGTCGTGATGTCCGTAGCGCGCCCAACCGCTATGCGGCTTTCGAACGGCCTGCGAAAAATCTTTCGCGCCGTGGCCGACGTGGTCTTTCCGCGCGTATGCGTGGGCTGCGGGGACATCGTGGAGGATTTCGCTCCGGACGCTCCGGGCGATGCGGGCGGGGCGGGGGAGGCCGCTTCACCGCCGCCGCTCCGCCATGTCTGCGCGAAGTGCGCGGAGAAAATCGAGATCGTGCGCGAACCGTGCTGCACGACGTGCGGATATCCGTTCCACGGGATTTTCGCGGAGGAGGCGGCGCACGGGGCGATGCGGCTTTGTCCGCATTGCGACGGACTGGCCCCGGCCTATCGCGAGGGCCGCACGGTGGTGTTGATGAAGGCCGCGGCGCGCGCGCTCGTGCACGAGTTGAAATATCACAAGGGTCTCCACGTGCTCGACGACATGGCGGCGCTGGCGCGGCGGTCGGAGGGCGTGTTGCGTTTTGTGCGCGGCACGGTGCTGGTGCCGGTGCCGTTGCATCCGCGCAAGGAGCGCGAGCGCGGGTTCAACCAAAGCCGCGTGCTGGCGGACTGCCTGGCGCGCGATGCCGGCGGCGCGACGCGCGTGGAGGAGCTTCTGCGGCGCGAGGCGGACACCGTTTCGCAGACGACTTTCGACAGGAAGACGCGGCGGGCGAACTTGAAAAATGCCTTTGCACTCGCCCCCGGCGCCGTCATAACTCCCGGCCAGCATTACATGCTTGTCGATGATGTTTTCACCACGGGTTCAACGCTCAATAGCTGTGCTGGCGTGCTGCGGCGCGCCGGCTGCCTGACGCTGGATATCGTCACCTTCGGTCACGGTTAAAACAACCACGCCGCCGCCCAACGCATTTTTCTCCATGTCGCTTTTCAGCAAGCCGAAATACTCGACTGTTGTCGTCAAAAAGAAGGACATCCCGAAGGGATTGTGGACGAAGTGCCCCATCTCAGGGGAAATCGTTTTCAACAAGGAACTCGAGGACAACCTCATGGTGGTGCCGAAATCGGGCTACCATTTCCCCATCGGCGCGCGCGAGCGCATCAAGGCGCTGTTCGACGAGGGCTCGTTCAAGGAAAGCGCGGCCGACGTGCGCTCGGCCGATCCGCTGAAGTTTGTGGACTCGGTGCCGTATCCGGAGCGCATCAAGCGCTACGAAAAGGACAGCGGGCTGCCCGAGGCGGTGATTTCCGGGACGGGCGAAATCCACGGCGTCCGGATCGCGGTCGCGGTGATGGATTTTCGTTTTTGCGGCGGCGCGATGGGCGCGGCGGCGGGCGAGAAAATCACGCGCGCGATCGAGACCGCGCTTTCGAAAAAGATTCCCTGCGTCATTTTCAGCGCGTCGGGCGGGGCGCGCATGCAGGAGGGCATTTTTTCGCTCATGCAAATGGCCAAGACCAGCGCGGCGCTCGGCCGGCTGGCGGAGGCGCGGCTGCCGTTCATCTCGGTGCTCACGCATCCGACCATGGGCGGCGTGACCGCCAGCTTCGCCACGCTCGGCGACGTCATCATCGCGGAGCCCGGCGCGCTGGTCGGGTTCGCGGGCGCGCGCGTCATCAAGGACACCACGAAACAAACGCTGCCGCCGGGTTTCCAGACGGCGGAGTTTCTGCTCGAGCACGGTCTCATCGACCAGATCGTGAGCCGCCTCGAAATGCGCGACCGGCTGGGCGCGTTGCTGAAAGTGTTCCATCGGCGCGGAGGGGCGAAGGACCAAGTTGCAAATGGCAAGTGACAAGATGAAGGCCGCGAACATGAGGGCCGCGGGCGTGGAAAACAAAGACGCTAAAAACGGGGACGCTGAAAACAGGAGCGCGGACATGGCGGACTGTCGGCCTTCGGCCTCGAAACCTGTCCGCGACGACGCGGGCAGGAATGCCCGCGCCCCTTTGGAGGCCATCGCTCCCGCGGCCGCCGCGCCGCCGTCGCCGTTCACGGACTACGCGGACGTGCAGGATTACCTGTTCAGCCTGAAGGCGCGCGGCGTGAAATACGGCATCGACCGCATGGGCTCATGGGTCGCCGCGCTCGGGCATCCGGAGCGCGCCGTGCCCGCCATTCACATCACCGGCACCAACGGCAAGGGCTCCACCGCCGCGATGCTCGAGGCGATTTTCCGCGAGGCCGGCTGGCGCACCGGGCTTTACACCTCGCCGCATCTCGTGCGCCTCGGCGAACGCGTGCAGGTGGACCGCGTGTCCCTCACCGAGGCGGAAATCATCGACTACACCAACGCGCTCCGCCCCATCGCGGAGGATGTGTCGCGCGAGAGCCCCGACGATCATCCGAGTTTTTTCGAGTTCATGACCGCGATGGCGTTCTGGCAGTTTGAGCGCAAACGCTGCGACATCGGCATCATCGAGGTCGGCATGGGCGGGCGGCTCGACGCCACCAACATCGTCCTGCCCGAGGTGTCCGTGATCACGAGCATCAGCCTCGACCATTGCGAGATGCTCGGCGACACGCCGGAAAAAATCGCCGCCGAGAAGGCCGGCATCATCAAGCCCGGCCGCCCCGTCGTCATCGGCCACGTGCCGCCCGCCGCCGAGCGCGTCATACGCGAGGCCGCCGCGCGCGCCGGCTCGCAGGTGCACTCCATCGCGGAAGAGTTCGGCGCCGACTTCGCAGGGTATCCGCCGACGAATCTTGAGGGCGATTACCAGCGCTGGAATGCCGCCACCGCCGCGCTCACGGCACGCATGTTTCCGGCGCGCTGGCGGTTGACGGGCGAAACCGTCGCGCGCGGCCTCATGAGGGTTGACTGGCCCGGACGCTGGGAGCGCGTGACGGTGGGCGGGCAGCCTTTCATCTTCGACGCCTCGCATAATCCCGAGGGCGCGCAAGTGCTCGACGCAAACCTCGACCGCCTCCGCGCTGGATTGGGCGGACGCCGTCTCATCGTCATCACCGGCGCGCTCGGCGAGGCCCGGGCCCGCGCCCTGCTGGAGGTCGCCGCGAGGCACGCGCGCGAGCTCCATCTCGTCGTGCCCGCGCAATCCCGCGCCTGCACGCATGCGCAGTTGGAGTCATATCTGCCGGGCGCCTTTTCCGGTCGGATTCATCGCGCCGACATCGCAACGCTTTTCCCCGTCCCCAATCACTGCGTGCTGTCCGATCCTGACGCCCCGATCATCGTGACCGGCTCGCTTTATCTGATCGGCGAGATCTTCACGCGCCTGCAGGAAGGCGCGAAAGGGGAGGGGCGCTTGCAGGATTTCTGATCGCCGCCACGAGAAACACGGGATGCCGTTCGGTTTTTCGGACAACAAAGCCGCGACACCGCCGCCGCGTCTTGCCATCGGAAGAATTTCACGGGTGGGGCAACTTGTAACCTAGCACTACTCCGTTAAGTAAGAACTATGACGAGTCGAGGATGATTCCGGAGCGGGTGAAGCGGGTTTGGCAGCGCGGGCAGGTGCAAAGGGCCAGCGCCTCCATGAGCCAGCGGCGCACTTCAGGCAGCGAGGGGCGTTTTTTTTGACGACCGCAGTCTGGTCAGGAAACAGAACGCGAGGAAACACAGCGTAACATGATGGTGCAGCCCCCGCCAGGAACGACCCTCGAAGTGGTCGAGCCCGAGCTCCTCCTTCAATTGTTGGTAGCCCTGTTCGATGGCCCAGCGCTGGTGCGCCAGCCGGACCAGCTCCGCCAGCGGGGTGCCGGCCGGAAGGTTGGACAGATAATATTTGAAGGTCTCCTCGCCGAGTTGCTCGATCAGCAGCCAGCGGGCCGCGCCGGGCTGCCGCCAGCGACTGCCTCGTCGGGAGGCCTGAACCCGCACGGCCACAGCCTGGACGCTGGCACCGTCGGCCCGTGGCAATTGCACCTGAACCCATCGCCCCGGTTCCTGTAAAAGTTTGTCCCGCCACCCAACCATGGAGAGGGGATGCATCGCCGGATCCTGCACGATGGCGTGCTGTCGCGGCCGGCCACGCCGTGCCGGCTTGAGGGTGGCCACGGCTGCGGCCGGCCACGCGGCGATATTGCCGGGAACCTGAGCCACGTAGGGCTCTGCCTGTTTTTCCAGTTCTGCCAGCAGGGACTGCACGACTCCGTAGCCGGCATCGAAGACGATGGCTTGATAGGCCGGCAACTGCGGCTTCATTTCGTCGAGCAGATCGAGCGCCAGGCGCCACTTCTCGCGGAAGCGTTGTTCGGCCGGCGGCACTCCCGCCCGGCTCATCCGCGGCTCATCTGCGGTCCACTCGGCCGGCAGGTAGAGTTGCGCGGCCAGCGGCCAGTGCAATCCTGTCGCGCCCAGCCAATGCCAGGTCACGATGCTCTGGCAGTTGGCGATCTTGCCCAGGGCTCCGCAATACTGGCGGGCGACTCCGACCGAGTGGCGGCCCTGCTTGGGCAGGCTGGTGTCGTCGAGCACCAGCACTCCGCCCGCCGACGCCGACGTCCGCATCTGCTGGCGCAGTCGGTGGAGCACGGCCCGGTGATCCCACGGGCTCTGGTTGACAAACTGCTGGAGTGCCTGGTCATCGCAGCCAACCCGGGCGGCCAGCGGCTCGATCGACTTGTGTTCCCCCTCTCGCAACAAGCCCTCCAGATACTTGCCGCACCAGTGGCGGCGTTCGCTCCGTCCCAAATCCTCGGCGAACTCCTCCACGAAACCCTGCAACTGCTGCCGTATCCTCGTCACATGCCCTGCGGTCATCATGCCTCGCATCCTGCCTGCGCGGGGAAAATAACCCAAGTATTACTTAACGGAGTAGTGATAGCACATTTCCTATTTATTCTGTCGTAAATAAACCATGTCCCCGTAGGGCCTGACCTTGTGTCAGGCCGGTTTAGTGCCCGCGGCGCGACGCAAGGTCGCGCCCTACATGCGACAGAATAAATAGGAAATGCTCTAAAAATTTGCCGGAACTTCGTGCTGGTAGCCGGGGCGGAGCGTCTGCCGGCCCAGCGCCGCGCACTCGATTTCGTCGTTTTTGTAGAGCTTGAAGGTAATCGGAGCATCGGCATCGGGACACTCCCAGCGCCATTTCCCAATGGAAATGAACTGGAGCGGGACACCCTTGTCCCAGCTCAATCCCGGACCCTCGCCGCGAATATGGAGTTTGTTGCCGATGCCAATATACGCGGTGACGATGAGACGCGTGATGCCATCGGCGGAGATGGCGGTGGATAATTCCGGGGTTTCCGGCACGTCCTGATTAAAATCGTCAGACGGCGGCAAATCCAACCCGGGAAGCGCTTCGTCCGGCGGAAGATCGCGGTGGGCGGAACGGCGTTTTGCGGTGACCGGCTGGCGGGTCTTGGCGGGCGGGGGAGCCGGCGGTTGCGGAGTGCCAGGATTGGCGGCTGGTTCCGGTTCGGAGGCGGGCTCCGGCTTGTCCACGAAATCGTCGCCTGATGCAACCGCGGTGTCGGTCGATGAACCAGCAGCGACCTTGGCCGGGACAAGTTCTTCGTTTTTGGGCGGGGAGGGTGGCGGGACTGGTTTCCGGGGCGCGGGGGCGGGCTCCGGGGCCGTCTCTTGCGCGGGGGCTTCCGATTTGGCGGGCGGTTTGTCCGAAACAGGAAGGCTGGCCGGAGACGGACGTGAGATCGGTTCTGGGGAAATCGGGGTAGGAAAGGCGCCGTCCGCCGGTGCATGGGGTGCAGAAGATGCATTGCCGGCGGGCTCAGGTTCGGACGGTTTGGCGGGCGGCGACGATGGTGTTTTGTTTGGGACAGCCTTCGCTGGCGGTTCGGAATTTGGCGCGGTGGCCGGCGGTTCGAATTTCAGCTTGGAGAACTTGGCCAGGCCGGCATCGAGACGGGCGAGGGCGCTGTTCACGGTTTGCTCGATAGCGGAAATGGCGGCGGACTGAGTCTCGGCGAATTTCTTTTCGGCCAGAGCCTGGCCGGCCGCGAGCGCGACGGCGCTTTCCCGCGCGGCGGCTGACGTGCCGGCCAGCGCATCCTTGGTGCTGATGGCGTGCTGGCGGGCGGCGGTCTCGAGCGTGGCAAGCTCGACCGCGGCGTCGCGAATGGCGGAGAGCGCCGTTTCCAGCCGCTCGGTCTCGGAGGCGCGAAGCGTGTTGATTTCCTGCGCGAGGGCTTCGTTTTCGACCACGGCGACTTCGTTGAGCTGGGTTTTGAATTCGTTGATTTTTTCCTGAAGACGCGCAGGGAGCTGGTCGGCGTGTTTGAGCAGGCGCGTGGCGGACTCGGCGATGCCATGCAGGCTGCCGGCGGCGATGCTGATCTGCTCGGCGGTGGCGGCGGTGTCGCGGGCAAGCGCGGCGATTTGATTCTGCCGCTCGATGAGCAGCATGTCCTGCCGCCGGGTATAATTGAGCAGAAAGGGTATGATCGCGACAAAGGCGCCGATTCCGACAAGAATGGCGATCGCGGCGAGCGTCGCGGTGTCGAGCGGGGAGGGAGCCTGGGTCGCGATGAGCCAGGCGGCGAGCAGGAGAATGGCATCGCTGGCGAGAAAAGGCCAGAGGGGGAGTCGGGGGGCCTCGTTGGGCAGATTCATGGCAAAGCAGGCATGGCGCCGTGTGTTGTGCCCTAGTGGTGACGAAGCCGGGGCATTTCTCAAGGGCATAAATCGCTTCCGGTCTGGTCTGCCTCTCGAACTGTCAACACGGACAGGTGTTTCATCATTCCAAGGAAGCGCGCATGATCGGACATTGTGAAACCAGCCGCATCGCTTGCGTGCGGCGGCCCGGCTTTTTCTTAGTCCGCTCCTTTCCCATTACCACTACAATGCACATCATGTCATTCCTGCTCCGTTGTGTTTCCCGCCTGTCCGTTGTCCCGGCGTTCTGTCTTTGCGCGGCCGTCTGGGGAACATGGCCGGTCCACGCCGCGCCATCGCTCATGGAAAATCTCGACCGCGGCATCGTCGCGGTGCGCGCGACCGAAACCGAGGTGTTTGTGAGCTGGCGCTTGCTCGGCACCGAGGCGCCCGACACCGCGTTCAACCTTTACCGTGCGACGGACGGAGCCGCGCCGGTCAGGCTCAACTCCGCCCCGCTTGCCGGCGCGACCTGCTTTACCGACAAAACCGCCGATCTGGCCCGGGCCAATACCTATTCCGTCCGCGCCATCGTGGCCGGGGCGGAGCAACCCGCCTCCGCATCCAAAAGCTGGATACTGCCGTCCGGGGCACCGGTCCGCCAATACCTCGCCATCCCGCTTCAGCTCCCGGGCGGAGGCACGACGCCCGACGGCAAATCCTACACCTACGATGCCAACGATTGCTCGGTCGGCGACCTGGATGGCGACGGTGAATACGAAATCGTCGTCAAGTGGTATCCCACCAACTCCAAGGACAACTCGCAGGGCGGATACACGGGCAGCACCTATCTCGACGCCTACAAACTCGACGGCACCCGCCTCTGGCGCATCGACCTCGGGCGCAACATCCGCTCCGGCGCCCACTACACCCAGTTCATCGTTTACGACCTCGACGGCGACGGCATCGCCGAGATCGCCTGCAAGACGGCGGACGGCACCGTGGACGGCGCGGGCCGGGTGATCGGGGATGCCAAGGCCGACTACCGCAACGAGCGCGGTGTCATCCTCGACGGTCCCGAGTTTCTCACCATTTTCAACGGACGCACCGGCGCGGCTATGGCCACGACGGACTATGTCCCGGCGCGTGGCGGCGACGGCTCCGGCTGGGGCGATGCAAAGGGCAACCGCGTGGACCGCTTCCTCGCCTGTGTCGCTTATCTCGACGGACGCCGCCCGAGTCTCGTGATGTGCCGCGGCTATTACACCCGCGCCGTGCTCGCCGCCTGGGACTGGCGCGACGGGAAACTCACCTCGCGCTGGGTTTTCGACAGCGAGGACGGCACGCCGGGCAACAAAGCCTACAGCGGACAAGGCGCGCACAGCGTGCTCGTCGGCGACGTGAATGGCGATGGTCGCGACGAAATCATCTACGGCGCCGCCGTCATCGGCGCCGACGGCAAGGGCCTTTACTCGACCGGGCTGGGCCATGGTGACGCGCAACATATGAGCGTCATGGACCCCGCCCGCGGCGGACAGCAGGTTTTCATGGTCCACGAAAACAAACGCTCGTATCGTAACGCCGGCATCGAGTTTCGCGACGCGCGCACCGGCGAATTGATTTTCGGCGTCAGCGGCAAGGGCGACGAATGGGGCAAGGGCGACGTCGGGCGCGGCGTCGCCGCCGACATCGACCCGCGCACGCCCGGTTACGAAATGTGGGCCTCGTATGGCGAGTTTTACGACAACAAAGGCCGTGTCATTTCCTCCCGGAAACCGCGCCAGACAAACTTCCTCGCATGGTGGGACGGCGATTTGCTGCGCGAACTGCTCGATGGCGTGACCATCTCCAAATGGAACTGGGAAACGGGGGTGTCCGACGTGCTCCTTACCGATCCCGACTGCGCGTCGAATAACGGCACCAAGGCGACGCCTTGCCTGAGCGCGGACCTCTTTGGCGACTGGCGCGAGGAAGTCGTCTGGCGCGCCGCGGACAGCCGCGAGCTGCGCATCTACACCACGACGATCCCGACCGAACACCGGCTGCCCACGCTGATGCACGACCGTCAATACCGTCTTGCCATCGCGTGGCAGAATGTCGCTTACAACCAGCCTCCGCATCCAAGCTTTTTCCTCGGTCACGGCATGAAACTCCCGCGTCCGAAACCGGATATCGTGACTTCGCTGAAGGAATTGGCCGAATAATACGCGGCGTTTTTCAGGAAGAAAGGAAGAGGCCGGCGGCGCTTCCCGCCTTATTTTCGACGGCAGGGCACTTCGGGGGGAATGCCCCGAAGCGTGCCTCGTTTGTCGGAGCAACGGAATTCGTTGCGAGTGTCTTCAATACCTCGGGGCTTGCCCCGAGGATTTTTATTATCGCGGCTTGGGCTGGTGCTCAGCCTGCCGCGGCGAGCACGGGCGTCTCGGCCAGCGCGGCGTCGAGGGACTTCAGGAGCGCGGCGATGGTCGCGTCGGTCTCGTCGCCCATGTTCGAAATGCGGAAGGTTTTTCCTTTCAGCTTGCCGTAGCCGCCGTCGATCACGAGAGCGTGCTTGGTTTTCAGTGTCTTGTTCAGCGCGGAAAGGTCGATGTTGAGCGTGTTGGCGAAGCAGTTGAGCGAGATGGAGCCGTAGCCCTCCTTCGGGAAGAGCTTGAAGCCTTTTGCGAACAGGAAGTCTCGGACGGTCTGGTTGAGCCTGGCGTGGCGCGCGAAGCGGGCGTCGATGCCTTCGGCCTTGATGTCCTCGAGTTTCGACTTGAGCGCGTAGATGAGGGCGATGCAGGGCGTGCTGGGCGTCATGCCTTTCTCGTGGTTCGCCTGGAATTCGAGGAAGTCGAAATAGTAGCCGCGGTCGGGAAGGGCGGCGGCGCGCTCGAGGGCACGTTTCGAGACGGAGAGGAGCGCGAGGCCGGGCGGGAGCGCGAGGGCTTTCTGCGAGCCGGTGATGAGCACGTCGATGCCGAGTTCGTCCTTTTTGATCGGCACGGCGCTGAAGGAGCTGACGGTGTCGACGATGGAGATGACTTCGGGGAACTCGCGGATGACGGCCATCAGCGCGGGCAGGTCGCTCATGCAGCCGCAGGAGGTTTCGTTGTGGATGAGCGTGATGGCGTCGTATTGGCCGGTGGCGAGCTCGGCGCGGACGGCGTCGGGATCGACGGGCTGGCCCCAGTCGAACTTGAGCGCCGTGGCGTCCTTGCCGCAGCGTTTGGAGACGTCGAACCATTTGTCCGAGAAGGCGCCGTTCATGCAGTTGAGCACCTTCTTTTTGACGACATTGCGGATCGCGCCTTCCATGCAGCCCCAGGCGCTGCTGGTGCTCAGGTAAACCGGGTCCTTGGTGAACATGAGCGCCTGCAGGTCGGGCTGGATGGAGTTGTACAGCGCGACGAAGTCAGGGCTGCGGTGGCCAATCATCGGTTGGGCCATGGCGCGCAGCGTCTTTTCGGAGACGGCAATGGGGCCGGGAATGAAGAGTTTGTAGCTCATGTTCGGTGGTTTGGATGTGTGGGTTTGGGAAAAAAGGGAATGAGTGAGGTTACTTTTATCCGTATCTTTCTCTTTATTCTTTATCTTTCCTCTTTCTCTTTTGCATTAAGCATATTTCAGGGCTCTGCGGCGAGTGGGCCTTGGGAGAAAGATAAAGAGGAAAGAATAAAGATAGGTAAGGATATGGAGCGTGGCTATTTGCCCGAGACCTTGATGACCTTGCGGTTGGCGTCGCCGAGGACGAGGACGGTGGGTTTCCAGCCTTCGGCCTCCTTTTCATCGACGACGGCGAAGGACATGATGGTGACGAGGTCGCCGCGCTTGCCGAGGTGGGCGGTGCCGCCGTTCAGGCTGATGACCTTCGAGCCGGCGGGCGCGGGAATGGCGTAGGTCTCGAAGCGCTCGCCATTGGCCATGTTACCGACGAGGATGCGTTCGTAGGCGCGCATGTTGGCCAGCGCCATGAATTCGCTGTCGATGGCGAGGCTGCCTTCGTAGTTGAGGCTCGTATCGGTGACCTCGGCACGATGAATCTTGGACTTTACCAGATTGAGTTGCATGGATTGAACAACGTCGTGATAGAAACTTGTTAACGAACTCCAGCCTGCCTTTAGCGTCAATCCTCAACTCCCGTTTGTCCTCCTTCCAAAGTCCGCGTTTTTCTCCGCAAAACCTCCCTATGTCCTCTTGGTTCAATAAAAAAGCCCGCTCCGTCGAGCAATTCGCCATCGATGTGTTTTTTGGGCGCGCGGAGGGCACGGCGGCCATGGTGCTCACGGCGGTGCTTCAGGTGTTTTCCTATTTGTTCAACGGCATCGTGCAGGCGCGCTGGTGGTTGTATCGCAACCGGATATTCCATGACCAGCCGCTCGGATGCCTCGTCGTCGTGGTGGGCAATCTCACCGTGGGCGGGACCGGGAAAACCCCCGTGGTGGAAAAATTTGCCCGCGCGTTGCGCGACCGGGGCCGCAAGGTCGCCATCCTCAGCCGCGGCTACAAAAGCAAGTCGCCGCCGTTCTGGAAAAAATGGCTCAACTGGATCACGCACGCCGCCGAGCCGCCGCCGCGCATCGTGAGCGACGGGAAGCGCGTGCTGCTCGACTCCGAGCACGCCGGCGACGAGCCGTTCATGCTCGCGCGCAACCTTCCCGGCGTGCTCGTGCTCGTGGACAAGAACCGCGTGAAGGCCGGCATGTATGCGATCAAGAAGTTCGGCTGCGACACGCTCGTGCTCGACGACGGTTTCCAATACCTCCCGCTCAAGGGGCGGCTGAATCTGCTGCTCGTCGACAAGACGAATCCGTTTGGCAACGGCTTCATGCTCCCGCGCGGCATCCTGCGCGAGCCCGTCAAGCACCTGAAGCGCGCCAGCTACGTCTTCCTCACCAAGTCCAACGGCCGGCGCGACCAGGACCTGGAGGACCTCATCCAGAAGCACAATCCGGGGGTGGACATCATTGAGTGCGCGCACCGTCCGCAATACCTGCGCCGTTTCGGCGGCGCCGACGACGCCCCCGGTGCGCGCGAACCGCTCGAACACCTGCGCGGCAGGCGCGTGGCGGCGTTTTCCGGCATCGCCGTGCCGGAAAGTTTCGAGAAATTCCTGAAAGACTTCGGCGCGGACATCGTCCACACGCGGCGCTTTCTGGATCACTACCGTTTCACCCGTGCCGACATCGACTCGGTCTTCGCCGGCGCGCTGGAGCAGGGGGCCGATTTTGTGGTGACCACCGAGAAGGACGCCGTGCGCATCGACGAGGCCTGGCCGTGTCCGCTGCCGTTGTATTACCTGCGGCTGGAAATCGACATCCTGCGCGGCGCCGCCGACTTCAACGAGGCGGTCGAGCGCATCTGCTTCCCCGGCGCCGCGGCGCTGCCGTGAGCGGCGAGGGGACGGGGTGCCCCCCGCTCTTGGCTTGCGCCGTGCGTGTTACCCCTCTCTTTTTTTCCCATGCTCACCGATCCGCGTTTCGCGCAACTCGCCCAGGGACTCACCCGCTATTCCACGTCGCTCAAGAAAGGCGAGCGCGTGCTCATCGATGCGTTCGACATCCCCGACGCGATGGTCGTCGCGCTCATCCGCGCCGTCCGCGAATGCGGTGCGCACCCGATGGTCAACCTCCACCGCGCCCGCGTCACCCGCGAGCTCACCCTCGGCGCCACCGAGGAGCAATACGCGCCGCACGCCGCCGTCGAACTCGCGCGCATGCAGAAGATGGACGCGTATATCGCGCTGCGCGGCTCCGAGAATATTTTCGAGGCATCCGATGTGCCCGCCGCCCGCGTGCAGCTCGTCAGCCGCCTCATGAAACCCGTGCTCGACCACCGCGTCGGCAAAACAAAATGGGTCGTGCTCCGCTGGCCGACGCCGTCGATGGCGCAGCAGGCCGGCCTGAGCACCGAGAAATTCGAGGACTTCTATTTCCGCGTCTGCACGCTCGACTACTCGCGCATGAAGCCCGGCATGGCCGCGCTCTCCCGGCTCATGGACGCGACCGACCGCGTGCACATCAAGGGGCCCGGCACCGACCTGCGCTTCTCGATCAAGGGCATCGGCTCCGAAGTCTGCGGCGGCTTGCGCAACATTCCCGACGGCGAGGTGTTTTCCTGTCCCGTGCGCGACAGCGTCGAGGGCTGCGTGCAATACAACGCCCCGACCGTCTATCTCGGCCAGTCCTTCGACCACATCCGCCTCGTGTTCTCGAAAGGCCGCATCGTCGAGGCGACGGGCAGCAACACCAAGGCGCTCAACAAAATCCTCGATAGCGACGAAGGCGCGCGCTACATCGGCGAATTCGCGCTCGGTTTCAACCCGCACATCCTCGAACCGATGCGCGACATCCTTTTCGACGAGAAAATCGCCGGCTCCTTCCACTTCACGCCCGGCCAGGCCTACGAACGCGCGGGCAACGGGAACAAATCCCAAGTCCACTGGGACATGGTCTGCATCCAGCGCCCCGAATACGGCGGCGGCGAAATCTGGTTCGACGGCAAACTCATCCGCAAGGACGGCCTTTTCGTGCCGAAGACGCTGCACAAGCTAAACCCGGATTATCTCCTGCCCGGAAAAGCCTGAGCCGCGCCAAATCCGAACCACTTTGGCACTTATCAGGTAGGGCGAGGCGTCCCGCCGAGCCGTTGGCGACCCTCGGCTCGGCGGGACGCCTCGCCCTACCTGAAACGCTTCGCCTTATTAAAAATATAACTATTTTTAATTAATGGTATTACGGCATAAACGGACACGAGAACCTGAATAGGGATTGCACTGCGTCTTGTGCATCGTTTCAGTCCGTGCTCTTTTTTCCAACCATGAGCCTCAAAATAAAATCAGCCAAAGACTGCACCTTCGACCAAATCTCGCTCGGCGAAATCATGCTCCGCCTGGACCCCGGCGAGGGCCGTGTCCGCACCGCCCGCCAGTTCAAAGTCTGGGAGGGCGGCGGCGAATACAACACCTCGCGCGGCCTGCGCAAATGCTTCGGACTGCGCACGGCGGTCGCGACCGCGTTTGTGGACAACGAGGTCGGCCACCTGCTCGAGGACTTCGTCATGCAGGGCGGCGTCTGCACCGATTTCATCAAATGGCGCGAGGACGACGGCATGGGCCGCACCGTCCGCAACGGCCTCAACTTCACCGAGCGCGGCTTCGGCATCCGCGGCGCCGTGGGCGTGCCCGACCGCGGCAACACCGCCGCCTCGCAGCTCAAGCCAGGCGACTTCGACTGGGAGCACATTTTCGGCAAGCTGGGCGTGCGCTGGTTCCACACCGGCGGCATCTTCGCCGCGCTCTCCGAGACGACCGCCGCGCTCACCATCGAGGCCGTGAAGGCCGCCGCGAAATACGGCACCATTGTCAGCTACGACCTCAACTACCGCCCCTCGCTCTGGAAATCCATCGGCGGCCTGAAAAAGGCCCAGGAAGTGAACCGCGAGATCGCGAGCTACGTCGATGTGATGATCGGCAACGAGGAGGATTTCACCGCCTCGCTCGGCTTCGAGGTCAAGGGCGTCGATCACAACATCAGCACGATCCCGGTGGACGCGTTCAAGGCGATGATCGAGACCGCCGTGAAGGATTTCCCGAACTTCAAGGTCGCGGCCACCACGCTGCGCCGCGTCATCACGGCGACGAAGAACGACTGGAGCGCGATTTGCTGGCACGACGGCAAATTCTTCGAGAGCCGCAAATACGCCGAACTCGAAATCCTCGACCGCGTCGGCGGCGGCGACGGCTTCGCGAGCGGCCTGAGCTTCGGCTTCCTCGAGCACAACGACCCGCAAAAGGCGGTCGAATACGGCGCGGCCCACGGCGCGCTGGCCTCGACCACGCCCGGCGACACGTCGATGGCGACGCGCAAGGAAGTCGAAAAACAAATCGCAGGCGGCGGCGCCCGCGTCGTGCGCTGAAAAAAATCCCGCACGTTTCCCGGCATTCGTTTTGCAGGCCGGTCCGCGCAAGCGGACCGGTTTTTATGCCGTGGGTTGAGTGGCACGGGCGTCCCGCCCGTGTTTCGTCGTAAAAATACCAGGCACACGGGCGAGTCGCCCGTGCCACTCGACCCGGCGAGGAACCCAATGAGCGCATATTGTTAATCAAAAAACAAAATCATGAAACAATGTCTTGATTTCTGAGGATCGCCTGATTGTTAACTTGGTTTTCAATTATGAAAACAAGTTTGTCTTTCAGGTTTTCCATTTTGGCGCCCGCGGTGCTGGCGGGCGTTGTGTGCGCGCAGGAGGCCGCGACGGGAGATGCGGCGGCGGATGCGGGCGCGGCGGTGGAAATGCCCGCGCTGTCGGTGTATTCGTCGCGGGTGGCGTTGCAGGAGCCGGTGTCGGCGTTTGCCATGCCGGTGTCGGCGCTGGCCTTCGAGCCGCTCGTCGATGTGCAGGCGCGCAACATGGGCGAGGCGCAGGCGGACGTGGCGATCCGCGGCGGGATTTTCGAGACGACCGGGTTTCGCGCGGGGGCGGTCGCGCTTTACGACCCGCAGACGGGGCATTACTCGGCGGAGATTCCCGCCGCGCCGGCGATGTTGTCGGCGCCGACGGTGCTCACCGGGGCGGACAACGCGCTCGGCGGCTGGAACGCGAACGCCGGCACCATCGCCTACGAGTGGCGGCGCGTGCGCACGGGCGGCATGGCCTCGGCGGGCGCGGGCGACAACCGTCTCTGGCGCGCGGAGGCTTACCAAGGCTGGGTGTCGCCGGTGGGCGCGGGCGGGCGGCGGCTCGCGGCGGATGTCGCCGGGGCGTGGTCGGATTCGGATGGCTCGCGGACGTTTGGCGAATCGCGTTTCCGCCGTTACAACGCGCGTCTGCAACTCGCGGGCGACGGCGGGCAGACGGATTTGTTTTATGGCTGGCAGTCGAAGTTCATCAGCTGGCCGAACCTCTATACGCCCTACAATGTGATCGAGTCGGACGACTTGCGCACGGAACTGCTCGTGCTCAACCACCGCGAGGAACTGGGCGGCGGCGACTTCGTGGCGGCGGGCGCCTACTGGCGGCGCAACGTGGACCACTACGTGTATAACCGCACGGGCGCGACGCCGGGCCCCTCGAACCACACCACCTGGGTGCGCGGCGCGGGCGCGGAGGGGCGCCTGACCACCGGCACGTTCGCATGGAATTTCTCGGCCAATTTCATCGCCGACAAACTCGAGTCCGACACGCTCACTTGGGGGCGCTTCAACACCCGCAACCACACGCGCGCCTCGCTCGCTCCGGAAACCTCGTGGGCGCTGGCCGGCGCGCGCAAGCTCACGGTGCTGGCCGGCGCGGTCTTCGACGATACGAATCGCGACGCCTCGGCGGTCTCGCCCGTCGCGCGCCTCGCGCTCGCCAACGCCGCGCCCGGCGCGCTCGCCGACGAGCTTTATGTTTCCTACGCCGCCTCGTCGCAAGTGGCCACCTACACCGCGCTGAACTCGCGTCCGTCGGCGGGCCTGTTCCGCGGCGACCCGGATCTCGGGCGCGAAAAGGCGCGCAACACCGAACTGGGACTGAAAGGCGCGCGCGGCAACTGGGCCTGGACGGCGGCGGTGTTTCACCGCAGCGAGCGCGGCTTGGTGGACTGGATTTACAGCACGAGCCTGCCCAACGCGCGCGTGGCGAGCGCGGTTGACATCGACACGACGGGCATCGAGCTGGTGGCGCGTTACACGGGCAGGCGGCTCGACCTCGTGCTCGGCTACACGGGGCTGCGGAAGGATGCCGATTACGGAAACGCGAGCGCCGACGCGAGTTTCTACGCGTTGAATTTTCCCGAGCACCGGCTCACCGCCGCGGTCACGGTGCGCGCCGGTCGCGGCTGGGAGATCCGCCTCGACAACGAGGCACGCCGGCAGAAACCGAATGCGTTGCGCGTGACGGGTGACGACGCGGTGTTGAGCGCGGTCGAGGTGAGCTACACGCCGCCGCGCTGGTCCGCGCTGCGGCTGACGGCCGCGGTGGACAATCTATGGGATTCCGATTTCCAGGATGTGCCGGCGGTGCCGGCCGCGCGCCGGCAGTGGGTGGCGGGCGCGACACTGGCGTGGTGACAGGGAAAGACGCCGGCGCGGGAACGCGTCAGCGACTGGGAGCGCCGGCATCCCGCCGGCTTTGCCATCACCCCTCCCATTTGTCGCCGGCATCTCAGCCCGGATTGTAATCCATTCGGTTACTTTCCCGCGCCTTCACCGACGGTTCGGCTGAAGGCGCCGGCCGGGTTATGCGACAAATTGAACAGGACCAGTCTTAGTATCCCAGCACGGGGCGCATCTGCCGCGTGCTCAGGTGGCGGGCGAGGTCGCGGGCGAAAAACGGGCCGCGGTAAATCATGCCGGTGTAAATTTGCACCAGGGTCGCGCCGGCATCGAGTTTTTCACCCGCGCTTTCGCTGTCGGTGATGCCGCCCACGCCGATGATGGGCAGCCTGCCGCCCGTCGTGCGCGCGATGTAATTGATGATTTGCGTCGAGGGCGCGCGAAGCGGCCTGCCGCTCAGGCCGCCGGCCTCGTTGACCGTCGCGAAACAACCGGGACGGGCAAGCGTGGTATTGGTGGCGATGATGCCGTCGAGCCCGAACTCGGCGATGGTGGAGAGCACGGCGTCGATTTGCCGCCAAGTGAGGTCGGGAGCGATTTTGAGGAGAATGGGCTTGCGGGTCTTGCCGGGTTGCGCGGCGCGGTCGCGGTTGGCGGCCGTGATGGCGCCGAGCAGCTCGCGGAGACGGTCCTCGTCCTGGAGCTTGCGCAGGTCGGGGGTGTTGGGGCTGCTGACGTTGAGCGCGATGTAGTCGGCGTAATCGGCAAGCTTGGCGAAGCTGGCGAGGTAGTCCTCGGTGGCCTTGTCGAGGGGGGCGGCCTTCGATTTGCCGATGTTCACCCCGAGCGGGATGGCGCGGCGCCCGGGGCCGGGCTGGCGCGCGAGGCGGCGGGCGGCGAGGTCGGCGCCGTGGTTGTTGAAACCCATGCGGTTAATGACGGCCTCGTGCGCCGGGTAACGGAACGCCCGCGGGCGCGGGTTGCCCGGCTGCTGGAGCGCGGTGAGGGTGCCGATTTCCACGTGGCCGAAGCCGAGCGCGGCGGCGGCCGGCCAGCCGGTGGCGTGCTTGTCGAACCCGGCGGCGAGACCGACGGCATTGGGGAAGCGCAGGCCGAACGCCTCGACGGGCGCGCTGCCGGCGGGCAGGCGGTTGAGGCGCTCCATCACGGCGCAGAGCGGGCGCAGGCGGCCGAGCAGGGTCATGGCGAGGACCGCGAGATCATGGGCCCGTTCGCAGTCGAGTTTGAAAAAGAGACGCCGCAGCACGCGTTCGTAGAGTATGTTCATCCGTAGTTTGGAGCGTGATTTTGCCCAAGGGAAAAATCAAGCGCGCAGCAGGGCGCCGACGGCAAAAACGGCCTTCGGAAAGCATGTCCGAAAAAGACGTGATTTTGTGCTTGTTTTTCGTTTTTTGCCCAGCACGCTGCCGCTGCAATTCCAGAGGTTACGGGTGCGCGAGTGGAGGCGCGCCGGGAAAATGCAACGATGCGGTTTTCCCGGTTTGACTTTGCCGCGGGCCGCCTCTTTTGCTGCGAGCCGACTCACAAACCAACATCCAAGTTACACCACACAAACCCGACATCTCCTCATGGCCAAATCCTCCACAACTCTCGATTGGTGCATAGTCCGCCTCGGCGAAGACCACAACTGGTGGGTCGATGAAGTCAGCGATCCGATTCGCTGGGATGTGGACGGGCTCAGCATCGTGGACCCGCGTCAGGTCGATCACCTCATTGAACTCGTCGAGCCGTTGCGCGACTACGGCTTCGACCAGGACATCATGGAGGCGGCGTTTATCGCCTTCCGCATCGAGCGCGACCTCGGTGACGGCCGCATCCGCCTGAAGCGATTCAAGGACTCCTTCTTCGAGTCCGACGAAAAACTTTTCATCCTCGCCGACACCATCGACGAGGAAAACGGCCCCTACGCCGACCTGCTCGACCACATCACCCGCTGCCGGGTGAAGATGCTCAACGATCTCTTCGACTTCGAGGCGAAACTCACCGTGGACGAGGTCGAGGAGGAGCTTCGCGAGGAACAGAACGCCAGTTTCATCGAGGGCAAGGCCATCCACACGTTCGAGGAGCTGACCGGCATCCTCGACTACGTGCCGGCCGGCTGGGATACCGACGAGGACGCCGCCGAAAAATCCAGCGCGGACGAGGCTGCCGACGACGATCTGCCCGAACTCGATGAAGAGGAGGAGGAGCGCCTCAAGAACGACGAGTCCCTCAAATGGGACGAGGATGAAGAAGAGGAAGAGGAGGGCGAAGACTCGGAGGAGAAGGAGTCCGACGAGGATGAGGACGACGCCGAGGAGGATGAGGACGAACTCGACGACGAGGACCGCCCAAAACGGCGCTCGCGTGGGAAACGTTGATCGTCCACGCTCGCCGAATGCGGCCACTTTCCCCTGCCTCGAAGATGCCCCTTCTTGCCCGTGCGCGACTCATCGGCGCGGCCTGCTGCTGCGCCGTGTTGTTCCTGCTGGCGGGCGCGGGATGTCAATCGACAGGCGGGGGGGCACGCCAAAACCCGAAACTCCCCGCGTCCGGCTCCGCGGCCTCGCTCCGGCCGGGTGACACGCTTGTCATCGCGCTTCAGGGCGTGCCCGACCCGAGCAGCAACCAGGTGCAGATCGATGACCAAGGGCTGATTTCGCTGCCGTTCATCGGAGTCGTAAAGGCTTCGGGAGTGACGACGGCGAATCTTTCCCAGCAAATTCGCGACACCTACGTGGCGAAAAAAATCTACACCACGGTGGATGTGTCGGTGAGCGTGACGGAGCGTTACGTCTATGTGGGCGGCGAGGTGGGGCGTCCCGGACGCGTGGTCTGGACATCGGACTTGACCCTGACCAAGGCGGTGCAGGCGGCGGGCGGTTTCAGTCTTTATGCGCGGGAGAAAGGCGTGAACTTGGTGCGCGACGGCCAGTCGCATGTCATCGACGCACACCTGGCGCTGAAAAAGCCGTCCGAGGACCCGTTGCTGCTGCCGGGCGATTCGTTGCAGGTGCCGAAGTCTGCGTTTTGAGGCGGGCAAGAATTTGATCCCAATAAAAACACCGCCTCTTCGGGCGGTGTTTTTATTGGGTGGCGGTCCGGAGGGATTCGCTCAGGCGAGTTTTTCGAGGTCGAGCCAGCGGCGTTTTTCGCTGGATTCGAGGCCTTTTTCGGCGAGTTGCACGCCCTTGGCCCCTTCGAGGAGCGTCCAGCGGAAGGGTGTGCCGATGACGACATGCTTGAGAAAGAGTTCCCATTGGACTTTGAAGGCGTTCTCGAAGGTCGTGTAGTCGGGCATCTTCTGCCAGCCGTCGAAGAACGGAATGGGTTGCGGGATGTCGGGGTTCCAGACCGGGCGCGGGGTCGCCTCGGCGCGCTGGGTCCAGCAGTCGCGCAGGCCGGCGACGGCGCTGCCTTTGGTGCCGTCAACTTGCAGCGTGAGGAGGTCGTCGCGGCGGACACGCACACACCAGGAGGAGTTGAAGTGGAGGAGAATGCCTTGGTCGGTCTTGAAGGTGGCGTAGGCGGAGTCGTCGGCGGTGCAGGCGTAGCGGCTGCCTTTTTCGTCGATGCGTTCGGGGATGTGCGTGGCGGTGTGGCAGGAGACGCTGGTGACGTTGCCGAAGAGGTTGTCGATGACGTAGCGCCAGTGGCAGAGCATGTCGATGGCCATGCCGCCGCCGTCCTCCTTGCGGTAGTTCCAGGAGGGGCGTTGCGCGGGCTGGAGGTCGCCTTCGAAAACCCAGTAGCCGAACTCGCCGCGCACGGAGAGGATTTGGCCAAAAAAGCCGGAGTCGATGAGGAGCTTGAGCTTCAGGAGGCCGGGGAGCCAGAGTTTGTCCTGCACGACGCCGTTTTTCAGGCCGGCGGCGGCGGCTTCCTTGTAGAGGGCGAGCGCGGTGGCGGTGTCGACGGCGGTGGGTTTTTCGCAGTAGATGGCTTTTTTGGCGGCGATGGCCTTGCGGACGCCTTCGGCACGGCGGTCCGTGGTCTGGGAGTCGAAGTAGATTTGGTTGGCGGGGTCGCGGAGCGCGGCGTCGAGGTCGGTGCCGACGCGGGCGGCGTCGATGCCGTGGGCGCGGGCGAGGGCGCTGAGTTTGTCGAGGTTGCGTCCGACGAGGAGCGGGTCGGGCATGATGACGTCGCCGTCGGGGAGGCGCACGCCGCCTTGCGCGCGGATGGCGAGAATGGATCGGACGAGGTGCTGGTTGGTGCCCATGCGCCCGGTGACGCCGTTCATGATGATGCCGATGTGGTGTGTTTTCATGGAAGAAAGGAGGATTTTCGATTCTCGATTTTCGATTGGGCGCTGCCGCGTCGCTGGCAAGTCGGAGCGGCAGTTCCACTAATCGAAAATCGAGAATCCAAAATCGAAAATTATATAACGTGGTCGCGGTAGGCGGTGATGATGTTTTTCAGAAACACGTGCTGGTCGGCGGCCCAGAGGCGGGTGGAGAAAATCTCGACCTCGATGGGACCGGTGTAGCCCGTGCGGTTGACCCAGGCGGTGATTGCGCGGAGGGGGATGGCGCCTTCGCCCATGAGGCCGCGGTCGTTGAGGAAATCGGTGGTGGGAACGCGCCAGTCGCAGACGTGGTAGGCGAGGAGGAGGTTTTCGCGGGCGGCGAGGGTGAGCTGGTTTTCGAGGTCGTCGTCCCACCAGATGTGGTAGGTGTCGGCGGCGATGCCGACGTGCGGGGAGGCGAGGGAGCGGCACAGGGTGCGGGCCTGGGCCATGGTGTTCACGGCGGAACGGTCGCCGGCATACATGGGGTGGAGGGGCTCGATGGCGAGTTTCACGCCGGCGGCGGCGGCATGGGGGAGGAGCGCGGCGATGCCGTCGGTGATTTGTTTGCGGGACTCGGCGAGGGACTGGCCGGGGGTGGCGCCGCAGACGAGGACGACGTGCGGCGCGCCGAGCGCGGCGGCCTCGTCGATGCAGCGGCGGTTTTCGTCGATGGCCTTGACGCGGACGGCGGCGGCGAGCGCAGGGAAAAATCCTCCGCGGCAGAGGGAGGTGACGGAGAGGCCGTGGTCGCGGATGAGTTTGCCGGCCTCGGCGGGGGTGTGCGGCGCGATGGCGTCGCGCCAGACGGTGATGTGACGCACGCCGGCGGCGGCGTAGTTGCGCACGGCCTCGGCGATGGACCAGGGTTTTGTCGTGATCGTGTGGATACAGAGGCGGTGCATGAGGGGAAAGGAATTTTCGATTTTGGATTCTCGATTTTCGATTGAGCGCTGCCGCGTTTGGTTTTTATCTTTCTCTTTATTCTTTATCTTTCATCTTTCTCTTCCGGGTTGCGCGGGTGCACAGAGGCGCGGCGGGAGAAAGAGAAAGATAAAGAGGAAAGAATAAAGAAAGTGGCGCGCGGGATGTCGTTAGTTTTTGGATACGTTTCGGGAACGAGTAAGAGAACGAGAACGATTTTTTAGAAGGCGAAGAAGGTGTAGTATTTCCCTTCCGCCATGCGTTGGATGAGGAGCGCGAGTTCGAGGAGGTGGTAGTCGCCCCAGAGACAGGATTCGCCGCAGGGGACTTTGCGGCCCTTGGGGATGTGGTCCCAGTTGTTGGGGCGATGATACACGCTGTGCAGGAGGAGCCCTTGGTGGCGCGGGTTGGTGGAGAGGTAGGTGTCGCCAAAGAGCGTGCGCGCGGTGGCGAGGCCGGCGGCGAGGTAGCGGGAGGAGGCTTTCGGGTCCTTCTTTTTGAGGTAGTTGCCGAGGCGGATGAGGCCCTGGGCGCTGATGGCGGCGGCGGAGCTGTCCACGGGTTCGTGGTCGTTGTAGGGCTCGGCGGGGCGGTCGAGGTAGTCGCCGAGGCGGGCGAGGCCGGGCGCGCCGGTGTCCCAGTAGGGAATGCCGTCGGTGGGCGTGTGCCCGATGTAGAAATCGGCGGTGGCCTGCGCGGTTTCGAGCAGGCGGGCGAGAGTTGGGGCTTTTCCGCCGAAGGGCTTGAATTCGGAGTCGGGCAGGGTGGAGAGAAATTCGAGTTGTTCGGGGTAGCCGCAAAGTATCCAGGAGAGGCCGCGGGTCCAGGTGGTGAAGGCGGAGTAGCCTTGCTGGGAAGAGGGGCAGCGGTAGGAGCCGTCGTTGAGGTTGAAAATGGATTCGTGGGCGACGCGCCCGCGGATATCGTAGAGGTCACGTCCGGCGCCGAAATAGACGTTGAAGCGGGCGGTGGTCTCGGCGTGACGGAGAAGGCGTTCGAGCAGGGAGATGCGGCGGTCGCGTTCGCCCATGAGGACATGGCCGAGGCGATGGGAGAGGGCGAGGGCGCGAAGGGAGCGGACGGTGTCGGCGAAGAGGGAGTGGGGACCGTTGAAGGAGTAGATGTAACCGAGATTTTCCGGGAGATCGGTCCAGCGGGCGGCCTGGACGGCGCCGGAGATTTTGAGGGCCAGTTCGTAGAAGGCGATGTCACCGTCGGAGGCGGGAGCGAGTCCGGCGCGGGCGAGGTGGAGAAGGTTGGCGTAGGTGGAGACGTTGTTGAAGCCGTGATCGTGGACGCCGATGTGGCTGACGTGAGTGGCCATGTGGCGGAGGGTGCCGTCGCGACCAAGGGCGAGCATGGTTTTGTCGCCGGTGGCTGCGTAGTGAAGGATGGGCATGCCAAACTGGAAGCCTTGGGTCCACTCGGTCCAGCCGCGCGAGGTGTAGCGGCCGTTGATGGTGAAGACGGGCGTGCCTTTGGCGGGGTTCCAGGCGCGGTGCAGGGAGGTGATTTTGGGGGCGGCGGCGGTGAAGACGCGCGCGGCGGCGGTGGCGAGAGAGCGGGGCGTGAGCGTTGGGTCGAGGGAGATCATGGAAAATGCGGAATGCGGATTTCGGAATGCGGAATGAAAGAAAAGCCGAAGGTGAAAAAGAGGGGGAGGGTGGTGCGGATTTTTTTATCTTTCTCTTTATTCTTTATCTTTCCGGGATGCGCGGGAGCGGTGGGAGAAAGAGAAAGATAAAGAGGAAAGAAGAAAGAGGTTGGCTAGAGTCTCCGCAGGGTGAAGCCGCCGTCGATGGGGATGACGGCGCCGGTGGAAAACGGGAGGCGGCCTTCGATGACGGCGCGCACGGCGAGCCCGACGTCCTCGGGCGTGCCCCAGCGGTTTTGCGGAACGTTGCCGTCGGCGAGGAATCGGTCGTATTTGCCTTTCACGGCGGCGGTCATGTCGGTGGCCATGATGCCGGGGCGCAGTTCGATGACTTGGATGTTTTCGGCGGCGAGGCGCAGCGCCCAGAGTTGCGCGGCCATGGCGAGGCCGGCCTTGGAGATGCAGTAGTCGCCGCGCGAGACGGAGGCGGTGTTGGCCGAGGTGGAGGTGACGTAGATGATTTTGAAGCCGCCCGGAATCGCGCAGGCGGGGCGGGTGGCGAGCCAGTGGTTGGCGACGGTCTGGGTGAGAAAATACGGGCCCTGGAGGTTGGTGCGGATGAGGTGTTCGAAGGATTCCTCGGTGGCCTCGGTGATGTCGACGCGGATTTTTGGGGCGATGCCGGCGTTGTTGACGAGGGCGTCGAGGGAGCCGAGGGCGGAGAGGGTTTCGGCGACGAGGCGGCGGCGGTCGGCGGCGCTGGAGATGTCGGCCTGGATGGGGACGAAGCGTTGCGCGTCGGGGCGCGGCGCGGCGGCGCGGCAGAGCGCGGCGGTCTCATCGGCGGCGGCGCGGTTGCCGGCGTAGTTGATGGCGACGGAGCAGCCGGCGGCAGCAAGCTGGAGGGCGATGCCGCGTCCGAGTCCGCGGCTGGCTCCGGTGACGAGGACGGAGGGCGGCGGATTTTCGATTTTCGATTCTCGATTTTCGATTGAGGAGCGCGGGGCGGACGTGTTGGGCATGAATGGGAATTTATAGAAAAATCGGAAAGAGCGTGAGGATTTTGTCGGTGCAAATCAGGACAAAATCGACTTTGATTTTGTGCGATATGAGACATTTCCGTTCGCTGTTGATCGAGAAGGCCGAGGTGCGGATGCCGGGGCTGCACGTGATGCGGTTTGCGCTGCACCGGCATCTGGCGGAGCACGCGTCGGTGGAGCTGCACCGGCACGCGTGGTGCCAGGTGCTGCTTTATCTGCACGGGCGCGGGGTGCAGGCGCTAGCCTCCCGCCACGGCGTGGTGGAGGCGCGGGTGGAGCCGGGGACGCTGGTGGTGCTGCCGCCGGGCGCGCGGCATGCGTTTCAGCGGCGGGAGGCGCGGGCGCCGTTGTGCCTGATGGTGGATTTCCGGTTGAAGGGCGCGCGGAAGCGCGGGGTGGAGGTGTGCAATCTCGGGCGTTCGGAACTGGCGCAGGTGCGGCAGCATGTGGCGCATTTGCTCAACTCGCAGGAAGGCGCGGGCAGCGCGTTGCGGTGGGAGAGCGCGCCGGCGGTGTTGCAGTTGCTGGCGATGTTTCTGCGAGCGGCGGGATGGCTGGGGCGGCTGCCGTCATCGCCGGCGGACGGGGCGGGCGCGGGGGGGGCGGTGCGGCAGTTGTTGTTGAAAATGCGCACGGACGATTCGCTGGGGGAGGTGGTGCGGCGCAGCGGTTATCAGCGGGATTACCTGAACCGGCTCGTGAAGCGCGCGACGGGGCTCACGCTGGGCCAGTATCGCGCGCAGCAACGGCTGGCGCGCGCGAAGGAACTGCTCGGGCAAGGCATGCGCGTGGCCGACGTGGCGGCGGAGACGGGGATGCCGGACCAGAGTTATTTCGCGCGGTGGTTCCGGCGGCAGACCGGCCGCGTGCCGTCGGCGTGGGGCCGGGCGGGATGACGCGGGGAGCCGGCCCAAGATGACGCCAATGTCTCTGAAATCGTTCTCGTTCTCTTTCTCGTTCTCGAAACCTCACGAAAAGCCAAGAGAGAACGAGAACGAGTAAGAGAACGAGAACGATTTGAATGGCAAGAAGCCTCTTGAACAGTCCGGTCAGTGGCGCAAATTTACATCCCATCCTTGATGAAATTCGACCTTTCATTCACCGGCGCTCCCGTCACTGCGTTTCTTGACTTCTACAAATGGACGATGTTGCAGGCGATGGCGCACCAGCTCAACCACAGCGGCGGCGTGACCCTGCGCTACCGGCATACGGTGCGCACGAAAAATGCCGGGACCGCCCGCGTGAAGGAGGCGTTGCGCGAGGCGCTGGATGCGTTTGAGGACCGGCACGTGCTGCTGCCGGACGAACTCGGCCACGCGCGCGCCATCCGTTTCCTGAAACCGGTTTATGTGAACGACACGCTGCGCGACCTGCGGCTGCATCCCAAGGACATGGTGCGCATCGGCGAGAAGGACGGCGAGGTGACGGTCGAGGTGGAGGGCGGCATCGCGTCGTCATTGCTGGAGACGCTCGTGCTGGCGACCGTGTCGGAACTGATGACGCAGCTTTCGTTTCCGACCGAGGCCGGGCGCCGCGCGGCGAGCGACCGCGGGCTCGATTTTCTCGCGGGCGAGATCAAAAAGCTGAAAATCGCCGTCGCCGCCAGTCCGGGGAAAATCTTTCGCCTGACCGAGGCCGGCACGCGCCGCCGCTTCACGCTCGCGCATCATCGCCGCGTGATGGAACTGATCCGCAACGAAATGCCGGGGCAGCTTTTCGGCACGAGCAACATCCACTTCGCGTTCGGCATGGACCTGCGCCCGGTCGGCACGCAGGCGCACGAGTTTGGGATGCTGTTCCAGCAACACGGCGGCACGCTCAAGACCTTCGTGTCGCGCTCCCTCCAGGCGTGGGTCGAGGAATACCGGGGCGACCTCGGCTACGCGCTGCCGGATGTGCTCACGACCAAGGCGTTTCTGGAGAGTTTCGACTTGTATTTCGCCAAGCTCTTCGACGGCGTGCGCCACGACTCGGGTGATCCGCACGAATGGACGCGGCTGGTGGTTTCGCATTTCGGGAAACTCGGCATCGACCCGGCGTCGAAGTTTGCCGTGTATTCCGACGGGCTCGATTTCGCCGCGGCGCTGGACTTGTGGCGGCGTTACGAGGGCAACCCCTGGAAAACGAGCTATCTCATCGGCACGTTTTTATCGAACAACATCCCCGGCCACAAGGCGCTCAGCCAGGTGATGAAACTCGTCGCGGTCAACGGCCAGCCGGTCGCAAAAATTTCCGACGAGCCGGAGAAGGCCGTCTGCGACAGCCCCGAGTTTCTCGCGGCGCTGAAACAAACCTTCGGCATCGTGTGACATCGGCGGATGCCGCCGCGTCCCGTACTTCTTATGGACATGCCAAACTACATCCCCGCCGCCAAGCCCGCCGCCGCGCTCATCGTGGTGGACGTGCAGCGCGATTTCATGACGGGCGGCGCGCTGGCCGTGCCGCTCGCGGACGAAAAACTGCCCGCGCCCGAGGGCATCCTGCCCCGCGTGAACGGCCTCATGGCCGGCGGCGGTTATGCGCGCGTCGTGCTCACGCAGGATTTCCATCCGGCGGGGCACTGTTCGTTCGCGAGCACGCTGGGCGTGCCGCTTTACGCGAAGGGCAAAACCGCCGCCGGGCGCGGGCAGGTGGCCTGGCCCGACCATTGCGTGGCCGGCACCGCCGGCGCGGAATTTCACCCGGGGCTTTATGCGCGTTATGCCAACGCCATCATCCGCAAGGGGGTGAACCCCGCCTACGACAGCTACTCGGGTTTTGCCGACGACGGCGGCGAGCAAACCGGACTCGCCGGCTACCTGCAAAGCGCGGGCATCACGGCAGTGGACGTGGCGGGCATCGCGACGGATTTTTGCGTGAAAGCGACCGCGTTGCACGCGCACGAAAACGGATTCGCCACGCGCGTGCTGCTCGGCGCGTGCGCCGGCGTCGCCGCCGCGGGCATCGAGGAGGCCATCGCGGAATTGCGGGCGGCGGGCGTTGTAGTTATTGAATGAATACAATCGGTCCAGACGAAATTCCATGAGCAACGACACGCGCGCACCGGGCGACGAACCGCAACTTCTCCATGCCACCCGCTGGCTGAATCTTTATCAGCGCGGGCGGTGGATTTATGCCAGCCGCCGCAAGGCCGGCGACCCCGCCCGCATCGACGGGCTGAACATCATCGCGTTTCACGAGACCGGCGCCGATGCGTCCGGCGGGCGTTTGTGCCGCCGGCTGGTCGTAATCGAGGAGTGGCGCGTGCCGGTGCAAACCTGGGAGTTTGCGCTGCCGGCGGGATTGCTGGAGCCGGGCGAGGATCTGACCGCCTGCGCGGGCCGCGAGCTGGCCGAGGAAACCGGTCTCGCGCTCACGTGGACCGGCGCGCGCAGCGGCACGGTTTTTTCCTCGCCCGGGATGAGCGACGAGACGCTGGCGTTCATCATGGTCGGCTGCAAGGGCGCTCCCGCCGAAAACCCCGGCGTGGAGGGCGAGCAAATCCGCGTGCATCTGCTCGACCGCGAAGGATGCCGCGCCTTGCTGGCGCGAAACGGGCGCGGCGAGGCCACGCTTTCCAGCCGTCTGTGGCCGGTGTTGCTTGCGGTCGCGGAGACCGGCGGTTTTGGCGGCCATGAGATCGGGTAGCGGCAGGCCGGCGCGCCCCCATTGCCGTCCGCGCGCCCCGGGAACCTCGTCGCAAGGCGGCTTGTCCGCTGCCAAGCCGAAATGCCTGCGCTGCCGCGTCTGCGCGCGCCCCTCGCGCAGGGCATTTCGGTGGTGCCACTTTATTCCGGCATCGGGACGTGCGGCTCGTAGTCGGCGTCGTAGTTGACGCCGGGGAGACCGAAACCGAAGAGACGGAGAAATTCGGAGCGGTAGCCCTCGATGTCGGTGAGCGCGGCGAGGTTTTCCGTGGTGACTTGCGGCCAGATTTTCGCGGCCTCCGCCTGTACGTCGGGACGCATCTCCCAGTTGTCGACGCGGACGCGTCCGCCGTCGTCGAAGGCGAGCGCCGAGCCGTTGTATAATTGCGTGGCGAAGAGGCGCTGCATTTGCTCGATGCAGCCTTCGTGAAGGCCCTTGGCCTTCATGATCTTGTAGAGGATGGAAATGTAGAGCGGGACGACGGGGATGGCGGAGCTGGCCTGCGTGACGAGCGCCTTGTTCACCGAGATGAAGGCGCGTCCGTAACCGTGAGCCTTGAGGGCGGCGTCGATTTTTTTCGCGGCGCGCTCGAGGTCGATCTTGGCCGTGCCGATGGTGCCGTTTTTGTAGATGGGCCAGGTGACTTCGGGCCCGATGTAGGAATAGGCGACGCTGGTCGCCCCGGGGGCGAGGACACCGGCTTCGAGAAGGGCGTCGATCCACATTTCCCAGTCCTCGCCACCCATGACGGCGACGGTGTCGGCGATCTCTGTCTCGGTGGCGGGCTCGATGGTGACGTCGGAAACGATGCCCCTGTCGGTATCGACGGTTTTGTTGGTGTAGGGCGCGCCGATGGGCTTGAGGCAGGATTTGTGGGTGGCGCCGGTGCGCGGATGCGTGCGGCGGGGCGAGGCGAGCGAATAGACGACAAGATCGACCTGGCCGAGGTCGGCCTTGATGAGATCGATGGCCTGCCGCTTGACGGCGTCGGAGAAGGCGTCGCCGTTGATGTTTTTGGCGTAGAGGCCGGCGTCGAGCGCGGCGCGGGTGAAGGCGGCGGAGTTGTACCAGCCGGGGGTGGCGAGACGCCCGTCCTCGGACGGACGCTCGAAAAAGACGCCGAGGGTGGCGGCGCCGGAGCCGAAGGCGGCGGTGACGCGGGAGGCAAGGCCGAAGCCGGTGGAGGCACCGAGAACGAGCACTTTTTTCGGGCCGTCCCTGACAGGGCCCTTCGACTTCACGTAGTCGATTTGTTGCTGGACATGCGCGGCGCAGCCGGCGGGGTGCGCGGTGACGCAGATGAAGCCTCGGACTTTGGGTTTGATGACCATAGTGGGGCAAAGGTTTGGAAATGGGCGGCGGGGCGTCGAGAAAAGAAAATGGGCGCGGCGGGCGGGGTATCGCCACGGCCTGCGCTTCGTCCGGGCGAGGGGTTATGGCTCCGGGTGGACGGTTTTCCAGTCGGTCTTCATGTCGATGAGTATCCAGTTCTTGGAGGCGGCATGGTCGAGCGCCTTGTCCAGGGCTCCGATGGGAGAGCCGCGGTCGTAGGCGTATTCGCGGTCGGCGTCGGTGTGGCGCACGATGAAGCCAAGCCGGGGCCGTCCAGGCGTGCCGGTGGTGTATTCGAGCATCTGGTAGTCGCCGTCGGAGTTGCCGAAGGCGAGCAGCGGAGGGCGGCCGATTTGCGCGTGGATGCCGACGGGTTTGCCCGCCTTGTCGTTGTCGTGGCCGAGGCGCGGGGTGATGACGATGGCGGGGCCGCCGTTTCCGCCGGGCCGGGGTTCGTATCGGGTGGCGAAGGTGGCGCCGATGACCTGCTCGGGCGGAATGCCGTAAACGCGCTCGGCGAAAACGCGTATGAAATCGGCGGTGCCGCCGGAGACAATAAAGGTCTTGAAGCCGTGGTCACGGAGGTAGCGGAGCACCTCCAGCATGGGCTGGTAAACGCACTCGGTGTAGGGGCGGTTGAACCGCGGATGCCTGGCGGTGTCGAGCCAGGCCTGGACGTGGGCGGCGAACTCCCCGGTCGTCATGCCGGTGTGGGTGACGGTGACGATTTCGTTGATGATGCTCTCGCCGCCATCGAGCGCGGCCTTGATATCGCCCCGCAGAATGCTGGCGTAGGGTTCGGTGGTTTGCCACTCGGGATGACGGGGGGCGAGGACACCGACTTGGTGGAAGGCGAAGGCGATTTGGAAATAGAGGGGCTGCTCGGTCCAGAGCGTGCCGTCGTTGTCGAAAACGGCGATGCGTTCGGCGGGCGGCACGTAGTCGGGCGAGCCCTTGGTGGTGACTTTCGCGACGTAATCGACGAGCGCCTTTTTCGCGGTGCCGTCGTTCCACGAGGCGAGGGGAGCGGTGGCGCGGCAGGGAGCGGGTTTGGCGGCGGGCGCGGCGAAGAGAAGCGGGATCGCGGTGAAGACAATGAGGATGGAAGGGCGGAGACTCATGGAAGATGCGGCATTCAGAAAAGGGAAAGAATGCTGCCGGTCCACCGGGTAAAATGGAAAATCGAAAAAAGAGAAGAGTTCATGCCGGGTTTGATCAACGACGAGGAACCACAGGCCATCAAAAAGCCCTCCCTTTTTTGGAGGGAGGGCCTGTTTTCAGGGATCCGCGATGGCTAGTAATTCCATCCGACGGAGACGCTGATTCTTTGATTTACACTCCATTCGCGGGGAGTATCGACCCAGTCGGCAGTATAGGATAACGTGCCAAACACATGATTGCCAAAATCATAACGCAGGCCCGCCGTCGCTCCCAGCGAGAAATATGTGTCATCTTGTGTCGGGGTGCTGCTGTAAACATCGTAGCCGCCCCACCAATAGTCCCAAAACCAATAGTATTCGGGAGAACCTGTCGGAATGCCCGTGTCGATATACATGAACCCGACATTGCCCCGCACATACGGGGTGAATTTGCCGGTCATGAAATTATATTGGACGAAGGCATTGCCTGTATACACATCGGCATCGCCGGAGAGCCGGAATGTTTGCCCATTGTCATCCGTAGGGCCTGAGGTCTGATAAAATGTGGCGTCATAATCGGGCTGGGAAAACGAAAATTCCGCGCCAACCGACAATTTATCATTAAAATTATAGGCAAAGCCGAACCCGAAGGAAAATGAATCGTCGAAATCGAGCTTCAGGTTTCCTGTCCGGTAATTTTCCACGGCGGGATTCCAGTCATAGATGGTCTGGTTATTCATTTTGACATCGTCAAAAAACACATAACCGACGGTCAGGTAAAAATCCCACGCGCGGGAGCGGGACTGGATTTCGTCCTGATAATAATATTTCGGATCGTTTTTCGGCGGCGTGTAGTTGGGCGCAACCGATTGGGGCGTGGGAGGCGAGGTCTGGGCGGTGGCTGCGAGAGTTGATCCGAGCGTGATCAAGAGCGCGCCCATGATGCGTATGCTGGCGGTTGTCGTTTTCATGGTGATACAGTTTTGAATTTTTCCGGGCGCATCCGAATGCGTCCGGCTGGATGATCGTTCCTAATGACCTTCATCAAGGCCATTTGTTCATTACGGCGGACTTGCATGGCACTGCGAATTCCAGTGGGCCGAACAAGGAGGAATAAAGAACCCCGACCGGCGCGATGCCAATCGAATTCGCGATTCCAGCAGCAAGCTTGAGCGACATCGACGCGGTCCGGCTGGGCACCTCCACTCCCGCGTATTTCCCGGCTCCGGGTGACGCATGGTGGGTTGACAGGGATTCGAACCCTGAACCAACGACTTAAAAGGACGCTGCTCTACCGTTGAGCTATCAACCCCCAAGCGATTAAGAGGGCTGGAAATAGGTTTCTGGGAGCGACATTGGCAAGGATTTTTTTGACGCATTCATCGCGGGACGTATTTTCCGCCCTCGCATGGACGCAAGGTTTTGGGATTTCTCCTTGCAATTTCGTCCGTTCGGAAACCCTTAGTTGAAGAAATCAAGCGAGGTAAAAAGTGGGAACATTGGACAAACACACGCATCAAACTTCCGTTGAACCTATGTCAACGAAAGCACAGGACGTGGCCTTCGACCAGTTGTTGGTGGACCGCTTCAAGAGCGGCGACGCGTCGGCGTTTGACGAGATGGTATCTCGCTATTGGGCACGCATTTACGCGATGGTGCACCAGCTCTTGCGCAACCCGCAGGACGCCGAGGAAGTGACTCAGGACGCATTTATCCGCGCCCACCGCGGCTTGGTGAATTTTCGCGGCGAGTCGGCGTTCTCAACTTGGCTTTACCAGATCGCGACGAATCTCGCGCGCAACCGGTATTGGTATTGGTGGCGCCGCAAGCGCGACAAGACCGTGTCGTTCGACCAGCCCGTGGGGGACGACACCACCATGCCGCTTTCTGAGGTGTTTGCCGCCGAGGCCGCCGCGCCGGATGACGAGGCCGTCACGCAGGAATTTGTCGATCGCATCGCGTTCGGCATGGAAAAACTCAACGCGAAACACCGCGAAATCCTGATTTTGAGAAACATGAAAAACCTATCCTACGAGGAAATCGCGGAGATCCTGCGCATCTCTGTCGGCACGGTGAAAAGCCGCATCGCCCGCGCCCGTGAAAGTCTTCGCGCAAAAATGGGGGAAGACTTCAAATGAAAGAAAAACGTTTCATAGAGCTGCTTAATTTGTATGTGGACCATCAGCTGGCCCCCTCCGAGACGGTCGAGCTGGAGACGGAGTTGAAGAGCAATCAGGCCCGTTACCGCACTTATTTGCAATACGCCCACATGCAAAAGGCATGCTCGATCCTTTTCGAGACCGAGCGTTGCAACGCGCCATCCGCCAGCATCCTCGCCCGCGCGATGGCGAAGGCCGACCGCCGCATCGAGCATCCCGCCGGGGCCCGCACGGTATGGCCGCGCGGGCTCTTCGCATTCGGCGGGCTTGCCGTGGCGGCATGCGTGGCGGTGGTGCTTGTGCGCTTCGGCGGCGGACCGTCGCCGTCGCCGGGCTCTCGGGGCGCGCAGGTCGCCGTCATCGAGACCGCGGAGGCGGTCGAGGTTCCCGCCAGCATCACCGTTGGCGAAATAGAAAAACCGATGTATGCCGTGGTCACGGTGCCGGCTTTGGCGTGGAGGAATGAAGCGCCCACCTATCCGGTCGTGAACCTGCGCCAATTCGCCGCCTTCGACCAGAGGCTAGGGACCGACCTCGCCATGCCGACGGTGTCCTACGCTGACAGCACCGGCTTGCAATGGACCCAGGATGTGCGCATTCGCCCCATCCGCCGGGTGGCGCCGGACAATCTGTTTTTCGAGCGCCACGACCTCACCTCGGAGGAAATGCGCGAGCTTTTCGAAATCCGGCCCGCGATCCAAGAGCCCGCCGAGGAAATGACCGTGCTGCAATTCCAGCACTGAGACGAGGGTTCAATTTTGATTTCGAAAACGACCGGGTGATAAAAATCCCCGGTCGTTTTTTTGCAGGCTTGGCGAAGCGACCCGTTGTGGCCAGCATGCGGGGATGGCTCTTGATTATTTGAGCGACTTCAATCAAATAAGTCCGGCGCGTATGTTGTGCTCGCCTTGCAATGGATGCGTAGCATATTGCGCCGCTTCACGTTAAAATCCCAAACCCAACCGCCCTGCCCATGACCAAACCAATCGTCTTCAACAACACCGTGCTGCGCGACGGCCATCAATCGCTCGCCGCCACGCGCATGACCACCGCGCAAATGCTGCCCGCGCTCGCCGACCTCGACGCGATGGGTTTCGGCGCGCTCGAAACCTGGGGCGGCGCAACCATCGATTCTGGGCTCCGGTTTCTCGACGAGTTTCCCTTTGACCGCCTCGATGCCATCAAGCGCGGCACGCCGAAGACGCCCCACATGATGCTCCTGCGCGGGCAAAACATCGTCCAATACGAAAACTTCCCCGACGACGTGGTGGAAACCTTCGTGAAAATGTCGGCCAAGCACGGCATGGACATCTTTCGCGTTTTCGACGCGCTCAACGACCCGCGCAACATCCAGACCGCCGTCCGCGCCGTCATCGCCGCCGGCAAGCATGCCCAGGGGGTCATCTGCTACACCACCTCGCCCGTGCACAACGTCGAAGGCTTCATCAAGCTCGGGGTCGAGCTTGAGAAAATGGGCTGCCATTCGATCTGCCTGAAGGACATGGCCGGACTCGTGCCGCCCGCCGACGCCGCGGCCATCATCGGCGGGCTGAAGGCGAAGGTGAAAATCCCCGTCATCCTCCACACGCACGAAACCGCCGGCCTCGGCATCCCGACCTACCTCGCCGCCATCAACGCCGGCGTTGACGCCGTGGACACCTCCATCACGCCCTTCGCCAACGGCACCGCGCAGCCCGACACGCTGCTCATGATGGCCGTGCTCGCAGGCAACCCGCGCAAGCCCGACTACGACAAAGCCCGCCTCGCGAAACTGCGCGAGCATTTCACGGGCGTGTACGCCGAGCTCGGCAAATTCACGGGCCGCAAGAACGAGGTCATCGACACCGACACGCTCACCTACCAAGTCCCCGGCGGCATGCTTTCCAACTTCCGCACACAGCTCAAGGACATGAAAATGGAGGACCGCTTCGAGGAGGTCTTTGCCGAGATTCCCGTCGTCCGCAAGGCGCTCGGCTGGATACCGCTCGTCACGCCCACCTCGCAGATCGTCGGCACGCAGGCGGTGCTCAACGTGAAGTTCGGCCGCTGGAAAAACTTCGCCCCAGCCGCGATGGACATTGCGCTCGGCTACTATGGACGCCCGCCCGCGCCGGTCGATCCCGAGGTGCAAAAACTGGCCGCCAAACTCACCGGCAAGGACGTCATCACCTGCCGCCCCGCCGACCTGAAAAAGCCGCGCATGGCCGAACTCAAGGAACAACTCCGCGCCGCCGGCCTGCCCGACGACGACGAGCACGCGGTCATCCACGCGATGTTCCCGATGCAGTTGAAGGAACACTACGACCGCAAAAAGAAGGCCGCGCAGCCCGCCGCCGCCGAGCCCGCTCCCGCGGCGCCGGTTGCGCGGCAGCCCGCGCCTGCGGCGGTCGCAGGCCGGAAGGCCGTCGGCGAGCCGCAGCGCATCGCCCTCACGATCAACGGTCGCCGCACCGAGGCCGTGGTCGAGGAAATCGCCTGAGCGGTTTCGCGAGGCCGGGCCGGAGCGGCGGCGTCCCCGCCGCCGGACGCGCGCAGCGCGCACTGCGATGCGCGCGAATTTCTCATGCGTTTTTTTGGCGAGGCTTTCGCCTCGTCCGGCGGCGGGACGCCGCCGCTCCCGCCCGGCCCGCTGTTTTTCATTCTTGCGCTTCCGCGCCGCGCATGGCGCGATGAACGTTTTTCCACCCTGCAAACCATCCTCCATCTCCTTTCCCGTCATGATCGCTCCCGAAACCTTCTCCCACATCGAAAACATCAAAAAGCGCGCCGGGCACTTATGGAGGTTTCTTTGACGTCGACCAAAAGACCCGCGAGATAGAGGCGCTCGAGGCCCAGATGGGCGCGCCCGATTTTTGGGACAACAATGAGCGCGCCCAGCAGCACATCGCCAAGCTGAACGGCCTGAAGCGCTCCGTCCTGCCCGTCGCCGCGTTCCGGAAGAAAGTCGATGACCTCGACGTGATGGTCGAGCTGGTCGAGACCGCCGGGGGCGAGGAGCAGGAAATGTATGCGAAGGAGCTCGACACCACCACGCTCGCGATGGTCGAGGAGCTCGACGGCATCGAAATCGCGTCCTTCCTCACCGGCCAGTTCGACAAGAACAACGCCATCCTCTCCATCCAGTCCGGCGCCGGCGGCACCGAGTCGAACGACTGGGCCGACATGCTCTTCCGCATGTACAGCCGCTGGGCGGAGCGCCAGGGCTTTGAGATCGAGGTGCAGGACGTGCAACCCGGCGACCAGGCCGGCATCAGCCGCGCCACGCTCCTCGTCAAGGGCGAAAACGCCTACGGCTACGCGAAGGCCGAGCGCGGCGTGCATCGCCTCGTGCGCATCAGCCCGTTCGATTCCAACAAGCGCCGGCACACGTCGTTTTGCGCGGTGGATGTGATCGCCGAGATCAACGACGAGATCAAGATCGACATCCCCGAAAGCGAGCTGCGCGTGGACGTTTACCGTTCCTCCGGCAAGGGCGGCCAGGGCGTCAACACGACGGACTCGGCCGTGCGCATCACGCACATCCCGAGCGGCATCGTGGTGGTCTGCCAGAACGAGCGTTCGCAAATCAAGAACCGCGCCAGCGCGATGAGCGTGCTGAAGGCGCGGCTCTACGAAAAACGCCTCGACGAGCAGCGCAGCGAAATGGAGCGCTTCTACGGCGAGAAAGGCGAGATCGGCTGGGGCAGCCAGATTCGCAGCTACGTGCTGCAACCCTACCAGATGGTGAAGGACTTGCGCACGGGCGTCGAGACGAGCGACACGCAGGGCGTGCTCGACGGCGAGATCGACCGCTTCATCAATGGCTGGCTGCGCGCCGGCTGCCCGCGCCACCGCAACAAGGACATCCAGATGGAAGAGTGAGCCCCGTCTCCCGCGGTCGCACCGGCGCGTGAAAAACACGCCGGGCGTTCGACATTTCCGTTGTTTTTCATAGGCTGGGACAACGCCCGATTTCCCATGCCCTACCTGAAAATCCAGACCAATCTTCCGCTCACCAAAAAGGCCGAGCGCAACGTGCTCAAAAACGCCTCCGCCCTCGTCGCCGCCGAGCTTGAGAAACCGGAGGAATTTGTGATGGTCGCGATCCAGCCGGACACGCCGATGCTTTTCTCGGGCAGCGACGACCCGGTGGCGTTTCTCGAATTGAAGAGCGTCGGCCTGCCGGGGCGGAAGACAAAAAGGCTCAGCCAGGCGCTTTGCGCGCTGATCAAAGACCACCTCGGCGTGCCGGAGGAGCGTGTCTATGTGAAATTCATCGACGTAAACCGCGGCATGTGGGGCTGGAAGGGCGGCACATTCTGAGCCGCGCGGCCCCGTCCCGGTTTTCCGCGCTCGCCAGCCGGGCGCATTTGGCGGCAGAACAGAACCATGCCGCTCACACGCATCACGCAGCAAATCCGCTTCATCGCCGAGGCGGACAAACTCAAGGAGATCCTGCGCCAGACGCTTTGCTCGCAAAGCCGCCGGCAGGAAAATGACGCCGAGCATTCCTGGCATCTCGCGCTGCTCGTCATGACGCTGGCCGAGCACGGCAACACGCCCGGCCTCGACCAGCTTCGCGTGCTGAAAATGGTCGTCATCCACGATCTCGTGGAAATCGACGCCGGGGACACTTTCGCCTACGATACCGCGCGCATGGCCGACCAGCACGCGCGCGAGGCGCGCGCGGCGGACCGGATTTTCGGATTGCTGCCGGAGGATCAGGCGCGGGAGTTCCGGGCGTTGTGGGATGAGTTTGAGGCGAAGGAGACGCCCGAGGCGAAATTCGCCGCCGCCGTGGACCGTTTCCAGCCGATGCTGCTCAATTGTCTCACCGGCGGCGCGGCGTGGCGCAGGCACGGCATCAAATACGCCCAGGTCATCGCGCGAAACCAGCACATCGCCGACGGCTCAAAAATCCTCTGGGACTACGCGCGCCAGATGCTCGACGAAGCCGTCGCCGCCGGGCATCTGGCGAAATAGGGCATTTCAAATCACCCTGTTTACGAACCCTTTATAGGCTTATCATGGTAGGGCGAAGCCTCCGGCTGAGCCGCGGCTCGGCAGGGACGCCTCGCCCTACCTAAATATAAATTTCGGTCGGAAATAGTATTCAACTGCGACCGATGTGTGAATTGGAAGGACGGCATCCGTGTCGTCCGCTTCGGAGCAGACGCACGACACGGAGGTCGTCCCTCCATCTGGAAATGCGGCCACGGTATTTTTTGAAAGGCTCCGGCGATGTTCTGCTTCAGAGCTGCGCGAGGGCTTGCGCGAGGTCGGCCTCGATGTCCACGAAATCCTCCGTGCCGATGGAGAGGCGGATGAAGTCGGGGGAGACGCCGGCCGAGCCCAGCTCGGCTTCGTTGAGCTGGCTGTGCGTCGTGCTCGCGGGGTGGATGGCGAGCGAGCGGGCGTCGCCGATGTTGGCCACGTGCGAGAACATTTGCAGCGACTCGATGAGCTTGCGCCCGGCATCGTATCCGCCCTTCACGCCGAAGCCGATCAATCCGCCGTATCCGCCGGACAAATACTTCTTGGCGGCCCCGTGGTGCGGGCTTTCTTTCAGCCCGGGATAGTTGGTCCAGGCGACCTTGTCGTGGGCGGCGAGGTATTGGGCGGTCTTGAGCGCGTTGTCGCAGATGCGCGCCATGCGCAGGTGCAGGGTTTCGAGGCCCTGGAGCATGAGGAAGGAATTGAAGGGCGAGATGCAGCCGCCGGTATCGCGGAGGAGCTGGAGGCGCATTTTCATGGCGTAGGCGATGTTGGCGCCGCCGGCGGGCGCGAAGCTGCCGAACGCCTCCCAGTGCTTGAGGCCGTGGTAGCTCGGGTCGGGCTCGGTCATGCCGGGGAAGCGGCCGCTGGCCGACCAGTCGAAGTTGCCCCCGTCAACGACGATGCCGGCGATGGAGGTGCCGTGGCCGCCGATGTATTTCGTGGAGGAGTGGACGACGACGTTGACGCCCCATTCGAAGGGGCGGTTGAGGATGGGCGAGAGGCAGGTGTTGTCGATGATGACGGGGACGCCGGCCTCGCGCGCGATTTTGGAGACTTCCTCGAAGGGGAAGATGTTGAGCGCGGGATTGCCGAGGCCCTCGCCGTAGAAGGCCTTGGTGTTGGGGCGGAGCGCGCGGCGGAAGGAGTCGGGGTCGAGCGCATCGACGAAGGTGACGTCGATGCCGAGTTTCTTGAGCGTGTAGTGGAAGAGCGTGTAGGTGCCGCCGTAGAGCTGGGAGACGGAGACGATGTGGTCGCCGGCGCCGGCGACGTTGAGGATGGCGTTGGTGATGGCGGCCTGGCCCGAGGCGTGCGCGAGCGCGGCGGTGCCGCCTTCGAGCGCGGCGACGCGTTGCTCGAACACGTCGGTCGTCGGGTTCATGAGGCGGGTGTAGATGTTGCCGAGTTCGCGCAGGCCGAAGAGGTTCGCGGCGTGGGCGGTGTCGCGGAAACCGTAGCTGGTCGTCTGGTAGATCGGAACGGCGCGGGAGCCGGTGGTGGGGTCAACTTGCTGGCCCGCGTGGAGGGCTTTGGTGCCAAGACCTTTGTAGTGCATGGTGGGAGGGTGTGATGGGTTGCGGTGGGGGAGAGGACGGGGAAAGTGACAAGGGAGAAGTGACAAGTAACAAGTGGCAAGTAGCAAGAAGAGGGCGCTGCCGCGCCGGTGGGTCTTGTTACTTGCCGCTTGTTACTTGTCACTTCCTTCCCGGTCACTTCTCCTCGCCAAGTTGGTTTTTCATCGCCGCGAGGAGTTCCTCGTAGTCGTCGTAGGCGGGGAATTGCGGGAAGAGCGCGCGGACGTTTTGCGGGGAGTGGAAGAGGTAACCGGTGTCGGCTTCGCCGAGCATCGTGGTGTCGTTGAAGGAGTCGCCGGCGGAAATGACGCGGTAGTTGAGTTTCTTCAGCGCGGCGACGGTCGCCTGTTTGTGGTTGGGAAAGCGGATGGCGTAATCGGTGATGCGGTCGCTCTCCACGACGAGGCGGTGGCAGAGCAGGGTGGGCCAGGCGAGCTGGCGCATGAGCGGCTGGGCGAATTGCTCGAAGGTGTCGGAGAGCAGGATGACCTGGGCGCGGGCGCGGAGCTCGTCGAGAAAGGCCTTGGCGCCGGGGAGCGGGGCGAGGGTGTCGATTACCGCCTGGATGTCGGAGAGGCCGAGCTTGTGCCGGTCGAGGATGGCGAGCCGCTCGCGCATGAGCTTGTCATAGTCCGGCTCGTCGCGCGTGGTGCGGCGGAGTTCGGCGATGCCGGTTTTCTCGGCGACGGCGATCCAGATTTCGGGCACGAGCACGCCCTCCAGGTCCATGGTGATGATGGCTTGTTTTTTCACGCGGCGGGAAAGTGTTGGGAAATTTGCGAGGGTGTCGAGGCGCGATGCGCAGGCGATTTTGCTCGCAGGAGCGGTTCGAAGCGGAGGGGCGTATTCTTTCTCTTTCCTCTTTATCTTTATCTTTCTCTTTCTCCCATAAAAACGAGAGGACTGCGACTTCCGGAGGAGAAAGAGTAAAGATAAAGAGGAAAGAGAAAAAACTCCTCGCTCCCCTGTCGGGAGCGCCGGTTTTTCGACAAGGCCGCGGCCTTAGCGCCGCCGGTATTTGAGCGCTTTTTCGACTTCGCGCAGTTCGGCCCTCTTTTTGAGGTCGTCGCGTTTGTCGAAGAGCTTTTTGCCGGAGCAGAGCGCAACTTCGAGTTTCACGAGGCCGTCCTTGAAATACATGCGCAGCGGGATGAGCGCGCGTCCGCCGGCCTGGAGCGCCTGGGCGATCTTTCGGATTTCATGGCGGTGAAGCAGCAGCTTGCGGACGCTGCGGGCGTCGTGGTTGTAGATGTTGCCGAAGGCATATTCCTCGATGTGCGCGCCGTGGAGCCAGAGTTCGCCTTTCTCAAAGCGGCCGAAGGCGTCGTTGATTTGCGCGCGGCCGGCGCGGATGGACTTCACCTCGGTGCCCTTGAGGACGATCCCCGCCTCGAAACGCTCGTCCACGAAATAATCCCGCCCGGCCTTGGCGTTGCGGATTTCGGTGTAGCGTTTCTCGGATTTTTTCTTGGCGGCGGACATGGCCGGCGTGGTTGGAAGCGCGGGAGGGCGCAAAAAAGCGCGGCGCGCAAAAGGCGCTCCCTGCGTCAACCGGCGACGGGAGCGGGCGGCGGACAGGCCGCTTACTTGGAGGCGGTTTCGTAGCTGATCTTGCCCTCGATGATCTCGCGCAGCGCGATGTCCTCGGAGGAGAGTTTTTCCAGCGACTCGACCAAGGGACGGCTGCCGTGCTTGAGCTGCTTCACGCGACGGGACACGACGTTTACGAGCAAGTTGGCGTCGGGGATGACTTTGTGGGCTTCCTTCAGGTAGTCGTCTCTCATGGATATGGTGTGGTGTTTGTGAAAAGTGAAAAGGTGCTAGAGCATGGCGAAACGGTAAAATCGTCAAGGAGTTTCTCCGGCGGGAAAGGGCGGACGGGAGGCGGGCGGTTTGGAGCGGGTAGTGTCGGGCAGGCTCCCGTCTTCCTTCTGGCTCGGCAGCAAAACGATGGACGGGATGGTGATGAACAGGCCGGTGAGCAGCACCCAGGAAGCGGCGCGCTCGGCCGTGCCGTCGTGCAGCAGCGTGCCGGCGGCGAGCGCGGCGATGGTGAGGTTGGGGCAGAGGAGCAGGAAGGCGCGGCGGTCGCCGCCGATGGAAAACACAAAGCGGTGCAGCCCCCAGCGCAGCAACAAGACCATCGCCGCGGCGGCGAGCGCGCCGAGGCCGAGCTGCGAGAAGATGAGCTCGCGGGGGATTTGCAGGCCGAGCGCGAAGAAAAAGATCGGGATGAGGAAGCGGCGGCTGATGGGGGCGATGAAGTGCTCGAGCCGTTTGCCCTCGTGAGTGATGTGGCTGAGGAAGAGGCCGAGGAAAAAGGCGGTCTTGGTGGCGGACAGGCCGAGGCGCTGGCCGATGGCGCACACGACGAGCACGAGCAGCACGACAAGGTGCACGCGCCAGCGCGTGGTGCGTTTCAGGATGTGCTCGAACAGGGTTTTCAGGTGGCGCGAAAACCAGCCGATGAAGCCGACCACGACGGCGATGCCGGCAAGCTGCGCGACCAACACCCAGCGCACGCCGCTTTGGTAGAGCGTGGTCTCGACGGAGAGCAGCACGATGGAAAAGATTTCCAGCGCGAGCATCATCAGGAGAATTTGCCGGCGGCGGTCGTCGGCGAGGCCGGGGTAGTTTTTCCAGCCGGGATAACCCATGCCGACCGAGCAGCCGGTGAAGGCGGCGCAGGCGATGAAGCAGCCGACGGGCTTGAGCCCGGCGAGGTAATAGGCGAGCGCGAAAACGAGCGGATACTGGATCAGCGACCAGAGGAACGCGCGCGCCAGCGGACGCGCGAACACGCGCAGGCGCGGCAGCTCGATTTCGAGGCCGACTTCGAACAGGAGCAGCAAAAAACCGACATGGCCGGCCTCGATGAGCATGTTGCGCACGGAGGGTTCGGCGAGGGGCGCGAGGAGCAGGCCGGACACCACGAACACCGGATACGCCAGCGCGGGCCGGCCGAGGCTGCCGCAGAGATCGGGCACGCTCATGAAGAGCAGCAGGAGGCAGATGATGACTTCGATTTCGTTCATGCAAGGTGGGATGCCGGACGGGAAAGAGGATTTGAATGGATGAAAAGCAAGAGGGGAAACGCAAAAAGCGGGACTGGAAATGCGCGCTCCGGCGTGGAGAGACGAACCGTAAATCGTAACTGATGTTACGCGGATGGCAGGATTTTGTAGGGCCTGACCTTGTGTCAGGCCGCGCACACGTGAGGCCGTCCGCCCTGCGCGGCTCGACGCAAGGTCGAGCCCTGCAGGCCTCATTCGCCCGTGCGCAGGCGCGGCGCGATTCTCTCAATCTCGTCCAGCCATTCCGGAGGCGGTGCGCCCTTCGCGTCAAGATGCTTGGGGAACAAAAAACGCCGCGGCTCGGGACATGTCCAAAACGGCCACGGCTCCTCCATTGGCGCGAGGCCGGCCCGGTAGGGATTCATGAAAATATAAAACGCATAATGTTCCGCCGGCTCATCCGGGCGCAGGCGGTGCTCGAAGCCGTTTTCCTGCCAGCGCCAGCCTTGGCGTCCGCCCCCGCGCGCCAGTGTCTTGAATTTGGCCATGACCCGGCCGAGCGCGAGACGCCGACCCAGCCTGAACAGCAAGTGCGCATGGTCCGGCATGATGGTTGCCGCGAACAATTTCGCGTCGTCCCCGGTCATCGCGCCAAACGCATCGCGCAGGCACGGGATGTTCTCCTCTCGGAGTAGGACGGGCGCGCGCCGGTGGGTGCAAACGGTGAGAAAATAAACGGCCTCCGGGATAGAAATCCGTCCACGTCGGAGCCGTTCCGTTTTTCGCACGGGGCGCCTTGGGAGCGGAATGTCCATGGCGAAAACCGTGACGGACAAGCGGCGCACGGCAAGATAGGAAATGCCGCCGCCACTTCCGGCGCGACGCAAGGTCGCGCCCTACGGGGTGCTCTCGGCCTGACACGAGGTCAGGCCCCACGGGGCCGCTGTTTATTGGGAAATGGTATGATGCTACTGACTGGATGCCGCGGACGGGAGCGCGGCCACGGCTTGGGCAAGGTATTTGTAGAACACGTCGTAGAGCGGGCTTTCGGCGAGGGGCTGCTTGCTGCCCATGCCTTCACGCGAATTGAAGGCGTCCTGGCGGATGTCGGTAAAGAGGGTTTCCACGTTCGCGCCGCCTTCGAGGGCGGGGCTGATGCGGATGTTGATGGAAACCTGCCGCGGGGATTGCTGCGGCGTGCCGGAGCCGAGCATTTCGCTAATGGCCTCGATCCGGCCTTGCGCGGCCCCGCCGCCGGTTTGCTTGTAGCCCATTTGCCTCAAGGCGACAAGCGAGGCGTCGTAGGCCTGGCGCTGGTCGATGCCCGCGAAGGCCTGGGCGTGGTAGGTGGGGCTGATTTGCTGCTTGAGGTTGGTGACGTGGGAGCGGCAGCCGGCGGCGGCGGCGAGCGCGAGGAGCGCGAGAAAAAGAGAGAGTGGTTTCATGGTAATGCGGAGTGCGGATTGAAGTTGTCGCTTTGCCGGGAATGGATTGCGGAATGGGCGGATGCAAGCGTGGGTGGAGGGCATGGTTTGGTTCCGCATTCCGCGTCCCGTGTTCCGGGATTTTTCAGGCGGGTTGTTGCTGGGAGATGCAGTGAAGGGTGCCGAGTCCCCAGATGAGCTGATAGCAGTCGATGGGGATGATTTCGCGACCGGGGAAGCAGCTTCCGATGATGGCGCAGGCCTGGGCGTCGCGTTTTTTCTGGCGGAAGACGGGCACGAGCACGGCGCCGTTGATGATAAGAAAATTTGCATAGCTGGCGGGGACGCGCTGGCCCTTGAAGGCGAAGGGGCGCGGCATGGGAAGCTCCACGAGGTCGAAGGGTTTGCCCCCGGGCGCGCGCATGGCGCGGAGGCGGGCGGTGTTTTCTGCGAGGATGGCGTGGTTTTTGTCGCGTTTGTCCGGCTCGACGACGGTGATGAGGCCGTCGGGTTTGTAGAAGCGGGTGAGGTCGTCGATGTGGCCGTCGGTGTCGTCGCCAACGATGCCGTCGCCGAGCCAGAGGATGGTTTTCACGCCGAGGTAATCACGGAGATTTTGCTCGATCTGTTCGCGGGTGAGATGCGGGTTGCGGTTTTTGTTCAGCAGGCATTGCTCGCTGGTGAGGAGCAGGCCGGCGCCGTTGACGTCGATGGAGCCGCCTTCGAGCACCATGTCGTTTTCGAAACGGCGGAGGCGGAGTTTGCGGGCGACGAGGGGCGGAATGGTGTTGTCGAGGTCGTAGGGCGGGTATTTGCCGCCCCAGGCGTTGTGCACCCAGTCGGTGACGGCGACCTCGCCGGTGCGGTCGTTTTTGACAAAGATGGGGCCGTGGTCGCGGCACCAGGCGTCGTTGGTGGGATGGTCGTAGAAGGTGACGCGGGCGAAGTCGGCCCCGGCGCGCGCCAAGTCGGCGCAGGCGCGGGCGCAAAGGGTTTTGGCGCGGGGCTGGAGGGCGGCGGCGCAGTTGATGCGGACGCGCTGGAAGCGGCTGATTTGCGCGACGATGCCGGCGAACACGCCGGGGATGGGGCGGAATTGTCCGGGCCACGAGGCGCGTTTGTGAGGCCAGGAGAGCCAGATGGCGGCCTGGGGCTCCCATTCGGCGGGCATGCGGAAGCCTAGGGCGGCGGGAGATGCGGGAGTTTTTTTTCGGGAGGACACGGGAGAGTTTTTTTAACCGCGGATGAACACGGATGAACGCAGATTCAGGGCGTCCAACAAAATAACCAACGTAAAGACGCGAAAACACAAATGAAGTCTGTTTTGACACAGAGGACACAGCGCGCGACCCACAGAGGACACGGAGGCCAAGCCTGAAAAGGTCTCTTTTCTCTCTGTGCCCTCCGTGTCAGAGCTCTGTGGTCTCTGTGTCAAAGCAGACTTCCTCAAATTTTCTTTTTGATTCAGTCGATAAAGCGCCGCGTGAGGTTTTCGTAGGCGTCGATACGGCGGTCGCGGAGGAAGGGCCAGTGGGTGCGCGTCACATCGACTTTCGCGAGATCGAGAGGGACGAGCAGGACTTCCTCCTTGTCCACACTGGCTTTGGCCAGAATCTGGCCGCTCGTGCCGGCAACAAAGCTCTGGCCCCAGAATTCGAGGCCGTCGCCGCCGACGCCCGCGATGGTTTCGTGGCCGATGCGGTTGATGGAGGCGACGTAGCAGCCGTTGGCGACGGCATGCGAGCGCTGGATAGTTTCCCAAGCACCGTGCTGGTTGACGCCGTAATGGGCTTTTTCGGACGGGTGCCAGCCGATGGCGGTGGGATAGAAGAGGATTTCCGCGCCCTGCATGGCGGTCAGGCGCGCGGCCTCGGGATACCATTGGTCCCAGCAGACGAGGACGCCGACTTTTCCGAATTTCGTTTCCCAGGCGCGGAAGCCGGTGTCGCCGGGCGTGAAGTAGAATTTTTCGTAGAAGAGCGGGTCGTCCGGAATGTGCATTTTCCGGTAGGTGCCGAGGAGCGAGCCGTCGGCATCGATGATGGCAGCGGTGTTGTGATAGAGGCCGCTGGCGCGTTTTTCGAAGAGCGAGGCAATGATGACGACGCCGTGCCGCCGGGCGATTTTCTGGAAGGCCCGCGTGCTGGGGCCGGGGATGGGTTCGGCGAGCGCGAAGTGATCGTGATTCTCGCTCTGGCAGAAATATTGCGAGCGGAAGAGTTCCTGCGTGCAGATGATGTTTGCGCCCTTGCGGGCGGCCTGCCCGGCGAGGGCGAGCGTTTTTTTGAGATTGGCCGCGGGGTCGGCGGTGCAGGCGTGCTGGAGGAGTCCGAGTGTGACTTTGGCCATGGCGAAAAAGGGAAGAGTGAAGGGCGAACGGGGAAGAGTGAAAGCGGAAAATAAAAAAGCGAGCGCCGGGGGAGAGGGGAGGATAACTCAAAGCAGTGGTGCCATCGGGACGGTCCATGAGGACAAACCAAAGGTCCCCGGAGGAATATCGTGAAAAGTGTAATCTATTGGTATTTGGTTACAATTTTTACGGCGTCTGTTTCGCTGATGACATCATCTTGAGTCACGCCCTGCGCCGGGGCCGGCGTTCAGAGCGCCGGGTTGGCGGCAGGCGGCACGTAGGTTTTGCGCGCTTTGCGGATGCGCGGATGGTTTTTCCCCGCCCATTCGATGAGCGGGATGATTTTTACGAGCAGGGAGCGCCCGAGTGCGGTCAGGGTGTATTCGACTTTGGGCGGGATGGTCGGATACACTTGGCGCAGGACATAGCCGTCGCGCTCCAAGACGCGCAAGGTCTGGGCAAGCATGCGCGCGGAGATGTCGCCGATGGCGTGTTTCAGCCGCGTGAAGCGCAGCGTGCCGTTGGAGAGCGCGGCGAGCGTGAGCAGGCTCCAGCGATCGCCGATGCAGTCGAGCACGTCGCGCACGGGGCAGCGTTCGGCGTGAGCGTCGGTCTGGACGGGAGGGAGGGGAAATTTCATGCGCGGCGTGATGATGATCGGGCGGATGGTCTGGCTTGGAATCGGGACGGTTACCGGTGCGTAACCGGGTTACTCTCAGCGCCTCTCTTGCGGGAGGCGGGAGGATGCGGTATCACGGTATTGTTTCGTAACCAAGAATGAAACTGTAGCCGCAAATCAAAATATATCCGCCATGAGCACACCGACAAACTCCGCATCCATCACCATCGCCGTCACCGGCGCCACCGGCCAGCTTGGCCGCATCGTCATCGACCGCCTGCTGGCGATCCGGCCCGCGGCCTCGATTATCGCGGTCGTCCGCAACCCGGACAAAGCCGCGCCGCTCGCCGCGCGCGGCATCCAAGTCAGAGAGGCCGCTTACGATGACGCTCCCGCGCTCGACCGGGCGCTCGCGGGAGCCGGGCGGGTGCTGCTGATCGCATCCAACGAGATTGGCCGGCGGACCGCGCAGCATCGCAACGTCATTGCCGCCGCCGGGCGCCGGAAAGTGGAGCGGCTGGTTTTCACGAGTTTGCTGCATGCCGATATTTCCCCGTTGAGTCTGGCCGGCGAATATCGCGAGACGGAAGCCGCATTGAAAGAGTCGGGTATGCCGCATGTCATCCTGCGCAACGGCTGGTATGCCGAAAATCACACCGCCCTTGCGCCGGCGGCGCTGGCCAACGGAGTCTTGCATGGCAGCGCGGGCGACGGGCGCATCTCCTCGGCGAGCCGGGCCGATTTTGCGGAGGCGGCGGTCAAGGTGCTCACCGGAGACGTGCCCGTCTCCAGCGGGCAAATCTTTGAACTGGCGGGCGACGAGGCGCATACGCTGGCCGGGCTCGCCGCGGAGATTTCCCGGCAGACGGGAAAGAATATTCCCTACAAAAACCTGCCCGAGGCCGATTATCGCGCGATGCTTGTGAATGCCGGCCTGCCCGAGGCGCTGGCCGCAGGGTTCGCGAGCTGGGATGCAGATGCTTCCCGCGGCGCGTTATTCGATGACGGACGGCAATTGTCGCGATTGATCGGACGGGCAACGACGCCTCTTTCCGAATCGGTCGCGCAGGCATTGAAGAGCGTTTCGGCAACTTGAGTGCCGAATGCCGAAAAAAACGGGAAAATGACTCACAAAAAAACGCCGGAGCTTTCCGGCGTTTTTTGCATGGCAGGGTTTTGGGACGATCACCCGGTGCGCGGAAGCGTCCGCAGTACCGGAAAATCAGAATACCACCTTGTTCAGCGGATACTCGATGATGCCCTCGGCCCCCATGGACTTGAGCTGCGGAATGATTTCGCGGGCGATGCTTTCGTCGATGATGGTTTCGAGCGCGACCCACTCGGGCGAGGCGAGCGGCGAGACCGTCGGGTTGCGGAGCGCGGGAAGCGCTTTGAGCAGCGTGTCGAGCCCGGCTTTCGGGGCGTTGAGTTTGAGGCCGACCTTGCCGCCCGCCTCCAGGGCGCCGGTGAGCATGAGCGCGATGGTCTCGATTTTCTTGCGCTTGGCGGGATTGGCCCAGCTGGCCTTGTTGGCGATGAACTTGGTGTTGGTTTCGAGGAGCGTGTCCACGATGCGCAGCTTGTTGGCGCGCAGCGACGAGCCGGTTTCGGTGATGTCCACGATCGCGTCCACGAGATCGGGCACCTTCACCTCGGTCGCCCCCCAGGAGAACTCGACCGTCACGGGGATGTTCTTTTGGGCGAAATAGCGTTTCACGGTGCCGACCATCTCGGTGGCGATGCGCTTGCCGGCGAGGTCCTCGGGTTTTTGCACGGAGGATGCCTCGGGCACGCAGAGCACCCAGCGGGATTTTTGCGTGGAGGCCTTGCTGTAGATGAGATCGCAGACTTCGACGACATCGGACTCGTTTTCCTGGATCCAGTCGTATCCGGTCAGCCCGCAATCGAAAAAGCCATGCTCCACATAGCGGCTGACCTCCTGGGCGCGGATAAAGCGGCCGTCGAGTTCGGCGTCGTCGATGGACGGTTTGTAGGAACGCGAACTGGTGGTGATTTTCCAGCCGGCCTTGGCGAAAAGGGCCTTGGTGGATTCCTCGAGGCTGCCTTTGGGCAGGCCGAGCATGAGAAGCGGTGCGGTGGCTGACATAGATCCGTCAAATCATCCGCGAGTCATAAAGTCTTCAAGTTTTTTATGAAAATCAACATCCGCACGAAAACCTAAGGCTTGCAAAGCAATGATTATCATAATATCCGGAACCATATCTAATACCTGCGATTTTTTTACGCAATCAAATCGCAAGAAAGTTTTGACAAGTTTTAGTTTGTTTGTAAAAACATCGCACATTAAATCTATGCGCTCAGCACCTAAACCCCTAATCCTAATAGTCGAAGACGAGGAAGAACTCGCGAAGCTCATCGCCGCGCAGCTCGAAGAAGCGGGGATGCAAACGCAGGTCTACACGCGTTGCGCCCATGCCATGCGGTTCTTGAAGCGCAATTTCGCCAATCTTCTTCTGCTCGACATCAACCTGCCCGACCAATCGGGTTTCCAGCTTCTTGAGGAACTCAAGAAGAGCGACATCTCCATCCCGACGATTTTCCTTACCGGAAACACGCAGGAGATGAGCAAGGTCCGCGGGCTCGACATGGGTGGCGACGACTACATTACGAAGCCGTTCAGCTATCCGGAGTTGGTCGCGCGCATCAACGCGGTGCTTCGTCGCGCCGAGGCGTCCAGCGATCTGCATGTCACCAAGAACGCCAAGGTGAGCGACAACCCGTTTGAGTTCTGCGGTGCGAGAATCACGCCCATCCGGCTGGAAATCGAGTTCCCCAACGGCACGATCACAAAGTTGGGACGCAAGGAATTGGGCATCCTTTCGTATCTGAACCAGAATCGCGGCGTGGTCATCACCCGCAAGGCGCTCATCCACTCCGTCTGGGGCATTCATGCCGACGTGAAGAGCCGCTCGCTCGACCAATACATCGTGAAAGTGCGCGAACTTTTCCGCAACAACGGCTTGAGCCTCGACGCCTTCCGCACCGTGCACAGCATCGGCTACATCTTCGAGCCGGAGCCCTCGGGCCAGGAGACCGTGGCCGGAGACATCAATTCGGACCAGATTTGAGGAAAATCCAGGTCTATTTGTCACCGAATTCCAAACGGATGCCTTTCTGCGGCATCCGTTTTTTGTGCCCGGATCATGGCATGGCAGTGCGAGCGCCTGATGAGTTTTTGCACCCATTGGCGGTCGAAAATCAAGGAAAGCGTTAAAAGCACGCTTGCGCAAGGAGGGGCGGCGTCCCGCCGCCCGACACGCGGAACGCGTGCCCGTCGTGTCTCGATAAACCGCACGCAAACGGGCGAGGCTTCGCCTCGTCCGGCGGCGGGACGCCGCCGCTCCTTGCGCAAGCGTCTTCGCGGCGAAAAACAACCATCCAAAATAGCGACGAATCCGGATCAGAGCGCCGTTTCGCTTTCGGCATCGAAAAGATGCAGGCGCGACGGCTCCGCGACGACGTGCACGCTCTCGCCTGTTTTATGCGCGGCGGTTGGTTCGACACGCGCGACGAATGCAGTCGCCTGCGAGCGCAGGTAAAGATAAGTCTCGGCGCCCATCGGCTCGGCGATCTCCACTGTCGCGGAGATGGTGCGGCCGGGTTCCGGCGCGGACAGGAGACGCAGGTTTTCGGGACGGATGCCGAGCACGACGGCTTTGCCGCCATGGTCGCGCGCGCGGGTTTCGAGCGCGGGTGGCAGGGCGATGACGGCCGGCGCGGCGGGGGCGTCTTCGACAAATTCGATCCGCCCGCCCGCGTCCCGGAGTTTGCCCCGGAAGAAATTCATCGGGGGCGAGCCGATGAACCCGGCGACAAAGAGATTCGCGGGATGGTCGTAGAGCGCGAGCGGCTCGGCGACTTGCATGATGCGCCCGTCCTTCATCACGCAGATGCGGTCGCCCATCGTCATCGCCTCGGTCTGGTCATGCGTCACGTAGATCATCGTCGCGCCGAGGCGGTCGTGCAGGCGCGAGATTTCCGTGCGGGTGGAGACGCGCATCTTGGCATCGAGGTTGGACAGCGGCTCGTCGAAGAGAAACACCTTCGGCTTGCGGACGATGGCGCGGCCCACCGCGACGCGCTGGCGCTGGCCGCCGGAGAGGGCCTTGGGGCGGCGGTCGAGATAGGCGTCGAGCCCGAGCATGGCGGCGGCCTCGCGCACGCGCGCGTCGATCTCGGCCTTGGGCATCTTGCGCAGTTTCAGGCCGAAGGCCATGTTGTCGTAAACGCTCATGTGCGGGTAGAGCGCGTAGTTCTGAAAAACCATCGCGATGTCGCGGTCCTTAGGGAGCACGTCGTTCACGACGCGTCCGTCGATGGAAATGGCGCCGCCGGTGATGTCCTCAAGCCCCGCGACCATGCGCAGCGTGGTGGACTTGCCGCAGCCGGACGGGCCGACGAGCACCATGAACTCGCGGTCCTCGACGATGAGGTTGATGGAATCCACCGCGCGCACGGCCTCGCCGTTTTTGTCGGGGTAGTCCTTGATGAGATTTTCGATGACGACCTTGGCCATGACGGGGAGGCGGATGGATATTATATACTATTCAAAACGAATCGCCACCCAGCACAGGCGCCGAAGACGACAACCTCAACCGAAAACGTCCGGGGCGCGCGCCTGCGCTACTTCGCGGCGGCCACGAAGACCACATACATGTTTGCCTGCGCGGGCGCGCCGGCCTCGGTGTTCGCGCCGGCTGTCAGGCTGCCGCCGTCAGGCATGCGGCGGACGAAAAGGGTCATCGGCTTTCCGAGCACGGCAATCTTGTCCGGCGTCTGTTCGAACTGGTCTGCCAACCACGGCGGGCGCGGGAGGCGGTCGTCGTGGGCGATGATGACGACGGCGCCCGTGCCCACCGCGAGTTCCACGAGATCGACGGCATTGTAGAGCGCGTCGCTGTTGCAGGCTTTTATCCAGTCGGCGCCGCGCAGAATCGCGGGCAGTTCACCGAACGGCGAGTCGGTGTCCGCGTAGGCGTTTTTCCCCGGTTGCGCGTCGGTGTCGAGGTGCGTGATTTGCGAGCCCGGCGCGGAATAGGAAAATGTCTTGGTGAAGCGTCCCGCCATTTTTTCATCGGCCGAGGCAGTCCTTACCAGCGGCGGCTGCGGCCTGGCGAGCGCGGGAACGGCCTGCCAGTCGGGCGCTGAAACAGGGAGCACGGCCTCCGGCTGAAAACGCTCGACGGAAGGCGACGCGGCGAAAACAGGGGATGGCGGCGGCATGGATTCAAACTCTATTCCGGCGCTTCTGAGCCCGTCGGCCCGGGCGCGAAGGACGCCCCGGCCCGGTTCCAGCGTGGCGCGCAGGGCCACGCGGTTGATGCCGGCTTCGAGGTCGAGATGGGTGTGGTTGATGCTGCCGGGTCTACCGCTGTTGTAACCGCCGCGCCAGACGGCCGGACCTTCCAAGGCGAAATCAACCCGGCCCTGCCACGTGGGGCAACGGTTGCCGTCGGCGTCGATGGCCTCGACATCGACGAGGGCGACGTCCGCGCCATCGGCGGACAACAAAACGCTTTTGGCCGGGAGACCGTCATACGTCTTTTTTTCAGGCCGGCCGGTGAGCGGCGAAGTCATGCGCAGCGCGACCGCCGGTCCCGCGGTGCGCAGGGTGTGCGCGGCGATTTCCTTTCCGCCGCGCCAGGCGCGGGCGGTGAGGCTGCCGGGGGAAAATGCGACGCTGGGAAACGTGAAGAGGTAGCGCATTTCCGGCTTTGCGCGCCCGAGAGATTTTCCGTTGAGGAGGAGTTCGACCTCGTCGGCGTTGGACGCGACATGGATAGTCTTTTTCACGCCCGCCGGATAGGCCCAGTGACCGATGATGTGGACCTGCGGATCGGAGCGCCACATCGCGGCACAGACGAACCAGGCTTCCTTGGGCAGCCGCGCGCCGTCCACCTCGCCGCTGGCGCGCGCGACCTCGGTTTCGACCCGGCCGCCGCTGGTCGAATCGGAAAAGATCCAGTTCGCCCCGCCGGCGTGCGCGGGTGAGCCGAGTTTTTTCACGTAGTGCGCGATCTGGTTGACGGCGAATTGCTCGGAGTTGAGGCGGTAGGTCTGCACCTTGCCGGGCACGGCGGCGTAGCCGAAAGTCGGGGGTGAAAAATCGTCCCACACGCGGCGCGGCGCTTCCTCGCGGTTGTATTCGCCCTCGACCACCGGCAGGCGCGCGATTTCGCGTCCGCCCTCGGTGCCGATGCCGATGTCCATGAACGCGGCGGTGATTTCGTCGGCCCGCCGGTGCGCATAGACGCGCCCGCCGTGCGGGTCGTAGTTGTCCATGTGCGCGCGCAACTCGGCGGCGTGCCCGCGCGAGACCTTCTGGTTGCCGCCCTCCCAGATGAGGATGGAGGGGTGGTTGCGAAAATAGATGATGACGTCGCGAAAGGCGGCGGAGCGCAGTTCCCAGGCCGCGCCGGAAGTGTCCATCTCGCCGTCCACGCCGGGCTGGAGCGTGACGATGCCGAAGCGGTCGGCGGCGACGATGGAGGCGGGGCCCGCGGCGGCATGACCCCAGCGGACGAAGTTGCCGCCGGCGTCGAGCATGAGGCGCAGGGTGTAGGCATGCAGCCGGTCGGGCTGCGCCGCGCCGAGGCCGGGCCATTCATCGGTGGGTTTCTGGCCCCAGCCGTGAAGCTTGACGTGCGAGCCGTTGATGAAAAAACCGGCCTGCGGGTCCCATCGCACGGTGCGAATCCCGAGCGGAACCTCGGTGCGGTCGACCGTCCGGCCGTCAACGGAGAGTGAGCAGACGACGCGGTAGAGATGCGGGTAGCCGGGCTGCCAGAGCAGAGGGCGGATGATGTCGCTGGAAAGCGTGACCTTGCCCGAGGCACCGGGCGCGATGTCCCGCGCGGCCTCGGCGGCCAGCACCTTGTTGCGCGAGGCGTCGAAAATCTCGACTCGCACTACGGCGTGCTGCGCGCTGGCGCGGTCGTTGCGAAAGGGCACGTCGATGCCGACACGGGCGCGCGCGGCGCTGATTTCGGTGGCGTAGGCATAAGGCCCCTCGGTTTGCAGGAAACTGTGGAGCGGAAGCGTGATGTGCAGCGGATCGGTGACATGCAGAAAAACATTCCGATAGATGCCGCCGTGCGCGGGATGCCAGTGCGGATTGTTCCAGGGAATCTGGCCGGCTTGCAAATCCTCAAGGCGGGCGGGCATGTCGCGCTCCATTCTCACGAGCATGTCGTGCAGTGAGCCCGCGCGATCTTGGCCGGGTGCGAGTTTCGCCCCGGGATCGGGATCGACCATGAAGCGGTTGTCCGTCATGACCGCGAGGACGTTGGGCGAGCCGTCGGTTTTGAGGTGCGGGGTGAGATCGAAACCGAAGGGGGTGAAACCGCTTTTGGCCGTGCCGAGTTTTTCGCCGTTGAGCCAGACCTCGGCGACCTGCCGCGCGGCTTCGAACTCGATGAAAACCTTTTTGCCGCGCCACGGGGCGGGAACGGCGAATGTTTTCCGATACCACGCGCGGCCGCTCCATTGTTCGCCCTCGCCACGATGCCCGGGGGGCGACCAGTTGTCGAACGTGTCGGTGTCGTTGAACGTGTGCGGCGTCGAAACGACGCTCCAGCCCGAGTCGTCAAACGAGGGAGCCTGGGCGCCGTCCGGGTCGGAGCGCGTGAAACGCCAGGCGCGGTTGAAGTCAAGTGTCTCGCGCGCCATGACGGCGGCGGCGATGAAAACGCAGCAAATGGCGGACAAGACGCGCAAAAACGACTGGCGAAACGGAGAAAGGCGGGGACCGGGCATGATGGGATCGGTATGCGCCGGCAGCCTTGTTCGCAATCCGGCGGCGGACGAGCCCTGCTCTGCTTTTGTTGTTAAGCAAGGCTGCTGGATTTTCCGTTCCCGATCGGGCAAATCCAAAATCGAAAATCCAGCTTTGCGTTGCGCCGGGGGCGAAGGGCGCGTAATGGGACACGGCATGATGATTTATCTGTGCATCGGACTGGGCGGGGCGCTCGGCAGCATGGCGCGTTTCGCGATGGCGGGCGCGGTGGACCGCTGGACGGGCGCGGCGTTTCCCTGGGGCACGCTGTTGGTGAATGTGACGGGCTGTTTCGTCATCGGATTTTTCGCCACGCTCACCTCGACGGGCGGACGCTGGCCGGTGGGCGCGCTGGGGCGGCAGGGCTTTATGACCGGCGTGCTCGGCGGGTTCACGACCTTCTCGGCGTTCAGCCTGCAAACACTGGAACTCGCGCAGGCCGGGCGCTGGCTGTCCGCCGGCGGCTACGCCGGCGCGTCGCTGGCGATGTGCCTGGTCGCGGTCTGGCTCGGCCATGCGGCGGCGGTGACGGTGAATGCGGCGGGCGGCGCGTGATGCCGTTTGTCAGTCATTTATAGACGTATCAAGGTAGGGCGAGGCGTCCCCGCCGAGCCGTTGGTCGCCTGCGGCTCGGCGGGGACGCCTCGCCCTACCTAAAATATGCCATATCATCGCGAGTTGAACAGCTCGGCGATGATGTCCTCCAGCGGAACGTCCTCGATGGTGATGTCCACGACGGGGCCGGCGGAGAGGATTTCCTGCGAGACGCTCACGACCGCGTCGGCGGGCACGGTGAGCGTCACGCGCCCTTCGTCGTCCCGCAGGGCGGCGCCGTGGGCGGAGGCCCAGTGCTCGGGAAAACGGCCGGGCTGCGGGATGAATTTTATGATTTTGCGGCGCGCGCCCTGGCGCGATTCGAGGCGGTCAAGTTCGCCGTCGTAGATCTTTGTCCCCTTGTGGATCACGATGACGCGTTCGCAGAGTTCTTGGATGTCCGCCATGTAGTGGCTGGTGAGCAGGATGGTGACGCGGTGGCGGCGGTTGTAGTCGCGCAGGAACTGGCGCACGGCCTTTTGCGAGACCACGTCGAGGCCGATGGTCGGCTCGTCGAGAAACAGGACGCGCGGTCGGTGCAGGAGCGCGGCGATGAGCTCCATCTTCATGCGCTCGCCGAGGGAAAGCTCGCGTACCATCACGTTGAGCTTCGGGCCGACGCCGAGCAGTTCGACCAGTTCGTCGAGCGTGGCTTTGTAGTCGGCGGCGGGCAGGTTGTAGATGTGGCGCAGGAGCAGGAACGACTCCTGCGCGGGCAGATCCCACCAGAGCTGGTTTTTCTGGCCGAGGACGAGCGCGAAGATGCGGCGGTAGGCGTTTTCGCGGCGCGTGGGGTCGAACCCGGCCACGCGCGCGCTGCCGCCGGTCGGATAGATGAGCCCGGCGAGCATCTTGAGCGTGGTGGTCTTGCCCGCGCCGTTGGGGCCGAGAAAACCGACGAACTCGCCCTCGGCAATGTCGAACGAAACCTCCTTCGCCGCCGCGATTTCCTCGAAGTCGCGTTTGAACAGGCCGTAGAGCCCGCCCAGGAAACCGGGGCGTTTTTTATAGGTGCGGAAGACGCGGGTGAGATTGCGGACTTCGATCATGGAGAGGCTGGGTGATGCGGCAGCGCGGTAGGGCCTGACCTTGCGTCAGGCCGCGCGGCGGAATGAGAGCGACAAAGGCAAGCGTGCCGATGCCATCTGGTAATTCGCGGCCCGACGCAAGGTCGGGCCCTACGCACGATCGAGCGGTCTGGGAATGCGTTCACGATGCGCATCGAGTTGCCAAAAACTCCGCCGCCTTGGCCCAGGCGCGACCGCGGTGGCTGAGTCGGTTTTTGACCGCGTCGCCGAGTTCGGAAAGGGTCTGGTGGTGGCCGTCGGGAATGAAAACCGGATCGTAGCCGAAGCCGCCCGCGCCGCGCGGTTCGCGGGCGAGGCGCCCGTGGCAGCGTCCCTCGAAGGCGTGCTCGGCGCCATCCGGCGCGATGAGGAGGAGCACGCATACGAAATGCGCGCCGCGTGCGCCGTCGGGAACGTCGCGCGTGGCGGCGACGAGCTTGGCGAGGTTGGCCGCGCCGTCGCCCTGCGGGCCGGCGTAATAGGCCGATTCGACGCCGGGGTCGCCGCCGAGCGCGTCAACGCACAGGCCGCTGTCGTCGGCCATCACCCAGGCGCCGGTCGAATGCGGAATGCGGAATGCGGAGTGCGGAATGCCGGCGGCGGCGTCGATTTTCTCGCGCAGGGCGCGGGCCTTTTTGCGGGCGTTGCCGGTGAAGGTACCCGTGTCCTCCTCCACCTGCGGCATGCCGCCGATGGTCTTGGCGGAGAGAATTTCGAGCGGAAGGCCGGAGGCGTCGGCAAGCGACTGGAATTCCTGCGCCTTGTGCGTGTTACCGGAGGCTAAAAACAGTTTCATCGAAGTGGATTTTTTCCGGGTAAACGACTCGTCCGCGCATGAGCTGGTCGTCACCGAACGAGGCGTGGCGCACGTCGGCCAGGCGCAGCGACTGGTCGAGACGCTCGGTGCGCAGGCCGGTGTAAACGGGCTTGGCGCGCTCGTCGGCGAAGAGCAGCGGCGCGCGGTAAACGAAAAGGTAGTCGAGCTGGCGCTCCTGCAAAAACTCGCTCACGAGCTGGCTGCCGCCCTCGAGATAGACGCCGGTGATTTTTTCCTCGGCGCATTTTTGCCGGAACGCAGCGATCGGCACGCGCTGCGTGGGCGAGTCGAGGCACCAGACTTGCACGCCCTGGTCGCGGAGCTTGCGCACGTAGCCGAGGCCGCCGTGCGGCGTGGTGACGACGATGGTGCGCTCGCGAAACTCGTCCGTGTAGAGGCGCGGCAGCGAGCGGTCGGTCATCGAGCGCAGCAGGCCGTCGAACACGAAGCGCAGCGGGCACCATTCCTCCTCGCCCTCGATGCGCGCGGTGAGGCGCGGGTTGTCCTTCGCGAGGGTGCCGGCGCCGATGGCGATGGACGGAAACAAGCGCCGCCAGCGCATCACGTCGGCGCGCGCGGGCTCGCCGGTGATCCAGCGTGACTCGCCGGTGCGCGTGGCGATCTTGGCGTCGAGCGTGATGGCGGATTTCGCGGCGACGAGCGGCGCGCGCGCGGTCACCCAATGGTTGAACAACAGATTCAGGTCCGCGCACTCGGCCTCGAGCACGCCGCTGACGACTTCGATGCCCGCGTCGCGCAGAATCTGAAAGCCGCGCCCCGCGTGCTCGGCAAACGGATCGGTCGCGCCGGCGACCACGCGCGCGATGCCGGCCTCGCGGATGGCGTCGGTGCAGGCGCCGGTGCGGCCGTGCGTGGAGCAGGGCTCAAGCGTGACATACAGCGTGGCGCCGGGCTTGGGCTTGCGGCCGAGCGCGGCGAGGGCGACGCGCTCGGCATGCGGGCCGCCGTCCTGCGCATGCCAGCCTTCGGCGACAATGGCGTCGTCCTCGACGATGAGGGCCCCGACCATGGGATTGGGATGGGTGGTCCCCCAGCCGCGACGCGCGAGTTCCAAGGCGCGGCGCATGTGACGCTCGTGCCGGGCGAGTTGCGAGGTGTCAATCGGGGAGCGGGTGTGACCGGTGCTCATATAAAAATCGTCCTTACCAAAACATCTTTCCTCTTTATTCTTTCTCTTTCCTCTTTCTCCACCGAGGCCGTTCGCCCCGCGAAGAAAGAGGAAAGAGAAAGAATAAAGAGGAAAGAAAGGGAACCGCTTTTATTCGCGCACATACGGATTGGTTTTCTTTTCCTCGCCGACGGTGGTGTCGTCGCCGTGGCCGGGAAACACGCGGGTGTCGTCGGGCAGCGTGTAGATTTGCGTGCGGATGGAGTGGTCGAGTTCGCGCATGCTTCCGCCGGGCAGGTCGGTGCGCCCGATGCTGCCGGCAAAGAGCGCGTCGCCCACGGCGGCCATTTTTTGCGCGGGGAACCAGAACAGGATGTTGCCCGGGCAATGTCCCGGCACATGACGCACCTCGACCTGCTCGCCGAGCGCCTCGAAGCGGTCGCCCTGCGCCATCCATGCGTCCACCTTCACCGGCTCGATTTCCATGCCGCGCGGCAGCAGCGCGCCCATCACCCCGGGCGTTTCGATGAGCGGCTGGTCGGCGCGGTGCGCGCGGACTTTCGCGCCGGTGCGCCGCACGACCTCGGCCGCGCCCTGCGTGTGGTCCCAATGCCCGTGCGTGATCCAAAGCTCGGCGAGCCGGCATTTTTGCTCATCGAGGACGGGAGCGATGGCATCCCACACGTTTTCGGGCGCATCGACCAGAACCGCCTCGCCGCGTTCCGGTGCGGAGAGCAGGTAGCCGTGAGTATAGGCCGGGCCGCCGGTGAAGACATGAATCTGCATGACCTTCACTGCACACCGTAACCGCGCCGCCAATCAACGCAAAATCCTGTTTCCGATGAAAAAGACCGGCCATCAACGGCTTCAGCGGGCCTTTGTGCTTTCCATCCCGGCCCAGTCGCGGGGGCGCAGAAAATCCGTGTGCAAGCGCGCCTCGGGGGAGCCGGGTTCGGGATGCCAGTCGTAGTCCCAGCGGACGAGCGGCGGGAGGCTCATCAGGATGGATTCGGTGCGTCCGCCGCTTTGCAGGCCGAAGGCGGTGCCGCGGTCCCATACGAGGTTGAACTCGGCGTATCGGCCGCGCCGATACAACTGGAAACGCCTTTCGCGTTCCGTGTGCGGCGTGTGTTTCCGGCGCGCGACGATGGGCGGGTAGGCCGAGAGCCAGGCGTCGCCCACGGCGCGCAGCAGGGCAAAGGAGCGCTCCGCGCCGAGTTCGTTGAAGTCGTCGAAAAACACCCCGCCGATGCCGCGCGGCTCGCCGCGGTGTTTTAGAAAAAAATACTCGTCGCAGGCCTTTTTGAAACGGGGGTAGAGCGCCTCGCCGAACGGCGCGAGCGCGTCGCGCGCGGCGCGGTGCCACGCGATGGCATCCTCCTCGTAGCCATAGCAAGGCGTGAGGTCGAAACCGCCGCCGAACCACCAGGCCGCCGGTGCGGCGGCCTCCCCGGTGTCTGGCCCGGCGCGGAAGAAACGGACGTTGGCGTGGCTGATGGGCACATGCGGATTGCGCGGGTGGATGACGATGGAGACACCGAGCGCCTCCCACGGCAGGCCGGCGAGCGCGGGGCGTTGCGCGGTGGCCGAGGCAGGCAGGCGGTCGCCGCGCACATGAGAGAAAGCCACGCCTGCCTTTTCAAAGACCGGACCGTCGGCAAGCACGCGCGTGTCGCCGCCGCCGGTGGCAGGATCGGGGCGTGTCCACGCATCGGTGGAAAAGCGGGCCGAACCATCCCCGGCCTCAAGCGCGGCGCAAACGCGGGCCTGGAAATCGAGCAGCCATGCGCGCACGGACGCGACGCCGGGCGCGGCGGCGGATTGGCCGCCCGGCGCGGACGAGGGATTTTCAGTCAATTGGCTCAAAGCGCGGATGTTTTGGCAAAATGCGGAATCGCGCGCAATGGCGCACCATCAAGCGGTTGCAACAAAACAGATTTTTCACCCCCGCTTAGGTTTGACCAAGGCGCGGCGGAATCTACTTTGGACGGCTGATCCTCTGCGGTGTTCGAGGTGCTTTCCAATAACCGCTCTTTGCCTTTGATACATTACGGGAGTCGAAACCGTCGCGGAAGCTGTCAGGCCGTAAACCGGAAGACAAACGCTGCGGGGGAGGCGCCCACCTTAACATAAAAAGGACCAGAGCCTTTGGGCGCACGGCACAGGCGGAGGATCAACTTTTCATTTTCTATTTGCGAGTCATCGTCCGGGGCGTGTTGACCGCGGGCCGATTTTCCGGACGCTTGGCTCCACCGAAATCACATGAGCTACGAATTCTACAAGGTTTTCCATATCATCATGGGCATGGTTTTGCTCGGCTACACGTTTTACGCGTTTGCCGCGCCGCCGGAGACGAGGAAGCGGGTGATGATGATCACGGGCATCGCGTCGCTGCTCATCCTCGTGAGCGGCGTGGGCATCATGCACAAGGTCGGCTACACTTTCGGGATGAAATGGATTTGGGTGAAAATCGCCGTGTGGCTGGTGCTCTCGGCAATGGCCGGGCTGGCGTATCGCAAGCGGGAAATCGCGGGACCGTTGCGGCTCGCGGTGATCGTGCTCGCGGGCGTGTCGGTTTACATGGCGATCTACAAGCCGTTTTAAGGCTCGCTGCGCTTGCTACCGAACGAAGCGACAGTCTGACAATCCCAAATCACAAAAAACCCGAGATCCGAAAATTCAAATCTCCAAGGGAGACGCGCGAAGCGCGGGTGTCCTTTGGAATTTGGGATTTTGTGATTTGGGATTTGCGAGCGCAGCGAGCCGTCGTAGCGTCATAAGTTCATAACTTATGAACGTTCCATTTCTGGATCTCTCGCTTCAACACAAGGCCATCCGCGAGCAGGTGCTCGCGGCGCTGGCGGCCACTTATGATGGCACGCGCTTTTGTCTCGGGCGCGACGTGGAGGAGTTTGAGAAAAACTTCGCCGCCGCGCTCGGCTATCCGCGCGCGCTGGGCATGAACAGCGGCACGTCGCCGCTGCATGTGGCGTCGGTGTGCGCCGGGGTCGGGCCGGGGGACGAGGTGATTGTGCCGACGTTCACGTTCATCTCGTCGGCCTGGGGCGTGAGCTACACGGGGGCGGCGCCGCGCTTCGTGGATATCCAGGAGGACACGTTCAACCTCGATCCGGACAAGATCGAGGCGGCGATCACGCCGCGGACAAAGGGCATCGTCGCGGTGCATCTGTTCGGGCAGCCGGCGCGCATGGACGAGATCATGGCGGTCGCGCGCAAGCACGGGTTGTTCGTGGTGGAGGATTGCGCGCAGGCCGCCGGGGCGCGCTACAAGGGCACGCCGGTCGGCATCATCGGCGACGCGGGGACGTTCAGCTTTTATCCGACCAAAAACCTCGGCGGATGCGGCGAGGGCGGCGCGTTCGTGTCGCGGCGCGAGGAGGTGTTCGAGAAAGCCCGGCTGCTGCGGGTGCACGGCTCGTCGCGGCGGTATTATCACGACATTGTGGGCTTTAATTTCCGCATGGACGGGTTTCAGGCGGCGGCGCTCAACGTGAAGCTGCCGCTGCTCGCGGCGTGGACGGCGCGGCGCCAGGAGATCGCGGCGCGCTACCGGGCGGAAATAAAACTGGCCGACGCGCTGCTGCCGGCGACGGTCGATTACGGCGCGTGCGTGTGGCACCAGTTCACGCTGCGTCATCCGCGGCGCGATGCGTTGCGCGAGCATCTGGCCAAGCGCGGCGTGGGCACGGACCTGATTTATCCGGTGCCGCTGCACTTGCAGGACTGCTTCGCGCATCTCGGACAAAAGGCGGGCTCCCTGCCCGTGGCGGAAAAGGCCTGCGCGACCTGCCTGAGCCTGCCGATTTTCCCTGAACTGACCGACGCGCAGGTCGCGCACGTGATCGCGTCGGTGAACGAGTTTTGATGAAATTACGATTTACGAGTTACGATTTACGATTGATGGAGCTGCCGCTCCAACTTGCCTTCGGCGCGGCAGCGCCCAATCGTAAATCGTAATTCGTAAATCGCAAATTCCCCCATGATCGGAAACATCCAGCTCAAGGTTTGCGGGCTCACTTCGGCGGCCGATGCGCGGGCGGCGGCGCGGGCGGGGGCGGATTATCTGGGGTTCATCCTGTGGCCGAAGTCGCCGCGGTTTCTTGCGCTGGAGGCATGGAAAAAACTCGCGCCGGATTTGCCGGCCGGGCCGAAGCGCGTGGCGGTGATGGTGGAGCCGGGCGTCGCGGAACTGTCGTCGGCGGTGGCGGCGGGGTTTGATTTCGTGCAGATTCACTTTTCCCACACGGTGCCGCTGGCGGTGGCGGCGGAGTGGTCGGAATTTACTGGGCGCAGTCGCCTGTGGCTCGCGCCGAAACTGCCGCCTGAGATGGATGTGGCCGCCGCGTGGCTGCCGCTGGCGGACACCTTTTTGCTGGATACGTTTCACGCGGGCGGCTTCGGCGGCTCGGGCAGGACGGGCGACTGGGCGAAGTTTGCGCGGCATCGGGCCGCGCATTCCGAAAAAACATGGATACTCGCGGGCGGGCTGACTCCTGAGAATGTCGCCGCCGCGCTCGCGGCGAGTGGCGCGCGTTTCGTGGACGTGAACAGCGGAGTGGAATCGTCGCCGGGGGTGAAGAATGCGGAAAAATTGTCGAGGTTCGCGAAAAATGTGGGTGCGTAAAAGCAGGGCGCGGAATCTGGCATAATGGGGAACGGCACAACGCATCTTTCTTCGCCGCGCTATTGCGAGGCTGCGCCGCCGGCCTCGATCGCGAAGTGGGTCGAGGCGATTTGGTGGATACGCGGAACGGTTTCGGACGGCATCCACTGGCACGATGTGCTGCCGGACGGCTGCGCGGACTGGATCGTTTCGGCGGACAGCCGCGGGGTGGAATCGGTATTCGTGGGGTCGATGACGCGCAGGCTGCCGGTGCCGATGCGGGGCAGGGTAAATTCGTTTGGGATTCGTTTTCGCCCGGGGGCGCTCGCCGGTGTCGTGAAGGCCCCGATGGCTGAAATGCGGGACTGCCGGTTGCCGTTCGGATACGCCATGCCGCTCCCGGTGAATGACGGCGGCTGGCTGGCCGACGCGGTGGCGGACGGGGCAACTCCGCGCACGCTCGTGAAGCTGGCGACACAGTTGCTCGCGCGATGGCACGGTTTGCGGGGCGCGGACCACGGCGCGGCAAGGGCGGTGCGGGCCGTGGGGGCGTTTGCCGCCCGGCACGAGGACATGACGGTGGCGCAAATCGCGGCCAGCGCGGGCATGAGCGTGCGGACCTTGCGGCGCGTGTTCGATTTGGCCGTGGGGGTGTCACCGAAATTTTTCGCACGGGTGCTGCGCTTGCAGGAGGTGCTTGCGGTGATGGAAGCGGAGCGCGCGGCGATGGATTGGGCGGATGTCGCCGGGAGAGCGGGATTCGCTGACCAGGCGCATCTGGTGCGTGAGTTTCGCGAGTTTACGGGGAGGACGCCGACGGCCTATTGGGCGGCATTAAAAAATGGCCGTTTTCTTCAATACGGTGCATCGCGGGTTTGATAGGGTTCAGTCCTTGCTTATGAAATTCAAAAAACTTACTCCCAATCTCATGGTCGCCGACGTGCGCCGCGCCGTCGTATTTTATCGTGATTTGTGCGGCTTCTCGGTCGTCATGGCCATGCGCGAGGACGGGAAGACCGTCGATCAGGCGCTTGTCGATGGCACGGGCTATGTGTTCGCAATTCTGGTCCGGGATTCCGTCGAGCTGATGTTGCAGCAGGCGGAGAATCTGAGAAGCGAATTGCCCGGCGCGCTGAAAACGCGCGCGGCGGGTTTTTCGTGTACCTATTACGTGGAGATCGAGGGAGTGGAGGCGCTTTATGAACACATCAAGGCAATCGCGCCTGACGCGGTGCGCCTGTCGCCGCACACGTCGTCGTATGGGATGCGCGAGTTTTGCGTCGAAGACTGCGACGGGCACGTGCTGGTGTTCGCCGAGCGGGCGCAGGCGTAATCGTAGCGCCGGCGCCGCCAGTCACGACGTCACTTCGTTGCGAGCCCCGGAGGTCCGCCCGCCTGCCTTCCATTACCTGTCCGCGCCGGGATCAGCGCGAGGGCGATGATGACCAGTTGCGTGGCGACGAAGAGGCCGAGCGTGATGGCCCCCTTGTCGGTGAAGCCGTAGCTGTGGAGGCCGACTTCGAGGAGGTTGGTGCCGAACCAGCTCCACGCGGTGACGATATTGCCGAAGACAGCCATCATCATGAGGCCGCGCACGCCGGCCAGTCCGCCCCAGCGCGCGTGAAGGTAGATGGCGTTCCACATGACGATGATGAGCGCGCCGTTTTCCTTCGGATCCCAGCCCCAGAAGCGGCCCCAGGACTGGTCGGCCCAGATGCCGCCGAGCACGGTGCCGACGAGGCTGAAGAGCGTCGCGAAGCAGACGATGCCGTAAACCATGCGCTGGAGCGAATGCGGATCGCGAAATGCGGATTGCGGAATGGGAGCGGCCTTGGCGGGTTGAGTGGCACGGGCGTCCCGCCCGTGGGCTTGGGGATTGCGGCGCGGAGCGCCGTCCACGGGCGAGTCGTCCGTGCCACTCGAACCGCCGGCAGGCGGCGGGGCGAAGCGGAGGAAAATGCAGAGGATTGCGAGGATGCCGGCGAGGAAGGTGGCGCTATAGCCGACCGTGATGGTGACGACATGGGTCGCGAGCCAGAAGTTGTTGTCGAGGACGGCCCGCATCATTTCGAGCGTGTCGCCGGAAAGCGAAAGGTGGTGCGCGATGAGCAGCGCGCAGAAGCCGATGATGCCGCCGGCCATGCTGGCGACGGCGTTTTTGTGGATAAATTCAAGGGCGATGCAGAGCGTGACGGCAAACCACGCGACGCCGAGCGCGGAGGAGTAGAGGTTCGTGATGGGCGGATAGCCGCCGAGCCACATGCGGGTGAGGATGCCGGCGGTGGTGAGGAGCCACGCGAGCATCATGAGAAAGAGCGCCGAGCGGGCGAGGATGCGCGGCCATTTCAGCCAGGACAGGGCCGCGAGCAGGAAAACGACAACGTAAAGAACGGCGCTGTGGTAGAAAAGCGCGGCGTGGTTGAACGCGCCCTCGATGGATGCGCGGGAAAGCGCGGCGGGCTGGAGCGGCTCGATGTTTTGACGATAGAGGCGGACGCCTTCGTTGAACTTTTCCGGATTTTGCTCGCGCCAGGTCTGCCCCATCGCCGCGCAGGTGAGGGCGAAGAGATCGAGCCGGCCGGTGGAGAAGGTGTCGAGCAGCGCGGCCCCGGCGGTGCGCCAGTCGCCGGCGGAGCCGCCGGGCGCGTTGGGCGGGATGGCGCGGAAGGCGGCATTGGTGTCCATGAGCTGGAGGTCGTGCTGCATGGCGGCCATGAGCTGGAGCGTCGCGTTGTCGTGGGGCCGCCCGGCTTCGCGCGCGCGGGCGGCGGCGACCGCCTCGGGCAGCTTTTCCTGGAAGCGAAGAAGCTGCCCGAGAAAATCGGGATGGCCGGGGAGGGCGAGGCTGTATTGAAGTTGTTGATACGCGTGGATGTTGCCGAGGAGGGCGACGACGGCCTTGTCGTAGGAGTCGCGGCGGGCGTCCTCTTTTTCCTGCGCGAGCCGGCCTTGGGCATCGAGGGCGTCGAGGCGCGGGGCAAGCTGGTCGAGCGAGAAGCGTTTGCCGCCGTCCCCGTCGTCGGTGCGAAGCTGGAGCAGGGCGAGAAGGTCGGGATGGGTGATTTCGAAAACCCGGTGACGGGCGGCCTCGTCGGGGCGGAAGGCGGCGTCGAGGAGCCACTCGGCCGGGGTGAGGCGGCGGCCGTCGCCGGTCTTGACGTTCTGGCGGCCCTGGATGCGGAGAAGCGTGGAGCGGGCCACGGTATCCAGTGGTTTGATACGTCCGTCGGCGAGGACGGGCAGGCGGGCGAACCCTTCGGTGTCGAAGGCGGTTTTGTTTTGCAGGGCGGATAGGCGCACGCGGCTGGAAAAGTTTTTCGGAATGTCGGTGCCGGGGTAGCGGTCGTGGCGGAATTCGAGGAGCGTGACTGAATAGGGTTTGTAGGCGCGCTCGGGACGCAGGGCGAGGCGCCAGGTGCGTCCGTCGTGCTCGAGGGTTTGCGGGCCGAGTTGATCGAGGACGGGCGAGACGAGCCAGGTGCCGAGCGAGCCGGAGGACGCGACCAGTTCCACGACGGCGGCGGGGATGTTGGATTCGTCGAGGGCGTGAGTCTCGGCGAGCGGGAAGAGGACAAGGCGTTCGCCGAGTCCGTGGGTGGAGGGCGGCGGGGGCGCGTTGGGGACGCGCTCGCGGAAGTTCAGCGCGACGTTGGGGTAGTAGGCGCGGGTGATGACGCGGAAGGGCAGGGCGTCGGGCGCGGCGTCGCGGTGGCGGGCGAGGAATTTTTCCGGGAAGACGGTGGCGCGGTCGTGATCGGGCGCGGTGGTGTCGATGATGGCGAGTTCGTGGCGGCGGACGTGCTCGGAGTAGTTCTTGGTCTGGCCGACATCGAGGCGGAGCTGGTAATCCTCCTGCATGATGCCGGTGAAAAATTCGCCCACGAGGAGCAGGAGCAGGCCGAAATGGGTGAGGAGGATGCCGGATTTTTTCCAAGAGAAACGGAAGCGGCGCGCGTGCGCGGCGAGGAGGTTGAAGAAGAGGAGCCCGCCGATGCAGTAGCCGCCGGGAAAGACGGGCAGCGGGACGCCCTTGACGAAGTGGATGACGATGAAGGAGTGAAACCACTTTTGCTGAACGCCCCAGACGCCGAGCTGCACCTGGTCGAGCGTGGCGAAAAACACCAGCGCGATGGAAAGCGCGAGCAGCCAGACGGTGAGGCGGAGCGAGACAAAAAAATCGACGAAGGAGTGCCAGAGGGCGCGCATGGAGATTCTTGAAGTTCAGTGCCGTCCGTCGTGAAAACTGACGGTTTGGAGAAACGCGAGAAAAGTTTCCCTCTGCTCGCCGATGAGGCCGGCCTCGCCGCTGAATTTGAAGAACCAGGTGCGCTCCGGCTGCTTCAGCCATGCGCCGAGCGTGCGGGATTTGTATTTGCCGTCGATGAGCGCGGCCTCGCTGGTCATGTCGGTGATGAGAAACAGGCCGGCGGGGGCGTCGAGCGTGGTGATCACCGAGGATAATTGCGCGGCGGTGACCGGGGGAAGCTGGAGCTGGCCGCGCCAGCGGTTGACGTTGGCGAGGTCGCCGCCGACATCCCCGGGGAACACGGTGACGGCCACCTCCGCGCCGCGTCCATCGGGCGCGGAGACGGCGAGCGTGCCGGCGCGCATGGCGCCCGCGGGTTTTTCCTGCCAGCCGGCGGGGACGGTCCAATGCGCGTGCGGCGCGCCGGCGGCGGCCGCCACCCCAGCCCGCGCGGCATCTTCGGCGGACATGCCGGCCATCGGAGGCATGGCGGCGGGAGCGGGCGGCGTCGCGGCTGCGTCGGCAGAGGCGGGCGGAAGTTGCAACGGCGCGGGCGGCGGATCCTTGGGCGCGTCGTAGGTGCGGATCCGCGGTTCGCGGCATGCCGTATTGAGCAAGAGCAGCGCGAGGAGCGCGACGGCGGAGAGGAGGAACGGGCAGCGCGTGGTCATGTCGATATTCGCTGGGCGTGCGGGCTGAGTCGTGAGGTTGAAGGATTCGGCGGGTTTTGATTTATGCAACGCAAACCTTGTTTCGGGCGCTGGATGCGCGTGCGCGGTTGGCGCGGCGCGAAGTGTTTGCGCCAGGAGCGGACAATGGCTCAACCCGAAAAGGCCGGATGAAGGCATGTTTCACCGTTTTATCTCAATTTGCGCAGGAATGTCACAGTGTGGCCGCAGGCATGAGAAATCGGTCTCGCAGCCCGCGGGAAATCGCCGCTAGCGTGTCTGTCTCACCCGATGCATGCCCCCAGCGATCATTCCCCGCCAGTCGCGCCCGTGATTGGAAATGGCGGTTTCCCGCCGTCGAAGGCTTGCGCGCCACGGCAGGAGAAGCCGGTGCGTGCGATCGAGTGGTGGATGCGGGCGCTGGCGTGGCCGGCAAGCGTGATCGTGCGGCTTTGGAGCGCGACGTTGCGCATCGAGCTGACCGCGGGGTCGCGGCGGGCGTTCACTTATCGGGAGCGGCCGGTGACGTTTGCGCTTTGGCACAACCGCACGTTCATGCTCACGCAGCTTATCGGGCGGTATCGCGCCGGACGGGCGCTTTGCGCGTTGACCAGCACGAGCAAGGACGGGGCGTTGATGGGCGCGCTGCTCGGGTTGCTGGGGCTGCGGGTGATCCGCGGATCGAGTTCGAACAACGGGCGCGATGCCGCGCAGAAACTCATCGCGGCGCTGCGCGCGGGGCACGATGTGGGGCTGACACCGGACGGACCCAAGGGCCCGATCTACGAGGTGAAGCCGGGCACGGTCATCGTGGCGAAGAACGGCCGCAGCGCCATCGTGGCGGTTGGCGTGGTCTATGAGACGGCATGGCGGCTGGGCACTTGGGACCGCTTTCCGCTGCCGCGTCCGTTTTCCCGGGTGAGGATTTACGGACGCCTGCTGGATACGGTGGAAAAAGACCGCGCTTCGGCGGTGGCGGAGGAACTGGAGCAAACGCTGCGCGAGATCAATCCGGTGGAGACCGGGCGGGACGGGGAAGTTGGATTTTAGATTTTCGATTGGGCGCTACCGCGCCGAAGGCAAATCGGAGCGGTAGCTCCATCAATCGAAAATCGAGAATCCAAAATACCCTTGCGGGCGCTCCGGGCCGGGGCACTCTCACGACTTACGATGGCAAACAGCTTTGGGAAACTTTTCACGCTTTCGACTTGGGGCGAGAGCCACGGGGCCGGGATCGGCGTGGTGGTGGACGGTTGTCCGCCTTTGCTGCCCATCACGGCGGAGGAAATCCAAGCCGAGCTTGACCGGCGGCGTCCGGGCCAGAGCGACATCGTGACGCCGCGCAAGGAGGCCGACGCGGTGGAGATTTTGTCGGGTGTGTTCGAGGGCAGGACCACGGGCACGCCCATCGCGATGCTGGTGCGCAACGCCGACCAGCGGCCCGGCGCCTACGACGAAATGCGCGAGAAATTTCGTCCATCGCACGCCGACTTCACCTATCAGGCGAAATACGGCATCCGCGACCATCGCGGCGGCGGGCGCAGCTCGGCGCGCGAGACCATCGGGCGCGTCGCCGCCGGGGCCATCGCAAAAAAAATCCTCGCGGCGGCGGGCGTGGAAATCCGCGCGTATGTCACGCGCATCCACGACATCGCGATGCCGGAGGACAGCGGCGCGGGCGCGGAATTTCCCACGCTGGCGGAGGTGGAGGCGACCGCGGTGCGCTGCCCGCATGCGGAGACGGCGGCGGCGATGATCGAGCGCATCAAGGCCGTGCGCGCCGAAGGCGACTCGGTCGGCGGCGTGGTGCGGTGCCGCGTGCGCGGCGTGCCGGCGGGGTTGGGCGAACCGGTGTTTGACCGGCTGGAAGCCGACCTCGCCAAGGCCATGCTGTCGCTGCCGGCGACGAAGGGTTTCGAGATCGGGAGCGGGTTCGGCGCGGTGGCGTTGAAGGGCTCGCAGCACAACGACGTTTTCGCGCCCGACGGCAAAGGCGGCGCGCGCACGGTGACGAACCGTTCCGGCGGCGTGCAGGGCGGCATCAGCAACGGCGCGGAGATCTGGTTCAACACCGCCTTCAAGCCGACCGCCACGATCCTGCAACGCCAGCAAACCGTCGATATGCGCGGCGGGGAAACGGAACTGGTCGGGCGCGGGCGTCACGACCCGTGCGTGGTCCCGCGCGCGGTGCCGATCGTCGAGGCGATGACCGCGCTCGTGCTGGTCGATCACTGGATGCGGCAGAAGGCGCAGCGCGGGACGTTCGAGTTTTGAAATCGGAGTGGACGGGGAACCGCGAAGGACGAGAAGGTTGCGAAGAAAAGACCGATTGATTAAAATCTCTTTGCAACCTTCGCGTCCTTCGCGGTTCATACGATTCTGATTCTGGTTTTCAACATGAGCGAAACGGCACAACCCCTTGTTTATGTCATCCTCGGCGCATCCGGCTCGGGGCGGCGCGAGGTGCTGGCGGATTTTGTCAACGACGCCATGGACGACGACGAACGTTCGCTGGTTTTGCTCGCGGACACCGAGGCGCCCGATGAGCGCGACGCGAAGCTCGGCGAACTGTTCCGCTGGTCGTGGCGCGAGACCGGCGGCGGGCCGGAAGGCAGGGACGGCTCCATCGCGACAACGGACGAGATGAGCGCGCGCGTGGCGGCGGCGACGCATGTGTTTTTCGTGACCGACGGACGCCGCAATCCGGTCGAGCAGGTCGAGGCCCTCAAGCCCTGGTTGGTCGAGGTGGGCGGCGAACTGGCGCGGATTTTGTGCGTGGTGAACTGCCAGCTCGCCGAGGCGCACCGCGAACTCGGCGCGTGGTATGAGGCGTGCATCCATTTTTCGGACGTGGTGCTGCTGACGAAGCGCGAGGGGGTGGCAAACAAATGGATGTCGGATTTCCAGGAGCGTTTCAAAAAACTGTATTATCCCTGCGTGTTTGAGTTCGTGAAAAACGGGCGCGTGAAAAATCCGGCGCTGGTGCTCGTGCCCGAGGCGCGGCGGATGTCACATCATTTCGACGGCCCGGAATGGGAAACGGTGGACGGCGAAGACATCGAGACCGGTGTCGAAAGCGACGAGGGCGAGGTCGAGCCGGACAGCGAAGACGTGGAAATCGTCGAAAAGGTGGACCCGTATTTCGAGCGCCGCGCCGGCGGGCAGCGCGTGAAGGTGATTCCGGATATCCGGAAGTTTATCGAGTAGCCACGGTCCGCGCCTGCGCGGCCGGGGCGGCGCGTTTGGCTTGCCAAGCCTTAAGGATGATACCGGCGATGGGCGCGGCGATGGTGCCTCCGCCGTATTCCTCGCCGGGCACGTGGCCCTCCATGGCGACAGCGATGGCGATTTGCGGATTGTCGGCGGGAGCGAAGCCGACAAACCAGGCGATGTTGAGTTGTTTGCCGCCTTTCGGATTCGGAACTTGGGCGGTGCCGGTCTTGCCGGCAATCACGAGGTTTTTGAATTCGGGATATATTTTGAGACTGCTGAGACTGCGGGCGGTGCCAATCCGCGCGGTGCGCACCATGCCCTCCACGAGCGTGGCTTGTTGCGCGGGCGTGAGCCCGATGGGTTCGGTGTGAAGCGCGGGTCGCCCGGGGTCATGCAGGAGGGTCGGCGGGGTGCGCAGTTCGCCGCGCGCGATGGAGGCGGCGAAGCAGGCCATCTGGAGCGGGGAAAAAAGAAGGAACCCCTGGCCGATGGACATATTAGCGGTGTCGCCATCGGTCCAGCTTTCGCCGCGGTTTTCTTTTTTCCATGCCGGATCGGCGATGTTCATCCTGCCAGATTCGTAGGGGAGTTCGATGCCGGTGCGCTGGCCGAGTCCGAAGCGGCGGGCATTGTCGGCGAGGGATTGCGGCCCGGCGGCGATGCCTTCGGTATAGAAAAAAATGTTGCAGCTTTTGGCGATGGCATCGGGGAAGGAGATCGGACCGTGCGCGCGACGGTCGTGGCAGGGAAAGAGGCGGCTGCCCACGCGCATGACGCCGTGGCAGACAACCTCAGTGTCGGGTTCGAGCACTCCGGAGCGGAAGGCGGCGACGGCGGTGAGGAGCTTGAAGGTGGAGCCGGGCGGATAAAGGCCCTGAATGGCACGGTTCAGCCATGCGCCCTCTTCTTCGATTTTTTTCGCGGCATCGGAGCCGAGGCGCGGAGTGAAGTCGTTCAGGTTGTAGTCGGGCTTGCTGGCCATGGCGAGCACCTCGCCGGTTCGGACGTCGATGGCGACGGCCGCGCCGGCGATGCGGGTGCCGTCCTCGTCGGCCATGGATTCTATCGCGGCCTCGGCGTATAGAAAAAAATGTTGCAGCTTTTGGCGATGGCATCGGGGAAGGAGATCGGACCGTGCGCGCGACGGTCGTGGCAGGGAAAGAGGCGGCTGCCCACGCGCATGACGCCGTGGCAGACAACCTCAGTGTCGGGTTCGAGCACTCCGGAGCGGAAGGCGGCGACGGCGGTGAGGAGCTTGAAGGTGGAGCCGGGCGGATAAAGGCCCTGAATGGCACGGTTCAGCCATGCGCCCTCTTCTTCGATTTTTTTCGCGGCATCGGAGCCGAGGCGCGGAGTGAAGTCGTTCAGGTTGTAGTCGGGCTTGCTGGCCATGGCGAGCACCTCGCCGGTTCGGACGTCGATGGCGACGGCCGCGCCGGCGATGCGGGTGCCGTCCTCGTCGGCCATGGATTCTATCGCGGCCTCGGCGGCGAGTTGCAGGTCGAGGTCGAGCGAGAGCGCGATGTTGCGGCCCTGCACCGGGGTGCGGCGCATGAGCGGAGGGTCGATGCGGTAACCGGCGGGATCGACGCGGTAGATGGCGCCGCCGGCCTTGCCCTGGAGATGATCGTTGAATTGCAGCTCGATGCCGGCGCGGCCCGTGGTGCCGCGCATCTTGAAGGTGGCGAGGTCCTCGCCGGGGAAGCCTTCCACGGGGATGTCGTCGGTCGCGCCGGTGTATCCGAGAATATGTGACGCGGCGGAACCGTGCGGATAATCGCGGACGCTGGAGGCGGTGAGCTGGAGCGGGGAGCGGACAGGTAGCTGTTCGGCGAGGCGGGCATAGTCGCCGGACGTGAGATCGTCGAGCAGCGTGTAGGGCAGCAGGAGTTGCTGGCGGAAGTGGCGTTCGAGATCGCGGCTGCTCACCTGCGCCTCGCGGCCGATGACGCGGTTGACCTCGTCGAGGTAGCGCTGGACGACGGAGTAGCGCGCGATGACGGCCATCTGGGAGGAACTGGGGATGTCCTTGTCGCCGAGTTCGCGGTAGTTTTTGCGGATGCGGAGATATTCCAGGCGGAATTCGCGGCGGAGTTCGTCGAGGTTGAGCGTGACTTCAAAACGGGCGCGGTTGCCGACGAGGAGGCGGCCTTCGCGGTCGTAGATGTTCAGCGATGCGAGCAGATGCCGGAGCGCGAGGCCGGAAGGCGCGTCAAGACGAAGGGCGCAGAAGATGGCGACCGCGGCGAAGAGGGCGATATTGGCAATCAGGGCGACGGCAACGCCGACCAACGGCTCGGCCCGGGGGATGCGCGAACGGAGTTGGAAAATGACGGCGTGCGCGAGGAGAAGAAGCATGGTGAGCAAGCCGAAGGGCAGGGGAGTGGCGGCGTCGCACCAGAGGCCGAGCGGAACGATGATGCGCCAGCCGTGGCGGTGGCGGAGGCGAAGCGCGGGAAACACCACCAGCAGTCCCCCGACGAAAACGCTGATGTGCAGGGACGACAGGTAGTGGTTGAGCTGGGCCGCGACCGTGCAGAGCAGGATTCCGCAAAGGATGACGATGATGGGTGTGCGATAGCGGCGCATCGGGGAAAAGGCGAGGGCGTGACAAAAAGATGAAAAGGAGGAGGGCGGGTGATGCGGCCTTATTCTTTCCTCTTTATTCTTTATCTTTCTTCTTTCTCTCGTGCCCGGCATGTGCGCCGAGGCGGTTGGAGGAAAGATAAAGAGGAAAGAATAAAGAGAGGGTTGTGTGTTTTCGGTTCATCAGGACGGCGGAGGGAGGGGGACGAGCACCGTCACTTCGCTTACCGAGGCGAGGCGAGGGTCGAGAAGGACGGGGCCGGATTTGAAAAGGCCGTCGCTGCCGGGATCGAGCGTGGTGATGAGGCCGATGCTCAGGCCGGGCGGGAAAACGCCGCCCAGGCCGGAAGTGACGAGGCGGCGCGGATCGGTGGCGCCGGCGAGGATGTCGAGCGGCACGAATTCCACCATGCCGCCCGCGCGGGCCAGCGAGCGGGCGCCGGCGCCCTGATAGCTGACCGGGCGGTTGTCGCCCTCGATGCAGGCGGCGAGGCGGAGGCCGGGATTGCTCACCAAATCGACGACCGAGGTGTAGGCGCCGACCTCGGTCACGCGGCCGACGACGCCGCCGACAAAGATGACGGGCGAGCCCGCGGTGATGCCGTGCATGGAGCCCTTGCGGATGACGAGGCGCTGCCACCAGGCGTTGTAGTCGCGACGGAGCACGCGGGCGGGTTCGCTGCGGTAATCGTTGAACGAGGGCAGGCGCAGCAGCTCCTCGAGCCGGGCAACCTCGGCCTCCAGCGTGGCGTTTTTGCGGATGCTCAGTTCGTAGGATGCGTTGAGGCGCGAGAGCTGCTGGCCGGCCTCGATGAGGTCGTTCTTGGCCCGCGTGCGCAGCGACCAGTAGTTTTGCAAATCGCGCACCCGTCCCGCCGTGACGTCGATGGGGGCCTGAAACTCAAAAAACGAAAGCCGCGCGAAACGCTTGAACAACGCGGGCAGCACCAGCCAGGCCGCGAATGCGATGAGGAGGATCAGGAACGGGCGGGCTTGGTCGATGCGTTTGGGCGGCACGGCGAGGAGAGATCGGGTTGCGGAAAACGCCGGTTGCCGGCGAATGGCAGTCAATCGGCAATCGCCGCAAAAAGATGAGGGAAGCGCAAAGGGATTTTTGGAGTTTTTATGTCCCTCCCGCTCAAACCGGGCCGCATGAGTCCCGTTCGATCAATTCCGCCGGCAGATTGATGTGCGCCGGCGCATCGGTGTTTGTCCCCGACATGCGTCCGAGCAGCAGGCTCACCGCCGCTTCCGTCAGCGCCGGCAGCGGCTGGCGCACCGTCGTCAGGTGCGGGTTGCTCATGCGGCAAAGAAAAATGTCGTCGAAGCCCGCCACCGACACATCCTGCGGCACGCGCAGGCCCAGCTCCCGCGCGCCCTCGATCACGCCGAGCGCGGTCATGTCGTTGATGCCAAAAAAAGCCGTCGGCGGGTGGCGGCGCGCGAGGAGCGCCTTCACCCCGATGCGGCCCGCCAGCGCGTTTTCCGAATCCGACTCGGGCTCGGCCTCCAGCCATTCCCATTTGTCGTTCGGTTTGATGCCGTGCGCGCGCAGGGTCTCGCGATAGGCGTTGAGCCGGTCGAGGCGGTTGGACGAGTTTACCGGGCCCGAGACGAAACCGATGCGCCGGTGCCCGAGCTTGATCAAATGCCCGATGGCGAGCGCCGTGCCCTGCGAATTGTCCACGCGCACGCTGTCCACCTCGAAATCGCCCTCCTTGATGTTGGCGCGGTCAAACGCCACGACCTTCAATCCGCGTTTCGCCAGCCCGGCGAGATGCTTCATCGAGAGCGGGGACGAGCCGAGGATCACACCGCGAATTCCCCGCGACAACATCGATTCCGCGTAAAGCTGCTCTCGCGCCAGGTCGCGCTCGCCGTTGCAAAGCATCACCTGGCAGTTTCGCGCCATCGCGGCATGCTCCACGCAGCGCGCGAACGCGCCCCAGAACGGATTCTCCACCGACGGCACGATGAGCCCGATGATCGGCACAAAGCCGGTCTTGAGCCCGCGCGCCATCTGGTTGGGCGCGTAACCCAGCTCCGCCACGGCCGCCATCACGCGCTCCAGCGTGTCCGGGCGCATCTTGTCGTGTTTGCCGTTGAGCACATTGGAAACCGTGCTGGCAGAGACCTTCGCCAGCCGGGCGACCTCGAGGATTGTTGCTTCTTTCACAGCCACAAGCGCCTTTGAATGCCGCATCGCTCCCGCTCACGCAATCGTAAAACCTTACACCAAGCGACCGCCTCGCCCCTTGGGAAACCCGTGTCAGCCCTCCGGGGCCGCAAACGTTTCCCGCGCAATCATCGGAGGGGACGTGCGGCGCGGGCACGGCGGCATCGCACACCGCCATTGATTTCTCAAAAAATCCCCTGTTTAAGCTCAACGCATGTTCATCGACGAATGTGTCATCAAGGTTCAGGCCGGGGACGGCGGACGCGGCTGCGTGAGTTTCCGGCGCGAGAAATTCGAGCCTTGGGGCGGCCCCAACGGCGGTGACGGCGGCAAAGGCGGCGATGTCGTCCTGCTCGGCGACGACGACACCAACAACCTCATCGACTACAAATACAAACCGCACTGGAAAGGCGAGCGCGGCGAGCACGGCATGGGCTCCGACTGCAACGGCCGCGAAGGCCGCCCCGCCATCCTCAAGCTGCCGCTCGGCACCATCGCCATCGACGAGGACACCGGCAAGGTCGTCGCCGAGGTGATCGAGGACGGCCGGCGCATCGTGCTCCGCAAGGGCGGCAACGGCGGCTGGGGCAACACGCATTTCAAAACCTCCACCAACCGGGCGCCCAAGCGCGCCAACCCCGGCCAGCCCGGCGAAGGCGGCGTGTATCGCCTCATCCTGAAAAGCATTGCCGACGTCGGCCTGGTCGGTTTCCCCAACGCCGGGAAATCCTCGCTCACGCGCCAGATCACCAAGGCGCGTCCGCGCACCGCCGCATATCCCTTCACCACGCTCCATCCGCAGATCGGCGTCATCGAACACGACGATCCGCGCCGGAGCGGGCGCCTGCTGCTCGCCGATGTGCCCGGGCTCATTGAAGGCGCGAGCGAGAATCGCGGACTCGGCCACCGTTTCCTGCGCCACATCGAACGCTGCACGCTGCTCATGTTTCTCATCGACATGGCCGGCGTGGACGGACGCGATCCGCGTGACGATTACGCGACGCTCCTCAAGGAACTGAAGCTTTACGATCCCGCGTTGCTCGAAAAGCCGCGTGTCGTGGTGGCCAACAAAATGGACATCGAGGAAGCTGCAAAAAACCTGGCGAAATTCAAGCGGCGTCACAAAGCCGACGTCCTTGAAATTTCCTGCCTGACTGGCGCCGGTCTGGAAAAATTGAAGAAGGAACTCTTCAAGCGGGTGGGGAAAGGAAAGGCAAAAACGGCGAAAGCCAGCCCCGTCGCGGCGGAGTGAATGGCCCACCCCGTAGGCGGGGCGGGATGGCGGGCAGCAAGGGATTGCTCAAAGTGAAACAAAAAAACGCGAATGTGCGGAAAATAGGCCGAATTTTTCACTTGCGGAAGCGAAAGAGCTATCCGTAATAGCGACCCTCTCAATCGTCTGCGAGGCTTGAAGAAGTGACGCGGATGAGAACTGATGCCCGGTAGCTCAGTGGCAGAGCAGGTGACTGTTAATCACTTGGTCGCTGGTTCGACCCCAGCCCGGGCAGCCATTTCAAAAATAATCCGAACTTTTTTGAGGATCGGTCAAAAAATCGCGGAACTCGCTCATTTATTGGCACAAATGAACTCACTGATTTTGACCGATCTTGGGTGGAGTTCTTGATTTGGTCGCGAGTCAGCCGGATTTCGGCGGCCCCTTGGGGTTGTTCGGAAAGATCGGTCAAAATAATCCTGAAGTGAAGTTTCACCCGGAATAGGGACTTTAGCCCGCCGTAAACTTGGGTCCCGCAGACCACTTTGGGATGTGGCCGTGGGTGATCGCAACCATCTTGGACAACGCTTGGTTTCGTTCTTCCCGGTTGTTGAATTGCGCGACTAGGCGAGCAAATGCCTGTTCTTGCTTCTCAATTGGCTGATCCGCGATTTCACCAAGGACCTTGATGCTAAAGTGCCAAGCCTCGTTCGCCGTTTTAAGGCCCGCAAGATACTCCTGAATGGATGGTGCTAGGTGAACGAGTTTGAGCACACGGGTCACCATGCCGGGGTCGACTCCGACACGTTTTGCCAACGCTAGGCGATTCGGCACGTCGCCCGTGGTCAGCATTCGTTGCCATTTCTGAGCGCGGATGACCGGGTGCTCCACCGCCGGTTTATTGACGGCCACGGTCCGAACTCGTGCGTCCAACCGCACGGATTGCCGGAACGGCGCGATGATCGTGATTTCCCCGCGCATCGCATTTTTGAAGTCCACCCGGGCATCCAAACTCAGTCCTCGCAGGTTGGATGATTGGCCGACTGGCATCCTGTGACCTTGCTTCTGCGCCTCCAACCCTTGTGCCAACTCCGCGCTGTGAAGCTTGACCCGGATCTCCATCAGGCGATCCGCCGATTGTGCGCCCTCCCTTGACCCGACTTTCTTGCCACCGGCTTCCGTTGCCCGACGCACGTCGATTCGTTCGATGAAAAGCTGAATCATCTCCTTTTGCTCGGATGGCGTCAGCTTCGGGAGCACTTCCCTGAAACGCTCCAGGTTTTTCCTGATGTGTTGTTCTTCCAGCACCAGCGCATTCGATGCCGTTAATTCCTGACGAGTTCGCTCCAGTTCGACGAGCAACCGACGGCGTTGTTCGCGCAGATCGGACGCACGCCGGACCAGCGCATCGCCGAGGACATCGACGCCACCCTTGGAGATGGCGATCGCACAGTTATCGAGCTGCTTCTCGACGCTGGCCAGCGATTGCTTTTGCTTCTCGACTTCGGACTGCAACACGGCGGTATCCTTCCGGCGGGTTGAGCGAGAAACCTCCACCATTTCCTTGATGATTGAGGGATGTTTCGCGACCTCCCCTAAGACGGTGACGACTGCCTTTTCCAAGGCATCGGCAGAGAGCCGCCCGACGGTGCATTGCGCGGTATGCTTTTCCTTCAAAACGGCACTACACGTGTAGTAGCGGTATTTGCCCCCGGAGGCGTTTCGTTTCCCGCTGTCGCTAGGCACCAGCGCCCTCCCACACGCCGCACAGAAGGCGATGCCCTTGAACAAATGATTGTGGACATCCCGGGCTTGAAAGCTCGGGTGATCTAGCTGTCCCGGACGCTCCTGAATGTCCGCAGCAGCGGCATTGGCCTTTTCCCATATTTCGGCCGACACCAATCCCTCATGTTTACCTGTGAACTCTTGGCCTTCAAATCTCACCGCTCCACGGTAGATCGGATTCTGGATGATCAGCCGGAGTCCATCGGAACGAAATAGCCGTCGGCCAATGGTCTCGGTCTTGCCATCCTTGCGTTGAACCACGCGCTCCTTGGTGCGAAGCCCGTCAGCGTTCAACGCATTCGCAATGTCGGTCAGCGACATCAGTTTTGCGGCCTCCTGAAAGATACGCTGCAATACCGGAGCCTCGGTCGGGTGTGGTTGAAGCGCCTGCGTATTCTTGTCGTAGGCGTATCCATAAGGGACCAGCCCGCCGTTCCAGTATCCTCGCTTCGCTTGTTCCCGCATTTTGATGCGCGTTTTCTTCGCGGTATTCAGTCGCTCGAATTCCGCCACGCTCATCATAATGTTGTTCTTCAAGCGGCCCTCCGGCTCCACCTCCGAGATGCTCTCCGTAGCACTTTCAAGACGACAGCCGTGCTTTTGCAGAAATGCACGGAACGGTCCCCATTCGTCCATGTTTCGAGAGAGCCGTTCGAGCTTGAAGACCAGGACAACCTTGACCTCGCCAGCCTCAATCATCCGCTTGAGGGCTCGGATGCCGGGGCGGTCCATTGTTCCACCGGAATACGCCGCGTCGGTAAGCGTTGCTACTTCATACCATCCTTCGTCGGCATGGTTCCGAATCTGGTCGCGACACACCGCGGCTTGGCTTTCGCATGAGTCGAAACGACCGCCAACTTGGTTGTCGGTCGAAACACGGGCGTAGATGACTACCGGAACCCGGGGTAAATCAAGCGGTGAACGCTCAGGCTTTCGCGGCATGATTCAGTTCCGCTCCAACTGTGCCGCATCAGGCTCCATCCGATTCAGATGATAGACCACCGATCTGGTTTGCCCCTCGACAACAATCTGGCGTTCGCGGGCAAGACGCTGCAAAGCACGCTGATAGACCACCGATCTGGTTTGCCCCTCGACAACAATCTGGCGTTCGCGGGCAAGACGCTGCAAAGCACGCTGGACGCTGGCTCGGGAGAGCCCGGTTCCGCTGCAAATCGCCGCGGGTGAGGCTGCGCGCATGGAGGCCAGATACTGAAACACCCGGTCTTCCGGACTGGCCGCATCTGGCGTGTCCCCGATCAGACCCAATTCTTCAGCTTCCTTTTCCGAGAGCCTTGCTCGGAGCGCATCACTGGCCTCTGCGAGATGAATCGCCTGGCAAAGAAGCTCTGCGATACGATGCCGGCGTTGCGCGTCCGTGGGCTTTGAAAGCGTGCGTTCCATCGTTCTTTCTTACACTGCCATCCGCAGCTTCGTGGTTTTCCGCGTTGGCAACGCGATACGCGGAGTAATCGGTGCAGGCTGCGGAGCGTTGCCCGGCTCCGGCACATGGCCGCCCGTCGCGACCTCGGACGACAGGCTCTCGGTATTTTGATTCTTGGTAATATCGAGGGCTTCGACCAACTCTGCCTGGCGCGCGACGGCCTCGTGGTAACGAGCCTCGTGCTCAAATGGGCGATCCATCAAGGCCGCGATTTCCCCGATTGATTTCTTGGTCTGCGCCAAATGTTCCTGCGCCCGCCCGATTCGTTCTTCGATGGAACGCACGGCGTGCTCCAAGGAACCGATGATTCCCGCCGGGCTGATTGAGACGTTGCCGTCGTAGGTCATGGTCCCATGCAATGTGAGCTTGTCCGGCACGGTGGGCCGAAATGCCAAACGGAAGCCCGCGAAGTGTCCCAACTCCACCGGTCCGCGCGCATGACGCTGGCGATCCACCAAGCCGATCAATGCCGTTCCTGCCTCGGCTCGATCCTCATACGTGCGACCGACCAGTTTTATGACAAACTTATCACCGTGGGTATCCACCCGGCGTTCAAGGTCAGTCCGATGCCCGACGATGGCGCGCTCCAGCCGTTGCACATCTTCTTCCATCATCCGCAGCCGTCGCCGGGCGTTGTATTGATCCTCGCCATGCTGACCACGGAGCCGCCCGAGACGCATCACTTCGGCATCCACTTTCGCTTTCTCAATCACGAGCGGATTGCCGGATGCGATCGCTTTCACCTCGGCATAGGTCAACGCTGGTGAATCAAGATCCTCGATCCGCCGGGCCGAGCATTCTCCGGTCATGATCTGGGCGATGAACTTCGCTTTCGTTTCGAGCGTTTGCCACATGTACGCATCGAAACTGCCCTCCGTCACGTAGCGGGTGATTTGCACCACGGGATTGCTGTTTCCCTGCCGCAGAATCCGACCTTCGCGTTGTTCGATGTCGGCAGGCCGCCAAGGGGCATCCAGATGATGCAAGGCCACCAGCTTGGCCTGAACGTTTGTGCCAGCGCCCATTTTTGCGGTCGAACCGACCAGGATGCGGACCTTGCCGGAACGGACATTTTTGAAGAGGGTCAGCTTGGCCGCATCGCTGTCGTGGTCCTGAATGAATGCGATTTCGGCAGCGGGAACGCCGAGCCTGACCAACTTGGTTTTGATGTCGTCGTAAACAGAAAAACCCTGACCGGGACCTTTCGGCGTGGAAAGGTCGCAAAAGACAAGCTGCGCGAGGCGTTGCTCGCGCGACGAATCCCAGATCGCGAAGATTTCCCGCACCGCCTGGTTTACCTTGAAGGCCGGATTGTCTTCAAGCGGGCCGAGCGCGAGTCGAAGGTCGAGTGCCGCTTTCCTGCCCTCGCCAGTAATTTTGAGCATATTGTCCTCCCACGGCGGCACGTGATTGGTTTTGAGTTTCTCTGCCCGAGCGGCCAGGGAGGCGACCAACGCCTTCAATTGGAGCGTCGCAGGTGCGCGCACGATCCGCGGGCGTCCACCCTCGATTTTCGGAATCGGCAGTTTAAGCATGTCCGCAGTCTGAATGTCGGCCACCTGCCGGAAGAGATGCATGAGCTCGGGCACGTTCACGAAGCGTGCAAACCGCGTATTCAACCGATACCCGGCGCCGTCAGGCGCGAGTTCGAGCGCCGTGATCGATTCGCCGAAAGTCGCCGCCCACGAATCGAAATGCCGCAAATGTCGGCTCGCCAGCGTGTCCATTTGCAGGAAGCGCTGCATGGTGAACATCTCCGCCATCGTGTTGGTGACCGGCGTTCCAGTCGCGAACACAACGCCCCCGCCGCCGTTGGCGCGCTGCACGTGCTGCACTTTCAGGAACATGTCAAAAGCGCGCTCCGACGCCGTCTGCGGGAGACCTGCCACGCGCGTCATTTTGGTAACATAGAAAAGATTTTTGTAGGCGTGGGCTTCATCGACAAAAAGGCGGTCCACACCTAACTCCTCGAAGGTCAACGTGTCGTCCTTGCGATGTTCCGCCGCCAAGGTCTTGAGCCTGGCCTCCAGACGCTTCTTGGACGCCTCCAGTTGCTTCACCAGCCGTGTGCCCGAGTCCTGTCCTTTTTGCTCCCGAATGCAGGTTTCGAGATCATCGAGCTGCTCCTGAATAAAACCTTTCTGGGCCTGCGACGATATGGCCAGGCGCTCAAAGCCGGAGTGCGTGACAATGACGGCATCCCAATTATTGGTGGCGATGCGGCTCATCAATTCCCTCCGGCGTGCGCTCTCGAAATCCTGCCGCCAGAATATTCGCGGCGGGATACAGCGTGAGCAGTTCGGACGAGAACTGTCCCAGCATGTGATTGGGCACCACGAAGAGCGGCTTTTGGCCAGCCCGCCGCTTCAACTCCATCGCGGCCGCCACCATCGTAGGTCTTGCCTGCGCCAACAACATGGGCCAGAGCGTATTCGGTGTCTGGAGAATCCGCCACACCGCCGCTGGTGCGCGTGGAGCGCAATGGCCGCCGGGCAGCGTCAGGTGATCGCCGTTGAACGAGCGTAGCCGGTAGCAATTAAACTCACGATTGTAGTCCGCCACGAGGCGTTCACGCCGCGCATCGTCGCTCCAAATCCATTCAATGAAGCGGTCTTTGATCTTCTGCTGTTTCTCGCGCGCGGCCTCCGTCGCGACAACGTTGAGATGAGCGACTTTCTTTTCGTCATAGTCATAGACCGTTGGCGTGCGAAGATTGAGCGCATGTTCCAGCAACTCATGGGCAGGCACCCGTTCGGTTCCCCATTCGCTCCGGTTGGCCACTCCCGTCTTGGCGTAGTAACTGGCCTCGACACTCCACAATCCGAGTTGTGCGGCATGACCGACCTTCACGTCCTCACGGCCGCTCCGCAGCAGTTCCCGCGCGAATTGGGCAATATCCGATGCCGGAATCCAGACCGCGCCCAGCCGGGCGTCGATCTCATTGGCTGCGAGCGGGTCAGGTTGCACGGCCCGAAGCGCTTCGACATTGCCATGAAACCGTGCGTCGCGCTTCGCCGCCATCTCGGCCTTCGCCAACTTTTCGCGAACGTTGCCGGAAAGATACTCGTCCTCGGGCTCCCAACGCCGGGTGTCGGGATTGAGGAAGATGAGTCCTTGCAAGTGCGGCAGGAACTGCTCCGGGGTCTTACTCAGCAACTTCGCGATGTGGTCGAGATCAACGCGACTCCGCTCATTCAGCGTGACCACCAGAGCTTCGCGCGGGCTCGCCACCTGCTCAATGGGACGGCGGTGATCGATGGTGCGCTCACGGAAGATCGCCGTCTTCGCCGCCGTATCGTTGTCCTCATTGTAGTTTTCGAGCGAGAGCAGCAGCGGTAGATCGGGATCGCCAACGAAAGCGCGAACATTGGCTGACGAAGAGATCGGGCCAAATTGCCCAACGAACCGATCATACACCTCGTTGAGCCGTTCCCGCGTCGCCAGAATGGCCTCTTCGCTTTGGTTTTGAACTTGTGCCGCAAGGCACGCGCGCGCGGCCTCTCTTACGCGCAACATCCCGCGAATCCGGCGCAGGGTTTGGGCCGGAAGATCCGTCAGGACGACCAACTCAGCTCCCTCCCTCTGACCGAGTCCTCCGTCGTCCAGAGCCATGTAGGCCCCCGGCTTCAAATTTGCTGGCGCGGGCAGCGTCTGTCTCGCCGCCAAGCTGGTTGCCGGTCGGTAGAGGCCGGCTGGCAGCGACTGGATCGCCTGCGTCAACGCCGTGCTCAAATCCCGGCCGTCGTCGCCGAGTTCGGCTTCATCCCGCCCATACATACCATGTTCCCGACGTTGCATTTTGCCGAGCATATGCTCGGGATGGGCGCGGTAATATTCGTTTACGAAGATGGGCTCTCCTTTCTCGACTTGGAGCGTCTGACTCTCCAGCCAGGCCAACCCGCCGGGCTTTTCTCCCGGAAGTCGCTTGCGCAGGAACACAATGTCGGTTGTTACCCGCGTATTCGCATTGTGCAGGAAGGCGGTGTTGGGCAACCGCAACGCTCCGACGAGATCGGCCTCCCCGGCGAGCAATCCGCGCAAGCCGTCTTCCCGTTTATCGAGTGTGCCCCGGGACGTGATGAATGCGACCAAGCCGCCGGGACGCACCCGTGCCAGCGCGGCAACAAAAAAGTAATCATGAATACGGAATCGCCGTGCGTTGAAACGCGGATCGTGGGGGCGATAGTCGCCGAAAGGGATGTTCGAGACCGCCAGGTCGAACGCATTGGTCGCGAGGAGTGCGGTCTCGAATCCCTCCGCCCGAATGTCAGCGGCGGGATAGATCGCCCGAGCCAGCCGGGCGGTGAGTCCATCAAGCTCGATCCCGGTGAGCTGCGAACGCCCGTGCATTTCAGGCGGCATGAAACCAAAAAAGTGACCGAGCCCGCAGGCCGGCTCCAGAATCCGGCCTCCCCGGAACCCCAGCCGCTCCAGACCCGCATACATCGCCCGAATCACGGGCGGCGACGTATAGTGAGCATTGAGTGTCGAGGCTCGTGCTGACGTGAATTCCTCCGGCGTGAGCAGGTTCCTCAGCTCGGTCTGTTCCGCCGCCCACTGTGGCGCTTCCTTTTCGTCGGCGAAGACCTGCGGCATTCCGCCCCAGCCGACGAAGCGGATCAGGATGGACTTGTCCTCGGTGGTCGCCGGACGCTGCTCCGCCTCAATCAGGCGAAGGCGTGCAATGGCCGCGACATTCTGCCGATACTTCTGTTTCAGCGAGCCGACCCCAATCTGGTCGGTATTGTTCGGACGGTAGTTTCGTCCGTTGAACTGCGAAATCAGTTCTGTTCCGGCGGAAGCAGGATATATTTCTCCCGCACCAGTTCCCACGCCCGGCTGTGCGCCTGTTCCGGTGTCAGCCCCTCCTTGCGAAAGTCTCGCAGGAGTTGATCCATTTCTTCCGCCGTGCGCTCCTGCGCTTCCAGCAGGGCTTCCTGTAACCGGCCCTCCGTTTCCAAGCCACGCACCATCTGCGGGCAATGTTCCCGCCAATGGGCTTCCGCCATCCGTCCGTATGCGAGGAGTCCGTTCATGGGTTAGCTCGGCAAAGAAATCGAGTTGATCGTCGTTGATCTTCCTTAGCGCCATGCCTCATCTCGATTCAATCATTATTCGCCGCACCATCGGACCGTTGCGGGTGGCGGGTTTTCGCTCGTGCTGCCGAAGTTCGATCAATCGCGACTCATCCAGCGCCGAGCGCACGATGGACAGCTCCTGACCTTCGACCGTCACGATTTCCTGACCAGCGGTGATAACGAGTCGCTCCGGATTGCCGGCGATATGCTCCCACCGCTTCAACTCGCCAATGGGAAACGAGACTACCCGGTCGCTGAGCACGAACCGCACGGCTCCCGCCGTCTGATGCTCCGACGCCAGTTCACCCCACACATGCGGCGCGGGCGGAGCCAACGGCACCTTCGTGGGATGCTGATGAATGCTCATGCCACCACACCTCCTGCCACCATCCGGATGCCGGTCCGAACCGGAGGCGAAGCGCGGTTCGTTGGCGGAGGCATTTCGAGCACAAGTTTGCGGTCACCGGATTCCATCATTGCCTCGCGGGCGGCCCGCTGGTCGGCGACGTAGATCTCCTGACTCTCCCGAAAACGGGAGTTGGAGACGTAGGCTTGTTTCAGATCGGCCGCCAGGATGCCCGCGCGTCCCAGTAATAAGATCCCATGATCGACGGTCTTGCCTTGGGCCGCGTGCGAGGTCGTCGCATAGCCATGCGAAAACTCCCGAAACAAGGAAGGAATCGAGCGCCCATCTCGCAGGGTGATGCTCCCGTCCGGCGCAAAACCAGCGACCTCAACCAAGTCTCCGTTGCGCAGCCGCGCCGTCTTCTGATTGGCCCGAATCAAAAGGCGGTCTCCGGCTGCGACCTCAATCTCGCGCCGAATTCCGACATCGAAACCGCGATTGTGACACGGGCTGAACCATGCTTCTCCGCCATCCTCAAAGCGCAGCAGCAGAACCGCGCCATCACGCCGCACAACCGTGAGTTGATCCCCTTTGGCATACGAACCCGACGAGCGATGAAACAGCAGCACCTGGCCCGGCTGATAATTTCGCGCGTCCCGCATTTGCGCCTTCGTCCATTGCAGCGAAAAGACCGTGGACAGGTGGCGTCCGTCGCCTTGCAAGAGGCCAGCCTCCCGCAGTTGACCGCGCACGATGTCGGTAAAGGCATGGATTTCTTTCCAGACCGGCGAAATCGCCAGGCAGCTTTCGGCGCGGCGGACATGAGCGACGTAGGCGCTCGCGGCCGTTTGGAACAGCACGTCCTCCTGCGGGATCTCCTTTACCGCACCGAGCCGGGAGAAATGGTTGAATGCCCCAAATGCGTCGCCTTTGGCGAGCAGAGCCACCGCCCGGCGATACTGCGGCGAACGTTGCCGGCGGATTTGCGTCAGGCGGAAGACCGGCACCTGCGCGAATTTTTGCAGACAGCGCAAGGCGTCGCCGGCTTCGACTGAGGAATGCTGCTTGATGTCTCCAATCAGGATGACCCGATTGCCATTCGCTGCCGCCAGCCAGCAGAGGTCTCGCATCTGCTTCACGGAAATCAAGCCGGCTTCGTCCACCAGTAGCACGCGGTCGCGCGTGGCCCGCTGGAGCGATTCGTTGACGAGTAGTTGCTGCAACGTGTCGGCATGCGTGGTGAGTTCCTGACGCAGCACGTCGGCCGCCCCGGAAGAAGGAGCGCACCCGAAGACCCGTCCGCCCGCCTGCTCGATGCCGGCCACGACTGATTTTAGGCTGTTCGTCTTCCCGGTGCCGGCATCACCGGCGAGGATCATCACCCGGGAATTGCAGCCAAGCATGCCCTCCACCGTCTGGCGTTGCTCTTCCGACAATTCCGCTCCGGTCGGAAGCGTGCCCAACGCACCGCAACTCGTCCGGCCGGCGTTCGCCCAAGCGATGAACTCCTCTTCCGCCTGCAAGGCCGCGGTGGCGGCGATTTCCTCCTCCGCCTCCCGGAGGACACCGGAAGCAACCTGCTGCTTCAGGGCGGCCCGCAGATCGGCGAGCGGCACGACACCTCGCCCGTAGATCAAGGCTTCCCGAAGCAGATCACGCGATGCGACTACGGACTTGCGCTCGAAAACATGGTCCGTCGTCGCGGTCAGCGCTTCGTCGGCGCTCATCTCGGGCGGCGGAACCGGCTTGCCCATTGTGCCGGCAATCACGGTGCGCACGACGGCTAGGTCATCGCCCGCCCGCGCTTCCCATCCCGTCCGCAAACTCGCGGACGTTGCGTGGGTCTTTGCCGCCCGCGTTTCCGCCGTGATGGCTTGAAGCTCGTCTTGTGTCGCGGCTCCGCGTTCGCGGGCCGCCGCCAGAATCTCCGTCCGCCGTTCGCTGAACTCCGTTCGCAGGCGTTCCGGAAATCCTCGAATGGTGAAACCGATGCCGGGCTGGCGTTCGAGTTCGTAACCACCCTCGCGCATCCGTTGCGCGAGACGGTTGTAGCACACCTCGCGGAAATACCCCTGATGCCGGAGATACCCGTAGGGTTGGACGCCCTTCCAACGCTGCTCCGCCGGGTCGAAAGTGACGTTGAGAATGCACATGTGGGTATGCAACTGGGGATCGAGCGCCCGGCTGGAATCATGCGTGACCACCGCCGCCATCATGTTGCCCGTCACCCGATCCGCGTTGACGCCGCCCCGTCGCACGCGGGTCGCTGTCACCGCCTCGACTTCCTGCAAAGTTTCCTGCACCGCTTCCTGCCACCACGCCTCAATCCGTCGATCACCGCCGACCAGCAGCGCAATCGAAACGTCCTTGGGCGCCGAAATCTGCCCGAAGTAACAGACTCGGCGTTTAGATCCTTTGTCCCTTACTCCGAGTCTTTCTCCCGTTGCCGGATGCTGACCGGCACACAGTCGCTCCAACGCCTCCAATTGGCATACCCCGTTCAAACCCAACCGCGCGGCGCCTTGGCCGAACCAGACCATCTCCGCCTGACCTTCTTCAGTCAGATAGTCGCCCACGCGCAAATGCTGCCGGAAGTAGCTTACGGCGGCATCCACGCGAATGCAGGGTTTATCAAATCTAACCATGCTGGGAATGAAACATAAACCCATAAGAAAAGCGAGCGTAAACCCATAAAATTTAAGCTAGGAACGCATCCGCAGAAAATTTCTTTGCGCAGTTTACTGCTCATCATTCAAGGAACCGATGATCTCGTTGAAGCATCCGCCTTAAACCTATCACCTATGAAATGTGTGACACGCCACCCCTAACGTCCGTTAGGTAGCGGAGCGAATTTCGCCACTACACCACTACTCGATCACCACTATATTGTCATTCCGGTTATTTATAAACCCATAATATTTTGTTTTACTTTAATCCCAAGAGAAACGATACTGCCCGCCAATGGATTCGCCCGAACTATATGCCCGCCTGCTGGAGGATGCCCAGCGTTACGACCCGACCGCGCATAACCGCGGCCTGCTGGCTCCGTATCGCGACGTGCTCCTGCTCCAACGGGCGAAGTTCATGAGCTACGAGCAGATTGCGGCGACCTTGAACCGCCACGGCCTCAAGGTGTCACCCGCCGCCGTGGGCGTTTTTTGCCGGCGGAACTTTACCAAAGCCGAAATCGAGCGCGTCCGCCAATCGCCGTCGACCACAACGACGAATGCGTCCGGCAGACGACCGGCCGGCTCGTCAGCCGGCGCTCCAACTTTTGGGGTTTCCGCGCCGGGATCGAGCGTAGGGAGCTTGGGGAAACGCGGCCCCAAAATTGCCCGCGATAACTACTGACCAATGCAGCCATGAATCCGACGAAACGCATCATTCTCTTCCCTCAAGACAAAGGCGGCATCGGCAAGAGCTTTGTCGCCGCACTGCTCTACGATTACTTGGGCGACGAAGGCGCCCGGGTGAAGGCATTCGATTTGGACCATGCCAACTCGACCTTCAACCGGCTCGTGCCGGAGGCCGAGTTCATCGATACCGATGTGGACGTGGACAAGCTCGGAGTCCTCGACCGCATGGTCCACGCCTTGGACGACGCTGACACGGTGCTCGTCGATAATCGCGCTACCGGCGGCGGCAAGGTGCTCGCTTATCTCGACGAGGCTCGATTGCCGCAACTCCAAGGCGAACTGGATCTCGCCCTCGTGTTCGTCCTCATCGGCACCGACGATAAGGATGCGAATTCGCAGATCGCGGAATTACTCGACGCCTATGGCGAACGCGTGCGCTGGCTGGTCGCGCGCAACCTGCGCGACAGCGACACGCTCCCCCTGTTTACACAGAGTAATTCGCGCCGGCGTCTGCAAGAACTGGGGGCCGTCGAGATCGATGTTCCTTGTTTGTTCGAGGTCACGCGTAACCGGCTCCAGCAGGCCAATCTCACCGTCGGACGCGGTCGTGCCAGCGAACAGCTTCATCTCCTCGACCGATCCCGTTGCGTCCGCTTTCACGAACGCATGGCGGCTGAGTTTACGAAAGCCCGAGCGCTGCTCATCGGATGAAGCCCGAGGATCTGCTCGACCCGGCCAGTCTGCCGGAAGAATTACAGTGGGTATCGTCTCACTACCGCCTGCATCCCGATGATCCGGTCTATTTGCTCATCGCCTGGCACTGGCAACGGGTAAAAGCATCGGAGGACATCTTGCAGGCCGCCATTGTGGAAATGAAGACGGCCTTGGATGCGCGCATTGAAGCGCTGGCAGATTCCGCCGATGCTATCGCTGGGGTGAATGCTGTACTCAACCAGATGCAGCAGGAAATGACCAACCGTCCAGCGATCCTCGGCAAGGAGCTTGAAACGCAATTGCGGCAGCCAGTCGCTGATGCTGTCTCGCGTCTCCGGGCGATGGAAAAATCACTGGGCTTGGCCGCCCGGACATTCCGTCTTGCCCGACGCCGGCACCTCCTTGCCACTTTGCTCACCGGTGTCGCATTGGGCGCGATTGGTGCCATCGTCCTCTTTTGCGTATGAAGGCGGTGGGGGTGGTTATCGTCTGCCTAGGTGTGGCATTCAGCGCCCGGAGCCTGCTTCCGGGCATAGGATATTGGTTGGCGGTGGCCGCGTTGACACAGGCCATTTGGAGCGCATTTGAATCACTCGACCGATGGGGCGAATCGGCACAGCAGTTCGCGCTTGAGCTCTGGGGGCTCACTTGGACCCGGGATGAAGCGTGCTGCCATTTTCTCATCACGGGAGCGACCGGCACGGGCAAAACCGCGCGAGCCGTAGTGCCCATCGTCCACGGCTTGCGCTCGACTTTGCCCGATACCGGCATTCTCGCGGTGGACTCCAAAGGAGCGTTGTGGAAACCACTTTCCGCGATGGCGCGCAGCTTGGGCCAGGAAGAAAGCCTGCGGCTCATTCGGGTGCGGCCGACGCATATTCCTCTTGGCAAATGGAACCCTCCTCTGCGTCTGAATCTGCTCTCCATGCCCGACGTGCCGTGGACCACCTACGCGAAGATGATTGTGGATACCGCGACGGCCGCCGGACAACGTGGCGGTCAGACGTTTTTCAAAGAAACCGCCCGCGATGTCATTACCCATGCGATGCACGCCCTCGAAGCGGCGGATTTGCCGGTGACTCTCGCGAACGTGCACGATATGATTTGCGTCTCCAGCGATCTCGCGATGGTGCTGGCCCGGCTCGCCGAGCGACCGGGTCGCGCCGCCGAAACGGAGCGGCAATACTTTAAGGATTTTGCCGAGCAACCACCCGAACAGAAGAGTGGCACGGTCTACACCGTAGCGAACTACCTGCGGCCTTACACGCCGCCGGACATTGCCGAAGTCTTTTGCTCGGTGGAACCGAACTTCTCCCTCGCCGAGATCGACGAGGGGCGGCTCATTTGTCTGTCGATTCCACAGACCTACCAGGTCGAACGCCGCTACCTCAATCTCCTCGCGAAGCAATTGTTCTTTCTTCATGCCTTCCGGCGGTTTGATCTCGAATCCGAGGAACTGCATCGACGCAATCTGATCGTGCTCGTTCTCGACGAAGGTCAGAAGACCACGCTCGTCTCCGAAGACGGTTTCGCCGACCACGCCACGGTTGATGAATTGCGTGAGGCGGGAGCTTGCCTGATTTCCGCGACGCAAACACCCTTGTCATTCTATGCCGCGTTCGAAACCGAGCGCAAAGCAGATGTTTTTATGGCCAACCTGCGCACGCAGATTCATTTTCGAGCTGCGGATGAGAAAGGAGCAAAGATCATCTCGGAAAAGATGGGCGGACGGGAACTCCGCAAATATAGTGGCGGTATCAGTGCCGGCCGGACATCGCGAAACTGGCAGATGATCGATGAGCCGTGGTTCAAACCCACGCAACTTCAGGCGTTGCCGGAAGGTAGGGCGGTGATTCGCCATCCCCGCCACACAGGGAAACCATTTCTGCGTAAACTGCCGTTTACCGGGTTTACCCACGCCAACGACTTCGTGGCAGAACTGGCGGACTTCAGCACGAAACCGGTGCGGTGATGTCAATTTCGACTTGGGGAGCCGAGGCCAGCGCGAGTCAGTGTTCCCCGGCGGCGCTCGGTTTGGTTCTGATGCGCGGTCCGGTTCTTTGAAGCATGGGATCCCCGCGTCTCCAACGGCCATCCCACTGCTTCCAAGTAGTCTTCAACCAGGCCGCGAGCATCACGGCGACGGAGGGTATGGACGATCAGTGCGATTGGGTTGGGCGCCTCTTTACCCATGATACGGCGCAGAAGGCGGACTGCCTCCGTATAGATAATATAGTCGTTGAGAGGTAACGTGACCATGAGGTGAACGGACGGGGGCAGATGAGACATAGAGCACTATAAGTTGAGGGTTGAATCAAGTGCTCCGCCCCGGCCTGACGACGGGAGCACCACTTTGCTGATTTTGCGTGGCGATAGTGTGCAAAATACGCACTGCGTTTTAGACACCAATCATAGATCACAGCCCATCGCATGTCTTTTATTTATCCACGATTTTTTTGGATTAAATCGTGCGAATTCGTGGCAGATAGACACAGGGCGGAACCCCAAACTGCCGCTTGAACTGAACCGTCAAATGGCTGTGGTCCGAAAATCCAGTCATGTAGGCGACCTGATTGACCGTATAAGAGCCGGTTTTAGGGCTGCCCCGAATTGACGGACACGGGCAACGGGGCCAAAGCAGAAGGAATCCTCATGAAGACGCAGTTAAGCAAATCCGTGATCAAATACCAATCTATGACTTGTGTCCTGTATTTTAAAACTTAGTAAGATTTGACACATGCCTGCCGAGTATTTTTACAACGGTCATTTACGTTGGAGCGTATATTGGGGAAACCCTAACTTCATGGCTTGTTTTTTTTCGTGTGCTCTTGTGTGGCTCTGGCTGGCGGAACTTCGTTGGGCGCGTTCAAACAGGCTGGGCTTGCGCATTGGAGGGCTTGCATTACTCTACGGTTTGGAGCTGTGCAGTTGGTTTGTGCTTGTGAAAACTTACTCGCGGGGAGGGCTCCTCGCAGCCTTGTGTGCGTTGCTATGCTTTTTTACAGTGGTGGAACAGGGTAACTGGAGTGGACTCAGGCGCAAGGGGCTGAATCTGATCGTACGAGTCGGATTGATTCTTTTCATTTGTGTGTTCACTGGATTTGCAGGTCGGGTTTCGCCCGGATATCTGGCCCAAGATATGTCAGTATCCAATCGTTTGGAACTGTGGCGCGGCGGCCTCGCAATGATCTGGGACTCTCCATTCGCAGGATGGGGTTTTAAGCAGGGTGGAATGGCCTATATTAATTGGTATCAGCAAATTGAGCAAACAGTAAAGCCCACAAGCTTCGTGAACGGCTATCTGGAACTCACGGTTAATCACGGAGTCCCTGCATTATTTTTATCGTTATCGGTTCTCCTGGTCGCGGTGGCCATCGCGGTCACGATGCGCAAACACAGTTGGTGTGTAGCTGCTGGCTCGTGCGTAATCGCATGGATGACAGGCAATATCTGGACTTGTTGCTGGTATGAGTGGTCGCTGTGGCTGCTTCCCTCCGCATCGGCGATTTCGCTTTTTATCATTGGAATCCGAAACAAGGGGACACTGGGAAGCTGCATCTGCGGTGTTGGCTTGGCACTGTTGATTGTGGCTGGCGCGCTCAGTGCTGGATATGCTGCGGCAAAAAACACTTACTGGCAGGCAAAACCCTTGGATGGCGCTGATGTGGTGAAGCTTTCAAGGCGTGATTCTAGCACAGCTGCGGACACTCCAAGTGCTTTATGGGTCGATGGCACAATCTTTGGCACCTACTATGGCAAGTCGATTCGGGCATCTGTATCTTCCTTTGATGTTTTTTCTTCGGAATCGCTGATTGTGTATGCGCCGTGGCATTGTTCAGATCCGCATACCAGCTTGCGGCCTGAGGTTTGTGTTTATTCGGGTTTTCATGCGAGCCGCGTTCGATTGGGTGGGGGAGGATTGAAAAAAACAACCATTTTATATCCTTCTGTATACCCTCCGGAAGGCAATCCGCCTGCTAATCACGAAATGGTGGTCTGTTTGCCGTTAGCGGATACGTCCCAGTATGATCGTGCATGGCGTATTTGGACAGCGAAGATGGGGGCTAAACTGGTTTATTCGTCCCAGGGAGGACGGTTAATCTCTCCTGCAAGCAATCCTGTAATCTTTTCGACTGCCAATGCCGAGCAGCGCGTTTTGCGCTCAGAAATCCTGTTGAACATGGGCAAGGTTGATATGAATGGCTTGCCGCGACTGTCTCTGGAGCTGGGTGGAGTATCCGTGCTTTCTAAGTTGGGCTTTAATTTCCAGCTGACGCATGGAATTCGCATTGGCAGCAACCGGAGTGCCAGAAGCGAGTGGAGTGTAACCGGGTTGCGGACATGCGTTTATTTCGAATCCCACGATCAATTGGTCTGGGTCAAACCGGCTGGCCAGAAAATGAGGTATCTCCGACAAGACATGGGATTTGGTGACGGCAATGACGGTTCATCCGTAAACGTTTTTGAATCCGGCGTTATAGAAATAAAAACCCGCCAGGGTTCGGTTTGGCGGTATAAGGACGGCTTCCTTGAAACTATCACCGATGCACAACTGGGGAGATTCGCTGTCGTCAGCGACAGGGAGTCTATTCTGGAAATCTCAAGGCTGGCTGGTGATGCCCGCATTGCAGTGGCGCGCATCGGATACGCCGAAAACGGACTGCTTCAACACTTGATATTTTCAGGCGATAGAAAATGCAATTTTGAGTGGAGTCATGATCATCGTCTTTTGCGTGTTGAGAATATCTCTGGGGTGCGGACACAATTCGAGTATGATGATGCATTGCTGACTGGCTGGCATGGGAGCAATGGCGCATCGGGGATATATAGGTGGGCGCCACGTGACGACGCAAAGCGAGGCGTTGCGGTTGGTCGAGCACCGGTCGTGCTCACTGAGGATGACGTTTTCCGTTATGAATATGCCCGTGACGGCAATGTAAACATCATTCTGGTTCATACCGTGGATGGTTCTTTTGTAAGCGAGACAAAGATCGGGCCAGGGGGGATTTTCCAAAGAACCGCGAATGAAATAAAAAGCGTCCGAAACCGCAGAAATGCACGGTGACAATATCGCCCGCTTTTTGGCTTTGCCAGCCACCCCTTCCACAAATCGGGGTAATTTCACCCCAACGCCGTGAAAACACCACTCTGGATCGCTCTGTGCGTTTACCTCCTCATCGCCATCCTTCACAAGCAACTCAACATCCCTTCACTCTCTATAGAGTTATGCAGCTTTTGCATTCATCATTTTCTAAAAGTTATTATTTAGCAGCTGTTTATTGAGAAATACTATAAAAACATGATGGCTATATACTTAACTATCTGATTATTTGTGATTTATAACCGGGCGACCGTAATACCTGGTGGTAATTTATATACTTTGCAATAATAAACAAAGATATATCATTAAAATAAATATTTATTCTAAAAATAATCCTTTACACCGTAATATGGCACCATAAAAACACTTAAAGTTTGTTTCCCGTTCCCCCATTAAACTCCGTTGGTATTTCTAAAGGCGTGACATAGCAACGCAACCACCCATACGCCGTTCCTTACTACCCATACCTATGAACACTAAAATTGTGACCTTTCTGGCCGTGTTTTTTACAATATTGTGCCCACTGTTTGCCGAGATTCAATGGGATCCGATGGAACAGTCGATTACTTTGGCGGTAAATCAACAACAGGCGGACATTAAATTCATCTTTAAGAACAACGGTGCCGAGCCGATTGCCATCCTCTCGGCAGTGCCCTCTTGTTCATGTCTGAAGCTTTCCACCATGGAGAAGGAGGCATATCAGCCTGGAGAGGAGGGCGTTCTGGAAGCCCGGTATACTCGCACCAGCCGAGCCGGCCCGCAAAACTACAAAATTACGGTTACCACCACCGATCCGCAAAATCCCACGGTTACGCTTCGGGTGAACGTGGCCAGCACAACCAATTACGTTGTCACGCCCAGCAGCGCGCACTGGGTGATGGGAGCCCAGTCTGGAAGCAAGGTGCTGCTTTTCCGCGACATCAGGCAGGCCGGAGTAAGGCCCACGGCGGTGTTTTCAACAGACCCAAATTTTGTCGCTGAGATACAATCCAAAAACGACGACGGCGCGTATCCAATAGTCATAACAGCGATTTCCACAGAAAAAGCCACCGCAGGTTTTATCTACATCGATGTCACTGCGGAGGACGGCACTGTTGAAAAGGCCAGAATCGTAGCCGCAGTCAAGGATCCCAATTCCCAAAGGGTCATCGTTCGGTGACGCGCTGCAGTTCATACGCGCGCTTCCGGTTGCCATCAACAAACATAGGTAAGCCGGGCAGTTGAAGGTCTTTTGCTGCTCGGAAACTGATCCGAACCCAATTGGCGAAACAAGACATCAAACAGTATTACCCCTCACGACAGCGTCAGCGTGCAAACATACCGTATCATCATGAAGCTCCAAAAATCGATTCGGAATCTTTTTATAATCCTCGTGATGGTGTTTTTCATCCAACCTGCAACGCGAGCCGGATATGTCACCCGCTGCCAGACGGATTATGAGGAGTATTGCTGGACTGAAACCGATTCTTATTTGATATCATATTACGAATGCTGGACGGAGTATGAGTGGGTCGATGACGGTGAATCAGGCTATTACACATATTTTGAATTTTGCGAGTGGGTAGAAGAGTGGGTGGATGAAGAAAGGGAGGTGTGCGAATGGATTGAATCTGATTATTGCTGGGAAGAATGGGTGGACGAACCGCACACGGTTACAATCAACCCAAACAGTGCAGTCACCCTCACGCTTGGCCAGTCGCGCACTTATTCATCCGAAGCGGCCGCAGGATCCTACGAAGCGGAAAATCGCACGCTCACGGCGCACAGCATTGATTGGAAAGTTCCCGGAGGGCAATGGATCTCCGCGTCAACAGGTATTGCAATGCCAGGTTCGTCAAATTTGGGTGCGCTCACAGGCGGTGTGGCAAGGGGGATTTCCTTGAGCGGGGCAACGCAAAGCTCGCACTCGATCACGCTCACCCCGACACAGGCGGGTGCATACACGGTGCGGTTCACCGCGCAGGACAACATCGGCAACACCTGGCATTCGTCGTCACATGACTTGGTGGTTGTCAGCCCTCCACCCGACACACCCGCCAATCCCGTCATCAACAACACTACCGCCACGAGCACTACGCTCACATGGGAAGGCTCGACCGATCCCGGCATCACTTACGAAATCGAACGCAGCAGCGACGGCATAACCTTTGTCAAAATCGCCGAAGTGACAGGTGCGCTTGCCTTCGCCGACAGCGGCCTGACTCCGGGTGTCACCTATTATTATCGCATTCTTGCCCGCAACAGCGCTGGCGCATCGTCCTATACAAGCACGTTCCAAACCACGGCCGTCCCTGACTCCACGCCGCCCACGGCCCCTGCCAACCTCACCGCATCCGGCATAACAAGCAATTCAGCAACCATGACATGGACGGCATCCTCGGACAACGTGGGGATTGCGGACTATCTAATCTTTCTCGACGGCGAGGTGATTAATTCGACAAACAGCACCTCGTATGCGCTCACCGGCCTTGCGCCATCCACGGCATATGCTATTGCCGTGAGGGCGAGAGACGTGGCTGGCAATGTTTCCGACCCAAGCAACATGCTTACTGTTATCACTAGCTCCACTGGGTTTACCCTCACGGCCCGCCAGTTTAATGTGGATTACAATACCCCCAATTATGCCGGGGTAATCGCCCAGCTAATGAACTATAGCAATAATGTCGACGGCATGTATATAAAGGCAACAGATCCCTCTTTCTATGAGGATGGTTCCATCGGCCTATCCAGCCAGCCATTAGTCATACAGAGGGCGACAAAAGACGAGGCCATCCGAGATTTCCTGATGTCTGTATGGGGAGGCCTTTTGACATATGAAGGCATCGTTGATGGCGATCATGGGACAATAACGAAGACGCAACAGTTGGAGCAGCTTCGCGGGTGGATACGAAATAGCATCAGCGTGAGCGAGGATGGTTGGCTGGAAAGCATCGCTCTTGCGTTCACACTCGATTATGATGATCCGAGTTATTGGGATTATGACGATGATGGGAACGGATCTTATGTGGAACTGCCATTGTCTATCGTGGGGCTCACCGGGTACGCAATTGAGCTGTCGGGATCTGAAATGCTCATGCCCACGGCGCCCCAGTTTGTCGATCCTGATTATGATCCCAGCAATGGTCCTGAGCATGAATACGAATGTTACGTCGTCATCCCCCATGTCGAGGGAGTTACCTATTACATCGATGGCGGGGAGGGAGTACCTGGAGAAGATCAATATTATTCCTTGGGCGACACCGTCACCGTTACCGTCGTCGCTGAGGAGGGCTATCATTTCCCAAACAATGCTGTCACCACGTGGACGCATACCTTTGGCTCCAGCTCGCCTTATTTTATTGTTCCCGTCGCACCTGTTTTTGTCGATCCGGGGTATGGGGGCGGCGAAGCTTTTGTGAATATTTCCCATTCAGAAAATGTCACCTACCGCATCAATGGCATGTCAGTTGGGGGAGGCGAATATGGCTACTTCGTTGGCAATACCGTCACTGTTACCATCGAGCCTGCGACGGGATATTTCTTCGCCAAAGATGCCGTCACTGAATGGACCCACTCCTTTGGCCACCGTGTCGTTCCTGCTGCGCCTATGTTCATTCATCCCGAAAGCAACGACGACGACCCCATCGTCGATATTCCCGGGACCGAAGGCGTCATCTATCGCATAAACGGCAACGAGGCATCGGAGGGTGAGAATCATGTTTCAGACGCCGACTATGTCATCGTCACCGCCGAGCCCGCCTGGGGTGTTATTTCCTTCCGGCACTACTACCGAGTGGACGCACTTGTTCGTAGCCATCACGCGTCCGACTGGATTGATAGCAGGCGGGGAGGCGGTCGACTCGTTCACGCTTTCATGGACTCCGGCCATGAGCAAACACGGAACCATAACCGGCTACGAAGTATGCCGGGACGGCGTGAGCATTGGCACAACGAGCGACACGCAATTGCGCGTGACCGGCTTGGCCCCTGGCATCGCCTATTTGTTCGAGGTGCGCGCCAGCGACTCGGCGGGCAATTCCTCCGATTGGAGCACGCCGTTTTCATTTACCACCGGGCAAACGCTTGTTGGCAGCGGCACTACGCTTCCCGGCGCATGGGCCGCCCAATACGGGCTTTCTCCCTCCGACGTGTTCGGCGACCCCGACAATGATGGCCTGACCAACATCGCCGAATACAATCTCAGCACCAATCCGACCAGCTATGACGCGGGCACGAGCACCTTGGGCAACACCGTGCCGGCGGGCTGGCCATCCCCCGCCACTGGCGGCACCCATGCCGTGGGAACCACCGCCGGTGAATTTTCCGTCGATAAAAATGGCGCGGCCACTTATACGATTCCCATTGCCGTCACGCCCGGCACGGCGGGCGTCGAACCGAAGGTCACGCTCAATTACAGCAGTCAGGCTGGCGCTGGCATCGCGGGCTTCGGCTGGTCCATCGGCGGCCTTTCCGCCATCTCCCGTGGGCCGCAAACCAAGATGGTGGACGGCCAGAACCGCGCGATGGACTTCACCGGCGCCGACCGTTTCTATCTCGACGGGCAGCGGCTGGTTGTCATCGGCGACAATGCCTATGGCGCGGAGGGTGCCGAATACCGCACCGAGATTGAATCCTTCACCCGCGTCGTTTCCTACGGTGCCAGCGGCAACAGCCCCGGTTGGTTCAGGGCGTGGACCAAGGGCGGCCTCATCATCGAGTTCGGCCACACCGACGAGTCGCGCTTCCGCCCGCAAAACCAGATGGCTCCGCTCTCGTGGGCCGTGAACAAAATTTCCGACACCGCCGGCAACTACATGACATTCCACTACTCGGTGGATGCCGTCAGCGGCCAGCAGGTGCTGGACGAAATCCGCTACACCGGGCACGACGGCGACGGCACGCCATCGTCACCGTTATTGCAGCCTTACGCCTCGCTGGAATTTGTCTATGAGAACCGGCCCGACACTTCTTTTGGCTACATCCACGGCGCGAAAATCTCCTCGCTCAAACGGCTCAAAAAAATCAGGTCGCTTTACGGCGAGACCGAGGTGCGCGCCTACACGCTCAGCTACACCCAGCGCCCTTACAGCAACCGTTCCTTGCTCGCGAGCATCACCGAGTCCGGGGCCGGCGGCGCAGCCTACCTTCCGCTCACCTTCGCTTATTCCGATCCACCGGGCGGCTTTGATGTGCCGGGCTCCGCCTTCCATCCGCCCCCGGTCATCGCCGGGATTGACGGCCAGGGCCGCCTGGCCGACCAAGGCGTGGTTTTTATTGATTTGAACGGCGACGGACGCGCTGATTGCCTGCAAAAACTCGGCCTCAGCGGCGACGTCGCCGCCATGTATGGATACAGCGGCACCGTCGTAAGCAAGGCCTGGCTGAACACGCCTTCGGGCTGGGTGGAGGCCATCGGTGCAAACGGTCAGCACGACCACCGGCTGCCCGGCTCGGCGCCGCTTTCAACCAATATGAAAACCCATGCCGAAACCTATGTCCGGCTCGCGGATTTTAACAACGATGGCCTGATTGACGTCTTTGATGGTAGCACGGGCAATACCTATTTGAGTACCGGGACTGGATTTGTCCTCAGTGAGCGTTACTCGGTGCGCAGGCCTTCTCTCCCAAACGGATATAATGACGAACAAATCGTGCGCTTCCATATTGATCCACCGGAATTACTCGACCTTGATGGCGACGGACGGGTGGATGTTTCATCAGTGGGTTCCTACTTCATATACGAAACATACCCCGGCACCGGCTCACTGATTTCCATAGATGCTTCTTACACCTGGTTCAACACCGGCGGCGGCAGCGAGGCGGATCGCGGTTCGGCCTGGACACAGGCAGCACCGGAGCACACCATCTGGACTGACAGGTCTCATCCCGGCACACGCTTCCTGGACCTGAACGGCGATGGCATGACGGACATTCTCCAGGCCGCCGGCTCGGCAGTTCACGCCTATATAAAAACACCAACGGGCTGGCAGGACGATCCATCCTACCATCTGCCGGTGCTGCTTTACAACTATGGCACCCGCCCGGCCCCCCCGGGGATTGGCGGCGAGGTGGGCGATCTTAACGGCGACGGGCTGCCCGATGTCATCACGCGCAACAGCGGCGGCGGCGCAAACAACCAAAATGCTGTTTATATCAACACCGGCACCGGCTGGACGCCGGGTCCGGCCAGCCTGCTTTCCCCGGACGGGATTGCGATTTATCATGACAACGAGTCACGCGGCTCCGCCATCCTGGACATCAATAACGACGGCATCCCGGATTTTGTGCATCGCTACGGGGATGGCACTAATTTTACCACGCGCCTTGGCACCGGCACCAGCTGGTCATCAAACGCGTCCGGCTATCAAATCCCGCGCATGCTGGCCACCGGCACCATCGGCAATCCCGGCAACGAGTTTATCGACCTCAACGCCGACGGTGCCGCCGATCTCGTCTGGGCGTGGAATAACGGCGGCATCATCTCCAAGGGCGCTTATATAAACCGCCGCGTGAACCCCGACCGCCTCACCGTCGTCACCAACGGCCTCGGCGTCAAGGTTTCCGTCTCCTACGCGCCGCTCACCGCGCCCGCACCGGAGGGCGGCGAGCCCGTCTATGAAAAGGGCGCCGGCGCGACCACCCCCGTGGCGGACGCCATCGGCCCCCTGCATGTCGTGAAAACCGTCTCGCATGACGACGGCGCGGACGGCACCTATGACATCGATTACCGTTACGGCGGGCTGCGTTCCCACCTCGACCGGGGCAGCCTTGGCTTTGCCTGGATGCAGGCCACCGACACCCGCACCCAAATTCGCACCAAGACTCACTTTAATCAGGAGTGGCCCTGCATTGGACTGTCGACCGACATCATCACGCAAACGGAGGATGATGTCGTTCTGTCGCAAACCGCCACCGATTACGCTTATCTTTCATTAAACGGAGGCAAAACCGTTTTCCCCCACATTTCCCAAACCATCCAGAATACCCGCGAATTAAACGGTGCACTCACGTCCGAAACCGTCACCACCTACACCTATAATATCTATGGCAACGCCACCGTAGTCGAAATCGACACTTCCGGCGGCGGGGCTGTGTTTACGAAAACCACCACCAGCACATATGCTGACGATGATGACTGGATACCACCCGCTCCCTCGCAAACATCGCTCAACTGCTGGATGCTCGGGCGGCTGCTCAGCAGCACCGTGACCACCACCACCCCGGCCACCGGCGGCGGCGCTCCGCTTGTCCAGACCCGCACCTCCGATTTTGGTTACGACTCCACCACCGGTCTCCTCAACTTGGAAATCATCGAGCCGGGCGAGGCGGACGCCTCCCCGCTCAAACTCACGACCACCTACACCCACGACGCCTTTGGCAACACGGTTTTGGCGACCACCACCGGCGCGGGCCTCGGCTCCGGGCGCACCGCCGCCACGACTTACGATGACATCGGGCGCTTCCCGCAGGGAACCAGCAACGCCCTCGGGCAAACGGAAACCTACGAATATGACTCCGCCCTCGGCGTCCGCCTTTCCACCACCGGCCCCAACGGCCTGACCACCTCGTGGGAATACGACGGCTTTGCCCGGCCCGTGCGCGAGCTCCGCGCCGACGGCACCGAGAGCATCACCCGCCACCGCTGGGCCGGCTCCGGTGCGCCGACGGGGGCCTTGTATTATATGGAAACCGAGTCCACCGGCTCCGCCCCCGCCGTCACCTTTTATGACAAGATGGGCCGCGCCATCGCCACGTGGGGCATCAACCCCGGCGGCACCGACGGCCTCGCCCGCATCGTCACCGCCGAGACGCAGTATGATGAAATGGGCCGCGCCTTCAAAACCTCGCTTCCGCATTACCTCAACACCCCCGCCCCCGGCTGGGCGGAAACGCTCCTCTACGACGATCTGAATCGCCCGCTGGAAATTTCCACGCCCGACGACGAGGCCCTGGGAGGCACGGTGCTCAGCTCCATCGAATACGACGGTCTTGTCACCCGCACTATCAATCCGCTCGGCCAGGTCGAGGAGGTCGCCAAAAACACCCAAGGGCAGGTCATCCGTCGCGTAAACAACGCCGCCGGCACCGGCGTCAACAAAGGCGAAATCCACTACTATTACGACGCCTACGGCAGTCTCCTCAAAACCTCCGTTTATCGCGAGGACGGCTCCACCGTGGACACCACCTTCGCGTATGACAATCGCGGGCGCAAAACCGGCATGACCTCGCCCGACATGGGCACATGGACTTACGCCTACAACGCCCTCGGAGAGCTCGTCTCGCAGACCGACGCCAAGGGCCAGACCACGACCATGACCTACGACCCTCTCGGGCGGCTCGCCACACGCACCGACAAAAACTCCTCCGGTGTGGTCAAATGCACCACCACGTGGACGTATGACAACGCCACCACCGAGCCCGGCACCGGCGACGCCAAAAGCCGGGGCCGGCTCCTGTCTGTCCTCGTGCAGACGCCCGGCCAGCCGGATTATCAGGAAACCTTCCTTTACGACCATCTCGGACGGCAGTCGCGCCTCACGCGCCGTATTGATGATATAGATTACGCCGTCAATCAGGAATACGATTCCTGCGGACGTCCTTCCGTGACCGTCTATCCCGGCGGTTTCCGCGTGAGGAATGTATATAATGACCTCGGCTTCCTCAAGGAAGTGCGGGCCGACGGCGGCGTCATGCCGTCGGGCTGGCTTAACGACGTGCGCCCCAATCATCGTTTCTGGCAGGCCGACGCCTATACCGTCACCGGGGCGCTGAAAAGTGCTTCGCTGGGCAACGGTCTGGCCAGCCACCGCGTGATCAGCTCCGTGACCGGACGCGTCCGCGAAGTTTTCTCCGGTGCCGGGACAGGCTGTCACGCGCAATATCACACCTATAATTACGACGCCCTCGGCCAAGTCGTGAACCGCACCGACTACGCCCTGGGCCGCGAGGAAACCTTCGCCTACGACGGCCTGAACCGGCTGACGCAATGGCAGTTGCAGGGAGCGGGTGGCACGGGCGTCCCGCCCGTGGTTCCGAAAGCCGTCGCCATTTCCTACAACGCCATCGGCAACATCACCCAAAAATCCGACTACGGCGTGTATTCCTATACCGGCGTCAACGCCGGCCCCCACGCCGTCACCTCGGTCTATGACGCCGCCGAAAACCTCACGCGCAACTACGCCTACGATGGCAACGGCAACATGACCACCGGCGCGGGCCGCGAATTGGCATGGACGGTGTTCAACCAAGTCGAAACCATCACGCAAGGCGCGACGAGCACCAACTTCCGCTTCGGCGCGGGCCGCGAGCGCATCGTGCAGGAGCACAGCGACGGCACCAAGACCATCTACATAGGCGACCTCTACGAGCTGGTGATCAACGCCGCCGCCAGCTTCACCGAGGAAAAATATCATGTCTGGTCGCCGCTGGGCAAGGTCGCCACCCGCACCGTGCGCAGCGATTCCCTCATCGAAACCCGCTACCACCATCTCGACGCCCTCGGCTCCATCGTGGCCGTCACCGACGAATGGGGCCGCGTCGAAAAACGCTTCGCCTTCGACCCGTGGGGCAAACGCGAGGCGCTGGTTGACACCCACACCGGGCAGGGCGGCAAGGTCACGCGCGGCTTCACCGGCCACGAGCATTTGGACGACTTCGGCCTCATCCACATGAACGGGCGCGTCTTCGACCCCGCGCTGGGCCGCTTTCTGTCGGCGGACCCCTTCGTGGGCGACGAGGGCGCGTCGCAGGCGTATAACCGGTATAGTTATGTGGACAACAATCCGCTCAACGCGACCGACCCGAGCGGGTATTTGAGTTTTGACGACGTCTTCCGGGTGATTGTGGTGGCGGCGATTGTGATCGCCGTGGCTTACTCGGCCGGGACGGCGGCGGCCGGTCTAGGAAAGTTTTGGAGTGCCGTGGCCGCGGGCGCCGCCGGGGGGTTCACAGGAGGCTTTGTGGGCACGCTGGCCTATGACGGCAGTCTCAACGACGCATTAAAGGCGGGACTCATTGGCGGAGCCATAGGCGCGGCGACTGCGGCGGCATCTTCCGGCATTGGAACACTGTTTGGCAATGCCAAGGGGATATGGGCAAATGATTACGTGAACTGGACCGGATGCACACTGGCCCATGCGACCGTAGGCGGCTTGGTGTCGGAAGCACAGGGCGGGGAGTTCCGGCACGGGTTCTACTCGTCGGCCTTCTCCAACGGCATCATGCACGGCGGGCTGCGGGAATTCATGGGCGGCGACGCGGGCGGCTGGTATGTCGCCGCAAGGACGGCGGTCGCCGCCCTTATCGGTGGTACCGCCGCCGAACTGGCCGGCGGAAAATTCGTCAATGGCGCGGCCACCAGCGCCATGCAGCATCTGTTTAATGCGGAGGCGAGTAAGGCCGAGAAACGCAAGCATCCGATGGGAGTTATTTTGATTGATCAGAAAATGATAGACACCCATGATCCAGTCGCCATTGAAGCCAAAAAGAGAATTGATCGTATAAATATGTACTTAGAAAGATACGGCGCACCGGATCGAGTAATATTGCAGGGTTACAATAGTTTAAGCGATTTGGAAGAGACTATTATATCCAACATAGATCAGCATACGAAGTTAGTAGCGACCATTGCACATGGTATATTTCGAGATCCCAATGATCTAACAACTTATATGAGAAAAGTGAGCGTCAACGGGACGGCTGTTAGCGATATTGCATGGAAAGATACGATCGATCAGGCCATGGCGGCAGCATTTTCAAAAGCGGAAGTTATGTATGTTCACTGCAATATTCTGAAATACGATTATAATACAAAATGGTATAATGCATTTATGGGACCGGATGGTTATGCTTATGTCAGTGCGCTTAAGGCATATGCTAATAATAAAAACCAAGGGAAATGATTATGAATAAAAATCGCATTCTTATTCTTATTCTTATTTCTTTCATCTCATTATATTGTATTGGTTGCCGCGATACGAATTCATCGGAAAACCATATGCCAGAACCATTGTCTATTATGTCGGAAAACGGCATTAATCCCCATGCTATTCCCTTGTATGCAAAGGAGTTTATCGGTAAACTTAATGTGGATATGCCGAAAAACAGCAATTGGCGGAATTTCCATATTGACATAGAATCAGCAATAACGTGGAAAGGAATTAAAAATGTGGTACTCCAGGCGAGGGTTGCCAAAGATGAGTTCACCGGGGGAAATTATTTCTCAATTATAGAAGACAAGCAGCGCATTAGGATAGAAAAAAGATACGTATTAGATAACTCTGTCACGATTCTCTCCCTTTATTTAGAAAAGAATCATGAAGGTGAATTTGTATACTGCGCATTCACGAAGGGCTATTTATAAGGGCAAACCCAAGGGGCTAGAGGGATTATTGTTGATTTTTTCTATCTCGACCAGAAAAGCCCTATGCCAATCAGCCCAATCCAGCATCCTTTCAATTTTCCGCCATCTATCCGCGATTTCAGGCCTATGAAAGAAACGAAAATCAACAATAATCTCCCTAGCCCCTTGGGTTGTTCTCCCTCCCCTTACGGTTTTCTCCGCAACTGCAAACCCGTCCTGTCATGAAAACACACCTGTCCAAACTGGCCCTGTTGTCCATCGGCCTGCTCTCCGCCGGCGTGATGCTGTCCGCGCAAACCCCCGGCTTCGTCAAAAAAACCAGCTACGGCATGACCGTCGGCGCGAACGTCGCGCGGCTGAACATCGAAGGGATGCCCTCCGGCACCTTGGCCAAATCCAAGAGCGGTTTCCAGTTTGGAGCCTTCGCCGACTGCGCCTTCCATCAAAACTGGTCGCTGATTCCCGAGTTGCGTTACATCCAGAAGGGCGGGAAATATGAATCCGGCGGACTAATCGCCGAATTCGAGCTGGACTATGTGGAGGCTCCCGTGAACGTGGCTTTCAAAATCGACATGGGCGACGGCGGCAGGGCGCTGCTTTTCGGCGGCGTGTATCTGGCCGGCAAAGTGGCTGACAAGGCCGAGATCGGGGGACAACGCGAGGGCATAGATGACGTCAAAACCCTCGACTACGGCCTGAATCTTGGCGCGGGCTACCAATACGGCAGGTTTTCCTTGAAACTCCAATACAGCAAGGGGCTGGCGAACATCAGCGACACTTCCGGCATCACGGTCAAAAACAAGGAATGTGTCTCCTTGTCAGTCGGCTGCTCGTTTTGAGCGCGAGTGGGCGGGTTCAGCCATTTATTTCAAGAGTGACCCGATGGCGCGCCGAGGTCTCCAACGGCAAAAAATCCACCCTCACCGAGCCGCAAGTTTTTGGACCAAGCTGAAGGAGTCAGGTCTATGTTTGTTGATTTCTCCCATACCAAAATCCTTGTGAATAATCCAATCACCAACTGCTCTTTTATTCCGTGTCACAACCAATGCAAAAATCAACAAACATTGACCTGGGGCTGCCCCGAATTGACGGACACGGGTGAAGGGGCCAAAGCAGAAGGAATGGTGAACCACCCAAGCCAACCATAGCAACAGACGTGCCAATCAGGGCTAAAACGCAATAAACAGCTTCTATCAAACTGAACACCTCAATGACTTGCCCGCCACGTGCCACTTTTATGCTCGCTCCTCGCGCCCGCTATGCGGGCACCCGCAGCAGAGCATCCCTGTGCTTCGCTTCGGGACCGCACCTTACGGTGCCGTCCACCTCCGCGCTGCCGCGCTCCGTCCCGGGGCAACCCGATTACTGTTCCCACGGCCTCTTTCATCCGTGGTGAACTCGTTGAAATTTGCGGTAAGGCTGCAATTGCCCATGCTATGTAAAAAACAATAATCCTAAGCATCCGGATTATTGCCAATTGCATTTTTTCGATTTCCATTTCGAAAACTATTGCTTGTTAAGTCATCCCGGACTTTGATTCTGTCGTTATTTTTATTTGAGTCTCGCAGGAAATTTCTCAAGCATAACGCTCGTCAGCATTCTGTGCCGGCAACTACCCATATAATCGATACCCATGAAAAACCCAAATGCTAATGCCTCAATCCTCATAGGTTTGTTCCTGATTTTGCTTACTGCCTCATGTTCAAAAGACACAAGCGCCGTTGCGCCACCCAGCGATGATGCAAAACTCAAGGAGGCGCTTGCGTTGCCGGTTGCGGATGTATTTTCACTGGAAAGAAACGGCGAGGTGGTGAAGTGCAATGTAAAGATAGATTTTGCTCCGTATAAGGATATCTTTTTTACCCGAAACCAAACGGGAATTGCCAAAAAACGTATATTCGTGAGCAGGCTCAAACCCGGGGTGCTGGCCTTTGAGGATGTTCTTCCCGATGCCAAGGCTTACTATTACTGGATGGCTGTTATTCCGCTCAAAGGACCGCGTCAAAACTTTGGTCCAATAAGGGTGGACCCTGATACTAATAACAAGGGAACCTACGTTGACGTGGCGACTGTGTATAAATGGAAGGCCACGCGAACTTATTCCAAGGCAACCATTGCCTGGAGCTTTCCCCAGGAGAATATAGAAGTGATAGAAATTCTTCGGAAAACCAGCATAACTGATTACGCCAAGCGCAAGTCAGTGCTTAAAACGCTGGAGAGAGAAGGCAGCATGAGCGATCCTTTGCCTGATTCGGAGGCTGATTATTGGTATTGGGTCGAGGTCACGCTTACCAATGGAAGAATCATCGCTCAAGGCCCCTTGAAGGCGGAGTTTTCCGAATAATAGCGAGGCGTGCAAAAAGGCCAGGCGAAACGCGCCAGACAGGCGTCAGCAAAACCAGCCTGGCCATTCACTTGGCTGTTTTCTTCCTCATCAACCAGCGAGAGTTGCAATAATATAATTGGTCGTGACGATATTTTAAACAGAGCCGGCATAATGAAATGATCATGCGAAACATATTTCTCCTCAAATTCTGCACAAGCATTCTCATGATTAGCGCCGTATGTTGTGCTAATGCAACCGCTGGTTTCGATTATGCATTCTCGAAAGACGAAATACCAACGTTTGCACTCAAGGATGAGAGCAGGGATGTAAAAAAATACATGAGCCTGGGCACATGGAGTGCAGCAGGAGGCGCAGGCTGGAAAGATGCGGCGCGTGTGACCCTCGATTATAACCTGATTCAGGTCGAGGCGAAGGAAAAGCCGGAGGACGGCACCGCGAAGAAACTGATCTCATCGGAGGAGGACATGCATGCCTCCACCTCGCCCCGGAAAAATCTCCAAACCTCGATGGTTGCATTCGCCGGGGTTTCGGAGCGTCGCAAGACGATGGTCTTTGAAATAAACACAGACGCCCGCATCGCATTATACAACAACGGGGTGCTTGTGAAAGAACTGCCGGATGACAACCTGGGCACACACGACCGGGCGGTCGATTTCTACATTCCTGTGCCGCTCGAAAAGGGTGAGAATATCATAATAATAAAAACACTGTCGAACGGAGCCCCGTCTGCATTGCAGATTACGGCAATGCCCGACCTGGGCAAGGAACTGCAAACTGCCTTGGATGCCAACAATGGATTGTTATCAGAGAAAATAGCCCGGCAAAACGAACCGCCGAGACTCAAATGGCCGTCCGCATTAAGCCGGCTTTGCGTTACAATAGACGTTGTCGATGCCATGGACAAAAAGCCGGTGTTCACAAAAATGAACATGAGGAATGGGTATGCCATCCGAAACACTACAAGCAACCTTGCGGACGGCCTCTACAGAATCACCTACAAGGCGGCAGAGGAGTCATTCGAGGAATACTTCCTCATTGGCCGGCCGAGAGCGTTATTTGAACGTATAAAAAAACGGATCGATGAAGTAGATATCCCAAATGACGATATAAAATTAAACGTCGATGCCCAAGTCAAACGCGGTGAAATTCTGTTCACCCAAGATAATTATGACGCGGATGGCAGTGAGTGGCAGGAAAAGACTGTTTATACACTGGCCAGCCTGGCATCCATGGCCAACACATTAAAAAATAATCATCAAGACATATCACAAGGCATTCCCGGGATGCATATTAGAGGGTTTGTTTCGAATATAGATAAATCAATACAACATTACAGGCTGTTCATTCCTTCCGATTATAATCCCGATCGGAGCATCCCATTGTTGATCATAATGCCGACCCCGTTTGCAGCCAAGGAAAATCCTTTCATCGCCAGCCCATTTGTGGCCGCGCACCAAAATGCTGTTTTGATAGGCAGAATCGCAGAGAAGCATGGTTTTGCCGTGCTCTGGCCCGGCTATAGAAGCGCCCCCATGGGGTGGACTTATGAATCGACGCATGTTGACGAAGCAATCCGCGCGGTGCAAAAAGACTATGCCATCGATAAAACCAGAACCAGTGTATACGGCTCCTGCGGAGCAGGTTTTTTTGCGGGTCGATTAGTGTCAAAATATCCCCGGCGTTTTGCCGCAGTCGTGTACAACAAGGGCATATTTTCCAGAAAACTCTCGGCTCAAGACAACATGGGCCCGATACAGCCTTGGATTGAAGCCACAAATCCGGATAACCACATTATTGACAGTAAAAACATCAGGATACTTCTTGTTCATGACGGCTCCCGAAGAATGGGGCATGGTGAGATCGAGTTATCAAAGGAGTTTCTGGAAAAAGCCCGTCAGAAAGGTGCCGTTGTCGAAGCGCGCTTGGACCAGCCGTTGTATACGACGCCCGACTGGGACATGATCTTTAAATGGCTGGAATCATGCCGGAACGCAAATGTGAGCGAAGCACCATCCGACTTTCTCAAAACCGCGGGTTATGAAGGCCCCGTATCTGAAATCTTCTCAACCCCATTCATTATCGTGAGGGGAACGGCAGGTGCCTCGGCAAACAATATAACCTCAATGGTGGAGTTCATCAAAACAACCTATGCAAAGCAATTTTATGGGGCCGAACCGATTGTGAAAAACGATTATGAGGTGACCGAGCATGAGATGAACAATTATTCGCTTGTTTTGGTTGGAAACCCGAAAAGTAACCATATTTGGCATAAACTTCAAAAGGATATTCCAATCAGCACCACTACATTCGATCTTAGCATAGGCTCCCATATTTTCGCCAAGGATTCGGCTTTCGTCTCGATTTTCACGCATCCAAAAAATGCGAATAATTTTATTCTTACAATTGGTGCTTTCGATTTAAAATATCTGGCACTGGCCAAAAAGCGGACTTGTACAAGGCATGGTATGATGGTCAAGTTTTTGAGCCAAGAGGCAGCGCTCACCAGACACACACAATTCCAAAGCTCAACCTGTTTGGCAACTAATTCCGCGGAGGACTGGTTACAGTCCTTTTTTCAGCGCAACTGGTGTTTTTTTAGGGTTCCTCATACGTCTTTTATTTATCTATGACTTTTGGACTAAGTCGTGCGAATTCGTGGCAGATAGGCACGAGGCGGCACTCCGAACTGTCGTTTGAACTGAACCGTCAAATGGCTGTGGTCCGAAAATCCAGTCATGTAGGCGACTTGATTGACCGTATAAGAGCCGGTTTCGATCAAGGCTTTCGCGCGAAGGAGCCGGGCGCGTAACACATATTGCTCCGGAGTGACACCGAGCGTAGCCTTGAACAGCACGCTGAAATGGTTCGGACTTAGCCGAGCCTCCCGCGCCAGCATGGCGGTGATTTTCTCGCCGAGATGAGCTTCGATATAGTCGGTAACTCTGTGGAGCGTTGCGTCACCAAGCTGGCGTTTGGCTGCCGTCCGGGGTTTGTGCCTTTCCGCTAAAACAAGGAGAACACGAGCGGCCAGACAATGGCCCAAGGCGGCAACGTGGTCAAAAGCGTCCATTCTCTCGCGGTGGCTTTCACGTTTCAATTCGCTTGTCAGACCAGCAATTAAGGGATCCTGCATCGAATAACATTCGAGTGGTTCCACCAACACCTCGGAGACGAGATTGGGACCAAAGCTATCCACCCAGCTTCGCTTCAAATTAAGCAGGATCGCGCAGGCGTCGTGCAGCCATCGCTTGGAATGCCGAATATCGGCGGGCAGAATGCCAACTTCCCCTTGCCGAAGTGTATGGCTGAATCTGTCTCCGCGCCGGGCGTGCTAATTCGCAAGCGCAGGCTTCGCATGGGATCAGAATTTCGAGTTCATTCGGCAAAGCGTCCGTGGACCAATGAGCTTTGACCCGTCCGCAAAAGACGCACACTTCCGGTCGCGCTTTGACACAATGCGGAGATGGCTGATGCGTCAGACGACAAATCAGCGACCTTGTTATAAATGAAGGCTCGTTCTGGCCACGATGGACGGACATAACCGCAGCACACGCCACGGTGACAGTGATGCGGCGGTGGGGGATTCATTATAGCTTGCTCATTCGATATCGGCTTGGAAATAACCATGAAAAGCTTTTATATAAATATGATTGGTTCTCCGCAGGCGAATCGGTCGCTACAGTTGGCAGTTGTCGCTGACGGATAAATCGCATTCCCAAGTGTTGTAATTGAAAACACTACGATGCGTACGGATGATGACCGAGGAAATTTGATGGTGTTTGGTTCTCGCGAATCAAGATCCGCCCCGCCGGGTGGCGACGTGGGCTTTAGTCACCATCACGCGGCCGATAGCGGCCGCGATGAAGACGCACCGCTATCGGTGAGAAGAATGCCAGCTTTGCCTTGACGATACGTGTGACTGAATCTGTCTCTGCGTCGGGCATGCCCACGAATTCTTGTGGCAGAACAGGTCAGAACTCGACGCCGGCAGTCACGAAGAAAGTGCGCGGGCGCACCGGGCCGTATAAATAGGTCGGATCACGGTCTTCACCGTTATCGAAGAGATCCTTCTGGCGGTCATCGAAGAGGTTGCGCACGCCAGCGCCCAGTTTCAGCTCCAGGTGCGGCGAGAGGTGGAAAGTTTTGGAGACATTCAAATCGAGCTCCCAGAACTTGGGAGTCTTGCGATAGATGTCCGCTTCCCCGACGGCCAGCATGCTGCCCGTGTAGTTGAGCAGGGACGCGATCTGCCAACCCGAATCGTGTTCATAGATGACGGAAAACAGGCCGGTCCATTCGGGCCGTTCGATGAACTCGCGTGTGGTCAGGCCGGTGACGCGGGTGATGGGATCGTCGAAACGCGCGCGGATGTAGCTGATGCTGCCCTCGAGGCGCAACCCACGGCCCACCACCCATTGAAAACCGTTTTCCCAGACAAAGACCTTGGCATCGGGGCCGTTGACGCGTTCCCAAATGCCCGTGTCGTTGGGATCGCTGTCGTCGATGTCGAAGGTGTCGTGCAGGAGCGTGTAGTGAAATGTCGAACTGAGCACGAGACGTTTGCCGAAGGAGGGAACCCACCAATCGGCGCCGAGCGTAAAGGAATCCGAGCGTTCCTCCTCGAGGTCGGGAGAGTTGCGCAGAAAAATGGCGCCGCCGGAGCTCACGCCGATATGCAGATCCTCGTTATAGGCGCCGGGGGCGTTGAAGCCCGCCGAATAGGAGGCGCGCAGGGTAAGAGCATCAATCGGCTCGTAACGCAACGCGATGCGCGGCGAGAAGATGGTGCCGTCCACGTTGTCATGCCGGTCCACCCGCACGCCTGGGACGAGTTCGAGCCCGGGCAGGAGGGTCCAGATGTCTTGGACGAAGAGTCCGTAGGTGCCGAAATCGTCGCTGGTGTCAGCGAGGGCAGGGTCGTTGGGGCGGCTTTCCTCCAGTTTCTCGTAGCGGTATTGCGCACCGTAAACGAGTTCGTGCGCACCGAGTTTTTGGGTGATTTGTCCGTCGAGAAAAAGGACTTGATTCCGCGTGTCGCTCCAGATGCGGCTGGCGACGGCGTTGATCGCGGCCTGATTGGCGGGATCAGCGGCGAAATCGGCCAGCGCAGCCTCCTCGGCGGGCGTGGGATTGTCGGGATCGGCGAATCCGCCGGCCTCGTCGAAAGCGGTGAACTCGGCGTCGGCTCGTGCGCCATAAAAGGCGTCGCGCTGCAGGTGCAGATAGGAGCCGCGCACGGAGTAGAATAGGCTGGGCGTGAGCTGCTGTTCCCATTGCAGGTTCAGCATGTGGATTTTGTGTGCCAGCGATTCGGCCACACGGGACTGCTCCTCGGGCAGATCAAGCTGGTCGCCGCCGCGGTGCGACTGGTCGATGTATTGGTAGGTGGCCTTGAGCAGTTTGTTCTCGTCGGGACGATAGAAGAACTGGAGACCGCCGACTTTGCTTTTGAACTCGGGCAGCTCGGTGAATCCGTCGGTCGTCAGATCAAGTCCCTCCCGATCTTCCCAGAGACCATAGGCGGTGAGGGCAAATTTCCCGGACTGACTCAGGTGGCTGGCCTTGAAGGTAAACTTCCACTCGTCCGCATCGTTCTTCGTTGGAATAGGTCAGCAGGGCGCTGGTGTGGTTGTGCGTCGGCATCGCGGTGATGAGGTTGACGACGCCGGCGATGGCCTCCGGACCGTAAAGGACGGAGCTGCTGCCTTGACGATTTCGATGCGGTCGATAAAGATTGTTGGAAAAGATCGGCGCCATAAACCTTGGCGAGTCCCGAATAGAGCGGCGCACCGTCGAACAGGATCGCCGTGTAGTCGGTGCTGAGACCGAGGAGTTGGATTTCGTTGAGACCGCAGTTGGAGCAACTCGACTCAAACCGGGCGCTCGGCACCAGCCGCAGGCTGTCGGCGAGGGTCACTCCACCGTGAGCTTTAATCTCGGAAGCGAGAAAAAATTCGGTTTTGATGGGTGCATCAGAGGCCAAACGCTCCGTGCGCGTGCCGGTGGAAACGGTGATGCGTTCCATGTTGATGACCTCGTCCTCAGGATGAGGTGCGCTGTGGGCATCATAACCATTTGTTATGATTGCAGCTGCGATGACGAACTGTGCGATTTCGCGTTTCATAATATATGGATTGAGAAACTGTTTCGGAAAAATTGCTTCATGTAGAGGTGAGGACTCAGTACCAATATAATATATTCCCTATGCTCTATTCATTATAAGGATTATCAAATGGATTATATTATGCCGATTCTCCATAGTCTTAACCGGCGTGTCCCTTTTCATTTCGATAGTTTCTGATTGGATCTCTGTCCCGGCGGCTCACCGCTGCGGCAGATGCGTGTTCAGGACCTTCGCGTTGGGCGCCAGGATGGCCTGCCTAGGATGACCGCAGCCCCCGACACGCCCCCAGGGCGATCAGCGCGGACGCCGCAAACAGTGCAACCAGTGGGACCAACGTCCGCCTCGCGGCCGCCCCGGCGGGTTCGTCCTCGAATGCAAACGCCGGAGCGCCGTCGAAATCGGTGAACGTTTTTTTCGCCAGCACCAAGGGCTGGATGTAGCCGCGCAGCGTGTCGTGATACGCGTCCGCCTGCGCAACGAACAGGCGGTGGCGTTCCGGCCCGGAGCCGCCGAGGTCGTTGAAGGCCGCCTGGACGAGGAGCGCAGGCGAGAGGAAGCGCAGCGCGTCAACCAGCTTTTGCTGGCGCGCGATCCGCTCCGCGTGGCGGGCGCGCACCGGGGCGAGCAGGCGCTCCTGCTCGCGGTAGCCGGCGTCGGCCACCAGTGCGGGATCGGGCGCGCCCGCCGACCGCGCGTCCGGCGACGCGAGTTCGGGGTGATCCTCGAAGTATGCCGCGAGCAACTCGCTTTGCCGGTTGCGCGCGTCGGACTCCGCATCACGTTGCGCCCCGACAAACTCCAAGTGCGAGGGTGCCGGACCGAGTGTCTTCGCCACGACGTTGATCGTCGCGGGACGACGAGGTGAACAGCAGCCACGCGCCGCCAGCGCAACCGCGTTGGCCGCAGAGGAGCCGCGCGCGTTCGCCGCGAGGGCCAACGCCACCAGAACACGCCGTAGGCGACCGTCAGACCGCCCACAGGGCGAAACGTCCGCCTCCGCCTGCGGAGAATCCTCCGGCCCACGCGAACGCGGCGGACGCGAAGAGCAAAAATACGCCGAGAACGTATCCGCCCGCCACGGCCCCACGCGCCACCATGACGCCCGTGATCGAGGATCGCTGGAGCAGCAGCAGGAGAGCGTGCCGCGCTCCCGCTCTCCGGACAGCAGGTTGTAGGTGAGCGCGAGCAGCAACAGCGGCAGGATATAGACCACGACGAAGGCCGCGTCGAAACGCCCGAGTAACTGGTGCTGCGGATTGTCATACCCAACCCCGGCGAGCGATTGCTCGCGCGACCGATAGGTGACTTTGAAAAGCGATGGATAAAGATCGTCCTGACCGACGGTGAGCATGCCGGCGGAGAGCGGAGGCTTCGCGGCGTAACCGGCGAGGTAGAAGCGACCGAAGCCGGCCGGGTTGCGCGGGTCGCGGAAGGCGGCGACTTCGGCCTCGCCGGCGTCGAGCCTCGCCGCGAATGCGCGGGCTTCCCGGGCGAGCGCGACCGTGTTGGCCTGTGCCTCGGCCTGCAGCGCGCGACGCGCGTGAGCGTGGCTCGCGCCGTTGGCGACGGCAAAAAGCGTGAGCGCGGCGAGCAGGGCCGCGAGCAGCCACGGAGCGAGGTCGGCCCGCAGGTGACGGAGTTCCCATTTCAAAAGACGGCTGGACATGAGGAAGTCAAAGAGGGTTGAGGGTGCGCGCGGCCCGCACGAGCAGCAGGGGCGCGAGCATCAGCCAGAGGGCGAGTGCAAGGAGGGAGACGGACTGGGCGCGCAGCGCCGCAGAGGGTGACGGTGGGTGGTAGACGAAAGGGGGCATTTTCGCCCACAGGCCGGCGTCGGCCAGATAGGTCGAGCCGTCGCGCGGGCCGTTGAAAATCAGGTCACCGTTCAACTCGCGTTGAAGCAGGCGGCGGTGCTGTTCGGCGGCGCCGATGAAGTCACGGTGGTGCGCGAAATCGGTGCCCGCGAGGGATTGCGAGACCTGCCGCACGGCCTGAAAGGGCGCGATCCACGCGAGCGAGCGGACGAGGTCGTTTTGCGCTTCGATGCGGTCGAACAGCCGCCCGAACACGTCGTCGAAGACGCGGTTTCCCGCCTCCTCGCCCGCCTGAAGGAAGAGGCCGCGCGAATTGACCGGCAAATCCTCCGGGCGAGACACACCGAAGCGGCCCATCAGCTCCGCCTCCAGTCTGCGCTGCTCGGCGAGGTGAAAATCGGGCGCGCCGAAACGCATGCGCAATTCCTCGCGCACTGCGACCGGAGAGGTCAGCGGATGAAGCCGCGCGGCCAGCTCGATGGCGGCGCGCGGCAGCAGCAGGCCGTTGAGCGTCCATAGTCCGAGCAGGATGACAAGCGAGGCACGCGAGGTTCGAGCGAGCGCCGAGACTGCCAATGAGCCGGCCAGGAACACTGCGAGATAGACGAGATGCACGGCGGCGAATAGCACGAGGCGAAGCCACGTGCCGCTGGTGAGCGTGCCTTCGCGGGCGAGCCATACGGCGAGCGAGCCCACCACAACGGCGGGGACCACTGCGAGGGTGAGCGCGGCGGCTTGTCCGAACATCTTGCCCAACAGCCAGCGAGCGGGAGAAACGCCGAGGGCGAATACCTGCCGGAGCGTTCCGCGCTCGCGTTCGCCGGCCACGGTGCCGAAGCAGTTCACGATGATGAGCAGGGGGAGCAGGAGCTGCAGCACGAGGACGGCGGTGAGCTCGCCGAAGCGTTGCGCGGCGGTGGCGTCCTCGGCGGGTTTGCCGGTAAAGTCGTTCTGGTTGTGCGCCTCCAGCCAAACGACCGAGCCCACATAGGGTTCGATCCCGGGATCAAGCAGGGCAGGGGAGAGGCGGGGCTTGAAGACGTGGAGGCCGTAATGAGCGGCGGAGTGCGGGTTTTTGTCCGGCTGGCCGATCCAGTGTGCGTGCTCGTGGCGGACGGCGGCGGCACGGCGCGCGGCGAGGTCGCGCTGGAACGACCAGCCCGCGAGGAGCGCGGCGGCGAGCAGCAGGCCCACGAGGGCGGCGCAGAGGCGGAAGCGTCCGTCGCGGAGCGTGGCGGTGAATTCGTGGCGGGCGATGACGGTGATCATGGCGGCGGGGGAGCGCGCGGCTTTTCGGGAGGGAAGGCCGCGCGCGGAACCGGATTTCAGAAAGCGAAGCGCACGCCGGCGATGACTTCACATTCCGGGCGCGGATCCAGCGCAAGATCTCCTCCGGATGCGTAGGCCACCTCGCTGCTGTTTTTGATGGGCTGCCAGGTCAGCCCGAGAGTGAACTGCCAGCGTTTCATTTCGTAAGCCGCACGGAAGTCGTAGCGCGCGTAGGGCCGCGCGTGGTGGAGCACGCCGCTCAGGAAATAGGGGATGCCGGAAATGTAATAAGCGTCTGCATTGAGCAGGATGAGACGGGTTTCGGCCAAGGTGAGGGTATAGGCAAGGCCGGCTTTCCACGTGTCGCCCGGCACGGACAAGCGGTCGGCCGTGCCCGGGGCGGCAGTGTCGATGCGGGCGCGCACGATGCGGGCGTAGCCAGCGTAAAGGGAAAGGTTTTTCGCAGGCAGCCATTCGAGCTGCACTTCCCAGCCATCGCGGGTGGTCTCGCCGACGTTTTCATAGACGCCGGGCGAGACTTGCGTCGTTTCATCGTCGTTTTCCGTATGATAGCCTTCGACCGAGAACCTCCAACCGGGCGCGAACCCGAAGCGCAGGCCAAGATCGAAGGACCCCACCGTGGACGACTCCAGCCCGGACACGGACGCACCACCAGGTGCATCGAGCGGACCGGTGCCGGAATAGGGACTGAGCTCGTTCGATGCAGGCGGGCGGAATCCCTGTCCGTAATTGGCGAAAATTTCCAACCGGCTGGCCGGCGTGAGCACGAGGCCGATGCGTGGAGTGAAAACCGGACGACTGTAGGTGGCCGAAGCATCGGGCTGGCGACGATTCCCGATATCGTAATCGAAACCATCGGCGCGAATGCCACCAACGAGCTTGAGCGCGTTTGCGAGCTTCCACTGGGCTTGGACAAACGCGCCGTAGGCGAGCAGGTCGAGATCGTAGTTAAAGGCATAGTTGGTGGTCGGAACGTTGTCCGACCAAAGGCGCGACTCGGCGTCGCCGCGGTCATAGCGTCCTTCAAGGCCGACAGTCAGCGAACCGCGGTTGCCGACAAGGAAGTTTCGCAATGCACGGGCGCCCAAGATATCGCGTCGGTCGTAAAGCACGTTGAGGTTGGTTGCCGTGGCCCCTACCGCACGGGTGCGCTCGTAATACTCGTAGCCGAGGGAGGCATTCCAGCCTTCTTCGCTTCTGGCGGGCGCGCGGGTGAAGACGAGGCTGGCCCGGGTGGCCTCACCCCACGCGGGCGCAGTATAGGGATCGCGATCGCGGGCGCTGACCGCGCCGGAGCGCAGATCGCCCAGACGCAGCATGCCGGAGGCGTTCCAATAGGCGCGCTGAAAGGCGGCGCGGGCGGCCCACACACCATCTGCATGGAGAATGGAGGTCTTTCCGAAAAGACTCAGCCGGTCGGAGTCCGCGTGGTCGCGGTATCCGTCCGAGTGCCGGGCATCAGCGGCGAACAGTCCTTGCACGCCACGCGTCTGGCCGGAGGCGGTCAGCGCACCGTGGAGATAGCCATGGCTGCCCGCGTCCACTCGGGCCGACGCATCCGGGGCCACCGAACGCGTGACAATGTTGACCGCACCGGCGCGGTTCTGATTGCCATAGAGCGCGGAGAATGGTCCCTTGATGACCTCAATGCGCTCGATCATCTCCGGTGTGAGCCAGCTCAGGTCATTCATACCGTCGGAGAGCGCGGAGGAGGGGAGGTTTTGCGCGATGCCGTCCACGTAAACCGCGACGTCGGCGCCATGGGTGCGGGTAAGAAAACCGCGCATCTTGATTGAAGTGCCGGTGTCGCCTTGGTTGAGATTGTGCGCCATGATGCCGGGCACGCGGCGCAGGAGACCGCCAAAGTCGCCCGTAAAATTCGTGCGCTCCAGCGAGTCGTGGTCGATGATGCTGACGGACGCCGGCAGGCCCGTGCTTTGCAGCGTGATGTCGCCGATGCCGAGCGCGTTGTCACCGACGACCTTGTAGCGGTCAAGCCTGACGATTTCCCCATCGGACTCCCCGGTTGGGGCGGGAACGATGGTCTGAGCCGACAGGGCGGATGTGAAAAGAATCAGAGGGATGGATAACAAACGAGTATGATAAGGGGAGTGCATGGGTTGGTCTGGATAAATGCGTATAAACACAATCCGGCCGCCAGTGGCGGACGCGGACAAATGACAGGGTTACGAATAAAACACCGGACCGCGCAGGGACCGGCGGACGAACAATCAAGCCAATTTAGACCCGCGGCGGCGCACGCCCCGGCGGCAACGCATGCGGGATCACCGCCAGTACCGGCACCGGTGGAAAAGTGGCCACCCGTATGGCAAGCACACGCTCTATGAAAGCCGTCGCCGGCAGCCCGATTGCAACGAGCACGTGGCCGCTTGAGAAAAGTGTGATAATGCAGCCGGAGTCATCATGGTCGTGTCCATTCGCGCCGGCCATTCCTTCGGCAAGTTTGCCATCGTGCGTGTCGGACGCAGGGGAGGCATGATGCTCGTCACAGTGCACATATCCGGAATGCCTGAGATGGCCGCAAAGCCATTCGTGCGCGGCAGAACTTGCTGCAAACACGTTCAGTGCCAATATCACCATCACGCCCAGCACCGCCATGAGGCGGTGCAAGCGAGGCGTATAATGGGTGCGGGGGAAGGTCATCGAAATGTGTGGTGGAATGAGCCTAGCAAAGTCGTCAAGCCTCCCGCGATCCATCAGGCACTGCGTGCCCTGCAATCACTCCATCTGTCACCAAGCAGCGTTTAAATCCTTCGACCAATTCATCTCGGTTGAGATTTCGGCCGATAAAAACGAACGTGTTCACGCGCGACTCGTCGCCCCATGGGCGGTCGAGGCGTCCGTCAAAGAGCATGTGCACCCCCTGAAAAACCAGCCGTTGGTCGCTGCCGTGGACAGCCAGCACGCCCTTGCTGCGGAAGATGTCGTTGCCCTTCGTGCGCAACAACACGTCCAGCCACTCGTTCAATCGCTTTCCATCGAGATTTCCGGGCAGGCTTACGCCTACGGACGTCACCTCTTCGTCGTGCTCATGGTCGGGCTTGAAGGTGTGCTCCCATTTCGGCGCAACGCCTTCGCCCGCGATGTGGAGCGCGGCATTGAACTCATCCGGATGGTGCTGGGTGAACAGAGCGTAAAGCCCTGCCCTTTTTACAAGCACGGGAAAAACTGCCGGAAAAGCAGAAAAACTCAGTTGTTGGTGCGTTTCACCCGGCAGGATGGCGTCACCGGGGCGCAGAACCGTCTCCCAATCCGAAAAAGTCCGCACCGCCGCCTCGCGGGCGGTCGTGATGTCAGTCTCGCTCAGACTGGCAACCGGCAGCAATGTCACGCTCATCTCGGGATCGGGTCCTTCATCGATGGTCAAGGCCGCTTTGCCAGCGGGCAGTTCATAGACGCCCGCCCACTCGAACGGATATTCCGGCTCCAAGAACTGCGGGTCGATTTCCGTGGCCCGAGAGAGATTAAAGCCGCCTACGCCCAGCACCCGATCCAAGGCAATCTCCCCGTTGCGCGTCCGATGGATTTTCGCGGCAGCGTTCATTTTCCGCAGACGAGCTTCCAATGCGTTTAGCTCGTTTGGTTCCACGAGATCAATCTTGTTCAAGAGGATCACATCCGCGAATGCGACCTGTTCCCGCGCTTCATCGGAGTCGTCGAGATGCAGCGCGATGTGTTTTGCGTCTACGACGGTGACGATCGCATCGAGGCGGAAGACCTCGCGAATTTCGGGGTCGGTGAAAAACGTCTGCGCCACTGGACCGGGATCGGCGAGCCCAGTAGTTTCGATGAGCACCGCATCAAGGGGCTCCTTGCGCTTGGCCAGCCGGGTGAGAATACGGATGAGATCGCCGCGCACGGTGCAGCAAATGCAGCCATTGTTCATTTCGAACAACTCCTCATCGCTTTGGATGACGAGTTGGTTATCAACGCCAACCTCGCCAAACTCGTTTTCGATGACGGCGATCTTCTTGCCGTGCTGTTCGGTGAGAATGCGGTTGAGCAGCGTGGTCTTTCCTGCGCCGAGAAAGCCAGTGAGGATAGTCACAGGGATGGGATTCTTTGGGTTCATAATGGAAATTCGTTCAGCCGAATCTCGCGTGCATCGCCGCGATGGGAAAATTTCGGCCGGGACAAACGGTGCGCCCGGGATTGATTTCGCGGTGCACCGCGAAACGCACCGGAGTCTTTACTACATCTGCTTTGAGATATTCGACCAACGCGATGAAAGAACGAAGTTGCCCCGGCGTGGGTTGGGTTTCCTCAAAATTCCCAACGCAACAAATGCCGATGCCGACTTGGTTGACCGCCTCGTCGTGGACATGTCCCCCGGCGAACTGCTTCAACCAGCGTCCGCCAATTTCAATTTCGCCGTCACCCGATCGGCTTCCGTTGCCAATGACGAAGTGATAAGCGAGGCCATGCTCCATGCCGTGAGACCGATGATAGCGGTCGAATATCGCCGCGTTCCCGACAGCGGTTCCGCTATGATGACCCACAATGATTTTCCAGCGGTCGGGAACGATGGTGAGCGCTCGGGTCGTCGCTGCGACACGATCCAATGCCGCCGGGCGGCTTCGCCCCGCAATCGTCTTGGCTGCGCCGCGAAGCGCCACCGAGCTTCCGAGCAGAGCCAGCCCAATGAGAAAGGTGCGACGGTTATGCTTCGAGATCATTTTCACGTCGCGCATACCAAGCGTGAATCAACAGGGACTGCGAAAATTGCACGGCCGAGGGGAAGCCTGCTTCGGCGAGCAATGCTTCCATTGCCTCGGCCGGTAGCAGCCCGACCTCGCGAGCGTAGGCGGCAAGCATGCCCTGAATCTGTTCCTCGTTCGCTCCCGAGTAACGCATCATCCGCTGCCAGACGCCAAGCAGGCTCTCGTGCTGGCCGCGCGGAGCAGTCGTGAGATCGGCGCTGACGAGCAATCCGCCCGGACGAAGCCGGGACGCGATCTCGCAAAAAAAACCAACGCGCTGCGCCCGGTCCGTGAGAAACTGAGAAACAAGAATCGCCGTGGCGGCATGGAACTTAACCTCGGCAGGAAGTTCATGCACGTAGGCCGCATGGAAATCGCAGCGGTCGGCGATGCCCGCCGCCGCAACGCGTCGCTTGCAAACGTCGAGCATAGGCGCAGAGGGATCGACCGCCGCGAAGCGCCAGCCGGGAAAGAATCGTGCGAGGGCGATCAGTTCTGCGCCGGTGCCGACGCCAAGACAAAGAACATGGGCATCGCGCGGCAGTTCCTGAAAACCAAGTTCATCTGCAAATGCAGACTGTCGCGCAACGGTGCCAGTTTTGTCCAGCGGTCGTCGTAAGACTCGGCGTGTTGCCGGTCGAATTTCATGGGAGCATTGGATGGATTCATCGGGATCGAAGGTTTGTTTAGAAATGGAATGTCTAGGCGGCCTTCGCCGCGACTGCAGTCTGCGTCGGCATCATGTGCATGGAATCGGCATCGTAGCCTTGGTTGGAGGCACACTCAGGCGCGCATGGTTTCGAGGTAGAGTTTTCGAGATCAGCGTGACTGATTTCTGCGGCGGTGAGTTCGCGCACCAACTGACCGCGGCGCATGATGCCCACGCGCGTAGCGTCTTCCTTCGCGCGGAAAAGATCGTGCGTGGCCATGAGAATGGCGACGCCGCGGCTTCGGAGTTGTCCGAGCAGTCGGCTGAACTCATGCGATGCACTTGGATCAAGGCCGCTGGTGGGCTCATCAAGCAGGAGCGCTTTCGCCTTTTTTGCCAAGGCGATCGCGATGCCGACTTTCTGTCGCATGCCCTTGGAGTACCCGCTCACGCGGCGATCATGGGCCTCGCACTGCAAACCGGCATCATCAAGAAATGCGTGTAGCTCACTGTCGGAATAACGATGCCCGCCGAGTTCGGCGAAATAAGCCAGATTTTCCACACCGCTGAAGTGCCCGTAGAGGTTTACCTGCTCGGGGATGTAGGCGAGACGGCGTTTGGTTTCCAGGGGCTCGATTGCGACATCGAGTCCATCAATCAAGGCACGCCCGGAATCAGGCTTCAAGAACCCGAGCAGGCAATTGATCGTGGTGGTCTTGCCCGCGCCATTGGGGCCAAGCAGGGCAAAAAGCTCACCCGATGCGATTTGGAAGGAGAGTACATCGATGGCGGTGTTGCCGTTGAAGCGCTTGGTGAGGTTGTCGATGATGAGCATGGTGGGAGAGGGTGAGAGTGTGTTTAATTGGACTTGGGAAACGTCTCGCGCAGGCACCTGTCGGCTGCGGTGTGTGATACGAAAGATAACAAACGGTTGTGTAAGGACATGTCTGGCCTGTGTTCGGGCAGAAGGGCACACTGCGTCCGTGAACGGACTGCGGATGTGCGGGCACTCCGGATTGCACGGACCCCGGAGATTGCTCAGCGATGCGAATTCAGGCCAGCGGAGGGCCACAACCGTGCGGCCACCTGTGATCAACAGAAACGAGCGCGAGAACACGCGTGGGAAAACCCGACACTATCCGCACGATCGCGATAAAAAGCGACAGAGCGAAGAACAGCGCAGCCAATACATGGCCTTGCGCAAAAAGGGTGACCACACACCCCTCGGCAGAGTCGATGTCACCGGCCTCGCCGTGCTGATGGGCTGGCGAAGCGTCCTCACGGTGTGAACAGGCATGAGACTCCGCTTCGTGATGGCAAAACAGCTCGTGCCAGTCGGACCGCACCGCCAGCACGCTCAACATCAGGATCAACGCCACGCCCAACACGCTCGCAATGCGGTACAGCGTCGTTGGGTGGAGGCGGTTGAAGGTGAACATGGCTCGTGTTGGAAGAAGTAGAGTAGCAGAGTCGTCAAGGGGCAATAGATCCAGCGGATTATGTCTTATTCTGTCGTCTAACCTAATCGGATACGATCTTTACGGGCAATACTGCTATCATGATCCTGATAATATCAGTCGAGGTCTTTTGGCACTTATTACATTGATAGGCATCAATATACTAAGAATGTGTAAATGAGATGACTTGCTCATTCAAGGCCCGACCCAATGCATCTGCGTCTAGGTTCACGCCGATCAGCACGATTTCCTGACGTCGATCGCCGGACGGCTCCTGCCAGAATTCGCGGAGGGAATCGGGTATGGCGGAAAACGGCACGCTCCCGCGCTCGACCAAAGCAGCCGCCCAAGGGCCGAGATAGTCGATCCGCGTCTCGCGACCGGCGACAGAAAGGAACCCGATGCGATTGGGCCTCCACACTCCAGAAAAATCCCTTGGCGCGCACCAGACCGGGCCAGCCTTGCTCGAAAAATTTCCGCAGACGCGCCGCCGCACAGGGTTTCCGACCCGTGTAAAGAAAACTTCCAAGTCCATAGCGGGCGGCAAAATCACTGCGGCCCGGCACCGGAAATAATTTGCCGGCTGGCGTACGGACACAATGAGTCTGTGAGCGTATTCTTAACTCCGGTGAGGAACATGCTATTTTTCGGGCTTGATTGAGTGCGTCCATCCAGTTTGCGCCTCGACGCGTTTGGATTGATCGAAACGACAAGCCCAGGCCAGACACCATCCGGTAGACAGGCGTTCTTGGTCTTGATGAGTTCCGCTCGCAAATTGAGCCCCTGATTTGTGCGGAAACCGTTTCGCTCTCTGCTGAAGTTACGAGGTCTATCTTATTCAAAAATGACATCAGCACATTCCACCTGCTCTACCATCAATGTGAACAAGGATTGATGCGCGCCGACAACCTTCCCCAATGCGTCTGCGTTCAATCTATGTTCTTCCAGCGAGGCCTGGAACCAGGCGGCAGCATCCACCACAGTGATGAGCACATGAAGGGTCGCCACCTCGTCCAGACGTGGACCAACGATGTTTGTTTGATAGAAAAGATCCGTCACCGGGCGTGGTTCTGCGGCCCCGCTGCTCTCGATGATGATGTGATCAAACTTGCCGCTGGTGGCCAATTCCACAATGGCATCACCGAGCGCGTCCCTCGCCGTGCAGCACACGCAGCCATTACCCAAGGCCACGGTGGAGGCGATGCTCGCAGAGGACTCGGATGGTAGCATTTTCTCCAGAAAGAGGGCGTCGATATTGATCTCGTTGAGATCATTGACGACGATCGCCACACGCAGGCCATGTGGAGTTTTTTTTAGGAGTTGCTGTAACAGCGTTGTCTTGCCCGCGCCGAGAAAACCGCTGATCACGGTCACGTCGGGCCTGAACTTCGACCCGGATGCCAACTGACCAAGCAGACTGGGATCAAACAAGCGCATGGTTTCGCTGCCTTCGCGGTCAATTGTTGATGATGATCCTCGAACCGAATCAGACTTTCGGCGGCGTAATGCGCTGTTTCTGGTGCTGGTATTTCCCTTCACGGGTCCGGTAGGATACCTTGCAGGGTTCGGCAGTGAAAAAGAGCATCTGCACAATGCCTTCGCCAGCATAGATGCGACAATCGGCGGCCGATGAATTAGAAAATTCCAGCGTGAGATGTCCCTGCCATCCAGCCTCGGCCGGAGTAACGTTGGCGATAATGCCGCAGCGCGCATAGGTGCTTTTGCCCACACAGATTGCCGTCACGTCTGGCGGCAGGTCGAGCTGCTCCACCGCTACTCCAAGACCGTAGCTGCGACCAGGCAGGATAAAAAAACGACCGCTCGCGTCTTCCTGTAGCAACACTTTTTCCAAGTTGCGTGGATTGAAATTCTTCGGATCCACTACCGTGCCCGGCACGTGACGAAATACCTTAAATTCCCGGGGCGAAAGCCGCAGGTCGTAACCGTAACTGGACAAGCCAAAGGAGAGTGTGGATGCCCGTCGGCCACGCGCACGAGTTCGGGCGAGAAGGGACGAATCATGCCCGCGCGGGCACGGGTGGAAATTTGGCGGTCGTTGAGGATCATGTTTTCGAAAGAGGCCGGGCGAGGAGAATTGCCAGACACGGATGCCGGTGACGCAAGGTCAAGTATATCGAGGACGGTGCGCAGGTTCGCAGCCATGTCTGCGGGGAGTGGTTTCGCGTTCGCTCTCAAATTGTTCAAGCGCGGAAAATTGGCAGATACTCTTGTTGTCCACGTCGGTGAGCATGGCCATCTTCAGGCAAGACCGGTTCCTCCGTGTTGCCAAGGGGGGAGCAGTAAACTCATGTGCAGGCAGTGGCGGTTGCTGTTTCAGGATTGGCCTCGGCTTGCACACGCTTGAAGAAGGCGTCCACGCTGATCACGCCCTCGTCGCCATTCACCCGTGAACGGATGGATACGCTTTCAGTGGCGACCTCGCGCTTTCCAAGGACCACAGCAAACGGCACCTTGTCGGCCTGCGCCCGGCGGATTTTGGCGCCAACCGGATCGCGCTGGGCATCAATCGTCACTCGCAATCCAGCCCGGCGGGCGCGGGCGGCGAGTTGAGTAGCGAACTCCGTCTGCCCGTCGGTGATGGGCAGAAAACGAATCTGCTCAGGTGCGAGCCAGAGCGGAAAGTCGCCGGCATAGTGTTCGATGAGCAGCCCCATAAAACGCTCGATGGAACCGAACACGGCGCGATGAATCATCACAGGACGATGCGGTTTCCCGTCGCGGCCAGTATATTCGAGCCCGAAGCGTTCGGGCAGGCTGAAATCCACTTGGATCGTGCCGATTTGCCAAGAGCGCCCCAGCGCGTCGAGCGCCATGAAATCGAGCTTTGGTCCGTAAAACGCCGCCTCGCCGAGTCCCTCGGTGTGCTCCAGCCCGAGTTCCGTCACAACCGTGCGGATACATGCTTCGGCCGGTGCCCAGAGCGTATCCCCGCCTGCATACTTGGCGGTATTGGCCGGGTCGCGCAGCGACACGCGGCAGCGTGTTTTCAGGTCGAAAATGGCCATCACTTCCTGAACAAGTCGCAGGCATTGTTTGAATTCATCTTGCAATTGCTCAGGCGTGCAAAGGATGTGCCCGTCATCCTGAGTGAAGCCGCGCACGCGCACGAGGCCGTTGAGTTCGCCCGATTGCTCCTGGCGATACACGGTGCCGAATTCCGCATAGCGTTGCGGCAGGTCGCGGTAGCTGCGCGGCTCCGACGTGTAGGCCATCAGGTGCATCGGACAATTCATCGGTTTTAGTAAAAACTCCCGATCCTCGATGTGGATGGGCTCATACATGCTATTCGCATAGTAAGGATAATGACCGGATGTCTTATAAAGATCGATGGAGCCGATATGCGGCGAGTAAAGTCGCTCATAGCCATATTCGATGAGTTTGGCGGAAATGAGTTTTTCCAGTTCGGTTCGGATGATCGCGCCTTTCGGCAGCAACAGGGGCAGACCGCTGCCGATGCTCGCATCAATACGAAACAAATGGAGCTGCTGTCCCAGTTTGCGGTGATCACGGCGTGCGGCCTCGGCGAGCGCAGCGAGGTGTGCATCCAGCTCTTCTTGGCTGGCGAAGGCCGTGCCGTAGATGCGCTGGAGTTGGCCAAGTTTTTCGTCTCCCCGGTGCCAGGCGCCGGCAATGGAAAGCAGCTTGAACGCCGCGACCTTGCCGGTGGAGATGACGTGCGTGCCGGCGCACAGGTCGGTGAAATCGCCGTTGGTATAGAGTGTCACCGGCTCGCCTTCAGGGATATCGTCGAGTCGGCCGAGTTTGTAGGTTTGTCCGCGTCCGGTGAAAAAGCGGAGCGCCTCCTCGCGCGAAACCTCACGGCGAACGAAGGGTTGGTTTTCGGCTACGATGCGTGCCATCTCTGCCTCGATGACGGATAGATCTTGCATCGTGAAGCGTTGAGGTCCGCCGAAATCGTAATAAAAACCGGTGTCGGTCGGCGGCCCGATATCAAGGAGCACCTCGGGAAAGAGGCGCGATACGGCGGCACCGAGCACATGCGCGGTGGAATGCCGAAGTTCCTGCACAGAAGTCATGGACATAAAAAGAGAGAACGAAAGAGGATTACGGAAAGATGTGGTGCTTAGTCGAAAAGCCATGCCTGGGCGGCGACCTTGTTTTTCTCGTCTGTCAGCACGACAAGGCCGCCTTCACTCACCGCCCGCAAGTAATAGGCAAAGGCGAGCAACTTCACTTCTTCCATGGTGCGGCAGCGCAGCAGGAGCGTGGAGAGTTCGTTGTTATTGGGCTCCGTGGAAATCACCATGGCCGTCGCAGAGAAACACTCCGAAAGATTTCGATCCCGCAATGTGTCAATAATCGCCAAGGGTGCGGGGACGGAAGGCGGTCGAGGGAAAAACGGCAATTTCATGGAGGGTAACTCACAGCCTAGCAAAGTCGTCAAGCGGGGCGCGTTCCATCTGCTGGATTCGCATAACGACATCACACCGGGCAGCATTCGCATGGAAGGGGAGGTGGAAACATTTCCCCGGCGATTCGTGTAAATAATATATCGTGTCCCCGATCCGACCACACGACCGGCCAGGCCCGCACCACGGCAAATTTTTCCGGATGCACGGTGCGCAATTCCCGCAGGTCTTTGAGCACGCAGTCACAGACATCGACAACGCCGTCGATTTCGTAGCAACGCACGCGCCGGTCCGTTTCCAGAATCGCAGACACTTGCTGCAATTTCCACGGCTGACCTTGAAAGATTTCTGCCGCTTCCGGCGCGGCGAGATTCAATTCGCGAAAAATCCGGCAATTGCGCAGTACTCGTGCCATTTCGTCATTCAAGCGATGAAGTTCGTCCTCATCTGGTGCGCATGAAAGACCAAAGTCCGCATAAAACCCGGTGGCGGTTTCACCGCTGTCGCCCAGCGTTGCCTGCGGCCATTGCCGTATTCCCGCGGCCACCAGCACATGCGCGAGCAGGTGTTTGGTCTTGTGTAAGGTAACAACGGCGGGATTCATGACGCTACTCGGGTTGACTTGGACGGGAGCGAGGAGGCGGCCAAGCCGTAGGCTTTCACGGGATCGAAAGTTTTTTGGGCTTCAAGAAAAATGAGGGAAAAATCCGTGTCTGCCGTGGGTCGGGCAAGCTGGCGAAAGAAACAGGACCGGTATCCAACATGGCATGACGCGCCGCCATCGACTTTTACCTTGATAAGCACGGCATCCTGGTCGTCGTCGATGATAAGTGAAATCACATGCTGAAAGAGGCCGGATTGCTCCCCCTTCTTCCAGAGCTTTTGACGCGAACGGGAATAATAATGGGCGAGGCCGGTCTCGATGGTTTTGGCTAGCGCCTCAGGATTCATCCATCCCAGCATCAGCACTTCGCCGGAGGCATGATCCTGGGTAATGCAAGGGATGAGGTCGTGCTCATTGAATTTGGGGCGCAATTTGTCGCCTTCTTCGATCTCGAAAAGAGTGGTTTGCGGGAGGAATTGCATGCGAAAACTGAAGCGTAGCAAAGTCGTCAAGAGGGTTTCCGAGTACGGGCATCTCAACCATTCAACGCAGGGGGCATACTGGACACTTGCTGACTACTCCCATTTTGGAAATGGATCGTGCAACTCGCGCCACGCGCTTGGCATTTTGCGCATTTCCGTATCAGTAAGCAGGCAGGCGTCGAGTTGCGCGGTAATGGGCTCGCGATCCATTGCCCCCGTGCCGATAAATACCAGTTCCTGGCGTCGGTCACCAAACGGCTCCTGCCAATTTTTCATGATGGCGTTAAACGATGCGGTTGATGCCGGCCAGTATTCCTCACTCATGGCAGCCCACCAGTTGCCCGATGGCTCGCACTTGCAGATGCCTCCCGCGTGCGACCATTCGCCGACCCAGTCCATGCGCGTGGCGAGGAAGAAAAAACCCTTCGAGCGCACCACGTTTTCCGGCGGATGCGAAGCCCATGTCCAAAATCGCTCTGGATGAAATGGTCGTCGTGCGCGGTACACGAAACTCATAACCCCATGCTCATCCATTTCCGAATGCGCCTCACCACGCAGGGTTCGCAGCCACATCGGCGATTTCGATGCGTCATCTAAAGAAAAGCGTCCTGTGTTGAGCATTTCCTGTATCGGTACACGTCCGTGTTCAGCGGTAATGAAGCGTGCGTCGGGATTGAGCGTGCGCACCATATGAGTGACGAGCGCTAGCGTGTCCGCATCCACGAGATCGCATTTATTGAGCACAATGACATCGGCGAATTCAATTTGCTCGGCCAGCAACGGTGCAAGCGAGCGCTCGTCATTGCTCCCGTTCACCTGACCGCGATCTCGCAGTGAGTCGCCGGAACTGTAGTCTTTGAGAAAATTAAATGCATCCACGACCGTCACCATCGTGTCCAGTCGCGCCACCGCACCAAGGCTCACGCCGTCCTCCCCGGCAAACGTAAATGTTTCCGCCACCGGCAAAGGCTCCGCTATGCCCGTGGATTCAATCAACAAATAATCAAAACGCCCTTCACGTGCCAATCGAGCCACTTCGACGAGCAAATCCTCCCGCAAGGTGCAGCAGATGCAACCGTTGGACAATTCGACGATTTTTTCTTCTCGCAACGACACCGCCGCCGCACCCCGTCCGACGAGGGCCGCATCGATGTTAACCTCCGCCATATCGTTCACGATGAGCGCGACGCGCAGCCCTTCGCGGTTGGTGAGGATGTGGTTGAGCAAAGTGGTTTTCCCGGAGCCAAGAAACCCGGACAACACGGTGACAGGCAGACGTGGATCGGTGACCTCGATTTCGATGGCGCCATCGAGCGGCTGTGTTTTTTTTGCAGTATGCATAGGGAGGAGATAATGAATTCTGGTTTGGGATGGATTGGTTCTGGAAGCCATCCAGCATTCACTTGGTCGTCTCTGTCAGAGCTCGTTCAAACCAACCGATGACAGACTCGAGATGCGCCCGGCCATAAATACGAATGAATTCGCGTATTTGCCGGTCCTCGGTGTTGCGTAGCGCCGAGATGCGCCGATTGCAAAATTCAGGGCTAAGCGTAAGGGCGCATCTTACTTCGATGCAATGCCTCCATTCGCTGTAATTTGTGGGGATAAAAACGTCTCGCATGGCTTTGGTTGTGTTTGAAATCAAATCCACCCACAATCCGAAGCGCGGGTGGCGAAACAGTAGCTTAGCAAAGTCGTCAAGCGGAGCCGATGCGAACGCACTCTCTTAAGAAACCCTTGAAAAGATCTCTAATGACGACGAGCGGTTGGAACTCTCAGCGCCGGTTCCATCGGCAATCGGAACATCGCCCTCATCAACACCGGCACCACCCGAATCTCCATCCAAAATGAAACGGTTGGTCCCGGAGGTCTTGACCAAAATCGGGCATCTACACGACGGCTGGCGTGTGAATTTTGTCGCCCTTGGCAAACCCTTGTGGTCGATGGGGCTCATTGGCACCGTCAGGAATGTGGATGCGGCACGCTTGACAGCTTTGTTAGGCTAGATCGTTTTTATCCAATTCATGATCTTCGCGCAACTACGTCGACACCCGTTTTGGCAGCGCCTTATCGCGTTGACAGGCGTGACGTTAATCATCGCGTTCAGTCTGTTGGCGGTCAATTCTGCGGCTCATGAATGGGTATGCGCGCATCATGGCAATACATTGGATAATGAATTGCATCATGCCTGCGACGGTTATGGTGCGAGACATGACGGTGAATCAGCTTCACACACCGCCAACCATGCGGACGACGCTGCGGGCGGTTGCATCGTTACGCTTTTTGCCAATGGCCATGTGCTTGGTTTGCTCGTTGCGTTGATAGCGCTGGCCATCTTGCAGCCGCGTCTCGAACAGGTTTTCTCCGAGAAAAAGTTTGTTTTTTCTCGCATGGCGCATGCGCTGCCACCGGGTCGCGCGCCGCCGTTGAGCTGAATCCCTTTCTTTTCACGCAAAACATACCGAACCCACACGGTTCGGAGTTTGTTTGTCGTTTTATCTCACGCTCGTCCACCTGCCTGTCGGCATATTGAGATTCGTCGATGCGCAGAGCCAGGAGCGTATGACGAATCGACAACTCCTGTCGGCGATCAGCATGCAGCAGCCATGATCGGGATAATTGCATGAGATTCCACTGATCTTTAAAAATTTTTGATCATAGTATACGAAGTCGCCACGACTTGTAGTCTTGGCCTCCATGTTCCGCCTCAACCCAGTCAGTAACAATCCGAGGTTGCAGTCTATTCGGATTCCCAATCCTCGGATAAAATCCACCAGTCATTTCCATGTCCGCCTCTCAATTCGCTCAGTCAATCGCAGGTCCTTCAGCAACTAATTATAAACGCAATCGCTGCCATCTTCATATCGGCCTCACGAGTTCTCTTATTCTATTCATTGCGACAAATATACTGATGCGAGCGCAGTCCGCATCCGTCGCTTCTGCCCATGATGAATCGCCTGTATCGCTGGAACGCTTTGTGGTTACTTCCAGCCGGAGTATGCAGCCGCTGGCCGACATTCCGCAACGGGTTGAATTGATCGATGGGGCTGCGGTGTCCGAGGCTCCTTCCTGGACTTTTGTTGATGTTTTCGCCCGAAGAGAAATCCGGCGGCGGAAAACTTGATAGTGTTGATTGTATTCGGACTGCATGCAATCCACGGTGACGCGAGGTTGATATCGGACGCAGGTTCGCCAGCCCTAGTCTTTTTTATTTTCAGCATTCGTATCTGCGGAAACTCCGCCATACGGATGGCTTCGTCGGCACCCAAAATGGGTTTCAGGCTGCGTTCGCCGATAAGCGGCATTTCCATGTTGGATTGTCCCGCACAAAGCCACACCTCGCCAACGACAACATCCGCAAAACGCACGCGGGACACAGCCGCGTCTTTTGTTTTTCCGGTGACCGCCAACTCGCGCGGCTCAGCGCTCGCATCCAGCGGGTTGAATCGCACCAGCCATCGTCCGTCGGCGCCTGTGGTCGTTTGCTTCTTCTGGCCGGCAAACTCAACCGTGATGATTTCGGCAACATCCGCTGTGCCCCACACAGGCGCCGGCATGTCGCGTTGAAAGACCATGTGGTCGGCAAATACCTGCGGCAATGTCGGCTTTACCTCCACCACGATACTCCAGCCAACAGCGAGGGCCGCGCCGATAATCAGGAAGCACGCGGGCGATTTTGACTTTGTCATTTTTAGCGAGTGTCGGTCGCTGTCTGAGGTTCCTTGAGTGTTGTAACAATGTTCGGCTGTGCCGGCGGCGTCATGCCTTCGCCGAGGTAAAAGCTCGGGTGCGGCGGTTGGTTGTAGCCGACATTTTGCCATGCGATAGCTTCGCGATACTGGCGGTCGTGCATAAGCGTGTGAAAGCGGTGCTTGGTCGGTATCGTTGTTGTGTAGATGCGGAGTTCGTGGTTGTCCTTTGTTTTGAATATTACCTCTTCGCGCCAGTCTCCGAAAATATCGGCGCTTAATACTGGTGTGGCTTTGGTGCCATTGCCCGATTCACATTCGGGGTCAGTGAGAAGTGTCTCGATTTTTTCCAATTTCCAATTCCACTTCGAGATTGTCACTTTATCCAATAGTTCGCGCAGCAGGTCGCCGTCCCACCAAGCGAGGAAGCTCAATTGTTTCAGCTTTGTTTTGGAGACGTTCTCGCCCTTGCAAGAATAGATATTTCCCACTGGCGCCCACACCTCGTAACCTTTGTAGCGTGGGTCAATATCGCCTGCAACACCACGGCCTATGTCGTCCCATTCTTTGTCAGTGTATCCAAATATTAATTTTCCAGTCCGTGCATCGCGAAATTCGATGCCGGCATTGCCGTAGGCCTTTTTCTTTTCATGAACCATGAAGATTTGCTGTCCTTCCCGCGTCGGGTCCATGACGCTCATGTGCAATGCATCGCCGTGACCGAGTCCGGTTGAATACAGCCCCTTGCCATCGTGGTCTATTGCGCACGCGCCGTAAGTAATTTCGTCGCATCCATCGCCATCAACATCGCCAACGCTGAGACTGTGCGCACCTTGTCCGGCATATTTATCGTTGCCAAGCGTGCCGTCAGCGCTGTCAAAAACCCAACGCTGCGTGAGTTTCCCATTCCGCCAATCCCATGCGGCAAGCACGGAGCGGGCATAATAACCGCGACACATGACAAGACTCGGCCGCTGTCCGTCCAAATATGCAATGCACGCGAGGAAACGGTCAACGCGGTTGCCGTAGTCGTCGCCCCAATCACTAATTTTGCCGCGTGCGGGCACATAATCAACCGTGGCCATCGCCGCGCCTGTGCGACCGTTGAAAATTGTGAGATATTCGGGACCGTCGAGAATCTTGCCCATGGGTTTTCCCGTGATGGTGCGATAGTCGGCATCCGCGTCACCGATAACTTTGCCGACACCATCGACGGTGCCGTCGGCGGTTTTGCAGGCAATTTCGGCAATGCCATCTCCATCGAGGTCGTAAACCATGAACTGTGTGTAGTGCGAACCGGAGCGAATGTTTTTTCCAAGGTCGATGCGCCAGAGAAATTGTCCATTAATTTTGTAGGCATCGAGGTAGGTATTTCCGGAATACCCCGTGTGGGCGTTGTCCTTCCAATTTGTGGGTTTCCATTTTAGAACGATTTCGTATTCACCATCACCGTCGAGATCGCCGACCGACGCCTCGCAGGCCTCATAAGTATAAGCGATTCCATCCGGTGCTGTTCCACCTTTCGGAATACGCAATGGAATCGAGAGATACGGCAGGGCCGGGCAATTTGCCGAAAGTGTATTCAGCACCGTTTTTCTTTTTTTGTCGCTCAAGGTGTCACCCGCAGGCAGCTCATTGCTATCGGCTCCAATGGCGCGCACCACATATATATTTTGTTTGGAAAAATCCGCCTTTGTATCGGTGAAAATCGTCCCTTGGACAATGGGTTCGCTGTTTATCTTAACGGGAGCGCCGCTACTCGTTATACGATACACATTAAACGCCGTTTCGCGTGGCTCCGTGCCCAGCAATCGCCAGCTGACATATACACTCTTCTTGCCTGTGCGAACGGCCACGACACCGCGGTCGAGATTTTCCATGAGCGAAGGCTGCATTGCATTCGCCTGACAGAGAGCGACTAACAAGGCCGTCATGATAAAAATGGAGTTATATTTTTTCATCGGACAAAATCCATTGGCAATTTTCACTCTGCCATCTTATCTCCGACAAGCGCGAGACATTGAATCGCGGACAGCCCCCACTGCGCGCTGAGATTTGTGCCGACCCATGTGGCTTCGTCGATTGGATTCAATACGGCCGTGCCTTCAATGCGTTTTGTTTTGAGACTCACCTCGGCCCAGTCGCCCGCATAGCCGGGATAATCGGCAAGGTTGAAGTTCTTCCACGCGCGTGCGGCGAGTTTGGCATCGCCATTCATTTTTGCAGCGTAAGCGAGAAGTCGAGAGTGGGCCTGAGTCAGTGAGCCGTTTCTAAAATCCGTCCCCAGTGCGGCGACACGCTCGCTCTTCGATGCGGAATAGAGCGTGCAATACTGGAGCCACGCTTTTTTGAAGCCTTCATATTCGTGCTGGCTCGCAGTGAGCTGGATGAGTTCCGAGAAAATCTCCACCGCGCCAAAAACGGCATCAAGATGAGAGACGGAAACGGGTTTGCCGTCAGCGGAAAGTTTTCCGCGCAATGTGAGCGGCTCGATGCTGCCGTCAGCGACCTTGTAGCCGTAACGGTCGCTCGTGAAAAATCCGAGAGGCATTTTGCCCCAGTCGCGCATGCCGCGCAGGAGCTTGTCGCGATACTTCATATCGCCGCCGCGTTCCCATTCGGTGAGCCATGCCGCGGCGAGGTTGGCCCAATCAATGCCAAAGCTCACACGCGCATCGTACCCGCCGAGCGGCGAGGCGTCGCCAAGTTTGCGTGCGGGGTCAACATCGTTGAGTTTTTGGTCAACATCGAGAAGCTCGCGCAAAATGTCGCCGATGCGTTCATCCGCGGTAAGAAAATAATAGATGCGGCGATAACTCGCGGTGCTGATGCGCACTTGTTTTGCCGAGCAACCCCAGTGTTGCACGTTGTGCCGCGAACCGAGCCCGGCGAACCGGCCTGTGTGATAGGTGTCCACTTCGCTGGTGTGCCGTGTCATCGCTTCGGCGAAGCGGAAGACATCGGCCCGCCCCGTGCGCAGGTAATAATACCAAAGCCAGAGGTCGGTGGAGAGCTCGGAGTTATCCCACGCATTGCCGCCGATGTCGTATTTCCACACGTGGCGGTCACGGTCGTAGGAGTGCATGACATCGCCGTAATTCCAAAAACCATACCAATGCCGCTGGTCGATTTGTTTTTTGTAATACTCGATTTGCCATTCGAGGCGGTCTTCGATTGCGGCCTTCGCCGGCGTGGAGCGGTCGGGCAGCGACCAGACATTGCCGAACACATTTGCAGCCAGAATGCGCGCGGGCGAGCAAACCAAGCGCGCGGGCTCACGCACAAGCGCAGCCATGTCGGCAAATGTTTCGCGAGCAGGCGTGGCGCCGACGGCCCAGAGATAGATTTCACTTGTGCGGGCGATTCCATGAGCATCGCCGAAACCGGGTTCGTAATCCTCATAGGTGATTTCGAGTCCGCCCTTGTATTGTTTCTCAAAAGTGTCCTGCCCCATGCCGTCATGATAGAAGCGCAAATCCATCGCGGGCGCGCCGGGTGAATAGAGCCAGATCGTAACCTCTGCAGCGTCGGTGTGGGCGTTGCGAATATCGAGTTGCGAGGGATGACGTTGCCAGAAATCGCGCAGGCCAAAAATGACACCGCCGCCGGTCGCACCGCCGATGTAACCGACACCGGAAGCACGATGACCTTGGTCAGCGTCAATCCAGCCGTGCCCGGCTTTGGTGCGTTTGCGAATGGTGAATCCATTGGCGGAAAGTTGCGCGAGTGTCACATCGCCCCATGCGGGAATGTATTGCAGGCGTTCGCTGACTTGCTGGTTAAACGTTTCCACTGGCGGACACGCGCGGCCGTCGATTTGGGCATTCTTGACTGGATTCGCTTCATTTTTTGCGTCGGGGTCACGACGAATGCCCGTGAGTCCGCGCACGGCCTCGGCCCAGAGTCCGCGTCCTTCGCCAGCGAAACGCACATGCCGGTCGTGCATGAGGTCGGTCATTGGCACATCGAAGCGCATGCCGAGGCCGCGAATGAAATCCTTCTCCGCATCGCCATCGAAAACGAATGAGTGCATCATACGAACCGCTTCTCCGCCCGCGTAAAAATATAGACGCAGCGTAAAAGGCAGCCATGCGCGTTCTTTGCCAGTGTGTCGACCTTTGATCTTCACGACAGCGCGGACGGGACCGTTTTGTTCGACAGTGACAGTGTCGATCTTGCTTTGAAATGTATCGATTTGCTGCGTGCCAGCTACACCGTCTAGGTCGGGCGCTGACGAACTAAGAGCGATGAGTCGTCCGTTGGTCAAAACCGGTTTCCCGTCGCGAGTAATCCTTTGCACCAACACGTCGCCCGATTTGGCGATAGCGCAACGAATGACGCCAGTATCGACTTCAAAAACGTCAGTCGTCTCGCGAACTTTGAGCGATTTTTCCGGCGCGGTGGGAGTACCGGGCGTGATGGCGAGATTATTATCAACCGCAATGCCTGCCGGAATCGCATGCGCCGTCCATTTGATCGAACCATCCGGCCACCATGCGGTCGCCCAGCTTTGTACCGGAATGGATTTTCCAGACGCATCACGGAGCGCGAGCGCGGTGTCTTTCGGTATACTGCCCATAGGCCACGGCACGCCCCAAGTCGTGCCGATGTTGATCGCGGGTGCCGCGCCGTCGAGCCAGACAGCTGAAGGAGTCGAAGACAACTTGTTGTCTTCAACACTTGCGCTCAGCGGCATGCAAAGCAGCAACGCAGCGACAGCCGTGGCAAAATTCTTAGCGAATGAGCAATGAGCAATCATGAAAATGATTTTACTGTTTAAGTGGTTCGTAGAGCTCGGCCTCGATGATGCTGAGCGCCATTTTGCCAATCTTCCCGGAACCGGTGGACACATTCTTCTGGTTGGCGACTTCAATGAGCGTGTAGGAGTCGCGTGCTTCGGAACCACCAAGAAGTTCGATGCGCACGACGCGTCCTACTGCGGGCACGGGCTGCATTGGCAACGTTACGTAACCAAGGCTGCGCGATGTCACACCACGGAAAATCTCCTCACCATCAAGTGTCACTCGCAACGGATAGATACGATCTTTCCAACCGGTGAGTTTGAGTGTGATTTCGCTCAGTTTAGCGGAGCGCTCCAGCGTATATTCAATCCACGCTTCTTCGAGGGTGTTCGTGCTTGTCCACGATGTGGTTTCGTTGTCGTCGTAGGTGTTGACGGCGTCGGCAGTGTTTGATCCGGCGCGCGCCGATGCGACTTCGACAGGGATGCGCGTCACTTTATACGAAGGCGCTGCAGGCGTCGGGCCTCGGTCACTGCGTGGGATGTCCGGCAAGGGCGGGAGAGCGGCAAGACCGTTGATGGCAGGATACTCGGTTGTTTGAAGCGTGAGCACAGCCGGCTTTAAATCACCGGATTTTGCACGAAGCGTGATTGTGCCAGCGTCGCGCGTAGCGCGAATGAAAACACGGTTCACGCCGCACTCGACCGGAAGCTGTTTGGAAAGCATGTAGTTGTTGGGCCTGCCTTGCGCGATGCCGCCTCGCCATTCGGCGGGGCCGTCGAGTTCGAAGTCGATCATGTCGAGTGCGGTCGGACAGCGACGGCCTTTTGCATCCACCACCTCGATCTCAACGAGAGCGAGATCATGACCATCGGCGAAGTAGGATTTTTTACCAAGATTGGCGAGACGCAGTGCGGCAGGTTCGCCGGCGGTCAGTTTTGTGGCTTCTGCGATTTTCTTGTCGCTGGCATCATAACCGACCGCGCGAAGTTCACCGGAATGCCAAGTTACATTTTCGAAAGTGTAGAGGAACCGATTGCTTTGCGCTCCGCGTCCAAGCGATTTGCCGTTGAGGAAAAGCGCGACAGAGTCGGCGCTAGAAACGACATATACATTTTTAACGGTGCCGGGCGCGTAGTTCCAGTGACCGATGATATAGGTGCGTGGATTTTCCACGTCGACCCAACCATCCCACATGACTTGGTGTGCGTAGAAACCGTCTTTCGTGATGCGCATCGGATCGACCACGCCGCTGCGGCGATAGTTTTCAGCGCCGCGTTGGTGCGTATTGGAGTCGGCAAAAATGATTTTTGCGCCCCCACTGTTCACACGACGTCCAGTTCCGGGACGTTCATGCCAGTACTCATGCCAGCGGATAACATTCTCGATGGCGAGGGAGTCTTGGTTGCGATTGTAAATGCCGGCATCTTTACCTCTATAAAGCGGACCTTCTCCATCCTTGTGATAAGGCGGCGAATAATCGTCCCAATATTTGCGCAAACCCTCGTCCCGGGAGTATTCCATCATCCAGAGCGGGAAGCGCGCGCTTTTATTTATGTAGAGCATGTGCCCACCGTATTCCGCCACCTTGCTGTTGAGCATGTCGCGGCTTCCGCTGGCGCGCCCGCCGTGCGGATCGTACTTGTCGCGCAGATCCTTCATTTCTTGCATGTGCTTTTCGTTCACACCCGCGTTGCCGGACTCGTAGAAAAGGATGCTGGGGTTATTGCGATTGTAGATGATGGCGTCACGCATGAGTTCGACACGCTGGCCCCACCAGCGGCCGACCACATCCTTCTCCGCGTCCCCGGCTGGCATTGCATGGATAAGGCCGACGCGGTCGCAGGATTCGATGTCCTGTTTCCAGGGCGTGATGTGCATCCAGCGCATGATGTTGCCACCGCTTTCGACAGCTAGACTATTGCTATAGTCGCTCAGCCATACGGGTACGCTTCCGCCGACCGCAGGCCACTCGTTTGTAGAGCGCGGCGCGTAGCCGTGCATTTGTATCACGCGATCGTTCAGCTTTATCATGCCGTTGGTGAATTCCGTTTTGCGAAAACCGGTGCGTGTGGTCACGGAATCGGCGGGTTTACCATCCGCGACGAGCGTCGTCCGCACGTCGTAAAGCGAGCCGTGCCCCCAGCTCCAGAAATCGATTTTGACGGCGCGCGCGCTGGCTCTGACGATGGTGGTTTCGCCGGGGGCGAGCGTGATGGATTTTTCGGCGACGGCTTTCACGCCAAGCGCGGAGATTTCCATCACATATGAAAACGTCCACGCCCTTCCGGTTTCGTTGCACACCTCGGATTCGGCGTGGATGGTGGCGGCACAGTTTTTTATATCAAAATCGGTTGCATAGACATAAACACCGGTCGTGCCAAGGTTCGAGTAAAGCGGAAGCGTTTGATATAATTTTCCTGTGATATGCAGACGCACGTTTTTCGTGATGCCGCCATAGTTCGCATTAAAATTGCGGTCGGCCCACTGGTAGCGACTGCCGGTCGCCTTCTCCTTATAGTTCCAGTCATTGTCGGTGCGCACGGCGATGACGTTTTCACCAACACTAAGAAACGGCGTAAGGTCGAATCCGAACGCCATGACACCATTTTCGCTGCGACCAACATGTTTTCCGTTTGCATAAACCTCGGCTGCCTGTCGCACCCCCTCGAACTCGATGAACACCTTCGAGTCCTTGAGTTGTGCAGCAGTCAGCGCAAAGTGCTTCCGATACCATGCGACACCGGTTGTGTGATCCACGATAGCCTTGCTGAAGGCATCGTCCTCGTTCCACGCGCGCGGAAGCGTGACAAGTTTCCATGCGGAATCGTCAAACCACCTTTGCTCCGCGCCCACCGGATCGCCGACGTGAAGACGCCAGTCGAGATTAAGATTGTAGGCAGCACGATCAGCAAATACGGAAAGCGCGGTGGCGAGGCCGAAGAGGAGGGTGGCGAGGGTTTTGAGATGGGGAGAATTATACATTTTTAGAAAGAAACAAGCAGGGCGTCGCTTGCGACGCCCCTACAATAAAGCAAGAGCGACACGGAGGGCGTCCCTCCATTATTTTGTCACGGGAATCGGGCCGATTTCGACATTGCCTTCACCGGTACGCGAGGCGCTGAACCAATACCAGTATTGCTTGCTAGCGTCGGGAACGGTGTCCACGTAGCTTTTGGCCTTGTTGGGATTCACCGCCTTGATTTTCACGCGGCCCTTGGTTTTTTCCTGACCGTTGCGACTCAGGTTGATCACGCGCCAGTCGCCTTTAGGGAGCGTCCAGGTGATTGTTACTTTGTCACCTTTTTGCACGGCCTTGACTTCCGCGCCCGCCACAGCTTGGACCGCGGAAGCCTTCGACTTTTTTGCATTTTCCGCCCCCTCGGGCGCGGCATGGGCGACGGCCGAAAAGGCAATCGCAAGAACCCCTGTCATTGTGAGGATATGTTTGATCATATTCATGGATTATTATTTTGTTGGCGGGAATTTAGCCCTGCGCACGGCTTTAAGGCTTCGGCGATGGTTTTGTTGAGTGGATACCGCTTTGCGGCTTCGCGCAAAAATGCACTGATGCCGGCATTGGCGACGGTTTCGCTTTTAAGGACAATTTCTGCGAGCACACTGCAAAGTTCCTCCGTGGTCAGTCCGCCGACGAGCGCGCCGCCCAGAGTGTCAATTAAACCGGAGGTTTCTGTCGCGTTGAGCTTGGCGCCGTCCGATTTGGCGGCAAGGATGTCCTTGAGCTGGAGCCGCGCACCGACGATGTATGCCTGTGCCGGAGGCACAGGAAGTTCCAGCAGCGCTTTTGTTATCTTGCGGGCGCGGGACTCGGAACCGATTCGCAGTTCAACGGACGCAAGAGCAGCCAGCATGGCAGGCTCGCGCTCGCCCCGCCAGTATGCCGTGCGCAATTCGTCGAGTGCCTTGACGGCGTTGATTTGCGATATATATATTTCGCTCTTGATGCGCGCGACCTCCGACTGTGTTGCTTCGCGAAAGGTACACGCCGGCATTTCGGGAATTGCCCCCTTGATATCGGTACTTTTAAAGAAGGCGAAGGTGCGCGAATAGGTGGCCAGATCGTTTTCCATCCGGCTGATCTTGAAACCGAATACTTCCTCGAACATTTGCGCCGTCGGCTGCTCTCCGCGCTCGATCCGGTCAACAAACTGCATAAAACGCGCGGCATACTTTCCGTTGTCTCCGTAGAGGCCGAAATGAACAAATATAGCCGCAAGCCGGGCTTCCTCCAAACTGAACACATCGTCTTTTTTAAAAAGCTCCGCAAGGCCAGGCATGTTTTGCCTGCTGAGATTTTCCTTCACCATCGCGAACCGTATTTGCGTGTGGGAAACTTGCGTGGCTCCGAGCAGGCTGCTTATCCCGCGGGCGAACCAAGGGGGCGGTTTCCGCGGCAGTGATTTCAGCGCGTGGAGATTCAATGCGTAACTGAGTGTAGCGGCCAGTTGCTCCTCACTGGGGCGGACTGTGCTTGCACGCGGTTCCCCGGCGCGCACGAGCGCGGCCAGCGGTCCGCCATTTGCGGCTAAGTCAACAAATCCGTCCGGAAGCGGTCTGACTGCGTTCAGATCCGTATCGTCCCGGTTGCCCTTGATTGCATTTTGCGCCATTTCGGCAATCTCGTTTTCAGTCTCCTCTTGGGGTGTCATTTCGGGATTAATATCCTCCACCTCTCCCAGACCATACTCCGCCGCGAAGGATTGGGAGGCGGAAGCCGCGTGGTCATAAAAATCATCGGGATTGCCTGAGGACGGGGCGGCTTCATCCAGCACAATCGGATCACCCTCCCACGAATCGATTTTTCTCACGACCGGACGAAATGTCGATTGCTGCTGGTTGATATCAACCACTACATATACAGGCATCTTGGGCAGCGCCTGGGTGAGCATCGGCCAGAGATAGGTCGCGGCAAACTGGCGCAACTGCAAATTTTCGACCAAGGATTTGGTCTGGCTGAAGTTGAGATTGGAAAGCATTTCGTAACCCGGCGCGACGATATTGCGCTTGCCTCGCATCAACACCAACACGGGCACTTTCACATAAAGCCACTGCTCCGGCGCCGGCAGGACGCGGTCCGCCTTCACGACATAAGGCTCCATTTCGACAACGGGGCCTGCGGCGTCCAGTTTATTTGCATTCTGCTTTGTCTGCCCGAACGCGCCGCTTGCAAGGAGCAATTGAAGATACAACAGACAAAGCAGTGTTTTTTTCATTACCACACTTCGTTTAGAATGTATAATTCACACCAAAACGGAGGCCGCGGGATTCATCGACAACGCAATTATATTCCGATGTGTAGCGGGCCTCGGCGCGCCACTTGCTCGATATGCTATAATCGATGCCGGCGTCGAGGCGATAGCCGTTGGCGTTGGTGGCGGGAGCGGCGATGTCGATGCGTCCGCCGAAAAGATTGGCGCTGAGCGTGCGGATGTCGCTTTCGAATTCATGCAGCAATGCGAAATGGACAAACGGGCGGATGAAGCCATGTTTTGTCTTGAAACTGCGCGCCACGCGCAGGCCCAGTTTGCCCTGGAGCGAGGTTTCGTTTTGTTCGTAAACATACAGACTGGCCTCGTTGGCGTTGCGCTCCGTGAACGCGTCAACTTTCCAATTCAACCATTGAACACCGGCCACAGGGGTGACTTCAAACCACGAAAACTTCTTTGTATAGGCGAGCGACGCCGCGGCGCCGATGCGGGTGCCGCTTGCATCCGCATCCGCCCATGAGGCAAGCTGGGTCAGCGCCACCGTGCGTTCGGAGTCATAATCATCCGTGCCGTAAAAGCCGGTGAGATTAAACTGAAAATTGCCGGCGTTATAACGTGCCTTGATCCCGAATGTGTGACTGCTCACGTCGCAGTTGCCGCCCGCGGTATCGAGATCGAAATCGGATATTTCATAGGTGTAAAATCCGCCAGCCACGAAATTTTCCCCGAAAGCATAGTCGGCCCCCACAAGTGCGGCGATAGTGCCGTAGTCTGAATACGAGGCATCGTCATTCTTGTCGCGCGAGGCTTCCTGCCGATAGCCGTCAAGGAAGAGCTGCACGGAGCCTTTTTTGCGCGCGTAGGCGGCGTCCTGCCACATGCGGTCCTCAATGCTTTGCATCATTGCGTTGGCGCGAACCACGGATGCCGGGAACCAAGACTGATAAGTGCTGGGACTGAGCTGATCGAGCAACTCGCGATAAAGAATCATGGAAGGCTGGCGGTTAAGCGCATCAAAAAGATTGTCGCGAACCGTGCCCGCGTTGACGATCTCATCGACACGCCGGGCAACCGTGAGATATTTGCCGTCCAATCCCTCGGGGCTAGAAAAAGGCATTTGCGCAAAGGACACCTCAAGGGTGTTTGCATTCCATTGCCAAGAGGACACCAGCGACATGCTTGGCGGAAGCGCAATGTGACCCGGCTCAAAATCGCCCGAACGCGCGCCGTTGACCGTCATCAATGTGTATGTGCCCGGCAGGTAAGGGAAGGTCGATGCGCGACCGATTGTCAGATTGGGAATATTGGTTGCATCAACAGGCGAGATAATCAAATCACCGTTGATAACAAGTCGGTCATATTCGAGCGGCGTGACCAAATCGAAGCTCAAGTTTCCGTTCAGAGTGACGGTGCCGGTGATGGTCAGGGGTTTATCGGTGGCCGTGGCCCTCATGCCGGGATTAAGGTTCCCGCCCCTGCTTACGATCACATTGCCTTTTATATTTCCGCTGCCACCAAGCATTGCGTTTTCCTGCACATTGATGTTTCCGCTATGAAGACCGTCGACGATATATTGGGAATTGCCGCCCCTAGGCCGGAAAACCAACCCCTTGGTGCTCACCATGCCGTCCATGATGACTATGCCACCTCCCATAATGTCAAATGTCCGTGCCGATACACCTTCGGAAAATAACAATCCCGACCATCTGACAATTTCGCCAGCGGCAATCCGGTCGTTTATGCGCACGTTAAAGGTGCCCAAATTGACGACAGTGCCCACCTCGGTGCTGAGCCCGCCAATCTGCAAAGTGCCTGCGGCGTGAGAGCCGCTGGTGGTGACAAAGGGAATCATCCCGGCATTGGCCAGATTCATCTCCGAATTCCCCTTCATCGTGATCACCGCCTGGCTCAGGCCGCTCTCCAACACGCGCATTGATGAATACGAATCGTCGAGCGTCAGGCGGGAGTAGGAGTTAAGCGTGACATTCATGGCAAGACGGACAGAACTGCCTCCGGTCGATTCCGGAGCGGTTATATCCAGTGAGGTGCCGAAGCTATTGCCGATGAAGCCGTTGAATGTGAACCCCTTCCCCGTGGGATTAAGCTCCATCCAGCCATCCTCCGTGCCTTCGAGGTTGAGCGTGTAAAGACGCATCATGCCTGTCTGGATGCTGTAAAGTTGCACGCGCTTGTCACCGGTGCCCGTGTTGACGAGGTTGATGGTCTTGTTCGAGATATCAGAAGAGCCAAGCAGGCGGACGGCGGCCGTGGGGCCGTCAGGAACGACGCCGGTGCTCCAATTCCCGGAATTGAACCAATCGGAATTCACGGCACCGGTCCAGTCCGTGAAATGGTCGGGCACCAGTGTCAGTTGCGCATTCAATGTTGCCGCAAGGCATGTGATGCCAGAGGCTAGGACAGTCGCCGCGCGCAGGAGGGAATGCTTTTTTGTGATTTTCATTTTAAATTAAAATCCAATGGGTCGCATTTGTGATTATCGCCGGATGAACAGGCCTTTTTAGAAGTTGGCCTCCAGCCCGACATTCATAACCATGCCGGAGGTGAAATAGCCGCCCGTGCGGTCGAATATGCTGCGCTCGTCGCCGACTTCGGTCACATTCCGCCAGTCAAACATGGCTTTCCAGCGCGAATTTATCTTGTAGGCGAGGCTCAGGTCGAAGCGCGTGTAAGCGGACTGATACTTGACCTCGACGTAGGTCAGATTGATATCGCGGGCAAACCGGTCAACCCAATAGGCGGCGATTTTGCCGCTGAACCGCTTCCCGTTATATCGGAGCTGGAGGGTGGCCGATTTTTTCTGAATCCCGGTCATGGGGATTTCCTCGCGCACCATAGGGCTGTTGATGTATTCATCCAGCATCGCCTGCGTCACATTTTTCTCCGGCCTGGGTATGGTATGGCGCATGTAGTGGGTTTTCGGGTCGGCATAGGAAAACGAACCATAGACGCTGAAATTTTTCAGCCAGTCGGCAAGGAACCCGAGCCTTTGATTGTAAACAATCTCAAATCCCCGGTTCGTCCCCTCGCCGAGGTTCAGCGGGCTTTGCACAATCCAAGTGCCCTCCTCATACTCCGGATCGTATATATAGTTCACGCCGTCGGCAAGGGCCTCATCCCATGTAACATTGATGAACGAGGTTTCCGTCTGTATTATATCCTTGAATTGCTGATAGAAGAGGGAAAACGTGAGCGAGCCGTTTTTGCTGAAATAATACTCCACGGCGAAATCATACTTGGTCGCGTATTGAGGCTTCAGGTCGGGGTTGTTGCGCTCGATCCTGAGCTCGGATGAAATCCATCGCTCCTTGGGGATCACGTTGCCGAACTTGGGCCGCCCGATGCTTTCGGTGCGCGCGAGACGCACATTCATGTTTTTCAGGGGCTCCCACTTGAACTGGATGTTCGGGAAAACGTTGTCATACGTTTTTTCAAAGGTCTGCCATGAGTATAGAAGCAGGTTTTTCTGCTCGCGATTGATATTATAGTAGGGATTGGGGTCCAGCGTGCCGGGTATGTAGGGGGAGATGGTGTCATACTTGCCGTTCTGCCCGAAGACCGCGTCATTGCTTCCCGGTTCCTCGTATATGGGGCCGGTGCCGATTGCCTGGGTGCGCTCGTAGCGCACGCCCGCGATCATGGTGAGGTTGCGCAGCAACCGCGCCGTCAGCTGGGCGTAGCCCGCGGCCGTCTTTTCCGTGGCTGTCTTCTCGCCTTGCAACTGCTGGTAAAAGTGGCCCTTGACATCATCGGAATCGTCGTAGAACTCGCCCGGATGCGCGTTGAAATAGTCATAGACGTAGTAGGGATTCACCCAGTTCGGAATCGGCACGTCGAAGCCCCAGGAGTTCTGGAAGTAGGGATCGGCAAATTGATAGATGGCTGGCTCGGCGGCGGTGCCAAAATTCTTAAGCGTGCTGTTTCCGGTCAGTGACCGCCTGCGCCAATATTGATGCATTTCACGCGTCATCTCACCATAGCGCCCGCCAAACTTGAACTCGACCGGCACGCCGAGGACGACGGGGATGGTGACATCGAGATTCGCGCCCCTTTGCTCATCGGTGCCATAGCCAAATCGCTGCGACAATGTCAGGCTGTTGTAGTTTTCGAGGTTCAAATAGCTGCCCGTGTCGTCCGGGGCCATTATGCCCGTGCCCCCGTGGGTGGTCTGGACAATCTCCCCGGTGGCATTCCCGGCAATGTTGAGCGCGTTCAGGCCCACCCCGGACATACTATACTCTATGCTGAAGTTTTTGCCGGGATCGGGGTCTGTCTCCGCCTTGCTGTAGTGGGCGCCCCAGTTGACTTTTATTTTCCCGAAGGTGTGCCTGGCCCCGGCATTAAAGGACACGGTGTTATTGTCCGCCGTGCTTATGCCGTAATTCATTCCAATCCTTGCGCCCTCCGGCGAGATCATGTTGTAAAGGTTTGCCTCGGCTGTCTGCTGGCCCGCGGTCACTTGCATTCTCCGGGTGTAGGCGCCCAGGCCTTTGACGTCGTTATAGGAAGAGTTTAGGAAGAAAACCGTGTTTTGCCAGGGTTGGTATTCCAAGTTGAGGGAAACCATCCGGGTTTGCTCACTTTTGCCGCTTTCAGTGTATCGCAGTTCGGTAACATAGCCGGGCGTGGTGGGCGTGACCTTGTAGCCCGTTTTTTCGAGGTCAGCCAAATCGTAGGTGTATCTCGGTATTTCGTATCTGTTGTTGAAACGATAGTTGCGATTGAAGGCGGTGTTGAAGGAAAAGCCAAAACGCTGCCTCGTGCCAAAGGCCTCGCCCCATGAGAAGGTGAATCCGGGCCAGATTTTGTAATCGGGGGTGCGCCCGCCGCCGGGCGTCTTGTCGAAGTCGAGCTCGGCGGTGTTGAGGCTGAGGTTGGCGGCGAAACGCATGCGGCGGCCTTTCTGGCTGAGCGCGCTCTTCGTCTTGATGTTCACCGCGCCGCCCATGCTGCTTGCGGAGTCCTCCGCCGTCGGCGCGGTCTTCAACTCGATGCTTTCGATGTTTTGCAGCGATTGTGTGCTCAAATTGAATGCGCGGCTGGCGGTGCCGACGCCCGATTCGTCGCTGCTGATGGACATGGACGCGACCGCGTTGCCGTCGAGGGTGACGTTGGCAAACTCAGGGTCCATGCCACGAATGCGCATCGAGCCGGCGTCCTCACCGTCGTAGTCGATGGTGATACCGGGCAGGTTTTTCATGAGTTCGCCCATGTTGCTGTCCACGATATTGCCGAAGGAGTCGGCGGCAAAAACCGCCTTCTGGCTGGCGGACATGCGCTGCTCCTGCGTGGCGAGCGCCGCGCCCTCGCGGTCGCCAGCCACCACGAACCTTTCGAGCTGGTAAACCTGCGTGGTGAGATTGAAATCGGCCGTCGCAGTCTGGCCGGCGACAACCGCCACGACTTGGCTGTTCCGGTCGAGATCGGTGTAACTGGCGGTGACACGCACTGTGCCGGCGGGCGCGTCAAAGAAGCGGTAATTGCCATCGCCATCAGTGAGCGTTTCGAGTCTGGTTCCCTCAATTGTGACGAGAGCGTTGGCGAGGTATTTTCCGGTGCCTTGGTTCATGACACGGCCCGAGATGGCTCCGGTGGCTGACTGCTGAGAAAAAACCAGGGGATTGAACGGCTGAAGGGCTGAAAGACAGAGCGCGAAGATGAGCATGGCGAGGGCGGAGCGCCGAGCTGCACGCGGCGGTTTTGGCAAAACCGCCCTACTCATCCGCCGCAGCAATACCAGCAGCGCCAGCGCGGGCAGATACCAGATGCCGGGCGCGCCGCCGCCACTGCCGCCACCGTTGCCCGAGGGCGTTGTCGGGCTGGCGCCAGTGACGGAGAGCAGCGCATCGCCGGTCTGGACGGCGCCCATGGGATTGCTGACAGTGACGTTGTAATTGGCCACGTCGGTGAGCTGAACCGAATCGATGACGAGCGCTGCAGTGGTTCCGCCAGTGATCAGCCTGCCGTCCCTATACCATTGATAGGCGGGCATCGGAGCGCCGATGGCGGCGACATTGAAGGTCGCGCTGGTGTTGACCGGAACGGACTGCGCCACCGGGGACACCAAGATGGAGGGGGCGGCTTGCAGAGCGCAGATCGTGTGGTTGCCGGTGTCGGGCACGTAAATGTCGCCCGTGGAATCGATGACAATGCCCGCCGGGGCATTCAGCGCGGTTCCGCCGCCGGGCATCGTGGTGACGGTGCCGTTGATGGTGTCGATTACCCGGATGGCATTGTTGCCGGTGTCCGCCACATAGATGGCGCCGGAGGCGGCATCCACGGCGAGCGCTTGCGGCATGTTGAAACGCGCGTCGGCATTGGCGCCGTTGTCCGTACCGGGCGCGTGAGCCAAGCCCGCGACGGTTTCAACGCCGCCTGTGGCGAGCGTGATGGAGCGAATGATGCTGTTGCCCGTGTCGGCGATGTAGAGGTGCGTGGCGTCCGCGTCGAGCGCGAGGCCCATCGGCATGTCGAAGGTCGCCGCGACGCCCGCGCCGTCGTCGGAGCCTGTCGCACCCGAGCCGGCAATGACGGTCATGTCTCCGGTGGTTGTGTTTATCTTGCGGATGCTGTTGTTGCCGGTGTCGGCGACGTAGAGGTTACCGTCGGAATCAATCGCGAGCCCGTGCGGGGCATTGAGCGCGGGAGCGCCCGTGGTGGCGAGCGCGGTCACGGTCGCAGTGGCGATGTCGATCTTCTCGATGGTGTTTGCGCCGGTGTTGGCAACATAGAGCGTCGTCCCCGCCGCGTCCACGACGATGGAGGCGGGCGCGTTGAAGCCCGTGGCAAACGTGGAGACGGTGCCGTCGAGGGCGATTTTACGAATGGAGTTGTTGCCGGTGTCAGCGATGTAGAGGTTGCCGTCCTTGTCCGTGATTCCCGCGCCGGGCGAGGTGAAGCGCGCGTCGGCGCCCGGGCCGTCAACATTGCCTGGCGTACCGCTTTCGCCCGCAAGGGAAACGACGGCGGAGGCCCCGCTTATGGCGAAGGAGACGGGCTTGTTGCCGACGCCGGTGACATTGATCGCTATAAGCGCGCCTTGCTGGACGCCGCTGTAGGCGGGCGTGCCGCTGATGACGCCGGTGACGGTGTCGATAAAAAGGCCCGGGGGCAGGCCGGTGGCGCCGTAGCTGGGAGTGTTGCCGACGGCGGTAGAATTGCCGCCGGGCACCATATTGGTGGCCTGAATCGTATAACTGAAGGGTTCGCCGACGGCGCCGGTGAGTTGCTCGGGGGCATCAATGACAACGGGCGACGGCGGGTTGACGGCAAACGGCGCGACGAGAGTGACAGCACCAGCGGCATTAGCGTAAGTGACCAGCAATGTGCCGGTGCCAATCATGTCGAACTGGGCATCGAGGATACCGGTAACGGTGTCCATTGAGAAACTGGTGTCGAAACCGGCGGGTGCGACACTGCCCGTATACGACAGCGGATCGTTTGTCGCGACAATCTGCCATTTGACCGGCTCGCCCTGAACAGCAACCCAAGGGCTACGATTCGACAACACTCGTATTTCGCTAAACCTCGGTGGGGGCAGTGACACGACCAGCTCCAGCGGCATCGTGCCGGTGCCGCCGATATTGGAAGCAGACAGGGTAACTGTGCCTGTGCCGACTGTCGTGGGTTTGCCCGAGATGACGCCGGTCTTGGTGTTGATCGACAAACCATCGGGCAAATCCGTGGCGTCAAAGCCGGTCGGGTTGTGGTTCGCGGTGATGGTGTAAGCGCCGCTTTGTTCCACCACCATGACCACACGCGTGCCGCTGGTAATGAGAGGAGCCGGGGGCGGCGTGGCATATACAATCAAGGCCAGCGTGGCGGTGGTCGTGCCGGAGGAATTGCTGGCGGACAATGCAACCGGATATGTGTCTGCAACGGAAACTGAGCCGCTGATGATGCCGGTGGCAGGATTGAAGGACAGGCCGGCCGGCAAACCATCGACGCTGAGAATGGTGGGGGTCGTAGGATCGATGGTGGCCGTGAGCGTGTAGGAGAATGGTTGCCCTGCCAGAGCGTCGGCAATGAGCGCGCTGGTAATGCGCGGACGTGCTATTGCGCCGCCAGTGATGGTAACCTGGATTTGACTGCCATTAACGATATCAAATGCAGCGGCAACAGCAGGATTTTCGGGATGCGACCATACGAGCGAGGGCGTGCCCGCGAAAGCGGCTTCCGAGCTGAAGATCGTGTAAACGCCATTCGTGACCGCACCGCCTTCCGCAACCACGGGGCTGACCTTGAGCGTGCTGCCAAAAGTGACGGTGCCGCCTTTCACGCGCGGGCCGGACAACTCGCCCGCCTCATCGGTGTCCAGAAGCAATGTCGCTCCATCCGCATAGGTGATGGCGGGAGTGATTTCCCCCGAACCGCCAAAACCCGCCGAGCCGGAGACGATGATCGGCTCGGTGCCGGTGTGCTTGCCGGTCATCCGCAAGCCGCCGGACTCAACAAAAGTGGTACCGGTGTAACTGAGGGAACCGGAAAGTGTGAGCAGCCCCGTGCCCTCCTTGATCAAGGTCGTTTTGCCCGCGCCATTGACAAAGCCGTTTGTGCCAAGGATGGCGCCGGCGAAGGTCGTGCTGAGATTTTTGCGCCCGATCCTGTAGGTGATGAGGCGGTTGCTCTGCCCGCTGCCAAGCGCGGCCTGAGCGCTGGTGCCGGACAGCGCGCCGATGACCAAGGTGTTGCCGGCAGCAGCCACCTGCGGTTGAATCTCGACCTGGTCCTGGATGGCGAGGTGAACATCCGCCCAGCCGTTCCAGTTGAACATATTGGGGGCCGAGCCGACAGTCGGCCTCGCGCCGCCCGAACCGGTGAAAATCATATCGCCGCTGAAACCGCTGAAATCATTGACGAAATTCGAGCGAGCGCTGGCATTGGACAACCCGCGATACCTGAGTTCCAGCGTGCCGGAACCTTTTATCGCGCCCTTGAAATCAAAGCGCCGGGGCAGGTTGAAGACGGCGTTGTTTCCGTCGGCGACGGTGAAGTCCGGGAAAATCTGCACCTGGCTGTCCGGATAGGTGAACGTCAGCGTGCCTCCGGCAAACACAACCGGGCCGATGGCCATCGTGTGCTGGCCCAGCGCCTGGTCGCTTTTGGGATAATCCAGCACAAGGTGTCCTTCCTCGATCGTGGTGGTGCCGTTCCATCCCTCGTTGAAACTCGAAAACCGCACGGTACCCTGGCCTTTCTTGAGCATCGTCGCCCCGCCCCAAAGCCCGAAGTGAGCGACAGGCAGCATGTTCAGCGTGCCGGTGGATATGGCAAAGGTCACGGACTCAGGGTTGACGGTTTCCGGAAGCCCGATGGTGCCGGTGCCGCCGATGGCAAGCGTCTCATTGGCATCGTTGAAAAGGACTTTGGCACCGTCCTGATATGTGGCAGGCGCGCCCGCACGAAGCCAGTTTTGATCGGTCGTGTTCCACGTGCCGCTGACAGCGCCGGTCCACACCAGCATGTCCGCGGGGACAGGATCGACGGCGATGATCTCAAGCACAGCCTCGTCGGAACCGTAAACATTGGTCGCCGAAATCAGCACGTCGCTGGCGCCTGCCGCAGCAGGAACGCCGGAAATAATCCCGGTCGCGGCGTCGCATGACAATCCGTCAGGCAGCGGGACCGCGCCATAGGACACCGGGCTGTTGTCCGACACGATTTGGTAGCTGAATGGCACGCCGACGGTGCCGGTCACGCGCAAGGAGCTGGTGATTACCGGCGAAAGGGTAGTGACCGTGATTTCCAGTGTCTTCGTGTCCGAGCCGACGGGATTCACGGCCGTCATGGTGACATTTGCCGTGCCGGCCGTGGTTGGCGTGCCGGAGAGCACATGCGTCGCATTGTTATAGGACAACCATGCGGGCAGGCCAGACGCGGTGATGCTCGTCGGCTCGCCGCTCGCGGTAATTGTATAGCTGAACAGCGCGCCATCCGCCGCCTGCGCCATGGTGGCGCTGGTGATGACCGGCAATTCATACGCGCTGATCGCAAGCGTCGCCGTGCCGGTGCCGGCGGCATTGCGAGCGCTCAGGACAACAGCGGTCGTTCCGGAGCCCAGAATCGTGCCGCTGACAAGGCCGCTTGCGCTGTCTATCGAAAGGGCTGCCGGCAGCGGGGCTGCGCCGTATTCAAGAATCGGCAAATCGCTTGCTCCGATTTGATAATTGAATGGCGCTCCGACGGTGCTGGTGATTGCCAGCGGACCGGAAATCGTAGGCACGTTGACAGGAGCCGGCGGCGGCTCGATGACAAGCGCAAGCGTCTCCGAATCGGTCCCGCCAAGATTACCGGCCGAAATTGTGATATTGCTTGTCCCTGTGGTGCCATATCCGAGCGTGCCGGAAATCACCCCGGACGACGTGTTGACACTTAGTCCGTCGGGAAGCGCCGTTGCATTGAAGCTTGTCGGGTTGTTGTCGGCCGTGATTGTGTAAGTAAACGTCGCGCCTTCCGTTCCTGAGGCCGTCAGCAGGCTGGTGATCACGGGCGCAGGGGGAAGCCCGGCGGTGATTGTCGCGGTGATGGCATCGGCGGTCTGGTTAAAAGCAGCCGACACCCCGGAACCCGAATACTCCAAAGTGATGGCCGGCGATCCTGTGATGCCGCCCGTCGCATGGAGGAGTGTATATACACCGGAGATGATACCGTCCCCATCTGCAACGACAGGCGTGACCTTGAGCGTGCTGCCTAGCGTGACGGGACCACCAACTTCAAGGCCGTGCAGGGTGCCGGAGACAGACGCGTCAACAAGCAGCGTTGCATCGTCGGCATAGGTGACGCCGGCGCTGGTGATTGTGCCCGAGCCGCCCAACGCGGCTCCGCCTGCGACCGTTACTTGCGCCGTGTTGGCGAGCTGGCCGGTGACATGCAGGCCGCCCGCCGCCACCGTGGTGGTGCCCGTGTAGGTGTTGACACCAGTGAGCGTAAGCATACCACTCCCGACTTTGGTGAGCGCGGCAAGCGGGCCAATGATTGTGCCGTGGAAAGTGGTGTCGAGGTTTCTGGCGCCGATGCTGAAAACGGTGTTGCCCGTGGCTCCCGCAACTTGAACCGATGAGATGCCGGCATTGTCAACGCTGCTGAGCGCGCCGATATCAAGGGTGCGGGTGGTGTTGGCGGTGGCATCCGAGATCAGTCCTGCTGTGTCCAGCACCATCGAGGTGTTGATCCAACTGGCACTGGCAAAACCAGTGTTGGCCCGGGCGGTGGCCGAACCGATAAGACGGAGTTCGCCGGAAAAGCCAGTAAAATTGCCTGAGTTGAAATCGGCCCGGGGTACCGTGTGTGTCACAAGGTTGAGCGTCAATGTGCCAGCCCCCAAGAACGTCGTCCTAGTTTGGAAAGTGCGAGTCATGTTCATGACCCCATGGGCTCCGTCAGGTATGGTGACGGGCTTGTCGATGCGGAGGACAGAAGTAGCGTTCAGGGAATTTGAGAACGCAACAGTGCCGCCGGACAACTGCATGGGCGTGTTGAAAACCCAACTGGAGGCACTGAGATTTCCGTTAATGGCAACAACGCCCCCCTCGACGGAGGCGGTGCCGGTGAAGGCCGGGATGCCCGTGATGCCGAGCGTGCCGCTGTTTTGTTTCAAGAGTGTCGTGGCCCCCGTGATCATGGGGCCAGCGGCAAAGGCAAGTTCGCCGGCTTTGTTCACAGTGATGCCGCCGGGTGAGACCGCGGAGGGAATGCTCACGGTGCCGGTGGTCGAGGTGTCGTCAAAAAGCACGGTGTCGCCATTGGCAAAAGCTGCCGCAGCACCGCCGGGAACGGTGACCCAGTTTTGCGTGGTGGTGTCCCAATTGGCATCCGTCACCCCCGTCCAGACAAGGGAAGACTGGGCTTGCACACCGGCTGAAAACAACAGCGTCAGGACAGTTGCAGTGACAAGCGCATGCACCGCAGCGGCAACATTGGGGAATGAGAGGGGGTGGTTCATTGTTAAGGAAAATTTTTTGGAGTTTGAGAAACAATTATAGATATGCCACGCATGTGGCGAATAGGGATTCAGATTGATTGTCGGGGGTGGGATAAGAGCTTTGGGGTTTTCTGAAGAATAACAAAACACCTATGACTTTCGCATCACCAAATCATGTGATTTTGGGGTCACCAATTCTGGTGATATGTCATCAAATGTTCCTCATGCTCTCTCTTGTGCGCGCTGGATTGCCGCTTCCCGGCTTTTTCTGCAAAAAGTCACGCAGTTTGCAGAGTTCGATGCCGGCGAGAAGGACGATGCCGATGCCGTGCGTGTCGTTCAGGTTCCAGAGGAGATCGCGTTTGTAATACTCCGACTGGAATGAAAACTCCGAACCGCGGCAGACGCCGTGGACGTTGCCGAGCTTATCGACCGAGATTTTGCAAATCGCCTCCCATGCCTTGTAGGCCGAGTGGATGTAGGGCGCCGGGTCACGATACCAGCCGTTTTGCACGCCGCGCGAGAAGCCGTAGGCGAACATTGCGGTGCACGAGGTCTCGGGATACGAATCGTGCTCGTTCACGACTTGGTGGAAGATGCCGTCGGCATCCTGCTGGACGAGGATGCCGGCGCTGAACTCGCGGAAGAAATCGAGCAACTGCGGGCGCAGTTCGTGTTTTTCTGGGAGCACGGCGAGGAGTTCCGAGAGCGAGAAGAGCACCCAGCCGTTGCCGCGGCCCCAAGGAACACCGGTGGCCTTGTCGCGCATGAAGTCATAGACGTGTGACATGAGGCGCTGGTGCGGGATGTAGAGGCGCTTCTTGAAGCCGATAAACTGGCGCGCGGCATCGTCGATGTATTTCTGGTCATTCGTGAGTTGGTAATAACGCACGAGGAATGGCACGCTCATGTAGAGATCGTCGGCCCACATGGTGCCCTCATGGAAGGAGTGCATGAGGTTTTTACGGAAGAACGTGCCATCGGGCAGGCGGATTTGTTTCGTGCTGATGTGGTCAGCGACGACGTCGGCGATGCGGCGCCAGCCGTCGAGATCGAAATATTTCACCGCCTCAAGCAACGCCGAGCCGGCCGAGCCGCAATCGTCGAGCGAATCGAGCGAGGTGAGCAGGTTGTGGACGTTGGTCGCCCCGCCGTATTGCTCGCGATCCCACATGGCGTAGTCGTAGGTGTCGCAACAGAACTGGAAATGGTTCGCGACGTAACGGCGCGTCTCCTCGGAGTTGATGCGCGCGCCGGCGTGCAGGAGCCCGTAGAGCGTCACGCCGAGCGGATAGTTCCATTTGCCGTAAAGCGTGTTGTCATTGTAGGGACGCACCCATGTATCCGGTTCGTCAATACGCCAGTAAATCGACCCGCCCGAGGCGGATTTGTGGAGCTTGTTGAGGCTGGTGAGCGCGTCGAGGTCAAGCCTGTCCTCAGCAACGATGGGGCCAAGGTAAATCCACTTTGCGTCGCTGCCCGCCAAGTTGGCCGGATTGATGAGGGCGAGTTTTTCAGCGCCGTGCGAGAGCGTGAGTTCGAAGCCCCAGTCGCCCCCGCTGCATTCGGCACGGACGATGACATCGTGGATGCCGAAGGGGATGCTGATCCTGGCGTTGATGGGGCCGGCTTTCGCGGTGGCGTAAACGACTTCGCTGTTGATCGTGACGGAGAGTTTTGAGCGGGAGCGACCCTTGAGCGTATAGGCGGCCTTGCCGGGCATGAGGAATTGCGCACGCGTCCAGCCGATGGCGGCGGTGTTTTTGGTTTTTCCAAAGAGGCGTGCCATCTGCCCGGCGGCGCGCTGCCTGTAGTTCCATGCGGTGGAGGGAAGCCAGCCGTCCGTCGGGACGTCCGCGTCCGGCGCACCGGGGATGACGGCGAGTTCGGTGTCGCGCGGCTCCGTGAAAAGCCAGCCTTCCTGCCCTTCGCGCGCGGGGCCAGGCATGAGGAAGTAGTAAGGATGCTTGCCGAGCCATGTGCCATAAACCGCGCCGAAGCCGCCGAGTGTCTTGCGCATGCGGAGTACAAGGTGATTCCAGCCTGCCTTCAGCGGAATGTCGAGCGGGGTGCGTTTGTCGAAATAGCGTTCCTGAAAAATGTTCGAGCGAAAAAACTGCGCGCCGTTCAGGTAGATGATCGTGGGACTGTGGCAATCGATGTCGAATTTGATGGAGCCATCGGCATCGGCCCAAATTTTTGCCCACGCGTAAACATACTGGCCGAGTTTTGCGCTTGGGAAATGCTTGTTGAAATCGGCCTCGTAGCGGTAGTCCTTGCCGCGCAGGATACCCGCACGATTGAAGGCGCGGTAGGTGCACGGATGCGCCGGATTTTGTCCTATGTAGCGGCGCGCGACCGTTTCGAGGGTTTTCTCGATGTTCATACCCTCGTGGGCGTACATGCTTTGGAAGTTTTCAAAATAGAATCCCATAAAAAAAGTGTCTGAAAATTACCGACGTAAAAGGAGTAGAAGGAAGACCGTTCGGATTGACCGCTGTCATGCGAGATGGAAAACCTCCTTCAGTCCGTGCGAGACGGGACTGCTGTTAGGGTTGCTGGGCATGATGTCGGCCATGAATTTCCACCAGCGCCGGCATGCGGCGGTTTGCGCGACTTGCGCCCAGCGTTCCTCGCTTTCGATTTCGACATAGCCGAAAAGCTGGCGTGTTTGCGGGTCGAGGAAGATCAAGTAGTTGCGGCTGCCGTGGCTTTTAAGCGCGGCAGCAAGGTCGGCGCAGATGGGACTGTGGCGGCATTGATACTCGTCTTCGCAGCCGGGGTTCACGCGCATGAGGAATGTCTTGCGGATCATAGGATTTTGAGATTTAGCCCGAGGCGAGTTTGAGCAGGGCCACGAAGAGCAGGATGATGGCGCCAGAGCTGGCGCAGCAGGCGATGAAGCCAACGGCATCCTGCCTGTCCCACTTGCCAAACTCCCACGAGGAATTCTTGCCGAGGAGCTTGGTGTGGTCGAAGCGGCGCGGGTTACGCCGCGTTTCCTCGATGGCTTGTGCCTCGAGTTCGGGCGTCGCGCCGACGGGTGTCTTCATCTTGCCGTAGAAAAAATCGACCTGCACGGGGTTGCGGTTGCGCGTGAAGAGGCTCACGATGACCAGCACGAGGAAGGGTAGCAGCGCATCCACGTAGTAGCGGAGGTTTTCACGGTTGCGCGCAGTCATCTTGATCGAGTCAACAATGCCGAGCTTTGTGACCATGTAGTTTTCCATCTGGAAACGTCCGCCGCCCCGGAGTGGGCTGTCCGGGTCGTTCTTGTTCACGCGTGTGACGGATTCCCAATAAACCGGGGCAGGCTTGCCGTCGGGTTCGATGGAGGAAATGGCAAGCGACTGGCTGCCGGTCATCACGGGAATCCACGGCGCGATGACTGGGAACGCGACATTTAGGCCGATGGCGAGGATGAGCGAAGCCCAAGCGGCCCTCACGGTCACACGGCGCCAGAAAAACATCACCATGATGAGCACGCCGAAGGGCACGTTGACCGTGATGACCATTTGCACGATGGTCATCATGTTGGTCATGAAGGTCGCGGCAAAAAGGCCGATAAACAGCACGACGCATATTGTGCAGCGCGCGACAAGCACACCGGTCGCCTCGCTGGCGCCCGGATGGAAGATGCGGAAAATGTTTCGCGTGAACAGCGCAGCAATCGCCATCGCCTTGGCGGCGAGATTGGACATCACACCGGCAATCACGCCAGCGAGCATCAGGCCGATAAGCCCGGGAATTGATCCGAGAAGTTTTTCGGAAAGGGCGCCCCATACCATGTCGGACTCGGCGAGCGCGTTGGGGCCGGCAAAAAGCGCGATGGCGATGAGGCCGGCAAATGTCCATAGGATAATCATGAGGCGCTTGCCATAGAGGCCGAGCACGCCCATGCGCGCGGCGATTTCGTTTTTCGCCGAACCCATGATGTTCATGTTGGGACTAAGCGCGTTCATCTGGATGAGGCTCACGAGCGTGATCGCAAAAATGCTCCATCCGGTGAGCGAGCCGCCAAAGAGGTCGAACATGCCCTTTGGTATTTTTTGCGACAGTTGCCCCCAGCCACCAATCGCGTAAAGCCCCGTCGGGATGAGCAACACCGAGAACACGATGATCAGCGTGCCCTGCAACGCCTCCGCGACCGCCGCCGCCGTCATGCCGCCGAGCACCATGTAAGCGCCGATGACCGCCATGAAGACAATGTAGAAAGCCCATTTATACAATGCCGGACGGAGCAGAGAAACGTTATTGTATAATTCGCCGCGCGCCTTCAGGTCGCGCAAATCCGCCAGCCGCTGCGCTTGCCCGGGCGTGAGCGGCGCGACCGCAGCGCTGCCGGTGGCAATGCCCGCATCCACCGCGAACGCAGCCTTCTGCTGCATTTCGAGCGCGCGCATCTCGCGAAACCCCTCGACTGCTCTACGCTCCTCCACCGTCCATGATGACTCGGGTTTGTTGACCAGCGACGCAGTGATCGTGTAAGCCGTGAAACTCCCGAATCCGATCAACAGCACCGCCACGCAAATCTGGAACAGCGAATAAAACACACCCATGTTGCGACTATTGAAACGATCGACAAATAAATCGGCCATCGTGATAAGGCGCACACGGCGAAACCACACATTCATGAACCAGAAGTAAGGATTGATGAACACCGTCTGGAACGAATACCACGATTGCGGCGCGCCCTTGTCGTAAACGAAACTCGCGTTGGAAACCGCGCCCTGCGGCTCCGTGGCATTGCCGAAATTGAGGAACGCTTGGTAAAATTTGCCGAGCTTGCGGCCTGCGAGGAAATAGCTCTCCTCGCCCTTGGATGAGGTCGCCTTGGCGCGTCGACCAATGTAAATAATCACCGCGAAATAGGCGAGGACCACCAAGATGTCTATTAAACGGACGTCATGCATATAATGAAAAAAAGCTCATATGATTTAGTGAAATTGGACACTGGGTTTCGCAGGTAACCAAAAACGGTTGCGCATATTGGGACGGGGCTTCATGAGGGTTGAACAAGGTTGCCGAGAATCATGGGTAAGGGGCGCGGTGTTTGTGAAATAATAACAAAACACCTTCGGTATTCGCATCACCAAAACATGTGATTTTGGGGATCTCCAATTCTGGGGAGAGAAGGCGAAGCGGAGATCTCCAAGTCGCAGGACACGACAAAATCGTGCATGGTTTGAATGTTATCGGAAAGTGGTGTGCGTTTTTGCGAGGCTAGCGCCTTGTCCGGCAACCCAGAGATCACTGCTCCGTCGCAAGCATCGCACAAAAACAATCAACGCAAGCGCGAGGAAATACCACAGGGCAGGCGCGCCTCCTCCACCACCGCCCCCAGCGGTGTTGTTGTTCGAAGGCGGCGTGGTCGTGCCGCTGCTTGTCGCGGTCACGGTGAGTGTGGCGGTGCTGCTTGTCACCGAGCCCATTTCATTTGAAACGACCACGGTGTAATTGCCCGCGTGCGCGGTTTGCGCGCTGGCAATCGTGTGGGTGTAGCCAGTCGCGCCCGCGATGTTCGTGCCGCCGTGCCTCCATTGGTAGGCTGGATTCGGCGCGCCGATGGCGAGGACGCTGAAGCTGGCGGCGGCGCCGGCGGTCACGTTTTTGTTTTCCGGATGTTTCAGGATGCGCGGGCTGTCCAGAAGGATGCGGATGGTGTGATTGCCGGTGTCGGCGATGTAGATGTCGCCGGTCGTGCTGTCTATGGCGAGGCCGGCAGGTGCGTTGAGCCGGGCGATCGCACCGAGGCCGTCGGCTGTGCCGCTGGCCGCAATGAGGCCAGAGCGGGTGGTGACCTGATTCGTGAAGGTGTCGAGGTGGCGGATGGCGTGGTTGCCGGTATCGGCAACGTAGAGATTTCCCGCGGCATCGAGGGCGAGCCCCTTGGGATGATTGAAACGCGCGTCGAGGGCGTCGCCGTTTGCCGTGCCGCTCACGCCGGGTCGCCCGGCAATGGTAACGACGCTGCCGATGCTGCCGCTGGTGGTGAGATCGATTCGGCGGATGGCGTGATTGCCGGTGTCGGCGACGTAGAGTTGTCCGTCGGGGCCGAGGGCGAGTGCGGTGGGGGTGTTGAATCCACCGGCGAGGGTTGTTGAGGTTGTTGCGCCTGCGGCGAACTTGACGACGATGTTGTCGGCGGTGGAAACGTAGAGATTGCCCGTGGTGTCGCGTGCGAGTCCGGCGGGGCGGTTGATGTCAGTCGCGAAGGTTGTGAGTTGCGCGGTGGCGAGGTCGAGCGAGCGAATGGCGTTGTTGTTTGTGTCGGCGATGAGGAGCGTCGAGCCGCCGCCAACGATAATTGCACCGGGCGAGGAGAGTGTGGCTCCGGTTGTAGCGAGCGTGGAAACGATGCCGGGTGGGTCGATGATGCGGAGTGCGTTGTTGCCCGTGTCGGCGATGTAGAGATTGCCGTTGGCGTGAGCGAGCAACGCGACGGGCGAATTGAATCGCGCGAGCATGGTCTGGCCATTTGTCGCACCGGAGCTTTTTGCGAATCCGGCGAGCGTGACGAGCGCAGTGTGCGTATCGGTGTCGCTCGCAGGTGCGATGGTGAGCATGAGTGTGAAATCGGTGGAACCGGTCGCATTGGTCGCACGAAGTCTGACGGCGTAGGTGCCACTCGCGGTGGGTCTGCCGGAGATGACACCGGTCGTGGTGTTGAACAAGAGTCCGGGCGGCAGGCCGCTGATGGTGTAGGTAGCGGTGCCGTTTGCGAGTGTCGCGGCGTAAGTAAAATCCGCTCCGGCGCGCGCGGTGTCGTTCGCAGGGCTTGTGAAGACGGGTGCTGTCGCAGGCGGCGCGGTGACGACGGTGAGCACGAGCGATTTGCCGGAAATGGTGACGTTGCCGCGCAATTCATTGCCGAGCAAGATCGGCGCAAAATCGGCGGAAGTAAGCGTGGTGGCGTTGATTGTGCCGAGTATGTGTGTGGCACCGGCGGTCAGCGCGCCAGCATTGGTGAGGATGATTTGGCGCGCAGCCGAACCGGATTTCAAAAGCGTGCCGGTGACGACGAGGCGGTCGCCGTGTGCCACGTCGAATTGCAGTGCGGCGGCGGAATTCCATGTGAGTTTGGCGAACTTCGCAAACGTGCCGGTAACGGCGAGCGTGCCTTCGTTGATGATGGCGGCTCCGGTGAACGTGTTTGTGCCGGTAAGCGTAAGCGTGCCCGCACCAGTTTTGGTGAAGCCGCCCGTGCCGGAAATCGCGCCGGTCAACGTAATGCCGGAGGTGGTTTCGATGACGATGTCGCCGGTGAGTACGATGGGGTGCGCGGTTGTCCACGCGGCTTTAGCGCCGAGCGTACCGCTGGCGAGCGTGATTCGGCTGGTGAGGGTGCTAGCACCGTTTTTCACGATGCCGCCGGAGCCGAGGTGGAGCGCGCCGCCGTCGATGGTGATTGCGGCCGTGCCAGACGTGACGGTGCTATCGTAGCCAAGCGTGATTTTTTCAAATGTCGCCGTGCCGCCGCTGATGATTGCGATGCCGGGTGTGTTGGCGTTCGAACCGTTGGCTTTTGAGAGGATGAGGCCATTGGTTGTCTCGGTTGAGACGAGCGAGCCGCCGATGACGCGGAGGCCGCTGGCACGTCCGGGGGAGGTTTGGTTGCCGACGGTGAATGTGCCAGTGACGAGCACGTTGCCGCCTTCGACGGACATCGCCGCGCTGGAATTGGCGGTGCCAATGCCGACTGTGACGGCATCGACCTCGCCGCCTCGCACGATGAAGCCGGTGGCGTAATCGATACCTCCGGCGCTGCGGCGGATGTTGATTTCGGTGGCGATAAATGTGCCCCCCGTGACGAGGACGTAACCGAGGTCGCTGGTGGAGGAGCGGAAGGTCGCCATACGCGCGCAGCCGGCCTCGATTATGAACGCGGAACTCGCGCCGCCGTCCACGCGGCTGGTGGTTTGGAGGAGACCGCCGTTGACGATGAGGCGCGCGGAGCTGGCGATGCTGAAGGCGCTGCTTCCGATGTTGAGCACGCCGCCTTCGCCGACAGCCAGGTCACCAACGCTCACGATGACGCCGCCGGTGAGCGCGTTGGAGCCGGTGAGCGCGAGCATCGAGCCGCCGGTTTTGCTAAAACCCTGTGTGCCGGCGAGCGGAACGGCGATGGTGGCCTGCACGTCGAGGGCGAGGGCGGAGACGTTGATTTCAGGCGTGGTGCCGCTCGCGACGACGAGACGGAGCGCAGGCGCAACTCCGGTTGCGGGCGGGGCGAGAAGCCAGCCGCACGAGTTTTCAGAGTCGGTGTCGCTGAAGATAATTTTCCCGACGGTGCCCGATGTGTCCACGATGACGGTGGTGTCTTCCGCGAGGTTGAGCGTGCTGAAGTCGGCGATTTTGCCGACGCCTTGGGCGCGCGTGCCTTCGAGCCAGTTGTCGGCGTCGCTCCAAAGTCCGCCTGGCGTCGTGTTGGCCCACACACCATCGCCAAAGCGCGAGCGCGTGATTGTTTCGCTGGTAATGGATGTGGTCGCGAGCGCGTTGCCAGCGATGTCGGTGATGCCGGAGACCGCGTTGTTGATGTCGAGGCGGAGCGTGCCGTCGCCGTCGAGATTACCGACGGTGACGCTGAGGTAGGCGTTGTTGGTGAGCGCGGTGACGGCGGTGATGGAGCCGGCCAGGCCGCCGGTGAGCACGGGCGTGAGCGAGGCGGTGGTTGCGCCCACGACGGGTTCGGAAAACTCGACTTGGAACGTGACCTTCGAGCCGGTGTCGGGTTCGGGGCGCGTGATTGCGTCAACGATAGGCGCGACCGTGTCCACCATGACGGCAAACGTGGGCGAGGCGAGGCTGTTGCCGGACGCACCACGCCTGGCGACGGCGGTGAACGCATACTCACCGTCGGCGAGTCCCGACGCGTCCGCGCACGCGAGACTCCACGCGCCGCCAGCGTCGGCGATGGTCGAGCCGATGACAATGCCGGCGAAATAAACGGTGACGGTATCGTCGGCGGGCGCGGTGCCGTGGAGTGTGACGTGTTTGTCGGATGTGATACCGTCGGTGGACGAGACGCCGGTGTCGTTTGCTATACCGGAAATAGTGGGCGTGGCGATGGCGGTGTTCACCGCGAATCCGGCGGAGGGCGCGACGGCAGCATTGCCGGCTTCGTCAACGGCGTTTGCGACAAACGTGTAGGCACCCGTGGCGGGCAGTTCGCATTCAAAAATCCACACGCCGTCAGCATCCGCCTGCACGGTGCCGAGGTCGCCGCAAGATGAGGCCGATATTGTGATAAGGCTGCGGGGTTGCGCCGTGCCGGTGAACGCACAGCCCGCGTCGGCGGCAGTGACGCTTTCGATGGTGGGCGCGGGCGGCGGTGTTGTCATGACGGTAACGGTGCAATGTTTCGATGACGCGCCGGTGTGCCCGTCGGGGCCAATGGCGGCGGCTGTGAAATACGATTTGCCCTCAGACAGCGTTATTGAGGAGCCGTCGAATATCCAGTTGCCGGATATATCGGCGGTAGTTGTGCCGACGACGCCCGCACCTGCGAGGGTGACACAGACGGTCACATTTGGCTCGGCGGTGCCAACGAGGGTGATGTTGGGATTTGATGTTATAAAATCGGTCGCGGAAAATCCGGTGTCGGGCTGGATGGCGGTGATGACAGGCGCGGGCGGGCCGAGGAGTTCGTCGAGCGAGGTGACGATGTTCGGCGTGGGCGGCTGGCGCATGTCGTGGCCAATGTAGAAGCTCGGGCATGGGGACTGCCTGTAGCCGACGTTTTGGTATGCGATGGCGACGCGATACTGGCGGTCGTGCATGAGCGTGGTAATGCGGTGCGCGGTCGGAATGGCCGTGGTATAGATGCGCAGGGCGCGACCGTCGGCCTCGGCCATTATCAGCTCCTCCCGCCAGTCGCCGAAGATGTCGGCGCAGAGCAGTGGTTTTTCATTGGCAGCAACCTCGGGGGAGGAAAACAGCGTGTCGAGTTTGTTGGTGTTCCAATTCCATTTAAAGATAATATTATTATTAACGGGCGAGCGAAGCAGGTCGCCGTCCCACCATGCGGCAAAGGTCATGGAGGTTTTCATCGGGACGAGTTCCTCGAATGTAATTGCCGAGCGGATGTTGCTGCGCGCGCCCCAGATTTCCCATCCGGGACTGCGCGGATCAATGTCAGCGGCCATGGCACCGTCGGTGTCGGTGGTGGCGGTGATGCTGAAGAGTGTTTCGCCCGTGCTCGTTTTGCGGAGCGTATGGCCGATGTAGCCGTTTTTGCTGACTTCCTCGTGGCAGGCCCAGACGAGGATGTCGTCGCTGTCCGGGGACATTTTGGAGACAATCATTTTATCACCGTGGCGCAGGCCGGTCGAGTAGAGGCCGGTGCCGTCGTGGTCGATGGTGGCGGCGCCATAGACGATTTCGTCGCAGCCGTCGTCATCAACGTCGGCAAGGGCGAGTTGATGGTTGCCTTGGGAGCGGTAATCGATGTTGCCGGGCGTGCCGTCATCGCTGTCGAAATACCACCGTTCCGCAAGCTTGGCGGACTGGTTGCCGTTTCGGCGAAAATCCCACGCGGCGAGAGTGACACGGGTGTAAATGCCGCGGGCGAAAACGATGCTTGGGCGCTGGCCGTCGAGATAAGCGACACAGGCGCGCATGCCATCCATGCGTTTGCCGTAGCGGTCGCCCCAGATGGCGTTTTGCCGGTCGAGAGTCGGGCTGTGATCGTGGTTGTCGGGATCGCGCTCGGGCCTGAACGGAATGCTTTCGAGCGCGGCTCCGTCGATGCCGTTAAAAACCGTGAGGTATTCCGGGCCGGACAGGACGCGTCCAAAGATGATGTTGGTGTTGGGGACGCTACTTTCGCGATAGTCGGCGTTTGGGTCACCGATGACGTTGCCTTGTCCGTCGATGGTGCCATCGGCGGTTTTCAGGACGACTTCCGCCTTCCCGCAACCGTCGAGATCGTAAACCAGAAAGGGGGTGTCCCGGACATTGATGCCCGCGTCGATCCGCCAAAGGCGCGTGGCGGACGGAGCCTCGGTGGTGGTGCCGGGAATGAGCTTGTAAGCATCAATATATACATTGCCGAAGTAAGAATTGGGTGCCGAATCCTCGCCGGGGATGGTCACCTTGGAGGGCGCCCATTTGAGGATGACTTCGTATTGGCCGTCGCCGTCGAGGTCGCCGACCGAGCATGTGCCCCCGGCGGTGTCGCCGGTGAAGGCGGTGCTGCCACCGGTCGCGTCCGAGGAATAGGAATAAACGGTGCCGTCGGGCATGGTGATGTTCGCGGGCGGTGTGAGCGGGATGCGGATGAAATTGCCGACGGTTGCGCTGGCGGACAGGATGACGGTGTCGCCGGAATCGTCGATTGACGGTTGCTCGACGCCGCCGAGAACGGGGCGGACGGTGTAAATGCTGGGCTGCGTGAAGTCTGCGGTGGTATCGATGAAATTCGTTCCACCGGAGAGCGGGGTGGAGTTCAGTTTGACTGACGGCGCGCCGCCGGTGGAGCGGTAGATATTGAAAGCGGTGCCAATCGGTTCGGTGCCGAGGAGCCGCCAGCTCGCGAACGCCTTGCCTGATTCCGTGCGCACGACGACAAGGCCGCGGTCGAGCTTTTCCATGAGCGAGGGGAGATTGGATGCGGCGCGGGCGGGTGTGACGGCAACGCATAGCGCGAGCAATACGAGCGCAACCAAACATGAAAGATGGCTTTTTCTCATACCAAAAAGAGAGTGTTTTATGGGGGAAATTTTGAGGGTCTTGTGTGTTGCAGCACCCGGCGTGTGAATTCGAATGATAACAAATGCAAAGGATGTTTTGCATCACCAAATCTGGTGAAATTTTCGCTGTTGCGATTCACGGTCACGACTCTGAGATAGTTCCCGTATGCTTTCCCGCACTCCTCATATCCCGTTGCTGCCATTGGTCGCGCTGCTGTGTGTTTTTGCAATTTTTTCGTCCGATTTGAACGCAGCACACACGGACGCCAAGGGTTTTATATTCCGCGAATGGTTTGTTGAGGACGGTTTGCCGCACAATGTTGTCAGCAATCTCGTTCGCGATTCGCGCGGTTTTTTGTGGGTGGGCACTCTCGGCGGACTGGCGCGTTTCGACGGGCGCGAGTTCGTCAAACACGACATGCCCGACGAGTTCATGGACGGCGGCTATAACATCCGCGGCCTCGCCATGGAGGATGAGCGCACACTTCTGATTATCACGGGTGGCAACAAACTCGTGCGACTGCGCGACGGCGTGTTCACGTTGCATCCGGCGAATGCGTTTCTGGACGGCTTGCGGTTGCGCGACCTCGCGGTGGGAACCGACGGTGCGGTGTGGATCGGCATCGGCACAACCACAACAGCGATTGTGCGTTGGGATGGCAAAGGGCTGAAAACTTTCGCGGCAGACGCAGGTATAACGTCACGCGGCGCACACTTCTGTTTCGTGCCCGACAAAACCGGACGCATGTGGATAAGTGGCGCAAATTTTTTCGGCTGGCATGACTCGTCCGGCCTCCACCGTTACGAGGGTGAAGCCGGACATGGAATCATTATCGCACCGACGCGGTCGGGTGGTTTGTGGGTCGCGGCGAACGAACACTTGGCGCGAATTGAAAACGGAATCTGGAGCGTCGTGATGTCCGGCGATGCATGGGATACCGCCGGCAACCTCGGCATCCGCGATGTTTTTGAAACGGTAGACGGTTCCGTGTGGATAACGACACGCCGCGACGCGGTATTTTGTTTGAGAAACGATGCACTCGAACGCGTTCCGCTGCGTTACGAACGCGTGCTGGCGATTATCGACGACATCGACGGCAACGTGTGGGCGGGTGTTTATGGGGGCGGTTTGGTGCGCGCCAAACCGAGAAATTACACGTTGCTCAACACCGAAAGCGGCTTACCGACGGAGATGAGTTACTCAGTCTGCGAAGATGAGCAAGGCGCACTTTGGTGCGCCAATCAAAACGGCGGCCTCGCGCGCATGAAGGACGGCAAAGTCAGCATCGCCACACTCCCGAACGGCCAAAGCATTTATATCAATACCGTGTGCGCCGACCGGCAGGGGCGCGTGTGGGCGAGCACGACGGGCGGACTGCTGTGGACATCAACCAAAGGCCAGTCGCATGACGGCGTTCCCGGCAGTGCCTCGCGACGCTGGATTCTCAATCGTTACGAAGTGCCAATACGAAATGTGCAGACACTTTTCTGCGCGAGCAACGGCGACCTTTGGATAAGCTGGGACTACACGCGACTCGGCTATATGCGCGATGGAAAATTGCATGAAATCAAAAGCGCCGACGGATTTCCCGGTATTCGCGTCGCCGGCATCGCCGAGCGCAAAGACGGCGAAATCTGGGTCTGCCTTGAAGAAGGAGGCATCCTCCAACTCGAAAAAAACACGGGCAGGTTTGTCACAAAAACATATCCTGCCGGCGCCCCCTCTCTTCGCCTGCTCACGCTCTTTGTGGATAGCCGCGACAACATCTGGCTCGGAACCACGCACGGCCTGCTCCTCTGGCGTGGCGAACAATCGCGCTTTTTCACGGCAGCTGACGGCTTGCCCGATGAGATCATCAACCAAATCCTCGAAGACGAACACGGACGCCTCTGGATAAGCAGCCGCGGCGGCATATTTTATGTATCCATAAATCAACTACTCGCTACCGCAAACGCAACCACTAAGGGAAACCCATCGCAAAAAATCCCCGTCACCCTGCTTGGCCACGACGAAAATCTCGCCGGTACCTCCGGCATGTCGGGCGGCCAGCCCATGGCATGGCGCACGCGCGACAACCGCGTGTGGTTTGTCACCTACCGCGGAGTCATTGGTTTCGAAACACCGGGGCCGAGCGAAGCGCGCCAGCCGCCGCCCGTTTACATCGATAGAATCACGATGAACGGCAATGCGCCCCAACTTCCGCCGCCCAACGGTGGCGTGTTGCGCGTGCCACCCGGCACCGCGCCGATTGAACTGCGTTTTGCCGCGCTCAATTTTTCCACGCCCGAACGCACGTACGTTCGCCGCATGCTCGAAGGCTTCGACATGGACTGGGTTGACGCCGGCAACGAAACCAGCGCCACCTATCCGCGACTCGCACCGGGCCGCTACGTGTTTCGCGTGCAAGCGGGCGACGCCGGCAGCGGCATCATGGCGCAATCGGAAGCCTCGCTCGTCATCATCGTCGCCGCCGCGTGGTGGCAGACCGCTTGGGCAAGCCTGCTGGCCGTGCTCGCCTTTGCTGCGATTGTCGCCTGGATAGCGCGCCTTGTTTCGAACCGCCTCCTCAAACAACGCCTGCGTCGCCTCGAACATGAACACGCCCTTGAGCGCGAACGCGCCCGCATTGCCCGCGACCTGCACGACGACCTCGGCAGCCACATCACGAAAATCGGTTTCGCCGCCGACCGCCTCCAGCGCAATCACCCCGAGCTTTCACACGAAGAATCGCTGGGACGCATCATCACTCACTCGCGTCAATTCTCGGAAGACCTGCACCGCATAATCTGGACTGTTAACCCGCAAAACGATTGCTGGCACCAGCTAGCCACCTACATTGCGCACTATGCACAACGCCACCTCGACGACACCGGAATCATCTGCACCGTGGAGGGCGTCGAATCGATTCCCGCGCTCCCGCTGACGCCTGAAGTTCAACACCACCTGCTCGCGCTCACAAAAGAAACGCTCAACAACATGCTCAAGCATTCCAAAGCCGACCGCGTCACGATTCTCCTCTCAGCCATCGAAGGACGTTTCCACATGAGCATCGCCGACAACGGACGAGGCTTCGACACCACCGTAAGGAACAACGACGGCAACGGCCTCGTCAACATGCGCGCACGCATCGCAGAAATCGGCGGACAAATCGAAATCCGAAGCGCCCCTGGCAACGGCACGCAGGTCACCGTCAATGTGCCTTTCGAATGCAAGGCATAATCCTTAAATCTTAAGTATCCCTTCACCCCATGCCTATCACCATCGCAATTGTTGAAGACGACGCCGATATCGCGGACGAAATCTCAAAACTCATCGCCGAGACACTCGACTTCAAATTATCGTGTGTGTGCCGCAACGTGCGCAGCGCGCTGGAACGCATCCCCGCCGCCGCACCCGACGTCGTCATCATGGACATCAACCTCCCCGATGGCTCCGGCATTCAAGCCACCGCCCAACTCAAGCGCCTCATACCGCGCACAGAAGTGATGATATTCACTATCTACGAAAACACGGAGGACATCTATCAAGCACTCGAAGCCGGTGCCAGCGGTTATCTCCTCAAGCGCTCAAGCTCCACCGTAATCGTCACCTCAATACGCAATCTGATGAAGGGAGAAGTGCCGATGACCGCCGCCATCGCGCGAAAAGTGATTCAATCGTTCCAAAAAAAAGAGCAACCCGCTCAGGCAAACCCGGGCATGTCCAAACTGACGCCGCGCGAAATGGACATCCTGCAACTGCTCGCGAAGGGCCATCCGACAAAAGAAATCGCTTCGCAACGCTTCATCAGCATCGACACGGTGAACACGCACTTGCGGAAAATCTACGAAAAACTTCACGTCCACTCCCGCGCCGAGGCGATACTGAAATTTTTAGACAAAAAATAAAACGATATGGAATGGAGGGATGAATCTGTCCCATCCGAGAATAACAAGAGACGCTTGCCATCTAAACTGGACGACACAGAGGTTGTCCATCCAGCTTCTGAAAACCACCATATCTGGTGATGGGAAATAGCCGGAGATTCTGTTATTCTTGGATAGCAGTCGGATGACTCCAATCCCTGCGGCGCAAAACCTCTCCCGATGAAAACATCTCTGCCATTATCCCTCGCCTTTGTCATGACCTTCGCCGCCACCTCAATGTGCGCACAAACATCCGCCCTCGCCTCCGACACTACCATCTCACTAAACGGCATATGGCAATTCGCCCTGGCGCCGACCGACATGGATACGGCCGCCTTAGCCGATTTTTATCAGCCGGACTTTCACAGCCAAAATTTCAAACCCTCTCCCGTCCCCTCGAATTGGACTGTGCTCGGATATGAAGAACCGGTCTATCGCGGCTTCAAGGACAACAAGGCAAGTGAAGGGTTTTACCTGCATGACTTTACTCCGCCAGAAAACTGGAAGAACAGGCGCGTGCTGCTGCATTTCGGCGGCGTCTGGTCCTCTGCTGAAGTCTGGCTCAATGGAACCCGCCTCGGCCGCCACGACAGCGGCTACACTAGTTTTGCCTTCGACATCACCGACAAATTCAAGGCGGGTGAAACCAACCGTCTCGCCGTCCGTGTGCGCCAGGTGACGCGCGAATATAAGTTCGACGTTTACGACGACTGGACGCTCGGCGGCATTTACCGCGACGTCTCGCTCGAGGCGATGCCGCAAAAACGCTGGATCGACAGCGTGGTCACCCAAACCGTGTTCGACGATCTGTTTCGCGACGCCGACCTGCGAGTGCGCGCGATGGTGGGCGACAGGCATAAGAACACACTGCCGGGCAACTATCCGAGTCCCGGTGAGCTTTACGATTTGCGCGTCACGCTTTCTACAAACGAAGGTATTGAGGTTGCGCGCCAACAGTTGACCGTCCCCGCGCATACGTCCACGGATCGCGAGCTGCGCCTGACCCTGCGCGTGCAATCCCCGCGCCACTGGAACGCCGAAACCCCTTATCTCTACAACTTGCGCGTCGATCTTTTGGAAAAGGGTGAGGTCGCGCACACACGCACCGAACGCGTCGGCTTCCGGCAGATTTCGACCGACGGCGGCGTTTTCCGAATCAACGGGCAGGCTGTGAAACTTCGCGGAGTGAACCGCCACGACGAGCATCCCGATGTCGGCCGCGCGACGACGCGCGAGCACTGGCTGCAGGACATCACGCTCATGAAGGCGGCAAACATAAACTTCGTCCGCCTCGCGCACTACACGCCCGCGCGGGGCTTCATCGAGTTGTGCGACGAATTGGGAATGTATGTCGGAAACGAGGTCTCGATCGGTGGCGCCGGCGACCTCATGTATGATCCGTCGTTTTCCGCCGCCGCGCTGCAACGCTCGCACGAAACCGTCGTTCGCGACATCAACAGCCCGTCGATCGTTTACTGGTCAATCGGCAACGAGGACCCGCTAACCTCAATCCACATGGCTTCGGTGAAACTCGTCAAAGCGCTTGATCCCACGCGCCCCATCCTGCTGCCATGGCGCTGGGAGGAATGGCTTCCGCCGGAAATCGACATGCTCGCTCCGCACTACTGGCACCCGCGGGAATACGACCGTCTCGCCGGCCGCTCCAACCGCCCGATCATCACCACGGAATACACGCATGCCTACGGCACCGACGGCTTCGGCGGCCTCGAGGCGCGCTGGAGGGAATTGACAAAACACCCCTCCGGCGCAGGCGGCGCGATCTGGCTCTGGGCCGATCAGGGAATTAAAACCCCGGTGCAAAAACCCAAGGCAAAATCCGACGACCGCAGCGGCGGCGACGAATACCTGCGCATCGACTCCGCCGGCTGGGACGGCATCGTTGACGCCTACCGCAATCCGACGCGCGATTACTTGGAAACCAAGGCCGTTTACGCACAGGTTTATCCTGCGACGGACAAAATCACTTTCACGCCCGGCGACGCCTCCGCGCGTATTCCCATTCAAAACGATTTCGATTTCACCGACCTCGACGCGGTTAAAATCGCGTGGTCGATCCACGAGGATGAAAACGAACTCGCTTCTGGCTCCGGATCGATCAGTGGCCAGCCGCACTCGGTGTCCGCGTTCAAACTGCCCTTGGAAAAGCTGAAAACAATTCGTGCCGGAAAAACCTATTACGCATGGTTCATTTTCACCGACGCCGCCGGTGCTGAAATCACGCGCAAGGCCGTCGAGCTCGTCCCCCTCGCGAAATCCTCGCCGCGTATTTCCACGCCGTTGAAACTGACCGTGTCGCAAGGCGAAAACGTTGCCGTCACCGTCGGCGGAGCGCGCTACGTTTTCGACCCGAAAACCGGGCACCTCGTTTCCGCCGCGCTGCGCGACAAAACACTCATCACCGATTTGAGCCCGGTTATCTGGCGAAAACTCGACGACAGCGAAGTCAGCGTTGTCGGACGCCGCGCCGCTCGCGAGGCGAGCGACCTCAACCGTTACACGCCCTCTGCGACGACATGGAACGTCACCGAGGAAAACGGACGCGTTGCGATTCACGCAACGGTGGATTACGCCATCGACGAGAAAAACCGTTTCACCACGACCTACCGTTATGAAATCGGAACCGACGGCAGTCTCGATGCCCGGTACGAAATCCTGCCCGAAGTCACGGTGCCCTGCGTTCCCATTGTCGGCATGACCGTGCAATCTGCTCCGGAATTCAGCGCCATCCGCTGGCTGGGCCTCGGCCCCGGCAATGCGTATCCCAACAAACGCTCTGCGCCGATCCTCGGTGTGTGGGCCGGCGCGGCGGGAAGTGCGGACATCGCCGGCACAAAAGCTATGCGCTGGCTCGAACGAACCGGCGCTGGGGGCGGCTTCCGTATTTTGAATGTTGGATACTTCGAACATGACGCCTCCGCGCCGGACACGCTGCGCATTTTGTCCGGCGTGCTCGGCCGCCCCGAGAAAGGCCGCAAGCCGGACGACTCCGTCCCACAACTGGCAACCGGCTCCGGCGAGCCGTTCGTCGGCTTCCTGAAAATCGAACTCAAAGAAAACGAATAATTCACATACACATGACAGCCCGCACCGCCCTCCTCATCGCTTTTGCGTTCGCATCACTCCAAACATCGGCCGTCAGCGCTGACGCGCCCTCGCTTTCATCGCCGACGGCGACTGGCTCGCAGGTAAGGCCGTTCCGGCAGGCGGCGCTTGACGTCCTGCAAATCACGCCGGTCACGCCCGCGCGCGTTGAACAGCGCAACGGCGTTGTCTTTGCCGATTTCGACAAGGCGGCGTTTGCGAACCTGCAAATCGAGTTCGCCGTCGCGCCGCCCGACGGCGAGTTCACCGTGCGCCTCGGCGAAAAGCTCGGCGACAATGGCGCGATTGATCGCAAGCCGCCCGGCAGCGTGAATTATCGCGAGGCCACGCTGCGCACGCGGCCGGACACGCGATCCTACACAGTCGCGGTTCCGCAAAAGCCATTTCACCTCCGCGAGAACCCCGTCAAATTACCCGAATCGTTCGGCTACATCACGCCGTTCCGGTATGTGGAGATCTCGGGTGACTCGTCCGCCCTCGCGCCCGGAAAAATCACATTGAGGCAGGACTTCGTCCACATGCCCTTTGACGACAACGCCTCCGCGTTTGAATCTCCCGACGAGGTGCTCAATGCCGTTTGGGATTTGTGCAAATACACGATGAAGGCCACCACCGCCTTCGGCCTGTATATTGACGGCGAGCGCGAGCGCATCCCCTACGAGGGCGACGCGTATATAAACATGCTCTCGCACTACGCGTGCGACCTCGACCCGCGCGCCACCCGCGCGACCGTCGAGCACCTGCTCGAGCATCCAACCTGGCCGACTGAGTGGAGCCTCCAAATGCCCATGATCGCCTATGCCGATTACGAGGCGACGGGCGACCCGGTGCTCGCCGTGACACATTTCGACGCGCTCTTGAAAAAAACACTCATGGACAAAACGCGCGCGGACGGATTGTTGCGCGCGACTGCCATCGTTGACTGGCCGCCGGGCGAGCGCGACGGTTTTAACAGCGTGGACGCCGAGGGCGTCAAGGTGGACAAAAAAATAACCTCTGTCGCCAATGCCTTTTATTATGAGTCCCTGCGCTCCATGGAACGTCTCGCGCGGGCCACCGGACGTGAAGGCGAAGCCAAACAGCTGGGCGCGCGTGCTGATCAAGTGCGGCGCGTTTTCAACGACCTGTTTTTTGACAAGAAGCGTGGCGTTTACATCGACAGTCAGGGCTCTGCGCACGCCTCGTTGCACGCGAATATGTTTCCCCTCGCTCTTGGCCTGGTGCCCGAGGAGCGGCTCGCCTCCGTCGTCAGTTTTGTAAAATCGCGCGGCATGGCGTGCAGCGTCTATGGTTCACAATACTTGCTTGAGGCGCTTTATAAAAACAACGAAGCCGACGCCGGCCTTGCACTCATGACGGCCAAGACAAAACGCAGTTGGTGGCACATGATCAAGCTCGGCTCGACCATGACGCTCGAGGCGTGGGACGTTGAATTTAAGAAGAACCTGACCTGGAATCACGCATGGGGTGGGGCGCCGGCCAACATCATCACACGTTACGTTCTTGGTGTGCGTCCGCTTCAGCCCGGCGGCGCGCGACTCCTCATCGCCCCGCAACCGGCCTCGCTCCAATGGATGCGCGGCAAAGTCCCCACGCCACAAGGCCCCGCAGAAGTGTCGTGGAAAACCGACGGCAACCGCGCGACCCTGATCGTCACGGTGCCGCAAGGCGTGACTGCACGCGTGGAGCTGCCCGCACCGGCGGACAGCGTTGCCGTGATTCAACTCAACGGCGCGCCATTCACCGCGAAGGTTGAGAACAAAAAACCGGTGGCCGAGCACATCGCCGCCGGCCGCCACGAATTCAGTATCACGCTTGCTGCTACAAAATAAACAGACCGCCACACAAAGAAACCGAACAACGATGAAAATCATGTCCCCCTTTAAGGCGGTGAAAAAAATCCCAATCATCCCCGCACTCGCACTCGCGCTCGTCGCGCTTACCCTGCCGTGCTTCGCGAAACCAATCGATCTTCCCATCACGGAAACCGGCGCAATCGGCGACGGGAAAACACTAAACACCAAGGCGATCCAGGCTGCGATCGACAAGCTTGCAGCTTGCGGCGGGGGCACCATCATCGTGCCGAAGGGCGAGTTCATAACCGGCGCGATTTTCCTGAAATCCAAGGTGAACCTGAAGCTGGAGGAAGGCGCCGTGTTGAAAGGCTCCACGAACATCGCCGACTACCCAACAATGCCGACACGGATGGAAGGCTGGTTCCTTGACTGGATTCCCGCCTTGGTGAATGCGGACGGCTGTGACGGGCTTCAGATCACCGGTCCGGGCACGATCGACGGGAATGGCCAAACGTTTTACGTCAAATTCTGGAGCACGTTGAAGGCCGACAAATCAACCAAGAACCTCGATGTCAAGCGACCGCGCCTGACCTTTATTCGCGACTCCAAAAACGTGCATATCAGCGGTGTGAAATTCAAGGACTCTGGCTTCTGGACGCTCCACCTCTACCGCTGCACCGACGTCCTGATCGAAAACAGCAGCTTCGTGGCCCCCTACCGCAAGGAAACCATAAACGGAAAGCGCATCCAGCAAAGCGCGAGCACGGACGGCACCAACCTCGACAGTTGCCAGCGCGTGATAATCCGCGGCTGTTATTATTCGGTGAAGGACGACTGCATCGCGATGAAAGGCTCGAACGGGCCGCTCGCGCACTTGGACAAGGATAGCCCGCCGGTTGAGAACATCCGCATCAGCGATTGTGAATTCGCGGCCGGGCATGGAGTCATCACCTGCGGCAGCGATGCCACGGTCGTGCGCGACGTGATCTTGGAAAACTGCCGCGTTACCGGCAAAATCCCGCTGCTCCGCATGAAACTGCGCCCCGACACGCAGCAACTCTATGAGGACATCCACGTTCGCAACGTCACCCTTGCGGCTGAGTCGGGCAGTTTTCGCGGGGAAATTTTCGACATCAGACCCTGGCGCCAATACCTCAAGTTGAAGGAAGGCGAGCCGCCCCTGACATCCATGGTCAGAAACGTATCCCTCACCAACGTGACCGGTTATACCAAGTCCTTCGGCGCGATCACCGCTGACGCGAGTTCGCAGATCAGCGACATCCATGTCGAAAACGTGGACGTGCGGCTCGAGAACGAGAATCTCAAAGTCAACAACGTGACCAATCTCACGATGAAAAACGTGGCCGTGAATGGCAAACCCTACGCCGCGCCCGCCCCCAATCAAAAATCCACCTCAAAGTAGCCTTAAATCCTGCGGCGCAAAAACCCTCCCAGCCACCCGATGAAAACACCTCTGCACTTATCTCTCGCCCTTGCCATGACCTTCGGCGCCGTCGCAATGCGTGCGCAATCAGACAAACCCAAACCGCCACCGAATCAGCCTGCAACATTTGCCAAAGTCTCCTACGGCGAACATGAGCGCCAGGTGCTGGATTTCTGGAAAGCACCGTCCGACAAACCCACACCCGTGCTCATCTACATTCACGGCGGCGGTTGGGTTCGTGGCGACAAAAAGGCAGTGCCTTATGTCCAAAAATATCTCGATGCAGGCATCTCTGTCGTCTCGATCAACTATCGCTTTTCCTGGCAGGCGCAGCTCGCCGGCGTAAAACCGCCCGTCGAGTGGCCGCTCCGCGATGCCGCTCGCGCCGTGCAATTCGTGCGCTCAAAAGCCGTCGAATGGAACATCGACAAACAACGCATCGCCGCATCCGGTAAATCCGCCGGTGCGTGCTCAAGCCTTTGGCTTGCGTTTCACGACGACATGGCCGCTCCCAAAAGCACCGACCCCGTCGCCCGCGAATCCACATGCCTGACGTGCGCCGCAGTGAACATTGCCCAAACAACACTCGACCCACAGCAAATGAAAGAGTGGACGCCTAACAGCCGCTACGGCGGCCACGCCTTCGGCTTCATGGATCCGAATGATCTCAAAACGCGAGACACGCGTTTCACCGAGTTTCTCGAGCACCGCGCCGAAATTCTCCCGTGGATAAAAGAATATTCGCCCTACGAATACGCCAGCGCCGGCGATCCGCCAGTCTATCTTTATTATGACAACGCCCCCGCGCTCGGCAAAAGCCCACGCGACCCCACGCACACCGCTAACTTCGGCGTAAAACTTCAGGAAAAGCTCAACACCCTCGGAGTTTCGTGCGAACTCGTCTATCCCGGCGCGGCCAACATCAAACATGCAACGATTGAGGATTACCTCATCGATACGCTGAAACGATAAAACTCACCATGGAAAAAACGCCCTCATTTATCGCCCTCATTCTCGCATCCGCATCTTGCTGCATCGGAGCTTCCGCTGCATCGACACAAAAATCCATGCAACCCGAAATCGTCGTAGCGATGGGAAAGGCCGCCGATTGGCAACTCGCCGCCGAAATCAAACCCAAGCAATCCCCAACCGACTGGATAAACGGCGCATTCTATACCGGACTCATGGCGACAGCCGAGACATCGCCAAGCCCGCGCTTCCGCGAAGCCCTGATTAAAATCGGCGAAACAAACCAATGGAAAATCGGCCGCCGCACCTATCACGCCGACGATCACTGCGTCGCCCAAGCCTATCTCGAACTTTATCTGAGCGACAAAAACCCAAAGCAGCACGCAGACTGGATTAAAACCACGCGCGAACGTTTCGATTATATTCTAAAGAACCCCAAAACTGCCGACACACTTGCCTTCGATAAAAAACGCCGGGGCAATGGTGATCGTTGGTCTTGGTGCGATTCGCTCTTTATGGCGCCGCCCGCATGGATTCGTCTTTGGAAAGCGACCGGCGACCAACGCTACCTCGATTTTATGCTCTCCGAGTGGCAGGCCACGTCGGATTTTCTCTACGACAAAGACGATCATCTTTTCTTTCGCGATAGCACGTTTTTCCCACCGCGACTCGAATCGAACGGCAAAAAGATTTTCTGGTCACGCGGCAATGGCTGGGTGCTCGCCGGTCTCGCCCGCGTGATGCAGTATTTGCCAAAGGACCATCCGGCCCGCCCACGTTTCGAAAAACAATTCCGCGAGATGTCCGCCAAAATCATCACCTGCCAGCAACCGGACGGCTTTTGGCGCGCGAGTCTGCTCGATCCGGAAAAATATCCGAACAAGGAAAGCAGCGGCACTGGTTTCTTCGTTTACGGCCTCGCCTGGGGCATCAACAACGGCTTGCTGGATGCCGCGACCTATAAACCTGCTGTATTAAAAGGTTGGGCTGCGCTTATGTCGTGCCAGCAAGCGGACGGCAAAATCACCGGTGTGCAACAAGTCGGCTCCAGCCCGACCGCACACGCCGACAACAACAGCGAACCCTACGGCGTAGGTGCGTTTCTGCTCGCTGGCTCTGAAGTATATAAACTTGTCGGGAACAAATAACCGCAACCCACCTTATTATGAATCAACGTCGCAATTTTATCAAAACACTCGCACTCGCAGGCGGCACTCTCGGCCTGACAAAAGCCACGGGCTTGCGCGCGCAAGCTACTGCGCAAAACACCACAGCTGCCACATCTGACATCGCTCCGTATTGGGCATGGGATAAGGCAGATGTCGCCGCGATTCGTCCCTACTGGTGCGATGTTGCGAGTCGTCTTGCGACGCCGGTGCTCGAAGCGCTTTCGAAGCGACAACTTAAAGCAACCATGCCCGTCGAGCCTGCAGGCACCAAGCAAAGGGACGTGACCTATCTTGAAGCGCTCGGACGCGTGCTCGCCGGCATCGCGCCCTGGTTGGAGTTGCCCGCCGATGATACGCCGGAAGGTCGCCAACGCGCCCGCCTTGCCGTGCTTGCCCGCGAAGCGATTGACGCGGGCACCGACTCGAAATCGCCCGATTTCATGAACTTTTGCGAAAAGAAAGTGCGCCAGCCTCAAGTCGATTGTGCGTTTCTCGCGCAAGCGATGTTGCGCACGCCACGCGAACTCTGGGAAAAACTCGACGCGCGTGTGAAAACAAACGTGATTGCCGGAATGAAGGCAACCCGCGTGGTGGGGGCCAGCACTCGCAATAACTGGTGCCTGTTTGCAGCGATGATAGAAGTGTTTCTGGCCCGAGCCGGTGAAAAGCACGATGGCGCTCGCGTGACCAGTGCCCTGAAATTGATGCGCGAATGGTATGCGGGCGACGGTTGGTATGGCGACGGCGCGTCGTTTCATATGGATTATTATAATTCATTCGTCATTCAGCCAATGCTTGTCGAAATCCTCGACATCGTCGGCGACGAAACACCCGAATGGAAAGAGCTGCGCGACCACGCCAAAACCCGCCTTACACGTTACGCAGAAACGCAGGAGCGCTTCGTCGCACCGGACGGCTCGTTTCCGCCGGTGGGACGTTCGCTCGTTTATCGCGGCGGTGCATTCCAAGGACTCGCGTTCGCAGCCTTGCGCAAACAACTGCCGAAAAAAGTCACGCCCGCCCAAGCCCGCACCGCGCTCACATCTGTGATTCGTCGCACAATGGAAGCTCCCGGTACATTTGATAAAAACGGCTGGCTGCAAATTGGTCTCGGCGGCCATCAGCCTGCGCTTGGTGAAAATTATATTTCCACCGGAAGCCTCTACATGGCCAGCCTGCCGCTGCTTCCGCTCGGCCTGCCACCCATCGACCGCTTCTGGACAGATGCGCATGTGGCAAGCACGTGGGAAAAAGCATGGAGTGGCGTGGACATGCCCGAAGACCACGCCATCCGCGGAGACGCCGGCGACCGCTGGCAGGCGAAGTAATCCGTGATATTTTAGAGATAGCACGTTTACCTGTCATGGGAGATTCTTAACAAACCCTATTATATGGATTCCCATGTAATGCAGAAAGTCGTCGAGGCTGTTACTCGGTATGAACAGTTGGTCGCCGATTTTGTGGTGCATAGCATATGCACTCAATCTGATTAATTTCCCGGCATCAGGCACTATCCCAGCCGAATGAACTATACAATTTCGAGTCTCAATAATTGATGTAATTTTAGCTAAAACTTCGTCATAATTTAAAGCGGATTCAAAAGATAGCTCTTTGTGAAGTTTTCGTATCTGCTTAATGGTTTTATTTCCGAGCTTAATCGGTGATGTAGATATGCGTTTATAGGTGACTTGCACCAACTCTAAACTATTATCTGAAATTCCGTAAATTTCAGAAATGCTATTAAAAAAAACTTCGAACGCGGTGCAAAGCTGTATCGTCGCCTGGCGCAAACAAAGTTGGCTATATTCACCGCTATCAAAAGATTTACGCAGCTCGCCAATAGTGCGAATCGTTGTAACGGGTTCGGGATAGTTATCCGATATTGCTAATTGCGATTCATCACCCAAAGACGAAATGTCTAGGTGTTCTATCAGTCGCGATCCAGCGTAATGAGTGGCGATATCAAGAACAAAAGTTTTATACGCAGTAAATGCTGCTACCACCTTTGGATTTTTGTGAGTTACTTCCCAGTTCATAAAAGCTCCTGTCAAACGTATTGAAACGTCCAGAAGTTATTCGTCTTTCATGTTATCCAGCGCTTTGTCCCAATATTTGATCTCAGTGAACTTGGCGGTAAAACCGTCACCTCGCGAACCATGTGAGGCAAACCCGACTTTGGGCGGCTGCGTCAGCGCGAGGTGGAAACTGCGTATCTGCTGCCACGTCACATTGTCGGGCGAATAGAGAAATGTGATTTCGTTCCCTTTCTTCACCATCGCCATGTAAGCGTGCCCTCCCGCGCTCATCGAATTGCAGTCATCGGAATGTGTGCGGGTCACGACAGAAACAATTGTCGGGATTTTTTCGACCGAGTTTTCGTAGCAGAATTTCGCCCAGAGATTTTCGTCCTGATAAATGACAAGCGCGCAAACGTCGTAGATGCTTTTCAAATCGCCCGTGAGCTTTGCGCGCAGCGTGAAATCACCCCTGGGCGTAAACACGACCATCGGCGCATCCTGCACGCGGTAGATGCCGTTGGGATTGTTGAAGAGATTCGTTTTTCCCTTAGCGGAGATTTGTATCAATTCGTCGGTGACGGTGAGCGCCACGGGTTTGTTCAACACCTCCATCACGTAGGGAATCGCCTTGGTTTTCAAGGGGGCGGCATTTGCGGTCGCAAACAACAACGCGAACGCGATGGATGAACCGAAAAGTAATTTTGCAATGGGAGTTTTCATGATCGTGGTGTGTAGACAGGTTATGATTCTCGTAGCGCAGACTGCCAAGTCTGCCGATCGTATTTTTAGCGCACCGGCACCACTTCAAACGCTCCGGAGAACTTCTTTGTCTTTTCCAAATCGAGATACCATTCGGGGCGTTCGGGCGGGAAGAGTTTTGTCCACCCGCCGCTCTGATGCGTGAGCACGCGCAACGTGTAGCCGCCGTTCGCGTCGCCGCCGAGACGGGCGGCTTGTGCGCCGCGAACATGCAGGCTCGCTCCGTCGGCGGTGGTCACGCGTATCCAATCTGGATTCCATTTGTTGCCTCGTGCGAGCGCGTCGGCCGTCGCGTAGCTCCACCAGCCGAAGCGTGTGGCGGCGGTTTTTCCGGCAATCGAATTGAGCGGGCCGTAGCCGAGCCACGTGAGGCGGTTGAGGTTTTTTCCGAGTGAAAACTCGACACCCGCCTCGGGAATGAAAAGCGCGTCGAGCTTGGGTTCAATTTCGAGCGCGATGCGGAGGACGCCGGTGTTTGTGACGGTGTAGTTGTAGGTTGCACGGGCGATGTTGCGGTCGTCAGCGCGGTATTCGACTGTGGCGGTGATGCGCACGGCGCCGGCGTTTGCACTCTCGGCGATGTTCCAGGAGACGAGCCTGGGCGCGATGTTTTGCATAAACGTGTCCCAGTCGTATTGGCGTTCGCGTTTGTCGAGCGGGTTGCGTTCCCCGTAATCCACGGGACGCCAGACTAGGAGCGTCGCGCCGTCGGTTACACGTTTGCCCGCGATACTGATGGCGGAGATTTCGCCGGTCGCCGTGTTGAATTCGTAACACGCTTCGCCTGCGACGACGGAAACAGCGGAGGCGCGTTTTTCGATTTTGGGCGCGGCGGGGTTTGCGACGGCGGGCGCGGCGGGTTGCGGGGTGGATTCGTAACCGATGCGAACGCTCTTGCGCGTCATCTCGCTGCCGTCGGCACGGAGCACGGCGATGTCGGCGTAATATACATGTTGCGCGAAGTCGGTGATTTTTGCGGCGGGGATTTCGAGTTGCGCGGTGACGTGAGGCGGCGCGGCAAGCGTGGCGGTGCCGTTCTCGATTGGCTCGGCGTCGCGGTGGAGCGTCCATGCAAACGTCACGGTGTTGAGGTCGAGGAAATCGTGATCGTTGCGAATGGGAATGCGGAGGACGGGTTGGTTTGCGTTGAACGCGATGCGTTCGGCGAGAAACCGCACGGGGGCGTAAACGGCTTTCGTTTCCCAGTAGTCGCGTTGCGGCGTGCGGTCGGCGTTGACGATGCCATCGGCGCCGTCGTTTCCGTGCGCGTCGATGATTGCGGCTCCGTTCTCGATGATATTTTCCGCAACGAGTTCCGCGCCGTAGGGAGTGTAGTGTTTTTTGTCGCGCATGGGGTGCAGGATTTGGCGGCCGTTGACGGGGCGGCGAAGGCCTTGGTCGGCCCATATCCAGATACAGCCGCCGGCGCCGGTGGGATGCGCGGTAAGCGTGTCGAAGCGTTGCTCCAGTTCGCCAAAGTCGAACTCGCCGGGGCCGAGTGCGTGCGAGTATTCGGTCGTGATGATGGGGCGGCGCGAGTCGGCGGCGAGGCGGTCGTAATCGGCGGCGCTCCAATAGTGCGGTGCGAGGATGTCGATTTCGGGCGGCAGGTGCGTGTCGGCGCGGAATGGCTTGAGCACGGGACGTGTGGGATCGAGCCCTTTGAGCATGCGCAGTCCGGCAAGGTGGATGGAGGTAATCGCGCCTTCGTTTCCAAAATTCCAAACGATGATCGAAGGGCGGTTGCGGTCGCGCATGACGGTTTCGTGGAGGCGCAGATACACGCCTTCGGCGAGAATGGGGTTGTTCAAATCGCTGCCGCCATAGCCGAGCGGAATTTCACTGAGAACATACATGCCCATTTCGTCGCAGAGGCGAATGAAGCCCTCGGCGGGCGGATAGTGCGAGCAGCGGACGGTGTTTATGTTCGCGGCTTTCATGAGCTCCAGATCCTGACGCCAGTGCTCGGCGCGCGTGGCGCGACCGACGTCGGGGTGCTCGTCGTGGCGATTGACGCCGCGCAGTTTCACGGGCCGGCCGTTGACGCGGAGGACGCCACCGGTGGTCGAAACGTCACGGATGCCGATGCGGTCGCTCCAGGTGTGGACGTGTTTGTCGTGATAATACAAATCGACGCGCAGATCGTAGAGATTGGGCGTCTCGGCGGTCCACGCGGCGGGTGAATCGACGCGGAGTGTGATCGGCACATCGCGGCCGTTGTGTCCGCTCGTGATGGTGGCGGCGGTGTAGGTGTGCGTGGCGATGGTTTTGCCGTCGCGAGTGAGCGTGGCCCTGAGTTCGAACGGAGGCGATGGAGCGAAGATGTATGCTTTTTCGTTGCGGGAAATCATCGCGCGCACCTCGACGGTGGCGTTGCGATACTCGTAGTCGAACGCTGTGCGCACGCCGACGCTTTCGATGAACAGTTCGCGCGGCGTGTCCTCGATCCAGACGCTGCGGTAAATGCCGGGCAGCGACCAGTCGTCGTTGGTGTCGAAGCGGTGCGACTGCACGCGCTGGCGCACGCGCACGGCGAGCTGGTTCTTTTTTCCCGGTTTTATGTTTTTCGAAATATCAAATGCGAACGACGTGAACCCGCTGTCGTGGCGTCCGATATTTTTCCCATTGAGCCAGACTTCCGCGGAAACCCACACACCGTCAAAATGGAGCAGCACGCGCCGGTCTTTGAGCGTTTCCGGAGCGTCGAAGCTGTGCAGATAAAAACCATCGGCCTCGCTGGGACGGCGATAGCGTGGTTCGTCGAAGCGGTCGTCAGTCGTCCAATTTGACGGAACGGCGATGGGAGCAAACGCCGACGAGTCGAATGACGCCTCGTAAAACTTGCCAAACTTCGCATCGGCGGCTTCCGCGTTTGACGCGAGAGCAAACCGCCACTGTCCGTCGAGTGACAAACGCCGGCTATCCAGAGACTGAGCCGCAATGGCAGCTGTCGCAATTCCGATGCTTGACGCTGCTGTAAGGGCAAATAAGGGAAGACTCAATTTGGTGCGCAAACTGGGTAGCAGGGACGGTATCGTATTCATAAGATTTCTAGATTTGTCTCAAAATTTTTAAACTGAACAGTGAATTAGTGGAGGCACTCTTCATGGTGGTGGTATTTACAACTAAAGATAACTTTGAAAACAAAATGCACACTGACAAATCCGCCAATTTTCGCGAAAACAGGTATGATTGATTTGGCAATTTGCCCCAATTATTTGGTTACAAATGATAACAGACATTCATCATGCGCGGTATCACCAAATCTGGTGATTTTTAAGAAGGCAAAAATGTCAGGCTTTTAAACAAAAACGACAAATCAAAAGCATACATGCTTTCGTTTTTAAAATATGAGCGATATGAATCTCTTATGCACTAACCAGAACTTGTGATTCATTTGCTAGGGTAATTTTGATAGCATGAACGGCGTGAAATACGTCGATACCTCGAACCATAAACTGATTTCCAATACTCAGACGAAAATTGTGAAAGTGAAAAGTATCTTTGCTATTTTTGTTGGCAGCTCAATATAAATTTAATCACGTGTTTTCACAATAATGAACGAGCGCAACAGGCAGCCCGTGAATAGCGCGACGTCGATTACGTGATTGCTCCGCTTGGGCAAGAGCTGCGCAGCCAAGCTTACGCTTGCTGTAGTTGCTGCACAAACATTTTGCCGTCGCTTGTCCACTACCATAGCCAATTTGAAAAGCTTAAAACAGCATTTTCCTGTTTTCCCGCTTTTCTCCAATCCCGCGCGTGGGTTATGCGCTAAGTTGCCCAAAAACATGTTTTTGGCTTCACTTTTCAACGCGCATATGTTCTTATCTGCATTTTCTAAACCATTAACAATCAATTAAGTACCGATTATTCGTCAACTTAGCTATTTGTCAGGAAGCGGTTCAAGCTCCTCGGTTCGCGCCATCCACTCAGCAAGGAATTGCATCGCCGCTTCAGTATGGCAGCAAATCCGTAAGTCCAATTCGTTTCGACCATGGACGCTGACTACTGGAATGAACGCTACGCCGCCGCCGGGCATTTCTACGGCACGGAGCCCAACGGTTTTCTCGCCGCAATGGCGTCGCTAATTCCAGACGGTCCGGTACTCTGCTTGGCCGAGGGCAAGGGACGTAACGCTGTCCATCTCGCCACGCTCGGGCATCGTGTGACCGCGGTGGATCAATCCTCCGTCGATCTGGACAAGGCACAACGGCTCGCCGCAACGCGCGGTGTGACGCTGGAAATCGTCGTCGCCGATCTCGCCACCTATCCGATCTCCCCGGGCAGATGGGCCGGCATTATCTCGGTCTTTGCCCACCTGCCATCGGCCGTTGCGCCGTAACCTCCACGCTGCAGTCGTGCATGGGCTGAAGCCGGGCGGCATTTTCATTCTGGAAGCCTACACGCCCGCCCAGTTGGCCTTCAATACCGGTGGGCCGAAGGACCTCGTGCTGCTTATGCAGCTTGACGATCTCCACACTGAGCTCGCTGGTCTGAACCTTCTCGTCGCTCGGGAGATCGAACGCGACGTGGTGGAAGGCTCCGGCCACCGCGGCCGGGCCGTGGTTCAGGTCGTGGGACGCAAACCCCAAAAGTAGCCACTATCTTGCAGGGGCTTGCCGCCAAATCAGTCCATGTGGTCTACGTATAGGTTGGGAGGACTGTTCCGTTCTCTCTCGACGACCCCGCTTGACGACTTTGCTAGGCTGGTGTTCTGGTATGCACACAACCATTCATAACAGCCTGCAATTTTGCCATGTGCGCGTCCGATATCGTCTCACGCATGTGTTAAACGGCTCGCACTGGAGCAAGGGCGTCTATTCACCCCCTCAAAATTTTTCGCCATCGCACACCGCAGTTGCTAGCGCCCGGCGTTTTTATTCAACCGCCCAAGAAGGGGGCGCTGCGAAAAATACTACCAATGATTCCTTTGCTCGCGTGTTTCCCCGTGTTATGAAACGTGTCCACAATCTGTTATTTCTGCTGTTCTTGTCGTGCTTTGTCGCCGCTGAATCGGCGACGCAGGATACAAACTCCACACTGCATGTAGTGGCTCTAAGCACGGTGCTGACCGAGGTGGCTCGTGAGGTCGGCGGGGATCGGGTTCAAGTCATCGGACTCGTCCAGCCAGGCGTTGATCCGCACGGATTCGATCCGTCCGCGGCGGATGTGCGCAAGCTTGAGGAGGCGGACATTGCGTTCGCATCGGGCCTCAATCTCGAAAGCTATCTTGACCGGGTCGCAATCGCCACCGCCGGGAAAACGAACATTGTCAGGATTGGTGAGGCGCTGCCGTTTATCCGCATGTCTGCCGATGATGATGCCACCCCCAATGCCATGCATGGTCATCATCATGGCGGCCATGCGAATGGGAAAGGCGAACGGGAACCGGATCCGCATTGGTGGCACAGCATCGATAACATGATACACGCCACCGGTCTGGTGCGCGCCGAATACACGCGACAGCGGCCGGCGTGGGGCGAGGATTTCTCGCGCAACGCCAAGCTGTATCAGCAGCGGCTGACTGCGCTTAAGGAATGGGGGGCCAGCCAGATGTCCACGTTGCCAGCGTCGTCTCGGCATTTTGTGTCCTCACACGATGCTTTTGGTTATCTCGCCCACGATTATGGTCTTGCCGTGCATTCTATCAGCGGCCTCTCCACCGAAAGCGAACCGGATGCCAGACGCATGACGGAACTCGTCAACTTGATCCGGCGCGAACACATCCGCGCCATTTTCGCGGAAGAGAGCGCCAATTCCCGTCTCCTCCAAAATCTTGCGCGTGAAACGGGAGTGCGTATCGGCGGTGCCCTCTATGCGGACGGCCTCGGACCTGCCGACAGCGATGCCGCGACCTACGGCGCGATGTATCGCCACAATGTCCGCACGATCGTAGAATCCCTGCGTTCTCCGTCCGACGACACATCGAAATAAAAACGCGATATGCGTCAGTCTTCGGATGCGACCGGTTTTTCTGCTCCGCCAAGAGCGTTGTGCAGCGGAAGACTCATGAGCCGACAGTGACGATATCGGCGACGAGATGCGCCGCGAATGCGCGAGCCTCCCGGCAATGGTCTTATTATGATGAAAAGGCGAAAAGCGCGCATCGCAAGCGGACATCACGGAGGCGCTCCACTTGGTTGCGGCTTTGCCTATCGTAACTGACGATGAAGCCGCCCAGCGGGCGGCCAATGACACGGACGCACTGGCCTCGCGAAAGCCGCCAAGGCGGCCGGCGTTGCTATTTTCTCATGATTCGCGGGGCTTCCAACGCAGCTCGAAATGTTTGGCTTCAACTCGGAAAAGGCAACTCAGGACGGGATTAGGCATAATCGACGCCCTTGCTGATTCACTGAGATTTTTCCACTTCCAATCCCATAAGAAAATAGCGCCTCGGCCACCGCGTCCTGCAGGTTGCGCTCAATCGTCTGCCGCAGGGGGCGCGCGCCTAGGTGGGGATGAAATCCCTCGCGCATCAGAAATTCCAACGCCTCCCGGGAGACCTCCAGGTCGAATCCGACGGACCGCAGGCGGTTGACTTCGGCCGCGAGGTGCAATGCGGCGATTTCCCGCTGCACGTCGGGCGTCAATCGTCCGAAAACGAACTTGTCCGGAATCCGGGCAAGGATTTCGGGACGCAGGGATTCGGCCACGCGCCGCAGCACGGCCTGTTCAATGCTGGTGAGGCTCGATCGGACCATGCGCATCGCTTCCGCCGCGCCGAGATTCGAGGTGAAGGCGATGTAGTCATTGCGGAACGAAACCACTTGTCCGGTGGCCAGCGTGAGGTGCCCGGGTTCCAGCATCTGAATGAACAGATCGAAAACCTTGGGGTGGGCCTTTTCCAACTCGTCGAAGAGCCAGATGCGGCGCTCTGCTCCGTGCGCCGCCCGGCCAATCGCGCCGCCTTCCGAGCCATCGGCTCCCAGCAGGCGTTCGATCGCATCCGGGCGCTGATACTCGGAAAGGTCGAACCTCCGCACCGAATTCTCTCCGAAGAGATAGTGGCCCACCAGTAAAACCGACTCCGTTTTACCGGTCCCCGTCGGGCCAACGGCGAGAAAAATACCCCGCGGCCGATCTGTCCGCGTCAGGCCAAGTTCGCCACGAACGAACACCGCAGCCAATCTCGGCAACACGTGATCCTGTCCACGCAAATGCGCGCGGAGATGCCCCTCAATTCCTTGGAGCCGGAGGAGCTGTTCACGATTTGCCATGCCGTTTCGGTTTGACCGCCGACTTGGTGCGTGGGCGCCGCGGAAAATCCCTCAAAAATTTCTTTACCGCTGGAGCCCACGACGCCGGTTTGGGTGCGGCACGCAGAATCGCGCGGACGACGTAGGCGCGATTGGCAATGATGTTTTTGTCCGCAAGGTCCGTGATCACCCGATCGAGCTTCTCGATCAAACGGGGAGGCAGATCCACTGTGGGAATGTCTGCGATATTGTCGGTTTCGCGCGGACCGGTCTTGGCCGCATAGTCGCGATGGAGCAAGACGGCGGCCGCGAACATCTCGGTTTCGGAGGTGAGCTCAATCAAGGCCCGAATGACCGTGCCACGACGGACGGACGCACCCAGGCGTCGCAACCCGAGCGTCTGGGCGTTCAGCGCTTCCACGTCGGAAGGGTAGAACGAGAAGCTGACTTTGACCGGGATCGAGGTGTCGGAACTCATATTTAACCCATAAACCCATAAAATAAGCGTTGACAAGCGGCAATTTTATTATGGGTTTATGGGTTAATGATACTGTTTCCCTCATCTTCTGCCACGGTCTCGGCGCTTGTGCTTCCTTCGCCGCTTTTCGTGCAGATCCAGCAGCTCAAAGACGGCTTCGGCTTGGCCCTCGCCGTTCTCTTCATGTTCGGTTTTTTCTGGGGAGTGATTAAAATCTGGTCGGGGGCCAACGCCATCAGCAAAGGCGATCCCGACGGCAAGGCCGGCATCGTGGCCGGCATCATCATCGCGGCGGCAGCCACGATCATGGCCGCTCTGTTCAGCATCTTCGGTCTCCAGGATGCCGTGATTACCCCTCGTTTCTGACCATGGCCGATCTGCGCTACACCGAGACAAATGCAGCCGATGACTCGGCTGGACGCGTCTTTGGACTGGATGGCAACCTGTATCTGCCGGTCCTGCTCGTCGTGCTTGGCGCCCTGGCGTTGTTCGCGATTTTCACCTTGGTGCTCAAGATCGGGTTTATCCTGGCCGGCTTCATCGTCGCCGTGCCGTTGGTCGGTGTCCTGGGCTGGATCCTGTTGCTGAAACAAGGCAAGCCGGCCGGCTATGATCGAGACCTGCTGGAGCAGCTTTTGAGCGGCGGTAATTTCACGCGGATTGCTGGCGAACAGCGGAGGGTAGTGGAATGAAGCCACATGACAAAGCCCCCAACGGAGTCTTCTGTGATGGACTGATTCTTTATGGGTTTCCCGAGCGTGGCGCGATTGCCTCGAAGGGTTTTTGGATCGAACCGCCCGACCAAAGAGGAGCCAGCGTGGCCCGCCTCAATGCCTTTCAGGATCAGGTGCGTGCCGTTCTGGCGTTGGCCACACCCGGTCGCCGCCTGCAACTGCAATGGTCCTGTGACGCCGACTACCGGTCCGAACTGCTGGCCTATCACGATGCCACCCAGAAGGTGCCCCATCCCGGTGTCCGCCGGGTGCGCAATGAACGTTTTATCCGCTATTGGGAGCGCATGCAGGCCCGGACGTTGCGACGGGAACGCCTCGCACTTTTTCTTTCCGTCGAGATTTCGCGGTATGCCGGCAACGTGCAAACCCCCGGCGGACTTCGGGCGCATTATGCCGCCGTGATCGGTGAATTACAGGCGCAGTTCGAGGATTTTGCCCACACCCTGCGCACCCTCTTTCAGGGTGAAACTCCGGTGACGGCAATGGGAGACGAGGAACACTGCCGCTACCTGCGTGACTTTCTCAATCCTTCCGCAACTGAACACAACGAACTTCCCATCCACTTCGATTCCGGGCTCTCGATCCAGGAACAATGCTGGTTCAGCGAAGGTGTCGGCCAGCCCGAAGGCGGCTTCGTCCTCGACGGTCAGTATCATGCCATCCTCACCCTCGACCGCTGGCCCCAGCGGACGCGGCCGGGTATCATTACTCATCTGACCGGTCTGCCGTTCCTCGATTATCGTATCACAGTCAATATTACTCCAGAGATCGCGCGCGGAGAAATCCGACGGGAGGAAAAGGCCATCGAACGGCTGGCTGGCGAGTACGCCGACCAAAAACGGCACTCGCTCGCCGTGGCGCTGCGTAAGAAGGAGCGGAAAGTCGAGAACCTCGCCAGCGGTTTCGTCCGCCCATTCGAGGTGGGTTATATCATCCGACTGTGGGCTCCGACCCGCGAGGCTCTGCGCGAGAAGATCACGGCTATGCAGGCGGCTATTCATGCGATGGATGGCGCGCAGTATTTCGAGTGCGCCATTCCGACGACGGCCAAGAAGCTCTTTTTCGCCTCCTGGCCGGGCTGGACTCATTCCTCCTATCGCCATCGCAACCACTACGCCGAGGACAACTACCTCGCCGACTTGCTGCCCTTTTCCGCCACTTTTACCGGCGCGCTCGCCATCGCAGAGGCGATTTACGACGGCAGCCATCAAAACCTCGTGGGCCTCGCCACTGCGGTGGGCGGTTCGCCGCAACATGCCGTGCTTCTCGGCATGACCGGCGCCGGCAAGTCGGCGGTCATGCACGACCTGCTCATGCAGACGGCAGCATTGTTTGCCTACACGGTTATCATCGAGGAAGGGCTTTCCTATCGTCCCTTCACCGAAACGCTCGGGGAAACCCCGATCATCGTCCATCCCGACGCTGCATTGACGATCAACTACCTCGACACGCAGGGACTTCCCTTGACGCAGCTTCACCTCGCGAGCGCCGTGGCCCTGCTGTCACGGATGATCGGAGTTCCGGGAAGCGATGAGCGTCTCGCCTTGCGATCAGCCCAGCTCACCCAATACCTGCACCAGCTCTACCGCGATGCCTTCACCGAATGGGCGCGACGCCATCCGGAGCGGGCGATGGAGGCCAGCCGGCTGGCCTGCGCGGCGCATCGCTGGCGTCTGCGCCTGCCCGCCGGCACGACTCCGCTGGATGCGTTTGTCGAACTGCGGGATCGACGGGCCGCCGGTGATGAGGAGGCGCAGCAATTCGTCGCCGACTTGAGCGAGGCGGACCTCACGCAGTTTGCCCAAGATCCGACGACGGAACGGCTGGTCGGGCAGACCGCCTGCGCGCTTTTCGCACCGGAGGATCATCCCACCCACGGTGCTCTGGTGGATTTGCTCGCCTTTGCGCGTTTCCCTGAGCACCCCAAGGAGGAAATCGACCGGCTGGCAACATTGCTTCGCGCCTGGAGCGCCGATGGCGCCTACGGCCAGCTCTTCGATGGCGTGACGAATGTTTCCTTGCGCCGCCCGGTCGCGCATTTCGAGCTTGGCTACGTGCCCGAGCAGGCCGTGGAACTCAAGGCCGCCACGGGACTCCTCATTTCCGGTTTTGCACGGCAACACATCCTGGCGCTGCCGCGTGTCCAAAGGAAACGGATCATCTTCGAGGAAGTGGCCCGTTTTCTCGACGTTCCAGGCGGAGAAACGATCGTCGCGGAAAGTTACGCCCAGCTCCGCAAGTTCAATTGTTGGGCCGTGAGCATCGTGCAGCAATACGCGCGCTTCAAAACCTCGCGCATACGACCGGCGGTGATCGGCAACGCCAAGCAATTTTTTCTCATGCGCCAATCCGACCGGGGGGACCTGTCGGACCTGGCCGCAGATCTCGCGCTGCCGGAAAGCGCCATCGACGTCATCCAACATTACCCGCTGCCCGAGCAGCTTCCCGCCGCGCAGCGCCATTCCGCGTTGTGCTATTTCGCCCCCACCTCGCAGCCGCCGCAATGCGGCACGCTGCGCCACATTGAACCTCCCGCCCAAAACACGGAGCCCGCCCATGCCATCACCTCGACTGCTGCTCTCGTTGCTTAGTGTAATCCTCCTTCTCGTCGGGTGCGCTTCCGCGCCGAAGCCCTCTGCCCCCGAGAGCCCGACAGCGCAAGCCGCCAAGGCTCGTTACTGGGCGATCCAGGCCGCGCAGAAGCCCGCTCCGGTTTCTTCGGAATTCGAACTTCTGCCCATCGTCCGTCCCGAGCGAACCGTGGACGGCGTTATCGTCAACCCCTCCACGGACTATCTCCCCATTCGTCGCATCCCATGACTCCATATCGATTTTTAATCCTCCTTTTTATCGGCGCGCCAGCGGCGTTTGCCCAATGGATCGTCAATGATCCGATCAATACCGTCATCAACACGGCGATTCAATCGGCCCAGGCCGCCAATCATGTCGAAACGCTCCGGCAGTGGGCGAGCCAGTTGGAAAAACTCAATCGGCAAATCCGCCAGTTGGAAGATCAACTCGCCGAGCAGCGGCGGATTCGCGAAGTGCTGGGCGATCCCACGCTGGCTGGTTCGCAAATGGTCATGGACAAACTCGCTCCCGAAGAACTCGCCCGCACCTATGGCGAGACGTTGCGAGCCGTCCGCCGCCTGGCGGATGCGACCGCCTCTTTGCGTCGCACCGCCGAGGGCATTTACGGTGAACTCGACGATCTCACGACGCTGAATCAGCGTTTCACGCGCCAGACGGAGACCTACCGGCGCTACGCGGCCGTCGATCAGCAGGCGGAGAACCTGAGCCGGGTGCACGACGAAACAGAATCGCGCCGTCTCGCCCTGCAAGCCGATCTGGCGCAGTCGCTGACCGCCCTGCAACAGGCTCCGACCCAAGCGGAGGTTGACAAGCTGAACGTCAAGGTTGCCGCGCTCAACGGTCAACTCGCCGTGATCGCCGCGCGGCGTCGGGACGAGAGCGAGAAACTACAGGCCCAACAGATCGAGAACGAAAATCAGGCCGCCAAAGAGCGACAGGATATGATCGAGAAGCAAATCGCGGAGGAGCGGCAGACGCTCAGCGCGGTGAATGCGTGGCAGCGCTCCGTGCGCCTCACGCCGGACGGCTATACGCGCCCATGAAAAGAATGTTCTTCGGTCTCCTCTTCCTTGCGGCTGGCCTCAGCCTTTGTGGCTACCTCGTGCACCGGTACTACCAGCGCGCACGCACGACTGTCCCGGTTGCAGACAGCGGCGGATATCGCCCAATGAACGAGTGGCAGAAAAGCATCTCGCTCGATACGCGCACCGATTACACGCGCCAAGAGGTTGAACAAGCCATGGAGAAGCTCCGGCAGGAAGAACGGCGCCAAAAGCCGGAGGAGGGTCGCAACTGATGGAGCACTTTGTTCCAGGCGTGCGCGGCGCCATTCTTGGTCTCACCGACACCTTGCGGTTCGTGGTGTTCTTCGTCGCGGTCATCGGTCTCGTGATACAGGTGCACCGGGCGCGAGCCGACATGGAAAGTCTGGTGCGTCCACTGGTGCGGGCCGTGCTCGTGGTTGGCATCATCGCGACCCTGCCGCACTGGTTCGGGTTCACGGAACGCATTTTTCTGAATCTTGCGGATGTGGTGAACGAACGCTACACCGAGCATCCCATGCAGACGGCCACGCTGCTGCGGGACAGCGTGGCGGAAAATCCCGATGAGTTCAGCCTGCGCCGCATCGGTGAATCACTCTACCGCGCGAGCCTCTGGGCCGCTGCCAAGCTCATCGTGCTGATCGCGAGTCTTCTGCAACTGCCTTTTCTTCTGCTGCAGTACCTGCTCAAACTCCTGTGCTATTTGTTCCTGCCGATCGCGCTCGGGCTCATGCTGGTGCCCTCGCTCACGTCGCTCGCGGTTCGATATGTGCAGCAGACCATCGCCGTGCTGGCATGGCCGGTGGGTTTCGCAGTCACCGAACTGGTCGCCTACCATCTGCTCACGGCTTATCAGCAAAATCTGGCAGCCGCTTACGGCATCGGTCCGGGAGAAATTCATGCGGCATCGTTTGCCAGTTTTCTGGGCGCGCTGCTCGCCGCCTTGTGGCTGATTCTCGGTACGCTCGGGACACCTTTTCTGATGCAAGCATTGATCTGTTCGGGCTCGCCGCTTTCTACGGGCGGAACTTCCAGTCTCCAGCAGCTCTATGCCATCCAGCAAATCGCGTGGATGATCAAATCGGTGAAGACTGGCGGCGCTGCGCTGCCTGCGATCGTTGCCAAAGCCGGCTCCGATTCCGGACCAAGAGGCGGCCCGACGATGCCGCCGCCTCCGCCACCCGCGCCGGTAACTCCCCCACCGCCGCCAGCGAACTCCACAGGTGATGCTCGCGCCCATGCCGTCTTGGTCGCGGCCCAACTGCCCGCCCCTCACACCACGATCTGACGCATATGAGCATAACCCTTCGTGAAACCTCGACCCCTCCCGGAAGACTCAACCCCAAAAAGGCAGTCCCCCGGGCTTGGCATCCGCTGGATATGTTCGTCAATCCCGCGATGGCCGCGCGGCTCTGGTTCTTGGTTGCGGCAGCCGCAGTGGTGTTGAGCATCGTGCAACCGTATCTGCTCGTGCGGGCCTACCGCACCCGGGAACGTGTCGTCGTGCTCGATGGCAGCGGCACGTTCCATATCAGCCCGTTGCTGGCATTCGAGGAATCGGCCAAGCTGCATGAGCAGCACGCGCTGCTAGCTTGCCTCGCCTTGCTGCAACGCAACCCCGCTGGATTTGATCAACCGGAATTGCTCGAAAAACTCTTCCTGCCGGAGGCCTTGCAACAGGCACAAAGCGACTGGACCAGGAGCGCGGAGGAGTTTTCCCGCAAAAAACTGCACCAAAAGGTAGAGGTCCTGAAACTCACCGTGCTGGAAACACGCGAGCAGGTCGTGCTCGTCCAGGCGGAAGGGCAACTGCTCCGCACCGGCAGCGTCGGACAACAGATTTTCACCGAAGCGCCTGCCTTCACTGCGCGATTCACTTTCGCGCGCAACCCCAACCTTGCGGCCAATGGCCGCTTCCCTCTCGCCGTATGGTATTACGAGCTTTCCTCCTGACGTTTTTCTCCGGGATGCTGGCGTCCGGCATCGCGGCTGGACCGGTCAAACGGTATCCGCTCGACGACCGGAGCGTATATGCCGTTCGGGTTGGCACTGAAGTGCCCACGACTGTGATTTTCCCCGGTCCGGTCACGGCACTCGACGGTGCTGGCGTGTCGCAACGGGCGGAAGATGCACCGCCTATTCTTATTTCGCACCAACCGGGAACACGCTTCTTCTCCGTGCGGGCGTTGCAGGCGGACGCCGTTGGCGCGGCCAACGTCATCTTCCGGGACCGCGTTTTTGCTTTCTCGTTTACCACTGAAGCGGAGCCAGACCGCACCGTCACGTTTTACGAGCATCCGGCGAAAACCGAGCGCCGGGATGCCGCGCGCCCCATGCCGCACCAATTGTTCGCTCTGATCGATCAGGCGAAAGAGTTCGCCGCTCTCTCCGAACAATATCCGGCTCTGGTGCAACGGATCGAGCGCACGACTCCAGAAACGACAACACTGGCGGGCGACATTACGACAATCATCGAAGAAGTATTTCGGTTCGACGACGAGGACGCGTTGATATTGCGCGTCCGGTTCGAAAATCGTGGAAAACATGCGTTCCGCTACGCTCCCGCACAACTCGAGGTGCGGATTGGCCAAGCCTGCTATCCCGTGGCGCTGACCGATGCCCGCGGAGAAGTACCCGCCGAACATGCCGAAATCGTGATGATTGCCATCGTCGGCAACCCCGATGGGTCGCGGGGAGATATCTCCATAAAAAACACTTTCTCGGTCGTCGTGTCGCCCTTGCCATGAAACTCGACAGCCAATTCTTCAGCAGTCCAACCGGACAACTCGTCGCCGTCGGGGTACTGGCCGCGATCACCATGGGAATCGTCGCTTGGCAGCGTGCCCATCGCGGCGCGTCCATGTCTCCGGCAAAGGCAGTCGCCCCTGCCTCATTACCCAAGGTGTTTGAACGGGGCGGTGCCCGCTTCGAGCCGCCGTCTCCACCTCCGTCAATCCCGGCGACGTCAACAACACCTCCCGCTGTTCCCTCAATACCGCCTGCATTGCCACTTTCACTTACCGCACGTTCGACGGAGTCGGAAGAAGCGTCGATCAGGGGCGCGCCTTTCGGTCGCTTGATTCCGTGCGAAACGGTGGTCACGCTGGAATCGAATCGCTTGGAGACGCCGGTCATCGGTCTGGTTACCGAGGATGTCTGGCACAATGGTTATCTCATCATCCCAGCCGGAGCCGAGGTGCATGGGCGTGCTTCGCTCGACCGCGCCCGCGAGCGGTTGGCCGTTCAGGGCCGCTGGATGATTGTCTGGCGCTCACCGGGTCGCGAGAACGGACGCGAACTTCGCGTCGATGGCATCGCGCTCGATCGTGAAATCGCGGCGGACGGTCAGTGGGGATCGCACGATGGCTCCGCCGGATTGCGGGGCGAAATCCTGCGCACTGACGACTGGCGGGAAATCAAACTTTTCGCGGCGACCTTTCTCTCCGTTGCCACTTCAGCACTTCAGGACACGCGCAGTACGGCGGGCCTGCTCGGCGAAACCGCAGTGCCGACGGCGACCGCCCGCAATGCCACCCTCGCGGGCACGAGCGCGATTCTCCGCGAATACGCGCAGCAGCTTCGCGATGCCGTGGCCCACGATGGTTTCTATGTCCGGGTCCCGGCAGGGAAACCGTTTTATCTCTATGTCACCCAAACCCTCGACGCGTTCGACCGCCCGGCGACCGCGCCTGCAACCGGCTCCATGCCATCACAACCATGAGAATTTTCGTTGCCTTGTCTGTTCTGGCACTGGCGGGATGCCAAACCAAGCCTGCGGAGAACCCGCCTGCTCCCTTGCCGCTGGCCGATCCTGCGCCTGTCTCCGACGCGCGTATTCCAGCCACGATCAGCCACTATACGCTCGGCGCCTACGTCGATCCGGAAAACGATCTGATCCGTCACGAGGCTCATAAAATTCAACGCGTCGAAAACGCCGCACGATGGAATCTTCGCCCGGCACCGCAATCATCTCCGCTGGTTCCACTCTCTGAAAAAAACGGGGCACAGTCGGCTACATCCGCCACGGTGGTTACGGAAGCCCATTTCAAGGAGCCGGTGATTTTGGCTCAGGATGTAGAACCGCCGCCCGCTTTGGAATCGGATGCACCGTCCTCGGCACCCGGTAATCCGGTTGTCGAACTCGAACCCGCAATTATGCCGAATGCAGATGGCGTGATCGATCTCGTGGCGGTCGCTCTTGCGTCCGATGAGGAGATTAATCCATTCGCGGTGCGTAGCGTCGCTACGGATGCGTTGCGGGAGATCACACTTCATATTGACGGAATCGTGAGCGGAGCCACCCCGTGTGTGCTCGTCAACGGACGCACGGTGGTGCCAGGCGAATCGATTGAAGGACTCACGCTTATCCGGATCGAACCGGATTCAACCCTGTTCCGTTACGAGGCGCACCGCATCCGCATTCCCGTAACCGGAAAGTCCACGCGAATCCGCCTTGCCCTCTGACATGCCTACCTACGCCGCCATTTTTATCGATTCGCAGGGATGCCGCCGTTCCGAGCATTTCGAAGCACGGGATCGACATCAGCTCAAGGACGCCTTACGAGCGAAATCACTTTGGCTGGTTTCCGCGCGGGAGATGAAGGCCAGTCGAAAACTCACGCGACTGACGATCCCCGTGCGTGACTTCGTGCCGCTGCTGCATCAGCTCGAATTGCAGTTGCGGGCCGGTGTTACCGCCGATCTCGCCCTTGCCCAATTGGCTGGAGATGCTCCTCCGGGAGCGATTCGCACCGTATTGAGCCACCTCTGTCGGGAGGTATCTCAAGGTCAGCCGATCCACCAGGCTTGTCGGGCTTTTCCGAGGTTGTTTCCGTCGCACTTGCGGGCGGTCATCGCGGCGGGCGAGGTTTCCGCGCAACTGCCAGAATCTTTGCGCGCGCTCGCCGCGCATCTGACCAGCATTGACAGCCTCCGTCGTACCGCGCGGCGCGCACTCATCTATCCCGCGATTGTTCTGACCGCGACGGCGGGGCTTGTCATCTTCCTCTTGGGCAGCGTGGTGCCTCGGTTCGCGGAAATCTTCACGTCACTCCATCTGACGCTTCCTCTGATCACCATTATGCTCATCCGCACCAGTGAGCTGATGCACGTGCACACGCTGGCCTTGCTGACAATCGCCATTGCATTGGGCTTTGCGTTTGTGGTGGCGGCGCACTCTCCTGCGCTGCGCCGGCGACGGGATGCGTTGTTGTTAAAAATCCCCTTATGGGGCGATGTCATTCGTCATCTGGCGACAGCACGGTTTGCCGCGCATGGCCGACTGCTGCATGAAGCAGGCGTCCCGCTTCTGGATGCCCTCACTTCTGGCGCGGAGCTGACCGGTCACGCCGTGCTCGCAAGCCAACTGCTGGCGGCACGCGACGCCGTCGCGGCGGGACGGCCTCTCTATGCCGCCTTGCCCAAGGGGCATGCGTTCCCGCCTTTCATGATCCCGGCGCTGAAAGCCGGAGAAACCACCGGCCAACTTGGGGCGGCGCTTCGGCACATCGAAGATTACGCGAGCACCCGCGCGCGTGAACGGCTGACGACCGCACTCGCGCTGCTCGAACCGGTTGTGATGGCCCTGTTGGCGGCAGTGGTCGGCGCCATCGCTTTATCGTTCTTCCTGCCCCTCGTTTCGCTCCTCGGGAGTGTCAACCCCCATTGACCGATGACGTGTAATTCCCATCTGCATCGGTGTGCCTGTTTGGCGAAGCGCGGTTTTTCGCTCCTCGAAATCGTGCTCGTCCTGTTTGTGATCGGCGTGCTGGCATCCGTGTTGCTGCCTTCGACCCGGGACATGGTGGAACGCAGCCAGCGGGAGGCAGAGGCGCGTTCCTTGGCGGAACTGGCCGCCACGATTACGCAGTCCTTCGATGCGACCGATCTGTCTCTGCTGAACATCGCCGCCCTTCCAGGCACAATCGGAGAGAGCGACACCGCCACGGCCTTTTCCAGCTCAACCACGGCTCCCTATACCACGACGGCTTCGAACTCGTGGTTCGCCAAGGCAGGCCGGTTGCGCGGACTTGTTCCGGTAATCGGCGCCGCTCCGACTCCCTCCGTCCAGCCCGAACTGGCCCGCCTTGCCTTTAATCGAAACGGGAATCCGCGTCTGCTCTTCGCCGGGCCGGATGAACCGGATCGCCAGCGCTTCCTGCTCCTGAGTCTAGCCGGGCGGAGCGAACAACTGGCGTTGCCGGCCTATGAAGCTGGCGGCGCTTGGTTCGATGCCATTTGGAACCATGACTGGGAAAATCGCTCCGCCGGTCTTCCCGGTTATTGGACCAGCCGACTCACGGGTGCTCAGGTCTCGGCCTGGATTCAAGGCAGCGGCGGTTTGACCCAAGTCAGCAAACTCTGTGTTCGCCGGATTGTTCTGCCCAAGTTCCGGCTGACGGTGAACAACAACCATCCGACCGAACAGGTGTTTGTGTCCTTCAATAATACGCCCGCTGCCTTTACGGCGGCGGCCAACAGCGGGGCGAGCGTCACGCCGGAAATCCTCGGTGGCCGGCTCGTCATTATCCATCGCGGCTCCGCCTGGCCCGGCGTTGAGGCGCTGCGCTTCCATCTTCGCGAAAACGCCACTGTAACCGTCCAATAGTATGCATTCCTTCTTTTCCCTGCGGCGTATGGCCGCGCTTATTCTCAGTTTGATGGGGTTTGCTGCCCATGTTTGTGCCGACGAAATCGTTTCATTTCTCGAATCGCGAAACGGCCAACTGAATATCGGAACCTACCAATACTGGTTCAACGTCAGCAGCCCACAAATCCTTCGCTTCCGGCTCGAAGCCCTCAGCGGCACGTCGAATATCACCATTTCTCGCCGTCGCCCTGATACCGGAGTGGATGAACTGATCTTCTTCGCCCGATATGGCGGCTCCTACGGATCGCTTGGAGACAAAGGCTATCGTGAATTTAATCTCCAGGCTGGCGACCACACGATCCGCCTCAACAGCTCAATTACGAGCGGCTGGATAAGGATGACGGAAATCACCCTCGAAAATCCCCCTCCAGCCAACCAAGCCCCGAGCATCGAATGGCAGGAAGCTCCAAGTTCTGCCACGGTGGGGCAAACTTATCGCATTTCTGCACGCGCGCACGATCCGGATGGCAACTTGACGCAAGTCAACGTGTGGAAAAATGGACAGCCTTTCGCTTTTTCCGGGGGAGGCAATGGCGCGGACGGCGATTCCGGTAATTTCACTTCCGACGGGACTCCAGGCACAGTGACATTTACCGCCCAGGCTGTGGATAGCGCCGGGCTCTCCTCTGCGGTCATTTCCCACACCATCACCATTGATACGCCACCGAATGCCGCCCCGACGATCGTCTGGGGCGCTGTGCCTGCGGTGGTAGATAGCGGTCAGCGCTATACCATCAGCGCACGCGCGACCGACCCGGATGGCAATTTGCGTACGATCCACATCTGGAAGGACGGCGGTGCCTTTGCCTCAACTGAAGGTGGAAACGGCTCCACGAGTGAAGCGAGTAATCAGAGTGCTGATACCGGACCACGCACCGTGACCTATACCGCCTGCGCAACGGATGCGTCCGGCGCGACCTCCCCGACCCTTACTCACACCGTTACAGTCGAAGCTCCCGTTCTGGTTCAGTTCTCGCTCGTCACCTCCGCGGGCAGTGGCGGCACCGTTTCGCCTGGCGGTCTTTTTATGGAAGGGAGCTCCGTATTGGTCACGGCCACTCCGGATGCCCTGCATGATTTCGTCGGATGGAGTGGCGATGCGTCCGGAACGAATAATCCCATCTCGATTCTGATGAATCGCAACCGCGCCGTGCATGCGCTGTTTGCACTCAAGTCCTATTCTTTGGTGACCAGTGCCATTGGGAGCGGAATCGTTACCATGGGCGGCACTTATCCCCACGGTTCCATCGTCACGATTTCGGCCACCCCTGCGCCCAATGCGCGATTCGCCGGCTGGGCGGGCGATGCCACCGGGATGGTCCCGACCGTGGTCATTGTGATGGATGCCCCCAAGTTGGTTCAGGCTGTGTTTGCGGGCAAACAGGCGCAGGCCATTTCATTTCCCGCCTTGGCCGACGTCAGCGTCGGCGCGGCTGCGCTTAGCCTAAACGCCGTCGCCTCTTCCGGTCTGCCCGTGTATTATGGGGTGAGCGGACCGGCCATGATTATGGGCAACCAACTCCAAGTCATCGCTCCGGGCATTGTTTCAGTCGAAGCGAGGCAGGATGGAAACGATTTTTACCTCCCGGCCCTGCCCGTGGTGCGGACGTTCAATGTTGTCGCGCCTGCGGTCCTCAAATACCGCGCGCCGAATCGCACGCTGCTGCAAAGCGAAACCAACCGTGGATTGGTGCCCTTCGTCATCGAGCAACCCTAAACCGTATTTATAATGAAAATACTCCTTTGCATCCTCTTTGTCGTGCCCGTGAGCGCCGCCATGCTTGATCAACCGGTCGAACGCTTGCGTTTCGAGTCCGCTGCTTTGCCTGATGCCTTGCGTTCTCTCGGCCGCGCCACGCACACGACGATTCTTGTCGATTCCGACATTATCGGAAAAGTCACTGTGGAGGTTGGCGGAGGCACCCTGCGCGATGCCTTGGCTGCCCTGACCGTCCCATACGATTATTTTTTCGAGGAACAAGGCACCGCCATTGCCGTGCGGCAACGCAAGACCGTCCTTTATGCCATCGATTATCCGCAACTCACCCGGTCCGGTTTCGGGAGCGCGTCGATCACGTTGGGAGGAATGAATGGCGGCTATGATACAAGCCAGAATCTGCATGCGCAGAGCACCTACCCGAATCGATCAAACCAATCAATGGATGCCGCCTCGGATGCCACGCAAGTTTCCATTTCGCAGGAAAATCCCAACACATTCTGGGCCGGCCTGGAGGCGGAGCTACGAACCATGCTTGGCGAGAAAGACAGCTTGGTGCTCAACCGCTTCAGTGGGATCGCGCAGGTCACGGCTCCGCTTTCACGGCACGACGTGATCCGCGCGTTCATCGAACTCGTGAATCGTCGCATCTCGCGCCAAGTGGAAATCGAGGCGCGCTTGGTGGAAGTCACTTTGCGCGATGAACAGAAGCTCGGCGTCGATTGGGAACTGGCCACCAGCGCGCTCGGTGATCTGCGTCTCGACGCCAGTGCGCCTCTCGCGGTCACCGGTGTCGGAGGCTCTGTGTTTGGAAACAGTTCCTTTGCGGCGAACCTCGGGCTCGGCAAAGCCACCGCGATTATTCAGGCCCTCAAACAACAGGGCGATGTCACTACCGTCGCGCAACCGCGATTGCGAGCGCTCAACAATCAGACCGCCTTTATCAAGGTGGGAGAAGACCGACCGTTCTTTCGTCTCCAGCAATCCACGACATACCAGCAGGCAGGCACGACGGTGCCGTATAATCAGACCCAGGAGACGTTTTCCATTTCCACCATCACGATCGGCACCATCCTCGCGGTCACACCCCAAGTGGATAACGATGGCGTGATCACCCTGGACGTGCTTCCGGCCATCACGCGGCTGCAATCCATCGTGACCAGTCCGGACGGCAAGCAGACCGCCCCGGTCACCGAGGTCAAACAAGCCTCAACCATTGTGCGGCTCCGCAATGGCGAAACCGCCGTCATCGGCGGACTCATCTCCGAGGAAAGCGGCTCCAGCACACGCGCGGTGCCGGTACTGAGCCGCGTACCGCTCCTCGGCCTCGCCTTCCGCAGCCAAGCTACGCTGCGCAACCGCACCGAACTCGTGATCTTTCTCACCCCGCACTTGATCCCGTGATACGTGAATTGCTCCAGACGTTCCGGTCGCGCCCAACCGCACCGCCCACCGTGGTCGATCCGACCGTCGATGCCACGCGGATGCTCGATATGATTCTGCGCATCGCCGCCAGAGACGGTGCGAGCGACGTTCACTTCGAACCGAAGGAAACCGCACTGCTGGTTCGTTTCCGTCTCGATGGCGAAATGCACGATCATATCACCGTGCCGCTCGCGCAACGTGATGCCTTGCTCGCGCGTGGAAAGATCTTCGGAGGCATGGATATCACCGAGCGCCGGCTCCCGCAAGATGGACGAGCCGTGCTCAAGGAGAATGGTCGGCGCTATCATCTGCGATTGAGCACACTTCCCACCGTGCACGGCGAAAATCTGGTCATCCGGCTTCTCGACCAGACCATGCCGGTCCAATCCTTTACCGAATTGGGTCTGACCGAGTCTCAAGCGAACGCGCTTGAAGACGCACTCAACGGACCCGCCGGCCTGATCCTGCTTACAGGTCCGACCGGCTCGGGCAAGACGACGACACTGCACGCCGCGCTGCACGCCTTGGACTACCGTGGCCGGGTGATTCACACTCTGGAGGATCCGGTCGAATATGAATTCGCGGCTATTCGCCAAACCGAGATTCGAGAAAAGATCGGACTTACCTTCGCCTCTGCCCTGCGGGCGCTCCTGCGCCAAAACCCCGACGTGATGCTCGTCGGCGAAATGCGCGATGCCGAGACCGCGCAACTGGCGATCCGCGGCGCGCTCACCGGGCACCTCGTGCTTTCGACCCTGCATACGAACGACGCGCTTTCCGCAATCCTGCGTTTACGCGACCTCGGGGTCGAAAGTTTTCTCATCGCCGCATGCCTTCGGATGGTTGCGGCTCAGCGGCTGGTGCGTCGTCTTTGTCCCGCTTGTCGGACACCGCATCCACAACTCGAACAATTGCGGCAACGTTACCGTTTGCCCGAAGGGCAATTTTATCAGTCGAGAGGTTGTCCGAAATGCCATGGGCGCGGTTTTTATGGGCGACTGGCGATCCATGAAGTCATCCCGGCGAAATCGTTTCTGGCTCCCATCGCCGCCGACGCCCCATTGGCCGACCTTGTTTCGCTCCGCGAATCCGAGGGATACCGTACGCTCTGGGATAGCGGGCTCCATGCGGCCGCGACCGGACTCACCACCGTGGAGGAGGTCGCACGCGTTCTCTGATTTTCCCGGGCTATGCGGCCGCGGCCCTTAACCTAAACCGTCCACCCTATGAAAAAACATCTCCCAAAATATCATCATTCCCAAGGCTATTCTCTGCTCGAACTCGTGCTCGTCCTCGCGATCGTCGCTGTATTGGTCGGGCTGCTGCTTCCGAAGGGTTTCGATGCCCTGCGCAATGCCCGCGTGCAACAGGTTGTGCGAACCGTCGATACACTCAAGACCGCCCTCGTGGATTACCTCGCGCTGGCCGGCGGCAACGGCAGCCTGCCTCGCACCGAGGGCATGGGCATACCTACCTCTGGAGCCGCCCTTACCGGCGCAACTGACATAGCCAAAAGCAACGCCGCCAGGCTTGATACCGTGTTGCTGGCCACGGGACGTTTGGAACGTCCGCTCTCGTTGCGTATGGGAACACAGACGTACATGTCCACAGGAACAGGCAACGAGCTCACTTGGAATCAGGCGGTGCTCGCCTTCGTCATGACGCCCGACGCAGCTCCCCAGCGGGATTGGTCAGCCGTCACTCGGGCCGAGGCGCGCATGGCCAACCCCAGTCTGGTACCGTCCGCCGCACTGGGCGCCAACTTTTTGCTGGACGGTTTTACTAATCTGAACGCGAACAGCATCGTCGCGTATCTCGTGATCCCGTCGTGCCCGGCGCGCGACGCCTACGAACTCGCCATGGCGATGAACGGCGCACAACTCGCGCCTTTGGAAGGCGCGGCCAGCGATACTGGTCTTGTCGCCTATGCAGCCCCCAACAACGGAGTCACCGATGTATATGTTTACCTCACGTCCATCTGATCCGACGGTCGCGTTGCTCTGGGGAGATCGCTGGTGGATTGACGGTCATCCCGAGCCAATCGTGTTTGGCGAACCCGGCCATGCATTCAAAGTGTTGCTGGCCCATTTTGCCGAACATGGCAAACCGGCGAAACTCCGCCTCATCTATCAGCCGCCGTCGCTGGTGAGTGTGCCGGTGCAATGCCCGAACGGGAGCCGGGCCACCTTGCAAGCTGCTTTGCAGGCGGAATACCCGTCTATCGCTCAAGCAGAATGTGCCTGGAGCTACGAGCCGATCATTGGCCGACGCAACGAGACTTTGCTTCACTATGAGCCTGAGCCCGGGCTCTTGCCGTTGGTCGAAGCATTACGAGAGCAGGCCGTAGCCGTCGAGGGCGCATGGCCGTTCGCTACGGCCTTGAATCTTGTTCCGGAGGATTGGCCCGACACCGGTGCACTTACCGTGGTCGCCGTTGCGGACAACCAGTCTGCGGTCTTCCGCCACACCTCCGAGGGGCGGCGCGAGTTCCAATCCGCAACAGGCGTCGCTGCGGCGGAGCTTGTGGCGACGACGGTGCAGCAGGCCTTCGAGCGTGAGGATGCGGCATTGTATATGGTATCTTTCGACGAAGCAGGCACGCGCTTGACCACTCAAGTAGCCGGTGCCGAACCGTTCGGACGGGCCGATCTCACGTGCCGCGATGTCATCCGCGCAGCGCTTGCCCTGTCGCTGACCCAGCCCAATCAGCTGCTTCCAGCGCCAATGCGACTAACCGGCAATCGCCTCGTGACGGGACTGACGACAGTCGTGTTGCTGGCCGCAGGTGTGTTGGGAGCCCAATTCGTCCGGGACACGCTCGCTCAACGCGATCACGCGGAGCAGCAAACAACCAGGATTGAGCAGCTTCGCGCCGAGGTCGCCTCGCTCCGAAAAAATGAAATCGAAATCCGCCAACTCCAAACGCAATTGGCAGCCTTCACCTCCCATGGCCGTATCGGCGAAAAATTCCTCCAGTCACTTGTTCGCAGATTGCCGGCCCAAGTTGTTCTCACCCGAGTGCAAGCCAACGACAATGGGTTCACTCTGACTGGGGGTATCAGCGGTCCCGGTCTCGTTGAACCGGACTGGCGCGCATGGTGCGAGACGCTTCAGCGCGGCAAACCTCCGCGACAGTTCGCCGAACCAGCCGGTACTCCGCCCGATTCAGACTTTGTAATGAAGGGAATTTGGCAATGAAACCCTTCTTCAAAATTTCGCGGCTCTGCTGGGCAGTTTTTGCGGCCAGCCTCATGCTCCTTGCGGTAACCATTATCGTGCGCCGGCACGGGCTGCCCCAAGGACTGCACCCCGACAACGAAATGGAGGTGCTCTTGGCGGAGAAAGAACGACTCGCGCCGTTCAACGCCGAGTCAGTGTCACACCTGCGCACGGAGCTGGCGCGGTTCGAAGCGCCACCGGCCAAGCCAGATTGGTTGCCACCGACGTCTTGGCAGACCCAGGCATTGCCGTCCGAAACCGATGGTATCACCCGGACCCGTTACACGACCGGTGCGATTTCTTGGACCTGTCTGGTTACGTTCATTAGCAAACTTGAAGTACGAGGGCAGATCGAATCGCTGGACATTCGTTCTCGCGGCAGCCGGACCAAACGTGAAATCGCGACCGTTGAAATCACCGTGCGGAGCAGTCCGGGAACCACGCGCCGGTCAACCGGCGCGATGTTCCCGGACGCAGAGGGGCCGGCAAGCGCCCGGAAGGTCGGGCGCGGTCCTTCGCTTCGCTGGTCGTCCCGTCCCGACCCTCCGGGCAGGCCGTCGGCAATCGTGTTATCAACTCAACTCTCTCAACCCAATCGCTTATGATCACACTCAATATCCAACTTCCCGAAACTGTTGCGGCTGAGTTCTACCAAGCCGCCGATGAACTGAACAAACGCCTCGGCGACCCAGATCTGCCAGCCAGCAAACAGAAGCCGGTGGTGGACGCGAAGACGCTCATGGCCTTCGCACTTGCACGGCACGATTCCGAGGACGTGTGCGCGCAGTTCGATCTCGCGCTCCGTCTGGTTCGCGGGACGTCCGAACCGCCGTTCAATCCCGTCATCAAATAATTTGGCGGCTCCTCCGCCTTGGTGCCCAGTCGCCGTCCCGCACCTCTCAAGTGGTCGGCATAATCCACCGTCAACATGGCTATCAAACCCAAACCCAATGACAATACAGTCACGCTCCCGCCTGAAAATGAGGGACCGTTGCAGTTCCGCAACAATCCCGAAGTGCAGAAACGTCTCGACGCCTACAAGGTCGCCAACGCCGGCGACGTGGAATATTATACTCGCGTCGTCCGTGAAGCGCCCGAACGTGCCCGCGATATGCTTCTCTACAAGGATATGCAGCGGCACGAAACCGACATGCGGCTGATCGAGAAGCAGCTCCCGCAGGCGAAGGCATTCTACAATGCCCAGCCTCAGGAAGTGAAGTCCCGCATCGATCAGCGGCTGGAGGGAGTTCAGCCTTACTACAAGGACAAGGCCTTCGTCGGTGAAGTGCTGCGCGAAATGAATCGGCAGAATCGCCAGATGCTCACCGGCCCCAAGCCCGGCATGGCGATGTCGGCTGGTTAATCATGGATATTCCCCGGTCCGCCATCGTTACATCGACACCACTTCGGTTAGGCGGAGTTCGCAAGTTGCTGTGAACTTCGAGTGCTGCCAAAGCACGCCCACGCATGAGACCGTGCGCGCGGCTCTGACCCAAGTGGCCAGGGTAGAGGAGCTGAGGCCGGGAAAAATTAACCATCGAGAATTCCACTGATGAAGCCTCTGTTTGCCTACTCCGTCACTGCCGAGCGGCAACAAATCGTACATTTGCGGATGCTCCGCTGCACGCCATGAGTCCGCAAAGCGAAATAGCGCTACACACGTTGCGCACGATGGCCCGCGGTCATCCGGGAGCATCGTCAGGTGAGCGCGCTGCATGGGAGATTCTGCAGAATCTTCAACACTGCTCTCGTTTGGACTTCGCGGATTGCTTCATCCGACTCGATGGCATCGGCAAGCGCGCTGTTGTCCAGTTACTCGTTGACCTTACGACCGGAAAAACGGGGTTGATCGAATTGCGCTGAATCATGAGCTCCGATTTTGCATCCGTACCGTCCGCGAAGCCCCCGCACTACGATAGTCTGATTGCGGAGTTGAATCATCTGCTGGAGACAGCCCGCCGCACCTCGACACGCGCGATCAACGCCGTAATGACGGCGACGTACTGGAAAATCGGGCGCTGTATCGTCGAATATGAGCAGAAGGGCGCAAGACGCGCTGCCTACGGCGAGGAATTGCTGGAGCGTCTGGCACGCGATCTCACGGCTCGATTTGGGCGTGGCTTCTCCCTGCGGAATCTGCGCAATTTCCGGACGTTTTATTTGGAGTGGCCGATTCGGCAGACAGTGTCTGCCGAATCGGAAGAATCGGACGGCGCAATCCAGCAGACGCCGTCTGCCGATTTGCGCGTGGCAGTGCGATCATTTCCCCTGCCGTGGTCGCACTATGTGCGGTTGATGGCGGTCAAGGACGAGCATGCGCGGCAATTTTATGAGACCGAAGCGTTGCGCGGCGGGTGGTCGGAACGCCAGCTCGACCGGCAGATCAGCACGCTTTTTTACGAGCGCACCGCGCTTTCGCAGAACAAGGCGGAGATGTTGATCAAAGAAGCGAAAACGCGCCCCGAGGAGCGTGTGAACGCAGATGATGAGGTGAAGGACCCGCTCGTGCTCGAATTTCTTGGCTTGAAGGACGAGTACTCCGAATCGGACTTGGAGGAGGCACTGCTCCTGCACCTGGAAAAATTTCTTTTGGAGTTGGGAGAAAACTTCGCGTTCATCGGTCGGCAGCGACGGCTGCGGATTGGTGAAGAGTGGTATCGTGTCGATCTGCTTTTCTTTCACCGGCGGTTGCGCTGCCTCATTGTGATCGACCTGAAAATTGGGAAACTCACCCATGCCGATGCCGGCCAGATGCACATGTACCTGAACTATGCGCGGGAACACTGGATGCAGGAAGGCGAAAATCGCCCTGTCGGGTTGATCCTCTGCTCCGAATCCAATGACGTACTCGCCCAATATGCGCTGGAAGGATTGCCCAATCAGGTGCTGGCCCGCGAATACCGGCTGATCCTGCCGAAAGAAAAATTGCTCGCGAAAGAAATCGAGAGAACGCGAGAGCGGTTGGAGGCTAGGCGCAAATCAGGATAAACGATTCTGGCCTTTGGGCTGTGGGCGACGCTCCGGTTGGAGGGCGCGACTGTTTGATTATTTTTTGGGGACGCTGCACTCAACGCACCAGCTTTTCGGGGAAGACTGATATTCCGCCCCGCCGTTTTCTCCATTGTGTCACGCCGGTCAAGGTAAGTCCGCGCGGGGGCGCGGCTCCACCTTTCCGGGCAGGTGCTTCCCCCTCGTCGCTAGCGCTCCTCGGCGCGCCTGCCCGTGACTCGGCGTGCCCGAAGAGGCCGGGCGCGGAGCACCGCTGATACCCCGGAATGGTTTCGGGGAAGCGCACTGCATCCGCCGCCTGTGCAACCATGAGGATCTATGAAGCCAGCATTACCTATAGCATCATTCAACTCGGTAACGTGGAAGCTATCAATACACCGGATCAAATTGTCGAATATATCAAAGATGCCTTTGAGAAGAATCCCTGTCAGGAAGGCCTTTGGGTCATCTGCCTTGACCGAAAAAACAAACCGATCAGCCGCACGATGATTACATTGGGAACGTTAACCTGCTCACTCGCGCACCCCCGCGAAATCTTCAAAATCGCAATCCTTGCTTCCGCTGCATCTATCGTGCTCTCGCATAACCATCCGAGCGGGGATCCGACACCAAGCGGGGCCGATATTCGGCTCACCCGCCAATTGCAAGAGGCGGCGAAAATCATGGAGATTGAGCTCCTAGACCATATTATCGTCGGCACTTCCGAAGACGACCCGCAGCATGTCGGATATTATTCTTTTCGACAGGCCGGGATGCTATGACCACATTGGCTCACATTGACCCAACGTCGACAGACGCGTACGGGACTCCTAGAAGTGTCGGTGCATGAAGCCAAAATATGCCCGGCTATCTTGGGGAGGAGTCCTATTTAATATTGTTATGTCGATAGTGCCTGCCATACTCTGACCGATTGATCTTCAGAATTCGAAAATGACAAACGTTGTGTCCAGTGTCTTTCAGGAGCCGGAATGCACGTATGCGAGCGTGGGCGACGAGCTCATCGCAGCGACACGTTCCCAATCGTGGTTACACACAATTTGAACTCCGAGCGCCTACGCTCGTGTCTTTTTTGGGCGGACGCGATGCGGAGCCCTCAATATCGTTATAGCTCACTGATTATGACAGTAGAAATGTAGCGGATTCCGAGAAACGCATGCACGATGTGGTTCGGCACTGGCGCACAGCCGAAGACACCTGCAACAGACCAGAGCTAAACGATGCAGCTTAGTTAACTGATACTTTCTCGCCATCGAGTTGGTAAATGCCCGTGAACATCCGATCCTCGTAGAGTTCTCCGATATGTAGCGTGCCGTAGAAGTTCAAAGGCACATCCATCATAGGCGCCGTCCCTTTGCCTTTCATCTTCACGACGACCCACTCATTCGGTGCCGGCACCACGCCGTAGCAACAGAACATCGGGCTGCGAATCAGCAGGAATTCTTTGACCAAGCCTCCTCCCATCTGGATCGGCAACATGTAGCCGCTAAGGCACACAGGTTTACCGTCCAGAGACTGGATGTTCTCCGGAATGTCCTTCTTTGCCCCCGGTGTCGGGGCACTGTCTGGCGGCGGTAACGCATAAGGGAATGAAGCGAGGTTCTGGAAACTGATCTGCCAATAGCCATCTTTGTCTTTCGCAATTTCTGGGAGCGATTCAGTCGCCGCAGCCGTTGTAACGACCGGCGTGGCCACTACCTGCTGAACCGGAGCCATCATATCGGTTACCGTTTCGGTTGTTTGTGACTCTCGTGTCGCTTCCTGCGCCGACACGGCAGCAGCACTGCCTGCGGGCTGCGATTTCGTTACCTGGTCTTCGGTCGCCAAGCGCTCCAGTCGCGCCAGCGATGATTCAGAAACGGCGAATGGATCGGCCACGGGTTCCGAATCTGAAAAGCGCTGTTGTGAAGGATCATAAGTCCCATCCGAGGTGAACCGACCGTCGCTACGGGAAGGATACCCGCCAAAACGCGAACCAAAGCCACCATAAATCATCGCAAAGAGGGGCGGCGAGAGAATGATGACCATAAGCGCGACTCTTGTATTAAGTAAAGATGATTTCATAGCTAATCCTTATCGTTCCCTTTTGGAAAATTGAATTGAACACCGCTAAACGTGGTGCCTCGTATAACGATACTCTTGAGCGTTGCATCGAACTCCTTGGTGGTTTTCAGCCACTCCATTTGCGTCTCGAAGAGCGAAGTGTCACCAACAGTTTCACCCGTTGCAGGGTTGGCGACCGGCTCGAACGTCAGAGTCTCTGGTTTACCATTGATTGTCGCGACTATCTCGAACGATGGGACTGAGGAACGGATGAAGTTTTCCAGTTCTCCGTCGAAGACATAGGCTTGGAGTTTCCCGGCGACTTGGTCGAGAACCAGCTCGATATGATAGACTTCATCTCCCAAGACCACGGGCGTTCCCCCATGGGGCGGGGTATGCTCGTGCTTGTGAGGAATTGCCGCGGCGCCTTCCGTGTTCTGTTTTGAGCAGCCAAAGGACAGAATTAGCGGAATCAGCAACAGCGCAATGATGATGGATGATAGACGATTTTTCATTTTCATATAGGCGGACAGTTCATCACTCGGGTTTAGCCGGTTGCGTGGATTGTTCGCTGCGGCCACCGAGGTGTTTGGCGAAGAACGCTTCCATCGCCGTGTAAACTTCAATACGGTTTTCTTCGTTCGAAAATCCATGGCCTTCGTTAGCCTTGACGATGTAGGGCACGTCGATCCCCCGTTCCTTCAATGCTGCGACGATCTGCTCCGCCTCTGCTTTCTTTACGCGCGGGTCGTTCGCACCTTGGATCACCAGGAGAGGAGCACGGATTTTATCCGCGCTGAAGAGCGGCGAGGCCGCGCGCACCAAGTCCTTGTCCGTCTCCGGATCGCCGACTTGCTCATACATCATTGCTCGGAACGGATCCCAATAGGGCGGGAGGCTCGCTAGCAGCGTAAACAGATTTGATGGTCCCACATAATCGACCCCAGCCGCATAGACCTCTGGCGTAAAGGCGAGGCCAGCTAAAGTCGCATAGCCGCCATAAGAACCGCCATAGATGCCGATTTTCTTCGGATCGGCGATGCCTTGGGCGATCAGCCAATTCACGCCATCAGTCAGATCATCCTGCATTTCCCGTCCCCATTTTTTGAACCCCGCCTCCCAGAACTTCCGACCAAATCCCGTGGACGACCGAAAATTGATTTGAAGAACCGCATAGCCGCGGTTGGCCAGAAATTGCACCTCGGGGTCGAAGCCCCAAGAATCGCGCGCCCACGGTCCTCCATGGGGATTGATAATGGCGGGCAATTTCTTCTGAACCACGCCACGCGGCACGGTGAGGTAGCCTGTCAATTGAAGTCCGTCACGGGCTTTGAAATGGACCGACTGCATGTCCGCCATGTCGGCTTCATTCAACCACGGCGAAACATCCACGAGCTTCCGAAAGTCCCCTGAAACCAGATCGTAGAAATAATAAGCTCCGCGGGATTTGTCGCTCGAAGTCCGCACGAGCACTTTAGTTTCATCCCGGCTCATACTGGCGATGGACACATCGTATCCCGGCAGACGGCGTTTGAGGTCCGTCTGAAGTTTCGCCCGTGGATCGTCCGGGTTGAAAAAATGATATTCCAGCCGGGTAACCTCGTAAGCCACGCCCGTGACCGTCTTGCGTTTCCGCGAAGCCAGTAGGTTTGAAACGTCCACCTGCGGATGTTCAAAAATCACCTCCACTTCCTTAGCTGTGGCGGGATCGATGCGCACAATGGCTTGTTTGTCACGGCCGAGGTTGGACGAAGCATAAAGCTGCTGGTCGTCGTAAGTGAAAAACAGCGGGGCCAGTGTTTCGCGAAAACTCGTTGTCAGCACCGTCTTGAACGGTTCGGACTCCGTCGCTCGGTAGAGCAGGCTGGTCGTCGCGCCGTCGCTCGTAGTGGCGACTCGAATGCGGCCCTTATGATCCGTGACCCACCCCGTGACATTGCCCGGGTTTTCTGCGAGGAGCTTCATTTCCCCGGATTTGGTATCGATGCGGAACGCGTCAAAAATCTCCGGTTTCCGCTGATTTGTCTCAATGATGATCTCGCCGTGATTGTCTTCGAGATCACTCAAGTCATCCACGATCTGAACCCGCGCGTCCGGGAATGGCGTCAGCTCCCGGTCGTTAGTGCCATCGGGATCGACCGCGAAGAGATGAAAGTTCTCATCGCCTCCCTTGTCGCGCAGGTAGGCGATGCGCGATGGGGAAGCCCAGAAGTAACTGCGAATGTCCCGCTCGGTCGCCCCGGTTACACGCGTGGCTTGGTCCGATCCCACCTGCTGCACGTAGATGTTCAGGCGGCTCTCCCACGGCTGAAGCCACGAAACGTAACGGCCATCGGGGGAAAGCTGGAAATTCGTTTTCTCGGGATTGCGGAAAAAATCCCACAAGGGCACGAGACGCGGTGGCGTCGATAATGCCTCACCCCCGGGGCAGATAGCGCCGAGGCTAAGCAGCAAGAGGGCAAGGAGCGGAAGTCTTTTCATCGTAGGGCATCAGGAAAGTGGTGAAAGGTTTTCGGCGACATCGGTGCGGTAGGCTTTCCATGCTGGAACGAGTCCGCAGAGCGCGCAGAGGGCGACCATGCCAAGCGGCGCCCACAGCATAACGGGATTGTAGGTGAAAATTTCGAGAAGCACCCCGGTCTGCGCCCGGATGATCGCCGCCACGCCTCCGACGACGACTCCGTAAACGGCAAACGCCGCAACCATGCCAAGCGCACCTATCACCGCAGCTTCCGCGACGATGATGCCAAACAAGCTGAGCCGGCGTGCTCCCAGCGCCCGGAGAATCGCAATGTCACGCCGACGAGCTGACATCGAATTGTAGATCGCCACGAGCACGCCTGCGGCGGAAACGACCGCGACGAGGTAGGCGACCAGCGACAAAACTTGGTCAAACCAGCCAATCTTGTTGAACAGGTCCGCCATGATCGAGCCGACGGGATAGGCGAAGGTCAGCCGGTTGCCTTGCTTGTTATACATCATGTCGAGCATGAAACCCGACGCGGGCGACTTGAGCTGAATGAGGACTGCACTCACGTCCGTCGCTGCCTTGGGATCATGGCCGCTCATCGTCTGCAGGCCGTGCAGCGGAATCCAAATCACCTTGTCTGCTGGCGTATTCGACGGAGCGAGGATTCCGGTCACATGGTAAGTGTCCGCATGTTGGTTCTTTTCGTCGTAGATCAACCCGTGAAAAGGGTGAAAAACGTCACCCACTTTGAGTCCGAGCCGCTCGGCGACAAAGCTGCCCATCACCGCCTCCTTCGCCGAAGGATCAAATGCCTTCCCTTCGCGCACGGTGAATTTCTTTCCCTGCATGTATTCCACTTTGTCGAACAATTCGGGCACCGTGCCAACGATGCGGTAGCCGCGCAGATTATCTCCGACTGCAATGGGAATCGCGAGTTTTACCGCCGGATGCAGTTTAATCGCCTCGTAGTCAGCCGCCGCCACGTTACCGGGTGACGCTTCGAGATGGAAAATGGCGTTAAGCACGAGTTGGAGTTTCGAGCCGCGAGCTCCGAGCACGGCGTCAAAACCGGCGTTCATCTGCGTGAACGTCGCTTGCGATTGCGTCTTCACCACCCAGACCGACATCAGCAGGCCGCCTGCAAGCGCAATCGCCAACGCGGTGATTATGGTGGATAGTGCGTGCTGCCGGAGATTCCGAAATACAATCAGGGGGAACGTCATGACTTGGTCTCCTTCAACGCGCGGTTAAGTTCCATGAAGTCGCGCACGTTATCGAACGCTCCGAGCACCTCGAGGTCGTGGCTTACGAGCAACAAGGCGGCACCGTTTTCGCGACAGGTCTCACGGATCAAGCTGAGCGCCTCGCGCGCGTTCTTGTGATCCAGGTTGCCGGTCGGTTCGTCTGCCAAAACCAGCTTGGGCCGGTTGGCCAGCGCACGGGCGGCCGCGACTCGTTGCTGCTGGCCGGTGGAGAGCTGGCGCGGAGAGTGCTGTAACCGATGACCCAGACCGACCCGTTCCAGCATCGCGGTGGCCCGACTTAGGTCCGCGCCTGATCCAAAGGCCATGCCGAGCAGCACGTTCTCTAGGCACGAATAGCCCTGAAGCAAATTGAAGACCTGAAAAATATAGCCGATATTCTCAGCACGGAGCCGGTCCCGTGCTGGCTCGCTCAAGGCCGCCATGTCGCGCTCGCCGATCCGAATCGAACCGGAGTCCGGGGTCAGGATGCCGGCGATGAGATTGAGAAACGTGGTTTTGCCCGAACCGCTCTCGCCGCGTAGGGCGATCTGTTCGCCCACCTCGAGAGAGAATTTAGGAACGTCCACGATGAGTTTTCGCTCCCCGTCCGGGGACACGAAGGACCGTTGCAAAGCAGAGATGGCAAGAATGGACATGAGAGCTAATCGTCGGACGCAGTCATGCTGCGTTGCCGATCACCTACAGGTTTTCCCTTCTCAACTTGAGAGGGGTTCAAGCCCGGCTAGATCAGCCGGACGCAACCAGACGAATTAGCTCAAAACCGGAGGCCCACGCGTGGGCTGCAACCGATAATCAAACTGCGAAACCGCCAAAATGGCGGAGGACAACAGAGTCGGGCCTTCGCAAACCGTCAGCGGCTCGACCGTGAGCACAAGCGCCAACGCCAAGACTTCGCCGCCGGCGTAGGTCGTAATCGCGCAATGATCGTCATCACCATGTCCCGTCGCCGCCGTATGGCAAACGTGGTCATGCACTTCGGGCGAGACGCTGCCAATCACCAATGTCGCAAGTAACAGCACCGACAGCACCGCGACGATCCTTCCGAGAAGGCTCGCGGTTCCGAGACGGGCCGTGAAGCGCGCTTGCACAAGCGTAATATCTTTCCATGGGCCATGCATTGTCAAGAGTTGAGTGCGTCAAGTTCAATTTACCAGGCAGCTCTGGAATCCTTCGACCAGTTCATTCCGGTCGAGATTCCGGCCAATAAAGACGAACGTATTCACGCGCGGTTCGTCGCCCCACGGCCGGTCAAGACGACCGTCGAAAAGCATATGCACGCCTTGGAAGACAAGGCGCTGGTCGCTGCCGCGCACGGCCAACACGCCCTTGCTGCGAAAAATATCGTTGCCCTTTTTTTGCAGCAATTCGCCCAGCCAGTTGTTCAACCGTTTTCCGTCTAGGTTACCGGGCAGACTGACTCCGACAGACGTTACCTCCTCGTCGTGCTCGTGGTCGGGTTTGAAGGCGTGCTCCCATTTCGGCGCTACGCCGTCACGCCCGGCGTGCACGGCCGCATTGAATTCGTCCGGGTGGTGTTGGGTGAACAGCGCGTAGAGCCCCGGGCGTTTCACGTGCATCGGAAAAACGGCGGGAAAGGAAGGAAAACTCAATTGCTGATGTGTCTCACCCGGCAGGATGGCGTCGCCGGGACGCAAGACCGTTTCCCCATCCGAGAATACACGCACCGCCGCCTCACGGGCGGTCGCGATGCCCGTCTCGCCCAGACAGGCAACCGGCAGCAGCGCCACGCTCATCTCGGGATCGGGGCCTTCATTGATCGTCAATTCGGCCCGGCCGGTCAGCAATTCATAGACGCCACCCCATTCAAACGGATACTCGGGCTCCAAGAACTGCGGATTGATCTCCGTGGCCCGCGAAAGATTGAATCCTCCTACACCCAGCACACGATCAAGGGCGATCTCGCCATTGCGAGTCCGATGGATTCTCGCGGCGACATTCATCTTCCGCAGGCGAACCTCCAATTCGTCGAGTTTATCCGCCGCCACCAGATCGATTTTGTTCAAGAGAATCACATCCGCGAACGCAACCTGCTCCCGCGCCTCGTCGGAATCGTCGAGGTGCAATGCGACATGCTTGGCGTCCACGACCGTGACGATGGCGTCGAGACGAAATGCGTCGCGAATCTCCGCATCGGTGAAAAACGTCTGCGCCACCGGACCGGGATCGGCAAGGCCCGTCGTTTCGATGAGCACCGCATCAAGCGGCTCTTTGCGCTTCACCAGCCGCATCAGGATGCGGATGAGGTCGCCGCGCACGGAGCAGCAGATGCACCCGTTGTTCATCTCGAACAGCTCCTCATCGCTTTGGATGACGAGCTGGTTATCGACACCGACCTCGCCAAATTCATTTTCGATGACGGCAATTTTCTTACCGTGCTGTCCGGTGAGGATGTGGTTGAGCAACGTGGTCTTGCCCGCACCGAGGAAGCCGGTAAGGACCGTTACGGGGATGGGATTCTTTGGGTTCATAAAAGGAAACGCGTTCAGTCGAATCTCGCGTGCATCGACGCGATGGGAAAGTTCCGGCCCGGACAAACGGTCCGGCCGGGATTGATTTCGCGATGCACTGCGAAACGCACGGGGGTCTTTATCACGTCCGTTTTGAGATATTCGACCAACGCGATGAAAGAACGCAGTTGCGCCGGTGTCGGTTGCGTCTCCTCAAAATTTCCCACGCAGCAGATGCCGATGCCGATAACGAAATGATACGCGAGCCCATGCTTCATGCCGTGGGATCGATGATAGCGGTTGAAAATCGCTGCATTGCCTACGACCGTTCCACTATGGTGTCCCACGATAATCTTCCAGCGACCGGGAGTGATAGTAAGCGCCTTGGTCGTTGCGGTCACATGATCCAACGCCACCGGGTGGCTTTGCACGGCCAGCCTCCTGGTCGCTCCGCGAAGAGCTCGCGCGGCCACCAGTGTCGCCAATCCAGCGAGAAATATACGACGACTATACTTCGTGTTCATTTCTCACCTCGCGCATACCAAGCGTGAATCAAAAGGGACTGCGAGAAGTGGACCGGAGCCGGGAAACCAGCTTCCTTGAGCAATGCTTCCATTTCGTCGGTCGGCAGCAGCACAACGTCGCGGCCGTAGCTGGCGAGCATAGCCTCAACCTGCTCTTCGGTAGCTCCGACGTAACGCATCATCTGCTTCCAAACTCCGAGCAGACTTTCGTGCTGATCGCGCGGAGTGGGTGTGATATCGGCGGTGACGAGCAATCCGCTCGGTCGCAGCCGATTGCCGATCTCGTGGAAAAAACCGACGCGCTGCGTCCGTTCGGTAAGAAATTGAGAAACGAGGATCGCGGTGGCGGCGTGGAACTCGACCCCGGAGGGAAGCTCATGCACGTAGGCCGCATGGAAATCTCGCAGCGGCCGGCGATGCCCTCCGCCGCCGCGCGGCGCTTGCAGATTTCAAGCATCGGTACCGAAGGATCGACCGCCACAAAACGCCAGTCGGGAAAGAATCGCGCGAGGGCGATCAGTTCTGCGCCGGTGCCAACACCGAGGCAAAGAACACGGGCATCGCGCGGCAGTTCCTGAAAGATTAGGTTCATCTGCAAATGCAGGCTGTCCCGTAACGGAGCGACCCGCGCCCAACGAGCGTCGTAGGACTCGGCCCCTTGCTGATCGAACTTTATGGGAGCATCGGAAGAATTCATCGGATTGGTTTTGTTTAGAATCGGAACGTCCAGACGGCCTTGGCCGCGACCGCAGTCTGCGTCGGCACGATATGGTTTGAGTCGGCATCGTAGCCTTGGTTGAGAATCACGAAGACATCGTTGCCGGGCCGAACCGTCCACTTGAGCCGGAAGTTCACACCGAGATTGCGGGTGACGCTGTCATATTGCGCCAGAAGCGAAAGACCAAGGTCCGGCGCGTGGCTGTCCAGGCGACCCGGCTGCTGGCGATATGCGCATCGAAATCGCCTTGCGGCAGCCACACAACGCGCAATTCATGTTCGGCTGAAAGCCGCCAGCGCGTTTTGAAGTCTCCTGCACCTCGCAACGGGTCACGAGCGGAAGTTTGTAATGGGCTGCCACTGCGGTAAGGTCATTGGCATAGTCTTGTCCCCAAGGATGCTCGTTGCCGTTGAAATCGGCAGGCGATGTCGCGGTGTTCACCGCATTGAGGTCGGACAACCCGAAGGCGTTCGCGAAGAACACGGGCGTGATGAACCGCATTTCCTTCGGCCAGCGACGAAAGGACGCGCCCAAGTCATGTTTTTCCAGAATGCCAAACCGCCGGATGCCCAGATCCTTTAGAATCAGGCTCACGCCGACGCCAGCGGCGCCGCCTCCGAAGGCGATAACGTCCATAATCTTCTCCGGGTCTGCATGCTCAGCGGCCATACCGAGGACTCTAGCAAAGTCGTCAAGAGGGGGCGACCAATGGCTGCGTCGAATGCGCGCAGACTCATGACTTAGGCTTCTATAGAGAACTAATTCTCGACGGGCTCCGGTCGAGTCAGGGCGATCCAAGATCGCAGCACGGCAGATGTTCCCAGATAGATCTTCTCCTGCCACGCGCTCGCGAGAATTCGACCCTCCCGATCGATCAACACGAGATTGGGCGGGCCTTCCCCAGCCAGCCGTCGCAGGGCCGGCAGCGAAGGCAAACGCCGATAATCCACAGCCGGCCAAGGCATCTGCTGTTGCTGCATATAGCGCAGCATCGCACGCTTCGAATAGTCTAGGCTGACGAAAACCACCTCGGTATTCGCGCCGTGGCGGCGCAACTCCTCGTAAACTGCTTTGAGCTTCGGCACGAATTCATGACAGGGCGCACACCAATCGGCGCCATAGTAGACCGCCACAACGTCGGGTTCCTTGGCCCAGCGATAGGGAATAAATCGAGATTCGGTGGTACACACCAAGGCGCGACGAAGTTCCGTCCGTGCACCGGAAGTCTTCGGGGTGCTTCCCCACACACAGACACTGCAAAAGAGCAGACCCACTGCTACCCATTGGCTCGTGTGAAGGCTGAGCCCGCGTATGCGCGCGGGCGCAGCTCGATACGGCGCAGTCTCCATGCTTCGTGCTCTTTGCTTCGAGGAGATAAATCTCCGCACGGTCTTCTTTCCGATGATCGTTCGATAGTAGAGCTTCGCCTGCCGTCCAATCACGAGGTCATCAGGCGTCGTCATGGCTTTCTTTTCCTTGATTTTCGTATGCTCGTTCCACACCAGTCCGACCGGTCCCAAAGACGAGCTTTGCACGGTGAAAGTTTTCGCCATCACGGTCGATGGCAACGGTTTCCCCTTTGAGCAGGCGAGGCATATGCGAAACCGCTCGCACCGGCGAAGCGGTCAAAGCGAGCGCACAGACTAGCATCAAGATTCTCATGGTGAGTGGCTGGGTTAGAATTCGTATTTGAGGGTGCCGTAAAAGGACCGCGCGAAACGAGGGCCGTAAACGTAGTCACTATCACGCGAGGCGCCGACCTCTAGGTCGCGCTGTCTCTCATCGAAGAGATTCTTCACGCCTACGGAGAAATCAAGATGACGGCCACTAAAGCGGAAGTGCCGCGTCAATCCAAGATCAACTACCCAGAAGTCAGGCGTGCGGTTGAGCGTGCCGGTATTGTTGTTCAAGGCGTTCATGCGTCCGGTGTATTTCAGGCCGACAAACGCCTCGAATGCCTCATTGGGCGTCCAGACCGATTGAACGACCCCGCTCCATTTCGGCGTTTTCAAGTAGTCGCGCGTGGCGATGACTGTGGTGCCGTCATCGGATGTGTCGTCGAAGATCATTTCGGCCTGATCATACCGTGATTGATAGTAAGCCAGACCGGCGGTGAAGCGTAGCGCGCGATTGGGTTCAAAGGCGACATTGCTTTCGAATCCGGCGATGCGCGATCCCGATGAATTTCCCCGCTCTTGAAAAAGAGAGCCGTCCACCGGATCGGTCTGGATTTCTCCCAGAACGAACGTGTCTTTGATGTCTGTGAGCGAAGCCGTGGCGTCGAAGGCCCAGCGCGCTCCCGCCGCCGCAGAGCGCCACTCAAGGCCGATCATCGTGGTGACTGCCTGTTCTTCGGATAAACCGGCGGCATTCCGAATCCGCACTTGCTCCGCACCGAGCGTGTCAACGTGGAGGTCTTCACTGAAGACTTCCGGAGCGCGAAAGCCGGTGGTAACGCCGGCCTGCAGTTTCAGCGTCTCTGTCGCCGACCAAGCCGCCGCGATACGCGGCGAAAGAATCGGGTTTTCCAGCGTGGAGCTTTTGTCGATGCGCCCGCCAAGCACGAGATCGAGCGCGGGACTGACGGCCCACTCGTCCTGCACGTAGACCCCCGTGTTCGAGAATGTGTCATCGGCGGTCGTGCGGCGCAGGGCACCGGCAAAGTCGCGGTTCTGATCAAGCACGGATTCGCGTTTGTATTGCGCACCGAAGGCCAGGACATGCGCTCCCAAGCGATAGTTGAACTGCGAGTCCCAATAGTGCAGCGGGTTCTCGGTGTAGCCGTATTGGCCGTAGGAGGATTCCGCCGCGCTGCCAGGCACATTCGGGTCGAGCTGATCCGGGTCGTAGGCCGGGTCACTGGGATCGGTAATCACATCGCCCAGCCCACCGTAGAAGCTCTTCCGCTCGATATAGGCGAAGGAATAGCCCAGCCGGAAATCAAAATCGGGGTTGACCACCTGGTCCCAAACCACGCCTCCGCGATGGTATTTCGTCTGCAACGACTCTGCGATATTGGCGAGGAATTCAGGCTGATTGAGGCGGTTGCCGCCGCGCCGATTTTCCCATGTGAACTGGTAGTTGGCCCGAAATTTCGTGCGGTTTGTCGGGGCGAACCAGAGCTGGAAACCGCCCACACCGAGTTCCTTTTCGGTGATCTCCGTATAACCATCATCGTTGTAGTCGATCCCGTCGTTGACGCTGCTATGGCCGACCAACGAAAAGCCAAGTTTCCCGTCCGCCAGGACGAGATTGGCCCGGCCTCCCGCAAAAAGCACGGGCTCGTTTTTTTGCACATCCACGCCGACTTGCAGGAATCCACCGTTGGTGCGGGGTTCGATCGGCACGAGGTTGATGACGCCGGCAACCGCACCGGGACCGTAAAGGGCCGAGCCGCCACCTTTGACGACTTCCAGACGGTCAACAAACGCGGTTGGAATTTGTTCGAGGCCATACACGCCGCCGAGCGAGGAAAGGAGCGGTGTGCCATCGAATAGGATCTGGTTGTAGGCGCCGCCGAGCCCGAGCAGTTGGACTTCGGAAGTGTTGCAGTTCTGGCAATTGCTCTCGACGCGCACGCCGTTGAGCAGTTCGACAGCTTGCGAAAAGTTAAGTGGGACGCGCAGGTTCATATCCTCGCGCAACACGACTTCAGTGCGCACGGGCACGTCGGAGAGAAGGCGCTCGGTTCGGGTGGCGGTCGTGACGACTAGGCGGTCTAGTTGGACAACCTCCCCGGGTGGCGATGCCGGCGAGGTTTGAGCCCGCAGAACGGGAGTGGCAATGAGAAGGAAAGAGAAAAGAAATCGGGTCGACATAGTGATTCTGGGCGCAGGGAAGTGGGCACACTTCACCTGCCATTAGTGGTGAGGAGAAAAGGAGCGCTCGTCTTCGCGAGAGAAGCGCGTTTCGGAACCGACCTCAGATCACCGGAGGCCCACAGCCGAAGGGATACTTGAACTCAGTGGCGGGAAAATCCTGCGCATGGTATTCCCGGCAGGCTTCCCAGCAGAGAAAACCATCAGGAACCAGGAATAAAGCCGCCAGCTCATGCGCGAAATGGCCTTGCGCAAACTGCGTGATGACGCAACCGGCCTCTTCGTCGTCATGGTCCTGCTCCGATCCCGAAGCTACGCCATTAACACCATTCTCCCGATCATGGTTGCACAATTGATAAACAAACTCACGACCATGAATCCAAGCGTGAGCCTGAGGCGAAGCCGCTAGGATGTTGAGCAGTAGAACCAGCGCGAGGGCACACCAAGCCGCCACGCGCTGCCAGAGGGCAGAACGGAAGCGGTGTGGAGCGTAAATTCGGATGCGCATGATGCTCTCAGGTAAGACTAGCAAAGCCATCAAGAGGTGGAAACCCGTAAGCGGGGAAAAGCACCTAGCACCTCCGATGTCAGCCTTTCTCGATATTGTATTGAATGCGACATCATGTAGCTTGAGATATATCTTATTTGTTTTGGATATCAAGTCATTTTTTTGGACTCTTGATCGCCGATGCCATCAGCCAAATCTCGTCACTCGTCCACGCCCAAGTATCCCGCGCCGCACCAGGTCGATGGCGTGCGTAGCGCCCGGGAAGCACACTCCCGTGAGACCGCGGAAGACTTGTCGAGGCAATCGCAGAGTTGGACGCCAGGCAGGGTAGGGCCCGCGTGACCGACCTGGCTCGAAGGCTTGATGTGACTCACGTTACCGTGAACCGCACAATCTCTGGCTTCAACAGGCCGGTTATGTGACCTCACAGCCGTATCGCGCAATCTTCCTGATCGAGAAAGGCAAGGTTCTCGCTGCCGCATCGAAGCAACGTCATAAAACGGTGGTCCGTTTTCTCCTTTCGCTGGGAGTCCCCGAGGCGATAGCCCGACGCGATGCCGAAGGCATCGAACACCATGTCAGCACGGAGACGCTTGCCACCTTCAAACGCATTCTCAAGCGGGAGAGCAAGACGGCATCGAATGCGTCACGGTAATAGTCGGATCGCTGTTCGCCCCTTCTCAAAAACGAGAACCGCCCCTGTGGGGCGGTTCTCAGACGCAGTAGCATGTACTTTCCATTTTCCACTTTGATAGACGCGCCTTGAAGCTTTCCGTTCAAATGCGAACAGGTTGGCTCGCATAGCACCCTGAGGCCGACTACGATCACCCGATGGAATCGGTGAAGATGGGGCATCCCCATCTTCACCCTTTGCCTTGCGGGCAAATGAAACTAAACACATCCCGCCGAGGAGGCACAATCAGGTCGAGCGACCATTTCTCAGCATCCGTGATCGTTCGCGGCTTGACCCGTTGCTGCAAAAGCCGGCGGGCGGCATCGATCGCCCCTTGGTCGGGTTCGCTGGCCGTGTAGAGACAACTGTGAGCGTGGGTGGCCGAGAAGCGGAAAAGATTGGTTCCGTCCGATTCGGTCAGCCGGTGGCCTGAAGTATGGGTGGTGCGTTTGTCGAAAACGGCTGCACAGGCGCCGGGCGTGACGGGCATCAACAGGAAGTCCATAGCGTCGCCTTCGCCCCAGTTGAAGCAAAGGACGGGATGATCCGAGGTAACGATTTCCCGACCAGGTGGTGTGAGGAAAAGTCGCACGTCCCAGAATCTCTTCAGGCGTGCATAGATTTCGTCCTGCGGCAGAGTCTCGCGGGATTGGTTACCGGCGATCAATCGGTCTAGGAGGCTGGTGGTTCGCAGTTGGTAGGCGTGGGCGCCATCGTGGCCAGTGTGATTTTCATGGGAGATGTTGCGCGCATACAAGTCGAGGACTGCAACGATCAGGGCGAAGTATTCAAACACGGTGGGGTCGCCGCCGCTCCAAATTTTTGCGACGGCGGCCGCGTAACCATCTTCGATGGCTTGGAATTCATTTTCCGATTTCTTTGCGGCGATCTTGGAGAAGAGATAGTCGCCTGCACATTGGGATTTTACCGGAACGAAGGCCGTTCGCTTTTCGTCGATCCGCCAGACTTTCGAGTCGCGCGTCGCTTTTGCTCCGTCGGGAGAAAAGTTCTTCAGATAGACGCAGGGAAGAAAGTGCTGGCGTTTATACGCGGGCATGAGTGCAGAGGATGCTACGCTGAACCCTATAGGGCAACCTCAGTAATTGACGGACGCATCAACTTGTTGCGCCGCCAACTTTAGGAAGGCTACACGGCTGCTTCCAGCGCTCGCTTGGTTGCGTCAAAAATGCGGGCATCGGGCAAGAGCAGGTGGAGAAGAGAGCAAACGTTATTTTATATGGCCATCGGTGGCGGCCGTGTTGGTCGACCGGATTCAATTACCGACATGATTCTACCTCTTTCAGCTTTCGAACGGCTCGGCCGTTTTTATCATTCTACCGGCCATAACGCCCATCAAAGACAGCGATCAGAGCTCCAAATCATGCACTAAAAGACCGCCTACTGTGGTCGGACCAATTGGTGGTGCCTGTTTCGCATGTAGACGATAGTTTGGGGGATGGACCCTCTAGATTCTGACTGAGGGGGCTGTTCCGAGCAGTGGAGGTGTGGCCTGTTTTAGCAGCAGGCGCATTCCGCGGACGGGTGAAGGGTGTGGCCTTAACTTATCTCAACCGCTCAACGATCCATCCCGCCGCGACCATGCCGTCGGCCTCCTTAGAGCTGACGTGTTCGTCAAAGAGAGCGACACAGATCAGATCCGACGCGCGCGTTAAAGCGACAAACGCCCGAAGACAATGACTCATCTCGTTCGCGGAAAGCTCGCTGCCGTGCTTTTGACCAGCCAACACTGGTACCAGACTCGCTAGATCGTGGGTAGGATGGATGTACGTTTCAACGAGCAGCGTAGCCGCGTGCGTTTCTCCCTTCACCCCATGGATCGAGTCGAAGCGCAGCGGCAGGGTCTTGCCGTCCTCGGTATGTAGATATTGATTTGGTGCACCACCGGTCGCCACAGCCGGTGGTGCGGGCATGTGATCATCCCACGCCAGGAACCGTTGAGCAGTTCCCGTGATCGGCTCCGACAGCAGAGTGATCAGCGTCGCTAGCAACTTAGGTATTTCGGCAGCCCAAACCGCGGTTGAAAGCGACGTAGCATGGTTCGTAAGCGTCCAGAGGATCTGCTGAAACACTGGATATGTGCCGGCTGCAGTCAGCGCGTCACGCAGCGCGGTTCTGGTTCGAGGCTGCCCCGGTTTGGGCACATCGTTCGCAAGAGTGATTAGGGCCAACACACCCGCTATGATGGTGTGCGCCGCTTCAGCGCCGGTCCTAGACTGGGCCGAACGTTCCCGAGCTTCTTGCACAAATCCGAGGAGGGTATCAGGATTCTGCGGCTAACCGCCGTATCAGGATCGAACCCTCCCCAATAGTCACCCAACGACAGCGGGAAGTGATCCCTTTTTAGTACGCGAACTTTTTTCCGGCTCGCGACAACGCACACCTCACGCTTTCGCCATGTCTCCGGCGGCACTTCAGCCAGCACGAGATTAGCAAATCGTGGCACTACCTGATTGATGGCGGCCCGACTGAACAGGAAGATCGTATTGCGCCGCGACGGACCAGTGGGATGCCCGACCAATGTCTGCTTCGCGGCTGCCGTGAACCGACTCGCGAGCCCAGCGATGGCCGGTCCGAAACGGCGGGTCGACGACAACGGGAGCACCGGTCGTTTTCCGAACAGTTTGGGTGCAACGACTGCATCTTCGTCGAGATTAAAGATCGTCTGGTTCTTGTCTCCGAAGCACTGCACCACACAGTGACTCGCCGGAAAGAGTTGTTCGATCAGCCGGCACTGCACGGCTGAAGTATCCTGTAGCTCGTCAACGAACACCCACGCGAAGCGGTCTCTAATCGCCGTCGCCAAATACGGCAGTTTGCTGAGCGTCCGCTCCGCCATCGCATACATGTCGTCGAACCGGAAATAGCCCTGCTTTGCCAGACGGTGCTTAAGGTTTCTCAGATCACCGTAGGTGGCACTTTTGGGGGCAGGCAAACCGGCCGGATAGTTTGCCGAATCAACCCGCAGCTCACCATCGGCGTAGCGCAGTCCGCCGATGATCTGACGAATGCGCGTTTCGTCGCCGCGATGCTTGAGCCACCCCTTCGCGCTCGGATAAACACCCGCGGTTATATAGGCCGCCCAAGCGCGCCGAGCGAATCGTTCATTGTCCACCGCCGTGATCGGTAAATCTCGCTGTCGCAGGAACGGCAGAGCGATAAACTGATCCACGAATGCTTGGAAGGTACCAATAAAGTGGGGGTGATCGAGCAGCCGTCGGAGGGAAGCGGACGAGGCGAGCCTATCCTCGATCTCACGCCGGGCGACGTTGGTGTGTGACAGGACACATACGCCACGATGTGCGTCCCGCCAACACTCCGAGAGTAGAGCGAGCTTCGCCGTCAGCAGCGTGGTCTTGCCGCTGCCCGGCCCTGACTGGACTTCACAGGAATTGTCGCACCCGAGAATGGCCAAGCGTTCTGGGTCCGGATGATCCAAACCCAGACGCTTTACGAGGTCACAGATCTCCCCTTCGGTGAAGTCCACTGGGGTTAACGTCAGGGAGCGGGCTGAAGGGACGTGACGTAGTCGATCGTCGATAGAACATGCGCTGGCAGATTGGCGCGAAGCGCAGCTTCATCGTGCCCGCTCTTAGCCAGGCGTTCGGCAAAAATTTGGGCGACCTCTGCTTTCGATGCCTCCTTCTCATAAAGCGGCTGATAAACAAACGCGGCGATCTCCCGCGCGTTCTTTTGGGCTGCGAAGGCATCGTATTCTGTTTCTGCGGCGGTAACGATCTGCGCAGTTTCGTCGACGGTCAGCTCACCAGAGAAGTTCTTCAGCTCCTTCGCAATGGCGATGGCCGTGTGCAATTCGCGGGCAAATCCACCTAGCGCAATGTCGTGTTCCAATGTCCATTCAGGTGAAACAAACGTCTGCACGACACCTCCATCGTACTTTATTAATGCAGCGAGATGCGTCTTAAGTTTCGTTGCACCAAAATCGCTAGTGAACTTCGGCCCTTTCTTCTTAGGTAGCACGTATGTCTTGGACTCATCCGTGGGAATGTCACGGTCGGACACACACGCCACACGTATCGGAGGCTCCTTACCGTCAGCCCGTTGAAATACGCGCGCATAGCGAAATAGGCCACGGTGCCCGACATTCACCACGGATACGCCGTGACGCGTGAACGATCTCCCCAACAATTCAGCGAAAACCGGCAACAGGATGTTTTCGGCATCCCCTTCAACGATGACCACCCCGCGAGCAAAAAATAGGTTGGCTTTTGTTGCGTCCAGAAATCTTCGCAGGAACCGGTAATCGCCGGGGCTCAATTTGGTCTGGTTCGCCGCCAGGGGGAATGCACGCCCGGCGGCCAGCAGCGTCAGGTTCTCGATGTTAGCTTTCGCCGATAATGTCGGACTGTGGGTCGTTACGATCACCTGCACGCCGGAATCTCCGGCTGTTTTCGCTTCCAAAAACTCCATCAAACGTAGTTGGAGTTGAGGATGGAGGTGCGCTTCGGGTTCCTCGACTAGGAGCAGGGGTAGTCCCGCCTCCGTGGTTTCGCTGAGGAGGAGAAGCTCGGCGGCCATAAAAAGCAGATTATTTAGGCCCAAGCCGTGTCGCAGGCGCTCGTCAGGCGTGAGCGATGAATTCAACCATAATTCGAGTTTTTCCAGAATGGCTTTTAAATCGGCGTTTCGCCCAATGGTGATTTCGCCCTGCAAAGATGCCGGTCCGGTAGAAAGATTCTTGAGATAGTCGTCGTTGAGCTGTCGTTTGGCTTGGGTGAGCGAATCGCTCGATTGAATCCACCCTTCGGCGGTCTTCATGATTCCGACAAGCGTTGCCGGAGGCTGCAGTGGCTTGCCGGTTTCAGGCACGGGTGGCGTGCTCGGTTGATCCTGACCTTTCAGCGCAGGATGATTGAGCAGGAGCTGTGAAAGCCGCGAACTACGGCCGGCAGCCATTTCCATTTCAGCATCGCGCAGCGGCTTCAGGTAGGTGCTGAGAAGGAAGCTTCGCAGGTCGCCCTCGACAGCGCGGCCCGCCCCTTTGGGACCCGACCGCCAAGACGAATCCGCCACAAACGTTTCAACTCCGCTTCGATTTTTCCGCTTCACGCGGAAGACGTGCAAAGTGACCTCCAGCGCCGGCTCTTTTTCCTCCAGCGACAGCCACTCCATGAAACGCGCCCGTTCAGGGTTCGACAGCCCCTCAAACCGGCAATGCAGTCGAAAGCTGTCGGCTGGCACGCCTTTTTCACGGTGAAAATCGTCGTCCGTCACGCGCAGGAAGTCCTGTCCCTTTGCCCCAAGGACGAGGCGCAACGCGTCGATCACCGCCGATTTTCCGGCATCGTTTTCTCCGACCAGAACGGTCAGGCCACGTTTGATTTCCAACCGCAAGTGTGTCCCGGTGGCCTCCGAGCCAAAGAGGCGGAAATTTTCTGCGATGAGCGTAACTAGGTGCATAGAGGGATGGGCTTCTGCCAACTCAGCGAACATATACTGTCTCGCAGAAAATCGTCCCGTGGCCAACGTCTTTCTTGCCAAGCTAGGAGTGAACCATGGAATCCACTGCCCGGGCCTCGATTGTATCTTTGCCCGTCAAGTTCCTCCTCGCTTCGCTGCGGTCCAGCTTGACGGGCAGGACGAAGGTGGCTGTTCCGGGCAGTGGAGGTGTGGCATGTTTTTGGGAAACAGGCGCAAGTGCTGGGATATTCTTGCGAATATACGTGAACTTCGCCATACGCTTTAGTGTTCAATGCCTTTCGATCTCGATAACGTTCTCGTAGTTGCGATTTCCTCATCCGCACTTTTCGACGCGCGGGAGGAAGATCGCATTTTCCGAGAACAGGGACAGCGGGCGTTTATCGACTATCAGATCGCCAATGAGGACCGGCCGTTCAAGAAGGGCACGGCATTCCCCCTGATCGAAGGTTTGCTGCGGCTCAATACTCTGTCGAAAAAACAGTTGGTCGAGGTGGTGGTGCTCTCACATAACAATCCGGAGGCGGGGCTTCGGGCGATGAATTCGGTGGAGCACTATGGCTTGGAACTCTCCCGCGCCGCGTTCGTGGGCAGCACGCCGGTGGCGCGTTACCTGCCGCCCTATCGGGTGAAATTGTTTTTGTCGCGCAATGAGGCTGATGTCCGGCAGGCGTTGGCCGGGCGCGTTGCTGCGGGATTGATCTACGACCCGCCGACGCAGCTCTGTGCGGAATCGAATCAGCTCCGTATCGCGTTCGATGGCGATGCGGTGATTTTTTCGGATGAATCAGAGCGAGTTTACCAGCAAACGAAGAACCTGCAGGCTTTCTTCGAACACGAGCAGGCAAACGCACAGAAGCCGATGGCCGATGGTCCGTTTGCTGCGTTCCTCCGCTGGATTGCTCAGGTGCAGGCGGATGCGTCGATCCGTAACTCGGACGACAGCAGCCCCATTCGCACGGCGCTTGTCACCGCGCGCAACGGCCCCGCAGTCAAGCGCGTGATTCTTACATTGCGTGCGTGGGGTGTCGCCATCGACGAGGAGTTTTTCCTCGGGGGAATCAACAAGGCGGAGATCCTCCAAGCATTCAATCCACACATCTTCTTCGATGATCAGGATGTGCACGCGGCACCGGCTTCCCGGCTCGTCTCAACGGCTCGTGTGATGTGTGGGCCAACCGCCGATATTGCGCCGCCCGCGCCCGTGGTCGTGCCTGCGGCTGAGGTCACTCCTCCTTCTGCGCACTATGAAGAGGTGACGAAGGTGCCGGACTTGGCTCCGGTCGGAGCGCTGACGAAGAAAGTCTTCGAGACCCGGTTGAGGGAGATTTTCCTTGGCTACACGCCGCTGAACAACGGCGTGCTCGATCCGCGCTACCGGAAGTTCATCGCCGACAATCGTGATCGTCCCGGAACGGCACGCGCCGCGATCCTACGGGAGCTGGAGCGCTACGATTTGAGCGGGATGACCAGTCACAAGCCGATGCTCAATCGCGAGCGTGAAGACATGGTTGCCGCGAAACTCGCAAGGGTGGTCGCCAAGGCCGCAGACTCCGCACAAGGGAAACTCGACTTAAAGTGATATGTCGCCGCAGAACCTGAAGCGGATCGCGGCGGCATGCGCCGATCTCGGAAATCGCGCGGCCGACGAGGGGGGCTTTGTGGCGTTACCTCGACTCACCGAACTGCTCCGCGCTGAAGTCGAATTCCGTCCGCTGCTCGTGGAAGCGATGATTGCAGCTCCAAACGGCCCCGGTACATGGAAGGTGCTGGTGGATTCCGAAGCGTATCCTGACGGCGCGAAGGCATTCCTGATGGAAAGCCCGCAGGCGCCGTTGCCCGCCCGGCTGCGCAACACGCTCGCCCATGAACTCCTCCACACGCTCAGTTTCCGGGCCGAAGAATTTGGATTCAAACTTGAGCTGAACGGCAAAGAAACGCGCATGGATGCCGTCAAACGGTTGGAAAAGGAGACTGAGGGATTTTCACCGCTGCTCCTGTTGCCGCAGAAGGTAATCGAATCCGAGCTGGAGTCTCGCGGGTTGTCGTTGGATGTCCTCCTCGACTGGCGCCAGCGCTGGACGGTATCCCGGGAAGTGCTGGTAGCCCGGTTGGGACTCCTTCAATCTCTGCCCGAGTTCCGCCTCCGGTATCACCGCGGTGTCCTGAATGTCGCCGTTTGCCTCGCAGAGTGGGTAAATGACGAGTCGACGGTGCTCTTGGAATGGCCGATCTATTTCAATTTCCGGGACGGCATCGTTCCCGAGTTCCTGCTGCAACTCAGGACCAAAGGAAAGCCGGCGCTGAGGGATTTATTCTCCGAGTCAGAATTTTTGCTTAATGGGGGTGAAAAGAGAAGCACGCGAAACACGCTCCCTGCCGGGACCGCAACGAATCCACGGGCCGAAAAACTCGAAATTGTGGCTGACGTCGAATCGGTGCCGAAAAGGAAGGGCGAAACGTTCTTGATCGTATTCCGCAGCGAATAACGGCCGCCTCTCGGTGGTTACTCGATCATGCAGTGGCTCCATCGAATATTGAAGTCAATAGGGCTCGTGCCAGCTCGACCCAGAGTTGGCATATTGGTGATCGGTTTCTTGTATTGGAAAAGAGAATCGATCCGTGAGGGTTGGCGAAAAGCCCGGTTGCAGATGGAGCACGGGATTCCGGTCAAGGTGCCGCTCCATTATTGGCGGAAATCGAAATCCAAAACTTTCACGATGACATTCGGCCCAAAATCGGGTGGCGGCTATGCCATCGTGCCTCCTTGTCGGGAGACACGCATGGATGGCCCAAAATTGCAGGCTGAGGCCGAGGCATTGTGGGGAGTGGAGTTAATTCCACTCCAGTCGTAAATGTCATTTCCAAGGACTGGGGATGCGTAGGGGCGCTGTTCTTAAAGGTATTTCTCAAGGCTCACGAACTGGAGATGGCCGCGAATCCGCTTCAGCTCGGCGAACAATATTGCGAAGTGCGGATTAAGCCTGCCGATACATTGGCAGGCATCTATTGACGTTGCCACGCGACCGCTATCGCTCATAATCACTCTCCGGTGATGAAACGATGGATTCTCCCCTTTGCATTCGGCCTGACTTTGAGCGCTTGGTTTGTCTTCGTGCACGACAGCCAGTCGCTGGAGCCGTTTCGGATGAGCTTCCTGACCGTGATTTTCACGGTGACGACGTTTTCGGTGACCTTTGCGATTTCAGGGTTCAATGCGGCAGCGTATCGTCAGTTTCATCGCACGCTCGCTCCACGCTTGTTGTTTGGATGTGTGGTGTTGGTGGTTTTTGCTTTTGTCCCGCTCGGCGTATTGGTGGCCAAGCCAGCTTATTTCGTTACCACCTGTCTTCTCATCCTGCCCAGCTTGATGCTTTCGTCGGCTTTAATGCAGGAGGTGGTAAGGCAGGAAACGGATCCCCTGACGCTGCTTGATCGCACTTGCTCACTCAAATCCATCCATGCACATCTTGCGGTTTGCGCGGTACAGGTCAAAAGACGGATCGAGGAAACGGAGGCACTGGAGCTGTCGAAGCCCGGGGATCGGCCGACCCATGAATTCGACTGGCATTTGCCGATTCCAAATATCCGTGATGACCCGCTGGTGAATCTGTCGACCTTGGGACTGTTGACCATCCAGCAGGGAGACCTTCATTCTTTCGTGCGAGTGATGGAGCGCTTTCTGGAGGTCGTTGACTGCCTTGAAAAGGTCACGATTCCGCCGGATGAACGTCGGCAGTATCGACTGCGCCAAGAACTGCGAGAGTTGGTCTATGGTGTTGTGGAGAGAATCACGCTCGCCCTCCAAAAGGATCGCGGGACGATCGCGTTGTGCCGGGTGGCCATCGACACGCTCGGGGAATATGCAGTGGCCAAAGTAGCGAACCGCGAGCAGACGAGTAAAGAAGTGTTTTGGGCGCTCGCCTTGATGAAAACGCTGGGGACCCATTGCTACGAGAGCGGGGCATCCGTCGAAATTCGCTCTACGTTGATCGTAGCGCGTCAACTGGTGCAAAAGGGAATGGATGACCCGCCGAAATCGGAGAAGGAGGGCGAATTCGATGCCAAGCTGGCGGACTTTTTTCATACCCTCCCCCAACTCACCAATGTCATCAAGCGAGTGGGCTCCTATGCGATTAAGAAGGATGATTCAGAATTGCTCTATCGCTGTTTCGATGCCTTCGGCTGGCTGGGGTGTGCGGCTGTGAAATCGGATTTCAAAATGGTCGGCATCGCTTGCCTGCGGGCAATCGCCCAATTGGGACGCGAGGCGCGGGCGAAGAAAATGGAGTGTTTTGATCCCCATTGTCCCCTTCGCCCGGAGCAGCACGCCGAAGAAAGGATCGAATGGATCGCCAGTTGGCTCTCGAAGAAGAGCCTGGAGGAGGCCAAGGCATGGGTGGGATTGATCGAAGGCGCGATCTCCCGTCTCAACGGCAAGGAAGTGGAAATCAAACTCACGCAAAACGAGAAAGGTGAAGTGCAGCTAAACGCTGCGCTCACCGGGAAGAACCACGTCGAAGAATATGCGATGCAGGGTGGCAGCCGCACCGTGGACTATGCCGATTTCACGTTTTTAAAGGATCTCGAACTGCATGCATTCCGCGGCGGAATAATGATGCAGGGGCCGGTCGTTCCGATCTTTCCCGAAAAGAATGAAGCCGAGACTGGAGACCCGCAAAAAGCTCCAGAGGGAGAGACATATAATACTATTACCTGAATTTCGCTGGCGGCACATCGCTTCGCAGACAGACGGTGAATCGATGCGCGAATCGTGGATGTGCTGCTATCATTGTTGGATTTAGACATGTGCGGCCGGCGAACCCTTGGGGCTGGCAGCACCGCGGGACAAAACGATAATTCCGGGCAACCATAGCACGTTTCCCTCTCTGTGAATTGGGTAGGGGTGCTGTGTTTATATATCCCGGCGCTATGGGTCACGCGTGCCAGAGGAAGATTGCGTTGCGTTTCATCCCGCATGAGACTTAAGGTTTAATTATTTGGCCGGCCTTGACATGAATGTAGCATCCCTTTGGCTAGATACAGATCCATCGGCGGTCGCCCCGCCGATAGTCACGCGCGAGCAAGTGCTGCCGTTCAGGAGCCTGTCGTGGGAAAACTTCGAACGCCTGTGCTTCCGGCTCGCGCACCACGGCGGCAACGTCGAGGACACCCGCATTTACGGAGCGCGGGGTCAGGCCCAAGAGGGAATCGACCTGTTGGTCCGGCGAGGGGCGGGCGACTATGCTACTTGGCAATGCAAGAAGTATCAGGAAGTCACGGCTTCGGATCTGAAGGCGGCCGTGACGAAATTTTTAGACGGTGACTGGGCGAAACGCACCAAGCTCTTCCGACTCGCCGTCGCCCCCAGCCTGAACGACACGAAACTGGCCGATGAAATCGAGACCCAGCGGGCACGGTTGCAGGCAGCCGGCATCACCTTCGAACCGCTGGATCAGGACAAGCTGTCACTCATGCTCAAAGAGCATCCAAAACTCGTGGATGATTTCTTTGGTCGCTCTTGGGTCGAAGCGTTCAATGGTGCGGAGGCGGCGCAAGCGCTGTCCCGCCGGAAACTCAGCCGGGAGCAGAAAGTGGCGGCCCGGCGGTTCATCCGGGAGCTTTATACGGCGCATTTCCAAGCCGTGGATGGCGGTATCCCCGCCACGGCCCCGGTGTTCCGCGGGGCGGTGAAGCGGGTGCCGGTCTTCGACCGATACGTGGAACCGACGGTGCAGTTGGTGGAGTCGATCGTCTCGCAAGAGGCCGCTTCCAACACCCCCGCCAAGCAAGAAGGAGGTCCGGCGGCGACTACCCCCGCAGGATTCCGCCGGCACGATGTCCGAACGAAGCTGTCGTTGTCGGCGGCACTGGCCGAAGGAGACCGGATCGTGCTCCTGGGGCGGGCAGGATTTGGCAAGAGTGCCGCACTGCGGGTCTTGATCCATACGCTACTGGGAGAGGAAGCTCGGTTTCCGGCGTTGGCGAAGACTTGGGGGCAAAGGTTGCCGCTCCTCGTGCCTTTCGGGTTCTTGACGCGTCACTTCTCGACGAGCGATGCGCCGACGATCGAGAGCGCTCTGGTCGCATGGATCAAGGTGCTCGGAGCCAAGGACGACGGGCTGACCCTACTGCGGGAGATGCTGGAGGACGACCGGCTCCTGCTCCTCGTGGACGGACTCGATGAATGGCAGAACCGAGAGGCGGCCCTCGCCGCGCTCACCGCGCTGACCAGCTATGTCCAAACGCGCGGGTTGCCCATCGTGGCCACGGCGCGCCCGCTGGGGTTTGGACGAATCAGCAACTTTGGGTCAGAATGGAAACGGGCGGAGTTGGAGTCGTTGACGCTGCCGCAACAGCGCGAACTCGCCGAGTATTGGTTTCGGCATTTCCATGAGGCAAACGGCGTGGGTGATGCCAGCCGGTTGGCCGACGTTCTCACACGGGACGGCGACGACTTTGCCCGCGAACTGGCGGAAAGTCCGGTGCGGGCGGAATTGGCGGGTATTCCGCTGCTTCTTTCCGTGTTGGTATTCCTGCGCCTCTCGGGACGCGTCTTGCCGCGGAGCCGGCTGGCGGCACTGGAGGAGCTGATCAAGGCCCTGCTGGAAGACCAGCCGAGCCGTCGGGCACAATCGGCCATGCAGTCGGTCGACCAAGCCGAGAACCGCTCGCCTCGCATTCGCCGCGGACTCGAATACCTAGCCTTTTGCATCCACAAGGAACCCAATTCGCTGGTTCTACCCAACGAACGGGCAGCGGCGCTCTTGTGGCAATTCTATCGCGACAAACTCGAACTTACCGCCAGCGAAGCCGACGATTTGTCGGCACGGGTGATCGAACTCGGACAAACCGAATTGGGTATTTTGGTCGCGCCGCTGGAAAATCATGTCGGGGTGTTGCACCGTATCTTTCAGGAATATCTCGCCGCCCGCTATCTTTCTCGAGTGCCATTCCCCGAAGCACAGAAGTATTGCGTCGAACGGGGGCGCAAGGGCCAGTGGCACGAAGTCACCCTTATCCTCCTCCAACTGCAGGCCCGCCCGAGCGACGCGGACCAACTGGTCGACGAACTTGCGAAACCCACCGGCGAACCGATGGATGAACCGGTGCAGCAAATCCTCCTCGCCCGTATCGCCGCAGCCGACACGAGTTGTTCGCGACGCAAGGCCACTGAGCTGGCGGAACGCGCGTTTCAGTGGATCGAATGCGGCCGCTGGATGCCGCTTCGGCTTTCACTGGTCCGAGAAATCGCCGCCGGGCTCGAATCCGAGCAAATCGGCCCACTGGTCAGTTCGCGGACTCGGCGTTGGTTCCCGGGACGGCAAAAATGGCTGCATGATATTCCTGCTGCCGTCCTGAAGCATCCATCGCCAGAAACGATTTCCGATCTCCGCATTGCCTTCTACAATGCGGACAGCAGCTACGATTTCCGCAAACTGGCGAAGGCCTTGGCCGCATGTGCTCCGAAGGCACCCAAACTGGCCGACGAATTCCTGGGCGTCCTGCGTTCGGCTTCGGAACCCGAGCTGATGGCGAGCGCCCTTCACGCGCTCGCGACTGGCTGGCCCGATCATCCCACGTTGCCAGAATTGTTGCAGGCAGCCAGCGTTTCCCCATCGGACGAACTGAAATACGTGGGGATTCTGACCCGCTTCAGGCGAGGCGAAAGGACCAACGAGATTCGTGATGCACTCTTTAAGTTTTGCCGCGATGGGCACTGGGCCTACCCGTGGGAGAACGAGATGATCGACGCTTTGGTCACCGGTTGGCCTCGCGAACCGGATCTGAAAAGGAAGGCGATTGAACGAGTCGGAGGCTTTGGTTACCCGGGAACGTGGGCCACTAAGCCGGCCATCGCGTATCTGCTGCGTGCGTATCCCGGGGACGATGAGGTGGCGCGCCTGATTGCCTGCGAACTCGCGAACGATCGGAAGACGTATCGCCCGTTCAACATCAGCGATGTCCACGAGCCATTGCTCGCCGGTTTCAAAAATCATCCGCTCCTCGCGGGGCCTGCCGAAGCATGGCTTGCGAGTGCTGAGAATACTCGGCATTCCCCGATGGAGGTGGCGGTGGTGGCGCAACTCGGCGGCACCGTCATTTGTCGACAGGCGCTTCTTGATTACCTGCGGCGCGGCGATGGTTTGCCAGCGTGGATTATCTCGACTCTTGAGGAAATGGTCGGCCCCGCCGACCCGGAATTCCGCGCGGTGCTCACAGGTTACATCAGCAACGAACGCCGGCGTTCCGATGCGGTTCGCTGGCTGCATCTGGTGGTCACCGACCCGAAGGAGCTTGGCATCATGCTGCGCTCAGTGCTGGCCGGCAACGACGTCATTGATTCGCACCATGCCCTGTCGACCCTAGTGGGCCTCGAAGGGGTCGAAGGGCCGGGCATCTGGACGGAAGTCGAGCGGCAGTTGGAGAACGACGAGCACGGGCACTATTGGCGGCTGGGGCACAGGATCCTGATCAAATATTGGCCGCAGCATCCACGCATCCGGGGGCTGGTGCTGAAATCAGTGTATAAGGAGGATATTTCCATAGACGCTCTCTACGAAGTATACGGGGCCGACCCACAGATTCGGCCGCTCCTAGACGCGACGCTTCGCGTATTGCACGAGGACTTGCGAACCGAGCTCGTTCGGGCGGCGGAGCCGCTGGCGCGGCGTGGCGTGGCGCCAGCGATCGACTTGGTGGCGGGCTTTTGTGACGAACCCAATGCCGAAGCAAGGACGGTGGCGGCCCGGGCGACCGCACGCGCTACTGTGCGAACCGGCAAGGGCATCGCGGAGCTGACCCAAACTCTGGCCACGGACCTTTCGGTCCGCCTCTTTATTCTCGACGAGCAAAAACAGGCGGCGATCGTAGGCCTCTTGGAATTAGGCCGCGCCGATCTCGTTATCCAACAACGTGAGGATGGCCGACCTCTGGAATTAAGTACCTACTCGGGAGCCAGCCACAACTGGGACTACGTAGCCGCCATTGTGGAAAATTGGGAAACGCTGGCGGAGTTGGCTCCGGATATCTGGAGTCGCGTCAAACATTCCCCCGTGATCGCAACGGAGCTGGCAAAGGCGGGCAAGGGTGCGGCGGCGCACAACGAGCTTGCCTCTTTTGAGCTGGCAGTGCGCGAGGGCAAGCAGCTTGAGATTGAGCACGTTCGCGCACTAATCGCCCTGCATGGCCGCAGCACGCTGCTGCGCGACCTCTTCGTGGCCCGTCTCCAATGGTTCGTGTCCGGCCATCCGACGTCCATGATGGAGATAGAGAGCGCGGCCTATCACGCGATGGGTACCTATGTGGCTGACCATTTCCACGGTGACCCCGCGCTTCTCCCGGCACTCCGCGCTGTGGCCGGGTCTACGATGATTTCCGAAGTCGGCCTGACGGCACTATGCCGCGGTTGGCCGGAGGCACCTGAAATAGCCGGTGCAATAACGCTCCTCCCGCAGTTGCTCAACGGACCGGAACCGCTCACTGCCTGGCTGTTTTCCACCAGGGCAGACTCAGCCTTAATGGCCAAATACGTCCTCGGGTATCCCGGCAAGGTGAGGGGTGACCGATTCGGAGAGACGCGGCAGGGATTGACGGTGATTCGAACGCGGCTCCAAACGGACCGGACCTGCCGTGAATTGATCCTGGGCGAGCTAAAGGGAATCTCCGATCCGGCTATTTCGGTTCCGCTCGCCCGGCTGATCGCTCCGGTCATGCAGGACGAACCGGAGTTTCGTGACTGGGTGGCACAGCGACTCGGTGCCGCGCGTGCGGCTGGTCAACCGATTGCGCCCGTGGCCTTCGATGGCTTGGCCAACCGGTGCAAGGCAATTGAGCACGCATTCTTGGAAGCGGTGCTGACAAGGGAATCGCGGTCCTAATCGCACTGGGATCGGGACCATGCTCAGCAGTCTGCCAAAATGGCCGACTACAAGAAACAGCATTTTTTGCCCATGGCCTATTTGGGCAATTTGGGCGACCACCTGAGCGGTCATTGCGCCAGCGAGTGATCTGGCGCGTGAGCGAAACGCATGTCGGCGAAGTTCCGGTTGGCTCCCAATATCAGGAGGATTATTTCTATTCAAAATCGCGGGCGCGTTTCTGCGAAACCTATTTCGGTTCCATTGAGGGAATCTATGGCACCATGATAGCGAAACTCGCCCATCGGGAGAGGTTGACCTTGGAGGAACTGTTCCGCCTCTTCCTCTGCGCGGTCGATTGGGGGAGCAAGTTTCGAACCGAACAGGCCGACGAGGAGATGGAGCTTTATCTGAAGCGCATCGCCATCTTCAAACGCCAGCTGATCAGTCGTGAACTCGTCGAAGCGACCGATGATGAGCGCAAGGCCTTTGTCTTCGCGAACTGGGACTTCACGATCATCCCTTCTGGCTCCCCTGAGGCGAACTCGAGTTCGGCCGCTGGACGCAAAATTTCGTCACCCTCAGCCTCAACTCTCCGTCCCGTGCAAAGCACATAAGCACACTGGCCCACGGAGCCCGGGAAGCGTTGTCCGTCAATTCGGGGCATCCTCGCGGTGCGGAACGCGTCCCTTCTTTTTATAGCTTTGGGTGGCGAGCGGTATCATAGGATGGTCTGGCGTTCTATCATGCAACGACGTTTATGGCGCGTGCATACTATATGATCTTTCGATTCGCTCGAATGAGCGCAAGCCTTTGGTCGACGGATTTGCGTGTCGTCAAAGCGTCCTCCGGCGTGTTCAGGCACCAGTCAACCAGCTTTTCGGTTGTGGTACGGGCGACGTAACAGCGGGTGTCGGAGCCGCCGTAATAGATTAATATAGTTTGGGACTTGCCGGGCAATTGCACCCAGCCGTTGGAGAAAGTCACGTTGGACACGTCCCCGATGCGCTCGCCTTCATAGGGGGCCAGAAAATGACCTCCGGGGCGGGCGATGATTTTTGAGGGATCATCCAGCGCGGTCATGAACATATAGAGCACGTAGCGCAACCCCGCCGCGCAGGCTCGCACGCCGTGGGCCATGTGCAGCCAGCCTTGGGGTGTCTTGATGGGCGCGGGGCCCTGTCCGTTTTTCAATTCCTTGATGGTATGATAGGCGCGGCCATCCATGATCGTTTCGGGGCCGGTTTTCCCTTTGCTTATATCCTTGCACAGCGTCCAGCCGATGCCCCCTCCGGAACCGACATCAATAAATCCGTCCATCGGGCGGGTATAAAAGGCATACTGGCCGTTCACGAATTCAGGATGCAGCACCACGTTGCGCTGCTGCGAGGCCGGGGTGCGAAGATTCGGGAGACGTTCCCATTTTTTGAAATCCCTTGTGCGCACCACACCGGCCTGAGCCACGGCGGATGAGAAATCCCCGGAAGCGGCCTTCGGATCGCGCGCCTCGGCGCAAAAAACACCGTATGTCCACCCGTCCTCGTGTGGCGTAATGCGCATGTCATAGACATTGGTTTCGGGGGCGATTTCTGGGAGATCGAGCGGTTCGGGCCAGAAGCGAAATCCGTCGATGCCGTTTTGGGATTCCGCGATGGCAAAAAAACTCTTCCGATCATATCCCTCGACGCGGACGACCAAGCATACTTTGCCTTTCCACAAAAACGCGCCGGGATTGAGGGTGGCGTTCACCCCCAGCCGCTCCATGAAAAAGGGGTTCGTCCTAGGATTGAAATCATAACGCCATTCCAGCGGCACGTGCCTGTCCGTGACGACCGGATGCGCGAAACGCTCGAAGACACCGTTGTCCCAAGAGCCATCGACCGGATTTTTTCGGCGCAACAATGCCTCATGCGCGGAGCGCACGCGCTTAATACGGGCTGTAAAGCCGTCAGGGGATGTGCCTTTGGATGTTCGTTTCATTTTACTCATGACTATGAATAATGCAGGGAGAGGTCATATACATGCGCCTGCCTCGGCAGGCGCGTTTTGCAGTCGCCGGAATCCCGGAGACGCTTAGAAACTGATCGTCGTCGAGAAGATGAACCGACGCGGGTCGAGGTAACGATACTGGAACGGCAGGCGCACGAGGGCGCTGCCTCCCCGAGGCGTGTAGTCCTTGTAGGTCATGAAGATGATGTCGTCATTGTCCAGAATGTTGGAGACATTGAGCTGGAAACGAAGTGTCGCCTTGCCGACCTTTTTCTGCCAGGCGATGTGACCACTGAGCAGATAATAGGAATCGGAGTAATAATAATCGTAGGCGTTGTCCAGATCGCTTCCGATTTTTGCCTTGCCCCGAATATTTGCCCCCAAGCCGAAGGCAAAGTTTTTGAGCGGGCCGTTATAGAAGGTATAAGTGCCATAGAAGTTGGCGGTATAGTCGGGCGTGTGGTTGAGGGGGACACCAGGCGTGAGCGAACTGAGTGTGCTCGCGATGGTTTCCATATTCTGCTTCATTTCATCGGCTTTGCCGGTCTGCCCACCGGCACGATATTGTTGCTCATACGACTGCCAGATCGGGAGATTCTCGTAATAATACCAGCGCAGCCCCTGCTGGAGATTCACGGATTCCGTTTCCGGCAGCGCCGCATTAAAGGTGAGCCGCAGGTTTCTTGTCGGATTGGCCGTAACTTCAAATTCCCAACCCTTGCCGTTCACATCCTGCGAGTCCCGATACTCCATTCCGCTCAGATCGCTGCGATCACTGTTTATCCACAATGAGCGAATCTGGGTAATGGCGGTATTGTTCCCTCCCTCTTTGTTTTTTTCCGTGGTGTCGTAATAGTTAATGGACGCCGAAAGTTTCCCGTTGGGCAGATGAATCTTGATGCCATAGTCGTTACCCTCGCTGCGTGAGAAGCCGGGGGGCCTTCCATCCAGCCGATTTGCACCCGAGGTCGGCGGAGCGAAGGTTTCGGAGTAATTAGCATACACGCCCAGCCAAGGAAGGACAAACCAAACGGCACCGGCATTATAGCTGGTGACCCATACATCGGTTTCGTCCTTGGCGTTATGCGTCCATATGGCCTTGTCGCCCGTGGGCGAGGGGGTGAGGATGGAGGCGCCCCAGCGAATATTGCCATCCGCATCCACTCCGCTTACACTTTGAGCCCAGCGATCCAAATGATCGCGACGCATGCCCAGATGCAGTGTGAGCCGGTCATTGAAAAACTGGCTGGTGGATGCCAACTGGGCATATTCCAGGGTTTTCCTTTCCTTGTAACCGCCGCTCTCGAAATAGTTCACTTCGTCCGGCAGGTCGGCGGTGCTGTAATAGCCGGGCTCATCCGCATAAAGGCGCACGCGCAACTGACGGCTGCGGTCGCGCGGATCGTCCGATATATACGGATGTTTGTTCAAGGAGTCATATTGGTCCGCGCGAGAGCCGGCAATCAGGCTGAACCGTTGTCTTATCCATGACGCCTCGATTTTATAGGTGGCCAGCAGGCGAATGTCGTTCACTGAGTTTCCCTGCGTATTGTTCCAAGGAATGATCTCACTATAAGGGGTAAGGAATTTAGGGTTATTCTCCCCATTGGGGAGTACTCGGTTAAGGTCCAGAAATATTTGGTTAAAAAGCGTTCTGCCGCCAAAATCCTCCGACTCGTTGTCCAGATGATTGTAGGCGAGCTGAACATAGAGGTTTTCACCAAACTTGTGATCCAGGTAAAGGGTGGTGGTCCAGTAAGTATATTGGTTCATCGACGCGGGGGAGCCGATATTGAACTCGCGCGAGGGAAGCACAGGCGAGTTGGGGATGTCGGTGCGAGGGCTGTCCGGTAAGATGGAATAATCCGAGCCCATGGTACGATAACGCGCGCCCCAGTTGGCAATGCCGAGTTCAGGCAGGGCGGGAACATAGGTGTTGGCACCCATATTCGCCACACCCACCAGCGCGCCGGTCGGCAACGTCGAGGTGCCATCATAGATCAAGCTGGGATCGGTCCAGTAAGATAGCTGCTCGGAATAAGTCATGGCGACATTGTTGCGTTTGTAGCGGCCCCATTCGCCCTCGGTCCGCAAGGTGGTGTTCCTCGTCAGGCGCAGGGCGCCGCTGAGTTGGGCGCCCCTTCTTGGCCATTTAAGACGATCCACCCAATGCTCGCCCTCCTCCTCCAGAAGATTCAGGCGCAGGGCAGCCTTTTTTCCGACGGGAAGGTTCCAGTCCAGAGTCGCGCGATATCCGCCATCGGTGTCGGCGCGCAGCCCAATCACCGTACGGTCTTTTTGGAGAATCGGCCGTTTCGAATAAGTCGTCACCAATCCACCCACGCCTCCATCGCCAAAGAGCACGCCATTGGGCCCACGGGCGAATTCGAGGCGCTCGGTGGAAAAACTGTCGCTGTTCACATACCAAACGAAATAGTTCCGACTGGGGAAACTGCTGCCGAGTCCGCGGATGTTGAGCTCATAAGCCTGGTTGGTGAAGGTATTGCTGGTGTCATATTTCGGCGTGGCGTTGACCGTCCACTCCGCCATGTCACGCATTCCGGTCATGGCGAGGTCATTGAGAAACTCGCGTGTAAAAACGGAGATGGACGACGGTGTGTCCTTCAAGGGGGTGTCGGTGCGACCGCCGGCAAGCGAACTCGCGGCGACATAACCGACATCGGACGAGGCACTGACTTCAAACGGCGAGAGCAGAACAATCTCGGACTGCTCATCGGAAGTGAGTTTGGTTTGCTGGGCTGTCATGGTTGCGCCTGCGCAGAACGCGGTGGCGATTCCGGCAAGCAGGCGCAGCGATTTTGCGCGGGAGGACGAAGCGGGGGTGTTCATGAGGGATATGGGTTGTATTTTTCCAATAGGCCCAAATGCTTATCAATAATAAACATTATTGCCAGTGGGGATGATGCTTGGAATATTGAGGAATATTTACTGTAATGGCAAGAATTATTTTAATAAAATAAGTGATTATCTCAACATTGTTTTTAATATATAAACACTTAATTGAATCACGCGCTTTCTTATCATCAGATAAAGCCGCGCCTTTGGCGCATGACGGGCAATAACGCGCCCCCGTCACGGCTCGTCATGCCGGAAACCGCCACCTGATTTTGTTGGTGTGCTACAGTTTGCCCCGGCGAGACTCCAGCGTGCCCCGAATTTCAGCCATCACCTTCCGGTTCAGCGGATATTTCCATGCGCATACAATCGCCAGTCCCCAAATCACGACCGGCAGCGTGAGATACAACCCGAACATGCGGCTGATGACTTCCGGCGGCTGGGAGCCAATCTTGGCATCAAACCCGGAAATATGCAGGATAAAGCCGCCCACCCCCATCGCGCACGTCAGCGAGAGTTTGATAAACCATGAATAGAAGGAATTTATCGAACCTTCGCGCCGCCGCGAAGTATGCAATTCGTCGTAATCCGCAGTGTCCGCCTTCATCGAGGGGAGGAACAGCCACATTCCTGAATACGCCCCGGACTCAAGGACAGCGGGAATGAGTTGGAGGTAAGGCATGTCCGGCCGCATGAAGATATAATTCAATTGCACGCCAATGATGCCGGTGCACAGCACGGCGATGACCATGGCTTTCTTGTCGAAGCGCTCCGAGAGCCACGCGCCAACGGGGATGGAAAGGACGCCGGTGACAATCACGGCCGTCATGCGCCACCCGGCGATCACCGAGGCGGCCGACAAATCCCCATCAAACACATAGTAGATATTCAAATACTGCTGCAAGGTGGCGACGGACATCGTGCCAAAGACGAGCAGGAACGAGATGCCGATCAACAACCACAACGGCCTGTTGCGGGCGGAGTCCTTCACGCTCTGCCAAATAGGCTGGCCGGGTTGCTTGGCCGCCCTGGCATTATAGTAGCGCTCCTTGACAAACAGCGGCGGCAGCAAGCCGAAGACGAGGATCGCGCCGGCAATAACCCAGCTAATGGTTCTCATTCCTATTAGGATGTCGCCTTTCCCCGTCTCTGGATTTGTGAACAGCGAACTGGTCGCGAGAGCCAGCACCCAGCCGCCGGCGAGCGAGGAAATCTTGCTGAAAAGGGCCATCCAGCTGGCGAGCCGCGTCCGCTCGTCGTAATTCGGGGTCAATTCGAGCTGGAGTCCGTAATAGGGCATCGCCCAGAAGGTGAAACTGGTGAAGAAGAGCATGCCGACCCCAACAAGATAAGCTCCCTGGGCAAGCGCTCCGAGGCCGCCGGGCATGTGCCAGAACAATGGATACATGACCGCCGTGAGAACCGCTCCGACGACCATGAACGGGCGTCTCCGTCCCCAGCGCGTGCGCGCGTTGTCGGAGATATTGCCCACAATCGGATCACTGATGGCATCCCAAGCGCGCAAAATCATTAGCACCACTCCGAGCAACATCGGACTGATGCCCATGCCGATGTTAAAATACGGCATCCAGAGCACGCTGGTCATTAATCCCGTCGCCACATACTCCGTATTCATGCCCGCGCTGAACATGATTTTCTGGAGCAGTGGAATCTTGTCTTCAGCGGAAACTCGCGGGGCTTGAACGGATGGGGAAGGCGGGGGATTATCGGTGTGTGACATGAAAGGAATCTTTGGAGAGTTAAAAACACGGCGGCACGCAGGCGCCGCGAAGGAATCGGACGGATCTACCAAGACAACAGAGCCGTGCCGTCGATGCGCACCGTTGTCTCAAGCATCGGCCCATGCGGCGTCGCGACTTCGCGCAAGGGCACGCTTTGGCCGCCGATGTGCGGCCATTCGGGATTAAGCCAGAGCGTGACCGGACCCGAACCTGCCATGGGGAAAAAACGCACGACGGCGTCCTTGAGCCCGCGAATCCATAAGCGGCGCGTCACCCCCACCTGCGCCGGGCATGACTCGGTGGCCGACGCCACTCCCGAGGTTTGCCCGACAAAAACCCGGCACTCGTGGCGCCATGCGCGCGGCATGCGATAATGCGCGACACCATCCCGCAGGCACGTCTCCGCTCCGAGCAGCAAGGGCGCGCCAAAGGGCGTGTGCAGCGTGAGCCCCACTGTCGTGTCGGGCATGTAGCCGGAGAAAAACCATCCGTTGGCGTGGCGGTGCAATGCCATGACAGGATGGCGTTGGACGCGTCCCTCTGTCTCGAAACTCGCGCGCCAGCCGTGGCCGGCAAGCACTTGGCGCAACAATGCGGAAAGGGGGAACGTGCTTTCGAGGGCGGCGGGTTGGGGCAAATGCTCTTCGCTCGAAACGCTGAGCGGCAGCGGCCCCCGCAACCATGAGAGCCGTCCGCCCGCGGGTGTGATACACTCCGCGACCAACGCGCGGACATCCGCGCCTCGCGTCGCCGTTGCGAGGCACGCCGCCGGATTGACCGGAGCCTCGGCCAGGCCGCCGCCTGACATCACCATGCGATGCGTGTAGGTGGCCGGGCGCGGTGAGCGGCAGTCATCCATTTCCATTTGCGCCGTTTGCACGGTGAACTCGTCTGAAAGCGAAGCGGCCAGCATCAAACCGAGCCGTTTCCGCAATCCCGGCGCGTGCTCCAGCGGACCGTAAATGATGAGCGAGCCGCCGCCATCGGCCCATGCGAGCAGCCGCTCCTCGCCTCCGGCCGCCAGCGGCGCGGGAGTCACGAGGATACGTCCGGCCAGCACAGCGCCGACGCGCGCCCCGAGCGCGTCAAACGTCCGCGTACTCATGACCGTGTTGAGCGGCACGCCATCGTTGAGCGCCTCGCGTGCAAACCAGTCGGTGTGAAACAATCTCGCGGGCTCCGGCGCCGGACCGAGTTGCGAGTCATGCAATTCGTCAAACGGATACAGCCAGACAATGGGCCCCGCGGCATCGGGCCGCTCGTCCCAGGCGCGCAGCAGATGTGGGATGCTTTCATTGGGCACGCGCTCCGGCATGCGGCCGTGGGAGTCGTCAATCGTGATGAGAGACAGATGCTCCGCCGCGCTCACGCGGCCCTCCGCGGAAACCCGCCCGACCGCCAGCGGCAGATAAATGTCATGCGGCTGCCCTTCGTAGCGGTCGATCCACGGGCTGTTCAGCCACCAAGGATCATGCAAATAAAACCGGAACGGGAATCCCGCGCCCGGCGGCAGCTCGACCACGCGGCTCTGGTAGCCGGCGAGCTCGATGCCGAAATCGCCGTTGATGGACGCCCACGGCGAATTGGGCGGCGGCGCGAAATTAAAGCCACCCGCGTACAACTCGCGCAAGGGCGTCGCGTCGCTGGCCAGGTCGGTGCCGGTGCCCAGATTGGTTCCCCGCGTGCGCACGGGAAGGTCGGGGCACTCGCGGCGAAAATCCCGCCAGAAATCCATAATGCGTCCGCCCAATTCCCGCGCTCCCTCCGGATGAAACGCCTCTCCGTCGAAGAGCGGCCCGATGGTTTTCCATGTTTCGAGCCCGAATCCGAATCCATTGGACAGCCAGAGAAAATCGAAGCCTAGGTCACGCGCGAAATGCCGGAATTGTCGGCCCAGAAAAGAACCCAGCGCCGTGCCCTCGGGAATGCCGTCGGGATAACCGGCGTAACGGCGCTGGTCCGCATGCAAGGTGGCGTAGCAGGCGACAAAACTCGCCTTGCCCATCGTGTTGGAAAGGCAGATTTCGCGGTGCCGCTGGTATTTGAACGAAGAGGGCGCGAATTCCCCGCCCGGGTCGAACGTCGCCCCGACCGAGATTTCGCGGCCGATTTCGGCGGCGGCCTCGCGCCAGGCGCGCGCGATGTCAGCGAAACGCCGGTAGGTGATGGGCTGCGCATCCTCGCGATAGAGATAGTTGCGCGCGTGCAGACTTTTTCTCCCGGGATCGGCGGGCACGGGCATGTGCGGGTTGGCGTTGCCCAAAAAACGCGCCCACTCCATCGGCGCGTCGAGGTCGCCCGCATAATCGAGAATCTCCGAGCCGTCGGCGGACCAGAACATGATCGAGAGCGCGTCCGCGCGGCCAATCAACGCACGATACTGGCAGAGCGCCTCGCGACAAACAGCGAGCGTGGCGGCGGCGTCCAGGTTGAAAAACGGCTTGAGAGAAACTTCGAGTGTAAGCGATTTCACTACGGGGGATTTGTCTCAGGGTGGATGGGATTGGGCGGGCGCGCGCGGTTACTTGTCGGCGGGGCGCGCGTTTTTGCGCGGACGCCCGCGGCGGTTTCCGGGCGGCGCGTCGCTGGTGCTCTGCTTGGTGTGGGCCCAGATTTTCCCAATTTCGTCAGCGGCCCGTTGGAGCCCGTCGAGTGTGAGTCTTATCTGATCCTTGCTCTTTAACCTCACCGTTGGCGCGCTGGCTCCGAGCGCCGCGAACACCGAGCCCCACGGGTCGCGGTTGGGCACTCCCAGCGCGGAAAACGCCGGTCCCCACGGATCGCGGATGGGCACGGCCAGCGCGCTGATGCCCTCGCACAACTCGTCACAGGTATGGCTGTATTCATTCTCGCGAATGCGCGCCAGTTCCTCGCGTAATTTGACCGGGTCGGTGATGGTGCGCGGAGTATGCTTGGTCAGCCCATGCTGCGCCAGATATGCCTCCAGCGAGTCCTCGTCGAAATGCGCCAGAATCAATTTGCCGAAGGCGGTGCAGTGCGCGATTCCGCTGACGTCTTCCGGTTCCTGCACGCGCAACGCCTGCTTGCTCGGCACGTACTCGAGGTTGATGAGCTTGTTGTGGTCGCTGATGACCAGCATTACGGATTCGTTCAGCTCCGTCGCAATCTCATGCACCACGGGGCGCGCGCTCATGCTCAACGAACGCAGATAGGTCGGGTGGCGGCTGAGCAGCATGAGCCGGGGGCCGGGATGGAAAAGCCGCGTGACCTCATCCTGTCTCACATAGCCAAGCGAGGCGAATGTGGTGGCGATGTTGTGCGCTGTGGCGACATTAATCCCGAGTTCCTGGGCAATCGCGCGGGTGCCGATGCCATCCGACCGGCGCACAATAGACTCGAGAACGTGAAGACTTTTTTTCAGGGTAAGAACAATGGGCATGGGACTGAATAAATGTTCACTATAAAGAAACATCAAGCATAAATTTTGATTCTTTGTAATCACCAGGCGATGGCATTGACTTGGATCCGGCAATATATTTCTTTCATCAGGCGCATGAATCCTTCCTGCATATAAATGTTTTGATTTCCATAACATAAAGGTCGTTCAAGTCATCTCACCTCACGCGGCAACCCCTTCCCCATGGCCTGCCATTCCATGCTCTCCCTATGTGTCAGTATCCCCGCCCTCGCCTGCGCAATCTTGCCGGCATACGCTGCGCATGCGGACGGGGCCGCGCGCGTCCTCGTGCCCGCCACGGACGCAAGGATCCATTTCTCCGACGGCCTGCCTCCGCTGCGCAACGAGGCCGATGGCTCTGTGCATTTTGACCGCGTGCTCGACACGCCCGGTCGCGGCTTCCGCTGGGACAGCCCCGGCACCCGCATGCGCTGGCGCACCGACAGCGCGAGGGTGGCCGCGCGCCTGCGCTACACCGCGCGCCACACCGGTTCCTCGCGCAACAGCACCGGCGCATTCCGCATCGACGGGGATGCGAAACCCGGGTGGACATTCACCCGGCCCGAAGGCGCGGACAGCACGCTGGCCGTGACTCTTCCCGCTCCGGACGACGGCGCGATGCACAACTACGAAGTCATCCTGCCGTATGGCGACTCGGTCGATTTGCTGGGGGTCGAGGTGGGCGCCGATGCCGCGTGGGAGACACCGACCGCGCGGCCGGGCACGCGCTATGTCGCATTCGGCGACTCCGTCACGCACGGGTTCACCGCATCGGTGGTGACGCGCACTTACGCGTTTCTGGTGGCGGAGAAAAACAACTGGGAACTGCTCAACCTCGGCATCGGCGGCCGCGGCGCGCAGGCCGCCGACGGTGACGTGCTCGCGTCAATCGACGCCGGTGTCATCTCCGTGCTCATCGGCGTGAACGACTGGCAGGGCGGCGCGGAACCGGAGACGTTTCGTGACCACTACCGCGCGTTGCTCGACGGCATCCTCGCCGGCCATCCGGACACGCCCGTCTTTCTCATCACCCCGCTCTGGGTGCCGCCCCGCTGGCGGCCGGAGGCGGTGCGGTATCCGTTGGAAAACTACAGGCGAGTCATCCGCAAACTCGCGGCGGAACGCGCCACGCCGCGGCTCCGCGTGATCGAGGGCCCCTCGCTCATCGATCACCGCGATGATTGCTTCGACCCGGTGGCCGTGCACCCCAACGACGCCGGCTTCGCCCAAATGGCGGAGCGCCTGGCGCAGGCGATGCGCCGGAACTCACGCAAGGAACGCCGGCCGTGATCCCGACCTCCCGTTTCCGTCTGAGCATTTCCAGCCGCGCCCGCGCGCTCGCCGGCCGCCTGACCATGCGGCAGCTGTTGCTCCAGGTCACCGTGCCCGCGCTTGTCCACCTGGACCGCAACCGCCTCGACGGCTACGGCGGCATTTTTTTGCACGGCACGACGCAGGCCGAGCGTGACGCGCTGCTCGCGCGCCTGCGTCCGCTCTGTCCGGTGGAGCCATTCGTGGTGGCCGACATCGAATACGGGCCGCGCGACTTGCCCGAGGAGCTCGGATGCGAGTTCGGCCCGATGATGGGCCACGCCATGGCGGACGATCCGGAGCTTACGCTGAAAATCAGCCGCGCCACCGGGTTGATTTCACGCGCGCGCGGCTTCACATGGGCGCTCGGACCGTGCTCCGATTTGCTTGCTGATCCGGACTCGCCGATGGTCAGCACGCGCAGCCCGGGCGCGCGCCCGGAACGCGCGGCGGAGATTGCATGGGCGTTTGCGCGCGGCCTGCAGGAGCACGGATTGCTGGCCACCGCGAAACATTTTCCCGGCGACGGTTTCGGCACGCTCGACCAGCATCTCACCACTCCCGTCAACCCGCTCGACACGCAGGCATGGCGCGACGGCCCCGGTTTCGTTTTCCAACACATGATCAACCGCGGCATCCGTGCCATCATGCCGGGGCATATCGCGCTGCCCGCACTCGACGAGCCGGATGCGCCCGGCGGCCTTCATCCCCCCGCCTCGCTGTCACGGCGGCTGCTCACCGATTTGCTCAGGCACGAGATGGGTTTCGAGGGTCTTGTCATCTCCGACGCGGTGAACATGACCGGGTTCTGCGGATTCATGAATTATTACGACGCCTGCGCGCGTTTCCTTGAGGCGGGCGGCGACGTGCTGCTGTTCGCAAAAGTGGACGAGCGCTTCTTCACCGAGATGGAGCGCTGCCTGCGCGAGAAAAAACTCACCGAGGACACGCTGCGCGACCGCGCGGCGCGCATTATCGCGGCCAAGGAGTCCGCCGGCCTGCTGGACACGCCATTGGTCACACCGCCCGCGCCAGACCTCGGATCCCTCGACCTGCCGACACTCGCGGACCAACTTGTCTCGCGCTCGGTCGGCGTCATCCGCGACCGGCGCGGGTTTCTCGCCCGCCCGATCACCGCCGGGACCCGCGTGCTGCATGTCATCATCAGCAACTACAGCGAGCGCCACCAGCCGTTGCTCTCCTACTTCACGGAGCTCCTGCGCGGACACTCGCCGCTCGTGACCGAGTGGATAGACCCGGGCTGCGACCGGTTGTTTGAGGCGGCGCGCGACGGCGCGTTTGACCTGATTGTCGCCTCCATCGCCGGCGGCATCGAATACGGCGCGAATGTCATCCGGCTGCACGGCCCCGTCGCGCGAAACATGATGTATGGCTGGATGAAACTCGGCCCGCCCGTCGTCTTCGTCGCGCACCATCATCCGTATCTGATTTATGAATACGATGCGGCGGTGGACTGTTGTGTCGCCACTTTCGGGAGTACCCGCCAGTCGCTGCGGCGACTCGCACGCGGTCTGGCCGGCATCGAGCCGCTGCCGGTGTTGAAGCTCTGGAATACATGAAACACCAAGGACAGACGCATATGCCGCACCTGCGCGTCAGCGAGGACGGCACGCACCTTGTCCATGCGGACGGCACGCCGTTTTTCTGGCTCGGCGATACTGCATGGGAGTTGTTTCATCGACTTGATCGCGATGATGCCGTCATGTATCTCGACTGCCGCGCGGAGCAGCAGTTCACCGTCATCCAGGCCGTGCTGCTTGCGGAAAGCAACGGGCTGCGCACACCCAACGCGTACGGCGAGCTGCCGCTGCACGACCTCGCCCCTGCGCGCCCCAACGTACGCTATTTCGAACATGTTGATTTCATTGTGGCAGAGGCCGGACGACGCGGGCTGGTGGTGGCGATGTTGCCGACTTGGGCCGACAAGGTGCCCTCAAACACCCCTGGGGCCGGTCCGGTGGTGTTCACGCCCGAAAACGCGTTCGCTTACGGGCGGTTTCTCGGCGCGCGTTACCGCCATGCCTCCATCATCTGGATGCTCGGCGGCGATCGGGGAATCGACTCACCCGCCGCGCTGGAAATCTGGCGGGCGATGGCGCGCGGGCTGCGCGAGGGGGATGGTGGCGCGCACCTGATGACGTTTCACCCTAAAGGCGGCGCGAGTTCCGCCCAATGCGCGAGCGATGAACCGTGGCTCGACTTCCATGTTTACCAGAGCGGTCATGCCGCGCGTTGGCTGCCGGTTTACCGCTTCGCCTTGGAACTGGCGGCCCTGCGTCCGCGCAAACCGTTTCTTGATGCCGAGCCTCCCTACGAGGACATCCCGATAAAATTCTGGGAGCACGTAAAACTCCATTCATCCGAGCCGGTGCCCGCCGGCGTGCTCGACGAGCGCGGGCTCATTGCCGAGCCGGGATTTTTTGCCGATGGTTTTTATACCGACCACGACGCGCGCGTGCACGCCTACTGGAACATGCTCTCGGGCGCCTGCGGGCACACCTATGGGAACAATGCTGTCTGGCAGATGCACGAGCACGGCGCGCGCGCGGCCATCCCCTGCCTGCACGACTGGCGTGAGGCCATCGACCGGCCCGGCGCGTGGCAGATGCGCCACCTGCGCGCGCTCCTCACGGCGCGTCCTTTTCATCTCCTCGCACCGGCGCAGGACATGATTCACGGCCTGAATCCCGAAGGCCGTGACCACGTGCGCGCCGTGCTTGCGCACACGCGCGAATTTGCCCTCGCCTACGTGACATGCGGTCGGCCGCTGACACTGGCGATGGGCGCGGTGTCCGGCGAAAAAGTCCGCGCGTGGTGGTTCGACCCGCGCACCGGCGAAGGGACCGTGGCCACCGATGTATCCAATAATGGAATACAACAATTCGCCCCTCCCACGGGCGGTGCGGACCGGGACTGGGTGCTGGTGCTGGATGCGATTTGAGAGCGATGGGGAGCGCGGCTGGAGAACGGTGCGGGCGCACGATTCAAAAATCAGCAGAGTATATGGAGTGCGGCGACTTGTCGCCGCTTTCGACGGCGTGAATTGTCACGCCGCCACGTCCGCACCGCCGCCATCCGGGGCGGGCCGCCAAGTCGGCCCGTCAAAAGCGGGAACAAGTTCCCGCACTCCAGAACAAGCCGCGCCTTCGGCCTTCCTTGCGACAAAATAAACCGGGAATGCTCTAAAATATGGCGCTTCGACGTTTTCAGAGACCGTTTGAAGACGCGGCAGCGACAGGAGCGCGGGCATCCTGCCCGCGGACGGCGAAGCCGCCCAAATCCTACGGGCAGGCCACCCACGGCAGGGAGCCTTTCCCCAAGTGGCGACGCTTCGCGTCGTCCACGGGCGAGTCGCCGATAGGCGCTAAGTTAAGCTGCGACTGCTACATAATTTCTCACTTAATTATGCCGCAAATTGGCAAATCCTGAGCAGTCGTTGTTATTTTTTGGTCATGAATTGCTTAACTTAGCGCCTATCGGCGAGTCGCCCGTGCCACACGAACCCGCCACGCGAACCCCACGGGCATCCTGCCCGTGCTCCTTTTCCCACTGATAACGTCGAAGAACCTAAAATATCGCAGCCGCATTTTGTCGTGGAGGGTGCAACCGGAAAGGATGTCAGCGAAAAAAACAAGCGCCAGCGCCTTTCGTAGCGCATCCTGCCTGCCGTTGATACAGAAGGCGCGAAGCGCCGCTGATTTTTTTTGAGTTTAAGAAAGCGGCGCTGCGCGCCACCTACTCGACGGCAGGCAAGGATGCCTGCGCTACGCGCTGCCGCCTTTCCCTAATCGCAGCCGCCATTTCGCTGACATCACTTCCGGTCACACCCGACACGGAGGTCGTCCCTCCATTTTGATTGCAGCTACAATTCTATTTAAAAGTCTCCAATGACTGGATACGCGGAGCGGAGAGGATGCCCATGGGCCTGAGCTGGTATTGATAGGCCCAGTCGCCGCCGCGGGAGCGCCAGGCGTCGGGGCCGAGCCAGCGCAGTTCGCGGTCGGTGTTATGCAGCGGACCGAAGGCGTTGTGGCGGTGGCCGAAGGCGGTGATATCCAGGCGGTGCTTGCCTTTTGCCAGCCTGCCGAGTTCGGCGCGCAATGGCGCGAAGGCCACCGGGCGCGCTGGGTCACCGTCGAGCGCGACCGTCAGCAGGGCCGCGCCCACGCCGTCAAACTTCACCGCCAGCGCATCGATGCCCCCGGCGGTCAGCGCGCCGTGGTAGGTGACGTTGCCGGTGTAGAAGGGCAGCCCTTGCGTGGTCCAGTCGCCGAAGGCGAGCCGGCGCACGGGTGCGGTCAGGGTCGCGTGGCGCCCGGCCAGACGCACGCCGAAGTCGCCGAGCAGGTAATTCCATTCGAGTTCGGTCTTGCGGGTGAACGCGCGGCTAAGCACGAGTTCGTGCCGCCCCGCTTTGAGCGCGGGCAGCGGCACGCGGCGGATGGCCTCGTCCACCCACCAGCCGCGGGCGCGCGCGGGCACCTCGCGGCCGTCGAGCGTGATGCGCCAGGCACCGGGTTCCTCGATGGCGAGGTGCGGCTCCGGAAGGCTGACCTCGCTCGAAAAACGAAAGCGCAGTGCAACGTGGCCGAGTGGCTTGGCGGGCTTGGGGTCCGTCCAAGGTTGCGCCACATGGCCTTCGCGTTCCGGCAGGTTGCAGCGCGCGCGCACGGCGTTGTGCAGCCGCAGGATCTCCTCGCGCGGCTGCCACGCGCCGTCGTTCCAGCGCCATTCGGCCTGGTCGAGCAGGAGCGCGTTGGGCTCGGACAGGGTGACGCGCACGGGGTCCGCGAGTACGCCAAGGTCGCGCCAGCGCGGGCGGGGTGCCACCGCAACCGCGGGGTTGCCCGGACGGAGAGTGAGGAGCTTGTGGCCGTGCGCCTCCAGCCAGAGCGGCACGGTGGTGTTTCCCTCCTCGTGCGCGGCGTGGATTTCATGGATGGCGCCGGAGAACGTGTCGCGCTCGAACACACGCCAGCGTCCGTTGACGCGCAGCCGCAGTTCGCCGGTTTCGTGTTTGCGGTTGAGGTGGCAGAGAAAGATGTGCCGCTCGGGTCCGTCCTCGCGCAGTTGATACATCAGCTCCGTGCAGCGGATGCCGGCGGCGTCAGCGCAGTCCAGCTCGCGGCAGGATTCAAGCCGGACAAGCAGTTCGCACCGGTCCCACGCGCAGCGGGCCGCGCGCATCGCCAGCTTGCGTGCGCGGGGCGAGGGCGCGGCATCGACGAGCGCGGGGATTTCACCGGCGAAGACCACCGTACCGCCTGCGTCAGCAAACGCCTCCAGGCGTTCGAGCGTGGTGGAGCGGAGGGTCTTGAGCGCGGGCACCACCACCGCGTCGTAGGACATTTTTCCGACCACAAAGCGCCGGGCGCGCGCAATCGCATCGACGGTGGTTTGTCCGGGCAAAAGCGCCTCGCTGAGATAATCGAAGTCCATCAGGCCGCCGAGCAGCCAGCGCGGCAGTTCCTCGAACTGCCGTTCGCGTTGCTCCCGTTCGTCCTTGGTCTGCGCGAGCGGGCCGTAGCACAGCCAGTAGGTCTCGATGGGATGGATCACCGCGACGCGCGCCACCGGTTTTCCGCGCGTCATCACGACGTTGACGCGCGCGAAGTGGTCCTCGATGAGCCGGTATTCGCGCCACCAGGGCGACTGGTAGTGGATGGACGCGGGGTAGTCGCGCTTGGCCTCGCCGGCCATCGACAGCCACGCGAGATGCGGCACCCGTACCGTCACACCGAGCGCGGCCTGCCAGTCGCCTTGCGCCTTGTGCCCGATAAAATCAAATGCCCAGCCGGTCACGCCGTAGAGTTCGCTCATCACCCCGGGCCGTCCGTATTGGCGCGCGACGCTCTGCGCCTGCTTCGCGGTGGTCAGCTCCAGTTGGTCGCAGAGCATGTCGATGCCCGGCAGCTGAAAATGCGCCAGCGAGCGCATGGCCTCGCCGGTCGCGTGCGTCTGCGAGAACAGCGTCGGCTCCTCCATCATGTGCCCGGTCAGCAGCAGGCCGTTTTTCTGGCACCACGCGCCGAGTTGGGCCGCATACGCCTGCGCGAAGCGCGCCGTGACGTGGTCATGGTAGCGGTGGCGCGCGATCGAGGCGCGACCGCCGGGCAGTTCCCAAAACACCTCGGGCAGCGCGTCGAGCAGGTCGAAGCCGTGCGCGTTTTGGAAGGTCTCAAAAAAGTCGCTGGTGGCCGGGATGGTCAGGTCGGTTTGCTGCGCGGCGTGCTCGAAGCACTCCTTGAAGGCGTGCTGCGGCTCGTCGGTGAAAATCGCGGGGATGGTTTTGCCGAACTCCGCGCCGAGCGCGGCCTGGTAGCGTTCGTGTGTGACCGCGATGAAGCGCGCCAGCGCCGCCGGACTGAGCGTGTCCACGTAGCTTTGATGATTATACCACGGCACGCTGCCGGCGGTTTCGAGGTAGGCGAACCACTCGGTCTCTTCCGCGCCGGAGGCGGCGGGTTCGTTCTCCGCGAGGCGGCGGTAGCGCGCGAGGCAGCCGTCCCGCAGACGCACCGCGTAATGCGCCAGCAGCACGCCGTTCTCCATCCGGCCCGCGCGCGCGCAGCTGATGTTCGGGGGGGCGCGCACGGTGCCGTTGTAGGGCGTGGGCGTGAACAGCACATACTTCAGCCGGTGCCGCGGGTCCTGCGTGACCAGCCCGCCGCCGAAGCCCGAGGGCCAGCGGTCTTCGTCGTAAAGCCAGGCGAGCATCCCGCGCCGCCCGACCTCCGCCACGCATTCGCGCGCGGCCGTGAGAAACTCATCTCCGAAATACGGCGTGGCCAGCCCGGTGCGCGCGTGCATATGGAAACCGCCGAAACCCATCTGCGCGAACTGCGCGATCTGCCGCCGCAGTTGCGGCCGGCGCAGCCGGCTGTTCCACGCCCAGAACGGCGTGCCGCGAAACGCCGCCGGCGGCGCGCAGAATACCTTCTCGTCCAGACGCGCCCGGAGAACGGACGCGTGCGGGATGGCGGGGAGGGCTGGACTCATAAATCAACTCGAAGCAACACGACTTGCCGCGTCCTGGCGAGCAACCGTTGCGAGCTCTTCGGAAAATTCACGGCAGGGAACGATGGCGCCGTGTTCACGCAGGACCGCGTGAATTTCCGCCAGGGGCACCTCGCGCAGCTCGCATCCTTTTTGCGCCGCCAGCGCCGCCGCCGCACCCGCCGACTGCCCCATGGCCATGACGGAGGCCTGGATGCGAAACGCCGAGTGCGCCTCCTGGTCGCCGGACACATTACGCCCGGCGACGATGAGGTTGCGGCTGTCGCGCGGCAGCAGCGCCCGGTAGGGTATCGTCGGCAGCACGCCCTCGCGCAGCGGCCGCGTATCCACGCCCGGGCCGCAAATGTGATGAATGTCGATGGGATAAAAACTATAGCACACGGCGTCCTCCCACACCCGGCCCGATTTATAATCATCGCCGCTCACGCAAACCTCGCCGACGATGGTCGCCGTCTCCCGCAGACCGCATTCCGTCGCGAAGTAGTCGTAATGGAAATGATCCAGCCCCGGCTGCTCGCGCAGAAAGCGCTGCACCCGCAGAATCAGCCTTCGCGCAGCCAGTTCGGCCTCCGTCCGTCCGCGACTCGTGCCGCCATCGATGCCGGAGACATGCACGCTGTTTTCACCGTGGACGCGGAGAAAATATTCCACCGGTCGCGTCTCGGCGGACAAATCCGAGCGCTGGAGACGCCCCGCCGCCACGGCCTTCTTAAAAGCCCGCTCAAGCACATCCAAGTCCAGTGTACTCAAATCATAACCCGCCGTCCGCACCGTCAGCGTGCCGGGTTGAAGATGAGGGTTTTTCGCCAGCGGAAGCCCGGCCTGCGCCACGACATTGGCGTCGCCGGTGCAATCGACCAGCACACGGCAGCGCACCTCCCGCAGCCCCTCTTTTTCGCAAAGTGTGACGACCCACCGGTCGCCGCGCCAGGCTACGCCGGCGAGCATGGTATGCAGCGACAGAGTCACCCCTGCTTTCACCACGCGCTCATCCGCCAGCGCCGCAAACGCCGCACGATTCACCCGGACTTGCAGACGGTAGTGCGGCCTCCCGCGCCACTTGGAAAAGTCCGGCAGCACGCCGCCGGTTTCGGCCACGGCATCGGCCACGAGATCCCAGCCGATGCCGGCGATGACCTGCTGGCCCCATGCATGGAAGAGCCCGGGGAAATTGACCGCATTGAGCACGAGGGTACCGCCGAGCACGCCGCTTTTCTCGACCAGCAAGGTGGATGCCCCGGCCCTTCCCGCCTGGATGGCGGCCACCACGCCGGCCGTGCCTCCGCCGATTATTATGACATCAAAGGCGTTGCTCCTATTTTTGCCGTTATTCATGTTTGATATAATTATCTCTGTTGTGAACCGCGCCCAGCCTCACTTGGAGGTTGAGGAAATTACCGTATGTCCGACTCCAAATATCTTGGCGGCTTCGACAAGGGGTTTCGCATGATGCCCCGCCCCGAGCGCGAAATCAGGTGCCGCGCCCTCCGCCTCCCAGCGCTTTAAAAACACATCCGCGCTGACTCCCTTCGCGGGCGCGAACCGCTGCGACGACAATTCGCCCTCGGCGATGAGCAGCGTGCGACGCCCGTCCACTCCCTTGATGACCGACAGCATCGTGACCGCGCCCGGACCGACAGGCGGCGGATCATCCGCGCCGCGTCCATCCGTCACGATATTGATATAGTTTGCCGTCCTGCCCGCGCCCTGCGCCGGACGTAGGCGGCCGCGGCAGCCTGCAATCTCCAGGCAGTCGAATATTATCATCGCCGCGTCCTTCCCTGCACCAGGTTTGCCATGGGGCGCAAAGGCATGCCGATTGTATTGACGGCTCTCAATAATCAACCTGGATACCAGGGGCTGGAGCGCGGAGCCGGGGGTGCCCTCGTGATAGTAGGCATGGCTCTCATCGTTCCCATCGATTTCTGTGATATTATATTGGGTGTTCATGATCATATTTCCTACTTGCCAGAAAGGCATCCGCCTCCTGAATCCTTCGTCCTGAAATGACGGGCGCACCCGATAACGAACAACTGGCCGGCATGCCGAGCGGCTCGATGCGCCTCATCGACTGGACCAGCCTCCAGTGCCACCTGACGTGGGTGTATGAAGGGCCGGTTTTTGATTGCGCGCGCACAAGCCGTGAAACCACCAACGACGTCTCGTGCTGGCTGATGCGAAGGGGGCGTGTAGAGCTGACAACCGGCGGCAACCGCGTAACCGCGAGGAAAGGCGAATGGGCGTTTGTGGCGGCGCCGACGCGGACGCAAAAGTTCAGCGCGGACGCGGAGATACTGTCGGTGCGTTTCCAGCTCGCGTGGCCGAGCGGCGACCCGTTGTTCGCGCGGACCCAAAACCAGGTGTTCCCGGCGGCACAGTTTCCCGGGCTGGAAAAAACCGCCATGCGGCTGCTGCGCCTCGTGCGGCGGCACATGCCCAAAGTCGACGCCAATGTGCAATTCGAAAAATGCTCCCTGGATGTGTTCCTGAGCGTGCAGAACCTGCTGCCCGCGTGGCAGCGGGCGTATGTCGAGACCATGCTCGCGCTCGGCCACATGCCGCACCGGCTCACTGGCGTGGACGAGCGGGCGCTGCAACTCGTGAGGACGCTTGACCATCATCCGCTGGAGGAGTCGTTTGCCTTTGTGCGGTTCGCGCGCGACGTGGGTTTGACCCCGCAATACCTGGCGGGAATTTTTCTGAGAAGCTACGGGATGACGCCCAAACGCTACCTCGAGCACCGCCGTCTGGAGGCCGCGCGCCACGCGCTCGCGCACACCTCGATCAGTGTGAAGGCCGCGGCCTACTCGCTGGGCTTCCGCCACGAGTCGCATTTCTGCGCCTGGTTCAAACAGCATGAAGGTCGCACGCCCTCGGACTTTCGCACCACTCAGGGGAACGGGCGCTGACAAAATCGCAGAAGCAACGCGTCCGCATGGCGGACAGGCGGGATGGCGAAAAACGGCGGGGATGATTTCCGGCATGGGGAATGCGAATTGCGGCCCATGCTCGTCCCCTCTGGGGCAGGCAGGCAATTGTCCTTGGCTATGAATATTAAGAAAATCATTATGAATTCGATGAATCACCTCCCTGTTCCTGCGCGAGTACCGTGATTATAATATTATAATGCGTATTCATAACCGGGCCCTTTGGAAGAAAGCGCGCATGCAAGTTTGCTTTCGGCACCGGGCTGGCCCTGGTCTTTGACCTTACCGACGCGGAGAACGGGCGCGTCATTGAGCGGCTCACCATCGAAAGCACGCCTGTGAGCACCGGTGCCCGCGCATTGGCGGTTGTCGACGGCTGCGTGACGCCGCCCGCCGACATGACACCCCGCCCAAAGCCATAAACAGCGCCCCTCGATTGCAGGTGCACCGCGCTGTCCGGAATTCAAGGGTAATCGGAAAAAGAAATGTCGTAATGTTTAGATATTCAAAACACATATAACCCACTCATTTAAGGCATTATCAGAGAGTATTTAGAATAGATAAAATCAATAACGTCTCTTTTATTTATTTGGCGATGGCATCATTTTTTTATTGACGTTCTTTTTTTACGAACATTTATTTCGCTCCACTACTTGTTCTCCCACCAAGTTTCAGGCCCCTCGATTACACCCACAGGAATCCCTTTACCATGCACACACATACCCGCAGCCTCGTTGTCGCCCTGGCAACCCTCATGACCGCCCACATGGCCTTTTCGGCCGATATTTACTGGCAGAACACCGGCAGCGGCGACTGGTCCCAAGCCGGCAACTGGACCCCAGGCATCCCGTCGAATACCGACACGATTTATATCGGCGGCAGCGGCACCGCCGCCCTGAGCAGCGGCTCGACTGCGATCACCGCTCTCTATGTCGGGGGCACCGTTGGCGGAGAAACCGGCGAGTTGCTCATCAACGGTGGCACGCTCACCGGCTCCCAGCCTTTTTATATAGGCTATAAAAATAATGCCCAAGGCAGCGTTACGGTCAGCGACGGACTGCTCCATCTGCAAGGGGCCAGCACCGCTGGGAACCTTTCCGTTGGTCGCGATTATGGCGGTGTGGGCATACTGACCATCACCGGCGGGACCGTCGCCAACTTCCAAGGACATATCGCCCATAACAATCTGGGCGCCAGCGGCACGGTCTCCGTCAGCGGAGGGCTTTGGAATAACGCCAATAATCTCTATGTCGGCAGCAATGGCAAGGGCGTGCTTATCATCACAGGAGGAACTGTTTTCAATGCAGGGGTCGGCTTTATCGGCAACGCCGCTGGAAGCGAGGGCTCGGTCATGGTAAGCGACTCGGGCTACTGGCAAAATAATAACGAACTTCGTGTCGGCTTCGCCGGCACGGGCACGCTCACCGTCACCGGAGGCACCGTCACCAACCCCAATGCCATCGTAGGCGCCCATGCAAGCGGTCGCGGTTCAGCGGTTGTCTCAGGCTCCGGCTTGTGGGCCACCACGGGCACTCTTTCCATAGGAGCAATCGGCGGGGGAATCCTGACCATTCAAGAAGGAGGGATCGTCCGGGTCGCCAATTCGGTGGTGATGATCGGCGGCGCCACCGCGCCTGCAACCGGCACGCTCGCCCTGAAAGGCGGCGTTCTGGAGGCGCAGGGCATCGCTAGGACAGCAGGTGCCGCATCTGGCAACGCCACACTCATTCTTAATGGCGGCACCGTCCGCGCCTTGCAGGGCACCGGTTCCTACTTCAACCTGCCGGGCACGACGCTCACGCTGGACGGCACCGGCCTCGCCGCAGGAGCCCCGGCCTTGACGATTGATACAAATGGTTTTGACCTCACTGTCTCCAACACCTTCACCGGCGATGGAGCCTTCGGAAAAACCGGCGGAGGCAAAGTCATCCTTGAGGGTGACAATCACGCGACCACCGGCGGCCTGAATCTCAATGAAGGCGTCGTCCAGATCAGCAGCACCCTGAATCTTTTCGGCGGCGCGCTCAACGGCAGCGGAACCCTCGTCATCGACAACGCCGGCGCCTTCGCCTTCGCCGCTGGCCACACCGGGGATTTCACCGGCCTTGTGCGCCTGCAAGCCAGCGGCCTCGAACTGGGCAATGCGGCGCCCGTCATTGACGGTGCCACCCTGCAACTCGCCGCTGGCGGCAGCGCAACCTACAACAGCAACAATGGCGACACCACCATCGGCAGTCTCGATTTTGCGGGAGGATCGCTTGATCTCACCTATTCGCCTTCTGGTACCTTGTTCGTTGACCATCTCGGCGTCAGCACAAGCGGCACCGTGAAACTCGGTGGATTGAGCGCCTCCGGCCCGCCGGGCAATTTACCCGCCAATTTTATCGACCAGAGCCATGCCACGGGCGACGGCCTGTTATTGATCAAGGCAAACAGCGTTGGCGACATCTCCCAGTTGCGGGTCGATACCGGGACATCAAGCGGTATAACGAGTGATCTCGGTCCAGTGGTGGCCACCTACAACTATGCCGGACTGAGCGGCAGCAATTTCGGCGGCGAAAAAGGCCTCTTCATCAGCACTGTTTTGCAGGAGCTCGCCATCAAATCCGGCAGTACCCTGGTGCTGAACACCGACAATCTTGAAAGCAACAGCACGCACACCTTGGCGGCCAGGATAAGCGGCGCGGACGGCAACGTCCACATATCCGCGCCGGGCGACTGCATCATCCTCAACGCAAACAACACCTACACGGGCACCACCACCATCGCCAGCGGCACCGTCCGCGCCGCCACCAACGACGTCCTTGGCCACACCTCGCACCTCATCCTGTCGGACAACACCACCTTCGATCTCAATGGTGCCACTCAGTCCATCGGCGCCCTCACCGGCGGGGCCGGCAGCACCCTCGCGCTCGGCAGCGGCTCGCTGGCCATCAATGGCTCGGGCGTCACCCAGGGCCGGATCACGGGCGTCCAGGCCGGATTTCTCTCCGTCTCATCCGGCACGGTCATATTGAACAGCGCCAACACCGATTTGCACGTCACGACCATCATTGGTGCCGGCGGCAGCGTCGTGCTCAATGACGGGCAGGCGCTCGGTGACGGAGCCATTATCATCGAAAACACCACCGCCAGCCTCACCTTGAACAATGCCTCCGCCGCTTCCTTTGCCAACACGCTCAGCGGCAATGGCACCTTCCTGAAAACCGGAAACGGTCTCCTGGCCCTCAGCGGCGACAACGAGGGTTTCCTCGGCACGGTTGATTTGCGACAGGGCGCCATCGAGGCGCGCAACAGCAAGGCCCTCGGCTCCGGCATGACCACCCTCCATGGCACACAGGTTGACTACGTCGGCGCCAACGGCACCGTGCCGGGCGCATTCGCCGGCACGGGCAAAGTAGTCATTCGCGAGGACTCCCTTCTTGCGCTCGCCAGGGCCGACGCCATCGGAACCGGCATCAATGTTGACATCAACGAATCACACCTTGTTCTCGCGGCCAACGGCACCCGGCTGGGTAACGTCACGCTCAGCAACGGGCGCATGAGTTTCAACAACCCGCCAGGCATCTTTGTCACAGGCACGCTCAAAAGCCTGCACGGCGCTTCCACACTGATCTTCAACGTCGATTTCGACACTGGCAAAGCCAACCATCTGACCATTACCGACGCGGCCACGGGCGAGCACGAGGTGAGCATCGCGCACACCGGCGATCCAGCGGCCGCCTCCATCGCCATAATAAAGAACCCCGAGGGATTCACCGCAAACTACCGCTACAATCCGATCGAAACCGCCCTTGAACGATACGACGCGGTCCCCGGCGACGGCTCGGCCGCAAGGCCCGATCGCAACGCCGTCTATTTCCACTCCAGCGGACTGTCCAGCACCGCCGATGCGATTCTGGCCACCGCCTCGCTGCAAGGCAGGGACTGGCTCTACTCCCTGGATGCGCTTTACCTGCGCATGGGCGACATCCGCGCCGACCCCAACTACGCCAAGGCCGGAAATCCCCCCGGCAGTTTCTGGGTGCGCGCCCGCAGCCACCGTCTCAATGCCAGCATTTCGTCCCAAGGAAACGAAACCGGCGCCATCAACGGACAGTCCTTCCATCAATACGGCCACGGCCTCACCGCAGGTGTAGATCGCGTTCACGCCAGGGGCGCGGGCACGATTTTCGTGGGCGCGTTTATCGACACGGGCATCGTTGATCGCGACTTTGATAATTACGGCAATGGCGAAAGCGAAACCATCGGGGCGGGCGTGTATGGAAGCTGGTTGCACGAAAAAGGCTGGTTTGCCGACATTACCCTAAAACTCGATCATGTGAAAAATGACTTCGACGCCCGCGCGTCGGACGGGAAACTCTCGCATGGTTCTTATAAAAACTACGCCAAGGGTGTCTCGCTGGAAATTGGACGCCGCCTGGTTAATAAAAACGGATGGTGGGTTGAACCCTCCGTGCAAGCCGCATATGTGCATCTAAACAGCGCCGCTTACCAAGTCCACGGTGCATACGGTCCGAACTTCGTGCAGGCGAACGTGCCTTCCCCGGTATCCGTGCATCTGGACGCAACCAGCGCCTTCCAGTCTCGCGCTGGTCTGCGAATCGGACGCCAGTTGGGAGCCACACGCTGGCATCCCTATGGCAAAGCTGCAGTGGCAGGCAGCTTCTCAAACGGTGGCGAAGTCACCGCGGAGGGCAAAACCCTCGCATCGGACTACGACGGATGTCGCGTCGAGGCAGGGTTCGGCGCCAGCTTCATCATCAACGCCAGGCATGCTCTGTATCTTGATTTTGAATACGCAAAGGCGGACGATTACGAGCGCCCCTGGTCCATTAACATCGGCTATCGGGCCTGCTGGTAATATTATATGGCCGGGCCCGGCACGCCCGGCATCCGCCCCGATCTCCGGGTGGATTAATTTTTCCCCACACTCCCCCGGCAATGGCACCCATGCCTCATCACATCCCCCTCTCATTTATACTGCCACTGGCCCTTGCCCTGCTGGCGGGCTTGCCAGCGACCGCCGCCGACGACGAACACCTTTGGCTAAAGGTCAAAGGCACGCAAATCGTCACCTCGGCAGAAAGCGACGGGGGCGAGCGTCTGTTCATTCCCGCCGGCATCGGTTACGGCCGTGATGTCATGATTTACCCCAGGCACTATCCCCCTGGCGACGAGCGCATCCTGCAATTCTGCAAGGAGCGGGGATTGAACACTGTTCGCCTCGCGTTTTATACGCTGTATTTTAACAGCGTGGAAAACCGCCCGATTGACATCCAGGAGCACGTGCAAAATCATATCGATCCCGTCATTGCCGCGGCCAGAAAACAGGGCATGTATGTGATACTCGACTGCCATGAGTTCATGAGCGGGACGATTGACGAGGATGACGCCCGGGAGGATCAGCATGTCCCCAAGTGGGGGGAGGAAAAAATCCAGCAATGGATAAACGCATGGAAGATCGTCGCGTCGCGTTACAAGGACGAGCCCCACGTGCTGGGATACGAACTGCTCAACGAGCCTCATGTCACCCCGACAGCCGATTTGCGCGACAATTACAGGCGTTGCATACAGGCCATCCGGGAGGTGGACAAACGCCACATTATCATCTTGGGAAACGAAACTTGGACCCATGCCAGGTCCATGGAACGCACTTGGGGAGACATCGCAACCACCATTGACGCACCCCATAATAATGTCGTGTTCGCCTTTCACGATTATCCTGATGACAACCACCCGTGGCTGGTGGAGGAGTATGTCACCACCTTTCGCGACAAGCATGGCGTGCCGGTGCTCTGCACGGAATTTGGCGCCCTTAATTGGAAAAAAAGCGAGACGGTGTGCCGGAACTTCCTTGCGGGTATGCATATGCTTTTTGCAAAGGAAGGCATAGGCTGGATGATCTGGTGCCTGAGAACCTTGGAGGACCACCCGCGCGATTCCTATAATACGGTGGATGAAACCGGGCTGGGCCCTCCCATCGTTTTTGATTCCTGCCCCTACAGCGACCTGTGGCCCGCCGTGGCGCGGGTCACGGCGAGCCCGATGCCTCTGCCAAAGCGTCCCCCCTTTGTCGTCCCCGACGCGCTCCCGGGACAGGAAATCATCATGGAGGCAAATACGGATGGGTATCCCTCCGATCTATCCTACTCGTGGGAGGTGTCCTCCGATGGTGTCAGCTGGTCGAAAATATCCGGCGACACGGAATTATATAAAGACACCAACACCGCCAGGCTCCGCATTCGCGGCGCGACCGCGCTCATGAGCGGTTATTACTATCGTTACATCGCCGCCAATCCCGCGATGACGGTGAGCGGCACGGCCACCCTCACGGTCAAGGCCCCGGTTCTCTCCGCCCCCGCCGCACTTGTGGTGGACGCAATCACTGGCGAACTCTACGTGACTGACGCGAATCAGCACACGATTTATAAAATCACCGCCGATGCCTCCGGCATAAGCCTCTTCGCCGGTGCCATCGGGCAATCCGGCACCCTCAATGCCAGCGGGACAGCGGCGCGCTTTAATCAAATCGCGGGCATTGACATTGATACGCAGAGCGGAGGACTGGTGGTCGCCGACACGGGAAACTCCACCCTGCGCATCCTCAATTCCGCGGCCGCGGTCAACAGCCTCGCCGGCTCTCCGGGCCTTGCCGGATTTACCGATGGCTCCGGCACGAACGCCTTTTTCCGCAACCCCGCCGCTGTCGTTGCCGACAATATGGGCAACATCTATGTCGCCGACACGGACAATCATGTTATTCGCATGGTCACCCCCGAAGGCATCGTCACCACCATCGCAGGCACACCTCAAGTTTCCGGCACACTCGATGGCAGCGGGACCCATGCCCAATTCAAGAACCCCGCCGGCATCGCTTTCGCCGGCAACACTCTCTATATTGCAGACACGGGAAATCACACCATCCGCTTTATCACTCCCGCAGACGATGCACATCAAGTTTTCACATTGGCGGGACAGCCTGGGAGCCACGGTTCCGCGGATGGCGACATGGCGACGGCCGCCCGCTTTCATTCGCCCCGCGGACTTCTCGTCGACGGCGACACGGTCTATGTGGCCGACACGGGCAATTCGCTCATTCGGAAAATAGAAATTTCCGCAGGCAAAGTCGCCACCATCGCCGGTTACCCGGGAGATGACGGTGATGGCGACTCCGGCGTGATGCCCGGCGTTCCCGGGTTCAAAGACGGCCAGGGCAACGACGCCTGGCTGCGCCATCCCGAGGACATCGCCATCGCATCCGACGGCACCCTCTATGTAGCGGATACCGGCAACGCGGCCATACGCAAAATCGCCGCCGATAATAATGCCACGGTAAGCACACTCACCCCCGACATGATTGAACTCAATCCCCCAACTCCGCCGCCCCCTGTCGACCCGCCGCCCTCTTCCGGCGGCAGCAGCGGTTCAGGAGGAGGGGGAGGGGGCGTTCCGTCCCACTGGTTTTTCGCCATCATCATCGCCCTTGTTATCATTCGCGCCAGAAAACCCGGTAAAATTTTTCTCCCATGAAAGAAGAAATGCCGCGCCCCGGTGAAAGCACTCCATATACATTGCTTCCCATCCTCGCATTGCCGCTCATTTTCATTCTGGCGGCAGCCAGGCTGGCGGCAAACCCGGCAAGCGAGCATCTCTGGCTCAAGGCCAGGGGAAGGCTGATTGTCACCTCGTCGGAAAGTGACGGAGGAGAGCGCCCGTTTATTGCGGCCGGCATGGCCTATTGCCGCGACGTTATCATTCCGGCGCAGGACGAGGCGGTCATGGCCTTCTGCAAGGAGCACAACCTGAACACCGTCCGTCTGACATTTTACACCCTGTATTTTGACAATGACAAAAGTCGCCCGATTGAAATGCAAGAGCACATTAGAAATCACATTGAGCCAGCCGTCGCCGCCGCGCGAAACCACGGCATGTATGTGATTCTGGCGTGTGATGAGCACATGAGCGATCCATCCGTTGACGGCGTCGCCGTCCGGGCCTGGGATGAAGCCGCGATACAAAAATGGGTGGCAGGATGGACGGCCGTGGCCGAATACTATAAAGGAGAGCCGCGTGTATTGGGCTACGAATTCCTGGGCGAACCCATTGGGGTCACTTTTGAGCAGATGAGAAGCAACTATGCGCGGTGCCGGCGCGAAATTCGAAAAGTGGATGACCGCCACCTCCTTATTCTCGGGGCCAATCATCGTTCCCGACCCGGCACCATGCAAAAATCGTGGGAACTCATGCCTTCGATCATGGACGCCCCTTATAACAATGTGGCATTCGCCTTCCATGCGTATCCCGGGGAAGAATCCCCGGTTGTCATTCAAAACCATGTCGTCCAATTTCGGGACGCGCATGGAGTCCCGGTGCTATGCACGCAATTTGGCGCGGATTACCAAAACAAGAGTGAAGCGGAATGCCGCAAGTTCCTTGCGGGCATGCACGCAAGCTTTGCCAAGGAGGACGTGGGCTGGATGATCTGGGCACTAAGGACCCTGGTGGACCACCCGCGCAATTCGTACAACGCAGTGGATCAAACCGGACTTGGTCCTCCTCCGACATATGATTCCTGCCCCTACAGCGATCTGTGGGCTCCCGCAGCCCGCATGACAGCAAGCGCGATACCCCAGCCGAAAAGATAAACGTCCGGCGGCTTTGCTATTAAAGCCTTTGCCCACTTGAAAACGTCGGAATACTGGTTTCACTTTTCGGCTTCACCTAAATCGAGTTAATCTCTCCGGGTTTAATTCCTCGAAGCTTGCTTCGGTTGTATTGTGTTCTGCAACGGAATCCGTTGCAGGGATCTTTAATACCTCGGGGCTTGCCCCGGGGTTCTTTATTTCTGCTTCAACTGCATGAGGTCCGGCTTAGTGATTCAGCGCGCGTGCGCCTACGCTGGCGATCTCGTCCATGGCAGGCCGCAGGCTCAGCCGATAGCTGGAATCCCAGTCCTCATGGCCGGTGACGCGCAGCATGAGCGTAAACTCACCGTCCTGTGTATTCTGTAATTTGATACGAACACTTGGGCCGACGACGGTCTGCTGCGGCGGCAAATCCGGGATGCGCCAGCGCAGCAACTCGATGACCAGGCCGTCGCACTCCAGCGCGACGATGAGCTCTCCGCCGGGTTGCGCGACGGGGCTGTCGTTGAGCACCCAGATTTCGGCGCTGAAGCATTCGCCGCGCTCCCATTGGAATTTGGGGATGCGTGCGCTGGCGAGAGTCGGACGGCACGCCGCCCGCGCCGCATAATAGGCGGGCTTGGGCCGGGCCGGATAATTGACGATGCTGTTGTTGGCGGCGGTTGGCCAGGGTTCGTTGAAGCACCAGTTGAGCGCCATCGAGCAGCGCGGGCTTTGGCGCCGGGCCTCCTCGAAGACGGATTTCACACCCTCGCTTTGCAGCCATTCGCCGCGCGCGACGTGCTGCTCCAGCGATGTGGATTCGCCGAAATAATGCTCGCTGGCGCGTGTGTTTATCCAGAGGGCGTTGTCGCTGCTCCACGCGCCGAAGGCGTGATGGGTTTCCCAACTCGTGCACGGGCGCGGGGGCCAGAGTTCCTCGGCGGGGATGAATGTTTTCAGGTATTCGACTGGAGCGAGCCCGGGACAACCGAACTCGCTGTAGGCGGTGCAGGCGGCGGACCGGAATATCTGGAATATGTCGCGTCCATCAGGGTCGAGGAAGCGGTAGTCGCCGTGGCCCATGCCCTCAAGCGGCGCGGTGGGGATGAACGGCGTGAGCGGATCGAGGTCGAGGCAGTTGCGGTTGAGCAGGCGGAGCGCGAGCGACTGGTCGTCCATGCGTGACCAGGAGTTGAAGAGCTCGTTGCCACCGCACCACAACGCCAGACATGGATGCTGCCGCACGCGGCGGATGATGGCGCGCGACTCGCGATCGAGGCCGTCGAGATAGGCGTCGTCATCGGGATAGGCGTTGCAGGCGAGCGGAAACTCCTGCCACACGAGCAGGCCAAGCTCATCGCATTGTTCGAAAAAAGACTCCTTCGGCGTGGCCGTGCCGCCCCAGCAGCGGAGCAGGTTGAAGTGCGCGTCGCGGGCCAGTGCGAGCAGCGGCTCGTAGGTCGCGGCGTCCACGCGGCCGTGAAAGATGTCGGGACAGACGAAGTTCGTGCCGCGCGCGAAGATGCGGCGTCCGTTGAGCTCGACCGTCACCGGCGGGAGGCTGCGCGACTTGGGAAAACCGGCGGGGTGGCTCCAAGCGCCCTCGTGCATGACGAGCCGCACCCGGCGGAATCCGACACGCCGCGTGGCCGCGTCGGCACCGGGCGCGTCGAGCGAGACTTCCAGCGTGTAGAGCGCCGGCTCGCCGTGGTCATGCGTCCACCAAAGCTGTGGCTCGCGGAGCGTCGCGACGGATTCGCTGGATTCCAGCACGACGCGTCCGCCCGGCTCGCGCAAGCGCCAGGTGATACCGGACGGCATACTGGTTTCAACCGCGACGGTGATGCGTGCCGACGAGAAATCATCCGCCAACACGTAGCGAAAATCAATGTGCCTGATGTGCGCCGCCGGGCGTTTTTCAAAACGCGTGTCGTGGCAGAGCCCGAGCGGAATCAGGCGCGGGTGCCAGTCCCAGCCATAGCTGACGACGGGCTTGGTGACGTGCGCGGCTTGCGAGCGGTCGGGTGGCGCGCCCTCGCGTTTCGGCGCGGGGTGGATGAGGATTTCGAGCGGCGTGCCCGGCGCAAGGCCCGTCACGTCGAGCTCGAACGGCGTGCACACGCCGGTGTGCTCAAGTAGCACGCGGTCGCCGGCGCGGAATTCGGCATGATAGTCGAGCCCGTCGCCGGCGAGAAAGACACGCTCGTCCGCCGCACGTTTGACGGCGGGAATTGCCGCGCGATACAGCCACCAGAAATCCTCAAGGCCGTTGTAGGCGCGGACGTTTTGCCCGAAGTGCAAATCGGGCAGCGACTGCACACGCGCCCAGTCGAGCTGCACGGCGCCGGGAACGGTGGCGGGAATCCAGTCGGCAGGCGCAGGTGTCGCGGCGGGCGAGGGCAGGCGCGCCAGTTGCCAGGAGACGGGAAAGGTTGCACGGGAGGACATGCGGAGGGGTGTCAGTTTTTTGCGGTGCGAATGCTGAAGATGGCGGTGCGCCATTTCGGGAGATCAATGTCGATGCCCTGCCCGGACAGCGTGGCGGCGGTGCCGTCGAAGACAACTTTGTTGTCTTCATCAACAAGCAGGAACGTCCCTTCGACATGCAGGCGCGGATACGCTTTGGCCGGCCCTTCGCCCGCGCGGCGGTAGACCAGGAAGTGCGCCGGTCCCTCAATGAGCAGGAGGCCGGGCGGAGTGCGCTGGTCGAGCACCAGGCCGGCCTCCCTGAGAAACGTGGAGAGTGTTTCCGCCGTGAGGGCTTCGGCATCGTCGATGATGAGCAGCGGGATCTTGCTGCGCTTGAGCAGGTCGAGCGAGCGCGAGTCGAGGTTGCGGGTGTCCACCACGGCCGCCTTGTAGCGCAGGCCCGCGGCGACCTCCTCCACCTGTTCGAGTCCCACCGCCATTTGCACGAGGCCGGTGGCGAGGAGTTGGTCGTCGGTCATGTAGTGCACGGGCGCGAGGTGGAGGTCGAGCGCGAGGCGGGCGAAAGGCACGCAGGCGTGGTTGAGTCCGTTGGCGACGGGCACGGCGGCGGTGTTTTGCACAAAGAGCACCTCGGCGCGGTCCAAATCAACCGGCCCGGCGGCATAGACAGGCGCGAAGCGGCGGTAGTTTTTCTCGTAAAGGTCGACCACTGGAGCATAAGTGTGGGGGCTGCCCGTCAAAGTCCAGCCAAGCGAGCCCGTCCAGCCCGAGGCATAGGCCTGCACGGTCTGGGCCTCAATCATAAGCGGGGTGGATTCGCGCTGGCTCATCTCGGGGAGAAACGAGGCATAGCCGTGCTCGCCCGATTCGCCGTTCCAGACCGGATGCGGCGCGGCGGAATAGGGAAGGGTGATGGCGTAGAACGCATGGCTGAAGGTGGCGTCCACGTCGCGGGCCAGCCACGGCTCCTTGCGCTGCTTCGCATCGGCGCGGAGCGCGACGGGGCCGTTGCCGAGATAATGGTGCGGCGCCATGCCGGTGAGCCCGTCGGGCGGCATCCAGGTGAACGAGGGCGTGACATTGCTGTGGCCCCAGGCCGGCGGCATGCCGAAGGTGAGGCGCGCCGGATCGCCCTCGAGGACGCCGCGAATCGTGGCGCTCGTGATGTCGCGCCACGCAACCTCGCCGGAGTCGGTCACACTGTGCGGCTCGTTGTAGGGGACCTCGAAGCCGAGGATGTTGCCGTTGCCGCGCAGCCGGCGGGCAAGCCAGATGTTGGTGTCCACCACGGCCTTCGTATGGCGCGGATCGCCGGGCTCGACGGCCTTGTGGGTTTCGTGGTTGTAGAGCCAGCCGATGCCGGTGCCGGGTTTGCCCGTGCCTTTGTCGTGGTTGTTGCCGCCGACAAAATAGCGATACGGGTCGGTGGGCAGCTCATGCCAGTCGATGAACAGGCGGATGCCGTAATGGCCGGCAAGCGCCACGGCGTATTCGAAGATGTTGAAAAATCCGGTCTCCACCTTGTACGAATTAAGCACGTCCGTGTAACGCGGATCGTCTGGAAAAATACCCGGTGCGGGCTGGAACATGCCGAGGTGCAGCGGCACGCGCAACGCGGTGATGCCCCAGTCGCTGTATTTGCGGAAATCCTCGGCGAGCGCCTGGTAATTGGCGCGCTCGCGCAGGCTGAATTCGAGCAGGAAACGTGTGTAGTTCAGGCCGAGAAACGCCCAGGGTTTCCCGTCCACAATGAGATGGCGGCCGTCTTTCTCGACCATCGGTAGCGTCTTCTTGTAGTCAATCAATGGATACACATAGAGCGGCAGGTCGGGCGACTCGGGGCCGCCGCCGACCGACACGCGCAACGCCAGCGGCCCGGGGCGCATCTGGCGGCGGTCGATCGCAAACACAAACGCGCCGTCCGCCCCGGCCTTCACGGACGACTCGCCGATGCATGTCCCGGACGCGTCGAACGCGCGCACGAGCACCGCGTCGCCGGGCGAGGCCTCACCCTTTATCCGCAAGGGGTTTTCCAAACGCTGCGTGTCATCGGAAACGGGATGCAGCGCCACCGCCACCTCCTGCCCGACGGACAGCGCGGACACGACAAGCGGGGGGATTTTTTTCCCGACCAAGGAGATGCGCAGGTTCTCGACCGGAGCATCCGGATCGGGAGGGGAGGGCAGCGGGACGGTGAAAGTGACCGGTTCGCCTGCAATCAGGCTGACGGGGCCGCCTTCGTCCATCTCCGACCATCCGCCCGCGTTGACGGCCACCCGGGGGGTGAGCGTCACATCCGCCCCGGCGGTCAGGGTGATGCTCACCCGCGCGTCGTGGCCGACCGGCCATTGCCCGGCCTCGGGGCGCGTGTGGCCCCAGAATGTCCAGACCAAGTTCACTTCGCCGCGGGCGCCGGGAATCCCGATGATGCCGCGTCCGTCCGAGCCCGGTTTGAAAACCGGCGTGATGCCGGCATAAGTGGACACGGTGCCAATGCCGTTGCCGGTTCGCGGAACCAGCGGGATTTGTTCGGAAAACGCCGCGCGTGTCGGAGTCGTTGTGACAAGGAGTGGGAATATCAGCGCGGCCAGCGCCGCGCGCGTCGTCGTAGGGAGGAGGTGTTTCATTTTGGAGTCAGGATTAAAAGCGTGGGGGGCGGGCGGGCCGGGCATGAGATGCGCAGCCCGCCGGGAAAAACCAAACCGGGCGGGAACGCTCAGAGCTGGCCAGCGCCGGGCGTGACCACCGCATAGTCGATGTCGAGCAGCTTCGCGATCTCGACGAGTTCCGCGGCGTGGTGGCCGATGCCGAGCGCGAAGTGGTGCGTGGGCCCTTCGGCGACCCAGCGCTTGAGGAAGGTGCGCACATCGGGCAGGAAGACGCCGTGGGTGTTGGTGTTGCCCGTCGGCGGAATCGGGCGGCGGGCGGACTCGCCCTCGGCGATGATAAACTTGAATTTGCCGTCCGCCTTCTGGCCGATGGAGAGCATGGTGATGGGTCCCTCCTTGATCTGGAACTCCACGCCCGCGCCCGAGCCGGGTTTGCCGTGGTATTTTTTCAGGCTGCGAATCACCGGTTTGCCGGCGGCGATGTTGATGTGGTGCGGGCCGTCGTGGCCCACGAGCACGCTGTCGAGCTTGAAGTCGATGGGATGGAATTCGGCGAAACTTCCGCCGATGTCGAGGCGGTCCATGATCATCATGGCCACGCAGGTCTTGAGGTCGAACTCGCCGCACATCGGGAAGCCCGCGCCGGTCAGCATCGAGTTGCCGACGATGAGATTGGTCACGAGCGTGCGCAACTCGGAGCCGGGCTCCCCCTCGTAATAGTAGGCGAGACCGTCGAGTTTTTTCTCGGCAATCAGTTTTTCCAGCGCGACGGCCGCGCGCGCGGCCGTCTCCAAATCCTCGGGACGGAGCTTCCCGGTCAGCGAATCACTCTTCGGGTCGGGAGTGTCGAAGAAGCGGAGAATCTCCTTTTTCCAGCGTTCAACCGTGTCGGTGTCCGGCGAACGGTAGTGTTTGAAGAGATCGTCCGGCTCGACGAGCACGACATGGAGGCCAAACGTCGCCGTGATCGCGGTCGGATCGGTGTGCATGTCGAGCATGGCCTCAAGCACGTGGCCCATGAGCCCGATGCGCGAGCGTCGCAGTGAATGAAGCACCTTCGCGATGCCGCACCAACTGTCGAGCTCGCGCGCGACGACGGGGTCGTTGTCCTCATGTCCGATAATGACCGGTGGTGGCCGCCGGCCGATCCGCACCGCCACGCCGGTGAACTCGGGTACGGAGCAGAAATCGTCGTTGCAAAGCTGCATGTAGGTCGTGCCGTTTTCGTAATCCATCGCCTTCAGAGGCTGAATGGCGACGAGCACGATGGGGACAGTCAGCTCGCGGCAAAGCACGCCGAAGGTGGACGACGTGCCGTAGGTCACCATGTCCACAAAGAGCAGGTCGATGTCGGCCCCTTTGATTTTCGCCACCGTGTCGTAGGCGGCCTGCGCGGTGTCGAGCATCCCGAAATCCTCCACCTCCACGCCGCGCGCCTCGATAAGGCCGCGCAGATGTTTTTGCTTGCGCGCCATCTCGTCCGGCAGGCCGGGAAACTGCGGCCAGTAGACATGGTGTCCGATGCCGACGAGGCCGGCCTTGGCGCGCAGCGGATGCAGGCGCGCGATGCGCGGGGCGGCCATGGAGCCGGGCGAATTAGGTGCGGGGGGGGCTATCTGTTTTGTTGTCATGATCGATTCGGCATCTGCCGGAAATTCAGCTGGCGGGAAAGGGGCGCGCGCCCGGCGCAGTTTTGTATCGGCGGATTCGTAAAAAGCTCGGGCGCAAACGGGATAATAAACACGCGGTCATTAAGTGTTCATTTAAGGATAACATCAATAAAATAATTGATGATTTTATTTTCTGGTCTGCAAATCCCCTTGACCTTTTAGGCATAATATAATGATGGAAATGGACGCAGTCAGGCTGGATGATAGGTTAAATATTAATGTTTATTATATATAAACAATCTTTGCGCCCTTGATCCGTCTGGTTATCCCTCAATTCCGTCAGTCCGCTCCAAAATCTCATGACCCGCCCCGCGCAAACAACGCCCCGGCCCAGCCTCATCCCCCTCGTGATTGCCATCGCGGCCTTCGCCGCGCCGGCATTGGCCGCGTCCTCCTCCGCGCAAATCGTGCTCGAAAATGAAAGCGTGCACGTGGTCATCGATCCGGCGGTGGGACGCGTGCTGGAGTTCATCCCCAAAGCGGAACCTGCGCGAAACACGCTTTGGGTCAACACGCCCGAGGCGCGGGCCGCCGAGGCCGCGCAGGCGGGCTACCAAAACTGGGGCGGCGACAAGGTCTGGCCGTCGGCGCAATCGTTCTGGCGTTACGCCGCCGGGCGGGTCTGGCCGCCGGACGAGGCGACCGACGGGGCGGAAGCGCGCGCTGAAAAACTGTCGCCGCTGCGCGCGCGGCTGGTGTTTCCCGAAAGCGCGGCGTTCCACTCGCGCCTCGTTCGCGAGTTCGAGCTCGATGCGACCCGCCCGGTGCTGACCATTCACAACCGCATCACGCAGTTGCGCGCGTCGCCCTTTCCCGCGCAAGCGTGGGGCGTCACGCAAGTCCCCCTGCCGGAGCGCGTCCTCTTCGGCATCGCTGCCGCCCGCCATTCCGGTATCGCGCAACCGGTCAATATGAACGCCATCCGTGCGAAGCCGCCGTTCGGGCCGGTGGAGTTCGCGTCCGGCTCGGTGGCTTCCGGCGAGGGCTGGGTATCGCTGCGGCCCGCGCCGGGCACGCAGAAAAAAGCGGGCGCGCTCGGGTGCTGGCTGGCGGGGGTGTGGCCGGACGGAATTCTGCTACAGGCGATCGCGTTTGACCCGGGCGGCTTGTATCCTGAGGCAGCCTCGCTGCAATTTTACCACGACGACCGCTATGGCGAAATCGAGACACTCGGCCCCGCCCGTTTGCTCAAGCCCGGCGAGACCCTCAATACGGTTGTCATCTGGCAATGGCTGCCCGCATCCGCATCCGGCCTGCCCGACGACGCTCTCGCCCGCCGTCTTGCCGCCGCAGCAGCGGAACTCGCGCCGCCGGTCACCACGCTGACGACGGATAACTAAGGCATCACGAAGGAATCAACATCGCGCAATTTTTCAAAAACATGAACCCGACCCGACCCGCTCCCCTCCAGAACGCATCCCGAAAACTCGCCGTGCTCGCCGGCCTGCTCGCCCTCGCCGGCATCGCGCTTCCCGCCGCCGCGCCGTCCGGGCGCGAGGTGCCCGTTTATCGCGCGCAGCCGCTGTCCGGTGCCGCGCCGGTCATCGACGGCCGCCTCGACGACGATGTCTGGCGGCAGGCGAAACGCGCGCCCATTCAACGCCAGCATCACGACGAGAAACCGCTCCCCGAAGGACAGCGCAACGCCGGCTACTGGATGGCGGCGTGGGATGCCGAAAACCTTTACCTCGCCGTGAGTGTCATCGACCAGAACGTGAACGCCCGCGAGGCCCGCCCCTACGAGCCGCACAACGATGTCGTGGAGCTGTTTTTCGACCCGCTGCTCAACTACCAGTTCAACCTGCAATACCGCGTGTGGCCGTTCGGCCGGCGTGGCGACGGCGGCGAAATCACACAAGACCCGACCTGGGGCCGCTGGGAGGTCGCGAGCACGCAGACCGATACCGGCTATTGCACGGAAGTGCGCGTGCCGCTCTCGCATTTCATGGAAGTCGCGCAGGTGGATTTGCGCCCGGGGGATCTGATGGGTTTTGACGTGTCCGTTCACGATGTCGATTTCCCCGACGATACGGAATGGGTGTCGCCCAAAATCACCGGCTGGTCCGGCGACGGCACCAACTGGCAATACGCCTCGCAAAACGGCATCCTCACCCTCGGCGAACCGCGTCCCGGCGCCCTCGCATCCGCGCGCCCGCAGGTCGACGACGTCGGGGAGACCCCGGATCACGAGGCCATGGCACTCTGGCCGTCGCTCCGGCTGGTGGACGGATTTTTCAACCTCGACGTTCCCAACCAGTCATGGTCGTGGGAAAGCTACCAGCCATGGCGGCTTGGCCGCGTGCGTCATGAATTAGTGGGTACAGCCGCCCCCGGCGACGCGCGCGCCGTGAACCGCACCGTCGGTCCTCACGCCCACGGAGAGGCGCTGGAGCCGCGCCCGCGCGTGGTCGAGCTGGCGTTGTCCGGTGTGCGCGACGGCCGCCACGAGGAACTCACCATCATCACCACGCCCTTCCATCCCGCCATCTGCTACCGGACAAACTCCGGCGCGCTCACGCTCTTCGACGACATGGTCAGGGTCGGCCAGCCCACCGGCCCGTCATATGTCGCGCTCCCGCTTGAGTCCGGCGTGAGTATCCGTAAAATAGATACAGACACCGCCGCCGTGTTCGACGCCGCCCGAGACGGCGCGCTCGCGGAAGGCTGGGTGCTCGTCTGGTTCGCGCGTGAAGGCGACCCGCGCGCCACCGATTTTCCGATGGTTGTTTACCCGAACCGCAGCCCGCGTGAAATCACCCTCGCCGATGCGGGCGGGTTGACCTGGCACTTCGACCTCCCCGGGCGCGGCACGCTCACGCTGATGCCGTTGCAAGGCATCGCGGCCGTTGAAAAAAGCACCACGCAAGCCTGGGCCAAAGCCGGAGCGCTTCCCTCCGGCGCCACCGACCGCGTCCGCACTTGGCAAAAACGCAGCCTGCGCCTCCCCGTCGGCGTGACGGAATCGTGGCAGTATCACCCGGAGCGCCGCGTCTTCGAGCTGCGTCACCGTTTTGCGTATTCGGAAAACCTGTCGCAGTGGCCCGTCGAGGAAGAGCTGATCGCGCCGCTGCCACAGTTGCTCTCCAGCACCGAAGCCATCGCGCGCTTCCCCGCGACGCCGCTGGTCGATTTGGATTACCGCCTGTTCCAGGGAAATTATTACGGTGTCACCGGCCGCGCCGAAATCCGTTTCGAGCTCCCCGAGGTTGACCTTTCCCTGCTTCCGCCGCGTCTTGACCGCGCAAAATTGATGCAGTCCGAAACCGGCCGCAACTACCTCGCGCAACTCGACGAGTTGAACCTCGCCAGGATTTTCGCCGGCAACATGGACCGCGTCATGAAGCGCCCCTATTTCATGCCGCACATCTGGCCCATGATAGACAAGCCGGACCTGTTTTCCGGCTATCCATTGATCCCGGAGGATGAACGGACGGCACTGATTCGACGCGTGGAGGAAGGCTACGAGAAAATCATCTTCAGCGACGAGTGGCGCGAACGCCTCTGGCCGGAAACCGCGCCCTACCTCGGAAGCAATTTCCGCTACGGCAACCTCACCTACCCGTATGGCGTCGCCGAGCCCTACTACGGCGTCGTCGAAATGCTCTCGAAAATGTATTATTTTTGCCAGGGCAACAACGACTACAGCGTGATCGTACGATATTGGCCACGCCTCAAGGAGCTGACCGAAATCATCTGGCACGGAGGTTTCGTGCAGTATCGCTATGACGGCGGCACGATGATTGGCGAGGCGCTGGTTGGCCTCGTGAAAGGCGCGGAAGCCGCCGGCGACCGCCGTTTCCAGCGCCGCGCGATGCTGCGTCTCGCCCAGCACGCCGCGAGCGCTCCCGGCTACCTTGAGGGAGGACAACGCCTCGCCGCCGACAAAAGCTGGACTTGGCGCGGTCGCTCCCCGGTGCTGTTCGGCCCCATCCAGCAAACCACCCCCAACACCGCCGCCCCCATTGCGGACGGCTCCCTCACCGGCTCGGACGGCACCTTCTACTGGGACCGCGGCTACGGGAATCCCGTGGTGCTGCGCGAGTTCGCGCTGCCGCAAGTCCGCGCCATCGAAGCCCAGCTCGACCGCGACGTGAAAAACTGGTCGGCTGAAACCGGCCACAACTTCAAGCGCCGCGACGGCATGTTCCGCCGCTTCACTGTTCGTGCACTGGTCATCCGTGAGCCGATGGACAAGCTCGAAGCCGAGGCCGCCTCGCTTCGTACCACATTTGTCGGCAACCCTGAATTTGACGCGGCCATCCTCATTATTCTCATGCAACGAATACAGGAAGATTCAAACCAATGTCATCTCGCTTATGTAAACATATGAATTACGCTCGTGCACCCGAACGATTATCAAATATTATAAATACGCTAGCACTACTCCGTTAAGTAGTTGTTGCCTCCTTGGCGGGGAGCATCAGCGTGCGCCGGCATGATGACAGCCAGGCAGGTGACCAGGCGCTGCAACAGTTTGTCAACCAGAGCCCGTGGGATCATCGCAGCGTGCTCCACCGGCTGCGTCAGCAGATGCGTTCGCGCGCGCAGGCCGGCGGGGTGTTCGTGCTCGACGAGCCCAGTCTGCCCAAGCAGGGCCGGCATTCGGTGGGAGTGACGCGCCAGTATTGCGGCACCCTGGGTAAGATCACCAACTGCCAGAGCATCGTCACCTGGCATTGGATGGGGACGACGGGGCTGCACTGGCTGCGCAACTCTACCTTCCCGCGGAGTGGACCGACGATGGGGCGAGTGGGGGGCCGTCGGCCGCGCGACGCTTCCAAGAAAAGTGGCGCATCGCGCTCGCGTTGCTCGACGAGATGAAGCTGCAGTTACCGGCCTATCAAGCCATCGTCTTCAATGCAGCTATGGCGTGGTGCAGCCCCTACTCGCCAAACTGGAGCGGCGGGATGAGCCCTACGTAGCCCAAGTCCCCGGCAACAACGCCGCTTGGCCGCTCGAAACCCAGGCCACCCTCGAGTCGACCGGTCGCGGCCGCCTGCGCCCACACGCCATTGTGCGGGATGCGAAGAGGCATCCGCTCTCGATGGTCGAGTGGTGGGACAAGCGCCAGACCCGACCGCAGCGCTGAACCGAGGTGAGGTTGCTGCGGGCGGAAGGTGCCAGCATCCGCGCGATCGCCGTCCGGGTGCAGGCGTTCCAACGCTGCAGTCGCTGGCTGTTGATCGAGCAACTCGGGAAAGGCGCCTTCAAGTACTCTCTCGAACCTACCGGCGGAAACGCCGGTGACCGAGTTGATTCGCTTGGCACACCAGCGGTGGGCTATTGAGCAGGGCTACCAGTAACTCAAGGAGGAACTCGGGCTCGATCACTTCGAAGGACGCTCTTGGCGGGGACTGCATCACCACCTCGTCTTGTGCTTCCTTGCGTCCTGTTTTCTGACCAGACTGCGGGCGTGCCCGGCGCTGCCAGAAGTGCGCCGCTGGCTCATGGAAGCCTCTGGCCCTGTGCACCTGCCCGCGCTGCCAAACCCGCTTCACCCGTTCCGGTCTCATCCTCGATTCGCCCTAGCTGTCACTTAACGGAGTAGTGCCAGTGTTAGGAGGGACAAAAAGCTGCTTAGGGGCGGACTTTCGTGAGGCAAATGAGGCAAATTGGGAGGCTCAATTTGGGTTCGTGTTGAACGCCGGTTCCTGCCATGCTTTAACCAATTAAGAGCGGTGCCTTGTAAAGCCTCTCGAAAAACGCAAACTCGCCTCACGAAGTTCCAGATTCCATCGGATGCGGGCAGCCATTTCGAAAAAAAAGCGAACTCGTAACGAGATTGGTTAACAAAGCGAGTTAAGCGGCTTTCATTAAAAGATAACCGGGATTTGTAAAATTAACCAATCTTGTCCCTAGTTCTTGTTTTTATCCCGTCCGGATCTCTTAATCGCAGGGTTGCCACACTCCATTACGGATATTGATTAACAGCGCGAGCCTTTGTCGGGGGAGATTTTAGGCCCAAAAGAAGAACTGGGTGACCATGCTGGCAAACGCCTGTTGCTGCTGTTTGACCGTCATATCGGCGATTTCGCTAAGCGCCCTGATACTGAAATGCCATGCCCCACTCGCTGTCTTCAAACTGGCCAAATAGGTCTGAATATCCGGAGCAAGACGGACAAGTTTGAGGATGCCGGCTGACCATGACGTTGCTGAAGCCTACACGCTTCGCGAGAGCTCTATGACCGGAAGCCTTGCCGCTTATCAGCATTTGATGCCACTTCTGCGCGCGGACAATCGGATGCGCCACCTGTGCCTTTTCGGAGGGCACTGACTTTATCGGCCACTACCATGCCAGTCGCATCGTCTTCGAAATGGATCGAGGTCTTCTACAACCTCCTCCTCCGCCACTCTTCAATCGGCTTCCTCTCTCCGGTTGACTTCGAAAACCTCAAAAACGGATAAACCCTGCGCCGCACCCCAAGTCCATTTTCCGAGGGTAATCCCAGTTTGGCGCGGCCACAAAATTGAAGACAGGGGGCCATCCTCGTGCTTGAGCAACTGTGCGACAAGCGCTTTGCTTGGATCATGCCAGCAAAAACCAAGGGAGCCGCCATTCCCGCCGTTCCAGTAATTGGCCACCGTCGTGATCCTGAGCGCACGCGCGCCCGGTTGCTTAAAACAGCCATCCAAATGTTTTCGGCCAAAGGATACCATGGTGTCTCCGTTGATGAAGTGGTGGAGGCTGCCAAGGTAAACAAGCGAATGGTTTATCATTATTTCGGCAGTAAAGAGGATTTATATCTTGCGGCGCTTGAGGAAGTCTTCGGTCGCTTTGTCCGCCTGGAGATTGCTCCCTTGGCGTCCGATGCAAGTCCCATGGATAAACTAAGCCAACTGCTCGCTGCCAATTTCGAGTTTCTGGAGAAAAATCCCGAGTTTGTGCGCCTTCTCCTCTGGGAGAATCTCGACAATGGCCAAAGACTTGCCGCTCATCCCCAGTATCTTACAAAAAACCCGTTCATGGACCGGTTTCGCATGGTGGTTGAGGAGGGGGTAAAAGCGGGTGTTTTCCGTCAGCCGCGCGATATGCGGCATTTGCTCGTCAATTTTATTGGGCTGAGTTTTGTTTATTATTCCAACAGGTATTCTCTCGCCGCCACCATTGGGTTGAAAAACACTGGCAAAGAAACGCACGGCATGCGTCTCGCACAGGTCATTGACCTCGTCCTGAATGGACTTCTTGCGCGGTGAGCGGCTTGATCGATTTGCATCCTATTTCCCGCAGCAAACATTCCTGATGTCGCTGCACCGACGCGATTCCGCATGACTCACCGGTGTTTGCGGCGGGCGGAGCGGGGGGCGGCTATCTGGCCGGTCTTCAGTAGCTTCAAGTAGGCTGTCGGGGGCACGCCCATCGCCGTTTTAAACGCGCGGCTGAACGCGAAGATCGACCTGAAGCCGCAGGCCTTGGAAATGGTTTCGATGCTGGCTGGTTCCGGTTCGCTCAGCATCGAGGCGGCCGTGGAGATTCGCGAGTCACGCATGTAGGCGCCCAGACTCACGCCCAGATGTTTGCGAAAAATCGCGCGCAGATGGCTGATGGAGTAGCCCGTGTGTTCGGCGATGTCGGCGATGGTCAGGGTCTTGTCGAGATGGGCGCGCACATGGGTGTTGATTGCGCGCAGGATTTCGCCGTGCGTCTCCTCAAGCGGCGTTCCGGCGGCGGCAGCCGTGCAGTCGGCCTCTCGCGCGGCCAAGAGCCGCCGTAACAGGCGGGAGAGGTTGACCACCAGTTCGAAGTTCCGCGCGGGGCCGGGCGTGGCCGCGAGATGGTTTCTTATCAGTTCCGCCAGCATTTCCAGCGTCCCGCCTTCCATCATTCGCGGCGAGTTGCGCAAGGGAGCCAGCCGGTCCGCCTGCTTGCACTCAAAGGTGATAAAAAGCCAGTTCAGCTCGCCCGTCTCAATGTCGAGATAGTGGTGAAACTGATGCGGAAAGATGAGATACACGCATCCACGATCAAGCATGTAGTCGTGCCCGTCCACATGGATGCGCCCGGCTTGCACCAGGGGAATCACGAGCTCAAAGCGATGGTGGTAATTGTGCGTCACGCCTTGGGGACGCAGCATTTCCACCGAGGTGCGTTTGAAAATGACGACGTTGTCGGCCACGAGCGTCTCGCCGAGCTTGGCACCGGAAAACAGGTTGACCGGATTGACCAGCGCCCGGATATCCCCGGCGATTTTCTGAAAGACGGTATCTGTGGTTTTGTCGCTCATGGCTGTGTGTTTTTAATCGTTTTCATTCTCTTGGCCACCCTCGGGGCGTTCCGGAAAAGGAAAGAGGAAAACGATCAAGGGCGCATCAAGCAAACCGTCGAAGACGCATGTCAACATCCTGTCGAAAGCGGTCGATGAAGGCGAGCGTGTATTCCGAGATTGAATACGCGGGGTCTTCCACCAGCGGCGTGAGGTCCATGGCCCAGTTGATGCCCTGGCAGACATCGGTGGCATGGGAGGTGTGATAAGTGGCGTGCGCGAGGCGCCGGCCCGCCGTGGCGAGGTCGTAACGCTTTCCCCCGACGATTTGCGAGTCGAACACGCCGACGAGCGAGGCGGCGATGTTCGGATGCGCGCCGGTGTCGAGCACGTGCTTGTCGGAGTCGCACATCCAGTCGAGGTCGCGCCAGACTTCGCAGCCGAGCACCTTTTTCGGGCGACGGGCGGCGGGGAGCGCGCGGAGGGCCTTGAGGCAGTGCATGAGCACCGCGATGTGCGTGTCATGTTTGTCGGCCGGCTGGTGCAGGTAAACGACCTCGGGGGCGCATCCGGCAAAGATGGCGGCGAGGTCGGCCTGCACGCCGGCATCGGCGGGGGCCTTCACCGCCGCGCTGGGATGTGCGAGCTGGAGCTGGATGGAGTAATCGCCGACATAGGCGGCCTTGCGCTGCTCGCGGCGGCGGATGCCCTGCATGGCCTCGTCGGTGCAATCCCGATAAGGGCCCGAGCGGGGGCTGCCGGCGCCGTTGGTGACGACGACGCCGGAAAACCATTTGTCGTCGCGCCCGAAGCAGGCGGCGATGCCTTGGTAGGCCATGATTTCGATGTCATCCTGATGCGCGGCGACGCACAGGTGCGTGGTGCGCTTGAGCGCGTCGGAGGGCGCGAGGGTGGCGTCGGGGACGAAGATGTCGGCTTCAGAGCGGGTGAATTTCATGATGTGTGTCGTTAGGGAGTAGTCAAATTGCTCGCCGGATCAAGCAGGCTTCGGGATCGCGGGCAGGCTGGCGGCGGCGATGGCCTGGCCGTGGCGTTTTTCCTGTTCGCCGGGGGTGCGCAACGCGAGGCGCGCGGCGAGTTCAGGGAACTCGGCTTGAAGGACGGCGCGCGCCCGGTCGATAATGAGGCGCCCGCCCTCGCCGGAGGTCACCCGTCCGAGGATGAGAACGTTGCGCAGCTCGTAGAAATCCGCGTAGTGGCCGAGTGAATACCCAAGGTAGGCGCCGATGGTCTCGTAGATGGCGCGGGCGCGCGGATCGTCTTTTTTCATGGCGTCCTGCACGGCGGCAAGCTGCCCGGGCGGCGGCATGGCCTCGGGAAAACCGAAGCCGGCGGCGCGGGCGAGCCGCGCCACGGCCTGCTGCGAAAAATATTGCACGCCACAACCGGCGTCCCCGGACCATTCGTCGCGGGGCGCGCCGGGCCGGTAGTCCACGGGGACAAAGGCGAGCTCGTTGAGCCACGGGGTGATGCCGCCCTCGGGCGTGACATAGCCGCCGGCCTGGCTGGTGCCCATCGAGATGCCGAGGACCGTGTGGTCCTTCATGAACATCGAGCCGGCGAGCGCGGTGACCTCGCCGTCGTTGGCGACCTCGAAGGGCACGCCGCCCCAGCGCTCGCGCAGATCGGGAAACATGCGCCGGATTTTTTGCTCGAAAAGCTCTGGCGGCACGGTGCGGAAGAGGGAGGCGACGCGCACCTCGTTGTTCACGTAAACGCCGGCGGCGCTTCCGCCGATGGCATCGACGCGCGGCAGGTGCGAGGCGGCGCGGACCAGCAGATCCTGCACGCCGTCGATGTGATACGAGGGATTTTTCTCAAAATAGGGGTTCCAGGGGATTTCTTCGGAATAAACCACGCGCCCGTCGATAAGCGCGGCGACCTTGCGGTCGCTGCCGCCAAGGTCGAAACCGATGCGGCAGCCCTCGAGATGCCCGCCGATGCCGGGCGCGGTTTCGCTGGCGGGTGCGGACGGGGCGGGGGATTTTCCCATTCGGGCGACGTTAAAGGGCTGCCTGTAAATTTTCTCCCCCATGAAGGCGTGGTCGAAGGCGCGCTCGCCTTGCGGACCGTAAATGCGGGCGAGCGGCGCGACCAGTTCGTCCGCGCCCGCGATGAGCACGCGGCAGCCGCCGCGTTGCCAGAGGAGAAATTTCACCATGCGCTCGACATGGCGGAGCGTGAGCCCGGCCTGCGGGTGGCCGGCGGCGAGCACGCGCGCGCGGTGGGTCGAGGCGCCGCCGTCGCCGCGGACCAGGGTGAGCTCGACATCGCGCGCGCTGGCGTCGCGCGCGACGAGCTCGCGGTAGGCGCGCGTCCACAGCGCAGCGGGCACGAAGACGGGGTCGAGAGGCGGCGTGACTTCGGGATGGATGTCGAGCATGGAAAAACGGAATGGTGAAAAATGAGAAATGAAGGCGGGAGGCTGGAGTCGCCGCGAGTGCTCAGCCCAATTTGATGCGGGAGGCAAAGCGCAGGGTGGCGGCGGTGGCGACCACCGCCACGACGCAAAGCGTCACGCCAAGCGCCGTGCGCGCGTAGAGCAGGTTGCCGATGCCGAACAGGGCCGACCAGACGGCCAGGCAGCCGGTCATCATGCACAGCAGGCCGGTGGGCACATCCCATTTGCCTTGCGCGGCGAGGGGCGCGGGCATGGCTGCGCGCACCTTGCGCCAGCCGGGGCCGCCGGCGCGGATTTTTTCGCAGAACCTGCCCAGCACCTCCGGCGGCTCCGGCGGGGTGAGGAAGGTGACCGCCAGCCAGCCGGCGGTCGTTGTCAGGATGCCGAGGACGAGTTTCCACGCGCTGTAGTCCATGATGGAAAACCAGCCGCCTTCGCGCATGGCCGCCTCGACGCCGAGCGGCGCCGCGCCCCATTGGAAGAAACAGGCGACGGCGAACGACACGATCATTGCGGCGATTTCGCTCCACGCGTTGATGCGCCACCAGAACCAGCGCAGGAGGTAGAGCAGCCCGGTGCCTGCGCCGATTTGCAGGAGGATGTCGAAGGAGTCTTTCGCGTTTTGCATGCCGAGCGCGACCAGCCCGGAGAGCGCGAGCAGGCCGAGCATGGTCAGGCGTCCGACGAGCACGGCGCGGCGCGGGGTGACCTTTTTGTTTATGAAGCGCGCATAAAAATCCTGCACGACATAGGACGAGCCCCAGTTGAGGTGCGTGGCGATGGTGGACATGTAGGCGGCGACGAGCGAGGCGACGATCAGCCCGAGCCAGCCTTCCGGCATCTTGGAAATCATGCCGGGATATGCGATGTCGTGACGCAAAAACTGGTCGTCCACTTGAGGAAAGGCCCGCGCCAGGCTGCCCGTCCCGAAGGCGTCGGCTCGCGCCTGCCTCACCTCGGCCCGCTCGATCTCGGGCAGCGCGGCAGCGTCTTTATCATATTGCCCGACGAGGGCGGAGTGTGCGGCGAGCCATTCGCGGGCGGCGGCTTGCTGCGCGGGCGGGGTAATGGGAAACTGCACCAGCGAGACCAGCGCGACGATGATCCACGGCCAGGGGCGCATGGCGTAGTGGAGGAAGTTGAACAGGAGCGTCGCGCCGACGGCGTTTTTCTCGTTTTTCGCGGAGAGCATGCGCTGGGCGATGTAGCCGCCGCCGCCCGGCTCGGCGCCGGGATACCAGACGTTCCACCATTGCACGGCGACGGGCAGGATGAGCACCGTCATCAGCGCGGAGAGGCCGCCGGCGCCGTCGGGAAACATGTTCATCTTCGCGGCGACATCGGTGTTGGCGAAGAGTTCGCGCAGCGAGGAGACGCCGCCGATTTCGGGCGAGTTGACCGCGTAGACCGCCGCGAAAATCGCGCCGAGCATCGCCACCGCGTATTGGTAAAAGTCGGCCCAGATCGAGCCGGTCAGCCCGCCGAGTGTCGCGTAGACGGCGACACCGGCGGAGGCCCATAGGAGCGTCGCCACCGGCGAGAGACCGAAGAGCACCTGGCCGATCTTGATGGCCGCCAGCGACACCGTCGCCATGATCATGATGTTGAAAAACACGCCGAGGTAGATCGCGCGGAAGCCGCGCAACGCCGCCGCCGGGCGTCCGCTGTAGCGGATTTCATAAAAGCCGAGGTCAGTGTCCAGCGCCGAGCGCCGCCAGAGTTTCGCATACACGAAAACCGTCAGCATCCCCGTCAGCAAAAACGCCCACCACGCCCAGTTGCCGGCGACGCCCTGCGTGCGCACGATGTCGGTGACGAGGTTGGGCGTGTCGCACGAAAACGTGCAGGCGACCATCGAGACGCCGAGCAGCCACCACGGCATCGAGCGGCCGGACAAAAAGAAATCGCCCGCGCTGCGGCTCGAGCGCCGGGCCGCTGCCGAGCCGACGAGGACGACCGAGATCAAAAAGCCGACAATGATCGCCGCGTCGAGAAGTGAAATGGAGGTTAGCATGGGATGCGTATTAAGAGGGGGTGAGCGTTTGTTTTTTAACCATGGATGGACACGGATATGACAAGGTGTTGTTGGGTTTGCATATTCGCATGCACCCGCGGCCGGATTTATTGGCGGGCAGGTTCAGCCGGGGCGCGGTGTTGCGCGGGGGAACCGTCGGCGCGGCGGTAGTTGGCCTGGAGTTGGTCGAGGCGGCGCAGGGCGGCGGGGAGGCGTTGCTGGAAGGACGCCCAGTCGCGCGCGGCCTTCGGGCTCCACGCGACCTCCGCCATCGCGAACAGGCGCGGATACAAATTATACTCGGCGCGGTTCCAGTCGAAGAGATACTCGCCCCAAAGGTTCGCCTGGCAGCCGAGCACTTGCTTCTCGCGTTCCGGCGGCGTGTCTTCCGGAATGGGTTCGAATTGATAAACCTTTTCAAGCGGCAGCAGCCGCGGCGGACGGTTTCCGGAACGTTTTATGCCGATGTGCTCGTAATAAGGGTCATCCGGGAGGCCCTCGACGGACTCGACGTAGTCAATGTAGCAATGGGAGCTTGGCGTCATGACGACATCGTTGCCCTTCTCGATGGCGAGCCGCGCCCATTGCCAGTCGCGCCAGACCATCATGGTGGCGGTCGGCGACAGGCCGCCCTCCTGGATTTCATCCCAGCCGACGATGCGGCGCCCGCGGGAATTGAGGTGTTTTTCGATGCGGCGGATGAACCACGATTGCAGTCCGAATTCGTCCTTGAGGTTGTTGTCGCGGATGACTTTTTGCGCAAAGGGGGACTCCTTCCATTGTTTTTTCGGCGCCTCGTCGCCGCCGATGTGTATATAAGACGCGTCGGGAAACAGCGCGCAAATCTCGTCGAGGACGTCCTGCAAAAAGCGGAAGGTCTCCTCCTTGGGCGCGTAGATGTAAGGTTTCACGCCCATGGTCGTCTGCACCTTCGGTGCGTAATCGGGGATATCGGTGTTTCCATACTCGGGATACGCGGCGAGGGCGGCGGAACTGTGTCCGGGAATTTCGATCTCGGGGATGATCGTGACATGGCGGCTGCGCGCATACGCCACGATCTCGCGTATTTCATCCTGCGTGTAATAACCGCCGTGCGGCACACCGTCGGGCATGTCGCGATTTCCGGGCGTGGGGGAGGAGGCGCGCCACGCGCCGGTTTGCGTCAGCCGGGGGTATTTTTTTATTTCGATGCGCCAGCCCTGGTCCTCGGTGAGGTGCCAGTGCAGGGTGTTGAATTTATACAGCGCCATCGAATCAATCAGGCGCTTCGCCGCCGCCGGGCCGAAAAAGTGCCGTCCCTCGTCGAGCAGGACCCCGCGCCACGGGAAGCGCGGCGAGTCGTGGATGCGCACGACCGGCAGCGTGACGCGCGCGTCGTCCCGCGCGACGAGTTGCGCGAGGGTTTGCAACGCGTAAAACGCGCCGCCGCGCGCGGACGCCTCGACGCGCACGGCGCCGTCCGACGCGACCTCAAGCGCGTAGCCTTCGGGGTGCGCGACGTGACTGTCCGTCGAGAGCGACGCGCAGTCCACGGCGATCACCGGGCGGCCCGCGGCGGTCGCCGCCGTGGGGTGGACGGGCAGGCGCAGCCCCGTCCGCTCGAAAAGGGTGTCCGCATACACGCGCCCCAGGGCGGCGTCGGCGCATACAATGATGTGCGACGCGCCCAGCGCGGCACTCGCGCCGGCGGCGTCGCGCACGACGCTCGCGGGGCGGGGGATGACATTGATATCGGCGGCGGCGAGCGCGCCGGACAGCAGGCCGCACACGAGTGCGCCGAGGAGCAGTTTTTTAGGATTCATGGGGCAGGGTGGATTGAGGGAAAAAGAGGAGGAGGGGTATCATTATTCCTTCCATTGCCGGAAGGGTTCAATGGCCTCGTAGTTGGCAAGTCCAAACTCATCGTAGGCGCGGGCGACGGTCTGGTCATGATGTCCGGCCTGCTGCCAGGCCTCGCCTGTTTGCTGGCCGCGCTGGCTTTTATGATGGCGGATGGACTGGATTTTCGCGGACAACTCCATCGGACTCATCGGGACGGCCATGTCGATCCCGGCGATGTCCCAGTCGCGCGCAGGGCTGCGATAGAGCCAGACGCGGCAGTCGCGCCGCCAGCCGTCGTCACGGGTGCGCGCTAGGGCCTGGCGCAACACATCGAAACAGATGGCGGGAACCGAACTGGGGTCCTCGGAGTCGCCGGTGGCAAAAATTTGATGCGGTTCGAGTTTGCGCAGGAGGGCGACCATGGTGTCCACGTCGGCCCCGCCGGCACGGAACTGGCGGTAGCGGCCCTGCTCATAGAAGGGCAGGTCGAGGAAGTGTATGTTTTCCGTGGATACGCCGCAGGAGCGCAGCGCGGCGCGCTCCTCGCCACGGCGGAGGACGCCCTTGAAGCGGCGCAACTCGGGCGGATCGCCGTCGAAGGCGGATTTCGAGTCGAGCTGCTGTTTGATCAGGCGGGCGAGGGCGGCGCCGGAACCGCCGCCGGTTTCACGGGGACCGGAATCGTCCAGTTCGATCATGAAATCGGCGAGCGTGGCGGCTTCGTCATCGGGGACGCCCAGGTTGCCCGAGGTCTGGCTTGCGATGGTGACGTGATGGCCCTGCTCGACGAGGCGCCGGATGGTGCCGCCCATGCCCAGCACATCGTCGGAGGGCTCGGGACTGAGAACGAGCACGCGTTTCGGGTGCGGCGCGGCGCGCTCGGGGCGGTGCGTGTCGTCCGCGCCGGGTTTGCCGCCGGGCCATCCGGTGATGGTGTGCTGGAGCTCGTTAAAGATGCGGATATTGAGCATGTAGGCGGGGCCCTGCTCGGTGAGGAGGTCGGCCATGCCGTGCTCGGTGTAATCATCGTCGAGGAGCTTGAGCACGGGCTTTTTCACATGGCGGGAGAGCCACGCGACGGCGCGGCGGGAGAGGGAAGGGGACCACCCGACATGGCCGACGAGCCACGGAAGCCTGACGCGGGTGAGTTCCGAGGCGGCGGCCCGGTCGACAAGGAAGGTGGCGTCAGGGTGCTGCTGGAGGAAGCTCGCGGGCAGCGTCTCGGAGGGTGGCTTCTCGGCGGCGTCGGCGATGACGCGGGCCTTGGCCCCGCCCCAGGCGAGAAGGACGATCCGCCGCGCGTCGAGAATCGTGCCGACACCCATCGTGATGGCGTGACGCGGGACATTGGCCTCGCCGAGGAAATCGCGGGCGGCGTCGCGCCGCGTCATGCTGTCGAGCGTGACCAGGCGCGTGCGCGAGTCCGCGCCCGAGCCGGGTTCGTTGAAGCCAATGTGTCCCGTGCGCCCGATGCCGAGGATTTGCAGGTCGATGCCGCCGGCCTCCTTGATCTGCCGCTCGTAGTCGCGGCACCAGTCGAACACGGCGGCGCGCGGCACCGTGCCGTCGGGGATGTGGACGGCGGCGGGGGGGATGTCGATGTGATCGAAAAGCTGCTCGTGCATGAAGCGCCAGTAGCTTTCGGCGTGGGCGCGGGGGATGCCGTGGTATTCGTCGAGGTTGAAGGTGACGACGTTTTTGAAGCTCAGTCCCTCCTCGCGGTGCATCCGGACAAGCTCGCGGTAAAGGCGGACGGGCGTGGAGCCGGTGGCGAGGCCGATCACGGCGGCGCGCCCGGCCGCGGCGCGGTCCCGGACCAGGACGGCGATTTCCCGCGCAAGGGCGCGCGACGCCTCGTCAGCCGTGTCATGGACATGGATGCGCACGCGTTCGCGTTGCTGGCTTTCGATGGTGTGGTTCATTGTGATTGACGGGTTCACGGTTCGCCGGCCGTCCCGCCGGAGGCGGCACGGGATTTGAAATAGTCGAGCGTCGCGGACAGCCCCGCGTCGAGACCGACCCCCGGGACGAAGCCGGCGGCGCGGAGCGCGCCGACGTCAGCGCGGGAGTGGCGCACATCGCCCGCGCGCACAGGGGCGTGGACAATGCCCGAGCGCGACCCGGCCAGCGCCATGACGCGCCGGGCCAGCTCCAGCACGGTGAGCTGGCCGCCGTAGCCGGCGTTATACACGCCCGCGAGGCCGTTTGTATTTGTAACATGGATACATGCCGCGGCGAGGTCCTTCACATAGATGAAGTCCCGCGTCTGGCCGCCGTCGCCGTGGATGACAAGCGGCTCGCCGGCGAGGGCCTTTTGCATGAACACGGGCACGACGGCGGCGTAGGCGCTCCTGGGATCCTGGCGGGGGCCGAAGACGTTGAAAAAACGCAGCGCGACCGCCCCGAGGCGGCCCGCCTCGGCGAACTGCCGGCAGTAATACTCGCCGTCGAGCTTGGTGACGGCGTAGGGGCTGCGCGGCTCGGGCAGCATGGTCTCCACCTTGGGCACGGCGGGGTTGTCGCCATAGACGGCGGCGGAGGAGGCGAAGAAAAAGCGCCTCACGCCCGCGGCGGCGGATTCCTCAAGGACATTGAGCAGGCCGGTGACGTTGATGTCGACGCACTCGCGCGGTTTTTCGACGGACTCGGGCACGCTGATGAGCGCGGCGAGATGATAGACGTGCTCCACGCCCTTGAGCGCGGCGCGGAGCGCGGCGCGGTCGAGGATGGAGCCCTCGACAAACCGGGCGCGGATGCCTTCGAGGTTGCGGAGGTGCCCGGTGCGCAGGTTGTCAAAGACGATGACCTCGGCGTCGTGCTGGAGCATTTCCGCGATGTGGCTGCCGATGAAACCGCAGCCTCCGGTGATGAGGATTTTTTTCATGGCGCGGGGGCGGGCGGGGCAGGTTCCTTGAAGAGGCGTCCGGCCACGGACTCCATTTCCGATTGCCGCGCGTCGATGTCACGGACGAGCGCGAACTGGTTGCGCGCCCGGTCGAGGTTGTGGCCGGGGCGCTTGGTTTTGAAATAAACATCGCCCTCGATGTGATCGGTGAGGAAACGCAGGCCGATTTCAAAGGTGATGACCCGGCCCGAGAGTGCGAGATGGGCGCGCTCCGCCCCGGTGAGGAAATCGCCCGCGGCGGCAAGGTAGCCCTCGACCAGTCCCTCGTAAACGGGCATGCGCATCGAAACCTTGGAAAGATCGGGCTCGTCCTCGGCGGCCGAGTTGGTGGCGGAGCGCACCATGTCGCCGAAGTCGTGGAGCGCGAGGCCGGGCATGACGGTGTCGAGGTCGATCACGCAGACCCCCGTATGCGTGTCATCGTCGAGCATGACGTTGTTGAACTTGGTGTCGTTGTGCGTGACCCGCTCGGGGATTTCCCCGGAGGCGTGAAGCTTGGCGAGCACGTCCACGAGCGGTTCGTTTTGCCGGGCGAAATCGATCTCGGCGCGCACGGCGGCGGCGCGGTTGAGGGGATCGGCGTTGACGGCGCGCATGAGGTTTTCGTAGCGGCGGCGGGTGTTGTGGAAATCGGGGATCGTCTCGTGGAGGCGCGCGCCGGGCAGGCCGGTGAGGAGGCGCTGGAAATTCCCGAACGCGCGCGCGGCCTCGCGGGCATGGGCGGGGGTCTCGACGATGTCGTAGGTGCGCGCTTTTTCGATGAAGAGGTAGCAGCGCCAGAATCCGCCGTGCTCGTCGGTCAGGCAGGGGCGCCCGTCATGCGCGGGAATGAGCGTGAGCGCGCGGCGCGAGACATCGCCGCCGCCAAGCTTTGCCGCCTGGCTCGCGGCGTGGGCGGTGACGCGGCGGATGTTGTCCATGAGCGCGGGCACGTTTTTGAAAACGCGATTGTTGATGCGCTGGAAAATGTAGCGCACGGGCGCGCCGGCCTGGTCGAAGTTGACGACGTAGGTGTCGTTGATGTGGCCGTTGCCGTAGGGCTGGCCGCCGAGGCACTGGCCGTACAGCGCGAAACCGCGGGCGAGGCGGGTGAAATCCACAGTTGCTGGCGAAGGGGGCATGGCGAAGGTTTGAAACGAGGGTTGGGTTGACGCCGGTGAAAAGTTCAGGACCAGAGCCGCTCCGGATAGACGCCGGCATCCACAAGTGCGCGGAGGGCCGCGACCACGCGCGGGCGGTCCTCCCGGTAAGTGATGCCGAACCACGAGCCGGCGGCGGGCAGCACATCCACGACGGCCTCGCGGCATCCGATCATGGCGGTGACGGCCGCAGGCAGGTAGAACTCGGTTTTTGTTTCGCCGCCATGGCTGTCGAGGAATTTTCCAAGATGCCGTTCCAGCGGCGGCAGGATGGCGGGAGTGAAGCCCCAGCAGTTCATCGAGGCTGTCTCCGCGCCGGTGAGGAAGCGCGCGGAGCCCCCGCCGTCCTTGATCCGCGCCCCTCCGTCGGGCAGGCGCTCGATGCCGGTGCATTCCTCGACGGAGACGAGCCGCCCGCTTGTATCCATAGAACAAATACCGCGGGAAACCGCGCCATGCTCCGAGAGCGTGCGGTCGAGCCGGAAGCCGGCCATGCAGCAGGCCGCGGGCAAGGCCGCGGGATCGGCGGCGGAAAGGAACGAGCCGAGCTGCCTGAAAGAGTCGGCGCCGTAGAAATCGTCGGCATTGATCACTGCGAAGGGCTCCTTGAGCGCGTCACGAGCGCACCAGACGGCATGGCCGGTCCCCCAGGGTTTTTCACGGACGGAGGAGCACTTGCGATCGCCAGGCAACGCGTGCGGATCCTGAAAGACATAGCGGACTTCGACGCGCCCCCCGAAGCGGCGGCCCACCTTTTCGCGGAATTCCGCTTCGAAATCACGGCGTATGACAAAAACGATTTTTTTGAATCCGGAGCGCAACGCGTCGAAAACCGAGTAGTCGAGCACCGTCTCCTGCGATGGGCCGACAGGGTCGATTTGCTTCAGGCCGCCGTAACGACTGCCCATGCCGGCGGCGAGGATGAGTAATGAGGGTGATCGCATGAACTTTGGTGGAAAAAGGCGCATTAAATCGAATATGTCAATAATTCTATCGATTTAACATTTTAGATTTTTCGAGAAGATGATTCCTCCCCTATGACACCGTGCTGTTTCACTTGACGCGGGGCAGGGCAATGACCGGGGACATCCCGAAGCGTCCCGGCCGCCGGGCCGGGCTGTCCAAGCCGGAGGGCGGCTCACGACACCAGATGGTCCCGGATGTATTCGAAGCTTTGCCGCACCGAGACGAACGGGTCGCCGGGCGTCTCGTCCTGCTCGACGATGAACCACTCGCAACCGCCCGCCTCGGCCTCGGCGATGATTTTCGGGAACGGCAGCGAGCCCGCGCCGATTTCCCGGTATTCGTGGTGGTTTCCGACCGTGATGCCGTAGTCCTTGAGGTGAATGAACGGCAGGCGCCCGCGCAAACGCCGGCACCAGTCCACCACGTCGTGACCGCCATACCACACCCAGAAGGTGTCGAGCTCCGACACGAGGTTGCGCGGGTCGGTGCGGGACAGGAGATACTCGAAAATGGTGGTGTCGCGGAATCGCGCAAATTCGCATGCGTGGTTGTGGTAGCCCAGCGTCAGGCCGGCGGCGCGAAGCCGCGCACCGGCGGCGTCGAGCTTCCGCGCCAGGGTTTCGAGTTGTCCCGCGTCCGCGAGGTCAATGCCCGCAAGGTTAGGGTAGGCGGTGTTGCGGCAGCCCAGCGCCTGAAGCCGGTCTATGACGGCCCCGGTTTCGTCGAGGATTTTTGGCCCCGGCTCGTGCGTCGCGCAAATGGAGAGCCCTTCGCCGCGCGTGATGGCGACGAGTTCGCTTTCCGGAATCGGGCCGACTCCGCTGATCTGGACAGCGGTGTAGCCGATTTCCCGGACGCGCTTTGCCGTGGCGGCGAATTGCGCGGCGTCACGGCAGTGATCGCGCAGGGTGTAAAGTTGCAGTGCGACTTGCGACAGTTTCATCGGGGAAAGGCATCAACGGGTGGCGGGCGCGTTTTTCGGGCGATGGGCGGCGGACCGGGCGATGCGCGTTTCGAGTTCGGCGGCGAACACGACGCCGTCCAGCGGCAGTTCGACGGTGCGTCCGAGCCAGGTGGAGAGGAGCATGGCGTTGGCGAGCTCGACCTGTTGCAACCCCTCCTCCGCGGGCGCGATGAGCGGCGCGCCGTCCAGAATCGAGTCGGCGAAATTTTGCATGATTTCGGCGTGCTGCCCGCCGGCGCCGCCGACCGGGATGTCCGCGTTCCACACCGGCGGCACGCCGAAAGGCTCGTCCGTCTCGCGGCAAAACACCGGCGCCGGTGTTTCGTTGCGGGTGAAGGCCAGCCGTCCGTTTTCATAAACAACCCGCCCACGGTCGCAGGCGATTTCAAGGCGGTTCGTGCCCGGCGCCTCGCCCGTCGAGGTGATGAAAACGCCCGTCGCGCCGCCGGGCCATTCGAGGTAGGCGGTGACCTCGTCCTCGACCTCGATCTCGTGATACTTGCCGAAATGGCAGAAGGCGCGCGTGCTCCCCGGCAGGCCGAACAACCAGCACAACAGGTCGAGCTGGTGCGGGCTTTGGTTCACCAGCACGCCGCCGCCTTCGCCACCCCACGTGGCCCGCCAGGAGCTGGAGCGGTAATACGCGTCGGGGCGGAACCAGTCGGTCAACGTCCACTGCACCCGGCGGGGCGCGCCCAACTCACCGGCTTGCAGCAGCCGGCGGATTTTCCGAAAGGCCGGATTCGTGCGCTGGTTGAACATCACCCCGAAGCGGAGGCTTTTGTCCGTGTGCGCCGCGAGCATGCGGACGGCGTCGGCCTTGTGGACGGCGATTGGTTTTTCAACGAGCACGTGCCGGCCCGACCGCAATCCTGCCGTCGCCGCCTCAACGTGCCCGAAATGCGGCGTGGCGACCAGCAGGGCGTCGAGTACGTCGGACGCCAGCATCTCGTCGAGGCGCGAAAAAACCCGCGCCGCCCCGCGCCAAGCGTCGAGCCGCGCCGGATCGGTGTCGCAAACCGCGCCCAGCTCCGCCCGGGCCGCCCGGCCATCCAGCAGGGCGCGGGCGTGGCTCGCGCCGATGTTTCCCATGCCGACGATGCCGAAACGAATTTTGCGCATAGTGCTTGTTGGGGACAAAAATCAACGGGCGCGTCCGACGCGCGTCAGTGCGAAGCCGATGCCCGCGATGAACAATGCGCAGAAAAGAATTTCAAGCCGCCCAACGAGGCCATTCGGGATGAGTGCCAGCAGCATGATGAATCCGCCGTACAAAAGGCACAGCCGTCCGATGCCTTGCGTGCCGCGGGTGTTGACCTGCTCGACCGACTCCGCCGCCGCCTCGACCGGGCGGCGCATGGTGGAAAAGAAGTTTTCTATCTCCGCCATGCGTTCCGGGCGGATGCGCGGGCCGAACAATTTTGCCACGCCGAAAAACCACAACGAGCTGACCGCCACCCCGCCAAGCGTCACCGAGATGAAATGATGATCGCCCATCCACGCCAGCCGCCCGGCCCAGGCCGAGCCCTCGGTGACGAGTCCCCCGAGGAGCCTGGGCGCGCCGCTTATGGCCGCGCCCACGCCCATGCCGACCAGCACCGTGGACCACGCCGCCCAGTCCGGCACGCGCTTGATGAACAGGCACCAGGTCGCGGCCACGGCATACGGAATGCCCATGAGCGCGCTGAATCCGAACATGAGATCGAAGACCCCCAGGTCTTTCCATGTGCTGTAGAGCAGCGCCGTCAGGATCACGATGGCGCCAAACGCCAGCGTCGCGATCCGCCCCGCCAGGACCTGCTCGCGGTCTCCCGCCCGCGGACGCAGCAACGGCATATACACACTGCGCACGAAGATGCCGGCGTTGCGGTTCAATCCCGCGTCCATTGACGACAACGTGGCCGCGATGATGCCCGTGATCATCAGTCCCATCAATCCCGCGGGCAGCACCCGCGAGGCGACCGCCACATAGGCGGCCTCGGAAGGCTTGGTCAGCCCCGGAAACAACGCCGCCAGATCCAGCCCTTGCGCCCGGGCGGCCAGGGGAGGGAGGAACCAGAGGAACGAGGCGCCGCCAAAGAGCAGGGTGGCCAGCAGCGCCGCCTTTTTCGCCTCGCGCCCGTCGCGGACATTCAAATAACGGCCCGCGCCGTGCAGCGCGTTTTGGACGAAGAATTTTTCCAGCAGGACGGCGACCACCCACAATTTGCCGAATGACACCGAGGCTGATGCCGAAAGATCCCAATGGGTCGCGGGCAGGGTTTCGCGCAGGCCGGACCAGCCGCCGACGGAAAACCATGCCGCCACCGCCGCGACAATGGCGATGGGGATCAGCATCAACGCCTGCATGAAATCGGTGGCGACGATCGCCCACTGGCCCCCGGAGGCCGTCATGAGCACGACCGCGATCCCGCAAATCAGGATCATGGCCTGAAGGTTGAAGCCGAAGACCGGCGCGCAAAACACGGAGAGACCGTAGAGCCAGATGCCGGCGACGATGATGCCTATCGGCAGCGCGAGCCAAGTGTAGAATTGCTCGTTGGCCGGCCCGAGCCGCGCCCGGATCGCCTCCATGGACGTGATGACGCGCGTCTGGCGGAACCATGCCGCCGTGCAGCCCGCGTTGACAAGAAAGGCCAGCGCGCCGGCCCAGTAAATGGTGAGCACGACCAAGCCGTGCTCGTAGGCCTGCCCGGCCGCCCCCGTGAAAGTCCAGGCGCTGAACGCGCTCATGAACGCCGAGCAGCCGACCAGCCACCAGGCCATCCGCCCGCCGCCGCGGAAATACTGGCTGCTGTCCTTGCTGAACCGGCGGAAATACCAGCCGGAGCCCAGAAGGAAGGCAAAGAAAGCGGCAATGACGATGTAGTCGAATATGGTGATCATGGGGAAGGGGAGAGAGCCGCCGGCTCAGGTTGAGCGGTCGTAAAGTTCCAGGGAGACAAGCGAGTCATCCTCGGGAGGCTCGCCGCGCAAATACCGGTTGAGGTTCTCCCACGCGCGGCGCCCGCAGAGGCCGTATTCCTCCCGCGTCGGCCCGCCGATGTGCGGGGAGACGATCGCCCCCGGCGCGCGCAGGAGCGGATGATCCTCTTGTATCGGTTCGTTGGATACGACATCCACCGCGACGCGCAGGCGGCGGCTGGACGCAGCCTCGGCCAGCGCGTCCTCCGCCACCACCCGGCCCCGGCCGACATTCACAAAAACGGCGTCATCCGGCAGCAGGCGCAGCAAGGCGGCGGTGACCGAGCCCCTGGTCTTTTCCGTCAGCGCCTCGCATTCCACCAGCACGTCGCTTTGCCCGAACAATGCCTCGAGCGAATCGCACCTCTCCACTCCATGCTCATGGAAGACACCGGCGGGCACGCCCTCGGAAAAGGCCCGGATGGTGACGCCGAAGGACCGCAAGAGCGCGACAAGCGCCCGTGCGATTCCCCCAAAGCCATGCAGCCCGATCCTGCGTCCCCGCAGCGGGCGCGTGGGCAGCCGCTCCTGCGGCCCTTGGGCCGACAAGGCGGCGATGTGGTCGCGCCAGGAGCCGAGGTCGCGCAGCGCCGCCAGAATCAGCAGCAACGCGTGCTCGGCCACGCTCGCCGCCGCAATCCCGCCCCAGTTGCTCACCAGCCCGCCGCGGGCCAGAAAAGCCCGCGGCACCAGACGCCGCACCGAGCCGGCGAGGTGGCAGACATATCGCAGACGGCACCCGGGATCTTGAATCCACTGCTCCGGCAGCGGCAGCGTCTCCCAGCCGCTGACGATGACCTCCGGCTCGATTCTTCGCAGGGTTTCCCGCCAGGTTTCCGGTGATTGCGCGGTGGGATCGATCCACTGCGCGGCGCCGGCAAACGTGTCCCACGGCATCAGGGATGCGTCGAGGAAGAGCCGCCGGTCCACGGGCGCGAGCGCGAACAGCACCGCGGGCGGCGCCGTCCGGGTTTCCCGCGCCGGCGCGGATGGACCGCCCGAGGCGTCGGCATTGGAATGGGACGGGCGAACTGGCATGGTGCAAATGCGTATTGGATCCGTGGCGGAAATTCCAATTGAAAATTCACGCGGGCGCGCCCCGGCGGGGAATCGGGGAGGCATGTTCAATGATTGCCCATGAAACAGGGGACGCCTAGCGCAATTCGCCCAGCCGGATGGCGTCGGGGCGCAAGGGCACAAGGCTCGAAACCGACACTGGTTTGCCTGTCGCGATGCTCTCGTTGGCGGCGATGCCGATCAGGATGGAGGCGGCGCCTTGTTCCGGCCCCGCGGCGCGCTGGAAAGGATCGACCGGCGGGGTGCTGGAAAAAATCTGCTCCTGCAACAGGTCGTCGCTGCCGCCGTGGGCTCCGTGGATGACGGGGACTTCCACGGAGTAGGACGGCTTGAAATGAGGAAACACCCGCAGCTCGGACCTGCCGGCGTGCGCGTGCTCCTGCCCGATGCCGGCGTCCGGCGCCAAATGGGCGCCGTGGAACTCGCGATACTCGACACGCCCGCGATCCCCGTTGAATGCGACGCGGAAACCCTCGTAGGGGCTGAACGCGTTGAGCGAATAGTTGAGCAGGGTGCCGTCGCGGTAGCGGACGAGGACGTTCATGGTGTCCTCGATGTCAATGCCGTTGCGAAAGACATTCCGGTCGCGCACGTAGCCGGTTTCCTTTTCGGCCTCGCCCAGATAGATGGCTTTTTCATAAGGAATATCCTGTATCATTGACCGGCTGTAATCGTAGGCGAAGGGATCGGCGCTCATCGGACCCTGTCCGTAATAGCGGGGATAGCGGGTGAATGCTTCGTCCCCGCGCCGAATCGCGTTTTCCCGGCCATAAAATTGCAACGCGCCGTGGGCGAATACTTCGGAGGGGATGGCGTCGATCCACCAGTTGACGAGGTCGAAATGGTGGGTGGATTTGTGGACGAGCAACCCGCCCGAATTGTGTTTTTCGGAATGCCAGCGGCGGAAGTAATCGGCCCCGTGGCTCGTATTAAGGAGGTATTCCAGGGTGACATGGCGGACTTTGCCGATGACACCGTCCCGCAGTATTTCGCGCACCTTGGTCGCGCCGGGTATCCAGCGGTAGTTGAAGCATACGCGGACCGCGCGTTCGCTCTCCCCGGCGGCCCGCAGGATGGCGGCGCATTTGGCCGCGGTGGTGGTCATGGGCTTTTCGGTCACCGCGTCGCAGCCGGCGCGCAACGCCTCGATGATATAGCGGTCGTGCTCGCAATCAACGGTGCAAACCACGACGACATCGGGCCTGGTCTCGCGGAGCATGCGGCCGAAATCCGCCGCCTGATACACCGGCACCTCGCCATAACCAAAGCGCTCCCGCAGGCGTTTCTGGTGGAATCTCGCCCGCACGATGCTTGCGTCGCACAGTCCGACGATTGCCGCCTCGGCGGGGAACCGGGCCGGCACGGGATCGAGAAACGTTCTGACCCGTCCGCCAGTTCCTACGAAGGCGAAGCGAACGGGAGCGGACGTCCGGGACAGTGGCTTTGCCCCGGCGGGACCGGGCGCATGGGATTGTGGAATGATCATGGATGCAAAAGAGAATGGCACCCTCAATGAGCAGAGGGAAGCCTTGAATCACATGCGTATTGGAATTATTTGATGATGACTTGTCAAAGCTTTTGTTGGCATCTGATGCTGTCGCGCAGACTATCATGCCTGCTTCTGCAATGGCTGGTTGATGCGGAACTTTTCTGATCGTCGATCTCAATCCGGGATGAGACGCAAGGGCAGGAAGGCCGGTGCAAATGCGAGACGGATTGGAAGATGGCTTGCCATTATCGATACCAGGCGTTGCATTCGCAAGGCACACGACAACGTGACGTTTGTTTATCAAATTTAAATCATCTCTCCCCCTATGCCACGAAAAGGCTCATCCAAAAAAAACTCAGCCGCGGGCAAAAACGCCGAGCAAATCAAGTCGATCTCTGACTTTGCCCGTCACCTGAATCTTTCAAGCTGGACGGTGTCCCGTGCGATCAATGGGCACCCGGAAGTGAACGAAAAGACGCGTCTCCGAATCATGTCGGCAATGGATGCGCTGGACTTCAGGCCGAACCCGCTGGCGCGCGGGCTGGGCGGACGGCGCACCAACATGATCGGCGTTTGTTTCATGGGACTCGGCAACCCGATTCTGGATCGCAAGGTTTATTATTTGCAGGAGTTTTTCCGGCGCCATCAATTGCGCAGTTTTCTCGAGATGCGGCCAAGGGACCTGGAGCACGAGACAAGGGCGATCGAGGATTTTAAGCGCATCCACGTTGACGGCATGGTGCTGATTCACTCCGAGCTGGACGCGGCATCCACCCGGCGCTTGTTCGCCGCGCGCGCGTGCGTGCATGTGGATCCGCACCTCCCGCAGCAAAGTCCCTCCGTCGCTCTGGACCGGCATCGCGCCATGCGCCTGCTGATGGAGCATCTTTTGCGGCTGGGGCACCGTTCCTTTGCGTTGTTGGGCATTCGCGAAAGCGACCCCTGGCGCTGGCCGGCCTTGGTGGAGACGGCAAAGGCAAATGGCCTCAACCCGCACAAAGTCCTTCGCCCCGTGGAGCCGCCGCCGGAGATTGAGAGCTTGATCGAGCGAGGCGAACTGATGGCGGAAACCGTTCTCGACTGGACGGAACGCCCCACCGCGATCATCGCAGTGGACGACCGCACCGCGCTGGGCGCGATCCAGGCCTTGCACAAGGCGGGGATCGATGTGCCGCGGCACATGTCCGTCACGGGTTTCGACAATCTTGACCTGGCAAGAAAGCTGCACCCGACACTCACGACAATAGAGCAAAATCCGCTGCGACTCATGGAGCGGGCGGGCGCAATGTTGCTCAAACAGATAGCATTGCCGCCGGACAAACGCGGGCAACCGGTCGTGGAATCGGTGGCTCCGGAACTGATTGTCGGCGAGTCCACCGGTCCCTGCTGGCCCAAGTGAGCCACCGGTCAATGGACCGCCGCCGGCCGGCACCACGGGAAGCCGATTTCACTTGGCAGACGCCGTTCCGCAAAGGCGCGGAAAAGCGCGGGCTCAATGCCGACAATGGACACCTGGGCATCGGAATTGCCACCAGCCGATTCTCGCCGAATCAAGGCAGCAGGGACATCTTGCACCGTGCTCGCATGATGCACGGCGGAAACGCACCGGGTATGCAGCGCCGCCTCCTCCGGACCGCAGATTGGCTGGTCTGGATGGCGAAGGCGGCGGAGCACTTGACCGAACATTTGGGTGCGGGCGGCGGTTTCGTTCGGGACAGTCATCATGGCGCGGGTGCCATCAGCCCGTTCCAATACGCATGAGTCCAGCGTCCGGACAATCCGCCCTTGGGTTCCCTCAAGCACGAGCATCGGGTCGAATGTCTCGCGGCAACTATGCGTGGCGAAGAAAAGAAACCGGACGCCGGCACGGGTGACGAAGCGCACGGCGGCAGTGTCGTAACTCTCGATGGCTTGCGCGCGATAAAGTCCGGCCTCGATTCCGGCAAAATCGTCATTCCCTCCCACCATCGCCCAGTGCAGTCCCATCAGCAGAAAATGCGCGAGGCTGTTGGTGATGGGCGAATCCCACACACTGATGCCTTCCGCCTGGATTCGTCCCGCCCACGAGTTGCGGCGGAAATACGACTCGGGGCGCGGCCACATCCCGAGCCCGCTCACCGCCTGTAATCGCCCGATTCCGCCCGCTTCAATCATGGTGCGGACTTGATGCGTCACGCCCGCATACATTTGCTGAAATCCAACCGCGACAAAGCGTCCGCTGTCCGCGCTGGCGCTTTGGATGGCCTCGATTTCCTCCCATGTCATGGCGAGCGGTTTCTCAACCAGCACGTTGGCGCCGGCCCGCAACGCGGCGATGGTCATGCGCGAATGCCAGGGGATGCCGGTGGGGATGAGCGCCAGGTCGAGTGTGCCTTGGTGTGTTTCCAGCATGAGTTGGAAATCCTCGTAAAGGCGGCACCCAAGCGCCTTGAGTCTGGCGCAAGTCGCGGCCTCCTCCACCTGGTTGACGACCGTGGCGGCCACAAGCCTCACCGTCCCTGACTCCACCAAGGGCAGCAAATGTTCGAGATAGAATTTGCCGTAACCTGAGATGCCGATGATGGCGACGGAAACGGGTGCGGGCTGGTGCATAAAGATGGCGACGACAAGTGGTATCGTTTCATTTTGGCGCCCACTTGGCGCGTCCGCCGTTGTCGGCAAGGAAACCCAGCCCGGACTGATAGGCGACTAGTTGGGCATCGAGAAGCATGTCCGCGCTGTGCGGAACCACTTCGCCTTGCCGGTTCCTCCCCGCAAAGCTGTGGGACGGGGATTCGATGACCACCGACAGCACGCCGCAGTGCATGTTGAGCGCGGCATCCAGATTCACGAGCGCGTTGCCGCGCTTGGGCTTCGCCGCCTCGATGGCGGGATCCTTTGTCCCCTGCAATCCGGCGAGCGCCAGCGCGGTATGCACGGTGCGGTAGAGCTCCTCGTAAACCGCATCGAGCCGCAACTCGGCCGCGGGCCGATGCATGCGCATGTAATAATTTTCCGGCGGCGCGCCCGTGTGCATGTTGAAAAGCAAATCCGGCTTTTCGCGGGACATGAGATCAAGCAGCGCTTGTGTCTCCGGCTGCCGGGCGCCGAGAAAATCATCGTGCATCAGATTCACGCCGGCATCGTTCGGATATCCGCCAGGGAACTGCGTGCGGGAAAACTCGAGCGGAATGAACTCCTTGATCGTGGGCCAGCCGATGGGCCTGCCGTTTTTCCATGTGCCCGTGTTGAAATATTGGTGATAGCGATTGTCCGTGCCGGCAAACGGCTCCATGCGCAGCGGAATGCGCACCCGCCCGTCGATGTTTACGACAGGCACCAGCACGATTCGGTCGATCCTGGCCGCGGCCGCGGTCAACTCGGGCCACTCGCGACCGCGCAGGTCACGGCCGGTTTCCAGCACCGAAATGAAATTCACCACGCCAACAATGCCCTCGAACTCCCCGCCATGGACACCGCCCAGCCCCACGAAGACTTTTTTCGCGTGATCCGGACCGAGATACGCGCGCACATCGAAAAAGCCGATCGCCCCGGAAAACGTCGTGGTGCCCCTGCCTTTGCGCGGCTCACCGTAGGCCACGGCCAGAATCGGACGCCCGCCGGCGGTGCGGCCAATTTCCATGACGCGCCCCCGCTTTACTTTTTCCTTAAGAAAGCTGGCGATCGCATCAACCTCGCTGACCCAGAAGGCAGGGATTTCGTCCGCGTTCTGCAGCAAGTCATTCGGGATATCGGGAAAATCCGGATTACCCGGCACGGGCTTCCCCGCGAAGATCGGCAGCGCAAACACGAAACCCGCAAGCAAGACGGCGAAAACACGGACACGGCATGGACGGCGGGAATTGGACGGTGACATAAAAAGAAGCAGGTTGGAAAACACGCGACAGTTGGAATACCGGGATGGAAGCAGCGACGGGGCCACATGTTCACATGCGCATGTGATTTTTCAATGAGAATTTTTGAGTTTGCCCCGCTTTTCACTGGAAAAGCACCGGACGCATGCGGATTAGCAGGAATTTTATCTGAAGCCAAAACGCAAACCGGACTTGCAATCGGCCAACTTATAACCAAATGGTTACTTTATCATGATTGCATCCCCCAATGTGACCAAGGCCGCCGTGAACCTTCCTCCGCCGCCTTGCACCGCCGGCACGGCGGACGATTTTCTCTCCGAACCGGCGCCCGCCACCATCGAGGCCGTGGCCGCGATGCCCCGGGGCCCGGTCGCGATTCTCGGCGCAGGCGGGAAAATGGGCCTGCATCTCAGCCTCATGCTGAAGAAAGCAGCCGTCGCCGCCGGGCAGCCCGAACGCCGCGTCATCGCCATTTCCCGTTTTGCGTCCTTGCGCGATCGCGGCGGCTTTGAGGCTGCCGGCATCACCACCATTCCTTGCGACCTTTCCGTGCCGGTCAATGTCGCCGCGCTTCCCGATGCATCCGTCGTGTTTTTTCTGGCCGGTGTCAAATTCGGCACCGCCTCCTCGCCCCTTCTTCTGGAGCAGATGAATGTCACCGTCCCCAAGCTTGTCGCCGCCCGTTACAAAGATTCCCGCATGGTCGTCTTCTCCACCGGTTGCGTCTATCCTTTCGCCCCGGTCAATACCCGTGGTTGCACGGAATCCACGCCTCCCGCCCCGGTCGGTGATTATGCCCAATCCTGCCTTCGCCGCGAACAAATCTTTGCCGCCGCCTCCGCCGCCCATGGCACATCCGTCGTCCTCATTCGCCTCAACTATGCCGTCGAGTTTCGTTATGGCGTGCTCGTGGACATCGCGACGAAAGTCCGCGACGGTCTGCCGGTGGACGTCACCATGGGTCACGTCAATATCATCTGGCAACCCGATGCGCTCAATCACATCATTCGTGCCGCCTCCATTGCGGCGAGCCCCGCCGTGCCGCTCAACATCACCGGTTCCGGTGTCCATCGCGTCCGGGATATCGCCGCGGATTTTGGTGCGTTTTTGGGCGCCGCTCCGGTCATCACCGGTGACGAAGCGACCACCGCGTGGCTCAACGACGCTTCGCATTCCCATCGGCTTTTCGGCCTTCCGCCGACATCGCCCGGCACCATGCGCCAATGGATCGCAAGCTGGCTCGCCTCCGGGGGCCACACATGGGGCAAACCCACCGGCTTTGAAAAACGCGATGGCAAATTCTGATCCCCGCCGCCCCTCCATATAACCAACGCCAGACTTATATAAATGCACAGTATCCCCTCCATCCGAAACCATCTGCTCGCCGGCCAGGTCATTCCTGCTTTGCCCCTTGCGCTCGACCGCCGCCGTCGCTGGTCCGAACTCCGCCAACGTGCCGTCTTGCGCTATTACCTGGATGCCGGCGCGGGAGGCGTCGCTGTCGGCGTGCATTCCACACAGTTCGAAATCCGCGAAAAAAAGCACGGTCTCTTTGGGCCCCTGCTCGCCTTCGCCGCTGAAACCATCACCAGCTGGCTCGACTCTCGTCCGCGTCCGTTTCTTCGGATTGCCGGTGTCTGTGGCCGCACCTCCCAAGCCGTGACTGAGGCGGAAATCGCGGCGGGACTCGGCTACCATGCCGCGCTCCTCAGCGTCGCCGCCTTTAAAAACGAAAACGAGCGCGTCATCATACGCCATTGCGAACGGGTCGCCCGCACGATTCCCGTCATCGGGTTTTATCTCCAGACGGCGGTGGGTGGACGCATGCTCAGTTATCGCTTTTGGAGAGCCTTTGCCGACATCCCAAACGTCGTTGCCGTGAAAATGGCTCCCTTCAACCGCTATCAGACACATGATGTCATCCGCGCCGTCATCGACTCCGGCCGCGAGGACATCGCGCTCTACACCGGCAACGACGACAATATCATTGTCGATCTGCTCACACCCTTTGCCCACGCGGGCAAAACCAGGTATGTCGTCGGCGGGCTTCTCGGCCAATGGGGCGTGTGGACCGAGCGCGCGACGGATATCCTGGCCGGCATCAAAAAAGCCAGGAACAGGCAAAAAATTTCCGCCGACTGGCTTGCGCGCGCCGCCGCGCTCACCGATGCCAATGGCGCCATTTTCGATGTCGCCAACGGCTTTGCCGGTTGTATTCCCGGCATCCACGAAATTCTCCGCCGCCAGGGAATTTTTGAAACCACCGCCTGCCTCAATCCGCACGAAAAGCTCTCGCCCGGGCAGGCTGCCGAACTCGATCGTGTCATTCGCGCCTACCCGTGGCTCACCGACGATACCTTCGTTCAAGAAAACCGCCATCGCTGGCTTAAATAAACCAGGCGCGGGATGGCACTCCCGCGCATCCCGCATATACGTTCCGCCGACCCGATTCCATCATGCCATTTTCCGCTTTTGATATCATCGGTCCGGTGATGGTGGGCCCCTCCAGCTCGCACACGGCGGGCGCGGCGCGGCTTGGGCTCATGGCGCGTCGTTTGCTCGGCGAGGTTCCGCGCGCCGCCGCGATCACGCTTCACGGATCTTTTGCGGCCACCGGCCACGGCCACGCCACCGACCGCGCCCTTCTTGCCGGCCTGCTCGGCCTCGCTCCGGATGACGCCTCCCTGCCGCGCTCGCGCGAACTCGCCGCCGCCGCCGGCCTCGCCTTTGCCTTCGCCGCCGAGGATATGGGCGAGTCCGTTCACCCCAACACCGCACGCATTCAACTAACCTCCTCCGAGGCCGGAGCGGCCGATGCCCCGGATTCCCTCACGATGACCGGCTCCTCGCTCGGAGGCGGCGTCATTGAGATATCGAGCATAGACGGCTACGCCACGTCCTTTCGCGGCGACCTCGACACACTTGTTTGCTGGCACGAAGACCGGAGGGGTTTTCTCGCCCACATCACGGCCATCGTTGCCTGTGTCGAGGTCAACATTGCCGCGCTCCGAACCACGCGCACCGGGCGGGGCACGCATGCGCTCACTGTCATCGAAACCGATGGTCCGCTTCCCTCCGCCGCGCTCAATCTCTTCGCGCATATCCCCTGGCTCGCCCGCCTCCGCGCCCTGCCTCCGCTCCCGTGAACAGCTCCCGCTCATCCGCCACTGACGACACCAATGCGCCCGCCGGTTCATGGGACTGGGACTGCGCAAAAACGCTCGTCGCTCTCTGCGCGGCCCGCCACTGCGCCATCGCCGACGCCGCCTTGCAACGCGAAGCCGCCGAATCCGGGCAACCCGCCTCCGCGCTGCTTGCCCGCATGGAAGACCGCTACCGCATCATGCGCGATGCCATCCGCCAGGGACTGGCCATCAACACGCGCTCCACCAGCGGACTTTCCGGCGGCGATGCCGCGCGCTTGCAGGCCTATTCGCAAACTGCCGCCCCGCTGCTCGGCCCGCACCTCGCCCGGACAATGGCCTATGGCTTCGCCGTGCTCGAAATCAACGCGCAGTTCGGCCGCATCGTGGCAACGCCCACCGCCGGCTCCTCCGGCATCGTGCCCGCCTGTCTTTTGATGCTGGAAGAAACGCGCGGACTCTCAGAGCAGCAGGCGGCCCGCGCCCTGTTCACCGCGGCGGGCATCGGTCTGGTCATCGGACGCCGCGCGCCTTTTTCCGGGGCGCAAGGCGGATGCCAGGCGGAGGTCGGCAGCGCTTCCGCGATGGCCGCCGCCGCCATTGTGGAAGCGGAGGGAGGCACTCCCCAACAAGCGGCGGATGCCGCCGCCTTCGCGCTCATGAATACCCTCGGCATGGTCTGCGACCCGATCGGCGGATATGTTGAGATCCCCTGCGTGAGTCGCAACGGCATGTTTGCCGTCCATTCCTTCCTTGCGGCGACGATGGCGCTTGCCGGCATCCGCGGCATGGTTCCCCTGGACGACGTTGTGACTGCCATGCGCGACATCGGCCGCCGGATGCCCCGCGCGCTCAAGGAAACGTCGCAGGCCGGCCTCGCCACGACCCCGACGGGCCTCCTGCATCGGCCGCAACCCATCCGGAACCCCGCCGAGAATATCAAATAGGCATGTGAAACATGAAAAGTTTTATCATGTTTCATATTGACAAAATAATTCCAATACGCATTTGTTTTTTTCGTTAAATTTCCCCGTCCCCACTCCCCTTGGCACACTTTCTGCAAAATTATGCCCCGTGAATGCGCATTTTGACGGCCCGGCACCGGCCAGTGATTCCAGTGCCCCGGTCACACGTTTCCCACCAATCCACCAACCCGATCGCTTGTTCCATCCTATGACAACAACTGTTCTCCCTGTCTCCAGCCGCGACCGCTGCCACCATGCGCGGGCGTGGGCTCAGCTCGTGCTTCCCTGCCTGGCGCTGCTTGCGGCCGCGCCGGGCTCCGGGCAAACCGTGTCTCCTCCGGGAAATGAAATTGCCGGCGAAGAGCCGGTCATCATGTCGCCGTTCGAAGTGGTTTCCGAGCAGGACAAAGGCTACATGGCCAGCTCGGCCCAATCGGGCACGCGCCTGCGCACGGATCTCCGCGATATCGCCTCCTCGATTTCGGTGATCACGAAGGATTTTATGAACGACGTCGGCGCCACCGGCCTTGAGGGACTGCTCATCTACACGCTGGGCACCGAGGTCAACGGACTGGGCGGCAATTTTTCCGACGCCGGCACGATCGACAATCCCAACGGGGCGGAGACGGACTACGACGCGGCGTTTGCCTCGGCGACACCGAGCACGCGTGTCCGCGGGCTGACCTCGGCGGATCTCTCCCGCGACTTCTTCGTCAGCCGGCTGCCGGTTGACAGTTATAATATCGAGCGGATGGAAATCAGCCGCGGCCCGAACGCGATGCTCTTCGGCCTGGGCAGCCCCTCCGGCATCATCAACTCCTCGCTGATTTCCGCGCGACTGAACGGCAACCGCACGTCGTTGGGGTTTCGTTTCGATCAATACGGCTCGTTGCGCGCGGAACTGGACCACAACCAAGTGTTGATTCGCAACAAGCTCGCGCTGCGGGCCTCCACCGTCTTTGAGGACTCGAATTACAAGGTCGAGGAAGCCTGGCGCGAAAACAAGCGGCTGTTCCTTACCGCCATCTACCGTCCGTTCAGGAACACCACCTTGAAAGCAGGCGTCGAGTTTGGTGATGTCGATTCCAACATGCCCGAGCTTCGCCCGCCCTTCGATGCCTACACCCAGTGGTGGGCGATGGGCAGGCCAGCCTGGAATCCCAGCACCAATACCGGCGTGCTGCTCGGCACGCCCGCGTCCGGCTGGCCCGCCACGGTCTTTAATGCCAATGGCAGCGCTGCGAACACCGGGGGTGTCGGCTACGACGGCGCAGGCTCGCCAAATTCCGGCAATCTCTTCGGCGGGCAGATCGGCGCCATGGGCAATGGCTCGCGCCAGATGGTGATCGTTTACAACGACCCCAACAGCCCGGTGCCCTCCCTCGGGCTCCCCGGTTCCGGCGTGGTCGGTTTCCGCAATGGCAATTACAACGCGAACAAACCAAACGCGAACGCCACCTCCTACACCCAGACCCAGACCAGGGGCGTGCGCGACTGGAACTACATCTACAACAATGTCCTTCATTACACGGAAATCACCAAGGGTTTTTGGAAGTCGCAGCAAATCTCCGACCCGTCCATTTTCAATTTCTACGAGCACATGTTGCACGGCCAGAACAAGCACGAGTGGGCCGATTTCGAGGCGTATGACGTCACCCTCGAACAGCGGTTTTTCAACGGCAAGGCCGGTGCCGAACTTTCCTTCCACCGGGAGCTGCTCGACAACGGCAACGTGATGCAGCTCGACAGCGTGATCAGCGGTTACACCCTGCGCATCGACATGAATTCGCACCTCGGCAACGGCGAGGTTAACCCGAATTTCGGGCGTCCGTTTGTGACCGGCTACAGCAAGGCGACGCTCCAGCGCTACGAACAGGAGGGAGTGCGCGGCACGGTTTATTATGATCTCGACCTGCAAAACATAAGCAAACGCGTCAGCTGGCTCGGCAAACTGCTGGGCCGTCACCGGCTGACCGGCACATGGACGGCGCTGGATAATTCCGCGTTTGAGAGCAAGAACAACTTTGCCCTCGCCTCGGGGCTTGATTACATGGCGACGGAATGGGGGGCCACGGTGAACGACCTGAATTCGGGCCGGCGCGGCCTGCCGGTCATGCGCTATCTCGGCCCCGACGTCAGCGCCTCTCCCGTGCCGGCGGCCGGCGCCTTCGCGGTTCCCGTCACGCAGGATGCGAGCAGTCTCGGCTCCGCCAAAATCCTTTATTACGCCCAGCCCACCGCCGCCACCAACCCCACGCCGGGCACCTGGTCGGAGCAAACCTTCAGCATTCTGGCCGCGGGAGAAAAAGACGTGGACGAGGTGATCAGCAAGGCCACCCGCAAGCGGGAGAAAGTCGACTCGCTCGTCGGCGTGGCGCAAAGCTACTGGTGGGACGGCACGCTCGTCAGCACACTGGGCTGGCGCCAGGACAAGGTGCGGACCTACGATGCCGGCTCGGTGCAATACGACGCGCAGACAGGCCGCGCCATCCTCGACGGCTTCGATGCCGTGCCCACGGGCCGGCAGACCGAGACCAGCTTCAACTACGGCTTCGTGCTTCACTCCCCCGAGTTCATCCGCCGTCACCTGCCGTTCGGCTCGTCGCTCAGCCTGATTTACAACCACGCGGACAATTTCCGGCCCGCCGGCCAGCGCTATGACATTTATGACAATCTCCTGCCCGCCGAGACCGGCGAGAGCAAGGAATACGGCGTTTTGCTCTCCACGCTGAACGGCAGGCTGGTGTTCAAGTTCATGAAATACGAGACGACCTCCGGCCTGTCTTCCTCCCTGTTCACGCTGAGCACGGCGATCACCAATCTGGCCAAGGGAATTGCCGAGATGAGAGAGCAAATCCTCCGGGGCAACAACTGGTGGAACAACAGTGGCCACCCCGACGACCCCGCCACCTACCCTGGCAACCCTGCGGGCATCGCCGCGTTCAACGCCTGGTATGACGGCCCGGTGGGCATGGCGCTGCGCAACACGTTTCGCATCCGGGAAACCGGTTCGGGCGAGGCGGCCGAGGTTATTTATGATGATCGCGCGGGCAGCGTTGTCGCCACGGCGGATGTCGTCTCGAAGGGCGAGGAATACGAGGTTGTTTTCAATCCCACGCCGCAATGGCGCATCGCGCTCAACGCGAACCGCGCCGAGGCCGTGCGCACCAACATCGCGCGCGATTTCCAGGCCCTCATGCTCAATTCCATCATGCCGCTCGTCAACGGCCCCGCCGGCGCCTTGAGCCCCAACCCGAACGGCTTTTCCGAATTCGAGACCGTATTCCTCAAGGAACGCATGACCCTGCAGGTTTATAACCAGATGCTGCCCAAGACCGCGGCCGAGGGCCTGCCCGCCAACGAACTGCGCGAATGGCGCTTTAACGCGATCACCAACTATGACTTTACCCGCGGCTTCCTGAAAGGCTGGAACATCGGCGGCGGCGTGCGCTGGCAGGACAAGGTCGCGATCGGCTTCCCCGTCGTCCACGTCAACGGCGACACCTCGCTCGACCGCGTGTCCGACGTGCGCAATCCTTACTACGGCCCGAGGCAGACCGATTTCGACCTCTGGATCGGCTATACGCGCAAGTTCAAAAAATTCATCTTCAAGGCGCAGTTGAATGTGAAGAACATCGGCGTGGGCGATGAGTTGATTCCGGTCGAAGCGCAGCCCGACGGTTCGGTCGCCGCCTGGCGCATCCGCGAGCCGCAATATATTTCGATGCGCACCTCGTTTGCTTTCTGAGGGCGGCCAAGGCCGCGCCAATGACAACACCCAAGGCCGCCCGGCGGTGGCACGAGTCCCCGCAGACGGCCTTTTTTTAATTCATTTACCCGAAACAATGCGGGCGGAGTCCGCTGCCATGTATAAAACCGAAATTCCAGTGGAATAATATAATATTATGAGAACAACAAACATCTGTTTGATAATGGCATTATTGGCTGGCTTGTCGGGAATGGCCGCTCCCGGCGCGCGGGCGCTGCCCGTGTTCCCCGGTGCGGAGGGCTTCGGCACCGAGACGGTCGCCGGGCGCGGCTCGGCGGGGGCACCGGCCATCATTTATACAGTGACCTCGCTGGCCGACAGCGATCCGACGGTGGAAGGCGAATTTCGCTATGGCGTGGAAACCCTTTCCGGCCCGAGAGTCATCGTGTTCGCGGTTTCCGGCGTGATTGAACTCAAAAAAGTAATTCGCGTCCGCAACACCCGACCGTATCTCACTATTGCCGGGCAAACCGCGCCCTATCCGGGAATCACCATAAAAAACTCCGGGCTTGATATACAGACGCATGACATCCTGGTGCAGCATATCGCCATTCGCCCGGGCGCGCGGCCCAAGGCGGCCAGCGGCGAGTGGTCGGGCCTGTTGGGCTATTCGAGCCGGAAATGCATCCTGCTGAACGCAGTGGCAGGGGTGCCCGATGCCAATGCATGCTACAACATCGTGTTCGATCATGTCTCGACGAGCTGGGGCACCGACGAAAACATCACGCTTTCCGGGAAAGCCCTCTCGGATACCGGAAAAAACACAGTCAACGATGTCACGTTCAGCAACTCGCTTAATTATGAGGCGCTGCGTTTTTGCGGCAAGGAAGGGCCGGTGAGCGAGGGTGCCTACGAGGGCCACCCGGACGTTTACGACACGGTGGATGGCAATGTGGTCAGGGTCAAGAATGCCTCCATCAACGGAATCGACGGCCATTCCGCCGGCTTTTATGTTTATGAAAAATCAAAAAACGTTTCGCTGGTGTGCAACATCCTTGCCTATAATCGTTGGCGCAACCCCCTGATGGCCGCCGGCGGGAAGGACACGCGCATCATCAACAATCTCATTTTCGCCCCCGGCGAGTCGTCCGGGCACCGGATTAACGTGGGAAACCTTTACCCCTACGGCGCGGAATCAGCCACCTACGATTTCAAGGCCTCGGCCGACGGCAATGTCGTCATCCTGCACGAGGATCCCACCCAGTTTCCAACCTGGTCCCCCGCCAATGAGAAATATGGCGCGAATGCCACGCAGGCGCTCCAGGTCGAGTCCACCGCCGCGGTCAACACGCAGTTGTTTCTTAATAACAACCGCCTCTGGCATCCGACCTATGAGGGAAACTGGGTGCCTTACGCCGATCCGTTTAACGCGACCTTGGTTACACAAAAACGCGCGGTCACGCCGCTCGCCACCGACCCGTTCACGATCGACGGAGTCACCCTGTCCCCCCCCGGGTGGACGCCCGCGCAGCTTGAGGCGGAACTGCTCGCCAAATCGGGCGCCCGCCCCTTGGTGCGCGACCTTCATGACAAACGCCTGATCAAGCAAATCCGGGAGCGCCGCCTGCGGGACTGGACGGATTTGCCGAGCCAGAGCATCACGGAAAACTGGTCGGGCGACATCGACTTGGGCGAACTCGACGCGGATGGCTACCAAACCACCCAAGGTTCGCATGATTTGATTTTCCCGTCCGACCCGCAGGGCGACTCGGACGGCGACGGCTATACCAATTTCGAGGAATGGCTGCACGCCTGGTCGGCTTTTGTCGAGGCGGTGCCCGGCGCCCCGCTAAGCGACGCTGTTCCGAGCGTGAATGATTTCGAAAACGGCGACCCAGGCAACTGGATCGCCAGCGGTACGGGTGCCTGGTCGGTTGCGACGCTGGGGACGTCCGGCGCTCCCGGATACAACAAAGTTTATTCCCAAACGGACACGACCGGCGACGCCCGCGCCATTCTTGAAAATACAAACTGGGCCTATCAAACCGTGCAGGCGGACGTGACCCTGGCATCGTTTGATGGCGCCGGGTATGATTGCGGCATCCTTGGCCGCTGCCGCGATAGCGACAATCACTACAGCCTCGTCCTGCGCGATGGAAACCTTCTCGAACTGCGGCGCGTGGCCGGGGGAATCACCACGGTGCTGGCCTCCACAAGCTACACCGTCACTGCCGGAGCCACCCACCGGCTCGCGCTGACATTGGACGGTCCCCAGTTAATCGCCACCGCCAGCGTTTGGGATGCCGGCAGCTCCGCATGGTCGGCTCCGGTCCGGATAACAGGCTTTGACTACAGCCCCATCGCCAATGGCAATGCGGGAATCGCGACCCACCGCGCCGCGGCGCAATTCGACAACGTGTTCGCCTCCGATGCCATCGCCGCCGCCCATCCGCCGGTCGCGCCGACCGCCGCCGCGGCCACTTCCATCACCACCAGCGGCTTCACCGCCAACTGGGGTTTTGTTGCCGGCGCGACCGCCTACCGCCTCGACGTTTCCACCGACTCCTCCTTCGCAACCTTCATTTCCGGCGGCGAAGACATCCTCGTCGGTGCCAGCCTCAGCCATGCCGTCACCGGCCTCGCCCCCGCAGTCACCTATTACTACCGCGTCCGCGCTGTCGGCCCCGGCGGCGCCAGTGACAGCTCCGTCGCCGCGAGCGTTACGACCCAGCCCCTTCCCACCGCGCCCCCCGGCATCACCAGCGCCTTGGCCGCCACCGGCACCGTCGGCTCCGCCTTCAGTTACCAAGTCACCGCCACCAACACTCCCGACAGCTACGCAGCCACCGGCCTCCCCTCGGGACTCGGCATCAACCCCGCCACCGGGTTCATCAGCGGCACGCCCGCCACCGACGGCGCGAGCGATGTCACGCTCACGGCGTCCAATGCCGTCGGCGTCAGCGCGCCCGTCACCCTCGCCATCAGCATTGCTCCTTATGTCCCGCCTGTCGTTCCTCCCGTGATCGGCGGCAACCTCACTGCCGCCGCAGTGCAGGGCATGCCCTTCAGCTACGCCATCAGCGCCAGCAACAACCCCTCCGGCTACGGCGCCACCGCGCTCCCCCCCGGCCTCTCGTTCGACCCCGCCGCCGGCATCATCAACGGCGTTCCCACCGCCTCCGGCAACTACACCGTCGCCCTCACCGCCACCAATGCCGGCGGCACCGGCAACGCCAGCCTCACGATCATCATCGCGCCGCCACCGCCGCCCTCCGCCACCCCCGTGATCAACTGCTCCGCCTCGGTCGCCGCCGCCGTCGACGAAGCCTTCTCGTTTCAAGTCACCGCGACCAACGACCCCGCCAGTTACTCCGCCGCCGGCCTCCCCGCCGGCCTCGCCATCAACTCCGCCACCGGCCACATCAGCGGCCATCCCGCGTTTGTCGGAGTCAGCACTGTCACGCTCGCCGCCTCCAACTCCGCCGGCACCGGCACGGCGCAACTCCTCATCGCCATCGAGGGCAAGGTCGGCCTCGTCACCCTCGCCGGCACCGCGACCGTCTCCGGCACGGCCAACGGCAACGGACTCGCCGCGCAATTCAACGCCCCTGAAGGCGCGGCGGCCTCCGACAAAGCCGGCAATCTTTATGTCGCCGACACCGCCAGTCACACCATCCGCCGCATCGCCCCCGACGGCACCGTCACCACTTACGCCGGCCAGCCCGGCGTCCCCGGCGCGGTCAACGGTGCCGCCGCCGCGCGGTTCAATTCGCCTTCGTCCATCGTCATCGATGCCGATGGAGCCACTCTGTATGTCGCCGACACCGGCAACCAGGTCATCCGCAAAATCGACATCCCCACCGCCGAAGTCAGCATTCTCGCCGGCCTTCCCAATGACGCCGGCAGCACCGATGGCGCCCACTTTGCCGCCCGCTTCGACACGCCTTCCGGCCTCGCCCTCGACGCGGACGGCAACCTCTACGTTGCCGACACCGGCAACAGCACCATCCGCAAAATCGTCATCGCCACCGGCGCCGTGACCACGCTCGCCGGCTCGCCCGGCGCCCCCGGTTCGTCCGATGGCCCCCTCGTCTCCGCCCGTTTCGACATGCCCACCGGGCTCGCCATCGACACCGCCGCCGCGCATCTCCACATCGCCGACACCGGCAACAGCACCATCCGCAGGCTCATCCTCTCGACCGGCGTGGTCGAGACCCTCGCCGGCGTTCCCGGCCAGACCGGCATGGCTGACGGGACTCGCGCCAACGCCCGCTTCAACACACCGCAGGCCCTCGCCACCGACGCCGCCGGCAACCTTTACGTCGCCGATACCGGCAACGATATCCTCCGCAAAATCGAGCCCGCCACGCGCGCTGTCACGACCATCATCGGAATCGCCGGACAACCCGGCTCGCAGGACGGCATCGGCCCGCAAGCCGCCGTGAACGCGCCCGCCGGCATGACTGCCGACGCCGCCGGCAACATCTATGTGCTGGACACCGGCAACCACACCGTCCGCGCCCTTCAGGCCAGCCCGGCCATCATCACGCACCCTGCGGACCGGACTGTTTCCTCCGGCGCGGCGACAACCCTCGCTGTTGTCGCCGCCGGCTCCCCCGTTCTCTCCTATCAATGGCACAAAAATGGCCTGCCCATCGTCAACGCAACCAGCGCCACCCTCGGAATCGCTCCCGCCACGGCGACCGACGCGGCCAGTTACACCGTGGTCGTCTCGAACCAGATGGGGGCTGTCCAGAGCCTCCCCGCCGTGCTCACGGTCGGAGATTCCAGCGGCGGCGACACTCTCCCCGGACATGCAACCAATACTGGCGGAGGAGGAGGCGCGCCCGGCTGGCTGCATCTCCTTGGCTTGACGCTGCTCCTCGCGCTTCGCCGCGCCACTGGTAACTGAATCGTGCGCCGCGGAGCACATTGATGTATCTTTCTTGCCGAATCTTATCCCGAACGAGTTCTAGGCGCACGCGTCAAAATATGGCCACCCGCACAAAAATCGACCTGACAAAATGAAACCACACTCCGTCCCCTTCCTGGTGTTACTGCTGTCTTCCGTTCCGTTGTGCGCGGAATATCGTATCGGGGAAAAAGAAATCCCCTCCGTTAAAATTCACTCCGATGCCGCCGACTTTGCGGTTCATCCAAGCCACCCGCGCCTGTTCTTTCGCGACACTGATATTCCGACAATCCGGACGCGTATCGCCGGGGAATATCAAACCGAGTGGCGCCAGATGCTGCATCATCTGGAGGAGGTTGGATTGTCACAGCGCCCGGGTAAATTCGCGGTGCATCCCCATTTGAAGAGTTGGGAGATTGTCCGCAACATCGCGTTTGTCGCCGCCGTGACGGGGGAGGAGCGTTATATCAAATGGTCGAAAGAATGGGCCGCCATCATGGCGGATGCGGGTCCGGTCGGAAATGACACCGAATTTCGAGGACGCTTGCAGTGCCTGGCCATTGCTTACGACTGGCTTTTCCCGTGGCTGTCCGCCGATGAAAAACAGGCGCTGGAAAAGGCAATCCTCGCGCACATCGACAGATCGTGGTATTTCGCCACGCAGAGCACCAACTATGTGGGCGGGCATTCGCGGTGGGGGAATTTTGCGCTTACGGCGGGTTTGCTCGCGCTGGTGACGGAACACCCGGAACTGCGCGAAAAGCTGCTGCTTCTGCGCCGGCACTGGCTGGAGGGGTATTTTCCCGCCCAAGGCTGGATCGCCCGGGACGGCGGTTATCACATGGGGTGGTCTTACAGCGCCGCCTACCTGACGGCGAGCATCCACTACGTGTGGTCCACGGCGACAAACGAAAGCGTCTTCTTTCCCTGGCAGGCGAAGATTCCCTGGTTCTGGATCTACGGGCGGCAGGGGGATGGAACCTACGCGAATACCGGCGATGCCTACACGGTCACCGATGATCTCAACGCCTATCAATCCGATCTGCTCATACTCGCAGCCGGCGTGCTGAAAGAGCCGCGGGCGGCGTGGGCGCTGAAAGACCGGACCAATCGTTTCGCAGATATCCTTTATCAGGACAAAAGCGTGCGTCCGCTGGCGCCTGACGATCCCGCCGCTCCGCTTGAATTAAGCCGGCACTTTCGCAATGCCGGCGTCGTGATCGCACGCGATCGCTGGGACGGGAAGACCACGTTGCTGAACTTCGCATCGACACCGTTTTTCGCGACCAATCACCTGCATCGCGACGCGAACGCATTCACCCTGCACTACCGGGGATCGCTTGCAGTCGACTCCGGCATCTACGATGAGGGCGGCAAAAACGCGGGTGGCTACGGCGGCACGCATTGGCGGAATTATTTCACCCGCACGATTGCTCACAATGCCATCACTGTATTTGACCCGGCGCAAAAGATGTTCGTTCTCGATGAACCGGCTTCGAATGACGGCGGCCAGGTCTTTCGCCAGGAGCCGACAAAACTTGCCGATATTCAACCGGGGGGGCATGCGCATTTGGACGGTATCGTCCACTACGTCGCGACGGATGATTATACCTACGCGGTGGGTGATGCCACCAAGGCCTATGATGCGGAGCGCGTGCGACTGGCGCAGCGCGAAATCGTCTATCTTCGCGCCGCCGCCCGCGGGCATCCCGTCGTGGTCGTCTATGACCGGGTGGAAAGCGTGAAGGCGGAATTCCAGAAGCGTTTTCTGCTCCACACCATCAATAAGCCGGTGGTCCGGGGAAACCTTGCGGTGGCCGAGAACCAGGGCGGCCGGCTCTCCTGCCTGACCTTGCTGCCGGAGAAAGCGGGGCTCGCGCTGATCGGCGGCCCCGGCAAGGAAGCCTGGGTGGACGGGAAAAATTATCCCTGGGACGAGACTGCGAAAAAACGCCGTTCGCGCGAATTGGCGCAGTGGCGGCTGGAAGTTTCCCCGCGCGAGGCGCGCTTGCGTGACGATTTCCTGCACGTGCTTTTCGTTGACGATGCCGGCGCGCCAGTCATCGACGCGAAGGAGGCCGCGCTCGTGCAGTCTGGCGACAATGCCGGCGTGGAAGTCGCGGGCTGGAGAATCCTCTTTTCGCGCGATCCCGGGCGCCAGGCACGCATTGAGCGCCTTCGCTGAGAGATTTGCCATGAGAAGTTTGTCGAACCAGATTCTCTTTATCGTCACACTTTCCGCGCTCCGGGCCGGGGACATGCCGCAATCATTCCATCCGCCCTATCCGCCGAGTCCGGTGATCGCGGGGCTGGCATTCGATGATCGCGCCGCGCGGATTGAGGCACCGGGCAGCGACATCTGGCCGGTTACGTGGGCGGACGACGGCAATCTCTACACGGCGTGGGGCGACGGCGGCGGATTCGGCGGCAACAATGAGGCCGGACGCGTTTCACTGGGCATTGCGATCATCCGCGGCACGCGCACCGACTATCGCGGATTCAATCTCGCGGGCGGCGTGGATGCGCCGCATCCCGCGCCCTTCACGGGCAAAAGCGAAGGCATCCTCGCCGTCGGTCCGAAACTTTACCTGTGCCGGGACGGCGATGGATCGAGCCCGGGATATTTCAAGTTTGTCGAACTTTACCGCTCGGACGACCACGGCGCCAGCTGGCGAAAAACCGGCGTGCGTTTCAGCAAAAACGAAGGCGATTTTCCGGCCAATGATGCCGGAATTTTTGCCCCGGCGTTTTGTCAGTTTGGGCAGGCTTATGCGGGCGCGCGCGATCAGTTCATCTATATCTACGCTCCCGACAGCATTGACCCGGGCCACTGGCGCGTGCGTCTCCCGGGGCGCATCAATTTGCTGCGCGTCGCACAGGATGCGGTGGAGCAAAAGGACGCTTATGAATTTTTTGCCGGCATGGATGCGCAGGGACAGCCAACGTGGGCGCGCGATTCCGCATGCCGCCGGCCCATATGGCAGGATGCCGCCCAGGGCACGCATCGCATCGCGGTCAGCTACAATCCCGGACTGAAACGGTATCTCCTCACCACGATCACCATCGACCGCTCCGGGTGGATGAGTCTCTACGATGCGCCGGAGCCATGGGGGCCGTGGACGCATGTGCAAACGGAGCATAATCCCGAACGGTGGGGCCGGCTCACCATTATTTTCAGCTTTGTAAACAAATGGCTGAGCGCCGATGGCCGCGACTTTGTAATAGTGCATACGCGCAACGACCACTGGGCCAGCATTCCCGGACGTTTCGTGCTCGCGGGCGAAAGTCTGCGGCAGACGATGCCGGTGGAATTTCTTCCGGATGCCAAATGACGGCAGCCCGCCAGTATCCCGTGCTCTTTATAATTTATCCAACCCATGAAAACACTCCGTCCTCGCCTCTTGCTCTTTCTGGTCGCCCTCGCGGCTGTCTTTTCCTTGTCGAACACAGGCGGGGCGCTTCCGGTTTTTCCCAGCGCGGTTGGTTTTGGCACCGATACGCCCGCCGGACGCAAGGGCCGAATCGTCCGCGTCACCAATCTGCTCGACGATGACAAAAAACCGCCCGCTGGCTCGTTTCGCCACGCGGTGGAAAAAGTCACCGGGCCGCGCGTGGTCATCTTCGACGTGTCCGGCGTGATAGATCTGAAAAGGGATATCATCATCCGGGACGACGGGCACGGGAAACACGGCCATCTCACCATCGCCGGCCAGACGGCGCCATTTCCGGGCATCACGCTCAAGGGCGCGGGCATCGACATCTCTTCCCATGATATTTTGATCCAGCACATCGCAATTCGTCCGGGCGACAAACTTCCGCCCGTCGATAATCGGGATTGTATAAAAATAGGCGCGCCAAAGGACCACGCTGCTCGCAATATAGTAATAGATCATGTTTCCTGCAGCTGGGCGGTTGACGAGACCGTGTCCACTTGGAGCGACCGGGGCAGGGTGCATGATGTCACATTTTCAAACTGTATTTTCAGCGAGCCTGTCATTAACGGCGGGCACAGCAAGGGCTCGCATCCCTACGGCCCCTTGGTGGGGCGCAACTCAAACAACGTCACCCTGGTCGGCAATATCATGGCCTTCACTTGGGCGCGCAATCCCCTGGCCCGCGACAAAGGAGCGGGAGCGCAAATCGTGAACAACCTCGTTTACCGCCCGGGCATCTGGTCGAACTGCGCGATTTACATCGGCGACCTCCCGCAGGATCCACGCCCGGTCTCGGTCGTTGGCAACGTCGTGGTCCGCCATCCGGTGCCGTTCACCATCTCCAGGTCCGAGGAGGGGAAACCGCGAGCCGCGCGCACCCACACGAAGGAAGATTACCGCGACACCGCCATTTATGTACACAAGGGCGTTTCCCCGCCGCCGGAACTTTTTCTGCGTGACAACCGCTTGTTTAATCCGGTGGATGGAAAATGGCTGCCGGAAGACGGCGACCCGTGGAACACCGGTATTTTCCGCGACAGTCCCGAAAACCCGGTGACGAAGCTCAAGGCCGATCCGTATGCAAACTCGGGCGGGACAAGCTGGACGCCGTTGCCATCCACGGAGGTGGAAGCCCGCCTGCTGGCCGCGGCGGGCAAGCACCCGGCGAAACGCGACGCGCTCGACGCGGCGCTTGTTGAAAAAATCAGGAATCGCCAGGGCAGTTTCCTGGAGGACTTGCCAATGGACGCATGGGACATCGTGGACATCCGAGCGACGCGCGTCCTTGCGCCGCCGCCCGACCCGAATGGCGACCCGGACGGAAATGGCTATACAAACCTCGAAGAATGGCTCCATCGGCGGGCGGCGGAGGTGGAGGGACGTTCCCATGACAATTGATCGTTTTGCCAATTCTTCGTTTTTCGCAGCCTGCATAGTTTATCCATCGTTTCCATGACCAGCCTTCATTTTTTGGATTACCTTATCATCGGTGCCTATTTGGTGCTTATGCTTGTTCTGGGCCGCGTGGCGGGACGCCATGCCAGCAAGGGCGAGGAGGGTTTCTTTCTCGCGGGGAGAAAACTTGGGAAATTCTACCAGTTGTTTTTGAATTTTGGCAATTCCACCGATGCCAACAATGCGGTCAGCACGGTCAGCCTGGTCTATCAACAGGGTGTGTCCGCGGCCTGGCTCGCGTTCCAGATGGTTTTTATGAACCCGTATTTCTGGTTCATGAATGTCTGGTTTCGCCGGGTGAGGTTGATCACGATGGCGGACTTGTTTGAGGACCGGCTGGGCAGCCGCAGCCTCGCCCGGCTGTATGCCGTGTTTCAGATTTTGGCCGCGGTGGTGGTCACCATCGGATTTGGCAACCTGGTCACTTACAAGATTTGCACCGCCATCGTGGTGAAACCGGAGGCGGCGTGGACCGTGGCCGAGCGCGCGTCCGTCGAAGGCTACCATCAATGGCGCGAACTGGAGAACCGGGCCTCCAGCCTGACTCCTGCCGAGGCGGGCGAGCTTGACGTGTTGCGCGAACGCGTGGCGCGGGGCGAGCTGAGCCATTCCGTCAGCCCGATAAACCCCTTCCTCTTCTACCTTGTTTATACGCTTATCGTCGGCGGCTATATCATCCTTGGCGGGATGGCGGCCACGGCGCTCAACGAGATTGTGCAGTGCTTTCTGATAGTAAGTTTTTCGCTGATGCTGCTGCCTGTCGGCCTCCATGCCATCGGCGGCTTTTCCGCCTTGGGGGAAAGAGTGCCGGAGGCATTTTTTGACCTGTTTGGCAACTTGGGCAGTCAGGTGACAACACTCACGATTCTCGCCGTCTTCGCGGTTTCCTGGGTCCAAATCACAGGCATCATGGGCAACATGAGCATTGGCGGATCGGCGCGCGACGAGTATGCGGCCCGCTTCGGCGCCGTGGCCGGCACCTATTCGAAACGGCTGATGGTTATTCTATGGGCCTTTTGCGGCTTGGTGGCGGTCGCGCTTTATTGCGGCCCGGCGGCACTGTCCGATCCCGACATGGCATGGGGAATGATGTCGCGGCAGCTCCTCGGCCCCGGCTTGCTCGGCCTCATGCTGACCGGCGTGATGGCGGCCAACATGTCCTCGGTGGCCGCGCAGACGATGTCCATCTCCGCGCTGTTCGTGCGGACGATTTATCTGCCTTTGCGCCCGGGCGCGACGGGGGCAAGGCTGGTCACTGTCGGGCGCTGGGCCATCGCCTGCATTCTCGGGCTTGGCATTTTCGTGGCCATGGCGATGAACAATATTTTCACCGTCTTCCAACTCGTGCTGACGGTGAATGTGCCCTTCGGCGCCGCCGTCTTCATGATGCTCTTCTGGCGGCGCCTGACCGTGCCGGCGGTATGGTGCGCGGTCCTGATTTCCGCCACGGTCAACCTCGTCGCGCCGCTGGCCCTGGCGAGAATCGACGCCGTCCGCCACCATCCCGCGCTGACGGTGCGGGTCGAAAACGCCGCGGGTGGCAGCAACCCCGTGTATTTCGACACCGTGGTGAGGCAGCGCCCGGATGATCCCGCGAGTCTGCTGGAAGGCCGGGAACGTTTCCATATGGAATTATATTTGCTGAATCTGGCAGGCGTGCCGGTCGAAAAAATGTCACCCGGCCACCGGTTCGCGGCACGGATGTTTTTCGACGCGCTCACTCCCTTCGTTTTGTTATTGGGCATAAGCCTGCTGACCCGCGCGCCGGAGAAACGGCGGGTTGATTTATTCTACGGAAAAATGAAGACCCCCGTGGATGCGACACCGGACCTGGATGCGCGGGAGATGGAGGAGACACTGAGGAATCCCGCCCGCTTCGATCACACCAAGCTCTTTCCAAATTCGTCCTGGGAGTTTACGAAATGGAACCGGATCGATGCGCTCGGGTTCCTCTTTTGCTGCGCCTTCTCCGGCGCGTTGATCTTGCTGTTTTGGGGATTGGTGCGGCTGGTGGCTCCCTGAGCGCGGCATCCCTTGGAATTTCAGAATAGTTATTATATAAACCGACTGATTATAATTCCCCATGACCGCCTTGTTTCGCCTTTGGCAACTCATCGTTTTGGCGCTTTCGGGCTCGTGCTGCGTGCTGGCAGCGCAGGTGATCGAGATCGACGGACGGGCGTGGCGCGCGACGGAAATCGCCCGCGAAAAATTTGCCGACGCGACTTGGCGCGAACGCTGGGTCGTTGAAGGGAATGCCGCGTTGGAGGCCCGCAACGGGCGGCTCCATGCCGTCACGGGCCAGCCGCCAGCCTCGAATCAGTCGGCGACCCTCTGGTGGCGGGAGCCGCTGCCGGCAAATGTGCTGGTCGAGATGACCGCGGGCGCCGCGCCAGTCGGAGGAGAGGCGAACGCCGCGAATCTCAACCTGTTTTTCCATGCCCGCGAGCTTGACGGCGCACCTTATCATTTCGGGCGTTCCGGCGATTATCCGGAATATCACCGCATCCCGAACTATATCATCACGCTCACTGGCGGGTTCCAGCCGGGATGGTCGCGGGTGCGGCGAAATCCGGGCTTCGCCATGCTGGCCGAGGAGCCGTCGACCCGATCGGAGCCGGGGCAGACCTACCGCATCCGCACGCTCATTGCCGGCGGGCGGATTCGTTACTGGCTCGACAACCGCCTGGTGCATGACACACGCGATCCCGAGCCTCTGCCTGGCGGGCACTTTGCCCTGCGCACCTGGCGGTCGCAAGTCTGGTGGTCTGACATCCGCATCTCGTCGCTCAGTCCCGAGCCGGCGGACGCGTCGGGCAAGTGCGCTGTCGCCTCGCGGCGGAAAAAGATGTGATGACCGCCACTCCCCTCGATCCGGCGCTCAAGCCGGCGGCATGACCGCATGTTCCGCATGAATTCTGTTCTCCCATGAAATCCTATTGTTTCCCGCGTAATTTTATTTGGGGTGTCGCCGCCGCCGCTCCGCAAATCGAAGGCGCAGCCCGCGAGGATGGCAAGGGCGAGTCCATCTGGGATCGTTTCGCCCGATTGCCTGGCAAAGTCGCCAACGGCGACACGCCCGACATCGCTTGCGATCATTACCACCGTTACCGGGAGGACTTCGCGCTCATGCGCCGTCTCGGCGTGAAAAACTACCGGCTCTCGCTGGCGTGGCCGCGCCTGCATCCCGATGGGGGACGGGACATCAACCAGAAGGGCATCGATTTCTATCGCCGCCTCTTCGACTCGATGGAACGCAACGGCATCACGCCCTGGGTGACATTCTACCACTGGGACTTGCCCCAGGCGCTGGAGGACGCGGGCGGCTGGCGCGTGCGCGCGACGGCGGAGGCGTTCGCCCGTTATTGCGCGACGGCCGCGCGCGCCTTTCGCGATCATGTCCGCAACTGGATCACGCTGAATGAAATTCCCACCTTCATCGGCAACGGATACCGTGTCGGCATGCACGCGCCCGGCGCGCGGGAACCCGGCCGCGTGCTCAACCAGGCGTTTCACCACACGCTGCTCGCGCACGGATATGCGGTGAGCGCCGTCCGCGAACACGGCGGGCGCGGCTCGCGCGTCGGGCTCACGCAGGACCTGAGCGTTTCGGTGCCGGTCACGGAGACCCCGCGCGATATCGTCGCCGCGCGCGCCGAACTGGCCTTGCGCAACGAGCATCTGCTCGCGCCGGTTTTTCACGGGCGCTATCCGGCGGGTTATCTTCGCCGCTGCGGAAAAGATCGTCCGGAAGTCAAAGCGGGTGACATGAAATTGATTTCGCAGCCGACCGATTTTCTCGGGTTGAACATCTACAGCGGCCATTTCGTGCGGGCAAAGGCAGGCCGCGGGCGGGAAGTGCTGGCGTTCCCGCCCCGGTATCCCGAGGCGAGCTTCGAGTGGCTCAAAATCGTGCCGCAATCGATCTATTGGGCGATCCGGCATTGCCATGAACTCTACCATCCGCGCGCGTTTTATATCACGGAGAATGGCGCGAGTTTTCCCGATCCGCCGGCGGCGGACGGGGAAATCGTCGATCTGCACCGCCGCGATTTTGTGCGCAACTACCTTGTCAATGTGCATCGCGCCGTGGGCGAGGGATTGCCCTGCCGCGGTTATTTTCTCTGGTCGTTTCTCGACAACTACGAATGGGCCGCGGGCTATGGCGAGCGTTTCGGAATCGTGCATGTTGACTACGCCACACAGAAACGCACGCCGAAGCTCAGCGCCCGCTGGTATGCGGAGGTGATGCGCCGCAATCAAATCGTGTGACCACTGATGTCGCGTGCGGCGGCGCTTGGCTGACACCACTTCGGTCGCACCCGTGGAAGGACAGTTCATAAAAATTTATCCCGCAAAATCAAATGCGCATTTGATTTTTTTGAAATCTCTTGTTCTTTCTCTGAAAAACACTGGAGAAAATGCGCCGTGGACGAACTTCTCCCAACAATTTACATTCACTTCTTTCCTTCTCGATGAACCGCCCGGCCCGCATTCCCTGCCATGACAAAGCTCGTGTCCACGGGGGCGGGTATTCGTCGAACGGGCGTCGTCCGGCGGTCCTTGCGGTTTTGGGTCTGCTTGCCTTGTTGCCGCAGGCCGGCTTGACGGTGGCCGCTCCGCCTTATCCGCCAAGCCCGATGATTATGGATATTGAGCTGGACTGGTCCACGCATCGCCGCGAGGCGCAGGGCAGCGATAATTTCCAGCTCACTTGGGCGGACGATGACAATCTCTACGGCGCATGGGGCGATGGAGGCGGGTTCGGCGGCGCAAACGACGACGGGAGGGATTCCCTCGGCTTCGCGCGGATCGAGGGCGGGTGGAATACTTATCGCGGCTACAACGTCTGGGGCGGGAAGAACGCGGAGAATCCCCCGCAGTTTCCGGGCAAGAGCTGGGGGACGATCTGCGTGGGGGGCGTGCTTTATTCCTGGATTGTTCCCGACAATCCCGACGCCGCGGGTTCCGGGGACGGTTTCCGCTTCACGGATGATCCGGCGGTCGCGTGGCCGCGCGATCATTATCGCTACGTCCACCTCGCGCGGTCCAAGGATCACGGGGCGACTTGGGAACGCGCGCCGTGGCGTTGGTGGCGCGAGGACAATCTGATCGTCGCCACTTTCCTCAACCATGGCCGCGACGACGACGGGGCACGGGACGAGTTTGTTTATTCATATTTCCTCCGCCCCGAACGGACCGACGTCACCCAGTCGGAATTCAAGCTGAACGTGCACAAGCCCGGCGCACTGTTTCTCGCCCGCGTGCATCGCGATCATATTTTCGCGGGTCGCGATGCCTACGAGTGGTTCGGCGGCGTGGTGAAAGGCAAACCCGCCTGGGGGCCGCTTGCCTCCAAACAGCCGGTGTTCGAAAATCCCGAGGGCACGGGGTGGTGCGTGAGCGCGATCCATAACCGTGCGCTCGGCCGCTATTTTCTGGCGACGGAGCATGGCGTCAGCGAACGCGGTTCGCTCGGGCTCTACGACGCGCCCGCGCCGTGGGGGCCATGGACAACGGTGAAATACTGGACGGCGGCGCACCCCTTTGGCCAAACCCGCCCCGGCAGCGCGCTGGAATGGAAGGACAACATTTTCTTTTTCTCCTTCGTGCCGAAATGGTGGGGCGCGGACGGACGTGAGTTCACCCTGCTTTTCACCGGCGCAGGCAAGGGGCAGGACAACGATTCGCTCAACACCGTCCGGGGACGTTTCATCATGCGCAAGCCTCCCGCGCCTCCGCCGCCGGAGAAAACGCCGGACGGACCGGCTGGCCCGTGAAACCGGTATCCCAATATGGATACATACCGGCCGGCGTTTTCGTCCGATTCCGCGTCCCTCCCGCCTCATGTTAATACTCCGAAATATGAACACCACTGCCACCCGCAGCCCTGGGCTCCGCCGTCTGGCGGCATGCCTCGCCCTTGCGTCCATTTTTGCCCATACGCCACTTTTTTCCGCGCTTCCGGACGACTGGCCCGTGGCCAGGCCGGAAGATTACGGCATGCGTTCCGCCCGGCTCGACGCGCTCTGGAACAACCTGGAGTCCTGCAATACCACCGTCCTGCTGGTCATCAGCCACGACCACGTCGTTTATGAGCGCTACGCGCAAGGATACGGACGCCACACGCCGCACTACACGGCCTCGCTGGCCAAGGCGCTCGTGGGCGGAGTCTCGCTGATGCTCGCGATGGACGACGGCCTCATCCGCCCGGACGACCCGGCCAGTCGTTTCGTGCCGGCTTGGCGCGATGACGAAAAAAAACGTGACATCACTGTCGCCCAACTCGCCACGCACACCTCGGGCATCGCCGATGCCAACCTCGATGGCGTGCCGCACCGGCTCCTGCCCGGCTGGCAGGGCGAGTTTTGGAAACGGCTGCCCGCGCCGCTCGATCCCTTCACCTTGGCGCGTGATGCCGCGTCCGTGCTGGACAGGCCCGGCACGACGGCGCGGTATAGCAATCCGGGGTTCGCGATGTTTGGCTACTGTGTCACCGCCAGCCTGCGAGGCGCGAAGCATCCCGATTTGCGCTCGCTTTTGCGCGAACGCGTATTGCGCCCCCTCGGCATACCGGACGGCGAGTCCTCGATCGGCTACGAGGAAACGACCACCGTCGATGGCCTGCCGCTCGTCGGCAACTGGGGCGGCGGTAATTTCAGCCCCGACGCCAGCGCCCGCGTCGGGCGCCTGCTGCTGCGCCAGGGTGACTGGCAGGGCCGGCAACTCATCTCGCCGGCTACGGTGAAGGCGGCCACCACGCACGCCGGTTTGCCCAACCACTCCGGTCTTGGCTGGTGGGTGAACCGCCGCGCCGACGGCAAACGCTTCTGGCCGGCGGCGCCGGACGACGCTTTTTGGGGATTTGGCGCAGGCGGACAACTCCTGCTCGTAATCCCCAGCCTCGATTTGATTATCGTGCGCAACGGGGGGCCCATCGAAAAGGAGGAGGACCAGGTTCCTGTTGTCGGGCGGCGTGTCGTGGCTCCGTTGATGGAGGCCTTCGAGCCGCTGGCAAAAGCCCCGTATCCCCCCAGTCCGGTCATCGCGCGAATCGAATGGAGTCCAAGGGAAACGATTGTCCGCAAAGCCGAGGGTTGCGACAACTGGCCGCTGACTTGGGCGGACGACGATGCCATGTATTCGGCTTATGGTGACGGCAACGGTTTCGCCCCGTATCTCCCGGAAAAGCTCAGTCTGGGGCTCGTGAAAGTGACCGGCGGCCCGGAGGGGTTTATCGGTGAAAACATCCGGGCCGCGGCGGGCGAACAGCGCGGAGACGACCGGCATGGGAAAAAGGCGAGCGGCATGCTCATGGTGGACGGCGTGCTCTACATGCTGTTGCGCAACGCGGACAACGCCCGGCTCGCCTGGTCAACCGACCACGCGAAGACATGGACGGAGTGTGACTGGCGTTTCACGGAAAGTTTCGGTTGTCCGGCATTTCTTAATTTCGGGCGCAACTACGCCGGCGCGCGCGATGATTATGTCTATATTTACTCGCCCGATACAGGCAGCGCCTATGCGCGCGCGGACCAGGTCGTGCTTGCCCGTGTGCCCAAGGACCGGATGCGCGATCGCTCCGCCTATGATTTTTTTGTGCGCATCGACACCGAAGGTGCGCCGATATGGTCCGCGGATATTGCCGAGCGCGGTCCGGTGTTTCGCAATCCAAACGCGTGTTACCGGCTGCATGTCACCTATAATCCCGGGCAGGGGCGTTATCTCCTCACCATGACAGGATCAGGAAAAGACCCTCGGTTTGGCGGCGGTTTCGGGGTTTATGACGCGCCCGAGCCATGGGGGCCGTGGACGACGGCGTTTTTCACCGATGTGTGGGATGTCGGCCCGGGGGAATCGAGCAGTTTTCCCTCCAAGTGGCTCAGTTCGGACGGGAAAGCCGGCTGGCTGGTATTTTCCGGGGACGACTGCTTTTCGGTCCGAAAAGCCGGTTTTATCCTGCATGATAAAGCGAAACATGGCAGGCTGCACTGAGTCGCCCGCGAATTAATCTAGCGACGGGGTGCATGCGGGCATTTAATTTTTCAAAGTCATGATAAAACGAGCGCCGCGGATCGAACGCGAAATCTCAGATGACGGCATTCATTCCATGCATGGCAGATATATGCGCGTGTTTTCCTCCCTTGGCTGTCCTGGTCTCTCTCTCAAGGAAACGCTTGCGCTGGCCGCGCGCCATCGGATCGAGGGGGTGGAATTGCGCGCGCTGGGCGGCACCTTGGATTTGCCCGCGTATTTTCGCCGTGAGTTTGGCGAACCTGCCGCGCTGGCGGATTTCGTCGCGACCCAGGCGGTGCGCGTCGTGGGACTCGACTCGTCATTGCGGTTGGTCGGGCGCGATGAAGCCCGTGCCCGTGATGAATTTCTCACATTCATTCCATGGGCTGAGGCATTGGGCGGGGTCTGGCTGCGGGTGTTTGACGGCGGCAAGAGCATGGATGGCCGGGAGCTTGGGCAGGCGGTCGATACGATTGCCTGGTGGCGCCGCCAACAGGCCGAAAACGGATGGCGTTCCGGCATCATGGTGGAAACACACGACTCCTTGCTGACTGTTTCCGCGTTGCGCCGTTTTCTGGATGCCGTTCCGCAAGATACCGCCCTTCTCTGGGACACGCATCATACGTGGAAGGGTGGGGGAGAGGAACCGGAGCAGACATGGAGCGTCATCTATAACAATGTCTCGTACATTCATGTGAAGGATAGCGTGGCAAAAACAACATCTCGCGCGGATTATTCTTACGTGCCGCCTGGCTCCGGAACGTATCCGATGGCGCGGTTGCTGGAGATACTAAGACGGGAGCGTTATGCCGGCGTGCTCAGTCTCGAATGGGAAAAACAATGGCATCCCGAATTGCCCTCGCTGGACGAGGCGCTTGTTTCCGCTGAAAAAACGCAATGGTGGTGATAGTTCCAGCGGCAAGAATGAAGGGGCGGGCAATAGTAATGGATGGCGCGGAGTATTTCTTGGATTATAAAATCGACTGCAATGCCCCCATAATTTAGTAACTGCCAAGTTACCATTGACGGCTGGATGGAATGATTTCAGCGTTTGCGGATCATGAATGGTTTTGGATACGTTGAGCGTTTCCCCGCGTCACTGGTGGAGTTGTTGTGCGAATTTGTGAAACGTCCGAGCGTATCGCCCGAGGGCGAGGCGGGTGGATCGGAGCCGGGCGAACGGGCGATGGCGGATTACCTGGCCGGACTGTTGCGCGGGCTCGGCGGCGAGGTGTCGGTGGTGGAGGTGCAGCCCGGGCGTCCCAATGTGGTGGGACGGTTTCCTGCGGGCACGATGCCGGACGATAACGCGGCGCCGGTCATCGCACTGGTGCCCCATCTGGATACGGTGGGCGTGGGAGGGATGACCATACCGCCGTTCGCCCCCGCGGTTCGCGGCGGAAAGATTTTTGGCCGCGGCGCCACGGATACCAAGGGACCGATGGCGGCGGCATTGTGGGCGCTGGCACGGTGGTTGCGAAGTCCCGCGGCGGGGCATTCCCGGGTGACATGGGTGTTTGCGGCGACGATGGGCGAGGAGGAGATGAGCACGGGGGCGGCGGCCTTGTGCAAGGCGGGGTTTCGCGCGAATTTTGCGGTGGTGCTGGAGCCGACTGATCTGCGGATCGTGCGGGCGGAAAAAGGCGTGCTGCGTGTTTGGGTGGAGGCGGCGGGGCGGGCATGCCACGGTGCGACACCGGAACGCGGAGACAATGCGGTTTACAAGTTGCTGCCGTTTTTGCGCGCATGTCAGGAGGAACTGGCGCCGGCGCTGGCGGCAGCCCGGCATCCGGATCTCGGCGGGGCGTCGCTCAATGTCGGCGTGGTGCGGGGAGGCAACGAATTGAACATCGTTCCGGATGCGTGCCGGGCCGGGCTTGATATCCGCACGCACCCGGGAATGCCAAATGCCGAGATCCTTGCGCGCGTGCGCGCCGCGGTGGCTGCAAGTGAGATGGGCGGGGGAAAAGGCCCCGGGAGCAGCCTGAGCGTGCGGGTGCATCGTGACGGTCCGCCGTTCGTGCTGGCGGAGAACCATCCGTGGGTGCGACGCCTGGCGGTGCATGCGAAGGGCGTCGAGGTGGCTCCGTGGTTTTCCGATGCAAACGTGCTCAATGCCAACGGCACGCCCGCAGTCGCTTTTGGCCCGGGGGCAATCGCACAGGCCCACACAAAAGACGAATTTATCGAAAGCGCCGCGCTGGAGGAGGGGGCGCGCGTGCTGGAGGAATTCATCGATAGTATTTCAAGACAGTGATGCCATCCGTTTTAGTATGGCCCAACGCAGTAACACTGCTGCCTTGAATCTTTCATCCAAGAAGGCGCTGGGAATAGGGTCGCACCTCGCCGGAATTGCAGACAACCGAAGCCGGCATGCAGAGAAGGGCAGCCAATAATAATTGAGCTTTATAGTAAAATCGCGCGGAAATGAGAATTTTCAGCTTTGAATCTTGAATTTTATTAATCAAAAGCCGATTTAGTCCGGCATTCTTGCGGACTTTTCTCCTTCCCCAAAATTGTTATGAGCTCCAATTCCTTTCCTCCCGACGACAAGAAAAACGATATTCCCCAAGATGACGATGCCTCCTTGGATGATCTTTTGGCTCAACTCGGAGCGGACAATCCCCCGGAGAAGGCTTCGTCCGACGACGACTTGGACGCCCTGCTCAAAAGTCTCGGCGGTGATGAAAGTGGCGGCGGAGACGATGCTTCGTCTGGTGGCGGAGGCGACGATCTCGACGCGCTGCTGAAAGGACTCGGCGGCGAAGACAACAGCCCCGGCGGGAGCGATGGCGGAGGCGCCGAGGCTCCTGCCACGCTGCCGGTCAGTGACGATGAAGCTTCGTCCGGCGATGATATTACGGGCGGAATGGGAGGCGATGACGATTCCAGCGCGACGCCTGATGATGGAGGCGCGTCGCTCAAGAAAGCCACTCCTCCCCGCGAGCCCGTGAAAGCCGGCGCCGCCGGCAAGCCGACGCTCTCCGTCGGTTTCGGCGCGCGGGCCGCGCCCAAGGCCCACGCCGGTTCCAAGCAGCCTCTTGTCATCGCGCTGCTGGGCGATTTTACCGGACGAGGCAGCCGCGGTGTGTGCGAGTCGCTGGCCGGCCGACCGGGCATCGCCGTCGATATCGACAGCATTGACGATCTATACGGCAAACTTTCGCCCGCGTTTTCCATTGAGGATCCGGGCGCGCCCGGCACGCAGGTCGAGTTCGAGTTTGCCGAACTCGATGATTTCCATCCCGACCAGATTTATAAAAAGGTTCCCGGCATCGCCAACCTTCGCATGCTCCGTCCGCAACTCCTCAGCGCGGGCACCGCGGCGAAGGCGGCCGCCCAGCTCCAGAAGCTCCTCGGCGTCCCGCTTCCCAAGGCGCCCCGGCGCAGCACCGCCGCGCGTTCCGAGGAAACCGCCGAACAGACACTCGAACGTTTGCTCGGCAAAAAAAGCGCCGCCAAAAAAGCCGCGTCCGCCTCCCCCGCGAAGACCTACGCCAGCGCGGTCGAGGCACTGATCAAGCAGGCAGTCGGAGACAATGTGGTCAAGAACCCGACCGCCCATCAAAAGGAACTCGTCGCCGCGCTTGATGCCGCGCTCGCCGTTCGCATGCGCGCCATCCTCTCCAGTCCGCGTTTTCAGGCGCTCGAAAGCGCGTGGCGCTCCATCGACATGCTCGTGCGCACCTTCGACGATGGCGACCGGGTCAAACTCCTTGTTTACGATGTTTCGAAGGAGGAGATCGCCGCCGACATCGGCGCGCCGCTTCCGCCCGACGATGATGAACCGGCCGAGGGGGCGGAATCCGCGCCGCCCGCCGATCCGGCCTTCAAGCCCGATGCCACCGGCCTGCACAAAATGATCCGCGACACCATTGCGGAAAATCCTTGGATGGCCGCGTTTTCGCTGCACACCTTCGGCGACTCGGCCGCCGACCTCGCGCTTGCCGGCAAGGTCGCCTCGGTGTTTGCCGCCAGCGGCACGCCCCTTGTCGCCGCCGGGCATCCCTTCTCGCTTGGCTGTGCCGGTTTTTCGCAGCAGCCGGATCCGGATGACTGGACCAAGCTCAAGGACACGGAGATCGGCGCCGCGCTCAAGGCGCTGCGGGAAAATCCCGCCTCCGCCCACCTCGCGCTTGCCGTTCCCCGCTTCCTCCTCCGGCTTCCCTACGGCAAGATGACCGATCCGGTCGATGCCTTTGCCTTCGAGGAAATCGAGTCGCCCGACCAGCACGAACACTATCTCTGGGCCAGCCCGGCGGTGCTCATCGCGCAGCTTTACATCGAGCGTTTCAAACAGAAAGGGTGGGGTATGGACCTGGCCGGGGGCCAGACCGTCGGCGACCTGCCCGTGCACCACTTCAAGCGCAACGGAGAGTCCGGCATGACTCCCTGCGCCGAGGCATGGCTGACCGAGCGCGCCGCCGTTGCCATCGCGAATCAGGGCTTCATCCCGATGCTGTCGGTCAAGAACAGCGGCTCCGTTCGCGTTGGCCGTATAAATTCTCTGGCGGCCGACGGGGCGCCTCTCGCCCTTCGCGTTCCGAAGTCATAAGCCCGGACGCCGGGCGAAGCAGGGTGACGCATGCGGCGGGCGGCGGGTGATTACAAAAATAATCATGTATTGTAATCACCCGGCTCTCGCCATCCGCGCATCCGGCGGAAAACTGGGGATTCTTTCATTTATCAATCCTGCGTTTCGGTTATATAAAGAACAAGATGAGCATATAATGTCCGCCCTGCATATGTCTCGATCCCTCCCTCTATAAATGGACGGGAAAGACATCCGTCCGCCTCCGCCCAAGGTGGTTTTCAACAACCCAGCCATGCACTTCATCACCCGCTTCCGCCGCCGCCAGACCACCAGCCGGACATCGGCCGGAGCAGTGGCGGGCAACTAGCGAACCATCATGGATGGCACAAAGGCGCAGAGGGACAGGCAGGCCGGGGCGGGGCAGTTCGCCGCCGTCCGGTTCTGAGCGCCCGGCAACAAAAGACCTCCCATGGGCCTCTTTTCAGGATTCGCCAACGCCACCGGACTTGCCTCGCTCGCCGGCCTGCTCAGCCCGTCCGGCATCCCGTGCGTTTGCCCCTTCAAGGTGCTCGATCAGCTCAAGAAGCTCATCCCGCCCGTTCCCACTCCCTTTCCCGAGGTGCCCATTCCGAAACTGGAGCAACTCGATCCCCTCGTCACCGCGGCTCCGGCCGCGCCGGCCAATCAGTTCATCCGCGCGCGCCTCGACGTGTTGAACAAGATGCGCGTGCCCGCGCCCATCCTGGCGATTCCGCTCGATCACATCAAGCTCGGGCAGATGGAGGCCGTCCCTCCCTTCGTCCGCATGACGGAGGGCATGATGAAAATGAAAATCGACGACCCCAAGATGACGGTGCAGCTCAAAGGGTCGCTCGCCGGTCTCGTCAAAAACCCGCTGCCGCCCATCCCCGTCCCCAGTCTGCCGCCCTCGCCGCCGCCGCATGTGCAGAAACTTTCCCTTGCCGTCACCCAGATGCGCATGGCCAAGGCCAGCCTTCAGGTGAGGCTTTTCCCGCTCGATCCGAGTGCGTTGGTCAAACTGCAAGCCGCCGTGCGCGCCGTGGCCGCCATCCCGCCGTTTCCGCTCGAGCAAATGGTGCCGCTCGCCCCGCTGGCCACCCTGGCGCGCGTGACCAGTTCCCTGGGCATAGACATCCGCGCGCCCCGCGCGATGGGGCATCTGGCCAACAAACTGAACGCCATCGCGCAACTCCCGCCGCCTCCGCCCTACAGCCCCGCACTGCCTGCGGTCTTGAACGTGCTCAGCATCGCGCAAACTTACGAGAACATCGCCGGCTTCTTCAAACTCGACCTCGCCCGGCTCAACGTCCGCGATCTCCAGGTCAAACTGAACGCCGGACTCAAGCCGGTCGCCGAGGTCATGGGAAATCTCACCGAGTCGCTCACGCCGCAGCAGGCCGCCAACGCGCAAAGCTGGGCCAAGGCATCCCAGTTTTTCCCCGCGCTCCAGCTTATGGAAAACTTCGATATCAAACGGATCGATTTCGCCCCCCTCAACGACCTCCCGCCGCTGCCCAATATCGGGCCGATGACCTCCTACATGAAACTCGGCGAAGCCGCCGGCGCCGCCAAGAAAGGCGCTCCAAAGTGCCCCTCGTGCCCGCTCGGCTGAACGCAACCAAACCCGCCTTCCCGTCTCTGTCCCATGCCACCCGCCGCCCGCATCACCGACCTTCACACCTGCCCGATGGTTACGCCGGGCGTGCCGCCCGTGCCGCATGTCGGCGGCCCGATCATCGGGCCGGGGGCGCCGACCGTTCTCATCGGGAAAATGCCCGCCGCCGTGATGGGCGACTCATGCGTCTGTGTCGGCCCGCCCTCGGCCATCATCAAAGGCTCCGCCACGGTGATGATTGGCAAAAAACCCGCCGCCCGCATGGGCGACCAAACCGCCCATGGCGGCACCATCGTGCTCGGTTTCCCCACCGTGAACATCGGCGGCTGACCCGGCCCGTCCATCACCCTCGCATCCCGCAACCCCTATTTTTCGATTTCGCATTCACCCATGTCCGCTGTGCTTCCCGACCGTCATGCCTTGATTCCCATCGACGCAGCCTTCGCCGGCCAGCCTCTCTGCATTTGCGTGGCCGCTCATACGGCGCCGGCCGCGCCCGATGAAGCTTCGCCCGCCGGCCCGCTCGTCCTGCTTCGCTCCACCATCGACGGACGGGTTTATCTCGGAGCGGTGTGTGACGCCGCCGGGCAAATCCGCGAATGGGTGGAAATCTGGGTGCAAACCACCGTGCATCTGGCGGACGCCTTTCATGCGGACCGCGGCGACCTCGCCAACGCCGCGCTCGACGCCCGCTGGCGGGCCATGGCCGCCTCGTTTATCGCCGACGATCCCGCCGCGTGCATCCAGACCGGGCACGAGCAGACCCACCCCCGGCCGGCCTTCCTCAACCTCGACACCGCCGGGCCTTGGCACCCGGCCGACCCCGAAGGGCGTCCCTGGATGCTTGCCACCGACGACGCCGAATTGCTCGCCGCCGGGCTTCCCGCCTATTCCAGTTCGCGCATCCGTCTTTGGCGCGCCGACGGCGCCGATGGCACGCCTCGCTTCGCCGCTCCCGAGTCCGGCGCGGTCGCCGCCGGCGCTGCAAAAATCGAAAGCCTCCCCCTTCCCGCCGGCGCCCGCCTCGCCCCCTTCAATCCCGAGGGCGGCCTCCTTTTCATCCGCCGCCTCGCGCCGTTTTCGCTCGACGATTACGCGGCCTTCCTCGGCGGACGCCCGTGGAAAGGCAGTCCCTCCGGTCGCGACACCTACCTTCTCGACACCGCGATGAAACCGCTCGGCGACTGGGACTATCTCCAGCAGGGCGGCGCCCACCTCTTCAGCGCCGCCGAAGGCCGCGCGGGGCGTTTCCTCGAAACCTTTCACCTCAAGCTTTCCCTTTTCCGGCAGGCCGTGCAACTGACTCGCGACGCGATTCACCGGCGTCAGCTTCCGCTGCTCAACCTTTCCGCCGATTCCTTCCGCGTCGCCCTGGCCGCGCCTGCCGGCACGCTGCCCGCGCTTTGGACCGCGCACCTCGTTTCCGCCCGCGCCGGCCAGGCTGTCGCCCTGCCGATCAAAACCGTTGACACGCGCTACTTCATGGCGATCGAGCAGCCCTCGGCCTCCGTTTACCGCCCGTCGTTCATGGGACAGCCCATACGAGGGCAGGGGACCGTCCGCGTGCGCCGCGTTTTTGCCGATACCGGCGAGCGCACCTGCATCGACGCGACCCTCGTCACCCACGAGCGCGTCGGGCACTCCGCGAGCGACATCCTCTGGCTGCGCCTCCCGCTCACCGGTCGCGTGGTCGATCTCTTCGGGCGGCTCGACACCGGGGAGGGGCTCGCCTCCGGCGAGGCGCGATTCCGCACCATCCCGCAGGACCTCGACCCCGCCGTCGACGAAGCCCTCCGCGCCACCGAGGGCGCGGTGTTTCCCGACACCCCGTTCGAAACCATTCCGCTGCTCAGCAGTCCGGCAGATCTCTATTCGCTCGGCATCCTCGGCGCCCTTTTGCTGACGGTGAACTCCGGCAATACTCTGGGCGTCGCCGCCGACGACATGATCGGGTTTGCCCGCAAGCTCGTCCAGGAAAACAGGCCCGGAGAGGACCTCGCCGCGCGCGCGCTTCGCGTCGCCGGGGCCGATCCGCGCGTCCGCGCCGCCCTCGGCGCGCACCGCCTCGCCTACGACGGCATCACCCAGGACGACGCCTTCGGCTGGCTGCCCCCCGAGTTCTGGTGGCAGGTTCTCGCCACGCTCGCGCGGTTCTTCCCCGGCGTCGGCCCGGACAGCTTCTGCAAGGACTTCGGCGACGCCTCGCCCTTCAACCTCGAAAAAATCTTCGACCCTCCGCTCCTCGAACTCGACAACCTCCTCATCCGCTCCCGCTCCCTCATCGTCACCGACTGGACCGCCAACCGCGAGGTCTCCCGCGTCATCCGCCGCCTGGCCTGACCGGCCGCCGCCTCGCATCCCGCAAAATCCCGCCGCGTTTCTCGTCCCCCTTTTCCTCCATGAAAAACAAAATCAGCAATCACCCGCATCCCATCCGGGCTCTTGCCGCCGGCCTCGGCCTGCTGGCCGCGGCCTTCGCCCTCACTGCGTGCAACAGCGCGCCCAAGCCCGTCGCGCACACCATCACCCTCGCCCTCGACAAGTCCCTCGAAAACACTTCGCTCCAGGTCGACATCATCGGCGCCAACGCCACCTCCGACCTGCCGAAATGGGAGTCGTATTCGATTACTGAATACTGGCAGCCGGGCAACACCACCCGCCGCGACACCGACCGCTACACCGTCGATTTCGGGCGGGGCAAGCCTTCCTCGCAGATGATTAGCTCGACCGACGCGAAATGGTCCCGCTGGCTCCAGACCGGCGCCACCTACGTGGTCGTCATCGCTGACCTTCCCGGCATCCCCTCCGACCAGCAGGGCAACGCCGACCCCCGCCGCCTCATTCTCCCCCTCGACGCGAAGCAGTGGAAGAAGGACAAGAAGGATCCCATCGAAATTCAGATCAAGGAAAGCGGCCTCCGCCTCCTCACGCCCCGCAATCTGAAATAAGCGCAACGCCGCCGGCGCGCGCTCCGTCCCGCTCATTCCGCAATCCGCATCCCCTCGCCAATGCCCGGCGGTTACGAACCCACACGCGACATCCACGTCAGCGTTCGCGCATCTGTGCACGAGGCGGTCGCTGCCGCCGCCGGGGCGTCCGGCGGCGGCCCGCGCGCGCTCAAGATCTTCCGCACCGGCCTGCCGCGCGGTCCCCGTCGCCTCGCCCTCCTCCAAGCCCAGCTTGCCGCGATCGAGGCGCAGACCGCGGCCTGCGCCAGACGCCCCGACCGCTGGGCTCCCGTGCATGCCGGCGGCCGCTGTCCCGACGGCGTCTATGCCGTCACGGACCTCTATCAACGCTCCTTCCAGCGCATCATCGACGGGCGCCTCACGGTCGATCCCCCCACGCTCCATGCCGTCGCGCGCGGCGTGATCGAGGGGCTGGTCGCCCTCGAACAGGCCGCCGCCCGCCCGCATGGCGCGCTCAAGCCGGCCAACATTTTCGTCCCCGGCGCGGCCATCCTCCGCAAGTCGTCCATCCTGCTCGCCGAACCCGCGCCGCTCGCCGGCATCACCCACGAGCAGGCGCGCGCCGGCGATTTCCGCGCGCTCGGCACGCTGCTCGTCACCCTGGTGCGCAAACGCGCCCGGGCCGGCTGGCCCATCGAGGACTCTCCCGAGTGGCGCGTCCTCGGCAAGCATGCCCGCGCCTGGATTGATTTTTGCAACTACCTCATCGATCCCCACGCGAAGCCCGCCGACTTCACGCTCGACGAACTCCAGCGCCGCTTCGCGCGCCTCGGCGGCCGCGCTTTGCCCGTCCCGGTCAAAGCCGCGCTTGTCGCCGCCCCCCTTGTCGTCCTTGCCAGTCCCTTTGCCTGGCTTCGTTTCGCTCCCTTTGAAAAACTTCCCGAGTCGGTGCAGGAATTCGCCATCAAACTCGGCAACCTTCCCCCGGACGTCGAGGAAGTCCCGCCCGAGTTTGGCGAACTCTGCACCGCGTGGTTCGAATGGTTCGGCTCCCTTTGCGCCGAACTCGACGACCCGCGCGTTCGCGCCCGCTGGAACGCCGATCCATGGCTTCGCGAACGCGTCACGGCCATCGCCGACACCCGCGCCAGACTCGACCCGCGCCTCATCACCGACGCGGGGCCCAATCTCGAATCGCTCGAGGCCCTCCGGGCCGCTCCTCCCGCCTCGGCCAAGCGCGGTCTTGTCGTCCGCCACATCAAGCAGGCCCGCGCCACGCTCGCCACGCTCGCCGGGTCGCTCGAAAAATGGCCCGGCGGAAAACGCCTCGCGGATGCGTCCGCCCGCCTCCAGTCCCGGGGCTGGGACACCGCCGCCCTCGAATTGCAACCCCCGCCGCCTCCGACGCTCGACTCCGGACGGCTCGCCCTCGACATCGACACCCGCCTCGTCCTGCTCGAAAACGCCGCCGCCGCCGAACATGCGTGGACCGCCGTCACTCGCGCAGCCACCGTCCTCGCCGACACCGGCGATCCCGTCCTTCCCGGTCTGTCCGACATGGTCCGGCTCCGCGTCGGACGCGCTCCGCTCGCCGAGCTTTCCACCCGCCTCGCCGGGCAGCAACCGCTCCTCGACACCCGCGTCGCGTTTGTCCGTGGCGATTGGGCCGCGCGCGTCGATCACGCGCGCTGGCTCCGCGAAGGTTTTGTCCGCGATTTTACCGGCCCCGTCACCGACGAAGTCCTCGCCCGCTGGGACGCCGATATCCGGCCCTACTATCTGGTTGGCAGCGCCGACGATCCGCGCGTCGCGGTCGATTGGGATGCCGCCGCCGCCCGCCTCGCCTCGGTCCTGCGCAGCCTGACCGGCGAGGAGGCCCAACTCGGCCTCGGCGCCGCCGTGTCCACTCCGTTCACCGCCGAAGCCGCCACGCTTTCCTCCGACCTCGCCGCCCTTAGATCCCGCAAGGTTCTCCGCAAGGACATTTCCACGGTGACGGACGAAGTCGCCGCACTTCAGGCGCGCTTCAACGATCTCGCCGCCCGCCTCGCCGTCGCGCTGGACGACATGCGCCCCGTGCCCGCCGAGTGGCTGACCCGCGTCCGCGCCGACAGCATCGCCGGCTCGCCCGTGCTTCAGGCCGAGTGGGCCAGGCGCCGCGACCAGCTTCTCGACGGCGTCACCGAACAAACCCTCGCGGCCGACGAGGCGGATTTCCGCGCCCTTCGCGCCCGCCTCCGCCGCGTGCGGGAATTTTTGGGTGCGCTCGACGGTCCTCAAGCCGCCGGCGGCATCGAGCCCGTGAATCTCGCCGGCATCCCGGAGGCCATTGCCGCGCAGACCAGCGCCGCGGACAGCGCGCAGAAAGAAGCCGTCCTCGCGGAATTTCTGACCCAGGTTCAATGGGCGGCCGACGGCGCGCCTGCCGCTTCCATCGCGGATTTTGTCCGTCTCCCCGCGGTCCGGGCCCGTCTTGCCGCCCTTGCCGGGACGCGTTCCGCCGCCGCCGCGCTCGCCGCCGGCCTCGCCCGCCTCGAAACGCTGCTTGGGCTGGGGGCCGCCTGGTCCGAGCCGGTCGCCCTCGGCTCCGAGGCCGCCACCAGTATCCAGAAAATAATGACGGATGCCGCCGCCAGCCCCGCTTTTGCCGCCGTGACGGCCGCCGGACATCCCGCCGATCTCGTCGCCTCCGCCCGCCGACTCGAATCGCTTCAGTCTGAGACCGACCGCGCCGCCCTTGCCGACACCGCCGCCTCCGGCCAGCCGCTCAGCCTCCCCCTCGCGGCTTGGAACCGCCTCGACGCGTTGCCCGACTGGCCTGCGAGCCTCGAGGAGCTCGACCGGGAAATCGCCCTGGAGTCCGCGCTCAAATCGCGTATTGAAAAATCAGATACATTTTCCGCCGCGGGTTTGATTGAAAGCCAAAAGGCGAAAATCGGGGCCATCGCCACCCAGGCGCCGCACCGCTGGCGCCGCGCCTATGCGCAGATCGACCCCGCCTTCACCCCGGAAGTCCTCCAACGCATGCCCCAAATGGGCGTGGCTCCGGATGACCTCGCCGGCCTCGACCGCTTCGATTATCTCCTCGCCAACGCCAAGACCACCCGCTGGGCCCGCCTCTCCGAAGCCGACGCCCAAACCCGCCGCGACGAATTTGTCTCCCTCGCCCGCGCCATTCCCGAAGCCGCCGCCGATTCCGCCGTCGCCCGTTTCCTCGGCGAGGCCGCCGCGGTCAACCTCGAGCCCACCGGCGAGGCCACCACCCCCGCCGACATCGGCCCCGGGCGCATCGGCTGGCAGGGCGAGTTCACCGACGACGGCAGACGCGCGACCTACCGCTGGACCGATCTCACCGGAACCGCGCGCATCCAGGAATATCTTCTCGTGGAACCCGAGGCCGGCGTGCCCTTTTTCCTTTCCACTCGCGCGATTTCCATCGGCGACTTCATCGCCCTGGTCGAGCAATATCCGGCGGGCGCCGAGGTCACCGCCGCCATGCCGGCCTACCTCGCCGCCGTTTCCGAGGGCACGGACACGGACGCCCGGCCCGGCCCCCAGACCTGGCGCATCCTCGCGCCCCGCCGTGCCACCGCCCGACGTCTCAACGACAGCCGCATGACGCTCAACAATCGCTGGACGGCCTACCTCGACCCCCGCTGGCCCGAGCCTCTTTACGCGCCCGGCCTCGACGTCCCCGCCGCGCCCACCGCCGCCCACCCGCTGCAAAACATCCCCCCCGCCGCCGCCCGTGTATTTACGGAGCGGATACTCGGCGCCCGGCTGGCCACGCCCGAGGAGTGGGCCTCCCTCGCCACCCTGTATGCGGACCGCGCTTCGCCCTCCTTCCCGGGAGTCAATTTTTCCGATGCCGCCTGGCTCGCCCAGCGCGATTATCTCATCCAGCGCGGGGCCAACTTCGAGTATCCCTGGCCCGACTCCGGCGCCTTTGTCCCCGTCGATTACGCGGGAGGCGCGCGCCAGGCCGCCCTGCCTTATGCCCCCGGTTCCGACGACCGCACGCTCTGGTTCGCGGAAACAGGCGGCACTGGCGGCGATTTCGCGCACTTGTATGGCAATGTCGCCACCTACCTCCACGATCCCCTGACCGACCGTTACTTCGTCGCCGGCGGATCCGCCCTTTCTCCTGCCGGGCTGGATCCGAAAACCGCCTATCCCATCGACGCCTTTGCCGAGGGTTACGCCGACGTCGGACTGCGGCCGGCCTTCGATGCCTCCAAGGCCATGATCATCCGGGCCTCGCTTATAAAACTCCTCCGCCTGCAGCCCTACGTCCGACAACCACAAAAGTAATCCCTTCTGTTCTTCAACACGCACACACCATGTCCGACCAAAAAAACACTCCCGCCACCTCCGCCGGCCTCCCCGACGCTCCCGTCTGGGCCGCCAACACTGCCAGCCGCCTCCGTTATCTTCAGGCCAACTTCGCCGACGATTCCCGTGAAAACCGCGAGTCGTTTCTCGAGGATGAGCTCAAGAAACTCCTCGACCCCGTCCCCGCCAGCAAACGCCAGCTCTATCTCGACGCTCTGGCCGAGAAGTTCCCCACGTGGGAATCCCTCGCCACCGCGTCCGCCGAGCCCGTTGCCGCCGGCCCCGGAGAAATGTCACCCGAGGACATCTGGTCGCTCTTCCTCAAGACGCTTCCCCGTTATTCCCTCGAACAGCGGGAAATGATCCAGCGACGCCTCGCCGACGCTGGTTTCGTGCACATTGCCAGCGACTCGCTCGATCCCGAGTCGCTCGCCGAGATCACGCAAAAATTGAAACTCTCCTCGTCCGACAGGATCGACGCCGCGCGCCTCGGCAAACTCTTCGCCGCGCTAGCCGAGGTCTGCATCATGACCGATCAACTGGCCTGGAACGTCTGGAAGGGGCTCGCGCCGAAATCCACCATCCGCCGCGACGGCTCGGCCGGCGATCTCCGCACCGCGCTCCGGCGTTCCGTGACCGGCGACGCCGAGGTCTCGTCCGTGCAGATCGGCCAGCAGCTCGAAAAAATGCGGCAGCTCATCGCCGGCCTGCTCGCCTCGCTCGGCCCCGCCGGCAAGAATTTCGCCCGCCGTTTTCAGTCCCGGTATTCCCCGGAGGCGATTCGCGACATCGTGAAAATGGAAGGCGGCTCCTCCATTTTCGGCAATGCCGACTCCAGGTTTTGGAAAAAGTACACGGAACTCGCCGGCGAAATCAGCGAGGGCTCCATCCAGACCGACATGATGGACGCGGTCGCGCAATATGCCGAGGACCTGATGAAGGGCGGCCAGCGCTGACCCCGCGCCGACCCTATTACAAAAAAATACGCCCATTGTAATCGCTGGCGCATTTACAGTGTTCGGGGGATGCGGAATATACAAACATTGGCGCGTGCAAGCGCGGCCCCGTCCATCTCAACGAATCCCTGAACAGCAGGTTCGCATGAAATTATCCAGCCAAAAAATATATATCAAAAACGATGCGAAACAGGGGCTGCCTCCCTCTAAAAACGAGGCCGGTGCCAGGATGTTGGCATGTGGGTATTGCGATAATTTTTGGCTGTAATCCTCGACAAGAAAAGCAGTCGCCCGGGCGGGATTCGGCATGTGCGCATTCCCGGCCTTGAGCGATTATCCGTCCGGTTTTTTTGCTTCTGACCCTCATCCATGTCCCTCAATATACATTGGCACGAAGGGCTGTTCCTTCAGCCCCATCATCTTCAACGTTTTCAACTCGGTGCGATTTATCAGGGTCAATCTGATCGGCGCGTCGCCCGGCCTCATCCCTATGGCATCATCGAGGCGAAGCTCTCCCTCGATGAATTGGCCAACTTCCGGGTGCGTTTCGACAAGCTGCGCGTGTTCATGCCCGGCGGGCTCGATTTGTGCTTCCCCGAAAACGCCGAACTGCCGTCCATCGACATCAAGCCGCTCTTTGCCGGCAGCGGCTCGGTGTTTACGATCTATCTGGGCGTGCCGGTCTGGCGCGAAGGCCGCGCCAACGCCGGGGGCGAGTCGCCGGACGAGCAGCCCGACGCGGCCACGAAAATCATCTATCGCGTGCGGGAGGAAAAACTCGCCGACGAAAACACCGGCGACAACGCCAAGCCGCTCCTCACGCGCCGCTACAACGCCCGTTTCGTGCTCGACGACGACGACAAGTCCGACCTCGAACTCGTGCCCGTGCTGCGCCTGGTGCGCGGCGTCGGCGAGCAGCTTGGCCAGCCGAAGCTCGACCCCGAGTTTGTGCCCCCGTGCCTGTTCATCACCGGTTCGAGCGCGCTGCACAACCTCATCCGCGACCTCGTCAACCAGCTTGAGGCGAGCCGGCAGGAGCTCGTCATCCAGCTCAACCGCGGCGGCTTCGCGATGGACACGCTGCGCGGCGCGCAAATCGAGCAGATCCTGCGGTTCCGCACGCTCAACAGTTTTTCGGCGCGCCTTTCGTCGCTGCTCGCGGCGGCGAATGTCGAGCCCTTCGCGTGGTATCTGGAGCTCCGCGCGCTGCACGGCGAACTGGCGGCGCTGCATCCCGACAAGGACGACTACGAAAGCGTACCCGCCTACAATCACGAGAACCTGTTCAACGCGTTCGACCAGTTGAGCACCAAGATTCGCGGTCTGCTGCGCGGCGTCGTGACGGCGTCGTTTCTCAAGCTCGAATTCAAGCCCGCCGACGGCGCCCTCGAGGCGGTCTTCACCGAGGAGCAGCTCACGCGCCCGGTGGATTATTTCCTCGGCGTCAAATCCAAGGACGACCCGCGCACCATCGTCGCGCTGGTGGAGGACGGCAACCGTTTCAAGTTCATGCCCAAGAGCCTCGCCACGCGCGCCGTGCGCGGCGTGGAACTCAAGGAGGAGCGCTTCCCGCCGATGCAGCTCCCTGCGGTCGCCGGCGTGACCTATTTCCGCCTCAACCGCGCCGAGAGCGCGCGCGTCTGGCAGCTTCTCCAGACGGAAAAGGCCGCCGTCATCCGCTGGCCCGACCAGGAGAAATCGGACTTCGCCGTCACGCTTTACATGACCCTGGGGGACTGACCGCAAACACCGCCCGCGCCGCGTCCTCCCCGCCCATTTCGAGCAAAAACCGCCACCCGCGTCCCTCCCATTCCGATGTCATCCGTCCCTGCCACCGCGCTCACCCTGCCCGCGCTCTGCGAGCCGCTTTTTCAGGAAATCTGCCGCCTGAACCGCCTTGGCCGCAAGGCCTCGTCGGGCGAATTCGCCATCGCCGCCGCCGAGATAAAGGCGATCTTCGCCAAGATGGCCGGGCAGGCCAAGGCCGACGCCCGCCTGCTCCAGAATTACGAGAAGGTCGAGCTCCCGCTCATCTTCTTCGTCGATTCGATGATCTCCGACAGCAGGCTGCCCTTCGCCAACGAGTGGAACAACAACCGCCTCGCCTACGAACGCAACGAACTCGCCGGTGACGAGAAATTCTTCGACCTGCTCGACGAGACGCTCGCCGAAAACAAGGACGGCGCCGCCGACCGCCTCGTGATCTTCTACACCTGCCTCGGCCTCGGTTTCACCGGCTGGTATCAGGGCCAGACCGAGCACCTGCGCAAAAAGATGAGGGAAATCCAGCCCCGCATCCGCGAGTTTCTCGACACCGACGAGACCGGCCTCATCTGCCCCGACAGCTACAAGCACACCAACACCGCCAACCTGCCGCTGCCCATGGGCTCCGTGCTCGTGCCGATGCTGATCACCGCGGCCTGCCTCATCATCATGGTCATCGCCGCCAATGTCGTCCTCTTCAAAACCTCGTCGAGCGAGCTCAACGAGGCCATCGACACCATCCGCGAGCATCAGGCCGCCGCATCCAAGCCCGCCGGCAACGAAGCCGCCGCCGAACGCTGAGAAAACGCGAAAAAAACATGAGAGAAATTTTCGACAACATCTCCGACAACCTGCGCTACGTGGCCATGCTGCTCGCCGGCACGGCCATCGGCGGCAAGCTCCTCTTCGCCGACCAGGCGATCATGACCGTCTTCGCCATCGGGTTCCTCGTCCTCGCGGCGCTCCTGTTCCTGTTCGACCTTTTCCGCCGCATAAAGAAAAAGAAATCCGAGGAGCGCCTCGCCGCGCAGCTTTCCGACAACAGCTCCGGCTCCTCCTCCGTCAGCGATGCCGCGCGCAAGGCCCAGCTCGACGCGCTCCGCCAGAACTTCCAGAAGGGCCTCGACAAATTCCGCTCCGCGGGGAAAGACCTGTATTCACTTCCCTGGTACATGGTCGTCGGCGAGCCCGGCTCCGGCAAAACCGAGGCCGTCCGCCACTGCAACGTGGGCTTCCCCCCCGGCCTCCAGGACGAAATGCAGGGCGCGGGCGGCACCATCAACATGCACTGGTGGTTCACCAACCAGGCCGTGCTCCTCGACACCGCCGGCAAGCTTCTCTTCCAGGAGGCGCCGCCCGGCACCACCACCGAGTGGCACGCGTTTCTCGACCTGCTCAAGAAGAACCGCCCCAACTGCCCCGTCAACGGCCTGCTTCTCGTCATCCCCGCCGACTCGCTCCTCAGGGACAACGGCGACGACATCGCGAAAAAAGCCGGCAAGATCGCCGAACAACTCGACCGCATCCAGCGCACGCTCGACGTCCGCTTCCCCGTGTTTGTCCTCGTCACGAAGTGCGACCTGCTGAACGGATTCCGCGAATTTTTTGCCGGGTTGAAGGACCCGCAGCTCCAGCACCAGATGACCGGCTGGTCAAACCCCGCCCCGCTCGACGCGCCCTTCTCGCCGGAGCATGTCGACGAATACCTCGACACCGTCTCGCAAAAAATCGCGCGCCGCCGCCTCGGCCTCATCGCCGACCCCGCGCCCGAGACGCCCGAAGGCCGCCGCACCGACGAGGTGGACGCCCTCTTCGGCCTCCCGCAAAGCATCCAGGCGCTCGCGCCGCGCCTGCGCCGCTACCTCGAGATGATCTTCGTCACCGGCGAATGGTCGGCGAAGCCGCTTTTCCTCCGCGGCATTTATTTCACCTCCGCCCTCACCGAGGGCAAGGCCCTCGACCTCGAAATCGCCCAGGCGCTCGGCGTGCAGCCCGACGCGCTGCCCGAGGGCAAACTCTTCGAGCGCGAGCGCTCCTTTTTCCTGCGCGATTTGTTCATGCAGAAAGTCTTCAAGGAAAAGGGGCTCGTCACGCGCGCGAGCAACACCCGCAAGCTCGTCAAGCGCCGCCAGATGATTCTCTTCGGCTCGCTCGCCGCCAGCCTCGCCGCCGTGCTCGGTCTCTCCATCTGGGGCGCCTACACCGTGAAGCACAGCGTCGGCGCGGAGAGCGCCTACTGGAAGACCGCGTCGGCCAACTGGCAGGCCGGCCACACCTGGTTCCCCATCGTGTCGCCCGAGTTTCGCGGCTCCGCCAAATTCGTTTACAACGGGGAAACCTCCGTGACCGTCGGCGGCGAGCCGATTCCCCTGCATGAATTCCACGCCCGGCTGCAAGGACTCGTCACGCGCGACATCCCCGTGCCCTTCGTCTTCAAGCCGATGAACGCGCTCGTGGTGCGGGCCAACTCCGGCCGCCGCGAGGCGCAGCGCGCCCTCTTCGAGGCCAGCGTCATGCGCCCCGCGCTCAACGCCGCCCGTATCCGAATGTCAGATACACGCGCCGCCTGGACCCCGCGCGAGACCTCCGCCCTGGCCGCGCTCGTCCAGCTCGAGGGCGTCATTCATTTCCCTTCGCTTCCCGGCCAGCGCGTCGAGTTCGAGCCGGGCGCGTTTCTCAACCCGCTGCTCGGGCTCTGGACCGAGGACGCGAAGGCACCGTTTACGCTCAACGGCGTTTTCGAGTGGACGTATTACAAGGACGGCGCGGGGCGCGGGAAATGGCCCGACGCCACGTGGTCCGCCGGCCCCTCGTTCCGCGAAAACAGCCCCATCGCGAGCGGCTGGCAGTTGTTTGCCAAGGCGCAGCAGGCCGACACCACGGCGCAGCAAACCGAGGCGCTCACGCTCGCGAAGGCGCGCGACGCGGCCGGGGCCTACCGCTCCGCGGAGAAGGACTTTTATCGCTACGTCCAGCGGCCCGTTTCCACCGCGGGCTGGAAGACGGAGGCGAGCCGCACCTACGCCGCGCTGACGGGGGCGAAGCAGGGGCTCGACGACTCCCTGGCGGCCGCGCAAAGCTCCGGCCTGCTGCCGAAGGAAGGGCCGGTGTCCCTCGCGCAATCCTTCGACGCTATCGTCCGGAAAGCCCAGGCCAATGCCGACGCCGGACTGAAAGCCCTGCGCGATATCACGCTCAAGTTCCGCCCGCCCGCCGAACAGGCCGGTGGCTTCATCAGCGGGCTCCTCGGCCCCGACACACCCGAGCCGGAACTGCCCGTCCCCGGCGCCGCGGCCAAGGTCTCCGAGCTTGCCAAGAAAAACGCCGTCACCTTCACGCCCGAATTTCCGATGTTGCAGGAAGTCTCCGCGCGCCTCGACCGCATCGAGCAGGACACGCTTGCGGCGACCCGCTCCGTGTTCGGCGGCGACACGGCCGCGGCGCTTGCCGAGCTCGATGCCGATTATCTTGCCGTCATGGAAAAACAGATGCTCTACCGCTTCCGCTGGGAAACCTACACGGCGGCGATGAGCCTGTTCACCCTTCCCGCCGGATTGGAAAAGAACATCGTCGGCGAGCTGGCCAGGACGCTCGACGACTCCGCGGCGTCGGCCGCCGCCATCGCGACCCAGTCGGAGAAATACGACTTCAAAAATGTCTATGATTTCCGCCAGGCCGTCCGCAACCTCGTGGATGCCGGCGGCCGGGCCCGCGCGCTCGATCTGCACCGGCTCCATGGCGACGTCATCGCCGCGCACCTCGCCCGCGACGCCGGATTCCCGCTCATTCTGGACTCGGCCGGCGTCATGACGCCCGTGTCGCTCAAGCGCACCACCTCCTTCATCAAGGCCGCCCGCGCCGATCTTTCCGGGCGGATCGACGTGCCCTCCGATTTTCGCGCCGAGCACGAGCGCACCGTCGGGCGCGTGAACGCCGTGTTCGAGGTCATCGACGCGCTCACCAGCACCGACGGCTCGCCTTCCTCGGTGAAAATTTCCGTCGTCAATTACGCCGACCAGCGCAAGTTCATCAACGAGCAGGGCATCTCGTCCGATTTCGGCGCGGTCTTCGCCGGCAACCTGTGGCGCACCGCGCGCATGGCGGGGCGGGCCGCCCGCACGCAGACCGCCTCCGACGCCGAGCTCGCCTCGGCGCGCGTGACGGACAAGTTCCCCGACCTGGAGCTCTTCCTCGCGGCGGACGTGAAGCCCACCGCCGACGCCGTCCGCGCCTTTGCGGAGGACTGGACCGCGCTGCGCCTGCTCAAGGCCAAAAGCGTCCGCAACTCCGACGGTCGCGGCTGGCAGGCGCCCGTTTCCGCCAAGGACGAAACCGGCACCGATCTTTTCCTCATCCTCGGCCTGCAATTCGAGCGTCCACTGCCTGCGCCCGCCGACTGGCCCAGCATCCGCTCGCTCCGGCTCGAGTCCCACGTCACGGCGCCCGCCGCCCCGGATGCCCCGGTTTCCGCTCCCGATGCCTGATTTTCTCCAGGATTTCCTGCACCAAGAGATCGGCTCGCTCCGCCGTGACACGCCCCCGCGCCTGCATCTCGCCGCGTTTGGCAAGCATCCCGCCTGGAACGACCACATGGAGGACATCGGCATCGACACCGTCACGCTCCTCGAGGCGAAGCGCTACCTTTATCTCGAGGGGATTTCCGGCCAGATCGACACCGGCGCGTGGGACAAGCTTCCGCCTGTTCCTCCGGAGGAGAACTACGATCACTGGCTGCTCTGGCATCGCGTCGGCGAGTGCCTGCTCGGGCGGCTCGTTTCGTCGAGCGATGGAAAGGGGCGCACGCGTTATCCGTTTGTCGTCATGGCACACATCATCGGCGCGCCGGCCGCGGTGGTGCTGCGCGAGTGTTTTTCCGCCCTCGAAACCATCGCCCGTGCCGGGCGCGCCGCCGCGACGGTCGCGGACGTGCGGCAGGTCATCGCCCGGGGGCGCGCCGCGCTCGCCGGCGCTCTCGCCCCGGCCGCCGACGCGGTTCCTCCGCTGCCGGACGGCCTGCGTCCCGGGATCGATCACACCGGCTGGACGCGCATCCTGCATGTGGTTGAAAGCCAGTTGCACGGTTTCGCGCCCACCGCCACGCCGCGGCCCGGGCCGGGCTGCGCGCTGCGCCTGCCCGCGGCCTCGCCTCGCGCCGATCTGGATCTGCTCTGGTGGACGGCCTTCTGGCTCACCCAGCTCGATGCAAAATTCCCCGTGCTTCACCTGGTTCGCAACGGGACCGGCTGGATTGATACGATCGTCGGACAGCCGGACAGCCCTCATTTCCTCTGTCTGCGCGCCGACCGCGCCTTGCTCCCTCCCCTGACCGACATCCCGTATTCGCTCGCCCCGCACGCGGAGCGCCTCGCGGCGGAAATCAAGGACGGAGCCGACGCCAACGGCATCCCCGCGCGCGGCATTTTTCACCTCACGCCGACGCGGGACCGGGCGCTTGCGCTTTTGTCCCGTGCCGCCGCCTTGCGGGAGGCCGGCCCGCCCGCCGGTTTGATCGGCCGTCTCCGGAAACTGTGGGGCGGATAATCAATTCATAATATCCAGCCATGAATTACAAAAATATCCAGCCATTGTAATAAGCGGCCCATTGACGATGTTGGCCAACCGGCCACTTTCACTTCGCCCTGTCGAGGTATGTTGACTTCCCCGATATCCCTTTGATTGGCCGGATAAAAACGAAACTATTTATCCTATATTATATGTAAATAAAATATCAGGCGAGCGTGGGCCAATGATTATATATTTTTTGGCTTGAATGCCGTATTCCCGACCGGATTTCACTCGATGTCAGCGCGTTTAAAATCAATCAATTATATTATAATATTCGTCTCTGGCATTTTATTGCCGGGATGCTATTTGTGCGCGCAGGCCCCCGCCGCGCCGGACGTCCCGTCGGTGTTTTCTGTCGAGCATTTCGAGTTTGCCTATGGTGCCACCGCCGACGATCCGGCCACGCTCGCCCCGTTGAGGGACATCACCGTGCCGCTCTCACTCGTCGAGGGCGTTTATCAGGCGCCGGCGGCGGACGCCCCCGCCGCTCCGGCCAGGCTCGGCGACGAGTTTCCCGGCGGGCGTTTTGCCGAGTCCGCGCTCGTCTCGATTTTCCAGACCGTCACTGCGCACTACAACCAGCAGGGGCTCTTCGGCGTGTTCGTGGTCGTTGACCGCGAGGACATCGACCCGCAGACGCACGAGGACTACCGGCCCGCCGGACGCAAGGCCCTGCGCCTCGTCGTCTGGGTGAGCCGCGTCGGCGAGGTTCGCTCTGTGGCGAAAGGCGCGCGCGTCCCGCCGCAGGAGTCCGTTGACCACCGCGTCCACCGCAACATCCGCTCCCACTCGCCGCTCCGCGCCGGCGCGGGCGGCGCGCCCGGCAGCCCGCTCCTCAAGAAATGCCTCGACAACTACCTCCTTGACCTCAACCGCCACCCGGCCCGCCGCGTCGATGCCTCCTTCGCCGCCGGCGCCACCCCCGGCGAGGTCACGCTCGACTACCTCGTCGCCGAGCGCCGCCCCTGGTTCGCCTACGCGCAGATTTCCAACTCCGGCACCGAGACCACCGACGACTTCCGCGAGCACCTCGGCTTCGCCTACTACCAGCTCACCAATCGCGACGACACGCTCCTCCTCGACCTCAGCACCGCCTCCTTCAAGGGCGGCTTCTCCTCCTCCGCCAGCTACGACTACCCGCTCCTTTACCCGAACACCCTTCGCGCGAAAATCTTCGGCGCCTACAGCGAGTTCGTCGCCGAGGATCCGCGCATCCACCTCGATGAGTTTTCCGGCCATTCCGTCACCGCCGGCCTTGAGCTCGTCTGGAGCCCGTTCCGGCTCTGGGGATTTTCCGTGGATTTCGCGCCGGGCCTCGCCTGGCAGACCCACTACGTCAACAACACCGCCATCCAGCTCACCGCCGACACCGGCTTCGCCGCCGCCCAGTTTGCCGTCCGCCTTGAGCGCAACACCGATCACATGCGCACCGCCCTGCGCCTCACCTACGAGACCAATTTCAGCGGCGACACCAACCTCAGCCCCTTCGGGCAGTCCGCGCTCGGCCGCCTCGAAACCGAGCCCGGCTACCAGATTTTCCAGTTCGACCTCGGCCATTCCATGTATCTGGAACCGCTCCTCTTCGGCGAAAAGTTCTACACCGGCGAAAACTGGCGCAAGTCCGCCCGCGCCCACGAAATCGCCCTCACCGCACGCGGCCAGCAGGTCGTCAACAACGAGCGCGTCATCCCGCAAAAGCTGATGACTATCGGCGGCATGTATTCACTCCGTGGATACCCAGATTCCGTGGCGGCCGGCGACAACGTCATCATGGGCTCCTTCGAATACCGTCTGCACGTTCCGCGCCTTTTTCGTCCGCTCTCCGAACTCGCCCGCGACCGCGGCGACGCCCGTCCGCCCACCTACTTCGGCGTGCCCTTCAATTGGCGCGCCCCCGGCCTCCACTCGCTGCCTGACTGGGATTTCGTCGTCCGCCTTTTCGCCGACGCGGGCCGCGTCAAAATCATCCGCCGCATGCCTTGGGAGCGCGACCTCACGCTTTCCAGCATCGGCGTCGGCTTCGAGACCCAGCTCTTCGGCCACCTCAACGTCCGCTGCGACTGGGGCTTCGCTCAAAAACCCCTCCGCACCACCTACCGCGACATCAATCGCTACGACTCACAGCTCCACTTCAGCGCCTCGCTGGTCTGGTGAGGAAAAATCAGAAAGCAAGATGGAGAAATCAAAGATGAAAACTTTCACCCTCGCCTCCGCTGTTCGCCGCTTTCGCGTTGAGGCTGACTGGTGCCTGCGCGTCGTGCTTTCCGCCGCGCTGGGCTGCGCGCCGCTTTCGTTGCGCGCCGGCGACCCTGGTCCGCAGGGCAATGTGGTGGCCGGCGACGCGACCTTCAACCATCAGGACAGCTACACGGGCATCCGCGCCTCCGACGGCGCGATCATCGAATACGACAAGTTCAACATTCCCGAAGGCTACACGGTGGAGTTCATCCAGCCGCACGAACTGGCCCGCGTGCTCAACCGCGTGACCGGCGCGGACCCCTCCTCGCTGCTGGGCAACCTCCGCGCCAACGGCATCGTGTATTTCGTCAATCCGGCCGGCATCTATTTTGGGAAGAACGCGGTCATCGACGTGGGGCAGATTTACGCCGCGGCCGGTTCGCTCTCGAACAGTGATTTTCTTTCCCGCAACGACAACTTCACCCGTCTCGCCGGCTCGGTCGTCAACGACGGCGCGATCCGCGCCGACGCCATCCACCTCGTCGGCCAGACGGTGCGCAACGCCGGCGTGCTCTCCGCGCCCGCGGGCCTCGTGATGCTTGCCGCCGGCGACGACGTGCTGATTGGCAGGCGCGGCGAGCACGTCTTTGTCAACGCCACCGCGACCTCTCGCGCGCAAGCGCCCGGCGGCGCCCACGGCGTGGAAAACACGGGGCGAGTGGAGTCCGCGCACGCCCTGCTGGCCGCCGGCGACCTGTATGCGATGGCCGTGAAAAACTCCGGTGTGATCAAGTCCCGCGACGTCCAGTTGGCGGGGCAGGGGAGCGGCGAAGTCTGGAACACCGGCACTATCGACGCCGCCAATACTACCGGCGCAGGAGGCCGCGTGGAAATCACCGGGCGGCACGTCGGCCTCGGCGAAAACTCGCTGGTTGACGCCAGCGGCGCGACGGGTGGCGGCGAAATCCTTGTCGGCGGCGACTACCAGGGGGCGAACGCCGCCTTGCGCAATGCCGAGGCCGCCTACGTGGCTGAGGGGGCCACGCTCCGCGCCGACGCCACTGCCGACGGCGTCGGCGGCAAGGTCGTCGTCTGGGCCGACGACACCACGCGCTTTTTTGGCAACATCTCCGCCACCGGCATCACGCGCGGCGGCCTCGCGGAAGTGTCGGGCAAAAAATCCCTCCTCTACGCCGGCCTCGCCGATCTCCGCGCCGCCAGCGGCCAGGTTGGCACGCTTCTGCTCGACCCCGACCACATCACCATCTCCGACAGCCTTCCCACCTCTGGCGTGGCCGGCTCCGGCACCTTCACCGCCGGCGAAGGCGACAACATCCTCGCCGCCGCCGATCTCTGGACGCAGTTGGACCTCGCCGACGTCACCGTGAAAACCAGCAGCGCAGGCGACATTGTCGTGGACACCATCTTCGAGTCGGGTTCGCCGTTCTCCCTCACACTCGACGCCGCCGGCAGCATCCGCGTGCTTGATGGGAAGATGGTCGAACTCGGCGCCGACCTCACCCTGCGCGCCAGCGGCAGCATCGCGCTGGGATTGGGTGCCCGTCTCATGGCCGCGGACATCATCCTCGACGCGGGGACGGACATCTCCGTGGCCGCCGACTCGGGCATTGACGCGGCAGGCGGTATCTCGCTCACCTCGCAAACCGGCACCATTTCCCTCGCCGCTGGCGCGCTCGTCGCCGCCGGCGGCGCTGTCGCCGTCAACGGCGGGCTGGATGTCGCCGCCGGCGCGACCATCGACGCCGCCAGCGTGACGGTCGGCGCCGGAGGCCGTGCCGTCGCGATTTCGGGCACGATTGACAGTTTCAGCGGCGTCTCCGTCACCGGCGCCAGCACCATCACCGTGCCGGGGCGCGTGGCCGCGACCTCCGGCTCGCTCACCTTCATCGGCAACGTCGCCGTCTCGGTCGGCGGCGCGATCAACGCCAACAGCGGCGGCGCCGTCACCCTGCAAGCCATCGGCGGCACGGTCGCGCTCGCTTCCACGGCGGAGGTGAGCGGGCGGGATATTTATATCACCGGCGGGCTGGATGTCGCCGCGGGGGCCTCGCTCACGACGGCCTTTGACAGCGGCGACATGGTGATTGACGCCCAGGGCCGCGATGTGGGCATCGCCACCGGGCTGGTTTTCACCACCGGCTCGCTCGCCCTCGCCAACGTCCGCAACCTCACCCTCGCCGACGTCACCACCAACGGCGGCCAGACCTACGCCGCGGCCAACAATATCACACTCACCGGCACGCTCGCCACGCTCGACGCAGGCGCGGGCGTTTCCCTGACGGCGGGCACCGGCACCGTCGCGCTCGCCTCCACCGCCGCCATCGACGCCAGTGGCGCGGTCGCGGTCAACGGCGGCTTCCACGTCGCCGCCGGAGGCACCGTCACCAACGGCGCGGGCGCCGGCATGACCGTGGAGGCCGGCACCCGCGACATCACCATCGCCGGCCTCCTCGACCTCGTCGGCTCCTCCACCTTCAACGGCGCGGGCATCTCCGTCTCCGGCACCGTTGACACCCACAGCACCGGCGGCCTCACCTTTGTCGGGCGCACCGCCATGTCCGTCGGCGGCGCCATCATGGCGGGCAGCGGCGGCGCCGTCGTCCTCGACCTCGACTCGCAAACCGGCGACATCGCGCTCGCCTCCACCGCCCGGCTCGCCGGCGCGCAAGTCAGGCTCTCCGGCGGCGTCACGGTCGCAGCCGGCGCGGCCCTCCTGGGAGCCTACGGCGGCGGCGCGGAGCTCCTCATCGACGGGCGGGGCCGCGATGTCCGCGTCGCCGGCGACCTCGATCTCTCCTCGCTCGAAATTTCCGACGCCCGCTACATCGCCCTCGCCGCCGTCACCACCGACGGCGACCAGTTCTATTCCTTCGCCCCCGACGGCGCCATGCGGCTCGACGGCCCGCTCGTCTCGCGATGGGGCAACATCGACATCTTCAGCCCCGCCGACTTCCCCGCCGCGCACGCCACCATCTTCTCCACCTCGTCCAACGGCATCCTCATCTCCGCCACCGCCGGTGACGTCACCATCGGGCGCTTCGACACCCTTCTCGCCTACGACAACGGCTCCTCCGCCCCCGCCGCCGGTACCATCAGGATCGAGGCCGGCGGCACCGCTTCCCTCGGCAGCCTTTCCGCCTCGCGCTCCATCGACGTCTCCGCCGGCGAAATCCACCTCGAAGGCGACCTCTACCAAGCCCCCTCCATCGCCCTTGCAGCCTCCGGCTCGGGCGTCTTTGTCGAGTCCGGCTCCGCCCTCATCGCCACCGGCAGCGGCGGGCTCGCCCCTTTCGCCATCGCGAGCGGCTCCTTCACCGCCAAGACCATCGCCGCCGGCTCCATGAGCGGCGGGCGCATGACCTCCGGCGGAAACTTTTTCCCCGTCCTCGCCACCGGCAGCGGCGCGCCTTTCGGCGCGGTTTATAAAAACACCCCGTTCTGGGGCGACTCCGTCCCGCCGCCCGCGCAGGAGGAGACGCAAAACGTCATCGCCACCGAGACCAATCCCGCCAACCAAACCGAGCCCGAGTCCCGCCGCGCCCAGGAAACCCTCGTCATCGCCACCGAGGGCGCGATGGGGCGCATCGACGCGCAGACCGCCATCACCGACGCCACCCGCGAGCAGCTCAAGCAGCTCGGCATCTTCGCGCGCGGCCTCAGCCCGGACGAAATCGCCTCCATCATGGGCGGCCAGGGTCTCCTCACCCAGCTCATCCCCAGCGAGACGCGCCAGCCCGAAAACTATCAGGTGGCCGACGGGCGCATCTCCGAGCAGGCCGCCCGCGCCGCGCTCGCCGCCTACGAGTCCATCTTTATCCACCGCGACCCTGCGACCGGCGAGGCTGTCTCGCGCGTGCCGGAAATCCGCGCCGCGCTCGCCGCCGCCTTTGCCGAGTTCCGCGCCGTCGCCCCCTCCGCGCCGCCCGCCGGGTTTGCGCGCTTCGTCCAGGAGCAATCGCCCGCCAGCGACAGCGTGCTCTCCACCCGCCGCTTCGCCCAGGACATGTCCGCGCTTTTCGACCGCATTGAGTCGCTCGGGCTGACCTCCGGCGAGGTGCTCGTCGCGCGGACGGTCATCCTCCGCACGCTCCGCATCCCCGGCATGCCCTCCAATCTGCTCGGCGACATGATCGCCGCCGCTTCCGCCGACACCGCGCCCGCCGCCCCTTTCCGCCTGGCCGTCCATTATTAACCCTGACCGCGCACCTGTCTCCCGCTCCTTAATCTTCTCGTCATGCCCGTCCGCCGCATCACCCTCGCCTCCGCTGTTCGCCGCTTTCGCGCCGAGGCCGACTGGTGCCTGCGCGTCGTGCTTTCCGCCGCGCTGGGTTGCGCGCCGCTTTCGTTGCGCGCCGGCGACCCCGGTCCGCAGGGCAACGTGGTGGCCGGCGACGCGACCTTCAACCATCAGGACAACTACACGGGCATCCGCGCCTCCGACGGCGCGATCATCGAATACGACAAGTTCAACATTCCCGAAGGCTACACGGTGGAGTTCATCCAGCCGCATGAACTGGCGCGCGTGCTCAACCGCGTGACCGGAGCGGACCCCTCCTCGCTGCTGGGCAATCTTCGCGCCAACGGCATCGTGTATTTCGTCAATCCGGCCGGCATCTATTTTGGGAAGAACGCGGTCATCGACGTGGGGCAGATTTACGCCGCGGCCGGCTCGCTCTCGAACAGTGATTTTCTTTCCCGCAACGACAACTTCACCCGCCTCGCCGGCGAGATTGCGAACGACGGCGCGATCCGCGCCGGTGCCATCCACCTCGTCGGGCAGACGGTGCGCAACGCCGGCGTGCTCTCCGCGCCCGCGGGTCTCGTGATGTTGGCCGCCGGCGACGACGTGCTGATCGGGCGTCGCGGCGAGCACGTCTTTGTCAACGCCACCGCGACCTCCCGCGCGCAGGCGCCCGGCGGCGCTCCCGGCGTGGAAAACACGGGGCGCGTCGAGTCTGCGCGCGCTCTGCTGGCCGCCGGCGACCTGTATGCGATGGCCGTGAAAAACTCCGGCGTGATCAAGTCCCGCGACGTCCGGCTGGAAGGGCAGGGGGGCGGCGAGGTCTGGAACACCGGCACCATCGACGCCGCCAACGCCGCCGGACTTGGCGGTCGCGTGGAAATCACCGGCCGGCACGTTGGCCTCGGCGGGAACTCGCTGATCGACGCCAGCGGCGCGACGGGTGGCGGCGAAATCCTTGTCGGCGGCGACTACCAGGGGGCGAACGCCGCCGTGCGCAACGCCGAGGCCGCCTACGTGGCCGAGGGTGCCACGCTCCGCGCCGACGCCACCGCCGACGGCGCCGGCGGCAAGGTCGTCGTCTGGGCCGACGACACCACGCGCTTTTTTGGCAACATCTCCGCCACCGGTTTCTCCCACGGCGGCGTCGCCGAGGTCTCCGGCAAAAAATCCCTCCTCTACGCCGGCCTCGCCGACCTCCGCGCCGCCAGCGGCCTGGCCGGCACGCTTCTCCTCGACCCCGACAACCTCACCATCTCCAGCGGCGCCGATACCTCCACCAACACCTCCGGCACCTTCACCGCAGGCGGCGACGGCGACTACATCCTCAACCTCACCACCCTCTACACCCAGCTCGGCCTTTCCAACGTGGAGGTGAAGACCCTCACCGGCGACATCATCGTGGCGGATGCCATCAACCATATCGCGAACGCGAACAGCCTCCTGCTGAACGCCGGCAACGACCTCAACATAAACGCCTCCATCACCCTCGCGGGCGCACTTTCCCTGCGTGCCGGCTCGGGCCTGATAAACGTCGGCGCGGGCGGCGGCACTTTCACCGTCGGCAGTCTCGCCGCCGCCACCGGCACGATGCGCGGCACCGGCGCCAATGCTCTGGCGATCAACACCAGCGGAGCCGCCGGCACCGGGCGAAACGGCGGCGCCGTCACGATTGGCGGCATCGAAAACTTCTCGTCCCTCACCGCCAACGCCGACGGCGGCAGCGGAGCCGCCGGAGTCGCGGGCGGCAACGGCGGCGCTGTCACGCTGACCGTCACCGGCACGATTTCGGGCAACATCGACATCCGCGCCCACGGCGGCAGGGGCGGCGACGGCACGACCAGCGTCACCTCGCCCACCGGCGGTGGCGGCGCGGGCGGTTCCCAAGTTAATAATAGTTCATACGGAGGCGGCGGCGGGGGTGCTGGCGGTGCTGCGGGTAATGCCGGCGTCAATGGAGGCAACGGCGACAACGATGCCGTGGGTAGTGATAACTGGGTCGTGGCTGGAGGTGCGGGAGGAAAGGGCGGAACTGCCGGCGGGGCCGGCGGCAACGGCGGCGCGGTCAGCCTGACGTTTGCCGAGTCCGCTCGCGTTGGCGGCGCCATCACTCTTGCGAGCAATGGCGGCGGCGGTGGCGCTGGAGGCAACGGCGAGAATGGAGGTGATGGAACTTCTGGCGGCGGTGGCACCGGCGGCGGTGGCGGTGGTGGCGGCGGCGGCGGCGGTCATGGCGGAGCAGGCGGCAGCGGCGGGACGATCACGGTGACGTTTCCCGCGACAGTACCGGTCTCGACAGGCAATATCTCCTTGGTCAGCGTCGGAGGGAACGGCGGCAAGGGTGGGAACGGCGGCAAAGGCGGGAACGGCGGCAACGCGTCCAGTTACTTGGCGTACAACGGTGACGGCGGCAGTGGCGGCGGCGGCGGCAAGGGCGGCGATGGTCGCAATGGCGGGAATGGCGGCGGCATTACTATTACCGGCAAGGCCGCTGGCAACCAGTCGCTCACAGCCACAACCGGTGCCGGGGCGGGAGGCTCCTCGGGCATTGGGGGCATGGCTGGAAGCGGAGGCAGCGCGACCGACGCTGGCGCGACCAGTGGCGATCCGGGCAATGCTGGCACCGCCGCCGGTGGCGGCGCCTCCGGTGTTGGCGGCGCCATGGGTGGCATCACCCTGCAAAACCTCGAACTCTCCACCGCGGGCTCGCAGACGTATGACAGCAATGTCGCCATCAGCGGCAGCGTCGCGCTCGCCACGGGCGCCACGGGCACTATTGCCTTCGCCGGAAATGTCGCCCCCGGCGCGGGCCCCGCGCCGTCGCTCACCATCGCGGGCGCGCGGGAAATTTCGTTCGGCGGCGCCCTCGGCAACTCCGGCGGCACCGGCTTCGAGTCCATCAGCGTCACCGGCTCGCTCGTCAAGCTCGGCGGCAACACCGCCTTCACCACCACCGGTGATCAGCTCTGGTCGGGCAGCCTGCAATTCACGGGCAACTCCTTCACCGCCCGGGCCGGCGGCGACCTCGTTTTTGACGGCGGCATCAACAACACCGGCCTCGCCCTCACCTTGGACGGCGACGCCGTCACGCTGCTCCGCGACCTCAACATCGCGTCCGTCGCCGTCACCGGCACGAACGGCATCGCCGTCTCCGGCGTCTCCATCACCACGGCGAACGCGCAGACCTACAACCAGTCCGTCACCCTCGCCGGCGACGTTACCTTCGCGTCCACCGTCGGCGGCATCACATTCGCCGCAGGCATCGTCAACCCCGGCGCGGGCGACCTCGCCATCAAGTCCAACGGCAGCATCCAGCTCGGCGGCGGGGCTTCGCTGGCGGACGGCGACATCAGCCTGACCGCGACCACGGGCAACATCGTTTCCAACGCCCAGATCACCGCCGTCGGCGGCTCCTTCTCCGCCACCGCCGCCACCGGCGCCATCACCCTCGGCGGCGTGCTCACCGGCTCCTCGCAAACCTACGCCGCCCGGAGCTTCACCGGCACCGGCCTGCTCCAAACCCTCGACGCCGGCGCGGGCATCGCCATCAACGCCACCGCCGGCAACATCACCCTTTCCGGCGTCGGCGGCATCGACTCTGCCGGCGCGTTTTCCGCCACCGCCTCCGGTGCGTTCAATGCCGCCACCGCCGCCAACACCATCACCGCCGCCGGCAACATCGGCGTCACCGCCGGTTCGATGACCTTGGGCGCGGAGGTCCGGTCCACCGGCGGCGACATCGCCCTGCGTTCGGACTCCGGCAACATTGCCCTCTCCGGCGGCAGCCTCATCGACGCGGCGGGTGTGTTCTCCGCCACTTCCTACGGTGCCTTCGCCACCGCCACCGCCGCCAACACCATTGATGCCGGTGGCAACATTTCCATCACCGCCCGCGGCAACGTTTCCCTCGCCGGCGACATCACTTCCGATGCCGGCGGCATCGCCCTCACCTCGTCCAACGGCGGCGTCTCCTTCGTCAACGCCACATCCTTGCTCGGCGCGCAAACCCACACCGCGCGCAACGGCGGCATCACCTACACCGGCACCGCCAGCGGCGCGTCCGTCGCGTTCGACACCGGCGGCCTCCTCACCCTCGGCGCGCTGATTTCCGGCACCGACATCAGCATCACCGCCGGCTCGCTCAACATCACCAACCTGCTCCAGACCGCCAACGCCGCCGCCGGCGACATCACTCTCAACGCCACCGCCGGCGACATCACCCTTTCCTCCGGCGGTCGCATCGACGCCGCCGGGACGTTCACCGCCACCACCAGCGGCAACTTCACCACCGGCGGCGCCGGCAACACCATCACCGCAGGCGGGGACGTTTCCCTGTTTGCGAATGCACACATCATCCTGAACGGCGCCGTCACCGCCGCCGGCGGTGTGGCGCTGGAAAACCTCCTCGGCCACATCACCCTCAACGCCCCGCTCACCGCGCGCGGCGGCGACATCGGCATCACAAGCGAGCGGGGGCTCATCACCGCCGGCGCCGCCGTCAGCGCCACCGCCGGCGCCGTCACGATGACCAACCGCGAAGGCAATATCATCGTCGGGGACGTCGCCTCCGGCAGCGCGCAAGCCTACCACGCCGGCAATAACTTCACCGGCACCGGCCTCCTCCGGACCACCGCCTCCGGGGAGGGTATCACCATCGAAACCGGCGGCTTGGTCGAGGGCGGCATCGCCTTCACCGGCAACGGCGCGGTTGACTCCTCCGGCGCGTTCTCCGCCACCGCCGCGGGCGGTTTCGCCACCGCCGGCGCGGCCAACACCATCACCGCCGCCGGGCCGGTCGGCATCCGCGCCGACGGCTCCGGCGGCATCGCCCTCGCCGGCGCCGTCACCTCCGCGGGCGATTCCATCCTTCTCACCGCGGCCAACGGCGGCATCATCGCCTCCTCTTCCCTCACCGCCGCCGGCGCGCTCACCGCCGTCTCCGGCTCCGCGCTCACCGTTGGCGCGGTCACGACCGCCGGCTCGCAGTCCTACACCTATTACGGCGCGTTCACCGCCACCAGCGGCACGCTTCGCACCACCGGCGCGGGCTCGGGCATCGGGCTCAGGCAGATGGTCAAGGCGACAAACGACGCCTACACTGGCGACATCGCCATCAAGGACGCGGACACGGCGGGCGCCTTTTCCGCGACCGGCGGACGCTTTACCCTGCTCACCGGCGGCACGCTTCGCGCGGGCGGCGACGTTGCCATCTCCAATCCCGTGCCGTCCGGCTACACCTATGCCGACAGTTGGTTCACCGCCATCGACGGCGACATTGTCTCGACCGGCGGCGGCGTCCGTCTCGTGAGCGGGCGCGGCGTCCTCAACCTCAACGGCTCCATCACCTCCCGCGGCGCCCAGTATTACGAGTCGTGGAAGACCGCCGCCACCGGCACCTTCGTCACCACCGACCCCGGCACGGGCGACATTTCCTTCAACTACAACGGAAGCTGGGCCGGCCCGAGCCTCGATTTCGCGGCGACAACGCGCGTGGACGCCGCGCGCGACCTCCTCATCACTTACCCAAGCTCCAGCAGCGGCACCATCACGCTGCCCGCCGGCGCCTACTTCCGCGGCGGCAACTCCATAAAACTCCACATCCCCGCAGTCTCCGCCATCCGCCTGCTGGCCGACCTCGTGGCCGGCGACGGCGGCATCGACCTCAGCTCCAACGGCAGCCTCACCCTGGCCAACGTCACCACCACCGGCACGCAAAGTTTCCGGGCCGGCGGCATCACCCTCACCGGCACCCTCGGCGGCACCGGCGACATCCTCCTCCGCGCCAGCGCCGGCAACATCACCTTCGCCGGCCCCGACGCCATCGTCAGCACCGGCGGCAACTTCACCGGCTCCACCGTCGGCAACTTCCTCACCGGAAACGCCGCCAACACCATCGCGGCGGACGGCGGCATCAGCATTTTCGCCGCCGCGATGAGCTTGCGCGGCGCCGTCACCTCCACCGCCGGCGACATCGCGCTCACCGCCGCCGCTGGAGACATCTCCGTCGCCGCGCAACTCACCGCCGCCGCCGGCAGCCTGACGGCCACCGCTGCGAACGGCGCCATCACCGTCGGAGACGTGCAGACCGGCGCGGGTCAAACCTACGCCGCCGCCGGCTTCACCGGCACCGGTCTGCTCAAAACCACCGGCGCGGGCGCGGGCATCGCAATCAACGCCACCAACGGAAACATCCTCCTCTCCGGCACCGGCACAGTTGACTCCGCCGGCGCGTTTTCCGCCACCGCCGCGGGCAATTTTACCACCGCCGGCGCGGCCAACACCATCGCCACCGCCGGCGCCGTCAGCATCCGCGCGGACGGATTCGGCGCGGGCATCACCCTCAATGGCGCGCTCGCCTCCGCCACCGGAGGCGTCACGCTGCGCGCCGCCGGCAGCCTCACCGCCAACGCGCCCATCACCTCCTCGCTCACCGGCACCGACGGCGTCAGCCTCACGGCGGCCGACGGCATGCTCCGGATCTCCGATGTCGCCAGCGGCGGCGCGCAGGATTATTACGGCTGGTTCGGCGTCATCGTCGGCGGCTCGCTCAAGACCCTCGACGCCGGCGCGGGCGACATCGCCCTCGCCGCCGGCAGCGGCGACCTGGCCATTTCCGGCTCCGGGCTGGTTGACTCCGCCGCCGGCCTCACCGCCCATGCCGACGTCGGCTCGCTCGTCACCGCCGGTTCCGCCAACACCCTCTCCGCCGCCGGCGACATCACCCTCGCGTCCGGCAACGACATCGAGCTCAACGCCGCCGTCGTCTCCGCCACCGGCAACATCGAGCTCGACGCCGCCACCGGAAACATCCTCGCCAACGCCCGGCTCACCGCCGCAGGCTCTCTTTCCGCCACCGCCGCGAACGGCTCCATCACCGTCGGCGACGTGCTCACCGGTTCCTCGCAAACCCATGCCGCCGTCGGCTTCACCGGCACCGGCCTCCTCAAAACCACCGGCGCGGACGCCGACGTGCTCATCGACGTGACCGGCGCGGCGCAGTTCTCCGGCTCGGGTCGCGTCGAGTCCGCGCGCGACATCGGCATCGCCGCCGGCTCGTTGCTCACCGCCGGCACGCTGAACACTCTCACCGCCTGGCGCGACATCGTGCTCGGTGCGGACGGCGACATCACGCTGCGCGGCGACCTCGCTGCCGCGTCCGGCGGCTCCGGCGGCATCACCGCCACCGCGACCAACGGCAGCCTCGACGCCGGCCCCATCGCCGCCACCTCCGACGGCGACCAGTCCTATGCCGCCGGCGGCGACCTCGTCCTCCCCGGTGACATCGTCACCGGCACCGGCGGTCTCACGGCTTCCGCCGGCGGCGACCTCACGCTGCGCAACATCACCGGCGGCAAGTCGCTCGGCTTCTCCGGCTCCAATATCTTCGTCACCGGCACCCTCAAGACCACCACCGTCGCTGGCGACGTGACCCTCGCCGCCTCGCACAGTATTGCGTTTCTGGATACGGGCAGCGGCGCCGGCGCGCTCGACGCCGCGGGTGCGTTCACGGCAGACTCCGGCTGGTTCTCCACCGGGAGCGCCGCGAACACCCTCGCCGCCGCCGGTGCCATCGCGATCACCGCCACGCTCGGCGACATTATGCTCAACGGCGCGGTTGCCAATACCGACGGCGGCATCGCGCTGACCTCGCGTGCCGGCGACATTTTCGCGACCGCGCAACTCACCTCCGCCAACGCCGGCCTCGCCGCCACCGCGACCGCCGGGGCCGTCACGCTGGCCGGCGTGCAAACCAGGACCGCGCAGCGCTACACCGGCGCGAGTTTCACCGGCACCGGCTTGCTCAAGACCACCGACGCCGCGACCGGCGACATCGTGTTCGACATCACCAACGGCGCGACGCTTTCCGGAGCGGATGGCCGCATCGACGCCGCCGGCAAACTCACCGCCGATGTTGGCGCGTTCGCGACCGCCGGCACGGCGAACACCGTCACGACCGGCAGGGACATCGCCATCACGGCAACGACCGGTGACATCATTTTCAACGGCGCGGTGACATCCGCGACCGGCGGCATTGTGCTGGCTGCGACTCTCGGCGATATTCTTTCCACCGCGCAACTCACCGTTGCAGCCGGCAACCTCGCCGCCACTGCGACCGCCGGGGCGATCACGATTGGCGGCGTGCAAACCAGCGGCGCGCAGAACTACACCGCCGCGAATTTCACCGGCACCGGCCTGCTGAAAACCACCGATGCCGCCACCGGCGACATTATGTTTAACGTCACCAACGCGGCGCGGCTCGACGGCGTGGATGGCCGCATTGACGCCGCCGGACGGCTCACCGCCGTTGCCGGCTCGTTCACCACCGCCGGCATGGCCAACACAATTACGACCGGCGACGCCATCGCGCTCACCGCCACCACGGGCGATATTACTCTTCACGGCGCGGTCGCCAACACCGACGGCGGCATCGCGCTGACCTCGCTCGCAGGCAACATTCTCGCGACCGCGCAACTCACCTCCGCCAACGCCGGCCTCGCCGCCACCGCGACCGCCGGGGCCGTCACGCTGGCCGGCGTGCAAACCAGGACCGCGCAGCGCTACACCGGCGCGAGTTTCACCGGCACCGGCTTGCTCAAGACCACCGACGCCGCGACCGGCGACATCGTGTTCGACATCACCAACGGCGCGACGCTTTCCGGAGCGGATGGCCGCATCGACGCCGCCGGCAAACTCACCGCCGTTGCCGGCTCGTTCACCACCGCCGGCGCGGCCAACACAATTACGACCGGCGACGCCATCGTCCTCACCGCCACGCTCGGCAACATTGTGCTCAACGGCGCGGTCGCCAACACCAGCGGCGGCATCGCGCTGACTTCGCGTGCCGGTGACATTCTCGCGACCGCGCAACTCACCTCCGCCAACGCCGGCCTCGTAGCCACCGCCACTGACGGGGACATCACGCTGGCCGGTGTGCAAACCAAGACCGCGCAGCACTACACCGCCGCGAGTTTCACCGGCACGGGTTTGCTCAAGACCACCGATGCCGAGACGGGCGACATCGTGTTCGACATCACCAACGATGCGCAGCTTTCCGGAGCGGATGGTCGCATCGACGCCGCCAGCAAACTCACCGCCGATGTTGGCGCGTTCGCGACCGCCGGCACGGCGAACACCGTCACGACCGGCAGGGACATCGCCATCACGGCAACGACCGGTGACATCATTTTCAACGGCGCGGTGACATCCGCGACCGGCGGCATTGTGCTGGCTGCGACTCTCGGCGATATTCTTTCCACCGCGCAACTCACCGTTGACGCCGGCAACCTCGCCGCCACTGCGACCGCCGGGGCGGTCACAGTTGGCGGCGTGCAAACCAGCGGCGCGCAAAATTATACCGCCGCGAACTTCACCGGCACCGGCCTGCTGCAAACCACCACCGCCGCGACCGGCGATATCGTGTTTGAGATCACCAACGATGCGCAGCTTTCTGGCGCGGATGGCCGCGTCGAGTCCGCGCGCGGGCTGACAGTGACCGCCGGCTCATTCACGACCGCCGGCACGGCGAACACGCTTGCCGCCGGGCAGGCCGTCGCGCTCACCGCGGCCACTGGCGGCATCGCGCTCAACGGTGCGGTGGCCAACATCGCCGGCGGCATCACGCTGGCCGCCCTCAACGGCGACATTCTTTCCACCGCGCAAATCACCTCCGTGAACGCCGGCCTCACCGCCACCGCGACAGCCGGCGCGATTGCGCTCGCCGGCGCGCAAACCAGGACCGCGCAAACCTACACCGGCGCGAGCTTCACCGGCACCGGCTTGCTCAAGACCACCGACGCCGCGACGGGCGACATCGCTTTCAACATCACCGACGTCGCCATACTCTCCGGCGCGGATGGTCGCATTGACTCAGCGCGCGGGCTGACGTTCACCGCAGGCTCGCTTGTCACCGACGGTGCGGCCAACACGCTCACCGCCGCGCGCGCCATCGCGCTCACCGCGGCCACCGGTGGCATCACGCTCAACGGCGCGGTCGTCAACGCCGCCGGCGACATCACGCTCACGGCGGCGGACGGTGTTTTCGCCACCGCGGCCATTTCCGCCGCAAACGGCTCGGTTGACGTTTGGGCGAAGGGCGCGGCCGGCATCGCGCTCGTCAACGTCGCCAGCAGCGGCAGCCAGCACCTCGTCGCCGACACCGGCGGCATCGCCGTCACCGGACTGCTCGACGCGGGCGGCGACCTCGTCATCAGCGCCACCGCCGGGGCGGTGGAGTTTTCCGGCGGCGGCGTCATCGATGCGCGCGGCCTGTTCACCGCCGGCGCGCTTTCCTTCGCCACCGCCGGCACGGCCAACACCATCGCCGCCGGCCAGTCCGCCGTCATCACCGCCTCGTCGGGCGACATCACGCTCAACGGCGCGCTTGTCTCCGGCTCGGGCGGCATCGCGCTCGCCACCACCGCCGGCGGCGGCGTGGCGCTCACCGCGCGCGTCTCGGCGGATGCCGGCATGGTTGACATCGGCACCACCGGCACGGGCGGCATTTCCGTCGTGGATGTTTCCAGCGCCGGGCGGCAAAACTACGTCACCACCGGCGGCGACATCACGGTGAGCGGCCTGCTCCGGCCCGCCACGGCGGGCGCGGGCATCGTCTTTTCCACGACGACCGCCGGCATCGCGGGCATGACCACCATAAAATCCGGCGCGGCGGTCGAGCTTTCCAACGCGGAGCTTTTGGTCAGGGGCGGCTTCACCCTGGAGGCGGGCGGCGGCGTGAGGGCGCAAAACGGCGTGTTCATCGACGCGGCGGGCCGCGAGGTGATTCTCGGCGCGCTGCTCGGCGGCGCGTCGGGCGTGCTCGACACCATCAACATCGCCGGCGCCGGCTCCATCGGCACCGTCGGCATCGAGACCACCGGCACGCAGTTCCTCGGCACCGAGGGCGGCGACATCGAGGTCACCGGCCTGCTCAAGTCCGCCGCCTCCGGCGCGGCCATCCAGTTCATGACCGCCGGCGCGGGCGACGCCACGGTCGGCATGGCCACCGTCCGCTCCGGCGGCGGCATCGAGGTCGCCAACGGCTCGCTCGATGTCATCGGCGGACTGACGATGGAGACCGGCGCCACGTTGCGCGTCGGCGGCGCGGACGGCGTGGACATCGACGGGCGCGGGCGCGCCGCGGCGTTTCACATCGCGCTCGGCGGCGCCGGCAACGAGCTTTCCAAAATCCGCATCCGCAACGCCGGCGACATCCTCCTCTCCGGAGTCACCACCACCGGCGACCAGTTCTACCACTTCGACGACGGCGCGGCCATGCGGCTCGACGGCGCGCTCATCGCCACCGGCACCGGCTCCATCACCATCACCAACGACCGCGTCACTCACGCCGACTGGGCGACCATTTTTTCCACCGCCCCCGGCGGCATCCACATCGAGACCGTCAGCGGCGACATTCACGTGAGCGAGTTCAACACCATGCTCTCGTTTGACAATGGTCAGCCCGACTTGGCCGCCGGCGACATTTTTATCAAATCCACGCAGGGCGCGGTGGCGGTTTCCAACATGATCGCCTCGCACAAAATCGAGCTCACCGCCTCCCCGGTGAATGGCAAGGGCCTCACGCTGCTCGGCACGCACTACCAGGCCGGCACCATGTATTGCTACGCCATCTATAACGGCGAGCAGGCTTTCATCCCGACCGCCAGCTTCTTCGTGCCGAACAATCCCACGCTCATCATCACCGGCAAGAACGAGGCGCGCATGCCCTGGCTCACCCAAATCAGGCTGCACGCCTATCTCGACGGCGCCTTCTCCGAGGCGACCGGGCGCGTCGTCCCCGAGCTGTTTTCCCTGGTCTCCGCCGACTTGACGCCGTGGGACAGCATCTTTCACGGCGGGCTCTACTATGGCTCGACGTATCCCGGCTGGCTTATCGCCTCCGCCGATGCCATCCAGAACACTGTTGCCTCCAACCCCTATGAGCGGGCCCTCGAACTCGCCGCCCTGGAGGAAAACATGCAGGCCGCCCTCGCCTCCTTCATGTCCGACACCGACACCGCGAACCGCATCAGCGGCGCCACCCGCGACGAGCTTGTGAGCGTCGGCATTTTCTCCCGTCGCCCCACCGCCGGCGAGCACCTCTCGCGCACTCACTACCGCGGCCTCTTCCAGCAAATCATCCAAAGCGAGGACCGCACGCCCGAGATGTTTCTCGTGGTGGACGGGCGCATCTCCGAGGCCAATGCCCGCACCGCCGTCGAACTTTACCACAACACCTTCATGCGCCGGGGCGACGATGGTTCGCTCGTCTCCCGCGTGCCCGAGATTCAGGCCGCGCTCCAGGCCTGCATTCGCGTCTTCCGCGCCGAAAACAGCGGCGCCGATCCGTCGGAGTTCGCCGGCTATGTCCGCGGCCGCGCCGCCGGCAACGCCGACGCCGCCCTCGTCTGCGAGTTCATCGACGGCACCCGGCGCCTCTTCGGGCACATCAGCGGCATCGGCCTGACGCGCAACGAAATCGCCGCCGCCAAGTCCGTCCTCATTCGCCCGCTGCGCGCCCCCGGCCTCCCGGCCGGTGCCATTCGCGACCTCATCGAGCCGCCCGCCACCGCCACCGCGCGGGCTCCTCTCCCCGGTCAACCCGTAATCCTCAGCCAGAACGTCACCGCCTACTGACCCAACTTGAGTTCCCCCTGAAAAACCATGAGCATCGACACATCCAGGTTTCTTGAACCCGTCCCCGGCGACGATCCAGCCGGCGAAGATCTCGCCGCCTCCGGCGCGCTCTTCGAACTCGACCGCATGATCCTCGGCAAGCCCGAGACGCAATTCTCCCCCGCCGAGGAGGCCGACTGGCGCGCGGTGCGCGAGCGTTGCGAGGAACTGCTTGGCAAGTCCAAGGACCTCCGCGTGGCCACGGCGCTCGCCGTCGCCCTCCTCAAAACCCAGGGCCTTCCCGGTTTCGCCGCCGGCCTCGCGCTCGTGCGCGGCATGCTGGAGACGTATTGGGAAACCCTCCATCCCAAGCTCGACCCCGAGGACGACAACGACCCGCAGGAGCGCGTCAATGGCCTCAATAACCTTGCCGCCCCCATCGGCACCGCCAGCGATCCCTACAAGACCATCGAAACCCTCCGCAAGACCCCTCTCACCCAGTCCCGCGAGGCCGGCGCCTGGGGGCTCGACGCCATCCTCGCCGCGCGCGATGGCACGCCCCTGCTCGACGGCAGCGCCGCCCCCTCCACCGCACTCATCGACGGCGCGTTCACCGATTCTCCGCCCGAATTCCTGGCCGAGACCGCGACGGCCATCGAGTCCGCGCTGGAAAACTCCCAGGCGATAACCGCCTATTTCACCGATACGCTCTCCGCCTCCACCTGGCCGACCTTCGATCCGCTCGTCGCCGACCTGAAGAAATTGAAAAACACCGTCGCTTCGCATGCCGGCGCGGAGGGCGGGGCAGGGGAGCCCGATGCCGCTTCGGGAGCGGACGACGATGCGGGTGGCGCGCCTTCCTCCGGCGGCGCGTCCGTCGGGCGCCGCGCCCCCGAGGGCATCGCGACCCGCGAGGATGTCGTCCGCACCATCGACCTCATCATTGCCTACTACTCCCGCAACGAACCCTCCAGCCCCATCCCGCTCATTCTCGAGCGTGTGAAGCGCCTCGTCCCCATGAGCTTCATGGACATCATTAAGGACATGACGCCCGACGCGATGGACCGCGTCACCCTCATCACCGGCGCCAAACCCCCGGAGGACTCCCTCTAGCCCGCGCGCGCCGCGTTTCCATTTCTCGCGGAGCAATCCGCCGAAAACAACAACCTCGTCAGAGCAACCATAACCAAAACCAACCCCCATAAAATAACATGGCCAAAGCAAGTAGTCAGAAATTCATCGCGCGCAACCGCGCGCCCCGGGTTCAGATCGAATACGATGTTGAGCTCTACGGTTCCGAAAAAAAGGTCCAGCTCCCGTTCGTCATGGGCGTGATGGCCGATCTTTCCGGCAATCCCGCCGAGCCGCTCGATGCCGTCGCCGACCGCAAGTTCCTCGAAATCGACGTGGACAACTTCGACGACCGCATGAAGTCCGCCAAGCCCCGCGTCACCCTCCAGGTGCCCAACACCCTCACCGGCGAGGGCAACCTCAACGTCGAACTCAACTTCGAGAGCATGGACGACTTCTCGCCCGCCGCCGTCGCGCGGAAGGTGGACGCCCTCAACAAGCTCCTCACCACCCGCGAGCAGCTCTCCAACCTCCTCACCTACATGGATGGCAAGACCGGCGCCGAGGACCTCATCGCCAAGCTCCTCAACGACCCGGCGCTCCTCAACACGGTTTCGGCCTCCGCCAAACCCGCCGGAGAATAAACCAGCAACCCAACCCATTCCACCACGACCATGTCAGACGAAACCGCATCCGCAGCACAAGGCGCGCCCCAGGCCGCGACCGCTGAATATAGCGAATTCCAAAACCTGCTCAACAAGCAGTTCAAACCCAAGACCGACGAGGCCAAAAGCGCCGTCGAGGCCGCCGTGCAGACCCTTGCTCGGCAGGCCCTCGCCGCCACCAGCCTCGTCTCCGACAACGCCATCACCACCATCGAGAGCATCATCGCCGAGATCGACCGCAAGCTCACCGAGCAGATCAACCTCATCATCCACCATGAGGATTTCACCAAGCTCGAAGGCACCTGGCGAGGACTCCACCACCTCGTCAACAACACCGAGACCGACGAGTCGCTGAAAATCCGCGTGCTGAACATCTCGAAAAAGGACGTGGCCAAGACCCTCAAAAAGTTCAAAGGCACCGCCTGGGACCAGAGCCCGCTCTTCAAAAAACTCTACGAGGAAGAGTTCGGCATGCCCGGCGGCCAGCCCTACGGCGCCATCATCGGCGACTACTACTTCGACCACTCCGCCCCGGACATCGAAATCCTCTCCGGCATGGCGCAGATCGCCGCCGCCGCGCACGCCCCCTTCATCACCGGCACCAACCCGGCCGTGATGAACATGGAGTCCTGGCGCGAACTCGGCGACCCCCGCGACCTCACGAAAATCTTCCAGACCCCGGAATACGCCGCCTGGCGCTCCCTCCGCGAGTCGGCGGACGCGATGTATCTCGGCCTCACCCTGCCGCGCTTCCTCGCCCGCATTCCCTACGGAGCCCGGACCAGCCCGGTCGAGGAATTCGCCTTCGAGGAGGACATCACCGGCACCGACCACAACAAATACGTCTGGTCCAACGCCGCCTACGCGATGGGCACCAACATCACCCGCTCCTTCAAGCTCTACGGCTGGTGCGCCCGCATCCGCGGCGCCGAGTCCGGCGGCATGGTCGAGGGGCTCCCCGTCCACTCCTTCCCGACCGACGACGGCGGCGTGGACATGAAGTGCCCCACCGAAATCGCCATCGGCGACCGCCGCGAGGCCGAGCTGGCCAAGAATGGCTTCATGCCGCTCTCGCACTGGAAAAACACCGACTACGCCGTGTTCATCGGCGCCCAGTCGCTGAACAAGCCCGCCGAATACGAGGACCCCGACGCCACCGCCAACGCCGCGCTGGCCGCCCGCCTCCCGTATCTCTTCGCCACCTGCCGCTTCGCGCACTTCCTCAAGTGCATCGTCCGCGACAAGATCGGCTCCTTCAAGGAAAAGGAGGACATGCGCAGCTGGCTCCAGAACTGGATCATGCAGTATGTGACCAGCGATCCCACCGCCTCCGAGGAATCCAAGTCCAAGTATCCCCTGGCCGCCGCCGAGGTGGTGATGGAGGACGTGCCCGGCAACCCCGGCTACTACTCCGCCAAGTTCTTCCTCCGGCCGCACTATCAGCTCGAGGGCCTCACCGTCTCCCTGCGCCTGGTCTCCAAGCTCCCCTCCGCCAAGTCCGGCTGATTATAAAAGACGAAAACCCATCCGGTCGCGCCGCGTCCCAGTGCCCGGCGCGACCGGCATGATTACAAACAAACCCGCCCGTTATAATTATAATAGACTTTATCAGCCGGCGGTTGCGTGAGATTTCTTTTCCCGCAACCGCCGCCTTTCGCAATGCTTGATATTATTCATAACCCCTGTTCATCCCTCCCTCCGTCATGCCGCTAGTCGATGCCTACATGAATTACACCGGGGGGATCAAGGGCGGCTATAAGGGCTCCCATCACCAGGGCTGGTCCGAGGTGTATGAGTTCAGTTACAACCTGGGTGGCGGGAGCCCGTCGCTCTCCATCACCAAGCCCGCCGACAGGGCCAGCAACATGCTTTATTATCGCTATCTGCAATGCCGCTTCAAGGACGCGGTGGGCCAGTCGGGCGTCAATGACCGTACCATCGAGGAGATAAACCTGGAGCTGTGCCGCATGGGGGACTCCAACAACGGTGGCAAAGGGAATGGGTTCGCCTTCATAAAATACCGTTTCAAGGGATGCCGGATTCTGCATTATGAAATATCCAGGGGGGATTCCGACGAGGACGCCCCGGAGGAGAAGCTCTCCATCGGGTTCAAGAAAATGTTCATGATCCATCACCGTCCGAACGATCCCTCCATGTTCGGATGGAATTTCAGGGAGAACAAAAAAGAAACGCCCCCCGGCGACATGACCGCGCCTTGATTTCCAACAGCCATGCCGTTTTACGCTTATATAAAAATTCCAGGGGTGGGAAACACCGAGTCCACGGACCTTTATTATGGAAAGGACTGGATTCCCGTCCGCTCGTATGATTTGGACAGCGGCGGGAATAATGAAGGCATCTCCCAAAAAAAACCGAAAAACCTGGGTTCCGAGAGTGATAAAATGGCATGGGGCCATTTGAGTGCTTTGCGGAGGCGGCATGACGATGAGATAAATGACGGCGGAGTAAACAACCTGTTTGGCGATGATGACAGCACCGCATGGATCGCCGACCTTCAGCAAATGGAGGGCAGGATGACCGAACTTGCCGAAGGAGGCGGCATGACAATCACCAAGCTGATGGACACCGTGACCCCCAAGCTGCATCAGTTCTGCATGGAATGCGCGCACGGCGGGGACCGCGGCGCCTTCCTCAAGGGAAACGTGGAATTGCATATCTGCCGCGAGGTGGAGAAAGACGGGAAGCCGGAGCCCCAATTGTTTATGGCCTATTTGCTGGAGAATTGCGGCATCGCCTCGGTGAATATTAATGCCTCCGACAGTGCAAACCTGTCCGAGACCGTGGCGATATCCTTCCAGAAAATCACCACCGCCACCAATTTCGACGGCGCGGACTGGTTTTGCAAAAGCTGGGACATGGTGCGCGGGGAGGAGGCGTCAACCAACTGGAAACCGGTCCGTCCCCCAAAATCCCAGATCTGATGATTTTTCCATGCAGCGCGCTGCGCCACACCAGAAAAACTCGCCCTTTCATGCGCGACACAAAGGACGAAAAACAAATAATAGATCATGGCATTCAATGCATATATCGTATTCGAGGACCCCATAATCAAAGGGGAGTCCGATCCCGCCGATTATAATGAACTCAAGGGCAAGTGCCCGGTCCAGATGGATTCCTACGAATTCGCCACGACCATGGCGGTTCCCGCCCTCCGTTCCGACAGCGGCTCCGGCACCTCCGGGCGCGGCAAGTTCGAGCCCTTCAAGTTCGCCAAGAAGGTGGACACCGCCAGTCCGATCCTCGCCTATCACGCCGCCGCCGGCACCGTGTTCAAGCTCGTGACGATCAGCCTCTATTTCGACACCCAGGACTCCGGCTCCTCCACGAGGTCGCCCGTTCGCGTGCTGGAAATAAAGATGAACCAGGTCGTCATCAGCGAGACCGCGGTCAAAGGGGCGTCCGGGGACGACCTGCCCTCCGAGGATATCACCATCAACTTCGGCAACATCGAATTCAAATACCAAAGCGTGAACCCGGAGAACGGGCAGGCTGGAAGCAAGAAGAGTCAGTTCACCTGGTCCGCGCTCAAGAACACAGGCACCAAGGCCTGATGCAGATCCTCCGTTTCACCCATAACCATTAACACACATCATCACCATGGCAGTTGACGCATATCTTTATATCACGGGCATGGAAAACTTCGGCGAAAGCCAGAGCGAATATGCCACCAAAGTCAGCCTGGGCGCGATCGAGATCACCGACTACGGATTCGGTGTCACGATGCCCATCGCGGAAAACCGTTCCGCCACGGGCGCGGCCACCACCGGACGCGCCGACCTGACGGAGTTCGAGTGCACCAAGAACCTGGACGCCACCACGGCGCATCTGTGCCACGCCTGCATGAGCGGACGGCACATCGACAAAATCACATGCCGCATCTTCCGCTCCGTCGGCGAAACCAATGTCGAGTATGTGACATTGGAGTTCACCGATGTCCTCATCACCTCCTGCACGGTCAGCGGTTCGGGGGACGAGCTGCCGAAGGAAAGCCTCAAGTTCAGCTACGGCGCGATCAAATACTCCTACGCTGTGACCAACCACGCCACTGGCGCGAAGACAGGCGAGGTGGCCCAGTTCCTCTGGGACGAAATCCTGAACAAGGGCGACAAGAAGATGGCCAATCCCCCGAAGATCAACGAGCGCCTCAAGCTCGGCGCATAACCGCCACCCACATGCCTTCCCCATCCGACCTCCTCAAGCACGCGGATATCGACGGGGCGCTGGCGGCCGCCAATCAGGCCGTCCGCGCCGCCCCCGCCGATCCGAAACAGCGCCTGTTTCTCTACCAGTTGAACTGCGTGCTCGGGCGGTGGGACAAGGCGCTCAGCCAGCTCGCGATCTTCGCGGAGCTGTCCACCGATCCCGAGTCCAAACTCACCGCGCGCATCTACCGCACCGCCATCCAGTGCGAGGTGTTTCGCGCGGAGGTGTTTGCCGGGAAACGCCAGCCCCTGCTCCTCGGCGAACCCGAGGAGTGGGTGGCTTGTCTCATGCAGGCCTGCCAGTTGCTCGCGCAAGGCCGCGCCACCGCCGCCGCCGAACTGCGCGACCGCGCCTTCGAGGCCGCGCCCGCCACGCCCGGCGCGGTTGACGGGCGTCCCTTCGCCTGGCTCGCCGACGCCGACAACCGCCTCGGCCCGGTCGTCGAGCTGTTCATGGAGGGCAAATATTATTGGGTGCCGGTCAACCGCATCCGCCGCATCGCGCTGGAGCCGCCGCAAAACCTCAGCGACCTCGTCTTCGCCCCCGCTCAATTTATGTGGACCAACGGCGGCGAGGGCGCGGGCTTTATCCCGGTGCGCTACGCCGCCCCCGCCGGCGCGGACGCGAAACCCGACCCGAAGTGCCTGCTTTCCCGCCTCACGCAATGGCGCGAACTGCCCGATGGCTTCACCGTGGGCTCGGGCCAGCGCATGCTGGCCACCGACGCGGAGGAAATCCCGCTGCTCGACTGCCGCGTGATCGACTTTCAAGGCGGCGAATAGTCAATCCGCAAAAACGCCGCCCCTATTCATTATTTTTCTCCATCTGATGAATTCATTCGGTAAGCAAAAACATAAAACCACCAAAACCAATAATAAAGACCCTAAGACAAGGACGTAACAATGGCCAATAAATCATACGAAATGGTGCAGTTCAAGGATGTGCTGCCGATCATAATCGAATCCTATTACAAGGATTTTCCCTATGCCAGAAACAAAAAGATCCCCGTGAGCATTTCCGTCTCCCTGCCGGGGAATGCCTATGATGCGTTCACGAAAGACCCCTCGTGGATGCAGCGCGCCCAGCAGAAAATCTCCGAGGGGATCAAAAAATGGCTTAGGCTCGCAAACGAGGCGGCAAAAAACGGTGCCGGCAAGTTTTCCGAGGATCAGAGAGAGGCAAAGTATTATCTCTTCCTCGGAAAAGAAATGGAAAGCATGAAAAAGACGTTTGAAAACGCGGCCCAAAAAGAATGCGTGAACATTATCAAGGAATATAAAAAGGAGCAGGATAATCTTGAGGAATACAGGATCAAGGCGGCCGCGAAAATCGCCGTCTCCGGTGTGAGCACTGCCTGCTCCGCCGTCCTGGCTGTGCTCACCGGAGGGGCGGCGGCCCCGCTGTTTATTATCGCCACATGCAGATCGGCAGCGGGTATTGCCCAGGAATGCATCAAGCTGGCCTCCACCGTGGACACCACGGCAAAATATGTGAAGGGCGAGCTCAAAATACTTTCGGCCTTCATGCTGGACAGCAATTACAAGCTTTTTGAGGCCAGGGAGAAATTCCTCAAATACGAAAATGAGCAGGAGGAGACCAACGCCAAATACGAGCAGCTCAAATCCCGCATTTTGGAATTGCAGCAAAGAATAGGAAAGGCCGGAAAAACAAAAGAACAGGATGCGAAAAACAAGCAGAAGCTTGAGGCAGCCAGAAAGGACATGGATGCCAATTCCAAGGAGAGGGCGGCGCTTGAGAAAAAAATGGCGACCCTGAAGAAAGAGCAGGAGAAGATCGAAAAAAGTGTGAACGCCCCAAAGGGTCTATTTAGAAAAATATTCAAAAGCGGGCGCAAAAGCGCGACGGAATTAGGATTGGGCGCGCTCAGTGGCGTGGTGGGCTTGGAAACGCCGTCATTGGCGAATTGCAAGTCGCATATCGAGCTGCACGACACAAACATTGGCAAAGTGAGCGGATTGTCCCACAAACTGTCCACCAGTCTCTACGGCGCGATGGACAAGCAAAAGGAAACCCTCTCCGCGAGCGCGACCGCCTTCGCGACGGCAAAAAACAACATAAAAGCAAAATTCGCCGAAATTCTTAAAAATAATCCGGGCAATGCGGCAAAAATCACGACGGCTCTGGGCACCGCCCTGAAACAACTGGACAAGGCTCAGAAAAACTACGAGGCCGCCATCAAAAAAGCCGAGGGAATGTTGAACACGCTTATAAACGACATAATTGCAGCGAACGAGAAGGTTGATGAGTCAAAAGAACTAAATGCAAAGTTCCGTCAGGCAATTGAACTTTTGCACAAAGGGGTTCCCAACGCTTTGGATTACACGGCGACAGTCGTGAGCCTCGGCACCGGTCTGGCCTTGGGGTTTGGCGCGGGTCTCGGATCGGGGGCCGCGGAAATAGCGGCAACAATCGGTGACGCAACCCAGGGACTTGTGGCTGAACTCGGTGCAATTGTCATTGATGAGATCGGATGACTAAAAAATTAGAGGCGGAAGCTGAACTGCTTGGTTTCCGCCCTCTTTCCGCTCGTTTTTCATATAACTATTAGCCGGTATGCCGCCCGACGACTCCTCCCTCTACAAGCGCGTCCATCCCTGCCTGCTCGACCGTCTCACGGACGACGAGCCGGCCAAGGGGGAGGAGAGCCGCGCGCAGCGCGTGGTCTCCGTGCAACGCTACCGCGAGGGCGTGCTGCGCGACCTCACCTGGTTGCTCAGCACCAGCGCGCACCTGCCGGTCGAGGGCGTGAGGCGGGAGTTCCGCATCGGCGACTTCCCGGAGGTCGAGCGCTCCGTGCTCAACTACGGCACGCGCCACCTCTTCGGGCTCACCGCGCCCGACATGGGGGCGCTGGAAAAGGCGATGGCCGTCGCGATTCGCGTGTTTGAGCCGCGCATCATCCCGAACACGCTCCGCGTCCGCGCGTTCATGGAGCGGCAGCTCGTGAGTTTTGAGATTCACGGCGATCTCTGGGCCAATCCCATCCCGGAGAAATTGTATATAAAAACCCAAATCGACATCGAGGCGGGCGCCGAACGGGCGATTTCCAGCATTACCAGTGGATAAACGACTCCTCGATCATTACAACAACGAGCTCCGCCACCTTCGCGAGTCGGCGGCGGAGTTTGCGCGCGAATATCCGAAAATCGCCGGGCGCCTCGCCATCGACCCGGCCGGCAAGGACGCCTGCCCCGACCCCTATGTCGAGCGCCTGCTTGAAGGTTTCGCCTACCTCGCCGCGCGCGTGCACCTCAAGCTCGACGCCGAGTTTCCGCGCTTCACGCAGTCGCTGCTGGAGACCGTGTATCCGCATTTCCTGACCCCGGTGCCGTCGATGGCCGTGGTAAAATTCGACGCCAACGAGAAGGACGCAAACCTCGCCAGGGGCGCCGTCGTCCCGCGCGGCAGCACATTGAAAAGCATCTTGGGCAAGGGCGACCGCACGCCCTGCACGTTTCGCACCGCGCACGACGTGCGGCTGCTTCCGGTGCGCGTGGACGAGGTGCGTTACTTCACGCGGGATGTGCAGACGCTCGGTCTCCCGCGGCATTTGCAGGCGAAGGCCGCCATCCGCATCCGCCTGCGCGCGACCGCCGGCCTGACCTTTGGCAAGATCGCGCTCGATCCGGTCGCGTTTTATCTGCGCGGCGCGGGCGAGCTGCCGGTGAGTATTTTCGAGCAGATTTTCGCGCACCGTCTGGGCCTCGTGGTGCAGTCGCCCGCGCAGCGTGGAAAAACGGTCGGCGTGTTTGAACCGGACGCGATCCGGCGCGTCGGTCTGGAGGAAAACGAGGCGCTGCTGCCGCCCAGCCCGCGCAGTTTCGAGGGCTACCGGCTGCTGCGCGAGTATTTCGCGTTTCCGCAGCGTTTCCTGTTTGCCGAGCTGTCCGCATTCGGCGGCGCGCTCGCCGAGTGCCCGAACGACAACCTGATCGACCTCGTCATCCCGCTCGCGCAGCAGGAGCCGAGGCTGGAAGGGCGCATCGACGCGTCCTGCTTCGAGCTGGGTTGCACGCCGGTCATCAATCTCTTTCCCAAATCGCTCGACCGCATCCAGCTCACCGAGTGGCTGTCGGAGTTTCATGTCGTGCCCGACCGCAACCGCCCGCTCGATTTCGAGGTCTTCCAGATCGAGTCGGTCAAGGGCCTCGGCGAGACCGCCGGCGAGGAGCAGATGTTTCACCCGTTTTATCTGGCGAAGGACACCGACATGTCCTCCGCCGCCTACTACACGTCGATCCGGCAGCCGCGCGTGCTCACGGCCCGCGAAAAACAATTCGGCAAAAAATCCGACTACACCGGCACGGAGGTGTTCATCTCGCTGGTGGACGCCAACGCCGCGCCGTATCGCGCCGACTTGCGCCAGCTCGGCATCCAGGCGCTTTGCACCAACCGCCACCTGCCCATCCAGATGGCGATCGGCGTGGCCGCCGCCGATTTCACCATGGAAACCAGCGCGCCGATCACCGGCATCCGCTGCATCTCCGGCCCGACCGAGCCGCGCCCGTCGATGGCCGAGGGGCGTTTCTCGTGGCGGCTCATCAGCCACCTTTCCCTCAATTACATGTCGCTGGTGAACGCCAAGGCCGGCGAGGGCGCCTCGGCCTTGCGCGAGATCCTGAAACTCTACGTCGAGGACGGCAACCGCGAGCTTGCCCGCCAGGTGGAGGGGCTCACCGGCGTGAGCGCGCGCTCCGTGGTGCGCCGCTCGCCGGCGGCGGGCCCGATCTCGTTCGCGCGCGGGCTGGAAATCGCGCTCGAGTTCAACGAGGACGCCTTTGAGGGCACGGGCGTGTTCCTGATCGGGTCCGTGCTCGAAAACTTCCTCGCAAAATACGCGTCGATCAACGCGTTCACCGAAACCGTCATCCGCACCGGGCAGCGCGGCGAGATCGGCCGCTGGCGTCCGAGGCTCGGCAAACGCCCCGTCCTATGAGCGATCCACTCGAAAAGGCGATCACCTCGATGGACTTCTTCCGCGCCGTCCGGCTCATCGACGCGGCGCATCCCGACCTGCCGCGCACCGGCGGGGCGTTTTCGCCCCGGCAGGAATGCGTGCGTTTCGGCCAGTTGCCCGAACTCACCTTCGCGACCTCGCCGCTCGAGTCGTTTGTCCCGGCCACCGAGACATCGCCGCCGCGCCTCAACGTCAACTTCCTCGGCCTGCTCGGTCCCAACGGCCCGCTGCCCGTCCACATCACCGAGTACATCCGCGACCGCATGCGCAACCACGGCGACCGCACGCTCGTCGCCTTTCTCAACCTGTTCAATCACCGCCTCATTTCGCTTTTCTACCGCGCGTGGATGATCAACCAGCTCGCGCTCGACCTCGACCGCCCCGCCGAGCAGAATTTTTCCTATTACATCGGCAGCCTTTTCGGCGCGGGAGCCGATCCGAACCGCGACACCGACAGCGTCCCGCTCAACTCGAAGCTCTATTTCACCGGCCGCCTCGCGAGCCAGTGCCGCAATGTGCAAGGGCTCCAGTCCATCCTGCGCGAGTTTTTCGACGTGCCGGCGTCGCTGGAGACTTTTGTCGGGCGCTGGATGCCGGTTCCCGAGGATAGCCGCCTGCGTCTCACCGGCGCGCCCTCCACCTGCACGCTCGGCCAGACTGCGGTCATCGGCACCCGCGTGTGGGACACGCAACTCTCGTTCCGCGTGCACATGGGGCCGATGAGTTTCGCCGACTACCGGCGGCTCCTGCCGCGCGGCGAGTCGTTCCGCCGTCTGCGGGACTGGATCCTGAACTACGCCGGCGCGGAGCTTTACTGGGACGTGCGCCTCATCCTTCGCGCCGATGAAATCCCCATGCTCCGCCTCGGCGAACAAGGCGGCCAGCGCCTCGGCTGGACCACCTGGCTGCACTCCAACCCGCCGGTCCGCGACGCCGGCGATCTCATCGCGTCGCCGCCCGACACGCAGAAATTATGACCGCAATGAGTATCCAATAAAAGAATACAACGACCGCCTTTCCCATTTTCCCCTCATCCGGAACACGAAATTTTCATCCCATGCCCGAAATCAAACGCTCCACCCTCTTCGGCAAACTCAATCCGCTCGCCTACAAGGCGCTCGAAGGCGCCACCGTCTTTTGCAAGATGCGCGGCAACCCCTACGTAGAGCTTCTGCACTGGCTCAACCAGATTTTCCAGACGCAGGACACCGATCTGCACCACATCTGCGGCCATTTCTCGCTCGACGCCTCGCGTCTCGCCGCCGACCTCACCGCCGCGCTCGACCGGCTCCCGCGCGGCGCCACCGCCATCGCCGATTTTTCCCCGCACATCGAGCGCGCCACGCAGCAGGCTTGGACCTACACCACGCTCCTCTTCGGCGAGAACGCCATCCGCACCGGCCACCTCGTGCTCGCCATCATCAGCGCGTCCGATCTCCGCCACGTGCTCCTCCAGATTTCAGCCGAGTTTGCCAAAATAAAGGAGCAGCCCCTCGCAGACAACTTCGCCGCCATCACTGAAAAATCCCCCGAGGGCCGCCTTGCCGCGCCCGCGGCCGACGCCACCGGCGGCGTTGCCCCCGGCGAGGCCAGCGGCGCCGTCGCCCCCGCGCAACTCGGCAAGCAGGAGGCGCTCAACCGCTACACCACCGACCTCACCGCGCAGGCCCGCTCCGGCAAGATGGACCCCATCCTTTGCCGCGACGACGAAATCCGCCAAGTCATCGACATCCTCATGCGCCGCCGCCAGAACAACCCCATCCTCACCGGCGAGGCCGGCGTCGGCAAGACCGCCGTGGTCGAGGGTTTCGCGCAGCGCATCGCCTCCGGCGACGTGCCGCCGCAGTTCAAGGATGTTTCCCTTCGCTCGCTCGACATCGGCCTCCTCCAGGCCGGCGCGAGCATGAAGGGCGAATTCGAGCAGCGCCTCCGCCAGGTCATCGAGGAAGTGCAGGCTTCGCCCGCGCCCATCATTCTTTTCATCGACGAGGCGCACACCCTCATCGGCGCGGGGGGCGCCGCGGGCACGGGCGATGCGGCCAACCTCCTCAAACCTGCGCTCGCCCGCGGCACCCTGCGCACCATCGCCGCCACCACCTGGGCCGAATACAAAAAACACATCGAGAAGGACCCCGCGCTCACCCGCCGCTTCCAAGTCGTGAAAGTGGACGAGCCCTCCGAGGCCGCCGCCGTCGCGATGATTCGCGGCCTCGCTCCCGTCCTCGAAAAACACCACCGCGTGCAGGTGCTCGACTCGGCGCTCGAGGCCGCCGTCAAGCTCTCGCACCGCTACATCCCTTCGCGCCAGTTGCCCGACAAAGCCGTCAGCCTCATCGACACCGCCTGCGCCCGCGTCGCCATCTCGCAGCACGCCGTCCCCGCCGAAATCGAGGACACCCGTCAGCGCATCCTCATCCTTGAGGCCGAGCTCGAAATCCTCGCCAAGGAGACCACGCTCGGATCCGACCACCGCGAGCGCGAGGCGAGGGTGCGCAAAAATCTCGAAACCGACAAAGCCCACCTCGCGAAACTGGAGGCCGGCTGGGCCGCAGAAAAAGACCTCGTCACCCAAATCCTCGCCCTCCGCCGCCAACTCGCAGACACCCTCAAAGCCGGGGCCGGGGTCACCGGCTCGAGTGGCACGGGCGACTCGCCCGTGGAATCGAGTGACACGGGCGTCCCGCCCGTGCCTCCCACTGCGCAAACCGCCACCGAGCCCCAAAAAAAGAAAAAATCCCGCGCCAAAAAAACTTCCGCCGAGCCCTCCATCGCCGAGCCGGACAACGCGCCCGACACCGATCCCGAAACCGCCCCCCTCCGCGCGCAACTCCGCGACCTCGAAACCAAGCTCTCCGCGCTTCAGGGCGAATCGCCGCTCATCCTTCCTGCCGTTGGTGATCAGGCCGTCGCCTCCGTCGTCGCCGACTGGACCGGCATTCCCGTCGGACGCATGGTGAAAAACGAGATTCAGTCCATCCTCGGCCTCGCCGACGCGCTGGAAAAACGCATCATCGGCCAGCGTCACGCGCTCGAAGCCATTGCCAAGCGCATCCAGACCTCACGCGCCGGCCTCGACAACCCGAGCAAACCCATCGGCGTCTTCATGCTCGCCGGCACCAGCGGCGTCGGCAAGACGGAGACCGCCCTCGCCCTCGCCGAGACGCTCTACGGCGGCGAGCAAAACGTCATCACCATCAACATGAGCGAATTTCAGGAGGCGCACACGGTTTCCACGCTCAAGGGCGCGCCTCCCGGCTACGTCGGCTACGGAGAGGGCGGCATCCTCACCGAGGCCGTCCGCCGCCGCCCCTACAGCATCGTGTTGCTCGACGAAGTCGAAAAGGCGCATCCCGACGTGCACGAAATCTTCTTCCAGGTTTTCGACAAAGGCTGGATGGAGGATGGCGAAGGCCGCCTCATCGATTTCAAGAACACGATCATCCTCCTCACCACCAACGTCGGCAGCGATCTCATCATGAATCTCTGCAAGGACCCCGAGCTCATGCCCGACGCCGACGGCATCGCGAAGGCCCTGCGTCCCGCGCTGCTGAAGGCGTTTCCTGCTGCGCTGCTCGGCCGCCTCGTCACCGTGCCCTATTTCCCGCTCAGTGACGAAATGCTCCGCGCCATCATCAGGCTCCAACTCGGACGCATCGTGCGACGCATCGCGGCCAACCGCAACATCGCGCTCACCTACGGCGATGATGTCGTCGCGCATATCTCGGCCCGCTGCACGGAAAACGAAAGCGGCGGCCGCATGGTCGATGCCATCCTCACGCAAACCCTGCTCCCTGACATCAGCCGCGAAATCCTCACCCGCATGATGGACGGCCTCAACCTGAAAGCCATCCACATCGGCGTGAAGGACTCCGCCTTCACCTACGCCTACAAGGAATAAACGGCTGAAGGACTGAGCTCCTCGCGTCCTCCGGCGCCCCGGTCTCCCTCCGCATCCGGCCCTCCCTCCAGATTTTTCGCCATGTCCGACGAAACCTATACGCAAGACAACCGCGCCGCCCGCATCACCACTCCGCTCGGGAAGGACAAGCTCCTCCTCCGCAGCGTCCGCGGGGTCGAACGCCTCGGCGGACTTTTCGAATACGAGGCCCGGCTGCTCAGCACCGATGTGGACATCGACTATAAACAAATTCTCGGCAAGGAAATCACCATCACCATCGAAAGCCCGATGAAGGACGGCGGCACGCGCCACATCAACGGCATCGTGCGTAGTTTCGGCCAGACTGGCTCCGCCGCCACCCTGGCCAAATACACCGCCATCATCGTCCCCAAGCTCTGGCTCACCACCCGCACCGTCGACTGCCGCATTTTCCAGAAAAAGACCGCCAAGGACATCCTTTCCGAGATTATAAAAAACGACGCCGGCATCACTGATTACAAGGACTCCGCCTCATCCTCCGGCTCCGCCGAGCGCGCCTATTGCGTCCAGTATCGTGAAAGTGACTTTGCCTTCGCCAGCCGCCTCATGGAGGAGGAGGGCATTTATTATTATTTCGAGCACGCCGATGGCAGCCACACCATGGTGCTTTGCGACGCGCCGGCCTCGCACTCCGCCGCGCCCGATGCCGCCAGCATTCCCTTCCACGGTCGGACCGGCGCCAACGACGAGCAGGCCTTCCATTCCTGGGGCATGCGCCATGACGTCAACACCGGCGCCTATGTGCTCGCCGATTACAATTACACCACCCCCGGCACCGTTCTCCGTTCCAACGCCGTAGAAAGCCGCGGGCACCCCGAGGACGCCCACGAAGTGTTTGACTATCCCGGCATGTTTGCCGTCGCCGACGACGGCGAGCGTCTCGCCAAGATCCGCCTCGGCTCCCTCCAGGCCCGCCACACCACCTACAGTGGACTCACCACCGCGCTCACGCTCGCGACCGGCACGAAATTCACCCTCATCGACCACCCCAACAGCGCCTACAACGCCGAGTATCTCGTCATCGAAAACGAACTGGCCGTCGAAAACCCGCCCTATTCCGAGGACGAGACCGGTCGCGATTTCGCCTTCAAGTCCCGTGTCACCGCCATCCCCGCCTCCCAGCAATACCGCCCCCCGCAGGCCACGCCCGTCCCCGACCTTCGCGGCCCCCACAGCGCCGTTGTCACCGGCGCCGAGGACGATGAAATCCACACCGACAAATACGGCTGCGTGAAAGTTCGTTTCCACTGGGATCGCGACGACGAGAAAAAAGGCGAGGACAGCACCGTTTACCTCCGCGCCGCCCAAATGTGGACCGGCAAAAACTGGGGAACGCTCTTCATCCCCCGCGTCGGACAGGAAGTCATTGTCGAATTCCTCGACGGCCATCCCGACCGCCCGGTTATCACCGGCTGTCTCTACAACGAGGAAAACCTCCCCCCCTACGCGCTCCCCGATCACAAGACCCGTTCCACGATCAAAACCCAAACCACCCCCGAAGGCGGCAAATACAATGAAATCCGCTTCGAGGACAAAAAAGACGAGGAACAACTCCTCATCCACGCCGCCAAGGACCACGAAATCATCATTGCCAACGATCGGGTCGAGCAGGTCGGCAACGAATCCCATCTCGCCGTCCAGGGCGACACGCTCGAATTATACAACAAGGATCACCACCTCACCGTCGCCGGCAACCAGCACATCACCATCGGCGTCGGCGCGCAGGATCAGGAGGGCGACGCCAACATCGGCGACGGCTCCGGCGAGGGGGAAAAGGCGCAGGAAGGCGGCGGCCAGTTTGTCACCATCAAAGGCCCGAGCGTCGTCGAAATCACCGGCAAATCCTCCCGCACCGTCAAGGACGACGCCGGTGAGAAGTTTGAGAAGAATTATGCCACTTCCGTCACCGAACAACGCTACGTCAAGGCGAAGGAAATCATCCTCGAAGGCACCGAGAACATCACACTCAAGGTCGGCGGCACCTCCATCGCCATCAACGCCGACGGCGTCAAAATCAAAACCGGCGGTGAAATCTTCCTCGACGCCGGCAAGGACATCACCGTCAAGAGCGGCGCGAACATCGCCCAGACCGCCACCCAGAACATTACCGCCGAGGCCACCTCCAGCCTCGAAATGAAGGGCACCGCCGGCGTGAAAATCGAGTCCAGCGCGAACCTCGACGCCAAGGCAGGCGCCAACCTCGCCCTTGAGGGCACCGCCCAGGCCATCATGAAAGGCAACGCCAAGCTCGGACTGGAGGGCGGCGCGATGGCCGAGCTTAAGGCCTCCGGCATCCTCACCATCCAAGGCGCGCTTGTTAATATAAACTGACGCCTGCAACCGGCCCCTGGCTTGAAATCCCCGCATGGTTACAAACAAACCCGATCGTTATAATTACAATAGACTTTATTAATCATCAGTCATGTGTGACTTCTTCCCGTAACCCACAGCCTCAACTAACAAATCGCCATGGCAAATAAGCATCTTTGGAACAGCACTGGCAGGAAAGTTGCGCGGAGTTCGAAAAACTCACGCTGAAATATTTTCCGCGTGGGGAAAAGGTATGCGACACACTCGATGGCATTGACACGGCGCACAACAGCCAATTAAAAAAGATAAAGGCGAGCCCGAAGAGACATTAATCGTTTGCATATAAAATATATATAATCATGGACGCGAAGGACGGAACCGAAATCGAACCCGAAGCCATAGAGAAACCACCCCTCCTCCCTCGCAAGGTGGACGAACGTCTTGACAAGGAGGGAGGGAGCGACACTTGACGAGCTCCTTGGCCGGGTAAATTCAGATCCATCGAGAGGCGTCATTTGCCGGTGCCTCTAGGATGAAAATAAGTCAGTTATATAATATACAAATAATATCTATATACACCATGGCCATCAAACTTCCACCGAAACTTCCCGCGCCCTATGCGCTCAATGATTGGCTGGCGCTGGGATATGACAAGGATCCCAAATTCACCAAAAACCACAAGCAACTCGGCAAGGTGTTGATCGCGCTCAAAAAAACCAGGCCGCCGACGGCGGAGGCGTTTCAGGAGTTTACCGAGTGCACCGCCTATGCCATCAAGCGCATCAGGAAACTTCTCAAGGCGCCCGAGCTGCCGGAGGCGGTGCTGGAATTTTGCCAGCCGTTTTTAAAGATCCTCCTCAAATGGCAAAAGGGCGCTGTCAAGGCGCAGGATATCATCATGGAGGCCGACGAGGAAAACGCGGCCGAAACTGCCGCAATGGAAAAGGGCTTTTCGCAGGCCGCCAGGCAGGCGGAGAGCTGCATGAGTGGATATATCAAGCTCGCCGGCGCGGTTCAAAAACGTCGCAAGGAACTGGACACGCTGGGCAAGGTGATCAAATCGGGCGCCTCATCCGCCAAGATAGACGCCTTGATCAAGGGGCTTCGCGGAGGGGCGCTGGTCAAGTCGCTGGAGGTCGATTATGGGAAATGCGCAAACTTGCAGAAAGCACTGCCCGATGACAAGGCGCTCAGAATCGCCCGGCAGTCGGTGGACCCCGGCAAAAACGCGGGCCTCGCAAAACAAATCCAGGCCGTTTCGGTTGCCGTGGCTGGAATTGATAAAATCGCGCGTCAAATCGAAAAAAGTCTGGCCGAATGCGGCAGGACGGTGGAGGCGATCCTCAAGGCCTATGATTCGAGATGAGTTCCCGCAACCGTCATACTTTTCATTTAAGTCCCGCAACGATCGATAAGTCTGTCTGATGAAAACCCCCTTATTCCTCATACACCTGTCGGGAACGGCATCCGGCAGCAGCCCTGAAGCGCCGCGGCCTTCCGGGCGTGCTTCGACAACCTGAAAAAGTCCAGCATGGATTCGCACGACGTCGTAAAACAGATCCTCAAGGAGATCCCCGCCAAGCAAATTGCCGCCGAGCTGGGGGTTTCGTTGTCGCTGGTTTACAAATGGGCCGAGCCGCCACTCGTCGGCAGCGGGGCGAGCAACCCTCTGGATCGCACCGAGGTGCTCACGCGCATTTCCGGCAGCATCGCTCCGCTCGAATGGCTTTGCGCGCGCATGAATGGCACGTTTGTGCCGGGGGCACCGCCGGAGGTGCCCGAACTGCATGTCCATCGGATCGGCCCTGAACTCGTGCGCGAGCTGGGCCGGTTGCTGGGCGAGCTTTCCGAGACCGCGACGGAGGGCGATATTGGCAAGGCCAAGATAAAATCGCTGCGCAAACAATGGGAGCACGTCAAAAAAATCGCGGAGATGTATGTCCAAGCCGCCGAAAAGGGGCGTTTGAAGACAATCCCCACGAATAGCAAACCGATGCCATGAATACGAAAAACTGTAAAATGTTTCATTCAAGAACACCGGGCGCATGAATAAATGTCAGATCGCGGCAGCCCGCGAATAACCATCCAAACCCTGCACGCCTTATTTCCCGCCATGCCGGTCTACAAGCCACCAGAAATTCCACTCATCCTTACCCGCAAATACTGGGATTCAAGCAAGGACCTTGATCCGGAATTGCGGGCGTCATCTCCATGCAAAGATGCGCTCGAAAAACTGGACAAGGCTTATACACGGGTTGATTTCAAGAAACTGAATGTATTTTTGAATGCCACCGTCACGTGGGCAAAATATGATTTTTCCCATTGGAGCAAGGAATGTGACGATCTCTGCAAGGAATTTATTGTAAACGGTGTGATGGATTTGCGTGTGGCAATCAAAAATGTTGGATTGGCCGCCGTTGCGACTGAGAAGAAAGCAGGCAAAAAGGACAAGGATAGCGTTGTCCTGCTCAAAAAGATGGCAAAAGCGGCCGATGATTTCGTGAAGGAGTTTCGTCCCGAGGATATTGAAAAACTCATTCGGGCCAAGGAATCTGAAGTGAACACCGCGATGCATGCGTTTGCCTCCCGCCCCGGTGATGTGGTCCGGCAGCTTTTGGCCAAGGCCAAGACCGCGGCCGCTGCGCTCATGAAACATCCCGATCCCGCCATTTTTAACAAAACCCTCGGACACGGAAGCGCGGGCTTGGTGCAGGCATTGGTGCAAGCCACCAGCATGATGGCGCAGATGCCGGACAAAGGCATCTCCTATGAGGGCGCGGGTGCGGCCAGGAATATTGCCAAGGTGCTGGCGGCGATGAAGCCACTGCCGGATGGAGCTGCCGAGGCGGATGTCATCAAAGCCTTGAAGATCGTGCTCACCTGCCTGGGCGAGGCCGCGAAGCTGCCAAAACTGAAAACATTTTAATATCCGCTTTATTAAAGATCTCGAGCAGCGGGATTACCCTTGAATTTCAGACAGAGAAAGCAGGTCACTTGCCTCCGTCGCGAACTTTTTTAAACGCCATCTCCGCAGCCGGGTCCTTGCGGCAGAACCGCGAGAGCAGAGTTATTATGCGTTTGAAAGCGAAATGGTATCAGATAATTTCCAGTTTGTCTTTGGACGGGAGCGGCGGGAAGGGGGTGGCGGGCGGGGATTGATACCAGTAGGCGACGGAGGCAATGTCGTCTTGCAGCGGGAGGTAACGGCGGCCGGAACGCCATCCGAGGGCCTGGATGGTGACGCGGATGTTTTTCTCGAAACGCACCGGATCCATGATGTGCCAGCGATACATCCCGAAGCGGGTTTGCGAGCGATAGACGCCGTCGGGGCGAAGAACTTGCGGAAGACCGGCATAGGGCGTCGAGTATTCCTGATACTGCTTCGTCTCCCGGTTCTCGAAATTGAAGGAACCGCAGAAATAATCCTCCGTGCCCGTGCCGCAGATGGTCGGAAACTCGCCGTCGCCGTCGAGGTAGAACTTGATTTCGCCCTCGCCCCACCAGCCGGAGTTGTTCACGCCCCATGCCATGTAGGTGCCGGCGTAGTGGCCGCGGCCCTCGATACCGTCAAGGATTGTATAAACTTGTTTGCAGGGGAGGGGATTGACGCGACGGAACTGGGCGTGGAAATACGCCGCCTCGGCGGGGATTTCCTGGAGCGAGTAGTCGATTTGATAAAACAGCAGCATGTCCTCGCCCGCGATGTTTTCAAAGGTAACGCGGCAGCGTTTGCGAAAGGGCATCGGCCAGTAGCAATTGAAGGCGCTGCCGGGATTCACGCACACGGCGAGCGATGAGACCGGGGCGAACTTGTCCCAGCCGCATGCAAAAAAATCACCGGCGGGACACTCGATGGCGGGGCTGGGGTTGTCGTCCCAATAAAACCTCAAAATGCAGAAGCGCCATGAGCTGGCGGCAGGGGTCAGCCAGATGTGCTGGATGAGGCCGGGGCCCTCGATGCTGGCGAGTTCGAAGGTGCTCCCGGCGGCGATTTTCACGCTGGGAGAAACTTTCCATCCACGCCCGAGTTCGCGGGCGGCGTGCGCGCCTTCGCCTTCCGTCGCCATGCCGCCCGCGCCTTTTGCGCCGGTGAAATTTTCCGGGCTGATGGAGCGCGAGCGGGCGGTGCTCAGGAGGGGGAGCGTGGCGAGCGAGGAGATGAAGGGGTGCGGCGGGTGCATGGGAATAACAGGACTGATGGGACTAGTGAGGTCAATGCGGGCAGATGCACGGCGTTTTTATTTTTCGGGAGGAAGCGGAAAACGCAGCAGGCGGCGGGTGCCGGTGTCGGCGATGTGGAGCCATTCGACGCCCGCGGTGTCGGTGAGAATGGCGACGCCGGCAGGCTGGTTGAGCAAAAGCCGGGCCTCTCCCTCCGCAAGCGGCAGATCGGCGAAGCTGCCGAAGGTTTGTTTTAGTTCGCCGGTGGCGGCGTCGAGGCGGAGCAGCTGGTGGCGCGTCGGATCGGTCACCCAGAGATTGCCCCGGGCGTCGGCGGTGATGCCGAGGGGGCAGCGGAGATCGGTGTAGCCGGGGGGCGCCCCGCGCTGGCGGCGGGTTTCCCAACGGACTTTGCCGTCGGGCGCGAGCCGCCAGATCGCGCGGGCATGTCCGCCGGCGACAAGGATGTCGCCGTCCGGAAGGACATGCAGGCCGAGTTCGCCGGAGCCGGTGTCAATCTTGCCAAAATCGACGAGAGGCCTGGGCGCGGCGTTTGTATCTAAATTCCAACTACAGAGCGCGTGCGTGGCGGGTTTTTTCGGGTCGGCGCTTGGGCGGGAGCCGAGGACGAGGAGATTGCCGCCGGCGTCGAAGGCGAGGTCGGCGGCCACGTAATCGGGGCCGGCGACGAGCGGTTTGCCGTTGTTGAGGTATTCGGGCGCGGACCAGCCGGGACCGGCGGCGTTTTTTGCGCAGCGATAGAGGTTCACGCCGCGGGCGGAGCCGTTCCAGTGCGAAGCGAGGTAGAGATCGCCGCCGGGTGCGAAGGCGAAGGACTCGAAACCTTCGGTTTTGAAGGCGGGGCCGGGGTCGTAGGCGACGACGGGGGCGGCGTTGCGTGACGGGTGCATGGGCGAGTCACCCATGCCACTCGAGCCCACGGGCGGGACGCCCGTGCCACGCAATCCGGCAATGCCGCCGTTTTCCAGTCGCATGAGTTTGCCGCGGGCAATGTAGTGGAGCGCGCCGTCGCGGACCTTGAGCTGGGTAAACCCGCCGAGGCTGCGCGAGGCGGCGGGCGCGGTGATTTTTTTCGAGAGAGCCGCGACGCCTGGGGGCAATGGTTTCGCGGGGGGAAGTTGCACGGGCTCGCCATATATGGTGGGGCGGGTGCGCCCGGTGGCGGGGTCGAGGAGCGAGAGGCTTTTGCCTTGCTTGACGAGAAGGAGCGCGGGCGGGCTTGTATCCGGTTTATAAATACGGACCGCCTCGACGGGCGGCGACAGGGGCTGAGGGAGCGCGGGGTGCTGCACGGTGCCGGCCTCGAAGGCGTGGGGGACGAACACGGTGAGGTTGCGTTTCCATTCGCCCGTGACCGCATCGAAGGCGGAGAGGCCGTCGGCGGAGGCGACCCAGAGGGTGTTGCTTTCCTCGTCGAGCGCGGCGTCGCGTGCGTCGCGGACGGCGGCGGGGTGGCCGTCGAGGAGGGTTTGGAGCGGACGGGGCTGCGCGTCGGTGAAATCGGGCACGCCGGGCGGCACGCTGCGGTTGAGGACGCCGGGGATGTAGCGTCCGCTGGTGTATTCGAAGCGCGTGGCGGCGAGGCGCGTGAGCTGCCCGCGCGCGGTCCAATAGTGCCCGGCCGCGAAGGCGGCGATGGCGGCGTCGAGTTGCGCGATGGCTTCGCGAGCGTCGGGGCCTGACGCTTCGGGAACGATGCGGCGCGAGGCGATGTCGTCGCGCAGGCGGCGCGCGCCCTCGATTTGCGGGCGGAGTTTTTCGACGTAATCCGGAGGCGTCTCGACGCGGCAGTGCGCAAGCGTGCCGCCGGTCATGCGGAAGGAGCGCAGCATGTAGGGCTCGATGACAAGGCGGAGCGAGGCGTTTGGGGTTTCGATCCTGGTGTTTCCGGCGGCGGTGCGCACTTCGGGCGACGCGCCGTCGAGCGAGAATGTTGTCGTGACCGGAACCGGAAGGCGGTTGACGGCATAGAACCAGACCGTCCCGTCGGCGGCGCGGTGCCGCCACACGGCGACGGGGTCGGTCGCGCCGGGGAGCCGCTCGAAACGGGCGTCGGGGATGGCGAGGTATTCACGGAGGAAAGGGCGCACGATTTCGGGCGTGCCAAACATGCAGCCGTTGCCGCCGGTCATGATGAGCGAGGGGTCCTGGTCGGCGAGCATGAGGGAGTAGAGTTCGAGCTCGTTGGCGGTGGTGGGCAGGCAGGCGTCGAAGGCGGCGACGCCGGTGCGCGCGCCGAAGTTTTCCCATCCGAGGTTTTTGTTCACTTCGAAATAGCGTCCGGTGAAGGCGGCGGTGCGGGAGTCGAGATTGATTTTTTTGATGTCGGCGGCCCAGAGCGGGTCGGAGGCGTCGGCATCGGCCAGCGGGGTGGAGTAGCGGCGACCGTAGGGAATGCTCGCTATGAAACGAATGCCGGGCTCGGCGGTGTAACGCGGCTCGTCGATGCCCTGCTCGCGCATCTGTCCGATGAGGTCGCGCGAGTAAACGGCGCCGGGGTCCTGCCGGTAGTAGGCGATGACGAGGTCGGCGTCGGCGCGGGCCTGGCGGATGCGGTCGCGGAGTTTTTGGTGAAAGGCGAAGAGGCGGTCGCAGCGCCACGCGAGCCAGCGTTCGCGGACGGCGTCGTCGCCGCGCACGAGGTGGTTGTAGCGCTGGTGGAAGCGATCGGGCGAGGTCGTGTCGGCGGCGGTCGGAACGGCGGTGCCGGTGTCGCGGACAAACTGGCCGATGGTCCAGTCGTCGTAGCCCCAGTCAAGTCCGGGCAGCGCGCTCCACGCCTGGAATTGCCACGTGAACATGAGGCGGGTGGAAATGCCGGCGAAGGCGGGGCTGTCGCCGAGCATGTCGGCGACCTCGCCGACGATGTCGGCATACATTTGCTGCACGCGCGGGTGGAGCGGGTTGTAGACAAAGGCCTCCCAGGCGCAGGTGAGCTTGCCGTCGCGGTTGCGCAGCACGATGTCGCGCGCTTCGGGCGTCATGAAGGCGACGCCGTCGGGCGCGGTTTTGTCGAGCTTGAGGCCCATGACGCGGCGGTCGAACCAAGTTTGCCCGGTGGGGTAGAGCTCGGGGATGATGCGGCAGCCGTGGCGTTCGGCGACGAGGGTGGCGAGGCGGGTTTCGTTGAGCTGCACGGCTCCGTAGCCGTCCATGATGCGGGTGGGGTAGTGGACGCCTTGGTAGATGTTGACCGTGGGAAACATGAGGTTTGCGCCGAGGTGGCTGAGGGTTTGCGCGTAGTGTTCGAGGGTCTTGAGGTGCTCGGAGGGGCTCGTGTTTTCACCGCCGAAAAAGCGAAGCCAGCGGCCGTTTTCCTCGAACCAGTAGCCGAACTCGCGCCCGCGCGAGGGGCCGGCGGGCGCGGGCGGGAGCGGGGTATCCACGATATCGATACGGATGCGCGCGGCGGCGGCCCTGAGGCCGGGGACGAGGTTGATGACGGCGACGACGAGATCCTTGGTCCGCAGCGGGTGGAAAAACGCCTCGTGCGTGAGCATGGCGCCGGTGAGCGGGTAGCGGTCGCCGGTCTCGATGCCGCCGGTGTTGATGACGCCGGTGGCGTTGCCGGCGGACATGGTGTTGTCGGTCACCCAGAAGCCCATGGTGCGGCGGTCGTTGTCGGGATAATCGACGCGGAGCCGGTAAAGGCGCCCGGGTTCGGGCAGGTCGAACTTGTAGGAAAACCCGTCGGTGCCCCAGCCGGGCACGGTGCCCCGGCCGGTGCTCTCGCGGTAGCGTCCGGCAGGGGAATCGACGACGCGGGCCGGGCCGTATTTTTCAAAATAGCGGCCGCGCGGCGGCTCGGCGGCGCAGTCGATGTCGATGACGGTGCGGTAAGAGGTGTCGCCGGACGGGCCGGTGGCGTAGGCGGGGCGGTTTTTCGTGTCGATGGCGACATAGAGCCCGGCCTTCATGTCGGCGGGGCGCAGGAGTTTTTTCGTTTTCGGGTCGCGGGCGACGACGCGAAACACGCCTTGGCGCGGGAAGGTGATGCTGACGGTTTTGACGACGGGGTTCTTAGTAATTGGAAACTGGATACTGGCGAGCGGGACGGGCGCGGCGTCCGCCGCGGGCGCGGGAACGCCGGAGGCATCGGCGGCGGCGGGGCTGGTTTCGTCGAGGGCGACGAGTTCGTAGGCGAGCGGCGCGGCGGGCGAGCCGCCTTCGAGGGTGAGCGGGATGGGCTCGCCCGCGCGGACGACGTTTTGCGCGGCGGGGCGCGAGGCCTCGGCGGCGGTCCCGGGGATGACGACGCGGACATTGCCCGCGGGCGAGCGCGGGTCGGCGGGGCGCAGTTCCCAGGCGTCGGGAAGCTCGTGATACCAGATGGTGCGGCGCAGGCGGAGCGTGTGTTTGCCGGGCGCGAGCCAGAGATTGGTTTCCTTGAACCAGGATTTGCGCTTGTCGAATTTCCCGCCGCCCTCGACATCGGCGGGGACGGAGTTGGAGAGCCAGCGGACGGGGCGTCCGTCGAGCCAGAACTCGCGCGTCCATTCGAGGGGCATGCCGCGCAGCCAAAGCTCGTGCCAGCCGCCGGGCGCGGCGATCTCGAAGTCGTATTCGAGCCAACCCGCGATGCCGGTCATGGTGCCGGCAGCGCGCTGGGCCTCGGCGTCCACGCCGTCGGCCCAGCCGAGGTCGGAGCGTTCGGCGCTCCAGCCGTTGCGATGGATGACGGAGGCGGCGGGCGGGGCGGAAAAAACCGCGGGCTGGAGGCCGGGGGCGGAAAGCGCGAAGGCGAGTGCGAGGAGCCGGAGTGCGTTGCGGTGAGGCTGGCGTGTGTCGTGCATGAGGAGGGCAGGGTGAAAAACGGAAGCGCGAAAATATATGAACGGAAAATGGAGCGGGGAAATCAACGGGCGTGCAGATTCGGGGAAAAAGGATATGTTTTCAAAAACAACACGCGACGGCCCCGGGCAATCCGCATCATCCTTAATAGTTAAGCGGCGTGCGTTCGACGATCCATGCTTAACGATAAAGAAGGAAAGGCGTTGAGGCAGAGCCGGGCAAAAACAAAGAAATGCCCTGCACGCAGGTCGCGTGATCCCGCCCCTTCCCGATACGCCCTCCCCGCAACCAACTCTTATCCCGCTCCGTATGCACACCGCTCCCTCCCTCCGCCCATCCCATCCTTCCAGCCCGTTCCTCGGCTCGCCGGACATGCAAGTCCTCCCCTCGCTTCCCCTCCGCGTCGCGGCCACCATGTTCCTTGCCGCCGTCCTGACCGCCGGATTGCCCGGACAAGCGGTGAACCCCGCCCCTGGCGAGAGCGCAAACCCCGATGCCAGCGCCAGCGCAAACGACCACAAAAAGGAAGAGGAAGTCGTCGTGATGGATGTCTTCACTGTCGAGCGCGAGCGCGACCACGGCTATCAGGCCACCAGCACGCTCGCCGGCTCGCGCATGGCCACACTCCTCAAGGAAACACCGGCGGTCATCAGCGTGCTCACCAAGGAGTTCATGGACGACGTCGGCGTCACCGACATCTCCGAACTGGCCTCATGGGGACCGAATGTTTACGTGGACGAGGTTGACACCAACAGCGCCTACACCGAAAGCCTCGTGAATTTCGGACGCCCCGTGGTCACACGCGGCATCTCCAGCAACCAGGGCCGCGCGCGCAATTATTTCATCAGCATTGTGCCCGGCGATGTGTTCGAGACCGAGGCCATCGAAATCGCCCGAGGCCCCAACGCTGCCCTCTACGGCGACGGCTCGCTCGGCGGCCTCGTCAGTACCGCAACCAAGCGCGCCAAGCTCCAGCGCGACTTCGCCAAGGTTGAGGTGAAGCCCGACAGTTGGGGCGGCATTCGCACGAGCATGGACACCAACGCCTCGATGGGCCGCTTCGCCGCCCTCCGCGCGAACTTCCTCTACGAAAGCATGGAGGGCTGGCGCGACGCGCAATATTCCGAGCGCCGCGCCACGCAAATCTCGGCCACCTTCCGTCCGTTCAAGCGCACGCAGTTGTTCGTCGAGTATTCCGGCGGCCACGGCGAAAGCAGCGCGCCGCGCGAGAATTTCAAGGACATGTATTCCACCTACAATCCCAACTGGGATTGGTCCGACACCACGCGACTCAAAACCGACTATTCCAGCTCTATCAATGGCCCCTATTACACCGCCGCCGAATACGCTCTCCTTGCCAACAACCAGGTCAAATACGCTTGGGACACCTCCGACGCCCCCGTCGCCGCCGACAGGGTCACCGCCAATGTCGCCCCCGCCGATGTCGGCATCGGGCGCAACGTCGGCACCGTCAGCCCCCACCTCGTTTTCATGAGCAACAACGACCCCTACAACCCAGCCCGCTCCATTCCGCTCATGAACTGGGCCGACGCCGTCCGCTCCTCTGGTCTCGGCACCAATTACCCCATTTATCCCACGCAGTCCGAGAACGCCGCCATCTACACCGGACGCGAAAATTACCCCATGTCGCTCCCCAGCCGCGAATACAGCCACACTCCGAGCAAGACGCCCCTCGGCGAGTCCGACTGGTATCTCTGGGGTGCCTACCTCACCCAAAGCATCGGCAACCTCGCTATTGAGGTCGGCATGAACCTCCAGCATCGCGACTCCAGCAACTTCCTCTCTGGCATCAACGAGGTCATCTACTACGACCTCAACGAATACCTCCCCGAGCGAAAGGACGCCCTCACCACTGGCACGAACGAAACCGCTGAAAACACCAACCCTAACGCTGGCCGCGCCTTCACCGACACGCACTACGCCCGCGCCTACTCCCGCAATTGGGCTAAGGACTTCCGCCTCATGCTCGCCTACCCCCTCCGCCTCGGCTTTATGGAGCAGCGCATCGTCGGCATCCTCGGACGCCGCGAGGAATACACCGACTACACCACCAAGGGTTGGGTCCGCACCAACAACGGCAGCATAGACACCGATGCCAACCGCGTCTATGTCCGCCGCTACCTCGACGACGGCGACGCTCCTATCCTCAGCGAACCACGCAGCTTCGGCGCCTACGAGGTGGACTACCTCACCTACGACCGCTCACTCTCCAAAACCCGCATGAACTACATGCAGGCCGCCATGCAGGGCCGCTATTGGGACGGCATCCTCTCCACCACCCTCGGCATCCGCCACGACGACTACAAACAGGACCTCACCGACCGCATCAACGGCCGCGGCGGCATCGGCGACCCCACTTACGACCCCGGCACCGGCACATGGAGCTACGTCAACCCTAGCACCATCGCCATCAACCCCTCCGACCCCGCGAACAACGACGTCCGCTTCCTCTGGCGCGGCGACAATCCCGTCCGCGCCAACGACGGCGACCCCACCAACGACTACCCCTCCTCCTTCGGCATGAACTCCGCCATGGCCGGCGTCGTTCTCTGGCCCGTCAAATGGCTCGGCCTCTTCGCCAACTACTCCGAAGGCTTCACCTCCGCCGCCAAGGCCAACGACATCCACGGCAACCCCATCGAGCAACCACGCAACAAAGGCGTGGACCTCGGCCTCAAATTCGAGCTCTTCGACGGCAAAATCTCCGGCCGCATCGGCTACTATAAAAGTAAATCCCGCGGCGCCAACAGCAGCTTCGCCAATGGCCTCGCCGACTCCTTCGCCACCAACACCAACGGCTCCGACATGTGGGATCGGGCCAAGGAAATCTACCTCTCCGCCTATAACGCCACCCAGGAACAACAGTGGCTCGACAAATACGACCGCGCCGAGCAACTCGACGCCGCCATGCGCGCCTACGTGGACTCCATTGACATCGACGCCAACGGCTGGGAACTCGACTTCACCCTCAACCCCACCCGCGCTTGGGCCATCACCCTCAACGGCGCCCTCACCGACAACGCCCAGAACAACGCCATGCCCGACACCAAGGCCTACTGGAACGAGCACCTCCCCGAATGGCTCGAACTCGCCAACACCGAAGCCGGCCATGCCGGCGCCTACAACGCCACCGTCGCCGGCAGAATGTCCGAGGGTATCGCTTACGTTGACATGGTCCTCCGCAACAAGCGCGACGGACGCCCCCTCAATGGCACCCCCGACTACACCGCCAACATCTTCACCTCCTACACCTTCCTCTACGGCCCCCTTAAGGGCCTCCGCGTTGGCGCCGGCGCCCAATTCATCGGCCCCCGCATCCTCGGCATCAAAAAATACTGGGATCCCGACGTCCGCAACGGTGTCCCCGACGCCGACGGCAACCCCACCGACAAAAACGCCGCCGGTCAGGAAGTCCCCCGCGGCTACTGGCGCGAGGAACCCGGCTACGGCTACAAAACCGACTCCTCCGTCCTCGCCAACGCCATGCTCCGCTACACCTTCAAGCTCTGGCGCCGCGAATTCGTCCTCCAGCTCAACATCAGCAACCTCCTCGGCTTCGACGAATACATCTACTCCGGCGGCGTCGGCAACGCCACTGCCAGCATGAACTACAACTGGGCGCAACTCGACGAGCACGGCATGCCTGTGAAAAAAGCTGCCTCCGCCAAGATAGACGACAGCGGCACCACTACCAACATCCAGTATGCCGGCGGCGCCCAAATCCCGACCGGCTTCCGTTACTCCGTCCCGCGCAAGTTCATCCTTACCTTAAGCACCAGCTTCTAACCACAACCGAAAGCATCACCTGCCATGAAAAACAGCTCGCCTTCGCAACGGAAACTTTCGCGCCTCCTCCCGCTTCTCCTCTGCCTCGCCCCGCACCTCGAGGGGGCGAATCGCGAATGGGCCGCCACCGGCACCGGCGATTTCGCCGACATGGGCAACTGGAAGGACGCCGCCCCGCCCGCCGCCGGAGACACCGTACTCATCAACAACGGAGGCACCGCCGTCATCAACGGTGCCTCCATCACCATCAGCCGCCTTGAGGCAGGCGGCACTGGCAAGGACGCTTACGGCGCGCTCAACATCATCAACGGAGGTACCCTCACCATCGCCACCTATGCCATGATCGGCTACAACAGCGGCAACGCCTCCCAATGGGGCAGTGCCGGCCTCGGTGCCGTCACCGTCAGCGGCACCGGATCCGTTCTCAAAACCACCTCCAACTCCATTTTCGTCGGACGCGGCAACAAGGCCGTCCTCAACATCATCAACGGCGGAACCGCCATCTCTGCTGGCGAGTTCGCCATCGGCGAATCCGCCTCCGGCGTTCTCCCCGACGGCGGCAGCGGCACCGTCAACATCACCGGCGCTGGCTCAAACCTCACCGCCACCACCGCCAACATCGGCAAAAACCGCGCAGGCACCATGTTCATCTCCGACGGCGGCTCCGCCAACTTTACCGGCGATGTCACCATCGGCAACGCCGCCAACTCCGTCGGCGAACTCCACGTCAACGCTGGCGGCCTCTTCAGCATCGCCAATAACAAGGGCCTCTTCGTCGGCGGCAACACCAGCGGCGCCGGCGTCCTCGGCAGCCGCTCCGGCCTCCTCGCCGGCACCGGCACCCTCAACCTCGGCACCGGCATTGTCACCGTCTCCCGCAACGGCACCCTCTCCGCCGGCGACAACCCCGGCGAAATCGGCACCCTCTTTATCATCGGCAGCCTCAACCTCGGCACCGTTGCCGACGGTGGCAATGAGAAGTCCGCCCGCCTCAACATTGACCACAACTCCGCCACCGCCGACCTCATCAACCTCTCCGGTGCCGTCACCTTCGGCAGCATCATAAAATTAGACCTCTCCTCGCTCGCCAGCATCGCCGCCGTTCCCATCATCACCGCTGGCGCCAACCTCCCCGCGCTCCCCGCCGATATCCGTTTTACCATCAACGGTGCCGCCTTCTCTACCCTCGACCGCCTCGCCGGTGCGCTGCCCTCTGCCTCGCTCTCCGTCAGCGGCTCCCAACTCCTCATGACCGTCGCCTCCACCGCCGCCAACAAACACCTCGTCTGGACGGGCGCGGTCGGCAACACATGGAACCTCACCGGTACCAACTGGCGCGAAGTCGGCGGAGGTTCTCTTGCCTTTCTCACCGGCGACTCCGTCACCTTCTCCACCCTTGGTGGCGTGACCAGCGCCACCATCACCGCCGACATCGGCCAGACCGTCTCCCAACTCGCCCTTGTCGGCGACACCAGCTATACTCTCGCCGGCAACTTCAGTGCCGACGGCTCCCTCGGCAACACCCTCCTCACCGGCACTTCCGGCAAACTCCTTCTCGGCGCGAGCGGTACCGCTTTCAACGGCACGCTCACTCTCACCGGCAACAACAACTTCCTCGGTGGCGTGGAACTCCACTCCGGCACCCTCAGCGTCGCCACCGTCCGCAACCTCGGCGCCAGCCTCTCCAGCGTCACCTTCGCCGGCACCGATGCGAGCGCTTCCACCCTGCTCATCACCGACGACATCACCTTCGATTTCTACTCTAACGCCTCTGGTGACCCCGTCGGGTCGGACAACTTGCTAATCAACCCCGGCGTAAACGCCACCGTCCAGATGGCTGCCGGCAAATCGCTCACCTTCGCCCAAAACAGCGGCGGCATGTTTGGCCCGGCCATTGTCAATCAGGGCAATCTCGCCATCCGCACCGATGGCGGCACGGTCACTTTCGATAGCCTCAATGCAAGCACACCCACTGCCTACGGCGGGGCGGTTGCCAACCCCGGCACCCTCTCCATCGACGACGCCCTCTTCATCTCCAACACCGTGGGCGGTCGTGGCGGGGCCATCTATAACTCCGGTAATCTCACCCTCCACACGACCCACACCGCCGCCCACACCGGCAACGCCGCCTTGGGTGAAGGCTCCACCGCCGCCGCCTCTGCAGGCGGCTTCCTCTACATGGGGAACAATTCCACCGCCACCCTCGACATCACCGGCCGCCTCACCATCGGAGACGCCTCCTCGCTCGCAAACCAAACCGACTCCATCGCCAGCCTCAATGCCGACGCGACCCTCACCAAGACCGGCACCGGCACCCTCGTCCTCAACGCCGACAACACCCACTACACCGGCGCATTCAACCTCGTCGCCGGCACCGTGCAGGTCAATGGCGCCAGCGCCCTCTTCGGCGGCGCCATCAACGGCGCGGGCAACCTTGTCCTCAACAACACCGGCGACAACCTCGCCTTCGCCTCCGGCGACTTCCACGGCACCCTCCGGCTTCAGGGCACCGCTGGCGGCGGGGCCAGCTATCACCTCGACACCGTCGCCGGCATGGCCCCGACCAGAAGCATACTCGCCGCCTCCCATCTCCAACTCGCCACCGGCGGCACGCTCTCCATCGGCAGCGGCTCCTACGCCCTCCGCGGACTCGACTTCGCCGGCGGCGATTTCCACACCACCCGCGACGGCTTCGCCTTTTCCGGCACTCTCCGTGTCGGCGGCACCCTCGCGCTCAGCGACCCGGTGAGCAGCAAAATCATCTTCGACGACTTCAACCCTGGCGACTCGATGGGCAGTCTCTACACCGGCGGCGGCGGCAGCGTCTTTTCCCTCGACGAAGCCGGAGCCAATGCCGTCCTCCTCATCGCCGCCGACACCCTCGCCGCCGGCCACGCTGGCCGCACCGTCAAACTCTACGCCAACGACGGCGCCACCGCCATCGCCACCTCTCAAACCATCGCCCTCGACGCCAACGCCGTCGGCACCTTCGAAAACATGGCCGTCGCCATCACCGGCAGCGCCGGCGCGGGCCTCTACATGGATTCTCTCCTCCAAAAAATCGAAATCCTCCTCGGCAAAACCTTCACCCTCGCCTCCGATTCCGCCACCGACAACGCCCTCCTTAACACCACCATCACCGGCGCGGGCAACCTCTCCATTGCCGCCACCGGCACCCATATCACCCTCGGCGCGGCCAACAGTTACACCGGCGAGACCCGCGTCACCACCGGCACCTTGCGCCTCACCGCCGCCGGCGCCCTCGGCGACACCTCCGACCTCGTCATCCAGTCCGGCGCCGGCGTCCTCCTCGACGGCGACACCGTTTACGGCAACACCCAGTCCATCGGCGCCTACACCGGCACGGCCGGCGCGCGGCTCAGCCTCGGCACCGGCACCCTTGCCGTGACCGCCGCCAAGGGCACCGGCCTCTTCAACGACAACGGCGCGACCACCGACCTCGGCGCCGCCGGACACCTCATCCTCAACGGCGGCCACATCACCGGCGTCCTCACCGCCGACGCCGCCAACGCCGCCCTCCTCGACATCGCCACCGGCACCACCACCATCGGCTCCGCCAACACCGCCTTGAACATCACCGCCACCATCGCAGCCGGGGCCACCCTGCGTCTCACCGACGGCGGGGCGCTCGGCACCGGTGCCATCGCCTTCGACGGCACGCTGGAACTCGCCGCCACCGGCGCAAACACCCATTTCCACAATACCTTTGCCGGCGTCACCGGCACCGCCGCCGTCGGCCACGGCACCATCCTAAAAACCGGCTCCGGCGCGATGACCATCGCCAGTTCAAACCCGGACTTGAACGTCCCCGTCGTCATCGAACAAGGCCGGCTCGTCGCGGGCGCGTTCGACGCGCTCGGCGTGAGCGTCATCACCACGCAAGCCGGCGGCGTGATGGAATTCAGCGGCGTCGAGGGCACCCTCACCAACACCATCGCCGGCGACGGCACCCTTGCCTTCACCAACGGCGCCCGCGTGACCATCGACAGCGAATACGCCATCCCCAGCATCGAAATCAGCAGCGCCGCCGCCGTCACCGCCGGCCACCTCCTCGCCCTCGGCGGCACGACCTCCAAAATCAGCGTCACCGGCGGCGCCAGCCTCATCATCGACACCTACGACAACGCCACCCGGAATTTCGACCTCGGCGAACTCCACCTCTCCGGCGGTGGCGCCCTCCGTTTCACTCCTGCCGGCACCACTTTTCGCAAGGCCATCGTCAACCGGCTCACCGGCTCGGGCGGCGTCCTCGCCTTCAACGTCGATTTCAAGACCGTGCGCGACCAAGCCACCGCGGCCCTCTCTCCCGTCATCCCCGTGGGCCGCGCCGCCAACCACGTCACCGTCACGACCGCCGGGACCGGCACCCACGGCGTGTTTGTCATCAACGCCAACCCCGCCTTCACCGCCCCGCTCGACGGCTCCTTTACGCCCCTCATCGACACCGCCTCGGGCGATGCCACGCGTTTCCAGTTGGTCGATGCCGCCGGCGCGCCGATTCCCTACTACGAGTCCGGCCTCGTCGCGCTCAAACTCGTGAAGGGCGGCGAGGACGAGTCCACCTACACCGACAACCCCGACCGTTGGTATCTCGCCGACAGCGGCCTGGCCTCCGTGGCCGACGCCATCATCGGCACCGCCGCCATGGCCGGCAAGGACTGGCACTACTCCGTTGACGCCCTTTACCTGCGCATGGGCGACGTGCGCGCCGGCCTGGCGGAATCGGATTCCGGCCGCACCGGCAACGTGTGGGCGCGCGGGCGCGGCTACCGCCTGAAGGCAAACTACAAGCTCCTCGGGCGCCCCTTCGACGAGACGCTTTACGGCGTCACCGCTGGCGCGGACTGCACTTTCCGCCCGCACGAGGAGGTCACCCTGCTCGCCGGCGTGTTCTTTGACGGAGGCCGCGTGACCCGCGATTTTGTCAACTACGGCAGCGGCGAAAGCAGCACTTTTGGCGCGGGCGTCTATGGTTCCATCCTCTTCGAAAGCGGCTGGCATGGCGACCTCGTGCTGAAAAGCGACCGCTCCAAGAACAGCTTCGATGCCCGCACCGTGGACGGCCGTGTGACCAACGGCGACTACAACAGCAACGCCGAGGGTTTCTCCGCCGAACTCGGACGCCGCTTCCAGCTCAAGCACGACTGGTGGTTCGAGTCCTCCGTGCAACTCGCGACGGCCTGGCTCAACGGCGTGGACTACGAGGCGCTGACCTCGGAAAGTCCCATCCCCGTGCGCGTGGACGGCTCCCGCTCCACCCAGTATCGCGGCGGCCTGCGCGTCGGGCGCGATCTCGGGCGCCTGAACCCCTATGCAAAAATCGCCTGGGCCAAAACCGACACCTCCGGCGGTGTCATCCACGCCCACACCCGTGCCTTCGATCCCGGCATGAACGGCTGGCGCTTCGAGACCGGCGCCGGCGTGTCCATCCGTCTCTCCGACCGCAGCGCGTTGTATCTGGACTATGAATACGCAACGGCTGACGCCTATCAGCGCCCCTGGAGCTTCAATCTCGGCTACCGCACGCTATGGTAAGAGCCGCGTCCTCCCAACGGGACTCCCGGGACCGCGTCAGCGACTGGGAGCGCCGGCTTCCAGCCGGCAGGTTTGCCGGGTCGGGTGGCACGGGCGTCCCGCCCGTGGGTTTGAAGGCTCCGCGCCGTCCATGGGCGGCTCGCCCATGCCGCTCAATCCACAAACCTACCCGCCCCCTTTTTTACTGAACACAGCACAGCCTCCCTTTTGATAATACCCAAATACCATGAGACACCGTCCGCTTATCGCCTGCCTGTTGTCCTGTGCCGCCGCGTGCATATTCCCGCCCGCCGCTCCCGCCGCGCCGATTCCCGCCCGGGTGTTTTCCGACCACATGGTGTTGCAGCGCGACATGCGCGCGCCGGTCTGGGGCTGGGCCGCGCCGGGGGAAACGGTGACAGTCTCTTTCAAGGGGCAAACAGTTTCCGCCACGGCGGATTCCGGCGGGCGCTGGCGCGTGGACCTGGCGCCGCTGCCCGCGTCTGCCGAGCCGGCGCAAATGCGCATCACCGGCGACCGCGACACCGGCGGCGGCGGCGTGGTGATTTCCGATATCGTCGTGGGTGACGTGTGGCTTTGCTCGGGCCAGTCCAACATGGAATGGCAGGTCTCGCGCAGCGACAACGCGGCGGCGGAAATCGCCGCCGCGGATTTTCCGCTTATCCGCCATTTCGAGGTGAGCCGCGAGCCGGTCACGATGGAGCCGAAAAAAACCTATGATAAATGGATGGTCTGCTCGCCCGCGACGGCGGGGGACTTCACCGGCATCGGATATTATTTCGCCCGCGACATTTTCCGGCGGCACAACGTCCCCGTCGGTCTCGTCAACAGTTCGTGGGGCGGCACCGGCATCGAGACATGGATGAGCGAACATGCGATTCTCGCGGACCGGAGCTTCAGGATCACATTCTATAAATGGATCGAGGAAATCACCGCCTATCCCGAACGCCTCGCCGCCTACGACCGCGCGCTGGCAAACTGGAAATCCGATGCCGCCAAGGCCGGGGCCGCCGGAAAGAAGTTCGCCAAACAACCGCCCCGCCCGCCCGAGTCGCTTTACGGGCAAAACAAACCCGCCCGCCTGTTTTCCGCCATGATCGCCCCCGTCATACCCTGCGCGCTCAAGGGCGCGGTCTGGTATCAGGGCGAGCACAACGCGGGCCGCCCCGACGGCTACGGCGCGCTCCTGTCCGCGATGCTCCGCGACTGGCGCGCGAGGTGGGGGCAGGGGGATTTTCCCTTCGTCATCATGCAACTGCCGAATTACAAATCAGGCGATGCCAGCAGTATAAAATGGGCGCGCCTGCGCGAGGAGCAGGAACGCGTGGCCAAAACCGAGCCCAACACCGAACTCGTGGTGATGATCGACCTCGGCAACCCGGACGACGTGCATCCCACCAACAAACTTGAGGCCGGCCTGCGGCTCGCCCGGACGGTGCGGGCGCGCGTGTATGGCGAGCCCATCGAACACATGGGGCCTGCGTTCGCGCGCGCGGAGGCGGAAGGCGCGGGCATGCGCGTGCATTTCTCCCATGCCGACGGCCTGCACGCAAAAGGCGGCGGCCCGGCGCCGGGTTTTGAGATTGCCGGGGCCGACCGGGAATTTGTCTGGGCCCCCGCGCGCATCGAGGGAGCGACGGTTTATATAAGCAGCCCGAAGGTGGCGAAACCCGTGGCGGTGCGCTATGCGTGGAGAAACGCGCCGGAAACCGATTTATATAACAAAGCCGGCCTGCCCGCCGCGCCCTTCCGCACCGACGATTGGTGATTGCCCGCGGAACACACGGAAAAGAGAAAGCATGCTTTTCGGGCATCGGAATCAGCGGCGAACAAATAATAATTTCTTCTGTGTATTCCGTGTGTTTCGTGGGCAATACCATCTCAAAAAATGAAATCTCCCTCTCTTGAATCCGGCGGCCCGAATGCCGCCGCCCCGGGGTTGAGCAGTCCGGAGATGATGGCCTACTACGGCAACCGGGGGCTGATGTGGCGAAATTTTTCCATGATTCTGCTGCTCAATCTCGGCTGGGCGGTGAGTTTCACGGTGATAAACCCCCTCATACAACTGCGCCTCAACAACGCGGGCGTGAGCGAGGCGGGCATCGGCAATATCGGGGCGGTGAACCACTGGGTGTATTGTTACGCGGTGATGTTTTTCGCATGGAAAAGCGACCACACCGTCACGCGGTTCGGGCGGCGGATCCCGTATCTGTTTCTTTCCGCGCCCTTCATCGTGTTTGCCATCGTGATGTTCCCCTTCTGCGAGTTGAAATGGGTGCTCATCGGCCTCGCGCTGCTGCAGATGTTTTTCATGGATATAAAGGCGGCGACCATCCCGTTGCTCAATATAGACTGCATGCCGCGAAAACTCCTTGCGCGCATGGACGCCCCCTCGAAGATGGCGATGGCGGCGCTGAGTTTTCTCGCGCTGCGCCACGGCATGAAGCTCTCCGACCAGTCCGAGACGCTGCCCTTCCTGCTCGCCGGCGCGATCCTCGTGGCGACCACGCTCATCGGCGGATTTGCCATAAAAGAACCGCCCGTGCGCAACCCTTCGACCGAGGGCTTCCGCCCGTTTTCCGCCATGAAAATCGCGTGGCGCGACAAGCGCGCGGTGGTGTTGATGATTTCGGTGTCGCTGTTCGAGACCTTCCAGATTGCGTTTGTCACATGGGTCTGGCTCTACGCGCAGAACGCGCTCGGCATGACGCGGGCGCAGACGGGCCTGTGCGTCTCGTGGGGCATCTTGTTCTCGATGTGCGCGGCCTTTCCGCTGGGCTGGCTGATTGACAGGGTGAGTCCCTACAGGCTGCTCCCGGTGTTCTGCCTGATTTGCGCGGGCGCGGCGTATTGCGTGCTGCACGCGCGCACGCCGCTGTTTCTCACCCTCGCCGCGTGCCTGTCCTACACGCTCAATGTTTTCTACGGCGCGTCCGACATCATGGTTTACCGCAACGCGGCGCCGGCGGAAATCGGCTCGGTGACCTCGACCAACTCGTTTTTGCGCGGCGCCTACCGGGGTGTCATGGCGCTGCTGATGGGACACCTCATCTCCCGGTCGGGAGGCTGTTATGATTATGTTTTCATACTGGCCGCCGCGCTGACCGTCGCCGGCCTCGTGCCGTTGTTTATTTATCGAAGACTGATGGCACAGCCTCCCCGAAAAGAATCATGAAGAGCACCCGTGGAGAAGACATGCGCGCCGCGCTCGCCTGCAAGCAGCCGCCCTCGGCCGTGCCCGTGTGGGAGCTTGAGTTCCAGGCGTGGGACAACGTCTCGGGCCGGCACCTCGTGCTGGGCCGGGAATTCGCCGCCCTTTCCTCCGCCGAAAAAGAGAAAACCATGCACGCCAACGCGGAGATTATAATCTCCGTCTGCCGCCGCCTGCATTTCGCCGCGCTCACCATGCCCGGCTGCTATTGGGAAACAGCGCCCGGCGTTCCCGCCTATTACTGGCTGCCTGACGGTGATCGCGAAAAACAAATCGCCATATTAAAGCGCCTCTGCGAGTCCGAGGGCATTCTGACCGTCGTCAATCGCTCCTCGCTCGTCCAAATGCCCGGCAGCGCCGACAACTACGAGGAATTTTGTTACATGCTGATGGACCGCCCGGAAGAGATGGACGCGCATGCGGGCAGGTTATTGGAATCGGCCATCGAGACCGCGAAACGCCTGGCCGACGCCGGTCACGAGGCCGTGCTGACCGCCTCCGACATCGCCGACAATCGCGGTTTGTTTTTCAGCCCCGCGCAGATGGACCGGTGGTTTTTTCCGCATTTGGAAAAATGGGCGTCCGCGTTGAAAAAGCTCGGGCTGTTCAGTATCCTGCATACCGACGGAAACATTTCCGCCATTGTGGAAAAGCTCGCCGCCAGCCCGCTCGACGCCGTGCAGGCGCTGGATCCGGTCGCGGGCATGGATATTGCCGAAGTGAAACAAAAAACACAGGGCCGCCTCTGTCTTTGCGGCAATATAGAAAGCGGCCTCCTGATGACCGGCGTGCCCGCCGCCATTTACGAAAAAACCCGAGCCACGCTCGCGGCCTGCAAGGCAGGCGGCGGCTACGTCCTCGGCGCTTCCAACGCCTGCTATCCCGCCACTCCGCCAGAAAACTACGCCGCCCTGCTCGCCGCCTGGCAAGAGCACGGACAATATTAAAGTTTAAGGGTAGCCTTGTAAGTGTGTCGTTCGAGCCGGCGCGTGGCGTGGCCCTTCAAAAACTGACAGCCAATGCAGGGCCTGTGCCCTTAGTTCTGCCGGGACATGACGCCATTTTCGCGCACACTCTCCAACTGTAACGTGTGCCGCACGGGCTGGAGGGCGGCGCGGACGGCGGCTTGTTGTTCGACGGATTTTTTCACCACTTTCTCGCGACGAAGGGCGGAGGACGCCTGCTCCTCGGGGAAATACTTTTCCCATGTGCCAAGCGAGGAGAGGATGATTTTCACGGCGTCGGTCTCGTAGTCCTGCTTCTCGCGCACGGCGGCGGTGAGCCGGGCGAAGCTTTCGCAAAAGGGGTTGTCCAGAAAATCGGCGGCGAGGTTGACGCCTCGCGCCAGCTCGCCGGCGGTGTAAACACGCGACCACTCCCCCCACGATACGCGCATGCGCGGGGCGGGGGCGTTTTTCACGACGAGGATGAGGCTGTTCAGCTCCTCGTTGAACGGCAGCACGTCGAGGATGGTGCGCGACGCCGGCGGTTTGTTCGGCGGGGCGGCGATGAAGCAAAACGGATGGCGCGTGGACTCGATTTCAAGCGTCCCGTCCGTTACGGAGAGCACGCGGTGCCCCGGCGTCGCCTCGGCGCGGCGGGCCGCGCAGTCCCAGGTGAGCGTGCCGATCCGCCCGTCGCAGCCGAGCGCCTTGAGCAATGTGTGGGTGATGACGAGGTGGCCGTTCGCGCCGGGGTGCACGCCGTCGTCGCCGCCGACCTCATACGCGGCGCCCTTGGCCGCCTTGGCTTTTTCCATGACGCGCTTCATCGCGCCGTGCACGTCGGCGAAGCGCGCGCCCTCGCGCTCCGCGACTTCGCGCGCGATGGCGGCGAGCAGGTCGAGCGTCTGGTTGTATTCAACAGGGTCGCCGCGCTTGAAGGTCGCCGGGTCTACCAGGGTCGGCGAGGCGATGATGATCTCGCGCGCGCCGGCGGCGCGGAATTCCCCGACGATGCCGCGCAGCGACTCGCGATAGCGTTCAGCGCGGTCGCCGAGTCTGCCGGGCGGCAGGTAGCCGCCGTCGTTCATGCCGAAGAGCACGGTCGCGACATCCGGGGCAAAGGGCGCCGTATTTTTCCGCAGCCGCGACAGGAATCCCCAGGTCGTGTCGCCGTTCATGCCGAACTGCATCGTCCTGAGGTTCGCCGCAGGCTGGCAGGCCAGCAGATAGGTCTCCATGAAAACGGTGTAGTGTTTTTGCTCGGTGAGGGAGTCTCCGCAGGGGGCGACGAGGTCGCCGTCACGGAGGACGGCGCTCCCGGCGCCGGCACGCGCGACGCAGGGCGCGAGCGCGAGGATCGCGGCGAGCAGGGGGAGGACGAGGGACGGAGTGGGACGGGGGCGCATGGCGGGAACGTTATATTAATGTTGTATATAATAAAACGCGGGCGACTTTGCGCGGACGCTGGCGACAGTCAACAGTCCCGGGCCTGCCTCCACCGCCGTCGCCGGGATTTTATTATGAACACGGGCGCATTTTGAGAGGGAAGGGGAGGGGCGGGGCGAACATTTAACGATAAAGTGAATTGCATGTTGCGGAGCGGCGGGAACGCCGGGATTTTCGCGGACCAATGCCCTTGCCCGATCCCCGCCAGCCCTCAATCCGCCGCGCCGCGCGACGGCATGGCTTGAGTCGCGGCGGGGGCCGCCCCTAATTTATGCATCGCATGACAACACAACTGCTGACAGGTGACTCGTGGAGTTTCCGGGAGCGCTCGCCGGGGGCGCAGTGGCATCCGGCGGTGACACCGGGCTGCGTGCACACGGACTTGCTCCGCAACAAGCTCATCCCCGATCCGTTCTGGGGACGCAACGAACTCGACCTCCAGTGGATCGAGGAGCGCGACTGGGAATACCGGCTGCGTTTCGAGGCGGACGAGGCGTTGTTGCTCGAGGAAGCGGTCGAGCTGGCGGCGGATGGCGTGGACACGTTTGCGACCTTTTTTCTCAACGGCCGCGAGATCGGCCGCGCGGACAACATGTTCGCCGCATGGCGCTGGGACGTGAAGGCGCGCCTGCGTCCGGGGCCGAACGAGCTGCGCATCGTGTTCGGCAGCGCGATGAAATACATCCGCGCCAACAATCATCGTTTCGCGGTGCCGTGGGAGTTCAATGATCCGGTGGGCGGCTGCGTGCTGGCGCGCAAGCAGCAGAGCCAGTTTGGCTGGGACTGGGGGCCGCGTTTCGTGACGTGCGGGGTGTGGCGCGAAATCCGGCTTGAGGGCTGGTCGGGCAACCGCTTCGCGCACGTGGAAATTTCCCAGCATCATCGCGCGCCGCGCAAGGGCGGCGGAGGGGCGGGAGGGCGCGCGGTCGCGTTGCGGCTGCGTCCGGAGATGCGGCGCCCGGCGCGCAGGCTGGCTTACGAGGCGGTCGTCACGCTGCGCGGAAGCGAGGTGGCGGCGGCGGGACCGTCCGCGCTCAAGGCCGGCGCGTTCGAAATCACGGTGCCGGACGCCGAACTCTGGTGGCCGTCCGGGCTGGGCGCGCAGCCATTGCACGAGGTCACGGTGCGCGCGCTCGACCGCGACGGGCGCGTGGTGGACGCGTGGACGCGCCGCGTCGGATTGCGCACGCTGGAATTGGTGCGCGAGCCCGACGAATGGGGCGAGTCGTTCAAGTTTGTCGTGAACGGCACGCCGGTGTTCATCAAGGGCGCGAACTGGATTCCGGCGGACAGTTTTGTGGCGGGGCTGGATCGCGGGCGTTACGCGCGCGACGTGCGCGCGGCGGCGGCGGCGAATTTCAACTGCCTGCGCGTGTGGGGCGGGGGCATTTATGAGAGCGAGGATTTTTATGATTTGTGCGACGAACTCGGCCTGCTCGTATGGCAGGATTTCATGTTCGCCTGCACGCTGTATCCCTCCGACCGCGCGTTTTTGAAAAGCGTGGAGGCCGAGGCGCGCCACCAGGTGCGGCGGCTGCATCACCGCGCGTGTCTCGCGCTCTGGTGCGGCAACAACGAGCTCGTGATGACCAACGGCCCGCGGCTGCGCGGAAAACTCAAGCGCGGCTACGAGGAGTTGTTTCACAAGCTGCTGCCGGAGGCCGTGCGCGCGCACGGCGCGGGGACGGCCTACTGGCCGACGTCGCCCTGGCGCGGCGACTGGAGGCACGGCACGGGCCGCGAGGCGGGCGAGCAGCGCGGCGACACGCACTATTGGGACGTGTGGCACGCGCGGCATCCGGCGCGCGATTACGAGAAATGGAAATTCCGCTTCGTCTCGGAATTTGGCATGCAGAGTTTTTGCACGCCGAAAACACAGGCGACCTACTGCCCGCCGGACGACGCGAACGTGTTCGGCCCGAGCAACGAAAATCACCAGAAAAACCGGGCCGGCAACCAGATCATTCTCGATTATGTGTCGCGCCGCTATCGTTTCCCGAAGAACCAGGCGGCGCTGGGCTACCTGTCGCAGTTGAACCAGGCATATGCCATGCAGATCGCGGTGGAGCACTACCGGCGGCTGATGCCGCGCTGCATGGGCGCCCTTTACTGGCAGTTGAACGACTGCTGGCCGGTCGCGTCGTGGAGTTCCATCGAATACACCGGCGAATGGAAGGCGCTGCACCACGCGGCGCGGCGTTTCTACGCAAGCGCGGCGGTGAGCGCGCACATCATCGGCGACGAGGCCACCATCACCGGCAACTACCGCCGTTCCACGGTGGAGCGCGTCGATTTATACACCGTCTATGACGGCCCCGGAAAAAAGGACGCTACGCTGGCCTGGGAGATTTTTCACATCGATGGGCGCGTGCTCGCGGGCGGACGCCGGAAAGTCACGCTGCGCAACGGCGAGTCGCAGCGGCGGCGGAGCCTTGACCCGCGCAAACTCATGGCCGCGCACGGACGGGACAACCTCGTGCTGCGCATCGCGCTCGAGGTCGGCGGCGCGTGCGTGGGCGAGGACAGCGTGTTCCTCGTGCCGCCGCGCTTCATCGCGCTGCGCCGTGGCGAAACCCGCGTGACGGTGAAACGCGGCGCGGACGCGCGCCATTTCGCGCTCACGTTTGTGTCGCGCGAATTCCAGCACCGTTTTCATTTTGACCTCGACGGGTTCGCGCACGCCTCGTCGGACAATTATTTCGAACTGTTCCCCGGACGCGCGAAGACCGTGGAAGTCACGCTTGACCGTCCGGCGACCGCGGCCGGGGTGCGCGCCGCCCTGCGGTTCGGCTCGCTGGTGGACAGCTACGAGTGAGCGCCCGGTTCCCGCGGCCCGGACCTTTGATCCCAAAACACACACAATCATGAAATCCCTGAAATTCATTTTCCTTCCCCGGCTGGTGTTGGTGCTCCTGTTGTCCGCGACATTCGCGCGCGCGGCGGATGGCGAGCGCGTGCGGCACGACCTCGTCGTGGTGGGCGCGACGCCGGCCGGCATCACCGCGGCCATCGCGGCGGCGCGCGAAGGCCGCGGCGTGCTCGTGCTGGAACGCACCAACCACATCGGCGGTCTGCCCGCGAACGGCCTCGGCGCGACCGACATCGTCACGCGCGGCGCGACCGGCGGATTGTTTCTCGAATTCACGGGCCGTGTGCGCGCGCATTACGCCGCCGCCTACGGTGAGAAATCAGGGCAGGTGGAAATCAGCCGCGACGGGTATCACTTCGAATCTTCGGTCGCGGAAAAAGTGCTCGCCCGGATGCTCGCGGAGCATCCCGCCATCGAGGTGCGGCTGATGCGGCAGTTCGACGCCGACCCGGCGAATGTCACTCTCGTGAATGGCCGCCTCGCGGCCATCCGCGTGATCAACCGCGAGACCGGCGCGGTCGAGGAAGCCGCGGGCAGAATTTTCATTGATGCCACCTACGAGGGCGATCTCGCCGCCGCGGCGGGCGCGCCGTATCGCGTGGGACGCGAAGGCCGGGCCGAGCATGGCGAGGCGCTCGCGGGCCGCCTTTATAAACCCTGGGCCGCCGAACCCGGCCCCGGCTCCACCGGCCTCGCCGACAACGCCGTGCAAGCCTACAACTACCGCCTGCCATTGACCAAGGTGCCAGAAAACCGCGTGCCCATCCGCAAGCCCGCCGCGTATAATCGTGACGATTATGTCTCGCTCATCGAGGACATCCGCCTGAACCGCGACGCGGCGCCCGTGCCTCCGCATCCGAACCGCGTGAGCACGATCGCCCGCATCCTCAACATCATTGAGCTGCCCAATGGAAAAATCGACGGCAACAACCACCACGCCTGCTTCATCTCCACCGACCTGCCGGAGGAAAACTGGCCGTGGCCGACCTCCGGCTGGGCCTGGCGCGACCGTTTCGCCGTCCGCCTGCGCGACTACACGCTCGGACTGCTCTGGTTCTGCCAGAACGACGCGGAACTCCCGGAGGCGTTTCGCGCCGACTGCTCGCAGTGGGGGCTCTCGCGCGACGAGTTTGCCGACAACGGGCATTTCCCCCGCCAGGTGTATGTGCGCGAAGGCCGCCGCATCATGGGCGAGTATCTTTTCACCGCCGCCGACGCGCTGCCCGTCGCCGAGGGCAAACGCCCCCCGCTGCACCGCGACAGCATCACGGCCAGCCATTACGCGCTCGACTCGCACCCCGTGCGCAAACGCGAGCCGGGGCGCGGCCACCTCGACGGCATGTTCTCGCAGGACACCGTGCCCTACACCGTGCCGTATGGCGTCATCGTGCCGAAGGGCGTGGACGGCCTGCTCGTCCCGGTCGCCGTCTCCGCCACGCATGTCGGCCTGAGCACGCTGCGCATGGAGCCGTGCTGGATGGCGCTCGGCGAGGCCGCCGGGACCGCCGCCCACCTTTCGCTCGCCGGGGAAACGGGATTGAGAAATGTATCCGTAAATAAAATACAGGATTCGCTCCTGCGCCACGGCGCGGTGCTGGTCTGGTTTCGCGACATGAAACCCTCGCATCCGGCGTGGCCCGTCGTGCAAAAGCTCGCCCTGCGCGGAGCCATTGAGGGCTGGCGGGTGGACGCGGACAAGCCGCTCGATGCGGACACCGCCGCCGCCTGGCGCGGGGCGCTCGGCCTGGGCGTGGCCTCCGCGCCGGAAATCACTCGCGGCGAATACCTGGGAAAACTTCGGGACGAACTCGGCGGCGCGAAAGACTGACCCGGAGCCGGGATCACACTTAACGATAAAACCATGCCCCTCTTGCCGGCCTTTTTCACCCCGTGTTTGGTAGCCGCAATTGATGAAGCCCTCCCGATACTCCTTTCCCCGTCCGAGTTTGCCGTTCAGTCTGGCGGTGTTGTTTTTTCTCGGGCTGGCGGCGGCGGACGCGGAGCCGTTTCGCATTCAGCGTGACGTGTCCGCCGCGGATCGCGGCGGGATCCCGCTCCCAAAGGATTGGAAGGATCCCGGCACGGGACCGTTGCCGGCGGCGAACTTCACGGCCGATTACGATTTCGAGGTGCCGGAGGACGGCTGGTATGTGCTTTCGTTTCAACACATGCCGTCGCTCGCCCGCGAGGTTTTCGTGGACGGGCGGCGCGTCTCGCTTTACCTCGGCCTGAGCATGAGATCGGCGGCCGAGTGGGCGGGAAAACCGATGGAGGCCGGCGCGGGCTGGACCAAGGAGGCCAGCCTGCCGCTCACCGCCGGACGCCACACGCTCACGGTCAAGCGCGTGGGGCGCATGTCCTTCCCGGCGGGGTTTGCGCGCGCGTGGAAAATCGAGACGGCGGGCGAGTCCCCTCGTGACCGGGTCGAGGCGTTCATCGCGGGGCGGCGGGAATTGCGCCGGGGCGAGCCCCTCCTGCTCCGCCTCACCGGTGGCGGCGGCAACATCGCGGCGGTTTACGACATCGTTCGCATCGACGAGATGAGCGGCAGGGAAACACCGGTGGCGCGCGCGGAATTTCCCGCGTCGCCGGAGATGCGGGTGCTCGACCTCGCCGTGCCGTGCGACGAGGAAGGCGTGTTCACGCTCGCGGCCAAATCGGGCGGCGAAAAGCTCGGCGCGAGCGATTTCATCACTAACGGTGGCGGCACCTATTTCGTCATCGACACCGCCGCGGCGCCCGCGCCGGGAGCGGACGCCGGGATGAAACGCCGGCTTGTCTTCGACATCGACTGCGTGGCCAACACCGTCAACGGCGCCCCTGTCCGCGCGGGTAAAAATTACTGGGAGGCCAACGGCGCGACGCGTGTCGTGGCCGCGCCTGCGGGCCGCTATCGCGAAAGCAACGACGGGCGCGGTCCCGATGTGGACCCGCATCCACGCGCGGCGGCGGAAAATTTTTCCGGCTTCGCCTACCTGCTCGAAAATGTCGCTCCGGGCCGGCCGCTCGTCATCGAGATCGAGCATCCCGACGACGACTGGCGCTCGGTCTGCGTGTCCATCGTCGATGTGTTTGAACGGAGCGACGCCGGGAAAATGCAGGGTTATCTGCCGCCGACCTTCGGCTACGAGACCGGCGGTTATCTGCCGCTCTCAAACACCATGCTCACCGAGACGGTGATGTTCTGGCCGAACGGGAGGGACGTGCATCTCGGCCTTGTCAGCAGCCGTCTTGGCAAGCGCGCGGCGGCGGCGCGCATCCGCGTGTTCGAGGTGGAGGGCGAACTGCCGCCGGGCGGCGTCACCGGCGGCGGGCGCGTCGTCGGCATGTGGATGGAGGAGCACGAGCGCTGGCACACGCATTTCAACACCCCGAAAAACGCCGGCCCCGCCGCGCGCGATTTCATCGGGTTGAAGCGCACGATGGAGTGGCTGGCCCACACCGGCGTCAACGCCTTCTGGCCGACCGCGGTCGCGTATCAGCAATGCACCTACGACTCGCCGATTCTCGACGGTTTTTTGCTCAAGCCCTACAACATCCCGCGCCTGAGCGCGCTGTTGTGCGAGAAGCACCGCATCGGCTACCTCGCGGAGATCTTCCTCGCGCGCCTGCGCTATTTCGACGAGCACGTGATGACGGAGGGCGTCGAAAACCCCTCCGATCTCTACACGCGCTCGTGGTGGGGTTTCAGCATGGAGGGCAGGGAGCCCGGCGGCACCTGGCCGTATTGGAACGTGCTGCACCCGCGCGTGCAGGACATGATGATTTCCATCTACGGCGAACTGGCGGATTCGCTGGCCGACACGTCGTCCTTCATCGGGTTGTCGGGACGCCTCGATGCCTGGCAGTGGGAGGGGCTTTACGCGCTTACCGGCATGGACTGGGGCTATGAGGACTGGACGGTGCGGCGGTTTGAAAACGAGACCGGCATCGCGGTGCCCGACGGCGGCGACCCGGAGAAGCGTTTCGAGGCACGCCACCGTTTTCTCACCGGCGAGAAAATCAAGCCGCGCTGGGTCGCGTGGCGCGGCGAAAAGGTGACCGGCTTCCTCCTGCGCCTTGCGGAGCGCATGCGCCAGGCGAAACCCGGCGTCGTGTTTTATCTCTGCGGCGATGGGCGGCAGGATGAGAACCACGGCCTGAGCCTTTCGGAGAACATCCTTGAGCGCATGGCCGGTTCCGGCATCGACCTGGAAAAACTCTCCGCCTCGCCCGGTGTCGGCTTGCTGCCGACCGCGGCGTTCGGGCGCGGCAAGACCTTCACCTATCTCGCCGACCAGCGCTCCTACGACCGGCTGCGCAATCCCGAGTATTCAAAGGCAGGATACAACCGCGAGCGCGGCTTCGCGCTCTATGGCGCGTATCAGGAATGGGGGCCGGAGTTCCCGCTCGCGAAACTCGGCGCGCCGCTTCCCCGCTGGCATTATTGCTCCTCGTCCGCCGCTGCGGGTGTCAACGCCCTCGAGCCGCTCGCGTCGGCGCTGGCCGGACAGGACTCGATGGTCATCCGCGAGGGAGGTTACCCGCTCATTTACGGGCGGCGCGAATTTCACACCCGCTGGATGGAGGAATTTTCCCGGCTGCCGCGACGCCCGTTCGAGCCGGTGGAGTTTGCCCGCGATCCCGTCGCCGTGTGGCAACGGGAGGAGCCGGACAAGCTGCTCTTCTACGCGGTGAACCGCGAGCATTACCCGGTCGGGATCTCGCTCGAAATCGCCGGCGCCGGCGCGGTCACCCCGCTCGGGCGCGCCGGGGGCGTGCCGATGAAAAACGGATCGCTGAAACTGAAGCTGGAGCCGTATCAACTGCTTTCGTTCGAGGCTCCCGCCGGCGCGGTCATCCGGTCGGCGCGGGTGGCGGTGCCGGAGGAAAAGATCGCGTTCGTGCGCGGGCGGCTGGCGTTCGCCCGCGGTCTGCTCGACCGGATCGAGCGCGGCCCGTTCAAGGAATCCCTCTCCGGGCGCGAACGGCGGCGCTGCCGCGACATCACGGACGAGGCGGCGGAGGCGTTCGCCCGCGGAGCCTACTGGCGCGCGCGCACGCTGCTCTCGTCCGCGCCGATGATGGCCGCTTATGAAAAAACCGGCCGTTATCCCGACGGGCAGGTCGAAACGCGCTTCCCGAACCTGATGGAGAACCTTGCGGGCGGACGTTTCGAGCCGGACGACCCGTTCATCGACGCCGACGCGCTTGCCCGCTCATGCGTGCCCGGCGGATGCGGCGGCTTGGTTGACTCGGAGACGTTCAACCCCGAGTGGCGTTTCGCGCGCGTGGCCACGGCAAAGGCCGGAGTCATCGAGGTGGAGCTGGAGGCGCCCGCGCCTGCCTTGTATCAACTCTACATCGGCCACGTCGCGCGCGCCGCCGGCCCGATCACGGTTGCGCTCGGCGGCAAACCCTGCGCGCTGCCCGCCGAGGTGTGCGTGCCGGGCGCGCCGGAGAAAAGCGTGATGCCCCCGGTGCTCCTGCCGGGCGGCAGGACGCGCGTGCGTTTCGAGGGCGCGGACGGCTTCGGCATCTACGCCCTGAAACTCGTCCCGCAACTTCGCGCGCTCGACACGACGCGCTGGGCCGCGGCCGGGCCATTCGAGGGTTTTTGGAAAAACGCGGCGATGAAGGACGAAAACGTGAAGCGAGGCATGGAGACCGTTTACGGTCCGGAAAACGACGCGTCGCCGACGGCGGTGTTTCGCAACGAGAACAACCGCGCGCTTCGCTGGACGACCACCGGCGTGCCGGTCGGCACGCACGAGGACGCCGGCGTGAACTTCGCCACGCGCGCCGGACTCCCCGGCTACGGCATCGGCTACGCGCAAACTTTCATTGAAAGTCCCGATGACCGCGACGTGCTCATCTACATCGGCACCGACTGGTGGGCCAACGCGTGGCTGAACGGCGAACAACTCAAGCCCGCCGGCAACGAAAAAATCTGGCGCACCGCAGGCGCGTGGTTCAACGCTTGGAAACCGCGCCCCGCCGCCGCGAAGCTCAAAAAGGGCGTGAACCGACTGCTGGTGAAAAACCAGGGCGGTTCGCTTTATAGTTGGTTCACCTGCCACATCACCGACGCAGGCGGCCTGCGCATCGAGCCGGACGCATCCCCGCTTGCGCGCTGATTATTTTCACCGCATGAAAACGGCACTCAAAACAGCCTTTCCTGAAAACTTTGTCTGGGGCGCGGCCACCTCCGCCTATCAGATCGAGGGCGCGTGGGATGCCGACGGCAAGGGGCCGTCCATCTGGGATGCCTTCACGCACGAACCGGGCCGAATCTTCGAAGATCAGAATGCCGATGTTGCCTGCGACCATTACCATCGCTGGCGGGAAGACGTGGCGCTCATGCGGGAACTGGGGCTGGGCGCCTACCGGTTCTCGCTGTCATGGAGCCGCATCCTGCCCTCGGGCGCCGGCGTGGCAAATGAGAAGGGCATGGCCTTTTATGATGCGTTGATCGACGCGCTGCTTGAGGCGGGAGTGACGCCTTGGGTCACGCTGTATCATTGGGATTTGCCGCTGGCGTTGCAGAGAAAGGGCGGCTTTCTGAATCGCGACATCGTGGAATGGTTTGGCGACTATGCCGCGCTCGTGGCCGGACGTTTCGGCGACCGGGTCGGGCACTGGATGACCTTCAACGAGCCGCCCGTCATCATCGGTTTCGGGCATCAACGCGGGCAGAACGCACCCGGACTGCGCCTGGCGTTTGCCGACTGCCTGCTCGGGGCGCACCACTTGCTGCTGGCGCACGGGCGCGGCGTGCAGGCCTTGCGCGCGGGCGCGCGCATCCCCGCCAGAATCTCCATCGCGCATACCAGCCGGGAGCGTATCCCGATGGAGGAGACGCTGGAGCATGTCGAGGCGGCCCGGCGCGATTATTTTTCATGCAGGCAACGCAACTTCTGGGATCTGGCCTGGTGGGCCGACCCCGTGGTGTTCGGGCGCTACCCGGAGGAGGGACTGAAGGCTTTTGCCGCGGATTTGCCGCCGATCACGGACGCCGACATGGCGTTGATTTCGCAACCCGTGGATTTCCTCGCCTATAATTGCTATTCGGGCTGGCCGGTCCGCGCCGGCGCCGGCGGCGCACCCGAGGATGTTCCCGGCGCCTGGGGGCCGGGCAACCCCAGGGGAACTCGCCCGTGGCTGAGCATTGTCCCCGAAGCTCCCTATTGGGCCGCGCGTTTCCAGACGGAGCGCTACAAACTCCCATTGGTTTTCACGGAGAACGGCTTTAACAACATTGATTTCGTCCATCACGATGGGGGCGTGCATGACCCGCAAAGGATGGATTGCGCCTCCGGCTATCTCCGCTCCATCCGGCGCGCCATCAACGAGGGGCATCCGGTGCAGGGTTATTTTCATTGGTCCCTGCTCGACAATTTCGAATGGAGCGATGGGTTCAGCGAACGCTTCGGCCTTGTCCACGTCGATTATCGCACGCAAAAACGCACGCCCAAGGATTCATTCGCATGGTATGCCGGCGTCATCCGAACCAATGGGGCATCCCTTTGACACCGCCGTCCGCCGCGTCCGTGAATATAAACATTATAAAATATAACACCCCCGCATTTTTTCACCCTCTCACCACATGAAAAACAAAATCCGCTTCGGACTTTTTGGCTGCAATATGTATCGCACGCGCGACCTCATGGACGCCTCGAAAGCCGCCGCCGCCGGCACCGTCGAGATCGCCGCCTGTTTCGACATCGACCAGGCGAAGGCCCGCCATGCCGCCGAGAAATACGGCGGGCGCGCCTTCGCCACCGAGAAGGAGTTTCTCGCCTGTCCGGAGGTCGATGTCGTGTTGATCAGCCTCCCGCCGTATTTGCACGCCGACGCCTTCGCGCGCGCCGCCCGCGCCGGGAAGGATGTCTATTTGGAAAAACCGGTCTGCGTCGACCGGGCGGGCCGCGAGAAAATCCTCGCCGCGTACAAGCAATGGCCCGTGCGTTGCTATGTCGGCCTGTCCTACCGCTACGTCACACCGTATCGCAAGGTCGCCGAGATTCTCCGGCGCCCCGAGGCGGGCCGCATCCTCGGCGTGCACCACCACTGGCTCACGCCGGAACGGGCGCCGGTCGACCCCTCGCAATACGGCTGGCGCCAGCGCCTCGAACAATCCGGCGGCGAACTCCTGCAACACTGCTGCCACGTGTTTGACTGGCTCTGGTGGCTTGGCGGCCCGATGGACTCGGTGACGGCCACGGCCTACACCCCGCCCGGCGCGCCGCTCCCGCACGAGGAGCGCGAGGTCACCGCCGCCTTTTTATACAACAAGGGCGGCATGGCCGTCTTCACCCTCTCCCAGAACAGCCACCAATACGTGCAGCGCGGCACGGTGCACGCGGAGGGGCTCGGCATCCAGTATCAATGGGGCAAGGACACCTTTGTGCGTGTATATAAAAACCGCGCCCGCGCCGCCGAGGAAACCTATGAGTGGTCGTTGTCAAGCGAACCCGGCGACGGCGGCGAGATCGACCGGAATTCGGCGCAGATGAAGGATTTCATCGACGCATGGCTCGCCGGGCGCGCGATGCCGGTCGGCATAGAGGACGGCATCCGCGCCTATGACTACACCTGCGCGATCCGCGAAAGCTACCGCTCCGGGCGGCGCGTGGATGTTTCCAGGGCGGGCGGCGGCGCGTTCAATCCCGGCGCGTGATTCGCATGAAAAAATTTCCGCCGCTTTTGCCGGTTGTTGCCATGATCTCTACCGCCGCCTCCCAAACACCGGCGCCGCTCCCGCTGCCCGGCACGCGCGTGCTGGCGCGGGGCGGCCTTGTGGTGGAAGTCATGGACCCGGCGGCGCCCGACCGCTACCACGCCGGCACGCGTTTTTCGCCCGTCGCCAATGTGCTGCGCGCGCGCCTGGGCGGGCGCGAGTTTTTGTTCGCCCCGCCGGAGCACGACCCGCTGCGCGACAACGGCGGGCTCGCGATGGAATTTGACATCCAGACACCCGGCGGGCCGCCCGGCTTCGCCGAGGCCGGAATCGGCGGCGGCTACCTGAAGATCGGCGTGGGCACTCTGCGCAAGCGCGCGGAAAACTACGAATTCTACACGCCGCAGGAACTCGTCGAGCCCGCGCGAACCGGGGTGGAGTGGGGGACCGACCGGGCGGTGTTCCGGCAGGTGTGCGCACCGGTCAATGGCTACGCCTGCGCGCTCATGGCCGAGGTGCTCGTCGGCGACGCGCGCGTGGAGGTGCGCTGCGTGCTGGAGAACACGGGCGAAAAGCCGTTCGGCACCGAACAATACGCTCATAATTATTTCCTGTTCGACGGCGCGCCTATCGGTCCCGGCTACCAGCTCAAGTTTCCGTTTGAATTTGAGGCCGGCGGGCTTGGCGATGGAGCGGCGCAGGACGGGCGGAAAATCGTTTTCACCGCCGCGCCCGCGGGAGCCGTCAATCTCCGCGTCGCGCCGCCCGCGGGCGCGCCCAACATGGTCGCGGTGCGCAACACGCGCACGGGCCAGCGCGTGCTGGCCCGGGTGTCGCGCCCCGCCTCGCGCGTGGCGGTGCACGCGACCGCGCGCTATCTCTGCCCGGAGCAGTTTGTCCGCATCACGCTCGCGCCCGGCGAAAAAGCGGAATGGACGCGCGGCTACGATTTTTCAAACGACGCCGGCGCGGACCGGGAGCACTCCACTTTATGAAATTAAGCCCATACGATGTTCTCATCATCCTGGTGCCGCTGGCATTTGTCCTGGGAATTTCGATCTATCTGAAACGCTACATGCGCAGCGTGGCCGATTTCCTTGCGGCCAGCCGCTGCGCCGGGCGCTATCTGATTTGCACCGCGCTGGCCGAGACCGGCTCCAGTGTGATGCTGCTCATCACGGCGCTGGAGGTTTTTTCCAAAACCGGGTTTTCGCTGAATTTTTGGAACACCGCCCGCGACATCATTTTTTTCTTCGTGGCCGTGTTCGGCCTTGTCGTCTATCGATTCCGCGAGACGCGGGCCCTGACGTTCCACCAGTTTTTCGAAATGCGTTACAGCCGGGGGCTGCGCGTGTTCGCGAGTTTCCTCGCCGTGTTCTCGGGCATATTCAACTTCGGCGTGCAGCCGGCGGTCGGGGCCCGGTTCTTTGTCTATTTTTGCGATCTGCCCAGGCACATGTTCATCGGGCCGCTTCAAGTGCCCACGTATGTTGTCATCATGTTTGTGCTGATGGGCATCTCGCTCTACTTCGCGCTCAGCGGCGGCCAGATCAGCGTGATGATCACCGACTGCATCGAAGGTGTCATATCCGGCTTCTTTTATCTGATAATAGCGATTTTTATCATCTGCACCATTTCCGTCTCGCAGATGCACGACGCGCTCACCTCCGGCGTGCCGGGCGCGTCGTTTGTCGATCCGTTCGAGATTGGCGGGCGGCAGGATTTCAACGGCATTTACATACTGCTGAGCATCGCGCTGAGCTTTTATTATTATCGCGGGACCGCGTGGCAGCAGGGTTTCGCGGCGGCGGCGAAGACGGCGCACGAGGGGCGGATGGCGCAGATTCTCGGCAACTGGCGCGGTTACAGTTATATTGCGATGAGCGTGCTCATATCCATCGCCGCGTTCACCGTGCTGCATCACGCCGATTTCGCCCCGCAGCAGGCGATGGTGAGGGACGGGCTGGCAACCATCGACAACGCGCAGCTCCGCACGCAGATGAGCATGCCGATGGCCCTGGGCGCGTTTCTCGCGCCGGGTGTGAAAGGATGCCTGCTCTCGATTCTGCTGTTCGGGCTGCTGGCCGCGCAGGGCGTGCAGTTGCACGGCCACGGCTCGACCATCCTCCAGGATGTCATCATGCCGTTGCGCAAAAAACCGTTCGAACCCCGGGCGCACGTGCGCTGGCTGAAGGTCACGGTGTTTTGCGTGGCGGCCTTCGCGTGCTTCTTCAGCATCATATTCAAGCCCGTCGATTACCTTGTGATGATCGTGGCGCTCATCGGCGCGATTTACCTCGGCGGCATCGGCTTTGTGGTGTGGGGCGGTTTGTATTGGAAGCGGGGCACCAATGCCGGCGCCTGGACGGCCATGATCATCGGCTCCAGCCTCGGCGTCACGTTCAATATCGTGCAGCAATTCTGGAAGCCTCTCGCGCAGTGGCTCGCGGGTGTCGTTTCGCCGGGCGGCGCAGTCGGGGGATTCCTGGCGGCGAATCCGGAAAACTGCCCGTTCAACGGCGTGCAGCTTTCGGCGTTCATCGCCGCCGTGGCCGGCTCGTCCTATGTCATCGTGTCGCTCCTCACCTGCCGCCAGCCATTCAATTTGGACAAGATGCTGCATCGCGGAATATACAAGCTGGAATACGCCGCCAAGGTCGCCAGACCCGTGCGAAAGAACTGGCTCACCCGGCTCCTGAACATCGACGAGAATTTCACGCGCGGCGACAAGGCGATCACGATCGGCATCGTCGGCTGGACGGTGGGGCTCAACGTGCTCGCCGTCGGCATCCTGCTGTGGACGCTCTTTGTTGGACGCCTTTCGGAGGACTGGTGGTTCGATTATGCGATGATCACGTCGGTATGGGTTTGCCTTGTGATGGCCATAATAACCACGATCTGGTTTGCCATTGGCGTCTGGAAGGATTTGCGCAGCCTGTTTCGCCAGCTCGACTCGGTGAGACGCGAGGATGCCGATGATGGCACCGTGGTGAAGAGTGAACCGGGAAAATAAAGGGTTGTCCGTTTGTTTTTGATAAAATGAAACCGAAAATCGGCGTGATAATAAACAAGCCCCTCCGCGAAAACCTGTTTGATGAGGTCGCATGGAGGCGTTTGCATGACATCGGCGAGGTGATGGCGACCGACGCGGCCGAGCCGGTATCCCGGCCCGAGGCGATGGAGATTCTGCGCGATTGCGACATTGCCGTCGGCTCCTGGTGGGCGCCGCCGCCGTCCGCCGAGTTGTTATCCGTCGCACCGGCGCTCCGACTTTGGGAGCACGTGGGCGGAAGCGTGAAGCACTTTTTTGCGGAGGACTGGGGCGGACGCGAACTGACGGTCGCCTCGTGCAAGGGGGCGATCGCCGAAAGCGTGGCCGAGATGGTCGTCGGCGAGCTGATTGTCGGATTGCGCCAGATCATCCCCAATGCGCACGCAAACCGTCTAGGGGCGGCGGACAGGCCCGCCAACCTGAAAATCCTCTCCGCCAGCCGCGTGGCGGTCATCGGCGCCTCCGAGGTCGGCAAGGCGGTGATGGAGCGCCTGCGACCTTTCGGCTGCGAGATCGCTTTATATGATCCGTATATAAAATCCGGCGACGCGGCGCGCCTGGGCGCGAGGCTTGTCCCGGACTTGGTTGAATTGTGCAGGCAGGCCGACGCGGTGACCCTGCACACTCCCGCGCTTCCCTCCACGCGCGGGCTGCTGGGCAGGGACCATTTTCAAGCCATGCGTGATGATGCCATTTTTATCAATACGTCGCGAGGCGAGTGCCTCGACGAAGCCGCGCTCGCGGGCGAGCTGGCCAAGGGGCGCCTGTGGGCGTTCCTCGATGTTTCGTCCCCGGAGCCGGCGGCGGCGGACAGTCCGCTGCGCAAATTGCCGAATGTATATTACACATCGCACCTGGCCGGCCCCGCGGCCCATAACATGGGACACCGCGCCGTGGCGGACATCGAGGCGTTCCTCTCCGGGAAACCGCCGCAATGCGTGGTCACACGCGACATGCTGGAGCGCATCGCATGAATATAATCTTTTCAATCTATCCGAAATTTTTCCGCACCCTGAGCCTGCCGGAACTGGCCGGCGTGGCGCGCGACTGCGGGCTGGATGCCGTGAACCTCGTGGTTCGCGACGGATACTGGTGCGAGCCCGCCACGCTGGGGCGCGACACGCGGAAGTTTGTCCGTTTTATGAAAGCCGAGGGATTGTCCGTCCTCTTCGCCACGGCGGGCTGGAGTCTGGAGGACATCGAAAAGAATCCTGGGATGCTGGATATACTGGCCGAAAACGACATCCGTGAATTCCGTCTCGCCTACTTTCCCGCGGCCAGCGGGGAAACGCTTCCCTCCCTTGAGGTCGCGCGCGGGGCGATGGAAAAAATCGCCGGTCATTGCGCCCGGCGCGGGGTTCGCGCCATTTATCAAGTTCACCACACGATGCTGGTTTCCAGCGCGTCGGCGGCGTGGCAGCTTGTGCGCGGCCTGCCCGCCTCCGCGGTCGGCATCGAACTCGACCCCGGCAACCAGTCGTTCGAGGGTTTTGAGGATTGGGAAAAATCCGTCTCGCTGCTCGGGGATTATCTTCGCGCCTTCGGCATCAAGGACACCATGCCCGTGCGCGATGAGTCCCTTCGCGGGACGCCCGCCAAGGGCTGGTCGCGGCAGTGGTGCCCGGCAAGCGAAGGTGTGGTGAACTGGCACGAGGTCGTGCGCCCGCTGGTGCGCCGCCGGTGGGCTGGCACTTTTGTGTTCATGCCGTTTTATCATGAGGACGACATGCGGCGGCAGGCAGCCGTGCTGAAACAGGAGGTCGCCTATGTGCGCGGCGTCGTGGCGGCGGAGACAAAATCCGACAAATGATTTTCATATGAAACCAAATTCCACACCGCTCCGCTTCCGGCAGGTTCATCTTGATTTCCACACCTCGCCCGCGATTTCCGGCATCGGCTCGCGTTTTGACAAAAAACGCTGGCAGGCCATGCTTCGCGAGGCGGCGGTCGATTCCATCACGCTGTTTTCCAAATGCCACCACGGCTGGAGCTATCACCCGACCAAGGTGGGGCGGACGCATCCCGGCCTTTCGTTCGACCTGCTCCGCGCGCAATACGACGCCTGCAAGGAGATCGGCGTCAACGCCCCCATCTATCTGTCCGCCGGCCTTGACAACGTCATGTCGCACGAGCATCCTGAGTGGCGCGAGATCGACGCCGACGGGCGCGTCGTCGGGGCGCCCCCGCTCCAGGCCGGTTTCCACAAGATGGATTTCCTGTCGCCCTACCTCGACTACCTGTGCGACCAGATTGCGGAGACGGCCCGCCTGTTTCCCGATTGCGACGGCATTTTCCTCGACATCGTGTCGCCCTTTCCCGGCTGCTCGCGCTGGGCGCTCGACCACATGGCGAAACTGGGGCTCGATCCGCGCGACGAATCGCACCGCCGCCGTTGCGCGGAGGACGCGTTCCGCATTTATTGCGAGAAAACCAATGCCGCGGCCCGCGTCCAGCGCGCCGACATGCCCGTGTTTCACAACTCCGGGCACATCCCGCGCGGACGCCGCGATCTTCTCGCGTATCAAAGCCGCCTCGAGCTCGAATCGCTCCCCACGGGCGGCTGGGGTTACGATCATTTTCCCGAGAGTGCCGCCTACGTTTCGCAACTCGGCCTGTCCTACCTTGGCATGACGGGAAAGTTCCACACCACCTGGGGGGAGTTCGGCGGGCTCAAGCACCCCAACGCGCTCAAATACGAATGCGCCGCGATGCTCGCCTTCGGCGCGCGTTGCAGCGTCGGCGACCAGCTCCACCCGGACGGGGCGCTCGACGAAAGCACCTACGCCATCATCGGCGCCGCCTATCGCGATGTGCGCGACAAGGAGCCTTGGTGCGCGAACGCGCGGCCGGTCGCCCAGATCGCGGTTTTGTCCAGCGAATCCGAGCATCCCGGCACCACCCGGCACAACGCGTCCGATACCGGCGCCGTCCGCGTGCTGCTCGAAGAACATCATGCGTTCGCGATGGTTGACCGCGACAGCGACTGGTCGCCCTACGAAGTCGTCGTCTTTCCCGACGACATCCGCGTGGATGCGGCGCTGGAAAAGAAAACCCGCGCCTTCCTCGGTGCGGGCGGAAAACTTTTCCTCACCGGCGAAAGCGGCCTGCGCGCGGACGGCTCCGGTTTCGCCTTCGACATCGGCGCCGGATGGGACGGCGCGAGCGAATATAATCCCGAGTATATTCTCCCGCGCGCCGGATTGCGGCCCGATTTCATGAGCACGCCCTTCGTCGTTTATCCGCGCTCGCAACGCATCCGTGTCACCACCGGGGAGAGCCTCGGCGACGTGCACGAACCCTGGTTCAACCGCACCTTCGAGCACTTTTGCAGCCACCAGCACGCGCCCTTCCGCCGCGAACCCTCCGGCCGAGCCGCCGGCGTGCGCAAGGGCGGCATCCTCTGCCTTGCCCATGCCGCCTTCACCGGCTACCGCACGCACGGGCAGGCGGTTTACCGTCATTTCATCGGCGCCTGCCTGCGACTGCTGCTCGACGGGCGCGATTTGATCCGGACCAGCCTGCCCTCCACCGCGCGCGTCACGCTCGCGCGGCAGGAAAAACAAAACCGCCACATCGCGCATCTCCTTTACGCCAATACCGTCAGTCGCGGCGGCGCATTCAAACTCGACGGCGGCAACGCCAATATTTCCGGAGACGGCATTGAGATCATCGAGGATTTGACACCGCTTTTCGACGTGCGGCTCGCGGTGCGCCTCCCCGCGCCGCCCGCCCGCGTCACCTTGGAACCCCAGGGCCGGGAAATACCATTTGAAACCGGCGCGGATGGCCGGACGGTTGTTACCGTCCCGCGTCTCGAATGCCACCAGATGGTGGTTTTTCATCAATAGATCATGGAATAACATAATGCGTTTTCATCTGCTTTTCCATGACCCTGCTAAACACCCGAAAACATCCCGCCATGAATATAAAAAACAACCAAACCGCCACCTTCCGCCGCGCCGTTCTGGGCGCGTTTCTCCTGCTCGCCACGCTCGCGCCGTCCCGGGTGGCGGCATTTGAATTCGACACCGCAAAAACCTTCGGGGAGAATTTCCGCGAGGTTCACAGTTTCAATAATAAAAAACTGTCGTGGGACAAGGCCGGCAAAGACATGAAGGCCATGCCGCCGATGTCCGCCACCTATATATACGATACCACGCCGGCGGACGCCGCTGCCGGAACGCAAAACACCTTCGCGGTCTCGCAAGCGGACACGCTGACCGTCAAGGTGTCGCTTGCCATGGGCACGGCCAAGTCCTCCATCGGCATCTATCTCATCGACCCGGCCAACGAGCGCAAGGGGCTCCTCGCCCTCTACAATGTGGACAATGACGGCGGAGACGACGTGATACGCTTCGTCTCCAACGCCATACCCGTGACCGGCGGGGCCGGCGGCGTGGACAGGGCGGAAAACCACAAAAGCCCCGGCATCGCGCCCAATGAAACCGGCACGCTGGTTCTCACCTATGGCATCGATGCGCAGAACAAGGGCGTCATGACGCTCAAAATGCTGAACAGCGAGGGCAGGGAGGTGCATTCCGCCAGCCACACCGTGAAGGAATTCCGCACACCCCTCAGCCCGGTCGAGGTGGGCCTCCGAGTGGCCGCACAAAACGGCCAGGGCGTTTACGTGCTCAAGAGCTTCGAGGCCGCCATCGGTCCCGCGCGTTGAACCGGCGCACGCGATGCGTTGATTTTTTATGATAAACGAATCCTCCATCACGATTAATATAAACCGGGCCTGCCTCGCGCTGCTCGTCCTGTTCCTGGCCGCTGGCGTCCCCGCGCGCGCTTCCCGACTGGTGGACAACCTGAAGGCGGGCCGGAGCCAGACGGTGGTCGCCTACGGCACCAGCCTCACGGCGACCGGCCAGTGGCGCGCCGATCTGGCCGGCTGGCTCAACACCCTCGACCCGGAAGGGAAGGCGAAAGCCGTGGTCCATAACAGCGGGCTTTCCGGGCAGGCCTCGCAATCGGGCCTCAACAATCTGCAAGGCAAGGTGATCAAGTTCAAGCCGGACACTGTGTTTATAGAATTTGCCATCAACGATGCCTATAGCGGCCCGAATTATTCCCCGAAGCATCCTGACTACGGCATGACGGTGGAAAAGAGTATGGCGAATCTCTCCCGCATGATAGAGACGCTCAAGGAGGCGCTGCCCGGCGTGGAAATAATCATACAAACGATGAATCCGGTGTGGGATTCCCCGCATGGCAGCGGGGTCTCCGCCAAATCACGCCCAGAGCTTGACGCCTATTATGAAGGCTACCGGCAGGTTGCAAAAGAATACGGTCTGCTTCTCATCGACCATCATCCGAATTGGGTCAGGCTTCGCGAAGCCGACCCGGAATTGTTTCAAACTTACATTCGCGACGGCACTCACCCGACGCCGGCGGGTTCCACCGCCATCACAACCCCGCAACTCAAGGAGTCGCTTGCGATGCCCGCCGCGTCCGCGCGGGGATGCTGCCAATAGCATCGCCGCCGCGCATCACACCTTTCCGCCCCTATGACGACATGGTTCAGCACCGCCCGCTACGGCATGTTCATCCATTACGGTCCCTACTCGGCCGCCGCGCGCGGCGAGTGGGTGGCCAACCGCGAGTCATATACGAAGGACTGCTATATAAAAGACTGCGTGCTTCCATTTGCCGCTTCGCGCTGCGACCCGCGCGAATGGGCGCGGCTCGCGCGGGATGCCGGCATGGGCTATCTCGTGCTCACCACCAGGCATCACGACGGATTCTGCCTCTGGGACACGGGCACCACGGAGTTCAAGGCCACCCGCCTCGGCCCCCGGCGCGACCTTGTGCGCGAATACGTTGACGCCGTCCGCGCGGCCGGCCTCAAGGTCGGCTTTTATTATTCCACGGCAGACTGGTTTCATCCCGATTATCCCGGGGCGCATCATCGCGACTGGCCCCATGGCTGGCCCGACGAGGCGGGGCGAAAACGTTTTATACAATACTGCCGAGCCCAGTTGGAGGAATTGATGACCCGCTACGGGAAGATCGATCTGCTCTGGCACGACGGGTGCATCCCGGAGCCCTTTGATGGAATTGAGACCAATGCCCTGGTCAAGCGCTTGCAGCCGCATATAATGATAAACAACCGTGCCGGCGAACCGTGCGATTTTTATTCCTGCGAGCAGGCCATCAAGCCCGCCGCTCCCGGCAGGCTGTGGGAGGCCTGCATGACACTGAATGACAATTGGGGCTATCACGCCGGCGACAATAATTGGAAAACTCCGCGGCAGGTCATTCGCATGCTCCTCGAAACATCCGGCAACGCGGGCAACCTGCTTCTCAATGTCGGCCCGCGCGCAGATGGCACGATCCCGGAGGAATCCGAGCGCATCCTCCGCGAGGCCGGTGACTGGCTGCGGCGCAACCGCGAGTTCCTGCCAGACTCGGAGCGCTCGCCTTTCAGTTGGAACAACTGGGGGCGCGTCACCACTCGGGGCAATCGCATTTATCTGCACATAATAAACAGCACGGGCGCGACCCTGCGCCAGCCTGACATCAAGAACCGTGTTTTACGTGCCTTTTGTCTCGATGGCGGCAGGGAAGTGCCGTTCGTCCAGGAGGCGGATATGATCACGCTGCGCGATCTGCCGGTCCCGTTGCGCGACCCGATCGCCACGACCATCGTCCTCGAAGTGGAGGGCGCGCCAGAGACAACCCGCAAGCAAACCAGTTTCTGGATTCCGGGATGAGCATCCATCCGTTCCTCGACTTTTCATGTCTGGATAAACTGAAGCATTTCTTTGGACAGAATTAACAGAATGAAAGAAAATGAACAAAATGAGTTTTGTAATAAAAACCGTATTTCGTCCATTCCATTAAATTCTGTCCATTCTGTCTAAAAATAACGAACTATTATTTTTAACAGGATGAACGAGATTTTCAGGATTATCATGATTAAAACCCAATCCTGTTAATTCTGAAAAATCCTGCAATCCTGTCCAAAACCCCAAGCCATTTTCATCAACATGACACCCAGGGAAAGATTTCTCAACACGCTCAATTACCAACCTGTCGATCAACGACCTTGCTACCTTGCCTGGCCGTGGTTTGACACGCTGGCCCGCTGGCGGCGCGAGGGGTTGCCGGATGGAGTGACGGATGTCCACGAGCACCTTGGCGTCAGCGGATTGGGTTATCGTGTCAGCAACATCACGCCGGCGGCTGGTGTGTTTCCCGACTATCCGGTGAAAATCCTGCGCGAGGACGGGGAGTTTATATATAAAACCGATCGATACGGACGCACGGCCAAGGAATTCAAGGACCATTCCTCTTTTCCGGAATGGCTGGAGTTTCCCGTGAAAACACCGGAGGATTTGCGGCGGCTCCTGGACGAGCATTTCGACGTGGACAACCTCGACGCCCGCTTCCCCGCCGACTGGCTGGAGCAGGTTCACGCCGCCGAACAGCGCGGGGATGTCATCCTGATCGATGGCGGCTGTTACTACTGGACGCTGCGCTCGGTGGCGGGCGTGGACGGGGCCGGGTATTTGTTATACGACGCGCCGGAGCTGGTGGGCGAGTTGTTCGAGCGCTACCACGCGGTTGTCATGGAGGGCCTGCGCCGCGCGGTGAAGGTGACGCGGGTGGACATAATCGGATTCGGAGAGGACTTCGCGTGCAAAAGCGGCCCGCTGCTTTCGCCCGCGATGTTCCGCGACATGATTTTGCCTCATTATAAAAAGGTGATGGACTTCGCCCATGCGCATGACGTCCGGCTGACCTGGCATGACAGCGACGGCGACTACCGCCTCCTGCTGCCGGACATGCTTTCCGCCGGCGTGAACAGCACCTGCCCGTGCGAGGTGGCCTCCGGCATGGAGCCGGTCGGGCTGCGGCGTCAGTTCGGGCGCGAGTTGCGCATCGGCGGCGGTTTCGACAAGCGCATCGTGCCGCTGGGCCGGAGCGCGGTGGCGGCGGAGTTTGCGCGCCTGCGCCCCGTCATCGAGGAGGGCGGCTATATTCCCGGCATCGACCACTCCATCCCCGCCGACGTCTCCTACGACCGCTATCGCGAATACGTTGATGAATTGGTGAAAGTGTCCGCATGGGTGTGAGCGGGCCGGTGTCCGCCGGTTCCGCGGGGCTTAACGATCAAGCATCGGCTTCGTTGCCCGGACGGTGAGGCCAAGGCGTGTTTTCCACGCATGACAGTTGCTCTCCCGTCCATCCCGGCACCCTGCATCCTCGACATGGTGCACCACAATCCCGGCGAGCCGCCTTACGAAACCAAATATGAATCGCCCGGCGTGATCCGCGCGATGGGCTTTGGCGGGAAAGTGTATCATCTTTTCGATTCGCCCATGCTTGCGGTGAACTGGGAGGCGGTCGATCCGGATATTTTTCCAAAAGACTCCGACGCCCGCGCCTGGGTGGACGCCAAGGCCGCGCGCATCGACGCGCAGCACGCGGCTTGCGCAGCGGCGGGCGTCGGCATTTATGCGATGAGCGACCTGGTCCTTTTTCCGCGCCGCCTGGTCGAGAAATATAATCTCGGGCGCGAAATGGGGAATCCGCTCAATCCCTCCACCGCGCATTTCCTGCGCCTGCTGGTTGCCCAGATGTTTGACCGGTTCCCATTGCTGGACGGGCTCGTGGTGCGCATCGGCGAGACTTATCTGCACGACGCTCCCTGGCATGTGGGCAAAATCGAAAACCGGAACGACTGGCGCGCGACCATCGCGCCGCTCATGCGGCTCATGCGCGAGGAGTTGTGCGTGAAACGCGGACGGCATTTGATCTTTCGCGCGTGGCTGAGTTTCGACACGGATTTGGAAACCTACCGCGCCGTCAGCGACGCCGTCGAACCGCATCCGCTGCTCACGATCTCGGTGAAGCACTGCGAGGGTGATTTTCACCGGGGAAATCCTTTCAGCAAAGTGATCGGGGAGGGGCGGCACCGGCAGTTGATCGAGGTGCAGTGCGCGCGCGAATACGAGGGCAAGGGCGCGTATCCGAACTATATCGCGCGCGGCGTGATCGAGGGGTTCGCGGAGCACCGGCGGCTGGCGGAACGAGGGGCGTTGTGGAGCATCGGCGAATTCGCCCGCGCCCGCCCTGATTTGTTCGCGGGCGTCTGGACCTGGTCCCGCGGCGGCGGCTGGCAGGGGCCTTATATAAAAAATGAATTCTGGTGCGATCTGAACGCTTGGGTGATGGCGCGATGGGCCGCCGACCCGGCACAACCGGAGGAGGCCGTCTTTGCGCGCCATGCCGCCGATGTGCTCGGGTTGCGCGGCGCGGATGCGGCGCGGTTTCGCCGCCTGTGTTTGCTGTCTTCCGACGCGGCGTTTCTCGGACGGCGTTCGGCGTGCTGTGACATCGATCCGTGGTGGAGCCGCGACGAATTTTTTGGCAAACCCGTGCTGCCGGACGGCGCGGATTGCGGGGAAAAAACCGGGCGCATCCTGTCCGAAAAAGACGAGGCGGTCGCGATGTGGGAGGAAATCGCCGCGCTGTCCGCGCAAATCGGATTTCCGGATGGGGAGACAAAGGTGCACGTCGTCGCATCGTGCGAATACGGTCTGCGGCTGTGCCGCATCATGCGCGCGATATTCCGGCTGGCGGCGGCGGAAAGCCGCGATGCCCGTCCGGGAGAATTGCGCGCGCTGCTCGGCGATTATGATGAGGTCTGGCGTTCCTACCGGCGATTGCCGGAGGATCATCCATCGTGCGCGACGCTGTATAAGGAGCGCGGTTCGCCATGGGGCCCGCCGCCAGGCGTCGAGGCATGGATACCGCGATTGCGTGAAAAAGCCGTTCCATTTTAAACAAACAAAACTTGATAACCACCGCGCGCGGCGCAACGTGTGCGCACCGTGAACAACAGCCCCGCACGCCGTCCGACATTGAAGGAGATCGCACTGAAAGTGGGACTCACCCCGGCGGCCGTGTCACTCGCGCTGCGCGGCGACCCGAGCATTCCGCGCGCGACGGGCGAGCGCGTGATGAAGGCGGCGGCGGAACTCGGCTACACGCCCGACCCGGAGCTGGGGCGGCTGATGTCGTATCTGCGCAGGCATCGCGAGGCGCGCATCGTGTCGGCGCTGGGGTTGCTGAGCTTGCACCGGGATCCGTCGTTGTGGGCAAAAAACAGTTTTTTGCGGCGGCTGCATGAGAACATGGTGAAACGCGCGGGCGAGCTCGGGTTTCTGACGGAGGATTTTTTCCTGAACGATCCAAAAATCTCGGCGACGCGCATGCGCGACATCATGGTGGCGCGCGGCATCAAGGGGCTCGTCATCGTATGCGGGCCGGCGCCGGTCGATTCGATCGGTCTGGACCTCGCGCCATTTGCATCGGTGACCATCGGCTATGGCGTGGGCCTGCCGCTGCACCGCGTCTGCCAGCATCAATACGAGGAGATGTTTCAATTGCTGGCGCGTCTCCGCGGGCTCGGTTACAAACGGCCCGGATTGGTCATCGAGACAGAGACCGACCGGCGCACGCGGTTTCATTACACGTCGGCCTACTCGATCGCGGGCCGGGCGCGGGGGAAAAAGGCCGTCCCCGCGCTGCTCGGGACGGAAATCACGCGGGATGTGTTTTCCAAATGGGTGAGGCGGCACGCGCCCGACGCGGTGATCGCGCACGGGAGCGCGGCGGCGCATGTGTATTCCGGGTGGCTCGCGCGGATGGGCAAAAAAACACCCGGCGACATCGGGCTCGCCGCGCTGGACGTGGACACGTTTGCCAGCGAGCGCTGCTCGGGCATCGTGCAGGACTACGAGCAGGTCGCGGCGGCGGCGGTGGAACTGGCGGCATCGCAGGTGCGCGCCGGCGAGAAAGGCATTCCGGCGACGCCGAAGGTGCTGATGATAGAGGGCCGCTGGCAGGACGGAGGCACCACGCGCCGCCAGCGCCAGGGAAGTCGCGCTCCCATTTCCTGAACGCGGACAGCCGAGGACGGCACGAGCCGGTTCACGCGCGCGCATACCCGCGCTCTTGCAGCCAGGCGCGGCAGGCGGATGTCCAGCGGTGCATGCGCCCGTCGGGCGTGGCGGCAAGGCCGATGCCGTGCGCGCCTTTTTCATAAATGTGCAACTCGAACGGCACGCCCGCTTCTTTCAACGCGGCGGCAAACATCTGCGAATTTTCCGCGGGCACGCCGTCATCCTCCCACGTGTGCCAGATGAAGCACGGCGGCGTCCCCGGCGTGACTTGCCGCTCGCACGACAGCAATTCGCGCAACGCTTGCGGCGCGTCCGCGCCGATGACGTTGTCGCGCGATCCGGCGTGGGTTTTTTCGCCCATCGTGATGACCGGATAGCAGAGAATGCCAAGGCCGGGGCGCGAGCTTTGCCGCGCCACCGGATCGTTCGCGCCGGGAATGCCGTCGTCGAAATGCACGAGGAGCGTCGCCGCGAGGTGGCCGCCGGCGCTGGAACCCATCACGCCGACACGCGCGGGATCGATTTTCCATTCGGCGGCGCGGGCGCGGACGAGGCGCACGGCGCGCGCGGCGTCGTGCAGCATCGCGGGATGCCGGTAGCCATGCGCGCCGAGACGGTATTTCACGACAAACCCGGTGATGCCGAGGTTCGCCAGCCAGCGCGCGTAGCCTTCGCCCTCGTGGTCGGACAAACCGACGTATCCGCCGCCGGGAAAAATCACCATCGCCGCGCCCGTGGCCTTGTCCGGCGCGGCGGGGAAAAGCGAGAGCGCGGGGTTGTCGCCGAGCGCGCCGGGCGCGGCGTCGGGCCAGAGTGGAATCGTGGGCGGAGGTGATGCCGGTTGCATGAGTGGAACGGGGAAAGGAGCGCGGGGATTGGATTATTTTTTCGTGCTCTCGTGATTAATCTTTCGGTTATCAATCTGAAATGGGGTCAGGCCGCCACCCAAAGCGCATGGAGGGCGGCGATGAAGCCGCGCTCATCCCACCAGCGCAGAATTTGTTTTTGATCGGTGGCCAGATGAATGGCGAGGCGTCCGCGTGAATCGAGATCGGCGTCGTCGGCCTCAAACGCAAAAAATGTCCGTGCATCGTCCGGTGTCACGGGGACGGACCAGCGGCCGGCATCGCGTTTCGACCGGCCCACTTTCACCCGATACGCGGCATCGAGCCCGAACGGATCGAAAGAGTGCAGCAGCACTGTCCAGCGCGAGGCGCCGGTGGCGGCGGGAAGCCCGCTGATGCGCGCGCACAGGCCGCGCGGATGATACCAAAAGGCCCTGCCGGGTCCGAGCGAGATGACGCCGTCGCCAAACTCCCGCGCGATGATGGCCTCGCCGCCGGGCCGCGCGACGGCGATGTCGTGCGCCTCGGCCCGGCTGCGCGTGCCGAGCGGAAGCGCCGCGCCGCAAAAGGTCGCGTGCAGGATTTTTTTGCCGGCCAGCGCGGGATGTTTCGCGGCGGCCTCGCCGAGCCCGGCGTTGTGGAGCGCGATTTGTTTTTCCCAATCGGCCCCGGCGGGCAGCAGGTGCGGGGCGAGCGCGCGGTCGGTTTCACCGGCCGTCGGCAGCACGATGTCGGCGGGTTCGCAGTCGAGGAGGCGATACCAGGATTTCAACGGGCCAAACACAAGCGTGAGCGGGCCGGCTCCGCGCGGCCCGGGATCGCCCGCCGCGCCCGGGCCTTCGACGCGGGCGGGTTTGCGCAATGTGATTTGCACGGGCGCGTCGGCGATGAGCGGCGCGTCGAGATGCAGGTAAACATGGCGCGGGTCCGTGTCGGTTTCCCCGGTGTCTTTTCGTCCGAATGCCTGCGCGCGCCAGCGGCCTTGCTCGACGCGTCCGGGACGCGTCGCGAGCGGACGGAGCGCGAGTTCGGCATGTCCGCTCCACCCGGCGGGCGCTTCGAGGAGCGTAATGGCGCGGGCGTCGTCGAGCGGCGCGAGCGGAAGCGGGCGGAAGGCCAGCGGAGAGCCCGATGCCGTTGCGTTTTCCACCGGCGCGGCATCCCAGAGCGCGAAGGGGATGGCCCGCGGCAGCGGCACGGCGGCGGTGATGATGGCGCGGTCACGGGCCGGGGAAATATCCACGCGCAACGCGGCGGCGCAGGCGGCGGCGTGGTCGCGCGGGGCGGCGGTGTCGTTGGTGGCGAAGGCCCAGCGTTCGCGATAATCGTAATAAAGCCACGGCAGCGGGGAGTCCTCGCGGATGAGCGCTTTGTAGCCGTCGAGTTCGAGCACAATGGAGTCGCCCGCCTGCCCGGGTTTGCCGTTGACGGTGACGCCCACCCACGAGTCACGCTGACGGAAAACGCGCTGCGCAAGCACGGGCACATGGCGTTGGTGGTAGGCGCGGACGTCGCCGCTGGTGGCAAACACCAGCTTTTCATCCTGCGCGAGCGCGAGGAGCCGGCGCAGCCCAGCACGATTCCACGCGGTCATGTCGGCGGTGCCGAAGGTGCGGCCAAACTCGAACCCGGCCACGAAAAAAAACGGCGCGTCTCCGACGGGCGTGCCGCCGCGCACGATGTCGGCGAGAAACTGGCGGAAACGGCGCGATTCGCCGCCGGAATCCGCCGCGCGCAGCCAGCGCGTGAAATGCGAGGGCGAGAGCACAAAGTCTCCCCAGTGCGTAAGGTGCGGCGCGAGCACATGGTAGTGGTTCATCGTCATGCCAAGGACGGGCGGGCGCGCACCGCCGTCGCGGGAGCCGGCCTTGCGGTAGTCGTCCCCGGCGATCCAGAACGGGCAGGTGGGCATGCCCCAGTGGTTGATGGACCAGTCGCCGTCGGACCAGTTTTGCTCGGGCACGAGCGAATGCAGCACGCCGATGCCGGCGCGCGCGCACGCCTCGACAAAGCGGTTCGACGGCGTGTAGCTGGCCACGCGGTCAAGCGGCGCGAAGCCGCGCGCGAGCCACCAGCCTTGCAGGGCGGCGAGCCGCGCGTCGATCTGCGCGGGCGGCAGCGAGTCCCAGTTCGGGTCGTCATGCGCGAGCGCGGGCGCGATGGCGCCGAACGCGTCGGCCATCACGTGCGGATGGATGGCGTCGCCATGCAGCCGTTCAGAGCCCGCCCAGCGCGGGTCGGAGCAGGTGAAGTCGTCCGCGGCCCCGGCGGCGAAGCCCGTGACATAATAATCCGCGGCCACGCCCGCCGGATGGATGATATCCGCAAAATCCTCGCTTGTGAAGGCCCCGACGGTGATCTGGCAGACGGCCCACTCGCGCGTGACGACGGCGAACGGGCGGCGCAGCACTTCGCCGCCGTCCGTCGTAAACTCGGCCAGCCACATGCCGCACTCCGGCGGCGTCCACTCCCAGCCGCCTCCGCGTCCGGCCGCCGTGCCCGTGGGAGCGAGTCGCGCGCGGGCGATCTCGGCAAAGCCCCCGCGCAAACCGCGCCGCAGCACCAGCCCGCCGCCGGCGGTGGCGGTGAAGCGCACGCGCTCGCTGGCGCGCAGCAACCCGCCGGGTTCAAGGCAAAGCCGCGCGGGCGGCGGGGCGGCGGATGTGTCGGGCGGAAGAGGCGGGGAGGGCGGCGGCAGTTCGCTCATGGAATTCGGATATGAATTTACCGGCGGGATTTTGGGAAACCAAAACCGGCTCGGGCGGGATGCGGGAATACGCAAGAAATGACCTCATCCCGCGGGCCAACTGGCAATGCGGGCCTGCCTTGATGGTTAAGTGAAGGCGAGGAGGCGGGGATTTTGTATTTTTTCCGCTTAACGACTAAGCCAGCCTTCTGTTGCGAGCGGTCATCCATTCCGGTTTCAGTGGCGGAGTGAATGGGCTGGCTGCTTTAACTCCAAAGCATTTCCCGACCCCGCCTTTGCGGATCACGGTGTCCGCACGCGACGGCGCAGGAGGGCGATCCCGTATCCGGAAGCCTTTCACGATTCCATCCTTCTTTCATGAAAATCAAAGGCGTCAGATTGTATTTTCTTCCCGTGAAAACCCGCGTGCCGTTTCACTTCGGGCACGAGTCGATGACCGAGGTCATTTGCGCGCGCGCCGCCGTGGATGCCGAGGCTGCGGACGGAAAACACGCGACAGGCTGGGGCGAGACGCCGCTCAATGTCCAGTGGATGTGGCCCTCCGCGCTGCCCTACGGCGCGCGCGCGGCGGCGCTGCGAGAATTTTGCCTGCGGCTGGCAAAGGCCTGGGCCGCGGTCGCGGATGACGGGCATCCGTTCGAGCTGGGCTCGGCGTTCATCGAACGCGCGCTTCCGGAGTTGTTGCGCGAGTTCAACGCCGCCCGCGCCGGAGCGGAGCCCATGCCGTGGCTGGCCGCGCTCGTGTGCTGCTCGGCGTTCGACCTCGCGCTGTATGACGCGTTTGGCATGCTCGCGGGCAAGCCGGTTTTCGAGACATTGGGGCGCGGGTGGCTCGCGACGGACTTGTCCGCCCGCCTGCAACCGGCCGGGGGCGCGGCGGTTTCGTTTGCCGGGAAATACCCCGCCGATTTTCTGCGGCCGGCTCCGAAAAAGCTGGTTGCCTGGCATACGGTCGGCAGCGGCGACGCGCTGGAGGAAACCGACCTGAACGGCTGCGAACCCGAGGACGGGCACCCGGTGCTCCTGCGCGACTGGATCAAACGCGACGGACTCCGGTGCCTGAAAATCAAACTGCACGGCAACGACGCCGCATGGGATTACGCGCGCCTCGTGCGCATCGCCGAAATCGGCCGCGGACTCGGCGTGCTCTGGCTGTGCGCCGACTACAACTGCGCCGTCGCCGACCCCGCGTATGTGACTGCCATGCTCGACCGCCTGCTCGCCGACGAGCCGGCGATTTACGGCATGCTGCTCTACGTGGAGCAGCCCTTCCCCTACGAGCTGGAGGAGCACCCGATCGACGTGCACGCGGTCACGGCGCGCAAACCGCTCTTCATGGACGAAAGCGCGCACGACTGGCGCTTCGTGCGGCGCGGGCGCGAACTCGGCTGGAGCAGCGTCGCGCTCAAAACCTGCAAAACCCTCACCGGCGCGCTGCTCTCGCTTTGCTGGGCGCGCGCGCACGGCATGACGCTCATGGTGCAGGACCTCACCAACCCCATGCTCGCGATGATTCCGCACGCGCTCCTCGCGGCCCATGCCGGGACCATCATGGGCGTGGAAACCAACGCCCCGCAATACTACCCCGACGCGTCCCGCGCCGAGGAGTCGGCCCATCCGGGGCTCTACCGCCGCCGCGAGGGCAGCGTCGACCTGTCCACGCTCACCGGCCCCGGTTTCGGCTATCATCTCGACCGCATCAAACGCGAGCTGCCGCCCCCCGCCGCCGCGCACGGGAATTTCTGATCAAACTCCACCATGTCCAAGCAGCAACCTTCATGGCTGAAAGAGGCGGTATTTTATCAAATCTATCCGCAAAGCTTTTATGATTCCAACGGTGACGGCATGGGCGACATCGCGGGCATCATGCAAAAGCTCGATTATATAAAGAGCATCGGGTGCAACGCCGTGTGGCTCGGCCCGGTGTTTGTGTCGCCCTTCCACGACGGCGGCTACGACATCGCCGATCACCGCCGTGTCGATCCGCGCTACGGCACCAACGACGACCTCGTGCGCCTCTTCGCCGCCGCGCACGAGCGCGGCATGCGGATCGTGCTCGACCTCGTCGCCGGGCACACCTCCGTCGAGCATCCGTGGTTCAGGCGATCCATGCGCGCCGGGCGCAATGAATACACCGACCGTTACCTCTGGATCGAGCCGGTGTGGCGCGAAAAGCCCGCGCACCTCGCCGCGGTCAGCGGCTACGCCGAGCGCAACGGCGCCTACGTGGCCAACTTCTTCTGGTGCCAGCCCGCGCTAAACTACGGCTACGCCGACCCCGATCCCGCCAACCCGTGGGAAAAACCGCTCGATCATCCCGCATGCCAGGCCACGCTCCGGGAACTGCGCGGCACGATGGAATTCTGGCTGCAACTCGGCGCGGACGGTTTCCGCGTGGACATGGCGCAGTCGCTTGTGCGCGGCCACGACGAGGCCCGTCGCATCAGCGCCCTCCAGACGCTCTGGCGGGGCATCCGCCGCTGGCTTGACCGGGATTATCCCGAGGCCCTGCTCATGGCCGAGTGGTCCTATCCCAAGCACGCCATCGCCGCCGGCTTCCACGTGGATTTCATGATCCACTTTGAGACCGTCGCGTATAATTCGCTTTTCCGCAACCACCGTCCCGAGCTGATTTCCGCGCTACCGCGCGGCAACACCTACTTTGACCGCAACGCCAACGGCGACATCCGCCTCTTCGCCGACATCTTTCTGGAACACTACAATGCCACGCGCGGCCGGGGCTACATCAGCGTGCCCACCGGCAACCACGACGTGCCGCCGCGCCTCGCCGAGGATCGCTCGCCCGACGAACTCAAGTGCGCGCTGCTCTTCCTGCTCATGCTGCCCGGCATCCCGTTCATCTATTACGGCGACGAAATCGGCATGCGCTACATCCACGGACTCGCCTCGAAGGAAGGCGGCTACGAACGCACCGGCGTGCGCACTCCCATGCAATGGGACGCCACGAAAAACGCCGGTTTCTCCACCGCCGACCCCGCCAGGCTTTACCTGCCCGTCGAGGCCGACCCCGAGGATCGCACCGTCGAGGCCGCGCAGCGCGACCCCGGCTCCGTGCTGCATTTCGTGCGCCACCTCATCACGCTGCGCAAGGGGCACGGGGCGCTCGGCGCGGACGGGGATTTCCGGCTGATCTACGCCGAGAAAGGCGGCTATCCGTTCGTCTTTGAACGCGCCGCCGGGGGCGAACGCTTCTGGATCGCCGTGAACCCGTCCGGCACGCCGCGCTCCGCCGACTGGAAAAACGACGCCGCCTCGGCGCGTCCCCTTGTGCGGGGCAGGGCCGCGCTCACCCTCGACAACGGCACCGCCCGCGTCGAGCTCCCCGGCGGCGGCTTCGGCCTCTGGAAAATCGAAGGGAAATAACCAGCGCATCCCGAAAACGCGCGCCTTGAACGAACATCTCCCGCGTCAATTCCAACCATGCCAACCGCCCCATTCGCGTCACCGCTCCGTTTCGGTCTCATTGGCCTCGGCAACATCGGCAAAGTCCACTGCGCCAATTTCGCCGCCGGCAAAATCCCGCGCGGCGTCCTTGCCGCCGCCAGCGATCTCCGCCCGCCGCCGTCCGGCACGCTTCCCGGCGGCGTGCGTTTCTTCCCCGACGCGGACGCCATGCTCGCCTCCGGCCTGGTTGACGCCGTCATCGTCGCCACGCCCCATCCGCTGCACCGGACGCTCGGTGAAAAAGTCCTCTCCGCCGGCCTGCACCTCATGATGGAAAAACCCCTCGCCGCCACCAAGCTCGACGGCGAACGCCTGCTCGCGCACCCGCGCAAGCCGGGCCAGTGCTTCGCCATCATGATGAACCTGCGCACCCACCCGCACTACCGCCGCATCCGCGCCCTTCTCGACCACGGCGCGCTCGGCAAACTCCAGCGCGTGCAGTGGACCATCACCAACTGGTTCCGGCCCGAGGCCTACTACGCCCTCTCCGACTGGCGCGCGACGTGGAGAGGCGAGGGCGGCGGCGTGCTTGTCAACCAGGCGCTCCACAACCTCGACATCCTCCAGTGGCTCTGCGGCATGCCCGTTTCGCTGCGGGCCTTCTGCCAGTTCGGACGCGACCACGACATCGAGGTGGAGGACGCCGTCACCGCGTTCCTCCACTACGAAAACGGCGCCACCGGCGTCTTCACCACCGCCACGGGCGAGGCGCCCGGCGTCAACCGCCTCGAAATTGCCGGCACGCGCGGCCTCGTCATCCTCGAAAACGAAAGGCTCCTCTTCGCCGAAAATGAGCGGGACGCCGCCGACCACAGCCGCTCCACCGACGACGCCTTCGGCGCGCCCGGCACCACCGTGCGCGAACTCGAATGCGAGGCCGGCAATCCCTCGCACGCCGGCGTGCTGGCGAATTTTGTTGAAACCATTCTCGACGGCGCGCCGCTCCTCGCCGACGCCGCCGAGGGGCTGAAGTCCGTCGAGCTCGCCAATGCGATGCTCTATTCCACGTGGAAAAACGAAACCGTCGCGCTGCCGCTCGACTCCGCCGCGTATCAGGCCGCCCTCGACCGCGCCGCCGCCGTCGCGCCGCCTCGCCGCCGCATCATCCGCGCCGCCAATGTGGACATGGCCAAATCCTTCTCGACGAAATAAAAACCTCCCGGGCAAGCCGCGAGGCATGGGAGCGGCGGCGCCGCCGCCGCTTCGACGAACCCGGATGGCCCGGCCCCGGGCCGGACAAATCGCATGACGATGAGCGCGGACAAAGGACGAAACCGGCTTGCGCGACAGAAGGAGGGCTTGCAGAGTCCCGGCACCGTGAGCGAAGCCGCGCCACCACCCACTCTGAAACAAATCGGCCAGAAGGTCGGTCTTACGTCCGCCGCCGTGTCGCTCGCATTGCGTGGGGATCCGAGCATCCCGCCCGAGACTTGCAAACGCGTTCGCGAGGCCGCCGAGACGCTTGGCTACAAACCCGATCCCGAACTCGGGCGCCTCATGTCGTATTTGCGCAAGCACCGCTCCGTGCGCAATATTTCCGTCCTCGGCCTGCTGTCGTTGCATCCCGAGCGGTCCACGTGGAAAGAAAACGGCTTCCTGCGCCGCCTGCACGCGGGGGTGGCCCGGCGCGCGACCGAGCTCGGCTACCAGACCGAAGAATTTTTCATCGCCGCCTCGAAGATCCCTCCCAAGCGCATGGGTGACATTCTGGTTTCGCGCGGCATCAAGGCGCTCGTGGTCGTGGACGGCCCGATTCGCGTGGACACCATCGGCCTCAACCTCGCGCCGTTTGCCACCGTCACCATCGGCTACGGCATCGGCCTGCCGTTGCATCGCGTTTGCCAGCACCAATACCAGGAAATGCTGCGCGTGCTCCGTCGCCTGGGCGAGGCCGGCTACCGCCGCCCCGGCCTCGTGCTGGAGACCGAAACCAACGAACGCACGCAGTATCACTACACTTCCGCCTTCGCCAGCGCGCACCAGTTCGGGCTGGAAACCAAAGTGCCCGTGCTCTGCGAGGAGAGGATAACCGCGGCGGCGTTCACCCGCTGGGTGCGAAGCCATGAGCCCGACGTCATCATCGGCCAGAGCAGCCCCGCCGCACTCAACTACACGGTGTGGCTTTCGCACATGGGCCTGTGCGTGCCCGACGACATCGGCATGGTCGCGCTCGACGTGGACACCGAGGCGAATCACAGCTGTTCCGGCATTGTGCAGGACTACGAGCATGTCGCCGCCGCCGCGGTTGAACTGGTGGCCTCGGAGGTGCGTTGTGGCGAGAAAGGCATGCCCGCCACCCCGAAAGTCCTGCTCATCGAAGGCCGATGGCAGGATGGCGGCACGACAAGGAGCACGCGGTGATGCCAGGCTTTGTTTTCGACTTATAAAGTCCCTTGGGTCGATGCCCGGCTTGGCAAACGGCCAGGTTGTATTGAAAGGCAACACGTGCCCCGCCAATGGCAGGAAAGCATTGGCGGGACCGGATCCAATCGGATCTGATTATTTGGTTCCTCGCTATTTCGAATGGCTGGTTTGCTTATTTAACCGCAGAGAACGCAAAGAACTCATGGGAAAACAGGATTGTTTCCTGCGCTCTTTGCGTTCTTTGCGGTTAATTTCTTGTTGTTTCCAGACATCGAAAACAGTGGAAAACCGATTATTTTATCCTGCCATTATCAAACACGATACGGCCGCCAACGATGGTGGTTTTCACGCGGCCGGTGAGGGTTTGATTGTGCCAGGGGGAGTTGGCGGATTTGCTTTGGCCGGCTTTCGCGTCATACACCCATTTCTCGGCGGGATCGAAGAGGCAGATGTCGGCGGGAGCGCCTTCGGCAAGGACGCCGGCGTTCAGCTTCAATAATTCCGCGGGGCGGCGGGTCATCAGGTCGATGAGCTTGGGAAGCTTGAATCTTGAGCGGCGCACGAGCACATCGAGCACGACGGGGAGCGCGGTTTCGAGGCCGATGATGCCGTTGGGCGCGAAGTCGAACTCGCGGTCCTTTTCGTAGTCGGTGTGCGGGGCGTGGTCGGTGGCGATGATGTCAATGGCGCCGTCGCGCAGGCCCTCGATGATGGCGAGCCGGTCCTCCTCGGTGCGGACCGGCGGGTTCATCTTGAAATGGGTGTCGTAGGAGGCGAGGGCTTTGTCGGTCAGCGCGATGTGGTGCGGCGTGGCCTCGGCGGTGACACGCACACCGCGGGACTTGGCGCGGCGGATGAGCTCGACGGAATATTTGGATGAGATGTGCTGGCAGTGGATGTGCGCGCCGGTGTAGTGCGAGAGGATGACGTTGCGGGAGACGATGATGTCCTCGGCCGCGTGGGGCCAGCCGCGCAGGCCGAGGCGGGTGGACATGACGCCTTCGTTCATCACGGCGCCCTGGGTGAGGGCGTGGTCCTGACAGTGGTCCATCACGGGAAGGTCGAACATTTTCGCGTATTCGACGGCGGAGCGCATGAGCTGGTTGGACTGGACGCAGTCGCCGTCGTCGGTGATGGCGACGACACCGGCGCGCTTGAGCGAGCCGATGGGGGCGAGGCTCTGGCCCTTCATGCCGGCGGTGATGCAGCCGGTGGGGTAAACGCGCACGACGGCGTCGCGCGCGGCGGCGTCCTTGATCGCCTGGATGGTGCCGGCGTTGTCCGCGGGAGGCGTGGTGTTGGGCATGCAGACCACCGTGGCAAAACCGCCCGCGGCGGCGGCGCGCGAGCCGGTGGCGATGGTTTCCTTGTGGGTCTGGCCGGGCTCGCGGAAGTGGACGTGGATATCGACGAGGCCGGGGCAGGCGACGAGGCCGGCGGCGTCGATCTTGCGCGCGCGTTTTTTTGCGGCGGCGGAAAGGGACGGGACGATCTTGCCGGCGTCGTTGACGCAGAGGTCGCCGGTGGCGTCGCGTTTGGAGGCGGGGTCGATGATGCGGGCGTTTTGGATCCAGAGGGAAGGCATGGTGTGGAAATGCGGAATGCGGAGTTCGGAATGCGGAATTATTGGAAACAGGGCGGCGCCAGGACTGAGCGGGCAGGAGGGATTTTAGTCTGAGGTGCCGATCACGTTTTCCGGTTGGCCTCCCGAGCACAGGTAGAGGACAGCCATGCGGACGGCGATGCCGTTGGTCACTTGCTCGAGGATCACGCTGTTGGGGCCGTCGGCGAGGTCGTTGTCGATCTCGACGCCGCGATTGATCGGGCCGGGGTGCATGATGAGGGCGCGGGGGTTGAGCCAGGATGCGCGGGTCTTGTTCAGGCCGAACATGCCGGTGTATTCGCCGAGCGAGGGGAAATGGGCGCCGCCCTGGCGTTCGTGCTGTATCCGAAGAAGCATGACAACCTCGGCGTCGGCGAGCGCGCTGCGGAGATCGTGCGAAACCTCCACGCCGAGGTCGGTGAACCAGTGCGGGACGAGGGTGGAGGGGCCGACGAGGGTGACATTGGCGCCAAATTTGATGAGCGCGTGGATGTTGGAGCGGGCGACGCGGCTGAAGAGAATGTCGCCGAGGATGACGATCTTGCGGTCGCGGAGGTCGCCAAGGTGCTCGCGCATCGTGAAGGTGTCGAGGAGGCCCTGGGTGGGGTGGGCGTGCGCGCCGTCGCCGGCGTTGACGACGGGGATGTCGAGGATTTTGGAGAGGTAGAGGGGCGAGCCGGAGGCGGCGTGGCGGATCACGATCATGTCCGCGCCGAGGGCGCGGATGTTTTCGGCGGTGTCGCGGAGCGTTTCGCCCTTGGTGGTGCTGGAGGCGGCGGCGTCAAAGGAAATGACATCGGCGCTGAGGCGCTTGGCCGCCATGTCGAAGGAGAGCCGGGTGCGGGTGCTGGGTTCGAGGAAGAGGTTGACGATGGTCTTGCCCCGGAGGGCGGGGACTTTTTTCACGCTGCGGCCGAGGATTTTTTTGAAGGCGGCGGCGGTGGCGTGGATCTGGTTGATTTCGTCGAGACTGAGTTCCTCGAGCGTGATGAGGTCTTTGCGGTGCCAGGGCATGGAGGGAAAGGGAGTTTAAGTGGGAGGTTTAAGTTGAAGTTGGAGTGCCGGGGATGGGGAAGGGCGGGGTGGGGCGGGGATTTTTTGATACTTGTCAACTGGCGCGTTTTTTCTTCGCCGGCGCTGTCGGCGCGATGGCGATGCGGTCCTTGTCCGGGGCGTCGGGATCGATATGGACGATGATTTTTTCGTCGGGCGCGGTGATGAGCTGGAGGGCGCAGAAATCGGGCGCGATGGGCAGGAGCCGGCCTCCGCGGTCAATGAGCACGGCCAGTTCGACGCGTTCGGGGCGTCCGTAGTCGAAGAGTTCGTTGAGGGCGGCGTTGATGGTGCGACCGGACTGGAGGACGTCATCGACCAGAATGATGCGCGCGCCGTTCACGTCGGCCGGGATGTGCGTGGGGGCGAATTCCTTCGGGATGGGATGGCGGCCGATGTCATCGCGATGGAAGGAAATGTCGAGCGTGCCGGCGCGGGCGTGCTTGAAATGGAGGACGAGGCGGCGGGCCAGGACGATGCCGCCGTTGGCGATGCCGAGGAAGAGGAGCTTTTCGTCCGCCGGATGGCGTTGGAGAATGAGGTGGGCGAGACGCTCGATGGCGGCATGCGTGTCGCGAGCGTTGATGCTTTGGATATCGGTGGGCACGAATGTGCGTTGTGCCATGACGGGGCGGGCGGGGAAAGATTTTTCTGGAGGCGGGCGGCGCGGAGAGGCGGCGCGCCGGGGGGATTCCGGTTGACGGCGATTATTTGTTTTCGGGCTTTGCCGCGGGGCGGCTCGCGGCGACCGGGGCGAGGTCGTTGCCCTTGAGTTCGTGAATGAAAAAACGGGCATGCCCGGGCGTGCCGGGCGGCGTGGTGAACGCGAGTTTTTTGGTGTCGGCGGAAAACTCGGCAAGGCGGGGGCCGGGTGTGTCAGGCGTGGCGGCGACCGTCAGGACCAAGGTCCGCGTCCGGTCCGCAGGAGGCTGCTCGCCAGCGAAATGCAGTTCTCCTTTGCCCATCGACGGGCTCCAGACGGCGCAGGCGACGAGGTGGAGCGAGAGGCGCCCGGTGTTGTCCATCGCGCGAAAGGCATGGAGCTGGGTATCCGCCGGGAACGCGGCGGCGCGCAGGCGCGCAAGCTGCGCGGCGGAGAGGATGCGTTCGGCCTCGAGTTGCTGGCGGAGTTCCTGGGTTTCGACGGCGGCGAATTCCGCCTCAAGGCGCGAGGCGGACAAGGCCGCGCGGTCGGCGGCGTGGCGGCTGGCGAGCCAGAAGACGGCGAGGGCGAGCGCGGCGGCGAGCGACCAGCCGAGCAATGTCAGGGCCGCGCCAGCCGTGGAGCGCGCCGGGGAGATTTTGGGCGCGCCGCCGTCGGGCGGCGGCTGCGATGCATCGGATTCGGGCATGGCGTGAGGTTTTTGCGGGGATGATGGGACCGGCATGGCGAATATGAGCGGCCTGGCAAAAGAAACCTAGAGCACCCAGAAGCCGATGAGTCCGAGCACGATCAGCGCGGCGATGAGGGAGACGACACGTTTTTCCTGGGTGGTGAGTTTGAATAACATGGGAGGCACTCCAAAAAGATGAAAAATCCGCAGATGTCGAAAAAATGCTTCCGCGACTGGCGCCGGGACGGGTTCTGGTTATAAGAATAAGTTTGAATCGCCATTAGCCTATGAAAAAGACAACCCGAAACCTGTCCCTCATGCTCGCGCTCACCGTGGCCGGATGCCTTGGTGTGTTTGCCGCCTCCGCCGAAATCGGCAAGGCCGCGCCGGATTTCACGCTCACCGACATCCAGGGAAAATCCATCTCGCTCTCCGACTACCGCGGCAAAACCGTGGTGCTCGAATGGGTAAACCCGGAATGCCCGTTTGTGGTGAAACACTACGAAAGCGGCAATATCCCGTCGCTCCAGAAAAACGCCGCCGCCGAGGATGTGGTGTGGATTACCATCAATTCGGCCCGTCCCGGGGCGCAGGGTGACTACGATGCGTCACAGGTCGCCGCCTGGTCGCAGAAGAACGGCGCCGCACCGGCCTCATACTGCCGCGATAGCGACGGCAAGGTCGGCCGCCTCTACGGTGCCAAGACCACGCCGCACATGTATGTCATTTCGGCCGACGGCACGCTGGCCTACGATGGCGCGATCGACAGCATCCGCTCCGCGAAACAGGCCGATATCGCCAAGGCCACGAACTACGTGACCGCCGCGCTGGACGCGTTGACGGCGGGCAAGCCGGTCGAGAAATCCACCAGCGAGCCGTATGGCTGCGGCGTGAAATACTGAGCGGGCCTGGATCGATTCGATTGCCCGGTGTCGGTGCCCGAGGCAGACGCGGGATCACTCCGCCCGCCTCGGACCGACCCGGCGCATCAATCCCACACCATCCTTCTCCCTCGATTACGCGGCTCTTGACCGGACGGCGGCTGCGCTTCTGCTTCGCTTCCATCTCAACCACAGCCACCCGGCGGGAAGCGTGGCCAGAATCACCAACTGGCCGGCGACGGTTTCCCGCGTGGGGAAGATGCCCAGCCCGCCCGCCATGGGCCATCCGTCCAGACGGGTCGTGTGGATCAGTCCGCCCACCTGTAGTTCCAGGATTCCCCGCCCGGTGAACACAAAGGCCATGATGAACAATAGGACGGCGGTCGCCCCAAAGAAGAATCGGAGCGGAAGCCGGATCGAGGCCAGCCTCACGGCCGCGTATACGAGCACCAGCGCCGCCGCGGCCAACCCCATTCCGACCCAGATCGCGTCCATTTGTCCGGTGGAACCGGCCATCAGGGCCTGATAGAAGAGGATCGTTTCGGCGCCTTCCCGGAAAACGGCAAGAAAGGCGGCAAAGCCCAGGGCAAACAGGCTCCCGCTGCCAACGGCCTTGTCCATCTTGTCCTTGACGAAGGCCTGCCAGCGATCGGCATCCCGTTTCGCGGTCAGCCAGTAGCTGACATAAACCAGGACCGCCGCTGCGATCAACATGGTCACGCCTTCCAATACCTCGCGGTTTGCCCCGCTTGCCTGGATCACGGCATGCAGAAGCCAGGCCGCGCCCGCGCTGGCCGCCAAGGCCAGGGCGCAGCCCCACCAGATCACCTTCACCTTGTCGGAATAACCCGAACGGCGCAGGTAGGCCACGAGGGCCGCCACCACGAGCATGGCCTCGATTCCTTCCCGGAACAGAATCAGAAAAGACTGCGCGGCCCGGCCCCAAAAACCCGGCGTCACCTCGCCGCTCGAATAATGCGTCACGGCATCGCCGAGATCCTTTTTCAAGGCCGCCCAGGTTTTCTCCAGATTTTCCCTGGGTTCCCCGCGCATGCATTGGCTGATGATCAGGCTGAAACCGGACTCGATCCGGAGCATGAGCGAAGCGTCCTTGAGGTTCAGGGTGAACTCCATGCCGCTTCCCTCGAAGACATCGAAATAGAGTCGCGAGAATTCATTGCCGGCCGCCACCGAGTCCGCGGGCGCATACTTCCCGATGGCCGTGTCTCCCCGTGCCACGATGGCCTCCACCACGGGGCCGTAGTTTTCGGTGAGGCCCTGCTGCGCGGGGACACTGGCCGGAACCGCGAAAAGAAGAAACAGGACAAGGATGTTCGTTCTCATATAAAAGCCTTACGGGAGGTTTTGGAAATTAACCGCGAAGGATGCGAAGATCGAAAAAAACGGAATCATGGTTTTTGGTAGTTATACCATTTCCGAATGAGATTTATATTTTAGGTAGGGCGAGGCGTCCCGCCGAGCCGCGAGCGCCAACGGCTCGGCGGGACGCCTCGCCCTACCTAAACCGGACGGCATGGAGACGGTCCCTCCAAAAGGATAAATTTCGTTCGGAATTGGTATTATTTTAATATAAATTGATTGATTATTTTTATCCGAATCCTGATTGCTTCGCGTCCTTCGCGGTTAAAAAAGAATTTCCAGAAGTCCCCTTATGTCATTGCGACGAAGCGGTCCACCTGCCGCCTGAAAGCGCACGTTGCCGCGGGAGAATTTTCTCCTCCATAACGAATATCAATATAGCGCCCGATGATATCCGCGAGCGCCGCGGCGAGTTCCGGTCTTTCGCGGCTCGCCCGCGCGAGATAATTGCGGGGGCACTCCTGGGGCCGCTTCTGCAATCCCAGTTTTTGCAAGCGGCGGCAAAACGTAAGCCAGGCCTTGGTCACCGAGTCGATGCGCGTCCGTCCGCGCCACCAAGCCACGGCGAGATAAGCGCACAGCAGGGACAACACCCCGAGCGCACCGCCAACCAGAAGATCGAGCCAATTGCTTTCCTCCAGCCCCACTCCCTTCAGGAGATCCATTTGGCGGTCGGGATCGTAACGGATGACCCATTTTTGCAGGTTGCCGAAAAGCGAGGAAAAATCGGGGATATCCCAGCGCCGGCCTTGGGCGTCGTCGGCGCCTTCCCGGTTTTTATCGGTTCCGGCTGGATTCGGGACTTCAGGCGGCCGCGCTTCGTCCGCCGGTTTAACCTCCACCCGGGCATTGGAAGTCTTGGCTTTGTCCTCCTGCGCTTTGTCTCTCTTCGTTTCCGGCGGCAGGATGACATCCTTGGGCTCCACCCTTCGCCAGCCTTTGCCCTCGTGCCAGACTTCCACCCACGCATGGGCATCGGACCGTTTGACGATGACGAAATTGGTCAGGGCGATGATGGTCCCGCCGCGATACCCGCCGACCAGCCGGGCCGGAACGCCGGCCGCGCGCATCAACATGGCAAAACTTCCGGCCAGATATTCGGCCCCGCCTTTTTTCTCGTCGAAGAAATAGCGGTCCAGCAGATCCGGGCCGGGCGCAATGATATGGGCGGCGTCGAACCGGTATCCGCCGTCCGCCAGAAGGCTGAAGGCTTGGTGGACGATTTCCTCCGCATCCGCATACTGGCCGGCCAGCCGCCGTCCCAGAGCGTGAAGGCGCGGATTGGTATTATCCGGCCAGGAAAGGCCCCGGGCCCGATCCTCTTCGGTCAGCTCCGCGCCCACGTGGTAGTCCAGATAGGCGAGCATGGGGAACTTCGGTTCCTGATCGTCTATCCGGCGGATGCTCACCAACTGAAACTCGTCGGTGATGAGCGCTTCCGGCGCCGGCGCGGCCGGCACGTCCAGCCCGTAAAGCCAGCGTCCGCCGTTGGGCATCACCCGCAGGGTGTAGCGCACGGGATGCGCCTTCCAGCGCAGTTCCCGGTCCAGCCTGGCTTTCGACCGGATCGCCCGATTCAGCAGCCGCGTGCGATTGTCCCAGTCCTCCGGCAGGGTCCAGTTTTTGCCATCGTAGTCCCAGAACACCGGACCGCGCCAATACAAGAGGCTCTTGAAGGGGACGGCCCCCTTGAACTCCGCCACGAGCACGTTTTCGTTCGCCTGGCCCGCCTCGTGAATACCTCCGGGTTCCAGGGTTGTAATCTTGCCGAAGTCTCCCGCGCCGCGATTCATCATGGCCTTGACGGGCAGGCCGAAGGCCAGGCCGATGTCCCAGAGCGGCCCGGGGATGCGGGGGAAGGTCAGGAACAACAGCAGCATCAACGGCAGGCCGAGGAGGAACAACTGCCCCGCGCGCCGGATCAGGAAGCCGCGATTCAAGATGGACGCGTCCCCGTGGATGGCCACCAGGCTCAGGGTCAGGGCAAAGATGACCACGAGCATGTGCGCCAGGCTCCACAGGGTTTCCCAATACAGCGCGCCCACCGCGGCCAGAATGACCGCGGCGAAAATCAACAGCAGGTAATCCCGCCGGGTGCGCGCTTCCCCCCACTTGAGAAAAACCACCGCGATAAAGAAGCTGAGCACCGCCTTGCCGCCGAACCAGCTCTCGAACCCGAACCAGATGCCGGCCGCGGTTGCGGATAGCAGCGCGACGGCCGCGACCCGGCCCGGCCATCCCCCGCGCAGGGGCGCGAGGTAGTGCAGCACGCCCCCTGCGAGCGCGATGCCCGCCACCCACGGGGGCAGCGTCGCAAGGCTCGGCAAGGCGGCCAAAACCAGCGTCAGCAAAACCCAGTGTCTGTAGTGGCCGGATGGATTCATACCGCCTGCTCCGGTTCATCGTGCAGGGCCAAAGCCCGGAGACAGTTTTGCAGATGGGATTCTGCATTGGCCGGCTCGATCCTCGTGCCGGGAAGCTCCAGACCGTATTCCCTGTTCTGCTTGTGGGCCTCCAGAACCCAGCGGCACAACTGGGACAGCTTCTGCTCCGTCCCGCCCGCGCCGGCGTCCTCCCAGCGCAGCCAGAGCGCGGGCCTGCCCTGGCCTCCGTCAAACTCCTTGGTGTAGAGTTCGTCAAACCGGGCCATGGCCTTCCAATGGATGCGGGCAAGCGGATCCCCCGGCGAATAGCGCCGCATGTCCGTATAGGTGCCGGCCTCTTCCACGAGATGGGCCTGTCGTCCGAGCGGACGTGCGGGAAGCGGTTGGTCGCCCGTCTGCGCCGGATACACCAGGCATTCCGGCAGTTGCCCGGTAACCATGCGGGCCTGAAAAATGCCCAAGGGGAAACAACTGCGGATGCAGGCCGGGGCGGGCTTGAGGCGTCCGCGTCTCGGAGCAGGTCGCTCCAAAGTCAGCTCCGCGGTTTCGCCCGCAAGGAGATGCTTCTCCGCCCCGTGAACACTCCCGCGCGCCGTGACCAGCAGCCCGTGGCGGTTGTTCTTCGAGCGGTTTTCCACCGGCAACCGGTAAACCGCGCTCTGCCCGGCAAAGACAGGCTCGCTGCGCCAATCCGCCACGGCCAGGCCGCCCACGTTGGCGCGGGTGTGATACCAGCCCACCATCGCGATGGCGGCCAGCAGGAACGTCATGGCAAAAATCAGGTTGTTGCTGAAATTGACGGACATCAGGAAGGCGCAGAAAACCAGTCCGAAAAAGCCCCAGCCCGAGGACGTCAGGCGCGTACGCACCTTGCCGGGGCGCGCCTCCGGACGCTTCAGCGGGATGCGCGTGGCGAGGATTCTTTTGACGGTCGCCCGCATCATCACTCCACGCCCACCTTCGAGATGATTTCTTCCCCGATCCTTTCCGCGGACATGCGGCTCGCGATCGGCGCCAGACGATGGCCCGCGACGGCCGGCAGGACCGCCTGAATGTCGCCGGGCAACAGCTTGCCCTCGCCATGCAGGAACGCCCAGGCCTGCGCGGCCCGCAACAGCCCCAGGCCCGCGCGGGTGGACAGCCCCCGCTGGAACAGCTCCGAATTGCGCGTGAATTCGAGGATGCGGTGCAGGTAGTCCAGCACGGCGTCGGAAAGCTTTACCTGCCCGACCGCCTGCTGGAGGCCCAGGAGCCGGGACGGCTCGATGATCGGCTTGAGTTCCTCCAGCAGGCGCCGCCGGTCCTTGCCGCGGAACAATTCCAGTTCCGCATCTCGATTGGCATAGCCCATCGAGATGCGCATCAGAAAACGGTCCAGTTGCGATTCGGGAAGCGGGAACGTGCCCACCTGCTCGGAGGGGTTCTGCGTCGCAATCACGAAGAACGGCTCCGGCAACTCGCGGGGCTTTCCGTCGATGCTGACCTGGCGCTCCTCCATGGCTTCGAGCAGCGCGCTCTGGCATTTGGGCGTGGCCCGGTTGATCTCGTCGGACAGAAGCAACTGGGTGAAAACGGGGCCGTCCGTGAAAACGAATTCGCCCTTGTTCCGATCGTAAATGGAACAACCGATGATATCACCGGGCAGCAGATCGCTGGTGAACTGGACCCGCCGGTATTTCAGCCCCAAGGTCAGCCCCAGCGCGTGGGCCAGGACCGTTTTGCCGAGCCCGGGCAAATCCTCGATCAGGAGATGGCCCCGGGCCAGCAGGCAGGCGAGCGCCATCTTGATCTGTTTGTCCTTGTCCAGCACGATCTCATTGAGCTGGGCAAGGACCGGGCCGAGGGCCTCTGAAGGTTGTGCGTTGTTTATATTCATTTTTATTTAAATGAAATGCGGTTGATATACTGGAGATGTGGCCAAGGCGTTATGTTCTACGTGTCCTCCGTGTCGGGGCTTTGCGATCTCTGTGTCATATCAATTCCAAACGGAATTCACCCCTTTGGAGGGCCGAGCTCCTGCGAGGCCGTCGCGGGCATACGCGACTTTTTTCCGCGACGGCCTCGCAGGAGCTCGGCCCTCCATCATAAGTGTGGTTTTCATTGGGAAATGGTGTCACTTCTTCGGGGTTTCCATCGAAAGATGCCGCGGTTCAGCGTCTCTGGAGGCGGCGGACGCGGCGCTCGGCTTTTTTCGAGGAGGCCGGCTCGGGCAGGAGCATCTCCCCGGGCCGGGTGACATCGAGCGGGGGAATGTCGCCCTGCGCGGCGGGGTGCTGGCTGTTGCGTTCGAGGAAGCGTTGCGAGGCGTCCGCGGTTTCGCCCGGGGCGATTTGTATCATGGGGCGGATGACGACGATGAGCTCGCTGCGGGCGCGGCCCTTGACGCGTTGCTTGAAGGCGTTGCCGAGGAGCGGAATGCTGCGCAACAGGGGCACGCCTTCCTCGTTGTCGGTGAGTTCCTCGCGAATGAGGCCGCCGATCACCACGGGTTCGTTGTCCTTGGCGACGACAGTGGTGGTGATGGTGCGCTGTTCGACCGGCGTGGATTCGAAGTAGTCCCCCGAGTTGCCGCCGTAGGTGATTCGCTGGGTGGAGCCCCCTTGGGAATTTTCGTGGAGGATGCGCAGGGTGATGGTGCGGTCGGGATGGATTTTCGGGGTGATGAGCAGGGTGTCGCCGAGATTGCGCCGCGAGGTTTGGGGATCGACCGAGAGGCTGCCGGTGGAGATGCCGTTCACCACCGTCCTGGAGTCCGACACCGTGACGGACTCCAGGATGGTGGTCTCCTGGCCGATGAAGATGCGGGAGGCCTCGTTGTCGCGGACGAGGAGCGTGGGGGTGGCGAGCGCGGTGAGGCGGCCGTCCTTGGCGTAGAGTTTCAGCCGGGCCGAGAAATCCGCGCCGACGTAGGAGGCGAGGACGTTGGCCGGGGAGAGCGAAACTTGCTCGGCCCCGAAGGCTGAGGCGAAGTTGCTCCGGTTGTAGCTCCAGTCCACGCCCTGCTCGTAGTTGTCGGACAGGGAAAGCTCGAGGACGCGGACCTCGAGGAGCACCTGCGGCGCGACGACATCGAGTTTTTTGATGACCGCCTTGATCTCGTCCACCGCGACGCGGTCATGCGAGCGCACGAGGAGGGAGTTCGTGTCGGCGAAGGCGGAGAGATAAACGAGGCCGGAGGCGCCGGTGATTTCGCGCATGCTGGCGCCGCCGGCGATTTGCTCGGCGGTGGCGAGGGCGAGGAAATTCTGGCGCTGCTGGTTTTCGATTTCCATCGACTTGGTGATCTGCTGGTCGGCCTGGGCAAAATTGGTGCTGGCGGAGCGGGTGTTCCCCGAGCGGAGGCCGCCGCTGCTGCTGCGGGAGGTGGTGTTGCCGTAGCGGCTCGATCTCCGGTAGCCGCCACTGTTGCTGCTGGTGTAGGAGGAAGAGGAACCGGCGGCGGAGGTGGCGCCGTCCGTGCCGAACTGGGCGCGGTCGAGGAGGAGATCCATGCGGTCCATCGCGTCCTCCATGCGCTCGTAGGATGAGTTGCTGGCGGAGGATTCGAGCCAGATGACGCGATCGGCGTAGAGCTGGCTCAGGGCAAGGCCCAGGTCGTTGACGGAGGGATACAGGACGGGAATGACCTCGACATACTCGTCTTTGTAGAGAGCGAGGCCGTCGCGGTATTCGTCGGCGGTGATGAGCTCGATGATGTCGGTGCCCGATTTTTTATACCAGAGGCCGTGCATGCGGCAGACGACCTTGATGCATTCCTCGAAGGGGACGTTTTCGAAAAAGGCGGAGCAGGGAAGCTGGCCGGCGGCGCGGCTGGCGACGACGGTGCGCCCGGAGGCCTGCGTCAGCATGCGGGCGAGATGGCTGACGGGAATCTCGTCGGCCATGAGGAAATCGATGACGGTGGCGTCGAGGTCATCCTGCTGTCCGGCGATTTCCGCCCGCGCGGCGGCGGCCCGGGCGAGGAGCGGGATGGCGGGCGGCGGCGGAGCGGTCCGGGCGAAGGAGGGAAGGAGGCCGGCGACGAGGGCGGCGACGATGGAAAGACGGACGGGCGCGTGCATGGTGTTTAGCGGATGACGATAAGTTCGTCTGGCCTGCGGCTCTGGCTGACGGTGACGGTGTGGCGGGAGATTTCCTCGACGGTGAAGGTGACGGGGGCATCGGCGGGCGCGGGAGAAACGGGGGCCGCGGCCCCCGTATTCGCGGGGCGGGCGGGGGAGGCGCCGGCGCGGCGCGGGCTGCGGGTGGAGACGTTGCCGTCGAGGCTGAACTGCTCGCCTTCGTGGAGGTGGAAAAGATTGGGGTAGCCCGGGATTTCGAGCACGGCGACGGCTTCGCCGCCGGCCAGCCGGAGAGTGCTTTTCACCCGGATCCCCGGCGGCAGATAATTGCCGCGCACGGGAACCTGCCCGCGCACGGCGGGCGGCGCGGGCGCGCCGCCCGCGTAGAAGAAAGGGTCGCGCAAGGCGCGGGGCTGGTCCGGATTTCGCGAAGTGGCCGCGGGCGTGGCAGTTTCTCCCTTCAATGGGGCAAACGGAGAGACCACGCATGACACCGCCAAGGCCAGGCATATGATACAGCGGTTTATAATATTCATGAGATTATATTGTTTGAAGCCGGTGCTGGAGGAGGGCGCGGCCCGCTCCATCCTTGTTAAATTATATGGATGCATGATTACATTCCTCCCTTGGATACGCTCATCACCGCCTGAAAGATTGAGAAATAAACATAGCCCACGAGGCTTCCCACCATCAGGATCATCACCGGCTCGATCATGGCGGACATGAATTTCACCTTCGCCGCCAGCTCCCTCTGGTAATACTGCCCCATGTCGTGCATCACCGTGTCCAGTTGACCACTCTTTTCGCCCACGGCGGCCATGTGCCGCATCATCGGGGGAAAGTGCGGCTGCTCGAACGACCTGGACAGGGCGCGCCCCACCAGAAGGCCTTCCGCCGCCTTTTCGAAACTGTCCCTGACGGCCAGATTCCCCATGGCCTGCCCGTTGATGCGCAGCGATTCTAGGGCGGGAAGGCCGCTGCGCAAGAGCAGGGACAGGCTCCATCCGGCCTGCGCCATGGCGCTGAACTGGATGGCGATCCCCGCAAGGGGCAGGGCGAGAATGATGCGGTCCAGAATCCTTTTCCCGGCCCGGGTGGTGTAGGCGGCGAGGAGCAGGAAGACCGCCACCCCCAGAACCGGCCCGAGCACCTTGCCCCAGTGCAGCAGCCAGCCCGCGACATCCAGCAAGACCTGGGTTGACCGGGGCAGCGTCGCGTTGCGCGCGGCCAGAAAAACCGCGAAACGCGGGATGACCCACACCACCAGGCCCGTCACGACGCCGATGGCGGCGAGCAGCACGATCATGGGGTAAAACAGGGCGCTCAGCAACTGGCGCTTCAGCTCCTTGTGCCTTTCGAGGTGGTCGGCCAGGTGCTCGAGGATGGCATCCAGATTTCCGCTCCGTTCCCCGATGGCGACCAGGCTGACCGCCAGCGGCGAGAACAGCCCCTTTTCCGCGGCCATGCTGGCGGACAGGCTGGTCCCGGACCGGATCGCCGCGCCCATCCGGTCGATGGTCCGGATCAGGCGCGGCTTGGCTTGCATCTCGCGAGCCGCGTTCAACGCCTGCGCCAGCGTGTAGCCGGCCCGCAGCATCAGTGTGAGCTGTCGATAAAACACGATCAGGTCCCCCGCCATCACCGGCACGAAACGGCGGGGATGCATCAGGCCGAGGACATGCCGCGCCCGCGACAGGAAACTCCCCTCGCGCCCGCCGGCCTCCCCCTCCCGGATTTCCAATACGAAGATGGATTGCCCCCGCAGGCTGCGCACGGCTGCCTTCTCGCTTTCGGCCTCGATCCGGCCCTTCAGCGACTTGCCGTGTGAGTCCAGCCCAATGTAGGAATACCGGGCCATCTTAATCGCCTCCCTCCGGTCTGAAATGAAGGATGTCGGAAAGGGCCACGTCGCCATCGAGCACCTTCTGGCTGCAATCCTGCCACAGGCTGGTGAAGTCGGAGGCCAGCCGGCGTATTTCCCTTTCCCCGGCTCCTTCCGCAATCGCCAGCCGCAGGTCCTGGTTTATCCAAAGGGCCTCGAAAAAGCCGATGCGGCCGAGGAATCCCGTGCCCAGGCAAAAGGAGCAGCCCGCCGGCTCGAAGATTTCCGCGCCGCTGTCTTCCGGCAGATTCAGGGCCCGCAATTCTTCGGGTTTGCAGGGGCGCTTTCGCCGGCAATGGGGGCAGAGCCGCCGGGCCAGCCGCTGGGCCAGGACGCCGATCAGCGTCGAGCCGATGAGGTAGCGTTCCACGCCGATGTCCGCCAGACGGGTCACCGCGCCCACCGAATCGTTGGTGTGGAGGGTGGACATGACCAGATGGCCGGTCATGGCCGCGCGCAGCCCGATCTCCGCCGTCTCCCGGTCCCGGACCTCGCCCACCAGAATCACATCCGGGTCGTGGCGCAAAAACGAACGCAGCGCCTGGGCAAAACCCACCTTGCCGCTGACCTGGACCTGGGTGATCCCCGCCAGGGTCTGCTCGACCGGGTCCTCCACGGTCAGCACGTTCAGTTCATTGATCGGGAGTTCGCGCATGGCGGCATAAAGGGTGGTGGACTTGCCGCTGCCCGTGGGGCCGGTGACCAGAATCATGCCGTGGGGCAGGCCGATGGCCCGGCGGAACCGTTCGAGCATCTGCCCCGACATGCCCAGTTGTCCGAGCGACAATTGTCCGGTCTCCTGCCCGAGGATGCGCAGGGTGCACCGCTCGCCCCAGCGGGTGGGGATGGTGGCCACGCGGATGTCGGTTTCCGGCGTGTTCCAGTTCGTGACGGCGTATTTCATGGCGCCGTCCTGGGCCATGCGCTGCTCGGCGATGTCCAGGTTCGCCAGCACCTTGACCCGGTTGACCAAGGCCTCCTCGTCCGCCGCACTTAATGTGGAAGGGTATTCCTGCAAGTGCCCGTCCACCCGCAGCCGGATCCGCATGCCATCCTCCTGGGGCTCGAAATGGACGTCCGAGGCCCGGCGCAGCCAGGCCTCCTTCATGATATCGTCCAGCAGCCGGACCGGATCGTGCGGCTCGGCGCCCTCCATTATCGGGACCGGCTCCTGTGCGGTCGATGGATCGGCCTTGCGACTGTCCGCGACGGCCTTTTTCAGGGTCTCGGGATCGGTCAGCGCCAGTTGAAAGGTCATCCCGGTGGCGCGCTCCACGCGTTCGAGGCTCAACCGGTCGTCGGGATCGGCCATGGCCAGCAACCGCGAGCCGTCCCTGGCCCGCACCGGCAGCATGAGCCGCGTTTGCCAGACCCGGCGCGGGACTGCCGCCAGGACCTCGCTGTCGGCCTTCAGTTCGTCCAGTTGGAGAAAGGGGAGCCGCCGGATATCCGCCAGCGCGCGGTAAAGCGCCGCCTCGGGAAACCGCCCGGCGCGAGTCACCGCCTCCACCAGGCTCAACCGTTCCCGCTTGGCCTCCAGCCGCAGCTTCGGGACCGCTTCCGCCGCCAGCAGGCCGACATGCACGCCCGCGTCGATCAGGGTGTTTTCATTTGCCGCCATGCTTGGTCCTCCCTCCCTGGGTGTCTCCATCCACCAGCCGGCCGAGGCCTTCCCAGTCGTTGCAGTACCGGGTGGCGGTTTCCCGGGTGATCTTCTTGTTTTTGACCAGCTGGGCCAGATACTGGTCCATGGTCCACATGCCGTTTCCCGCCCCGGATTCCATCAGGGAATTGAGCTGCTCGGTTTTGGAGGTCCGGATCATGTGGGCCGCTGCCGGAGTGATCTTCAGCAGTTCGACCGCGGGCACGCGGCCCTGGCCGTTCACCCCGAGCACCAGCCGCTGGGCGACGACCGCGCGAAGCACCATGGAAAACCGGTGCCGGGCCACCGCCTGCTCCTCCCCGGAAAAGGCGCCGATGAAGCGTTCCACCGCGCCCACCGCGGCCCCGGTGTGCAGGGTGGAGAAAACCAGATGCCCCGTCTCGGCCGCGATGATGGAGGCCTGCATGGTCTCCCGGTCCCGCATCTCCCCGACCATGATGACATCCGGATCCTCGCGCAGGCCCGCCCGCACGGCCTCGGCAAAGCTGGGCACGTCCGTGTGCACCTCGCGATGATGGACCAGGCTCCGGTGGTTGCGATGCACGAACTCCACCGGGTCCTCCACCGTCAGGATGTGGCAGTCCCGGTTGCGGTTGATCTCGTCCAGCAACACCGCCAAGGTCGTGGATTTTCCGCTGCCCGTGACGCCGGTCACCAGCACCAGCCCGGATTGGAGGCGGGCCAGTTCCCCCAATTCGGCCGGCAGCCCCAGTTCTTGCAGGGACAGGATGCTCTGGTCCAGATGCCGGACGGCGATGGCCGGCTGCCCCATCTCCCGGTAGCAGTTCACCCGGAACCGCTGGCCGTTCGCGGACGAATGCCCCAGATCGACGGTCCACCGCGAGCCGAATTCCTCCTGCTGCCGCGGCGTCATGATGCAGGCGGCCATGGCGCCGACGGTCTCCGCCCGGAGGATTTCCGCCCCATGCGCGCGGAGTTGCCCGTCGATGCGGAAGCGCACCGGCTCGTCGCTGGACAAGTGCATGTCGGAGGCGCCCAGTTGGATGCAGGTGCCCAGCAGGTTTTCGAATTGGTCTTTAACGGCCGCGCGGGTCATATCACAGGGTCATCAGCAGTTGCACGTGGAGTTCGCCGGCGGAGGTGTCGCCCTGCGCCGATCCCCGTTCGTTCTTGGGATCCTTGGTGTAAAGTTTCAGGTTCACGACGCAGACATGGAAGGGGAGCGTCTCCAGTTCGTTGAGAAAATTGAACAGCGCCCCAAACCGGGCCTTGGCCGTGACATCGATCAAGGGACGCCCCAGCGCCCGGTCCACGGGGGCGTTTGCGGTCGTCGCCTTGCCTTCGAGGGAGACTCCTCTTCGCGAAATGGACACCAAGTCCACGCCGGTCCGCTCGGCCAGGGTGGAGAGGTCCAGCATCAATTTCTGCTGCACCTCGTCGGAATCCACCGGGGCAAACCGCGCATCCAGCTTTCCGAAAGCCTCCGACACCTCCTTCAATTGCTCCTCCACCTGTCCGATCCGGTTCTCCATGGTCCGCAGATTGGGGCCGCCGCCGGCTATCTTATCCAGACTGGCCCGTTTTTCGATGCGGTCCTTGCGGCGGCTCAGCATCTTCTCCGCTTCGAAAAGCCGGCCGCTGCTGCCAACGTAGAAGGGGGCGTACACCGCCACCAATCCGAACAGGATCAGGATTTGGACCCGGAGCCGGTCGCCGGGCGACATTTTCCGCCATTTCTCAAGCATCTTTGCCTCCCCCCGGCGCATCTGTCTTTACCAGCCGGACTTTGAGGATGAAACCCTCGATGCCGGACCGTCCCTTGCCGCGGGACAGCCGGATGTCCCCCACTTTGTAATTCCAGGGAGCCAGCTTCTCGTTGAGCAAATTGCCGAAGCGCTGTCCTTCGGTATCCCTGAGCGCCCAGCCTTCCAGGGAGAAGCCCGAGCCGTCGTTGTTTTCCACCAGCAGATCCATCATCACCTCACCGGGGATGGCTTCGCTGATGGCCTCCAGCAGCCCCGGCACCAGCTTCTGGCGGCGGAGGATGACGTTGTTGAGAACCTCCATGCGCCGTTTTTTTTCCATGAGCTCATGCTCCTTTTCGGCAAACACCTTCTCCAGATGCTTGATCTCGGTCTGCGTTTTGACGGCCTCGTTCTTGATCTGCAACTGGCGTTCATACTCGATATCCATCAGCTCCAGCGCCCATTCCTTCCTGCCGGCCTGGACGCGCAGGAAAAGCTCGGTGCCGGCCATGGCGACCAGCACCAGGGCGATGATCGCCCACGGCCAGAATCCCCGGGATTTCCACAGGGGCGGGCGGGGCGGCTGGGCCTCGATTCTGGCCAGCAGGCCCGGACCGCACAATCGCAGGGCATGCCGCGCCACGCCCTCCAGCGAAGCCGACACCGTCGGCGGACATCCCGGAGCCGCGCCGACTCCGGACGCATCCGGCGGAGGAAGCGGAAGAGGGCGGATTTCCGCCTCCCCCAGCGCCTGCTTCAGCGCGCCGATCACCGGGTCAAGTCCCTCCGGCGGCGCTGAAACATACACCACGCGGGTGCCGGGATGAATGCACTTGGCCGCGTCCGCCGCCACCGCGTCCGGCTCCGCCATTCCATGGGGGCAGGACCGGATGGAAATGGAGTCCAGCCGCCCGCCTGCACCCTGAAACAGGCCGAACTGCTCCTGCCGGATATCCACCAGCAGCCGGCCATCCCGCCCCGCAACCACGAGAGGGAAACCCGCCCCGAGTTGCGGATAAATCCAGCCGCAAAATACGCCGTGTTTTTTGAAGGCCTGCACCCATTGGGTGCGCAGACCGTCGCCGATCCCCGCGCAATACCAGGCGAACCGGCCCTCTTCATCCGCGCCCGGCTGCGGGCTCCATCCGATCGCCAACTCGTCGTCCATGGCCGTGAGCGGTTCCTGCATGGCCAGGCACTCCTCGAGTTGTTCCCGGCTGACCAGCTCCCGATACGCGTTGAGCAGCGTTCCGCGATCCCGGGCGGAAGCCGCCGCGGTTTCCAACTCGCGACGCTGCTCCGGCGTCACATGGCTCCGGCCCTGCAACAGGGCGCCCAGCGGCCAGATGTCGTTTTGCCGGACGAAAACCTCCTCGAATTCCCAGCGCACCAGTTCGCGCATCTGGGCCCGAGGCTTGGGGCTTTTGGGGTCTACCGGAAGAAGCAGCAGTTCGCCCGCCGCCGAGGGCGTGATCAGGGCGGCCTTCCCGGGCAGCCGCCTTTTGGTTTGCGCGCGAAGCTGCTCCAGCACCTCGCCCACGGCGGCGGCGAAGTCGGGGGCGGCGGACATCGCCGGCGCGCTGCAAGCCAGAGAGCCGCCGACGCCGCGCCGGGCGACGATGCCGTAAAGACAAAAGCCGGTCGTTTCAAAAACAAGCAGGCTGCCGGGGACGCGGAGTTTGAAGCCGTCCAGCCGGCCGAGCATGCTTTTCCCATGCTTTTGCTTCATCCCTGATTTCGCGACAGGATTGGGTGGCATGGGCGACCCGCCCATGTGCTGAGCGTCCGCACTGGTTTGGGCGTCAAGCCGCACGGGCGGGTCGCCCGTGCCACTCGATCCTCCAATCGCGGAATCCGGGGTCATGGTTCCCGCCCGGCGTCCGCCGATGTTCTGGAATATGCGCAGGATGTTTTTCACAGGTCAGCGAATCTCCAAAACCATGTCCGGCACTCCGCCCCGGGAGTAGAATTTGACCCGTTTGGTGATATACTGCTGCGTTCCCTTCCACTCCTCAGTGGCGACAAGGGCAGCAAGATCGGGTGTGTCACTGTGGCCTCCCCCCGGCTCATGCACCAGCACCAGAAGATGCTCACCCGTGGGAATCGGGACTCTGCCGGTATTTGGAAAGGGCGCCTCAAAATAATCCGAGTTGCCCAGCGAATTAACAAGGACTGCCGCGGTGCGCACGCTCTCCCAATTCGGGCCGTCGCCGTTTGCATCATTTTTATAGACCAGCAACGCCGCGCTCAAGTTGACGCCGCCGAGCTCCAGAATCGCTCCAGTCTTGTTATAAATCCGCACGCTTCTGCCCTGAACATTGACCTGCCAGTCATCGGCCAGGATCGGCGGGCTCATGGGCATGTCCTGTTCATAGGGAGTTCCGGTCAGTTGGCCCTCCTTCCCGTCCAGCCCGTAGCTGTCCACATACCATCGGTCCTGGCTGCGGGTGACGCACCAGCCGTGGTTGTCGGCATCCACATTGTTGCCTTCATTCCCGCTTCCGCCGTCGGGCAGGGTGGGGCAGTCGATGCCCGCGGTCCCGTCGGAACCAAGCTCGGTCCCCCAGCCATCCCTGAACCAGCCGTTGGCCAAGGCGGCCACGTAGGCGCCGCGATGCCCTTTCATCAGCAGATGTTCGGGTTGCTCCAGCTTGGCCTCTCCGGCGCTTCCCTGATTGAATACAGGGGCGGTCAGGCCAAACGCATCATGCGCAACGGCAGGTTCCACGCTGTCGTCAACGATCCGTGTCACCAGTGCCTTGATATTCTCGGGCAGCACGCCGTTATCCACCACGTATCCGCTCAGGATGCCGCGTTCCAAGGCCGCCGCGCCCGTGGGGCCGAGGACCGCGCCGCGGATGGCGTCCAGCCGGTTTCGCGTGTCGTCGTAACGCACCTGGGCGATGTTGTCGCCGACCGTGCTCGTGAGCATCCAGGCCACCGCCGACAGGATGACGATCACCAGCAATAACTCCAAAAGGGTAAAGCCTGCCGCGCGCGAGTGATTGGAAGATGTCTGGCGCATCAACGCACGCCCTCCTCCCGCCCGGCGGGAACGAAGTCCACCACCAGCAACGCGGGCCCTTTTGAATAGCTATAAACATGATAACCGGAAAACCGCGCCTCGGCCCCCTCTGCCAATTCCTCCACGAGTCGCGCCGCCGCCTGTTTTTCAACGTAAACGGGGACGATGCGGCCTTCCTTGGATTCCACGAACATCCTGTGCCCGACCTCAGGCAGCGGCCTGATATCCGCGACCTCCAGGGCGGTGTAGATATAGGTCATTTGCTTCTCCTCGGGCCGCCGTTTCATGCGGGCCGCAAAACTCACGGGCACCGCCATCTTGACCAGTTTCCGGCCCTTGAATTCGCCGACGTCCGCAATTTCCCGTTCGATGAACCGATCCAGTTCAATCGCTTCAAACTCCCGCCCCGCTGCCTTGGCGCCCTCCTTTGCCGACCTCGCGGCCTGATTCTGGTCGGTCACTTCGGATTTTTCTTTCTGGGTGCAAGCTCCCATGGTCGCCACGGCGGCCATGAGTAAGAGCAGAAAAGGTATTTTCGATAAAAAGTTCATATCCGGCCACCCGCACAGCGCGGCGGCATTCGGTCTGAAGCCCGGGAGTCTTGTCGGTTGTTCGTTGGTGTTCTCAATCAATACTTAATTGAATGTCGTCGTCCGTGCCGTATTCACCGTCCGGTCCCATGCTGACGAGCCCCATCCTGACCACCGAGGCATCGGCATCTAGGTCGAGAAAGAGATAGGGCCGTCCCCATTTTTCACGTTTCGTGCCGCCCGGAGTGGCGCTCCAGTCCAAACGGGCATTAGCGGTCCGATGGTCGAAGGGGTCCGCGAGGCCCGGCACATTTGGGATGCGGTTTCCCGCCAAAGGGTCGCCGCTGACATCGCCGAGCGCCGTTCCGTCGTTGATGCCATCGCCGATATCAACAAAACCATCCTCGAAGCCCTTCAAGTAAGGCCCGCGCCAGCCCCGGCCCGATTCGGGGGTCCACGTTTCCAACGGGTGGCCGGTGCCGGCCAGCGGACTCGTCGAGGCCAGCAACTGGTAAAAGTTGGCCGGCGAATAGAACCACCGCTCCCTTTCGGCGGCACTGGCGCTGGTTCCCAGATAAGAGTTCAGGTTTGCGTAGGGAACGCCGTCGCTGTCCGACAAGGCGAAAGGCCCGGTCTTTGGGTAATAGCCGGTGTCGGCCTTGAACTGGCGGATGGCCTTGGCGATTTCCTGCATCTCCACGCGCACCAGCCTGTCGTTGGCATTTTCGCCCACGCCCCGAAACGTGCCGGTGGCGATAAACGCCACCGCCGCCAGCAGCGAGACGACCACCAGCAGTTCGATGAGGCTGAAGCCCTGCTTCTTGCGGCCCAAAGCGGACTTCACTCGACGCAAGCAGCCCTCGCTTTCTCCATGGACTCTTTAAAGTCGGCGCCGTATTTGCGCCGGGCTTTGTTGACCGCGGTCTTCTCGTCCGAGCCCGCGTTCATCAGCTCCGCCATGTAATTATAGGGCTCGGCATCCACGGTCTTGCGCATCTGCCGCGCAAAGCACTCGGCCTGTTCCGCAGGCATGCCCGATTTGACCAGACCGGCTTTCATCTTTTCCTCATTCGGCCCGCCGCATCCTGCTGACAGGAGTGGTAGCGCGAGAAGCAGCAGCAGTCCGGGGACTAGCGGCGAAAACCGCTTGCTTTTGGTTTTCATGGGTTCGTATTCTTTTTTTGATATTTAAGGATCGGAGCCCGGATCATATTGAAAGGTCGCTCCTTCTCTGACCCGGGCCCCTCATTAAGCATCAGGTGTATCGGGCGTGACCAAAATCACTCTCGATACACTTCCAATGCTTAGATCGTGTTACGCGTGCCGTCCCATTCGCCGAGTTCCTCTTCCTTGGTGTCGAGGGCGCCGTCGAGGATGGTGACGAGGTCTATCTGATCGCCGACGACGAAACTAGCCGCTGAGGGCAGCGGGTCATCACCGGAATCAGTGACGTAGCCGACGTTCCAGACCGCGATGAAGCGGTTATATTCGTCGGGCTTGACGTGGCGATAGACGGGCACGGTGGTCATGCCGCCCAGCGAATTGGTGTCGAACAGGGTGGAGGACGGCCCGATGCCGGTCAGCAGATAGACATGCCTTTTGTCGGCGGCATCTTCCTGACCGGTCAGCCGGAGGCTGCCTTCAGTCCAGAAGACACCGCTTCTAGCGGTTCCATCCAATTGCAGCGCAGTGCCGCAACCATTGGCGGCTTCAGGCAGGAATACGTTGCCGGCCACAACATTGTTTGCCCGCGAATTGATCAGGGTCTGGATATGGGCACAGTCCGCGACACCGGCCACGATGCCCTCAGGCTCGGCAGCCGGATCGATGTACATCAGGGCAGTGATACCGCCATCTTTCATGATCGTCTGCACGCCAGAGGGGATGGTGGCGATGGCAGCGTCGGACTCGGGATCAAAACCCAGAAATCCCGGGTTGCTGCCACTCACGGTCAGCAAAGAATCGAACCGCGTCGGCAGTTCGTTTCGTTTGAGCACGCGATAGGTTTGGATCCCCTTGTTCAACTCGTCCATCATCGCCACGTGGGCGGCGGCGGAGGCGCGGGCGTCCGTGTCTTTCAAGGCGATGGCAGCCGTGCCCGCCACTGCGGCGAGGATGGCAACCACCACCAGGAGCTCGAGGAGCGTAAAGCCGCTCCGGCTATTCATTCTTGTTCTATGAACCATTGTTTTCATTGCTTTTTATCTGGTTATTCAATCGTTCGGTTTTCCCAAATGCCAATAGGGATGGCCTTTGTGAACGATTGAGACGGATCACAACCGGCAACTCCAAGGCGGGCAACGAGAAAAATGCGATTGAGATTTATTCGCAATGCTATTATTAAGGCAATAAGCATTCGTAATAGGCCTGAAAATGGTTCGGTTTAGGGAATTCCTGAAAATCTGATTGCAACCGCGAAAGGCGCGAAGGGCGCGAAGAATCAAGAATAACATAAGATTATTATTATAAATTATCTACAATGTCGGTTTTATGGATTTCCTTCGCGCTCTTCGCGTCCTTCGCGGTTAATTTTTGGTTCGTCTCTTTGCGGTCGTTCAAGCCATACCCATTCCCGACGATATCGAAAACAGGCGGGTCATGGATTGCGCATGTTCTCCGGCACCGGGTTCTCCGCGGACGCCGGTGCTTTGCGGGCTCCGCCCTCGGCCTCCTTGAGGGCTTGGTCGATCATTTCGCTGAATTCATCAAACGAGGGGGTGCCGATCTGCATCCGCCCGTTGATGATGAACGTGGGAGTGGAACCGATACCCGCATCCCGGACATCGGAGATGGATGCTTCCAAGTCTTTCGCCAGCCCGAGATCGGCCATGCATTGCCGGAACCGGACCGGATTCAACCCCAGTTCCTCGGCATAGGCCACGGCCTCCTGGGGAGTCGGCTTCTTATCGCCGGAAAAAAGCCGGTCCTGATACGCCCAGAATTTCCCCTGAATGCCGGCGCATCGTGCGGCCAGGGCCAGTTCCCTGGCCCCCGGGTGACTGTCCAGCGGATAGTCCTTGAACACCCATCTGATTTTTCCCTGATACTTCTCCTTGATTTGCCTGACCACACCGTGTCCCTTGCGGCAGGCTGGGCAAAGGTAATCGGAAAGCTCCACCACCGTGACCAGGGCATCGGACGGCCCCAGTGTGTAAGCCCCGTCAATGCGCACTTGGGTCAAGGGCAGGGGAGGGGGCTTCAGAAAAACGTCCACCGGATACTTTTCCCTCAATCGCCGGCAATGCTCCAGGAGCAGCGGATCGCTCTCCCGGTTGTGCAGGTATTCCCTGATTCTGGCCTTGATCTCCTGCTCGGAGCCCTCCCAGGCGCCCCACTTGCGGTAGAGCCCGGCATCGTAGTAGTGGTCGACGACATGCGTGGCCGGCGGGGCAATCTGCCCGCGGATTTCCGCGACCAACGCCTCGAAGTCCACGCCCTTTCCCCGGGCCTCCTGTTCGAGGAGCAGGTCGTTTATTCTGGTCTCCAGCACCGCGTTCTTCATTTCGTGGATTCTCTGGCGCAGCTTGTGGAGCTCCGAGGTAAGTGGCCGCTCCACGTCGGCCACGGTGATTTCCCGGTCTCCCACTCTGGCCAGGACGGACTCGGCGGACTCCGGACGGGCCTGTTTTGGGGGCCGGGCGTCGGAAATCAGGAAACCGCCGAGGACATAAGAAAAGAGGATCACGGCAGCCATCTCCCAGAATCGTCTCCGGTCGAACAGGCAGAGCCACAGGATCGCGACCAGGAGAAAATTCACCGCGCAAAAAACGCAGAAGAATCCGTTTTTTACCATGATCCCGACCAGCACGCCCTCGAAACCGGCCCCCGCCATGACACCCCAAAAAAGCCAGGGCCGATGGCGAAGGTAGAGCAGCCCCAGGAGCGCGTAGTAGATCATGCCCCAAGGCGCGACGGGCAAACCCAGCAGGCGGTAGCGGGCCGTGTCCCTGCATCCGTCGCCCAGCATCCCGCAGAATGTCGCGATCCAGGATACTCTGGACTCGAAGGCCGACAACAAGGCCACGCCGACCCCCGCAAACAGCACGACGCCGATGATCGTGTCGCGCCGGAGGATTTTGGATTTGAGCATGCTGCTTTTCACCTGTGCCTATATTATTGGTGGTTTTATTTTAGACAGAATGGACGGAATTAAATGAAATTAACGGAATGGCTTTTTTTGTTCATTCTGAGAAATTCCGTACATTCTGTCTAAAATAAACCCGCTATTGTTTTGAACAGAAGAGAATAGAGGGAACCAAGAAAACAATAATCATAAAAGGTATTCTTCGCTCCCTTCGTTTTCTTCTGTTCAATAAAAACCAATCATTATTTTTAATAGGATGAACAGGATTTTTAAGAATTATCATGATTAAAATCCAATTCTGTTAATCCTGAAAAATCCTGTAATCATGTCCCAAAAAAACGAACCTTAAAAGTTGCCATAGGATGGATTATCCACCGGTTTGATGGCCATGCACTCGATTTCGATCAGCCAGCCGGGACGGCACACGGGCGCCAATACAAGTGCTTTCGGGACATCCCGATAATTCTCCTGAAAATACTGCCTCACGGACGGGGTGTCCGCGATGTCCCTCAGGTAGATGATCAGGTGGGCCACATCCCGCATGGAGGCGTCCGCGTCGCGCAGCAATGCGATGATATTGTCGATGGCGCGGGCCGCCTGCTTCCTTACGTCGTTCCGGTGGAGGATTTCCCCCTTGTTGTTGATGCTCGCGGTCCCTGATATGAAAACATGCCTTCTGTCCCCGTAATCGACACTGGTCCCCCTTTCAAACGTCACGCCATACTCATGGGTCGGATTCAGGTTTTCGCGCGCCTCCAAAAACCTGATCTGTCCCGGGGCAAGTCCTCCCACCGAGTAGGCGTCGAGCATGACATTTATTCCCGGATTGGCGTGCCGCCCTTCGATTCCCGTGCTCGCGACGAAATGGGTGTCGGCGGTCAGCCCCAGTTCGTCAAAGAATTCCCTTCTGGCGTCCACGACGCCTTGATAATTGAAATCGATGTCTTTCACGAACAGCCATGTCCTGATACAGTCGTTTTTGAATAAAAAGCCGTTCTTTTCCAATTGGCGGTTGTAAGCTCTTAGGATGTTATTCGTCTGGCCCGCGGAATCGGCCACGCCGTTATCCGATAGCAGGCGCGTGCTCCAGAGGTGATGATAATCGCCTCTTCTCACCAGCAGATCGTGATCCGATATCGCCCTTGAATCCTGTGCCTGCCGGTTTTTGTCGTGGATAATATAGGACCAGGCGACAACCTTGGCCGCGGTCAGCGGGGGTTGTTGGACGATTGATACGGCGACCCGGTTGCCCCCTCCCTTTGAGAGCGACCGGATTAAATCCGGCGCTTCCGACTGGTTGGCGTAATCGCTGACAAAATACCTCGAAAAAACCAGCGCATCGCCCGGCATTTCGTTTTCCCGCAGGTATTTGTTTTGCGCCTGGATGATCCGTTCGACCTGGGCGGGGAAGGTTCCCGGCATGTTGGGTGTGGCAAGCAGGTGAATCTCATCCACGCCGTTTTTTGAAAACAACGAAATTTCCAGGTCCACGTCCTCGATTGTCTTGTGAAGATACTCCATTTTTGATTCGGTTTTAATAGCTAAAAAGAGGCGCAAAAGGCACAAGATTGGGTGATTGTTTTTTGTGCTTATTTTCGGTTTTTAATGGTTCTTTATTTTTAGACAGAATGGACAGAATTTATTAAAATAAATGGAATGTATTTTATTTTGTTCATTCTTTTCCATTCTGTTCATCCTGTTAAAAATAATGGTTGGTTTTTATTGAACAGAAGGAAACAAAGGGAGCGAAGAATACTTTTTATGATTATTGTTTTCTTGGTCATCTTTGTTTCCTTCTGTTCAAAATAATGGTTCGGTTTGGTTACAGTGATTTCAGGAATTCGATCAGGGCGGCGCGGTCCTCCTTGGGCATGTTGCGAAACGCCTCGCGGGGCCCGAGGGCTTCTCCGTGGTGCCAGAGAATCGCCTCCTCGAAGTTGCGGGCGCGCATGTCATGCCACATGTCGGTGTGGTCGGCGACGTTTTTCATGAGGCCCCGGGCCCAGAGGGGCGGGGTGCGAAACGTGTCCCGGAATCCGTGGTTCATCGTCCTGATCCCGTGGTTTCTCTCCCGCCGGTCGCGCAGCAGACTTTCCGTGACGGGCTGTATTTCTTCGCGGCTGGGAACGGTGTAGGACTTGCCGGCGACCCGCGCGGGTTTGTGGCAGGACCGGCAATCCGCCTTGCCCATGTCGTGCATCAGCATGTCCGTGTAGGGCCATATCTTCTGTTTGGCATAGCCGGGGATGACGTCGGACTTGCCGGTCACCCATGAGGGTTTGTGGCAGGACGCGCAGTCCGCCTCATGAAACAGCTTCTTCCCGCGCTGGACCATCGGGTCGCCCAGGTTGCGCGCGGCAGGCACGGCCAGGCCGGTAAACCAGACCGTCAGTTTTTCCATGTCCTCCCGGGTCATTTCCGTCGGCTGCCGCCCGGTAAGCGCACTGGTGTCAAGGCCGAGTTCGGCCTGCTTTTCGATCCATTGACGGGAGGCGAACAAATTCGGCCGATCCTCGCGCGTGATATTCGGGACGTTCCAGATGCCGTTGGCGCCGGGACCGTTCCTTAACGTGGCCCGGGTATTGTGCCACGTGAACTTGCCGAGATGCTTTTTGCCGTCGAATTCCTCGGTGACCCACTCGCCGGGCCGCCCTTTGACCGGTCCCGGGGTCACCTGCTGCCGCTCGTATTCCGCGATGATATCCTGATCGGGAATCGCATCGAGCAGGCCAGTCCCGAAAAGCCCGATGGTGCCCTCGATACTGACCTTGTAATCATCGGGCAGGGGCAGCAGAGGATCGATGATGTCGGCCTCGGGATAAATTAGGGTTCCCTCGTAGGGCGTCCCTTGGTTGTAGGGTGTGCCGTCAGGATAGGTGTTGCCGTATTCATCGACAAATTTGCGCCATTTGATATCCACCCCCTTGGCCAGCGGTTTATAGGGCGGCGTGGCCCGGGTCTGGAGCATGAACAGATAGCCGTCCACAAGCTTTCCATCGGGCGTATGGACATAAGCTGTATATCCGCCGCCAAACTGCTGGTTATACCGCTCCACGCGCCGGGAACGCCCGTAGTTGGGATGGCAGTTCCGGCAGGAGTTGTTTACATAAACCGGTCCCAGCCCGCCGAAGGGCGCCCGGGGATCGACGACAAAATCCGCGTCGAAGAAGGCCTCTCCTTCGGCAAATTGTCTTGCCAGCTTGGGATCGGCCTCGACGGCGGGCGAGGGCAACTCCAGGCATCGGGAGGTCGTATTGAATACCGTGCCTTGACGGCCGCCCGCAAAGTATTCCTCCGGGATTCCCGGCGGGACGGCGGACACGGTGACATGGGCGCGGAGCGGAGAACCCAGGCGGAATGAAGTCATCAACACCACACAGCAAAACCAGGCCATGCGCTTTGTTGAAATCGACGAGGGAGGGTTCATGGCTGTCTTTTATTAAGAGCGTCTATCAAAAAGAAAATTGAGGAAGTCTGTTTTGACACAGAGGCCACAGAGCGCGACCCACAGAGGTCGCGGAGGCGAAATCAGAAAAGAATTTTTCCCTCTCTGTGTTCTCCGTGTCAGCGTTCTGTGGCCTCTGTGTTAAAATAGACTTCATTTGCCTCTTCGCGTTTTTGCGTTGGTGATTTTGTTAGTCGCCCTAAATATCGGGACCCGCGCATTTGTATTCATTCATGCCTGGCTTTTCCGTTATTTTATATAAGCCGCATAGGGACGGACGGCGGGGTCGAGAACCACCAGCGGGATCGCCATCGCCACCCGGGCGGTCAGCTTTTCAAGCTCACCCTCCGCCACCCTGACCGCCAATTCCCGTTTTCCCGAGGACTCGCCGTGCAAGTCGCGGATGGCTCCAATCCGGTATGCCGTGTGGGCCAGGGAGATCTTGATGAGCCGGTCAAGCACCTTGTCATGTCCGGCCACCAGTTCGGAAACCGACCGGCCGCGGGAGCCGTTGACGCCGCCGAGGTATGCGTTTTCGACGCTCCGCAACTGGTTCAGCAAATCGGCGCAGGGATCGAGGCTGTCCCAATAGGCAGGGGCGCCAGGCTCGGCCGTCTCGCGCAATTCACCGATCAGCGGCACTATGTCCTCGAGGACGCCAGTGATCTCCTGAAAGACCTCCTGCAGCGGCATGGATATGGATGCATAGCGGCTCGTGGGAGTGCCGGGGTGCTTGAACTCTTCCGCGTATGCGGACCTGTTTTGGATGCCGGCGGCCTGAAGAACCGCCGTTCTGGCGGGGGGAAGCTTCTCCAGCCCGCGCCACGACGCCTCGAAGTCGATGCTGTCTTCAAGCAATGCCTGGGTGACGGCGGTGAGGTAGCTCAATTCCACGGAGCGGATGCCCGCGGCCTCGCGCGGACGTCCATCGCGGAACAAAAAATACATTATAGTATAGAGCCCGCGCAGGCCGGACATTTCTTCTTCCCGCAGATACCGGGAATCGACTGCCAGTTGTCCCGCTTCCATCAGGTCCAGCGCATGTTCGACCAATACTTTGTCAAAGGGCCAAGTGGCGATCCGCTTATGATAATCATGCTGCGCCGCCGGTCCATACAGGTAGGCGACAGCCGTCATCCAAGTCCCATGGGCGGCATGCCAGGCTCGCGCCGCCGCGTCGAGATTCCCGGCGCTGGGATTGGCTTGAAGTTTTTTCGCGGCGACATGGAGTGCCTCGATATTGGCCACGAGAAGATCGAGCGTTTTCAGGACGGTGTTATCCACGTAATCCGACACCACCGCCTTGGCAGCCCTGGCCCTGAGGAAGTCCTGGACGGCGGCATTCCGGGAAACAAGAACGCCTCCGACGCCTATGATTATGATAATGGCCGACAAACTTATGTATAAAAGAAAACGCCGCGACATATCCGCTCCATTTGGGTCTGGTTATTCGATTCGTACGCGAAGTATAAAATCTCCCGGATAGGTCATTCGGAGCCGCCGGGAAGCGCTTGCGCATTGCCTCCATGCACATCCAGTTCGAGCACCAAGGAGGCCTCGACCAGTTGATCCTGCAATTTTTGCAGTTGCTTGTATAATCGCTTCATTTGGGAAAGCTTCTTCGGCAGCTCGGCCTCCAGCCTGAGATCATCGCCTCCCAGGCCGGCGATGGTCTTTTCGATCCTGTTTATTTGATTGGTAATATCGTTGGCCAAGGCCGGGTTTCGGGCTTCAACCAGGCCGTCCTTGGTGGCGACCAGGTTGGCAAGACTGGCATCGCCGCCGCCTGTCACGGCCTGACGAATCCCGTCCAAGGTAGCCTGAAACCCTTCCTTGGCGTTCCCGCTGCGCCAGGCTTCCAGGCTCTCGGGTTTGACTGCCGTCCGTTCAAAGAAACCGCTGGGCATGCCGATGCGGTCCCGCAGCATCCGCTCGATGATATTCAGGAGCTCGGAAACGACCCGGCTCAGGGCGTCGGCGGGGAGGAGAAACGGGTTGCCGTCGCCTGCGGACGTGAATTCGTGGGCAAACCGCTCTTCCCAGTCGAGCTTTGCGCGGGCCGTAAGCCGGGTGATCTCTTCCGTCACATCCCGCAGATGCGCGCCACGGCCCGCGGCGGTGACGGCGGCGGCATCCGCCGGGGTAAACAGCAGATATTCCGCGGCCGCATATCCGCGCTGGTCGGTTTGCTTGAGCAGATAAGCGAGATCCGGGGCATCCACTGCGGCATCCAGCACCACTCCGTTTACCGCCCACCTGCCGATGCGGCGCTCCAGCTTGTCGGCAGGCCCAAACAGAAACGGCGCCGCGCGACGCCACGCCAGATAGGCATCCCGCCACGCGGCGCGTGCCTGCCCCAAGGTTTCGGCAGTCGGATTTTCGCATACCACCCGCACGCTGGCCTCCAAGCGGCCCGCCGTATCCGCGACTTGGGTCCAACTCGGTTGCACGCCTTCGCTCACCAGTGCCGAAAGCACATCCGATTCAGTGGGCAGGGCATGGGAAATTCCGCCCAACAACGTGGACAAGATGCCTGCCAGCAAGAAAATGCCTCTTCCGGCGGCGCTCATGGAAAAATGCCGCCACGCCATTCGGATGCTGTCGTTTTGTTTGAATGCGGTTGGTTGATCTCAGTCATAGCCGCCTTATTATGAAACACGTAGATTGCATCATGAGGTGGCTTACAAGTCTCGATACCAAGACTCAATACCTACTATTTATGTCTTGGCAGTTAGTAGTGCAAGAGGTAGCCGGCAAAAGAAAAGTTTATGGCCCATCCCCGCTTTTTTCTGCCAGACCAAACGGCTGGCTGGGCCGGACACTCAAATCCATCAGCACATGGGCGGGACGCCCATGCCGCGCAACCCAATCTCGAGGCTTTTGGGTTATGGCATTTTAAGCAATGTCGTGGCCGAAGTTATAAATGAAGGGACGACTGCCGTGTCGTCCTTCTGCTTCGAAACGGACGGCACGGAAGCCGTCCCTCTTAATGAAGTCACGGCTACAGTTTTGGTTGAAATGCGCCAAAACACTCCGGCCAACTGGCGTCGATGGCCCGGCGCTCACCATTTCCATTCCACGCCGCCGAAGAGCGACATCGGTTCGCCGGCGAAAAAGCGGGCACGGTCCCCGGAGGCGGGGGGAAGGGCGGAAAAGTTACCTATGCCGGAATTGATGCCGCTGACATAGCGGCGGTCGAAGACATTGCGCAGGTCGAGAAAGAAGCCCGCGCCTTTTTTCGGCGCGTAGCCTGCGCTCAACCCCACGACGGCGTAACCCGGCGCGCGCCGCGTGTTCGCGTAATCGGCCCAGCCGCCGCGCGGCTGCCACGTGAGGGAGACGCCGCCGTGCCAGCCGGACGCGTGGCGGTATTGCAGCGCGGCTTGCAGCAGGTGCGGCGGCATGACGGGCAGGTCCTTGCTCCCCCAGACGGGATCGCCGTCGAAATAAAAATCGCTCCACGTGTGGGCGGCGCGCAGAAGCAGGGAATGGCCGCGCGCGTTCGCGTCCAGGCCGGCGATGCGCAGCAGGTCGATGGACGCGGCCGCCTCGATGCCTTGGTGGATGGTACGGTCGGCGTTGCCGAATTGCGTGGGCGCGCCGACGGCGTCCGTGCACACGAGCAGTTCGTTTCGCAACCATGTTCTATATCCGGTAATCTCATATACCAGCGGGCCGGCCGTGCCGCGCACGCCGGTCTCGGCGGTGATGCCGTGCTGGGCGGAGCGGGGGCGAGGCGCGAGGGTGGTGAGCATGGCATCCCAGGTGAGCGGCTCCCAGTTACGCGTGACGTTGGCGAACCACTGGAAATTTTTCCGCTCGTAGCGCACGCCCAGGCGCGAGAGGAGCGCGGCGGCGCCTTCGCTGTCCGCGCTGCCGGAAAGGGTGTCGAGCAGGTTGTCGTTGATGCGGTTGGCGCGGGCGGCGGAAAGGGCGGTGACGAGCGTGAAGCCGTGCCCGAGCGCGAACTGGTGGTCAAGCCAGACGGTGACGTTTTCGGCCACAAGGCGGTTGCGCGCGGCCATCGGGCCGGGGGTGCCGGGGGAGCCGGCGCCGAAGAGATTGGGGTGCGTGTGCTGGTCGCGCCGCCCGAGTTGCGCGCGCAGGCCGAGCGTGAGGGTGCTTGGCCGCGAGAGGATTTCGCCGCGCAAGGTCCACGAGGCGTCCGCGCCGCCGTCGGTGTTGTTGGCAAAAGTGATGTTCGGGCCCTGTATAAACCCGTAGGTCACATAGGCGAGGTGCGCGCCGATGCTGAGCGTGCTGTTATTCGCGAACTGGCGTGTGAGGCGGTCGCCGATGCGGTATTGTTTGGTGTCGCGCCCGGTCTGGGTGAGCTTGGTGAAGGCGTTCGCGGCGGTGCTGCCGGCGGCGATTTCCTCGAGCGTCTGCACGCCGGTGATTTCGACGCGGCTGCGCATGGCCGAGAGGTAAACGCGGTTCGTCCAGCCGTTGGCGAAACGCCAGCCGAAATTGAGCGCGGCACGCGCGGACTCCTGGTGGTTGTAGTCGCGCCAGCCGTCGAGTGAGAAGCCGGTCAACGTGAAAAAAACGTCGCGCGGGCCGTCCGTCGCGGAGAGCGAAAGCTGCGCGCGGAAATAGTCGTGCGCCCCCGCCTCGACGCGCGCCAGGCGCGGGCCGTCGATGCCGGTGGGCGACACGAGGTTCACCGCGCCGCCGAGGGTCGTGGCGCCGAGCGTGAACGCGTTTCCGCCGCGAAAGATGGCGGCGTGGTCGAGCGCCGCCGGGTCGAGAAATTCCACGAAGTCGAAGCTGCCGTCGCTGAAGTTGACCGGAAAGCCGTCCTGTAAAAACAGGATGCCGCGCCCGCCGCCGGGGTCGCCGCCGCGCTGGATGCTCGCCCCCCGGATGCTCAGGCGCGGGTGGTCGATGCCGCCGAACGCCGTCAGCACGAGCACGCCGGGCTGGAGCTGGAAGAGGTCGGCGGGCGTGTTGAGCCGCCCGATGCGCAACGCCTCGGCATCCACCAACCCCGTGCCGCCGGGCACCGCCGCCAGCGCCTGCGCGGCGCGGAGGATTTCAGGGCGGGAACCCTCCACACGCAATCCCGGCAGTTCTATGGGCGGCTCCTGCGCCGTTGCGGCGCCGGGTAAAAACATGCCTGCGACGCCCAGGGCGAATGCAGAGAGATGCAGGCGGCATCGGTATGAAAAAGCAAGAAGCGGGCGGAGGTGGACGGATGGCATGGAGTTTTCGGCGAAACAGTGGTTTGGAAGTGGTACAGAAGACGCGGGCAACCAAAAAAAGATTCTCCCTATCTTTGCTTAACAATATAACTTGCTATGGTGTTGCGGTCCCATGCCGGCTGGATTTGCTCCCGGACATCCCGTTGCCCTGATGCCCCGCCACCGCGGGGCTGTGTCGCCAAACGGATACAATCACCATGCCTTTTCTTCGCCAAATGCGCCTGACTCCCCGCCTGTTGCTTGCCTGGGGGCTCGGGTTCGCGCCGGTCGCGGCGCGCGCGTGGCAGTCGGGGCTCGTCTCGACCGGGACCGACGGACGGCTTGTTTACGCGGCGGACGCGCAGGGCAACCGCATTCCCGATTTCAGCCACGCCGGTTATCATGGCGGCGGGGTGCCGATTCCCGACGTGCCCGTCGTCGCGCGGCGCGCACCCGCCGGCGGGGACAATACCGCGCGCATCCAGGCCGCGCTCGACGAAATCGCCGCGATGCCGCCCGGTGCGGACGGCTGGCGCGGGGCGTTGCTGCTCGCGCCGGGCGTTTATGAAGTGCGCGGCACGCTGCGCCTCGCGGCGGACGGTATCGTGCTGGCGGGCGCAGGCATGGACGCGGATCCCGGGCAAAACACCATCCTGCGCCGCACTGGCACGTCCACGGAGCCGGTCGTCCTCGCGGGCGGCAGGGCGGCGGGCAAACCTTTCGCCGCCGAGGTGCGCGGCACGCGCAGCGACATCGTCACGCCGCGGGTCACGGTCGGCTCCAGTTCCTTCGAGGTGGCGGACGCCTCGAAGTTTCGCGTCGGCGACGCCGTGCTCGTCGTGCAGCCATCCACCGAGGCATGGATAAAATCGGTCAATGCCGGCGATGCCTTCCCCGACCGCGCCGCCGGGCGCACGGCCGTGTGGAAGCCGGGGGAAATCGACATCCGCTATCACCGCTATATCACCGCCGTCGAGGGCAACCGGCTCACCCTCGATGCGCCGGTGTTCGATCATCTCGACCGCGCGCGCGCGCAGAGTTACGTGGCGAAATTCAACGATACCGGGACCGTGCGGCATGTCGGGGTCGAAAATCTCTTCATCGACGTGGAGACGGAAAGCGCGACCTCGGAAAACCACGCGGCGGACTGCATCCGGTTTCAGCAGTCGGAAAATTGCTGGGTGCGCCGCGTGACCGCGCGCCACTTCTGGCACTCGGGCGTGCAATTCGGCGGCGGCAGCACGCGCGCCACGGTCGAGTCTTGCCGCGCGCTCGAGCCGCGCGGCATCGCGACCGGCGGGCGTTTTTATAATTTCGGCACGGCGGGCGCGCAGCTCGTTCTTTTTCGCGACTGCCTGGCGACCAAGGCTCGCCATGCCTTCATCTGCAACGGCGCCAGCCTCGACTCCGGCATCGTTTTTCTGGCTTGCGTGAGCGAGGGGGCGATCGCGTCGTCCGAGGGGCACCGGCGCTGGTCGCAGGGCGTGCTGTTCGACAACTTCATCGCGCGCAAGCCGGACACCAAAATCGTGCTCGGCCTCTATAATCGCGGCCGTTACGGCACGGCGCACGGCTGGGGGCTGGCCCACTCGGTTGCGTGGCGCTGCGCGGCGGGCGGCGCGCGCATCTGCGTGCAGCGCCCGCCGCACGCGCAAAACTACGCCATCGGCTGCTCGGGGGATGTTTCCGGAGAAGGGCCGTTCAAGGCGCCCGCCGGGCACATCGAGGGCGTGAACAAAACCGGCCTCGACCCGGCCTCGCTTTATCTCGCGCAACTGAATGAACGGCTGTCGCGCCAATAACCGCGCGTCAGGTCTCACCCGCGCCGGCATTCTCCCTCACCGTTTCCCGTCAACCACAGTTTATCATGACCCATTCCAGTATATCGTTCCACCGTCCGCCCGCGCCACGCTCCGGCGCGCTGGCCGGCGCGGCGTTGTTCGTGTTGTCCGTCGCGGCCATTTCGGGCGAGCCCGCGGGCGGGCCGGACATGGCGCGCCTGATCGCCGAAAACTTCGACTTCGCCGCGCGCCAATACAGCGTGCTGCTGGACGAGGCCGAAAAAACGCCGGACCAGTTTCCCCGCACTTTTGAGGACGGAAAGCTGCTCACCTCGAAGCTCAAGACCTGGACCGTGGGTTTTTTCCCCGGCTCGCTCTGGCTGATCCGCGAGGGCACGGGCGACGCGAAATGGAACGCCCCCGCCGACCGCTGGACACGCCGGCTCGACGGGCTCCGGCACCACGCGGGCACGCACGATCTGGGTTTCATGCTGTATTGCGCCTACGGCACCGGCTTGCGCGCGGCGCGGGGCGCGGTGGACGAAAAGGAATACAAGGCCGTGCTGCTCGACGGGGCGCAGGCGCTCGCGTCCCGTTTTAATCCCGCCGTCGGCTCCCTCCGTTCGTGGGACCGCGAGATGTGGGCGTTTCCCGTCATCATCGACAACATGATGAACCTGGAATTCCTTTGCTGGGCGACCGCCGAGAGCGGCAATCCGCGCTACCGCGACATCGCCATCGCGCACGCGCACAAGACGCTCGCGAACCATTTCCGCGCCGACGGCAGCAGCTACCACCTCGTCACCTACAACCCCGTTTCGGGCGCGCCGGAGCTCAAGCGCACGTGGCAGGGCTACGGCTCCGAGTCCGCCTGGTCGCGCGGACAAGCCTGGGCGCTCTACGGCTACACCATGATGTGGCGCGAGACGCGCAACCCGCTCTATCTCGACCAGGCGAAACGCATCGCGGAGTTCATCGTGACGCACGCGCGCCTGCCGGAGGACAAGGTTCCTTATTGGGATTTCGACGCGCCCGGCATTCCGGACACCCCGCGCGATTCATCCGCCGCCGCCATCATGGCGTCGGCCTTCATCGAGCTGGCGGACCACGTGGAGCCGTTTTTTGCGCGCCGCTATGCCGAAACCGCGCGCCGCCAGCTCGTCTCGCTGTCGTCGCCCGCCTACCGCGCGAAACTGGGTGAAAACGGCGGCTTTCTATTGATGCACGGCACGGGCCACTATCCGCACGGCATCGAGGTGGACCGGCCGCTGAGCTACGGCGATTATTATTTCCTCGAGGCGCTGCTGCGTTATCGGGCGCGACTGGGGAAAACAAGGTAGCGGAAAATTACGATTTACGAATTACGAATTACGATTTGAAAATGCCAAATGACGCCGCTTCGGGCGGATGCCTTTCTTATTCGCAAATCGTAATTCGCAATTTTTCCTCTTCCTCGTGCCGCTTCCCACCGAACTTTTCGATTACGAGCTTCCGCCGCGCCTGATCGCCCAGACGCCGGCCGCGCGCCGCGACGCGTCCCGCCTCATGGTGGTGGATCGCGCCAGCCGCAAGGTCGTCCACACCGTGTTCGCGGAACTGCCGGCCTGGCTGCGGGCGGGCGACATCTTGTTTCGCAACAACGCCGCGGTGCTGCCCGCGCGCCTCCATGCGCGGCGGCCCACGGGCGGCGCAGTGGAGTGCTTTTTGTTGCGGCCCGACACGGTTTCGGATCGCGGCGAGGCTTGGTGGTGCCTGGTGCGCCCGGGCAAACGGCTGCCGCCCGGCGCGGTGTTCTCCGGGGGCGAGGGGGATTTTTCCGCGACGGTGCTGGAGAAGCGCGAGGATGGGACGGCGCTGGTGCGCTTCACCACGCCGCGCGACGCGTCGATCATCGCGGTGGCCAACCGGCTCGGCGACATCCCGCTGCCGCCTTACATCAGCCGGGAGGGAACGGAGGAGGAGCGGGAGCGCGACATCGAGCGCTACCAGACGGTTTACGCGGACCGCGCGAGCCAGGTGGCCGTGGCCGCGCCGACCGCCGGCCTGCATTTCACGCCGGAGTTGCTCGCACGCCTGGCCGCGCTCGGGGTGGGCACGGCGGACATGACGCTGCATGTCGGCCTGGGCACGTTCAAGCCCATCGGCACGGAAACCGTCGAGGAACACGCGATCCATCGGGAAATTTACGAGATGCCGGAGGCGGCGGCGCGCAGGCTCGTCGCGCCCGGCGGCGGCAGGCGGATCGCCGTCGGCACCACCTCGGTGCGCACGATCGAGGATTATCTGGCAAAAAGGGAAAGGGAGGGCGCGGGTGCTTGGCAAACGGGGGCAGGTGGCGGCGTGCAGTGCGCGGAGGCGGCGCTGTTCATCTATCCGCCGCGGCGGTTTCTCGGCGTGGATGCGCTCATCACGAATTTTCACCAGCCGCGCTCGACCTTGCTTTGCCTGGTGTCGGCCTTTCTCACGCCCGGCTCGACGGACGGCATCGCCTGGATGCGCGAACTGTATGCCGAGGCGATCGCGCGCGAATACCGGTTTTTCAGCTACGGGGATGCGATGCTGGTCCTGTAGGACGGGCCTTCGTGTGTTGCCTGACACAACAAATCATTAGGTTTGGTTTTTCTTTTTGATTAAAACCGGGTTGCAACAAATGGCTTTTCGCTTAAATTAAATCTTTTAACTATCGTTTTATGCCCACCCTTCGTTGTTTCACTCTGAACACCGTCCTCATTCTCGCCGCGTGCCTGCTCGCGGCGTGTTCGCGCTCCTCCGACTCGGCGGACGGCGCCGGCACGCCGGCCAAGCCCGCGGTGGCGTCCGCGCCTGCGGCGGCCCCGGCGAACTACCCGCAAATCATCGAGCAGAACGACCAGAAACTGGCGTTTGTCTCGGCCATCCGCTCGATCGAACTCAACCGCGAATTCCAGCACAACGTGCAAGTCGTCCAGGCCCAGCGCGCGAGCGTCGTGGAACTCAAAAAGCGCGTGGACGAGGCCAAGCCGGAGGAAAAGGACGCCCTCCAGAAACAGCTCGACGAGGCGCTCAAAAACCTCGACTCGAACAACACCATCATGACGAAAACCTACGGGTTTTCGCTTCTGCGCAACTACGTCATCTTTTTCGCCAAGACGCGTCTCTACACGCCGCTTGCCGACGAGGAGTTCGCCAAGCTCTCCCCCGAGGACAGGGCCAAGCCCGACCTGATCAGGACGATTGACGGCAGGGTTCACCTCTACGTCGCGTCCATCGAGAGCGTCGGGGCCAACGAGATTTTCCGGCGCAACGTCCAGCTTGTCCAGGCTCAGCGGGAACACCTTGGCCAGCTCGCCCAGTCGATCAACAACGCGAAGAGCGACGGCGAGAAGAGGCGTTTTCAGGATGAACTCACGAAATCCGAGGAGGTGCTGAAAAAGAACGTCGAGGAGTTTGCCAAGCTCCACGGCATCACGCCGCTGCGCCCTTATCTCATCGAGGTCGAGGAGTCGCTGATTTACACGCCGCTGTCGGAAGATGAGGCGAAACAAATCGCCACGAGCGCGACGACCCAGCCCGCCGCCGGAAAATAAGCGCGCGCAAATTTTTCACCAGACCCGCCGCCACCGCCGAAACGCGGTGGCGTTTTTTTTGTTGGGCGAGGAGGGGAGGGAGGCGGGGCGCGTCCGCGCTCCCGGTTGCGGGGCGGCCTTATTGATGTCCGTGGTGCTCGTGGTGTTCGTGCGGCGCGCCCGCAACGCCGGCGTCCGGCATCAAGTGCTCGTGGAACCATGCGTGGACGCGCGGCTCGCCGCGGACGAGCGTAAGCACGCCGAAAATCACGAGCGCCACGCCGCTCGCGCGCACCAGCCAGCGCCTGGCGCCCGCATGGATTCGCTGCCCGAGCAATGCGGCCGCGAGCAGGCCCGGCATGGTGGCAAGCCCGAACAGATACGCGCCGGCCACGAGTCCGGTGGGCGATCCGAAACTCGCCAGGTAGAGCAGGGCGGTCCACGACAGGCCGCAGGGGAGGAACCCGTTCACCCATCCGGCGAGCAGGCTTTTGGCGAGCGAGGGCGAGCGCCACAGCACCGCGAGCGCCGCGCACGCCGCGCTGCCGCGCCACCAGCGGGCAAGCGGCGCGGGGCCGCGCACTTCCAGCGCATAGGCGAGGCCGGCCGCGATCATCACCGCGCCCGCGAGCCAGCCGAGGATGCTTTGGGCATGCGAGAGCGTGTCGCGCGCTCCGGCAAGCGTGCCGGCGGCGAGCAGGAGCACACCGAGAAGCACGTAGGCGGTGGCCTTGCCGGCCTGGTAGGCGAGTTGCCGCCAGACGACGACCAGCGGACGCGGCGCGCCGGCTGAAATGGCCACCGAAAACACGCCGCACATCCCGACGCAATGTCCGCCGCCCAGCAACCCGAGCAGCAGCACGCCGATGTAATCGCCAAGACTCATGGCGAGCGATGATTGCCGCGCGCCGCCGCGAGTCCAATGCAAACCATGAATGAGTCGCGCGCCGGCATCGCTTCCAGTCGCATCCGAATCTTGGCGCGGCACGACCGCAGACTCGACAAGTGCGGCGCGTGTTTCCTAGGCTCGGTCCTTTATGAAAATTTATCTCGACGGAAAGTTTGTTGACCAAGCCGATGCAAAGGTCTCCGTGTTCGACCACGGATTGCTTTATGGAGACGGGGTTTTTGAGGGCATCCGCCTTTATCAGGGCAACATCTTCCGCCTCGAGGAGCATCTGGAACGTCTCGAATATTCCGCCAAGGCCATTCTCCTGAAAATGCCCTGGACGCGGAAGGAAATCTCCGACGCCACCTGCGAAACCTGCCGCCAGAATAATCTGGCCGACGCCTACATCCGCCTCGTCGTGACCCGCGGTGTCGGCGACCTCGGTCTTTCGCCGTGGCTTTGCCCCAAGCCGTCGATCTTCATCATCGCCGACAAGATCGCGCTCTATCCGGAGGAGTGTTACATCAAAGGGCTCGAGATCGTCACGGTGCCGACGCGCCGCCTGAATCCGGCGGCGTTCAGTCCCGCGATCAAGTCGCTCAATTATCTCAACAACATCTTGGCCAAGATCGAGGCGCGGCAGTTCGGCGCGCGCGAAGCCATCATGCTCAACGACCAGGGCTATGTGGCCGAATGCACCGGCGACAATGTCTTCATCGTGCACAAGGGCGAGATCATCACGCCTTCCGCCACGCAAGGCGCGCTCAAGGGCATCACGCGCGGCGCGGTCTTCGACATCGCGAAGGAAATCGGCGTGCCGATCCGCGAGGACAACCTCACGCGCTACGACGTGTGGAACGCCAACGAGGTGTTCCTCACCGGCACCGCGGCCGAGACGATCCCGATCACCAAGCTCGACGGACGCGAAATCGGCGACGGCAAACCCGGCCCGGTGTTCGCGAAAGTGCTTGCCGCCTTCCACAAGCGCGTGCTGACCGAAGGCACGCGGATTTGAAAGGCTGAAGGGCAAGCCGGGAATCGGACGTGGGTGGGGCTGTTTTTCCAGCCCTTCAGTCCTTATTTCCGCGCCGTCAGCAATTCGCAACGGGCCGCGCGTTTCGTTTCCGGATCAAATTCCACCAAGGCCGCCGAGAGCCGCACATCGCCCTCGGCCACGCCGAAACGCCGCGGCATCCCGTCGAGGAAGCGTCCGATGACCGGCTGCACCTCGCGGCCGAGCACCGAGGCATAGGGACCGGTCATGCCGGCGTCGCACATGAACGCCGTGCCGCCGGGCAGCACGCATGCGTCCGCCGTCGGCACATGCGTGTGCGTGCCGATGACCGCGAGCGCGCGGCCGTCGAGATGCCAGCCCAGCGCCTGCTTCTCCGACGTGGCCTCCGCGTGGATTTCCACAAAAAAACCGTCCGCCTGTCCGCCCAATCTTGCCAGCAAGGCATCCGCGCCGAGAAACGGGCACTCGGCCTTCATGCCCAGAAACTGCCGTCCGAGCATCGTGCTTACCGCGAGGCGAAATCCTTTGGCCTCCAGAATGATGTGGTCGCGCCCCGGACACGCCGTGGGCAGGTTGGCCGGGCGGCACACGCGCGCCAGCCCGATGATTTCCGTTTCCCAACCCTTCTGGTCCCACACATGGTCGCCAAGCGTGATGGCGTCCACTCCCGCATCGAGCAACGTCCGTGCGATCGCGCCGGTGATGCCCGCGCCGGCGGCGGAGTTTTCCGCGTTGGCGATGACAAAATCCAGCCCCAGCTCCGCGCGCAACCCGGCGAGTTTCCCGATCACGATTTCGCGGCCGGGCTTCCCGACAATGTCTCCGATAAACAACAGCTTCAGCATGCCCCGAAACAGCCGCGCTCCGCGCCGGGGCGCAATCGGAAAAACCGTTCTCTTTTTGAAAACAGAAAAAGCTCCGATGGAAGAATTCACCACAAAGACGCAAAGATCACAAAGGAGTTTAAGTTTGGTTGCTTTGTGCTCTTTGTGCCTTTGTGGTGAGTTTTTTGGTTAAGAAAACAGCGACGAACCACTTCACGACATCATGCCCAATCCACCAGCAAATCCCATCCTCGACCTTGTCGGCGTCGGCGCGCCCATCATGGATCTCGTGGCCTCCGTGCCCGATTCGTTTTTGTCCGAGGCCGGCGGGGAAAAAGGCGGCATGGTCATGATTGACGCGACCGAGATGAGACGGCTCGTGGGCAAACTGCCCCTGCCGCCCGCCATCACCAACGGCGGCTCCGCCGCCAACACCACTTACAACGCCGCCCGCCTCGGCCTGCGCACCGCCTTCGTCGGCAAGCTCGGCAACGACGCCCTCGCCGACGACTACCGCGCCCGCTTCGCCGCCGCCGCCGTCGGCACCGGCCGTTTCAAGCGCGGCCTGCTCCCCAACGCCTGCTGCCTCAACCTCACCACGCCCGACACGCAGCGCACCATGCGCACCTGCCTCGGTGCGCACGCCACGCTTTCGCCCTCGGAAATCACGCCCGCCGATTTCGCCGGCGCCCGCCATGCGCACATCGAGGGCTTTGTCGTGTTCAACCGCGACCTCGCCGACGCCATCGTCAATGCCGCCCGCGCCGCCGGTTGCACGATCAGCCTCGATCTGGCCTCGTTCGAGGTCGTGCGCGGCGCGCGCGACTGGCTGCTCCCGCAACTCGGGCGGGGCATCGACGTCGTCTTTGCCAACGAAGACGAAATCCGCGCGCTTTTCCCCGACGCGCAGGACGCCGCCGACTACGCCGCGCACGCCCGGCGTCTCGCCTCCTTTGGCGGAGTCGCCGCCGTGAAACTCGGCCGCGACGGCGCGTGGATCGCGCGCGGAAAGGAGTTGCATCGCATCGCGCCCGTCTCCGTGGCCGACGCCATCGACTCGAACGGCGCCGGCGACGCATGGGCCGCCGGATTCCTGGCCGGCTGGCTGCGCGGACGCCCGTTGCCCGAGTGCGGCAAACTCGCCTCGCTGCTCGGTGCCGAGACCGTCCGCCACATGGGTCCGCTCATCCCCGCCGCACACTGGCCCGCCATCGCGACCAAAGCCGCCGCCCATCTCCCGTCCTAACTCTTTCTCTTTCCTCTTTATCTTTATTCTTTCTCAAGCGATTGGGTTTCGCGCGGCGCGAGGGGAAAAGAGAAAGATAAAGAGGTTTCGAGCGAAGCGACAGTCTGCCAAGAGAAAGAGTTTTTTGGCGGAACTCCGGCGCATCGTGACGCCCCCCGTTCTTTGTCACTCCGGGCGTTACGCGAGGCTTTGACAGCGCCCGTTCTGCCGCACAACGTTCGCCTTCAACCATGTCCAACCAAGTCCGCGTCCGTTTCGCACCCAGTCCCACCGGTTTCTTCCACATCGGCAGCGCCCGCACCGCGCTGTTCAACTGGCTCTATGCCCGCCACACCGGCGGCACCTTTGTCCTCCGCATCGAGGATACGGACCACGAGCGCAACAGCGAGACGTTCCTCAACGTCATTTACGACAGCCTGCGCTGGCTCGGCATGGACTGGGACGAGGGCCCCGGCGTCGGCGGAGACTACGGCCCCTACCGCCAGAGCGAACGCAACGACATCTACCGCGACTACATCGAGAAACTGAAAAGCACCGGACGCCTCTACGAGAAGGACGGCGCGCTCTGGTTCAGGCTCCTCGGCGAGCGCTACGAAACCTACGACGAGCACCGCAAGAAAACCGTCACCAAGGTCAAGGCCGCCCCGACTGTCATCGACGACCTTCTGCGCGGACGGGTCGAGCGCATCGAGGACGAGGACTTCGTCGTCGTGCGCTCCGACGGCACGCCCGTGTTCCATCTCGTGAATGTCATCGACGACATCGCGATGAAAATGACCCACGTCATCCGCGGCGAGGATCACCTCTCCAACTCCAGCAAGCACGTCGAGCTGTTCAATGCCTTTGGCGCGCCCGTCCCCCGCTACGTCCACATTCCGCTCATCCTCAAGCAAAACGGCCCCGGCAAGATGTCCAAGCGCGACCAGGGCGCGCTCGTCGAGGAGTATCAGAATCGTGGATACCTGCCCGAGGCGCTGGTCAATTTCCTCTGCCTGCTCGGCTGGAATCCCGGCGGCGACGTGGAAAAGCTCCCCATCGACGAGATCATCCGCCGCTACGACATCCCCGGCCTCAACCAGAGCAACGCCCGCTTCGACGAGCGCAAGCTCGCCCACATGAACATGGCCTACCTGCTGGAACTGCCGCCGGACAAATTCGTCGCGCATGCGAAGACCTATTTCGCCCGCCACAACACCTTCCCCGGCGGCCTGCCCGACGAGGCCTACCTCCGCGAGGTGCTCCTGCTCTGCCAGCCGAAAATCAAGGGCGTGGAAGACCTGCCCGCCTACACCGCCTGGTTTTTCGCCGAGGATTACGCCACCGACGAAAAAGCCCGCGCCAAAATCCTGGCCAAGGGTGACCCCAAGGCCCGCCTCGCCGAACTGGGCGCGGCGCTGCAAACCGCCGATTTTTCCAGCGACACCGCCATCGAGGAGACCATCAAGCAGCTCGCCGTGGACAAAGGACTCGGCTTCGGCGACTATCAAGCCGTCGCGCGCCTGGCGGTTTCCGGCACGAACGTCGGCCCGAGTCTCACCGGCATGTTCCGGGTCCTTGGCCGCGAGCGCGTGCTGGCGCGCATCGCCCGTTTTGCCGCGACCCTGTGACAACCAAAACCGAACCATTAATTTGAACAGAAGGAAACGAAGGACACAAAGAAAACCATAATCATAAAAGGTATTCTTCGCTCCTTTCGTTTCCTTCTGTTCAATAAAAAACCGAACCTCCTTTCCGCGCAAACCCGTGAAACAACCCGACGATTTTTCAGACGAAGACGAACTCGACCCGACAGAGAAACCGATGGGGTTCTTCGAGCATTTGGAGGAATTGCGCTGGACGCTGGTCAAATGCGTCATCGTGTATGCGGTGTTTGCCATCGCGATCGGCATATTCCTCAAGCAGTTCAACGCCGCGCTGCTCTGGCCGCTGGAGTGGGTGAGGCACACCATGCCGGAGATGAAGTTTGAAATGGCGGGGCGCACGCCGACGGAGGCGTTCAGCATCGTCATCCAGCTTTGCTGCCTCGGCGCGTTGCTGCCGGCGATGCCGTTTTTCTTTTTTTTCCTCGGCCAGTTCGTCGGGCCGGCGCTCACAAAGACGGAGAAACGCATGGTGCTGCCGGTGTGCTTCTCGTCGCTGCTGCTCTTCCTCGCCGGCTCGTCGTTCAGTTTTTTCCTGCTGGTGCCGAGCACACTGAAAATCTCCCTCGAGTTGAACAACCTGCTCGGCTTCGACCCGCCGATTTGGACGCCAGCGAGCTACTACAGCACGCTGAGCTGGCTGGTGATCGGCGTGGGCGTGGCGTTCGAGTTTCCGCTGCTGATTCTGCTCCTGGTTTATCTCGGCTTCATCTCGACGGCGACGCTGCGCAAATACCGGCGTCACGCCATCGTCGTGATTTTCATTGTGGCGGCGATCATCACGCCCACGCCCGACCCGTTTACGCAGACCATTTTCGCTGCGCCGCTTTATGCGCTGTTTGAAATCGCGATCTTTGTCGGCGGCCGGATGGAAAAGAAACGCGCCGCGCGACTGGAGGCGGGGGAGCTCTAGCTCCGCGATTTACCGCTGCTTTTTGGAGGCGTTGCGCTGCGCGCGCCACATGACCCGGAGCATTTGCAGCGCCAGCCAGAACACGCCCGTCAGGCAGGCGGCCCCGGCCGCGCCCCATAGCACGACGAAACGGGTCTCGCTGGACGGCACGTGGCCGCTGACCAGCCAATACATGAACGCGAAGAAAGCGGGCACCAGCACCGCGTCGGCAATGAGGGTGGCGCGGGTCACGAGCGGAAAGTCGGGCCTGTATTCGGATTCGGGCAAAGCCATGCCGTGCAAAAGAAATTAACCGTGCAGGCTTGTCCAATCCTTTTGCCCCTGTAGACAGGAAGATGTCCGGCCCTTCCCACGACGAGGCGCGCCTGACCTCCCGATTTTCGCGGTTTCTTGACGCCTCTTTTTTCGCAACCCACGCGCATTCCCCTGCGTTTTCCCATACACTTCCCGGCAACTCAATCCCTCCTCCCGCCATGAACACACGCATCCGCAGCCATTCCGCGGCGTCCCCGGCGCCCTCGCTCGACCGCCGCTCCTTCCTGAAAACCTCCGCGTTTGCCGCCACCGCATTCGGGCTGTTCGCCCGGGAACGCCTTTGGGCGCAGGCGCTCCCGTTGCCGCCGGCGCCGCCGCCCCCCGCCCGGCCCGCGCCGGCCGCGAACGGCTCCGGTTTTGTCCCGCTGCGGCGAGGCGCGGGGGTGTTCAACGGACGCGGCGGCACCATCGGCTGGTTCGTGTCGGAAGAAGCCCTCGCCGTCATCGACACCCAATTCCCCGATACCGCCGCGGCCTGCCTCAAAGGACTGCCGGACCGGGAGGGACGCGGGCTCGATGTCGTGGTCAACACGCATCACCACGGCGATCACACCTCGGGCAACCCGGTTTTCAAGCCGGTCGCGAAAACCATCGTCGCGCACGAGAATGTCCCCGCGCTCCAGCGCGCCGCCGCCGCGCGCGCCCAGCCGCCGACGCTCGACCGGCAGGTTTACGCCGACACGCTTTTCGCCGAGACATGGAGCGCCGCGCTCGGGACCGAGACGGTGCGCGCCCGCCATCATGGCCCGGCGCACACCGGCGGCGACATCATCGTGGTGCTGGAGAATGCCAATGTCGTGCACATGGGCGACCTTGTCTTCAACCGCCTTTATCCGGTGATCGACCGTCCGGGCGGGGCGAGCATTCGCGGCTGGATCTCGGTGCTGGAAAATGCCGCGAAGGCATATCCGTCGGATGCGATCTACATCTTCGGCCACGCGAATCCGGCCTTTGGCGTGACCGGCACGCGCGACGATCTCGCGCCGATGCGGGATTATCTGTCGGCCCTGCTCGCCCATGTGGAACGACAGATCGCCGCCGGAGCCTCGCGCGAGGAAATCTGCGCGCTGGAAAACCTCCCCGGTTTTCGCGACTGGCACCAGCCCGCGCCGAATCGTTTGCAGGGCAACCTCGGCGTGGCCTACGACGAGTTGACTGCGGCGGGATAGCACCGCCGATCAACCAAAGATAAAAATTTGAACAGAAGGAAACGGAGGGAACAAAGAAGACCTTTTTATTATACTGTCCTCTTCGTTCCCTCCGTTTCCTTTTGTTCAAATTTTTGGTTTGTTTTATTATGATCCGGATGCAGAGCGCGCCAAGCGGTCCGGGCTTGCGCGGGGATTGTTTGCCGGAAAAGTGGATGCATGGCTGACGACCACGCATCCGACGATTCCGATTCGACCAAAAACCCCGCGCTCAAGGACACGCTGTTCGATGCCGGACGATTTCGGACGGTGGCCCGGGAAGCGGCGCGGCTGGCGCCTCGATTCGATGCGAATAAATTCCTCGCCTTTTCCCTGGACGGGCTCGACCGGCTTTCCTTGATGCAGCGATTGCGGCGGATGACGGAGGCGCTGCGCGCGACGCTTCCCCAGGATTTCCGGAAGGCGCTTGGCATTCTGAAAAAACTCGCGCCGAGGACCGGACCGGGATTCGCGGCGCTGGTCTGGCCGGATTTCGTCGCGCAATACGGCCACGGGCGCGGTGACTTCGAGGTGTCGATGGATGCGCTGAAATTTTTCACGACCTTCGGTTCGTCGGAATTTGCAGTGCGCGAGTTTTTACGGCGCGATTTGCGGCGGACCCTGGCGGTGATGGAGGCGTGGTCGCGCGACGGGGACGAGGCGGTGCGGCGGCTGGCGAGCGAGGGCTGCCGCCCGCGCCTGCCGTGGTCATTCCGACTGGAGGCGCTCGTGGCCGATCCGTCGCCGGTCGCGCCGATCCTCGAAAACCTGAGGAGCGATCCGAGCCTGTATGTGCGGAAATCCGTCGGCAACCACCTCAATGACATCACGAAGGACCATCCCGAGTGGGTGCTGCGGCGCATCGCAGGCTGGCCGTTGGAGGATCCGCACACGGCCTGGATCGTGAAACGGGCATTGCGCACGCTGATCAAAAAGGGCGACCGCCAGGCGCTGGCGGTTGTCGGCGCCGGGGAAAAACCGCGGGTGCGCATCAGCGGCTTTCTCGTCGAGCCGCCCTCGGTCAGGCTGGGCGGGCGCGTCGCGTTTTCGTTCCGACTGGAATCAGCGGCGCGGAAGGCGCAGCGGCTGGTGGTCGATTACGCGGTGCACTACGTCAAGAAAGGCGGCGGAACGTCGGCGAAGGTCTTCAAGTTGAAGGAATTCACGCTCGCGGCGGGCGCGGCGGCGGAGATCGCAAAGAGCCAGAGTATCCAGAATTTTACCACACGCACGCATCATCCCGGACGGCACGTCATCGACGTGCTGGTGAACGGCGAGCGCCTCGCCGGCGGCTGGTTTGACCTGCTGCGATGACGTGCGCGGGGCGGCCGCGCCTCAATGCAGAAACCCGAGGAACGCCGGCGTGGTGGGTTGGCGGTGCGGGGTGAAGATCTTTTTCTTCCGGAGCGGACGGCTGTTTTTCGCAACGAGCGAGAAGCCCTCGCGCTGATGACTGTCCACGAGCAGCACCCGAGGGTCGTCGGGCTCGCCCGTGAGGTTGAGGTTGAGCTGACTGAGCACGAGCGTGAGCGCCTCCCGTCCGACGAGCTGGTAGCGCTGGTCGGCGCCGGCGGCGTCGGTGGGCGGCTCCGAAAGGTCGATGCTGGCAAACGAGACATCCTGCGGAATGCTCACGCCGATGTCATGCAGCAGGTGATACACGCTCGCCGCGCTGATGACGACCTCGGGCCGGTGAGTATCGAGCCAGCGCCGCAGGTGCACGGGCGAGATTTCCGGCTTGGGCAGGATGGGGATGCGGTCGGACTCGGGGATTTTCGACTGGTAATAAAGGAACGACGAGGTGAAGAGCTTGTGCCCGATGCCGCCCTCGTTGTAGGTCATCACGAGCCCGAGGCGGCGGTGGCCCAGCTCGGTGCAGGTCTCCAGCATCTCGTCCATCATCTGCTGGTAGTGCGGGCAGGCGCGATGCAGGCGGGGTTTCACGATGCTGTAGCCGGCGGTGGCCACGGAGAAGCCGCTGATGTCGAAGTCGATTTCCGCGACCCCGCTGGCAAACGGCGCGATGATCACGCCGCGGATGCCGCGCGCGATGAGGATGGAGCGCAGGCGTTTCGTGTTCATGCCCGGGTCGGCAAGATGAAACACGTCCACCTCGAAGCCGACCGCGTCGGCCATCTCGCGCACGCCGTCGAGCATGCAAAGGATCGGGCTGTAGTGGCGCACCTGGTCGCGCGTAAGCTCGGGGATGACAAAGGCGATGTTGGACGGCGAGCGGTCGGCGCGGGCCGAGCGCAGATGCACCATCAACTCGGAGATGCGCGGATCGCTGCGGTAGCCCATTTTTTCGACCAGCTTCAGGATGGTGTCACGGCGTTTGGCGGAGATCTTGGAGCTATTGCGCAAGGCAAGCGAAACGGTGGAAACGGATACTCCGGCCGCCGCGGCGATTTCCCTCATGCTTACCGTCGTTGTCTGGGGCATGGGGGAGGACAGTGGGAAATGTTTTGAAAAGGTCAACTATTGACCTGATCGCGGATGGAAAACACCGGGAATACGGTTTTGCTCGCAGCATTGCCTCCCTCTCCGTCCCGATGCTTCGCGTCGGCACTGCCTCGCCGACGGCGGCGTCTTCGTCCGCCTCAAGTTCCCTCCCTGTCGCTTTTTCTCCCAGCCATGATCCCTGCCTCACCACTCGCCAAGCCCGCCCCCCATATGCTCCGTTTTGCGCTGCGCGTCGTGGCGGCGTGCCTGTTTTTTCCGCTGGCGTCACCGGCGGCGTCCGCCGACTACACGATGACGGTCGCTCCGAACGGCGACGTCCTCGTCGTCTCGCCCGACGGCGGGCGCGCGGTGTTCGCGCCGGTGTTCGCCGTGCTGCATGCGGAAAAAAATCCGAATCTCACGACGCGTTTTGGCAAATTCAAGGACAAGGGGCTGACGGGCGAGGACACCGGCTCGTCCTATCACGTGCTGACGTGGGGCGCGGCCTCGAAGGCGGCGAAAAACACCGGACATGTCGCCGACGGCTACGACCCGGACTCCGACCGCGGCTACGGTTCGGACCGCACCGCAAATTTGTTCGAGGCGGGCAAACTCACCTATTTGCGCGCCAACGCAACCCGCAAGACCGGCGAGGCCGGCGCCGGCCGCGTCACGTGGGAGTTTCCCGAAAACGACCAGGTGACACTGGAGGCGGTGCTGGAATTGTCCGGGGATGGCACGCCGCCGCTGCTGAAATTATCGGCGCGGGTAAAACAGGCGGGCTGGTGGTCGTTCGGTTATGTGGGCGCGCCGTCGTGCTCTCCCGACGAACTCGACGAACTCTGGCAACCGTTGATTTATACCGAACGCCGTTTCCCCGAGGATTCGTATCTGGAGCCGGCGTTCCGCTGCCCGCTGGCGACGACACTGGTGTCGAAAGGAGGCGTGACGACGGGCGTGATGGCGGACCCGCAAGAGTTCCCCTTTCAGCCGCTGCCGAACCTGGACAACTCCCGTTTCGGCGTGGCGTTGCGCAATCAGGCCGGGCAGGCGCAGCCGATGCTTTTCGCCCCCGTGCTCGGCGGCGCGGGCTCCAGGCTCGCGAAGGATGGCGTGTTTGCGTTCACCAGCCGGTTAATCGTCTCGGGCAAAACGTTGAGCGCCACCGTCGAGGAGCAGGCGCGCCGGGTGTATGGTTTCGGCGACATCCGCCGCAATATCCTCGGCTCGCTCAACACCGCGTTTGAGAACACCGTCGCCTACGGGCTCAGCGAATACGCGCGTTTCAACCGGGAACTGCGCGGCTTCGCCTACGACACCGACGTGCCGGGCTCGGTGAAAAACGTCTCCGCGCTGCACCCGCTTTCCGTCGCGCTCGTCACCGACAGCCGCGAGATCTACGAGAACCTGGTGTATCCGCAGGTGGAATATTTCATTTCGCGCGAGCGTTTCCTCTACTCGATCCATCTCGACGCGAAAGGGCAGGGGGTCTCCACCCGTCTCGGCGGCGACGGCGCCCCGCTCAACGAATACGCCACGCTTTACGCCATGACCGGAAGGCGCGCGCCTTTCCTGCTGCAAATCGCTAAAAAGCTTCAGCCCCTGACCCGCAGCATCAATCTGAACGCCCCGCTGCGCGGCGAATTCTGGGCCAACTCGCTTGCGCTCTATCGCGCCACCGGCGACAAAAAATGGCTGGAGCGCGCCGTGCGCGATGCCGACGATTATCTGAAAAAGCGCGTCCTCACGCGTCAGCGCACCTTCGACGACCCCGACTCGCGCGGCATGTTTTTCTGGACCTCCTACACCGCGCAATGGATCGAGTTATATGAACTCTATGAGGAGACCGGCGAAAGCCGTTTCCTCGACGCCGCGCACGACGGCGCGCGCATCTACGCGCAGTTCACGCACATGGCGCCGCGCATCCCCGGCGGCGACGTGACCGTCAACGAGGACGGTTACGCCCCCTCGTATCGCAAGAGCAGCAAGCAAAGGCAATATACACGCATAAAGATCGCCCCGGAGACCGTGCCCGCGTGGCAGGTTTCGGAAATCGGCCTCACACCCGAATCATCCGTCACCAGCCGCGGGCATCGCGGCATCCTGCTCGCGTGCTACGCGCCCTGGATGATGCGCATCGCGGAGAAGACCGGCGACGCGTTCCTGCACGACATCGCGCGCAGTGCGATTATCGGGCGCTACACCACCTTTCCCGGCTATCACATCAACACGGCGCGCACGACCGCCTACCAGAAGCCGGATTTTCCCGAGCGCCCTTTGAGCGAAAACTATATCGGCGCGCGGCGAAAACAGTTTCCACATCGCGCTCGCCAACCAAAGCAAACAGCGCGTGACCGCGCAGGTGCGCCTCAACCCCGCGCTTGTTCCCTGGCCCGCGAACGTCAAGCAGGTGACCGTGGAATTGCGCGACGCCGCGGGACACAAAACCGCCGGCGTGCTCAACACCGCCGGAAGCGTCGGCGTTGACGTGGAGCCTGAGGGACTGACCGTGGTGTCATTTCGTGGCGTGACTCCGCAGGTCGGATTCCAACGCGAAATGGTCGGCGAAGGCGGCCCGCGCCTGCCCGGGAGCGGCAGCCATTGCGAACTCGACTGGCGCGGCGCGCGCGCCGTCGGCCTGCTGCTCGGGCCGAATGAACCCGCGCGGATTTACACTTATATCCCGGACAACGACCGTGAAATCGCGCGCTGCACGCTGAACTATCGACAGGGCGGAGGCGCTGTCGCGCAAATGGAGGACGCGTCCTATCCATTTGAATATACGGTGCCGACGAAAGGTTTCGAGCCGGTCGCGATCTGGTTCGAGGTGGAGTTGAAAAACGGGAAAAAAGAAAAATCCCCCGTCGGGCAAATCCTGCTTAAATAAGCCGAACCATTTGTCTCACACAAAGGCACAAAGGAATGAATCATAACAGCGCACTTCCCGGCACTTTGTGCCTTCGTGCCTTTGTGTGAGATAAAAAATCGAACCATTATTTTGAACAGAAGGAAACGAAGGACAAACAGAGAAAGCCTGTATAAAAATGTATTCTTCGTTTTTCTTTATTTTCTTCTGATCAATAAAACAAACCAACCGTCAAACAATGAAAACCATCATTCACGGCAAATGGCGAAAGCCCGGCTATTGGGGATTCGCCTGCATGTATCTTTGTCTGGCGTTGAATGCCGGAGCCAAGGTTGCGCCGGCTTCGCTTTTCACGGACCACATGGTGTTGCAGCATGGCAAGCCCATTTATGTGTGGGGAACCGCCTCGCCGGGCGAGCAGGTGCATGTTTCTCTCGGGGCGCTTGCCTCCGGCGGGGTGTCCGCCGACAGCGAGGGAAACTGGCTGGTGGAACTTTCCGCCCAACCGGTCGTCGCGAGCCCGCTGACGCTGCGTATTCGCGGGGAAAATGAAATCTTGGTCGAGGACGTGCTGATCGGGGAGGTATGGCTCGGCTCGGGGCAGTCCAACATGGGCGTCACCGCCGGCGGGACGAACGACTGGGAGTCCGTGCAAAAGGAGATCGCGGCGGGAGATTTTTCCCAGGTGCGCGTATTCCAGATGGCGTGGACGGCATCCGATGCTCCACGGCGCGACCTCGGAGGCGCGCGCTGGCGGGCCTCGGACAACAACAGCCTGCGAAATTTTTCCGCCGCGATGGTTTATTTTGCCCGCGCATTGCAAAGGGCCAGACCGGGCGTGCCGATCGGCCTCATACAATCGTCCGTCGGCGGCACCAACGCCCACGCCTGGCTGCCCAACGACGCCTTTGAAAACGGAAAAGGAGCCGCCTACATCCGGCGCTGGTATCGCGAGCAACTGGACAAGCTGCCGGTTGAAAACAAGCTTTACGCGGAAAAACTGGAGCAGCATCGGGAGGCCGTCGAAAAGGCAAAACAGGAAAAGAAACAACCGCCGCGCGCGCCGGAGCCGCCCATGGGACCGGAAAGCAAGCGCCGCCCGGCCTGCCTGTATAATGGCATGATTGCCCCGCTCCAGCCTTACGGCATTCGCGGCGTGGCGTGGTATCAGGGCGAGAACAACAGTTCGCTCCAATGGGTGGGGGATTACGCGGCCTTGATGGCCGATCTGATCAATGGCTGGTGCGCCGACTGGGCGAGAGTGGCGCGCCGGGACCAGCCGGACATGCTTCCGTTTCTCATCGTGCAGCTCCCAAATTTCAAAAACGGCAATGTCTGGCCGCTCTTGCGCGAGCAGCAGGAGCGGATTGTGCAAAGCGTTCCGGGAACGGCGCTCGTCTGCATAATTGATTCCGGCGATCCCAAGGACATTCATCCGCGCAATAAAACGCCGGTCGGCGAGCGGCTGGCGCTGGCGGCAAGGGCGCTGGTTTACGGGGAGGGCAACCTTGTCTGGTCCGGCCCTGTTTTCCGCGACGCCGCCTGCGGGGACGGCAAGGCCGTGGTTTCGTTCGGGCACATCGGGAGCGGCTTGATGACGACGGATGGCGGGCCGCCGCGCGGCTTTGAGATTGCGGGAGATGACCGGAGGTTCTTTCCGGCTGCGGCGAAAATATCCGGGCAAAGCGTCATCTTGGAATCCTCGCATGTGCCGGGCCCGGTCGCGGTGCGTTATGCCTGGGAAAACAATCCCGAAAATCTCAATTTATATAACAAGGAAAACCTGCCCGCCCATCCGTTCCGAACGGACGACTGGCCATGGCCGGCGGGCGGGAAATCGAATTGCGGGAGATGACCGGAGGTTCTTTCCGGCTGCGGCGAAAATATCCGGGCAAAGCGTCATCTTGGAATCTCGCATGTGCCGGGCCCGGTCGCGGTGCGTTATGCCTGGGAAAACAATCCCGAAAATCTCAATTTATATAACAAGGAAAACCTGCCCGCCCATCCGTTCCGAACGGACGACTGGCCATGGCCGGCGGGCGGGAAATCGAAATAAACACCGGGGCCAAACCGGGGAATGAGCACCATGAAGACCATAATCGCATGTATTCTCTGCTGCCTTGGCGCGCATATGTTTTCCGGGGAGGGTTCGTCATCCGGCGGGCCTCGTGTCCGGACGATACTGGACGCGGATTGGCGTTTTATAAAACAGGATGTCGCGCCGGATGCCGATAGCTCGGGCTGGCAGACCGTCTCGATTCCGCATACATGGAACGCGGAGGATGGCATGAAACGCGGTTACTATCGGGGGCCGGGTTGGTATGCGCGGGAGTTCTCCCTGCCGGAAGCAGGCGAGGGGCGCCGCGTGTTTGTGCGTTTCCAGGGGGTGAGCACGGTCGCCGATGTTTACCTGAACGGAGAGCACCTCGGGCAGCATCGCGGGGCGTTTGGCGCGTTTTGTTTTGAGATCACGCCGTGGGTCAGGCGTGGCGGGGCGAAAAACGTGCTGCGCGTCCGGGCGGACAACAGTCGCTTCGACGACATCGCGCCGTGGAGCGGTGATTTTCTTGTTTCCGGCGGCATTTACCGGGAGGTCGAGATCATCGAGACGTCCACAGTCTGCCTGTCGCCGCTGGATCTCGGGTCGCCGGGTGTGTATTTGCGCCAAATCGAGGCGACCCGGGAGCGCGCTGTGCTGGAGGTGAGCGCGCTGGTGTCCAATGGAGGCCCGTCCGGCGCGGATGCGGAGGTGCGCGTCGTGCTGATGGACGCGGCAGGAAACAAACTGGCCGGGCGGTCGGAAATATCCGTGGTTCCCGCTGGCGAAACCATCATAAACAAACAAACCGTCACGCTGGCCAATCCTCACCTGTGGGACGGCGTGCGCGACCCGTATCTGCACACCGCGCGCATCGAGATACGGCAAAACGGCCTCGTCGTGGACGCGGTTGAGCAGCCGGTGGGATTCCGCACGATCACGCATGATTATGAAAAGGGGATCATATTAAACGGGCGTCCCTATCCGGTGCGCGGGGTAAACCGCCACCAGGATCGCGAGGGCAAGGGCTGGGCCATCAGCAAGGAGGACAAGGACGAGGACATGCGTTTGATAAAGGACATGGGCGCGACGGCGGTCCGCCTCGCGCACTATCCGCACGACACTTATTTTTATGACCTTTGCGACCGCGAAGGACTGCTGGTGTGGGCGGAACTGGCGCTGGTCAATCATGTAAAGGACACCGATGCATTCAAACAAAACGTCCTCACCCAGTTCCGCGAGATGGTCGGGCAGCACGGCAATCATCCCTCGATTGCCATGTGGAGCCTGTATAACGAACTGGTGCCGGCGGTGGCGAAGGCGGGGGAGCCGTTGATCCAGGAACTTCACCGGATCGCAAAGGCGGAGGACCCGAACCGCTTCACCGTGGCCGCGCCCTACCGGCTCACCCCGGAGGGGCCGTTGAGAAGCACGACGGACTTGCTGGCGTTCAACGCCTACCCGGGCTGGTATGATTATCCGGGCGAACGCACGCTCGCGGAGTGGTTTGAAGACTGGCTGCGCTCCGGAGGGAGGCGCGGCATCGGGTTGAGCGAATACGGTGCAGGCGCGAGCATACTGCATCACGAGGAACTGCCGTGCCCGCGTCCGTATCATTTGAGCCCCTGGCATCCGGAGGAATATCAATCGCAGATCATCGAGGCCGATTATAAACAAATCAACGAGACGCCGGGCGTGTGGGGCTCGTTTGTCTGGAACATGTTCGACTTCGCGTGCCCCAGCCGCGACGAGGGCGACCGGCCCGGCAATCTCGACAAGGGCATCGTCACTTACGACCGGCGCGTGGCGAAGGATGCATATTATTTCTACAAGGCCAACTGGAATCCCGAGCCGATGGTTTATATAACCAGCCGCCGGTTCACCGAGCGGCGGGTGGCCGCCACCACGGTGAAGGTTTATAGCAATTGCGACGAGGTCGAATTGTTCATAAACGGCCGCAGCCAGGGCGTGAAAAGGCCCGGGGCGTATAAAATTGCGCAGTGGGAGGGCGTTCCGCTCGACGAGGGGCGGAACGCGGTGTCGGCCCGAGCCCGGCGCGGCGGACGGGAAATCACGGATGCGTGCGCATGGACGAGGCTACCGCCGCGGGCGCCGTCCGGCATTGTCGCGACCGCCGCGGCTCCGGCGGCGGAGAATGCGATTGATGGCAAATTCCACACCGCATGGACGGCTTCGTGCAAGGAGGCGCGGCCTCAGTTGACACTGGAACTGCCGGAGGCGCGCGAGCTGCAATCGGCGTCGGTCCTCTGGTGGTATGGATATAATCGCACAATCGAGTATGTGCTCGAAGGCAGCCTGGACGGGGTGAAATTCGAGGAACTGGCGCGCGGTCGCGAGGAGCGTCCCGGGCGTCCGTGTTTATATACATTTCCGGCGCGCACGCTGCGTTTCCTGCGGATGAAGGCATGGGCGAAGCACACGGATGCGACGGTGGGCATCATCGAGTTTCAGCCCGGGCCGGGCGAGTGGCCGGCGGTCTGGCCGGAAAAACGCCCGACGCGGCTGGCGCAAAACCTCGACGCGGGAAAGGCGCAAACACTGGTGCTTTACGGCACCAGCCTGACCGCCTCGAAAGGCGGCTGGGCGGCGCAATTGGCGGAGGTTTTGAAAGCGCGTTACGGCAGCCGCGCCAGTGTCATCAACGCCGCCAAGGGCGGGATGAACTCCGCGTGGGGGCTGGAAAATCTCGCCGAGCGCGTGCTTTCGCGCAAGCCCGACGCGGTCGCGATCGAGTTTTCCATGAACGATTCCGCAGCGCGCTCGAAATTGTCCGTCGCCGCCGCGCGCGCGAATCTGGAGGCCATGATCGACCGCATCCTCGCGGCGAACCCGGACACGGAGATCTTTCTGATGACAATGAATCCGGTCGGCGGCGCGGTGCGCGAACGCGCGCCAAAGCATCCGCATTATCGCGGAAGGCTGGACGAATATTATCAATCAGTCCGCGAGGTGGCCGCCGCGCGCGGATTGCGGTTGATCGATCATCACGCCAACTGGGTTCGTTACGAACGCGGGCATCCGGATGACTTTGCGCGCCATGTGCCCGACGGCGTGCATCCCGATGCGGAGAGCGCGGGAGAGATCATCCTGCCCGCGATGCTGGACGGTTTGAGTCTGGGTGGAAGCTGACGCCTTTGCGAAATAGATTTGGCCCTATGGACGGCCTGGTTGCCATGTCCTCATGGGCCGCGCGGCTTTCGTGTGTCGGGCAGGAACATGGTCACGATACCGAGCAGAGGGAGAAAGCTGCACAGGAGGAAGACGTGACCGATGCCGGTTTTGTCCGCGAGATCGCCGAGCAAGGCGGAACCGATGCCCGCCGTGCCAAACGCAAAACCGAAAAACAGGCCCGCGATCAGGCCGACTTTTCCCGGAATCAATTCCTGCGCATAGACCAGAATGGCCGAGAACGCCGACGCCAGCACGAGTCCGATGATGACGGTCAGGCCGATGGTCAGCGCGAAACCCGCGTGCGGCAGCAGGAGCGTGAAGGGCGCGACACCGAGAATCGAAACCCAGATGACAATCTTGCGGCCCACACGATCCCCCACCGGGCCGCCGATGAACGTGCCCGCCGCGACAGAAAACAGGAATACAAACAACAGGATTTGCGCGAGTTGCTCCGACACGCCGAACCGCTCGATCATGTAGAACGTGTAGTAGCTCGTCATGCACGCGAGGTAGATTTGCTTGGAGAAAATCAGGACCACCAGCACGACAAGCGCGCGGACGATGGCGCGCGCACCCAGCGACCGCACAGGTTTGCCCGCGGGGATTTGGACGCCGGGCCGCGCGGTTTCGGCGCGCATGGCGTGGAGTCTGCGTTGATACCAGGCGCCGGCCCGTGTCAGCAGCACGATGCCGGCCAGCGCCAGCGACGTGAACCACAGGATGTGCGCCTGGCCCCGCGCCGTGATGACCGCGGCGGCGAGCAGAGGCCCGAGCGCGCCGCCGAAATTTCCGCCGACTTGGAAAAGGGATTGGGCAAGCCCGAACTTTCCGCCGGAGGCGTGCCGCGCGATCCGCGAGGCCTCGGGGTGGAAGATCGACGAGCCGATGCCCGACAGCGCCACGCCGGCAAGAAGCATGCCGTAGCTGCCGGCCACGCCGAGCAGGATCAGCCCGCCGAGCGTGATCGCCATGCCGACGGGAAGAGAGTAGGGCAGCGGTTTGCGGTCGGCGACGAGCCCGACGACGGGCTGGAAGATGGAGCCCGCCAGTTGCGCGATCATGGTGATGACTCCGATCTGGTGAAAATCGAGGGCGTAATTCCGCTTGAGCATGGGATAGATCGACGGAATCAGCGCCTGGATGATGTCGTTGAGCATGTGCGACACGCCGAGGGCGACGAGCACGGTGAAAGCAGTGCCCCCGGCCTGTGCGCGCGGCGGCCCGGCGAACGGGGCCGCCGCGTCCGGACGGGCGGCATCTGACTGAACGGATTGCGCTTCGAGGGCGCCGGAGGTTTTCATCGGTCACCTGTCTGACGGCTGGAGGCATGTCCCGGCAAGTCCCGAGAAGCCTTGCCGTGCCCGCGGCGCGCGCAATCCCATGAAAACGGAGCGGCTACGGTCCTTGCTTCGGCTTAGCACTTGCATTCCTTTCCTGCGGGGCGCACGGTCTTCCCCCTTTTTCAAACGAAAGCACGGTTACGAGAATGAATCAGAACATCCGCAATATCGCCATCATCGCCCACGTTGATCATGGGAAAACCACCCTCGTGGACAAACTCCTCCAGGCCGGCGGCGTCTACCGCGCCAACCAGCAGGTCGAGGAGCGCGCCATGGACAGCATGGACCTCGAGCGCGAGAAGGGCATCACGATCAAGGCGAAAAACACCGCCGTGCGCTGGAAGGACAAGATCATCAATATCGTGGACACGCCCGGCCACGCCGATTTCGGCGGCGAAGTCGAGCGCGCGCTCCGCATGGTGGACGGCGTGCTCCTGCTCGTCGATGCCTATGACGGGCCGCAGGCCCAGACGCGTTTCGTGCTGCGCAAGGCGCTCCAGCACGGGCTGAAAGTCATCATCGTCATCAACAAGATCGACCGCGAAAACGCGAACCCGCAGAAGATGTATGACCAGGTCCTCGAACTGCTCCTCGAGCTCAACGCCAACGAGGAGCAATTCGACGCGCCCGTCGTTTACGGCTCCGGCCGCGACGGCTACATGAAGCGCAAGCTCACCGACGAGAACAAGGACATGACCCCGCTCTTCGACGTCATCCTCGATCACGTCCCGCCGCCCTTCGCCCGGCCCAACCAGCCCTTCCACATGCTCGTCTCCAACATCGACTGGAGCGATTACGTCGGTCGCATCGCCGTCGGCAAAATCCTCGCCGGCAAGGTCAACCTCGGCGACACCATCTGGGTGCTCCGCCACCATTCGGAGGCAAAGGCGCGCGCCAAGATCACCAAGATTTTCGAATACGCCGGCCTCGGCACCGAGGACGCCATCACCGGCGTCGCCGGCGACATCGTGGGGCTCTCCGGTTTCGAGGACGTTGACATCGGCGACACGCTCGCCGCCGAGGAAAACGCGCACCGTTTGCCGTTCACCGACATCGACCCGCCCACGCTTGAGATGCAGCTCGCGGTGAACGACGGCCCGCTCGTCGGACGCGACGGCCGGCTCGTCACCTCGCGCCAGATTCGCGACCGCATTTTCAAGGAGGCCAAGACCAACATCTCCATCTCCGTGGACGAGACCGCCTCCGCCGGCCTCTTCACCATCAAGGCCCGCGGCGCCATGCAGATCGCCGTGCTGGTCGAGACCATGCGCCGCGAAGGTTACGAGGTTCTCGTCTCGCGCCCGACCGTGATCGAGAAACACGAAAACGGCCAGCGCCTCGAGCCCTACGAAACGCTGTGGGTCGAGGTGCCCGAGGATTGCGTCGGCGCGATCATGCAGAATCTAGCCAACCGCAAGGGCCAGATCACCAACATGGAGAAGCACAACACCACGACGATGATCGAGGCCGTCATCACGACGCGCGGGCTCATCGGCCTGGAGATCGACCTCGTCAACGCCACCAGCGGCCACGGGGTGATGAGCCACCTTTTCAAGGAATACGGCCCCTACGCGGGCGAACTCACCACGCGGCTCACCGGCACACTCGTCGCGACCGAGGCCGGCGTGACCACGGCCTACGCGCTCGATTCCATCCAGGAGCGGGGCAAGCTCTTTGTCGGTCCCGGCGAGGAAATCTACGAAGGCATGCTCGTCGGCGAAAACCCGCGCCAAGAGGACATCCCCGTCAACGCGACCAAGGCGAAACAGCTCACGAATTTCCGCTCGCAGGGCGAAGGCAAGGGCATCCAGCTCACGCCGCCGGTCAAATTGTCGCTGGAGCGCGCCATCGAATACATCGCGTCCGACGAATATGTGGAGGTGACGCCGAAAAACCTGCGTCTCCGCAAAAAAATCCTCAGCGCCCTCGAGCGCCGCAAACAAGAGCGCGCCGCCCGCGGCGCGTGACGGGGGCATTAACGCCGCCTGGCTTTTTGAATAAAAAGGCGCGGGTGGTGCCGTGCGGGAGCGAGGGTGTCCCACCGCCGGACGCAAAAAAGTGTCCGCTATCGCCCTGCGTTTTTGCGGGGCGCTTCGTCCGGCGACGAGGATATGTCACCGCTCCGATGCAGCTATTGCGGAATCCGAAATAAAAACGGCCGGGCGCAACCGCCCGGCCGTTCTGTTTTGATGTGGCGACCAAAAATTTTCAGCCGCGATAGCCACGATCGCGGTCGCGGTCCCGGCGTCCGCCGAAACCACCGCGACGCTCGCCGCCGAAGCCGCGACGGTCTTCGCCTCCGCCACCGCCAAAATTGCCGCGCGGGCGTTCTTCTCTGGGGCGGGCCTCGTTGACAGTAATTTTGCGACCGCCGAGATCGTATCCGTGGAAACGTTCGATGGCCTTTTGCGCATCCTCGCCGCCGGCCATTTCGACAAAGGCAAAGCCGCGCGAGCGGCCGGTGAACTTGTCGAAGATAAGGTCAACTGCGGCCACGCCGCCGGCTTGCGAAAAGAGATCCTGCAACTCCTGCGCCGTGGTGGAGAAGGGGAGGTTCCCGATATAGAGCTTGCTGCTTGTCATATGTGATTTGAATCGCCCCGTCTGCTTCCCGCCGTTCCCGACCGTCGAGTTTCAAATCATCACTGAACTGCTGGTTGGTGCTCATCTGACAATTTTCCGTGCTAGGGTCAACATTCGAAGGCGTTGCCAAGGCTGGATATGCGCCTTTTCAAGGCAAGTAATTTACAGAGGATTTAACTCTTTATACTTTATTAGCACGGCGGATGGCGGTGGGAAAGGGTGCCGCGTTGCGATTTTCGTCCTTCTTTTTACCGCGTCAGGGAAAAACGCTTCACTCGCGCCGGGCATCGAGCGCCAGCCGGACTTTTCGGGCCAGGGTGTCGCGCGTGAAGGGTTTGGCGATAAAATAGGTGTCGTTAAGCTGCGCGGGCGAATCGACATATCCGGACATGAACAGGATGCGCAGGGAAGGGTGGATTTTCCCGATGTGCTGGCTGAGTTTGCGGCCATCCATGTCGGGCATGAAAATGTCACTGATGAGGAGACTGGGCGTTTCGGTGTTTTTCTTTCCCGTGATGTGCGCAAGGACCTCGGCAGCCGCCGCAAAGGCGCGCACGCGGTAGCCGAGGGATCGCAGGATGGCGGTCGTGACTTCGCGGATGTCGTCGTCGTCTTCCACCAGATAAATGAGTTCGCCGCTCTCATCGGCCGAATCTTTGGCGGTGTCATCGCCGGAGGATGGCAACGGAACCATGCTGCTGTCATAAGCTTCCGTGTCTGTATCAAAATTGCCCGCCGGTTCGGCCGCGACGGGATCGCGGGGAAGCAGCGCCTGAAAGGTGGTGCCTTGGCCAAGGGCGGTTTCGAGCAGAAGATCGCCGTGGAAGTGGCGGATGACATTGAGGCAGATGGAGAGACCGAGGCCAGTGCCGCGTCCGGGCGCCTTGGTGGTGAAGAAGGGATCGAAGATTTTCGCCTTCACCTCGTCGGTCATGCCGGTGCCGGTGTCCTGCACGGAGAGTCCGGCGTAGGAACCGGCACGCAGGGCGGGGATTTCGCCGGGAGCGAGTTCGCGGATGGTGGTGCTGACGGTGAGCGTGCCGCCGTCGGGCATGGCATCGCGCGCGTTGATGGCGAGATTGATGAGAACCTGTTCGATCTGGTTGCGGTCGGCCACGAGGGTGACGGGCTGCGGGTGAAGCTTGAGCTCGATGCGGATGCCGGGGGGAAGGAAGGAGGCGATGAGGTCGCGGAGATCCGTGACGAGGGTGTTGAGATCGATGGTCTCGGTGGTGAGGACTTGGTTGCGGGAGAAGGCGAGGAGGCGGCGCACGAGGGCGGTGGCGCGCGAGGTGGTCTTGAGCAGGCCGTCGAGGGAAACGGGTACGTCGCCGGTCGCGTCGGGGGGAAGATTGTCCTTCAAGAGTTCGCCGTAACCGCGGATGGCGGTGAGCAGGTTGTTGAAATCGTGGGCCACGCCGCTGGCGATGAGCCCGGCGATCTCGAGCTTTTGGGACTGGAGGAGCTTTTGCTCGCTTTCGGCCAGCGCCGCCTCGACGCGTTCGCGCTGATGGACGGTGCTGAGCACATTGGCGAGGCCTTGGATGAAATCGACCGCCTCGCTGCTGAACACGCGGTGTTCCCGGCTGAACGCCACGACGAATGCGTGGATGTGCGGCGGCGCGCCGATCGGGCTCGCGAGGCCGGAACGCATGCCAAGCGAGGCAAGCGCCCCGGCGGCGGGAAAGTTTTCGGGATCGTCGGAAAGCTGGATGGCATGCTCGCGCGCGAGCATGGTGTCGGTGACGCGGCCAAAGTCGCCGGGCCGGGCGCAGGCTTTGTGGCAGGCGCAATGGCGGAGGATGAGCGTCCGGTCGCCGGGATTGAGCGTGAAGATGCAACTGCAATCGACATGGAGCGTGTCGAGGATGAGCCCGGCTGCGCGCTGGACCAGTTCGTCGAAAGAGTGGGGCGCGAGCGCGAAGCGGCTGAAGGAGGCGAGGGCGGACTGCTTGAGCGCGCGATGGGTGAGCAGATCCTCGACTTCGTGCTGCTCGGTGACGTCGAAGCAGGAGCCGATGAAGCCGGTGAATTCCCCCTGCGCATCGATGCAAGGCGTGGCGTGGTTGACGAGCCAGCGATAGGCGCCGTCGTGGCGGCGCAGGCGAAATTCGGAGCGGAAGGCGACGCGATCGACAAAGTGCGCATGAAAACGGCGGATATACGCCTCGCGGTCGTCCGGATGGAGGCCGTCAAAGCAGCCCTGCCCGATTTCCTGGGCCAGGCTGCGCCCGGTGAATTCGAGCCAGAGGTTGTTGAAATAAAAGAACTGGCCGCGGGCGTCGGCCATCCAGATGAGCACGGGCGCGGTGTCGGCGATGCGGCGGAAGCGGGTCTCGCTTTCGCGGAGGGCGGACTCGGCTTGTTTGCGCTCGGTGAGATCGTGGCCGTAGATGCAGACCTTGTCGTCGCCGGGGAGCGCGAGCGCGCTCCAAAGCAGATGACGCGGCCCCTCGTGTTTGTGAATGAAGCGGCACTCGCAGTCGGGCGGCGTCCTGCCGGGGGAGGCGGCTGGGGTTGTGTCGCCGCCCGGCGGCGGGGAGGCGCGCCGGAGGAGACGCCGCCACCAGTCGTCGAAAATCGCCGCGTCGTCGGGATGCACGAGGGCGCGCACGGGACGCCCGACAAGCTCGGCCTGGGAGTAGCCGAGGATGCTGGTCCAGGCCGGATTGGCGGACTGCATGACGCCGTCGCGCGTGGTCACGGAAAACAGGTCGTGGGTGAGGCGCAGCAACTCGCCGGGCATGTAAGTCTGGCGCAGGTATTCCGCCGACGAACGATACCGCGACATGACCGACTGGATGACCGGGACGATGCGCGGCAGGCGTTTTTTCAACACGTAGTCCGCCGCGCCCTGGTGCAGGCATTCGACGGCGATTTCCTCGCCGGCGGCGTGGGTGAGAAAGATGAATGGCGGCGGCGGCAGGCGGCGTTTCGTGAGTTCGAGCGCGGCGATGCCGTTGAACCCGGGCAGGTAATAATCCGAGATGACGAGATCGGGACGAAACGCCTCCAGCGCCTGCACGAATTCCGCCCGCGTGCCGGTGCGCCGAAGTTCGCAGGCGAAACGCGCGCGACGGAACTCGGTTTCCAGCAAATGAAAATCAATCTCCGAGTCTTCGTTTACCAGGATGCGGGGCGGGGCGGACGAGGAAGGGTTTGACGACATGATAAGGCAGACGAAGGCAGAAGAACCGGCAAAACAGACAAGGGACGAATTGAAAAAATATGTTTATGAACGAAACAGAAATACCGCAAGCCCGACGAATGTTGCAATCCACACGTGCATGGATGCATTGAGATTGCAAAAACTAGATAACGATAAATTTACGCAAAAACATGGCAGAAATCGTGATCGGTCTTGCCCCGGTGGAGTTTGTGCTATCCGCCCTTGTCGGCGGCATGCGGCGGCGGGTGTTTTTTTCGCCATGCGCGCATGACACAGGCGGTGATGCCAATGGCCGGAGCCCAGATGAAAAAGATGAATCCCAGGAACCGCATGCCGCGCCGCGCGAGTTGCAGCAAGGTGGCATCGGCGTTGAAGAGCAGGCCGCCGAGCGGAAACAGCAGCGCGCCCGCGGCCGCTCCGAGCGCCGTGAGCCCGAGGACCCAGGCCAGAAAATACACCGGCCAGCGGACTTCCTCCAATCGTCGCATCAATCGTCTCATCGCAGCAGGTGATATTTTAGCAAAAGCGTGTCGGGCGCGAGTTGCTCGCACGCTTGCAATGACAGCCGGGTGTCGGCCCGTTGCGCGAGCAGCGGCGTGCCTCCTCCGAAGAGCAGAGGCTCGACCGTGAGCCAGAGTTCGTCCACGAGCCGCGCGGCCAGAAACGCGCTGTGGATTTGCGCGCCGCCGAGCAACGCGCATTTGCGCCGCCCGCGCTCGCGCAGGGAGGCGAGGATTTGCGCGGGCGCGCGGTCGGCGAACTCGAGCGCCCCGGGCGTCGCGTCGCCGTCGAACGCCGCCGGCGCGCGCGTCATCACGATTTGCAGGCGCGAGGTGTCGCGCCAGGCGCGGAGCGCGCTGCGCGAGCCGCGGTAGGTGACGCCGCCCATCACGCTGCAATCGAACTCGCGCAACGCCGTGCGGAAATACTCCTTGTCCGCCGCCGATGCGAAACCCGCGCCCGGAATATCGTGCTTCGTGATAAAGCCGTCGAGGGATTGTGCCGCTATCAAGGTTACCCGCATGATGGTTTTCGTTGCAGGGCAGGCTAGGCGACGCCGGGGGCTGCGCTCAAGCCCGCAGGCATCGAATGATGAGAAATCCCCGCGGCATTTCGCATTTTTTCGCAACGACTTGACGCGCCTTGTGGGGGAAACCCTGAACATCCTGCATTGTGCTGGTGTTAATCTTGCTCAACATTGTCGCAGCCACATCAAAATCGGATACACACTCACGCATGAAAAAAGCGCTTATCACTGGTATCACGGGGCAGGACGGCAGCTATCTGGCCGAGCTTCTTCTTTCGAAAGGCTACGAGGTCCACGGCATCATCCGCCGCGCCTCGACCTTCAACACCGATCGCATCGATCACCTCTACAAGGACCCGCACGTGAACGACGTGCGCCTCTTCCTGCACTACGGGGACCTGACCGACGCCGTCCAGCTCGTGAAGCTGCTCTATAAACTCCAGCCCGACGAGATCTACAACCTCGGCGCGCAATCGCACGTGCGCGTGTCGTTCGACGTGGCCGAATACACCGGCGATGTCGTGGGGCTCGGGGCGCAGCGCATCCTCGAGGCCATTCGCGAGGCCGGCCTCGTGAAGAAAGTCCGCTACTATCAGGCCTCGTCGTCGGAAATGTTCGGCAAGGTGCAGGCCGTTCCGCAGACCGAGACGACCCCATTCTGGCCCCGTTCGCCCTACGGTTGCGCGAAGCTCTACGCGCACTGGCTCACGGTCAACTATCGCGAGAGCTACGGTCTGCACGCGAGCAGCGGCATCCTCTTCAACCACGAGTCGCCCCGCCGCGGCGAAACTTTCGTCACGCGCAAGATCACGCGAGCGGCCACCCGCATAAAGGCCGGCATTCAGGACACGCTCTACATGGGCAACCTCGACGCCCGACGCGACTGGGGTTATGCGAAGGAATATGTCGAGATGATGTGGCTCATGCTCCAGCAGGACAAACCCGACGACTACGTGGTGGCGACCAACGAGACCCATTCCGTGAAGGAGTTCATCGAGGAGACGTTCGGCCTGCTCGATCTCGACTGGCGCCGGTTCGTGAAATACGACGCGCGCTACGAGCGCCCCGCCGAGGTGGATCTCCTCATCGGCGACCCGGCCAAGGCGCAAAGGCAGCTCGGCTGGGAGCCGAAAGTCCGCTTCAAGGAACTCGTGAAAATCATGGTCGAGCACGACCTCGCCCTTGCCCGGCGCGAGGCGCAGATTGCCAGCCTCGTTTAAGGAAATCCCAAATTCCGAACTCCCAAATCACAAAAAAATTCCAAATACCAAAATCACAAAATTCCCAAAAAACATCGATGCGCCGCCCCGCGCCCTTTGAAATCTGAAAATTTGGAATTTCGGGATTTTTTGGGATTTGGGAGTTCGGAATTTGGGATTTCTCACCCGCCCGCAGCCTGAAAAATTTTCCACCACCCAACCGCTTGCCGCCTCCCTTCACACCATGAAACTCTTCATCGCAGGACACAAAGGCATGGTCGGCTCGGCGCTCGTGCGGCGTTTCCAAAACGAGCCCGGTGTTGCCATGCTCACGCGTCCGCACAGCCAGCTCGACCTTACCAGCCAGGCCGCGGTCGATGAGTTTTTCGCCGCCGAGAAACCCGACGCCGCGATCATCGCCGCCGCGAAGGTCGGCGGCATCCACGCCAACAATACCTATCCCGCCGACTTCATCTACGACAACCTCATCGTCGCCGCGAACACCGTGCACGCCGCCTTTCGCCACGGCGTGAAGCGGTTCCTTTTCCTGGGCAGCTCGTGCATCTATCCAAAGCACGCACAGCAGCCGATGTCCGAGGACTGCCTGCTCACCAGTCCGCTCGAGCCCACCAACGAGGCCTACGCCATCGCCAAGATCGCCGGGCTCAAGCTCTGCCAGTATTATCGCAGGCAATACGGCGTGCTCTTCCACTCCGCGATGCCGACGAACCTTTACGGCCCCGGCGACAATTACCATCCGGAAAACTCGCATGTATTGCCCGCGCTGATACGCCGCTTCCACGAGGCTCGCGAGGCCGCCCTGCCCGAGGTGACCGCGTGGGGCACAGGTTCTCCGCGGCGCGAATTCCTGCACGTGGACGACCTCGCCGACGCGTGCGCCTTTTTGCTCCGCCTCGACAATCCGCCCGACTGGATCAATGTCGGCACCGGCACGGACGTGACCATCAAGGAGCTTACCGAGACCGTTGCCGACGCGGTCGGCTACAAGGGCCGGATTGCGTGGGACACGTCAAAACCGGACGGCACGCCGCGCAAGCTCATGGACGGCAGCCGCCTCGCCGCGCTCGGCTGGAAGGCGAAAATCCCGCTCCGCGACGGCATCCGGCGAGCCTATGCCTCTTTCCTTGACGAAAAGGCCCAAGGCATCCTGCGCGGGTGACGCGACTTCGGACGAAAGCGCGCTGTCCATCATGTAGCGCAGGTATCCCTGCTTGCCGGCGAAACAGAAGGCGCGAAGCGTCGCCTGCTCCTTTTCAGGAAATAAATGAGCGCTTCGCGCGATGAATCAACGACGGCAGGCAGGGATGCCTGCGCTACATAAGCAAATATACCGGCTACAATGCCTTGGCCACTCGCTCCAGCGCGGTCTCGACGTTTTCGCGGCTGTTGAAGGCGCTGATGCGGATGTGGTTCTCCCCGCAACGGCCGAAGCCCGCGCCGGGTGTGACCACGACCTGCGCGTCGTTCAGCAGGCGGTCAAACGCCTCCCATGAATCGCGTCCGGTGTTGACCCATATGTAGGGCGAGTTGTCGCCGCCGACGCAGGGCAGGCCGAGCTTTTGCATCGCGGCGCGGATGAGCGCGGCGTTGCCGAGGTAATAATCGGTGAGGGCGCGCGTCTGCCGCCTGCCGGCATCGGTGTAGATGGCGGCGGCGGCGCGTTGCACGGGATACGAGACGCCGTTGAATTTGGTCGTGTGGCGGCGGTTCCAGAGCGCGTGCAGGGAGTGCTCCTTGCCGGATGCGTCGAGGGCCGTGAGGTTTTTCGGGATGACCGTGTAGGCGCAGCGGGTGCCGGTGAATCCCGCGGTCTTGGAGAAACTGCGGAACTCGATGGCGACATCACGCGCGCCGGGGATCTCGTAGATGCTGCGCGGGATTTTCTCGTCGCGGATGAAGGACTCGTAGGCGGAATCGTAGAGGATGATGGCGCGGTTTTCGCGGGCGTAGGCGACCCACGCAGCCAGTTGCTCGCGGGGGGCCACGGCGCCGGTGGGATTGTTGGGAAAACAGAGGTAGATGAGATCGACGACGCCGGGCGCGGGCAGGGCGGGGACATAGCCGTTGGCGGGCGTGCAATCGAGGTAGGTGATGCCCTCGTAGCGCCCGTCGGCGGCGGAGCCGGTGCGGCCGGCCATGACGTTGGTGTCCACGTAAACCGGATACACGGGATCGGGGATGGCGAGGCGGGCGTCGGTGGAAAAAATCTCCTGGATGTTGCCGCAATCGCACTTGGAGCCGTCGGAAACGAACACCTCGTCGGCGCTGATGTCGCAGCCGCGGGCGGCGTAGTCATGCGCGGCAATGGCCTCGCGCAGAAAGGCGTAGCCCTGCTCGGGGCCGTAGCCGTGGAAGGTTTCGCGATGGGCCAGTTCGTCGGTTCCGGCGTGCAACGCCTCGATGCACGCCGGCGGAAGGGGCTCGGTCACATCGCCGATCCCGAGGCGGATGACGGCTTTGTCCGGGTGCGCCTGCTGATAGGCGGCGACACGGCGCGCGATGTCGGCGAAGAGATAGGAGGCCTTGAGTTTGGTGTAGTGTTCGTTGATACGGATCATGGGAAAGGGAGCAGTAGGTTAGAAAATGTATCCGATGCGCGTTTGCAATAGGTGAACTCTGCAAAGCGCGCACTTGAATTAGTTGAGCAGGTCGGGTTAATTCAAGCGTGGCATGACGCCGCCCTAATCTTTTACCCATGCAGAAAATCACAACGGTTTCAGAAATGCGAAAATTGGCCGACACGCTGCGCGCGCAGGGGAAAACCATCGGTCTGGTGCCCACGATGGGAGCGTTGCATGACGGGCATTTGAGCCTGGTGCAGCAGGCCAAGACCGAGGCGAATGTGGTGATCGTGTCGGTCTTCGTGAATCCGACCCAATTCGGCCCGAACGAGGATTTTTCCAAATATCCCCGCGACATCGATTCCGACACCGCGCTCGCCGCCGAGGCCGGGGCGGACTTCGTGTTCGCCCCCTCGGTGGAGGAAATGTATCCGAAAAACTACTCGACCTATGTGAACGAGGAAGTGGTGGCCAGGCCGCTCGAAGGCGCGTCGCGGCCTTCGCACTTCCGCGGCGTGACGACCGTGGTGGCAAAGTTGTTCAACATCACGCGGCCGGATGTGGCGGTGTTCGGGCAAAAGGACGCGCAGCAGGCGGCGGTCATCATCAAGATGGCGGAGGACCTGAATTTCCCGGTGCGCATCATTGTCGCCCCGACGCTGCGCGAGGAAGGCGGCCTGGCCATGAGCTCGCGCAACCGCTACCTGACCGGCGCGCAGCGCGCCGAGGCGCTGGCCTTGCACGAGGCGCTGAATTTCGCGAAAAACATGGTGGAAAAAGGCGAGCACCGATCCGACCGGCTCGTGGCGGAGATGACGCATATCCTGGGACAGCATCGCCGCGTCCGGGTCATCTACGTGGCGCTGGTCGACCATCGCACGATGGAGCCGATGCGCGAGGTCGAGCCCGGACGCTCCATGCTCGTCGTCGCCGCCTGGGTGGACGAGGTGCGGCTGATCGACAACATCACTTTGTGAGTTCCGGACAAGCCAATGAACGATTTCGCGACTCCGCCGAATCACATCAAATTTCTGGCCAAAAGATTGTTTGGGAACTGCGGGCGAATCATCGATGGCGCGATTGCATATCTGGAACCGGGCGGAGGAGGGCCGGAAACCGATCACACCCATGCGCACGACCATTTGTTTATTGTCGTCAGCGGGCAGGCCACGATTCGACTCGGCGGGGAGCGGAAAACATTAAATCCCAACGAAGCCTTTTTGGTAAAGGGCGGGATACCGCATTCAGTTTGGAACAGTGACGCGCAGACCACCGTGATGGTTGGCATATCCGTCGAGGCGGAGGAACGCAAAAACGCCTGACCGCGCGGGATGCACCGTGATATCAAAGTGTCAGTTTCACTACCATGACCCACAATTATGACGTTCTCGTCGTCGGCAGCGGAATCGCGGGGCTGAGCTTCGCACTCAAAGTGGCGCGGGCGGGCCTTTCCGTGGCATTGCTCACGAAGAAGAACAAGGCCGAGTCCAACACCAATCACGCCCAGGGCGGCATCGCCGTGGTCACGTCGCAAACGGACGATTTCGACTCGCACGTGCGCGACACGCTCGTGGCGGGCGACGGTCTGTGCAACGAGCGCGTGGTGCGCGAGATCGTGCAGGACGGCCCGGCGCGCGTGCGCGAACTCATTGAGCTCGGCCTGGAGTTTTCCCGCGACAAGGCCGGCGCCTTCGAACTCGGGCGCGAGGGCGGGCACAGCGCGCGGCGCATCCTGCACGTGAAGGACATGACCGGCGCGGCCATCGAGGAGGCGCTGCTGCGCGCGGTGGGATGTGAAAAACGCATCGCGCTGTTCGAGCATTTCTTTGCCATTGATGTCGTCACGACCTCAAAGCTCGCCGGGCGGGCGGCGCGCCGCGGACCGAACCGTGTCGCCGGGCTTTATGCGCTCAACGTCCGCGCGGGGCGCGTGGAGACCTTTCGCGCTCCGGTGGTAATGCTGTCCACCGGCGGCGCGGGCCAGGTTTACCGCTACACGACCAACCCCGACATCGCGACCGGCGACGGCATCGCGATGGCGTGGCGCGCGGGCGTGGAGGTGCGCAACATGGAGTTCACGCAATTTCACCCGACCGCGCTTTACTCGCCCGAGGGCGGGCGCTTCCTCATCAGCGAGGCGGTGCGCGGCGAGGGCGCGGTGCTGCGCAATGCATCGGGCGAGGCGTTCATGTCGCGCTATCACGAGATGGCCGATCTCGCGCCGCGCGACATCGTGGCGCGCGCCATCGACACCGAGATGAAGACCTCCGGCGCCCCCTGTGTGCACCTCGACATCACGCACAAAAGCCGCGCCTTCCTGCGCGCGCGTTTTCCGCGGATCTTCGAAACCTGCCTCGGCCTCGGCATCGACATCGGCAAACAGATGATCCCCGTCGTGCCCGCCGCGCATTACACCTGCGGCGGAGTGGCGACCAGCCTGTCCGCCGAGACCAGCCTGCCCGGCCTCTACGCCTGCGGCGAGGTGGCCTGCACCGGCCTGCATGGTGCCAACCGCCTCGCCAGCAATTCGTTGCTCGAGGCCGTCGTGCTCGCGCATCGCGGCGCGGAGTCGGTGCGCGCGTATCTGGAAAACAGCCACGCGCTCGCTCCACGCGGACGAACCCGGGCGGGGACGCGCGATTCCCTGGACATCCCCGCCTGGAAGGACCTCGGCGGCGGCGACGTGGACGAGCGCGTGGTCATCACGCACAACTGGGACGAGCTTCGCAGCGCTATGTGGGACTACGTGGGCATCGTGCGCACGACAAAACGCCTCGAGCGCGCCCGCCGCCGCGTGGCGAACCTCGCCCGCGAGGTGGACGAGTATTATTGGAATTTTTCGGTGGACACGCGCCTGCTGGAATTGCGCAACTTGGTGCAGGTGGCGCGGCTCGTCGTCGCCTGCGCCCGCCAGCGCAAGGAAAGCCGCGGACTGCACTCCATCGTGGACTTCCCCAAAAAACTGAAAACGGCGCGCGATTCGCGGATGCGCAAAACCACCGCGTGATACGCGGGGCGGTTGAAAGGTCGGATTGGGACGATTGAAATCGCCTCCAATCGACTTATACCATTTCCGAACGAAATTTATATTTTGGTAGGGCGAGGCGTCCCGCCGAGCCGTGGGGCAGCAACGGCTCGGCGGGACGCCTCGCCCTATTTTGATAAGCCTAAAAATGATTCAGAAATGGTTATTGAGTCGATTATGCCGCCCCAACCCGGCGCCGCCGGGGATTGACGGCGGCGGATTCATGGGAATTCTGGTTTTATGATGCGCAAGTATCGTTTCTTTATAATTGGGGTCGGGTATCGCTTGATGTTGGGAATGGCAGTGGTGGTCGCGGGTTTGCTGGCCGGGGGTTGCGGTAAAAAGGAGCCTGCGCATCCGGCAGCTTTTTTGATTCCAGCGGATGATGCGAGTTTTGAAAAACTGGAGCGACGCGGCGCGGGATGGGATGTCGTGCCGTCGGGTCGCGATGTTTCGCTGCCCGACGGCGTGCGCGCGCACTTGGTCCCGGCCGGGGGCGGAACCGGCACCACGCTGGCGGGACCGGCAAAGCTGAGTCATGAAGTGCCGCCGCCGGACAAGTTCGATGCCTTGGCATCGCCGCTGCCCGACCTAGCTTCGTGGACGTATTCCGGGAAAACCGAACGCGCGGGCACCGTGCATGTGACCTCGCCGTTTGGCGTGACCCGTTTCACCGCGCCGGAAATCAACTGGGTGGCAGAGGCCGGGATTAATTATGATGTGGTCGTGGTCGATCTTGACGACCCGGACGTGCGCTGGGCGTCGGTGCGGGTACGGCCTCCGCTGGCGTTTGCGAAGCTGGAGTCCGCCCGGGGAGTCAAGGAACTGCGCGCCGACCGGTTATACGCGGTGGCGGTGCGCGAGGCGGGCAGCGATATCGAGGTGGGGTTGATGCGGTTTCTCGTGACGGCGGATGCGGACGACACACCGTCGCCCGACTCTCCCGATGCGCTGTTGCTGGAAGCGGCGGCGGCGATGGCGAAGAAGCCGACCCGCACCGGCGACGCGTGGCTGGCCTTGTCGCGCCTGCCCGAAAAATGGGCCGGACTGGAACTGGCGCTGCGACTGCGACTGCTGGTTGCGGCGGAACTGGGCCTGGCCGGCGAAGTGGCGGCAACACAGGCCAGGCTCGGCGCGCGGACAAAATAGACGGGGTGCAGAATCGCCCCTAAACAGGTCACTCGAAATTTTTTTTAATAAATCTCCGGTTCATTCGTTTATCCGGCAACAGGTCACACTCAAAACCCTTATGACCCAATGAACCAGGAGCCCGTCTATGAAAAAAGCAAGGATGACGCCGGGAATTTCATTCCGTCCGTGGTGGCGGAGCATCAGGGCGCGCTCACGCGTTACGCGGCGCGCCTGCTTGGCGGCGATGCCGACCGGGCGCGCGATGTCGTGCAGGACACATTTGTCCGCCTCATGGCCCAGCCCCGCGAGGGCGTGGACGGCCACCTCGCCGAATGGCTTTTCACCGTCTGCCGCCACCGCGCGCTCGACGTGCTGCGAAAGGAGGGGCGCATGAAACGCTTTGACGAGGGGCAGGCCGAGCGCGTGACTGCGGTCGAACCGCGGCCGGGCCGCGCGCTGGAGCAGGCCGAGGAGCAGGCGGCGCTGCTGCGGCTCATCGACGGACTGCCCGCAAACCAGCAGGAGGTCATTCGCCTGAAATTCCAGAATGGTTTCAGTTACAAGGAAATAAGCCGCATCACCGCGCTCTCGGTCAACCATGTGGGCGTGCTGATTCACAACGCCGTCAAACGCCTGCGCGCCGACTTTGCCGCGCAGCAATCATAAACGCGGGAGCGAAACGAAAACCAGGAGACGAAACACATGAGCAACGAAAACAAACCCGATTTTTCCGAAAACCAGGACAACCACACCGGCCACCTCGACGATCCTCGCCTGACCGCCTACGCGCTGGGCGAGATGGACATGGATGAACGCGCCGCGTTCGAAGCCGAGGTGCACGACGATGCCGCCGCGCAAGCCGCGCTCGCCGAAATCCGCGCGCTGGCCGGCGACCTGCGCGCCGCCCTTGCCACCGAGCCCGTGAACGGGAGCGCGGGCATTCCTGCCCGCGAATCCGCTCGCGACATCGCGGACAGGAATGTCCGCGCCCCCGAAAGTGTGCCGAACATCTTGCCCGTGCTTGGCGTCCTCGACGGCGGCGCGGCTGACGTGGACGAGGTCGCGCACGAGCGGGAACGCCAGCGCGAACGCGAGGATGATCCGTATAGGCGGAGACGCCGCCGTTTTCCTTATTTCCTCGTATCCGGCTTGGCGGCGGCATGTTTCGCAGTGTTTTTCTTTGCGCGTGTTTTGCCGCAGCAACGCGGATTTGAGTTGGAGAGAAGGGCACAACTGGAGGCGACTGTGGCCGAGCGGAGGCGCGCGGCAAACGAGATGAGGGCAAGAGTATATGGGGAAGCCTTGATAGCTTCTGAAACCCGGAGAGTGGCACGCGAGGCCAGAGGGCCGGAAGAGACAGCTCCAAGCGCGCCATCGTTCGCCGGGTATCATAACACCGAATCCTACGCCCATCAGCCGGACAGCCGTTTCTCCCGCGTGGCCGATGCGCCCGTCTCAACCTTCGCGGCGGACGTGGACACGGCCAGTTACACCAATGTCCGGCGTTTCCTCGACGGCGGACGCCTGCCGCCGCCCGACGCCGTGCATGTCGAGGAACTGGTCAACTATTTCCCCTACGACTACGCGCCGCCGCCGCGCGACAGCGAAGCGCCGTTTGCCGCCTCTATGGAGGTCGCCGCCGCGCCATGGAATCCCGCGCACCGGCTCGTGCGCATCGGCATCAAAGGCCGCGAACTCGACGCCGCCACACGCCCGCCCGTGAGCCTCGTTTTTCTGCTCGATGTCTCCGGCTCGATGGACGAGCCCAACAAGCTTCCGCTCGTGAAGGACGCCATGCGCATGCTGCTCGACACGCTCCGGCCCGACGACCGCGTGGCCATCGTCACCTACGCGGGCTCGTCGGGGCTGGCGCTGCCCTCCACGCCCGCGTCGAAAAAGCGCGACATCCTCGCGGCGCTCGACGCGCTGCGGGCGGAAGGCTCGACCAACGGTGCGATGGGCATCCAGCTCGCCTACGATGTCGCCAAGGCCAACTTCATCGAGGGCGGCGCGAACCGCGTCGTCCTCTGCACCGACGGCGACTTCAATGTCGGCGTCACCAACGACGGCGACCTCACCCGGCTCATCGAGGAGAAGGCGCGCTCCGGCGTGTTTCTCACCGTGCTCGGCTTCGGCATGGGCAATTACAAGAACTCGAAACTCGAACTTTTGGCTAACAAGGGCAACGGCCAGCACGGCTACATCGACTCGCGCATGGAGGCGCGGCGGATGCTCGTCGAGCAGGCGGGCGCGACGCTCGTCACCATCGCGAAAGACGTGAAGCTGCAAGTCGAGTTCAACCCGGCGGCGGCGCAGTCGTATCGGTTGATCGGATACGAAAACCGCCGGCTCGCCCGCGAGGATTTCAACAACGACAAGGTGGACGCCGGCGAGATCGGCGCGGGACACACCGTGACGGCGCTCTACGAGGTCGTGCCCCTTGGCGCGGATGACGGCGCGGCCGCGGCCCCCGGCGTGCCGCCGGTCGAGCCGCTGAAATACCAGATCGCCGCGCCGCAGCTCGCCAACCTGGAGCTGGCGAGCGAATTGCTGACGCTGAAAATCCGTTTCAAGGCTCCCTCGGCGGACCAAAGCGAGATGCTGGAGTTTACGCTGGAAAACTCGTCACGGGGATTTGCCGAGGCGAGCCGTGATTTCAAGTTCGCCTCGGCCGTGGCGGCGTTCGGCATGGTGCTGCGCGACTCGCCGGACAAGGCCGGCGCGGATTACGACAAGCTGCTCGACTGGGCCGAAAGCGGCCTCGGTCCCGATGCCGACGGGCGCCGCCACGAGTTTCTGAGCCTCGTCCGCCGGGCGAGGGAAATCGCGGTGAATTGAGGGCGCCTTGAAATGCCGTCAGGCAGGGGGCCGACACAAGAGCGGGCACTGAATGGCGTTTAGATAAGAGAGACGCTTGCGCAAGGAGGGGCGGCGTCCCGCCGCCCGACGAGGCGAAAGCCTCGCCCGTTAGGACCTGTTAGCACTATTGAGGAGTAGCCAAGAGAGAGCGAAGGAGACGAAAGAGCGGAAGAGGACATCGAGCTTGTCGTAGCGGGTGAAGACGCGACGGAAGCCCTTGATGCGGCGGAAGAGGCGCTCGACGTGGTTGCGCTGGCGGTAAAGTGCCTGGTTGAGTTTCCAGGGTTTTCGACGCAACGGGTTGGGCGGGACGACAGGCTTGAAGCCGAGCAGGCAGGCCAAGCCGCGGGTTTCGTTGCCTTCGTAGGCCATGTCCATGGCCAGGGCGCATCCATGCCTCGGGCATCCCAACTCGCCAATCAGCTCGCGTCCCTCGGGTCCGTCGCCGTTCTGCCCGGGCGAGAGGCGGAAGCCGAGGGCATGGACATCATTCGCGGCAGCCAGATGAATCTTGGTGTTCCGGCCTCCTCGTGATTTGCCGATCGCCTGAGGCCCGTTTTTTTCTCCGCCCCGGTCCCATCGGGGTGGACCTTCACGCTGGTACTGTCCAGCGACACCACCTTCAGCTCCAGATGCACCAGCCCTTCCTTCTGCAGCCGCTCGAACACCCGGTCCCATACTCCGCTTTTGCTCCAGCGATTCATCCGCGTGTAGATCGTGTGCCAGTTCCCAAACCTCTCCGGCAATCTCCTCCATTTGCACCCGTTCTCCGCCACATACAGCACCCCGTTTAGAAAGCTCAGCACATCAATGCTCACATTGCCCCGCTCCACCGGCAGGCTGTCCTTGATTCTCTCCAGGTGTTCCTTCGTCAGTTCCATTCCCCTCCTCATACGCATAAATCACCGTCAAGTGCAATTAATGTTAACACGCCCTAGCGCGTGGTTTATCGAGATCGAGGCACGACGGGCACGCGTTCCGCGTGTCGGGCGGCGGGACGCCGCCCCTCCTTGCCGGCACCGGAAGCATGCCACGGCAATTTGCTTAACGGCAAAAGCCAGGATGGATTTGCCCGCGCCGCCCGTTGCCGGCATGATGGCTGATGAAAATCTCCATCATGCCCGCCGCCCGAATTTCCCTGTTTCGATCTCTTCCTTTTCGCGTTCTGGTTGCTGTTTTCGGCGTTCACATCACCGGCGCCGCCGCGCCTGCCGCCCAGCCGGCGCTTCCGGCCTTCGATCTCGCCGCGCACGAGGCACCGCGCGTCACCCGGCTCGTCGGGACTGCGCTCAAGAAGAAACCGCGCACCATCACGAGCGTCGTCAACCCGCGCAGCGCGGGCGGGGTGCATGACTTTTCATCCGAGGGCGATTATTGGTGGCCCGACCCGGCCAATCCGGACGGCCCCTACATCCAGCGCGACGGATTGAGCAACCCGGACAACTTCGTCGCGCACCGCCGGCTCCTGATCGCGTTTTCGCGCGATGTGGCCGCGCTCGCCGCCGCCTACAAGCTGACGCGCGACGAGCGTTATGCCGCGGCGGCGGCCCGGCATCTCCGCGCGTGGTTTGTCGGGCCCTCGACGCGCATGAACCCGAGCCTGCTTTACTCGCAAGCGATCAAAGGCCGCGCCACCGGGCGCTCCATCGGTCTGATCGACACGCTGCACCTGTGCGAAGTCGCGCTGGCCGCCGAGACACTGCGCGGCGCGCAGTCGTATTCAAAAAACGATGACACGGCGGTCACGGGCTGGTTCCGCGACTACCTGCACTGGATGCGCACGCATGCCTATGGAATCGAGGAGAGCGAGGCGAAGAACAACCACGGCACCTGCTGGACATTGCAAGCCGCGTGTTTCGCCACGCTGACCGGCGACGCCGGGACGCTCGCGCTTTGCCGGCGGCGGCTGAAGGAAATCCATCTGCCGGACCAGATGGCGGCCGACGGGAGTTTCCCGTTGGAGCTCAGGCGCACGAAGCCCTATGGCTACTCGATCTTCAACCTCGATGTGATGACCGCGCTCGGGCAGATACTGGGCGCGCCCGGCGAAAACCTCATCACGTGGGAACTGCCCGACGGGCGCAGTCTCGCGCGAGGCATCGCCTGGCTCGCGCCCTGTCTCGCGGACAAATCGAAGTGGCCGCTCAAGCCGGATGTGATGTATTGGGACGACTGGCCCGTGCGTCAGCCCGCGCTGCTTTTCGGCGCGCTGGCCGCGGGCAGGGCGGACTGGCTTGAGATTTGGAAAAAACTCGATCCCGACCCCGAGGTCGAGGAAGTGCAGCGCAATTTCCCCATCCGGCAGCCGGTGCTTTGGGTGCGGCAGTGAAGCCAGCATTTTGCTTGGCTTCGTGGAGGGACGGCCTCCGTGCCGTCCGCTTCGGAGCAGATGGACGGCACGGAGGCCGTCCCTCCACGGGGCCGAATCCGATTCTTTCGGGACCTCGGCAAAACCGCGGGGCAATTTAAAATGCCCTGGTCTCGGCGGGCTCGAGCGCGGTGACCAGAACCTCGACCGTCATGCGGCGATCGCCGGTGCCGCGGTAGGTGCCTTTGATCGGCGACACGTCGGCGTAGTCGCGGCCGGTGGCGATTTTTATGTAGCGGTCGTCGGGCTGGGTGTTGTTGGTCGGATCGAGTCCGCGCCAACCGTGATCGGGCAGGTAAATCTCGACCCAGGCATGGCTCGCCTGCGCTCCGCGAAGCGTGTCGGCGGGGCCGTTGTAGAGGTAGCCGCTGACGTAGCGCGCGGGAATGCCGAGGGAGCGGCAGATGCCGAGCATGACGTGCGCGAAGTCCTGGCAGACGCCCTGGCGGTCGCGGAGCACGTCGCGCATGTGCGTGTGGACGTTGGTGGCTGCGGGTTTGTAGGCGAAATTCTGGTGGATGTGCGCGGTGACGGCCTGCGCGGCGTGCCAGGCGTCGGCGATGTCCGCGGTGATGGCCTGGCCAAGGGCATGCGCGTCGGGCGTGGGCGCGGTGTAGTGGCTGGGCTGAAGAAACTCGAAGCATTGCGCGAGTCGCGCGCAGGCCGCCATGTCCGCAAGCGGCGTGGTCGTTTGCGCGGGTGCAAGGCGCCGGGTGGTGGTGGACACGGTGGCGCGGCTTTCGATGGCAAGCGCGGTGTGCGCCGTGGTGATCTCGAACTGGTGGACGTGGTTCTGGTGAAAATCGATGAAGTGCGTCGTGCGCGAGGGCGGATCGGTTGTGAGCTGATAGTCCAGACAGATTTGTCCGTCGGCGGTGAGCGGCTGGAGGCGGGCCTCGTTGAAACTGTCCCGCACGGGGGTGGCGTAAGCGTGGTGCGTGCGGTGGAGGACGTGGAGGTGCATGCGGAATGCGGAAGTAGGAAGGCAGATTGCGGAACAGGGACGCGCCGGCGGTGGTTTGGTTCTTTCTCTTTATTCTTTATCTTTCCTCTTTCTCTCCGTGGGCACCTCGAATGAAGAGAAAGAGGAAAGATAAAGAATAAAGAGAAAGAATAATATCCGTATTCATTGTTGCTGCTGCTCTTCCTGCTGGCGGATCTGGTCGTCCTCGATTTGCTGGAAGGCGTGGAGAATGTAGGTGCGGAAGAGGGCTTCGCCGATGGTGTTCAGCTTGGTTTGGAGGGCGTCGATGTAGGTGTGCAGGCCTTGGTCGAAGATTTCGTCGGTCGTGCCGTAGAAGAGTTCGGCGAGGAGGCGTCCGGAGAGTTTTTCGGCGTCGTTGGAAAAGCTTTCGTCGCCGACGCCGGAGATGCGGCGGAGGGCGGTGTTGAGCTGTTGCACGCTGAAGCGCACGGAGCGTGGAAAATCCTCGGAGAGCAGGAGCAGGTCGGCGACGTGCGCGGGCAGGATTTCGGCGCCGTGAAGGGCCTGGTAGGCATCCCAGGCGGAGCAGGAGCGGAGCACGGCGGCCCATTCGAGCGCGCCGGCCTGGGTGATCGCGCCGGGCGCGCCGCGCGCGGGAAAGGCTGCGTGGCGGACATCGAGAATGCGCGAGGTCTTGTCGGCGCGCTCGATGTATTTGCCGGCCTGGATGAAACGCCAGCCTTCGTTGCGCACCACGGTGGCGTGCGTGATGCCCTGGAGGTGAAGGGCGGATGCCTTGATTTCCTGGAAGAATTGCGTGGGATCGGAACGGAAGGAGGCGCGCGCACCCGCGGAGCGGAGAAACAGGTAGAGGCGGTTGAGCTCCTCCCAGAATTCGTTGGGAATCTGGTCGCGCACCATGCGGGCGTTCTCGCGGGCGAGCATCACGGAGCTGAGGATGGAGTTGGTGTTTTCGGTCTGGAAAACAAGGAACTCGATGACGGCGTCGCTGGTGGGAATCGGGTGAAGCGCGCTGAAGAGGGTTTCGTCGCCGGCGCTCTGGACGACCGGCAGCCAGTGCGAGTCGAGCGTGTGCTCGTCAAAGTGCTGGAGATCGAGGGAAAGCTGGAGGCTCACATCGACAAGGCGCGCGGTGTTGTCGGCGCGCTCGATGTAGCGGCTCATCCAGTAGAGGGAGTTTGCGACGCGGCTTAACATAAAGAGGGGAAAAGGGTGGATGGATTGTGAACGGTGCGGTGGTTTTGGTTCTTTCCTCTTTATTCTTTATCTTTCCTCTTTCTCTTCATCCGGGACGCTCTCGGAGAGAAAGAGGAAAGATAAAGAATAAAGAGGAAAGATGGTTCAGGGGTGGGCGGGGTTAGTCTCCATTGTGCAAAACCCAGGTGTCTTTGCTGCCGCCGCCCTGGGAGGAATTCACGACCAGCGAGCCGCGGCGAAGGGCGACGCGCGTAAGGCCGCCGGGTATCACGGTGACTTTCTCGCCGTAGAGGATGAACGGGCGCAGGTCGATGTGGCGGCCTTCGAGCGCGCGCGGATTGTCCTCGACAAAGGTGGGGTGGCGCGAAAGCGACACGACCGGCTGCGCGATGTAGCTGCGCGGGTCGGCCAGGATGCGCTCGCGGAAGGAGGCGCGCTCGGCGGCGGTGGATTGCGGGCCCATGAGCATGCCGTAGCCGCCGGCCTCGTTGGCGGATTTCACGACGAGTTCGCCGAGATGGTCGAGGATGTAGGCGCGGTCCTTGTCCTCGCTGGCGAGATAGGTCGGGACGTTCGGGATGATCGGGTCCTGGTCGAGGTAGTATTTGATGATGCGCGGGACAAAGTAATACATGACCTTGTCGTCGGCGACGCCCGTGCCGATGGAGTTGGCGAGCGAGACCCGGCCGGCGCGGTAGGAATGCACCAGCCCGGCGACGCCGAGCGCGGAGTCGGAGCGGAAGACGGAAGGGTCGAGAAAGTCGTCGTCGATGCGCCGGTAGATGACGTGCACGGGGCGCAGTCCCTTGGTGGTGCGCATGCAGACCGCCTGGTCGCGCACGACGAGATCGCGGCCCTCGACGATCTCGATGCCCATCTGCCGGGCAAGGCTGGCATGCTCGAAGTAGGCGCTGTTGTAAGGGCCGGGCGTGAGGATGACGACGGTCGGATCGGAGACGCCGGCGGGCGCGATGTGCCTGAGCACGTTGAGCAGGTCGGCGGGATAACTGCTGACGGAACGCACGCCGACCGACTCGAACAAGTCGGAAAACGTGCGCTTCATGGCGCGGCGGTTTTCCAGCACATAGCTCACGCCGGACGGGCATCGGGCGTTGTCCTCAAGCACCATGTAAGTACCGTCGGCGCCGCGGATGAGGTCCGTGCCGCAGATGTGGATGTAGATGTCGCCGGGAACGTTGAAGTTGACGAATTCCCGGCGAAAGTGCTTCGCGGACAAGACGTAGAAGGGGGGCACGACACCGTCCTTGAGGATGCGTTGCTCGTGGTAGATGTCGTGGAGAAAAAGATTCAGCGCGGTGATGCGCTGGATGAGACCGGCCTCGAGATGCTCCCATTCGTGCCGCGGAATGATGCGCGGCATGAGGTCAAAGGGAAAAACGCGCTCCGTGCCCTGCGAGTCCCCGTAAACATTGAAGGTGACGCCTTGCCGGAGAAAAAGCGCGTCCACGGCGCGGCGTTTGGTGTCGAGGTCGGGATGCGAGAGGGTTTTGAAATTATGAAGAAGTTTACGGTAGTGGTTGCGCACGGAGCCGTCGGCTTCGAACATTTCGTCGAAGAAGCCATCGGGATCGTAACCGTCAAAAAGAGGCGGCCTCGGGCCGGAGGTCGAGAGATTGAATGGCGGAGGGGAGTCGGTGGTGCTGGCCATGGCTTGTCTATGGCAGACTTCCATAGCAGGATGCGTGCGCAGGCGCGTTTTCATGCCGGCTGCGCACGCAAATTCATCCGAAATGCCGCTGCGGACGGTTTTCCGCCATGAGAGGTTTGCCTTCAGAGTGCGCCCGATGCGCGCACCCGCCCGCGATGCAACGGATGATGCCGGGCGCGCCGGACCGGTTTGAGCACGGAGGCTCAATACCGGCGCATGGCCGGATCGAGTTTCGCGGCCCATTCGTCGATGCCGCCCGCGACATTGCTGACGGCGGCGAGGCCTTGCGCGCGCAGCCATTGAGTGACGCGCAGGCTGCGGCTGCCGTGGTGACAGTGAATGAGCAGGTGCTTGTCGCGGGGAAGCGAACCGAGCGCGGCGGGAATGTCACGCATCGGGATGTGCCGGGCGCCTGCGATGCGGCAGCGCGCGTGTTCGTCGGGTTCGCGCACGTCGATGAGTTGCACGCGACCGGATTCGTCGCGAAGCAGCCGGGCGGTTTCTTCCACGGAAATCTCAAGCGGATATGAATCCATGCCGGACAAGAGTGAGGCAATCGGAGGGGATGTCACATTCTTTCGCCTCACCTTCGGCGTGTTCTTTCCTCTTTCGTCAGAAACTTGAGAAAGAGGAAAGATAAAGAAGAAAGAGGAAAGATTTCGGCGGATGGCATCACTTTGGGTTGCACCCGGGGAAACCCCGGTTGGCGCAAATGAAATTGCGCCGCCGGCAAAATTTCCGCCAAGCTGGCCGCCGACATGCCGCAACATTTTGCCGTCATCATTGCCGGGGGGAAGGGCGAGCGCTTCTGGCCGCAAAGCCGCGCCCGCCGCCCGAAACATCTGCTGCCGATCGTCGGCGCGAAACCGATGCTCGCGCAGACGCTCGACCGGGTGCGTCCGGTGGTGCCCGCGAAAAACATCTTTGTCATCACCGGCGCGGTGCAGGAAAAGGCCGTGCGCGAGGTGTGTGCGCGCCTGCCCGCCGCCAACATCATCGCGGAGCCCGTCGGACGCGACACCGCGCCGGCGGTCGCGCTTGCAGCGGCCCTCGTGGCCGCGCGCGATCCCGAAGGCGTGTTTGCGGTGCTGCCCGCCGACCACGTCATCCACGACGCGACGGCCTACCAGCGGGATTTGCGGGCGGCGTTTGCGGCGGCGTCCGCCGCGCCCGTGATGGTGACCATCGGCATAAAGCCGGACGAGCCCGCGACGGGTTTCGGTTATATCCAGCAGGGCGAGAAATGGAAGAACTTCGAGCGCTGCCCGGTGTTCCGCGTGAAGCGTTTCGTGGAAAAGCCCGCGCCCGAGGTGGCGCGCGGTTACCTGGAGTCGGGCGACTACGTGTGGAACGCCGGCATGTTTGTCTGGAGCGCGCCGGTCGTCCAGGCCGCGCTGGCCGCGCATGCGCCCGAACTGGATGCGGGGATGGCGCCGGTGCGCACGGCGCTGGCGAAGGGGCGGGAGGGCCGCGCCCTCGTGCCGGTGTTGAAAAAGATCTACCCGGCGCTCACCCGGATTTCCGTGGACTACGCGCTGCTCGAACGCGCCGACAACGTCGTGGTGCTGCCCGCGTCGTTCGACTGGGACGATGTCGGGGCCTGGCCGGCGGTGGCGCGGCACTACCGGCCCGACGCTGCGGGCAACGTCACGCGCGGGCTCGCGCTGGTCGAGCAGGGCGCGGGCAACATCGTGTTTTCCGGGGACGGCCATTTGACGGCGGTGCTCGGCGCGGACGACCTCATCGTCGTGCATACGCCCGACGCCACGCTCGTCGCGCCCAAGGCCAAGGCGCAGGAAATCAAGCGGCTCCTGAAGCGCATCGAGACGCTGAAAGGGGCGGCGAAGTGGCTGTAGGGAGGATTCCCCGACGAAGCCCTCCCGCATAATCTCGTTTGCTTTTCGCCGCCTGACGGGCAGACGATTCCCGCATGAAAATCTCCATCACCCAGAAGGAATACGCCCGCCTGCTTGAACTTGCCTACATGGGCATGTGGGTGGCGACCTCGCGCGAAGAGGATTTCGACGACGCGCACCCCGGGCGTTACGAGGCGGTTTACCAGATGCTCCTGCGCAACGCCCCGAACATGGGATGCGCGGACCTGGTCAACGGCGATCCCGATTCCGGCGGGGCAATGGCGGAATCGGAGGAACTGGAAAACGGCCGCGCGGGTGAATTGATCGAGAAATTCGAAAACGACTGCTTCTGGGATGAGCTGTGCGACCGTTTGGCGGAAAGGGATTTGGAGCGCGAACTGTCGAGGGAGCCGCCGTCGAAGGGGATGCCCCACGATGAAAAATTCACGCATGAGATGGACCGGGTGGACGCGCTTTCGGCGCGGTATCGCGACGAATTTGTGAAGCATGACCTGGACAACGTGATCGTGCTTTTCGGCAGCGACCGGCTGTCGTGAGCAAACCGGGCGGGGCGGAGGGTGCTTTGTCGAGCAATGGGTGCAATTCAAAGTCGTGCCATCGCCGGAATCTTTCTTCTTTATTCTTTATCTTTCTCTTTCTCTTTCGTCAGGAACGGGCAGGGGAGAAAGAGGAAAGATAAAGAATAAAGAAGAAAGATGGAATGACACCACTTTGAATCGCCTCTCCGAGCAATTGCCTGCCGCGCAATTGAAGCTTGAAGAGCGCCGTTTTATCCGCGCTTCTTTCCGGTTTCATTTTCACCACCCGCAACCCAACATCCCAAACACCCACCACAATGGCAGGCGTCGGAAAACTCCTCAAGCAAGCCCAGAAAATGCAGCGTCAAATCGAGACGCTCCAAACCGAACTCGAGGCCAAGGAACTCGAATTCACCAGCGGCGGCGGCGCGATTAAGATCAAAATCACCGGCGCGGGCAAATTCCTCGCGCTCGGCCTCGATCCGGAGTTTCTGAAGGAGGACGCAAAGTTCGTGGCGGACACGCTGCTCACCGCCATCCAGGACGCATCCACCCAGGCCAAGGAGCAGAACGAGGCCGAGATGAAAAAGATCACCTCGGCATTTCAGATGCCCGGACTGATGTGAGGGCAGGGGAGGGGACTTCAGGCAGCGCAACATGTCATGACACCCGCGTTTGAAAAACTGCAAAAGCAGCTTAGGCAGTTGCCGGGACTCGGATTCCGTTCGGCCGAGCGCATCGCGTTGCACCTGCTCGTGGAAAAACCCGCCCGGCTGCCGGAGCTCGTCGAGGCGTTGCAGGCGGCGGCCGCGACGGTGCGCCGCTGCCCGCGCTGCGGTAATCTCGCCGAGGACGGTCTTTGCGCGATCTGCGCCGACGAGCGGCGCGAGCAAGGCGTGGTGTGCGTGGTCGAGCATGTGCCCGACTTGGTCGCAATGGAACGCTCCGGCGCGTATCGCGGCGTGTATCATGTGCTGCACGGCCGCCTGTCACCGATCCAAGGCGTGCGGCCCGAGGACCTGAATTTCGAGGCGCTCTTCAGCCGCGTCGCGGACGGCGGGGTGCGAGAGTTGATCCTCGCGCTGTCCAACGATGTCGAAGGCGAGGCGACATGCCACTACCTGACCCAGCACCTGCCGGCGCCTGCAAACGGCGTGGAGGTGAAAACGACGCGCATCGGCTTCGGCCTGCCCAGCGGCGGCGGCGTGCTGTATGCGGACTCGGTCACGCTCAAGAGCGCGCTCGACGGCCGCCGGCATTATGAGTGAGCAGGAAACCCCGGCCCGGTGAATTTTCCGGTGTTGAAAACCGACTCCGCGCCGACACATTGCCCGTGTGGACGTGAAATCCAAAAAAGCAGACCAGCCGCCCTCGTTTGAAGAGGCACTCGGGCAACTTGAAGCCATCGTCGAGTCGATGGAATCCGGCGACATACCGCTGTCCGAACTGCTGGTCAAATTCGAGGAGGGCACCCGCCTGCTCAAGACCTGCGAGGCCCGCCTGAAGGAGGCCGAGATGAAAATCGAAATCCTTAAAAAACAGAAATCCGGCGCGGCCGCCTTCGAGTCCTTTCCCGCCTCCGCCGCCCGCGAGGACGATTGAGCCGCGCCCTCTCCGGTCCGCCGCAACGTCCTTTTTTCCACCGCAGTCTCGATGATTCCCTCCGACGCCCACGCCAATCCCGAGCCATCCGGGAAACCCGTCCGCCTGCTCGACGCCATTCGCGCCCCGGGCGATGTCAAAAACCTCGCGCCCGCCCAGCTCCCGCAACTCGCCGAGGAACTGCGGGACGAAATCATCGCGGTCACCTCGCGCAACGGCGGCCATGTCGGCCCCAACCTCGGCGTGGTCGAGCTCACCATCGCGCTGCACCGCGTCTTCGACACGCCCGCCGACCAGTTTGTCTTCGACGTCTCGCACCAAAGCTACGCGCACAAGCTTCTCACCGGACGCGGCGGCGCGTTTTTTGAAAAACTCCGCCAGACCGGCGGCGCGAGCGGTTTCATGAACCGGACCGAGTCGCCGCACGATGCCTTCGGCGCGGGGCATGCCGGCACTGCCCTCAGCGCCGCGCTCGGCATCGCCGTCGCGCGCGATCTCCGCGCCACAAACGAGCACGTCGTGGCCGTGTGCGGCGACGCCTCCTTCACCTGCGGGATCACCATGGAGGCGCTCAACAATGTCGTCACCTCCACGCGCCGCCTCATCGTCATCCTCAACGACAACGAGTGGTCCATCGCCAAGAACGTCGGCGCGATCTCGCATTACCTCAACCGGCTCAGCACCAATCGCACTTACAACAAGATCCACGCCGACCTGGAAAAATTTTTCACCGGCCTGCCCGGCGGCCACGACATGCACCGCACGTGGATGAAGTGGAAGCGCGAGACCAAGGATTTTTTTGTCGAGTCGAGCCTTTTTGAAAAATTCGGCCTGCGCTATATCGGCCCCGTCAACGGCCACAGTCTCGACGACCTCGTCAAAAATCTCGAATTTGCGAAAAACTGCGACACGCCGATTCTGCTCCACGTGCTGACCAAAAAAGGGCTCGGCCTGCCCGCGGCGATCGTGTCGCCGGAAAAATTCCACGGCGCGAGCCCCTATGACCCGCTCACCGGTGAAAGCCGCCATACCGCGCCCGGCTTCGCGCCCCCCGCGCCGGCATGGCAGGAGTTTTTCGGACGCGCGCTCCTGCGCCACGCCAAGGCTGACCCGCGCGTCGTCGGCATCACCGGCGCGATGCCGTCGGGCACCGGCCTCGCGCACTTGGCCGCGGCGCTGCCGCGCCAGTTCTTCGATGTCGGCATCGCCGAGGAACACGCCGTGCTCTTTGCCGCCGGCCTCGCGACCAGGGACATCCGCCCGGTCGTCGCGATTTATTCCACGTTTCTCCAGCGCGGTTTCGACCAGGTCATCCACGACGTGTGCCTGCAAAACCTGCCGGTCACCTTCTGCCTCGACCGCGCCGGGCTTTCACCGAACGACGGCCCGACCCACCACGGGCTCTTTGACATCGCCTTCCTGCGGTCCGTGCCGAATGCCGTCGTCATGCAGCCGAAGGACGAGGACGAACTCGCCGACATGCTGCACACCGCGCTCGCGCATCGCGGCCCGGCGTTCATCCGTTACCCGCGCGGCCCGGCGGTCGGCGTCGCGGTGAAACCCGAGCCGGTCGCGCTGCCGACCGGGCAGGCGGAGGTTTTGCGGCAAGGCTCGAACATCATCATCTGGGCGCTCGGCCCGATGGTTTACGAGGCGCTCGCCCTCGCCGAGCGCCTGGAGGCCGGGCAGCAACTCTCCGTCGGCGTGGTCAACGCCCGTTTCGTCAAGCCGCTCGACCGCGAACTCCTGCTGAGCCAGGCGGCGGTGGTGCCGCTGCTCGTGACGATGGAGGACCACGTGCTCGCCGGCGGTTTCGGGAGCGCGGTGCTGGAGGCGTTGCAGGATGCCGAATGCCCGGCCGCGGTCGAACGCATCGGCTGGCCGGACCAGTTCATCGAGCACGGCAACGACGTCGAGACGCTCCGTGCCGCGCACGGCCTCACGCCGGATGAAATCCACCAACGCATCCTCGCCCGCTGGCGCAACCTGCATCCGATCGGCGTCGAGGCCGGAGCGTGAATCCATCACAATCGTTCTCGTTCTCTCTTCTGTTTCCGTGACGTTTCGAGAACGAGTAATACCAATTACGAACGAAATTTATCCTTTTGGCCGGCCTCCGTGCCGGTCCGGTTTGGGTAGGGCGAGGCGTCCCGCCGAGCCGTTGCGGCTCGCGGCTCGGCGGGACGCCTCGCCCTACCTGAAATATAAATTCCATTCGTAATTGGTGTAAGGGAACGAGAACGATTTATTATGGATACAGCACGCGCTCCAGGAACAAACCCTGCGGCGGCGCGGTGGGCAGCAGCGGCGTGCGTTTTCCCGTGGCGAGCAATTCCCTGATTTGTCCGGGCGTCATTTTGCCTTCGCCCGCCGCCGCCAGCGCGCCGACGAGGCTGCGCACCATCTTGTAGAGGAAGCCGTCGGCCTCGGCGTTCACGCGGATGCGCGCGCCGCGGCGGGTCACGTCGAGCCGGCGCAGTTCGCGCACGGTGTTTTCGCGCGGGGGCCCGTTGAGCGCGGAGAACGCGCGGAAATCGTGGCGCCCGCGCAGCACCGCCGCCGCCGCCTGCATCGCGGCGAAATCGAGCGGGCGCCCGCAGGCCCACACATGGGGACGAGTGAACGGATCAGGATCGCCGAGATGAATGTGATAGGCGTAGATTTTGCCGGTCGCGGAAAAGCGGGAGTGAAATGTCTCCGGCGCCTCGCGCACCGATTTGATCTGGATCGCCCGCGGTAAGCCGGCCCCCAGCGCGGCGCGCAGTTTTTCCGCGCCGTGCCGCCACGGGGCGTCGAAATGGAAAACCTGTCCGCGCGCGTGCACCCCCGCATCGGTGCGACCACTGGCGTGGATGCGGATGAGCCGCCCGAAAATCGTTTCCACGCGCGCCTCGATGATGTCCTGGATGGCGTCGCCGCCGCGCTGGCTCTGCCAGCCGGCAAAGGGGGCCCCGTCGTAGGCGCAGACGCATTTCCAGCGTGTCGTTTTCTCGGTCCCGGCGCTCACCGTCCCGTGTCCTCCGATCCGGGTTCGTCCTCGGCCTCGAAACCCGCGGGCGGGGCGAGCGGGATGGCTTGCTCGAGGTAGTCCTGGAGGATGAGTGTCGCGGCCCGCGAATCGATCAGGCCGCTGGCGCGCACATCGCGGCGCTTCGATTTCGGAATCGACGCCTCGGCTTCATAGGACGTGAGCCGTTCGTCCACGAAATGAACCGGCAGGCCGAGTTCGTTTTTCAGACGGGTGGCGAATTTTTCCACTTCCCGCGCCTTGAAGCCGGCGGTGTCGTCCATGTTGAGCGGAAGACCGATTACGAGGTCGGTGACGCGGCGCTGGCGCGCGCAGGCGAGGAGCGCGGCCCAGCGTTTCTCGGGCTCCGCATCCGTGAGCGCGGGCAGCGGCGTGGCCACGCCGATTTCATCGCCGTAGCTCAACCCGATGCGGCGTTCGCCGTAATCTATGCCGAGGCATCGCATGTCAGAATCGTTCTTTGATTAATTTATGGCCCCACTTTTCCGCACCGGCTGCCCGAAGGCGAAGGGCGGGTTGGTGTCCGCGAAGGGGTGCGCCTCGAAAAGCTGGTCGAGCGTGGCTTGGAAGGTGTCCTGCCGGTCGAGTTCCCGGATGGCGTCGTGGTAGTGCTTGATGAGCGGGTCGAGGCCGTCGATGGTGTCGCCCGCGGGATCTTCGCCGTGGTTTTCGAAGCGGTGTTTGAACTCGGCCAGCGTGATACGGTTCAGGGGCAGGGCGGGTTGGTAAAGATATTCGCCCGGGGCGTCGTGCTCGCCGGGCGGGACACGCGAGACCAGGCCCAGGTCGGTGAGGCGGTTGATGCACTCGTTGAGAATTTGCGTGGGCACCGTCACCGCCGTGCTGATCTGGGTGAGCGTGCAGGGCGGCAGGCAGGCCTGGAAGCGGCGCGCGATGGTGAGAAAAACCCCCAGCGTGAGGCGTTCGCGCGTGGACTCGGTGAGCGTGCCCCAGGCGACCTGGCTGTTGCGGAAATGCACGTTTTGCACGGCGTAGCTGATTTGCCCGCCGATGAGCACAATCATCCAGAAAATATACAGGCCGAACATCAGCACGAGGACCACGCCGAGCGATCCGTAGAGGCTGCGGGTCATGTTGACGCGGCTGAAATAGAGAAACGCGAGGAGATTGTTGCCGACCAGCATCACCGCCATGGCCACCGCGCCGGCAAAGGCCGCGCGCCAGTGGACGTGCGTGTTGGGGATGTAGCGGTAGAAAAGCGTGAGCACGCCGAGCACCAGCGCGATGGACAGGACGGGCAGCAGGAATTTCGCGATTTGGAGGATATGGGCGCCGAAGGGAATCTTCTCGTCGAAAAACGCGACGAAGGTCGCGGCCGACACGGTGCCCACGGCGATGAAAAACAGGACGGCGCCGAGCGACAGGATCGTCCAGTAGAAAACCACCCGCGTGAGCCAGGAGCGCCCGCGCCGCACGCCCCAGATGTCGTTGAACACGCCCTCGATTCCGCTGAACAGGAAAAGCACGATCACGATGAACGAAATCGCGCTCACGCCGCCCACCGCCCCGGAGCGCGCGCTGGCGACGAAGTTGTTGATGAGCTCGACGATTTCCGGACGCACGACTTTCTCGGCCGGTGCGGAGTCGCCGTCGCCGTTGTCCGCGGGCGGAGGGTTTTCAAACGCGGGCATGCGGCGGCCGTCGTCCTCCTCCTGCTGGCGCAGGTCCTCGTATTGGTCCACCTGCGGGGCGATGAACGTGATCAACTCGTTGAGTTTGTCCGCGACGAAATCGGGATTGTTTTTGATGGTGAAGCCGGCGACGAGCACGGCCAGCGCGACCAGCGGGCCGAGGCTGAGGAGCGTGGTGAAGCTGAGCGCGGCCGCGCGGCTGGTGGCGCGGGTGGCGAGGATTCCGGTGACCGTGATGGAGACGATGCGCAAGAACGCATAGGCGAGACCGCGCGGAGTGCGGTCGGCGATGTATTGAGGCTGCCAGATTTCCTTTTTGAAGAGGTGGGCAGTTCGTTTCCAGAGGGTGGGCAATGGCCGCGGCATGGTAAGAAGCGCGCCGCGATCTCCGATGCCGGCGCGGCTAGCTGGCCAGACAATACGCAAGGAAAACGATGCCTGCCAAGCCTGCGGTTGCGGCGAACGCAAGCCCCCGGCGCGTGGCGGCGAAGGTGGCGAACCACAGACCGGCGGCGGCAAGCAGCGCCGCGCCGAGCGCCGCGGGCTGTTCCTGCAACCAAAACAACGAGCCAAGGAATCCCAGCCCGACCGCGGCGCGCAGGCGGATGATCTTGCCCAGGGAGGAACTCACACCCGCGGCAAGCACGGCAAAGGCGAGCACGAGGTCGATTGCGCCGAGAAGCACGAAGGGGTGCGTGAGGATTTTCGCGATTCCGGATGCCGAATCCGCCGGAGCCGCAGGCGTGATGAAAAACGGGAGCACGAGCGCGAGCGCGCCGGCGAGGAGCAGCGCGATGCAGGCGGGGCGGCGGGGCAGGGAAGGGGAGGCGGCGAGGCTCGCTGGCGCGGCGGCGTTCCCGTCGCCGGACGAGGTGCCGGCCTCGTCATCCTTGTCCGCGCGCTGGCGTGCGCCCGGCGGCGGGGACGCCGCCGCTCGGGAGAAAAGGCGGGAGCTGATTGCGGTGTTTCCGCCGATGGCCACCCATTGTTCGCTTTCGGCCTCGTAATAAAGCATGTCCCGGGTGAGTTGTCCGCGGACCGCGAGTTGGGCGAGCTGGTCGAATGTGAACGGGCCGCGCGCCTCGTCGTCGGAAGCGGAGCGGATGTAGAATTCGTGCTGGGTGTCGGACATCGGGACGATTGAATGTGAAGGCAGATGCGACGGCGGCAAGCGTGTTGTCCTTGCCGGGGTCTTTCCTCTTTATTCTTTATCTTTCCTCTTTCGTCAGGAACGAGCAGGCGGAAAGAGAAAGAACAAAGGGACAAGAGAACGATTTATTGCATGCGAAAACATCAGGCGACTTGGGTGCGCGCGGCGCTGCCGCCGAACAGTTCGCGCAGCATGCTCCACGCTTTGCGCAGGCCGGCGGGCTGGATGCCGCCGAGTTTGTAGATCTGCGCGAGCTGCTCCTCATGGTCGCGATAGCGCGGCGGCAGGATGAACAGCGTGCTCTCCCCGTCGCGGACGGTGGAGAAAAACAATCCCTTGCCGATGTAAGGCCCGGAGACGGCGACGACGGTGCGGCGTTCGGGCATGACCAGCCAGGGTTTATAGGCGAAAACGAGCCGGCCATTTTCGGGTTCGTTCAGCAGCCGTCCGTAAGTGCGGATCGGCACGCCTTTCAGATGGCCGCCGCTGAAGAGTTTGTTGGCATCGGGTTTCAGCCGGAACCGTTTCCGGCGCAGCGTGAAGAAATCCCAGCAAAAGGCCGTGCCGAAAATCGTCAGCCGGAACGCCCAGCCCGCCACGAAAAATGCGACCAGGATGATGGCGATGGACAGAAACAGGCTCGTGGTCGGCGAGAAATGCGCGGTGGCGGTGACGGCGGCGAGGAGGCTGGCGCGGGCGCCCTTGAGCGCCGCGTCGATCGCGCCCCACGGACTGAGCAGGATGAGGACGTTGATCGCGTGCGAGGCCATCCAGACGACGGCGAAAATGATGATGCCGGCGGGCACGGTGACGAGGTTGAGCAGCCAGGAAAGATCGACCGCGCCGAGATGAATCATCGCGAGGCCGGCGCCGTCGAGCGCATGGCCGGCGGAGGCGGCGGTGCTTCCGCCGCCGACGAGCATGCCGCTCAGCGAATCCATGGTGAGCGGCACCACGGCGCCGGCGGCCACGAGGCCGGACGCCTTGTTTTCAACGGTCTCCAGGATATCGAGCGGCTTTTTCCAGCCGGGCGGCAGTATTGCGCCGAGCGCATCCTTGCTGGCGCAGGCGAGCGCGATCAGCAGCGCCGGAAGAAAAAAGGAGGGCTGCGCGTACCACGAGAGCTGCGCGCGGGCGGCGGAGTCGGTCGTCCAGTATTTGTAAGCGCCATACGCGCCGGTGCCGAGCAGCGGGGAAATGGCGATGCCGGTGATGGTCGCGACGGAGGTCGTGATGGCGCCGATGCGCGACTGGTCCGGGGAGGATGTCGTCTGCGGGGCGGGGTTGGTGGCGGCGAGAAGCGGCGTGGCGAGCGTCGCCAGCAACGTGGCGAGCAGCAGAATCGGAGCGATGCGTTTCATGCAAGGGAGGGATGGCGTGAGTGACCTGACCGATGACTGGCGGAAAACAATATCCGGGTTTAGGCGCTTGGAAAGCCTGCAAATCAGCGCGGGACGCAGAGCCAAAGCCGCATTTGCACGGACAGCGCGGACAGGCATGTCCGAGGGCGGGGCGCTATTTTGTCCCGCGCAAATCGGCCATGATCTTTGCCGCGGCCTCGGCGGGCGAGGGCGCTTTCAAAATGGGACGGCCGACGACGATGTAACTCGATCCGGCGCGGGCGGCCTCGGCGGGTGTCATGATGCGTTTCTGGTCGTCGCCGCCGGCCTCGCCGGCGGGGCGAATGCCGGGAGTGACGAGTTGCACGTCGGCCGGCAGTTCGCGGCGAAGCGCGGTGACTTCCAGCGGCGAACAGACCAGCCCCCGCAGCCCCGAGTCGATGGCGAGACGCCCGAGGCGCGAGACCTGCGCGTCGGGCGCGGCGGCGACGCCGGTTTCGGCCAGCCCGGCGGCGTTCATCGAGGTGAGCACGGTGACGCCGAGGAGGAGCAGGCCGGGCTTCGTGGCGCGGCGGGCGGCGTCGGCCGCGGTCATCATTTCCCGTCCGCCGCAGGTGTGCAGCGTAAGCATGCCGATGGGAAGCGAGGCGAGCGACTCGACGGCCTTGGCCACGGTGTTGGGGATGTCGTGCAGCTTGAGGTCGAGGAAAATGTCAAACCCCTCGTCGGCGACGGCGCGCACATAATCGGGGCCGTGGGCGGTAAACATTTGCAGGCCGATTTTCACCCAGCGCAGCGAACCGCGCAACTGGCGGAGAATGGGCGCGGCTTCTTCGCGCGTGGGAACGTCGAGGGCGAGGATCAGGTCGGTGGGCATGTTTGGAATGCGGATTTCGGAATGCGGAATGCGGAATTTTTGGGAGCTGCCGCTCCCGTTTGCGTCTGGCGCGGAAGCGCCAAATTCCGCATTCCGCATTCTCCGGGCCGCCTTTCAAGCTTCAATTGCGCGGGCGAATACACTTTGATGACGCCGCATGGACGCAGTCACCGTCTTTTCCCCGGCCAAAATCAACCTGTTCCTCGCCATCACGGGACGGCGCGCGGATGGATTTCACGAACTGGTGTCTGTGGCCGCGCAGCTGGAGTTTGGCGACCGGCTGCGCGTGGAGACGACGGGGCGGGGCAGGGGAGGGCAGGACGGAACAATGGAGCGGGACGACGGTGATGCTTTCTCGCTCGAATGCGCGGGCTCATGCACGGCGGATGCCGGCGCGGGCGACGAATCACACCCGCATCCCGTGCCGCTCGACGAAACCAACTTGGTGCTGCGTGCCGCGCGCGCATTTCGCGCCGCGTCGGGCTGGACCGGCGGGGCGAGGTTTTTTCTGGAAAAACGCATCCCCGTCGGCGCGGGACTCGGCGGCGGCAGCAGCAATGCCACCGCGACGCTGCGCGCGCTCAACCTGCTGGCCGCACGTGACGACGACGGCAATGGCCGCGCGGCGCTCCCGGACGCGCGTCTCGCGGAGATCGCGGCGGGACTCGGCTCGGACTGCGCGTTGTTTCTGCGCGACGCGCCGGTCGTGATGCGCGGGCGCGGCGAGCGGATCGAGACGCTGCCGGCTGGTGCTGCGGAGCGGTTGCGCGGCCGCCGCCTGCTGGTGTTCAAACCCGATGTCGGCGTGAGCACCGCCTGGGCCTATGCGCGCATGGCAGCGACGCCGGAGCACTCCTATCTGCCGCCGGCCGACGCGGAAGCACGCCTGCACCGATGGTCAATCGCGCGACCCGGCACGGAATTTTTCGGTCTCGACACGCTTCTCTTTAATAACATGCAGCCGGCTGCCTTTGGCAAATTCATTGCACTGCCGGTGCTGCTCGAAAAACTGCGTGGCGAATTCGGTCTGTCGGTGATGATGAGTGGAAGCGGAAGCGCGTGTTTTGCACTGCTGCCGGATGCGATGACCGCAACCGACGTGGCCAAAATTGTCGGCTGTATCCACGCCGCCTGGGGCAGAGAGGCTTTTGTCGTGGAAACGAAAATCCGCTGAAATCCCCTAAACCCAAGATTGACCGCCCTGCCTTGGCTGTCGTTATGCTGTGTGACGCCGCCTTGTGCTGTTTTCGACCAGTCCACGCGCGCCGGGCGGCAAAACAACCTTACATGCCAGAATCAGGAACCCAAAACGAAATCGTCGTCCAAGGCATCGCCGCATCCCAAGGCATCGCATATGGGCAGGTGTTCCTTTATGTCAAAAACGACGTCGAATTCCCCTCGTATCAAATCGACGCCGACAAACGCGTGGAGGAAATCGCGCGCTTCGAGCAGGCGCTCCTCGTCACGCGCCAGCAGATTCAAAAAATCCAGGCCGAGGTGGAAAAAAACCTCGGCAACGAAGAGGCCCGCATCTTCGACGCGCACTTGCTCGTGCTGGAGGACCAGGCGCTGATCGCGGAGACGATCCGGGAGTTTGAGCAAACCTCGAAAAACATCGAAGTCTGCTTCAACAACGTCTCGCAGCGCTACATCAAGGCCTTTGCCGAGATCGACGACGAATACCTGCGCGAACGCGCCGGCGACATTCGCGATGTGGCCCAGCGCGTCATTCAAAATCTCCTCGGCCAGACCGGACAGAACCTCGCGCGGCTCGCCGACAAGCGCATCATCATCGCGAACGACATCACGCCGTCCGACGCCGCCAGCATCGACCGCAGCCACGCCATCGCCGTCGTCACCGACAGCGGCAGCAAGACCAGCCATGCCGTGATCGTCGCGCGCTCCATGCGCTGCCCGGCCATCGTCGGCATGCGCGATCTGACGAAGCGCGTGAAGGACGGCGACTGGGTCATCGTCGACGGTTACGACGGCTCCGTCATCATCAATCCGGCCGAGCAGACGCTTTTCCGCTACGGAAAAATCCAGATTCAAAAGCGCGGCATCGAGCAGAGGCTCCACGAAGCCAACCGGCAGCCCTCCATCACGCTCGACGGCGTGGCCGTTCCCATCCGCGCCAACATCGAGAAGGTGGACGAACTCCAGCTCGTGAAGGACAACTGTGCCGAGGGCGTAGGCCTTTTTCGCTCCGAGTTTCTCTACCTGCACAACAACCACATTCCGTCCGAGCAGGAGCAATACATGGCCTACAAGGCCGCCGCCGAATCCATGGGTGGCGATTCTGTGACCATCCGCACCCTCGATCTCGGCGGCGACAAGCCGATGGCGGGAAATCCGGACCTGTTCTCGGTCGAGGCGAATCCGTTCCTCGGTTTCCGGGCCATTCGTTTTTGCCTGGAGCACGTGGACCTTTTCAAGGATCAGCTCCGTGCCATCCTGCGCGCCAGCGCGCACGGCAAGGTGCTGCTCATGTATCCGATGATCAGCGGCGCGGGGGAACTCGAGCGCGCCAACGCGATCCTCGACGAATGCCGCGCCGAGCTGCGCCGGAACGGGATGCCGTTCGACGAGGACATGCAGGTCGGCACGATGATCGAAATCCCCAGCGCCGCCGCGACCGCCGACATCCTCGCGCGCAAGTCCGATTTTTTCAGCATCGGCACCAACGACCTGATCCAATACACGCTGGCCATTGACCGCGGCAACGACCGCATCGCGCACCTCTACGAACCCACGCACCCGGCGATCCTGCGGGTTATCCATAATGTCGTCGCCGAGGCGCACAAACAAAAGCGCAAAGTCAGCGTGTGCGGCGAAATGGCGAGCGACCCGGTTTATGCCGCGTTGCTGCTCGGGCTTGGCGTGGACGAGTTGAGCATGACGCCGCCGCTGATTGCCTCGGTGAAGTATCTCGTGCGGGCCATGAAAATGTCCGATGCGCGTGCGCTGGCCGGTAAGGCGCTGAAAATGGAATCCCCCGTGGAAATCTACGCGATGTGCGAGCAATTCGCCAACGAGCGAATGGTCATGGAATGAAAAAGCCCGGAATCAGGAAAAGCCTTCCTTGGTGTTCCGTTGTAATTTCAAACATTGACGCACAATAAATATTATGTCTAATTAAAGAATGAGTGCTGATCCGACCCCTACTTCCGTTTCCGTTTTCAATGCCGACTTGCCATCCGCCGCAACCGGCGCGCGTCCCCTCCGCGCGCCGTTGTTTGACTGGCTGCGCACGCGGTCGTCCGGCGTGTTGCTGCATCCGACCTGCCTGCCCGGCGGCCAGGGCATCGGCACGCTGGAGCCGGGGCCGATCGACGACTGGCTGCGATTCCTCGGCGACGCGGGCTTCCGCTACTGGCAGGTCTGCCCGCTCGGCCCGACCGGTTACGGCGATTCGCCTTACCAGTGTTTTTCCGCGTGTGCCGGAAACCCCTATCTCATCGACCTCGACGCCCTCCGGCGGCTCGGTCTGCTGACCGAGGCCGACATCGAGCCGCTGCGCCGGCTTCCGCGCGATCACGTGGATTTCGGCTGGTTGTATGTGACAAAGTTTCCGGCGCTTTTCCGCGCGTTTGAAAACTCCACCGCCCGCCCGCAGAGCGCCCCTCCGCTTCCCTACGGAGACTTCGGACAATTCAAAGCCGCCCAGCGCGACTGGCTCGAACCTTACGCGCTTTTTCTCGCGCTCAAAGACCATTTCAAGGGCCAGCCGTGGTGGGAATGGCCGGCGGAGGTGCGTTTCTTCAAGAACGCCAGGGACACCGGCCTCGCGCGCTCCGTGGCGGCGCGCGCCGATGCGCACGCGTTTTTCCAGTTTCTCTTTTTCGGTCAGTGGCGCGAAGTGCGGGCCAAGGCCCGCGCCCGCGGCGTGGAGATCATCGGCGACGCGCCCATCTTCGTCGCGCGTGACAGCGCCGATGTATGGGCGTCGCCGGAGCTCTTCCAACTCGACCAGGCCACGGGCCGGCCGCAGGCCGTCGCCGGCGTGCCGCCCGACTATTTTTCGGCGGACGGCCAGCTCTGGGGCAATCCGCTTTACGACTGGGCCGCGCATGCAGCCGATGGCTACGCGTGGTGGGTGCGGCGCCTGAGCGTGAACTTCGAGCTTTGCGACGTGCTGCGCCTCGATCACTTTCGCGGCTTTGACACCTATTGGTCCGTGCCCGCCGATGCCGAAACCGCGAAAGACGGCGTCTGGATAAACGGCCCCAACCTCCCCTTCTTCGAGGCGGTGCTCGCCGCCCTGCCCTCCGCGCGCATCATCGCCGAGGACCTGGGCGAACTCCTGCCGTCGGTCCACGAATTGCTCGCGGCCACCGGGCTGCCCGGCATGGCCATCCTCCAGTTCGCCTTCGGCGGCAAGGCCGACAACCTCTACCTGCCGCACAACCAGCGCGCCAACTGCGTCGTGTATCCAGGAACCCATGACAACGACACCACGCTCGGCTGGTATCGCGCGGCGGATGAAGGCACGCGGGACCACGTGCGCCGCTACCTGCGCATCAATGGCGGCGAAATCGGCTGGGATTTCGTGCGGTCGGCCTTCGCCTCGGTCGCCAATCTCGCGGTGATTCCGTTGCAGGACTTGATGAGCCTGGGCGCCGAGGCGCGTTTTAACACGCCCGGCACCGCCGCAGGCAACTGGCAATGGCGCTATCACGCCGGCCATCTGGCGCAACTTCACCGCGAAAGCGCCGCCTACCTGCGCTCCCTCGGCGAGTTGTTCGGGCGGGTTTCGAACACGGTGGACTAAACCGCGAAAACAATCAGAAAATAACAACCGCGAAGGGCACGAAGAGTGCGAAGAAAATCAATGGATAAATAATTCTTCGCGACCTTCGTGCCCTTCGCGGTTGTAGTATATTTTCTCCCCATGAAACTTCTCGTCCTCGCGCAGACTCCGCCGCCGGTTCATGGGCAGAGCATCATGGTGCGGACGTTGGTCGAGGGACTCAAAACTGTCGCGCCGGATATCGAGGTCTATCATGTCAACCCGGCTCTCTCGCGTGACGCCGCCGACGTGGGACGAATCCGTCCTGGAAAATTCTTCGCGCTTCTCCGCGCCTGCTTCCGCGCGCTGAGCCTGCGATGGTGGCACGGGCCGATGTGGCTTTATTATGTGCCGGCGCCCGGCAAACGCGCCGCGCTTTACCGGGATTGGCTCGCGATGCTGTGGTGCCGTCCGTTTTTCTCGGGATTGATTTTGCACTGGCACGCGTGCGGCCTGGGCGAGTGGCTGGCTGCGCGAGCCGCCGCGCCCGAGCGCGGGCTCGCCCGGTTGTTTCTCGGGCGCGCCGCGCTTTCGATCGTGCTTGCGCCCGAGCTTGCCGCCGACGCCCGCCTGCTTGCGCCGCGACGCCTGCGGGTGGTGGCAAACGGGCTGGATTGTCGCCCCGCCGATGGCGGGGAAGCCGCGCCGCCTGACGCCGCTGTTGCGGCGGGCAGCCGCTCGCGCCGCATTCTGTATCTCGGGCTGTGCAGCCGCGAAAAGGGTTTGTTTGTCGCGCTGGACGCCCTCTCTGAACTCAATGCCGCGCCGCAGCCATCCGCGTTTCCCGCCTACCGCCTCACGGTCGCCGGTGAGTTCGCCAGCGGGGCCGAGCGCGCCGAGTTTTTCCGTCGCCTCGCCGGCTCCCCCACCCTCGCCTCCTCGGTCGATTATGCGGGCCCGTCCGCCGATGCGCAAAAACACGCGTTGCTGGCCGCCGCTGATGTGTTCTGCATGCCGACCCGCTATCCGCATGAGGGACAACCGCTCGTCCTGATCGAGGCCATGGCGCATGATTTGCCCATTGTCGCCACCCGCTGGCGTGCGATTCCCGGCATGCTTCCCGCCGCATGCCGCGCCTGGCTGGTCTCGCCCGACACATCGCCCCGTGAGCTCGCCGCTGCCTTGCGCGCGGCCTGTGACGGCGGGCGCGCGCAAGGCAGGCTCCGCGCGCACTACGAAGCCTGTTTCTCCCGCGAAACACACCTTCGCGCACTCGCCAGGGCGCTCCGGGAAGGGCTGAAGGGGAAATAATGATAGGGCGAGGCGTCCCGCCGAGCCGTTGGCGGCTTGCGGCTCGGCGGGACGCCTCGCCCTACCGGGCAATCCCTGACAGCAACGCGGCATAAACCTCCGCGTGTCGCGCGATCGAAGCTTCCACGGAAAAACGTCGCGCCAGCGCCGCGCGATCGATCCGCGCTTCCGCCAGCGCACCGGGGGCGGCCAGTTGGGCCAGTCGGCGCGCCAGATCGTCCGCGTCGCCGTTGCGAAACAGCCAGCCGTTTTCCGGCGGCTCGACCAGATCCCGCGCCCCGCCCGAATCCGCCGACAGCGACGGTACTCCGGCGGCGAGCGCCTCCAGTCGCGCGACGGAGAATGGCTCGTTGATTGACGGCACCAGCAGCACATCGATCTCGCGCAACAATGCTTCGGACGACGATTGCGGTCCCGACCAGCGCACGCATGCTTCCAATCCCAGCGCGCGGGTTTGCGCGCGCAATTCCTCCGCGTATCGGGCCGACTCCGCCGAGCCGTCCTCCTCGCCGATGTGCGTGAACCGCCACTGCCTCCGCGCTTCCACCGGCAGGCGGGCCAGCGCTTCGAGCGCGAGATGCCAGCCCTTCCACCGCGTCAGTGTGCCGATGCCGCCCGCGTGCAACTCGTCACTGCGATGCGCGTCCTGTTTTTCCCGGACGAGGGACGTATCCGGAAAATGGACACAACCCGGCAGGCATTTTTCCCAGTCCGCGGGCTCGATGCCGTAATGCCGCATCATCGCCGGGCTGAGCATCCAGAGGCGTCCGCCCAGGCGATGCGCCGCCCAGCGATAAAACCAGCGCCGCCGCCCGTAGCAGTGCACGCTCGCCATCGCGCGGCGCTCGCCCCAGCGCGCCAGCCACAGCGCCACCAGCAGCCCGGCGCGGGAGTGCCCGTGAAAGATATTGCGTCCATCCGCGCGCAGCCACGCCCGCGCAGCGCGGGCCACGATTCGCGCGCGCAAAAAAGCGAGCGGGGAAATGCGCTCGCCCGCGACGCGCGGCAGTTCCAGCACGGGCAGCGGAGGCGCGCGGAGTTGCGCGAAACCCGGGTTCACGCCCAGCACGCAATCGAACGGCGATTCCGACGCACTCGTCCCGGCGAGGTTGCGCACGACTGACACGATGCCGCCCGCGTCGGTGTCGTAGCCGACGTAGTGCAGCACGGCGGGTTTGGCGGGTTGCGCGGGCATCGTCGGCAACCCCAGCGCAAAACCGCCGGGTTGGCAACCGCCGTCCCGCCGGACTAAAAACTTCCGACACCGCTTCTTGCCAATCGCATAAGTTGCGTCTAACCGAAAGGCTTTCAATCATCACACCCATATCGCCATGACTTATCACGTAGCCCGCAACAACCAGCAACTCGGCACTTTTTCCAAGGAGGATGTTGCCGCCCGCTATGCCAGCGGTGAAATCCTGCCCACCGACCTTGTCTGGACCGAAGGTATGGCAAACTGGCAGCAGGCCTCCCAGGTTTTCGGCGCGCCCGTCGTCCCGCCGCCCCCGATCACCGCGCCCGCGGGCGCGATGCCGCCGGTTGTCCCGGCAGGCGCGGGCATGCCGACGGGATCGGCGTATGACCCGACCCCGCGCCCGGCGAAGCCGGACAACTATCTCGTGTGGGCGATTCTTTCCACGATTCTCTGCTGCCTGCCGCTCGGCATCGTCAGCATCATTTTCGCCACGCAGGTTGATTCAAAATACACGGCCGGCGACTATGCCGGCGCGGCGGCCGTGGCGAAAAAGGCCCGGCTGTTCGCCATCCTGTCCGCCGGTTCGGCGCTTGTGCTGGGCGCCCTTTATATTGTCTTCATCGTCGTGGTCGGTGTCACCGGCGCGGCTGGCGGCAGCTATTGAGGTGCGGTTTTCAGCCGCAGGCTGAACGTGTTAGTGTCTTGAAACCGAAACTTAAGTTCGGACTGCCGCCCTGGCGGCTCGCCGCCGTGCTGGGGCTGGCGGCATTGGCCGCCGGTGTGCTCTGGATTCGCCATGCGGGGCGCGAACCGCGCGCGTGGTATCCGCCCTGCCCGCTTCATGCGACGACGGGCGTGCTGTGCCCGGGCTGCGGCTCGGCCCGCACGCTGCATGACCTCGCGCACGGCGACATAATGGCCGCCGCCGGGCACAACATTCTCATCGTGGCCCTCGCCCCGCTGCTGGCCGGTTGGGCCGCATGGGCGCTTTGGCGCGGCCTGGCGCAAAACCTCCCGCCGCCGTCCGCGCCGCCGCACACCGCGAAAATCACCCTCGTCGTCGTGGTCGTGTTCACCGTCGCGCGCAATCTGCCCTGGTGGCCGTGGACGCTGCTCGCGCCATGAGCGTTTCAGGGGCGGCCGGGCGCCATAAGCGGCCTTGATCTCATCCGATCGCCGCCTTTCTTGAATGAAAGGCGTTGCACTGAGAGTTTGCCCTGGCGGGCAAAGCATCTCCATTTTTCGCCGCTGGTTTTCCGATGACACTCAATTCTCCATCAACACCGCAGCGTGTGTCGGCGTATGACGACGCGTCCTTCGCGGGCGGTCCCGCGCCGGCACCGAAACCCGCCGCCCATCTTTCATCCGAGCGACAGCGCCAGGTCACGCGGCTTTGCGCGATGACCGGCATCACGCTGCTGCAACACAGCGCGGAAAGCGCGCTCGTGGAATCGCTCACCCGGCGGCTGGGGCTTGCGCTCGGGGTTGATCGCGTGGAGGTCGCGCTCATGGCCAACGCCATCACCGTGACGACCATCGTGGACGGCGAATGCATCACGACCGTCCGGCGCAACGAGGACCGCGGCGTGAACATGCACATGGTCATGGAGGTGCAGCGGGCGGCGTTGGCGGTGGAGGCCGGGCGCATGAACGCCGACCAATACCAGCGCGCGATCGAAGGCATCGCTCCGCTCAAATACGCGCGCTGGGCGACCGTGGTCGCGATCGGCCTGTCGTGCGCGTGTTTCGCCCGGCTCGCGGGGGCGGACTGGGCGGGATGCGGACTGGCGTTTGCCGCCAGCGCGCTGGCGATGGTGACGCGGCATGTGTTTACGCATTATCATTTCAGCCCGATGATCGGTTTCCTGGCGGCGGGGTTTGTCGCCACCTCGATCACGGCGCAGGGTTTTATTTATCAACTCGGAAACACGCCCAAGCTCGCGATGGCGGCGAGCGTGCTGCTGCTTGTGCCCGGCTTTCCGCTCATCAACGGCGTGTCCGACATCGTGAAGGGCTATGCCAACACCGGCATCTCGCGCCTCGTGATCGCCCTCCTGCTGTCCGGCATGAGCTGCATCGGCATCATGCTCGGCATGCTGGTCTGGGGCGCAAGGGGGTGGCTGTCATGAACCTGTTGCTGGCGTTGCTGGAAGACATGGCGCTGGCCTCGGTGCCGGCGGTCGGCTTCGCGATGGTGTTCACCGTGCCGCGTCGCGTGCTGGTTTTTTGCGCGCTCGGCGGAGCCATCGGGCACGGGCTGCGGTTCCTGCTCATGAAGGCGGGCGTGCCGGTTGAATGGGGCACGCTCGCGGCGGCGGTGACCGTCAGCACATTCGGCATCCTCATGGCGCGGAAGCTGCGGGCGCACCCGAAGGTGTTCACGGTGGCGTCCATGATCCCGATGATCCCGGGCGTGCCGCTTTTCACGGCGCTGCTGGCGCTTCAGGAAATGAACCACCAGGGAGTCACCCCGGAACTCCTGGCCGTCGCGCTCAACAACGCCGTGCGGGCGTCCTTCATCATCGGCGCCATCGCGCTGGGCCTCGCCATGCCGGGCCTGCTCGTCTTTCGCCGCAAGCCGATCGTGTGAGCCCAACTTCACTGTGTGGATGCCGGCGCGGCATCGCCCCCGCCCCGGCCCGGCACGGGCTTGATGCCGCGCAAGCATGAATTTTTGTCGTAAACCGGCCGTCCAAATTCATCTTGGAGCGCATTCCGGCCCGGCGATGGCTGAAAAGGCATTGCCCGGGATGCAACCGGCATTCATTTCTAGCCTTCCGACAGCCAAACTCTCCCGGATTAATGCGCGATTATTTTATACGACGATTCCTGCTCATCCCGCCCACGCTGCTGGGGATTTCGCTCATCGTCTTCATGATCACGCGCGCCGCTCCGGGCGGACCCTTCGAGCGCGCCATGGCCGAGATGCAACAGGCGAGCATGAGCGGCGGCGGCCGCTCGCTGGGCGGGCAGAGCATGGCGCTCTCCGATGCCCAGATCGAGCAGATGAAAGCCTACTACGGCTTCGACAAACCCGCCCTGCCCGCCTATCTCGGCTGGCTCGGCAAAATCGTGCGCGGCGACCTCGGCACCTCGTTCCGCTACAACGAACCCGTCACCGCCATCATGGCCGACCGCATGCCGGTCTCGATTTTCTACGGACTCGTCACCCTCGTCATCACCTACGCGATTTGCATTCCGCTCGGCATCGTCAAGGCCATCCGCCATCGCACGCTGGTGGACAACTCCACCTCGCTGTTCATTTTCTTCGGGTATTCAATTCCAGGATACGCGCTCGGCGCCGTGCTGCTGCTCGTCTTCGGCGCCCGGCTGGAGTGGTTTCCCATGGGCGGGTTCACCAGTTTCGATTTCGAGGACATGTCTTTTTGGGGCAAGGTTCTCGACATCGGCCACCACGCCGTGCTGCCCCTCGTTTGTTATCTCATCGGCAGCTTCGCGGTCACGACGATGCTCATGAAAAATCATCTCATGGACAATCTCTCCGCCGACTACGTGCGCACCGCCATCGCGAAAGGCGTCCCCTTCAAGCGCGCCGTCCTCGGCCACGCCCTCCGCAATTCCATCATCCCCATCGCCACCACCTTCGGGCAGAATATCACGCTGCTCCTGACGGGCTCGTTCCTCATCGAGTCGATCTTCGACATCGACGGATTCGGCCTGCTCGGCATCAGCTCCATCACCAACCGCGACTACTTCGTGAGCATGGGCATCGTGATGGTCTCGGCCCTGCTCCTCATGATCGGCAACATCCTCTCCGACATGCTGGTCGCCCTCATCGATCCGAGGATACGGTTCAAGTGATGATTTACGAATTACGATTGACGATTGACGATTCAGGGCGCTGCCGCGCCGGATGTGATGTGACATGGGGATGCGATACGGAGCGGCAGCTCCGCAATCGTAATTCGTAAATCGTAATTTCCCCATGCGCCTCAATCCGCTCACCGTCAAAAAGCTCAGGCGATTCCGCTCCATCAGGCGTGGTTACTGGTCGTTTTTGCTGCTGGCGTTTCTGCTCGTGGTGTCGCTCTTCGGCGAACTGCTCGTCAACAGCCGCGCCCTGGTCGTCCGCCATGACGGCAAGTGGTATTTCCCCGCCTACGGCGCCATCATTCCCGGCACCGCCTTCGGCCTCGATTACAGTTACGAGACCAACTACCGCGAACTCCGCGAACGCTACCGCGCCGACCCCGGCAACAAAAACTGGCTGCTCATGCCGCCGCTCTGCGCGTTCAACGAATACGAAAACTCCCCTTACGAGGGCGTCTTCAAGCCCGCCCCGCCCTCCTGGCTCGGCGGTCCCGAGGGGCACCTGCTCGGCACCGACACTACCGGCCGCGACATCTTCGCGCGCCTCTTCTACGCCTTTCGCATCGCGATGCTCTTCGCGCTGGCCTTTGTCTTCTGCACCTACCTCATCGGCATCGCCATCGGCTGCGCGATGGGCTACTTCGGCGGCGGCGTGGACCTCTTCGGGCAGCGCCTGATCGAGATCTGGTCCAACATCCCGTTTCTCTACACCGTCATCATCATCGCCTCTGTCATTCCCGACAGCACCGGGATGCAGATGCGCATTGCCATTCTCCTTCTCGTGCTGGTCGCCTTCTCGTGGACCGGCATGACCTACTACATGCGCACCGCCACGTACAAGGAAAAGGCCCGCGATTACACCGCCGCCGCCATCGTGCTCGGCGCGGACACCGGTCGCATCATTTTCAGCCACATCCTTCCCAACACCATCTCCACCATCGTCACCTTCGTGCCCTTCACCGTCGTGGGCGCGGTCACTTCCATCACCGCGCTCGACTTCCTCGGCTTCGGCTTCCCGCCGCCCACGCCCAGCATGGGCGAACTCCTCAAGCAGGGCACGCAAACGCTCACCACCGCGCCGTGGATTGTCGTTTCCGCGTTCAGCTCGCTTGTCGTCGTGCTCACCCTTGTCACCTTTATCGGCGAGGCCGTCCGCGAAGCCTTCGACCCTCGCAAATTCACGCTCTACAAATAACCATACAACCAAAACCAACCAACGTCGCCATGACCGCATCGCGCCTCCTCCAACCGCACTCATTGCTCCCCGCCGCCGTCCTCGCGCTCGCCGCGCTCTTCCTTTCCGGTTGCGGCGGCGCGAAGTCCGACGATCTTCCCGCGCAGGACAGCACTGCCGAGAAAGAAGCGTTTTTCAAATACTACAAATACGAGCCGGATTTATACAGCCAGCTCATGGGGAAAAAAATCACCCTGGCCGAATACAAGGAAAAGACCGCCGCGCTGCCGCTTTTCCTCCAGTATAAAACCCCCGCCGACCTGCCCGCTAATCTCCCGTGGGAAGACGGCTCCGATCTCCCCGAGTTTTCCGACCCGCGCGCCAAGAAAGGCGGCACGCTCTACTCTTACATCCCGTCCTTTCCCCTGACCACCCGCATCATCGGGCCCGACGCCAACGGCGCCTTTCGCCCCTACCTGCTGGACGACGTGCAGGTCAGCCTCGCCCACCGCCATCCCGACGACACCAGCATCGGTCCCAACGGTTTTCATTACTTTCCCGGCCTCGCGGCGGCGTGGGCCTTCGACAAGAAAAACAAAACCGTTTACGTGCGCCTCGATCCCGATGCCCGCTGGTCCGACGGCGTCACCGTCACCGCCGCCGACATCGCCTTCACCTTCTACTTCATGCTCTCCGCGCACATCCAGCAACCCTGGTATAATAATTTCTACTCCACCAATTTTTCCGGCCTCGCCGTCTACGACGACCACACCTTCGCCTTCCAGGTGCCCGAGGTGCGCCCCGATTTCAGCAGCCGCGTCCTCGAATTTTCGCCCATGTCCGCCGAGTTCTACAAAGAAATCGGCCCCGACTTCCCCCAGCGCTACCAATGGCGCATCGCCCCCACGACCGGCGCCTACACCGTCCGGCCCGAGGACATCAAGAAAGGCCAGTCCATCACCCTCACCCGCGTGCAGGACTGGTGGGCCAGGGACAAAAAATTCTGGCGGTATCGTTTCAATCCCGACCGCATCCGCTTCACCGTCATCTCCGATATCGCCAAGGCGTTCGAGGTATTCCGAAAAGGCGAGCTCGATTCCTTTAATATGAATCTCGCCGAATATAATTACGACAAACTCCCCGATGCCGCGCCCGAGGTCCAGGACGGTTACATCACGAAAACCACCTTCTACAACGACACGCCGCGCCCGACCTACGGGCTCTGGATCAACTCCTCCAAGCCCCTCCTCGACAACCGCGACGTCCGCATCGGCATCAACCACGCATCGAACTGGCAGCTCGTCATCGAAAAATTCGCGCGCGGCGACTGGACGCGCATGCAGACCACCTCCGACGGCTACGGCGAGTTCACCCACCCCGCCCTCCGCTCCCGGCCCTACGACATCGCCCGCGCCCGCGAAGCCTTTGCCCGCGCTGGCTTCACGCAGGCCGACGCCGACGGCGTGTTGAAAAACGCAAAGGGAGAGCGCCTCAGCTTCACCCTTTCCACCGGCTACGAATCGCTCAAGGACGTCCTCACCATCCTCAAGCAGGAGGCGCTCCGCTGCGGGCTCGAATTCCGCCTCGAAGTCCTCGACGGCTCGGCCTCGTGGAAAAAAGTGCAGGAGAAAAAGCATGACATCCATTTTTCCGCCTTCGGCGTCAGCCCCGAGATGTATCCGCGCTACTGGGAAACCTGGCACTCCGTCAACGCCTACGACAAACCCTACCTCGACGACGGCAAAACGCCCTCCCCCGGGCGCAAACCCAAGACCCAGACCAACAACCTCTGCTGCGTCGCCATTCCCGAACTCGACAAGCTCATCGAAACCTACGACCGCTCCGAAAGCGCGGACGACATGAAACGCATGGCCTTCAAGATGGAGGAAATCCTCCACGACGACGCCTCCTTTGTCCCCGGTTTCGTGATACCCTTTTTCCGTTCCGCCTCCTGGCGATGGATACAAATCCCGGAGCACGGCAACGTCCGCATCGCCGATGCCCCCGGCCAGTTTTTCCTCTCTTGGATCGACGAGGACGTGAAAGAGCAAACCCGCGACGCCCGCAAAGCCGGCGAAAAACTCCCGCCGCAGATTCGCATCTTCGATCAATACAAACCCAAGGAATAAAACCCGACGCCGTCCCAAAATATCTTTTTTAGACAGAATGAACAGAATGATAAACAATGAACAAAATGAATCTGATATAACCAAGCCTCATTCTGTTGATTTCATACAATTCTGTCCATTCTGTCTAAAAAAATCATTGTTTTAATATCCGCGTTTATCTGCGGTTAAAAACAAAAAAATGTCCGTGCATTCTGCGGGCCAGCATTTCTCATGACCGCCACCGCCAACGAAAATCTTCTCGAAGTCCGCGACCTTGTCACCGGCTTCGACACCGACGCGGGCCGTGTCGTCGCGGTGGACGGCATCAGCTTCAGCGTCCGCAAAGGCGCCACCCTCGGCATCGTCGGCGAGTCCGGTTGCGGCAAGTCCGTCACCGCCCTCTCCATCGTCCGCCTGCTCCCGCAGCCCATGGGGAAAATCCTCGGCGGCGAAGTGCGCTTCAAAGGCGAAAACCTCACCGTCGCCCCGCCCGACCGCCTCATGAAAATCCGCGGCGCACGCATCGGCTTCATTTTTCAGGAGCCCATGACCGCGCTGAACCCCGTCCACCGCATCGGACGCCAGCTCGGCGAAGTCTTCCTCCTCCACAACCCCGGCATGAGCAAGCGCGACGCGCTCCGCCGCTCCATCGAAATGCTCGCCAAGGTCGGCATTCCCTCGCCCGAGATCCGCGCCGGCGAATATCCCCACCAACTCTCCGGCGGCATGCGCCAGCGCGTCGTCATCGCGATGGCCCTTGCCAACCACCCCGACCTCGTCATCGCCGACGAGCCCACCACCGCGCTCGACGTCACCATCCAGGCGCAAATCCTGGAACTCATGCGCGATCTCCAGCGTGAATTTGGCATGTCCATCATGCTCATCACGCACGACCTCGGCGTCATCGCCGAGACCTGCCAGGACGTCATCGTCATGTATGCCGGCAAGATCGCCGAGACCGGCGCCGTCGAACAAATCTTCGACCGCCCCAGCCATCCCTACACCCGCGGGCTGCTCGACTCCATCCCGCGCCTGGACAACCCGCGCAAAAGCCGCCTCAAAACCATCGAGGGCATGGTCCCCGGCCTCCTCGAGCTTCCGCCGGGCTGCCGTTTCCAAAACCGGTGCCCGTATCGCACCGAGCTTTGCGAGAAACAGCAACCCGCCCTCGAAACCGTCGAACCCGGGCACACCGTCGCCTGCCACCACTGGCGCGGGCTGCCGCCCGCGCCAAATCCCAAGCAATGACATCATTTATGAACAACCAACCTTGGCTCCCCAGGTAAGGCGAGGCGTCCCGCCGAGCCGCGAACCGTCAACGGCTCGGCGGGACGCCTCGCCCTACCACTAATGACGTTTATACATTCGCAAATGACATAAGTCCCCTCCCTGCCCTTCCGTCCGCTCCATCGGCGCGGCAGCACCTCTCATTCCGCATTCCGCAATCCGAATTCCACATTTCCCCTCGTGCCTCTCCTCTCCGTCCAGAATCTCAAAGTGCACTTTCCCATCCGTGGCGGGGTCTTTCTCACCGCCAAGGGCGCGGTGAAAGCCGTTGACGGCGTCGATCTCACCATCAATTCCGGCGAGACGCTCGGCCTCGTCGGGGAATCCGGCTGCGGCAAATCCACCACCGGCAAAACCATCGTCCGCCTCATCGAGCCCACCGCCGGCAAAATCGAATTCGAGGACCGCGATCTAGCCACGCTCTCGCGCCGCGAACTCAAGCCCGTGCGCCGCCACGTGCAGATGATTTTTCAGGACCCCGCCGAGTCGCTCAATTCCCGCCACTCCGTCGGCAACATCCTTGAGGAGCCCTTCATCATCCACAAACTGGGCTCGCCCGACGAGCGCCGCCGCCGCGTGAGCGAACTCCTCGACCGCGTCGGCCTGCCCAAGTCGGCGGCCGACCGTTTCCCCTTCGAGTTTTCCGGCGGCCAGCGCCAGCGCATCGGCATCGCCCGCTCCATCGCGCTCAATCCCAAGCTCGTCATCTGCGACGAACCCGTCTCCGCGCTCGACGTCTCCATCCAGAGCCAGGTGCTCAACCTCCTTCTCGACCTCCAGCGCGAACTCTCGCTCTCCTATCTTTTCATCGCGCACGACCTCGCGGTGGTGAAGCACGTCAGCGACCGCATTGCCGTGATGTATCTCGGCCGCATCGTCGAGCAGGCGGATGCCGATGAAATCTATCGCAGTCCGCGGCATCCCTATACGCGCGCCCTCATTTCCGCGATTCCCGAGCCCGATCCGCGCCGCAAGAGCAGCCGCATTGTCCTGAAAGGCGATGTTCCCAGCCCGATCAATCCGCCGTCCGGCTGCCCCTTTCATCCCCGCTGCCCTTACGCCACCGACCGCTGCCGCGTCGAGGTCCCCTCGCTCCGCCCGGCTGCCGGGAGGCATCTCGTCTCCTGTCATTACGACCTCTGATGCCAGGGAGCCGCGCGCGCCTTTCGGGCGGTGATTGCTGTATCAAACCGTAAGGCATCCGCCCGGCTTGTCCCCGCGTCGATGCCGACAATAACGTGCGCGCGATGAAAACACCGCTTCTTTCCGGCCTCGTCCTTTTCACTTTCCTCGCCTCATGCGCGTGCCTTGCCGACGGCCCGGCGCCCGCGAGTGTCCGCCTCGCCGACGTGCGGCTGCGCGATTGCTGCGTGTATGCCGACGCAAGGACGCAAACCTACCATCTCGTCAGCTCCACGGGGCGGCGCGGGCCGGGCGGCCGGCCCGCCGTCGTGCACTACACAAGCAAGGATCTCGTCAACTGGACGGGGCCGCGCGTGGTGTTTGAGATTCCGGAGGGCTTCTGGGCGCAAAAAGGAATCTGGGCGCCGGAGTTGCACGAATACCGCGGAAAATACTACCTGTTCCTCACGTTCGACACCGACACGCCACTTTGCGAGCAGTGGCGCGACTGGCTGCCCCGCGTGAAACGCGGCTCGCAGGTGCTCGTGGCGGATTCGCCGGAGGGGCCGTTTCGCGCGTTCGGGGAAACGCCTGACCGGTCCACGCTGCCCCCCGACATGATGACGCTCGACGGCACGCTCTGGGTCGAGGATGGTGCGCCCCACATGGTGTTTTGCCACGAGTGGGTGCAGATCAAGGACGGCACGGTGGAGTATGTGCGATTATCGGACGACCTTTCCACGACGGTCGGCGAGCCGAGGCGGTTGTTCAACGGGAGCGACGCTGCGTGGAGCAAAAAATCCGCCGAATACGGCTGCCATGTGACCGACGGTCCCTGGCTGCACCGCACGGCGTCGGGAAAACTGCTCATGCTCTGGTCAACAGGCGGCGCGGAGGGCTATACGACGGGCTATGCCGTGTCGGACTCGGGAAAACTCGCGGGCCCGTGGCGCCAGGAGCCGCGGCCGATTTTCGCGGACGACGGCGGACACGCGATGATGTTCCGACGGTTCGGCGACGGAAAACTGATGCTGATTTTGCACACGCCGAACAAAACGCGCTACGAGCGCGCCGTGATTTTTGAAATCGAGGAGGAGGGCGACTCGCTGCGCGTGGGAAAGCGGATTGGCGCGTAGAAAAAGCGTTTCCCCGCTTGTTTTGAATGACCGGAAAAGGGGATTTTATACCATCTCCGAACGAAATTTATATTTCAGGTAGGGCGAGGCGTCCCCGCCGAGCCGCGGCTCAGCCGGAGGCTTCGCCCTACCTTAATAAATCTATAACCGACTGGAAACTGGCATGATGCGAATACGGGCAGTTTCCCGTTCGGATCAGGCCGAGTAGGTCGCCTCGAAGATGTTGCCGCTGGCGGCGGCGTTTTTCTTCACCGCGCCGTTGGCCGCAAGGTGTTCGAGTATCTTGAAGGCGAGTTCGGGCGAGCCGCCGGCCTGCGCGGCGAGGGATTCGGCCGTGAAAGGTTTGCCGGGCGCGGCGGCAAGCGCGGCGGTGAGTTTTTGTTTCAGCGCGATCACGCCGCCCGCGGCTTTCTTGCCCGCCTCGACGCCGGGCTGGTGATAGGCGTTGATGCCGACCAGCGAGGCGTAGAGTCCGGTGGCGCGCTCGTAGAGCGCGATGAGCATGCCGAGCGTGCGCGGCGAGACATCGGGCACGGTGAGGGTGATGGACGGGCGGTCCTTCTCGCTGAGCGCGTCGCGCGTGCCGAGGTAGAAGCCTTGCAGGTAGTCGCCGGCGGTGATGCCGGGCTCGACTTCGAGGGAGGCCGCGGCGGAGCGATCCTTGAGCACTTCGATGAAGGTGACGAAGAAGTTGTTCACGCCTTCGCGGAGTTGCTGCACGTAGGCGTGCTGGTCGGTCGAGCCCTTGTTGCCGTAAACGGCGATGCCTTGGTTGACGACGTGGCCCTGGAGGTCGAGTTCCTTGCCCAGCGACTCCATGACGAGTTGCTGGAGGTAGCGCGAGAAGAGGAGGAGGCGGTCTTTGTAAGGAAGAATGACCATGTCCTTTTCGCCGCGTCCGCGGGTCGCGTGGTGCCACATGAGGGCGAGGAGCGCGGCGGGGTTCCGCGCGGTGACGGGCTGGCGCGTCACCGCATCCATCGCGGCGGCGCCGTCGAGCATGGCCTGGATGTCGATGCCTTGGAGCGCGGCGGGAAGGAGGCCGACGGCGCAGAGTTCGGAAGTGCGCCCCCCCACCCAGTCCCACATGGGGAAGCGGGCCAGCCAGCGGTCGGCGACGGCGGTCTTGTCGAGCTTGGAGTCCGCGCCGGTGACGGCGACGAAGTGTTTCGTGTAATCGAGCCCGGCGGCGCGGAAGGCGGCGGCGGCCTCGATCTGGCCGTTGCGGGTCTCGACGGTGCCGCCGGACTTGGAGATGACGACGACGAGGGTTTCGACGAGTTTGCCGGCGAGCGCGGCGAGGACGTAGTCGATGCCGTCGGGGTCGGTGTTGTCGAAGAAGTGGATGGTCATTTTGTCCGCGCCGGGCCGGCCGAGCGCGTGGTTGACGAGTTGCGGGCCGAGCGCGGAGCCGCCGATGCCGACGACGAGGAGCTGGGTGAATTTCGCGCCGCCGGGCGCGGCGATGGCGCCGGAGTGGACCTTGGCGGCGAAGTCCTTGATGGAGGCGAGCGTGGTCACGATGGCGTCGCGGAGTTCGGGGGTGGGCGCGAGGGTGGCGTTGCGCAGCCAATAGTGGCCGACCATGCGCTTTTCGTCGGGGTTCGCGATGGCGCCTTTTTCGAGCGCGGCCATGTCGGCGAAGGCGCGTTGCGCGGCGGGCTCCATTTTCGCGAGAAAATCATCCGGGAAGGGCATGCGGCTGATGTCGAGCGAGAGGCCGAGGGTGGCGTTGTGGAGGAAGTATTTTTTGAAGCGTTGCCAGGTATTGTTGCTCATGGTGGAAAGCGCTCGGGAGCGCGAGCCGGGTGTTTTGGCGGAAATGCGCGCCGGGGGCGAGGCGGATTTGGCGCGCGGCGGAGATTTTCCTCGTCAGGCAGACGCGAGCCGGGCGTTATGGGAAAACGTTTTTCAAAATGGCCATGTCGCGGACAATCTGGTTGTTGCTGCTGTTGCTGTGGTCGGGCGCATTGCGCGGCCAGGAGGACCGCGCGACGGCGCGGGAGACCGCGGGTGCGGGCGGCGCGACAGGCGCGGCGGCGGAGGAGGGGCGTCCGGCGAGGACATGGCTGGAAGCGCAGATCGCGCTGACACGGCGCGGGTTCTCGTGCGGGTCGATCGACGGGAAGGCCGGTCCGCAGACGCGGGCGGCGTTGCGGGTGTTTCAGGCGCACGAGGGGTTGCGTGCAAACGGCGTGCTGGACAACGCGACGGCGGAGGCGCTGGCGTTGCGCGGGCCGGATTTTGCGCAGCGCGAGGTGACGGCGGCGGACTTGGCGCGGTTGCAACCGCTGGCATCGACTTGGCTCGGCAAGTCGCGGCAGCGCGCGCTGGCCCACGAAAGCATCCTGGAAATGTTTGCCGAGGAGTCGCACGCGCATCCGGCGTTGGTGCGAGAGTTGAATCCCGGCATTGATTGGGCGCGCGTCGGCGAGGGCGCGTGGGTGACATTGCCGGACGTGACGCGCGAGGCGCCGCCGCCGGACGCGCGGGCGGCGCGGGTGCTGGTTTTTATCGGGGAGCGGATGTTGCAGGCGCTGGACGAGGACGGGCGCGTCCTCGCGCATTTTCCGGTGAGCATCGCCCGTTATGTGGAGAAGCGTCCGCTGGGATCGCTAAAGGTGACGGTGGTGATCCCGGACCCCGATTATACTTTCGCCCCGGACAACTTTCCCGAGTCGGCGGAGGCAAGGGAACTGGGGCAAAAACTGATTCTCGCGCCGGGGCCGAACAATCCCGTGGGGGTGGCATGGATCGGGCTCGATCGTCCGGGCTATGGCATCCACGGCGCGCCCGAGCCGGAAAAAGTGGGGCGCACGGAGTCGCATGGCTGTTTCCGGCTGGCGAACCCCGACGCCCGGCTGTTGCTCGAACTGGCCTGGGTGGGAATGCCGGTGGAGGTGCTGGAGTAGAGCGCGCAAAACCTCGCGGGCGGCGGCCGGCATCACGCAGCCTCGCGGCACCAGCGCCAGAAGGCGACGCCGGACAGCAGCACGACCACGGCCATGTCGCCGAGTTTCATGATGCCGGCGGCCAGGAGCTGGTCCTCCTTTGGCGAAAGCAGGGCGAACAGGCGGGGCGCGTATTCGTATGTCGGATACAGGACATCCCCGGAGAACGCGATGAAGGCAAACACCGGCGTCATCGCGATGGTCACAGCCACGAGGTAGAGGATCCGCAGCCCGGGACGCAGCGGCGGAAACTCCGGCGAGGGCGAGAGCACCGGGCGCCAGTAAAACAGCGCGGCGCCGAAAAACATCACGTGCTCAATGATGTGGACGGTTTTGTTTTGCAGCGCGGCCTCATAAAAAAACGGCGCATGCCAGAGCGAGAGCGTGAGCACAAACACGATGCCGCAAACCACCGGGTGCAGGATCACGCGCAGCAGCGGGCGCAGCGCCGGACGCGCCGTGACGGGTTGCGCGAGCCAGGGCGGAATGCCGGCAAGGAAGAGCGGTGCCGCCACGTAGATCAGGAGCTGGTGCTGCACCATGTGCGCGCTGAGCAGGAAGCGTTCGCCGACCTGGTCGAGCGGCGAGCCCACGGCGAGATAGAAGACAAGCAATGCGGAGTAGAACCAAAGCGCGTTTTTCTTGGGATACGACGGCGTGTCGGCGGGAGCGATGCGCGGACGCAACGGACCGGTGAGGACGGCGTAAAGCCAGCCGAGCAAAATCAGTCCGCCGACGAGATGGGGTTCGTTGTGCCAGTGCCGCCAGTCGATCATCGCCAGAAAGCATGTCCGGCAAAGGCTGACGAACAAGGCGCAACAAATTCGCTGGCAGGCAAAAAAACATAAAACAAAAGTCCGGATGCCTTTTCCTGATGGGGGCACAGGCAAAAAACGTCGTGCCATACGGATGCGCCTGGAGCGGACAGGAATGAGAGTGTCATTATTTCAATTATTACTAAATTACCCAACAAACAGATTTAATCTTGCCGTTTTTATCCCCTTAGGTTGTCTATCATTTTGTTTTACATGAGTACCGATCCTGTTGCGGCCCCGGCCGCACCCAAACCTCTCAGCGCCAACGAGGGCATCAAAGCCCGCTCGAATTTCCTGCGCGGCACCATCGCGCAGGAGGTTGCCGACACGTCAACCGGCGCCATCGGCGAGGAAAACTCGCAGCTCACCAAGTTTCACGGCCTCTACATCCAGGACGACCGCGACCAGCGGCGCGAACGCGCGAAGTTGAAGCAGGAGAAGGCCTACGGTTTCATGCTGCGCGTGCGGCTTCCCGGCGGACGCTGCACGCCCGAGCAATACCTGAAAATCGACCGGCTCGGCGAGGAACTGGCCAGCCCGAGCCTGCGCCTGACCACGCGGCAGACGTTTCAGTTTCACGGCGTGGCGAAGGGCGACTTGAAGAAGCTCGTGCAGGGTTTGCACCAAGTCTGGCTCGATTCCATCGCGGCTTGCGGCGACGTGAACCGCAACGTCATGGCGCCGCCCAATCCCGAGCGTTCCGCCGTCCACCAGCGCGTGTATGAGCTCGCGAAGGGTTTTAGCGAATTTGCGCTGCCCAAGAGCCGCGCCTACCACGAAATCTGGCTCGACGAGGAACTCGTCGCGGGCGGCGAGCCGAAGCCCGAGTCTCCCGCCGCTCCTGCCCCCGAGGTCGAGCCGATGTATGGCCCGACCTACCTGCCGCGCAAATTCAAGGTCGGCTTCGCCGTGCCGCCCTCGAACGACGTCGATGTCTTTTCCCAGGATCTGGGCTTCATCGCGGTGGTTGAAAACGGCGAACTGGCCGGCTTCAATGTCACCGCCGGCGGCGGCATGGGCATGAGCCACGGCAATGCCGAGACCTACCCGCGCCTTGGCGATCTCATCGGCTTCGTCACGCCCGACAAGGTCAACGCGCTCGGCTTCGCTGCCATCACCACGCAGCGCGATTACGGCGACCGCACGAATCGCAAGCACGCGCGCCTGAAATACACCATCGCCGACCGCGGCATCGCCTGGTTCAAGGCCGAGGTCGAGCGCCGTGCGGGTTTCGCGTTCGAGCCCGCGCGTCCCTTCCGGTTCACCACCATCTCCGACGAATACGGCTGGCACCGCGCCGCCGACGGCACGTGGTTCCATCTGCTGTTTATCCTTTCCGGCCGCATCAAGGACACGCCCGGCTGGCCCATGCGCGCGGCGCTGCGGGAAATCGCGCAAATCCACACCGGCGACTTCCGCCTCACGCCGTCGCAGAACCTCAGCATCTCCGGCATCACCGACGAGCAGCGCCCGCGCATCGAGGCCATCCTGCAAAAGCACGGCCTCAATGAAACGCACCAAGTCAGCGGCCTGCGCCTCAACGCGCTGTCCTGCGTCGCGCTTCCGACCTGCGGCCTCGCGCTGGCCGAAAGCGAACGCGCCCTGCCCGGCCTGCTCGACAAGCTCGAAATCGTGCTCGATGCCGCCGGCCTGCGCCGCGATGCCATCAGCATCCGCATGACCGGCTGCCCGAACGGCTGCGCCCGCCCCTACATCGGCGAAATCGCCTTCGTCGGCCGCGCGCCGAACAAATACGCGCTGTTCCTTGGCGCGAAACTCGACGGCTCGCGCCTCAACACGCTTTACGCCCCGTCGGTTTCGCTGGAGGAAGGCGTGGAGATTCTCACGCCCATCCTGCACCGCTACGCCCGCGAGCGGGGCGAGGGAGAGGAGTTTGGCGATTTTTGCCAGCGCACCGTGCTTGCCGAAAAAAAGGCTGAAACGGAAAACACGGCCAACGGCGAAACCCCATCCGCGACCACCGCGACCGTGTGATTCATCGTTATCTTTCCTCTTTATTCTTTCTCTTTCCTCTTTCTCCCTGACCGCCTCCAGACGGAAGAGAAAGAGGAAAGAGAAAGAGGAAAGAGGGGATATTCACTATTGGCCCCCCTGTCCCCCACCCCACCCCGTCGCACGATTGACTTGCCACCTGTTTCCGCCCGGCTCCAAGATGGCCGGCTTATGGAAAAGCTCGCCCTCCTCTCCGTGAGTGACAAATCCGGCCTCGTCGAGTTTGCGACGGCCCTCGTGCAACGCCACGGCTTCCGCCTCCTTTCCACCGGCGGCACCGCCAAACTTCTGGCCGAAAAAGGCCTGCCTGTCACCGAGGTCAGCCAGCACACCGGCTTCCCCGAAATCATGGAAGGCCGCGTGAAAACCCTTCACCCCAAAATCCACGGCGGCCTCCTCTGCCGCCGCGACAAGCCCGGCCACCTTGCCCAGGCGCAGGCCAACGGCATCGCCATGATCGACCTTGTGGTGGTCAATCTTTACCCCTTCGAGCAAACCGTCGCGAAGCCCGGCGTCGCCTTCGAGGAAGCCATCGAAAACATCGACATCGGCGGTCCCTCCATGCTGCGCAGCGCGGCCAAGAATCACGAAAGCGTCACCGTGGTCTGCGATCCCGCCGACTACGACTCCGTGCTCGCCGCCCTCGACCAATCCGCCGCCGCCCCCGCGGCGCTCGCCGCGCTCCGCCGCAAGCTCGCGCTCAAGGTCTTCCAGCGCACCGCCGGCTACGACGCCGCCATCGCCGCCTATCTGGAAAAGCAGAGCGCCGCCGCCACTGGCGACACCCCCGACCTCGACGCCATCGCCGGCCTCCCCGCCACCCTCACGCTCACCTGCAAAAAGGCCCAGTCCCTTCGCTACGGCGAAAACCCGCACCAGCACGCCGCGCTCTACGGCACCTTCCACGACCATTTCCAGCAGCTCCAAGGCAAGGAACTTTCCTATAACAATATCCTCGACATCACCTCGGCCACCTACCTCATCGGCGAGTTCGAGCGCCCCACCGTGGCCATCCTCAAGCACACCAACCCCTGCGGCGTCGCCAGCGCCGCGACGCTGGTCGATGCCTGGGAAAACGCGCTCGCCACCGACCGCCAGGCTCCCTTCGGCGGCATCATTGTGGTCAACCGCACGCTCGACGCCGGCCTCGCGGAGCGCATCAAGGAAATCTTCACCGAGGTCATCATCGCCCCGCGCTTCAGCGACGACGCGCTCGCGATCTTTGCCAAAAAGAAAAACCTCCGCCTCATGATCGCCAAGGCGGGCCCCGGCGCCGACTCGCTCCTCGACGTTCGTTCCGTTGTCGGCGGCTTCCTCGTCCAGGACCGCAACACGCTTCTCGGCAAACAGGCCGACTTCAAGGTCGTGACCAAGCGCCAGCCCAACGCGGAGGAATGGGCCTCGATGCTGTTCGGCTGGCGTGTCTGCAAGCACGTCAAGTCAAACGCCATCGTTTACTGCCGCGGCGAGCAGACGCTCGGCATCGGCGCGGGCCAGATGGCGCGCGTGGACAGCTCGCGCATCGCGGTCTGGAAGGCGGGCGAGGCCAAGCTTGACCTGCGCGGCTCGGTGGTGGTGAGCGAGGCGCTGTTCCCCTTTGCCGACGGCCTCATCGCGGCCGCCGACGCCGGCGCGACCTCGGCCATCCAACCCGGCGGCTCCGTGCGCGACGCCGAAGTCATCGCCGCCGCCGACGAGCGCGGCATGGCCATGGTCTTCACCGGCATCCGGCATTTCAAACACTGAAGCCGCCCTGCCCGGGGCGACAGCATCCGCGCCGCTCCGGATGTATAACATGGAGGGACAACCTCCGTGTCATCCGCTTCGGCGCAGAGGGATGACACGGAGGTCGTCCCTCCATTTCAAGCATCGGCCGCAGTTTAATTTGATATCCGCGAATGTTATAGTGTTTTTATTAACAGTGGCGCGGCAGCGCCGGTAGGGCGAAGCCTCCGGCTGAGCCGCGGCTCGGCGGGACGCCTCGCCCTACCATTTGGGCGAAGGCTGAGGGGAAATACTATATCGCCTCCTTGCGTTTTTCGGTGCCGCGCCCTGGCCTTTTTCGTGCATGTTTTATTATGCGAACGGGAAGCGGCGGCGGTTATTCGCTCTCCAACGTTTTGATGAGTTTGCCGTCGGGCAGGCTCCAGAGTTTTATGTTTCCGTTGCTATCACTGGTCACCAGCAGTTTGTTGTCGGGGGTGATGGCGGAGCGCGTCATGCTGGTGAGCGCGGCAAGCTTTGCCATGGAGTCGCCGTTCGGGAGATGCCAGAGACCCGCTTCGGCGGGCAGCAGGATGGCCGCCAGTATGCTGCCGTCAGGACTGACGGCGGCATTCCATGTCTGGCGTCTTTCGACGGTTTTGAGGAGCGCGCCCTCGGGCAGGCTCCATACTATCACAACATTGTCGTCGCTTCCCGAGACCAGCCGCTTTCCATCCGTGCTGATGGTCGCAAAACGCAGGAACTTGCGGTGTCCCTCCAGCGTTTTGATGAGTTTGCCGTCCGGCAGGCTCCAGAGCTTTATGATATTCTTCTCGCCTTCGGCGGCCAGCAGGTCGCCGTCGGGACTAAGGGCAAGCGCATACGTATATAACGGCCTGCCTCCTTTTGCCGTCACCTGCCGCTCCAATGTTTTTGTCAAGGTGCAGCCGGGCAGGCTCCACAATTTTATGAAACCATCATCATCTGCTGTGACGAACCATTTACCATCGGGGCTGAAGGCCGCGGCATAAACTCTGGCGAAGGGGAAATGCTCGTCGCCGTCCTGTTTTTTGACGCTTTCGTTCTTGGCGAGTTTGCCGTCCGGCAAATGCCACAGTTTCATATAACTGTTATCGTTGCCCCGTGACAACAGCCACTCGCCGTCGGGGCTGATGGCGAGGCAGTCCACGTTGTCGTCGTGCGCCTCCAGCGCCCTTACAAACGCGCCGTCCGGCAGGCTCCAGAGTTTTATTTCGCCGCTGTCATCGCCGGACGCCAGCAGTTTCCCGTCGCCGCTGATGGCCAGCGCGACGACGCCTTCCTTGTGCGCGGGCGCGGCGAGGCCGGAGAATTTTTTCAACCAGTTTTTCAATTCGCCCGCCTTCAATCCCGCGAGGATTTTTTCGCAGTCGCGCCAGATGGCTTTTGTCTTGATGTCAATACCGGCCCCGTCACACAACCGAATCGCCTCCGCCGCCTCGGGCTCGTTGATCGCGCGCGTGCCGTAGGCGACACCGGGGATGCGGGGCGTGTATTGCGACACGGAGCGAAGCGCATCAAGGCCGCTGTAGCTGGCGTTGTCGGTGGCAATCCAGACAGCCGCCTGCTTTGTGTAATAGGGGACGTTTTTCTTTCCCAAAACCGCCATGAGTCTGGGCAGCTCGTCCGCGTTTTTCGGGATTCCAATGACAAAACTGTCGTGCGCCGCGGGAATGTCCTTCGGTTTGTTCGCGCAGGCGACGGGGACGCTGACGGTCTGCGCGGCTTGGCGCAGCCCGACGCGGACAGCTTCCGTCGAGACCATGTTTTGCGCCGCACTGTTGTCGCATACAAAATACGTGCCGGCGGGAATCAGCACTTCCAGCGGATACGGCATCATCCGTTTCAGCGTGACGAACAATTTGCTGATGGAGCTGCCTCTTACGGCAACCGCCACTTTGCCCTCCTTTATCAAATCCGTTATGGTTTTTTCCGCGCGCGCAGCGGGCGTGGCGGGAGCGACGGGCGCGGTGGACAGCTTGGAGGCGGCGACTTGTCGGACGCGGCCGTCCGCATCGTTTTTGGCAATATCCGCCAGCAATGCCTTGTCCGCCAGTCGCCAGAGCGCGAGCAGGCGGACATCCGCGCCGTCGTGGCGCGCGAGGGCGGCGAGCACCGTCTGGTCGGTTATTTTGTCAATCGCCTCTTCGCGGATTATGCGGAGCGTCGCGGTCGCGGCGACGTCGGCAAGCAGCCGCTGGTCGTCGAGTTTTTGCAATGCCCCGACAGCCGCTTGCGCGCTTTCGGCACTGCCGGCGTTTTTGATAATATCGACCAGCAATGACTGCTCGTGCTTGGGAAGTTTGGACAGTGCCAGTTTGCGCACTTCGCCATCCTCGTCGGTCTTGGCGATGCCGGCGAGCACGCGCGTGTCGATCAGGTTTTGCACCGCCGCGTAACGCACGGACTGCATTTCGCTGGCGTCCGTGGCGAATTTTTCGAGCAGCTTCTGGTCGGTCAGTTTGCCGACGATGGTGTCGCGGATTAAAAAGAGTTTATCATCCTCGGCGAAGGCGGCGAGCCGCGCCTGGTCGGTCATGCTTTCCACCGCGCGGAGCACGAGAGTGTGTTCCTCGTTGTCTGGAGAGGAGCCGGAGCCAGCCATGACAATTTCGGCGAGTGTGCCTTGGTCGGTGAGCACCTGCACGGCCTGCTCGCGGATTTCAAAATCGTTTTTGGCATCCTTCACAATCGTTGCCAGCATTGCCTGATCGGTGAGCCTGCCAACCGCCGCCTTGCGAAGGGCGGAATCCCCGGCGGCGTCTTGGGCGATGGCCGTGAGTATTGTCTGATCGGTGAGCTTGCCGATTGCCACCCTGCGAATGGTGAAATCCTCCGTGGTGTTTTGGGCGATGGCCGCCAGCGCGGTCTGATCGGTGAGCCTCTCGGCCGCCACTTTGCGGATGGCGGCTTGCCTGGGGGTGGTGTTTTGAACAATGCCCAAGAGCACCGTCTGGTCGGTGAGTTTGCCCGCCGCCGCCTCGCGGATGAGGGAGTCCGCGGCGTTTTTCGCAATGTCCGCGAGCACGGCCTGATCGGTGAGTTCCCCGACTATCGCCTGGCGAAATGGAATCCCCAGTGAGTTGTCCCGCGCAAGGGCCGCCAGCGCGGCCTGGTCACCGGTTTTGACCACCACACTCATACGAACAGTCAGGGACGCGGCGTGCCGGGCCAGATCCGCCAGCAATTGCGGGTCGGTTATTTTTTCCAGCGCGGCCTCGATGGTTTTCGTGTCCATGCCGCTGATGTTTCGCATGGCCTCCTGCGATCGCGAGGTTGGGCCGTCTCGCATCACCTGATCCAGCAGCTCCACCTCGCCACCGCGCATGTTTTTAAGCGCTTTCGCCAGAAACTGCTCGTCGGAGATTTTCTCAATCGCGGCATGCCGCACCCGCGGATCGCCGGTGCTCGCGGCCACATCGGTGAGCAGCGCCTGCTCGCCTGCCGCCGCCAGCGTCTCCACGGACTCCATGCGTTTCTCAATGCTCGCGCCGTCGTCCTTGGCAACGCGCGCCTGCGCCCTGTGCGTCTTCGAGCACCCGGGCAAAAACGGAAAAACAAACGCCGCGAGCACGGCGGCGAGGAACAGAGTGATGATATTATTGGGGAAACGACGGCATGGCTTCATGGCAGGGTTGTGTTGGTGTGTTGGACGGGTGTGACGGTTGAAAAATACTCGCGGGCGCGGCGTTGGAAAAATCACTCCGGGGTTGTCTGTGCGCCGGTGCACCGAGCCGCCTCCAGCGCCTTCAGCAGCCCGGCATAAAGGGATGCATCCATATCAACATGGGCGCATACGTTGACATGCCCTTGTGCGCTCGAACCGGGCATGCCCGCAAAATATCCTCCTATTTCTTTCAGCGGGGCGTCCCACTTTTTTTCGCGTGTCGTCGTATATAAAACGCCGCCGTCGGTTGAGCGCAGCTCCACGGCAAGGCTTGTATGATAATAATCACCGGTGGTTCCCCCGGAATACTGAAAGGCGCTCCAAAATGAATGCCCGATTTTGCAGTGCAGGATTGCGGACGCATTCCCGGCATCGTCCGTCATAAACACGCTGCCGGCGCTCCGGTGCTTGATTTCCTCGCAGAGTTCCTGGAAGCGGCTGGAGACGAAGCCGTCCTTGCCGTCGTGCGACACGACCACGCAGATCGTGCGGGGCCGCGGGTGCGCGCCCGCCTTCGCCGATTGCGCCGGCCAGTCCTCCGCCTTTATCACCGGGGTTTTCCAAGCATTCTCGATCCGCCGGCGCAAGTCTCCTGCATCCTTGTAATCCCCGATCAAACCAAGGATTCGCATGGCGTTTTCCTGCAAGTGGGTGGAATTGTTCGCCCTCCAAAAATGCCTGTCGGCGAGTTGGCGCGACACCTCGCCATAAAGTTTTTCCCTTATGTTTTCAGGCATGGGGGGCGCGTCATTTTTGATGATTTCCAGCAGGTTCATCCGGGCCTTCAGCATGGATTTGATATTCCCGCTCAAAATGCTGTCATAAAACGCTTTGTTTATCTCATCGGGCAATGACTTTCTTTCGAGGATTTCCCGCAGATAATTTCGCTCGCTGTCACTTAACAAATCCAGGGCATCGGATTCCTTTCCCAGCAGTTTTTCGATTTTTTCCAACGCGTATTGTTGAATCATCGCAGCGTTTCCGCCCTTGTGCGCGGCGTCCAGTTTCCCGAAAAAACCCGCGAGGAGATTGTGGGAATTGCCGCGGAGCAATTTGTCTGTGATGGCAAGCGACACCTCCAGCGCCCTGCCGGCGGCGTCCTTATAGTTTCCGGCCTTCAGGAACTGCCTGTATGCCCGCTCGAGATCGCTTTTTGCAAAATCGTTTCTCCCGGCATATGCGATTCCCGAGCGGTAGGCAGCCTCCTTATACAAATCTATCGAATCTTTGTAATCACCCAGTTCCCCAAACAGTTTTTCCGCATATGCGTAGTGTTTTTGTTTCCGTTCAAACGTTATCACCGTGTCCTCATTGGACGGGGAGGGTTTCTCCGCCTGCTCCATCTCGCGCCGCGCCGACATGTATTTTTCGTGTTTTTCGTTCTTGAGGCATCCGGCTGGCAACAGGCAAAGGGCGGCCAATGCCAGGAAGATGACCGGGGCTTTCCAAGCCGGAGCCCTGTGTTCCACCCCGCGGGTTGCACTGACTTCCGGCTGGCGGGCGTCGTTTTTTGAGTGGCGGGTTGTTTTCATGGCAAACCGCTACTCGCCATCCAGCGTTTTGATGAGTTTGCCATCGGGGAGACTCCAGAGTTTTATATTTCCGTCGCCGTCGCCCGTCAGCAGCAGTTTGTTGTCGGGCGAAAAGGTTGAAGCCCACACTTCGCCGATGGCGTCGGGCCGCACCGCGAGTCGACCTTCCGGCAGATGCCACAGGGCCGGTGGTTTCCACTCGGGATATTTTTTCATTTCCGACCCTTCCGGGCGTTCGTCGCTGGCTGCGAACAACCATTTTCCATTGGGGCTGACTGAGAATTCCCGTCGCTTTCCCGTCCTATATTTGTCCAGTGCGTTGGCGGGCACGCCGTCGGGCAAGCTCCAGAGTCTTACGGTATTCTCGCAGCCCGACACCAGCAGCTTTCCGTCCGCGCTGCACGCCAGATAATCCACCGACGCCAGTTTGCCGCGGCGCTCCAACTCCAGCGTCTTGACGGTCGCGCACTCTGGCAGGCTCCAGAGTTTGATAAATCCATCGTCGCCTCCCGATGCCAGCAAACGCCCGTCGGGAGTGATGGAGAGGGCGCTCACGCGGTCGCCGTGCGTTTGCCGCATCGGCATCCGATGCCCGTGCGGCAGGCTCCAGAACTGGATGTTCCCGCGATGATCGCCGGTGACGAAATAGCGTTCATCGGGGCTGAAAACGGCGGAGTCCACGGTGTCGGGCAGCGTGCCCGGCTCGCTTTCAAAGGGCGCGCTCATGACAAGTTTTCCGTCCGGCAGGTGTCGGAGTTTGATTTTATGGTTGTCGTCGGCGGTGAGCAGCCATTTCCCGCCGGGACTAAGGGCGAGGCAATGCTCGCCGCGCAGTGTTTTCATATGCGCGCCTTCGGGCAGGCGCCACAATTTCGTTTCCGCCGCGACAGCGGACGACACCAGCAGTTTCCCGTCGTTGCTGATAAACAACGCATCAACGAGAATCGTGTGCGCGGGGAGTGTGCCGATGCCGGCGGATTCCTTCAGCCAGTGTTTCAACTCCCCCGCCCCAAGCTCCCTGTAAATATGAACCGCGTTGCTCCAGATGTTTTTCTTTTTAATATCAATGCCGGCATCGGCGCAAAGGCGCATCGCGGCGGCGGCCTCGGGTTCTTGAATCATCCTCCGCTCGGAGATTGGAGAAAAGCGACTGTCGCCAATCCTGGTTGTCCTCACTATGAGTTTGCCGAGGTCCTCGTAGTCGGCGTCGTCGGTGAGTATCCAGACGGCGGCTTGTTTGACTGCGAAAGCGGTGTTTTTCCCTTTTAAAAACGCCATGAGTTTTGCCAGCTCGTCCCCGTTCGGCAGGCTGCCGATGGTGAAGTGGTCGCTGCCGCCGGGGATATCCTTCGGCCTGTTGGCGCAGGCGACGGGAATGGCGTTCGCCCCTGTCTTCGTTTGCGACTCCGCCAGCGTGATGCGAACATCCTCGGTCGAGACCATGTTTTGCGCATTCGGATTGTCGCATACAAAATACGTCCCGGCGGGGATGAGGATTTCCAGCGAAGACGGGACGATTTTTTGCAAGTGAACATATATCCTCTGAATGTCGCTGCCGCCTATCTCGGCCAGAAGCTTTCCGTTTTTTATCAAATCAGCGATGGTTTGCGGCGTTGTCCCCGGCGTTGCGCCGGACAGTTTTTCAGACGCGGCATTGCGCACGCGCTCGTCCGCGGTGTCCTTTGCAATTTTTGCGAGCAACGTGCGGTCGGCCACGCGCCACAAGGCCCACAGCCGGGCGTTGGTGCTAGCGTTCTCGTCACCAGCGATTTCGGCCAGCATTTGCGGATCGGCGATTTTTTTGACAGCCGCCAGCGCGATGCCCTCGTCCTTGCCGCGCCTCGCGAGGCCAAACAGCGCCTGCGGGTCGGTCAGCCTGTTGGCCGCCTCCATGCGCACATGCTCGAAGTCATCCCCTCCGGCTATCTCGGCCAGCAATTTCTGGTCGGTCAATTTCTTCACGATTTCATCGTTGGCCTGGTTGTTTTTTAAAAGACGGACGAGCGCCTCCTGGTCGGTGATTTTTTCCAACACGACGGGAAAGGCAAAAGTCGGATGGGCGCTCATCGCAATGTCGGCGAGCGCGGCCTGATCGCTGATGCGCTCCAGCGTCGCCTCTAAAATCCGCTGGTCGTCTTTCCGCGACTCGAAGGTTATTTCGCCGGCGACGTTTTTGGCGATGTCGGCAAGCGCGCGCTGGTCGGTGAGCCGTTCCAGCGCCTTGAGACGAAGCGGCTCAAGGACGCTTCGCTCCTCGGCGTCCTTGCCTCCGGCCTTGGCAATCGCCGCCAAAATCCGCTGGTCGTCCAATCGCAAACCCGCCTCGGCACGGACGAGTTTGTCGGCCTTTTCGTTTTGCGCGAGACTGGCAAGCAAGGCTTGGTCGGTCACCCTGCGCGCAGCCGCCACGCGCACGAACTGCTCGCGCTCGTTGACTGCGATGTCGGCGAGCGCCGGGTCGGCCAGATTTTCGATGGCTCTTTTGCGGATGAGGCCATCCGCTCCATTCCGCGCTATGTCCGCCAGCAAAGCCTGGTCGCCCAGCGTGATTGCCGCCGTGACACGCACATTCAAGGAACGCGCCTCTCGGGCGAGCGACGCCAGCAATTGCGGGTCGGTGATCTTTTCCATTCGCGCGGCGGTGACAATCGAGTCACTCCGATGCTCGATGTCCTTGATGACATCGGCCAGCAGCCGCTCGTCGGTCAATTTGTCCAGCGCCGCGCCCTGCGTGTTCGCATCGGCGGCGTTCGCGGCCACGTCGGCGAGCAACGTCTGCTCGTTTGCCGCCGCCAGTGCGCGCACGGAGGCCAGGCGTTTTTGTTCGGAGTAATCCCCGCTCCCGTTCTTTGCGATGCGGGCGTGGTCCTCGGGTGTCTTGGAACAGCCGGGCAGCAGAAACGCCGCGAGCAGGGCGACAAGGAGCGGGGTTATCGGAAAATAGCGTGCGGGAGGCATGGAAAAGATTGGATTGGGGTGAAAATTGGGTTGGCGGGAATGCTGACACTGGTCACTCGGAGAACTTATAATAAACAACATTTTTACATAATTCATCAGGATTTGGAAAAATCTTCAAGCCAGCTCTTCAATGTCCCTCCGGAAGTCCTGCGAAGATTTTCACGCGGTCGTTCCAGATGTTTTTCTTTTTAATATCAATCCCGGCTTCCACGCACAGTTGCATCGCCTCGGCGGCCTCGATCTCGGTTATGGTCCTGAGAACGCGGCCGTCGCGGGATGTTTGCAGGGAGCCCAGGTCGTCGTAGCCCGCATTGTCGGTCACAATCCAGATGGCGGCCTGCTTGGTCGCGTAGGGAGCATCTTTTCCTTTCAAAACCGTCATGAGGCATTTCAGCTCCGCGTCGTCCGGCAGGCTGCCGATGGAAAAGACATCGGTCGCTTCGGGGATTTTTTTCGGCCGGCTCGCGCAGGCGACGGGGATGCGCGGATTCCAATAGTCGGCTTCCTCCAATACGACAGGCACATCTTCCGTCGAGACCATGTCTTGCGCCTCCGGGTTGTCACAGACAAAATAAGTCCCGGCGGGGATGAGGACTTCCAGCGGCCATGGCGTCATTTTTTTGAGGCTTATATATAAATGCTGAATATCACCGCCCCCTATGCGGGCCAGCACCTTTCCCTCCCTTATCAAATCCGCCAGATCCGCGCGCGCGGCGTTTTTTTGCGCCCCGGCCAGCCTGGCGGACGCGGCATTGCGGACGCGTTCCTCGGTGTCGCGCCTGGCGATCCCGTCCAGCAACTCCCTGTCGGCCAGCCGCCAGGCCGCCCACAGGCGGGCCTCGGCGCTGTTCCCGGGGCGGACGAGCGCGGCCAGCACCTGCGGGTCGTGCAGTTTCTTCAAGGCCGCCCATGCGATGTCCTTGTTTTTGTCATGCATCGCCATGCCGGCGAGAATCGCCTGGTCGGTTATTTTCTCCAGCGCGGCTGTTCGAATAGCATTATCAATATAGCGGGTATCATAATCGGCCTTCATGCTTTCCCCGGCGCCTGCGATGCCGGCCGGCACTCGCGGGTCATGCCGTTTTTTCAAGGCCGCCATGGGCGCATCCCCGCTTTTGTTATTCCAGACGATCTTCGTGGACAATCCCTGATCGCCTGGTTTTTCCAACGCGGCCGGCCGCATGGGCTCGTTTTTGGGATTTTTTGCGACATAAGCCGGCGCGGGGCGGTCGGGGAGTCTTCCGGGGGCTTCACGGCGGTCATCCGCGTCTTTGTTGTCCCGCGCACTTTTCTCCGGTTCCGCCTGGTCATCCAGCGCACGCGCCACAGCGAGCCGGGCGGGCTCCGACACGACGGCCTCCCGCGCGGACAAGGCGGGCAATTGAGAAGCGGCGGTCGGCGTGCCCGCCGCCTCACGGCGGGTGCCGGCGCTGGCGGCCACATCGGCGGGCGGCGCCTGATCGTCCAGCAGCGGCACGGTCATCATTGCTTTCGCGTAATCCCCGCCGGTCATGGCGATTTGGGCGTGCCTTTCCGGGATTCTGACGCATTCCGGCAAAAAACACGCCGCGAGCAAGGCGGCGAGCAGGGGAATGATCGAAAGGAACCGCGGCGGGTGCATGGGGAGAACTCATTCGGGTTGAAGCTGGCCTATAATTTTGCCATCAGATCCCCGTTTTCGCAAGTTACCTTAATTTAATATGATCGGGTGTCTTATCCGCGGAACCGTTTTCCCTGACCAAATCGGCGGCGGAGGAACGCCCTGCCGCCACCTTCCCATTCTATAAATCGCTGTTTTCCCCGATGCGTTTCGATAGCGATGTCAAAGGCACTGGCATCACTTTCCGCACCTCGGTTCAACGGTTGACCTGAATTTTGAATGCGCCCGCCGCCCCAACCCGCCTACGCTGCAAAGGTCGTCGGCCTGCTTTCAACCGCAACAGCCAGCCCACCTCTCCCGAGTCCATCCCATTCACCCGTCATGATCGCCACCTCCGTCCTTCTGGCTTCAACCCTCACGCTTGCCGGTCCCGCCGGCGGCAACCGCGCCGTCTTGTCCTTCGACCCCGGCGGCACCGCGTCGGCCTACCGGTTCGAAGCCGGCCAGCGCCCGGTCACGCGCGACGCGTCCATGGGCATCACGGTGGACGGCATCCACTTCGGCCCGGGCGCGGAGGTTGTCTCGCAAAAAACATCGCGGCGCGTGGAAACGTTTCCCGTGCGCGGCAACCGCAGCGGGGCGGTGTCCATCGCGTTCAACGAACTCGCCGTGACGCTGCGCGATCCGAAAAGCAAACGCGAATGGCGGATCGAGGCGCGCATGTCGGACGACACGTTTGCATGGCGCTATGTCGTGCCGCCCGCGCCCGCATCCAATGGCGCCGGCATCGCGCAACGTGTCACCGCCGAGGCGTCGGAATTCCGCCCGGTGGATGGCTGCGCGGTCTGGCTCTCGGAGCGCCCCAACGCCTGGAAACTGAAAAGCTACGCGGGCTACTGGATGCGCACGGAATGGGCCAATCTTCCCGAGGTCTCGCGCGCCGGGCCGGTGCAGTGTCCGCCGCTGGTCGTGGAGCTGCCGGACGCCGGCGGCTGGCTGGTCTTCACCGAGGCGGGTCTGCGCGACTACAGCGGCATGCGCCTGCTCGCGACAAAGGACGGCGCGGCGCGCGCGGATTTCACCGAGGGTGAAAAAGGATTTTCCGTCGTGGGCGAGGTGGTGTCCCCGTGGCGGGTGGTGCGTTTTGCGAAAACCCTCGACGCGCTGGTCGGCACCACCGACGTGCTGGAGGCGCTCAGCCCGGCGGCGGACGCGGCGCTGTTTGCCGACAGTTCGTGGATAAAGGCCGGGCGCGTGACGTGGTTCTGGTGGAGCCAGCACCGCTGCGGCACGCCGGACGAAGAGGCTCAGGTGGTGCGCCGGGCGGCGGAACTGGGCTTCGAGTATTCGCTCGTGGATGAAGGCTGGCTGAAATGGGACGACCCGTGGGCGCGCGTGCGCGAACTGGTGAAATTCGGACGCGAACGGAACGTGGGCGTCCTGCTCTGGCGGCACATGCAGGACGTGATAAATCCGGAAAATGGATACGCGGACCTGCGCGCCTACCTCGACCAACTCGCCTCGGCGGGCGCGGCCGGGACGAAAATCGATTTTTTCAACGCGGAGTCGAAGGACATGGTCGACCTGCAAACCGCCATCATGCGCGAGGCGGCGAAGCGAAAGCTGCTCGTGTTTTTCCACGGCTGCCAGAAGCCGACCGGCGAGACGCGCACCTGGCCCAACCAGCTGACGCGCGAGGCGATTCGCGGGCTGGAATTGAACGGGATGAAGGAAGGGCCGATCACGGCGGAGCATAATTGCGCCCTGCCCTTCACGCGGCTCGTGGTCGGCCCGGGCGATTACACGCCGCTCGGCTTTTCCTATCCGGGCGCGACCACCTGGGCGCACCAGCTCGCCACGACGGCGGCGTTCCTGTCGCCGTTGCAGGTGATCGCGGAGTTTCCCGAAATGCTGTTCACCGACGCGCGCTGCGCCCCCGCGCTGGACCTGCTCAAGGCGCTGCCGGCCGAATGGGACGAGACCCGCGTGCTCGCGCCGTCCGCCATCGGCGAGTGCGCCGTGCTGGCCCGGCGGCGCGCAGGCGAGTGGTGGGTGGCGGTGCTCAACGCGGAACCGCGCGACATCGCCGCGCTCGACCTCGGTTTTCTGGGCGGCGGCGTGTTTGACGCCGTCGTGGTGGGAAACAATGCAAACGCAAGCGCGGGCATGGATGAAAAAGCGCCGCTGCGCCGCGAGGAATTGAAGCGCGTCACGCGGGACAGCGTGATCGCGCTGAAACTGCAACGCGGCGACGGGGCGCTGTTGAGGTTCGTGCCGGCGAAATGAAAACGGGAAACCAATGGCTCCGCGCTTTTGGTGGAGGGCCGAGCTCCCGCGAGGCCGTCGTGGTTGAACGCAGCATTTTCCGGCGACGGCCTCGCGGGAGCTCGGCCCTCCATAAGTCCAGGCGCACACAGGAATGTCCGTGCAACTTTTCCAGCCTCCTCGCCGTGTTCGCGACCGTCCTCACGTTGACGGTCCCGGTGGTGCGCGCGGCGGAGATCGCCGCGGCGGATTTCGGCGTGCGGCCGGGGACGAAGGAGGATTGCACGCAAGCGGCGCGGGCGGCATTGCGCGCGCTCATGGCCGCGCCGGACGGCGGCACGCTGGTGTTCGCGCCGGGCGAATATCATTTTTATCCGGAGCACGCGCGCCCGCTCGTGCGCTACGTCTCGAACCACGACAACAGTCGCGCGCCGCGGCGTTTTGTCTTTGACCTGAGCGGCGCGAAAGCCGTCACCATCGACGGACGCGGCGCGCGTTTCGTGATGCACGGAAACGTGACGCCGTTCTTGATCGAGGAATCCGAAACCGTGCGCGTGCGCGACATCGTCATCGACTGGTCGCCGCCGTTGCTCTACGAAGGCGAAGTGCTGGCGGCGGACGCGCGCGGCTTCGAGGTGCGCGTGCCCGCGGACGAACCGTTCGAGGTGGATGCCGGGGCGTTCGTGATTCGCGCCGACGGCGAGCGGCTGCCGATGGACTCGTGGTGCGAGTTCGCCGCGGACGGAAGCGGCCAGGCGGCGGGCTCCGGCGACACCTATGGGTTTCGTTATCACGCGACGCAAACGGGAGCGCGCACGGTGCGCTTCGACGTGACCGGCGGCGGCGCGCTGCGGCGGCCCCCGGCGGTGGGCAATATCGTTTTCCTGCGCTGCAACCTGCGCGCCGCGCCCGCGTTTTTTCTGGAAAAATCAAAAAACGTTTCGCTGGAAGCCATCACCGTGCATCACGCGCCGGGCATGGGATTGCTGGCGCAGCGCTGCGAGGACGTGACGCTGCGGCGCTTCTCCGTCGTGCCGAGCGAAAAGGCGGGCCGCCAGGTCTCGACCAACTACGACGCCACGCACTTCGTCGGCTGCCGCGGGCGCGTGCTCATCGAGGACGGCGAGTTTCGCAACATGCTCGACGACGCCATGAACGTCCACGGCGTTTACCTGCAAGTCCTGCGCCGCATGGATGACCGCCGCCTGCTGGCGCGGATGGCGCATTTCCAGGCGCAAGGATTCACCGTCGTCGAGCCGGGCGACCGCGTGCGGCTGGTGAGCCAGGGCACGCTCATGCCCGCCGCCGAGGCCGTCGTCACGCGCGTGGAACGGCGCGGCCCCGACGGGCTGCTGCTCGCATTCGACGGGCCGCTCGCGGAAAAAGCGGAGCCGCTCGACGCGCTCGAAAACATCTCGTGGACCGCCGATGTGGTCTTCCGCCGCAACCGCGTCTCGGGCAACCGCGCGCGCAGCATCCTCGTGAGCACGCAGGGGCGGGTCGTGATCGAGGACAACGTCTTCAACGCCACCGGCTCGGCCATCCGCGTGTCGGGCGATGCGCGCAGTTGGTTTGAGTCCGGCCCGGTGGCCGACGTGCTCATCAAGGGCAACACGTTCCTCAACCCGATGCGCTGCGCCTACGGGCAGGCCGCCATCGACCTCGACCCGGAAGTCGAGACGCCGCCCGGCGCGGGATTTTATCATCGCAACATCCGCATCCTCGAAAACCGCTTCCGTCTCTGCGACACCGGCGTGCTGCTCGCGCGTTCCGTGCACGGGCTGGAGTTTTCGGACAACGTCATCGACTACGCCGACGACTTCCCTGCGCTCAACCGGCAGGCGACGGCGTTCGAGCTGGTCCACTGTCGTGACGCTCGGCTGGAGCGCAACCGCATCAGCGGGCGCGCCGGCGCGGCCGTGCTCACCGCCGACCCCGCCAGCGCGGCGGCCACGCATGTCGCGCCGGGACAAGCCATCGTCGTGCGCGCGGAACCCGCGAGCCCATGACGCTCTCTCCGAAAAACATCCGGTCTATCCGCCCGATTTGTCGTGTCATGCCATTTATGAACAAGCTTGTCCCATTGGGTAGGGCGAGGCGTCCCGCCGAGCCGCAAGCCGCCAACGGCTCGGCGGGACGCCTCGCCCTACCCAATGGCAGCTGTGGCGCCATTTTTATTCGTAAATGACGTCAGTCCCATCACTCCCATCGCACTCCCGTCCGCCCGCCGTTTTTATACTCATGCACTCATTCATCATGACTGCCTCCCGCCTCCCTCGATTCATCAGCGCCGCGTTCGCGCTCCTTTTGTGCGGAGCCATGCTTCGCGCCGCCGCGCTGCCGCCGGAGTTTTCCGCGCGCGACGGCCTGCCCAATGCCCGCGCCAAGGCACTCGCCGGCGGCCAGGTGCGCGTGGCGTTTCTCGGCGGCAGCATCACCGCCGCCAACGGCTGGCGCGTGCACACGCTGGAAATTTTGCGCGGTGTTTTTCCCAAGGCTGCTTTCACCGAAATCTATGCCGCCGTTTCCGGCACGGGCTCGAACTACGGCGCGGCGCGGCTCCAGCGCGATGTCCTCCGGCACAAACCCGACCTGCTCTTCGTCGAATTTGCCGTGAACGACAGCGGCCAGCGGACCGACGCCATCGCCGCGCAAATGGAAGGCATCGTCCGCCAGACTTGGGCGGCCTCGCCGGGCACCGACATCTGCTTCGTTTACACCCTCACGATAAACATGCTCGAACGCATCAAGGCCGGCGAATATCCGCCCTCCGCCGCCGCCATGGAAAAAGTCGCCGCGCATTACTGCATCCCGTCCGTGCAGTTCGGCGTCGAGGTGGCGCGGCGCGACGAGGCAGGCACGCTCGTTTTTCACGCCCCCTCGTCCGTGAAAGCCGACGCCGCGGGCAACGACGCGCAAGGCCGCCTCATTTTCACGCGCGACAAAACCCACCCGACCGACGCGGGCCACCGCATTTACGCGGCCACGCTCAAACGCACGCTTCCGCCAATTCTGGAAACCGGCCGGCCCGGCCCGCATGCCATCGCCGCTCCGCTCACGGCGGACAATTGGCAGCGCGCTCAACTCGTCACCATCCCGGACTCCGCCGCCACGGCGCAGGCCGCTTCCGCATGGCGCAAACTCGCCCCCCGCGACACCGTCGCCGCGCAAGCCGGGAGCATGGCGCCGCCCATCTGGGTCGCGTTCACTCCGGGCGCCACCGCGGAATTCCGTTTCAAAGGCACGCGCATCGGGCTCATCGGCCTGAAAGGCGCCGACAACGGGAAATTCCGCTGTTTCATCGACGGCCAGCCTGTCGCCACGGACACGCTCTTCGACTCGTTTTCCACCCCGGGCCGCCATCCGCTGAAACCGTGGTTTTTCCAGAACATGCTCTCCGATTCCGAGCACACCGTGCGCATCGAGCTTCTGGCCGAAAAAATCAACAAGGCCGCCATCATGAAAAAGGCCGGAGTCAACGTCGCCGACCCGACGCCCGACGCCGTCACCAGCGCCGGTGCCGGGACCTCCGCCTACGACGGCCACGTGCTCTACCTGTGCGGCTTCCTGATCGTGGGCGAGCCAGTCGCCGCCCCCGTGCTCACCGCGCCGGCTCCTTGATGCACACGGGATATTCCCCGGCCCGGCGCCCCGCCTGCGCGTCAATCGGCGGTCAATCGCGTGACAGTTGCGAAAATTCGGCGGCGAACGGCTTGCGCGGACCGCGGCGCAAGGCATGCTCGTCCGCGGGGAGCGCATCCGCGCTCCCCGTTTGTTCCCGATGAAACATCACCCGCATTTCCCGCGTTCCGGCCTCGTCGCCCGGCTCGCGCTCGCCGTCATCCTCGGATTCTCCGCCGCGTGGCTCGCTGCCGCCGGGACAACTGTCAAGGTCACCGTGCTTTCCACCACCGATTTGCACGGCCGCGTGTATCCCGTCGATTACTACACCGGCAAGGCCGCCGAGGTCGGCCTTGCCAAGATCGCCACGCTCGTCCAGCGCGAGCGCAAGGACGACCCGGACCTGCTGCTCATCGACTGCGGCGACACCATCCAAGGCACGCCCATGGTCTATTATCATAACCGCAGGCACAACGAGCCGACCGATCCGATGATGCTCGCGATGAACTCGCTCCGCTACGACGCGATGGTCCCGGGCAACCACGAATACAACTTCGGCCTGGCCGTGCTCCAAAAGGCGCGCTCCGAGGCCTCGTTTCCCTGGCTCTCCGCCAACACCATCGCCAAGTCCACCGGCAAGCCCGCCTACGACCCCTATCTCGTGAAGGAAGTCCGCGGCGTGCGCATCGGCATTCTCGGCCTGACCACGCCCGGCATCCCGCGCTGGGAGGACCCGGAGCACTACGCGGGACTCGAATTCCTCGAAACCGTCGGCGTCGCGGAAAAATACGTGCGCATCCTCCGCGAGCAGGAACACGTGGATGCGGTTGTCGTCGCCATGCACATGGGCATCGACGGCGATCCCGCGCTCGTCGAGCCCGCGAGCCCCCTGCGTCCCGCCGCCGAAAACGCCGCGCTCGCCATCGCGCGCCAAGTGCCGGGCATCGACCTGATTCTCATGGCGCACACGCACCGCACCGTGTCCGCGCTCTCCGCCAACGGGGTGCTCCTGACCCAGGCCGGATACTGGGGCAACCATCTGGTGAAGGCGGAGTTGTTCTTTGCGCAGGAGGAATCCGGCGGATGGAAACTCCAGGCCAAGTCCGCCCGCGCCCAACCTGTCCACGCCGGCATCCCCGCCGACGAGGCCATCCTCGCGCTCATCCGCCCTTATCACGACGAGGCCCAGGCCTGGCTTGACACCAAGATCGGCGTCAGCGCGCGTGCCCTCGATGCGCGGGAAGGCTCGCTGCGCGACACCGCGCTCATCGACCTCATCCAGCGCGTGCAACTCGAAACCGGCCAGGCCGACGTGTCGCTCGCCGCCAACTACAACCGCAGCGCCTTCATTCCCGAGGGCGACGTGACGGTGCGCGACATCGCCGCGATCTACGTCTATGAAAACACGCTCTACGTCGTCGAAATCACGGGCGCGCAACTGAAAGCCGCGCTCGAGCATGCCGCCGGATTCTTTCTCCCCTACGAACCCGGCAGGACGCCCGCCCAACTCATGAACCCGGAAATCCCCGCCTACAATTTCGACATGGCCGCGGGCGTCTCCTACGAGATCGACCTCCGCCGCGCGCCCGGCGACCGCATCCGGAACCTTGTTTTCAAAGGCGAGCCGCTCGCGCCCGGCCGCAAGCTCCGTCTCGCGATCAACAACTATCGCTACAACGGCGGCGGCGGCTACACCATGCTCAAGGGCGCGCCGGTGTTGATGCGTTCCGGCGCCGAGATCCGCGACCTCATCATCGACTGGGTGACCAAAAACAAAACCATCCCCGCCGAGCCGGATAACAACTGGCGCATCGTGCATTGACTCGCCCGCCCCGCCTTGCCGCCGGACGCCGGACAAGCCCTCCGCCGTCCGGCGCCGGCGCGCCATGGCGCGCCGATATTGGAAACTCCAAATCCATCAGAATGTTGCCATGAAAGGCCGGCGTTCGTCGCATCCGCGCGGCGTAACTTTCCCCAAAATTTCCGGTCACCTTATTTTCCCGCATTGCGTCTTAACTCGCACTGTCAGGGACGCGGGCTTGTAAAACAGTCTCGCGTCCCAATTTATTTCCATTCAACTCAACACCTTTCCCCTCTCCCGATCACTCCATGGCAAAATCCAGCAAGTCCGGCGGCACCATCATCACCATCATCCTGCTCGCGGCCATCGCAGGCGGCGCATATTGGTATTGGAAGCGCAGCAACGAAAAGCCGCCCGAAATCATCACCACCATCGTCACTCGCGGCGACGTGATCCAGAGCATCACCGCCACCGGCATTCTCGAGGCGCCGACCAGCGTCGATGTGAGCTCGCAAATCTCGGGCAAGATCCTCGAGGTGCTGGTCGATTTCAATTCGCCCGTGAAGGAAGGCGATGTCCTGGCCCGCATCGACCCCGCCACCTACGAGTCGAAACACACGCAGGCCGAGGCGCAGCTCGCCAACACCCAGGCCAATTACACCCTCACGAGCCTCAACACCGAGCGCACCCGCGAGCTCTTCAAAAAATCCCTCGTTTCGCAACAGGACCTCGACCAGGCCGAGGCGCTCCTCAAGCAGGCCGACGCGCAGCTCGCCATCCAGCGGGCCAACGTCAGCACCGCGAAAGTTGACCTCGAACGCTGCACCATCACCGCGCCCATCACCGGCATCGTCCTCGACCGCCAGACCGAGCCCGGCAAAACTGTCGCCGCCAGCCTCAACGCCCCCACCCTCTTCACCCTCATCACCGACCTCATTAAAATGCAGATCAGCGCCGATGTCTCAGAGGCCGACATCGGGGCCATCGCCGAGGGGCAGGACGTCACGTTTACCGTGGACGCGTATCCCGAACGCCAGTTTCGCGGCAGAGTCTCCCAAATCCGCAACCTCCCCAAAACCGCGCAGTCCGTCGTCGTCTATTCCACCATCATCGAGGTGGACAACCGCGACCTGCGCCTCAAACCCGGCATGACGGCAAACGTCTCCATCATCACCGCGCGCCGCGACAATGTCCTCAAAATCGCCAACGCCGCCCTCCGCGCCCGCATCCCCGAATCCCTCCTCGACGGCGCACCCGGCGGCGGTTCCGCCTCCGAGCCCATCCTCGCCAGCCGCGAGCAAATCCAGTCGCTCATGCAGGAAGCCGGCGTCACCTTCACCCGGGGCCAGCCGATCGTCGCGGAAGATTTGGAAAAACTCAGGAAACTCGCCTCCGAACGCGGACTCGCCCTGCCCGAAAACTTCGGTTCCGGTCGTTTTCGCCGCCGCGACGGTGAAGCCTCATCCGGCGGCACCTCCGCGCGTCCGACTCCGCGCACCGTCTACATGCTCGCCAGCCCGCTGCCGAACCTGAAGATCACCTCCCGCGAAGCCCGTTTCGGCATCAGCGACGGCACCACGACCGAGGTCGTCAGCGGCCTGGAGGAAAACGACATCGTGGTGACCAACGCCTATCTTGCCGACGGCACCACCACCACCGCGGCCGCCACCAGCAGCCCCTTCCAGCAACAACGCATCCGCCGGTAACTCCCATGCGCCCAGTCGTCAAACTCGAGGACATCCAGAAAACCTACAGCAACGGTGAAATCGAGGTCCGCGCCGTGCGCGGAGTGACGCTCGATATCTATCCCGGCGAATTCGTCGCGCTCATGGGGGCGAGCGGCTCCGGCAAGTCCACGCTCATGAACACGCTCGGCTGCCTCGACCGCCCGTCCGGAGGCAATTATTATCTCGATGGCGTGAACGTCTCCGAACTCGGCCGCAACGAGCGCGCCGACATCCGCAACCAGAAGCTCGGCTTCGTTTTTCAGGGCTTCAATCTCCTCTCGCGCACCACCGCGCTCGAAAACGTCGAACTGCCCATGCTCTACGGGTATGAGCGCGTCTCCGGCGCCGAGATGCGCAGCCGCGCGATGGATGCCCTCGAAATCGTCGGCCTCGCGAAGCGCTTCGACCATTATCCGAGCCAGCTTTCCGGCGGACAGCAGCAACGCGTCGCCATCGCCCGCGCCCTCGTCAACCGCCCGCAGGTCCTGCTCGCCGACGAACCCACCGGCAACCTCGACACCAAGACCTCCGTGGAGGTCATGGGCGTCTTCCAGAAACTCAACGACCAGGGCATCACCATCCTCATGGTCACGCACGAGCTCGACATCGCCCACTACTGCAAACGCAACCTCATCCTCCGGGACGGCCGGCTCGTAAGCGACATCCTTGTCCAGAACCGACTCAGCGCCGCCGAGGAAATGCGCAAACTCACCCAGGCCGAGGCCGAGGCCAAACTGCACGACGGCGACGGAGCGAAGTAACAAATGCCAAGAGCGAAGTAACAAGTATCAAGTGACAAGTGACAAGAATCACACCATGTCCTCTTCCCCGTCCCGCCCTCTCCCGCCTCCTCGTCACGCCGCCCAAGTATCCGACATCTTGATACCTGTCACTTGATACTTGTCACTTCCCTCCCCATGCGCCTCCTCTCCACCATCATCATCGCCCTCCGCGCCCTGCGCCGAAACAAGATGCGCTCCACGCTCACCGCGCTCGGCATGATCATCGGCGTCGGCGCGGTCATCACCACCGTCAGCCTCGGCAGCGGCGCCAAGGCGACCGTCGAGGCGCAGATCGCCAGCCTCGGCCAGAACCTCATCACCGTCTTCCCCGGCAACTTCACCACCGGCGGCGTGCGCGGCGGCTGGGGCTCCGCCAGTTCGCTCACCGTCGAGGACGCAGAGTCCATCAAACTCGAGGTGCCCGGCGTGATCGGCGCCAGCCCCACCACGCGCGATTACACGCAGCTCATCGCGGGCGGACTCAACTGGCGCTCGCTCATCCAGGGCGAATCGGCCGACTTTCCTTCCATCCGCGCCTGGCCTCTCGCCTACGGGGATTTTTATACTGATCAGGACGTGCGCACCACCGCCAAGGTATGCGTCATCGGCAACACCGTAGCCGAGCAGCTTTACCCCGGCATCGACCCGATCGGCCAGACGCTCCGCGTGCGCAACATCCCCCTGCGCATCGTCGGCGTGCTCAGCGCCAAGGGCTTCAACGCCGGCGGGCAGGACCAGGACGACATCGTTATCATCCCCTACACCACCGCGATGAAACGCGTCACCAAGCGCGACCGCATCAGCGCCATCACCGTCCAGGCGCAGAACGAAAACGTGATGAAGCGGGTGCAGAACGACATCAACGACCTGCTCCAGCAACGCCGCAAGGGCCGCGAGCCCGACTACACCGTCGTCAACCAGATCGAGATCGCCGAGGCGGCCAACAAATCCTCCGAGACCATGCGCATGCTCATCCTTGCCGTGGCGGTGGTGTCGCTGGTCGTCGGCGGCATCGGCATCATGAACATCATGCTCGTGAGCGTGACGGAGCGCACCCGCGAGATCGGCATCCGCATGGCGGTCGGCGCGCACGGCAAGGACATCCTGCTCCAGTTTCTCACCGAGGCCGTCGTGCTCAGCGTGCTGGGCGGCACGCTCGGCATCCTGCTCGGCTTCGCCGCCTCGCAGACCATTGCTGTCTGGAAACACTGGCCCGTGCTCGTCTCCACGCCCGCGGTCGTGGTGTCTTTCGCGTTCAGCGCGCTGATCGGCATCTTCTTCGGCTTCTATCCCGCCCGCAAAGCCGCCCAGCTCGACCCCATCGACGCGCTGCGCTACGAGTGAGCGATTGTCCAGTCCCAAAGACTATTTTCCAGAAACCGTCAGCAAATTCGCGCGGCAGCGCGCCGTAGCGCAGGCATCCCTGCCTGCCGTCGAAAAAGAAGGCGCGAAGCGCCGCTGACTCTCGCCCCCTTAAGGCCGCATCCCGGTGCCTGGCGCGCCGGTGGTCCTGCGCGTCAGATCGTAGAGCGCGTAGCCGGCAAAGAGATTGGGCCGGCAGCCGCACGACGTTTTCCAGTCGCCGCGCAGCATCACGCGGCGAACCACGCGAATGCGTTTGCTGGCGCAAAAATGCTCGAAATCGGCCACGCTCACCGGATTCGCCGGACGGCTCTCATGCCACTCGGTGGTGAAGACGGCGTTGCGCAGCTTGCGTCCGCGCCAGAGCATGCCGAGCCGGTTTTTCCAATACCCGTAATTGATGAACCCCACCGTCACCGCGCCGCCCACGCGCAACGCCTCGTCGATCACGGCCGCCGGATTGTCCACCTCCTCCAGCGTGCGGGAACAGATCACGCGGTCGAAATGCCGGTCGGGAAACGCGCGCATGAACGCCATCATGTCACCCTGGTAGGCCGTAATGCCGCGCCGGATACACGCGGCGATCTTCTCCACGTCGAGGTCCACCCCGACCGCGAACACCTCCTTCGACTGCACGAGCGATTCGAGCAGCACGCCGCGGCCGCAGCCCAGGTCGAGCACGCGCGAGCGCGGCTCCACCCAGTCGGCGATGACCTGCATGTCCACGGAACGTTTGGCGGCGGTTTTCTGCATCGACGGATAGCAGATACCGCCCTGCCCTTCTCATCCAGCCAGAAGTTCAGTGTCATTGGCCTGCAATAAGTACCGGGTTTCCAAGGAAACCTGCGGAGGGCGCGCGAAGGACAGGAAATCCGTATTTATACACTTGCGGCACGAAACGATTGCCTCTTACTCGACAGGCTGTTCGCGGAGGCTGTCAGGCGGCCTCTGCATCGCCCCTGCAAACTCTACCGACCATGCCCACCATTCTGGCAAGCATTACGACCCTTGAGCTTAAATTCGTCGATTATCTCATTATCGGCATTTATTTCGCCTTCGTGCTCGGCATCGGCTGGGTGCTGCGGCGGCAGATGACCGGCACCAAGGACTACCTCGAATCCGGCCGCTCGCTGCCCGCGTGGATCTGCGCGCTGGGCTTCATCGGCGCCAATCTGGGCGCGCAGGAGGTCATGGGCATGGCCGCCTCGGGCGCCAAGTACGGCATCATGACCAGCCATTTTTATTGGATCGGCGCGATTCCCGCGATGATCTTCGTGGCCATCTTCATGATGCCGTTTTATTACGGTTCCAAGGCGCGCTCAGTGCCCGAATACCTGAAGCTGCGCTTCGACGAGAAGACGCGCGGGTTCAACGCCCTCACCTTCGCCGGCATGACCGTGATGTCCTCGGGCATCTCGATGTATGCGCTGGCCAAGCTCCTCAACCTCATCCTCGGCTGGAACTTCCACGGCTGCATCATCGTCTCCGGGCTGATCGTGCTCGCCTACATTCTCATGGGCGGCCTCACCTCCGCCATCTACAACGAGGTGCTCCAGTTTTTCCTCATCGTGTTCGGCTTCCTGCCGCTTGTGCTGCTCGGCCTCAAAAACGTCGGCGGCTGGGAGGGACTGAAAACGAAGCTCATGCCCGTGGCGGAAAACGCCGGCTTCGCCAGCGATGCGTGGACGCACTCGTGGAGCTTCACCGGCTCGCCGGCGACCAATCCGATGGGCGTGGAGTGGTTCGGCTTGGCGATGGGATTGGGCTTCGTGCTTTCGTTCGGCTACTGGTGCACGGACTTTCTTGTCATCCAGCGCGCCATGGCCGCGAAGGACATGGGCGCGGCGCGACGCACCCCCATTCTCGCGGCGATTCCCAAGATGCTTTTCCCCGCGCTGGTGATCGCGCCGGGCATGATCGCCATCGCGATGCACAGCATGGCCGACAGCAGCTTCCACCTGCCCGCCAAGGGCGACAGCCTCGACTATGACCTGGTCGTGCCGACGATGCTCTCGTATTATTTTCCCACCGGCATGCTCGGCATCGGCCTGACCGCGCTGATGGCCTCGTTCATGAGCGGCATGGCGGGCAACGTGACCGCCTTCAATACCGTCTTCACCTACGACATTTACCAGAGCTATATCAAGAAGGACGGTTCCGACCGGCACTACCTCAACGTCGGTCGCTGGACGACCGTTTTCGGCATCCTCTTCAGCATGGGCGCGGCGTATTTCGCGGCGGCCTTCAACAATATCATGGACGTGCTGCAACTGGTGTTCGCCTTTGTGAACGCGCCGCTCTTCGCCACGTTCCTGCTCGGCATGTTCTGGCGCCGCACGACCGGCCACGCGGCGTTTTCCGGGCTCGTGCTCGGCACGGTCGCCGCCGCCATCCATCACGGTCTCTCGCTGCCGGAAAAAGCCGTGGCCGGAATCAAGGGGGGCTGGCTCTCGATCCAGCACGTTTACCCGAGCGAAATGGCGCAGAACTTCTGGACCGCGATCTGGGCATGGAGCACTTGCTTCGTAATCACCATCCTCGTCTCGCTCGCGACCAAACGCACCAAGACCGATGACGAACTGCGCGGTCTGGTCTATTCGCTCACGGAAAAGATCAAGGAACACGACACGGCCTGGTGGAAACGCCCGGCGGTGTTCGGCACCGTGGTGCTCCTGTGCGCCGTCGTGCTCAACATCCTCTTCTTCTAACCCTCAACCTTGCGCAAAACCATGCAACTCGACGTCCGCCTCCCGATGGGTCTTCTCTTTCTGATTCTGGGAGTGATCCTGCTCATCTACGGGTTCGTTTCCGACCCTGCAATCTACTCCGCGCACCATAATTACGGGCTGAATATCAACATCGCCTCGGGCGTTGTTTTCGGCGTGTTCGGCCTGGCGATGCTGTTTCTGGCAAAACGCGGAAAAAACAAATCGTAGCAGACAGAATGAACGACCGCCGCGTGCCGACGGTCGTCCCATTATTATCGTGTTGGGTATTTTGGCTTTTGGCCTGCCAGCCCATGAGGCATCCCACGGCATGGCAATGCCCATTCACAGGCGCGGCTCGACGCAAGGTCGAGCCCTACGGGCACTGTCGCACCAGCGGCATTCCGCGGCGGCGTTGGCACCGTAGGGCCTGACCTTGCGTCAGGCCGCGAACCGCCCTTCCTGTGGGACGGCGGTGGTTTCACTTCATGATTTCGTCCAGCACCCTGCCGTCCGTGTCCGGCAGCGAGAGCCCCAGCAATGACGCCCCCGTCGGCGCGACGTCGGTGTTGTTGATTTCACCCAGTGTCACACCGGCCTTTATGCCCGCGCCCCACGCGACAAAACACGCCTTCAGCTTCTGGCTGTCCGGCAGATAGCCATGCGCGCCCTTGGTGTCTGATATTTTATAAATCACGGAGGACCGGTTCACCCTCGCGGAAAATGCATAGCCGTCCTTCGCCGACAGCATCACGTCCGCCGCCCGCCAGTCTTTTCCGACGACCGCCTGCCCGCGTTTCGCCAGATCATCGGGCAGCATGATCGCCTCGATGCCCTCGACCTCCTTCAAGGCCGGCAGCAGTTTTTTCATGATCGCATCACGGTCGCGTCCGCTTTTGATATAAATCCCCGCGGCCCCGCCCATCGAAACAAAAGCGACATCGCCCCCGGTCACCTTTCCCTTGGATACATTCACCAAGCCCGCGTCGTGCAACGCCATGTTGATATTGATCTGTTTCTGGTAACTCCTGAATCCGTGATCGGACACGACGAACAAAGTCGTCCGCTCCCTGCGCCCGGATTTTTCGACCGCCTCCACGATTTGCCCGAGCATCCGGTCCGCTTCCGCGCATGCGGCATACGCAAACTCCGTGTCCCGCCCCGACTGGTGCTGATAGGCATCCACCGCGTCGAAGTGGAGCAGGAGCAGATTCGGGCTGTGCGCCTCCAGCACATGCAGCGCGACTTGGGTGTGCAGGCGATCCCATTCCGTCTTTCCCTCCGCGCCGCGCTTGCTCAGCTCCGGCTTTTGCTCGTCATGGGCCGGCGGTTGCTTGGATGCCCACAACCCCTTGTGTTGATAGGGAACTTTTTTCGCCTCCAGTTCTCGCAACAAGGAAGGCGTGCTGTATTGGTCGTTCAACGTCTGGTCGATCACGCACGGGATCTGCCAGTCCAGGGCGGGCGCGTTGCGGCTGGCCGGCCACGAGATGCCCGCGGTTTTGAGCCCGGCCCGGTGGGCGACATCATACAGTGTCGGGGCGGTGACGATCTGGTCCTTGTCAAAGACCGGATCCCACAACAGCATCACCTCCTTCTCGGTATTTCGGTCGTAATAGGAATTGCCGATCACGCCATGTCGCGCCGGGGTGACGCCCGTGATCATGCTCGTGTGGTTTGCCCATGTCACGGTGGGAAACACGCTCATCATGGTCTGCGCCCGCGCCCCCTCGCGGATCAACCGGTGCAACACCGGCATTTTCACCGCGGCATTGTCAATATAATCCGCCGGCAGCCCGTCGATGCTGACAATGATCAGCGTCCGGTCTTTCTCGGGTGTTGTTACTCCGGCACTCGCGCATGCGAAATGCGCTGGCCCCCATACGAGCGCTGCCAAGGCAGTGATTTTTGAAATCAATATTTTCATAATATATTTGATGCTCCTCAAAATTTACCACAGCCGGCGAATGAACCTACTGGTCGTGTTTCGCGCGCGGCCCTTATCCCAAGCGTAACCGCGTCTTGGATGCTTCCATTAATGGCAAGCCAAGGATGTTTTTTAGGATATGCTTATGTTGTCGGATAAGAAACATTGGGACAAAACCTTTTTGCTTCGATGTGGATGCGGGGTGATTGTCGTTTATAATTGCTGAATTGATTTAGCGGTCAAGCATTTTCTAGGCTTCCCCAAGAAACCTTTCATATCGGGCGATCCCCCAACACGGCGGGGGGCAGGATGAGGCGGGTGATGAAATTATCCGGATCCAGATAATTTCTGCATGATTGCCAATATCATCGTCCGTCCGTATTGCCATGGCATTGCGAGGTCGCCCGTGATCACGCACCGCCGCGCTCAAGAAACACGCAGAGCACGCGCGCCGGCTTGTTTGTCATGTTGAACAGGCGGTGGTCCGTCTCGGCGTCAAAATACAGGCTGTCTCCTGTCGCGAGCGAATGCACCTTCCCGTCAAATTCAAATTCCACCCGTCCGGCCAGCACGGTGAGAAACTCCTCCCCTTCGTGGGGCATCGCCACCGAGCGTCCGCCATGCGCCGGAATCAGAAGCTCGAACGGGTCCATCGCCCGGTGGGCGCGGCCATGGGCGAGCGAATAATAAACGATGTTGGAATTCGCGGCATCGCGCTCCATCTGCTTGCGCTTGTCGCGCGGCACGATGCAGAGCTTCGGTTTTTCCTCGAGCCCGTCCACCAGTTCCGACAGGCGCACGCCCAATGTCTCGCACAGCTTGACCAGTGTCGGCAGTGTTGGTGTCACGCGGAAGTTCTCCACTTTTGAGATCAATCCCTTGGCCAGTCCGGATGACTCGGCGACCTGGTCGAGCGTCAATCCGCGTCCGACGCGGGCGGTGCGTATTCGTTGGGCAAGTTCTACGATATTCATGGGGCGGTCGGTGGTTTAAACGACCACGGAGTTTCCCGCCAAGCAAAATTTCGCGCTAAAAAGAAACCAGGGGGATAAACGAGAGTGAGGCCAGCCGGAGCGGCGGGGACACCGCCGCTCCGGCTGGCCGCGTAACCTCTCCTTCGTAAATGGCCCTAGATCCCGGCGAGGATTTTGTTGAATGTCTCGCTCGGACGCATGGCGGCGGAGGCCTTGGCGTCGTCGGGACGATAATAGGGGCCGATGTCAACGGGCTTGCCTTGCACCGCGAGGAGTTCGGCGGCGATTTGCTTTTCGTTGGCCGCGAGCTTTTCGGCGACGGGAGCGAAGAGCTTCGCGAGACCGGCGTCCTGCTTCTGTTCCGCGAGCGCCTGCGCCCAGTAAAGGGCGAGGTAGAAATGGCTGCCGCGGTTGTCGATGGTGCCGAGCTTGCGTCCGGGAGACTTGTCGTTCTCCAGAAACTTGCCGTTGGCCGCGTCGAGCGTGTCGGCCAGAATTTTTGCCTTCGGCTGATTGAAGGCGGACGCGAGGTGCTCGAAGGACGCGGCGAGGGCGAAGAACTCCCCGAGGCTGTCCCAGCGGAGATAATTTTCCTCGAGAAATTGCTGCACGTGCTTGGGCGCGGAGCCGCCGGCGCCGGTCTCGAAAAGACCGCCGCCGTTCATCAACGGAACGATGGAGAGCATCTTGGCGGAGGTGCCGACTTCGAGGATGGGGAACAGGTCGGTGAGGTAGTCGCGGAGGACGTTGCCGGTGACGCTGATCGTGTCCTGACCCTGGACGAGACGCTCGAGGGTGGCGCGGCAGGCGGCGGCGGGCGCGAGGACGCGGATGTCGAGTCCGGCGGTGTCGTGGTCGGAAAGGTAAACGAGGACTTTTTTGAGCAGGCTGGCGTCGTGCTCGCGTTCGCGGTCGAGCCAGAAGAGGGCGGGCGCGCCGGTGGCGCGGGCGCGGTTGACGGCGAGTTTCACCCAGTCGCGGACCGCGGCGTCCTTCGTCTGGCAGCCGCGCCAGATGTCGCCCTGCCCGACGGTGTGCTCCAGAAGCGTTTCACCCGTGGCGGTGTCGATGACGCGCACCGTGCCGTCGGCGGGAATTTCAAAGGTTTTGTTGTGCGAGCCGTATTCCTCGGCGGCCTGGGCCATGAGGCCGACATTGGGCACGGACCCCATGGTGCGGGGATCGAGCGCGCCGTGCCGCCGGCAGAAATCGATGACAGCCTGGTAAACGCCGGCGTAGGAACTGTCGGGGATGACGGCGAGCGTGTCGCGCATCTTGCCCTGGGCGTCCCACATTTTGCCGCCGGCGCGGATCATGGCGGGCATGGAGGCATCGACGATGACGTCGCTGGGGACGTGGAGGTTGGTGATGCCCTTGTCGGAGTTGACCATGGCGAGCGCGGGGCCTTCGGCGTAGGCGGCGGCGATATCGGCCTCGATGAGGGCGCGCTCGGGTTCGGGCAGTGTCCGGATTTTGGATACGAGGTCGCCGAAGCCGTTGTTGAGATCGACGCCGAGGCGGGCGAAGGTCGCGGCGTGCTTTTCGAGCAGTTTCTTGAAGAACACGCGGACGACGTGGCCGAAGATGATGGGGTCGGAGACCTTCATCATGGTGGCCTTGAGGTGCACGGAAAAGAGGACGCCGTCGGCCTTGGCCCGGGCGATCTGCGTTTCGATGAAGGCGGCGAGCGCCTTCTTGCTGAGGATGGTGGCGTCGATGATTTCGCCGGCGAGGAGCGGAAGGCTTTCCTTGAGCGTCTTGGTCGAACCGTCGGCGCCGGTGAACACGATTTTCACGGTGGTGGCGGCAGGAACGGTGTGGGATTTCTCGTTGGCAAAAAAGTCGTCCTGGCCCATGGTGGCGACATTGGTCTTGGAATCGGGCGACCAGGCACCCATGGAGTGCGGGTGCTTGCGGGCGTAGTCCTTGACGGCCTTGGGCGCGCGGCGGTCGGAGTTGCCTTCGCGCAGGACGGGATTGACGGCGGAGCCCTTCACGCGGTCGTAGCGGGCCTTGGCGTCACGGTCGGCGGCGGTGGCGGGTGACTCCGGGTAATCCGGCAATGCGTAGCCGAGCGCCTGGAGTTCGGCGATGGCGGCCTTGAGCTGGGGGACGGAAGCGGAAATGTTGGGGAGCTTGATGATGTTGGCCTCGGGCTTGAGCGTGAGGGCGCCAAGCTCGGCGAGGGCGTCGGCGATGCGCTGGTTTTCAGGAAGGAGGTCGGCAAAAGCGGCGAGTATGCGCCCGGAGAGGGAGATGTCGCGGGTTTCGACCTGGATGCCCGAGTGCTTGGTAAACGCCTGGATGACGGGCAGGAGCGAATACGTGGCAAGCGCGGGTGCTTCGTCGGTCTTGGTGTAGATGATGGTGGACTGGGTGGCGTTCGACATAATGGGTGCGTGTGAAAGGGTTATGAGCATGAGGGCAAAGCCCCTGTCGATGCACGGTCAAAAAAACGGAAAATGCAGGCATTCAGGAAAGGTGGAAAAGCGCGGTGCTGATTGGGAAATGACGGAGGGGATGACATCCCCTGCCCTGCCCGCCCCCGCCTCCACCTCATAATGCCAGCCCGATCACCTGTTTCTGCCTGCGCAGGATTTCGCGGAGCCGGGTGACGTCAATTTCCTGGACCGGCGCATCCGCGCGGACCGCCAACGCCACCGCGACACCGCTCGCTTGCCGCAGGCTCATGCAATCCGATTCCGGTCCGGGCTCCGCCCAAAAATCGAGGCCGGTGAAATCTCACCGGATAAACTCGATCTTCACATCATCCACCGCCAGCGCGTTGCCGGTGGATTTGGCATGGGTGGGATAATACCAACGGATGGCAAAGCTGGCGCCCCGCGGCACGGGACGGTCAAAGACGATTTCGACCGGGGCGAATTCGCGCATGCATTGCGGCGCGGTGCCGTTGTGCACATTGGCCCCCGAGGTCCGGGGCGCGGTGAATATCAACGAGTCCGGTGCGTCCGTCCAAAACTGTTTTGCCCGCGGGGCAAAAGTGCCGGCGTCAAAGGTGAAGCCGAGCCAGCGCCACCCCACCACCAGCGTCGAGGCGGCTTCACTCTGCCGGCGCCATTGGCGTCCGGTATAAGCGACTTTCACGCCCTTGATGGGCGTTTCCGTCTTGTTTTGAAAAACGACCGCCACGGCCGCGTCACGGTAAAGCCCCTGCGTGCTGCGAAAGCCGACGGAACGATTGCCCTGCCCGTCCATCCCGTAATTGAAAAAGACCGGGGCGTCCACGTAGGCGCCGCTGCCGGAAAAGTCTCCCTTTGAGGAGGCGACATCCCGAAACCAGCCCGGCAGGGTTTCGTTGTTCTTCCAGTCCAGCGCGCCGGCCTTGTCCGGTTTCGTTGCAGCCGCGGTGGGCAGGGAATCGAAGTTTTGTGCATAGACCTCACTCACTGAGATCTCGGCCGGCGAGGATGCCTTGCCGCTGATAATGGAAACCTGGGCGGGCAGCGTGCTGACAGCCCCTCCCGCGCACAGGGCGAAAGCCAACAGTTGTCTTGCGATATGGGTGGTCATGGAAGCGGGGAAACTGGCCCTGCCGGCATGGCAGGGACGTATGGGCAGAACAGATGACGCAATGGCGGCAAGCGCAACCAACGGATGGGTTGACCGTTGACCTGCCTGCCGGCCCTTCTTTCCTTGTCGGACGCTGGCCACGGCCAACGCCGATACTCCTGATTGGCGCTAGAAAGCAACCTTCACCGTGAATCTCGCCTCGCGCCCATTCGGACCAAAGGACGCCTGCGAAATCGTCCGCTTGTCGAAGAGGTTCAAAATGTTGACCGAAAAGTCCACCTGCATCCCGTTCCGCAGCCTGACCTCGTAACCGGCAAACATGGACCAGTCGCTTGAGGAGGGGATTTGATAATCGGTTCGCGCCAGGCTGCCACTGGATCGCCCCACCGCCCTTATGCGCAACGCCTCCGCGATATATTTATAACTGACGCCGATCCGGGTCCCCTTGAGGATGCGCTGCGGCCTGTAGGTCATGCCCACGCCAAACGTGCGGCTCGGAATATTAAGCGGACGTGTTCCCACCAGGGAGGGATCCTCCATGTTTTTGACCACCTCGGCCGCCACCCATGACGCATTTCCAATCATGGTAAGGCCGGGGAGCAAACGCCCGGAGAGATCGATCCCGATGCCTTTTCCCCGCGTGGAACCGCCGTCGATATAATAAGGGATCGTGGTGTCGTCGGGATATATAAGGGACTCGGGATTTCTTGTCGTCTCATTGTCCTGCGTAACCTGATAAAAGGAAATGGTGTAGGAGAACCGTTCCTGCATGAGCAGGCCCTTGAATCCGACTTCCCCGCCCTCTGCCGTCGTGTTCCCATAAATGGTCCCCACGTTTGGGTCCACCGTCGGCTCTGGATTAAACGAGGTGCCATAGCTGGCGTAGGCGATGAATTTTTTGGGAATGATGTTGTAGGTCAGCCCGACGCTGTAAGAAAAATTGTCTTCATTGCTTTTGGCGCTGCTCAAGTTCCCATTGGCGCTCAGAGGCCGCCGGTTCTTGATCGAAGAGAAATCCTGCCGTATGGAGCCGGTCAGGTTCAGACGCCCGTCAAGCATCTCCACTGTATGATTGAACAGCGCGCCGTAGAACGTCAGATCGGTGCTGTAGGTGCTGGCATCCGTCCCTGTCCAGCCCGCGCCTGGATCAAAAGACGGCAGCAGTGAGTATTTGGGCTCGGTGTTAAACGGATCCGCCGCCCTCCATCCCTGCCACTCCGCGCTGTCCAGGCCAAGGGACATCACGGCATTCATCAAGTTTGTCCCCGACAGTCCCCACTGCCAGTTGTGCTGCTTGTTTCTAAACCAATCGAATGTCAGCAGGCTGCGCTGCCTCACGCGGGATTTCCAAGTCTTGGTGAAATCGAGCTGGCCTCCATATTGATCATAATCTATCGTCTGGTAATTCATGCTCGTCCGATAGGCCTGGGCGGTTCCGGCGGTGTTGCTCCAGCGATTGTTATATGGGTCCCACAGCGCCAATGATCCCGGCCAAAGCTGCCAGAAGTCACGGCTTGTATAACCCAGGTTGGCACGCATGCTCAAGTCCGGGGCCAGGCGGTGTTCAAGCTGTATATAATATGAATCATTTTTCTGCTGGTCCGGCGCTCCTCGCCGCTCACGTTGAAATTGACCAGCCGCTCGGCAATCCGGCGGTCAGGCAGGTCGTACACGCTGCCTGAGATTACCCAGTCCGCGGGGTCGTCGGATCCTCTGCGGTCAATGTATCTGGCTTGGGCGTAATAGTTGTTCATCATTCTGTCCGTATGCTCAACCTCAAAGGTAAGGGAGGTGTTGGGGGATATTTTATAAGTCACACCCGCGGATAGATTGAATGTGCGGTTAAACCAGAATTCCGTGGCCCTCTCCATGTCGTAATATGCGACATCCAGGCGGTAATACAGCCTGTCCTTCACCAAGGGCCCCGTCACATATGCGTCGACTCGGTTATAATCGTATGAACCGGCAATTGCCGCAATCCCCGTGCGAAACTTGGTCTGGGGCTTTTTCGAGATATAATTCACCACGCCGCCGGGCGCAACTCTCCCGTAGATGGCGGACTGCGGTCCCTTGATCACCTCGACCCGCTCAATGCTGTTTGATTCCGGCGTCTGGCTGCGGTAGAAGCCGTTGCGAAAATAAGGCACATTAAACCCGCGAAGCCTCGTTCCGCCGCCACCGCCGGTCGCCGGATCACCCGGAGCCATGCCGCTGATAAAGGGCACTTGTTCATCGAGATCAAATAGCTGGAAATCATTGATAAAGTCCGCCGTCAACACTTGGACGGAATAAGGCAGGCTGGAGATCGGCATGGCGATGCGGGTCCCCGAAGTGGATTCGGTGGCCAGATAAGAACCATCGTCTTTCCCTTGAACACTGAATTCAGGAAGCACCACAACATCCGTAAAGTCATTATCGGGCGACGCCGGCCTGACCTGGGCATCAAGCGGAGAAATGCCCGGCGCACACATCGTCACGCATAACACGCATGCTAATAATATATAACGAATTTCATGAGAAGGATTCATTGGATTTATTATATAGTTGGAGGAACACCGAGGATTGCCGGACGCACTCAGCAATATCGCCATCCCCCGGACACCTTTTCGTATGGCCGGAGCATCTGCGATGCATTGCAAAGACGATTGGTGACTTTGCGATGGCGGGGTGGTCACGAATTCAGGGAATCCGTTTTGCGGAAGACAATCGGACAAAAAGTTAATGATGGAAGATTGCGACAAAACTGCATTCCGCAAATGGATTATGAGTTTACCGTTGACTTGGCCATGCTGTCATTCAGGCACGAGGGTGCGGACGGACTGGTTATGGAAGGCAACACCTTCCAAAATACACCCTACCCCATTCTTGAAGTGGCAATTTGAACGTCGGGCCTCAACCTGCCGCCACTGAAATGTAACTCAGGGCATTTTTCGTTCAATTGATCGCAAACAAGGCGGAGGGACGGCCTCCGTGCCGTCCGGTTTGGGTGAGCGCGGACGACACGGAGGCCGTCCCTCCAAAAACCATATGCGACGGAATAAACGAAAAATGCTCTAAACGAAAATTGCCCCAATAGTGTGCATTCCCAGCGAAATCGGGTATATTTCGAACGGAATAAACCGGCGACGATATTATCTGAAACGTTCCAAACCGCATTCAACAGGCCGGCTACACCCGGCGGACAAGACGAATTTTCGCTGGTTCGCCGCCGAGTTCCTCGAAGAGCACGAGGCGGTTCTGGTCGCGCAGCCATTCGGACGGGATATGATAATAACGCTGGGTCGCCACGCCGCTGGGCGCACCGACGAGGCTGCGCTTCATCCAGTCCATCCACGGCCCCATGGGGTCGCTTTCCGGGATGAGCCAGTGGCGTCCGAGGCAGCGGCCGTTGAGCCAGACCATGCCCTTGCCCATCGCGCCCAGATCGAACGCGAACGGGCCGCGCGCCGAAGGGCGCGGGAAAGTCGTCTCGAGCCATGCAAGCGGCGCGACGCGCGCGGCCGTTTTTTTCAACGGCTTCCACGGCGCGAAGCAGCCCGGGGCGTCAAACACCCGGGCGCGCTCGCCCGCCAGTCCGGGCTGCATGCGCCAGGCGCCGCGCAAGGGGCGGCCATTCCAGCGGGCGGCCCCCCACAAGCCTTTGCGCTCCTCCGCCATGTTAGCGTAGCCGAGCATCCAGTCGCCCTTGATGAGGCCGAGCGCGCAACAAAGCAGCGACAGCCGGTGACTGCCGGCGGGCAGCGCGAGTTCGAAGCTTTGCTTGAAAGCCAGTCCGTCCAACAGTCCGCGGCGTTCGCGCAGCGGCCCTGGCGTGCTCGCGGCGAGCTTTCCGTCCACGAACACGTGCACGATGTCGGCAGTGCCGTCGAGTTGCAGGCGGCGCGGCGCCCCGGCCTCGGATTTCGCGACGGCGAGCGTGGTTTCATACCAGCAGTAATCGGTCTCGTCGCGCGTGAGCGAGAGCTGTTCGACGGGCTTGGCCGAGACCCGCGGCGTCTGCAACGCGGCGAGCCACTCCTCCGGGAGCGGTTCCCTCCAGACGCGGAACGGTGCGAGACGGGCCGCGGTGCGGAATGCTCTCGTCACCGGGCGGGGGAGCGTGGCGGAGTCGAAGAGCACACGTCCGTTTTCCGCGATGATTTTCACGGAGCGCGGCGCGAGCGCATGGTCGCGGCCGTCATGGCGGATCGTCGCGGCGGCGTGCTCGTCGTCGTTGCAAAGAAACGCGACGCCGCCTTCGTAGGCGCAGACAACCTGGGCGGGACCGGCAGACGCGATGCTCGGGCGTTCGGAGGCGAGCATCCGGTCGGCGCAGGCGAGAAGCGCGTGATTGAGTTTCGCGAGGTGCGCGGATTTCGTCGTGGGCAGGCCGTATTCGTCAAGCGGGGCGCCGAACTCGAAACTGGTTATATTAAGATACATGCCCTCGCGCCCGAAATTGGTGCCGCCGTGCCAGAGATAGTAGTTCACCCCCGCGCCGCCCGCGGCGAAAAAGCGGGCGGTGGAATAGGCGAGTTCCTCCGCCGGGCGCTTGGGCAGCAGACCGCCCCAAGTTTGATACCAGCCGACCCAGTTTTCCGTCCAGAGCGCGGGCAGTCCGGGATGTTTTTGGGAAAACGCGTCGAGCACCTCGTGGGCTCGAAAAGTGTTGATGGTTTCGAGGGAGCCGTCGGCGCTGGCGACGTCGTTCGGCCCGGCCTCGGCGGCGCGCCCCGCCGCGCAGGTGACCCACGGGATGCCGAGGTTGAGCGAGCGGGCGAGATCGACCGCCCATTGCAGGTAGGCGCGGCCCTCGTCGCCGTAGGTGGCGGCGATGTTGTCGTATTCGTTTTCAATCTGGGCGAGGATGATGGGACCACCGTTGGGCGCGCAGAGCGGGCGGATGATTTCCGCGACGAGGCGGACCCAGCGCTCCATCTCGCGCTTGAACGGCTCGTTGTCGGTGCGCATCTGCACGCCGGGAAGCTCGCGCAGCCACGCGGGCAGGCCGCCGTAGTTGGTCTCGGCGCAGACATAGGGGCCGATGCGGAGGATCACATGCAGGCCGTGCTCCTGCGCGAGGCGGCAGAAGCGGGGAAGATCGAGACGGTCGGAAAAATCAAGGACACCGCGACGGCGCTCGTGGTGGTTCCAGAACACATAGGTCTCGATGGTGTTGAGGCCGCCGCGGCGGGCCTGCTTCATGAGCGCCGGCCACATGGCGGGCGTGCTCCGCGGGTAGTGCATGGCGCCGCTGAGGATGAGCGTGCGGCAGCCGTCGATGAGCAGTGCGCGCTGGTCGAAGGATACGTTTTTCGGGGCGAATGCGGAGTGCGGGATGCGAGGTGCGGGATGAGTCGAGGATGGTGCTGTTTTCATGAGGCGGAGGCGTTCCGGGGTTGCGATGGGTCGCGAGGAAAGGATGCAAACCGGAGGGCGGCAAGGTTTCGTAAACGTTTACGAAAATCAAGCTCAATATTTGCAAGAAAGGGATCCCGCACGGGTGTGGAGTGGCGGGACGGACACGGACGCGCCGGCACGTGGCGCAGGCATCCTGCCTGCCGTCGATCCATTATCGCGCGAAGCGCGGCATTTGTTTTTTGAAAGGAGAGTCAGCGGCGCTTCGCGCCTTCGGTTCTGCTGGCAGGCAGGATGCCTGCGCTACGTGCCGGGCCGCGCGGGGCGCAGGCAGCGGCAGGACCGGCGCTTCACGAAATCGGGGATGATGAGATATTCCTTCCGCAACGCGCCTCGCGCGGCCCGGAGCTTGCGCGTGCCGAGTTGCGTGGCGAGCAGGGTGAGGGTCTCGACCACGCGGGGAATGTGCACGTCGAAGGTGGTCAGCGGCGGGTCCAGCTCGGAGGTGACCGCGAGGTTGTCGTAGCCGATCAGGCTGATGTCGTCCGGCACGCGGAGCCCGGCGTCGCGCGCGGCCTTGCGCCCGCCGATGGCGAGCCAGTCGGAGGCAAAAATAACGGCCGAGGGACGGACTCGTTTTTTGAGGAGCGGCAGCACGGCGGCGCACGCGCCGTCCTTGTTGCAGGCGGCGGCGTCCAGCGCGACAACCCACTCCGGGCGGACGGGCAGGTTGAACTCCGCCATCGCCGCCGGGAACGTTTCCAGATAGTTGTGGAAATACTGCTCGCCCGAGGGCCCCGTGACCATCGCGATGCGCTCATGGCCGAGCGCGGCGAGATACTGCACCGCCATGCCACAACTGCGGCTCGTGTCGGCCATGAGCGACACCTGGTCCTCGTGCGCCGAGCGCTTGTCGTAGAGGATGGCGGGGATGCCCAGCCCGTGCGCGACGTCAAACGCCGGCGCCTCGAAGTGCCCGTAAAACAGTCCCACGTCCACGCCTTCGGCCTGGGCGCGCAGTTCCTCGTCGTCCTTGTAATAGAGCACGCGCAATTCCGCGCCGTGCTCCGCCAGGCTGGCGCGCAGGGCCTCGATGAGATTGAGCGCGGCGGGGTTGATCTCGCGGTTCGGCCCGTAGTAGGGGGCGAAAAAAAGCCCGAGTTGAAGCGAGGGGCGGTGGCGCAGCCGGCGGGCGGCGCCATTGGGCAGAAAATTGTGTGCGCGCGCCGCCTCCAGCACGCGGCGGCGGGTGTCGGGGTTCACCCCGTAGCGGTTGTTGAGCGCCCGCGAGACGGTGCCGATGCTCACGCCGACGAGGCGGGCGAGGCTCTTGATATCGACCGGGGCGGAGGCGGCGGACGGGACGGGGGCTTTGGATTTTGCAGCCATGGAATTCCGGACAAAATGAGGCGCGCGACGGCGAAGGGCAAGTTTTTGCATTGACATCGTAAACGTTTACGAACCTATGATGCGCATCATGCCGGAACTACCCTTCCCTAAGCTCGCCGCCTGCCTGCTTGCCTGCGCGGCGTTTGTCTCCGCGCCTCTTTGCGCGTCCGACTCCGACGCCACGCTGCTCGTCGAACCCGAGACGTTCGTCGCGCTCGGCTCGTGGCAAAAAACCGGGATTCACATCCAGTCCAGCAACATGCCGGGAACCGCCTTCGCCGGCGTCAACATCACGCGCCCCGGCGTTTACCAGATCTGGACGCGCACGCAGGATTTTCCCGCCAGCCAGCCCGGAACCCGCCGCTGCCTCATCAAGCTCGACGGGCGGCCCGCGGCCCGCGAGTCGGGCCAGCATGGAAAGGACGGCTGGTACTGGGAGCACGTGGGCGAGGCGCGGCTGGAGGCAGGAGTGCGGTTGCTGGAAATCGAGGACTCCGCGCGGTTCTACGCGCGCCTCGATGCGGTTCTGCTGACTGCGGGCGGACTGGACCCGAACAGCGTGGGCCGGGATGCGCTGAACAAATACCGCGTGGACGTCGTGCAGCCGCGCCGCGTCGCGCCCGGTGGCGAGATGAAGCCCGCCGCCCCCGACCGCGAAGCGCCCCCGCTGGCGGCGCTGGACGCGCCCGGCGCCACGCTGGTGTTTCGTGCGGCGCGGGCAGAGGACGGCTCGGCCCGCGTATGGCGCGAGGTCGCGCACAAGACAGCCGGCGGCCCGGCAGTCACGGTCGAGGCGGGCGTGGAGCCGTTGATAGTGATCGGAAGCGCGGAAAACACCGCGTCGTTCGAGGGATATTTTCCGGGATGGAAAGGGAACGCGGTGGCGGAGTGGCGGCTGGGCGGGCGGGTGCTTTCACGCCCGGCGGACCCGCGCGATCCGTTTGTCGCCGGAGAGCAGGCAAGACTCGAGCCCGTCGCGGCGCGGCGCATAAAAACCGTCGGCGGCGCGGACGCGGTCGAAGTGGAATACCGCGAGATTCTGCCCGCCGGAGCCGCTTCGGGGCGCGCGCCGAAAACCGCCCGCGCCCTCTGGCACGCGCCGACGGAGGGCTTTGCCACGCGCGTGGAGGTGGAGCATGAGACGGAGGCGGACGGCTGGTATTCGTTCGCGTTTGCCTCCGGCGCCGCCGTGCCCCGCGACGAGGTGGCCGCGGTGCAACTGCCGCCATTGTTTCAATTCCGCCGGGTGCCGGACGCGGCGGAGATGATCACGTCCTCGCTGACCTCGCATCCGTTTGCACTGGTCGAGCGCCGCGCAAAAGGAGACGCCGCCGGGGTGACCTTCGGTGTGGTCGCCGCGCCAGAGTTTCTCTCGCGCGAATGGCCGACGAAGCACAACGCACGTTGCGGGTTCGCCCTGGTCGCCCCGTCGGGCGATGCGCAGGGATGGATTTTCGCGCCCATCCTGGGCGGGGACAACTCGCACGCGAAGCGTGGCGAAAAAGTGCGCGCGACCTGGTGGGCGGTGGCCGCGCCGCAGTCGTGGGCGGAAGTCATGCGCGCGGCCGACACGAAGATCTTCGGGCTCGCCGACTACCGCGAACCGGTCGCCGCCTCGCTCACGGAGCAGGCGCTCAACATCATCGACCTGATGGCTGACGACGAGGCTTCGGGCTGGGATGCGCGGCTGAAGGGGCCGGCGAACATCGAGAGCCCGAACACCGTGACGCACGCCGCTCCCCTGGCCTATTTCACGGCAGCCCGGCTCACGCGCGACGAGGCGTTTTTCGACCGCCGCGCGCTGCCCGCGCTGGAGTATCTGCTCAGCCGCCCAAGCGCGCATTTCGCCCTGAGCGCGGAGGGCAATCTTTACGTCACGAAACGAACCGCCCGCATCGACTTCAAAAACATTTTTTTCGGCTCCGCCGTCTGGCAGGGCGCGGACGACCTCACGGGCGGCCTGAATCCATGGCTGCTCGACTACATGCGCACCGCCGAGGGGCGCCCGCTCAAGCCCGCCAACAACAGCGCCGAGACCGACTGGTCGGGCTGGCTGGCGCTGCTCCGCCAAAAGCCGGATGCCGCCCTGCTCAAGCGCGTGCAGGCCAATGTGGACGGCTGGATCAAGCGCGCCTTTGAGGACAATCCCGCTCTGGGCAAAACGGCCGGCATCCAGCCGTTCTACAATGTCACATTTTATCCCTACTGGTGGGACCTGCTCGACCTGTGGCAGCTCACCGGCGAGCCGCGTTATCTCGACGCGGCCCGGTCCGGCGCCTGGCAGACCGTGGCCGGCCAGTGGGTGACGCCGACGCCGGGCAAGGGAACGCTCACGTTGTATCCTGAAAACAAATACACCAGCCTGCACCACGTCTGGTGGCGGGGCGACAAGACCTGGCGCATGGGCTGGCCCGAGGGCATCAAGCCGCACGTCCGCGCGCGCGTCTCCTTTGCGATTCCCGAAAAAACCGTTCCCGACTGGGTCGTGTCGCCCTCCGGCCTCGGCGTGGAGCAGCCGATCACGTATTTCAGCGCGTCGGACAAGATGAGCAACATCCAGCTCGCCGTCTGGGCGCCGAGCCTGCTGCGCCTTTACGGCGGGACGGGCGACGATTACTGGCGCGTGTTCGCCCGCAACGCCATCATCGGGCGCGGCGCAAATTATCCCGGTTATTATCTCTCCGATTATATCGACGTGATGCAGCGGCCCGACTATCCGCGCGCGGGGCCGGACCTGACTTCGTTTTACTGGCACCACGTGCCGGTGCACCTGGCGATGCTGCTCGACTATCTCGTCACCGACGCCGACGTGCGCACGAAGGGCGCGGTGCGCTTCCCCTATGCGCGCCAGCAGGGCTACGTGTGGTTCACCTCGCGCGTTTACGGCGGGCGCGCTGGACGGGTTTTCGACGACGAGGACTGCCGCCTGTGGCTGGACCGGACGAAATTCCGCGTGGACACGCCGCTGGTCGATTATTTCGGCGCGCGCGGGAAAAACCAGTTTCACCTCGTGCTGCTCAACCAGTCCCGCGGCGAGGTCACGGCGGGCATCGAACTCGACACCGCCGTGCTCGGGATTGCACCCGGCGCCCGCCCGGACCTTCGCACCGCCTGCGACCCGGAAAAAAAGACCAAGCTCGTGCTCAAGAAGGACGGCCGCCGCCTCGTCACGCTTCCGCCCGGCGGGCTCGCCGTGCTCACGTTTGACGCGGCGGAGGAAACAGTGACCCCGGTCATTCCCAAGCTCGAAACCAGGCCGGTCTCGGCGGACCTCGGGAAAACGTGGGGCGAAATGCGGGCGTTCCGCATCCGCTCGCCCTTTGGCAACGACGCGGTGTATGTCGTGCTGGACGGCCGGCCCGGCTCGGGGGCGACCGCGCGGCTGGAGATCGAAGGCGGCGACGACGCTCCTGCCGGTGGCGGCCCGCGTGCCGATGCGTTCCCGTATGAATTTTCCATCCCGCGCGTGGACATGACACGCGACATCCGTCTGAGGCTTCACCTTGCCGAGTCCGGCCAGCCGGAGACCGCGACACCGTGGTTCGAGCTTCCCGGCACGAAGGAAAAGGCTGAAGGGCTGAAAAACTGAAGGACTGAAAAGACCTCTCATCCACGCATATGAAATCTTTCTTCTTTCCTCTTTATCTTTATCTTTCTCGCTTTTGGGCACATCGCGGAAAAGAGAAAGATAAAGAGGAAAGGACTGTTGAATCAATTTAGTCACCTCTTCCGCCATGCACATCGGCCTGCTCGACTGGATTATCATCATCGGAGTGGCCGGCCTGTTTCTCGGCAGCGCCGTCTATCTGAAAAAATATACACGCAGCGTGGCGGACTTTCTCGCCGCCGACCGCTGCGCGGGGCGCTACCTCGTGTCGGTCGGCCAGGGCATGAGCCTGTTTGGCGTCACGGCCATGGTCGCCAATTTCGAGAAATTCTTCCAGGCCGGGTTCGGCGCGATGTGGTGGGAGTTCATGCTCGCGCCCGTGGGCCTGATCGTGGCCATGAGCGGCTGGGTCGTGTATCGCTTCCGGGCGACGCGGGCGCTCACGCTCGCGCAGTTCTTCGAGATGCGCTACACGCGGCGCTTCCGCATCATGTCGGGCATGCTCGGGTTCGTGTCGGGGCTGCTGAACTACGGCGTGTTTCCCGGCATCGTCGCCAACGTGCTCATCCAGCTCGCCGACCTGCCCGCGCAAACCGTCATCCTCGGCCTCGGCGTGGACACGCGCGCGCTCGTCATGCTGCCGCTGATGCTGGTGCCGCTGTTGATCACGCTCTATGGCGGGATGATCACGTGCATCGTGACCAATTTTCTCCAGGGCATGTTCATGATCGCCGTGTATGTGGCGATCACGCTTTATTTGCTGAAACGCTTCGATTGGGCCGTGATGATGGAAAGCGTGTCAGCCGCGCCCGCCGGGGCTTCGCTGCTGGACCCGTTCGACCAGAAGGCCATCGCGGATTTTAATATCTGGTTTTTCCTCATTTTCACGTTCAAGGCTTTTTATAACTGCCTCGGCTGGCAAAACGCACAGGGCTTCAATGCCGCCGCGACCTCGCCGCACGAGGCCCGCATGGCGAGCGTGCTCAGCGAGTGGCGGCGCGGCTTTTTATATATCGTGCCGCTGGTGATCCCGATTTGCGCCTACACCGTGCTGCACCACGCGGGGCTGACCGACCTGGGCGCGCTCGTGCAGTCGCGCCTCGGCGAAATCGGCGACCCGCAAATCCGCAGCCAGATGACCGTGCCGGTCACGCTCGCGGTGATCCTGCCCACCGGGTTGCTGGGATTGTTCATCGCCTCGATTATCGGCGGTTCCACGGCGGCCGACGCCAGCCAGCTCCATTCCTGGGGCAGCATTTTTATCCAGGATGTCGTGCTGCCGCTGCGCAAAAAACCGTTCACGCCCGCGGAGCAGTTGCGCTGCCTGCGCCTTGCGGCGGCGGGCGTGGCGCTTTTCGCGTATCTGTGGAGCCTGTTCTTCCCGATGCGCGACCATATTTTTATGTATTTTCTCATCACCGGGACGATTTATCTCGGCGGCTCCGGCGCGGTCATCATCGGCGGACTCTACTGGCGCCGCGCCACCGTGCAGGGCGCATGGACGGCGATGATCACCGGCGCAGTGGTGGCCCTGCTCGGCGTCGGCCTGCAAACGGTGTGGCCCTCGGTGCCGTTCCTCCTGAGCCTCGCGCCCCGCATGCCGCTCAACGGCGCGTGGCTGGCGATGGTCGCCTACGTGGCCTCGATCGCCGGCTTCATCGTCGTCTCGCTGGTGACCTCGCACGGAAAACGCTTCGACCTCGACCGCATGCTCGGACGGACGGGTGAAGCCGGCGCCCCGGAAACCGCGGAAAAGGTCGCGGAAAAATCCTCCACGACCGCCAGACCGCGCGACATCTACACGCGCGAAGACCGCTGGACCATCGGCCTGAAGGTCGGATGGACGACGGTCTTCACGGCCGCGTTTGTCATCGGCACGGTGCTGGGCGTCGCGGGTTGGCTCCGGATCGAGTGGTGGCGCGGCTGGTGGGGCTTCACCGTGCTCGTGTCGATGCTCGCGGCGGTGGCGACGGTGGTGTGGTTTGTCATCGGCGGACGCCGCGACCTGCAAAAACTTTTCACCCACCTGCGCACCGCCAGCCGCGACGAGGAGGACAACGGAACGGTGGACGCGAAAAAATGACGGGGTGCCGGCAAACGTTCGCATTTCCCTGATGTCAACGGTTGACCGTGGACGGGTTTGCCGCGGCGGGGTGTGCCATCGGAAGATGGGCGCATACCCTGTCATGACCTATCTATCTGGATTGAAATATAAACTGAGCATCCTGTGTGCCCTTGTCCTCGCGGTCGTGCATTGCCACGGCAAGGACGGGCCGGTGGAGGGCGGCATTGATCCGGCGGACTTCCGGTCGCCGAAAAAAGCATCGGGACCGTATGTCTGGTGGCACTGGGTGGGATACAACGTTGACAAGGAGGGAATCACAAAGGACCTGGAGTCCATGAGGGACGCCGGCGTGGCCGGCGCGACGCTCTTCCAGCTCGTCTCGACCGCGACCGACCGATACCCCCCCGTGGCCAATACTTATTCCCGGGGCATCGATTATTTTAATGAAAAATGGTGGGAGCTGGTGAGGCACTCGGCGGCGGAGGCCAAAAGGCTCGGGCTGGAACTGGGCATGCACAACTGCATAGGCTGGTCGGTCAGCGGCGGCCCCTGGATACAACCGGAAAACGCCATGCAGCATGTCGTCTGGTCGGAGACCAAAATTTCGGGTCCGAGGCGATTCACTGGCTACCTGAGCCAGCCCGCGGCCAAATTGAATTATTATAACGACATAGCCGTGCTCCTGGTGCCGGACGGCGAGCCCGCGCCCAAGGACATGATTGATATTTCCGGCAAGATGCAGGCCGATGGAAAGATAATATGTGAAATTCCGAAAGGCTCCTATACCATATACCGTTTCGGCCATACCCCGACCGGGGCGAAACCGACCTCGGCGCCCGAAAATATCGACGCGCTGGAGGCGGACAAGATGAGCGCCGAGGCAATGACTTTTCACATGCGGAATATTCTGGCTCCGCTGAAAGCGCATGTCGGCCAATATCTCGGCAGCACGCTCAATTACATGCTCTTCGACAGTTATGAGGCCGGCGACCAGAATTGGACGGCCCGGATGAGGCCGGAATTTTTGGCCCGAAAAGGCTACGACATCATTCCGTGGCTGCCCGTCCTGGCGGGACGCATCGTCGAAAGCCAGGAGGCCACGGAAGGGTTCAAGTGGGACCTGAAGACCGCCGTATCGGACATGTTTGTCGAGTATAGCTATCAACTCCCGAAAAAAATGCTCCGGGAACTGGGCATGCAAATACAGATCGAGCCCTACGCCACGGGGCCGGTAAACGTCCCGCGCCCGTTCAACACCTTTGACGCCGCCCGCGTGGCCGATCTGCCCACGACCGAGTTCTGGACCCGCATGAGGAAAAGCGACATCGACAAATGGCATGTCAACGCGGCCATTCCTTTCTTTGGCATAAACCTGTTGAGCGCGGAGGCCTTCACCGGCGGCGGCACGCAGAGCCGCTGGACCGAGACACCCGCGCAGCTCAAGTTCAGCGGCGACGTGGCCTTTTCCAAGGGCGTCAACCGGATGATCCTGCACCACTGGGTCCACCAGCCGTTTCCCGATCATATAAAACCGGGCATGAGCATGGGGCCATGGGGAACGCATTTCGGCCGCAATCAGACCTGGTTCGAGCCGGGAAAGGCTTGGATCGCCTATCTGAGCCGGTCGCAATATCTATTGCAAAAAGGGGAACGGGTCAGCGATTTCGTCTCGCTGGACGCTTACATTCCGGGCGGGGACATAATCTCGGAAAAAACCTTGATCAATCACACCGAAACGAGGAATGGCAAAATCGTCAGCCCTTTCGGGAGGACATATTCCCTGCTCGCGGTGCCCCATGAGGGCGGGCTTTCGCTGGACGCCTTGATAAAACTCGAGAAACTGGTGACCCAAGGAGCGATTGTATTCGGCCCGCGTCCGGCAAGGGCCAAAGGATACAGGGACCTCGCGGCCAATGAAGAGAAATTCAAAAAGTTGACCGATCTTATCTGGGGAAAGGATATTTCTACGGGAATCCAGGAAAACATCCACGGGAAAGGCAGGGTATTATGGGGCGGCGGCATTGAAGACGCATTGCGGAAGTTAAATATAGCGTCCAGCGTGATATTCCACGGCGGCGGCGATGACTCCATCTGCTGGCTGCACCGCCGCGCCGGTGACGCGGATATTTTTTATTTCGCCAACACGGAAGCGACGGCCAGGCATATAAGAGTCGCCTTGAGGGCCCAAAACAAGACGCCGGAAACCTGGGATCCCGAGACCGGGGACATTGCCCCTCTTGCTGTCTGGAGTCCGACCGGCAATGGCGCCGACGTGTCCCTGCACCTGAAACCCAACCAGGCGCTGTTTGTTGTCTTCCGGAATCCGATTGCGCAGGACGATTTTGTCACCGCGGTCACCGCCCGGTCGCCCGACGACACATTTGCCATAGAAACAAACACGGCGGGAAACTGGATCGTGAAATCCGGACGACCGGGCGAATTTGCATTGCAGACCACCAAAGGCAAAAAGCTGCATGCCGCCATCGACACCGTGCCTGTCGATATTGTCATCGGCGGAGCGTGGCAGGTTGAATTCAAGCCCCCGGTCGGGAGCCCCTTCCCTGCCAAATTTGAAAAGCTTGAATCGTGGACGCTTTCAAACGACGAACGCATCCGGTATTTTGCTGGAACCGCCACCTATTCAAACCGGTTTCGCGCGCCTGACGCCATCGCGGGGGGCGACCTGTCCGTTTCCCTTGATCTGGGCGTTGTCAAGGAACTGGCCTCGGTCTCGATCAACGGGAAACCGGTCGCGACGCTCTGGCACGCTCCGTTCGAGGTGGACATCACCGAATTTATAAAACCCGGCGAGAATGAAATCGCCGTTTCCGTGACCAACACCTGGGCCAACCGGTTGATCGGTGACAACAACCACCCGGATGATTGCGAATGGGGTCCTCCCGTGGATGCGGAAGGACGGGCGCTGCGGGTTTTCCCCGAATGGCTGATCGCGGGAAATCCGCGTCCGTCAAAACAAAGGGCGGCGTTCTCTTCCTGGAATTATTTCAATGAAAAATCCGCTCTGCTCGATGCCGGTTTATTGAGCGAGGTGAAACTGCAATTCCGAAAAAAGGCGGCCTTCCAAAGCCAGTTTTAGGGAAAGCTCCATTCAATTTGCCGCATTTTCCGGGCCCATTGTAATACCATTTCCGAACGAACTTTATATTTCAGGTAGGGCGAGGCGTCCCGCCGAGCCGCGAGCGCCAACGGCTCAGCGGGACGCCTCGCCCTACCTAAACCTGACGGCACGGAGGCCGTCCCTCCAAAAAGACAGGGGTCGCTAAGATCCCGAAAGGACCAAAATGTCTTGATGCGCGGGCTATCCCTGCGCGCGTGTCACATTGACGAAATTCCGATACAGTTGCAGTCCGCGCGACTGGCTTTTTTCCGGGTGAAATTGCGTCGCGAAACACTGGCCGCGCGCGATGGCCGCCGTGAAGGCGCCGCCGTAATCGCACTCCGCCAGCACCAGCGACGCATCCTCCGGCACGCAGTGATAGCTGTGCACGAAATAAAACGCCTCGCCCTCCGTCTTCAGTCCCTCGGCCAGCGGCGATGACGGCTGCCGGAAGCGGATCGCGTTCCAGCCCATGTGCGGAATTTTGTATTCCGGCGGGCGTCGAAAAAGCTCCACCCGCCCGGGAAACACGCCGAGCCCGGTGACATCGCCTTCCTCGGAAAAGTCAAACAACGCCTGCATGCCGAGGCATATCCCGAGAAACGGCCGCCCCTCGCCGATCCAGCCGCGCACCGTGTCGGCCAGCCCCGAGGCGCGCAGCGACGCCACGCAATCGCCCAACGCGCCCACGCCCGGCAGCACGAGCCCGGCGGCATCGCTTCCGATCTCGGCCGGCGCGCGCACCACGCGCGGCGTTGCGCCCACGGCCTCAAGCGCCTTGGTGACGCTCCGCAGGTTGCAAATCCCGTTGTCGATGGTGGCGATGATTGGCGATTCTGTCTTCACGCGTCTCCCAAAAGCGCACGCCCGCCCGCGGCTGGCAAACCCAGAAATCAAAAACATACGGAGCGCGCCAAGGAGATGTCTGTCGCGGAAAGCACGCGCGGCAGCGCGCCGTAGCGCAGGCATCTTGCCTGCCGTCGAAAACGAAGGCGCGAAGCGCCGCTGATTTTTCTTTCCCTTGAAAAAGTGCAGCGCTTCGCACGACCTCTGGGTGACGGCAGGCACGGACGCCTGCGCCACGGGCTGCCGCCTGTCGTCCGCTCACCCCCGGTCGAGGCTGAAGATGATCCGCACCACGCACTCGCGCGCCGCCTGGCCGCCGCGATGGAAACGCCATTGGCGCGACACGACATTCCGCGCCGCCTCGTCCAGATCGGCGTGCCCCGACGAGTGCGCCACGCTCACCCAATCCGCCCGCCCGTGCGCCCCCACGCCAACGGCAAGCTCGACCACGCCTTCCCGCCGCTCCCGCCGCGCCAGCTCCGGGTAAAGCGGGTCGGGCATGAACGCCGCCGACGCCGCTCCACCCAGGCGCGATCCGCCGCGCAACGCCCCGGGATTTCCCGTGAACGCGCCCGAGCCGCCGTAGCCCGCGCTGCCGCCGCGCCAGGCTGGTGTGCCGAGATCCCCGGCGCTGACACCGAACCCCGCGCCCGTCACGCCCGCGCCGCCGTTGACCGGCACGAGTATGAAAGCCGACGCGTCCACGCTCGTCATCGCCGTCCGCACCTCCGCCAGCGCCTCATCCGCCGCCGCCGCGAGCGCGTCCGCATCCGGTGGCGCCCCGGCTTCGCCGTCCGACGACTCGCCGCGTTCGCCGCCCTGCGCGCCGCCGCTCGCGGCATCGAGCCAGGCGTCGCCCGACAAGCCGACCGTGGACAATTGCATCGCCTCCGCATCCTCGGCGCCGCCGGAACCGAAGCGCCAGCCTTCGCCCGGCATGAACAAAACCGCTGCATGCAACCCCGCCGCCAGCACGACCGGCACCGCATACTGCCGCGCCAGTTTGCGGACAAACTTCACGCCCGCTCTCTCGCGCCAGCCGCCCTCCTCCCCTTCCCCGGACCCGGACTCTACGCGCGCCGCACTGGCATTGCGCATGGCACCATGCACAGCCAGTGAATCGACAACCAGTGCCTTGCTCGAAGATCGCAACATTAACAACGACGGAAGTTTTGACAATATTTCACCGCGAATGAGATTGACTCCCAGTAGCTCACGCTTGAGCCTGCTTGGCCACACAATTTTTTACCTGTGGTCAATAAAGTCCAGTTGCCGTTATCTATCAAAATGAAACAAAATCATTGCCTCCTGCGCGCGACCTCTGCCGCCTTGCTATCGCTTCTCATTCTCGCGCCCGCGCTCCGCGCTGATGACGCAGCCAAGCCTGTCACCGTTTCCCAGCTCCTCTCCGCGATCGATACCCATGTCGGCAAGGAAGTGACCGTCGAAGGCATGGCCGTCTGGGTCTGTCCGCACATGGGCTGCAAGGCGCAACTCACCGACGCCGATGGCGCCTCCAAGCAAAAGCTCCTCGTCAGCCAAGGCGCCAAAATGGACAAGTTCACCACCGAACTCCAAGGCGACACGCTGCGCGTCACGGGCATTTTCCGCGAACGCCGTGTCACCGCCGCCGACCTCGACGCGCAGGAAGCCGCGATCAAAAACCCGCCGCCCGCCGCGCATGACCACGCGCACGGCGGCGCCGACTGCGCCAACTGCCCCGACAAAAAGGCCGCCGCCGCCGATCCTGAAAAAGCCGCCAAGGCCAGGGAAAACCAACTCGCGCAAATCGCCAAACAACGCGAAATGCTCGCCAAATCCTCCAAGGGCTATCTCTCCTTTGTCTCCATCGAGGGAGAAAAGTGGGCCAGGGCCGAATAAAGCCGCCACCCCGTTATTTGCGACCACGCGGCCTGACACGAGACAGAGGTCGGGCCCCGCAATTCGCTGTCGGCAAAGTTGAATCCCAACGCAAAAAATCCCGCCGTCGCGCCGGCGCAACCCGTGCGCTGGCGCATGTGGTTTCGCTTCCTGCACCGCGACCTCGGTTATCTTTTTTTCGGCATGACCGTCGTGTATGCCATTTCCGGCCTCGCCGTGAATCACCGCGCCGACTGGAATCCCAACTACCGGGTCGAACGACGCCAGTTCACCCTGCCCCCTCCCGGCTCCGGCGCGGACGCCGCCGCCGTATCCGAAAAAAACTACACCAAGGCGGACATCGCCGCACTCCTCGCCGAGGCCGGCGTGAAGGGCCGCTACAAGAAACACTACGCGCCCGACGACCGCCACGTGCGCGTTTTCCTGGAAAACGGCACGGCCACGCTCGACCGGGTGGCCCGCGTGCTCGACATCGAGCTGCTCCACCGCCGCCCGCTGCTGCACACCTTCAACCGGCTCCACCTCAACCCCGGACGCTGGTGGCTCTGGTTCGCCGACGCCTTCGCCGTCGCGCTGCTCGTGATCGCGACTACCGGCCTTTTCCTCCTGCGCGGAAAACATGGCATCACCCGTCGCGGCGGCGTGCTCACCGCCCTCGGCATCATCGTCCCGGGCATCATCGTTTATCTAAACCTCTGACAAAAATGGACACACCTCATGACACCATCACCCGCTATGAATGGCATGGGAGCGCGTTTCTTCTCGCGCTCCTCTTCCTCAGCGGAATCTTCATTCCTTACGCGGCGGTGTATTTTATAAAAAACATTGTCGCCCTCGAAACCCGCGTGCCCGACGCCGAGGCATTCGCGGCTTTTCTGTCGAAAAAAGACGCCAAGAAAAATTAACCACTCCCTCCGGCTCCGTGCCCCCCGTGGTTAAATAAATCCAGCCCTTCAGCCCTTTCTCCCATGCCTCCCGTCATCGAATGCCGCAATCTCACGCACTACTACGGCGACAAGCCCGCCTTGCAGGACGTGTCGTGGATGCTGCGCCCCGGACGCATCTGCGGCCTGCTCGGGCGCAACGGCGCGGGCAAGACCACCACCATCAACATCCTCAATTCCTTCCTCACCCCGCGCTCCGGCCGCTGCCTGCTCCTCGGCGAGGATTCGCATCAGCTCACCCCGCGCACCAAGGCCCGCATCGGTTACCTCATCGAGGGCCACATCCAATACGGTTTCTTCAACATCCGCCAGATCGAGCGTTTCTACTCGCGCTTCTATCCCAACTGGACGCCGGCCATCTATTATCACCTCATGTCGAAACTCGACATCACGCCGCGCCAGCGCATCGCCACCATGTCCTGCGGCCAGCGCTCCCAGGTCGCCCTCGGCCTCATCCTCGCGCAAAATCCCGACCTCATCATCTTCGACGACTACTCCATGGGGCTCGATCCCGGCTACCGCCGCCTCTTCATCGAAGTCATCCGCGACTACGCCGACGACGGCAAACGCAGCATCCTGCTCACCTCGCACATCATTCAGGACCTCGAAAACCTCATCGACGACTGCGTCATCTACCAGCGGGGCCGCGTGCTGCTCGACATGGAGGCGGACCGCTTCCGCAACGGCTTTCGCAAATACGCCTTCGCCACCACGCCCGCTGTCGCCGACGCCCATGACGACGCGCGCCACATCCATGTCGAGCGCGGCGAAAAGCACTCGGCCCTGTATGGTTTTCTCGACGAGCGCGCCGCCCGCGACGAACTCGCCGCCCGAGGCATCCCCGCCCCCGACCTCCGCCCCGAGCCCATCACGCTCGAGGACACCTTTATCGCCCTGACCGGAAAATATTAACCCATGCCCGTCTCATCTTTCTTCTTTCCTCTTTCTCTTTCTTCTTTCTCCCATCGCGAAAGAGGACCGGGAGAAAACGCATGCCCTGAAATGAGAAAGATAAAGAGGAAAGAAGAAAGAGAAAGATTATAAGCATGACCCGCGCCCTCCTCTACAAAGAATGGATCAAGCTGCGTCTCTGGTGGACGCTCATGCTTGCCGCCAGCGTCGCGTTCGCGCTCTTCCTGTTTTTCAAACTGCGCTACGTCGTCAACGCCAACGAGGCCGTCACGGTCTGGAGCACTTGGATCTTCAAGGGCTGGCTCTTCTTCCGCCCCTTCCAATACGCCCCGCTCGTGTTCGGCGTCACGCTCGGCTTCCTGCAATTTCTGCCGGAGGTGCAGGCCCAGCGCATCCGCCTCGCCCTCCATCTCCCGCTCGGCGAAACCCGCGCCATCGCGCTCCATCTCGCCGCCGGCGCCCTCCTGCTCGCGCTTGTCCTGCTGCCCGCCGCGCTCGTCTTCTCCCTCGGCGGCGCGCTCTGGTTTCCCGGCGAATGGCAGGGCAACCTCTTCCGCGTATTTACTCCCTGGATACTCACCGGCTACGGCGCGTATCTCGCCGCCGCCGCCATCCTGCTTGAGACCAACTGGCGCCACCGCGTCTTTTACCTGCTCCTCTCCGCCGGGGCGCTCCGTCTCTTCCTGCTCGAAACCGCCTACGACACCTACGCCCGCATCCTGCCCGCGCTCGCGCTCTGGGTGCTCGCGCTGGTCCTCGTCCCGCTCTTCTCCAGCCATCGTTTCAGAAAGGGTCTCGCGCGATGAAACACGCCGCCCGCATCTTCCTCCTCGTCACCGGCGCGGCTCTCCTCGCGCACTACCTTCCCTTCGGCTGGCACATCCTCACGGCCAAGCGCCAGCGCGCCCCCGTCGTTTACTACAGCGACACCGGCGCCGGTTTTCTTTTTATCCGCATGGAAGGAACGGGCGGCAACACCCGCGTCCTCTACACCGACGCCACCGGGCGCACCCTCGAACGCGACGCCTTCGAGTCGCTGCTGCCGCTCACCTACTACGCCCAGCTCTACAAGAACGGCACCATGCCGAAGGAAATCGGCGGCGTGGCCATCATCCCCGGCGCGCTCCGGCGCGAACAGTTCAACCTCCGCGTCCGCCCCGAGCAACTCGACACCCCGCTCGTCCCGCTGCTCCCCGTGTTCGAAGCCGACGACGGCCGCGCGCGCCTCGAACCCCCGCCCGACTTCATGCGCATCACCGGAGCGGCGGCGTCCACGCCGCCGGACGCACGCGGGCGCGCCATCGAGTTTCTCGACCCCAAAACCAACACCATCCTCCCCGAAAAAAGCGCCCTCTACTCCGATGCCTTCGCCCGCGCCCGGTTTGTCTTTCCCGTCACCGCCGCCGGCTCCAATCCCACCTCCCTCAAACCCTACGACGAAGGCATCTACCTCGCCGACGCCGGGGGCCAGACCTTCCTGCTGCGGCAGGAACGCGGCCAGCCCGTCCTCCTCCGCGTGGCCGACCACGCCGCCGATCCCGAGGCGTGGCGCGCGCTCCGCCCCCGTCACATCATCGTCAACGAAATCGAAACCCGCGAACTCCGCGCCCTCATCATCGACGCCGACGGCAAACCTTGGCTCGCCGTCGGCGAGAATCACCGCCTGGTTCCGCTCCCCGTCACCCATTACAATCCCGCCTCCGACGCCCTCAGCCTGCGCGGCAACCTCCTACACCGCCTCATCGTCGTCCAGACCGACACCACCCTCGAAGCCGTGGCGCTCGACCGCGACTACCGCATCCTTGACCGCCACGAGGAGACGCTGCCCGACCCCGAGGCGCGTCCCGCCGCCCGCGTCGGACGGGTGCTTTTTCCCCTCGCCTGGTGGCTGTCCGACAGCACCTCCGGTTATCTCGGCTTCCACTTCCGCGCCACAACCCGCGACCTCCTTCCCGCCGCGTTCGGGCTCAACGCCCTGCTCCTCGCCGCGCACGTGATCATCCTCCGCCGCCGCAAAACCCTCACCCCCGCCCGCCTCCCCGACCTCGCGGCCACCGCCGTCCTCGGCCTCTGCGGCCTGATCCCCGCGCTGCTGCTTCCCCGTTCCGACTGATTCTCCAGTCGCAAAATCCCGCCTCAGCTTCCCTAACCGTCATGAAAACAAGCATATCGCACCACCAAAAATTGAGACTGAGTCCCGCAGCCATCACTGGCCTGCTCCTCGTCGTGCTCTCCGTCGGCCTCCCCGCGGCCCCCAGCGCCTCGCCGACCACCTCCGGCACGTCCAAGCCAGCGCAAACCCCGGCATCATCCACCGGAACTGACGTCATCGAAAGAGAAGTTTATGCCACGCGCGACCAAGCGGGCAAATTCGTCATCGAACAGGAAACCATAAGCATGACGCCCTCGACCACCGGCACCATCGAAGAAGTCCTCCGCGCGCGCTCCGTGGCGCAATTCGACCTCAACTCCCGCAACAGCGAGTTGGGCGGCGAAATCACTCCCCCGCGCTTTTCCATCCGCGGCGGCAGTTATTATGCCAACAACTTCATGATAAACGGTGTCAGCAACAACAATTACTTCGGACAGGGCGGCTTTCTCGACACCAATGTCGCCGCCAACTCATCTCCGATGGGCGAGGCGCAGGCTATCTTTGTCAACCCGGACCTGATTGGCGCTGTTGTTGTATATACCGACAACGTTCCCGTCGAATACGGCGGCTTCACGGGCGGCGTTTTCGATGCAAAAATCCGCGACCCGAAAACCGACGGTTTTCATGCCTCGCTGAATTTTGGAAACTATACGCGTGACTCGTGGACCAGTCAGAAATTCGCGGAGAGCGCGGATCCCGAGCGCACGACGAACACCAACAATCACCAGCCGCTCTTTGAAAGATACTCTTTCTCCGCAAGCGTCGAAGGTCCGCTCACGAAAAACATCGCCGGCTTTCTTTCATATTCGGAAGTTCGCTCAATCGTTCCCGTTTGGGACACGCTTACGCCCGCAAGCAAATTCAAAAATCATTCAATCAACCGCAATCTTCTCGCCAAACTCACCACTTACGGTCTCGACGACTTCCACGCGGCGCTCACCACCACTTACGCACCCTACGAGCGCGAATGGCGGGCCTCCTCTTCTCGCAAGGGCAGCCCTCTCACCAGCGAAGGCGGCGGCTACAGCGCGATGCTTGAAGTCGAAAAGAAACTCCCGTTCGGGAAACTTTCCGGCGATGTTTCATACCGCGACAGTGACATCTCCCGCGACACCGCCACAAACAAAACGTTCTCATGGGCAAATAGCGCCACCAACGCCTACGCCAACTGGGGCGGCTCCAGTGCGACTGCCTCCGAGGGCAACGGCGGCGATTACGAGCAGCACCAAAAGACATTCGCCGCGAACGCGAAACTGGCAGTCGTGGAGTTCGGTCCAAAATATTTCAGAAACAATATCACGACCGGCATCCAGTTTAAAGCCATCCGCATGGAGCGCGAAACCGAAGACTCCCTCTCGTTTTCATGGCTCGCCGCCAACAGCCCGTCCGGGGCAAACCGCATGGATCCCGCCTCCACCGGCGACAAGGAGAACGGCGTCATCACCGGCGAGCAGTGGCTGAACTACCTCGTCTTTTACGGAGCGTCGAACAAGGCGGTCAGCCAGACCGAAATCGCCGCCTATGCGGAGGACAAAATCAAAGTGGAACGCTTCACCGCGACCGCCGGCATCCGCGTTGACCATGAGACATTCCTTGGCACGACCGCATGGTCGCCGCGTCTCGCGCTCAATGCTGACGTTTTGAACAACGGCATATTGAACATATTCGCCGGCGCCGCCCGCTATACGCAAAGCGGGGTGCCTTCCTTCAAATACGTCCTCTTCAACAACCGGACGCAGGTAAGGCAAAGACGCGCGAATTACGACGCGGAATGGGAGCCCTACCAAGAGGTCACTTCCCTGCCCTACAACACCGGCAACCTGAAGGCGCCCCACGCCGATGCCTTCAATCTCGGTGCCTCCACCGTTTGGAGCGGTTATGTTTTCCGCCTCGACGGCAGCATCCGCCGGCACCGCGACATTATCCGTTCCAAGCCCGGCTCACCCGGCTTCACCCGGGAATACCTGAACTCGGGAAAAGCGGATTACAAGGGTGTCACCTTTGAAATTGAAAAGAAAACGCCCGACCTCGGTTGGGCCGGCCAGCACAATCTGCTGCTCTCGTTCACCTACGCAAAAACCGACAGCAACTCCCGCGAGGACTACGCGATGGAGGAAAACGAAGGCGGCAATTTTACGCCCTACTTCGTCATATACAATGGCGAACTCGCACCCTCCGACAACCTGCCCGCGACAAACTTCAGCACGCCGCTGGTCGTGACATTCTCCGACATGGCGAGTTTTTGGGGAGGGCGTGTCCGCCTGTATAACACGCTCCGCTTTGAAAAAGGCGGCGACGGCCTCGCGCAAACGAGCAGGGACCCGAGCAAGCTGCCCGGCGACCCCGACTACAATAAATATTATATTTTGAATGATGGCCGGGATCCCAGCCAGGGTGGCGCGTATGCGAGCAGCATTCCGACCAACCAGGCGCGAGCCGTTTATTTTTACACCAATAGAAAATACGACAATATCATCTTCTGGGACATGTCGCTGGACTATGATGTCGTGCAAACCCGCGCCGGCACGCTCACATTGCAACTGCGCCTGACCAACATCCTGAACCGCCATGACCACGTGGACACTTCGATTGACGCCAGCGGCGACATCTATACCGCCGGTCGCCAGCTCTACGCGGGCATCCAATACAAATTCTAATCATAATATTTATAAAAATGATTCCCCACTGTTTTCGGCGGCCATAGCAAGAGCACTTAACCACGGATTGCACGGATGAACACGGATAAAGGCAGAAATGCCTTGGTTTTTATCCATGCAATCCGTGGTTAAATGCCTTTTTTCAGCCATTCGAAGCAGCGGGGAACCATAAAAATGTAATTCTACTTCTAATAAATAAATCCGCAATCTAGCGGAGTAGCGCCAATGAAAAATAAGCGTTTCAGCCAAATCATTTTCCCCCGAACAGGGAATAATAAACAACAACAAACAACATGAAAAAACCCATACTCATTATATGCAAAATAGCCTGCCTGGCATGCCTCTGCATAGGCATTTCCTCTGCCCAAAAGGCAGAGGAAACGATCATTGGCAATGATGCCAAAAAAACAATAAATCTCAAGGAGACAATATTCTACGCCATCGATTATTATATTCCAGAACTTATAGGTGATTTTGAATTAGCTGAACTCATTCAAACCAAAGTACCGGAGGAAATCGAATGGGATAATTTAACAACTATCTCCGACCTAATCGCAACCGACACTCAACAAGATACATACCTGTATTGGGAAATATATAAAAGTCCCGAGGGATTGGCATGCCTCAGCTTGGAAATATCCGTCAATAAAACAATAACTACCAAAACAATCGTTATAGACGGCGATGTGTTGATGCTCGATCAGGTTATTTCAGGATTCTCATCGACAATTGCACCATCCGTTGAGGTTCAAAAAGCGCAAAGGTATGCCATAATTTATTTTAATCCGAATGCGTATCTCGGTGATGGCGCGGCTATTGCGGCAGATCCAACAGGTGAGTTAGAAGGTTGGATTACAGCAATTCTAGAAAAAAGACCTGCCCCACCCTTCTTCGGTCCTATACTCAGGCAATCGGCTATAGACATTGTTAACGCTGATCCGGCTGGTGCTTTTACGTTTCGGGATTGTCCAGATTTTGAAGGAAACTAGAGAGCCCGAACGTGCACCTCAGTTCCGGTAAGGAGGCCTCTCCGAGGCAGGCCTCCCTACCGCTTTCGGCCATTTTTCAAACCGCTCTATATTCATAAAAGCATATTTCGTTTCCATAGAAGCAATCCGCAATCTAGCTACACGCCCCCTCCCTGCGACAGCGCTCCCTTGAAGCCAATCCCGGGCTTCAAGGGATTCCCCGTTTTTCCCTAAACCCACAATGAAAACCGCAATATCATATCAAATAAAATTGAGACTGAGTCCATATCGCGTGCTAAACGTACTCATTCTCGCCGTCGCATTGGCATGCCAAGCGCATGCCCAGACTGCCATCGACACCGGCACCGCCTCACCCGCCAAGCCCGCCGAAATCGAGGTCACGGTGACCGCCGATCCCGCCGAAAATCCCGCCACCGGCCGCTATGTGCTCACCGCCGGGCAGATCGAAACCCGCCCCATGGCCAACAGCAACCTCACCGACTTGCTGCGCAGCCATCCGGTCGTGCAATTCTCCAACCACAGCCAGAACAGCCTCACGCAGGGCGAGATCAAGCCCGACGCCATTTCCATGCACGGCTCGCGCCCCTATGAGGGTTTGTTCACCCTCGACGGCGTCCGCATGAACAACGACCTCGACCCGGTCGATCCCGGCAACGGCGTCACGCTGGCCTACGGCACTTCCAGCGAGCAGGGATTCTACCTCGACAGCCGCCTGATCGAAAGCCTCGCGGTTTACGACTCCAACATCTCCGCGCGCTACAGCGGCTTCACCGGCGGCGTGGTCGAGGCCGGTTCGCGCAGTTGGAAGGGCGGACAGGGCGGACGGATTTTCTTCCGCCACACCGACTCGGATTGGAACGAGACCATCACCGACGACCGCCTCGAATTCGACAGCGCCAACAACGACCGCTCCAATCCCGCGCGCTTCCAGCCCGACTACAAAAAAAGCGACTACGGCGCGTGGGCCGAGACCGGCCTGACCAAAAACCTCGGCATCGTCGTCAGCGCCTCGCGCCGCGACTCGAAAATCCCCATGCTGTATCTGGGCGGAGCGAGCTATGACATCGAGGGCGAGGAGCTGGTCGAGATCGACAGCCCGACCGGCTACAGAAACCAACGCCGCCAGTCCGACAACCTTTCCGCCAAGCTCTCCTGGTATCCCACGGCGGAAACCACCCTCCACTGGACGATGCTGTATTCCGGTTACGAGGAGGACATGTTCATGAACGGCTCGGCCAATTCCGGCTATCACAACGAGCACGACGGCCTCGGCGGCATCCTCAACCTCGAGCAGGCGACCCGGCTCGGCAAACTGGAGCTCACCGCCAGCTATCGCGACATGAAGGACGCGCGCGACAGCGACACCCACTATCAGGTGCAGGTGCTGGATTACACCGACTGGGAAAACCAGAAATCATTTGTGTCCGGCGGTCCCGGCAGTCTGGACAGCCGCCAAAAAAATGCGGAGCTGGATGCCGTGTTCACCTTTGACCGTTTCCAGACCGGCGCGGTCGGCCACCGGATGCTTGCCGGCGCGGGGCTGAACCATGTGAAAGCCGACTTCACCCGGGATGAAACGCATTACGCCCCCACCTTCATTATTTCGGGCGGCTATGTCATGCCCTATCAGGCCGACGCCTTTTTTGCCGGCTCGGAGGACGCCCGCTACACCAGCTACCACGTCTTCGCGGAGGATGCGATGAAATGGAAACGTTTGACCCTGCGCCTCGGCCTGCGCATGGACCGCGACGATTTCATCGGCCGCAACAACCTCGCCCCGCGCGCGTCCCTCTCGCTGGATGTTTTCGGCGACGAGCGCAGCGTCGTCACCGTCGGCGCCAACCGCTACTACGGCAGCTCGATGCTCACCTACGCGCTCTACGGCGCGCAAAACAACGGGCTCAACCACGTTTATTACGGCTTCACCCTCCCGCTCGACAGCCCGGACAACGACTGGACGCCGACCCATGACTACGAGGGTCTCGACAGCCTGAAAACACCCTACAGCGACGAGCTGATGGTGGCCCTGAACCAACGCTGGCGCAACAGCCAGTGGTTTCTCCAATACGTCCACCGCGCGCATCGCGACGAAGTGCGCAGCCGCCCCAAGTATGATGCGGACCCCGGCACCGGTTATGAATTCTGGCGCAGCATCCGCGAATTCACCAATGACAGCGAGACCGACAGCGACAACGTTTTCCTGAGCGTGCGGAACATCAAGCCCGTGGTCTGGCGCGGCATCGGGAACACCTTCGGCGCCTCCGTGGCATGGCAGGAAACCAAAAGCGACACCGCCCTCGAACTCGGCTACTCCGAACTCGACCTGACCCTGAATGTCGATCCGCGCTACGCGTGGTACAACGGCAGCGTGATCGACGCCAGGGACCTGCCCGCGACCGATTTCAACGCGCCGTGGAAAGTCAATCTGGACTGGCAGGCGGAATGGAAGAAGGCCGGCCTGTCGATGTTCAACCGCGTGACGTGGGAAAGCAGCCGCGACCAAGTGTATAAACACAATTCCGGCACGGATGACTATTACCCGCTGCCCGACGGCCGGCGCGCGCGCAAATACAGCACGGCGCGCATCGGCTCGCTCTGGCGCTGGGACGTCACCCTGCAATGGCAGCCCGCCTTCGCCCGCGGCCTCGGTTTCAGCGCGGAGGTCAGCAATGTGTTCAACCGGAAAAACCAGGCTGACGTGATGACATGGAATGACACGACCTACAAGGTTTACCAACCCGGGCGCCAAGTCTGGCTCGGCGTGTTTTTCGATTTCTGAACCCCGGCCTGCGCCATTCTCCCCCGGCCCGCATGGCGGGCCGCAGGGAGAGGCGACCGGCCCGTGGCGTAGCGCAGCATCCTTGCCTGCCGTCAAAACAGAAGGCGCGAAGCGCCGCTGACTTTTTCTCTCCTTCCCAAAAGAATGCCGCGCTTCGCGCGACCATTTTCGACGGCAGGCAATGATGCTGCGCTACGGACGGCTGGCGCGGGGTCGCTGGCATCCGCTTCCTGTCGCGCCCGGGGAGCGGTTACAATTTTCCCTTCGTGCTCGGCAACTGCCCGGCGGCGCGGGGGTCGATCCGGGTGGCGGCGTCAAGGGCGCGGGCAAGGCCCTTGAAAATCGCCTCGGCGACGTGGTGCGGCTCCTCGCCGTATTCGAGCTTCACATGCAGGTTGCAGGCCAGCGCGTTGCTGAAGGCGCGGCAAAATTCCTTCACCAGAATGATGTTGAAATCGCGCACGAACATCGTCGGCGCATCGGCCTCATACACGAGATGCGCGCGGCCGCCGAGGTCCACGACCACGCGGGCCAGCGCCTCGTCCATGGGCAGCAGGAAAAACCCATAACGGCGGATGCCGAGCTTGTCGCCCAGCGCGGCGCGAAACGCCTCGCCGAGCACGATGCCGGTGTCCTCGACCGTGTGGTGATAATCGACCGCGACGTCGCCGACGCATTTCACGTCGAGGTCGAAAAGGCCGTGCCTGGCGAAGAGCGTGAGCATGTGGTCGAAAAACGGCACGCCCGTGTCGATGCGCGATTTGCCCGCGCCGTCGATTGCCAGCGTGAGCGTGATGTCGGTTTCGGCGGTTTTCCGCGCGATTTTTGCTATGCGTTCGTTAGCCATGCTTGAAGGGATTGGTGGACGGCGTCCATTTCGGCGTCGGTGCCCACGCTGATGCGCAGGAACGACGCGGTCAAGGGATGTCCGGGGAAATATCGCACGAGGATCTTGTTCGCGCGCAGGTGCTCGTAGGCTGCGGCGGCGACGGCGGGGCCGGTCTCGCCGCGGGCGTTGCACGGCTCGGTGAAAATGAAGTTCGCCTGCGAGGGATAAGTGAACCAGCCGAGCCCGCCGGTTTCCGGCGGGCCGCCCCAGCGCGCGAGGTGGAGGTCGCGCGTGTGTTTTATTTTTGCGATGACATCGTCGTAATAGGCGGTGTCGCCGATGGCGGCGAGCGCGGCGGCTTGTGAGAGGCGCGAGACGTTGTAGCTGTCGCGCACGCGGTCGAGGATGGCGATGGTGCCGGCGTGCGCGAGCGCGTAGCCGACGCGGATGCCGGCGAGCGCATGGGCCTTGGAAAGCGTGCGCGTGACGACCAGGTTCGGATAACGCGCGAGCAGCGGCACCGCGTCCTCGCGCGCGAACGGCGCGTAGGCTTCGTCCACCACGAGCAAACCGCGATAGGCCGCGAGCACCCGCTCGATCTCGGCTCGTCCGAACGCGACGCCGGTGGGCGCGTTGGGCGAGGTCAGGATAAACGCGCGGGCCGGCGACGCGGCGATCTTTTCAACCGGCAGCCGCATCGTCCGCTCAAACTCCACCGCCTCCGCGCGGCCGTCCTGGATGGCGACGAGCACCGGATAAAGCGAGTAGCTCGGCACGGTGAAGCTCAGCGCGGCTTCCGGCGAGCAAAAGGCGCGCACGAGGAGATTCAGCACATCGTCGGAGCCGTTGCCCACGCAGACGTTGGCCGCGCGCAGGCCGTGGCCGTGATGCGCTGCGATCGCCTCGCGCAGGGGCGCGCTCGTCGGGCTCGGGTAAAGCCGCAGGCTCGCGCCATCCTCGCCCAGTTCGCGCCGCACCGCCTCGGCCACGCGCGGGCTGGGCGGATACGGGCACTCGTTGGTGTTGAGCTTTATCCAGCCCGGTTCGGTCGGCTGGAGTCCCGGCGTGTAGGCGTGGAGCCGCGCGACATGCGGAAGCGCGAGGTCGTCGATGGAGGCGGCGGAGGGAATGGGAGACGATGTGTTGGCTGCGGTCATGGATGGGATTCGCAGGCGCTGAAACGTCGCGAAAGGCGGCGATTCACGCAAAAAACGGCTCATTTGGCGAGGGGAAGAATGCGCATGGGGCGCCCCATGACAGCAAAAAATGCCCTGAAATGATGCTGGCGCCCGCGGCCCCGTTCGCGCAAAGCTCGACGGCTTCCATCCCCTCATCCACATGTTCAAGCTTCAGGAAAACAAAACCACCGTCAGCCGCGAGCTTCAGGCCGGGCTGACCACGTTTGCCGCGATGGCCTACATCCTCGCGGTCAACCCCGCCATCCTCGCCAACAGCTACGGCGCCGGCATGAACCAGGCCGCGCTCGTCACCATCACCGCGCTCAGCGCCGCGACCGCGACCATCCTGATGGCGCTCATGACCAACTACCCCCTCGCGCTCGCGCCGGGCATGGGCATCAACGCCATGTTTTCCTTCTACATTTGCGGCCAGCTCCAGGTTCCGTGGAGCGATGCGCTTGGCATGGTCTGCATCAACGGCTGCATCTTCCTGCTCCTCTCGCTCACCGGCGTGCGCGAGCGCATCGTGAAGGCGATCCCGCATTCGCTCAAGATCGCCATCACCTGCGGCATCGGCATGTTCATCGCGTTCATCGGCCTGAAAAACGCCGGTGTGATCGTGAGCAACCCCGCCACATTTGTCGCGGCCGGCGATTTCACCGGCGGCTCCGCCGCGCTCTGCCTCGCGGGCATCGTGCTCATCGCCATCCTCGTCGCGCGCCGCGTGCCTGGCGCCATCGTCATCGGCATTCTCGCCATCACCATCGTCGGCGCGTTTGTGACCGGCACCCCGGCCACCGGCGCCGAGCCCGCCAAAATGGTTACGCAACTGCCGGGCTCGCTCGCGGGCTTTTTCAGCCTGCCCTCCTCGCCCGAGCCCCACTTTCTCAAGCTGACCTTCGGCTTCCTCACCACCAAGGCCGCGTTCTTCGCCGCGCTGCCCGTCATCCTCACGCTCCTGCTCATCGACATGTTTGACAACATCGGCACGCTCATCGGCGTGACCAAGCGCGCCGGCTTCCTCGACAAGGACGGCAACCTCCCCAAGGTCGGCCGCGCCCTCGTGGCCGATTCCATCGCCGCCATCCTCAGTTCGCTCTTCGGCACGTCCACCGTGGTCAGCTACGTCGAGTCCGCTTCCGGCGTCGAGGCCGGCGGACGCACCGGCCTCACCTCCGTCACGACCGCCGTGCTCATGCTGCTGGCGCTTTTCCTCACGCCACTCATCCTCGCCATCCCCGCCGCCGCAACCGCGCCCGCGCTCGTGATCGTCGGCGTCTTCATGATGCAGTCCGTGATCGAAATCAAAATGGAGGACTTCGCCACCGCCGTGCCGGCCATCCTCACCATCTTCGCGATTCCGCTCACGTTCAGCATCGCCGAGGGCATCGGCATCGGCCTCATCAGCGCCGTGCTCCTCGCCGTGTTCACCGGCAAGGCCCGCTCCATCTCCCTTGTCGGCTACGCGATCGCGGTTATATTCTTTCTCCAATTCTTCAAGATCTTCCCATTCTAAAAGGCGGCGGCTGCGCCGCCAGTTTAAGTCTCAAGTTTAAGTTTAAGCCCACCCCTTCGCATTTTAACTTCAACTTAAACTTCAACTTCAACTGCCCGCGCAGCGACATCCTTCGCGGCCCGATAAACCCGCCCGTCCCTTGAGCAAAATCGTCAAATTCACCACCCTCCAAAACACCGCCGCCGCCCGCGCCGCCGAGCCGGGCGGCGTGCCTGACTTTGCCACGCTTATCCGCGAGTTCCAGCACGGCTTCGGCAGCGCCCGCTCGCCCGGCTCGCCCGACGACCGCCCGCTCTACGGCCAGACCCTCTACATCGCGAGTTGTGCGCTCGACATGCGCTTCGGGGCGTTCCGTGCGCACATTTTCCAGGACATCATCGACAAGCACTACATCATCGCGCTCGTCCACGGCGACATCTGCGGCGCGGAAACCCTTTACACCCGGCTTCACTCTTCCTGCGTCACCAGCGAAACGCTCCGCGGCATCGACTGCGACTGCGTCCAGCAACTCGAAGGCGCCCTCGAAGTCATCGCGAAAAAAGGCCGCGGCATCCTCTTCTACCTCATGCAGGAAGGCCGCGGTGTCGGTTACACCGGCAAGGCCCGCGACCGCATGCTCGTGCAGGCCTCGCTTGACCAACTCGACACCTTCCAGGCCTACGCCGCCATGGGCCTGCGCAAGGACCACCGCAACTACGACAACATCTCGCACATCTGCCATCTCCTCGGCATCACCGCCTCGTTCATCGTCCTCACCAACAACCCCGACAAACTCGACGCCCTTCGCGCTCAGGGCATCAACGTCGTCGCCGCCGAGCCCATCGAGTTCGAGCCCTCGCCGTTCAACCTCTCCTACCTCACCTCGAAGGCCACCGGCGGCCATCACCTCACCCGCCCCGCCGCCTCCGACATCGAGCGCGCCCTGCCGCCCGAGCCCGTCACCGCCTTCCGCCCGCACGCCCTCGCCCACGCGCGCCGCTTCATCTACGCGGCGAGTTATTTCCTGCCCATCAAGCCCGTTGACAACGAGATCCTGCTCAACGCCGCCCAGTTTCCCAAAATCTTCCCCGACGGCACCCTTGAACGCCATCTGACCGGCCCCCGCCCGCTCATCACCGGCTACCGGCTTATCCGCAACAACCGCTTCTTGGTCCGCATCGACAAGCCCGCCCTCGTCACCCATGCCCGCGCGCATCCCGACGATCCCGTGACCGGCCTCCTCACCACGCCCTACTGGTTCCGCACCCACGTTTACTACGACATCGTCACCAGCCAGGACTTCGTCGTCCTCACCCACGGCGCGCCCGGCCTCGCCGACATCCCCGTCATCCGCATCCACAGCGAATCCCTCTTCAACCGCTTTCCGCTGCGCGCCGTCGCCAACCGCGACAAAATGAAGCAGTCCATTCACCACATCGTCACCTACGGCGTCGGCGCGATGCTCCTTCTCCATAACGACGGGCGCGGGGCCGGCTTCGGCGCCTACGCGACCGACCGCATGATGTCCGAGACCGGCCAGGCGCTTTCCACCGACGAAGCCTACCGCAAGCTTGGCGTGGGCTACGACAGCCGCGACTACGACGCCGCGATGCTTCTCCTGCGCCACCACATACCCAACGAAAAAATCCAGATGATCATGAACTCCCCGGCGAGCCTGGTGAAAAAAAACGAATACGCCGCCGCGCTCAACGCCCACAAGTTCGACATCGAGAAATGGATCTTCCTCGACGACCATGCGGACGAAAAGTGACAAGGTGAAAATCCCAAATCACGAAATCCCTTCCGAGCGAAGCGAGAAGCCTGACAATTCCAAAAAAATTCCAATGGAAGAAATCCCAAATCTCAAAAGAGCGCGGCGCCGCTCTCCTTTGTTTTTTTTGAAATTTGGATATTTGGAATTTTTTTTGTGATTTGGAAATTTGTGATTTGGAAATTTCCCCGCAGCCATTCCATTCCTTTTCCACCGCCCAGCCTCCCCGATGCCGCTCTCGCCCTCAGCCACGCGCGAATTGCTCGCGAAACTCGGACACCATCCGAAACGCTTCCTCGGGCAAAACTTCCTTGTCGATGGCAACATTGTCCGCAAATCCCTCGAACTCGCCCGCATCGCCCCCGGCGACATCGTGGTCGAAATCGGCCCCGGCCTCGGCACGCTGACCTCCGCCCTGCTCCGCGCCGGCGCGACCGTGTGGGCCGTGGAAAAAGACCGCGCGCTCCACGCCCACCTCGCCGCCACGCTCGCCCGCGAGTTTCCCGAAACCTTTCACCTCCTCGAAGGCGACGCCGTCGAGCACCCGATCGCCGGACTGCCGTCCGGCGAAGTGACAAGTGACAAGTATCAAGTGGCAAGTGAAGCGTCCGGCACGGCAGCGCCCCACTCCGCAGCCCGCACTCCGCCGCCCGCCTTCAAGATCGTCGCCAACCTCCCCTATGCCATCTCGACCCCTTGGATGGACGCGATCCTCGGCGGCCCGCTGCCCGCGCGCATGGTGCTCATGCTGCAACAGGAAGCCGCCCAGCGCTACGCCGCCACGCCCGGTTCGAAACAATTCAGCGCCATCTCGATTTTCCTGCAAAACGCCTACGATCTCGCCCCCGGCCACAAAGTCGCCGCCGCCTGCTTCCATCCGCGCCCCGAGGTCGAGTCCTGCCTGCTTCACCTCGTGCGCAAATCCGAGCCCTTCGTGTTTTCCCCGCAGGCGAAGGCCGCCATCCGCGCCTGCTTCCAGCAACGCCGCAAGCAACTCGGCGCGCTCCTGCGCAACCGCCTGCCCGACCACGGCCGCGCCTGGCTCGACACCCTCGCCGCCCACGGCCACGACGCCCGCTCCCGCCCCGAGCAAATCCCGCCCGCGCTCTGGACCGCGCTCGGCCGATGACCCGGAAGTGATGCCGCCCGTTTTCCAAGTCTTTCTTCTTGGCAGACTCCCGCCTCGCCCGAAACTCTTTCCGCCCAGCCATGTCCATTTGCAGGGAGGGAAACCGGGCGATGACACCGCCGCCGATTTCACACCTGTTTTCTCGCGCTTGAAAAAGCCGCCCGCGTCTTCATTACTTTTTCCTTTCGTTCGAAACTCCACTCTATGACCATCCGCCGCCTGATCACTCCCGGCATTCTTGCCTGCATTTCCCTCCTTCTTCCGGTCGCGCACGCCCAAACCCCTTCCCCGGCGGCGGCGGACCTCCCTGACGAGGAGCCGAATCCGCTCGTCGGCCGCATCACGGGCAAGACCTACTACGCGCCCGGCGACGTTTACCACATGAGCATTCCCGTGCTGCCGGAACTCGGCGGCACGGTCGAGGACACGCCGACCACCGTCACATTCCAGGACGCGTTCGACACCTTCGTCCTCGTAGGCTGCGTGCAGTTGGACACCGCCATGACCGCCGACGACCACCTCCGCGGGCGCAAGGATTTCCTCACTTCGTTTTTCACCACCCATCTCCAGCCCGACATCCAGCGCGCCCTGCCCGGCTCGCGGGTGGAAAAAGCCCTCTTCCTCCGCGAACGGGAAGGCGGCGCGCTGCTCGTTTACATGCTTCTCCCCGGCGGCTCCATGTTCAACGACCTGATCTTCATCCCCAGCTACGAAAGGCCCCCGGTCGCCAAGCGCGGCAACCTGCTCTTCGTGAAAAACGGCTACGTCTTCATCATCAGCACCGAACTCGCCGACAAAGTGCTCACGCGCACCACTTACAACAAAACCGAGGGCGAGGAGAACACCATCCTGCGCCAGTCCCTGCTCAACACCCTCGATCGGATCACCTTCACCATGCCGCCGGTGAGCGCCACGCCCGCCTCGGGAACGTCCGCAGCGACCCCGTCCGCGCCGGCCCGGTGAGCCCGCGCACCCGCGACGCCGCCCCATGCATCAGGAAAACAACTACACCCCGTCCTCCCGTTTTCGCATCCTCGCCTGCTTCGCCGCGGTCGCGTGCCTCCTGCTGTCGGCCGCCTGCTCGCACTACCGGCTGGGGACGGGCGGCACGCTCGCCTTCTCCACGCTCTACGTCGCGCCGGTGGAAAACGAGGCCAATCTCCCTCAGGGCGCCGCGCTTTTTTCCACGCAACTCCGCGAGGCCTTCCTGCGCGACAGCCGGGTGACGCTGGTCAACGACCCCGCCTCCGCCGATGCCACGCTCACCGTGGAGCTTGTCCGCCTCGACCGCGCCATGACGAGCGCGCGCACCTACGACACCGGCCTCGCGCGCAAGTTCGACCTCACGCTCGCCTCGCGCTGCACGCTCCGCGACAACCGCGCCGGCAGGCTCCTCATCGACAAGCGTCCCGTCACCGCCACCCGCCAGGTTTTTTCGACCCCCGCGCCCGCCGCCACGCAAAGCGACCAACTCCAGGCCGAATACAACACCATGCCGCTCCTCGCCGGCGCGCTCGCGGAAAACATTTCCCACGCCGTGCTGGACGTGTGGTGAACGACGCGGCGGTGGTGTGGGAGGCGGGGAGACACCACCCGCCGCGGATGCGACCGGAAGTGAAATCAGCCCCGTGTTGCCGCGGCAGCGACTGGGAGCGCCGGCTTCCAGCCGGCAGACGACGCGCAGCGTCGCCAAATCCACGGCGATCCACCCGTGCCATCCTACCCAAACCTTGCCGGCTGGAAGCCGGCGCTCCCAGTCGCTCACGCGGCAACGTTGCGTCTTGTTTTCCGCCTTGGCAGCGCGCTGCGACTCCGGCTTGCTAGAGGGTTTTATGAACTATTGGTCGCAGTTTTTCATCCCCACCCTTAAGGAGAGCCCGGCGGACGCGGAAATCGCCTCGCACAAGCTGCTCGTGCGCGCCGGCCTCGTGCGCAAACTCGGCGGCGGCCTCTACACCTACATGCCGCTCGGGCTGCGCGTGATCCACAAAATCACCCAGATCTGCCGCGAGGAAATCAACGCCGGCGGCGGCATCGAGCTCTGGATGCCGCACGTCCATCCGGTGGAAAACTGGACCGAGGGACCGCGCTGGAACGTCGCCCGCGAAATCATGTTTCGCGCCGACAGCGCGGGCGCGGGCAAACGCGCCCCCGCCGAGCCGGAGTTTGTGCTCGGCCCCACGCACGAGGAAATCATCACCCCGCTCGCGAAGACCGAAATCACCAGCTACCGTGATCTTCCGAAAAACTTCTACCAGATCGCCACGAAATTCCGCAACGAGATCCGCCCCCGCTACGGCCTCATGCGCGCCCGCGAGTTCATCATGATGGACTCCTATTCGTTCGATGCCGACGACGAGGGGGCGACACAGAACTACCTGCGCATGAAGTCCGCCTACGAGCGCTTCTTCACGCGCCTCGGCGTGCAGTTCATCGCGGTCGAGGCCGACACCGGCGTGATGGGCGGCAACTTCTCGCACGAATTCATGGTGCCCGCCGAGGTCGGCGACAACGACGTGCTTTATTGCGACGAAAGCGGCTATGCCGCCAACCGCGAAAAGGCCGCCAGCGCCATCGTGCCGGCGGACCTCGCCGACGCCGCGCCCGCCGGCGCCGTGGAGGAATTCGCCACGCCGGGCGTGGTGACCATCGCGCAGCTTGAGGCCGCGCCGCATTCCGTGCCGGCCGGCTCGCAGTTCAAGACGCTCGTCTACATCGGCGACGGCAAGCCCTTCATCGTGATCCTGCGCGGCAACGACGAACTGGAGGAGGCCAAGCTCGGCTCGCTCGGCTTCAGCCTCTTCCGTCCCGCCACGCCCGAGGAAATCGCGCCCGTGCTCGGCGCGAAGCCCGGCAGCCTCGGCGCGGTGCGCGGCACGATCAAAGATCCGTCCGCGCTCGCGGGCGTGTTCGCCGACCACGCCATCCGCCTCGTCGGCAACGGCGTCACCGGCGCGAACAAGGACGGCTTCCACCTGCGCCACGTCAATGTCGCCCGCGACCTCGCCATCACGCGCTTCGGCGATTTCCGCCGCGTGCGCGAAGGCGAGCCGTGCCCGGTTTGCGGCAAGCCGCTCAAGCTCCGCCGCGGCATCGAGGTCGGCCACATTTTCAAGCTCGGGACAAAATATTCCGAGCGCTACAACGCCGTTTACACCGACGCGCAAAAACAATCGCGCCTCATGGTGATGGGCTGCTACGGCATCGGCGTGAGCCGCTCCATGCAGGCCATCATCGAGCAATCGCACGACGCCGACGGCATCATCTGGCCCTGGGCGGTGGCTCCGTTCCAAGTGCTCGTCTGCCTGCTCGATCCGCAGAACGAAGAGGCAAAATCCGTCGCGCAGAAACTCGCCGCCGCCGCCGAGCAGGCGGGCGCGGACGTGCTCATCGACGACCGCGAGGAACGCCCCGGCGTGAAGTTCAAGGACGCCGACCTCATCGGCATCCCGCTGCGCGTCACCATCGGCGGCAAGGGCCTGAAGGAAGGCGTGGTCGAGGTGAAATGGCGCGCCGAAAAGGAAATGGCGAAAGTGCCCGTCGGCGTGGCCGAGTCGCACCTCGCCACGCTGGTGCGCGACGCATGGGAAAAAGCGCCGCGCGTGAAATAAGGCAGGGGCATTCTCCCATTGTTCTCGTTTTCTTACTCGTTCTCGTTCTCTCAGCCGGATCTGGTTGGAAGAGAGAATGAGAACGAGAACGATTGAGAAGGCACGGAGATTGCATGGCGCGACAGCGTGTGTTTATTGCGGCAAACAAATGACGACCACGGCACCAGTCACGACACCGAAGGAGAAGACGGGCGCGGAAACCGCGCTGGCGGACTCGTGGCGCGTGGTCGTGCTCAACGACCCCGTCAACCTCATGTCGTATGTCGTGCTCGTTTTCCGCAAAGTATTCGGCTTCGACGAGGCGACGGCGCGCCGCCACATGCTGGAAGTGCACGAACGAGGGCGCTCGGTGGTGTGGCGGGGCGTGCGCGAACAGGCCGAGGCGTATGCTTACACCTTGCACGAGTGGCATCTCACCGCGATTCTGGAGCGCAATGAAACGGATTGAAGTCAAGCTGGGCCTGTCCGCCGTCGCTCCGTTGCTCGATGTCATCAAGGAGGCGGCGGATTCGCTGGCCGGGCGGCTGGCGGTCGCGCTGCCGGATTTCGCGCAGGATGGCGAATTGCGCGACGTGTGGGCGGGACCGCTGCTCGAATCGCAAAACACGGGACTTGCGCAACTGCTGGGGCTGTTCGACAGCGACTTTTTCAAGACCGGGGTGATCGCGTTTGACGAGGAAAACGCGACCAGCCTCCTGCGGGCCTGCGCGGCGGTGCGGTTGCAGGTGCGCACGCAGTTCCTGACGGCGCTGCCGGACGAGGCCATGGAAACAGGCGCGGTCGATCCCGAGGCGCTTGACGACGGGACGCGCAAGGCGCTGATGTGCTATCTCTTTCTCGCGACGATGCAGGAGGTCATCATCCAGCATCTGGAAAATTCGATTCTGGAGGGCTGAGGCCCCGGGAGGTGCGCGTCATATGGAGCGAACCACATGCCGGTATTGCGGCCTGCCGTTCAAGGTGCGCCGGGTGGAGCCGGGCCGGGATTATTTCTGCTGCACGGGCTGCGCGATGCTCGCGCGCGTGCCCGTGGATGCGAAGGGACAGTTCCCGGTCAACACGCAACTCGTGTCGGCGCTCGCGCTCGGCTTTCTGTTTTTCAACGAGCTGCTGTGCTGGCTGCTCGGCGTGTTGCTGATGGCGCGGGCCGACGGGGCGGCGGCGGCGCGCTTCCTGTGGATCGCCGCGGCGCTGGCGCTCGTCACCTGGGCCGGCGTATTGATAATTCAACTACGCGAGCGCGCGGCGCGGGCGGCGGACGTCGCGGCGCTCGCGCTGGCGCTGGGCGCGCACGGGTGGGCGGCGGGGCGGGGACTGCCGCCGTCCGCGTGGATGATGGCGGCGGCCAACGCCGTGTTGATTGGCTGGAGCATGCGCGGCGTGTGGCGCCGGGGCGCGCGGACGCATCGGCCCCGCGTTGAAAACCCATCCAAGCACAGGGATGCCTAGGTTTACTTTGTTAACCGAGGTGACAAGGACGGTCCGCGGGATTGCGTGGCATGGGCGTCCTGCCCATGTGCCCGTGGGTTTGCGGCGCGAAGCGCCGTCCACGGGCGGGGTCGCTCGTGCCACACGACCCGCCCTGCCTCGCGTTAACCTTGGTCAACAAAGCAGAGCCAAATAGAACCGTGGCCAATGCGATGTAATCCAATGAGTTACATCGCAGGCAGGACTTGATATTTGCCGGACGCGGGAACTCACAATGTTTTCGTCGCGTCGCCGTCTCCCGCCATCGCCTGTTTGAGCAACAGGCGGGGAAAGGCCGGGTCGAAGTTCATCTTTCTCGCCAGCGCGAAAAATTCCGGACGACCCGCCGCGTCGCGCCAGCCCAGCGCGCAGGCAATCACCCGTTTTTCCGCAGACTGGAGATTGATCCGCAGCATCGCGGCGGCGTCTGGCACGCGTCCGCGGGCCAGTGCCTCGCCAAGCGCGCGCGCCTCCGTCCCCTCGGTCGCCAGCTCCGCGACCGCCTTGCCGAAACACTCGGCCGCGAGGCCGTCGTCGCCGCCGCGGCTGGCGAGGATTTGCAACAGGAACCAGTAGCGGGAATGCATGGACGGCTGGCCCGCGATCAGCGCGCGCGCCGTCGGCATATCGCCCTCCGACAGGGCGAGCTCGATTTTGGAGACAACCCCCGCCGAATCCCCGTCGCGTCCCTTCGACAGATTAATGTATTCCGCCATGTCGCCGCGACCATAGGCGCGGCATGCCTTGAGGGTGATGGAGGCGTTCTTGACAGACTCCGCCGCGTAATCGCGCGCCGTCATCTCGCGGCTGAATTTCGCAAGCGCCACCGTCGCCTCGGCTTCGGGGCGGTTGCCGAGCCCTTGGAGAAGGAAAAATGTTTTCGCGAGCTGGAAGTCCTCGGGGTTTCTGTCGTGCGCGCGTTTTGTTTCCGCGAGCGCGTTTCCGAGCTGTCCGGTCGCCACCAGCATGTCGCGGCGCATGGCGAAAAGCGTGTCCGTGAGCTGGAGATTGCCCGCGCCACTGGCGGCTTTGAGGCCGTCCACCGCGATTTCCAGCGCTTGCCCGAAGCGGCCCTCGTTTTGGGCGGCATAGGCGAGCGCGCTCCAAGCGTAAAGGCACGGCGGGGCCGCCTTCAACGCGAGTTCCATGCAGCCCCGCGACTCGTCGATGTCGGCCAGCAGGCGTCCGGTGAGGTAATGCAGCGCGCCGTCGTCGGGATGCCGGGCGAGCCGGGCGCGATATTCGGCGACCAGATCCCGCTCCGGATCGCGGCGGCCCATGTATTCCTGATAAAAACGGTGCAGGTTCACGATTACCGGAAGGGTGTCGAGATGTTGCGCGAAAAATTCCCTCGCCGCGCCGGTGTCGAGTGTCTGCGCGTAGCCGAGCACGGCTCCGTCGGAGGGTGTCAGCGCGCCCGCGCGCATGAGGTAGGTCCTGGCGGCCTCGGCGCCGTTGTTGGATTCGATGATTTCCATGCGGCGATGGAACGGCATGGTGGCGTCGAGCCACGCCACGCGGGTGCGCACACGGCTCTCGCCGGTTTTCACGCTGATCTTGTCGGGAAACGGCTTGAAAACATAATCCGGGCGGCGCAGTTCCAGCACGGCGGCATTGGGGTGCAATTTGAAGGAGTAATCGTTTTCGGCTTTCGAGCCGTATTTCATCTTTTCCTCGTAGGCGAGCGCGAGCCGGTCGGGATTTATCACCACGAGCGGCGCGGAGCCGATTTTGTTTTTCTCGCCCAGTGTCACCGTGGTCTCAAACACCGGCGAGCCGGGCGCGGGCAGCACGGCTCGCACCGTGTGCGGACCGCGCGGAAGCCGGCCCAAGTCCTTCCGCTCGAAGGGCGTGAGCGCGTGCGGCGTGCCGTCAATCGTGACCGTGTAGTTTTCGCCCAGCCCGCTGACCAGTATCACGCGGCTCTTTCCGTTTAGGAACCAGCCGAACACGCTCATGCCGATTATAACCGCGACCACGATGCCCACGACGCGCGCCATGCGTTTCCCACCGCGTTTTTGTGGCGGCGGCGGAGGATTGAAGGTGTCGCCCGGGAGCAACGGAGGCTGGGACCGGGGAGCAGCGTCCGCCTTGGCATCCTCTTCCGCCACCGCCGCCGCGGCCACGCGCGTCGTGTAGCCGTCGATCCAGGCGTCGGTCAAATCCATGCCCCCGCGCAAGGTCTGCCAAAGCGCCATCGGCGTGTAGATGAGCCCCCAAGGGAATCCCCACCAGCCAAACAGCAGCGTGAGCAACGCCCAAGGCAGTCCCGGTCCGAGCCGTCCGTGTCCGCCCTTGATGAGATATGGGCGGGTGGCGCGCTTGAACGTAACCACAAGAAACGAGACACAATACACATAGGCCACAATGCGCGCGCCGCGCTCGACTTCCTCGCGAATTTCCTCGGCGGAGTAATCTTCCAGACGATTCGATGATTTCATGAGATCAGGATCGTCACTCGTTGCAAAAAACCGGCGATACCGCCAGCTAAAATAATGTAATACTGAGGTTCGGTGTGCTATTAATTCCGCAGGATCGTGCCTGCTGAACTTTATCCGAAAATCGGATGATTTTTTGATGCCCGGACCGAAATCGACGTTCGATCGAGAACGGCTGAAACAATTTGCCAAACTGGAAAACGACAAGGAGGGGCGCGGCCTACCCCACCCACGCCCGCGCGTTGCGGAAGAGACGCATCCAAGGAGCGTCGTCGTGGGCAAACCAACTCTTCGGGCACCAACTTTGCTGCACCGTGCGGAAAACGCGCTCGGGGTGCGGCATCAGGATCGTCACGCGTCCGTCGCGGGTCGTGATCGCGGTGATGCCGTGCGGGCTGCCGTTGGGGTTGAGCGGATATTGCTCCGTGACGCGATGGCGGTTGTCCACGTAACGCGCGCTGACCAGGCCGCTGGCGGCGCTGAAGGCATCGGCGTCATCCGCCGTGGGAAATTCCGCATAGCCTTCGCCGTGGGCGACGGCAATGGGGATGACGCTGCCTTCCATGCCCTGAAAGAGGACGCTGGGACTTTTTTCGATGAGCAGCGAGCAGACCCGGGCCTCGAAGCGCTCGGATTTGTTTTGGACGAAACGGGGCCAGGCTTCGGCGCCGGGGATGATCTCGTGGAGATTGCTCATCATCTGGCAGCCGTTGCACACGCCGAGGGCAAAGGTGTCGGGGCGGGCGAAGTAGGCGGCGAATTCGTCGCGGGCGCGAGGGTTGAAAAGGATGCTCTTGGCCCAGCCTTCGCCGGCGCCGAGAACGTCGCCGTAGCTGAAGCCGCCGCAGGCGACGAGGCCGCGGAAATCGCGCAGGCTGATGCGTCCGTCGAGAATGTCGGTCATGTGGACATCGACGGCCCGGAAGCCGGCGCGGGTGAAGGCGGCGGCCATCTCGATCTGGCCGTTCACGCCTTGCTCGCGGAGGATGGCGATGGCGGGGCGGGACGCGGAGACATGGGGAAAAACGGACTTCGGCGTGGGACGATCCGAGGTGGTTTCCGGGTAGGGCGAACCCTCCGGGTGAGCCGCTGTCCCCGGCTCGGCGGGGACGCCTCGCCCTACCTGACCGGCGGCGTAGTCGAAGGTGATTTTCGGCGTGATGCCGGGATTCTCCGGGTCGAGTTTGAGCTGGTATTCGGACTCGGCGCACGCCGGGTTGTCGCGAAGGGCGGCGATGCGGCGGGTGGTGTCGCTCCAGATGGCGCGGAGGTTTTTGAGGCTGTCGTTGAAGAGGACGTGGCCGTCGCGTCCGGTTTGGCGGACGCGGAGGGCGGCGTGGTCATTCAGGGCGCCGATGCGGTGGGCGCAGGTCTTGAAGCCGTGTTCGCGAAGGAGGAGCATGACGTCGTCGAGGTCGGCGGCGCGGATCTGGACGAGGGCTCCGAGTTCCTCGGAGAAGAGGGCGGCGAGCGGGCTGGCCGCGGCGGGGAGCTGGAGGTCGAGGCCGGTGTTGCCCGCAAAGGCCATTTCGACGGCGGCGGCGAAGAGGCCGCCGTCGCTGCGGTCGTGGTAGGCGAGGAGTTTGCCCTGCTCATTCATGGCCTGGATGGCGGCCCAGAAGGCTTTCAGGTCGGCGGCGCTGTCCACGTCGGGCGGGATGTCTCCAGTTTGCGAATACACCTGCGCGAGGATGGAGCCGCCGAGCCGGTCCTTGCCGCGGCCGAGGTCGATGAGGAGCAGTTCGGTGGGACCGACGGGCCGGCCGGCGGCATCGGGATCGGAGGGGCGGAGGAGTTGCGGGGTGAGGGTTTTCCGGATGTCGGCGACGGGGGCGAAGGCGGAGACGATGAGCGAGACGGGCGCGGTGACGCGTTTGGAATGCGGAGCGCGGAATGCGGAATGCGGAATGGCCGGAACTTCGGAATGGGGAGCGGGGGTGGCGGGGTGCGCTGGTGGCGGGGTGTGTTTTAATTCCGCATTCCGCACTCCGCATTCCGCATTTTCCTCCCAGACGGTGGACATGCTCATGGAATCCTTGCCGACGGGAATGGTGATGCCGAGGGCGGGGCAGAGTTCCATGCCGACGGCGCGGACGGCGGCGTAGAGGTCGGCAGCGTCGCCGGGGTGCGCAGGGGCGGCCATCCAGTTGGCGGAGAGGTTGACGCGCCCGAGGTCGGGGATGCGGGCGGCGGCGAGGTTGGTGAGCGCCTCGCCGACGGCAAGGCGGGCGGAAGCCGCGGCGTTGTTGACGGCGACGGGGGTGCGTTCGCCCATGGACATGGCTTCGCCGGTGTAAACGTCGAAGGCGGTGGCGGTGACGGCGCAGTCGGCCACGGGGACCTGCCAGGGGCCGACCATCTGGTCGCGGGAGATGAGGCCGGTGACGGTGCGGTCGCCGATGGAGATGAGGAAGGTTTTGTCGGCGACGGCGGGATGCGCGAGGACGCGACGGGCGGCCTCGGCGAGGACGATGCCGGCGGGGTCGAGGGGCGCGAGGGGACGCGCGCGGGTGGTCTCCTGGCGATGCATGCGCGGGGGTTTGCCGAGGAGGACTTCGAGGGGCATGTCGATGGGAGTGTTCTTGAAATGCGGGTCTTCAAGGACGAGGCGTTTTTCCGCGGTGGCCCGGCCGACGATGGCATAGGGACAACGTTCGCGCGCGCAGAGTTGCCTGAAGGTCTCGATGCGATCGGCGGGAACGGCGAGGACGTAGCGCTCCTGGGATTCGTTGCACCAGATTTCGAGCGGCGACATGCCGGGCTCGTCGTTGGGGATTTTCCGGAGGTCGAAGCGTCCGCCGCGTCCGCCGTCGTTGACGAGTTCGGGGAGGGCGTTGGAAACGCCGCCGGCGCCGACGTCGTGGATGAAGCTGATGGGGTTTTCGTCGCCGAGAGCCCAGCAACGGTCGATGACTTCCTGGCAGCGGCGCTGCATTTCGGGGTTGTCGCGCTGGACGCTGGCGAAATCGAGGTCGGCCTGGCCGGAGCCGCTGGCCATGGAGCTGGCCGCGCCGCCGCCGAGGCCGATGAGCATGGCGGGGCCGCCGAGCACGATGAGGTGGTCGCCGGGGTTGATGACGCCTTTTTTGACGTGGCCGGGGGCGATATTACCGAGGCCGCCGGCGAGCATGATGGGTTTGTGGTAGCCGCGAATCTCCGATTCGTGGCAGTTTAAGTTGGAAGTTGAAGTTGAAGTGCCGGCGTCGGCGGACGCGTCTGTTTTTCTTAAACTTAAACTTTCAACTTCAACTGGCGAGGCCGCCGGCACGGCGGCCTCGTAGGTGCGGAAGTAGCCGTTGATGTTGGGGCGTCCGAATTCGTTGTTGAAGGCGGCGCCGCCGAGGGGGCCGTCGATCATGATGTCGAGGGCGCTGACGATGCGTCCGGGCTTGCCGTTGTCGGTCCGCTCCCAGGGCTGGAGCGCGCCGGGTATCCTGAGATTGGATACAGTGAAGCCGGTGAGCCCGGCCTTGGGCTTGGAGCCGCGCCCGGTGGCGCCTTCGTCGCGAATCTCGCCGCCGGAGCCGGTGGCCGCGCCGGGAAAGGGCGAGATGGCGGTGGGATGGTTGTGGGTTTCGACTTTGCAGAGGATGTGGATGTCCTGCTCGTGGGCGGCGTAGTCGCCGGTGGCGGGATCGGGATAGAAGCGTCCGCCGCGGGAACCCTCGAAAACGGCGGCGTTGTCCTTGTAGGCGGAGAGGATGCCGGCGCTGTGGAGTTCGTGGGTGTTGCGGATCATCTGGAAGAGCGAGCGGTCGCGTTTCTCGCCGTCGATTTCCCAGGTGGCGTTGAAGATCTTGTGGCGGCAGTGCTCGGAATTGGCCTGCGCGAACATCATGAGCTCGATGTCGTTGGGGTCGCGGCCAAGCGCGGTAAAGGATTTGACGAGGTAGTCGATCTCGTCGTCGGCGAGGGCAAGGCCGAGGTCGCGGTTCGCGTTGACGAGGGCGTCGCGTCCCCGGGCGAGGACGGGGACGGTGGTCATGGGGTGCGGCTGCTCGTGTCGGAAGAGGGCGGCGAGTTCGTCGGTGCCGGCGAAGACGGCCTGCGTCATGCGGTCGTGGAGGCGTGCGCGGAGGAGGTCGAGTTTGCCGGCGGGAAGGACGTGGAGCGGCGGCTGAAGGGCGGCATTGTCGATCTCGATCGTGTAGGCGATGACACGCTCGATGCGCTTGACGGTGGCGAGGCCGCAGATGTGGGCGATGTCGGTGGCCTTGCTGGACCAGGGGGAAATGGTGCCGGGACGGGGGGCGACGATGAGGGAAAGGCTGGGGATGGCGGGCGCGGCGGAAGTATTTTTTTCAGCCGTCAGGCTTTTTTCCCGGGGACCGTAGGTGAGGAGTTTTTCGAGGATGGTTTGCTGCGCGGCGGGAAGCGCGGTGGCGGCGGGGTCGGCCAGTTCGGCGATGTGGAGGAATTGCGCGGCGATGCGGACGACGGGAATGCCGGCGGCGGCGAGGTCCTGCCGAAGCTTTTGGAGGCGGAATTGGGAAAGGGCGGAGGAGCCGCGGTGGATGAGCATGATGAGGATGAAAAAGCGTTAATTAAGAAAACCGTCTTTCAAACCGCTAGCCAAAAGGCACGGTCCGCAAAACGCAGCACGAAAAGTCCCGCGTCATTTATGCGGGCGGCGCGGCGGGGTCTACTTCATTTCCCCCGTGGACGGCGCAAACAGTTGCTTCACTAATCGCTCCGCCACCTCCGAGGGATGCCTGGACATCGACGCCGGGTTGCTGTAGTCCGCGCGGGCGATTTGCTGTTCGGTGCGCGCGTCGAGCACCGTGATTTCGAGCGCGGTCATGTGGTCCTTGAAATCCCAGGTCCACGAATCCCGATACTGCACGATGAGCTGTGTGCGCACAGGCATCATGGTCAGCGGCCCGACGCCGACCTCATAACCCTGCGCGGCGAGCGTGCTGGTGATAAATCCGCCGAGGCCGCGGTTGTCGTTCATGTTGCTCTTTACCCATACGCGGCTGTAGCCGGCCAAATTCCTCCCGGGCTCGACCGATGCCTTGTAGGACGAGCACCCGGCGAGCAACACTCCTGCCAGCAGCATTGTTGTAAAAACAGCAAATCGCATGCACCCCAAAACACGGCAATCCTGCGCGTGTGCAAGCGCAATGCCGCGCATCCGGCGGAAACGCTGGCGTTTGCCCGTCCGCCGGTTGAGCATCGGATGCCATGCCGCCTCCCGATGCCCGCGCCCGATTTTTCGAACTCCTTCGCGACTCCGTCCGCGACGGCACGCTGGTCAAGCTCACCTTGGGCAGGCACCGGGGCGCCGACACTTCGTTGCGCAACATTTTCGTGCGCCCGGTTTCCCTGAAGGCCGGCCCGCGCCTCTCTTTCGTTTACCGGCACGACACCCGCGACATCACCAAAAACTTCGCCCATGACGAGGCGCTCGCCTTACTCGAAACTCTCGCCGCCGCCGATTTCCTCGACGCGCACCTCTTCACCGTCACGCAAACCGCGCAGCTTTCCCGCCCGGACCAAACAGGGGAGCCGGCGCGCATCCGTATCAAAAAATCAACTACACCGGAGGCGGCCCCGGCCGCGCTCCCGGCGCGGGATCACGACCGGGCGCGGGAGCGCGCCGTGGGCATGTCCGAGCCCTGGCTGCGCGCCCTTGGCGTCACGAACGAACGCGGGCAGCCGCGCGAGGCGATGGCGGCGAAATTCCGCCAGATCAACAAATTCACCGAACTGCTCTCGCACCTCGCCGGCGAGGCGGGCCTGTTGCCCGCGCCGGACGGGCGCGCGGCATCGCAAGGCGTCGAAGAAACAGCGGAGTCCCGGCAGCCGCCGCTGCGCGTCGCCGACATGGGCTGCGGCAAAGGCTATCTCACCTTCGCCACGGCCGCGCTGTTCGGCGGGCGCGCCCGCGTGGAGGGCATCGAGGCCCGCGCCGACCTCGTCGAGTTCTGCAACCGCGTGGCAGGCGAACAAGGCTTTGCCAACCTGTCCTTTGTCCGGGGCACGATCGCCGACGCCGCCCCCGCACAACTCGACATTCTCATCGCGCTTCACGCGTGCGACACCGCCACCGACGACGCCATCGCGAAGGGCGTCGCCGCCGGCGCCCGCCTCATCGTCGTGTCGCCCTGCTGCCACAAGGAACTGCGCCCTCAGCTTGTCGCGCCGCCGCTGCTCGCCGACGCGCTGCGCCACGGGATTTTTCAGGAACGCCAGGCCGAGTTCATCACCGACGCGCTCCGGGCGCAGCTTCTCGAATGGTCGGGTTATCGCACAAAAGTGTTTGAGTTCATCTCGACCGAGCACACTGCGAAAAACCTGATGATCGCCGCGGTCAAAATCCACGCGACGGAGCGGCGCGCGCCAGCCGTGTCCGACGAATTCGCGCGGCGCATCCGCGCCCTCGCCGCCGCCTATGGCGTGCGCAGGCAATCCCTCGCCGCGCAACTCGGGTTTGCGCTCGCCTGAGAGGCGGGGCGGAAATGCACCGGCCGCAGGGGATGCCGCCTGCTACGAGGCGGCGCGCGGCCCCGGTTCTCCTTTGCCGAGGCGCCACCAGGCGAGTCCGAGGTAGGCCACGGCAGCCGTTCCGAGGATAAGCAACTCGGAGCGGATTTCGTGCAGGCTGGCGCCAAACTGATTGATCTTCACGTAGGCGGGAAGGCCCGTGGTCGAGGGGACGAGCAGGCCGGCCCAGTGCAGGATTGAGGGAATGAGCTGGGCGGGCCAGGCATATCCGGCGAGGAAGAAAAACGGCAGCGAAGTGCAGGCGAGGACGCACATGGCGCGCTCGGGCGTCTTGAAGAAGGAACCGGCAAAGAGGCCGAGTCCCGCGACGGCAAAGATATAGACAAGCGTCAGAAAAATGAGCCCGGGAACATTGTGCCCGCGGGGATAATCCTGAAACCAGAAGGCCAGGCCGTTGAAATAAAGCGAGGTCAGGCTGCAAACCGTCACGAGCGCGAGCACGAGCCCCCAGAACTCGCCGGCGGAGAGGGCGGGCCGTCCGGCAAGCCCCTGTGCGGCATGACGCTGGCGCCGGATGGCGACGAGCATGGCCGCGCCGATGAGGAGCGTCTGGTGAATGATGATCTGCGCGGCGGCGGCGACGGCATAGCTGGCGTAGCCCTCGCGGGTGTTGTAGAGCGGACGCATGACGACCTCGACGGGCATGGCAAGATTCGCCAGCGCGGGGGCGAGCACGCCGGCCTTGTTCGCCTCCTCCCGCATGATGCGCGCGGCCGCGTCCTGCACGACCGCGGCGAGGGCGCCGAGGACGGCGGCGTTGCGCACCAGGTAGGCGTTGTTGCTGTAAAGCGCGAGCGTGCCCTTGCGCCCGCCCAGGGCGTTGCGCTGAAAATCGGCGGGGATGAGGAGGATGCCGTTGACCGCATTGCGGCGGAGCAAGGCCCGCGCCTCCGCGAAATCCGCCGGGCGGGCGGCGACCTCGATGCCGCGCACGGCGGCGGCGGCGCGGACGATGGCGCGGCTTTGCGTGGTGTTGTCGAGATCCACGATGGCGACGGGCAGGCGCATCGCGACCTGCCGGTCGTAGCCGGCCGGGTAGAAAAACGAATAGACAACCACGCCGAGCACCAGGGTGGAAACCACGGTCTTGCTCGTAAAGATGTCGCGGAAGCCGGAGCGTATGCCTTCGAGGAGTGTCATGCGCCGGCGGATTTTGAGGTTTCGCCGGGCGCGCCCGCGGGCTCCGGAGTGAGTTTCATGACCTCGCGCAGCATCCACATCCCAAGCGGCAGGAGGACGGCGCTGAAGAGCGCGAGCACGCCGAGGGCGGGCAAGGCGTCGCGGACGGAGGAATCCATCTGAAATTGCATGACATGCACGCGCATGTAGTGCGTATAGGGCAGCATGGCGCTGAGGGATTTGACGAAGAGCGAGGCGTCGGCAAAGGGGAAGACGGCGTCGCCATAGGTGAAGGCGGCGCTGGTGAGCATGACGCAGACGGCGATGGAAAAGCCGAGGTCGCCCCTGCTCGCGCCGATGATGACGGACATGAGGCAGCCGTAGGCGAAATAGAAGAGGAATTGCGCGCCGATCAGCAGCGGCAGGCTGCCATGGATGGGGAACCCGAGGGCGGCGCGCATGACGAGCAAATACAATGTGCCGTGGAAGGTGTAGATGACGGTATAAAAAATGATTTTATAAACAAGGGCTGCGAGGAGGCTGCCACCGGCGGCGTCTTTCCACTCCCGCCGGACGCCGGGTGCGATCTCGCGGCCGATGGCCAGCACCATCGTGCAACTGAATGCGATGTGCAGGAGCGCCATCATCAGGGTGGAGCCAAGCGTCCAGTCGTAGTTGCCGGTCGGGTTGAACAGGAGCGTGGCCTGCGCGCCGACCGGCGCCTCCCGCGCGGCGCGGGAATCGACCACGCGGTTGTGCCCGGGCGGCATGGGGCTGAGCGCGGCATTCAGCGAGCCGGCGACGGCTTCCATGTCGCGCGCAACGAGGTTGCCGGACGTGTAGAACTGGGCGTTGAAGAAGGCGAAAAGCGTGGCGCGCCGGCCGCGTTTCGCATCGGTATCGGCGCCGCGCGGCACATAAAGATAACCGAATATCTCCCCGGTCCGCACGAGCGCCTCGGCCTCGGCGAGGGTGGCGGGCTGCGCGATGACGCGTGCGGTGGAGGCGCCTTGCAGGGCGACGGCGAGTTTGCGGCTGAGCGCGGAATGATCGTCGTCCACAAACGCAATGGGAAGCCCGCGCGGGACGCCGCGGGCAAAAAGCACGAGGACAAAGGCCGTCAGCAGCAGCGGGATGACGCTGATGAGGGCGGCATCCCACGGGCTGCGGCGCACGAAGCCGGTTTCGCGCGCGATGGAGTTGGCGAGTCCGCTGAACACGGGGAGGCTTGTTTTTTAGACGGGATGAACAGGACTTTCAGAATCAATAAATAGTGAACAGAAGGAAACGAAGGTAAACGAAGAATACCTTTTATGATTATTGTTTTCTTGGTGCCCTTCGTTTTCTTCTGTTCAAAATGATGGTTCTTTATTTTTAGACAGAATGAACAGAATTTAATAAAATGGACGGAATGAAGGTTTCAATTTGTTCATTCTTTTTCATTCTGTTCATTCTGTCTAAATAAATGGTTCGGTTTTAATGGCCACAAAGAGGCGCAAAAAGGCACAAGATGGAGTGATTGTTTTCTATGCGTCTTTGCGGCTGTTTTATTGGTTTTGTTTTTATGTCTTTTGTCATTGCGCGGTTTGCGGCCAGTCGAAGAGCACGCTCATGCCGGGGCGGAGTTTTTTGGAGGACTCGTCCTGCTCGATGGGCCGGGCGCGGACCTCGAAGGTGCGGATGTCGTAGCCGTCGGACAAACGGGTGGCGCGCCACGTGGCGAAATCGCCCTGCGGGTTGATATAATAAATCTTGAAACTCATCTTCCGGTCGTTGAGCGCGGGCACGATGCCGGTGAGAATCTGGCCGATGGCGATGCCGTGGAACTGGTTTTCGCGCACGTTGAAGGCGATCCAGAGGTTCCCGGGATCGACTAGGGTGAAAACGGGAAACCCGGGCGGGAGGATTTCGCCGATGTTGGCGTAGCGGCGGCTGATCTGGCCGTTGGCGGGCGCGACGGCCTGCAATTCCGCCTGCAACGAGGCGACCGCGGCCACGGCGGCATTGGCGGCGGCAACCTGGGCGGCGATGGCCTCGCGATCCTCGACGCGGGTTCCGGCCAGGGCTTTTTCGTATTGCGCGAGGGCGGCCTTCGCCGACTCGGCGGTGGCAAGCGCGGAGGCCGCGGCCTCGTCGCGTTTTTGCGCCGCGATCACTCCCTCCTTGAAAAGGTTCTCGACGCGGGCGGCCGTGGTCCTGGCAACATCGGCGGCGGCCTGCTGGGCCTGCCAGACGGCAAGCGCGGTGGCGATATCCTCCTGTTGCGCGCCGGCCTGGGCCTTGGCCTGGAGGGCGCGCAGGGCGAGTTCGGCGGAGCGGGCCTCGGCGAGCTTGGAATTGAGTTCTTCGTTGGAGAGGGTGAAGAGCGGCTGGCCGGCCTTCACGGTGTCGCCCTCGGCGGCGAGAAGGATTTCGAGCCGGCCGGGCGCCTTGGCCGCGACGCGGATTTCGTCGGTGTCCACCATCGCGTGGATCTGGTCGGGCGGCGGGCGGGAGGCGAGCCACACGCCGAGGACAACGACGGCGATGATGACGGCCAGCACCAGCACCGGCAGGATGAGCCGGCTTTTCGGGGACTTTTGCGGTTGGGTGTTTTGCGTGCTCACGGTGTCAGTTTGTCTGCGCGGTTCATGTAAGTGGTGAATTGGTCCATCTGCCCGCTGACGTGGAGGAGAGTGGCAAGCTCGACGTCGAAGCGATAGGCGGCGGCGGCGCGCTCGACGAGGACATTGGTCAGGGCGACGCTGGCGTTGGTGACGTCGGTCGAGGTGCCCTGCCCTTCGCGGAAGGCGATTTCCTGCACGCGCAGGTTTTCACGGGCGCTTTCGAGGTTGGAATCGAGGAGGAGATACTGGCGCAGGGCGTTTTCGACGGCGTCGTAGGCCTGGCGCGTGCCGGTGTCCACCATCGTGCGGACGGCCTCGACGGTATTGTCGGCCTCGATGACGGCCTGCTTGGCCGCGGTGTAGCTGTGGCGGCGGTCGATTTTGTCGAAGAGCGCCCACCTCACGGCAACGGCGGCAAGCCAGTCCTGGTCGAGCGGGGTGTTGCCGTCGCGGTAGAGATTATATTGGCCGACCAAGGCGACCGAGGGCAGCCAGTTGGCGCGAGTGGCCTTGACCTCCTGTCGCGCGGCACGCTGGACGGACTGCACGGCCGCGATCTGCGGGTTGCGGTCCTGCGCGTCGTTGACGATTTTGGCGCGGTCGCCGACGGCGTCGGTAAGCACGAAGAGCGGTGTCGTGGGCATCACGACCTCGTTGGAATACAGCAGGCTGGCGAGGGCGATGCGGGCGCTTTCGAGTTCGTGCCGGGATGAATCGTGGCCGCGCCTGGCGGCATCGCAGGCAACCTGCGCCTGCAAACGCTGCGCTTTTGTGATCATGCCGCCCTGTTCGAGCTTCCTCGCGTCCTCGAGGTGTTTTTCCATGACATGAAGCAATTCGCCGCGAAGCCCGAGCACGCGCTCGGCGAGGCTCTGGCCAAAGTAGAGTTTCACCAAGTCGAGGAGGAGCGCTTCGCGGGCGGCCTCGACTTGCGCGCCGGCCTGGTCGGCGATGGCGGCGGCGGCGCGCTGGCTCGCGCGGATTTTGCCTCCCCCGTAAACCTGCCACATTCCGGTCACGATCGGACGGAATGTGCTTTGATGCATGTTGACCTCGTAGGACATTCCGGCCACGGGCAGCGGCATGCCGTTCACCGAGGCGTAGTCGATTTTGACCTGTCCGTCCCTTATCGTTTTTTCCCAATAAACATACTCGGCGTCGAGGGAGACGGACGGCGTGTTGAGCCCCTTGAGCGAATCGGCGGCGGCGCGCCTGCCGGTGTGCCGCGCCTCGGCGGCGCGGAGCGCATGCGAGGCGCGGACGAGTTGATCGCGGGCCTGCTCGAAGGTCATCTCGCCGCCGCCGAAGCGGGCTTCGGCGGATGGCAGGTCCGACGGTGCGGCACAAAGCCCCGAGGCAGAACAGGCCAAGGCTGCCGACAGGACAATCACGAGTTTTTTTGGGTTGTTCATCGTATCCACAAAGCGGGAGAGACACGGGCAGCACTCCGTGATGGGAAGTTGTTTTTCAGGTTCACTTTATTCCGGTTCGCCGGGGGTGCCGCAAGCACTAAGCAAATGCTCTTCCCGTGCCGGATATGTCCCAAGTGCTGTAATTCCATCTTTCCTCCTTCCGGCAGACGGCCTCGGATCTTTCCCATTTTTCCCCGATACCCCAAATGCGCCGGGCGGGAACGTATCCAAGCGGCCCGCCGGTTGCGCCCGGCAGGCCGTGCAAAATCAGCGGCCTTGTAATCAGCCGCAGGCTCGCCGAGAGTGCGCGCTTTTCCACACTTTCTGCACTTCTAGCACTTTTAGCACCTTCCGCATTTTCGCCACCCATGCCAGATCCATCACAGCCGTCCATCGTGCCGTTTATCACATCGACCCTGTTCTGCCTCGCCGGGGCCCTCCTGCTTTGGCGCTGGCAGCTCAGTCCGGCGGCGCGCGCGCCGCAATCACCGGCGCGGCAAAATCGTCTGGCCCGATGGTTTCTGCCGGCGCGGATTTTTCTGCTTTCGTGCGGCGCGGTGCTTTTCATGGGCCTCATTGTCCAAGGTCTGCTGGGCCGGATCATCGTCACGCTGAACGAAAATTTTTCGTTCAGCTCCGACATCGGGCTGCTCATGAAGGATGCGGTCTTCAGGCTCGGCATCCTGTTCGGGTTTTTCCTGATCGGGCGGTTGCTTCGGGTGGCCGCGGGGCTGCCGGGATTCGGAGTCCCGCGCGGCATGTCGCAGCCGACGCCGCCACTGTCCACGGCAAAGGCGGTCCTCGTCGGCGCGGGCGTGTTTTGCGTCAGCGTGCTGCTGCTCCTGCCGGTTTCCGCGGCCTGGCGCTGGCTGCTGGCGCGTTTCGGCTTCGAAACCCCGCTCCAAGGCTTGGTGGAGATCTTCCGGGCCGCGGGTTCGCCGAACGAGCTCGGGTTTCTCCTTTTTCTGGCTGTCGTGCTTGTGCCCATTTCGGAGGAGCTGGTGTTTCGCGGCGCGTTTTTTCGCTACCTCAACACCCGCGTCCCCGCCTGGTTTGCACTGCTGGTGCCGGGCGTGGTGTTCGCGTTGCTGCACCAAAACCTCGCCAGCTTCCTGCCTCTGCTCGTGCTGAGCGTTGTGTTCAGCATCGCCTACCAGCGCACCGGCAACATCGTCACGACCATGGTCGCGCACGGCCTGTTCAACCTGAACTCGGTCGCGCTGCTTTTCCTCGTTCCGCCTCCCGGAGCCTGACGCGAAAGTTTTTTGGTCGGCACCCGCGCCCGCCACTTGAAACGTGTCAGGCTTCTCACTTCGTCCGGAACCATTTCAACTTCTTCGCCGCATGTCTCCCTTCGACAAAAATAATTTCAGCGAAACGGTCGCCGCCCTCGGCGAGGAACGCCTCATCGTCGCGATCCGCCGCTGGCTCGGCGATGCCACGCCGCCCGCGCCCGCCGGCATCGGGGACGATTGCGCGGTCATCCCCGCCTCCCCACGCGCGCAGGTCGTGACTGTTGACCCCGTCATCCACGGACGCCACTTCGACGACTCCGTGCCGGCCCGTGCCGTCGGCGCCAAGCTCCTCAAGCGCAACCTCAGCGACCTCGCCTCGATGGGCGCGATGCCCCGCGCTGCGGTCGTCGCGCTCACGCTGCCGCCCCGCACGCGCATCCGGTGGCTGGAGCACTTTTATCGCGGTCTCGCCGCCTGCGCCCGCGCGCACAAGCTTCACATCGTCGGCGGCGACGTCGCCCAGGACGACCACACGCTTGCGGCCAGCCTCACCCTCATCGGGCAACCGGCCGGCGGGCGCCTGCTCACCCGCGGCGGCGCGCGCGCCGGCGACTGGATTTATGTCACCGGCACGCTCGGCGGCAGTTTGTCGGGCAAACACTGGCGCTTCACGCCGCGCCTGGCCGAAGGCGCCTGGCTCGCCGCGCAACCCGAAGTGCGCTGCATGACCGATATCAGCGACGGCATCGCCAAGGACCTGCGCCCGCTCGCCCCGTCCGGCGCCCGCCCGGCGCTGGACGCAAACACCGTCCCCGTGAGCCGCGCCGCGCGTCGCGCCGCCGCGTGTGACGGACGCACTCCGCTTGACCACGCGCTCGCCGACGGCGAGGACTACGAACTGGCGTTTGCCATCGCTCAGCGCGCCGACCGCGACGTCTTCGCCCGCCGCTGGAAAAAACGTTTCCCCCGCCTCCCGCTGACCTGCATCGGCCGCTTTGTGCCAAACCAGAAGAGCCTCCCCTCCGGTGCCATCGACCTGACCCGCCACCACGGCTACGAACACCTTCGCGCGACGAAATCCGAGACATAACCCATCGCCCATGACCGCGACCGCGGACAATTTTTTAAGGCAACTGCGCGACGGCGTCACCACGACCTCTGCCGACGAGACGCGCGCCCTCGCCGCCCGGCTCGCCCCTGCCCTGCCGCCCGACCAGACGCTCGCGCTGCACGGCAATCTCGGCGTCGGCAAAACCACCTTTGTGCAAGGCCTCGCGCGCGGTCTCGGCATCGACGCCGCGATCACCAGCCCCACCTTCAACATCTTCACGATTCACCGGGGCGGCGCGCGCACGCTTGTGCATCTCGATGCCTACCGGCTCGAAAACGACCGCCAGATCGAGTCGCTCATGCTGGAGGACTTTTTGGCCTCTCCCTGGTGTCTTGCCGTCGAATGGCCCGAAAAAATCGCCGCCTGGCTCCCTGCCGACACCTGGCACATCACCCTTGCCATCGAATCCGCAGGACGCCACCACGTACGACTTGCGCCCGAATAGCGCGAGCCCCCCCGCAAACAAGGTTACCGGCGCATCACCCTCGCGCGGGTTTCAATAAAGATATTAATTAACCAAAGCCGCTTCATCATAGATGAAAACGCTGCCCTCGTCCACCGCATGGCCGCCATGCTGACGCAGCAAACCCCGTAATCATCCCATGCACCTGCCATCTGCCTCCCTCTGCCAGACCGCCGGCATCGCGTCACTCATGCTCGGCGCCGCCGCGCTGCCCGCCGCGCCCGCGACGACGACGCCACCCAACATCATGCTCATCCTCATCGACGACCTCGGCTGGGGTGACATCGGGGTTTACGGACAAAAATTCATCGACACGCCCAATTTCGACCGGCTTGCCACCCAGGGCATGACGCTCACCCACGCTTACGCGCCCGCGCCCATTTGCTCCGCCTCGCGCGCCGCCAGCCTCACCGGACGCTCCCCCGCGCGACTGCATTTCGAATTTGTCACCAAGCCCGACGGCGCCAAACACCCCGCCGGTGTCGTGCTGAATCCGCCGCCCTATCCGCGCGATCTTCCGCTCTCCGAAATCTCGCTCGCCGAGGCGCTCGCCCCCGCCGGATATAAAACCGGCTACTATGGCAAATGGCACCTCACGCAGGAGACCGGCGGGAAATACCTCGGCCACGGCGCCAAATTCGGCCCCGCGCAGCAGGGTTTCGCCGAGACCAGCGAAGAGCGCGGCAGCCATCCCTATAATTATCCCAAGGGGAAAAAAAACCGCCCCGGCCCCGGTGCTTTCAAACCCGGAGAATTCGCCCCCGACGCGCTCACCGACCAGGCGATCGGCTTCTTGCGCCGCCACCGGGACGAGCGGTTTTTCCTCTTTCTCTCGTACTACTACGTGCATTATCCGCTGCACACCCGGTGCAAGTGGCTCCTGGACAAATACGACGCCAGGGCAAAAGAACTCGGCATCAACCTCAACGAAGCCCAGCTCACCTACGCGGCCTTTGTCGAGACGATGGATCACCTCGTCGGCCGCGCCCTCGACGCGCTCGACCAGCTCGGCCTGGCGGAAAACACCTTCGTCGTCCTCACCTCCGACAATGGCGGCGATCCGCGCGTCGCGTGGAACGGCCTGCGCGGCAGCAAATGGACGCTCTATGAAGGCGGTGTGCGCGGGCCCTTTATTGCGCGCTGGCCCGGTGTCATCAAGGCGGGCTCGTCCTCCGCCACGCCTGTCACCGCCACCGACCTCATGCCGACCTTCTGCGAGGCGGCCGGCGCCGAACCGCCGCCGGTCACGCTCGACGGCATGAGCATCCTGCCGCTCCTCGCCGGCAAGACCCAGACGCTCGCCCGCGACACGCTCACCTGGCATTTTCCCTTTTATCATCCCGATCACGTCAACACCCGCCCCTGCTCCTCGATGCGCAAAGGCGACATGAAGCTGATCTATTTCTACGAGGACGAGCGGGCCGAATTATACAATCTCGCCGAGGACCCGCAGGAATCCAGTGACCTCGCCAAAACGCAGCCCGAACTCGCGGCGAAGTTGAGGGACGAGCTTCTTTCCACCTTGAAAGCCCAAGGCGCGCGCTTCCCAACCCGCAAAGGCTGACGAGCCCCGCCGACGTGGCCGCCCACGTCGAAAACCATAAGATGCCGCGCAGCCGCGTGAGCGACTGGGAGCGCCGGCATCTTGCCGGCAGGTGGCACGGGCGACTCGCCCGTGGGTTTGGCGACGCTTCGCGTCGTCTGCCGGCTGGAAGCCGGCGCTCCCAGTCGCTCGCGCGCCGACGCTTGGCTGACACCTCTTCCGGCTGCACCCGCTCCGTCGTGTCCACCGCAAAGCCCTCGCCCTCTGCCTGAAAAATTTCATCCTTCAAACCCCGGCGGTTCGCGGATTTATATCGGTGGCTTGTGAGTCTTTCCGCCAAAGAAACCTTTGTCGCCCTGCTCGCGCTCGGCTTCGCCGTGTGCGCCGGCATCTGGATCGCGCAAGGCGAGATGCTGCTGCCGGTCGCAGTCGGCGGCGCGTTGCTCTGCGTGATCGCGGCGCGCGTGTCGCCGATCGGGTTCAATGCGCTCGTGCTCGGCTTGCTTGTCACCGGCTATGTCATCGGCAACCGCGGGTTCGCGCAACTCACCGTCTCGGGCAGCCTGCCGCTTTTCCCGGCGGAAATCGGCATGGCGGCGACGCTTTCGGTCCTGGCTTGGGCCTGCGCCAGGGAGCGCCGCCTCCCGCTGCGGCGCGACGGGCTCAACCTCGCGCTGGTCCTGTGGATGGTGCTGTGCACGGTGCGGCTCCCGTTCGACGTGCGCACCCACGGCGTGATGGCGCTGCGCGATTTCGCGATGGTTTATTACGCGCTGTTTTTCTTCGTCGCGCAGCAGGCCATGGAGGAGCCCGCGCACCGGCGCTGGCTGCGGCGCTGCCTGCTGGGAAGCACCTTGGTGATGCTGCCGCTTTACGGGGTGTTTTTGCTGCGGCGGGATTTTTTTCTGGAAACGCTGACCGTGCGCGGGCTGCCGCTGGTTTGGTTCAAGGGCGACCTGGCCGGCACCTTCATGTCCCTGGGCGCGTTGTCATGGTTTCTTGAATACGAACGCGACCGGCGGCGCTGGTGGGCGGTGCCGGTCGCCCTGGCGCTGGCCGCGGGCATGGTCGCGACGCAAAACCGCGCGGCGATGCTCGCGCTGGCCGTCGGCGCGGCCTGGCTGGCCGCGGCGGGCCGCTGGCGGTTCGCCGGCTGGCTGGCCGCCTCGGGCGCGGCGGCGGCGCTGGCGATCCTGCTTTGGGCCCAGGCGACAAACCGCCCGTGGACCCGCACGCCGCTGCACGGGGTTTACCAACGCGTGGTGTCGGTCGTGGACTGGCAGGGCAAGGGCAGCTATACGGCCGAGGGCGCGGAATCGAAGGGCGACAACAACCGTTTCCGGGCGGTCTGGTGGACGACCGTGGTCAACGAAACCATCGCGGGCGATCCATGGACAGGACTGGGTTACGGGCACGATCTGGCGGAAAATTTCCTGCGCGCCTACTATGCGGACTCGAACGACGAATTCACGACGCGCAGCCCCCACAATCTGCTCATTTCGATTTTCGCCCGCACCGGCGCGGCCGGACTGGCGGCATTCCTGCTGGTCGCGGTCTGCATGGTGCGGCGCACTTGGCGCGCGGCGCGGACATGCGCGAACTCGCGCGATGGCGCGACGCTGGCGGACGGACTGGGGCCGTGGTGCTGTGCGTGGGCCATCCTGGCCAGCGCGTGTTTCGGCGTGGTGCTCGAGGGGCCGATGGGCGCGGTCGTGTTCTGGATTCTGCTCGGCGCGGCGGCGGCATGGCGGACGGAGCCGGCCGGCGCGAAGGCGTTGCGCGAGGATTAAGGAGCGTGGTTTCCTTCTGTAAAAAACGGGCCACGCGGTCCCAGCACCATGCAAACGCCAATTATTTTCGGGTGAAAAGTCGTTTTTCCTTAATCTATTTGTAACATTTCTTGCGTTGCTTCGTTATTTCTATCTATCGCGTAGTCCACCGCAGCCATCCATCGACTCCCACCCATTCCCAATGCCAGCCAATGCCCGCAATTCACTGCTTGAATTGTTTGGCGTCCTGAAAATCAAAACCGAGGGACGCTACGATTGGCTTACCCCGATGGCGATGGGCTTTCTTTGCATCATCGGCGTGATGTTCATCTACAGCGCCCAGCTCGAACGGCACGGCAGCGCATGGAAGGCGCAGATCGTTTTTCTCGCCGTGGCGGCGGTGGTCTATGTGACCGTTTCGTTGATCGACTACCGTTTTTGGCTGGGCGTGGCCCACTGGATTTATGCACTCTGCATGGTGCCGCTGGTTATTGTTCTCATTCCCGGCGTGGGCGATTCCCAATACGGCGCGCAACGCTGGCTCGATTTCGGCGTGTTCAAGTATCAGCCCTCCGAAACCGCCAAGATCGCCGTGCTCCTCATGTCCGCGAGCATTCTGGCCCGCTCGCAGATCGGCACGGTGCGCGAATCGCTCGAGGCGCTGGCGAAATTGGCGCTTGCGGCGGGATTTCCCATCATCCTTATCCTTTGGCAGCCCGACCTGAAATCGGCCATTGTCCTGCCGCCCATGCTCTTCGCGATGCTCTACGTCTCCAAGCTCTCGCTGCGGTTTTTCGCGGTGGCGCTCGGCGCGTTCGTGCTCCTCGTGGGCATCGTCGCGTGGGATGCCGTGGGCTATGTGGGCTTCATGGAGAAAAACGGCTACTCCTACCAGAACAGCGAGGAGCGCGACCTCTACAACAAACATTCCTGGCTGCCGCTCCGCGGCTACCAGCGCAACCGCATCCTCACGTTCGCCGCGCCCGACATCATTGACAAGCGGGGCACCGAGTCGGCCTACAACCTCAACCAATCTCTCATCTCCGTCGGCTCCGGCGGACTCACCGGCAAGGGCTGGACCCAGGGCGCGCAAGCCCAGCTCGGCTACCTGCCCCCCGCCGTCTCGCACAACGATTTTATTGTCTCGGTCATCGCCGAGGAAACTGGATTTTTGGGAAGCCTCACGGTTCTCAGCCTGTTTGGAGTGGTCTTGTTCAACAGCGTTCGCATCGCCGGTCTCGCACGGGACCGGTTCGGCACACTGATCTGCATCGGTGTGACGATGATTTTCATGGTGCACGTGTTTGTGAACATAGCCATGTCGATCGGGCTTGTGCCCATCACGGGCATACCGCTTCCCTTTATTAGCTACGGAGGCTCCTTTGTGCTCAGTTGCTGCTTGCTGCAAGGACTGGTCCAGAGCGTCTATCGCTTCAGGAAGGATTTTTCATGATCCCCATGAGACATCCTCAACGCGATACGGACCGCTCTGCCGGGATTTCCTGCGCCGCACCTGCCGCACGTCGGGCCGCCGCCCAAACACAACACACACACCATGAGTGTCACATCCCAACCCGCACCCGAAAATGGCAACGACAAACCTGAGCAGGACGATCCCATCCAGCGCTATGACGAGGAACTCACCAATCCTCCCCCGCAAACCGAAGCCGAGCCCGTCGATTCCGCCGAGCTGAAAGCCGGAGCCCGCGAGCGCGCCAAACAGCGCCCGCTCCTCCAAAAAATCCTCTCCGTGTTCCAGAAGGAAAAAACCACCTTCCGCGAACTCATCATCAACTCCGAGCCCCTCGAAAAACGCGTCGCCCTCCTCGTTGACGGCACCCTCGAAAAATTCGAGATCGAGCGCGAGTCCGACAACCGCATGGTCGGCGGCATCTACAAGGGCCGCATCAAGAATCTCGACCCCGGCCTCAAGGCCGCGTTCGTCGACATCGGCTACAGCAAAAACGCCTTCCTCCATTACTGGGACATGCTCCCCGCCGCCGCCGACTCGTCCGTCGAGGTCGTCCGCGTGAACAAAAAGAAAAACGCCGCCCCGCGCCCCGCCGAGCCCACGGTCAAGGACATCCCCGGCATGTATCCGCCCGGCAGCGAAATCGTCATCCAGGTGACCAAGGGCCCCATCGGCACCAAAGGCCCGCGCACCACGACCAACCTCGCCATCCCCGGACGCTACCTCGTCCTCATGCCCTACTCCGACCAGTGCGGCATTTCCCGGAAAATCGAGGACCCGCGCGAACGCCAGCGCCTCAAGCACCTCATCAACCGGCTCACCATCCCCGAAGGCATGAGCGTGATCGTGCGCACCGCCGGCGAGGGCAAAAAGGAACGCTACTTTGTCCGCGACCTGCACCTCCTGCTCAAGACCTGGGCCAACATCCAGTCCCGCATGCAGACGGAAAAATCCCCCGCCTGCCTCTACCAGGAGCCCGACCTCGTCGAGCGCACCGTGCGCGACTTCCTCACCGAGGAGGTGGACCGCGTGCTCATCGACAACCCCGAGGACCACGAGCGCACCCAGAACCTCGTCGCCCAGATCAGCAAGCGCTCCCGCTCGAAAATCGCGTTCTACAAGGACAACATCCCGATCTTCGAGCGCTTCAACATCGAGCGCCAGATCGAGCAGACCTTCCAGCGCAAGGTTCCGCTCCCCAGCGGCGGCGAGATCGTGATCGACGAGACCGAGGCGCTCATCGCCATCGACGTCAACACCGGCTCCCACAAAAACCGCGGCGGCGACGAGAAAAACACCATCTACGCCGTGAACCTCGAGGCCGCGCAGGAGATCGCCCGCCAGATCCGCCTCCGCAACCTCGGCGGCCTCATCATCATCGACTTCATCGACATGAAGGAGCGCCGCCACCGCAACGCCGTTTACGAAAAAATGGTCGCGGCCATGGCCGAGGACAAGGCGAAGAACCACATCCTTCCCATCTCGCAGCTCGGCATCATGCAAATGACGCGCCAGCGCCAGCAGGAGTCGCTCGCGAGCAACCTCTACACCGACTGCCCCTACTGCCGCGGACGCGGCATTGTGAAGTCGGCCACGACGATGTCGGTTGAGCTTCAGCGCAAACTCAGCTCCGTGGTCCGCCGCCTCCAGTCGCGCAACGACGGCAAGACGTATTCGCTCCGCGTGCTTGTGCACCCCAGCATCCTCGAACGCCTCCGCAGTGAGGACGCCGAGCTGCTCGTGCGCATGGAAAAGCTCTTCGGCGTGAAACTGGCCTTCCGCGCCGACCTGAACTACCACGTGGAAAACTTCAAGATCGTGAACGCAAACACGAACGAGGAATACCGGTAACCAGTAACAGTCCTCCTTTTGCTTCCAACCGCCGGGCCGTCCACGCCCGGCGGTTTTTTGCATGGTCCCTCATGCGGCGATCAATTTCGTCCAGAGTCGAAATGTGAAGTCCTTGGCTTGGATCACGTTGTCACCCCGCCATCTTGATGAGATCGAAAACCAGTTTTGCGAAAATGGCGGCTTTCTTCGGGTCAGAGAGAAGTTGTAGCTTCTGGTTTTCGTGGGCGGCGCTGCTGTCGAGAATCGCATCGTCCACCGCCTTCGGGAAATCGCCCAGCATGGCCTGCTCGTCGCTGTTGTTGGCGAGCTGACTCATGACCTTTTCGTTTTCCCGGACCTTGTCACGGACGGTGTAGGCGTAGTTCACCAAGTCCTGCTCGGTCAGGTTGTCGGTGAGGAAGAGTTCGTTGAGGCGCGCGATGATCTGCGAAAGAAGCTCCTCCTTGCGATCTCTCGCCTTGGCCGAGCCTACTCCTTCGCCCGGCTTCAGGCCATAGGGAGCTTGTTCCTCCTCCAGCATCAGGTCCTGCTGCTTGATCTTGGACAGGCGGTAGTGGCTCAGGACGACGTGGTTTAGGTCCACGTCGTCGTCATCGACGGCTTGCTCACGGAGCAGGGGGGCGAGGTTGCGGGCGTAGAGGCTGAGCTTTTCCAGGTTCGCGTCGTCATAGTCCACGATCTGCGACATGAACTCGTAGAAACGCACGAAGGTGCCGAGGTCCTTCTTAAAGATCTCCAGCGCGTCTTTCTCCTTCTTCGCGTCCTTGTGGTTCTTTTCCGCGTTGGCCCGCAGCACGGCGTCGCCGGTCTTTTTGACGCGCTCCAGCAGGTCGCGAGTCTGCTGCCAGGCGAGCACGGCGGCCTTGTAGCGGATTTGCCAGCGCTGCACCGCCGGTTTGCAGATGTTGGCGAGCGCGGCGTTGCTTTTGCTCTTCTGGAAAAACGCGGTGCAGAACTGCTCGACTTCCGGCCACTGGAAAATGCCCGCCGCGCGCAGCTTTTCGTTGAGGTCGAAAATCAGGTTGGGATCGGAAACGTCATCGAGCTTCGCGGTCTGGTAGTAGGGCAGGAAGGCGTTGAGGATGTCTTCCGGCTCGTTGAAGAAATCCAGGACGAAGGTGCCGGTCGCGGCCTTGCCGGGATAGACGCGATTGAGGCGCGAGAGGGTCTGCACGCACTCCACGCCGCCGAGTTTTTTGTCCACATACATGGCGCAGAGCTTGGGCTGGTCGAAGCCGGTCTGAAATTTGTTGGCCACGATCAACACCTGATAGTCGGGCGAGTCGAAGGCCTTGCGCATGTCGCGGCCTTTGAGGCCGGGGTTCATGCTGATCTCGGTGAACTTGGTGCCGAGCAGGCCGGCCGGGTTGGGGTCTTTCTCGGTGAACTCCACCTCGCCGGAGAAAGCCACCATGCCGTAGATCTTGGCGTAGCCTTTCTCGGCGATGTATCTGTCGAAGCTCAGCTTGTAGCGCACCGCCTCCTTGCGGGAGCTGGTGACGACCATTGCCTTGGCGTGACCGCCGAGCAGGCCCATGACGCGGGTTTTGAAATGCTCAATGATGACCTGCACTTTTTGCGCGATGTTGTAGTCGTGCAGGCGCACCCACTGGTTGAGTTTCACCTGGGCCTTACGGCTTTCGACCGTCTCCTCGGTCTGCTGGATCTTGAGCGCGAGTTGGTAGGCGACTTTGTAATTCGTGTAGTTTTTCAGCACGTCGAGGATGAAGCCCTCCTCGATTGCCTGCCGCATGCTGTAAACGTGGAAGGCTTCGGGCTTGTTTTGTTTGGACGGCGCTTCGCCGGGATTGGGCAAACGCCCGAACAGCTCCAGCGTCTTGGTCTTGGGTGTGGCGGTGAAGGCGAAGAAGCTCAGGTTGGAATTGGCCCGGCGCGAGGCCACCGCGGCGGCGATCATGTCATCGGCTGAGAGTTCCTTTTCCTCGTCGTCGCCGCCCTCGATCATGAGCACTTCCTTCAACTGCCGCGCGGTCGAGCCGCTTTGCGAGGAGTGGGCCTCGTCGGCGATGATGGCGTAGCGGCGCTCCTTCAGGCTCACGCTGTTTTCGATGGCGCGGAGCACGAAGGGGAAGGTCTGGAGGGTGACGATGATGATGGGCTGCGCGCCCTCCAGCGCCGTCGCGAGTTTCTCGGATTTTGAGCCCTCGCCCTCCTCGCGGTTGATGCGGCCGACCACACCGTCGGTGTGCTCGAACTGGTAGATCGTTTCCTGGAGCTGGTCGTCGAGCACGGTGCGGTCGGTGACGACGATGACGGAGTGAAACTGCTTTTCGCCCTTGGCGGTGTAGAGCGAGGAGAGCCGGTGGGCGGTCCAGGCGATGGAGTTGGATTTGCCCGAGCCGGCGCTGTGCTGGATGAGGTATTTGTGGCCGGGGCCCTCGGCGCGCGAAGTCGCGAGCAGTTTTTGCACGACATCCCACTGGTGGTAACGCGGGAAGATCATCGCCTCCTGCTTATACTTCCGGCCGTCCCAATCCTCCTTCTCCTTGATTTCGAGGTGAACGAAACGCGCGAGAATATTGAGCAGGTTGTCGGGCAACAGCACTTCGTTCCACAGGTAGTCGGTGGCGTAGCGGTTGACGTCTTTCGGCACGTCGTTGCCCGCGCCGCCGTCCCTGGTGCCGCGGTTGAAGGGCAGGAACACCGTGGCGTCGCCCGCGAGGCGGGTGGTCATGGCAACCTCGTATTGGCTGACCGCGAAGTGGACGAGCGCGCCGCGTTTGAAGGTGAGGAGCGGCTCGGGTTTTTTCGTGACCGGGTCCACCGGCAGGCGGGTGGCCTTGTATTGTTTGATCGCGCGGTCGGCGGCCTGCTTGAACTCGGATTTCAGCTCCAGCGTGGCGACGGGCAGGCCGTTGACGAAGAGCACGAGGTCGATGCGCCAGGCCTTGGCCTTGATGCCGGTGGCGGCGAGCTCGGCCTCGGTCGCCCAAGGGCTGTAAACCAGCTCGGGCACGAGGCGTAGGCGGTTTTTGCCGTAACGGGCGAGCGTGTCGGGGTTGAGATCGTGCTCGGGCCTGAACTGGCAGAGCGAGAAACGGGTGCCGCGGTCGCGCAGCTCGTGGCGCAGCACGCCGAGCGTGCCGAAGGTGCGCATGGTCTGGTCGGCCGCGTTGGGGTCGGCCTTGTCGAGCTGGGCGGCGACGCGTTCGAGGAACTTTTGCTCGGGGTTGGCCGGATAGAGCGCGCAGAATTTTTGCCACTGCTCGGGCTGGGTGTCCTTCACGAAACCGGTCACGTCCTCCGGATAGAGTGCGAGGGCGCGGTCGTAATTCTCCGCCGCGCCGCGCTTCCAGCCGGCGGCGAGCATCTGGGCGATGACGTCGTTTTGAAAGGCGAGTTCCTTGGTCGGGTCGGTCATGGAGAAGTGCTAAAAGGATTCTTCGGATCGGTGAAAAAATGAGATATTGACTGGAAGGCATTTTTAACGTGGCACCCAACTTTGCTTTGCCAGTTCTCGTTCATAATCAAACAAGTAACTTTTTAGTTTCGGCAGTAACAATCAAAATGTTACTGGATAAAAGGAATGTTCCCATTACCCGCAAGCGTGCGTGTTCCGGCTGCGTTGCCCCTCAAACAATACTTTTGTTCTGAAAGAGCGTCCCTTTGCAAAGCCACTCACGCGACGGGTTGGAACTGGCAACCACGAACGGAAGCGAGCAATGCCAGTTGCTGGGCGCAACGCTTCTTCTGTCCCTTTGTCGTCAATTTTGAAAAATCGATCAGGCAATGCGCTGGATTGTCTTTCTGGACGTCAGTTTGACCGGTGATTGGAGCGCGCAGCAAGGCAAGCTCACCAGAACTAGCTATCTCGTTCGCAGTGACCGCCCAAACGCCGACCGATTGAAGGCCGAGATTCTTGGTGAAGTGAGTCCATGACTCCTCGGCGGTGACCAATGAGGCATCGTCCACTGAAAGCTGATCCTGGTCTTTGGGCGTGGGGGAGAAGGCCACGCTGTTGGGATTCTTACCGTCCCAGTGGTTCGGGTGGACTTGCCGGAAAACCATCCCGGGCACCGTTGATGTGCTCATAGCAGAAGAAGCCCTTCCACCTGCCCGAAGGCCTCCTGCCATTGGTTGAATTCAAACACCTTCTCCACAAAATCGTTCGCCTTGAGGTTGGTGGAGTAAAGTTCGAGTTTTTGATCGGCAAAATTCACTTCCAGCTCGATGCGCGCGTGAGGCCGAATCCACTCGAAGATCACGTTACCTTCCTCGGATGGGGCCACGGATGGATACTCCAATGATAACGGGAATGACGTGGAAACTTCGTTGGTGAGCCAATTCAAGGCTTCGGGTTTCGGGGCAACTCCGACGCCTTCCAGCCAGCCGTCGGCAAGGATGGCGAGTTTGTCGATGCTTGAGGTCAACAGGTAGTGCGGCAGGCGCTCCAATTGGTCGATTTCGGTGATGGAGCTCAGCCGGTCGTTTACGTCGAATACGCCTACGCCGAGGACGCGCACATATTGCGCGCGAATACCCAGCGCATCCTTTAGATCGCTGAAAAACGGATCGTCGAAAACAAACGTGACCGGCTCCTTCTCAAGCGCCCTCAACACCCCGGTTTTTTGCTTGGTGTTCAGTTCTTCAACCAAGCCGACGACGTTGACTTCGGCCTCATAAGTTTCGCGATGGGCCAGCACCAGCCGCTTGCGCTTGGTGGGGGTGAGCACTGTTTTGTTGGTCGCCGAGTCCGGCAGCCATTCGATGAATTCGCCTTCCTCCAAAGATCGGCCAATGCGGTTGAAGTAGCTGTAAAAATCTTTGGGGAAGGCTGCCGGGAACTGCTGGCCGGCCTCCGTGGCAATCACGCAATTGATGAGATCCTTGGATTCGGTGATCTCGGCGGGAAGATCGCTAAAAAGCTGGCCGGCCAGCATCATGGCGACCAAGGTGGGTTTCGCGCTGCCGTCGTCGATGCGCTCGATATGCAGGCTAAAGCCGCTGGCGAAGCCTTTGGGTAGCCTGATGCGGTCTTGATTTTTCTGCCGGAAAAGATGTTTGGCCAATTCCAAAACCAATTCCTCATATGCGGCCAAGTCCTTGGCCGCAGAGAGCGGGAGCGTGTGCCCCTCAAATCTCGGCCCCACAAAGCGGGGCTGAATGAACGGTTCCTGAGTCATGGGGGAATTGAAAAGACGAGTTGGAGCGATTAAAGACAACACTCTTTTTCATTTGCTCCCGTATCCGGGGACGGGGCGAATTCGGGGACCGGCGAACTCTTTCCATTTTGGAAATAGTTGCCGTCTCCTCCAGCTCACCGGACTCGTAGATGTTCTTGAGGTGCTTGTTGATGGCCGGCGTGCCCACGGCGAACAAATCGGCCAGCGCCTTCTGGGTCATCCAGAAATTTTCATCGCGAAAAACGACCTCGATGCGCTCTTCGCCGTCGGGGGTTCGGTAAAAGATGATCTCGTTGGCCATGGGAGGTTTTAGTTTTTGTCCAGAGAGGTTTTTAATTCGGAATCAGCCGGCGTCCGTCCGCTCGGAAGCGAGTTCCTTCTGCACGCTGCCGATGAAGGGAGCGGGGTCATGATTTTCCTGCTTCATCCAAGACTTCGTGGATGCGGTCGGTTTCGTTGTAGGCGCAGAAGAGCGTGCAGACTTCCTCGCCGATGGTGCGGCTGGCGTTGTCCACTTCCTGCATTGCCGGATCATAAAGCATGACCGGCATCAAATCGGCGCGCGTCTTGCGCAAATCCTGCCAGCGGTAGCCCCATTGTTCCATTACCGGCAGCAGGTTGCGGCGGCGGCGCAGGATTTCGAAGGCCACGGTGCGGCGCGGCTGCACGAGATAATCCACCCGCACGCCTTTCTCGGTTTTGCCGTCGAGCGTGACGCCGGCTTTTGCTTCGAGTTTCCGGTCGGAAAACACGCGGCGCAGGGTGATGTCGGCGATGTTTTGCGTGCGCACGGTCGGCTCATGCAACACCCACAGATGCGAAATCGCGCTTAGCGCCTCGGCAAAAACATGCACGTCCGCCGGATCAATCGGCAGGCTGAGCACGCGCACCAGCTCCAATCCGCGACGCTCGGCGCCGCTTTGCTTCAGGATGGTGTCAACGTGTTCCCTGATGGTGTCGGCCTCGATGTTCTGACCCTGCGCAGCCAGCCCGCCAAGGGTCTTGCCCGCGTCGGACAATTCGGCATGGCCGGGAGTGACTTGCGTGAGTTCGGCGACGAGCTGCCAGCCGTCGGCTCCGGTTTGCGGGAGGGCGATGGCGAAACCGTGCGGTGTCGGTTCGATTTTAAGCGCATCGTTCCAAAAGCCCGCCAAGGCGCTGCGCAATGAGTCTGGTTGTAGTGTGTTTGCGAAGGCGGTATTCATAGAAGCTCTTCCTCGCGGTTCAAATCAATATTCCACAGGTTGGAGGTGAGTTGAATAAAATGCGAAAAATCCGTCGGCGCAAAATCGGCCAGCGGTTCGTGTCGGTTCCATGCCGGATGGTTGGTGGCGACATTGGGATCGCAGATGTTTTGATGCCAGCCTTTCGGAATGCGCAGCTTGGCGCGAAAGTTCTGTCGCTCGACCGCGCAATAACCGACGCCACGCACACGCTGTTGTTCGAGAAGCAGCGAGGCATCGTAGGACGATGGAATGTTGGTGCGCCCGGCGCGGCCCGTGTAGCGAATGTCGAGAAATGGTCCGTCCAGCAACGCGAGATCGACGGTGAAATGGGCGCTGTGCTCGCCGGTCGATTTTATGGTGAAGGTTTGCCCGTCATTGAGGCATTTGGGTGATTGGACAATCTCGTGAATCCGATGCTCGGGGTGGCGATAGTTCATGGATGTGGAGTGATTATTGACAGAAGCATCGCTCCATAGCGATTCGCTTAAAGCGACCCGTTCGCCGTCGAGTTTCGTTGAAGCGTTGTTGGTGAAGATGCAAAACGTGTGTCATGACGACAGGTTATTTTGTATCGTTCGCTATAGTTTCAATAGACTCCATGAGCCTTTCCGCATAGGCTTGTGCAGGAATGAGAACCCAAGAATCTGTGAAAACAAAAGACCAGAGAAAAAGAAATATTGCGGAGATGCTTACCGATACGAGTCTTGTAGTTTCTATCTCGCCAGTGGCTTCATAGGTATGCCAAAAAGCAAGCCCGCATAATATGATGCAAATTACGCTTACTGATATTCCATAGGATCGAAGCCCCCGAATATTACGTCGAAATCCATAGCTAATATTCTCGTGAAAGAGTAGCGCATATTTCTGTGTGTCACGTGTCATGGCTCGTAGATAATTTGACCAAGCTTCATATATCTTATCGGCCTCCGTTTTATTGTCAGCCTCCTGTTCGCTTGTTGGTGCACAGGTGTTTTCCACCATGCACGCGAGTCGTTTATGATAATTGAGTTTCGTTATAGGGTTTAATTGATTATCACTATGACGTAAGATTGCCACAGAAGGCATACCGCCCCATTTTTTGAAAAGTTTAGATTCTTTTCGCTTGCCGGAATCACGCGCGAATTGTGTGCACAGGAATGCCCCACCACATCCAATAATTATTGCTAAAAATTGCTGCAGTAGGCCCAGCTTTTCAGACAGCAAGGTTATGATTGTTATAACAACAGGAAAAACTAAAAGCAAAGCAGGCCAAAGCCGAGCTTTGCGATCATAGGGATCAGTAATAATTTTTAATAAATTCATGTTTTAATCCTCAACTTCCAAATAAAGCGGCAAGGATTCTGCATTTCCCCATCCTTCGCGTGCCGGTGCATTTTTTGAATGCCGAAGAGTTTTTCCAAGGGTCCCATATATGGGAGCGCCACGTCTTCTAAAGGCATTTGTTACTTTCTTAGCTGGATGCTTTGGTGCGCCATCTTTAGCAGCAGAAACAAATGCTGTTTTGATTTTTCTTTCTACTAGTAGTTTTGGGCCAATAATTCTATTTAGTAACGAGGGACCGATATTGCGTCTGCTACCATGATGAGGAACTTGGACAAATTTCAGTTTTGTGAAATCAAATTTTTCTGATTCGAGTTGTTGAACGGCTCTTCCCAGAGCAGGAATGCCTGCATCGCCTGTAAAAAGCAGATATTCATCGGCTATGTTGAAAAGCAAGACGACGCTCGAGTTATTTTCTGCGCTCGTTTCTCCTGAGTCATCGAGTGTTTCTATATCTAATGATTCACGTATTCGTGTGATAGCATCAGCGCCGAAACTCATTAGTTTTCCAAAGACACTTGCTTCTGAAAAATTTCTGACTTCAGGTGTGCCATCAAACTCAAGCAGCAGTTCCTCGTAATAGGCTTTTGTCGGTCCTAACACTCTAAATTCTAAGTTTTCCCCAAAGCCATGAAGCCCCGTGAACGGCTCGATTATATTAATACCTTTTTTTATAGCCAATTGCTCGAGATTATAGGCCGACTCGAGTGATTCTTTTAGCTTTTCTTTTACACTGTTATCGGTGACGCGCCCATCTTTAAACCACTCTGAGATTCCATTGGTATGCTTCCATGGAAGGTGCATCAATAGGTTTTGGACTTTCAGCTTTTCAAGCACCACTGAAAGACCGCCAACGTGATCATTGTCAGGATGTGTGCAAATTAAACAATTTACAGTCTCGGTCTTGTAGTATTTTTTTATATGATCAACGAGTGCCTCTCCTGAGGCAGAAAAGCCACCATCAATCACGACAACCTTTTGCTCAGGCTTTTCAGCAAAAAGATTGCCCCATCGTATTGCAATAGCGTCACCACTTTTTTCACCATCTCCGACTGGGAGAAAGTCCACTTCATATCCGATTTCATTCATAGGTTTGTTTGTTGGGTTGCTGGGTTAAGAGTGCAGTGCATTTAAAAAGTAGGTTAAGCGTATTAATTACTACGCACATCGATCTTGCCGGTCACGGCGGCGGAGATCAGGGCGGTGCGGCGTTCTTGGAGGAGGGTGGCTGCGGTTTCAGCTTCCGCCATAAGCCTATCGGAGGAAGCGGTCATTTTCTCGATGTAAGCCACGATGGCCGCCTGCTCATCCAATGGGGGAACTGGGATTTTGTAGGCTCCTAGTTTCTCGCGGTTGATCTTAGGCATCGCCACCCGCTCAGAATCCAGAACAGCCGTGGCGGTAAAATCTGGCGTTAGCAGAAACCAAAGCAGGAATTCGTCCGATAGTCCGTTCTCGGCTTTAATGGGATACATGTCCGCACTGCACAGCGCTTCCTCCTCAGCACAAATCGCCGCTTTGGCTAGGGATGGCCTAATCTTGCTGTAGATGACCTCACCTCGGAGGCAGAGATACTTTCCGCTATCCGCGCCCTGTTCGTGTGCGGTTTCCCGATAAACGACGCGCCCTGTTTCTTTCTCTATGTGGTTGGGCGCGTAAAGAACCATGCTGCGATATGGCTCGATTCGCGGATCCACTTGTCCGTTACGAATCGTGGCGCAATGATTGAACTTTTTGACAGCCCAATGTGCGGGGACTTGGCCGAGCCATTCGATGCCGGAGTCCTTCAGGGGGGCGTGGGGATTGAGGCCTTTGGTCACGGCATGGCTGATCACGGCCTGCCGTTTTTCTTTCAGCAGTCGGATCAACTCTTCCTGCTTTTCGATCAACCGATCTATCTTCGCCGTCTCGTGGTCGAGGAACTTGGCGATTTGGGTTTGTTCGGGAAGGGGAGGAAGAAGGAGCGCAATCGCACCGAACTGTTCGTAATTGATAGCTTTCCCGTCTCTCAAGCTGTCGGTTGTCGCCTGAAGGGCGGAGATGTAAGGCCGGCTCTTGAACAGATACTTGTAAAAGCCCGAAACGACAGGCTTGATCGCCCTCAGAACCGTGTAGGCTGGGGAAACGCATCCCGTGTAGGCACTGTATTCGATTCCGCCTTCGAAACTCCTCAAGCTGATCACAAAGTCGTGCTTCTCAACATGACGGAAGGTGCTCGTTCCTTTGAGTGCGAGCATTACCTTGGCGTCGTTGAGTTCCATCATCAGCGATTGCGGAACGACGCCGAACTTCTGACTGGCGGCCAGTTGTTCGTCAGTCGAGTGGGCGGTTTCTCGGCAGCTCTCGAAAATGCGCTTTCCGTCGAAGACATCCCACGATTCGGGAACCGATTCTAGCCACGTGGCACCGGTGGTTTTATACGCCGGATACGCCCGATACCGCCCGTTGCTCACGAATGCACCTCCTGCAGGAGCTTCATGATCTCACCGCTGACGGCGTCGAGGTCGGCGTCGATCTCGGCGAGGTCGCGCGGGGGCTGGTATTGATAGAAGTGGCGGTTGAAGGGGATTTCGTAGCCGACGAGGCCGACTTGGTCGTCCTTGGGGTCGCGTTTAGTGGCGTCGATCCACGCGTCGGGCACGTGGGGCAGGACTTCCTTTTTGAAATACGCCTCGTTGAGCGCGTCCACCGGCTGGGTCGGATCTAGGGCGACGTTTTCGAAGTCGCGTAGGTCGGAATCGGGTTCGTATTCGACGATGCACGGACGGCTCGGAGAGCCGTCCCTACCTTCAAACCGGCCATAGAACGGGTCGGCTTTGCCGGTTTTATGGACCTTTTTGATGACCTTGGCGGCGGCGGGGTTTTTCCACGAGACGGCAGCGGTGATTTGCTTTTTTTCCTTCGCATCGAGTTTGAGGCCGGTGGCGGCGAGGGTGTCGTCGAAGCCGTTGAAGTCGTCGTGCCGGGTGGTGCCGAGTTTGGCCTGAAGTTGGCGGGCTTTGAGAAGGAGGTCACGTTGCTCGCGCCAAGTGGCGACGGCGAGCAGGTCTTTGACGTGTTTTTCTTTTAACTCGGGGAAATCGGCCTTGAGCGCGGAGCGGATGTCGGTCTCGTGCTCGGCGAGGTCGCCGTAGGTTTTGTCCTTCGGGTTGTCGGTCCACGTCTGACCGTAGGTTTCGTAAATCCAGCGCATGGGCGCTTCGAGCGCGCCGTTGGCGAAGCGGAGGGAGGCGAGGCGCTCGTCGCTGAATTGCCAGGAGAGGCGGAGCGGGCGCTCGATGGTGATGCGGCGGTAGCCGAATTCGTGGGTTTTGAAGATCTTGGCGGCGAAAGTTTTTTCGGGCTCGGTTTTTGGTGTGGCGGCGGGGCGTCCGCGAGTGCTCTTGGCTTCGGCAGGTTTGTCGAGCGATTGCGGGTTGATGGCGGTAAAGTTGCCGAAGGCGCGGGTGATCGTCTTGATGTCGGCCTCGCTCATTTTCTGGCGTTTCGAGCCTAGGGATTTGCGCATCTTGCCGCAGAGGTTGACGCCATTGATAAGCATGACGCGGCCTTTGCGGTCGGCGGCTTTTTTGTTGGAGAGCAGCCAGACGTAGGTGGCGATGCCGGTGTTGTAGAACATGTCGGTCGGCAGGGCGACGATGGCCTCGAGCAGGTCGTTTTCAAGGATGTGGCGGCGGATTTCAGATTCGCCGGAGCCGGCGCCGCCGGTGAAGAGCGGAGAGCCGTTGAGGATGATGCCGATGCGGGCGCCGCCGTCCTTGGGATCACGGAGCTTGCTCAGGAGGTGGAGCAGGAAGAGGAGCGAGCCGTCGGAGACGCGGGGCAGGCCGGGGCCGAAGCGACCGTCGTAGCCTTTTTCGAGGTGCTCCTTGAGGATGTCACCCTCGATCTTTTTCCAATCCACGCCGAAGGGCGGGTTGGAGAGCATGTAATCGAATTTGTCGGCGTAGAGCTGGTCGTTGGAGAGGGTGTTGCCGAGTTTGATGCGGGAGACGTCCTGGCCCTTGATGAGCATGTCGGCCTTGCAGATGGCGTAGCTCTCGGGGTTGAGTTCCTGGCCGAAGGCGCGGATGACGGCGCGGGGATTGAGCTCGTGCACGTATTCCATGCTGGCGGAGAGGAAGCCGCCGGTGCCGGCGGTGGGGTCGTAAATGGTGCGGATGATGTCGGGCCGGGTGAGGGCCTCGTCGTCCTCCATGAAGACGAGCGAGGTGGTGAGGCGCACGATGTCGCGGGGGTGAAGTGTTCGCCAGCGGTTTCGTTGGAGCTTTCCGCGAAGCGCCGGATAAGCTCCTCGAAGACGAGGCCCATTTCGTGGTTGGAGACGGCGGCGGGGCTGAGGTCGGACTGGCGGACGCGCTGGACGACCTTGTAGAGGAGGTTGGCGTCGTTGAGCTGGCCGATGAACTCGGCGAAGTTGAAATATTCGAAGATCTCGCGGGCGTCCTTGGAGAAGGCGGAGACGTAGGACTCGAGGTTGGCCTTGATGCCGGACTCGCCGAGGGTGGAGAGGTCCATGCGCGAGGTGTTGAAGAAGGAGAGCCCGCCGGTGGCGCGGAGGAGGAGCTTTTCCTGGGCCTCCTCGGGGAGCTTTTGTTTGGCGAGCTTTTGAGCCTCGGCGAGCACCTTCGCTTTGGTCGGAGCCAGCACGCATTCGAGACGGCGCAGGAGGGTGAAGGGGAGGATGATACGGCCGTATTGGCTCTGCTTGAAGTCGCCTCGGAGGAGGTCGGCGATGGACCAACTGTAGGCGGCGAGGTTGTTGGAGGATTGGGACATGGATTAGTGAGAAAGGAAAAACGAGCGATCTGGCGTGCGTAAATAACCGGAAACGGAGGCAGTCCGGAAAGCGAAACCACCAATGATGCGGCGGATTTTCATATTCGCCGGGGTTTCTTGGTGCCGACAAGAAGGGTGGGACTGGCAGCAGGCTGGACGCATCGATATTACCGCATAAGAAGGCAGAATATCATGGGGCGAGGCAAGATCCATAAACCACAATCATGCAGATGCAACCATGTGTTACGCGGCGGAGTCTCTGTGAACAACCCGACGCAACAATCCCACGGTAGGGAGGCCTCTCCGAGGCATCCGCAAGCACGCTCCGATCCCCCCATGAAATTTCTGGCATCCCTCCCCGCCCGGCGGAGGCCTCGGAGATGCCTCCCTACCGACTCAGCGTGACATCAGTCATGCATGGCGCGCGTGAATCTTGACAGGCGTGCTCTGCCCCGCCTCCTCAGCGGGCGATTTCGACCGAGGAGACGCGGATCGAAACCAGGAGCTGCGCGGGGTTGGCCGTGTTGGCGGAAATGTTGAATTGCTCGATGCTGATGTAGGGCGAACGGGTTTTCAGCTCCTCGTAAAACTTCACCAGCGAGGCATAATCGACATTGCGGATGGTGACTTGCGCGCTGTTCACCGCCACCTGTTCCACGCGCTCGGTGTGGGCGTCGCCGATGGACTTGTTCTGGATGCCGGCGCGGTTGGCGATGGTGTCGAGTTCCGACTGGAGGCGCACGCGGTCGAAGGTGCGCGAGGGATCGAGCTGCTCGATGGCCGCCTCGGCGCGCGCCTTGATCATGTCCTTGGCCTCGATCGTGACGCGCTGCATGGCGAGCGTGCTGGAGGTCGCGCGGAATTGTTTGCCAAGCGTCGCGGCGCGTCCGCCCGCGCTGGAAAGCCACATGGCCGCGGCAATGAGCACGAGCCCGACAAGCAGGATTTTTTCGCGGAAGAGCCGGCTGAGAAAAAAGGCTTTCATGGATTTCGGAATGCGGATTGCGGAATGCGGATTTGGGATGCAGGCACGCCAGCGGCAGCGGCGGGTTGGGCGCGGCTCATGGTTGCGTCGGGGGCTCGGTTTCGGGCGGGGTCGGCTGGTCGATGGGCGGTGGCGCGGTCTGTTCCACGGGGGGCTGCGCGTCGGGGGCGGGCGGGGCTCCCGGCACCACGCCGGGAGCGACGGGCAATGCGGGTGCGGGCGTCGCGGGAGGACGGAAGGCTTCCGACACGGTCGGCGCGGTGCCGGGCGGCGGAGTCAGGCGGCTGGCGCGGGCGGCGGCCAGCGCCTCGGGAGAACCGGGCTCGGGTTCGTCCGCCTTCCGTCCGTCGGCGGTTTCGGCGGCCGCGGACTCGGCGGAGTGCACGGCCTCGGGCTTGAACGCGAGGACGAGGCGGAAGGTCGTGATGCCGTTGCGCGAGGTCTGGTCCTCGATGGCGACGGACGCGAGCTCGGGCGTGGCGTTGAGCGTGGCGCGATAGGCGAGCAGGTCGTTGGGGACGTTGGTGCGGGCCTGCACTTCGAGCGTGTAGAGGTCGCGCGTGGTCACGCGGGTGTAAAGCACGGAGCGCGGGCGCTTCGCCTTCACGAGGTCGATCATCTCGAAGGGCAGCAGGCGTTTCGTGGAGATGTCCTCGACGCGGGTGGCGAGCGCGTTGGCCTGGTCGATCTGGGCGACATAGGGGGCCTGCTCGATCACGATTTTCTGCCGGACTTTTTCCCACATGCCCGTGCCGGCGATGGCGGCCTCCAGAAAAAGCGCAAAGGCGAGCGCGGCGAGGCCACCGACAAACACGCGCCAGAGGAGCAGGTCGCGGCGGCGGTCGCGGCGGCGAAGCGCGATCTCGTCCTTGTCGCGCACGTCGAGCGCGTCGAGTTCGTCGCGCGTGAAGGCGGAGGCGAGCTGGCCGGCGCGGAAAACATAGCCGGCATCGGAATCGTCGAGGTTGACCGAGCCGTTGTCGTCGGTCGCGGCGATCTCGACTTCCTCGATGCAAAGCGACTCGCCCGCCTCGCGCAGCAATTCCTCGCGCAGCGTGTCGCGCGCGCGCGGGCCGGCATCGCCGGGCGGCAGCGTCCGCGTCAGCACGGCGGAAGGCGCGTCGGCCGCGTCGCGCCAGTGGATCGCCGTCATCGTAGTGGCGGTGGTGAGGATGACGGTGGTGGCGGATTTGACCTGCGCGCCGAGAAGGGCGGCAAACGCGGGCAGCACGACCTCGGCGCCCGCCCACGATTCGGTCTTGTCGCCGGGGAAGCGCTTGCGGTAGGCGGCAAAGACGAGGGCGTGCCGGGCCCCGGGCCGGTGGTGGTGGCCGTGATACATTTGCGCGAGCGGAAACGGCGCCATGGCCTCGAGGGCGAGCGCGATTTCGGCGGCGGCATCGGCGGGGGACGCCCCGGGAGTGACGGGCACGGCGCGCACGAAAAACTGGTCGTCGGGGAGCAGCACCGCGCGGGGAGGCGGGGGTTTGAGGGAGAATTTCAGCGAGGGAAGTCGCATGGGTTTACTGGATGCGCGGGGCAAGAAGGGTGTCGTCTGCAGCGGCGTTGTCGATGGCGGATGCGCTAGGAATCACATCATTTTCGCGGATTTCCAAGAACGTATATGGGTAGTTCAGATCCGTGGTGGTGGCCGCGCTGGCGGCGGCGGAGGTTCCGCCCGACGCGACGCCGGTGGCGGAGCGTCCGGTGGCGGTGTTGGCGCCGGCGGCGGCGGGGTTGCCTGCCGAGGCGCCGGAGTTGGCGTCGCCGGAAGCCGCCGCGGCCGTCTCGGCGGTCTCGGTCCAGGATTTCGGCGGCGCGGCGCCTTTCGGCGGGGCCACGAGGACGTTGAGACGGTAAACCGACTCGCCTTCGCGCACGGTCACGATGATGCGGAGGGCCTTGATTTCAACCCCCAGGGACATGGCGAGGGAGTTGCCCCCGAGGAGGGTGCCGATTTCGTCGGTGCTGGTGAAATAACCGGCGGCGCCGCCCGCGCGGTTGTCGGCGCCGCTGAGGAAGTCGTCGAGCGAGCGCTGCTGCTGGCGGGTGGTGTCGAGGTCGCCGAGCGCGGCCAGGAGATCCGGAGGGGCGGCGTTGATGTTCGGGTTGTCGTAGCTGAAAAGCGAGAAGGTGGCGGCGAAGCGGTGCCAGAGTTCGTTGCGATTGCCGTGCTCGTCATAAAACACCTCGCGCGCGTAGTCGATGGAGGCGAGTTCGTCGAAGGACTGGAAGCTGCGTCCGGGCGGCGCGAAGGGGATTTCGTCGCGCTCATAATCCTCGGGCTGCGGCGCGCCGGCGGCCGAGGGGATGTAATCGGGACGCATCCAACTGAGGAGCGCGTCGGCCAGCTTCTCGGCGTCGTTTTGCGAGAGCTCCCAGGACTTGAAGAGGTTGACCAGCGTGGTGGGCTCGACGTTGGGCAGGGACAGCTTCCCGCTTTCGTCCACAAAGGTGATTTCGACGGTGCGCCCCTCGGCGGGCGCGTAGGCGGCGAAGCCGAGCGGATCGCCCCACCCTTCCGCCGGGCTATGGAGCGCGCCGATGGTGGCGCGAAAATCCTCCAGCACGGCAAGCGTGGTCTCGAGTGCGGAATAGGCTTCGAGCCGCAAGTGGGAGGCGTCGTTGGCGCGGACCTCGACGAGCAGGTCGTTGGACGCCTTTTCGATGAAGAGCGTCATCGCCAGGCCGACCACGACCAGAGTGATGAGCACGAGCACAAGGATGGAGGCGCGCGCGGCGCGCGGAATTTTCGATTTTCGATTTTCGATTCTCGATTGGGGCGCTGCCGCGCCGGAGGCTGGCGTGGCGTTTTCCTGCGTGTCGCAACTATAATATTTCCGATTAACAGTGGCGCGGCAGCGCCGGTAGGGCGAAGCCTCCGGCTGCGCCGCGGCTCGGCGGGGACGCCTCGCCCTACCATTTGGGCGAAGGTTGAGGGGAAATACCATATCACCACGCGCGCCCTCCTCGGCGCGGCAGCGGCCCAATCGTCCATCGTAAATCTGAAATCGTAAATCCCTCATAGCATGGGCTGTCCCTGGCCGAGGCTGGGCAGGTTGACGACCGTCTCGATGGTGCGGCCGGAGTAGGCGAAAGTGAACTTGAGGCGTTGCGGCACGAGGCCGGCGCCGTTGGCGTCCTTCTGGAACGTGGTCTCGGTTTTCCAGTTTTTGAACTCGGTGTCGTAATAAAGGTAACTCATCGCGGTCACGAGCGGCGAGATGACCGTCTCGCGCGGCGCGTCGTCGGCGAAGTTGATCTCCAGGCGCGAATGCCAGAGCAGCACGAGCCCGGCGCCGTCGCGCACGGCCAGCGAGCACACGACGTTGGGCAGCGGACGCTGCGGCCACGCGCAAAGGCGGCTGCCGCCGGAAAATTCGCAGGTGAGCAGTTCCTCGGTCGCGCCGGTCGGCAGGCGCACTTCCTTCACGGCGGGCGCGGTGGCGGTCGAGAGCACGGCGGGCGGCAGGACGGCGCGCGCCAGTTCGCGTTCGACAAAGCGCGTGACATTGCGCGTGTGGAGTTCGAAGAGGCGCAGGTCGCTGTTGCGTCCCCACAGCTCGCCCATCGAAAGCACGAGCATGTTCATGCCCACAAAGACCAGCGCCGCGATGGCGACCGCCACGAGGATTTCAAGCAGGGTGAAGGCGCGGCGGGATCGGAGAGAGTGGAGGCGCGGCGCGGGCTTTTTTTTCATCGCCGTCCTCCCTGGTTTTGCGAGGCGGGATTATTTCTGCCGCCGCCTTGGTTTTTGCCACCGCCCTGGCCCTGATTTTTGCCGCCGGAGTTCTTGCCGCCGCCTTTGCCCGAGCCACCGTTGCTGCCGCCGGCGACGCCGCTGCTCATGCCGGAACCGAAGCCGGAGAGGGGCGATGTGATCTGCATGTCGAGAATCCGCTGGCGCGTCTCCGCCCGCAACGCCTCGCGGTCGGCCGGTTGCGACCAGGTCGGGCGCAGCAGGCGGAACGTTTCCACAACGGTGCGCGCCGGGCTTTCTTTGGCGGCCTCGATCTCGCAAGTGAAGGTGACGAGGAACAAATCCGCCGTCTCGGTCGGCTCGACCTCGGCCTTCCATTTCACGCGTCCGCCGTCCGCCCCCTCGAAATCCGCGCCGGCCAGCGCCGCGTCGAGGCTGCCCTCGGCCAGCAGCATCTCGCGGGCGAACCGCACGTCGAGTTCGCCCGCCGGGCCGCGTCCGGCGACCTCGTAGGCGGTGAGGATGTTGAGGTAGGATGCGACCAGCACGACCGCCATTGTCGCGAAAATCGCCAGCGCGACGAGCACCTCGATCATGGTGAAGGCGCGGTGAATTTTCGATTTTCGATTCTCGATTCTCGATTGATGGCGCTGCCGCGCCAAAGGATTTGCCGGATCAGACAGATCGGACGGATGCGTTTTGGCGCGGCAGCGCCCCAATCGAGAATCGAGAATCGAAAATCGAAAATTCACCGCGCCTCCTCCTTTACCAGCACCTGCGCGCAGGTCCACGGGTCGATGTCGAGCACCAAGGGCTCCGAGCCGCCCGCGCGCAGTTGCGCGCGGAATGGCGTGCAGGTGCCGTCACCGTAAAACGTGACCGACGCCAGCGTGGCCGTCTCCATCAAGGCGCCGCCGACCAGAATGGTGCTGTTGCCTTTTTGCGTCGTAAGAAAATCGCAGACCACCATCGCGACGTTCGCGGCGGAGGCCGCATTGTTGCCCCCGCCACCCCCGCCGCTTCCGGCGCTCGCAGCGCCGCCGCCGGCGGCCGTTTTTGCCACGCCAAACGGATAGCGCGTCTCGCCGCCTTCCCATGTCGCCACGAGCGCGGAAGGTTCTTCGTTCCCGCCCTTGGCGAAACGCAGCGTCACCTCGCGCCCGGACAGGAGCGCCTGTTTGCGACAGCCGTTGACCGCCTGCCAAAACACCTCCTCAGACGAAGGCGGCTTGGAATCGGAGATGCTCACCGCCCCCACGATAAACACGCCCGTGATCATTCCGATAAGCGCGATGACGAGGAGGATTTCGAGCAGGGTGAAAGCCGCGCGTCCTCGCCCGCCCCGCAGATGGAGGGGAAAACGTCGGGCCTGACCTTGCGTCAGGCCGCGCCGGAGAGGAAACGCCTCGGTTTTAGTCGAAGTGCGATGGCCCCACACGCGCACGCGGCCTGACGCAAGGTCAGGCCCGACAAGAAAGCTGGAGCGCGCCGTGGTCACGGAATCACTGCACCGCCTGGCTGGCCGGGCCGGCTGACCAGTTTCCGATATCATCCGCGGTGCCGTCCTGCCCGTCCGGGCCTTTCGACCACACGTCGTAGCCGGTCCGGTTGCGCACACCGGGGAACCGGTATTGGTAGGCGTTCTTCCACGGATCGAGCGGGATGTTGTCGCCCGTGATATAGGGGCCGCGCCAGCGGTCGGCCTTGTCCGCCGGGGACGTGATGAGCGCCTGCAACCCCTCGGCCGTGCTCGGGTAGTTGCCCATGTGCGTGCGGTAGGACTGGAGCGGCACTTGCAGGCTTTGGGTGACAAACAGCCGCGCAGTGTCCTCCTGCGAACTGCCGAAGATCCGGTCCACATTGGTGATGGCCAGCGCGACAAGCATGCCGAGGATGGCCACGGCCAGCAGGATTTCGAGCAGCGTGAACCCGCGCGAATCCCGGCGGGCGGCGCGGCGGATGGATTGGGAGGAGAAGCGTGTTCGGGGAGTCATGAGGAAGGAAATAAAAAACCTCGCGCGCCCGTTGTCGAGCGCGCGCAAAGGTCGACGGAGTATGACGCCCGGCCACGCCGGCAGGCTACAACCCGGATCACATTCCTCCCCAAAAACTCTTTTTCTTTGTTCTTTATCTTGGAGGACTGCCGTTTCGCTCACCGCCGCAACCCGCTCGGAGGCACGCCATGCACGGCCTTGAAGCAGCGCGAAAAATGCAGCGGATCGGCAAAACCCACATGCTGCGCGGCCTCCTTGACCAAACCGCGTCCGTCCATCAAAAATTCCGCCGCCAGATTCATCTTCCGGCGCAGCAGATACTGATACGGGCTGATGCCCTGAAACCGCCGGAAAAGCCGGCACACGCTCGACCCGTCCAGCCGCGCCGCCGCCGCGATGTCGTCGAGCGACGCCAGCCGTTCCGCCTGCCCGTCGATGAGCGCCTTGCAGCGCAGGAAATTCTCCCTCGAAGCCGCGCCCGCCCGCCCCGCCCCGCCGCCGCGCGGCATCGCATCGGCGATTTTCAGCAGCAACAAATCAAACAGCACCCCGCAAATCTCCGCCGCTCGCGCCCCCGGGCGTTCGCCCTCGCGCAACAAATCCTCCATCACGCTGCGCACCTCGCCGCGCGCCGCCAGCACGCGCACCCGGTCCGCCGCCAGCCCCGCGCCCGCCAGCCGCGCGAGCGCCGGCGCGCCCGCCAGACACAGGAAATATTTTACCAACGGAGCATCCGCGTCGGTCTCAAGCTCGCAGCGCGTCGTGCGCCGGCAGACAAAGATGCTCCCCGGCCCCAGCCGATGCCGCGCCCCGCCTCCCATGCGCACGCGCCCCGTCCCCTCCACCACGTATTCGATCACATGATACGCGAATGAGGTGCGGTCGAGATGGTAGTCGGGGTTGCAATGCTCGCGGCCGCCCAGCGCCAGGCCCCGCGCCTTCTCCCGCGCCGCCGGGCTTTGCGGCAGGTGCAGGAAAAAGTAGCGCGACCGCGGCTGCGAAACCTGCGGCGAAAGCAGCCCCCGCGCCGCCATGCGGTCGGCGCGGGATGCCGGCGCGCCGCCCCGTGGCGGTGGCGCCACCGCCTGCCGCCCCCGCGGTCGCGCGCCGCGCCGCTCGTTTTCCTCCGGCTCCGCGCCTGCGCCATGCCTTGCCGGACGCTGTTCCATTTTCATGCCCGCAAGGTTTATTCCCATCCATTGCCTAATCCAGCCAATATTATCCATGTCTCTGCCGTTTATCTCCATTTCAAACCGCCTTGATTACTGGTAGTCTATGCGCTTCACCTCGCCGCCTCACGATCCGTTATCCGTCAATTTTATCTATCCCCTGCCCTTCCCTCATCCGTTTTTCTTCCGACCCGAAACCATGAAAAAATCCAAGCCCGCTCCCAAATCGAAAAAGCCCGCCAAGGCCAAAACCATCGTGCTCGTCGCCAGCGGCGACCTGCGCCAGTCCGCCAATGAAACCTGCTGGCCCGCGCAGGCCGCCATGGAAAAACAGCTCGCCCAGGCTGTCGCCTCGCTCGGCGGCAAACTCGTCCGCGCGCATCCGTACAAGCCCGCGCTCAAGCACGGCTTCATCGCCTCCCAGAAGGAAGGTCTGGAAGTCTTCGCCAAAATCGACCCGAAGGCCCCCGTCATCGTCGCCGAATCCGTCTGGCAATACTCGCACCACGTGCTTCCCGGCCTCATCACCCACCAGGGGCCGATCCTGACCGTCGCCAACTGGTCGGGCCAGTGGCCCGGCCTCGTCGGCATGCTCAACCTCAACGGCGGCCTCACCAAGGCCGGCGTGAAATACTCCACGCTCTGGAGCGAAAACTTCGACGACGCCTACTTCCTCGGCAAACTCTCCGAGTGGCTCTCCACCGGCGTTTGCAGGCACAAGACCGCCCACGTCCGCTCGCTCGCCAAGTGCGCTGTCCCGTCAAAAGCCCGCGTCCTGGCCAGAAAAATCGCCGCCGACCTGCGCACGAAAAAATCCATCATCGGCGTGTTCGACGAGGGCTGCATGGGCATGTATAACGCCATCATCCCCGACGAACTCCTCTTCCAGACCGGCGTTTACAAGGAGCGCCTTTCGCAGTCCGCCCTCTACTACGCCGCCACGCAGGTGTCCGACGACGAGGCCCGGGCCGTGTTCGACTGGTATAAACAAAAAGGCTTCACCTTCCACTTCGGCACCGACGAGGAGAACGAGCTGACCGAGGCGCAAGTCCTCCAGCAGTGCAAGATGTATGTCGCCGCCTGCCGCATCGCCGACGAGTTCGGCTGCGAGGCCATCGGCATCCAATACCAGCAGGGCCTCAAGGATCTCATCCCCGCCTCCGACCTCGTCGAAGGCACGCTCAACAGCTCCGACCGACCGCCGGTCAAAAACACCGCCGGCCAGGTCATCCGCGCCGGCGACCCCATCACGCATTTCAATGAGGTGGACGAATGCGCCGGGCTCGACGGCCTCCTCACCAACCGCGTCCACAAGGCCCTTGGCCAGCCCGTGGAAAACACGCTCCACGACCTGCGCTGGGGCGATTGGGACAAGAGCGGCACGACCGACGACTACGTGTGGGTTTACCTCATCTCCGGTGCCGCTCCCGCCGAGCACCACATCGGCGGCTGGGCCGGCAGCGACGGCCACCGCCAGGACAAGATGTATTTCCGTCTCGGCGGCGCGACCCTCCGCGGCATCGCCAAGCCCGGCGAAATCGTCTGGAGCCGCATCTTCGTGGAAGGCGGCAAGCTCAAGATGGACCTCGGCCGCGCCAAGGTCGTGAAGCTCCCCGACGAGGAGACGCAGCGCCGCTGGGACGCCACCTCAAAGGTCTGGCCCATCATGCACGCCGTGACCTACGGGGTGACCCGCGACCAGATGATGGCCCGGCACAAGGCCAACCATATCCAGGTCGCCTACGCGAAGAGCGCGAGGGACGCCGACCTCGCGATGTATGCCAAGGCCGCCCTCGCCGCCGAACTCGGCCTCGAAGTCAGCCTCTGCGGCACCAAGGCCGACGGAAAAGTGTTCTGAACCGGCGGCGAACCGCAGTTCTCGACAGAACCAACCTTGACCCAAAACGAAGCCGGGACGCGAGATGCGCCCCGGCTTTTTCATGGACAGTCAAAACTGCGCGAACCAGTCTGCCTTTCGCATGAAAACCCAAACCCCGCTTGTCCTCGCGAGCCTGTTGCTCGCCCTCATTTGCGCACTGGCAGGCTGCCAGACGCCCGCATCCCCGGAAAAGAATCCGCCACCCGCCCAAAACGTCTCTGTTCCCGGTGAGATTTACTCTCTAGCAGAGACTGATGTTAAGCCCAAAGTAGTAGGACGCCGTCGTCCTCCAGTTTATCCATTTAAAATGAAACGGGCGCGTATTTCCGGCGAAGTGATACTTCAATTCATGGTAGATTCCACCGGAACCGTCCGCGATGTTGAGGTCGTGCGCTCCACACACCGAGATTTTGAAGCGCCGGCTATGGATGCGGTCGGGGAATGGCGTTTTACTCCCGCCCAAAAAGACGGCAAGCCCGCCAACTGCCGCCTGCAAGTCCCGATTACTTTCACGCTCAACCCCGATTACCGCTAAACACAGCCCCTCGCATCTTCCAATCATCCAACTCCACTTGCGAAATGGATTGGACTTTGGAGGGCCGAGCTCCCGCGAGGCCGTCGCGGTCGGACGCGACGTTTTTCGGCGACGGCCTCGCGGGAGCTCGGTCCTCCATCGAAAGAATAGTTATCATCGGGAATTGGTATGACTCCAAGGGCATCGGAACATCGGCATCGGATTTCATGCGGTGCCGATGCATATTTAACAAATTTAAAAAGAATATGTTGCATGCCAATAAGGTTCTAAAAAAGAACCTTGATATCCATCTTGTTCCTCTACTGCGCATCGCTTTCATCGCTCCCCGCCCAGTTCTTTATTCCGCCCCTCTCTTCTCCATCTACTCCATAATTTCGCCAGAGAATCCCTTCAGGTTCCGCTGGCATTGGTCAAAATCGCCATGACACCCCTCGCGCCTCCACGTGCCGCCCTCCTCGATTGTTTATTATACCATTTCCAAACCTTTAAATCTAACCACGGATTTCACGGATGAACACGGATAAAACCAACGGTTTCCCAATCTTTCTCTTATCCGTGATAATCCGTGTTATCCGTGGTCAAATAAAAAAAACGAACCATTAAATTAAACAGCAAAGAAGCAAAGCCGCGCAAAGTTCCGCAAGGAAAACCATTATTATTATTCGCGCATCTTCGCGTCCCTTCGCGCCTTTGCTGTGAAAAACCGAACCAATAATTTGAACAGAAGGAAACGAAGGACACAAAGAAAACAACAATCATAGAAGGCATTCTTCGTCCCCTTTGTTTCCTTCTGTTCAATAAAAAAACGAAGCCTTTTGTCCCCCATGAGCTCCTCTTCCCGTGAATCCACATTCAGCGTGCCGCCCTGCGCGGACATGCCGGTGGAAAAATCACAATGGTTCAGGGACGAGGTGCACGCCCATGACGCAAAGCTCAAATCCTACCTGCGCGGCTCGTTTCCCACGGTTGATGCCGAGGACGTCGCCCAGGAATCCTACCTGCGCATCTGGCTGGCAAGCGTGGCGCAGCCGATCAAGTCGGCCAAGGCGTTTTTGTTCACCGTGGCCAGGCACCTCGCGCTCGACACGCTCCGTCACCGGAAAAAATCCCCGATGATTGCCGTGCCGGATTTGGCCGCGTTGAACGTCATGGATGAATGCAGGGATGCCGCCGAGGCTGCCGCCACCAGCGATGAGATCGCGTTGCTGGCGGAGGCACTCGACTCGCTCTCTGCCCGCTGCCGTGAAATCATCATCCTTCGCAAATTCCAGCATCTTTCCCAACGCGAGGTCGCCGCGCGTCTTGGCATCGCCGAGGGCACCGTCGAGGAGCAGGTTTATCGCGGCATCCGACGCATGGAGGCGTTCTTCGTCCGGCGCGGCGTGATCAAGCCGTGGCCGGACAAACGCGACAACCGATGAGCAATCGCGCCGACACCGAGGCCGTTTCCGCCGCCGCCGCCCGCTGGGTGGCCCGGCGCGACGCCGGGTTGTCCCCGTCGGAGACGGCGGAGCTTGGGCAATGGCTGGACGCGGACGCGCGTCACAAGGCCGCGTTTGAGCACTACGCGCGCGCCTGGTCGACCTTTGACCGGCCAGGACGCGCGGGCGCGCGGGATGCGATGATGCGCGAGCTTCAAACCCGCGCGAAACACCGACGCGCGCGTCGCGTGCGCGCCGTGGCTGCGGTTGCATGCGCCGTCGTGATCTTTGCGTTTGCCGCCTTGCGTCCATCAGGCTCGCCGCCGCCATCGGGCGTGGTGGTGATGCAGCCTGAATGCCGGATGCTTGAGGATGGCTCGACGGTGGAGCTCAAGCCGGGTGCCGTCATTGACGTGCGCTATGACGAGGTGGCGCGCCGCGTGGTGCTGGCGAGTGGCGAAGCGCATTTTCAGGTTGCGAAAGGGCAGCCGCGTCCGTTCGTGGTCGAGGCGGGCGGCATGGAGGTGCGCGCGGTCGGCACGGCGTTTGCCGTGCAACTCGGCGCGGCGCAAGTGGAGGTCTTGGTGACCGAGGGCCGCGTCGCAGTGGAGAAACCGCCGGCGGCGCCCGCGACGACGGACGCGCCCGCGCTGATGTTGGCGGATACAGCCGGCGCGGCTGTCGCGCCGTCCCCGGCTGCAACCATCGCGCCGCCGCCGGCCATTCCCGCTCTCTCCGTGATGATGCTCGGCGCGCACGAACGTGTCGTCGTGGGAACCGCGCCCGAGGCGTCCGCGCCCGTTGTGACGCCGGTCACGTCCGCGGAGCTCAACGAGCGCCTGGCCTGGCGCATCCCGCGACTGGAATTTTCGGCGACGCCGTTGGCGGAGGCCGTCGCGCTGATCAATCGCTCCTCGCATTTGCCGGACGGGAGTGCAGGCGTGCGTTTGGTGCTGGATCCGGCGTCGCCGGGTCTGGCGGCGGAGCCGGTGAGCGGGTTCTTCCGCGCCGACAATATCGAGGCGTTTGTGCGTGTCCTTGGCCTGAGCATGGGCATCGAGGCCGAGCATCGGGACGCCGAGATTATCCTGCGCAGGACGCGGCGGTAGCCTCGTGTCTTGCGAGGTGCAAGGCATTGGCGGAGAAAAATCAATTTTCTCGTGCCGGATTTTTTCCGCCGGGGCGTCTGCATCAGTATGACCACCCCCCAGTCGCCCCTTGTCAGGGGCTTTGCTTTTTTATTCACATTTTTTGCCTGCTCCTGCCTTTTGGCTGGCACAGGCGCGACGACCAAGCACGTCTTCGACCTGCCGGCCGACTCGGTGGAAAGCGCCGTCAAAAAACTCTCCCGCCTGTCCGGCGTGGATGTCCTTGTCCCGACCAAGATCGTCCAAGGCGTGCGCACCAAGCCCGTCAAGGGCGAATACACTGCGCGCGAGGCGCTGGAAATCATGCTTGCGGACACGGACCTCATCGTCGAGCAGGACGCGAAGACTGACGCGCTGACCGTGCGCCCAAAAAAAAGCGCGCAAGCCACCGCCGGCGGCATCGAGGGCGCGGTCTATAATTCCACCAACAGCCTGCCCGTTGCCAGGGCGAGGGTGGCCATCAAGGGCACGTGGCAGGAAACGCTCACCGACGACGACGGGCGTTTTCTGTTCGCGGATATTCCCGCCGGCGAGACCACATTGGTGGTCTCTTATCTGGGCTTTGACCCGCGCACCGCCGTGGTGACCGTGGAGGCGGGAAAAACCGCCACCTGCGATTTCTCGCTCCTCCGCGAGGGCGCGGTGAAAACCGCCGCCGCGAAGGATGACGACACGATCATATTGGAAAAATTCACCGTCGTCGCCGACTCGGCCATGAGCGCGCAGGCCATCGCCATGAACGAACAGCGCCACGCCGCCAGCATCTCCAATGTCCTCGCCCTCGAGGAACTGCCCGGACAGGGCTTCGAGAATATCGGCGACTACGTCCGCTTCTTGCCCGGTGTGTCCATCATCGACGATGGCGAGAGCGCCAGCCAGCTCTCGCTCGGCGGTTTCCCGGCCAACATGTCGAACATCCAGCTCGACGGCGGCAACGTGGCCAGCACCGGCATCGACGACGTGGCGCGCGCCGGCGGGCGCGAGCTTTCCCTCCAAGACGTGCCCATGCTGAACATCGAGCGTGTGGAAATCACCAAGGTACCCACGCCCGACAGGCCCGCCTCCGGCCTCGGCGGCTCCATGAACCTCGTCTCCAAGGGCCTGCTCGGCATCAAAAAGCCCCGCCTCGACTACACGCTCACCATGAACCTCGCCACCAACGACGACCTCTCCTTCTCCGGCGAGAGTCCGCAGGCGGCGATTCCCCAGCTTCGCGTCGCGCGCAAGCAGCCCTCCTTCAGTCTCAGTGCGGTCGTCCCCGTCAGCAAGCGCCTCGCCTTCAGCGCGGGCTTCTCCAAGTCTTGGAAACAACTCCCCAATGGCGTGCTGACGGAAACCGCAGACTGGAACCTCTGGGAAGGCGTTCGTTTCACCAGGGCCGCTGAATGGGACGGGAATGGCTGGTATAAGGAAGAGACCGATGCACAGAGAGCGGCCGTCCACCACGGCGATTATCCCATCACCCTGAACACTGCCACTTGGCAGCGTACCGCGAAAATCACCAGCACGGAAAACGTGTCGGCCGGCATGGAGGTGCGCCTGTCCCGGCGCGACACGCTCGCTCTCACCTTCCAGCATCGCGAGGTCTCCGAGGAGTATACGACTAATCGGATCGATATAAGCTACGGATCAGCCAATAACTTAGACCCGGTTTATAATTCCAATATCCCTGCCGGGGCCGATCCCGCCACGACCACCGGCAATCGCCCGACCTACAACAACGCTGGAACACTCTACAGCCAGAATGGCGCCACCGGAACCTTTCAGGAAGGCCAGAACGCCCCGTTCAACTACAACCTCGAAACCGCCACCGACCAGTTAACCCTCCGCTACAAGCACCGCGGCCCCCTGTGGAACCTCGACGGCCAGGCCTCCTTGTCCCGCGCCACCCGCCTACGCTCCAACCGCGGTCGCGGTTATGCCTCCGGCTACGGCACCGGCAGCAACGCCGACGGCGTCGGTCGCTTCCACATGGTCGGCACCGGCATCAACACCACCGACAGCATCCTGCCTACCGTCACCGTTGCCACCAAGAGCGACGGCACTCCCGTCGATCCCTACGACGGCGACGACTACTTCCTCAACCTCGTCCGCATGGAGGAATACGGACGCTACATCACCGATACCTACCAGGGCCGCTTCGACGCGGAGCGCGTTTTCAGCCGCTTCTTCTCCCTTCGCACCGGCGCCGCCTTCTCCCGCGAGGAGCGCGACAACCAGCGCGAGCTCCCCACTTGGCGTATGAAAACCAGAAGCAATGGCCATCCGATGGCGAGTGTCTTTACCGACGACCCGCGTTATGTCTATCACTACGACCTCATCGATGACTCGATTGATTCGCCCATCGGCGGCGTGCCCGTCCGCTGGCTCAGTCCGGTGAAAGTGTGGACGCTGACCCAGGAGCACCCCGAGTATTTCACCCCCTACTCCAACAACGCTTACGAAAATTACAGCAACCGCGCCAACAACTCGAAGCTAATGCGGGAGGATATCGCTGCCGGCTACCTTCGCGCCGACCTGCGGCTCTTCGGCAACCGCCTCCACGCCGTGCTCGGCGCGCGCTACGAACGCACCGCGACCGACGGCTGGGTCGGCCGCACCGACAACAACGCCAAATGGATGCGCGACGAAAACGGCAACCGCATCAGGGACGAGATCAACGGCGGCTACCTGCAATACCCCGAGGGCGATGAGCTCTACCGGCGCCAGTATCAAGTCCGCGCCCTCCATCTGGGCAAGAGCTACGACGGCATCTATCCCAGCGTGAACCTCAATTACGCCCTCCACCCCAACCTCATCGCCCGCGCCGCCTACGCCCGCACCATCGGACGCCCCAACGTGAACGACATCGTCTCCGGCGTCACCATCCCCGAGCTTGATGACGATCGCACGACTGCCTACCGCATTTCGGTCTGCAATCCGGGCTTGGAGCCGTGGACCGCCGACAGCTTCCACCTCTCGTTCGATTCCTATCTCTTCAAGGGCGGTTTCGGCTCCATTGGCGTTTACCGCAAATATGTCTCCAACTTTTTTGCCACCAGAGTGTTTGATTTGGTTGATGGCATGGAGGCGGAACTCCTCGAGCTGGGCATTACCCAGTCCGACATCGAAGCCCTGATGGATGCGGGAAGGGACCCGGAGACGGGTATGGGCAGGGTTGAGCTTAGCCGCAAGGAAAACGCTGGTGACGCCAACCTCACCGGCTTCGAGTTCAGCTACCGGCAGGATCTGCTCTTCCTGCCCCGGTGGCTGCAAAAAACGCAGGTTTGGTTGAACTACACCCACCTGAAGGTCGCCGGGCCGAACGCGGAGGAGTTCATGGGCTTCGCCCCCGACGCCTTCTCCGCCGGCGTCAATTACTTCGGCCCCCGCTTCTCGTTGCGCATTTCCTGCGCCTACCAAGCCGAGACCAAGGTGCGGCGCCCCGTGCGCACCACCACCAGCGCGGAGACCGCCAGCCTTATGCCGCCGGACACCTTTGATTATCAGGCTCCGCACACCCGCTGGAGCGTGACCGCCGAATACAGCCTCTCGCGGGCCTTCACCCTTTTCGCCAATTGCAGCGACGTGTTCGCGGATGACATCATCACCTACCGCCGCGCCTCCGATACCCCGCGATATGCCTGGAACTACCAGCGCCGCGTCGCCGCCTCCTACGTCTCCATCGGCGTGAAGGGAACTTTTTAATCCGTTTTGACCGCCAGGCAGAAAGTATTTCCTTTCATGAAACACACAGATTCCTCCCCTCTTCTCCGCGCGTTCGTGCTCCTGTTGGCAGTCGCGGCGTTTCTCCCCGCGCTCCCGGCGCAAACGCAGTTGCCCGTCAATGGCACCTACGACTTCTACTCGGACACCCTCTACGACGGTGCCGTCGGTTCCCTCACGCAACAAGTCTCCGCTGAGACCGTCTGGCGCATTGCCGACGGCGTCACCGTGACCGTCGCCAATAACACCGTCACCGGCAATGTCGGCGGCGGCATCTTTGGCCAGGGCGTGGTCAATACCATCCGGATCGAGCCGCTCGGCACGACGGGGCGCGTCGTGTTCGACGGCAACTCCGTCGAGGCCGAAGGCTCCGTCTTCAACCTCGGCATGGCCGGCGCCAACCTCATACTCAACAACGTCTCCTTCCTCAACAACACCGCCCAGCGCGTGAACGTCGGCGCCGGCCAGGGAGGCGGCGCCATCCGCGCCGCCTCCGCTTCCGTGATGACCCTGTCCAACGTCCTCTTCCAGCGCAACAGCGGCCGTTATGGCGGTGCCATCTACGGCGCCGGCAACATCACCGTCACCAGCGGTACCTTCATTGGCAACTTTGCCCACGGCTGGAACGTCGTCGGCACCTCCCTCATGGGCAATGCCAACGCCGGCTACGGCGGTGCCATCGCCACCAACATAGGCTCCATGAAAATCGGCATCTTCCGCGACTCCCTGTTCAACGACAACTGGGCTCGCCGCGCTGGTGGCGTCGTCAGCACCCGCACCCGCTACTCTCTCGAATTCTACGACATCGTTGACATGTCCAACAACTTCGCCGGCTACGGCGGCGCCATCGCCGACCACTCCAACACCGTTGAGACCACCGAGGGTATCCTCTTCAAATACACCGGCACCGCCCCCATCACCAACTTCGTCTATTCCGGCAACAGGGCCAAGGGCGTCGACCTGGACCTCGCCGACGTCTCCCACGCCGATGCCACCGGCTCCGGCACCTTCACCCCCGTCGCCAAAGGCGGCGGCTTCTACATCTCCATGCCCAACCCGGCCACCGCCGGCTCCGGCGCCAAAACCCGCCTCCACTTTGAAATTGCCGACGGCGTCACCGTCCAAATCGGCCAGCCCGGCAACCCCCTTGCCTGGGACTCCATCGCCACCCTCGACGCCAGCGGCACCGCCGCCCTCCTCGAACTCACCGGGACCGGTGCTGCCGGCGCGGGCCGCCTCATCCTCCACGCCGACAACTCCTATTTCCAAGGCACCGTCAACGTCGGCACGGGCGCCCTCCTTCTCGGCAACCAAAACGCCTCGCTCGGCGGTGTGATCACAGTGGCGTCGGGCGCAACGTTTGGCGGCTCCGGCACGCTCGTCACGCACAAACAAAACGACACCGTCTTCGCGGGACGCACCAGCCTCACGCTCGCCAACGGCGCGAGCCTCACCCTCGGCACCGACACCGCCGTCGACGCCGAGACGCTTTACGTCCTCGGCAACGTCACCACTGGCACCGGCGTCACTTTCAACCACGACCTTTTCGCCAGCGGCTCCGCCAGCAAGCTCGCCGTCACTGGCACTCTCGCCCTTTCCGGCTCCGCCACCATCAACCTCGGTCTGCTGGCCACCGGCACCTTCACCCTCATGGAATGGTCGGGCACGGCCACCTCCACCTCCGGCACCATCTCCAATCCCATTTCCCTCGGCAACTTCTCCCTCACCGTCGCCGGCGTGGCCAACAGCCCCCGCAGCGACGCCGCGCTTTCCCTCGCCGGCAACTCCCTCGTCGCCACCCTCACCACCATCAACAACCTCGCCATGAAATGGACCGGCGCCGAGGGCGCCCAGTGGTCGACCCTTGCCGGCGCGCAAAACAACTGGATCGACGACGCCGGCTCCGGCGTGAGCAGCTTCTTTTACGCCGACCGCGTGGTCTTCGACGGCGTGGCCGACGCCGCCAACCCCGCCAACCGCGTCATCACCATCGGCGCGGGCGGAGTCACCGTTTCGGGCATGGAGGTCACGGGGATGGAGCGCTACGAGTTTCGCGGCGCGGGCGGCATTGAGGCCGACGCCGGTGCCGTCGCCGGCAACCCCGCCTTCACTCCCACGGGCAGACTCGTCAAGTCCGGCGTCGGCGAACTCGTCTTCGCCAACACCGCCGCCAACCTCTTCCACGGCGGCATCGAAATCTCCGGCGGCATGGTCACCTTTAACCGCGCCGCGCAACTCGGGTCTGGCACGACCGGCATCGTGTTTTCCGACTCGGGCACGCTGCGCGCAATTTCCACTGTCACCGGCACGCTGACGGAACGTCTGACCGTCGCCGCCGGCAAAACCGCCGAGTTGAAGGTGGACGGGGGCGGTGCGCTCACCTACGGCGGCACGCTCGCCGCCGGCGGTGCGGGTGCGACGCTGCGCAAGACCGGCGCTGGCGCCGCGTTGCTCACCGGCAACAACTCGGCCAGCACCCTCGCGTTCGCAGTGGACGAGGGTTCGGTGACGCTGGCGGCAAACGCCGTGCTTGGCGGGACCATCACCATAAACTCCGGCGCCACCCTCGCCGGCGTGGGCGCGGCAGGCGCAGGCGGCTCCGTCAGGGTCGTCTCCGGCGGCATCTTGGCGGCCGGCCTGAACACCGCGCAATCCGGGACGCTCACCGTCCACAATCTTGCGCTGACCGGCGGCGCGGTGTTGCGGATGGACTTGTTCAAGACTGCCGACACCGGTGGCTGGCGGAAAAGCGACCGCATTCTCGACACCGGCGTCTCCGCCATCAGCGGTGCCAACATCATCGACCTCACTTCCTTTGCCACCGGCACCTTCAACCTTGGCAACCTCACGGACCTCGCCGCCGACGGCCGTGTGACGCTCAGCGACATGGTACTGCCCGCCGGTGGACGCATCTCGGCCTCGCTATCCGACAACGGCGGCGTGCTGCAACTGGTCATGACCTCGGACCAATCCCGCGTGATGACATGGACGGGCGGCGGCGGCTCCACCTGGAATCTCGCCGGCACCAACTGGACGGACAACGGCTCCGTCAACCAATACAGCTACGGCGACCGCGTGCTCTTCGCCGGTGCCGCCGACCAAAGCATCCTCGTCGGCGGTGCCGAGGTGCGCGTGGCCGACATGACGGTTGGCGGCGACGCGGACTACACCTTCACCGGCGGCGGCATCCACGCCTCGGCGGGCAACGTGCAGGACGACGGCGCGGGCGGTTTCCTTTTCACCGATGCCACGGGCAAGTTGACCAAGACCGGGAATGGTGTCCTCACCTTCGCGAACGGGAAAAACACTTTCCTCGGCGGCATCGACCTCGCCGGCGGCGTGGTGGCGGTGAGCAGCGGCGATCAGCTCACCACCTCCGGCTCCACCGGCATCACCTTCGCCGACTCCGCCACGCTGCGCGCCGCGGCGGATGTCGTGCTCGACGACGCCATCACCATCGCAGCGGGAAAAACCGGCGTCATGGACAGCGGCGGCCACACCTTGGCGCTCAAGGGGACGCTCGCCGGCGCGGCGGACGCCACGCTCGCCAAGGCCGGCGCGGGCACGGTGGTGCTCGAAACAAACCTCTCCAGCTTTTCCGGCACGCTTGCCGCGCGCGCCGGCGTGTTGCGCGTGGGCGCGGAAAACCTGCTCACAAACGGCGCCCAGTCCGCCATCGTCGTCGATTCCGGCGCGACGCTCGATCTCGACGGTCACAACCAGTCGATCTCCAATCTCTCCGGCACCGGCGAAATCGCCCTCGGCGACGCGGAGCTCACCTACACCGTGGCGCCCGCCGGCGAGACGTTTGCCGGGAGCTTCAGCGGAAGCGGTGCGGTGCGCAAGGCTGGCTCCGGCAAGTGGACGCTCACCGGCTCAAGCAGCCATGCCGGCGGCCTCATCCTGCAAGCCGGCGCCCTCGGCCTGGCTGGCAACGCCGCGCTCGGCGAGGGCGCGCTGACCGTCGCCACCGCAAACGGAGTGCTTTCCATCGAAGCCGACGGTCTCGACATCCCCAACGCCATCGCCGCCGGCTCGGGCACGCTCACCATCGCCACCAATGGACGCGGCGTGGAATTTTCCGGCAACATCGGCGGCGGCACCGTGGTCCTCGACGGCACCGGCACGGTGGCCCTCTCCAATGCCAACGGCTACAGCAGGCTGGAGGTGAACACTCCGCTCGCCATCGCCCGGCGCGCGGAGTCCGCCGCCGGCACCGTGAACATCCGCGACGGCTCCACGCTGGAGTTCCGCGGTGTCCCGTCCGGACCGGTGAACGCGATCCTCACCGGCGACCGCGTGCTCTTCACTGACAGCACGCTCACCCTGGCCGGACAAAACGCGCTCAAAACCCTCGTCGTCGGCGCGGGCTCCCGCGTCACCGCCGCCACCACCGGCGCGCTCGGCGGGGCGGGCGCGGACATCGCCGTTCAGGATGGCGGCAGGTTGGAAACGTCCGTTCAAGGCACGTTGGGGCGCAACCTGCTCGTGGACGGCGGCTCGCTCGTGTTCGGCTCCACCGCCTACGGCTCCGGCTGGCGCATAAGCTCCATCGCCCTCTCTGGCACATTGGACTTCGCCAACGGCGGCGAGGTCCGCCTCGGCGGCCGCCTGTCCACCGGCGTCCACAATGCCGTTGTCGCCTACGGCGGCATCGCCAGCCTGCCCGCCTACGACGCCAACCAAGACGGCATGTTCATGACGGTGGACATCATTGACGGAAACCTCCTGCGCATCACCGCCTACGACATGGCCCTCGAACCCGGCAAGGACATCGCCGCCGGCTTCGACGCGATGCGCGCCTCGATGGACGCCGTCTATTCCCATCTCAACGACGCCTTCCTCGCTCCGCTCTCCGGCGTCGAAGCCCCCTCCGGCCCTGCAAGCGCCTGGTGGTTCCGCGGCATCGGCACCTTTGCCGAGCACGAAAGCGACAAGGAATACCTCGGCTACACCGACAACACCTACGCCGGCGTCCTCGGCTACGACTGGCTCTCCCGCAAAAACCTCATGCTCGGCGGCTACCTCGGCTACTCCATGACGCGGCTGGAAACCGCCAACGACGCCACCACCGACATCGACCTGCCTGTCTTCGGCGTGTATGCCGCGCTTCGCCGCGGCAACTATTACATGGCCGCCGACCTCGCCTATGCCACCGGTGGCGCGGACACCGCGCGGCGCGACCCGCTCGGCCACAATGTGACCGGCTCCTACGACCTCGACAGCATCGGCGCCAGTCTGGAGGCGGGCCGTGCGTTCGCCTTTTTCTCCGAGAGCACCATCAGGCCCTCCGTCGGCCTCCAATACACCACCCTTTCCTTCCACGACCACACCGAGTCCGGGACGGGCGCCGTGCGGCTGGGCGACATCCGCACCGACTCCCTGCAAGCCGTGCTGAGGATTGATGGCAGCAAGGAAATCAAACTGCCTTGGGGACTTCCTGGCATGGTGGACCTCGGCCTCGGCTGGCGTCAGAACCTTCATAACAAGAGGACGGATCTCCAGGCCACCCTCGTCGAGTATCCCGATACCCGCCTGCCTATTCGCGGCGACAAGTATGACGACAGCACCATCATCGCCCGCCTGGGCATCCGCATGATGCTCGCCAAGGCCACGCTCTTCTCCCTGTCCTACGATTATAACTACATCCCCTTCGGAAATCACAGAAACGCCACGCGCCGCGACACCTTCATCGCCACGCTCCGGCAAAGCTGGTGAGTGAGGAAAACATCTGCTGATGAACACGGATGGACATGGACCGGACCGGCTGGCTTTTGAGCGCGTTGTGTCGAAGCGAAGCGGCGGCACCGCTTCGCCCCGCCGCCGCGCTCCCAAAGCATGCCTGCCGCTGACTTTGTTTGTTTTTCTCCCGGTTATAGCCGCGTCGTTTGTCTTCGGTTGCGCTGGCTTGGTCGGCGCGCCCATTGCCGCCATTTCGCCGGCAGAATTTCGCGCTCCCCCGGCGTGGGCGCGTCCCCACGCCATGTGGCAGTGGGTGGGTTATAATATCACAAAAGAGGGCATTACCAAGGATCTCGAATCCATGAAAAACGTCGGCGTGGGCGGCGCGATCGTATTCCAGATCACCTCGGCGGGGACGAGCCGCTTCGCGCCCGTGGCCAATGTCTATTCTCCCGGCGTCGAATATTATAATGACGAATGGCTCGCCCTGCTGCGCCATGCCGCCGCCGAAGCCCAAAGGCTTGGTCTGGAGCTGGGCCTGCACAATTGCATCGGCTGGTCGGTCAGCGGCGGTCCCTGGATAAAACCGGAAAACGCCATGCAACGCGTCGTCTGGTCGGAAACACGGGTCGCCGGCCCGCGTCCGTATGACCGCTTTCTCGACCAGCCCGCCACCAAGATGAATCATTACAAGGATATCGCCGTGCTGCTCGTGCCCGACGGCGAGCCCGCGCCCGGCGATATTATAAACATCACCGGAAAAATGCGGCCCGACGGAAGGCTGGTCTGCGAAATACCAAGGGGAAAATACACCCTATACCGCTTCGGCCACACCCCGACCGGCTCGAAGCCCAACGCCGCGCCCGAGAACACCGACGCGCTGGAGGCCGACAAGATGAGCGCCGCCGCGATGTCCCTCCACATGCGAAGCGTGCTGGAACCGTTGCAAAAACACCTCGGCGACTATGTCGGACGTTCCCTCAAAGTCATTCATTTCGACAGTTACGAGGCGGGCGGGCAGGACTGGACGCCGCTCATGCGGGAGGAATTTCAAGCGCGGAAGGGCTATGACATCATCCCGTGGTTGCCCGTCCTCGCGGGACGCATGATTGAAAGCAAGGAGGCCGCCGAGGGGTTCAAACGTGATTTGAAGGCGGCCGTTGCAGACATGTTTCTCGAGTACAGTTTCCAGTTGCCCAAAAAAATGATCCACGAGGCGGGCATGGAAATGCAAAGCGAGCCCTATGCCACCGGGCCGGGCAACGTGGCGAGGCCGTTTAATACTTTCGACGCCGTGTTCATGTCCGACCGGCCCACCACCGAGTTCTGGTTTCACCGTCGCGCGGACGAACTCGACATCTGGCGGGTCGGCTCGGCCATCCCCTTTTTCGGGAAAACGATACTAAGCGCCGAGGCTTTTTCGGGCCGGGGCGAGCACAGCCGCTGGAGCGAGACGCCCGCGCGACTCAAGTTCAGCGGCGACCTCGCCTTTTCGCTGGGCATCAACCGCATGATCCTGCACCACTGGGTTCACCAGCCATTTCCTGATCATATAAAACCGGGCATGAGCATGGGACCTTGGGGAACGCATTTCGGGCGCAACCAGACTTGGTATGAGCCTGGCAAGGCATGGCTCGCCTATCTGGCCCGTTCGCAATATCTGCTGCAACAGGGCGAAAAGGTGTCCGATTTCATCGCAATGGATGTTTATGTTCCGGGCGGCGACGTGATTTCGGAAAAATCCCTGCTCAACCATGTTAATATAAAAGACGGCAGGCTGACCGGCCCCACCGGACGGATATATCATTTGCTCGCCATTTCCGGTAAGGACCAGGTGCCGTTGTCGCTGGAGGCGCTCGCAAAAATTGAGGAACTCGTGACCCGCGGCGCGGTTGTGTTCGGCCCAAAACCATCGGTGGCCGCGCCAAGCTTGGATTTCGCGGCAGACGAAAAGAAATTCAAGGAACTGGCCGACCGCATCTGGGGGAAAGGTCCGCTCCCGGAGACGGGGGAAAACTCATACAAAAAAGGCAAAGTGCTGTGGGGCGGTTCGGTCGATGAGGCGCTGCGTCGGTTGAATGTTCCGGCGAGTGTGGAATTTCAGGGCAGCCGGGACCGGGACGATTCCATCTGCTGGCTGCACCGGCAGGCGGACGGAGTGGATATTTTTTATTTTTCCAACCTCGGGGAGGAATCCAAACACCTGAATGTTGCGCTGAGGGCAAAAAACAAAACTCCTGAAACCTGGGATCCAGAAACCGGAGCGGTGCGCCCCGTCGCCATCTGGCGCCCGACAGACACCGGCGCAAACGTATCACTGTCCCTGAAACCCAATCAGGCTCTGTTTGTAGTCTTTGAAAAAACAATCACACAGGATGATTTTGCCGTCGCCGTAACCACCCGGCTGCCTGCGGATGATTTTATGGTGGAAAGAAAAGCGGATGGCTGGATAGTCAAATCCTCCATCCCCGGGGTCGTTGAATTGCAAACAGCCGCAGGCCGTAAATTGAGCGCGGCCATCGACGCGGTGCCTGACGGTCTGGTTCCAGGCGGGCCGTGGAATGTCGAATTCAAGCCGCCCGTCGGACAACCGTTCTCCACCAAGTTTGACAAACTCGAATCATGGACTCGCTCTGACGACAAGCGCATAAAGTATTTTTCCGGAACCGCGATATATACAAATACATTTCGTCTGCCCGAAACCGCCGCCGCCGATGATCTGTCCGTCATCCTCAATCTCGGAGTCGTGAAAGAGCTGGCTTCTGTTTCGGTCAACGGCAAGTTCGTCGCCACGCTCTGGCATACTCCGTTCGAGGTGGATGTCACTGGTTTTATAAAACCCGGCGAGAACGAGCTTCGCATCGAAGTGGCCAACACATGGGCGAACCGGCTGATCGGCGACAATGATTATCCCGACGATTGCGAGTGGAGCACGGGCAATCAAGTGGAGGGCCGGCCCCTGCGACGCTTCCCCGGCTGGCTGCTCGAAAACAAGCCGCGCCCATCGGGGCAAAGGCAGGCCTTTTCGACGTGGGATTATTTTAATAAAAAATCCGTCCTGGCCGACGCCGGCCTGCTGGACGAGCCGAGGCTGGAGTTCCGCGTGCATGCGGCCTTTTCCCGGCCTGAGTGATGGCAAGAACCGAAACTATTAATTGGCAGCCTGAAATCATCCGAAAAAACATTCTATCATTATGAAAACCAAAACCAATCCCCAAGCCAACCTCCCCGCGTTCGTCACAAAAGCCCGAGCATTGCTGCTGGCCGCAGGCCTCGCCACGCTGGCATCCGCGTTGTTTGCCGCGCCGATGGACGATACCACGCTGACTGATTTCGACTTCAGCGGCACGCAACAAACCCGCACGCAGACGCTGCTCGACAACGGCACGCTTGAGCTTCAGCGCGTGCTCACCGGACCGGCGAGCGGCTACCGCCACATGGGCTGGCCCATCGCCACCCGCCTGCCCGACGGACGCACGGTGTTGCTGATCCGGCACCTCCTCGACCACTCCGCTTACGCCAGCTATCCCGACAACGCCCGCCGCATCATCTGGTCCGATGACAACTTTGCCACTTGGCAACCTGCCGACGTTTTGGATGCGGCACCGCCCTTCGGTCGCAACCTCGACGATACACCGACCAAATACGACTACCAAGGGATGCACGCCATGTCCTGGGCCTATGCCAGCGGCACCACCCAGCTCGCCACCAGCGGCACCGCCCGTCTCGTCGCCGTCACCGCACAACAGGATGAAAATCCCAAGACCCCGCGCAGCCGCGTCTATCTCTCCGACGACCGGGGCGTGACTTGGCGCGAGCAGCCCAATGCCCTCGCCGCCATGCCAACCGCTGCCGTCCATTCCGGCCCAAACATGGTCCGCCATCCCGAATTTGGCCTCGTCGTGCCCTTCGGCCAAGAGACCACCATCGGCTCCAACAAGCAAAACTTCCTCGCCCGCAGCGCCGACGCTGGCGAAACTTGGGAAATCAAAACGTGGCTCAACGCCACCGCCTCCCGCAACGTCGAGCCCTCCCTTGCCACGTGGGGGTCCGGCCACATGGTCATCATCGGGCGCGATTACAACGAGGCCACCGGCTACGATGCCGCCAGCGGAAAATATTATTACACGCAGAATGTTTATAAACACACGCCCGGCGCGCCATTCTCCGCCGTCACCTTCGCCACCGCGCGCACCAACATCGCCGGCAACGGCGCCACCGCGAAGGCCAAGGGCAAAAACGCCCGCGAGGCGCACGACACCCCCGATGTCATCTACAATCCGGTCACCGGCCGCATCGAAATGATACAAAGCTCCCGCTGGGGCAACGGCGCCGAAAACCCGCTTCCCGCCGACCCGACCGACCCCACCCAATGCAACAACTCGCTAAACCTCTGGAGCATCGACCCCGTTGACCTGCTCGCCAGCGGCACCACCTGGCGCTTCGATGGAAACCTCGTCGAGCGCCAGGGCATCATCCTCGGCGGTGCCGCCGGCACCTACGGCGAAAAAGGCAACAAGGACGGTTACCACCCCGGCGGCTCCATCGTGGACGAGGCCGCCGGCAAACAGCACATCTTTATATACGTCGGCGTTTATACCCAATACGCCAATGCCTACCGCCTCAGCCGCCCGCTCGACACGTATGCCTTCCGCGCCGCCTGCGACCTGCCCCCGCTGCCGGCGCCCGCCGTCACCGGTGCCGCCGTCTCCGGCAACACCGTCACCATCACCGGCATCAACTTCACCGCGCTCAAGGAGGTGCTCGTCGCCGGCAAGACCGCCGTTTTCTCCCCCACCTACAGCATCACCGAAATAAAGGCCACGCTCCCCGCCGGTGTCACCGCCGTCAACCCCGTCAACCCCGCCGACCTCGTCGTGCGCACCGACCATGGCATCACCCGCGGCCTGTCCGACCCCGCCACGCTTCCGCCCGCGGTCAGCGCCATCTCTTACGAGACCATCTGGCCCGGCAATCCCATCACCATCACCGGCGTGAAACTCGCCGGTGTCGCCACCGTTCTCTTTGGCGACATGGCGATCACCAACTTCGTTTCGCACACCGACACGGAAATCGTCGTGAATGTCCCCGCCGGCGTGCCCGCCGGCGCCATCACGCTCAAGACCGCCGGCGGCGACATCGTGCCGCTCCCCATGAGCGGCAGCTACACCGTCGCTGAAAAACCCTCCGCACTCGCCCCGCTCGTCGCCACGCAGCCCGTCGTCATCGGCCTCCATCCCCTCGATCTCATCGCATCCGCCACCGGCGTGCCCGCGCCCTCCTTCAAATGGCAATATCGCAGCGGCGGCTCCGGCGACTGGGCCGACATCCCCGGCTCCGTCGATTACCAAGGCGCAAACACCGCGCACCTCTCCATCGTCAACACCGCCGGCAAAAACGGCTGGCAGTACCGCTACGCCGCGATGAATCACACCGAGGACGTTTATAGCGACACCGTGACCCTTCGGCTCCTCGCCGAGACGTTCACCGCCCCCGCCGGCCTCACCGCCACTTCCGGCACCTCCGGCCCCGACCTCTACGTCGCCGACGCCCAGGCCCACGTCATCCGCAAAATCACGCAGGCCGACGGAAAGGCGGTCGTGTTCGCCGGCCAGTCCGGCGTGTCCGGCCATGCCGACGGCGCCGCCTCCGCCGCGCTGTTCAACGAGCCGCGCGGCGTCGCCATCACCGCTGCCGGCGCGCTTGTCGTCGCCGACACCGGCAACAATGCCATCCGCCTCGTCACCGCCGACGGCGCGGTCTCCACCCTCTCCACGGCCTTTAACAAACCCCGTGCCGTCGCCGCCCACGACCAAAACAACGAGATCTACGTGGCTGACACCGGCAATCACCTGATCAAAAAAATCACGGCTGACAGTGCTGTCTCCATCATTGCCGGCGCCGCCGTGCCCGGCTTCGCCAACGGTAGCGGTCCCGCCGCGCAATTCAACACCCCTTCCGGCATCGCCGTGGATGTCGCCGGCAATCTCTACGTGGCCGACACCGGCAACAACGCCATCCGCTACATTGACATGACTACCGGCAGCGTTTCCACCTTCGCCGGACGCCCTCTCGTGGCCCCCGGCCACAACGACGGCGCAAAAACCACCACCGCCACTTTCAATGCCCCCGAGGGTGTTGCCGTGGACGCCGGCGGGTGGGTGTTCGTGGCCGACACCGGCAACTCGCACATTCGCACCATTCGCTCCGGCACGGTTTTCCACACGGCTCTCTACCCCGAGGGCTTTTCCAACTATGCCGGCTTTAAAGACGGCAGGGACAGCAATCCCGGCGATGTCTTGTTTGACCATCCGTCTTCCATCGTCGTGGCCGAGGACGGTTATCTCTACGTGGCCGACACCGGCAACGCTGCCATCCGCCGCATTGATAACGGCAGCGACGTCACGACGCTCTCCATCGAGCCACTGACAGGCAATTCCGATTCGCCCGGCAACGGCACGGGTGGCGGCAGCGGAGGTGGAGGCGGCGGCGCGCCCGGCTGGTGGTTCATCGCCGCCCTCGCCGCGCTTATCACCACCCGTGCCTTCGTGTGCAGGCGTTAAAAGGGATGCTGCACGACATCCCGCCACCGACAGGTTTGGCGCAGGCTTCTAACCTGTTTCAGCGGATGCTTCGTTTGCGAAACCCTTTCGAGAGCGGGCCCTCGCTATTTTGAATGGCTATTTTTCACACAAAGGCACAAAGGCGCAAAGAAAGACAGCAAAAGGGTATTCTGCTGAAGTCATCAATTTATTGAAATTCATAAGAATAAAACTCTTTTCATGATTTCTTCGCCCTTTGCGCCTTGGTGCCTTGGTGTGAAAGATATGCTTTTTCAGACATCAGAAACGGCGACGAACCAAATAATTAATATCATTATCATTCATGAAACACAAAGCCACGATCCGCAAATCTGCGCCCTCGGCGTTATTTCTTTTCCTGGCCACACTGCTGTCACCGGTCTCCTCCAGCCTCGCCCGGGAGGGTGTCATCATTGCCGGCGAGAACGGCAAAAGCTGGGGCATCCTCACCCGCTCGGCTGTTTATCATCTGGCTGTGTCACCCAGGGGCGAGGTCAATGCCCTGTGGTTCGGAAACTCGCTGCAGCCAGCCGGCCAGGCAAAACCGCAGGGTCCCGAGATCCCCGTGCGCGGCGGCCAGGTGTCGGATATGCCCGTGCTTGAGGTGGTTTTCCCGGATGGCGTTCGCGACATCGAGCTGGAATATAAAACGCATGAATTGTTGGAAATCGACGGCAGCCAGACGCTGAAAATCATCCAGCGCGACAAATATTATCCACTGGAAGTCGCTTCTTTCATCCGCGCGCTGCCCGAATATGACATGATCGAAAAATGGGTGGAGGTGGCCAACACCGGCGCAGAGGGCGTGATTCGCGTGGAGAACCTGCTGTCCGGCTCGATGTTCCTGCCGAAGGACATCTATGAGCTGACACATTACTCGGGCGCGTGGGGACACGAGCTTGTGCCGCAGACCACCGAGCTTACGCAGGGAGTGAAGACCTTGCAGGTCCGGGATTTCAAATCATACGGTTCGTCGTCGTTTCTGGTGCGCCCCAAGGGCGAGACCGGAGCGAATGAAGGGAAAGCGTGGTTCGGAACACTGTGCTACAGCGGCAACTGGCGGGTGGATTTTCAAAAATCCTTTTCAGGGACAGTGCAGATTGCAGGCGGCATCAACTTCTGGGACCAGGAAATAAACCTTCAGCCCGGACAAACTTTCGCCACGCCACGGATGCTTTTCGGTTATACGGAACAGGGCTCCGCCGGCGTCACCACCGCGATGGTCTCATACACGAGGGAAAAAATCCTGCCCGCTGCGCTGCGTGACCGGCTGCGTCCTGTTTTGTATAATAGCTGGTATGCCACGACCTTCGATGTCAACGAGGCGCAGCAACTCGCCCTTGCCAAGGTCGCCGCGGAGCTGGGCGTGGAGATGTTTGTGATAGACGACGGCTGGTTCAAAGGCCGCAAAGACGGCAGCGCGGGACTGGGTGACTGGACCGTGGACAGAGGCAAGTTTCCCGACGGGCTGGCGCCCATGATAAAAAAAATCAATGCGATGGGGCTGGATTTCGGCATCTGGGTCGAACCGGAAATGGTCAGTCCCGACAGCGACCTTTACCGGGCGCACCCCGACTGGGTGCTGCATTTCCCCAACCGCGAACGCCACCACGGAAAACGGCCTCAACTCATGCTCAATCTCGCCCGCGAGGACGTGTGGCAGTATTTATATAAAAGCCTCCGTGACCTGCTGGCGGAAAACAATATCAAGTTCGTCAAATGGGACGCGAACAAGGCGCTGAGCGACGCAGGGTTCCCCTCGGCCCCCGCCGGCGAGCAGCGGGCCGTGCGCATCCGGTATGTGGAGAACCTCTACCGGCTGGTGGAAACCCTGCGCGCCGAGTTTCCCGGCGTCTGGTTCGAAAACTGTTCCAGCGGCGGCGGACGCATCGACCCGGGCATGATGGCCCGTTTTGACTGCAACTGGCCGAGCGACATTTCCGACCCCGTTGACCGGATTTTCATACACGATTCATATTTGGCCCTGTTCCCCGCCTGCACCATGGTCACGTGGGTCGCGGAGAAGGACCGGCACCGCCGGAGCCTGCCATTGGAATATAAATTCGACGTTTGCATGGCCGGTGTATTGGGGGTGGGCTGCGATATCTCCAAATGGGACGACAGTCAAAGAAGGCTGGCCAGGGGAAAAATCGCGCAATATAAAAGGATTCGAGAAACCGTGCAAAAAGGCGGCGCCAGCCGGCTGGTTTCCCCTCATGATGAAAACCGGAGTATCCTCCAATATACAAGCGCAGATGGCAGAAACGCCGTTGTTTTTGTATATAATCTGGCCGAGTACCCCGAGAACACCGTGTCCGGAACGCGACGCAGCCCCTTGGTGAGGCTGCGCGGCCTGCTGCCTGGCGCCACTTACCAAATAAAGGAAATGAAAGGCCATTTTACGGGAAAATATTTGATGGATGCAGGGGTTGCATTTCCGGTCAAAGGCGCATATAGGAGCGGTGTGTTTGAAATAATGGCAGCCAGCAAATAATACCACCCCCGGCACACGGCATTATTTGATTTGCGCGCCACATTTCCCCCTTCCCTCCATGAAAAAAAGCCCAGCCGCAGTCCTCGCCCTCGCCGCGACAGCCGCCGCTGCGTCCGCCGCTCCCGGCGACGCCCCCCTTCCTCCGCCGAGACCCAACATCATCTTCATCCTTGCCGACGACCTTGGTTATGGAGACCTCGGCTCGTTTTTCCAAAACGCCCGTCGCGACTCCGGCGACCGCGCCGCGCCGTGGCACGCGACGCCCAAGCTCGACCGTATGGCCGCAGGTGGCGCACGACTCACTCACCACTATTGCGCCGCCCCTGTCTGCGCGCCGTCGCGCGCCTCGTTCCTGAGCGGACGCTCCCAAGGCCACGCGAATGTCCGCGACAACCAGTTCGACAAGGCGCTCGACGCCAACCACACCGTCGGCACCATCCTGCAACGGGCAGGTTACGCCACCGCCGCCATCGGGAAATGGGGCTTGCAAGGCGACGGCGAAGCGCCCGGCTGGCCCGCGCACCCGCTCAATCGTGGCTTTGATTATTATTACGGCTGCATCCGCCACATTGACGGGCACGAGCACTACCCCAAGGAGCAGCCTCGCTTCGCAAAAAAAGCCGCCGCGCGCGGCCCCGTGCGGCTATGGGAAAACCACGCCGACGTCACCGCCGCGCTCGACAAATGTTACACCACCGACCTCTACACCGCGCGCGCCAAGCGGTGGATTGTTGACCACAAAAAAAGCGCGCCCGGAAAACCGTTCTTCATTTACCTTGCCTACGACACGCCCCACGCCGTGCTCGAACTGCCCGCGCAACCCTACCCCGACGGCGGCGGACTGCGCGGCGGTGTGCAATGGCTCGGCACGCCCGGCCGCATGATAAACACCGCCCTCGGCGAGCCCGACTCCTGGACACACCCCGACTACGCAAATGCCACTTATGACCACGACCGCAACCCCGCCACGCCGGAGATCCCCTGGCCCGAGGTGAACAAACGCCACGCCACCAGCGTGCGCCGCATTGACGACGCTGTCGGCGACCTGCTGCAAACGCTCGACGACCTTGGCATCGCACAAAGCACCCTCGTCGTCTTCACCTCTGACAACGGCCCCGCCGCCGAGTCGTATTTGGAAGATGAATATACGCCGGAGTTTTTTTCCAGCTTCGGGCCGTTCGACGGCCTCAAGCGCGACACCCTGGAGGGCGGCCTGCGCGTCCCCGCCATCGCGCTCTGGCCCGGTCGCATCGCCGCCGGGCGTGAACTCGCCGCGCCTTGCGCCATGTGGGACTGGCTGCCCACCTTTGCCAACCTCGCCGGCCTGCCCCCGCCCGCCAACACCGATGGCGTCTCCCTCGTCCCCGCCCTCGTCGGCGGCGGGGAAAATGACGCGCGACAAAGATCCCCCTATTTATATTTTGAATACAACTACAAGGGCCGCACGCCGCCCTACACCACCTTCGAGCCGGGACGCCGCGGGCGTTTTCGCGGCCAGATGCAAGCCATCCGCCTCGGCGACCTCATGGCCTTGCGCTATGACATCAAGGACGCGCGGGACGACTTTGAAATCTACGACGTCGCGCACGATCCGAAGCAGACTCGGGATCTCTCCCTCGACCCGGCGCGCGCCGCGCTGCAAGCCCATTTCAAGATGCTCGCGCTCCAGTCGCGCCGCCCGGATTCTTCGGCCCCGCGACCCTACGACGACGCGCTTGTGCCGGCGCTCGACCCGCCTCCCGTGAACCTCGCGCCCGGCCTCGCGTGGCGGTGCTTCGAAGGTGCGTTCCCTTGGGTGCCGGACGCCACGGCGCTGAAGACCGCGCGCGCCGGCAGGGCCGCCGTCCCCGATTCCGCGCCGCTCCCGCGCGGGCGGGCCGCCGCGCTCGAGTTCCACGGCTATCTGCGCGCGCCCGCCGGCGGCGAATACACGTTCGCGCTCGACACCGACGCGGGCGCCGTGCTGCGCCTTCACCATGCGACGCTGATTGACGCCGATTTCGGCCACGCGCCCGGCGCGGAGAAAACCGCCTCCGCGCGCCTGCAAGCCGGCCTGCACCCCTTCACCCTCACCTGCCGCGCCGACGGCGGCGATGAACCGCGTCTCGCGTTGAGATGGCATGGCCCCGGCTTCGACTGGCAGCCGATCCCAGCGGACGCATTCTCAAGCGCGCCGGAAGAATGATGAATTAACCTCCATGAAAACCACCGCCCTCGCCATGCTGACCGCCACGTCGGGACTCGCCGCGCCGTCGTCAGCCATCCCCACCGTGCCGCCGCCCGTCGCGCGTCCGAACGTCCTCTTCATCGCCTGCGATGACCTGCGGCTGAATATTGGTTGCTTTGGCGACTCCGCCGCCATCACGCCCAACATCGACCGTCTGGCCGCGCGCGGCACGCTGTTTGGCCGCGCCTACACCCAGCAGGCCGTCTGCAATCCCTCGCGCCAGTCGCTGCTCAGCGGACGCCGCCCCGATTCCATTCGAGTGTGGGATCTGCGCGCGGAATTCCGCAAGACCGCGCCCGACGTCGTTCCGCTGCCCGAGCACTTCAAGCTCAATGGGTATCGCACCCAGGCCATCGGCAAAATCTATCACGATGGCAAGCGTGACGCCGCATCATGGAACGAACCCGAGTTGCACATCAGCATGCCCAAGCGGGAGGATTACCGTCTGGAGGAAAATCGCAAACCCCACAAAGGCTCGAAGGCGGCGGCAACCGAGTTCGTTGACGCGCCCGAAAGCGAATACCCCGACGGCAGGGTTGCCGATGCCGCTGTCGATTCCCTCAAAAAATTCGCCGCGCGCGGGGCCGATTCGCCACCGTTTTTCCTCGCCGTCGGCTTTCGCAAGCCTCATGCGCCGTTCACCGCGCCGAAACGCTACTGGGATCTCTACGATCCGGCAAAAATTCCACCCGTCGAACAGCCCGCGCCGCCTCGTCTCGCGCCGGACATTGCCCTTCATGACTCGGTGGAACTGCGCGGTTATTCGGACATGCCCAAAGTCGGTCCGCTGACGCCCGCGCAAATCGCCCGCCTGCGCCACGGCTACTATGCGTCCACGAGTTTCACCGATGCGCAAATCGGACGCGTCCTCGATGCCCTCGACCGCACCGGCCTGGCCCAAAACACCATCATTGTCCTGTGGAGCGATCACGGCTACCATCTCGGCGAGCATGGACTCTGGTGTAAAACCACCTGCTACGAGTCCGACACCCGCGTGCCCTTCATCATTGCCACGCCCGACGACCGCCCGCGCGGTGTCCGCACCGATGCGCTCGTCGAGCTTCTGGACATCTACCCGACGTTGGTCGAACTCTGCGGTCTGCCTTCGCGCGAAAAGCTCGAAGGCCGCAGCCTCGTGCCCAACCTCGGCAATCCCGCCGCCCCGGGGCGCGACGGCGCGCGCAGCCAGTTTCCGCGCCCCTGGCCCCTGCGCAAGGATGCCCTGCCCGGCGTGATGGGCTATGCCGTGCGCACCACCGGGCACCGCTACGTTGAATGGCGCAAATTTGGCACGCTCGATGTCGTCGCGCGCGAGCTCTACGCTTACAAAGGCGACCAGCTTTTTGAAACCGAGAATATCGTCAACCGTCCTGAAAGCGCCGCCCTTGTCCGTCGCATGGCGGCCATGCTGCCGCAGGAAATCCCGTGAACGCTCTGCCCGTGTTCTTATCCTGCGATAACTGACCGCCTTAAACTTTGAATTTCTACATATTCCATGAAAGCACACTCCTTGGCCTCTCTTCTTTTTGTATTATTGTTTGAGCCGCTGGCATGTTCTGCGGAAACACCCGCCCGGGCCGATCCCGCGGGGACGAGCGAGGGCTTGGAGGCGGCCCGGTTGCTCAAGCAGCCATCCGAGCCCGGCATGGCCGAGACGCAGGCGCGGCGGCTCGTCGCGCTCATGACCCCGGAGGAGCGTTTCGACATGGTGAGCGGGGGAAACTCCTTCGGCATCAGCGGCGTGCCCCGGCTTGGCATCCCCGCCATCAATTTCGCCGACGCATCCGCCGGCATTCGCATCATCAAGGACACACCCACGGAAATATACAAGCAAACCACCGCGTTTCCCGCCACCATCCTGCTTGCGTCCACTTGGGACCGCGATCTGGCGGCCGCCTACGCGAAGGCCATCGGCGAGGAGATGCGCGCGGGCAACATCCACGTGCTCCTGGGCCCCGGCGCCAACATTTACCGCGTTGCCCTGAACGGGCGCAATTTTGAATACATGGGCGAGGATCCGTTTCTTTCCTCGCGCATGATCGAAAACTATGTGCGCGGCCTGCAATCCATGGGCGTCGCGGCCACGCTGAAACATTTTATTGGAAACGAGACGGAGTTGTTTCGCAAAACCTCCAACTCAATCATCGACGAGCGCGCGCTGAACGAAATCTATCTGCCCGCGTTCAAGGCCGGCATCGACGCCGGCGCATGGGCGGTGATGACTTCCTACAACCAGATCGACGGGGAGTGGGCCGGCCAGAGCGCAGGCGTGATCAACGGATTGCTGCGCGGCAAACTCGGCTTCCAGTGGCTGTGCATGACCGACTGGGTTTCCACGTGGGACGGGAAAAAGCTGGCCGCTTCGGGACAGGATCTGGAGAAACCGTCCGGCTTTGCGCTAAAGCGTGACCGTGACGCGCTGCTCGGCACACCGGAGATAGATCGCATGGCGGTGCGTATATTAAAAACCTGCATCGCCGCCGGGCTGTTTGCCGCGAATTTTCAGCGGCCCGAACTGATGGACAATTGGGCTGGTCGCGAGGCGGTCGCGCGCCGCGTCAACGAATGCGGCATCATCCTGCTCCAGAACAACGGCATCCTGCCGATCGCGCCCGATTGCGCGAAGGGTGGCACCATCCTTGTCGTGGGCACGAACGCCTCGCGCAAGGAAATGTCGGGGCGCGGATCCGGCCACGTGAAGGGCTTTAATAACAAAAGCTACGCGGAGGCCGTGGCTGAGACATTCGAGGGTGATGTCGTTGTGGAGCGATATCCGAGCGACTCGCAAATTCGCGCGGCGTCGTTGATATTATATTTTCCCGGCTACCCGCTCGAAGGAGTGCCCGCCGAGTCCGAGTCACTCGACCGCCCCTTCTGGATGCCTGACGACAAATTGCTCGAAAGATGCGCTCGTCTGAATCCCCGCACCGTCGTTTGCGTCACCGCCGGAGCCGGCGTGGAGATGGACTGGGCTCCGCAGGCGGCGGCGATCGTGCAGGCTTATTACGGCGGCCAGACCGGGGCGGCGGCGTTGATGGATATTCTCACGGGCAAGGTGAACCCGTCTGGAAAACTTCCCTTCACCATCGAAAAGCGTTTCGAGGATTCACCCGGTTTCGGATATGACCGGCGCCCGTTTGAAATCAGCAAGACCTGGCCGATCGCTTATTTCGACAAGACAAAACTGAACGGAATCATGGTGAACAGGGAAAAAACAGAGGCGTCTGTTTATAATATACATTACAAGGAGGGCGTTTTTGTCGGTTATCGCTGGTATGATGAAAAACGCATCGAGCCGCGCTTTCCCTTCGGGCATGGGTTATCCTATACAACATTTCAATATGACGATCTTGTGGTGGAAAAAACCGATGGTGACCGGGTGCGGGTGAGTTTTCGGCTCACCAACACAGGCAAGCGAGAGGGTGCTGAGATCGCGCAGCTTTATGTGGGAGACGTGCGTGCTGGCGTGCAGCGCTCGACGCATGAATTGAAGGGTTTCCAGCGGGTTGCGCTCAAACCGGGCGAATCCCAGACCGTCAACCTGGAGCTCGGACGCGACGCCTTCAGCTTTTGGGATGTGACAACACACGCCTGGCGTGTCGAGCCCGGCGAATTTGAAATCAGCGTGGGCGCGTCCTCGCGCGCGCTGCCACTCAAAAAACAGATCAAATTATAAGCTGGAGGGCGTGACTGTTGGTTATGATAAAAAAGACTATTCTATGAAAACATTCCCCCTTATCGCGATCGCGGCCTCCTTCGCCGCGCACATGATCCCGTCCTTGGAGGCCGTCTCCGCGGCCGACCGGCCCGTCTGGGCCGATCCTTCGCGGCAGCACGAGGGGCTGGAGCCGGCTGCGGCGCAGATGACGCGCTTCGCCGACGCGGCCACCGCGCGCACCCTCGACCGCGCGCGCTCGCCGTTTTACCGTTCGCTCAACGGCGACTGGAAGTTCCACTGGGTCCCGCATCCCGGCGAGGCCGGGCGCCCGCGCGAGTTCTGGCGGACCGACTTCGACGACCGCGACTGGAAGACCATCCCCGTGCCCTCCTGCGTCGAGATCGAGGGCCACGGCATCCCCATTTACACCAACACCGTTTACCCGTGGCGCGAGGTGAAGCCGCCCGAGATCACCGGCGACTACAACCCCGTTTCCAGCTACCGGCGCACGTTCGCCGTGCCCGCGGAGTGGCGCGCGGACGACCGCGAGGTGTTCATCACCTTCGAGGGCGTCAGCTCGTTTTTCACCGTCTGGCTCAACGGCAAAAAACTCGGTTTCAACAAGGACAGCCGCACGCCCGCGACCTTCCGCCTCACCCCGCACCTGCGCGACGGCGGCGCCGAGAACCTCCTCGCCGTCGAGGTGTTCCGCTGGAACGACGGCTCCTATCTTGAGGACCAGGACTGCTGGCGGCTCAGCGGCATCTTCCGCGACGTCTGGCTGTGGAGCGCGCCCGGCGTGCACCTGCGCGACTTCAAGGTCACCACCACGCTCGATGCGGCGCACCGCGACGCCACCCTCGCGCTCACCGGCGAGTTGAAAACTTCACCGCGCAACCCCGCGCCGTCGCCCTTCCGCCGTGCTCCTCGCCCCGACGGCCGCGAACTCGCGCGCCTCGCCGCTGGTGTTCCCTGTAGGGCCTGACCTTGCGTCAGGCCGCGGCTCGACGCAAGGTCGAGCCCTACAGGCCACCGTCCCGGCCGGCGGCGCCGCGCCGGTCGCGCTCTCCGCCGCCGTCGCCGCGCCCGCGCTGTGGTCGGCCGAGACGCCCGCGCTGCACACCCTGCTCCTCACCGTCAGCGACGCGCAGGGCCGCGCCCTCGAAGTCATCCCCTGGCGCGTCGGCTTCCGCTCCACCGAAACGCGCGACGGGCAGTTTCTGGTCAACGGCCGGCCCGTCCTTTTCCGCGGCGTCAACCGCCACGAATGGGACCCCGACCGCGGCTACTCCGTCACCCGCGAGGGCATGCTCAAGGACATCCTCCTCATGAAGCGCAACAACTTCAACGCCGTGCGCACCTGCCACTATCCGAACACGCCCGAGTGGTACGCCCTCTGCGACGAATACGGCCTCTACGTCATCGACGAGGCCAACATCGAGTCCCACGCCCAGATGGGGGAGACCTACGCGGGCCGCCAGACCGCCCTCGCCGACCAGCCCGAGTGGCGCGAGGCCCACCTCGACCGCACCGCCGCATGTACGAGCGCGACAAGAACCACGCCTGCGTCGTCGGCTGGTCGCTGGGCAACGAGTCCGCCCACGGCGAGGCCTTCATCGCCGCCTACCATTGGCTCAAGCAACACGACACCCGCCCCGTCCAATACGAGGCCGACAACAGCGGCGAGTTCACCGACGTCATCTGCCCGATGTATCCCTCGCCCGCCTCCGTCCTCCACTCCGACCTGCCCTGCTCCAAACCCTTCATCATGTGCGAATACGCCCACGCCATGGGCAACAGCACCGGCGACATGTGGGCCTACTGGCGCCCCATCTACGACGGCGCCCCGTATCTCCAGGGCGGCTTTATCTGGGAATGGGCCGACCACGGCCTGCGCGCCCCCGTGCCCGCCTCGCTCAAAGTCGAGCATGTCGAAAACACCAAATCGCTCCCGCTCGACCCGAAACTCGGCACCTTCTTCGCCTACGGCGGCAGCTTCGGCGAACCCGGACGCTTCCCGCACGACGGCAACTTTTGCGCCGACGGCATCGTCTCCCCCGACCGCCTCCCCCACCCCGGCATGGCCGAGGTGAAAAAAATCTACCAGCCCGTGCAAATGCGCGCGCTCGACCTCGCCGCGTCCGCGCCCGAAATCGAAATCAAAAACTGGGCCGATTTCCAAAACACCGCCGAGTGGCTCGACGCGCGCTGGCGCCTCGTCGCCGAGGGCAAAACGCTCCAGCAAGGCGCGCTCGCCGGTCTTTCCGTCGCCCCGCGCGAGGCCAAACGCATCGCGATTCCGCTGCGCGCCCTCACCCCCGAGCCGGGGTGGAGTATTCCTCGAAGTCAGTTTCACCTCCGCGAAAAACGCCCTGGGCCGATGCCGGCCATGAAGTCGCTCGGAACAGTTCAAACTCCGTTTCGGTAGGGCGAAGCCTCCGGCTGAGCCGCGGCTCGGCGGGGACGCCTCGCCCTACCTTTCCGCCTCCAGCCCCGCTCCCGCTCTCGCCCTCGCCGAAACCGCCACCCGCATCACCGTGACCGGGAAAACCTTCTCCGCCGCCTTTGACCGCGCCACCGGCTTCCTCGCCTCGCTCAAAACCGGCGAGATCGAACTCCTCGCCGCCCCTCTCGCCCCGCACTACTGGCGCGCACCCGTGGACAACGACCGCGGCAACAACATGGCCGACCCCGGCAAACCCGTCCCCGGACGCCCCTCCGCCCGTGGCCCCGGCGCGTGGCGCACCGCGACTGATTCGTGGAAACTCGCCGCCCTCGAAACCACCACCGCCCCCGACGGTGCCGTCACCCTCACCGCCACCGGCCGCCTGAATCCGTCAACCGCTCGCAAACCCTCGCCCGACCGTCTGCCCGGACGGCGACATCCTTGTCCGCCTCAAACTCTACGGCGACCCTGACTACCGCGGCGCCGCCGAACTGCCCCGCTTCGGCATGCAAACCACGCTGCGCCCCGGCTTCGACCGCCCGCCGGCTCGGCAAGGGCCCCCACGAAACCTACTGGGACCGCCAGGACGCCCGCGTCGGCCTGTATGCAGGCAAAGTCCGCGACCAGTTCTTCCCCTACATCAAACCGCAGGAGACCGGCAACCACGAGTCCGTCCGCTGGATCGCCCTCACCGACACCCAAGGCCGCGGCCTGCTCGCCGCCGCCCTCCCCGGCCAAAATCTCCTCAGCGCCAACGCCCTCCATCACACCACCGACGACCTCTTCTTCCCCACACACAAGGAAGGCCAGTTCTATCCCTACCAGCTTCCCGCGCGCGACACCGTCACCCTCAACCTCGACCTCCACCAGCGCGGCCTCGGCGGCGACGACTCCTGGCGCGCTCTCCCTCACGAAAACTACCGCCTCAACCGCTGGGCGCTCGAATACGCCTACCGCCTCCGCCCCCTCTCCGGCACCGAGGACATACCAAAAATCGCCCGCCAAAAATGATAACCCTGACGGCTCCCGCATCGATCAATGAAACCAAGCGATAATAAGAATATCCAACCCCGCCGCCTGCCGCCGGTCGCCCTGCTTCTGGGTCTGCTTTCCGCGTGCCCGGCCCAGGCCGGCCAGCCGTCCGCCGGTCCCCTTGGCATCAGCGGCATCCATCCCCATCTGGCCTTTTATAATGACGAGGGGGAATGCGGCACCGGGGCGGTGGTGCCCTGGGCCGGAAGCCTGTGGGCCGTCACCTACGGCCCGCACCAGCCTTTCGGCTCCTCGGACAAATTATATCAAATTTCCCCGGACCTGAATCTGACGGTCCGCCCCGAGAGCGTGGGCGGCACCCCGGCCAACCGGATGATCCACCCGGAAAGCAACCAGCTTTTTATCGGCCCCTATGCAATCGACCGGTCCGGCAAGGTGCGCGTCATCGACTACAAGGCGATGCCGGGAAGGCACACCGGCAATGCCCGCCACCTGACCGACCCGGCCGGCAAAATCTACTATGGAACCATGGAGGAGGGGTTTTATGAGGTGGATGTCGCCACGCTGGAGCCGACGGTTTTATATAAGGACGGAAACGTCCTCCGCAAACCCGGGCAGATGGCCCAGCACGCGGAATTGCTGCCCGGCGCCCACGGGAAGGGATTATATTCCGGGCAGGGGGTGCTGGTTTATTCCAACAATGGGGAAGCCAGCAAGGCGGCCCTGAAACAATTTAATATAAAATCGGGCGTGCTGGCGGAATGGGACGGGCGGGACTGGAAGGTCATCCGCCGCAACCAATTCGTGGAGGTCACCGGCCCCGGCGGGATTCATGGCAGCAGCCATCCGGAGACCGATCCGATCTGGGCCACCGGATGGGATTATAAATCAGTCCTGCTGGGCGTGCGGGACAAGGGGGCCTGGTCGTTTTACCGCCTGCCCAAGGCAAGCTATTCCTATGACGGAGCCCACGGCTGGAACACCGAGTGGCCCCGCATCCGCGATGTCGGCGAACCGGGGAACCCCGACTACCTCATGACCATGCACGGGATGTTCTGGCGGTTTCCCGCCGGCTTCACGCCCGGAAACTCCGCGGGCATCCGTCCGCGTTCCGCTTATCTGAAAGTGATCGGTGACTTCACCCGGTGGAATGACCAATTGGTCTTCGGATGCGACGATTCGGCCAAAAAAGAATTTTTGAACAAACGCAGGGCCAAGGGGGAAATCCAGGGCCCCGGCCAGTCCAACTCGAACCTGTGGTTCACGCCCCTCGGGCAGCCGGATCTGCTGGGGCCCCGCACCGCCGCCGGCTATGTCTGGGTGCAAGAGCCGGTCAGGGCCGGCGTCGCTTCCGATCCGTTTCTCTTTTCGGGCTGGGATGAACGCCGTGCCTGGTTGAAAAATTCCGGGACGCAGCCGGTCGTCTTTCGCTTCGAGGTGGACAAGGCGGGCAATAATAAATGGTCGGAATTGGAAACTATAAGCGTGGTGCCCGGCGTGTCCGCCTTCGTCGATTTCAAGGACGACGGACAGGGCGAATGGATCCGGGTGACCGCCGACAGGGACACGGTGGCCAGCGTGTCCTTTGTCTATACGGCCCGGGAAAAACGCCCCGCAGCGGCGGACGCCCTGTTCAAAGGATTATCCGGAATCGGTGACACGCACTCCCACGGCGGGCTGCTCTATGGCTTGGGCAACAACCGCAGGGCGATGGGACTGCTGGCCCGGACGGAAGCGGGGGAAACCGGCTATTATGAAATCGACGAACAGATGAACCTCACGGCCAGGGATGATGCCGAAACCGCCGCCTTTATCCGGGAAAAGTTCGCCATCCCCCGCCATGCGGTCGAGGTGGACGAGGGCTCCGTGCTGATTGTGGACGACGCCGGCAGGCGGTGGCGCCTGCCGCTGGGGGATGCGCGTTTCACCGAACCCACGCTCGACGGTTCCCTGCGCGTCTGCCGCGAGGTGGCCACGGAGCGGGATTTGTTCAACTGCCACGGCACCTTCTATGAATTGCCGGCGGAGAATGCCGATGGTTACGCGAAAATCCGCCCGGTGGCCTCGCACAATCTGCACATCAACGACTATGCCTCCTATCGCGGCCTGCTGGTCATCACCGGCATCAACCCGGAGGAGGCGAAGGACAACCCGCATGTCTTTGTCTCGGTGGACCGGAAGGCCGCGGTCTGGGCGGGCGTCATTGACGACCTGTGGAAACTGGGCCGGCCGACGGGCCGCGGCGGCCCTTGGGTGAACGCAGGCGTGCGAGCCGGCCAATCCTCCGATCCCTACCTGATCGGATTCTATGACCGGCGCACGCTGCAATTGTCGCACCGCTCGGCGTCCGCCGTGACTTTCAGCGTAGAGGTCGATCCCACCGGCGACGGAGACTGGCTGGTTTATGCCAGCCTCACGGTCAGGCCCGGCGAACGCCTCGAGCATCTATTTCCGCCCGCGTTCCAGGCCCGCTGGATTCGGTTCGTGGTCGACGCCGACACAACCGCCACCGCATGGCTTGAATACAGGTAGCAGGGCCATGCCCCTGCCGGCGCGGGCGCAGGACACCCGCCCCACGCCCGCCGCAGCGATTTCTCCAAACCAAACAACAACAAACCACCCATGAAAAGCCGTTCGCTGTTATTATACGTCCTGTGCTTGCTTCCGTTCCTATGGCCGGTGCTCCGCGGCGCCGCATATCCGTTTATCGAGAAACAGATTCTCTTTGAGGCGGGAGGCGGCTATCCCTCCATTCGCATTCCTTGCATCCTGGCCCTGCCGGACAACACCGTGCTCGCCGTGGCCGCGGGGCGCAGCCGCGTCTCGGACTGGGCCGACATCGACATGATCATGAGGCGCAGCGGCGACGGCGGAAAAACCTGGGGGCCGGTCACGGTGCTGGCCGACGCGGGGACGGAGGTGGCGGACAATCCCGTGCTGATCTGGGACCGCGACACGAAGGCGGTGCATTTCCTGCATCAGGTGGATTACGCGCGCGTTTATCACATGCAAAGCACCGACGGCGGAAAAACCTTTTCGCCCGCCGTTGAAATCACCCCGCAGCTCGGCGCGTTCAAGGGAAAATACGACTGGACGGTGATCGCCCCCGGCCCCGGCCACGGCATCCAGTTGAAAAACGGGCGGCTCGTGGTGCCGGTCTGGCTGGCCGCCGGCCAGCCGCTCGCCTCGGGACACGGGCGCGCGCACCAGCCGTCGGTCACCGCGTCAATCTACAGCGACGACCACGGCAAAACCTGGCAGTGCGGCGAGATTCTCCCCGACACGCTGAAAAACATGAACGAGACCGTGGCGGTCCCGATGGATGACGGCGGCGTGATGTTTGTCATCCGCAACGGCGAGCCCGGCGCCTACAGCAAGGCGATTTCGCGCAGCCCGGACGGGGCGACGGGCTGGACCAAGCCGGAGCTGAACCAGGAATTGTATTCGCCGATTTGCTTCGGCAGCGCGCTGCGGATTTCGGGAGCCCCGGACAAAAGCCGCATCCTCTTTTGCAATCCCGACAGCCGCGTCAACCTGAGGCCGAACCGCTCGGGCAGCGGCCGGGCGCGGATGAACCTGACGGTGAAACTCAGCTACGACGAAGGCCAATCGTGGCCCGCCTCGAAGGTGATCGAGCCGGCGCACAGTTCCTACTCCGACCTGGCCATGCTCCCGGACGGCACGATCCTCTGCCTGTATGAAAACGCCAACAAATACGTCTCCCTCGCGCGCTTCAACCTCGAATGGTTGACGGACGTCAGGGACAGCCTGTCCAAATGAACCGCCCGCATGCGACAGGCCGCATGTTCTCCAAAAAATATTATATCATATTATGAATATAAGGCAGGGCGAGGCGTCCCGCCGAGCCGCTGGCGGTTCACGGCTCGGCCGGAGGCTTCGCTACCGGCGCTTCCGCGCCAATGTGAAATGAAAATACTATAACCGCGAAATGAGTGACGGAGAATCTAGGCAGGCACACACCGATGGTGGCGCAAATATCTGGCGAAGGCCAAGCCATTCGATACGCTGCAACAGAACCGGCACTGCAAAATGCGGCCGATGCTCACGTAAAATAACATTCTGGCAACCACCATAAAGTCATTGGGAGTGACTGGCGGCGGATGGCGGCGCACTTTACCGCTCATGCCCGCATCCATCCCCTCGGCATCCCGTGAGAACAAAAAGAAAATCCCCTACGCATGGGAACTCGTCGGCTGGCTCTGGCTCGCCTACTTCATGAACCAGGCCGACCGCCAGCTTTACAGCGTCGTCCAAAAACAGGTGCAGGAGGCGCTGGGGCTGACCGACATCCAGACCGGCTTGGTGAACACCGTCCTCATCGCCGCGATGGCCGTGATGATGCCCATCGCCGGTTTCCTCGGCGACCGCCTTTCCCGCCGCCGCATCATCCTGTGGAGCCTGCTGGCGTGGAGCGTCGCCACGATGCTGACCGGCTTCACCGGCGGCTTGGTCTCGCTCATCGTCATCCGCAGTCTCGCAACCGCCGTGGGCGAGGCGTTTTTCGTTCCCGCCGCGACCGCGCTCATCGGACAATACCACGTGAAAACGCGCGGGCAGGCGCTCGCGTTTTACCAGACGGCGCAGTATTTCGGCGCGGTCTCGTGCGGCGCGGCGGGCGGCTGGATCGCGGGGCAATATGGCTGGAAACACTCGTTCTGGCTGTTCGGCGGCGTCGGTGTCGTCCTCGTCGCGCTGATGTGGCGCCGGTTGAAAGACGCTCCGAAAACCGCCGCCGCAATCGCGTGCTCCGAGCCGATCGGCGACGTCCTCCGCGCGCTGTTCCGCACGCCGACCGCGCTGGTGCTGACGCTCGCGCTGGGTTGCTCGACCTTTGTCAACATGGGCTGCCTCGCCTGGGCGCCCACCTACTTGCAATTGGAGCCGTTCAACCTCACGCCCGCGCGCGCCGGCTTCTTCAGCATGTTTTACTACCAGCTTTTCTCCTTCGCCGGCGTGCTCCTCGGCGGGCGTGTCTCGGACAAGATTGTCGGTCGCCGCCCCGCCTTCCGGGTCGAGTTGTCCGGTGTGTCGCTGTTACTCTGCGTGCCGACGCTCTACCTCATGGGCGCGACGAGCACCCTCTGGGTCGTCTATGCGATGCTCGGCGCCTTCGGGTTCTTCCGCGGGCTCTACGACTCGAACATCTACGCCTCGCTTTTCGACGTGACCGCGCCTCGCTACCACTCCTCGGCCACCGGGCTGATGGTCGGATTTTCCTTTGCCGTCGGCTCTCTGGCCCCCCTCGCGCTGGGCGCGATCAAGCAGTCCTACGCGCTCCACACGGGCATCTCCCTGCTGGGCGTCGTTTATATCATCGGAAGCCTCGCCCTTTTCATCGCCGCCCGGGGCTTTTTCCCCTCGGATTTCCTGCGCAACCAGCAAACCGTCCCAACCTCCCCGAAATTATAATAACAACCATCATGAAAACACTCATCCTCCTCGCCGCACTCGCCGCCGCCTTTCCGCTGTTCTCGCCCGCCCAGAGTAGCGCGCCCTACACCGAGGGACCTGTTTGGGAAATGACGCTGGTGCGCACCAAGCACGGCATGGCGGACACCTACCTGAAAAGCATCGCCAAGACGTTCAAGGCCGTCATGGAAGAGGCCAAAAAACAGGGTGTCATCATGGATTACAAAGTCCTCTACGGCCTGGCTGCGTCGCCGGCCGATTTTGACGTGTTGCTGATGACCCAGACTCCAAACATGGCCTATCGCGACCGCGCCCGCGAACTGCTCGACCCCATCGTGCGGAAAATCGAGGGCGACACCAAGACGCAGCATGCGCGCTCCGCCACGCGCCTCGACATGCGCGAGGTTCTGGGCTACAAACTCATGCGTGAAATCACCCTGACCGGCGGCGACGAATGAATTTTTGGAATGCGGCGGCGCAGGTCGCGAAGCAACCGGCGATATCATGACAACACTCGCCCGCCTACTCCTCTCCGCGCTCCTCGTCCCCCTCGCGCCCACCGTGCTTGCTTCGCCAGTGGATCCGCCGCCGCAAGCCGTTGTTTTTGTCGGCGGGCCGGACATGACCGCGACAGCCGGGGAACTTGCGGCGGCCTTCAAGCAGCTCGCGCGAAGCGGCGGCGTCATCGTCCTGCGCGGACCGGTGCGCATAAATGGAAACTTCGACGCCCCCGCGCACGATGCGCCCGTCACCGTGACGAGCAGCCACGACGGCAGGGATTACCGGCGCGAGGGCGGCGCGAAACTGGAGCTGGGCGCCGTTTACACCGTCAACGGCCCGACGACGTTTGCCAGCCTCGTCATCGCCCCGGATGACAAGGCCGGCCGCATCTATTGCAACGGCCGCAAGGTCGTGTTCGGCAAGGGCGTTTCCTGCCAGCCGTCGGGAGGCAAGTTTCCCACCATCGTCGGTGCGACGCGCAACGCGGGCGGCCGCGCCGACTCGGATGTCACCATCAACAGCGGCCAGTGGGACACCGTGGTCGGTGGCGCATTCCAGGACGCCGCGCCGACGTCCGGCACGCTCCGGGTGACGGTCAACGGCGGCCGGTTTTACGGCGCGGTGTGTGCCGCGGGCACGGGCCGGCACACGGGTGACGCGGAGATGACCCTGAACCAAGGTTTCTTCCACGGCGGCGTTGCCGGACTCGGCAATCATCCCGCCGCGTCCGTGCGCGGTGCCATCCGCGTCACGATCAACGGCGGGACATTTTACAACACCATCGCCGCCTCGCGCCACGCGGGCGCGGAACTCGCCGGCTCCTACGCGCTCGCGTTCAACGGTGGCGACTTCACCTCGGTCACCGGCGTCACCGGCACGCGCGGCCTGCGCGGCAGCGCGGCCTCCTCTCTCATGGCGGCGCGGGCGGCGTTGCTCGACGCGGAAAACATCGGTGAGCTGACCTTCACCAACCCGCTCATCACCGGCGCCGATCCGTGGGTGTTTTTCCACGACGGCTTTTACTACTGCACGGCCACGGACGGTTCGCAGTTGAGCGGACGCAAGGTCGCGAACCTGTCCGATCTGCCTTACGCCCCTCCCGTGACCTACTGGAAGCCTGCTCCGGGGCGAGACTATTCAAAAAATCTCTGGTCGCCGAAAATCTACCACTTCAGCGCGGAGGAGGCCGGCGAAAAAAACGCTGGCTGGTATCTCTACCTGACGGCCAATGACGGCCTCGACAGCGCCGCCGCCGATCACCGCATGTATGTGCTGCGCGCGCTTACCGACGACCCCTTCGGCCCCTATGGCTCGCCCGAGGACGGCAAGCCGGACGTGCCCGCGAGAATGGCCGACACAAAACGGAAAAACTTCAGAAACGAATGGGTCGCCGGTCCGAAGGTGCTCAAATACGGCGGCAAACTCTATTTCATTTGGGTGAGCCGCGTCGGTGATAAAAACTCCGCGCGCACTGGCGACCACTGGCAGTTTCTCTACATTGACGAACTGGTCAATCCGTGGACCATCGCGGGCCGCCCCGCGATGATCTGCCGCCCGACGCTCGATTGGGAAAAACGCGGCGCCGGTCCGAGCAGCGACGGAAAACGCATGCTTCCCGAGGTTGTCGAGGGCGGCACGTCGGTTTACGCCGCCGACGGATCCCTCTACCTGCTCTACGCGGCCAGCGGTTACTGGACGCCGCATTACGCGATCGGGCTGATGAAACTGATCGGCAGCGACCCGATGACCCCGGCCCACTGGCAAAAGGCAACCCAGCCCGTCTTCAAGGCATCGGACGAAGTTGTCGGCACGGGCAACGCCTGCTACGTGCCCTCGCCCACCGGCAAATCGAACTGGGCCATCTATCACGCCTATGTCGGCAAAAAGACGCGCGGCGTCCCGAGGCAACTGTTCGCCGAGCCCTATGTCGCCAACGACAAGGACGTGGCCATCGGTATCGGCCGCCCGCTGCCGCTCGGCACACCGTTGAAAATCGAGGCCAACCCGATGCCCCTGCGCAAAAAAATCAGCGGCTTCACAGACGCGCTCCCGCCGCCCGGCCCGGAGGAGCCTCTAGCGCTCGGCAACTACGACGCGCGCAAGATCACCGTCAACGGCAACGCCTCCGTGGAAAAACAAGCCGGCGCGCTCATCGTCACCATACCCGCCGAACAGAAAGCCACCTGGCCGGGGATCAACCTCCGTCCGCAAAACAGCTCGCCCTACTTCGACATTTCCCGCTGCTCCGTGCTGGCGATGGACGTGAAAAATCTCACCGCCGCCCAGATCGGCGTCAAATGCGAGCTCAACAACCCCGGCGCCACCGGTAACATGTTTTGCGAGCGTGGCGGCATCGCGCTCGATGCCGGTGAAACCGCCACCCTCCGCGTCCGCTATCAACGCGACGGACTCGTCCCCGACGACGTGACAATGGAGGGCGTGAAAAACACCCCCGAGTGCCTGAAGGGCCGGCGCAACCTCGACCCGAAGCGCATCGTGAACATCATGCTCTTCATCCAGCCCCTTGGCTGCGAGGTGAAGTTCGCCGTGTCCAACATCCGCTTGGAGGAACCGTTCGCCGGTGTGTCCGACGCCGTCAAAAGCGCCGAAACCTTTTATCCCGCGTTCGATCGTTACGGCCAATACAAGCACAAGGACTGGTCCGGCAAGACGCGCTCCGACGCCGACCTGGTCAAGGCGCGCGCCGACGAGGACGCCGACCTTGCCGCCCACCCGCGCCCGGCGGAATTCGACCGCTACGGCGGCTGGGCCGGCGGACCGCAATTGGAAGCCACCGGCGCTTTCCGCACCGCCAAACACGACGACAAATGGTGGCTCGTTGACCCGGAAGGCCGCCTGTTCTTCTCGCACGGCATTGACCAGTTCCACGACGCGGAACTCACCGGCGTCACCCTGCGCGAACACTATTTCGAGGGACTCCCATCAAAGGGCTCGCCCGGCGCGGAAGGACTCTGGCGCAAACAAGCCTGGCTTTCCGGCACGCCAAATTTCTACCGCGACAAAAAAGTGACGCCCGATGCGTTCGATTTTCTCGGCGCGAATCTTCTCAAAAAATACGGCCCGGACCACGCCGCCGCCTACCGCGAACGACTCTGCGCGCGCGCCGGCAGTTGGGGTGTCAATACCCTCGGCAACTGGACGAAAAAGGACTATCTCCGCGAAGGGCGTTTCCCCTATGTCGGGCAGGCGGACGTGCCCGGTGCGGTCATCATTCAGGGGCATGCTGGCAGCGCGGCGCGCAAATTCCAGGACGTGTTCGACGACGGCTTCGAGGACGCGATTGTCGCATCGCTGCAAAAAAACTGGGCCTTCGCCGCGAACGACCCCATGTGCATCGGGTTCTTCGTGGACAACGAGCACGCGTGGGACGGCCCGACCTCGCTGGCCGAGGCCGTGTTGCGCAGTCCCGCCTCCCAGCCGGCCAAGCGCGAATTTCGACGCAGGCTGGAAAAGGACTACGGCAGCATCACCGCGCTCAACGCCGCGTGGAAAACCAGCCATGCGTCGTTCGACGCGTTTCTCTCCTCGACTGAGCTCCCCGACCGCGAGGCCGCGCTCGCCGACCTGCTCGCCTTCAATACCGCCCTCAGCGACCGCTACTTCGAGAGCGCGCGCAACGCCGTCCGCCGCTTCGCCCCCGGCCGCCTTTACCTCGGCTGCCGCTTCCAGACCATCCCGCCCGCGTCCATCATGAAATCCGCCGCGAAATTTTGCGACGTGGTCAGCCTTAATCTCTACGAATACTCCATCGAAAGCCTCCGCCTGCCCGACGATGTTGACCGGCCCATGCTCATCGGCGAATTCCACTTCGGCACCATCGCCAACGGCCATTTCCACCCCGGCGTGCAGGGCTGCGCCAGCGACGCCGAGCGCGGACGCGCCTACCAACGCTACATGGAGGGCGCGCTGCGCAACCCGCTCGTCGTCGGCACGCACTACTACCGTTTGGTTGACCAGTGCCCGGCGGGCCGCAGCCTCGACGACGAAAATTTCCAGCATGGTTTTCTCGATATTTGCGACCGCCCCTACCCTGAAATGGTCGCCGCCGCGCGCTCCATAGCCGCCCGCATGTATGCCCTCCGCTCAGCCGCCGGAGCGCCCCAGCGACAACAATGAATTCCCGGCTCGTCGCTATTTTCGAAGGCCAGAAACCCGTCGCAAACCCTCCCCATGAGAATAATATCATTTTCCGCCCTCGTCTTCGCCGCGCTTCCGCTCCCAGCCGGAACCCCGCTCGTCTATGACAACGTCGCCGGCATCGTCCGCGAAATGGCCGATCCCTACATCCTCCGGCACGACGGACGTTATTATCTCTACGGCACCGATGACGCCCCGCCGGCCATCAACAGGGGCTTCACCGTCCGCGTCTCAACCGACCTCGTCAACTGGAGCGCCCCCTGCGGCGCCGGCCCGGAGGGGCGTGCGCTCGACGCCGCCGATGTCTATGGCGAGCGCGCCTTCTGGAGCGCCCAAGTCAATGAGCGCGACGGCATTTTCTACATGTTCTATACCGCCGAGGAGCACATCGCCGTCGCCACCAGCCGCTCCCCGCTCGGTCCCTTCGTTCAGGAAGTGAAGAAGCCCATGCGCCCGGAAAAAACCATAGGCGGCATGCCCTTCATCGACACCGATGGACGCGCCTACCTTTTCTACACCGCCTTCGACAACAAGGCCAACGAGATCTTTGTCGAGGAAATGACCGACGACTGGCTCGGCTCGAAACCCGAAACCCGCCGCCGTTGCATCTGGTGGACCCAGCCTTGGGAAAACAGCGACCCGCGCCCCAAATACAAGCGCTGGCCCGTCACCGAGGGCGCCTCCATCCTGAAACACAAGGGGCTCTACTACATGTTCTATACCGCCAATCACTTCATGAGTCCCAAATACTCCGTCGGCTGCGCCACCGCCACGACGCCCCTCGGCCCTTGGACTAAATACAAGGGGAATCCGGTTCTCTCCCAGACACCGAAAGTGCGCGGCGTCGGCAGCGTCTCCTTCGTCACCGCCCCCAACGGCGACCGCTACATCGTCTATCACGCGCATAAGGACACGGAAACCGTCCTCCCCCGGAAGATGTGCATGGACAAAATCGAGTTCATTCCCAATCGCGTTCCGGGCCAACCCGACATCCCAAAAATCCAGGGCCCTTCCGACACCCCGGTCACCGTCCTCTGGTAATGACCTCGCGCAGGACCGCAGGCGGCCTCGCAGGAGCCCGGACCTCCAGCCTTTCAAGCGGACCGGACATCAAAAATAAACGAACCACCAAAAAAACAAAACCATGAAACACCCTCCGTCCGCAGGCGCGCCCCGCATTCTGGCGCCAGTGACCGCGCTCGCCGCGTTTCTGCTCATGTTGATTGCCGTCGCCACCAAGCCCGCAGCCGCCAGCGGCGACGGCACTGTGGAATTCCGTCCGCCGAACCGGGACTGGTTCTTCGACAGCGGCCCCGATCCCGCGACCACCGGCGCCCTGGAGTTTTCCAAGAAAACAATCCTTCTCACCGGCGACTTCACCCGCGGCAAACGCTACGTCGCCGCCGCGTGCGTCATCTCCCGGAAGTTCCGCGAGGCAAACCGGATGGTTTTCACTGTCAGGACCGACCAGGAAGTCCTGATGGTGCTCCTCACTGACTCGACCGGGCAGGTCCACATGCAAAAGCATCCGGTCAAGCTCAACAAGCCGAAGGAAATCACTGTCAAATTCGTCGCCGGAAAACCTTTCTGGGATGGCGCGAAGGACGGCGTGCTACATCTGCCCGTCAAGGAGGTCAGCGTGCTGGTCCACTCGGACGAGGTGGACCAGCGCGGTTTTTGCGAAATCTCCGATGTCCGCCTGCTCAAGCCGCCGGCGTCGGAGCCGATCGTGTTCGAGAACTTCGACGCGCGCAAAATCACCATCGACGGCAGCACTTTCGTCGAACCGACGGAACGGGACTGGGCCTTCGACCGCGGCCCCGACCCCGCGACCACCGGCACCTTGGAGTTTTCCAATAAAACAATCCTCCTCACCGGCGACTTCACCCGCGGTAAACGCTACGTCGCCGCCGCGTGCGCCATCAGGTTCCGCGAGGTGAACCGGATGAGTTTCAAGGTCCATACCAACCAGAAAAAAACTCTGATAGTGTTCATCACGGACGTGACCGGGCAGATCCACCTGCAAAGGCATCCGGTCAAACCCAACGAATCGCAGAAAATCACCGTCGGGTGGACCGCTGGAAAATCCAAGGAATTCAGGGGCGGCGCGAAGGACGGCGTGCTGCATCTTCCCGTCAGGAAAGTCAGTGTGCTGATTGACTCGGCGGAGGTGGCTGGGCGCGGTTTTTGCGAAATCTCCGATGTCCGCCTGTTCAACTCCCCGCCGTCGCCGCCCGCAACATAGCAAACATGCGCCGTTTTTCGGCTCCGGCCTCGCAGGAGCCCGGCCATCCACCAGAAATCTGATTTTGCAGACGCATTAACGAAAAACCATATTGGAAAACAGCTATCCACGCATCAAAGAACATCCATCCCTCCGACTCATTTTTCCATGAAAATCAAACTTAGAAACACCCCCCGTCCCCTGGCCGCGCTCTGCCTCCTCATGCCGGTTTTTGCCCAAGCCGCCGATTGGAAGCCTGCCGGCGACCTCATCAAGACCCCGTGGGCCGCGCAAGTCTCGCCCGAGTCCCCCCTGCCCGAGTATCCGCGCCCGCGCCTCGTCCGCGACGCGTGGCAAAACCTCAACGGCCTGTGGGACTACGCCATCACCCCCAAGGGCGCGGCGCTGCCCGCCGCCTTCGACGGCCAAATCCTCGTGCCCTTCCCCGTCGAGTCCTCCCTCTCCGGCGTGCAACGCGAGGTCGGCCCGGACAACGAACTTTGGTACAAGCGCGAGTTCACCGTCCCCGTTGGCGCCGCATGGCGGGGAAAAAACGTCCTCCTCCATTTCGGCGCGGTGGACTGGCGCGCCGACGTGTTTGTCAACGGCGCGCCCGCCGGCTCGCACACCGGCGGCTACACGCCGTTCTCGTTTGATATAACAAATTATATAAAAACAGACGTCGCGAACACCCTCGTCGTCCGCGTCTGGGACCCGACGGACGCCTCCGACCATCCCGTCGGCAAGCAGTCGCGCAAGCCCAAGGGCATCTGGTATACCGCCGTCACCGGCATCTGGCAGACCGTCTGGCTGGAGCCGGCCCCGACAAATTATATAAAAGACATCCAAGCCGTCTCCAACATCGACAACGGCACGCTCGCCGTCACCGTCACCCAAAGGAGCGCGGGCATTCCTGCCCGCGAAATCGCGGACAAGAATGTCCGCGCTCCTGTCGAGGTGGAGCTGCTCGACAACGACAAAATCCTCGCCACCGCGCGCGGCCACGCCGGCGAAGCCGTGACGCTCTCCCTGAAAAACCCTATCCTCTGGTCCCCCGAAAACCCCAAGCTCTACGACCTGCGCGCCCGCCTGTTCTCCGGCGAAAAAACCGCCGACGAAGCCCGCTCCTACGCCGCCTTCCGCAAAATCTCCATGCAGCGCGACGCCGCCGGCATCATGCGCATGCAACTCAACGGGAAAAACTATTTCCACTTCGGACCTCTTGACCAGGGCTGGTGGCCCGACGGATTATACACCGCGCCGACCGACGAGGCCCTCCGCTTTGATATTATCAAAACCAAGGAGCTGGGTTTTAACATGATTCGCAAGCACGTGAAAGTGGAGCCGCAGCGCTGGTATTACCACTGCGACCGCGAAGGCATCCTCGTCTGGCAGGACATGCCCAGCACGCACAGTTACGGCCTCGGCGCGAAATGGGGCCGCAACGAGCTCGACGGCGGCATAGACACGCTGCGTACGCCGCTCTCGAAGGACAATTTTTATAAGGAATGGGGCGAAATCATGGATCTTTGCCAAGGCCACCCGTCGGTGGTGGTGTGGGTGCCGTTCAATGAGGCGTGGGGCCAGTTTGACACCGACAAAGTGGTCGCCTGGACCAAACAGCGCGACCCTTCCCGCCTCGTGAACCCGGCCAGCGGCGGCAACCTCCGCATGTATAAGGATGCCGCCGGTGTCCTGCGTCCCTGCGCAGACATGGTTGATTTTCACCATTACCCGGAGCCCAAAATATTCAAGGGCGACGCCGACCGCGTGCTTGTGCTCGGCGAATACGGCGGCCTCGCCCTCCCGCTGCCCGACCACCTCTGGCAGCGCGACGGAAAGAACTGGGGCTACGGCAAGGTCAAGTTCACAGGCCGGGACGACCTCACCGCGAAATATGTCGAATATGCAAACATGCTGAAAGGCCTGGTGAAGGACGGCTTTTCCGCCGCCGTCTATACCCAGACCACCGACGTCGAAATCGAGGCCAACGGCTTTTATACCTACGACCGCAAGGTGCTGAAATTCGACCCCGCCGCAGCCCGCGCCGCCAACCTCGAAGTCATCAACGCCCTGCCCCATGAATAGGACTTCCCTGTAAATGCAATCTACACCCATTAAGAACGGGGCATCGGATAAAGATAATAAAACCGAGGGACGGCATCGCTACGGTCTCGGCATCCTGCTGATTATTTGTGCTGTTTTTATATTCTCCATCATGGATGCCCTCGTGAAATACCTTGGGAGCCAGTCTTTAAACTCGATCTATATCATCGGTATTCGTTTCACCCTTACGTTCTTTTGGACCCTGCTCATTCTTAAACCTTGGAAACATCCCGAGGTGACGCGGACAAAGCATCTGGGGCTGCATCTCATTCGCGCGGCCTGTATGATTTTCGCGGCATTCACCGTGTTTGTCGCGCTCAAGTATCTCAGCATGCCGGCGATGACGTCCATCGTCTTTGCCGCGCCATTGATCGTTTCCATTCTGGCCGGTTATTTTCTCGGAGAAAAAATCGGCCCGCGCCGTATTGTCGCGGTGATTATCGGTTTTCTTGGCGTTCTTGTAGTTACACGTCCAGGCACATCGTTTTTTAGCCTGGCAGCGTTGCTGGCGCTTTTGACAGCGGTGTTGAATGCCTTCTATTCCATGACGACGCGGCGCTTGTCCGACCACGACAGGCCCGAAACGGCGTTCTTTTACACTGCGCTGGCAGGCATCATCGTCTTGCTTCCCATCCTTCCCTTCTTTTGGGAAACACCAGACTCATGGACAATCTGGCTCGCGTTATTTGTTCTCAGTGTACTGAGCACGCTTGCGCATGGCATTTTGACGATTGCGCACAAGTATGCGCCAGCGTCCATTCTCGCTCCCTTCTATTATGCCCAACTTATTAGCGCGATTTTTTTGAGCGTCATTTTCTTTAAGCAAGTTCCCGATAAATGGACGTTAATCGGTGGATCGATTGTCGTCGCTTCAGGGCTTTATGTTTTCTATCGCGAACATGTTCGAAAAAAGGAAAAACGCGAAAGTCAATCAGCCCGGTAAAAGGCCGCGTCATTTCAACCGAGGTTTGACGGTGTAATCGGGGTTCCAGATACTGAATTACCCGGAACGGACGAAGTGGTCGGTGAAGCGCTGGCGGTAGCCGCGCGGCGAGATGCCCCGGTGCCGCTTGAACCAGGTGGTGAATTGCGGCAGGTGGAGAAAGCCCAGGCCGTAGGCAATTTCCTTGATGCTCGCGTCTGTGTTCTCCAGCCGGTCGCACGCCACGCGCACGCGGCGGTCGTTCCAGTATTGAAACGGCGTCTGCCCGCGCGCCTCGCGCCAGATGCGGTCGAGCTGGCTGGCGCTCACGCCTCCGGCCCACGCGATCTGCCCCCGGTTCCACGGCAGGTTGTCGGGCCAGTTGTCAATGAACACCATGCTCGCGCCCACGCGCGCGTCATACTGGTCCGGCTCGCGGATGTGGATGCCGGCCTCGGTCAGGCGCGGATACAGCGCCTCCATCAAGGTCCAGACGAGTTTTTGCAGATGAATGCGATCCTCGAAAGTTTTCGCCGCGTAGGCGCGGTCGTCGGGTGTCAGGCCGGCAGGATACCGGATGGTGACGTAGTTCCCCACATCGGCGATGGCATCGCGCAACACCGCGTCGCCCCGCATCACATGGGCCGGCGGGCCCGCCCACTCGGCGGAGCCGGTGTCCACACCCAGATGGAGCGATTCGATTTGCGAGCCGGGCGTGAACACTTGGTAGCGGCGGCCCAGCGTATGCGCCATCACCATCCAGTCACCCGCGCCGGCCTCAAGGCTGCGCCCTGTGTATTTGATTTTCACGGCGCCGCGCAACATGTGCCAGATGATAAAATTCACCGTCTCAAATGTGCCGGACTGCGTGTTGGGCACGCCCTTGTAATATGAAAGCAGCCGGCAGCGAATAGAGTTCCAGTCGAACTGGCGTCTCGGCACGGCTGACGCCGGCATCGGCGGCGAGGTATTCCTTTGTGACTCGGTTTCGACCTGAGTGCGCATAAAAGGGAATTTTTTTCCAAGTAATGGAAAGTCAATCCCGAAAGGAGAACGCTGCTCGTGCGCGCCTCCCGCGCCCGCTTTCCTCCCGTTTCCGCCCTCTCCAAGGAGACCAGCGTCAGGCAAAAAACGAAGGCACAAGGATCGCACCGCCAAAATCCGCCATGATGGCAAATGACCGCAGTCACGGTCAGGCCCCCGCACCGATATTATTCAAGCACCTTGAAAAAGAAGATGGAGTGCATGGGAGGCGGAAGTTGGTGCGCATAAAAATTAAAATTTTGTCGGAAAGTATTAAGCCAAAAAGAATGCAATCCGGATGGCGGGCGGGCATCATGGATTGCGTAACTTGGCAAACCCTATGGACTGTATCCCCGCCATCTTCTCCCCAAAAATTGGGTTCCTCGCATGCGCGTTGATTTTTCTGCCTGACGTTTTTGCCGGTGCCTCCCCAGCGAGCACACCGGTGAAGGTGAGCGCCCTGAAAAATGCCGCCGGCACGCTTGGCCTCTCGGCATCCAACGCCGGCGAACCCGCCTCCGTCTCGCAGCCCGCGCCGTTGCGCGTGTCACTCTGGAACGGACGTCCCGATGCCGCGCCCGTCACCCTGCAAGGCGGCTACACCTCGCTGCGCGAGACCGCCGCCGGCGACTGGCTCGGCGCCGGTTCGCTGCGCGTGGCGGACGGCGTGACACTTGAGTTCACCGACCGCTGGGACGCCGCACAAAACACCCTGCGCCTGCGCCGTGAAATTTGCGTGCGTGGCAATGCCTCCGGCGGCTTCACCAGCGTCGCCACCTTCCGTGTCGCGGACGCCCGCCCGTGGCCGGAAATGGAGTGGTTCGTCCCCGGCATGATTTACGGCAATTTCGACCACATGCGCCCAAACTCCTTCGGGGCGGGCAATTATTATAAACCCGGCGATTACACCGTGTGGATTCGCGAGGACCGCATGCCCGCGCCGCTGCTCGCCGCCCGCCTGCCCTCCGGCGCGAGCATGGCCGTGCTCAACTCCGCGCCCGACGGCGCCACCACCGCCGCCGAGGGCCAAGGCTTCTCCCGCGAGCCGATGGCCGACGCCCGTTTCCGCTTCGGTGCGATCCTCGCCGAGGAGCGTCCCGACGGCACCTCGCTCGGCTACGCCTTCCCTGGCTCGGAGGGCACGCTCAGCTATGGGCGCAAAACCGGCGCCGGCCCCGAGACCGCGCAGCAGTGGCGGCATCGTTTCCACCCGCTCACGGACGGCTTTGTCCAACGCTACGAGGTCTCCTTCCGTCTCGGCGCCGCCGCCGACACCAACGACCTCGTCGCCCGCTCGTGGCGCTGGGCCTGGGACACGCTCAAGCCTCAGGTCAATCCGCAGCCCATCGAAACCCTGCGCCGTTGCATGGTGGATGTGCTGGAGGAAAATTTTATCGAAGTCGAGGACCGCGCCGGCGTGCAATTTCTCGCCCTCGCCGCGCCCGGCGGCAAGCCGCACCCCAACCCGAAAACCATCCTCGGCTTCACCGGCTACGCCCTCGGCTCCGCGGAAATGATGCTCGTGGAGGCCAACCGCGAGCCCGCGTCCAAACGCGGGCGCCAGTTGCGCGCCGACGCGGAAAAGGCCATCGCCTCTTTCCTCCGCCGCCCGATCGCCCCGCCCGTTGACGAGGGCTTTTTGCTCAAAACCGGCGGGCCCGCGCTTTCGACCTGGCCCGCGGCAAAAAAAGTCACCGAAAACCAGCCCATCTATCTGCGCAGCTTCTGCGACGACATGAAGTCGCTCATGCGCGCTTACGAGCGTGAGGCGCGCGCAGGCCGCCCCCGTCCCGAGTGGCTGGCGTGGGTCAGGCAATTCGGCGACTGGCTTCTCACGCAGGAGCAGCCCGGCGGCGGTTTCCCCCGCTCGTGGCGCGCCCTTTCCGGCAAACTCCTCGACGCGTCCGCCACGGGCACCTTCAACGCCGTGCCTTTCTACACCCAGTTGTATCGAATTACAGGATACAAACCCTACCTCGACGCGGCCGTCCGCGCCGGTGAGTTCGCCTGGGGCACCGGCCACGCCCGCGCCCGCTTCACCGGGGGCACCATCGACAATCCCGACGTGATCGACAAGGAGGCCGCCACCCTCTCGCTCGAAGGCTACCTCGCGCTGCACGACGCCACCCGCGATAAGAAATGGCTCGACCGCGCCCGCGCCGCCGCCGATGCCGCCGAGACATGGATGTATATCTGGAACATCCCCATGCCCGCCGACGCCGACGGCGAGAAACTCCACTGGAAGCGCGGACAGTCCACCGTCGGCATCCAGCTCATCGCCACCGGCCACTCGCTCAACGACGCCTACATGTGCTGGGACGTGGAAAGTTACGCGCGCCTCGCCCGCGAGACCGGCGATCCGCACTACATGGAGGTCGCGCGCATCCTCCTGCATAACACCAAGGCCATGGTCGGCCGCCCCGGCGACCTGCGCGGCACGCGCGGCCCCGGCTGGCAGCAGGAGCACTGGTGCTTCACTCTCCCGCGCGGTCTCGGCCGCCACCGCGAATGGCTCCCCTGGGTCACCGTCAGCCATCTGCGCGGCATCAACGACCTCATGGATTACGACCCCGAATTATACAAACAACTCGCCGCCCAATAACCCCTTTGTCCCGTCATGAAAAAAACCCTCCTTCCGCCCCGCCTCGTCTTTTTCCTCGTCCTGCTCGCCGCATTTCCGGTCGCCCGTGCTCAAAACGCCTCGACCGGCGCCGTCAGCGGGCGTGTTTACAACCCCGAGACCGGGGAATACGTCCGCAACGCCCAAATCCGCGCCACGCCCGGCGGCGAGGTCGCCATTTCCGAGCAGGGCGGCTTTTACCAAATCACCAACCTGCCCCCGGGCGAGGTCACCCTCGTGCTCAGCTACGCCGGTTTCCCCAACGTCACCGTCAAGGCAACCGTCACGACCGGCGCCACCGCCACCGTGGATCTCAACCTGCCCGCCGCCGCTCCTTCCGCCACCGCGGGCGCAGGCGCCGCCGGCGAGGTCGTCCAGCTTGAAGCCTTCACCGTCACCTCCGACCGCTCCGGGCAGGCCAAGGTCATCATGGACCAGCGCGCCTCCATGAACATCTCCCAGCACGTCGCCGCCGACGTGTTCGGCGACAACACCGAGGGCAACATCGGCGAGTTCATGCGCAACCTCCCCGGCGTGCTGGTGAACACCTCGGAGGGTGAGGTGACGAACGTCAACCTCGGCGGCCTCGGCGCCGAATACACCAGCGTCACCATCGACGGCATTTCCCTCGCCACCGTCAGCGCCGCCTCAAGCGACTCCCGCGCCGCCAGCTTCTCCGCCATCTCCCTCAACAGCATAGACTCGCTCGAAATCTCCCGCACCGTCAGCGCCGACATGGACGCCAACGCCCCCGCCGGCATCATCAACCTCCGCAGCAAGCGCGCGTTCGAAAACAAGGGCCAGAAAATCGTCGCGCAGGCCAACCTCACCATGCACTCCTCGGCGACGACCCTCGAAAAGGAGCCCGGGCCGCATGACACCAGCGGGATGTTCAAAATCCGTCCCGGCGGCCAGCTCCAGTATTCCAATGCGTTCGGCAGGCGTTTCGGCGTCCTGCTCAATGTCAGCGAGTCCAACATCTACTCGGCGGAAAGCCGCGTCGTGACCAACTACGACCGCCCCACCGCCACCAACAACAACCCCGCCGACCCGCGCGAGGAGGTGCCCCAGTCGTTCGTCTTCCACAACACGACCCGCCTCAACCGTCGCTTCGCCGGCACCCTCACGCTCGACTGGCGCGCCACCGAGCACCTCACCCTTTCCCTCACCGGCATCTACAATTATTCACGCATGTTCGGCCTCCAGCGCCCCATCACCTTCTCCACTTGGAGCAGCCAGGGCGGCTCGCGCGCCATGGTGCAGGGCACCGACCCCACCCACTCCATCTACACCATCTACGGCTCCGCCGTGACCATAGCCCCGGCGGTCGTCTCGCGCCTGGGCCAGAATATCACCTTCACCCCCAAGTTTGAATACCGTCGCGGCGACTTCAGGCTGGAGGGCCTCTTCACCTCCTCCGAGGCCAAGGCGTGGTATGACCCGTGGGGCCGCGAGGGCGCCGTCCGCAGCATCGCCAGCCCCGCCGCCTACCACGTGCTCTACAACGTCTCCCGCGGCCCCGGCCTCACCGACTCCGACTACAAGGTCACCCAGACCGGCGGCCCCGACATGTCCGGCGCCGCCCCCTTCGGCTCTCCGAAAATCTATCTCCGCGACGGCCGCCAGGCCGTCACCAAAATCCGCACCGCCAGCCTCGATGCCTCCTACCTCACGCGCTTCCTCCTCCCCGTCAAGTGGAAGGCCGGCCTCAAAATGCGAAACGAAAAATGGCGCTACCGCGACGACAGTGCGCTGAACCTCGCCAACTATACCGGCCCGCTTTCGCTCGGCGACTTCGCCTCCCCCTACACTTGGGACTCCTACATGAAAGGTGTGAGCCTCACCTCCCTCTCCGGCGGCGGCGTTTTCATGCCCGACCTCTTCGCCCTCGGCGCCCGCTACCGCGCCCACCCCGAGGAGTTCACGCGCGTCGTCACCGCCACCAATTATTACGACGCCAACGTGCAATACGACCGCAACTTCGAGGAGGACGTCAACGCCGGCTACCTCATGGGCATGGGCACCTGGGGCCGCCTCATCTTCCAGGCCGGCGTGCGCCTGGAGGCCACGAAAACCGACATCCGCGAGATTGACGCCTACACCCCGGAGCAAACCGAATCCCAGGGCTACGCCGTGGGCGCCGACGGTGTGGCCGCCTCCATCGAGGGCGTGCAGTGGCAGTTCCTCTCCCGCCCCCGCGTCCACAAGATCAACCGCTACCACGACTACTTCCCCAGCGCCTCCATCAAATACCAGATCACCCCAAAACTCGACCTCATCGTCGCCGCGAACAAGACCATCCGCCGCCCCTCCTACTACGACGCCACCGGCATCTTCCTCGTCAACGAGGACACCATGACCGTCTCCTTCCCCAACCGCGCCCTCAAGCCCGAGCGCGGCACCGGCGCCGCCGTCCGCCTGATCTACTATTTCAAGGGCATCGGCCAGCTCAGCGCCTCTTTCTACCAGACCCGCCTGACCAACATGATCGCCGCCAGCACCAACCTCACCGCCGTCGATGTCGGCTACGATGAAAGCTACCCCGGCTACAACGAGGACTACGCCACCTACCGCTTCTCCACCAGGAACAACTCCGGCGCCCCCGTCACCGTCCGCAGCATGGAGCTTTCCTACTCGCAAACCCTCGGCTTCCTCGGGCCGGTGTTCCGCCGCCTCAACGTCCACCTCAACTACACCCGCGGTTACGCCGACGCCATCAAGCCCATGCTGCCCCCGCACGCGGTCAGCACCGGCTTCAACTACACCTACAAAAAGCTCATCCTCTGGTCCGACCTCAACTGGACCGACGACTTCCCCGTCTCCGACACCGGCTACTCCTTCCGCCGCCACCGCACCCAGTTGGACGCCGGCCTCGGCTGGAACTTCGGCAAGGGCTTCATGTTCGGCCTCAACGCCCGCAACCTCACCGACGCCCCCTACATGCACATGCAGCGCGCCCCGCGCTTCTACAGCGACGGCTACAACCCCACCGTACTGCAAGACTACCTCCGCATCGGCACCACTTGGACCACCTACATCAAAAAAACCTTCTGACCAACGAGGAAACCCCATGAACACCACCCGCACCTCTCGCATCTCCGCCCTCTTGAGCCTCTTTGCGGCTGTTTTTGCGCAGGCCGCGCCCGTCGCCACTGACAACTTCGACAGTTACACCGCCGGCGCCACGCTCGTCGGCGGCACCGCCGGCGCCGGCTGGTCCGCCGCGTGGACCGGCCAGGGTGCCTACGCGAACATCGTCAGCGGCACCGCCGGCGCCATCACCTACACCCTCGACAACGGCGAGGTGCGCGGCGGCGGCAACGCCCTCAAAATCACCGCCCCGTCCGATGCCGAAAACATCGGTGTCCTCGAGCGCGCCGTGCCTGAAATCACCGACGGGGGCGATGTCTTCGTCAGCCTCGTTTTCAAAATCAAAAGCGGCTCCGCCGCCGGTGGCGTTGACCAGTTCGACGGCGTCACCTTCACGACCAACAACAACGTCTATTACTACGCCGGCGACGGCGCGAAAAGCCCCACCGCCGACGCCGCCGGTTATGCCGGCTATCAAGGCAAGGCCGGTGCCCGCTTGGCGGGCGGCTGGCAGGCCGTCAATAAATCGCTCGTCATCGGCCAGACCTACTTCCTCGTCATCAGATACAGCGGCTGGAACGTGGGCGCCAATCAGAAAAACACCTACGATATCATCTCCACCTGGCTCAACCCCACCACCAACGACGAAGGCATCCCCTCCACCACCACCAACGGCGGCACCAGCGACAACACCGTGGCTATCACCCGCGTGGGCGACTCCGTCGGCTACGGCAGCACCAAGTTCAGCAGCCTCTACCTGAACACGATCGGCCTCGGCCCCGAGTATCGCTTCCACATCATTGACGACATCCGCGTCGGTCGCACTTGGGCCGACGTGGTCGGCATCCCCATGCCCGTCGTGACCGCCATCACGCCATCCAGCGCCATGGCCGGCGACCCCGTCATCCTCACCGGCAAGAGCCTCGGCGACGTTTCCGTCACCATCGGCGGCATCGCCGCCGTAATCACCTCGCAATCCGCCACGTCGCTCACCGTCACCGTGCCCGCCTCGCTCGGCCTCGGCGGACAGCAGGTCGTCGTCACCGGCCCCGGCGGCTCCGTCACAAAAACGCTCACCATCATCCGTCCGCCCATCCTCGACTCTGCCACGCCCGGCAGCGGCATCGGCGGTGACACCGTCGTCCTCGCCGGACGCAACCTTGAGGAGTCCGCCGTCACCATCGGCGGGCTTCCCGCCGCCATCACTTCCAATACCGGCACGGAGCTGGCCATCGTCATCCCCGCGGGTCTGGCCAACGGCGCGCAGACCATCACCGTCTCCACCAACGCCGGGGTGGCCACCATCGCGTTCACCAACACCGCGCCCACACCGCCCGCGCCCGTCGTCAGTGGCGTTGACTCGCCCACCTCCCGCGCCGGCGCGTCGGTCACACTCTCCGGCAGCGACCTTGCCGGCGCCATCTCCGTGACCGTCGGCGGCATCGCGGCCGAGATCACCAGCCGGGCCAACGGCGCGCTGACCATCACCATCCCCGCCGGACTCGCCAACGGCGAGCATCCCGTTGTCATCACCACCGCCGGCGGCGAGACCACGACCACCCTCACGCTCACCGACCTCATCGCGACCGACGACTTCAGCGGCTACACCGCCGGCGCTGCGATCGCCGGCGTCTCCGCCGGCACGGGTTGGGCTGGCGCATGGGCCGCGAACGCCGGTGTCACCGTGACCGGCGACCCCGCCGACACCGTCACCTATACGCTCAGCAACGGCACCGTCCTCGGCGGCGGCCAGGCGCTCAAGCTCGCCCTCGACACCCCGCTCCTCGGCACGTTCCCGCGCGTGCTCGAGCGCAACCTCGCGCGGCCCGTCACCACGGGCGAGGATGTGTTTGTCAGCTTCGTCTGCAAAATCAAAAACCCCGCGACCCCGGACGGCTCGCCTGTCTCCACCACGGACAACGTCACCTCCGTCTGGCTCGCCAAGGACGCCGTCCCCGACACCCGCTACGACACCCACGCCTACGTCGGCTACACCGGCAAGGTCGGCGCCAACATCGCCTCGCCCAGCAGCACTACGTTCGTCTCCACCGGCCTCAAGGCGGGACAGCCTTGTTTTGTCGTGCTCCGCTACGGCGGCTGGGACGGCTCCTCCTATAAAAAATGCCGCGTCTGGCTCAATCCGGCCAACAACGACGAGACCGCGGTCAGCACCACGCTCACCAACGAACGCACCGCCTCCACCGCCGGCTACGGCTCCGAGGGCTTCCTCGGCCTGTGCGTGGACACCCTCGGCATCAACTCCGCCGGACGCTATCAGGTGATTGACGACCTTCGCGTCGGCTACACCTGGGCCGCCGTCACCGGCCCGCGCACCGCGTTCATCGCCGCCGATAATTTCGACTCCTACGTCCCCGGCGCAAAACTCGCCGGCGCCTCCGGCGGCGCGGGCTGGGACGGCCCGTGGTCCGCCCAATCTCCCGCCACCGTCACCGGCAACCCTGCCGACGCTGTCACCTACACCCTCGACAACGGCACCGTCCGCGGCGGCGGCAATGCCCTCAAAATTACCGGCACCGGCGCGGACGTCGCCACCACCGTCGCCGGTGTGCTCGAACGCCGCTTCGCCCGCGTGCCCGCCGGCGACGACGTTTACGCCAGCTTTGTCTTCAAAATCAAAAACCCCGCCATCCCCGACGGTTCTCCCCTCTCCGGCAATACCTGCGCCTTGTGGTATGCCGCCGACGCAACAAAAGACCCCGATCGCGACATCGCCGCCTTCGCCGGCTATGGCGGCAAGGCGGGCGGAAAATTGAGCGCCGGCTGGCAGACTGTCACGACCCCGCTGGTCGCGGGGCAAACCTATTTCCTCGTCATCCGCTACAGCGGCTGGAACTCAGGCGTCCAAGCCTACGACACCTGCCGGGTCTGGCTCAACCCGGCCACCAACGACGAGGCCGCCACCGATCCCGCAATCACCACCGAACGCGCCGGCAACTCCGCCGGCTACGGCAATACCGACATCCGCGGCCTCTACGTGAGCACCCTCGGCCTCGTCGCCGGCGGAGCGTATCACATCGTGGACGACATACGCGTCGGCTCGACTTGGGAATCCGTCGTCGGCGAACCTGTCCCGGCTTACGCTCCCGGCACGCCGCCGACACTCGACGCGCTGCCGTCCGCCGACATCGCGCCCGGCTCGTCCGTCACCCTCACGGGCAGCAATTTCGCCGGGCTTGTCCGCGTGATGATCGGCGGCGTCGAGGCCGAGATAACCGCCGCCTCTGACTCCGCCATCACGGTTACCGTCCCTGTGGATGCGGTCTGCGGCTCCGTCGCCGTGTTCACTGCCGCTGGCTCTTGCATACCCGCGGAAACGCTTTCGCTCGCCACCCCGCCTGTCTTTGCCAGCGTCCCGCCCGCTTCCCAAGTCGCCGTGGAAGGCCGCCCCGTCAACCTCGCCGCCCCCGCATGGGCCTCCGGCAATATTTCCTACACGTGGCAGTGCCGCCCCTCCGCCACCGCCACATGGGAAAGCGTTCCCGGCGACATCTGCACCGGCGCCGACTCCGCCATTCTTTCGCTGACCGTACCCGCCGACAAAAACAGCTGGCAATTCCGCTGTGTCGCCTCCACCCGAGCCGGCTCTGTGGAAAGCCCGCCCGCCACTCTCGTCGTGGTCGGGAACCTCCTCGCCGCCCCCGCCGGCCTCGCCGCGGGCTCCGGCTCCTCCGCCCGCTTCGTTTACGTCACCGACCGCGCCGCCCACACCGTCTCCGTCCTCGCACCCGACGGCGGCCTCGCGCCGCTCGCCGGCGTTTCCGGCACCTCCGGCGACAACGACGGTCCCGGCTCCACCGCCCGTTTCGACCAGCCTCGCGGCCTCGCGCTGTCGCCCGCCGGCACCCTGCTTGTCGCCGACTCCGGCAACGGCCTCCTGCGCTCCGTCGCGCTCGATGCCTCCGCTGTTCAAACCCTCGGTGCCACCGGCTCCGACGCCTGGCTCGCCTCCCCGTCCGCCGTGGTCGCCGACGCCGCCGGCACGGCCTACATCGCCGACACCGGCAACCACCTCATCAAACGCCTCGACAACGCCGGCGTCATGGAAATCCTCGCCGGCTCCGGAGTCTCGGGCACCGACAACGGCCCCCTCCTTGAGGCGAAATTCAACACCCCCGCCGCCCTCGCGTTTTCCGCCTCCGGCACGCTCCTCTACGTCGCCGATGCCGGCAACCACGTCATCCGTGTCGTTGACCTTGCCGCCGGCCAGGTCTCCACCTTCGCCGGCCGGATGGCCTCCCGTGGCGCCACCGACGGCGACGCCCTCTCCGCCGCTTCCTTCGATTCCCCCGCCGGCCTCGCCCTGGACGACTCCGGCGGCCTTCTCTATGTCGCCGACACCGGCAACTCTCGCATCCGCGTCATCACCACCGGCACCGCGCGCTCCGTGGCCACTCTTGCCGGCTCGGCTCCCGGTTTCCGCGACGGCCCCGGCGCGGACGCATGGTTCAACGCACCCGAGGCTCTCGCCCTTGCACCCGACGGCGCCCTCTACGTCGCCGACACCGGCAACGGCGTCATCCGCCGCGTGGCCTCCGGCGCCGACGCGCTCGTTTCCACTCCCGCCCTGAAAGCCGTCGCATTCCCGCCCTCCGACGGAAGCGGTCCGGACGACAATAAAGCCGGCGGTGGCGGCGGTGGCGCCCCATCGGCCTGGCTTCTCCTCGCGCTTGCCGTCTGCGCCGCCCTACGCGGACGCGGCCATAAACGGAACTCCTAAAAATCGGAAAAAATTCCAGTGGATAACATGAACCCAACCGCCATGACATTCCCGCCCGGCCTTGAGCAGGGCATCCACGCCGCCGGCGTCATCGCCGTGCTCGTCATTGACGACCCCGCCGACGCCGTGCCGCTGGCCGGCGCGCTTGCCGCCGGCGGCATCAACGCCATCGAGCTAACCCTGCGCACGCCCTCCGCGCTGGAATCGCTCGCCGCCATCAAAAAGCACGCGCCCCAAATGCTCGTCGGCGCGGGCACCGTGCTCACGCCCGCGCAAATCATGCAAGCCCGCGCCGCCGGGGCCGACTTCGCCGTCGCGCCCGGTTGCAACCCCCGCGTGCTCGCCGCCGCCGCGGAGGCCGGCCTGCCCTTCGCGCCCGGCATCGCCACCCCCAGCGACATCGAGGCCGCGCTGGAGTTCGGCTGCCGCCTGCTCAAGTTCTTTCCCGCCGAGCCATCCGGCGGGCTCGCCTATCTGAAAAACATGGCCGCGCCCTACGCCCACCTCGGCCTGCGCTACATCCCGCTCGGCGGCGTCACCGCTGCCACCGCCGCCGCCTGGCTGGCCGATCCGCTCATCGCCGCCCTCGGCGGTTCATGGCTCGCCCCGCGCGTCCTCATTCAAGCCCGCGACTGGTCCGCGGTCACCCAACGCGCCGCCGAGGTCGCCGCCATCGTCCGCGCCGCCCGCAACCGATCCGCCTGATCGATCCGATCTCATCCTGCATTCTTCACCATGAAACCCATAGTCACTTTCGGAGAAATCATGGGACGCCTCTGCCCGCCGGGCTACAAGCGTTTCATCCAAAGCATGCCCGGCACGCTGGAACTGACCTTTGCCGGCGCCGAGGCCAACGTGGCTGCGTCGCTTGCGATTTTCGGCTCACCGGCCCGTTTCGTCACCGCGCTCCCGGACAACGTCGTCGGCGACGCCTGCGTGCAAAACCTGCGCGGCCTCGGCGTGGATATCAGCCGCATTCTGCGCGTCAAAAACGGACGCCTCGGCTTGTATTTCGTGGAGAAAGGCGCGAACCAGCGGCCCAGCAATGTGGTTTACGACCGCTCTCACAGCGCCATCGCCGAGACGCCCGCCGGCAAATTCGACTGGCCCGCCATATTCGACGGCGCCGGCTGGCTTCATATTTCCGGCATCACGCCCGCGCTTTCACGCATCGCGTTCGAGTCATCGCTCGCCGCCGCGCGCCACGCCAAAGCCGCGGGGCTCACGGTTTCGTGTGATCTCAATTTCCGCAAAAAACTCTGGCAATGGGAACCCGGCACGCCCGCCGCCGCGCTCGCGCGCCGCTGCATGGGCGAGATGCTACCCTATGTCGATGTGGCCATCGCCAACGAAGAGGACGCGTCCGACGTGCTCGGCATTCGCGCCGAGGGCAGCGACATCGAGGGCGGACATCTGGCCATCAATCGCTATCCGCAAGTCGCGCGTGAAATCACACGCCAGTTTCCCAATATCAAAAAAGTCGCCATCACGCTGCGCGAAAGCATCTCCGCCACGCACAATAACTGGGGCGCCATGCTCTACGACGCCGTCTCGGAGGCCGCCGTCTTCGCCCCCACCGCCGGCGGAGCCTACCGGCCCTATGAAATCCGCGCCATCGTGGACCGCGTCGGCGGGGGTGACAGTTTCGCCGCGGGCTTGGTTTTTGCGCTCAACACCCCGGAGCTGGCGGCCCCGGAGACGGCGGTTGCCTTTGCCGCCGCCGCGTCCTGCCTCGCGCATTCCATCGAGGGCGACTACAATTTCAGCACGCGCGCCGAGGTCGAGTCCCTCATGCACGGCAGCGCCTCCGGACGGGTTGTCCGGTAAAGACAAAAAGTCCCCGCCCAAACGGGCGGGGACTTTTTTTGCCCCGGATGCCACCCGCAACCCATGCGCACCAAAAATAATTTTTCCATCGCCATCGTAAAGTCATTCCTCGTGACGGGAAAAAAGAATCCGGCATCTTGAAATTTGCGCACAAAACAGAACAGACCGAGAACCGCATTTCCAAACCATGACACCGCTGCAAGAAATCCAAACCGACGTGCTGGTGATCGGGGCCGGCATCGCCGGCCTGCGGGCCGGCTTGGCCGCGCGGCGCGCCGGCGCGTCGGTGTTGATCGTCGCCAAGGGCGTCGCGGCGTCGCCGGGTGTCATCGGTTTCAACGCTCCCGTCGGCTCCGGCGACTCGGTGCATGCGTTCTTCGACGACACTTACAAAGGGGGCCTCGAAATCGCGGACCCGGCGCTGGTGCGGCTGCTCGTGGAAAACGCGACGGCGGCGGCGGGCGGGATGGAGGCGCTGGGCCTCCGGCTCGACCGCATGCCGGATCGGACGTGGCATTTGCAAAAAGCCCTTGGTTGTTCGCACGCGCGGCTGCTGCACCAGGGAAACCGCACCGCGCGCGTCGGCATGGACGCGCTGGCCCGGGTGCTGGCGAAAGGAGGAGTGGTTACCCGGCACGGAGTGTTTGTGTCGGAGCTGCTGACCACGCGGACCGGCGCTGTGGCCGGCGCACTGGCGGCGGACTTGCGCGCGCGGAAACTGCTGCTCATCCGCGCCGGCGCGGTGGTGCTCGCCTGCGGCGGAGGTGGCGGCATCTATGCGGGCGGCACCTACCCGAAAAGCCTGACGGGAGACGGCTATGCGCTGGCGTGGCGCGCGGGCGCGGAACTGACGGACATGGAGTTTGTGCAGTTCGAGCCGTGCCATTGCATTTTTCCGAAACGCATCGGTCTGAGCACAACCCTGTTCGCGCACGGCGGGCAGTTGCGGAATGCGCTGAACGAGCGGTTCGTGCTGAAAGAATATCCGGAGGGCGAAGGCTCCGCGCCGAAGGATGCGCTCGCCCGTCTGGTCGCGCTGGAAATCAAGGCGGGGCGCGGCACACCGCACGGCGGCGTCTGGTGCGATCTCACCGACATTCCCGAAAAATTCATCAAGGAGGAGCACTCCGCCTATTACAGCCTGTTCTTGAAACACGGGATTGACCTGACGAAACAACCGCTGGAGGCCGGCCCGGCGCCGCATACGTTTCTCGGCGGCGTGGCGATCAACGCCCGCTGCGAAAGCACAGTGCCGGGGCTGTTCGCGGCGGGGGAAGTGACGGGCGGCGTCCACGGTGCGAACCGCATCGGAGGCAACGCGGGCACGGACATCTTCGTGTTCGGCGCGATGGCCGGCGCCAGCGCCGCCGCGTACGCCAGGAGCCGCCGCGCGCGCACGCTGCCCGGCGCGGCGCGGCGCGCGGAAAACTTGGCCGCGCCCCTTTCGCCCGTCGGCCGATGGGGCCGGTGGAGCATGTTTGCGAGATCCATCCGCGAGTTGATGACGGCCAAGGCCGGCGTCATCCGCGAGGAGACCGAGCTGCGCGAGGCGGCGGCGGAGTTGCGGGCCATTGACGCCGAGGTCGCGGCCCTCGGTGCGTGCTCGCTGGACGATTTCGCCGGACAAACCGAAATCAGGAATATGGCGCTGACGGGCCTTTGCGTGGCGGAGGCAGCGCTGCGCCGGAGGGAAAGCCGCGGCGTGCATTACCGCGATGATTTTCCGGAGCGCGACGACGCGCGCTGGCGGAAGAGCATTTATCTCCGGCAGGCTGGCGGCCGGCTGCGCGCCGCAGTGCGGACGCGAAGGAAAGGAGCGGGAGCATGAGCGTGATGACCGGGCGGCATGTTCTTCGCGTCTCGGAAATGTCGCGGCTCGCCGCGACATCGGTCGCGCAGGCGGGCGCCGGGCGCGTGCACAGCGTGTTTCACCATTGCTTCAATATCACCCGGCCCGATGGCGCCTGGCTCACCGTGGCGTTCATGCCGTTCCCGCGCACGCCGGACGCCATCATCGTGGAGACATGTGCGGACGGGGTTGACGCGGCTGATTTTTATTTCTTTCCCGACTTGGAGCCGAGCCTGGCGGCGGAAATCGCGCCGGAAAGAATCGCGGTTCCGGACGCCGGCATCGAAATCGCGCTCGATGGCGCGGCGCTGTTCGACACGCGCCGGCATCCTTTCCCGCGCGCCGGTCGCGGTCCCGCGCGCGCAACGCGCAACCTCGACACGGCCCGCGCGCTCATCCGGCGCGACGGACGTTCCTGCGACGCGCCGGAGTTCCGCCGCCGCGCGGAGCCGGCGCTCGCCGCGCTTGCCGCCGCCATCATCGCGGGTGACGACACCGCGACGCGCGCGCACTGCGAGGCGCTGCTCGGGCTCGGCATCGGGCTGACGCCTTCGGGCGATGACATTCTCGGTGGCATCGCAGCGGGTTTGTTCCTGAGCGACGAAGCAGGGGAACAGAACAGGTTTCTGCCGATGTTGCTGGACTTGTTGCGGGATGACAGGCGAACGACCGATGTGAGCGCGCGCTCCCTGAAACTGTGCGCAGATGGCGAGATCAACGACGGCGTTTTCGAGGCGGCCCGCGCCATCCTGTTCGATGACGAGGCTGAGACAAAGCGTGCGGTCTCGTCCCTGCTCGCGATCGGCCACACGTCCGGCACCGAGACGGCGCGGGGCCTGTGTCTCGGCCTGCGGCTCGCGGAGGAAATTTTTTGCCGGCGCCACGTCGGCGGAGGAAATTGACCATGCTGATCAAATGCATCATCCGACCAAACGAATATCATGACTCCGTCTTCCTGATGGGCGTGGCCCGCCACGCAGGACAGCTCCCCGGAGTGCAACGCGCCGCCCTCGCCATGGGCACGGCGATGAACAAGGGCCTGCTCAAGGACATGGAGCTGTTCTCCGACGCCGCCGGCGACGCCGGGCCGAACGACCTCGTTATTGCGGTGCGTGTCGCGGACGAGGAGGCGTTTGCCATCGCGAAGGCGGAGATCGAGCGCCGCCTCAAGGAAAAGGCCGCGGTCCGGTCCTCAGACGGCGGGCTCGGCGGTGGAGCGCGCACGCTCCACACGATCGGGGCCGCCTGCGCCGCCGCCCCGGGACTGAACCTCGCCCTCATTTCCCTGCCCGGCGAATACGCCGCGGCGGAGGCCGCCAAGGCGCTCTCGCAGGGACTGAATGTTTACATGTTCAGCGACGATATTTCCTACGCCGACGAGGTCATGCTCAAGAAGCTGGCCCGCGAGAAAAACCTGATGATGATGGGGCCTGGCTGCGGACTGGCGTTTCTCCAGCAGACTGCCATCGGCCTGTGCAGCAAGACGCACTCCGGCCCCGTCGGGCTGGTCGCTGCGTCGGGCAGCGGCTTGCAGGAGACGATGGTGCAGATTGATCGGCTCGGTCTGGGCGTCTCGCAGGCAATCGGCACCGGCGGACGCGACTTGCGCGACGAGGTCGGCGGACTCGCCACCTTGCAGGCGCTCGACCTCCTGGAGGCCGACCCGGCCACCACCGTGATCGTCCTGATTTCCAAACCGCCGGGCGCGAAGACCGCCGCCGCCGTGCTGGAGCGCGTGCGTGCCTGCAAAAAGCCCGTCGTGGTGGATTTCATCGGCGGCTCGCCCGCCGCCGTCACCGCCGCCGGCGCGCATTTCGCGGCCACGTTCGAGGAGGCCGCGAAGCTCGCCGCCCGTCTGGCCCGCGGAGGGGACGTCGCGCCGCTCAGCGACGACGCGGACGCCCGCGCTCTCGCCGCGCGCGAGGCAGCCGGGCTCGCCCCCGGCCAGCGTTACCTGCGCGGCATCTTCTGCGGCGGCACCCTCGCCGAGGAGGCCATGATGGTCATGCGCCCGCCGTTGCCGGAAATCCACTCAAACACGGCCGTCATGCCGGAGTTCAACCTCAAGGACGCGCTCGTCAGCGAAAAGCACACCGTGATTGACATCGGCACCGAGGACTTCACGCGCGGGCGCCCGCACGCCGCCATTGACCCGGCGCCGCGTGTCGAGCGATTTGCAGCCGAGGCCGCCGACCCGTCGGTGGCGGTCATCCTGCTCGACTTCCTCCTCGGCTACGGCTGCCACGTCGATCCGTGCGGCATCATGGCCGGCCCCATCCGCGACGCCATCGCGGCGGCGAAAAAGGCCGGGCGCCGGCTCGCCGTGGTCGCGTCAATCTGCGGCACCGAACTCGACCCGCAGCGCGCCTCCGCGCAACGGGAAAAACTCGTCGCCGCCGGTGTGATCGTCATGCCCGGCAACGCGCAGGCCGCTCGATTCGCGGGCATGATCGCCGCGTCCGCCTCGTCCAAATAAAAACAGAAAGGAATTTGTCATGATCACAAACCCAACCCTTCCCCTTTCCACTCCGGTCAAGGCGGTGAACATCGGCGCAGAACTGTTTGCCGACGCGCTCCGCGCGCAGGGCATCGAGACCGTGCAGTTGCAGTGGCGCCCGCCGCCGCCCGAGGTACTCAGGCACCAGCTTGCGCTGACGCAACTCCTCGCCGGAAGCCACGCGAAACACATCGCCGCCGCCAACGTCCGCGCAACCGAAACGCTGCTCGCCGCCGATCCGTGGTGGATTGACATGAAGCCCGCCATCGAGGTCGTGCCCGGTCTGAAGAAAAACATGATCCTCAAGTCCGGCCCGCCGCTGTCTTGGGAAAAATCCTGCCCCACGCAGCAAAACGGCGTGGTCAACGGCATCCTCCACGAGGGCCTCGCCGCCTCCGCCGACGAGGCCACCGCCCTTATCCGGTCCGGCAAGGTCGAGGTCGCCTCCGCCAACGACTACGCCATCGTCGGCCCCGGCGCCGGCATCCTCACGCCGTCCATGATCGTGAACGTCGTCGAGGACCGCTCCACCGGAAAACGCGGCTTCTGCGCCCCCTTCGAAGGGCCGAACCAGGGCGGCCTCTGCGGCTGGGGCACCTACAGTCCCGAAATCCGCGCATTTCTCCACGAGCTCAACGACACCATCGGCCCGCTCCTCTCCCGCGTCCTCCGCGCCGAGGGCGGCATCGCCATCCGCCCCATCATCACGCGCGGCGTCGAGATGGGCGACGAAACCCATACGCGCCAGGACGCCGAGGGGCTCATCCTCATCAACCGCCTCCTGTTCCTGCTCATGAAGCACGCGCCGGACGCCTCGCCCGCGCGCGGCGCCTGCGTGGACTTTTTGGAAAAGACCGAGCGCTTTTTCCACCCCGTCGGCATGGCCTCCGCCATGGCCACGGCGCAGTCGCTCAAAAACATCCCCGCCTCCACCGTCGTCACCGCGCTCTGCGGCAACGGCGTCGAATACGGCATAAAAATCAGCGCCCTCGGCGACCGCTGGTTCACCGCGCCCTCGCCTCAGCTTACCGGCATGTATCTCGCCTCCGACGCGAAACCCGGGGACACGCTGCCGTGGATCGGCGACAGCTCCGTGCTGGAGTCAATCGGTCTGGGCGGTTTCGCTGCCGCCGCCTCGCCCGCCGTCGCGCGCCTGCTCGGACGCACCTTCGCCGAGGCCGTTGCCCAGTCGCGCGAGCTGGCCGAAATCTGCCTGGCCGCCAACCGCAACTTCCTCGTGCCCGCGCTCGACTACACCGGCTCCCCGTCCGGCATAGACATCCTGAAAGTGCTCTCCACCGGCATCCTGCCCGCCATCCACGGCGGCATGATCTCGCGCACCGGCCTGCGCGTCGGCGCCGGCGTGGCCCGCGTGCCGTTCGCCTGCTTCGCCAGCGCGTTTGAAACCTACGTAAACCAGCCCACCCAATCCCTATGAAACCCGCCAAAGCCAACAACAGCCAAACCACCATCGCAAAAAATGGCGCGAACGTCCCGCCCTCGAACGGGAGCGCGGGCATTCCTGCCCGCGACATCGCGGACAAAAATGTCCGCGCTCCCAAAAACGCCGCCGTCCGCGCCGGCGAGTTCGCCGGCAAGGTCGTCCTCGTCACCGGCGGCGCCCAAGGCATTGGCGAGGGCGTCGCGCTTGAGTTCGCTCGCGCCGGCGCCGATGTCGCCTTCACCTATCTCGGCGCCAATTCGAAAAGCCGCGCCAAGGCCGTCCGCACCGCCGCCGCCCTCCGCAAGCTCGGTGCGCGCGTCGTCTTCGACGCCGTGGATGCCACCAGCGAACAGGCGGCGGAGGCCTTTGTCGTCCGCGTCCTCGCCGAACTCGGCCGCGTTGACGTCCTCGTCAACAATGTCGGCGGCGCCGGCACCGTGCCCGAGGGCGGCTTCGTCGGCCTGCCTCTCGACTACTGGCGCTCCCAGCTCGACAAAAACTTCTTCAGCGCCGTCATCTACGCACGCCTCGCCGTGCGGGACATGCTGCGCCGCCGCTCCCCCGGCGCCGTCATCAACATCGGCACCATCCACACCGCCAAGGTCTTTAATACCCGGTTCGTCCCCTATTCCTGCGCCAAGCAGGCCATGAACCAGCTTACCCGGGACCTTGCGGTCGAACTCGCCCCGCAAAACATCCGCGTAAACTGCATCGCCCCCGGCCTGATCAAAACCGCCCTCACCAAATGGCGCTACGACGCCGCCTGGTGGGCCGACGTCAATCAGCGCATTCCCATGCGCCGCCCGGGCTCGCCCGCCGAGATCGGCAAGATCGCCCTCTTCCTCGCCTCCCCGCGCTCCAGCTACCTCACCGGCCAGATCATCTACGTCGATGGCGGCGGCGCCGACGGCGGCTGGAAACTTTGATCTTCCCGCCCCTCTCGCGAAAAGGAAATCCAATCATGGAAATCGCCTCCGGCATCCACCTCCTCAAGTGCCCGCTCGACTCGCTCTGGACGGGCGTCTTCGTGCTCGCGCGCGAAAAACTCGTGGTCATTGACACGGCCTTCGATCACTCGCTCGTCGAGGTCGTCTATCCGTATCTGGAAAAAATCGGACGCTCCCCGGCGGACATTGATCTGGTGATCAACACCCACATTCACGGCGACCACATCGGCGGCAACGCCCGCCTGCAACGCGACTCGCGCGCGAAGTTCGCCGCCCACCGCCTCGGACGCGAGAAACTCGCCAACCCGTATTTTCACCTCAACAAAATCCGCAGCCGCTTCACGCCGCTCGTGCCGTTTCAGGAAATCAAGTCCGGCCTCCATCCGCAGGACATCGACATTGATCTTGAGCACGGGCAGATCATCGACCTCGGCGACTCGACGCTGCGCGTGCTCCACTCCCCCGGACACGCCGCCGAAGGCATCTGCCTGCACGACAGTGCCTCGGGCATCCTCTTTACCGGCGATGCCCTCCAAGGCGGCGGCACCATGAGCACCGGCGTCGCCCTCTATCACGACCTCGACGGCTATCTCCTCGCCCTTGACCGCGTCGCCGGCGCGCTCGCCGACGGCGTCACCATGATTGCCGCCTCGCACCCCTTCGACCCGATATCCGGTCTGGTGCCCGCCGCCGAATGCAGCGCGTTCCTGCGCTACTGCCGCGACAAGGTCGCCCGTCACGATGCCATCCTCCGCGGCTATCTCGCCGCGCACCGCGACGCCCCCGACCTGCGCGAAGCCGTCCGCCTCCTGCTCGAAGGCGCCGGTCTCACCACCGCGCCGACCGTCCCCGTCCTCGCCTACCACACCGCCGCCGCCCACCTCGCCAAGCTCGCCCCCGAAAAACAATGGGGCGAGCCGCTGTGACGCGACGTAACCCGACACTTAAACCCAAACCTTAAATTCAAACTTTTCCTCACCATGAAAAAACTACGCAGCCAATGGGATTTCGGCGTCGCGACTGTGAAGCGCGACGGCATCCTCCGCGGACTCGGCTTCACGAAAGAGGAGCTCCAGCGCCCCTTCATCGCCGTCGTCAACTCCTGGAATGAATACAACCCGGGACACATCCACTTGCGCGAGCTCGCCGAGCGCGTCAAACACGGCATCCGCGAGGCCGGTGGCCTCCCGTTCGAGGTCGTCACCACCGGCGTCTGCGATGGCCTCGTCCTCAAGGACCCCCGTTACATCGAACTGCCCAGCCGCAACCTCATCGCCGACGAGGTCGAACTCAACATCGAGGCCAACCTCTTCGACGGCATGGTTCTGCTCGGCACCTGCGACTCCATCGTGCCCGGCCACCTCATGGCCGCCGCCCGCATCGGCATCCCCGCCGTCCTCGTCACCGGCGGCTACATGCCCAACTGCGTTTACCAAGGCCGCGATCTCGGCGTCACCGAGGTCTCCGACGCCATCGGCAAGGTCATGGAGGGCCGCATGGACCGTGCCTCCTTCGACGAAATGGTGAGCTGCGGCCACGCCGGCCAGGGCGCCTGCGGCGAAATGACCACCGCCAACAGCATGTGCTGCGCCGCCGAGGCCATGGGCATGGCCCTGCCGGGCAACTCCACCACCGACGCCACCGACAAACGCCGCCTCTGGTCCATCGCCTACGAGGCCGGCATCCACGTCATGCGCATGCTCGTCCAAGGCGTCACCACCCGCGACCTCATCACCGAAAAATCCATCGAAAACGCCATCATCACCGACCTCGCCATCGGCGGCTCCACCAACCTCCTCCTCCACCTGCCCGCCATCGCCGCCGAGGCCGGCATCGAGCGCGATTGGTGGAAATTTTTCGACGAGGCCTCTCATCGCGTCCCGCTCCTCACCGCCATCTCTCCGAGCGGACGCTACTACTTCAAGGACTTCGACGCCGCCGGCGGCCTGCCCGCCCTCCTCAAAAATCTCCTCCCGCTTCTCCACGGCGATATCCCCACCGTGAACGGCAAAACCCTTGCCCAAAACGTCGCCTCCTCGTGCGTTTATCACAAGGACGTCATCCGCGGCCTCGACAACCCCGTCACCAAGGCCGCCGGCATCGCCGTGCTCTATGGCAACATCGCCCCCGAAGGCGCCATCATCAAGGCTGCCGCCCTCCATCCCGGCCAATACCACTTCGAGGGCGTCGCGCGCGTTTTCCACGACGTTGACGACGCCGTCGCCGCGCTCCGCCGCAAGGAAATCACGCCCGGCACCGCCGTGGTCATCCGCTACCTCGGCCCCAAGGGCCGCTTCGGCACGACCGCCTTTGCCTTCCAAAAGGAGCTTGCCGGCATGAGCATCGCCGACGAGGTCGCCATCATCACCGACGGGCGTTTCTCCGGCGGCACCTCCGGCCTGAGCATCGGCTACGTCGCCCCCGAGGCCGCGATCGGCGGTCCGCTGAACGCCGTGCTGGACGGTGACCGCGTCATTATAGACATCGAAAAACGCGCGATGAACATAGGCGTGAGCGACGAGGAAATAAAACGCCGCCAGGCAGCCGTGGACTGGAAATTTGACGAAACCAAATACAGCCGTTTTCTCCGCCTCTTCACTCGCAACGTCACCTCGACCGCCAAGGGCGCCACGTGGATATGAAGTTTAGGTTCGTCGCTTATGTAGAGAGCCCGTGAACCCAAAGAGGTTGAAAACGCGCAGAGAAGCCCTTTGTCCAAACGAAAGGGCGGCTCTGCGGTGCTCCATGTCTGGCCCTTCTCGCACGTCGAGTCACGGGCGGACGCGCTGAGGAGCGTCAGCGACGAGAGGGGAAGCGCCCGGCGGGAAAGGTGAAGCTGCGCCCCGCGCAGACTACCCAATACGGCTCCAAGTTATTCATAATCTCCTGAATGGGCCGGCCCCCGTTGACCCGGGGCCGGAGGCGCGTGCAATGGCGGTGGTGGGGCCCTCGTGCATGCGCTGCTTCCGATAGGTACACCGCCACGCGCAGGGGCTTGCCCGGTTTCCGGCGAGCGAGGGATGCGTCCTCTCCGTCCATGCGTGGAGACCATGCGCCTTGGTGGGAAAAGCCAATGACGCAAAATCGGGATATGTTGGCGTAATTCCGGCACTAGACAACCATGCACGGGACATTCAAGCTGGCATCAAAAATCAGTCAATTCCAGCCAGCATCCAAATAGCCTAAACCGATATGAAAACCTTGAATCATGCAGAAAATATAACCGCTGTGCCCCTCGGCGCCGCCTCCGCGATGGCGGCAGGCAGGCGCTGGACGGAAGAACGCACCGCACCCCGCATAGCCAGAAAGAGGCGGACTTCATCCGCCGCATAACCCCCAAAAAAACTTAAAGCCAATCTCTTATAAAAGCAGGAACAAGCCAGGCTTTGGCATATAGACACAGGAAACAATATGATGAAAGACAAAGTAACGGCAATCGTCGAAAAAGCCACAATCCCCACATATATACCCAAAAAAGCGATGGAACTGCCCATGTTCTTTGAGAACAAGCCCTACCAGGGGGCCAGCGGCAGGTTGTATCCCCTGCCTTTTTCCGACAGGATAAGCGATGATAAAAGCAATGTGGATTACGATGTTTACACATTGGAAAACGAATATGTCAGAACGCAGGTTCTGCCGCGCTTCGGCGGCAAGATCCTGCGCGGCTACGACAAGATCGGAAATTATGACTTTATTTATTACAACGAGGTCATCAAGCCCGCCCTCGTCGGCCTGGCGGGGCCGTGGATTTCGGGCGGCATAGAGTTTAATTTCCCCCAGCACCACCGCCCGACAACCTACATGCCCCTTGAGGCGGTCCTTGAGAAAAACGCCGACGGTTCAAAAACCGCATGGGTGGGCGAGGTCGATCCGTTTCACAGGATGAAGGGCATGGCGGGAATAACCCTCGAGCCGGGGCGCTCTTATATAAAAGCCAAAATACGCGTGTATAATCGCACGAACCGCCCGCAGGTGTTCATGTGGTGGGCGAACCTCGCCGTTCCGGTCAACGACAGCTACCGAACCATATTCCCCCCCGACGTGGAATGGGTGAACGACCACGACAGGAGGGCCGTGATGAGCTGGCCCATCGCAAAGGGCGTTTACAAAACCGCGCGTCCCTTTGATTACGGGGATGGCACGGATCTGTCACAATACAGCGCGGTCAAGGTGCCGTCCTCGTTCATGGTGTCCCAAGGGCAGTCAGACATGGACTTTGTCGCCGGTTACGACGGTGGCAGACAAAAGGGAATCGTCACAGTCGCGGATCATCATATTTCCCCGGGCAAAAAGATGTGGCACTGGGGAATGGGCGATTTCGGCGACATGTGGTGCCAGAACCTTACGGACGAAAACGGTCCGTATATAGAACTGATGACCGGAATATACACCGACAACCAGCCGGATTTCACGTGGCTTGCGCCATACGAGTCGAGGGTATTTGAGCAATACTGGTATCCCATCCGCGACATCGGCGATGTTAAGAACGCCTCGATTGACGCCGCCATGAACGTGGAGCAGCGCGAGGACAGGTTGTTTTTCGGTTTTAATGTGACCGGCTCCTTTGACGGCGCGCGGATAAGCGTCGCGCACAAGGGTAATGTTGTATTCGAGGATGTCGCGAACCTAAGCCCGAAGGCGGCATGGCTGAGGGAAATCCCAATGGGAGACATGAACATCGAGGATGTGACCGTTTCCCTTTCCTCGCGCGATGGGAAAAAACTGGTGGAATACACCACCTATAAACGCGGGCAAAAACAACCCATTGAACCGCGAAAGCCCGTCTTGCGCCCCTCGGAAATCAATAATATCGAGGAACTGTATATCAATGGCTTGCACCTGGAGCAGTATAAACAGCACAATTACGATGCAAAGGACTATTATATTGAGGGCCTGAACCGTGATCCGGGTGACGTCCGCTGCAACACCGCCCTTGCGCGCCTGTGCCTGAAAAACGGCGAATTTGAAAAATGCGTGGGCTACAGCGATGCGGCCATAAAACGGCTGACGCTAAGAAACCAGCACCCCGTGGATACGGAGGCCATGTATCTCAAGGGGCTCGCCCTTAAATATCTTGGAAAATACGATGAAGCGTATGACGTTTTGTTCAAGGCCGGGTGGAATTACGCCCACAGGGGGGCCGCATATTACGAGCTGGCGAACATTGATTGCATGAACGGCAAATTCGCCGACGCGCTTGAAAAACTGGATGTTTCGGCGGGCTTGCATGAGGGCCATACAAAGGCGTTGAATTTGAAGGCCGCCATCTTCAGAAAGCTGGGATGCGCGGAAAAAGCGCGGGAGGCGGCGAGGACCGCCGGGCTTGTTGACCCGCTGGACATGTTCTCGCGGGTCGAGCTGGCCCGCCTTGGTGATGATAAAGAGATAATCGAAACATACGGCGGCAAGCCCGAGAACTTTATTGATGTGGCGTGCGACTACATTGGTGCCGGATTTTATGACGACGCGCTTTTTGCCCTCGGTCTGACCGGCGTCGATTATCCATTGTTCGACTACTATCGCGCCCTGTGCCATGACAAAATGGGACAGGCGGACAAGGCCGCCGAATACTGCAAAAAAGCCGACAGCCAGGATACCGGATATTGCTTCCCCTCGCGGCTTGAAGACATGGCCGCGCTCGAATGCGGAATCGCGCTCTATCCCGCCGGGGCAAACGCATACTATTATTTAGGCTGCTTGTATTATGACAAATTCCGCTATGACGCGGCGATGTCATGCTGGGAAAAAGCGATTGAAAGAAACGGAGGCCACGCCAAGGCGCTCAGAAACCTTGCCCTGGCCTATTTTGATAAAAAAGGCGACTTCATTTCCGCAAAAACCCGCATGGAGAAAGCACTGGAAAGCGACACGACCGAGCCGCGCCTCCTGTTTGAATACCAGCACTTGCTTAAAAACATGAATATCGCGCCAGAAAAACGCCTGGCGGTGTATGACAAGCATGAAAATTTAATGTTGATGCGGGATGACAGCTATCTGGATTATTTGACATTAAAATCCATGACGGCCGATTACTCCACGGCCATCGAGCTTGCCAAAACAAGACGTTTCCACATATACGAGGGCGGCGAGGGAAAACTGACCCGGCAGCACGCTTGGATGCACGTTTTATACGGCAACGAGCTTGCCGGGAAGGGCGACTTAGGGAAGGCGGCCGAAATATACAAGGACGGCATCAACATGCCAAAGTCGTATGGCGAGGCCAAAACCTTCTTCAATCAGGAGGCCCATGTGTATTATTTCACGGGGCTGCTGCTTGAAAAACAAGGGCTGGATTCGATGGGAGCCTTTGCAGAGGCCGCGGTTTACAAAGCCGCCGTTTCGGAGCTTTCAATGTTCCGGGCGCTGGCCTTGCGGAAGCTCGGGCGATTTGCCGAGGCCGGCGCAGTTTTGGAGGAGATGATGCGCGCGGGCGATAATCTTATCGAAAACCGCGACCGTCGCACTTATTATGGCGTCGGCTCACCGTCGCCGCTGCCGTTTGAGAACGACATTGTAAAGAACAACCTTGTGGAAGGATATGTTTTAAAAGCGTATGCCTCGCTGGGGTTGGGAAAATTTGGGAATGCGGAGGATCATATTAAAAAAGCCGGGGATCTTAATCCGCATGATTTTAGAATATACGCATTCCATTGCATCAAGGACAGGATTGATGTTTGAAATTAATTAACCACCAAAAACAATGTCCTCTAAAAGACCGTTCTGGCACGGCTACAAATGGGAGATGCTCGCGCTGCTCTCGGTGGCCTTTTTGCTCAACCAGGCCGACCGCGCCATTTACGGCGTGGTGCTGCCGCAGATCACGGTCGATCTGCAGTTGACCGAGTCGCAGGCCGGCCTTGTCGCCACCGTGCTTTTTCTGACGATGGCGGTGTTGATGCCCTTCGCCGGGTTCGCCGGCGACCGGCTGCCCAAGGCGCGCCTCATCACCTTCTGCCTCATCCTTTGGAGCGTGGCGACGCTGTTCACCGGCGTCGTTGGCGGCGTGGTGGGACTGGTGCTGTTGCGCAGCGTGCTGACCGGCGGGGCCGAGGCTTTTTACGCTCCGGCGGCCTACGCGCTGGTGGCGAAGTTTCACACGACCACGCGCAGCATTGCCCTGTCCGTCCATCAGGCTGCATTTTACGTCGGCGTCATGACGAGCGGTTTCATCGCGGGCTGGGTCGCCGAGCAATGGGGCTGGCGCCACGCCTTCTATACTTACGGTGGCGCAGGCATCCTGCTCGGCTTTGTGTTCATGTTCCGTCTCCGTGACACACGGGTGCCCGTCTTGGACGAGGAAACTCCAAGTTCCCAAATTACGGATTCCAGCCCGGTTGAAAAAACAAATTCCGACGGCCCCCCGCCGGGTTTCTGGCAGTCCTTCAGTTTATTTTTCCGCGTGCCCTCGGCGTTGCTGCTTACCTGCGGCTTCGCCGGGATTCACTGCGCGCACTCCGCCTACATAGTGTTCGCGCCCAAGCTGCTCCTCGAAAAATTCCCCTCGCTCTCACTCACGATGGCCGGCGGCTACGCGATGTTCTTCCATTATCTCGCGGCGTTCGTGGGAATCATTGCCGGCGGCGTGTTATCGGATTATTTGGTGAGCAAGCGTCCCGCCGTGCGGCTGGAGTTGCAACTGGTCTCGATGGCCCTCGGTGTGCCGTTTATTGTTTGGATGGGCCTTGCGCCAAGCCTTGTGTCGGTTTGCGTTGCCATGTCTTTCTTCGGCCTGTTGCGCGGCGTGTATGAAAGCAACACCCAGGCTTCGCTCTTCGATGTGATCCCGCCGCGCTTCCGCGGCATGGCGTGGGGGGTGATGGCGATGCTCGCGCTTATCCCCAGCTCCTTCATGCCCTGGCTGATGGGCATGGTGAAGGACCGGCTGCCGGAGAACGGCTTCTCGTATGGCTTCGCGGCGACGGGCGTGTTCTGGGTGCTCGGCGCCCTCGCGCTTCTGGCGGCAAGACTGCGCACCTTCCATCGCGACCGCATTGACCTCTCTTGAAAAATTCCCAGCATCCCGCCCCGCCCTGCGATCAGGTCAGGTCAAACCACTCGCAGACTCGTAGGCACTTCATTCATAGACACGTTCATTAGCGGTTAAAGAAGGTTCGCTTTGATTGCAGTCGTTTCATAGGGGCATCTATACGCGTGCGCGCGTGATGTTGCGATATTGCAGCGCAGAGAGCGCGAAGAAGCCGGATTTTTATCCACGGGGGATCGGCACACAACCGGTGCCCGGGCTGAACCTCACCCTCGGTAATGCTGCCTGTGCTGGTCGCGGTATTCGCACGGGGACATCCCCGTCTGCGTGGCAAACATTTGCACGAACGCGGACTGCGACAAATAGCCGCTCTGCACCGGGATGTCACCGAGCGGCATGTCCGTCTGCCTCAGCAGTTGCTTCGCGCCCTGCAGCCGTAACTGCACGAGATAATCATGCACGGTCTTTCCCACGTCGGCGGAAAATATCCGCTCAAGCGTGCGCCGGGACACGCCCGCGGCGGCGGTCACCTGATCCACGCCAATCGGATGGTGGCTTTCCGCACGCATGAACTCAAGCGCCTTGAGCACCGCGGGACGCGCCGCCGGCAGCCTGTCCGTCGAGGTGCGGCTGATTATGTCCAGCGGAGCGAGCGACAGCCACTTTTCCTTGACCTTTTTTCCGGCCATCAGCCGCTCCAGCATCTCCGCCCCCATCCATCCGATTTTCCGCGTCGGCAGCACCACGCTGGAAAGGCGCGGCTGCGTCATTTCGCAAATCAACTCATCGTTGCCAGCGCCGATCACCCCGACCTCGTCCGGCACGCGGATGCCCGCCCAGCGGCACGCCTCCAGCACGCGTTCGCCAATCCTGTCGTCGCAGGCCAGCACGCCGGCGGGCTTGGGCAGCGCCTTGATCCAGCGCATCAGCGGCGTGATGTCCACCGGGCCGTCGAGCCATGTATCCTTGAAGACATGGCCCGCGCCATTCGTCTGCTCCACAAAATGCGCCAGCCGCGTGTCCGAGGTGGGGTTGTTGGCGAACCCGCAGAACCCGAGGTGCTCGAAGCCGGCCGAGCGGAGGTGCCCGGCCCCCGCGCGCACGAGCATGGCGTCATCCTGGAACACAGCCGCGTCCGCCAGGTGCAGGTTCTGCGAGTCGGTCTCCACGCACACCGCGCCACCCTCCTTCAGCATCTTTTGAAACCCCTGGTCCAGGCAGTCGAAAATGATCGCCCCGTCAAAGGCGAGGAGGGCGTCGCGGACAAGGACGCTTTTGTTGTCCTGCTGGATCCGGTAGGTCTGCCAGTTCTGCTTCTGCGCATATTGCAGGAAGCCGAGCAGCCGTTCGCGGCCCCACTGGTCGCGTGTGCCTATGCACACCGCCACGCGCAGGGGCTTGCCCGGTTTCCGCCGTGCGAGGGCCTTTTTTCGTCCATCCATCCATGGACCTCATGTATTCCGGAAGGAAAAGTCAATGACGCAAAATCGGTATATGTTGGCGTAATTCCGGCACTAGACAGCCATGCCCGGATCATCCACGCTGGCGTCAAAAATCAGGTACCCTCAACCACAACCCAAACAGCCTAATGCCGCTCGCATCTTCAAAGCAGCATCGCCGGGCTGCGCCCCCTACGCCACTCCAAACACGCCGCTTAAACCATGCGGGCTGAACCACGTCCGCTCCCATCAAAAAATACCCTCACCACCAATCAGAATCTATAGTTTATGAAAACCACCGCCTGCCTCTCCGCCCTGCTCCTCTTGTCCGCGCTTGCGCTCGCCGCGCCTCCGCCCGCCGGTGCCGCGCCGCTGCCGCAAGCCAGACGCAACGCCAGTCAGGAAGCCGGCATGAAACTCAAGGCCGGGGTCACCGACCTTCATGCCGATCTCGTTTACAAAAAAGTCGGTGACGACGACATCACCCTCGACCTCTTCCTGCCGAAAACAAAAACCGGCAAAGACGGAAAGGCGCTTTTCCCGAATGGCACGCCGGTGGTGTTTTATTTACACGGCGGCGCTTGGAGCGCGGGCAACCGCTACGGCCACTCGCTTTCCGATGTGCAATTTTTCAGCGATAACGGCCTCGCTCTTGTTCTGGTCACTTACCGCTTCACCAAGAAAGGCAACGGCCTCACTCTCGCCGACTGCGTCACGGACTGCTTCGACGCCGCCCGCTTCATCGCCAAAAACGCCGCCCAATACGGCCTTGATCCGACGCGCTTCCTCGCCCACGGGAGCTCAGCCGGCGGCCACTTGTCGCTGATGGTGCTGCTGGCCGACCCCGCGCAATTCCCCGGCGACTCCGGCCTTGCCGGCGCGACATTTCGCTTCATCGGAGCTGTCGCCGCCTGCCCTCCCTGCACCTTCTATTCCCCGGAGGCATGGGGAAAAAACGAGGTGCGCCAGACCGAGCAGTGGTTCGTCGAACGGCTCGGCGGCCTCCGTTCCGAGACGCGCGAACTCGCCCAAAAAGTCAGCCCGCTCTGGTGGCTGAAAAAAGACTCCCCCCGCGCACTCATCATTCAGGGCGAGGCCGACCCGAAGGTGAACGTCGGCCACGCGCTTCTCATGGAGAAAAAAGCGCGCGAACTCGGCGCAGACCTCACCGTCTGGCGCATCCCCGGCGCCAACCACAGTTTCAAAGGAAACCGCTCCCCGATGAAAAACATCCGCTGGCAGGACCTCGCCTGCCCCAACCTCCTCGACATGGCCCGGAACTAGGGGCAGGGAGCGGGAGCACGCTGGTTTATAAATATTTCATCCATGAATAATCAAAACAATAAACTCATCGCAGACACGAAGAACACTGATCATTTCATATAGCCTCTTTTCATCTTCGTGCCCTCTGTGGTGAAATTAAAAAATATCATCATGATCTTCGATGCCTGCGTTCAGTATGGATTCCGCACCAAACGAAATCGCAGCACCACCAATTTCAACCACATCATCGGCGTGAATATCAAAAACCTGAACGACACCGTCCGGTATACCCATAACGGCATACGCAACTCCAGACACCAGATATGCCTCCGCTACAGCATAGGCTTCTGAAGAAAAGCATGAAAACCAGCAGCGAGTAGTGAGCAGAAAGACACCAAGACAGGAAAACAAGCAAATCACATCATCCCGAAACAGCGCAGGCGAAACCTGCGCTGTTGCCGCCGCAGGCGGCCATGCTCGCCCCGCTACTCGATGCCACATCCGCCGCCCCATTTTTAATCCTTAGTTTTCTTCGTCCACCCACCCGCATCTTATGAAAACACTCCGCGCTTTCACACGCTGCCTCTTTCTGGCCTTCGGCCTTCAGGCTTTCAGCCTTTTGCTCCCCGCCGCCAATATTTATTGGGACCCTGGAGTCACGGGCACTTGGTTCACTCCCAACGGCTGGCGCGAAGGCAGCGCCACCGGTGCCTTGCGCGGCGCCCCTCTCGATACTGACAGCGCTTACATCGGAACCGGTCACGTCACCATCGGCACCGGCGTCTTGGCTGCCAATGCCACACTCTATGTCGGCTACGGCGCGAGTTCCTCCGGCACGCTTGTCATCGAAGCCGGCGGTGTGGACTGGACTACCAGCAACGGTTATATCGGCTACTCAAGCGGCGGCAGTCTTGGTCGTGCCATCGTCGGGGGGCTCATGCACATCGGTTCCTATCTTATAACCGGCTATTCCGGCACCGGCTACCTTGATATTACCTCCAGTGGCACTGTGCAAGCCATCGATTATCTCAACTTTGGCCACACTGCCGCTGGCAGGGGCTTCGCCAACGTCGAGGGCACCTTGGATGTCGGTTCCTATATGTTGCTCGGGCGTCAGGGCCAGGGCACCATGGATGTCGCCTCCGGCGGCGTTGTATCAATCTCCACCTACTTGGATGTTGGCCAGTCGGCCGGAAGCGTCGGTCTCCTCAACCTCGCGGGCAGCCTTTCTGCCGGCACCTACATTAATATCGGCGGCAATGGCGCCGGCACTGTCAATGTCACTCCCAGCGGCTCCATGAGGGCCACCGGCACCACTTCCATTGGCAACGGCGCCGGTTCCCGCGGCACCCTCGATGTTGCCGGCACTTATGTTGGCAACGGGGAATTTCGCATCGGCGGCAGCGGGACGGGCACGCTCATGCTGCGCGACGGCGGCTCCGTGCGCGTCGGCACCGGCACCATCACCCTCGCCCAGGCCGCCACCGGCCTGCTCGAAATCGCCGGGGCTAGTGCCGGCGCCATCACCGGCACAAACGGCACAAGCCCCGTCACTATCACCGGCGGCGCCGGCAGCGCGCGCGTCTTGTTTTCGCACAGCGACGCAAATTACACGTTCGCGAACAATCTCGCCGGCTCGCTCGCCGTCGAGGTCAACGGCGGCGGCCTCACCACCCTCACCGGCTCCAACAATTACACCGGCGGCACCATCGTGCGCTCCGGCACCCTCGCCGGCTCGACCGCGAGCATCCGCGGCGACTCCATCCTGGTTGACGGCGCTCTCCTCCTCGACACGCCCGACGCTCACAGCCTCACCCTCACCGGCACCGGCGCATTCAACAAACTCGGCGCCGGCTCGCTCACGCTCACCCCCGCCTCCAGCTTCACCGGCGCGTTTATCGTGGCCGCGGGCGCCGTCACGCTCTCCGGCGCAGCCACGCTTGACAACACCAGGGCCGTCACGCTCGCCTTCGGTGGCACGCTCACCGGCTCACTTGCGCGCACCGCCGGCCAGACACTCTCCGCCGCCGCTGGCAGCGCCATCACCGGCAATGTTTCATTCAACAACACCACGCTCGCGCTCGCGCCCGCGTCCCCGGGTGCGGCGGCGTTCTCCATCGGCGGCAACCTCACGTTTGCCGACTCCACCCTCAAACTCGGCCTCTTCGACGCATCCGACAGCATCATCGACATCGGGGGAACTGTCAGCATTGCCGGCGTGAACACCATCGACCTCACACTCGGCATGTCCGGCTCCTACACGCTCTCCGGTCTCGGCGCGCTGGCCGGCAGCACCATCACGATTGACGGCGCCGCGCAAGGCGGCCTCCGCCAGACCGCCTTCACCACTGCCGCCGGCGCCGACCTCCTGATTTTATTCGACGCCGATATTTCGCGCAGCCTCATCTGGACGGGCTCCGCCTCCGCACTCTGGAACGTCATCGACGACAACTGGACCGGCTCCAACAACACCAAAAACTACGCCGCCCTCGACACCGTCATCTTCGACGGCGTCACGGACGCCGCCAACCCTGCCAACCGCACGATCACGCTCACCCAGAATACGCGAGTTTCCGACATCACTGTTTCAGGCGACGCCGATTACACCTTTGACGGCGCGGGTGGCATCACTTCCGGCACGACCATCATCACTGCGAGCGGCAGCGCCAATCTCACAGGCGTCACGGGCAAACTCAATAAATCCGGCGCAGGCACGCTTACCTTCGAAAACACAGGCGCGAACAATTTTGTGGGAGGCATCGAAATCTCCGGCGGCGCCATCGTCTTCAACGACGTCGCCCAGCTCGGCACCGCCACCGTCGGCGGTGGGCACGCTCCGATCAGTTTCACCGGCTCCGGCGGCACGTTCGTCGGCGTCCTTTCCGGCACCGGCGCGCTCGCCGCCGAAGTCAGCATCGCCGGCGCCGCAACCGCCACCCTCGACATCGCCGACGGCACGCTTGAGCTTGCCGCCGGCGTCTCCGGCGCGGGCGCGCTCGAAAAAACCGGCGACGGCACGCTCACCATCACCGGCGACGCCGTGCATACCGGGGCCGTCACCATCACCGGCGGCACGCTTGCCGCCGGCGGCGGAAACCTGCGCGGTGCGTCCATCACAAACAACGCCGCCCTTGCGCTCGGCGTCGGCGACGCCGGCGCGGTGTACTCCGGCGCAATGACCGGCACTGGCGCGTTCTTCAAGATCGGCACGGGCGCGCTTGAAGTCACCGGCGCCATCACGGTTGACACCGTGACCATTTCCCAAGGCGCGCTCGCCATCAAGCCCGCCGCCACGCTCGCCGCGGCGGCGGCGTTTCACATCGCGCCCGGCGCCGCGCTCCACGGCACGGGAGCCTTCTCCGCTCCACAGTTGACCAATGCCGGTGTCATCAAGGTGGGCCGCGCCGCCAACCAGGCTGCGCAGCACGGCGTGATGACCTTCACCGGCAACTACACCGGCGCCGCCGGCGCGGAAATCCGCCTCGACATGTCCTTCAACGCCAATGGCGCGATGGAGTTCGACCGTTTCATCATCAACGGCAACGCCGACGGTGTCACCCGCCTCTCGTTGCAGGAGCAGCCCAGCGCCGAGCGTTTGAAGGGCGACACCTCGCTGCTGCCCGCGCTCGGCGACATGCTCACCGTCACCGGCAGCGTTGCCCCGGACGCGTTTGTCCACGACGGCACCGTCGAATTCGGCGGCGGCCAATACCGCTGGGATTTTTCACTCAACGGCGGCGCCGGCGGCTGGCGCACGCTCGTCATCGAACCGGCCAGCGCCTTCGGCATGCTGGACGCCGCCGTGCTGCTCATTGGCCGCGCGTCGTTTGCCTCCATCGAAAACCGGCTCCTCGCCGCCCGCGAGACAAACACGGGGCAGAAAAAACACCTCTGGGCCGCCGGTCTCCAGCGCAGCGAAAATCTCGGCGCCGTGCGCTACGATCACTACGAAACCTCCCCGCGCGCCGACGCCGACACGCAGGGCATCCAGGCCGGCATCGACTGGTTTGCCGATCGCCAAGGCGCTTTCATCTTCGGCCTCTTTGTTGACTACGCAAAATCCGACATGCACCTGCCCGGGCGCACCACCTACAGCCGCGCCACCTCCACGGGCTACGGCATGTATGGCGCATGGAATATCGGCGGCCTGCACGTTGACGCACGCCTGCGCCTTGGCTCGGAGAAATACAATATCGGCGCCACACGCGTCGCGCCCTTCGCCACCACGGGTTACAGTTGGGGCGGCTCGTTCTCCGCCGGATACGATATTGCCCTCGGGAAAACCGGCAAGTGGCGTCTCGAACCCGCCGCGCGCTTCGTTTACCAGGAACACAACATCGAGGGAGCCACCGACGCCTTCGGGCGCCACTACGACGTTGACAGCGCCAATTCGCGGGAAACCCGCCTTGGCCTGCGCCTCAGTCGCGAGGGCGTCTGGAAAAACGGCCTCAAGTGCGCCCCGTATATTCATGCGGGCTGGCTCTACGATTTCGGCGGCGAAGGCCGCCTTGTTGTGGCGCGCGAGACATTCAATCATAATTTCGGCGGCGGCGGCGCGGAGCTTGGCGGCGGCCTGCTGTTCGAATTGCGCCGCAACATCACCCTTCAGGCGGGCTTCGCGTGGTTCGACACTGCGTCCACGCAAGGCACGACAGCCACTGCCGGCATTGCTATTGCGTGGTGAGGCGCCCGCCTCGCCCGCCAGAAATTAAGAATTAAGGGAATTTCTAAAATCCATTTTGACAGCGAAGGACGCAAAGATCGAAAAGCATTAATAATAGCATAATTACTTTATCACAATTAATTATAAATAAATGATCTTCATCAATATTGTTTTCTTCGCTCCCTTTGCGTCCTTCGCTGTTAATTTTAGATCCTCCCTTAATATTTAAAAATGGAGCCCACGGCCCAAGTTCACTCGCAAAATTTATAAAACCACTACCCCCCCACACACACTCACTATATATCCGCATCCCCGCGCGGCAAAATCGCGCATTTGTCGGGCACGCAGTGCCCCGCTTTTAAAATCTTAATTCCTATTTCACACCCTGCCATGAAACTCGCCAAATTACCCATCCTTCTCCTCACGGCCCTGCTCGCGCTCCCTTCCGCACACGCGCAAACCGTGCGCACCGGCTCCGTCACGGGCCGGGTTTACAACCCCTCGACCGAGGAATACGTCAGTAATGCAAGGATTCGCGTCGCGCAGACCGGCGAAACCGCCGTCTCCGAAATGGGAGGCTTTTACCACATCAGCAATCTGACGCCCGGAGAGGTGACCTTGGAACTCAGCTACGCCGGCTACTCAAACGTCGCCGCCACGGTTGCCGTTGCCGCCGGCGCCACCACCACGAAAGACTTCGAGCTGCCGGCGTCCCGCGACGACGACGTCGTGCAGCTTGAAAGATTCACCGTTTCCGCCGAGCGCGAAGGCCAGGCCAAGGCCATCATGGACCAGCGCGCCTCCATGAACCTGACCCAGGTCGTTTCGTCGGATGTGTTTGGCAACGACCCCGAGGGCAACATCGGCGAGTTTCTCCGCAACGTTCCCGGCGTGTTTATAAACACCGAGCTTGGCGAAGTGACCAGCGTGAGCTTCGGCGGCCTCAGCGCCGAATACGTCAACGTCACCGTTGACGGCCTTGCCTTGGCCACGGCGGATGCGGAGACTACAAACCGGGCCACCAGCTTCTCGGCCATTTCGCTCAGCAGCATGGATTCGCTGGAAGTCTCCCGCACCATCAGCGCCGACGTCGATGCCAACGCCCCCGCCGGCACGGTCAACATGCGCAGCAAAAGCGCCTTCACCCGCCGCGGCACCAACCTCATGGCGCAAGCCACCCTCACCATGGCCTCCGGCGCCGGCGCCACTTTTCAAAAGACCTACGGTCCCGACGACAACGGCGGTGTGTTCAAAATCCGCCCCGGCTTTATCGTCGAGTTCTCCCATGCCGTGAGAAACAAATACGGCATCATCATCAACGTGAGCGACTCCGACATTTATTCGGAGCAGCACCGCTTGATCTATAACGTTGACTACAACCCCACCCCCGCCGACCCGCGCCCTTATGTGCCGACATCCATGGCGTTGCTGCAATCGCCGCGCACCAACCGTCGCTTTGCCACCACGATTCGCGGGGACTGGCGCGTGACCCCGCGGCTCGCGGTGGGCCTCGGCTTGATATACAACTACTCGCGCCTGTGGAACCTCCGGCGCACCGTCACCTTCGATACAGGCTACACCCGCGCCAACCCCGGCTCAGTCCTCGGCGGCGACGACATCCTGTCCCGTTTCGAGACCACCGGCGCCTCACGGGTGACCGCCAATTTCCGCACCATTTCGAGAATGACCCAGACCGTCACGCTCACCCCGCGGTTTGAATACCGCATCGGCGATTTCAGCATCGAGGGCCTGGTCTCGCATTCCGACTCCATGAGCTGGCTTGCGTCCATGGGGCGCACGGGGGGCATTTACAACCTCAACACCCTCACGACGTCGAATGTCCGCTACCGGGTCGAACGCCTCAGCAACAGAGCCGACGCCACCGATTTCAAATTCACCCAGACATCCGGCCCCGACATTGCCAGCGGCACCGTCTTTTCCAAGCCGTCCCTGTTTCCCGATGACGGACGGGACTCCACCCAGAGTTTCCTCACCACCCAGATCAACGCCTCCCTGTTAACGCGCTGGCTTTTCCCCATCCAGTGGAAGGCCGGCTTGAAGAGGCGCGATGAAAAGCGCACTTTCGACCAGGACTACTACACGGGCCGCGCCACCTGGAACGGCGGCGCAAATTGGGGAAATTTCAAGAGTGCCTACCGCTTCGACATGGGCGGGCATAACATGCAGTTTGAGACATTGAGCGGAGGCACGCTTTTCATGGCCAATCTGCAGGCCATCGGGGCATACTACCGCGAGCATCCCGAGGAATTCGTCACCTACGCGCCCGACTCCACGACCTACGCCTCCGATTATTATAATGCCAAGGTGCGGGATCACCGGGATTTCAGCGAATGCATCGACGCCGCCTACCTCATGGCCACGGGCATGCTGCTCGACAAACGCCTTCATGTGCGCGCCGGCCTGCGTCATGAAAAAACCATGACCGACGTGCTGGAGCCGGATCCCCGCACCGAGGCCGAGCTCGCCGCCGCGGGTCATCCCTTTGATCCCACCACGGGCAGGGCCACGTATCTGGATGGCATCAACTACCAGTTCTTCTCCCGCCCCTGGCGGCACCGCAAAAACGCCTACGATAATTTTTTCCCCAGTGCCTCGCTCAAGTATGACATCACGACAAATCTCGACATCAAGCTCGGCATGAGCACGACCATCAGGCGTCCCACTTACAGCGACCTTACGGGTGTCACCACCGTCAACCACGCCGAGGGCGTCGTCTCCCTGCCCAATATTTATCTCCAGGTTGAAAACGGGCGCTCCTACGGCGCGCAACTGAACTATTATTTCAAAGGTGTCGGCAACCTGAGCGTGGGCGCGTATCAAAACGACTTGAAAAACAAGATAGAACAGTCGTCCGTGTGGGGCGATGAATTGCCCGGGGAGCTGGCCGATATGGCGGAGCAGTATCCCGGCTATGAGTTCAACATACGTCGCAACCGGCCGGGGGAGACCCGCATGCGCAGCCTTGAGGTGGGCTGGCGGCAGCACCTCGGCTTCATCGCCCCGGCGCTCAAGCGCCTCGTCCTGCGCGCCAATTACACCCGCGCCTACGCCAATTACATCAGCACCCGTGTCGTTCCCCATGCCGTCAATGCCGGGCTCACGTTCACCTACCGCAAATTCAACATCTATACAAATTACAACTGGACGGACGAGTTCCCCATCAGCGACACGGGCATCACCTACAGCCGCCACCGCACCCAGGTTGATCTCGGCGGCGGATACAAATTCAATCGCACCTACTCCCTGTCGTTCCACATCCGCAATCTTTTCGACGAGCCCTACACCTACATGCGGAATTTCCCGCAGTTCCCGGACGCCGGGTCGCCGCTCTATCAAAGCGTGCGAGGCGGCACCTCCTTCAGGGTCTCCATCAGGGGGGAATGGTGATCCGGAGGTCGGAAGTCAGAGGACGGGAAAAACCATTCCGCATCCCGAAATCCGCCCGCCCGCCACTCGCCGCCACATCCGCCGCCCCGCTTTTTAATCCTTAATTTTCTTCATCCCCCACCCGCATCTTATGAAAACACTCCGCACTTTCACACGCTGCCTTTTTCTGGCCTTCGGCCTTCAGGCTTTCAGCCTTTCGCTCCCCGCCGACAACATTTATTGGGACCCCGGAGTCACGGGCACTTGGTTCACCCCCAACGGTTGGCGCGAAGGCAGCACCACCGGCGCCTTGCGCGGCGCCCCTGCCGCCGGCGACAACGCTTACATCGAAACCGGAGGCATCACCATCGGCACCGGCGTTTCGGCCACCAATGCCGTGATATCCGTCGGCCAGAGCGCGGGTTCCTCCGGCACGCTTGTCATCGAAGCCGGCGGTGTGGACTGGACCACCGGCGTCGGTTATATCGGCTATGCCAGCGGCGGCAGTCGCGGCCGTGCCATCGTCGGGGGGCTCATGCACATCGGCTCCTATCTTATAACCGGTTATTCCGGCACCGGCCACCTTGACATTGCCTCCACCGGCACGGTGCAAGCCCTCCAGTATTTCAACCTTGGCCAGAGCACCTCTGGCAGGGGCTTCGCCAACGTCGAAGGCACCTTGGATGTCGGTTCCTATATGCTGCTCGGCCGCCAGGGCCAGGGCACCATGGATGTCGCCCCCGGCGGCGTTGTATCAATCTCCACCTACTTGGATGTTGGCCAGTCGGCCGGAAGCGTCGGTCTCCTCAACCTCGCGGGCAGCCTGTCTGCCGGCACCTACATTAATATCGGCAACAGCGGCACGGGCACGCTCATGCTGCGCGACGGCGGCTCCGTGCGTGTCGGCACCGGCACCATCACCCTCGCCCAGGCCGCCACCGCCACCGGCCTGCTCGAAATCGCCGGAGCAAGTGCCGGCGCCATCACCGGCGCAAACGGCACAAGCCCCGTCACCATCACCGGCGGCGCCGGCAGCGCGCGCGTCTTGTTTTCGCACAGCACCGCAAATTACACGTTCGCGAACAATCTCGCCGGTTCGCTCGCCGTCGAAGTCAACGGCGGCGGCCTCACCACCCTCACCGGCGCTAACAATTACACCGGTGGCACCATCGTGCGCTCCGGCACCCTCGCCGGCTCGACCGCGAGCATCCGCGGCGACTCCATCCTCGTTGACGGCGCTCTCCTTCTCGACACGCCCGCCGCACACAACCTCACCCTCACCGGCACCGGCGCATTCAACAAACTCGGCGCCGGCTCGCTCACGCTCACCCCCGCCTCCAGCTTCTCCGGCGCGCTCGGCGTTTCCGCCGGCACCCTCGCGTTTGGCGCCCCCTCCCTTCCCGCCGGCACCCCGGTGACAGTTTCCTACAACCTCTCCATCGCGCCAGCCGCCACCGCCGAGATGAACACCGGTGCCGCCGCGCTCACATGGAACGGAAGTTTCGCCGCCGCCAACGCCACCGCCGCCGGCGCCCTGATTAAAACCGGCGCCGGCTCCCTCGTGTTCGCCACGCCCAACCTCGCGTTCGCCGGCACGCTCGCGGTCAACCAAGGCTCCGTCACCCTCGCGCCCGGCACGACACTTGGCGCCCTGAGTGTCGGCGCAGGCGCGGCCTTCTCCGGCGGCGGCAGCACCGTCACCGGCACGCTTTCCCTTGCCCACGGCTCGATGCTCAGCTTCGACCTCGCCACCCCCGCCACCACGAAACTCAACGTCGGCGGACTCCTCGCCTCCGGCACCACAACCATCGACTTCATCAACCTCAAAAACGGCGCCTACACCATCATCTCGTCCTCGGACAGCATCCTGGCCGGCATGTCCAACTTCACCTATACCGTCAACGGCGCCACGCTCACCGGGCGCAACAGCGTCGATTTCACCTTCGGCACCAACGACATCTCCATCCTTGCCTCCATCTACAACTTGCGCGTGACATGGGCCGGCGCAACCGGAGGCATCTGGGATGCCGCCTCGGAAAACTGGAGCGCCGCCGGCGATAACCGCTTTGCCAACGGCGACAGCGTGCGCTTCGGCGCCTCCGCCTCCGGCACAATCACCATCATTCCGGCGGGCGTGACCGCCGGCGACATCGAGGTGGCCACCACCGGCACGCTCACCTTTGTCGGTGGCGCACTCACCACCAGCGCCGACTCCGCCTCGTTTGACGGCATCCCGGGCCTTGTCTCCCTCGGCGGTACCGCGACCGACGCCACCACTGGCAAACTCGTCAAAAAAGGCGCGGGCACGCTCGTGCTCGCCAACGAGGCTGGCACCTTCGCGGGCGGTGTCGAAATCGAGCAAGGCGTCCTCTCCTTCAACAACGCCGCGCAACTCGACACCACCGGCACAAACATCACCTTCACCGGCGACGCCGAACTCCGCGTCGACGGCAACATCACCGGCTCCACTGGAGCGTTCTCCAACGCCATCTCCATCGCCGGCGTGAACGCCACCTTCAACACCCAGAGCCACACCGTCGAATACACCGGCGCCCTCTCTTCGACGGGTGCCGCTGGCGCGCTCACAAAAACCGGCGCCGGTTCGCTCATACTGCGCGCCACCGATAATTCCTCCTTCACCGCGCCCGTCAGCGTAACCGCCGGCAGCCTCCTCCTCGCCGATGGCGCTCAACTCGGCTCCCCGCTCACCGTCTCCGCCGGCGCGTCCGCGGGCGGCGACGGCGCCTTTACTGGCGACATCACCATCAACAACGGCGTGCTCCTCGCCGGGGCGCCGTTTGCGACGCCCGCCGGCGGCACGCTCAACATCGGCGGCGCGCTCACCCTCACCGGCTCCGCCCGCGTGGATTTCGGCATCCACGTCGGCGGCCTCGCCGACACCCTCAACGTCACCGGCGCCATCACCACCGACACGGCCAGCAACATTGTCGGCCTGACATTCGGCCACATCGACTCCGGCACCTACGCCCTCGGCAACGCCACCTCGCTCGCGGACATAGCCAACCTCGAAGTCAAAGGCTTCCTGGTGGATTCAACATTCCGCGCAAACTATGAACTCGCCGCCTCTGCCGGCACCCTGTTCTTCATCCACGAAGCCGACGACTCGCGCTACATGGAATGGACGGGCGCCAGCGGCACCACCCGGTGGAACATCGCGCAGGACAACTGGCGCGGTTACAGCGACGACACCAGCGGCCATTTGAAATTCCAGGACGCCGACACCGTGCGCTTCTCCACCACCACCGCCACCACTATCGCCATCGACGCTGCCGTCACCGTGTCGGACATGCTCGTTGACAACACCGGCACGCTCACCTTCACCGGCCAGGCCATCAACGCGTCCCCCACCGTCACCGGCACGCTGGTGACAGCCCCCGGCGGCAGACTGGTGAAAACAGGCGAGGGCGCGCTCGTGCTCAACAATGCCGCCAACACCTTCATCGGCGGCGTCGAAATCAACGCCGGCCTGCTCGCCTTCAGCAACACCGCGCAACTCGGCACCGCCGGCGCCGGCATCCGCTTCACCGGAAGCGGCACGCTCCGCACCCTCGCCCCCATGACGATTTCCGACACCCTCACGCTCGCAGGCACGGGCTTCATGCCGGCATTCGACACCGGTGACGACGACGTCACGCTCTCCAGCGCGCTGGCCGGCACGGGCACCCTCGCCAAACTCGGCGCGGGCACGCTCGTGATCACCAACTCCAACACCCCCGCCACCATCGGCTACCACATCGCCGGCGGCGCGCTCCAGGCCGATGCCGCCGTCCTGAAAACTTCCCGCGTCACGACCGACACCGCCGGCACGCTCATCCTCGTCCAGGAAACATCCGTCAGCTATACCCCGGCCATCTCCGGCCCCGGCGCCTTTGAAAAACGCGGCTCGGGCGTGCTCACGCTCACCAGCACGCTCGGCAACACCGGCGCCACCCGCATCCTCGAGGGCGAGCTAAGGCCCGGTGCAAACAACCGCCTCAACCCCGCCTCCGCCCTCGTCATCGGCCACGGAGCCACTCTCGACATGCGCGGCACCCGCCAAGCCTCCGCCTCGCTCGACCACAACGGCACGCTGCTCATGTCCGCCACCGTAAACTCCACCGCAGGCGTCATCCTCGGCTCGGATTACCTCAAGGCATCGCAATTCATCACCGGCAGCGGCGTCGTCAACGTGTCCCTCACCGAGACCACCGACGACGGCTACACGTTCATCTCCGGCCCGGCCCCGTCGTCGGTCGTGCTCATCGAGTCCGCCGACAACACCGCCGATTTCACATTCAACGTGGACGCCAGCCCCGCGGATGCTATTTTCGCCTGGGATGTCACCAAGGACGGCGGCAACTACGTGCTCGGCCAGACGCGCCTCGTGCCGCTGATACCCGCCGTGGCCGGCATCAACGCCGCGCTCCTCATCGGCACGGAAACCACACTCGACGCGCTCTCGCGGCAAAACGCAGCGATGCGTCTCAACAACGAAGGCGGCCTGCGTCCCGGCTACGACTGGTGGGTGAACTCCACCTACCGCCACGACACCATCAAGGAAACCCTCTACCACGGCGCGCAAGCCATCACCAAGGGCGTGCAGGCCGGGATGAATTACACCAAGGCCTCCGAGACCAGGGGCAGAGGCAGGAGCAGGACCGCAACCGATTCCCCCTGGGTAACGGGCGTGTTCATTGATTGTGTGGACACGCATATAAGCATGGACGATGCCGATACCACGACTCTCTCATACAAAGGCGGCGTCCATGTTGGCTACCGGCCCAACAATGCGTTTTATGCCAGCGCCATCGTGTTTGCCGACACGATCCGCCACACAATAGAGGTTGATCTCATGCCGCGCAATTTGCAGATCCGCGCGAGCGGTGTGGGCGCGGCGGTGGAGATGGGTTACACGATCAAGACCAAGTCCGGCTGGCTGGTGGAGCCGCAGGCGCAGATCGCCTGGCACAGCACGAGCGTTACCAGCGTTCAGGATTCCGCTCACCGCTTTTATGAAATGGACAACATCATCTCATACCGCGAACGCGTGGGCCTGCAATTTGCCCGGGTTGTCAAGCTCCGCGACAAGCTGATGCTGCTTCCCTCCCTGCGCATGGCCTACAACAACGAAAACAAGGGGACCAGCACCGTGAGAGTAACACGCTATTTCGATGCCGACAGCACCCGCCCGCGAGACCGCTATGATTACACGGACGATTTCAGTGGCGGTTCGTTCCTGCTTGGCGGAGGCGCGACCATGCGCATCAATGAAAAACTCGAAGTCCAAGCCGACGCCTCCACCAAGCTCGGCGGCAAGTTGCGAGACTATACCATCAACCTCGGCATCGCTTGGAGATGGTGAGGGAAGAAAGTAGCGAGTGGCGGATAGTGAGCAGAAAGATACCAAGCCATGAAAACCAACAAATCGCATCATCCCGAAACAACGCAGACGAAGCCTGCGCTATCGTCATCGCTCGCTTCGCCCGCGCAATCCCCCTCGGTCGAAACCATCGGTTTCGGACAGTTGTCGGGTGGGGAAAAGGTGACCCTATACCGGCTCAAAAGCGGCAACGGCTCCTGGGTGGATGTGATCGATTACGGTTGCCGCATCGTGCGCATTTGTGTGCCCGACCGCCGGGGCGAGATCGACGATGTCGTGCCCGGTTACGGGTGCATTGAAGATTTCGAGTCCGGCCAGGAACGCTTTTTTGGCTGTGCGATAGGCCGTTATGCAAACCGGATAACAGGGGGCCGTTTCATGCTCGATGGCAGAGCGGTGCAACTCTCACGGAACGAACAATTCGGCGACTATCGCGGGCATCTGCACGGAGGGGAAAAGGGATTTGACCGTGTGATGTGGCAGGGCGAGATTCTCCAGGAAACCGAGCGGGTCGGGGTACGTTTCTCGCGCATGTCCCCCGACGGCGAGGAAGGATATCCCGGCAACCTCGACGCCACGGTTACCTATTGGTGGAGCCGGGACAACGTGCTGAAAATCGAATATGCCGCCACCACCGACAAACCGACCATAGTGAACCTCTCCAATCACACCTTCTTCAATCTGAAAGGTTCACAGGGAGGGTATGTGATGGATCACATCATGCAAGTCGAGGCGGACTCATACCTGCCCAACACATCGCATTTTGTGCCTGCCGGGCCAACGAAGCCGGTCGAGGGCACCCCGTTCGATTTGCGCAATCCCCGCAGAGTTGACCACGCAATCGACACGCCCAACGAACATTTCCAAACCATGCGCGGCTTCTCCGTCACGTGGGTCTTGCGCAACCAGGATGGAAAACTTGCACGGGCCGCCGATCTGTGGGAGCCGCGCGGCGGCCGCGGCGTCGAGACATGGACGACCGAACCCGGGCTCCTGACATATACCGGGCGCGCCTTGTCTGAAAAGATCGTGGGCAAGGAGGGCCGCCCGCTCGAAAAATTCGGAGGCATGCTGCTTGAAACGCTTCACTATCCCGATTCGCCCAACCATCCGGAATACCCATCCAGCATACTATATCCGGGCCAGTCCTATTATTCCACCACCGAGTTCAGATTCTACGCAAAATGAAACGGACTTTAATAATATAACATCGGATCACCAATGATATTGGAACGAGGCATGGGCATCGCGGATTACAAATACAAAAATCAAATTCAAAACCTGACAACCAAACCAAAGCCGATAATACAATGGATAATCAAATCAAAGCCGAAAATAAAATGAAAAATTTGCGGGCATTGGCATCAATGGCGCTGATAAGCGGCCTGATGACCGTCTGCCGTGCGAACACCAATGACGGGGACGAGAGTCGCGTCCGCATATCCTGGGACAATGCTACCTATCAGGAAATGACGGAAGTTCGTGTCGGCAACAGGGATTTCGTCGAGAAAAACCTCAGCTATCCGCGCATAAAAAAACTCAAGGACGGGACCTTGCTCATGTCATTTAACAATCACCATGTCGGATGGAACGTCTATGTGCGACGCAGCGAGGACAATGGGGAAACCTGGGGCGACGCGCAAATGTTAAGGGAAAAGCACCGGGCCACCTCCACGGTCGGGAGGGACGAGAAGGTGTTTATCAACTCGGATTTCATCCAGTTGCAGGACGGACGCATCCTGCTTGCCTACCAATGGCGTTACAGGCGGGGCTATGGTGATATTCCCAACACCAACGACAACTGCGGCATCGAAATCATGTTCAGCGAGGACTCGGGCCGCACCTTTTCCAAACCGAGGGAAATTTATCGCGGTCGCTGCTGGGAGCCGGCCATGCTGCAACTCCCGTCAGGCGAGATTCAGATGTATATCACATCGAGCCAGGAGGTGGTGAACAAGATATCAAATCCGCGCACGGTCGTCATTCGCTCCATGGATGGCGGAAAAACATGGCAGGGCAAGGAACTCTGCACCTGGTTGGACAATGAAACCATTTCGCGCACTTTCGACGAACGGGCCTCATACGACGGCATGCCCTCCGGCGTATGGCTTGATGACAACAACGGCATTGCCGTTCCAATCGAAGTCTGGCACGGTCGCCATGTCATGGATCAGACTCCGGTCGTGGTGAAGACTCCGGCCGATGTCAACTGGCGCATTGATCATGAGAAAGTGGCCAGGGAAGGCGGGCCGGATTACCCCTGGAAAAAGCAAATCAACAAGGACCTTTGGGCTTACGGGCCATACTCCGCAAAACTCGGAACAGGTGAAGTGGTGGTGCTGTGCAATGGCACGTATAAAGGAGTCGAGGGAATCTGGACGCTCATAGGCGATAAAAAAGCCGATAACTTCCGCTTTGCGACCTCCCCGTTCAAGGGTTACTGGGGCTCGATCGATGACATCGGCAACAATGAGGTTATCGCCACGGCGATGGTTAAGTATGCGGAAACCGGAAAGGAACGCTACAAGGTGCTTGTGATTAAAGGCCGTCTGAACTATGCCAAGACAATCGCCAAGGGTGACCTGACGATGGCTCCAATCAATCAATTCGACAAATCGCGCAATGACTACTGGTTCCTGGGCAAGGAGATTGATTCGCAGGTGTTCGTGAATTTCGGATATACAGACAGGGAGTTTCAGTTTGCCACCTATCTGTTTGACAAAGCCCTTTCGGCCTTTACGCCCCAAAATTCGGATGCGTCGGCAATGTTGCTCAACCGCACGGTCGAAAACGGCCGGTCACAAAATTATAAAATCACAGTCAATGCCGCTGGTCAGTATACTGTTTACAAGGAGGAGCGTTATTCGTGGGTGCTCATAGGCAAGGGAATCACCAATAATATTGAGGTTGAGGGGACGGTAAACAACGACGAGGACCAGGATTTGGGCTTTGCCGCCAAGGTCTCTGTTGACTGGAATCTGCTGGGAGGAAAACCCACGGCGAAAGACCAGTTCCGTGCCCATCTCATACGTTACTACAAAGGAGGCTCCAAGGAAAAACCGCTGTCAACCCGGGAAGACATGGCCGGTGAAAACAGCGATTATCCGCAGGAGTGGTTGCAGGTAATGTTAAACTAGAGCTTGTCCCAAGGATCCTGTCATTATCCTCAAAATTGATAACGTCCGGAAAGTTGCGCAGATTTTTTAAGCGATAAGAGCGAGAGGGAGGCGACCCCGATGAATCAAAATTCCGAAAGAACCAATGAAAGCGGCGAGCACGCAGCAGACGACCAAGCCATGCCCGCGGCGTGATAGTCGGACTCCCTCGCTCGTAACCCACATCGACTCGGGAGCATCGGTGCTGGGCGAAATAGGATTAAACACCCTACCCTGTCTTTCGCGCCACGAAAAATCCGGCATGTCGAGCAAAATCTCTAATGGGTAATTGCTACGGGGATCGTTTAACAAGAGAAGGATCTGTTAATCGCTACTCCGCAATATAATGCAACTCCGATTAAACGATCTGCCACCCAAGTTCTCCCCTGAATTGAAAATGGTCGGGGTGGAGAGATTCGAACTCTCGGCCTCTACGTCCCGAACGTAGCGCTCTACCAGGCTAAGCTACACCCCGATGTGTGATTGAGCCGGCCAACATGGGCCGGGTCGGCGCGGGCAGCAAGGAGAATTTTCCACAAGTTTTTCCAAGGTAAAAAACATCGTCCGCGTTTTTCTTGTTTGGAGCGGAGGGATGGAGTCTGCCTTGCTCGTCTCCGGCCCTTTTTCTCCAAACCGCGGACGGCACGGAGGCCGTCCCTCCAATTCACGGGCGCAGCGCCTCTTCAAACGCCTCCGGCAACCCGGCGCGGGCGGCAAAGGTGAAAACCCGTCCGGCATGCTCGTAATCGAAACGGGTTTCGAGCGAATGCAGGAAGAGGCGTTTCTCCCCCGTGCGTTTCGCAAAATCACGGTTGGCCCGGAAATCGCCATAGGTGGCGTCGCCGACGATGGGCAGATGCCGGCGGGCACACTGCACGCGAAGCTGGTGGCTGCGGCCCGTCTTCGGCTCGAGCTGGATGAGCGAAAGCGAGCGGACGGCGCGGCGGTTGGAACGCAGAAGCGTCATGTGCGCCTCGGCCGGGATGTGACCGGCGGAGGCGTTGGCACGGATCTGTCCGCGGCGTTTTTCGATGGCGAGCCGGTCCGTCCAGCGCTGGCGGTCTTCGGACGGCGCGCCGAATACGAGCGCGGCGTAGGTTTTGTGGATGTGACGCCGCTGGAACATAGCGCGGATTTCACGCGCAAGCGATTCGCTGGCCGCGACAAGAATCACGCCGGAAGTGGCGGAATCGAGGCGGTTGAGGAGCCAGAGCCGAGCCGCTGGCGCGGAAGTTTCAAGTGGCAAGTCACAAGTAACAAGAGAGGATGCCGGCGGCGCTGATGTTGCCGTCGTCGTCGGTGTTGCCAGCGGCACTGGTGCTGCCGGTGGCGGCGCTGGATGCGTCTCCTGCCACTTGTCACTTGTTACTTGCAACTTCCGCGCCAGCGGCTCGGCTGGCCACTCGTAGTATTCACCGTCGGCGTTGTAGCGGGCGTTGAGCAACGAGCGCGGCTGGTCGCGCGGCTCGTTGGGATGCGAGAGGATGCCGGCGGGCTTGGAAAGCGCGGCAAGGCCATTGGGATCGCGGGTGATGAGCGTCACGCCGCGACCGAGTGGAAGCGTTTCCCAGAAATTGTCCGCGAGGCGGCTCACGGCGTGCCGTAATAAAACGTGAACGTGAGTTCCTGCGACTCGCCCAAGATGGCGACCATGTCCTCCGTCCACGCCCCGTAGGGCGAGCGGTCGGTGATGGCGCTCTTGCACTGGCTCTCGGCCTGGGAGCCGCCGTTGCTTTCGGTGTCGATGATTTCGCTGACCGCGCCTTTCGTGGCTTCGAGGCGGAATTTCACCGTCACTTTCGTGCCGGTGGGCGGAAAGGTGCGGGTGTTGTCCAAGATGCGCTCCCACTGCACCTGCACGGTGTCGATGAGACGTTGCAGGTATTGCGCATAGTTGCTCCATTTCGCGTCGAAGGCGATGGCGCCGATGTTGGAGGTGCCGAATTTGTTTTCGGCAAAAATGGCGGGGCGCACGTTTTTGTTCACGCGAGGACGCGGCTGCGGGCGGCGCGGGTCGATTTGGGGCTGGGCGTCCTGCGCGACGATGGGGGCGTCGGGCGCGTCGGGCCGGCCTGTCACGTGCTCGGTGGCGTTGGGTGTGGGCGGTTTGCCGATGTCCTCGGCCTTTCTCATGCCGTAGCCGGTTTCGCTCTCGCCGGTGATTTCCTGGTCGCCGGAAAGCGGGATTTGCTCGCGCGGCGCGGAAGGCACGGGCGCGGCGGCCTGGGCGGGCGCGGCCTCGGAAGGCGGAGGCGGGGCCGATTCGGGCGGCGTGGGCGGGGCGAGGCGGCCGCTGACGATTTGCGTGACATCCATGTCCTTTTTGCCTTCGAGCGCGGGCGTGTCGCTTTTGCCGTCGGGCGTGGGAACTTCCTGCGCGGCCTGCTGGTTTTGCGCGCCGGTGTTGCGGGTTTTGTCGGGAGTGTTTTCCGGCGCGTCGGGATTGGTTTCCACGAACCGCTCGGGCGGCGGTGGCGGCGTCGGGGTGAGGTCATCCACCATCTCGATGTCGAAGCTGGGCTTGGGTTTCTCGTAGGGCTGGCGGCCGGCCATGTGGCTGCCGCTGAGATGCCCCATGCCAAGGGTGAAGAGCCACACCAAGACCGGCCAGAGCAAGAGCGTGAGCACCAACCCGATCCCGATAGTCCGGCGCGCGGAACGGTCCGCCAGCCAAAGACGAAGCTGCTGGGTGGCAGGGCGCGCGGGCGGTGCGACGCGCCGGCGTTCGCGGTGGCGTTGCGAACGGATGTGACGGCGCTGCGGCGGAATGGGCGGCATGAGGCGGAAGGTGGGCGGCGGAAGGCCGGACCCGGCTGGCGGTTGATGTTTCTCGTGCAAGTCAGCGCAACAGACCGCACCGAGTCAAAATTTGTTTCGTCGCCTCCATCGGCAGGCCCATGATATTTGAAAACGAGCCGCGCCAGCCCGCGATGATGAGTTCGCGCCCTTCCTGGATTCCGTAGGCGCCGGCCTTGTCGAGCGGATTGACGATGCGGAAGTAGGCGTCGATCGCCTTGTCGTCAAAGGGCTTGAACTCCACCTCGCTGCTCACGCCCTCGTCGATGCGCAGGCCGGACGTCGCGCGGCGCAGTGCGACGCCGGTAAACACCGTGTGGGTGCGTCCGGCGAGGCGCTTGAGCATGGCGCGCGCCTCGTCGAGGCCGGCGGGTTTGTTGAGCACGGTGTTGTCGATAAACACCGTCGTGTCCGCGCCGAGCACAAACGCATCCGGATGCCGCGCCGCGACCCAGTCGGCCTTGAGGGCGGAATTGTGCGCGACCATCACGCGGGGATCGGTGGTCGGCTCCTCGTGCTCGGTCACGTCGGCCACCACGATGTCGAAGGGCAGGCCGAGTTCGCCGAGGAGTTGTTTCCGGCGCGGCGACGCAGACGCAAGGATGAGACGCAGAGCGGGCGGAGAGTTTTTTCCAGCAAAAGATTTCACGCGAATCGGCAAGCAAGCCGCAATCCGGGGCGGACTTGAACCCAAAAATCGCCCTTTCGTTTTTATCAACCCAGTTTCTATCAGCCCGCGGAATACCCGGGAAAAGGATTCAGGGCAAAATCCCCTCGCCCATCGCCCGCGCTTCTTTCAGCCTTTCAGCCCTCCAGCCATTCAGACTTTTCTTTCCATGCGCATCGGCATCGCCCAACTCAACACCACCGTCGGCGACCTCGCGGGCAACCGCCGCAAAATCCTTGCTGCCTACGACACCCTCGTCGCCCAAGGCGCGCAACTCGTCGTCTATCCCGAGCTTGTCGTCACCGGCTACCCGCCCCGCGACCTTCTCTTCAAGAGCGCCTTTGTCCCCGACAACGAGGACTCGCTGGCCGAAATCGCCACGCACACCGGCGAGGTGCCCGCGCTCGTGGGCTTTGTCGAGACCAACCCTTCCCTCCAAGGCCGCCGCTTCCACAACGCCGCCGCCTTCTGCCATCATGGCGAGGTGCACGTCATCGCCCGCAAATGCCTCCTGCCCACCTATGACGTGTTCGACGAGGATCGCTATTTCGAGGCCGCCGCCGAACCGCGCGTCATCACGCACGCCGGCCTGCGCATCGGCGTGACGATTTGCGAGGATATTTGGAAAAACCCGGCCATCCCGACCAGCCGCCTCTACCACATCGATCCCGTCTCTACGCTCGCCGCGCAGGACATCGACCTCGCCATCAATCTTTCCGCCAGCCCCTGGCACCACGCCAAGGACCACGTGCGCGAGCAACTCGTCACCGACGCCGCCCGCGCCCTGCGCTGCCCGCTCGTCTATGTCAACGCCGTGGGCGGCAACGACGAACTCATCTTCGACGGCCAGTCCCTCGTGGCCGGGCCCGACGGCGCCGTCCGCGAACGCCTCGCGGCCTTCGCGGAGGACGTGCGTGTCGTGGAGGTCGGGCTGAGCACCGCCAGCGCCACCGTGCCTCCCCCGCTCGACTTGACCCGATCCCATTCGACCGATGCCGAAAAAAACACACCGGCCGACATCCACGCGGCGCTCGTCCTCGGCCTGCGCGACTATGCCGTGAAAAGCGGCTTCAAGCGCGCGCACGTCGCGCTCTCGGGCGGCATCGACTCCGCCGTTGTCGCCGTCCTCGCCGCCGACGCGCTGGGCGCGGAAAACGTCACCGGCATCTCGCTCCCGTCCGTATTCTCCTCGCAACACTCCCGTGACGACGCCCGCCGCCTCGCGCAAAACCTGGGCATCGCGTTCGAAACCATCGCTATCGCCGACACCGTCGCCGCCTGCGAGCGCGCCCTCGCGCCGTGCTTTGCCGGGCGCCCCCGCGACGTCGCCGAGGAAAACATCCAGGCCCGCGTGCGCGGCGTCATCATGATGGCGCTCTCCAACAAATTCGGCTCGCTCCTCCTCACCACCGGCAACAAAAGCGAGATCGCCGTGGGCTACTGCACCCTTTACGGCGACATGTGCGGCGGCCTCGCCGTCATCTCCGACCTCTTCAAGACCCAGGTCTACGCCCTCGCCCGCTGGATGAACCGCGACCGCGAGCTCATCCCGTGGAACACCATCGAGAAACCGCCCAGCGCCGAACTCCGCCCCGGCCAGCTCGACCAGGACAGCCTGCCGCCCTATGACGAACTCGACGCCATCCTGAAAGGTTATGTCGAGGAAGGCGTGAGCCGCCGCGAACTCATTGCCCGCGGCCACGCCGCCGCGACGGTGAACGACATCGCGCGCAAGGTGGACCTGAACGAATACAAACGCAAACAAGCCGCCCCCGGCCTGAAAATCACCCCGCTCGCCTTCGGCGTCGGCCGCCGCATTCCCATCGTCCAGAAATACGTGAACTGAACGGCGCAGTCTGCGGCTGTCCAAAAACGAACCGGCTCCCCGCCGGCATCACTCCGGGCGCGGCGGATCCCGCCCTCACTTTGTCGCCGAACCGTCGCCGACCGCCGACAAAACCGTCTGGCCCCAGTCGGCGCGGATGCGTCCGATCTCGCGTTCGATTTGCTCCCTCGGGACGCCCTGGTCGATAAGCAGCGCCTCCGCGAGGCCGGCGGCTCCGGCCAGCTCGTCACAGCAGATCACACTCGCCCCCGCCTCGCGCAGCGCCGCGTGTTCGCTCACGTAACGCGCCCGCGTGAGGATGTGTATGCCGGGATTCACCTCGCGCGCGGCCACGATCATCGCCAGCCGCGTCGCCGGCTCGGGCGTGGTGATGACGAGGCAGCGCGCCTTTTCCAGGCAGGCCTCCTTGAGGATCTCCGGGCGCGTGGCGTCACCATAAAGCGCGCGCATGCCCCGGTTGTGCAGTTCCGAAACGGTGTCCACGTTCATTTCGATGATGAGCGGTTTTACCTTGAACAACCCCAGCACCTCCGTGACCGCGCGACCGACCGGACCGTGCCCGACCACGATGGCGTCGGCCGGCGCGCCGTCGCCGTGCGGCGTGACGGCGTTGATGGCCGAGCCGTGCTCGTCGGCGCGGCGGCCGAGCCAGCGCACCCACGAGGCGTGTTTCTCAATCCACGGCTCCAGCGCGAGCAGCCGGTTGAAAACGATCGGGTTGAGGCTGATCGAAATGATCGCCCCCGCCACGAGCAGCGAATACGCCTCCGTCGGGATGAGCCCGTTGGCGCGCGCCACCTCCGCGAGAATGAATGAAAACTCGCCGATCTGCGCGAGCCCGCCCGCCACCACGAGCCCGGTGTGAACGGTGTGCCGGCAAAGCAGCACGATGAGAAACGCCGCGAGCGGCTTCACCATCAGGATGACGACCAGCACCCCCGCGAGCAGCAGCGGCGTCTGCATCACCGAGCGAAAATCGAAGAGCATCCCGACCGACACGAAAAACAGCACCGCAAACGCATCGCGCAGCGGCAGCAACTCCGAGCCCGCCTGGTGGCTGAACTTGGACTGCCCCACGAGCATGCCCGCCATGAACGCGCCCAGCGCCATCGACGCGCCAAACGCCGCGTAGGCGGCCGTCGCGATGGCGATGGACATGACCAGCACCGCCAGCGTGAACAACTCCCGCGAGCGCACGCGCGCCACCCGCATCAACACCCACGGCACAAAACGCGAGCCGACCACGATGACAATCGCGCCGAGCGCGACGAGCTTCAGGATGGCGATGCCCGCCGCCCACAGCACGCCCTTGCCCGCTTCCGTGCCGCCGTGCGCCGCGTCGAGCGCGACATTGTCCAGGCTGGTGTTGACGGCCAGCGCGGGCAGCACCACGAGCACGAGCACCGTGATGATGTCCTCGACGATGAGCCAGCCGATCGCCACGTGCCCCGAGGCGGTCTCGAGCGTGCGGCTGTCCATGAGCACGCGCAGCAGCACCACCGTGCTCGCCACCGACACCGCGATGCCGAGCACGACGCCCTGCGTCCATGACCAGCCCGCGAGCGTCGCCACGCCGACCATGGCAAGCGTGGCCAGCGTGCTTTGCCCAAGCGCGCCGGGGATGGCGATGTTGCGCACCGCCAGCAGGTCCTTCAGGTGGAAATGCAACCCCACGCCGAACATCAGCAGAATGACCCCGATCTCCGCGAGCTGGCCGGCGAGCTGGATGTTGCCGACAAAGCCCGGTGTATGCGGTCCCGCCGCGATGCCCGCGAGCAGATAACCGACGATGGGCGACAACCCGATTTTTTTCGCCACCAACCCGAAAAACAAGGCGGCGGCAAACCCGAAGGCGATGGTCGTGATGAGCGAGATGTCGTGCATGGGAGGAAGGTGCTGAAGGTTACGATGACCGCATGCGGGCGGCGCCGCGGCTGGAAAGGAAAACGCGCATGTCGCGCAGAAACCGTGCCGGAGCCCGGCAACCGCAGGCGGCCGCGACCGCGGCAGATTCGCAACCACCGATGGCATGCGGGGAAGCGAAACAGGCGCGCGGCGCTTTATTTCTGAATGCCCGGGCAAACCCTTGGCGAAGACAAAATGCATCGGACCGCATTTTTATTTTCCTTTCGCGAGCGCCGCCGCCGCGCCGGAGCCCGTCGCGGCGCCCCTCCGCAATCGCTCTTGCTGCCCTGCCTGTTTTGGGTTCCCGTTTTCGTCCTCCGTTTCCGCACGCCATCATGTCCTACTGTGTCTCACGTTTCCAATCCATCCGCCGCCGCACGATCGAAGTGAATGCCGGCGGCGTCGGCATCGGCGGCGGAAACCCGGTCCGCGTGCAGTCTATGACCACCACCGACACGCAGGACATCGCCGCGACCGTGCGCCAGTGCATCGCGCTGGCCGAGGTCGGCTGCGAGATCATCCGTATCACCGCGCCGAATACACCCGCCGCGCGCTGCCTGCGCGACATCCGCCGGGAATTCGACGCCGCCGGCTTCGCCCGCATCCCGCTCGTCGCCGACATCCACTTCCTCCCCGCCGCGGCGATGGAGGCGGTCGAGCACGTCGAGAAAGTCCGCGTGAATCCCGGCAACTACGCGGACAAGAAAAAATTCGCCCACAAGGACTACACCGACGCCGATTACGACCTTGAACTCCAGCGCCTGCACGAGGCGTTCACCCCGCTCGTCCTGCGCGCCAAGGCGCTCGGGCGCTCCCTTCGCATCGGCACCAACCACGGCTCGCTCTCCGACCGCATCATGAACCGCTACGGCGACACGCCTCTCGGCATGGTGGAGAGCGCGCTGGAATTTCTCCGCATCGCCGAAAGCCACTCCTTCAGGCAGATCGTCCTCTCAATGAAATCCTCCAACCCGAAGGTGATGATCCAGGCCTACCGCCTGCTCGTCGCCCGCATGCAGGAGGAGGACATGCACTATCCGCTGCACCTCGGCGTGACCGAGGCCGGCGACGGCGAGGACGGCCGCATCAAGGGCGCCATCGGCATCGGCAGCCTGCTCGCCGACGGCCTCGGCGACACCCTCCGCGTTTCCCTCACCGAGGACAGCATCTATGAAATTCCCGTCGCCCAGGCGCTCGCCGCCAAGGCGCACGCGTTGTGGCGGCGGGATGAAATGACTGCGGACAAGTATCAAGTATCAAGTAACAAGTATCAAGTGACGGATGGAGGCACGAATGCCCCGCCCGTGAATCCAATTGGCGCGGATGGTTCGGGTGGCACGGGCGTCCCGCCCGTGGACGGCGCCCCGCGCCGCCCAAGCAGCGATGACCAGGACCATATCGATCCGTTTCATTATACCCGCCGCGACATCGCCCCGCTCACCCTCGCCTCCGCCGCCGAAATTTCCATCGCACAGCCGCCCCGCGTCATCGTGCGGGCGCCCGCCGCCGCTGCGCTCCCCGAAACGCTGGAAAAACTTTCGTCCCCGCTTCTCGCCGACACGCCGGCCGAAGCCGTGATCGTCCCTCTCGCCGGGCGCGGCGATGCCGGCCTCCTCGCCGCCCGGATTGTATCCGTAAATAAAATACAATCGCCGCCCGCCTTCATCCTCGACCTGTCCCCTACCCTCGCCGCCGGCGCACTCCATTCCGCCCTCGGCCTCCTGCCTCCGGACGCGCCCATCCTCCTGCTCCGAACCTTCACCGCCGCCGACGCCACCGCGCTTCGCGACTTTGCCGCGCTCGCGCAGTCCCGCCGCTTTCCCCTCGTCATCGCCACCACCGCGCGGGATCTCGGCGCGCTCGCCCCCGCGCTGCTCGCCCTGCCTGACGCCGCCGCGCTCATCTTCACCCTCGCTGACACCGCCGCCGAATCCCGCGCGACCCATCCTGTCGGCGGCTACCGCCAGCTCGCCGAATCTCTCCGCGGTCTCGCGCCCCATACCGCGTCCCGAGCCCCGCTCTGGATTCGCAACACGCCCTCATCCGCGCTCGCTTCCGCCTCCACTCCGCATGGCGGGCATGTCGCTTCGCTCGGAACCGAAATCCGAAATCCGCATTCCTCCGATTTTCTCTCCCGTCTGCTCGACGCCTCCATTCTGACCGGCTCGCTGCTCTGCGACGGACTTGGCGACCTTGTCAGCGTGGAAACGGACGCCGATCCCGTCCGCGCCACGCGTCTCGCCTACAACATCCTCCAAGGCGCGGGTTCGCGCATCTCGAAAACCGAGTTTGTCGCCTGCCCCTCCTGCGGGCGCACCCTCTTCGACTTGCAGACGACCACCCAGCGCATCCGTGCGCAGACCGGCCATCTCAAAGGCGTGAAACTCGCCATCATGGGCTGCATCGTAAACGGTCCCGGCGAGATGGCCGACGCCGATTTCGGCTATGTCGGCGGCGCTCCCGGAAAAATCAACCTCTACGTCGGCAAAACCTGCGTCCAATACAACATCCCCCAAGCCGAAGCCGACGCCCGCCTCATCGCTCTCATCAAACAACACGGCAAGTGGCTCGATCCCGCCCCCTGAACAATCGTTCCCGTTCTCTTGCTCGTGCTCCCTTCTGTTTCGGAGCGTTTCGAGAAAGAGAACGGGAACGAAAAACGAGAACGATTAAAAATCGCCCATGTCCGCGCCGCTTCCAGCACCGACCATTCCGGGCCAGCCGCTTACCGCGCTGGCCCCGATGCAGGACGTGACCGACCTTGCGTTCATGCGCGTGGCGGCGCACTACGGCGCCCCCGATTACTTCGTCACCGAGTTTTTCCGCGTCCATTCGCAATCGCGCCCCGAGAAACACATCCTGCGCGCCATCGACGAAAACACCACCGGGCGGCCCGTCTTCGCGCAACTCATCGGCGAGGACATCGCGCATCTCGCGCGCACCATCGACGAACTTCTGCGCCACCCCGTCGCCGGCATCGACCTGAACCTCGGCTGTCCGGCCCCGAAGGTTTACAAGAAAAATGTCGGCGGCGGCCTCCTGCGCGAGCCGGATAAAATCTCAAAAATCCTCGCCGCCATCCGGGCCGCCGTGCCGGGCCTGTTCACCGTGAAGATGCGTATTGGTTTTGAGGATACGGGGCACTACGACGCCATCCTCGACCTGGTGAACGAGCACCGCATCGACCTGCTCGCCGTGCACGGGCGCACCGTGCGCGAACTCTACCGCGGCGAGGTGCACTACGACGCCATCGCCCGGGCCGTCGCGCGGGTCCGCTGCCCCGTCATGGCCAACGGCAACATCACCTCCGCCGCCAAGGCCGCCCGCGTGCTCGCCGAAACCCGCGCCGCCGGCGTGATGATCGGCCGCCACGCCATCCGCAACCCGTGGATCTTCCGCCAGTGCCGCGAGCACTTCGCCGGACGTCCCGTCACGCCGGTCACGTTCGCCGATGTGCGCGACTACATCGGGCACCTCTTCAACGCCACGCGCCAGCCCGGCATCCCCGAAAACGCGCATGTGAGCCGCATGAAAAAATTCCTCAATTTCACCGGCCAGTCCGTGGATCCGGACGGCGCGTTTTTGCGCGACATGCGGCGCGCCACGACCGCCGCCGGGTTGTTCGCCGTGTGCGACCGCCATCTGCTGGCCGAGCCCGCGCGCGAGTTTGCCCTGGAACCCTACCCCGGCGTCATCGCCCGCCCGAATTGCGAGATGCCGGATTCCGCCGCGGCGGCGTCCGGCATTGGCGGCGGCTGACCCCGTTTCCGGGAGCAACTCAAAGTGATGACACCGCCGGAATCTTTCCTCTTTATTCTTTATCTTTCCTCTTTCTCCCTGCCCATGCCTGACGAAAGATAAAGATAAAGAGGAAAGAAGAAAGAGGGAGTGACTCAACTTTGAGTTACACCCCCCATTCCCCTCCGCCCCGGTGCGAGCATTCCGCCACGCGCGGGTTTGCATTTCCCCGGCGAAACCGTTCCCCTGTCTGTTTCATGTCAGCAGCCAGCCAGGTCCCGTATCGCGCCAAACATGTCGGCGTCTGCCCGCCCGCCCGCGGGGCGGTCATTGCCGCGCTCGTCCGCGCCCAACCCGCGCCGGTATGGATCATCGTGGCCGAACACGCCCGCCTTGCCGAGCAACTCGCCGAGGACATCTCGTTCTTTCTGGAAACCCATGCCTCCCCGGCGGCGTCCGCCGAGGTGCTCCTTTTCCCCGAGTCCATGCCCGACACCGGCGACATGCGCGAAGCCTTTGCGGCCTCCGCCGACCGCCTCACCGTCCTCTCCGCCCTGCGCGCCCGGCGCAGCGCTGGCGAATGCGGAATGCGGATTGCGGATTGCGGAATGAAAGGCGCTCCCGCGCCGGATGCGAACGGGAGCGGAAGCTCCCCCATTCCGCATTCCGCAATCCGCATTCCGCACTCCCTCCTCGTCCTCACCACCCCCGCCGCGCTCCTGCAACCCGTCCCCGCGCTCGAGCAATTCGCCACCGCCGAGTTCACCCTCGCGCGCGGGCAAAGCCAGTCCTTCCAAGGACTCCTCGAAAAACTCCGTGCGCTCGACTACGACTCCGAGGCCGTCTGCGAGGCCCCCGGCCACTATGCCATCCGCGGAGGCATCATCGACGTTTATCCCGTCACTGCCACGCAGCCTTACCGCCTCGATTTCTTCGGCGACGAAATAGAGGACATCCGCGCCTTCGATCCCGTCACGCAACGCTCCGGCGAATCCGTCGCCAGCATCACGCTCTCGGCCACCCCGCGCGTCCGCCTCGCCCCCTCGAAAACCGGCCTCGCCGACTACCTTCCTGCCCGCGCCGCCAATCTCCTCCTTGTCGAGCCCGCCGCCCTTGACGCCGCCTTCAGCCGGCTGGCCTTGGAAAACGCCTCCGTCGACGCCGGCGCATCCCCCACCCTCGCCGGCTTCTTGCCCCGGTTCGCCGCGCTCCTCGGCGTGAGCGATCTCGACGAGGCCGCCGCGCTCTTCGACACGCCCGACACGCAGGAAAACCTCTGGGACACGGAAAGCCTTGCGCACCATCGCAACTATCCCTCCGATGGACTTGTCGCCAACGAACGCCTCCAAGCCGAGGAAGATGCCCGCGCCCGTTTTCTGGCCCAGGCCGCCACCTGGTCGCACGAAGGCTACGCACTCGCCATCGTCACCGCCAAGGAAGGCGAGGAAAACCGCGCCAAGGAAATCCTCGCCGCCGATTCCAAGCTGAAAAAACTCCGCCCCCGCTACCTCCGGGGGACGTTAAACGAAGGATTCCGCATCACCAATCGGGGGGAGGGATTTTCGATTTTCGATTTTCGATTTTCGATTGAAGGAGCTTCCGCTCCCTTCGGAACAACGGCGCGGCAGCGCCCAATCGAAAATCGAGAATCGAAAATCGAAAATCCCTCCCGCGGCCTCGTCCTCGTCACGGAAACCGAACTCTTCGGCCGGCGGCGCCCGCGCCGCCCCGGCTCCACCTCCGCGCAACGCCGCCTCACCGCCCAGCGCGCCCAGGTTGACCAGCTCCTCGATTTCTCCGAACTCGTCGAAGGCGACTACGTTGTCCACCTCCAGCACGGCATCGCGCACTACCGCGGCCTCACCCGCGTCGAGCACGCCGGCGGCGCGCGCGAGGTCATCTCGCTCGAATTCGACGACGGCGTCACCCTCCACGTCCCGCTCCAGGAATCGCACCTCGTCAGCCGTTACGTCGGCCTCGGCAAGACCCGTCCGCAACTCGGGCGCGTCGGCTCCGGCCGCTGGGAAAAAACCCGCCGCGCCGCCGAACTCGCCACCATCGACCTCGCCGCCGAACTTCTCCGCATCCAGGCCTCGCGCGAAGCCCGGCCCGGACACGCCTTCGATCCCGACACTGTCTGGCAGAAGGAATTCGAAGCCTCCTTTCCCTTCACCGAAACCCGCGACCAGCTCCGCGCCATCGACGAAACCAAGGACGACATGGAGCGCCCGCGCCCGATGGACCGCCTCATCTGCGGCGACGTCGGCTTCGGCAAAACCGAGGTCGCCATCCGCGCGGCCTTCAAGGCCGTCCAGTCCGGCCGCCAGGTCGCCCTCCTCGTGCCCACCACCGTCCTCGCGCAACAGCACCTCAACACCTTCCGCGAACGCATGGCCGGCTACCCCGTCAACATCGAGATGGTCTCCCGCTTCCGCACCCGCGCCGAGCAAAACAAAATCGTCGCCGCTACCGCCGCCGGGCAGGTGGACATTCTCATCGGCACCCACCGCATTCTTCAAAAAGACATCCGCTTCCGCGAACTCGGCCTCGTCATCATCGACGAGGAGCAACGCTTCGGCGTGAAACACAAGGAAACCCTCAAGGCCATGCGCGCCACCGTGGATGTCCTCAGCATGTCCGCCACGCCCATCCCCCGCACCCTCTACATGGCCATGACCGGCGCGCGCGACATGAGCGTCATCGAAACCGCCCCCGTCAACCGCCACCCCGTCCAGACCATCGTCAAGACCTATGACGAAAAAATCATCGTCGAGGCCGTCCGCCGCGAAATCCGGCGCGGCGGCCAGGTTTTTTACCTCCACAACCGCGTCCAGACCATCGACCTCGTCGCCGCCCGCCTCCGCGAACTCCTGCCCGACCTCGACATCGGCGTGGGCCACGGCCAGATGGACGAAAAAGACCTGGAGCGCGTGATGACCGATTTTGTCGCGGGCAACCACCACGTCCTCGTCTGCACCACCATCATCGAAAGCGGCCTCGATATCCCCAACTGCAACACCATCATCATCGAAGGCGCCGACCGCTTCGGGCTCTCCCAGCTCTACCAGCTCCGCGGCCGCGTCGGCCGCTTCAAGCACCAAGCCTACGCCTACCTCCTCCTCCACCGCCACACGCAGCTCGTCGAAATCGCCCGCCAGCGCCTCAACGCCCTCCGTGCGCACAACCAGCTCGGCGCCGGCTTCCGCATCGCCATGCGCGACCTCGAGCTCCGCGGCGCCGGCAATCTCCTCGGCCCGCAGCAAAGCGGCCACATCGTCGGCGTCGGCTTCGAACTCTACTGCCAGCTCCTCCGCCAGTCCGTCGCCCGGTTGAAAGGCGAAAAACAAGCCGCCGCCATCCGCGCCACCGTGAAGCTTGATTTTGTGTATGTCGGCGAGGCCGAAAGCGGCGCGGACTCCCCGCCCGTGGGTAGGGCGAAGCCTCCGGCTGAGCCGCCGCGCCATGCCCGCGGAGCCCTCCCGCCACACCGCACTTTTCAAGCCCCCGCATCCAAATCCGCCCCCATTCCGCAATCCAGCTACGCCGCCATCAAAGCCGCCGAGGACGACGCCAGCGGCATCGTCCCCCTCGCGCCGATCCAGGCGCGCATCCCTGTTTCCTATATCGCCGAGACGCGCCTCCGCATCGACCTTTACCGCCGCCTCGCGCTGACCGACAGCCCTGCCGCGCTGAAAGAAATCGAAGCCGATCTCCGCGACCGCTTTGGCCCGATTCCCGAGGAAATCCGGGCACTCCTGCTCGTCACCGAGATTCGCATCCGCGCGGAACAAAAAGGCATCCTCTCCGTCGAAACCGAGAGCACCCGCCTCAAATGCCTGCGCAACACCGGCAAACGCGACGACTTCATCATGCACGGCGCCCGTTTTCCCCGCCTCTCCGCCCCCAAGCCGCTCTCGCGCCTCCGCGAAATCATCACCTTCCTCAACAACCAGCCCAATCCATGACAAGTGGCACGGGCGACTCGCCCGTGCCACTTCAATCCGGCATTTCCGGAGCTACCCGCGCACTCATGATTTTCCAGAGCCCCTCATGAACAAATCGCCCGCGTTCTCGTCCAAGAACCATGCCGGCACGCGTCGCAAGGGCAGCCAGCCCGCCTCCGCCGACATGCCGCCATGGTTCTTCACCGATCGCTTTTTCCACTGTTGACCGCCTCCCGCCTCCACCTAACTTTCACGACAAAGCATACATTTCCAATCAATCCAGCCGCACATGCCGCCCATTCGTTGCATCGCCTTTCTTCTCGCCGCCGCCATTCTCCCGCGCCTCGCCGCCCAGCAATCCGGCGCTCAGCCGCAGCAACCGCCCTCCGACGGCCTTGATCTGCGTTTCGCCAACGGCATCGTCGCCGTCGTCGAGGACCGCCCCATCACGGTTGACGACATCCGCCGCGAAATCCAGCCGCTCCTCCCCCAGATCCAGCGCGACGCCACCAGCCAGCGCGATTTTGAAAACAAGCTCCAGGCCCTTCAGGACGACATCATCCAGCAGCACGTTGACCGCGTCCTCATCGTGAAGGAATTTTACAAGGAAAAGGAAGGCGAGCCCAAGAAATCCATCCCCACGAGCTTCATCGACAACCAGCTCTCCGAAATCATCATCACCCAATACGACAACGACCGCTCCAAATTCCTCGCCAGCCTCCGCCAGCAGGGCAAAACCATCCGCGAATACCGTCGCGAAATCGAGGAGGACATCATTTACGGCTACATGCGCTCCCAGCAGCGCAAGAGCCAGAGCGTCGTCAGCCCCGTGAAGGTCGAGACCTTTTACAACGAAAACAAGGACCGCTTCCATCAGGAGGACCAAGTCCACCTGCGCCTCATCCAGTTCAGCCGGACCAACGGCGAGAGCGATGCCGAACTCAAGGTCAAGGCCAACGAAGTCGTCAACCGCCTGAAAAACGGCGAAGCCTTCGGCGACATCGCCAAGGAAGTCAGCCAGGACACCCGCCGCAGCAAAGGCGGCGACTGGGGCTGGCAGAAACGCTCCGACTTGAAGCCCGAACTCAGCGAACCGCTCTTCAAGTTGAACAAGGGCGAAGTGACCGACCCGATCCTCATGCCCGAGGGGGCGTTTTTGATGTATGTCGAGGAGCGCAAACACGCCGGTCTCCAGCCGCTCGACGAAGTGCGCGACCAGATCGAGCGCATCCTGGTCCAGCAGATGGCCCGCACCAGCCAGGAGCAATGGTTGGAACGCCTCCGCCGCAACGGCTACATAAAGTATTACTGAGCGCGGCGGGCGACTGGAAGACGGCGGGATGTTTTTGGGGACGCATCTCGCAGGCTTTGTCCGGCTGGAATGTCGGCGAAAGATGCGATCACACTTCAGGTAGGGCGAGGCGTCCCGCCGAGCCGCGAGCGATTCGCACGGCTCGGCGGGACGCCTCGCCCTACCATTAACGGCTTCCATAGTCTGATTTTCATTCGTAAATGGTATGAAGGATCGCGAGCGTGGCGCGGGCACGGCTGGCCCTACACCAGCCGCCCGCCGCAGATGACTTGGGCGACCGGATTGCCGCCGAATTCGTGCGCGAGCAGGCGCTCGTCCTTGTGATGCAGCAGGATCAAATCCGCGCGCCTGCCCGCCTCGATCGTGCCCCGGTCGGAAAAACCCAGCAACGCCGCCGGGTTCGCCGTGCTCGCGACAATCGCCTCCTCCGGTGAAAGCCCGCAGAATCGCACGGCCAGCGCGATGACCAGCGGCATCGAGAGCGTCGGCGCGGTGCCGGGGTTGCAATTCGTCGCGAGCGCGAGCGCCCCGCCCTGGTCCACGAAAAACGCCGCGCTCGCGAAACGCCCGCCGGCGTGAAACGCCGTCGCCGGCAGCACCACGCCGAACGTGCCCGAGCCGGCAAGCAGTTCGAGATCGGCCCGGGTTGACGACTCCAGGTGATCCACGCTGAGCGCGTGCATGCGTACCGCCTCGGGAATCATCCCCGACGGTTTCCACCAGTCGGCATGCACGCGGATCGGGTGGCGTTTGCGCGCCTTTTCAAAAAGTTTCACGCATGCCTCGACCGTCCACGCGCCGGGCTCGCAAAACGCGTCCACTGCAATGCCCGGAAACTCGCGGATGATCTCCGGCAGCAGGTCGCGCACGACCAGTTTCACGTAGTCGTCGAGGTTGCCCTCGAAGGCGTGGCCGATCAGCGCCGTCGGCACCACCGTGCCCGGCCATTCGCCCGCCGCGCGCTGGATGGCGCGCAGCATTTTCAACTCGGCCTCGACCGTGAGTCCGTAGCCGCTCTTGACCTCGATGGTCGTGGTGCCGCCGCGCAACGCCTCCTCCAGCCGCGCGCGCAAGTTGGCCGAGAGCTGATTGCGCGTTGCCTCGCGCACGGCCCGCGCGGTCGCATGGATGGCGCCGCCCTTGCGCAGGATTTCCTCGTAGGACTCGCCGCGCATCAAGCGCTCCCATTCGTCGAGCCGGTCGCCCGCCCAGCACGCATGCGTGTGGCAGTCGACAAATCCCGGCATGAGCACGCGCCCGAGCGCGTCAATCACGCGCGCGTCGGGCGGGACATCCACTTTTTCGCCAACCGCCGCGATGAGGCCATCCGCCACGAGCACCTCGCCTTGCGGAATCACGCCCAGTTCGCGCAGCGCCGCGCCACGCCTCGGTGTTTGCGCCCCGGCCAGCGTGAGCACACGGGCGTTGCGGATGAGGAGAGGCGCGTGGGCGGCGGAATCGGCGGGCGGCGGGGTCATGACCCGGATATTTGCGACAAGTGACTGCGCCACGACAAGCCCCGTATGCGATCAACAACGAAAAGGAGCGCCGGCGCATTGTTAATGGCAGCCCGGCCTACTTTCCGCCGCCTTGAAGCAGCCGGGCCGCGGTTTTTGCGAAGTAGGTGAGGATCATGTCCGCGCCTGCGCGCTTGATGGCGAGAAGCGACTCCATCGCGGTGCGCTCCAAGTCGAGCCAGCCGAGTTTCGCGGCGGCGTGGAGCTGCGCATATTCGCCGGAAACCTGATAAGCGGCGAGCGGCTTGCGCGTGGCGTCGCGCACCTCTCGGATGATGTCGAGATACGGGCCGGCGGGCTTGACCATGAGCGCGTCCGCGCCTTCGCTTTCGTCGAGCAACGCCTCGACGACGGCCTCGCGGCGGTTGGCCGGGCTGAGTTGGTAGGTGCGCTTGTCGAGCGGCGCGGAGTCGGCCGCTTTCGAACTGCCGACGGCATCCCTGAACGGTCCGTAAAAAGCCGAGGCAAATTTCGACGAATAGGCCATGATCGCCGTCTGCTCGCAGCCCGCCGCATCGAGCGCGCGGCGGATGGCGGCGATGCGTCCGTCCATCATGTCGGACGGCGCCACGAAATCGACGCCGGCGCGCGCATGCAGCACGGACATTTTCACGAGCACCTCCACCGTGGCGTCGTTGGCCACGTCGGCGCCGTCGGACGTGAGTAATCCGTCGTGTCCGTGCGTGGTGTAGGGATCGAGCGCGATATCGGTGATGACCACGAGTTCCGGCAGGGCCTTTTTCACGGCGCGGACGGCGCGGAGAATGAGCGCGTCCTCGTCGAGCGCGGCCGTGCCGTGATCGTTCTTCAGGCGCGGATCGATCTTGGGAAACAGCGCCACGGCGCGCACCCCGGTTTTCAGAAGTCCGCGACATTCCTTCACGAGGTCGGCGATATTGAGCCGCTCGACGCCGGGCATCGACCCCACCGGCTCGGGCGCGGCCTTGCCATCAATGACAAAGAGCGGCGCGATGAAGTCCGCGGGGCGAAGCGTGGTTTCTTCCACGAGGGCGCGGATGCCGGCGGTGCGGCGGAGACGGCGGGGACGGACGGGAAGATCGAGTTTGAATGAACCAGACATGGTGGAAATTTGTAAGTGGCGTGTGTGGCATAACCAATCACGGCGGCGGGCGGGTTGAAATTCAAAAAACCGCAGCCATCGGTCCGAGGAACACACCTGAATCCGAATCCCCTGCAAACCCGTCCTTTTCCAACTTTATTAACACTCTTATGACAAACGACATCCTTATCCGAGATGCTATTACGTTCATTTTACTAATAATGCGGTGGACGTTCCTCTTCTTGTGGATGTAAATTTATTCCGTCGCCCACCCTCCGACGCAAAACCTCTGCCTCGCGACGCAGTCGATCCAATGTCTCTGTCAACTCCAGCATTACCTTGTCCTGTTCTGTCATATGCCGCTCCAGCCATGCCAATCGCTCTTCCACCCGGGCCATTCGTTGCAGTGTTTCGGCATTCATTGCCAGCCATCGTAGCAGCTGCCCGATTTCAGTCAAAACTTAACGAGGGTAACGTATTTCGCCATATTACAACAGGTAATAAATCCAGCCTTCCATTGCCGCCAGATTTCCAAATTCCTCATTCATCAAAATAATCTTGTCTGGATGGACTAAACATGCACTCATGCGCAATGTCTAAAATAACAAGCCGATATATAATTAATATACTTAGCATTAAGCATAATACTTTTTTCTGACATTCAACCGACGCGCGTATTGACAAGTATAAAAAAATGTAAATTAATTCACCTTCTAATAATATGAACTACACACAGCTTTTCAGGACTTTAAGAGAATCCAAAGGTCTTACTCACGATGGCCTTGCGAAACTTGCTGGCTGTCACCGGAATACGGTGATCAATGTCGAGAGCGGACGCCCGGTAAAATTCAAAACCATCGCTGAATTGATGCTGATGATGGGTTATGACACGACCTCGCCCGAAACCAAGAGTGTCGCCCTTCTCTGGCTCGAATCGATCAGCGGAATCAATCTGACCAACGAGCAAAGCGCCGCCGATGCCCATGAACGCATCGCCCAATATCGCGCCACGGAGAAAGAGGCCGCCGACCTTCTCGCGCAGTCCGTCATGGGCGAGCACCTCAACGTGAACCAGATTCGCACCCTTTACTTTGCCGTCTCCCACCCCGAGATCATCGCGGTGATCGAGAATATCCGCAAACTGATCGAACAGGACAAAGACGAGTCCGCCCCGGGCGCATCGTAAGTTTTGCGCCCGGCTTCTTGCCGGGAAAGAGTTTCCGACGGTCACCTTTGTGACCGCGGAGACCCGGGCGGCCGCGATGCCGAACTGCATGGCAAGGACGGTGGCACACCGCCGCACTGCGGTTGCAGAGAGGGATTTCATCCTGCGGAGGGGGAGATTTTCTGCCGGGGTGCCCTGATTTTTCTTTATGTTTTGACCTTTGGAGGGACAGCCGCCGTGCCGTCCGGTTTGGGTGGGCGCGGACGGCACGGCGGCTGTCCCTCCAAAAAGATCGCGCGGGCCGGTCGGCGGCGGGACTCCCGCGGTTATTTCGCCGAGCCCCAGTGGCTGGTGAAGGGATAAAAAACCCAGAGCGGGCGGCCGACGACGTCTTTCTTCGGGACTTCGCCCCACATGCGGCTGTCGAGGCTGTTGTTGGAATTGTCGCCGAGCGCGATGTATCCGTTTTCTGATACCGTGTAGGGCGAGCCCTGGCCGAGCAGGCCGGTGTTGATGTAGCCGCGATAGCGCCCGTGCCGGGCGGCGTTGTCATCGAAGGCTTGCGCGCCGGTGATGGGACCGCCGTTGCGATAAAGGACGGGCGGGCGGATCTCGAGGGTGTCGCCGGGCTCGCCGGCGAGGCGTTTGATGTAGTAGCTGGGTTTGCTGCCGCCGGCCATGAGCCCTTCGATGTTGTCGGTGCGAAAGACAAAGCCGGAGCCGACCTTGGGACGCACGAAGTGGTAGCTCATGCGGTCGACAAAAAGCTGGTCGCCGGTGACGATGTCGAAGGAGAGGACGCGCTCGCCTTTTTTCACGGTCTTGCCGGTGTGGATGAAGCGCAAAGGGACGGTCCGCCCGTCGGCGGTGGTGACCATGCGGTCGGAATATTTTCTGTCGTTCAGCCAATTGCGGAGCGCTGCGGAGTAGTCGGTCTGCCCAGGCGCGAAGGTGTCCTTGAGCATCCAGCCAAAATCAAAATCCTCGGGGACGCTGACCGTCACGATCTGGTCGCCAACCACGAGATCGTAGGCTTTCTGGGCCTGGGGAAGGACGAGCCAGTGGCGGCCCTTGGTGGGACGCCAGAGCGGGACGCCGTTGCTCTGGATGGGGATGAGCACCTCGCCGTCGGCGGGCGCGTCGATGCGGTAGGCGGAGGCGCCGAAGGCGGCTTTGCGGATGAGACGGCTCGCGGCGGCAGGTTCGTCGGCGGGCGTGGCGTGGACTTCGGGGACCATGCCGTTGTAGGTGGGCCACATCGAGTTCGTGGGAATCTTGAAGGGCTGGAAGAAATACTGGCGGCAGGCGAGAATGACGATGGCGGCGACGACGAGGAACTCGATCCATTCCTGCCAGCCGGAGCGCGGGTAAAACTTTCCGCCGACGCGGCGCAAGACGGGCTCGAGCGCCTCGATGTCGAACTTCAGCCGGCCGCCCTCGGCGCGTTCTTGAAGATGCATGCGGAGAGCGCCGGCTTTTTTCTGGAGATCGGAGAGGTCGGTGTCGGTGAGTTCGTCGCGGCGGTAATGGTAAATCTTGTCCGAGAGTTCGAGCCAGTTGCGGGCGTTGGAGCGCATTTGTTTTTCGACGGATTGGAAGAGGCCGAACATGGGGGATTTAAGTTTGAAGTTGAAGAGGAAGGAGGCGCGATGGTGCGGCGGTCGAAGCGGAGAGTAGCGGCGGCGAGAATGCAGTGGTTTGTGCTTAAACTTTCGACTTAAACTGGCGGCGAAGCCGCCTAGTTGTTTTTCAGCACCTGGATAAAGGCGTCGGGGGGGATGGAGACTTTGCCGATGAGCTTCATCTTCTTTTTGCCCTCCTTCTGCTTTTCGAGGAGCTTGCGCTTGCGGGTGATGTCGCCGCCGTAGCATTTCGCGGTCACGTCCTTGCGGAGGACGCGGACGTTGTCACGGGCGATGATCTTGCCGCCGATGGCCGCCTGAATGGCGACTTTGAACATCTGCGGCGGGATGATTTCGGCGAGGCGTTCGCAAAGCTCGCGGCCTTTGCCCTCGGCTTTCTCGCGATGCACGATGCTGGAGAACGCGTCCACGGGGTCGCCATTGATGAGGATGTCCATTTTCACGAGGTCGGCGGGGCGGTAGTCGCCGAGTTCGTAGTCCATGGAGCCGTAGCCGTGCGTGAGACTTTTCAGGCGGTCGTTGAAATCGACGAGGATTTCGTTGAGCGGGAGGACGCAGGTGAGCATCACGCGGGTGTGGTCGAGGGTGTCGGTGTGCTCGACGGTGCCGCGTTTTTCCATGATGAGGGCGAGGATGTCGCCCATGCTGTCGTTGGGGATGTGGATGGCGGCGTTGATGGTGGGCTCGGAGATTTCGTCGATGGTGCCGGGATCGGGCAGGAGGACGGGGTTGTCCACTTCGATGTAGTCGGCGGCGCCGTGCGTCATGACGCGGTAAACGACGCTGGGATAGGTGGAGATGATTTCCACGTCGTGCTCGCGGCGGATGCGCTCCTGGATGATTTCCATGTGGAGAAGGCCGAGGAAGCCGCAGCGGAAACCGAAGCCGAGGGCGACGGAGCTTTCGGACTGGTAGAGGAAGGCGGCGTCGTTGAGGCGGAGGCGGCCGAGGGCGGCCTTGAGTTTTTCGTAGTCGTTCGACTCGAGCGGGTAGAGGCCGCAGAAAACCATCGGGCGGACTTCCTTGTAGCCGGGGAGCATTTCGATGGCGGGCTGGCGCGCGAGCGTGACGGTGTCGCCGACCTTGACCTCGGAGGTGTCCTTGATGTTGGAAACGAGGTAGCCGACGTCGCCTTCGCCGAGGGAGTCGGTCTTCTGCATTTTCGGGGTGAAGATGCCGACCTCCTTGACCTCGGATTTCTGGCCGGTGCTCATGAGCATCATCTGGTCGCCCGCTTTCAGCGCGCCGGAGAAGACGCGCATGTAGGTGATGACGCCGCGGTAGGAGTCGTAGATGGAATCGAAAACCAGGGCGCGGGTGTGCGGGTGGTCGCGCCAGCGCGGCGACGGGATGCGGCTGACGACGGCCTCGAGGATGTCTTCGATGCCGATGCCGGATTTGCCGCTGGCGAGGATGGCCTCGTCCTCGGGGATCATGAGGATGTCCTCGAGCTGCTTGAGGCAGAGTTCGAGGTTGGCCGAGGGGAGGTCGATTTTGTTGATGACCGGAATGATTTTCAGCTCCTGCGCGGTGGCGAGGTGGGCGTTGGCGACGGTTTGCGCCTCGACGCCCTGCGCGGCGTCGATGAGGAGGAGCGCGCCTTCGCAGGCGGCGAGCGACCGGGAAACCTCGTAGGAAAAATCGACGTGGCCGGGCGTGTCCATGAGGTTGAGTTTGTAAACGCGGCCGTCCTTGGCCGGGTAGCTCATGGTGACGGGATGGCTCTTGATGGTGATGCCGCGTTCGCGCTCGAGGTCCATCGCGTCGAGATGCTGGTCGGTGAGGATGCGCTGGGCGACGGTGTTGGTGTATTCGAGCAGGCGGTCGGAGAGCGTCGTCTTGCCGTGATCGACGTGGGCGATGATGCAGAAATTGCGGGTCAGGAGTTCTTCCATACGGACAGTTGGTGCGGCAGACAAAACCGGCGGCGGAGAGCGGCGCGGGCGTGTCTGGATTTTGCAAAAGGTCGAAAGTGCGGGGGCGCCGGGAGGTTTTCAACCCGAAAGGTTGGGCGCCGCAGCGGGAATGTGCCACGAAAGTGATGCCAAGGCAAAAGGGCGGATGCCGCCGGCAAACGAGGGAGGGCGTGATGAGCCCTGTGCAGGTTGGTGATTGAAAACCGGTATATTCTCACTCAAAAGCCTGCCTTAAATCCCTCCTCCCCGCCTATGAAAAAAAGCCCCCTCTGCATCCTCGCCATGCTTCTGGCGCTCGCGCCCGCGCTGCGCCTGCCCGCCGGGCCGTTCGCTGACACCGCCTGGCCCTATGTCGCCGACGGCACGCTGGCCGGCGCCGTCTTCCTCGCCGCCAGCGGTGATAAAATCCTCGATTGCGAAGCCGCCGGCCTCGCCGACATCGCCTCCGGAAGCCCCATGCGCACCGACACCCTCTTCTGGATCGCCTCCATGTCCAAGCCCGTCACCGCCGCCGCTCTCATGATGCTCGTTGACGAAGGCAAAGTCTCCCTCGACGACCCCGTTTCCAAATACATCCCCGCCTTCGATGCCCCGCAAAAAATCGTCCCAAAGGCCGCTGAAAAACTCGCCAACGTCACCAACCTCACCAGCGCCCTCCCCGGCGCCTCCGCCCCGCCACAAGCCGCCGACGGCGCCGTCACCTTCCGCAAAACCTCCATCACCGTCCGCCAAATCCTCAGCCACACCGCCGGCCTCCGCTTCTCGGCTTCCGCCGAAAAGCCCACGCTCGACCTTCTCCCGCTCGCGAAATGCGCCGAACTCTACGCCTCCGTCGATCTCCTCTTCGAACCCGGCTCCGACTACTCCTACGCCAACGCCGGCATCAACACCGCCGGGCGCATCATCGAAATCGTCACCGGCATGCCCTACGAAACTTTCCTCCAAAAACGCCTCTTCGACCCCCTCGGCATGAAAGACACCACCTTCTGGCCGGCCGGCGAACAACTCACCCGCCTCGCCACCAGCTACAAGGGCGACCCCGAAAAACGCACGCTTACCCCGCAGCCCGTCTCCCAGCTCCGCTACCCGCTCGACGACCGCGTCAACCGCCACCCCATGCCTGCCGGCGGCCTGTTTTCCACCGCCCGGGATGTCGCGTACTTCGGACAACTTCTGCTCAACAAGGGCGTTTTCAACGGCCAACGCCTCCTCAGCGAGGCCGCCGTCGCCGAGATGACCCGCCGCCAGACTCCGCCCGGCAAAGCCGCCTACGGTCTCGGCCTCACCCTTCAGTCCAGCGGCAGGTTCGGGCACGGCGGCGCCTACGCCACCCAGTTCATGGTCTGGCCCGAGGACAATTTGGTGACGGTTTTTATGGTCCAGAAAATCGCCAAATGGGGCGGGCCGGACGGCGAAAAAATCCGCCCCGCCCTCGAAAAACAGGCGAGGGAACTCGCCCGGCCGCGCGCCGAGAAATAACCGCGCGCGGGTCCTTTGCCCGCGCTGCCAAACCCGCTTCACCCGCTCCGGAATCATCCTCGACTCGTCATAGTTCTTACTTAACGGAGTAGTGCTAGATGTTGTTATCCTTTTGGGACGGCCTCCGTGCCGTCCTCGGCCACCTGTAACGGACGGTACGGAGGCCGTCTCTCCAAAAAGGATAAATCTCGTTCGGAAACGGTTTCAGCCTTCAGTTTTTCAACACCCCGGCGAGCTTGTCGGGGGATTTGCCGCCGCCCATGGCGAAGTCGGGCTTGCCGCCGCCTTTGCCGTCCAGCTTCGCGCAGAGTTCGGCCACGATTTTGCCGGCTTGATGGCCCGCCTTGATCGCGGCGGGCGAACAAAAGGCCACGACGGTGGCCTTTTCACCAAAGGCCGCGCCGAGGCGCACGATGCCTTCGCCGAGCTTCGTGATGATTTGCGAACCAAGGGCGCGGAGGGCGTCGGGCGTTTCGACCGACACGACGGCGGTGACCTGTTTCAGGCCATCGGGCGCGGCCACGGCTTTCGCGGCGAGTTCGTCGGCGAGGCTGGCGGCGGCGCGCTGCTCGTAGGTTTTGATCCGCTTCTCGATGTCGGCCTTGGCGGCGAGCACGGCGTCGAGTTTTTTGAGGAGATCCTGCGGACCGGCCTGGATGCGGCCGCCGAATTCCTTGAGAAGGGTTTCGTGCGCGGCGACAAGCGCGTGGGCGGGCGCGCCGGCGACCGCCTCGATGCGGCGGGTGCCGGCGGCGATGGCGCTTTCGAGCGTGATTTTCACGAGGCCGAGTTCGCCGGTGGCGGCGGTGTGCGTGCCGCCGCAGAGTTCCATCGAGTAGCCGTCGAGCGCGCCGGGCGCGCCGCCGATCTGCACGACACGGACGCGGTCGCCGTATTTGTCGCCGAAGAACTGGTTGATGTCCTTGCGCGCGGCGATGTCGGCGTGCGCGACTTCGGTGGTGCTGACGAGGGCGTTTTCGAGGATGCGGGCGTTGACGAGGTGTTCGATTTTCTGGAGTTGGTCGGGCTTGACCTGCTCGAAGTGCGCGAAGTCGAAGCGGAGGTAATCGGGATGGACGGAGGAACCGGCCTGGCGGACGTGCGTGCCGAGGACCTCGCGAAGCGCCCAGTGCAGGAGGTGCGTGGCGGTGTGGTGACGCTGAATCTGGCGACGGCGTTCGAGATCGACGGCGAGCGTGGCGGCGGCGTTGCAGTTGCCCGCGGGCAGGGCGCGGGCGGAGGCGTCGGTGAGGAGGTGCAGATGGCGCCCGGCCTTGTCCTTGATGGTATCGGTGATGGCGAACGTGGCGTCGCCAATCGTGACAGTGCCGATGTCGCCGACCTGCCCGCCCATTTCCGCATAAAAGGGCGTGCGGTCGAAAACGAGGTAGGTGAGGCCGGCGCTTTCGACCACGTCGATGAGCGTGGCGTGTTGAGTCGCGGGCGTCCGTCCGTTTTGCGTGTGGGTGTAGTCGAAGCCGGTGAAGAGGGTCGGCTTGGCGTTGGCGGCACCGGCATCGTCGCCGGAGACGGTGATGATCTCCTTTTTCTGCGCGGCGCGGGCCTGTGCTTTTTGTTTTTCCATCTCGACATTGAAGCCGTCAATATCGACGCCGAGCCCTCGTTCGGCGGCGAGGAGCTGCGTCATGTCGAGCGGGAACCCAAAGGTATCGTAAAGTGTGAAGGCGACGCGGCCGGGAATGATATTGACGGCGTCGAGCAGCCGCCTGCGCAGGCCGGCGGTTTCCGATGTGGTTCCGGAGAGGATGGGAATGAGGAGCTCGGCGACAGCGGCGCCGGGATGCGCGATAGCCTCACGAGTGACGCGGGCGCCTTCGGGAAGATTAACGAGGGGAAGCAATGCCTGCGTAAATACCTGACGGAGGAACGCATCGGTTTCGAGGACATCGATGAGGGTCTTGACCGGATCCTTGAGATCGCGCGGGATATTCTCGCCGTTCATGCCGGAGGCGGCCCGGAGGAGCTGGGCGGCGGTGAGTTGGGCGTTCATCTGTTCGGTGATGAGCGCGATCCCGCGGTCGAGGGTTTTGCCAAAGGACTCCTCCTCGGTGCGGATCACGCGCTCGATGAGTTGCTGTTGTTGTTTCAATTCGGGAAACACATCGCCGAGCGAGCCGACGACGGCGGGGACGAGTTTCGCGAAAAAGCCTGTTTCGAGGCCGAGGTCTTTGCGTCCGTATAAAATGCCGCGGCGGAGGATGCGACGGATGACGTAGTTGCGTCCGTCGTTGCTCGGCAGGATGCCGTCGGCGATGGCGCACGAGACGGCGCGGGCGTGGTCGGCGAGGACGCGGAAGGCGATGTCGATGCGCTCCTGCTCCGTGACTTTCTCGCGGCTGGCGGGGACGGTGCGTCCGTATTTTTTTCCCGAGAGCGCTTCTATGGCGGTGAAAAGCGAGGTAAAAACGTCGGCATTATAATTGGAAGGCTCGGCGGAGAAATCCTTGAAACCTTTGGTGGTCGCGTAAATGCCGGCGACACGCTCGAAGCCCATGCCGGTGTCCACGTGGCGGGCGGGGAGCGGCGAGAAGGTGCCGTCGGCTTGCGCGGCGAACTGGATGAAGACGTGGTTCCAGATTTCAATGCAGCGGGGGGAGCCGGCGTTGACGAGGGCGCGCCCGGCAGTCTCGTCGTCGGAGGGGAGAAGGTTGAAGTGAATCTCGGAGCAGGGACCGCAGGGGCCGGTTTCGCCCATCATCCAGAAGTTGTCCTTTTTGTTGCCGTTGACGATGTGGACGGAGGGATCGAGGTCGGCTGCGCGGAAGAGGCCGGCCCAAATGTCATACGCCTCCTGGTCGAAATCGGCGGGATCGTTCTTCGATTTGTCGGGCGAATAGACGGTGGCGAAGAGGCGTTTGGCGGGGATGCCCCATACCTTGGTGAGCAGTTCCCAGCCCCAGGTGAGAGACTCGCGCTTGAAGTAGTCGCCGAAGGACCAGTTGCCGAGCATCTCGAACATGGTGTGGTGGTAGGTGTCCCAGCCGACGTCGTCGAGGTCGTTGTGCTTGCCGCCGGCGCGGATGCATTTCTGGGTGTCGGTTGCGCGGGTGTCGGACGCGGGGACGACGCCGGGCCAGCGGGAGACGTCGGGTTTGCGCTCGTTGAGGAAAATGGGGACGAACTGGTTCATGCCGGCGTTGGTGAACAGAAGGCCGGGCGAGTCGGGCATGAGCGACGAGGACGGCACGACAGTGTGCTTTTGCTTCGCGAAGAAATCGAGAAACGACTGGCGGATTTGGGCGGAGGTCATGGGAAAGAGTGTGGTGAAATAGCGAGTTGTAGTAAAAGGCGGAGATGTGGAAATGGGGAGGCGATGGCGCGACAGCGACTGGGAGCGCCGGCATCCTGCCGGCAGTCGCCGGTGAAACGCTGGCGCTCCCTATTGGCACTGCTCCAACACCAGTCGGCTTTGTCCGCCACCAAACCGGCTTTCACGGGGTTGCTTTCCGTGTAGGCAATGGCGTTGGCGAGGTGCGCGGAGTTGCGAATGTAACGGTCATAATATTCGCGCATCCAAAAATCTCCCCTGCGGCTCAGGTGTTTGTTGGCCGCATTGGCCGTGAAAGATTTCCACGAATGCACGATTTCCGACGGCCGATGCGAGGAAATCGGCTCGATGACGACATGGACATGGTTGGGCATCACATACCAAGCCAGCAGACGGTAGTGTTGACCGTCGAAATGAAGCAGCGCGTTTTGGACGAGGTCGGCGATGTGCGGGTCGCACAGGTGGCACGCTCCGTGTCCGGCGTCTTCGTAGGCAAGGATGCGGCGGTGGAGTTCGGCTTCGATGTGTTGTTGAAGGCCCGCCGCCTGCCGCGTGGCAGGGGTGCCGTGCGCGGGAGATGACAGTTCAATGGCAAGGGCATGCCGCCACTCGTCGATGATTTTCTCAGGGGCGCTATCGTGAAGGCGGAAGGTGATGGCCTGGATGTGCAGGTCGTCTTCGTAGTGCGGCAGATAGCCGCGGGAATACCAACGCGGAGAGACTGCCGGCAGGATGCCGGCGCTCCCAGTCGCTGTCGCGGTTGCGTTGGCTCCTTCGCTACGCATCAGTTCAGGTTCGCGATGATGGCATCCGCCATCGCCTTGGTGCCCACCGAGGGGCGGCCGAAGGCGATGTCGCCGGTGCGGACGCCGTCCTGCGTGACCGTCTTGCGCACGGCGGCCTCGATCTTCGCGGCAAGGTCGGCGAGGCCGAAACTGTAGCGGAGCATCAGCGCGGCGCTGAGGACTTGCGCGCAGGGATTCGCAACGCCCTTGCCGGCGATGTCGGGCGCGGTGCCGCCCGCGGGTTCGTAGAGGCCGAAGGGTTTGCCGTGGCTGTTCACGCCGGTGCCGAGCGAGGCGCTGCTCATCATGCCGAGCGAACCGCAGATGACCGCCATCTCGTCGGAAAGGATGTCGCCGAACATGTTTTCGGTGAAGAGCACGTCGAACTGGTTCGGGTCGCGCGCGAGCTGCATGGCGGCGTTGTCCACATACATGTGCGTGAGCGCGATGTCGGGGTGCTTTTTCGCGAAATAATCGGTGACGGTCTTGCGCCAGAGGACGGAGGTTTCGAGGACGTTGGCCTTGTCCACGGAGCAGACGCGTTTGCCGCGCGCGCGCGCGGTGACGGCGGCGGTCTCGGCGATGCGCTCGATCTCGCTGGTTTTGTAAACCATGGTGTCGCACGCCTGGCGCTCGCCGTTCTCGAGCGTGATGGTGGTTTTCGGCTGGCCGAAATAAATGCCGCCGGTGAGCTCGCGGATGCAGACGATGTCGATGCCGTTCGGGATGCGCGCGGGCTTGAGCGGCGAGGCGTCAACGAGGTCCTTGTAGAGCAGGCCGGGACGGATGTTGGCGAAGAGGCTGAACGCCTTGCGCAGCGGGAGGAGCGCGGCGCGCTCGGGTTGCTCGGCGGGCGGCAGCTTTTCCCATTTCGGGCCTCCGACGGAGCCGAAGAGGATGGCGTCGGCCTCGCGGCAGAGCGCGAGCGTGGAGTCGGGCAGCGCCTTGCCGTGGTTGTCGATGCCCGCGCCGCCGACGTCGGCGATTTTGTAGTCGAGCGAATGCCCGGCGGACTTGGCAACGTGCTCGAGCACGCGAAGGGCCTCGGTCATGACCTCGGGCCCGATGTAGTCTCCGGGAAGAACGGCGAATTTAAGTGTCGGCATGAGTGGAAAAAGGGTAATGGCTATCGCGCCGCCGGGTGGAGGGAAAGGGAATTTTTGCGGGGCGCGGCGTCCGCGAAAAATGAAACGGCCCGGCGCGAGGCCGGGCCGTTTGCGGTCAATCGCGACCGGCCGGATTTATTTGCCGCCGGCGCAGGCGGCGCAGCCGTTGACGAAGAAGTCGTTGCCCTTGTCGTCCACGAGGATGAAGGCGGGGAAGTCCTCCACCTCGATTTTCCAGATGGCTTCCATGCCGAGCTCGGGATACTCGAGGAGTTCGACTTTCTTGATGTTTTCCTTGGCGAGGATCGCGGCGGGGCCGCCGATGCTGCCGAGGTAGAAGCCGCCGTGTTTCTTGCAGGCGTCGGTCACGGCTTGGCTGCGGTTGCCCTTGGCGATCATCACCATCGAGCCGCCTTGCGACTGGAAGAGATCGACGTAGCTGTCCATGCGGCCGGCGGTGGTCGGGCCAAAGCTGCCGGAGGCGTAGCCTTTCGGGGTCTTGGCGGGGCCGGCGTAGTAGATGGGGTGCTTCTTGACGTAGTCAGGCAAACCCTGGCCGGAGTCGATGCGCTCCTTGAGCTTGGCGTGGGCGATGTCGCGTCCGACGATGATGGTGCCGTTGAGGGCGATGCGCGTGGTGACGGGATATTTCGAGAGCGTGGCGCGGATTTCCTCCATCGGCTGGTTGAGGTCGATGCGCACGATGTTGTCGTCCTTGATGACGCGGTGCTCCTCGGGGATGAAGCGGCCGGGATTGGCCTCCATTTTTTCGAGCCAGATGCCGTCCTTGTTGATCTTGGCCTTGATGTTGCGGTCGGCGGAACAGGAAACGCCGAGGCCGACGGGGCAGCTCGCACCGTGGCGCGGGAGGCGGACGACGCGGACGTCGAGGGCGAAGTATTTGCCGCCGAACTGCGCGCCGATGCCGGATTGCTGGGCCATTTTCAGGATTTTTGCCTCCATTTCGAGGTCGCGGAAGGCGCGTCCGTGCTCGTTGCCGGTGGTGGGGAGCGAGTCGTAGTATTTGGTCGAGGCGAGCTTGACGGTTTTCAGGCAGGTCTCGGCGCTGGTGCCGCCGATGACGAAGGCGAGGTGGTAGGGCGGGCAGGCGGCGGTGCCGAGGGATTTCATTTTCTCGGCGACGAACTTTTCGAGGGAGGCGGGGTTCAGGAGGGCCTTGGTTTCCTGATAGAGATAGGTCTTGTTGGCCGAGCCGCCGCCCTTGGCGACGAAGAGGAATTTGTAGTCCGCGCCGGGCGTGGCGTAGAGGTCGATCTGCGCGGGGAGGTTTGTGCCGGTGTTGACCTCCTTGTACATGTCGAGCGCGGCGGTTTGGGAGTAGCGGAGGTTTTCCTTGGTGTAGCATTCGTAGATGCCGCGCGAGAGGTGTTCGGCGTCGTCCACGCCGGTCCAGATTTGCTGGCCTTTTTTGCCGACGATGGTGGCGGTGCCGGTGTCCTGGCAAAACGGGAGGATGCCTTGGGCGGCGATCTCGGCGTTCTTGAGCATGGTGAGCGCGACGTAGCGGTCGTTTTCCGACGCCTCGGGGTCCTTGAGGATGGCGGCGACCTGCGCGAGGTGCTTGGGGCGCAGCATGAAGGAGCAGTCGTGCATCGCCTGCTCGGCGAGGAAGGCGAGCGCCTCGGGGGCGACCTTCACGAGTTCCTTGCCGTCGATGGTGACGGTGCTGACGCCTTCCTTCGAGAGAAGGCGATATTCAGTGTCGTCCGCGCCAAGCGGGAACGTGTCTTGGTAAAAGAAGGGAGGAGTTGCCATGGTAAACTGTGGAGCTTGGCAGGGCGGCGGCGGGACGGGAAGGGGAAAATAAAGCGTGCGCGCGGGCAGAAGCACCGGCGCGACGGCGGATTAGAAAAATGCCGGAAACCCAAAACCCGTCACGCTTTCGCCCCGCTACCATGCGTGCCTGCCTCACTTTTCCGGCGGGGCGGACAATTCCGTTTTTCCGGCGACCTGCGCGGCGGCGAGCGCGTGCAGCTTCGCCACCACGTCCGCGTGGCGGGGATCGTCGGCGAGGTTTTTCAGTTCGTGCGGATCGTTGACCGGATCGGTGAGCATCGCGCCCGCGCCGCGTCCGAAAAATTCCGCGTAACGCCAGCGCTCGGTGCGCACCGCGATGCCCGTGATGCCTTTGCCGTGTTCGTTCCAGAGCGTGTAGGCGGGCCGGTCCCAAGCGGCGTCCGGATCGTCAAGCAAGGGGCGCAGGCTCGCGCCCTCGAGCCCGGGCGCGGACGGAAGGCCGCAAAGGTCAACCAGCGTCGGGTAAATATCGAGCAACTCGACGATGCGCGGCGAGCTGCGGCCGTTGCCCTTGGCGCGCGGGTCGTGGATGATGAACGGCACGCGCGTGCCCTGCTCCCAGAGCGAGCCGGCTTTCGACCATTTGCCTTTTTCGCCGAGCTGGTAGCCGTGGTCGCTCCAGAAAACGACAATCGTGTTTTCGCGCAGGCCGAGGCTGTCGAGTTCGGCGAGCACGCGGCCCATGTTCCAGTCGACATAGCTCACGCATGCGAGATAGGCGCGGATCATGGCGCGCGCCTCGTCGGGCGAGGCGTCGCGGTTGATGAAGAGGTCGGCGTTGTTCGGGCGGATGGCGCCGGCGGGGAAACCCGGCGGCACGGTGGGGCGGGCGGCAAAATCCGGCGGGAGGGGCATGTCCTCCACGCGGTAGAGGTCGAAAAACTCCTTGGGGGCGACGAGCGGCGAGTGCGGTTTCACCATGCCGCACGCGATGAAGAACGGGCGCCCGGTCTCCGCGGCGCGGTGCAGGCTCGCGATGGTGCGGTTGGCGGCGCGGGTGTCACCGAGCTGCGCGGTAGCCTCGCCTTCGACGGCCTCCCAGCGGTCGGAGTAGGCGGCGCGGGAATTGTCGGCGCGGCGCATGGTGGTCTCGTGGGCGCGGGTGGCGGCGGGGGGCACGTATTGCGGCGGGGCTGTGTTGATCTTGTTGTTGTGCAGCCGCACCTCGCCGCCCTCGGTCCAGGCCTCGGTGTCGTCGATGCCGCCATGAAAGATCTTTCCGGCGCGGATCGAGTCGTAACCCTGCTGCCGGAAATACTTCGGCAGGCTCATCCAGTCGGGAAAGCTCGCGCCGAACCACTCGCGGTTGCCATAAAGGCCGCTGGTCGTGGGACGCCGCCCGGTGAGAATCGACGCGCGCGACGGTCCGCAAAGCGGATACTGGCAGTAGGCGCGCTCGAAACGCACGCCCTGGCGGGCGAGTTTGTCGAGGTTGGGCGTGAGCGCCTTCGGGCTGCCGTAGATGGCAAGCTCGGTGCGCAGGTCGTCCGCCACGAGAAAGAGCACGTTCATCGGACGCGACGCCGCGGGGGAGGCCGACGGCGCGGCGTGCATCTGGGCGAGTGTGCCGAGGGCGGCGGCGGAGGTCAGGAGACGGGAGACGGGCGGCAGGTGGGATGAGCGGGGAAACGACATAGGACGGACATCCTTGCTCCGGGGGACGGGGGCCGGCCAACACGCACCAAGCGTTACAGTCAGAACCAGCGCAAGATGCCGCCCGCACCGCGCTCACCAGTGCGCGTAGTCGCCTTTTTCAAGCGAAAGGGCGAACGCGGTGAGGAGTTTCACGCAATTCTCCACGTCCGCGAGGTCCACCATTTCGCTCGGAGTGTGCATGTAGCGCAGGGGAATCGACACCAGTCCGGTCGCCACACCGCCGCGACCCATCTGGATGGCGCGGGCGTCGGTGCCGGTCGGGCGCGGATCGGCCTCGAACTGGTGGGGGATGCCGAGCCTTTTCGCGCATTTCAGGAGCCGCTCGAAAACCTTCGGGTTGATGTTCGCGCCGCGACAGAGAATCGGGCCGGCGCCGAGCTTGGTTTCGCCGTATTTGCGGTTGTCGCAATCGGGATGGTCGGTCGCGTGGCCGACATCGACGGCGATGGCGATGTGCGGGTTGACCGCATACACGGCGGTGGTCGCGCCGCGCACGCCGATTTCCTCCTGCGCGGTCGCCACGGCGACGACTTTGGCGGCGGGCCTTTTCTTTTGTTGCGACAGGCGGACGAGCACCTCGCCGACCGTGTAGGCGCCGACCTTGTTGTCGAACGCGCGCGCCGCGCCCACGCTGCCGTGGATCAGCTCGAACTCGTGGTCGTAGGTCGCCACGTCGCCGATGGACACGCGCCCGAGCGCCTCCTTTTTCGAGCGCGCGCCGATGTCGATCCAGATTTCGTGAATCTCGGGGACTTTCTTGCGGTCGCCCTCGTCCATCAGGTGAATGGCACGCTTGCCGGTGACGCCTTTGACCGGGCCGTTCGCGGTCTGGATGATGACGCGGCGTCCGGGAATCATCACGCGGTCGTGCCCGCCGATGGTGTCGAAATAAATAAAACCGTCCTTGTTCACATAGGTGATGATGAGGCCGAGCTCGTCCATGTGCCCGGCGAGCATGAGGACGGGGTCGCCGGAGGGATTGAGCGTGGCGATGCGGTTGCCCATCGCGTCCTTTTCGTAGGTGTCGGCGGCAGGGCGAACATGCTTGTCGAAGACGGCTTGGGCCTCGAACTCGTAGCCCGACGGTGAACGGGCGTGAAGGAGTTCGGCGAGAAATTCAGGCGCGTGATATTTTGGCATGATGAGAAAAGTAGTGAGTAGCGCGTAGCGGGTAGCGAGTAGAAAATCGCCGGCGCGGAAGCGCACGCGCCCGCTAATCGCCTCCCGCGGGTCGCCACGAATCTTGCTTTCCTGACGCTCCGTATCCGCCGCGCTTGAACGCCCGCGCCGGATGGCCGACGCTGCGGTCATGCACCACCCTGCCCGCACCACCCGCCGCAGCTTTCTCCAAACCGTCGCCCTTGCCGGCGGCGCGTTCGCCCTCAATCGCCTCCCCTGCCCTGCCGCCGGCCCCGCAGGCGCGCCGGCCCTGCCCTCCGCTCCGCCCCCGGGCCGCTACCCGCCCGACGCCATCTCGGACTTCAGCCGCCGCCTCCGCCCGGTGGGACGCGCGCTCGAAACCGAGGATTATTATGTCTGGTGCAACAGCCCGATTTATGACGAGGCGGGGCGCGTGCATGTTTATTACTCGCGCTGGCCCGCGCGCCACGGCATGAGCGGCTGGATAAGCAAATGCGAGATCGCGCATGCCGTCGCCGATTCGCCCGAAGCGCCTTTCGAGTTCCAGAGTGTCGTCCTCGCTCCGCGTCCCGGCCATTTCGACGCCACCACCTGCCATAATCCGACCATCCATCGCTTCGACGGGAAATATTATCTGTATTACATGGGCACCTCCGACGGCCGGCTGGCGAGCAAACGCATCGGCTTCGCGGTGGCCGCCTCCCCCTTCGGCCCGTGGACGCGCTGCGACGAGCCGCTGCTCCAGCCCGGTCCGTCCGGCGCATGGGACGACCTGTGCAACACCAATCCCGCCGTCCTCCGTCATCCCGACGGAAACTATTGGCTATATTATAAAGGCATCAATCGCGACGAGTATTTCAACGCGCCAAAATCCGAACGCATCAAAGGCAACCGGCGCTACGGACTCGCCATGGCCGAACAGCCAGAGGGTCCATTTATAAAATACACCGGCAATCCGGTGATCGATTTTTCCCGCATCGAAAAAAACATGCAATTGGAGGATGCGTTTCTCTGGCTTGAAGACGGCCGGTTCAAATTGATCTGCCGCGACATGGGCTTCTATGACCATTTCGCCGGTCTGCTGCTTGAATCGGCCGACGGCGTGCATTTTTCCCATCCCCGGATCGCCTATTACGGAGCGGACGCCTATGCCCTGAACGAACCTCCCGCGCCCAGGCATCTGAGCCGCTACGGACGTTTCGAGCGCCCGCAGTTGTTGCTGAAAAACGGCCGCCCCGACTACCTGTTCACGGCTGCGCAGGGAGGAAAATACATGACCGCCAGCAGCTTTATATTCAAAATCACGCCGCCTTGACCGGCGCGGGCGCGCACCGTCCAAACATAGCTCAATCAAGCGCCAGCAAACCCTGGCCATCGCCGTGCCGCGCCGCCTCTGCGGACGGGACAAGGCAGCCGGCATGATCGTTTCTGGTATTATTGACCGCCGGCCCGACGGCGGTGGCCACAAGGTCGTCCGGCTGCCACGGCACACACAGCCGCGGCAGCACGGCGCCAGTGGCGCTGGCGGCGTCCGCGACGGCGCCGAGCCATGCGCGCGCGGAATCCTCCGCCAGGATGACCGGCATGCGATCATGGATGGCCGCCATCACGGCATTTGGCCCGGTCGTCATGATGACGAAGGCAGAGTCGCCGCCTTCCCCCGCCGGCTCCTCGAAAAAGCCCGCCAGCCACATTGGCATGTCGTCGCGCCGACGGATGAAATACGGTTCGCCTTCCGCCTTTGCCCCGGTCCCTGCGACGCGCCGCCATTCGAAAAAACCATCCGCCGGGATGATGCAGCGGCGATATTGCAAACTGGCGCGGAAGGAAGGTTTTTGCCAGGCGGACTCGGCGCGCGCGTTAATGAGCAGACGCTGTTTTTCCTCGCCCGCCGGGCGCAGCGTGATGCCCCAGCGCATCAGCGATGTTTCGATTTGCCGATTGCCTCGCGACCCGCGGCAAATGACGGGCATGGACTGCGTCGGCGCGACATTATAGCGCGGCCGCCATTCTTGTTCATACTCGTCGTCCGGCATATCCGCGCCCAAGCGCGACAAAGCCCGGGCCACACCAGCCGGATCGCGCAAAGTGTAACGTCCGCACATCAGCCGCGCCTCCAGGCACCCGTGGCGGCATCAGCCTTTTTCATCGCAACCGTTTTTGGCATTTCGACAACGAACAAGCGCCGCCGGGCTCCCGCAATCAATTTTCCCGCAAGGCTCCTTGATTTCGGACGCCGCACCCGTGCCGCCAGAGACTTCAAATTCCGCTTTTCGACTATGCGACGGAGACCGCCTTTCTGGGCATGCCGGATCACTGATCCTGCCTTATTCATCAAAATCGCCCGCCTGCGGGAGCGCGGTCGTCCTGCCTGTCGGTTCTCCGCATTTTTCGCTTAAATCAGGAGTACGGTTTATCAGCCCATCTTGGAAAGTCAGTGCAACTGACGCGGTGCGCAGGCTTTGAGCTTGTTCGAAAACGTAACAGACACGCCACGCTCCCCCGTCAAAGCGGGCAACAGTATCACCGTCGAGTGATTTTGTCGCACAATCAAAAGGAATGCGCGCAACCTAAAATAGTCGATACCCGTATCTATGATTTCTTACGGACTTATGCGTTCCAATCCGTTCAACGGCAGCGGAGCCACGGCTGTGCTATTTTTTTGGCGGTGACGCCGGTTTTGGCTGCGACACGCTTATATTTCCCTTCGCGTCAATTTTCACGTTTCCGCCCTTCGGCAGGTTTTTCAGCCACGCGAGCGCGTTGTTGATATAGGCATCGCCGACATCATCACCCAGCGCCGACTTGATTTGCGCGGACGCCTGTTCCGCGAGCGCGGCATACGCCGCATTTTTCTGATCGTTGCTCAGGATGGCGTCATCGGAAATTCGTTTCGCCTCGCTCGCCGTGTCGTTGCGCACTTGGTAGGTCTGCGCGACGGTATCCGCGCCGAGATTGAAGCGCTCAGCGGCAGCGATCAGCGATTGGTAATCCTGGCGCTGCCCGCGCACATACTCCGCGTAACGCGCATCGCCGAGCATGTCCTTTATCCGCGCCTCCACGCTCTTTTGCTCCTCATCGCGCGCTTTCCGAAGCTCCGATAGGCCGCCGCCGAGAGCTGCCACACGCCACGCTATGCTGTCGTAAAATTTTTCATCCAACGCGTGACGTAACGCAAAGATGGCCTTGTATTCCTCCTCCGACATGTCAAAACCCGCGAGATTGTCCTTCATTCGCCTGGCGGTGGATGAATTGCGAAGCTCGTCCGCCTCTTTTTCCTCCGGTGTCAGCAAGGCGAGCTTGTCGCGCTCGTTCTCTTTATCTATCAATTTTAGTTTCTCTTCGTCACCGGGCATCCCAAAGCCGGCCATTTCAATGGATGCACGAATCTTCAAATCGAGATAATCGCTTTCCAATTCGCTCAACTGCATTGATTTCTCCGGTGGCAGAAATGCATATTTCGAAACGGAAGCGGATGCTTTGTCCGTGCCGAAAAGCTGGGTGACTTCGTTTTCCACCTCCCTGTTTATATCCCTCATTTCCTGGTTTTGCTCGGACGAGTAACCGAGCAACCCACCCGTATAGTTTCGCTTGGGGCGCCAATACGGCTGCCTCGCGGCCTCCAGCGCCGCATAGCCGATTTCTCGAAGGCGAGCCGTGTGACGGCTCGCGATGCGCGCTTTCACGATTTCCCTCGCAACATCATCCGGCAGGCCAAGCGTCCGCAATGTGTCGCGCAACGCCGTCATGTCATCCGTCGTGAGCAATGCCTTTGTTGCTTTTGCCGCCTCCGAAGAAAACACGTTGCTGTCCTTGTGCTTGGGCGGCGTGCCATCGACGGATGATTTTTTAATCGAAATATAACCTGCCTCGAAGCCGACGAACAAAACAACATTGACCACGATCGATAAAATCATACCTAGCTCGGCGGGTTTATTCATGGGGAAATCAAGGCGGCTATTGTTTTGGTTGCGTCACTTTCACGTTGCCCGCCGGGTTAATTTTCACGTTTCCGCCCTTCGGCAGATTTTTCAGCCATGCAAGCGCATTGTTGATGTAGGCGTCACCAATGTCATCGCCGAGCGTCGCGCGGATTTGTCCGGTCGTCTGCTCGGTCAGCGCCGTATAAGCCGCATTTTTCTGCTCGGTGCTCAGGCTCGTGTCGTCGGAAATGCGCGCCGCCTCGGTCGCTGCGTTGTCACGCATTTGATAGGTTTGCGCGACCGTGTCCGCGCTGAGATTGAAACGCCGCGCGGCGGCTTGCAGCGATTTATAATCCCCGCGCTGCGCGCGCAGGTAATCCGCGTAACGCTCGTCGCCGAGGGTTGCTTTTATCCGCGCATCGACCTCCTTCTGCGCCGCTTCGCGCTCACTCTTCGATAAGCCGGAATCATCCGGATTTCCATATATCGAGTTTATCAGATACTTTTCATTCATCCCGTTTTGCAGCGCAAAAATGGTTTTATATTCATCCTCCGTTCCATTAAAATCGGAAAACGCGTATTGCAGTTGGCGGGCGGCGAACGAGTTGCGAAGGGAGTTTTCCATTTTTTCATCGGGAGTCAGAAAGGCAGCAACATCGCGCATATATTCATCATCAAGCAGCTTGAGTTTCGCATTGTCGCCGGACATCCGAAATCCGGACATCTCTTGGAGAATTTGCTGCCTCATGGCGTGGTAATCACCTTCCATGTCCGAGAACTGCTGCGCCTTGTCAGGCGGTAGAAACGAAAAAATTATCTGAGCTTGGCTGGGGACTTCGCCGTCGCTTCCCATGATTTGCGTGATTTGACTTCTCTCTTCGCGATAAAGCGAGGTCATCTCACTCAGTTGCTCGGCAGTAAGTCCAATATAAGAGTGCGAAATCTTGCTGCGCCAATAGGGCTGTTGAGCCGCAGCCTGCTGTGCAGATTCCCTAATTGCCCGCCTTCGCGTCTCGTAGCCGCTTCTGATGCGCGCCGACACGATTTCGCGCACAACATCACTCGGCAGGCCGAGTGCCCGCAATTGGTCACGCAATGCCGCTGCGTCACTCGTCGAAAGCAATGCCACCATCCCCTTCGCCGTCTCCGGCGCAAGCGTGCTGTCTCCTCCGCCGCCGTTGCCGGACTGGCCAACATTGCCGGATGCTTTTGCTGTCCCAATCGAAAACCACCCCGCAGCAGCGCCGATCAACCAGATCGCATTGATAGCAATCGAGAGGATTAAAACCAACTTCAAGGGTTTGCTCATGGATTGGAAAAAGTGCCAGAAGCACTGCTCGCACCACGTCTCATTGCAACGACAAAGAAGACTTCTTATTTTCTGACAGTTAGGGAATTGGGTTCGGAACTCGCTTGATTATTGGATTTTGCTTTTTGCTTTTACGCGCCCAAACGCGAATCTCCGATGCTCACTCTGGCCAGCGTTTCCAAAATCTCGTTGCACTTGTTGTCACCTGAATCGAACAATAAAGAGGCCGATTGCATATCACATTGGCAATCGGCCTCTTAAAAAACTGGCGGGATGGACGGGACTCGAACCCGTTTTTTTGAACGATAAAATCAACGAGTTACGTTTATTTTTTACATTCAGTGGCTCTTTAGTGGCTCAAAAATGTCTCCTTTCCCATTTTTGCTAGATATAGCGTAAACGTCCGGCAGGGTGCCTTATTGACAGCTAAATAGATGGGGAGGGCTTCGTAGAGGTGACCTCTACGAAGCGGACCAGTGTCGTAGTATCAACGGCGGTGTAAAAGTGACCCACCAGTAGCGGTAAGACTGAGGCATGAGGGCAGCGGGCTTGCGGCGATTGTTTTGGTTACGATTACACCCGCGCGGGCTAGCGTGGCGGACCTCACTGCCGCCCACCCCATGCTTACATCCGACTAGTTTATGGACATCCGTTTTCTTCATCGTCAGGGACACTCCGTGCGGGAAATCGCCCGTTTGACCGGGCACTCTCGCAACACCGTGCGCAAGATGCTGCGCTGCGAGTATGCACCGCGACCGGCACGCCGGGTGCGTTCCAGCCTCCTCGATGCTTTCAAGGACTATTTGTGCGAGCGCTGGCTGCAGCACGGCCTGTCCGCGGTCCGGCTGCACGCCGAGATTGTGGCACAAGGCTATCGGGGCGCGGCTCGCACCGTGCGCCAGTTCATCCAATCGATAAAATCTGAAGTATTCTATCGACCCCGAATCAGGCTCAGCACCATTGTTGCCCCGAAACCCTGCAACGAGTATATCGTCGTAAGATGGCTTTCCCTTCGAATTGGGAGCCTTGCCAACCGGTGAGCCAGCGATGACATTGATCTTGGCCGCAGAACGATTTCTTTAAGAAATTACACAATTTATCCGCTATCTCATAGGATACTGCGGAATATTTGTATAATTTTCGGATTATTGCTGGAGAACGACTGGCAAGGGTGATTTCGACGAAAAATGAAAAAAATTTAGCCCTCATCAAAAACCCGACGGCGATATTGCAAGTGATTGCCAAAACCCGGCAATCGATTCGTGAAGGTACATAACACTCGTTCTCCAAAAACTCTCTACAACTGATGCACGAAATCGACACCATCGTCCGACTTGCTTGAAAGAGGAGAATCCCGACGTGCTTTTGGCCGGGCTGACGGTTGACGACATCAAACAGGGAGTCTCCAAGCTGCGCAATCGCGTCATCGGGCGTGTCTTCAAGGAGCTTGGCTACATCGAACAGTGCGGCAGCGGTATCCAGCGCGTCATTGCTGATTGTCGTCAGGCTGGCTTGCCCGCGCCTGTTTTCAGGAAATGGCGGTTCCGCTTCCCTGTCACTGTCTCGCTCTAATCCGTGTCGCCGCCGGCATTGGATCCGGTGGCTGTCGCCATACGTTACGCACTCGCCGCTCCCGATGCATTCAATGGCCCTTCCTACACAACAACTGGCTGACCTTGCTGGCATTTCCACCCGAGCCATGCGCACTCGTTTGGTCAAACTGGTTGATTGCGGACTGGTAATCATCGTGGGTAAAAACACCCGTGCCCCTCAACGCAAATATTTCTGGAAAAAACTGACATCCAGCCCGGAAAAGACTGAGCGGGAAAATAGAGCAAAGAGGAGCAGACCGGGTTGCTGCGGTGATCTCCACCGGCGGCACCGCGACTTCGGCGTTGATTTTTCCGGCGCGCGCCGTCGAACATCGTATTCATGAACCCTGATCGCGTCACCATGCTTGATGTCGCCCGCAAGGCCGGGGTCGCGCGGTCAACCGTCTCCCGCGCGCTGCGCAATGACCCGGCGATTCCGCAAAAACGCTGCGCCGAGATCAAGACGATCGCCGAAAAACTCGGCTACGCGCCGCATCCCATGGTCGCGACGCTCATGTCCCAGTTGCACTCGCGCCGGCGGCGGTCCGACCCGTTTTGCATCGCGTGGATTGACCTTTGGCCGCGCGGCAGTGCGGCGGTGAGCGTGCCGTATTGGGACACGCACCTCGCCGGCGCGCGCCAGCGCGCGGCGGAACTGGGCTACGGCGTGGAGGTGTGGCAGCCGGAGGCCGATGGCGTCTCCCCCGCGCGTCTGCGGCAGATCCTCGCCGCCCGCGACCAGTGGGGCATCATCTTCCCGCCGGTGCCCGAGACGGCGATAAGGTATGACTTCGACCTGCGCGGCTTCTCCGCCGTCACCATCGGTACGAGTCTGCAAGCCCCAGCGATGCACCGCGTCTCCCACAATCATTTCCAGGGCATCCAACTGGCGTGCGACCGGCTGCGGGCGAAAGGTTACGAGCGCATTGGCTTTGTCAGCAGCCTGGCGGGCAACGCGCGCATCAACGGCAAGTGGCTGGCGGCCTTTTTGGAGCGGCAGCTTCACTGGCCGGCGACGCACCGCATCCGCCCACTCATGGTGAAAACCGGCCGCGACGGACGCGAGGCGGTCAAACGCTGGCTGTGCGAGAAGCGCCCGGATGTGATCGTCTGCGGCGACCAACAGGCCGCCGCGTGGCTCGGCACCCACCGTCGGTTCCCCCGTGTCGTCTGGCTCACGCTGGGCGGCAACAATAATAAACTATGGGGCATCAACCAGCTCCCCGAGGTTGTGGGCCGCGCTGCGGTGGAGCTGGCGGTGGGCCAAATCCACCGCAACGAACGCGGCAGCCAGACACCTACCCACAACCTGCTCATTGACGGCACTTGGGTCGAAGACTGATCGGTCAGAGGCTAGGGAAAACTCCGGTTTCTGGTCCCGTGTTCTCTGTTTCTCTGCGGTAACACCATTCCTAATATTAAATCCAGAATGAATGGATTACGCAACGATGTGCATGAGGGAATGCCTGACTCCGTCTACGAGCGTGTACAAGCTGACGATGTTTAATTCCCCCTTTGCCATTAATTGCTGCCCTCCTTTTCGCCCATTCCTCCCATTCCATATCTTATGAAAAAAAACTATCCCTCCTCCCCATCTTTTATTAAGTGGTTGTTGCTTTCTGTGCTTTCTGGTGCACTGGCTGTTGCCAGTGTGCACGGGCAACAGGCGCCGCGCCCGGCGCCATCCGCTGCCGCTGGTGCCGACGATGAAAACTCCGAGGTCGTCGTGCTGCCGGAGTTTGCCGTGCGCACCTCGGCGAAGGACACCAGCATGAGGGCCGAGGAGACGCTCGGTGCGATGCGCATCAACACGCTGCTCGTCGAGTCGCCCATCACCGTGACGGTGCTCAAGCCGGAGTTTCTGGAGGCGTTCTCGCTCAGCCAGGAACACGAGCAGGCGGCGTTCATCGCAGGGGGCAACGCGATCACCGAGTGGCAGACTGGCGCCGCCACCCCGAGCCTGCGCGGTTTCGGCGCGAATTTTTATCGCAACGGGTTCCAGCGATGGGGCTACAACACTACCGTAAACATCGAGCGTGTTGAATTCGTGAAAGGCCCGCTCGCAGCCACATTCGGACGCTCGTCGCCGGGCGGCATAATCAATTACATTACCAAGCGCGCACAGCGTAAACCGGCCTACGGTTTTTACCACAACACCGGCACCTATTATCAGAACACCGAGATGAGCGCCACCGGCCCGGTGGCCAAAAACTTGTTTTACCGCACCGACTTCCAATACATGAAAATCGGGGGGCCGCAGGACTTTTTCTTTCATCGCACATGGGCCGCATCCGCGTCCTTCACTTGGCAAATTAGCAAGAACACGGTGTGGATGTTTGATTTCGAGCAAAAAGTCCAGACACTGAACCGCGGACACGCCGGCCTCATCATGCGCTGGACGGGAGCGAATCAAGTCATGTCTCCCGTCACTGGCGCGTGGAATACGGGACAGGTGACGGGCGGGCGGCTCATCAGCTACTCCTATTTTAATGCCCGCGGGCCGGACGAATACAATCACCGGAAAATCTCGACTTTTGACACGCGTTTCGAGCACCGCTTCAGCCGCTACCTCAGCCTGCGCATTAACGGCCAGTATTATTTCGGTAACTACGAGCGCTGGGGATGGGGGACCAACGAACCAACCAACATCCCGGTGTATAACATGATCACCGGCATCCTTCCGGGCCGCAGGCCATATTACGAAAACCATGATCCACGCACTTTCGCCGGCCAGGCCGACCTGCTCTCCGAGTTCAAAATTGGCCCCACCTCTCACAAACTCCTCCTTACGATGGACGTTTCCGACGCGCGCGACAAGTTGCCCGACTGGACAATGTCGGCGGAAAACTTGGCCGCGCTTCCCGACACCATCCTCAACCTCCGCGTCGCCAATCCCGATTGGGGCGGTTTTGACCGCTCGCTCGTCACCGAACTGTTCCACGACCGGCGCGTGCGTTACGAGGACATAGGTTTTCTTCTGAGCGAGCGCATGGAGTTGTTGCGCGGGCGGGTGCTGCTCTATGCCTCGCTGCGCCACGACGATTTCCGGGCGCGCTACGACGACTACATGGAGCCTTCGAAAACGGGCAGCCTAAACAAAAACATGTTCAATGAAACTTACGGGGGTGTTGTGCACATCATTCCCGGGAAGCTCATTGCCTTTGCCAACCGCAGCACCTCCTTCACGGCGAGCACGACCTACGACCGCGGCACCGGCAAATTGCAAGACCCCGTCACCTCGCGTGGCATCGAAGCCGGCGCGCGCGGAGAAATCCTCAAGGATCCCGGCAGCAGGCGCGCCCTCTACTGGTCGGCGTCGGCTTACCAAATAGACCGGAAAATCGCCCAACGTAATCCGTATTACAGCGACGATGACAGTGACTACGATGGCAGCATGCCTGAATACCTCAACAATGGCATTGAGCGCGTGAATGGCGTCGAGGTTGAGTTTTTTGGCGACATCACGAGGCAATTTTCCATGAGCCTCACTTACACCAAACTCGATGCCTTCGTTAAGGACTATCCCGAGGAACCCGAACGAGAGGGTGTGCCCCTTCTTTACGTCCCGAAGACCAGCCTGAGCAGCACCCTCCGTTACGAAGTCACCGAGGGCCCGATGCGCGGATTTGCCGTCGGCTTCACGATGCGCCACAATAGCGAATACTTCGCCCGCTACGGCACCTTCGGCTCGCAAGTCACCGGCGTTGACAGCATAACTCAAAATGGCGGCATAACCGGCAATCTGCGCGTCAAAAACAAGAACGGCGATCCCTACGGCCCCAATAATGCCATTGAGGAAGTACGCCCGGCGATCACGCTCTTTGATATTTTTGCCGAGTATGTATTCTGCACCGGTAAATACCGGCATACAGTCGGCGTGAACATTAAAAACCTGACCGATGCTGTCTGGTATAACAGCAGCGGCCAACTCAACGCTGGATGCCAGATTCAGGTCCGCTATCGCCTGCGTTTCTAAAAATCTGAAGCCTGAAAAACACATAATTTAAAAAACAAACCGACACACCGCTTATGAATCCCCAAACCACCTCAGTCCCGTCTCCGACACCGTTTCTCTCGCGGGCTGGAAAGCCCGCGCTCCTTTGTGCCCTTTGCGCCTTTGTGGTGAATCTTCTCCCGCTGCATGCCGCCACCTACACATGGACCGGCAGCGCGGGCGACAACGATTGGTATAACGCGGCCAACTGGGATGCCGGCATCGTCCCCCTGCAAACCGACATCGTGTCCTTCAATACCATCGCGGGTCCCGTTTTCGATTCGGTCTCCGCCACTGCCGCCACCCTCAACATCGGCAACACAGCCAACACCACCGGCTCCATCGCGCTCAACAATTCCTATCTTCGCATCGCCGCCGCCAACATCGGCGCCAACGCCACCGGCACGGCGTTCATGGCCCTCAACAACTCCACCCTGTATGTCACCAACAATCTCAACTTTGCCACCACTGGCTATGCCGTTGTCGACCTACACGGCAGCAGCACCATCACCGTCGTCGGCACCTACGACACGGGCGTGGGGAATCAGACCAGCGGGACCGGCATAATCACCCTGAACGACAGCTCCGCATGGCTCAGCCCCCGCAACATGCAGCTTGGCTCGCGCGGTTACGGCGTGCTCATTCTAAACGGCAACTCCCGCGCTTCCGCCCCGACCACGATTTACATCGGCGGCAATCTTGCCGCGGGCGCGCGCGGACTGGTTGAAATCCACGGTTCCGCGCACCTTTCCAGCTCCGGCTCCGCGGTCGTCGGCCACACCGGCACCGGCACGGTCATCCTGACCGACTCCGGCTCGTTTACCGCCAGTTCCTTCATAACGCTCGGCCAAGCCGCCACCCACAAGGGCATCATCACGCTCTCGGACAACGCACTCATCTCCTCCGGCAGCCTCATCGTCGGACTCGGCGGCACCGGCACGGTCACGTTCCTCAATGGCGGCAACCTCCGCGCCAACGCCATCACGCTCGCCTCCTCCGGCGCGGCGCGCGGCACGCTCGAAATCGCCGGCAACGGCTCGCACTCCATCACCCGCGGCGACGGCCAGACGCTCATCGACATCGTCGGCGGCACAGGCACCGGCGGCGCAACGGTCCTCTTCACGCACGTCAACTCCGAACTCGTTTTCAACAACAAGCTCACCGGCGCGCTTGCCGTCGAGGTCAACGGCTCCGGATGCACCACCCTTGCCGCTGAAAACGACTACACCGGCGGCAACATCGTGCGCTCCGGCACACTCGCCGGCACTCCTGCGAACATTCGCGGCGCCATCCTTGTCGACGGCGGCGGCGTTGAACTCACCACACCAAACGCATATACTCTCACCCTTACCGGTACCGGCTCATTTAACAAACTCGGCGCCGGCACGCTCACGCTCGCATCCAACTTTGGCGGCGCGTTTGACATTTCCGCAGGGGCTGTCGCTTTCGACACCGCCGCCACGCTCGACAGTGCCCGCGCCGTAACCCTTGCCTCCGGCGGCACCCTTTCCGGCTCGCTCGCCCGCACCGCCGGCCAGACACTCTCCGCCGCCGCTGGCAGCGCCATCACCGGCAATGTTTCATTCAACAACACCACGCTCGCGCTCTCGCCCGCGTCCCCGGGTGCGGCGGCGTTCTCCATCGGCGGCAACCTCACGTTTGCCGACTCCACCCTCAAACTCGGCCTCTTCGACGCAGCCGACACCATCATCACCATCGCCGGCTCCCTCAGCATCTCCGGCGTAAACACCCTCGACCTTACTCCGGGCATGTCCGGCACCTACACAATCGCCGGCTTTGGCGCGCTGGCCGGCAGCACCATCACGATTGACGGCGCCGCGCAAGGCGGCTCCGGCGCCCGCCAAAATGCCACCAGTGTCGCCGCTGGCTCCGCCCTCCAGATTCTCGTCCAGTCCGACATCTCGCGCCGCCTCACGTGGACAGGTTCCGACTCCGCAAGCTGGGACACCACCGGCGACAATTGGACCGGTTCCAACAACACAAAAAACTACATCAGCCTCGACGCCGTCACCTTCGATGGAGTGTCCGATGCGGGCAATCCGGCCAACCGCGCCATCACGCTCACGGGCAACACGCGCGTCTCCGACATCACCGTTTCCGGCGACGCCGACTACACCTTTGCCGGCGCCGGTGGCATCACCTCCGGCACACGCATCATCACGCTTCCCGGCAATCCCGACAACCTCGCGGGAGTCACGGGCAAACTCATAAAAACCGGTGCAGGCACGCTCACCTTTGAAAACACCGGCGCGAACAATTTTGGCGGCGGCATCGAAATCTCCGGCGGCGCAATCGTCTTTGACAACGTCGCCCAGCTTGGCACCGCCATTACAGAAAGCGAACACGCTGCAATCGCCTTTACCGGCACGGGCGGCACCCTTGCCGGCACATTCGCCGGTGACGGCATGCTTGCCGGCGCAGTCAGCATCGCCGGCTCGGCCACGGCCACCTTCGAAATCGACGGCGCCGCGCTGATGCTTTCCTCCGGTATCTCCGGCGCAGGCACACTCGAAAAAACCGGCGATGGCACGCTCGAAATTTCCGGCTCCGCCGCCCACGCCGGCGCCGTCACCATCACCGGCGGTACGCTCGCCGCCGGAGCGAATAACCTGCGCGGAGCGTCCATCATCAACAACGCTGCTCTCGCGCTCCGCGCCGAGACCGACGCTGATTATTCTGGCGCGATCACCGGCACCGGCGCGTTCTTCAAGACTGGCGCAGGTACGCTCGAATTCACCGGCACGCTCACGCTCCAGACCGTGACGATTTCGCAAGGCTCACTTGTGATAAAACCTGTTACCATGCTCGCCGCCGCATCGGTCTTTGACATCGCGACCGGCGCCGCGCTCATGGGAACCGGCAGCTTTTCCGCGCCGCAACTGACCAACGCCGGCGTCATCAAAGTTGGCCGCGCCGCCGACCCGTCCGCGCCGCACGGCGTGATGACTTTTGCCGGAAACTACACCGGCGCCGCCACGGGCGAAATCCGCCTCGATATGTCACTCGGTACCGGCGGCACGATGGAATTTGACCGCTTCATCATCAATGGCGACGCCGACGGCTTCACGCGCGTTTCGTTGCAGGAGCAACCCAGCGCTGACCCGCTGCGCGGCGACACCTCGTTGCTGCCCTCGCTCGGCGACATGCTCATCGTCACCGGCTCCGCCGCCGAAGGCGCGTTTGTCCAAAACGGCACCGTCGAGTTTGCCGGCGGCAAATACCAATGGGACCCCGCGCTTAACGCCGGCACCGGCGGCTGGCGCACGCTCGTCGCCGAGCCAATCCGCGCCATCGCCGCGCTCGACGCCGCCGCGCTGATTATCGGCAAGGCCGCGTTTGCCTCGCTCGAAAATCGCCTCCCCGCCGCCCGCGAAACCACCGTCAACCGCTCAAAACAATTCTGGCTCGCCGGTTTCCAGCGCGACGAAAAATTCGACGGCGTGCGCTACGACCGCTACGACACCCCACCGCGCGCCGACGCCGACACGCAGGGCGTCCAGGCCGGCTTCGACTGGCTCTCGCTCCCGACCCCCGAAAGCATTTTTATCTTCGGCCTCTTTCTTGACCACGCAAAATCCGACATCCACCTGCCCGGCCGCGTCACCACCGGCGCCACCACGTCCACCGGCGGCGGCCTGTATGCGTCGGGCATCATCGGCGCGTGGCACATTGACGCGCTCCTGCGCAACGGCACGGAAAAATACGACGCCGTCGCCCCGCGCGTCCTGCCCTTCTCCACCTCCGGCTATAGTTGGGGCGGCCAGCTCTCCGCCGGACGCGACATCGCTCTCGGCAAAGCCAAAAAATGGCGCCTCGAACCCGCCGCGCGCATCTTCTATCAGGCCCACAAACTCAAATCCGTCACCGATTCCGCCGGGCGCCGCTATTCCGTCGTCGGTGCCGACATGAAGGAATTTCGCGCCAGCCTGCGCATCAGTCACGACGGCACTTGGAAAAACAACCTCAAGTGCGCTCCGTGGCTGCGCGTCGGCTGGCTCTGCGACATCGGCGGCGATGGCCGCGTTAATGTCGCCGACCAGACATTCAAAAACGCCCTCGGCGGCACCGGCGCGGAAATCGGCGCCGGACTGCTGCTCAACCTGAGCCGCAAAGCCGCCCTGCAAGCCGATCTCGAATGGTTTGATACCGCCGCCACGCAAGGAGCCGCCGCCACGCTCGGCATTGCTTTCGCGTGGTGAGTCTGATGCAGGAGGCATCTTGCTCCTCTCGGCGAGCCGGACATTTCCACCACTTTGTTTCCAAGTATCGCACCCATCCAAAATCCCGCGCCCTTTATGAAAACACACACACTGCACTCCCTGCTGTTCTGTATTCTGCATTTCACATTCCTCATCAGCCACGCGGCGGCGCTTCCAGCGCTTATGAAGAGCACCGACCACCTGCCGGCCAAACTTGCGATGTTTTCCAAGGAAAAGGATGCCGCGGCTGCCCGCTTTTACTTCGACGATCGCAAGTACGGCGGCCACCGCGACCCCTATCCCGAATGGCTGGAGGGTCTTCTGTATTTTGAATCCGCAGCCGAGTGCCAGCGCAACTACCAGTGCCTGCGCGCCGGCGATGTCATCGCACTTGCGCCGGTCAACAAGGCTCGCGATTTCACTGAACACATGGTCGCGCTCGGCTTTGTGCAACGGCCTGAAAAAACCTTTTTTCTCTTCAGAAGCATCGACGGCCAATACAAACAATCCGACATCTACGGCGCATTCGGGAAAACACTCGCCGACGGCGAGAAGCTCCAGCTTCCGGGCTGGGTCATCCTTGCCGGCTTCGACGTGCCGCGCCAGACACCTTCCGGCGCCGGCGAACTCCTCTACAACGGCATCCGCCTCCCCGGGCAATGGCCGCCAAGAATCAATCTGGACACCGACGAGCCCCCCCCCGTGCCGTGGCTCGAAAAACGTCCCGCCGTCGTCCCCATCGACCTCGGGCGGCAGCTTTTTGTTGACGATTTTCTCGTCGAGCAAACCAACCTCGCGCGCGAATTTCATTACCCGGAAAAATATTCCGGCAACCCCGTGCTTGTCCCCGAAACGCCGCTCGAACACGGCCGGCGCAACGGCAAGGCGTTCACCCAGTTTGCTTGCGCCACGCCAAAAAGCGGCGGCCTTTGGTGGAGTCCCGAAAAACAAGTTTTCGAGCTTTGGTACGAAGCCGGCTGGATCGGCACTGTCGCCTACGCCACGAGCCGCGACGGCCTGAAATGGGAGCGCCCGAGCCTCCCGCTCCGCCCCGGCACCAACCAGGTCATCCCCGACAAGATCAAGGCCGACTCGTGGACTGTCGTCCGCGACCCGCACACCAGCGACCCGCAAAAACGCTTCAAATTATTTCTCAACGGCCCCGGTGACCACAACCGCTTCCACTGCGTTTATGCGACCTCGCCCGACGGCATCACCTGGAGCACGCCTCTCAGTGGCGGCATCAGCGGCGACCGCTCCGGCATGTTCTACAATCCATTTCGCAAAAAATGGGTCGGCAGCCTGCGCTTGACCAGGGATGAAAGAAGAGATGGCGGACGCTCGCGCGCCTATTGGGAAGGCGATGATTTCGAGCAAACCATGAACTGGCTTCCCAATCAACCCGTGCCATGGGCGCGCGCGGACAAACTCGACCTGCATCCCGTCGCCAATGAAAAGACCCAGCTCTACAACCTCGACGCCGTGGCCTACGAAAGCCTCATGCTCGGCTTTTTCCAAATCCACTACGGCCCGAAAAACAGCGTCTGCGCGAAGGCGGGCATCCCGAAATTCACCGGCCTCAATTTTGCCTACAGTCGCGACGGCTTCCACTGGCACCGCCCCGACCGCGCCATCGCCATCAACTCCGCGCACGCCGCCGGCACCTGGGACCGCGGCTACGTGCAATCGCTCGGCAACATTTGCGTCATCCGCGGCGACAAGCTCTGGTTTTATTACATCGGGTTCGCCGGCAACGAAAAACTCAAAATGGGGGAAAATGGCATCAATGACATTGGACCGTCCGGCATGCACGCCGGCGGCGCGACCGGCATCGCCACGCTCCGCCGCGACGGCTTTGTTTCGATGAACGCCAGCGCCGGTGGCGGCGTGCTGCTCACGCGCCAGGTGCGTTTTTCCGGCGCGCGCCTCTTTGTCAACGCCATCGCCGGTACAGGCGGTGTGAAGGCGGAGCTTTGCGAACCCAATGGACGCCCTATCGGGTCCTTCACTCTCGACAACTGCATCCCCTTCACCGGCGACAGCACGCTCACGGAAATCCGCTGGAAAGATGCCGCCGATCTCTCCGCGCTTGCGGAGAAAACCGTGCGCATCCGATTCCAACTCGGCGCCGGCGCAAAACTTTTTTCGTTTTGGGTCAGCCGCGATGAGACCGGGCGCAGCGACGGCTACCTTGCCGGCGGCGGCCCCGGCTACACCAGCCTCACCGACACCGTGGGGCGCGCCGCGCTGGATGTATCTGTCGTAAAAAAATAAAATTTTCCCATGCTCAATACTGCTGCCACACTCAAAACCCGCCTCATAAACGGCGAGACGCTCACCGGCCTTTTTGTCTCGGAGTTGCTCTCGCCCAATCTCGGCGCCTTCTTCGACATCGCCAGCTATGACTTTGCGCTTTTCGATTTCGAGCACTGCCCGTTCACCCTGCGCGACCTCGCGGGGATTTTACCAAGTTTCAATGGCCGCCGCTGCCGCCCGATGGCGCGCGTGCCCGCCGCCCGACGGGAGTTCATCGGCCCGCTCCTCGACCTCGGCGTCGCCGGCATCATGGTGCCGATGGTCGAAACGCCGGAGCAAGTCCGCGAGGCAGTCTCCCTCATGAAATATCCGCCTGCGGGCCGGCGCGGCTCGCATTTCGGCACGCCCCACACCGGCTTCCAGATGCCCGACCGCGACGCCTTCACCCGCGACGCCAACGACAACATTCTCCTCGTCGTCCAAATCGAAACCGCAAAAGGCCTCGCCAACCTCGACGCCATCCTCGCCGAGCCGGGCATTGACGTCGCCTTCGCCGGCAACACCGACCTCGCCCTCTCGATGGGCCTGCCCAACGACCTCGAAAAAGGTCCGGTGTGCGAAGCCGTCCAGCGCATATTGCAAACTGCGAAGGCGCGCGGCATCCCCGGCGGCGGCAACTTCACCGACCCGAAGCTCGTCGGAAAATTCCGCGACGACGGCCTGCGCTTCATCATGCTCGACGGCGAACTCGGCTGGTTTCTCGAAGGTCTGAAACTCGGCAGGCAGCGGGCCGGCCTCCGCCTCTGACCTCCATGACCGCCAATCCTTCAGCCCCGTCCGCCGTTTCTCGTTACGCCTGGTGCGTGGTCGCGCTGCTTGCGCCAGTCGTCCTGCTCAATTACATGGACCGCCAGATGATGGCCGCCATGAAATACTCGATCATGGTCGACGTCATCGGCCTCGACACCGAGGCGAAATGGGGTCTGCTGCCGGCGGCGTTCAAATGGACCTACGCCGTGCTCAGCCCGCTTGGCGGCTACATCGCCGACCGGTTCAGCAAAAGGCACGTCATCATGGTGAGCCTCTTCGCGTGGTCGGCGATCACATGGGCCACCGGTCATGCGCAGACCTTCGAGCAACTGATGTGGAGCCGCGCCCTCATGGGAATAAGCGAGGCATTTTATTTTCCGGCGGCGCTGTCGCTGATCACCGATTACCACACCGGCCCCACGCGCTCGCGCGCCGTCGGCATCCACCACATGGCGCTCTACTTCGGTATCATCATTGGCGGTTTCTGCGGCCATGCGGCGGACTCACCCGATCTCGGCTGGCGCTGGACCTTCGACACGGCCGGCATCCTCGGCGTGCTCTACGCGGCGCCGCTATTCCTTCTGTTGCGCAATGCGCCGAAAAGCTCCGCCGTGCCGGCAAGCGCGGGCGCGGGTGGGGAAAAACCGTCGGTTGCGCGCGCCTTTGCGGAACTGCTCGGCAACAAATACTTCATCATGCTCGTCATTTACTTCACGCTGCCCGGCCTCGCGGGCTGGGTGGTGAAGGACTGGATGCCCTCAATCCTGAAACATCAGTTTGACATCGGCCAGGGGCAGGCCGGCGTGTCCGCCGCGCTCTACACGAACATCGCCGCCATGCTCGGCGTCCTGACCGGCGGCTGGCTGGCCGACCGGCGGATGCGGCACACCGGGCGCGGGCGCATCCAAGTCGGCGTGCTCGGTCTGTGCTGCATCATCCCCGCGCTCTTCGGTGTCGGCAATGCAGGCACCTTGGGAATCGCGGTGGTCTTCCTCGTGCTCTTCGGCCTCGGCTACGGTTTTTTTGACTGCAACAGCATGCCCATACTCTGCCAGGTCGCACGCCCCGAATTGCGGGCGACCGGCTACGGCATCATGAATTTTGCCGGCATCAGCCTCGGAGGCTTCACCGATTGGGGCGTCGGCCTGATGCGCGATGTCGGCCTGCCAAACAACCTCATCTTTGCCGTCTTCGCCATCCTCTGCGCCATCGCGGCGGCGCTGGTTTTGTTGATAAAACCCAACCGCGAACTGACGCAATGAACACCAGCATCAAAAACCGGAAATCGAAAATCCAATCCATCACCGCGACTTTTGCGTTTGGCGGAATTGTTGCCTCAAGCTGCCCGCGATTGATGCCCGCCCCGCCGCGTGATTTTGTCATCCCGGATGCCGAACGCCAGATCACCATCGCCGCGCACGACCATGTGCTCACCAACATCAACTGCTGGTCGCGCGACGGACGCTGGCTCGCCTACGACATCCGCTCCGGCGACAGCTCGCAATTCGACGGCGATCTCATCGAGGCCGTGGATATGGAAACCGGACGCATCCTCCGTCTCTACCATTCCCGCGACGGCGCGTGCTGCGGCGTTGTCACCTTTCATCCCGCGCTCGATCGCGTCGTTTTTATCCTCGGGCCGGAGAATCCGTCCGGCGTCTGGAACTACGGTTTCTCGCGCCGCCACGGTGTGATTGTGGACATCAACCAACCCATGAAAGCCCTCCCGATGGACGCGATGAACTACGCGCCACCGTTCACACCGGGCGCGTTGCGTGGAGGGTCGCATGTGCATGTTTACAGTCCCGATGGCCAGTGGCTGAGCTTCACCTACGACGACGAAATCCTCACCCGCCGCGACGAAAAAGAACGCGGTCAAAAAAATGCCGTGCCAACAGCCGCCCGCGACCGCAACCAGCGCAACGTCGCCGTGGCCGCGCCGTTTGGTCCCGTCCATGTTGCCCGCAACCACCCGCGCAACCACGACGGATCTTTCTTCTGCGCCGTCGTCACCCGCACCGTTAATGAACCACGCCCCGGCTCCGACGAAATCAGCCGCGCTTTCGAAGAAGGCTGGATCGGCGAAGACGGTTACAACCGCGCTGATGGAAGGCGGCAGCGGCGTGCCCTCGCGTTCCAAGGGCTCGTCACCGCCGCCAGCGGCAGCCGGCACGCCGAGGTTTTTGTCGTGGACATCCCCGACGACATCACCCGCCCGGGCGATGCGCCGCTGTATGGCACCGCCACCCGCCGCCCCGCGCCGCCGGCCGGCACGGCGCAGCGCCGTCTCACCTTCACCGATTCGCGCAAGTTTCCCGGCGTTGCTGCCGCGCCGCGCCATTGGCTGCGCAGTTCGCCCGCCGGCACGCAAATCGCCTTTCTCATGAAGGACGATGACGGCGTCACGCAACTCTGGACAATTTTGCCCAACGGAGGCGAGCCGCGCCAGGTCACGCGTCTTCCGCATGACATCGCGTCGGCGTTTTCGTGGAACTGCGATGGCACGCGTATCGCCGCAGTCATCGACGGCAGCGTGTGCGTGATCGACGTGGCCTCTGGCGATACCGCGCGCCTCACACCGCGTCGCGATCCGTCCGACGCGCCATCGGAGCTTGCCTGCGTGTTTTCTCCGGACGGCACGCAAATCGCCTTTCTCCGTCACGTTATGTATCAAGGAAACGGATATAATCAAATCTTCACCGTGCGCGTGCCCGAGCAAACCCGGCCTCTGCCGGATTTTCACGCCAACCCATAAAGTCGCAAAACATGACCAGCCTGTCTTCCCCAAAATCCATCCGCCCGCGCTCGCACCTCGACGGTAAGGAAAATCTTTCGATGACCAAACCACGCATCCTCGTCCTCGGCAGCTCCAACACCGACATGATCATCAAGCTCGCGCGCATTCCCCGCCCGGGCGAAACCCTCCTTGGAGGCAAATTCACCACCGCGGCCGGCGGCAAAGGGGCCAACCAGGCCGTCGCCGCCGCGCGCGCCGGCGGCGATGTCGCCTTCATCGTTCGCCTCGGCAAGGACATGTTCGGCGACCAGGCCCTCGCCGGGTTCAAGGCCGACAAGATCGACACCCGCCACATCCTGCGCGACGCGAAGACACCCTCCGGCGTCGCGTTGATTTTCGTGGCCGGCTCCGGCGAAAACAGCATCGCAGTGGCCTCCGGTGCCAACGCCCGCCTCACGTCCGCCGATGTGCGCGCCGCGGAGGCCGCCTTCCCTGGCAGCAAGGCGCTGGTCATGCAGTTGGAGACCCCGCTGCCCACCGTCACCGCCGCTGCGAAGCTCGCGAAGAAACACGGCGTGCCCGTCATCCTCAATCCCGCGCCCGCGCCTTCGGAAAAACTCCCGCCCGCGCTGCTCAGGCTCGTGTCCATCCTCACGCCCAACGAAACCGAGGCCGAACTGCTCTCCGGCATAAAAGTCACCGACGAAGCCTCCGCCCGCGAAGCCGCCCACGCCTTGCTCAAACAAGGCGTGGAAACCGTCATCATCACGCTCGGGGCCAAAGGCGCGTATCTGCACAACGCCCGGACCAGCGGGCTGATTCCCGGACGCAAGGTGAAGGCCGTGGACACCACCGCCGCCGGCGACACCTTCAACGGCGCACTGGCCGTTGCGCTGGCCGAGGGCCGCGACCTGTCCGAGGCCATCCGCTTCGCCAACGTCGCCGCCGCCCTCTCCGTCACCCGCCTCGGCGCCCAGCCCTCCGCCCCGGCGCGGACGGAAATCGAGCGTCTATTGAAACGCAAACCATAGGCCGAAAGCCGTCCGGCAAAGCGGGAGATTTCCATGTTTATGCGCAATATCGGGCGCGACTCAGCACACCACCCATTCCAAAAGAGATGTTTTCCCGTCCGCAAAATTCCCTTAAGCAAATTGCGGCCAAGCTCGGTGTCTCGATGACCACCGTATCACGCGTGCTCAGCGGACAAGCGGGGAAATACCGCATCAGCGAAGAAACCGCCACAACCATTCTCGACTACGCGCGTAAGGAGAATTTCACCCCCAACCCGATCGCGAAGGGGCTGCGTTTGCGCAGGACCAACACCATCGGCCTCGTGATCGCCGATGTCATCAACCCGTTCTTTGCGGGCATCGCGAGCGAGATCGCCAATGCCACCCGCAATCTGGGCTATTCGCTCATCCTGTCCGACAGCAAGGGCGATCTTACCTTGGAAAAGCAGGCGGTGGAGCTGTTGTGGCAGCGCCAGGTGGACGGCATGATCGTCTGCCCGGCATCCGAATCCTTCGAGCATCTGGCGCGATACGCGAAGGAGCGCCGTCCCTTGGTGCTGGTTGACCAGGTTTCCCCGGAGATCGGGCTGCCGTATGTCACCTCGGATAATTTCGCCGCCGGGAAAATGGCGACCGCGCATTTGCTGGAATACGGCCACAAGCGCATCGCCTGCCTGCAAGGCCGGCCCACCACGATCACGAGCCGGTTGCGGGTGCAGGGCTACGCGGCGGCGCTGGCAGGGCGGGGCATCGCCTTTGACCCCGCGATTGTGGTCGGCGATTCGTTTGACGAGCAGGGCGGTTATCTCGATACCAAGCTCCTGCTGCAAAGCGGGCGCGACGTGACGGCCATCCTGGCCCTGAGTGATCCGCTCGCGCTCGGTGCGTTGCGCGCGCTCGCCGAGGAAAAACGCCGTGTGCCAGAGGATGTTTCGATCATCGCTTTCGACGACCAGCCGTTTCTTGCCCACCTCTCCCCGCCGTTGACCACCGTCGCGCAATCCGCCCGCGCCATGGGAGGCGCGGCCGTGAAAATCCTCTTTGAGCGCATGCGCGTCGCCGATGCCGCCGGGGATGCCAATAATGCCGGCCTCCTGCTGCCGGTTTCCCTCATCACGCGCAAATCAGTCCACAAACTGGGCTGATACCGCCCAAAAAAACGGCCTTCTTCGTTTCTTTCTGTTCCTCGCTATTTTGAGTAGAAATTAAAACCATGTTCAAACATCTCAAAACGGTATCTCTTCTTTTCGTGTTATTGCTGGGCCGCTGGCATATCCCGCCGACCACCCTTTCTGGTCCGACCCGACGCGACAGCACGAGGGATTGGAGCCGGCCTCGACGCAAATGCCCGTGTTTGCCGACGCCGCGCGCTCCATAGCCGCCCGCATGTATATCCTTCGTTCCGCTGCCAGTGTGCCCCAGTGGCAAACAATGAATTAATTCCATTAAAATATGCGCCCTCACACCTCACATCCCCACGCGGCGACCTTCGCGCTCGTCGCGTTTTTCTCCGCCACCGCCACTGCGCCTGCGAAGCCGTGGTCTCCTGCCGGTGACCTCATCAAGACCTCGTGGGCCGCGCAAGTCTCGCCCGAGTCCACCCTGCCCGAGTATCCGCGCCCGCGCCTCGTCCGCTCCGACTGGCAAAACCTCAACGGCCTGTGGGACTATGCCATCACCCCAAAAGGCGCCGCGCTCCCCGCCGCCTTCGACGGCCAAATCCTCGTGCCCTTCCCCGTCGAGTCCTCCCTCTCCGGCGTGCAACGCGAGGTCGGCCCGGACAACGAACTCTGGTATCAACGCCAGTTCACCATCCCCGCCGACACCGCGTGGCGTGGAAAAAACGTCTTCCTCCATTTCGGCGCAGTGGACTGGCGCGCCGACGTGTTTGTCAACGGCGCGCCCGCCGGCTCGCACACCGGCGGCTACACGCCGTTCTCGTTTGATATAACAAATTATATAAAAACAGACGCCGCGAACACCCTCACCGTCCGCGTGTGGGACCCGACCGACGCCTCCGACCATCCCGTCGGCAAGCAGTCGCGCAAGCCCAAGGGCATCTGGTATACCGCCGTCACCGGCATCTGGCAGACCGTCTGGCTGGAGCCAGTGCCGGAAAATTATATAAAAGACATCCAAGCCGTCTCCGACATCGACGCAGGCACCCTCGCCGTGACCGTCACCCAACGGAGCGCGGGCATTCCTGCCCGCGAAATCGCGGACTGTAATGTCCGCGCTCCTGTCGAGGTGGAGCTGCTCGACAACAACAAAATCCTCGCCACCGCGCGCGGCCACGCCGGCGAAGCCGTGACGCTCTCCCTGAAAAACCCCGTCCTCTGGTCCCCCGAAAACCCCAAGCTCTACGACCTGCGCGCCCGCCTGTTCTCCGGCGAAAAAACCGCCGACGAAGCCCGCTCCTACGCCGCCTTCCGCAAAATCTCCATGCAGCGCGACGCCGCCGGCATCATGCGCATGCAACTGAACGGGAAAAACTATTTCCACTTCGGCCCGCTCGACCAGGGCTGGTGGCCCGACGGTTTATACACCGCGCCGACCGACGAGGCCCTCCGTTTTGATATTATCAAAACCAAGGAGCTGGGTTTTAACATGATTCGCAAGCATGTGAAAGTGGAGCCGCAGCGCTGGTATTACCACTGCGACCGCGAAGGCATCCTCGTCTGGCAGGACATGCCCAGCACGCACAGCTACGGCCTCGGCGCGAAATGGGGCCGCAACGAGCTCGACGGCGGCACGGACACGCTGCGCACGCCGCTCTCCAAGGACAATTTTTATAAGGAATGGGGCGAAATCATGGATCTTTGCCAAGGCCACCCGTCGGTGGTGGTGTGGGTGCCGTTCAACGAGGCGTGGGGCCAGTTTGACACTGACAAAGTGGTCGCCTGGACCAAACAGCGCGACCCTTCCCGCCTCGTGAATCCGGCCAGCGGCGGCAACCTCCGCATGTATAAGGATGCCGTCGGCGTCCTGCGTCCCTGCGCGGACATGGTTGATTTTCACCATTACCCGGAGCCCAAAATATTCAAGGGCGACGCCGACCGCGTGCTTGTGCTCGGCGAATACGGCGGCCTCGCCCTCCCGCTGCCCGACCATCTCTGGCAGAGCGACGGAAAGAACTGGGGCTACGGCAAGGTCAAGTTCACGGGCCGGGACGACCTCACCGCAAAGTATGTCGAATATGCAAACATGCTGAAGGGCCTGGTGAAGGACGGCTTTTCCGCCGCCGTCTATACCCAGACCACCGACGTCGAAATCGAGGCCAACGGCTTTTATACCTACGACCGCAAGGTGCTGAAATTCGACCCCGCCGCCGTCCGCTCCGCCAACCGCGAGGTCATCGGCACCCTGCCCGCCGAATAAACACAAGATTTTAAGAATCAACAGGATTGGTATTTTTATTATGTAAATCCTGAATAATCCTATTAATCCTGTCCAAAACAAAACCAACGATTATTTTGAACAGAAGACAACGAAAGGAACAAAGTTCCGTACAAAGCGAGATGACTGACTCCAAACCACGATGCCTCGCTTCAGCTTTTTCCGTACTTCTTTGCTGGCTGATATCGCTTCGCTCGGTCCGTGATTAATAATACGCGGAACGACCGCCATCAGCTTCCCCCGTTCCGCTGCCCTGCGCGGACAAAGTAGGCGGTGCCGCGCTGGCGGTAGCCGTGCGGCGAGATGCCTTGGTGCCGCTTGAACCAGGTGGTGAATTGCGGCAGATGGAGAAAGCCCAGATCGAATGCGCATACTGGAAAATGGGCAAATGGGGTTGGCCGCCAAGAGACTCTTTTCTTCTTTTGCCCGGCATAAAACCCTCGTTCCATCCCAATGGTTGTCGCTGCTCGGCGTCATTTTCAGTCCGCTACCGGGGCTGTCTGCGGCTCTCAAGCCACAAACCCGGCGACACTGCCGCGCAGGTTAAGGGAGAAGGCCATCGCATCGATGCTCCGACACGCTCCCGCCGGTGTCGGTCCGTCGAGACCGAGCCAGACGGCTTAGCGGTTGGCTCCGTGTTGCAGCGTCACGGCATTGGCGACGATGCGGAAACGGTTTTGGCGCGTGGTTTCCTCGTGCCTAGCGGGCCTGCTGGGCGGCGCGGCAAGCAGACGCCACGCGGTGATCGAGTCATGGCTCAAAGAACAGACCGATTAGTGATTAACCCTCCGCCGCCGCGTCGCGGAGTTCAGCGATTAACAATTCGTCGCGAACAGGGAGCTTCAGATTCCCCCTACTTCGAAGCGTGCCAGGACCTGCCTGCGATCATTGAGCGCGACCACCTCGTAGCCGAATTCCGTGTCCTGAAGGATTGCCCACGAGACTTCGTGGCAATGGAAGCACTCCGGGCAGGGCAGGCCCGGCACATGCCCGGGCCTGCCGCAGAACGGGCATTGGTCCGCCGGCAGGCGTTTCATTGTGCGCTTCAATGAAGCCGAGCGCGGCCTCCCTCGCCTGACGGAACACCGCATCGAGCTTTTCGAGATACGACATGGAAAGGCCGTGATGCGTCAGCCGCGTTCCGGGTGAACAGCCGGTGCGCCCTGCGGATCAACTCTCGGGCATCGCGATACGCGAACACGCGAACCCGGGCCTCACGAAAACTCACATACGCCAGGGCGGCCCACACGGCGCCTGTCATCGAGCGATGCCCGAGAAGCTCGGCATACCCGCCCACTTGGAGGAGGTGTCCGGCCTCGGGCTCATCGGGCACGGCGTCGGTGACCTTGACTTCGATGGCGCCGCGGCGGGCCAGTCCGCCCGTGGCGACCAGGTCGCATATGCCGCCGGGCAGCCCGTTCGCGCCGGCAAGCCGGACTTCGGGCTCGAGGTAACGAACGCCCAGGCCGCGCAGTTCGGCGCGGAGCGCAGACAGCCACGGCAGCATGGCTTTCTCGTTTGCGGAAAGGGGGCTGTGGTCGCGGACGCGACGCAGCAGCGCGTGGAAGCGGCAGCCCAGAAAATAGGGATCCGCATGGATGAATGTGTCCGGCGCAAGCCCGCCGACAGGACGCGTTTTTGCGACGCAGGGCGGAAGGTTTTTATGCTGCAAAAAACGGCGAATTTAGGTAGGGAACGGGTGATGGTAGTAATGCTCATGATGTTGGTTTTTTTGTGACAGGGATCACCTGATGTGGATTCATATAGACAACAATGCTGTTATTTTGTCAATTGCCATCTTGACAATGGCGTGGGAACGGCATTCCATTCACTGTGTGAATGAATTCATGAAAATTCTTTGGGAGATGCTGAACCGGCCTCCCTTTGACGGCAACCAGCGCCTGCTCTCGCGGCATACCGGCATCGACACCGCCCTGCTCTCCCGGGTGCTGAACGGAACACGCAATCCGACCCCGGAATTTGTCGGCCGCCTGGGAGGAACCCTGCCCGCGCCCGAGGCCGCAAAGCTGCTCAAGGTCTATCTGGAGGAAGTCGTGGCGGAAATCACCAGAACGAAGCGCAAAACCGGATCGAAAGGTGCCTGGACGCCCGCGTTGGGCCACCTTGCGATCTCCGTCTCCTGCGAGGCCCGAAAGAAATCGGCGTAGCCGCGGCGAGGCTGTATTCCGGGTGCTCAAAACGAAACCGAGGTCGATGCATCGACCTAATCGTCGGCATGGCCTTGCCGGTTGGGCTGGCGAAGCTTAGGTCCCTTGATCTTCAGCCCATTCCAACAGCCAAAAGTCCCAGCAGGCATGGCTGCGACCGTGGCTGCACCGAGAGAGCAAATCCTCGCCACTGTCGCGAAAGTCCAGAAATGGGCACAGCAACTCCGGTCGGGCGATATGGTCGGGTTTTTCCACGATCGCAGCGATTGAGGGCATTTCAGTCGTTCGAGTAAACTAGCTGATGGCTCTCAAGCGGCTCACACCCAAGCAAATTGAGTCCTTCTTCAAACGACCAACACGCCCCAGTGTTCGAGCATTGATTATGGAAGCCCGATTGATCTGCAACTAGTTGCGCCTAGGAGTCAGCCGCCAAGTGAGTCGAGGAATCCTCCACTTTGCTGATATTAATTCCTCCGAAAAAGTTCACTCCCCTACTCTTGGGATGAGCTGGGGAGCATCCCGGCTGACGACCGTATCAAGCTTATGCGAGAGACGCTTGATGCGAAGGTACGCGGTTTGATCGCGAACTTGCGGGACCCCTATCTGGTGTGGGTCCGCATTCGCCGCATGCCATGATGCGTTGGGATCGGGTGCATCATCACACGCTGGCCGGAATGTGCCAGATCATGGGCGGCGACCTGGATTACTCCACGCTGTTGCGCGTCACCCGGCGGGTGACCGGCAACGAGCGGGAGGTCTGGCGGGCATTTCAGCGGGCAGTGTTTAACGTGCTGGCGAGCAACCGTGACGACCACGGCAAGAATCATGGATTTCTTTATCTAGATGGACAATGGAGTGTCGGGCCGGCCTACGATCTAACCTTTTCGAATGCCTCCGTTTTACCGGAGCGAGGCATGATCGTTCTTGGCGAGCGGATGCGCGTGGATGAAAAGGACTTGGTTCGGCTTGCCGCGAACGAAGCATTGGAGTGGAGGAAGGCGGGAGAGATTATCGATGAAACACATCGCGCTTTGTCTCAATGGGATGACATCGCGGCTTCGGTCGCCGTGCCGGAACACAGGACAATCGAAATCAAGCGGCTTTTGCGTGCCGTCTAGTCGACAACTGTATCAACGTCTCCGCAGACGAAACCTACTTTACCGTGCTCACCACCACCTTGTCCAAGTGGCTTCTGATAAGGCTCTCGTCCACATGGAGCACTCAGCTAGGCATGGCTAGGGATCCTCTGCAGCTCCTTCGCCGCTTTCTTTGGTTTTTTCGGGACTTTGATTCATCGGAGACGTTTTCCCCTCGTTCTTATCACTTTAAAAAATCTGCGCAACTTTCCGGACGTTATCACGTTTAACCACAAACAGCATCAGAACCACCTGTGCCAGGCAAACCATCGCGTGGCGCAGGTTGATCAACTTGGTTTGTTTGACGGGAGGCAGACTGGTAACCCATTCTGGGTTCAGTATGTCAAGGTGTGTTTTTCAAAGAAATTCTGGCGTAATGACGGGAGTCGATACGCGCCAGCTCTTGTTTGCTGCGAGGGTGACATCGGGGAATGCAAACAACCCGATCATGGACCTGATTCAATTCCAATGCAATCTGACGCTCCACGCCGGACTCCATTTATATATAGTTTCGATGCATCGACACCGCAGACCCATTGCTTCTGATAACCCGGCGAATCCGTGGCCCATAACTGCGTCGCCCATACGTGAAACTCATCAACATTCTCAAGCTTGATCGCCCGGTTGTCCGTGATGTTCACCCCCTCGAGCGGACGTGATCCTAATCCGAAGCCGCAGGCAATCATCCGCGTGTGGATCGCGGGCCGGCCGGGCTCCCCCGCCTCAATCAAAACACCACCCGTGCTGCCGAAGGTGAAATGGCACTGCGAGAACTGGGTTCCTGTGGCGTTGCGAATCCTCACCATTCGTATATTCTTGGGCCCCTTGTAGTCATAGATATTCCAGGGCACTTTGCGGAATCCCAGGTTCATCCTGTAGACGCCCTCCCAGTCGGGCTGGAGGTAATCCCTCACCAGACCATGGAATATGCAGCCGATGAAATGATTGTCACCCGTATTTTGTGATATATACGGGGAGGCGGGATCCTCCGTGCCAATATCCAAATAGGTCTCCGCGTCGCATATTTCGATCTTCAGGCTATAGAAGGTATTGTAAACATTGCGATCAACCAGCCCCGGGGCACCTTGCCAGCACCCTCCGTAGGGATCGGGTTGTTTGCTCATCTGGAAAAGGTCCAGCATCGGTTCCCCCTGTCCGCGGCACCGCGAGATAAAGACATTCCGGAAGACATTGTGCCTGCAATTATGCAATCGCATCGCGGTGCCCCTTGTCCCCTCTATGGTTATATTATCGAACATCGCCTGGTCAATGTGCGCCAGGAAAATTCCCCGGGACTGGTCCCGCCCGCGAATGGTTAATCGCTGAACCCTGTAACGGCCCTGATAGATGTTACTGCCCTCATAAGGTCCGATGATCGCCCGATCCGGACGACCGAACTCAATCAAATAGTCACTATAATCACCGAAGGGGACGATAGTTCCTCCGCCGTCGATCTCAAGATCAAAAACATCAAATACAATCCGTGATCCAAATGCGTATTCCCCCGGGGGGACGACCAGACGGCTTCCAGTCCTGCAAACCTTGATTGCATTTCGAAAGGCGGGGGCGTCGTCAGTTTTACCATCACCTCTCGCGCCGAAATGCTTTACATTCACTTCGGCCGAGATCGCCGCGCGCATCCATCCGCCGCCGCCTTGCGGGGCGGAAATCCAATGTCCCCCGTCGCCCTCGCGCGCCCCACCCGGCATCCATTGAAAAAATCCCTCGCCGCCATCACCCGGCTCATGATATCCGGAAACCCAAAGCGGAGTGCCGTCAATTATCGGCGCATGGTTCTTCTTGAGTTCACTTACTGTCATGGTGCCTCGTCTGAATTGTTTTAGGATGCCTTTGACGTTTCCTCATCGACGTAACGGAGTCTTGGCAGCACCAGAAACACCGGAATGGAAACCAAAACGCTGATGACAAAGAACCATCCCCAGCCGGAAAGACTCTGAACCCAGCCGCTTATCGCCCCAAAAACAAGCACAACAATATACAAAATCGACAATAGGAAACCTGCTATGGAAGTCTGATATTTGCCGCGCGATAATGAAAACAGGAAATATTCAGCGGCGGAATACCCCAAGCCATAGCCAAAATTTTCAACAAGCGCCCCAAAACTCAGTGCGATATTCAGATCAGTCTTGTAATTGATGCCTATGCCGGTGAGATCAAATGTCATGCTCCATTCCACATGCCAGACAGCCAGTGCGGTGTAGATCAGTGACGGGAATATCGCCGCGGCCACGAAAGGCAGCATGATGCGTCGCAATCCGTATTTTTTTATGGCAAACCCTGATATGACCGCCCCGGCTGACGCCCCGATGAGTCCGATCATCCCGATAAATCCCACCTGAGCCAGATCCGCCCCGTAACCACCGGATTCTGGCGGATCCATGTAAAACGGGACAACCATGCGATGGATAAACGCTTCCCCTGATCTAATGAACAGGATAAACAACACCGCCAAACCGATGTATTTTATCTTCAGCAGGGCAACAAAGGGCTCTTTCAGGTTATTCCAAATACCCTGCCCCGGAGCGCGAGGCAGCGCCTTGTCCCCGATGGGATACGGGCATGACGTTTGTGTCCAAAGATACCCGATAGCATAGACGGCAAGAAGGCATAAAAAATAAAATCCCCAAGTATAACGCATATCCCCATCCCCGGCCACCTTGCCGAAAATACCAGCCATGCCAAGCAGCAGGGAGCCGGTGAACACCATGGCCAGCCGTGAAGTCAGCGGTCGTATGCCAATAAAACGCGCTTGGTCGGATTTTGTCAGTGAGACCAGATAAAATCCGACCAATGCGATTTCCTGTGGGGATTTTGACAGGCTGACAAGGAAAAGTATTCCGAAAAATATCGCAACCGTGAAGTGGGATGTCACAAGGAGAAACACCATTGCCGCCCACAACAGCAGTTGAATTTCAATGGTGCGGAGAATCCATTTTCTCTTTGTTGATATCGCATCAATGACGGGCCCCCACAGGAATTTGAGGGCATACGGTATCGTGATAAGGGAACTCAGTCCGATAAAGACATTGGAATACCCCAAATCCTTCAACATCGCGGTCGGAACATTGAAGAGAACGACATTCACCATCCCGCTCCACAAGCTGATGCTGGGAACAAAGAACCACGGGTTTCCACGATAATGAGTTTTTGCCCCGTCGCTGGAAGGCGGGGTTGCGTTGTCATTTGTTCCAATATCCATTGTGCAGTGATTTTATCAAGTTCTTGGCCGCATGCCTTGTTGTTTCATTTGATTTTATTTCATGGCAACTTCTGAATCCAATCGGCGACAATCTGGCGCCAGCGGGGCCCGATGTCCTTGTCGTAGGCGAAATCTTTGCCATGCCCGCCCGATGAAAACACATGCAACTCCATCGGCAGCTTTGCTTTCCAACAGGCACGCGCAAAAGTCAAGCTGTCCTCCACGCTGACCGCCGGATCGTCGGCGGCGTGAAATATAAGCGTGGGCGGTGTCTCCGCATCCACATGCGCGGCTGGTGCAATATCCCGACGAAGCTCATCAGATGCATCCGCTCCCAGATAGCGGTTGATTGAAGATGATTGAGCAGAGGTGTTGATGACCGGATAAAGAAGGATGAGCGCGTCGGGTCGTGCCGGGACGGTTTTTGCGAGTTCGTCCGCAACGTCCTGCCAATGGTTGGGGCGCGTGGCCACCAAAGCTGCAAGATGTCCGCCCGCGCTGCCGCCAAGCAGCAAAATCCTTCCTGGAATTTTCCATTTTTCGGAGTTCTTCCTTATCAATCTGATCGCCCGGCATGCATCCGAATATGCCGCTGGATGACGGCATGGGGCGACCCGGTAGTCGACTGTAACAGCGGTGAGGCCCAAGCTCCGAAAAAACTCGGCCTGCAATCGTTCGTAGGGGCTGATCCCCCCATAGCCACCACCGGGCAAAATGACCACGGTATGGGAGACTGCCGGGTTTCTGGAAAACGCCCGATATATTTCCAAGCAGGGCCGGGCCTTCCCCTCTGGATTATTTGGACTGCCTTCCTCCCATAGAAAATATCGCTCGGGCGCAACTTTATTTTGCGTCGATCCATCCGCCACCGCAAATCCGCCAGCCAAGTAAATGAATGCCAAAAAGAGAGGGCTGGCCAAAGACGAGCGGCATCGGAACGTTGGGGACATAAAACGCATGTTCACCAATTTCTCGCCCGCATCAAACCTTATCAACTGGATTCATTTTCAATCCGGCAGGGATTCCTTCGATGCGCGAACAACATGCAGGCGCGGAGCGGTAAGCAATCCCATTGGCTTTATTTGATATTCATAAGCCCAATGATCGTCGGTGCTGCGCCAAGCCTCGGGGCCAATCCACAACAGATTTTGAACAGAAGGAAACGGAGAGGGCCAAGAAAACCATAATAATATATATCAGGCCTGGCGCTTCGCGCCGGGACTTTGTTCCTTTTGTTTCTTTTTGTTCAATAAAAGCCAACCAATCATTATTTCTTGTCCGCGGACAGAAGGGCGCGCCACTTGCCCTTGGCGGTTTGGGATTTGCCGCCGAAGAGCAGCACGCGCGCGGTCATACCCGGCGGCAAGTCCAGCTCCACCTGGATTTTATTTCCGGTTTTGCGCCACTTGCTTTTTATCAGGCCGCGCGGGGTCGGTATTACCGTGTCGCAACGCGTGCCGTGAAAAACCGGCTTGTAAGTTATGGATTTCCAGTCGGGGGCGGCCTGGCGGACACCTCCCAAGGTTTGCATCAGATGAAAGAGCGGGTGCGCGGACCAGGCATGGGAAAAGCTCTCGTCGGCGCGACGTGGTGCGAAGTTTTCCCAGGTCGTGCCGTGCTCCGCCATGCGCGCCCAGTGACGTTTTATAAAATCGACCACGCCCTGTCCATGTCCGCGTTCGGATAAAAATGACAATATGTAAGTAACCCAGTAGGCGGATGGCACCGCCTTGTCGCACTTGTCCTCATGGAGATATGGCAGCAGGCGTCTTTCAAGGATTGTTTTCTCGTCGAGGCCGGGAATGGCTGCAATCAAGCCGAGCACTTGGGAATGCAGGCTCGCGGTCGTGACAATTTCACCGCCGGCGGTGAAACCGTCGCGCATCTGCCCGTCGGGCGTAACGAGGCGGGAGAGGGACTTTCTGATTTTGGAGGCCCATTTGGAGAGCGCCAGGGCTTTCGCCTTGTTCCGGGTTTTTTCGGCAAGGAGCGCGAGGCACTCAAGCGCGATGAGAAGCCACAAGTTATACACACTCGGGAATCCTTCCCTGCGCAGTTCCGTCCAGTCCAGAAACAGCCAGAAACGCTTGTCGTAACCGACAAGGCCATTTTTTTTGTCGCTATATTTTTCAAAATAACCGAGAGCGCGCTCCACGGTATCGAGGTGCGTTTCAAAAGGCTCGGCCGAGCCGGTCTGCCAGTAATAATCCCAAAGGGTGAGAAACCAGATGAGTGTGAAATCGGGCAGGATGCAGCTATGCGCGATGGTGGGGGCGTGCCCGTAGGTGACGCCCTCGGGCGTGGTTTGGCCGGCGATTTGCGCGATGCCGCGGCGCAGCAGGCGAGCGTCCCCGCAAAGGTGAAACGTGTTCCACGACTGCACGCGCGCGTCGCCCCACCACTGGGCCTGCTCGCGCCACGGGGTGTCCACATAGGCGTCGAGCGAGCAGCATTGCTGCGTCCACGCGCAGGCATCCCAGATTTTGTTCAACGCCTCGTCATCGCAGGAAAATCGTCCGGTTTTACCAAGCGGATATCCCTGCCAGCGCAACGCGACAGTCATCGTGAGCGGACGGGGGGAATTGCGCACGGTGACAATCATATGGCGGAAACCGAGCGCATGATAAAACTCGTGCGTGTTGCCGTCGGCGCGGCAGATCATGCGCCCGCCAAAGGCCATGCGGCAGTGTTTGTCTGGAATATAATCGGGCAAAAGGTTTTCGCCGATGGTCTCAAAGTGGAGGGTGTCGATGGTTTCGCCACCCGCGCACTCCGGGATTGATATGGCGGGACAGCCGACGACGGTTTTGCCAAAATCAATGAGGTAACTGACGAAGTGGTTTTCAGCCAGCGCGGGAACGGGGATTTTATCGGCGGAACCGGACGCGGGCAGGAAGGCAAACCCGGTCTCGTATCTGAAACGCGCGACGTCGCGGATGTTTATATAATCGCGCGGATCGACGCCGGCATGCATGCCGATGACCGTCGCCGCGGGCAACCATTTTTCTGCAAGCTGCGGGATGCCCCGCGGCTCCAAGTCCGCCCAGGGCATGTCGTGCCATGTCTGGCTGCACGAGGGAGCCTTCCATGCCGCATCGCAATCGTGGTTCGTAGCGAACCAGTCCGGCGGCTCGACGCGCAGATCGATGTGCTCCTGCGCGAACAGTTGCAGGCTGCCGGGGGCGCTGTCGCGGCGGATGCCGGGCTGGCGGCGGCCGAGCCAGGTTTCATCGGTGACGACCCGCGTTTTGCCGGCGTCCAGCGCGGCGAGCAGGCCGGCGCGGCCCTGAAACACATATTGGAAATTGCCGGTGCCGGGATTGTGGGCGCGGACGGCGATGAGGTTGCGGCCCTTTCTCAGATGCCTGGAAACATTGATCTCATCATAGGGCCAGTGCGACTGGAAGCCACGGGCCGGGCCGCGCGCGATGTATTCCCCGTTTATGTAAAGCCGGTAAGATTGGTCGGCCGTTATATAAAGAATCGCATCGCGGGGTTTTGTCTTGAGATCGAAGGTTTTTCGGAACAGCGCGAAGCAATGGTGCATGTCCCAGAACTGGTCGTCGGGCCAGATCCATTTCGCCTGTTTCAGCGCGGGCGGAACGCTTGTGTCTTTTTGCGCAGGTTGTTTTTTCATGCTATGCTTGTATGTGGATTTTTCATCCTTATCGGCTCACATTCTTTTGAGTTTTTGAATCAAAAACTCCTTCCATCCTGAATAATCCGCATCCTTTTTATCGGCATAGCGCAGGTGGCACTCCACTCCCGCAGTCTTGGCAAGCTCAGCCAATCCCTGACCAAACCGCGGCGAATGCACATAATATGCGTCCAGCGGTTCGCTCGGTTCCATGGTAAAATCAAGATAATCAAGATAAATGGGAGGCGCATGAGCACCTATTAACGATGCGGGCGAAAATTCCTCTATCAAGGGCAGCAAAGCCGTGCGTTCTGCGATAAACCTATCGAACCGCCCTCCGGCGGAAAGCCCGCCGGTCGAAATGCCAAAGGCATGGGGACCGTAGGTGAGTTCCCGTCCGACCCATGCGCGCATTTGGAGCGGATCCAGCGTTGTTTGGGCAAAAATGGCCGCGACGCAGGAGGGGCGAGTTGATTGGCGCGGGATCATCTCGGGCGAACTCGCATCGGCCAAATCGGGATGTGTTGCGAGCCACAATGCCGTGCAAGCCCCCGCCGATCTTCCCCAGAGCCCCACATTGCAAGGGTCGATGTTCCACTCGTCCGCCTTGCTGCGCACAAATTGCAATGCCTGCGCGGCATCATGCATCGGATACGCAACGGGAGGCGTCGCCGCGGCAGGATTTGAAGGCGGACAAAACCGGTAGTTGATTGAGATAATGGTGATCCCCGACCGGATAAGCTCTCCGTATTCATGAATGTCTCGTTTGTCGCCTTTTATCCAAGCTCCGCCATGAATATAAATGACCGCCGGTGTCCGTCCCGGGGCTTTCGAAAAATACACATCGAGCGTCTGCCGGGGATACCGTCCATATTTTATATCAACCAAGTCAGGCGGGGGTTCCTCATCGTAAAAGCAATGTTCAACTTCGACAAAGCGCAATTCCACCATCTTTCCCCCCAGATTAAAACAGCCTGCCATCTCTCTTTCAGCACGCTTGATTTCTTTCAAGCAGCCGGAAAGGACAATATCGGGATCCGCCGGCAAAGAGGGACGCATATCCTGCCAGCTAGGCGCGCAAGGCACCACGATATCAGGACTCCCCGCCCGGGCACTTGCAATCCCAGTGAGAGTCACCCTCCAGGTGAAGAGCCCTTTGTCGGAATTCAACTTAAAGCGGAGCCATGCACCATTCAGCGCCCGGTGAATAATCCGCCCTTTCAGAATGACAGGGCCGGGCGCCAGTTCGGACGGTGAACAAACAGGCTCCACCCCGGCACGAGAGTCCTCTGTTGAAACAATTGCAAGCATGAGCGACAGATGCACGCCCAAAAAGATACGGCATCTCCTCAGTGTCAGGCTCTTTTCACCGGCTGCCGTTAATATATTCATCAAGCACCGATTCCCGGAATTTCACGCTATCCGGAGAGCTTTTGTGGCCGCTTCGGACATCGTTGAACATCTGCTTTTCTCCCGCATAGTTATTAAAGACGGCATATACGCAGCTTGGCGGACAGGTTTCGTCAATGAATCCCACGGAAAACACCGCTTTGGCCTTGGCGCGTGTGGCGAAATTCATAATATCGTAATATCGGACCGCCTGAATGGTGCTTTGCATCTCTGGTGTGTCAATCTCCTCCGAGGCAATGAAATACGGCCAGCTTTTTGGCTTTCCCGCCAGCACGCCTGTGCAGTCTGCAAGCGCAGGAACTGCCGCGGAAATAAATGAAACCCTTTTGTCGAGTCCGGCGGCCACGACGGCTTGGGCGCCGCCCTGACTTCCTCCGACGACAAGCAGGCGCCGGCCATCCCATTCGGGCTGCATGGCCAGAAAATCAAGGGCCCTCAGGACACGCAAAAACATACCCAGAAAATACATGCTCTCACGGTCCTGGCACCCTCGTGTCCTATAATTCGCGAGTTCGTCGCGGGCTTTATCCGCGTAAAAGGAATCTGGACGCCCGTTCGGCAACCCGTGGGCATTGATGTTGAGGGCAAGCAAACCGCGCCGGGCCCATTTCACGGCACTGTCCAGATCTGAACTGCGCACCCCTGCGCCATGCACGATGAGGATGGCCGGAAGGCCGCGCGGTGACGCAACGGCGGGCCTGACAAAGTAGCCGGAAACCGGGGCACCAACGCATGGCACTTGGACATCAAACGCTTCGATATCGGATGCCCCGTCGATTGTGACAGGCGTCAGCGAGGCCTTGACTGGTATTTTGAGCAGGGCTGCTTTCTTCTCATTCCAAAACGCATCAAAATCATCCGGCACTGACATGCTCGGTGTGATTTTGGCAGGATCGAACCCCGCCGCAGCTGACGCCATGGATGTCTTGTTTTTCTCCGCCGGTGTGTCAGCAAAAAATGTCACCATTGCATCGCAACGCACAAATCCCGGCGTGTCGGACGTGGCGCTCAGTTCCAGAAAATCGCCATCGAGGCAAGCAATCCCGGATTTTTCGGGAGACGCACCATCCCTGCTAATGCGCCAGTGGATCTTTGGAATACCTTCGGGGCGGGGTGCCGGCTGCCGGATCTGAATACGAAAACGCACAGTTTCCCCGACATGATAAAGTGCGTCCGGGCGATCGGTCGTCACCGAAATCCCAGGCAATGTTTCTTCCGCAAAAACTCCGACGGCGAATATAAACAATCCGGTCAGATGACAAAACCAGCGCGTCATGGACATGAGCATGATGTATGTGATATGCAGCGTGCGTTGCACGATCATCGGCTCCGCACAAGATCCTCCTCATGCAGCACATAGGCGCGGATGAACGGATTGCGTGCGCCACCATGGTGCCAGGTGTGACTGTCCAGGCAGCCTCCATTGGTGTAATCCACGATGACGATGGTGCCGTCATCCATTTGCGCCCAGCCGCTATAGCCGGTATCGGCAAAAAAGCTGAGGTCAAGCTCAACCACGCGATCTCGGCGGAACTGGTCGGGATAGGTTTGCGAGTCGGCCCGCCACTGCCAGTCGATGGAATGCGTGTCCGGATTTGTAACTTTTACATGGATCGCCTTCCATGACGTGCGTGAGGCATTGCGAAAATAACCGTCCACGATGCTGTTTTTCTGGTCCTCGTAGATGGCGCCAGCGCCTCCCACCCGGTTGCCGACCCTGACGAATCGCGTCCATAAATCTCCCACGGGCGCGTGCAGCCGCTCCACTCCGTCCACGAAAACAGCGATGACTCCGTTCTCCCTGACAATTCGGTAATCGTGCCAGTCCGTCGTGTCGAAGTTGAAGCCGGTTTCCGGCTGGTCGCCCAAGCAGACCCGGTCCGGGGTCAGGCGCACCCAGCAACCGGCACCGAGATTGCAGCCGTTCAGGTCCGCGGAAAAAACGCGCAAGGTGGCCGAAATTTCCACGCGCGCCGTGTCGTCCTGCGCGGGATAAAAGATGAAACTAACGGCGCTTTGTTTTCCCTCGTCTGTTGTTATAAGCAATTCATCGGAATTCCCCAGACGGCACCGTTCCTCCTCAGGGATCCATGCTTGCGGCTCGTAGGGAAGCGATTCATCCGGATCAAACACGAAGGCGCGGTTGCCCGGTGTGCCGGGGGCATTGCGGTAGGTCACAAGCAACTTGCCCGACTGCAACTGGCGGACACAAGGCCGGTGGGCATAGACCGGCAGCAGAGCCGGCGCGTCCCAGGTTTTTCCGCCGTTATGGCTGCGCACAATCCGGCTGGGCTGCCCGTAAAATGACGCTCCCATGCCGATGCGGGTGACGGCGAGAAGCTGGTTGGGCGCGTGTTCAACCACGCCGACTTCGCAGTCGCCATGAAAAGGATCGTCCGCCAGCGAAACCACCCCGCCCCAAGTCTCCCCGCCGTCGGTGGAGAAGACCGCCGAGTTTTTATAATAGATATTGAGCCACGGGGGCGGCGGATTTTTTAACTTGCTGGTCGCGGCGGAATCCGTGCGGGTGTATAAAAGCGTGCCGTCATGAAGCTCGGTGATGTAGCTGGGTTCCCCGCCCATGTCGTCAATCTTCCGAGGACCGCGCCACGTGCGTCCGTCGTCGTCGCTCCAGAACAGATGGTTGCTCATTCCACGGGCCGGTTTTTGCCAGGCGGAAAGCATGGGCCAGTCCTGCCCCGGGTTGCGCTGACCGAGGTCGGCGATGACCACAATCCGCCCATCGCGCAGACGCGAAATCTGGGGCGCCACCCACGCTTCATGATGCTGCCAGACATTGCGGTGGGAGAGAACAAATGGGGACGACCAAGTGCGTCCCTTGTCCTCGGAGCGGGTGATCATGATCGAGGTGTAAAGCGCGCAATGGTTGTCCGACAAACGGTAGCAGGCCACCAGCGCGCCGCCGCGGGTCGCGACCACGCCCGCCGAGGAATGATACCAGCCCTTGGGGTTTGGGCAGACCAAACCGTCATAATGGCCAGGCGAAACTTGGAATTTTTTGTCATCGGAAATGCGGATGGGCTGTGTGTTCATATTATAATATAACAAGGAAAAATCATGATTCACGAACGTTCTCCGTGTGGGCGTCTATCCAAGCCCAATCGAGTTCCACCCCCAATCCCGGCGCGCTTGGAGCCTTTATGAGGCCCCCCCGCTCCACGTTGAAGGGATGTTTTTTGAGAGCGAAACGAAAGGCGGGATGGTGCACCTCCATCATGGAGGTGTTGGCGCACGATGCGGCCACATGCAGATTCGCCACATCGAGCAGAGGGGTGTTTGCGGTGTGTATTTCGAGATTGTAGCCGAATAATTCGCACATCGACATGGCCTTTTTCAGGCCCGTGATGCCGCCTTTGATCAGGACATCGCCGCGGGCGATGGTGAGCGCCTCCTGTTTTAGGAACCCGGCCATCTCCCCCAAGCTCGATGTTTCGGTGGCCAGTATCGGAGTCTTTAATGTTGCGGCCAATCTCCGATAATGGCCAACTTGGGTCTCCGGCAACGGCTCCTCATACCAATGATAGTGAAGCTCGTCCAAAGTCCGTCCCACGGTGATGGCGGTGGTCAGATCATATGAGGAATTTGGGTCCTGCATGAGCCTGAAATCTTTTCCCACCGCCTCGCGGGCGGCCCGCAGGCGGGGAATGTCTTTCTCCGCGCCGTCTCTCAACTGCAATTTATATCCGTAAAACCCCCGTGCTTTTGCCTCGGCGGCCTCGATGGCGACTTCCGTCTCCGTATAAAATTCGCTTTTCGCCGACATGTAGGCGGGCACTTCCTCCCGGTATTTGCCCAGCAGCGCGGCGATTGGCCGCCCCGCGATCTTGCCCCTGATGTCCCAGACTGCCACATCAATCACCCCCAGCATGGTGTCAGTCTGATTATAGAGATGACGCTGGCGTTTGTATAATTTTTGCCAGATTGCCTCTCCATTCTCCGGATCGAGGTCCTTGATCTGGGGGAAGTAGCTGTCGCGGGCCAGATCGGCAAGTCCGCGCCCGTCGCCATGAGGACCGTATGCCATTGAATGCCCTTCCACCCCTTCATCCGTTTTCAGGGTGATGAGCGGGAAATGCCAATGCCTGGGGCGTCCCGCCGGTATGTGCCCGTTTGCATACCGGCTGGATGCGTCAACCTTTAGAAGACGAGTAACAATGCCTGTTATCTTCATGGTCCAAATGCGATCAATATCCGCGCGCGAAGTTTGCGATCGGGCTCACTTCCTCTCCCTTGATAAAACGCCTCAAGTTCGTCTTGAACCGATCCAGAACCAGCGAGCCCAGCTCGCGCGAATGGCCTGCGATGTGGGGCGTTACCAGGACATTGTCCATGCCCCAGAATGGATGGTCTTTCGGCAAGGGTTCGTTTTCAAAAACATCAATCGCAGCGCCAGCGATGCGCCTGGCCTTCAGCAACTCCAGAAGTTTGGCCTCATCAACCAGTCCCCCCCGGGCGACATTGTGCAGACACGCGCCTTGCTTGACCGCCTCCAGTTGCCGCGCCCCGAGAATATTCCGGGTATCGGGGGTCAGCGGAAGCATCACCAAAACATGATCGCTCAGCGAAAGCAGGCGGGAAATTTCAGACGGAGGCATGACCTCCGAGACGCCCGGCGGCGTGACGCTGGTGTTTATGTCGGCGGCGATAATATTGGCCTTGAATGGCTCAATCACGCGCAGGAACTCCCTTGCGATTGCTCCGCAGCCGACAAGGCCGATCGTGTTTCTTTCAAGAAGGCTCGGGATGGCGGGATTTCGCTCCCATCGTGATTCGGCCTGCGCCTGCCGGAAGAATGGCATGCCGCGCGCAAACCACAACACCGACATCAGCAAATGCTCCGCTATGATTCTGGCATGGATGCCGTGGGCGGTTGTGACCACGATGCCGGAATTTCCCAATGAAACATATTCATCAATGCCGGTTGAAACGATTTGCAACCAGCGCAACCGCCCCGCCCCGGGCAACAAGGCTGCGGGAATGTTGCCGAAAACGACATCGGTTTCGGGCAGCAAGGGCGCGGCCTTTTCCGGCGTGGCGCACATCGTGAACGCAATATCGGGAAACTCATTCGCAATTTGGCGGAGATCATGTTCTCCCAAATTCCTGTATAAAAGGACGTTTAATTTTTTCATTGATGCAAAAATTGCTCCGGGGTCAGCGCGGCATCGGAGATCCTGATTGCGGCGATGTCGCCGTCCCACCGGGAGCGGCTCCCGGCATGAGCCGTCGAACCGATCATCGGCGGTGAGTCCGTCTTCACGCCATAGCGTGCCAGCACCGGCGGCACGGCGTCTTTTTTCCCGTTGACAAAAAGGGTCACCCTGCCCCGTTCGTCCCGCACCGCTGCGATGTGCCACCAGACACCGGTCGGAATGACGGCCTCCGACTTCAGGTTCCGGAACGGCTCGCCGCCATCAATGCCGAAAAGCACATTCCCCTCGGGTCCCACGCTCAACACAAGGCCGGGATTGCCCGGCGACTGGCTGCGCGTGGAAAAAATCGCGCGTTGCCACCCCTTTTCCCTGGGCAGGCTTTTTAGCATCACCCACGCCTCGATGGTAAACGGGGCGGTCTCGGCAAAATCCAAGCTTGGCTGCGCAGCAGCCGCCTCCAGCAAATCGCTTTCCTTGACGGAATCGTCCGCGAACCGCGCCGCGACACGACCGCGCAACGCGGCGGGAATGGTGTCGGCGGCCGGCAGCGCCACCGCCATCGGACGCCGGTGCTTAAGCGTCTGCGCGAGATCAAACGGAGACGCGCCGGTCCCCTTGACCAGACTGATTGGCTCGCCGGGTTTCAGTCCATCGAACGACCATTGCGCCACGGTTGCCGCGCCGCACGGAGCCCCCGCAGCCAGCGAGACCAAGGCCGTGATGCGGATAAACAATTTGGTAAATGGGTTTGTTTTCATAAGGAAAGACGGTTCGTCTCTGTGTCTCTTTGAGTCGTGTTTTGCAGTCATCGAAAATAGCGGTGAACCAGAAAGGCAGAATCGCTCACAGACGATAGTTCAGTGAAAGCACATAGGTGCGCGGATATTGTTGCTGGACGCTCGCGGACTGCGACACCGCGGTCAGCACCTTGCTGGAGTCGAAAACATTGTTCACATTCAACTGCACGCTGCACTGCCGCGTGACGGGATAGGACAGAAAAACGCCGAACTCATCAATCTCCGACAGCCAGAATTGTGGATCGGCTTCGCGCTGCTCGCCGGTGCGCTTGCCCCGGTGCTTGTAATTCGCTCCGGCGCCCAACCCCTTGAGAAAAGTATCCTGAAATGTATATCTCGCCATCACCGAGTAAGTCGCCTTTTGCGGCACACCCCGAAAGGGCGCTTTATTTTCATTGACCGATGTCAGATTGGAAAACGCCACCATCATCCTGAACGCCTTGTTCGGCTGCCAACTGATGTCCGCCTCCCAGCCCTCCGTGTATTGGGTGCCCGCCGGTTTTTGGACGGACACGCCGTCATCGCCCACCACATAGATCACCACGTTGGTCAGCGACATCTTGAACACGGACACCGTGCTTATGAGCGTGCGGTTAAACAACTCTGTTTTTACGCCGAGTTCTTGTATTTTGCCGCGCTGGTTGGGGAAGCGCGTGTCGCCCAGCGGGCGGAAGGTGGTCGCCTGCTGCGCAAACACGCTCACGCCCCGGACCGGCGCCACCACCAGGCCGGCCTTGTAGGTCAATTCCTCATCGTCCACGGATTTTATCAGACGGGTTTTGCGCCACGGGCCTGTGGGGATGCCGTTGTGCCAGGCAACATTGTCGAGCCAGTATTGCTTGTCTATGTCCCATGATTGTTCGCGCGATTTGTCAAAGCGGCCGCCCGCGACAAAAATAATGCGATCATCGAACAGCGACATGCTTTCCTGAAAACCAACCGCCGCGTATTTGTTTTTATTCGGCGCCGTGTTCCTGACAATGTTGCTCAGCGTGGGCAGCCGCCCGTTTATAATATCGGCGATGGTGAGGCCGGAAACGGTCTGCCGCGCATGATCCGGAACGACCGAATAGGTGTTCGGCAGCGAGGGCGGCGCGTCGGGCAGTTCCGCCTGCCATTGCACATAGCTCTGGCGCCCGGAGGAGCCGCGCATTTCCCCGCTGAACAGCAGCGTGTGCTTGGTCGGCCCGATTTTGAACTTGGCCGCAAGGTCCGCGAAAAGGCCATCCTGCTTGTAAAAGCCCTCGAAAATGCGCCCCCAAAGCGGCGCGCGCCAGTCGTCCACGCGCGGGTCGTCCGCCGAGATTTGCAGATTGTCGCCCAAAACCAAACCCGTCTCGTCGAGGGCATAAATCCCGGTTCCGTTCGAATACGACGGATTGTCGGCGCCGGACGCATTGCTGTGCCGGCCAATCAGGCGCGCCGTCCAATCCATTCCGAAAATGCTGAACGCCGTCTGCGCGCCGACCTCGTAGTTGCGCGAGCGCAACGGCGTGATCGAGTCCAGCGGGAAACTGGAGAACGTGCGGTTGTCCTCCCGGAAAAACGCGGGCACCTTGTAATCCTTGTCGGCGAAAACCGCGCCCTGCCCGTAGTTGATGTCGGTGCTCAAATAACTGAAACGCCCCCACACGCGGTGCTGCCGCCGCGAGCCGAAATGCCAGGCCAGCGAGTTGACCGAGGACCAGCGGTGGTCCTTGCCGCCCCAGCCGCGCTCGCCGTCGCGGTCCACGAGGATTACGCGATAAGCCAGCCCGCTCCGCCCAATCGGGCCCGTGGTGTCGAGCATCGCACGGGCATAGTCATCCCAGCCATGACTGGCGTTCAACTGGATGAGCGTCCTCGGCTTCAACTGCGGGTTTTTCGTCACACGGTTGACGATGCCGCCCATCGCGCTGCCCGACGCGCCGGAGCCGTAGAGCACGCCAGCGGGCCCCTTGATGACCTCCAGCCGGTCAAACGCCGCCGCCTCCGTGGGCGACTGCCGCAGCGCCCACTCGCGGTCAGGCAGGCCGTCGCGGTAGTTGATGCCCTGCTGCGCGTAGCCGCGCAGGCTGTATTGTGTGTCGCCCTGCCCGCCGCCGGCGGTGGCGATGCCCGACACGAAGTTGATCGCCTCCAGCAAATCCACCGCCGCGAGGTCGCGGATGACCGCCTCGTTGATCGTGATGATCGACGCGGGCACGTCCTTGACCGCCATGTTTACGCGCGAACCGCCGATGCTCTGAGTGGCGCCGTAACCGCTGTCCGTCTGCGCCTCGACGGTGAAGACTTCCATGCGCACGACATCCTCCTTCTCATCATCGGAGCCGGTGGGCGGCGGCGCAACCCGCGTCTGGGCCGGGAGAATGCCAAAGGCAGGAAACGCCATGAAACCGGCGGCAAGAAACATTACTTTTATTTGAGGAGAAACAGGTGTTGTTCGCATGATTTGTTTGGCAGGGTTGTTGAGGGCGGGAGGTAGTGGAAGCAAGGGTATGCAATCGACGCCTCGACCTTTCCCCCGTTGTCCAAATCTGGCCATGTTTTTTTGCCGGATGCTTTTTGAATCCGGGGCGGGCAAAGGCGGATTTAAAATACCTTGGACACAGAGAGCACGGAGGCGCGCAAGTTTTCCAGACAGTCCCGCGCCAATCACCTCGAAGAAAATGTTTCCCTCGCCAACAACTCCACATTCAGCCGGACGGTCCTCCGTGGCCTCTGTGGGTCGCGCTCTGTGCCCCCTGTGTCAAAACAGACCGCCTCAATTTCCAAATTCTTCCTTGAAACCAGCACGGTGCGGGCTCGCGGCCTCATATTGAGGCCAGCAGGTGAGGATTGCATAAACTGATATTTGGCCGAGCATATGCGCACCATTAATCTCCCCTTCCTTACCCCGCGAAGCACATGGTTTTCCGGCCGCGCGGCGGGGAAATAAATGCATGCAAAATCCAATCTCCCCTTCCTGGTTTATTTAACGCCCATGAATATAAACAACAAAATACACCTCGCCCCGGTCGCGCGCCTTGTCTCCCTCGCCATCTCACTGTTGTCCGCCGCATTGGCCTGCCGCGCGGATGTCGTGACCTTCACGGGCGGCAGCCCCTCGACGGCGGTCAACGCCACCGTCGCCGGCGGCACCATCGCCATCTCGGGCGGCGACGGCAGTCTCGTCCTCTCCAACGGCCAGACCCTCGTCATCTCCGACAGCGTGTCGCAAAGCGCGGTCGCCACCCTCGGTGGAAAATCCGACATCACCTTCCGCGCCGAAGGCGACGGCTGGGCCATGCTCAACTCCGCCGGCGGCGCCTACCGCCTGCTCGACATCACGCCCCAGCCCGTCACCGCCTCCGCCACCGCCACGCTCAACCTCGACCGTGTCATCGTCTCCAATGCCGCCATGAACGCCATGTTTGTTCGCGTTTCCACTGCCAGCTTCGACCTTGTGGTGAACGGCGATTTCGTGTTTTCGGGCAACAAATCAGCCAGCAGCCACGGCGGCGCGATCAACTGGCAAAAAGCCGGCAACCTCACCTTCACCGGCACCGCGATTTTCGACCGCAACACCGCCGGCGGCACCTACCTCGGCGGCGCCCTCGGCTCGACCGCCGCCGGCTCCGGCACCATCACCTTCGAGAACACCGCTCTGTTTTTCAGCAACACCGCTGCCAGCGGCGGCGCGATTTTCACCCACCCCGGACATTCCCTTATATTCAAGGACGCCGCCGAATTCAAAAACAACATCGCCTCCACCGGACAGGGCGGCGCGTTTTATATACAAAGTAACGACACTTATCTCGGCATGCAAAAAATCCGCTTCGAGGACGACGCCACATTCGACGGCAACCGTGCCGTCGCCCAAGGCGGTGCCTTCTCCACGGATGACCGGGTGATCATCCAGTTCGACTCCACGACCGGCACCGTCACCCTCACCAATAATCGCGCCGGCAATGGCAGCGGCGGGGCGATCACCAGCGGTGAGATCAGCTTCAAGGGCGGTCTGCTCACGGTGACAGGCAACTTTGGCGGCACCGCCACCACACATGCGGGCGGCGGGCTCCGCGCCGCGCGGCTGCTCGACATCACCGGCAATTATAATATTTCCGGAAACCAGACGATGGGCTCGGGCGGCGGTGTCAGTGTCGGCAGCCTGCTGATCAACGGCGGCGGCACCCTGTCCGGCAATATCGCTTCAGTCAACGGAGGGGCCGTCAACGCCGCCGGCAACAGCACCTTCGAAATCGGTGGCGGGGCGGAGCTCTCCGGCAACACCGTCGGCGGCCTTGGCGGCGCGATTTATGTGGGTGGCACCTCCCGGCTCACGCTCAACGCCTCGGCGGGCGACATCGTTTTCAGTGGCAACAAACAAGCTGCGACGATTGACTCCGCCGCCGTGAGCACCGGAGGCACACTGGCTGCCACGGGCGGGACGAATAATGCCGTCTATTTCGCATCATCCGCAACGCTCGTGCTGAATACGGGCTCAGGCATGGCTGTCCGTTTTGATGACCCCATTGAGTCCGCATCCGGGGCGACTGTGATGGTCACAAAAAGCGGCGCGGGCACCGTGATCTTTTCCGACCACCATTCCAATATCAACGCGACCACGACCATTGAGCAGGGAGAAATCAGGCTCTCCCGAGGCGCGATCTACGGGGCCGCGAATGACCAGGGTAGCTTTGTCCTGAAAACCGGCGCAACGCTGGCCGGAAACGGAACGGTTCAGGCCGGCGCCATCGAAATCGAATCCGGCGCGCGGTTGGTTGCCCGGGATTCAGGCCGGCTGGAAATGGCGAGCAGCGCCACGCCGGTCATTGGCGGCTCGCTCTCGCTCGGTGGCTCCGGCACGATTGCCGTGGGCGCGGCGTCGAATCTGCTTCACGCATCATTGATAGATGTGGGAGCTGACGAACCGGCAGGGGCCAGGACACTCGCCATCGCCAACGATCTCTCGCTCGAAAACGGCGCCGCCATCCGGCTGGATCTGTATGCAGGCAATATATCGGATAAACTGGCGGCCTTGTCCGATCTGGCGATGGAGGGCCGCGCCAGTATCAACATCGGGCTGGTCGAGACTGGCTCCTTTAATCTGGTGTCATGGGAAACGGGCGGGCTGACGACGGCGCAGTTGGACCTCTCTTTCGGCAGCGGCACCGGGCAGACGGCCCGCAATGACGTCCAACTTGGGGTGGACGCCACCGCCAAGACCCTTTATTTGACCAACATTGTTTCCAGTCTCGATATGGCCTGGACCGGATCGGCGGGTGACGGGATCTGGCAATCATCCGCGCTGGAAAGCGCGAACTGGTCCAATGGTGGCGCAGGCAATGAGGAACGTTATTTCCGCAACGGAGACTTGGTGTCGTTTGGCGGCGCGGCGTCCGGCACGATCACCGTCGCCGGTCCAGGCGTGGTGGTTTCGGGTATGACAATTGAGGGCACTGCCGATTATGAATTTCGCGGCACCGGCGGCATCACGGGCAACACGACCGGTGTGGAGGGCAGCTTGATTACGGCCACCGGCAAACTGACGAAAAAGGGGACGGGAAAACTGGTGCTGGCCAACACCGGAGCCAATTCGTTTTCCGGCGGGGTCGAGATCAAGGGCGGCGAACTGGCCGTGGCCGATGGCACCCGGCTCGATGCGGACATCACCATTGACGACCAGGACGGAGACGGCGCGAAGCTCTCCGGCTCCGGAACCTTTGGCAACATGGTGGTGAGAAACGGCGGTGTGCTCAGCATCGGAACCTCGGCGGCGTCATCAGGCACCATCACGGTCGCCGACCTAACGCTCGACCATGCGAGCCTTTACTTCGATTTGCTTGCGAACAACAGCAGCGATTATCTCAAGGTGACCGGCAGCGCGCTGGCGCAAAGCAGCACCATCGTGATCGGCATTTTTACCGACGGCACCTTCAACCTCGGTAACTTCGCCGGCATCAAGGACCAGTTGTCCGTCTCCACCGCCGGCGCGGCCCGCCAATCCGGCACCCTGTATGGCGAGGGCGCGGAGCTTTTTCTGAAAACCATCGCGGATGTTTCCCGGGTAATGACCTGGAGCGGCACGGCGGGGACGATCTGGGACACCACGAGCGACGCGTGGGACAACGCGGACGGGAAACAGCAGTTTGTCAACGGAGACCGCGTCATATTCGGCGATGGCACGGCGCCGGGTGACCGCGCGATCCAAGTCGCGTCCGTCGGCGTCAAGGTCGCGGATATGTTGGTGAATGCCGACGGCTATGTGTTCACGGGCAACGGCGGGATTGTATCCGGGACGCAACACATCAGCGCCAGCGGCGTTGATGCCGGGCTCTCCAGCCAGTCCGCCACCGGAAAATTAATCAAGACCGGCACGGGAGTCCTTGAGTTCGCGAACACGGGGACAAATATATTCGAGGGCGGCATTGTTTTTGGAAGCGCCGGCACCACCGGCGGCATCATCAAGTTCTCCAGTGCCGATCAAATCCGCACCGGCACATCCGGCGTTGAGTTTATCAATTCCGGCACGCTGCAAGCCTTGACGGCCGTCTCCGGCACAATCGAAAGCGGAATCGCCATTGGCGACGGAGCGACCGGCGGTGTGACGATCTCGGGCGGGACACTTGTCCTTGGCGGCAAACTGTCGTCAGGCGGGACGTCCTCGGTGTTCTCCACCTCGGGCGGAGGAGTCCTGGCGCTCACCGCCGATAGTTCGCTGTTCAACGGAGTGACCGATGTCAGCGGCACGCTTCTTCTCGCCGGTGGAAAACTCGGCGGCAGGGTGAACACCCGCAACGGCGCCGTTTTCGGCGGTGTCGGGGAGGCCACCGGGCAGCACAGTGTTTACATCGAAAACGGCGCGAATCTGCAAATCGGTCTTGCCGGTGACGGGAACGAAACGCTTCACGTGGCCAATCTTATCATGGAAAACGGTTCGTATATGACCGGCAGTGGCACCCTCACCGGGACAGGGACCGTTGGCCATGCCGCCTCCGACCTGGTAACCGTGCAAACCGGATCGGCCAAAACAATAAACATTGCCTCAAACCTTGCCGGCGAAGGGGTGCTTATAAAAGACGGTGACGGAACCCTGCAATTATCCGGCCAGATGAATATCGGCGGAATGGAAATCAGGAATGGGCTGGTATCCATGATGTCCGGCGCTCCCGTCACCGTGCAAAGGACGCTCCTGATTGGGGCGAATGCCACGCTTTCGGGCACCGGCCAGCTTGTTGCGGCCACGCTCACCAATCGCGGTGTGATCAGAGTCGGCAAGGCCGGCGGCGCGGACGAGTTTGGCACGCTCACGGTCAACGGAAATTACACCAGCGACGGCGGCACGCTGCATCTCGCGGTCGGCCAAGTGGCCGGCAGCGGCACCGGGCGGTATGTGCAGTCGGACAAATTCAAAGTGACCGGTGCCGGGACAGGCGTGACCACCGTGTATTTCGAGCATTCACCGGGTTTATACAGACTGCCGGAAGGCGTCACGCCCCCGGATGATATTGTCGAGGGCATCGCCGTGGACGCCATGCCCGCAAGAACTTCCGGCAACCTGCTGGTTTACGGCGTGCAGGAGTGGTGGTTCACGCCCAACGCCGGCGGCACCGGCGGCATTTGGGAAACCGATGTTGCCCCCGAGGTGCCGCCCGCCACGGGGTTGGACACAGCCTCGGTTCTCATGAGCAAGGCCTCCCTCGGCGCGCTGAGCGAGCGCCTCGCCTGGAACCGGGACGCCTCCGCCTCGCACAATTTCGTTTTCTGGCTGAATGGGCTTTACCGGAACGACAAGCTCACCAGCGGCCTGTATGACGGGGCGAAAACCCGGACAACCGGACTCCAGGCGGGCGCGGACTGGTCGCATGCCGGCGAGTCGGCAGTGCTTTCCTTCGGCATTTTTGCCGATTATGTGAAAACGGACATGGACCAGGCAAGAAAAGCCTCTTCCACCATGGCGGAAGCCGATGGCTACGGTATATATGGGACATTGAAAATGGGCCGCTGGTATGTTGACGCCATTCTGCGCGGCGCGGATGAAAACTATGCCATCTCGGTGCCTGGCCGTCCGGACTTTAAAACAGACGGCACGAGTTGGACCGGATCAATCGAAACCGGAATGGTGTTCAGTGACAAAACACCGTGGCGGACTGAACCGCAACTGCAACTGGTCTTCCAACACCGCAACCTCGCCGACACGCAGGATTACATGGGGCGCCATTATGTGATCGACAGCGCGGATTCATTGGAAACACGTGCCGGCATCAAGGTGTGGCGGGAACTGAAATGGGGGAATGCCAAAATCGTCCCATGGCTCCGCGGGAGCTATCTGTATGAATTCAAAGGTGACAACAAGGTGATCGTGGATGGCGCCACATTTGCCAGTGATCTGAAAGGCTCGGGGTTCCAAATAGACGCCGGTCTCTCGATCCAGATCAACGAAAGATTCGCCATCAATGGTGATTTTGCATGGTATAACGGCGGCAGTCTGCGCAGCCACATGTTTAACATGGGTTGCTCTTACAAATGGTAACGGTTCCCGCCATCGGGCGGGGCATCCGACAGGGTTGCGCGTTTCATGAAAAAGAACCCTTTCAACGCCATGAAAAAATTCCTTATTGCCATCCTGCTGGCTGCGGCGCTTCCGCCATCCCCGGCATCTGCCGCCGCGCCTGACGAAATGGAGTTTGATTGTATCCCCGCGCCCGGACGGGCCTATGCCAAGGCATTTTTTCTGCCCGGCGAGACTGCCGAGACCGAATTGCGTATCCGCCTGTTGACAGACCAACAGGGGATCGCGGGGATCGTGCTGGACGCGTCGGTTTTTGACCTATGGGATAACCCCGCCGGAACGATAACGGTCACGTCCGCCGGCGCCGGCCAGAACGGATATGATTATATACTCAAGCCCTCCGTGAACGCGCTCGGGTGGTTCAGGGTCGAGCTGACCCTGAAAATCGGCGGGCAATCCGTCCGCCTGAAACGGCGGGCGAAGACCACGTCGTCGGAAAATTATGATTTTATAACATTCGCGATGCTGCCCGCGCCACGCACGCCCGAACAGACGCCGGACAGCCCCTTCGGCCTCATGACCGCGTTGCTGGCGCAGCCGTTCTGTCCCATTTCGGCGCAGGTTGACCTGGCCGCATATTCGGGCGCGCGCTGGGCCCGCGAGACCGTCAGCTGGAGCAGGGTCAACCCGGGACCGGGAAACTATAATTGGGCGGCAAACCGCCAAAATATCACGGCGCTGGCGGAGCGCGGCTTTCATATTCTCGGCTTGATCCAAACCAGCCCGGAATGGACGCACCCGGCGGACGCCGGCCTGCATGTGCTGCCGGCTGATTTGTCCGCCGCCCGTGATTTTGCCCGGGCGCTGGCGCTCGACTTCGGCCCGCTGGTGCGCGCCTGGGAAACCTGGAACGAGGAGGACATCGGCGCCTTCTCCATCGACCCGCCCGACCGCTATGCCGCCGTCGCCAAGTCCCTCTCGCTCGGCCTTTCCTCCGCCGCGACCGCGCCGCGCGTCCTGCTCGGCCCGGTCGCCCGCGACCCCAACGCCGGCGATTTCGCCGCGCTGCTCGCCGCCAACGACCTCGCGCCCTACCTCGACGCTTACAGTTTTCACACCTACACGCCCGCCACCTCCGCCTTGTTTGGTGCAACACTGGAAACGCACCTCGCCGCCGCGCGCCAGCTTGGTCTGGGCGACCGGCCGGTCTGGCTGAGCGAAACCAGCCTGCCCTACGCGCGCAACAAGGTGCCGGCGCCGACGGAGGCGGTGCCGGCGATGCGCGCCCAGCTCGCCCAAATGGGAGCCTCTTACATGGAGTGCATCGCCCGGAATATAAAGCCGGTCTTTTGGTTCATCGTCCGCCCCTACATAAGCACCAGCACGGCGAAGCCGTCGCAATGGGGAATGGTTGACACCCAGTTGTCGCCCCTGCCCGCGTATCCCGCCTACGCCGCGATGACCCGGCATCTGGGCGCGGCGACTTATATTGGAAAAGTGCCGCTCGCCGCCGGTGCCGCTTGGCTGTTCAACGACGGACGGGACGAGGTCGCCGCCGTGCTCCCGCCCGCCGGCGCCGGCGAGATTTCCCTGCCGTCCGTCGCGCCGGAGGCGGAGGCGTTCGACGTGATGGGCAACCCGCTCGCGCTGGCCCCCGACGGCGCCGGCAAAAAAGTCGCCGCCAGGGGCTTCATTGTTTATATAAAAAACCCCGGCTGGCAAAACCTCGCAGAGCCGCCGGAGCCGCCCACCGGGGCCGCCCCCCGCGCGCCCGCGCCCGTGGTCATGCAGGCGCTGTTCCCGCGGAAAAACATGGAGCCGACAACCGCGCCGCTGGAAAACTGGGATGCCGTCCTCGCCAACTTTTCCCCGCGCGGATACAATTACAAGGCCGGGGAGGAGATCCCGTTCTCGCTCGAAATATATAATTTCGGCGACACCGCCGCCATCGGCGCCGTCACCGCCGCCCTGCCCGCCGGCTTCTCCATTTCTCCCGCCGGCGTCGTCTCCTCCGTGCAAGTCGCGCCCGGCGCCCGGGCGGCATTTGACTTGACACTAAAAACCCCGGTGGCGGATTTGTCCGGCATGGTGGTTTTTCAAGGCGCCTTCGGCAACATGCCGGCCGTCGCCACCGCCTCTCGCTGGACGCTCGACAAAACGCCGGTCGCGGAAGTTTTTGATATAACCGAAACCGGCTTCATCCTCGATTGGAAACCCGTGCCCGGCGCGTCCGGCTACATGATTGAAATGGCCACCGACGCCGGATTCGCAAATCACATTCCGGGTTATGATAAACTCGATGTGGGCGACACCTTGGGCCGGACAGTCGCGAACTTGGCGCCGGGCACAACCTATTTCGTCAGGGTGTATAATCGTTCCGCCTCCGACGCCCCGTCTGCCCCGGTTTCAGTGACAACCCTGCCACTGCGCCCTCCGGTGGTCACCAGCGCGGATGCGATTGTGTTCACCGCCGGCGTGCCCTGCGCATTTGCCCTTCGCGTGGAAGGAACGCCGCCCTTTATTTATGAGGCGGATTCGCTTCCTGCCTGGCTGACGCTTGATGAGAACGGTATTCTCTCCGGAACGCCTCCCCCGACGGCGACCGGTGACAGCCACACCATCCAGATGACGGTGCGCAATGCCGTCGGCAATACTCCCCCTCGACAACTGACACTCGCAGTGGAGGCGCCGCCCGGCATCCCCCTGCCCGCCTTGGATGTCCGCACCCTGGCCGGCTCCGCGGGAATCCCTGGCAATATCAACAATACCGGCACCGCAGCCCGTTTCAACGCGCCGGTTGGCATCGCCGTTTCCGGCTCATTGGTTTTCGCGGTCGATTCCGCGGGCAACGACATCCGCAAGATCACCCGTGACGGCGTCGTTTCCTCTCTCGCCGTCGATACCGTGTTTGACAGCCCCACGGGCATTGCCGCCGACGGCAAAGGCAATTTATACATCGCCGACACCCTTAACCACGTCATCCGCAAAATCACCCCCGCCGGCAAAGCCAGCATCATCGCCGGCGATCCGGCACAAAGCGGCGCCACTGATAATCCCTCGCGCTTTGACACGCCGACCGGCCTCGCGTTGGATGCGGACGGGCAGAATCTTTACGTGGCCGACACCGAGAACCACCTTATCCGGAAAATTGAACTGGATGGCGGCAATGTGACAACCATCGCCGGACGCGCGGGCCGACCGGGATTCATCGACGGTCCACTCTCGGCAGCCCGGTTCAACGCACCGTCCGCCATCACGGCGGGCTCGGGCGGGTGCATCTTCGTCGCCGACACAGGCAACAATACCATCCGTCGCATCAACACGGCTACCGGGGAAGTGAGCACATTGGCCGGACTGGCCGGCTGTATCGGCGCAAGCGACGGGGCGGGTGCCGCCGCGCGATTCAACGAACCCTCCGCCCTCACCCTCGAAGCATCCGGCAGCAACCTCTATGTGCTCGATACGGGAAACAGCATCATTCGCAAAATCGCTCTCGCCACCGCCAATGTGACAACACTTGCGGGGCTGGCTGCCACGCCCGGGGACGCCGATGGTGAAGGCTCCGTCGCCCGTTTCAAATATCCATCCGGCATCGCCGCGGATGCCGGCGGAAAATTGTACATGGCTGATACCGGGAACCACACTCTCCGCTCCGGCGAGCCGCCCGGAAAACCTGTCATCGAAATCCAACCAAGCGACCAAATGCTGAACCCTGGTGATACCCTCCTTCTTTCAACGGCTGCCGCCGGGCATCCGCCGCCTTTGTATCAATGGTATTTTAATGGCAACGAAATTCCCGGGGCTATCGGTGACACTTATATGCGCTCCAATTTGCAGGCATCGGATGACGGTCTTTATGCAGTCAAGGCATATAACACACTCGGGGAAACCATGAGCATCGGCGCCCGCGTCACCATTGCAAATCACAACGATAGCTCCAAAGGCGGCGGCGGCGGTTCGCCGGGGTTCTGTTTTTACCTCCCCCTCCTCCTTCTGCTCCTGGTCCGGTCATTGCTCCATCGCGGCCTCCGCTGATCTTTTGAATACGACATGATCGGGCATCAATAAACGTCTCATCCCCCTCGAAATCATGCCATACTACATATGCCTGCGTTCACTTTTGTTCATTGCCGGCCTCTGCGCCGCCACGCTGTCCGGCCTGGCCATGCACACGGTTTCCATCGAGTCCTTGTTGCTGGAAATGGTCGATCGCGACGAGCGTGCACGGTTTCCCGAACCCGCCTTCACCTGCAAACAGGCCAGCAGTTACGACCGCGCCAGCGTCGCCAAGGATCAACCCGGTTGGTTCGGCAACAAGGATCGATCCTGGTTTTTGCGCGTGGAACGGGACCGGGGACGCCGCGAGTTTGTCATGATGGATGCGGAAGGCCCGGGTGCCATTGTCCGCTTCTGGATGACTTTCTCGGGGGAAGCCGGCGGGCGCGGCACCCTGCGCATCTATATTGACGAGTCGCCGGTTCCGGTCGCCGAGGGGCGCGCCTTTGATATTCTAAGTGGTAGTCTCGTGACCGGTGCGCCGCTAGCGGCCTCCGTCTCCGAGGCGACCATCTACAGGCGGCGCGGCCATAATTTGTATTTTCCGATCCCCTATGCAAAACGTTGCAAGGTCACCTATGAGAGCGAAGGCGTCCACGAGGACGATTACGGCGCTTATCGCGTGCATGAACCGGGGACGGAAGCCGTATATTATAGTATCAATTATCGCACCTATGCCCCTTCCGTAAAGGTCGTTTCTTATTCCGAGGCAGAGTTGAAAAAGAACAAGGGCATCATTGCCTCCACCCTGAAACAGCTCACCGCCGGCGGACGGACACTTTCGGCCGAAAGCGCGAAGCTTCGATTGGATGCCAGCCTGCGCCCCGGCGAAAGCAAGACATTTGAGGTCAACAACGCCGGTGCGATCCAACACCTCGCGATGCGGCTCCAGGCCGAAAACAAGGAGCAGGCGCTTCGCTCCACCGTGCTCGAAATCGCCTTTGACGGCGAAAAAACCGTATGGGTGCCCGTCGGCGATTTTTTTGGCATCGGTTATAAACAAATATATACAAACACATGGTACACGACGGCCGACGAGGACGGGTTGATGCAATCCTACTGGATCATGCCCTTTGCGAAAAATTGCACGATCACCTTGTCCAACCTAGGCAGCCAGCCCGTCAGCGTGACCGACGCGTCCGCCAGCATAAAGGACTGGACCTGGGACGACCGCTCCATGCACTTTGGCACGACCTGGCGGCAATACACCAAGATACTCGCGGGGCCTTACGAGCAGGCGGTTGATCTCGGCTATGCCAGCCTTGAGGGAAAGGGTGTTTATGTTGGAGACGGGCTCGTCCTGTTCAACACGGGATACCGCTGGTGGGGCGAGGGGGACGAGAAAATCTATGTGGACGGTGAAAAATTTCCCTCTCATTTCGGCACCGGTACGGAGGATTATTATGGATACGCCTGGTGCCGCTCGGAAACCTTCACCGACCACCCCTTCATCGCCCAGCCTTTGGGCACGGGCAATTTTTGCCCGGGCTACAGCGTGAATGTCCGTATGCGCGCGCTGGATGGCATTCCGTTCTCCAACTCGCTCCAGTTCGACATGGAGCTGTTTCCCTGGCTCTATTCCAGGCTCAATTACGCGCCTACTGCCTTTTGGTATATGCTCCCCGGAGGAAAAAATCTCTCGGCCCGGGATCTCGTCGGCGCCAGGGAACCTGTCGCGCTGGACCGCGCCGATATTTATCCACCCGTGCTGGACGAAAACCTGGGCGTGGAGGCGGAAAACCTGACTTGGATCAGCACACCTGCCGGGTCGTTCACCTATCAGTCGCACGACACGCTGCCGCTGAGCGGCGGGGTGCAGTTGTTCTGGAAGGATGCCGAGGTAGGCTACCGGGCCTCCTTCGGCTTCAATTCAAACATTGAGGGCGTTCGCTCATTGACTGGAGTTTTTACCACGGCGCGTGACCATGGCGTGGCCGATATTTATCTGAATGGCAAAAAGGTCTTCGGCAAACTAGATCTGGGCAGCGACGAGCCGGGCATCAAGACAGTCAAGGCCGGCCCGGTGAATCTGCTTAAAGGCCGCAATTTGATTGAGATCGAACTCGTCAGGCACGCCAAGGGCGCCATCAACAAAAGCAACTTCGCCATCGACCGGCTGTCTTTCGAATAAAGATATAAAATACATTTGGCATCAGGCCCGGATTCCATCTGATGCGCCCGATAGAGAACAACCGCATGAGATACAATTATCAAAAATGAAACCTCCAACCTGCTTGAGCAAACGCGAGGTGGTAATCCGCGCCCTCCAAGGTGAAGCGGTGCCCTACACACCTTGGTCTTTCCGTTTCACAAAGGAGCCTTGGGACACCCTGCAACAGCATTTCGATGATGCCGATTTGGAGTCGGTGCTCGGCAACCACATCCTTGAACTGGGCAGTGCGATAGGGTTCTTCGAGGATCTCGGCAACGACCGCGTTCGCGATGCCTTCGGTGTCGTCTGGGATCGTTCTCAAGACAAAGACATTGGCAGCGTCGATGGACTTGTCCTGACCGATCCGACGCTCGTCAACTACACCTTTCCCGATCCCTGCGATCGGCGTTTTTTCAACGATATCGTGACGTGTTCCGCCCGTTATCCCGACCGTTTTCGGCTTTTTACCCTTGGCTTCTCACTTTTCGAACGCGCCTGGACACTGCGCGGAATGGAAAACCTTTTGGTGGACATGGTGGAAAATCCGCGCTTCGTTCACGCGCTCTTGGACGCCATCACCGATTATAATATCGCGCAGGTGAAAAAGGCGCTGGAATACGATATCGACGCGGTGTACTTCGGCGACGACTGGGGCCAGCAGCACGGCTTGATCATGGGGCGCGCCAAGTGGCTCGAGTTTATACAACCACGCCTTAAGCGCATGTATGCCGTCACGAAATCCGCAGGGAAATGGCAGTTCATCCATTCCTGCGGCGATGTTGACGAGTTGTTCGACGACCTGATTGGTATCGGCCTGGACTGCTTCAATCCCTTCCAGCCCGAGGCGATGGACATCAAGACGGTTTATCACAACTACCGCGGGCGCCTTTCGTTTTGGGGCGGGCTTTCAATGCAACGCACCTTGCCGCATGGCACGGTGGAAGACGTTCGTCACGAAAGCACTGGTTTGTTGCAAATGGGATTGGACGGCAATTACATATTTTCGCCCTCGCACGCCGTCGAGGGTGACACGCCGCTCGAAAACATCCTCGCATTTATAGAGGCGGCCCAAAGCCAGCCGGGCTTTGGAGGCTGATTGCAAGCAATCAATGACATGTGGTTTCGAGATTTCATGCATTGGGAGTCATCCCTGCCGCAGATCTGGCGCGTCACGGTGGTCGCCATGATCCGGCGAGGGATCGACCAAAAAGGTGAGGATACTGTGCCAGGATCTAGGTTCCCCAATAGGGATTTTTCGTGGCCGAAGTGTGCTGGGCGACCGGCAGCGGCGCGACATGACATTTCCGTGTGGCCGTGAGCCCCACCGGTTTTATCTCACGATGCAGAAAACCCGGTGATGCGTCGATGCCTCCCTGTCGGTGATTCACCTGAAAAACCTTGGCAGCCCTGGTCTCCAAAACCTCCCTTGCCTGAACGCCGTTCCGCTCCGTGAGCAACCGCGTTTCGCTTTATCCGCCCCAATTGCGGACAGTCTTTATCATTGCGAGTATGTTCTCCACCGGTGTCCCGGCTTGGACATTGTGGCAGGAACAACAAATATAACCGCCCCCCTGTCCCAATGTTTTCATGCATGTTCGGGTTTCGTTAACCACGTCTGAAACACTCCCCCTTGGGAGAATTTCCTGATTCTCCACGCCACCGTGGAAAACGAGGTCTTGCCCATGTGTGTTCTTCAGCTTCAACCTGTCCATCCCGGCGCAGACATGCTGGATTGGGTTCAGTATGTCTATGCCGCAGTCGATCAGTCCGGGAATCAGGGGGGCCACCGCGCCATCGGTATGATACAGCACCTTTTTCCCGTATTGATGGATAAGATCGCACCAGCGCTTCAATCTGCCCCGGAAATGACGCTCCCAGGCGTCAAGTGAAACCAAAAGGCTCTCCTGCGTCCCCATGTCGTCACTGATAAAAATGATATCCAAGCTATCTCCGAGTGCCTGGAGCATTCGTTCAAGCATCGCGGTCTGGATGGCATCGATTTTGTCAAGCGCCGCCTCCAAAAAATCCGGCTCCGTCAAAATGTCCATGAGCGCGTTTTCGAGACCGCGCATCTGGCAGTATATTTCAAAATGGGATATCCAAGGGCCAATGGTCGCGAAATCATACGATCTCGCCCTCCCGGCCAGCGCCCTGGCCCCATTGTAATCAAACAGATCCGGATTGGGCCACGATGGATAATCGGCCAGCTGCCGGAGATCGGCATATCCCGCAAGGGGCGGATTGATATATTCTTGATAGGTGGCCAGCCCGGCCTTGACCTGGCGGGTCGGCACGCCCCAAGGGTTGGTTCCATCGCCGTCATCCGGGTCCGGAAAACGCCCGTCATATCCGGGGAAAACCCATGCAATCTTGTCGATTCCAAGCGCGCGATACACCTCAAATTCATCTTGCAAAGATGTATATGATCTGAGCGTGTCCAGCACCTCAGGCACGCACCAGAGATCGACCGGCGGACGATCGACGGATTGACGGTTTAGCGTGGAAAGGATTCGTTCCTGTGAAGTCATGTGCTGGAATAATCGGACGGGCGATATCTGTATAACAGCTAGCGCCGGAATTTCACGGGTGCTTGCCGGATTCGGCTTTGGGCTTGGGCTGCCAAAGCGACACGCAGGAAGTGGTCTGGCCGTCACCCACCCTCGCGCGTGCCTTCAGTTTGAATTCCTTCGTTTCCAGAGAGGTGCGGATGGAAACCGGAACCACGGCCTTCCCCATCGGCCCGATAGCCACGGATGGAGAAGACACGATCACCTCGGCGCCGGTCGCGGGTTCAAAATGAATCGTCCCCTCAATTTTCCGGTCGCTGAAATTATAGACTTCCATTTGGAGATTCACGGTTTCCCCAGGGGTAAAACGATAGGCGGCCGGCGCCCAGTTCGTGGCCAGAAAGTCAAAGTTTTCAAGCGGTTCGTCGAGCCGTTGGATAATCCGGTCGCGATCAATCACGCCGAATAATACCACATCAAAAACACAATCGTCGGGGTAGTTCATTTCCTTGACGCCCCCGGAGACGGTTGCCGGCTTCTCGATGCGATCACTCCAATCGACGGATTTGAGATAAACGGGCATTCGACCGACCGAGATTTTCCCCCGACTGGTGTCAATCCGGCTCCCCATAACATTGATCGCCTCGACTCCTTCGAATTTTCTTATGTCGAGCGTTTCGGGCTCGCCCTCCTCCTTCCACACCATGGCGACCTGCTCCCGCCTGCCGGGGCCCGGACCGGTGCCGAAAACATATCCCTGCAACCTGCCGAAACGCAGATCCCCTTGGTATTCGGCTTTGCCCAAAGTCGAGGTCATGACGGCGAGCGCGACGTAGGCGGGATAAGGCGTCCAGTCCGCGCGGACGAGACCTGTTTGTAATGAGCCTTTCGTCTGCCCGAAATACGGGCGGAGTATGAACCACCCGATGCGATCCACTCCGCCGACAATGTATTCGGCGTAGGCACGCACGAGATAGTGCGTCTGCCCTTCATGGGCTTTTTCAAAACTTATCTTCTCCGCGCTCCGCCTCCACAACGCGCCAATCTCGGATATCCATTTTTCCTTGTTCCGAAACCCGTGCCGGAACGCCTCCCTGGGATGGATTTCGGCCTGCGCCTGAAATTTCCCCGCGGTGAAAGGCGCGTAGGCGTGATAGTCATACGCGTCCAGATAATGCGTGAGCTCGTTTTCCCAAAGTATTTCGTTAAACACATTGGGGGAGCGGGCAAATGGTCCATTCGAAACGAGCGGCCCGTTTGGGACGGATTTCATGCCCAGGGCAATCGCCTTGGCCATTGCCGTGTAGTGGTCGGGAGTGCCTCCCCCAAAATGGGCGATATCCTGTTCGTTCCAAAGCTCCCATCCAAATACCCGCCCTTTGTAGTGCCTCGCGACTTCCATTCCATAGCGATGGGCGGCCAGTAGATCGTCAGGAAAACGCACAAGATCGTCGCGCCGCGTCCAGTTCGGGCTTCTTTGAAAGACGCACATCACTTCCAATCCGCGGCTGGCATAGGCATCCATCACATTGTCAAAGTGATTCCAGTTGAACTGGTCCGGATTCGGATTCACCCGTGGCCAATCAAATCGTTCGCGACACCAAGCCACCCCGGCGGCCGAGGCCAGTTCCGCGGATAATTCCAAGTATTTCCGCTCATACGCGGAGACGGCGGTGTCCAATCCGAACTGCGGCGCGCGTCTTTCCGGAGGAAGCGGCCTTGGAATCACCGCAAACGTCAAAAACCGCGCCTGATCCAATATTTGCTCTGGATTCGCGGCATACCCGATTTTGAGAGAACTGTCGCCGGGCTCGGCGGAGAACCCCACGCGATACCATCCCAAGCCCGGCACCCTGGGCTTTAGGCAGATGCCGGTTTTGCCCTCAGCTTGATGAATCCGGGCCATCCCCTGATCAATACGATTGCCCCAAAAGTCGCACACTTCATAAGCCAGTTGGCGTCCATCCAGCGTCGTGGCACTCGTGCGGACAGAAATCTCCAGCACCACCGGCTGATCCGATGTAAAAATAAAATAATCCGTGATTTTTACCGGCACGTTCTCGGCCGGCCCCAAAACAATCGACTCCTCCGCTGCGCGCACGGACATTGCAAGCATGGCGGATAAAACCATGCAAAGGTGGATCAGAATCCCGGATAACTTTATTAGTTTATAGTTCATTGGATTTTTTGTAAAACGCCTTGCAAACAGCTCATCCAAGCCGCCGCTCCGATTGAACGCCAAAGAATTTGACGCCTGCATCGAAGGATGGTGGCTCCGGTGCAATGTTTGAGGCAGTGCGGGTATATGATGATGTGAGGCATGAGGCAGCAAAATGCGCACCCTGATTTTGGGTCACGCTCAATGCTTCAACTCAGCATTTTTCTCCAATGCTTTCGACAAGATTCTGGTGGAATCAAATAGAAGCCAATCTCGAAAATGCGCAACCCGGTTGCCTGATAATCCAATTTCTCTGTCATGAACAATCTTGCGCACGGCGGTGTATGGCCGGGCCAACTTGGCAGACGGATAATGACGGTGCCGGCAAATCGTTCGTCGCCAAAACGCCCCCGTTTCATGCAAAATGCCATCACTGGCACCCCGACATTAATTCTCTTTATGAGTCCAGCGCGAGACACTCGGGGAAACAGGTAGATGATCAAATTCGGCCTGCCAGATCCAATAATGCCCTGGAGTGATATCCTTTCCGACTTGATATCCATCACCGGAATTGCGGGCGGCCTTGACTGACAATGGGACGGCCACTTTTTGTCCCGCAGGAATCTCCACTTCAAAGGTGTTTTCGCTCGCGATAAATCCGGCGGGGGGACGAAACCAGACTTTGCCCCGGGAGGCCGAGGAGCCGAAATTATAAATGTTCAGAGTCACGGGGATGTTTTCGCCGGTTCTGAACATATATCCCCTCGGCGCCCAATTGGCCAGGAGATCATCCCAGTTTTCATAGACGATACCACCTGTCTCGACCATCCCCCGGGGATACTCTGGCTGGAGGACGATGTTGCGCTGCATGGAAACGCGGGAATGGCTCGTCCCGGGCGCCACAGGTTTCAGGACGCCATGCGGCATAAAATCCGGCCTTCCTCGCCAGCCCGGATTCCGAACATAGGCCATGTATCCCCGGGTTGAGACTGTGACAGCGCCATTTTGCTCGCGCAATGGGATATCATTCCCCATCACATCGAAAGCCAAGGAACCGGGGGCCACGGGTGGAAGCGTGACCACATCCTCGCCTTGCGATGCGAGGACTACGGCAACCTCATCGCCGCCATCATCGAATATATAACAACGTCCTGTATTTTCCGGGCTTCCCTGTTTGTCCCGGCCAGCCGTCATGCTTCCCAAAAATCTGCCGGCGCCAAGCTGTTTGCACATGACGGCAAATGCCGGGTAGGCCGGCACCGGTGAAAGCCTGCTGTCCACCATGCCCCATTGGCTGGGCTTGGGAGTGTATTTGCTGATATAAGGACGTATCATAAACCAGAACACGGGTTTGATGTCCTGTTGAATCGCAGTCATGTAGGTCTCGCATAACTGCCTGAGTTGCGCCGATAAGGCGGGCATGGGCTTGGGCACCGTATTCCGGGCATAGGCCAGACTCGTTTCGGTAAGCCAGATAGCTCGCCCGGAAAGTCCCATCATATCGGCGGCATTGAGATGGGTGTCCACCACCTGCTGAAAGCGTCCGCCGACAACCGGATGATAGGTGTGGAAATTGTAGGCGTCGAGGTAAGGCGCGATATCATTGGCCTTGAGCAGACTGGCATAACCTCCCACTTGCGGATCGCGCGCAAATGCCGCGAGCAGAACGAGCGGGCGCGCCGCCCCGATGGATTCCGCACCGGCCGAAAAACCGAGCGAGAGCGCCTTCGTCATCGCCGCATAGCGATCAGGAGTTTCGGTGGTGTAATGCGCAATATCAGGTTCATTCCACGTTTCCCACGCCTTGACCAGCGGGCCAAACGTTGCCGCCGCCTCCCGGGCGAAGCCATATGCCACGGTGAGGTCTTCCGGAAACGCGGGTTTGCCCTCCGCATGAGGATGCGTCCACAAAGGAGCGCGCTGGATCAGAACCGAAACGTTTATTCCGAGACGCGCAAGCATTTCGATTTCATGTTTGCGGCGGCTCCAGTCGAACTCACCCGGCGAGGGGTTCGCCCGCTCCCACGATATGATCTCCCGCGCCCAGCTTGCGCCCGAACAACGGGTGATCTCGACTTGGGCGGAAATCGGACAAAAGGGCTGGGGCAACAAGGCGCTCATTACCCCGAATGGCGTTTCCATATCCGCCTCAGTTCCGATCAAATTACGCGGCTCCGGCAGGCGCGCGAAAGCAAGAAAATCATAGTTCTCGGCCGAATTTGCCACCCCAGGTTTGCGCTTAAGCAACACCTCCCGCCCATTGATTCTTAGGGTGAGTTCGATGCAAAACCAGCCGAGCTTTTGGACGCGCGGCGTGATGACATACTCATATTGGAATTCTGGCGGACTATTGGAATGCGTTCCGGCTTGAGTCGCAGGCTGGATGTCCACGCCTCCCGCCACCTGCGACCAGAAATCGAAAACCTTGCCCTCAAGTTGCATGCTGCCGGTTGGGAATGATGCAGGACCAGCGTCCCCGGCCTCCATATCCGACCCGTCCGACGGCAGCAGCCTGATTCGCATGGCCACCTTTTCGCCGGGAAGGAAAAACGCCTTGAACCATGAGCGACCTTCGGATGTCACGGGCTCGAACCAAACCACCGAGGGCGATGCGGTGGATGCCTTCATGGCAAATCCGCCTGAAAGCACACCGGCCGCAATGACCGTGAGCAGGCGAGAAATGACCGGAATGATATTTCGGGTTGGAGGAACGGAAGCAATTTTCAGGGTATTCATTTTCACATGGTCTTTCAAAACACGGGAGCGTGGTGTTGAGTGGCGAAAACTTGTTCAAAATCCAGAAGATCGGGCCAATTATATCAACATTTTTGCCTGCGACTCATCCGGTTTTTATCCATCCCTTGACCACGTTGCCGTCCGAGGCAAAAGCATCGGCATACTGATCCAGGCGCCATGAGTGCGTCATCAGTCTTTCGGCCGGGATCAACCCGCGACGAATAAGGTCACATACCCATGCATAGGCCAGATGCTCCTCCGCCGGGGGACGCAGGATGTTGACCGTCGCAGGACCGGTGGAGAAATCCAACGCCGCATAGCATTGCCCTTCCGGCACGCCATAAATCGCGATCACTCCACCGTCCCGCACGAGCGAAAGTCCGAGTTGCAGTTGGTCCGGCTTCCCTACCGCGTCGATAAAGAAATCCGCCTTGGCGCCGGCATTGAGCTCAGTCAGACGTTGAAGAATCGGGATGCTCGTATCTGTAATATTGATCGTAGCTGTCGCCCCCAGTTCACGGGCGAGTCGCAAGCGTTCGTCGCGCCGCCCCAGGATTATTGTCCGTCGGGCGCCTCCAAGCATGCACCAAATCACAATGCCCAACCCCGCGATGCCCGTGCCGGAGACACAAACGTTCTTGCCAGAAACAGATGGCAGGTGGCGAAACCAGCTTGCTGTTTCCGCCAGGGAAATTGCCAGAATAGCTTGGGGCAATTCCATTGCCCGGGGAACAGTTTGCTGGCGCTGCGCCGTATAGTCCTCCAGCAAGGACGCGTCGCCATCCGCAGCCATGGCGAGGCGGTCGCGGACAATGCCGTATTCGGCAAATCCACCCCACCCGCTGGCCATACCGCCTTGAACGGTTCCCGGCCAGATCGCAACAGGGCGCGTAACCAGATCGCCGATCCTGAAACTGCTCACACGCGCCCCGTTTTCCAGAATCTCGCCAATGGCTTCGTGGCCCAATACGGCGGGATAGGCGTCATGGTAAGGCTGCCTGCCTCTGATGATTTCCCGGTCAGTCGTGCCGCACACCCCGCAGCCGCGTATTCTCACCAAAGCGTCATAATCCCCCGGAACGGGGGCGGGGATGTCACGCAATTCCAAGTTTCCCGGTTTTGACACAACAAGTGCTTTCATATTATTTTAAAGGAGTCCTGTTGTTATTCAGCCCAATCGAACATCACGCCAAGAAAATCTTCCGAGCCCGCGCCAATCATCCTGTAGATTTCCGGGGCCTTTTCCGGACAGATTCGGTGGGTGATGAGATTGCTGGTCTTTAGGTGCCCGTCGGCTATCCATTGCAACACCGCCCTGACCGCGGGGCTGGAAAAAGAGCAGGGTGCGTGGCAGGTGGGCAGGCGCTGGTGCAGGGCGTTAAGATCAAGCGGTGTGGGCGGCGGATACCACCCTTGCAGGATGAATTTCCCCCGCATGCGAAGCAGCGGAAACAGTGAGTTGATGACCGGCGCAGAACTGGTGGTGTCGATAATAATGTCGTATCCATGAGGTGCGATCCGGTCCGAAATTTCGCCGACATTCTGCTTGGCGGCGTCGATGATCCAATCCGCTCCGTTGTCGCCCGCGATTTTGAGCCGCGCGGACACGCGGTCCATCACCCCGACCTCCGCCCCCTTCAAGCGGCATATTTGCGCGGCGAACTGGCCGATCACCCCGAGTCCGGCTACCAGAACCCTGGCCCCGGCAGGAATGCCTGCCATCTCAATGCCTCGCATGGCGACGGCACCCAGTCCGGCAAGGATGACATTCTTCATCTCCGGCGAGCCGGGAATCTTTACACAACGGTGCACATCCAGCGTGTCCGCCGAAAAATCGATCCCATTGCACACATCCACAACGGCGTGCGACAAGTGCGTCGCCATCCAACTCGCGCCGTCAAACTCGCCGGCAAGCTTGCTGGTAGAATAATAGACCATGTCGCCCTTCCGGTAGCCGCGCGCCGCGGCGGCGGCGCCGGCTTCAATCACCCTCCCCGCCGCCATGTAACCGGGAACATTCGGGAAGCGGATTTCTCCGCGCTTGCCGAGCCATGCCCAACGTTCCGTTCCCACGGAGACACCGCTGGCCAGCGCCTCGACGAAGATGTCGGATTCCGCAAGCTCCGGAAGCGGAACCTTGCCCAGCGCCACGGTCTCCGGTCGGACAAAAATAATTGCATTTGCATTCATCAATTTTAATTATTTATATCATCAACGATTAAATCCAGAGAGATAAAACTGCTTTTATTAGGACAAAAATAACCTTATCTGAGAAATTTCCACCTATCATGACAACATGGTTGAATCGGGTCGCCCCTCAACTCTCCATGCTCTGGCGCGGACGCTGGAAGGCCGGCGATGTCGAACCCGCCCGCTCCCTGTATGACCACGAAATGGTCCTGGTCACAGAGGGTTCGTGCCTTATGAGAATCGGCAAACGCGAACGGGAGGTGCGGGCCGGCGAATATATTATTATTCCTCCGGACACCGTGCACGTGACCACCACCGGCGCGGACGGCGTGTATCGGTGGTGCGTGCACTTCGACTGGATTCCGGCATCACGCAAGGGTCCTCACAGATATTGTTGTTATTACCCCAAGAGGCCGTCGCCGGCCAAAATATGCAGGGCGCCCTCGTTTGTGCCGACCGCGTTTTTTGAAGGATGCTGGCAGGCGGGCGGGCCGGTTTTGGGATTACTGGAAACACTGTTTCATCGCTGGCAGACGGGAAGACAGTTCGAACAAACCCTGTGCAGGGCGACATTCCTGGAACTTCTTGTCTGCCTGCTGTGGCCCCGGCAAAAGACACGCGTCCCTTATCGAAAAACACAAACGAAGGAGGGCTCAGCGATGGACTTGGCATGGGCGGTGAAAGACCTGCTGGATGGCGACAGTTTTGCCGTCGCCCCGGCGCGCGATGGGACGCATTCAACCAGCGCAAAAGCACAATGCGCGACCAAGGATAAAAACAGCGTTCAGGTCAAACTGGCATCACTGGGGTTTAGTTATCCTTACTTATGCCGGAGATTCAGGGAGAAATTCGGCGTCACTCCCGTCGAATACAAAACGGCGCGGCGACTGGAATATGCAAAGGCATTATTGAGCAACCGGAAGTTGCCGGTGGCCGAAATCGCCGAAGCCGCGGGCTTTCGGGATCAAGGTTACTTCACTCGCAGGTTTCGGAGGCAGAATGGGATGACGCCATCGGCATTTCGGCGGGAGCACGCATCCATCCCTCCGCCCGTCCCATGATCCTCCGGCCCTCTTTATTTGTTTGAGAAATGATTATTCACATGCCCGCGCATCCAGCCCAATATAAAAACATCATGCACACACTGCGCTTCCGCCAAGTTCACTTGGATTTCCACACCAGCGGATTGATCCCCGACATCGGATCAAAATTCGACAAGAAGGAGTTCCAGTCCGTCCTGCGGGAAGCGCATGTGAATTCAGTCACCTGCTTTTCCAAATGTCATCATGGCTGGAGTTATCACGACACGGCTGTTGGCCGGCGGCATCCCAATATGAAGGGAGAGCTGCTTGCGATGCAAATAGAGGCGTGCCGAGAGATGGGTGTGCGGGTTCCAATCTATATCAGCGCAGGATTTGATGAACTCGCGCTTTCCGAGCACCCCGAATGGCGTGTGATAGACCGGAATGGCATAGGAACACCGCCGTTTCATGCAGGCTGGCGGGGAACGTTGCGCTGGAACTCGCCTTACCTCGACTATCTTTGCCGTCAGATTGAGGAGGTCGTCACCCGCTGGCGTGATGCCGATGGAATCTTTCTGGATATTGTCGGGCCGCGTTTGGACTACTCCGACGACAGCCTGATGCAGATGAAAAAGCAAGGCTACAACCCGGAAAACGAGGAGGAGGTCGCAAGCTGGGCGCATGAAGTATTGCTGGATTATTATAAGAAAACAACCGCAGCCGCACGCGTGCATCATGCCGGCATGCCCGTGTTCCATAACTGCGGGCACATCCAGATCGGCTCCGCCGAGCAGCTGCGTTACAACTCGCATCTCGAGCTCGAATCGCTGCCGACCGGGGGCTGGGGGTATGATCATTTTCCGCTGTCAGCGCGTTATGCGATCACGACCGGACACGATTTTCTCGGAATGACAGGGAAATTCCACACGGCATGGGGTGAGTTTGGCGGATTCAAACGCCCGGAGGCGTTGCGCCATGAATGCGAGGCCATGATTGCTTACGGCGCCAAATGCAGCATCGGCGATCAACTCCATCCAACCGGAAAGATCAACCGGGATACCTACAGGCTGATCGGGGAGGCTTATCGCACTGTCGAAGCAAAGGAAGCGTGGTGCGCAGATGCGCGACCGGTCGCCAGCATCGGTTTGGTAAGCGCAACGAAATCCAACATCGCGGCGACGGTGCCCGGCGGGGTGAATGTGACCCTGCCGGACGAAGGCGCTTCACGCATGTTGTTGGAATTGCATCAACCATTTCTTGTCTTGGACGCAAAAGCGTCCTGGACACCATTTGCACTCATCATTTTGCCGGACGCAATTGTGTTTACCAAAGCCTTGCAGGAAAAAGCCTGCGCTTATCTTGCGAAGGGAGGGAGGATTCTTGCCAGCGGCAGGAGCCTGCTCGACGAAAACGGGCAGCATATCGCACTGGCGGAAGCAGGAATCCGCTATCTCGGGACAAGCGCGAGCAATCCGGATTACATCGCAGCAGCCTCCCTTTCATCCGGCGTGCCGGTGAAAGCCCCGGTGGTGATCCACGGGGGCGCCTTGAAGGTGAAACCACTGGCCGGGACCAAGGTGCTGGCACACCGGATTGCGCCTTACTTCGACCGGACGTGGGAGCATTTCTGTTCGCACCAGCACACACCGGACAATCCCGCATCGCCGGCCAAAACATCGCTTGCCGCCACGTTGTCCGGCGATGGCAAAGTCGCTTATTTTGCTCATCGGATTTTCACACGTTACCGACTTTACGGACAGCCGCTTTACCGCGACTTTGTCCTTGCGGCGTTGACGGCGCTGCTCGGCGGAGAAGGCTCACTGCTCGTGAAGACAAAAAATCTGCCATCGTCCGGGCGGGTGAATCTCATGGCGCAAACCGCGCAAAGACGCTTTGTTCTCCACTTCTTATACGCGCCACCCGTGTTGCGCGGCGGTGGAAAGCACGAGGGGACGAATGCCCAGCCTGTCGAGGTCATCGAGGATGTTGTTCCAATATATAACGTGGAGTGCTCGCTTCGCTTGCCGCGCAAGGTTCGATCCACGATCCTCGTCCCGGAGGGCGTTCCGCTGGAATTCACACAGCAGGGCGGCATCATCGCATTCACGGTTCCACGCGTGCTCAGCCACCAAATGGTGGAACTGGCCTGGTGACATTGCGCATTTCGCCTCCGGCCGGCATCCCACTGGAATCATTTAGAAGCCAGAACGAACTTCTTGTTAAGTTTGGATACAAGTTGCCATGATTGTTCCATGCCACTTGTCCCCAACAAACTTCTTGCCAGCATGCATGCCGGCAATGTCGAGAATACATATATCTGCGGCAATCACGCGACGCCGCGGCATGTCGATTTTGTATGCGAAACAGGATTGTTCCCCTCGATATGGTTTGATCTTGAGCATTTCGACATCCCCACCACCGAACTCGCGCTGCTTAATATGGTCGCCCGAGGCCATGGGGTGACGACACTGGCAAGATTCAAAGCCGGCGATTATCAGGTGGTGCAGCGTGTGCTGGAAACCGGTGTCGGCGGCATCATGTGCGCAATGGTTGAAAACGCGCAAGAGGCGCGTTCGATTGTCCGCTGGGCAAAGTTTAATAATCCGGCGCCCATCCCCGGAGAAGTGCTGGGGCAGCGCGGTTGGAATGGCGGAGGCATCGACGCCCGCTATGGCACAATCCCGGCGAAGGATTACGTGCGTTATCAAAACAATGAAGTAGCCATCTTGTGCCAGATCGAAACAGAAGAGGCGCTGGCTCAAGTGGATGATATTATCGGCACGCCGGGCGTGGACGCGATCTTTTTTGGCCCGGGCGATTTTGCCCACCGGATTGGATATCTCAGCCAACTTGGGCATCCTGATGTGCTCAGCGCGATGGAGAAGGTCGCCGCCGCTTGCAAACGTCATGGCAAATGGTGGGGAACACTGGGCATCGGACCGGAGCATTACCGCAAGGTCAAGGCTCTCGGCGCACAATTGATCTGCCCGGGTGGCGATGTTCGCGTCATGCTAAATGGCATTCGGGAGCTCGCCAAAACCTTTCAGGAATGACGAGCCCCCGAGCAGGCTTGCGCACGGAGGAGCAGCGTCCCGCCGCCCGGCACGTGAAACGCGTGCCCGTCGCATCTCGATAAACCTCGCGCAAACCGGCGAGGCTTTCACCTCGTGCGCAAGCGTCTCTCTCTTAACCAAGCGACCTTCCGCCAGACGCATTCTCTCTGCCGTCGGCCAAGGATCAAACCGCGGGCGCGTTTGCCACGGATTCTCCTTTGATAAATTTCGGCTCGATGCGGACGTGTCGTTGCGGCAGCGGCGTGTTGCCTATAATGTGCGTGATGATCTTGTAGAGTTTCCCGGCATAAAACTGCGAATCGCTGCCGTAACGATAGCGAGTCGGGGTCGGCACCAGCGCGTCGAGAAACGTGTCGTCATTGCGGGATATGACAGACACCTGGGATGGAATATAAAATTTGCGCTGGGCCATGAAACTGATTACCGTGAGATAATCCATGCCGTGCGTTGTAATAATCGCGGTGGGGAGCGGAGGGGATGAAAACAACTGTCTGAGAACGCGCAACAGATTGTCCGCGCCGCGCTTGTGATAAACGATTATTGGCTCAGCCCCGTCATGGGGCCTCCGTTTGAACGCGTCCCGGAATCCAGCCTCGGCATCTTGTTCGCTGGCCATGTATCGGGGTGACTCTGTGAGCAGCAGCACCACCTTGCGATGCCCTTTCCCGAGGATGGTGTTGGCTGCGTGGAAGCACAAGGCCCAGTGGTCGGTATCAATGTCAGGAAGGTTGACCTCTGGATGCGAGGTGCCGGCAAGGACGCAGGGGACTTTTTGCTCGGCGAACCACCTTTGGGTTTCCAGGGAAGAGCGGGCAATCACCCAGCACGACTGCGGATTGCATTCAACGAGGCGGCCAAGTGCGCCGGCGGGATGCTTGGAAAAATATTTTGCCCCGTGAAAAGTGGTCAACACCCCACCCTCTTCGGAAAGCTTCGAGCGCAGATCATTCACCCACAAGGCCGTGCCGGGACGCATCAGGCCCAACGGGTCGGGAATAAGCAGGCCGACCTTATGCCCTGCATGCATCTCGGGACACATTGGCTGCATGCGTTTGACGATGCGGTTTCCCCTGCCCTTCTCTGACCTGACGATATTCTCTTTGTTCAGCAGTATGATGGCCGCGCTCAAAGTCCTGCGGCTGACTTGCAGAATTTCGGCGAGCACCCGCTCCCCGGGGAGCCATTCCACCCAGCGCCCCTTCGTAATCTCCTGGGTGATATGCTCGGCAACTTGGATGGGTAGTGACCTGAACTTCATGGGTGTTGTGGGCAGTAACTTGTTCGTGCAGACCGGCCTCATTAACCACAGATGCAGCCAAGAGTATCAGGATTCTGATCCCGGATGGAGGCAGCCGGAGAAGGGAGAACCGGTATGCTGCAAGTGTGAGGGGACAGGGATTCCGCTCAATGTCAGATCATGTCATAATACCGCCAATAGTATCAAAAATCCGCCATTGAAATGGCGTCTCGGTTCGGCAAGATATTGCAGGACAAAACATGAATGCGCCCATCATCAGCGGACCCTCTTCGGAATTGCTCTCCCTCAAGCAGGCCATGAAGGGGAAAAATCCGCGTGAGGCTTTCATCAAACTGCTAAGCCGTTTGGTTGATAATGCCTACCCGCATGCGGTGTCGCTTCATCACAATCCCCAAGGAAAGTTGCCACGCAATCGGAATAAGCCGGTCTGGGAAGAGGCCATGCTCTCCTACAATGCGGAATCACGTTTCATTCTTACCCTGGCAGGAGCGCATCACTCCATACAATCGGTCAGCGAGCCGGCCATGGACGTTGTCATCCCCGCGGGAGAGTTATGCTGGATGCCATTTCATAGCTGGTATCTGGTGCGCAATAACGTGGAGCGAAACATGCTGGCGGTCGTATTTCGAAATCAACACACCCGTTTTGTCTGGTATCATAACTTGCCCCCAAAGCCCACTGAAGCAGCAAAAGGTCCTTCACTGATTCAACTTTTTTATCAGACGGCCATGCCTCCGAGCACGACGCTCCAGCAAGCCGTGGTGCTGATGAATTCCGCATGTACGGGTCCAAACTTGCGCAAAACCACAGTCAATCTGGCCACCTCTCACGCGCTGCTGGCGTGGTGCCTGCAAGAACTGCTGGACGATGAACACCCTGATGATGGTCATCCGCCAGATACGCCCGGGCAAAAATTGGTTGATGAAATTTGCGCCTACATATCAGACCGATTACAAAGCGATCTGTCCCGAACGAAGGTAGCTTCAGTATTTCACATCAGCAGGGATCACCTGACCAGACTGTTTAGAATACACACTCCGAACGGGTATCTTGATTACGTCAACCGCAAGCGGCTTCAGTTTGCAGAAAATCTGTTAATCCACAGTTCGTTGTCCATCAAGGAAATCGGATCGGCGTGCGGATTCAACTACAGTGCCTACTTTGTGAAGTGCTTCAGAGACCTGCATGGCGTCTCACCGCGCAGCTGGCGATGCATGCGACGCAACTGAATATTACTTTCGGCTTCTTTTAAGAAGACTGTGGAGACGCGCATCATCCCGTGCCGCAAAGCGGGCAGTCGCTTCAGCGTCCTCTCCATAACTCTGGCAAATCGCGCCGCGCCGCCTGCGCCAGCCGGGCCACTTCCTCCGCATCCACACTGCGATATGGCCAGCGCAGCCGCGGCCCCACGCCTCCCCACCCGCCAGCCGCAGCCAGCGCCTTGTCAATGGCCGCCGGGCAAATCCCCAGCGCGGCCAGCGGCGCCACCTGCGCCTGAAAAAAGGCTCGCAACCGGCCCTCGAAGGCCAGCGCGGCGGATGGGTCGCGTTCCATTAACTCATACCAGATTTGAGCGCCGCGCGGGCTCAGGCAGGCGACGTTGGAATAGCTGCCGGTCGCCCCCTCCCGGTGGCCTGTCGCGAGATGATGCCCGGGCACGAAGACCGAAAAACCAGGCAGATTGCGACGCATCGCCTCATACCAAGAGGCGTCCCCGTCAGGAGTCTTCACCCCGATCAGCCTAGGCACGTCCGCGCGCAGCCGCCCCACCGCGGCGGGATCAAGCGACCGCTTGGCATGGCCGGGCGTATAGAGCACCAGCCCGACTGGATCGGCCAGCTCGGCCATCGTAGTCAAAAATGCCCGCGCCTCGTCTGGCGACACCGGCACCCAATCCGGCAGAATCACCTGCACCGCGCCAGGCGCGAGCAGCTTCGCCCGGCGCAGGCGCTCGCGCGAGAGCTGCGCGCTCATATGGCAGACACCGAGCTGAAAAGGCCGTCCGCGACGTGCGCACCGCTCGGCCACCAGGACACTGATCCGGTCGAACTCCTCTTCCGTCTGGGTGTGGAATTCGCCGGCGGTGCCGTTGGTGTAGAGCCCGGCCAGCCCGGCATCCAGCAATGCCTCCACTTGCTCCGCCAGCGCGCCGTAGTCGATGGAGTCGTCCGCGTTCAGAGGAAGCAAAACGGCTCCCCACGTTCCGGTGATGTCCGCGCTGCGCAGCGGTTTCATGAATGATGGAAGAAGGATTGGAAGGAACCGGCTCGCACAAGCCTCATCGCACCAAGTCCTTTTCCGTCACAAGATAGGCGCGGATGAACGGTGCCACTCCCGCCACATGGGAACAGTCGATGTTTGCCGTGGTGTAGTCGAGGATTGCAATGCGGCCGTCCGGAAGCTGCGCCCATGAGCTGTAGCCACAGTCGGCGAAGAATGCCCGGTCGAGCACGACGATGCGGTCACGCCGGAACTGGTCGGGATAGCCTCGCGCGGGCGTCCAGTCCCACGAGATTGAGTAGTCGAGGGAGTTTTCAACTTTGACCGACACACGGCGCCAGTGGCTGATGCCCGCGTTGCGCACGTAGGGCTGCCCCTCCGGATTCATCGAGCTGATCGTTTCCTCCACCGGACGGTTGCCGAAGCGGACGGACTGCACCCAGATGTCGGTGATGGATTCCTGGAGCCTTTCCTTGCCGTCGACAAAGATCCGGATCGTACCCTTTTCGCGCAAAATCCGGTAATCATGCCATACGCGCGTATCGAGGGCAAAGCCGGCCTCCGGGCGGTCGCCCAAATAGACTCGGTCCGGAGCGAATTGTACCCAGCAGCCCGCGCTGATTGCAACCGCGTGGGATTCTGCCACCTCGACTCGCAACGCAGCCTCGATCTCCACCCGCGACTGGTCGTCCTGCGCTGGATAAAGCGAGAACTCCACCGCACCGAGTTTGCCGTTCGCAGTGCGCAGCGTAAGCGAGTCTTTCCCGAGTTCACAACGCTCCTCCTCGACGATCCAGGAAGTCGGCTGGAATCCGAGCTTCTCGTCGGGATCGAAGACCAGCGCCCGGGAGCCCGGTGAGCCCCAATAGTTGCGAAACGTGGCCAGCAGCTTCCCCGATTGCAACCGGCCGAGGTGGACGCGGTGTCCGTAAAACGGCGCCAGCACGGGTTTCTCCCAAGTGCGCCCGCAGTCACGACTCCACACCAGTCGGCTGGGATTGCCAAACCGGCTTAGCCCGAAGCCAATCCGCGTGGCCGCCAGCACGCGGCCATCGCCCAAGTCGGCGAGCCCGGTCTCGCAATCACCATGAAAAGGACTGTCTGCCAGCCAGGCACTCTCACCCCAAGTTTTACCGCCATCGCGGGAGTAGACGATCTCACTCCGGTAGTAAATGTTACCCCAAGGCAGGGGCGGTTTCTTCAACAGGTCGGTTTCCGCCGACGACGTGCGGGTGAACGCCAGCGTGCCGTCGGCGAACTCCTCAATATAGCTCGGCTGGCCGCCCACGTCATCGATCTTCCGCGGACCGGTCCAAGTCCGGCCGTTGTCCGAACTCCAGAAGAGATGGCTGGACATGCCGCGATCGCGCTTCTGCCATTGCGACAGCATGGGGGAATTCTGACCGGGATCCCGCTGGCCCCAATCGCAAATGATGACGATGCGTCCATCCTTCAGGACGCTCATCTGCGGCACGACCCAATATCCGCGCTGCTCCCAGACATTGCTGCTCGCGATCACCTGATAATCCCCCCAGACACGCCCGCCGTCCGTCGAACGCGCAACCATGATATGGCTCAGCAGCGAGGTGTGGTTGTCCGAAAGTTGCCAGGACGCGACGAGCGTGCCGTCCCGCGCCAGCACCACGTTGGCGCACTTGTAATACCAACCGCGCGGGTTTGGGTTGGTGAGACTCGGGTAATCCTTCTGCGTTACGGTGAATTTTTGGGCATCCGAAATTGCCAGCGGATCGCGGTGAAAGGTTAAGGGAGCATTACACATTGGAGTGAACAAAACACGCGCATTTCGTCCGCGGCCACCGGACAAGGCAACTCATCGCAGCTGGCTGCGTTTTGCAGCCACTTATCCGGTTCCCGCGGACGGTTCACGATTCACGGCCAAGGCCCTGGCGACGCAGCGTGCCTCATGTCTCGATGGTGCAAAATCCGGCGGTGCCATTCTCCGTTAAGATGCCGCTATCGCACCAAAAGCCTGTTTCGCTGGAATTGGGGACACTACTCAGGGGATATCCAAGAGCAGACGGATGATACAGGTGCGCCAGACTTGGCGCCGCCGCACACAAGGCCGCGTCGCTTTCCCACGCGTAATACCGACTCGCGAGATACCAATAAGCATCGCACAACACCTTGCTTGGATAGCAGCAACCGCGCTTGCATATGACACGGAACTGGCAGGCAAAGAGAAAGCCTTCGCACGTGTACCGCGATTGAAATACAAGCCTCTCCATTCTGGACACGAATCCGGCCAGAGAGTCGGTCTTCCTATTCTTGGCGGAAATTGGTAGGCGGACACCTGATCGCACGCACGGGTCGGGGACAAAGCTGCGAGGCGGTTAATGTTTCAATTTCCCACTAAATATCAATGGGTTGTAAAGTTCCAATAAGGCCGCCAATCACATCCGCCAGCGTTCGCTTGTTTGTGGCTTTTGTGACCGCATTACATGACGCCGCTTCTGGAATAGGCAGCTTGGCGAACTGAGGTTGCCGATGTTGGTCCCTATGTTTGTTTGAAACGAACTCTGAAAAGACGAGGCGAAGGCATCCTTGCCCATGGGGAAGGCCGCATCACCAATGCCTTCGGAGGGACTCAACAGCGTGGGCAAACGCAAAGCTCGCAGTTTCCGCTCCGTGGACAACCTCATCGCCATGCTTTACTTCCACTCCGCCAGCTTCCCGTTCCCCGTCTTCCACTCAAAATGGCGAAGAACTTTTATGGATAAGAATTCTCTACCAGTCATAAACCGAAAGGCATAGCGCGCGCCCAAATGCCTGAATCGGCATCATTCGCACCATTTCCGAACTCAAACGGGTGCAAAGGCGTTGAAATCCCTCCGAGTTTTGTGCGCAGTCTGCCCATCAACGCCAATGCCCAGAACCCGTCTGGAGCTATAGCATTTCAAATAAAGTTATAACCGCATGCGGAAAACCAGCCGAGGGCATCCTGAGGGGAGACGGCGAGCAAGGCCGAGGCGATGGCGTTGAGCAGATCGGAGTGGGTGCGAGCCTGGGCCTTGCGAAGGAGGGCCTTGACCTTGCTCCACATCATTTCGATGGGGTTGAGATCGGGAGAGTAAGCGGGAAGGAAACGGACCTGTGCGCCAGCTTGTTCGATGAGGGCGAGCGTCCGGTCGTTTTTGTGGGCGCCAAGGTTGTCCATGACGACGATGTCTGCGGGCCGAAGCGTGGGCACGAGTATCTCGCGAACATAGGACTGGAAGACCTCGGTATTGGTGGCACCCTCGATGGTCATGCAGGCGGTGGTGCCGTCCAGCCGCACCGAGGAGATCATCGTGGTGGTGCCCCAATGCCCGTGCGGGGCATGGCAGACCAGTCGTTGGCCCTTGGGCGCGCGACCGCGCAAGCGCGTCATGTTCGTCTTGGCCGACGACTCGTCGATAAAGACCAGCCGGGCCGGGTCGAGCCCGCTTTGGCCGCGTCTCCATCGGCGGCGCGCTTTCGCGATGTCCGCCCGGTTTTGCTCAGCCGCATGGAGCGTCTTTTTTTATATGTCAGCCCCATCTTCTTGAGCACCCAGTGGATCGCCCCAATCGTGCAGTCCAGCCCCAGCCGCTCCTTCATCTGCGCCAGCGTCAACTCCGGCTCTTGGGCGATCAGTTGCTTCAACGCCTGCCCATGCTCCGGCAGCACCTTCGCCTTCCTCCCGCAATACCTATACCTCGGCCTCAAATCCCCCGTCCTTTTCCTCTGCCTGAGCAGCTTCTTCACCAGCTCCAACGACACCTTGAACCTCCTCGCCACCTCTTCCCTGCTCCCCTCCTTCCCGTCATACGCCTCCACTATCCTCTCTCTCAGATTCATCGATATCGCTTTCTTCATCCTCTCTTCTTTATCTCTCTCCCTTTAGGTTACAACTTTATTTGAAATGCTATAATTGCAACATCGGGGTATTTTCTGACCTACCGGAATACGCCTGTCTTCGCCTAACTACGAACGCGCTGTCTTGTCCTGTTATTTGGAATTGCCGCGAGGCGTACATTCCCCATCCTAATTTTTTGGTAATGGATTCTGCCAACCCGCTTCCTGCGGGAAAACTGCCCGACGAAAGTTGGCGCTGATGACTCCTACGGCGAACTGACGCCCTAGGAATCATCATGTCTCTATACTTCTGGATATTTTTCGGCAGTGGTCTCGGTGGAGTAGCGCGGTTCGCGCTTTCCGGCCTGATTGCACATCGTTTTGGCGAGACGTTCCCTTGGGGCACGTTTGTGATCAACATCTCGGGCTCGTTCCTGATCGGGTTTATCGCGCAGTTCACCGCTCCCGAGGGGCGCCTCCTTGTGAGCGGCACCGTCCGGCAGTTTCTCATGACGGGAATTATCGGCGGCTACACGACCTATTCGTCGTTCAGCCTCCAGACCCTAGCCCTCGCCCGCGATGGCGAATGGTTCCGAACCGGCGCCAACGCGCTGGGTACGTTCACACTTTGTTTCCTCGCCGTGTGGCTCGGGCATCTCTGCGCCGCCTGGCTTGACACTATGAAGGGTTCTTGACCATGCAGATCCCGACCGAATCCACACTCCTACGCATTTTTATCGGCGAATCCGACCGCCACGAGGGACAACCGCTCTACGAAGCCATCGTGCTTAAGGTTCGCGAAACCGGCCAGCTGGTGCGACCGTACTCCGCAGCCCGATGGGATTTGGTGCGGCGAGTCGTCTGCGCACGGCAAGATCCTGCGGCTCTCCGGCGATCTGCCAATCATCGTCGAGATCGTCGACGATGAGGCGAAGATCAATGCCTTCCTGCCGATTCTGGACACCATGATGGGCGGCGGACTCGTCACCCTCGAAAAGGTCCGCGTGATTCACTACCGCCATGAGAACGGCGCGACAAAGAAGAAGGACGCCGCGTCGTGAAGTCGTTGTTCGATATTCGGGAACACTGCCTAAGCCTGCGACAGCTCCTTCTCTGGACGTTGCTCGTTATCCCGGTGGGCATCCTTTCCGGTTCGGCGAGTGCGCTGTTCCTTTGGTCGCTGGACGCGGTGACACACCTCCATTGGCAACATGAGGGCTGCTGATCCTGCTGCCGGTGGCGGGCCTCGTAGTCGGTTGGATCTACCAGCGGGTGGGCAAATCCGCCGAGGGCGGCAACAACCTCATCATCGATCAGATTCACGAACCCGGCGGCGGCGTGCCCTCGCGCATGGCTCCACTGATTCTCGTGAGCACACTCGCCACGCATCTGTTTGGTGGTTCGGCAGGCCGCGAAGGCACGGCCGTGCAGATGGGCGGAAGCCTGGCGAGCGCCTACGGTCGCCTTTGCCGGTTCGGCACGGAGAACATGCGCGTGCTGCTCATGGCCGGCGTGGCGGCAGGATTTGGTTCGGTTTTCGGAACGCCGCTCACCGGTGCGATCTTCGCGATGGAGGTACTCGTCATCGGGCGCCTGCAATACGACGCGCTCATCCCCGTGCTCGTCGCCAGCATGGTCGGTGACTTCACTTGCTCGGCGTGGGGCCTTCATCACTCGATTTACCACATCGGGATAGCCGACGGCGCGAGCCTCCATGCGACGTTCGATGGCCCCCTCCTCGCCAAGGTCGTACTTGCCGCGATGGCGTTTGGTCTCACGGCCAAACTCTTCGCGGAGCTGACGCACGGTCTGCAATACGGCCTCAAGAAGATCGCGCCGTCAGCGCCGCTTCGTGCCGCATTGGGCGGAGCGTTGGTGATCGGGCTCGTCTATCTCGCTGGCACGCACGACTACCTTGGGCTCGGCGTGCACGGACGCACGCCCGAGTCCGTGACGCTGCTTTCGGCCTTCAAAGAGGGCGGTGCCACGCCATGGAGTTGGTGGTGGAAGCTGCTGTTCACGGCGGTGACGCTCGCAGCCGGATTCAAGGGCGGCGAAGTCACTCCGCTGTTTTTCATCGGCGCTGCGCTTGGAAACACCCTCGCTGCATTCCTCGGTGCTCCGGTCGATCTTTTCGCCGGACTCGGCTTTATCGCTGTGTTCGCCGGTGCGACCAATACGCCGCTGGCCTGCACGATCATGGGCATCGAACTCTTCGGTGCGCACTACACACTCTATTTCGGAGTCGCGTGCTTCGTCGCATATTACTTCAGCGGACACTCCGGCATCTACATGGCGCAACGTCTCGGTGTGCCGAAGAAGAACCGCGCTTCGCTGCCTCCCGATCTCACGCTGCGCGAACTGCGCGAATTGCGCGGCGAAGCCTCGGCTCCGATCTTGTCCGCCTTCGCCGAGCGGCTGCCGTTCTTAAGCGAAGACTCCTTCAACCACGAAAACATGAAAAGCCACCATATCGTCACCCGCGAGATCGGTAAAATCCGCATCTACCTCACGCCCCGCGACCGGCTTCCGGCCAAGGGCTTTTGGGACAAACTCAACGCCAGGCCCATCTATCGGGAAATCATCAAGGCCGCGAAAGCCGCCGGACTGAACAACGCCGCCGCGTTTATGACGCACTACGGTTTCACCAACGGTGGCAACGTCCAGGCAGAGGGCGTCGAGACTTCGAACCCGAACCTGACCCTCTGCGTCGAGCTCATCGACCACAAGAACAAGCTCGAAGAGTTCTGCCGTCGCCACGGCGCTTTGCTCAAGGGCAAGACCATAGTCTACAAACACGTCCAGCACTGGGATGCGCGGCAGCGAAGTGATCGAGAAAGATACCTCGCCCGACGAGGTGATCGATGGTGCGGCAAAGCTCCCAAAACTCTCCGAACGAAAATGAAACCAGCCACGCTCATTCTACTCTCGTCGCGGTGTTTCTGCGACCTTGGTAACCGCATTCGGGCTCACGTTCTTTGGCCCGACCGATGCGGCGCTTCGTCCGCTCGCGCGGTTTGCCCACAACGCTCTGCACTACGGCTGGGCAGCTGGCGTTACGGTTACAGTCGTGTTCCTGTTCACCCTGAAAAAATCCCGCAAGGGCAACGCTCCATGAAATCGAAAACCATGAACTCCAGATCCGTTATTCGCGGTGTCGTCGCGCAGGAAATTCTCGATTCACGCGGCAATCCGACCGTCGCTGTCACGGTCACGCTCGTCAATGGGATCGTCGCGACCGCGTGCGTGCCTTCGGGGGCTTCGAGGGGAATCCGCGAGGCGTTGGAGCTGCGCGATGGCGACGCCAAGCGCTACGGCGGAAAAGGCGTGCTGAAGGCCGTGGCCAACGTGAACAAGATCATCGCGCCAAAGTTGCGCGGAAAGTCCCCGGCCGAACAACGCGAGATCGACACGCTGTTGTGCGCACTCGATGGCACGGAAACTAAGGCGAAGCTCGGGGCCAATGCGATCCTCGGCGTGTCGATGGCCGTCTGCCGTGCCGCCGCACAGGCGTCGGTATTCCGCTCTACGCCCACTTGCGTCGGCTGCACGGTGCGAAGGCCCGCGCGCCGTTCGTCCTACCGGTTCCGATGATGAACGTGCTCAACGGAGGCGCGCATTCGACCAACAACGTGGACTTTCAGGAGTTCATGCTCTTCCCAATCGGCGCGCCGACGCTTTCCGAAGCGCTGCGATACGGCGCGGAGACATTCCACATTGAAAAAGCTCCTGCAGAAACGCGGGCTCGTGACGGCGGTCGGCGACGAGGGCGGCTTCGCTCCGAATCTGAAATCCAACGATGAGGCGGTCGCCATCATCGTGGAGGCGATTCGCGGGGCGGGCTACACGCCCGGCAAGGATATCGCCATCGCGCTCGATCCGGCGGCGAGCGAGTTCTTCGACGAAGGTTCCTACGTCTTCAAAAAGACCGACGGCTCTCGCAAGACACCGGCCGACATGATCGCGCTGTATCGCCAGTGGGTGAGGAAGTATCCCATCGTCTCGCTTGAGGACGGCATGGGAGAGGAGGACCGCGACGGGTGGCGCGCAATCACCAAGGCGCTCGGAAGAAACTTCAACTCGTCGGAGACGACAACTTCGTCACCAACCCGAAGATTTTGCCGAAGGCATCCGCGACGGGATCGCCAACGCGATTTTGATCAAGCTCAACCAAATCGGCACCGTGTCGGAGACGCTCGCGACCATCGCTCTGGCGCAGAAGAACGGTTATGGCGCGGTCATCTCACACCGCTCTGGCGAAACGGAAGACACCTTCATTGCCGACCTCGCGGTCGGAACCTGCGCCGGCCAGATCAAGACCGGTTCGCTCTGCCGTTCCGAACGCGTCGCGAAATACAACCGGATCCTTGCAATCGAGCGCGAACTGGGCACAAAGGCCCGCTTTGGCCAACCTGCCGCGTAAACCATGGAGCCCTCCGGCAAAAGTCCTTGTCCGCGTTGGCTGAACTCGACCGTGCTCGGCATCGGGCTCGCGTCGCTGCTCAGCGACTGGTCGCACGAGATCGCGACGACTGCGATGCCGGCGTTTCTCGCGACGATGGGTGTCGCCGCCGCCTGGGTCGGATTGATCGAAGGCGTGTCGGATGGATTGTCGAGTTTCGCGAAGCTGGCCTCCGGCCACTGGACGGATCGCCTGCCGCGCCGAAAGCCGATCATGGTTATCGGCTACCTCGTCACCGCGCTGGGCACGGCCGGCTTCGGACTCGCGACGACGGCGTGGCACGTCCTGCTCGCGCGCGCGACGGCCTGGCTCGGTCGCGGCACACGCACGCCCGTGCGCAAGGCGCTGCTCGCCGCGGCCGTCACTCGCAAAACCTACGGACGCGCTTTCGGTTTCGAGCGCATGATGGACACGCTCGGTGCCATTGTCGGTCCAGCGACCGCGTTTTTCCTGCTCAACGCACTCGGGCACGACTACGCGCGGCTCTTCTTCTGGACACTCGTGCCCGGCCTCGCGGCGGTGGCTGCCATCGTGTTTCTCGTGAAGGAAAAGCAACGCACGCGTGTGGCCAGCGTGTCGTTCCGCGATGGGCTGCGCCAACTGCCCGTGCGTTACCGCAAGTTTCTTGTCGCAGTCGGCTTGTTCGGCGCAGGCGACTTCGCGCACACGCTGCTCATCCTGCTCGCGGCGCAATCACTCTCGCCGACCTTGGGCACAACCGGGGCCGCCAGTGCCGCGGTCGGCCTCTACGTCGCGCACAATGTTTTCTATGCGGGCTTCGCGCTTCTGGCGGGTTGGCTCGCCGACCGCGTGAGCAAGCCAAAGCTGCTTGCGTCCGGCTATGGGCTGGCCGCGCTGATGGCGCTCGCGATCGTCGCGCTGCCGCTCGGACTTTGGGTGTTGGCCGGTGTTTTCATTCTCGGCGGAGTCTATGTCGCCATCGAGGAAACGCTGGAGGATTCGTTCTGCGCCGAACTGGTGGGCGAGGAATAGCATGGCATGGCTTTCGGCGTCCTCGCCACCGTCAACGGAGTGGGAGATTTTCTCTCGAGCGTGGTTGTGGGTGCGCTATGGAGCGCGTTCGGGATTTCGGTCGCGTTTAGTTACAGCGCGGTGCTGTTCGCAACCGGGGCGTTCTTGGTTCTCAGAGCAGGTTCGGCGGAAGACGCGAAAAAGGCGTCCGGGTGATCCGTCCACCGTGATGCGCGAGGGTTACGCGCTCCGCTCGGCTTTCAGCTTCGCGATCTGCCGAAGATTAACGTGTGCGCGTGATCGCGCGAGCTGACTACGCTTCTTTACAGCCGCGCTCGTAGACAAGCGAACATAACCGTTCGTCGCTCGCGGAGCCGAAAACGGCTTGGAATGTATTCTCGCGTCGGAGCATTGGCTCGCAACAGGGTCCACTTGGTTTTCATTCGCTGATTCGATTGGTGCATGCAGAAATAGAGGGGCGAGCACGGGGCGTTAGCCGCAACCGACACGCCGTCCTCGGTAATTTTCCAGCGCGAGGGGCCGTCGTGGGCAGCAAAGAATGATGTATTACAAGTGGCGGTAGCGGCACCTATAGAAGAGCAAAAGCTTGCTGATAAAATCGAGCAGCAGGCTGCGCGGCTGTGGACGACTGGCGTAACATTGAAAATAGCCAACTTGGACTAGGTTCGTGGCAACTCAACCAGCCGCAGGGCTACGTTATAGTAGTCAGAATGAAGTCTGACTATTACAATTGATGCGACAGGGACATGTGACTAAAATTATAAATACATCCTTTCTTCATGTGATTAAGTGTTTCGATTGGCGCTCTGTGCGCTCAAGGTTCGACTTTTCTTGCGTGCGGGTTGCGTTTCAACCAAGCGGGATAGTCCTTTTTCAGGATGTTTTTCGGATACTCTCCGAACCAAGGCGTGCCGGTGCGGCGCTCGCGATCCATTTCATTGAAATCGTACTTTTTTACACCGTCGCGGCCGGAGAAGATAGGACGATCAGTGTCCATTTCGTAACAGCGTGCCCAAATGGGACTGGCTGACGGATCGGCGACCACGCGTTTGTCCTCATCGGTGTTGTGGCGCAGATATTTCGCCTTTGGTGCCTTGAACTTTTCGACTCTCATGCCGGTGAGGCGAACTCGCTCCATCCAAGCCACAGCGGCTTGGATGGAGCGAATGACGGCGTCATCGGGATTGTCGATCTTCATGAGAAAACTGACGATCTCGCTTGTATTTTGCGGAGTGATACAAGCCAGTTCGAAGTCACGTCCGTCAGAGGGCAGGCCGGTTTTCGGATCATGCTGCTGCCCCCAGCCTGTCAGAACTCCGTCTTTCTGGTGGTACTGTATGGCGAGAATGCAGGCGATGCCGCGCTCGACAGCGGTTGCGGCTTTTTTTCGTCGGACATCGTCAAGCCAGTCCCAGCCATTGGCTCCTTTGGCAGCGTCATCAAGCACGTTCATGATGCCCATCATCACACCGTCGTTGAAAGTGATGTGGGCATGGAAGGAGCGCGGATTTGGCCAACGTTGCGGAAACCCGCCGCCCTTTAGCTGAGCCGCAAGCATGAAATCGAACCCACGCAGGCACGCGGCGCGATAATCCTCCTTGCGCGTTGCGGAAAAAACTTTCGCAAGATAGGCGACCTGAGGATGAATGTTATGGTTATCGAAACTGGTGTCGTCTTTGTTGCGGGTGGCGGCCACCATCTGTGCCTGCTCTCGGGTGAGAATGGCGAGCATGTCGTAGTCCTTGGGCCAGCCGCCGTTCGCACGCTGGAAAAGCAGTATGTTTGCCGCGATCTGACTGACCTGATAAACCTTGTAGCGCGGCTGATTCGGGAGCGCCTGAATGACATAGCTGTCGTTCTTGATTTTGCGCCAATGGTTGGCGCTGTCCTGAAACCCACCAATATCATCGAGACGAAATGGCGGTTCCTGTGCGAAAAGGCAGGGTGCGAGGAACAAAAATAGCGGAAGGCGGCGGAGCAAGCTCATGATGACATCCGCATGACGAGATATGAACGCGTGGATTGCAAGAAAAGATGAAATGAAATAAATGGCATTAATGTTCTATTTCATTAGGCGTATCTCATTAATTTTAATAATGTTACAAAAAAATTCCATTGCTGGTAAATATAAGATGGTCCAGGAAAAGGAAAAATAAGGCTCGTCATGACCTCATTCCGATGCTCGACTCGGTATCGTGTCCGTTTTTCTGAACGAGCGCCCCAATCCCCTCCCGCAGCTCTCTTCTTTCGCACAAATCCGACCACTCCGCATATTTCCGATCGCGGTTTTTTGGTGAAACCGACCCATCCGCTTTTGAACCAATTCTTCTCCCCATGATCGCACGCCGCGTCCTCAGCCCGGGAAATCAACCGTTTTGTATTGCATTCACCATCGCCGTGCTCGGCTCGTCCGCCCTCATCAACGCGCCGCGCTCGGCTGCGCATACGTTGGATGGCCCGTCGTTCCACGACACCATGGCTGCAACCCGCGAGCGCTTGATCAACGTATGCGGCACCGAAAAACTGGCGGCGATGTCACTGGATGAACTAACCGCCCAGCTTACTGCCGACGAGAGGCACCTGCTCGGCACGACATTCATCAATTTTCATATTTCCAAACCGGCATGGGTGCATGTGGTAATCCCAACCGTTAAGAAAGGAGATCCGTTCTGGCTGAATAACCGTGGCTTCATCCGTGGCGAGGGACGCTGGAACGTCTCGTCGATAGAATACGAAACATGGTCACGTCAGTTCTCGCCCGGGCATGTCGGTCTCGGTCTCCCGTCGCTTTCAGGCATACCTGAGAATTACGCGGTGGTCATCACCCCGGCGGAGAAAAACGGCCCGGAGCCCGAAGTCTCGGAGCTTTATCCAGGTCACTTGCGACTCGGTAAGGTGGCCCTGAAGGAGCGCCTTTATGTGGACAGCGAACGCCGTCTTTCCAAGGCCCCGGACGAGTTCATTGGTCGCACGCTAATCCTCACGCAGCGCTCCATGCGTGACAAAGGCAAGCTCTACCGCGAATTCCGCCTCAGCCCCTATCCCAGCTCGACGAAGCCTGACAATATCCTTCTCACATGGACGGACGAGCCGGACACAACGCAGACCATACGCTGGCGCACCAACGCCGCGACAACCCGGGGCGCGCTTGCGCTCGCCGAAGGAAAATCATCCCCGATCAAGATTGGCCGCGCGCAAAAGATCGCCGCGACCACCGAAGAATTCGTGACAAACGACATCGCCAACGATCCTGTCATCCACCTGCACACCGTCCGACTCACCGGACTCAAGCCCGACACCACTTATACCTACACTATCGGCGACGACACTGACGCAGGCTGGATAAAGCCGGTTGAGTTCACCACCGCTCCCGGGCGGCCAAAGACGTTTTCGTTCATTTATCTCGGCGACGCCCAGAACGGTTTCTTGGAATGGGGGCGCATGATGAAAGACGCGGTGAAACAACGCCCCGATGCCGCCTTTGTTATAATGGCCGGCGATCTGGTGACCCGCGGAAACGAGCGTGACGACTGGGATGACCTCTTCCATAACGCTACCGGTCTCTTCGACCGCCGCCCTATCGTGCCCGTGATCGGCAATCACGAATATCAAGGGGAAAAACCTCTTTTGTATCAACGCTTTTTCGCTGTCCGCGACAATGGTCCGAAAAATATCGACCCGGGCCGCGCCTATTCCTTTGAATATGGCAATGCTTTGGTCATCGTGCTTGACTCCAACAAAAATATTCCCGAGCAGGCCGGATGGCTGGAGCAGCAACTCCGCGACACCAAGGCGCTCTGGAAATTCGTCTCCTATCACCATCCCGCCTACGCTTCTCGCTCCGGACGGTCGTATCCGGACATAAACAAGCACTGGGTTCCGATTTTCGACCGTTATCATGTGGACCTCGCCTTGCAAGGCCACGACCACGCCTACCTGCGCACCTACCCGATGAACGCAGGCCGGCGTGTCGGGAAACCCGCCGGCGGCACAATCTATCTTATCACTGTCTCCGGGACCAAATTATACGAACAGGAAAAACATGACTATACCGAGGTCGGCTTCACCAAGGTGCCCACCTGGCAGATACTCGATATCAAGATCGAGGACCGGACGCTGCTTTACCGCGCGTATGGCGTGGATGGAAAACTGCGTGACGAGTTCGTCATCGAAAAATAAAATCCGTCTGGGTTGGATTTATAAAAACACAAACAGCCATGGCCGACACCCAGTATAACCAAGTGGGAAACCCTACTCGCAGCGGCGGCACGCCGGCCCCTTGGCTGTCTTTGGTAATGGCTGTCACGGTATTCATCCCCACCCTGCACGCCACGCCCGAAGTGCAGTCAGACAGTCCGCGCGAGCGCCTGCCTTTCAACAGAGGATGGCTGTTTTCCCGCAACGACCCACCAGACGCAGGGGACGCCCTTGTTTATGAACGCATCAAGGATTGGCTGCTCCCGTGTGGAGACCACCTGCTCAACCTTTCACCCCGGCGTCACTCCCCACTCGGCACCGGTCCCGGCGAAATGCGCGTCGTCGGCATTTCATACACGCTCGCCGATTACGACGACTCCCGCTGGCGCAAGCTAAATCTTCCACACGACTGGGGCATCGAAGGGCCGTTTCATCCCGATCTCACCGGCAAAACCGCCAAGCTCCCGTGGTTCGGCGTCGCCTGGTATCGAAAACATTTCGCCCTGCCCGCCATCGATACGGGGCGCCACGTTTATCTCGACCTCGACGGCGCCATGGCCTACGCGACCGTGTGGATAAACGGCATTTTTGCCGGCGGCTGGCCCTATGGCTACACATCCTGGCGAGTAGACCTCACGCCTTATATAAAATTCGGCGGGGAAAACACCCTTGCTATCCGCCTCGACAATCCTCGCGAATCCTCGCGGTGGTATCCAGGCGGAGGCATTTATAGAAACGTCTGGCTCGTCAAGACAGCCCCTGTGCATATCGCGCAATGGGGCGTGCGCGTCACTACACCCGTTATCACAAACGACTCCGCCGTGGTGAATGTCGCGGTTACGATTGACAACAAGACCGGCAATAAATCCGAGACCAATGTCATTACGAAGATATATCAGGCCGACCACGCCGGCTTGCCCGTTGGCCAAGCCATTCTGCAAAGCTCGTCTGTGACCGCCCGGATCGAGGCGGGGGAACAGGCATGGGTCTCGCATTCCCTTGTCGTCCCATCCCCCCGGCTCTGGAGCCTCGAAACGCGCAACCGCTACGTTGCCGAAACCGACATCACCCGGGACAGTGCAATCATCGATCGCGTGCGCACCCCCTTCGGCATCCGCGCAATCCAGCATACTGCGGGCAACGGTTTCCTGCTTAATGGGAAACGCGTGCCCATTCGCGGCGTGTGCATGCATCACGATCTTGGCGCGCTAGGCACGGCGATCAACTTTCGTGCAATGGAGCGCCAACTCGAAATTCTGCATGAGATGGGCTGCAATGCCATCCGTACCAGCCATAATCCCCCCGCACCCGAATTGCTCGAACTCTGTGATCGCATGGGTTTTCTTGTGCAGGCCGAGGCATTTGATTGCTGGGCATCCGGCAAAGTTCGAGATGACTACAGCCGCCTCTTCCCCGACTGGCACGAGAAGGACTTGCGCTCAATGGTGCGACGCGATCGCAATCACCCATGCGTCATCCAGTGGAGCATCGGCAACGAAATCCGCGAGCAAGGTTCGTCCGGCGGCCGGAAACTCGCCGCGCACCTAGCCGGTATCGTGCGTGAGGATGACCGTTCCCGTCCCGTCGTCGCCGGCTTCAATCTGATACAATCCGGCTACAACGGCATGATGACAGCAGCCGATATTGTAGGCTATAATTACAAGCCGTTTGAATATTCAAAAATACACCGGACGCACCCGCAGTATCCCATCCTCGGCACAGAGACCGCCTCCACGATCAGCTCGCGCGGTGAATATGTATTTCCGGTCTCCGAGAACAAATTGGACGGACGCAACAAAAGCACCTATCAAGTCAGCTCGTATGATTTATACGCGCCCAAATGGGGCTCCACCCCCGACACCGAGTGGCGGGCGCAGGACGAAAATCCAAGCGTGATGGGTGAATTTGTTTGGACTGGTTTCGATTATCTCGGCGAACCCACGCCCTACAATAGCGACACTACCAATCTGCTCAACTTTGCCACCGCCGCCGAGAGCGCGCAGGCGGCAAAGGAGCTAGACGGGCTCGCCAAGGTGCGTGCTCCGTCACGCAGTTCCTATTTCGGTATTGTCGACCTCGCCGGCTTTCCAAAAGACCGGTATTATTTATATCAATCCCGTTGGCGCCCCGGCTTGCCCATGGCGCATATTCTGCCGCACTGGAATTGGCCCGGCCGCGAGGGACAGATCACGCCTGTTCATGTGTACTCATCCGGCGACGAAGCGGAATTGTTCTTGAATGGCAACTCGCTTGGCCGCAAAAAACGTGGAGCTTTTGAATACCGGTTCCGCTGGGACGACGTTGTATATTCACCGGGTGAGTTGAAAGTCGCCGTCTGGAAAAATGGGAAACCGTGGACGGAGACCGTGCGCAAGACCACAGGCTCCGCCGCGAAACTCCTACTAACGCCCGACCGCGCGCAACTCCGCGCGGACGGGGCCGATTTGGTCTTTGTCACTGTGACCGTCGCCGACAAAGACGGACTGCCTGTCCCGCGGGCTCAAAACTCCATCCGATTCAGTGTGACCGGCCCTGCTGAAATCGCCGCCGTGGACAATGGCGATGCCACCAGCTTCGCGCCGTTTCAAGGCAGTGAACGCGCCGCCTACAACGGATTCGCTCTTGTCATCTCGCGCACCAAGCCGGACAAATCGGGCATCCTCGTCCTCCGTGCCGAATCGGACGGACTGGAGCCGGCAGCAATCGAGTTAAGCAGTAAATAAGCATTCCGCGCCACCTGTTTGTTATTAACCAGTATTACAATATCATGAAATCGCCTGCTTCTTCCATCAGAACTACCATTGGCCTCGCATTCGCCATCGTGCTGTCAGGTCTCGCTCCCACCTCCGCCGGCGGTTGGCCCCCGGGGGTTGTTTTCAAGGACAACTTCGACCAGCTCCCGTCCGGGGTGCTGCTCGGTGTCGTCGGCGCGGAGGCTGAGTATCATTACATCCAGGCCACCTCGCCGACAGCCGGCTGGGCGGTCTCGACCTATCGCTCCGAAGTGGAATGGCAGCGCGCTTGGCGCGGCATCGAGGTGGATGGCCGTCGCATGGTGGGACAGTTTATGAAAAACACCAAATACGCCGATGTACATCCCATGCTCGCCGCCGGCAATCCGCTTTGGCAGGACTACACGGCAAATGTCCGTTTCATGCCGCACGCCACGGATGGAATCAGCGGCGTGGTGTTTCGCTACCAGACCGACCGCCGCAACTACATGCTCGTGGTTGAAAAGGACAAGGCGATTATAAAACTCGTCAAAGACGGTGCCGGCTTCCGCGTGCCCTTCGAAAAGATACTGGCGGAAAAACCGTTCCCTTATAAAATCGATAAGTATATAAACGCCGTCATCAGTGTCAACGGCGATAGAATCCGAGCGACCCTCAACGACAACACCGTGCTCGAGGCGGTCGATGCCACTTTCCCGCGCGGAGGCATCGCGCTCGTCGCCGACGTGCCTGCGACTTTCGCCGAAGTCACGGTGACGATGACTCCGGAAGGCAAGGATCTGCTTGAGGCTGCCCAGGCAACCAAGGACGCCGACGAATGCGAGCTCCAGGCGAACAATCCGAAACCGATGGTCTGGAGAAAAATACAAATCGGAAACTTTGGCATTGGCCGCAATTTTCGCTTCGGTGACTTGAACGGCGACGGGCGGAAGGAAATCGTCATCGCCCAAGTCAAACACCATGGACCCAAGGACGCCAACGCCGAGATCAGCTGCATCACCGCCATTAATCTCGACGGAGAAATTCTCTGGCAGGTGGGCGAACCCGATCCATGGAACAGCCATCTGAGCAACGATGTCGCGTTTCAGATTCATGACATCGACGGCGACGGGCGCAACGAGGTGATTTATACCATGGGGCAGCGCATCATCGTCGCCGATGGCGCAACCGGTAAGGAAAAATACAGCGCCGCCACGCCGGAACGCCCGCTCGTGTCGCCTAAAATCAAGCGTCCGCCGCCGCATAATAAATGGTTTCCACGCATTCTTGGGGATTCGATTGCGTTTTGCGATGTGCGCGGCACCGGACGCAACGCCGATATTTTGATAAAAGACCGCTATACGAGTTTCTGGATTTTTGACGATAAACTCAACCTGCTCTGGAGCGCCCAATGCGTGACCGGGCATTATCCATTTCCTTGCGATATCGATGGCGATGGCAAGGATGAGATTGCCATCGGTTACTCACTCTACGATCATGACGGGAAGCTGCTCTGGACGCTCGACGACAAGCTGAAGGACCACGACGACGGACTGGCCGTGTTCAAGATGCACCCCGACGACAAGGAGATGTCCATCTTCATCGCTGCCAGCGACGAGGGCGTGGTCATCACCGACCTGAAGGGAAATATTCTGAGACATCACTATATAGGCCATGTGCAGAATCCCGGCGTCGCCGATTTCCGCCCTGATTTGCCGGGACTGGAAACCGTGACCGTCAATTTTTGGGGCAATCAGGGGATTATACATTTTTTCGACTCCAAAGGTGAGATTTATCATGTCATGGAGCCGTTCCAGCACGGCAGCGTGTGCCTCCCGGTCAACTGGACCGGAAAGCCCGGCGAATTTGTCATGCTTTCGGCCAACCATGAGGACGGCGGCCTCTTCGACGGCTGGGGCCGGCGAGTCGTCCGTCTTCCCGCCGACGGGCATCCGGACCTGTGCTATCACGCCCTCGACCTAACCGGTGACTGCCGCGACGAGATCGTGGTGTGGGACTTGAATGAAATCTGGATTTACACGCAGGACGACAATCCCAAGCAAGGCGGGCTCTACCAACCCGTCCGCCCAGGCTGGCTATCCAACGATTCCAACTACCGCGCCTATTTCTCACTGCCGCCCGGCTCCAATGTGAAACCATACAGAATCGACAAGGGACAATAATTAATTTCCGCATGATTACCTTCGTGGACCGCAGGCATCATGTCCGCAGTTCGCATTTTTTGCCTGAAATTCAACCCTCCGATATGAACCGCCGCTCCTTTCTTAAAACCCTCGCCGTCTCCTCCGCCGCCGCCACGTTTCCATCCATCGTCCGCGCCCAGGCACTCGGTCTCGGCGACACGACCGCGCCGTCGGTCCGTCTTAACATCGGCTGTATCGGCACCGGCATCCAGGGACGCGCCAACCTAACCAACGCCCTTGCCAATTCATCTGTCCGCGTCGTGGCCGTGTGCGATGTGGATAAAAAACACCGCGAACAGGCGCACCGCATGGTTGAGGAGACTTACGCCAGGGAAAAACGCTCCGGCACCTATAAAGGTTGCGCCGAATATGACGACATGCGCGAACTCCTGGCGCGCCCCGACATCGACGCCGTGCTCATCGCCACACCGGAGCACTGGCACGCGCTCAATGTCATTTATGCCGCGCGCGCCGGAAAACATATTTATTGCGAGAAACCCGCTGGTGCCTCCATTCCCGAGACACGCGCCATGCTTAACGCCGTGCAATTCGCCGGCGTGGTCTGCCAGATTGGCAGCCAGCAGCGATCCAGCACCGACTTTCTGCGCGTCATCGACCTGACGCGCGGCGGCTACCTTGGCGCGATCAAACGCGTGCGAGTCGGCCTCCCCTCCGATATGAACAAGCGTCCAGCGCAGGCCGTTCCGGGCATGCCCGAGCCTGTCCCTCCGGAGCTTGACTATGAAACATGGCTCGGACCGGCCGGGCCCCTTCCCTACTGCAAGGCTCGCGTTCATTACAACTGGCGATGGAACTTTGCCTTTGGCGGCGGCCGCCTGACCGACTGGGTCGGCCACCATTTCGATTCAGCCGCTCTCGCCATGCGTGTAAGCAACATGATGCCCATCGCGATCCGCGAGGCAAAGGCGCGCTTCCTCGACGATAGCCCGTTATATAATACCGCCGCCGATTACTCATTCGAAGCCCATTACGCAAACGGCATTGTCATCGAGGTCAGCTCCGCGCTCCGCGAGGGCGTGCATATCGACGGCTCCGAGGGCTCGGTTTATGTCAACCGGGGCATTGTGGAATACAGCGCTCCGCACCTGCGTCGCATACAAATCCCCACGCAAAGGCTCTCCCTCTCGCAAAGCGGTCCGCGCGGCCATATGAACGACTTTGTCGAATGCGCGCTCAGCGGTGCGAGGCCGCGCGCCCCGATGAGCGATGCACATTGCGTGACCGCTGCCGCGCATCTCGCAAACGTCGCCTTCCGCGCCGGGCGCCGCGAACTCCGCTTTGATCCGGTCGTCGAGCAACTCGTGGACGCGCCCGATGCTGTCCGCTATTTCCAGCGCACCATGCGCGCTCCGTGGACGCTTGATGCGTGACGAGCCGCCCAAGCTTATTTCTGATTTATTCTCAATTTATATAAACTCCCGCCATGCGTCCTATTGTATATTTTATACTATTTTCCGTTTTTTTATTTATAGCCGGCCAGCCTCCCTCGCCAGCCGCCGCTGCCAACAATAACACCGACGTCCTGCTCGCCGACATCGCCCGTTACGACTACGGCCAGCCGCTCGCGCCATTGATCGCCTGCGAGCAGCAACTCCACGCCGCTTCCCCGTCACAACGCGCCGCCAGCGAAGCAGAGATGCTTGAGCTGCTCGGCGCCCCCGGCACCACCACCGCCTCGCAGCGCGTCTTCATCGACTGGCTCGGCGCAATTGGCTCGGACAAGTGCGCGCCTGCGCTTGCTCGCCTCGCTGCCGCGCCGGACCTGACCTTCAACGTATGCCGCGCGCTCGCCGCGATACCCGGCACCGCCGCAGAGAAGGCCGTCATTGCACTCCTCGACAGTCCCTCCCGCCCCGTGCGCCTCGCTGCCATCAACGCACTCGGCCAACGCCGCGCCGAGGACGCCGTGCCCGCACTCACCCGTTTCATCGATGGCGAAGACACCGGGCTCGCCAACGCCGCCCTTGAGTCCATCGCCGCCGTGGGCACGTTTTACGCCGTCGAGGCACTGCGCGTGTATCCCATTCCCGGGCCGCACGAGCTTCCACGTGCCCGGGCCCTGCTTGCAGCCACCGCCAATGCCGTCAACCGCACTCCTCCTGACCAGATGGTCGCCGCGCAAATCTACGCCGGGCAAATCTGCAATGAGACTCTTCGCGCCGTTGAAACGACAGCCGGTAAAATCGAGGCCGCCCGGGCCCTTGTCACGCTAAGCGACCGCGCGGCCAGCGACGACCTGCTCCCCCTGCTTGCCGATCCCAATCCTCGCTTGCGTGCCGCCGTTGCGGGCAGCCTCGCCGCTTCACCGCAACCCGCCGCAGTGAAAATGGCGCTGGCTCATTTCTCCAGGCTCCCGACCGACACGCAGCTCGCCATGCTGGCCTCCATCACCGGCAGCCGCAATGCCGCCGCTCTTCCCATTGTCGAAACCGCCCTTGCCTCCGGCATCTCCGAGCTCCGCACAGCCGCCATTGCCGCTGCGGCAGCGTGCGGTGGCGATTCACTCATTCCCACGCTTGTCCATGCTCTTGGCTCCGCGGACAAGAACACAGCACTCGCGGCTCAATACGCGCTCCAGGAATTTTCATCAAACAATACAGACGCACTCCTCCTTGCCCGCCTCTCCTGCTCCAATGAAACCACACTCCGCGCCCGCCTTCTCGCCGTCCTCGCCGCGCGACAGGAACGCGAGGTGTTTGCTCGCGCGGTCGAATGGACATCCTCGCCCACCGCGCAACTCCGAGCCGCCGCCTTTGCAGCCATCGCCCGCCTTATCCGCCCCGGCGATCTGGTCATCGTGCTGCCACTCGCATCCAACATCGAATCAGCGACCGATCGCCGTGAATGGACGCAGGCGCTGTTTGCCGCCGTCGCCTCCGAGTCGGACGCCGCCACGGCCGCGAAGCTGCTCGCCGGACGACTCTCGGACCGTGGCACACCTGAACGCGCCGCGATCATCGGTGCGCTCACGGTGATTTCCGCCCCTGCCGCTACGGACACTTTGAAATCCATGCTTTCCTCGCCCGACGCCACCGTCCGGAAAGAAACCATCCGGGCGCTCTCCGCCGCGCGCACACCCGACGCTTATGGACTCTTGCTCAAGACCGCCACCACCGCTCCCGCGCCCTCCGAGCAAGTTCTCGCGCTCATCGGAGCCATCGCGACCCTTGAAAAACTCACCATGCCGTCCGCCGCCAAAGTCGCAGAATATCGCAAAACGTGGGACCTCGCCACCCGCAGCGAGGAGCGGCAGACCATCGTCGCCGCAGTGCGTAAAATCCGCCACCGCACGGCCTCCGCATTCTTAAAGGAAATCGCGCCGGAATAAAAAACAGCGAGGAATCATGAAAAAAAACAAGATACACCTAATCGCCATTGGTCTGCTGGCTGGTTCGATGATCAGCCTGGCTTCGGCGCAGACGGCGGAATTGCGTAAAATATCGCTCGCGGAATACCGCGACAAAATGAAAGCAGGCTGGGTTGGCCAGATCGCCGGGGTCTGCTGGGGCGGTCCCACCGAGTTCAAATGGAAAGCCGCCGTCATCCCTGCGGAAAAAATGCCCGCATGGAAGCCGGAAATGATCAACAACGCCTTCAAGCAGGACGATCTTTATGTGGAAATGACGTTTCTGCGCAGCATGGAGGAGCACGGTTTCGACGTTTCCCAGCGGCAGGCGGGGATCGATTTTGCCAACAGCGGTTACAAGCTCTGGCATGCCAACCGGGAAGGCCGCAAAAACCTGCGGTGCGGCATTGCCCCGCCGGATTGCTCGCATCCGCAATTCAATGCCCATGCCGACGATATTGACTATCAAATCGAGGCCGATTTCTCCGGCTTGATCGCGCCGGGGATGCCGGGGGCCGTTATTGAGCTTGGCGACAAATTCGGGCGGCTGATGAATTACGGCGACGGCGTTTATGGCGGGGTGTTTATTGGCGCCATGTATGCGGCGGCCTTTTTTGAAAACGACGTGGAAAAAATCATTGCAACCGCGCTCCAGTCCATTCCGGCGGACTCCCAGTATGCCGAAATGGTGCGCGACATGCTGCAATGGCACCGGGAGGAGCCCGGCGACTGGGAAAAAACGTGGCGGAAGGTGGAGAAAAAATACCAAGACAATCCGCGTTACCGGCGGGTGTCCTGCGACACGAGTGAATACAACATAGATGCCAAAATCAACGGCGCGTATGTTTTGATGGGATTGCTTTACGGCGAAGACGATCCGGACAAGACCATCATTATTTCCACGAGGTGCGGCCAGGATTCCGACTGCAACCCGTCCAGCGCGGCCGGCGTGCTGTTCACCACACTCGGTTTCGCCAGACTTCCGGCGCGATTTACCGAAAAGTTGGATGAAAGCCGGGAGTTTTCCCACACAGCGTATAATTTCCCTCTGTTGGTGAATGTTTGCGAAAAACTCGCCCGGCAGGCGGTGGTCGGGGCCGGCGGTCATATTGAGAAAGATGCCGCGGGGGAAGAATTCTTTATCATTCCGATTCAAAAACCGCAGCCCGGCCCAGCCCTGAAAAGCTGGATGCCCGGGCCGCCGGCCAATTCCCGTTACACCTCCGCCGAGCGCGCTCAGATCAAATACAGCGAGTTTCTTACCATGCAGGATGCGGTCTCCCATTGGTGTCCCGGCTGGATCATCGCCGATTGCGGTCTGCAAATGAACTCGGGCATGCAGGAGGAGTTCCAAGGCAGACGGAACATCCTTCTGACGCATCCGAAGGCTCGCGACGTGCCGTGCGTTTTGAGCCGCGAAGTAATCCTCCCCGAGGGGAAAACCACCCGGCTGTTGCTTTCAATCACTCATGCCCGGAATGGCGGCGACTGGGATTTGGTTGTGAGGGTCAACCAAAAGGAATTGCTCAGGCAAACCATAGGAGGGGACAAAAAACCGGCATGGATCGACCTCGCGGTTGATCTTTCCTCGTATGCCGGTAAAAAAATCCAAATCGAACTCCTGAACCAGTCCAACGACTGGAAGAGGGAGGCCGCTTACTGGTCGCGCATTGAGATCGAGAGCCGGTGATGAATTCTGCCTGGATATGCCGAATGGGGTGACATCGATAAAATCAGAGGCGGCCAGCGATTTCGTGCAATCCTGTTCTTGCTGTGCCCCAGTGCCTCCCAAGCAAAGCCAGCATGAGGCAATACACCGGTTGGATTAGCGGATACCGTCATCTAATTTCATTATATTTCATTGGTTATACAATAATTCATTGTCTTCGATTAAATTTGCTGGACACGTGACCGTGTTCTTGTTTCATCCTTAGTTTAACACGTGTCCGCGTTTTAATTTTACCTCCCAAGAATCTCGGATCATCACCCCTGTCTTTTATCCCCTCCCGTCGCTTACCCGTGTGTGGTCCGTTCCCCTTATTTCCCACGCGTGCCCGTTATTTTTCACTCGGCTATCATTTCATCCCGATAATTTCATCACCATGATCTCCCCATCAAACACCACCAGCGCCCTCGACACGCCGCCGTGCGACATCGACCGTCGCACCTTCGTGAAAACAGTCTCCACCGCCACCATCGGATTTGCCGCTGGCGGCTCCGTACTCGGTGCGGCGACTGCCGCGGCCCCCTCCGGCGCTCTGGTCACGGCCACTGGTCCGCGCCGCCGCTATGCCATCGTCGGCTGCGGCAGCCGACACCGCATGTATCTCACCGCCATTCTTGAGAACTATAAACACATCGCCGAACTCGTCGGCGTATGCGACATGAACGAGGGCCGCGCGAAACGCTCGCAAAAAGTCGCTGAGAAAGCCGGCGTGAAAATCAAGGCCTATTATCCCTCCGCGCCCAACCCACGGACGCCGGACTTCGACCGCATCATCCCGGAATTCGAAACCATGATCCGGGAGACCAGGCCCGACATCGTCATCGTCACCACGGTGGACACCGCGCACGACCTCTACTTGGTCCGTGCGATGGAGCTTGGCTGCGACACCATCACGGAAAAGCCGATGACCATCACCGCCGAGAAATGCCAGCGCATCCTCGACACGCAAAAGCGCACCGGCAAAAAAGTCCGCGTCACCTTCAACTACCGCTACTCCCCGCCACGCACCCAGGTGAAGGACATCCTCATGTCCGGCGAGATCGGCGAGATCCTCTCCGTCGATTTCCAATGGCTGCTCAACACCCGCCACGGCACCGACTATTTCCGCCGCTGGCACAGCAACAAGAAAAACTCCGGCGGCCTCATGCTGCACAAGGCCACGCACCATTTCGACCTCGTCAACTGGTGGCTCAGCGCCTCCCCCGTCTCGGTCACCGCCGTCGGCAAGCGCGAATTCTACACGCCCGAAATGATCCGGCGCATGGGGCTGAGCGGCCCCCACGAACGCTGCATGACCTGCCCCGAGGGGAAACAATGCGGCTTCTACATCGACATGCCGAACAGCTCCGGCCTCAAATCCCTCTACCTTGACAACGAAAAATACGACGGCTATATGCGCGATCGTTGTGTGTTCCGGCCCGATATCGACATCGAGGACACGATGAACGTCGTCGTGAAATACGACACTGGCCCCACGCTTAACTACACTCTCAATGCCTTCAATGCGTGGGAAGGCTACCAGATCGCCTTCAACGGCACGCAGGGACGCCTTGAACACTCCATCGTCGAGGCAATGTATGTGAATGGCGCCGATAGCGACGATGCGCAGGGTGCGATCAAGGCCGGCGGCACAAAAATCCGCGTCATCCCTCTGCGCGACAGCGCCCGCGACATCAAGCCTTGGAAAGGCACCGGCAGCCACGGTGGCGGCGACACCGTCATGCTTGATGACATTTTCCTGCCCAATCCTCCCGCCGACAAATACCAGCGCAATTCCGACGAGCGTGGCGGCGCGGCCTCCATCCTCATCGGCGCGGCAGCCAACATCAGTTTTGTCACTGGCAAGACTGTCCACATGTCCGACATGGTCAAAAACTTCCTGCGCCCCGACTACCCTCGTATGCCCTCGCACGCCACCCCCGTGCCCATGCCGCGCCAGCTCAAGGATAATGTCCTCAATCGCCCCAATCCTGTCGAAGAAACTAATAAAAAAACATAACAAATTGATTATAATATAAGTTACGAAATATAACTATTTTAGTAAACTTATTTTGTTGCTATCCCTATCATTTATGTAGGAATAAGATTTAATTTTCTCAATAAAATACAACAATCTAATTATCAATTAGATGTAATTCAAACGGTCACCATGACTTTGATTCCATCGCCCCCTCCCTACTACACGCAGCCCGTCGGCAAGACATCCCGGCAAGGGCTTTGGCGATGCTCATTTGCTCTGGTCACACTTCTGGGAACCGCCTTTGGCAACTCATTTTACGCTCTCTGCCTGTTTGATGATCCGCAATCGATTCCGCTGGCACATCCATCTAGGCGATTCAACACGGCGTTGTTCTCCTTCCCCAACACCACTGGTGAAATCGGTTAGCAGACAGCCGTTCGTCACTTTTCTATATTCCTGTGCTTTCGTGATTACTCCCCACATTCCTTTCCATGCTGAGAACGAACAGTGCCCCAAAAATACAATAAACTCCTTCAATTCACACAAATTATGAAAACCAAAATCAACTCACAAAACAGCATCAAGATGAATGCGACCTTGATCGCGATTGGCGGCGGCAAGGCGAAGCCGGGATTGCGCATGCCGGTAATTCTTCTTGCGGCGGCGTTTCTTCTGCCGGGCGCCGCTCCCGAGGTCCTGGCCCAGACGGACATCAGCGGTCAAAGCTATGTCGGCAGCACCAAAAGCGGAAACGGTGGAAGCACGTTCAGCGGAAACTATGTAAGCGGAAGCAATGTCCTGTTTGCCAGCAACACCTCGACCGGCGGTTCGGGCGGCGCCATGTATTTTAGCGGCACTATGTTTCTTTATAGTGGCACATTTGACAATAATACTAGTAGTTCTCAAGGTGGCGCGATACGCCTCCGAAACAATGGATTGCTCAACTTCACCAACGTGCTCTTCAGCAACAACCAATCCACTACTAATTACGGCGGTGCCATCGGCATGACAGACGCCTCGCCCCAGCTCATTCTGGTATCCAGTACCTTCCTTAATAATTCTACGCTGGTCTCTGGCAACGCTGGACGCGGCGGTGCCATCATAGTCAACCAGTCATCGGGAGACGCCGTCTTCATGGGAACGAATCTTTGGTTTCAGGGGAATTATTCGACTCTGTCCGATGGCGGTGCTCTTTATAATACCGCAAATACCGCCGCAAATTTCAACTTGAATGGTGCCTATTTTATAAGCAACACCGCCGGCAATAATGGTGGCGCCCTCTATATGAACAAGGCCGGCACCATCATCTCCGCAACGTTTGTGGGCAATGTCGCCGGACAGGCAGGCGGCGGGCTTTATGTTAACGACAGCAGCATTACCTTGGACTCCGATTTTATCTTCACCAGCAACACCGCGAGTAGCGGCAACGGTGGCGGCGCGAATATCAGCAGTGCCGCCAGCTTGCAGGACATAACTTTTTCCAGTCGGGCAATTTTCCAAAACAACCTGGCGTCCGCCTCGGGCGGCGGCATCGCGTTGGGTGCCAATCGTTCGGTGACGTTCAGGGACGAGGTCCTATTCAAAGGCAACAACGCCGTGGGCAGCAATGGCGGCGGCCTGTCTATGGACAGTCAGGGGATCATCATGAATAATGCCACCGGAAAAACGCTGACGTTCACAAACAACGTGGCGGGCGGGGCCGGTGGCGCGCTTTACGGCGGCTCGGGTTCCGCGGCATTGTTGGTCAATGCGCCGACGTCCGCCGTGGTATTTAAGCAAAACGCCGCGGCCAGCGACGGCGGCGCGGTGCGCATGGCCAGCGAGGTTTCGATCACGGGCGTATCAATCGAGTTTTCCGGCAACCAGGCGGGTGGTGGCGGCGGCGCCTTATCCCTCGGCGCCAATGACGGGGCCGCGGGTGTGCCGGCCTACCGCGTCGCGCTCAACGCCCCTGCCCTGTTCAAGGACAATTCCGCACTTTCCACCGGCGGCGGGGCGATCGCAACCGGCGGCGACTCCACCACGGTCAATAACATCCGTGTTTCCGGCAGCAGCTCATTTATAAACAATTACGCGGCCGGCAGTGGTGGCGCGTTCTACATCACCGGCACCTCGTCAACCGTCTCACTGGATGCAAGCACGGGGGATATTAATTTTGCTAACAACAAGGCGGGCGTGACTTTCGCGGGCATGCTCGACGCCCCTGCGCTGGCCCTCATCGCCAGTGGTTCCAACGGCTTCGTTTCCGCTGTGGCCGATACGGGCAGCGGCAACGACATTCATTTCGCCCACGGCGGAGCCAGCCTGATCTTGGATACCGCTGCCGGACGGGCCATCTCCTTCGGCGGCGGCATCACCGCCGGTGATCCGCTCACCGCGATCACTGTCACCAAAAACGGCGCGGGCACGGTCGTATTCGACGGCGCGCCGTCGTCCGCAATGACCAACACGCAGGTAAACGCAGGCATTTTTAAGCTCATCAACAACGCCGTTTACGGCAACGGCGGCACGCTGACGCTGGCAGGGGCCGCTGTGACACTGTCGGTAAGCGGCACCCTGCATGAGACCGTCATTGGCAACGACGGCAAAATCGCGGTCGGCGACCTCAACTCGGGCGTCGCGCAAACCTTCGCCCTCACCAAGGATCTCAGCGTCAACAACGCCACGCTCTCATTCGACCTGCTCGGCGGCGACGGCGTTTCCGACCCGCACGACAAGCTCCTCGTCACCGGCAGCGTAACCGCCGCAGGCGTCAATAAAATTGATGTCACGGGGCTGGGCACGGGTGTTTATAAAATTGTCACGACCGGCAGCGGCATCGCCGGCACGGACGGCAATTTCACGCTCTATGTGAACGGCGGCGCGATGACCTCGCGCAACGCCGGTTCCACGCTGGCTATCGTCGGCAACGAACTCGTGCTCACCGGCACAATGGTCAATCTGGAAACGACTTGGGGCGCGACCGCCGGCCGCTTGTGGCAAGACAGTGTCGGCGCAAGCTGGGTGGCAACGACGGACAGTGCCGAAAAATTCTTCCGCAACGGTGACCGAGTGATCTTCGGTGCTACGGGTTCGGGCACGGTTTCGATCTTCGATGCGGGCGTGGTAGTCTCCGAGATGAAGATTGAGGGAGCCTCCGATTACACCTTCACCGGCTCCGGCGGCATCACGGGGTCAAAGAATGCCGTCGACACCACGCTGGCCTCGCCCTCGGGCAAGCTCATCAAAAATGGCACGGGCGTGCTGGCCTTCGCCAACACGGCCGCCAACCAGTTTGACGGCGGCATCGAGATCAACGCCGGTGCCATCGCCTTCAGCGATGGCGCGCAACTCGGTGTCACCGGCACCGCCATCACCTTCGCTGGCAGCGGCTCGCTCCGGGCCACTGCCGACACCACGCTAGCCGGTGCCATCGCCATCGGTGCCGGCAACGCCGCGACGGTGGACACCAACGGCCGCACGGTGACCTATTCCGGCGCGCTGACTGCGGCTGCGGGCGGCACGCTCACCAAGACCGGCGCGGGCGCGCTCTCGATCACGACGGACAACTCCGGCTTCACCGGCGCCACCACGATCCAGCTCGGTGCGATCAATCTTGCCAGCGCCACCTCCAAACTCGGCGGCGCGGTCACGATCAACAACACCGCCGTCGTGAGTGGCATTGGCGCGTTTACCGGTGTCGTCACCGCCAGTGCGGGCTCGATCATACAACCCGGACTCGATTCCGTCACCAGCGGCACGCTCACGTTTGCCACGCTCAACCTGAACAACGCCAAACTCCAGTTCGACCTCTTCGACGGTAATGTGAGCGACAGGCTGGCGGTCGCCACGCTCAATGTCACCGGCACAAACATCATTGATGTCAACGCGCCCAAAGTTGGCGTATTCGATCTCGGTAACATCGCCAATTACACCAGTGCCGGCACCAAGGTCACCATCGGCGGGCAGGACCAAGTGGTCGGTGCGCGTCAGACCGCCTCGGTCAGCGGCTCGTCCAACGGGCACCTTTACCTGACCTACACGGCCGACAGTTCGCGCCAGGTCAAGTGGACCGGCGCCTCCAGTGCCGTTTGGAATTCCACCATCACCAATTGGGCCGAAAATGGAAGCGCCATCATGTTCGCCGCCGGCGACCGCGTGATTTTCGACGCCACCGGCAGCAACCGCACCATCGCGCTCGAAGGATCAGCTCGCATCAATACTGTTGATATGTGGGTGCAAGGCGCTGCCGATTATACAATAACCGGCTCGACCGGCATCACGGCCGACGTGGCCAATGTCATGATGGACCAGAATGCCCTCGGTGGCGTCGCGGCGGCGGGACAACTCGTAAAGGAAGGCGCAGGCACGCTCACCTTTGAAAATACCGGCACCAACATTTTCAAGGGCGGCATCGTGATAAAGGGCGGCACACTCGCTTTCTCCGACGCGAGCCAGATCGACACGACCGGCACCAACATCAGCTTCGCCGATAATGGCACGCTGATGGTCAAGGCTGCCGCGCTCACGCTGTCCAACGCGATTTCGATGGCCGATGGCAAGACCGGCACGCTCGATACGCAAAGCGGCACCGTCACCTATGCCGGCGCGCTCTCCGCCACCGGCACCGGCGGCACGCTCGCCAAGGCCGGCACCGGCACGCTGCTGCTCACGACCGACAACTCCGCTTATACCGGCAAACTCGCGATCAACGCCGGGGAGGTTTACACGGCCCCCGGAGCCAAAATCGGCGGCGTGGTCGAGGTGACCGCGGCACGCATTTTCGGTGGTGCCGGCCAGGCGGCCACCGTCAACGCCCTCGGCGCCGCAAACATCCAAGTCGGCATGCCCGGCGGCACCGGCGCCGAAACCCTCGCCATCACCCGGCTCAATCTCGACACCGGCGCGCGCATTCAGGGCTCCGGCACTCTGGTGGGCGCGGTTTCGTTGGCCGGCAGCTATGCCAACATTGCGGTTGACGCGGGCAAAACCCTTTTCCTCACGGCCACGACCAGCGGCACCGGCATGCTCGTGACCACTGGCAGCGGCACGGTGGAATTCGCCATCCCGGCGTCGCTCGGGCACGGCTCCACGGAAATCCGAGCCGGTGTCACCACACTGGGCGATGCCGTGATCGCAAGCGCGACCTCGATCGCCCACAAGTTCGTCCTTAACGGCGGCTGGCTTGATCTTTCCGATTCGACTTTCGACTCCACCGGGGCCACCGCCAACGACTGGGCGCGCCTCGACATCAGCTCCAATGTAAACGCCACCACGGGCGGCGTCATCGGCAGCAACGACAAGCTCACTCTGAAAAGCAGTGTCAGCGTGCCCATCGGCATCACCGGCACCGGTGGAAAGGACGGCCTGTTTGTCGTCATCGACCCCGGCGCGGGCAAAACCGTGGCGCTGACCGGCACCAACACTTACGCCGGCTACACCATGATCAAGAGCGGCACCCTTCAGGTCAGTGCCGACTGGCAGCTAGGCTCCACCACGCTGGCGCGCCCGGTCATCTTTGCCGAGAGCGGCAGCGGCGCGCTGTCCATCAGCCCGACTGGCACCACGATATTCAACCGCAATCTGGAATTGCGCGGCGACGGCATCGTGAGCGTGGCGGATGGCGGCATAGCCCGCTGGCGCTCGATTCAGGAATCGGGCGGGAGCCATTTGCTCACCATAACCGGACAGGGAGGGCTCACGCTGCTGGAGGCGTCCGCGCACAGCGGCACCACCTTGGTTTACGGGTCGGTGACGCTCAATCTCTGGCATGGCGCGGCCTTGGGCACGAGCCTCGTCGTGGCGGGGACGGAGGACGACAATGCGTACATCACATTGGGAGTGGCGAATATGCACATCGCCAACGCCATCCGCCTTGATGGCGACTTGACAATCCAGTCATTCAATTTCAGCGGCACGCTCAGCGGCGCACTCAGCGGCTACGGAGCTTTGGAAAAAACCGGTTCCGGCGCGCTCACCCTGCTGGCGCAAAACACCTACCGTGGCCGCACGACGGTGACCGAGGGCACCCTGCGCTCGGGCACCGCAGGCGCCATCCCGGTTGGCCCGGTCGGCGTGGCTGCGGGCGCGACCCTCGATTTCAACGGATTTGCCCACAATATCACGGAATTAAGCAATTTCGGCACCGTCCGGCTCGGCCCCTCCGGCACCACCGCGCCGTTGCCCGGCAATGTGGTCACGATCGCCGGCAACTACCTAGGCCCTGTCTCCGGCACCGCCACACTGCTGCTTAACATTGACGTGGACGGCGCTGGCAAACTCGTGTCGGACCGGCTCGATATCGGCGGCTATGCGACGGGGAACACCCGCATCGTGCTCATGCACAGCGGATCGGCCAGATATAATTTTCCGGAGGACCAGGCGGTGGATTTTCGTGGGGTAAAGTTTGTCACCATCGGCGAGGGAGAGGTGGCCGAGGCATTTTCCGGCTATGGCCTCGAGATCGGTGGCGAGCTTTACCAGTTCGGCGACGACGGCTCCTACGGCCTCGAATTGCAGCCCAAGGGCTATGCGCCGACGGTGATTGCCACCATCGGACTCGACGCGGCGGCACTCTTCGTGGGCAAGGCCGCCAACGAATCGCTGAGCCGCCGTTTCACCGCGCTGCGCGCGAACGACGCGCAATCCCGGAAGAAGCGCGGCTTCGAACTCTGGTTGAACGGCCTCAAGCGCGAGGACACCGTGCGCGACACGATTTACAAAGACGCGAAATCCAGCCTCCAAGGCGTGCAGGTTGGTGGCGACTTGATCGAGTCAAACGGAGACAATATATTCACGCTCGGCCTGTTTGGCGACTATGTGAGCGGCGACATGAAGCTGGCTGGGAATATCGCAAAGACGGAAAGCGAAGCCCGTGGCGCCGGCATTTATGCCAGCGCCCGCAACGGCCCGTGGTATCTCGACGCCATGTTCCGCTTCTCGTCGGACGAATATACCGTCGCCTCGGATTACACCGCGCCGTTCGACCTCAAGGGCACAAGCTATGGCGGCTCGCTTGAGACCGGCTATGCTTTCGCGGTAGCCCAATCCGGATGGAATGTGGAGCCGCAGCTCCAGCTTTCGTTGCACCGTTCCAATATCGAGGACGCCACGGACAGTTACAACCGAAACTATACCATCGACACCGTGCAATCCACCGTGGGCCGTTTTGGCGTGAAGGCGTTCAAAACGTTCGAATGGCGCAAGAACCGGCGTATCACGCCCCACATCAGGGCCAGCATCGAGCAGGAGTTTGGCGGCGACGGCAGCGTCACGGTCGGCATCACCCGGGTCGGCGGCGACTTTGGCGGCTCCACGGCGCTCCTTGATACCGGCGTGGTCATGCAGATTTTCGGTCGTTTCGACCTGTCGGCGGACGCGGCTTATTACACCGGCGACAAATATGACGGCTACAGCCTGAATCTTGGCGCGCGTTTCAATTGGTAAATGACGGTTCGCCGGACCCGGCGCCCCCGCACCGGGTTCCGCAAACATTCAATGCAACCCGCAACCCTCGCATTTATGAAACGAAACACACCACCCTTTCTTGCGCGTCTGCCGGCCATGCTGGCGCTGGCCTGTGTCCTGCCCCTCGCGCTTCTTGCCCAAGAGAACAACACCGGCGTCATTGAAGGCCGGGTTTCAAGCAGAGCCGATCAGAAATACCTCGTCAACGCCCGCATCACCATAGACGGCACCCATTATCAGGACCTCACCAATGACTATGGCGAATATCGCATTGCCGGCATCCCGGCGGGCGAAGTCACGGTCACGGCGCTCTTTTCCGGCCTGAATCCAAAATCATACAGAATCACCCTCGCGCCGGGCGCGCGCGTGACACAGGATTTCGAGCTGAGCACATCCGAGGTGGACAGCCTGGGTTCGACCGTGCTGCTGGAAAAATTCGAGGTCGTTTCTACCCGCGACACGGCCAACAACATCATCGCGACGAACGAGCAGCGCTTCGCACAGAACATCAAGACGGTGATCGAGACCGATGCGTTTGGCGATGTCACCTCGGGTAATATCGGCGAATTTCTGAAATTCATGCCCGGCGTCGCCGTCGATTATGACAACGCGGACCCAAACTCGGTTTCCGTGCGCGGTTTCGGCTCCGCCTACACGGCCGTGACGACCGATGGTATGTCGATGGCCAACGCCGCGTCGGGCAGCGAGACGCGCACGTTTGAGTTCGACCAGACCTCCATCAACAACGTCTCCCGCATCGAAGTCACCAAGGTGCCGCTCCCTTCCCAGCGCGCGGACTCGCTCGGCGGTCAGGTCAACTTGGTGCCCAAAAACGCCTTCGAGCGCAGAAAGATGTCTTTTAATTTCCGCGCCGCCGCCGGCATCAACAGCGAAAACCTGGATTTCTTCCGAAAAACGCCGGGGCCGCAATATGGCAACACTTACAAGATCAAGCCCAACTTCGACTTTGATCTGACCATCCCGTTCAGCAAAAAATTCGGCATCGTGCTGACCGGGATGCGCACCGAGCAATATAATGAGCAGCACCGCTCGCAAATGGAATGGCAGTTCAACCGGGTGCCCGATGAATTCAGCGGCAGCGACCGGTCCAAGTATGCGAACAACCCCACCATTGTGGAGCTCATCGACAGCCGCAATCTGCGCACGGATCCCTACCTGCGCAACTACAGGATGCAGGACAGCCCCAAGGCACAGATCAAAAACTCGCTCGGACTGCGCGCGGACTGGAAGATCGCGCGCAATCACACCCTGTCAGCATTTTACCAGTTTGGATCCTCGGAGGCACATACCGGCACCCGCGACATCCAATGGGACATGAAGGAATACGTCGTTTACCATCCGACCCTGCGCCCGGACGGCACCATTGATCCAAGCATCCTCCGCCGCTGGGGTTATGATGAGATGTATGGTGGCTACTACACCATGAGCACGACCGGAAACCGCGCCAAGATAAAGCACAACTCGGGCCTCAATGACAAGTATGGCATCACCAACACGCTCAATCTGCGATATCGCTATACGGGAAACAACTGGGAGTTTGACGCGGCGCTGAACGGCTCCTTTGCCCGGAGCTGGGAGCGCGATATGTCCAACGGGCATTTCTCCAATTCCGCGACCGAGCTCGTCGGCGAGGTGGAGCGCCTCCTGATCGGCGGAATCCAGAAACAGGACGCCCCCACGGTCCTGAAAGGCTACCGGATTGACGGCACATTGATAGATGTCTTTGACCTCACCAACTACACTGTCAAAACTGTCACGACCAACCCCAAGGATGCGCGGGATGAATTCAAGACCGGACAATTTAACATAAAACGAAACCTCAACATGTTCCCGTTTTACGCCACGCTGAAATCCGGCGGCGAGATCAGGGAACAATACCGCGAGATTGTGCAGCAGAGGGCGTTTCTAGAATACAACCCTACCGACGGCCGACCCAATCAGGCTATCGATTTTCTCGATGTGCCCTACAGCACCAAGGAGCAGGCGTGGGGCATGCCCCACATGCCCACGCCCTCGCCCTATCTCCTTTACCAAGCGTATCTGGAAGATTTGCAACGGCCGGAGGGATCGCGCTTCTTCACCCTGCCGCCGGGCCGCGAGAAGGACGCCTTGGAGTCAAATTACAGAAACAACGGTTCCTTCAACGAGAAGGTCACCTCCTTCTATGTCCAGCTTGACGCCAAGTTCTTCGACAACCGCCTGTCCATCGCCACCGGATTCCGTTATGAAATGACAGAAGACCGCGGAAAGGGCTCTTACATGCCGAACTACAAGATCCTCGATCCAAACAACCCGGACCGCTACCTCACCGACGAGGAATTGGAGGATGGTGACTATGACGCGCAAATGGTCGATTTCATAAAAAAGAACTGGAAGTTCAACGGCGTGAACACCTACCGGACTTACGGGGACATCTACCCAAGTTTCCACGCAAATTTCAATATCACGGGAAACATGATCGCACGCTTTGCCTATTCGATGACGCTTGGCCGTCCGGACCTCAAGAACATCATGCCGAACAACATCAAATATGAGACCGAAATCGACGAGGAAATGAACGAGCCCTACACCATCGTGAAGTGCAATAACCCGGCGCTGAAACCTTACGAGGCCAACAACTATGATCTATCGCTGGAATATTATCTGCAAAACGGCGGCATGCTCAGCGGCGCGGTCTTCTACAAGTCGATCTCGGGCTTCTTCGGCCAAGAGCGCGTGCAGGGCACGACGGCGATGCTGCGGCAGGTCGGCGCCCCGCCGGGCCTGAACAATCCCATCCTGATCATGCCCATCAACCTCGATGACATGACGACCGTGCAGGGCGCGGAAGTCGCCATGCGCATGCCGCTCAGTTTCATTCCCGGTATCGGCCGATACGTGAATGTTTTCGCGAATGCGACCGTGCTCGACATGCGGGCGAACTATCGCGCCAACTTCGGCGGCTTTATCGAGCAAACAGCCAATTGGGGCATTAATATAATCACGCCCAGGCTGGTGCTTCGCCTCAACTGGAACTACCGGGGGCGCCAGAAAACCGACGCGCAGGAGGGCACCGCGTATCAGGACGAGGACTCGCTCGATTTCCAAGGTTACTATGAATACGTGGCTCCCCGCCTGATGGTGGACATGAACCTGGAATACAAGCTCAACAAACGCATCAACTTCTTCATGAACGCGCGCAACCTCACCAACGAGCGCTTGGTGCTGGAGCGTTACAACGATCTCTCACCCGACTACGCCAAAACCTATCGGGCAATGGAATACGGAGTCCAGATCACCGCCGGCATAAAAGGCTCGTTTTAACCTGCCCTTATTCGCTGGAAGAACTTTCCCGGCTAAAAATACGCCTGGCCCAGCAATGGCGGCCATAAAACGCGCAAGGTGTAATGCCATTTATGAAAAGACATCATCCTTCGCCGACCTCAAGAAGCACAGCCTGCGCTGCGTGTCTTGCCGTCGCCATGTTTATTCTGTTTTCATTTCGCGCCAGTGCCGCGCAGGATGCCGGCTGGGTGCTCAACCCGTCCGACCTCGAAATGTTCATCCTGTCCGCCAAGGACGAGCAGGGCGGGCATAACATCCACCCCACCGCCGACGGCGGCTGCATCGTCGCCGCCTGCGTTTCCAATCCCGGCAGGGGTCGCGACCTCGGCGTCTATAAATTCACTGCAGGCCTGAAGCCCGATCTGGCCTTCGGCGACAACGGCCTCTGGACCGCCGGCTCCACCGGCGTGGATCAGGCCATTGATGCCATCGAGGTTATAGGTCCCAATGGCCAGCCCGACGGATACCTCGTCGCCGGCTATGTTTCCGCAGGAGATGGTGACTTTGCAAATTGTGGCTACCATCCCTCCTCGCCCGATGCGAAACAGGGCACGACCGGCGATATTGTTCTCGTCCGTCTCACCCGCGATGGAAAACTCGATGCCTCCTTCGGCCACAGCGGCATGCGCTGCTATGGCGGCTCCGACAATGATACCATCATCTACCATCCGTCGAATTATTCCGAGCCCGGCAACAAACTCCTTCAGACTACGAACGGTTTCCTCCTCGCCGGTATCACGCGCTCCCGCGACGGAGACCTCCAAGACATCAAGACCGTCGGTTACACGCGCTCCTACGATACATGGATTTTCAAGGTCGATGCGCGCGGCGAATTTGCCCGCGATTTTGCCGACAAGGGCTCCCTGCGCGTCGGCACCAAGCCCGGTGAGCACATCGGCAAACGCCCCGCCAACGAATACCCTTGGTCCATCAAAGCCGACCCTGCCGGCGGCTTCATTGCCTCCGGCTACCACTTCGGCGCCTGCTTCCCTTATGGCCAAAAGGACGGCGCGCTCATCCCCTCGCCCGGCAACGCCGCCCTCACCACCGCCGCCGAAAACGCCAGCGGCGATGTCAACGACGCCAGCATGGACGGCTGGCTTTTCCGCGCCAACGACAAGGGCCGCTTGCGCGATGACTGGGCCGGGCACGGTCTCATCTTCATCGGCGGCACCCGCCAGGAAAAAATGTATGACCACATTGTCACGCCCGATGGCGGCTATGTTGTCAGCGGGCGCACCTCCTCCTCCGATCTCGCGTTCACTCGTCCAGGAGGAAAAGTAGAAAACTTCGGCGCCTTCCTCGTCAAATACGACAAAACCGGTGCGCTCGTTCCCGCCTTCGGCAACAACGGCCACGGCATCTGCTTCCTCGACTATTGTGGCGACCAAGTCTCCCGTGTCGCCAACTACGACGAGGGGGATATCATTGGAGTCGTAGCCGGCACCAACGCGGCCGCCTCGCAACTCTCGCTGCCCGTCGGCTACGGCATGCAGTTCGTCGTCGTCCGCCTCGACGCGCAAGGTCGTCCCCTTCGTTACTGGAGCCTTGGGCGCGAGGGCGATGACTGGGCTTGCGGCATGGACGTGGACTCACGGGGCCGCATCCTCCTCACCGGCTTCAATGACAAGGGACGCCCGACCGGCGAAAAAGCGCCCGCCACTGGCGAGAAAAAAGGCGTCCATCCCCACCGCGACCTCGTGGTCATGCGTTTCACTCCGCACCTCAAAAATTAAAAACATGCCGTCAGAAAATCATTTTATGAAGACCTTCTCACTGACTTCCATCCTTCGATTTTCCGCCATGCCGGTCTTTTTCGTTGCCATCTGCGCCATATTGCTGCGCGCCGACGACGCCCTCCAGCCGATCGACGTCTCCGCCTTCGTCGATAGCGCCCACCACTGGCGCAATGTTCACGGATCCAGCGATAATCCCCTGAAACCCCGTCCCGGCCACCCGTCGTACAAACCGGAACAAGTCCGCGAAATCGCCGCCAACGTCCTCCTTTTCCAGTGCGACAACGGCGGCTGGCCCAAAAACTACGACATGTGCGCCATCCTTAACGACGAGGAAAAAGCCGCGGTTCTCTCCATTAAAAACCGCAAAACCGTCACTTTCGACAACGAGACCACCCACTCGCAAGTCGCCTACCTCGCCAAGGCTTATGCACAAATCAAAGAGCCCGCCTACCGCGACGCCTGCGTGCGCGGCCTCGACTTCATGCTCTCCGCCCAACTCCCCGGCGGCGGCTTTCCGCAGCGCTGGCCGGACCCCGAGGGTTACCACGCCTATATCACCTTCAACGACCGAGTGATGGTCGGCATCCTCACCGTCCTGCGCGACGCCGGCAACGGCGTCAATGGCTTCGCCTGGCTCGACACCGCCCGCCGCGAAAAATGCCGCAACGCCCAGGAACGCGGCACTGCCTGCATCCTCGCCTGCCAGTATCGCAATGCCAAGGGAGAACTCGTCGCCTGGGGCCAGCAGCATGATCCCAAAACCCTCCTTCCCGCCAAGGGCCGCGGCTTCGAGCTCCCCAGCCTCTGCGCACAGGACACCCCTGAGATCATCCGTTACCTCGCCGGCTTCGAACAACCTGCCCCGGAAATCATCGCCGCCATCCGGGCCGGTGTCGCGTGGTTGGAGCAATCCAAAATCACCGGCATCCGCGTCGAAGAGTTCAATTCCACCCCGGTCAAGTTCCGCTTTCACGACACCGACATCGACCGCCGCGTCGTCAACGATCCGTCCGCCCCGCCCATCTGGGCGCGCATGTATGAAATGGAAACCAACCGCCCCATGTTCTGCGGCCGCGACCAGAAAAAAGTATATGCTTTCGCCGAAGTGGACCGCGACCGCCGTACCGGTTACGACTGGTATGGCTACTGGCCCGCCGACGAACTCTCCGGGTTGTATCCCGCCTGGCTGAAAAAACACGGTTTCTCGAAGAAATAATATAACATTTTCAATACCCCGCCGTCTTCATTTCCGTCTGTACATAATCCAAGGACACGAAGCCGCCATGAATATATGCCCCGCTTTTTTGCGCATCTCGCGGCCATAAAAAATAATTCTATATAATCCAGTATCCATACGCTTGATATTATGAAAAAGAACTCGTCCATCCCCGGTCTGATCGTATCCGTCGCCGTCGCCGCAGCCGTCACCTTCGCTGGCTGCTCCAAGTCGAGGAAACCCGAGCCCATCGGCGTTGATGCCTTTTGGGATGCCGCCCACCACTGGCGCGATGTCGGTGGCCCCGGCAAAATTGTGATGCCCCGCCCCGACCATCCCTCCTACAAGCCGGAACAGGTGCGCGAAATCGTCGCCAACATTCTTCTCTACCAGCGCGACGGCGGCGGCTGGCCGAAAAACTACGACATGCTCGCCATCCTCACCGACGAGGAAAAGGCCGCCGTAGCCGCCACCCGCGACCGCGCCGATGCCACCTTCGACAACGAAACCACGCACCCGCAGGTCGCCTACCTCGCCAAGGCTTATAACCAGCTCAAGGATCCCGCCTGCCGCGATGCCTGCCTGCGCGGCCTCGATTATATGATTGCCGCGCAAAATCCCAGCGGCGGCTGGCCTCAGTTTTATCCCAATGCCAAGGGCTACTTCGCTCAGATCACCTTCAACGACCGCGTCACCACCGGCCTCCTCGCCGTCCTGCGCGATGCCGCCAATCGCGCCAACGGTTTCCAGTGGCTCGACGACGAGCATGCCGCCAAGGCCCGCGCCTCCGTCAAGCGCGGAGAGGACTGCATCCTCGCCTGTCAGTTCACCGCCAACGACGGCACGCTTCGCGCATGGGGCCAGCAGCACGACGAAAAAACCCTCAAGCCCGCCAAGGGTCGCGCCTACGAACTCCCCAGCCTCTGCTCGCAGGACACCGCCGAGATTTGCACCTATCTCATGCGCATCGAAAACCCAGCTCCCGGAATCATACGTTCCATCCAGGCCGGCATAAAGTGGCTCGACGACGCCAAGATCGAGGGCCTCCGCTACGAGGAGTTCGAATCGACTCCCGCCGAGTTTTCCCGCCATAAGACCAGCCTGGACCGCCGTGTCGTCCCCGATCCCACCGCGCCCGTCATCTGGGCCCGGATGTATGATCTGGATACAAACCTGCCCACCTTCTGTGGCCGCAACGGCGTGAAGGTGAAAACCTTCGCTGAGGTCGACCGCGACCGCCGCACCGGCTACAACTGGTATGGTTTCTGGCCCGCCGACGTCCTCGCCAAGGATTATCCCGCCTGGCTGAAAAAGAACAATCAGAAGGACATTCGTATCGGGAAATAAAACAATCAACCTCATTCCGTATTCATATCGCTCCTTCCGATTTTCCCCCGAATGGGCTAAGGAAAGAATAAGGAGGCGTAAGAAAACGGAAACGATGGCAGATTTCTTCATTCTCAATATTCACAATGATATGAAAATTTTTCACATCCTCCTCGCCGTCCTCGCACTCGCCGATGCCGGTCTTTCCGCCGCGACCGAGGCCGGCATCGAGCCCATCGACATCTCCGGCTTCCGCGACAGTTCGAACCACTGGCGCAACATCAGAAACGACGGCTATTTCATCCAGGCCACTTCGAAGGACCAGCCTCATTACGACAAAAAACAGGTGCGCGAAATCGCCGCCAACATCCTCCTTTTCCAGCGTGCCAATGGCGGCTGGCCCAAGGACTACGACATGTGCGCCGTCCTGACCCGCGACCAAGCCGAGAAAGTCGCCGCCACGCGCAACAAAACCGACACCTCCTTCGACAACCACGGCACGCATCCGCAGATTGCCTATCTCGCAAAAGTATATGAAGCCACGAGGGAGGATGCTTATCGCAAGGCCTGTGAGCGCGGCATCGACTTCATCCTCTCAGCCCAATATAAAAACGGCGGCATCCCGCAGCGTTATCCAGGCAAGAACGCCATCGGCGTCCTCGTCACGCTCAATGACGGCGTCATGGGCGGCGTGCTCGGTGTGTATCGCGACGCCGCGCGCGGCCAAGACGGATTTTCATGGCTCGACAACAAGCGTCGCGAAAAATGCCGCGCCGCCTTCGACAAAGGTGTCGCCTGTCTCCTCGCCATGCAAAACCGCAACAAGCAGGGCGTGTTGCAAGGCTGGGGCCAGCAATATAACCAGAACACGCTCAAGCCCGCCCTCGGACGCCCCTTCGAGCACCCCTGCAACGCACCTGGCGAGACCTGCGATGTCCTTGACATCCTTATGCGCATCGAAAAACCCTCGCCTGAGATCGTTGCCGCCGTAAAAAGTGCCGTCGCCTGGCTCGACAAGGTCAAACTCACCGGCATTCGCGTAGAAAAAGTCGCAGCCGAGGAAAATGTTTCCAACCGCAAAACCTCCAAGACCGACACCATCGTCGTGCAAGATCCGTCCGCCACCGAGCCGCTCTGGGGGCGCATGTATGAGCTCGAGACTGACCGCGTGCTCTATTCCGATCGCTCCGGTGCCATCAAGTATTCGCTCGCCGAAATCGACCGCGAACGCCGCTCCGGCTCCAACTGGTTCGTCACCGGACCCCATAAGATCATCGAGCGCGCGTATCCCGCGTGGATGGAAAAAAATAATATTAAATAATAAAACACGCGTCATGCTCCAGCGTTCCATATTATTATTCTTCATTTATTATTCTGCATTATGCATTAGCGGCATCGTCCGTGCCGCCGCCATCGATATCTCCGGTTTCAAGGACAGCGCCTCGCACTGGCGCCATATCAACGAGCCCGAGCGCGTCATGCAGCCCGTCCCCGACCAGCCGTCCTATAAGCCTGAGCAGGTCCGCGAGATTTGCGCCAACATCCTCCTTTTCCAGCGCTCCAACGGCGGCTGGCCCAAGGATTATGACATGTGCGCCATTCTCAACGACAACCAGATACAAGCCCTCCGCGACTCGCATAAACGCAACGACACCACCTTTGACAATCACGCCACCCATACCCAGGTCGCCTACCTCGCCAATGCCTACCGCCAGCTCAAGGAGGAATCGTGGCGCGATGCCTGCCTGCGCGGCCTCGCCTTCATTTTCGATGCACAATATCCCAATGGCGGATTCCCGCAGCGTCATCCCAACCACAAGGGCATCGCCGGTCTCATCACTTTCAACGACGGCGTCATGGTTGGCATCATGAACCTGCTCGGAGACATCGCTCACAAACGCAACGGCTTCGAGTGGATTGACGACACCACCGCGAAAAAAGCCCGCGCCGCCTCCGACCGGGGGCTCGCCTGCATTCTCGCCATGCAATATAAAGACAAGCAGGGCGTCCTTCAGGGGTGGGGCCAGCAACACGACCCGAAAACCCTCCTGCCTGCGCAGGCACGCACCTTCGAGTTCGCCTGCCTCAGTCCGCAGGATACCTGCAAAATTCTCACCTATCTCATGGGAATCGAACGTCCCGGCGACGCTGTCACTCGCGCGATTCAATCCGCCGTTGCATGGCTCGATACCACGAAACTAACCGGCATCCGTGTCGAAAACTTCAAGGCTGGCTACATCGAATTCAATCGCCATAAAACCGGCTCCGATCGCCGTGTCGTCGAAGATCCGTCCGCCCTGCCGCTCTGGGCGCGCATGGTTGAGCTGGAGACCAATCGTCCCATTTTCGCTAGTCGGGACGGCGTGCGAAAATACAGCCTCGACGAAATCGACCGCGAGCGCCGCACCGGCTACGGCTGGTATGGCTCCTGGCCGCTCGCGATTCTCGAAAAACAATATCCCGTCTGGCTCAAGAAAAATAACCTCTCCGAATGAATCATTTGTTTTTTAGTCACATGAAAAAAACAATTCTCGTCACCCTCGCCTTTTCCATCTTCCTGCTCGTCGCCCGCGCCGCCGACACCCCCGTCACCATCGACCTCAGCGGCTTCGCTGACAGCGCGCAGCATTGGTATGATTATAAAAACCCACGTCGGGTGATGGAGTGCGTGCCCGGTCAGAAACAATACGCCCCGACCCTAATCAGTGACATCGCCGACAATATTCTCCTCTTCCAGCGTGCCAACGGAGGTTGGCCTAAAAACTACGACATGCAGGCCATTCTCACGCCGGAGCAACGCAAGGCTGTCATCGAGTCGCACGACCACAACGATACCACGCTCGACAACCGCACCACGCACACGCAGATCGTCTATCTCGCCAAAGCCTATGAACGCCTCGGTCTTCCCTCCTACCGATATGCCTGTCTGCGCGGTTTTGACTTCATCCTCGACGCACAGCTCGACTGCGGTGGTTTTCCGCAAATCTGGCCGGATCCCGATGGTTATCACGCCTTCATCACCTACAACGACGGTGTCACCATCGGATTATTCGGTCTCCTGCGCGACATGGCCGAAGGCCGCAATGGTTTTTCATGGATGGACAATACTCGCCGCGAACAGGCCCGCGCCGCGCTCGACCGCGGCATCACCTGCCTGCTCAGTACGCAATACACAAACAAGCAGGGAGTCCTCCAAGGTTGGGGCCAACAACACGACCCGAAAGACATGCAGCCTGCCCTCGCCCGCAAATACGAGCTTCCCTCACTCTGCGGACAGGATACCGCCGAGATCGCGGCCTTTCTCATGGAGGTCGAAAACCCATCCGCCGAAATCATCCGCTCCGTGAAGGCCGCCGTGGCCTGGCTCGACGCGGTCAAAATCACCGGCAAAAAACTCATCACCCACGACGCATCCGGCACGAAAGTCGCCGACCGCACCGTCGTCGCTGACCTGGCCGCGCCGCCCATGTGGGCGCGCCTCTACGAACTCGAAACCAACCACCCCATCTTCGCCGGACGTGACGGTGTAAAACACTACGATATCGCTGAAATCGACCACAACCGCCGCAATGGCTACGATTGGTATGGGCACTGGGCGCTGGATGTCCTTGCGAAACAATATCACGCCTGGCTCGAAAAAATCTCCGCCGCCACCACGTCTGACGATTTTCGTCACGACCTGGGCAAATGGGCCGTCGAGCAGATGCCCGGCGGCACTGTCACCGCCGCCGATGGCGTGCTCACCATCACCGACACCAAAGGTTGCACTGTGTGGTTCCGTCAGAAACTCACCGCTCCGCTCACCATCCGCTATGATGCCACCATGGACTCCGATGCCCGCGTCTCCGACCTCAACTGTTTCTGGATGGCCTCCGACCCCGGGAACCCCGCCGATCTCTTCCATTCCGCGCACCAGCGCAACGGAAAATTCTCCACCTATGACAGCCTCCTCACCTACTACGTAGGCTACGGTGGCAACAATAACACCACCACCCGCTTTCGCCGCTACGACGGCACCGGAGACCGCCCGCTCCTCCCTGAGCACGAATTCACCGATCCCGCGCACCTTCTCCAACCCGACCGCACCTACGCCATCACGATCACCGTGGCCGCCGACGGCACCACCACATACATCCGCGACGGCGAGACCATCTTCGCCTACCGCGATCCACAGCCGCTTGCCGAGGGCTGGTTCGGTTTTCGTACGGTAAAATCCAAAATTAAAATTGAAAATTTTCGCGTCACCAAAAACTGAGCAGACCTGCTCGGCGCCCCTTTCTTCTCGCAATCACACCTACTCGCCATGAATCCCCGCTGTCTTTTAACGATATTCTGCATTTTTTATTCCGCGTTCCCAGGTAGCGGCCAAGCTGCACCGGGTGCGCCCTCCATCGATACCAGCGACTTCCATGACAGTGCGCAGCATTGGTATAATGTAAATACCGATAGTGCCGACCGCGTCATCCGTGCCCTGCCCGACCAGCCGAAATATAAAGATACCCAGATCCGCGAAATCGCCGACAACGTCCTCCTCTTCCAGCGGGACAACGGTGCCTGGCCTAAAAACTACGACATGCAGGCCATTCTCACGCCGGAGCAGCGCAAGGCCGTCATCGCCACCCGCTCTGCCGTGGACACCACCATCGACAATCACAACACCCATTCGCAAATTGTTTATCTTGCCAGGGCCTACGGTATTCTTGGCGACGAAAAATACCGTGTTGCCTGCGAGCGGGGTTTTGATTTCATCCTCACTGCGCAACTGCCCTGCGGCGGCTTTCCGCAAATCTGGCCCAACCCGAAGGGATTCCACGCCTTCATCACCTACAACGACGGCGTCACCATCGGCATGTTGAAAATGTTGCGCGACTGCGCCGACGCCCGTGCCGGCTTCGAATGGTTTTCTCCCGAACGCCGGGAGAAGGCGCGCGCTGCCGTGGCCAAAGGCGTCGAATGCCTGCTCGCCACGCAATATGCAAACAAGCAGGGCATCCTCCAAGGTTGGGGCCAGCAACACGATCCGAAGGATATGAAACCTGCCAAGGCTCGCAAATACGAACTTCCCAGCCTCTGCTCCGTGGACACCGCCGAGATTATACAATACCTCATGGGATTTGATAACCCCGACGCCCGTATCATCCGTGCCGTGCAGGCCGGTGCCGCGTGGCTCGACAAGGTGAAAATTACGGACGTCAAGGTCGAGAATTTCAAGACCACTGACTCGAAAACAGGTAAGCCGGTCACCGACAAACGCGAGGTGCCCTCCCCCGGAGCCGGTCCGTTGTGGACACGTTTCTACGAACTCGAAACCGACCACCCCATGTATGCCACCCTCAAAAGCGAAGTTGTATATACTTTCGCCGAGGTCGATCAGGAACGCCGCCGCGGCTACGCTTGGCATTCCCAAAAACCCGCCGGCATCCTCGCCAAATCCTATCCCCAATGGTTGAAAAGGAATAATGTAAAAACTAATATTTCAAAATAATCACGGCATGGGCCCCCCTCCGATGCCTCTCTGCACAGCATCCGAAAGACAATCATCTCTTCGCTTTCACATGCACCGTTCAATTAAATTCGCCTTGTCATTCTGCGTTCTGCATTCCTCATTCTGCATTAGCCTCAGCGTCCGCGCTGCCGACATCATCGATGTCTCGAACTTCGAGGACAGCGCCCAGCATTTCCGCGAAGTCATCCAGCCTGAGCGCGCTATCCAGATGCTCTCCGACCAGAAACATTATTCTTCGGAGCAAATCCGTGAGATCGCCGGCAACATTCTCGTCTATCAACATGCCAATGGCGGCTGGCCGAAGGACTACGACATGCTGGCTATCCTTACGCCCGAACAACGCGCCGCCGTCCTTGCCCGTCGCGACAGCAAGTCCAGCACCTTCGACAATAACTCCACACACACACAGGTCACCTATCTCGCCAAGGCCTACTGCCTCACAGGTGACACCGCCCTCCGTAATGCCTGTCTGCGCGGAATTTGCTATATCCTCAGCGCGCAATATCCGATCGGCGGCTGGCCCCAAAGCTGGCCCGACCCCAAAGGCTATGCTCCGCGCCTCACGCTTAATGACGGCGTGATGGTGGGAAACCTTCGCGTCCTCCGCCACATTGTAGACCGCACCGGCGGCTTCCTCTGGGTTGACGACGCTCTCCGCGAGCAAGCCCGCAAAGCCTATGAAAAAGGAGAGGGTTGCCTGCTCGACGCTCAAATACGTACGTCTGACGGCAGGCTCACCGGCTGGGCGCAGCAATACCACGAACACACCCTCAAACCCGCGCAAGCCCGCAAATTCGAGTATCCAGGCACCAGTGGCGAAGACACACCGGAGGTCATGCAATACCTAATGGAAATCGAGAACCCCAGCCCGCGAATCATCGTCGCCGTGCGTGCCGCCGCCGCTTGGCTCGATGCAGCCAAAATCACCGGCATTCGTATCGAGGAGTTCAAAATTCCCTATTACGAGACCGTCCGCCACAAGGGTGACTTCGACCGTCGCGTCGTCAACGATCCCGCCGCCCCCGCGATCTGGGCTCGCATCTACGACATCAACACCGGCAACCCCGTCTTCGCCAACCGCGATGGCTCGCGCAAGGACTCCCTTGCCGAACTCGAACTCGACCGCCGCGTCGGTTATCATTGGTATGGCTACTGGCCCGCCAATGTGATGGAAAAGGAATATCCCGCATGGCTCAAAAAACACGGTCTCACCCCCTGATCTCTTCCATAACCGCAGCTGTATATAACCATGCGATTCTGTTCAAAAAGTTTCTTGTGCGTCCTGCTCATGCTCTACGCCATCAGCGCGTCCGTCATTGCGCGCACCGTGTCGTTGGCTGATTATGCCAGAGCGGGCCAACCTCTAAAAATATACACCGTCCCGCAAAAATTCGATGCGTCGGGTATTCCTCTTTTGAAATCCGACCAGATAAATAATTTCAAGGAGGGCGACCACGTGCTGCCGCTCTCCGATAAAAAGTTGACCGATCTGAAAGGCATCAGCACGCTCAAGGTGGAGTTCGGCGGGAAAATCGTCCCCATTATCACCGTCCCGCGGCTCCAACTTTTTTTCAATAAAAACGATCTCCACGATATTCCCGCGGAAATCGGACGGCTGGAGAATGTCATCTTCATATATTTCAAGGAAAACAAACTGACTCATATCCCGCCCGCCATCGCCGGAATGAAATCACTCCAAGGAATGTATTTTACCGATAATAAAATCACTGAAATTCCGCCCGAGGTGTTCACCCTTGCCGGGCTCCGTAAACTCGAAATCGCCGGAAACCAGCTTTCCGTGCTCCCCCGGGAAGTCGGCAATCTCACCAAGTTGATTCATTTCCGCCTGGACAAGAACAAGCTCACCTCTCTGCCCGATTCTATCAGCAATCTGAAAGAACTGCGTGTGGTTGATTTTTCCGACAACGACCTTGCTGAGATTCCGCAGGCTTTCGCCGAGGTTTCGATTCGTTATGAACTGCGTCTTCGCGGCAACAAAAAACTTCGTACCCTGCCTTATGGGAAAGGGTTCGCCTCAATGACCGCCGCCATCGATATCAAGGACACCGGCATCGATCCCGCCTCTCTCCCGCCGGAAATCCGTGCCCGCACCGAGGCCACGCGTCCGCCGGGTGCCTATGCCAAGGCTCTGGCTGAGCGCGGCGAAACGAAGAAAACGGCAAGAGATAAATAACATATTGCTCGCCGATTCTTCAACCAGACCAACCGCCACATCTCCATAATCATGACAAAATCCAGACTCCTCTTCGGCGTCTTTTCCGGCATCCTCGCATCGACCATCGCCTCGACGGCACTCTACGCCCAGGCCAACATCGGCGCCGGCGAAGGCCATGAGGAGGCCACCACACCCGCCGGACGCCGCACGCCCGACCCTGGCGTCACCGTGAGGCAGCTTACCGGCGGTCCGCGCAATCACTATTTCGGCTACATCGGCCAGTGCCGCACCATCCCATGGAACGATACCGGTCGCTACATCCTCTGCCTCGAGACACTCATCCAGGACCGTCTTCCCGAGGCCGGCGACCCCGCCGGTGTCTGCCTTTATGACACCACCACCGGCCAACTGCGCGTCGTTGACCAAACTCGCGGCTGGAATCCGCAGCAGGGCACGATGTTTTATTGGAATCCCGAGCATCCCGAGACGCAGTTTTTTTTCAACGATCGCGATGTGAAGACCGGCAAAATCTTCACCGTGCTCTATGACATCACCGCCGGGCTCGACGGCAAAGGAGGCCGCATCCGCGAATACTGTTTCGACGGCTGTCCCGTGGCCAATGGAGGCGTCGCACAAAATGGCCGATACTTTTTCGCCATCAACTACGCCCGTATGGCCCGCCTGCGCCCCGTCACCGGTTATAAGGGCGCGACCGACTGGACGGACGGCGTCGCCGCGCCTGAGGACGACGGCATCCATCGTGTCGATATCAACACCGGCGAACGCAAGCTCATCGTTTCCTTCGCCCGACTCCGCGAGGCCATCCGCCCCATGGACCCGAAGCGCATCGACACGCGTCACCTCTTTATCAACCACACCTTGGCCAACCGCAACAACGACCTCATCTACTTCTTCTGTCGCGCTGACTTCGAGACCGAGCCGCAGACGCGAATCAACGTTCCCTTCACCGTGCGTCAGGACGGCACGGGCCTTACCGCGCACAGCATTTTCATCGGCGGTCATCCCGACTGGGATTCCGGCGCATACATGATCGGTTCGAACAGCGACAAACAGGTCATCTACGACACTGCCACGAAGAAAATCATCGGTGACCTCGGCGGCAACGAACTCTACACTGACACCGAAGGCGACATATCCGTCTCGCCCAACGGCCGCTGGTTCGTCAACGGCGACCGCATTGGAAAATATAATTATTATATATTCCTCGACCGCAAGACCGGCCGCACTCTCAAGTCCCCCGGCGTTTACATGGCCGACTGGACCATCAAATGGGGCGCGCTCCGTCTTGACCCCGCACCCGCGTGGAATCGCGAGAGCAACGCCATTGTCGTCCCCGGTATCGCAGGGGACGACACCCGACAGATGTTCATGATTTCCCTGCCCGACTAAACCTGATATTTTATGTAATATTTGGAAACAATCCCCGACAAGATCGATCTCTCCGAGGCCACCACAACCATGTATCAGCATGAAGCATTTCTCATTATACACACTCATCTTCTCTGCGTTTTTTTCCCTCGCCTCCCACGCGCAGGGCATCTCCAGCAAACCGCTCAAAGACGCCGCCCTGCGCTCAGCAGATCCCGGCGTGGCGGTCCGCCAGATAACCCAAGGGCCCGCCAATCACTATTTCGGCTACATCGGCCAGTGCCGCACCATCCCATGGAACGATACCGGTCGCTACATCCTCTGCCTCGAAACACAATTCCAGGACCGCCTCCCCGACGCCGGTGATGCCGCCGGTGTTTGCCTCATCGATACGCGCGACTATAGTATTCGAGTTCTAGATGCCACTCGCGGCTGGAATCCGCAGCAGGGCACGATGTTTTATTGGAATCCCGAGCATCCCGAGACGCAGTTTTTTTTTAACGACCGCGATGTGAAGACCGGCAAAATCTTCACCGTGCTCTATGACATCACCGCCGGGCCCGACGGCAAAGGCGGCCGCATCCGCGAATACCGTTTCGACCACTGCGCCGTGGCCAACGGCGGCATCGCGCAAAACGGTGGCTACTTCCTCGCCATCAACTACGCCCGCATGGCCCGCCTGCGCCCCGTCACCGGCTATAACGGCGCGCACGACTGGACGGACGGCGTCGCCGCACCCGAGGATGATGGCATTTACCGCGTCGATATCGAGACCGGCGGACGCAGGCTTCTCGTTTCCTTTGCCCAGCTCCGCGAAAAACTCCGCCCGCTCGACCCGGAGCGCATCGACTCGCGCCACCTGTTCATCAACCACACCCTCAACAACCGCAACAATGACCTTGTCTATTTTTACTGCCGCGCCGATTTCGAAACTGAGAAACCCGGTTCGCGCATCAATGCCCCCTTCTCCATGCGTCCCGACGGTAGCGAGCTCATGTTGCATGAAACCTACATCGGAGGCCATCCCGACTGGGACATGGACGGCTGCATGATTGGCGCCATCAAGGACAGCCTCATCCGCTATGACGTGCGCGCTCGCAAGGTCGTCGCCGAACTCGGCGGACCCGGGCTGTTCATTTCACCTGGCGGCGACACCGCAGTCTCGCCTGACGGACGCTGGCTTGTGAACGGTTCGCGCATCAGTGAATACAATCATTATATGTTCCTGGATCGCAAAACCGGCCGCAGCTTCAAGTCCCCCGGCATCTGGCTTTCCGTGTGGTCCACCGGCAAGGCCGGTGCGCTCCGCCTCGACGCTTCGCCCGCATGGAATCGCGAGGGCAATGCAGTCGTCGTTCCCGGCATAGCGGAGGACGGCACCCGCCAGATGTTTCTCATCAGCCTGCCGGACTGATTCATATTATATAATCAGACACAATCACCTTTCCCATCATGAAAAATACCACCCCCTCAAACCATATAAAATTCGCTGCGATGCTTGCGCTCGCAGCCTCATCCGTGACCGCGCTGCTCGCCGACGGTCCGTTTCGCAATCGCGATAATCCTGCGCCCTATGATATTTCCGAAGGAGGCTATCCCGTTCCTTATCAAATGCCGCAAAAGGCCGAAATCATCGATCTGCTCGTCCGCGTCCGTGATTATCTCGATCAGGCCTGCGTCACCCGCGTCATCGATACCAGGACCGGCGACCAGATTCTTGATAAGAACACCATCATCAAGACCGCGGTCATGGAGCGTGGCGAGGCTGGCTCGCACAGCGTGTTTGATTACACCATGGGCGTCACCCATTCCGGCATGCTCCAGTGCGCCGAGGTCACCGGAGACAAAAAATTCCGCGACTTCACCGCACGCCACATGGCCTTCATCCACGACTGGCTGCCCTACTTCAAGGCACAGCACGACAAATTTGGAAAGCCCGTCCTCATCAAACAAAACGGATTCCGCAATATCATCGAACCCGATTCGCTCGACTCGTGCGGAGCGATGTGCGCCGCGCTTATCAAGGCCCGCATGGCTGGTGTCGATTCCGACTTGAAGGAGGTCATCGACCGCTGGAGCCACTACATCAGCAAGGAGCAAATGCGTCTCAAGGACGGCACCCTCGCGCGCAAGCGCCCGCAACCCGAGTCGCTCTGGAGCGACGATTTCTACATGAGCATTCCCGCCCTCGCGCAAATGGGTCGTATGACTGGTGACAAGTCCTGGTATGACGACGCGGCGAAACAAGTCGTGCAGATGTCCCGGCGCCTCTTCAACGAGAATACCGGCCTCTATGCCCACGGCTGGAATTCCAACCAGCCCGACAATCCCTGCTTCTACTGGAGCCGAGCCAACGGATGGGTCATGATGGCGACCATCGAGCTGCTCGACGTGCTACCCGAAACCCATCCGCAACGCGATGCCATTCTCGACTACCTGCGCAAACACATCTATGCGATCGCCACGCTTCAGTCCGGCACCGGCATGTGGCACCAGATGCTCGACAAGGCCGAAACCTTCGAGGAAACCTCCGGCACCGCGATGTTTGTATACAGCATTTACCGCGCGATAAACAAAGGGTGGATCAGCCCCGTGACCTACGGCTCGATCGCGCAGGCCGGCTGGATTGGCCTGAGCCAGAAGGTAAACCGCCGCGGCCAGCTTGAGGACACCTGCGTGGGCACGACCTTTGCCAGCGACAATGTATATTATTACAATCGACCCCGCAGTCCTTACGCCACCCACGCCTACGGCGCGTTTCTCCTTGCCGGGTCGGAAATGATAAGGGCGATGGAAAACCCGACCATCGACATCCAATACAAAACTCGCACCTATCATTACGTGCCGAAAAAGAAATAACGCCAAAACGGGCGCATCATTCCCGTCAAGCAGGGGCTTTGCAAGCGGAGCCCTTGCTTGGCGCTTCATCTTGTTATTTCCGCCCCATGCATTGCTTCGCTCCATATATTAAAGTCACGCTTCTCGCGGGCGGGTTGTCTCTGTTGTGTTCATGCGCACCCGCCGACGTCCCGTTCACAAACTCGCTCGGCATGAAAATGCTGCCCATCCCGGCAGGCTTGTTTGTCATGGGCGAGACAAACGATACACCGGCTGAGGCATTCACGCAGGGCACGCATCTTAAGCGCGGCGACTGGGACGAGCATCCTGCGCATCGGGTGACAATTTCCCATCCCTTTTATATTAGCGAGGTCGAGGTCACGACTGAGCAATTCAAAAAATTCCGCGGCACCTATACGGGCAATCCCGACACACAGCCTTATGCCTCCGGCGTGAGCTGGCACGATGCCGCCGCCTTCTGCCGCTGGCTCTCGAAGCGCGAAGACAAACCCTACCGCCTTCCCACCGAGGCTGAATGGGAATACGCCTGTCGGGCCGGTACAACCACGTTGTTTTCGTCAGGTAGCGAACCACCTTCGTCGGAAACCGCGAATGCTTGGGGCGTGAAGAACATGCATACTGGGGTGGGCGAATGGTGCCTCGACTGGCACGGCAAATATTCGTTCGACGCGCAGACCGACCCAGTCGGCCCGGCCTTCGGCGTCGCCCGCGTGATTCGTGGCGGCGGGCTCGACCGCGAGACCACATTCTACGCACGCTCTGCCAACCGTGCCGGCTTGCCCCCAGATTTTCCGCCCTGCCCGCTTGAGGAATTGCAAATCGCCAGCCGCGCAGCCAATGCCGGAAAACACCCCGCAAACTCCGGGGAGAATCCCGAGCGTCATTCATTCCGCAAAACACCCAACCGCCACGGTCAGGGCCGCACCGGCTTCCGCATCGTGCTTGCGCCCCCGCCGGAATCTGCGCCAAAGCCTGCCGTTACGCCGCTCACCTCGCGCGCCGTCGTGCAATCCGGCGCAAATGCCACCATCGCACCAGACCCAGCACGCCCGTATTTTAGAAAACGCCTCCTGCTCCCCACCCCGCCGGAAAATGTCCGTACTTCCGAACTTGTCACTTTCCGCGCGCTCGGCTGGCCGCGGGCATTTCTCCGCCACCAGCATAGCCCTGCACTCATCGCATGCGACAACGGTGATTTGCTCGCCGTGTTTTTTAGCGCCTCCGCCGAGCATGATCCGGAAGTTGCGCTCATGGGGCTGCGTCTGCGCTTCGGCGCTGATCAATGGGATCCTCCGGACCAGTTTCTCGATATCCCCGACGTAAACGACCACGCACCGATGCTTTGGAACGACACCGGGCGTCTCTGGTTTTTCTGGGGCTTCAACAACTACGCCGCGGGGTTCCCCTTCCAATGGATGATGTCCGACGACCACGGCGCAACGTGGGGCACGATCAACTTTCCGCGCCTCCCCGATCCGGTCGGCCCACATTCCGCGCAACCTGTCACCAACGCTTTCCGCGATCGCCACGGCGTCATCAATGTTGCCTGCGATGGCCATGGATCTGTGTCGTTGCTCTGGCGCAGCGCCGACAACGGCGTCACTTGGGCCGACCCCGGCGGACGCACCGGCGGGCGGCACACCGCGTTTGTCGAACTGCGCGACGGACGAATCCTCGGCATGGGTGGCAAGAGCTCCAACATCGAGGGCTATATGCCGCGCTCGCTTTCTTCCGATGGGGGAAAAACATGGGCCGTCTCCAAAACCCCCTTCCCCGCGCTCGGCAGCAACCAGCGGCCTTCGCTCATCCGCCTCGCCAGCGACCGCCTCCTCTTCGCCTGCGACCTGCAGAGCGACAAGGGCAAGGCGCCTGCCTCCATCGAGAAGCGAGGCGCGCTCGTCGCGCTCTCCGACGATGAAGGCGAAACATGGGCAACCCGCATTCTCCCTGGTGTGCAATTGCACGAGAGGCCCGAACGTGCGGCGGCGATGGGAGGCGGCACACTTGGCTACTCTGTCGCGCGCCAGGCGCCGAACGGCATGATACACCTTATCACTTCGATGAACCAACCGTGCCTGCACTTTGAGTTCAACGAAGCATGGATCCTGCAATACGATATCGCCGCGCCCGCTCCCGATGCGAAGTTGCTGTGTTCAACGGCGTCGCACGTTCCGGTGGTGAAGGAATACACCGAGACCGACGAAGTCGGCCGCGTGCGCCTGCGCTACTCAGGCGGCATCGCCGATGACGGACGCTTCCTCCTACATGGGAAATTCCAATCCTTCCACGCCGACGGCACACCCGAATTCGAGGCCAACTACGCGCTTGGAGCCCTCTCTGGGCGTCAATCCCTGGGTCTGCCCGGCGGCATCCTGTCATGGACTCGTGAATACAAACAGGATGGATCCATGGAGTGGACGAACTACTGGCCCGATGGCTCCATCCGCACTCGCTCGACTTGGCGCGATCTCGCGGCCGACGGTCCGGCGGTTTTGTACGACCGCGTCACGAAAAAAGAAATCTACCGCGTGGAATTCGAGCGCGGTCGAGTGAAGTCGAAGAAAGGAAGTCCCGGCGAAAACTAAGCCGGCGTCTCGCATATGAAAATAACATCCATGCTCCCGTTCCGTCGTGCCTCGCTCGCCGCCACGTCATCTGTCGCGCTGACGCTTCCAGCCGCCACCGCGCAACCCGCGGAGCCACCACCCAACATTGTCATCATCCTCGCCGATGACATGGGCTGGAACCAGACCGGCTTCAACGGCTCCACGTGGTATGAGACACCCAACCTCGACCGCCTCGCGCGCAGCGGCGCGGTTTATACGCAGGCGTATGCCGCCGCACCCATCTGCTCTCCGACCCGAGCGGCTCTCATGACCGGCAAATGGCCTGCTCGCCTGCATCTCACCAACTTCATCCCCGGCAGTTCCGGCAAAGGCCGTCCGCTCGTCACGCCCGAGATGCAGCAGGGCCTCCCGCTCCCCGAAGTCACCATCGCCGAGCGGTTGCGCGACCGGGGCTACATCACCGGCTTGTTTGGCAAGTGGCACCTCGCTCCGGATTATAATTACAAACCCGGCCGTCCGATGGATCCCGAGTCGCAGGGATTCGATGTCGTGTTTCATACCCGAAAGCCCAGTGCGAAAAATGCCGACAAACCCGATGCGCACAATGTCGCCGCTATCACCGACCATGCACTGGAATTCATGCGGGGCAACAAGGACCGTCCGTTTTTCTGCTACATCGCACACAACGTCGTTCACACGCCTCTGACCGAGCAACCCGCGCTTGTCGCTAAATACGCCAACAAACCCGGTGCGGTCCGCCCTGAAAATCATCCGGTCATGGCCGCGATGATTGAACGCATGGACGCGCATATCGGTCGCATCCTCGACGAGCTCGATAAACTCGATTTGACGCGACGCACCCTCATCGTCTTCGCATCCGACAATGGCAATGTCATGTCCCTGCAAAGCCAGACGCCGTTTCGCGGCGGCAAGGCGACCGTGTGGCAGGGCGGCCTGCGCGTTCCGGCCTGCGTGAGCTGGGCCGGAGTCATCCCTGCCGGCGCGCGTTTCGACACCCCCGTCATCACGCAGGATCTGTTCTTCACGCTCACCGAGGCCGCCGGGTGCGACACCTCCGATGTGCCGGCCGACGGCATGAGCCTGCTCGCGCAACTCCGCTCCGGCATGCCGCTCGCGGCGCGCCCGCTATTCTGGCATTTTCCACACTACCACAGCCTCGGAGAATATCATCCCGCCTCAGCCATCCGCGACGGAAACCACATGCTCATCGAATGGCACGAGGGCGCGCTGCTCGGCATCGGTCCGGCGGCGAGCCTTTTCGATTTGTCCGCCGACGAGGGACAAGAACGCGATATCGCCGCCGAAAACCAGGCCCTCGTCTTGAAATTGCGCGCGAAGCTCGCCCAGTGGCAACGCGATATAGACGCGCAGGAAATGACCGTCAGCCCGAAAGCTGCCGCCGTTCTTTCAAGCAACCCGAAAAAATAACATCACCATCATGCATTCATACCTGAAGAAAATATCCGCCACCCTGTTCTGCCTTTCGCTCTGCGCGATCCTCACCTTGCCGATCTCCGCCGACGCGTGGAATCATAATGTCACGGAACACGGTGCCATCGGCGACGGGAAAACCCTGGACACCGCCGCCATCCAGAAAACCATCGATGCCTGTCACGCCGCGGGCGGCGGCACGGTTTATTTTCCAACAGGGAAATTTCTTTCCGGCACCATCCATCTGAAAAGCAACGTGACGCTCCACCTTTCGCCAGGCGCGACAGTGCTCGGCAGCAGGGACATCGCGGATTATCCCCCGCAGGAAAGCCTCTACTTGGAAGGCATCATCGATATCGACGGGAAAAACCAAAAGGGCTATCCGATGCGTCATTTCATCTATGCTTGCGGCGCGGAAAACATCGGCATCGAGGGGCGTGGTTTCATTGATGGCAACGGCGACTCGTTCTTCAATAATGACATCACCATCGCCCACGCCCGCCCCACCCCCCTGATTGAATTGATAGACTGCCGCAACATCCGCATCACCGATGTTGCCATCCGCAACGCGCCCGGCTGGACACTGCATCCGAAAAACTGCGACGGTGTTTATATACGGGGCATCTCAATCATAAATAACCTGCGCGCCATCAACAGTGACGGCATCGACGTCGATTCCTCGCGCAACGTCATCATCTCCGACTGCCACATCGAGGCAGGCGACGACTGTATTGTGTTAAAGACAACCAAGATGGGTGACGTCACACCGCCGGTGGAGAATGTCGTCGTGACCAACTGCGTGCTGCAAAGCTCCGCCACCGCGCTCAAGCTCGGCACCGAAAGCTACGGCGACTATCGCCGTGTGCTTTTCTCGAACTGTGTGATTCATTCCGCCCGCACCGGCCTGGGCCTCATCTGCAAGGACGGCGGCACGATGGAAAACGTGCGCTTCGATAATATCACCCTTCTCACCAAGCGCAAATGGAGCAAGGGCTACGAGATTCCCATTATCATCGAGCTCAGCAAACGCGGCAAATCCTCGCCCGATGGCATCGTGCGCAACATCGCCTTCAGCGACATTACTATCGAGACCAATGGTCGCGTGATGGTGCACGCCATCGACGGCCTCGCACTGGAAGATATCTCTTTCTCTAACATTTCCTACCGCATTGGCGGCTTCGAAACATTCAATGAAGCACGCGGGCCATCGCCGGTGACAAATAAATCCTTCGGTGCCATCCCTTCGGCCTTCATTTTCAAGAATGTGAAGGGCCTGCGCATCGCGAACCTGAACGCCGTCTGGCCTTCCGTCGAAAATGCGCCCGCCCGCAGCCTGCTCTATTTCGACAATGTGGAAAACCCCCTCATCGAGTCCATCCACGGCGGCGCCTCCACACCAAGTGCGGAGGCCATCAGCAGGCGGTAATAACACCACAGGTTTCCCATGGATAGAATTTCGCCGGATTTCTATTATCTAGAACCAAAATCATAATGATTTGAGCAATCCTCACTCATGAATCCGATGCCTCGTAAATCCACTCACGTATGCGCACGAGGCATTGGGCGTCGCCGTAGCCGCCGGGTTTCGTGATGACGAGGCGCGCGCCCTCAGGACAGAGCATGCGTGCCGCAATCACGCCCGGCTCGATTTCCGCGCGAAGCTCCAGTGCCGTGCCGCCAAGGCGGCGGCAAAGCGCGCGGGCGGTCTCGCCTCCGGTGACGAAAAGAGTGCCGACCAACGCAATGCGTGCGACGGTCTCCACGATGTTCCCCATCGCGGCCAGGGCATCCTCTGGCAGCCCTGGATAATCCGCGCATAGCACGGTGGCCCGGCCCCGGGCCGCGAGGTCGGCGGCCAGCTCGCTTGCAAGCCCGAACGACTCCGGTGTCAACATGCGCAACGGCAGATCGAGCGCGCGCATCTGATGGTGGCTCGCCGGGTGTTTGCTGCCGCACACGAAAAGCGTGCCGCCGCACATGGGCGGCGGGGCGTTTTTGTTTTCAACCGTTGATGCGTTCGCGGCAGGACGCGCAAACTCCGCGACAACCGCGGCGAGCGCGCTGGAGCCGGTGAACAGGGGGGCGCCGTGCGCCTCGCGCGCGGCGGCGACAATTGCGCGGAGGTCGTCGATTGTCTCCGCGTCGCACGCAAACACCATGCGCCCCGCGGCCATTTTCTCACGCAGCCATCGCACGCGCACCCGCCCGCGAATCACGGCGAGCGGTAGCGTGACAGTGCCGCCCGGGCCGCCGCTCGCGGCGAGCAGGCGTATCAACTCGTTGTGCATGACAGGCCAGCCTGGATCATGACGAAACGGAGTCTGCGTGACGCGTATCCCGTTAACATGCAGAACTCCATCTACTACCACGCGTCCGACGAGCGGATTGGCGGGCGTGATGAACACCGGGCGCTCCGGCCATGTCTCACGCACGGCGGCGAGTTCCGCGCCGACAGGGCCGCGCATGGTGGAATCGATTTTTTTGAAAACAAGATTCGCTCCGATCCGTCGAATTTCGCCGGCTCGCGCCGCCAGCACCGAGAGCGCAGTGGCGGGCGGGAGGTTGCGCGTCTCGGTGGAAATCACCACTGACGCGCCCGCCGGGACGGCGACGGATTCGTCAAGCGGAATGGAGGGACTCCAACCGTGGCGCATGAAGGTCGCGGCGGTTTCCATCGCACCGCTGAGGTCGTCGGCAAGAATCGTGTGAGACATGGACGCAGGACAGACGATGGTGCGGCGGAATTTTTGCGAACGAGAAATCGCGCGAGTGCCATCCGTTCACACGGTCTTAATGGCGGAGCCGGTGACAGCAAGGCGATTGGCGACCATCGTCGCCGCGAGGTTGAGCGCACAAAGCAGGCTGCGTGGATCGCCGATGCCCTTGCCCGCGTTTTCAAAGTCGGTGCCGTGCTCGACCGATGTGCGGATGATAGGCAGACCGAGCGTGATATTCACGCCCTGCCAGATGCCGAGCATCTTCGCGGCAACGTGGCCTTGATCGTGATACATCGCGATGGCGCAATCGAACTGGCCTTGCAATGTGCGAAAAAACACCGTGTCGCCGGCATACGGCCCGCTCACACGGATGCCGAGCGCGCGCGCCTGCTCGATGGCGGGGGTGATGTGCCTGATTTCCTCATCTCCGAACAGCCCTCCCTCGCCCGCGTGCGGGTTAAGGCCGGCGACGGCGATGTGCGGGTCCTCGACGCCCAGCTCGCGCATGCCGTCACGTGCGAGTTGTATCACGGAGACAATGCGATCCGCCCGGACACGCTTGATGGCCTCTGTGAGCGAGACATGCGTGCTCACGTGGCACACCCGGAGCTTTCCGGTGGCAAGCATCATGGTGACTTTCGGGTTTCCGCAAAGCGCGGCAAGCAGCTCAGTGTGCCCATCGTAGTGGTGCCCGGCGGCATGGAGCGCAGCTTTATTGATGGCCGAGGTCACGATGGCCTGCATGTCGCCGGACTTGGCAAGTTCGACAGCGCGACAGATGTATTCATACGCCGCATGCCCGCCGGTGGGACTGGCTTTGCGACGTTCAAACCCGTGACGCGGGACATTGTTGAGATCGATGACCGGTATCACTTCGGGATCGTCGAGCACGGCGGACGGAGAGGATATTTTCCTGATCTCGGGATGAAGGCAGACAATGGCGGCGGCCTCAACAAGCATGCGAGCATCACCCACCACAACGGGACGGCAGACAGCGCGCAATTCGGGGTGGGTTAGCGCCTTGATGATAAGTTCCGGACCGGTACCGGCCGGGTCGCCCATAGTGACGGCGAGAATGGGTTTGGCGGAGCGTTTCATGAGACCGGAAGATGGAGCCTGACAAGGCGCTGGCGAAGCTCGAAGCGTTCCGTGTCGGTCGTGGTGAGGAGCGGCGGAAGCATGTCTGGCGAGCAGAGCCCGAGCAGACTGGCGCAGCCTTTGAGCGCGGAAATTTGTGCGGGAAGCTTGCGTCCTTCCTGATAGACCTTGCTGACGGCTGCCACACGATCCTGCGCAACGGCAAGCGCGGATGGCACGACAGCGGACGAGAGAGAAAGGTCCACGAGCTGGCGGCACGCGGCAGGATCAAGGTTGCCGGCGCTGGGCACGTTGCCATCGGCCCCGGCTGCAAGCGAGCGCGCGGAGTGAGCCATCGCACCGCAGAAAACGGTGAAATCCGCACGATCCTTATGCATGGCAGCAAGTAGAGCCTGTCGCTCCGCGTCACCTTCGGAATCCTTGATTCCCATCACAAGCGGATGCGTGCTGAGCCGCCCGATCACATCGAGCGGAATCGAGATGCCTGTGGTCAGCGGCATGTTGTAAATAAAAAACGGGCCATCGACCGCATCGATGAGTTTTAGATAATACGCCTCGATTTCGGCCGTGTTGATGATGAAGCACGGCGGCGGGTGTGCGACCACCGCGACCGCACCGGAGCGCAGGCTTGCGCGGCCTAGCTCCACCGCGTCGTCAAATGCCGTAGCTCCGATGCCAGCGTAAACCATGCCATGTCCTGCGATGTGTTCCACGACGGCCTCAATCTGGGCAATGCGGTGCGCGAGTGCGAGCAAGGGGCCTTCACTGTTGGTGCCTCCGACCAGGAGTCCCTGGCAGCCACCGCCGATGATGTGATCCGCGACGCGAAATGTCGCCGTCAGGTCGGGTTTGCCGGAAGGCGTAAGCGGGCTTATCATCGGCACGATGACATGGCCGCGCAGAGCGGCGCGGATGCGGCCTTTTTCAAGAATGGCCATGGATGCTGCGGGCATGCGGTACGAGGATCCTGTTTTTGTAATTAAAATTTCAATACGCGTCGCGGTAGATCCCGAGCGCGTCAGTGGCGGTGAGCTCGCGGGGATTGTTTTTCAAAAGGCGCGTGACCTTCATCGCCTCTTGCGCGAGGCGGGGCAGGTCTGACTCGGGAACGCCGACGTCGCGAAGGCGCTGGGGAATGCCGCAGGCACGAGAGAGAGCCACGAGCCACGCCAGGCCGGCGGCAGCGGTGGCGGACACCGTGGCGGTTGGCGCGCAGCCGAGCGCAAGCGCGATGTCGGCGTAGCGCGCGGGCATCGCGGTGAGGTTGAAACGAAAAACGTGCGGCATGAGCAACGAGTTGGCCATGCCGTGCGCGATGCGGTATTCTCCGCCGAGCGGATAGGAGAGCGCGTGAACGGCGGCAGTGTTGACCGGGCCGAGGCAGAGCCCGCCGTAAAGCGCGCCGAGCATCACGTCGGCACGGGCGTCGCGATCGGCGCCATCGCGCACTGCGCGCTCAATGGAGCGGCCGATGCGCCGGATGCCCTCGAGCGCGTAAACATCCACGGCGGGGTGCGCGTGCTTGTTGGCGTAGGCCTCCATGCAATGCACCAGCGCGTCGATGCCGGTCGCGGCAGTGACGGCGGGCGGCACGGTGAGCGTAAGGTCGGGATCACAGACCGCGAGATCGGGAACGAGATGCGGACTCACTGCGCCTTTTTTCAGACGCTCGGCCTCGTCGAGCAGAATGGCGTTGGGCGACACCTCCGCTCCTGTGCCCGCGGTGGTCGGAATGCAGATCAGATGCGTGGCGCGTTTTTTCAAGAAGCCGATGCCGAACACTTCGCGCACGTCCTGCACGCCGTCGAGCAGAGCGGCGGTGAGCTTGGCCACGTCGAGCGGGCTGCCGCCGCCGAGGCCGATCACCACATCGGGGCGAAACACACGTGCGACGGCGAGCACAGTCTCAAACAACGCGATCTCCGGCTCGCGATCCACCAGCGGCGCAATTTCGAGCGCGAGGCCGGAGGCACGCCACGCGTCGCACAACGAGGCCACAGCGGACGATGCAACCACGGGAGTACTGGTGACGACAAACGCGCGACGGAGGCCGGCGGCAGCAAGTTCGCCGGGGATGGATTGCGCGCTACCGCAGCCGAAGAGGAGGCGATGGGGTTGTTGGAGAATAACGGTGTCCATGCAAAGGAGTCTGGCCGGATTGCGCACCGCCATGGAGAATGGCTGCCGCCGGTCGGTTTATTTTGCGGGGCGCACCGGGAGCGGGATGCGGCTTACGACAATGTCCTCCTTATTGATACTATACACGAGCCAGAGGTTGTTTTTCTCTCCCGCGAAGGTGCCGTCTGTCGCCCATTCGGCAATGCCGCGAACGTATTGCGCACCGGTATTTTTATTCTTTCCCTCGTAGCGTTGCGATTGGTCACCGGAGTTGGCCATGCACATGTCTCGGAAGGTAACACCGTCCTCGCCCGACACGACGACGAGAGGGAATCGGTTTTTGGCGTGCGGGTTATATACGAGCGCGTAGCGTCCATCGGTAGTGCGCTGCCCCCATACTTTGGCTGTGCCGGTAACAAGCTGAGTCGAGCGGACGGGCCGCGACCAGGTTTTGCCCCCATTGTCCGAGACAGTCACCCAGCGACTCTTGCCGATGCCGACAATTGTGCCGTCCTTGCGGTGATAGAACGACATGGCTTTGCCAAAGGAGGATGCCAGGGATTCCGAATAACCGGCGGCAGTCGCCCATTCGGTGGCATTTGCCCATGGCATCCGATTTTTCCTGTCGAGCATGCGACCGTAGTCCTGCTGGTTGAGCACAACAAAATCAGCGAGGAGTTTTTCACAGGCCGTGATAAAATCCCTGTCATTGGAAGATGAATATATATCCAGGGACGCACCCGGAAGGCCATCTGGTTTTTCGTCTCCGCCCCATGCCCTCGGCATGCGCAACATATACACCGGGCCGAGCGTATGATCGGGCATGACGCGGCGCACCACCATCCCGTCTTTCTTCTTTTCCGAAAGCCTGTCACGATTCAGCCGCACACCGGCGAACATGAGCATCACGTCGTCGGGCGTACGATAAAAATACATGCGGAATGGCGTGGACACACCCTCGGGAAACATCTCCAGCGGCTTCGACCACGCGCGGCCATCGGCGGACGTGCTGTAAAGCTCGCGGTTGGGCCATGTGTCCTCATCCTTCACGCATGAACTCCATGCCACATAAAGACGTCCGCGCCACACAGCCATGTCGGGATGGTGATGAAACGTCCAACCGCGTCCGTCGCCAAGTTCGGGATGCTCTTTGTCCGCCCGCAGCACCGTGGATGTCTCCACACCGCTGACCGATGGCAGTTTGTCGGACGGATTTGGCGAGGGCCATTCCTTCAATCCCTTGATGATAATCGCGGTGCTCTCGCCCGACTCCAGCGAGGCGGTCAGGGATGGGACAGGCACGAGCGCGACTGCGCAAAAAAACGCAAGGAGAAGGTTGGGGTGTCGCAAAACGAGTGAGCGTGTTTTCATGGTGTTTGCCTGCCTGTGTGTGAAGCGGAAATTATTGTCATGCCAGCTTCAAACAAAACACGTTGGCAATGCTTGATTTATATATAATTTCAATGAATTTTAAATGAAATGTTATATTTTTCATGAAATAAATCAAGCATTTTTCCATCAAAAATCACGCAAATATCATTTTATTCTGTAAAACCTAGAGAATCATGTTGAAGGCCATTGATCCAAGAAACGCAATGATGAATTAGTATGAAATAATGATCTGTTTTTGCTTGCCATTCATTTTCCATATTAGCGAAATAATCATATTGTGCGTTACTCCCCCACGCTTGTTCTCTTAGCCTCGGCCTTTATCGCAACCGGAGTCCTTCCCTCTCGCGCCGCCGCATCGGAGCTTGGCCAGCCTTTTATAAACTCCCTCGGCATGCGAATGTTGCCCGTCGCACCAGGAAAATTCATGATGGGCGAGACCAACGAGACGCCACGCACTGCCTTCATCAAGCAGCCCGTTTACCTGAAATGGGGCGACTGGGACGAGCATCCCGTCCACGAAGTCACCATCAGCCAGCCGTTTCACATGGCCGAGGCCGAGGTGAAGGTCGGGCAATTCCAGCAATTCCGCGCCGCGTATCGCGGCGATCCGGCGACCGCTCCATATGCAGCCGGCATTAGTTGGGAAGACGCGACGGCGTTCTGCCGCTGGCTCAGCGAAAAGGAGGGCATGACCTACCGCCTGCCCACCGAGGCTGAATGGGAATACGCCTGCCGCGCCGGAACAACCACGTGGTTCTCCTCTCCGGGCGAGGCACCGCCCGGCATCGGTGTGCCGAATGCGTGGGGTTTTCTAAATATGCACGCCGGAGTTCGCGAATGGTGCCTCGACTGGCACGGCGAATACCCATTCGAGTCGCAGACCGATCCGGTCGGACCATCCTCCGGTATCGCGCGTGTAATCCGCGGCGGCGGGCTTGAAAACGATCTGCCTTATTACTCGCGCTCCGCCAACCGCGCCGGCTTGCCACCGAATTTTCCGCCGGTGCCGTTGGAGGAATTGCAGGCTGTCTCTCAAAAAGCCAAGGTCTCCGCAAATGCCCCGTCCGGCGCGGGGCAGGCCCAATCCGGCAATTACAAAAGCGAGATGGGCTATAAAAACTTCATCCGCGACATCCCGAACAACCAAGGCAACAGCACCATCGGATTCCGCGTCGTCGCGGCCCCGCCGCCTGCCACCAAACCCGGCGATCCCCTCCTTCCTTTTGCCGTGCTCGGCGTGCTACCGACAAACGTCACCACGCGCGAACTCGCGAAGCACGGTCCACCCGCCAACAAACCGCATTTCCGCAAACGCCTTCTTCTCCCCACCCCGCCGGAAAATACCGCGCCCAGCAAGCTCGCAGCCCTCCGCGCCCTGGGTTTCCACCGCGGCATGCTCCGGCACAATCACTGCCCCGGCCTCGTCGCCTGCGACAACGGAGACCTCATCGTCGTCATGTTCACCGCCGTCGGCGAGACCACGCCCGATGTCGCCATGATGAGCACCCGCTTGCGCCACGGCGCGGACCAATGGGACATGCCCGACCTTTTCCTTGATATGCCCGACATCGATGACCATGCCCCCCTCCTCTGGAACGACCACGGACGTATCTGGTTCGTCTGGGGCATGAACAAATTCAACGCCGGTTATCCTTTCCAATACATAACTTCCGACGACAACGGCGCCACCTGGAGCCCGGTCAATTTCCCGCATTTCCCCGAACCGGTCGGCGGCTACTCCGCGCAACCCATCACCAGCGCCTTCCGCGACCGCGCCGGCAATATTCTCATCGCCAGTGACGCCATCGGACCCGAATCCGTCCTATGGAAAAGCACCGACAATGGAGCCACTTGGTTCGACACCGGCGGACGCACCGGCGGACGCCACACCGTTTTTGTCGAGATGCGCGATGGACGCCTCCTCGGCTTTGGCGGGAAAAGCTCCGACATCGAAGGCCACATGCCCCGCTCCGTCTCCGACGACGGCGGCAAAACATGGAAAATCTCCCAAACCCCCTTCTGCATGCTCGGCGGCAACCAGCGCCCCTCGCTCATCCGCCTCGCCAGCGGACGCCTTTTCTTTGCCGGCGATCTCCAGACCGACAAGGGTTTCACGCCTCCCGACATCAAGGACAAGGGTGTTTGGGTGGCCCTTTCCGACGACGATGGCGAGACATGGAAAATCCGAAAACTCCCCAGCACGCAGCGTCACGAGCTCCCCAAACGCTCTGCCGACATGGGCGGCGACACCATCGGCTACTCCGTCACGCGCCAGACGCCCAACGGCATGATTCACCTCATCGCCACCATGACCGAGCCGTGTCTGCACTACGAATTCAACGAGGAATGGATTCTCAGCGGCTCCGATGAAGTCGACAACGCCTCCGATGAGACGCTCACGCGCAATAAAGCCGCGCGCGTGGCCGGCATCCGCGAATACACCGAAAAAGTCCCCGGCGGCACCGTCCTCTACTCCGGCGGAATCGCCGATGACGGGCGCTTCCTGTTCCACGGCCCCGTCCGCTGGCTCGGCCCCGACGGCGAGGTTCTGCACGACGCGACCTATCATCTCGGTCAATTTCAAGGCACCGAAACCCATTACAGACCATCCGGCACCCTGTCATGGAAGCGTGAATACAAAACACCGGCTCTCTTTGAATGGACGACCTACTGGCCTGATGGCGGCACCCGCACCCGCTCGACTTGGCGTGACCTCCACGGAGAAGGCAAGGCCGTGCTGTTTGACCGCATGACGGGAATGGAGGTGTTCAGCATCAACATGGAAAACGGCCTCGTCCGTTCGCTCAAAGGCGACCCGGAGGAAAACTGAGCGGGCACGTGCCGCCACACGCCTCCATACATGTCCTTGAATCAAGAGCGGCGGCCGATATTGTGGCCGCCATCCCATCCGCTCCTTTGGCAGTTTCTGTCCTTATGAGAGTCTCACATCACATTGCTTCGCTTCTGTTTTCCGCCATCATCTCATTCGCCGCTCTCGCGCCATCTCACATCCGCGCGGCGGCCGTCACTGCCGGGCCGCCCGCACAGGCGAAAGCCGCCAAACCTTCCGCCCCGGGCAAATATTATTTCGTGGATCGGGTCCGTGGCGACGATGCGAACGGCAATGGCAGCCGGACGCGTCCCTGGGCGTCCATCACGCATGCGCTTGCATCGGTCGAATCTCCGCCCATCGGAGCCAAGCCGGTGGTCATCCTCATTTCGCAGGGACGCTATGCCGAGCCGACGCTCGTGCTGAAACCTCGCGTGAACCTCTCCGGTGGCTACACCGCCTTCGGTCGCGAGGACACCGGCGAACTCACACGTGATTGCTGGAACACGCCCACAATCCTTGACGGTGGCGGCGACCGCCGCATCGCGATGGGAGCCGATGAGACCAAACTCGATGGGCTGCGTTTCGAGAACGGCTTCGCGCACGATGCGGGCGCGGCAATCTTGTGCGACGGCACCTCGCCGTCCATCAGCGGCTGCGTGTTCGTTGGCAACCGCGTGGCAGGAAGTCCACGTCCGACCGAAACTCATGGCGGCGCCATCGCGTGCATCAATGGCGCGGCTCCCTACATCGTGCATAATATCATCTTCGACAACAGCACCGGGGCCGGCGCCGCGAGCGCGTTTCTCGCATGCGGCGGCGCCGCTCCCCGATTGAAAAGCAATGTCTTTTTCAACAACCAGTCGGCCCCCGCCGCCAAAGGACTCTCTTCGGCGGGCGCAGTGATATCGTATTCCAAGGGCTGCCGCGGAGAAATCACTGGCAACATCGTTATCGCAAATTTCGCGGATACGAGCTCCCCTGTTGACGGCGGCATCCGCGTCACCGCCTCCACCCCGACTATCACGGGCAACATCGTCGTCGCCTGCGAATCCATAACGGGCGCGATGCTGATTTATGGCCGCTCCGCCATCAAAGGCGATGCCACGAAACCCGAAATCGTGAGGATAGATCGCAATATCATTGCCGGCAATTCGCTCCTCGCTCTCGTAATTCACACGGTATCCGCGCACCTCGCCCACAATGTCGTCGCGGAAAATACTGGCGGCATCATCTTGTTTGACCGCGCTCTCGTCACCGCCGAGCGCAACACACTCTGGCAGGAAAACTGGAGCGTCACCGGAATCCAGCACAACAAATCGCCATCGCATTTCACCGGCAGCATCTTCAAAAACATCCCGGAGGAAAGCAACGGTTCCCCGGCCCTCTTTTCGCGCAATCTCATCGCCGATGCTTCCGCGCCCGTTTTCCACGACGCGATCCCGATGCCGGAAGGTGGCGAAAACGCGCTTTTCCGCGACGACAGCGCGACCAATGAAATCATCGCCGCACGTTATGACGCCGCGCGTTTTGTGACGGTTTTCACCCTGGCGAAACCGGTGCGCGCGGCCACGCGCGACTATGAGTATTGCGCACGCCCGGTGCGCATCATGTTCGGCGCGGAGGATGACATGCCCGACCAGTGGCGCGTCGTGAAATCCGCCGTTGAAAACGAGGTGCTTGTATGGGGCCGGCTCGATGAGCCGCCCGGACGGAGCGGTCACACGCCCAAGGCTCTCGCCATCATGCGCAGTTATCTGACTGGTCCCGCCGCGCCGAAGGACGTCGGTGCCGATTATATCATTCTGCCAAATAACTGACGGAGGCTACCCTAAGTCCTTTCGCTCCGGCACCGAATCACGCTCGACCAGCCCGGGCTGTATCATGACCTGCGACGACGACCGATCTTCAGGATGCGCGATGCGCCAGAATAACTGATGCACGGCGCGCTCGCCAATCGCAGCCGCACGCACGTCGATGGTCGTGAGCGCCGGGCTCAAGCCGGCGATGATGGACTGCTCGTTGTTGCACGAGATGATGCCCACGTCGCGACCGGGACGAACGCCCCTCGCTTCCAACGCGGCATAAAGCTGGATTGATGTGCGGTCCGCCGGAACGAAAAACGACGTCGCGCGTTTTTTCACCGGACGCGACAGCCAGCGCGCCACGAGTTCGCCCACGTTTTCCGGCGAGGTGATGGCTGGCAGCGGCCACACACGCCAGCCAGGCGGCGGCGACTCGAAAAGGTCCACCTCGCAACCGAGCCAGCGCGCGTGTTCGATAAACGAATGTTTCACACGCTCGAACTGCGACTGGCCGGGCTTCGGATTGAGAAACGCTACGTGCCGATGGCCTTTTTCATAAAGATGCGCCGCCGCGATGCGTCCTGCATCCTCGGTGTCGAAGTTGCAGTGATCGCCCGGCGCACCGGGCAATCGCCCCATCAGCCACACGTAGGGCAACCGATAAAGTTGCTGCAAAAACCGGTTGTCCGACAGCGACGGCAACTCGCCCTGGTTCGGTCCCTTCAAAATCAAACCAGCCACGCGGCCGCCCGAGAGAAACGCCGGCACGCGGTCCCCCTTCGGGCTGATGGAGAGCAGCAGCGAGCCTCCCAGCCCCGCGACGGTGCTCTCGATGCTTTGCAGCGCCGCGCTCACCACCGGAAGCTGCACCAGCGAATCCTCCATGCCGAAGCAGACCACCCCCACGTTTTTCGGCTCGTCCTCGCGCCCGCCACCTCCCGTGCGCGCGACCTTGCGACGACGCAGTCGGGTGTAGTTCAACGCCCTTGCGGCATCGAGCACCTTTTCACGGATGCCGTCATTCACTCCGGGGATGTCGTTGAGCACCCGAGAGACCGTGCCGAGCGCCACGCCTGCCTTTTTGGCCACGTCGGAAATTGTTGATTGTTTGTTCATTGTGGTGGAATGGAAAGCGAAATAAGTGTCCCCATGACAGACAAGGGAAGACAAAAACAGTTTCACGCCCCCGTGAAGTCAACGGAGGAAACCCGCTTTTCGCTATCGTAATCTAGTTGACAGTCCGACGCACCTCACTCCTGCCGTCCAGAAGACGCCGCTTTGTTCACCGTTTACTTGAAATAATCGTATATGGTCAGGTTTTCGACCAGTTTTTCCTTCGACTCAAACAGGAAGCTAGCCAGGTAGCCCACCACTAGCACAATGATATGGCTGTAAACCCCGAGCATCATCTTGTGATGCGGAAAATTATACCTCCCGAGATCGAGTAGCAGTCTCCGCGTATCGCCGGTGCCGATTGGGGAGGTGGTGAGCACGGCGTATGCGGTGAAGAGCACGCACACCACGAGTCCGGTGTAGAGCCCCTGCTTATTCGCCCGCCTGCTGAACAGTCCCAGCAAAAATATACCCACGACGCCGGCCGATAAAATCGCGTATAACTCAAAGACCACGCCGAGCACACCCTCCCCTCCCCACGCATGATAAAGCAACGCCACCACGATGCACCCGATGCCTGAAAACGCCACCAGAATGCGCCCCATGTTGAGACGCTGCCGATCGGTGCAATTCGGACGGAAACGCTGATAGTAATCCTGCACGCCGACCGCCGCGAGGCTGTTCATGTCGGCGTCGAGAGTGGACACCGCGGCCGATATGAGCGCGGCCAGCACCAGTCCGATTATACCGACCGGGAGTTGTGTTTTTATGAAATAGGGGAATACCGCGTCGGCTTTGATGTCCCCAGGCAGCGCCACTCCGGCATTGCCCTTGTAATACACATACAACGCGGTGCCTATGAGCATGAAGAGCGTCCACATCGGCACGCTCAGTAATACGCCGATATAAGCGGCTTTTTTCGCCCCCCTGTCATCCTTGGCTGCCAGATAGCGCTGCACGATTGTCTGGTCGGTGCCGTATTTCTGCACACCATAGAACAGACCGTTGATGACCATCACGATGAAGGTGAGGTTGGTGAGGTTCCAGTCATACGGACCGAATCCGATTTTTTTCCACTCAAACGCCTTTCCTATGGCCGCCACCGGCCCGCCATCTGTGGAAAACAAAAGAATGCCCAGGCAGATGAGCCCGCCACCAATCATCAGCAAGCCTTGGGCAAGATCCATCCAGATGACCGCCTCCATCCCGCCGAGCAACGTGAGGATGATGATGGCCGTGCCCAGCACTAGGATAGTCATAGGCACACTGAACCCCGCTACGGAATTTAGCGCCAACGCCAATAGATACATCACCGTGCCCATTTTCGTGAAATGGGTGAAGCTGAACGCCACCGAGCTGTATATGCGCGCGAAGAACCCGAAGCGTCGCTCGAAGTATTCATACGTGCTCAGCCGGATGACTTTCCTGAACAGCGGGACAATCACCCAAATCATCCCGACCAGCACAATCGGCACCATAAGCCCCTGGACGAGGAGTATCCAATTTCCTTTATATGAGGCCGCCGGATATGCGAGAAAGGTCACACTGCTGATTAATGTCGCAAAAATGGACATGCCGATAATCCATGGTGGAATACGCTTGCCTCCGGCGAAAAATTTGTCCGATGAATCCTGATGCCGCGCAAACCACGCGCCGAATCCGATTGTGGAAACGACCGAGATGACGACAATTGAGTAATCAATCCAGTGAAGCGTGCTGTCCATTAAGGGGTATAAAATTCAGGCCATTTATCCGCATTCTCCCGCCAGTCGGGTCGGGTCGGTAAATAAAATTACTCTATAAGAGTAACAAAATTCAGATAAAAAGCACCAGGAAATATTTCAAAACCATGGATAAAAGTGATTCTGGCATTTTATGATGAAATAAAACGAGCGAAAACGAGATCCCGAACACCCCACCCGAGCAGTCATCGCGGGGACAAAATGGCTGATAAATCCACCAGATAGAGATGCCGCTCGCCACGCACATTCGCGGCCTGGATGGTCACTTTTTTGTAATCACGACTCCAACAGGGATGCCCGTCGAGACGGAAAACAGCGTCGGGCAGGCGTCCTTCCCATTTGATTGAGGGCAACGTGCAGACGATTTTTGCCTCGTCCGCCTCCAAGTCCGCCAAGCGCAGCGAGACTGTTTTCTGTTCGCCGTCGGTTTTGAATGCATCGGTAATCAGGTAGCGTCCGCCCTTTTCCACACTCGGATGACCGCCGCCAAGTATTTTCCGGGAGAGTTTTTCAAATGTGGATCCGTCGTATTTGAATTTTACAAAATAATTTTTCCCATCCTCAAATTTCAAATGCCGTATCAAATGCTCCCCGTCGGGATGCCAGTTTGGGTGCCCGCCCCCCGCCCCCCACGGCAGGCGGCCGGGTGTCGCATAACATAATTCCGTGCCATCGGGCTTGAATGTGATGTTGGCGGGATTGTGCACGCCGAGATTTCCGGCCAGTATGCAGCGTACAACATTATAAACCCGCGTGCCCTGCCGATTGAATTTGCTATGCCAGAAATAATAGGTGCAATCCCGCTCCGGCGGGGACGGCAGCACCGCCGCGGCGTCCGCCAAGCTCACAATGAGTTTCTTTTTATTGGTTTTCAGGTCGGTGCGCCAGATGCCCTCCGTCTCCGATGCGCCGGGAGGCAAGGATTGGAACGCGCCGGGCGAAGCGGGCGGGCAGCCGTAGCCGAGCTGGGTAACATCGAATAATTCGAGCGGAAACCCAACCACGCACGAATCATTGGCCGCCACCGAGTACATAGGACCGCAAAATGCGCTTGTTTCACCAGTGTCGATGTCCACACGTACGCAGACCGTGGTGCCGCCTATAATATCGTTGCAGTAAACATAACTGTCGGTCGCCCCCCATTGCGCGTTGGTGCCGGTCTGCAATCCCCAGCTTTTTGTTTTGTAAACCGTCTGGATGGTCTGTTCGTGGGTGTCGATTATGCAGACTTCCGCTGTGTCACCGACGACCGGCATGCGGTCCTGGAAGGGAAACTTTGAGACCACCAGATATCGTTCCGACGGACTGTAGGGTGTGACATCGAAGTAGGTTTGTTGGTAAAGACCGCCGTCCGGCGTGAGCTTCAGCGCGGGAGCGAGAAAATTTTTGCCGATAACCGGCTCGAATTTAATTTGCTGTTTCCTCGCGGGCTTGCAAGCAATCGTTAGCATGTTTCCGCTCGTGGCCGCCGCAAGGAACCCCGCGCTGGTTTTCAGGAATTCACGACGATTCATAAGTTCTCCGGCATATTGTTATCTGCATGCGCGGCGTGCTCTTAAATCCGCAACAGGTGTTTCTTCAAAACTGCCATGCTCGTGTCGGGAGCGTCACAGGATCGCGGATAATAGTAGCAAATCAAATGATCCCATCCTTGTGCGATGACGTCCGGAAGCCGGCGGTCCATGATGGGATTGCAGGTGTCGGGAAGCGCGTGGTTCTCGATGAGCGCGAATGATTTTTTGCCATGCCTGCGCGCGGCGGCGATGAAGCGCGGGCCGTCGTCGATGAGGCATTTGCGCGCGAGCCGGTCGCGGCGGCTGTCGTCCGCGCCTCTGTCGGCGAGCGCCCAAGGGCGTCCGTCGCAGCCGAAAGCGTCGAGGCCGGACTGGTCAACGAGGTCGTCCACTTCGTCCTGCGCGAGTGTCGCATAGGTGAACATCGAGGTGTGGCAGCTGGAATGCGCTTCCTTCGCGATGGCGTTGAGTTCGCCAAAAAAACGCGTGAAAGCGCGGCGATGAGCGCTCTCGCCGGGGGGAACGGCACCGCCAAAGGCTTTTTGCGCGGCGGCGCTATGGTCGATGACGTTGTAGGCTTTCGGCTCATCCCAAACGACGCCCTCGACCGGCCATTGCGTAAGCAGGCGGCGGAGCATTTTTGAAAAATTTTCCCGTGTGATTTCATGGTGGATGCTCGCATAGGGGCCAAACTGCCCCATCCACGGTTTGCCGTTGGACCGAAGCGCCCAGCAATCCGGCTTTTTGCCGGTAAACACGCACGGCACTTTTGGCGCTCCCGCCACGAGGTTTCCCCAGCGACTCGGGATGGCCCAAACTTTCAAACCGACGCGGTGGGCCTCGCTGCAAAGCAAGTCGATGTTTTCACGGGCGGAGGTCAGATCCTGCTCCAGCACGCCGATGACGAGCGTGTTGATGCCGGCGTCGCGCATCCATTCCATGTCCTCGCGGACTTGCCGGGGGACGATGGTATAAAGCTGCGCGCGGAAATAGAGCGCCCCGATGGTCCGCGGCCGGCTGCATCCAATTTTTGATGACGACGATTGGACAGGAGCGGCTGCGGTGTCAGCGGCGGCGGGAATCGTGCGGAGCGTCGTGGAGACAAGGACGCCCCCGGTAACGGCGGTCGTGAGAAACTGGCGGCGGGAAATGTCGGGCAAGGGCATGATGGGGGATGCGGATGAAACATTACTCCGACGCTGCGCCAGCATTTTGTGGACGCGGTTTTTTGGCGGGAATTATGGTCACATTATCGAAGGAGATGCGTCCGGCGTGCTCAAGCTGCTCGCTGGAGGCAATGCCCTCGAACACGCAGTTTTTGAAACGGATGTCATCCGCGATCGCGCCCTTGAATCCGACGATGCGCAGGACTCGCGGGCTTTTCTTGCCGGTCACGTTTTCAAGCGAGACATTGCGCACCGCGGGCGCGTAGGGGCCGTCGGCGCCTTCTTGATAGGTAAAGTCGATGCTGAGAATCGTCTCGTCGACCTGGCCGATGGTGACATTGCGCATGTGCACGTTTTCGACCACGCCACCACGGCGCGCGTTGGACTTGAAGCGGAGGGCACGATTGAGGTTCGGGCTGTCCATGACACAGTTCTCGACAAACACGTTGCGGCAGCCGGCGGCGACTTCGCTGCCGATGACCACGCCGCCGTGGCCGTCCTTCATCACGCAGTTGCGGATGATGAGATTCTCGGAGGGCACGTTGACCCGGCGACCGTCCTCGTTGCGTCCGGATTTTATCGCGATGCAGTCGTCGCCGGTATCGAAAAAACAATTTTCTATCAGCACATCACGGCACGAATCGGGATCGCAGCCATCGTTGTTCGGACCGTGGCTGCTGATTTGCACGCCTCGCACCGTAATATTTTCGCAGAGCACGGGATTCAGCTCCCAGAAAGGCGAGCGCACGATGGTCACATCCTCGATGAGAATATTTTTGCAGCGGTTGGGCTGCACAAAAGGCGGGCGCAAGTGGTAACCATCGCCAAAAATGCGTTCGGTGACGGGCGTATTGTTGTCGCTCATGACGCCAAGGCGACGGGTGCTCGCGCCGGTCGGAGCCGGAGTGCCGGGCGGGCGTTTGCTGTTGCCATGTTTCGTCCAGCCCCACCAGTTGTCGAGCGACGCGCCGCCGTCGAGCGTGCCCTTGCCGGTGATGGCGATGTTTTCCTGTTCAAAGGCGTAGATAAGCGGCGAATAATTCATGCACTCAATGCCCTCCCAGCGCATGAAAACGACAGGGAGGTAGGCCGTGGGATCACTGGAGAAAAGAAGTGTGGCGCCTTCGCTGACGTGGAGATTGACATTGCTTTTCAAATGAATCGCCCCGGTGAGAAACAGGCCGGCGGGGACAACGACACGGCCGCCGCCGGCCGCGTGGCATGCGGCGATGGCCTTGGCGATAGCCGCGGTATTGTCGTGCGTGCCACCTAGTTTCGCCCCGAATTTCACATCGGTGACAACGAAGTCGCGATCAGGAAACACGGGGGCCTTTATGCGGGCGAGAATGCCGGGAACAGCAGTCCAAGGATCGTCCGAGGCGACGGAATGCGCGGCGGAGATAGAAACAAATGCTGATAAAAACAGCGCGGCGGCAAGAAGGAGATGATGAAAATTCATGATAACAAAAGGAACGGCCCCAGATGGAGGGAAGGCGCGAGGCATCAAATCAGCCTATCCAACGGGGCCGCGTTTACATAGTTTTCAGTTGCGCTATATTTATTCTTTCTATATAAGCAAACATCAGGGGTCGGACGGATCGAGCTCCCCCTTTTGCCCCTTGGGAAGCTCCAGCGGGAAAACACTGCTGTGGGTGCGCGCGGAAACCAGGAGTTTTTCGAAATGCACGACCTTGTCAGGATTGTTGGCGGAGAGATCGTTTTTCTCGGCGATATCGCTTGAGAGATCGTAAAGCTCTAGCTTGGCGTTCAAGCCCTTGCGCACGACCTTCCAATCGCCCTGACGGACGGCCTGGCAGCCTTTGTCCTTCACGAGCAGCTCCCAGTAGAGGTAGTCGTGTTTCTTCTGGCCGTCCGGGCGATCGAGTATCGTCGGCGCGTAGCTGATGCCGTCGATGCCCTCGGGCGCGGCTTCGCCGATGATTTCAAACACCGTGGGCATAAAATCCCAGAACGCGGCCTGATGGTCGCTCGTGGAACCGGCCTTGATGCGGCCGGGCCAGCGGATGGCGAAGGGTTCGCGAATACCGCCTTCATACATGTCACGCTTGATGCCGCGCAGACCACCGGAGGAGTTGAAGAAAGAATTGTCCTTGCCATCCTCGGCATGAGGGCCGTTGTCGGAGGTAAAGACAACCAGCGTGTTTTCGTCGATACCGCGTTCCTTGAGTTTTGCCATGATACGGCCGACGTCGCGGTCGAGGCGCATCATCATCGCGGCAAACATGATTCGCTTGTCGGTGTCGATAACCTTCTTTCCCTTGCTGCCGACGGTGCGGGCGTTGGCGGCATCCTTCTCGGCGAGTTCGCGCGCCCATGCCTGCTCTTTCTTGAGCTGTGCGATCGTGTCCGCCGGGCAGACAAGGTCTGCGTGCGGTGTGGTATAGGCCATGTAGAGGAAGAACGGGTGATTCTTGTTGCCTGTCGTGCGGTCTATATAATCAAGCGCCTCATCGGTGAATCGGTCGTTGGCAAAACAGTTCTGCTCATGCGAGTAGTTTTTGATGATTGGCTCTTTGGCCTCGTTGCGGTAGAGAAACTCGGGATATTGGTTGTGCGCCTGCGCTTGATTGACGAAACCGTAGAAGAAATCCCAGCCGCGCCGCCAAGGCGCGCTGTAGCTGTCCTCCTCGCCGAGGCCCCACTTGCCGATCATGGCTGTCTGGTAGCCGAAATCCTTCAGGTATTCGGGAAGCAGGATTTCCTTGCGGGAGATGGGCACGCGGCTCGTGGTGGTCGCGCCCCAACGGTAGCCGTGGTTGCCGCGGATGCTCACATGGCCGGTGTGCAGGCCGGTCATAAGCGTGGCACGCGAAGGTGCGCAAACCGGGGTGCCGGCGTAGTGCTGCGTCATGATCATGCCCTCGCGGGCGAGCTTGTCGATATTGGGCGTATTGAAACGCGCCTGGCCCGTGAAGCCGACATCACCGTAACCGGCGTCATCCGCGAGGATGAAAATGATGTTGGGGCGCACCGGTGTGGCGGGCGATGGCAGGGCTGCTTGAACGGAGCCGGGCAGCAGCGCGGCAGCGGAGGCGGCCACGAGGCCCGACAAGGCCACGGGCAGATGTATGGGTGTGACTTTCATGATTTTTGCGGGATGAGTTTTGGATGAAGAAGGGAAACTCGACGGGGTTGAATTAAAAGCACCTCAAATGAAATAGTTTTGTTTCGTCATCTGGCAATCGAAAAAATGACACCTGTCCGCTTATTTCATATTATATTTATAATTAACATCTTATAGATATCATCAAAATCGAGATCGATTTTTCCCACGCTTTGACGGTTTCCGCATCATATATTTTGCCGCATGGTGCCGTCTCCAAATCAAATTGACAATGCGGTAATACGCCACCTAACGAGAGTGTGATCTTTGCCATTATATTAATTTCATGAAATAACTTACCATGCTCATCAAAACCGTCAGATTTTCTATCATTATTTCATCAATCATGCCACGGATTGCCGCTGGTATTTTTATCTGCCTGCTTGCCGCCATTCCAAGCGAGGCCGGACTGAAGGTTTATTACATCCGTCATGCCGAATTCGGCCACAATCTCCGCAAGCAATACGAAAACGTCCCCAAGGAACACTGGCCGTCATACGTGGGCGATTCCAACGCAGTCACCCCCAAGGGAAAAGAACAAATCGAGGCAGCCACAGGGAAGCTTAAAGGTTATAAGTTCGACTTCATCGCGTGCAGCCCCATTTACCGCTGCCGCCAGACCATTCTGCCGTATTTGTGCGACACGAGGCAAACGGCGGAGATCTGGCCCGAGTTGGCGGAGTTCAACGGAGAGGTGGTGCCGTCGTTTTTCAACGGAACACTTCCGGCACCGGCGAAAAACCTGCTCCGAGGCGACCGTGTGGGGCTGCCTGATGACGAGAAGCAGTTTTTCTTCCTCCGCCCCGGCGGAGAACACCTGCTCAAGGCCGCGCCCAAGGAAGACCTCCCTCAGCGCGCCTCCGACATCAAGGCGGCGTTGCAAAACGTCGTCACGCTGCTGCGGCAGAGGTTCGGAGGCACGGAGAAATCCATACTGCTCTCCGGCCACGGCACCAACGGACGCGCGCTGCTCCAGATGATTCTGCCGAAAAATCGCTGGCCTGAAAAAATCAGCATCGTGAACACAGGCATCTGGATGGTCGAGGAATTGCCGGACGGAACCTTTGCACTAAGGATGCTAAACGACCGGCCAGCGATCGAAGTCAAAGCCGCAAAATGAGCGCCCCTTCAGCGGATCATCACTCCTGATTCGAATGAACTTGTTCAAAAAATCAGTGTTTTTTCGGCCCTTCCGGCATGTAGGCGAACGTACGCCCGTAATAAGCGTTCAGCAACGCCACCGACTGGCCTTCGCCGAGACGACTGCTCAGCAGATCCAGCATCTGCACCTCGGTGCGGGTTGAAGCGAGCTCGTCCATGCGCTCCCGTTGCAGGCGGAATGCTTTTTCCGTCAGCGCCACGGGATCGACCTCGGCATGTAATATTTCCCGCAACTCCTTCAGCACATCCCGCACGGATGGGTCGGCGATGCGGTTCTTCAGCTCGCCGGGATCCTCGGCAAGATTATATAATAATCCGTCATACCATGTGAAATGTATATATTTCCAGTCGCCCTTTCGTATCATGAACGAACCGGTGCTGTTCCCCTCCGAGTGGCTTTCGGAATACGCCCAGCCGGGATGGCCGCCAGCGCGTCCGTGCATCAGTGATGCGAGGGAATGCCCGCGCAGTCTGCCATGGGCCTCCGCGCCGCCCCATTCGAGGAAAGTGCGGATCAAATCGACATGCGCGACCGGCGTGTCAACCGTCACGCCCCGCGGCAGGTTTGCGCCTGCCACGACCATCGGGATGCGCGCGGCCACATCGTAGAGGTTGTTTTTCAGCCAGAGTCCGTGGTCTCCCAGTGACTCACCGTGGTCGGACGTGTAGACGAAAATGGTGTTCTCAAGCTGCCCGGTTTCCTCAAGCGCCGCCCAGAGTCTCCCGATGTGCTCATCGAGCTCGGTTATCATCGCATAATATCCGGCGCGCGCGCGCCGGATGCGCTCTGCCGGGATGGGCGTGCCAAGGTTTTTGTGATAGCGCATCTGCGTGAATACAATATGCTGCCGCTCGAGTTCCTCGTTTTCCACCTCGGGCATGTCCACACGCGATAGATAATAATCATAATATTTTTCCAGGCCAGTGAACGGATCATGAGGCGCGTGCACGCCGCAATACGCGACCCAAGGTTTGCCATCTGCGCGTTGACGGCGAATAAATTCCTCAGTCGCCTTTACTACTTGGGCGTCCCGGTGCGGCGTTGTGCGCGAGCGCCCGTCCACTTGATTGCGCGCCGTGGGGCGGATGCAAAGTGGCCGCCGGAAAAGCGAGGTAATGTCGGGCTTTTTCCAGTGGGAATTGATAATGTTCATCGACTCGTTGAAACCAAGGTCGAAATTATCATGGGCGTCCATTTTCCCGGCGCCGAACGTGTGATAGCCGGCGTCGCGCATGAGCACCGGCCACGCCGGGATACCGCCGTCCCATGCAGTCGAATTGCAGAATGAATTGCAATCCGATGGATATACACCCGAAATCATCCCAGCACGCGATGGCGCACTAACGGGACTGCCGCAATAGGTGCTGCGAAATACCACGCCGCTCGCGGCGATCTTATCAAGATTCGGCGTGCGCACGACGGGATGTCCCATAAAGCCGCAATATTTATAAGCATGCTGGTCTGAGAGCACCAATATGATGTTCGGCTTGCATTCGGCTCCACTCAACGCCTCCCCGGAGGCCAGCGCGTCCAATGGACGAAGCGTTGTTGCGAGTGCCGCGCCACCGAGGCCGCGCAGCAAATTTCCGCCAAATTCGCGGCGGGTCATGGCAAGTTCAGGACATTTTGTGAAAGACTGGGAGTGCATATAGGGATGGGCTTGAGGCGGTCAAACGCGCGCGTGCTCCGCGCTTTTCCAAGGATTGGACTCCAATGATGCAGAAAATGCTTGCCTTTTCAAGGACTCTTGTCCGTTTTTCTTGGAAATTACCCATTCCCCTCTCTAAAGACAATTTTCTTTTTTGTTAGCTGACTGTATCCAGTATTCAGTCATGCGTGCGTCTTAAGCGCAAGGCATTCACTTTCCTCAATACCGCCAAAAATTCGATGAAAATACAAATATCCCTGCTACTGTCCGCGCTCACCACCGCGCATCTGACAGCCGGTCAGTCACATTATGAGCCGCGACACGATTACTCGCCATACGTGGCGACCGAGTTTGATTTGGGCATTCCGTCAAAGCAGATGCGCGCCGCGCCTGTCAATCTTGGCGACGGCGAAAAAGGCTTTGTCATGATATTTTCAGAAGACCCCAACGTCGACCCCGCCGAGGGCAGTTTTTTCTTTCCAAAACACAAGCCCATCATGGCTGTCTTTGATCTCAAGGGAAAGGAGCTATGGCGCCGCGAGCTGACGTATTCCATTCCCGGAGTCTGGTTCATCCCGCTTTTGCCGATGGACATGGACAGGGATGGCATAGACGAGCTTTATTATGTAAACAATATCGGCCCAAAACCATTTGTATATAAACAATACAAGCTTGAGCGCGCCGATGCGCGCACCGGCAAGGTCACGGGCCAGTGGCCTTGGCCGCAACCCACGCACAACCAGGCAAGCAGTTATAAATGGCGTTTCTCCATCATTGGCGGCTTTGCCAAAAACGGCGACCCCATTATCATCGCCGGAATCGGTACTTATCGGGATATGCGTTTGCGCGCGTTTAACGCCGATATGAAGCAGCGCTGGGAAGTTTATTATCCCGACGATTATGACGGCCCTCGCGCCAGTCACTCCAACATTATCCTCGATTTGAACAAGGACGGCAGCGGACAGTTCATGTGGGGAGAACGCTGCATCTCACTTGACGACGGCAGGGAGCTGTTCGTGCTCGACCGCCATGCGTGGTATGATCACTCTGACACGGTGCTGCCCATCTATGACCGCAACACTGGCCAATGGGATTTTTGGACAGCTCGCGAGAAAGGCGACGACGGCAAGGTATCGCGCGCGGTGATGTTCGATCAGGCTGGCAAGCACCTTTGGGAGGTGCCCGATATGTGGGGGCATTTCCACTACGGCTGGGTCGGCAATCTCGGGCCCAAAGGCGAGCGCATCGCCGTGACCGGACGCTACGCAATGCCAGGCGACAAGGATAAAACCGATCTCTATATCGTGAAATCGTCAAACCCGAGCAAATCGGACGCGATCTGCCAATTCTACGACGTAAAAACGGGGGAAGAGCTTCCCCGGCAAAAATTTCCTCCAACCGGGTATCCAGTTGATTTCAATGGGGACGGTGTGCATGAGGTTTATTATGAAGGCGCACTTTACGACCGGCGCGGCGAAAAAATATTCGAGGCACCGGGTGGTGACATGGTCATCGTCAAACACATTTTGGACATTCCCGGCGAGCATATCATGCTGGCAACACCCGACGGCAAGGTGCGCATCTGGGCCGATCACCGCGCCACGGACACTCCCGAGATAAAAAAACGCTACGCCGACCCGATGTATACGGAAAATGTCCGCCACTCCGCCGTCGGCTATAATAACCGCTTCCCCATCCTGAATTATTGATACCGCGGGCATGCCCGGATGATTGACGGCAATGAAACGGATTTATAAAACGCTTTTCATATCAACCACGCTGTTCGCGATCACAGGCACTGTCAGCGCGCAGGAACCGCTCGCACTCGCGCGCAAGGTCTCGGACAAGGTCCTCGCCTGCGGCTCGTTCGCGTTTGAATACACCGTTCAACAACCTTATAGCGATGCGGAATCGGTCGATTTCGGGCGAAGCTGCACCCCCGTGACCGGAGTTGCCTATGCGGTCTCAACCCTGCAAAGCGATGTCTCGCAGGAGCAGACATTTGAATTCGGCTGTCGTTGGCCGGTAAAAATATGGATTGATGAAAAACTGGTCTTCGAGCGTCACACGAAGACTGATTTCTCGATTACCTATGATGAAAAAAGCTATCTGCTACCCGAGCAATTCACAGTGCGCCTCGCCAAGGGAACTCATAAAATATTGATAAAATCCGCCCGCGACAAAATGGATGCAACAGAGGATTGGTTGTTTGTCACCCAGTCCATCAATATGACACGCTATAGCAAACGGGGCAAACGCATCCGTTTCTCGCTGAACGAATACGCGCCCAAGGCCGCGCAGCTCGCCCATTGGCTGGTGCTCGGAACTTTTGCCGGGAATATCAACACCGTGCTTCCGCCCGAGACCGCCTTGGAATTTCATAAGGTTTACAACGGCGCAATGGAACGCATCGCATGGAATATTCCACGTGTCAACCTACTTACAAGCAACAAGGACGGCGGCAAGTTCTATGCGTGGAATTATCACGTGGGCTGCTTCAACTGGGCACTGCAGTGCCTTGGCGCCGCGACGGGAGATGCGCGGTACAGCGACTATGCCGCGCGTTGGTGCGAGTATGCGCTGGATACATTTCCGATGGTAGAACACCAGATGCGAGATTTGCTGGCGTTTCGCTCAATGAATTTCGGACAAGTCGGACTGCCAATGCTTGATTATATGTCGGCGCCGGCGATGCCTTTTGTCACTCGTCTCGCTGCGGGGAAAAACTTCCCTGGCATGGAGCGCTATCGCGAACGGGCAGCGCTGATTGTTGATTATCTGCGAAACAAACAATTTCGCGTGGACGGCATTTTTGCACGCTCCTACACGGAATACCCGTCGATTTGGGCGGACGACATGTATATGGGAATCCCATACCTCGTGTATTGGTCAAAATATACAAATGATGCGGCTGAGCGTATCGCCCTGCTGGACGATGCATCATTGCAGATTATAAAATTCAATTCCTATCTATATGAACCGCAGGTGGGGCTCTACCGGCAGGCCTGCTATCCATCGAAACGCGAGGAGAAGGTCCCGTTCTGGTCGCGCGGCAACGGCTGGGCGCTCTGGTCGGCCGTAGAGGTTCTCGACGCATTGCCCGAAACGCACGAGAATCGGGCCGTGCTGATGAAAATATACCGCGACCACGTTGACGGTTTGCTGCGCCAGCAGGACTCGGAAGGATTTTGGCGAAATGTGCTTGATATGCCGGCATCCGTGCGCGAGTCTTCCGGCGCTGCAATTTTCACACTCTGCATCGCGTGCGGCATCAACAACGGCTGGCTTTCGCGCGAAAAATACGGCCCCGCATTGGAACGCGCATGGCGGGCGCTTGCCACCTTCGTCGACGACAATGGAGATTTTAATGGCGTTAAGGGCGGCACTAACTTCAGCACCAAGGCCGCGGACTATGAGCGCATCTCCTTTATCAAAAGCGATACGCACGGGCTGCTGCCATTCATCTTCGCGTGCATCGAGATGGATAAATATTTCCGGCGGTGGACAAGTTTTTCATCATGAATCGACGTGATTTCATCAAAACCGGGCTCACATCCGGTGCATTGGCGGCGACGGGTGGAGGCAATTTGCTCGCGGAAAATACCGGATCGCCACCAGCCTCCCCGGTCGCAAAACCGTTTATCAAGCCCATGCCGTCGCGCCCGAACATTCTCTATATCATTCTTGAGGATATCGGACCGCAGCTCGAGTGCCATGGCGAGCCGCTCGTGCGTACGCCCAGCATTGACGCCCTCGCCGCCTCCGGTATCAGATTCTCAAATACTTTCTGCACCGCACCAGTGTCGTCGGCCAGCCGCTCCGCGCTCATGACCGGCTGTTACCAGATCGCCACTGGTTGCCACAACCACCGCACCTGGCCCTGGGATAAAAAACCACTGCCCGCTCCCGCGCGCCATATCTGTGACTGGTTTCGCGAAGCCGGTTATTTCACCTGCAATATCCAGCCCTCGCCGAAGGAACGCAAAGACCGCACCCTCCCACGCACGGCGTTCAGGGGCGCGCGCGGCAACGGCAAACTCGACCTCAATTTTTCCGTCTCCGGCCCGACGCCCGGAGATCCCTTTGACGGTATCGACTGGACTGAGCGCGCACCCGGCCAGCCGTTTTTCGCGCACATCACCATCATCGAAACCCACACCGGCACCGGCTGGGTGACGGCCCGCCAGCAGCCGAAAACCGAGCTTGTCAATCCGAACAAACTCAAGCTTCCCCCGTATTTCCCCGACCACAAAATTGCCCGCGACGAATACGCGAACTACCTGGACGCGATTCATCTCGGCGATGGCTACGTCGGTCAGCTCCTAGCGCGCCTGGAAAAAGACGGCCTTGCGAACAACACGATCGTTATCTTCTCCAGCGACCACGGTGCGCTCTTCCGCGGCAAACAATTTCTCTACGACAATGGCATCCGCATTCCACTCATCATCCGTTTCCCTGATGGACGTGGCGCGGCCACAGTGGACGACCGCCTCGTGAGTGGCGTCGATCTCGCTCCGACTATGCTCGGGCTCGCGGGCATCGTCCTCCCTCCGGGTGCGACGCACGGACGCGATCTCTTCGACTCTGCGCAGCCACCGCGCGATCATGTGTTCGCTGGGCGAGATCGCATGGACGAGACAGTTGACCGTATGCGCGCCGTGCGCACCGCGCGTTTCAAATACATCAAGAACTACCTACCCGGCTGCCCCTACATGCAATACAACGCCTATAAGGAAACCAACTATCCCACGTGGAACCTTGTCGGCCAGATGGCGCGTGAAGGTACACTCGCGCCTGAGGCAGCGCTCTTCGCTGCGCCACGCAAACCTATCGAGGAACTCTACGACATTGAGGCCGATCCGCACGAAGTGCGCAACCTCGCCTCCGATCCCGCTCACGCCGACACGCTGAAAAAGCTTCGCGTGCTTGTCGACGACTGGGTGCGCGACACCAACGACCGCGGCGCCATCATGGAGGATCCGGTCAATACCTATCGCGGTTATCGGGGGCACCTTCCTGAAGACACTCCCGCCAAGAAGCCCGATTACTCCAAGTAGCCCGCAATCCCATGACGGGCGATAAACACCATTGTATCCCATCTTAATTCAGGCCGAACCGCCCCTCTCCCCAAAAATTATCGTTCCGCATTTGCATGAACCGCCGCCGCTTCCTCCGCACTGCCACCACTGGCGCCGCCGCATTGGCCCTCGGCGACCACTTTGCCAGCGTCGCCTCGTCCGCAACTGGCTTCACGCCCTCGCGCGATGCCCGTCTTCCGCGCAAGCCTAATCTTCTCTTTATCCTCACCGATCAGCAGCGCTGGGACACGCTCGCTTGCTACGGCAATCGCACCATTAATGCTCCCACGCTCAACGCCCTCGCCGCGCAATCCGTTGTGTTCAACCACGCTTTTGTCTCACACCCTGTTTGCACTCCCTCGCGCGGCACACTCATGAGCGGGCTCTGGCCGCACCAGTCTGGAGTCACCGCCAACAACATACCTCTCCCCTCCTCCACCCGCTGTTACAACCAGCTCCTCGCCGATCCCGACTACCGCACCGGTTACATTGGCAAATGGCACCTCGGCGACGAGCTCTTTGCCCAACACGACTTCGCTGAATGGATCGCCACCGAGGACGAATATCAGGCGCTCTTCTCTGCCGGTCGCGACAAAAACGCAAAAAGTGATTACTGGCAGTTTCTCACTGGGCATGGCCAAAAGCCCGACAAGAAAAACGGCTACTTCTCGCGCACATTTGCCGTCCGCGCGCCCATCGAACTCGGCAAACCTGCCTTTCAGGCCACCCGAGCGGTCGATTTTCTCCAACGCCACCGCAAAGATCCCTTCATCCTCCAAGTCAGCTACCTCGAACCGCACACACCTTACGAATCGCCGCTACACGACCTTTATGCCGACGAAGACATTCCGCTCTGTGAGAGCTATTACAAAGACGGTCCCGATGATGATATTCCATGGCGCATCCGGCTCCGTCAGATGAGCTTCTCGCGCAGCAAAACCTTTTCCAAATCGCCCGCGCAACTCGCCGACATCACGCGCCACTACTACGGCAACATCTCATGCGTTGATCGCAGCGTGGATACCATCCTGCGCGAACTCGAACGTCTCGGCCTCGCCGACCACACCATCGTCGTCTTCACCTCCGATCACGGCGACCAGATGAGCGCCCACCGCCTCTGGTATAAGGAAGTCATGTATCAGGAATCCCTTCGTGTGCCGCTTCTCATGCGCGTCCCCGGCGTGCGCGGAGGTGCGCGGATCGACGCTCCTTGGTCGCATATCGACATGGTGCCCACGTTGCTCGGGCTACTCGGCGCAGACAAAAAAATGATCTCTCCCCTTTCCGGGCGTGACCGCTCTGCCGAAATCCAAGGGGCGTCCATTCCCCCCACGTCCGTCTTCGCCGAGTGGAGTCCCAACGACCGCGACGATGACGGCGAACCCGGGAAAAAGCGTCGCACCAAAAAAGACATTTACGCCGCGAACCACCCTGATCTGGCAAAATACGTCGATGAATCCTCGCGCACGGTCATCACTCCGGATGGCTGGCGTCTGACACTCTCCGACATCGACAAATGTCAGCTATTCAACCTCTGTGACGACCCTACCGAGCAGCACAATCTCTACTACCGTGTCTCTCACCGCGATATCGTCAAGCGCCTCGCCGCCGAAATAGCCATGTGGCAACAAGACACCGGCGATAGTCTCAGCAAAGCATTGAAATTTTGAAGATGTATCGGAACTATTCAATGGGCGCGGTTGGGCCGTCGTAGGCGCTTTGCGTCGTGCACAGCCTGTAGCGGTCGCGCTGGGCGGGCTTGCAAGTTTCATTCGCGCATCAAAACGGGTCCTGCCCACGCGTTGAGGTCGCAATCTACTGAGGGAATACAGACATAGTGGGTCGGGTAGCCGCCCTGATCTCAGCGTAGTTCGATTTCGGAAAGGACTGTCAACTTTTGACTCCCAGCTTTTGCAGTTTTTGGCGTTACAGGAGAGCCTTGTTAAGGTCGATTGTGAATCCTGCCGATTTTAGCTCCTGAGCCAGCCTCATTTTCCAGCCTTGGCCGTTGTCCATGCGCTCGTAAACGAGCCCGATTATGTCCGACGGCATTTCTAACTCACCCTTGGTGAGCACGAGTGTTTTGCTCCGGCCAAGATGAGCGGCGAAGTATCCCAATTCGAGCACTACGTTCTGTCGCGGGCGCGGCTTCTTATCCTGTTCATGTCCCGCTTGGTGTCCGTAGTCATCTGGCGTCATGAGGACCACTGCGAAGCCCGCGCGCGACGCGAAGTCTTCGAATTTTTCAATTACAGTTAGTCCCCGGTTAATCTGCTCTTGGAGAATTACAGGAGTAACACCCAACTGCTCCAAGAAGCGTGCCACTGCATGTTTGGCTCCTTCGTCTTGGCCGTGAACCAAGAACACCGAATTGTTCTTTGGCATCTTGGGCACAAGCGCATCTGGCTCGAACCGTTTTGCCGTGAATGCCCCTTCGGTTCCGATATCGGATTTCCAGCGCCCTGCGATGCTGCCATCTGCTTGAAGCTGGCAGAGTGCCTGAACCATGCCGAGATTCAATCCTCCGGTTTGCCTTCCGGGCGTCAGCTTAAAGGAAAGCCCGTCTTTGATGACGCCGTTGATGGTATACTCGTATTGGCCAAGTGCAGGCTCGTGCATTTTGGCGACTCCTGTAATGCGGTCTCCGTCTTGCTTGATGTCGAGAGTTAGTCCACCTCGGTTGGTGCCGAAAATGTCTCCCGTCCAAAACCCTGCCACATTTGGGATACTCATGATTGCGACAATTGAGCTTCGTATGACTCCGCGCAATCATGAAACTAGCGCTGTTGTTCGACGTGTGCGATAAACACATGCGGCCGAGCAAAAGCGCCCGGACATTGCCCGGGCGCGCCGGCGGTGGCGACGGTGGCGGCGCGGCCAAGGCGGGCTCGACCCGGCCCGGCTGGTCTTCCTCGGCGAGTCCGCGGCCAAGACGAACCTGACGCGCCTGCGCGGCCATTCGCCCAAGGGCGAACGGCTGGTTTGCCATGCCCCCTGTGGGCATTGGCGCACCACCACGATGATCTCTTCGGTGCGATCGGATGGGACTACCGCCTGTATGACCATTGAGGGAGCGACCAACACCGAGGTTTTTCAGGCCTATGTCCGGGAGATCCTCCTATGCTGCAAAGAAACGACGGGATAGCGCGTGGATCATTCCCCATTTGGGTATCGTGAGCTGCCTTGGAATGCGCCTCAACGCATCTGACTTGCCTAAAGGCCAATGCCAGAACTAATGGTATCGATTGTGAAGCTTATTATCATTGAAGACCAAGCTATATTACGTGAACTCCTTGTAATGGCATGCCTCAAAGCAATCCCTTCGGCGGAGGTGAAAAGTGCACCCAATGCCAAGGATGGATTGACGCTTTGCCAGAGCCTGCAGCCAGCCATCGTTCTACTCGACATAGTGTTGCCCGATGGAGACGGAATTGATCTTGTGTCCCAAATTCGTTCTACGGTGAACGAGGTTAAGATCATTATACTCTCGTCGCACGCCGATGAATATACGCTTTATCGCTCACAAATCGCTGGCGTCAACGGCTTCGTGGACAAGAATAGCCAAACGCTCAATATTTTGCAGGAAGCGATCAGAACTGTCATAGATGGGAAAAGTTATTCATGCTCGGTGGTCCAAAAGGTACGAGCCCGGGTACGTTCTGATCCCCTGGCATTTTCAAAGATTTTATCTGAACGCGAAATGGAGCTTCTCTGTCTTTTTGGGCGCGGCTGGTCCAACGAGGAGGTTGCGGCGCATACTAGACTCAGCCCGCGCACGGCGCGCAACCACCGGCAAAATATCATGACGAAACTCAATCTTGGCTCCACTCCGCATCTCATCCGCTATGCCATGGAAAAAGGCTTTACGCGTATAGGTGACTGAGAGCCTAGCAATTGTTCGGAGATGCAGGCTCATGAAATGCACTCAAAGCAGGCGAATGTGGTAATAATTTAAAATCTGACATTAATAAATAGCTACATAGGGCGCAATAAACACATAGAAAGGGTGTTAATTATTACTTAGAGGCGAATCTCGCTCTCTCCATTGGCGAAGTTTCCCTGAGACAATTTGCATTCCCAATGCATTCTCCTTGCGTTCTATGTGGCTAATTTTAATTGAGAAACTCGGGATAATTAATAGGCTACTGCAATCTACATTGTCGACTTGTCGCGAGCGAGATCACGTTGTATTTCCTTGAGGACAATAGAGAGGGCAGCCAGTGGCTCCTGCAATAAGGGGTCGCTCAGGGAGGCACCGCTACGCAACGCGTTTTCACACTTGCGGGCTGCACGACGGACGGCGGACACATCCAAAATTGCAGCTAATGAGCCGAGATTGTGCGCGGCAATAATGGCTTCAATGCGTTGACCATGGCGGATTGCGCTAACGAGGCATTTCCACTCGTTGTCGAATTGCTCCACGCAATGGCGCAACGCTTCCGCGACTCCGCCGGGAAAACAACTGGTATAATTGGCCAACGCCGCCTGGATGATCGCGGTAAGGTGAGCGCCCGGCGCTTGTGGGTTGGTGGCAGATGTTTCATTAATGAAGGGCGGAGGCAGGGGGACGGATGCGGATCCTTGCGTACCCGCCGGGGGCACTTTATGGTGTGGCTTGCCCACCCTTGCATCCATGCCCATGCGAATACTTGCGGTGGTGGAAGGCATGGCGGGATGGGGGGCGGCGGTGCCGTGACTTTTATCATCACCGGCTCGTTTGAGCGGAATGCGGACCGACTCGATCATTGATTTCACGCTGGCGGCGTCAAATGCCTTGCCGAGGAAACCATCAACCCCTGCTTCCAGACAGTGCCGTTTCATTTTGGCGCTTGTGTCTGCTGTGATAGCAACGACGCGCAACGCCGGGTGATGATGCCGAATATGGTTCAACACAGAGTCGCCCCTGACCCCGGGCAATTCCCAATCGAGAAACATTATATCAAAATACACCTCTGCGAGGTACTTGTATGCCGTTTCTGCGTCGACGGCCTCGACAACACTGTGCCCCAACTGCGTGAGTGTGCCGCAGAGGAGGACACGGTTGAATCTGAAATCGTCTACGACGAGTATTGAAAGATGGCTAGACATTGGGAGGAGACTCGCAGGCACGGGAATTATTCCACGAATAGATTTTTATTGGGTAACAACTCCCTGCAAACAGAGACGATTCATGCCCCCATGCGTAAATGTCGATGACGTGTGATAGGGAAATTTACCCAATCGGCGCGCTGTCAGCAGATAGAAAAAAATATAGGGGTTTCCCCTATGAATCGCATCGCCATCGCAGATAATCCCTTCCGATCCCCTCTCTTTGTCATGGGCATCAGGGTGTTTTTTGGAAGGCGTTTCATTCAAACGGACATACATGGAATGCTTCGATGCAGTGTCCTGTACCATCAGGGCATGAAATCGATCCTGCTAGAGCCTTTTCGATTTAGTTTGCCCCAAGGATGGAAGGTAGGGCGCTGTCCCTGCCGACGCATACCCTTGAATGCTGGCCGATGGGCACGCCGACTGATGTGTCCATGCAAATTGCAAAAGCTTTAGCGGTTTTGATTTTCGGGCACCCGCTGCACTGCCTGCCCATCCTGTCCAATTTTACCATACCCAGAGATTTTTCCACCACATGCACATGGGAAAGACATTCTTTGTTTTGTTATCCGCAGTTGCAGGACTGGCCTTCGCCATGCCGCAGGCGGCAGCACAGCCGCTGGTCGTATCGCTTATGGCATACAAAGTGACTGTAACCAGTGAGGGGCGCGAGGCGTTTGCAGTCGCGGACAAGGCGCAGCCCAGCGATGTGATTGAGTATCGCGCCACTTATGCCAACGCTTCGGAGCATGCCCTGACCGCCGTTTCACCGGAAATCCCCATCCCGGTCGGGCTTACTTGGATCGCCGGAGGAGATCCTGCGGGGACCGCCCCTGCCCCAACGCCGCCCGGCCCGGTGGCAGCCAGCCTCGACGGGAAGACTTTCGCCGCCCTGCCTCTGCTCGACGACGGAGGCCGCCCGATTGCCGCCGCTCTTGTCCGCGCTCTGCGCTGGAGCATCCCTGTGATCAAGCCCGGCGAGACCGTCACCATCTCTGTCCGCGCCACGGTCAACCGAACCTCGGCCAATGCCGAAACTTCAGCTCGCTGAAACATTTTTGCATCCCATAAATGAATATGACCAACACCACACCCAGCTCGTCGGCCACGGCCCGGCGCAGGAGTTGCCTGCGCGTGGCCTTTGCCTTACTTGTCCTTGCGAGCTTCGCGCTTTTCGCGCACGCGGCCGCACCGCTCGTTAACACCGCCATCGGCAATCAGGCTTCGGCTACCTACAAGGACGATTCGGGCGTCGAACGCACCGTGCTCTCCAACACCGTCACCACGCTCGTCCAGCAAGTGTATGATCTCGACCTCAAGCAGGACAACGCCCGCACCTCCAATCCAGGCGGCCAGGTGTTTTTTCCGCACACCGTGACCAACCTCGGCAACGGCATCGACACCTTCACCCTAGGGGCGGTCGATGGCGGCGGTGCCACCACGCTCGGCAGCATTGCGATCTACATCGACGCCGACGGTGACGGCAATCCGGACAACTTCACGTCGATCGGCACGACCGGACCGCTGGCGGCGGGCGCATCCTTCCGCTTCATCGTGGCCGCCACTGTGCCCCCCGGAGCCACAGTCGGCAGCGCGGGTACCGTCACTGTCACCGCCACTTCCACCAACGGAGGCGACACGCCGATCGTCGAGACCAACACCGATACCGTCACGCTCACCAACGACGCCGTCCTTCAGGTCACCAAGGCCGCCACCCGCGGCTCCGGCCTGCCTGGGACGCCCGTCAAGTACACGATCACTTACCGCAACATCGGCAACAGCGCCGCCACAAACCTGAAGATTACCGATATCATCCAGCCTGGTCTCACCTACGTGGACGGTAGCGCTCGCTGGTCTGTCAATCCTACCCAGACTCTGACCGATGCCTCCGCCGACACCGAGGCTGTATCCGGCATCGATTACAACTTTGTCGGCACGACCGCAACCTTCGTCATCGCCAGCGTGGCGCCCGGAGTCAGCGGCTATGTCACCGTCGAGGTAACCGTCGATGCAGGCCAGGCGCCTGGCACCATCACCAACACCGCCGACTACGAATTCGAAACCGGCAGCGGTCCGACCACCGTTCCGCTCACGTCCACCAACACCGTGCCCTTCGAGGTCTTGCCCGAAGTCAGCCTCACGTTCGAAGGTCCGGCTACGCCGCTGGAGCCCGTCCCCGCCAGCGGTTCGGTTTCGTTCAACAACGTCCTCACGAACAACGGTACCGGTACCGACACGTTCAACATCGTCGTTGACACAGCCGGCCTCGGCACCGCCGGCAAATTCCCGGCTGGCACCACATTCCAGCTCTTCAAGAGCGATCGTGCCACTCCGCTGACCGACACCAACGGCGACGGCATCCCCGATACCGGGCCAGTGGCAGCCAACGGCACCTACACTGTCGTTCTCCGCGCAAACATCCCCGGCAACGCCGCCGCGACCGACACCACCCTCTCCGTGACCAAGACCGCGACCTCCACCGTGAACCCGATCCAATCTGCCCCCGCCACCGACACCATCGCCGGCATCACCGGCGCGGGTGTCGATCTGCTCGGCCAAAGCCCGGCAACGGACGGCCTCGGTGATAGCGGCACCACTATCGTTAACACCGAGACCGGCAATCCCGGCTCGACCGTGACCTTCACGCTAAACGTAAAAAACACTGGCCCCAATCCCGACACCTTCGACCTGATCGCTTGGACCAACGGCACCGACGCCGGCACCCCGACCTTCGGGAGCAGTCTGCCTCCCGGCTGGACCGTCGTCTTCAAGGATGGCGCCAACAACGGAGTCGTGTCCAACACCGGTATAATCCTTGCCGACAGCACCAGAACCTACACCGCCGAAGTGACCATTCCCGTCGGCACCTCGCCTGGCGACATCTCCGTCTGGTTTCGGTCGCAATCGCCCTCGACCGGAGCGGCCGACAATCTGCGCGACCGCGTCACCGTGGACACCGTCCGCGGCATCACCATCCAAACCAACAACGCAGGTCAGATCTTTCCCGGCGGTTCCGTCATTTACCAGCACATCCTCACCAATACCGGCAATGTCACCGAAGGGCTCCTGGGCGCACCCAACACCCTTGCCATAGCGCTTGCCAACAGCCTCGACGGCTCCGCCTTCACCTCCGTCGTGTATTATGATGTCGACAATAACGGCACCATCGATGCCGGGGATAAGATCGTTGACACCGCCGCCGGTGGACTGCTGTCCAGTGTGAAAAGCGACGGTCTGCCCAAAGGGGAGAGCATCCGTCTCCTCGTCAAGGTGCAGGCTCCGATCGGCGCTGCCGACGGCGCGGTCAATATTACCACGATTACGGCCACACCTGCTCCCGGCGTGGACGTGGGAAGTGCCGGCGCACCCGCCGCCGTGTCCAATGCTGATGCCACCAGCGTCATCCGCGGCAATCTCACCATCGTAAAGGAACAGAGCGTCGATGGCGGCGGCACTTGGACCCAGGAACAGCGCTCGGCCATGCCTGGAGGGCAGATCCGCTACCGGATCACCGTGACCAACGTTGGTTCAGCCGACGCCGAGAATATCGCCGTCAACGACACCGTCCCGGTCCACACCGCCTATGACAGTAGTTTTTCCGCCACCATCACCAAAGGATCGGGATCGCCCGAATCGTTCACGCCTCCTTCCTCAAGCGGCGCGGGCACGGCCCTCCTTTTCAACATAGGCACACTCTCGCCGACCCAGACGGCGGTCATCACCTTCGCGGTCAAGATCGACGAGTAATAATCCTAACCCGACCACGGTCTGGCGCTGTCCGCTGTTTCAGAGGCGGGTGGCGTCAGGCGCGGAGACACTGGCCTGCCATGCCGCCGCTCTCCCTCCGCTTCATCCACCACGCCCTTCAGTGACGATTTGCCTCGCACGGTTTCTCGCTCTTCCCTTTCCCCGCGCCGCACCGCTCGCCTGCGCTTTCACGTGCCTTCTCGCCTTCGTGTGCGCTCTTGTGCCCGTCCGCGTCGAGGCCGCGCCACCCGCGCCCGGCACGATCATCAGCGGACAGGCGGTTCTCAACTACATTGATCTCGATCTCGACCTCACCCTCGAGTCCCCCTCCTACATTGTCCGCGAGACACCCTCCAACATCGTCCGCGTCCTCGTCGGCGGTGCGCCCGGTCTCGAGCTTCAGGCGGATCGCTCCGGCACCTACGCGCCCTCCACCAACTTCACCTTTATCCACACGCTGACCAACACCGGCAATATCGCCGGCACCTACACGCTCACCCCCGCGCTCGTCGATGGCGGCGGCTTCACCCCGCAAAACCTCGCTCTCGTCATCGACGTCAATGCCAACTCTGCCGTCGATCCCGGCGAGCCGCAGTATCCGTTCGGCCCGCACACCGTCACGCTCGCGCCGGGCCAGACGCTGCAATTCATCATCACCGGCCTCGTGCCGCCCTCCGCCCCTGTGGCAGCCTCCTTTCGTATCCGGGTTGATGCCACCCTTGCCGAAACCGGTGCCATCGCCGCCAATATTGACGCTGTGGCCACTGGCGCCGGTGAACTCCAGTTCTTCAAATCCGTCTCTCCTGCCACGGCGGCCCGTGGCGGGGAGATCCTCTACACGCTATACGGCACCAATAACTTCCCTGCCACCCTCGGACCAACCCCCATCGCCATTGATGGGGTCAACACCCTTCGCGTCGTCGTCCGCGATCCGCTTCCCGGCAACATCGAACTGGTCTCCCTCCTCGCCGCCAACGGCGGCACGCCGCTCTATCACCTCAACGGCACGGCCTTTCATGCCTATGTGACAGCTGCCCCCGCTGATCTCTCCACCGTCGATGCCGTGGCTTTTGCCTTCGACACCATTGAACTGGGCGTCTCGTTCAGCGTTTCCTTCCGCGCCCGCATCGGCGGGCGGGCCACCGGGGAAATCGTCAACCTCGCCTCCGTTTATTCGAGCCAGCCCGGCGGCGCGCCGCTCATCACGGTTTCCAATCCCGCCACCGTCACCGTCCCCGACGTGGCCCCGGTCATCCGGTATTATGACCAACCCTACGCGCGCATCATGCCCGCCTCGCACCTCGGCAATCCGCTCCACGTGCAGGTCGAGGCGGGATCGTGCAACAAAAAATCGGAAACGGTGGAAACCATCACCGTGAGCATCACTTCCGCCCTCACGGGGGATCGCGAGAGTTTCACCGCCACTGAAACCGGCCCCAATACTGGGATATTCCGCATTTCCCCCGTGCCCTCTCAGGATACTGCCGCCGCCCATGCCGTCGTAACCGGAGACGGAATCCTGCAAACCCTCGAACGCGACGTGCTCACCGCCGAGCTTACCGACTGTGGCGGCGTCACCGTGCGCGCGACGATCTTCATCGACCCGGCCGGTGTCATTTATGACAGCCGCACCAACCAGCCCCTCGCCGGCGCCACCGTCACGCTGATCGATGTCACCGGCGTCAATGGCGCTCCCGGCGGACTCGCCCGCGTGCATGACGAGGACGGTGCCACCGCCGTCTCCGCCACCCAAGTCACCGGCGCCGACGGCCTCTTCCGTTACCCCATCGTTCCGGCCGGCACCTATCGTCTGGAAATCACGCCTCCCGCCGACTACGCCTTTCCCAGCGTCATCCCGTTCTTCGCCCAACCCGCCGGGCGCCGCATCCATGTGGACGGTTCCTATGGCGGATCGTTTCCGGTCGATCTCTCCGACGGCACCGTGTTTCTCGACGTGCCGCTTGATACGACGGTGGCCACAGGCTTCGTTCTTGAAAAGACCGCTTCGCGTGACACCGCCGAGATTGGCGACTCCGTCATCTATACGCTGAAACTTTCCAACAGCTCCGGCGCGCCCTTCCGCAACTCGTTCATCGACGACCGCCTGCCTCCGGGTTTCCGTTACGAACGCGGCACCGCCCGCCGCGACGGCGTGCCCATCGCCGATCCCAGGGGTGGCATCGGCCCGCATCTGCGCTTCTTGGTCGGCAAGCTCGATGACGACGCCAGCACCACTTTCACCTACCGCGTGCGTCTCACGCCCGGCGCGGAAAAAGGCGACGGCATCAACACCGCGCAAGCCACCTCGCTCGGTCCCCAGGTGCTCGTCTCCAACCGGGCGCAGGCGCGCGTCCGCCCCGAGGCCGGCGTGTTCGATCCCTCGGCCGTCATCATCGGAACCGTCTTTGTCGATGCCAACGGCAACGACATCCAGGACCCCGGCGAGCCCGGCGTCCCCGGCGTGCGCGTGGTGCTTGAGGATGGCACGTATGCCATCACCGACGCCGAGGGCCAGTACAGCATCTACGGCCAGCGTCCCGTCACCCACGTCCTCAAGCTCGATCCGCATACGCTCCCGCCCGGGGCGAAGCCCGGCGGCAAAAGCCCGCGGTTCGCCGGCGATCCCGGCTCGCGCTTCGTGGACCTGAAAAGCCACGAATTGCACAAGGCCAACTTCATGCTCGTGGAGCCCGCCGAATCGCTCTACGCCGCGATCGAGGCGCGCCGCCGGCAGATCGACGCGTGGCACCCCGAGATCGCCGCCGCTCTCGCCACCACCTTCAGGGCCGACGGCACACCCACGCTCGTCACCGATCCGCAGAGCCGCGAAGCCTCGGGCGTCATCGGCTCCGGCCACGCCTTGCCCGGCTCCTTCGAAAACGTATTGCCGCCCGGCACGCTCACTCCCGCCAACTCCCCGCTGCCGCCCTCGCCGGTGGCCGCCGTTCCCCTCGTTGATCTCGAACACGTCACCGCCGGACTCACCGACGCCGAACCCGGCTTCATCGACCTGCGCCACGGCGACACGCTCCCCTATGATCGCGTCACGGTCCGCGTGAAGGGCGCGGCCGAGGCGAAACTGGAACTGCTCCTCAACGGCGAGCCCGTCTCCGAATCCCACATCGGCAAGATCGTCCGGCAGCGGCAGGCCGCGCTTCAGGCGGTCGAATACGTCGCCGTGCAGTTGAAGCCCGGCCTCAATCATCTCGAACTCGTGCAGCGCGACCTCTTCGGCAACGCGCGCGCGCGCTCACTCATCGACGTCACCGCGCCCGGCCGCATGGCGACACTCGACATCGCGTTCTCCACACCCGTGCCCGCCGCCGACGGTCGCACAGCGGTCGAGGTGCGTGTCACCGCCGTGGATGCCGCCGGCGTGCCCGTCACCGCCTCGCTGCCGCTCACGCTCGAAACCACGCTCGGCCGTTGGGAGGTGGAGGACGCCAACCCTCGCGAACCCGGCACGCAGGTTTTCATGAAGGATGGCGTTGCTACCTACCGGCTCATCCCGCCCGTCGAGCCGGGCGAGGCGCGCATCGTTGTTTCCAGCGGCGTGATGAAAGCTGAGCGCCGGCTCGCCTTTCTGCCCGAACTCCGTCCCATGATCGCCGCCGGCATCATCGAGGGCCGCTTCGCGCTCAACCGGCTGAGTTCTTCCGCCATTCTCCCGCTCGATCCCGGCGATGCCTTCGAATCCGAACTGCGCCAGTCCGCCGGCATCGGCAACGACGGCACTGCATCGGGCCGTGCCGCTTTTTACCTCAAGGGCAAGATCAAGGGCGACGCCCTCCTCACTGTCGCTTACGATTCCGACAAGCGGAAGGATGATGTGCGCCTTTTCCGCGACATCGACCCGGATGCGTATTACCCCGTTTACGGCGATTCCTCGGTCAAGGGCTACGACGCGCAATCCACCGGAAAACTCTACGTGCGCATCGACAAGAACCGCTCCTGGTTTCTCCTCGGCGATTTCAACACCCGAGCCGACAGCGAGGTCCGCCAGCTCGGCGATTACAACCGCAGCTTCAACGGCGTGCGCGTGCAGCACGAGTCTTCCCGCTTCAAGGGAGGCCTTTGGGCCAGCGACGACAGCACCGACCAGGTAATCCGCGAAATCCCCGCCAACGGCACCTCCGGCCCCTTCAACTTCGCCGCTGGCGACGGCGTCCTCGGCAGCGAAACGGTCGAGATCCTCGTCCGTGACCGCAACCAGCGTTCCGTCATCCTCAAGACGACCACGCTTGCGCGCTATACGGACTACGATTTCGAACCCTTCAGCGGCCGCCTGCTCCTCCGCCGCCCGGTTGCCTCGGTGGATGAAAATTTCAACCCACAGTCGATCCGCATCAGTTACGAGGTCGATTCCGGAGGGCCGAAGTTCTGGGTTTACGGCGGCGATGCACAGGTGAAGCTCCACGAACGCCTCGAGGTTGGCGCCTCCTTCGCCCGCGATGAAAACCCCGTCGATCCCTACGACCTGCAAAGTGTCAACGCCACCTTCCGCCTCGCCGCCGGCACCTACCTCATGGCCGAAGGCGCGCGCAGCGATTCACTCCTCAGCGTCACCGACTCCTCGCGCACCTACGGCTACGCCGGCCGCATCGACCTGCGCCACCAGTCCGAGCTCACCGAGGCCCGCGCTTATTTTGGCAAGACCGAGGAATCCTTCAACAACCCCTCCTCCACGCTCAACGCCGGACGTGTCGAGGGCTCCGCCAAGGTCACACACCAACTCGCGCCTCGCACGCAACTGATCGGCGAGGGCATCTACACCGAGGACATCGCCGGATCCGGCAACCTCAAGGGTGTGCGCGCCGACATCGCCTACACCTTCGAAAACCAAGTGCGCATTGCCATCGGCGGTCGCTACAGCGAGGAAACCCAGACTCCCGCCAATCCCGGCGACAGCGCCGCCGACACGCCGCTCACCGTCCGCAGCGTGCGCACCCGCGTCGACGCGCCCGTGCCACGCTTCCCGCAGGCCAGCGTCTTCGCCGAGTACGAGCAGGACATCGTAAAGAGCGGCCAGCGTCTCGTCGCCGCCGGCGGCGCGTATCAGGTCAGCACAAAGACCCGCCTCTACGCCCGGCACGAGTTCATTTCCTCCCTCGGCAGCGATTTCGAACTCAACACCAGCCAGCAAAACAACCGGACACTCCTCGGCCTCGAAACCGAGTATCTCCGCGATGCGTATTTTTATAACGAATACCGCGTGCTGGATGCTATCGACGGCGGCCAGGCCGAAGCCTCCACCGGCTTGCGCAATCTCTGGAACGTGGCCGATGGACTCCGGCTCAACACCACCTTCGAACGCGTCACGCCCTTCGACGGCAGCTCTACCAACGAGTCCACCGCCGCCACCTTGGCCGTCGACTACACCCGCCCCGCCGACTGGAAGGCCACCGGCCGCCTCGAGGGGCGCTGGGCCGACACCAGCGACAACTATTTGAGCACGCTCGGCTATGCCCGGAAGCTCGACGAGCAGTGGACCTTCCTCGGCCGCTCCATCCTCAACACCCAGCTTTACGATGATCCCGCTTCGGCGGATCTCTGGCAGGGTCGTCTCCTCGCCGGTCTCGCCTGGCGGCAGGCGGAGAAGGACAGGTGGAACGCGCTCTTCCGTTACGAATACAAATACGAACGTGGCTCATCCGCGCTCGGCGACGAGGACATGCGCCGCCAGGTTCACACCGCGGCCACGAGCGTCAATTACCAGCCCGATCGCCGCTGGGTTTTCGCCGGCCACTATGCCGGCAAGTTCGTCATCGAGCGCGGCGGCTACGGCGGCGACGCCGACTACTTCGCGCACCTCCTTGCCGGCCGCGCCATTTTCGAAATCACCGCAAAATGGGACGCCGGGCTCAACCTCGCCGTGACCTTCTCTGAGTCGTTTGGCAACGCGCGCTACGCCGTCGGCCCTGAAATCGGCCGCGTATTCACGAAAAACGTGCGCATCGGCTTCGGCTACAACCTTGTCGGCTTCACCGACCGCGATTTCGACACCGCGAGCACCTCGCAGGGCTTCTTCCTGAGCCTGCGCATCAAGTTCGACGAAAACCTCTTGAAATGGGCCAGCTTCAAACGAACGGAGGATGCACGATGAAACACACCCCATCATGGTGCGGGCGGTCCGCCTGCGGCCTCCCTTTCTGCGCCGCATTTTTCGCCCTCCTGCTTTGCGCCTTTTCCGTTGACGCCCGCGCTGCGCTTGCCGTCGCTCCCTCGTTCATCCCTGCCCAGAGCGGCCGCACTTGGATGGACATCGGTGGCGTGTGGAACGGCTCTGCCGAGGCCGATGCCGACACGGTTCGGCTGACCATAACCAACGACGCCGTCGAGCGCTACGAATTCGGGCTGGCGGTCACATTGCCCGCCCATTTCCACTACGTCCCCGGCACCGCCAGCCTTTACAGTTCCACCGATCCCGAGTTGACGGGAGTCACCGCCGCCCAGACGGGCAACACGCTGACTTTCACCTTCCCCGAAGGCTACGACCTACCGGCCGACGCCACACTGGTGATCGATTACGGTATCATCATCGCCGCCACCACGGATCTCGCACCCGGCACTTATGAGCAACTCGTCACCGCCCGCCACGCCGAGATGGAGGGCGGCGCGGCCACCCTGCAAACCACCGCCTCGCTTGGCATCTTCGTCCGCGCGGGCGCGAGCATGCTCATCGTCACGGCGGGGGACGGGAGCAACCGGCAAACCAAGGCCGTGGGCGAAACGGCCACTTTTCACGTCACCGTCGCCAACACCGGCCTCGGGGCGCTTTTCGATGTCGCGATCGATGAATCGCTCATCTTCAACGCCAGCGACCGCTCACTCCAGCTCACCGGCATGGAAAAGATCGCCCCGGCCTCCCGCGCCGCCACCGGCTCCATGCCCATCCTTGTCATGCCCTACCTCGCTCCCGGCGAGAGTTTTGTCGTGGAGGTGCAGGCGCTCGTCACCGATTGCGACGCCATCTTCAACACCGTCTCGACCTACGACATCACCGGCGGCATACTCAAGAGCGCCGATTCCGCCGTCACGCTCGATCTCAAGCAACCCCTCATCACCTACACGCCGCCCAATGTCACCCTGGCCTACGGAGCGCCTGTGCCCGTGGGGCCCTTCGTTGTGGCCAACACCAAACTCGGTCCCGCCCACAATGTCGTCCTCCAGACCAACCTCCATCAGCTTGGCGTCATGGTTGATGCGCTCACTGACGGATGGAGCTACGACCCCGGCACCGGCGCCTTCACTTACACCGGCAACGCTGACCATGCCATCGCCAACGGCATCGACATCCCCTTGGGGTTCAGTCTGGAGACCTCCAGCTACTGCAATGGCACGCCGGGCGGCGTTGTCATCTGGCGTTCCTCCTACACCAACGGCTGCGGCGATCCCTATGCCACGCCCACCGCCATCTCCATCGTTTTTCCGCCGACTGGGGCTCCTGCCATCTCGCTGGGGCAAAGCGTCAGCCGTCGTATTGCCATTGGCGATGCCGCGCAGGCTTTTGTCGTCACTCTTTCCGCCGAGAACACAGACCTCATTGACAACGACACCATCGTTGTCACCGAGACCCTGCCCGCCGGCCTGCCTTTCGATCCCCTAAGCATCACCGCCACGGCCGGCGACTTTGCCATAACCGGCGACATCATCACTTGGACGGTGGGCAAAGGCGCGCTCGCCGGCGGCAGTCAGGCCACCCTCACCGTTCCCTTCGAATATACGCATCCCTGCGATGCCGGCGTGCAATACACCGCGACCGCCGGCATTGTTGGCGCGCAGTCCATCGGAGGTTGCGCTCTCGGCTCCACCGCCTCCGCCACCTTCTTCCTCTCCAACAACCCCGCGGCCACGGTCGAGCAATATTTCAACATCGCCTCGCCCCCTGAAGGCGGCGTCTTCGAGACCGGCCGTCACTCCACCGACGCCAGCCGCGAGATCGCCTTGGGCGAGGGCGAGTTCGTGTCCTTCGAGGCCTCCTATGCCTTCGGTGCCGGATACATCGGCACTTGGAACGGATCGACTTACGTTGACGACTTCGGCGGGGCCGGCATCGCCGATCACCAGCGTCTGGTTCCCGACACGCTCCAATATTCGATCAACGGAGGTTCGACATGGGCTCCCGTCCCCTCGGGCTTCGTGACCGGCGGCAACGGTGCCGCCCTCAACATTCAACTCGACTTCATCACCGGCGTGACCGGGAGCGACTCCGTCGATGGGAAAGCACTGCGCATCCGCTATCAGGCAACCCTCACCGATTCCGCCCTCGGCGGGGGAATTCAGGGCGAGGTTCTCCAAGTGGCCCAGCTCTCCATCGCCGGGGTCCCGGCTGGCGCCCCCAGCACCTGCACCAATCCGCTGGAAAGCAACTTCCGTCAAGGCGTCTATTATAACATCGCCCGTGCGGCGGCTTCCGTCTCGGTTTCTTTCGACAAGCCCGACCCGGCCCGCTGCGAAATCATCGGGGTGACCCTCGCCGTCGACAAACACCCCACCGGCAAGTACGTCCGCAACCTCGACATCGTCCTTGATCTTGGCTCCCACTACGAGTTTCTCCCCGAGGGCGAGCAATCGTTCTCCTATTCCGGCGATTTCAATAGTGGCAATCTCATCCTTTCCGGCGCCCCTGGCGCTCCCGTCTTCACCTACAACCCCGCCAACCCGCTCACCCAGGCGAGCACAGTCACGTTCCGCGTCCGCCTCAAACCCGGCGCCCCTATCGCGCCGGCCCAGCTCAAGGCCACCGTCAACTACGACGACTTGCAGACCTCCACGTCTCCCGACAAGACGGAATTTGCCACCTCCGCCCACACCCAGCCCATTCTCGTCCGCTCCGCCCAGCTCGCCATCCGTGCCACGCCCGACACCGTCATCGTCTCCGGCCAGAGGGTCGAGTGGGACATCCATGCCACCAACACCGGCGACGGCATCGCTTACGACAGCCAGCTCACCAACCGCATGCCCTTCACACTCAAGGTCGATGAAGGCGCCACCAATGCCGCCAACAGCGGCGCCGCCCTCGTCCGCACCTCGACTGGCAGCGGTCCCACCTATCGGGAGACACTGGCTTGGACGCTCGGCGACATCGCCCAAGGCGATACGGTAACCCGCCGGGTCATCGCCATCATCGACACCGATACTTCCTGTGCCTTTGCCAATGGCAGCAACGAAATCGAGGCGCACTGGGGTTGCGGCGACTCCTGGTTTGGCGCTGCGGTCATGCTGGCCCCAAAATACACCACACCGCAGGGCCAGATGCTCGTCGCCCACGACACCGCCAACTCCGTGGCCAGGCTTTGCGGCGACGGTCTCATCGAAATCATCGTCCGCAATACCGGCGCGGGCGACATTCACAATGTCGTCGTAAAGGAAGTCCTCGACTCCTCGCTGATCTTCAAAACCAACACCGCGCAATACTCCATCGACGGCGGCGCATGGACGGGCGCACCCGATCCCGACGGCTTGGGAACAATAACCAACCCCTATCAGTGGACCAGTGCCGGGATTGCCAAACTCACCCGCCTGCGCCATGCCGGTGCTTCCAGCGAGAGCGGTGAGATTCCCCAGGAGATCCGCATCCGTTTCAATGTCACGGCAGGCGGCACCTTTCCTGCCACCACGCCCACCGCCGCTGCCTCCGCCACCGGCCAGATCGCCTGCGGCGACGACGCCCTCTCCCTGAGCCCCGGCATCGTCAGCATCAAGAGCGAAAAACCCGAGGTCACCGTCACCAAGACCGCCCGCAACGACAGCGCCGGGCAGACCGCCTTCGCCGAAACCGTCTATGGCGGACGCGGCGACACCATCGAGTGGCGTATCGTTATCGCCAACACCGGCAACGTTGCCGCCACCCATCTGCGTCTCTCCGATGCCTTGAGCGGCACCGGTGGCGCGGCCATCATCTCCAGCGCGGATGACACGGGCTCCGGTTTCAGTCCCGGCAACATCCTCGCCGGGCAGGTCATCTCTCTTTCCGATCTCCCCGCTGGTGCCACCCGCACCTATCTCATCACCGAAGTCCTCGGTTCCGACTGCAATATCGCCCCGTCCCGCAACACCGAGGTGAGCTGGGGCTGCGACGTGCCTCCCGCCGGTCAGCATAATGACATCGACGCCCCTGGCACGCCCATGGATGCCGCCACTCTGATCCTCGCTCCTGCGATCGGCGCCGGCACCGAAATCAGCCAGACCATCACCTACCTCTCTGGCGGCCGCGCCCGGGTCGTGGCCGAAATCATCAACCGCGGTGGCAATGCCTACAACCTGAGTGTCACCAATACCTTCCCGAACCCCAATATGGTGCTCGACGAAACCGCGACGCCTGTCGTTGCGCACGATCGCCTCTCCGGCAGCCCCTACTCCGGAGCTCCCGTCGAGCAGGTCACCAGCGTGGTGGTGAACAACGACGCCCTCCTGTCGCCCGAGTTCACCCTTCACGGCGCCGGGACCGGGAACCCCGCCATCGGCGATCATATCCTTCGCTACGGCGACCGCATCACGCTCACCTACTATGTGCGTTCTGCCGTTTTCGATGAAGATTTCGCCAACACCTTCCCCGCGCTCACCACGCAAGATTCCACCAACAGCCGCGACCCCGCCCCGCCGGCATCCGGCAACAATACGGTGAAGGTCGATTACCGGAACAGTTGCGACAACCCCCTCTCCAACTCGCACACCGCCACCATCGATCTGCTTTCCCCAAACCTCGATATCACCGCCGCCTCTCCCGGCAATTTCGTGATCACCGATTCCACCGCGCGAGATTACACCTTCACCCTCCAAAACGTCGGCGATGCTGGATCCCTCGCCAGCCACATCACCGCCGATTTTCCCGAGCTCGGCACCGGCTGGACCATCAACAGCATCCGGATCAGTGCCGCCACCGCAGGCACCGGCGGCACCGTGTCCACCGTCGGAGCCAACGCAACGCTGGAGGGTGGCCTATGGACCTTTGCGCCTTTGCAGCTCGGCACACTGGGGACTGGCGGGAGCATTACCATCACCGTCAACGCCGCCTACAGTGGCACGCCGGCCTCCCTCCGGCTCCGACTCCGCGTCCGGGGCGAGGCCCGCGGTGCGGATGGCGCTGCCGTCACCAATTACTACTCCCATGACCAGCGCGGCCAGCGTGTCATCGGTGTGGAACTGGACAAGACGGTGCAAGGCACCAGCGAGCCGGATGCGCACTCTTCCGGAGCCAATGTGCTCATCGGCGAGGAGGCCACTTTCCGCCTTCGCGCCCGCCTCTTTGGGGCCGAAGCCGGTGTCAGTGGCATCAGGATTCACGATACTCCCACGGATTCCAACGGCCCTCTCCATCTCGGTCTGGCCTACGTCTCGCACACTCCGACCGGAGATAGCAAAATCACACCGTCATCCGTAACGCCGCCGCTGTCGGTCAGAGAACCTCCCTCAATGGCGGAAAGCCGCGTGGTGTTTGTTTTGCCCGACCTCAGCGAGACAGCGATCAACAACGATGACGACAATCTCTTCGAAACCGATCTCACGGTCCGCGTCCTCAATATCGCCGGCAACGTCGCCGCCGTTTCCAAGTCCCTCCGCAACAATCTCGGCCTCCAGTTTAATTATCTCGGACAGCTCTTTCGCAGCAACGATACCGATGACGCTTTCTCCACTGGTGGCAGCGACGTGACCCCCACCGCCAGTCTGCATCGACACGCGGATGTCACGGTCCACCGGCCCGCGCTGGATGTCACCCGGCAGGTCCGCAACCGCGGTCCCGGCGGCACGGCCACTCCGGCCTTTGCCGACACCCTCACTGGCGCCCAAGCGGGCGACGTGATCGAATACCGGATCGAGGTCAAGAATACAGCCCCCACCGCCGGCCTCTTCAGCCTGCATGTCGAGGACACCCTTCCGGCCAAGGTGGTGCTGGTCGCAGATGCCGCTGGTCTCGATACGAACAATGACGGCATCGTTGACGTGGCCGGAGGAACCATTGCCAGCGGCAACAAGATGACCTTCGACTGGACCGTATTTTCTTCCGGCACGGAAGGCTCCAATCTCGTCCGGCTCGATGCAGGCGTATCGCTTGTTCTGCTCTATCGCGGCACGCTCGATTCCAGCGTGAATCCGCTCGAAAACCTCCAGAGCGTCGCCAAGGTCGTCGCGCGGTCCGTCCCCGTAAACTCCGACCTCACGGCCGTCAATCAAACCGGCACCATGGGCGTCGCGGCCGACAACAACACCGACGGCACCGCCCCCATCGCCGCCCGCACGCTCACGGCGGAGCGCGCCGCCACGGTGGCCGTCGCCCCCATCAGCGTCGTTGAAAACAAAAAGCAGATCATCGCCCGCTCTGTCGCCACCGACATGGCCGCGCCGGTGGTCATCGGCGAACAAATCCGTTACCAGATCGGCCTTGTCATTCCCAAGGGCACTGTGCCCCGTCTCAAGGTTTACGACCAGCTTCCGGCCGGGCTCGAATTCCTCAATTTCGAAACCGTGCAGTTTGGCGAAGCCTTTGCCGATGACACCCAGCCAAACACCCAGGTCGAGGCGCAGTCCATCACGTGGGACTTTGGCGACAACCGCCTTGTCAACGACGGCACCCCGGCCGAACGCACCGTGCTCCTCACCTACGTGGCGCAGGTTCGCAATGTCGCGGCGAACATCCGCGGCGCGTCAATCACCAATGCCGCCACCTTTACCTTCACCGTCGGCGGCACGCCCGAGGTTATTGCCCCTGTCACCGTCGCCGTGGCCGAACCCAATGTCACCCTCACCCGGCAGGTGCGCAACGTCACCCGCAGCGGTAGTTTTTCTTCAACCGCCACCGCTGACGCTGGCGACATCATTGAATACCAGGTCGCCCTCACCAACGCCACTGGCACGAACATCTCCACCGCCCGCGACCTCAACCTCGTGGAAACCCTGCCCCTTGGCCTCACCTACGTGCTTGATTCAACCATCTCGCCCTCCGGCTGGGCGGCACTCGGCAACCCGCAGATTACCGGCGATGCAGATTTGGGTTATGTCCTCACTTGGGGACGCGGCCGGGGCGACACTTCCACCAAACACGATCTCGCTCCCGGAGAAAGCAAGGCCTTCACCTTCCAAGTCACGGTGGACAATACCTCCCGCCCCCTCCAGCAATACCAGAGTATCCTCGCCGCCGACTGGACCTCGCTCGACGGCGCCGGTCCGATTCTTGACGCCTACGCGCTTGGCTCCGCCGGCGATACGCTCGGCGAACGCACCGGCGTCGCATCCGACACGCTCAACACGTATCTCAAGACGACCTCCATCACCGCTACCGCGCTCAACTCCACGAGCATCACCAAGGTTAAGTCCGGTGACACCCTCCCGCGCACCGCTGCCGACGAAACCGGCGCGTCGCCCGACGGCTTCCGTATCGGCGACATCATCACCTACACCGTGACCGCCACCTTGCAGGAAGGCACCCTCCCCGGTTTCCGGATCGACGACACGCTTCCCTCCGGCCTCGCCTTTATCGACACCGTGTCGATCCTCCCTGCCACCCATGCTGGTATCCCGACGGACACAACCCCGTTCTTCTACACCACACCCGATCCGGGCAACACCACCGCGCCCGCCACCGGCGCCACCGGTGCCATCGCCTGGCAATTCGGCAACCTCGTAAACTCCGGCGATAACAACACGGCCAACGACACCCTCGTCCTCACCTACCGGGCTCGCGTCATTGATGTGGACGGTCTCCTTCCTCCCGTTGCTACGCCCGCCGCCACCGCCACCACGCTCGAAAACTCCGCCGCTCCCGTCTACCGCGATGCCCTTGATAATCCCGCCGGCCCCGACGCCGTGAAGGCTCCGGTCACCATACGCCAGCCTCGCCTCACGCTCACACGCACCGCCCTTGATCCCGATCCCGCCCTCTGCTCCGCCAACGTCCTGCGGCCCGGCGACACGGGCAAATTCAGACTCACCGTTACCAACACCGGCACCGCGCCCGCCTACAACATCCGGCTCACCGAGACGCTGCCTTTCCACTTGCGCGACACTCCGCCCCAGCTCAGCTCCGCCTCGATCGACGGCTCCCCCGTCACCGATCTGGCACTCATCGACCGCGTATGGAATGACACAACGGGCGTCTGGACCTTTACCCTGGCTGATGCCCAGATACTCCGTCCCGACCAGACGCTGGTCCTCAACTACACCTACACCGTCGATGCCACGGCGCCCAAGGGAGAGACCCTTTCTCCCATTGTTGGCATCGTCACCGAGTATTATTCCCTGCCTCCCGAGACACCTGTGGCCAACCCGCACCGCCGCCAGTATGCCCCGGTCTCCGCAACCGACAACACGATCATCATCGGCCTTGAAATCAAGGGCTTTGTTTACAACGACATCGAGCCCAACGGCCATCGCGACGGCTTCGAGGACTGGAGCGCCGGTCCGGCCGTTTACGTCAACCTCGTCAACAGCAGCAACCAGGTATGCCGCTCCGTTCAGGTCGCCGCCGCTTCGGCGGGCGATTATCTCCTCCCCCGCGTCGCTCCCGGCTCCTACCGGGTCATCGTCACCGACTCCGCGACCTCGATCACCGCCGCCGCCCCCCTTGCCTGGCTCTTCCGTTCGCCCGCCGACGGCATTCGCCCCGTCACCCTCGGCAAGGTTGACCTCCTGGAAGAAAACTTTGGTCTCTATCAGGGCACCGGCACGTTCACTGGTGTCGTTTTCAAGGATGCGGGTGACACCAGCGGCACGGGGGCGAACAACGGCCAGCAGGATCCTGCCGAGCCCGGCATCGCCGGCGTCACCGTGCGCCTGCTCAAGAGCGGCACTGAAATCGCCACTGCCGTCACCGACGGTTCCGGTCGGTTTGCCCTTTACGTGCCCTCTTCCGGCCCCAACATCGTGAGTTTCGGCGATACGCTCGTCATCGAAGAAGTAAACCCCGCTGGTTATATCTCCACCGGGGCGACTGTGCCCGCCGGGATCTCCGGTGACTACAATCGTGGCACCGACTGCATCACCTTCACCTACATTCTCGCTGGTTCCATGAGCGGGTTCAGGTTCGGCGACGTGCCGGTCAACGCCTTCCACACCGACGGCGCGCAGACCATCCTGCCCGGTGCGGTGGCCTTTTACCGCCACACCTTTGTGGCCGGCACCGCCGGTACGGTTACCTTCACCTCCGGCAATTCCGCCACCCCGGACATCCCTTGGGCGCAGGTTATCCTTCGCGACAACAACTGCAACGGCACGCCCGGCTCCGCCGTCACCACCTCCATCGCGGTGAAAGCGGGCGATGAAGTATGCATCATCCTGAAAGACGCCTCCCCCGCCGGGGCGCCTTGGAGCGCGGTAAACACCACCACGGTCATTGCGACGTTTGTTTACACCGGGGCCGATCCCGCGCTTCTCGACTCGGTCCTTGCCCGGCAGGATGTCACCACCGTCGGTGCGGTGGCCAGCGCCGGCCTGCAACTCGTCAAGAACGTGGACAAGAATACCGCAACTCCAGGCGCTGAAATCGAATACACGATCACCTATACCAATACGGGTGCAGGCGAGTTGACCGATCTTTTCATCGCCGACTCCACGCCCGCCTACACGACTTTCATCGAGGCCTCTGCCGAGACGCCGTTTCCTGCCGATCTCGACACGGTGGTGGTTACGGCGCCTTCCGTCGGCGGCACGGGCGCGATTACCTGGACCTTTACCGGAGCCCTCGCCCCCGGCGCAGGCGGCACGGTCCGCTTCAAGATAAAGGTGGACGGCCAATGAGCGATCTCATGAAAAAATCCGGCATCCTGCTTTGGTGCACTGTGGTATGCGCTCTTTGCGCATCCCCGCTCCCGGCCCAACTCACATGGACGACCACCCGCATCGAACTCACCTCGCAACCCGGTGACGCCACGCTCACGGCCTCCTACCCGTTCGCAAACCGCACCAACGCCACGATCAACATTCTCGATATCCACGCTGCCTGCGGCTGCACCACGCCCGAGCTCGAAAAAAAAACCTACGCCCCCGGTGAAAAGGGCGAGGTCAAGGTGACCTTCACCATCGGTTCCCGCCAGGGCTCGCAAACTAAGACGATTACCCTCCGCACCGACGCCGGTGACACCATCCTGCAATTCGTTGCCACCATCCCGCAACGCCTGCAAATCTCTCCCCGGCTCGTTATCTTCAGGCCCGGCGATGATACCCCCCGTCACATCCAACTGTCCTTTCGCACTGATATTCCCGTCACCGACGTTACCCTCTCCGATCCCGGCTCCGCCTTCACTGTCAGGCTGGCCGAGGATCAACCCGGAACTGACTACACGCTTGCCGTCGCGCCCGCCGATCACGGCGAGGCCCTCACCACCCTTGTCATTCGCAGCAAGGGTGCATCGGGCGTCACCTACACCGACACGGTGTTTTTCCGCCGCATGGCATCCCGCTGACATTCCATACGACTGCCGACCGGATCCATGCTGAAAACGAACAGCCGCATTTTTGGCATTACAGTATGTTTCAAGAATATAATTTCAAAATGGCATTTATTAACGAAATATTTAAACAAGAGATGACCTATATAATAAATGAACTAATTCACTGGATTTAAATTTCTGCTATATGACCTAGTGTATTACATTACGCTCTCGCCGTTCCGAATTAGATATTTTCTGTGAGCTAATCCATTACCATGCTGACTGCGCCATCTGCGGCAGCTTTCTCCAAGGCTTCGACTCCCGGCTCACTTCCTGCTCCGTTGCCACCACCGGCCCGCGGATTGGTTGTGTTTTTGATAATCGCATTGATCGCCGGAAGCGTGGGGAGCTATCTGGCCTATTTGCCCTTGGTGCGATCCCCCCTGACTCAGATCGTCCCAGGAGTATCCGGTGTCACTGCGGCCATCCTTGCCCCAAATAGCGGCCACTCACCGCGCACCGTCGATGATGCCGTGGCGCTCGATCATGCCGGTGTTTTTGTTCCCATGCCGCCTTCGGAATCCGCTTCGGTTCTCAACCGACGGCCGCGAGAAGAGTGCTGGTACCGGCTAATCTTCCAAAATACTGGCATCGAACAACACCGCATCATACTCGATCTCATCTGGCGCTTCTACGACTATGCGGCTCTTTATACACCCCAGGCAGACGGCGGATGGATCGAGACCCTGTGCGGCTCAAGTGTGTCTTCGCAGGATCCTCGTGTTACCAGACGCTGGGTTGCCTTTGAACTGAGCCTGCCCGCCGACCAGCCGTTGACAGTCTATCTGCATGTGCGCGATTACCAGCGATTGCCCGCGCAATTTTTCTATTGGCCAGACAGCACCGCATTCATGGCATGGGAACGATTCGTTTTTATTCAGCATTTCTTATTCTTCGGCTTATGGAGTGGCATCATGGTGCATGCGCTTTTCCATTATGCAATGGGGCGGCAGCGCTTCCAACTATATTATGTAGGTTTTCTATTTTTCCTTGGTTCGCTGGAATTTTTCGGCAGCGGCTTGTATCAATTAGTGATGTCTTGGCCGGAGCGCTTTCCTATCGAGATCATTATTGGCATCATCGGTGCGGCGGGTTTGTTTTTCCTTTGCCAATTTGCGAGGCATTATCTTGACGCTGCCCACGAAATTCCGCGAGTGGATCGTTTGCTGCGCTATCTGTGCCTCATTCCTGTGTGCGTTTTGATCGAAGTGTTTCTCTGCCTGTGGCCTCGCGCGGCGCATTTTAGCCTGCAAAGTGTCATGCTGACGGTGACGGTGTTTTTCATATTGATGATGGGGATCAGCGTGATGCGCTGGAAGGCAGGCTGTCATCGATCAGGATTCCTATTGCTGTCATTTCTGCCCTATACGCTCACACTTTTGCTGTGGGTTTTCATCGGTCCCGATACTGTTGTGCGCGATGATGAGGTTCGCTTCGCCATGCAGATCGGCCTTGCGCTCCAACTGGTACTCCTGACGCTCGCCACGGCTTGGCAGCACCGATTGCTGTTGGCCCGCAACCTTCAGTTGCAAACCAACTACTCTGCTCGTCTTGAAAAGGAAGTTGATGAGCGCACGCGCCAGCTTACATCCCTGAGTGAAGATCTCTCTCTGATGGTGAATGACCGCAACCGCCTGCTTTCGCTCATCGGTCACGATCTGCGTGGACCGGCAGGTTCGTTGCAGGCGCTGACACGCATCTTGGCTGATAATCCCGGTCGCTTCAGCATGCGCGAATTGGCGGATCTCGCTGATGAGATCGCCCACGCCTGCACCCTCCAGATCGAATTGCTCAACAACCTGCTCGTGTGGGGCTGTGCCGGCTCTGCAGTGGGCAGCGGAAAAGGTGGACTGCCAGAGATGGCGGATATACGGACTGAGATCGTCGAAGTCTGCCGATTGCTCGGGTGGACGGCACGGGTCAAGAGGATAGAGATGATCAACGATGTGCCAGCTAGCCTGCGGGCAATGATCGCGCCGCCCCACTTGCAGGTGATCCTTCGCAATCTTGTGGTCAATGCGATCAAATTTACCCCATCCGGGGGGCGCATCGTCGTTTCGGCCGAGGCAAAAAAAACGGGGCACATCGAAATTTGCGTGACGGATTCCGGCGTGGGCATTCCGCCTGCCCGGCTCGCACAGCTTCTGAAGGGGCCGGTGAAAAGCATGCCGGGAACCAATGAAGAAAAAGGCGTGGGCTTCGGGCTCAGCCTGTGCCGCGACCTCGCGCACGCCGCCCGCGGCAAACTCGCCATCCAAAGCAAGGAGGGTGAAGGGACGACAGTGATTCTGACCGTTTCCGCCGCTGCAGGCACAGCGAAAACAAGTCTGGATCTGCGAGATCACATCACCGCGCTCCCCGCCTCTCCCGAATGCCGTCTCAGCGTCGACAGCGAGCCTGTGCACGCAGCCCGGGATGCATAGGATGCAAGGCGACTGGCACGTCTTCATTTTGTTCAGGCATCTTTTGTCACTAACTCAATGGCTGTTACGAGGCGGTTATGACCGGAAGCTGCCAGCGTCCGGTCAGCAATGCGTCGAGGTCATCCCGGTTGGCCATGGCGGGCAGGCGTGCAAGCACGTCGCGCAGGTATTCGGTGTCCATTTTTACGGAGAAAACGGCGTGCTGCATTTCGGCTGGGAGCGCGGCTGGACGTTCTGACCGGCGCAGCGACTACTCTCCCCGCACATGGTCCCTCACTGCCGCCGTGGAATTCCAGGCGGTGTCGTCAAACTCGGGATATACACGCAAAACACTGGGTGCAACAATGCGGGGAAATCGCGTTGCTGGACACTCCGCTGAAGGCGACGGCGCCAAAAAACCGAGGCTGACTCAGTTACAATCCCGATGCTTCATTCCACCTCGAGTGCCCAGTATCCCTTCCCCTTGGGGAGAAAGATTCATTTGACATACATTGGAACCCAACACATTGGTTTTGCATGAGCTGGAAGACACTGACGCTTGACGAAGATGCTTACAACCTCATGAAAAAGGCAAAACTGCCCCGCGAATCGTTTGGCGACATGGTTCGCCGCGTGTTTGTGGAAAAAGACGCCGATCCCTCGGATTTGGTTGATGAGCTTTTCCGCGAATACGGAGGCAAGGGCATGATGCCATCTGCCGCGCGCGCGCGCATGTCGAAGGCGCAGGCGACGCCCGTCCGCTCATCCCGGCCTCCGCGCCGCGCCCGTCATGCTGTTTGACACGACCTTTTTCATCGATCTGGAACAGGAGTTGTACGCAGGGATTCCCGGTGCGGCGGCAGCTTTTCTACAAAAGGTAAAACGCATGCCCAAGGCGGTCAGCACGGTGACCATCGGCGAATTTGCCGTGGGCGCATCGGATGCCGATACACGGCGTATGTTTCGCGGCTATCGCCCTGTGGCGTTGGGCCGCGACACGGCGATCTTCGCGGGCCGGCTGCAAGCGTCCCTGCCGTTCAGGATGGGAGAAAACGATCTCTGGATTGCGGCGACTGCGCTGCGCTTTGGACTGCCTCTGGTGTCGAATGATGCGAAGATATTTCCGCACATCCCGAAGCTGAAACTATATCGTTATTGACCGCCGCCCTGTGCACTCCAAACCGAATTTCGGAGTAACCTGAATGAGTCGTGCGCGTTGCGCGCGCTGTCGGTTCCGATCTGCACCGTGTGATAGTGACCAAGGAGTGCCAAAACCAGTAGGCACAGCTTAATATAAACCGATGGGCATTTCCAGCCTGTCCCCACCACCATGTGCATCCTCCACACTGCCGATTTCCATCACAACCATGGATGGTTCGACTGGCTGATTGCCCAGCAAACCAAATTCGACTTGCTCGTGCTCGCCGGAGACCTGCTCGACATGCGCGCGTCGGGCCGCCAATACCCGCTAAGCACGCAGGTGAAGGAAGTGCGAGAAAAACTCGCTGCCCTAAAAACACCGGCGGCTATCTGCACCGGTAACCACGACATCTGGATGACCAACCCGATTGCCACCGATGTGTGGGCCGAAGGCGGTTGGCTCAAAAACTGCCGCCGCGAAAACCTCTGGATTGACGGTGACATCTTCAAATTCATGGACGAGCACATCGCCGTCGTAAAACACAACACCGACCGCTGGCCCGCCCGCGCTAGCATCGTCGTCGTTCACAACCCGCCGAAAAACTTGAAAACCTCCGTCAATGCCTGCAACAAAATTGATTTCGGCAGCCACGACGTGGCCCGCAATCTTGTCCAAAACCGCCCGGACTTCGTCCTGTGCGGCCACGTCCACAACCCCGTCGCGTGGATGGATTCGTGGGAAAACACCACTGTACTCAACCCCGGCTTTGGCACCGGCCCGGTTCCTAACCACATCATCATCGATACCGAAAGCTGCGAAATCATCCGCGTCATCGCGGAAACAAAAAAGCATAACCAAAAAACGCGCCGCTTTTCTCTAACACCGGTATGCCCCGCGCTTAGCCGCCGGAAAACAGATCATAACCATTTAATTATACGCAAGATAAGGAATTCAATCTATTGGAAGTAGCCAAGAAATGGCCACATCCGCCTCGATCCATCGCAGTCTCGACAAGATTAAGAATGTGCCGAGCCGGAAGGTCGCGGGGATACGGATGTCCTTGCTAAAACCGAGCTTTCGCCATTGTGCCAGGCAGTGAAAAATATTTTAATAAGAGTATCCAGGCCGAACGTTGCAAAGAATCAAAATGCCTTAAATACCCCTCTCATTACATTTATGTGGTTTTGGTTATCGGTTGTTCCGCGTGGCGCCGAGCAAGCTCGTCTTTGATTTGATAAACCCTTTCCTCGCTCAACTCATAGCGTTGTATGAAAATCAACGAAAGCAATGCGCCAATCAGGGGAATGAGAAAATAGAGGAACTTCATCAACATGAGTGTTTGCCCCGATTGCGCCCCCAACTTGGCATCGAATCCTATCCAGACCAGGACAAATCCCGCAATCAGTGAACCAAAAGAGTTGCCCGCCTTCTCAAACCAGTTGAGAAGCGATGTGAACACCGCCTCGCGGCGCAATCCCGTGTGCAGTTCGTCATAATCGGCGATATCTCCGAGCATGGCCAGTGCGGCGATGCTAAAACCCGCGTTCGCGATGCCGTTGCACGAGATGACGATCAATTGCAGCCATGGCTGTTCAGGCTGGTAAACGATCAACTTGCAGATGCATCCAAATATGAGAACGCACGATGCCATTTGCAACACGCGCCTCTTGCCGAAATGCTTTATCAAGTATGGATAGACAAACAGTGTCGTAAGCAGCGCGGCGATTTGAAACGAAGAGCCGACAACGCCGAACGCGACCGCGGCTCTTTTCAGATCGCCGCCAAACACATAATATCCATTCATGTAGAAGAACAATATCCCCACTATATTATAGCCAAAACACGCGGAGAACCTTGCCGATATCAGAAACATGAACGGGCGGTTGTTCCGCACCACCCGCAGGTTGGCCAGCAGTGACACCTTCGGCTGGCGGGCCGCCACCTGGGCGTAATTGCGCTCATGGCATAAAAAAGCCGGCATCAGTCCCGCGATCAGAAATATCACGGCGCATCCCACAGCCACCCATCGAATGCCGCTGACAGTGCTTGGAAATACAGAAAATTGCGTCAAGGGATAAAACCACTGGCTCAAAATCAGAAAGGCGAAGCCAAAGGCCAGCGCCAGCGACGCCAGTCGGGTTCGCTCGTGATAATCTGATGTGGCCTCGACAAAAAGGCCGCCAACGGACATGGCAAAGACCGCGTGCGCCACAAAGAAAAGCAATGAAACGCACAGCAGGTGCCAAAACAGGTGAGCCTCGCCCGCATCCGCGGGGAACCACCATATCGCCACGAACAACACCGCGATCATCGGCGCTGAAACCACTATCAGTGGAATTCGGCGGCCCCATCGCGAACGGAAATTATCGGAGAACTGGCCGCAAAAAGGATCGAGCATCGCATCCCATAGCCGCTGGATAAAAACAACCGTGCTGATGAGTGCCGGGTTCAACCCGAAAGTCATGTTATAAATCGGGTTTATGAGCACGTGCAGGGCTCCGAGCGTGCCGTCGGACACCATCCGGCCGCACGCAATGCCGAATTTTTCCTTCGGTGACACGCGATCCGATTCGCTGGTTGAGCGATGTCCGGAGGCTGTCACGCGGGAGGGGATTTGAGGCGGCATATGTTTATTGAATGGAGTGTCAACCGAGCGATTTTCCGTTGCCCCGGATCACGCTGGCATACCATGAAAACGAATCTTTTGGCGTGCGCTTTTGGGTGCGATAGTCAACATGGACGAGCCCGAATCGCTCGCTGAATCCATCACTCCATTCAAAGTTGTCCAGCAGGGACCAATGGAAATAGCCTTGCACCGGGTAGCCCTCGCCGAGGGCGCGTTGTATGGAGCGGAGATATCTCGAAATATAATCAATCCGCTGGGGATCATGCACGCATTCATCGAGATGGATGAAATCAGTGTTATTAAAACCATTCTCCGTGAAAACCAAAGGCAGCTTATAGCGCTCGGTCTGAAACCGCGCGGCCCAATACGGCGCATCCGGGACAATGCTCAGCCATGGGCGCGTTCCCCTGGGATTGCCCGGCCCCCATCCGCCCGGAACTGCCTCGGTCTGCCCATTCGCCCCGGCGCGAACCGGCCACCCCGAATAACAATTATATCCAAGAAAGTCGATCGGTTGCGAAATCAGCGCCATGTCGGCATCCGTGATTTGCGGCAAATCCGGGGCAAACAGCTCCAGTCCCTCCTTGGGATAACCTCCAAACACCACGGGATCGGCCCACCAGGCCAGATCCCAGAAATTGCGTTGCTTGCATGAGAAATAGTCCCGCCTGGCCGCCTCGATATGAGCGGGAGTCTCCTCCGCCGGGATTCGCTCCCGGCTGGTATGGGCGATGGAAATTTTTGCCGGCCGGCGCGCTCCCGCCCGCAGTGCCTGAACACCTCGTCCGTGCGCCAGCAGCAAATGGTGAGCCCCGAGCAAACACTCGGCAGGCGACAAACGCAGCCCGGGGGCATTTTGTCCGAGTTGATGCCCGAACCCGATGATGACCGGCGGTTCGTTGAATGTCATCCAGTGTCCGACCCTGTCGCCAAAACGCCCGGCCGCAAGCGAGGCGTATTCGCCGAACCATTCCACGATGTCACGATTCAGGAAACCGCCCTTTCGCTGCAATGCCAGCGGCAGGTCCCAATGATACAGCGTGACCCACGGGGTTATGCCGGCTTCGAGCAGCGCATCTATCAACGCGTCATAAAACGCGACACCCTTTTCATTCACGGCACCGGTTCCCTCAGGCAGGATGCGGCTCCATGACAACGAAAACCTGTAACCGCCCAAGCCCAATTTTTGCATGAGCGCCACGTCCTCCCGCCAGCGATGATAATGATCACAGGCGACATCGGCGTTCTGGCCCTCGAAAGTCCGCCCCGGCTCGTGCGTAAACGCGTCCCATATTGACGCGCCCTTGCCGTCGGCATCCCAGGCGCCCTCGATTTGATAAGCGGCGGTCGCCGCGCCCCAGGTGAATTCCTTCGGAAATGTCATGATTATGAAATAACAAGCTGTGTGTTTGCAAGCGTCGCATTCCCCGCCGCCAGATGGCAAACCTCCGTTGAGGAAAGCACCTCCGCCGGCTGCGGATAGAGGGGGCGGTCATGAATAAGATTTTCGATGAATGCCATCGTTTCATCGCGTGAACTGACGGCCAGAAACTCGTCGAAATCCGCGCCCGATTTTTCCTCGCGCTCCAGTTTCCCGCCAGCCCAGGCGCGCCATCCCCAACCCGAATCGGAGGCATGGATTTCCACTTTATAATTATTGCCGAACAACTCGATCGTCTCGGCATGCATCCCCGTGGTCGGCATCAAATCCACCGTTGCATGCGCGCCATTCTCGAAATCGATCATCACCTGCGCCCACGCGCAATCGCCCGAAAAATAGTGCCGGCCAGAATGCCGGACTGGATTTCCGCCCAGCATGCAGACGGCATCAACTATATGCACCCCGGTGTCCCGAAGAAACCCGGGCTCCTTCCGGTTCACCCGTGCCATGGTTGCGCGTATATACCGGGCAGGGCGCCCCGCCATCCAGTCGAGCGCGGCCCGCACCTGAGGATCATAACGCCTGTTCATGCTCATCATCACCCGTGCCTTGGTCTCGGCCGCCACCCGCACCACTTCGCGCGCCTCCTCAAGAGTCACGCCCATGGGCTTCTCCATCAGCAGCGGAATCCCCGCGCGCATCAATTTGATTGCGACGCTGGCATTCAACCCTTCGGGAGTGCACACCACGCACGCGTCCGGTTTTTCGCCGCGCAACATTTCGTCGGTGTCCGCATACGTCCGGGCGAAACCGAATTTCGCCGCCGCCGAGCGAGCCTTGGCCTCGATATTGTCCACGACGCAGCAAAGAATAATGGCGGCGGGATGCGCCTTATTATACTCAGCCAGTACCGGCAAATGAAACTGCGTGCTGTGATAACCGCAGCCAATGACACAAATTCTCAGGGGGGCTTGCATATTACAGGAATTGATAAAACCAAGCGTTGACAAACGTGCAACGGCTCTTCGATTCTACGCGTAGAACCCATGACCTCAGCCCCAACGATCAGGGACATCGCCAAGGTCGCCGGAGTGCATTTCACGACGGTGGGACTCGCGTTGCGCAACGATCCCCGCATCACCGGGACAACCGCGGCGCGGGTGCGGGCGGCCGCCGAAAAGCTCGGATACCGCCCCAACCCGATGGTCAGCGCGCTGATGAAGGATGTGCGGGGCGGGCGCCTCACCCACAGCCACGTCACGATCGGGTTTTGCAGCCACTGGGAATGGGAGGGCCGGGAGGGATGGAAACATTTGCGCACGCACCGGCTGTTTTTTGAAGGGGCGAGCCAGCGGGCCGAGTCGCTGGGGTATCACATTGACCATTTTAATCTGGCACAGGCCGGCTACACGCCCGCGCGCTGGAGCCAGATATTCAAGGCGCGCAACATCACGGGCCTCATTCTCGCCAGTTTTGAAAAGCTCACGCACGACCTGCCGCTGGACTGGGACGCGTTCAGCACGGTGCGCATCGATCCCAACCCCCAGAATCCGCACCTCGACACCGTGTGCACCAACCACAGCCAGACCGTGCGCGTGGCCTTCCGGCAGGCGCGGGCCCGCGGCTACAAACGCATCGCCCTGGTCTCGCACCAACTCTGGGATGAGCGGCTCGGCGATGCCCTTTTGTCCGGGTTTCTGGTGGAACAGTCCACCGTGCCGGTCCGGCAGCGAGTCCCGGCATTCCGAACCTACGATTGGACCAAGGAAGCGTTCGCTGCCTGGCATGCCAAAACACGTCCCGACGCGATCATCGCGATGAATGATGAAAAAGTGCTCGGCTGGCTCGACGCGCTCAATATCAAAGTGCCTCGCGATCTCGGTTTTATCTCCCTGGATCAAAAACCGGAGACAGCCGGCATCGCCGGCATGAGGAAAAACCATGAGCTGCTGGGCGCAAGCGCGACAGACATGGTGATCGGGAAAATGCAGCACAACGAGCGCGGCATCCCGGAATTTCCCCGGCTCACCCTGATCGCAGGCAAGTGGATTGATGGGAAAAGCATCCGCCCCTTGCCCAAAGGGATCGGGGACCCGTCCGCATATATCGGCTGAGCCGGGCACGGACAATGGCGGCGCCCTTGTGGCGTCCAGCCCGGAAGACGTCATTCAACGTGTAGCATTGGGCGGCGGTTGTCATCAAACCAGCCGGGGGCAGACCTACGGGCAGCATTTCCCCTCCCTTGGTTTTGAAATCCTCCCGCCATGAGATTTCCCCTCCTCCTTTTGTCGCTCATTATCGTGCCGGATGCAAACGCTTCCTCCCCCGCCACACCGGCGGTCGCCGAGCTGGATGGATTTCGCATCACCGCTTCGGAATACAAATTTTTTATCGCGCGGATGAAGGCGGGACATGCCACGCGCTGGTTCTCATCGCAAAAGGCGCTTTCGCCCGAACACTGGAACGCGCCGCATGACGGCGCTGAAGGTATGCCCGTCGCCGGACTGCTGAAGCAGGCGGCCCTGGATGAGGCCCTCGCCGCAAAAGCCCGCCTTGTTCTTTATTATGAACACAATTTGATCGCCGATCCCGGATGGGATGCCTTTCAGAAAGAACTTGTCGCTGAAAATGAACACCGGGCCAGGACAGCCGCCCTCGGCCGCCCCATTTACGGCCCCGTCCGGTTTACTCCCCTGTCCTATTGGCTCCATCGCGAAACCCAGCTGTCGCTGCGTCTGGCGCATCGCTTGCGCGCCGGTGAATCCGGCCCCGGGGAGGATTGGGAACGCGAGTTTTATGAAAAGAACAAAACACGCATATTCAACAGCCGGGAAGGCATTCTGCCAATCGAACGGGCAAGAAGCATCATCCGCAGCCGATATTTCGAGGAACGCGTTCACCTGCTTGCGCGGGCGCGCCTGGAATCCGCCGAAATAAAGGTCAACCGGCATGTCGTTGCCGGCATCCCGGTCGAATAAACCATCCCCCTCTTGCCCATGAAAAACCCTACTGCCATCATCTTGCTCTCCTGCATCCTGCTTGCCCCCGCAAGCATCTTTGCGACGGCCTACCACGTGTCCGCCGAGGGCAATGACGCCAATGATGGCGCCTCCCCCGGCAACGCATGGCGCACGCTTGGCCGAGCGAACGCCGGCCCCTTGGCCGACAGCTCCGCGGACTACGCGCCGGGGGACTCCATCCTGCTCCGCCGCGGGGACGTGTGGGCGGGATTCCTGCGCGCCAAGGGCAGCGGTGCTTCCGGCAACCCCATACGCATCGACGCTTATGGCGAGGGCAACGACCCGATTATCAATGGAAACGGCACCCTGGCCGTAATCTATTTATACAATGTGTCCTTTTGGGAGGTCTCCAACCTCGAAATCACCAACCAGTCGGCGACGCCGGGGCAGATGCTCGGCGTGAGAGTGGAGGCGTTCGACTGCGGCAAGCTGGAGCACATTTATATAAAAAATCTCTTCATCCATGATGTCACCGGGGACAACGCCGCCAGTGACGACGAGGCGAAGAAAACCGGCGGCATCTGCTTTATGGTCCATACCGCCCCCTGGGGCGACCCGGCGCGGAGACAGAGTTGGTTTCACGACGCAAGGGTCGAGGACTGCGTCATCCACAATGTCAACCGAGTGGGCATCTCCATCCGCTCCGAATGGTGGTCGAGGGGGGCGGGCACGCCATGGGTGCCCTCGACCGGCATCGTCATCCGCAACAACTTGCTCGACGACATCGGCGGCGACGGCATCACCATCCGCATCGCCCGGGACACTCTGGTCGAATATAATATAGTCAAGGATGCCAACGCGCGAAGCAACTCGTATGCTTGCGCCCTGTGGGCCAACAACGCCGACGGGACCGTGTTCCAATACAACGAGGCGTGCCTCACCCGCACCACCATGGACGGGCAGGGGCTGGACATAGACTTTCGGCAGGACGGGGGAATCTTCCAATACAACTACAGCCACGACAACGAGGGCGGCTTTCTCCTTGTGTGCGCCGACGGCGACAACGCCAACGGCACGAATCCGCCGGCGACAAATTGCATCGCCCGCTACAACATCAGCCAGAACGACCACCACAACATCATCACTGCCGCCGGGCCGACCGACCGCATCCAGATATATAACAATACCATTTTTGTCCCCGGCGACTCCATCGCGGATCTCATTTTATTCAAGACATGGAATGGCTGGGCAAAAAACTGGAAAATACAAAATAATATATTCATGAATTTCGGCACCGGCCACTATCGCACCGATCCACGGGCCACAAACATCGCCTGGGAGGCCAATGTCTTTTACGGCAACCATCCGGTGGACGAGCCGGCGGACGCACGCAAGCTCACGCTCGACCCGATGTTCGCCGCACCGGGCTCGGGCGGGGATGGAATTGACAGCGTGGATGGATATAAACTGCGCTCCGATTCGCCGCTTTACGCGCAAGTCAATCGAGGCGTGTTGATTGCGAACAACGGCGGCCTGGACTATTGGGGAAATCCCGTGAGCGCGACCGAGCCACCGCTGCGGGGCGCCTGCAATGGCGGCGAGCTGGGGTGGATTTCCGCGTCCGCCGATGCTTATGCGCGCAGCGGCAGCCCGTCCGGGAATTTCGGCACGGCCTCCGTTCTGCCCGTCCAGCTTGACGGGGCGAACACGGGCGAGGCGTTTTTCCGCTTTAATGTCGCGAGCCTCGCGGGGGCCGGGGAGATCAAGCTCGTCCTTGTGCCCGTGGCCACGGGCACGGCGGCGGGGGAGGCGCGGCTGTCATGCGAGTTTGTCGCCGACGACCTCTGGGCCGAGAACGCGCTCACGTGGAACACCAGACCCGCCGGCACCGGCGAGCTGTTCGCCAGCGGTGCCGGATGCATCGCAAGCTCGGCGTTCGCGATTGACGTGACGGAACGCGCGAAGGCGGAGGCGGCAGGCGATGGTTATTTCTCGGTGCGGGTCGCGGCCACGCAATCCGGCGCCGGCTATCAAGTCGGTTTCGGCTCGCGTGAGCACAGCCTCGCCTATTACCGCCCGGCGCTCGTGGCAGACAAGGCGATCGCCAGGGTCGAGCTCGCCAATCTGAGGCAGATCCATACCGGAGCGCCCCGCCCTGTGATGGTCACGACCGAGCCCGCAAACCTGGCGGTCGACGTCACCTATGACGGCGCATCCTCCGTCCCGTCGGCGGCGGGCTTCCACTCGGTGGTCGCGACGGTCAACGACCCGCGTTACACGGGCGTCGCACGCGGGACGCTGGAAATTCTCCCTAACAATCCTCCCGACAGCGGCAATTCCGGAGGAAACGGAGGCGGCGGCGGGGCTCCCGGCATCTACTATTTTATTATCATCGCCGCCCTGTGCGCGATTCGCCGCATGGCACGGCGCGGAGGCAACCGGTGAGAGTCACCGCCCCCGGTTTATATTCAGCGTTCCCATGAGGCAACCTGTTCTCTCTTTGCTAAATGCCAGGGAAACAGCCTTGTTTTTCCCGGATGCGGATGATCCGGTGAAACGCAACTGGCATTGGCACGACACCATCGGATGGGTGGACTGCCTGCTCGCACTGCGGCCGCGTGTCCTCGTCACCGGCTGGTCGTCCGCCTGTCTGCCGGATCATCTTGTCGCCGCGCATGGCGGACCGGTCGAATATGTATGCAATGTCACCGGGTCAGTCCGCCATCTCGTCAGCCGCGCGCAAATAGAAGCAGGTCTGCATGTGACGAATTGGGGGGCGATGGTGGCGCCCTACGTGGCCGAGCATGCGCTGCTGCTTGTCCTGGCCGCGTTGCGCAATCTACCAGCCTGGCATCCGCCCCGCAAGGCTGCGGAAATACAGGGGGGCATTGGATGTTTTGAAACGAAGACCCTGCGCGGCAAACGGGTCGGTATTTTGGGGTTTGGCAATATCGCCCGAACCCTGGTTCGGCTTCTCAGCCCGTTTGATGCCGACATCGTCGTTTTCTCCGAGGGTGTGCCGCCCGACCTCATCAAAAAACACGCCGCACGCCCCGCACGCTCATTGCGCGACCTTTTCACCCATGCCGAGGTGTTTGTCTGTTGCGAGTCGTTGACCGAAGCCACCCGCGGTTGCATCGGCCGGGAATTGCTCTCGCTGCTCCCTCGCCATGCCACTTTCGTCAATGTGGGCCGGGGCGCGATCGTGCGCGAGGATGAACTGGCGGCGGTGGCCAATGAGCGGGGCCTGAGGGTGGCATCGGATGTCTTCGCGCAGGAACCCCTGCCCGACGATGCGCCGCCGCGCTCGATAGCCGGCTTGGTCGCGTCGCCGCATATCGGCGGCCCCACCGACGATGCATGCCGGAATTGCGGGCGATGGGCAGTTGAAAACGTTGACCGTTTTCTCCTCGGGCAGCTGCCGGTTGGCCTGATAACTCCGGACATGTATGATCGAGCAACCTGAATGAATCCTCCAACCGCCAGCGTGCGTGCCGCGGAAGCATTCTGCCTTGAAAAGCCCTGACGCGTGAGGCTGAGTGCGAGTATCAATGCCCAACCAGCGTGATATCGCCCGATTGCTCGGCATAAGCCAGGGTGCCGTATCCCTCGCTCTGCGTAGCGATCGCTCCATTTCGGCTGATCTTTGCAAGCGAGTCCAAACCGTGGCGAAGAAGCTAAATTATCGCCCGAATCCATATGTCAGCAGCCTGATGTCGCAAATTCGTGTGTCCCGCCGGCCAAGCACAAACGGGGTTATCGCACTGGTTGTCGATCATTATCCCGAAGACGAATGGCGCCGGCACGAATCCTACCGTGTTTATTTCGATGGCGTCGTCAAACGTGCGGAGCAGCTCGGCTATCACATCGAGTGCTTCTTCCTTCTTGCCCCTGGGATGACTGCATCGAGGATTGACCGAATTCTCCAAGCGCGCGGCATCCGCGGTTTGATTCTCGCTCCGCCTTATTTCGGAAATCGCCGGCTAAATATGCGATGGAGCCACTATGCATGCGTCGGCACCGGCTACGCTTGGGAACAGCAACAATTCGACCGGGTCGCGCATGATCATGACCAGAACGCCGTCCTTGCATTTCAGAATCTCAGAATTCGCGACTACCTAAGGATAGGTTTGGTCCTGCCCGCCTTTTATGTCGAGGGGCGCGGCACCCGCTGGCTGGATGGTTTCCTCCTTTGCCAGCATGGCATTCCCGAAGAGCAACGGCTTCCGCCCTTTATCGGATCGCCGGAGGAAAACTCGTTTGCGGATTTCAAAAAATGGCATGCCAAATGGCGTCCCGACGCACTCCTCACTCTTTACGGCCATGAGATGAAATGGCTGGAAGCCCTTCACCTGAGAGTGCCGCAGGATATCGGTCTCGCCTGCCTCATCCGGCCTCTGGATTCGTTTTTCGCCGGTATTGACGATCGCTATGCCGAAATCGGCGGCGCCGCGGTGGAACTCACCGCCTCCAAGATCGGTTTCAATCATTATGGCATCCCGCAATATCCACGGCTCCTGCTCATCGACGGGCAGTGGATCGACGGGAAGAGTGTGCGCCGCCGACGCCGACATTCCTGACACCGCGCAAGGCGTAATCCCGGAGAAAGTCTGCCAGTGCGCCCGCGCAGATAAGGGGCGATTTATACTTATCGTGATTAATAACGAAGGGTTTGAATCTGGAGATTATGGAGACATATCGTCGGAAAAGTTTTCCACACAGAATGAATCGCCAAAACTTACCCAAAGACATCCTCGCCAGCATTGCGCGCGGCGCGGTAATCCCTGCTTCGCCTCTCGCCCTCGACAGCACCCGCCGGCTCGATGAGCGCCGCCAGCGCGCTTTGATGCGCTACTATATTGACGCGGGGGCAGGCGGAGTCGCCGTCGGCATGCATTTTACCCAGTTCGAGATCCGCAAGCCCGGCATCGATCTTTTCGAGCCCGTGCTGCGCATCTGTTCCGATGAGATCGATCGCTATGCTTCGGCTACCGGTCGCTCAATCATCAAGGTGGCCGGCATCAACGGACGGACTCCGGAGGCATTAAAACAGGCTGAACAGGCTCGCGAATTGGGCTATCATACAGCCATCGTCTCCATGGCAGCATTCGGCTCGGCCATGGAGCAGGAGTTAATCCACCATGTGCGCGAGTTGGCGAAGGTGATGCCGCTTTTCGGTTTTTATCTCCTGACCGGCGTCGGCGGCATCAAGCTTCCCTATCATTTCTGGCGGGAATTGGTCGAGGTGGAGAACGTGGTTGGCATCAAGATCGCGCCTTTCGATCGCTATGGCACGGTTGATGTCGTCCGCGCGCTGGCGGATTCCGGCCGCAGCGAGGAAATCACGCTCTACACTGGCAACGACGACAGCATCATCTACGACTTGATCACTCCCTACCGCTTTGGGGATGCCAGCACGGCCCGCACGGTTCGGATTCGCGGCGGGCTGCTCGGGCAATGGGGCTGCTGGACCAAACGGGCGGTCGAGCTCCACGAGCGCCTTCTCAAGGTCATCGATTCCGGAGAACCAATCAGTCCTGAACTGCTCACTCTTTCCGCGCAAATCACCGATGCCAACGCAGCGCTCTTCGATCCCGCGCATGACTTCAGGGGCAGCATTCCCGGCGTGAATGAAATTCTTCGCCGCCAGGGACTGCTTGAAGGCATCTGGACGTTGAAGCGCGATGAAGTTCTTTCCCCCGGCCAGCTTGAGGAAATCGACCGCGTCTGCGCGGCCTATCCGCATCTCACCGACGACGAGTTCGTCCGTGCCAATCTCAACCGCTGGCTCAGCTGATTTTTTTCCCATGAGCATACTCACACTTGAAACAATCAAGGCGCCCGTGTCGTTCCGCGACGAGGCGCATCTCGAAGAATTTCTCTCCACGCCCACCCGCGGCTTGGTCGAGGACTTTGCCAAATTACCAGGCGACATCCTCATCCTCGGGGTGGCCGGTAAAGTCGGCCCGACGCTCGCCATGATGGCGAAGCGCGCCGCCCCTGGCAAACGCGTCATCGGGGTTGCCCGCTTCTCCGACGCCGATGTGAAGCGCCGTCTCGAAGCGGCTGGCATTGAGACGATCTCGTGTAATTTGCTGGACCGTGAAGCCGTGGCGAAGTTGCCCAAGGTGGAGAATGTGGTCTTCATGGCGGGGAAGAAGTTTGGGGCGGACGAAGAGGCGCCTTTCACCTGGGCCATGAATGCCGTGGTGCCGGCCTACGTGGCGGAGCATTTTTCCAATACGCGTTTCGTGGCTTTCTCGACGCTGTGCGTCTATCCGTTTTCACCGGTGGACGGTCCGGGCGCGACACCGGATGACACGCCTCCGACCCCGCTTGGCGAATACGCCAATTCCTGTGTGGCGAGAGAACGTGTTTTCCAATATTTCTCTGCGAAAACGAAAAGTCCGGGCAGGCTTGCGCGGTTGAATTACGCCATAGACTGCCGGTATGGCGCCTTGATCGATATCGCATTGAAAGTCCTGCACGGGGAACCGATTGATATCCGCACGGGCGTTGCCAACTGTATCTGGCAGGGGGACGCCATAGCATTTATCCTGCGAAGCCTTTTGCATGGCTCCATTCCAGCCAAGGCAATCAATATTGGCGTTCCTCAGACTGCGAATGTGCGCAAGGCGGCTGAGCGCTTTGGCGAACTCTTTGGCAAGACTCCAATCTTTTCGGGCACGGAACAGCCTACCGCGTGGCATAACGACTGCACGGAAGCACAAAGGTTGTTCGGTGAACCGGCCATTGACTTGGAGACGATGATCCGCTGGAACGCCGACTGGCTCCAAAGAGGTTTGCCGCTGCATCACAAACCCACCCATTATGAGGAGCGGGAAGGGCACTTCTGATTCGTTTACATGAAATCCAAGGAAAGGCCGGTGACAAGGTTCTCCGGCCTTCCTGTTTTTCAAACGGCAGCATGACGTGATGAGGAAATTCGCAGAACAAAACTTCGAAAAGGAAAACCATGAGCAATTCGCATAGGATTCATGCAGGGAAGTCCGAGGCATTTGAGAAAGACACGGATCAACCGGGCAATGACCGGCATTACGGAAGGCAGGTCGTTCTGGCCGGAGTTGGAATCAATCTGGCTTTGGGATTCCTTTATGCGTGGAGTGTAATCAGCAAAAAAATACCCGACAGCTGGCAATGGTCGGAAGCCGACCGGGTTTTGCCGTATTCGATCGCGTGTCTGGGCATATCGCTGCCCATGGTCTTTACCGGATGGTTTCAGGATAAGTGCGGGCCGCGCATGGCGGCGACCATAGGTGGGATATTGGCCGGGAGCGGAATAATATTGGCGAGCCTGACCCAGTCGCTTGCCGGTTATGCGCTTGGATTTGGCGCGCTATTCGGGGTGGGGACTTCCTTTGCATATGCCGCTGTTACGCCGACTGCTGTCAAGTGGTTTTCGCCAGCGAAGACGGGAGTCGTTACAGGTATTGTTGTGGGTGGATACGGCTTGGCGACGCTTTATGCCGCGCCTCTGGCGGAGTTACTGATAAATGCACACGGCATATCGAATACGCTTTTGGCCGTGGGCATTGTTTTCTTTTTGGGCATCGTGGGCTTTTCCCAGCTTCTTGTCCTTCCAAAGACTCCTTCACGTTCTGAAAAAAAGGGGAACCCGGATTCATGCGATGATTTTTCGCCAAGGGAAATAGTAAGGACGTGGCAGTTTTATGTGATATGGTTTGCCTACGCATGTGCGTCCGGCGCCGGACTCATGGTTATCTCGAAGCTGGCGATCATCGCGGATTTTCAAGCCGGCTTAAAGCTCGGATTTGTGCTCGTGGCCTGTCTTGGGCTGGGCAACGGAGGCGGGAGAATCCTGACCGGGGCAATATCGGACAGGATCGGGCGGAAGGCGACTTTGCTTATATGTTTTGCGACCCAGGCCTGCTTGATCTTCCTCCTCTCGAAAAGCAAAGGCCCCGAATACGGAACGCTTCCCGTGTTCATGGCGTTATCAACGCTCATAGGAATGAACTACGGCGCGAATTTGTCCCTATATCCATCCATCACGAAAGATTATTACGGGCTGAAAAATTTCGGGGCAAATTTTGGTTTGATTCACAGTGCCTGGGGCGTGGGAGGCTTTGCCCTATCATTTCTGGCGGGGTACACTTTTGATATGATGCATTCGTTTATATTGGCCTATAAATGCGCCATCGTTCTCCTGCTCTTCGCCTTTGTGCTTACTGTTTTTATAAAAGCTCCCGGCCGCAGGGAGCAGTCGATGATTGCGCGGGGATTGGGCAAAACTGAACGAGGAGATTGAACTTTAAAATAAAATTATAAAAACCATATATTTTGAATCAATTGTGATTGAATCAAGCCGTTGGCATCCGAGCGCCAGCCGAAAATCCTGTTTTCAGAGCGGAGCAGCATCAGTGTCTGCCAGCATAGTTAGATATAGTGATGGAGACGCAGTTTAAAGAGGAGCAGGCAGTCGATCCAGAGGATGGGATGGCGAAGGAGGTTGCGAACGAGGCGTATGAACTGTGATCTTAATTGGAGGGCAAGCAGACATTCAAAACAGCGAAGGCCTCTTCTGCTCTTCTCAATACAACGGAGTGCGCGATGCGGCGAAGATCGGCTGCATCCTCGTCCGAAAGGCTTTTGGGAACAAAGGAAACCTCGCGCACATCATCGCCAAACAATCCTTCATAAAACACGCAGGCCGTGAGATACCGTCCCGCGACGTTGGCATGACTGGCATCCAATATAAACTCCTCGACGCCATCCTGGTTTTTCTTCCATACCCAGCCGATGTTCAAACTGCCCCGCTGTTCCGGCAAGAGTCCGGCGGATGGATTTTTAAAGTCAAAATCAGGATCGGGCCGATATTGCCAACGCGGAGTCTGACGCGCGGCCTGCATGGCCTCGCCCGAAGGCAAGATCCGCAGGCCATACCGTTTTGCCAGTTGTCCGTATGCCGCACTGAGTTGCTCATACATCTTTTCCTGGGTAAACCCGTCGCCACGCTGAAAATACTTATGATCTTCGCGATAGGCCCAAGTCTGATGAACGAGAATCTGCGCGCCCGGACTATGCTTCTTGATCGCGGCCACCAATTGTTGCGCGTATGGCTCGTAGGTGTCGGCCTTGAAACTAAACGCGCTCAACTGCTGGATGGTCACATAATCCCAGTCCAGCGCGCCCAGTGCCTCCGGCAGGCTGACCATGTCTTTTCCTGATATTTTCAGGACGGGATGATTTTTATAGGGACTGCCTTCCGGGGCGTCCGGCCTGGCAACCGCCAGGCCGAGGTGCCGGGCATGCCGCTCCAGCGGACAACCGGGAAGGTTGGCCCTGAACAGGACCAGTTCCTTGCCGGCCGCCTCCGCAAGTCCAGGCAGATAAAACGTGGCGTCATCCGCGAAGCTGTTGCCCACGGTGAGGAGCTTGACGGAGTCCCTTTGCGGCACCGCCACCGCTTGCGCATACAACGACGCGTCAATGACGAGGAACGCAAGGACGGCGAGAGCGCGCCAGCGCATGGCAGGAATGTGGAATTTCATACAAGCGTTATTCTAAAAAATTGTTTGTTTAATTTGTCACATGATGGCCACGGGGCACGCTCGCGGCCTGACGCAAGGTCAGGCCCCACGACTGGCTTTTGTGTCTTCCCAAAAATCAGTGCCTCACCGACACCGTGAGGGTGTAGGTGCGCGGGTTTTGATAATAGAATTGAGCCGGGGTCATGACGCGGACGGGAGAGGACAGGTCGCGATTCTTGGCCATCATCACCGAATCGTAATAAATCGGGTCATCGTGGTCGAGGAGATTGGTGACACGCAGGTCCAGCCTCACACGCTGGCGCTTGACCTTGAACTCGTAGCCGAGGGTGAGTGTGGTCATGAAATAGTCGTCGCTATAGACGGGATCATAGGCGCTGACCGACGGGTCGTTTATGACGGCGCTGTTGGGGTCGCTTGGGTCGGACAGCGCCTCGTCCTCGCCCCTGTAGCCGACAATGCGCTTGCCGCGGTAATTCACGCCGGCGCCAACGCGGAGGCCCTTCAGCTTGCCGGAGGGAACGGTGTAGTCGGTGAAGAGGTTGGCCATCCATTTGCTCTGGCCCTTGAGGAGCTGGCGTCCGTTGACGAAGTTGCCCAGCTCGATTTGCAGCGTGCGCCAGCCCTCGCGGGCGGCGGCGTGGCCCGGCGAGTTGGTGGTGTTGGTGCCGGCGCCGACGGTGCAGACGTTGGTCAGCGGGTCAACCACCAGGCCGGCGTCGGCGAGGATCTGGCGCAGCGTGGCGTCGTTTTGGGCCATGTAGGCGCGGGTGTGGGCGCGGTAGTTGGTCTGGTAGGATTTCGGAAACGCGGCGTTGAACGTGAGGCGCCAGTTGCGGGTCAGGTTCGCGACAGCCTCAAACTCGTAGCCGCGGTTTTCCCGGTTGTAGATGTCTTGCAGGCCGGTGGACAGGACGGTCATGCCGCGCTCGTTCATGCCGGTGCCCGGCGGGCGCTGGCCGGGGCCGTCCCATCTGGGCATGGCATTTATAATGCGGTTCAGGTTTTCGATGGTCGTCCAGATGCCGACGGTCTGGTTGTTATCCTCGCCCTCGTAATATAAAACGGAGGCGGTCAGGCGTTTTTTGAGCAGCGAGAAGCGCAGGGCGATGTCGTAGCCGGAGGATTCCTGCGGCGGGACGAGGGTGCCGAAGAGGGATTGGAGCGCGGTGTTCGGGTTGTAGCTGGTGCCGTAGTTGGCCGACACGCTCATCCATGGCAGAATGTCCACCACGGCGCCGACGGTGCAGGTGGTGACGTTCACGTCCACCACCGGCGGCGAGTAGTCGTCGCGGAAGCGGTCGCCGGCATACCGCAAGACGGGCGTGCCGTTGCCCTCGCGCGGCCTGGCGTCGGCGGGCAGGGCGGGGCCGGTGGGGTTGCCGTTTCCGTCCTTGGGAATATAGGTGAGATTAAAATAATCCGCCGGGGCGTCGGGGGCGAACTGGATGCGTCCGTCCCAATTCACCGCATCATAATCATAATAATTGTCGCCGTTGCGGGTGCGCTGCCAGTTGTTGTCGCGGCGGACGGCGGCCAGGAAATGCAGGCGGTTGTCAAACACATCGGCCTTGAAGGCGGCCTGAAGGTAGGTCAGCTCGCGCTTGGTGGCGCGCTGGTAGGTGGGGCTGCTGATGTCGGGCATCCAGCCGACGGGGACGGTCGCGCCTGTCGCGGGATCGGTGATGGCGCCGTCGAGGTCGGGCGCGGGGCGGTTGCGCTCGTTCCAATAATAGCGATAATAGACGGCGTTGGCATTCTTGCCCCATTCGCGGTGGTCGGCGTCGGCTTTCACGGCGTAATTATACATGTAGGAAGTCGCGTCCTGCCAGACCTTGCCGGCCATGGCGTTGACGGAGAAGTTGCCCCACCTGGTGCCGTTCAGCACGTAGGCGGCGGCGGCGCGGACGTCGTATTGCTCGGTGTCCCAGTCGTTGACCACGCGCGCGCCTTCATTGTAGGGCTGGAGGAAATTGGGGTTGTCGGGGTTGCGCTCTTCCACCGTTCCGTTCGGGAGCGTGACGGGGACTTTGATCGGGAGTTTTTCGTTGATGTCAATATACGTGTCGTAGAGGCCACGCCAAAACATGTAGCCCTTGCTGAAATACTTGTTGTCGGAATAATTTCCCGCGAGCTGGAGGAAAAAGTGGCGTCCGATCTGGTGGTCAACGGTCACGGTATAAACCTTGTAATCCTGCACCACGGTCGGCTCGCTGGTGCCAATGGCGAAGGTGTGCCCGGGATAGCGGAAATAGGAGTTGGCCTCGGCGACATCGAAAATTTCCAGCGGGTAGTCGGAGCCCTGCCCGACAAACGGGGCGGCCCAGTCGCCGAAGGGGTTGGCGGCGGCGGCGAGATAACCGCCGAAGGGCCCCTTGGCCCCGCTGATGGCGCGCCCGCCCACCGTCAGTCCGGTGTTGACCATGTTGACGGCGCTGGCGGCCTGCTGCTGGGTTGCGCTCAGTGCGGTGTTATACACATACTTGTTGACTTGCTGTCGGCCGGTGCCGGTGGCTCCGGCGGGGTTGGCGGCGAGGAGCGAGGCGTAGGTGGTATGCCCGTCCCAGCCGGTGAAACGTTCGACGGCCATGGTCGGCGGGTTGTTGCGCTTGACCTGGCCGACTTCCGCCTCTCCGCGAATCGTGGTTTTTCCGATTCTATAAACACCGGCCACGTCCACGGCCTTTTTCTTTTCAAACTCGAAGTCGCGCCAGCCATCGGAGTCGTGCCAGAGGGCGTTGACGCGCACGGCGGCGCGGCGTCCGAGGGGGACGTTCACGTCGGCGGTGGCGCGGAAATAGCTGAGGGAGCTGAACGCGGCGGTGATGCCGGCGAGGTTTTTGCGCAGGAGCGCCTGCTTGGTGACGATGTTGGGCGTGCCGCCGAACGAGCCGTAGCCGAAGAGGACGGAGTTGGGGCCGCGGGCGTAGTCGAAGCGGTCGAGGTTGTAGCTGTCGTAATTGACGTTGAGCGGGAAAAAATTGCGCTGGACGCCGTTGGCGGCGATGCCGCGCATGGTGACCTGAGTGCCGCTGCCGCTGCGGATTTCGTTGTCGCCGTTATCGCGGGCGGAGTTGGTGTTGGGCGCCCATTCGAGGGCCTCGGCAAAGTTGACCAGTTGCAGCGCGTCGATGAACTCGCGGGTTTGCACGGAGTAGGCGACGGGGGTCGTCGCCAAGTCGCCGGCCAACCGCCCGCCAGCGAGCGAGGTGGTGGCGACGAAGCCGACGTCCTTTTCCGCCGAGACCTCGAAGGGGCTAAGGATGACGAGTTCGGAATCGGACTCCGATGCGGGCGCCGCGCGTTGCACAACCGGCACGGCACCGGTGCCGGAGACGGCCAGCGCCGGCGGTTGCGCGACTTGCTGCGCGAGAAGGGCGGCGGAGAAAAGCAGAGAGGCGAGAAGGGTGGCGGTGCCGCCGCGGGCGTAAAGTCGAGTGTTCATGGTCATGTTTATTGGAAGGTTGAGGGGTTTGTTTTTACCAGGCATGGCGGTAGCCGAGACTCAGCGCCCAAGGGCGTGTGTAAGTGTCGGCCTTGCTGTATTCATAATCAAAATAGACCTGATTGGTGTCGTTTATGAGGAAGGAAAATCCGGCGCCGGCCTCGATGCGCCAGCCGTCCACCTTCGGGGTGTAGGTGTCGCCGTAAACCAGCACCTGTCCGCCGGAAGTTTCGCAGTCCACGCCGGCCAGCCTGAGATGCGGCTGCCAGCGCCCGAGGTCGACGCCGAGGCGGAGTTGCGCGCGATATTGCGCGGAGGTGGCGTCGGAGATGCTCACGCCGAGACCGTCGTCGGTCTCGTAATCGGGGGTGGTCAGCCGGGCCACGGCAGCGGAAAGGGAAGGCTCCAGCCAAAGGTTTTTCCACACGGCGAGGCACCAACCGGCCTCGGCGGAGAAACCGAGGCCGGCGCTGTTGTAGCGGGCCTCGGTGGAGTAGCCATCGGCCTCATGGACGGCGAGGCGGTTTTCATAGCGGTCCACCCGCGCGACGAGGTCAACATACAGGCCGGAAGCGTGGAGCCAGGACGCATACAGGCCGAGGCCGAGGTGGATCGTACGGCCCGCGCCGTAGCGGTCGTAATCGCGCTCGCTGCGCCCGAAGACACCGTAGCCGCCGGCGTAGAGGGTGGCGCGGCCGAGCGGGAGCGCGCGATCCATGCCGGTGGAAAACTCATAGGTGTCCTGCCCGAAGGCGTCGCCGGCAACCTCGCGGTCGGCGTCGAGGTGATACGCGTTGGCGCGCACCCAGCCGCTGCCGGGCGGGGTGCCATCTGTGCGATTGCGGAGTTCGCCCAGCCGGGAGCGGAGCGAGTCGAGGCTGTAGTGCCAGTCGGCGCCGAGGATGCCGGTGGTGGAGAGCACGGCGTCGGCGAGCGAGGTCTGGCCACCGTAGGCGAGGATGACTTCGCCGCCGCGTTGCTGGACGGTGAACACGTTCATGGCGTGGTCGGTGACCATACCCTCGAAGGTGGCGTCGTTGGCGCCGTCGATCTGCACGAGGCCGAGGCGCAGGCGCTGGGGTTTGTCCACTTCGCCGGTGGTCTGGTTATTGAACGCAAAGGTGTGCGTGCCGCTGGCGGCACCCGCGACGTGGAGCGTTTGCGCCTCGCCGGTGCGGAGGTTCACGTCCATGACGATGGTGCCGGTGCCGGCGAGGTTGCTGGCGATGGTGGTGGCGCCAGCGGCCCCGAAGGGCAGGCCGGAGAGGTTGAGCACGCCGTCGTTGCGCAGGTGCGCGAGCGTCGCGCCGGCTCCGGTAGGCAGGAGGAGGCCGCCGGCAAGGTTGGAGACGGTGCCGGTGGCGGACATGAAGCGCAGGGTGCCTGCGTTGGTGACGGAGCCGGCGAGAGTGTCCACAGTGGCGTCGCCGCCAGCGAGGTTGTCCAGCGCGCCGACGCGCGCGGCGGCCAGCGAGCCACTGTTGCGCACGGAGACCGCGGTGCCGGTGATGGTGAGCGCACCGGAATTGGCGATGGCACCCGTGGCGTCGGCAATCACGGCGCGGCCCGAGGATTGGTTGTCAAGCGAGCCGCTGACCAAGGCTGCGGTGAACGCGCCGTGGTTTTCAACCCGCGCGGTCGCGTCGGCGACACGGAGGGTGCCGTCGGCCCCGACCAGCGCGGCGCCGGCGAGGGTGCCCGTCACTTCCAGCACGCCGGCGCCGGCGAAAACGGTGCCGGTGAGGGCGATGGCGGCGAGGGTTTGCGTGCCGGCGCCGGTTTTCAGAAAATCGCCTGGACCGGCGAGCACGCCGGTGAACACGGAGGAGCCGGACGCGATGGCGACCGCAAGCGTGCCGCCGGCGTCAATCCGCGCGGTGCCGGCGCCGCGCAGGGAGCGGATGGTTTGCGTGAACGTGCCGGTGGTGAAGGTGCCGCCGGCGGCGAGATCGAGCGCGGCGCTGCTGGCGAGGGTGTCGGCGGTGGCGCCGACGACATTGACTCCGGCATCAACGAAAGTGGTGCCCGTATAGGTGTGCTGGCGGGAGAAATAGACGAGGCCGCCGGAGCCGGTCAGCCGGAGGTTGCCGGAGCCGCTCACGCCGATGGCGAGGGTGTGGTTGCTGCCGGGGTCCAGGTTGGCGGTGGTGGACAGCTCGAAGGTGCTGCCAGTGACGATTTCGAGGGCGGAGAGGCTGCGGGTGAGGAAGAGGCCCTTGTCGCCGGCTGCGTTGCTGCCGGTGAGAACGGCGCTGCTGTAAAAGGCCTTGACCGGGCCGTAATTTATAACATCTCCGCCAGAGGTCGCCGCCTCGGTGCCGTCCTGGTTGAGGACTTTCAACTGCACGATGCTTCCCACCGTGCTTGCGGAGACGAGCATGATGGCGGAGCCGCCGACCATGCTGCTTTGGTCAATGAAGTTGGGATTGGCCGGCAGAGTGTCCGTCGTCTCGGTGCCGCCGGACGGGACAAGCCCGGTGAGCTGGACGAAGCCGCTGCCGCTGACCGTGAGGTTGGCGACCGAGAGCGTGCCGGTCGGATTGAGCCCCGTGCTGGCGATGACCAGCCTGCCGCCGGCGAAGTCGAGGTTGTTGATCGTGGCGCTGGCGGTCACGGTGGCGACGCCGCCGGCGGCGAGTTGCAAATCCGTGCCGCGGGCGAGCAGCGTCTGCATGGTGGTGTTCAGGGTGTTGAGCGCGAGGGTGGCGCTGTTTTGCAGGCGCAACGCGCCGTTGAAATTGCCCGCGAGTTGCGCGGTGGAAAATTCGAATGAGCCCGCGTCGAGATTGTCGAGCGCGAGCGTGCCGCCGCCGTTGAGCGCGCCGGCGAAGAGGCTGGCGGTGTGGCTGATCTGGACGATGCCCGCGTTGAGATTGAAGGCCCCGATGAAGTGCGAGTTGTCGGCGTTGAGGATCAGCGTACCGGAGCCATTCTTGGTAAGCGCGGCGGTGACGTCAGCACTGGCGATGGAGTCAACTCCGGATGCCACCGCGCCGGGCGCGCCGATGACGAGCGTAGCGCCGGCGCCGATGTCGAGGGTGCCGGTGGTGGTGGCGCCCATGAAGAGGAAACCGCCGTCAGCGGCGGCGCCGGAGACGGTGGTGTTGCCGCTGATGGTGCCGGTGAAGCCGGGCGCGTAGGCGAGGGAGAATCTGGCGTTGGCGCTGTGGAAAATGGCGCCGCCGGTGCCGCTGGCGGTGTTATTTGAGAAGAGGACGTTGGTCCCGGTGAGGGAGGTGTAGGTGTTGTTGAAAATGGCGCCGCCGTTCCTGCCCGTCCCCGAGGCGGCGAGCGCGGTGTTGCTGGTGAAGAGCAGCATGCCGGGGCCGCCGAGCGTCAGGCTGTTGGCGAGGGTGCTATGATTGCCGATGGCGGCGCCGTTGGTGCTGGCGACGGTGTTGGCGATGGTGACGGTCGCGCCCGCCCCCGTGAGCAGGGCCGCGCGTTTGCCGGTGTTTACATTGATGCGGTTGCCCGTGCCGCCGTTGCTGTCGAACCCGACGGTTTTGGCGATGAGCAGCGCGCCGGTGGTGCCGGTGAAGTTCACCTTGCCGAGGGAGGAGCCGGGGATGTTGCGCCAGCCGTCAACCTGCACGGTGCCCGCCTCAAGGTTGAAGGTGCCGGAAAAGGCGGTGTTGTTGGCGTTGAGCACGAGGGTGCCGGTGCCGGTCTTGGTGAGCACTGCGCCGGCCTGGGCGACGATGGAATCGTAGGCGGTGGTCCCCGCGCCCGCATTGCCGATGGTGAGATGGCCGTCCACGGCGAACGTAATGGTGGTGGGCGCGGCGGCGGCGTTCCGGGCGTATATGAAGCCGCCGGCGGTGTGGGTGCCGGAGCCGACAGGGTTGCTCGCGAGGTTGTTTGCGAGATTGCCGCTGATGGTGCCGGTGAAACCGGGCGTGTAATAAAGGCTGATGGCGCCGCCCGTGTTCGAGAAGATCGCGCCGCCGTTGCGGGCGGCGAGGTTGTTGGTGAACAGCGTGTCGGTGGCGCTGAAGACGGTGGTGTAGCCGCCCTTGTTGTCATTATAAACCGCGCCGCCGTCGGTCGTCGCGTAGTTGCCCGAGAACACGGCCGAGTTTAATATCATCGTGCCGCTCTGGTGAACCGCGCCGCCCCACGCGCCGGTGGCGGATGAGATGATCAAATTATTGCCGAGCACCAGCGTGCCCGCGATGCCATTGGTATAAAGCGCCGCGCCGGAGCTGCCGTTCTGGTAGGCGCCGGCCAGATGCAGGTTGTCCAGAATCAGCGTGGCCGTGCCGTCGGTGCGCAGGATGCGCTGGGAGGCGCCGGGCCGGACGGTGAGCACCACCGGCGCCGCGTGTCCCGAGCCGGTGATGGTGAGCGTGCCCGACGGGGTGAATATCCTGCTCGCGTCCACCGTGCCGGAGGAGACCGCCGTGCCAAATACAATCACGTCGCCGGACTGGGCGCTTCCGAAAAGGGTGGAAAACGCACCCGCACCCGCGCCGCTGCGTTCGGTGACGGTGAGCACATCCCCGGATGCCACTTTGCATCCGAAAACGAAAAACAACAATGGCAGCAAAGCGGCCTTGGCGTGGACAACAACAAGCTTGGTTTTCATGGTGATTCAGGGGAGGGGGGATGGAGGTGAAGCGATGTTGATAAACAAAATCCGGGCGGATGGAGAAAGCCGGACGAATTTCTACACGTAGAAAAGATGCGCGGTTTTACCACCAGCCCGTGCCCGCCGCGCTTGACAGGGCCGTGTCGAGATCGCCGATGCGGGGATGCCACAGCAGTTCCCACTCCAGCGCCATGATGCCGGAAAATCCATCCGCCGAGAGCGCGGCCCGCAATTCACCCATCGGAAACTCCCCCATGCCCGGATATACATAAGTATAAGCCCTGTCGCCATCACGCCGGCTCACGCTGTCCTTCACATGCAGGTGCGCGACGTGTTTCGCAATCACCCGCCATGTATCGACGGGATGCTCGCTGCCGAGTCTCCATGTGTGGTGCGTGTCCCAGAGAATGCGCACACCGGGCGCATGCTCTAGAAAATCCATGATCTTTCGCCCCGTGAACAATGAGTCATGCGTCTCGATGACAATGTCGCTTTTCCAGCCCTTGGCCGTGCGCAAATCCTGCCACCAGCGGATCGTTTCCACCGCCTCCCTCCGGCCTGCTTCCCCAGCAGAGGCACCGCCATCAAACACGCGCAAAGGCACTCCTCCCAGCGCCTCCGCCCAAGGCAAGAAACGAAGAAATTCGCCACGCTGCCCATCCCCCGCCCCGGTGAGCTTCAGGGAGGTGTCGAGGCAATAGATCCGCGCCGGCTGTCCGGCCATGGTTTGGGCCAGAATCTCCGGCGACTTGCAGGTTCTTTCAAAATATCCCGGCAGGTCAATGCTGCCGCCGAGCGCGCGCAGTTCCACGGCCATTATCCGATGACGGGCCGCCAGCGAAAGTGTCTCGTCCAGCGACAGTTCAAAGCAACCCAGTGAGGTGAAGGCATGTGTGCAGTGCATGTTTGGAATTATATTATATGTCCGTAATATGAATGTTACCTGCCAAGCCTTCGTTTGCGCTGATCCAGATAAAGCGATCGGGGCGCAAGTGAATCCCCCTTGCCCGCGCCCTCGACAAATTCATTTTCACCGGCATCCACCTTGCACGCCGATCCCCGGGTGCCGATGATATAACCGGCGCCATACTGCTCCGACTGGACGAGAACTTGGGGGCGCTTTCTTTCTCCATACTCATGAAACACAAAAACCGGCTCCCCGTATCGCTCGCCTTTCAGGTTCCAAAACACCGATTGCGTCGTTGTGATGCCATGCATAGGGTTTCCGCCCCATTTCCCCCAGGGCCGAAACTTCGCCTCAAAATAATCTCCGTCGCACGTCGTTCCATCAACCAAGTTGGCGGGCGAAAGCCACATGTGAAAATCGGAGGCAAGCAGCCCGTCTTTGGCCAGACAGCCAAATACCACATTGCCGCTGCATTGTGCGGTGCCAAAGCTATAGTTATGCCTGCCCGCCTCAGCCAGGCAATTCTGTATCAGACAATCCTGTCCCATCATGTAATACGGATATCCATCCCCGCTTCCGCCGCGATATTGCGGGAATCTCCATTGGCAATCTTCTATCGTGATCAGGCGGCAACGCCTGAGACGTATCCCATTGGACAAGGTATGGATATTATCATTGTTTACTGACGGCCGATACGAATTAACCCGGCGTATCCAGCAATTTTCCGCATTTTCAACCAGTATCGCGCATGAATTGCTCGCGTCATAACCAACCGTGCCGGCGTTTAAATGATCCAGTTCACCCAGCCCCGGGCCCGGATGCTGCCGCATCCCGATCGAAAAGTCCTCCAGTCCCACTTCTGAAACAAGCCTTCCCCGTAATTTTTCAACCCGGGCATTGTCCGCCATAAGCATAGGATATCGCGTGGGTATGTCCATCGTGAGCGTGTTATTTTCCTTGTCGACCGCCATAATCGTTCGGATAAAGGCAACGATTCTGAATCCGGCTTCCTCTGGAAGCCATTCTCCCGCCATTCCATGCTCGTCAATAAAACGCTGTGTGAGATCAATCCGCGCGAGCACGCCGTCCCCAACGTTGAACAACGAGGCGTCTTCTACCGGGAGTACTTTGGCGGGCAGATGAATATCCTGTGCCATGGGGCTTACAATCATCCCCCGTTTCGCATTACTGGCGGATCTTGGGGCTTTTTCCGGCCATGCTTTCATTTCTGTTGAGCGAATATCTATGATGGTTTTCCCGCGCATTTTGTAGCCATCCAGGAACAAAAATGTCTTATCCGCGCCGCCCCCGCGAAGAATCGTTTTGCTTCCCCGGATGTCCAGCACGGAGTTTTTGCCCTCATCGATGCTCACACGATATGTTCCGGCAGGCATGAACACCACGCCGCCGCCGGTTCTCGCGGCATGGTCAAGGGCGGCTTGTATGGCGCGGGTTGAGTCTTTTTTGCCCGAAGGGTCGGCATAATAGGGTTTTTGGGCGACGTTAATTATGTTTTCATCGATATCGGGTATTGAAACTTCTCCTCGATGATATCCGGCATACGAGAAATCGTGCAAAAACCGTCCTTGGGAATCCATATGCCCCGGCTGCCAATTCTCCGGGTACAAGGACGATCTCCAGCTCTCTCCGGAAGCAAGTGATGCGGAATGGCTGGCCATGAGGAGGCAAATTATAATGCTCCAAAATTCGCGCTGTGTCTTGTGTCCGAAAATGTACATATTTTTCATGCGTATGTTTTATAAGCCATCTGGAATTTGCACCAAGGCCGGCGCCGCTTCATTTAACCAGTCCGGTCCAGTCAACGGCGACTCCCAACATCGTGGTTTTATCACAAGCGAGACGTTCATAGATGGCCGGCAGGCCGGATGGGGGCACGACTTGAGTGATGAGTGAGTCAACGACCACCTGCCTCGTCCGGATCCAATGAAATGCCTGCCTGATCAATTCATGGCGTGAGGGCCTCCCGGCGGCGGCATAGTTTGGCACCATCGTTTCATGAACGCCGATGAGAGAGGCCCCTTTAAGGTGCACCTGCTTGTACAAGTCAATTTCCTGCGGCCCGCGCGGCGACCCCAAGATCAGGACGTCTCCACCTCGTTTTACCGCCGCAAGCGCAACCGGCACAAGCGCGGGAACACCGGTGGCTTCGACGATGCAATCCGGTGGGCCGCCCAGCGCATCCAATGCGGCTGCCAGCCCCTGCCCGCTCGCGCCAGCAACAGCCTTCAATCCACAGTGCGATGCGCGGGCGGCACGTTCTGCGTTAAGGTCTTGTATCACCACATCGCGAACTCCATCCGCTCGAAGCACCTGCGCGGCCAGCAATCCAACCATGCCGGCTCCAATCACAATCACACGATTGGGCTGGGAATGGAGCCGATAAAGCGTCGTTGCCGAAATCTGAACAAGTCTGGCGAGCAGGATTTCATCATCGGAAAGATCGGCCGGCACCGGCAACCAGACCTCTGCCTGGGGATTCAGCACCGACCAGGAGGCATGGCGGCCATGATGAAAAATGCGGCTTCCTGTTTTTGGGGTGGACACACCGCCACCGGCCTGCACCACAAGCCCGATCGATGCGTATCCCGGGAGATGGGGATACTTGGCATACGGGATTTCTGGATCGGCAATCCCGGCATGCGTGCCCTCATAGAGGGCAAGCTCCGTTCCCGGACTCAGCAGGCTGCGTTCTGTCTTTATGAGAACTTCATTGTCGGCGACAGGTGGGCGCGCCTGAGGCCGCAATTCAACCGTTCTCGGTCCGGCAAACACAACCTTGATTCCTTCTTTCATGAATATAGGAAGCGCATCGACCGCTATTCGCAGGTATTGCTCATAACTTGAGATCAGCCGTGCGGGTTGAATTGCCCGCCGGGAGTTGCATGGTGGTGATGTTTTTCCCGTTCTCGCTGATCTGCAAACTGCCGGCCTTGGCCATGTCGCTTTCGATTTTGCAACGGCCGGCTTTCAACGTCAGCGTCACTTTGCCTGGGTGATCCAGCGTTAGCGTTTTCCCATCCGGCAAAACAAGACTTTTTCCGAAAACGCCAAAAGATATCTCTCCGGGCGTGGACCAGGCAAAACCGTAAGCACCGTCCAATCGCTCACTCTGCCCCACGTATATCGTGCATTTTTGCCCGCCCTCATTGATCTCCACCACTCCCTTGCCGATGACAGCCGGAACAAATGATTCCGGCTTGTCACGCCAGCGATCCTGTATGCTAAGCGCGGTCAGGATTTCGCATTCCTTGGTGGCGGGAAGATGGAGTTTCAAATGCTGCGCACGCACCACATACTCGGGACGCCGTCCGGAAAGATCCACATTGATTAAAGTAGGGCCGGTCGCGCTGTCCTCCAGGGGGACGAGACTTTGCACGATAATGCGACCACCGTTGACATCCGAATACCAGCGGTCACCCGCGCCACTGTAATCGGGAACAAAAGGACGATCCGAGTTCAGCACCCACGTGAACGTGTGGGCGTCGGGCGCGGCGATGGAATCGCGTATGACCAGCCAGCGTCCCCCCACCATGATCAATTGCCTGTGATAATGCTCCAGGCGAAGAGCGTCATCATAAGCGGCCTCGATGATTGCGGTGGCTGCGGCCACCTGGGAAGAAAGCCATACCTCCTCGAAACGCATCGGATCGTATTTTGAATAAGGCGCATGGGCAAAGCTGTCCCAAGTCGAGCCTTCTTTATACTGTCCTTTTCCGTCGATCAGGACACAACTGTGATGCTCGGTCTTTTTCTCCCCCGAATACCCAGGGGCGGTCACAAGATACCCTCCCCGGGCAAAAATCTGGAAGGTTCCGGCATCCTGATGCACATGCCCCATGCCCATTTTCCAATCTGGATATTTTTTCAGCAGTGCGGTTGTCTTGTGCCCCTCGGGCGGCCCCGCCTTGAAAAACAAGTGAGTGCCCGAGGACGCGTTCCTTCCCGTCCATCCGTTTCTCCAAAAAATCACGTCGTGATTGGCAAAATAATGCCAGGCGGGAACCTCGGCGATTTTTGGGTCCGGTTCCAGATTTCTTGCCAGGACTGGAAGTTTCAGCAGCACCAAGGTCGACTCTAGGGCATCCACGGACAACCGGTCAAAATTTCCCCTGTCCTTCCATCCGCCCGATATGATATGACGGGCCAGCGGGGATGGAGCGATCTCCGCCATCTGCAAGACGGAGGGAAGGGCCAGGGGCACCTTCAAATCGCTCATGAAAAAACGATAGCCGGTGTAGGCTTCGCGCGGGCCATGGTCAGCATAAGGGAAAAATTTCCCCGCCTCAGACAGGCGGACATGGGCGAGGTATTCCGCCAGTCCCGTGAACAGGCCGGGGGTGCCATCCTCTGAGGACTTGCGCAAATCCTCCCCGGTCATGCGCCAAAGCGCCTCGGCATAGGCGGTCGCATACTGGAAAAAACCATTCCAGTAGCCTATCCCCTCATAATAAAACCCGTCCCCGCTGAGAGCCTGGGCCGTGCGCCGCATCGCGTTCCGGGACCATACCGCCCAGTCGGCGATTTCCGGATGCTCCCGCGCCTTGTCGGACAGCGCCATGGCGGCCATCCCCAGTCCTCCCGCGACAATATAAAAATGGTTCTGTTCATACCAAAAACCCATGATGGCATCCATGTCGCGATAGGTCTGCGCTCCCTGAACCAGCAGGGTCTTTTCCAGAATATCGATGTCACCGGGATATTTTTTCTGATAATCCTTGTTTGAATACAGCAGGTCATACATCAACGCAGTGGAATACAGCAGCCCGCCCACCGCCAGGTCCTTGTTTTCGGTTCCCAAGCCCGGTATGACAATCGGCTGTGGATTTTCCACAAAGACCGGGGCATAGGATTTCCGTATCCAGTTGTGCACCGTCTCCGCATAATGAGCCTCTCCGGTCATGAGGTAAAGCGTGGCGCTCAAGAGCACCCGCCTGGGGATGTTCCAGCCGTGTATGCCTGCATTCATGGGCACCAAGGGAACGGAGGCAAAGCCGCGTTCGTCGGCCAGCAGCGTGTAGTTTCCCTGGTTTTTTCCCCATTCGGCAATGGCGTTCTTCAACTCTTCCGGGCTGCAGACCAGCCTGGGATGCACTCCGGCAAGCGCCGGATTGAAGTCAAACCGTCCGTTTTTCAGGGAGGCATGGGACTCCTCCACGGAAACGGCAGCGCCTGCATGAGCGTCCCCCGCAAGAATCGCGGCGAGCAGCACCGACAACAAGGCAGGCAAAAACGGCATTTTTGAGACAGGCATGTTTTTATATTTCATGGGATATGGCATATGTGCTTTCAGACTGTGCGTGAATGTTCGGGGGCGATGCTCATAGCCCGTGCATGAAATCAAGCATGAGATCGAGATCCCCCGGCATCTGTTCGTGCGTGTAGTCCGGATAAATGACCACGCGCTTGGGCGAGGTTATTTTGTTATAGGCGGCAAATTGGGTGCTTGGCGGACACACCGTGTCCATCAGGCCCGTCTGCATCAGCACCTCGCCCCGTATCCGCGATGCGAGATGCTGGCAGTCAATATACCCTAGCTTTGCAAACACCTCCTCCACCCGCTCGTGCCGTGGATCAAACATGCGAAACCAGTAGCGCAATTCTTCATAGGCATCCTTTGCCAAGTCCATTTCCCACACGCGTCGATAATCACAAAGGAACGGATGCACGGGAGCCACCCGCTGGATTCGCGGCTCCAAGGCGGCGCAAGCCAGCGCCAGCCCTCCGCCTTGCGAGCCGCCGTAGGCACCAAGGCGCCCGGCATCCACTTCCGGAAACCCCATGACAACACGCGCAAGCTGGACGGTATCCAGAAATATCTGCCGGTATGCGAGTTTGTGTGGATTGGGATCATCGAGTCCGCGAATGATGTGGCCACGCAACGTTGTTCCCCAAACCCCGCCGGGATCTTGCGAACGCCCGCCCTGACCACGGCAATCCATCGAGGCATGGCAGAAACCCTCCAACGGCCACGCCAGCTTGTCCGTCCAGCCGCCGCTGTTCATCGCATAGCCATGAAATCGCAGTACAGCCGGCAACCGGACCCCCGCCCGGAGATTTTTCGGGCGCAGGTATTTCGCATAAACGCGCGCCCCGCCCACGCCGGTGAACCAGAGGTCAAAGCATTCCGCGTGGCGCGACGGGCTGTCCCTGGCTGGCTCCAAGACTGGATCAGGAGCGGTCGCGGCAAGCTCGTCCAGCGCCTGTTCCCAATAAAGATCGAAGTCGTCCGGCCTGGGATTGCGGCCCTGGTAAAGATATAGCTCGGGCAGCGGTTTGTCGAAGATGGGCATATGGGGTTGGTGTTTATTATGGGTGGTCTCTCAAAGTTTCACCGGTTCTCCGGACCGTGCAGATGCATAGGCGCCATCGATGATTTTCATCAGGATGAGCGCCTGGTCAGGCGTATTGAGGGGGCTCTCCGTTCCCTCGATGCTGCGCACGAAATTCCGCGCGGAGCGCACACGCCCCATATCGGGATCACTTTCCACCGTCACCACCCGGTTGCTCGAGCGCCCGTGATCCTGTGTGTAGAATTCACATAAGTCGGTCGCAGTCGCATCCACCCCGTCGGCGCCGTATAAACGGCGCAGCATGCCACCGGCCTTTGTCCCTTGGAACGCCGCCGAAACTTCCTCGCGCTGCACCATTTCGGCCCAAGATATCTGAAATGACAGCGCCTGTCCTGTCTTGAAGCTGACAAACCCGTGGGCGGCAGTCTCAACATCATTCACTCCGTTGACGGCATCCGGTATGCCCCACGGCCCCTTGAACGTCCTGTCCGTGATGAAATCATCAAACGTCCGGGCAAGCACCCAAGCGGGTTCAGGATAGCCCATCAGATACATGCTCAAATCAATCATGTGCAGCAAATCGACCAGCGCCCCGCCCCCGGACAAAACCTTGTTGGTAAACCATCCTCCAAACCCCGGAATGCCAGTGCGGCGGACCCATTTCGCCTGGGCGGAATTAATGCGGCCTGCTTCCCCATTCTTGACATAGTCCATCATTGCGACGCTTTCGGGGCGCGCCCGGTTGTTGAAATTGAACATCAGCGTGCGCTTGTTCCTTTCAGCAAGCCCTTTCATCTCTGCCATTTCAAGCGCATTCAATGCGGGAGGTTTCTCGCAAAACACATGCTTGCCCGCCGCCAGCGCCTGCAATGTCAGCGGCGCATGATATTTATTGGGCACGATGACGGACACCGCGTTCAACTCCGGCAACGCGGCAAACATGGATTCCGCATCGCCAAATACCCGGGAGACTCCATGCGCCGCGGCGGCGCTTCTGGCAACAGCCTCGTTCGGATCGCACAATGCGACGACCTCGGCCCCTGCCTGCCGGAACCCGGCGATATGATAGGCGGCCATTCCACCTGCCCCGATGATCCCAATCTTTATACCCATGATTTATTGATTGTGAAAGATTGTTATATGCTGAATGCTGCGCCGGACAGTTACTCAATCGGTTTGCTCCGCAGCTTGGAAACGGTCTCCCATTGGGCGCGCTGGCAGCGCTGCGGTGCCAGCCCGCGCAACACCAACTCCAGATCGTCCACCACCAGTTGGCCCATCCACGGCCAGATTTCGGGAATGTTGCCCGCGCGATGAGCCTGCAGGACGGTGTTGGGCGTGCGCCTGGCCCGGTGGCCGGCTGGAATCGGCTCATCGGGCCATACATCGATGGCGGCACGGATGCGGCCTGATTCCGCCGCGTCAAGCAACTCGTCGAAGTTTACTATGCCGGCGCGACTGGCGAGGACGACGATCCCGCCTTTCTGCATCTTGTCGAAATAGGCGCGGCCGATTTTTCCCATGTTCTCCGTCGTCGTGGCGGCCATGAGGAACACGACCGCCGCCCGTTCGAAGCACTCGTCCAGCGTGGCGGGCGTGACATTCATTTCACGCAACGCGCTCGGGTGAATCCAAGGATCGTTGACCAGTATTTCCCCGCCAAAGGGACGCAGGAGAGGGAGCAGCGCGCGCCCGACATTGCCGCAGCCCACGAGAGCCAGCGGGCGTCCATGCAGCAGAATGGAATCATGGTTGTCGCCCTCGCCATACAATGTTTCATTGCCTGCCCGGACGGCCGCATCGGCCTGATGAATGCGGCGTGCCGCCGACAGGGCCAGCCCCAGCGACATTTCAGCCACGGGCTTGGCGAAAACCGGAGCGGTTGACAGCACGTGGATGCCGCGCCGGTGGCATTCAATATAATCGATATTCGGAAGAAAATTGCTCTCCACATTAAACACCACTTTCAATTTCTTGGCGCGCTCCAGCCTCTCGCGCGGAAGCGCGGACTGCCCCACAATGGCCGTGACCTCCGGCAGATATCGCTCGATGTGCGCGTCGGACGCGGGCGCGCCATCATGCCAGATGACATCGCCAAGTGATTCGAGGCGTCGCTTGGTCTCGGAATTAAACAAAACATCAATCCGGCGCGGATGCGGATCGAACATTATGAGGGGACGGGGGGATGATCTTGTTTCCATAGAATAAAGCAGATGGCGAAAAGGGCGGGATAAACCGGGAAGACAGTGATTCCGGCATCGCGCACTCGCAATTATGTTTGTTTTCTACGCGTAGAACAAGGTCCGCCAAATCGGGACTGTGATTTTGATTCTACGTGTAGCAATCCACCTCTGTTGCCCATGGTGCCGGAGGAGAAAAGATATTTTCCGTGAAAACAAAATTACTCCTCGCTCTGGCCATCTCCCCCCTGCTTCTCTTCGCCGCCTCCGCCAAAACTACCGTGGTATCGGTTGATTTTGGTAAGGCCGAAGTTTCGGCAAAAACCTCAAACAACACCGTAAGCTCACCCAATGCCGTCGGCGGTCCGGATCTGGTCTGGCGGCAGGCGACCGCCTCGAACGGGAATACCCTGGCGCTTCTGAAAAAACAAAATGGAAAGGGCGCCGCCCTGAAGCTGGACACACACAAATACCCACATCAGAAATATTATACAACATTCAAACAAGTGGATCTGGGTGTCGGCGAAACAATAACCCTGTCCTTTTCCTATCAATTTATCGGGAAACCGACCGAGGGCAATGAGACATTTCGCTTCGGCCTGTATCTGAAAATCGGCGAGGATACCGGCAAATACAAAGGCGTGAACTGCTACACGTCCGGCGCGGCGAACCGCAAGGTCATCATCGGGACGGAGCAGGGCACGGAGCCGCCCATCCTTGGCGGAAAGGATCTCGGCGGAAAGGCAAACCCGGAGGGTTCCATTGCCAGCGGCACCAAGGAGCATGCGGTTGTTTACAAAATCACCCGGATAAGTGAAACCGCGCTGCGCGCCACTCTGTGGTTCGACGGCAGGGAAATTGTGACCGGCAACGGAATCCCCGACGATCCCGACTATGCCTGGCGTTTCACCGAGCGCGGTGGCGCGATTTTCTCCTTCGATACGCTGGCCTTCGGCTACGGCGAGGAACGGGTTCCGTGTATGATCAGCGACGTCAAGATCACCATCGAGTGATTTGATGACAACTTCCGGCGCCGCTGGCGTGGCATGGAGCCTTCCCATGCCACGCTCATTTTTAACCAGGCAGCCGCTTGCCCTCATGAGATTCATATTTGCGGGATTCGCCCTGGTTCTGCTTGCGCCGGTATTTTGGGGAAACGAAAGCACGACCACCTCAACTCTGCCTAGAATGCGGGTGACGCCCAAAGGAGTGGAAACGTCCTTCGAAGTGATTGGAGAATTCGTCATTGGGCATCCGGTTCTTGTCCCACGCAGAAATAATCATAATGGGCTGGCGCCCATACCGGAGCTGGAAAGCGCCACGAGGGCGAAGCTCCGTTACGCAAACGGCGCCTGCATGGACATCGAGATCAGCGGTTCCCGCATCCGCTATGCGATGGAAAACTTCGTCGAGGATTCAGGCGGACTGCGGTTCACTTTGTTGCTTCCGCCGCGGTTTGGCGTGGGCGGCGCATATTATATTGGGGACGGGACATCGCGCCCTTTCCCTCTCATAAAAGAGCAGCAGATACTGGCCCAGAAAAATGCTTCGATCATTACGTTTCTCGACCCTTCGGGGGAAGGATTTTCCATTCTCACTCCGGAAGGATTCCATGAAATCCAGGATTACCGTGTTTTTGACCAGCCCGCGCTGGCATGGATTTATAATTACCAATTCGGTAAATATTCCAAACGAACGGGTTTCGTTTTTGATATCACATCGCTTTCGCCACTCCCTGACGCCACCCCGCCTCCGCGGTTCATTATTGATCGCTTCGGTCAATATGCGGTTCTCGATTTCCCCGAAAAAATCACGGACGAACGCCAGCTCCGGGAAGACGCGGACCGCGAGGCGACCGACCTGGCCGCCATTGCGTCAACGCCACGCGATTCATGGGGCGGCCTTCCCGGCAGTCGCGAAAGCTACAATCTTCGCGCCACCGGTTTTTTTCGCGCCGGCCATGCCGGGGGACGCCATGTGCTGGTCACACCCGAAGGCAATGTATTTTATCAACTCGGAGTCTGCTGCGTCATGCCCGACGAAGGCATGACGGTGGTGCGCGGGCGCGAGTGTATTTTTGAATGGTTGCCGCCAGCCAAAGGGGGCTTTAAGGCGGCATGGCAGAACGGAGATCCCTCCACCGGAATCGTTTCATTCCATGTGGCCAACATTATCCGCAAATACGGCTCGCCCTATGATGATGAGGCATGGTCCGGGCGCGCTGTAAAACGCCTTCGCGCCTGGGGCTTCAATTCCGCCGGAGCATGGTCACGACTTACGAAAACCATGAAGGCGGTCCATTTCGCGGGGACACCCCAGCTTCCGCTCGAGCCGTGGATGGCGCCTGGATTGCGTCCGATGCAGGGTGCCGAGCGTACCTACGACCCGTTTCAAGCCGGTGTCGAGGAGGTCATCGACCAAGCGTTCGCCGCGCAGGTCGCCCCCCATGCCGATGATCCGGCGATCATCGGCTGGTTTATTGAAAACGAAGTGCTCTATGAAAACATTTCCAAAGCCGTCCCATCCCAGAGAAGCGACTCTCCGTCCAAGCTCCGCCTTGTCCAGTTATTACGGGAAAAATACGAGGGAGATATCACACGCTTCAATGTCGCCTGGGGCCTGACATGCACCGGGTCGCCTGAATCTCCCGCGGATTTTGATGCGCTCAAGGATATCACCCTCTTTGTTGCCACGCCGGACGCGGCCGCCGACATGCGCGACTTTATGCGACTTTTCCTTGAAGCACATTACGCCCGGGTGGAACGTCTTTTTCGCAAACATGCCCCCAATCATCTCCTCCTGGGATCTCGCTGGCAGCCCGGCACGGCCAGTGATGAGCAACTCGTCCGCATCGCCGCCCGGCACGCGGACATTGTGAGCGTTAATTATTACACGCGAACGATTGCCCCTGATTTTTTGCATTACGTGCATGAATGGAGTGACGGCAAGCCGCTGCTCCTGAGTGAGTGGCATTATACGGCAACCGACCAAGGGCTCGGTGGCCATATGGAGGTGCCCAATCAAAAAGAACGTGGTCTTGCCTACCGCAATTATGTGGAAAACACCGCCGTGCTGCCTTTCGTGGTAGGTCACCAATGGTTCGCCTATGCCGACCAACCCGCCACCGGACGCTGGTTCGAAGGTTTGAACGGCGAAGCCGCCAACACCGGCCTCGTCAATGTTGCAGACCGTCCATATCTTGAATTCATTATGGAGTGCAAAAAGACAAATAACACCATCTACGACCTCATGTTTCGGTAGCATAAACCAATTTCATCTGACAGACCATCAGCCGACTTAGATATTATCCCTAAATACAGATTGAAGCAGGCAGCAGGGTGAGGAAGCATGGAGGGATGAGCAGAACCAAGCCGTGGATATCTCACCCCGGCGCGCCTCGCAAACGCCGCCTGCGTCATCCCGCTGCCCCGGTGCTCCTCGCGGCGTCGCGCCGGCATGAACCGCCGGATATGCATACCAACATACTTTATGTGAAAATAATCGACCGCAGAAACTTCCGGTGCGTGTGCCGCGCTGGATTGAATCGGCTAAACTTCGCAAAAAATTCGGCGAAACCTGTCACCGCGTGTCGCTTGAGAGTCATGCATCTCTGGCCAGTGAGAATCGGGCATGTCCCGTTGGGTCGTCAGTTTTCCTCGATTCGATATTTTGCTCATGCCGCGCGCGGATCTCTCGCGGCAGGCATCCGAGCACGCGGCGAAACCATCGGGCCATGAGCGTGTCGTCCGAGAAGCCGCATTGCAGCGCGATGTCGATCTCCTTTTCATCGCTGATCCGCAGCAGTGCTTCGGCTTTTTCCACCCGCCGCCTCATCACATAATGATGGGGTGAGACACCAAAGGTTTGTTTGAACAGGCGGCTGAAATAACCCGGGCTCACGTTGCAGACCTGCGCCAAGGTTGCCAGGCTGAGTTCGTCAGCGAGGTGCTCGTCAATATAGCGCGTCAGAGATGCGGCTGTCTTCTCTGAGAATCGGCCCCTCTGCAATGGCCTGGGGTCCGCTTTGAATAGCGCCCGCAGAAGGTGAGTGGCCAGAGTGGTGCCCATCGACTCGATGTAGAGTCCGTGCGCCGCATCCTCCCCACGACACAACGGGCGAAACGCTTTGACGAGAGGACCGACCAGGGAGTCACGACCGACGAGTCGCGAGAGGGAGAGGATCGTGAACCCGGCTTTGTCCGGGCCGAGCGTGTCGAGCACAAAGGCCGGCTCGCAGTAGAGCATGACCCGGTCCGAATGCTCACCGCAGATCCCGGAGTGCCGGGTCTGGCCGGGAATAACCCACACCGCCGGCCCCTGCACCATAAACTCCTGCCAGCCGTGCTTCAGGCTTTGGAGCCGGATCAGGCACTCGACCGGATCGAGCAGGCAAAAGAGCTGATCCTGGACATGAACGTGCGCGCTCCATGCGTGCGGCCCGCTGCGGTCGCAATACACGCTCACGCCGCGTCCTGGATATGGGCGGCGATAACCGTGAACGGCAGGTGGTAGAGCAACAGGGTTGGGCGAAGCTTTGTGGGCACACCCTGAGCAGGGAGCGTCGGTCATGACCTCGAAAAATGCCCGCGCGGCTCGGCGCGGGCATTTTGATGACTCTACCGGACAAATCGCCGCACGTATCGGCTGAACTTACCAAAATATCGGCTAAACTTATCATTTGGGGATGTGATGACCGCCGCCTGGCCGGCGCGGCACAGCCGGAGGCCGGCCTCGTCATGGATCAGGCAGGTATGGAAGGGCATCGCTTGATGGCTCAGAGCTCCGAGCAGTCCGAGCAGCTTCATGCCGATGTTTCTCCACCGGTGTGAGCGCTCCGGCCGGCCGCCGCGAGGACGGCGGTTTTGAGGTCGGTGTGATTTTCGGGCATGAGCAGCAGGAAAGGCACGTCGAATTTCTCATAATGCTGTCGCTCGATCTCGGAGATTTCCTCGACGCCGATGGCGAGGATCATGTCCTTGCCGCCGGCTTCGCGCAGGGCGCGCACCACGCGCAGGCCGGAGTCCCCCGCCGTCTGGTGGTGATCGACGACGATCACGTCGAAGGGCGCGGACTGCGCATGGGACTTCTCGACCAGCGTCACGGCCTGCGCCGCGTTGTCCGCGTAGATCCACACGCACTCCACGTCCTGCATCAGATACCAGATCGTTCGGCGCGACAGCCAGTGCGACTCCACGTAGAGCAGACGCAATGGAAAGGTTTTGGGCGCATGGCCGGAGACGGCAGGGTCAGGAGGGTGGGTGGATTCGTTCATCAAGCGGTTTTGGGTTCGGGGTCAATCAATTCGACTTCGGTTAAAAAGTGTTCCGGCCGGCCGAGGATGAGTTGGGAGCTTTCGTCGGCCAGGGTCTGCAGGATCGCCAGCAGGGTTTGCGTCTGCCGGCCCAGTTCGGAGAGCTGGTATGAGCGCAGACGCCAGTGCAGGTAGCGGGGACACTCGACCAAGCCGCACTGCATCAGCAGGGGCAGGCACGCTCCGGCACTGGCGCCGGGCACCGCTTTGGTCCAGGATATGAACTGCTCCCGGACAAACGCCTCGGCGGGCATCTGCGCGAGCAGCGTCATCGCTCCGCGCTGGCGCAGCAGTTTGCGGATGATCCAGGCTCCGCCGCGCAGTTCGCCGTGGCCATCGTTCTGGCCCGCGGCGCAGGCGGTCTTTCGGCACAGGGTATCCAGGGGTCGGAACTCAGTTTCCAGGATGTCTTGCAAACGAGCGCCTGCCGCCGTCAGCGCATGGAGGCTGTCCGGCCCGGTTTCCTCCGGCTCACGCCGTTCGAGCAGGAGGGCGCGGCCCAGCTTCCGGACCAGTTGGCCGGCGGTGCCTTTGGCCAGTCCGGGGACCAGCCGGGGCAGATCGGACGGACGGCGCGGGCGCGCCCGGAAACGGCGGAAGCCGAGCGCGTAGGCCCGGCGACGCAGCAGGTAGTCAAGGGCTTTCCAGAGGCTAGTGGCGGGCTGGCCTTCCTCACTCATCCCCGGTCCTCCAGTCACATTCCCGGACATCTACCACGGGAGCCTTGAGGAAGAGTCTGAGCAGGCGCAACACGTCGTCGTCATGCACATGCGCGACGACTAGTCGCAGCAAGGTCGGGAAGGACGCGCGCATCTGTCCATCGCCGTCCTCGATGTCGAAGGCGCCAAAATCGTAGCTACCATTGCGCACGGTACGGCGCAGCGCTGCCAGCGTGCGCGCATGTTCCGGATTTTCCTCAGAACAGGCTTCTGCCAGCGCGGCTTCCAGCACCAGCAGCAACGCGGTGTGGACGATGCGGTCTTTGACGGAGAGCAGCCGGCAAGGCCGGTGCATCCGATCCTGGATGATCCACGACACCGGGCCGGGGCGGTAGCGCCGGCTTTCCAACTCCTCTTTGAGCGTGACGACGAAGGCGGGTTCGCGATGAGCGGGCGCACGCGGCTCGGGATCGCTGTCGGCGAGCATGTCGGCCAGCACGAAGTAGCTGGCCGCGCCGAGCACTTCGCGACGGCACAGGATCGGATACAGCGGCAACACCACCTTCGGCCTGGATGCAAAGGCATCCACAAAATCCAGACATAGTGAACGGAGAAGCGATGGCATGTTGGCGATCATGGCGGGGCGAGGGCGGGAGCTATGAACTGGGGGTGGGGCGATTTAGTTGGTTTGTTTGAACGGAAGGAAACGAACCACACTAATAATACCTTTCCCGAACCCGTTTTGGAATTTAGCGGCCCCTGTCCTTGTGGAGGGACGGCACGGAGGCCGTCGCTCCACAAGGATGAATCTCATTCGGAAATGGCATAAGAGATTATCTCTAAATGATCTAGTGGGTCAAATGGGCGACGGGGACACCGTCAGGAAGCAGCGCGGCGGTCTCGGGCGGAGGCTCTTCGATCGGGCCGTAACCGACGGTCTCGACAGTGATGATCGAGGGAATGACCGGGGCGGCGGCCGGGGCGCGGCGGGTGCCGGCCGCGGCTTCCATCGCGGCGGCGGTGGCGGCTCCGGCCGTGTTGGTCGCGGCCGTAAGGGCGCCAAGATTTGGCAGCGCGGCCATGGGAATACCGGTCGCATCACCCTGCACTTGGATATTGGCGGCGTTGATCACCTGTAAGGCTGCAAGGTTGATATTACCCGAGACCCGGATGCCGGCCTCGCCCACGTCGATGGTGCCCAAGGGGGCGATCAGGTCCACGTCGCCAGCCGGCACCTCGGGGATCGGAGCCAGCGTGGCAATGCCCGCGCCGCTGCTCGGCACGGTCGGCGACAGCGTCACGTTGCCGTAGTTGTCGTAAACCCTCTTGGGCGGCGTATAGACAATCGTGGTCTTGCTGCCGCGTCCGGCATTGATGTCGCCCTCTGCCGACCAGCCAAAGATGGCGCCGCCGAAGGTCGTCATGATGCGCGAGAGGCCGAGCAGGATGCTGCCCTCGGAATATATTTGAATGTCACCCGCGCCTTGCGTGACCACGCCCGCGGTCGCGGGGGGCACCTGCCCTTCCATGCCGACCATCACCTGCCCGCCCGGCGCCAGCATCTGGATGTCGCCGCCGAAGAGTGTGCGGATGCCCGAGCCGCCAAACATCGTGATGTCGCCCGTGCGCACGATTTCGTTGTCGTTCGCGTCGGTCTCGGGGAACAACGTGGCGATCATCTGACGGCCCCGCAGGTAGCTGGCGAAGCGGCGGCTTTCCGGGTTGTTGTATTCGCGGCCGCCCTCGCGCAGTTCGTTGTAATAGACCGAGCGCAGGAAGACGCGCTGCTCCTCCGGCTTCAACTCCGTCGTGAACCAGGCCAGCGCGGTCTCACTGTCGGCGGCCTCGTAGTTGTAGTTTTCTTTCAACCACGCCATCAGTTCCTCGTCGTAAACCTTCGCGACTTTGCCGTGGTTTTCGGGGTAGTCGGGGTGGTAGAGCGGCAACTCCGGGTTGGCGAGATTGGCCGGGTCGAGGTAGAGATCGCGCAGGGCGTCCCAAGCCACGCCGTTGGCCATGCCGGCCATCAGGGCGATGTCGGCGCCGGGGCGGTTGTCGCCGGGGAGGAGCGCGCCCCGGCTGGTCAGCGTGCCGTTGTCGCCTTGGTAGATGTTGCGCCCGGCGGTGACTTCCAGCGCGCCGGGGCCGTAAATTTCCACGTTGGCGTGGATGATGTCGCGGCCCGCCGAGAGGAGCGAGACGTCGGTGTCGCGGGCGTTGAGGATGAGGTTGGGGGCGTCGTAGTAGGAGCCGGAGGCGCCGCCGAAGGCCACGATGTCGCGGCCGGCCAGGATGTGCGCGGCTTTCGCCACCGGGAGGCGGGTGGTGACGCCGTAGCTGCTGGCGAGGTCGCCCATGCGGAAGCTCACGATGTCGCCCTCGGCGGCGTAGATGCGCATGGGGTCGGCGTCGGCGGCGTGCAGGTTGGTGAGCGGCATGTCGGGCTGGAAGGCGAAGTAGCCTTGCGTGGGCGTGCGCGTGCCCTGGTCGCCTTCGTAGCGCGGCAGGCCGTAGGCGATGAGCGTGTTGGTGAGGGCGTAGGCGTCAGTGAAATAGCTCGTGCCTGGCCCGGCCAGGATGTAGGCCGGTTTGAAGGGATTCGGGATGAGGTCGAGGGTGGCGCTCGCGCCGGACATGGCGAGACGCGCGGGGCCTCCGATGACGCCGGCGTAGATGGAATCCATCGCCAGCAGTTCGAGCTGGCCGGTGGCGGAGGGGACCAGTTCGATGGTCATCGGCGAGTTGGTGATGCGGCTGCCGTAGTAGATGCTGCCGGCGGCGGCGGTGGCGTAAAACCTGGGCGTGGTCAACAGCAGGCCCGAAGTGCCCAGGCCGAAGGGTGCGATGTTGCCGCCGGCGGAGAAGAGCGAAACGGCGGTGTCGTCCCGCCAGAGGGAAAACCAGGTCAAGGCGGTGTTCTGGCTGGCGGGGTCGGGCTGGTAGTCGAAGAGGCGGGTGTTGGCGCTGTAGATGTCGCCCATGGTGGCGTCGCGGGGGACGTTGACGGAGAGGTTGCCGCGGGTGCGGAAGGCCACCGAGCCGTCGCCGGGCGTGATTTGCGGGGCACCTTGCGGCGTGTAGGCGTAGCCGCTGGATATGCCCCCGGCGGCGTAGATGTCGGGCGCGCGGGGGTCGCCCGAGGAGAGGGCGCCGTAGGCGGGTTTGAGGAAGCCGATGGCGGCAGCCTCCAGCCGGATGTCGCCGCGCAGGTTGGTGAAGGAGCCGCCGTCCATGTCGAGGTAATCGAACGAGGCGAAGGGGTTGAGGCGGCCGCCGATGCGCACGTCGATGTCGCCGCCGCCGGTTTGCGTGATTTCGCCGCCGGTGACGACGCCGTCCCGGGTGGTCACGGAGGTGACGCGGCCAGTCGAGCCGACGGCGACGAGCAGGGAGGTGCTGTAAACGTCATCGGTGCCGCCATATTGGCTGCGACTGACGGGGGAGGCGAGCACGCCGGCATCGCCGCCGACGCGGATGCGGACGTTGCCGCCGCCGAGGGCGCCGAAGCCGGAGAAGCCGTAGAGGGCGGCGGCGGGTTTCTGGTTGTAGGTGACCGGGATGAAGGTGCCGAAGTTGAGGCCCCAGGCGGTTTTGATGCCGAGGGCGTCGTCGCCGCCTTGTTTCCAGAGCCAGTTGGAGACGGACTGGTTGTTCAGCCCGCCCTGTTTGTAGGTGTAGGCGGAGAGGTCGCCCTGGACGGTGACGGTGAGGTCGCCGCCGTGGTCGGGATACCAGACGGAGCGTTCGCCGAGGGCGGAGGCCCAGTCGGCGAGGGTCGCGCCGAGCACGATGCCGGGGGGACGGGGGAGGCGGAAGGCTTCGTCGCCGCCGCCGGGCAGTTCGGTGTCGGTGCCGGCGGTGTAGATGCCGTAGGGGGCGGTCTGGGTGAAATCGCCGCCGGCGAGGAGGTCGAGGCTGCCGATGCCGGTGCGGATGACGTTGAGGCCGGGCTGGCTGATGTTGCTACGGCGGAGGTTGTCGAGGGTGAGGTTGCCGGCGTGACCGGCGGCGGCGAGGGCGTGCGCGGGGAGGAGGGCGCGGGCGTCGGCGGCGGAGAGGTCGGCGCCGGCGGCGAGGCGGATGTCCGCCGACAGGCTGCCGGGGGCGAGCATGGGGGCGACGGCCCAGAGCAGGCGGGATTGCGCGTCGTAGAGGGTCTCGGCGATGTTGGTGCCGGCGGGGAGGGTGTCCCCGGCGAGGAACGGCAGCGGGTTGGTGAGGATGTAGTTTTTGGGCAGGGAGGTGCCGGGCGGGATGACGAAGGATTCCACTTCGTATTCGTTGCCGGAGTAGAAGCCGACCTGAGCGCTGATGATCGTGCCTCGGGGCAGCAGGGTGCCGGGGGGGATGGAGGGGTTGTCGCGCGCATTATACTCGGTGCCGTCGGGGAGGCGGATGTATTGGTTGCCGCCGACGCGCTCGGCGCTGCCGCCGGTCGTGAAGTCCTTGGCCAGAACCACATCGACGGGCGCCCTGTTATAGGCGCCAATCGTGAGGCCGCTGAATTTGACGGTGGCGTTGGCGGGGGTGTTGGAGCGCAGTTTGGTGCCGGCGTGGAAGATGGTGCCCTCGGCGAGGTTGCGCGGGAGTTGGTCGCCGGGCAAATAGGTCTTCGGCGTTCCGCCCTGAGTCGCCACGACATCCACCCTGCCCTCTTCGACAACGGGCAGGTCACTGGCGTCCGGGAAGGCAAAGACATAACTCCAGGCGGTTTGGTTATAAGGGACATTCCACAGGACCATGGCCGTGGCCGCGGTTTCGCCGCCGGGAAGTTCCTGGGGGCCGGGGAAGGTGACGGCGAAGGGGAGGCGGGAGCCGCTGTCGAACTTTGTGCCGGCGGGGAGGTTGAGGTCGAAGGTGAGCACGGTGTCGGCGGCGACCCTGCCGGCGGCGAGGAGGAGGGCGCGGTCGTCGGGCGTGGGTTTGGCCTGGGCAAAGCCATCGGTGATGCTGCCCTTGATGACGAGGTCGGCGGGGGCGCGCAGTTGGAGGGCGAGGGGCTCGCCCGCGCCGTAGCTGGCGGAGGCGGGGGCGCGGTCGGCGGCGGGGCCGTAGCGGTAGCGGGAGAGGTCGAGGTCGCCGGGGACGGTGAGCTTGCCGCCGGAGGCGTCGCCGCCGGTGATTTCCACGCCGGGGCGGAGGTGGAAGGCGTCGCCGCGGGCCTTGAGGCCGGCGAGGCGGTTTTGGAGGGCGGTGTCGGCGAGGGCGTTGGCGTGGAAGAGCTGGTTTTGCGCGTCGATCTGATCGAGGCCGGCAAAGCCTTTTTGCGGGTCGGCGTAGGTTTCGGCGTCGGTGGTGGTTTTGGTCAGGTTGTCGGGCGTCGTCACGACGGTGTTGACGTTGCCGATGGCGGTGCCGGGGGGGGCCATCACGGTGGTGGTTTCGAGGGTTTTGAGGAGTTCGACGTTCGTGACGGTGGTGATGAGCCTTCCGGGGGTGGAGTCATCAATGACGGTGTCGATGCTGGGCGGGGTGTCGAGGGCGACGAGCGCGGAGGTCTGGCTGATGACCTCGCGGTTGGCGTTGGTGGCTTTGATCCAGTAGGGGCCGTTACCGGAGGCGTCGTAGCAGCCGAAGAGCTGCGTGCCGGAGGGCACGCCGTCGATGTCGATCATCACGTCATCGGTGAAGGTGGCGTCGTTCATGACGATCTGGCCGATTTTGTCGCCGGGATTGTAAACGGTGCCGTCGCCGCCGGTGATTTTCCCGGAGACGAGCGTGGCTTTGCCACTTTTCAGGCCGGTCTGGCCGGGGAAATAGAGGCTAAATACATAAGGATAAGTGGAGTAGTCTGCCTGGAGGGCAAAGCCGAGGGCATAGTTCAGCTCGACATAGTCGGGGTAGCCAACGGTCATGTTCATGCCGAAGGGGAAGCTTTCGCCCGAAAACGTGGTGACGGTAACGGTAACGGTGCGGGTCATGGTTTCCAGGAGGGTGCGGGTGGTGGTCTGGAGTTCGTTGGAGCTGATGGGCGAGTCGGTGCCGTTGTCCTGCACGATGGAGCCGTTTTCGTCGGCGGGGGAGTAGGTCCAGTAGGCGTTGAGGGCGATGGAGTCTGCGCCGCGGATGTCGAGGGGGCCGGAGGCGTCGATGTTGATGTCGCCGCCGGTTTCGTCGGCGCGGCGGGCGTTGAGGGTGAGGCGGCCGCGGTCCACGCCGTCGGGCGAGGAGAGGTCGAGGGTGGCGCCGGCGTCGAGGCGCAGCCAGCCCTCGGCGGAGGAGAGTTCGATGTGGGCGCGGTTGAGGGCTTCGACGGGCTGGCCGTAGCCGTCGAGCTGCATCTCCGTGCCGCGCACGTCGAGGACGGCGGTGGAGGCGAGGCGGAGGTCGTCGCGGGAGGCGAGGCGGATGGAGCCGGGGCGGGGGCCGGAGGCGTCGATGAGGCCGTTGACGGTGAGGCTGCCGTTATCGACGGAGACGGAGATATCGCGGGCCTTGAGGCCGTCGCCGATGAGGAGGTCGCCTTCGGTGAAGCGGAAGGAGCGGGCGGCGGAGAAGCCGTCCTGGGTGAGTCGGGTGTTGAGGGCGGCGAAGGCGGAGGAGAGGGCGGCGGGGTCGTCGGCGATGAGGCGTGCGCGGAGGTCGAAGGAGCCGCCATCGTGCCCCTCCCCGCCGGTGGCGAGGAGTTCGCCGTCGAGGCGGACGCGGCCCGAGAGGGCGGAAAGGGTGAGCAAGCCGGCGTCCTCGCCGGGGGCGGAGAGGTCGATTTGCGCGCCGGCGCGGTGGGTGATGTTGCCGGAGGTGCTTTCGAGGGAGGCGTCGCCGCCCCAGGTGTGGCGGGTGACGTCGTGGAAGACGACGGGGAGGCCGGAGAGGTCGAGGCGGGCGGCGTCGGCGAGGGTGATGTCGCCCGCGGCGGAGAGGGTGAGCCTGCCGCTGTGGAGGACGATGGAGGAGGCGATGTCGATGGAGGAGGCGGTGTGCAGGCCGATTTCCGCGCCGAGGCCGGAGGCGGCGGGCGCGGAGGTGGCGGCGGAGGGAGCGGTGACGTCAATCGGGCCGCCGGCGTGGAAGTGGAGGAAGGCGGCGGAGTCGCCGGTGAGGAGCGGGGTGTTGAGGTGGAGGGCGCCGCCGGCGCCGACGTAGGCGGCGGGGTCGAAGACGTCGAGGGCGGCGGGGTTGTCGCCGGTTTGGTAAACGGAGAGGGTGCCGCGGGCGTTGGCGGTGATGGCGGAGGAGGCGTTGAAGGCCACATCGGAGAAGCCGAGCATGAGGCGGTCGAAGGTGATGGAGGTGTCGGGCCGGGCGGGGGAGGGGTAGCCGAAGACGATGGAGCCGGCGTCGATGACGAAGCGGCCGGAGCCCGCGCCGCCGTCGCGCAGCGCGCCGGGTCTGGCGCTGGAGGAGACGAGGCCGTAGGAGCTTTCGGCCTCGAAGATTTCGGCGCCGTTCCAGACGAAGGTGTCGGTGGTGAGGCGGACGGTGTCGGCGGCGGAGCCGTAGCCGTAGAGGGCGGGGCTGTTGAAGACAAGTTGGGCGAGGCTGGAGCGGCCGGTGGCGGGGTCGATGGTGTTGAGGGCAATGTCGCCAAAGAAGTTGATGGATTGCGAGGCGCCGAGGATGAGCGTCTCGACGGCAGGGGCGCCGGAGGCGGGGTCGCCGGCGAGGAGGCCGTCGAGGATGGACTGGTTGAGGATCATGCCGTCGGGCAGGGGGCCGGCGGCGGCGAGGGCGTCGGAGGAGCCGATGTTGAAGGAGGGGACGGTGAGGAAGAGGTTGCGCGTGCCGAAGCGGGCGGAGCCCTCCATGTTCAGGCCGCGGTCGGAGTAGAAGCCGATGGAGCCTTCGGAGCGGAGGGAGACGCCTTCGCCGAGCGTGATGGAGGAGGTGTTGAGGCCGGCGGGGGAGTTGAGGACGAGCAGGCCGTTGGAGACGGCGAGCAGGGCGAGTTCGCCGTAGGGGGTCGGGGCGTCGCCAAAAAGGAGGCCAGAGGAGGAATCGGGCGAGGCGATGCCGCGCCCGAGGGTGTCGATGGTCGCGCCGCTTTCCAGTGTGATGGTGTCGCGGGAGGCGAGGATGACTTGCGAGCCGCGCAGGGTGACGCCGCCCTCGATGAGCAAATCGTAGCCGAGCTGCCCCATGCCGCCGGTGGAGACGGAGAGGGCGGTGGCGCCCTGCGAGGGGACGCCGCCGATGTAGAGATTGGGGGCGTTGACGCGGTCGAGGGCGTCGGAGGAGACGGTGATGTAGGCGCCCCGGTCGGCGGTGTCGCGGTTTTCCGTGGCGCTGCCGGGGGCGGTGATGACGAGGTTGACATAGCGGCTGCTGGAGAGCGCGAAGCCGCCGTCGTAGCCGCCGGGCGCGGCGGAGAAGTCGGCCAAGCCGTCAAAAACGAGGGCGCTGTTGGCGTCGCCCTCGGGATAGTCGCCGGGCGAGAAGGTGAGGTATTTGCCGTCGGCCTCCAGCCGGGGGCGGAGGTTGCCAAAGATGCCGGCCTGCTCCACCTGGTAGGCGGCGAAACTTTGCTCGTTGTAGTGCGCCCAAGTGCGGAAGACCGCGCCGGGCGTGACGGTGACGAGGTTGGGTAAGGCATCGCGGATGCCGGTGCCGGCGACGCCCTGCACGCCCATCATCGCAAAGGAGCCGTCGCGCTGCGCGGTGACGCCCGCGAAGGGCCGGCTGGTCGCCGCGCCGAGTTCGACGCGGAAGGCGCCAGGGAGCAACGCATAGTTGGCCGGCAGGAGCGTGTAAGTGCCGGCGGGCAGGCCGGGCACGCCGGCGGGGATGGTGATGGTCTGGCCGGCTTCCGGCACGGCGCCGGTCCATTGCGAGGCGTAGCCGCCGGCGACGGGGGCGGTGACGACGCCGGGGACGATAGCGAAGACCTGGCCACCGGGGTTGCGCGGATAGAGCAGCGTGTCAACCGAGCCGCCGCGCCCGGTGACGAACGCGCCGCCGAGGAGGTGGCCGCCGCCGGAGAGGTCGAGCAGCGAGCCGGCCTCGCCGTGGAAGGAATCCGCGTTGACGGTCACCACGCCCTGGGCTCCCACATAGGCGCCGAGGATGGCGGAGGTCACCGCTTTTTCGCCGTTGACGAGGTAATCGACGCCGTCGGCGGTGCCGCCGTAGGGCATGAGCAGACCGTTGGCGCTGACGGAGGTGATGCTGCCGTCGAGCAGTTCCACCAGGCCGCCGTTGGTGAGGCCGCCAGTCAGGGTGATGGAGCCGAGGGGCGCGCGGACGATGCCGCCCTGCCGGACGGTTTGCGCGCCCAATTCCAACTGGCCGAAGACCGAGAGCGGCACGGCGGGCGTCTCCGCGCCGACGCGCTCGATGGCGAGCAGGTCGCCGGCGGTGACGCGGGCCAGCGTGTTGCTCGTCGGGTAGAGTTGCGCAGCGGCGAGGGTGAGCTCGCCCGGCGCCTGAACGAGGGTGCGCCGGTCGAGGCTGCTCGATGAAGTGGAGGCGACGGAGGGCAGGAAACGCAGGTCGCCGGCGCTTTCGACGCGGACCTGGTCGTAGTCGATCTTCGCGAGGTGGCGGAAATCCACCAGGCCGCCCGCGATGTCGAAGGAGCCGCCGGCGGGGAGGACGGGCACCCGGTCGGGATACACGTCCGAGCCGCCGCCGTTCAGCACAGACCAGCCGTCCACGTAAACATACGGGGCGGCGAGGGAGACGCGCGCGCCCTCGGCGCTGTTGCCCAAGTAGCCCTTGGAAAGCGTGAGGCTGCGCCCGAGGCTCAGGCTCACGTCGCCGTCGAAGACGATGCCATTTCTCCCCCAAAGGGAAACGCTGTCGAAGCCGCCCGCGGTGATTTGCTCGACGCTGACGCGGGCCGCGCCGAGCGAGCCGATCACGAACGCCTCATCCGCCTCCCCCGCCCGCAAATCGGCGGACAGGCTGGAGACGTGCTCCTGCCCGACGGCGAGCACCCGCCCTTGCATAAGCGCCGCCGGCATCTGGGAGGGCTGGACGTTGGTGTAACGGGGAGCCTCGATGACGACGTTCAGCGCGCCGGCGCTGGCGCCTTCGCCGCCGGCACGGGCGCGGAGTTCGCCGTCCAGAAAGATGCCGCTGTAGGAGGTAAGCGAAATGGAGCCGCCGTGACTGGCAACAGTGCGCGCCTGGTATTTCGCGCCCACGGGAAGATCGAGGACGGCGCTGGCGCCGGAGACATCGAGCACCGCGCCGGGGCGGACGATGACCCAGGCCTCGGTCGAATCCTGCGTCTGCGTCAGGCCGTCCGGATCCCGGCGCAGGACGCCTTCGCTGCCGAGGACGATGGAGCCGCCGTCCGTGACGAGGCCGTAGTCGCGGCCCGAAAAATCTCGCGCGGTGACGGCGAGGCCCGAGGCGTCGAGCCGCGCGTTTTCACCGATCCAGACGGAGGTCTCGCCCGGCCCTGGGTAAACGGGCAGATTCGGACTGTTCGATGCCCTGGGCGACTCGAAAATCGTGCGCGAATTGGCGATGATGATTTCGCCGCCGCGGGCCGTGATCGCGCCATCGACGGTAAGTTGCCCGGCTGCGCTGAGTCTGACCCGCTGCCCCGGATCGACCGTGATGGCGGCGTCCTGGCCGACGACCACCGCGCCATGGGAAATGATGGGCGTGCCGACGGTCGGGAAGGAGCCCGTCAGCCCCTTGAGCGCGAGGCTGGCGCCGGCGCGTTGGGTGAGCGTGCCCTTGGCGGGGTTTTCGGTGAAGAGCGGCGGCAGGTCGAAGTCGGCCACGTCCGCGATGTCCGCGCCGGTGGGCGCGCTCAGGCTCGCGGCATTGAACCGGTAAACGGGCATGACCACGTCGATTTGCGCGCCGGGGTGGACCGTCACGCCCAGCGTGCTGGCGAGCGAATAATCCGAGAAGCCCTGCCGGAAAAACTCCGCGTCCATGTTCAGGGGGGCGCGGACTTTGACGGCGTGGGTCAGCGACGCGCCTTTGGGGATGATCGTGCCGGCGGCGACGGTGAGGTCTTTCGTCAAAATGGTGTCCGCCGGGTAGGTGGTTTTGATGGGGCTGGGCAAGGGGATCGGCTCCGAGAAAAGCTCGACGGGAAAAGCGTATCCGGCGGACCAGCTCCATGCGTAGATGTAGCCGATTTTCGTGCCGGCGGGGATGAGCGATCCCGTGTTGTATTCTGTCTCGGAGGGTGTCCCGCCGGATGTCCTCAATGACATGCCTGACGGCACGATGAAATCGACACCCGTCGTCATGGGATTGGGATGGTTGGAATAACTACCCCACTGCAGGTAAGTCCCGGGCAGAGGGTCGCCCGGCTTGATTTCGGACATCACCACTTCAAAGGAAAACGGCGGCTGGCTGCCGGCGGGGAAAACGGTGTCCTCGGCGAGCGTGAGGTCCATGGGGGCGACTTCGCCGACGGCGAGCAGGCCGTCGGTCTCCAGCAACCGGCCGCCGACGGAGATGTTTGTCCAGGCGTTGAGGGCGAGTTTGCCGCCCTTGGTGAAGCCGCGGGAGACGAGTTCGCCTTCGAGGCGCATGCCGCGGCCGGAGAGGGTGATGTCGCCGCCCGCGCCGCCCACGGTGGAGGCGTCGGCCAGCACCGCGCCGCCGGCGGAGGCGTCGATGCGCGAGCCGGCCTCCATGACAAGGTCGCCGTAGCCGGTGTCGATGGTCACGGAGCCGCCGTCGCGGAAGGCGAGGCCCCAAGCGCTGTCGGGGTCGAGCGCGACGTTGGTCCACAGACCGCGGGTGTCGATGGTGACGCCGTCCTTGAGCGTCAGGCCGGCGGCGACGCTGACGCCGTTCACGTATTGGCCGCCGGTCTGGATGTGCACCGAGCCGCCGCGTGCGGTCAGGCTGCCGTTGAGCGTGAAGTCGCCGCCCGAGAAGTCGAGCGCGCCGCCGGGGGCGAGGGCGAGGTCGCCGCCGATGACAAAGGTGTTAAGCCGGCTCTGGATGGAGAGGCCGCCGAGCCCGGCGTCGTTGAGGCGGTCGAGGTTGAGCCAGATGAGCCGGTCAGCCGGGGCGGCGTCGGCGCCGGCGGAGGGGGGAGGGGCGGCGTCGCCGGCGGCGAGGAGCACGTCGGAATACCATTCGCGGCGGGGGTTGAAGGAGCCGGCGGAGGGGTCGTAGTTCTGGATGAGGAGGCGGCCGGCGAGGGCGGCCTGGGTCTGGCTGAGTTTGTAGCCGTCGGCGGCGCCGGCGGCGGGGCGGGCGTCGCGCTGCCGGGTGCCGTTGGTGACGGAGGCGTCGATGGCGCCGTCGAGCCGGGCGTCGATGGTGCGGATGGAGAATTGGCCGGCGTCGCGGCCCACGGTGTAGCCTTGCTCGTAGCGTTTGACGTTGGCCTGGCTGGTGAGGGAGTTGGAGTAAACCTTGGTCACGCCCCATTTTTCGGAGTATTCAACGTGGGCGTTGCCGAGGGCGTAATACACCAGGTCGGCGGGGGCGCTGCCGAGGTCGTAAAGTTTGCCGTCGCTGCCAAGGACGCGGGTGATGGTGAGGTAGCCGGACTGCACATCGAGGGAGCCGCCCGAGAGGTCGATGAGCGAGCCGGCCTCGGTGACGACGCTGTCGGCGATGAAGTTGACCGTGCCGCCCTGAGCCGTCCATTCGCCGATGCCGTGGGCTTGGTTGGCGAGATAACCGCCGGCCTCGATCAGGCCGCCGCCGGTGTAGTAGCGGTCGCTCTCGTAGCCGTCGGTGCCGGCGGGCACGTAGGTGAGGTCGCGGCGGTCAATCCAGACGTCCTGATTGAAGAGGGGGCGGTCGGGGTTGTCGCGGTTGAGCGGGGAGTCGCGCAACTCGAAGCCCTGGATGTTGACCTTGATATTGTTGTCCTCCATCGCCACGCGCACGCCGAGCGCGCCGGAAACATCGAGTTGCGCGCCGTCGGCGACGCGGATTTCGCCCCAGGTAAGCGGATTGACCTGGCTGACGGCGACGTCCTTGGTGCCGGCGGCGCTGTTGCCGGCGCTGACAGCGATTTGGCCGCCGGTGGCGAGCGCGAGGGAATCGCCCTCGAAAGTCACCAGTCCTCCACCGACAATCTCGATGCGCGACTGGTCGCGGCGGTCGGAGAGGGTGGAGTAGTTGTCGAATTTTGTGGTGTTGGCGAGGGCCTCGGTGACGCGCGCCTGGTCGAGCGCGGCGGACTCGGCGATGAGGGCATCGCGCTGGCTGTCGAGGGCGGTCTGGCCGTCGTCCCGAAGCTCGACGCGGTCGTCCTCGATGAGGAGGTCGCCGGCGATGATGGCGGTGACGGAATCCGCGCCGAGGGCGACGGCGGCGTCCTTGTCGTTGGCGGAGGTGAGGAGGTGGACGGTGCCGCGGGTGTTGACCGAGGTGGTGGCGACGGCGACGCCATCCTGCCGCACGTCACGCCCGGCGAGGGTGATGTCGCCTTCGCGGGCCACGATGAGGCCGGTGTTGGCGACCGCGCCCGCCGTGCTGTCGGTTTTGAACTGCGGGGAGACTTCGGTGCCACGAGTGGTGGAGTGTTTGTTTTCCTCGGTGCTGACGCCGCGGCGGAGGATGAAGCTGTCACCGGCGGCGAGCAGGGTCTGGCCTTTGCGTGTCGTAATTTCGCCGGCATTGGTCACAGCGGAACCGAGGAGGAGCACGGAGCCGCCGCCCTCGGTGGCGGAGGCGGGTTCGCGGGTGGTGATGCGCGCGCCGGCCTCGACGGTGACGGCGCCGAGCGCATCGGTGAAGGAGGGGACGGTGATGCTCGAGCCGTAGAGGCCGCGGTCGAGAAACTGCGCATTGGTCATGTTGGCGGCGGCAGCGACGAGGTTGCCGACATTGACCTGGGAGGCGCCGCCGAAGATGACGCCGTTGCGGTTGAGCACATAGACGGAGCCGTCGGCCTTGATGCTGCCGAGGATTTGCGAGGGCGACGTCTGCGCGTCGGTCACGCGGTTGAGAGCGACCCAGTCGCGGTTGCCCTGCTGGTCGAAGACCAGGTCGGTCTCGCGGCCCACATCAAAGCGGTCCCAGGTCAGGATGGCCTTCTGCGTCTCTTGGTCGATCTTGACGACCAGACGGCCGTTCTCGCCGGAAGTTTCCACCGGGCGGGCCGCGCCCTGCCACAGGGAGGGATCGAGATCCACGCCATTGGCGATCTTGAGTCCTCCGGATGGATTATCGGAGGTTGCCAGGCCGTTGAAACTGGACAGACCATTGAGCGCGGCACGGCGTGCGTCGGCCTGCGCCTGGCGGGCGGCTGCGATGGCCCGAACGGTGCGCACCAGCGACTGTTTCTGGGCCTGCGCCAGCGCGGTGGCGGTGGCCGGGTCCACGGCCTGCCCGCCGGTGCCGCCGGAAGGGTTGCTGGCGGCGGCGCCTCCGCCGGCCTTGGCACGGACACTGCCGACCAGGCTGGCCGCGCTGAGCGGCGCGGGAATCAGGGCGATGACCAGCACTGCCAAAACACCCGCGCTGGAGACGGACAGACAGAAGAGCGTGCGCAGGGCGCGGGCTGCCATTGTGAGCAGGCTGAAGACCGAAAACCTGAAAACTGACGGAATGCGACCGCGGGAAGACCGGGAAATAAGCGATGGTTTTTTCATGTCAAAAGTGGATGGGGTCCTGAGGCGAACCAGACGGTGCGAGGAACGCGGAAGGAGGGTGGAGGAACCAAGACTGCAACCTGCCACGGGCGCCGATGCGCCGCCTTCCGCGCTCGTCGCACCAGCCGGCGAGCCGTCCCGCCGGACCTGCGTTCGGCGGAACGTGGCATCAAAAGTCATTCGATGTTTCATGCTCATTGACCGGATGCGGGCGCGAGGACTTGTGAGAGGGCGAGTTCGTTGATCGAGACCGGATTTTTTTCCATGAGCCGGGTCAGATAGTTCTGGCGGTTGGCCTGGGCACGCTCGGCGCGGAGCCGCTGGACGAGTTGGACGCGCACCTCGTCGAGCGCGAGCGGACGGGTCTCGCGGACTTCGAGGGCCTTCAGGAGATGCCAGCCGTCATCGAGCCGCACCGGTTCGCTCACCCCGCCGGGTGCCAGGGAAGTCACGGCGTCGCGAATCTCCGGGCGGATCTGCCCGTCGGCCAGCCAGCCGAGTTCGCCGCCGCTGGCCGCGCTCTGCTTCTCGTCGCTTTCCACCCGGGCAAGCGCGGCGAAGTCGGCGCCGGGCTGCGCGAGCTTTTTGCGCACGTCGTCGAGGCGGGCGCGGGCCTCGTCCTGCTCCGCCTGGGAAGCGGTTTTCGGCGCGGCGATGTAGATCTGCGCGAGGCGCACCTGGCGCGGAGCCACCAGTGCGGGGCGGTTGGCCTCAAACACGGCCTGGAGATCAGCCTCGGAGGGGAAGTCCGCCGGGGGTTGCGAGACCGATTGCAGGTAGCTCTCGATCAGGGCGTTTTCCCGGAGCTTGTCGAGTTGGGCGGTAAAGGCGGGATTTTTGTCCCACTTCTGCGCGAGGGCTTCGTTGAGCACCACGCGGCGGGCCAGCAGCGAGCGCACGGCCTGGTTGAGCAGCGCGGGGTTGGCGGAGAGCGCGGCCTGCTCGCGCGGGCTGAGATTTTCCAGCGACGAGCGGATGTCGTCGATCTTGACCTCGGTGTCGCTGACCCGGGCCAGCACGCCCGCATCGGCGGCGAAGGAGGAAAGGCTGACGGAAGCCAAGCTCAGAATGGAGAGAAAGAGTGCGGAGGATTTTTTCATGACAAGAGATGGTTGGAGGCCGGAGGCAGGGGTTACGGTGCGGGCTGAGATTCCGCACCGCGGGCGGCGGTGTATTTGTTGTCCATGACGCGGTCGGCGTAGTCCTGGACGAGGTTCTGGATCTCCACGCGCTTGGCCCCGATGAACGGCTCCCGGGCCTTGAGCGCGTCGCCCAGGCCGAAGGATTCGAGCCGGTTGAGGATTTCCCGGGAGAGCTTGACCAGCTCCACGTTCTTCGCCTCGCGGTCGGCCACGGTCCGCTCCAGCCCGGCCACGCGGATTTCCAAGGCGGCGCGGGACTGTTCCTTTTCCCGGGCCAGGGCAGCCGCCTTTTCGGAGGAATCCTTCCACTTCGCCAGGTCGCCGGAGAGCTGCGCGGCTTTCTCCTCCTGCGCCACCACGATGGCTTTCAGGTCGGCGAGTTCCTTCGCGGCGGCGGCGCGGTCCTGCTCGCCCTGCCTCGACAGCGCGGCCACCTGCTTTTTCAGGGCGTCGCACTCCTTGGCCAGTTCGTCCTGCGTCACCTGCAGGGCGGCGTTTTCGCTCTGCGCGGTGCGCAACTGAATGGTCGTGCCGCGCAGGGCCTCGCGCAGGCGAAGCTCCATCGTGTTGTCCGGCTGCTGGGCCAAGGCGCACACGGGCGCGAGAACGAGCAGCGTTTGTAATATTATTTTGGATACGGTTTTCATCGGAAGTGAATCAGTTGGGGCACAGAGCGCGGACACGGAAGGGCGCGGAGGCGCCGGTGGTCGCTTGATTTTTTTCATGGCTCTGGGCTCTCCGTGGCGAAAAGGTTCGGAATCGGCGTGTGGTTCAGAACTTGGCGTTGATGTCGATCTGGAGGACATCCACGGAGAAGGAGGTGGCGGACACGTTGTCGGCGCTCAGCCAGCGCAGGCGGGCGTTGACGTTTTTGGACAGCCCCACGCTGGCCCCCAGCACGAAGCCTTTCAGGTTGGTGCCGCCCAGGCCAAAGTCCGAGTCGGTGAACCCGTCCACCACCGCGTCGGTCTCCAGATACTTGTAGGCAATCGACGCCTGCCAGTCCCAGCGTTTTTCCAGGACGCGCTGTCCGATGACCAGGCGGGTCGTCCATCCCATGTCGCCGCCGTCCACCAAACCGGAGGCGCCCTCGGCAAAGTTGTTCTGCGCGCCCAGCCGGTTGATCCGGTCTTCGTCGTAGGCGAGGTTCTTGACAAACTCGAACTCCAGCGCGAGCTGCACCGGATCAAACCGGGCATAATCGAGCCGGGCGGTCAGCGCCAGCTCACGGAACGGCGTGCCCAGCCCGTAATACTGGTAATCCTGCTGATACCAGGGCGAAGCGGGATCGCCGGTATAGAGGTTGTTGCGCAGCGCCATGTAGGTGTTGCCTTTTTGCGCGAAGGAGGGGCGGCGTGTGTCGGTGCTGCCGTCGTCGTTCGGATTGTTGAGCGGATCGGAGAGCTTGCCGGCGATGTTGGTGAAGCTGTAGTAGGCGGCGGCCACCTTCAGGCTGAGGTCCTTCGCGAGTTCGAGGCCGGTGCCGAGCTGGACGCCATGGAGCCACTTGTCGTCGCTCTTGAACTTGTCCAGCTGGCGGCTGGAGAAATTGAAGTCGGTGTTGTAAACGGGGAACAGGCCGAAGGTGGCGAAGGGTTGCCAGCGCCCCATGCGCCGGCCGGCCTGCAGCAGGATGCCGTCGAAACCGAGGTCGTCGTCCCAGACCAGGTCGGTGGCAAAGAACGGATTTTCAAAACGTCCGACGGTGACGGCGAGCTTGGTGCCGCCGAGGGCGGGCGCGTCGTATTTGACAAAGGCGCGGTCGAGCCAGAGGGCGTATTTGGAGCCGAGGCCGTCCGCGCCCATGCTCTGGTTGGTGGACACGGGCGAGGAGTCGCTGCCGGTGGCCAGGCGCAGGCCGGCGGTAAAGCCTTCGCCCAGATCGGCGTCGAGCGCGAGCCGGGCGCGCAGGCGCAGGCGGGCGCGGTCCTCGTTGACGTTGGCCAGCGGAGGCAGGACGGTGTTGGTGACGGAGGCGTTGTAGGGGGAGCCGCGGTTGAGGGAATTGAAGTTGATGGCGTCGGTGGGATCGTTGTCCCCGCCAAAAAAGCTGCCGTCGTAGCGGAAGCGGATGTCGCCGCTGAGGCGGAGCTTTTTGGTCCAGGCGGGCACCTCGCGCGGATCGGCCCAGTTTTCCTCCCGGGCCTGGCGCATGACATCCTGCCGGATGTCCTCGCGCATCTGCTGCCGGACCGTCTCCGGCACGTAGGTCACGCGCACCGTGCCGTCGGCCGCGGCAGGCCGCGCCGCCTCCGCCTTGGCCTCGGCTTTGCGGATGAGCGCATCGGCCTTCTCCTTGGAGAGGACACCCTCCTCGACGAGGAGGTGGACCAGATTAATGGCCACGCTCTCCGAACTGTCATCGGCAGAAGCGGCCGACAGTCCGGAAAAGCCAACGGACAAACTGAGCGCTGATACAAAGGTCAGCAGTTTACGGGTGGTTGTCATGTGAATGCGGATGCGGCGGTGCCGCGCAATTGAAGTGTTAAGTTAAAAATGGAAGAAACGGTGATCGGTGGATGGAATCAGGGACGTTGGGCGGTGAGGCGCAGGACGATGGGACTGGGCATATCAGCGGGCGGCGGTTCACGCAGGGTGAGACCGGTGAGAATTTCCTTTTCGATAATCGTATCCAGTTCACGGCTGCCGGTCGTCCCATTCAGCCGCGCCGCGCGGATGCGTCCGGCCTCGTCGGGCCAGATGCGCACCGTCACCCTCAGGTCAGCCACGCGGGTTTTGTCGTTTTTGCGCAATGCGTCGGCGATGGCGTTCTGCACTTGGGCGGCATACCAACCCCAGCGACTCCCGCCCCGGCCGGAACCGGCGCCCACGCCGGAGCCGCCGATGATCGAACCGCCGCCGCGACCGACCAGGCCGAACCCGTCCGGCGGGCCGTCGCCCTGGATGTTGGTGCCCATCGGCGCGGCGTCCTCGCCCGCGGGCTGCGGAGTCTCGGCGGGGCGTTCCTGCGGCTCGTCCGCCGCAACCGGCTCCTGCTCGATCATCTGCTGGTCCGGCGTTTCGGGCCGCTGGATTTCCTCGGGCTTTTGCGGCGGAGGCGGCGGTGGTGGTGGCGGCAGCGCCACCCGCACCATGGAAAACTCCTGCGGCTTGGGCGGCGGCGGCTTCGGTCCCGAGGCGGTCGAGACCAGCCACCAGGCGATGCCGCCGCCGGCCACCAGGCACAGCCCCAGCACCAGCCCGTAGCTGCGGAAAAATCCCGGCTCCTGCTCGTCGCGGTCGTTGAATGGATCGGTGGCCATGGGCTTACTTTCCTTTGGTCGCCAGGCCGACCTGCGAAATGCCGACGCGGCCGAGCACATCGAGCACGTCCATCACGCCCTGGTAGTGCGTCAGGCTGTCCCCGCGCACCACCACCGGAAATTCCGGCGTGAGCGACTTCTGTGAATTGAGCCGCTGCTCCAGTTCCGTCAGCGTCACCGGGACGGTGTCCAGAAACACACGACCCTCGTTGTTCACCGTGATCGCCTTGGTCTTCGGCTTGGCCAGGCTCACCGGCGTGTTGCTCGAACGCGGCAGGTTCACCTTCGTGCCCGCCACCGAGGCCGTGCACATGAGGATAAAAATCACCAGCAGCACATACGCCAGATCCAGCATCGGCGTGATGTTGATCTCGTCGTAAGGTTTGTCTTCGTTCTGAACGGTCATGGTGTGCGCTCCGCTAATGAAAAATTAAGAATGTAGAATTAAGAATGGGCCGGAGGAGATGGCTCAGGAGTCGGCACCGGTCAGGCGGGCTTTTTCCGAGGCGCGCTTGGGGTAAAACTCGGCCGCCTTGGTGATGAATTCGTCCACGAAAACCTGCATGTCCGCGGTCACGTCCTTGACCCGCGTCAGCAGGTAGTTGTAGCCGAACAGCGCGGGAATCGCCACCGCCAGCCCAGCCACCGTCGCAAGCAGCGCCGCCGCGATGCCCGGCGCGATGGCGTTCACGTTGACGTCACCGGCCAGCGCCACCGCCGCGAAGGTGATCATCACCCCGATCACCGTGCCGAGCAGCCCGAGGAACGGCCCGCCGGAAATGGCGATGGTCAGGAGCACCATCTGCTTGTTGAGGCGCTGCTGTTCGCGCACCCGTCCGCCGTCCATGCTCGCCGTGATCGCCTTGATCGCGTGCGCCGAAAGGGTCTTGTCCTCGCTCCTTTTCGACTCCGAAAGCCGTTTTCTGATCTCCTCGGCGCCGATGTGATAAAGCCGGTACAGCGGCGCGCGCTTGATCAGCCGCTCCTCCGCCTCCGTCACGGCCAGCGCGGGGCCGGCCCGGTCCAGCACCGTCATGTCCGAGGCCACCCGCTCGTTGAACAATTTCAGAAAACGCTCGTTGCCTTTGCGCACCGCGGACAAATAGCCGTTCTTCGCCGCCATCACCGCCAGGCTGATCGCGCTCATCACCGCAAGGACGACAATGACCACCCAGCCGTCCACCGTCAGGTTCTGGATGATCACCGTGAAGTAGCCGGCGTGCCCTCCGGCGCCTGCGCCGCCGCCGGAAACTTCTTCCTCGGAAAAGAGCACGCTGCGGGCACCCGATTCACCGCCCTGCGTGGCCGCGAGGAATTTTATGAAACCGGCCGGACGCGCGGCGCGGGCAAGCTGGAACTCGACCAGTTCGCCGGCGAAGCCGGAGGTCACCGGCGCATCGGGTGCGGCGCGGTCGCCGCCGAGGAAGGACGGTGTATTGAGTACTGGGATACCGGATGAGAGCGCGGCATAGGTGTTGCCGTTGACATAAAGCGTGAGGCGGGCGCCCTCGGCCACCACCGCGAGGTGTTGCCAGATGTTCTGCGCGAGCGGCGCGCCGGCGGGCGTGCGCACGGTATTGCCGCCCACGGTAATCTCCACGAAGGGCACGCCCTGGTCGGAGCCGACCAGGAAGGCGGTTTGCGGACCGGCGCGGCGGCTGTAAATCACCGAACGTCCGGAAAGGCTGGCGGGCTTGACCCACGCCGACCAGGTGAGGGGGGCGTTCGCCGCCCAGGCCAGCGAAGGCGTGGCGGGCACCGTGACTGCCGAGTTGCCGTCGAAGCGCAGCCCCGCGCCGATCAAGGTCCCCTCGGCGGGAATGCCGGCGTTGAGCGCATGGTTTTCATTGCCCGAATAATCCCGCGCCGGCTGCCCGCGCTCCCCGAAATGCCAGGCCAGGGTCGTGTCCGCATCGAAGGTGCCCTGGGCATTCTCGACGGAGGGCGCGGCCGGATTGGCGTAATACAGCCAGACCGCCGTCTGCGCACCTGTTTTGATTTCCGGGACGCGCACCCAGACAAACGCCTCGCCCAGCAGCGAATCGTATTGCGCGATGTGATGCGGCAGCACCGTCCTGTCGTCCTCGGACACGAAGCGGATGTCTCCGCCGTCGCCGCGCGCGCGGTCGAACTGGAAATTGCCCACGTGCAGCCGCACCAGCACCGGCGCGCCTCCCATCGGATCGGCCACCGCGGCGCCGGACGGCGTGGTGTCCACCGTGAGTTTTTTCCGCAGCGTCCACTCGCCATTCCACCAGGCATGGGCCACGCCGGGCAGACCCGCGAGGGCCACCAGGGCGAGCAGCGCGTTTTTGAACCAGAATCGGGTCGGTCGTTTCATATTTTATTTTTGGTTGTCGCGAAGAGTTTTCGAAAAAAGTGGGAGGTCGCGGATCGGGGAAACCGGTCAGAAATCCGCACGCACGCGGAAGGTCAGGCGCGGCTCGTTGCGCTCGGTCGAGCCCTCGCTGCGCAGAGGCACGCCGAAATCGAGTGTGCCATTGAAGTACTTTTTGAATTGGAAATTCAGTCCCGCACCCACGCTGCCCAGCAAGAAGCGCGCGTCCTGTTCGGCCAGCGCGCCGCGCAACGCCAGCCCCGCCCAGTCGGTGAAGGCGTACAGGCGGAGCTCATCCAATAATCCCCCGAAGGTGAGCGGCGGGGTGCGCAGCTCCAGCGTGGCCGCAAAGCCGTTGTCCCCCATCGCCTCGCTTTCGAGGTAGCCGCGCACCGTGCCCAGTCCGCCCGCCCCGAATTGTTCCGGCGAGATGAGCGGCTGGCCCGCCAGCTGCCCCTGCGCTTTGCCAAAAAGCTGCCAGTTGGAAAAAATCTCGCGCGTCTGCGAAATATCCCCGCGAAAATAAATGTAGCTGCCGTCCGCGCCATAGCGCTTGTTGTCAAACTCCTCCCAGGAGCTGCCCAGCCCGCGGATATGAAAGTTTATACCTGCGTTGATTTGCGTGATCGCCTTTTTCCCGATGTGCGTAGCCGTCCAGCTCAGCGCCCACGGATAATACGTGATCGGCGTCTGCTGGGCGCTGCCCGCCCCGGCCACCACCAGGACTTCATCAAAATGCTTGTAATCAAAACCGCCAGACAGGCTGTGGATCCAGGTTTCCGTGCCGGGCAGCGACACGATCGCCTGCAAGCCGACTATCTCGCCGCGGCCGGTGACGTCGAACGTCCCGAGCGTCGAGACATCGCTGTCCTGCTTCACGCCCTGCACCATCAGCTTCACCGGCGTGTTCGGCAGCGGCGCCAGGTAGTAGGCCGAAAACACTTTCGCGTCGTCGAGCCGCTCCGGCGCAATCTGGAAACTCAGGCCCAGCGTGTGTTCCTTCATCCAGAGATTGCCGTAGCTGACCGAACCGTTCAGGCGCAGCGGCTTGGTGTTGGCGCTGTGGCGGTTGTTCAGTTCCAGGCTGCCGTGCAAAGGAAAAGTGTCCTCCACCGTCAGGTCGATGTCCACCGTGCCCGGCTCCACTCCGGGTTTTAAGGACGGCGTCACCTTCCGGTCCGGCAGCTGGTTGAGCGCGATAATATCACGCGTCACCCCGTTGAAATCCGGCACCTCGCCCTCCGCGATGGACGGCGCCTTCTCCTTGATCTGGTTGTGGTCGAAATAGCGCGAGCCGCGGATGCGCAGGCGCCCCACCCTCCCCTCCGTCACCCGGATCACCACCGTGCGGTTCTGCACTTCCTGCTGGGGAATCTGCACCGCCACCGTCTGGTATCCTTTTTCATGATACAACTTTTCCACCGCCAGCCGCGCCCCCTCCACGTCGTCGGGCGTGCGCGCCTCCCCCAGCCACGGATACACCGCGCGCTCCACCTCCAGCGGCGTCAATTTATGCACGCCCTCCACCCGGTATTCGTAAATGTCGATATACTGCGGCGGTGTGGAGGCCGTCTCGCCGCACAATCCCTGCACCAGCAGCGCGGCCAACGAGCACAGAAGCGGCAAAATCGGAAATGGATAATTATATCTCGGCTGGAAACTGGAATAGGTCGAAATCTTCACAAAAAATTAAGTATGAAATCGGACTCTCGTCCAAAAATGTATGTTTTGAGAATGGGATGGCCCCTTCCCGAGTTGCACTGGAATAATGGTTTTGTCTGGTCGGTTGATTTAAGGAGGGAACGAGGAATAGCTCGTTCATGTATAGGTTGCGACTTCGGCCCCGATACTACCATCCGCCAAGGTTACGTTTTCGTCACGAACACACCCCGGACGTCCTTTTTCGCTGCTTTACTCCGCCAACTGTGTTTTAAGACATGATATATCTCCAGCTTCAGAGGGAAAATAAGATGTGCCTCCCATGAATCCATCCGAGGTCGCAAACCTCTTCAGCCATTCACAATCAGATGCGAAATTCGGTTCGAAACCTTCCGCCATACTTTCTTTCAATTTGCTGATTCAGATGGTCTTTTCTCAGGTCAAATCCACCGCCTCTCCTCCGATGCCGGGAGGCAAAACATTCCTGATCGCCTGCCTTTTCGCGTATGCCAGCGCCAGCGTCTTCGCCGCCCAGGAGCCGGACTATTTCTCCGATCCGATCTTGGCGCGGACCCGGGTAAACATCGCCTCCACACAGGTGAGTCCAACTGCCTTGGGAGATATTCTTGCACTCATCGAGAAGCAAACCGGCATCGAACTCATCTACCTGGACAAGCGCATTCCGCTGACTGACCGGATTCTCGTGGAGTCCGACGCCAACGTCAGTCTCGCGCATCTCCTCTCCTCGATCACGACGTTAACCGGGGTCACCTTTGCCCGCCATGATCGGAAGATGGTCGTTCGCATTCCGATGAAAGCGGAAGCGAAGATCCGAATAACGAAAAACCTGTTGACCGACAAATGACACCCGCCCTGTTTTCTTTCCACACTCCCAGACCAGACACATCATGGACCAAGAAACCATTCCGGACGAAAATCTGGTAGAACGCATCCGCAACGACGATGAAACTGCGTTGCTCGCCCTCATGCGCAAATACTACGTGCATCTTTGCAAACTTTCGCAATCGTTGCTCCGTCGCAGTGACCTCAGCGAAGATGCCGTGTCAAAGGTGTTCATCAGCTTTTGGCAGCGCCGGAAGCAAATCGTGCTAACCTCTGGAGCCCGCGCGTATCTCTTCAGTGCCGTGGCCCGGCAATCTTTGTATTTGCTTTCCCGGCACGCCCGCGGAACGACGCCGGTGCCCTTGGCTGAAGTGCCTGAAACCAGTCTCGTCGAGCCCAACAAGGCAGATAGCGAACTGCACTACCGCGAATGCCTGAACGAAATCGAAAACCTTCTTCAAGCCATGCCTTCAAAACGCAGGGAAATCTTCAAACTGTGCCGCCTCGAAAATCTGCGCTACCGAGAAGTGGCGTCGCGCCTTGGATTATCCGAGCATACCGTTCGCAACCAGATGATGAAAGCGAACGAACAAATCGGAATTGCCCTGCCCAGATTTCGCAACTGGCTCCGAAACATACCTGATTCGGAAAACCCAACCGCCTCTTGAAATTTTTTTGCGAACACTGCCTTCGCACGTAGTAGTTTTCCCCTGTTTTTCCCTACCTATATTAGACACCTTTGAAAATGCTCCCTGTAGACAACGAAAGAGCGGCCTTTTATTCCTTGGCCATGCGATACCTGCTCGGTGAAACCACGAGCGACGAGCGTGAACGACTGGTTGCATTGCTACAGCAACCCGATTGCCAAAAAATGTTTGAAGACATGGATGCGGCATGGCGCGAAGACCCGAAAAACTGGAAGGAAGGCTTCGATCTGGATGGCGCCGGCCGGAAGGTCTTGGATTCCATCAACCAAAAATGTATCGGGAGCCCGACTTCTCCTTCCGCTGCCGATGCATCAGAGCACGAGGCTTCAAGGGCGCCAAGCCCAACGTCAGGCTTCTCCTTGTGGAGGAAGTTATTTGGGAAACGTTATTGGAGCCCGGGCATCTGGATGGGACTGACCGCCACTACCGCCGTCCTCGCACTGACGATCGGGCTCGTGAGCCTTTCACGCCAAACCCCGCCTTCCGCCATGGGCAATGAGGCGTCCAATATCTGGATCGAACAAACCAATGGCATTGGCGAACGCCTCATGTTGACCTTGGACGAGGGGACTAAGATCACCCTCAACGCGGGAAGCACGCTCCAGTATCCCAAAACGTTTTCAGCCAAAAGCCGGGTCGTGCGCCTTTCCGGCGAAGCCTTTTTCAATGTCTCCCATGACCAAGCCCGCCCGTTCATCGTTGAAACCTCGACCCTGCGCATTACGGTTTTGGGCACCCGCTTCAATGTCAAGGCATTCCCGGACGGCACCATAGCCCAAGTGATGCTTGTCCAAGGCAAGGTCGAAGTCACGCCCATCGCAAATTCGGCTATCTCCGCAGTTGAGACGAAACCGGTCACGCTCAGTTCAGGCATGCAATACACCTTGGTTCCCGCCACCCAATCCGAGCAAGTGGCGCCAGTCGCCGATGAAGCGGCCATGGGATGGATGTCGGACAAAATTGTCTGGAACCGGGAACCCTTGCCCGACGCTATGCGCGAACTGGAAAGGCGTTATGGCATCACCGTGGAAATGAACGATACCCGCCTTGCAAACGAAACGGTGACCGGGCGCTTTCAATCCGAATCCATCCAGAATATCTTCAAGCTGCTGGCTGCAACTGGAGGCATCGATTACCGGATAGACAAAAACAACGGCAAGGTGGATCACGTGACCCTCTGGTATGTAAGCGAAAAAGACGGACCATGACAGCATTCCTCCCCACGCAAGCACGCGGGAAACGCCGCTCAGCGAGTTTTTTCGCTCGCCCTGACTTCGCCGCCCAGGCCGCGTTGGGCTGCCTGCTCACGGGCGGCGGCATTTTGCTTCTCCGTGAACTTCGCCAGCGGTTTGAGGATCATGGCGGACGGAGGGAGCGAATGAATGAGCGCGCACGACATAGCTGCTGCCCAGCTACCGTACCTCTGCAATCGACCGCTGACGATGAGCCGTGTCGACAGCGAGCAGCCGCTCGGTCTCGGTCATCTGCGCGAGGAACTGGAAATCTCTACCATACGTGTAATCATTGCGCCGAATTGTGGGCTTTGATCAAAACAGCAAACACGTTTAGGACTAAACCCTTTTGAACGGAATGAAACCTATAACGCCATGCTTCACGGTTAGTTAAACGGTGGCTTATTCTCCGCCTTCGGTTACAGGTAACCGAGGCGTTTGAGGAAATCGGCGGCGGTTTCGGTTGTTTTTTCCTTCCACTGCGGTTTGTTAAAAAAGCCGTGCGGCTGGCCTTCCACATACGACACTTCAACAGGCGCGCCGAGCGCCTTGCTCTTGTCAACAAACGCGCTGATTTGCTTGTAGAACCTGTCCGCCGTGCCGTCGATAACCAACGTCGGCGGCATGTCCTTGGTGAGAAGATAGGACGGCGATATCCGCTTCATCACGGAGGCATCCAGTCCTTCGACCAGTGTGCGGTCGTTGGTTTCCTGACACGCGACGAGGTCCACGACGGGGTTGTATAAAATCATCGCGTTCGGCTTCGGGGAGATTTTTTTGTCATCACTTTTCGTGCTGATGTCATCGACGAAAAACGTGCACGCGGCGAGATGCCCGCCTGCCGAGCCGCCAGCGGCGACGATGCGGTCGGGGTCGATGCCGAGCCTGGCGGCGTTGGCGCGCACCCAACGCATTGCGCTGATCGCGTCCTCCACGCATTTATCGGGGAGCACTTGGTCCTTGCTGCGCACACGGTAGTCGGCGCGCAGGCAGACAAGTCCGCGCTTGGCGAAATATTCGGCCTGCGCCTTGAACTGGTTCGGCGTGCCCGCGCGCCATCCACCTCCGAAAAAAAACACGATTGCCGGGCGTTTGTCGGTTGGGTTCCAGTCGTCGGGCGCGTCGATGTGGAGCGCGAGTTCGCGTCCGCCGGCGTTTTTATAAACTTGCTGCGCGCGCGGTTTCGACGCGGCGAAACCGAGGTGTGACGCGAGGATCGAAAAGGCGAGCGTGACGATTATCTTGAGCAGGGACCTCATGTTTTTTAGTGTAGGTTTCAGTTCTTCAAGCTGGCGGCGTTGCGCGGTTGCGGCGTGGCTCCGGTGGCGACGTCTTTTTTCCACGCGTTCAAATCGACAAGCATGGAGCGCACACGTGCACCGTGTTCCTCGGAGATGTCGTTTGCCTCGGCGGGGTCGTCGTCGAGATTGTAGAGCTGCGGGTGACCGTCGGCGATGATAAGTTTCCAGGGGCCTTCACGCATGGCCTGTCCGTTCCAATAGAGTTTGCGCGTGCCGAGCGGTCTGTTTTCGAGGAGCAGGGTTTTCAGGCTCACGCCGTCAAGCGGACGCTCTTTCGATGGGGCGATCCCGGCGAGATCGAGAAAGGTGGGCATGAGGTCGAGACTGATCGCGAGGTCGTGGCTGACGCCGGGTTTGATGCGACCGGGCCACCACGCGATGGCGGGTTCGCGGTGTCCGCCTTCGTAGAGGTCGCCCTTGTGGCCGCGGAACGGGCTGTTGGAGCCCTCCTTTGTCGCGCCGTTGTCGGAGAAGAAAAAGACCATGGTGTTTTCGGCAAGGCCGGTTTCGCGGAGTGTTTCGCAAATGCGGGCGAGGCCTTTGTCCATCTCGATCATCATCTCGCGGTAGGCCTCCTTGACAGGACGGTTTCCGGATTTGCCTTGCTTGAGACCCGGGACGCGGATCGGCGGGTCTTTTGGACCTTGGTAAGGGTCATGAACGGCCTCGTTCGCGACGTAAATGAAGAAGGGGCTGTCGCGATTCTTCTTTATAAAATCGACGGTGTATTTGGTGATGAGCGTGGTGGTGTAGCCTTTGTCGGGCTTGAGTTTGAGGCCGTCCCACCAGTCTTCGTTGCCCTGGTTGTCGAGGTGCGAGTGGTAATCGACGTTGCCGCTGATGTAGCCGCAAAACGTGTCGAAGCCGTGGTGCATGGGATTGTATTTCGGATAATAGCCGAGGTGCCATTTGCCGAAAATCGCGGTGTCGTAGCCGGCTTGCCTGAGCATTTGCGGGAGCGTGATTTCGACGCCGGGTTGCAGGCCGGCGAAGTGCGAGGGAAAACGCTCCGCGGCGAGGATGACGTTGGGGATGCCAGCGCGTTGTTGATAGCGTCCGGTGAGCAGTCCGGCGCGTGTGGGACTGCACACGGCGGCGGAGGCGTGAAAATCGGTGAAGCGCACGCCCTCGGCGGCGAGCTTTTCCATCGCGGGCGTTTTTATCCAGCCGCCATAGACGCTGGAATCTCCGTAGCCCATGTCGTCGGCGAGAAAGACGATGATGTTGGGCGGACGTGATGCCGCGGCGGGGGTGGCGGCGGCTTGCACACCGAGGGCCGTGAAGGCCGCGGCGCTTGTCGTGAGCGCGAGTTTTAGGGAGGCCATGACCGTGAGGCGGGTATGTTGCTTGTTACTTGAATTGTTTCATCCAGGCGAGTTCGGGCCAGTTGTTGCCACCGGCGTTTTTTTGCGGCGCTCCGGGAGTGCTGCGTCCGTCGAGCACGTATTGTTTCAGGAGCAGGCCAAGACGCCGGACGATTTCGGGATGTTGCGCGTAGAGATTGTCTTTTTCCTTCGGGTCGTCATCGAGATTGAAGAGCTGGAAGGACGGTGCGCCGCGCGGGGCCGCGCCGGGTTTCGGGTGGCTCCAGCCGCCGGAGTCGGGACAGAGGCAGAGTTTCCACGAGCCCTGGCGGATGGCGAAGGAGCCGTTGTTGGAATGATGCACGATCGCTTCGTGAGGCGGCGCGACGGTTGCCTCACCGCCGACAACGCCCGTGAGCGCGGGGAGGATGCTGGCACTGTCCTCGCCGGCGTTGGCTGGGAGTTTCGCGCCGGTGATGTCGGCGCAGGTGGCGAGCAGGTCGCCGAGGTGAATGAGCTGGCCGCTGGTGCGGTTGGCGGGGATGCGCGCTGGCCAGCGGGCGATGAAGGGCACGCGGTGGCCGCCTTCGTAGATGTCGGCCTTGTAGCCGCGGCGTCCGAGGGTCGGGTCGTGTTTGAGCGCGGCGAGTTCCTTGAAATTGGCGGCGGGACTCGCGCCGTTGTCGGTCGCGAAAATGACGATGGTGTTCTCGTCGAGTCCCTTGGCGGCGAGCACGGTGAGAATGTTGCCGATGACGGCATCGACCTGCGCGCAGAAGTCACCGTAGTCGGTCGTGCCGGTGCTGCCTTCGAAGCCGGGACCGGGCAGGATCGGCGTGTGCGGCGCGGTGAGCGCGAGATAGAGGAAGAAGGGGGTTTGCGTGTTTTGCGCGGCGATGTAGCGGATGGCTTCATTGGACATGTGCGGGAGCACATCGGCGTGATGAAAGCCTTTTCCGGCGAGGCCGGAACGCCAGAGTTGTTTTTGCGAATCGTTGCCCTGGATGGGACGCGCGGGCAGTTTCGACGGATCGGCGCGGTCGTTGATGAGCCACACGTAAGGCGGCATGTCGAGCGAGGCGCTGATACCGAGGAAATAATCGAAGCCATACGAGACAGGGCCGCCTCCGAATTTTTTGGAAAAATCCGCCGGGCCGTCCTTCGCTTTCGGGCGGTAAGGTTTCTCGCCGTCGAACTCGTCGTCGGCTCCCTTCACGGGGCCTTTCGCCCCCGCCCTCGTCCAGTTGAGGCCGAGGTGCCATTTGCCGATCATCGCGGTCGCGTAGCCTTGCTGTTTGAGAAACGAGGCCACGGTCATGCGCCCGGGTTCGAGCATCGTCGAGGGCGAGAGGCCGCCGCAAACACCGGACTTGCGTTCGCTGCGCCAACTGTAGCGTCCGGTGAGAAGTGTGTATCGCGAGGGCGTGCAGACGGCGGAGCTGCTGTGCGCATCAGTGAAGCGAATGCCTTCGCGCGCGAGGCGGTCGATGTTGGGCGTTTTCCACGCGGAATTGGGATTGTAGGCGGAAACGTCTCCGCATCCCATGTCGTCGGCGAGGACATAAATAATGTTGGGCTTGGGAGAATTTTGGCTCGCGGGTTTCGGAGCGGCGGCAGCACCGGCGTGATGAGCGGTGGCGGCGGCTCCGAAGGCGACCAGCGAATACGCGAGTGTTTTGGCGGTTTTCATCAGGATAAGTTGAAAGGGGGGCGCGGGTTGTTTTCTCGGGAACGCGGCCAGTATTAACGAACAGCGTTTTTTGGTAAATCGTCCGAAGCGATGATTCGGGCGGTTGGATGTGGACAGGAAGAAAAAACACGGGCAACAACCTTTCGCTTTCCGCTCAATCCCGCCGCCCTATGCCGCGACTCGTTTTTATCCCACGCCTGACATCGCCCGCCCTCGCTCTCACGCTCGCGCTCCACGCCACAACGCCACCGGGCGCGCCTGCGTCGTCGCGCGATTATCTCGTGCACTCGTGGCAGACGGACAACGGCCTGCCGCAAAACTGGGTTTCAAGCATCGCGCAAACTCCCGACGGTTATCTGTGGATCGGCACGCGCCACGGCGGGCTGGCGCGTTTCGACGGCGTGCGTTTCGTGCATTTTAATCCGCAAAACACGCCCGAGTTTCTCGACATGCAGGTGGAGCGCCTCGCCGTCGATGCGCAAGGCACGATGTGGATTGCGACGACCGACCAATCCATCACGGCGATGCACGGCGACCGTTTCGAACTGTTCCGCCGTCCGCGCACCGAACCGGAATTGCGCATCGCGACCGTGCTGCACGCCGGCGGCGGCACCGTGGTTTTCAACACCGAAAACGGCGAAATCGCGCGCCTCGACCACGCGAAAGGCCGCGAAGGCTGGAGTATTTCCAAACCAGCGTCGGCCGCGCGCGCCTTTTCCTACAACATCTATCCGTCGGAAACCTTCTGCCGCGACCGCGGCGGCGCCTATTGGTATATCGACCAAAACCGCCTGCTCGCGTGTATGAGCGAAAACGGCGAGGCACAGGCGCTGCCCGACCCGCTCCTAGCCGCCCTCGTGAAACATCCGCGGACAAACGTAAATGCGATCGAAATCGACGCGAACGGCTCGCTCTGGATCGTCACCGATCGCCAAATCCTCTCGTGGAACGGATGTGCCGCGGAAGACCACACGCCGCCCGGCACGGGGCCGCTCGCCGACGTGCGGCAAGTCGCGCTCAGCGGCGACGACGGACTCTGGATTGTCGAAAAACAACGCCTGCGGAAACTCGCGCGCAAAACCTGGGTCGCCGAGGCCGACCCGCGACTGCTCGGCGGCATCATGTCCAGCCGCCATTATCAACTCTACGGCGACTCGCGCGGCGGCGCGTGGATCGTGAGCTACGGACAAGGCCTGCTGCACGCGCGCGCCGACGGACGTACGCAATTGCTCACCGAAAAAGACGGACTGCCGAGCCGCCTGCTCACATGCTGGTTCGAGGACAACGAAGGAAACGTATGGATCGGCACCACGGGCGACGGGCTCGTGCGCATCCGCGACCTTGCGTTCCGTGTTGTCGGCGAGGCCGAGGGCATGCCGGAGAAAATCGTGTGCTCCGTCGGCGTCGATGCCGCCGGCGACATCTGGGCCGGCACGATCTCCGGACAACTCACTCACTGGCGTGACGGCGCGGGCCGCGTCGTCACGCTCCCACCCGTCGAAACCACGCCCATCGGCGGCATCGCCATCTGGCCCAGCCGCGACGGCACCGTGTGGATCGGCAGTCTTTACCACGGACTGAAACCCTTCCGCAACGGGCGCCTCGAACAACCCGTGCCCATGCGCGACGCGACCTTCATCCGCGCCTTTCTCGAAGACAAACGCGGCGACCTGTGGATCGGCCAATTCGGCGCTCTCTGCCGCTACACGCCGGCAACGGGCAAAATCAAGTACTTCGGCTCCGACCAAGGCTTTCAGGCAAACACCGGCGTCGGCGCGTTCGCCGAGGACGCAAACGGCGCGCTCTGGATCGGCGTCGAGTCGGGCGACCTCTGGCGTTACGGAAACGGCAGGTTCACGCGCCATCAGCGCCCGGCCGAATGGCCGCGCTCCCGCTGCGTCTCGCTGCTCGCCGACGCCGACGGCACCGTGTGGATGGGCACGCTCGGCAACGGACTCGTGCGTTTCCGCGACGGACGCTTCACGCGCTTCGGCACCCGCAACGGCCTGCCCGACGACAACGTCTCGCAACTGCTCGACGACGGCGCGGGCAACCTCTGGTGCGGCACCTACGCGGGCATCATGCGCATCAAAAAAACCGAGATCGCCGCTTGCGCCGATGGCAAAACCGCCGCGCTCATGTGCACCGTGTTCGTGCGCGAAGACGGCCTGCCCGCGCTCGAATGCACCGCCGGCTTCAGCCCCGCGTGCTGGCGCGCCGACGACGGACGCCTGCTGTTCGCCACCGTCAACGGCCTCGTCGTCGTCAACCCCGCCGACGTGAAGCCGAACCGCTGGCCGCCAGGCGTCGTCATCGAGGAACTGCACATCGATGGGAAACTGCGCGCGCTGACCGCCGGGCGTTCCCGCGCACTCGGCGCGCTCGAGATCGAGCCTGGAAAACATTTCTTGCAATTCCGCTACACGGGCCTGAGCTACAGCGCGCCGGAGAAAGTGCGTTTCCGCTGGAAAATCGACGGCATCAACCGCGACTGGCAGGACGGCGGCACGCAACGCATCATCGGCATCGGCCCGCTCGAGCCCGGCCACTACCGCCTGCGCGTTCTCGCGAGCAACAGTGACGGCGTGTGGAACGAAAAAGGCGACACGCTCGACTTCAAGGTGCTGCCGTATTTCTGGGAGACTGCGTGGTTCAAGGCCGCGCTCGCGTTCCTCGTGCTCGCGCTCATCGCGGGCATTGGCGCGATGACGCAACGCGCCCGCTACCGCCGCCGCCTGCGCGAGGCCGAGCGCCAGCGCGAACTCGAACGCGAACGCACGCGCATCGCGCGCGACCTGCACGACGACCTCGGCACGAGCCTCACGCAAATCAGCCTGCTCAGCGCGCTCGCCAACCGCCCCAAGACACCGCCCGACGAAAAGGAAACCATCATTCATCAAGTGGACAACCGCGCCCGCGAAATGGTGACCGCGCTCGATGAAATCGTATGGGCCGTGAATCCGAAAAACGACACCTGGTATGAGCTCGCGAATTATCTGGGATTTTTCGCCGAGGAATTTTTCCGTTCCACGGACATTCGCTGCCGCATGGACATCCCCGCTCAAATGCCCGTGAATCCGCTCTCATCGGAAACGCGCCATCACCTGTTCCTCGCGTTCAAGGAGGCGACAAACAACGTCGCCAAGCATTCGGGCGCGGGGCAGGTGTGGGTACGTATCAATGCGAGCGAAGCGGAAGTCATCGTGAGCGTGGAGGACGACGGCCGCGGCTTCGCTCCGGAAGATGCAGAGGGCGCGTCCGCCGGCACGCGCCCCGCCGGCGGCAACGGTCTTGTGAACATGCGCCGCCGCATGGAGCAAATCGGAGGGCGCGTTGAGATCCACCCCGGCCGCGAAAGCCGCGGCACCGTGGTGGTGTTTTACGTGCCAGTTAAAAAAGACCGCCAACCGGAGTAAAGTGGAGGCGGAGGGACGCCGCTTCCTCTTTATTTCATTTTTTTAGAACCTGCCCTTGAAGCCGACTGTCCAGAGCGCGCGGAATGCCGTGCGTTGCTGGAAACGCGCGTGCGCCGGCGTGCCGGGGCCCACGATCTCCACGTCTTCAACTTCATTGTTGATGTTGCTCACGTTGCAATACACCGCCAGCCACTTCGAGAGCGTGTATTCGCCTTGCACCGAAAGATAAACTCGCTCGCAACGATAACGGTAGGTGCCGTCGGCGATTCCGTTGCCAGTCACGAGCGCCTGCTTCGCGCGGCCCGTGTAGTTGCAGTTCAAACGCACGTTGTATTTCGGACGTGTCAGACTGACGCCGAGGTTGCCCGAACGCGGGATGAACGAGCCGAAATTGGCATTGGCCTGCGCGCCCGATATGCGCAGCCAGCTCCAGTTCGCGAACACTTGCACGCCGCGCGCCCAATAGGGCAGGAACGCCAGCTCCTGCTTGTAACTCAACTCAAGTCCGTAGGTTTTCACCGGATCGTTGAGGTTTTCCTGAGTGCGCACCATGCAGTCGCCGTAAAGCGTCGGGTCGAGGCCGTAGGTGCTCAGGATTTCGGGCGTCACTTGAAACTCCGTCGTGCCGAAAAAGTCCGTGTAGTCGCGCTTGAAGGCGCTGATGGAAACGAGGCCGACTTTTTTGAAATAATACTCGAGCGCGATTTTGTAACTGTCCGCGTGCCAAGGGTTGATTTCGGCGTTGTTGAGAATGATGTATTTCGTCTCACCCGATCCCGAGTCGGCGTCGGGCAGCGTGATGCCGCCGGAATACTGGTCGAAGTTGGGTCGCCCGACGGTTTGATAATACGCGGCGCGCGCGATGAGGTTCTGGAAGACCGTGTAGCTGGCGTTGAGGCTGGGGAACCATGTCGTGTATTTCGCTTTGGCGTGCGCGCCGCGCGCGATGTAGGTGGCGCGGAGTATGTCCGCGGTGCTGGTGTAGATCGGCACGGGCACGCCGTTGTTGTCGTAGATAATATTGCCATCCTCGTCGCGTCTGTAGTTGCCCGCCGGATCGGAGAGCGGCCCCCACCCTCCGACGTCAGTGTGTTCGACGCGCACGCCGCCGGTCATCTTGAGGCGGCGGTCGAGGAATTGGCCGTCGAGGCGCAGATACGCGGAGCCGACGCGCTCCTTGGAGAGTTTCGAGCCGCTGGTCATGGTGCGGTAATTGTCGTCCTCGTTTTTCGTGAAATAATCGGGCGAGTCCTGATAGTGGTCGTAAACGGTTACGGTGTCGATCGACAGCACCGTCGGAAAGCCGAACATATCGACGCGTTGCGTGTAATTGGGATCGTTGAATGGAACGGCGCTGTCATCACCGGTCAGAGTCGGTTTCGTGCTGCCGCTGCCATCGGCTCCGACGTAGTTCCATGAGCGATTCTCCGTGCGCCTGTCCTTTTTCTGCGAGCGGTAATCGACACCGGCTTTCATCGAGATCGGCCAGCGCCAGTTCAGCGCGCGTTCGGCGTTGGCGAAAGCAGTAAGGATGCCGTCATTGATGGTCGGCTGGTTGGCGGCGGTGCTGAGGAGCACGTAGTTGTTGATGTTAAAAGGATCGACGACTTCGCCCGTGGTCGTGTCGGTGAGCGTGATCGAACCGGGGCGGAGGTAACCGATGTCGTCAAACTTCACGTTGAGTTGTCCGCGGCGCGCGGTCGCGGTCTGCATCATGCCCTTGTTGTAGCTGCGGTAAAGCTGCTGCGCGCTTGAGTAGCCGACACCCGAGTCGATCGACCAGACGGAACCCTTGTAGCGATAGCGCAAGGTCGGCATGTAGGTCTGTGTGTAGCGGTGATTGGTATCGGTGACGACGTCCACGCGGCCCGTGCCGTGGGTGTGGGTGGAGTCGAAGCTGCCGCCGTTCGCGTTTGCCACGACAAAGTTCATGCTGCGCTGCGTGTTGTCCGAGTTGAATGTGCCGAAGGTGAAATTGAACGAGAGGACGCTGCCGCGCGCGATGCGCCAGTCTGCCGACAGACCGACCGAACTGCGGACGTTTTCCGCCATGGTGGCGCGGATCGTGTAGTTGGTGAGATAGGGATTGTCGGGCGTGGTGTCGGGGAAATTGCCGGAGGGGTTGGTCGCATCACTGGCGCCGCGCCACGAAGTCGTCGCGAATGGGGATTCCTTATAGCGCCAAGTCGCGCCGGCAGAAACGGTGAAGCCGAATTTTTTGTTCACCGGCACGACCCACGAAAACTCGAAGCCGGGGCGCGCCTTGAAGGTGTCTTCGCGGCGCGGTCCGGAGGTCTTTTTGAAGTGTGAGGTGTTTTCATGCCACGCCATGTAGGCGGTGTATTTGAACTCGGCGCGCCTGCGCTCGAACGCGGTTCGCGGCACGAGGTTGACCGATCCGGCGAGGGCCGAGCCGGGGGTCTCGGGCGTGGGCGAGAAAACCACTTCGACGCGCGAGAGCGTGTTCACCGAAACGGCGTTCAATTCGACGTTGCGCCCCGTGCCCGACATTTCCGAGGAGGCGAGGCCGAAGCCGCCGATGGTGACGGGCACGTAATCCGAGGACGCGCCGTTGAGCGTGATTTCGCGCGGGTCGCCCTGGCGGTAATTCATCGTCACGCCCGGGAGCATTTTGAGAAATTCGCCGACGTTGCCCTCCGGCACCATGCCGTATTCATCGACCGAGACCACGGAGACGATGTTTGCGGCGACGCGTTGCTCGTTGATGGCGATCGCCGCGCCGTCCATCGTGCGCGAGGTGACGGTGTAGCGCTCCAAGTTGACGATTTCCGAATCGGATTCGCCCGTGGTCGCGAGTCGGTCGGTGGCGGCAAACTCGACGTCCTGCGCCATCGTGAGCGCGTCGGTGAGCGTGAGCGGCACGCTCTTGGTTTGCATGCCGGTGAAGGAGACTTCGAGCGTGGCGTCGCCGAGCGGCACGCGGGAGAGGACGTAGGTGCCGGTGTCGTCGGTGAGCGCCTCGATGTTGGTGCCGCGCACGGCGACGCGGGCGTTGTTCACATACTGGCCGGTCGCCACGTTGAAGACGCGGCCGGTGACGACGCCGGTTTGCGGTGAGGCGGATGTTTGGGCAGAGATCGTTTGCGCGGACAACAACAGGATGCCCGACATGACAAAAATGGACAAACGACGGAGCAGGTTATTCATGGCGCATGGGGTTTGGAGAAAAGGGGGAGATTGCCGAGATTCGTCAAAGATTATCCCTGAAAACGCGTTTTTGAAAATCGTCCGAAGGGATGAGGAGCCGGACAAAAAACGCGGGCGCGGGAAGCGGTGTGGAAAAAAAGAAGCGGCGATCCGGTGATCGCCGCTTTTCGCGGAAAGGAAAATCCTCACGACAGCAGGTGCGGGCGCTCGTTGAAGGTTTTCCAGACGAGTTCACCGAAGATCGTGTTGGCCCACGCGAACCAGGAGCGCGTGAAATTTTTCGGGTCGTCCTTGTGAAACGCCTCGTGCATGAAGCCCGTGCCGGCGTGCGTCGTTTGCAGCGTTTCCAGGCAGTACGCAATTTCGGCGTCCTTCGTCGCGGTGAGGCCTGCGGTGACGACGCCGAGCGGCCAGATCATGTCCACGCCGACGTGCGGCCCGCCAAGTCCCGTCGCCGCCTTGCCGATGCACCAATACGGATTCTGCCCGGACATGAGCATCCGGCGCGTGTTTTGATAGATCTCGTCGCTCACGGGAACCGCACCGAGATACGGCAGCGAGAGGAGATTCGGGATGTTGCCGTCATCCGTGCAGTAGTAATTGCCGTAGGCATCGACTTCGAACGCGTAAACGCGTCCAGCTTTCGGATGATTCACGATGGCGTGCTCCTTGAGCGCGACCTCCACCTCGGCGGCAAGCGCACGGCACTGCTTTGCGAGATCGTGATCGTCGCGGATTTTTTCAACCATCTCGGCGGCCTGACGCAGGCTCACGACAGCGAAAAAGTTCGCAGGCACGAGAAACGGAAAAACAGTCGCGTCGTCGCTCGGACGGAAAATGGAATAGATCAGCCCGACGGGTTTCGCGGGGTTGCCGTAGCCGCGTCCGGGCACGGTGTCGGTCGCCCATTGCGTGACGCGCATGAATTTGTAGGGGCCGTTGCCGTCCTTGCGCTGCTGCTCACGGAAGGTGCGCAGCGTGATGCGGATCGCCTCGTGCCAGATGGAGTCAAAGGGCGACTTGTCGCCGGAGCGCTTCCAATACTCGTGCGCGAGGCGGATCGGGTAGCAGAGCGAGTCGATCTCCCACTTGCGCTCATGCACGCCGGGCTTCATGTCGGTGAGGTCGTCCTTCCATTCGCCGCGTTTGGTTTCGTCCTTGTAAAACCCGTTCGCATACGGATCGATCAGGATGTAGCGCGTGTGGCGGTTTATGACGCCGGCTATCAAGAGCCGCAACTGCTCGTCGCCCTTCATCAGTTGCAGATACGGGTAAACCTGCGCGGAGCTGTCGCGCAGCCACATGGCGTCAATGTCGCCCGTGATGATATAGGTGTCGGGGCGGCCGTTCACCATTTCGAAATCGACGGTGGTATCGAGCGTGTTCGGGAAGCAATTGCCGAAAAGCCACGCGAGTTCCCTGTTTCCAATCGACGATTGGACGCGCTCGATGGCGCGCTCGACGGCGACGCTGGTGAAGCGGCGTTGGGCAAGCGGCGTGCGCACGACGGGGAACGACGAAAGCGCCGCGAGCGCGCCGCCAGCCGACGGGCTCGCGGCGGAGCCGATGAGGTTTTTGGACAATGCGAACGCCGAAGCGGCGACGGTGGAGGCGCGGATGAAGTCTCTGCGGTTCATGGGTTGGCTTTTTTATTAATTTTAGTTGTCGAGTTGTTGGATTGCGAAAGCGTAGGCGCCGAGCGCGATGGCCGCACTCGTGCCGAGGCGCGAAATGCCGACGGCGATGCGCGCGGAGGCGTCGTAAGTGACGCGGCGCGTCGGGTCACCGGTTCCACGCGCGATGTCGGGCACGTCAATGGTGCGGATGTCTCCGCCGTTCAAAAATGCGTCCAGCCCGCCGACGGTCTCAATTTCGAACGAGCGCTGCACGAGGCGGCGGATTTGTCTTCCACCAGGCTGCGTGTAGCGGCCGTTCAGTTCGTCGATGAGCGCGGGCAAAAACAGCGGCGCGCCGGCAGACAGGCCGCCGCCGATGACCACGAGGCTGTCGGCCAGCGTGAGCGCGTTCGCAATCGCGTCGCCCGCGGCCTCGCCCATGCGGCGGTAGGACTCGACGGCGGCGGCGCGGTCACCCGGTTCGGAGCCGCGCGCAATGGCCTCGATGCCCTTCGGGTCGGGTGCGGCGTCAAACGCGATTCCCGCAAGTTCCGCATAAACGCTGCGCACGGCACGGATGCTCACGCTTTCCTCGACGTTCATCGCGGGCGCGAGCTTGTTGCGCAGCAGCCACACTTCGGCGGACATGGAGTTGTCGCCGAGAAACAGCTCGCCGTTGCGAACGAGCCCGCCGCCAAAGCCGGTGCCGATCGTGAAGCCGATCAGATTTGCGTAGCGCTTCGGGCTGCCGGCCTTTTCGAGGAGGCTGTTTACATGCGGCAAAAATCCGCCGATGGCCTCGCCGTAGGTGAACAGATCGCCATCGTTGTTGATAAAAACGGGCATTCCAAATGCGTCCGACAAAATCGGGCCGAACGGCACGCCGCCGCGGAAACACGGCAGATTGCCGAGGTCGCCGATGATGCCGCGCGGATAATCCGCCGGGCCGGGAAACGCAAAACTGATTGCGACGGGCGCCTCGGCGCACGCGTCGAGCACGCGCGAAAAGCCCTCCTTGATTGCTTGCAGACAAGCTTGCAGGTCGTCGGAACGCGTGGGAATCGCGACGGTTTCCACGCAGGGCTTGCCGCCGCGCGTGGCGTTGAAACGAAAGTTGGTTCCGCCCGCGTCAAGTGTCAGGACGATGCGTGTGTCGTTTTTATAGCCGCACGTCATGACGTGTGCATTTTGTCGCGTCCAATATTGTGTCCTTTCGCTCCGTAAAATGCCACGTAGGCATACGCTATCAGCGGCACGATAAACGAGAGCGGCAGATTTTTTGTCACGTCGGCGACAAGGCCTTGCAGCGGCGGCAAAAGCGCGCCGCCAAGAATTGCCATGACGAGCAACGACGACGCCTGGCTCTTGAGCGGCCCGAGTCCTTCGATTGCGAGCGAGAACGTGTTCGACCAGCCAATCGACGAGAAGAGGCCGGCCGCGACCACGCACCACATGGCAGTTTTTCCGCCGACGAAAATCGCAACGAGTAACAATGCCACGACCGTCGTTGAGAAAATCGCCAGCGTGCGCCCGGCTTGCGCCTTGCCGACCTGGAACATGAGCCAGCACAAGCCAACGAATGGCAGGTAGAATTTAAACACGCTCCAGTTGGCGACAAACTGGTCCTTCCAGACTGTCATCACGGAAACGCCCGCGGCCGCGCCTGAATCGCCGCTGATTGCGCTGAGCGGCGCGCTCTTTGCGATCCACAAAAACAGATACGCCACGAGCGGAATCCCGAGGAGCAGCACTTGTTTTTTTACCTTCTCCATTTCGCTCAATTCCACCGCGCCCATGAAACGGCCGATAAGCAAGCCCCCCCAATAAATCGCGACAAACTTGCTCGCGTCGATTTCGGGCAGGCCTGCGATTTCCGGCTGACCAAGAAAATTGATAATCGCACTGCCGACGGAAACCTCGCCGCCGACATACATGAAGATGCCCAGCGCGCCGAGTGCGACATGTGGATGCTTGAGCGCGCCCGCACCCTTTTCGATCTTGCCTTCGCCGATGTGCGGCAGGCGGACAAAATAAAACACCACCGCAAGCACGACGAACACGATGCAGAACGCGAGATACGGCACCTTTACCGAATCGACGCCATGCGCGCCGGTTTTCGCGAAGTATTGGAAAATCAGCCATCCACCGATGAGCGGCCCGATTGTGGTGCCCACGGAATTGAATCCCTGCGCCAGATTCAAACGGCTCGAAGCTGTTTTCTCCGGACCGAGAATCGTGACGTAGGGGTTGGCGGCGATTTGCAACATCGCGAAGCCGAGCCCCACGATAAACAACGCGCCGAGAAACATGGGATACGACACCGCACCCGCCGCCGGCCAGAACAGCGCGCTGCCCACCGCCGAAATCAACAGGCCGATGACAACGCCGTTTTTGTAGCCGATTTTGGCAATGGGATCGCCCTTCGTTGACGAAATGATGTAGTAGAGCAGCGAGCCGACAAAATACGCACCGAAGAACGCGAGTTGCACGAGCATCGCTTGAAAATACGACAGCGAAAACGCCTCTTTAAAACGCGGGATGAGGATGTCGTTGAACACGGTCATGAATCCCCAGAGAAAAAACAGGGATGTCATGATGATGAACGATCCGCGGTATGACGGGGCGTTTTGTGGCGCGACTGATACCACGGACGATGAATTGAATGAGGTGGTCATGGAAAATCGTAAAGCGCGGCTATTTTTTGTTTTTATCGTTCTTCGCCTTGGCCGGATTTTTTGCAGGGCGCTTTTTCTCGGGAAGCTGATCGGGACGCTTCGACGGCATAGGCGCCCAGCCGGCAGCCTGAGTTTTGTCGCGGCCCGCGTATTTCTGCCACACGGCCTTGTCGTAGAGCATCTGGAGAAACACGCCGCCCACCACGGGACGCGCGGTGAAAGCCACTTTCTCGGCGTCGGCGGTGCGATACCAATCTGTCATCGGTGCGCGTTTTTTCGTGTCGTTTAGAAAATCGAAAATCGGATTCACGAGCGCCTCAAAGTCGGAGCGATTTTGCGTGAGCGTCGCCGCCCACGTTATCCAATCGAGCTTCGTGTAGCCTTTGCGATTATCGAGCGGCAGGCCGTATTTGTTTTGGTTCTTCAGATAAAAATCCATTTCCCTGCGGGCAACTTCGGGAGGAAAAATGTCGAGGCCGAGAATGCGGTCCCACACGAGATTGTATTTCTGGCTCCACGTGCCGGGTGCGTCGAACGCGAGGCGATAGTGGTCGCCGTCGTCAGCTTCTTTTATCCAACGCTGCGCAAACTCGCGGGCGAGTTTTGCATATTCGGCCGCTTTTGCACTGTCGCCACGCAATTCGCAAAGTTTGCCAAACGAACCGAGCGCGACAATCGCCTTTGTGCTGAGGTTGACGTTGTGCGCGAGATGTCCGGCGAAGTCGTCGGTGCAGAGCTGGTTCTCCGGGTCGAAACCTTTTTCCTCCAGATATTGCGCCCATTTTTCGAGCGTCGGCCAGTAGCGTTCGGCAAACTTCGCGTTGCCTTCCATCTGCGCAACCGCGCCGAAAAGGATGAGCAGATTGCCGCATTCTTCGACAGGCATTTGCTTGTCGAGTGTCCTTTCGCCACCGCCGTAAACCTGGCCGTTGGCGAGCGGATATTGTCCGAGGTCGTGCGGCGCGAACGGGAACTTCCAGAACTTGCTTTCCGCGTAATTCATGAAAGGCACGATGAACGATTTTGCGAGCGACGCACCGTTCAGCAAAAACAGCGGCGACATCGGATAAAACACGTCGGAGGTGCCGATGCAGCCGTTGGAGTGGTTTTCTTTGCTGAACTGAAGCGGCTGTCCGTTGGTGTCGGCGGCGAACTTGCCTGCACCGAAACATTGACGGTAGGCGAGCGCGCAAATCTTCGCATATTTTTCTCCGCCCGCACGAGTGAGGTCGGCCATCAACTCGGCATCAAATGCCTCGCAGCGTTTTCGCAGCATCTCGAAATCCCTTGCGGAAGCCTTCAGCAAATCGTCGGCATTCCAGCCGTTTCGCCGCCAATACGGGCGCAGATTTTTGCCCATGTATTGAATCGAATACTCGTCGTCGTAAGCGAGAATTATGGTGCGCGAAACCGTCTCGGAATTAACCGCAAGCGACGCGAAACGCAGCGTGGCATACGCCTGGTCGGCGGCCACCGCGCCGCTGATGCCGGTCTTCATCGTCGCTCCGCCAGCGTCGCCGAAGCTGTTGCGAAAATCCCAATCCATCGAAAGTGTGCCCGTGGCGGCGGACGCATCCGCTGCGACATAGAGCCAGCCCCAATCAATGCAAACACTGTCGCCGCTGCGCCCGAGCACCGGCTGCTCTTTCGAGCCCATGCGCAGCACCGTGAGCGTGTCGACTCTCGCGGCCGATGCGACGACTTGCTGCTTCGACGGTTCGTTTACGGTAATGTCGCCGCTTGCGTCGAACTGGATGGCGACATTGTGCGATTTGCCGTCAATCGCCTGAAACGCATACGTGACATACGTCACGGGCCGCGAAAGCAGGTCGATGTCCTCGGGCAGCGCGGGCGTCAGAAACGTGAGTGTGAGTCTCACACCGGCATCCTCGAAAATATAAATCGTGCGCGTGGGCAGCACCTCGACGGATTTTTGCGCAAGCGCGGGAGCCTTGTCCGGTTGCAGCGCCATTACACGAAACATTTTTCCATCAATGAGCACCTGGCTGGTCAGTCGATTCGACTTGCCTGTCCAATGCGTGGTGTAAGTGCCCGGCAACGTATCGGCAGCCGACCAAATGCTGAAATACGGATCGCATGCCACAAGCGGCACGGCGGGCGGGCGCAATGACTCGGCACGAACAACAAACACGGGGGCAAAAAACAAAACAACAGCCGTCAAACAACGGCAAACACGAGCGGTAAACGACATGATTGATGACAACGGGGGATTGGGTTTATGTTGTACCGGCGCACTTGCACGACGGCGTTTGCCGGAAATATAGCACGCAAGGCATTTACGCGGAATCGTCCGAAGCGATGAGATGCGCACGGTTCTCGTCTGTTTGGACGATTGCCCGCACCCGCGCCCTCATCGTAATCTGTGAGCATCATGCCCCCTAAAACACTGCTGACCACCACCGGCCTCCCGCTCGCCCTCGGACTCACCGCAAGCTGCCTCTCCGCGCAACAAGCGCCCGAGCAGCCGCCGCGCCCCAACATCGTCCTCATTCTCGCTGACGACCTCGGTTACTCTGACCTCGGTTGCTACGGCTCGGAAATCTCCACGCCCAATCTCGACCGTCTCGCGCAAAACGGCATCCGCGCCACGCAATTTTACAATCAGGCCCGCTGCTGCCCCACCCGCGCCGCGCTCCTCACCGGGCGTTATCCGCACCAAGTTGGCATCGGCGACATGATTGACGACTATGCCGCAGCAACCCGCGCCGCCGCCAACAGCCCCGCCTACCAAGACCATCTCGCCATGAACTCGCCCACTATTGCCGAAGTGCTCCGCACCGCCGGCTACACCACGCTCATGTCCGGCAAATGGCACCTCGGCAAACGCCCCGAAGAATGGCCCGTGCGCCGCGGCTTCGACCGCTCGTTCGTGCAAATTGATGGTGCGATGAATTACTACGGCGGCGATTCCGGCAACGGCCCACGAGCCCGCATGGCCATCGACGACAAACCGTGGACGCCTCCTCGCGACGGCTTTTATTCCACGGACGCGTTTGCCGAACACGCCATCGAGTTCGTCAACGAAACCATCAAAAACAAATCCGCGAAACCATTCTTCCTCTATCTGCCCTTCAACGCTCCGCATTGGCCGTTGCAAGCGCCCGAGGACGAAATCGCCAAATACAAAGGCAAATACGACATCGGCTGGCACGCCGTGCGCACGCAACGCCTCGCGCGCATGAAACAACTCGGCATTATCGCCAACTCGCAAGACATGGCCGCCACCGACCGCGGTAACAATAAGCCTTGGGATAAACTTACTGACAAAGAACGCGCCGAGTGGGCACGCCGCATGGAAATTTACGCCGCGCAAGTCGAACACATGGACCGCTGCATTGGAAAACTCCTCGACAAACTCACGCGCCTCGGCGTCGAAAAAAACACCCTCGTAATTTTCATTTCCGACAACGGTGGCGCGGCCGAAGACCCGAATCGCAGCAACAAAAACGTGGCCATCGGCCACCGCGATTCGTTCCGCGGCTACGCGCGCCCTTGGGCGAGTGTGAGCAACACGCCGTGGAAACGCCACAAAACCACCGCCTACGAAGGCGGCATCAGCACGCCGCTCATCGCATGCTGGCCCGCCGGCATTGACACGGCGAATAACGGCAAACTCGTCCGCGAACCCGCGCATATCATCGACCTGCTGCCGACATTCATAGTGCTGAGCGGCGCGGAATATCCGGCAAACGCCTCGGGCAAACCCGAAGGCAAAAATATTCTGGCGATGCTGCGTGGCGGAACGGGCAATCCCGACCGCATATTCTGCTGGGAACACGAAGGCAATCGCGGCATCCGCAAAGGAAAATGGAAGCTGGTCTCGTCCCCCGCATCCGGCCCGGCGGGCAAGGCGAAGGAAAGCGAATGGGAGCTTTACGACATGGAAAACGACCGCATCGAGTCGAGGAACCTTGCGAAAGAACGCCCTGCCGTCGTGAAGGATTTGAAAATCGCATACGATCACTGGGCCAAACGCTGCGGTGTGATTGCGCACAACGAACTCGTCGTGAAAAAACGAGCGGCGAAGTAAACGCGACCGGGGCACGCTTGCGCAAGGAGCGGACGTTTCATCACCAAACGCCTATTCAATGCACGCGCATATGCGCATACGCACGGGGTTTTATGTAGTAGGCTGAGAAATTGGCAGCCTGCGCTACGTTGGCAGGGCGCAGCAGCTTTATGGCAGGCGAGTGAGTTCGACGTATTTCACGCCGCGGACGGAGAGTTCGGTTTTGACTGTGACTTCGAATCGTCCGTCGCGCGCTGGGAGGGCGATGTTTTTGAAAACGAGTTCGGTATCGCCTGCGGCGAAAAATTTGCGGAGCCCGCGAGCACCGGGAAATGCGATGCTTGCCTCGCCATCTTTCTTGAATGGGTCGAAATATATTTTGATGTCGTAGCGAGCGGCGGTGACAACGCTGATTTCCCAGAAGCCGTGGCCGGCGGGGCTCCAGTTCGCCTTCGGGCCGCGCCAGTCTTGGCGCGTGAGGAGCACGGGGTTTTCTTGCGGGGCACCGACGGTGATACGTTGCGGTTTGTCGAAATCACGGTTGCGAAGAATGTTGTCGAACCAGGTGTCGTAGGTTTTTTTCATCTCGGCGACGCGGCCGGGATGTTGTTCGGCGACGTTGTGCATTTCGAAGGGGTCGGTGGCCATGTCGAAGAGCATGAAGTTGGTTTTGCCGTTCCAAGTTTCCCCGCCGCCTCCGAGAGGCTGCACGAGTTTCCAGTTTTGCGTGCGCACGGACATAGTGCGGTAGCGTTCGGGCGTGTCGCCGCGGTGCCATTGGAAAAAGAGCGCGCGGTCGGGCCAGTCGGCGGCAGTTTGCGTGCCGCGCATGAGCGGGACGAGGCTGCGTCCGTCAAACGTCGCGGTGGTTTGTTGCGGCGGTTGCGCGGCGGCAAGGTCAAGGAGCGTGGGCGCGAGGTCGATGACGCTGGCGATGGGCGTGACTTGCGTGCCGGCCTTGAGTTGGGCGGGCCAGCGGATGAAGCAGAATTGGTGGATGCCGCCTTCGAAGGTAGAGCCTTTCCAGCCGCGCAGGCCGCCGTTGTAACCGGCGTGCTGCTGGCTGCCGTTGTCGGAGAAGAATACGACGATGGTGTCGTCGGCGAGTTTGAGTTCGTCGAGTTGGGCGAGGAGGCGTCCGATGTTGTCGTCTATGTTTTCCACCATGCCGTAAACGCGGGCGAGTTCCTCGGGGTTGCGCTTCGTGGGTATGGGATTGCCCGCGGCGGGATATTTCGCTGGGTCGAAGGATGCGGGCGGATAATGTTTGCGATATTCATCGGGGACTTGGTGCGGCGAGTGCGGACAGTTGAAGGGGAGGTATACGAAGAAGGGTCTGTCGCGATTCTGCTCGATGAACTGCATGGCGGCGGCGGTGATGACGTCGCTGACGTAGCCGTCGGTCGTAATCCATTTGCCGTTGTGGAGCATGTGGGCGTTGAAGTAGGCACCGAGTTCGTCGGCGGGGTCGGGGGCGTCGCTAGGCTGGCCGAGCCCGCCGCCGTTGAGGACGAGACTTTCTTGAAAACCTTTGTCCATGGCGCGGCGCGGGTAGTTGTCGCCGAGGTGCCATTTGCCGAATATGCCGGTGCGATAGCCGTGGTCCGCGAACATTTGCGCGAGGGTGGTTGTTGACGGGTCCATCATGGAGCGCCCCATCCAGGTGTCGGTGAGGCCGCTGCGGTAGTAGTCGCGCCCAATCATGAGGCATGCGCGCGTCGGCGAACAGACGGGCATGGTGTTGAAGTTGACGAGCGAGACGCTTTGGCGGGCGAAACGGTCGAGGTTGGGTGTGCGGATGACCGGGTTGCCGGTTGCGCCAAGTTCGGCATAGCTTTGGTCGTCGGTAAGGATGACGATGACGTTGGGCGATTTTGGATTTTGGATTGCGGATTTTGGATTATCGGAAGCGGCGGGAGCAGCGAAGAGGGGGAGTGCGAGTGGCGCGGCGAGGAGTGCGGCGGAAGATTTTGCGAGTATGCGCGTGATGTGTTTCATTTTTCGAAAAGTTGGTGCGGTCTGTTGCAGAACGTGCCTGTGACACTGAAGGTCTAGAAGGTGCCACACCGCCGGAAACGCGCCGTGCAAATACGAGTTGAACTTGGCATGGTGCGTATGCACTTCCTGCGCAAACCATCGCGTTTCTTTCGACGACATGTTCACGCCGGTCTGCACGCCAAGCATGGAATCGGTCTGTTTGGGGCATTTGGAGCGGGGGCCTGTGCGCGCTTCAGCAGTTTGACCGCAACACAAAACTCCATCACGACTGCGGCTATGTACCGCGCGACGAGGACGCCCCCATCACTTTCACGACGGCCTCGGTGCGCGAGCGGACATGGAGTTTTTCGTAGATGTGCCGCAGGTGCGTGCGCACCGTCGGGATGCTGATGTTGAGCTTGTCCGCGATTTCCTTGTTCGCGAAACCTTGCGAGAGATACTGCAGCAATTCGTGCTCGCGTTCGGTGAGCGTCGCGGTCGCAGCGGCGGCATCAGCGCTCGGCGGTGGTTCGCGAAACGAAAATACCACGCGACGCGCGATATGGCTGCTCATGGGCGCGCCGCCTTCGTGCGCTTCCTTAATCGCCGTGAGCACTTCGTCGGGTTTGGAACGTTTGATGAGATAACCGCTCGCGCCGGCCTTCAGCGCGCGAAAGATGAGTTCGCCGTCCTCATACATCGTCAGGATGATGATGGGGGTCGAGGGCAGGAGCGCACTCATGCGGCGCGTGCATTCGATGCCGGTCATCACGGGCAGATTCAAGTCCATGATGATGACGGCGGGTTTGAGTGGCGGGAGTCTTTTGAGCGCCTCCTCGGCGGACGCACATTTCCCCACACATTGAAAGCCGGGCGTGTCGTCGATGATACGCGCAAGTGTGTTGCGCAAAACGAGGTCGTCTTCAACTATGCCAACGGTGGTGATGCTCATGGGTGGGCGTGTTTTGGTGTCGAACAGTTATTCAAACTGGAAGTCTGCGCTACAAAAAACGTCAGTTTGCGGCGGGTTTAATCGGACGGGCGGGCGGAAGTTTTCCGCGAGCAAGGACTCCACAACGCTCCGCCCAGGCATCGTAGAGATCGGCGAGTTCTTTCACTTTTTGCGGGTTGGCAGCGGCGAGATTTTTTTGCTCGGTACGGTCGTCTGCGATGTCGTAGAGCTCCCACGGTTTTTGATTTTGCGCGACGAGTTTCCATTTTCCAAGGCGCACCGCGCGGTTGCCTTCGTGCTCCCAGAAGAGCGGTGTGGCGCGCTCGACGTCGCCTGTCGCGTTGGCAAAAATGGGTAGCAGGCTTGCGCCTTCGAGTGGCTTGATATCGCGGCCTTCGTAGGCCGCGGGATGTTTCGCACCGGCCGCATCAACCAATGTGGCCATGATGTCGATGATGTGCCCGGTGTGTGTGGAGATAGTGCCGGGTTTTTGTATTCCGGCGGGCCAGCGGGCGATGAGCGGCGTGGCGATGCCGCCTTCGTGCGTGAAGTGTTTGTAGAGGCGGAAGGGCGTGTCGCTGACGTTGGCCCAAGGGATGCCGTAGCTTTGCCACACGTCCTCGGGGCCTGCAAAAACAGAACGGTCGTTATTGCCGATGCGCACGGGGCGTCCGTCGCGCGTGCGGCTGGGAACGTCATACCATGACGGGTGAATGCGTTCGTCGCAGGCGCCGTTGTCGGAGAGAAATATGACGAGTGTGTTTTCGTCGAGACCGAGTTGCTTGAGGCGTATGCAAATGCGGCCGATGCCGGTGTCCATGTTTTCAACCATCGCGGCGTAGGTGGCCATGCGGTTGGCTTCCCATTCCTTGTCGCGCACGTTGTCCCATGCGCTGACGCGCTCATCGCGCGGCGAAAGCGGGTAGTTTTTGTCGATGATACCCATGTCGATTTGGCGCTGATAACGGGCGGAGCGGAGCTTGTCCCAGCCGTCGAGATAGCGTTTGCGATATTTCGCGATGTCGGCTTCGCGCGCTTGCAGCGGCCAGTGTGGCGCAGTGTAGGCGACGTAGAGAAAAAATGGGTTTCGTTCGCCAGCATCTACTTTTGCGTGGCGGTCAATTTCCGCAACAGCGCGCGCGGAAATGGCGTCGGTGTAATAATAATCGCGCGGCTGCGGCGTGAGAATGGGCGTGTTGCCTTCCGTGAGCGAGAAGGGGTCGTAGTAACTGTTCACGCCGTGGATGGTGCCGTAGTAATTTTCAAAGCCGCGCTGTAGCGGCCAGGTGTTTTTATTATCCCAGAAGGGCGTTTCGACTTCGCGGTTGAGTTGTTTTTTGCCGTCGAAATATATGTGTGCGACATGCCATTTTCCGACAGCGGACGTGCGGTAGCCAGCGAGCCGGAGTTCTTCGGCAATGGTGAGCGCGTTTTTGCTGAGTTCGCCTCGGTAGCCGGGGACGCCGCGGTCATCCATCATATTGCCGATGCCCGCTTGGTGCGAATAGAGGCCGGTGAGGAGCGACGCGCGCGTGGGACAGCAGCGGGGCGTGGTATAGAATTGCGTCATGCGCAGGCCGTCGCGCGCGAGGCGGTCGAGGTTGGGTGTTTCGATTTCGCCACCAAAGCAACCGATGTCGGAGTAGCCGAGGTCGTCAGCGAGAATGAGGACGATGTTGGGGCGAGACGGTTGCGCGACATTCGCAGCGGAACAACCAAGTGAAGCGCCCAGCATGGCGGGAATGGCGCCAGTCAGCAGTTTTCGGGTAATCATTTTAAAAAATATTATAAGGACGGTGTGGCGCCCACAATCGTCCAAAGGGATGAACGATTAAAAGGCCTTGGCTTGCGACGATTTCCTTTTGTTTTGGCAGACAGGTGCAGCCATGAATCAGCTTGCCGAGAAACGATATACAGTTGAGCGTAACCTTGGTTTCCCTGGTGTCGCGGGGCGCGGCGTTCCCGGCCTTTCCGCTCTGCGCATGGCGCGTGCGCGTTGCGCAGAACACGGAGAGTAACAGCATCACGGGAAATCTTATGGGACAAATCATGTTTTATTGTCGCAGCTAACAATCATTCTTCGCCGACGCTGTCGCCGGCATTTTTCCAAATGTGTTTCAATGCTTCCATTTCGGTAGCCTGACCTTTATCTCCCTGCGATTTCATCCAAGCGGCAAGCTTGTCGCAAAGGATGCCGGCACGGTTCTTGAATGCGGGGTCGTCGATAAGGTTGCGCATGTTCCAAGGGTCGTTTTCGCAATCGTAGAGTTCCTCGGCAGGGCGGTGCTGGTAGAGTTTGGTCATACCCACGGCTTGGGCGCTGCCGTTGCGGGCGGCTGCAAGCCACTCCCCATACCATGGGGTTTTGATGGCGGTGTTTTTAAAGGTGACACCGGGTGTGAGGTTGCGGACGTAGCGGTAGCGTTCATCGCGCACGGTGCGAATACCGTAGTAATCGGGGCCGCCATGAATGCCTCGCGAGGTTTGCAAGGCAAAGACGTGCTCCTTGTGCTTGTTTGTTTTGCCTTCGAGCATGGGAAGAAATGAACGCCCGTCGAGGTCGTCGGGCGCTTTGATGCCCGCTGCGTCGCAAACGGTGGGAATCATGTCGATGTATTCCACAAGCGCGTCGGATTTGCTGCCAGGCTTGATGTGTCCGGGCCAGCGAATGACACAGCCACTGCCGACGCCGGCATCGTAACATGTCCATTTAGCGAACGGAAAACTGCTGCCCTGCTCGGTGAGAACAATGACGATGGTGCTGTCGGCAAGACTGTGTTTGTCGAGCAGTGCGAGCATATCGCCGACCTGCCCGTCGAAATAGGTAATCTCTGCGAGATAACGCGAGTAAGCGGCGCGCGTTTTGGGCGTATCGAAAAAGTTGGGCGGCAATTTGAGTTTGGCTGGCAGGTATTTCGATGCGTCGCCTTTATTCCAAGGCTCGTGCGGTTCGTGCGAACAGACAAAGAGGCCGAATGGTGTTTTGTTTTTTACGCAGTCGCCGAGAAACGTGTCAATGGCGGTGAAATCTGGATTTTGTCTCGGACGTTTGTTTTCCGGAATGGGGCGAGTGGAGAGGTATTCAAACGGAAATGCAGCGGGTGGATTGATATGCGTTTTCCCGGAGAGCGCGGCGCGGTAGCCAGCGCTCCTGAGCCAGCTGGCAATGCTGGTGACACCATCGCTAACGTATGTGTGGTTTGGATATGCGCCAGTTTTCACGGGATACTTCGCAGTGAAAAGCGCGTGGCGTGTGGGCGAGCACATGGGCGACGCCTGAAAGCAGCGCGTCAAGTTCATGCCCTCGCCGGCGAGACGCATCAGGTGCGGTGTTTTTGCGGGGCCGCCGTAAATTTCGGTGTCGTATTTGGTGCAGTCGTCGGCGATGACAAGAACTAGGTTGGGCGAATCAGGAGCGGCTCGCGCGGCCATTGCCGAGCTAGCAGCGGCAATGACAGCAAATGAGATAAGCGCGGGGCGCATGGATAAAAAATTCGTCCTTAAAAATTCAGCGTCGCGGTGAGGCGGATGTTGCGCGGTTCGTTGAGATAGACGCGATCGGAAACGTCATCGGTTGTGTAGCGGGCAACAGTAACGGTATCGTTATTGCCGATGTTGCGCACGTTGAGCTGGAGCATGAGGTTGGACTTCATCCATTTCACGCGGCAGCGGTAAGTCAGGAACGCATCGAAGAAGCACAAATCCTCGCCCGTAGTGATTTCGTTTTCCGCAGCAGTGGCGCCGAGTTTGCGAACATAGGGGGCGCTTTGGTAGCGCACGCCGCCGCCAATGGTGAATCCTTTCAGGATACCTTTGGAAAATTGATAGCGTCCGGTGGCGGTGAACTTGTGCGGGCGCGAGCCGAGCGGGCCGCTCTGGCTGTAGATTTGGTTTTGGAGCCGCGTGTAGGTATTGTCCACCTTGGCGTTGATGGAGTCGATGAGCGTCTGGTCGCCTTGCGCGAGGGTAATCCACTCCGGCGTTTTCGCGTCCCAGTAGGCGTAGATTTCCTGAAAGATATTTGTGCGGTTGCGGTCGGAGTAGGAATAGTTGGCGCGAATGGAAATGTTGCGCGTCGGGTTGGCGACAAACTCGACTTCGTAGCCTTTCGTGTGCACGTCCACCATGCCGGCGTTGTAGAAAACGAGGTCGTGGTCGTATTGGGACTGTGTGATTTTTCCAGCGGCGAGAAGTTCGCTGTAGATGTCGATGAGGTTTTGCCCGCCGAGAATAGTCGAGGTATTGCTGGCGGTGCCGTTGGGAACGATGGCGGCGTCACCAAATTGCCGCGTATCGTAATGCGAAGCGCGGACGAAGTAACGGTCGTCACCAAAGAAATCGAGCATCACGCCGAAGTCGCGGCTCCTGCCGCCGGTGGGAGGCGGAACATCGCCGTCAGGCAGAACAGTGCGGTCGAAGCGCGGCGCGGATTTGTTGGAGGATGCATTGGCAAAAAGCGAAATGCGACGCGAGATGTGATAGACCCCGCCGGCAGTGAAGGTGCCGGGCTGGTATTTGTTCACGACATAGGTGCCGAGCGGCGCCCATTCGTTGAGAACCTTGCGGCCGGAGAGAACGCGTGGATCCGCGGCCGAGGTGATGCGAGCCTGGTCTTCATTGCGAAAGGTGATGTCGTCTATGCGATAGCCAAACAGCGTCACGAGTCGGTTGTCGAGCCAGTAGCTTTGCAGCGCGAGCATGTAGGAGTTAATGGATTTTTTGGTGTGCGTGTAGGCTTTTTCGCGCGTGACGTAGGTGGTGTGGTAATAATTGTCGCCGATGGAAAACCCGGGGACGTCGATTTGCGCATTGCCGGAGTAATAATTTTTGTAATCGCCCTCGGCAAAATAATGGCGGTGATTGACGAGATTCACGGTGTTTTCGGGCGTGGCCTTGTTGGAAATGGCCTCGTTGTTGTCGTTGGCGAAAATCTGAATCCGGTAATCGCGCACCAATTCATTTTCGGAATGCTCGACCAAGCCGGCGAGACGGTGCCGGCCCCAATATTTGCCGAGTTTGAGTTCCCACGCGGCGGTGAGGCGGACGACATCGTTGGTGTTGGTGACCGTGTCGCGTATCCACGGCGATTCCATGTAGAATTGGCCAACGCGCGGATTCGGCATGGTCGAGCTGCCGATGGTCACGGTTTCATTTGGGTCGGCGTAGAGCGCCGTCTGTCCGTCGGGATTCGAGGAGTTGGCGACGACGTCGTTGCGGTTGTGGAAATAGCCGAACTCCAAACTCACCGGGCCCGCCCGTTGTTCGACGATGGCGGACCAGCTTTCAAACTTCTGGTTCCGTTGCCCGCCGGGGCCGACGAGGTTGACGTCGTACGGCATGATTGATGGCGGAACGAGCGCATCGCTGCCAGCAACGCGCGCACTTCGGAGCGCGCTCCTTTCGTTGAAAACGATGCCGTTGTCATCCTCAAAAACAGTGTAGCGGTTCGCGGTCGTGCTGTATTGCCCCATGCCGTCGGGTATCACTCCGCCGGTCACGCCGTTTGTCGTGGGTCGTCCGGCAGCAAGCCAGCCGGTGATTTGGTCAATCGCGTTCCAAGTGACGTTGGTGCTGTTGTCGAAGACTCCGGCTTCGTAGTTGAGATGCACGACGGTGTTTCGGAACGGCTTTATCATGACCGCCGGCGTAAAACGTTTCTGGTCGGCGAACTGCCACTCGCGCCATGTGCTGGAGTTTTGATACAAGCCCATCAATCGGAAGGCAAGTTTGCGAGGGATGAGAACCCAATTCTGGTCGAGCATGAGTCGCTCAAAGTCCCACGAGCCGTAAACATTCGTGATGCTGGTGGAATTGCGTGTCGTGCGGGCGCGTTTGGTTGAAAACGCCACGCTGCCACCCGCGTCGGCCATGCCGAAAAGAATTGAGTTGGGGCCGCTGGCGACTTCAACGCGCTCCGTGTTGTAGAAATCTGCGGGGATGGCCGAATCAACGTAGTCGCGCGATGCGCCGGCGGTGATGCCGCGTATGCGGAAGCGCGCGTTGGTCGTGCCGGCGAAGCGGCCCGATGAATTGTTGAAGCCGTTGGTGCCGTCCTCGGTGTCGGTTTCGACGTTGCTCGCGTAGGTGAGCATTTCTTCGAGGCTGGTCACGCCCATGTCGGACAAAAACTCCGCGGTGAATGGCGAGATGGCTGCGGCGGTATCCTTGAGCGATGTTTTCAGGCGGCTGCCGCTGGTGGTGTTTGTCGCTTGATAGCCGGAGTCGTCGCTCGCCTGCACGGTGAAGACGGACATTTCGACGATTTCGTCGGTGGTTGACGCTGATGTTTTGGGCGTTGTGGTGCCGGTTGCAACAGGGGCGACCGTTTGGGCGTGCGCGAACGACGTGAGCGCAAAAAACGCCAATGGGATCGCAGTGAGGATATTTCTGGGTAACATGGCAAAGAAAGTGTGATCGCGTATTCAGCGCGGGGTGCTAAACCTGCCTTCTGTTTTTCAGGCAGACTTGGCTGTCTGCGCCACGATGCGCGGGGTTTACCAGCCGTAGTGGACGCCGAAGTTCAGTCCCCACGGTTTTACGTAATCATCGGCGGTGGCGGTTTCCAAATCGAAATAGAGTTGGAATTGTTTCGCGGACGGTTTCCATGCGAAGCCCGTACCGCCTTCGAGGCGGTCGCCTTTGATTGCGGGCAGGAAACGTTGCGGCTGGCCGCCTGCGGGCGTGGCGATGACGGCGCCGCCGGTCGTCCATTGCGATGCACCGTAGGCTTTCACGTAAACCTGGAAATATTTGTCCACGCCGGCTTCGAAGAGACGCCCGAAGACAAATCCGACGCGGCCTTGCGCAGTATTGCCGGTTTCGAATTGCACCTCGATGCCGGAGCTCGTCGTGTAGCGTTTGCCCATGAGCTGCGTGTAGGCACCTTGGATTTGCGGCTCAATATACCAGCCGGAGTCGATTTCAAAACGCTTGCCGAGTTCGAGCGAACCACCGATCGCGTAGGTGTTGTAATTGCCGGTCATCGTTTCGCCGGTGGGCGCGACGGCGGTGAAGTCGTTGTCGAAACCGTTCACCTTGAGAACACCGTCGAGATACCAGCCGCTCTTTGTGCAAATAGTTTCGTAGATGCCGCCGTGGATACTCTGGCCGGATGCCTCTCCTGCGGAACCAAAATCACGATCGGTCTGGCCATAGCCGAAGAAACCGCCGATGTAGACGCTCGTTTCGCCCGCACTGCGGAGTTTGTAATCAACTCCCGCATCGACAACGTATTGGCGCTCGTCGAAGGCGAGTCCGGTGACGCCCGCGCCGAAGTCGAGTTGCTGCCCGTAGGCGCGCATCCACGCGGATGGGCGGCCTTCGGGGCCGCGTTTGTCGAGGTGCAGTTCACCGAGGCGCTGGCTGACAGTGTTCAACTCGGAAAACCAGCTCAGCGGGAGCGCGCCCGCCATGGCGTTGATGACGGAGCCTGCGTTGCTCATCGCGCCGGTGCCGGTGATGTTGACGACGAGTTTGCCACTTTCGGTGCCTGTGGTGACAGCGTAGGAGAACATGCCGACGTCGATTTTGCCTCCGGGCAATGTGAAGGTGGCAGTGCCGCCTGCGGGCGCGTCGATGATGGTGAGCGGCGCGGAGTATGTCGTGGGCACGGGGCCGGTGTTGTTGATACGCAGCGTGTAGTCGCCGCTGGGAGTGGTGAGAATGGCGAGGCGGTCGTTGCGGGCACGCGCGAGGTTGGTGTTGAACCAAAGCGTGCCGCTGCCCGCCAGTGTATTTACCGTGGCGGTCTTGAACGAAGCGCCGCCGGTGCCGCTCGATGCGAAACCGAACGTAGCGTTGTTCGAGAGTGTCACGTTGCCGAGCATCGTGGTTGGCGCGCCGAGATTGAAGCGTGCGGCGTCGATGGTAAGCGTGCCGTTGGGCGTGCCGAAGGCGATTGGCAGGAGACCGTTGGCCGAGGTGATGTTGGTGGCCGCACCGGTGATGGCGATGTGGTCGATGGCGACCGATGTGCCGGAGAATGTGTTCGCGCCGGCGGTGATAGCGAGCGTGCCAGAGCCGGCGAAATTGTTCGCGACGACGGCCGTGCCCGCACCGGTGTTCATCTCGAAGATCGCGTTTGCGGCGACGGTGACGTATCCGGTGCCTGCGCCGTTTGATTTCGTGGCGACGTAACGGCCTTCAGTTACGTTAACAGCGGCGGCAGCGCTCGCGCCGTTGTTCGTGAAGGTGCCGCTGCCGAGTTTGGTGAATGTGAAAAGTCCGCTGCCGGTGACATTGACCGCCGCCCATGTCGTGGCGACGCCGGCGTCGGTGACGACAGTGCCGTCGGTGCGGAGCTCAATGGCGCGTGTGGTGGTGAGGCTGCTGCTGATTTGGAGCGCGCCGCCGTTGAGAACGACTTCGCGCTTGGCGGCGATGTCGCCGAGTTGCATGTCGGCAGTGACGCGAAGCGTGCCGCTGTCGATGCGTGTGTAGCCTTTGTAAATGTTGGTGCCGGAGAGGACTGCGGTGTCGTTGCCCGCATCGATGACAACAAACACGCCGGTTTTTGTGCCACTGCCGATGGCGAAAGTCGTGGTGCCGGAGCCGACGCGCACGATGTCGTTTACGCCGATGACGCCGCTGGATGCCGCGTTTGCGCCCCGGATGATTTTGAGGCCGGCCCAATCGTTCGATGTGGAGCCGGTGGTGTCGAGCGCCTGCGCGTCGGAGAGGTCGAGCCAGCCGCCGTTGAGGACGATGGTGTTTATGACGGCGGCGGCATCCGTGCCAGAGATATTGCGGAACATGACGAAGCCTTGGTCGATTTGCGTGGTACCCGTGTAGCCGAACGAGGGCGCGCCCTCGAAGACGAGGTTACCCGCACCGATTTTCAAGAGGCTGGCGGCACCGGTGTTGGATCCGGTAAACGTGAGGGCATTACCTGCGGCAATGTCGGCGGTCAGGGAGCCCGCAAATGTGGCCGCGCCGGCGAGCGTGGCGTTGGGCGAGCTACTCGTGAGCGTGCCACCGGAGGCGAGCTGCAGGCTGGCGATGTTAAGGATGCCCGCGCCTACGGCAATGACGTCGCCGGCTGATGTGCGCACCATATTCAAACTTCCGATACCGGAAAGGCGCGTATTTGCCGCGAGGTTGACCGTGCCGCCGAGGCTCGCGCCCGCGAGGCGGAATTCACCTGCGGAAATATTTGCGACCAGGTTCGAGGTTGTCGCAGCGCTGTTGCCGGAGAGCGTAAGCGTGCCCGTGCCGGTTTTGACGAGGGTGCCGCTGGCGGCGGTGGCGGAGAGGGTGCCGGTGAGCGCGAGGTTGTTTGCGCCGAGGGCGAGTGCGGCCGTTTTGCCGGCGTCGATGGCGATGTTGGCTGAAAGCGTGAGTGCGTCGGCTTGGGGAGCAAGTGCGGTGTCGCCCGTAAAGCGGATGCCGCCACCGTTGAGTTGCGCGCCGTCGGTGAAGGTCACCGCGCCGCCGCCGAGTTCGATGCCGTTTTTGAAATTGTTGGCCGCGTTGGTGAAGGCGAGCGTGCCGGAACCGTCTTTGACGAATTTGCCGGTCGCGCCGGTGAGGGTGCCGGAAATGACGCTGGCGGCGTCGGCTGTGATGCCCGAGCCGGCGAAGGTGTAGTTGCCGGAGCCTTGTATTTGAATATCGGACACGGTCACGCCTGTGCCTTCGATGGTGATGGAGCGATTGCCAGGGCTGGCAGTGTCGGCAGTGCTATCGAAGATGACGCGGTCGCCGTTGGCGTAAAGTGTCACGGCGGCGCCATCCGTCCAGTTGGCGCCGATGGAGGACCAAGTGGCGCTGGTCGAGCCGGTCCAGCGGAGGATGCGCGACATGTCCGCGCTGGCGTTGAGGAGGAGATTCGTGCCGCTTGCCGCAATCGTGGCGGTTTGACGGGAACCGGCAACCTGTGCGACACCGCCGATGGTGACTTTGGTGCTGGCGACGTCGAGCGCGGCGATGTTGCCGAGCGCGAATGTGCCGGATTTGAAGGCGCTGATATCGATGGTGTTGCTGCCGCTGATGGTGAGCGTGCCGGTTATGTTGAGCTGGTCGCTGACGTTGCCTTCGAAAAGGTCGAAGCGGACGGTGGACGAATCGAGCGTGAGGTTGCGAAGCGTGAGCGTTTCGGCAGCGGTGTGCGTCGAACCGGGACGGATGATGGCGCCGGCCGCTGCGAAAATGTCTCCTGTGGCGGCGCCGATGCCGGCGAGCGTAGCGCCGGTGGCGATGTCGATGCGTCCGCCGAGTTTCGCGGCGGCGGTGTCGAGGCTGAGCGTGCCCTCGCTGATGTGGGTGGCGGCGGCAGCATTGATGGCAGAGTTGTCCTCGGTAAGCTTGAGCGTGCCGGAACCGGTTTTGGCGAGCGTGCCGGTGGCGGCGATGCCCGTGAGGATGCCGCTGTAGGTGAGCGTGTGCGCGGCGGTATCGAGCGTGGCGGTTTTGCCGGCGTCGATGAGGAGGTTGTTGGAGAGCGTTAGATTGTCGGCATTGGCGCGGAGCGCAGCGGCGTCGGTGAAATGGATGCCATTGCCGCCGTCGCCGAGTTGATTGCCTGCGGTGAAGCCGAGTGTGCCGCCGGAGATTTCGATTCCGCCGACGAAGATGTTCGTGCCGGTGTTTTCGAAGCTGAGCGCGCCCGCGCCGACCTTGACGAGTTTGCCAGTGGGCGTGGTGACGAGCGAGCCGACGCTGCTGGTCGTGCTGGTGACGATGCCGCCAGAACCGACGAATGTGTAGTCGTTGCCGACGGTGTTATCGACGGTGATGTCGGCGGCGGTCACACCGGCGGCGTCGATGGTGACGGTTTTCACGGTGGCGGTGTCGTCGAAGCGGACACGGTCGCCGTTGATGAAGGCGTAATCAGGCGTGGCGGCGTTGCCGTCATACCAGTTGAGATTGGAGCCGGAATCATTTTTCCAAATGCCGCCGCCTATGCCGGTCCAGGCGGTGGCGAGATTTTGCGTGGTGAAATTAATCCAGAGTTCCTTGCCGGAATTCTGATAGTCTTTCACCGCGCCGAAGTGTCCGGCAGGGGCAAGTCCGTTGACGAGCGGATTGAGGTTTGCGGTGAGCGCGGTGATGTCGCTGGTCGCGGTGAGGACTTTGTAGGAGCCGTTGCCGGCGCCGATGAGGTTGAGGTAGGCGCTGCCTGTGAGCGCGAGCGTGTCGACGGCAAGCTGGTCGCTGATGTTGCCCGCGAAGAGGTCGATGGCGATGGTTCCGCTGTTGGCAATCGTGAGCGGTGTGCTGGCGGCAAATGTGAGTGTTTGCGCGGAGTTGGCGAGCATGCCGCCTGCGGGGTCGTCGGCGACGAGCGAACCGACATCGACGAGCAAGGCGGTGATTGCGCCACCAGCGTCGATGGTGCCGTTGCCGGAAATGCGCACGCCGTTCGTGCTGTAGTTGTGCGTGGTGGCTTGAAGCGCGAGCGTGCCGCCGCCGATGACTTCGAGGTGCGCGTTGTCAGCGAGCGTGATGGTGTTGGCGCGAATGGTGCCGTTACCGGAGAGCGTGGCCGGGCCTGCGAGGATGAAGTCACCGATGGTGTCCGAGGTGCCATAGGTCGCGCGGCGCGTGAGGCGGAAAGCTCCGGAGTTGATGGTCGTGGTCGCAGTCACGGCGCTGGTGAAGGTGTCGAGGAGCACGATGCCGTCGCCGTTTTGCGTGATGGTGGCATAGGCGGTCGCGTCGGTGGTGTTGATGGGGTCAAGGAGCGCGATGGTGTGCGCGTTCGCACCGGTGCCGGTGTTGAAGATGAGGCTCGGTGTTGTTGTCGGGCTGGTGCGGATACTGATGGCATTGCGCGTCGCAGTGGTGGCGGTGTTGCTTTGGTTGCCTTCAAACCAGATGTCGCCGAGCGAGGCATCGAGGGTGAGCGCCGTCGGAGTGGCCGCGCTAAGGTCGTGGAAGATGGCGCCGCCGTAGCCGCCCGCGCTGTTGTTGATAAACGTGCTGGAGCCGACGATGGTCGCGTTGCCTTTCACATAGATGGCACCACCGCCTCCGTCTGCCGAGATGGACTTGTTATTTTCAAAATACGCGCCTTTTTGAAAATCAAGGTGACCAAAGGCGGAAACGGCACCGCCGAATGAACCGGATTCGTTCAATGCAAATGTTGAACTGCCTTGGAAGGTGATTGTTCCGCTTCCATTATGAATGTGCGTCGCGCCGCCGTTTTGCGCGGCTGTGTTGCTGGTAAAAACAACGGTGTCCATGAAGGTCACGCCGGGACTGCCCACGCCGATATTCACCCCGCCGCCCTGAGCGCCCGCGTAGTTGCCCGTGAAGCTGACTTTGCCGCCGAAGACGAGGAGATTCGTGCCAACTTGTATGCCACCACCGTTGCCAGCGGCCCAGTTGTTGTTCACCTGAAAATCTCCGTTTATGGTAGCTGTGCCAGCGCCACCGTTGCTGAAAAGGATGCCGCCGCCCATCTGTCCCGCGGTGGTGATGGTCGCTGACGAGAGGATGATGTGATCGAAGGTCACAGTGAATGTGCCGTTGTTAATCTGCATCAGTCGTGAGTTGGCGGAGTTCACCGTGAGCGTGCGCCACACGTTGTTGTCTGACGAGACGATGCTGGAATATCTCGCGGCCATGGCGTATTGTGCGGTGCCCACCGACGCGTCACCTTGCAACGTGATGGTGTCGCCCGCCGTGAGCGTAGTGGCGGTCGGCAATGTTCCACCTGCGGCCACGGTGTGGTCGGCGGCGCGGGCGCAAATCGGCGCGAGGACAAGCAAGCCCGCGATGAGCGCGGAGGATTTCGATAAGCGTAGGGTTGTCATGGGGGCTGAAACAAATCAGGGATAGGTTGCTGGGTTGTGGGAGCGGACGCACTATCCCGGAAATGTCATTTTGAGTAAATCGTCCAAAACGATGATGTCGGGATGATGCGCCCGCACATCTCATCGCATCGGACGATTTACCAAAAACCGTATTACTGGGAAAATGGCCGCGGAAAATCTCAATCTTTATCCTTCGCCAACAAACCCCAAATGTCCTTTTCAACAAAACCTATCACGATGACGACGCCACGCTGTCCCCTCACAGCCTTGCTCCTCGCAGCTTGCGCCATCCTACCCCGCTCCGCCGACGCCAAACCGCTCACCAGTTACGTCGATCCCTTTCTCGGTACAACCGCGCCGTCCTCCGTCGCCGAAGTCGGCTTCAAGGCTCCATGGAAAGTCTGGGGTGGTCTCACCTTCCCCGGCTCGTCGCTGCCCAACGCCATGGTGCAACTCAGCCCCATCACCCGTTTCAAAAGCGGCGCCGGCTACGAATACGAAGACAACACCATCGTCGGCTTCGCGCACACCAACAAGGGCCACTGGAATCTGTGCAACCTCCCCGTCATGCCTGCCTCGGGCAGAGTCAACCCGAATAATTTCGAGTCGCCCTTCAGTCACAAAAACGAATCCGCCAGCCCCGGTTATTATCAAGTGCTCCTGAGCCGGAATAATATAAACGTCGAACTCACCACAACCCTGCGCTGTGGCTTCCACCGCTACACCTACAAGGACGGCCGCACCAAAAAACTCATCGTCAACCTCGCCATTTCCAACGAACAGGTGAAGGACTGGAAAATCGAGCAGGTTGCCGAAAATGCGTTCCAGGGTTTCCAACAAGCGCGCGACAAAATCTTTTTCTACGCAACCACCAGTCGCAAAATCGAAAAAATCGAAATGCACTCGGGACGTGAGCACAAACTCCCCGTCATTAATTTCGACGGCGACGACCAAACGCTCGAAATCAAAATCGGGCTCTCGTTCGTGAGCGCGGAAAATGCCCGCATAAATTTGGAAGCCGAGATTGCCGGAAAAAGTTTCGACGACATCCGCACCGCCGCCACGGAAACGTGGGAGGCGTTGCTCTCGAAAATCCGTGTGACCGGCGGCAGCGAACGCCAGCGCGGCATGTTTTATTCGTGCCTCTACCGCTCGTTCCTCTGGCCCGCGCTACGCAGCGACACGAACGGCGAATTCAAAAACCCCAAGGGCAAAACCGTCCGCGCCAACCACGCTTACTACACCGACCCGTCGCTCTGGGACGACTACCGCAACAAACTCGTGCTACTCGGAATGCTCGCGCCAAAAATCACCGAGGACGTGATCCAGTCGATGATCGAGCGCGGCAACGCCAGCGGTTTCATGCCGATCTTTTTCCACGGCGACCACGCCGCGCCCTTCATCGCCGGCGCCTACCTGCGCGGCCTGCGCGGCTACGACGTGAAACGCGCGTACGAACTTTTGCTGACCAACGCCACCCGCGAATCCAACCGCGGTCGTCCACACCTGAATGAATATATAAACAAAGGCTACATCTCCACGCCTCGCGTCGGTGATCCTGGCGTCGAAACCAAGGCCAAAGCCGGCGTCACCAAAACGCTCGAATACGCCTACGACGATTATTCCCTCGCCCTGCTCGCACGCGAAATGAACGACGACGCGACCTACCAAACCATGATGAAACGCTCCCGCAACTACGCCAATCTCTTCGACCCCGAAACCGGCCTGATGCGCGGACGCCTCGAAGATGGAAGCTGGGTGAGGCCGTTTGACGCGAAGCAACCCTATTACGAATACATGTATCGCGAAGCCAACGCGTGGCAGTCGTCCTTTTTCGCGCCGCACGACACGGAGGGGCTCATCGCGCTCTACCCCGACAAGACCGCTTTCGAACGCCAGCTCGACCGCCTCTTCACAACGCCGTGGAATCCGCGCCACATCGCCCGGAATGTAAATACATTCATCGGACAATATTGTCACGGCAACCAGCCCGACCACGGATTTCCATATTTATACTATTGGACGAACCGTCAGGAGAAATGCCAAATCCTGCTCAATATAATAATGGAACGTTTTTACGGCATGGGCGACGGACGCACGCTCTGCGGCATGGACGACGCCGGCGAAATGTCCTCGTGGTATGTGTTCAACGCCATCGGTCTCTATCCCTACTCGCCGGCTGATCCGGATTATATAATCACCGTGCCGCTCTTCGACGAAGTGCGCATGCAACTCGGCGGACAAACGGTGACGATCATCCGCAGCGCCGGTGATCCGAAAATTACCGAAATCATATACGATGGGGAAAAATTGCAAGGCTGGTTTATTACGCACGACAAGCTACTCCGCGGGAAAACCCTGCATATAAAAACCGCCCCGGTGGTCGTGAAAAAATAACATGCGCTCGCATTTCTTTCCGACGCTGGCTGCCGTGCTCGCCATAATCGTTTTCTCGCACGCGCTGACGTCGAACGCCGTCGCGAACACACCGCCGTCGCTGCCAACCGAACCCTACATCCTCACGCCCCCGCCGCCCGCCACGCCGCGCATCAACGGCCCCGGCGTCTTCGGCGTGCGCCCTGGCTCGCCCTTCCTCTACACAATCCCCGCCACGGGCGAACACCCGATGACCTTTTCCGCCAAAAACCTTCCCGCCGACCTGATACTCGACGGCAACACCGGGCGGATCACCGGCGAACTGGGCGTCAAAGGCGAACACATCGTGACTCTCGTCGCGAAAAACGCGCTCGGTGTGTCGGCGAAAAAATTCCGCATCGTCTGCGGTGACCGCATCGCACTGACACCGCCGATGGGCTGGAACAGTTGGAATTGTTTCGCGGGCGAAGTGAGCGCCGACCACGTAAAGCGCGCCGCCGCTGCCATGGTCAAAAGCGGACTCATCAACCACGGCTGGACCTACATCAACATCGACGACTATTGGCAAAATCATCGCTCCTCTGACGACCCGACGCTGCGCGGCCCCGCGCGCGACGCACAGAGGGAGCATCCAGCCCAACCTGCGATTTTCCGACATGAAAGGACTCGCCGACTACGTCCACGACCTTGGCCTCAAAATCGGAATCTATTCGTCTCCCGGCCCGTGGACCTGCGGCGATTGTTTCGGCAGTTGGGGGCACGAACGGCAGGACGCCGAGACCTACGCCAAATGGGGTTTTGATTATTTGAAATACGACCTGTGCCGTTACGACCGCGTGATCGAAGGCAAAATCCCGGCCCCTCCCGGAATACCGACCTACGCGAACTCCAACCGCCGCGATGTGGCCGTCTATCCCTTCGCGCTCATGGGAAAATTTTTGCGCGAACAAAAACGGGACATCATTTACAGCCTTTGCCAATACGGCATCGAAAACGTCTGGGAATGGGGCGACACCGTCAGCGGCAACAGTTGGCGCACCACGGGCGACATCATCGACACTTGGCAAAGCATAACCGACATCGGATTCGGACGCGATCATGCCGCTCCCTATTCCAACCCAGGCAACTGGAACGACCCCGACATGCTCATCGTGGCGAAGTCGGTAGGGGCAACCAGCACCCCACCCGCCTCACTCCCGACGAGCAATACACGCACATCAGCCTCTGGTGTCTGCACGCCGCGCCGCTGCTTATTGGCTGCGACATGGAAAAACTGGACGCCTTCACGCTGAGTCTGCTCACGAACGACGAAGTGCTCGCCCCGATAAGCGTAAAACATGGAGTTAAGAGGTGCTTATTTTCGCTCCTATTGTGTTTTTATAGAGGGAAACTGAGCAGTCAGCTTCACTGAGCGGTTAAACACTCCATGAGCTAAGCTTCAAAGGCAGTGCCCATGCCACTTCTGGCGTCCGTATATTAACCCGCCTTCCGCTATTCGCGAAGTCCGATGTTTTTTTGAGGGGTAGATCCACTCAAGCCGTTGATGTGTATAAGTTTACTTTCAAAAGTGCGTGTAGTGGCGACCAAGCGTCTATGCAGACGCAGCAGCATTGGGTAAACCGGGAGCGGGCGAAGGAACGCAGCCCGCTCCGGGTTTCCGTTGGTCTCCACTGCAATCCGCACCTCCACGGTGATGACCGCAAAGTGGCGGTCTCCGCCGGTGCCGTCCGCCTGAATCTCGACTTTGACGACGGTGAGGCCGGGCGTCTGCTCCAACCGGGCGAGCAAGGCGAGAATCTCCGGCCACTGCGCGAGTGGCGTATCTCTCCGCGTGATCGTGCCCGAGTGGGCCTGCCGCTGCCAGTGCCAGCCGGCGGGAAGCGAGCGCGGAAATTCCACGAGCTGTGTGGCCGTCCATTTGGGTTCGGCCACGGCCGCCGCTTTCTTGCGCCACTCTTCTCGTGCGGCATCCGTCGCGGTGCGCAGACTATCCCGCTCGGACTTGAGCGCTTCCCATTCCACATCGGCGGACATGTCCGGGGCTGGCAAAAGCCGGTGCCGTCAACGACACGCACCTTGCGGCCGTTGAGCAGCGCGGAGGGGCCTTCATTCCTGCGTTTCGATCCACGCGTTGATTACGCTGAAGTTCCTCTGCATCGTTTTCAACGGCAGTCTCAACCTGACCTAGCAATACGCGCTGGTGCTTTCGCCGGGCACGGCTCGGCCGCGTGACGCACACCATGCCTGCACGGTCGCGCGGCACGAGGCGCTGCACGTGAGCACCTGCGAAAGAAACGCCCAGAAGACCATCAGGGTGGAGCAGCACATGCTCCTGCTTTTTGGGGTGCCGGAAAGCAGGCTGGTCGGGAAAAAACAGCCAGCAGTTTACTCAAGCCGTCCAGATCCGTCGCACAGGCAGTGAACCTCGAAGTCCCGCGGCGCGGAATGCTGTTGCACAAATGATGCGAAAAGCTGTTTAAATATAACTGATTAATAATCATATTGTTATGAATATGCTACGAATGATTCATTACAATATTATAATCAATACATTGCATGATTTTTAACCGTTTCATGCCGCCTGTTTGAATACGACAATCGCCTTTATCTTAGCGCCATTCAGGCCTGCCTGCAAATTGCATCCTATTTTTTTCGTAAATAATTCAAGAGCTTGCCTGCTAATTCGTAATATAAACTACCACTCCCAACTGCACCTGTTTTATCGAAAAACTGCCGTGTAAAATCTGTTATTCCGGAATACGGGGCAAGCTTGTAAACAATCAAGTTTCGTGTTTCTCGAAGCACGAGCAGATGAGGAATATGTGGGACGTAGAAGGTGCTTCCTACGATATTATAAACTGAAATTCTCAGATTGCGGTTTAGCTGCATTGGATTTCATTGATTCCAGTGTGATAACTTCCTTGTCCTCGCCTTCCAGATTCCATCGTCAAGGCGAAGCGAGCAATACCCCCATTTTACCCGGACATGGTAATAAAAGCAGGCACTAGACACAAAGTCGCTGGTCGCCGGTTCTGTTCTCATGAGTGAGTGTTTTCCGGCTCGCCCCCTTTCCCCCTATTTGTAGTCAAACACTGTGAATCCGCCAAAAACATTCAACATCCCGCCCCACGCCATCGTCATGGAGTATCATTATGTGGACAAAAGCGACGAGCACGGGGAAATTGCCTGGGGCCGCAGCCTCCAGTTGCATCCGTCCGAAAAACGGCTGGAACTCCGGGCGAACCTCGTGGCGTTTGAGCAGCCCGGCACCGGGCGCGGTTTCGTCTGGGTCCGGCTTGCGCCGACGGCGCGCGTGCGGACATGGGACGCCGAGCCCGCGTTGACGCTGGTTTCGGGACCGGACGGATGGATGGCAACGCCCGGCGCCACGGCCGTTTCCTGTGAAGAGGTGACCCTTGCCTATGAGGGCGGGGCGAGTGGGCGGACGCGGGCGTTGCAGCGCTGGCAGCGCGGCCTGCAACCGTATAAACCGGGACGCGACGGCGTGCTGTTGAGCAACACTTGGGGCGATCGTTCGCGCGCGGACCGTATTTGCGAGATATTTATAATCACGGAAATCGACCGCGCGTCGGAACTGGGCGTGGAGGTGATACAACTGGACGACGGCTGGCAAAAGGGCCGCACCATCAACACCATTCAGGAGGGCGGAATCTGGAGCGGTTTCTGGGCGGCGGCGCCGGATTACTGGACGCCCGATCCGGAGCGGTTTCCACGCGGCTTGGAGCCGGTGATGGTGCACGCACGCAGGCGCGGGGTCGGCGTCGGCCTGTGGTATGCGCCCGACTCGTCCGACGATTTCGCCAACTGGGAAAAGGACGCGGCCATGCTGATCGACCTTTGGCAGCGGCACGGAGTCAGGCACTTCAAGCTGGACGGCGTGAAGCTGCTCTCGCCGTCATGCGAGCGGCGGTTCCGCGCGCTGCTGGACCGGCTGCGGGATGCGTCGGACGGCGACATCATCGCGGACCTCGACACCACCGCCGAGGCGCGGCTCGGTTTTTGGGGCCGGCCCGCCGGGGCCGCCATTTTTGTCGAAAATCGCTACACCGACTGGCGCAATTATTATCCCCACTCGACGCTCCGCGCCCTCTGGACGCTGGCCCAAACCATTCACCCGATGCGACTGCGGATGGAATTTCTGAACGCGGAGCGCAACGACGCGCTGTATGCCGGCGACCCGCTGCGCCCGGCCTTGTATCAGGCGGATTATTTGTTCGCCAGCGTGATGCTTGCCTCGCCGCTGGCGTGGTTCGAAAACACCGGCCTGTCTCCCTGTTTTATAACCACCCTGAAACCTCTCGTTGCACTTTGGAAACAGTGGCGCCCGGAGTTTTATGATAATGACGTGCTGCCCCTCGGCGCCCCTCCGGACGGGTATTCGTGGACCGGATTCGCGGTGATTAACGGCGGCGGATACGCGCTGCACCTGCTGATATTCCGCGAGGGCGCGACCAGCGACCGGCAGACCATTGACCTGCCCGCCGTCGCGGCGTCGCAATATAAATTGCTGGCCGGGCAGGGCGAGGCCCGGATCGAAAATGGACGACTCCACGTTCACTTGCCAAGCCCCCGGACGTTTTGCTGGCTCAGGGCAGATGCGCGACTCCCGGAAGAGTGACGGTCCGGCTTGGAGAAACACTCCCTCAGGCAGAGTCCCGGCAGGCCTGTCTGACGGCGAGAAGGTTTTCAGAGGGAGTTCCGTATGGAATAACCCCGGTCCCCATGATGAAGCCCGGGAAGCCTGTGCCGCGTGTCACTTCCGCGCGGGCATGCGCGTATATTTGTTCGGGCGACTCCGTTTGGAGCAGGCTCGGGGAAATATTCCTGCGCAGGGCACACCTGGCTTCGCGGCAAATGTCGAGCCACGCGGTGACATCGGCGGTGAAATCGCATAACAAGTTGTTTGCCCCGGTTTGCACCAGCGATCGGGCGATAGGCAGGGTGTCGCCGCCGATGACCAGCGGCACATCGCGCACGCCCTGCGCGGCCATCCATTGTATGAGCTTCTGGGTGACGGGCAGGACCAGCCGCTCATACATGGCGGGCGAAATCAGGGCGGGCGACGCCTGGGAGTCAAAAATCATCAGCCCGGCCCCGATATCAATATAAGCCTTGGCATATTCCTGCACCACGTGCCTTGCATAATCCAACACGCCATTCACCCATTCAGGGGATTCGAGACAGGCCATGAACAGCGCATCGGCGCCGACCAGCGAAACCGCCAGCGAAAACGGACCGGAGACCGCTCCGCGCAGCCAGAAATCAGCACCCAGGGCACGCCGCACATCACACGCGGCTTGTATATTAATCGGCATGCGCCCGTCCCGCAAGGGATGCGGCAACGGCGCCCCCGTCAGGTCATCCCCCTCCCTGAAAACATGATTGCCAATGCTTGGCACGGAAGTATCAGCTCCTTCATAATAGACGACGGAACAACCGACGGCCTCGGCCTCGATATTATACACATCAATGCCCACCGTCAGCGCATCCGGGGCGAGCGTTTCATATTCCGCAAGGAGCGCCCTGGCCATCAGCCTGCTGTCGCGCGCCACCGCTGACGGCGTGCATTGGACAAACCAAGCCTTGTGCTCGTAGATGGCCGGCAGAAAAAGCGGGGCGGCGCGCGACGGCTCACAACGCAAAACCGCCTCTATCTCGGATCGGTCCGCGGTCTTTGGCCTGGATTGTGCCGTGTCATCGCATTGGCTGTTTTTAGGCCGCATCATGGTTCATTTATTGGGAAAATAAAATCGGGGCGGGCATCATGTTGGCTGATTTTTTCCAAAGGGACATACTAAAAACTGGGAACGGGCGGCTGGCAGAGGAGGATTTCGGCGTGGGCGAGGGGATCGAGGCGCAGGGGACCGAGGGCGGCAGGAAGGACGATTTTTTCGTATGGGGAGAGCGTTGCCGAATATCCGGATGACAACGCGGTGGCGCGGCATGCGCCCGAGGTGACAATCGCCAGAGTGAAGCTGTCGGGGGCGAGGGTGACGGTGTCCGCCACGCGCAGTTTTTTCATCCTGAAGAACTCACTGTTTATCAAGTCGTCCTCGCGGGATTGCGCGGAGAGGGCGCGGCTCCGGGCGGGCGCGCATTTGAACGGATTTCCCGTGTCTGTCAGCGGACGCGGAGCCAGGTCGAAAATATCGAGGCAGAAATCCAGCCCGCGCTTCATGAAACGGGCGCTTTCCGGAAGAACATACCCCCCGCGTTCAAATTCAAAGCGGACGACCAGATCGCTGGGCTCCTGCATTTCCACCACGAACAGGCCGGAGCCAAGCGCGTGCGGCGTGCCGCCGGGAACGATGAATGTGTCGCCCGGACGCACACGCACGGGATCGAAACAGGCTTTCAGCGCGGGGATATCCTGTGCCTCGATCATGCGTCGCAATTCGCCGCGCGAGGGCGGGCGTTGGAAGCCCAGCCAAAGCACGCCCTCGTGCCCCGGGCGCACACCGAGGACATGATATGCCTCGGTTTTTCCCGATGGCGCGTCGAGAAAACGACGCGCAAATTCACGCGAGGGGTGGACTTGAAAATGCAGCCGGATGGCCGAGTCCAGAAACTTGACCAGAATATGCGGATTCGGTCCAAAGTGGTCGAGATGGGCTCGCCCCAAAAAATGCAGCGGATCAACGGCAATCAAGTCGCGCAGGAGGTGTTTTTTCCCGTCCAATTCGACGGCCGACAGCCCCTCGTCCGGAGAGGACGGGACGGGGTTGCTCGCGGCGGTGAGGGATGCGATCCAGTCCTCCGGGAAATGACCGTCGGCGGGGTTTTCATCCCCGGCGATTTCATCAAGCGTCCGCCCGCCCTGATAGGAACGCCAGACGCGATTGGGCGGAAGTTTGAAAAAACGTCCGCGACAGGTGGGCGGATTCAATTCTGGAAAAGTCAACATAGCCCGTTTCTTTATTCTTTCTCGTTCCTGACGAAGGAATGAAGAGGAATTGGAACGATGAATAATGCGGGATCAATATTTGATTTCGTAGGTAAAAACAAAATTCCGCTCCGCACCGGGGGCGTTTGCACCGTAGGTATAGATTTCATCAAACAGGTTGCGGACATTGAGCTGGATTTTGTGGCGCGTGCGGCCGGTTTTCCATGAGTAGCCGACGCCGGCCTCGAAGAGGCGATAGGTCGGGTTGTAGATGGTTTCGCGTCCGTCGGGCAGATAGATGACAAGGTCGTTCGCGGCGTCGGCGGCGTAGAGGACTTTGCCGGCGGGTTCGTTCGGGAAGGGAAGATCGCCATTGGGATAGGGATTGTTTACGAAAGGAAGCGTGTCGGTGACCTGCGTGCCACGGATACGGCGAGCGCTGCCGGAAACGCCGCGGGACCTGCCCTCGTAGCGAAACCCGGCGGTTATATAAAGACCCTTGAGCGGACCGGAACGGAAATTATATTTCACGCCGGTGGCGGCGCGGTGTTCGGGGGTGCGGAGCGTGGGGCCGCCGTTGAAGCCAGGGGTGCTGCCGGCGTTGTGAATCTCGGATTTGATATAGCCATACTGGCCGAATATCTGGAGTTGGTTGGGAATGATGGCCCAGTTGTAGTCAAACTCGACGCCCTTGGAGGTTTCGGAGCCGTTGATGACATCGTAGAGCACCTCGGCGTTGGAGGCTTCGTCGAAATAGCGGGCCTCGCGTTTTATGTTTTCGCGCTTGATGTCGAAATAGGCGAGGGTGAAGACAAGCTTTTCCCCAAAAAGACCGGCCTTGAAACCGATCTCCTTGCTGACTCCGTGTTCATTGGGAATGTCGAAGGTTTCGAGCCGCATCGTCCCGGTGTCCTCGTCGTATTTGGGGCGGCTGCCGGCAGTGAAATCCGGGGTAAAGGAACTGGCCATGTTCACGTAGGCGGTGAGGGAATTGACGATGCGGAAGTTGGCGCCAAACTGGTAGCTGACAGCATCATTGGCCCGTGCGCGGTCGGTGCCGCCGAGAAAATCGCGCGCGTGATTGTCAAGATAGTCGTAGCGGACGCCGCCGAAAAGCGTGGCGCGGTTTTCCCAGAGAGTGATGCGGTGGCTGAGGAACGCCCCGTAAATGTCGAGCGAGTTGTCCTCGTCGTAGGACTGGGCGTGATATAATTCGGGGTAGTCCTCGTAGCGGTAGAATTTGTTATAAGCATTGGAGCGGGGAATGCCGAGGGTGGTGTTATAATTGAGCACGGTGTCGGCTTCGCCGAGCATCCAGTGGCTGCCCACGCCGTTGAGTTCGAGGTAGGGCAGGGTCGCATTGCCGACGACGGCGGTGGGGAGCGCGGCGATGGCCTCGCGCGCGCCGGGATAAATGAGCGGGATGGCCCGCGTGGCGGCCGCGCCGGTGACAGTGTTGACGATGCGGACATTCTGGGTGTTGCCGTCATACCGCTTCTGCCACTCGGTCAGGCGCTGGAAATCGAGCGTAAAGAGCGTCACGTGGTTGAGCGCGCCGGTTTTCCAATTGGCGAGGAGGTCGGTCTGCCAGGCGGCGCTGCCCTGCCCGTTGGGCCAGTAAACGGCGGTGCCGGCGGCGATGGAGTCACTGGTCGGGTCATAGACATTGCGCCCTGAAAACTCGGAGCGGGTGCGCCCGCGCTCATACCAGTTGAAGCTGCTGCGGAGTGAAATGTTGCGGGTGAAACGGTGCTCGAAGGTGGCCGAGACGGTGTGGGTATAGCGACTCTGCTTGGAGTTGGGGCCGGCGGCGTTGAAGTTGAACAGGGCGGGGTTGTGGATCGCATTGGTGTCGCCGTAAATGAGCGCGGTGTTCGGCGTGTCCTGGTCGGGGAAAAGCCCGTCGCCGGGCTGGCGGCGCCAAAGATCGGGCTGGAGGGAGATGGCGTAGGGAATGTAGGCGGTGGCATCGTCGTAGCGCTTGAGGTATTCGTATTCCAGCGAGAGGCTGGTGTGGCGACCGAGTTTCCAGAGGAACTGCGGGGCGACGGTCCATTGCTCCATGCGTTTGTAGGGGATGTCGTAGTCGGTTTTATGGACGGCCATGTCCACCCGGTAGAGGAATCTTTTGGCTTTATCGAGCGGGCCGGTGGAGGAGGCCTGCGCGCGAAACAGGTTGTCGCTGCCGGTGGCGAACGAGAGGGACTGCTCCGGCTTGGCCTTCGGTTTTTTGGTTATTATATTCACCGTGCCTCCGGGCATCACGGTGCCGTAGATTGAGGCGGCGGCGCCCTTGATGACTTCCATGCGGTCAACATTGACCTTGTCAATCAGGCCGATGCGCCGGAAGCCGTTGCGCAGTTGCACGTTCGCATCGATGCCGCGCACGGAATAGCCGCTGTGCAGCGACTCGTAGCCGACGACGCCGCTGGTGTAGCTGGTCTGCTCGATGAACTCGAAGGCGGTGAAGTCGTCGAGAAACTCACTGGTGACGACATTGACGGAAAACGGCAGGTCGCGGAGCTTGATGGCGACGCGGGTGCCGCTGATGGTCTCCGCCGCGACATACTCGCTCATGGCGCTGGTAGTGACGGTGAACTCCTCCAGCGTCACGATCTCCGAGTCCTCCCCGGTTCCGCCGCCGGGAGAAGGGGCTCCCTGGGCTTGTCCGTTGACGCCAAGGTGAGTCAGGCAAAAGCACATGCAGGCAACTGCCATGCGGCGGGAGACGGAGTTTTGTATCAGTGTATTCATGGGTAATGTCGCAAAATTATTTTCGTGGGGATGCAGTGAAAATCATCAGGCGGGAAACCAGCGGGGCAGTTTTATTGGAGGCTTGAAATTGACTGGGGCAAAATTGATTCGTCCCGCGGCGTCGGAGCAACGCCCATTTCATTCACTCACGCGAACGCAATCAACGCGGCATCCTAATGCAACCAAATGCCAGGCAGATCCTCTGCAGTCATTCCCGTTTTCTGGCCTGTTTTCTTTTCCCGGGGTGGTTCGAGAACGATTTATTAATGAAGTGGCATCACCTTGAGCCGCACCTCCACCGTTCCGCCATACGCGCGCAGAAACACCTGTATATAATCCTGTTTGAGATGTATTACTACCAGGGTCCTGGAGACAGGCTGCATGGTCAAGGCCGGGGGTTTGGAGGCAAAAGCGTTTTGCCGTTCACCCAAACGCCATCGATCATGATTCGTTGCAGGGTTTCCGGGACGCCACGCTCGCCGCGGTGAATCATGGAGACAACCGTATCCACCGCGACCTCGCCAATATGCACGGAATTTTCGTAAACGCCGGACCATGGATCGTGCCTCGACGGGAAGAACGGGCACACCACGCCAACGTCCTCCGGGATTTTCAGCCCCGCGTCGCGGATGCGTTGTATAAAACGCCCGCCGCTGCTCGCGATCACCACCTCGGGGCGGTGCAGCTCATACCAGGACTTGAAATCATCCGTCGCGATGAGCGGCGGGATGAGTGGCGACCCGCCCGTGCGCAGATATTCCTCCGCCAGATAAGCCCCCAGATAATTGTGATCGACGACCTCATTGTGGTGCAGGGTGAACACAAAGCCGATTCGCTTGTAACCCATCCCCAGCAGACTGCGCATTGTCAGTTTCAACCCGCGAAACTGCGCCGATCCCACCGTGTGCAATTGCGGTTTTTTAAGGGAATAGCCGAAAGCCACCGCCGAGAATTTTTCCCAAGGGAAAGCCGTCAAATCCACATCCGTCCGGGGCTGCGGGGTCACCAGGATGCCACGAATATTGCGCGCCGCGAGGATGGCCCCCATGCGGGCAAGGGTCATGCCGGGGGGATTTGCAAGATCGAATATCTCTATATTATATCCATAACGCTTTGCGCGGTTCACCGCGCCCTCATGATACTCGTGGAAAATCGGACGCCAGTCCCATGCGCCCTCATTATTGACCAGCCAGGCGAGGGTGCCTTGGAACGGGCGCTCTTGCCGGTGCACACGGCGGGCGATCAGCGCCGAAAGCATGGGGTCGGGTTTGTAGCCGAGCTTTTCCGCTATCTTATGGATGCGACGGCGGGTCTTCTCCGGGATGCGCGGGTCGTCCTTGAGCGCCAGGCTCACCGTGGTTCGGTGGACTTTTGCGATTTTCGCGATGTCTGCTTGCGTGGGTAATTCCATTTGGGGGCAAACGATGAATTGTTACTTTTCTGCTCTTGCTCGCTTGAGTGAATGACCCGGCAATCCTCTTCCTTGTCAAGTGCAATGACCAGGGTTGCTTTTGCAGGGAGACTCGAAACGAGGACCGTCTGCCGGAATTTTTCCTTCTTATCCTTTCTCTTGGCAAACGGTTGCCTCTCCCGAAACCTCATTCCCCTACCCCGCGCTTCTGACGAAAGATAAAGAAGAAAGAAGGCCCCTTCTTTGCATTGCCTCTTCCACTTCAAATCCGACACCAGAGCCCATTCGCATGAGTGAACACAACAAACGTTGTCTGGACGCGCAAAAACCGGAAATTGGCCGTAAATCACATTACCCAGTACCCGCATCAGGCCCAATCTCAGAAGAAACCCAAGTGCCCGAAATCCCCGCTATTTTTTCGCGCCGCTATCCTCCTTCCCGCCTATCACTGCGTTCGCCAAAACCTCATACCCATAACCCGACAATCACACCACCTCCCCTTGAAATTATGAAATCATATTCCTGCCTTCGAAATTACGCCCTCGCCGGACTACTCGGTGTCCTGTTCCTGGGATTCCCGTCTTTGCACGCCACCGTCATCATGGACGACGACCTCTCGTCCTCCCTGCCCGGCACCACCAACTCCAATGCGCGCAAGACGCTCGACGTGCCGCGCAGCGCCGAGTGGTATGGCTCGACCGCTTCGTCCAGTCTCACCGAAACCACGGGGGCCTTTGCCATGAGCACCACTGGCAACGGCCACTTTATCATCGGCAATTTCACCAACGAAGGCGTGTTCGCCACGGTGCCTGTCGGTGACACGCTGACCATCAGTTTCAAGTTCTCCCTGACTCCGGCGAGCGGCGCCAGTGTGTTGCCGTCCGCCGACGGGGTCGTGCGCATCGGCATATTCAATTCGGCGGGAGGCCGTGCCGCCGCGGATCAAATCGGAGTGTCAAACGCGATTTTCAGGGGATACAATGGATACCTGATGCTGATCAACCCCAATGCCAGCACGAAAAACGCCAATGTCCGGCGGCGCGACGTCGGCAACGACACCGACAGGCAGGCGCTCCTGAACAGCCTGAACGCCTATACAAAACTGATAACCAACGCTGCCAACAACGGTCAGACGGAGCCTCTGACGCCCGATGAAATCTATACAGGCATTTTCAAACTCACCCGACAGGCCGAGAGCAGCCTGTTGTTCGAATTTTCCATCAAAGATGCCGGCGGCGTGGAGAAATGTTATCATACTTACACGGATACCTCGGCAAACAGTGTCACCGCGTTCGATACCTTTGCCATCGGCAAAACGAACGGCACCATCGGCGCGGTCACCGTCCACGGACTGAAGGTGGAAACCGATTCCGCGCGCCCTGTGATTGTCGGTCCGCTGGGCGACCGCTCGGTGACGGTCGGCGACTCCGTCATCCTGTCTGTCACCGCGGCCAGCGAGTCGCAGACGCATTACCAATGGTTCAAGGACGGCACCCCCATCACCGGCGCACCGGACTCGGCGGTGCTGCGCCTGCCCGGCGCACAGGAGGCGGACGGCGGCGTGTATTCCGTGACCGTGAGCAACGCCTCGGGGCAAACCGACAGCGCGGCGGGCACGCTCACCGTCAGCCCCGCGCCCGCCCAAACATGGACCTCGGACTGGGCGACGCCCGACAGCGCGGGCCGTTTCAGCTACCAGAGCGACGCGGAAGGCAACCGCATTCCCGATTTCAGCCACGCCGGCTACATGGGCGGCGGCGTGGAACCCCCGCTCGTCGGCTCCGGCAGCGGCCAGGTGCCGGTGAAAAAAAACGTGTCTGCCTCCGCCGGTGACAACCTCGCGCAAATCCAGGCCGCGATTGACGAGGTCGGCGCAATGACGCCCGACGAAAACGGCTACCGCGGCGCGGTGCTGCTTGCGAAGGGTCTCTACGAAGTCAGCGACACGATTCGCATCCCCTACTCCGGCGTGGTGCTGGCCGGCGAGGGCGGCGCCTCGGAAGACGCGACGGCCAACACCGTCATCCGCCGCACCGGCACCGGCACGGCCCCAGTGGTCAAAATCGGCGGGCAAAAGGGTGTGAGCGCCGACCCGTATTTTACCGACCAATATGTAGCCGAAATTCCTGATACGCGCAGCAACATCACTTCCGACGTGGTGTATGTCGGGGAAACCAGCTTCCAGGTGGAAAATCCGTCGCTTTACCACGAAGGCGACGCGATTATTATCCGGCACCCCTCCACGCAGGCATGGATTGACGCGGTTGACCAAGGCGGCGCGACGGGCGCGGAGGCGGGTTTCCTGCCGTGGCAGGCGGGCAATTTCGACCTGCGCTACCACCGTTATATTACCAACGTGGATGAGGCGACGAAGACGCTGACCGTGGACGCGCCGGTGTTTAACACGTTGAAAAAGTCGCTTTCGCAAAGCCACGTGTTTCGCTACGACGCGACCGGCATCACCACGCGCTCGGCGGTGGACAATCTTTTTATAGATATCGTGACGGAAGGGCCGAGCACGGAGAACCACGCCATGAACGCGGTCGAATTGGTGGAGACGGAAAACTGCTGGGTGCGCGACACGACCGCGCGGCACTTCGTGTGCGCCGGGATTTACGTCGGCGGCAACAGCACGCGCGCGACGGTGCTGCGCTGCCGGGCCATCGAGCCGCACTCCGCCATCAACGGCTCGCGCCGCTACAATTTCTACGCGAGCGGTGCGCAGTTGGTGCTGTTTCAGGAGTGCTACGCGCGCAACGGCCGACACTCGTTTATCACCGACGGGGCGGGCGCGACGACCTCGGGCATCGTGTTCCTGAACAGCGTGGCCGACTACAGTCTGCACACCGTCGAGGGGCATCGCCACTGGGCGCAAGCGTTGCTTTACGACAACGTGGAAATCCGTCACCCCGCCTACACCGGCCTCCCGAAAACCATCGCGCTGCACAACCGGAAAAACCAAGGCACGGTGCAGAGCCACGGCTGGTCGGCGGCGAACTCGGTGATCTGGCGCAGCAACTCCGGCGGCGCCCCCGACGCGGTTCCCACCTGGGCCATCATCGCGGAAAAACCGCCGACAGCGCAGAACTACGCCATCGGCTGCTTCGGCAACACCACCGACAACAGCACCGGCGGCATTATTGAAGGCACCAACCAAACCGGCCTGAATCCGACCTCGCTCTACAAGGCGCAACTCGAGGAGCGCACCACGCCGCCACCGACCACCACGACCATCACGGGCATCGCACCCGGCATGTTCTTGCCCGGCGAAAGCCTGACGATTCAGGGCAAAGATTTTCCCGGCCCGGACACCGCGACGACGCTGGGCGCGATTACCAAGGTAAGCGTCGGCGGCGTCGAGGTGCCTTCGACCGACTGGCGGCGCGACTCCGACACGATCATCGTGATCACCAGGGTGCCCGCGGGCATCCCCGAGACCGGCAAGGCGGCTATCACGGTCGAGCTGGACAAAATGTCCGACGACGACCCGCCGCAGCCGGTGCATCTCACGCTCGTCATCGAGTCCACCAAGTCGTATTTGCTCACGCCGACCCTCGGACAAATCGCGCCCGCGCACATGACCGCCGGCGGCGACCTCGAGTTCAACGCCTCGCTCTCCAGCGCGTCCATCACCGGCGCGATGTTCGGCTGGGAATACTTCGATGGCGCGGAATGGAAGAGTGTCGCCACGCTCGGCCCGGCCGGCTACGCCACGGCAAACAACGGCGCAGTGCTCACGCTGAAAAAAATTGCGCAAACCCTGAACAACGCGCGGCTCCGCTACACCGCGACCATCGGCAACAACCCGCCGCTGTACAGCAACGAGGTGCTGCTCACGATTGACCCGCCGCACTCGCTCGGCGCATCCGCGCTGGCCGTTGACCACAAGGGCGTCATTTATGCCGCCAACCGCGTCAGAAACACCGTCGAATATATAGACCTCGACGGTGCCATGCACATTCTCGCCGGCGATCCGCTCGACCCGTCCGGCTGGGTTGACGCCGTCGGCCGCGCCGCCCGCTTCAACGCCCCGCGCGGCCTCGCGCTGGGCAGCGGCACCCTCTTCGTGGCCGACACCGGCAACAACGTCATCCGCGCCGTGGACCTTGCCAGCGGCGCGGTCGCCACCCTCGCCGGCGCCCCCGTTGCCGTCACCGGCACCGACGCCTCCGCCCTTTTCGCCGACGGCCCCGCCGCCTCCGCGCGCTTCAACAAACCCGCCGGCCTCGCGCTCGACTCCGCCGGGCTGCTCTACATCGCCGACTCCGGCAACCACGCCATCCGCGTGCTCGCCGGCGGCACGGTCACGACCATCGCCGGAGAGTTGGGCGTGTCCGGCACCGACGCCGCGCATTTCAACACGCCGCGCGGCCTCGCGCTCAGCGAGGACGAAAGCACGCTCTTCGTGGCCGACTCCGTCAACTCGGCCATTCGCGCCGTCACCCCCGCGCCCGCGCCCGGCGGGGGCTTTGTCGTGACCACTGTCGCCGGCAACCCTCCTCGCAGCGGCTACGCTGACGGCGCGGGCGGAGCCGCGCTCTTTCGCCTTCCCTCCGGCGTGACTGTCGCCGACGGCGCGCTCTACGTGGCCGACACGGAAAACTCGCTCATCCGCGTCATCGTCGGCGGCACCGTCGCGACCCTCTCCGGCACCGCGGGCGCGCCCGGCTTCCGCGACGGCGTTTTGGCCGGCGCGCAATTCAACAAACCGGAAGCCGTCGCCGCGGATGCGCGCCGCGACCTGCTGTTTATCGCCGACACGGGCAACCTGGCGATCCGGGTTCTCGACATCGAGACGGGCGAGACCGTGACACCGGCGATGGCACGCGCCATCGAGCCCTATGACGTGCCGGAATCGCTCGACAAAGGCAGCGGCAATTTCAGCGGCGGCGGCGCGCCCGGCGCGTCTTTTCTCCTGCTTTTGCTGATGGCGGGCTGCGTCCGTTTTCTCCTTTCTCGAAAAGAACAATGAAAAACGCCGGCGCACTATTCCTGTTCACAATAATATTCCTGCTCGCACCCGGCGGGACGCGGGGCGATGAGGCCGCCTCCAGCCGCGCGCAATTGTTCAAGGGCGAATTTTCCGTCCGCCCCGAAATGCGCGGAGTGCACCCGCGCCTTTTTGCGGACGGGCAGGACCTCGCGCGCGCCACCGCGTTTTATAAAGCCAACCCGGCGTTGTTAAAGAAATACGGTCCCAACCCGGGCGACCTCATCCAGCCGCCGAAAGACCCGCCCGCCAAGGTGGACGGCGCGGTGTTCCTCTCGCTGGCCCGCGTCGCCTGTGCGTGGCGCGTCGGCGGCGCCGGTGAGCATATGAATTTGCTGATGTCATGGCGTGAAACGCTGGAAAAATGCGCACCCGTGGCTTTCACGGGCAAGCTTGGCAAAACCAACGAGGATCTCCGCGCCGGGCACGCGCTGACGGGACAGGCGGTGATGTATGATGTGCTGAAAGGCTCCGTGCCGCACGAACTGGAAAGCGCCTTGCGCAAGGCGCTCGCCAAGCAGGCCGCGCAAACCTACCACGATCTGGCTACGTCGGAAACCTATCCCTACGCGCAAAATCATTTTTCCATTCCCGTCGGCGGACTGCTGGCGGCGGCGTGCGTCCTGGCGGATGAAAACCCGGATGCCGTCCGCTGGGGGGTGTTTGCGAGAAACGCATTGCGCCGCGCCCTCGACGCGCAGCCCGATGACGGCTGGTTTTTCGAGGGCGCGAGCTACTGGAACTTCACCTCGCAGTTCACCGTCAGCGCCGCCTTCGCGCTCGACCGCGCCACCGGGGAAAACTGGTTCGACCGGCCGCCGTTGCACGACGCCGGTTTGTATCTGGCGCACATCCACACGCCGGGAGCACGCCATGTGTTTGACTTTGCCGATTGCGGCCCGCGCGGAGACGCGAACAGCAAGACCGGACAAAAAGGCTATGACGCGCCGTGGCATTCGCTCCCCGCCGACACCAATTTTGCCTCGCCGCTCCTGCTTGCGCTCCGGCAGGACAACGTGTTTCTGCGCGCCTGGCTGCGCGAGGCCGCGCCAACGCTCGGCTTGTGGCGGATCGACGCGATACTCCGCCTGCTGCTCGCGCCGGAATTTCCCGAAAAACCAGTGCCTCTGGCTGTGCGCAACGGGCCGCCGCCGTGGCACCATTTCCCGGACATCGGCGTCGTCCACTGGCGCCAGCGCTGGGGCGATCCCGACGCGGTGGCGCTGGCGTTCAAGTCCGGCCCGCCCGCCGGCCACCGCTATGCCGTTACCCAGCCGACACGCCCGGAATGGCGCTCCTCGCTCGGCCACGCGCATCCCGATGCGGGCTCATTTATATTATTTGCCAAAGGCGTTTTTCTTGCAAACGACACTGGCTACACGGGCATCAAGGAAACCGCCGACCATAATTCCATTTTGGTTGACGGCACCGGCCAGCACAAAGGCGGCACCACATGGGCTACATTCACCGGGAAACCGCAGGGCGAATATGGAAAGATCCGCATGGAAAATGTCCGCCTCGACCCGGATTTCGCGGCGGCGACGGCGGTGTTCGACGCCGCTTATGACGACGCGCTGCAACTAAAGAAAATGCGCCGCGACCTGCTGCTGGTAAAAGGGCGTTTTCTTGTGATTCTTGACCGGATGCAATCGGAGAAAAAGCACTCCTATCAATGGCGTTTGCACACGGACACACAAACGGCGTCCTTGGGCAACGGGCGATTTGTCATGGAAAATGGACCGGCAAGACTCGTCCTGCAAAATTTGAACACGGGGCTGACGGCCAAAACCGCACCGACGATTGTGGAAGTATCGCTTACGCCCAAAAAAACACCCCAACGATTTCAAAGAGGATTCCATCTTGAACTCGCTTCCTCCCCGGATGAAAAGATGGAATTTCTCAATGCATTTTGCATCCAGTCGACGGATGAAAACCCCGGCGCGTTCCAGGCAGTTCGCATTGATGACAAGACGCTGGAGCTTCGCGACGGCGGCAATATTTGCAGAGTCACAATCGGGGATGACGGACAGCTAAGCCACTCACTGCAATAAACGGAGTGCCATGTTCACCCCCAAGGATCACGACCTCTCTCTTTCCGACTGGGGGCCGTATTCAAAATGCTACGCGGGAGCCTCGCATATCGCGGACAAAAAGCGGGGGCTGCGTTTCGACCTGAGCGTGTTCCCCGCCCTTTATCGCCGGCGCGTGGATGTGCCGAATGTGACGTGGGAATCCGACTGGCATCCCTGGGAGTGCGCCCCGGATTTTACTTATTTCAGCACCCGGCATGAACTGGTCTGGAAAGACCAAGTTTACATGGATGCCGCCTGGTTCAGGCCCGCCCCGGAGGACCAGCCGGACGGGGATGGATTATTTGTGCGATGCGAATTTGTGAATAACACCGCGAGGCCGGTTTCCGCGGCATTGCATTCGATGGCGTCAATGAATTTCCCGACGCTTTCCAATTATTCCGACGAATCCTTGCATCGCATCCATGTCGAGTGGGAAAATTCCAAGGAAGCAAAGACCGGCGGTGCCGTGGTAAAGCATCCTTTGGATTATGAATCGCTGGACTTTGCAAGGCAAACTCCGGCGAACCATCTGATGCCGGACGGTTTCTACCGCGGCGAAGTGAGAGGGAACGGATTCATGGATGGCAGCGGTTTGGGTGGTTTTGCCCGCAATGCCGGGGCCTCGGCCTGTTACGTGTTCACTCTGAATGCTGCGATGCGGGATGCGCGATTTATCATACGCCTCCGGGGAAGCGGATGTTTTTGTCTCAAAAAAAACGGGATAAATAATCATGAGAAAAAAATCGGAGTGCTGAAATCCGGACATGGCAGGTTTGAAAACATCGAATGCTGGTTGGGATTACTTCAGGCCGGAAGACATGTGTTCACGTTGGAATCGCTGGGCGGCGAAGGGGATGAGGAAATCGCATTTCTCGCGCTTGCGCCCGCCGCGGCTGGGGATGTCAGAGTGCGGGAAGCAGGCTGGAGTCACCAGCCGTCATGCGTGCCGTATGATGACGCCAAGGCGGGGCAGATATTAAAATATCCCGATGTGAGCCAACACTATGGAATCGCATGGGATGCAAAACAGTTTGAGACACGCCGGATACTCAACAAGGAGCTGGATTGTTTTCTTCGCCATAACGTGCATGACCATGTCCACGAAACACTCCAAGGGGACACTGCCGGTCATTTCAGTAATATATTCATCCGCCCCCTAGTGCTTGCGCCGAGGAGTAGAATCGTCCTCCGGGGTCTGGCATGGAAAGGCGCACCCGCTCAAATCAAAAGAACATTTGCCACCTTTTTCGAAGGCGCTCCGGAGAAGCGAGCCGAGCGATTTGAGTTCGCCCATGCGAGGGCGAGGCGGTCTGTGTTCTCATTCAGGCCGAATCCCGGCGGGAAGCATTTTGCATTCAGCCAGGATCGCATGGCTGCAACCACGTTAAGCAACGCGGTTTTCCCGGTTTATACGCAGCGCCAATATGTGCGCCACCGCCCGCCGGGCCGCTGGTGGAACAGTCTCTATACCTGGGATTCCGGATTCATAGGACTGGGCCTGCTTGAAATCGATCCGAGGCAGGCGGAAGAAAACCTCGCCCAATATCTCACCAGCCCCGGCAATCCGCACGCGGCCTTCATCCAGCATGGAAGCATGGTCCCGATGCAGATACATCTCGCCCATGAACTGTGGAACCGCCTCGGGGCGGAAAGCCCGGAGGGGGAAAAATCCATAAGAATGCATTACGACTCATTACGGCGTTATTATCGCTTTTTGAGCGGAGACGGGGATGGATCGACGTTGCGTTCGTTGAAATCCGGCCTTTTGCGCCCTTGGGATTATTTTTATAATTCCGGGGGATGGGATGATTACCCGCCCCAGAGATACGTGCATGAAAAAAAGCAGGAGGCATCCGTCTCCCCCGTCATCACCACGGCGCTAGCCATCCGCTGCGCGCGGACGCTCGGTTTCGCCGCGGGGGCACTGGGGCTTAAGGATGATGTTTCAGGCTATGAAAATGACATAAGATTTTTCTCCAGCGCCTTGGAGGAACATAGTTGGGACGAGTCCGCCGGCGTTTACTCCTATGTGCTTCACGACAGGAACGGCCGCCCTCTGCGCGCCCTTTATCACGAACCGGATGGGGCAAACTTCAACATGGGGCTGGACGGACTGTTCCCGCTGGTGGCTGGGATATGCAATGCCCGAAAGCAGAGGCGACTGGTGGCGCAATTATTTTCGCCCTCCCGTTTCTGGACGCCCGTCGGTCTTTCGGCCGTGGACCGCTCGGCCCCCTATTATAGAAACGACGGTTACTGGAACGGCAGCGTCTGGTTTCCGCACCAGTGGTTTTTCTGGAAAACAATGCTGGATCTGGGCCGCCCGGCACGCGCGTTTGCCATCGCCGGGCGCGCGTTGAAAACATGGGACACGGAAGTGCGGGAGTCCTATCATTGTTTCGAGCATTTCCTGATAGAAACAGGCCGCGGATGCGGCTGGCATCAATTTTCAGGGTTATCCACTCCGGTCATGATTTTTTATGCCGCCTGCCATTGTCCGGGGCGTCTGACGACGGGGTTCGACGCCTGGGTGGCAAGTGTCGGTTTCAACAAGAAAAACACGCGCATGAATGCGTCCATCAAATTTCGTCCATGCCCGATTTCAGGCAGGCGGTCGCTCCTCGTTTGCATGAAGTCCGGGCACAATTATCATGCGGAATGGAATGGGAAAAAAATAGCATTCGACGAGCTTATTCCCGGACTCCTTGCGATCTCCCTGCCGACGTCGGAGTGCGAGGGCACGCTGACAATCGACAGCGGCTAGTCTCATCACACTCCTCGTTTTTGCACCAAGCCGCCATGTAGGGGCTTCGCTTGCGAAGCCCGTCGCGGAGGGATGCCCGCGCCATTCCACCCTTCCTCCGCCAGGCGCAACCGCTGCGAAACCTATAGCATTTTAAGTAAAACTATGGCCTGCATTTATGGGTAGGGAGGGCTCTCCGAGGCCTCCGTCACCACGCTGCGAATACCTCTGGCCTTCGCAACATTTCATCATGTCCGGCGGAGGTCTCGGAGAGACCTCCCTACCATCTGAAAACGGCTATGACTTTTCTTGAAATGCTCCAAATGGCCCGCGCCATGCCGTTCGGCAACGGGCATGGCACGCCATCCCCACTTGGCCACCGTGTTTTCAAGGCGCACCATTTTTCGCCTCACAGTTTCCGTTTGGACAGGATGCGGTCCACCACAAGCTGGCGGAATTGAGGCGAGAGCATGGAAAAATACGACGTGAACCCGGTCACCCGCACCACGAGGTCCGGAAATTTTGAGGGATCCTTGTGCGCCTCAAGCACGCGCGCCTCGTCAACTAGGTTGATATTCAGCAGCGTGCAGCCTTGGTCGAACATCGTCTTGATGAGCGCGATGATCTTTTCAATCGCCTCCGGGCTCTCGCCGATGATCGGATCGAGCTCCAGCTGCACCGGCGCGGTGTTGCCGTAGCCCGGCTGCACGGCGGCAATCGCGTTGACCAGCGCGGTGACTGCGCCGTCCTTGCGGAACCCGGGCAGCGGATTCGCGCCATGATTGACGGGCTGGCCGGCGCGGCGTCCATTCGGCGTGGCCCCGACCGCCTTGCCGAATTCGATCGTGTTGGCCCAGGAAAAGAGTCCGGGGATGAAATTATACTCGGGGTAACGCCGGTTCTGGTCGCGCACGATGCCGCTCCACGCCCTGGAGATACGCACGGCCCAGCGTTCGGCACGGTTGTCCGTGGCCTGGCCGAAGCGCTCGCTGCCTTGCAACAGGAGCCGCACGCTTTCGCCCTCGATATCGGGGAAATTTTTTTCGAGCTGCCAGCGCACCTCGTCCCAAGTGAGGCGGTCCTCGTCCACCACGCGCTGTTCGAGCGCGGCAAACGAATCGGCCACGACGGCGATGCCCGCGCCGTCAATCGCGAGGTTGCAATACCTCGCGCCCCCCGCGGTCATGTCCAGGCCCGTTTCGACCGGACCGTGGCACAGGAGATTTGTCACCAGTTCCGGCTCGTTGTGCGCCTGATGGCACATGTGAAAATGATTCCCGTCGGCGGTTTTTTCGACGGCCACGCGCAGGTGACGCAGATAACTCTCCCACAACCGCTCCAAATCCGGCTCGGCGGTGCTGGCGAACATCTCCAGCCAGGCGATTTCAAAGACCTTGGCGAGGTTCACCTTCACCACGTCGTTGAGCGTGTATTCGAGGCCGGGGAGCGACATCCAGTTGCAACCGACGGCGATGCGTTGGCGCGCAAGCTCCTCTGAATAACCGGCGCGCATGAACCCGGCCACCAGCGCCTTGTCGCCGCTGAAGCGCGGCCAGCCTTTTTTGTAGTGGAACAACAACCGCACGCCGCGTCGGAGCAGTTCGGGGTCGAGGCCGTCGTGGACACGGATTGTGAGGTTGCATGGCCCGTCCATCAATTCGGCGGCGTCCAGAATGAGATGCGACACGCGGCTCGTCATGTCGCGTCCGTCCGGTCCCGGACCGCCGAGCTGGTAATACTGCGCATCGATCAGCAGCAGGCAGGCGATGGTGAAAGCGCCCTCTTTGTCGTCGATCAACCCGGCTGTGGCATCGCGCTCGTAGTAGGGGCGGAGCAGTTCGTCGAGCTGGCCGCCCGCGCCGCAGCGATTGTAGGTGCGCTTGGCCAGCACGAACCACGCGAGCCACTGGCAGGCCTCGCGCAGCGTGCGTGGCGCTCCGCCCGCCGCGATCCACTCGTTCACGGCTTTCATCACGCGCAGGTTTTCCCGGAGTTGCGGATGGGGCTCGGTGAGAAGTCGGCGGTCAATTTCCGCGACGGTGCGGCGAATCCAGCCCTGAATCGCCAGCACGGTGCGTTCCTCGCACTCATAGAAAAGCGCCTTGTCGCGTCCGTGCAGCGCGCGATGGCGGCGGAGTTTTTCCAGAATGCCGCCCCAGCCAAGCCGCAATCCCATCGCGAGGTCGCAGGCGTAGTGCGCATCCGCGCCAATGCCGTGCGTGATGTTGTATTTCTCGTGAAAAGATTTGAGATGCGAGTAGTCGAAATCGGGATTCCATACGTAGCCGACGGCGCCGGGAGTTTTGCGGGATTTCGGATTGGCAACACCGCCAGCGACGTCGGCGGCGGACGCGGGGGTTTTCATTTTCGAGAGATAAAAATAGGTCTGCCCTGCCAGCGCGTCGTGGGGATTCACATACACCGGCTGAGCCGAGAGCAGGCTTTCGAAATTCCGCGTCCAGCCGGTGAAGCCGTAGAAGGAGCCGTCGGCATGGTTGGGAGTGACTTGCCAGTGAAAATTCTCCGGGGCCACATGGCGTCCGTAATCGCCCTCGTCCATGCCTCCTTCTCGGTCGATTTTCTCCTGGGTGACGGCGAGCTTTTTTTCCATGAGCCGTCGCATGCGGTCGGCAAAGGAAAGCGTCGCGATATTTCCGGCGATGGTCGCGGTGGCATCGGTCGAGGCAGTTTGGTTTTTCATGACACGGGCGGAGTGGGAGTGGCCAAGGGGAGTGACGGGGCGGAGCGCTCAGGCGACGCGGACCTGGATGCCGTGTTTCGCGGCGGCGTCGCGGAACCGCAGCATGGAGGCCCCGGGAACCAGCGGCGCATCCTTGAGCGGATAAGGTTTGCCCATGCAGCGGTATTTGTCCGCACCGAGCGGATTGTAGGCGAGCAGTTCGTAGTAGTCCAACGCGGGCAGCGTGGCGGCAAATGCCGCGACAGCCCCGATCGCAGCGACCGTGTCGTTGAAGCCGGGGATAACCGGCGTGCGAACGATAAGCGGACGGCCAAGCGCGCCGAGACGGCGGGCGTTTTCCAGTATCCGTTTATTGGATATTCCTGTCCATTCACGGTGCGCGGCGGAGTCCATGTGCTTGATGTCGAACATCACCAGGTCCAGCAACGGCAGGAGCGGTTCGAGTTTTTCCCACGCCACGGACAGGTTGGTTTCGATGGCCGTGTGAATGCCGCGCGTTTTCAGCAACGCGAGGATTTCGCGCGCGAAGCCGGGCTGCGTCGTCACCTCGCCGCCTGAGAGTGTCACACCGCCACCGGAATTTTTGTAGAAACTCATGTCCTGCATCGCCTCGTCGATGATCTCCTGCGGCGAAACCTCGCGCCCTACCCTCACCAGAGCCTCCGCGTAACAATCGCCCCGGTAATGCCGCACCATGCCGGTGTCGTCGGTGAAACTCATGACGGCGCCAGACCCGGAGTCCGCATCAGAATTTGGGCTGCAATGTCCGCAGCCGATGCACTTGGAGCGGAAAAACTGGAGTTCGGGGCGCGGATTGATCGTCTCCGGGTTGTGGCACCACGAACAGCGCATGTTGCAGCCCTTGAAAAAGACCGTCGTGCGGATGCCCGGCCCGTCATGCAGCGAGAAGCGCTGGATGTCGGTAATGATTCCCGTGGCGACGGGCGCGGAGGCGGGCGTGGCGATTGCTCCCATATCCCGATCCTGCGGCATAGCGCGGGCGAAGAAACGCTCCTTGAACGCGCAGCAAAAATTGATTGAATGATGATGCTATGCCTGATCATGCCCCCAAACGGCTCTATCTCCCCGCGCGCGACCGCTCGTTCTGGAAGTGCGATGACGGCGGCGGCGCGTTTCCCCTTCTCTATCTGGCTTGGGGGCATCGCGATTTCCACCTCCAAGGCGTCCCTGCCAGCACGCACGAGGGCTGGGTCTGCGTCTGCATCGAGGAAGGCGCGCCGGCCATCATCCTGAATGATCGCGCTATCCGCCTATCTCCCGGCCAGCTTGTTTTCATCCGCGAAAACTGCCCGTATGGCTGGGAACGCTCCGGGAGCAAAAGCTGCAAATTTTTTCTCTGGATGTGGCGGTCGCTGCTGCATCCTGAACTGGCCGCCATGCCGAATGACGCCAGCGCCCTGCAAAAGATCCCCGCCACCCGGCGTCCGTTGTGGAGTCGGCTGCATGCGATGTGCCGCGAAGAAATCCTGCGCCAGGACGAATGGAGCCGTGGCTGGCTTGAGAGTTGCCAGTTCCAGATTGAGGTTCTGCTGCTGCGGCTGATGAAACCCGTTCCCGAAGAAAAGCCCGCCGCCCGCCGGGTCGCCCTCGCCCTGGCATGGATGCGCCTGCACCCGGACAGCCAGGAGCCCGTCGGACGCCTCTGCGACTATCTGGGCATCTCGCAACCCACGCTGCACCGGCTCTTCAAAAATCAAACCGGCGAAAGTCCGCTCGCTCATTTTCATCGTATCAAGATGAACCGCGCCCGCCAGCTCCTTGGCAATCCGGGCGTCTCGGTCAAGGAAGCCGCCTTCATGCTCGGCTACCGGCATTTCAATGATTTCAGCCGGGCCTACCGCCGGCACTTCGGCAGCGCCCCGTCCCGGAAGCAATAACCGGGACGTCAGGCGCCTGCTAATCCATCCTCCACATCTGACGCCTGAACTCGCGCGGTGTCATCCCGACCATTCGCTTGAAACAACGGCTGAAATAATACTCGTCACAAAAACCCAGCGTCTCCGCCACCATGCGGTTTGAAGCCGAGGGATGGGCCAGCATGTCGCAACAGCGGTTGATGCGTAGCCGTGTCAGATGCTTGACGGGAGGCACGCCGAAGACGCGGGAAAAGCGTTTGCGGAACGCCTCGTAGCCCATGCCCAGCCGGGCGGCCAGCGCGTCCCAGTCGGGCGGCTGCCGCAGTTGTTTCTCCAACAGGCGGTCCACCTCCCCGGCCCATCGGCGGTCGCCCTCCTGCCGTGGCTGGCTCGACTCCCGAAAGGCGAGCACTTCGGACAACAGTTGCTGCAAGCGGCAGATTTCCTCGCAGCAGGATTTGGCGTCCCACGGCATGCGTTTGCCGGGCACGGCTTCGATTTTTCGTGCCCAGGCGGCGGCATCGTCAAGCGACAGCAAAGGCGGACGCTCGGGCAGCCAGCCCGCCCTTTGCCAGGCACGGGGAATCTCCCCGGAAAACACCAGGAAAATCTCGTCCCAGCAACCGCCCGCGTCGGGACCATAGCTGTGCCAGACGCCCGGATATAAAAAGAACAAGTCGCCCGCCGAAACCGGCTCGCGCGGCGTGCGGGCATCCTCGAACCATCCCCGGCCCGAGGTGACAAACACCATGCCAAAATAATCAAGTTCGCGGCGGCTTTGGGTTTCAGTTTTATGCAATGCCCCGGAAATAACCACATGCCCCGGTTGCGACCAAGGGGAAGAAAGAGGGAAAGAGTGACGGGCTTTCATAAACGGATGCCATGCCAAAAAACACAAATTTTGCCAATCACTCTATTCAAAAAAGAAGGGATTGTTTGCTTTAATCACAACGATGAATCCAACCCTCCACTCCGATTCCTCCAAGGCATTGCGCATGGCGTTTTTTGCCGTCGGCGGCATGGCGCTTAATCACCTGAAAGCCATCGCGCAGCGCGGTGACGTGCGTGTTGTCGCGATGTGCGACCTGAGCGAGGATGCGTTGGCCGCCGCGCGCGCCGTTCTCGCCGAGCATTACGCCCCTTCCGAGATCGCTTCCATCCGCACGACAACAAATGCGATGGCGATGGCCGGCGACGTTGACTGCGACTGCGCCTTTCTCTCCATCCCCAACCCGGCGCGCATTCCCGTCGCAAAGCGGCTGGTTGCCCGAAGCATTCCCTTGCTCATGGAAAAGCCCGCGGCGCATTCGCTCGAAGATTTTGAGGCGCTGCTGGCCGGACAACGCAAGACCGGCGCCGTCGTCATGGTGTCGCAGAATTATCGCTACACGCCGGGCGCATTGCTGGTTCGCCGCCTGCTGCGGCAGGGAGAGGTTGGGAAGGTCGAGACCGTTGCCGGCTTGTTTCTTCGGAATCATCTCAAGGCGAGCCGATTCTACTACGGGAAACTGCCGGGACCGGTGCCATTTCGCATCGAGATGGTCATCCATCACATGGATATGGTGGCCGCATGGCTTGGCGCCTCTCCCGAGCGTGTTGCCGCCGACGGATTCCGCACGCCGATCTCTTGGGGCGTGGGGGATACCGGTTGCGATGTTCTGGCCCGCTTTAGCAACGGAGCGCGGCTGAATTATCATGGCGACTGGAGCGCCGCGTCCTCCGTGACGGGATGGAACGGCCAATGGACCGTCACCGGGTCGATGGGCGTTCTCACATGGCAGGGCGAAAACCGGGTTTGCCTGAGACGCAGGCACGCCGATCCCTTCTGTGACGATGGCGAATGGGTCGAATTCCAGGCCGCCCGAAGCGAGGATTCACTGACAGCGATTCACACGGAATTTTTCACCGCGTTGCACGAAGGCCGGATGCCCGAATCGAGTCTGGAGGAAAACGCCGCGTCCTTCCGCCTCTGTCTTCAGGCCGCCACACAAAACATCCTGCGTTAACTTTCTACCGCCGCCATACATGAAAACCACCCGCTGGGAATATTCCACCGGACGCATCGAAGGATTCTTTGAATCCGACGGTCTCCATTTGAAAAACGAATCGCGCGACACCAAAGACGGTGCGCTCATCGGCCAGCTGCTGCTGCCTTACCGCCTGCTGTCCCGTGACGGCTGGCATGGGGAAGGACGTGAAACGCCTCATGCGATGGCCGTGCTCGACAACGGGATCGAATGCCGCTGGCCCGCCTCGCTCGCGCATCCTGCCGACCTGACAATCCGCACCACGCTGGGCGGCGAAGGCGTGTTCGATGTTTCGATACGGATCGAAGCCCGCCACGGGTTCCGGGATTACGAGTTGTTTTATTCGAATTACTTTGACCGCATTTCCCGAAGTCTCCACGGCGGCGCCTATGTGGCCTCGTTGCCCGCCGAGAAGCCCGTTGTCCCCGGCTGGACCCAAGTGTTTCCCGGCGCCAATCCGATCTTTCGCGAAATGTATATCGCCTTCCCGCGCGACGAGCACGGCGCCGCCCTCATTTGCGATGGACGCTGGCAGCGCGGGCGGCATTTCACCCGTTTTGCGCCCTGCCGTTATTACGCTGAGCCCATTGGATTTTATCACAATCCCGGCACCGGGCTGGCTGTCTCCATGATGGCCTCGCGCGAGGACTGTTACTCGGTCAGCATGGCCTACCGGGCCGATGATCCACATGACAAGGTGGGCCAGCACTGCTCGCTTTACCTGTCGCTTTTTGGCCGCGACATCCAGCCCGGCGAAACGGCGAACGCACGACTGCGCATGGTGGCCGATGACAGCGGCGCGGATGCCACCCGGCATTTTGCGCACTTCGAGGAGTTCTCGAACAGCATCGAGACAAACGCCTCCTGACCCATGAAAATCGGCATCAACTTGATGCTCTTCGGAGCCACGCCGGAAGCGTGGCCTGATGATCTTCCGCGCCTCCTCAGCGCCGCCGGAGCCGATTGGATCGAGGTGCCGACTTTCGATCCCAAGCCGTCCGCCTTTGCCGGGATCGCCAAGTGTCTTCGCGATTTGAACCTGGGAGTCTCGGTATCCAGCGCGTTGCCCGCGGGTGTTTCCGCAGTCGCGGATCGAAATGCCGCCGGCCGCTGGAGCGATTTCCTGAGCCGGCTGGCCGACACCGCGCACGCACTCGGAGCGGACCTGGCCATCGGTCCGCTTTATCACCCCGTAGGCGAGTTCGCATCCGGCGCGCAGGCCGATCTGCACGCCCGGCTGGCCCAGCGCCTCGCGGGCTGGCGGTCTCCGGCTCCTGTTCGTTTCGCACTTGAACCGCTCAACCGTTTCGAGACCAACGTGCTCAACCTATGCGCGGACGGCGCCCGCGTCATCGATGCAGCCGGCAATCAGGAGTTCGGCCTCATGGCCGACACATTTCACATGCATATTGAGGAACGCGACCCCATCGCGGCTTTCCGCGAACTGGGTTCCCGCTGCCTGCACTTTCATGCAAGCGAAAACGACCGGGGCGCGATCGGCTCAGGCCAGATCAACTGGTCCGCATGGTTTGCCGCCATCCGTGCGCGCGAACTCCCTGTTGTCGTCGCCGAATGTTTCTCGGCCGGGCTCGGCGAACTCGCAGCAGCCACGCGCATCTGGCGCGACGTCGCCGGCATCCCGGAAGACTGTGCATCCCGGTCACTCTCGTTTCTCCGCAATCACCTCACCGCATAATAATAAACACCATGAAAATAGGATTCCATACCGACGCCTTCAATACGGCTTTTGTCTCTTTCCGCCATGCAGTGGACTGGGCCTCCCGCAATAATGTTCATAATATTGAATGCGGGTTGCTCGGCGGCGTGAGCTGGATACACGGGCTCGGCTACCAGCCCCACGTCGGATTGCACGAAGATCCGAGGGAGTTGCTCGAATATATGGCGGAGCGCAGCGTTTCCTTTTCCCAGATTGACGCCGCCTATCCCTTGTCCGGATTCGACGGTCTCACTCATGGCGTCGCCTATATTGAAAAAGCCATTCCCTGGACGTCGCATGCCGGCTGTCCCTTTATCGACACGACGGACGGCCTGCACAAACCCGCCGGGGTGGAAGAGGAAGACTCAATGCAATGGATGGCGCTTGCCTATCGGCGGATTGTGTCTGTCGCCGGCCGCTATGGTATTGGCATCAATATTGAGCCGCACGGCTATTTCACAACCAAACCTCATTTCGTGGAACGCATGCTTGACTTCGTGGACAGCCCGCTGCTCGGCCTGAACATGGATACGGGCAATACATTCATCGCCGGCGAGGACCCCGTGGCCTATTTGGGAAAATTCATCACGCGTGTTCGCCACGTGCATGTGAAAGACGTGTCCCCATCGCTTGCCGCCGCCGCGCGCGGAGAACAAACCGGCATCGCACTGAGCCATTGCGCATTGGGCGAAGGGGCCAATGCAAACAACATCCGCGAATGCCTCCGTTTACTCCATGCGCACGGCTATCAGGGGACGCTTAGCATTGAGTGTGAAGGGCAGTCCGGCCCGATGCTTGCCGCGTCGCTCGCATGGCTGCGCAAGACACTCGCGGAACTCGGCATCCCTGACGAAACGGCCTGACCCCAGACTCTCCCAATGCGCTTCTTGGCTGGCGCGCCCTCCTCGGACGAGGGGAACATGCCTCATCTGCAAATAAACAGGATAAAAACACATGAATTCACTGGAAAATTTCCGCGCGATGATGAACCCGGGCCGCGGTGAAACACTCCCGCAATGGCTCCCTTTCGACCTGCCCGTGACGCCACCCATCGCCGACCGCATCGAGGCCCGTTTCGGCACGCGCGACGCGGCGCAGGCGTTCGACCTGGATTTCCGTTACTGCGGCCCGCAACTCGCCGATGACCCGGAGCGCTGGCGCGCCGCCTTCGCCGCCCAAGGCATATCCCTGCCGCCCGATGCCGAGCTTCGCCCGATCGGCGCCGTCCTCGTTCCCCCCGCCCAGGCCGCCCACGATGGCGCCTATCACCTGCGCGAGAAATTCTACCCGCTGGCCTCCGTCACCACGGTCGGGCAACTGCGCTCGCTGCCCTGGCCCGATTTGGACACGGCGCTGACTGCGGGCACGCTCGCCGAGGATGTCGCCGCCATTCACGCCGCCGGCAAGGTCGCCGTTTGCAACATGGAAGTCACCGTCTTCGAATCCGCCTGGTATCGGCGCGGCATGGATGTGCTGTTCGAGGACCTGATCGAAGGCAATGAAATCGGCGCATGGCTGCTGGACTGGTTCACCGAGTTTTCCGTGCGGCGCGCGCGTCTGGTGGCGCGGGCCGGCGTGGATGTCGTGGGGCTGGGGGACGACGTGGGCACGCAGCGCGGCATGATGATGTCAGTCCCTTTCTGGCGGCAGCACCTCAAACCGCGACTCAAGCGCGTGATTGACGCCCTGCGCGAAAACCAGACGCGCCCGCTGTGGGTCCGTTATCATTCCGACGGCGACATCCGGTCGGTCATTGACGAACTGGTCGAGATCGGCGTGGACATTTTGAACCCCGTGCAACCCGAATGCCTCCCGCCCGCCGAGGTGATTGCGGCACACAAGCACCATCTCAAATTCTGGGGCATGGTGGGCACGCAGACGACGATGCCGTTTGGCACACCCGACGAGGTGCGCGCGGTGGTGGCGGAGTGCGCGCGGTTCGCACGCGAGGGCGCGGGAATTGTCGTCGCGCCGACGCACGTCCTCGAACCGGACGTGCCTTGGGAAAACATCGAGGCGCTGGCGGACGCCGTCCGCGCCGCGCGACTCTGAGTCGCCGCCGTATGCCGGGATGGTCCGCCTTCCCTCGTATTCTCTTGAATGAATAGAGCAGGACTTGCCCCGCATCGCAGGCATGAACATGTCTCGTGCTCCCTGCACAGCCTGCCTGTTTCACAACGCCACATCATGCAATCCGCCCGCGCGCCACTTGTCACGCCAGCCACCCGTTCCCTCCATCGCTTTAGCGCCGATGACCATCGCTGCCGCATCGTCGCCGTCCTTTCCCCATTCGAGCTTGCGCATTTTTTCCCGGATGGACTGGGCGAAGCCGCGTCCGCGCATGGATTGCCGGAAATCATCCTGCGCCCCGTGCCTGAAAAAAACACCGAGCCCTGGGCGTGGGGTGAATTTCTGGAACAAGAACGTCCCGATGTCCTCATCGGCGGCTGGGACATGCCCGGGCTGCCCGCTCCGGATGAGGAGGGGCGCGGAGGCTGCCAAGCCATCCCGAAACAACTCTGGCCCGGCTATGTATGTTTCCTCACCGGCACCCTGCGCAAAAAAATCCCCCGCTGCTGGATCGAGCAGGGGCTGCTGGTCTCCAACTGGGGCGATTCCATCAGCCGCACCGTGGCCGAGTCCGCGCTCATGTTGATTCTCGGCGCGCTTCGCTGCGTGGCCGCCAACCAGCACAATCTTCACCAGGACGGCGGCTGGAAACTCCCGCACCGCCCCGAGCAGAGTCTCTTCGGGCGCCGGGTCGGATTTCACGGTTTCGGGCGGGTGGCGCAGGCGCTGACCCGCCTGCTGCAACCCTTCGGGGTTTCGCTGCGCACCTTCGCCCCCGGCACGCCGGAATCGGCATTTTTTGAATACGACGTGCACACATGCGCCACGATCGAGGAATTGTTTTCGTCCTCCGACGTGCTCGTGGAACTTGCCCCGCTTAATGACCACACCCAGGGGATTGTGGGGCGCGAACTTCTGGAACTGCTTCCGGAGGGCGCGGTGTTCGTGAACACAGGGCGCGGGCAGGTGGTGCGCGAAGCCGAGCTGCTCGAAGTCGCGCTCGCCCGCCGCCTCCGCGTGGCGCTCGATGTATTCGAGACCGAGCCGTTGCCGGCGGACTCGCCCCTGCGCGCGCACCCGGAGATTCTCCTTATGCCGCATCAAGGCGGCCCCACGCTCGACCGTTGCCGTGATGCCGGCGATTTTGCCCTCCGCCAAGTCGCCGCCTGGCTGCGCGGCGAGACTCCCTCCGCCATCATCACCCTGCCCGTGTGGGATATGTCGTCCTGACCGCCACCGCCGGCTCAATTCGAATTGCGGACTCCGGAGAAACATCAGGATCGGGAAGCGCGCGCGTCCTGCGGCGGGTTTCCAGAGAGGTCTGTTCTCTTGAGTGAATACACCAGACTTTGCCTCCCTCGCGACAAGGCATCAAGCATGGTTCCGCCATCCAGACAGCAGCCCCCTTCCCTTCCGTGAGCGACCAAACCGCCAACAAACCCCCAGCCGCCACGCCCGCCAGAATCTGGCGCACCGGCACCCTTGTCTATACTTCCGCCGGGCTGGCCGCGCTTTTCTTCTGGCTGCTGCTGGGAGACTTCGCGTGGTCCATGCGCGACCGCTCCGTGGCGCCGATGGCGCAGTGGTATCTGAACCACCTCGGCGTCTCCAGCCTGCTGTTCGGGCTGCTCATCAGCTCGCTGCCGGCGGCGCTCGGCCTCGTGCTCGGGCCGATCATCAGCGTGAAGTCCGACCGGCACCGCGGCCCCCGCGGGAGGCGCGTCCCGTTCCTGCTCGTCACCACTCCCATTGCCGCGCTGGGCATGATCGGGCTGGGGCTCACGCCGCTCATCGCGCGCGGCGTGCATGCGCTGTTTCCAGGGGCGGGCGAGACAGCGTCAGCCATCGTGTGCTTCGCCGTGTTCTGGACCGCCTGGGAATTCGGCACTATCGCGAGCAAATCCGTTTTCGGAGGGCTGATCAACGACGTGGTGCCCAAGCCGCTGCTCGGACGCTTTTACGGCCTGTTCCGCGCCATCGGCCTGCTTGACGGAATGGTGTTCAACTTCTGGATCATGGGTTTGGTGCCGGCGCACTTCACCCTGATTTTGTGCGCCATCGGCGCCTTCTACGGCATCACTTTCATGTGGGTCTGCCTCAAGGTGCGCGAGGGCGGTTACCCGCCGTCCGAGGTGGGCGATGGCAACGGTGGCGGCGTCCCCGAAGGGCTCGCCGGCTGGGCGCGGCGCGGTGTCGCGGAGACGCGGCGGTATTGCCGCGAATGCTTCACCCAGTCGTATTATCTGGCTGTGTTCGCGATGCTGATGCTCGCGGGCGTGACGCAGGCGCCGGTCAATGTGTTCACCATCCCGCAGGCGCGCAGCCTAGGCGTGGACATGGATCTTTACGGAAAACACGTGGCATTGTCGTTTCTCATCTCCCTGTGCCTGTCCTTTTTCCTTGGCTGGCTGGCGGACAAGTTTCATCCGCTGCGCGTGGTGATGGCCACGCTGGCCGGCTATGCGGCGGTCGCGCTCTGGGGCGGCCTTTGCGCCACCACGCCGGGGACTTTCCTCGCCGCGTGGGTGATGCACAGCGTGCTGGGTGGCGCCTATATCACGAGTGCGGCGTCGCTGGGCCAGCGGTTATTCCCGCACTCGCGCTTCGCGCAATTCGCCTCGGCGGGCGAGGTGTTTGTCGCCGTTGCCAGCATGGTGGTCGCGCCGGCGGTCGGAACGCTGATCGACGCGTCGGGCCAAAACTACCGGCTGACTTTTTTCGCGGGCGGCCTTTTGGCCCTCGGCGCGCTTTCCTGCGCGTTTTATGTCCACGCCCGCTTCAAAAAACTCGGCGGCCCCGCAAACTATATCGCCCCGGAATAACCGCCTCGCCGCCCATTGCGCCATGCCATGATTACATATGGATTTTCAACGATAGGCTGCCCGGATCTCGACATGGATTCGGCATTGGAATTATGCATTCAATACGGACTCGATTTTCTGGAGCTGCGAGCGCTGGGAGGCAGCACCGATTTGCTTGAATATTTCAAGCAAAACAAAACGTCTGCCGGCATGCCGAAAGTGCTCGTCCTGGCATCATCCTTCGCCCTTCTCGGAGAAGATAAGGCAAGGAGGGAAAAACTGTATCGCGAAGCGGAACTTGCCGATAAAATCGGGGCGAAATATATCAGAGTTTTTGGGGCAGGCGGGAACAAGATGGAAAACAATTTAACCAGAATTCAGATCGAGGCGGCGGCCAGAACCATCGAAGCTCTGAGGAGAGAATTCGATAATAGAAACGTATCATGCGAGTTGATTCTGGAGACGCACGATGTGCTTTCATTTTCCAAACCATGTTATGATTTGAATAACTGCCTGGACATCCCCGTCCCAATCCTGTGGGACAGTTATCATACGTGGAGGCACGGGAAGGAATCGCCGGAGGACACATGGTCCCTGCTGGGACCCATGATCAAACACATACATTACAAAGACGGGCTTGCCTCGTCCGGATCATCAGCAGGGGCATATACGCTTCCAGGAGAGGGGCAGTATCCCTTGTCTGAATTGAAGCGTGTTTTGCAGTCTGGAAAATATGAGAATGGAATCTCTCTGGAGTGGGAAAAGTTGTGGCATCCGGCACTCCCTGCAATCCAAGAGGCGCTGAATGCCTTCATAAAAATTTTCTCATTATAATACCGAGTCGCGTTCAGAGATATATTCCAAGATTCAGGCAACGACAGGCGTCTTTTGACGAGCGCAGTCTGGTCTGGAAGCAGAACATGAGAAAACAAAGGGGAATGTGGTGCTGTAGTCCCTGCCAAGGGTAGTCCTCGAAGTAAAATATAATGGGCGATCCAAAACCATTCCAGAGATCGTTTAACAAAAGATGAATTCATTAATCAATCCTTCGTAACCGGATGCAATTCCGATAAACAATCTGCCACCCAAGTTCTCCCCTGAATTGAAATGGTCGGGCGGTAAACGTAAAACAGGAAATCAAGGCCGCTTATTTTTTCAAAATCCCTACTTTCACAGGGAAAAACATATCGGTTGGCGTCTTATAGTGGATAAAACGGTTCGCTGCTAATCGTGAACGCAGGCTCCTGCACGCATCGAACGCCCTAAATCGACATCATTCGCATCATTTTCGGGCTGAAATGGGCACATTGGCGCCGAAATCAACCCAAGTTTTGCATCAAATGGCGCACCGATGTCACTCTATTCCAAAGCCCGAACTAACTTGGTGTGAGTTGTCGCTACTCTCCTGATCAAGGCGCTGTAGCCTAGCATTTTAAAAGGTTACCACAGGCGGCGGTAGCCGAGGTTGATGCCCCAGGGGCGCTCGTAGCGGGCGGCCCTGGCGTATTCGTAATCCAGATACATCTGGCTCAGGTCGTTGATGCGATACATCGTCCCGAAGCCGAACTCCACGCGCTTGCCGTCGTAATCGGGGCGCATGCTCTTGCCGTGCGCGGTGACCTCGCCGCCGTCGGAATCGACCGCGACCGCGGCAAATTTGCCATACGGATACCAGCGGCTGTCCCGGAACTGCCGGCCAAAGCGCACCTGGGCGCGATACTGCGCGAGCATCGTGTTGCCCACGCTCACATGAATCGGACGCAGGCGCGGCGTGCGGTCGGTGTCGTAATCGACGTCGTTGAGCCACATCACGCCGGCCTGCACCGCCGGCTCCACCCACCAGCCGTCCGCGCGTTGCAGGCGGCGGCCAAGCTCCAGCGAGACGCTTTGCGCGTTCGACGAGTAGTGGCCGGTGGTCACGTGGCCGTCCACGGCACGGGCCTCGAAGCTGTTCTTGTAACGGTCAACCCGCGCCACGAGGTCGGCAAACCAGCCGTCGGGCGTGAGGTGCGTGAAGTAGGCGCCGAGCGAGATGTTGCGCGTGTCTCCCTTGCCGTGGTTATGGAATTCGCGGCTCGTGTTGCCCATGTCAACAAAGCCGCCGAGGAGGTTCACGCCGTTTTCCAGGCTGAACGCCTTGTCGAGGCCGCCGGTCAGGCCGAAGCCGTATTGGCGGTAGCCCAAGCCGGTGATGGCGTTGGAGGCGTTCAGGCGGTAGCCGCGCGTCCTGACCCAGACGTTGCCGAAGCCGGTGTCGGAATCGCGGGCAGAAATGCCCGCGCTCCTTTGGGCGGCGGAGCCGTCCTGGAGGTTTTCCATGCGCACCTCGCCCATGCGCTGGTGCAGGCTGTCGTTCCAGTCGAGGCCCAGCGGGGAGGCGGTATTCAGGATGGCGTCGGCGGCGTGCGAGAGGCCGGCGTCGGTCAGATACCATTTGTTCAGGTCGGGGGTGTATGAGGTGCCGTCGCCGCGGAGCAGTTCGAGGACGGTCACGCCGTATTCGAGTTTGCCGCCGGGATTGCCGAGCGTGAAGACCGGCGCGCCGGTGCCGGTGGTGATCAGCTCGATCGCCAGATTCATCACCGCGGGCTCGCCGGACGGATTGACAAACACGGTGTGCGCGCCGGCGCCGGCGCTGGCGATGGTGAGGTGGTTGGCCACGGTGCCGGCGGGGTTGATGCCGTCGTGGGCGGCGGCGAGGTCGGCGTTGAGGAGGAACGCGCCGGGCGTGTTGCCGAGGGTCTGGATGGTCGCGGTGCCGGTCGGGGTGCCGAAGGCGACGCTGCCCTGATTGTTCAGCGTGCCTAGGCGGATGCCGTTCACGTCGAGCCAGAGAGTCGAGGCGGCGTCGAGGTTGACGGTGCCGGCGTCGCCGGCCAGGCCGGTGGCGTGCGCGAGGTGGACGACGGCATTCTTCAGCGTGGCGTTCGCGATGGCGTTTCCGTGTGCGACGGTCAGGCCGGCGTTGCCGCTGTTGGTCACGGCGAAGCTGCCGGAGCCGGCGAGATAGTTTTGGAGCGTGCCCGAGACGCCAAGCAACTCATAAGCCGCGCCGGTCGCCACGCCCACGGGCGCGTCGCCGAGGTTGTCGATGAGCGTGGCGGTCACGCGGCCCGAGGCGATGGTGGCGGTGCCGTGGAAGGCGGGGCTGGCGCCGGTGAGCGTGACCGTGCCGGTGTTGGTTTTTTGGAAGAGGCCGTCGCCTTCGAGCGTGTTGCGCATCGTGCCGCTGGCGGCATTGTCCACTTGCAGGGTGCCGCCGAGCACGATGTGCGCGGTGCCGAGGCCGGCGGTGTCGGCGAGGCGGGCGTGCGCGCCGGCCGCGAGGGTCGTGCTGGCGCTGAAGCCGGCGTTTGCGGAGAGGATGTCGAGCCGGCCGGAGGCGAGCGTGAGCGCGCCGGTGCCGGTGAGGGAGCCGGCGACGGTGCCGCTGGTCGCGCCGGTGTAGCGGTTGGAGCCGGTGATGGTCAGGTCGCCGCCGTGGAGGTCGAGGGTCGTGCCGACGGCGGTGTTGAGCAGGCCGACGGTTTGGGTCTTGCCCGCGATGTCAACGGTGGCGGAGCCGGTGAGGTCGAGCTGCGAGGTGAGGCCGAAGGCGTGGTCGGTGAGGAACTCGACGAGGCCGCGGCTGACGAGGGTCCGCCCGGTGTAGTTGCTGTTGGCGTTGCCGACGATGATGCGGGTGTCCGAGCCGGTGCCGGCGGCGCGGAACTCGAAGCCGGCGTCGTGCTCGGCGCCGGTGGAGGCGTCGGACGGGTTCGGGCCGGCCTTGCTGGTGAGCTGGACGGTGACGGCGTTGTCGTTCGCGCCGGTGTTGTCGAGGACGAAGAGCTTGCCGGCCTCGTCGGCGTTGATGCGGGTGAGGCCGTAGGTGACGTAGAGGCCGTTTTTGCTGTCCACGCCGGGGGCTGAACCGCTGACGACGGAGGCGCTGTAGTTGTAGTAGCCGGTCGCGGCGGAGCTGGCGGCGTCGGGCGCGGCGAAGGTGATGAGCGTGGGGTCGCCGACGGTGCTGCCGTCGAAGCGGGTGAGCGCGACGGTGACGTTGTCAACCGTGCCCATGGCACGGACGACCTGGACGCTGTTGAGCGGGTTGAAATCGTCCTCGAACGGATTCGCGGCGGAGGCCGACGGCGGGACGGGGGCGATGCCCGTCGGGATGTCGAGCGCGAGCGTGCCGGAGCCGGAGAGGTCGGTGACGATGAGGAAGCCCGCGAGCACGGTCGAGGTGCTGCCGGTGGTGGCGACCTTGAGCGTGCCGCCGTCGAAGGCGAGGTTGCCCAGCGCGTAGGTGCCGCTGAGGAGCGTGGAGGCGCCGGGGCCGAGCTTGAGGGTGGCGTTGGCGAGCGTGCCCGCGCCTTTGCCGGTGGCGGCGTTGATGTTCGCGTCGGCGGCGTCGAGGAGGAAGCGGCCCTGGCGCAGGTTCAGGGTGCCGGTGAAGGCGGCGTTGCGCGACTTGGCGGGGGCGGTGTCGAAGCGGAAGGCGTCGGTCGCGTCGTCGAGGGTGGCGCGCAGTTCGCCGGCGCCGTTGAGGGCGTTGGCGAAGGTGTAGGTGCCGCTGGTGGCGGTGAGGGCGAGCGTGCCGGTGAGGTCAACGATCGCGCCGTCGCCGAGGCGGGCCTTGCTGTCGGTCGCGGCGGTGTCGGCGTAGGCGGCGGAGGTCATGACGGCCCACGTGCCGGTGAAGGCGCTGTTGTTCGCGCCGAGGGTGGCGGTCTGGCCGGTGACGCTCACGGTGGCGGCGCTGACGGTGCTGGTGATCTCGCGGAGGTAGGTGCCGGAGGCCGCGAGGTCGAGGTTGAGGACGGCGGTGCCGGAAACGTTGACGAGCTTGCCGGGGGCCTGCGTGCCGGTGGCGAGGACGTCGGTGAGGCGGAGCGCGCCGCGGTTGACCTCGACGTTGCCGGAGAAGGCGGTGTTCTGGCGCGCGAGGGTCACGGTGCCGGTGTTGGTTTTTTCGAGCGTGCCCGCGCCGGCCAGGATGCCGCGCGCGTCGGCGGGGATGGCCGCAAGCGTGCCGTCGCCGGAGCCGGTGCCGAGCGTCCAGCCGGACGCGCTGTCCACGATGAAGCGGCTGTTGGCCTCGATGAGGACGGCGCGGGCGTCACCGAAAGTCGTGGCGCTGGTGACGGCGAGCGTGCCGGAGGTCGCCGCGTCGCCGGCATGGTAGGAGCCGGCGAAGGCGGTGTTGCTTCCCGTGAGGGTGACGTTGCCGGCGTTGGCGACCTCGACGATGCCGCCGCCCGCGAGGTTTTTGCCAAAAACGCCCGTCGCGCCGTCGAAGCGGAGCAGGCCGTTGGCGGCGGCGGGCGCGGCGATGGAGCCGCTGCCTCGCACGGTGACGAGGCCGGGCGTGGCCGCGCCGAGGCCGGAGGTCTGGTTGAGGATGGCGGTCGCGCCGGCGGCGATGTCCACGGCGGCGGCGAGCGCGGCGTTGGAGCCGGTGACGGCGAGCGTGCCGGCGTTGAGTAGGAGCGCGCCGGTGCCGGTGAGGGCGTTGTGGCCGCGCACGGCGCCGCCGGCGTCGGCGATGGTGAGCGTGCCGGAGGAGCCGAGGTGGAGGACGCCGGTGTGCGCGCCGCCGGTGTTGTCGATGTCAACCGAGCCGACGATTTGCGCGGTGGCGCCGAGGTCGGCACGGGCGTTGGAGGCGGTGACGACGAGGCGGCTGGTGTGCGTGCCGGTGGTGCCGAGGGCGTTGCTGACGCCGAGGTTGAGCGTGGTGTTGTTGCCGACGGTCGTCGTGCCGGTGTAGGTGTTCTGGCTGGTCAGCGTGATGCCGGGGGCCGAGCCCGTGCCGCTGGCGAAGAGGACGCTGCCGTTGGTCGTCTTGTCGGTGATGAGGGTGTCGAAGATGCCGGTGGCGTCGTCGTATTTGCGCACGACCTGAAGCTCGAGGCCGTTGTAAACATCGAGCTGGGTGAGGCGGTAGCCGATGCTCAGGTCGCTGCCGGAATTGGTGAGGGCCGCGACGTTGTAGTGGGCGTCGGCGACGGTGCCGGAATTCTGGACGACGGTTTGCGTGATGGTGGTGGCGAAGGTCTGCACGCCGCCGACGCTGAGCCGCACGTCGATGTCGCCGGTGGAAACGGCGCCCGCGATGTTGCTGGTGCTGGTGGCCAGCAGGATGGCGTTGGTGTTGCCCTGCATGGCAAAGAGCGAGGCGTCGTTGCCATAGAGCGGTTTCACGAAGACAGCGTCCACGTCGTTGCCAAGGTCAACCAGGAAGGTGGTCGTGCCGGTACCCGCCGTGGCGGAGTCGGAGCGGATGGAGCCGGCGGCGATGACGCCGGTGGCCTTGTTCGCGCCGTCAATCGTCCACGCGAGGGTGCCGCCGTTGAGGGCGAGGGCGGAGTGGCGCAGATCCCACGCGCGACCGGGGGCGGCGGTGTTGCTGGTGACCGTGCCGAAGCTGCCGGGCTTGGTGACGAGGTCCGCGCCGCCGTTGAAAAAGGCGGTCGTCACCGCGTCGATGGCGTAGCGGACGTTTTGCATCCGGGCCTCGCCGGTGAAGGCCGCGCCGTTGGCGAGCGCGGCGGCGGTGCCGCTGCCGAAGGCAAAGGTGGTGCCGCTGTCCGCGACCAGCACGCCGGCGGCGGCGGCGGCGGACTTGATGATGTTGCCCAGCGCGTAGGCGCCGGTGTGGGACGCGATGGTGAAGGTGCCGGTCCGCGCGATGGCGACCGTGGAGCTGACCGCGCCCGCAGTGGCGGCGCTGCCGGTGATGGCGAGCGCGCCGTCGTTGACCCACGTGCCGCCGGTGTAATCGCTGGAGCCGGTGAGCGTGATGGTGCCGCTCGCGCCCGCCACGGTGGAGTCCTTCACGACCTTGAGCGAGCCGCTGAGCAGGGTGCCGAAAAGGATGTCGTCGGTGTGGTCGAACTTGAAGGTCGCGTCGCCCGCGCCGCCGACGACCCTGCTCACGGCAAGCGTGCCGGAGCGGCTGCCGGTGCCGAAGTTGACGAGGCCGGTGGAGTATTGGTCGTCCGCGACCGTAAGCGTGCCGGTGGTCTGGACGAGCGCGCCGGCGGCGATGTTCAACGTGCCGCGGCCCGCATATTGCCCGGATTGGGCCTGACCATACAGATTGCCCACCCCGACATAAATGCCGCCCGTGGTGACAAATTCGGAGCCGGAGCCGGTCACCGTGAGCGCGCCGGTGCCGCTGGTGGCACTGCCGCCGCTTATCCAGCCGATGTTGCCGATGTAAACATGCGCCGCATTGCCGTTGAACCTGCCGCCGTCGGCCACGGTCACCACGCCGTCCGCGCCGTCGCCGATGGTGAGCTGGTTGCTCAGGTTCCAGACGGAGCCGCTGCCGGTGACCAGCACCTCACCATGGCCGCGATTCACCCCGAGGAACGGCGCCTCGTTGTAGATAAACCCGCCGATGCTGGCGGCGTTCGACGCCAGTTCGCCGCCGTTTTCGACGACCAGCCGCCCGCTGCCGGAGAAGCCCACCGTGACGGCGGTCTTGGCCACGCCGCCCACCGACGCGCTGATTTTCGAGCCCGTGCCGGAAATGAGCACCGCGCCCTCGCTGTTGTCCGCCGAGGCGAGGACGAGGCGGTCGGTGGTCACGGTGGAGCCGTCGAGCACGTTGAGCGTGCCTTTGCCTCTGCTACCGACGGTGAGACGCGAATCAATGCTGCCACTGGAGGCGGAGTTCACCCAGGTCGAGGAGCCGGTCAATGTCACCGTGCCCTCGGAGCCGGCCTCCTGGCCGATGTGGGTGCGGAATTTGTTCGTCGCGTCGCCCGGATAAACCGTGCCGGTGGTGACGAGCCGGCCCTGGTCGCCGAGGAGAAGGGTGCCGGTGCCGGTCTGGCCGACGGCGAAGGCCTTGCTGTTCCACACGGCGGTCGAGCCGGTGACGGTGGCGACCGCGCCGCCGTCGATGACGCCGGCGGAGGAATTGTTGATGCGGCCGGTGCCGGTGAGGGCGAGCGTGCCGCCGAGGACGGCGGTCGTGCCGGAATAATTGTTGATGGCGCTGAGGATGAGCGTGCCGACGCCGAACTTGGCGAGCGATTTGCCGTCCCAGACCGCGCCATTCTGGGGTTCGTCATTCAAGGCCACATCGACCTCGAAGGCGTTCGTGCCGGCGAGGGTGAAGGTGCCGTGGCTGTTGGTGGGCGTGGCATACCAGGAAAGGCCGTAGCCGACGTAATAATCCGTCCCGCCCACGATGATGCCGCCGCCGTGCAGGTAGTCGAGCGTGTTGCCCATGCCGCCGACGTTCACGGTGTCGAAGTCGCCCGTGATGGTGTTGGTCGTGTGGATGATGATTTCGCGCGTGTTGATGAGCTGGCTGGCCTTGGCGACGGTGGTGGAGGAGTCAACGTAGCCGGTGACGTTAAGCGTGCCGGAGAGCGAGGCGCCGGCGGCAGTGAGGCGCGCGGGCTGGCCGGTGCCGGTAAGGGCGTAGTTGAGCGAGGAGGCGGCGTTTTGCGAATACGTGCCGCCCGCGGCGACGGTGCCGCCCGCAGCCACGGTGAGCACGCCGGTGCCGCTGGCGCCGACGAACAGGTCGCCCCCCGACGTCAGCCAGCCACTGCTGGTGACGGTGACCGCACCCGCGCCGTCACGACCAATGTAAACCTCGGTTGTCGCATCCAGCCGCCCGCCGCTGACCGAGCCGCTGCCGGTCGCGCCGGAGAAGTAACCGAAATTGACTTCGTTTCCGCGCGCCGTGCCACCGCTGATGGCAAACACGCCGTTGCCCTCGCTGCCGACAATCAAATCGCTGAACGTATCGAGCAGCCCGGCGGTGACCGTGCCGCTGCCGGTCGCGCCAGCGTTGTAGCCGAAGACAATGTTGCCGCCCGTCGCCGCCGCAGTGCCGCCGTTCAGCGTCAGCGCGCCCGCGCCGTCAATGCCGACATAAATATCGCTGGCGGCAAGGTGGCCGCCGTTCACGACAACCGTGCCCGAACCGCCGTAGGAGATGACGACGGTGTTGGCCGCCGTGACCGTGCCGGTGATGTTCAGCACGCCCGTGCCGTCGTCACCGACCACGATGCTGTTCGTCGCGGCGAGATACCCGCTGACATTGATGGTGCCGCTGTCCGCCACCTCGTCGCCGATTAAAACATCGCTCGTGCCGCCCGTCCAGCCGGCGATGCTCAGCACGCCGCCGTTGACGGCGGTCCTGCCGGTGTAGGTATTCGTGCCGCTGAGGGTGGCCTGGCCGGGGCCGACCTTGGCAAGGTGGCCCGCGTCGCTGATGGTGCCACTGAGCGTGAGGCTGGTCACGGCGGCGGGGGTGGAAATCGTGGCGGTCTTGTTGGTGGCGATGACAATGTTGTTGGTCGCGGTGGCGGTGGCGTCGGCGCGGAGGGTGGCGTCCTGTTCGAAGTGGATGCCGATGCCGCCGTCGCCGAGCTGGGCGCCGCTGTTGAAGGCGAGCGTGCCGGCGGAGCCCGCGCCACCCGCGGTGCCGAGCCAGATGCCGCCGGCGAAGGTGTTGCCGGCGTTGCGGAAGACGAGCGCGCCGGTGCCGGTCTTCACGAGGGTCTGCGGGGCGGTGGTGTTGGTGGCGTAGGAGGCGGGGGCGCCCAGCAGGAGCGCGCCGGTGAAGGTGGAGGTGGTGGCGATGGAGCCGCCGGTGAAGGTGTAGGCAAGGACGTTGTTGTCCACGCGCATGCCGGTGACGGTCACGCCGCTGCCGGTGACGGCCACGGTGTTGCTCGTGACGGCGGCGGCGGTGAAGGCGGCGGCGGCGTAGTCGTAAACACGGTCGCCGAAGTAAACGGCGTCGGCGTTGACGACGTGGCCCTCACGGGTGCCGCTAAGACCGAGGTTGTGGTTGACCCAGAGTTCGTTGGAGAGGGAGTTGGTGTCGTAGGGGTTCCACGTGGCGAGGCCGGAGCCGTTGCCGACCCAATACATGTAGAGGTTGTTTTCCTCGGCGAGGAGCCAGATGTCGCGGTTGGTGGTGGCGTTGGTGAGGCGGGCGTCGTCGCCGAGCACGAGTTCGAGGGTGTGGCGGTCGGTGAGGTCCTCGCCGTGGGCGGTGACGGTGAGGTTGTTGAGGATGCCGGAGCCGAGGGCGGCGCCGGTCTCGACGAGGAGGAACTGGCCGAAGGTGAAATCGAAGAGGTCGAAGTCGGCGGCGGCGCCGGCGGCGAGGACGCCGTTGGTGACGAGGCGGTCGGCGGTGCCGGTGCGGGTGATGTCGTAGGCGCCGGGGTTGCCCAGATCGACGCGGATGGCGGCGTTGTTGAGCGTGAGGGAGCCGGCGGCGCTGGTGTCAAACGTGAGCGCGCCGATGCTGCCGGGGGCGTGCGCCGTGGCGCTTTCGATGAAGAGGCCGGGGAGCGCGTCGGCGGAGACGAGGCCAGAGAGCGTGACAGCCCGCGCGGCGATGGTGCCGCCGCCGGTGAGCCAGGCGGTGGAGGAAAGCGTGAAGGCGGTGGCGGCGGCGTTGTCGCCGAAAGCGGTGTTTTGCGTGACGCGGAACGCGCCGTCGTTGACGTTGACGGCGCCGGTGAAGACGGAGCGGTTGGCCGTGCCGTCGGTGCCGCTGAACATGAGCGCGCCGGCGCCGTCCTTGACGAGGGTGTTGCCGGCGGCGGAGGTGTAAACGGTGTCGTCGAAGATGACGTGGCGCGAGCCGGTGACGGCGAAGAGCGAGTTGGCGGCGCTGAAATACGCGGCCTCGCCGAGCGAGGCGGTATTGCCGGAGAAGACGATGTCGCCGGCGGCGGCGTTGAGGGCGAGCGAGCCGCTGGTGTGGAGCGCGCCGCCGTAGCCGTTGGGGCCGCTGGCGGTGTTGCCGGTGATGAGCGCGGCGGCGGCGCCGGTGTTGGCGATGGAAATGCCCGTCCCGACAATGGCCCCGCCGTAGGTGGAGACCGCGCCCGAGGCGGTGTTGCCGGAAATCGTGATGCCCGCGCCGGCGAGCGTGACGCCGCCGTTCGCCATGATGGCCCCGCCAAAGGCGTTTGCGACGCCCGAGGCGGTGTTGCCGGTGAAGACAAGGCTGGAGCCGGTGAGCGTGACCGCGCCGCCGCTGTAAATGGCCCCGCCGTAGGAAATGCCAGCCGTGACACTGGCGACGTTGGAGGTGAAGCGGAGGTCGCGCCCGGTGAGCGCGAGGGTGCCGGCGCCGGCGTAAATCGCGCCGCCGTAGCCAAGGCCCGTGGTGTTGCTGGCGAAGGCGAGGCTGGCGAGCGGGGCGTTGAAGACGAGCTGGCCGCCGTCGGCGACATTGATGGCCGCGCCGGGGGCAAAGGTGCCGGTGTTGACGTTCTGGATGGTAAGGGTGGTGTTGCCGGCCGGCGCGAGGGTGAGGGTGCCGGTGGCGGCGGTGACGTCGATGTGGTTGCGGATGGCGCGGTTCGTGTCGGTGGAGAGGGTGGCGGCGCCGTTCACGGTGACGAGGCCGGCGGTGCCGCCCGGCGTCGCGTAGGCGGAGAGGGCGGTGTTGCTGGCGACGCGGAGGTTGCCGGCGGTGAGCGTCGCGCCGCCGAGGAAGGTGTTGTTGCCGGAAAGGGCGAGGATGCCGAAGTCGGTTTTCGCGATCGCGCCGGTGCCGGAGATGACGCCCGAGGCGGTGAGGATGCCGGAGCCGGCGATGTCGAAGACGGCGGTCTTGCTCGCGCTGACGACGATGGGCGCGGCGAGGGTGGTGTTGACGGCGCTGAGGTAGTCGAGGGTGCCGGTGCCGAGGAAGGTGATGGCCCGGCCCGCGCCCGCGCCGACGCCGAGTTGGTTGCCGTTGGCGAAGCGGATGAGGCCGCCCGCGGAGCCGTCGGTGCCGCCGATGACGACGCCCTCGGCGAAGGTGTTGGCGCCGTTGGCGAAGTCGAGCATGCCGTCGCCGGTCTTGGTGAGTTTGCCGGTGTATTTGGCGATGCCGTAGTCGTTGGTGCCGGTGGTGTCGGTGGAGGGGAGGATGGTGGTCTTGTCGATGTCCGCGAGGGCGAGGGTGCTGATGTTGCCCGCGCCGGAGAGGCGGACGATGCCGGTGGCGGCGGTGTCCACGAAGAGGTCCACGGGACGGACGGTGCCGGTGACGGTGTAGTCGCGGGTGAAGCCGGCGGCGGCGGCGAAGGTGACCATGTCGCCGTTGATGAAGAGGTTGGTGGCGGGGCCGGCGTCGTGCTCCGCCCAGTCGTTGGTGAGGTTGCCGCCATCGGGGTTGAGGCCGTTGAAGACCCAGGTGTTGTCGTCCTGCCAAAGGCTGGCGGCGGCGGTGGCGATGACGTGGCGGTTGCGGGCTGCGACGTTGAGGTAGAGGTTGCCGGCCTCGGTGTAGGAGATGACGCGGGCGCGGCCGAGGCGGGGGTCGGAGGCGCCGGTGAGGCCGGTGGAGGCGATGTTGAGGCCGGGCGCGCCGGCCTCCCAGTAAACGGCGGCGCCGCTCTGGTTCTTCGCGGTGTTGAAGCCGGTGATGCCGCCAGTGGTGGTCATGAGGAGGTATTTGCCGTGCACCATGTCGTCGAGGTCGAGGCGCAGGGCGTCGTCCAGGGTCGCGCCGGCAAAGGAGGCCGCGCCGGTGACGGAGACGCGATCGGAGAGAAGATTGCCGGGGTGCGCGGTGTCGGCGGCGGTGCCGAGGTTGACCAGCCAGTTGGCGGTGGCGGCGAGGGTGACGTCGCCGTAGAGGTGGAGCGTGCCGAAGGAGCCGCTGGAGGCGCCGGTGTAGTGGGTGTCGCGCACGCCGTCGTTGTAGAGGTCGAGGACGCCGTCGAGGGCGATGCCGTTGCGCGCGCCGATGCGACCCTGCCCGGCGAGGGTGCCGCCGGCGGCGAGGGTGAAGGTGTCGGCGATGGCGGTGTAAACGTCGGGAACGCTCACGGTCGTGCCGGTGACGGCGGCGGCGGAGCCGGTGGCATAGGTGATGGAGAGGCCGTGGCTGGCGTCGTCCACGATTTCCTGGCCGAGGTAGCGGGTGGCGCCGCCGGCGAGGATCAGGGTCGCGCCGGCGTTGACGGTGGTGCTGCCCTCGACGGCGTTGTTGCCGCCGTGGAAGATGGCGACGGGCGAGTCGGCGCCCGAGCCGATGGTGATGCGGGCGGTGTTGCCGGCGGAGTCGGAGCCGGAGGCGGTGAGGGGATCGCGGAAGGTGACGGTGTTTGTGCCCAGAATGTCGAGCGCGGCCGCGCCGGCGAGATGGATGGCGCTGGAGGAGCCCGCGTCCGGATTCCGGAGGGCGGTGCTGTAAACGTCGAGCGGGTAGGCGATGCCGGCGAGGTTGCCCTCGAAGAGGATGCCGCCCGCCGTGGTGTCGAGGACGAGGTGGCCCACGCCCTTGGAGTTCGCGACGAGGCCGAGGAGCTGGGAGCCGTCCACGAAGATGCCGGCGCCCTGGCCGACGGAGGTGTTGGCGAGGATTTGGGTGTCGCCGTTGACGGTGAGGGTGCCGGAGACGCCGGGGGCTCCGTCGCGCCCGGCGACGAAGATGCCGCCGCCGTTGGACCAGGAGGCGTTGTTGCGGAGGGTGAGGTCGGGGGCGAGGACGGTGTTTTCGCCGGCGGAATAAACACCGCCGCCGCCCGTGTAACCGACGTCGCCGGTGTAGCCGGTGGGAACGTGGATGGTGGCGATGGCGAGGTTGTTGGCGATGGTGGCGTTCCGGATGCCGAAGTAGCCGTGGCCGTCGAGGTAAACGCCCGCGCCCTGCGTGCCGAGGTTGCCGACATAACCGTTGGCGAGCGTGCCGATGAGCAGGCCGTCGTCGCCGGTGAGCGTGCCGGAGATGAGGAACGCGCCGCCGCGCCCGGAATTATAGGCGGCGGCGGCGGACCAGTCGTCCGCCACGACCAGGCCGCCGTGGCTGAGGGTGAGGGTCGCGCCGGGGTCGATGACGAAGCGGTTGCGGATGGTGGCGCCGCCGATGGCCGTGGCGTCGATGGTGGAATCGACATGGGTGAACACCATGCCCTTGGTGGACGCGCGATTTTTGGCGAAGTCGTAGCGGCCGAAGCCGGCGGCGTTGTTCAGCATCACGAGGCCGCCGGTGACGCCGCCGTCGCCGAGGTGCGCGCCGCCGTAGAATTCGTTGGCGTTGTCAAGCACGAGGGTGCCGGCGCCGACCTTGACGAGCCGGCCCGTGGGTTCGTCGCCGCCACTGTAATAGCCGGCGGTGGCGGAACTGTAGAGGGAGGAGTTGTAGGCGATGATGCTGCCGCCGTCGAACTCGTGCGTGCCGGCGCCGAGGACCTGCATCTCGGCGACGATGACGTTGTTCGCGCCGGAGAAGCCGGGGGCGTTGATGGTGACGCTGCCGCCGGCGGGGTCGTCGAAGATGGCGATGTCGCCGTCGAGGAACTGGCCGGTGCCGTCGGTGCTGGGCACGTCCCAGTTGGCGTCGAACATGTTCCAGATGTTGCCTGAGGCGCCGGTCCAGCGGGTGGCGACGTTGTTGCCGAGCGCGGCGTTGATGTTGAGCCTGAGTTCGTTAGTGCCCGAAAAATAGGTGCGAATCTCGCCGGTGATGCGGCGGTTGTGGACGCCCGCGCCGTCGGTGATGTATTTGCCGTTGAGGGTGAAAAAGCGGGAGTCGGTCGAGCTGGTGGTGAAGTTCCAAGTGTGCGCGGTGTAATCGCCCAGAATGCCGCCCTCGACGCCGGTGCTCACGAGGAGATAGTCGCCCTTGAGCAGGCGGAAGATGTCCACGGTGAGGTCGGCGCCGATGACGATGTCGCCGTGCACGTCGAGGTAGCTGGAATTGTCGCCGCCGGTGCCGAGGTTGCCGGGCTGCCCGTTGTCCAGGAGCGCGGTCCTGAAGATGCTGTTGCCGGAAATGACGGAGGTGCCCGAGCCGGCGTAAAGGTGCAGCTTGCCCATGAGCGCGCCGGCGTCGCGGTCGTCATACATGAGGCGCGATCCGGGGGAGATGATGGCGTTGGAGAAAGTGATGTCGCGTCCGGCGATGATGTCGCCGATGCCGGAGGCGATGGCGCGGTTTTCAAAACGGATGTCGCCGACGCCGGACACGCCGCGAGTGGCGTTGCTGTTGCGGAAGGCGCCATCGGCGATGCGCAACTCGGACTGCCCGCCGGTGAACAGGGCGACCCCGTGGCCATTGTCGTAATCCTGCGAGCCCATCGAGAAGGCGCCGCCGTCCCTGATCAGGATGAGGCCGGCGTTGACGGTGAGCGAGGAGTTGCCGAGCGAGGGCGCGAAGGCGCCGAGGTCGTTGTTGCCCGAGCCGGAGCCGTGCACCATCCACGCGGCATGCTTGGGGGAGAAGAAACTCTGGAGGTCGTCGGTCTCGAAGGGGTCGTTGATGACGACGGCCGCCTCGGAGCCCGCCTCCTGCGCAAGCACGGTCGAGCGGGCGTGGACCTCGCCGCCCGTGCCGATTTCGACCGCGGCCGAGCCGCGCCGGCCGACGACGACGCCTGCATTGTAATCGCCGGTGTGCGTGCCCGAGTTGAGCACCACGCCGGCCTCCAGCCTGGAACGGAAGATTGCGTCGAGCCCGCCCACCCCGCTGATGTTCAGGGTGCTGCTCACGCCGGCCTGCGCCCCGAGGACGACATCCGCGCCGTCCGCCGTGGAAACGGAGGCGCCGTCGAGGATGTTGAGCGTGCCGTCCGCGCCGTCGCCGATGACGAGCGTGCCGGTTTCCAGCATGGTGCGGATGTTGCCGACGAAGCCGGCCACGTCGAGCCGGCCCGCCGAGGTGCCGCCGATGACCGCCGCCTCGGTGCCGGTGAGCCGCCAGCCGTTCGTGATGGTGCTCGCGGCGTAACTGCCGGAGGCCGCGACGCTGTCAATCGTGAGCGGGCCGCTGGTTTCGAGCACGGATTGGATGTATTGGCCGTTGTCGGGGTTGATGCCCAGCTCGCCGGACAATTCAAACGCGCCGCCGTCGCGCACGCGGATGCCGCGCACGCCCTCGATCTTGGCCGCATCCTGGATGAGCACGCGCCCGGCGGTGTCGATGTCGCCGCCGAGGGTGAGCGTGGAGCGCTTGTAATCGACTTTCAGCGTGGCGGGATCGGTCATCACCGACGCGCCGCCGATGGAGAAAGTCTGCCCGGAGGAAAGCACGAGCGAGCCGGCCGGGCCGCCGTTGACCGAAAATCCGCCCAAGTCCACACCCGCGCCGCCGTCCACCTCGAAGGTGCCCGAGGTCGACCACGCCAGCGAGCCGGAGCCGCCGAGGGCCGGCGTCGAACCCGGGTTCGTGCCGCTGATGCCGGAGACGAGGATGTCGCGCGCCGTGATCGCGGCGTCGCCGGCGGCGTCGATGGACGCGCCGTCGCGCAACTCCAGCCGTCCGCCGACCGCGAGCGAGGAGTCGTCGAGCGCGATGGTTTTTCTGCCGCCCGAAAGCGTGAGGTCGTCGTCAAACACCGCCTCGCTTTGCCCCTGCAAATCGAGCGCGATGACGTTGCCCGAACCGGAAAATGCCGTGCTGTTGGTCACATGGAGGGAGGCGCTGCCGGACAGGTTGACGGTCGCGGTGCCGCCGCCGAAAAGCAGGTTCTCGATGAGGGCGGCGGAACGGGCGAGGTTCAGCGTGCCGTTCGCGCCCGCGAGCGTGCCGCCGATCACGACGGACTCGGCGTTGAGTGCGGCCGACGCCGGGCCGCCCGGGCCCCGCAGGGTGACCGCACCTTCAGCGCTTTCTCCAATTACGATTTTTTTACCAAAAAGATAAGCATCTTCAAAGACGACGGCAGCCCGTTTCCCCTCGACGCCAAAACCGAGGTCATGCGCGACTGAGCCGATGGTGCCGCCACTGAACAAGAATGCCCCCGACCCGGTGGCAAAGCCGAGATGGGTGCCGGAAATCGTGTGGCCGTCCATCGCCACCGCCAGCGTGTCGCCAGCGGAGAGCGGATTGGTGGCGCTGGTCTGGATCAGCGCCCACGGACGTCCCGCCGGCACCCACGACGCCCAAGTGCCGGAGCCGGTCAGGTCGGCGTTGAGCCTGATGCCATTTGCCGCGACGCTGCCCGAATGCAATGCGCCCGAAAGCGTCGTGGTATCGGATACATCGAGCGACCAATGACCCAGCGCATCGACCTCATATTCCTGCGCCGGGGCATGCATCAAACTGCCGATGGAGATGATCGCAAGCGCCACGGCCCGGGTGGATACAAGCGGAATTGAGGATGAATGAGATGATTTCATTGTGATAATTTGTATCCAAAAATTTGTAATTCAGATCAGATGAGACTTATGACCAGCCCGCTTTCAAAATACTGCTATACAATGAGAAATGCCTTTTCATGAATCTTGAATTCCTGTATTTGACTAGATTTATAAATATATTTTTTACAAAAAATGCCTGAACGATTCGTTGCCATTTTTCAATTCATTTTCATCAGACTATTGCCGTCCTGCCTCATCTGCTTGATCAATTTTACAATTAATTTCAATTCAAATGGGTGAAAATGTGATACTTATTTTTTGATTAATTTGTAAAATGTTATATGATAATTAATTATAATAATTTAATCCGCGACTCCAATATATATAAAAATGGCAAAAAATTAAAAATATGGCAGCTTTTTTGCCTTAGATGTATGGTCCCAGAGAGAGGTGGTGAGGATTGGAAGAGAAACGAAATGGTTCTTTATGGAAGGCGGAGCAAATGAATTGGAAAGGGGTAAGACCGGAGAGTGTTTTGAGGCGTTTGGCGAAGTTGTAGGCATTGAGGAATGCGTCGAGATGTTGTCGGAGCTGATCGTGATGGAGGTAGTGGTAGGCGCGGACGGTGGCTTCTTTGATGGTGCGGTTCATGCGTTCGACCTGGCCGTTGGTCCAAGGATGGTTGGGTTTGGTGAGGCGGTGGTCGATTGAATGGTCGGCACAGGCCAGTTCGAAGGCGTGGGCGGATCGGCAAATCAATCGACGGACACGAAATGGGCTACTGTCGGCTGGCAACGCCGGCAAAAGACGCCCGCGCGGCGAGCGGCCAGCGTCGGAAGCCGACGCGAAGCAAGGCCGCGAGTCCGCCCCCGGCTTTTCGCCCCCGCCGGACACCCCTCTTTCCCCAGCAATCCTAGGACGCACGAACGAGGACGGGCGGTAGATGCGTGCTTATGCGCCGATGGGGCTTGCGAGTAGGGGCGTGTTGAAATTCCGGTTTGGAGCGCCAGCGCTCCACCTGCCCAAGAGCCGCGGAATTTCCCGGCAGTCAAGATGGAGGCGACGAAGGAGCACGACCGTGACGCCCGGAGGCATTTGTCTTGGATATTTGGACCTTTTCCGGGGACGATTGGTTCTTTCGTGCGAAATCCGGCGGCGAGCTGCTACGCAGTTGCCAAACGCTGGACAATCGGCACTGTCGGAGGCATGCCAATGACAGTTGAACAAATCGTTGAGGAAACCGCGCAATGGCCGGTTGACGCCGTCGCCGAACTTCTCGACCGCATCGCGCTCGCCAAACACGGTGACATGAGCGCCGCTCGCATGGACGCGTGGACCGGGACTGCCTTGCGGCGTTGTGCCGAGCTCGACAGCGGGCAGGCCGAGTTGATCCCCGGCGCGGTCGCCAGCGCCCGCATCCGCAAAATCGTCGGGCGATGAAGCCGCACGGGTTTCATCGCGAGGCGCTTGAGGAATATGCCCGGGCGGCGGAGGACTACGCGAAGATCAGCCCCGAACTCGGCGGACGGTTTTATGACGAGATCGAACGATTGATCGGTGATGTCTGTCGCGCACCGGTGCTTTACCGGCGTATCTGCGGCCCTGTCCGCCGGCACTTTTCGACGGTGTTCCCCTTCGCCATCCTTTACGAGGACCGGCCTGATCACGTCCGCATCGTCGCCGTCATGCCGATGCACCGTGACCCGGATTATTGGAGTCGCCGCACAGCCTGATAGCCTCGATCGCCGCTGCGCAATGGGAGCACCAGGCGTAAGAAACACTATGCGCGAACTTCGTCGCCTTTGTGAGCAGCCCCTGGCCTCCGGCATCAACGGCGCTGCCCTGCGCGTGGACGGCGGACTGGTGCGCAGTGTCTTCTGACCGGCCGGAGCATTACTCCGGATACCTCAGAGGAGGCACTCTGTCCCGGTTCACGTATGGAGGGAGCCAGTATGCGGTATGCCGTTTGAACATACGAGGCTGGCCGGCCGGCCACCAGTTTTTCCAGTCCGCGGGATCGGTGTTGACTGTCGCACTTTTCGCGCCTTCGCCGTTGCCGTTTGCGCAGGCCACGGCGTATTCGGTGAAGCTGGCTGTCGCGGGTGCGGGTGTGTCGCGGGGCAGCGCATCGGAGGCGCGGAGGGTGGCGTCACGCACAGTGTAACTTCGCTCCAGACTAACATGGATGCGTTCCCACGCGCCACCGGCCCGGCGGCGGTAAAGACGGTATTCGCCGACGCCCAACACCTCGCCCCAACGGATTTCGGCGGCGCCGTCCGAGAGAATCACCGAAACGCCATCGGGCGGCGAGGGCGGCACGTTGTCTACATAGACGGGGTAATCCGCACCGGGTTCGCTCCGACGGTCGCGATTCAGCGCGAGGAGGCGCACGTGGAGCTTGCCCGGAGCGAGGCCGTCGAGTTCCAGCGGTGATGCTGGCGTGACGCCGGCATTCTGCCAGGTGGCGCCGCCGTCACGACTGGTCTCGGCCCGGTAGGATTCCGCACCGGCGACGGACGTAAAGTGGACTGACGCGCCGCCCGTGCGGTTCACGGTGCGAAGCACCTCGGGCGCGTCAGGCTGAGGGAAGCGGGCGGTGATTTCCCAGCGGTGGCGGCCCGGTGGGATGACGGCCTCCATCGCGCTGGCCTTTTTCTGAAACGCGATTTCGACGCCGTCGAGCCACCAGCGCAATGTCCCCGCGCCCGCGCCGGCGGGGAGGCTCACGCACAGGCACGTCTCGGCGGCGGTCTGCACCATGCCGGCGATTTCGCGCGGATTGGAAAATGTCGCGCTCACGGCGACGTCGGCGGCAGACCCGACGTCGAGGCGCACGCCTTTCGCGCCGATGGAGGTTCCCTTGAACAACGCCAGCTCGGTGACGCCGTCGTTGCGGTGGCGGATGACGCCGGCGGCACCGGCGAACGTGTCGCCTTTCTCGTCGTATTCGAGCGGGAGCCGCCGGCGAAAAACGCAGTCGCGACTGTCCGGTGTTTTGACGAAATACACACCCTGTCCGGCGCGGGCGCGATTGCGCCACGTGTATTGTTTCAGGGCGGCGGAGCGCACGGCGCTCACATCGCGCGTGTTCATTTCCTCCATTTCAACCGCATCGGTTTTGTGCGTGACGATGACGAGGCTGGAGCCACGCGCGTCGCGCAGGATGCCCTTGGAAATGTTGGTTTGCACCTCCGTCCAGTGGTCGGGGCGGGCGGCGAGCGGGTCCAGGAACATCAGCTTGGGAAAGGGCAGGTCGCGGGCGGTGAACCATGAAAAACGTCCGAAACCGTCGGTGGGGCTTTGGTCGAAGATGACGAGGTAGTCGTCGCCGACGAGCATGACGCTGCGGCTTTCGTATTGCGGCCACGAGTAGGCGGCGGGGCCGCGCCGCGCGGCCAACTCGGCGAATTGCGCGCAGCCGAAATCGTAGAGCGGGCGGTCGAGCACGTTGGCGCCGATGCCGTGGTATTTGCCGTGTTTCATGAAGCCGAAGGTGGTCGAGCTGATGGTTTCCTCGCTGAAATGGTCGCCGGTGTTTTCGCGCTCGTGGCCCGACCAGACGAGGCCTTGCGCGAAATAATACAGCGTGCCGTTCGCGCCCTCGCCGTTGTCGCCCCAGCGGTAGTTTGGACCGGCGTCCACCTGATCGAGGTGGACGGACATCTCGCCGGGCGTGCCGACACCAGCGCGCAAAATCACGCCGTGGCCGGTGTGCTTCGAGCTATGCAGGCGCGGACGCGTGCCGGGGTTTTTCGCCAGCGACACCGGACGGTACGCGGTCCACTCGGCACCGGTGTCCTTGGAGCGGACTTGCGCGTCCACCCAAAACAAATGCTCGGCGGTGAGCGGATCGAAATGGGCGAGACATTCCGCGAGGCCGGCGACTTGCCAAGGGGGGACGACGCCAGTGCCGGTGCCGTGCGCGCCGTGCGACGCATACTGCCGCTCGAAGCCGAGGGCCGGGTCGAGTTTGTCGCCGGGTTTCCATGCTGGCGGCGCTGCTGGCGGGACCGGTTTCGCGGACTGCCGCCAGTAGGGATCGGGGTTGTAAACCGGCGCGGTGAGCTGGTCCACCATCCAACGTCCGCGCAAGGCGAGCCACGGGTCGGCCATGCGGTTGACGCCGTCGGTCGCAGCGGCGTGACGCTGTCCGGTAAGCGCAGGCAGGAGGTAACCCCAGTTGTAGGTGCCGAGACTTTCCGTCCAGCGCCCGCCCAGCGCGCCCCACGACGGCACCGCCGGGCGCGTGTGAAAACAGTGCAGCAGTTCGAGGATTTTTCCAAACTGGTCGCGCCACACCGATGCCATCGGATGGTCCGGGAAAAGCGAGGCCACGATCGGCGGCACGGAAAAGCTGTCCATCGCCATGTTCGGCGTGCCCGCCAGTGCCACCCGCGCGGGCGAGATGTCCTCGCCGGCGTTGATGTAGGCGGAGAGCAGGAACAGGGCGTCCACCTGTTTTTTTTGCTCTGGCGGCAGCAGCCGGCCTGCGTCCCGATAGGCGTCAGCCAGCGGGCGCAGCACGCGATGGCGGATGTCCATGACGACCGGGTTTATGCCCGCGCCGTAGGTCATGAACACAGAGGAGCGCGCCTGTTTCACCAGTTCCTCCGGCGAAAGTGCACCGGTGCCACCGGCTGCCTCCAGCGGCACCGGCGGTGCGGCGTTTTCAGGATAGGCGAGCACCCAGTCCTTCACGCGATCAAGGTTGAGCGCGCCGCGCCACGCGCGCTGTGCCTGCGTGTAGCGGTAGGGGAAGTGCGCGTCGCCGCCGATGGTCAGCGCCATGCCGCCGCCACGAAACACGCCGTCGCCTTTCGCGGAGGCTTTTTCGTAGAGGCGCAAAATTCCGTCCGCCGTCCGCTGGTTCGCGACGGCGTCGCCCAGCGCGATGCCGGTGTTGCGGCTGCCCTCACGCAACGGCCATGTCCAGCACAGCACGCCAGTCTCCCGGTCCGCGCGGAAGCGCACTTGCAGGGCGGTGGAGGGCTGCCAGATCATATACTGGCCGTCCTGCCAGCGCAGCGCGTCGAGCACGAACAGCCCCAGTTCCTCGCCGTCCTTCGCGTCGTTCCAGAACGAGACGGCGGGCGACGCCTCGCGCACTCCGTTGCCCGAGTAGGGGCTGAGCCGGAAAAGCATTTCCTCAAAAACATTTTCCTCCAGGTTTGGTGCGATCCACTTCGGATCCTCCTCCCAGTCCGTCGTGACCATCGGCTCCGTGAAACCGAGCCAGCGTCCGGCGCGCTGGTGAAACAGCGCCAGCGTCCCCTCCGGCACGCCGTGCGCCGCGTAACGGTGCGTCGGCGCGAAATTAGTCCAGCGCATCTCCACGCGGGCGTTGTCCGCCTCCGAGAGGCCTCTGATTTCCTCGTCGCACTCGATGAAATCGTAGCCGGCCACGACGCGCAGCGTCGTCGTGTAACGCGCGCCGCCGGAAAAGTGGTAGGTGAGCTTGTAAGCATGAAACAATTCGCCCTCCGCTAGCGGCACCGTCTCCAGCCGCGAAATCGTCCGTGTGCCGGCGACTAGGCGGTTGTCGCCGAGCCAGCCGGCGCCGCGCTTGAGCGCCATGATTGGCGCGGGCACCGGTTCGCCCGGCGCGAAGACGCGGCTGCCCGGAATTTTAACGGACAACCGCCCCGTGCCCGCCTCGATTACGCCGCCGCCTGCGCCACTGGAGGACGCACGCGCGTCCGCCGGCAACGCCGCCGCCGGTGCCTCCCCCGCCGTGCGCCGACGCAGCTCGAACACGCGTTTCGCGCCGGGCGGCAAGTCGCAAAAAAAATTCACCCGCGCGTGGCGCAACGTCCCGTCGGGGCTCATCGCGACCTCGGAAAACTGCATGGGCTCGGCGACGCCGGACGGCTGCCTCACCAGCGCCAGCTCCTCCATGCGGGGCGCCGCGCCGCCGAATTCAACCTCGTAGGAAACCAGCGTGCGCGGCCAGTGGTAAACGGGGCTGTCAATGTGGTCCTCAATGACGAATTGCAGCGCGCCCGTGTCCGGGAAATGCCGCGGCTGGCCGGAAGCGAACGCGACGGCAGCGGCGAAAGCAGCCAGCGCCACCGCCGCGCACAGGCGGGCGGCGGATTTGATGGGGACGTTTGTGCGCATATTGTTTTTCATATTATCCACCCGTTTTTTTCCGCCAGCACGCGAGTTTTACTCCGGAGGGATTTCCACCGGTTTCCTCGAAAAGGAGCAGCGTGTTTTTCCCGGCGCGCAGCCAATCGCGCGGCACGTGGTAATAACGCTGGCAGGGTCCGCCCGGCGGCTCGAAAACCATGACCTGGTTGTGCTCCGTGTGGATATCACCCGGTGCGACAGAGCGAATCAGCCAGTAGCGGCCGACGCACTCGCCGTTCACCCAGGCCAGCCCCTTGCCGAGCCCGTCGAGGTCGAGCGCCACCGGTGCGTCGCCGTCCGGTGCCTGAAACTCCACGCGAAACCAGCGCAGCGGACGGCCCGCGTCGTCCGACGACAGCGGGCGCCAGCACACGAGGCGGCCCGGCGGCTCCTCCCCCGCCGCGCGCTCGCCGGCGAGACCGGCGTGGATGGACCACTCGCCGAAGCGGACGACGGCGCCGCTGGAGGCGGTCGCGACGGGCAGCCACACGACGCGGCCCCAAAAACCCTTGCGCTCTTCCGCCATATTGCTCCGGCCCGCCTGCCAGTCGCCCTTGATCAGGCCCAGCGAGCAGACGAGCAGCGTCAGTTCGTGGTGCCCGGGCGCGAGTTCCATTTCAAATGACTGCCGGTAATCCGCGCTGTCCCACGCGCCGCGATCCTCCGGCAGGTGCGTCCGGGAAACCGCCGCTCGCGCGCCATCCACGAATACTTGGAAAAAATCGTTGATGCCCTCGAAAACGAGCGTCCCTTTTTGCGTGGCGACGCTGTTGACGGACAGTTCGCACTTATACCACGCGTAGTCGCTTTTGTTTTTGGTGAAGGCGAGTTGCTCGCTCGGCTGCCCGATGGCGAGCCAGTCGCCCGTGACATCCGGTGGTGGCTCGTCCGCGACCAGCCAGTCGGACTTGCCGAAAGACGACGCGGGAACGAACACGCGCGCCACCGGGTCCGGCGCGTCCGAGTCTGCCCCCCGCCAGATTTCCCGCCCGTCCGCAAGCATGAGCACGCTCTGCGCAGGCAGCGAATAATTCCGCCCGCCCCACTCCATGGCGCGAGCGCCGTCGGGCGGCGGATTGTCGTTGCACAGGAACACCACCGATTTTCCGCCGTGGGAAAACACCCGTGCCTCCAGCCCGTCGCCGGCGCGGCGCGCCTCCGGCAGGTCGCACTCGACAAGCGTGTCCTCGTGCGCGCGCAGTGCGTGGTTGAGCGAGCTTAACAATTCGAATTTGCGCGTCCGGCAGCCGAACTCGTCCAGTGCCGCGTCGAAATCGTAGTTTGCCGCCTGCAAATACATGCCGGTGCGCCCGAAATTAGTGCCGCCGTGCCAAGGGAAATAATTGATGCCCTTGCCGCCCTCGGCGAAGAAGCGCGCGGCGCACCACGCCATGTTGGCCGCCGGGCGGAACGGGCGCGGCAGGCCCCAGACCTGATACCACGCCATCCACGCCTCCGTCCACAAACAGGGATGCCCGGACGCCCAGCGCTTGAAGGTGCGGACAAACGGGTGCGCGAAACCGGCGTTGAGCGTCGGCACGGCGCGCTCCAGTTTCGGCGCGGCCAGCATCATTTCGGCGCTGCCCACCGGGTTGCACGCCGTCAGCGGCGCCCCGGTTTCGTAGCCGGCGATCAAGTCGCGCAGCCACGTCATATAGGCGCCGCCCTCGCCGCCGTAGGCCGGGCCGATGTTGGCGTATTCGTTTTCCACCTGCACGGCGATGATCGGCCCTCCCGCTCTGTCGAAAAGCGGCAAAAGATAGGCGAACAATATATCGAACCATTTGCGCACCTCGTCATAATACGCCTCGTTTTTCGTCCGTAGCCGGACGCCGGGGGCATCGCGCAGCCACGCGGGAAACCCGCCGTAATCCTGTTCGGCGCAAATATAGGGGCCGGGGCGGAGAAACACCTTCAGCCCCTCGGACGCCGCGCATTCGCAAAAATGGCGGAGGTCGAGCCGACCGGAAAAATCATATTTTCCCCTTTCGCGCTCGTGCTGGTTCCAGAAAACATAAGTTTCCACGCAATTCAACCCGCCCGCGCGCGCCTCTTGCATAAGACCCGGCCACATGGCGGGCGTGCTCCGCGGATAATGAATGGCCCCGCTCAGCAGCAGGCTCCGGCGCCCGTCGATGATGCATGACTTTGCGTCGATGGAGATGCTCATACGGTAATTTTGGTATAAACAAACATGCGCCCCTCACAGGTCCCACACGGTCAGCCCGCGCAGGCTCTTTTTGCCGGCATCCCTTGCCGGGAGGAGCAGGCTGGCGGCATATCCGATGGCCATGCAGGAGAACACCGCGACGAAGCCGTGCAAAAATACACTCGTGTGCGTGTAAGTCTGCACCCACCACGTCACCACGATGCTGCCCACCGCACCGATGACCACGCCGATGGCGCTCGCCTTGCGTGTGAGCAAACCCAAGGCGAACACACCGGGGAAGCCGCCGCCGATCAGCGCGGCCAGTTTTATATACTGCTCCCACAACGACGGCACGCCCATCCTCGCGATATAGGCGGCCATGCCTGTCGCGATGATGCCCGCGACCAGCGTGGTCCGCCGCGCGAGTTTCACCCGCCGGGCCTCCGTGGCGTTTGGGCGAAACACGCCTTGCACATCGGTGACGATGATGGCCGCCGTCGCGTTCAACGCGCTGCTGAGCGCCCCCATCGCCGCCGCGAACAGCGCGGCGACAATGAGCCCCACCACGCCCACGGGAAGCTCGTTCGCCACGAAATACGGGAAGATTGCGTCGTTCGGCAGGCCGGCGGCGAGGCGCTCGGGATGGATTTTATAAAATACATAGAGCGCCGAGCCGATGAAAAAGAAAACCACCGAGGCCGGAAACGCGATCGCCGTGCTGGTGAGCAGCGTTTTTTTCGCGGCGACGGCGTCCTTGGCCGCGAACACGCGCTGCATCACCGGCTGGTCGGAAATATTCGTGATGGCCGACGCCAGCATCATGCCTCCAAACACCCAGACCGTCGGATCGGTGGCGTTAAAACTCCATGAGATCATCCTGAATTTGTCGTCCGCGGCCCCGGCACGAAGAATGCCCGAAAGCCCGTCCGGCACCCCGTGGAATATATACCATAGGGCCACGGCGATGCCGCCGAAGGTCACCACGACCTGCATGACATCCGTCCAAACCACCGCCTCGAATCCGCCCTCCATCGCGTAGAGGGTCGTCACGACACCCATGAGGCAGATGCTCAAATATACATTCAACCCGGTGACGGTGGACAGGGCCAGCGACGGCAGCAGCATCACCACGCTCATGCGCCCGCCGATTTTCAACAGCACGGCCAAGCCGGCGCCCAGCAGGCGCACGCCGGGCGAGAAGCGGTTTTCCAAATAGGTGAACACCGTGGTGATGTTCAGGCGGCGCAAAATCCCCACAAAGACAATTGCGGTCAAAATCATGCCCAGCGCCTGCGACGGGGACGATCCAAAAGAGAGCCAGTCGTTCATATACGTCATCGCGGGCAGCGCCATGATGCTGATGCTGCTTGTCGTGGTGGCGAACACGCTGATGGCGCCCGCCCACCATGCCACCCTCCCTCCGCCCAAAAAATAATCACCCGCCGATCCTTGTTTTCTTTTGGCGCACAGCCAGCCGATGAAAAGATTCAGCGAGAAATAAACGGCGAGAAGCACATAATCCAGCCACGCGAGGGTGCGCGGTGTGAAGGCGGCCAGGAGGGGAGTCATCGAGTTGATGCCAATGGAAACAACCAAGGAAGCCCGCAAGGAGATTCATTCGGTTGCGGGCTTGTTTAATGTTAATGTTTAAGACGGTAGCTGAGTGTGAGCTGGACCGGGTCGCCCACACGGGCGCCGCGCAGGTAAACCTCATTGAGAAGATTCTGCACGTCGAGGCTGACCTTGTGGCTGAACCGCGTCTTGCCGCGCCCCGTGTCCCAGCTGTAGCCGGCGCCGAGCTGGACGAGGAAATAGGCGTCGTTCTTGAAGAAATAGGTGTCGGCGTATTCGATGCGCTGGCCGCTTTCCGTGCGGGTGAGCGGCACGCCTTTCACATCGCTGTTGCCGAGCACGCTGGAGGTGCTGTTGTTGACCAGCGACTCGCCTTGGTAGCGCACGCCGGCGCGGAAGTCGAAACCCTTGAGCGAGCCCTCGAAGAAGCGGTAGCTGAAGGTGACCGCGCCGGTCCACTCGGGACCGTTGTCCGGGCGGACGTGCAGCAAATACTGCTCGGTGGGGTTGGAAATTTCTATATACCGGATGTCGTTCCAACTCAGGGAAAAGGTGGAGGAAATCTCGCGGGTGGGGCGCCAGCTGCCGTCCACCTCGAATCCTTGGGAGCGCACGTCGGTGAGAATGCTGTAGGCGTGGTTGATGTGGGGGCTGAGGATGTTATTGTTGTTTTCATCCCTGGCCACGCGCGGGATGTTCTTGCGCACGATGCTGTAGCCGCCGAGGGTGAAGGTCAGTTTCTGGTCGAGCAGGTCGAATTTGACGCCGGCCTCGGAGCCATAGCCCGTTTGCGGGTCAAAGACATTGCCGTATTCGTCCACATTGTTTGCATTGACGGACTGCGGAAGGAAGGCCGAGCTGAAATTGGCAAACAGCGAGACGCCCGGCGTCGCGCGATACAGGACGCCCGTCTGGTAGGTCAGGGCGTCCGAGGTCGGGCGCTTCACCTTGTTTCCGGCAGGGACGTTTATGACGATAGGGGGGCCGCTTGGATTCTGCGGATTCGGGCCGTAACCTGCATAGAGGGTATTGAGCCAGTCGGTTTGCTCCACGCCAATCCGGTCGTAACGCCCGCCCACAATGACAAACAGCTTTTTGTCCAGCAGGCCCAGCCGGTCGCTGAAGTTGATACCTTTGGTGGTGGTCACGGTCTTGCTGTGGGCGAGTTCGGTGGTCCAGTCGTAAAAATCTGCGTCGTAATCAAAGCCCGGAATCTCCAGTTGGGCGCCGGTGAAAATATCATTAAACGCGATGCTGCCCCCGCCCGCCCCCATCCAGCGCTGCTGGGCGTCGGCGGGCTGCCGTTTCCAGTCGAGGGTAACCAGCGCCTTGTGCTCCACCGGCCCGGTTTTGAACTGGGCCAGCCAGTCGGACTGGAGTGTGAGCGCGTGCTCGCGGTTCCGGTTAACCTGCGGAGACCAGAGTCCCTCGACGGTGCCGGTGGTCAGATTGTAGGTGTTGTGGTTGCTGCCGCCGTTGTTCCGCGTCTGCCCGACGTTCTGGGGCCGGTTCATCCACGCACCTTTTATTTGCATGGACAGCCAGTCCGCCCACTGGTGCGTGAAGTTGACGTCGAGCTGAAGGGGCTCTACCTCGCCGAACACCCAAGGACCGTTGGTGTTGATGTGGCGGTATTTTTCCCACTGGCCGCTTCCGAAAATGCCCACAGCCTGGCGGGATTTGCGTATGACGGGCGAGGCGCCCGTTTTGTCCACCACTTCCACGTTGGTGAACACAAAGGGCATCAGGCTGGCATTCTGGCCGTGGGTTTTCATGTAGATGTAGTCCAAATTGGCGGTCAGGGAGGTGCGGTCGGTGATTTTCCACGTGATCGAGCCATAGATGTTGTTGCGCTCGAACTCGGCGAAATTCTGCATGCCATACTCGGAATACTCCCGCGAGGCGGCGAACCGGCTGAAAACCTTGCCCTTCACGATGGGCTGGTTCAGGTCAATCTGTGCGCGATATGTGCTGTGCCCAGCGAAGCTCACCCGCAACTCCTGGAACGGCTTTGGCTGGCCTTTTTTGGTGATGCGGTTGATCAAGCCCGAGGGTTCGGACTGGCCGTAAACGCCCGCGTTGGCACCGCGCACGATTTCCGTGCGCTCCAGCGACGCGGGCCCGAAGACACCGGCCTCGCGGATGCCGTTTTTATAAACGGCGAAGCCCCTTATGCCGCGCATGTTGATGGCGCCCGTGCCCTCGGCGAACGTGAAGCTGCTGTTGTAGCTCAGGAGATCCTGACCAGACAGGTCGAAGAGGAGAAAATCCTCCAGAAAATCCTTGGTGACCACATTGACCGCTATCGGCGTTTCCATGATGAGCGACGCGTAACGCGTGCCGGAGGTGGTCTCGGAGGGCAGGTAACTGTTATCCTCGGCGGCGCTCACCGTGAACGGGGACAATCTTATGATTTCCTCGTCGTCATTTGCCTGGGCCGGTTTGGTCGTTTGGGCCACCGACCAAGCGGAGCCCATGGATATCGAAAACAATATATAAATCACGCCCTTGCAGAAAAAACGCTTCCGCGAGAGGACGCATGCTTCAGGTGTAACTATCGGATTCATGGTGGTATGGAGTCTGGAGTTTTTTTGGGACTAACGATTGGGTAACGCCAACCAGCTTGCAGGCAGCCCGGAATTTGCGCACGGACGGATTTCTGAACGAAACGCGCCGCGAAGTGTCTGAATCGCTCATGCCGGCCCGCGAGGTTAAATAGAAGGCGATCGGAAACAGGCCTGTTCCATGGTTGCCGTCACTTATGTGGCATTAAGCCAAGGCAATGGTTTGCATGGCAAAAACAGATTGCAGGCAGTGTCTCCATCGGCTTTTGATACATAAGAAGTAATCTTTGGATCCTTCCCTCCCCCGCCCTATTATGCTTCGTTATTTATCAAAAGGACAACGCCTCTACGACAACGAACACGATTACCATCCGCCCGGACGCCTCCGTGGCAACTGGGAATTTGCCTCCATTGTGCACGGCCGCGCGCGACCCGTTCTGCCCGGCGGGCCGCTGGGTGCTTTCGACACAGATGTCCTGTGGCTTTTCCCCCCGGACTCCCCGCATGGCTGGCGCACCCCGGTCGGGGAATCATGCTCGGTCTATATGTTCCATTTTGCCTCGCTGCATCCGGTTCTCGAAAATGCCCTGCCTCCTTCGAAATATATCCGCATCCCGCTCGGCAAGGCCGAGAAACGCGCCATCGTCGGCATCTACGACATCCTGCTCCCTCACTACCGGCAACCGCGGCGTATCAGCCTGTTGCGATTCGAAGCGGCCATGCTGGAATTATGTTATCTCATCCTTGAACGCGACCAGGTGCTTGCCAACGCCATCGTCTTCAACGCGGACGACGAAAAGGTGTTGCAAGCCCAGCAATGGTATCGCGAGCATCTTGCCGAGGGCGCTGGGGTCGAGGATGTCGCCCGAGCCGTTCATATTTCCAACAGCCACCTCCGCCGCCTTTTTAAGAAAGTCCACCATGAATCGCCAAGACAGATGCTAAACCGCATCAGTGCCGAGGAGGCCTGCCGGCTCATGTCCACCACGACATTGAGCTTCAAGGAGATTGCCGTGCGCTGCGGATTCAACGGCTTCAATGAATTCCACCGTTTTTTCAAGCGCATCAACGGCCACGCCCCCTCCGACTGGCGCACCAATCATATCTACGCAGGCGAGGGGATTTCCACGAGCAAGCAGGGCGGCAACGCCTGGGTCTGATGCCGCGGCGCTCTGCCTGTGTCCGAGCGGGGGCTGATGAGCGATTCAGACACAAGCAGGCGCGATTCTTCTGCCATTGCATCATGGCATTCTTCCCGCGTGTCCGCAATCTCCGGCAATATCAGGTTTTCAGCATTGTTGTCTCGAATAGTTTATTCGCATGAAATCGTCCCCGCCCTGGACAGTGGCGCCGGATGCGCATCGATCTGAAGGCCGTGACCGCACGTCCATGATCCCGCCAATCCTCCCTAATGATAGAAGCTTTGTTTAATAATTCATTATTCCATGCCAAATCATATTTTATGCTCAGGGGCCTCGCGTCCCGTCAAAAACCTGCCTCCCGTTGAAAGCATCGCCCGGCGCATCATGAGGGGCGCCTCCGCGGACAATCACATGGACATCGACAACTGGAACTGGGGCGCGGGAGTCGGGATGTATGGGCTGGCGCGCCTTTGGCTGCGCACGGGCGACACGGCCTACCTTTCCTTTCTCAATTCGTGGATAAGACGCCACTGGAAAGATGCCGCGAACATGCTCACGGTCAATCATACCGCGCCGCTCCTCACCTTTTTCGAACTGCACGGACTGCCCGGAAACGAGGACTACCTCGAAGCCTGCCGCCAGACCGCGGACTGGCTGATATCAGGCGCGACGCGCACGGGGAGCGGCGGATATGAGCACACGGTCAACGCCGACGGCAGTCATTTATTTCCCGAGCAGATATGGGCGGACACCCTGTTCATGGCGTGCATTTTCCTGGCCAAAATGGGCCGCCTGCTGGATGAGGTCAGTTATACAAACGAGGCGACCAGGCAGTTGCTCATCCATCATCAAATCCTCAAGGACAAAAACACCGGTTTGTTTTATCATGGCTGGGACTGCCTTGCCCGAAGCTGGATGTCGGGGGCGTTGTGGGGGCGCGCCAACGCGTGGATCACGGCGAGCACCGTGGAGATACTGGAAGCACTCCCTCCCTCCTTCGAAGGACGCGATGCTATTGTCGGGTCGCTTCGTGAGCAAGTCGCCGCGCTTTCCACCTATCAGCGCGCCAACGGCCTTTTTGGCACGCTTCTGAATGATCCCTCCGCCTATGACGAAACCTCATGCGCCGCCGGCATAGCCTATGGAGTCAGGCGCGGCATAAAAGCCGGCTTGCTCGATGAGAGCCATATGCCAATGGCCGAAAAAGCCGGCCGGGCCGTCTTGGCCAAAGTCAATTCCGCAGGCGAAGTCGAAGGTGTGTCAGGAGGCACCCCGATCATGCCGACGCTGGCGGATTATAAAACAATCGAAATCCGGCCCGCCCTCTACGGACAAGCATTGGCGTTGTTGATGCTTTGCGAAGAATGAACCGAGCGCCCAACAGCCTGGCCGGAGGGTTTTCCGCAGAACGGGTGATCCTCCGCTCGCCACCTTTTGGCGGCTGGCGCCCGGCGGAAAAGATTCCACCCTATCGCGCAGCCCCGGCATGGCCATGCTCTTGGGTCCGCGCCGATTCGCTTCCGCCCGCTCCGGCAGTGATTGCCTACCGCTGCACGTTCAACTGGAGCGGCGGCAGACTGCGGCTGCATGTCTCCGCCGACGAACGATACGAACTCTGGCTTGACGGAACCCGCATTTCCCGCGGCCCCGAACGGGGGGACAAGTGGCGCTGGTATTTTGACACGGTCGACATCACGCTGCCCGCCGGACCGCATATCCTCGTGGCCCGCACCTGGCACTTGGGAAAATCCCTCGCGCCGTGGGCGCAAGTCAGCGTGCAGCCCGGGTGGCTGTGCGCGCCGGACGACCCGGCGCTTGCGCCGCTCTTGGGCACCGGCGCCGCCGCGTGGACATGGAAGCAACTGGACGGTTACACATTTATAAATCCCAAGGAGCAACCCGGCGCCACGCTCGGGGCGGGCGCGCTTGAGCGCGTGGACGGCGCGGCATTCCCCTGGGGATGGGAATTGGGAAAAGGTGAAGGCTGGAAACCCGTTGTGGCAAGCGCGCCCGTCGCCAGTGGATTTTACCTGTATGTTTATAATAATGTGCCGTGGATGCAGCCCGCGATGCTCGGCAGCCACTCCGCAGCCAGATGGGAACGGGCGCATCTGGCGTGCCTAGACGACAATCCAGCCGACGACAAATACGTAAAGGACAGACAATGCGGCGCGGAGATGGAATCATGGCGCGCATGGATCGAAGGGCGCGGGACACTCAGTGTTCCACCACACGTCACACGGCGCGCCTTGCTGTATCTCGGTGATTATATTTGCGTCTATCCTTCAATCGTGGTCAGCGGCGGGTGCGGTTCTTGCATCAAATGGAGATGGGCCGAGGCGCTTTGCCAAACCCCCGGAAACCCCGGGGACAAGGCCCCGCGCAATGAATACACTGGTTATCATATGCGCGGCATGGGGGATGAACACCATCCGGATGGAGGCGCCCGCAGGGAATTCGCGCCCCTGTGGTGGCGGTGCGGATTGTGGCTTGAAATCAATATAACAACCGGCGGCGAACCGCTGCTGCTGGAATCGCTGTCATTCGAGTCCACCTGCCACCCGCTGCCTCGCGACGGTGTTTGTGAAACCAGCGACCATCAACTGAACTCCGTGCTTTCCATTTGCGAGCGGACGCAGCAAATGTGCGCGCACGAGACCTATCTCGACTGCCCCTATTATGAGCAGCTTATGTATGCCGGCGACACGCGCATCCAGGCCCTGCTTGGTTACGTGACGACGCGCGACGATGCCTTGCAACGCAAGGCGCTCCTTTCATTCGCCCACTCCCGCCACAACGGCGCCAATCTCCCGACATCGAACAACCCGGCGGCCAGCGGCCAGATCATCCCAACGTTCAGTCTGCTGTGGATAAGCATGCTTCGCGACTACGCGCGATGGCGGGACAACCCTGAATTTGTCACCTCCCTGCTGCCTGCGATACGCGGCGTGCTCGAACAATGGTTTACCTTTCTGGATGAACGCGGACTGGCCGTGAGTCCGCCGGGATGGAACTTCATCGAGGCCGTATATAATGACGGCGTGTTTCCCGGATGCGAGACCGGCTCCGTGAACGCATCGCTGAACTGGCTGCTGGCCCATGCCCTTTCCGATAGCGCCGAACTGGAATATCAGTTCGGGGATGCCGATGTGGCCGCCCGTCACGCCCGGATTGGGCGGCGCCTGCTCGGCGCAATCGACCCGGTTTTTTGGGATGAAACCCGGCAGGCATATGCGGACGATGCCGCGCATACTTTCTTTTCGGAACACGCGCAATCACTTGCATTGCTCCATCCCCTGCTTTCCGTCCGGCGCCGTGAACAGCTTGCCGCGACGCTGTTTGATGGGGGAAATGATTTTATACGCACATCCGCTTATTTTTCCCATTATCTGTTCCTTGCGGCCTTAAACGCCGGGCGGAGCGATATTATGTTTCAACGACTGGCAGCGTGGAGGGCGCTGATTGACCAAGGATTTCGCACCACTCCGGAATATCTCGGGCGTACGCGCTCGGACTGTCATGCCTGGAGCGCGCATCCCCGATACCATCTTGCCTCCGGGCTGCTCGGGCCGGAGCCCGGCGACTGGGGTTTCGCGTCATACCGGCTGCGGCCGAGCATAATGCCCTTTGCGAACCTGCGTGTCCGCATGCCGCATCCCAAGGGCATCATCGAGGTGAACGCCGATTGCGACAGCAGGCAGCTTCACTTGCGCGGAAAAGCGCCGGCCGGAGTGCCGGGGAAACTCATATTGCGCTCAAGGATTTTGGAAATCCAAGCCGGCGGGGAGCCTTTTATATTCAAACTGGAGCAATCGGAGCTGAATCATGTTTATGAATAAGTTCCCGGCGTTGTCCCTTTCCCCTCGCACCACGAAATTCCACCCCATGACTCCCATGAGAAAAACCACCACCACCCGCCCGCTCCGGGCGCTCCTTTGTGGCATGGCATCGCCCTCGTCGCGGCGTCGGCACTGCCCGCCGCCGTCAAGGTTCCCGCCGCCTTCGGCAACCACATGGTCCTCCAGCGCGGCCTCCCCGCGCCCAACCTCCGCAACGAAGCCGGCCTGCAAGCCACCGCCTTCACCTTCGACGAACCGCCCCCGCCCTCCGAACTCGCCGGCATCGGCGCCGCCGGCGCCGGCTTCCAACTCGTTTACGCCCTCGATCCCCTCGCCACCCAGAGCCATGAAGTCACCTACCAAATCGACAACTCCAAAAACTTCGTCGGCAAAAAAATCAAGCGCATCGCCTGCCTCCTGCGCACCACCGCCGCCGGCGGCGGCGCCGCTCACGCCTTTGTCGCCATGGATGCCTTCACCGGCGACATCAAAAAAATCGGCGTTCCCACCAAAAACTCCGGCGCCCGCTTCTGGCAGGACGTCGCCAGCCTCCTCGTCCAGTCCAACGTTCCCGGCGTGAAAAACGGTGCCTTCAAGCAAGGCTAACATCGAATTTTGGGACTGCAACTACAACCAGCAAAACGTCGCCAAGGTTCCCGGCGCCAGCGATACCGCCTACGGCTTCGGCGACAGCCAAAGCGCCAGCGTCTCCCCCGGCTACGGCTGTATGCAGATCCACAACACCGCCGAAAAACAAACCGTCATCGCTTACAACCACTGGAGCGCCGGCAAAGCCTGCGACCTCGGCATCGGCAACCAGCCCGAGGGCAGGAAAAACAGCCTCGACTGGACCTTCTCCCGGTCTGGCGCGAAACTCCAGTCCGCCCGCCTCCTCGTCTTCGTGCAAGTCGAGGAATGAGAGCATTTCCGAACCAGAATCACACGACAGCTGGCCTGCAGTGGCGCAGGCCCAATAAAGTGTGATTCTCATTGGCAAATGGTATTATGCGTTTTGAATGCAAAATGGGCTGGTTCCGCCCGTTAATTTTCGCCGCCGATGACAATCAAGGAATTTTTCAAGAACGACCGCTGCGCGGCCCTCGCCGGGGTCGAGCTGCTGGAGGCCGCACCCGGCGCGGCGAAGGCCCGGATGGAAATCAAGGACATGCACCTCAACGCCGGCAATGTGGCGCAGGGCGGCGCGATCTTCACCCTGGCCGACCTGGCCTTCGCCGCGGCGGTCAATGCCTGCGGTAACTGGGCCGTGTCCGTCGAGACGGGCATCCGGTATTTCAAAGCCGCCGCCGCCGGAGCGCTCCTTGCGGAGGCGAGGGCCGTGCATGTCCACCGGAAGCTGGCCACCTTAACCGAGCAGTAGGCTTCCTTCCCGCTGAATGTGAAGAAACCAAGCGTCTAGTCAAACGCTGTTGCGATGTGACAGACGCCCACAATGCCTCCAAGGAAAGCAAGCAACTATACCCGATCTGGCCGCTCTGAAGACGGATATAGATGCCGCAAAAGCGCTTCTCGCAAATATCCGTGCGCGGCAGGAAGCAGCAAAAACCGCCGCTAAAATTACAGCTAAATCAATCGGGGCAGGAACTCCGTAGAGTGGCACGCAAATGACTCAGTCACGCTGTTCTTCGGTCACGGCACAAATTATCGAAAACCTATCGACACACTACACGAGTCTATCGACCGCCGCGCGGTCACGCGCAGTAGTCTTTCCAGCCGTTTTCGCACATTCCTCCGCCTCAAGAAAGAGCGAGTGGTGGTGGAGTGGTGACAAAGTAGTGGTGAAGTGGTGGCGGAGTCGCCCGAGGCCTAACCGCGTTAGGGGTAGAGTGTCCTGTCTGCCATGAATTCTGCGGCTTACGCTTTTTACAAAGGCGGATGCCTTTCACTGATTGGTTTCCTGTTGGTGCGGGGTCTTGGACGGATGTGTTTGGGCCGTTCTTTTCTGGTGGGTTTTGGCGTTCGTTATATCGGAATTGAAGGCCCGGTTGATGGGTCCGTTTGGCCTGAGTTGCCGGAGTGATAAGGTGTTCCTATGGGACGACCGAATGATCGTCGGTTGGGACGGGAACGGACGTTGACGACCGAATAAATCTGGCTAAGATTTTAGCCTGTAAGTTTGCGCCATTTTTGTTTGATGGCGTCGGATTCTAACTCATGTCCAAAGCGACCGCCACACTGGTTTCACCTGCGAAACAAAGCACCCTTGCCAAGGGGCGCGGGGGGAATCCTTTTTCGGCGATCCCTCCTCCGCGTGAGCTGGTGGATGCTTGCAATGAGGTGGAAACCTGGACCCGGCCCGAATTGCTTGCGCTGGCGGTGGCGCGAGGATGCGGGCACTACGCCCCGCAATGGCGGGAACTCCCGCCCGTCAAAGGCAGTTTGCCCAACGAGGTGCTGGGCTGCTGCTTGCTGCGTGGCCCGGCTGACGTTGAAACCTTCCGGGCCATCCGTTGCGCGGCTATGGTATTGAGCGATCTGCGCAATCGAGCGGACGGAATCGGCTGGACCGCCCGCCGTTTTCGGGTCGCAGGGCGGGCGATGCACATCGCGCGCCTTGGACTCACGGCGGACACTCACCCGGCGTATTGGCGGCGCGTGATCGATGCGCTCTCCCCTTTTGAGCCCGGCGAGCCTGAGTTTCTGCCCGGTGTGTCGCGCCTTGTTTCCGAAACGCGCTGGACCGGGCCGGGATTGGGCGCCTCCCGGCAATGGCTGCGGCTGGGTGACGAATGAACCCGGCCCAAGTTATAGCAGATACGCTGCACCGGCATCTACAAGAGAGGACGGAACTTGTGGTTTTCGGGGCTGCGGCCCTCTTGCTCGACCATCGTTTCGCCGAGCGGATGGTGGGACGCCTGACTCACGACATCGACATCATCGTTCCTGAGACCCGCGAACTACAGGTGAATACCGACCGCCAATTCTGGCACGCCTTGGAAGTTACGAATCGCGAATTGGAGCGCAAGAAGCTCTACATCACCCACATCTTCCCTGAAAACGAAGTCACGCTTACACCGGAATGGAAGCAGCATACCGTCGCATTGCTGAATCCGCAATGGCCCAAGCTTAACCTTATCAGGCCGCATGTGCTCGATCTGATCGTTTCGAAAATGGGACGGGGCGATGTGGAGGATCAAGCCGACGTGCGTTCGATGCTGCGTCTGCACCGCGATGTGGAAGGTCAGACGATCACGGCGGCGGAGGTTGCCGCAGCGGCCCAGCGGGCGCGAGTGCCGGAGGTCTATCGCGAGTTATTCCCTCGCGCCTCCGCTCAAATCATCGCGGCGGTAAGGGAAGCCGAAATCACGATTAGAAGCGGCCCGCGCATGGGCTTGTGATAGCAATGGAGGGCCGACAGGATCGTGATCAAGCCCGTCAGTGGATCGCATGCGGCCAGATGGTCAGCGAGTGCCCGGGCGCTCCTTGCTGAAATCGTTTCATTGGTCGTGTAGCCGGACGCGCTCTTCCAACCCGGGTCCTGTCTGCCATGGATAATTGAGGCATTTTTTGCCTGCGATTGCGGCTTTCGTGTTTGCCTGCTTTGCCAGGCTGAAAAAGTTCAAGGCGGAGGCTGATCCTGTGCTTCGTTTGTTTTGTTCAGGAAATGTTTCGGCTGGACACAGTATGCAAGTATGTCATTATATAAGCCAACTGGTTCGCTTCGACAAGCCCTGCCGTCAGTTGCATGGAGCCGTGGAATACTTCCGCGAGCACCTCCGTGTGGGTGACTATTTGACCGAGGAAGGTCGTGCGGCAATGACCTGGGCGGGGCTGGGCGCGGAACGGCTGGGTTTGTCGGGCGGATGCGATCTCGTTGCCTTCCGGCGGCTGTGCCAGGGGCATCATCCGGCCACGGACGAAAAGCTCGGCGTCCGGGAAAAGGCCGACCGCCGGCTGTGCTACTTTGGGCAGATTTCGGCACCGAAAGACGTTTCGATCGCCTGCCTGGTGGGTGGCGACCAGCGCATCCTTGGATGGTGGAATGAAGCGGTCACGGAAACGTTGCAGGAGATTGAGGCAACCGTCGCCACGCGCGTCCGGAGCAAGGGAGTGAATCAGGACCGGATCACCGGCAACATGATCACCGCCGTCGTGACCCACGATGCGAGCCGCGCACTCGATCCCCAGCTTCACACGCATCTCTGTCTGCTGAATCTCACCTACGACGAGACGGAGAAGCGGTGGAAGAGCGTCCAACCCTCCGGTTTCTACCACCACCCCGGCTATTTCCGCGAAGTCTGTTACAACAAGCTCGCCGAGCGGATGCTCGCCGCCGGCTACAATCTCGAACCTGCCCGCCGGATCGGTTTCAACATCGCGGGATTCTCGCCGGAGCTGCGCGAGACGTTCAGCAAGCGCCGCGAGGAAATCCTGCGCCGCGCCCGCGCGGCGGGCGTTTCCTCCCAAGCCGAATTGCAGGCGATTACGGCGGAGAGCCGGGCGAAGAAAACCAAGGCGACCGCCGCCGATCTCCGCGCCGGCTGGCTCAAGGAGGCGGGCGCGCACTTGGACTCGGTGCACCGGGTAATCGCGGCGGCGGGAGGACCGATCCCGCCGGTCCTGCGCGCCAACCCCGCCGAAGTCATTGCTTCCGCCGAGGCGCACGTCTTCGAGCGCCGGTCGGTCGTGGATGAAAAGGTGCTCTTGCGGGAAGCGCTCGCCACCGGGCGGGGGCGCGTTTCCTTGTCGGACTTGAAGGCCGGGCTGGAAGCACGGGTTTCCGCTGGCGCACTCCTCCAGCATGGCAATCTGGTCGGATCTCCCGAGGCGCTTGCCTGCGAGCAGGAGTTCATCGCGTGGGTGAAATCCCAAACCCAGGGCTGCGGACCTTTGGGCCGGGTATCGGAAGACTCGAAGATTGCGCCTAATCAAGCCCGCGTGGTCGCGGGGATGATGGAATCCGAGTCCCGCGTGGTGATCCTCCAAGGTGATGCCGGCACCGGCAAAACCACCTGCCTGCGCCCCGTGGTTGCCGGTATCCGGGCGGCGGGTGGGCAGGTCTTCGGTTGCGCTCCGTCGGCCAGCGCCACGGATGTCTTACGCCGGGAGCTGACGCCCGAGGCGGACACGCTCCAGCAACTGCTCGTGAACGAATCGCTCCAGCAAAAGCTGCGAGGCAGCGTCATCGTGGTGGACGAGGCGGGGCTCATCTCCGCGCGCCAGATGCGCGACCTCTGCCGGCTCGCGGCGGCGAATCAGAACCGGCTGATCCTGGTCGGCGACACCAAGCAGCACAGTTCTGTCGAAGCGGGCGACGCCCTGCGGTGTCTTCAGCAATACGGCAACGCGCCGGTTTTTCGGCTAACAGAGATTCACCGGCAGAAAGATCCCGCCTACCGGAACGCGGTGGCGCTCCTCGCCTGCGGGAAGGCTCAGGAAGCCTTCGATACGTTCGACCGGCTGGGCGCGGTGAAGGAAATCAAGCACACGCGCGCCCTCCTGCGGATCGCAGCGGACGATTATGTCCGCACGTTCGTGGCCGGGAAAAGCTGCCTGGCGATTTCGCCGGTGTGGTCGGAAATCCATGCCTTCGCGGACGAGGTCCGCACCCGCCTCAAGGCACGCGGCGTCATCACCGGGCTGGAGCGAAACGTGTCCACGGTGTTCTCCCTCCAGTGGACCCGCGAACAACTCCGCCGCGTCGAGCTTTATCAGCCGGGCGACGCGCTCACGTTCCACCGCGCGGAAGGCGGATTTGCGAAGGGCGAGACCGTCTCCGTGGTGCGGCGTGATGTTTTCTCCCTGATCGTCCGCCGGGATGATGGTTCGCTGGTCCAACTCGATCCCCAGACCAATCGCGGTTTCGATGTCGGCATCGTCCGGCAGATCCCGGTGGCGGTCGGCGACCGGCTCTTGATTCGCGCCAACCGCAGAGAATCCCGGCTCAAGAACGGCGACTTGGTGGAAGTACAGGCGTTTACCCCGGAAGGCGGCATTGTCCTGCGGGATGGCCGGAATCTGCCGCCGGACTTCCGGCAGTTCAGCCACGGCTACGCCACGACCTCGCACGCCTCCCAAGGGAAAACGGTGGCCCGCGGACTTCTGCTCATGGCCGAGTCGGGGCTCGCCGCCGCCAACTTGAAGCAGGCTTACGTGAGCAATTCCCGGTTCGAGGAAAGCCAGATGATCTACACGACCGACCGCGCCGAGGCACGCGAGGCGATGGCGCGCGACGCCGACCGCAGACTCGTGACGGAACTGGTCTCGGAAGCGGCGGTGCCCTCGGCCCGAAAGGCTTTCCTCGCTCAACTCTATTCCTTCGGCGAGCTATCCGGTGACGTGATGCTGCGCGGATGGAAGGAAGGTCCATCGGTCGCCCCCGAAACGCTGGCCACCGGGACGTTCGGACGATGACGGAGAAAACGCAGAACATGCCCGTCTGGGGACGGTTGGCGGACGAGAACCGCACGGCCATCGTGGTGCGTTTCGTGCTGCCGGATCGCACCGTCTCGCTCCCGTATCACACGCTGGTCCGGTGGGAGTTGTCCATCGGCGAAAGTGAAACGCTCGCGATTCAGGCGGCGGGTGTGCTCGTGACCGTGCGCGGCCGGCTGCTCGCCGTCCTGCGGGACGGCCTGGATCAAGCCCGGCTGGAGCAGGTGCGCGCCCAAGGCGAACGGGCCGCGCTTCGTGCGGCACCGGGCGAACCGTGGATTCAGGGCATCGCCGTGGAGATAAAATGAAGAGCACGCGCCGCCAGCACCTCACAAATGAACCTCTTTTGATATGCGCCACTTCCCATCCCCGAAACACGATTGAACCGCGATGAACAATGGCCAAAAGGTCAGAACAACCTATACAGCTCGACCTCTTCGAGCACCTCACCCATGAGCGAACTTCTGAATTACGGACTGATGGCGGAGCGCCACTGGCGGGAGCATTGTCCGCGCCGGGTGCGGGAATTGGAGCGGAAGGGTCTGTTGCGAACAGCGCTCCTGGAAGCACAGGAACGGACGCTGGACGAAATGGAAACGCTGGTGCGCGACCTGCGGAAGCAGGGGCTGACGCCGCAGCAGGCGCACGATCAGGCATGGGAAATGGTGCGCGAGAAATACCTCCTCCTCCCGACGGAGTCGCCGGAGTAACGCCGCGCAACCAGAACAACTACCGCATCACCACCGCCGACCGGCTCGGCGAGGGCGGGCTGAAGACCAAGTTCGAGCAGAACGTCGCGGCCATCGAATTGCTCCGCGCCATCGAGGCGAACGGCCGCGTCGCCACGCCGGAGCAAAAGGCCGCGCTGGTCAAATACACCGGCTGGGGCGGACTGCCTCAGGTATTCGCCGGGGAGGACGAGGCCCCGAAATGGAAAACGGAGCAGGCCCGCCTGAAGGAATTGCTGCTGCCGGATGAATACAAACAGGCGCGCGCCACGGTGCTCAACGCCCACTATACAGCAGGCACGGTCATTGAAGCCATGTATGCGGCGGTCACGCGGCTGGGTTTCAACGGTGGCCGTGTCCTCGAGCCCGCCTGCGGCCTGGGGCATTTTTTCGGACTCATGCCGGACGAAATGCGCGGGCGCTCGACCCTCACTGGCATCGAAATCGACCCGATCACCGCGCGGCTGGCGCGGATGCTCTACCCCGGTGCCGAAATCCATAATCAGCCGTTCGAGGAGGCCACGCTCGCGACCAACAGCTTCGACCTCGCCATCTCCAATGTGCCCTTCGGCGACTACGCGCCCTTCGACATGAAGCTCAACGCGCGGAAGTTTCATATCCACGACTACTTTTTTCTGGCGGCGGCGGAGCGGGTGCGGCCCGGCGGCTTGATCGCGTTCATCACCTCGCGCTTCACGCTCGACAAACAGTATCCGCATTTCCGGGAGACGCTGGCGAAGACTTGCGATCTGGTCGGCGCAATCCGGCTGCCGCACACGGCTTTTAAGAAGAACGCCAACACCGAAGTCACGACGGACATCTTCTTTCTGCGCAAGCGGGCACCGGGCGAAAAGCCTGGTGGGCCCGCGTGGCTCGAAAGCCGGCCGCTGGGTCAGGCGACAGAGGGAAACGCCATTTTCCTCAATGAGTATTACCACGTGAACCCCGCCATGTTGCTCGGGAAAATAGAGCAGGTGAAACACGGCATGTACGGACGAGAAGAGTCAAGGTTGGCCGACGATGGGCGCGATCTGGCCGAGGCGTTGGCGGGCGCGGTGGCGAAGCTGCCGGCCGGTATCTACCAACCGTTGACCGAAGCCCAGCTTGCGGCGGTGCGGCAGGTGATTCCGGCCCCGCCGGGTGTAAAACCCAACGCCTACACGCTCACCGAGCACGGCGGCGGCGGCATCGCGGTCCGCGAGGGTGACGAGCTGCGTTTGCTCACCGATCTGTCACCACAGACCGCGCGTCGCATCCGCCGGCTCATCTACGTCCGCGACGCCGTGCGCGAGTGCCTGCAGACGCAGGTCGAAAACCATCCCGAAGAAGCGGTGTTGGCCGCCCGGTTTCGGCTCAACCAGGACTACGATTATTTCGTAAACCAGTTCGGACCGATCTCCGCATCGGTCAATGTACGGGCCTTCGCGGGTGACCCGGATTTGCCACTCCTGCTCTCGTTGGAAAACTACAACGAGAATACTAACACGGCCACGAAGACGGCGATCTTCCACGAGCGCACGATTCAAGCGCGCCAGCCGGTCATAAGCGTGAACGCCGCCAACGAGGCGTTGGTTGTCACACTCAATGAGAAGGGCCGGGTGGATTTGGAGCACATCGGAAAACTGCTCGGAAAATCTGAGAAGGAGTTTTTGCCGGAGCTTCAGGGCGCCATCTATTTCAATCCCGTCAGCAAACGTTGGGAGACCGACGACGAATACCTCTCGGGCAACGTCCGGGAAAAGCTCGCGGTCGCTGAACGACTGGCGAAGGAAGACGTCAGCTATCGTTTGCACGTCGAGGCGTTGCAGGCCGTCCAGCCGGCAGACCTGAAGGCCACGGAAATTGACGCGCGGCTGGGCGCGGCGTGGATTCCCGCGGTGGATGTCGAGGCGTTCACGAAGGAACTGCTGCGCGTCCCAGACCATGGCAAACACGACGTCACGATCCGCCACGTGCCGCACCTCGCTTTGTGGACGGTCGAGGTCAGCCACTACGCCAAGACCGGCGTGGCCAACCGGAGCGAATGGGGCACGAACCGCGTTTCCGCCCATGAACTGCTCGAAGCGGCGCTCAATCTTCGCACGCCGACCGTCTATGATTACGACGAGAACAAGAACGCCATCGTCAATCCGACGGCGACCGAAGCCGCACGGGAGAAACAGCAGAAAATCAAAGATCAGTTTGCCGAGTGGATCTGGCGGGACGACAGCCGGCGGGAACGCCTGCTCGCCTTCTACAACAAGGAATTCAACAACCTTCGGCTCCGCACCTTCAGCGGCGACCACCTGACGCTGCCGGGCGCGAGCCCGACCATCACCCTGCGAACACACCAGAAGGCCGGCGTGTGGCGGATCATCCAATCGCCGAATACGCTGCTCGCGCATGTCGTCGGCGCCGGCAAGACCTACACGATGGCGGCGGCGGGCATGGAATTGAAGCGCCTCGGGCTCGCCCGCAAACCGCTCTACGCCGTGCCCAATCACATGCTCGGTCAGTTCTCGTCGGAACTGCTCACGCTCTATCCAGAAGCCAACATCCTCGCGGCGGGCAAGGACGATTTCGCCAGCGCGCGGCGTCGGGAACTCATGTCCCGGATTGCGACGAACAATTGGGATGCAGTCATTGTCACACACTCCGGTTTCGAGCGCTTACCGATGTCCGTAAAGGCACAACGGGACTTTCTCGACGAACAGCTCGTGGAACTGGAGACCTCCATCCGCGAGCAGAAATCCGAGAAGTCGGACACCCGGATCGTCAAGGAACTGGAGCGGGCCAAAAAACGCCTCGAATTCAAAATCAAGAATCTCGCGGCCGAGCACCGGAAGGATGACACGCTCACCTTTGAGGAATTGGGCGTGGATCGGCTGTTCGTGGACGAGGCTCAGGCGTTCAAGAATCTTTTCTACACCACAAAAATGACCCGCGTGGCCGGGCTGCCGCAAACGGCGAGCGAACGCGCCTTCGACATGTTCCTCAAAGTGCTGCATGTGCAGCGGTTGAACGACGGCGGCGGCGTGGTCTTCGCTACCGGCACGCCGATCTCGAATTCGATGGCGGAGATGTTTACGATGCAGCGCTACCTCCAGATGCATACGTTGCGCGAGCGGCGGCTGGAGCATTTCGATTCGTGGAGCGGCACGCACGGCGAGACCGTCACTGCGATGGAGCTGGCCCCGGATGGGGCGGGGTATCGCCTCAACACGAGATTCGCGCGTTTCGTAAATGTCCCGGAGCTCATGCAGGTCTTCCGGCAGGTGGCTGATGTCCAGACGGCGGACATGCTCCAGTTGCCGACGCCGTCCCTCGAAGGAGGCAAGCCGCGCATCGTGAATGCGCCGTGCTCGCCGGAGTTGAAGGCATTCGTGACGACGCTCGCCAAGCGGGCCGAGAAGTTGAAAGGCGGGGCAGTCGATCCACGGGATGACAACATGCTCAAAATTACCGGCGAAGGTCGGAAGGCGGCGCTCGATCTGCGGCTGGTGCGGTCGCGTGCGCCAGACCATGCGGACAGCAAGGTCAACCAGGCTGTCCGGAAAATATTCGCCATTTGGAAGGAGACCCGTGAGCAACGACTGACCCAGATGATATTCTGCGACCTTTCGACGCCGAAGGTGGATGGTCGTGGCTTCTCGGTTTACAATGACGTGAAGATAAAGCTAGTCGCGCTCGGCGTCCCGGCGGCGGAAATCCAGTTCATTCAGGATCACGACTCCGATGCGGCCAAGGTGTCGCTTTTCAAGGACGTGCGGGCGGGCAAGGTCCGCGTCCTCATGGGTTCCACGACCAAGATGGGGGCGGGCACGAACGTGCAGGCGAAGCTCGTGGCGCTCCATCATTTGGATGCGCCGTGGCGGCCGGCCGACATCGAGCAACGCGAGGGCCGGATCAAACGGCAGGGCAACGAAAACAAGACGGTGCGGATTTTTCGTTATGTCACCGAAGGCAGCTTCGACGCCTACATGTGGCAGGTGCTGGAAACCAAGGCCAAGTTCATCGCCCAGGTGATGACCGGCCAGTCCACGGCCCGGCGCATCGAGGACCTGGACTCGCCCGCGCTCACGTATGCCGAGGTCAAGGCCATCGCCAGCGGCAACCCGATGGTGATCGAGAAAGCGAAGGTGGATGCCGAGGTGATGAAGCTCGCGCGGTTGCGGGCGGAACACAGCGAGTCGCAATTCGGCAATCGGCGGCGCGTCCTGATGATGCAGGAGGACACCGCGCGAATCGAGCGGCGCATTGCCGCAATGGAGCACGACCTGAAGGTCAGGAAGGACACCCAGGGCGACAAGTTCGTCATGGTCTTGGATGGCAAAAAATACACCGACCGAACCAAGGCTGGCACCGCGCTGGTGTATCTCGTCGAAGACCATAAGACCGACCACCTGCTCGGTCGCACTGCGCCGGCGGTGTTGGGCGAATTGGCGGGATTCAAAGTCGAATTCCGCTCAACCCTGGCGGATAAACTCACGTTGCGAGGACAAACCGAATACTCGGCAAACGTCTCCGCCTCGCCCGTCGGCATCATCACGTCGCTGGAGCACGCCATCCGCTCCATCGAGGAAAGCTTGGCCCGCTCCCGCGCGGATTTGGAGCGCACGCGGCAGGATATGGCCAGCCTGTCGTCGCTCTCCGGTGGGGTGTGGGAACATGAGGAGCACTACCGAGAACTGCTCAAACGGCAGGCCGAACTCGTGGAGGCTCTGGACATCACCAAGAACCAAGCTTCGGCCCAACTGGACACCACCGAGAACGAGACGGAAATGCCGGTGGAAAAAATCGAAATGGAAGAGACAATTACGGCCGCGGTTCCGGTCGCCGTATAACGCTCAAAACGGAAAATCCATGCCACCGTTGACCCTGCACGATTACAGAACGATGCCGTATCCAGAACGCTGCCAGCGCATCGGCGAATTGCTCGGGTTGGCGGTGGTAAGATATTTTCGCCAGCAGCGGATCGCCGTTCCAGCTCGCCCAGCGGAGCCAGCAAAAATACTGCAGCCAGAGTTTTGGAAATCAGTGAGCTAATTGCCTTCGTACCCAATGAACGCCGTGCGGCCAAACTTCACTTTGGAGGCATCCAACTCCTTCCGGCCATCGACTGAAAACGCTTCCGTCATGCCGCTCCGAAAGGACGTGGGAAACAACTGCACGGCCGCCAAGACCAAGGCGACTGCCGAGTGGCAGAATGAGCTCTGGAAGCGCTGGCCTCGTGAGGAATGCTGGCCGGCGAAAATGGACGTTTACGAAGCAGCGGCCTACCTGCGTGTCAGCCCTTACACCATCCGGCGCGCCGTGACCGTGGCGCGAGATGGGAAAGCACGCCTCGCACACCAACGACTCGGGGCACTCTATCGCATCCGCAAAATCGATCTCGATGCGTATGGCGCGGTGCCCGGCCGGGAATTCCACGCCTGACTCGCTTTCTTTTGAGTCGCCGCCTGGATGCGAATAATGCCTTTGAGCACCTTGGTCGGTCGGATTGGGGCTGCCACCGGGGCAGGCATGATTCTGAAATACTCCTGCCCCTGCTCCGGCGTCACGCCGAGACCCCGATAAGAATTGTGCAGCGTGTAAGCCGATCCTCGATGACGCATGATGAGAGCCGTCTTGGCCGCGCTCTGATGCTTGGCGACGTGATAGGTGCAGAACGTGCGGCGACGGGCATTCCAAGGCCATTTTTTCAACGCCGCTCTCGATTCGGGAAGTCGTAGCAGATATTTGATGGGAAGCAGTGCGAGTTCGTCGGCATTACTCCGGTCCTCGATGGATGCGAGCACACGAAGACGGTCCCAACGCCGGTCATAATTCTTCGGACGCAAACGACCTTCCGAGGGAGCATAGGCGGCCCACCACGCCCAAAAGTTCTCTTCAAGACCGTCGATCACTTCGCGCTTCTCGGTCTTTGCCACGTTGGCGGGAATAACGACCTCCTTGGTCTGCGGATAGACAAAGCCTGCCTCGAAATCCGCCATCTCGTCATCCGCACGAACGCCGGCAACGAGCTGCACGACTTCATGGGCGACCAGGTCCGGATCGTAGCGTTCGGCAGCGCGAATGTAGCGGACGACATAATCAAGCCGCAGGAACTCGATCTCCTTTTTCGTCTCCTTCGGCAGCATCCGCTTTTTGATGCCGGCCGCGGGATTGACGGGGATTTCGTGCTCTTCCTGCACGAGCCAATTGAAGAACTCGCAGATGGCGGTCTTGTGGTTGCGCTTGGTGCGGGACTCGACGTCCGGCATTTCCTTCACGTAGGTGAGGATTTCCTGGCGGGTAACGGTGTCCGCGTAGCGTTCGCCAAACCCGGCCTTGATGAAGGCTCCGCCGCGCGATTTGAGGTCGCTGTAATGCCGGCCTTCGCCGTGGCGGAGTTTTACGTCGGCCAGGAACGACAGGAAGAGTTCCGCCAACTTGCGTTTGGGCTTGTCCGGATGATGGAGGCGCCAGAACTTGGCGACCTCGATCAGCGGGACGCCACCGACGAGTTTCAGCGCGCCCTCGTAGTCCTCGGCCGCCTTGCGGTCGAAAAGGAACTGACCGGAGCCGGTCTTCTCATGCTGCTCGCGGATGCTCGGTTTGTCCGCTTCCGCCTTGGCTTTCGATTCGTAGTAGGGTCGGTGCCGTTGCAGCCTGACCTTGCCGGCAGCGTCGAGAACAGAAGTGCCGTCCGGCTTCAGCTTAGGGGTGGAATAGCGGAGATACCAGCAAGCCGGTTGCCCGTTCGCTCTCTTCGCGCGATCAAGGAAGGGACCGGTGATTTCCATGCCTCGTTAGACCCGTTTCAGAGGGAAAAGTTGGAGAATTTTAGTGGCTCTTTGGTGGCTCCAAAATTCGCAAATCGCGCAAAACCGGGCCAAGTCCTGCCTAATTCCGCTGAAGTCGGAAATTCTATAACTTGCTATCCACCAAAGCAAAACGCCGAACTTCTGAGAGTTCGGCGTTTTTAAACTGGCGGGATGGACGGGACTCGAACCCGCGACCTTCTGCGTGACAGGCAGACGCTCTAACCAGCTGAGCTACCACCCCGGAAATCGGGAAAGGACGCGGAACCTAGAATCCGCATCACTCATGTCAAGCGTGGTTTTCCAATTTTCCATCATGGTTGGACAAATTCCCCATTTCGCGGCCTCCCTCCTGTTCAAATGCATCGAAGTGCCTTCATGTTCCCTAAAGGTGCGCATCGCTACAATGCACGCATTCCTCGCCATGCCAGCATCGTCATCGTCCCATTTCCTTCCGGTCAAAATCCTCGCCGCCATCCTTCCTGCTGTCATTCTCTGCGCCTGCACCAGCAGCCCCACCGCCAAAGAGCAAATCGCCGCCCGGGTCATCGTCCCCCGTCACTGGCTGCAAACAGAGGCCGGCAACGACACCCCGGCTGCCTCCTCTCTCGATGTCACCGCTCTCGCTTCATGGTGGATGCGTTTTAACGATCCCGTCCTCGACCGGCTCATCATCGACGCCCTCGCCAACAGCCCCGACATCCGCACCGCCCTTTCCAAGATCGCCGAGTCACGCGCCCGCCGCGCCGTCGAGAAATCATCGCTCCTCCCCACCCTCTCCGCCGGCGTGACCGGCCGCGAATCCTACAGCCGCGACCACCTCGCCCATACCAGCACCTCCGGCGATTCCTACTCCGCCTCGCTCGACGCCGGCTGGGAAATCGACCTGTTCGGCAGGCAGCGCCTCGCCCTCGACGCCGCCACCGCCGACCTTGCGCAAACCCGGGAGAACTTCCACGCCGCACAAGTCTCCCTCGCCGCCGAGGTCGCCGACGCCTACGTCACGCTCCGTTCCGGCGAAAACCAGCTCGCCGTCCTCGAACGCAACATCGCTTCCCGCACCGAAACCACCCAGCTCACCCTTTGGCGCGAGCAAGCCGGACTCGCCAGTGCCCTCGACACCCAGCAATCCCTCAGCACCCTCGAACAAGCCCGCGCCTCCCTCCCTTCCCTTCGCCAGACCATCGCCGAATCGCGCAACCGCCTCGCCCTCCTCTGCGGCCGCGCACCCGGCGCACTGGACTCTCTCCTCGCCGAAACCCGCCCCGTCCCCGCGCCGCCGACCGCGCTCGCCACCGGCATCCCCGCCGAGACGCTCCGCCAGCGCCCCGACATCCGCGCCGCCGAGCACGCCCTCGAAGCCGCCACCTCGCGCACCGATGCCGCCCGCCGCGAACGCCTGCCCTCCCTCAACCTTGCCGGCTCCATCGGCGTCGAAACCCTCAACGCCGGCGACCTCCTCTCTCCCGACAACACCGTCGCCAGCCTCCTCGGCTCCCTCACCGCTCCCATTTTCCAAGGCGGCCGCATCCGCCAAAACATACTCATCCAGACCGAACTCCAGAAACAGGCGCTCATCGCCTACGAATCGTCCGTCCTCACCGCGCTCAACGAAGTGGAAAACGCCCTCGTCGCCGTGCGCCGCCTGGCCGAGCGCACCGCCATCCTTGACGCCGCCGCGAACGCCGCCACCACCGCCGCCGACCTTGCCGCCCGGCAATACGAGGCCGGCCAGGTCGATCTCCTCACCGTCCTCGACGCCCAGCGCACCCGGCTCGGCATCGAGGAACAGCAAGTCTCCGCCACCGCCAGCCTCACCGCCGCCCACATTCAACTCTATAAAGCCCTCGGCGGCGGCTGGGGCGGCCAGCCGGCGGCCACTCCGTAACCAAGCTTCGAATACAAAAACTCCGTCGCTGTCCTCCCGGCGAACGCCGCGGGGCTGCGCCTCGAAATACCAGAATCTTCCCACGCATCCCTCCTCCTCGCCATGCCCGACCTAGCCACCCTCATCGGCCACACCGACGCCCATGCCAAACGCCGCCGCCTGCCGCGCCTCGCCATCGCCGCCGCGCTCATCCTCGCCGCTATCGCCGCCGCGTTAATCTGGCGCCAGCGCGCCGCCGCCGCGCATGCCGGTCCCGCTTACGTCACCGAACCGCTCCGCCGGGGCGACATCCACTTGGACATCACCGCCACCGGCAACCTCGAACCCACCAACGAGGTCACCGTCGGCAGCGAACTCTCCGGCATCATCCTCGAGGTTTACGTGGACACCAACGATCACGTCACCAAAGGCCAGCCCCTCGCCAAACTCGACACCAGCAAACTCGCCCAGCAAACCGAGGCCGCGCGCGCCACCTTGGCCGCCAACCAGGCCAGAGTCGCCCAGGCCGAGGCCACCCTCCGCGAGGCCCGCGCCACCCTCGCCCGCCAGCAGGAACTCCAGCGCCTCTCCTCCGGCAAACTCCCCTCCCGCGCCGATCTCGACGCCGCCGTCGCCGCCGCCGACCGCGCTGCCGCCGATCTCCTCTCCGCCCAGGCCGCCGTCCTCGAAACCCAGGCCCAGCTCTCCATCAACGAAACCGATCTCGCCAAGGCCGTCATCAAGTCGCCCATCGACGGCATCATCCTCACCCGGGCCATCGAACCCGGCCAGACCGTCGCCGCCTCCTTCACCGCGCCGGAACTCTTCGTCATCGCCGAAAAACTCGAGCACATGAAACTCAACGTCGCCATCGCCGAAGCCGACATCGGCCGGGTCGCCGCCGGCCAGCGCGCCACCTTCGCCGTCGATGCCTGGCCCGGACGCGCCTACACCGCCGCCGTCCTCAAAGTCTCCTACGGCTCCTCCATCACCGACAACGTCGTCACCTACGAGACCGAGCTCGAAGTCGCCAACGACGACCTCACCCTCCGCCCCGGCATGACCGCCACCGCCGACATCCGCGTGGCGGAGTCAAAAAACACCTTCCTTGTCCCCGCCGCCGCCCTCCGTTTCACCCCGCCCTCCGCAAACGCCGCCCCCGTCGCCGTCAGCGCGGATGGAAACAACCAGAAAAAGTCCATCGTGGACAGCCTCATGCCCCGCCCGCCGCGATCCGTCCGACGACCCTCCGCTGATGAGCCCGAGGCCAAGCCCGCCGACACCCACGGCACCGCCACCATCTGGATTCTCCGCGACGCCCGGCCCGAGCCCCTTGCCGTCAGCACCGGACTCAGCGATGGCCGCCGCACCGAAATCCGCTCCGACGCCCTCGCCGAAGGTCTCCCGGTCATCATCAGAACCATGTAGGGGCTTTGTTTGCGAAGCCCGCCGACGCAAGCCGTATCCGACATATAACTACACCGCGCTCCCGCTGCCCGCCGTCCCGGTCCGTTCACCCATGCCTCCTCTCATCGAACTCCGTGCCCTCACCAAAACCTACGGCCAGGGCGACGCCGCCTTCCAGGCCCTGCGCGGCATCGACCTCACCATCCACCGCGGCGAATTCGTCGCCATCATGGGGCACAGCGGCTCCGGGAAATCCACCCTCATGAACACCCTCGGCTGCCTCGACACCCCCACCACCGGCACCTACCGCTACGAAGGCATCCCCGTCGAAACCCTCGACGCCGACCAGCGTTCCCTCCTCCGCCGTCACGCCCTCGGCTTCATCTTCCAAGGCTTCAACCTCCTCGCCCGCACCAGCGCCCTGGAAAACGTCGAACTCCCCCTCCTCTACCGCGGCCTCTCCAAACGCTGTCGCCATGAAAAGGCCCTCGACGCCCTCGCGGCGGTCGGCCTCTCCGCCAAGCTCAAAAACACGCCCGCCGAGCTCTCCGGCGGCCAGCAGCAACGCGTCGCCATCGCCCGCGCCATCGTCACCGAGCCCGGTACCCTCTTTGCCGACGAACCCACCGGCAACCTCGACACCGCCACTACCATCGAGATCATGCAACTCCTTACCCGCCTCAACACCGAGCGCGGCATCACCGTCATCATGGTCACGCACGAGGACGACGTCGCCGCCTGCGCCCGCCGCACCGTCCGCATCACCGACGGCCTCATCGAGTCCGACCTGGTCCGTCCCGCCGCGTAACCAATCATTGGATACAAATCCGCCCCACGCCCGCCATGCTCACGATGCTCCTCAACGCCTTCCAGATCGCCCTCCGCGAAATCCGGCGCAACCTCACCCGCGCCTTCCTCACCGTGCTCGGCATCATCATCGGCGTCGCCGCCGTCATCACCATGGTCACCCTCGGCCAGGGCACCACGCAGGCCGTGAAAAACCAGATTTCCAGCCTCGGCTCGAACCTCCTCATGCTCCGTCCCGGCGCCGGCTTCGGCCCCCGCTCCTCCTCCGCCGGCGTGCCCAACTTCACCGAGGACGACGTCACCGCCATTTCCGAGCAGATCCCCGGCATCGCCGCCATTGCCCCGGTCCGCAACGCCTCGCTCAGCACCATCTACCTCCAGAACGCCCGCAACACCTCCGTCACCGGCACCACCGGCGCCTATTTCCAAATCAACAAATGGACCATCGCGGACGGACGCATCTTCACCGAAACCGAGCAGCAAACCGGCGCCGCCGTCTGCGTCATCGGCAACACCGTGAAACGCGAGCTCTTCGACAACGCCGGCATCCCCGCCTCGCAGATCATCGGCTCCAAAATCCGCCTCGGCAAAGCCTCCTGCGAAGTCATCGGCGTCCTCGCCGCCAAAGGCCAGGTCGGCATGGGCGACCAGGACGACACCATCATCGTCCCCCTCGCCGCCATCCAGCGCCGCCTCCTGGGCCGCACCTCCGCCCGCGACATCTCCATGATCAGCATCTCCGCCGAGGAAAACGCCGACAGCGCCCGCCTCATCTCTGAAATCACCGCCCTCATGCGCCAGCGCCGCAACCTCCAGCGCAATCAGGACAACAACTTCAGTGTCTTCGACACCCGGCAGATTGCCGAGACCCTCAGCAGTTCCACCCGCATGATGACGATGCTCCTCGCCGCCGTCGCCGGCGTCTCGCTCCTCGTCGGCGGCATCGGCATCATGAACATCATGCTCGTGAGCGTGACCGAGCGCACCCGCGAGATCGGCATCCGCCTCGCCATTGGCGCCCGCGCCCGCGAAGTCCTGCTCCAGTTTCTGGTCGAGGCGATCACGCTCTCCAGCATCGGCGGCCTCGTCGGCATCGCCTTCGCCCTCGGCCTCTGCTACGCGCTCGCCGGCCTGATCAACGTCCCCTTCCTCTTCAACCCGCAGATCAACCTCATCGCCTTCGTGTTTTCCGCGGCGGTGGGCATCCTCTTCGGCTACACCCCGGCCCGCCGCGCCGCCGCCCTCGACCCCATCGACGCCTTGCGCCACGAGTGAATCATCCACCACAAAGACACAACGGGCGCAAAGAAAAAGCGACCACGAAAGAAGTCGGGACAGTTTTCTTTGAGTCCTTTGTGTCTTTGTGGTGAATCTTCTCATCCATTCAAAAAATGCGCCTCCTCGTCATCGAAGACGATCCCGCCCTCCTCCGCAGCCTCGCGGCCACGCTGCGCGAGGAAAACTATGCTGTTGACACCGCCTCCGACGGCGAGGAGGGCCTGCGCAAGGCCCGCGAGACCCCTTACGACGCCATCCTCCTCGACGTCATGCTGCCCAAACTCGACGGCTGGCAAATCCTCGCCGCTCTCCGCGCCCCCGAAAAAAGCCCCGCCTCCGGCTCACGCGTTTCCCCGGCTTTTCCCGCCGCCCCCATCCTCATGCTCACCGCCCGCGACACCGTTCCCGACCGCGTGCGCGGCCTCGACCACGGCGCCGACGACTACCTCACCAAACCCTTCGACACCGACGAACTGCTCGCCCGCCTCCGCGCCCTCATCCGCCGCTCCGCCGGACGCACCAGTCCGCTCATCCACCTGAGCGCCGTCACCCTCGACACCGCCGCCCGCCGCGTCACCCTTGGCGGCGCCGGCATTTCCCTGACCGCCCGCGAGTATTCGCTTTTCGAATACCTCGCGCTCCATCGCGGCAAGGTCGTCACCCGCGCCGCGCTCTACGACCACCTCTTCGACGAGGACGACGACACCCTGTCCAATCTCCTCGATGTTCACGTCTCCAACCTGCGCAAGAAACTCGGCCCCGCCCTCATCCAGACCCGCCGCGGCCACGGCTACCTCATCGAATGACACCCGCCGCTTCCTCCCGGCGCGCCACGCAAATCGTAATTCGTAAATCGTAAATCGCCCATCCCCATGCCCCGCCTCACCCACTCCATCCGCTGGCGCGTCCAGGTCTGGCACGGCCTCATCCTCCTCGTGGCGCTCGCCGCGCTCAGTATCGTCGTCAACCGCCTGGCCTGGCAGTCCCAGCTCACTCGCATCGACGCCACCCTCGAACAAGCCGAAAAACACCTCGTCCGCGCCCTATTCTCCTCCATCCCTCGGGAAGACCTCGACCGGCAGACACCGCCCGACATCCTCCTCCGCAAATTCGTCCGCGAAAAACGTTTCGTCATCCCCCCCGAACTCGCCCCCACCTACACCGACACCGCCCCCGGCCATCACTGGTTTGTCTGTACCGACGCCGACGGCTCCATCCTCATAAAAACTCCAAATGCCCCGCCCGGCTACATCCCTCCCCCCGCCGCCGCGTCCGACACTGGCGCCTTCCTCACCCGCGGTCGCCACCGCGAAAGCGCGCACACCCTTCCCGGCGGTATCACCTTCGCCTACGGCCGCGACATCACGCCCGATCTCGACGCCCGCCGCCGTTTTGCCGGGTCGCTCGCCCTCCTCGCCCTCGCCCTATGGGCCACGGGCCTTATCGGTGGCTGGTGGCTCGCCGGCCGCGCCCTCCGTCCCATCCGCGCCATCAGCCGCACCGCCACCCGCATAGCCGCCGGCGACCTCGCCGAGCGTATCGATACATCGGATACAGACAACGAACTCGACCAGCTCGGGCGCGTCCTCAACGAAACCTTCGACCGCCTCGCCGCCGCCCTCGAACGCCAGCGCCGCTTCACCGCCGACGCCTCCCACGAGCTCCGCACCCCGCTCACCATCCTTCTCTCCGAGACGCAACGCGCCCTCAAACGCGACCGCACTCCCGACGACTACCGCGCCATCCTCGCCACCTGCCGCGAAACCGGCCTGCGCATGCGCCGCCTCATCGAGGCGCTCCTTCTCCTTGCCCGTCAGGAAACCGCCAGCCATCTCCCCGCCCGCGTCTCCTGCGACCTCGCCGGCATCCTCCGCGAGACCGCGCGCCAGCTCGCACCGCTCGCCGCCGACCGGGGCATCAACCTCCACCTCGATCTCCGCCCCGCCCCCGTGCGCGCCGATCCCGAGACCCTCGCCATCCTGGCCGCCAACCTCCTTTCCAACGCCATCGACCACCACCGCCCCGACGGCGACCGCAACATCTGGCTCGCCACCGAAACGGCGCCCGATCAATCCGCCGCGCGCGTTGTGGTCCGCGACGACGGCCCCGGCATCCCGCCCGGGGACCTCCCGCACATCTTCGAACGCTTCCACCGCGCCGACAAAGCGAGGACGGCGACGCCAACCCCGCATGCCGGCCTCGGCCTGGCCATCGCCCAGGCCATTGCCCAAAACCATGCCGCCACGCTTGCCGCCCGGAACAACACTCCCCCCCCCGGCGCCACCTTCGAACTGGTGCTGCCCGCCGTCCGCGACAGGGAGAAGCCCGCGTAATCCTGCCCGATTTTTATACCAAGTCCCCGAAGAAATCAGGTTTTTCAAATGGAGGGCCGAGCTCCCGCGAGGCCGTCGCCGAAAACATAGCGCATAACCGCGACGGCCTCGCGGGAGCTCGGCCCTCCAAAAGTCGGATTCAATTCGTGATTGGTATTATTGGAGAGGTTTTCCGCCTGTCTTCACGCCGCCGCCGCCGTTTTCCCGCTCGAAACTGACCGACACCTGCACCCGGGTGATCGTGGTTTTGTCGCCCGCGCGAGGCGCCTCGAAAAGCCAGTGGGCGACCGTCTGCACGGCGGCGTAGCCAAAGGCGGGGTCGCTCGCGGATTTGATGCGCGGCAGCCGCACCTTGCCATCCTTGTCGATCAGAAACTCGACCGTTGCCGTCCCGCTGTCAGTCCCGGGTGCAACCCCGAGCGGAAACACGGGCTTGCGCTGCGAAAGCGCTTTCGGCACGGAATCCAGTTTGCCCGCGCCGGCGATGCGGTCGGACTTTTTCATCTCCATCGAGTAGAGGCCGGTGTCGTCGTAATGAGGGTCGAAATTGAATTCGGTTTTCAGCACTCCGGCGACTGGCTTGCCCTCGAGCGTGGCCGGCTTGAACTCGAAATGCTCCACCGCCGCCCTGCCGCTCTCGCCGAACTCGGGGCGCGTCGCCTCAAGCACCTTCGCCATGACGACGCGGCCTTGCGGATCGATGAGCATCGAGAGGGTCGCGCTGCCGCGGGGGGCTTTGTCGGCATAAAGCGCGTAGGGATAAACCGGATGAATCACCCCGCGCGGCTCGGGCGGCGTGTCGTAGCGCAGCCCCTCCGGCATTTTTGCGATTTGTTTTTTCGAGGGTTGATCGACCTCGTAGAGATCCCGTCCGCCCCCATCCAAGTGGAATATGATCGGCACCTGCATCCGCGTGTTCACCGGCTTCCCGTCTTTTATGCCGGGCTTGAATTTCCACTTGAGCACCGCCTCGATCGCGGCCTCTTCAAATCCCGGATTGTTTGAGCGCACCACCACCGGGTTGGTCACATCGCCTTTTTTATCCACCACAAACGAAATCGTCACCTCGCCGATCAATCCCGATTTTTTCATAGCGCGCGGATAAACCGGAGGATCCCGATGCACAACCGACGGGGGAGTGCCCGTCGACGGAGACTGTACCAAGGCATTCTCGTGGATCAGCAAAACCAACGCCTCAAGCGAGGACGCGACCGGCTGCCCGCCTTTGCGCGCGGGGGCGAACTTCCACCGCGCCAGCGCGGCGTCGATCTCCGCCTTGAACGGCTCCGCATAAGACGACTTTGGGCTCAGCGCATAAGACGAAAGTGAGCCCGATGCATCCAGTTCGATCGCCACTTTTATATACGCGCTTTGCTTTGCCTTCCGCAATTCGGCGGCCCGCTTCTGACTGATGAAAGCTGGCATCACCGCGAGCAACCGAGGTTCCGCGTCTGCCGCCTTGGGCGAAGCGCCTGCGGGGTTAAAAATGATCGCGACCAAAAAGCGCGAAGCGACCGGCTTTCCGTCCGCCTGCGCCGGCTGGCACTGCAGGCCGGAAATCTCTGCATTGATCAGTTCAACCAGCGGCTGCGCGCCGTGCTGGTTGCGTGACAGGCGTTTCCCATTGGCATCGGTGTATTGCGATACGAACGCGTAGGCGTGCTCCGTTTCCTTTTTCATCGCCTCCGGGCACTTCAGCTTCCACGCCTTCTTCAACACCGGCGGCGTGTCCACCTCCGTGTCGGAAGGAAACAGCATCGGCCCGGACACGACGATATCCTGGGCCGGCATGTGCGGCAGGACTGCAAGCAGGGCGGACAACAAATACGCGAAACGCGTCAAGCGAAGGGTTTGCATGTCATTGAACATGAAAACCCCGCAGCCTCCTGTCGAGCAACAAACAACAAACCAAAACCGGGGGACCTGAGATTTGCCGGCCTTGTCCGCGAGGCGGCGTCCGGCAATCGCCGCCCCTTTTATTTGATCGCGGCGTGGTATTCCTGGAGTGAATACAAGGGGCGGACCGGGTTCTGGATGCGGGCGGCGATGCCTTTCGCGCTCGCGACCGCCGCGGCCAGGGTCGTCATGTAGGGGACCCGGTATTTGATCGCGGATTTGCGAATGTAAGAATCGTCCACCTGGCTGGCGCGCTTGCTGATCGGCGTGTTGACGATGAACTGGACGACGCCGTTCTTGATGTCGTCGGCGATGTCGGGGCGTCCTTCGTTGATTTTGACCGCGAGGTCCGCGGTGATTCCGTTCTCCGCGAGAAAGCCGCGCGTGCCCGCCGTGGCGCGGAGTTTGAAGCCGCATGCGACAAAGGTGCGCGCGATCTCCAACACCTGCGGGGTGCGTTCCCACACGCTCATCAACACCGTGCCGCTCACGGGGAGCGGGCTTTGCGCGGCCTCCTGCGACTTGCAAAAGGCAAGGCCGAAGCCGGTGGACATGCCCAGGACCTCGCCGGTCGAGCGCATCTCGGGGCCGAGCACGGGATCGACCTCGGGGAATTTGTCGAAGGGAAAGACCGCCTCCTTCACGCCGTGGTGCGGGATGGTTTTGTGCGCGAGCTTCATCTCCGGGATGGTCGCGCCGAGCATGAGCTGCGTGGCGATGCGGGCCATCTGCACGTTGCAAACCTTTGAGACGAGCGGGACGGTGCGGCTGGCGCGGGGGTTGGCCTCGAGGACGTAAACCTTGCCGTTCTCGATGGCGTATTGCATGTTCATCAGGCCGACGACCTTCAACTCCTGCGCGATTTTGCGCGTATAGGTGTTGATGGTGTCGAGGTGCGACTGGGAAATGGACACGGGCGGGATGGCGCAGGCGCTGTCGCCCGAATGCACGCCGGCCAGCTCGATGTGCTCCATGACGGCGGGGATGAAGACGTCCCTGCCGTCGGCGAGCGCGTCGGCCTCGCATTCGAGCGCGGACTGGAGAAAGCGGTCGAGAAGCAGCGGGCGCTCGGGCGAGACGTCGATGGCGCGCGCGACGTATTCGCGCAGCATGTCCTCGTCGTAGATGATTTCCATGCCGCGCCCGCCGAGGATGAACGAGGGGCGGATCATGATCGGGTAGCCGATGCGGCCGGCGATGCCGCGCGCCTCCTCGAAGGTGGAGGCCATGCCGGACTCGGGCATCGGAATCCCGAGGCGCTCCATCATCCGGCGGAAGAGGTCGCGGTCCTCGGCGGTATCAATCGTGTCGATACTGGTGCCCAGGATGCGCACGCCGTTGGCGGCGAGTTCGCGGGCGATGTTGAGCGGGGTCTGGCCGCCGAACTGCACGATGACGCCGAGGGGTTTTTCCTTGGCGTGGATTTGCAGGACGTCCTCGACGGTGAGCGGTTCGAAGTAGAGCTTGTCGGAGGTGTCGTAGTCGGTGGAGACGGTCTCGGGGTTGCAGTTGACCATGATGGTCTCGTAGCCGGCGTCGCGGAGGGCGAGGGCGGCGTGCACGCAACAGTAGTCGAACTCGATGCCCTGGCCGATGCGGTTGGGGCCGCCGCCGAGGATCATGACTTTTTTCGGGTTCGCGGACGCCGTGGCGGTGTCTTTCGCGCAGTAGGTCGAGAAATAATACGACGCATTTTCCACGCCGGAGACGGGCACGGCCTCCCAGCCCTCGACGAGGCCGAGCGCGATGCGGCGGGCGCGGAGGTCCGCCTCGGGGAGGCCGAGGATTTTGGCGAGATATTTGTCGGCAAAGCCGTCGCGCTTGGCCTGGGCGAGAAGATCGGGCGGGAGCTGCGCGGCGGGCGCGCCTTTGTGCGCGAGGAGTTTTTCCTCGAGTTGCACCAGTTCGAGCATCTGCCCGATAAACCAGGCTTTCACGTGCGTGAGGGCGTTGAGCTCGGCGACGGTCGCGCCTTTGCGCAGCGCCTCATACATGAGGTAGTGGCGCTCGCTGCTGGCGAAGCGGAGTTGCGCGAGGAGTTCGTCTTTCGAGAGCGTGTGGAAATTTTTCGCGAAGCCGAGGCCGCTGCGCCCGTTTTCGAGCGAACGGATGGCTTTCTGGAAAGCCTCCTTGTAGTTTTTGCCGATGCTCATCACCTCGCCGACGGCCTTCATCTGCGTGCCGAGCCTGTCCTCGGCGCCCTTGAATTTTTCGAAGGCCCAGCGGGCGAATTTCACCACGACGTAGTCGCCGGAGGGCGTGTATTTGTCGAGCGTGCCGTCGCGCCAATACGGGATATCGGCGAGGTGGAGGCCGGAGGCGAGTTGCGCGGAGATGAGCGCGATGGGAAAGCCGGTGGCCTTCGACGCGAGCGCGGAGGAGCGCGAGGTGCGGGGGTTGATTTCGATGATGACGATGCGGCCGGTGGCGGGGTCGCGCGCAAGCTGGACGTTGGTGCCGCCGATGACGCCGATGCTTTCGACGACTTTGAACGCGATGCGCCGGCATTCGTCCTGCACGTCCACGGGGATCGTGAGCATGGGCGCGGTGCAGAAGGAATCGCCGGTGTGCACGCCGACGGCGTCCACATTTTCAATGAAGCAGACGACGACCATTTTGCCGGCGGCGTCGCGGACGACTTCCACCTCGAGTTCCTCCCAGCCGAGGACGGATTCCTCGATGAGGCACTGGCGGGTGAGCGAAAGGTCGAGGCCGCGCGCGGCGATGGTGCGGAGTTCATCGATGTTGTAAACGAGCCCGCCGCCCGCGCCGCCCATGGTGTAGGCGGGGCGCACGACCACGGGATAGTTGAGCTCGGCCGCGGCCTGCTCCGCTTCCGCGACGGTGTGGATGATGCGGCTGTCGGGCAGGCCGATGCCGAGCGAGCGCATGGTTTCCTTGAAAATCTCACGGTCCTCGCCGCGTTCGATGGCCTCCAGGTTCACGCCGATGACCTCGACGCCGTATTTAGCGAGGATGCCGGCCTTGGCGAGGGCAATGGAAAGGTTGAGGCCGGTCTGCCCTCCGAGGTTGGGGAGAAGGGCGTCGGGGCGTTCCTTGGCGATGATTTGCTCGAGACGGGCGACGTTGAGCGGCTCGATATAAGTGGCGTCGGCCATGACCGGGTCGGTCATGATCGTGGCCGGGTTTGAGTTGACCAAGACGATTTGGTAGCCGCAGGCGCGCAGTGCCTTGCAGGCTTGGGTGCCGGAATAATCGAACTCGCAGGCCTGCCCGATGACGATGGGCCCGGAGCCGATGATGAGGATTTTATGGATGTCGTTGCGTTTGGCCATAATGGGAAGGGTTTTGCCGGGGCGCAGAGTTGAGGGCGAAACGGCGGGCGACAAACGTATTTATCGAAAGAGCAAAGAAAATGCAGGAGCGGGGCAAAGTCGCGACAAACCACCCTGCACGCTCCTCAAAGCGGCAAGGTTTCAGGCGGGGCGATGCGTCACGATTTCGCCCGCCGGACGAGCTTTTTTTATCAGGCTTCGACGAGGTCTTTTTCGACGCGGAGGTTGCTGATGATGAAATCCTGGCGGTCAGGGGTGTTTTTGCCCATGTAGAATTTCAGGAGGTCGTCGGCGTTGTGGAGGTGGTCGAGCGTCACTTTCTCCAGGCGGATGTTTTCGCCGATGAAGTCCTTGAACTCGTTGGCGGAAATTTCGCCGAGCCCTTTGAAGCGGGTGACCTCCGCGCTCTGGCCGAGTTTGTGGAGGGCGGCCTGTTTCTCGGCCTCGCTGTAGCAGTAGATGGTCTGTTTCTTGTTGCGCACGCGGAAGAGCGGCGTCTCCAGGATGTAAACGTGGTGGTTGGTGATGAGCTCGGGGAAAAATTGGAGGAAAAACGAGAGGAGCAGCAGGCGGATGTGCATGCCGTCCACGTCGGCGTCAGTCGCGATGATGATGCGGTTGTAACGGAGGCCGTCGATGCCGTCCTCGATGTTGAGCGCGCTTTGGAGGAGGTGAAATTCCTCGTTTTCGTAGATGACCTTCTTGGTGAGGCCGTAGGTGTTGAGGGGTTTGCCCTTGAGGGCGAAGACGGCCTGGGTCTGCACGTCGCGGCAGGCGGTGAGAGAGCCGGCGGCGGAGTCGCCTTCGACGATGAAGAGCGTGGTGTCCTCGGCGCGCTTGTCCTTGCTGTCGAGGTGCACGCGGCAGTCGCGGAGCTTGCGGTTGTGGAGCGAGGCTTTTTTCGCGCGTTCGCGGGCGATGTTGCGGATGCCAGCGAGCTCCTTGCGCTCGCGCTCGCTGGCCTCGATCTTGGCCTTGATGGCGTCGGCGGCCTCGGAATTGCGGTGCAGCCAGTTGTCGAGGTGCTGCTGGAGGAACTGGGAGACGAACTGGCGGATGCTCGGGCTGTCTTTCTCGGGGCCCATGTTGTTGGAGCCGAGCTTGGTCTTCGTCTGCGACTCGAAGACGGGCTCCATGACGCGGAGGGAAACGGCGGCCACGATGGACTGGCGGATGTCGGCGGCCTCGTAGTCTTTCTTGAAAAAGTTGCGGACGGTGGCGACGAGCGCCTCGCGGAAGGCGGCGAGGTGGGTGCCGCCCATGGTGGTGTGCTGGCCGTTGACGAAGGAGTAGTATTCCTCGCCGTAATGGCCGCCGTGGGTCATGGCGATCTCGATGTCGTCGCCTTCGAGGTGGATCATGGGGTAAAGCGGCTCGCCGGTGAGCTTTTTGGCGAGCAGGTCCTTGAGGCCGTTGTCGGAGCGGAAGGATTTGCCGTTGAAGACGAGCGTGAGGCCGCGGTTGAGGTAGGCGTAGTTCCAAAGCATCTCCTCGATGAACTCGGGACGGAACCGGAAGTCCGGGCCGAAGAGCTTTTCGTCGGGATCGGGGGTGAATTCGACGAGGGTGCCGTTGCGCTCGCCGGCGGGGGCGTCGATGATTTTGCCCTCTTTTTTGAGTTTGCCCTGGTAAAACTCGACGAGGCGGGATTTGCCATCGCGGATGGATTGGGCGCGGTATTCGAGGGAAAGGGCGTTGACCGCCTTCTGGCCGACGCCGTTGAGGCCGATGGCTTTCTTGAAGGTTTCGCTGTCGTATTTCGCGCCGGTGTTGATGATGGAGACGCACTCGGTGAGTTTGCCGAGGGGAATGCCGCGTCCGTAGTCGCGCACGTAGAGGGAGCGGTCGGCGAGGTGGATTTCGACGCGCTTGCCGAAGCCCATGGTGAATTCGTCGATGGCGTTGTCGATGGTCTCCTTCAGGAGGACGTAGATGCCGTCGTCGGGGTGGGAGCCGTTGCCGAGGCGGCCGATATACATGCCGGGCCGGAGGCGGATGTGCTCGAGGGGAGAAAGGGTTCTGATGTTCGCTTCGGTGTAGTCGGAGACGCTGCTGGATTTGGCCATGGTGTGTCGGGTGAACGCGATGGATGGGTGTCGATGTTTGTGTTCGAAAAATTGGACAGGACCTGCGGGAGGAAATCTGTCAAAGGGATTAGCGTCGGACGGCAGGCGCGAGAGACAAGAAATTTTCGCAGAGAATTTTCAGCTTGGGATTTTCAGGTGATGACGAAAGCCGTACGCATTTTCATAAGTATCCAACCTTTTATACTAATTAAATCCTTGCCATTCGAGTGCCTTTTCCTGTTTGACTCCTTTCGTCGTCATTTTGACACGCCGCCGACCAGTCTGCTGGAGGTCTTTTGGAAACCATCACCAACACCGCCGTCACCACCAATCAACACGGCGCAAGACCCAGCCTATGTCTCATCACACCTCCGCGCTCCCTTCCCCATCCCGCGTCTTTGCGCGCACGCGCCTCCTCGGCGCGGCGTTTATTGCCACCGCCGTCCTTGCCTGCCTGGCCTCGCCCGTCCCCGTGGCCCGCGCGCAGCAGGAAATCCTCAACACCTCCTACGACATCTCGCGCGAACTTTTCACCGACGTGAACAAGGTTTTCGTCCCTTATTGGAAGACCAAGACCGGCCAGGACGTCGCCGTGAAGCAATCCCACGCCGGTTCCTCGCGACAGGCGCGCGCCATTCTGGAGGGACTGCAAGCCGACGTGGTCACGTTCAACACCTTCACCGACGTGCAACTCCTCGCCGACAATGGTTTCGTCGCGAAAGACTGGCCGGCCCGCTTTCCCCACAACGCCTCGCCCTTCTACTCCGTCCATTCGATTCTCGTCCGGACCGGAAATCCGAAAGCCATCCGCGACTGGGACGACCTCGCCCGCCCCGGCGTCTCCATCGTGCAGGTCAACCCCAAGCTCGGCGGCAACGGCCGCTACGCCGTCCTCGCCTATTACGCGCATGCCCTGCGCGCGAACCACGGCGACCACGCCAAGGCCCGCGCCTTCCTGAAATCCGTCCTGGCCAACGTCATCGTCTTCGAGTCCGGCGGACGCAGCGCGACAACCACCTTCACCGAACGCGGCATCGGCGATGCGCTCATCAATTTCGAGTCCGAAACCCTCGCGCTCTCCACCGCCGGCCGCGACAAATTCCAGGCCGTCACGCCCGGTGTGAGCATCCTCTCGGAATTTCCCGTCGCCGTGGTGGAAAAAAACGCCGAAAAACGCGGTACCTCCGCCCTCGCCCGCGGTTATCTCGAATACCTCTACACGCCGGAGGCGCAGGAGGTGATTGCGCGCAACTTCTATCGCCCGCGCGACGCCGCCGTCGCCGCGCGGCACGCCGCCCGCCTCCAGCCCGTCGAGGCCCTCGAGGTCGGCTCCGTCTTCGGCGGCTGGGAAAAGGCCACCGCCGATTTCTTCGCCAACGGCGCGCTCGTGGACACGTTGCTCAAGGAAATCGCCGCCGAAAAACGGTGAGCGCCCTCCCGCCAGCTTTTATTCGCACCGCCCCCGGAACGCCCGCGCCCCGTCCGCGGCGCGGGCGCGAACGCGGACGCCCGGCGCGGATGCTTCCCGGCTTCGGGCTCACGCTTGGCGGCACGCTCCTTTTCCTCAGCCTCGCCACGCTGCTCCCGCTCTCCGCGCTCGCGCTGAAGGCATCCTCGCTTTCGTGGCCCGCGTTCTGGACGCAAATCAGCGACGCCCGCGCGCTCGCCACCTACCGCATCACGCTCGTCTCCGCGCTCGCCGCCACCGCACTCAATGTCGTCCTCGGCGTATCGGTCGCCTGGATACTTGTTCGTTATGAGTTTCCCGGGCGCCGCCTGCTCGACGCCGCGGTGGACCTGCCCTTTGCGCTCCCGACCGCCGTCGCCGGGCTCAGCCTCGCCACGCTGCTCGCGCCCAACGGGCTCGTCGGCCAGCTTTTCGCGCCGCTCGGCATCAAGCTCGCCTATGCGCTGCCCGGCATGGTGGCCGCGATGTCGTTCACCAGCTTCCCCTTTGTCGCGCGCACGGTGCAGCCCGTCCTCGCCGACCTCGATCCGCAACTCGAGGAAGCCGCCGCCACGCTCGGCGCCGGGCCGCTGGCCGTGTTTCGCCGCGTGGTCTTTCCCGCCATCCTGCCCGCCACGCTCGCCGGCGCCACGCTCGCGCTGGTGCGCTGCCTCGGCGAGTTTGGCGCGGTCGTGTTCATCGCGGGCAATCTCCCGTTCCGCACCGAGATCACGTCGTTGCTCATCTACACGCGCGTGGCCGAGCATGATTACGAGGCGGCCGCCGCGCTCGCCGTCGTCATCCTCGCCGCCGCGCTCCTCGTGCTGCTGGCGATGAACACCATTCAGCACCGCCTCCTCCGCCGCCTGCACTGAACATGCCCGACGCCGCTCCCGCCTCCCGCCGTGTTTCCATTCGCGGTCATCCGCGACGCATCGCCCTGGTGCTCGCCGGAGGAGGCGCCGCCGCCCTGCTCATCCTGCTGCCGCTCGCCGCGGTTTTTTATTACGCGCTGCGCGACGGCTGGGCGGCCTACATCGGCAGCCTCGCCGATCCGGTCACGCGCCACGCCATCGGCCTCACATTGCTGGCCGCGGCCATCGCCGTGCCGGTCAACACGGTCTTCGGCCTCGCCGCCGCGTGGGCCGTGGCGAAGTTTGAGTTTCGCGGACGGCGGCTGCTCATCAGCCTGATCGAACTGCCGCTCTCGATCTCCCCCATCGTCATCGGCGTGGCCTATCTCTTTGTTTTTGGCATGCAGGGTTTGCTCGGGCCGTGGCTGGCGGGGCACGGTATCCGGCTCGTGTTTTCCATTCCGGCCATCGTCATCGTCACGACGATTGTGACGACGCCTTTCGTCTTTCGCGAAGTCCTGCCGCTCATGCAAAGCCAGGGCACGCACGAGGAGCAAACCGCCCTCACGCTCGGCGCGGGCGGCTGGCAGACATTTCTTCGCGTCACGCTGCCGAATATCAAATGGGCGCTTATCTACGGCGTGTCGCTCGCGACCGCGCGCAGCCTCGGGGAATTCGGCTCCGTGGCGATCGTCTCCGGCGCGGTGCGCGGCGAAACCAACACGATGACGCTGCAAATCCAGCTCCTCTTCGATGACCGCGTGCAGACCGGCGCGTTTGCCGTGGCGTCCATCCTCACCGTCCTGGCCCTCGCCACCTTGCTGCTCAAAACCTGGGTCGAGCATCGGGAAGCCAGGCGCCTGCGCAACTGACGGCAATGCGCCGGGCACAAAAAAACGCCCCGAGGGGCGTTTCGAATGACGCTGAACCGCACCCTTCCATCAGGCACCAGGATGCGGCGACCCGAACCGGCTTAGAATTTTATCGAAACCTTGCCGTCAGCGGCGCCAAACCGGCTGCTGGAATCAACCAGCGCGCGATCGTTCAGGCGACTCGTGATGCGCTCGCGGGCGCGGGCGAGGCGGGGATTGTTGTCCGCGTCCATTTCGCTTTCCGAAACAGGATCGGCATAGGCGAGCAGACGGGAACTGCGCGGATTCGCCGAACTGGCGAGGCGATGCAGGTAATCAGTTTCGGACGTGGCATTGTCCGCCTCGGCCTCTACCGACGGGGACACCGCCTCGAAAAGGGCCAGAATGGGCGTGGCGACGATGCTGTCCCCGTTGCCCGACTGCACTTGCAAGGCGGCAATCGATTGCCGCCGGAAAATCTCGTTCCTGGCGCCGACAAACGCGGCGGCGACCGCCGACGTGCTCGACAGGGCCAGCATGCCATCGCTGGCATCGGCATCCGTCCGGGCCGGGAAAGTTTGCGCGTCCGACCGCGGCTGCGGGACGCCCACATCCGGCGCGGAGCGGACGCTCACGACTGCGACTCCTTCCTTGGCCGGCAAAGAAGCTGGCTCGTTGGACGCGTGCAATGACGAGGGCGCGATTCCGCCGCCATGCGCGCCGTCACCCACCGCGACAACGGTCGCATCCTGCGAGCCTGCCCCGACGCCCACCGCGACCGGCAGTGCCGTGCGGTCGGAACGCATCATGACCATGGCAAACGCCACGGCCGCGACCGCGCCGACCGGCACATAGATTTTGGCCAGGCCGCCCGTGAGGGAACGCCACCATGGGCGCTCTTCGACGATGGCGGCGGCAAGTTGCTTGTGGCGGAGATCCCGCTCAAATCCCTCCCAGAAATCCTGCGTGGGGCGCTCTGCCCGCTTGATGCGAAGGAGTTGCTCCAAGGTGACCTTGGATTGCGATGATTTGTCCTTGTCCATTTATGCGCGCGTGTATGCCTGCAACTCGGCCTGAAGGAGCTGTTTCGCGTAGTGTAAACGCGAACGCACCGTGCCCACCGAGCATTCCATGATCTCGGCGATTTCCTCGTGGCTGAGTCCGTCTATTTCAAATAAAGTCACCACAGTGCGATGTTTGATAGACAGCTTCTGCATCGCCTCGTTCAATTTTTCCTGAAGTTCTTTTACAAAGAGCTCCCGGTCTCCGCCATTTTTATCAGTCAGTTGTTTAAGCACTTCAGCATTTGTATCCTCTTCGTGGATTTTCTCGAAGCTGAAGAAGGAGCGCAGGCGGGACTTGCGCAAATGCGTGAGCGTGGAATTGACCGCGATGCGATAGAGCCAGGTAAAAAATGACGATTGCCCCTGAAACCGATGGATGGATTGAAAGGCCTTGATGAAGGCATCCTGCGCCAAGTCCGCCGTATCCTCGCGATTGGAAGTCATGTTGTAGATGACGCCAAAAACACGCTCGCGATATTTCACGACGAGTTTGTCAAACGCCGCGACATCCCCGGCCTGCACCTGCTGGACGATCTGCCAGTCGGCATCGGCTTCCTGCCGGCGATCGGGAGTCGCGACCAAGGTTTTTTCGAGAGTATGGGTTCCGACGGACATTGGTTGCTTGGGTTGCGGAAGGAAACATGGCCGGTGTTGCGCCGGGTGGCAACCCCATTTGTCATGTTTCGCGGGCGCCTGTGCCTGCAAAAAAGCCCCTCCGGGAGCGTATTGCGCCGAGGGGCTCGGGAAGACCTAGTCTCAATAGGGAGAACTTACGCGCGCGGCTTATTCGCCGTCCTCACCGATGGCCTCGACGGGGCAGCCTTGCAGCGCCTCCATGCACAGGCCAACGTCTTCCTCGGAGGCGGGCTGCGCCTTCACGTAGGAGTAGCCTCCATCGTCGTTCCGGGCGAAAAACGCCGGCGCCGTCTCGCGGCAGAGGTCACAGTCGATGCACTGCTGATCGACGTAGAATTTGCCGGCTGCATTAATGTCCCATTTTTCTGCTTTGTTTGCCATGATGACGGGAGAAAAGAGGATTTATTGAGACTGTCAAGACGGGGTGTTTACAAAAATTTCCGCATCTTTTTCGTGGTTTTCCGTCTGCCTTGTTGCTCTCCGTCCGGGACGGTGTTTGTATTTGTTTGAGCGTTTTCCAGTTTTTTTCTCTCTATACCAAACGATGATTTCTGACAGGCATTACATGCGAGACGACTATAACCGGACGCCGACTTCGGTGCTTGTCTGGATGATTTCCGTCATCATCGCCGGATTCATCATACAAAATGTCTTCGAACGCCTGCTCCCCGGCGGGAACGACACGTTTGCGCGCATCGCCGCGATGAGCCAGGGCGGATTGCTCGGCGGGCACGTTTGGAAGCTGCTCACCTACACGTTCCTGCACGAGGGCGTGCTGGCGGTCTTGTTCAACTGCCTGATGCTCTGGTTCCTCGGACGCGAATTGCGCCCGCTCATCGGCGAGAAGGGGCTCGCATGGCTGTATGTCGCGGCCTCGGTTGGCGGCGCGCTCGCGTGGTTCGGCGTCAACCTGGCCAACGGTGGTTTTCTCTATGGCGTGACGAGCGTAGTGTGCGCCTTTCTGGTCGTGTTCGCATGCATCTATCCCGACCGGCAGATGACGCTGCTGCTGTTCTTCATCATTCCGGTCACGATAAAGCCGAAATACATCGCGGGCATCTGGGCGTTGATCGCCCTGTGCGGCCTCGTCTTCAGTGAAATCCCCGCGCGCGAATTCGACCTCGGCATGCACTATTCCGCCCAAATCGGCGGCATGCTCGTCGGCTTTCTCTATCACCGTCTCGTTTACCTGCGCGAATGGCGCAATCCCGACGGCCGCACGCAGATCGAACTGCCCCGCTGGCTGCGCCGGGCCAGAAAAGCCCCCGCCGCCGCTGCTTCAGCCAAATACAAGGTCAATGTCGGCGCGCCCGCCGATTCATCCGCGTCATCCATCTCGCCCAGCGCCGCCGATCTCCGGGCCGAAGTGGACCGCATCCTCGACAAAATCAACAGCGAAGGCTTCGGCGCGCTCACCGCCGAGGAAAAGCAATTGCTGGACGACGCCAAGGATGTGCTCAACCGCCGCTGACCGCATGGCCGGCCCGGACGCGAGCGATTTTTCAGCCGCCCGGGCCCGGCTTGGAATATCCTCGCATCACTCCAGATGCAACATTTGGGCTTTTCGCGCGTCTGCCTGTCTGTTTTTTTCCAACCATCGACGGCATGGAAACCGCTCATCACTTGCGCGTCCCTCCAAACGATGAAACAATTTCGCCCTCCACACGTCCATTTTTCGCGATGAAGTTTTTTTCCGCTCTCACCCGCCACCGCCTGCGTTCGCTGCCCGGCCTCGCAGCCGCCGCCCTCGTTCTCACACTCGTTCCCGTCCGCGCCCAAGGCACCGATGGCGGCGCCTTCAAAAGCACGCCCGCCTTCGAACGCGAAGTCGTGAACGTCATCGGCCTGCTCGAGCATTACCACTATAACCGCGATGCCGTCCGCCCCGCCGACTATGCCGAGGTCGTGCCGAATTTCATGTCCGATTTCGACGGCCAGCGCCTCTTCTTCCTCGAATCCGACAAGGCCGCCTTCATCGAAAAATTTCCCGCCCGCTGGATCTACAACAACATCTCCGGCCTTGGCAAAATCGACCCCGCCTTCGTCATCTTCGGCACCTACAAGACCCGCGTCACCGACCGCATCAACTGGGTGCTCGAACAACTCAAAACCGACCTTCCGCTCGACACCGAGGACACCTATCTCATTGATCGCAAAGACAGCCCCTGGCCCGCCGACGCAGCCGAGGCCGACGACATCTGGACGAAACGCATCAAATACGAGCTCATCCTCGAAATCCTCAACAAGAAGACCCCCGAGGAGGCCCGCGAAAGCGTCACCAAACGCTACAACCGCATGCTCAAAAACCTCGGCGACATCGAGGGCAAGGACGTCGCCGAATCGTTCCTTTCCAGCATCGCCCGCCTCTACGATCCGCACTCCACGTATTTCTCCGCCGAGACCTTTGAGGATTTTAGCATCCAGATGCGCCTCCAGCTCATCGGCATCGGCGCCGTGCTCAGCCTGGAGGACGATTACTGCGTCATCAACGAAGTCGTCACCGGCGGCCCCGCCGACCTCAGCAAACAAATCCGGCCCAAGGACAAGATCCTCTTTGTCGGCCAGGACGACGGCAAGGAGCCGGTCGAGGTCATTGGCATGAAACTGCGCAAGATCGTGGACATGATCCGCGGCAAAAAAGGCACCAAGGTGCACCTCACCGTCCAGCCCGCCTCCGACCCCGCCCAGCGCAAGCAGGTCACGCTCGTCCGCGACGTGGTGAACCTCGATTCCGCCCGCGCCCGCGGCGCCATCTACGACGTTCCCGCCTCCGACGGCAAGAGCGCCACTCCGATCGGCGTCATCACGCTGCCCGCCTTCTACGGCCCCGACACCAGCGAGGACGGCGCCAGCAAAAACAGCGCCACACAGGATGTCGCCGAGCTCATCAAGCGCCTCCAGGCCGACGGCATCCAAGGGCTCGTCCTCGATCTCCGCGGCAACGGCGGCGGCCTCCTCACCGAAGCCATCGCCCTCTCCGGCCTCTTCATCAAACCCGGCCCCGTCGTCCAAGTGCGCGACTTTTACGGCAAGGTAAAAGTCGATTCCTCCGAGGACGCCACCATCGCCTACAACGGCCCGCTCGCCGTGCTCGTTTCCAAGTTCAGCGCCTCCGCCTCCGAAATCGTCGCCGGCGCGCTTCAAAACTACGGCCGCGCCATCATCATCGGCGACAGTTCCACGCACGGCAAAGGCACCGTCCAGCAACTCATCGAGATGAAGGACGCCATCCCCTTCATGGCCCGCGCCGGCCTGAAAACCGGGGCCGTGAAACTCACCATCCAGAAGTTCTACCTCCCCGACGGCGAGTCCACCCAGCTCCGCGGCGTCGTCCCCGACATCATCCTGCCCTCCATCGACGATTATCTTCCCATCGGCGAGGCCGAACTGCCGCGCGCGCTCGCGTGGGATGAGATCAAAGCCGCACCCTTCGACGGCGGCCCGCTCGCCATCCCTGTCTTCGAGCCGCTGAAAAACGCCAGCCTCGAACGCCAGAAATCCTTCGAGGAGTTCACCTATCTCAACAAATCGATCGACTGGTTCAAAACCAAGCAGGCCCAGAAAACCCTCTCGCTCAATCTCACCGCGCGCGAAAAACAACGCGACGCCGACAAGTCTTTCCGCAAGGAAATGGACCTGGAGCGCAACCGTCTCGCGGCCTCCGTCGGCTATCCCGCCCGTGAATTTTCGCTCGTCCCGCCCAAGCCGAAGGCAACCGAAACCAACGAGGGTGAGACTCCCGTCAATGAAAACGCGACCCCCGGTGACGCCAAACTCGAAACCAACGAGAACACCACCGTCGCGAAAAGCGACATCGACAACACCACCGCGGTGACCGCCGATGCGGACGCCGTCGGGGCGCCGCTTGCGACGCCCGTCGCGAAAGCCCCCGCCGCCCCGCCCGCCGCCACCCTTGCCTCAGCCGGCTCGCCCGGCGCCGCCGCGGCCAGCACCGCCGCCGCGTCCGACCTCCCCGACGCCACCGGCCTTTCCCTGGCCATGACCGGCGACACTGGCGAAGAACGAAACGGCACGGATGAAAACGACAGCGGCCTTTCCGACGAACAACTCGAGGAGGATGCGAAAAAGCTCGACATCCATCTTCGCGAATCCCTGCGCGTGCTCAACGACGCGATCGCGATGGCCCGCTCCCCTGAATCCGGATCCTTCGCCGGCGCCCCTCTCACCGCCCAGGCCGTCCGGCGCGAGTGATTTTTCCCGCCCCCTCCCGAGGCGCGCGCAACCCCGCGCGCCTTTCCTGTTGAAGGTTGCGCCCAAAACGCACAACTCTCTCCGCTGATATTTTCGCACCACCTCAATGCATTTTTTAGCCGCCTTCAATATTTGGGAAATCTTTCTTCGATGCGACATCGTCGGCCAGGTCATCACCACCAGCCTTGCCGTCTCCAGCATCATCGCCTGGGGCGTGATGTTCGGCAAACGCAATGACCTGCGGCAGCTCCGCCTGCTCAACCTCGCCTTCGAGCAGCACCTCCGCGACCAGCGCACGCTCCTCGACCTGCCCGAATCCTACCGCAACAAGCGCTCCATCCCCTACGGCGATCTTTTTGCCGACGCCATCGACGCCTATTGGCGCGCCGCCGAGATCGGAAAACAAAAGGGCATCGACACCGCGCAATACCGGCTCGAACACACCGAGAACGCCCTCCAGCGCGCCCTCGCCCGCCAGATTCTCCGCTACGAATCCAGCATGGTCTTCCTCGCCTCGATTGTCTCCGGCGCCCCCTTCATGGGACTGCTCGGGACGGTGTGGGGCGTCATGGAGGCGTTCAGCGCGATTTCCGTGCAGCAGACCGCGAGCATCCAGACCCTCGCCCCCGGCGTTTCCGCCGCGCTCCTCACCACCATCGCCGGCCTGGTCGTCGCCATTCCGTCGGTCTTCGGCTACAATTATCTTTTCGCGAGCAACAAGCGCCTCATCACCGAACTCGAAAACTACGCCAGTTCCCTCGCCGACCGCATCGAGCTCGAATCGCAGTGAGCGCGCCGACGCTTGCCACTTAAACCTTCAGCTTAAACTCCCCTCCCTTGGCCCGCACCCGCAATTTCAGGCGACACCGCCAGTCGAGTCCGATCTCGGAGATGAATCTCACCAATCTCATCGACCTCGGGTTCACGCTGCTGATCATTTTCATGATTGCGACCCCGCTCATCAACCAGGAGCAGACCATCCCGGTAAACCTCCCGGTCGAATCCAAAAGCTCGCAAATCAAGCCCGACAAAAACACCCAGTTTGTCGCCATCACGATCAAGGCAGACGGCAGTTACTACATCGACAACATCCGCGTGGGGTTCGCCGACCTCGAATTGCGCCTTCGCGCGCTCGGCGCGAACCCGAGGGACACCGTCATCCGCATCCGTGCCGACAGCAACGTCCAGTATCAGAAAATCATCACCCTGATGGACGAGCTGAAAAAAAACAACCTGAGCAAAATCACCTTCGACACGCAGTCGGGGACTTGAGGGCGTCCCCATGCTCCTTTGGGCAAAGAATGCATGTCATGGTTGCCGGGCATATTATGCCATTTCCCAATGAAAATCACCCTTTTGCTGGAGGGCCGAGCTCCTGCGAGGCCGTCGCGGAAAAACGTCGCGTATAACCGCGACGGCCTCGCAGGAGCTCGGCCCTCCAGAAGAGTGAATTTCGTTCGGAATTGGTATTCGTTCTACTTTGTTAAGCTGGAGCATTCTTTGTTCAATGAACGCCAAAGGTGCGTTCTATGACAGCCCAGGGCGCCGCCCTGGGTTTTGGGTGGTCATGAATTTCAAGCCCTAAGGGGGCCTCCACCGCCGCCGGCCCGACCAGCAGAGCCATTTGTATAAAAGTTTCAGCGGGCTGCTTTGTTTTTCCCTCTCCTTCGAGCGGCGGATTTGGCCATCGGCTCAACGTCATCGGAAGGACTGGCGGTGCTGAGCACCGCGCCAAGCAGACCGGGAAAACGAGCAGAGATATCCGCAACCCGGACGCAATTGATGAGTTCTTTCCCTCGGCGCCGCGTCGAAATCAAACCGGCTTTTCTGAGCACCTGAAGATGATGGGAAAGGGACGATTTCGGAATCTCCGAGGCAAGGGAACAAGCGGAACAAGGGCTTGGGCCCGTTTCGACAAGACGGCGCACTATGGCCAGCCGCAATGTGTCACTCAGCGCGTAAAGCACGTCGGTGATAACGAACTGCTCCGGCTTCGGCTCCAGCGATGATTGCATGCGCATGACACCGACAAGAGACGCAAAAGAAACTTGCCAGGCAAGACGCCATTGGTTCGATTATTTTCGAACTGTTAAATTTTAATCACTCTCCCAAATGAGATTATTGGCAATCAACGGAAGTCCCCGCAAAAATATGAACACCGCCCATTTGCTGGGCGAGGTCGTCAATGGAGCCGCATCGCAAGGCGCAAACGCGGAACTGGTGCACCTGCGGGATAAAAAATACAGCGGGTGCACAAGCTGCTTCGCCTGCAAGGACCCGGCAGGGAAATATTATGGCCGCTGCGCCATGCGCGACGGGCTCACCGGGGTCCTGGAGACAGCGCACAAGGCCGACGTCCTGGTGCTGGGAACCCCGGTTTATTATGGCGGAGAAACCAGCCTGATGCGCGCATTCATGGAGCGGCTTTGCTTTCAGTATCATCTTTACACTGACAAAAAACCGCCGCTCTCGCCGCGGAAGAAGAACGTCGCCCTTATCTACACGATGAATGTGAAGAGAGAGGAAATGGCAGGCTATGGAACGCCCGCCGTGATCGCGAATGCGAAAGGTATTATGGAAGAATTATTCGCCCCCTGCGAAGTTTTCCTGTGCTGCGATACGAAACAGGTCAACGACTACAGCCGTTACGAAATGGATGTGTGGGATGTGCCTGGAAAGCTCAAACGGCACGAAGAAATATTCCCCAAAGAGCTCGGACAGGCATTCGAACTCGGGGCGAGACTGGTTGCATGAAACCGGAGCCCTTCGAGACTTCCACCGGACCGGCCACAACATCAACGGTCGCCCCTCGCAGCGCCGTGTCACAAGCAGGCGAACGATCCTATGCCGGGTCATAATCCAGCCACGGGCCGAGCCAGCGTTCGGCTTCGGCGAGGGGGATTTGTTTGCGCTTCGCATAGTCCTCGACTTGGTCGCGGCCGAATTTGCCGACGCCGAAATATTTCGCCGCCGGGTGATTGAAATACCAGCCGCTCACGGATGAACCGGGCGTCATCGCGCAACTTTCGGTGAGGCGCACGCCGGTCGCGGCGGTCGTGTCGAGGAGGCGGAAAAGCGTCTGTTTCTCCGTGTGGTCGGGACATGCGGGGTAGCCGGGCGCGGGACGAATGCCGCGATAGCGTTCGCGGATGAGTTCCTCGTTGCTGAGGTTTTCCGTGCGCCCGTAACCGCAAAGGTCGCGGGCGTGCTTGTGGAATTTTTCCGCGAGCGCCTCGGCGATGCGGTCGCCAAGGGCCTGCGTCATGATGGCGTTGTAGTCGTCGCCGGCGCGCTTGAACTCGGCGGCGAGCTTTTCCACGCCGTCACCCGCCGTCACGGTGAAGCCTCCGATATAATCGAGGCGGCCGCTGGAGCGCGGCGCGATGTAGTCGGCAAGGCAGAGGTTGTGCTCCCCCTCGGGGCGCTCGAATTGCTGGCGGAGATGATGAAGGCGGGCGAGCGGAGCGGGCAGGATGGGCAGGCCATCCGTGTTTGCGCCAATCAAAGGCCGTTTTGCCCAGTGAGGATTTGCTTGCGCATGTGAGCCTCTATCGCCGCCCGTGCCTGCGCCGCGACTTCCTTGCCGCGCTGCAGCATTTCGGGCGTCCATCCGGCGCGCAATTTCACCTGCGTCGGCTTCGATGGCTCGTTGGATTGTGGCTTCTCGGTTTGCATATCTTTCGTCAAGGTTGGCCGGGGTGTTAAAAAAGTCAATTCCCGCCGCGAGGCGGATGATGTCCTCTTTGCGCGCGCGGTTGTCGAATATGATGAATTCGACCGCGGGTTCGGCGGCGTATTCATTTACGAGGGCGAAAAGGGCATTTTGCGCTTTCCAATGGTCTTCGCCAAGGCGGGCGGGCGCGACGAACATGCCCTTGAGGGAGGCGCGCTCGATGGCAAATTTCATGGCAAGCTCAATTGGGCGATGGACGTAGGCGATTTGCACGAATTTGCCGCCGTTGAGGGCGGCTTCAATGAGTGCCCGGGCGATGTCGATGTTCGTCAGTGTGGAGTCGAAAACGAGGGCGTTTCGCACATCCACGAGCCCTTGGACGAGGGTTTCGCTTTTGCCGCTGCCTGGACCGCCCGCAGTGAAAATAACGACGGGCTTGTCGGGATGTTTGCCGGAGACCATGTCGCGCTGGAATCGGTCGAGGATGTAGGCGCGGGCGGGAGCGCCGGCGGAGATGTTGGCTTCGCGCGAGGCATAGGCGTCGGCGAACATGTGCTTGGCGATGTCGGTGCCGTAATAGGTGCCGCCACGCGCGTCGGGGATGGAGTCGTAGAGGGCGTCGAGGTCGGCGTCGGTGCGGGCGTTGAGGGCGCGGGCGCAGGCGGCTTCGAGGGCGCGCTCGCGCGGGGTGAGCTTGCCGCGCGTGAGGTCAACGTTGAGGCGGTTGGCGGTTTCGCTGGCGGCGGCTTGCGGCGCGTAAAGCTCGATGTCGTCGCCGTCGGCGTTGCAGGGCCAGAAGCCGATGACGGCGCGGGGGCGGAAGCGTTTTTCGGCGGCGATGCGGGCAAGGAGTTTTTGCGCGTCGTCGTGGAGTTTGGCCGCCTCGGCGCCGACGACGCCGTCGGTGAGGATTTGCGGGAATCGCCCGTGAAGTTCCCACGCGCTGAAAAAAGGGCTCCAGTCGATGAAAGGGATGATTTCGTCGAGCGTGATGTCGTCGTAAACGCGCGTGCCGAGGAACCCGGGACGCGGGATGTCCACGGCGGCCCAGTCGGTCGGCAGGGCGCGGGCGCGGGCTTCGGCGAGCGGGAGGAGCGTTTTTTTCGCGCGGCGGGCGGCGAAATCGTCGCGCTGTTTTTGCTGCTTCGCGGTGATTTCGGCGAGGTAGGCGCTTTTCTGTCCGGGCGCGAGGAGCGAGCCGGCGACGTTGACGACGCGGGAGGCGTCGAGGACGTGAACCACGCCGGGCGCGTATTCGGGCGCGATCTTGACCGCGGTGTGCGCGGCGCTGGTGGTCGCGCCGCCGATGAGCAGGGGAATGTCGAAACCGGCGCGCTTCATCTCGCGGGCGACATGCACCATCTCGTCGAGCGAGGGGGTGATGAGGCCGGAGAGTCCGACAAGGTCGGCGCCGAGGCGGCGGGCCTCGGCGAGGATCTTGTCGCAAGGGACCATGACGCCGAGGTCGTGGACCTCGTAGTTGTTGCAGGCGAGGACGACGCCGACGATGTTCTTGCCGATGTCGTGGACGTCGCCCTTGACGGTGGCGAGGACGATGCGGCCCTGGGCGCGAGTGTTCTCCCCGGCGGCACGGGCGCGTTCTTTCTCCTCCTCCATGAAGGGTGTGAGGTAGGCGACGGAGCGTTTCATGACGCGGGCGCTTTTCACGACCTGGGGGAGAAACATCTTGCCCGCGCCGAAGAGGTCGCCGACCACGCGCATGCCGTCCATGAGCGGGCCTTCGATGATGTCGAGCGGGCGCGGATATCTGGCCGAAGACCGCGCTTCCTCGGTGTCGGCTTCGATGTGGGCGTCGATGCCTTTGACGAGGGCGTGGGCGAGGCGTTGCTCCACGGGGAGGCCGCGCCATGCGTCCGCCGCCGCGGTGGCGGCGGGTTTGGCGTCCGGGGTTTCGAGTCTGGAGTTTTCGCGAGCGGCCTTGATTTCATCGGCGAGGACGATGAGGCGGTCGGTGGCGCCGGGGTCGCGGTTGAGAATCACGTCCTCGACGTGGCGGCGAAGGGCGGGTTCGAGATCGTCGTAGTTGCCGAGCATGCCGGCGTTGACGATGGCCATGTCGAGGCCGGCGCGGATGGCGTGATACAGGAAAACGGTGTGGATGGCTTCGCGGACAGGGTTGTTGCCCCGAAAGGAAAAGGAGACGTTGGAAACGCCGCCGGAGACTTTGGCGCGCGGCAGCGTCTTCTTGATGACACGCGTGGCCTCGAAGAAATCGACGGCGTAGTTGTTGTGCTCCTCGATGCCGGTGGCGACGGTGAGGATGTTGGGGTCGAAAATGATGTCCTCGGGCGGAAAATCGGCGCGCGTGGTGAGGAGTTCGTAGGCGCGGGTGCAGATGCGGACTTTTTCGTCGCGGGTGGCGGCCTGGCCGTTTTCATCGAAGGCCATGACGACGGCGGCGGCCCCGTAGCGGCGCAGGAGGCGGGCGCGGCGGAGAAACTCGGCCTCGCCGTCCTTGAGCGAGATGGAGTTCACGATGCCCTTGCCTTGGAGGCATTGGAGTCCGGCTTCGAGGACGCTCCATTTCGAGGAGTCGAGCATCACGGGGACGCGGGTGATGTCGGGCTCGGCGGCGATGAGGTTGAGGAACTTGACCATCGTGGCCTCGCCGTCGATGAGGGCTTCGTCCACGTTGATGTCGATGATGTTGGCGCCGTTTTCGACTTGCTGGCGGGCGATCTCGATGGCGGCGGGCCAGTCGCCGGCCTTGACGGCCTTGGCGAACTTGGGCGAGCCGGTGATGTTGGTGCGTTCGCCGATGAGGAGAAAGGCGCTGGCGGCGGAAACCGCCGGGGAGTCGTCAGTGGAGGAGGTGTGGTTGGTATCGGTCACGGGTGGTCAGGCGCGTGGCGTTTTTAATCGCGAATGAACGCGAATCGGCGCGAATAACGGCAAGGGATTCGCAGCGTGTTTTTATTCGTGTCTGTTCACATTCATTCGCGGTTGGTTTGTTTTCAGGGGAGCGTGAGCGGTTCGAGGCCGCTGAGGCGGAGTTCGGCGTGCGGAGACGGGACCGCCCGCGGAGGAAGTCCGCGAACGGCTTCGGCGATGGCCTTGATGTGCGCGGGCGTGGAGCCGCAGCAGCCGCCGACCAGGTTGACGAGGCCGGCTTCGGCAAACTGACGGAGGACGCGCGCCATGTCGGCCGGCGTTTCATCGTAGCCGCCGAAGGCATTGGGCAGCCCCGCGTTCGGGTAGCAGGTGACGGGGCATTCGGCGATGCGGGCAAGCTCCTCGATGAACGGACGCATGGCCGCGCCACCGAGGGCGCAATTGATGCCCACGCTGAAGGGGCGGACGTGCCGCACGCTGTTGTAAAAGGCCTCGGGTGTCTGTCCGGAAAGCGTGCGTCCTGATGCGTCGGTGATGGTGACGCTGATCATCACGGGCAGGCGCGGTGGAGGAGGCGCGCCGGTCGCGGGATCGGGTTCGCTGAACACCGTTTCGATGGCGAAGAGCGCGGCCTTGGCGTTGAGGGTGTCGAAAATGGTCTCGACCAGCAGCGCATCCACGCCGGGCGCGCCGCCGGTGTCGGGAGCGGGCGCGACGAGCGCGCGGATTTGCTGCGCATAGGCGGCGACGACTTGCGCCCAGGTGACGGCGCGGTAGTCGGGGCGGTTGACGTCGGGCGACATCGAAAGCGTGCGGTTGAGCGGGCCGATGGCGCCGGCCACGAAACAGCGGCGTCCGGGCGTGGCGGCTTCGGCCGCGCGGGCGGCGCGGCGGGCGACGGCGGCGGCCGCGGCATTGAGCTCGGGCACAAGCGACTCCAGATGATAATCGGCCTGCGAAATGGCGGTGGAGTTAAAGGTGTTGGTCTCCACGATGTCGGCCCCGGCCTCGAAATACGCGGCGTGGATGCCTTCGATGACATCGGGCCGCGTGATGCCGAGGAGGTCGTTGTTGCCTTGAAGGTCGTGCGGGTGGGCGGCGAAACGCCCTCCCTCCCCGCCGCGGAAATCCGCCTCCGCGAGTTTGTAGGTCTGCACCATCGAGCCCATCGCGCCGTCGAGGATGGCGATGCGCCGCGCGAAAAGTTCGCGAAGCGCGGCAAAGGACGGCGATTCGGCGGATGGCGGGAAAGAAATGGCGGCGGACATGGGCGAAGTTGCGTGTGGTGCGGACTGCGAAAAATGAGAATCCAAAGCGAAAACAAACCCGGCAACAAAATGAAAATGCCGCCGAAGGCAAGATTCATATCATCAAATAATGATATGATGATATTCCATTGATCAACATTTCACCCCAACTGTTTCCATTTGATTTTCAGTCCATTGTGAATCAGACGCTAAAAACGCATTGCATTTCCGTCAGCCGCTGTCCCAAAGTGCGCGGCTGTTAGCTGTTCTTTGCACCTTCTTGGGCAACGGGAAAAGCCGTGAAAACCGGCTACAGTTGCGCTGCGGTAACGCATCAGTCCAGACCTCCGGCCTTGTGCTGCGAATGCACAGGGAAATCCAGTCGACCCGCCCGGGTCGGCGAAGGTGGAGGCGAGGCAGAGGCGCGCTGCGCGCGCGCAAGTGACAAGTGCCAAGTAACACAAGTAACAAGAGACACGAGGGAACGCCTTTCCGCGTTCCAGCTCCGTCCTCTTGCCACTTGATACTTGGCACTTGCCACTTGCGCGGCGACAGCCGCGCCCCGACACATGCGGAGTCCGAACATCCGACCCAAGACGCTCACGCGTCCGGCGCGAAATTTTTGCGCGCGCCGGCTCGCGAAAACTTCATCGCAAAAATGAAGCGTGAGAGCAGTCTACCGCATCGAACCCGACGCGCGTCTGCCGGACGGATATAAAAACAACCATCCCTCCGGATCGCGCCCATCGTCAACGAGGCCGGCCTGCTCTTGCCAAAACCCAAGAGAGACTGACCCATCCATGACACTGTCACACTCGCTGCCCCGCCACGCGGGACGGCTCTTTGCCATCGCGCTCGCCGGCTTCGCCGCGAACGCCCTCACTGCCATCGTGCCCGCGCAGGCACCCTCGCCCGCCGGCCCGTCCTCTGAAGAACTGGTCCGCCTCGACCGCTACGTCGTGTCGGCGGCCCGCACGCAACAAGACGTGAAAACCACGCCCAGCAGCGTGACCGTGATTTCACTGCGGGAAATGAACCGGGCGCAGATCACCGACTTGCGCGCGGCTCTGCAAACCGCCCCCGGCGTCAATGTCGTGGAAACCGGCGGCGCCCTCGGCAGCCAGACCAGCGTCAGCATCCGCGGCGCGAGCGCGGCGCACACGCTGTTCCTCATCGACGGCATCCGCATCAACTCCGAGGATCCCACCAATCGCTATGCCAACATACTCGGCGCCGGCGGCCTCGCCGGGCTGGATCGCGTGGAGGTTTTGCGCGGCGCGCAAAGCATCCTCTACGGCAGCTCGGCCATCGGCGGCGTGGTCTCGCTCGCGACCGTGCGCGGTGACGGCTCTCCCGTCGTCACACTGGGCGCGGACGGCGGCTCGTTTGGCACTATCGGTGGCGCGGCATCTGTCTCCGGCAGCGCGGATCTGCGTTCGCGCTCCGGCAGCTGGGGTCCGGCCCCGCTCCACTACAGCATGTCGCTCTCCGCGCTCTCCACCCAAAACGACCGCTCGCACAATGATTTCAAACAAATCTCCTTTGCCTCGCGTCTCGACTGCGACATCTCGTCCAAGCTCGCCGCCGGCGTCACTTACCGTGCCATGAACAACGACTACGACGAGCCCGGCACCCTGCACGATCCCTCCACCGCCGGCCACGCCGTCCAGCGTTTCGACCTCATCACTGTCTATGCCGACTGGCACCCGCTTGAAGCCTTTGCTTTCCGCCTTACTTACGGCTTTGTCGACAGCGACTACGATTGGGATGAGACAGCCTATCCCTCGACCATGACCGCCAGGCGCAACGTCATCGACTGGCAAAACACCTGGCAGGCGCTTGAGCAACTCCAACTGGTCGCCGGCCTCAACGCCGAATGGTCGCGCTACGACAACGCCAGCCTTATCCTCGATGATGACGTGCGCTCCGCTTACCTGAATGCCGTCGCGACTCCCGTCAAAAACCTCGCGCTCACCGCAGGCGTTCGCGTCGACGATTACAACACCTTCGATGCACACGTCACATGGCGCACCGGGCTTTCCTACCGCATCGAAAAAACCGCCACCACCCTGCGCGCCAATTATGGCACCGGCTACAACGCCCCCTCGCCCAATTACGTTCTCGGCGGCGGCTGGTATGAGCCGAGCCCCGGCCTCGAGCCCGAACAATCCAAGGGCTGGGATTTCGGCGTCGAACAGGACCTATGGGGGAACCGCATCACCCTCGGCGCCGCATGGTTCCGGAATGAATTTGAGAACAAGTTCGATGCCGCCTGGAACGTGAGCGGATACCGTTACCGCAATATTCCCGGTGCCACGGCGGAAGGCGTGGAGCTTTCGCTTGCCGCCCGCCCGCATCAAAAAGTCGGCGTCCGCGCCGCCTACACCTACTTGAATACACGCGACGACTCGGGCGCCCGCCTCATTCGCCAGCCGCGTCACGCCCTCGTCGGCGATGTCAATTTCCAAGCCACTCCCGCCTGGCTCATCGGCCTCGGGGCAACCTTGGTCGCCGACCGTCCTGACGACACATATTTCGATGCCTCCTTCACCCAGTATCGGCAGAAGATGCATGACTATGCCCTCGCGCGTCTCTATTCGGCCTATGAAGTCAAACCCGGTCTCACGCTGCGCGCCCGCGTCGAAAATCTCTTCGACAAAGAATATCAGACCGTCGCCGACTACCCTGGCTTGCCCATCGGCGTGTTTGCCGGCATCGAGTGGAAATTCTGATGTCCTGCAAAACCAACAGCGCGCGCCGCGCGCCGCCTCCCCGTCGGGACGACCTTCCCGCCGCCCGGTCAGCGGGATCTGGCGCGTATTTGTATCCTAAATACAAATACGCATGCGCGCTGTTGGTTTTTCTGCTCTTCGGCCTTTCAGCCCTTCAGTCCTTCGGCCCTCGCGCATTCGCGGCCCCGCCGCAAATGCGCGTCGTCTCCCAGACCGTCGGCAACGACGAACTGCTCCTCGCCGTCGCCTCGCCGTCGCAAATCGCCGCGCTCAGCCACCTCGCGACCGAGTCCGATTTTTCCGCCGTGGCCGCGCAGGCCGCCGCGTTTCCCAAACTCGACAAGAACGCCACCGCCGAGAGCATCCTCTCGTTTTCGCCCACGCTCGTCCTTTTCACCGACTACAGCCGCACCGAACTCGTCGAGCAAATCCACCGCGCCGGCGTGCGCAGTGTCATCATCAAAAACTATCGCACCCTCGACGACACCTACGGCAACCTTCGCCTCATCGCCGCCGAACTCGGCCCCGAGGCCGCCGGGCGGGCCGAGCGTCTCATCGCCGGGTGCGAAGCCCGCGTCGCCGCGCTCCGCGCCAAAATGGCCGGCGCCAAGCCCGTGCGCGTCATCGCCCCCTCGACCTACGGGGTGATTCCCGGCCGCGATACCACCTTTCAGGATCTCTGCGACCACGCCGCCGCCGAAAACCTCGCCGCCACGCTCGGCGGACTGCGCGGGCATGCGCCGCCGCCGTCCGAGAAAATGATCGCCTGGCCCGTGGACAAAGTCGTGCTCATCTCCGGGGCGCTCCAAAGCGGCGTCCGCCCGCTCGACGGCGAGGATCCCGTGCAGGCCGCGCTCGCCCCCTTCCTGAAGCTCCCGCCCTACCAGTTCATGCCCGCCGTCCGCGAACGCCGCGTGGCCTTGCTGGAGCCGTGGCAGATAAGCTGCGTCTCGCACCACCGCGTCGCCGCCTACGAACGGCTGGCCCGCGAGTTGCATCCCGAGCGCTTCGCCCATGCAGAATGAACAACAAACCCGCTTCATGCGCCGGGGAAACAACCCAAAATGATGCAGCCGCCCGCAAACCTCTTTCTCTTTCCTCTTTATCTTTCTTCTTTCTCTCGCCACGAAACACCGGACACCAAGGTCGGGGATGAACGCTAAAGAGGAAAGAGAAAGATAACGGAACAAGGAACACTCCGGACCATCACCGCCGCCATGCCCTCTCCTTCCGCCACCCGCTTCGCCCTTCCCGCCGCACTTCTGCTGCTGGTCGGGTTGATGTTTGTCTCGCTCGGCATAGGCGACATGAACCTCTCGCCCGCGCGCACCCTCGCCGGCGTGCTGCATCAGGACGAACTCGCCGCCATGGTGATCTGGAACATGCGGCTGCCCCGCCTCCTCGTCGCCATGCTCATCGGGGCGGCGCTCGCCTCCAGCGGCCTCGTCATGCAGGCGTATTTCCGCAACAGCCTCGCCAGTCCCGGGCTGCTCGGCGTGAGCGCGGGAGGCACGGCCGGCGCGGTTGTCGTCATCGGCGCGGGCATCACCGCGCATTCGCTCCTGTTTCTCCCCGTGGCGTCGATCGCCGGCGCGTTTGTCGCCACGGCCATGGTCATCGCGCTCGCGCGGCGCGGCGCGGGCACCGAGCGCCTTCTCCTCGCCGGCATCGCGCTCAATGCGATGCTCGGCGCCGTCTCCAGCTACGTGCTCTCCAACGCCACCCTCACCTACGAGCGCAACGCGCAGATTCTCTTCTGGCTGCTCGGCGGACTCGAGGACCGCACGTGGGAACACGTGAAAATGGCCATCCCCATCGTGGTCGCCGCCGCGCTGCTCTGGCCTCTCGGCCGCCAGATGGACTTGCTCAGCCTCGGCGCCGACGAAGCCCAGAGCCTCGGTGTCGACGTGCGGCGGTTGCGGCGCTGGCTGCTCGTGCTGTCCACCGTGCTCACCGCGCTCGCCACGGCGGTCGCCGGCTCGGTCGGCTTTGTCGGCCTCATCGTGCCGCATCTGCTGCGCCTGCTCGTCGGCCCGGAACACCGCCGCCTCGTGCCGCTTTCGCTCATCGGAGGCGCGGCCTTCGTCGTCGCCTGCGACCTCGTCGGCCGCGAGGCGGGCGGCCTTCGCATCGGCATCGTCACCTCGCTCGTCGGCGGCCCCTTCTTCCTCTGGCTCCTTCGCAAAAAAACATGAGCTCCGTGATTTTCGATTTTCGATTCCCGATTTTCGATTGGGGAACAATCGCCCCGATTGCGAAATCGCGCGGCAGCGCGCAATCGAAAATCGAAAATCAAAAATCGAAAATTTCATGACCAACGTGCTCGACATCATCAACGCCTCCGTGCCCGGCCGTCTCACCGATGTGAGCCTGCGCCTGGGCTCCGGCACGATGGCCGGACTGGTCGGCCCCAACGGCTCGGGCAAGTCCACCCTGCTTCAGGTCGCATCCGGACTGCTCCCCGCCAGCGGGGAGGTGCGCTGGGGCGGGCAGCAGCTCCCGCACATTCCCATCCTCGAACGCGGACGGCGCACCGCCTGGGTGCCGCAGGAGGCGCGCTTCGAGTTCGGCTTCACCGTCCGCTCCGTCGTCGCGCAGGGCCGCTACGCGCACGGCGACGACAACCAGGGGGTGGACGAGGCTCTCGCCCGCCTCGATCTCACCGCGCTTGCCGACCGCCCCGTCAATCATCTCTCCGGCGGCGAACGCCAGCGCGTCCTCCTCGCCCGCGCCATCGCCACCGGGGCTCCGCTCCAGCTCTGGGACGAACCGCTCGCCGCGCTCGACCCGCGCCACGCGCTCGAGATCCTCCTCCTCGGCAACAAGCACACCCGGGCGGGCGGCACGCTCCTTTTTTCCCTGCACGACCTCCGCATGGCCTACATCCTCGACATCGTCGTCGTCCTGCACAAAGGCCGCCTGCGCGCCGCCGGCGTCCCCTCCAAGGTCCTCACGCCCGACCTCCTCCTCGAAGTCTTCGGTGTCCGCTCCGAGATCACCCCCAGCCTCTCCTTCGCCCTGCCCTGACCTCGTCTTTCTCCTCCCTCTTTCTTCTTTCCTCTTTCTCTTTCTTCTTTCTCCCTCCGCCGCCGCTCCCCCGGAAAATTCAGCATCCACAATACAAATACATCAACAACGCCTTCCAGAATGAACGACCATCCGCAACCTTCCTCTCCTTCTCCCGCCCGCACCGACGCCGAGCACCGCGAGCACATGCAAACCGTCCAGGCGCAGGTCCGCGCCGCCGTGCAATCCGCCAAGGACAAGCGCGGCCTCGTCATGGTGCACACCGGCAACGGCAAAGGCAAAACCACTGCCGCCTTCGGCATGCTCGCCCGCATGCTCGCGCACAAACGCAAATGCGCCGTCATCCAGTTCATCAAGTCCGGCAAGGATGCCGTCGCCCGCCTGCTCGAAAGCCCCAATCTCCACTGGCACCACGCCGGCGGCGGCTTTACCTGGGACACCCAGAACCGCGACAGCGACATCGCCCTCTGCCGCGAAGGCTGGCGGCTTGCCCTGAGCTATTTCGCCGACCCGGAAATCAGCTTCATCCACCTCGACGAACTCAACGTCGTCCTCGACATCGGCTACCTCCCGAAAGACGAGGTCCTCGCCGCGCTCCGCGCCAAGCGCCCCGACCTCCACGTCGTCTGCACCGGCCGCAATGCCCCGCCCGAGCTCATCGAACTCGCCGACCTCGTCACCGAAATGCGCGAGATCAAGCACCCCTTCAACGCCGGCATCCAGGCCCAGCAGGGAATCGAGTTCTGACGAATGCGGAATGCGGATTTCGGAATGCGGAATAAGACACCGTATCGAAGCCTTTTTATCCTGTAGTCCGTCCTCCCTTATTCCGCATTCCGAAATCCGCATTCCACATTTTCATGCGCTCCCTCTCCATCCTCGGCACGTCCTCCAACGCCGGCAAAACCTGGGTCGCCACCGCCTTCTGCGCCTGGCTGCGCGCCCAGGGCGTGCGCGTCGCCCCCTTCAAGGCGCAGAACATGTCCAACAACGCCTGGGCCACGCTCGACGGCGGCGAGATGGCCCGCGCCCAGGCCGTCCAAGCCGAGGCCTGCGGCCTCATGCCGGACGCCGGGATGAACCCCATCCTCCTGAAACCCTCCGGCCCCGGCGGATCCCAACTCGTCCTTCTGGGCCGCGCCCAAGGCCACCAGGCCGCCGCCGAGTATTACCGCCACTTCGACCACCTCTGGGAAATCGTGAAGGCCGCGCTGGACGGCTGGCGCTCCCGCTGCGACGTCCTCGTGCAGGAAGGCGCGGGCAGTCCCGTCGAACTCAATCTCATGGGGCGCGACCTCGTCAACCTCCGCCCCATGCGCCACCTCGACGGACGCTTTCTCCTCGTGGGCGACATCGACCGCGGCGGCATCTACGCCCAGCTCGCCGGCACCTGGGCGCTCCTCCCGCCGGAGGACCGCCCCCGCTCGCTCGGCGCCATCGTCAACCGCTTCCGCGGCGACATTTCCCTGTTCCCCCATCCGCAGGAATGGCTCGCCCCGCACGCCCCCGGCCTCGACATCGCCGGCACGCTCCCCTTCCGTCCCGACCTCCAGCCCGAGGAGGAGGACGGGCTCGCCGCCACCGACGAGGACCGCGGCGCCGGCGCATCCATTTGCTGGATACGGCTTCCCCGCGCCGCCAACCTCACCGACTGCCAGCCGTGGTGGGGCGACGCCGGCATCCGCACGCGCTGGGTCTCCGCGCCCGAAGCCCTCGCCGGCGCGCGCGCCATCGTCATCCCCGGCTCCAAAAACACCCTCGCGGACCTGCGCTGGCTTCGCGCATGCGGCCTCGCCGGCGCCATCGTCGCCGCGGCGAAACGCGGCGTCCCGGTCGTCGGCATTTGCGGCGGTTTCCAGATCCTCGGCGCGCGCCTCGTCGACCCGGAAGGCGTGGCGGGTGACGCGGGCGACGAGTCCGGCCTCGGCCTTCTGCCGCACCGGACCGTTTTCCAACGCGAAAAGACCGTCCGCCAAGTCACCGCCCGCTGCGGTGACCGCCGCTGGACCGCCTATGAAATCCACATGGGCCGCAGCGAACCGACCGCGCCCTGCCCCGCCCTTCACCTCATCGAGGACGCACAGGGTTCCCGTCCCGAGGGACTCCGCTCGGGCAATGTCATCGGCACCTATCTGCACGGCTGGTTCGAGGTCCCTGAGACCCGCCGTCTCCTCGCCGCCGCCGCCAATATCGCGGAGCACATGCCGCATCTCGTCCCCTGGGCCGAGCAACGCCAGCAAATCTACCGCCAGATGGCCGCGCATCTGGAATCCCACCTGAACCTTGCATCCATCAAACGCTACCTCGACCTATGACACCCCTCTTTCCTCTTTATTCTTTCTCTTTCCTCTTTCTCCTTCCCGCAAGGAATGGCGTGAGTGACGGGAGAAAGAGGAAAGAGAAAGAATAAAGAGGAAAGAAAAACATCAGCCCTTCCCGCCCATCCTCCTGTCCCTCTCTCCAGCGCATTCTCATGATTTACGGCCACGGCGACGACGCCCATTCCCAGACCCACCACATCCGCGACGATTTCAGCTCCAATATCCGGCCGGACGGACCGCCGGTCGAACTCATCGACCATCTCCGCGCGCGCCTGTCCGCCGTTGCCCGCTATCCCGAGCCCGCCGCCGACACCGTGCGCCGCCAACTCGCCGCCACCCATCAGGTTTCCGCCGCGCAAGTCCTCGTCACCGCCGGGGCCACCGCCGCCATCTATCTCGTCGCGCAAGCCCACCGCGCCCGCGCCTCGCTCATCGTCACGCCCACCTTTTCCGAATACGAGGACGCCTGTCGCCTTCACGACCACAAGCTCGCCTTCTCCGCCCGCGCCCGCTTTTTTGCCGATCCCGGCAGCCACCTCGACACCGCGCCGCGCCCCGACCTTCTCTGGCTCTGCAATCCCAACAACCCCACCGGCGAGGCCGCGTCCCGCGACGAACTCCTCGCCCTCATCGACGCGCACCCCCGCACGCTTTTCGTCATCGACCAGTCCTACGCCGATTTCTGCTTGGTCGCCCCCATCCTGCCCGCCGACACCGCCGTCCGCGAAAACCTCATCCTCATCCGCTCCCTCACCAAAACCCTCGGCATCCCCGGCCTGCGCATCGGCCACGTCTTCGCCTCCGCGTCCAACATTGCCGCGCTTGCCCGCCACCTCCAGCCCTGGGCCGTCAACACCCTCGCGCTCGAAGCCGCCGCCTACTACCTCGCACACCGCGCACGCCTCGCGCCCCCGCTCGAAACCTGGCTTGCGCACACCCGCGCCTTCTCCCGCGCCGTCGCGGGCCTCGAAGGATTCACGCCGCATCCCACCGCGACCACCTTCTTCCTCGTCGAGCTGGCCCGCGGCACCTCGGCCGCGCTCAAGCAATATCTCGTGGAGAAACACGGCATCCTCATCCGCGACGCCGCCAACTTCCGCGGCCTGACCTCCCGCCACATCCGCGTCTCCCCTCAATCCCCGTGGCAAAACCACCGCCTCGCACAGTCCCTCCAAACCTGGCGCGGCTGATCATGGGCATGAAAACGCCGGCCGGATGCCTCGATTAAATGCTCCTTTCCGCCCTCCAGTCCTTCAGCCTTTCCGCCCTGCTCCTGGGCGTCGCCCTCGACCTCGCGCTCGGCGATCCCCGCTGGCTCCCTCATCCAATCGTTGGATACGGCCGCGCCATCGCCTGGGGCGAGCGCAAGCTCAACCACGGCTCGTCCCGCGCCCGTTTTTTCAAAGGCGCCGCGCTCACCCTGTTCCTCGTCGCCGTCACTTACACCGTCTGGCTCGCCGCCCTCGCCCTCGCCGCCCGCGCGCACACCGCCGCCGCCGTCGCGCTTGCCGCCTTTGGCGTCTTCACCGCCTTGGCCCACCGCACCCTCATCGCCGAATGCCGCGCCGTCTTTCGCGCGCTCGGCGACGGGACGCGCGATCACGATCCCGGCACCCTTGACGCCGCCAGACGACAGCTCGCCCGCATCGTCGGACGCGACACCGCGCGCCTCGACGCCCGGCAAATCCGCACCGCCGCCCTGGAAACCCTCGCCGAAAATCTCTCCGACGGCGTCGTCGCCCCGCTTTTCTGGTATGCCCTTGGCGGCGTCCCCGCCATGATGGCCTGCAAAATGGTCAACACCCTCGACTCCATGATCGGCCATCACGATGACCGCCATGAGTTCTTCGGCAAAACCGCCGCCCGCCTCGATGACGCTGTCAACTACCTTCCCGCCCGCCTTACCGCGCTCCTTCTCGCCCTCGCCGCGCGCAGCCCCCGCGCCCTCCGCTTCGTCGCCCGTTACGGCCGCGCCCATGCCAGTCCCAATGCCGGCTACCCCGAGGCGGCCCTCGCCGGCGCCCTCGATCTTCGTTTCGGCGGGCCGAATTATTACGACGGAGAACTCGTGGAAAAACCCTTCATCGGCCGGAATCCCCGCGCCGTCCGCCCCGCCGAAATCGACACCGCCGCCCGCCACGCGCACGTCACCCTCGCCCTCATGGTCCTCCTGACCGCCGCCGCCCGCCTCCTGCTCCCTCTGCCGTTCTGTTGAAACGCCCCCTCGCGATGCATATCCATTTTCTTGATACTTGCCACTGATAACTTGTCACTTTTCCCCGTCATGTCCTCCCTCGTTTTTCTCACTGGCCCCGTGCGCAGCGGCAAAAGCCGTCGCGCCGTCGAACTCGCCACCGCCTGGGGCCCCGGCACCGTTTTCATCGCCACCTGCCGTCCTCCCGTCGCCGGACCGGACGGCGCGCCCTCCGATCCCGAGCTGGCCGAACGCATCCGCCGCCACCGGGCCGAGCGTCCCGCAGCTTGGCGCGTGCTCGAGGCTCCCCGGGACCTGCCCGCCGCCCTCGACGCGCTCCAACCGCCGCCCGCCGGCGTTCTGCTCGACTGCCTCACGCTCTGGGTTTCCGACCGCCTCGACCTCTCCGACGACGCCCTCATCGCGGAATGGGACAGGCTCCTCGCCTATCTCCGCGCCGCCCCCTGCCCGTCGGTCATCGTCAGCAATGAAATCGGCTGGTCGCCCGTCCCCGGGCATCCCGTCCTCCGCCGCTTCCGCGATCTCGTCGGCATCCTCGCCCAGCGCACCGCCGCCGCCGCCACCGAAGCCCACCTCTGCGTCGCCGGCCAAACGCTCCGCCTGAAATAACCCTCCGCCAACTCTTCTTTCCTCTTTATTCTTTCTCTTTCCTCCCAAACGCCATCACAATCAGTATCCACAATCTTGATACTTGCCACTTGCTACTTGTCACTTTTCCTCCATCATGTCCTACAAAATCCCGACCATCCCGTCCCTCGCCCATCATCTCGAGGCCGACCTCCGCGCGGCCATCGACAATAAAACCAAGCCCCCCGGCTCGCTCGGCCAGCTCGAAACCCTCGCGCTCCGCCTCGGCCTCATGCAGGACACCCTCGCGCCCGCGCTCCGGCGACCCGCCTCGCTCGTCTTCGCCGGCGACCACGGGCTCGCCGATGAAGGAGTCAGCCCCTTTCCCAAGGCCGTCACCGTCCAGATGGTGCTCAACTTCCTTGCCGGCGGCGCCGCCATCAACGTCTTCGCCCGCCAGCACGGCCTCGACCTTCGTGTGATCGACGCCGCCGTCGCCGGCCCCCTTCCCGCGCACCCGCAGCTCCTCGACCGCAAGATCATGCCGTCCGGCACGCGCAACGCCCTCCACGGCCCGGCCATGACACCGGACGAAGTCGCGCGCTGCCTCGCCGCCGGGGACCAGCTCGCCGCCGATCTCGCCGCCGGGGGATGCAATGCCGTCATTTTCGGCGAGATGGGCATCGGCAACACCTCCGCCGCCTCGCTCCTCATGACCGCGCTCACCGGCATGCCCATCGAAACGACGACCGGGCGCGGCTCCGGCCACGACCCCGCCGGACTCGCCCGCAAACGCGACATCCTCGCCCGCGTCCTCGCCCGCCATCCCGGCGCGACCACGCCTCTCGCGGCCCTCGCCGCCTTTGGCGGAGCCGAAATGGCCATGATGACCGGCGCGATGCTCGGGGCCGCCGCGCGCCGCATGGTCGTCCTCAACGACGGCTTTATCGTCACGGCCTCGCTCCTTGTCGCCGCGCGCCTCAATCCCGCCGTCCTCGACTACACGGTCTTTTCCCACACGTCCGCCGAAGGCGCGCATGACGCGCTGGTGAAGCACCTGGGCGGACAGCCGCTCCTCGCCCTCGACCTTCGGCTCGGCGAAGGCACCGGCGCGGCGCTGGCCTGGCCGCTCCTGCTATCGGCGACCCGGTTCCTCCAGGAAATGGCCACCTTCGAAACCGCCAGCGTGAACAAAATCCACACCTGATGACCGGGCAAACCCTTCGTGACCGGCAGGATGCGTCAATGCGCAGCGCAGGTATCCTGCCTGCCGTTGGCATCTTGTCGCGCGAAGCGCTCACTTATTTCTTGGAAAAGTGCCAGCGATGCCTCGCGTCATTCGCCCACCCCACTTCAGCTCACACCCACGCATCCTCCGCAAATTCGTGCTTGCCCCGGGGTGCGCAAAGCAGGATGTTTCGCCCCTTGCGGCAATCACTCAGGTCAAGCCGGCGCGCCGCATTGCTCCCGCCGGTTTTTAGTCAAAACAACCTTCAACCAACGGCCGAAAGGCCTCCTGCGAAGGTCCGGCGCTCCGGGGCAAGGCGGCGGTGCCCTCGCATTCGTCACATGAGTTCAGTAATGCAAGAACTGCTCGCGCAGTCCTCCTTCGACAAGCTCAAGGAAGGGCAAATCGTCCCGGGCACCATCACCGAAATCCGCCAGAACGAAGTCGTCGTCGACATCGGCGGCAAATCCGAAGGCATCATCCCCGCGGGCGAGTTCATCGATCTCGGCGAGCTCCAGATCGGCTCCCAAATCGACGTTTTCCTCGAAAAACTCGAAGACAAGAACGGCAACCCCGTCCTCTCCTTCGACAAGGCCGAGCAGAAGAAAAACTGGGACAACATCCTCACCAAATTCCCCGAAGGCTCCGTTGCCGCCGGACGCGTCCGCGCCAAGGTCAAGGGCGGCCTCATCGTCTCCATCGGCGTCGATTCCTTCCTGCCCGCCTCGCACATCGACGTGCAGCCCCCGAAGAACCTCGACCAATACGTGGGCCAGACCTACGACTTCAAGGTCATCAAGATCAACCTCGACCGCAAAAACATCGTCCTCTCGCGCCGCGAACTCATCGAGGAACAACGCACCGCCAAGCGCCGCGCCCTCCTCGAATCCATCGAGCCCGGCCAGATCCGCAAGGGCGTCGTGAAGAACATCACCGACTTCGGCGCCTTCATCGACCTCGACGGCATGGACGGCCTGCTCCACATCACCGACATGAGCTGGGGCCGCATCACCCACCCGAGCGAAATGCTCAAGCAGGGCGAGGAAATCGACGTCATGATCATCGAGGTCAACCGCGAGAAGGAACGCGTTTCCCTCGGCCTCAAGCAGACCACGAAAAACCCGTGGGATGACATCGAGCACAAATTCCCCGTCGGCGCGAAAGTGCACGGCAAGGTCGTCAACCTCGTCCCCTACGGCGCGTTCATCGAGATCGAGCCCGGCGTCGAGGGCCTCGTCCACATCACCGAGATGTCCTGGACCAAGCGCATCACCAAGCCCTCCGAAATGCTCAAGGTCGGCCAGGAACTCGACGCGGTGGTGCTCGGCATCCAGAAGGAGGAGCAGAAAATCTCCCTCGGCCTCCGCCAGCTCGAATCCAACCCGTGGGACATGGTCCGCCACAACTACCCGATCGGCGCCCGCGTCCGCGGCAAGGTGCGCAACATGACCACCTACGGCGCCTTCATCGAGCTCGAGGAAGGCATCGACGGCATGGTGCACGTCTCCGACATGAGCTGGACCCGCAAGGTCAACCACCCCTCCGAAGTCCTCAAGAAGGGCGACGAGGTGGACGCGACCGTGCTCGACGTGGACTCCAGCCAGCAGCGCATCAGCCTCGGCATGAAGCAGCTCACCACCGATCCCTGGGCCGACATCGACGCGCACTTCAAGATCGGCGACGTCGTCACCGGCACCGTCTCGAAGATCACCTCCTTCGGCGCCTTCGTGGAGCTCAAGGACGGCATCGACGGCCTCGTGCACATCTCGCAGATCAGCGAGGAGCGCATCGAAAAGATCAAGGACGTGCTCAAGCCCGGCCAGGAAGTCACCGCCCGCGTCATCAAGATCGACCGCGACGAGCGCCGCCTCGGCCTCTCGATCAAGGCCGCCCACTACAGCGCCGACCAGCTCGCCGCCGAGACCGCCACCTACGAGGCGCTCAACCGCGACAGCAGCGGCGACATGATGAACCTCGGCGACATCCTCGACGCCGCCTCCGACAAGAAGGACTAAGGCTCGCGCCGCAAACACACTCAACGCGAAACGCCCGGCCCGAAACGGCCGGGCGTTTTTTTTGGTCCATCCTCCACGCTCCGCGCTTCACGCCCGGCTGCGAATCTGTCTAGCATTCTAACATTCCGCCTTGGAAATGACACCCGACGCCGCCCAGTCCCGCCTCGCCGAACTCCGCGCCACCATCGCCCGCCACGACGAGCTCTATTACCGTCGCGCCGAGCCCGAGATCAGCGACAGCGAATATGACCGCCTCAAGCGCGAACTCGCCGACCTCGAGACCCGCTTTCCGGAACTCGCCGTCGCCGCCTCCGCGCTCGACGGAGAATCCCCCACCGCGCGCGTCGGCGACGACCGCACCGAGGGCTTCGCGACCTACCGCCACCGCCAGCGCATGATGAGCCTCGACAACACCTATTCGCCCGACGAGCTCCGCGAGTTTCACGAACGCCTCGCCAAGCTTCTCGATCGCGAGGAACTCACCTACGTCGTCGAGCCGAAAATCGACGGCCTCGCCGTCAGCGTCACCTACGAACACGGCAAGCTCGTCCGCGCCGTCACCCGCGGCAACGGCATCGAGGGCGACGACATCACCGCCAACGCTCTCACCATCCGCGCGCTTCCGCGCAAGCTGCACCCCGTTCCCGGCGGCGCTCCGCTGCCGGACATCGTGGAAATCCGGGGCGAGATTTTCATGACGCTCGCCGAGTTTGAGCGCATCAACAAACTCCGCGAAGAAGCCGCCGAGCCGCTCTACGCCAATCCCCGGAATCTCGCCGCCGGCACGGTCAAGCAGCTCGATTCGCGCGAGGTCGCGCAGCGCCGTCTCGAAATCGTCCTTTACGGTCTCGGCTATTGCGAGCCCGCCTCCGCGCTGCCCGCCACCCAATCCGCATGGCACGAACTCGTCCGCGCCTGGGGGCTGCCCGCGGTCGAAAAATACTGGATCGCGCGCGGCCCCGATGAAGTGTGGGCCGCCGTGCAGGAACTCGACCGGCTCCGCGACGCCTTCTCCTACGCCACCGACGGCGCGGTCGTAAAACTCGATTCATTGCCGCTCCAGCGCGAGGCCGGCGCGACCTCGAAGGCCCCGCGCTGGGCCATGGCCTACAAATTCGCCGCCGAGCGCGCCGAGACGCTCCTGCGCGCCATCACCATCCAGGTCGGCCGCACCGGCGTCCTCACGCCGGTCGCCGAACTGGAGCCGGTGCACCTTTCCGGCTCCACCGTGTCCCGCGCCACGCTGCACAACCGCGATGAACTCGCCCGCAAGGACATCCGCGTCGGCGATTACGTTTACGTCGAGAAGGCCGGCGAAATCATCCCGGCCGTCGTCGCGGTGAACCTCTCCCGGCGCGCGCCCGCCTGCGTGCCCTACGTCTTTCCCGCCGCATGCCCGGTCTGCTCGACCCCCGTCGTGCAAATCGAGGGCGAGGTCGCGCTTCGCTGCCCCAATTACGACTGTCCCGTGCAAATCCGCCGCCGCGCGCAGCATTTCGCCTCCAAGGCCTGCGTGGACATCGACGGCCTCGGTATCGCCATGGTGGATACGCTCGTCGAGCGCGGCTGGCTGCGCGGCATACCCGACATCTACCGCCTCCGCCGCGAGGACCTTCTCACCCTCGGCAAAAGCGTGGAGAAATCCACCGACAACCTCCTCGCCGCCATCGAGGCGAGCAAGGCCGCCGAGCTCTGGCGCTTCATCCACGGCCTTGGCATCACGCATGTCGGCGCGGCGTCGGCCAAGGACCTCGCGCAGAAATTCCGCTCCCTCGAGGCGCTCGCCGACGCCAGATACGAGGACTTCATTGCCGACAAGAAATCCGTCATCGAAGGCATCGGCGAGACGATGGCGCTCGCCCTCATCGAGCATTTCAACGATCCGCGCAACCGCGCTGTCATCACCGAACTCGCCGCGCTCGGCGTCAGCCCGGCGCCGCCCCCCGAGAAATCGACCGAGCCCGCGAGCCTGCTTCTGGCCGGGAAAACCTTCGTCCTCACCGGCACGCTTCCGGGCATGACGCGTGACGAGGCCGCGGCCAAAATCGAAGCCGCCGGCGGCAAAGTCAGCGGCAGCGTGAGCAAGAAAACCAGCTACGTCCTTGCGGGCGCGGAAGCCGGCTCTAAACTGGCCAAGGCCGAATCGCTCGGCGTGCCCGTCATCGACGAGGCCGCGTTCCTGCGCATGCTCGCAGGATAGGAAAAGGAACGGGCAACAGGATTGCGTAGTGCTCCTTCGGGATGGCTCCAGAGGTCTTGAACCCGTGAAAGGAGCGGCGACGTCCCGTCGCCGGACGGGCAGGCAGGCCCGCCAAACGAGGGCCGGACGATTCAGGGGGCGCGCTGGCGCGCGTCCGGCGGCGGGACGTCGCCGCTCCACCATTACTTCTTGGACAATCCCGCCAGTTCAATCCGCCGCATTCCCAAGCCGGAATGCAACCTATTGGGTTATATTCCCGGCGATACTTGAAATGGTTTTTGGAAGGACGATATCAGAAAGCCGGAGTCACGGGACTCGGAGGCGCGGCGACCGACATCGTCCATGACTTGGAGGTTTGCGCGCCGACGAGGGTGATTTCGTAGGTGCGGCCGGGGGTGAAGGCCGATGCCTCGATGGACAGAAACACGGTGGCATCGCGGCTGCGCGAGAGGAGTTCGCGGGGAATGGGATCGTGGTCGGTGATGATGGCGATCCGGTCGTCCTTGATATAAACGCGGATGTCGCCGAGCAAGTCGGACTGGGTGGGCAGGCGGCAGGTGTAGAGAATCTGGTAGGGATAGGGCGGCGTGAGCACGGCGGGCGCGGTGACCTCGCCGAGGGAATCGGGCAGCTTGGGCGCGATTTCGGCAAACCTGGCAAAACTCTCCGCCAACTCCCCCGGAAGGCCGCCGGGAATCTTGCGCACGACGGCGGACGGGGTGTCGAGCCCGCTGCGGGTGAGGCCGATGTCGGCGGGACGAATGGCCGAGGCCTCGATGCGGGTGTAGCCGGCAGCCTCGACGCGCGCGACGCCGGCGCGTTCGCGCGCTTCCTGATAAGGCTGGTGCGACTGGCCGGGGGGCTTGCGGTAACGGAGCGTGACGAGCGTGTAGAGAGGCAGGGCGACGACAATGAAGAGCACGATCCATTTCATGGACCAAGGCTTGGGCGACGGCTGGGACATGCGGCTTGTTGAACTGGAAAGGACAGGCGGGGGCGAGGATTGTTTGCGGATTCCGCGATTGGTTTGGGTGGCACGGGCGTCCCGCCCGTGGGTTTGCGTGGCATGGGCGACCCCGCCCATGCGGTTTGGCGGCTCGCACGGATTTGTGCGCCACCAACCCACGGGCGTCCCGCCCGTGCCACTCAACCCAATCGCGGTTTTTTCTGGGATTTGGAACCCAATAGGTTGGACTGTCCGCCATGAAAGCGGTCATCCAGCGCGTCACCTCCGCCAGCGTCACCATCGATGATGTGGTGCGCGGCTCCATCAACCAAGGCCTGCTCGTCCTCATCGGCATCGCCGAGGGCGACACCGCCGAGGACGGCCGCTGGCTTGCCGGGAAAATCGCGGCGATGCGCCTCTTCCCCGACGATGCCGGCCAGATGAACCGCTCCGTGCGCGACATCGGCGGGGGCGTGCTCGTCATCAGCCAGTTCACGCTCATTGCCAGCACGCGCAAGGGCGCCCGCCCCTCGTTCCACGCCGCTGCCAAACCCGCCGCCGCCCTGCCCCTTTACGAACAGTTTCTTGTGCAAATGGAAGCCGCCCTCGCCCGCCCTGTCTCCAGCGGCGAATTCGGCGCGATGATGCAGGTCGCGCTCGTCAACGACGGCCCCGTCACCATCGTCATCGACACCCGCGATCGCGAATAGCGCGCCCCGCGTTTCGCCTGCAAAATTCATGCAACCTCGCGTCCCCGGCCCCGTCATATAACGAATCCTGTTTCCGGCGCCCGGCGGGGCCAAACCCTCCCAACAACACCGTTTACAACCTCGTTTCGTTCGTATTTTCTCACCGTTTTTGCAGTCCCCTCGTCCAGCCAAAACCTTTTCCGCAATCGCATGATCTTGCGCCCATTTTCGCTCCCGCCCGCGGCCGTCCTCGCCCTCGCCCTCGCCCTCGCCACAGCCTCGTCCACCCCTCCCGCCGCGCACGCCCAAGAGCCCGAGCCCGCCACGCCTGCCGCCGGCGCTTCCGCCCCGGCGGGCGAGGTACCAGCCCCGCCAGTCGCCCTGACCACTCCGCTCACTCCGGCCGGCAACCCCGACGAACGCCTGTCACAATTCAACTTCCCGAGCATGCCCCTCAGCATGGTCATCCCCGAGTTGGAAAACCTCACCGGCCGCACCGTCCTCCGCCAGCAAGGCCTGCCCAACGTCGAAATCACCCTCGTCTTCAAGACCCCGCCCACCCGGGCCGAGGCGCTCCAGGCGCTCGAGACCGTGCTCAACCTCAACCAGATCGCGCTCGTCCCCCTCGGCGACAAGTTCGTGAAAATGCTCCCCATGCCCAGCGTGCGCTTCGAGGCGCCGCTCATGATCGACGGCTCCGCGCTCGGCTACCCGCCCAGCGGACGCGTCGCCACCAAGCTCTTCCAGCTCGAATTTCTCCGCGTCGCCGAGTTTGTCCCGCAGATCGCCACCCTCCTCAACGCCAGCATCGGCAGCTTCTCGCTCTTTGAAAAGGCCAACGCCGTCCTCATCACCGATTCCATCAGCACCCTCCAGCGCATCGAAGTGCTCTTGAAAAAACTCGATCAACCCGTCAGCGCCGGCATCGGGACGAAATTCTACACGCTTCGCTTCGCCAAGGCCTCCGATCTTGTGGCCAAACTCCGCAGCATCCTCCAGGGCCCGCTGCTCCAGCAACTCAGCTCCGCCACCACCTACAACGCCGACGACCGCACCAACCAGGTCGTCCTCATCTGCGACCAGCGCCAGTTCCCCTTCTTCGACGACCTCGTCGCCAAGCTCGACGTCAAGGCCGACCCCAACACCCGCACCGAGGTCATCCACCTCAACAACGCCAACGCCAAGGACGTCGCGACCCTTCTCAGCACCCTCATCGCCGGCCAGACGAAGGCCGCCCAGCAGGCCCAGGCCGCCTCCGTCACCGCCAACCAGCGCCAGCAACGCCAGCAGCAACAGGCCACCGCACGCACCGCCAACCAGCCCGCCAACGCCGCCAACCGCACCGGCCAGGCGACCGCCGCCCTCGCGCCCGCCACCACCGTCACGCTCCCCGGTGGCAATCTCGGCCTGCCCAGCTCGGAGGAATTCAGCACGCTCATCACCATCCAGCCCGACGAACGCATCAACGCCGTCGTGGTCTCCGGCACGGTGGACGACATCCGCATCATCCAGGAACTCGTCGCCAAGATCGACATCCTCCTCGCCCAAGTCCGCATCGAGGTCGTCATCGCCGAGGTGAGTTTGAGCGACAATCAGGAAAGCGGAATCGACGCGCTCGGACTGCAAGTAGTCGGTGGAAAACTGACCGGTGTCGGCGCAAGCGGCCCGGGCTTCGTCGCCAGCGCGCTTTCCACCTCGGGCACGACGGGCGGCTTCTTTAATATCGCCGGTCAACTGTCCGGGGTATTGTCACTCGATACCAGACCCCGGAAAACCAATACCACCATCATTTCCACCCCCAGCATTGTCACGGCGCACAATAAGGAAGCCTATATCAAGGTGGGCGAAAAACGTCCGGTCATCACCGGCTCGAGCGACTATATCAGCAGCGGAGGCGGCACCCGCAGCACGATCACCCAGCAAGACATCGGGTTGGAGCTGAAGGTAAAGCCGCTCATCGGAAAAGACGGCTCCGTGCAGTTGGAAATCACGCAGACCGTGCAAAACATCAAGGACACCACGAAGATCGACGGCAATGACCAGCCCATCGTCGGCAATCGCGAGGCGCAGTCATTTATCAATGTCCACAGCGGTGAGATTATTGTCCTGGGCGGCCTGCAGGAGCAATCCGACACCAAAAACCGCAGCAGGCTCGGCCCCATTCCGATCATCGGCGATTTTCTCGGCTCCAGAAAAAAGGAAACACGCAGGTCCGACCTCCTGTTTTTCATCCGTCCGACCGTGCTCACCACCGCCGACACGGACAATGTTTCCGCGTATCAACGCATGGATACGATGCACAACCTCGATCCCATGCGCTCCATGCTCGGCATCCCGGAAAACGAAAGACTTCCCGGTGAATCTGCGCACTCCGCCGCCCCTTCGATGAAACGTCCTCGCTAAACCGGCACCCACCAATCCGCTCCGCGCCAGCCACCATGCCTTCCGGCACCGCCATCCCGCCCGACGCCACCCTGCCCGCCTCGCTCGCAGCCCGCCTCACCGACGAGCAAATCCAAGCCGTGCTGGAGGCCCCGCGCGGACACCGCGTCAAGACCATCGCCATCGCGCTCAACCTTTCCGAGCCCGACGCCCTCGCCAAGCTCGCCACCGCCAGCGGATTCCTCGCCGCCGCCAACCTCGAAGCCGACACCGCATCCCTCGGCCTTCTCCCCGCCCGCCTCGTCCACGATTACCAGATCGTGCCCATCGTCGTCGCCCAAGGCGGCGATGATGAAGCGACAAGTGACAAGTCACAAGGCACAGAAAAAGAAACCGGGGCTCCCGGCCAGCCGGGGGACGGCGACAGCCAGCCGGACGCCATCCTCCACCTTGCCACCGCCTGGCCCCCCGACGGCGTAATGGTTGACTGGATACGCACCTTCACCCCCCGCCCCCTCGCCTGGCACCTCGGCGTCCCCGAAAAAATCCACCAGCTCATCCTCCAGCATTTCGGCGTCGGCTCCGGCAGCCTGGAGGACAGCGACGACGACTACATCGCCCCCGAGATCGCCCAGCAGGCCGAGGCCGACGTGGACGAGGACGCCGCCGTCGTCCGCTTCGTTTCCGACGTCATTTCCCAAGCCGTCGCCGACGAGGCCACCGACATCCATTTCGAGCCGCAGGAAGGCCGCCTGCAAATCCGCTACCGCGTGGACGGGCTGCTCGTCCCCGTGCCCGTCCCCGAAAACCTCCTCCGCTTCCAGGACGCCATCATCTCGCGCCTCAAGATCATGGCGAAGCTCAACATCTCCGAAAAACGCCTCCCGCAGGACGGCCGCATCAACTTCCGCTCCAACGGCACCGTCCTCGACATCCGCGTCGCCACCGCCCCCACCATCTACGCCGAATCCATCTCCCTCCGCCTCCTCAACCAGAAAAAGCAGGCCTTCTCCATGGAAAAACTCGGCATGACCGCCGAGGAACAGGCCGTCATCCGCAAATCCCTCGACATCCCCCACGGCATCATCCTCGTCACCGGCCCCACCGGCTCCGGCAAATCCACCACCCTCAACGCCTTCCTCCGCGAAATCAACTCCCCCGACCTCCGCATCGTCACCGTCGAGGATCCCATCGAATACGAGGTTCCCGGCGTCAACCAGATGCAGATGCGCCCCGAAATCGGCCTCACCTTCGCCTCCGCCCTCCGCTCCATCCTCCGCCAGGACCCCGACGTCATCATGGTCGGCGAAATCCGCGACGGCGAGACCGCCGACATCGCCATCCGCGCCTCCCTCACCGGCCACTTGGTGTTTTCGACCCTGCACACCAACGACGCCCCCGGCGCCATCACCCGCCTGATCGACATGGGCATCGAGCCCTTCCTCGTCGCCTCCTCCATCGAGCTCGTCATCGCCCAGCGCCTCGTCCGCCGTCTCTGTCCCGAGTGCGCCCGCCCCGCGCCCGTCAACAAAAACAAACTCCGGGACACCCTCGCCATCCTCGACCTCGACCCCGCCGAGGCCGACACCATCGAAACCCTCCGCCAACCCTGCGGCTGCGACCGCTGCCGCGGCAGCGGCTACCGCGGCCGCATCGGCCTGTTCGAGATTTTCACGCTCAACGACGAAATCCACGAACTCATCTTAAAACGCGAAAGCACCCGCGCTCTTACCAACTGCGCCCGCAAACACGGCATGAGGCCCCTGCAACAATCCGGCTGGGAAAAAATCAAATCCGGCCACACCACTCTCGAAGAAGTCCTCCGCGTCATCACCGTGACCGAAAAGTAACGGCTCGCTCCGCTCGCAAATCCCAAATTCCAATGGCCAAATCCCAAAGAAATTCCAAATTTCAAAAAAGCGCACCACTCCACCTCCTCCCGATGCCACTCCCCCTTTGCCTCACCATCCGCCTCTTTGAAATTTGAGTTTTCTCCATTGGGACTTTTTTGGGATTTGGGATTTCGGGATTTGGAATTTTCAACTTCAGCATCGTGCCTGCCTTCACCTACACCGCCCGCGACCGCTCCGGCCAGACCGTCCAATCGACGCTCGACGCGCCCAGCCGCAAGGACGCCCTTCGCCTCCTCGCCGCGCGCGGCCTCCAGCCCGTGAGCATCGACGAATCCGGCGCCGCCTCCGCCGCGAAAACCAAACCCGCCAGGCTCCGCTCCACCCCTGGCCCCGCCTCCGCATCCGCCCCGCAAGCCGCCGTCGCGAACACCCCCGTCAATACCCGCCTCACCTTCACCCGCCGCGAATGCCTTCCCTTTTTGCAGGCGCTCGCCGACCTGATTTCCAGCGGCCTCTCCGCCGGCGAGTCGCTGCGTCTTCTCACCCAGCGCGTCCGCAGCCCTCGCCTCCGCGCGCTTTGCGCCCGCCTCTGGGAGCTCGTCAGCGAAGGCGCCACGCTTTCCCGCGCGCTCGCCGCGTTTCCTCAGGTGTTCGAATCGTCCATCATCAACCTCATCCAGGCCGGCGAGGCCACCGGCAACCTTCGCGAAGTCCTCGACCGCCTCATCGAGCACCTCTCCGAGCGCGCCCGCCTCAAGCGCGAACTCGTCAACGCCCTCGCCTACCCGCTCCTGCTCATGGTCATCGCCGGCGGCGTGATCCTGTTCTTCCTCTTTTTCCTCCTGCCGCGCATGGAGTCGCTCTTCACCGCGCTCGGCAGCCGCCTGCCCGTCTCGACCAAGATCCTCATCGGCTTCGCCAACTTCTCGCTCACCTACGGCATTTTCATCGCCGGGGCGCTCGTCTTCGCCGGGCTCGCCGTCTGGCGCTGGTACAAGACCCCCGCGGGCCGCGCCGCCATCGACGCGCTGCTCCTGAAAATCCCGCTCGTCGGTCCGTTCCTCGTGAGCCGCACCGTGCTCTCCATCAGCCAGACCCTCTCCATCCTGCTCGAAAACGGCATCACCGCCTCCGAGGCGCTGAAAATGACCGGACGCCAGATCAACAACCGCGTGCACCACGACGCCTTCGACGAGGCCATCTCGCGCGTGATGGAAGGCGAATCCCTCTCCGGCGCGCTCCAGCGCACGGACTGTTTTCCGCCGCTCGTCCTCGACCAGCTCGCCATCGGCGAAAACACCGGCAGCATCGTGCCCAGCCTGAAAAAAATCGCGGTGAACTACCAGCAGATCGTCACCTCGCGGCTGACCCTGTTCACCAACTTTCTCGGCACTGCGGTCCTGCTCGGCACCTTCGGTTTCATTGCCTTTCTCGCCTTTGCGATGATCAGCGCCATCTTCGGCCTCAGCTCCTCCTTCTCCCACCGGGGATGATGAATGACGCCTGCCCCCCGGAGCGCCCAAACTCCCCCGTGGGAACGCCTCCTTCAGTTCTTTCCTCTTTCTCTTTATCTTTCCTCTTTCTCCCCGGATGAGGGGCTGTGAAAAGGGAAGAAAGAGGAAAGATAAAGAGAAAGAGGAAAGAACGCTGACACAAACCCGGGCGCCGTATGTCCGCCCCCGCTCCCCCGTTGACTTCCCCGCCCAATCCAACTGACAAAACGAATTGCGTTTCCACCGCGCCCGCCTCATTTACCGCACCACACCAAGACACCCAACGCGATGAGCAATGGCTCCACCACGCCGGCCCAGCATGCTGCCGCCGCCACCACCATCAAACCCGCCGATCTCCGCGGCATCCTGAAATACGTCCCGCGTTTCAAGGACCAGATCTTCGTCATCGCGCTCGACGGCTCCATCGTCGCCGACGAGAACTTCGGCAACCTCCTCGTCGACATCGCCGTGCTCCGCAGCCTCGCCATCAAGGTCATCCTCGTCCACGGCATCGGCCAGCAAATCCAGCAACTCTCCGCCATCCGCTCCATTCCCATCACCGACGCCATCGGCACCGGCGTGACCGACGCCGCCACGCTCGACCTCGCCATCCGCGCCTCCTCCCGCGTCTCGCACATCATCCTCGAAGGGCTCACCCAGAACGCGCTCAAGTGCGCCATCACCAATGCCGTCCGCGCCGTCCCGCTCGGCATCCTCCGCGGCGTCGATCACCAGTTCACCGGCAAGGTGGACCGCATCGACACCGAGTTCATCACCACGCTCATCGACAAGAACATCACGCCCATCGTCTCGCCCATCGGCTTCGGCCCCGACGGCGGCGCCCTCCGCATCAACTCCGATCTCCTCGCCGCCGAACTCGCCGAGGCGCTCCACGCGACCAAGATCATCTACGCCGCGCCCTCCTCCGGCCTCACCATCAACGGCGAAGTCCGCCGTGAAATCTCCGCCGACGCCCTCCGCGCGCTGCTCAAGGAACAGCCCGCCGCCATTCCCGAAAGCGAGCGCAGCAAGGCCGCGCACGCCCTCAAGGCCATCGAGACCGGCACCCCGCGCGTGCACCTCATCGACGGCCGCACCTTCGACAGCCTCCTCAACGAAATCTTCTCCAGCGAAGGTGTCGGCACGCTCATTTACGGCAACGACTACCAGCAGATCCGCCGCGCCCGCCGCTCCGATGTCCGCGCCATCCACAACCTCACCCGCGGCGGCGTCCGCCGCGCCGAGCTCCTGCACCGCACGCAGCAGGCCATCGAGAAGAACATCGACCAGTTCTACGTTTACGAAATCGACGAAAGCCTCATCGCCTGCATCTCGCTCGCGTCGTATCCGGAAAATCCCGACATCCTCGAACTCGGCTCGCTCTACGTGCTGCCCTTTTATCAAAACCGCGGCATCGGCCGGAGGATGGTGGACTACATCTGCATGCTGGCGAAGGACCGCGGGGCCAGGACGCTCGTCGCCCTCTCGACGCAGAGTTATTCCTTTTTCACCTCGACGATGGGCTTCGAGGAAGCCGACAAAAAACTCCTCCCCGCCTCGCGCCTGAAACTCTACGAGGAGAGCGGCCGCAACGCCAAGGTGCTCGTCAAGCAACTCTGACGCCGCCGCACGGCAAACGGCGCAACTCAAAGTGATGTCGCCGCCGGAATCTTTCCTCTTTATTCTTTATCTTTCCTCTTTCTCCCTGCCCGTGCCTGACGAAAGATAAAGATAAAGAGGAAAGAAGAAAGTGGGAGTGACTCAACTTTGAGTTACACCCCACGGCAAACGGCGCTCTTCGTCGTGGTTCGTCGCTATTTTCGATGGCCATTTCAGAAGCATTTTAACCATGGACAAACACCTTCTGGTGGAGGGCCGAGCTCCTGCGAGGCCGTTGCCGAAAAACGTAGCACTTAACCGCAACGGCCTCGCAGGAGCTCGGCCCTCCACCAGACCCCGTAGCGCGGACTGCCAGATCTGCCCGTTTGCCGGCTGGCGTCGTGGCCTCGGGCAGGTCGTCAAGCCTGTCGCTTCGCCCGAAAGGCAACCTGCGCCACGAAGGACGCTGCGCAGGATCAATCAACAAAGTAGAATTAACGTTTCCTGACGGATATTCAAAATGGCGAGGAATCTTTTTCTCCAAGATAAATCTCCCCGCCGGCGGCGTGGAACTCGGCCGCCTTTTCCTTCAGGCCGGCATTGATGGCCTCGACGGAATCGAGGCCGTGCTCCTCGGCGTAGCGCCGGATGTCGTCGGTGATTTTCATCGAGCAGAACTGCGGGCCGCACATCGAACAGAAGTGCGCGGTCTTGGCTCCTTCCTGCGGCAGCGTCTCGTCGTGGTATTCTCGGGCGCGCTCGGGATCGAGCGAGAGGTTGAACTGGTCCTCCCAGCGGAACTCGAAGCGCGCCTTGGAAAGCGCGTTGTCGCGGTATTGCGCCGCCGGGTGCCCCTTGGCGAGGTCGGCGGCATGGGCCGCGATCTTGTAGGTGACGACCCCGGCGCGCACGTCGTCGCGATTGGGCAGGCCGAGGTGCTCCTTGGGCGTCACGTAACAAAGCATGGCGGTGCCGTGCCAGCCGATGAGGGCGGCGCCGATGCCGCTGGTGATGTGGTCGTAGCCCGGCGCGATGTCGGTGGTCAGCGGCCCGAGGGTGTAGAACGGCGCCTCGTGGCACCACTCGAGCTGCTTCTCCATGTTTTCCGCGATCATGTGCATGGGCACGTGCCCCGGCCCTTCGTTCATGACCTGCACGCCTTTGGCCCACGCGCGCCGGGTGAGGTCGCCCTGAGCCTTGAGTTCGGCAAACTGGGCGTCGTCGTTGGCATCGGCGATGGAGCCGGGGCGGAGTCCGTCGCCGATGGAAAAGGCCACGTCGTAGGCGGCCATGATGTCGCAGATGTCGTCCCAGTGCGTGTGGAGGAAATTCTCCTGGTGGTGATGCAGGCACCATTTCGCCATGATGGAGCCGCCGCGGGAAACGATGCCGGTCATGCGCCGCGCGGTGAGCGGAATATGGCGCAGGAGGACTCCGGCGTGGATGGTGAAATAATCCACGCCCTGCTCGGCCTGCTCGATCAGCGTGTCGCGAAAGATCTCCCACGTGAGCGCCTCGGGACGCCCGCCCGCTTTTTCCAACGCCTGGTAAACGGGCACCGTGCCCACCGGCACGGGACAATTCCTGACGATCCACTCGCGGGTCTGGTGGATGTTTTTGCCGGTGGACAAATCCATGAGCGTGTCGCCGCCCCACTTGACGGACCATCGCATCTTCTCGACTTCCTCGTCGATGGACGAGGCGACGGCGGAATTGCCGATGTTGGTGTTGATTTTGACCAGGAAGTTGCGCCCGATGATCATCGGTTCGACCTCGGGATGATTGATGTTGGCCGGGATGATGGCGCGTCCCCGGGCGACTTCCGCGCGCACGAATTCCGGCGTGATCTCCCGCGGAATCGCCGCGCCCCGCGAATCGCCCCGATGCTGGCGCCAGAGAGCGTTGCGCGGGCCGTCGCCTTCCTCGGAAGCGCCGGGCAACTCGCGCGCCTGCTGGAGCTTCATGTTTTCCCGGATGGCGACAAACTCCATCTCGGGCGTGATGATTCCCGCCTTCGCATAGGCAAGCTGGGTCGCGGCCCGTCCGGGGCGCGCGCGAAGGATTTTGCGCCCCTCCCGATGGAAGAAGCGGACGGGATTGCGGCGTCCCTCGCGTTCCGCCTGCACGCGGTGCGCCTCGGAAAGATAGCCGTCATCCAGCGGCTTGATCTCGCGGCCTTCGATGACCTCGACATCGCCGCGTTCGAGTATCCACGCGGAGCGGACGGAGGGAAGCCCGAGGGCGGCATCCCCGTGAAACTCCGGGTCGCCCCACGGCCCCGAGGTGTCGTAAACGCGGACCGGCTCGTTGGGATGCTCCGCGCCGTCCGGCGTCCTCGTGGGCGAAAGGATGATTTCGCGCATGGGCACGCGGATGTCGGGTCGGCTACCGGTGATATAAACCCGCTGCGAGCCGGGAAACAACTGGCCGCGGTTGGCGGTGGACGCTATGGATGTTGAGTTTGTTGGCATAAATGGGATGGACCGGCTTGCGGTCACCACAACGCCAATGGGAGCATCCGGCCCTCGCACAGCCGGCGGGCCAACCTTATCCCTTCGACGGTACTAACCGCATCAGGTTCGAAGGCTAGAGGAACGGATCGTGTTCCAATCTCAGCCCGACGCCACGGGTTCGCCTGGCCGTAGTTCTTATGTTTTTCGGGCCGCTGTCAATGGATGATGCCCGGTTTGTCCGCCCCGCCCGGCAAGGGCTTGACATCATCCCGGTCCGCTCGCTATGTTTTCCGACTCACTTCCAACGTTCACTTTCCACTGGGTGGGCCTCCGGCCCGCCTTTTTTTTCAACACACTCAAACACTCACGACTATATGAGCAGCGAAATTCTAGCCGTCCTTGAATACATGGAGAAGGAGAAAGGCATTGGCCGCGCCGACATGATTGCCGCGATTGTCAATGCCATCAAAACCGCTGCCCAAAAAGGGGTTAATTCCGGCCAGGAACTAAAGATCGAGATCAACCCGAAAAACGGTCACCTCAAGGCTTGGTCCCTGCTCAAGGTCGTCGATTCGGTTTCCAATCCCAAAACCGAGATTCACATCGAAAAAGCCCAGGCGCTCGCCCCGAACGCGCAGCTCGGCGAAATCCTCGAAAAAGAAATCGATCCCTCGATGCTCGGTCGCATCGCCGCCCAGACGGCCCGGCAGGCCGTCATGCAAAAGCTGCGCCAATTCGAAAAGGACCGGATTTACGACGATTTCAAGGACATGGTCGGCAACATCGTCACCGGCACCGTCCGCCGGAAAGAGCGCGGCGACATCTACATCGACTTGGGCAAGGCCGAGGCCGTCCTTTCCAACAAGGAGCAGGTGCCCGGCGAGGAATATCAGGCGGGCGACCGCATCCGCTGCCTGCTGCTCGCCATCGAGGCGACGCCGCGCGGCCCCGAAATCATCCTCAGCCGCGGCAGCCCGAAATTCGTCCGCCGCCTGTTCGAACTCGAAGTCACCGAAATCGCCGACGGCACCGTGAAGATCGAGGCCTTCGCCCGCGAGGCCGGCTACCGCACCAAGATCGCCGTCACGTCCACCGACCCCAAGGTCGATCCCGTCGGCGCCTGCGTCGGCGCGCGCGGCGCCCGCGTGAAAACCATCGTGCGCGAGCTCAACGGCGAAAAAATCGACATCATCAATTATTTTCCCAATCCGCAGCAGATGATCATCGAGGCGCTCAAGCCCGCCATTCCGCGCGACATCCAGCTCGACGAGAAAAACCACCGCATCGCGCTGAAGGTCGATCCCGAAAACCTCGCCATCGCCATCGGACGCAAAGGCCAGAACGCGCGCCTCACCTCGCGCCTCATCGGCTGGCGCCTCGACATCGAGGAATACAAGGTCGCCACCGCCGACCCGCGCGCCATCGCCATCGATTCCCTCACCAAGAACCTCGGCCTCGCCCGCGAAATCGCCGAACGCCTCGTCAACATCGGCATGAACTCTCCCGCCGTGCTCGAATCCGTCGACCTCGAAGACCTCATCGAAGCCGGCTTCTCCGAACAGGAAGCGCAGGACGTCCTGTCCCGCGTGAACAAATAAAACTCTCGCCCGCCCACAACACCGGCTATCTGATACACTGAATGAGCGTCCGCATCCACGAACTCGCCAAGAAGATTGGCATGGACAACAAGGCATTGTTGGCCCTGCTCAAAGAACGCAATTTTGAAGTCAAGAGCGTCTCGAGCACAATCGACAACATCTCGGCCGAGGCCATCGAGCAGGAATTCGCGGAGCAAAACCCGTCCGCCGGGTCCGCGCCTCTCTCCGAGGACGCCGCATCCGAATCCCCGGCTGAAACCGCCCCGCCTGCCTCCGGGGTCTTCATCCCGGCCGGCGTCCGCGTGAAAAGCGTCGAGGACGTGGCCCGCGAAAAAGAAGAGGCCGCCCGCGCCGCCGCCGAGGCCAAAAAAGCCGCGCAGGCCGTCGCCGCTCCGATGCCGCCGCCGCCCGTGCCGCGCCCTGTCCCGGCGCCCCTTCCCCCGCGCCCTGTTTCCGCACCTCCACCCGCGCCATCCATCGTGAGCGCACCCAAATCCGCACCTTCCGCACCGCCTCCGGTGCCGGTCCCGTCTGTGGTTTCCGCACCGAAACCACCCCCGCCTGCGCCCTCCGCGCCTTTGCCGGCCGCCGCGCGCTCGTTCATTCCTCCCGTCCGCACCGCCGCCGAGGCCGCTGCTGCGGCCGCCGCGCCCAAGACGCCGCCCGTCGCGCCCGCGCCGCGTCCCGTCTCCGCGCCGCCCCCGCCGGTTCAGCGCCCGGTCTCGGCACCTCCCGCGCCGGTCAACCGGCCATCCGCGCCTCCACCGCCCCCGATGGCCGGGGCGCCGAAGCCGCCGCCCGCCATCGTCTCCGCGCCCGGCGCGACGCCCGCGATTCCTTCCGCCGCGCCTTTCTCCGTCGCGAGCGCGCCCGCCGCCGAAGGCGAGGTGAAGATGATCAGCATGAAGCCGCCCATCATCGTGCGCGACTTCGCGCCCGCGCTTGGGCTGAAGCCCTTCAAGCTCATCTCCGAACTCATGGCGATGGGCGTTTTCGCCTCGATGAACCAGACCGTCGAGGAAACCGTGGCGGTCAAGGTCGCGGAAAAATTCGGCTTCCTGCTCGAAATCAAGCACCGCGGCGACGCCGCCGCGCAGCAGGCCAAACTCGCCGAAAAAGCGAAAAAGAAAAAAGACCCGAACGTGGACGACCCGAAGGACCTCGTCCCGCGTCCGCCCGTCGTGTGCATCCTGGGGCACGTTGACCACGGCAAGACCTCGCTCCTCGACGCCATCCGCAAGGCCAACGTCGTCGCCGGCGAATTCGGCGGCATCACCCAGCACATCGGCGCGTATCAGGTCACCCGCGGCGAACGCAAGATCACCTTCCTCGACACCCCCGGCCACGCCGCCTTCAACAAAATGCGCGAGCGCGGCGCCTCCGTCACCGACATCGCCGTGCTCGTCATCGCCGCCGACGACGGCTTCATGCCGCAGACCGACGAGGCCCTCCAGCACGTGCAGAACGCCAAGGTCGCGCTCATCGTCGCCATCAACAAAATCGACGCGAAGGGCGCCAACATCGACCAGATCAAGGGCCAGATGCAGCAGCGCGGCATCGCCTCCGAGGATTGGGGCGGCGAGACCATCACCGTGCCCGTTTCCGCGATCAAGGGCGACGGCATCGACGACCTGCTCGAAATGCTCGCGCTCCAGGCCGACGTGCTCGAACTCAAGGCCAACCCGAAGGCACCCGCCAGCGGCATCATCATCGAATCCCAAATCGACACCGGCCGCGGCCCGCTCGCCACCGTCATCGTCCAGCGCGGCACGCTTCGCATCGGCGACGCCATCGTGTGCGGCCAGCACTGGGCCAAGGTCCGCGCCATGTTTGACGACCAGGGCAACAATGTGAAGGAGGCCCCGCCCTCCACGCCCGTCCGCGTCATCGGCTGGTCGGGCGCGCCCGACAGCGGTGCGGAATTCAAATCGTCCAAAAACGCCCGCGAGGCCGAGAACATCGCCGAGGAAGAGGAGGACCGCCTGCGCAAGCTCGCCGCCGCCCAGGCCGCCGCGCCCAAGGAATCGTCCATCGAAAGCCTTTTCGCCAACATCGCCGCCACGCAGCAAAAGACGCTCAAGGTCATCATCAAGACCGACGTCTTCGGTTCCGCCGAGGCCGTGCGCCACGTGCTGGAAAGCATCAAGAGCACGAAGGTCACGCTCGAAATCGTCTCCACCGACGTCGGACTCATCGGCAAAAACGACGTCCTCATGGCCGGCACCGGCGGCGCGGTCATCCTCGGCTTCAACACCAAGCTCGAAAACGGCGTCACCCCGCTCGCCAAGCACCACGGCGTCCGCATCGAGACCTTCAACATCATCTACGAACTCGGCGACAAGGTCCGCGAAATGATGGCCGACCTGCTCGACCCCGAGTTGAAGGAAGTGAAACTCGGCGCCGCCGAGGTGCGCGCCACCTTCCCGCTCGCGAAAGGCTTTGTGGCCGGCTGCCTCGTCACCGAAGGCAAGATCACCCGCAACGCCCAGTCGCGCCTGCGCCGCGGCAAGACCGTCGTCACCGAAGGCAAGGTCAACACGCTCAAACGCTTCAAGGACGACGCCAACGAAGTCCGCGCCGGCCTCGAGTGCGGCATCAAGCTCGACGACTTCAACGGCTACGAAATCGGCGACATCATCGAGTGCTACGAAATCCAGAAAGTCAGGGCCGCGCTCTGATTTACGAATTACGATTTGCGAATTACGATTGAGCCAAGCCCGCTGCTTGCGCTTCCATCATTCGTAAGTCGTAAATCTAAAATCGTAAATCCACATGTCCAACCGCACCCTCCGCGTCAACGAACTCATCCAGCGCGAGCTGAGTGACATCCTCCGCAAGCGTTATCAGGCCGAGGCGGTCGCCATCACCATCAGCGCGGTCGATATCGCCCCCGACCTCCGCGATGGCCGCGTGCACGTGGCGGTCTTTGGCGACGCCGATTTCGCGCAGCAAAAACTCCGCTGGCTCCGTGCCATCGCCCGCGAACTCACGCAGGAATTGGGCCGCCGCATCGTGCTCAAATACATGCCCAAGCTCACCTACACGCTCGACACCAGCACCGCCCGCGGCAACCGCGTCCTCGGCATCCTCGACGAGATCGACGCCAAGCAGGGTCCGCTCCCTCCGTCCGACGACGATGCCGCGCCATCTCCGTAGCGCCTCGTAGGGGCTTCGCTTGCGAAGCCCGCCCCCTTCCCTCTTTCCTCTTTATTCTTTCTCTTTCCTCTTTCTCTCGCCATCGGTGACGGCCAGGGGAGAAAGAGGAAAGAGAAAGAATAAAGAGGAAAGATTCATTACCAACACACCCGTCTATTTCATCCACTGTTCCAAAAATTCTTCCGTGTATTCCGTGTGTTCCGCGGGCCATAATTGAAAACAATGGAAAAACTCTTTCCCGATCTCTCCTCCCGTTTCGCCCGGCTTCTCGCCGACATCGCCGGACAACGCATCGCCGTGGTCGGCCACGCCCGCCCGGACGGCGATTGCATCGGCTCGCAAATCGCCCTGGCCCGCGTCCTCCGCGCGCGCGGCCACGAAGTCGTCTGCGTCAACGGCGACCTCGTGCCCCGCCGCCTCCGATACCTCGTCGGAGACATGCCCTTTTATCTCACCGACGACACGCCCGCGGGCGACTGGGCCGCGATCTACGTTGACTGCGCCGACCATGCCCGCGGCGGCGAGAAGGCCCGCAAACGCTTCCCGGCCCCGGTCGCCGTCATCGATCATCACCTGTCCAACTCCGGCTTCGCGCCCTGCAACATCATCGATTCGACCTCCGCCGCCGCGTGCGAAATCCTCGCCGGACTCTTTCTCGACAACGCCATCGACATCGACCCCGGCGCCGCGCGAGCCCTCTACGCCGGCATCGTCACCGACACCGGCATGTTCCGCTTCAACTCCACCACCCGCCGCACCTTCATGCTCGCCGCCGAGCTTGTCACGCGCGGCGCCAACCCCAGCGAGGCCGGCTACGAAATCTACGAGCGCGAGTCCCCCGCCAAGCTCCGGCTCCTCCAGCGCTTCCTCGGCTCCCTCCGCTACGAATGCGGCGGACGCGCCTGCGTCGGCCTGCTGCCCGACGGCGTCTTCGAGCAGACTGGCGCCGAGATCGAGGACACCGAGGGGCTCGTGGACTATGCCCGTTGTATCGACGGAGTGGATATCGGTGTGCTCATCGAGGAACGCGCGGGCGCGATCAAGGCGAGCTTCCGCGCAAAAAATCCCGTCTTCCGCGTCGACCAGATCGCGGCGCAATTCGGCGGCGGCGGGCACGCCTGCGCCGCCGGCCTCAACTTGCAAGGCGGGACGCTCGCCGACTTCCGTCCCCGGCTCGTCGCCGCCCTCGCCGCCCAATTCGCCGCGATGGAAATCAAAAATTAAGAGACCAGCCGCACGAACCTTGAAACACGCAAGCGCCGCCGCGCCGCGCCCCCAAAATTCCTGATTTCATCCATGCTCCTCCCGCCCAAAGAAATCGAGGGTGTCCTCCTCATCGACAAACCCACCGACCACACCTCGCACGACGTCATCGCCCGCCTGCGCGGCATCCTGAAAATGAAGCGCGTCGGCCACGCCGGCACGCTCGATCCCATGGCCACCGGCGTGCTTGTTGTCCTCGTCGGCAAGGCGACCCGCGCCTCGCAATACCTGATGAGCCTCGACAAGGAATACACCGGCACCGTCACCCTCGGCAAGGTCACCAACACCCAGGACGCCGAGGGCGAAATGCTCGAGACGCGTCCCGTCCCGCCGCTCACCGAGGCGCAAGTCCTCGCCGCGATGAAGACCTTCGTCGGCGACCAATACCAGATGCCGCCCATGTTTTCCGCCATCAAGATCGACGGCGTGCCGCTCTACAAAAGCGCGCGCAAGGGCGAGGATATCGAACGGGAGCCGCGCTTCATCCGCATCTCGAAATTCGAACTCGAACGCTTCGCCTCCCCCGAGATCGACTTCGTGCTCCGTTGCAGCAAAGGCACCTATGTGCGCACCGTCGCGCACGACCTCGGCCAGAAAATCGGCTGCGGCGCGCACCTTTCCTCCCTGCGCCGCACCGCGACCGGCAGGTTCACCATCGACCAGTGCGTGACCATCGAGCAACTTCAGGCCATGTCGCCGCCCGATATCGAAAAACGCCTCATCCCCGTCCGCGACGCCGTCCCATCCGTGGCCCTGTGAGAAAAACGCGCCATGCCATCCCGTTCATCCCGCGTTCCCCGCGCCCAAACCCCGCACCCCGCCGCGGTTAATTATTTCCGCAAATTCCGCAAAATCCCCTGACACGGAACGCATCCCGAAAACACCTTTCTATCCGCGGCCATGGCCACGACCCAATTTCAAGATCTCGCCGAAGCCAGGCTGCCAGCCCGCCCGCTTCACCTCGCCATCGGCATGTTTGACGGCGTGCATCTCGGACACCGCGCCGTCATCGACGCCGCCATCCAGTCCGCGCGGCGCAGCGGCGGACTGGCCGGCGTGCTCACCTTCTGGCCGCACCCCAGCGTTCTCGTCCGCCCCGATTCCCCTGTCCCGCTGGTCAACGATCCCGGCATAAAGGCCCGCCTCCTCGCCGAGGCCGGCATGGACTTCATCATCACGCAACGCTTCACCCCCGGGTTCGCCGCCATCGAGGCCGCGGATTTTCTCCCGTTCCTCCAGAAAAACCTGCCCGCGCTCTCCGCCATTTACGTCGGGGAAAACTGGCGCTACGGGCATGGCCGCGGCGGCGACATTCACTCCTTGGTCGAAGACGCGCGCGCGCGCGGCCTCGCGGTCGTCAGCTCGCAGCGCATCAATCTCAACGGGGAGCCCATCAGCAGCACGCGCATCCGCGCCTGTCTCGCCGAAGGCCGCCTCGACGAGGCCAACGCGCTTCTCGGCTACAGCTATTTCGCCGAGGGCATCGTCGCCTCGGGCAAGGCGCTCGGCCGTGCCATCGGGTTTCCCACGCTCAACATTTCCTGGGATCCCGGCTTGCGGCCCTGTTTCGGTGTTTACGCCGTGCAAGTCACCGGGCCGAAATCGGCGGGACGTTACCCCGGCGTCGCCAACTACGGCCTGCGTCCGACCGTGGAGCAAAGCACCGAGCCCAAGCTCGAAGTGCATCTTTTCGGCCCCTGCCCCTTCGCCGGCGGCGACAAAATCCAGGTGGACTGGCTTCGCTTCATCCGCCCGGAGATGAAATTCTCCAGCGTCGAGGAACTCACCGCCCGCATCGCCGAGGATCGCGCCCAGGCCGAGGCGTTTTTCAAAACCGGGACCACCGCGAAATAATGCCGCGGCTGCCGACTTTATGATGGAGGGCCGAGCTCCTGCGAGGCCGTCGCGGTCATGGACAGTGTTTCTTCGCGACGGCCTCGCAGGAGCTCGGCCCTCCAAAAATCAGAATTTAGAGCATTTTTCGTTCAATTGGTCGCAAACAAGGTGGAGGGACGGCCTCCAAAAACCATATGCGACAGCATAAACGAAAAATGCTTTATTTCGTGATTGGTGCGTCACATCGGCTTGGCGCGATTGCAGAATTGCAATGCAACGCCCCACGGATCGCGCATCATGAGCAGGCGGGTGCCGTCGGGCACCTCGTCGGCGCTCACGAAAGTCGCGCCGGCTTTTTCCAGGCGCACGCGGTCGGCCGCGGTGTCGGTGGAGACAAAGGCGATGTGAAACACCAGCGGGTCCATCGTCGCATAGGCGGGCACGGGCGCGGCGGGATTGCTGTAGAGCTCCAGGAACACTCGGCCGCTCGAATCGGCCAGAAAGTGGGCAAAGGAGCCTTTGTCCGAGCTTCGGACGACCGCAAGACCGAGATGATCGACATACCATTTCGCGGCGGTCCGGACATCGGTGAGGTTGATGGCGAAGTGTTCGAATTTCATGAGGGAAAATGGATGCCATGCGGAATAGCTTCCGGGGTCAAGGCAACGGCCCCAAAAAATGATTCCATCCCATTTCCTTCATCTTTCTTCTTTCCTCTTTATCTTTCTCTTTCGTCAGGAACGAGCGGGAGAAAGAGAAAGATAAAGAGGAAAGAAGAAAGATGAAGCCGTCCCGCGTCACGCCTGCGGTGTCTTCAGGAAGGTGGCGATGCGCACGCGGACCTCCTCGCCGCCATCGTCGAGGAGGTAATGGCCCGCGTCCTTGAAACGCACGATCAGGGCGTCGGGATAGATTTTGCGCCAGCGCTTGAGAAAGTGTTTGTTGAAACAGAAATCGCGCTTGCCCCAGATGAGCAGCTTCGGGTGTTCCGGGCCGGCGAGCAGCGGAAGCTTTTCCTCGATGTCCTCCAGCACGGGACGGCTCGGATGATCGATCTCCAGCGGAATATCGCGCACGAACTGGTGCACGGCCACGCGGTTCGCCCAGCTCCGATACGGGTAGAGGTAGCCCCGCTTTTCATCGCGGGTGAGCCTGCGGCGGTGCATTGCCATCCAGGTGGCGGGACCGGCGAAGCCGTTGAGCCCGCGCACGATGAATTTCCCCAGCCGGCCGCCGCGGCAGAGCGCGATGCGCCCGGGGATGTGCGTGTCGGGAAACGCGGCCGTATTCATGATGGCGATACGCCCGACGAGCCCCGGGCGGCGCGTGGCCAGCCCGAAGCCGATGGCGCCGCCCCAGTCGTGCACGACAAGGTGGATGCGCGTGAGGCCGAGCGCGTCGACGAGCGCCTCGATGTCGGCGATCCGCGTGGCGAGCGTGTAGGGATAATTTTCCGGCTTCTCGGAAAGCCCCATGCCGATGTGATCGGGCGCGATGCAGCGGTGCGCGGGAGCCAGGTCGCGGATGAGATCGCGATAGAAAAACGACCAGGTCGGATTGCCGTGGAGCATGAGCACCGCCTCGGTGGTGTCGCGCGGTCCTTCGTCGAGGTAGCTCATGCGCGCGCCGCGCGGCGTGGTGTGCGCGCGCGGTTCAAACGGATAGAGGGCGCGAAGCCACGCGGGCAGCGAGGTTGATAGCTGATGGCTGATGCCTGAAGCCATGGCGACGGGAAATGGGGCGCGGACATTCTTGTCCGCGAATGTCGCGGGCTGGAAAGCCCGCGCTCCCTTGTTGCCGGCGGTGCCTTCGGCGGCAGGCGCCGGATTGGGCGTGGCACGGGCGGCCTGCCCGTGAGGTTGCGGCGCGTTTGGAAAATCGTTGTTCATGGTCACCATTCCAGCGCGAGCATGAGCGAGTTCAGGCCGCTGCCGATGCCCAGGAGGGCGACGCGGTCGCCGTCGCGAATGGCGCCGGCCTCGACGGCGGTGGCGAGCGTGGCCGGGAGCGCGACGGAGCCGGTGTTGCCGAGGGTCTCGAAGGTCGAAAAATCCTTCGCGAGATCAAGCCCGAGCGCGCCGTAGAGCGCGCGGCGGTGCGCGCTGCCGACCTGGTGCGTGACGATACGCGCGGGCGTGGCGGCGTCCCAGCCGGTGGCGGCGGTGAAGTCTGCCCACGTCTCCCCGGCCAGCGCGACACCGGCGTGGAGGAGTTGCTCGGAGTCGGTTTGCATGGCGAGGGCGTCGGCGCCGTGCGTGTCGCCTTGGCAGAGTTCGCTGTGCCGCGTGGCGGCACGGGCGGCGCCGCCGAGGAGCCGGTGCGGGCGCGCGCCGGTCGGCAGGAGATCGCGGTGGCAGAGGATGGCGGCGACGGCGCCGGAGCCGATGGTGAGGTTGGCGAAGAAGGGTTTGATGCCGTTACGGTCGAGCGGCGCGGAGTTGAGGTGAGCGAGGGTTTGCTCGATGAGCGGGCGTCCGTTTTCCCCGGAGGCGATCATGCCGGCGCGCACTTGGCCGGACTCGATGAGGCCGGCGAGCAGCGTCATGCTGTTGAGGAAGCCGAGGCAGGCGTTGGACACGTCGAAGATTTGCGCGGCGGCGGGCAGGCCGATCTTGCGGTGCGCGAAGGACGCGGTGGCGGGTTCGAGCATGTCGCGGCAGACCGCGGCGTGGACAAACACTTCCATCTGCTCCGCGCAGAGCGCGGATTTCGCGAGCGCGGCGCGGCCGGCGGCGGCGCTGGCGTCGGAGGGCCGCGTGCCGGCGGGCCAGTGGCGGCGTTCGCGGATGCCGGTCATCAACTCAAGGCGGCCGAACGGAAGGCGCAGGCGCTCGTAAAGCGGGCGGAGTTGTTCCTCGATGGCCGCGGAGGTCCAGATTTCGCCCGGCAGCGCGAGCGCGAGGGTTTCGATGCAGGTGTGCTCAAATCTCATCCGGCGTGTGTATCCATTTTCCTGTTACTTGCCTCTTGTTGCTTGTCACTTTTTTATTTCCGGCCTCATCGCGAGCCTGATGATTTCCTCATCGAAATAGTTGCTGCCGAGCCCGGCGTCGATGGTCAGCGTGGCGCCGTTCATGCCGGAGCTGCGCTCGCTCAGCAGCCAGACGGCGGCGTCGGCGACTTCCTGCGTGGAGAGGTTGCGTTTGCGGAAGGTGAGTTTCTCGGCGTAGAGGTAGCTCTCGATGTAGCCGGGGATGCCGGCGGACGCGCTGGTCTTGAGCGGCCCGGCGCCGACGACGTTGAAGCGCACGTCGCGGGTCTTGGGGTCGGCGGCGAAGGATTTTGCGAGGAAGCGCGCGGCGGATTCGAGGGCGGCCTTGACGGGGCCCATGTAGCCGTAATTGTCGGGCGTGACGAGGAGCGACGAGATGCCGATGGTGACAACGGACGCGGCGGGCGCGAGATGCGGCCTGAAGGCACGCGCAATTTCGACAAGCGAGAAGGCGGATACGGCGGTGGCCTGGAGAAAATCGGCGCGGCCCGTCTCATGGAACGGCCGGAAGCCGCCGGCATAGTTGGCAAACGCGATGGAGTGCGCGATGCCGTGCAGTGAGGCGTGCCCGTCGGCGGCGATGGCGGCGGCGAGGCGGTCAACCGCCCCCTCCTGCTCGACGTCGCACACGTAAACGGACCTGCCGGCGAGGAGCGCGGCGAGGGATTGCCTGCGCGCCTCGGAACGCACGCTGTAAAGCACGCGCGCCCCCTCCTCCTCCAGCGTGCGGGCAATGTGCCAGGCGACGCTTTTGCGGTTGGCCACACCGAAGACGAGGACGGTTTTGCCAGTGAGTTTGAGAAAATCCATTTTGCGGAATGTGGATTTTGGCTTGCGGATTACGGAATGGAAAGGAGCCGGAAACGTGAGCGGTGGAAAACGGCGGCGGCGAGAAACCGGGCTTTCAGCTTTTTGCGCCTTCGGGCTGTTTCCAGGCGACGGAGAAATCGACCGTGAGCACGCGGGTGCCGTCGGCTTTTTTGATCGCGCCGCCCATCATGGTGAAGCCCCCGAGGGATTCCTTTTTGCGGACTTCGATGTGAACGGTGTCCCCAGGATAAACCGGGTTGCGAAAACGCACGTCGCTCACTTTCGCGAGCAGCGGCACGCCTTCGCCGGGTTTCGCGCCTGCGGCCCGCGCCTGGCGGGCCATGTAGAGCGCGCCGGTCTGGAACACCGCCTCGCACAACAGCACGCCCGGCGTGATCGGCGCGCCGGGATAATGGCCCTTGTAGAAATCCTCATCGGCGCGCCAGGTGCGGCGGGCGGTCAGCGATTCGGGTGTCTCGGCGAGAATCTCGTCCACAAACAAAAACGGCGGACGATGCGGAATGAGGGATGTGACGCTGTCGGACATGGAACGGAACGAGTGGCAAATGCTGGCTGGTCGGCTTCGTGGAAACAAAAACGACACCGCACCGGCGCGCTCCGTGCAAGCCCCAAACCCCGCCCCTCGGATCGGCCGCGTGCGACTCAACGTGAAGCCAGCGCAGGACGCGAAATGGTGTGCGAGCCCACGGCAGCGTGCGCAGCGCAGGAATGCCGCGCCCCTTTGCCATCAATCACGACGCGCCGATATAGCGGCGCAGATTCTCCGTCTCCGCGCTATAAGACTCCAGCAGCCACCGTGTCACGTCACCGATCGAAATCATGCCGGTCAGCACCGGCGAGCCGGAGCTTTCGTCCACCACGGGCAGGTGACGGCACCGGCGGTCGGTGAACAACGCCATGACCTGCTCCACCCCGGTCTCCGGCCGCACGGTGAGAGGATGCCGTGTCATCACTTCTTCGACGCGGATTGACTCCGGGGTCCGGCCCGAGACCGCAACGCGGTTCAGCATGTCGCGCTCGGTGAAAATGCCGGTCATCCGGCCGTCCTCCAGCACGACCACGGAACCGACGCGATGCTGGATCATCACCCGCACGGCGTCGGCCACGCTCGCTGAGGGCAAGACAGAGATTATCCTTGAACCCTTCTGGTTCAGCAGAATGGAGATCGGGGTGCTCATTTCGGGGATGGATTACCCCAAACTGTCGCCATAATTCCGGAAAACGCAAACCGCGCGGAAATTTAGGCCGCGCGGCGCACGCGCTCGGATTTGCCCGCCTCATCCTTGGAGCTTATCCGTTTCAACTGCGGGCGGCGCTCGCCGTTCACGGCGGCGGCGTCGATCACGACCTCGGCGATGTCGTCGCGCTGCGGGAGGTCATACATCACCTCGAGCATCAGGTTCTCCATGATGGAGCGCAGGGCGCGCGCGCCGGTCTTCAGCTCGATGGCCTTGCGCGCGACGGCTTTTATCGCGTCGGACGTAAAGCGCAGGCGCACGCCGTCCATCGCAAAGAGCTTCGAGTATTGCTTCACCATCGCGTTTTTCGTGCGGAGGAGAATTTTTTCGAGGTCGGCCTCGCCGAGCTGGTTGAGCGCGGAGATGACCGGGAGGCGCCCGATGAACTCGGGAATCATTCCGAAGCGGATCAGGTCCTCCGGCTCGAGCGAGCGCATCATTTCCTCCGGCGTGAGGTCGCCGTGCCCGGCTTGCGCACTGATGGCGGAATAACCGAGACTGCGGTGCCCGGCGCGGCGGCGGATGATTTCGTCGAGGCCGACGAATGCGCCGCCGCAAATGAAGAGGATGTTGGCGGTGTTGATCTGGACGTATTCCTGGTTCGGGTGCTTGCGTCCGCCGGCGGGAGGGACGGAGCAGGTGGTGCCTTCGAGGATTTTCAGGAGCGCCTGCTGCACGCCTTCGCCGGAGACGTCGCGCGTGATGGAAACGTTGTCCGTCTTGCGTCCGATCTTGTCGATTTCGTCGATGTAGATGATGCCGCACTCGGTCTTGCGCACGTCGTAATTCGCGGCCTGGAGCAGGCGCAGCACGACGTTTTCCACGTCCTCGCCGACGTAGCCGGCCTCGGTGAGCGTGGTGGCGTCGGAAATGGCGAAGGGCACGTCGAGCACGCGGGCGAGGGTGCGGGCGAGCAGGGTCTTGCCGGAGCCGGTCGGGCCGAGCAGGAGGATGTTGCTTTTCTCGATTTCGACGTCGTCAAACTCGGAGGCAAGCGCGGCGGGCGCCGGCACGGCATCCTTGCCCGTTTCCTTACCGGAGGAGGGACTGGCCGCGCCGCCAAACATGAGGCGTTTGTAATGATTGTAAACGGCGACGGAGAGCACCTTCTTCGCGTGGTCCTGGCCGATGACAAAATCGTCGAGCGCCTTCTTGATCTCGGCGGGCTTGACGAGGCGGACGACCGGCTTCGACTCGCCGCCGGCCTGGGCGGGCGCCGGCTTCAGCTCGCGGTCGATGATGGTCTTGCAGACCCCCACGCATGAGTCGCAGATATAGACACCGGGGCCGGCGATCATCTTTTTCACCTCGGCCTGCGGCTTTCCGCAAAAGGAGCAGAGGGTCATGCGGGTGGATTTGGCCATTTGGGTCTGTGTTTTTAATTCTTTCTTCTTTCCTCTTTATCTTTCTCTTTCATCCCCCGTCCCTCTGCCGCAGCGCATGAAGGATAAAGGGAAAGATAAAGAGGAAAGAAGAAAGCTGGATATAAATCAAACCGCCGAGGGCGCGGCGATGCTTTGGGCCTGGCGGGTGGATTCGACGACGTGATCGACGATGCCGTAGTCCTTCGCCTCCTGCGCGGTCATGTAGTAGTCGCGGTCGGAATCCCGTTCGATCTGCGCAACGTCCTTGCCGGTGTGCTTGGCGATGACCTCGTTGAGGACTTTGCGCCAGCGCAGGATTTCCTTTGCCGCGATGGCGATGTCGGCCGCCTGGCCGCCCGCGCCGCCGGAGGGCTGGTGAATCATCACGCGGCTGTTGGGGAGCGCGAAACGCTTGCCTTTCGTGCCCGCGCCGAGAATGACCGTCGCCATGCTCGCGGCCATGCCGATGCAGTAGGTGACGACGTCGCACTGGAGGAAGTTGATGGTGTCGTAGATGGCCATGCCGCCGGTGACGACGCCGCCGGGCGAATTGATGTAGAGGTGGATGTCCTTCTTCGGGTCCTCCATCTGGAGAAAGAGGAGCTGGGCGATGACGTTGTTTGCGACCACGTCGTCGATGGGCGTGCCGATAAAGACGATGCGGTCCTTCAGGAGACGGCTGTAGATATCCCACTGGCGCTCGCCGCGGCCGGTGTTTTCGTAGACGAGAGGAACGTAGTAGCTCATGTGCGTTATGGTTTAGGTTTTAAGTTTAAGTTGAAACAGCAAAAAAACGAAGCGCGCGATCGGCAGGCTGCCGGTCGCGCGCGGGCTTTTGGATTGCCTGAGTAAATCAGGCGGCGGACGCGGCGACCTTGGGCTCGACCGTGGTGACGGTAGCCTTGGAGACGAGCAAATCAAGGGTCTTGTCAAAAATGATGGACTGTTGCACCGCGCGCAGGCGGTCGCGATTGCCGGTGAGCTCTTTCACAAGTTTTTCCGGGCTGGTGCGGCTCATCATGGCCTCGCGGTAGATAAACGCGTCGATGTCGGCCTCGGAAACCTCGATCTTCTCCTGCTCGGCGATCTTGGCCAGGATGAGGCGGGTCTTCACCCGTTTCTCGGCGGCAACCTTGGCGTTGTCGTAGAGTTCCTTCTTGTGCTTCTCGAATTCCTCCTCGGGCACGCCGCGGCGCATGTTTTCGCCGATGACGTTGCGGAGGACGCTTTGGGTTTCCTCCTCCACGAGGCTGAGCGGGGGCTCGATGTCCACCTGGGCGCTGAGCGCGTCCTGGATCTGGCCGCGCTGGCGCTGGCGGTTTTCGTATTCCTTGCGCGCCTTCAGGTCGCCGCGAACCTTGGTCTTGAGTTCATCGAGGCTGGCGACCTGCTGGGACTTGAAGAAGGCCTCGTCAAGCGCGGGCAGTTCGCGGGTGCGGATTTCCTGCACCTCGATGGCATAGCCGGCGGTCTTGCCGGCGAGGGCGGGCGCGGCCTCGAATGCGGCGGGGAAATTGATCTCGACGGTTTTCTTGTCGCCGCCTTTCATGCCGGCGAGGTGCTTGCCGAGGCCGGGGATGACGCCTTCGTGCTCGCCCTCGACCTCCTCCCAGGTTTGCGGGACTTTGCCGTAGATTTGTTTGTCGGGCACGATCTCGGCGACGGGTTTTCCGTCGATGCTGCCTTCGTAGGCGAGCTTCACGTAGTCGCCTTTTTTGGCGGGCTCGGTGGAGACTTTGAACTCGGCGCGCTCGGAACGGAGGCCGTCGATCATGGCCTCGACATCGGCGTCGTTCGGCTCGACCGGGGCGATCTCGGTCGGGAGTCCGCTGTATTCGGGAAGATCGAAGGCGGGGCGGATGTCCACGGTGAACGTAAACGTGGCGGCGGCATCCTGCGCGACGGCGTCGCTGCCGTCGATGGCGGTGACGTTGAGGGCGTCGAGCTTGGATTCCTTGAGCCCGTCGCGGTAGGCTTTGCCGGTCACGCGCTGCTTGAACTCGTCCACGATGCCCTTGCCGAACTGGCGGGTGACCAGGTTGGCGGGAGCCTTGCCGGGGCGGAACCCGGGGATGCGGGCGTGCTTGATGTATTCGGCCAGCACGGCTTTATGCTCGGCGGCGACCTCGCCCTGGTCGAGCGAGACGACGAGTTGCTTGCGGGTGGCGGAGACGTCTTTGATTTCGATGTTCACGTTGTGGGAAAATGCGCGGGAGTGCGGTTTGTGTTCGGAAACCCGCCAAGTTACGTGGCGCCGGGCGGCGGGGTCAATGACGGATTCTGCGTGCGCCGGGGATCGGATTTTTTGTTTTTCGACTGGTCACCATCGCGGATTGGAGTCACTAAGTTCGCCGGTTGAATCCAGCCCTGTGTTTGTCCCCATAGCTCAACAGGACAGAGCAGCAGTTTCCTAAACTGCGTATCCCCGTTCAAGTCGGGGTGGGGATACCAAACATGGTCATCCGCGTCTTGGCCTCTCGACAAAACATCGCCTACCTGTTCACCACGTTTCCCAAAGCCACGGAAACGTTCCTGCAACGCGAAATCATCGCGATGCAACGCATGGGCGCGCAACTGGAGATCCACTCGCTCTGGGGCGGTGGTGGCAAATTCGGCGGCATGCCGGTCCACGCCTTCAACAAATGGCTGCTCGTAAAACTCTTCTGGATCATTCCCTGGGTCGCGCTCACGCGCTGGGATGTGTTCGGCGTGCTCCTCAAGGGCCTGCTCACGCGCGGCGCGCCCTCGTGGCTGAATTTCTGGGAAAACATGCTCGGCGCGGGGTTTGCCGGCGTGTTCTACCGCTCCTTTCGCCGCGCCGGGGTGGACTTTGAAGCGCGCATCGTCGGCGACGGACCGTTGCGCGACGAACTCGGGCGCGCCATCCGCAGGCTCAACCTCGCCGGACAAGTCTCGCTCGCCGGGCACCTCGCTCTCGATGAAGTATGGGGCCAGCTTGCGTGGGCCGACGTGCTGGTGCACACCGGCATCGTCGCCGCCAGCGGCGATCGCGACGGGCTGCCCAATGTCATCCCCGAGGCCATGTCCATCGGCGCGATGGTTGTCTCGTCGCCGGTCGCCGCGACGACCGAGGCCGTGCGCCATGGCGTGACGGGGCTCGTCGCCGATGTCGCCCGCCCCGACGCATGGGTGACGGCCCTGCGCCGCCTCGCGACCGACGCGGACCTCGCCGAATCGCTTCGCATCGAGGCCCGCCGGTGGGTGGAGGAAAATTTCGACGCCCACAAAAACGCCGCCCGCCTCAGCGCCTGTTTCGAGGCGCAAACCCGGTCATGATTTTTTTCGACGTCACCAAAAGCGGCAAGTCCGCGCACCATTCCGGCATCATGCGCGTGAGCCGCCGGCTGCTCGCCGAACTCGGCGCGGAGGCGCGGCCGGTCGTGTGGCGGAGCGGGCGCTGGCGCCGGCCCGGCTGGCGCGGCCCGGCGGCGGAGATCGCGGCCTCGGACTGGCTGCTCACGGCGGAGCTTTTTTGCGAGGAGGAACGCCCCGGTTTCGCCCGGTTCATGAGTGCGCGCCCGTGCCGGCTGGCGGCCGTCTTCCACGATGCCATCCCGTTGAAGCACCCTGCCATCACCTGGCCGCAAAGTGTCGCCCGGCACCCCGCCTACATGACGATGCTCGCTGACCTCGACCGCGTGCTCGCCGTCTCGGAATGGAGCCGCAACGAATTGACCGCGTTCTGGCAATGGCAGGGCCGCCCCGCCCGCGCCGAGGTTCACACCATCACGCTCGGCGCGGACTTTCTGCCCGGAGCGGTGGCGTCCCCGCCGCCTGCCACGCGCCAGGGTGCCCAACCCCGCGAAACCATCGTCCCGCCCGGCGGCGGGGACGCCACCGAGCCCGCGCGCCTGCTCTGCGTCGGCATTCTGGAACCGCGCAAAAACCAAGCCTTCCTGCTCGATGTCTGCGCCGGGCTCTGGGACGCGGGGCTTGCCTTCGAGTTGCACATCGCCGGACGCGTCAATCCGCATTTTGGCGGCGAAATCGAGCGCAAGCTTCTCGCGATGCAAAAGGCGTATCCTGGAATCAAATACCATCGCGCCCCGGACGACGCCGGGCTGCTCGGCCTGTTTCGCTCCGCGCGCGCCGCCGTTTTTCCGACCATCGCCGAGGGCTGCGGCCTCCCGCCGATGGAAGCGCTCCGGCTCGGCGTCCCCTGCGTGTGCAGCGACCTGCCCGTGCTCCGCGAACATACCGTGGGAGGAGGCTGCATCGCGGCCGCGCCCGGCGACCGCGACGCATGGTCGGCGGCGCTTCGCCGCATCCTGACCGACGACGCCTGGCATGCCGAACTGTGCGCGCAGGCGGCAAACCGCAAACTCCCGGGGTGGGCGGACACCGCCGCGCAGGTCCGCGCGATTTTGCGCGGCTGATTTCGCGGTTTCAGAATAAATTTTCCGGGTTCCCCATATCAATCCACCCGCCGTCCCACAATCACGAGATCGCGCTCGATGCCCGCAAGCTCGGCCACGCGCGGCAGATGCCCCCATCGCTCAAAGCCCTCTGATGCGAACAGCGCGAGGCTGGGCTGGTTGTGCGCCCATATCAGCCCGACCAAGGTCGTCACCTTGCATGCCGGCGCGCGCGCGATGATCTCGCGCAACAGCCAGCGGCCCAATCCGCGGCGGCGATGATTTTCCTCAATATAAATGCTCACCTCCGCCGTCGGATAATAGGCCGGCCGCTCGGAAAACAACGACAACCCCGCCCACGCCACAACCGCGCTCCCCTGCCCTTCCCCGCCCCCTGTCTGTTCCGCCACCCAGAGCGGACGCGTCTGCGGATTGTGCTCGCGAAACCAAGGCAGCCGCTCCGCCACCGTGACCGGGCGCGTGTGCGCCGTGACCATGTGCCCGGGAATGGTGCTGTTGAATATCCCGACGATGGCCGGAAGATCGGACTCGGCGGCAAGGCGCAGGCGGACGGACGGACTCATGGACGACTCACGCCGCGGCGTTCAGGGAGCGATGAAGGCGCGCGGCAAAACATTTCGCATCACCATGTTTTCAGGCGGATGTTGCGAAATTCCACTTTCATCGGCGGCCCGACGTGCACCTGCATGCCGATCAATCCGCGCTCCGTGCGATTGCGCGCATCGTCGTCCATCGTGATGCTCATCACCCGCCCGTTGATCATGTGAACGAGGGTGTTTCCACGGATGATCAAGTGAACCTCGTTCCAGCCCGGGCCGACCGCGCCGGCCAGTTCCGTTTCCTCCCCCGTCTTGGCGACCAGCACCGGCGGGCGGTCTCCGGTCACGCGTGTAAGCTGCCCGCGCACGGCGAGGAAGAGGCGCCCCCGCTCCTCGTAGTTGTTTCCCGAATACCGATTGCGCCCGTCGAGGTCGCACTGGTAGCCGCGCATCGCGAATTTGTTTTCCGGCGTCGCGGGAACGGGGACGACGGCGCTGCGGTAGTTGATGCCGCTGTTGCCCTTTTCACTGATGCGGTATTCGAGTTTCAATTCAAAATCCGCGGGCCGTCCGCCCTGCCAGATGACGAACGTGTTGCTTTTCACGATGGTCGCGGGCGTGATTTCTCCGACGATGCAGCCGTCCTCCACGCGCCAGTAAACCGGATCGCCCTCCCATCCGTCGAGCGTCCGGCCATCAAAGATGGGCCGGAATCCGGGCTCGTCACCCTCGACCGGCGCGGGCCGGTCGCTTTGTTTGGGAACATAGGGCGCGGGCGGTGTCTGGGCCGGCAGGGACAGACACACGCCGCCAATCAGGACGCCGAGAACAAACCGGATTGAGGTGGGCATGCCGGACATAAATTACGGTTTGGTCCGCGGGGCAAGCATTTCGAGGACACGCATCCGAAGCGGACACGCCTTCGACCGCCCGGCGGCCTCCCGCCCGGCCGGTCTCCGCGAGCCCGCCGGCAAAGGCGGTTCGCGGAGCGGAGCGACTTCTCCGCAGGCTCACCAATCGTCGCTGCGGAACGGCACGGCGGGGAGCCCTTCCTGATTCGCGAGCCCAGCGGCCGGCGCATTGCGCCAGGCGTAGCGGACGGCGACCGGCGCGGGCACGTCGGCGCAACTCACGAGCACCGTCCTGCCGTTTTCAATCTTCGCCTCGGCCGGATGAAAAACCTTGTCCTCGCCCGCGAGTTCGAAGCCCGGCGGGTTTGCGGCGAGCGGGCTGATAAGCGGGCTGCCGGACGGTTTGAAGGTGACGCGCATCGCGGTGCCTTCCCGTTCGGCCTTGTCGAACACCGGGCCGCTGTCGATCAGGCCGGTTTTCCCGTAGTCGCGGGCCAGCGCCAGCAGCGCGAGGCGGCGGCCCACGTCCTTTTTGTTGCGCGGATGGATGTCAGTCACATTGCCGATGTCGATGATGACGGCCTGGCCGGTCTTCGGCAGCGCAAGCGTCTTTGTCTGCGCCTCGCGCAATTCCGCGTAGCGGGTTCCGTCCACGCCATTGTCGCGGTAGTTGGCGAGTTGCACCCAGTAGAAGGGAAAATCACCCTGCCCGAATTTGGCGCGCCAGCCGGTGATCATCGCGGAAAACAACTCGCAATACTCGGCGGCCCGGCTCGCGTTGCTCTCGCCTTGATACCAGATGGCGCCGCGCAAGGCATAGGGCGCGTGCGGGTTGATCATGGCGTTATAGAGACCGGAGGGCGTGTCTTGATGGCCGGGGCCTCCGCGCGGGCGACGCGGGGTGGTTTTGTTAAACGGCTTTCCGGCGGCCTCGGCCGCAGCCTTGTCGGCCTTCCATTTTTCAAGGGCGGCCTCGTGCTTCGCCAGACTGTCGGGAAACGCCTTCAAGTCTTCCGCCCAGCGCGAGTGGATCGACGCGAACGCAGGGCCGTTTTTCCCGGCGGCCGCGTCCGGGTCCATCCACGCCTCCACCCGCGTGCCGCCCCAGGAGCTGTTGATGATGCCGACAGGCACGCCGCCGAGCGCGCGATGCAAATCGAGCGCGAAAAAGTAACCGACCGCCGTGAAGGAGCCGACGGTCTCGGGCGTGACCGCGGCCCACGAGCCTTCCGTCGTGGTGGCGGGGGCGTCCGCAACGGTGAGCGCGGTCTTGTATTGGCGCACGAGCGGGAAGCGGGCGGCGACCGCCTCGTATTTCGCGTCGTAGGTGTTGCCGACGACCCAAGCCATGTTGGACTGGCCGGACGCGAGCCAGACTTCGCCGACGACCACATCGTTGATCGTGACGGTGTTGTTGCCGGCGACCGTGAGCGCGCGCGGTTCGCCCGATGCCGGCAACGCGGGCAGATCCACCCGCCATTTGCCGTCGGCGGCAGCGGTGGCAGCGGCGGTCTTCCCGGCGAAGGCCACAGTGACTTTTTCACCGGCGGACGCGGTTCCCCACACGGGAATCGGTTTCTCCCTCTGGAGCACGGCTCCATCGCGGAAAATGGATGCAGGCACGACATCGGCGTGCAGTGCGCAACCCAGCAGAAATGCGGAGGCAAACAAGAGGGGTGTTCTCATAGGGAGATCAAGCGTGCCGGAAATTTGCCCGGATGAAACACCTATTTTGCCCGCATCGGCATTTGCCGGGATGCCCCCGGAAGCAATCGCCCGCGCCTGACCTCTTCTTTATTCTTTCCTCTTTCTCTTTATCTTTCGTCAGGAAACGCCCGACGGAGAGAAAGAATAAAGAGAAAGAGGAAAGAATAAAGAAGAGGTCAGGCGGGTGGGTGGTTTCAGGCCGGCGTCAGCCCGTCGCCGCCTGCATGCCCGCGCCGCGTAAAAAGCCCGCCATGTCCGCGGGCAGCGGCGCGGCGAAAACTCGCGCCACGCCAGCCGCGCGCAGGTCGATCGTCTCGCAATGCAGCGCCTGCCGCGGAAGCAACAGCCGGCCGGCCAGCGCGGGGGTCCAGCCGGTTTCGATAAACTCAAGAAAAAGGCGCGCGTCCGGGCCGTAAATCTTGTCGCCGACGAGCGAGTGACCGAGCCATTGCGCATGCGCGCGAATCTGGTGCTTGCGCCCCGTCTCCGTGCGCACCCGGGCCAGCGTGAAGCCTCCGCCGCGCGCGAGCGGTTCGAAGTGCGTCACCGCCGGTTGCGAGGGCTGCGTCGCCGTCCCCGGCATTTCCGGCGGGGGCACCACGCGGCTTTTGATGGTCACCGGGCTGTCGTAATCATCGCCGAGCGGCTGATCGACGGTGACCGGCCCCGGCATTTCCCTGCACAAAATCGCAAGATACGTCTTTTCATAACGCCGGTTTTGCGCGGCCATCTGCAGCCGCCGCGCCGTCGCCGGGTCGCGCGCATAAACCACCAGTCCGCTCGTCTCGCGGTCGAGCCGGAAAACCAAATGCGCCGCCGCATCGCCAAAATGCTCGCGCACCGCGCCCGAGAGGCTCGACCACGGGCCATCCTTCGACGGATGGCAGGGGATGTCGCCGGGCTTGTTGATGACCAGCAGATGCTCGTCGGCATGCAGCACCGCCGCGGCCAGCTCGTCGGGCGAGAGTTTGCGAATCGCGCCCTGCGGACGCTCCCGGCGCGGCCAGGGGCCGGCGGGTTTCTCGTAAGCGTTCGCCTCCGCCCGCGACGCCGGAAACGGGCCTGTGTTTTCCGCCGCGTATGCGCTCATGCGGCAATTCCCCGGTTTGTGGCGCAACCCCGCACGTCATCCGCGGGCTGGCCCGGAATAAGCTCCCGCCTAAACATGCGCGACAATCGTCGCGGCCGGTTGCAAAACCGGTCCCGGTCGATTCGTTGCGCAGTGCTTTTGAAGCAGCAATCCGACAACGGAGGCCGCCGCGGATGGGCGAGGCGGCATGGCCTTCGAGGGCTGAAATCGACACGGGCACGACACGCAGGGTCTGCCGTTCCCGTCATCGGTAGTCAATCCAACAACAACCGCAGCGTCATGAGAATCACCGCATCAGAATTCGCAAGACCTGATCGTCTCCGGCATCCACCTCGACCTGACCCCGTCCCTCAAAACCTACGTCCACGAAAAACCGCCCGCCTATTCCGGCACGAAATGCACATCCTGCGCATGCGCGTCGAGCTGGAATGCGACAACCGTTCCAGTCCGTCTCCAGCCGCTTCTCGGCGAAAGGCCGCACTCATGCGGCAATTCCCCGGTTTGTGGCGCAACCCCGCACGTCATCCGCGGGCTGGCCCGGAATAAGCTCCCGCCTAAACATGCGCGACAATCGTCGCGGCCGGTTGCAAAACCGGTCCCGGTCGATTCGTTGCGCAGTGGGCTCTTTGAAGGCAGCAATCCCGACAACGGAGGCGCCGCTTCGCCGGATGGGCGAGGCGGCATGGCCTTCGAGGGCTGAAATCGACACGGGCACGACACGCAGGGTCTGCCCGTTCCCGTCATCGGTAGTCAATCCAACAACAACCGCAGCGTCATGAACAGAATCACCGCATCGAATTCGCAAGACCTGATCGTCTCCGGCATCCACCTCGACCTGACCCCGTCCCTCAAAACCTACGTCCACGAAAAAACCGCCCGCCTATTCCGGCACGAAATGCACATCCTGCGCATGCGCGTCGAGCTGGAATGCGACAACCGCCAGTCCGTCTCCAGCCGCTTCTCGGCGAAAGGCCGCATCGAAATCAACGGCCCCGACCTCAACGCCGCCGTCTCGGCGGACGAGTGCCACAAGGCGGTGGCGTTGCTCGTCGCCAAACTCGACGGCCTGCTCCGCCGCCGCGCGCGATTGCACAAGTTCAAACGCAACCACCCCCGCGCGGTCGAGATCGGCGGCATCGCCCTGCCGAAAACGGCCTGAGCATCCCCGGCGGGCTTGATTTCGGCCTGGTCAATCCCGGCGAAATAACTTCACAAATCACTGCGCCACGGACATCGTGCGCGCGATGAAACCCCGTTTTGTCGTCCTTTTTGCCGCCATTGCATTCCTCGCCTTCGGCTGCGCCTCGCGCCCGGTGACCTTCCGCCCCAACGCCTTCGCCGGCAAGCAACGACTCTTCAATCATCAGGCGGTTTATGCCGCGCTCTCCTCCGCCGATGCCGCCCGCGTGGAACCGTTGATCACCGCCGATTCGGCGCGCGACAACGCCGAAACCGGCCCGATCTGGGCGCGGGCGTTTATCGGCACCGGCGCCAACACCGCCCCCGCCAGCGTCTCCATTGATTCCACCCACCTCGTCCAGAAAAGCCACGGCTTCAGCTTCAAAGTCAGCTACACCTACACCGCCAGCGCCACCCTCACCTACGGGACGACCCGCTTCACCCTGAACGGCAGCGGCGCCTGCGAGTCCGGCGAAGACACCGACAGTTACTCCGCCATGCGTCAGGCGATAGAAATCTGCATTGCGGGCATCGCGGCGCAGGCGGCGGAACTGATGCGAACGCAGAGCCCCTATGCCCGGTTGGAAATTCCCTTCGAGGCCGCGCCGTTCCAGCCGTATGCCGAAACCGGCCCGGCCAAGATTTCCGGCCAGGCCATCGGCCAGATACGGGGCGGCCTCGTGGAATTGATCCCCTACGTCGGCTACATGAAGGCCCGCGACGAAGCCATCGCCGGGGACAAGGATCCCGGCCCGCGCGACCACCGGCTCGCGCACTACACGCGGCAGTGCGTGCTGGATTCCCAAGGCAACTACGATTTCCCCAATCTCCCGGCGGGCGATTACATGCTGGTCTGCCGGTTCCTCGCGAGACCGGGAGCGCCGCTGCGGGACGATGTCGAAATTGCGCGGGTCATTTCACTCGGTGAAAACGAAAACAAACACTTCGTGCTCACGCCCTACTGACCCGCGCAGTTTTTTAGCCTGTTCGCCCCCTGCCGGCACCCGCATAACGAAAAAGCCGCAAGCTGTTGAAACTTGCGGCTTTTTGGTAAACTGGCGCATCCGTAGGGAGTCGAACCCCAAACCTTCTGATCCGTAGTCAGATGCTCTATCCAATTGAGCTACGGATGCGTGGGAGGGCAGACAAAGCAGGGATTTCGCGGGGAGTGCAAGCGATATTTTCCCAAAAAAAAGCGGTTTTGGATCTCGGGCATAATTTTTCACCATCCCCTCCAACGGACACGACAAACCAAGGCTTGACGAGCCCGGCATGAGTCGCACGCTAGCCGTTCCTTTTCAACAAAAGGGCCCTCATCGTCTATCGGTTAGGACGGAAGATTCTCATTCTTCAAAGCGGGGTTCGATTCCCCGTGAGGGCGCCAATTTCTAGGATTGCAACGACGCCATGTTGTGCAGAGCGGGCCCGAATCTTCCCTCTCGACCAATCAACCACGATGGATAACAAGCCCACTTATACACTGGAATTCGAAAAGCCGCTCCGTGAGCTGAGCGTCCAGCTTGAGCAACTCCGCCAGCGTTCCCTTGAAAACAACCTCGATCTCGCCGACGAGATCGGCGCCATCGAAAAAAAGATCACCGCCACCCAGCGCGAGATCTACTCCAACCTCAGCCCCTGGCAAAAGGTCCAGATCGCGCGTCATCCGCGCCGGCCCTACGCGCTCGACTACATCGCCGCCCTTTTCACCGATTTTCAGGAGCTTCACGGGGACCGCCAGTTCAACGACGACCGCGCCCTCATCGGCGGCACTGCTCTCCTCGACGACCAGCCCGTCATGCTCATCGCCCAGCAGAAGGGCCGTGACACCAAGGAAAACATCATGCGCAACTTCGGCATGCCCCAGCCCGAGGGCTACCGCAAGGCGCTCCGCCTCATGCGTCTCGCCGAGAAATTCGAGCTTCCCGTCGTCACCTTCATCGACACGCCCGGCGCCTTCCCCGGAGTCGAGTCCGAGGCCCGCCATGTTTCCGAGGCCATCGCGGTCAACCTCCGCGAGATGGCCATGCTTCACACCCCCACCATCGCCGTTGTCGTCGGCGAAGGCGGCTCCGGCGGCGCCCTCGGGATCGGCGTCACCGACCGCGTGCTCATCTTTGAAAACAGTTACTATTCCGTGATCTCGCCCGAGGGATGCGCGGCCATCCTCTGGAAGGATCGCTCCGCCGCCCCGCTGGCCGCCGAGGCGCTGAAGATCAACGCCGACCATCTCGAAAAACTCGGCGTCGTGGACGACGTGATCCCCGAGCCCGACGGCGGCGCGCACAACAATCCCGAGGCCGCCGCCAAGTCGCTGAAAAAAGTCCTCGCCAAGCACCTTTCCGTCCTTCGCCCGCTGCCCGTCGAAAAGCTCCTCGAAGCCCGTTACGAGCGCTACCGCCACCTCGGGCTCTACGAGGAGGCTGGCGAGGTGAAATGCTGACATAGTATTTTCTCTCAACATTGACCCAAATGACAGGGCGAGGCGTCCCCGCCGAGCCGCGGCTCAGCCGGAGGCTTCGCCCTACCGGCGCTGCCGCGCCACTGTTAATCGAAAATATTATATATGCGTGATTTGCCCATCGGTCGTATAAAAAAAGTCCACCCTTACGCGTGGCTTTGGGAGCCGCTCGAAAACGACCCCACCTTCTTGCTGCGCCCCATGTTTGGCGGGCGCGCCGCGTATGTCGCCGGACGCCTCACGCTCTATTTCACCGCGCAGTCCGACGACTGGCGCGGCATCTGCGTCTGCACCGGGCGCGAGCATCACGCCTCGCTCATGAACGAGTTCCCCGAACTCGCACCTCATTCCGTGCTGCCCAAATGGCTTTATCTTCCGGAAAACCACAATCGCTTTGAGCCGGTCGCCGCCCGCCTCGTGGAACTCGTGCGCCGCCGCGACCCGCGCATCGGCGTCCTGCCGCAGGCGAAACGCGGGAAAAAGGCCGCTCCTGCATCACGCCGGGGACGCTGAGCGCGCCGCCCTCGACGGCGGGGGAAAAACAAAGGCGCCCAAATCATCCGCGCGCGCCCGCCGCCTGGCGCTCCGCTTCGTCGAGCTTGCGCCAGTCTCCCGGCTTGAGGGCAAGCGCCGGCAATTCCAAACGCCCGATTCTCATGCGCACCAGGCGCAGCGTCGGATGCCCGATCGCCGCGGTCATGCGCCGCACCTGCCGGTTTTTCCCTTCGGTCAATTCCAGCGGATGCCCGATCGCCGCGGTCATGCGCCGCACCTGCCGGTTTTTCCCTTCGGTCAATTCCAGCGCGAGCCAGCAATCCGACACGTTTTTTCGATAACGCACCGGCGGATCGCGCGGCGGCAGCGGCGGAGCCGCAGCCAGCCGGCGCACCCGGCACGGCAGCGTCTTGTAGCCGCCGATCACAACCCCGTCCGCAAGCCGCGCGAGCGCGTCGGCCGCCGGGATGCGCTCGACCTGCGCGAAATAGCCGCGCGGATGCCCCCGTTTCGGATCGAGCAATCGCTCCACCAGCGCCGCTTCGTCCGTCAGCAAAAGCAGCCCCTCGCTGTCCGCGTCCAGCCGCCCGATCGGATAAACCTGCGGCGGCAGGGCAAACCCGGCCAGCGTCCGCCAGCGCGAGCCCGGCTCCGGCGTGAATTGCGAAAGCACGCCGTAAGGTTTGTTGAAGGCGACCAGCATGGATTAATTTGGGATTTTCGATTCTCGATTTTCGATTGGGCGCTGCCGCGCCGGATGCAAAGCGGAGCGGTAGCTCCACCAATCGAAAATCGAGAATCGAGAATCGAAAATTCTCCTCAATCCCGCACCTCCACGATCAACTGAATCTCGGTCGTTGAGTTTTTCGGCAACCCCGACACACCCACGGCCGCCCGCGCGTGCTTGCCTGCGTCGCCAAAGACCGCCACGAGCAAATCGCTCGCGCCGTTCACCACCGCCGGGCTGTCCGCGAAACCGTTCACCGCGTTCACGAAACCGGTCACGGACACCACCCGGCTCACCTGGTCGAGCGAGCCCAGCGCGGCCTTGATATTGGCGAGCGCGTTGAGCGTGCATACTTTCGCCGACTCGTAGGCCGACTCCACCGTCTGCTCCTTCCCGACCTGGCCGGTATGCGTCATCCTTCCGTCCACCATCGGGATGGTGCCGGCGCAATAAAGCAGGCTGCCCGTGCGCACGGTCGGCACGTAGTTGCCGGCGGCGGCGGGCGCGGCGGGCAGTAAAATATTTAATTCGGCGAGTTTTTTTTCAGGACTCATAAGTTTTTGTTTTGGACTGCTCTGCCCAAAGAAGACGAGTTTTCTCTTCAAGGCAACCCGCTCGAAAAAGTTGCGATTCCTCGCGCGACGCACACGTTTGCACGGCATGCCGCCGCCGTCATCCGCCGCACAAACGATCGCCGAATGGCAGGCACTCGCCGCCCGCGATCCGAGCGAGGCGGCCCGTGAGCTGTCCCGCCGCCTGCAAGCCCTCGCGCCCGCCCAGCGGTCCGCCGCCATCGCCTCGTGCGCCACGCCGCATGCGCTCGCCGAGTCCTTCGCGCGGGCCGCCGCGAGCGACGCGCCGCTCGCGGGCGCCCCCTATGTGCTGAAAGACCTGTTTCACGCGCGCAATCATCCCTCGGAAATCCGCCCGCGCCCACTTCCGCTCGCTCGACGAGGCCGGCGCGGTCTTTGCCGCAAAGGCGCACCTGCACGAATTCGCCTACGGGCTCACCGGGGAGAATCCGTTTCACGGCGACTGCGCGCACCCGAAATTTCCCCGGCGCGTGAGCGGCGGCTCCAGCAGCGGCACGGCCGTCGCGGTGGCATCCGGGCTCGTGCCATTTGGCATCGGCACCGACACCGGCGGCTCCATCCGCGTGCCCGCCTCGTTTTGCGGGCTCTACGGCCTGCGGCTCGGCGCGGGGCATCCGTGGATGAGCGAGGCGTTTCCGCTTGCGCCCGGTTTCGACACGCCCGGCTGGCTCGCGCGCACCGCGGCCGACATGCACGCCGTCAATCGCGCCCTGCTCGGCGAGACCCTCACCGCCCCGCGCAAGCCGCGCGGCTGCTTCCTCGATCTCGCCTCGCTCGGCCTCGCCCTGAACGCCACCACGGCCAAGGCCGTGCGCGCCGCGGCGCGCCGGCTCGCCCCGCCCGCCGACCGCACCACGCGCGACCAGATCACCAGCGCGTTTCTCGGCGCGCTCGAATCCTATTCGATCCTCCAGAGCACCGAGGCCTACGGGGTGCATGCCGACTGGCTCGACCGCCACCGCAAGCACTACAGCGACACGGTCTGGGCGCTGATTGACCGCGGGCGCAACTGGACGCAGACCCAGCTCGACGCCGCGCACATCAAGCGCGCCGCCATCCGCAAGCTTTTCCGCAGCTATTTCCGCGGCTACGATTTCCTCGTGATGCCCGCGACGCCGTTTCCCGCGCTGGCGAAATCCGACTGCACGCTGGAAAACCGCAACCGCCTGCTCACGCTCAACTCGCCGGCCAGCCTTGCCGGCCTGCCGGTCCTCACGCTTCCGGTCGCACTCGGCAACGGCTTGTCCGCAGGCCTGCAATTCATCGTCCCGAGCGCCGACAGCCCGGCCATCCGCTGGGCGCTGGAAACCTATCCCGGATGAAACAAGGGGAAGCGGCATCCCGCCGCTTGCGCTTGCCTGAAACGCGGCGGGATGCGCTTCCACCGTTTCCCCAGACAACCGCCTGTCCCTACCCCACCGCGGATGCGAGCCGCCGGGTGCATTGCACGAATCCGTCCAGCTTGCGGCGGGCCGCGCCGCTCGCGATGGTCTCGCGCGCCAGCTCGATGCCCTCGGCGATCCCCGGCACGCGGTTGGCGGCGTAGAGCGCGACGCCGGCGTTGAGCACCACCGTCTCGCGCGCCGGGCCGGGCGTGTTTTCGAGCACGCCGAGCAGCATGACGCGGGATTCCTCCGCGTTGCCGACCTTCATGGTCCGGTTGCTCGCCATGGGAATGCCGTAGTCCTCCGGGTGTATCTCGTATTCGCTCACCGCGCCGTCCTTCAGTTCGCCCACCATCGTGGACGCGCCGAGCGAAACCTCGTCCATGCCGTCCTTGCCGTAAACGACCAGCACGTGGTTCGCGCCGAGCCGCTGCATCACGCGCACCTGGATGCCGACGAGATCAGGGTGGAAGACACCCATCAACTGGTTCGGCGCGCCCGCCGGGTTCATCAAGGGGCCGAGGATGTTGAAGATCGTGCGCACGCCCATCTCGCGACGGATGGCGGCCACGTTTTTCATCGCCGGGTGGTGGTTCGGCGCGAACATGAAGCAAATGCCCGTCTCGCGCACGCACTCGGCCAGCCGTTCCGGGGGCAGGTCGAGCGGCACGCCAAGCGCCTCGAGCACGTCGGCGCTGCCCGAGCGGCTCGACACGCCGCGCGCGCCGTGCTTGGCCACCTGCGCGCCCGCCGCCGCGACGACGAACATGGACGCCGTGGAAATGTTGAAGGTGTGCGCCCCGTCGCCGCCCGTGCCGACGATGTCCACGAAGTTCCCGCCGTCCGGCACCTCCACCCGGCGCGCGGCCTCGCGCATCACCTGGGCCGCCGCCGTGATTTCGCCGATGGTTTCCTTCTTCACGCGCAGGCCGGTGATGATCGCCGCCGTCATGACCGGCGACATTTCGCCGCGCATGATCATGCGCATCAAGTGCAGCATCTCGTCGTGAAAAATCTCCCGGTGTTCGATTGTGCGCTGAAGCGCTTCCTGTGGAGTGATGGGCATGCCGAATCAAATGACCGTTCTCCGTCCAAAGCTAAAACAAAATTTTCAACAACCCGCGGCCGCCCCCCGCAAATAAGGGCTGGCACCGGCGCGCACAAGCAGGGCATGCTGGCAAGTCCGCCATGTCATTCACGCCGGTCACGCTGCCCAACGGGAAACCTGTCAACGAACGCCTCACGCTCGTCGTGCTCGGCGCCGTGCAGTTCACGCACGTGCTGGACTTCATGATCATGATGCCGCTCGGGCCGTGGTTGATGGAGGTGTTTTCCATCAGCCCGTCGCAATTCGGCCGGCTCACCGCCGCCTACGGGCTCGCGGCCGCGGTCACCGGGCTGCTCGGCGGCGCGGTGCTCGACCGCTTCAACCGCAAGCACGCCTTGCTCACGCTCTACGCGGGCTTCTGCGTCTCGACGCTGGCGTGCGCGCTCGCGCCGACCTACTGGGCGTTGCTGGCCGCGCGCCTGGCGGCGGGCGCGTGCGGAGGCGTGGCCAGCTCCGTCGTCGTCGCGATGGTGGGCGACTTCATCCCGCCGGAGCGCCGCGGGCGCGCGATGGGCGTGGTGACGACGGCGTTTCCCCTCGCCCAGGTGCTCGGCGTGCCGCTCGGCCTGCTGCTCGCCGAAAAACTGGAATGGCACGCGACGTTTTTCCTGCTCACCGCGGTGAGCGTGCCGGTGCTGTTCATCGGGGCGCGCGCGCTGCCGTCGTTGCAGCCGGTGTTCTCCGGGCACAATCCCCTCAAACAGATGCGCGCCATCGTCACCATCCGCACGCACCGGCGCGGCTTCTGGCTGACGGCGTCGCTCGTGCTCGCGGGCGGCGCGATCTTTCCCTTCATGGCCCCGGCGATGGTGTCCAACGTGGGCATAGCCAAGCACGACCTGCTCTACATCTACCTCGCGAGCGGCGCGGTGATGTTTTTCACGACCCCGGTGGTCGGCCGGCTCGTGGACAAACACGACAAGCTGAGGCTCATCGGCGTGTTTACGGCCTGCGGCATCGTGACCGTGCTCGTCCTTACCAACCTGCCGCCGGTGCCGCTGCTGGTCGCCCTGATGGCGACCACGGCCTTCAGCGTGTCGATGGGATCGCGTTTCCCGCCGTCGATGACCATGCTGGCCAACGCCGTGGACCAGCGCTATCGCGGCGGCTTCATGAGCGTGAACTTCGCCGTGCAGCAGGCCGCGGGGGCGATCGCGAACATCATCGCGGGCCTGCTCATCACCGAGCAGCCCGACGGGCGGCTCCACGGCTTCGCGCTCGCGGGCCTGTTTTCCGCCTTTTGGATGGTGCTCACGTATGTCTTCGCCCGCCGCGTCCGCGACATCGCCCCGCATGCCGCCGCGCCGGGAAGGCCGACCGACCGCATGGCGGACGACCCGGCGGGGCCGATGTGATGACGGATGGACAAATAACGGATATGAAGCTTTTGGCATGGAGGGCCGGGCTCCCGCGAGGCCGTCGGCGGGGAACGTTGTCCCTGATCGCAACGGCCTCGCGGGAGCCCGGCTCTCCATAAGCCCGGATTCATTGTATAACGCGCCGCGTTTTTGAGCTTTTGTCATCGGGATTTTTTTGGGATTTGGAATTCGGGATTTATCAATCGATGCCGTCCATCGCCACCACCACGCCGCCAGCCTCCGCGCCGTCCCCGGGCACGCGCCCCTTGGCTCGCCCGGAGTTGCTCGCGCCCGCCGGCGACTGGGACTGCGTGCGCGCCGCCGTCGAGAACGGCGCCGACGCCATCTACTTCGGCCTCGATCGTTTCAACGCCCGCATGCGCGCGAAAAACTTCACGCTCGCCGACCTGCCCGAACTGATGGCGTTCCTCCACCGGCGCGGCGTGCGCGGCTATGTGACCTTCAACACCCTCGTCTTCACCAACGAGCTCGCCGACGCCGCCGACTTCGCCCGCGCCATCATCGCCGCCGGCGTGGACGCCGCCATCGTGCAGGACACGGGCATCTGCCGTCTCATCCGCCGTCTTTCGCCTGACTTTCCCATCCATGCCTCGACGCAAATGACCGTGACCAGCGCGGCGGGCGTGGAGTTCGCCCGCGGGCTTGGCGCGCACCTCGTCGTCCTGGCCCGCGAGAACACCCTCGCCGACATCAACGCGATCCAGGAAGCGCAACGCGCCTCCGGCGCCCCGCCGCTGCCGCTCGAAGTCTTCGTGCACGGCGCGCTCTGCGTCGCGTATTCCGGCCAGTGCCTCACCAGCGAGTCGCTCGGCGGCCGTTCCGCCAACCGCGGCGAATGCGCCCAGGCCTGCCGCCTGCCCTACGAACTCATCTCCGACGGGCAGCAAGTCGATCTCGGCGACCGCCGCTACCTGCTCAGCCCGCGCGACCTCGCCGGGATCGACGTGCTCCCCGACCTCGTCCGCGCCGGCGTGGCCTCCCTGAAAATCGAAGGCCGCCTGAAATCCCCCGAATACGTCGCCAGCATCACCCGCGTTTACCGCCGCGCGCTCGATGCGATCATGGGAATGCGGAATGCGGAATGCGGATTGCGGAATGAAAACAGCGCCGCGCCCGCCGGAGCCATTCCGCAATCCGCATTCCGCATTCCGCATTCGCGCTACGAGCTCGAAATGTCCTTCTCCCGCGGCCTGCACACCGGCTGGTTCCGCGGCATCGACAACCGGCACCTCGTCCACGCCCGCTTCGGCACCAAGCGCGGCGTTTTCCTCGGCGAAATCCTCCGCGTCCAGAACGAAAGCGTCACCCTGCGCCCCGCCGCCCCGGTCAAACCCGGCGACGGCGTGGTCTTCGACGCCGGCAACCCCGAACAGCGCGAGGAGGGCGGCCGTATCTATGAAATGAATACGACGCGCGGCGGCGAGACCACCCTGCGCTTCGGGCGCGGCGACATCGACTTCCGCCGCGTGCGCCCCGGACAGCTCCTCTGGAAAACCAACGACCCCGCGCTCGACCGCGAACTGCGCGCCACCTACGAGGGCGACAAAATCCGCCACACTCGTCCGGTCTCCCTCGAAGTCCACGGCCATGCGGGCGGCCCCCTCACCCTCATCGCCCGCGACACCGAAGAACACGTCGTTCGCGTGGATTCCGCGACGCCGCTCGCGCCCGCGCAAACCCGGCCGCTCACCGAAGCGAGCCTCCGCGACCAGTTCGGGCGCCTCGGCGGCACCCCCTTCAAGCTCGACACGCTCGCCACCCACCTCGAAGGCGGCGTGATGCTTCCCGTCAGCGAACTCAACCGCCTCCGCCGCGAAGCCATTGCCAGACTGGACGCCCTGCGCGCGCAACCCAAGCGCTGGACGCTGCGCGAAAACAGCACGGACTTTCCTGTCTGGACCTCCGGCGAAGCCGCCGGCGCAAATGGGAGCGCGGGCATTCCTGCCCGCGTCGTCGCGGACAGGAATGTGCGCGCTCCTTTCCAAACTCACGGGCAAGATGCCCGTGGCACTCAATCCGGGGTGCAACCCAAAGTTGTGTCAGCGCCGGAATCTTTCTTCTTTCCTCTTTATCTTTCTCTTTCGTCAGGAACGGGTGGGGAGAAAGAGGAAAGAGAAAGAAGAAAGAAGAAAGATTCCGGCGCTGACACAACTTTGAGTTGCACCCCTCAATCCACCCCGCCCGAAATCATCCCCGTCCTCCGCAACCTCGGCCAGCTCGACGCCGCGCTCACGGTTCCGAACCTCGCGACCTTTTATTGCGAGTTCGAAAATCCGAAACACTACCGCGACGCCGTCAGCCGGGTGCGGAATGCGGATTTCCGAATGCGGAATGAAGACAGCCCCGCGCCCGCCGTCACCACTCCGCATTCCGCATTTCGCACCCCGCATGCGGAAATCTGGGTCGCCCCGCCGCGCATCACCAAACCCGGCGAGGAATGGATTCTCCGCCAGGTGCGCTCGTGCGAAGCCGACGGCTACCTCGTGCGCAACCACGATCACCTCGCGTTCTTCGCCGCCGACCGCAAGCGCGGCGATTTCTCCCTCAACGTCGCCAACCCGCTCGCCGCCGAATATTTCCTCGCGCACCACGGCCTCGAGCGCGTCACCGCCTCCTACGACCTCAACACCGCCCAACTCGAGGCGCTCCTCTCCGCCGCGCCGCCCGCGTGGTTCGACCTGACGATCCACCAGCATATGCCTATGTTTCACATGGAGCACTGCGTGTTCTGCGCGTTTCTATCCGCGGGAAAAGATTACCGCGACTGCGGCCGCCCCTGCGAAAAACACGAGGTCCGGCTGCGCGACCGCGTCGGCGCGGAGTTCCCGCTGAAAGCCGACGCCGGCTGCCGCAACACCGTTTTCAACAATCGCGCGCAAACCGGCGCCGAGTCCGCCGCGCGCCTTCTCGCCCTGGGCGCGCGCTTCTTCCGCGTCGAGTTCGTCAACGAAACGCCCGCGGAAGTCGCGCACACCCTCCGCCGCTACCAGCAACTCCTGCGCGGCGAAATCACCGGCCCCGACCTCTGGCGAGAACTCCGCCTCCTCAACCAGCTCGGCGTCACCCGCGGCCAGATGGAACGATAGCCGCGTCCAGCGGCCCGGATTGCCGGGTCCGCCGTTTTGAAAAAGTGCAAAAAAAAGGGCTGCCGACGATCAGGGGCAGCCCATGCCAAAAGGGACAATCAATTGGATCGCTTATGCCCGGCCGGCGAGCGCCGCCTTCCCGAGCAACCCCTCGCGGGCCATCAACTCGGCGTTTTGCACGGCGTTGAGCGCGGCGCCTTTCCAGAGATTGTCGCCGCTCACCCAGAAGCTCAGGCCGTTGTCCCACGCGGTGTCGATGCGCAGGCGGCCCACGCCGCACTTCACCTTTTCGGCGAAATCGAGCGGCGTCGGATACTTCTTGTTCGCCACGTCATCGACGAGTTCCGCGCCGGGAAACGCCGCGATGGCCGCGCGCGCCTTTTCGAGATTCACGGGACGCTCGAACTCCGCGCTCACCGAAATCGAGTGCGCCCGCACCACCGGCACGCGCACGGTCGTGGCGGACACGCGGAGGTTGGGCAGCCCCATGATCTTGCGGCTCTCCTGCGCCATCTTCGTCTCCTCGCCGGTGTAGCCGGTGGCGTCAAACGAATCGATGTGCGGGATGCAGTTGAACGCGATCTGATACGGGTAAACCTTCTTTTCCAGCGGCAGCCCCTTCACGTGCGCCTGCACCTGGGCTTCCAGTTCGCGCACCGCCTCCGCGCCCGTGCCGGAAACCGACTGGTAGGTCGAGACGATGATGCGCTTCAGGCCGAACGCCTGGTGCAGCGGCCAGAGCCCCATGAGCATGACCGCGGTCGAGCAGTTCGGGTTGGCGATGATGCCCTCGTGCCGGCGCAGCTTCTCCGGATTGATTTCCGGGATGACGAGCGGAACGTTCGGCTCCATGCGCAGCGCGGAACTCTTGTCGATCACGAGGCAGCCCGCCGCGACCGCATCCTTTGCCAGCGCGCGCGTGACCGAGCCGCCCGCCGCGAAAAATGCGAGATCCACGCCGGCGAACACCCCCGGCTTCGCCTCCTCGATCGTGTAGCTCTTCCCATTGCGCTCCACGGTCTTGCCCGCCGACCGCGCCGAGGCGAAAAGCCGCAGCGAAGTCATCGGGAAATTGCGCTCATGCAACAGGCGGACGAGTTCTTGACCAACTGCGCCTGTGGCTCCGACGATACCGACTGTGAGTGATGGTGTGTTCACGATGAATAAACCTTTGGAACTGGTCACTAAAACCTGCGCCGCCCTCGGCATCAAGCCAACAGAGCGGATTCTTCTCGCGCGCATCTCCACCCAGACGATGCAATTTTTTCGTGGAGGCGAACTCGTCCGTGGTTACGTAATCTCCACCTCGCGCCGCCCGCCCTCCAACCTGAAAGACTCCCTCGGCACGCCGCGCGGCCTGCACGCCATCACCGAACGCATCGGCGCGGGCCAGCCGCCCGGCATGGTGTTCAAGGGCCGCGTGCCGACGGGCCGGCATTTTGGCGAATACGACCTTCCGCCCGACGATGACCGCGAAGGCGGCGCGCTCATCACCAGCCGCATCCTCTGGCTCGGCGGCTTGGAGGACGGGGTGAACCGCGGCGGCGACGTGGACACGCACGACCGCTACATCTACATCCACGGCACGAATCGCGAGCATCTCATCGGCCGACCCCAAAGCTCCGGCTGCGTCCTCCTGCGCAACCTCGACATCATCGGCCTCTACGAGGAAGTCCGCGCGGGGGACATGGTGATGATCGTGGATTGAGTCCCTCTGCGGATTGTAACCCAATGGGTTACAATTCCACATAAAATGCGACGGGAGGGCTGGTTTCGGGACTGTTCTTCGGTGGTGCCCCGGGCAGGCCGGCCTCACACCAATTCCGAACGAGATTTATTCTTTGGCAGCCTCTGTCTTTTTGGAGGGACTGCCTCCGTGCCGTCTTTCCGCGTGGATTGTGTGGCACGGGCGTCTCGCCCGTGGGATTGGGTGGCATGGGCGACCCCGCCCATGTTGATCGGAACCTCGCGGCGCGAGCGCCGTCGCATGGGCGGGACGCCCGCGCGTTCGTCATGAACAAGTCGCTAGTAATAGCGGACTTAGTTGGTGGTTAATGGTTTAGAACGAGCAGAGTGTGGCAGGTTAGGGCAGGCATGGGAAGCAAAAAACAGCATTTTTGGCAACTTCCTGTCAACCTTCCGGAGGGACTTGGGCGCGAGGCGAGCCTCCTATTTGTATTCAAATCATGGATACAAATTCCCATTCGCCAATAATGCGGGAATCCGCCCGGTGGGTCGAGCCCTATTTTTGTCCCGATGTTTTTTTGGGTTTTCCATAAGTGTTGTCGCGCGTCGAAGGCGCGGATTTTTCCGCCGGTTGCCCGCCCGCCGGTCGGGGCTTCTCGGCGATGCGGAAAGGCGGCTGTCGCCGTTGGGCATCCTTTTGAAGGGGTGGCGGCAGTCCGGTGCGGGTGGTTTGCGGCCTTGGTGCGCGTGCGCCGGGTGGCGGCATCATTGCGGCGGCGGGCGTTTTTCGATTCCGTCAGGCGAGTCGGTTTGCAGGGGGCGCGGCGTCGCATCCTTTGCGCGGAGCGTCCGCGCTGGTCGCGCAAAAGGCGGGTTGCGTTTGGACAGGTGTGTCCGGCGGTGGATTGCATGGACGGGCAGGCGGAAAGGGCGGAAACACCTGCCAGCCAAAAGAGGCGCGCAAGCCTGTGGGCTGGCAACGCCAGTCCTGCGCGGGTCGCGGTCACGAGGCGTCTGCCGTGTTCTCTTTGTGCTGGCAGCGGCCAGCGAACCTCCGCGCCCCAATAGTTGCCAGATTGGGTGTCGCGGGCAAGGTGGAGAGCGAAGCGGACCTTGCCCGCGACACCATGCTCGGCAACGGGGCGCGGTGTGAGGAAATTCCCCATCCGCAAAGTCGGCCATCCCGCAAGGGAAACATCAGCAAAGTGTCCCTGTGGCAGATTCCCCCTCGCTCTTCTTTGGTCTCCCGAACTGAAGTCACGCGAAGTCGAACATTTGCTGTCCAAGTGCGGCTTTGATTTGCTCGGTTTTCTCTGGCGCGGGCGGTTGTCCCTGTTGCTCGGCAGCGGATGCGATGAGAGCGGTTGCGAGCGGCATCACCGGTTCATTTCCGTTTCCGGTTTCGGTTTGCGGCGCATCTGTCTGATTTTGCCCGGCGGCAAGTCCGGCGAAGAGGTGCAAGCGTCCCCGGAAAATCCAGTGGATGTTCCGCCATGAGGCGAAGAACTTCATCGAGAGGGTGTTCCCGTGGATGACCTCGGCAGGGATTCCCCAGAGGGTCGCGTTGATGAAGCACATGTCACAGGCGGTCTTGCTGATGTCGATGGCGGTGACCCGCAAGCGGCGGCGGTTCTCCGGTGAGAGCGCCTTGGCAAAGGCCAGAATCATCGCTCCCGCGCCGCAGGCCGGTTCGCAGAGCGTGACGGGGCCTTCTGCCGGCAGCGATGAGTCACCGGCAATCATTTGGGCGATCATTTCGCAGATGTGCTGCGGGGTGTGAAACTCTCCATTCCATTGCTGTCCCTTATGGGAGAGGGCCAAGTCCATGTAGTGGCCTCCGAGCAGGTCGGTGAAGGGCTGGGCCTCCATTTCCATGACCAGTGCGGCAAGGGCGTGGCTGAAAATTTCCAGTTCGTCCCTGTTCCAGTGCTTGGCCTCTTCGAGGTATTCGGCCTCTCGGGTGCCGTGCGCGAGCGCGCAAGCGGCCAAAGATGCGAATGCCGTGAACACCGTGTGCGCGTCGTGGCGGCGGATGAGTTGTTCGAGCAACGGACGGAAGGTCGGGGTTTGACTCGTTTTCATGCGACACGGCTTTCGTTGCTGAAGTGCAGTTTGCGGTCGTCGCCGATGTAGAGATCGACCTCGCCGAAGGACTCGCCGGCGCGGGCGAGTTGCTGCATGGCGAACTCGGCAGGCTCGTCGTTCACGGACTCGTCCAAATAGCCGCCGTGGTGGTTGCGGGTGAGCCAGAAGTCGTGGCCGTTGCGCTCGTCGTCGAGGTAGGACAGGTGCCAGGCGCATTCGCGGCAGAATTGCGAGCATTCGATCCATGCGCTGGCAAGCGATTCGACCGTGAGGTCGGTGATGCCGTGGTCGCGGTCAAGCGGAGCGCCGGTGTCGTCGCTGGATGCGCGGAGCGCTGCGCCTATGTAACCGCGCAGGACTCGGAAGAGCATGGTTTCGCCGGTCTCGATGTGGTGGAGAAGCTCCCGGTGAATGGAGGCGCGCTTGCGGCCTTGGGGCAGGTGGAGTGTTTCCAACACGCAGGTCGTTTCGGTTGTCATGTGATTTGGCGGAATCAGGCGCAGTCCGCTTCCGGCGACATGCCGGATTGTCTCGGCCTTGCCCGATTCACGCCGTTCCAAGGGCACACCCAGTCAAAGGACGCCGGAGCGGATGCGGAGGCGTCCGGTGTGGAGGCGAGCGCCAGCGAGCTCTACATTGACGGGTGTGGCACAATGGCGGAACACGCAGCAGGCAAGGGTATTAAGCGAAGTGCCGGTGGGACGAGCGGGTGCGCGGAGCAGTTTTTTCGAGTGCGATTTTCACGATTGTATCCAAATATAAAATACGGGCTCGCGTCCGTCCGGTGAGATTACCTGCGCGCGGTTGCCCGGATAAAACGCGGTGGTTCCGGGCGGCCGCCGCATGCGGCGTTTTGTCGTGCGCCGCGCCCTCAAAGCCACTGATGGCTGAGGGTGACCGGGTTGTTGAAGAGTGCCCATGCGAGGTTATAGACCGCTTCAAACGCCACGCATGTGCCGCCGCCCTCCATGCGAAGCGCCTCGCGCTTTTTGTCGTAGGGTTTGCGCAATGCGATGGCGGCGCTCCACGTGAGGCGGCAGGGCCTTCCGTGCACGATTGCGTATAAGTCAATGCAGCGGCTCATGCCGCTCTTGCTGATGCCGCGAAGGAAGACGTAAACGGTGTCGCCCTCCTTCAGGAATTTTCTCAGGTATGCGATAGCTTGGGTGCGCTCGGCTTTTTCGATGCCGCGTGTTTTTTGAGCGAGGTCGTTCATGTTCGGAAATGAAATCAGGCGCGGTCCGTTCCCGGCGACGTGCCGGGGTATTCATGACGGCCTGCCCGATCTCGTCCGCCCCGGACGCACATCGAGTCAAAGCCCGGCTGCGCCCCGCGCAGACGGGCGGTGTGGAGCGCAGCCCGAGCCTGCGAGGGCGAGAACACATTGACCGATGTGGCAGACTTTGGCGGAACAGCGGACAGGGCAATTTTACCGCGCCCGGTGGCATGTCACGCAGCGGCTGTCCGCATTTCCGGCAGAGCAAAGTGCGGAGTGTTTTCCCGCGCCAAGGGAGCATGGACGGCGGCGGGCGGAGGCGCGCAAAAAAAGAGGGCACCGCTTCACCGGCGGCGCGCGAGCCCCGATTCCCCGCCGCCGCCCGCCGACGTTCTGGCTCCCCGTCCGTGCGCCGGTGCGTCTCCGCGCCTCACGAGGTCGCGCCGCGCCACAAGGCACGCGGGGGCGCGGCGCGATTTCGTGAAGGTCGGGCGGTGCGGACAGGCGTCGTGCGGGCGCGCCCGTGCGCCGCGCACGCGTCGCCGGAAAATCCGGGTATTTGGAATGTGGATACCGCCCCTATTTCTTTTCACGCGCCTCCGGTAGGCTGCGGTCCGTGAAAGCCCTGAAAAAATCATTGCGCCTGAGCGCAAGGGGAGATGCGTGGTGCTCAAAAAGAACGCAGGTGCGTTCCGGGTGGGCGCGGCCTGTCCGCATTCTTCGCGCGCGCGTCGCGAGGGAGGTGCTGCCATGCTGACGGCCAAGCCGCAACTGAATTTGTCCAACGCGGAGGGGTATTTTCGCGAGCATCTGGCGACGGGGGATTACTACATGGACGGCCATGTGGTGCGCGGCGAGTGGCGCGGGGTCGCCGCGTCCATGCTCGGGCTCGACGGCATCGTGGACGAAAAAAGTTTTTTGGCGATGTGCGAGGGCCAGCACCCGGAAACCGGACAAGGCTTGACGATGCGGCGCAACACGACCCGTCGCGAGGGCGGGCGCACGGTGTCGAACCGGCGCGTTTTTTACGATTTTGTGGTCAGCCCACCGAAGTCGGTCTCGGTGGTCGCTCTGTATCAGGATGCCCGGATTATCGAGCTCCATGACCGGGCTGTCCGCGTGATGGTCGATGAACTGGAAAAGTTCGCCGAAACGCGGGTGCGCAAGGACGGCGAAAACGGCGAACGCGTGACCGGCGGCATTGCCGCCGCGCTGTTCCGGCACGACACCAGCCGCGAACTCGATCCGCATCTGCACACGCATTGCGTGGTGTTCAACGCGACCTACGATTTTGTGGAGGAAAAGTGGAAGGCGCTTCACGCGACGGGCATGTATCGGGCGCAAAAATTTGCCGAGAATCTTTACTACCATGAGCTGGCGAAGGGACTCCGCAATCTCGGCTACGAAATCGTCAACACGCCAACTGGGTTTGAGATTCAGGGGGTGCCGGAGAGCGTGGTTGCCCGGTTTTCCAAGCGGCATCAGCAGATTGATGCGGAGACGAAAAAACGCATCGAAACGGAGGGGCTGCGCGGGAACGAAAAGGCGCTGCGCGCGCAGGTCGCGCAGGACAAGCGGCGGCGCAAAATCAAAAGCGCGTGCGCGGAAAAACTGCGTCCGCGCTGGGCCTCGGAAATGCCCGCCTCCGAGCATGAGGCGCTGGCCAAGCTGGAACCGGCGCGCCTGCCGCCGCCGCTGCCGTCGGTGGTTTCGGAAAAATGCGGGCTGCCCGGATTTGTCACGTGGGCGGACGCGCATCTGTTTGAGCGCCGCTCGGTGGTCGGCGACTACGAGTTGATGTCGGCGGCGCTGGCCCGTGGGCGCGGCCAAAACTTTTCCTTGGAGGACTTGGAAAACGAGATGGCGAAGCGCGATTACATCCTCGATGCGAAGTCGCGCAAGCTGACCAACCGCGAGGCGCTGTCCTGCGAATTTGCCATCGTGGTTGCCGCGCAGGACGGGGTGCGCAGCCGCGACGCGCTCAATGCGGCGCACCAACCGTCGCCGTCGCTTTCGGCGGAGCAGCGCGCGGCGGTGTCGCGCATTTTGCGCAGCCGCGATTTGATCACGGTGTTTCAGGGGGCGGCGGGCAGCGGGAAAAGTTTCGCCCTGCGCGAGGTTGTTCGCGGCTTGGAGGCGGCGCGGCACCCGGTGGTCGTGCTGGCCCCGCAACATCAGCAGGCGGCGGACTTGCGGCGCGATGGACTGGCCCCGGCGCGCACGCTGGCGAGCCTGCTCGCGGGCGGGGCGGGAGAGGCGGGAGGCGTGGAAGGGCGGCTGCCGCGAGGCGCGGTCGTGATTGTCGATGAGGCCGGGCAGATCGGCGGACGCGACATGCGCGCGTTGATCGAGCGGGTGCGGGCTTGCGGCGGGAGGCTGATTTTGTCGGGCGACACGCGGCAGCAGGGCGCGGTCGCGGCCTCGGATGCGTTGCGCGCCATCGAAGAGCACACGAGTTTGCAGACGGTGCGCCTGGAGGCAATCAGGAGACAGAACCCGGATGCGGTGGCGTCGCGGGAGGAAAAGGCGTTTGTGCGAAAATACCGCTCGGCGGTGAAGGCGGCGGCGGAGGGCCGGCTGGCGGCTTCATTCGACAAGCTGGATGCGATGGGGTGCATCCGTGAATTGGATGCCGGCGAGCGCATGACGGAACTGGCCCGCGAATACTGCGAGGCGCTGGGTCGCAAGGAACAGGTGCTCGCCGTCGCGCAGACTTGGGACGACGTGCACGCGGCCAACGATGCCATCCGCGCGCGTTTGCGTGAAACCAGAAAACTGGGCGGGAGGGGCGCGGGCAAGCCGGTGGCATCGTGGCAGTCGGCGGACTTGAGCGACGCGCAAAAGCGCGATGCGCGCTTCTACACGCCGGATGCGGGGGTTTTGTTCATTCGCGGCTACGGACGTTTCAAGCGGGGCGATTGGTGCGAGATCGCCGGTGCCGGTGAACATGGCGTGACCCTGCGCAAGGACGGGCGCGCCACGACCGTGAGCTACAAATGCGCGGACCGCTTTGTCGTCACCAGGACGCATGAATTGGAACTGGCGCGGGGCGACCGTTTGCAGATGAAGTTCAATGGAAAATCCATCGAGGGTGAGGCCGTTCGCAACGGCGAACTGGTCACGGTGCGGCGCGTGATGAAGGACGGGCGCATCCGCGTGCGCGATGACGCCGGGGTCACGAAGACGCTCGCGCCGTCGCAGCGGATGTTTGTGCGCGGCTACGCGGTTACAACCTATGCCTCGCAGGGCAAGACGGTTGATACCGTGCTCGTCGCCCATGACGGCGAACAAGCATCTATGATGAGCCGCCAGCAATGGTATGTGGGCATATCGCGGGCGCGGCAAAAGATCGTCGTGTTCACCAGTGACAAGGAGGCGCTGCGGCTGAACGTCGAGCGCGAGTCCGACCGCGAACTGGCGCTGTCCGTCAAACCCGACGAGGCGACGGTCAAGGCCGTCCGCGAAGAGTTGCTTTTGGAGGCGTTTCAGCACCAGTTGTCTTTGAAAGCGCACGAACGCCTGTGCGAGTCCGTCCGCCAGTGGGTGCCGCCTCCGCAACATCAACAACAACCGCAACAGGAACAATCGCGAGGAATCAGTTTATGAGTAAACTTAGGGAAGAAATCGAACGCCGCCGCGCGGCGAGAAACGCGCACGCCGATGTCGGCGGCAGCGCGGATGCCACCGCCCCGGCGCGAGCCGGTGAAACCGGAGCGGTCGCCGCGCCGCCGGCCAGCGCGCCATCATGCCTGCGAATCACCAAAACGAACGGGCAATGCTGGCTGCTGCCGTGGACCTGTTTCCACGGCGCGAGTCATGACCCGGATGGCTCTTCCGCCGACGGCAACGCCGGGCGGGGCGAACGCCTGCGTTTGGCTTTTTTGCGCCATGAAGTCATCCTGCACGGGCGCGAACTTGTCGGCCTTGTCGATGCCATCGAGGCGGCGCGGTTGCGCAAACTCGATGAGATCGCGGAAAAGTTCCGCGCCGCCACCGGGGATGGCCCTGTGATTGTGCAGATTGAAGTAAAGGCGGGGTGATTTTGGCCTTTTTGTCCTCAAAAATGGTCGGAATGTCCAAGACAAGCGGAGGCGTTTTTAAGCATGGTGGCGGGGCTGCGCGCAATGAATGCGCGCGGTGGTGTATTCATGACCATGCTGTTTCATCTCCTTCTCGCCATCGTGAGTCTTGGCTGCACGTTTTTCGCACGGCGCGCCGGCATGTCGCCGGGCGCGGCGCTGGCGATGTCGGCAGTGTTCGGCGCGTTTGCCGTCTGGCAGGTGGCGTGCGGCGCGTTTGCCGTCTGGCAGGTGGCGTGCGGCGTGATGGCGGCGCGCGGGCGTTCGCGCGCGAAGCCGGTTCTGACTCTGGGCGGATTCTCGTGGTCGTTGAATGACTTTTGCCGGGGCTGGTTGGTCACGGGCGAGACGGGTTCGGGCAAAACGCTTTCGGCTATCAACGCCATGCTCTGGCAGGTCTCGAAAAATTGCCCGCGCTGGGGCGGCAAGTGCGACCGGACGGCGCGCCTGCGGATTGGGAGCCCCCGCACACGTTTAATTACCTTGAGGACCCGAGCCCGCCTTTTTTGGCGAAGGCCAAGGACGTGTGCGATGTCGCCGCCTTGCCCGAACGGCAAAGCGCCAGAGTGACATCAAGGATGATACAAAGACAGAGCAACTAACAAATTACTTCATCTTTGATGACAATTCATTCCGTGGAAAACTCGGCTTTGACTGGGCCTTGTGTAATAACTCTTCCATTGCCGAGTGTGATCTCGATCCAATACCAGTAATCAGCATCGGGATCAGTCAAATGATCAACCGTGTCACCGGCACTTTCCTTGGTCATGAAAACGGATTTGCGCTTGCTGTAATCATTGATATTAGTTTTGCGCAGGATTTCCATGGATTTAAAATCGTCGGACGGAAAGCCCCAGACAAAGGTTGCCTTCGCGTCCGTCCTTGTCAGTGTCCATTTGTATATTTTTGCGACATCAACGTATTTTCCTGTATTATCGGAATCAGCGCCAACCCGTATCGGGCCAAAGAATTGTGACTTCCCCTTGATAGGGACCACTTGCAGCCAATACCAATAAGGTTTGGCATCAGGGAGAATATCCTTAAAAACCAAAACATCGGGATTTACCCTGGCCGCTAGGCTTCTTCTTATCGGCACTCCCGTGGTATTTCTTAGCAATTCGACCCGCTTGCAGGGGGCAAAGTCGATCTTGACGTTGACCGTCACAATCTCCCCGTTTCTACTCAAAGAGAATATTTCATTGGCATCCGGCAAGTTGGCTGCTTTCTGAATGCCGGCATTATTTTTAGCCCCGGCCATGCTCGACTCCTTGGAGCAGGACGCATTGAGCAGGATCATGACAAATCCGAGAATGACAATAGCGTTGTGTTTTTTCATGGGCTCTGCGCGAATTGGGTTGTTTATGTTGGCAATGCTGCTTGATTGATGAAGTATCTTTAAACTGTGAATGGACGCAGATGTATTAGACTGGTGAATAGCACTATAAAAATAGTGTACTGCGGCTGGTATCGTCCAATTTCGCGATAAATCGCTTTCCAATTTGCATAAATGGGCTCATTGGCTGGCGTATTCCGCTTTAACGGGACCTTTATAGGTAATAACGCCTGATTTCAGGGTGATCCGGAACCAATACCAATAATCAGAATTAGGATCCGGCAGCGCGTCGGTGCATTGCGATTTCCATTCCAATGTTGTCACCACATGAGTATTTCCTTTTGCGTACGGTTCCGCCACACTGCGCGGATAGCGGATGACTCTTATTGTTTTATATTCATCTTTGGGAAAGTCCCAATGGAGCGTGGCGAGGTCATCAGTTCTGGTGATAGTCACTTTGTATTCGTCCTCCATATTGATGTAATTGGACGATCCTGCCCTGTCGGGACTTACCCTGGCCGGGCCGACATACTGAAATTTCTGGTTTTCAATCTCAAGCCTCAGCCAATACCAATGGGAATTCTCATCGGGCAGACAATCCCTGAAACTGGTCGCAGTAGGCTCCAATTCGCCCACCCTTCTCATATTATGTCGTATCCCTGTCGCATTTCTCATAATGACAATTTGTTTGATTTTGCCTTCGCGCGCTTCGATGTGCCAGTTGAGGTTGGCGTATTGGCCGTCCCTGACGGCATTCAGGGAGCCTTGTCCCCCGGGGACGTTGTTATCGGCGTTGGCTGTTGAGGATGCCTTTTCCTCCTTTTTTGACTCCTGTGAGTCTGGAACTTTTCCGCAGGATGCCAGAAACGCAATTCCAGCCGCCGGGATGGTGAGTGAGAATATTATTTTTGTTATGATATTCATGGTTTTGTATTTGGTCTAAACGAGGCGAGGTTTTTTAAGTATGATTTTATGGAAAATTGTTTTGGTGAATGCGAAGGGCAATTTTTTAGGGAGCCTGCAACAGGGAATCCGGCAACTGTTATTCCATTTTAATGACTGCCCCGGCATGTGGCATTGCAAACTGATTTGTTTCGTCATGCGGGGCGCTCAGCTTACTGATGATTTTGCGGGGGGACGCTAAAATAACACCATCATACCATGCATTAAAAAGATTGGCTGTCGGGATCCCTTGCAGATGCCGCAAATCTCCGGCTCCAATCATCAGGATGTATTTGTCCGCTGCGTATGGGTGGCGCTCGATGATCTCAAACGCATGAATATTTGTCAGAACGCGATCATTATACAAAACCCTTGAAGGCGTCACTTCCAAGGGAATATCCGGGCGCAATTTTGCCCATACGCTGTTGTTTCTGGGGTTTCCAATTAAAACCAGAGTATGCGTTTCAATGTCTTGCTGGCTCACTTCGTGATCTTTTTTGACCGCACATTCAGCGCCGTGGAAATACCGCTTGTAATCAGCGCTTATAGATTCGCCGATATTTTGAATGTTTTTCAGTTCAGACTCACGCCCATGGGTTCCCTCGACGACGATGACCGGCGTGGCGAAAGCTTCCGAAATCGGGCCTGTATAGCCTGCCTTTGCCAAAAAATGAGACCTTTCGTTGTTGGGATTTTCATTCCTGCATGAAGCCAGCCAGGAAAATGTCATCTCCATGCGAGCCGCTCCCATGGACTGTTTGCTTAGATAAGAGACAACATCGTCTCGTGTTTCACCGGCTTTGTCGAGAAATTGGGTCGTAAGTTCCATCTCCCCATGTCCCGGACCTTTGGTGCTGTCATGCATCACAAATATCTTCAAATTTCGATTTTCTATTACATGGCGGCTTGGATTGATTGTATTATACCATGTCATCAACGATGGAGAAAACTCTATTTTGGACAGACTGCGCTCAAAAACGGCCCGGTCATAAACGATGGCGGCAAAGCGATTATCATATTCCGAAACCAGCCGTCCGGCATTATAACCCGCGCCGCAGGTTCCGAACACGCTGATTCGATGTTTGTCAATATTATAGTCTTTTTCGACCACTTGGATGGCCTCATCAATGTGCATGGATTCGTAGGTGTATCCCTCGGGAGCATTTTTATACCCGGGCCACAGCACGGCAAATCCATGTTTTTCTGCATATTTGGACCAAAGCAGCGCTTCTTGATGATTCTCAATGATGGGGCCTTCAATAAATGGGCGCTCTTTTTCGACAATTCTGGCGGCCACCACCACAAGCAGGGGCATCGGAATGCCAGGATGGTAATTTGACGGGACAAAAAGCCGGTAAAATTGACGGGAATTGTCGGCCTTGGAGGCAAAACTCCTTATATGAAGACCCGGCTGGTCTTTTGTTATGCTTGACGCGCCCTCCTCCAGCATGCGTTTGAACGAGGCAAGGCATCCTAAAGTATACACAGCCTTTTTCTGCCACTCCCTGTTGGATATATCATAATTACCCTCCGCCAGCAAAATCCGCGCTCGGCGCAGTTGCGCATCGATATCAAGTTTCGCTTGTGAATCAATGTTGTATTCCAATAATTTGTCCCGCAATTCCCCAAACAATTCTCTGGGGTTTCCTACTACGAAGAATTCCGAGGCGCGTTCGTTGCCGGCCTGATAGACGGCCTCATAAATTCCACGGGCAAGGCTTGCATCCTCATTGTTGAATATCCTGCCCCGTCGCACGGAGCCATTCCGGGTAATAACGCTGTTTGTGAACACATCCCGTATTTCGAGCGAGACGGAAAAATTGCCCAAATGCTGGCTCCAGCCGAAGGTGGGGATATCGGCATGACTTCTTGACCTATAGATGAGTTTTGTCAGCAATCCGCCTTGCGACTGCCACGCAGCTATCAAGTCACGTGAATGGTCAAGGAAAATGGTTGCGTGTATCTGAGGTTTTCCTCTGATCGAGGATTGTTTTATATTTATGATGTTCTGCCCTGCTTCCAACATTACCGGGAAATACCCGCGCCCCCCTGAGGCAAGGACATTGCCTGCGGTTACAATGCCGGCCAGCTTTCCATTATGAAACAAAGCTGTATCGGAGTCGGCATATACCTCCACCACCGCAGGCTGGCGTCTGCCCGACATCGCCTTGAAAGCGATGTGCGTCGCTTGTTGCTCGTCCCAGGATACCCTGTCCAGAAATGTGTTCGCATTGTTCTGGGTAAGCACGATTGCCTTGGAATGTTCCAGTAGTTTTTCAGAAGATTGGATGAGTATTACATTATTCTCCATATCAATCTCACACAGTGATTCTTGGGCATTTTTTGTGGGATTGACCGCCCATGAGCCTATGTGGAGAAATGTGGTTACCGGATTTATTTTTTTGGTGAGTTTTACTTCAGGGATAAAAATGGCTTTCCCGTCCATCTTCACGGTCACTTGCGCCGCGCGTGCCGCGACGACCATTGGGATCGTCATAACTTGGGCAATTAGCAACATCAGTATTTTTCCCATGGCAACTCTTGAGGTTGCGACCCGGTCAGGACGGTGTGACTCTGTTGCGATCTCTATTTTTGAGGACAGCATGTGGGCAAGGCTTGGGATTGTAAAAACTTGGAGAACCAGAAACTCTTTGTTCATTTGCCTTGAATGTGTCAAAAACATAAATTCAGCGTGTCCAATAGAATGGATTAAAGTGAGAGGACGATCATGATGGATCTGGCAGATGGCAAAACTCCTGTCGAGCGATGAGCTATGGGACGAGACCAAGGGCTTGCCGCCGGGCAAATCTAGGCGCAAGCGCATGCCGATAGGAAACCACGAGGCTAGCTCGCAAGCATCATATTCATATTGAAAACGGGCATATGTTGGGAGTACCTGCCGCAGGAGCTTGGCTGCGGCAGCGGCATGACATGCCGGCGGCGAATATGCGATTGGCCAGTGGCAGGAGTGCGGGACCGGCTGCAACTGGCCTTGTTCGAAGAAATTGAAGCAACCTGCCGTCGGTATCAGCGCCGCTTCAAGCGTGTCCGGGCCAATTTGGATCCCAATCCGGCAACGAAGCTCTCCTCTCACTGGCTTCCTTCCGGCGCGAGCACCGCTGGCATCTCCTACCTGCATTCTCTTCCTATCGCTCTGTCCAGAAATTAGCTGCGCCTGCATAAAAATTCCATAAATAATGTTTGACACGCGAAACTTGACTTGATTTTTACTTCATAAGGACGCTTGCCCTATTTCAGCAACTTCTGTTTGGCCCTATGAAAACACAATGTCGGCATATTCACGCTTTTGGCACTGCGCATGGTCGAGATGGCCGGGTAATCACAGGGAATCGTCACCCCGCGTCGTAACAAGATGAATGTCAAAATTTTAAGGCAAAAACCATAATTCAAGCCACCTTAACCCATCATATCCCGCCCTCGTCATGAAAACCTTGATCAAATACTGCACGCTAATTCTCATTTGCTTTCTGTTGCCTCCCGCACTGTTCGCCAATGAGGAGGATCCCAACGAAAACGGAGGCATGGACGGCCATCCTGGTGGCGATGGGATAAACGAGGATCCAATCATAATGGATCCGTTTGATGTTAACGAAAAGAAAGATCCAGAACCTGACGATGAACCGCCGGAACCACCGGACTGGCCGGACTGGCCGCCGGAAGATCCGCCGGAAGATCCGGACTGGCCGCCAGAAGACGAATGGCCGGATGGTCCATCATCGGGAGATGAGGGCACGGATAATGGTGATGACGGCTGCGAAGGGGTCAATCCCTTCACCCTCAAGGGCAATGCCACCCGCAAAGTCACCGACTTGAGCATGACCGGGCGCGAACCACTTCATTGGATTCGCTATAACAACAGCATTCCCCGCCTCCTCGTTCTCGCGTTTGGGCAGGGGGCGGCGTGGAGGCACAACTGGCAGTATGAATTGCAAGTCTGGCGCGATGCGGAGGGTGAGCATTTTCTTTTCATCTATCCTTCGGGCATCCGGCGCTCCTTCCACCGGCAGGCGGACGGCTCCTTGGCCACGCGCCAAGAGCGGTATAAGGAAAAGGCGCGAATCATCGACGACTGCGTGGAAATCACCACCGTGGGGGAAAAAACGCTGGTATTCAAACCGGTGTCCTCGCCCGCCTCGCTGGCCTCTGCCGGGGTTTATCAGTTGGTCACGCTTACGGGCAAAACCGGGAGGGTGATACACTTCGACCATGACAGCAACGGATTGCTGCGATACATTTCCAACGAAGCGGGAAATCAAATTACGCTTTATTATCGGAATGTCGGCATACCCTGCATAAGCAGGGTTGAAACAAGCGACGGGCGTGCCGTTGAGTATGATTATGAAAGCATGACCAGTCCGCTGACAGGACAGGAATACGTCACGCTGGCGCGCGTTTACTATGGCGATGGCACGAACGCCGAATACAAATACGACTTTGTGTCTTCTGGCCGCGCCCCGCTGCTGGTGGAGGCCGACGATCCCCGCTACGGCGGGCGAGCCAAGCATATCGGTTATCGCTATCACGCGATGTCGGCGCACGGTGTGATCCATGAGGAGTTTAATCCCGTCACAGGCAAAGCCTACGTGACGCTTGAGTTCGATCCCGCCGACCCGGAGCGCCGCATCGTGCACTACACGGATGACCGCAGCATCACGTATCGCGTGCCCGAAGCCACCAACGGGCGCCCCACCGAGCGCATCGACTCGCTTGGGCGTAAACGCACTTGGAGCTACAGCAACGAAGGCACGGGCTGGCTTGAGGAAAAGACCAGTGCCGGCGGAGTGAACGTCAAATACACCCGAAACAAGAAGGGTAAAATCACCCGTGTGACGAGCAGCGACGGGCTGGAGGTTGACATTGAGCGCGACCAATCCGGGAAAATTGCCAAGACCAAAGATAACCGTGGGCGCATTGTCGAGTATGCTCGCGATTCCAAGGGACGTGTCCTGCAATCCAGCAAGACCACCGTTGCGATCAACAAACCCTCTCATTCCAAGAAAGGAGGCGCGCGTCAGAGTGATGTTAACACACCCGCAGGCAAGTCGCGCAAAGAATCGATCAAGCGCGATGCCTCTGGGCATCCCGTGCGCCGGGATTATTCCGACGGCACCTATGAGGAATTCAAGCGGGACAAAAAAGGCAACGTCGTCACACAGCGTGACCGCAAGGGAGGATTGCACCGCTACACCCATGCGGAACGCGGACTCGTCGCTTCGGAGACAGACCCAGCTGGGCAGACCACTCGTTACAGTTACGATCTCTACGGACAGCGCACTTCGCAGACCGACGCCCTTGGGCGCGTCACCACGTGGGAACGCGATGAACGCGGCCTCGTCACCCGGCTCGTCAATCCGGATGGCTCCGTGCGCGTGTATTCATACGACAAATACGGACGCAAGACCGGCGAAACCGACGAGATTGGCCGCGCCGCCTCCTGGCAATACGACAACCTCACCCGGCTGACAGGCCACACTGATTTCGATGGGGGCGTCACCCGGTATGACTATGCGGAAACCCCCGGCGGCTGCGGCACCTGCTCGCTCATTTCCAACCCATCGCGCATCATACGGCCCGATGGGCGTGTCGATGAGTTTTTATATGATACCGAAGGGCACCTGCTCATGCGCTCCGTTGCCGTCGGCACCGCGCACCTAGCCGTCACGCTGTATGCCTACGACGATGCCGATAACCTCATCCAGCAAACCAACCCCGACGGCGGCGTGATCAAACACACCTATGATATCGAAAAACGCCGCCTCTCCACCACCGATTCCCTTGGCCGCACGACATCCTGGACGTATGACGCTGAAGGCAACAGGCTCTCCCAGACCGATGCCTCGGGCCGCGTTACCGACTATGTTTACGACGCCGACAACAACCTGATCTACACAGTCACCGCCGATGGTGCGGAAACTACTCACGAATACGATTCATTCAAACACCGCATCCGCACCACCGATGCTTTGGGCAACACCACGCGGTGGAATTACGATGATGTCGGAAACTTGGTTTCAGTGATTGATGCCGTCGGCGGCGAAACACGCCACACCTACGACAACGCCAACCGCCGCATCAGCACCCGCTTTCCAGACGGCACAAGCCAGACATGGACTTATACTGCCGCCGGCCAAATTTCGCAGACTATAACTTCCGACGGACTGAAAATGGAAACCGGCTACGATGCGGCAGGCCGCGTCATCGCCATGACTAGCGCCCCTGTAGGGACGTCGCAAGCGACGCCCGCGCCCTCTGCTTCCATCACACGCGCTACCTACGATGCGGCGGGTCGCCGCATGACCGCGACGGATGCGCTCAACCGCATCACGCGCCACGAATACAACGCCCGCAATCAAGTCACGGCCACAATCTATCCTGACGGCACGCAAACGCGAAAGGAATACGATGCCGCAGGCCGCGTGATTGCCGACACCGATCAGCTCGGCCACGTCACCCGCTACACTTACACCCCGCTTGGCGACATGGCCACGCTCACCGACGCCAACGGCAACACCTATTTCTTTGAATATGATAAAATGCGCCGCAAAACGGCGATGATCTACCCCGACAATTCGCAAGAAACCTGGACTTACGATCTCGGCGGACGCCTCGCCACCCACACCACCCGCGCGGGGCAGACCAAGACCATCGCCTACAACACCGACCACAAACCCGTCTCCGAAATATGGTCGCCCGCTGGTTGCGCCCCGGATATCGTCAACACCTACGATGCCACCGGACGCCTCGCCAGCACCAACAACGGCAATGCCCTGCTCACCTATACTTATGATAAATTGGGGCGCATCACCTCCGAGACGAATGACATCCGCGCCCTCATTCCCGGAATGCTGTCACACACTGTGGGATATCTATACGATAAAACAGGCCGCAAGGCTGGGCTGCTTTATCCCGATGGATTGAAAGTATCCTATCGCTATGATGCCCAAGGCCGCATGACTGAAGTGTATAACGGCAACAGAAAACCGCTCGCTGTGTATGATTACGATGCCTATGGACGTCGCGCCAGACTTACTCGTGACAACGATGTTGTTACTAATTACATCTACGATGCTGCCAGTCAGGTTTTGGCCATCGACCATGTTAACAATGAAAACCAACTCCTCGCCAAGGCGCATTACGAATATGACATCCGGGGGCGTCGGGTAAGCATGGCCCGCGAAGACGATTTTGCCGACCACTACCGTTACGACGCCACCAGCCAGCTTGTCGGCGTCGATTACGGCGAGGGTCGCACGGAGACCTTCACCTATGACCCCTTGGGAAACCGCATCGAGCATACCGATGCCACCCCCACCCTCGGCCAGCCAGTCCTCGTCGAGCGTTACGAAACCAATAACCTCAACCAATATACCCGGGTCGGCCCTGCACCATTGACCTATGATGCCAACGGCAACCTCACCGACGACGGCACGCAACGCTATCGCTACGACGCCCAAAACCGCCTTGTTGAAGTCGAGTCCGCCACGGTAAAAGCCGAATTCGCTTACGATGCAAGGAATCGCTGCATTCTCCGCCGCTATTACAAGCTTGGCGATAGCGGTGGCTGGATATTGAATGAGGCAGAGTCCCTCGTGCTCACCTATGATGAGTCATGGAACCTCCTTGTTGATCGCAGCGTGGCAGGCAAGGGGATTTCCGAGTATATTTATGGCAACCGAGGGGATGAAATTTTAGCATCGAAGCGGAATTTTCAATTATGCTACACACTGGCCGATGCGCTTGGCAGTGTAATTGCACTCGATGGTATGAATGACAAAGAAATGCTGGGCAATCGGTATGACGCTTTCGGGAAGTTGAATTCTTCACTCCCTGTTCAGCATCGGTTATTATTTACCGGTCGAGAATATATCAAACCCATAGATATAAATGATCATAGAAATAGATACTACAGCTTTAAATTAGGTCGCTGGCTGGCAAGTGACCCAATAAAATTCAATGGAGAAGATTCTGATTTATATAGATATGTGCATAACAATTCGATCAATTTAACCGATCCCGATGGATTCAAAGAACGTCCGGTAACGTCAGTTGACGCGCCGCCTTTTGAGCATCCCAATACAGCAACACTCGGGGGGCCGTATAATCCATCCTGTTATAATCCAGCAGCCTATAATTGCCATACTTATGCTTGGCATAATGGAACTATTGACCTGAATGACTTGAGATACAATCCCAAGTGGCTGTTTTGGGATCTTGATCCTACAAACAATATTGCTTCTGCCACACCGCTTGCCGATAGTGCGCCCAATCAAATTGGAGACAGGGTGGTCTATGGGAGTGATACGAATGGGAATGGATTATTGGATCCAACAGAGATTGGACATTCAGGAATCGTAACGGCGGTTGATTCTAATGGAAATACAACGCGTGTCACATCAAAATGGGGAGAGGGATCCATATGGGACCATTTTCCATCAGACGTTCCTCCTGCGTATGGAACTCTAAGAACATATTACCGAACATCACCAAACAGTCCAACTTGCAGTCCCTAATCGAATATATTATTAAGCATTCAATGTTATGATTAATAAAATCATTGCCCACATTCCCATTACAATTGGATGTCTATTGTTATTGAATATTCTGACTATTCCAGCATTTGGTCAATTAAGGATAAATTATTTTAAATACCATCCTTTTAATGTGAATACAGATGGCGCAAGAGAATATTTTCAATGGGAGACTGGGGGGGCAAAAGAATTAATAGAATGCCTAATCGAGCTTAAAAAAAATAATAAACCGGCATTAATGACATATTATTATCATTTTAATTGGGTCACCAAGGACGATATTCCTTATCTCATAAATATACTAGATTCGACCGAGCCCTGCGCTAGCGTGGTTTTTCCATATACATCAAAAGCGCTCCCGTCTGCAACCGTAAGTCAAGAAGCCAAAAAAATGATTTTCGCCTTTTGGCAAGGTTTTTATCCGGCTCAGGTGCCGGATACATGGGAAGATGTCCCTGTTGAACATATCAGATCTTGGTATAAACTTTGGAGTTCTGGTAATCAAAATAAGTGGGGAGGGCAAAAAAGGGGTTAGGTATCTGGATTCCAATGTGTTCTTTGTATTGGATTCTTCCCGTATGTGATTGTCATCAGAGCATCTCGGATGGTCTTTTTCGACGGAGGATAGAGGAATGACATGGAAGAAGCTGGCCACGCCTGACCGCTCGATAGGGGTAATCTTCTTCCAAAGAGACCACTTGTGTCAGTAGGCAGTTAAAATTGACCCAGTAGCAGGCGCTAAGACTCGACCCGTCCGGGTCAAAATCGCGCCTGTGATATTATTTTGAAGATTATTTGCATGGCGGCCATTTTTGTTTCACGAATCGGCAAGTCCGTGTTACCATTTCTCCTATGAATCCCCTCTATTACTACAACGGTAGCTTGCGTTGGAGTTTTTATTGGGAAAATCCAAATTGCTGGGCAGTGTTTCTGGTGTTCGTTCTGGTTGGCTCATGGACGGCTGTCTGGATGGTTTTGCCGCGAATGAAAACCAATGGCCAGCATGGTGTGGGTGGCTTACAAAGCCTATCTTTGGGGGCACGATGCTTCCCTCGCATTGGAAGGCGGTTTTTAAGAGTTTTATTTGCTGTCCACGCTCTTGAGTTGGCCGTCTGGGTTCTGCTCGTGAAAACATATTCGCGTGGAGGATTGGTCGCCGCTTTTGCGGCCCTAGCGTTGTTTTTTCTTCTGGATAAAAACATTCCGTCCAGACGTGTCCGGCTGGCCAGTATTCTGATTCGCCTGGTTGCGGTGGGTGTTCTTTGCATGGGGGTTGGGTTTTCCAGCAGATTCAGTCCTGATTATATCGTGCAGGACAAATCAGTTTTAAACCGATTGGACATGTGGCAGGGGGCTCTCGTGATGATGAAGGATTCGCCTTGGATTGGTTGGGGAAACCACAATGGCGGTTTTTCTTACATAAACTGGTATCAACCGCTGGCCACCAGCACGCATCCTATCGGATTTGTGAACAGCTTTTTTGATATTGCTGTCGAATTTGGCGCGCCCGTGCTCTGCTTCATACTGGGGATTGGCTTTTTTCTGTTGTTCGTGGCGTTTAGGCACAGGAAAACCCATGCAACCACGCCAGCCCTTGTAATTCTGGCGGCGTGGGGCTTGGCCAATGTATGGACCAGTTTGTGGCGTGAAACCGCGCTGTGGATTGTCCCGGCGGGATGCGGACTCTATCTACTCACGGTTTGTTATCGTTCACCTCGGGTTTGCCTGAAGAGCATTGCACCGGCATTCGCACTGGCAGCAGGACTGGGAGTGCTTTTATGGTCATCGGGCTGGGCTTTTTCCGGGAAATATGAGTGGATCGCACGTCCAAACAGAGGCACGGATAAAATCACGCTTATAAAACGCACTTTCGCCGAAGGTGCTGGAAACGCCCCTGAGGTGCTGGTCGATGGAGCCGTGTTTGGACGTTATTTTGGCAAGACATTCAGAGGCATCGCAGCAACGACAACAAAGACGAGATTTGAGATTTATCCGCCGTGGTCTCGGAAGCCTGAAAATTCCGGAATTGAAACGGGAAAAATCATATATTCTGGATTTCATGCGTCCTGGCTTTCCCGGCGGGGTGTTTTGCCTTCGCATGAAATCGCCATTTTTTATCCCACCGTGTTCCCGCCTCCCATCGAGGCTGCGGGCATCGGTGCATCGCGTGTTTCGCTTTACATGCCATTGGCGAGCGCGTCCGAATACAATCTGGCGTGGCGGCGGTGGGCGGAAAGGAACAGCATTCAAATCATCACCACACCCCAAGGGGGACTGCGCATCGAACCGGCGGGAAACAAGAAACTATGGAGACAACTCTTGGAATAATGAACACGGAAATTGGTATTCGCAGAAGAAATAAATCGCAGATATGAATGGTCACAAAAAACATAATATTTCTCCTTGCGCATTGCCTCCTCCATACACCGCCAGGCATTTTGAAAGCCGTATCCGTGGGATGGAATTTCTGTGTTTTTCGTGGCAAAGAAAGGTTTTTCCCCTTGCGCCTTTTTGGCGGTTATTTCTCTTCGATTGCGACAGAGCCGCGTCAAGTCGATCCGTAGTTTCTTTCTCCTTTGAATATCGGTTTTTGAATTTAATTCTGGCGATGCTTTTTATTTCCATGCCCCTCGTGGGGCAGACGTCTTTCGTGGAAAGACAAATTTATGCCAATTTGGGGAATGTCAATCCGTCGGGATTGCCACAAATCAGAATCCCGCTGGGCAATAATACGGAACTTGCGAGATTTGAATTTGTTTTTGCGATGTCCCACAATGTTATTCCCGGGCATAATGGTTCCGCCTGCACAGAATGGAGAATTTCGGGACTGCGAACTTGCGTGTATCTGGATGGCAATGAGGACTTGGTTTGGATCAGGCCGGATATGCAGCGGCTTATGTTTAAAAAGGAGGATAATTACCAGCAGGCGCGCATGAGCTGGTCGGCTGCCATCCGAAATGCCATGCAGGATGTCGAATTTACCAACCGCATCGGTCAGAAATGGACATATAGCGGAGGTTTTTTGAAGAAAATTTCCGACAGATTCGCGGCTCTCGATTTTATCACGGATCAAGAAACCATCCTGGTGGCATCCAAGCGTGACCGTGCCGGAAACGACGTGGTTCTCATGCGAACGGAGTATTCTGGCGAGGGTTTGCTGGCGTGTTTGAAACTGGGGCAGTCCAGCCCCATAGTATTCCACTGGTCAAGCGCGGCCGTCCTTGTGTCCATAGAGGGATTGCCCGCTGGCAGGATGAGTTTTGATTATGAAAACATGCTTTTGCGGGAATGGAACGGCAATGGCAAACGCACAAACTACACGTGGACAGCCTGTGATGGTCTGGCCAAAAGCATCAGCTTTGGCATGGCCCCGGTGCGATTGCAGAGCGATTCAGAATTTCGCTATGAGTATGACAAGGCGGATGACGTCAGCATCCTGCGGATTTTCAGGCACGACGGGAGTTTTGTGAGCGAAACTAGATTTGGAGACAGGGGAATAATTCAAAAAAGCGGAGGCAAAACAACCAAGGCCATATACCGGAATGACGGCATGGGAAGAAAATTGGTCTTCGACTCCGAATAGATAATACGGCCTTGCCCTGTCACAAGGAAGCTCAATGGTCCAGTGCCTGTTTTCACAATGCTTTTGTTGCACGGTCAACGCGACGGGCGATTGCGGGGTTCACGTTCCCCAAGTGGGGCGGCCCGGAAACGACGGGAGCAGACAACCTATTCATGGACATTCCGGCTTCCCTATGGAAATCGGGCCATTCGCGCCGGCATCCTGCCGGCAGGTTTGGGTAGCACGGGCAAGCTGCATGTAGCGTTGCGCGGTGCGCACTCCGCCGTGAATGCCCTCGGAAATCCACAGCAGCACGTGCGCGATGGCTTCCGCCGCCATCGCGCGGGCCTCGGCCTTGGGGTCAACGGGGTTTTGGAAAAACGCGTCGTCGCTGGCGGACGCGCGGGCGGGGTTTGGGGCGGACTGAGCGGGATTGGTTTTATTTTGTGTATTCATGGTTGCCTCGCCCCGCATCCTGCCAGCGTTTATAAAATCAAAATAGCGGCGCGCTTCATCGCGAATTTGCCCGGATTTCCCGCATGGCTTTTGATGTATATAAAAACGCCACACGTGTGGCGCGTGTGGCGTTGGAATTTTGACTGTATCAACGGGCGGTCTTATCCGCGCGCGGGCACCAGCAGCCGGGTGCGGATATGCGCGGAGACCTCGGCGAGGTCGTAATATACAAAGTGCCCGACGCGGTGATGCGGGATGCGGCGGGCGCGCGTCCATTCGCGCAGCGTGCGCACGGACGGCTCGCGCCCCTGCGGAAAAATCCCGCTGAGGCGCAGGCCGTTGATGTCCGTGAGCGCGGGATGCGCGCGCGTTGGCGCGGGGGCGGCTGGCGTTGGCGTGGTGAGAGCGGTGGAGTGCATACGTCCCTGTGTGCGCATCACGTGGCGCGCGGGGGCCTTCGTTTCGTGGCCGTGTCCTGGTTCTCCGCAAGTGCGGCGCGGAAACGAAAGAAACCGGGTGGGGCGGAGGAGCGGGAGGGCGGCGGATGCGGCTGGGAAACCGCATCCGCCCGCCCCCCGCCCCGCCCGGTTGCGGTTTTATGCGGCGAGTCGGTTTTGTTGGTCGGACGCGGGCGCGGGGACAGGCTCGGGCGTGCCCTCTGCCTGCGCCGCCGGCTCCGCCTGCGGCACGGCGCGAAGCCGTGGCAGGATGGCAAAGAACGCATCCGCCTCCTGCGGGGTGGTCACGTTCAGGTAATGGCGGCGGATGATGCTTTCCGAATTGCCCGCCTGCAACGCCGTGTCACCCATCGAGCGGAATTTCGCCACGTGCATCGAAATGAACGTGTGCCGCAACACGTCGTGCCCCACGCCGAATTTTTTGCGGATGCGTGTCAGCTTCCCTCGGAAGTTTTCCATCCCGGGCGGAATGATCGGGTATTCGTCCAGCGGATAGGCTTTGAGCCATGCGGCAAGATTGGACTGGATGGTGACCAAGCGGCGCATGTTGACCTTGGAAACCCACGGCTCGATGGTGGTGGCGCTGTTTTCCAGCCGCACGTCGGCGGCGGGCAGTTTGGAGATTTCCCCGTCGGGCCGGATGCCGGCGAACAGGCACAGCGCGAAGAACGGCACGAGCGCGCCGCCGTGGACGCTCTCCACGTGCGCCATGAGTTGCGCGGCGCGCTCCGCCGTCAGCGCCTCGGCTCCGCCCCGGCTGTGGTCGATGCGATTGCGCTGGATTTTTGCCACCGGGTTGCGGCTCACCCATTCCTTGCGCACAGCGTGGTTGTAAAACGCGCACAGCACGGCGCGCCGGTTGTTCTGCGTCTTCAGCGACCCGCCGTCGCGCCGGATGTAAGCGTGCAACGCCTCCGTGCCCGCCTCCGCGAGCGTCTGCGTCGGAAAATGCCGCTGGAACGCCGCCAGCTCCACCCGGATGGCATCCAACTGCCGTTCGCCTATCAACGCCTGTCGCGCGTCCTCCTTGCGCGCCTTCAAATAGGTCTCGACGGCATCGACAACCTTTGGCGCGGCCTCGGGCTCGCGGTAATTGGCCAGCGCGTAATCGAGGTAGAAGGTGAGCGGTCGCCGCGCCTTCTCCAGCCGGAGAAACGCGGCCTCGGCCTCGCGCAACTGCGCCTCGGTCAAAAACGTGCTCGCGCCGCGCAGGTTGGATTGCGACTGGAGCACGCGCAATTCCAGCGCGGCGCGCTCGGCAATGGCGTCCTCGCGGGTCTTGAAGTTCTTGCGGATGCGCTCGCCGAGCAACCAGCCGGCCACGCGGAACGAAATCACACCGTTGCGATTCTTGAACGGCTTGATGGTGAATGCGGATTTTTTTTGTTTCATCGAAGGTTGCCGCCTTCACGTGGCAACCTATTCATGAAATCCCCGGCTTCCCTCTGGGATCTGGCCGGTTCGCATGGGCGGGACGCCCGTGCCACCCGACCCGGATGGCACGGAGGCCGTCCCTCCATAAGGATAAAGCTCGTTCGGAATTGGCCTCACACCTTGCCGCGGCGCGCCTCGAGTTGCGCGCGCACTTCCATCATCTTGTGCTGCGTGAGCGGAAACCGGACGAGCGCCATGATGCCGGCGACGAGGCCGGCGATTGGAATCGCGGCGAGCAGGAACCGGATCATAAAAATCGTGTGTCCCGCCTGCGCTCCGCCCAACCCGCGGTCAAATCCCACCCAGCCGAGAATGAAAAACGACACCCCCGCGCCGAGCGCCATGCCCAGCTTGTTGACCCAGGAGCCGCAGGCCGCAAACGCGCCCTCGCGGCGCCTGCCGCTTTGCAATTCGTCGTAGTCGATGACATCGGCGCCGATGGACGCGCTCAGCGTCCAGAAACCGGCGCTGCAAAAGGAAATGAGCCCCGACGCGAGGATTTGCAGCCATTTCACGTGCGGCGTATAGAGCCACCACGTGGCGACAAAGACCATGATCGCAAACGCATACACGCAAACCAGGCTCTGGCGCTTGCCCAGGCGGCGCGAGACCGCCGCGAACACGGGAATGCCAAAAAATCCGATCACCATGTAGGCAAAACCCATCGCAAAATTATATTTGTTGGCCTCCGACAAATTGCCGCCGCAAACATAATACGCGGTGACCGCAAAACCGAGCGCGTTGACCATGCTCAGGCCGAGATTATACGCGAGCTGCATGGCCACCTGGATGCGGAACGGCCGGCAATGGAACGCCTGCACCAGCGTTTCCTTGATGCCAGCCTTTTGTTTATTCGCGGCGACAAGCTTTTCATAATACCGCTCGCGCACCAGCGACGCGCAAAGCAGCCCGGCGACGATTATAATCGCCCCGCAAATCACGAGATAAACCTGCGCGCCCAGCAGCATGTTCGGCTGCGCGCCATCCGGCGCGTCGGCCCATGCGCCCCCGGTCGTGAAAAGCAGTTTCAACCGCTCCAGCGCATTGTCGGGCGTCGCGCCGACCCACACTTCGCGGGTGAAAAACAACCCCGCCAGAAACAACCCCGCCTCGGGGATTTTCTGCACCGTGTTTTTATAGGAAAACACGCTCGTGCGCTCATGATAATCGGGCGTGAGTTCGTTGCCGAGGCTTTGATACGGCATGTTGAAGCAGCTCACCACCGGCAGGTAGAGCGCCGACGAGACGATCATGAACCAGAAATAATGCGAAACCTCGCAGCCGAACACCGTCGAACTCCCCCACCCGGCCGTCACGGCCACGAGAAACGGCAGGCCCAGCCCGCTCAGCACCGCGCCGACAAACATGAACGGGCGGCGGCGCCCGATGCGCGTGCGGGCATTGTCCGAAAGCCAGCCGAAGACCGGGTCGGAAACCGCGTCGAACACGCGGTTCAATATAACCGCGACGCCGATGAGCGCGGGCGCGACGCCGAGAAACAACCCGAAGACCTGAAATGCGATATTCGCATACAGCCAGTGCCCCCACATGTCTATAAACGTGCCCAGGCCGTAGCCGATTTTCTGCCGGAGCGGCACGCGGTCCACGGCGGCGATGACATAACCTCTGTTGAGCCGGCGGTCGGATGAAAGCAGGGGGGCCATGGGATAAACACACGGGGCGACGAGGGCGGATAAAGGGGAGTGCTGAATGCCGCGACTGGCAAGCGCCATGACACCAATGCGCGGGATTCACGTGAAATTACCAGCATTTGGCCACGTTGTTAATGAGATCCTTTGTCCGCGTGTTGAGGTTTTTCCCGGAGGCATTTTGCGAAAAGCCGGCTTGCAGGCATTCGTCGCGATTGATTTGTTTTTCCGGACCGTCCCGCCTTTTCATCGGCGCTTTTCCCCGTTTATGAAGCCCCACATCCTGCTTGTTTTCATCACGCGATTCGAGGAATGCCAGGCGATGCTCAAGGGCATCGTGCACTACGAGCGGCTGCATCATCCGTGGACGTTTTTCCTGGATGACGAGGCGCGCGCCGAGTCCGACCCCACGTGGTTGCGCAGCCAGAAATGGCATGGAGCGATCAGCCGCCACACCACGGCGTCGCTGGTCAGGACCTGCGCCGAGTTGAAGCTGCCCCTCGTGGACCTGAACGACACCGCGCCGTTTCCCGGCACACCGAAAATCCGGCCGGACAACATCGCCATCGGGCACCTCGGCGCGGAGCATCTGCTGGAGCGCGGTTTCCGCACGCTCGGCTTCTACGGCTTCGCGAACGAAGGCTGGGCGCGCGAACGCCGCGAGGGTTTTCTCGAGGCGGTGACTCTCGCCGGGCAAAGCGCCCGCCTGCTCGAGGTCGAATACCCCGGCGATCTCACGCCCGCGTGGGAAAAGGAGCAAATCTCCATGCTCGTGGCGTGGCTGGGCCAGATGCCGCGTCCCGCCGCCGTGATGGCGTGCAACGACATGCAGGCGCTGCACGTGCTCACAGCCGCGCAGAACCTCGGCCTGCACGTGCCGGAGGAACTCGCCGTCATCGGGGCCAACAACGACCTCAACCGCTGCGACCTCTCGCGCCCGGGCCTGTCGAGTGTCGCGGTCAACGCCTTTCAATCCGGCTATCAGGCCGCCGAGTGCCTGGACGCGCTGATGTCGAAACGAAAACCGGAGAGCTTCGACCGCCGCATCGACCCGCTGTCCGTGGTCATGCGGCAGTCCACCGACATCCTTGCGATCAACGACAAGGTGGTCGCCTCCGCGCTCAATTTCATCCGGGAGCACGCGTGCCGCGGCATCACGGTTGACCAGGTGCTGCGGCAGGTTTTCGCGTCGCGCAGCGTGCTGGAAAAGAAATTCCGCGCTCACCTCGGCCGCTCGCCCCAGGCGGAAATCCGGCGCGTGCAGGTGGCGAAGATCAGCCAGCTTTTATACGAGACGGATTTCCCCCTGAAAAAAATCGCCGAACTCACGGGCTTCGAGCACGTGGAGTATTTGTGCGTCGTTTTCAAACGGCTCACCGGCGAGGCGCCCGGCGCGTATCGGAAACGGGTGCAGTCGGCCGCCTGACATCCTTGCGCGCAAAAAAACTTAAGTCCGAGCCGTCCGTTCACATCGACGCCCCGCCGGTTTCGTGGGACACTGGCCAGACACCCGACGACGCAGCGAGGCTCCCGCCGCATTCCGCCGCGCGGCCCCGCGTCGCCCTGCTCCCCGAAAAATGAAACTCGAAATCAAAGGTTCCCCGCTCCCCAACATTCCCTGGCAGCCGCGTGCCGCCGGCAACGAAGACTATGTCTGGCGTTACAGCGCCAACCCCGTCATCGACCGCCGCCCGCTGCCGCGCGTCACCGGCATCTACAACAGCGCCGTCGTGCCGTTTGACGGCGCGTTCACCGGCGTGTTCCGCACCGAGGGGATGGACCGTATTCCGCACCTCCACGTCGGCCGCAGCCCCGACGGGATCAAGTGGACGTTTGAGCCGAGGCGCATCGAATTTATCAATGCCGACCCCGAGGTCACGCGCCACGAATACGCCTACGATCCGCGCGTCACGCTCATCGACGGAATCCACTACGTGACGTGGTGCAACGGCTACCACGGCCCGACCATCGGCGTCGCCCGCACGCGGGACTTCGTTCGCTTCGAGCAACTTGAGAATGCCTTCCTTCCCTACAACCGCAACGGCGTGCTCTTCCCGCGCAAGCTCGGCGGCAAATTCGCGATGCTCTCGCGCCCGAGCGATACCGGCCACACGCCCTTCGGCGACATCTTCTTCAGCGAATCGCCCGACCTTGTGCATTGGGGCCGCCACCGTCACGTGATGGGCCGGGGCGGCGAGTGGTGGCAGGGCACCAAGATCGGCGCGGGCCCCTCGCCCATCGAGACGAGCGAGGGCTGGCTGCTCTTTTATCACGGCGTCATCAACACCTGCAACGGTTTCGTCTATTCCATGGGCGCCGCGCTCCTCGATCTGGAAACACCGTGGCGGCTCCGCGCGCGCCTGAAGGAATCCATCCTCACCGCCGAGGCGCCCTACGAACTCGCGGGCCTCGTGCCCGGCGTCTGCTTCCCCGTCGGCTGCCTGTGCGATGCGCCGAGCGGACGCATCGCGATTTATTACGGCGCGGCCGACACCGTCTCCGCCCTGTGCTTTTGCGACGCCAGCGAAATCGTGGAAAGGATTCTTAACGCCTGAGTTCGCCCAGGCCGTTTCGGGATGCCGCATCGCGCCCGACGCACTCGCATGCCGCCGAAAAACATCTGGCCGGGATGCAATCCCGCCATTATCGTTTATCCTGTGCCCGAATCGCCGTTTTCCCCTTGAAAAAAACATGCACGCGTTCCGCCGGTTGTCCTTTCTGCGCCTTCTGCTCCACGCAGTTCTCGCCGTTTCGTGCCGGGCGGATTTCATTGAGTTCGGCTTCACGCTCGAATCCCCCGGCCCCGAGCCGCTTCAGCGCGACATCCGCGCGCGCGTGATCGCGCCGGACGGCACGCGGGCATTGTATCCATCTTTCCACGACAACGATGCGCGCTGGCGCGTCCGCGTCCGCCCCGTGCAACGCGGCGCATGGCGCTTGGCCGAAATCGTGGAGTGTGACGAGGCCGCTGGCAGCCTCGTCACACTTAAACCCGCCGGGCCGCCGCCCCCGGCCGTCGAGGTCGCCTCGCCTTCCGTGATGCAACCCGTGCGGATCGATCCCGCCAATCCGCGCGGCTTCGCCCTGGCCGACGGCCAGCCGTATTTTCCCCTCGGGATGAATCTCGGCTGGGCGGACATGCCGGGGCACCCGGCCTATGCGGACGCATTTGCCGCCATGCGGGCCGCCGGACTCAACTGGACGCGCATCTGGATGACGCATTGGGGCATGACCAACCTCGACTGGCTGCCCGCCGCCCGCGGCCCGTCGCCCACGCCGGGAACCATCGACCCGCGCGTGGCGGAAAAATGGGACGGCATCATCGCGCTCGCGGAGCGCCACGGCGTTTATTTCCAGATGGTGCTCCAGCATCACGGCCAATACACCACGACCTCACACCCAAACTGGAACGAGAATCCATGGAACGCCGCCAACCCCGGCGGCTTCCTCTCCACCCCGGAGGAATTTTTCACCTCGCCCGATGCCATCCGCATCAGCAAGGCGAAATACCGCTACATCGTCGCGCGCTACGGCCATTCGCCCGCCATCCTCGCGTGGGAAATCTTCAACGAGACGCAGTGGACAGACCTCGCCCGGCACGGCGGCGACGCCACGCTCGGCGCGTGGCATCGCGACATGGCCGCATGGCTGCGCGCCTGCGATCCCTACCGTCATCTCGTGACGACCAGCCACGATGACCTGCGCAGCGCGGTTTACCATGCGATGGATTTTCTCCAGCCGCATCTCTACGCGGTCAACATGCTCGCCCACGCGCGGCGTTTCTCCTTTGCCCCCGGGTCGCCCGCGCGCCCGCTTTTCTACGGAGAGTCCGGCCACGACCACATGCCGCTTTCCGACGGGCAAAAAGCCGCCGGCTCCGGGCTCATCCCGCCCGTGTGGGCGAGTCTCATGGCAGGCGGCGGCGCCTTGCCCGCGCAGACCTGGTATTGGGAAAAAATCATCGGCACGCCGCGCATGGGGGAAATGCGCGCGGTCAGCACCTTCGTCGCCGCCGCGCGTCTCGCCGACCCGAAACGCCGCGCGGCCCTGCGCCCGTTTTCGCCCGCCATCGCGTGCGAGGCCTCCGTGCCGCGCATCATCACGCCGGGCCATCTCTGGGCCGCGCATGAAGCCACCACCGTCACGCTGCCCGCCGACGGACGCGACGATGTCACGCTGGCCGATCTCCCCGCCTTCATCGTCGCCGATCCCGCGCTCATCGCCCGCGGCTTCAACCGGCGCGCCGAAATCATCTTCGACAAGCGAGGGACCGATCCGGTGCGAATCGAACTCGCCGATCTCGGCTGGGCGGGCGGCGCGCTGCGTGTCTTTGTCGATGGCGCGGACGCGTTCGACGCACGCTGGGCGCTGCGTTCCAGGGAAATCCTCGCGCCGATGCCGCACACCTTCGTCGTCCCTGTTCCCGAAGGGCGGCACGTCCTCGCGATCGAGGCCGCCGGCACGGTCAAGGAGGCCAATCTCGCGTCGCTCCAACTCCGCTCCATCGACCTCACCGGCACGCTGCCCGCGCTTGCCGCCGCCGGCCTGCGCGACGAGCGCACCGTGCTCCTCTATGTCTGGCACCGCGCCGACATCTTTGCCATCGACGAGCCCGCCGAAACCTCCGGTGAAATCCTCCTCGATGACATCCCCGCCGGCGAGTGGCGCGCGACCTGGTGGAACATGCGCGAGGGAGGCCCCGCTGTGCAATCGACGTTCACGCATGCCGCGCCCGGCGGCACGCTGCGCCTCAAGACGCCGCCCATCGCGCGCCACGCGGCCTTGATCCTTGAACCCGTGCCAGCAACAAAGTAAGTCCGCTCTCCATCAATCATGCCAACCGCCACACCCACCCCATTTGCCCCTGATTTCACCTGGGGCGCCGCCACGTCCGCCTATCAGATCGAGGGCGCGCCTTCCGCCGACGGCAAAGGCCCGAGCATCTGGGACGATTTCTCCCATCGTCCCGAAAAAATCGCGGGCAACGACACCGGCGACACCGCCTGCGACCACTATCATCGCTGGCGCGACGACATCGCGCTCATGCGCCGGATCGGCCTGCGCGCCTATCGGTTTTCCATCGCGTGGGCGCGCGTGCTGCCCGAGGGCGACGGGCGCGTGAACGACGCCGGCCTCGCGTTCTACAGCCGCCTGGTGGACGGATTGCTCGATGCGGGCATCCAGCCGTGGGTCACGCTCTACCATTGGGATTTGCCCCTCGCGCTCCACCGGCGCGGGGGCTGGCTCAACCACGAGAGCGTGGACTGGTTCGGCCGCTACGCCGCCGCGGTCGCCCGGGCGCTCGGCGATCGTGTGAAACACTGGATAACGCTCAACGAGCCGCAATGCTCCATCGGCCTCGGGCTCGACCGCGGCATCCACGCGCCCGGGGACCGGCTCTCCCGCGCCGGCGTGCTCCGCGCCTGGCACCACCAGCTCATGGCGCACGGCCTGGCCGTCCGCAGCCTTCGCGAGCACTGCCGCGGCCCGGTGCAGGTCGGCCTGGCCTCCACCGGGCGCGAGCGTATCCCGGAAACGAATACACCGGCCGACATCGAGGCCGCGCGCGCCGCCTACTTCGAGGTCACCGCGGAAAAAGGCGTGGACAGCGTGCCGCTCGCGCTCGACCCGGTTTACCGCGGGCGCTACCCCGAGGCGGCGCATGCGGTTTTCGGCCGCGACATGCCCGGCATCCGCCCCGGCGACATGGAGCTCATTTCCGAAAAACTCGATTTCATCGGCTACAATTCCTACTCCGGCGAACGCGTTCGCGCCGGCGCCGACGGCCGCCCCGTCCTCGTCCCGCCACCGCGCGGCCGGGCGCGCGGCACGCTTTCCTGGCTGAACCGCGAGGACGACTGCCTCTATTGGGCGGCGCGGTTTCAAACCGAGCGCTATCCCGGCCTGCCCTTTGTCATCACGGAAAACGGCTACTGCGGCACCGACTGGATCGCGCTCGACGGCGGCGTGCACGACGCGCCGCGAATCGACTTCACCAAGCGCTACCTGCGCGGCCTCGCCCGCGCCGCCGCCGAGGGCGTCCCGGTCGCGGGCTATTTTCACTGGAGCCTGCTGGACAACTTCGAGTGGAGTGAAGGTTACCAGCCGCGTTTCGGCCTCATCCACGTCGATTTCGATGCACAAACGCGCCTGTTGAAAGATTCCGCCCTCTGGTTCGCCGGCATCATCCGGTCCAATGGCGCGGCCTTGTTCGACTGACGTTTGATTGATCATTTCCGCCATCCGGCCTTGACGGTCCCGTTCCCCGGGACCGTTTTTATTTTCCAATAATGAGAAACCGCCGCGCCGGAAATGCGCCGGAGCAATATGACTATAATTTCTCATCCGGCAGAGCGGCTCCCCGCGTTTGCGCGCCCCGCCAAATATCTTAATTGCGCGACCACCCCTCTCATTCCCAACCGGCATTTTTCGGAGTAATGTTCCGCATAGTTCCACCCCGCCTCCCCGGCATTCCCCGTCCCCGACATCGCTCCACCCTCGAAACTGCTCCCATGAACACGCACACCGGTCGCGCCCTCCCATCGCGCATTCCCCTTCTTTTCCGGAGGCTGTTTTATATAACATGCTTCCTGCTTATAAATATACTGTTAAACGGCCAGCAAGTCCCGGCGTCCGCCCCCGAAACCGAGGAGGAGACGGTTTATCTCTCCCGCTTTACCGTGACCGTGGACAAGGAATCCGACGGCTATCTGGCCAAGGACACGCTCGCCGGCACCCGCATCCGCACCGAACTCAAGGACGTGGGCTCCGCGGTCTCGGTCGTCACGGCCAAGTTTCTCCAAGACACCGGCTCCAATAAATCCGAGGACCTGCTTGTATATACAACCAACACCGAGGTCGGCGGACTCGGCGGCAACTACGCCGGCGCGGGCAACGGCCCCTACCTCGACACCGCCAACGCGCGCCTCGCCCCGCAAACCAACACCCGCGTGCGCGGACTCGCCGCCGCCGACAACACCCGCGATTTCTTCATCACCGACATCCCGTGGGATTCCTACAACGTCGGCCGCATCGATCTCCAGCGCGGGCCCAACTCGATCCTCTTCGGCCTCGGCAGCCCCGCCGGCATCATCAACGCCAGCGTCAACGCCGCCTCGTTCACCGACTCCGCCGTGGTCGAGGGCCGCTTCGGCAGTTACGGCAGCCTGCGCGCCTCGGCCGACATCAACAAGCTCCTCCTCAAGGACGAACTCTCCGTGCGCGCCTCGGTCCTCTACGACGACACGAAATACCGGCAGGATCCCGCCTTCAATCGCGACGAGCGCTACTACATCGCCGGCCGCTTCGACCCGAAATTCCTCCGCTTCGGCTCCGCCCGCACCTCGCTGCGCGTGGGCTATGAGCACGGCGACGTGAAAGCCAACCGCCCGCGCACCACGCCGCCCATCGACGCGATCACGCCATGGTTCAACGCCATGAACAAACAAACCTACGATCCGCGCACCGTCGGCCTGTCGGACGCGACCCTGATCGCCCAGGCCATCGCCAACGGCGACCTCGGCGCCGGCGCCGCGCAGCCCAACATCGACGGCAATCCCAACCCCAATTACCAGCCTTGGCTTGGCCCCGCCGGCGCGATCTACGAGAATCTCGCCACGGTCTTTCCCGATCCCCGCTCGGGCGCATGGACGGCCATCATTCCCGGCCTCGCGCTCGAAACCGGCGGCCTGGCCCCCGATGGCTCCGTTGACGGCGAGATCGAGGGCATGCCGTGGACGGTCTGGCGCGGCATCCGCAACTTCAACGACTACGCCGGCTTCGTCGGGCTGCCCAACAACAACCTCGGCGTATATAAAGCCGTCACGCTCTCCGACGACTCCATTTTCGATTTCTATGACAAGCTTCTCGAAGGCCCCAACAAGCGCGAGTGGCAGAAATTCGACTCGGTCAACGTCGCCCTCGCCCAGACCTTCTTCAACGAGAAACTCGGCATCGAGGCCGTCTATGATTATCAGAAATACGAAGAGGGCATGGCCAATCTCCTTTCCACCTGGTCGCAGGCCCTCACCATCGATGTCAACAGCCGCCTCCCCGACGGCACGCCGAATCCGAACGTCGGCCGCCCCATGGTCGTCGGCTCCAACAACAGCAATTTTTCCCGCGAGACCGAGCGCGAGTCCTGGCGCTTCACCGCCTACGGCGAACTCGATTTCAAAGACTTCATGGACCCGTCGTCGTGGCTGACGCGCCTCCTCGGCCGCCACGTCTTCACCGGGCTCTATAGCACGCACAAATACGACCTCTCCACGCGCAACTGGGCCAGCCACGCCACCGACGACGCCTATGGCGAATTGATCCGGGTGACGGGCATCAACACCAACCAGCGCCAGCTCGCCACCATCAACTACCTCGGCCCCTCCCTGCTCGACGCGTCCTCCGCCTCCGGCGCCCGCATCGGCCGGCTCGGCGCGGTGCAAAGGCCCTCCTCCGGCCGGGCGGCCATCTACGACTCGACCTGGACCGCGACCGGCGTGAGCCCCGGCGACCCGTGGACCACGCCCACCGGCGACACGTCCACCCAGTCCGAGAATCCCGCCAACTACGCCGGGTGGCGCACGATCGATGTCGGTATTTGGAACGCGGATACAGGCGACATCGACAGCCTCTACCTCAACGGCAGCATGTCGCGCGACAAAATCGAATCCACCGCCCTGGTCTGGCAGGGATTCCTCCTCGACGGCATCCTCGTGCCCACCATCGGCTGGCGCAAGGACACCCTCAAAAGCTACAAGATCGAGGCCGGAAGCGCCGACGTGAAAAACCCGAACGGCTCCATCAACTTCAACCACCCGAACTGGCGGCTCCCCGGCGCGCCCTACAACGAGGAAACCGGGCGCAGCACCAGTTGGAGCGTGGTTGCCCACACCCCGAAATGGATCGTGGACAAGATGCCCGGCCGCACCAGCCTGAGCCTGTTCTATAATCGCTCCGAGAACTTCCAGCCCGCAGGCAGCCGCGTCGACATCATGGGCAACGGCCTCGCCTCGCCCAACGGAAAGACCAAGGACTACGGCTTCGTCATCAGCACGCTGAACGACCGCCTCACGCTCAAGGTCAACTGGTATGAAACCTCCATCACCAACGCCACCCTCACCGGGCTCGGCGGCGATTACATGATCGGCGCCGCGGAGGCATGGGGCTACATGTTCGCCATGCAGGCGAGAAACGGCCACGGCTCCTTTTCCACCGGTTACGAGGCCGGCGGCGGCCTGACCAAGGAGGAGGCCATGGCCTTGCAACAAGCCGCCGTGGACGCGTTCCTCGGCAACCTCGCCCCCGAGCAATTCATGCGCGCCTGGAACTACGCCGACCAGCTCGACAGCTGGCAGTCATGGATTCAGCCCAATGCGCCCGCGGGCATGGCCGTCACCGGCGACACATTCGCCAAGGGCATCGAAATCGAGCTCACCGCGCAGCCCCTGAAAAACTGGAATATCACCCTCAACGTCTCCAAGACCCGCGCCCAGCGCCTCAACATGGCGGGCTCGTTCGCGAGCTGGATCGAGGACCGCTGGCAATTCTACCAAGGCCCCGCCGGCGACGTCCGGCTCTGGGGCCCGTGGTATGACGCCGGGGAGACCATCCGCGGAAAATTCGAGCGCGAGTTTTATTCCAACTACCGCCTCTACCGCCTCCAGGAAGGCGCCGACGTGCCCGAGCTGCGCCGGTGGCGTTTCAACATCGTGACCAACTACGCCTTCGCCGGCGGCCTCCTCAAAGGCGTGAACGTCGGCGCCGGCTACCGCTGGCAGGACAAGGTCGTCACCGGCTACGCCGTCACCGACGGCGACTTCGACCTCTCGCGCCCGTATTACGGGCCGACGGAGGACGCCATCGACTTCTGGATCGGCTACCAGCGCAAACTCACCGACAAGATCACCTGGCGCATCCAGCTCAACATCCGCAATCTCTTCGACGACGCCCGCCTCGTTCCCGTCACCGTGCAGCCCGACGGCTCGCCCGGCTCATCCCGCATCGTCGAAGGCATGGCCTGGAGCGTGAGCAACAAACTCGAATTCTAGCCGCTCCATGCTGCCATGCGATAAGTCGCCAGGCACGCAAAGGATGCAAAACCCGGTGGTTCCGCCGTCCGCCCCGCCGCACCCGGTTAATTTCCTGTCATTCCTGTGACTTGCAATACCGCTGATTGCATTAGTTATTTTTTCGTATCACAGTCCGCCATCTTCTAACCACGCATGGCCCAGACTGAACCACATCAACACACCGCCAACACATCCAATTCCGCTCCGCCGACCACCTACATTGTCGGCCATCGCAACCCTGATGCCGATTCCGTCTGCTCCGCCATCGCCTACGCCGCCTTCAAGGAGGCCCGCGGCGAACACGGCTATATCGCCGCCCGCTGCGGAAACTCCAACGACCGCATCGACACCATCCTCCGGCGCTTCAACACCCCGCTCCCGCTCTACCTCAGCGACGTCACTCCGCGGGTCCGCGACATCATGGTGCGCGACGTCGTTTCCGCCCCGATCACGGCCACCTGCGCCGAAGCCCTCGCCCTGATCGACGAGCACGACGTGCGCGTGCTCCCCATCACCGCCGACGCCCAGCATGTGCTCGGCACGCTCAGCATTTTCCAGCTCGGCGGCCACTTCGTCCCCCGCGCCCGCGAGCCCCGCGAGATGCGCAAAGTCGAGACCTCGCTCGCCCACATCACGCGCGCGCTCCACGCCCGCGTCCTCCACATCACCGATCCCGACCGCTGCGAAACCCTCTACGTGCGCGTCGGCGCGATGGACATACGCTCCTTCGGCAAATACTCCGAAAGCGCCGGCGTCCCCGACGCCCAGACCATCATCATCGTCGGCGACCGCTGGGACATCCAGCAGCGCTCCATCCAGATCGGCGTGCGCGCCGTCGTCATCACCGGCGACCTCCCCGTGGACGAGGAAGTCATCGAGCAGGCCCGCCAGGCCGGCGTCAGCTTCATCGTCAGCCCCTACGATTCCGCGACGACCGCGTGGGTCGTCCGCACCGCCTCCACCATCGACCGCCTCATCGACCGCCAGTTCTCCTCCGTCGGCCCCGACGTGCCGCTCTCCGAGTTCCGCCGCCGCGTCGCCATCAGCAGCGCCGCCGCGCACATCGTCCTCAACGACGAGGGCCTCCTTCAGGGCATCGTCACCAAAACCGACGTCCTCAAGCCCGTGAAAACGCGCCTCGTGCTCGTTGACCACAACGAGATGTCGCAGGCCGTCCCCGGCGCCCACGAGGTGACCATCACCGAGGTCATCGACCACCACCGCCTCGGCGCGCTCAACACCCAGCAGCCCATTCTCTTCATCAACGAGCCGGTCGGCTCCACCTGCACCATCGTCGCCGACCTTTTCCGGCGCGAAAACCTCACGCCCGCGCCCGACATCGCCGGCCTCATGATGAGCGGCATCATCGCCGACACGCTCCACCTCAACAGCCCGACGACCACCGAGAAGGACGTGACCCTCCTCCAATGGCTCGGCAAGATCGCCGGCGTCGATTCGCGCGAACTCGCCGACGCCATCTTCAGTTCCGGCTCCGTCATCCTCGCCAATCCTCCCGACTCCGTCATCCGCTCCGATTTCAAGATCTACCAGGAGGACGGCGTGCGCTTCTCCGTCTCGCAAGTGGAGGAGCTCGGCTTCGGCAATTTCTGGAAACACGCCAAGCCGCTCAGCAACGCCCTGCAAAAAATGCAGACCGACGAGAACCTCTCGTTCGCCTGCCTGCTCGTCACCGACATCAACTCGCAAAACTCGCTGCTCCTCGCGCACGGCGAGGAAAGCTTCATCGCGCGCATTTCCTACCCGCATGTCGAGAAGGACGAGATTTTCGACCTGCGCGGCATCGTGAGCCGCAAGAAGCAGCTCATCCCCTACCTCACCTCGCTGATCAAGGAGATGCAGACCGCCGGCTACCTCCCCCGCGACGATGGCTAGCCCGCCCGCATCCAATCGTTCTCTTACTCGTTCTCGTTCTCTCATTTTCTGTTTCTTTCCTCTTTCCTCTTTATCTTTCTCTTTATCCTTATCCTCCCGGCGGCACTGCCTGGGGAGAAGAGAAAGAGGAAAGAGAAAGAATAAAGAGGAAAGAAAATGAGAGAACGAGTAAGAGAACGAGAACGATTTTTCCCAACACCATGCCCGCCCGCACCCTGATCGACCGCCGCGACGAATTCCAGCGCGCCCTTGCCGCGTGGTATCGGCAGCACGCCCGGCGGCTGCCGTGGCGGGAGGCGCCGTCGCTTTACAAGACCGTTGTATCCGAATTCATGTTACAGCAGACGCAGGTCAGGACCGTCCTGCCGTATTTCGCGCGCTGGCTCGACGCGCTGCCGGATTTTTCCGCCCTGGCCGCCGCGCCCGAGGCGCGCGTGCTCAAGCTCTGGGAAGGGCTCGGCTACTACTCGCGCGCCCGCAATCTTCACCGCCTCGCGCGCGCCGTCGTCGCCCTGCCCGCGCCGCCGCGTACGCCGGAAGCCTGGCGCGAACTGCCCGGCATCGGCCCCTACACGGCGGCGGCCATCACGAGCATTTCCTTCGGCGCTCCCGCCGCCTGCGTGGACGGCAACGTCGTGCGCATCCTCGCCCGGCTGACGGCGGACTCGACCGGATTTCGCGATTCCGCCAGCGCGTCAAAAGCCTTCGCGGCGCTCGCCGCCGCGCTGCTCCCGCCCAAAAACCCGGGCGACCACAACCAGGCGATGATGGAGCTCGGCGCGACCGTTTGCTTCCGGCAAAATCCCGCCTGCACGGTCTGCCCCGTGCTCGATTTCTGCGCCGCGCGCCTCACCGGCGCGCCGGAGGACTTTCCGAAGCTCGCCCCGAAAAAAATCGAGCAGCGCGCCGTCACCCGCGTCTGGTGCGAGCACGGCGGACGGCTTCTGCTGCACCGCGCCGCCTCGCACGCGCGGCGCCTCGCGGACCTGCACGAACTGCCCGAGCCCGCCGCGCTCGGGCTGGAGGCGGATGCATTGGCCGCGGACGGCTCGACGCTGCTCGCAACCGGGAAACGCGGTATCACGCGCTACCAGATCACGGAAAAAATCCATGCCGCGCGCCTCACGCCGGCGTTGCAACGCCGCATCGCCGCGGAGCCCGATTCGCTGCGTTGGATTCCCCTCGATCAACTCGACACCGTCACCCTCTCCGGCCCGCACCGGCGCTGGGTGACCGAAATTCTGGCGAAGCGGAAAAAGACGGAGCCATCGGCCGCTTCGCGCGGTAGCGCGCCGTAGCGCAGGCATCCCTGCCTGCGCGAACAGACCGGATTCCAGAGGGAAGCCGGGGACTTCACGAAAAAGTTGCCAGTTGATGGCGGCAACCTGATCGATGAAGTCAAAAAAATCCGCATTCACCATCAAGCCGTTCAAGAATCGCAACGGCATGATTTCGTTCCGCGTGGCCGGCTGGCTGCTCGGCGAGCGCATCCGCAAAAACTTCAAAACCCGGGAGGCCGCCATCCTTGAGCGCGGCACCCTGCAACTCAAGCAGGCGCAGGCCGACTCGGACTTGCGCGTGACCTCCACGTTCCTTACTGAGCCCCAGTTGCGCGAGGCCGAGGCCGCGTTTCTCAAGCTCAAGGACAGGCCGCGCGCGCTGACGTTCTACCTCGACGTTGGCCTTGAAACCCATCGCGAGCCGAAGTCCGACCACCTCCTTGCCGATGCGATCGTCGCCTACGCGGAGCGCACCAAGGAAGTGACCCGAAAGCCATTTGCCAGCGGCAGCTCAATGCCATCCGCATCGAATTGACGCTCTTCAAGGAATACTTCCCCGACCGCAGCGTGGGCGAACTGACGACCGAAGAACTCCTAAAATACCTCCGCAGGGACGGAGCCGCGGCAAAGACGCAGAACAACCGCCGCGCCACCTTGTCCACGTTTTTCAAATACGCCCTCGCCCAAGGCTGGCTGCTGGAAAACCCGGCCAAGGCCATTGTCCGGCAGCGCACGGGCATAACCGGGCTCGGCCCGGCACTGAACGCCGCGCAAGCCGCGCAACTCATGGCGCACGTCGAGACCGTCCACGGCGGGGCGCTCGTGCCGTATTTCGCTCTATGCCTGTTTGCCGGCATCCGGCCCGAGGGGGAGATCACCAAGCTGCCCGCCGCCGATGTGCGGCTTGAAAACAACGCCATCACCATCGAACCAGATGTGTCGAAGGTGAACATGCGCCGCCTTGTGACCATCCAGCCCAATCTTGCGGTGTGGCTCCAAGCGTATCCGTTGGACCAATACCCTATCATTCCGTCGAAGGACAAAATGAAGAACGTGGCCGGGAAAATCACGCACATCCGGCGGCAATTCAAACTCGGGCATGACGTGTTGCGGCACACGTTTATTTCGATGCACGTTGGAAAATTCCGCTCGATGGGCGATGCGGCGTTGCAGGCGGGCAACTCGGAAAAAATCATCCGCCGCCATTACCTGAACGTGACCACGCCGCAGGAGGCCGACGCCTTCTTCAAAATTATGCCATCATGCCGGGAGCGGCATGGGGCGAAGAAGGCACCGGAAGCGAAAACGGCGGAGGCGAACACGACGCCGGGCGTCACCATTGCCGCCGCCGAGCCCAACGAGCCGGGCCGGCTCGCGGCCTAGAACGGTGGCGGTGTGGCGCGGGTGGCCGCCAAGGCCGCCTGTGCCATGCCGTCGTTTTTTGCGCCGCCCCACTTGGGGATGTGCACTCAGCGCAGACGCTCCGCTCGCGTGGACGCTGGAATGCTGCATCCCGCATTCCTCTCCGAAGCCGCCGCGCATCCGCGCGCAACCGGCCATAACGCGAATTTCCCACACGTGGGAAATTTCCTCCGAAAATCCGCCCGCAAGCCCTGCACCACGCAGGGCTTTTTACTTCTCAACCGACCCCATCCCCCGCAAAAGAAAAACGACACAGAAACGCATTCCGTGTCGTTTTTCTGGAAAACGCAGACAGTCAATCCTTCAAGTCACCTGGCTGGTGGCGATATCGCCGCCTCCGCTTTCGGCTGGACGAGCAATTGCTCGATAAATGCCTCCGTGGCCGGAAACGTTGTCCGATACGACGCGGGAAAACTGCGCATGCAACTCAGTTGGAAGGCCTGGATGTCCTCCAGCATCTCGTGCAGGCAAAACCCGATCACTGTCACGTGATGGCGGGCAAAGTGCAATTCCAGCCGTTCCCTGCCTTCCTCGCGGGCGAGACTCAGCGAGTTCAAACCAGACCACCGCAGCATCCATTCCGTTTCCTGCCACGGACAAAGCCGGATCATGGCAACGGGCTCATGCCCGTAATGCCTTTCCATGCAGTAGATGCTTGAACCTCTCTTGGCCAATAACGCTGCTTTTAAGCTCATATTCGTATTCCTCTTTGATGATGATTGTTGTTTTCCAAATATGCAGTTTCCCCATGCAGGTAATCCTGCCCGATGAAGCACTGCCTCGACACCCTGTTGCGCGCGTCAACTGACGACGCCATTCCCAGTTTCAAATCCAGGGCAAGTTCGCGCTCCCCGGCCTGCCGGACATGCTCCCGCAACGTCGTCTTGTCGGGCGTAAAAACAATCACCTGCTTTCGCCCCCGGGAGACAGACACATACCATTGATGCGCATGGGTGGCGGCCTGATTGCCGGCATCGGCCATCAACACCGTATCAACCGTCTTGCCTTGGGAGCCATAGGAGGTCACCGCATACCCGCGCACGAAAAGCCGCTGGGCGGGCTCCATCGTTTTCTCGATTCCCCTCGCGTCCTTGACCACGACGGCTCCGTCATCCGCGATGCTTTGCACGGTGACCAGTTCGCCGTTGTTGATGCGGTGGCCCTCGCGCGAGTTACCGTTGAACTTGACCTGCAAGCGGTCTCCCGGGGCGACTTCCAAGGACACGGGCATTGCGGCGATAAAACGCTCCGCATAACGGAAACTCACCCTGCTGGATACGCCGTCCTTTTCCAGAATGACGCCATGGTCATCCGTCCCGACCACGGGGCAAATGTCCCCCTTGGCAAACCGGCCGTAACCACGAACAAAACACACATGGTAGTCGGACTGGTAAAATCGAGGGTCCACTTTCTGGGCCGCATTCAGGTCAACAGGCTGGCAGGTGTCGATGCGCACTCCGCGACCAATGATGCCTGCTTCAAACAATTTCGCCCTGATTGCCTCATTGGTTTGACGAACCTCCTCCCTTGTTTGGGCGACTGCCAGCACCCGCTCTTTTCGCTCAACGGCGGCCAGATATTCCGAGGCAAGCGCATTTCGATAGTCCTCGACGGCGACTTCGCGGATGCAGCCCAGACGATCCAAAGCGTCAAACGACTCCACGGTTTTCCCCTCCGCCGCCAGCTTCACCGCGTTTCTGTAATGACGGATGAACGCGCGTTCCGCCGATGTCCCGGCCCGCGACGGGTCCTGCCTTCGGATCGACCGGAGCACGGCCGGTTTCAGTCCGGCATGTTTTTCAATGGCACGCAGCGCATCGGAAAACGCAACGGCTCCATGCTGCCGGGTGTCCCCGGACAGGATCAGCCGTCCGCCGTTCGATTGCACGACACAAATCAATTCAGCGAGCTGTTGCGCCCCGACCTGCCCGGCCTCATCCACCATCACGACCGCGTTTGGAGGCAGTTGCTTTCGCTGCAAAAACGACGCAAGCGTTTCGGCCTCCAGCCCGTCCGCCTGCAAGTCCTGCGCTTGCTGGCGCTGGGGCGTCAGCACCACGACTGCTTTTTGCGCAGCCGCCAGCCCCCGCTCCACTTCTTTCAGGGTAAAACTTTTTCCCGTTCCGGCACCACCGCGAAACAGAGTGATAAAATCACAACTGCCGAGGATCTTTTTTACGGCCATCGCCTGTTCATGCGAAAGCGCCGGAGACGCCTGATAGTTTGGATTCAGCGCGGGAAACCGTCCGCGCCCATCGGCGGCGGCCATCACGACTGCCAGTTCGCAATTAAAAACTTCGCGCACCGTGAGCTTGTCCGTTCCCGGCTCTTTCAGATAACCGCGCTCCGACAGGGCCTGACGCAACGCATCAAGATCGAAGTCCAGTCCGCGTCCACGCTCCAGGGCGGCGGCCAGCAACTCATGCTCATGGACGACGGAGCGCCGCTCAAAAAGATACTGCTCGGCCCATTGCATGATGCCAGGCAGGTCCGGCTTTATCGCCGGCAGGGGCGCTATCGTCGTCAATGCTTTCAAGGAGGCGACTTCTTCGGGTGGCATTTCCCCGCGCCATCGGGCACGCAACCGCTCCGCATTCGAGTTCTTCAGTTTTCGTCGGCGGTTTCCATGGGCGATTTGTTCACGCAGGTCTTTGATGCTGACATTGGTGGTTTCAAGAGGAGCCTTGCCTTCCTGCAACAGACGGCGCGTCTCCTCGTCAATTTGATGATGCCTTTTGGAAAACCGCTCAATGGCACTGGCGGGGACGTTCTTGATCTCAAAGCCCGTGGGGTGGTTGAGGATTTCATAGCCGAGGGCGCGCAGCCCTTTGGCCAGTTCATGCCGGTAAAGGTTGGTGGCAAACCGATGCGCCCGATACATGCCCGAAGGCTCCAGCGCCTTCCACCTGTCTTCCACCGGGTCAAAGGTCGCGTTCATGACCACGCAGTGGGTGTGCAGATGCGGGTCGAGTTCCCGGCTCGTCTCATGGCGGAAGCACGCGCTGATGATGTTTCCGGTGACCCGTTCGCCGTTTTTACTGGATTTGCGCACCCGCGTTTCCGCACACTTTTCGAGCTCCGACAGGGCCAGGCGAACCGCCTTTTCGTGCAGCCCGACAATGCGCTCATCCTGATAAAGCGCGACAATGGAAACGCTTTTTGGCGGCGCCATCGTGAAGTCAAAAAAGACGCGCCGGTTGGCCTTGGCCCGACCACCCTCGCGCCTGACCGAGTTCATGCGCTGGCCTAATTTTAACCCCGTTTGCGGATGCAATCCCTCGCACAAGGCGATGAAGGATTTTTCCGTCACGGGGCCATCCAGGCCGAGTTTGTCAGCACCTTGGCCGAGCCATTCGCCGAGGACTTTCTTGTCCTCGGAATAATAGTCGCCCAGCCCCAAGTGCTCGCGAAAATACTGCCTTGCCGTTTTCAGGTTATATTGGATTTTTGTCTGTATCATGGTCGCATTTGCCGACACGGCGGCCATGCACTTATGAAACGAAGCCTCGTTTTTTTGGTTGAGACACTTACCCTTGCGCGCCCGCAACGCGGAGTCTTTCATAAGTGAGGTGCATGCCGGTCGCACTTGCGACCGCGTCAACCGAAGCGCTTTTTCTTCAATCTGTGAAAACGAACACGCGCACCGGACATGGACAAATGCGGCCGCGCTGCGCTGTTTCGGCCCGCCATTGTCCGCCGGTAATGATCAGGCATGGGAACACGGTATTTGCTCCAGCTCTTGGGAGCTTCCTGCAAGCACCGCGATCCCATGCCGTCCGGGTTGAAAACTGGCACTCGCCTGTTTGTTATGGGAGGCTATTCAGAAAAACACTTCCGGAGAATTTGTAGAGAGGCCGGAGGTCCGGCGGATGGATTCATGCGAGAGTTTGCCACGGACGGGTGCAAGTCTTGCGCAGAGCAAGCACCAGCCTGTTTGACAAACCACATGGCGGGGCAACTGGAGGGCAATGGCGTTTTCGGACTTCCGTTTTGGTTCGGTGGCGATGCCGAGGCGCGCATACGCCTGCCTCAAACTCATGCCAGCAAAGGCGGATGTATCCGCAACCGTGCGGGCAAGTTTCATGTAGCGTTGGGCAGTGCGGACCCTTGAAATTGGCCTCCAGCCACAGAAGCCATGAGCCCGCATCCATCTGTTTGCGAACCCGGTGTTTTTCGGCGAGGAGCAATTTGCCCGCCTGCCATGCCGCCGACAAGGCTTCATCGAGCAGTGTCCGCGACTGGCTGGAAATCGCTTCCACGCGGGAGTGCAGCTGGTTGATCTGTTCGGCGGCAGAAATCCTTTCGCATGTGTTCATGCGGTGGATGATATTCCATCATTTCATCGGGAAATAGGGCGCTTAGGTGTAATTTGCCGGGTTTCCGGAGAAAGATGCCGCCCAAATATAGCCGCTTAGGTATCAAAGGCTCGCGTCCCTCAATTCCGGTCCGTCATCGCCGCCGCCCCATACCGCGTAACGAAACCAACCGTCCCGCGACAGGTTCAACGTTCCGAACGACTCGGGCGACAAATTCAGCCCGCCGACCACCACGATGCGCCGCGCCGGGTTTTTCGGATGGCGCATGACCGCTTGAATGGCGATGCCGTCGCCAAACCATGACCGTTCGCCCCAAGTGATGCCGTCTCCTGTTATCGTCACGCCCAGTCCCCTGTCCAACTCGCGCCAGACCGAGTTCGTCCGTGCGTTGCCGATGAGCACGAGATTGAGTTCCGCATTTCTCTGCCGCCAGTTCGCTATCCATGACCATCCGGCATCCGCTGAAATGGGTTTTCCGCCACCCGGCTTGAATCGCCTCCGCGACGGTGGCGTTGGCCGCGTTCTCCTCATCGTTTCCCGTCGACCCGATCACCACCCAAAATTTCTCTGTCAGCACGTCCTGCACCGAGCCCCGGCGGACGCGCTCCGCGCCATCCTCCCAGCTAATTCCAGCTGCTGCGCGGCCCATTCAATCAAATCCTCCCATGCGCCCAAATGTGCCGACCTTCTGGGCGGCGTTTCAAACGCACAGGCGCGCTGCACGCACGGCCTTGGTTACGAATGCCTTTGATGTTTTCAAATCCCATGCCCCGGTTCGTTGCCGCCGTCGTTGATGATAAAAACATCGGGAGTTTTTCTTTAGAAAAGCACTCATCCGATCTCCTCTCATAAACCATTCCCGAAATTCCTTTCTTTCGAAAAAGCGGCCACAAGGTTTCGGGGCATGTTTTGGTCGAGGACAAATTCCGGTTCAGGACGGCGATCCCGGCAAAACGTCCGCCAGCTTGCGCAGGCATCGAAAGCCAGCGGTGCGCGCTGCACATGCCCATCAAGGTCACGCGATTGCGATCAAATAGATAATTCCGGCCAACCGCTTCCAGCACCTCCGCGAGATGGGCGGATTCCATCGGCAGGCCGGTGGGTCGGTTGTGATAGCGGACCAAAGCAAAATGACGCCGTGCCTTTCCGCGAGTTTGGCCATTCGGTCCGCCAGATGATGATCGTCCAGAAACGGACTTTCCAAAAGGGTTTGGCGGCGGAAACGGCGGTGGGAAGAATGACGACAAGCGGCAGAGCGGAAGCGTCCTTTTTATAGCAGGAAGGAACATATATCCGGTAGCATTGTTGGGAATCGTCGATTCTTGATACAAAACCATTCAAATGCAGGCCGGTCACATGGGAAAACGGCTCGCCCCGGCGGACTCGCATCAATGCCTCCTGTGTGATCCATAGCTCATGCACAAACCGGCGCTCCCAACCGCGCCTGCCGCCAATCGGATCGGGATTTCGCCCTTCCCTGCATTGTTTTTCTCAAATTGGGAGGCAAGGAATCCAAGCCGGGCCTTGAGTGCCGCAAAACCGCCATGCTCCTGCAAACGGAAAGGAAGGGCGTCTATTTCCAAAAGGGCGTCTTGAAGCGCATGCGCCGGGTGTCCGACAAGCAGCCTTTCATAATATTCCTTGCCGTTGACCTCAAGCACCACCTTGTGCAGTCCGCTTTGCGCAGTTGCCTTGTCCCATTGCACCTTGTTGCCCACCAGCCCCCCTGTCCGTTCGCCCGTGATTGAACGGACATGCCCGGTAAATTTGACAGAGAAAGGCGCGCCTCTGGGGGCGGCCGCCACTGGCTCATCAAATGTATAATAAATATTCTTTCTCATGATGGATTTTTCGAGCGAGGATTGCGCCGCAAGCGTGGCTTGGGCGGTTTTTACTCCGGCCAGGGACAAGTGCGCGCAAAATCCCCACAAGGTATCCTGCCTTGGTATTTTCACCACGACCAGATTGTCACCCGGTGCAATCGGCACTTTGGTCAAATCCCTGTATATGAACAGGGATCGCCTGCCCTTGGGGGCGAAAACACGTTTCCCGTTCGCAAACACCCGGGACACGCCCGTGCTGCCGATCAGCATCCATGCGTTGGTTTTTTTGGTCGATGTTACATTGAACGCGACATAGGCGACCATTCCATCCGTTTCCTTTGATTCCGGTTGGTTGAAAGCATGATTAAAATCAACAAAATGGCGGCGCTCGTTCATGACGAACCACTTTGATAATCGTGCCCTCCCCATCCGGCACCCTGATGGCTTTTAATTTCTTGGAAAATTCATCCACGCTGGCGATGCTTTCGCTTAGATTGACGCGCTCCAGATAATCAATCTTGTCAAAATCCTCCCCTTTTTTGATTTGAAAAGGCCCAATGACCAAGTGGTCTTTGATCTCTGCTCCGATAGATTTTGAAACCACCACCGGCAGGCGGACGCCGCTTGGCGCGGGTTCCTTTTCAGACGCGGCATGAGCGCTGAAACGTCAAGGAAATCGACGCCAGAACAAGACCGAAAACCTGTCTTGAATGCAATGCGGCCCGGCCAATGATTTTGACCACAGATAGACACGAATCAAAACAGGCATTAACATTTGTTGCTTCATGATATTATTGGATTTTATCCGCATCTATTTGCGTTCATCTGTAGTTAAATCAAGTGGTGTTGGCCTTAATCTTCAAATCACACCGTGGCGCTGTCTAGCGGACGAGCGTTACCTCCCGTTTTGTAACTCCCATCGCAGGCGCTTCCAGTCTCCGTCCGGTGGCTTCATTTTCATCGTCACCCGGTTTCCGGCGCGAAAATAATCGTATTTGGTATCGTTGATTTTCTCTACACTGAAAGGTTTTCAAGGAATCGCCTCGTCCATATCCTCTGTTTGCCTTCCACGAAACATTCATGTCCTTGGCTCCGATTCGCCTTACCCGCTCGACCAAACCGTTTTTGTTGTAAGAAAGCTCGATGATTGCGGTCCGATCTCCTCGTCGATGATCCGCGCCATCCGCCCCTGCTCGTCCTCGACAACACATAACGGTTTTCCCGCAGCGCAGCACCGACGGATTTTCGCTTGCGCTCCATTCCACGGACGCCAGCACCCGGTTTCCGGCGCGAATTTCGGCAATTTTGCCACCGTTGGCCTTGACCGAGAGGAGCTTGTTACAGCCATTTTGCCTCCACCCGGTGTTTCCCATAAAATTGCCGGTCTCGCGCTCCCACACGGAGGTCTCGAAGGGCGCAAATGAAACCGGCTGCCCGGCGCGACGTAATCTTCCGTTTCTGTCGCGTGGTCAATAAGCACCTCGAAAGAAATCCTCCGAAAACTCGACTGTGCATAGCTTGATGCGCAGAAACAAATCTCCGTCCTGATTCAGATCGCCCAGCGCCGTAGCTGCGCGGGCAAAACGGATTCGCGAGAATAATGCCCGTCGAGAACCAGATAAAGGGCAATACCGCTGAAAAACACGGGACCGCGCTTTTTCCGCATGTAAAATCGTTGCGTCACCAAAAAATCCTTTCGCTTGATTGATGACATCCATGCCGCAAAACCACCGAGCGAGCCGCTTTCCGTTGCATGATGCCGGCCCGGGTTTTTTTCTCCATGCTGCATCTCCGCCCGTGCTGTCATATTTGGGCAACCACACCGTCATTAAAATTTCTTTCGGTGGCATGACAAACCCGCCGCGCGGGTGAATCACAAGCCAGCGTTTGGTCCCTAGCGGCGGCAAGCTGGGCAGCCAGCGGACAGCGTTGCCAAATACGGCGATGTCATAATTGCCCATGGGCAGAGTTTCGGGCGGGGCGCGCCTTGGGTCAAGAATCACAAATTCGCGATACAGCGGACTGGCTGACAGCATCGCCCGCAATTTCTTGCCGTATAATGTGCCGAGTTCGGCCCGGTCGCAGAAAACCAGCAGCTTTTGCGCATCCGCCGAAACCTCTCCGCCGGGCGTTTCTGTTTTTATGAGCCTGATCGCGCCACCTTCCGTCAACCCCGCCCGTAAATCATAATCACCCACGTAAAGCCTGCCCCAGCCCCACAAGCCCGCCAGCGCCAACGCGGCGAAACACGCGGTTCCGCTTGCCAGCTTCGCCCAAGGCAGAACGCGTCGGAGGACAAAGGCACGGTGCACAGCACCACGACATTAAACAGGACAATCCAGTTTACCGTCATGTAATCCTGCGCTGTGCAGGTCAGTCCGCACAGCAGCAGCAGCAGTGACACCGCCGCGCAAATTCCGAACGCGGAGACATAATGCGGACAGTCAGATTTGCCTGCTGTTAGCACAGACGGACTTGGCAGTCGGGCCACGGCAGACGCCAAACCATACCGACGCCATCACCATAAACCCAAAAAACAACACCAACCCCAACGCCGGCAACCCCCGCTCCACCGCAATCTCAAGATAGCTGTTCAACAATCCCGTGTAGGAATAGTTCAGGCGCTCGGGCTGATACCACTGGCTGAAAAAATGCCCGCTCTCCCCGATGCCGATTCCCGTTAGCGGTTCAATAAAACTCATCGGCCCCGCCGCCCGCCATAATTCGAGGCGGTTGAGGATGGAGGCATCGCCGCCGCCTACCATATCCCCTATGCGCTTACCCGCCGGAAATATGAAAAGCGAAAGAAGCAGGGCCATCAATCCGGTCACGCACGGCACGGCGGCATGCCTGCGTAAAGCCAGACCATGGCGACGCGTCAGAAAGAAAATCGCGATGAATAACAATAATCCCGCGAGAATCGGCCCACGCGAACCGGTGAGAGCAAGGCAAACCGCCGCCCCTGCCGCCATGATTGACACAACAACACGCAGCGCACGATGGAGGAAGAGCAACAGGGCAGGCACAGCCATGCGACCATCGCCGCCATGACCATCCCGCATTCTATCGGCGACTCAAAGCACGCCCGCCACCTTTCATTCGAGAAAAATTGATTTATGGAAACCCATGGTTGGAATGTGGTTTGCATATCCCTAGCCATTGTATTATTCCATGCCGATAACCTCGCCCTCGCCGATATCAACGCGGAGACGGTCGTCATAGCATGTCACTTTTTTGAAATCGCGGCCTATTCCCGTGATCGCCCCCTCTGCCTTTGCACCATCCTCCGCCACCGGGGCGGCTGTTCGCAGGCGCACATGGTAGGTGGTGGAAAGCGGCATTTCACAGTCAGGAGCATGGCTGAAAGTCCTGCGAATTTCCAAAAGCTCCAGTTCCACGCCCGCCGTGTCGCGCACCCTGATCCCGTCGCAGAAAATCGTTTTATAGTCAACGAGGTCGCCCGTGGACATATCGACCATGTATTCGATTCTCCGTTCCTGCCTGACACCATAGCCCTCGTTTTTTATATAGAACCTGTTGAATTTATAATCAGATCGATGGTGCGTCAGGAATGTATATTTTAATACATTGCCAAGGGCTTCCATATGGCACGAACCGTGTTTAATATTCGCCTCCAGTGCCTTTATCCATTCCTTGCGCTTTTTCTTTTTTCCGTATAACTTGAGCGCACCTTCCGCGATGGCATTTTTTTGCTTCTCAGTGGGCGGACTGTTGTGAAGAAGAACCATAGCGCGTCTTTCCGCCGGCGGTTTCGCGGCATTATAATGATATATCGTTTTGGCGATTCTGCCGTCCGGGCGGTCGTATGTTTCCTTATAGGTGTATGATTTGCAGGAAAAAGAAAAACGGTCCATCTTGGTCGCAGCCTCAATGAGCGGTTTGAATTCGTCCCGTTCGCTGGCTTTCCCGTCGCGAACGGCGGCGGGTTTGATTGCCACGACGCCGCTCCCCGTCGGCGGCATGAAATTCGGGTCCGCATGCAAACTGGCTTTCCCCAACGCCGGGGGAACAGTGACGGGTGTGATTGCGGCGACATTGGCTCCCATGTGCGGCGAGGTGTGCGCATCCGGCCCCGGCTGTTTTTTCCCCGGCAAAACGCAGCCAGTTGTCGCGGATGCCAGAAATAGCAGGCAGACAATTGCCTGCGCGAAGCATGCTCGCCATTTTCTATTCAGAAAATTTGATTCATGGAAATCCATGGTTGAAATACTGCCTGCATGGTCATGCCCCTATCCTTGCCCAATGATAGGTGTTATTTCGGGCCATCATCGACAATCATGCCTTCGCCAATATCCACACGAAGACGGTCATCGTAACACGTCACTTTTTTATAATCGCCGATGATTCGCACAAGCGTCCTGTCCACCTGCCTACCGTCCGCATCGGGCGACTGGCATCGCAGCCGGTATGATCCAGAAACGGGAATGACATTAGCTGATATATAATTATAGGTTCTGACCACCTCCAAGAGTTTCAATTTCGATCCGGACATATCCTTTATGTCCTTGCCATCGAAAAAGAAAATCCTGTATCCAACAAGGTTGCCTGTGGTTGTATCAACCTCGTATTCAACCCTTCTTTTTTTCGAATGGCTAAAATGGCCCCTTATGTTGAACCCGGAAAGGCTGTAATTTATGACATGCCGCGTCATGAACACATATTTAAATATATTTTCATTGATTTCCATGTGACAGGCGCCACGCTTGATGTTCCCCTCCAGTTCTTTCATCCACGCCCTAGGCATTATTGTTTTTTCCCCATAGGCTTCCACCATTCTTCTGGTGATTAACGCCTTGAACTCATCGGAGGGGGGCGCGTTATTATAAATAATTATCTCAACCCGATCTGCGGGGCTTTGTGATGCGTCAAAGCGGGTGATTGTCCTGAGATTGCCAGCACTGGGAGAATCATATGTTTCATCGATGGTGAATGCCGTGCAGCTGGAGGCAAATATATCCATTTTTGTTACCGCAGCAACCAGCGGCGTCAGCGCATCCCGGTGAATCATCTTCCCAAAGATGCCGTCGGTTCGTTTGATTGTTAAAATATTTCCATCGGGCGGGACGCTGCCTTCGCGCATTGGCGGCGTAGCGTTTTCCCCTGCACGAATCCTTTCTCTTTTCGGCAGGACGCATCCGCCCGTCATAATGGCGGCCAGAAATAGATAGAAAATAAACTGTCGTGATGCGGGCATTGTGGATTATTTATCGTCATTTAGCGTTTGAGAATGAAATGCCCCCCGCATCCCGGACGCGGAGTATCTCAAATGTTTCATCCACGAGGAAAATCTGGGAAGCACTTCCTTTATTAAAAACGTAGAATGACAGCTATAAACCCAAGCGTTCTTTAATCAGCCCACGGAGGCGGTGGTGTGTTGGTTGGAACAGATGGATGCCATACCTCCGAGGCAAAGCTTTGAAGAGCTTCCGTCATTTAGCGTTTGAGAATGAAATGCCCCCCGCATCCCGGACGCGGAGTATCTCAAATGTTTCATCCACGAGGAAAATCTGGGAAGCACTTCCTTTATTAAAAACGTAGAATGACAGCTATAAACCCAAGCGTTCTTTAATCAGCCCACGGAGGCGGTGGTGTGTTGGTTGGAACAGATGGATGCCATACCTCCGAGGCAAAGCTTTGAAGAGCTTCTCCTGCGCTTGATAAGTCTCCCCCCAACTGCTCCACATGCCCTCCCATTTTTTTGATTTCTCCCCCAGCCCAATCCAATGTTTCATGTAATAATCCAAGGTCTGCCGGCGTGGAGCCCACCCAGTCGCCAAATCCACTTACACCCCCTCCTATTCCGGAAATCACTGTGCCAATACCATCAAATATCAACCCCACAGCATACAGCGCGCCCGCTGCAATCGTCACGGCTAGATCAAGTATATCCGAAAATAATTCACCTATGCAACCAACGATACCACCAAGGGTTCCCCATAAGCTTCCCCAAAAGCCCTCGTCATCATCCAAATCGCCGAACGGATTGTCACTCAAGTCATCAGACAGATTTTCATAGTATTGCTGATACTCATAATATTCTTCATCATCCCATTCCTGTTCCTCCCACCACGGGTCTTCAGGCTCACCATCACCGTCACTGTCGCCCATGCCCGGATACTCCGTCCCGTCGCCTCCATCCCCATCGCCGTCTCCATCACCGCCGCCGATGTATTCCATCGCATGGAGAGAACAAGGTATCAGCAAAAATGCCAGAAACAGGCACTTGATTTTGAAAAGCATGTGGACGATTTTATATGTATTCATGGGGAAAAATATGCATGTTCATTGAATCTCAATCACTGCCCGTTTCCGAACGAAATCGGTATCCTTATTTTATGTGGCACATACTGCCCGCCCTTCGTTGCAGGTGTCATTTTCCATGTTTCCACCGTCTTCATGGCGGCGTCGTTCAATCCGGGATGCGAGCTTTTGAGCACCTGTATTCCCTGTGGGGTTCCGTCCTCCGCGACCACAAACGCCACCGTCACAGTGCCTTTTATATTCAACGCCGCCAAGGAGTCTGGCATTTTGGGTTTCGTCAACTCAATGAACTTGGGCAGCGTGACATTTCCGGACGTGGACTTCGTTTCGGCGAACGCGTTCATCCAGTCCTTGAATTCGGAACTGGCGACGGTCTTGAATGCATTCACAGTGTCCGCCCCTCCTTGAATTAACAGCAATGCATACTGGCTGCGCCAGCTTTGGTCGGCCTTCCCCATCTCCAGCCACTGCAATGCCCGGTCGAGGTCGGGATTTTTCCCGACGGCATGACTCAGCGCCATCAAGAACGCTCCGTCGGATCTCCCGCTATCATACGCATTTTCCGCGTATTCGCGAATCGCAGTCAACGCTCCGAGCGAAGGTTTCCCTTCAAAAAACAGTTTTGCCAGCGCATAGGCCGCCTTGCCGTTCCCTGCATCCGCTGCCTCTGAAAGCAGTCTGCCGACCTCCTCTCTTTGCCCAGCCTCCAAAGATTTATCATTCAACATCAACAATCCCAAGTCCGTCTTGGCTCGCACGGAGCCGTTTTCAACGGCAAAATGGAGCCACTGTGCAGCCATGTCCATGTCCCGCCCGACCACCATTCCGTCACGATACATGCGACCTATCATATATTGAGCATCGGCGTTGCCTTCCTTTGCAGCCTCCATTAACAGTGTCAGACCCACTTGTTCCGAACCATCGGTTCCCACAAGCAAAGATCCTTTCAAAAACATCGCCTCCGCACTCCCGGCCTCAAGCGCCAAATTCAAATAAAAATCCGCTTTGGCAACATGCGGTTTTGTCAACTGCCCCTCCATGTAGGCGCGGGCCAGCGCCGCATAGGCGTCGGTGTAACCGGCATCGGCGGCCTCCTTGAAAAACTTCATCGCGCTTTTGGCGTCCACGCCGTCCACCTTCTCGTCCCGCGCGAGAACACCCATGCGATACCATGCCTCGGCGCTGCCCAACGCGGCGGCTTTCTGGTAGAGCGCAAACGCCTTTTGCAAATCCACCGGGCTCCCATTGAGCCCGATCTCCAATGCCCGTGCCTGCTCCAATAGGCGCAGCCCCTCCGGCGTGGACGGGTTCACCAGTTTTTTCTTTTCCTGTTGTTGGACGGCAAACCCGGCATCGCCCGACTGCGTGTCCCTAGCCGATGCGGACGATTCCATAGCCTGAATCGCTGTCGGTTTTAAAGAAAATTGCAGTGAAGACGTTGAGGCGGTCCAGTTTGAGGAAAAAAAGCGCACTCCGGCGACTACACCGACCACAGCAAAGATAAGTCCTCCAATGACAAACCACGCTTTGGGACGTTTATTTGGAATGTGCATGGCTGAGGAATAGGAGTGAGCGGCTCAAATCGCGCAGAGGAAAGGAGCAAGTGCACAGATTGCATATAGTTGTCCTTATTTCGTCAATTTGTTTTTTCATTTTTTTACAATAATAGGGGTCCGCTCCTAAAAATACTCCCATCATTCATCCTATCAGGGCATCGGCGTTCGAGGCTGCTTCGTAATCATTGCGAAAACCTCATGTGTATCACAGTCGCGTTGCGTATCCAATTTATGACAAAAAGATGCGCCATCCGATGGCATGGCTGATGAAGCGGCGAACCACCGCAGGGCCGACGCCCGCGAGGACGCGCCGCGCTCTCGTCCCTCGCCCACGGCGCGTCCACGCGGAATGGCGGCAGAACCATACGGCACGCGGAAGCAGACGCGGGCGCGTCCTCGCTGCGCTCCGGGCGTCCCGCGACTGCTTTCCGGGCCGACTGGCAACCGGCAGGCCGCGCGCCTGCCCGATGGCAGGCATGCTCCGCAGGCACGCGGGGGAATCTTATCAGGCGAAAACAGGGTGAAACCCATGCACCGATGGCCCTCATTCGCCAAGGGCGGAAGACTGTCCCGAACGCATTGCGCGCGGCGGAAATCGCTGAAACGCATCCCGATCCCGGCCATGCCTTGACGTGGCAAGCGGGGAAAGACCACACGTCGCGCCCCGTTGCCGATGATGGTGCCGCGGGCAAGGTTCGCTACGCTTTCCACCTTGCCCGCGACACCCGATCCGCAACTATGGGGCGCGGAGGTGTGCCGGCCGCCGCCGGCAGCAAAAGCATACGGCACACGCCAGCCATGACCCGCACACGCCGACCGGCGGCACGCGACTTGCGGCATTCCACGCATGCGTCGCCAGAACAACCATTCGGGCAGGCGCGCATGGAGGAGAGGAAACACCCCCGCTCGCACCGGTACGGGAAATCCCGGAAATCCGGGCTCGCCAAACCGGGCGGATTCCCCCCATTATTTAATCCGAATTTAATTTCGTATTCAAATTATGGATACAAGCGAGGCGACACCTTTGCGGAAACCGCATGCCGTTGCCAAAAAGTTGCCAGAAACGGTGTTTTTTGCTTCACTTTTCCTCTCCGACCTGCCACTCTCTTCCTGTTCTAAACCACTAACCATCAAATAAGTCCGCTAATACGAGCGACTTATTCGTGAAGATAACGCGGGCATCCCTGCCTGCCGTCAAAACCGAAGGCGCGAAGCGCCGCTGACTCTCTTTTCAAAAAACAAAACCCGCGCTTCACGCCATCACGTGACAATTAAGACCAACTCCGAACAAAATTCACTCCTCTGGAGGGCCGAGCTCCTGCGAGGCCGTCGCGGAAACCCGTCGCGTATAACCGCGACGGCCTCGCAGGAGCTCGGCCCTCCAGCAGAAGGGTGATTTTCATTGGGGAATGGTATATAACACGACCTTCAATGATCATGCCCGGCAAAACCCCCGCGTCGCATCGCTGGACGGAAGCGACCTCCAGCGACGAACCCGCCATCATCGCGTTGATGCGCGATTTTTATGAGGAGGACAAAATCACCTTCCGCCCCGACGCCGTGGGCGAAGGCGTGCGCGCCCTGCTCGCCAATCCCGCCGCCGGCCGGCTTTTCCTCCTGCGCCGCGCCGCTGCCGCCGCCGGGCGCGAGGATGCCGCAACGGAGCCGCCCCTCGGCCACCTCGCGCTGACGTTCTGTTTCAGCATGGAATTTCACGGACGCTTCGTGCTGCTCGACGAGCTTTACATCGCGCCGCCCGCGCGCGGCGCCGGCCTGGCGAACGACGCGCTGCGTTTCGCCGCCGATTGGGCGCGCAGCCAAGGCGCGCGGGCCATTCGTCTCGAAGTCAACGCCCACAACGCCCGCGCCCGCTCGCTCTACACGAAGCACGGCTTCACCGACGACCGCCGCGATTTGTTCACCCGGTGGCTGGTTTGACCTGACCCGACTGCGTGCCTTACTTGCCCGCAAACGACTCTTTCGCCCTGACATAGGCCTCTTGGGCCTTCGTCCACGCGGACTGGATGCCCGCCTTGACGCTCGCCCATGTCTCGGCGGTCGCCCCGTCCGCGCCCTTCAGTTTCTGGCGCAAATCGGCCACCGCCGTGTTGAAATCGTTCAGCGCCGATTGCGCGCCTGATTTTGCGTCGCCGCTCAGGGTGTTGAGCTGGGCGCCCCATCCCTTCGAGGTCGCCTCGAAATCGTCCGCAGTTTTCGAGACGCCGGCCACGAACGCCGAGCGTTGCTCGAAGGTCGCATCCTTTACGCTGGCCCAGGCATCGCCCGCCATCTCGCTGATGCGCGAGGCAACGTGTTCGGCATCGTCTGCCGCGTGTTTCTTCTCGCTTTTTGAGCAACCGGATACGGCAAACGCAACGCCCGTCGCGACTACCGCCGCCAGACTGAACACAAATCGGTTTATTGTCATTTTCATGGGATATCGGTATGAATTTCTCGGTTATTCTCCGCCGTCGCCGTCATCGCGACGCGCGCAAGGACGCCAACCTAGCCAAATCCGCTCAAACCGCCAGCGACGGGGCCCGATTTTCGGTCCATCCGGCATTTCCAGCTTCACTCTTTCCGTCAATCGCCCTTCAAATGCCCGTTTCTTGAACACTCCGCAAAACATCCAGCTCATCGGCAGCGAACTCGCCATCGTGTGGGACGACGGCGTGGAGTCGTATTTCCCCGCCGCGAAGCTCCGCGCCGCCTCGCCCAGCGCCGACCAGCGCGGCGAGCGGGATATTTTCGGCAACCAATACGGCGGCTCCGGCCGCACCGACTTCTCCGGCGTGCGAATCACCGCGTGGGAACACGTCGGCAACTACGCGCTGCGCTTCGATTTCAGCGACGGCCACCGCACCGGCATCTACAGCTACGACTACCTGCGCGATCTCTCGCGACATTCGTAGGCTGCGCGTCCGCCTGCGTTTCGTGCCCTCGCGCAGCCTTCCCTTGCCATCGCCCCATTCCCCGGTTTTCAACTTAAACTTAAAACTTAAACCAACAAAATGACATTCCCTTCCCGCACCACCAACCAGGAAATCGAACTCGGCACCACGCTGCAGCCCAAATTCGGCGCCGACGGACTCATCCCCTGCATCACGCAGGACGCCGCCACCGGCGAAGTGCTCATGTTCGCCTTCATGAACGCCGAGTCCCTGGCCACGACCCTGAAAAGCAAAAAGGCCACCTACTGGAGCCGCTCCCGCAGCAAACTCTGGATGAAAGGCGAGGAGTCCGGCAACGTGCAGTGGGTCAAGTCGCTCCACACCGATTGCGACCAGGACGTAATCCTCATCAAGGTCGAGCAAACCGGCTCCGCCAACGCGTCATGCCACAACGGATACAAGAGCTGCTTCTACCGCCGCCTCGCCGACCTTGACGACCCGGCGTTCAAGCTCGAATACACCGCCGAGCGCCTCTTCGATCCGGCCACGGTTTACAAAAAGAAATAAGCCGCGCCCGCCCTCCCGCCCCTCATGGCCTACGACTGGTTAAAAGGCGTCGCCGACGAATACGACGTCATCGTCATCGGCAGCGGACTCGGCGGCCTCACCGGCGCCAATGTCCTCGCGAAGGCGGGCCACCGCGTCCTCCTGCTCGAGCACCACTTCCAGTTCGGCGGCCTCGCCACCTGGTTCACGCGCAAGGGCGGGCACATCTTCGACATCTCCCTGCACGGTTTTCCCAGCGGCATGATCAAGTCCTGCCGCCGCTACTGGACGAAGGAGATCGCCGACGCCATCGTGCAGCTCAAGGACATCCGCTTCGTCAATCCGCAGATGGACGTGTGGACCACCTTCACGCGCGAGGACTACACCCGCGTGCTCGTCGAGCAGTTCAAGCTTCCGCGCGCGCAGGTCGAGGCGTTCTACGAGCACCTGCGCGCGATGAACTACTACGACCGCAACACCGAGACCACCGGCGCGATGTTCGAGCGCTTTTTTCCCGGCCGCCCCGACGTGCACCGCCTGCTCATGGAGCCGATCTCCTACGCCAACGGCTCCAACTTCGACGACCTCGCCATCACCTACGGCATCGTGTTCTCGAACTTCATGGGCGCGGGCGTCTTCACCTTCCGCGGCGGCTCCGACCTGCTCATCAAGAAGATGACCGACGAGCTCCGCAAAAACGGAGTCGAGTTGCGCAAACGCGTCCTCGTCGAACGCATCCTCGTCGAAAACCGCGACGGCCGCAAAACCGCCTGCGGCGTCGTCGCCAACAACGGCCGCGTCATCCGCGCCAAGGCCGTTCTCTCCAACGCCAACATCCACAACACCATCTTCCGCCTCGCCGGCGCGGAGAATTTTCCCGCCGATTTTGTCGAGCAGGCCCGCGCCGTCCGCATCAACACCAGCTCCTGCCAGGTCTATCTCGGCATCCGCAAAGGCGAGACCATCCCGCACATCGGCGACCTCGTCTTCACTTCCGCCGCGCCCGAATACAGCAACTCCGAGCTCATCGACCTTCACACCACGAGCCGCACCTTCTCCGTCTATTACCCCGACACGCGCCCCGGCTCCGATCGCTACGCCGTCGTCGCCTCGCTCAACGGCCGCTATCCCGACTGGGAAAAAATGGACGACGCCACCTACGAACGGCACAAGGAGCGCCTCATCGGGGAGGCGATATCCTCGCTCGAAAAATTCATCCCCGGCGTGCGGGAAAAGATCGACTGGAAGGAAGCCGCCACCCCGCGCACCATCGAACGCTACACCCGCCACGCCCAAGGCACGTCCTTCGGCACGAAATTCGAAGGGCTGCCCGTCTCGATGCAGTTGAGCGAAAACCTCCCCGGCCTGTATCATGCCGGCAGCGTCGGCATCATCATGTCCGGCTGGCTCGGCACGATCAACTACGGCGTCATCACCGCCAACAAGATCGACAGCCATCTGCACGCGCTGAAATCAAAGTAAAGCGGACCACCGCCTGGCCAGGGATTTTCATGGACGCGGCGTTCTTATTCTTTTGATCCCCGTGTGAATTGGCGCGCAGCCTGGATGCCTGGCCAGGGCGGCGGCGTCATGCCTTCGCCGAGATAAAAGCTCGGGTGCGGCGGCTGGTTGTAGGCTGTGTTTTGCCATGCGATGGCCGTGCGATACTGGCGGTCATGCATGAGCGTGAAAAGGCGGTGCGTGGTCGGAATCGTCGTGGTGTATATGCGCAACTCGCGATTGTCTTTCGTGCGCCAGACGACCTCTTCGCGCCAGTCGCCGAAAATATCACCGCTCAGGCAGGGCGTGGCCTTGGTGCCGTTGTTGGAGGCGCACTCCGCGTCAGTGAAAAGCACGTCGGATTTTTCCGTCTCCCAGTTCCACTTGGAAATAGTCACCCCGTCGAGCAGTTCGCGGAGGAAATCGCCGTCCCACCAAAGAAGGAAGTTCTTTTGTCGCGGCGTTTTTTCCGAGATGACATTGCCTTTGCAATCGTAGAGCGCGCCGCGCGAGGCCCACATTTCGTAACCGGGCGTGCGCGGATCGATGTCGGCGGCGACGCCGCGCCCGACATCGCCCCATTCTTCACCAGCGCGCCCGAAGATGAGCTTGCCCGTGCGCGCGTCGCGAAACTCGATGGCCGCGTCGCGGTATTGCTTCGGACTTTCATGCACCATCCATACCTGCATGTCCTTGCCGGATGGGTCCATGACGGTGAGATGCTGCGCGTCACCGTGGCCGAGGCCGGTCGAATAGAGCCCCTTGCCGTCATGGTCGATGGCCGCGGCGCCGTAGATGATTTCGTCGCAGCCATCGTGATCGACATCGCCGACGAGCACATTGTGCGCCCCCTGTCCGCGATAGTCCCTGTTGCCGGGCGTGCCGTCGTCGCTGTCAAAGACCCAGCGCCGCGTGAGCTTGCCGTCGCGCCAGTCCCAGGCGGCGATCACTGCCCGCGTGTAGTAACCGCGGCACATGACGAGACTCGGGCGCCGGCCATCGAGATAGGCGACGCAGGCCAGGAAGCGGTCGACGCGGTTGCCGCGCGGGTCGCCCCAGCCGGAGCCGTCCCCGCCGCGCGGCGGCACGTAATCGACGGTGGCCATCGTCGCACCGGTGCGTCCGTTGAAAACAGTCAGGTATTCCGGGCCGCTGAGAATGCGGCCGCGCTCATTGCGATAATCGGCCTTGGCGTCGCCGATGATCCTGCCCGTGCCATCCACGGTGCCGTCCGCGGTTTTGCAGGCGACCTCGGCGATGCCGTCGCCATCGAGATCGTAAACCTGGAATTGTGTATAGTGCGCGCCGGCGCGGATGTTTTTGCCGAGGTCGATGCGCCATAAGAACGTGCCGTCCAGTTTGTAAGCATCGAGATAGACATTGCCCGTGTATCCATCGTGCGCGTTGTCGTGCGAATTGGTCGGATCCCACTTCACGACGATTTCGTATTCGCCGTCCCCGTCGAGGTCGCCGACGGAGCAATCGCTGGCGTTATAAGCGTAGGCGGCGCCATCGGGTGTCGTGCCTCCCTCTGGAATGCGCAGTGGAACGGAAATATATTGGCGCACCGGCGCGTTGGCCGGAAGCGTGTTGGGCGCAGTCGCCGCTTTCACATCATCGCGCGGCAGCTCTTTGCCTGCCTCTCGCGAAACCGCGCGGACCGTGTAGGTGTTGCCCCTTGAAAAATCCGCCGCGTGGTCGGTGAAATTCGTGCCTTGGGCAAGCGGCGTTTTATTCAACTTCACCGGCGCCCCGCCATCCGTCGAGCGATAGATATCAAAAGCGGCATCAGCCGTCTCCGTGCCGAGAAGCCGCCAGCTCACAAACGCGGACGACTCCGACGCGCGCACGGCCACGACGCCGCGATCGAGATTCTCCATGAGCGAGGGCGGCGGCCCTTCGGTGGCGGCGCCAGATGCAACAGGAAGGGCAGGCGCGCCAAGGGAGCAGCCGGCGAGAACAAAGACTGCAAGCGACCGCAGAGGTTTTATATTGATGGACATCATAAGGAAATGGTGGCCGTCGCGGTGGGCGCGGATGCGCCGTCCGCCGGCATTGGGCGCAGGGTCAGACCATCCACCCATAGCGCGGGAATGGTCGTCGTCGAAGGATGCTCAGGCAGCCCGTATTCGTTGCGGTAGATTTGCCCGATCACCAGTTCGATGCCGCGCGCGCCGACCAGATACGGCTGCTGGTCAAGCCCCGAGCAGGCGATATCGGGATTTTTTGTGATGTTCAGGCAGCAGAAACCATGCGTGCCCGGGATTTTCGCGCCCCACGCGCGCATCCAGTCCATCGCGACGGGATTGTGACAAATCACGACATCGGGATCATATTCTCCAAACCATTTAAAAAAAACACTGCGCTCCATTTCGGGCATGACCAGCGGGGGAACTTTCAGGTGCTTGTCTGGGCCGGCCTGGCTGAGCCACCAGGCGTCTTCCCAGCGGCAGTGCAGCCGGGCTTCCTCGCTTTGCTGCAATATGAGGCCGGGACGACGGTAACCGAGCGCGCAGAGGCGTCTGATCGCCAGACGCATCGCATTGTAATGATCTGGGCAGATGTTGTGGAACGCCGGCTGCCCGGTTTCGCAGTCGGCGTAAACTGCCGCGTGACGCGACCAATCATGCCCGGCCATGATCGAGCGATCCCTGACGGGCAGGAGCAGCAGACCATGGATGTCGCATTTCCGAAGGGCCGCGTCGATAGGCTGACCGCAGATCCTGTGACCGCGCGCATGGAAAATCTCGGCCTTGAAACCAAGCTCGACCGCGCGCTCGCTGGCGCCCTCGGCGAGTTCTCGATGGTAGCAAGCGGAGCCGGGCGGACGTCCTTTGACGCCGTCAAGGTCAACGATGGCCACCACGCCCTGGAATTCGCTCCCACGCTGCCGGCGCATCCGGGACATGACCGCGCCCACCAGCGGATTGCGCCGGTAGCCCAGGGCCTTTGCCGCGGCCTGCACGCGTTTGCGCGTTTCGAGCTTGATGTTGGGATTATTGCGAAGCCCCTCGGCCACGGTGCTGTGCGAAAGCCCGAGGACACGGGCGATGTCACGAGTCGATGGCGGTTTTGAGGATGCGCGGGTTTGCAAGGGGCGAGGATTCTGTTGTCATGATATTATCAAAACCGCACCGCCGTCGCGCATCTCCAATATTAGGTATTTTTCTCCGGCGAAGCACGGCGAAGGCCGATGAAGCGGACTCAACTCATATGACAGTGACATTTTTCCCGGGGGCTGCCTTGGCCTGGATGGCGTCGGGCGAAAGAGGGAAAGGCGCGGCCATGAGGGAAGCGGCAATCAACACAAAACGCGTTGCAAGGTATTTTGACCGATCATGGTTTCGATAACGTGATTTGCGCCCGTCAGTTGCGACCGGGGGCAAGCGCCCCGGCGATGGTTTGGTTTCTCGGGTAGCGTTTCGCGGCTTCACGCAGGAAAGCGATCATGTTGGCATCGGGGCGGGTGTCACTTTTGAGGATGACTTCGGCGAGCGTGCCGCAGAGATCCTCGGTGGTGAGTCCGCCGGCGAGCGCGCCGCTGAGCGTGTCGATCAGCGCGGACGTTTCCTCGGCGGCCAGTTTTGCGCCGGCAGGCTTGGCGGCGAGCGCATCATTGAGTTGGAGGCGCGCGGCGGCGATGTAGGTTTGGGGCGGAGGCGCGGGCAATCCCAGCAGCGCCTTCAGGATTTTGCGGGCGCGCGCCTCGGAGCCGATTTGCTGTTCCAATGTGGCGAGCAGGGCCAGCATGGCGGGCGCGCGCTCGCCGCGCCAGTAGGCGGTGCGCAGTTCTTCAAGCGCCTTGCCCGGGTTTGCCTGCGAAACATGCATCTCGGCCTTTATGCGCGCGACATCCGACTGCGTGGCTTCGCGGTACACGGGCGCCGGCATCGGCGGAATGTCGCCCTTGAAGTCCGTGCTCTTGTAGAAGGCGAGGTCGCGCGCATAGGCGGCGAGGTAGGTTTCCATGGTGCGCATACTCTTGCCGAATGCCTCCTTGAACATGGCGTCGGTCGGTTCCCCGCCGCTTGCGAGATGATTCACGAATTGCATGAAGCGGGCGGAGTATTTGCCGTTGTCGCCAAAAAGTCCGTAGTGGACAAACAGGGACGCGAGCCGCGCCTCTTCCTCCGTAAACGCGCCCTCCTTTTTGAGAAGCCCGGAGAGTTTCGGCATCCCGCGTCCGGCGAGGTCTTCCTTGACCCGGGCGAACTGGATCAGCTTGCGGGAGACTTGCGTGCTGCCGAGAAGGCTGCCGAGGCCGCGGACAAACCACCCGGGCAGTTTTTGCGACTGCGAGTTGAGCGCGAACAGGTTCAATTCGTAGCTCAGCGTGGCGGCAAAACGTTCCTCGCTGGGGCGTCCCAACCCGGCACGCGGCTCGCCGGCGCGGACGAGCGCGGCGAGCGGGCCGCCGTTCATCGCCAGCTCGACATAGCCGTCCGGCAGCGGGCGCGCGACGGTTTCGTCGCGCTCATATCGCTGGGCTTGGCGGCTGCTGGATTGCATCAGTTCTTCCTCCGGGGTGATGTCTTCGCTCATTACCATGGTGTCGGTGTTAATGTCATCCATCCGGCTCAGGCCGTATTCGGCGGCGAACCGCTGCGCGCCCGTGGCGGCAAAGTCGCTGGAGCTGCTGAAACTGCCCGGCGAGGGCTCGATGTTGGTCGCCACGATGGGATCGCCCTCCCATGTGTCGCTTGATTTCACAAACTGGCGGGGCGCCGAGTGCTGCTGGTTGATATCGACGACGACGTAAACGGGCGTGCGCGGCAGGGCCTGCGTGAGCATGGGCCAGAGGTAGGTGGCGGCGAACTGGCGCAACTGCAACTCCTCGACGAGCGTCCTGGTCTGGCTGGAGTTGAGGTTGGAAAGCATTTCGTAGCCGGGCGCGATGATCTGGCGGTCGCCGCGCGTGAGGACGAGCGCCGGCACCTTGGCATAATGCCACTGTTCAGGGTTCGGCAGGATGCGGTCGTCCTTCACAACATAGGGTTCCATCTCGACGACGGGGCCTATGGGCACCGTGTCGTTCGCTGGAGGGAGCACCTGCGTGGACGCAGTTCCCAAAAGCAGGGGAATGCAGAGCAGACAGGACGGGATTGTTTTCATAATGGCCGGGCGGTTTGAATAATTCAGGCTGGATGTTTTATGCGGCACTGGATGCGGCTCCACATTACTCGTTGCTTTTTACCCAACCTATAAACGCATTGTATAATGGATAATATACATTCCTGTCATTGGCGCCGGTCATGATGCCGGAAAATGATGTTATGTTCACCTCGGCTGTGAAGACTTCGTCACCCGTGTCAGCCTGGCAGGCTTTCAGCTGGATGTATCTTTTGCCGTCCGCGACGCGCTCATCCGGCCTCAGCACGAGGAAGGGTTTGTAATTGCCGGAGATTCTTTTCCAAGAGGCGGGATTTGCGAAATCGTAGGCGATTCCGGCTTTGTTTTCCTTTATCAAAAGTTTCTCCATATCGTGACCGTCCACGACGGTGGTGAACCAGCCGAAGGCGATCGTCTGGTCCCTGAAGAATGTGCCGCCCAGCGTGAGGATCAGGTCGCGGTATTTCGCCATGTCGATTTTTTCGCTTTTGACGACGGTGGCGACGACGGCGGAGTTTGTCGGAATGTATCCGGTCCCCGGATCAACCTGTTTGTGTTTTCCCGCGGTCGCACAGCCGGCGACCAAGAGCGCAGCAAGCACGAGCGGAAAGAGGGCGGGATGTTGTTTTTGCATGGAGAGTATTTTGACTCACCTCGACGCGCACCGATACAAATCGAGTCGCGTCGAGGTGAACGGAAGCAATTTTCGGGACTAGAACGTGTAATTCACGGCGGCGCGGAGGCCGACGCTTTCGTTGGCGGCGCCGCGGTATTCGGACTGGTAGCGCAGGCTCACGCGCACGTCGCGCGCGGGGTTCCAGTCCACGCCGAAGTCCAGGCGCCAGCCGTTGGCGTTGGTGGCGGGGGCCTCGACACGGCGGCGCGGATCGGGGAGGACGTCGCTGAAGAGGTCGTAGTCAAGGGTGCGCCGGTCGGACTTGAACTCGTGCAGCCACGAGTAGTGGAAATACGGGCGCAGCAGGCCGTGCTTCAACGGGAAGCTGCGCGCGATGCGGACGCCCGCCTTGCCCAGTTGCGAGGTCGCGCTTTGCTTATACACATAAAGACTGGCGTTGCCGCCGTCGCGCTCCTGGAAGGCGTCGGCCTCCCAGTCGAGCCATTGCAGGCCGACGACGGGCGTGATTTCGAACCACGCGGGGCGAAAGGTGTAGGCCGCCGAGGCGGCGGCGCCGAGGCGCGTGCCGCTGGTGTCCGCCCCGGCCCAGGTGCCGAGGCCGGTCATGGCCACGGTGCGGGAGGATTTGTAGTCGTCGGCGCCGTAGAAGGCGACGGCGTTGAACTGGAGGTTTTCGTTGAGGAGGTAGCGCGCGTTAAGGCCGAAGGTGAGGCTGTCCACGTCGCAGGAGCCGCCGGCGGTGTCGAGGTCGAACTCGGTTTCCTCATAGCCAATGAAGCCGCCGGCCACGAGGTTTTCGCGGATGGCGTAATCGGCGCCGACGACGGTGCCGATGATGCCGTAGTTGGAATACGCGGCGAGGTCGTCCTTGCCGCGGGAGGCCTCCTGGCGGTAGCCGTCGAGGAACGCCTGGACGGTGCCTTTTTTGCGCTTGAAGGAGGCGTCCTGATAGAGGCGGTCCTCCAGGCTTTGCACGAGCGAGTTGGTGCGAACGACGGCCGAGGGGAACCAGGGCTGGTAGGCGCCGGGGGTGAGCTGGTCGAGCAGCTCGGTGTATTGGATGATCGAGGGCTGGTAGTTGAGCGACTCGAAGAGGGGGATGTAGGCGGCGCGGGCTTGCGGGTCGGGGTTCGCGGCGGTGGCGGGGTTGACGAGCTTGTTGTAAACCTCGTCCACTTTTTGGGCGACGGCGAGGCGGTTGCCGCGCAGGAGCGGCTCGCCGGTGCGCGCGTCCTTGACTTCGGCAAAGGGGGTTTGCTCGACGGTGACGACGAGGACGCGCTGTTTGAGCAGGTCCTGCGCGTAGGTGTGGCTGTATTCGTAGGTGTCCTGCCATTCCCAGGAGGTTTTGAGCGAGAGGCTGGCGGGGAGGGTGACGTTCTGGCGGGTGACGTCGCCGTTTTCGTCAACATCCCTGAAGTCGCCGACGAAGAAGGGATTGGTGCCGCTCGCGACGGTGTCGATGTTGACGGTCATCATTTCGTAGCTGACGGGCTGCGGGACGAGGCGGGGGAAGGTGTCGGCCATGTTGATGACGAGGTTGGCGAAGCGGGCGTTGGGGGTGGCGACGAGGTCAACGGTGGCGGGGCTGCGGATTTGCATGGTGCCGGAGAGGTTGACGAGGAGGCGGTCGTGCACGGTCTCGGTGACGAGGTCGAGGGAGAGGCTGCCGTTGAGCTCGAGCGAAGTGGCGTTGATGGTGAGCGGGGTGTCGGGGGAGTTGCCGATGGTGGATTCGCGATAGCCGACGGTGAGCATGCCGCCCTCGGCCACCTGGATCGCGCCGTTGATGATGCCGCTGCCGCCGATGGTGGCGCCGCTGTTCCGGGTGGAAATGCCGCCGTTGTGGACGCCTTCGACGAGATACTGGACGCCGGCGTTGATGCGGAAGCGGGCGCGCCCGTCGCCCTCGAAGTTGACCTGGCCGGTCATGCGGGTGATGTCGCCATACACGTCGCAGATCGCGTTGGCCGCGGTCTGGTCGGACTGGTCGTGGTAGAAGAGGCCGCCCATGATGCTCACCTGGCCGGTGGTCAGCTTGCCGTTGAGGTTCACATAGCGTCCGCCGACATAGATGGAGGTGTTGGGGCCGGTTTCGAGGAGGCCGCCGATGTAGATTTGGGCCTGGCGGTTCGGCGTATAGGTGACGACGCCGGGGGCGCCGTTGACAATGCCTTCGTAAACGAAGGGGATGTCGCCGGCCTTGGACAGGTCCATGCGGGCGTTGTCCGTCATGGTGAAGATGCCCGAGGCGAGACCGTTTTCAGCGATGCGGAGGCCGGCATAGGAGCCGTCGAAGGTGAGAAGGGTGTTTTTGCCGAGTTTGTAATACGCGGCGAGGCGGGTCGAGGCATCGCCGGTGGATTCGGGATAGGTGATGTCGAGGGAGCGGCCCACCTCCGGGGTGCTGCCGATGAAGCCGTCGAAGGTGAGGCCCCGTCCGACGGGGTTGATGATGAGCATGCCGTCGTCGTTGCCGGAAAACTCGATGGTGTAGCTTTTGTTGGCGCCGGTCTGGATGCTGTAGAGCTGGATGGTTTTGTCGCCCGCGCCGCCGTGGTGGGCGACGATGTTTTTGTTGGTGATGGCGCTATCGCCGGGCAGGCGGACGGCGACGGTGGGACCGTCGGGGACGACGCCGGTGCTCCAGTTGCCGGGATTGAAGAAGTTGTTGTCCACCGCGCCCGTCCAGTCGGTGAAATGGTCGGGCACGGGGGTGAGCTGGGCGCGAATGGCTGCCGCCGACAAAAGGACGAGGGCGAGAGGGAGGGATTTGGCGAGGAGTTTCATGTTATGGAAAAGGATGGTTTTTTATTGAACAGAAGGAAACGAAGGGAGCGAAGAATACATTTTTTTATTATGGTTTTCTTGGCGTCATTTGTTTCCTTCTGTTCAAAATAATGGTTGGTTTTTATTGCCCACGGAACACACAGAATACACGGAAAGAATTTTATATTTATTATTTCCGTGTGTTCCGCGGGCTATTCTATTGGTTCTCTATTTTTAGACAGAATGAACAGAATTTAATAAAATGGACGGAATGGAGGTTTCATTTTGTTCATTCTGTCTAAAAAGATGGTTGGTTTTTATTGAACAGAAGGAAACGAATGGAACGAAGAATACTTTTTATTAAATGGTTTTCTTGGTTATCTTTGTTTTCTTCTGTCAAAAATAATGGCTGGTTTTGGTTCGTGGTCAGAAGTCGGCTCTCAGGCTGAGGTTCATGACCATGCCGGAGGTGAAGTAGCCGCCGGTGCGGTCCATGATTTTGCGATCGTCGCCGACGTCGGTCATGTTGCGCCAGTCGAGGCTGGCCCGCCAGCGGCTGTTGAGCTTGTAGGTAAGGCTGAGGTCAAACCGCACGTAGGCGTTCTGCTCGGTGATTTCAAGGTAGGGGTCCGTCTTCACGCCTCGCGCAAAGTTGTCCACCCAGAAGGCGGCGATGCTGCCGCTGAATTTTCTGCCGTTGTAGGCGAGGCGGAGGGTGCCGCTGCGTTTTTGGATGCCGGACATGGGCACCGTCACCCAAGCCATGGGACTGGCCTGGTATTCGGCTTTGGTCTGCGCGGTCAGGTTTCCGGCGGCGGGGGCGCGCATCGTGTGGCGGTAGGCCTCGATCGTGGGGTCGGCATAGGAGAAGGCACCGTAGAAGTTGAAATCGCGCAGGCTCTTGTGGATGATATCGAGACGCTGCCGGTAGGTGATTTCGAAGCCCTGGTTCTGGCCGCGGCCGCTGTTGTAATAATTGACGTTTCTCCAGATGCCGGTGCGCATCTGGACGGGAAAGTAGGCGATGTCGTCATAGTAGAACACATCCGTGTTGTCCACCATCTCGGGCAGGTCGGTAATCTCGAAAAATGTGGTCTCCTGGTGGATGTAATCCTTGATGTCCTGACGGTAGAGGGAGAGGCGGATTTCACCGTCCCTCGAGGTGGTGTAGTCGATGGAGACGTCGTATTTCACCGACCTTTGGGGCTGGAGGTTCGGATTGCCGGTCTCAAGGGTGCGACCGTTTTGATTGTAGGTGGTCTCGGCGGTTATCTGGCTGAGCCTGGGACGCCCGATGCCCTGGGTGCGCGCGGCGCGGACGGTGAGGTTGCGGATGGGCGTCGTCCACTTGACCTGGATGTTCGGGAAGTATTCGCCGTCGAAGGTATGGGAGTAGTGCGTGGTCGTGAAGAGGGCGGCGGTCTGGTCGGCGAGGTCATACATGCCGTAATAGGGATTGTCCACCTCGTCGAAGCGGATGAACTCGTGGGTGACGGGATCGCGCACGGGCACCAGATTTTTCTCGCGGGTGGGGTTGCGCTGGCTGTTCGGGTTGTCGGTGCTGTAGATGTTTTCGACGCTGGTGGAGGTGATGACCGAGCCGTCCACGTTCCGATTGGTTCTCATGCCGAGGAATTCCGGTTTCCTGCCGCTTATCTTGTAAACTTCATAACGGATGCCGAGGTCAACGGACAGGGTGGGCACGGGCTGGAAGACGAGCCGGGCGTAGCCGGCGGTGGTGGACTCCGTGTTTTTCTTGTCGTTGCTCATCACGGTGTAAGTCTGCACGTGCCCGCGGTCGTCATGTTGTTCCTGGGAGTAAAACGCGTCGGGGTTTGCCGCGTAGTAGTCGTTGACGAGATAGGGGCTGACCCAGGTGGGGATGGGTGTGTCGAAGCCCCAGGAGTCCCTGAAATAGGGGTCGGAGAACTGGACGAGGCCGGGCTGCGCGGAGGTCCAGCCCGGCTCGGTGCTGCCGCCGGTCATCTTGTGGCTGCGCCAGTGCTTGGTTTGCGCGCGCGACTGCTCGCCGTAGCTGGCGCCGGCCGACAGGGCGACGGGGATGCTGTGGGAGGTGAAGGGGATGCGGATCGAGGTTGGGTATTCGACGCTGAACCTGGCTCCCAGTTTTTCATCCACGCCGTTGTTGAAGTCCTGGCTGAGGGTGAGCTCGCTGTAGTTGTCGAGGTTTTGGTAGCTGCGCGGGTCGGAGGGGAGGATGAGGGACTGGCCGTTGTGCGCGGTCTGGACAAGCCGGCCGGTGGCATTGCCAGCGAGGTCGAAGATGTTCATGCCGAGGCCGCGCGTGATGTAGGAGATATTGTAATTGTCATCCAGTCCGGGCTTGGTCTCGGCGCGGCTGTAATAGCCGTTGTAGTCGAATTTGAGCGAACCGAACTGGTGCTTGGCGCCGGCGTTGAAGGTGTAGGTGCGGGTGTCGGCGGCATTCACACTGTTGCTCATGCTGACCGAGACACCGTCGGGCGAAATCATGTTGTAGAGGTCCGAGCTTGGGTCGTGCGAGCCGGCGGTGACGCGCATGGAGCGATCATAGGCGCCCAGGCCGCGGTAGTCGTTGTAGGAGGTCTTCAAAAAGAAGGAGTGATTCGGACCCCAGGGCTCGTAGTCGAGGTTGAGCGAGATCATGCGGCTTTCCGTGCTGCCGCTCCTTTCGCGCCATTGCAGTGAATTCACCGTGCCCGTCGTGTCCTTGGTGACGACGTTGCCGGTCGTGGCCAGCGAGTGGGTGTCGTAGTTATAACCGCTGGGCACGGTGTATTCGTTGTTGTAGCGGTAGCTGCGGGAAAAGCCCACGTCGAAGGCAATGGCGAAGAGATCGCTGAAGTTTTCGCTCCAGGAGAAGTTGAAGCCGGGCTGTATCTTGCGGTCGGGGGTGCGGCCGCCGCCGGGGGTCTTGTCGAAATTAAGCTCGGCGGTGTTGAGGCTGAGGTTGCTCGTGAACATCATGCGGCGGCCCTTCTGGCGGAGGGCGCTTTTGGTGACGATGTTGATCTGGCCGCCCATGGTGTTCGCGGGCTGGTCAACGGTGGGGGCGGCGTTGATCTCGATCTTCTCGATGTTCTGCATGGTGGCAGACTTGAGGTTGAAGCCGCGGCTCCCGGTGTCGCCGATGGAGGCGACCTCGTTGCCGTCGAGGGTGATGTTGGCGAACTCGGGATCCATGCCGCGGATGCGCATGGAAGAGGCGTCCTCGCCGTCGTAATCGATGGTGATGCCGGGGAGATTTTTCATCAGCTCGCCGATGTTGTTGTCCACGACGTTGCCGAAGGAGTCGGCGGCAAAGACGGCTTTCTGGGTGATCGCCACGCGCTGCTCCTGCAAGGCGCGCGAGGAACCTTCGCGCTCGCCGGCGACAGTGAAGGCTTCGAGCAGGTAAACCTGCGCGGTCATGTCGAAGTCGGCGCCGATCGGACCGTCGGAGGTGACGACCACCTCCCGGCTCATGTCGTCGAGACCTGCGTAGCTGGCGGTGATGCGCACGGGGCCGGGGGAGAGGTTTTCGATGCGGTAGTAGCCGTTGGCGTCGGTGATGGCCTGGATGCTCGTGCCGGGGACGGTCACGACCGCGTTGGAGAGATACTGGCCGGTGGCCTTGTTGGAGATGCGACCCGTGATGGCGCCGTTGCCCTCCGGCCTCACCGCCTGCGCGGCGCCGGCACCGACGCAGGAGGACGAGAAACGCCAGCGTGGGCAGATACCAGAGGCCGGGCGCACCGCCACCGCCGCCGCCACTGCCGCCACCACCGCCCCCGACGTCGTCCGGATTGCCCGGGCTGGCATCGGAGATTGAGAGATACGCGCGGGCGGAGCGGAAGCCGAGCGGGTTGGTGACGACGACCCGGTAGAAGGCCACGTCGGAAAGCCGCACGTCCTCGACGGTGAGCGAGGGCCCGGTCGCGCCGGGGATGATCTGCTCGTCCTTGTACCATTGGTAGGTGGGCAGCGGCCCGCCGGAGGCCATCACACTGAACGTCGCCGTGGCGCCGAGCGTCACGGGCTGGTCTTCCGGCGGCGTGACGATGGCCGGGCCGACTTGCAGCACGCGGATGGTGTGGTTGCCCGTGTCGAACACGTAGATTTCGCCGTTGGAATCAATCGTGAGGCCGCCCGGGGCGGTCAGCAGGGAATTGACGGCGTTGCCGTCCATGTTGCCGGAGAGTCCGGCCACGCCGGCGAAGGTGATGACGGCGCCGGTCTTCGGGTCCACGGAGCGGATGGTGTGGTTGCCCGTGTCAGCAACGTAGAGCACGCCGGCGCTGTCAGCGGCCAGGCCCTCGGGCGTGTTGAAGCGGGCGGCGGCGGCGACGCCGTTCGCGCTGCCGGGCGCGCCGGGGACGCCGGCGAGGGTCGTGACGTCGCCGCTGGCGAGCACGATGTCGCGGATGGTGCTGTTGCCGGTATCGGCCACGTAGAGGCGGGCGCCGTCGACGCTGAGCGCGAGGCCCTTGGGCTGATTGAAGCCGGCGGCCGCTCCGGTGCCGTCGGCGGAACCAGCCGCGCCGGCGCCGGCGACGGTGGTCATGGACCCGGTGGCGGGATCGACCTTGCGGATGAGATGGTTGCCGGTGTCGGCCACGTAGAGATTGCCGGCGGCGTCGAGGGCGAGGCCGTGGGGGGCGTTGAGCGCGGGCGAGCCCGTGAGGGCGAGCGTGGTGACGGCGCCGGTGGCGGTGTCGATTTTCTTGATGACGCCGGAGGCGGTGTCGGCCACGTAGAGCGTCGTGCCCGCCGCGTCGATGACGAGGGAGGAGGGCTGGCCGAGGCCGGCGGCAAGGGTCGAAACCGTGCCGTCGAGCGCGATTTTGCGGATGCTGTTGTTGGCGGTGTCGGCGATGTAGAGGTTGCCGTGCCGGTCGGCGATGCCGCCGGCGGGGGCGTTGAAACGGGCGTCGGTGGCCGGGCCGTCGGCATCGCCGGACGTGCCGGCGGCGCCGGCGAGGGTGCCGAGCAAGGAGGCGGCGCTGATAGTAAAGCGGGCCTGCCTGGCGCCGGCACCGGTGATGTTGGTGGCGACGAGGGCCACGTCGTAGGCGCCGGCGGCCTGCGGCGTGCCGGTGATCTCGCCGCTGGCGCGGCTGACGTTGAGACCCTGCGGGATGTTGGTGACACCGTAGCCGGGCTTGTAGGCCGGATACATGTTGGAAGCGGTGATGACCGTGGTGAAAGGCACCCCGACCATGCCGAGGTATTCCGTGCCGCTCGTGACCACCGGCTCCGGCGGGTTGACCGTGATGGTCAGCGGGAGGGAGAACCTGCCGGTCCTGCCGTCGGCGCGGATGGTGCCCGTGACCAGCAGGGGCGCGGTGCCGGCGGTGGCGACGTTCGGGAAGGTGCCGGTGATGAGGCCGGTGGCGGCGTCGAGGGTGATATAATTCACCGCCGCGCCGGTGATGCTCAAGGGATCGGTGGTCTCATAGAAGGTCGAGCGCCAGTAGCCGGTCGGCTCGTTGGTGGCCGCAATCTGGTAGAAGAAGGGCCTGTGCTGGATGGCGATCGTGCCGCTCGGCGAGATGATGACCGGGGGCGGGAGCGTGACTTCCAGGTGCAGCGTCGCCGAGCCGGTGCCGGCGAGGTTGGAGGCGGTGACGGGAATGGCATAGTCGCCCAGCACCTCGGGAATGCCGGAGATGCGCCCGTCGGCATTGACCGTGACGCCGTTGGGCAGGCCGCTCGCGGTGAAACGGGTCGGGAGGTTGGTCGCAACAATCTGCACCGTCATCTGCCGGCTCCTGGTCGCGGCCACGGTGCCGGTCACAGGAGTGGCGTTGAATTGCGTGATCACCGGCACCGCCACCGGAAAGGCGGCGGGATAGATGATGACGGCCAGCTTCTTCACGATGTCGCCGCTGGCGTTGCCGAGGGTGACCTTGACCAGCGGGTAATGGTCGGGCGCCGGCACGCCGCCCGCATCCACATCGACATCATAGAAGCCCGCTTGGGTGGGAGTGCCGCCGATGAGGCCGGTGGCGGCGTTGAAGGTGAGGCCGGGGGGCAGGTCTTCCACGGTGATCTGCGTGGGCGAGGCGGGATCGCTGGTGGCCTCGATGGTGTAGGAGAAGGGCTGGCCGACCATCCCGTCCGCGCGGCTTGGGCCGGTGAATTTCGGCACCGGTATCGCGCCGCCGGTGACGGTGGCCTGGAGGCGGTTGCTGTCGACATACTCGAGCTGGACGTGGAGCAGCGGATCCTCGGGATACGTCCAGACGGGTTGCGGCCTGCCGGCGAACTCGTTTTCGCCGAAGAGCAGCGTGTAAACGCCGTTGGCAATCCTGCCGCTGCCGGTGACGACGGGGCGGACTTCGATGGCGCCGCCCTCGAACCGCACCAGGCCGCTGACGGACAGGCCGGCGAGGTCGCCGGTTTCCGGATCGGCATCGACCAGGAGCACCGCGCCGGCTTGGAAGGTGACGTTGGGCGCGACCGCGCCCGCGCCGCCGAAGGCCGCGCCGGGGTTGACCGTGATCGCCGCAGTGGAGTCCAGACTCGCGAAACGGCCCGTCTTGGTGAGGCGCAGCGCGCCGGCGGCGACCGTCGTGGGGAAGATGTAGTTGTGCGAGCCGGAGAGCGTGAGCATGCCCGCGCCCTCCTTGATGAGCTCGGCCTTGTTATACGTGGTGGCGGCGCCGACCGTCCAGTCGCCGATGGAGCCGGCGTAGTGGGTGTCGAGGTTTTTGCGCCCGATGCGGTAGATGCTGTTGGGCTTGCCGGTCGGGCCGTTCAGGCCGCCATTGAGCGCGGCGCCGGGACTGCCGCCGGCGAGCGCGCCGATGTAAACGGTGTTGCCGCCGGAGTTGGTCGTGGGGCGCATGTTGATGTTTTCCTCGATGGTGAGCGTCGTGTTGGCGAGGTTCGTGCCGAAGTTCCACGAGTTGGAGCTGGGCAGCGTGGCCTGGCCGCTGCCGCTAAGGATCAGCGTGCCGTTGAAATTCTCACCGTTATATACGTGGTAGGCGCTCTGGGCGTTCGTGTTCCTGAGCTCCAAGGTGCCGGAGCCTTCCAGGTTGCTGTTGAACGAGTAGGCGTAACGCAGGTCCATGAGCGCGTAGATGCCGCCCGGCACGACGAGGGAGTTTTCAAAATAAATCCTGGATCTGTTCAACGGGTCGAAGAGCAGCGAGCCGCCCTCGAATATCATCGCGCCGGTCCTGGGCGTACCGGTCTGCGCCTGGAAACCGTCGTCCACTTTGTAAACGCCGGAGACGATGCGGGTGACGCCGCCCCAGCCGCGGGCGTCGCGGGCGGCGATGCCCACGGTGCCCGTGCCTATCAGGCGCATCTCCCGCGTGCCGCTCACGCCAAAGGAGGCCGTGTCCGACACCTGAATCGTCAGCGCGGCCCCGGAGATGTTGAATGTCATCGAATTGGGCGCATAGGTGCCGCTCTCGATGATGATGCGCCGCCCTGCGGTCGAGGAGTCGTCGAAATACAAATCCTGTCCGTCCGTGTAGGCGGCGGGGGTGTTGCCCATCCTCCAGTTTTGCATGGGCGGGTCCCAAGTCGCGGTGCCCGTGACACCGGTCGTGCCCGACAGCCCGGCGGAGCCCGTCCAGACCAGCGCGCCGGCGGGCGCGTCGCCGTAGGTGACGATCTTGAGGGTGAAGGGGTAGCCCAGGCCCACGGCGTTTTCCGCGGCAAGCTCCATGTAAATCGTGCCGGGCGCGGACGGCGTGCCGGTGATCCGTCCGGTGTTTTCGTCGAACGTGAAGCCCGCGGGCACCTGGTTGGCATAGAATTTGGAGGCCGGCCGCGTCGTGGTGATCTGGTAATCCACCGACTGGCCCAGGCGCAGGACAACAATCGGCTCGCTGGTGATGCGCGGCTGCGGGATGTCGATCACCACTTCCAGCGGCGCCCAGCCGGTGCCGGCGTGGTTCTTTGCGCCCACGCTTCCCGTGGTGATGAGAAACGCCGTGTGCGTGGTCGTGATTACGCCCGTTGTCTTGTCGATGACGAAGATGTCATCCGGGAACCCGCCCCAGTCGAACGACGTGGGGGTGTTGTCGGCCGTGATCTGGTAGCTGAACGGCGTGTCAATCATGCCCAGCGCAGTGGTCGGGCTGGTGATGACCGGCACGGCCCAGGCGGAGAGCGTGAGGCCGGCGGTGCCCGTGCCGAGCATGTTGGTGGCGCTGAGCGTGATGACGGTCGTGCCCGTGCCGGCGAGCGTGCCGCTGATGAGGCCGGTGGCCGGGTCGAGCGAAAGACCGGCGGGCAGCGGCGCCGCGCCGTAGCCCCATATCCGCGGATTGCTCGCCGTGATCTGGTAGTTGAACGCCACCGGCGCCGTGCCGCTGAGGTCAACCGTGCCGTTGGCGCTCGCCGCGCTGGTGATCACCGGGATTCCCGCCGGCGTCCGCTCGTCCATGGTAAGGACAAGCGTCCGCGTGTCGGCGCCGGCGCGGTTCACGGCCTTGATGGTGACGTTGGCCGTGCCGTAGAACGTGGTCACGCCGCTGATCTCGCCCGTCCATGGGTCGAGGACAAGCCCCGCGGGCAGGCCCGTCGCCTCATAAGTCATCGCCCAGTTGTCCGCCGTGATGGTGTGGGAAAACGGAAGGCTCTCCGTGCCCGTGACGGCCAGCGCGCTGGTGATGACGGGCGCCTGAAGCGGGTCCATGGCGACTGTCGCCAGGTAATCGAGGTTATTCGCCGACCGGGCAAAGGTGACCGTGCCGGGAGGTCCCGAGTAGTCCCATGTTACGACCGGGTTGCCACTCACGCCGGCCGTTGTCCTGATGATCGGGTAAGTGCCGCTTTCCAGCACGGCGCCCCTGGGGATGATCGGCTTCACCGTGAGCGTGCCACCGAGGTTCACGCCGCCCGTGACATTGATGCCGGCCATCACGCCCGACACCTGGTCAACATCCACGAGCAGCGTCGCGCCGGCGGCGTAGGCCAGGCCGCGGGTGATCGTGCCGGAGCCGCCCATGCCGGCCGCGGCGGGGATTGTCATGATGCCCGGATTGCCGACCACCTGCCCGGTCACGCGAAGACCGCCCCCGAGCAGCCTGATTTCGCCGGTGAAGCTGTTGGCCGTCGAGCTCAAGGTCAGCATGCCGCCGCCGGTCTTCGTGAAACCGCCCGCGCCGCTGAGCATGGCGTCGATCGTGATGTCGTGCGCCACGCCGAATTCGTCGGCGGCGCGGATGACGGCATTGTTTGTATTTGCGGCGGGCAACTGCATGATAAGCGCCCCCGACCCCGACAGGGTCCAGGACTCGTCGGCCCCGAGGGTGCCGCTCGTAAAGGTGACGAGCGCCGTGTTTATGCCGGGCACGTTTTTCACTATGCCGCCGGCGCCGATATAAAGGGCCGCGCTGCCGCTCATGGCGAATTGGATTGATCCCGATGTCACAGTGGCCGATCCCGTCGTCGCGGCGGCAGGATCAAAACCAAAGTTGACTTTTGGGAACGTGGTGACGCCGCCGGCCAGCGTGAGATGGCTGACGGTGTTGTAGCTTCTTACCATCATCAGGCCATCCGTCCCCGTTGCGGTCAGGCGCCCGCCTGACACGTGCAATCTGCCGCCGCGACTGGTGGAGTTGCCGGTGCCGACGGCGAAAGTCCCCGTGACGAGGGTGTCGCCGCCCGAAACCGTCATGTTGCCCCACGAATTGCCACTGGCTATATAAACATTCTCCAGCGTTGACGTGCCCCCGGTTATGATGAAGCCGGCGTTGATATTGCCGCCGTTGGTATTGCCGGTGTTGCGCTGCACGTTGACGGTGTCCGCGAAGAACTCGCCGCCATTGACGCGGATTTCCACCGGGTTCGAGTCCTGGGTGCCTGTGCGAATTCCGGCCCCGAGAAATTTCGCGGTGCCGGAATTGACGATAAATTTGGCGGGGTTGTTTATGGTGCTTGGGGTCGAGCCATGGTTAAATTCCAAATAACCGCCATCGACGAGCAGCCGCGTGGTCTGGCCAAGTGTGAGGACCGTGCCTGTCAGGCTGCCACCGGGCGCGACGCTAATCACGTTGTTGGCATTGTTGTCGGTGTCGATGTTGACCGGCCCCCCGGCGTTCACCGGGCCGGCCAGCACAAGCGTGCCCAGGCCCCGCTTTGTGAGGCCGTTCGTGCCGATGGCCGGCAGGGCGAGCGTGGCGTTGGCCTCGGCGGGCAGGGTCACGGTTATGATGGAAGCACTGGCGGCCTCGAGCCCGAGCGTCCCCGCGCCTGTGATGAGCCAGCCGCCCGGATAATCGGTGTCGGTGTCGCCGAATGCCAGCGAGCCGACGGTGGCCGAAACGCCGAGGTTTACGGTGACGGTGCCGGACACATCGAGTGTGTCGAATTTTGCGGCGCCACCCGCACCGTCGGCAATGACGCCGCCCTGCCAGTTGGCCGAATCACCCCAGTTGCCGCCGGCCGGCTGCGTCCAAATGCCGTCGGCGGCGCGCGCGGAAAACGAAAAAAGCCCCAGCGGGAGCAAGATGGCCAGCCGGAAGGCTAATGGGAGGCGAGGAGTATAAATTGACCATAAAACGCAAATAATATCGAGTTACCGCTGGGAACTCCGCGCGGTGCTTTCGCAAGCGGCGCGGGCGGTCGATGTGCAGGAGTTTATCGTTGGCATACGCATGTGCATGATGAGTTGGGTTTAATTAAGGTGATAAATTAGGAGACAAAGGCTGCGGCACCAGGCCCAAGGCACGACGCGACGTTGGTTGCCGTGCCGGTGTTTGCCGTTTTTACGGACATCCGGCCCGTCAAAATCAATTGCAGTAGAAAACGGTTCGTCGTTATTCTCAATGGCTGGAAACACGCAAAAGCGCGCTGCGGAGCGCATGGAGGGTGGCTGCGCCGCCTGTTGAAGTTAATAAAACTGATTTTTGAATTAAAATGGTTTCCCTCCGCCCCCTCTGGGGAGATCCCCGGGCAACCACGGATTTCATTTCAGCCATTGAAAATTGCGAAAAACCAGCAACTTGGGTTGAGTAACATGGATGCACGAAGGTTTGCAGGGGGCCTTTGGGGAGATTGAACCCTGTGATATTAACAGAATGCCATCGGGTGTATGCATCCCTTGTTTAAGGTATTTTTTGCCCCTTGCCCCCGTCATCGGTCGATGAACTTTATTTTCCCCCATGTCGCCCGTGATATCATTTTTTCCCCCTCGCGCCGTTTCGCGGCTGTTAAGAACCTTCCGGCTTCCTTCATCCATCCGACGCGCGGGTCCGGTTTTCGCGATGCTGGCAATGACATCGCCGTTATATACAATTGGCGCGCCGGCCTGGAGCCGAAACGACTCCCTGCTCTTCACGGGGGAGTTCGTCATGTCAACATGGCATGGCGAGGGCGGCCTGCCGCACAATGTCATCAACGACGTGGTGCGCGATCCGCGCGGCTTTCTGTGGCTGGGCACGCAGGGCGGAGTGGCGCGCTTCGACGGACGATATTTTATTGATTATCCCATGCCGGACGAGTTCGCGCAGGGCCGCCACGAGATACGCGCGCTGGCCGTGGAGGACGAGCGCACCCTGGTGATGCTCACGGGGCACGGAAAGCTTGTGCGTTTGCGAGACGGCAAATTCGAACCGCACCCGGCCGACGCATTCCAAGGGAATTCATCGGCCGTGGATCTCGCGGTCGATGAAATGGGCGCCCTTTGGATAGGCACGATGGCCCCCGTTTCCCTCATGCGCTGGGACGGCCGGCGCATGGAAACGTTCGGGCCGGAATCGGGCATAGGGCGGCGCAGCTCGCGCTTTTGCATCGTGCCCGACGGCAAGGAGCGCACCTGGGTGGCGAGCGGCGAATTCCTGGGCTGGTATGACGCGGACGGCCTGCACCGCCACGAGCCGCTGCCCGACTACTCTGTCATGGCCGCCAAGGCGCGCGACGGCGGCCTGTGGATTGCAGGCCGCGACAGACTCGCGAAATTTGAGAACGGAAACTTGAGCATCGTGCTGGCAGGCCCGGACTGGCCGGCGGCGCGAGTCGGCATCCAGGACATCTACGAAACCTCCGACGGCGTGCTCTGGCTGGCAACCCGCCGTGATGGCGTGCTCCGGCTGATTGACGGCAAACTGGAACGCCTGCCCTTGCGGCACGACCGCGTCGAGTCAATCAACGAGGACACCGACGGCAATGTGTGGCTCGGCACGAATGGCGGCGGGCTCATCCGGCTGAAGCGAAAACACCACGTGCTTATAAACTCGGCGATGGGCATGCCCAAGGACGCCAGTTCCTCCGTCACCGAGGACGAGACGGGCGCGCTGTGGTTCGCCAACCAGTCGGGCGGCGTGGTGCGCATCAAAAACGGCCTGACGCTCGCGATTCCCACGGAATCTGGCGGCATCCCCTACGCGAGCAATATTTGCGCCGACCAGCGCGGCACCGTCTGGATCGGAGCGCTGGATGGACTCTACTCCGCGGTGGTGCAGGCGCACGACGATGCGCGGACGCTGCGGCGCCTCGAAATCAACATCGCCGGTGTGCAGACGCTTTTTTGCGCCCGCGACGGCGATGTCTGGACAAGCTGGAGAAACGGGCGCCTCGGACGGCTGCGCGACGGGAAATTGCGCGAATTCACGAACAAGGAAGGATGGCCCGGCAAGCGTATCGCCGGTGTCATCGGACGACAAGGCTCCTGCGGCCCGGAGATCTGGGTTGCCACGAATTACGGCCAGTTGCTCAAGCTCGCGAAAGACGGTGAAAGCTTCGAGGAGCAACCGCTCCCGCCCAGACTGAAAACCACCCATATTTACGCGTGTCATATGGATGCCGCCAATCGATTCTGGCTGGCCACCTCGGCCGGCCTGCTGCTTTGGGATGAACCAAAGCCGATGCTCTTCACCTGCGCGGACGGGTTCCCGGACGACATCCTTTACCAAGTCATCTCCGACGACCACAACCGCCTTTGGCTGAGCAGCCGGCGCGGCATCTTCTGCGTCGAAATCGACAAACTGCTCGCCGCAAAATCAGGGCCGGGCCGCCCGGTTTCCGTCACCCTTTTTGGCCGCGACGATAATCTCGAAGGGCTCTCCGGCATGATCGGCGGGCAGCCCATGACTTGGAAAGGCCGCGACGGGCGGGTGTGGTTCGCGACCTATCGCGGCGTGGCGGGCTTCGACGCCACGGGGTCATCCATCGAGACGGCCGGGGAGCCGCCGGTTTACATCGACAGCCTGTCCGCGAACGGCGTTGCTATTGCCATCCACTCCGACAACAGCCAGGAGCCCTTGCGCATCGGCCCCAATGCCATGCAGGTCGAGTTCTCGTTTGCCGCGCTGAACTTTTCATCGCCGGAACGCATGCACGTGCGCCGTGTGCTGGAGGGGTTCGACCTGGACTGGATCGACGCCACCGGGGAGCGCTCCTGCGTGTATTCCCGCCTGCCGCCCGGGAAATACGTTTTCCGCGTCGAGACCATGGGCGGCGGTGCACCGGGATCGCAAAGCTCGCTCGTGATCGAAGTCGCAGCCGCATGGTGGCAGACCGGCTGGTTTCGCGCCGGCATCGCCCTGGTCATTGTCTGCGCCGTGGCCTGGGTTGCGCGTCGCGTCTCGAACCGCATACTCCGGCAACGCCTGCGCCGTCTCGAACTCGAAAAGGCCCTCGACCGGGAACGCGCCCGGATCGCCCGCGACCTCCACGACGAACTCGGCAGCCGCATGAGCCAGGTGGGGTTTGTCGCGGACTCCGTCTGCCGCAAGGCCGGCGATCCGCGGCAAAAGGAGAAACTCTCGGAACTCGTCACCCAGTCGCGCGAGCTCGTCGAGGACCTTCATCGCATCGTGTGGACTGTAAACCCACAAAACGACTCGTGGCAGCGGCTCGCAGCCTACATATCACGCTACACCCAACGCCTCCTGCATGACACACCCATTACCTGCACCATTGATGGAGTGGACGCCATTCCCGATATCCCCGTGACCCCCGAAATCCGCCATCACTTTGTTGCCATCACAAAGGAAGCACTGAACAACACGCTCAAATACGCGCAGGCCGACCACATCAAAATCCAGATGAACGCCGACAATGGACACTTTAAAATGAGCATCAGCGACAACGGCCGCGGCTTCGATCCGGCGGCGTTGCGGAAAGACGACCACTACGGCCTGGAAAACATGCGCGAACGCATGGCCGAGGCTGGCGGCCGGATAGAAATCAAAAGCCAGCCGGGTGAAGGCGCCCAAATCATGCTCGACATATCCCTGCAATACCGACCGCCCCACCCCATCCCCGGCAACGGCGGTTGATTCTTATTCCCCCAAAAAAACAAACAAAAAATATCCCAATGCCCATCTCAGTTGCCATAGTCGAAGACAGCGCCGCATGGATCGAGGAGCTCGAACAGGTCATCGCCCGGGATTCCGGGCTTCAACTCACATGCACGTGCCGCCGCATGCGCAGTGCGCTCGAACGGATCCCTCCCCTCGCGCCCGACGTCGTGCTCATGGACATCAATCTGCCCGACGGCTCGGGCATCGAGGCCACCGCCCGGCTCAAGGACATGCTGCCGCGGATCGAGGTGCTCATCTTCACCGTTTACGAGGACACCGAGGAGATATTCAAGGCCCTCGAAGCCGGTGCGAGCGGCTACCTGTTGAAACGCTCCTCGGACGTCGATGTCCTGAATGCGATCCACAACCTCATGAAAGGCGAGGTGCCGATGACCGGTGAGATCGCGCGCAAAATCATACAATCGTTCCAGAAAAAACAGCCCATCCCGAGGGAATACATAATAAATGAAAACCTGACGCGGCGCGAAATGGACATCCTGCAAGCGCTGGCCCGCGGGCTCTCGATGAAGGAAATCGGCAGGGAATGCTCGATCAGTCCCGGCACGGTGAACTGCCACTTGAAAAACATCTACGCCAAACTCCACGTCCACTCGCGGATGGAGGCCGTGATGAAATTTCTCGGTGATCCCCATCCGCTCACGCGGGTCCAAATGTAATTTCCAAGGCCATTGAGAGAATACTCGTTTTCACGAGAGCTTCCAAAAATTCTTTTTGCCGCAAAGAGGCATTAGCCCGGAACGGATCCGAGGCGGGAAATCCCAACGGCAGCAAGGCACCGTGCACAAAGTGAGAATCCCATGAGTTCATCCGTTTTTCATTTGCTTGATTCGGATTACCGTCAGCGAGCGGGCGGGGGCCTCGCAGTCGAATAGTTCGCTGATTTTGATTTGCGTGGTCACGGGGAGAAGTGGCGTTGGATTCCCGGGTGTATTCTCGGCTTTCGGGTCGCCGGCCAAAACGGTTTTGACCGCCCCGGGGATGAAATTTTTTGCGCCGCCGAGCTTTATGCGGAGTCCCTTCACGGTGTCGCCGGGGTTGACCACCTTAAGGATGAGGTCGCCGGTTTTGCTGTCGCGCACCATGGAGAGCGCGACTTGGTCCGCCACGCCAGAGTTGCCCGCATGCGTATCGAGCCAGGTGTCGCCCGCGTTTGAGCCAAAGAGTTTTTGGACGTGGTAGTTGATTGTCGGATACACATGGGTGTTGGTGAAGTAGACGAGATTGGGCGTCCATTGCGTGCGGCCGATTTTCGCGCGAAGCGGAGCGTAGGAGGTGAGGCGGACGATGTCGCCGTTGCGCTCGAGTTGTGTCATGTAGGCGGCCTCGGCGAGCGCGGCGCGGAGTGTGCTTTTGCGGGCGATGTCGTGCGCGGCGTATTCGCCGACGTAGACTTTTGCGCCTGCGCGGTCGTAGCTGTCGTAGCGGTGGAGGTTGTCGAGAAACCACTTTGGCGATTTGTAGGGATGTGCGGTTTCATTCTTATTCCCGTGTTGTTTCGGGACGCATCAGGCGCAGGTCGTAGACGCCGCCGACGAGCGAGCCCGGCTCGGCGATGAAGCGAATCCTCAGCACGCCGTTCTCCGCCTTCGCGAGCAAGTCGGCGGGGATGACGTAGCGTTTATCGATGAACCGGTCGCGCGCGGAGCCGTTCAATGCCTCCTCCGAGAGAAATTTCCCGTTGGCGGTGATCTGGAACCGGCGGTTTTGGTCCCCGCCCCAATACGTCACCACCAGATCGACCGCTTTCTCGTCGCGCGTTTGGAGGGTGTATTCAAACCATTTTCCGTGGCGCCAGACGCGACCGCGGAGCACGCCGGTTTCCGTGTCCTCTCCGGCAAAGGCATGATCCACCTCGGGCTGCTGCTCGCCGATGGCGACGGAGTCAAGGGTGGCGGTTTCGCGGGCGAGCTTCACGCGTTCCTCCGCGGCGAGCTGTTGTTTTCGTCCGGCGAAGTCCTCCGGTGACGTGAGATGCCAATACATCTGGTAACGTGAATCATGCAGGCGGAAGAACGGCATAAGCGGCAGGCCCCCCGCCGATGCGGGCTCAACGATGTCCACGAGCCGGAAACGCAGCGGACCGGCGGCGGAGTCGGACTTCACATGGTCGGGCAACGCGTCCGGGGTCGTCAGCAGCGAAGGCATTTGATCGAGCGGGACAAGCCGCCCGTTCGGCTTGTGGTCGCCCCGCCCGGGACCGGCGCGCAGGCCATCGAGGTCATCCGTGCCAGTCGGGGCGGCGAGCAGGATCGGCCCGCGCAGGATCGCATGCCAGGGCGAACCGTCCGGCAAGGCTTCCGCCGTGGTTCGCATGGGAAGCTCCAGCTCCACGCGATCACCATCGCGCCATTCGCGGCGAATCGCCGCGTAGGACGACGGCTTTGATTTCACCTCGACCGGCCTGCCGTTGACCCGGACGGCGAATGCATCCTCGGCGACCCAGGCAGGGTGCCTCAGGTGGAGGGCGAAGGTCGCGGGGCGATCAAGTTTCAAAGACAGGCGTGTGCGCTCCTCGTCGGGGAAGGACGTTTCCTGTCGCAGCGTGAGGCCGGAGTCCGCGACGGTGAGTTCGGAGGCGATGAAGAGATTGACGTAGAGACCGTCGCCCGCCTGCGCGTAGATGAACTGGCCGTATTTGCCGGGGTTTTCCATGCCGGTGCCAACGCAGCACCAGAAGCCCTGCTCCGGCTGGGAATACACACGGTAGTGTCCGGGACGAAGCGGCGTGAAGTAAACATAGCCCGGATGATCCGGGTGGATCGAGGAAAGGATGTGGTTGAACAGGGCGCGCTCGTAGTAATCCGCGTAGGAGGCATCCGGCGAGGAGGAGAAGAGCTGCTCTGTCAGGCGCAGCATGTTGTAGGTGTTGCACGTCTCGGGACCCTCGCGACTTTCGATCACGGGCAGGAAGTTTTTCGGATCGTTGAAATGTTCTGCCACGCTGTTGCCGCCAAACGCGACGGAACGGGTGCGGACGACGGTTTCCCAAAAAAAGCGCGCGCCCGAACCGCCCTCCTTGTCCCCGGTCAGCGCCGCAATGCGTTCGAGGCCGATGACCTTGGGGATCTGGGTGTTCGCGTGTTTGCGGGTGAGTTCGTCCTTGTGCGCAATCAGCGGGTCGAGGACCGCGTGGTGATGGAAACGCCGCGCCGCGCGCAGGTATTTTTCATCGCCAGTCATCACATGGAGGTCGGCCAGCACCTCGTTCATGCCTCCGTGCTCGGCGCCCAGCATGTCCTGCATCTGCTGGTCGGAAAGGCCGGATGTGACGCGTTCGGCCCAGTCACCCAGCCGGATCAACAATTCGCGCGCCTTCCCGCTGCCGGTGCCCGCGCAAGCGTCGCGCAGCCCGGCAAAGGTCTTGTGGATGTTATACCACGGCACCCACTTGCCGTTGATTTCAAAGCGTTGCGCCTGGAATCGGCCGGCGGCCAGATCGGCCCAAAAGGCACGGCCGCCCGGGATGCCGCCGATATAGCCGTCGCCGTTTGCCTTCTGGCAGCGTTCAAGCTCGGCCAGCATGTAATCGAGGCGGCGCTGCAACTCGCGCCCGGGCGTGTCGGCACCCGAGGCGATCATGTTGGCCAGCGCGGCCAGATAGTGTCCGGCGGTGTGGCCGTCGAGCCCGATGTTCTCCCAATTCTCGTAAGACGGGGCGCGTGGCTCGAGTCCGGCTTCGCGCAGAAAGGGGGCAAGCAGCCGGTCGGGGTTGTGCGCCAGCAGGTAGGCGCGATTGGCCGCGATGGCTGCGGCAAACGGACTGCCTTCGAGCAAGCGCACGGAGGTCAATGGACAAAGCGTGACGGAGCGCGCCGGAGTCTTTGCGCCGGGCGGGGCGGCGACGGGGTTGGGCGGCCCGGGCGAGCCGCCCATGCCACTTGCCCCGCCAATCGGGGGCACCGTTTTCAAACCGTCCGCATCGGCGGTGCCTTTTGCTATTCGGATTGGCTTGATGGAACCATCCTCATTATAAGAAAGCGGCTCCACACAAACACGGCGCTCCCAATTGCTGGGGCCGGCGACATGGTGGAAAAGATACCACTGGCCTTTGAATTCCGTGATCGAGCCGTGGATGTTGAGCGAGCGATTGTCCAGTATTTCTCCCTTGTATTCCCACGGCCCCAATGGACTTTGGGCCGTGCTGTAGGCCATCACATTGGCCTGCCCTTCCCGGCCTTTCGGCCGGATCGGATAACTCGCATAATAAATGCCCTTTCGTTTGTGAACCCACGCGCCTTCGTAGAACTTTGGCATGTCCAGCATCTGAATCGGCCCGTCGCGGGTGATCATGTCCTCCTTGAGCTTTACCACGCCAAGTTGATAGGCGCCGCCAACGTAGAGATACGCCTGCCCGTCGTCGTCGATGAAGACATTCGGATCGATCATATAGCGGATGCCTGCTTCGTTTTTCTTGACCAATGGCTGCCCGAGCGCGTCCTTGAACGGGCCGGTGGGGGAATCCGACACCGCCACCCCGATCTGCCCGCCGGCGGGAAAATAGAAATAGTATTTGCCGTTTCGCTCGATGCAATCGGGGGCCCATGCCTCCGTATCCGCCCAGGCGATGTCTTTAAGGCTGGAAATAACGCCGTGATCGGTCCATTTCACCATGTCCTCGGTCGAAAAAACATGCCAGTCCACCATGCCCTTCCAGTTTCTGGCCCCGGCGGCGTCGTGCGAAGGATATATATAGAGTTTCCCATCAAAAACGCGGGCGGAGGGATCGGCGTGGAAATCCGGCAGAATCGGATGCCGGGCGGGGGCCGGCATTTGCCCGGTGGGCCGGCCGATCGCGGGCTGGACGGCAGGCGTGTCGATCGTCTTGCCGTCGGCGGCGGCCCCGGCAGCGGCAGGCAAAGGGTTGGGAGCCGGGGCGAACCGTTCCATCGGCGTCAATGCCACCGGTCCGAGCAGGCCCGAATCGCGCGGCGTCCATTTGGCGGCGCTGAAGTTTCCATCCGCCCCGCGATTCTTCGCGATGCGCGCCGGATAATTGATATTGTAGAATTTCTTCCAGCCCGAATCGCGCCGGTCGAGGTCGGCGATGCGGTTCACGGCGAGATTCGTCACCGCGATCTCGAGCGTGTTTTGCGCGGCGAGCAGGCCGTCCGGCAGCGTGAGTTGGAAAGGCGGCGAGAACAGCACCGCGAGTTCGCGGCCGTTGAGCGTCACGCGCGCGCTTTCCCCCACCCTGCCGAGATCAAGCCGCCACGCCGTGGCGCGAGCAGCCGGACGCGCAAATGCGATTCTATACACCGCAGTGCCGGAGAATGCCTGGCAATCCGGGCCTTCGAGTCTGGTCCACGATTTTAGCTCAGGCATTTTCCGCGCCGCAGGCAGCGTCGGTCCGCCGGATGTGAAACGCAGTTCCCATTCGCCCATGATTGGCTCCGGAGTGCCCGCCGTTTTCCAATACGGAAAATCGGGGCCTTCTATCGGCGTCGTGAATGACTTCACGATCACTGATTCGGCGGGTGCGAGCCGCAGAAAAATTTCCGGACGGCCGCCGGTCCCCGTGCGCAACGCCGCGCGCCCGCGCTCAGCGCGCAAGGCATCGAACAACGCTGCGGCGCGCGTGCCGGCTTGCAGCGGCACCCAGCCTTCGAACGAGTTTTCGCCTCGGTTGAGCAGGAAATAGGTGTGGCCTTTGCCGTGCACGCGCCGCTCGAAATGCAGCCCGCAATCAACAAGCGATTCACGGGCAACCCCGGCGCGGGCGAGCAGTTTTTCCAGATCGCGGCCAAGCAGCAGGCGGCCTTTATCCAGCGGGGAGATCGTGATGCCGTCCGACTCCGTCGCGCCTTCGCGGAACGTTTTGATATTCGCTTTGAAAGCTGCGCGCCGCGCTTCCAGTTGTCCGAGCCCGGGCACATCCTCCGGAAAGCTTTTGAGGAACACGATTGTCGCACCGGCTTCGGCGAGGCGACGCAGTTGCCGCAGTGTTTCAAGCGGCATGAATTTCATCTCCGGCACGAGCACGACGCGATAGCGACTGCCGCCGGTCACGAGAGCGCCGTCGCGCACCTGCACATCCGCGAGGAGCCGGTCGGTGATAAAATCGAACGCATAACCGCGATCCAGCAGCTCTTGCGCGACGGTCTGCGTGCTGCCCAACCGTCCGCTTTGGGAAAAGTGCGGCATCGCGCCGTTGCCGCGTTGGGACCAGATGTCGTGAATCGGAAAGTAGAACAGAATGTCGTTGCCCGGTTTGTCCGCTTGCAGGAATGACTGCACGCGCGCCACGTAGCCGTTGAGCGCGGCGGAATCGGCCCAGATCGGGTTCGCCGGGTTCAACTCCACCGAAGCGTAGAACTGGTGCCCCGGCCAGGATTCGTCCGGCGGGGAAAACGCGGTGCCGTGGTAGCAATTAAAATTCACGCCGCCGAGGAACATGAGGTCCACGCGCCGCTTGATGTCGTCGAGCGTCGAGACCCAGTGCTCATCGAGCCATGTGGCTGTCTCGGCGCCGGTCAGAGGCTTGCCAGTCACGTGCGCCGCGGATGAGGCGAGTTTCATCCCGACGATATTCGTGCCCTCGGTTTCCGGAATGCCGCTCGCCGCGTAGAGGTCGATGATGTTGGCGGGCGAGCCGTGCGCCTGGTTGCGAATAACCGCGTTGTGTGTGGCGGCCCACTTCGCCCACGGCACGGTGAACTCATCGAGCAACAAATCGGAGATCGTTTCGCGATGATCGGAGATCACCCGGGAGTTTTTTTCTTCCGTGTCGTTTCCAAGGAATGCGGGCAGCTCATCACGCAGATCGTAGCCGCGGCGGCGTTTGAATTCGTCGAAGAACCGCGGCGTCCAGTTCGCTTCGCCGCTGGCGTCATCGACTTCGTAGGAATCGTTGAAATAGGCGCGCAGCCGGTTGGCGCGATGGTTCGCGTAGGCCTCGTCGAAACGCTTCAGATAGTTCGCAAGCGAGGCGGACGAGAAGTGATCGATCACATCGCCCTCGCCGCCGGGACCGGCGCGCTCGACCTGCTTGCCGTGCCAGCCCATGAACACCGCGCAAAGTGTCCAATCGCCTTCGGGCGCGGTCCAGTCGAGCCGGCCGTCCGCATCGACCTTGTCGGTGAGATTGATTTTTTGATCTCCCGATGCCGAATATGCGACGAGCGCCTGCAACTGCAATTTTCTGGGAAACCGCGCCTGATCGAGCGCGAGATCCTGAAGGTTGGTGTTGGATGCGACAGGGTCCTTCAGTTCGGAAATATCGGCGCGGCGACGCCCCGCCACACGCACGAGCGGCTGGTCGGTGGCGGTGATTTTTTCCGCAAGCCGCAGACCGCTTTTCACGGTGTAGGTTTTGGTGACGATGTGGCGCGCGGCATCCCGGGCATCGACCCACGGTCCGCCAAAGGGCCAGCCGTTGCCTGTCGCCATGTCGATGCCGAGATCAAGGCGCTGCGCTTCGTCGAGCACGTGGTCGAGCAGATCCATCCACTGCGGCGAGAGATATTGCCTGAAACGGTCTTCCTGTCCGCGAACGCCGTAGATGGGGGTGATCTCAAGGCCGCCAAGTCCGGCCTTGGCGTATTTTTCCATCTCGGAGGAAAAATCCTCCTTCGTGCCGATGGAGCCAAGCCACCACCAACGCGTCCACGGCTTGGTCTGCGAGGTGATTTCCGGCCAGTCCAGGTCGGAGGCGGCGGGCGAAGGCATCGCAAGCGCGCCGAGGAGAAGCGCGACGCACGACGCGCGGAGGGCGTGGTTAAGTATCCCGGCTTTATCGGGTCGCGGATATTGTGCATCCTGCGCGTGAGTTGTGCGGGCGGGGTGGCTCATGATTGTGCGGGAATCCATATAAAAATCGAATTTTTGGGATGATAGATGCGAAAGGGCGTTTTTTAATATGCGCGGGGCTACCTGTTCGGATTGTCCTTGTCGGGCTCCTCGAGGAATGTGCCGATCGTGATGTTTTTCTCGGTTATGTTTTCGGCGTGTTCATAGCGGTTTTTCTGGCCGCGAGCGGTGTTGATGGCGATGTTGTCGAGCGTCACGTTTTTCACGGGCATATCCTTGTCGCCAAGGATGCGGAATGGCGTAAGGGTTTCTCCGGCCTTTATATTTCTCATGGCGATATTGCGGATCGGGGTGAGCCGCTCCTCGTAGGCGGGGACGAGTTTGCGCCATTGGTAGAGAACGTCGGTCTCGATGCCGAGCACGCCCATCCTGAACCGGGCGCCGGCGGCGTCGATGTTCTCCACCGTGATGTTTTCCACAAAGCCGCCGCGCCGGCAGTTGGTTTTAATATAGAGGATGTTGAACGGTTTTTTGTCTTTCGGCTCGAAGCGGCAGTCATGCACGTAAACATTGCGGACGCCCCCGGAAAGCTCGCTGCCGATGGCGACAAGCTGGTGTCCGTTGAGGACGGTGCAGTTGCGGATGACGATGTTTTCCGACGGCGCGTTCAGCCGCCAGCCATCGTGGTTGGTGCCCGATTTGATGGCGATGGCGTCGTCGCCCTGGTCGAAGGTGCAATTTTCGACGAGGAGGTTGCGCGTGCCCTCGGGATCGATGCCGTCGTTGTTGTGCCCATGGGCGGAAACATTGAGGTGGCGGACGACGACGGAATCGCAGAGCAGCAGGTGGATCGTCCAGAACGGGCTGTTGCGGATGGTCACGCCCTCGATGAGGACGTTGTTGCAGCGGTTGAACTGGATGAGCTGGGGACGAAGGTTGTTCTCGCCCTCGGCCATCTGGCGTTTTTCAACGGGCACACCGGTGGAGCCCATGGTATAAAGCCGCTTGAGCGCCTCCATGTGGGCCGGCGGGCGCGAAGACCATCTTTTCCATGTGTCCATGCGGGGCTCGATTTTGCCTTCGCCGGTGATGGCGACGTTTTCGCAACGGAACGCATAAACAAGGGGCGAGTAATTGAAACACTCCCATCCCTCCCAGCTCGATTGTACGGCGGGCAGGTAGTCCTGCGGATTGTCGCTGAAGGAGAGGACGGCGTCCTTCGCGAGGCGGAGGTTCACGTTGCTTCGCAGGTGGACGGAACCGGTCAGCCACACGCCGGCGGGGATGACAACGCGCCCGCCGCCGGCATCATGGCAGGCGGCGATGGCATTGCGAATGGCCGCGGTGTTGTCGGTTTGCCCGCCGGCCCTCGCGCCAAAATCGGTGATGACAAAGTCACGCCCGGGGAAAACCGGCACCCGGACTGGCTGCATGGGAAACGGCGCTTTCACGTGGATCTCCTCATGGCGGATTTCATCATCACCGGATTGGGAGGTAGCGGCTGGCACAAGATCAGCCTTGATCGTCAGCGGCACGACAGTCCAGAGCAGGATGGGGATAAACTTTGCTTTCATTCAGTTTGAATTTTATAAATGGGACATGAAGCGCACGGGCGCGCGCCTGAAACGTCCGCGGCATCCCATGGGGCAAAGGCAGGAATATATTCTGGCTTATCATCATTGGCCTGTGGTCATCAGTCTTTTTTTCGCGCTTTTCAGACCCGGGACGGACGCCGTGATTGTCACTTCCCCGGGGACCAGTCCGGCGCGGAGGATGGCGAGCGCGCGGCCATTGTGCAGCATCCGCTTGTTCCCGGCGAACAGTTCGTCGCTGCGATGGTCGCCGTTGTCCACCGCGATCAGGCGGGCCGCGCCGGACACCTCAAACGTCACCTCTCCTGCGGCGTCCGGCACTTCGCGGCCCTCGCGGTCAACGGCGCGCACTTTCATATACTGCAAATCAAGCCCGTCGGCCCGCCATGCGCCGGTTTCCGCCTCGAGCCGCAGCGCGACGGCTTTGTCCGTGGTTTCAAGTTGATGGCGGGCGACCTCCCCGCCGCCGTTGCGCGCCACGGCCACCACCCCGCCCTCGCGGTAAGGCACGTCTTTCCAGAAGATGGCGTTTCGCCGCGCCGGGTCGTCAATTATATTCTTTTGGACGCCGAACGATTTTCCGTTTATAAACAGCTCCACCTCCTCCGCGTTTGTATAAGTGACCAGGTTCAGCCTGGCACCCGACGCGCGGTTCCAATGCGACGACATGGGCATTTGCCCCACCATGACATCGTTCCACTCGATGCTTTCCGCCTCCCTGTCCACCACCCCGATGCGCACCAGCGGCGTGTCGTCGAACATACTTTTGACAAAATAAGCCTGCGGGAGAGGTTCGAGCGAGTGGTCGAAAAATGAATAATTCCAGCCCTTCGCCGGCCAGCCCCTCGACTCGCCCCAGTATTCGATGGCGCCCCAGTAGGCCAGCCCCACCACCTTGCCGAGATCCATGCCGTAGTAGGCTTTGCCCATTTCGCTGGTCGCGGCCTCGCTCTGATAAAGGATCAGGTGCGGGAATTGTTCGGCGTACTTGGGAAACGCCGGATAACGATAATTATAGCTGGCGATGTCGGTGACCACCGACAATTCGGGCGGCTCGACAACCACGTTGAAACTCGGGTCCTCCTTGGTCACCGCGTTTTTGCGCGCGGGAAACATGGCCACGGTGGTCTTGCGCGTCGGGTCGTGGCGTTTCGCCAGCACGTCGAGAATACGGTAACCGGTCACGCCCCAGTCGCCGGTGGGAAACCCTGTCCACTCTTCGCGGACTTGCAGCTCGTTGCCGAAACTCCACATGATGACCGAGGGGTGGTTGCGGTCGCGCTTTATCCATTCGGCGACGGCAGCGGGCCAGAGCATCATCCACGGGATGCGCCCGCCGGCATACTGCTGCGACCGTCGAGAATACGGTAACCGGTCACGCCCCAGTCGCCGGTGGGAAACCCTGTCCACTCTTCGCGGACTTGCAGCTCGTTGCCGAAACTCCACATGATGACCGAGGGGTGGTTGCGGTCGCGCTTTATCCATTCGGCGACGGCAGCGGGCCAGAGCATCATCCACGGGATGCGCCCGCCGGCATACTGCTGCGACCATTTATCGAACAACTCGTCCACAATCAAAATGCCATGCTTGTCGGCGAGACGCAGGAACGACTCCGAGTAGGGATTGTGCGAGGTGCGGACATGATTAAAGCCGCTCGTAGGCGGCGCCCACCGCGCCCAAGTCATGGTGGTTGGCGATGCCCTTTAATATGATTTTCTTCCCGTTGAGCTTGAAACCGAAGCCGGGCGAAAACTCGATGTGGCGGATGCCGAAGGCTTCCGTCACGCGGTCAACAATTTTGCCGTCCAATGCCAGCGTGACCACCGCCGTGTATAAATGAGGCGTTTCGCACGACCATAATTGCGGCGTTTCGATATTCATCGCTGGGAGAGCGATCTCAACCGTCAGTTTCTTCGATTTTTTCGGGGCGGACTGGCGTGTCTCGGCGACCAGCCGCCCGCCGGGTGCGTATAGCTTCGCCTCGATGTCCACTTGCAGCTGCTTGCCGCGCAATCCCTCCACCTCGACCTGGACGCCGACTTCGGCGTTGCGCTCCGAGACCTCCGGCGTGGTTACAAAAACGCCATGCCGCGCGACGGCGATCTCATTTTTCACCAACAAATGCACATCGCGGTACAAACCGCCGCCGGTATACCAGCGCGAGTTGCCATCCATGCCGGTGTCGGCCCGCACGGCGATCACATTTTCACCTTCGTAATTTATATATTTAGTGATGTCGGCCTCAAAGCCAAGGTAGCCGTAATCCGTCCCGCCCACCCTGGTCCCGTTAAGCCAGACATCGCCCGTCAGCATGATGCCCTCGAAATCCAGCAGCACACGCTTGCCCCTCCAGTCCGGGTCGGCCCGGAACGATTTGCGATACCAGCCGGCGCCCATTTTTTTGAATCCGCGCGCGCCCCTGGCCGACTTTTCCCAAGGCTGCTCGATCTGGAAGTCATGCGGCAAATCAACCGCCCGCCAGTCCGAGTCATTGTATGCGGCGGCTTGCGCGCCCTCCACGTCGCCCGCGCGAAACTTCCATCCGAAATTAAACAGCAGGGAGCGGCGCGCATCCCCGGAATCCTCACCCGCAAACAGCGAGAACGCCGCCAGCAGGCCGATTGTTGTCATTATGATTCTTTTATACATGGCTGTTTATACGTGATTATATTTGATTGATGATTGTTGTTGCAGCGGCGATTGCGTGGGCCTGGACGGGCACCGGCTGTCAGCGGCGGCGCGCGGAATCCTCCAACTCCGGGTCGCACGCCGAAAATATCCGCGCCCGTGATGCGGGGCGCCGCGGGCGCGGACGGAGCGAGAATCTGGCGCCCCTCGCTTCGCGCGTCATATGCGCCTGCGACAGCGGCAGGCATCCACGCCGGGAGGACGGAGGCGATGGCGGCCAGAGGCGCGCAGAAGACAAACCGGGGAAAGAGCATGGTGCATTGTCTTAATATGCGCGCCCGCAACAACAAAATGAAGCGCGAGGTTACAGTCAGAACCTGCGCGATTATTTCGCGGCGGGACGCAGGAAATCGCGAAACCTTTGCGCGCCGTGGCAGAAGGAGTTTTTTCGTCATGCGGCAGGACGAGGTTGGGCTTGTTGGGCAGGGGGTTGAATCGGATTGGATTTGGAATCCATGCTATCGAAACCCGTGAAGCCGCCGCATCTCTAATAGTAGAGATTTTTGGCACGCGCCAATTTACGCTTCGCGCTCAAGAAGCAGCCCCTTTGCCTTGGGGCTGCCTCATCCAACTTTGCCCGTTGGTGGCAAGGGGACTAGGTCAGCGATTCATTCCACGAGGCGGTAGCCGATGCCGGCATCCGTTTTCAGGTGCTTGGGCACTTGCGGGTTCGCTTCGAGTTTCTGGCGCAGATGCGTCATGTGGACGCGCAGGTAGTGCGTGTTGTCCTCCGCCGACGGCCCCCAGACCTCGCGCAGGATTTGCCGGTGGATGACGACTTTTCCCCGGTGCCGGACCAATAGCCTGAGGAGCGCATATTCCTTGGCCGTGAGGTGCACCTCTTCCCCTCCACGGCGGACCAGCCGCGCGGCCAGGTCCACTTCGATGTCACCGAAACTCACCAGGGCTGATTCGTCGTTCGGCTGGGCGCGGCGCATGACGGCCCGCATGCGCGCCAGCAATTCCCGTCCGCTGAAAGGCTTGGTGAGATAGTCGTCGGCCCCGGCGTCCAGCGCATCGATCTTGTCGTCTTCGCCGGCCCGCACGGACAAGATCAGCACAGGGATGCGGCTCCATTCGCGGAGCCTCCTCAGCACCTCCACGCCCTTCATGTCGGGCAATCCCAAGTCCAGGATGATGCCGTCGGGCTGGCGGGCCACGGCTTCCTGCAGGCCGAGTTGCCCGGTCTCGGCCTCGAAAACCGTGTAGCCATCGCCACCCAAGGCCAGGCGAAGGAGGCGGCGGATCTGGATTTCATCGTCGATGACCAGCAGTTTCCGGGAAGCGGGAGCATTCATGCGGAAGGAGTCGGCTCAGGAGGATTGTTTGGCAGATAAATCGTGAAGACGGCCCCGCCGCCGGGATTCCCCCCGACCACAATCTCACCGCCTTGGGCGGCGATAAATCCACGCACGATTGACAAGCCGAGCCCAAGGCCGCCGGCATGCGCCGCGTCGCCGCGGGAGAATTTTCGGAACACCCGGTCCTTCATTTCGGGCGGGAGGCCGGGGCCGCGATCAGCCACCGTAAAAAACGCCGTCCCGGTTCCATGGTCCAGCCCCGCGGCCAGAAAAACCGGAGTCCGCGGCGGGGTGTGAAGCCCGGCATTGAGCAGGAGGTTGGCCAAGGCCTGCTCCGTGAGGGCAAAGTCCGCGCGGATGGGAGGCAGAGCGGGCGGAATCGAAATCTCAAGCGGGCGATCCGCGAGCGCATCACCCACGCTTTCGAGGGCGGCATTCACCATGTCGCTCATGTCGCACCAGTCGAGGCGCGGCTTGAGCGCGCCGCTTTCCAGGCGGGTCTGGTCGAGGAGATTTTCCACCAGACGGTTGAGCCGCCTCGCGGCCGTGCGTCCTTCGGTCACCAGGCTGTCCCGCAACTGCGCATCATCCAGCCCGGACAGATTTTCAAAGGCTCCGGTGATCACCGCCAGCGGCGTTCTCAACTCATGGGAAACGCTGTCGAGGAGGGTGCGGTGGAGTTTGTCGGATTCGGCCAGAAACTTCTCCCGCTCCCCGGCCTCGCGGAGACGCTCGCGTTCAACGCTAAGCGCCAGTTGTCGCGCAAACGCATCAAGCAAATCGCGCCGGGCCAGCGTGAGCTGTTCATTGGCCGCGACCACCACCGCGAGAACGCCGACCGACTGGTTTTCGCGCACCAGCGGCACGTAATAACCGGCGCTGCCCGGCAATGTATCCGTGAACCTGCCGGCAGAGCGCCGATGGCGGAATGCCCAGGACGCCACGCCGGCCTCCTTCTCGTCGAGGGAATACGAGCTGGCGGGATGAGGCGCGAGCTCGCCCCCGCCGTCCGGGACGAGCAGCAAGGCGGTCTTGGCGTCGAGCAATTCGTCAGTCTGGCGCAGCGCGGCGGACACGGCATCGTCCAAGGTCCGTGCCTCCGCCAGGGAACGCGTCAGGGTAAACAAGGCGACGGCCCGTTCCTCGCGCCGGCGTTCGTGCCGGGCCTGCGCCCGGATGCGGGAAGTCAACTGCCCCGCGACCAACGCCACGCCAAAGTAAGTGGCGAACAAGATGACGTTCTCGATGTTGCCGATTCGCAAGGCGTAGCTCGGCGGGATAAACAGGTAGTTCCAGGCAAAGGCGCTGAGCACGGCGGCCAGCAACACCGGCCAGCGTCCCACCCACAGCGGCAGGAATACAATGGCGAGAAGATAAACCAGACCGATCGCCTGGTAGTATTTTTCCGGCAGGAGCAGCCCGACCAGCGTAACCGCGGCCACGGCGGCCGCGGCCCAACCATATTCCGACGGACCGCTGAAGGCCGCCTCGATCCCCCGCCAGGTCGGGCGCCGGGATTGCTGCTCGGCCGGCACCACGTAAATGTCGATGTTGCCGCCCAGCCGGATCAATCGGTCCACCAGCGTGCCCCGGATGAGCTCGGACGGACGCCACCCGCGCGGTTTGCCAATCACGATTTGCGTGGCGTTGTGCTGCAACGCAAGCCGGACCAGGGCCGCCGCGATGTCCTCATCATGCGTCACCAGAACCTCCGCGCCCAGCTCGCGGGCCAAGGCCATGTTTTTGTCGAGCAAAGCCTGGGCGGCCGGGGAAAGAGGCCGCGACGATTCGATGTGGGCGGCGATCCACGAAGCCCCCTGCGCGGCGGCAAGCCGCCGGGTCCAGCGCACGAGCTGGGTCGAAAATGGACTCGGCCCCACGGCCACCAGCATGCGCTCGCCGCTGCGCCAGACGGTTTTTTTGACATGGCTGGAGCGCATCGAGCGCAACTGGCGCTCCACCCGCTCCGCGGTGAACCGAAGCGCCAGTTCACGCAAGGCGGCGAGGTGGGTGCTCTTGAAAAAGTTCTCGGCCGCCGCCGCCGCCTTCCCGCCGAGATAAACCTTTCCTTCGGACAGCCGTTCCCGCAATGCCTCTGGAGTGAGGTCGATCAACTCGATCTGGTCGGCGAGGTCCAGAAGCGAATCCGGCACGGTTTCGCGGATCGTTGCGCCGGTGATCTGCCGGACGGTATCGGCGCGGGATTCGACGTGCTGGATGTTGAGCGTCGTGAAGACATCAATGCCGGCATCGAGCAGCTCGATCACATCCTGGTAACGCTTCGCGTGGATCGAGCCCGGAGCGTTGGTGTGCGCCAGTTCATCCACCAGCACGAGCTGCGGTTTGCCCGCCAGGATGGCCTCAAGGTCCATCTCCTCCAAGTGAATGCCCCGGTGGATGATCTTTTTTCTCGGCACCATCGGCAGGTCCTTGAGCAGTGCCTCGGTCTCCGCGCGGCCGTGGGTCTCCACGACGCCCACGACCAGGTTCACCTTGTCCCGCAGTTCCTCATGCGCCGCTCGCAGCATCGCGTAGGTTTTGCCCACGCCGGGGCACATCCCGAAGAAAACCTTCAGGCGGCCCCGCTTGGCGCGCTCTTCCTCCTGCTTGAGGGAGGCGAGCAGCGCGTCCGGATCTGGATGCCGGTCAATCATTGGTCGGCAACATAAGGTGCCGGTCCGCCAGGCGAAGGCAAGACATGCCCGATCGGGGATGGCTCTCTGCGCGCCTCCCTGCTTCATGGCGTGGTCTCGTATGCAAGGGAGTCGAGCGCGCGGTTGAGCAGGAGGACGTTGACGCCAGGCTCGCCGAAGACGCCGAGAAAACGTCTGTCAGTATGCGCGGCGATCAATGCCCGAACCCTGTCGACGGGCAGGCCGCGCGCCTTGGCCACGCGCGCGGCCTGAAGGCTGGCATTGGCGGGGCTGATATGAGGATCGAGGCCGCTGGCCGATGCGGTCACGGCGTCAGCGGGAACCGGCGTGTCGGCGGACAGCTTGTTCTTGGCGCGGTAAGCTTCGACGTTGGCCTTGATGGCATCGGCGAGCTTCTGGCTGGTCGGCCCGAGATTCGTCCCGGAGGACAGGCCCGCATCGTAGCCGCCGCCGGCGGCTGAAGGGCGTGATTGGAAATAGCGATCGCCATTGAAGGATTGCCCGAGCAATTCCGAGCCGCGCACCGTGCCGTCGGCGTCCACGATCAGGCTGCCGTTGGCCTTGTGGCGAAAGAGAAGCTGGCCGCCCGCCCACACGGCGAGCGGATAGACGCCGCAAAGCACAAAGGCCAGAACCAGCGTCAGCAGCAGGGAACTTTTCAGCGAGGACAGGAATGTATTCATTTTTAAGATACTCGATTTCTCAGACGAGATGAAGGGCGTTGATCACGACATCGATCAGCTTGATGCCGGCGAAGGGGACCAGGATGCCGCCGAGCCCGTAGACGAGCAGGTTGCGGCGCAGCAGGGCGGTCGCGCCGACAGGGCGGTAAGCCACGCCTTTGAGCGCGAGCGGGATCAGCGCGACGATGACGAGCGCGTTGAAAATCACCGCGCTCAGGATGGCGCTGGGCGGAGAGCCCAGTCGCATGATGTTGAGCGGAGCGATCGCGGGAAAGGCCCCGATGAGCATGGCCGGGATGATGGCGAAGTATTTGGCGATGTCGTTGGCGATGCTGAAGGTGGTGAGCGAGCCGCGCGTGATGAGCATCTGTTTGCCGATTTCCACGATTTCCAGGAGCTTGGTCGGATTGGAATCGAGATCGACCATGTTGCCGGCCTCCTTGGCCGCCTGCGTGCCGGTGTTCATCGCGACGCCGACGTCGGCCTGGGCAAGCGCGGGCGCGTCGTTGGTGCCGTCGCCGGTCATGGCGACGAGATGTCCGTCGGCTTGTTCCTTGCGGATGCGGGCGAGTTTCATCTCCGGCGTCGCCTGGGCCAGGAAGTCGTCCACACCCGCCTCGGCCGCGATGGCGGCGGCGGTGAGCGGATTGTCCCCGGTGATCATGACCGTGCGGATGCCCATGGCGCGGAGCTGGGCGAAGCGTTCCTTGATGCCGCCTTTCACCACGTCCTTGAGAAAGATGACGCCGAGCACTTCGCGCCCTTCGGCCACGACCAACGGAGTGCCTCCCTGCCGGGAGATTTCCTCGACCGCGTTTGTGACCGCGCCGGGAAAGGTGCCATTTTCGGTTTCCACCCATTTTTTAATGCTGTCCGCCGCGCCTTTGCGGATCTGGCGGGCGGGCTGCCCGTCGCTGGCGGCGAAGTCCACGCCGCTCATGCGCGTCTGCGCGGTGAAGGGCACAAAGGTGGCGTGGGGCGAGGCGAGGTCGCGCCCGCGCAGGTTGAACTTTTCCTTCGCCAGCACGACGATGCTGCGGCCTTCGGGAGTCTCGTCGGCCAGCGAGGCAAGTTGCGCCGCATCGGCCAGACGGTCGCGCGCCACGCCGGGGGCGGCGATAAAATCCGCGGCATGGCGGTTGCCGAGGGTGATCGTGCCCGTCTTGTCGAGAAGGAGCACATCGATGTCGCCGGCGGCCTCCACCGCGCGTCCGCTGACGGCGAGCACATTGCGCTGCAAGAGACGGTCCATGCCGGCGATGCCGATGGCGCTGAGCAGGCCGCCGATGGTGGTGGGAATCAGGCAGACCAGAAGCGCGATAAGCGTCGTGGTCGAAAAGGCGGCATTGGAGTAGTCCCCAAACGGCTTGAGCGTGATGACGACGAGGAGGAACACAAAAGTGAGCGCGGAGAGCAGGATCGTGAGCGCGATCTCGTTGGGCGTCTTCTGGCGTTTTGCCCCTTCCACCAGGCCGATCATGTGGTCGAGAAAGCCTTCGCCCGGATTCGCGGTGATGCGGACGAGAAGCGTGTCGGAGAGCACGGTGGTGCCGCCGGTGACGGCGCTGCGGTCACCGCCGGCTTCACGTATCACGGGGGCTGATTCGCCGGTGATGGCGGATTCATCGACGGAAGCGGCGCCCTCTATCACTTCGCCGTCGCCGGGGATGAGTTCGCCGGCCTTGACGAGAACGATGTCGCCTTTGGATAGCGTGACGGCATCGACCGGCTCCAGGGAACCGTCCCGGCGGCGGCGTTGAGCGGTCATCTGCTTGCGTGTCGCCCGCAGGGCGCGGGCCTGGGCCTTGCCCCGGCCCTCGGCCACGGCCTCGGCGAAGTTCGCGAAGAGCACGGTGGACAGCAGCCAGAGGGCGATCTGGAGGACGTAGCCGAGAGGGTCCTTCGAGGTGAAGATCTGCTGGAAGCAAAGGAATGAACCGATCAGCGTGACGAACATCACCGGGTTCTTCAGTTGCAGGCGAGGATCCAGTTTTCTGACCGAGTCGATCACCGCCTGGCGAAAAATCGCCCGGTCGAAAAGGGAGATGGTTTTGGTGTTCATGGCAGGGAAAACGCTTGTTGTTGCCTGGATCAAAACAGGCGGCCGGCACCCATGAGGAAGTGTTCCGCGACGGGACCGACCGCGAGGGCCGGCAGATAGGTGAGCGCGCCGATGAGCAGCATTGTGCCGATCAAAAGACACACGAATGTGAGCCCCTCCGTCTTGAACGTGCCGGCGCTCGCCGGCACCGGCTTCTTGCCGGCGAGATTCCCGGCGATGGCCAATATCGGCACGATCATCAGGAAGCGCCCGAAGAGCATGGCGAGCCCGAGCGCCGTGTTGTAATGGGGATCGCCGTTGGCGGGGTTGGCCGTGAGCCCGGCAAACGCGCTGCCGTTGTTGCCGACCGCCGAACTGAACGCGTAGAGGATTTCCGCGAACCCGTGGGGCCCGGCGTTATTGAGGCCGGCCTGCCCCCACTCGCTCACGCTGGCCCACGCGGTGAAGCCGAGGAGCGGCGTGGCCAGCGCCATCAGCACGAGCACCGCCATCTTCACGTCGAACGCCTCGATTTTCTTGCCGAGATATTCGGGCGTGCGTCCGACCATCAGGCCGGCGATGAACACTGCCAGGATCGCGAACAGCAGGATGCCGTAGAGGCCTGCGCCCACGCCGCCGAAAATGACCTCGCCGGTCTGCATGTTGAACAGCGGCACCAGGCCTCCGATCGGGGTGAACGAGTCATGCATCGCGTTGACCGCGCCGCAGGAGGCCGCGGTCGTGATGGTCGCGAACAGAGCGGAGTTGAAGATGCCGAAGCGGATCTCCTTGCCCTCCATGTTGCCGTCAGCCGCGGCCACGCCGAGCGACTGGTGAATCGGGTTGCCCGAGGCCTCGGCTCCCCACGAAACCAGAACCCCGACGACAAACATCGCCGCCATCGCGGACCAGATGGCCCAGCCGTGCTTCTGGTTGTTGACCACGCGGCCGAAATAGTAGGTGAGCGCGCTGGGTATCGCGAAGATCGCCAGCATCTGGAAAAAATTCGAAAACGGCGTGGGGTTTTCGTAAGGATGCGCGGCATTGGCGTTGAAAAAGCCGCCGCCATTCGTGCCCAGCATCTTGATGGCGACTTGGGAGGCGACGGGGCCTTGGGCGATGATTTGGGTGTCGACGACCTTGTCCACCAACACGGGCGCTCCATTGGCCGCGGTGACGGCGGTGCCGTTTTCGTCGGTCTTCGGAATCTGGATCGCATGGGAATCCAGCGTCCTGGCCGTGACGTGGGGCTTGAAGTTCTGGATCATGCCCTGTGACACCAGGGCCAGCGCAAAGACAAGGCAGACCGGCAGCAGCAGGTAATAGGTGACGCGGACCGTATCCACCCAGAAATTACCGATGGTGCGGGCCGATTTCCTGGCGATGCCGCGGACCAGCGCGGCGGCTATGCCAATACCGACCGCCGCCGATGTGAAATTGTGAATGGCCAGCGCGACCATCTGCGAAAAATACGACATCGTCGATTCGCCGCCGTAGCTTTGCCAGTTGGTGTTGGTCGTGAAGCTCGCCGCCGTGTTGAACGCCAGATGAGCGGAGAGTCCCGGCATCCCCTGGGGGTTGAGCGGAAGAAAATGCTGGTATCTAAGAATAAAATACGTGAACAGCATGCCCGTCAGGCTGAACACGAGCACGGATACCGCGTAGCCGATCCAGCTCTGTTCCTGCTCCGGCTTGATGCCGCATATCCGATACGTCAGCCGCTCGAACGGCTTGACGGCCCGGTCGAGCCAGGTCTTGCCGTTCACGTCCAAAACCCGCGCGAGATACAGGCCCAAGGGTTTGGTCAGGAGGAGCAGCACCCCGAGAAAGAGCGCGAATTGAAGCCAGGCGTTGGTGTTGTTCATGGTATGGGCTCAAAATTTTTCCGGCCGGATGACGGCCGCGACCAGGTAAACCAAAGCCGCAACGGCGATAATGCTGACAAGGATGCTTTCCATAATCGTGGCAGGACGGGTTGAAAAAGGACTCAGCGGACCTTCTCGCAGAAGCGGGAGTAGGCGATGCAGAGGAGAAAAAAAGCCACCGTGGCGCCGACAAAAAACACGTCATTCATGAGGCCTGAAGTATGCCATGAGCGGCCTTGGGCGCCTAATTAAGAAGCGCCCCAAACCCATTAAGATAATGTTAAGACCGGCACCAAGAGTCTCGACGGGAAAGGCGTTCCGGATTCATCTTCCAAGCGCCGCCGAGCAATAAACTTCATGCCGATACATCCCGCCCAAACGCGAACACGCGCAGTCATCACGGCCCGTCGCGCCGGCAATATCATGCGCCGCGCCGCGCATCTCGCCATTCTTCCCATGGCAACCGGCCTCTTCGCCGGCGCTTCGTCCGGCGAAACCCGCCCGCCCCCGGACGTCGCGCCCGCACTCCAACCCGCGACCGCGCGGACCGAGCCCCGCTGGGGCGTGGGCATGGGCTTGCGCTATGCGGACGTGCCGTTTCGCGGCGGCGATGACACGGTGGCGGACATCGTGCCCCTCTTCTTTTTCGAAGGCAGGCACGTGTTCCTCCGCGGACTGGAGGGCGGCTTGCACGCCTGGACCTCCCCGCAAACCGAGATCAACCTCCTCGCCCGTTATCGTTTCTTCGACATTCCCAAGGGGCTGCAAAACGAAATCCGGCAGGATGCGCTCGATATGGGCGCGCAACTCCGCTGGCAATTCAAGCCGGGCTGGCGGCTGGACGGAGAGGTGCTGAGCGATGTGGACGGGCGCGTGCAAGGCATCGCCCGGCTGGGCGCCGTCATCGGGACGGCGGGCTGGCGTTTTCAGCCCGAGGCGGAATTGCGCGCCAAGACTGCCGCCTTCAACAGCAATTATTATGGAATCGGCGAATATGACGTGGATGCCGGCGCGGACCTGCGTTTCCGGCTGAAAATGCGCCGCCATGTTTACCGCAACCTTTACCTGATCGGCTCCGCGGAGGCCGCGTTTCTCGACCACGCCGCCCGCTCGAGCCCGGCGGTGAATGACCGCATGGAGTGGGAGGCGTTTCTCGGCGTGGGATTCTTCAACCGCCCGGTGACTCCCGCCGGCGAACCGCAGGCATTGTCCATCCGGCCCTATTGGCGGCTCTCGCAGGGCATCGGCACCGACGCCACCATCCTGGAGGCCATGACCGGCGAGGTGGCCGCCGGCGACAGGACCATCCGCATGACTTCGTTGTTTTACGGCTACCCGCTGGCCGAAAATTTCATGGGATTGCCGATCGAGGTATATCTCACGCCCGGCCTGGCGCATCACTACGCTTCATCCGCGCAGGACGCCGCCACCGAGTATGTGCTGGCGGTGAAATTCTACCACACCCTCCCGCTGCCATGGCGCGTGCGCCTCGGGTTTGCCGAAGGCATGTCCTACGCCGACTCGATCACTTATTACGAAGAAACCAGCCTCACGCGCAAGGGATACAGGACCAGCAGGCTGCTGAACTACCTGGATTTCTCGCTGGACGTGAGCCTCGGCGACATGACCAAACGAAACGGCCTTCGCGACTGGTGGCTGGGCGCGGGAATCCATCATCGGTCCGGCATTTTTGAAACCGCCTCGATGTTTGGCCGCATCAAGGGCGGGAGCAATTTCTCCACCGTTTACCTCCAGTGGTCCCCGTGAGCCGGGCGCGCATGAAAAAATCGGCCCTACCCCGCGTCTTTCGCCTCCGCAATCCCCGCCTTTCCTGCTTTCCTTTCCGACGAACCACTGGCCCAAGGACTTCTCTGCATGAAACGCAATCCGCTCATCCGGTTCTGGTATTCCCTGTCCGCCGCCGGACTTCCTCTCGGCACGCTGTTTTTCGCCGCCTCGCTGACGCCATCGCTGCTGCCGCGCACTTTCGTGACCCAAGGCGTCCTCGCGGGCTGCGCCTTCATCGCCGGCTATGGCATCGGCGCCCTGGCGTGCTGGCTCTGGGGTTACATGGAGCTGCGGGAGCCGCGCGGGCATATCCGTCGCGTCCTCAAATGGGTGTCCATCGCCGCAAGCACGCTCGTGGCCGTGATCTTTCTCTGGCGGGTGACCGGCTGGCAAAACTCGATTCTCGAATTGATGGAACTGGAGCCGGTTTCGAGCGCCCATCCGCCCAAAATCGCCCTGATCGCCCTGTTGACGGCCGCGATCCTGCTCGTGATCGGCCGGCTGTTCCGGATCGTGTTTCACTTCATTGCCGTCAGGGTGAACCGCTTTGTCCCGCGGCGGGTCGCGAATGTGATCGGCGCGGCCGCCGCGATTGCATTGTTCTGGTCAGTGATCGACGGCATCATTTTTCGCGGCCTGCTGCGGATGGCGGACTCCTCCTACCAGCAGTTCGACGAACTGATCGAGCCGGAACGCGTGCAGCCGACCGACCCGATGAAAACCGGCAGCAGCGCTTCCCTGCTCCAGTGGGAGGAACTCGGGCGCACCGGCCGCGCCTATGTTTCATCGGGGCCGGCGATCGAGGACTTGCGCGCGTTTTCCGGCGGCGCCGCGCGCGAGCCGATCCGCGTCTATGTCGGCCTGCGTTCCCGCGAAACCGCGCGGGAGCGCGCGCAACTGGCGCTCGAGGAATTGAAACGCGCCGGCGGTTTCTCGCGGTCGATCCTCATTGTCATAACCCCGACCGGCACGGGCTGGGTCGATCCGTCGGGGATCGACAGCGTCGAATATTTGCACGGAGGCGATGTCGCGAGCGTCGCCCTGCAATACTCTTATTTGTCCAGCCCGCTGTCGCTTTTCATCGAGCCCGACTACGGCGCCGAGGCCGCGCGCTGTCTTTTCTCGGAAGTTTACGGCTACTGGACGACGCTTCCCCGGGAAAGCCGCCCCAGGCTTTACCTGCACGGGCTCAGCCTTGGCGCGCTGAACTCGGAGCAATCCGCCGAGTTGTTCGAGTTGCTGGCCGATCCGCCGCACGGCGCGATGTGGAGCGGCCCGCCGTTCCTGAGCGAAGCCTGGCGCGCGCTGACGGAGGGGCGCGATCCATCGTCGCCGGCCTGGCTGCCCCGGTTTCGCGATGGCAGGTTTGCCCGCTTCATGAACCAAAACGGCTCGCCCGTTCCGGCCGACGCGCCTTGGGGTCCGATGCGAATCGTCTATCTCCAATACGCGAGCGACCCGATTGTGTTTTTTGAATACGACGTTTGCTGGAAAAAGCCGCGGTGGATGTCGATCCCGCGCGGACCGGACGTGTCACCGCAATTCACATGGTATCCGGTCGTGACCTTCCTCCAGCTCGCGCTGGATGTCGCGACCGCCTCTTCCTCGGCCATGGGCCACGGCCACGTGTATGCGCCCGAGCACTATCTCGACGCATGGATCGCCGTGACCGGCGACGCCGGCCGGTCTCCGCAGGAAATCGAGCGCATCAGGGCGCGCCTCTCCGCGCGGTGACACGCCATGCGCCGCCGCATGCGGACGCGCGTTTACGTTTGTCCGCCCGGCGCCGGGCGTCCGCCGCCCTCACTCCACGCGCAGGATGTAGCCGCGCAGGTATTCGCTTTCCGGCATCGTGACCAGCACCGGATGGTCGGCGGGCTGGTGGCAGAATTCCAGCACGCGCACGCGCCGCCGCGCGTCGGCGGCGGCCTCGGCGAGCACCTGGCGCAGCTCGGCGTCGTGCATGTGGTGCGAGCACGTGTAGGTCGCCAGGATGCCCCCGGGCGCGAGATGCTGCATGGCGCGGAGATTGATTTCCTTGTAGCCGCGAAGCGCGCCGTCGAGCGCGCTCTTCGATTTCGCGAAAGGCGGCGGATCGAGGACGATCAAATCCCAAGTGTCGGCGCGGCGCGCGGGATCGTTGAGAAAATCGAACACGTTGGCGGCGGCGAATTCGGCGCTCAGGCCGTTGCGCCCGGCATTGCGGCGGGCCTGCCCGATGGCGTCGTCGGCGCTGTCGAGGCCGAGTACGCTGGCCGCGCCGGCGCGGGCGCAGTGCAGCGCGAAGGGGCCCTGGTTGCAAAACGCGTCGAGCACGCGCCGCCCGCGCGCGTGGCGGGCGACGAGCCGGTGCTGCCCGCGCTGGTCGAGGTAGAAGCCGGTTTTCTGCCCGCCCTGCAAATCGAGCCAGTAGTCGATGCCGTCGATGCGCATCCAGCGCGGCTCCCACGGTTTTCCGGAAAACGTGCTGACTTCCATGTCGAGCCCCTCGAGGCGGCGGATGGTGGCGTCGTTGCGGAAAATGATTTCGCGCGGCGAGACGATCTCGGCGAGCAAACGCCCGAGGACGTCGCGGCGTTTTTCCATCGCGAGCGTCTGGATTTGCACGACGAGCGTGTCGCCGAACTGGTCCGCCACCACGCCGGGCAGGTCGTCGGATTCCGACCAGACGAGGCGCCGGGCGACGATGTCACCGGCGGCGGCTCCGCCGCCTTGCCCGTTTCCCGGGCCCTTTTCAGCGGACGCGACCGCGTCCATCTCGTCCCGCCGCGCCACGGCGCGCGCGATGGCGGCGCGCAGCCAAGTTTCGTCGAGCATGACGCGTTCGCGGGCAAGCCGGCGCCAGCAGATTTGCGAGCGACTGTTGTAGATGCCGCTGCCGAGCGCGCGCCCGGCGCGGTCGCGGCATTCCACCACTTCGCCGTCGTGCGCGGCCGGCAGGAGCGCCTCGACCTCGTTGGCGAACACCCACGGGTGTCCGGCGAGCGCGCGGGATTTCGCGTTGGGCTTCAGTTTCAGGCTGGCAAGAGCGGGTTCGGCGGAAGGTGCTGGCATGCGCGGCATCATCACGCCTTCGACGATGCGGAGAAGCAAAATCGCACGCGCAGCCCAACGAACGCACGGCCGGCAGGCTGACGCGCCTGCGCCTGTCCCGCCAAGACTTATGGATGCGGGTGCAGTTGCCCGTGTTCGTCTTCAAACCATTTCGGCTGCTTGCGAAACGAGCGGATCAACAGGTATGCGCCGGCCAGATAACAAAACGCCAGAAGTATGATCGCGGTGAGCATGGGGACTGATTTATTGGGTGTGTAACTAAAACCGGGGAGTGGCGATCATCGGTTGACGATCGTTACGAAACGGTAACATAGATTGAGAAAAAATCCACGGGGATTTGTAAAAAAAATTGCCGATACGCCCCGGCGCACTCCGAAGCTTGACGCCCAAGCGGTTCTGACAGTTTTCGCCACGTGCGCGGTTTCGAGAGACGCATTGCCACACCCATGTCCGCACCCATTATTCCATGCCTTCACACCTTGCCGCCCGGCTCCGCTCCTCCGCCGGAGCGGATTTTCGCCGCCCTGGCCCGGCAGCGGCGGCGCGGGCTGGTTTTTCTTGATGGAGCCTTGGAGATGAACGGATTGGGACGATTTTCCTACATCGCCTTCGAGCCGTTCGAGGTGCTCCGGAAAGGCGGGTGCGACGCCGGGCCTGAAAGTGCCGCCGGTTTCGATTCCGCCGGCGCGCTCCGCTCACTTTTTGAGAAACTGAATCGCCATCCCGTGGCGCGCCACCCGGCGCTGCCCTTCACGGGCGGGGCGGTCGGCTACATCGGCTACGAATGCGGCGCGCGACTGGAGCGTGTCCGCCCCGCCGCACCCGGCACGGCGGCGCTGCCGGAGCTGGCCTTTGCGTTTTATGACGGCGTCATCGTGCACGATCATGCGACCGGCGAAACCCACCTCGCAGCCCTGCCCTTGCCGCGCGCCGGAGGAGCGACTGCGGACGAAATCCTCGGGCGGCTGCGCGATGCCGTCGCCGCGGCTGCGCCGACGGCTCCCTCCGACGAAACGCCGCTCCCCCACCCCGCTCCTGCGTCGGCGCCCGTCTCCAATTTCTCCCGCGACGCCTACCTGTCCGCCATCGCCCGCATCAAGGACTACATCGCCGCCGGGGACGTTTATCAGGTCAACCTCGCCCAGCGTTTCACCGCGCCGCTCGCGCCCGGCGACACACCTGCCGCGCTCCACCTCAGACTGCGCGCGCGCAGCCCGGCGCCCTTCGCCGCGTATCTCGATTTTGGAGACCACCAGATCGTGAGCAGTTCCCCCGAGCGTTTTCTGCAAAAAAGCGGCCCGCGTCTCGAGACCCGTCCCATCAAAGGCACCCGCCCGCGCGGCGACACGCCCGCCGGGGACGCCCGCCTCGCCGCCGAACTCGTCGCCAGCGCAAAGGACTGCGCCGAGCTTCTCATGATTGTGGACCTCATGCGCAACGACCTCGGACGCGTCTGCGCGCCCGGCACGGTGCGCGTTGACGATCCGCGCCGCCTCGAAACGCACCCGACCGTCCACCACCTCGTCGCCACCATCAGCGGCCGCCTTGCACCCGGCCGCGGCCTCCCCGACGCGCTCCTCGCCGCGCTGCCCGGCGGCTCCATCACCGGCGCGCCGAAAATCCGCGCCATGCAGATCATCGCCGAACTGGAGCCGCACCGCCGCCACGTTTACACCGGCGCGCTCGGCTGGCTCGGTTTCAACGGCGACGCCGACCTTGCCGTCGCCATCCGCACCCTCGCCTGCGCGGACGGCGAAGCCTGCTACCACGTCGGCGGCGGCATCACCTGGGACTCCGACCCCGCCGCCGAATACGAGGAAACCCTCGCCAAAGGCCGCGCCATGCAAGCCGCGCTGACCGCCCGCTAAAAAATTCAATCCCTTGCACGGTTCCATCCGTGCCCATGTGATTAAAAGCCCTCTTGAAACAACCATCGAAAAGACTCCGGACATGACGCGGAAACGACGGTTCAAGAAAGGGCGTTTCTTCGCTCCCTTCGTTGCCTTCCGTGCAAATTTTTATCGTCCCCCGCTCCGAGTCCGCTACTTTTTTCCCTTTTCCGTTTCCGTTCCGCATCGCGCCATTTTCTTCTTTCATTCCGAAATCCGCATTCCGCACTCCGCATTTTCCATGTCTCCCGCCGCCGAAATCGCCCGCCGACGCACCTTTGCCATCATCTCGCACCCCGACGCCGGCAAAACCACCCTCACGGAAAAATTCCTCCTCTACGGCAACGCCATCCACCTCGCCGGCACCGTCACCGCGCGCAAAAACCAGCGCGCCACCACCTCCGACTGGATGGAACTCGAAAAGCAGCGCGGCATCTCCGTCTCCTCCACCGTCCTCCAGTTCGACTACGCCGGCTGCGCCGTCAACCTCCTCGACACCCCCGGCCACAAGGACTTTTCCGAGGACACCTACCGCGTGCTCACCGCCGTGGACGCCGCGCTCATGGTCATCGACGCCGGACGCGGCGTGCAGCCGCAGACCCGCAAGCTCTTCGAAGTCTGCCGCCGCCGCGGCATCCCCATCTTCACCTTCATGAACAAGTGCGACCGCCCCACGCTGAACGCCCTCGCACTCATCGACGAACTCGAAAGCGTCCTCGGCCTCGCCGCCGCCCCCGTCATCTGGCCGCTCGGCAACGGCCCCACCTTCCGCGGCGTGTTCGACCGCCGCGCCCGCGCCGTCCACCTCTTCGAGCGCGTCCCCGGTGGCGCCTACGAGGCCCCGGTCAACATCACCGACCTCAACGCCCCCATCGTCCGCGACCGCCTCGATGACTACACCTTCAACGAAGTCACCGAGCAGCTCGAAATGCTCGACGGCGCCGGCCACCCGCTCGACCTCGCCGCCGTCCACGCCGGACAGCAGACGCCGGTCTATTTCGGCTCCGCGATCAACAACTTCGGCATTCAGCTCCTCCTCGACGGATTTCTCAGCGATTCCGTCCCGCCGCAGCCGAGGCGCAACGCCTCGGCTGCGGCGAAGTATCAAGTGACAAGTAATACAAGTAACAAGAATCTGGATACAGCCGATGCCGCCTCCAGCCGCGCCAGCGGCCCCGTCGCAACCGGCGGCGGCGAAGCCGCGGACTCCCTTGATACTTGCCACTTGCCACTTGCTACTTCTTCTTCCGCGCCCCTTGCCACTTCGCCCAGCGCCCTGGTCCCCTTGGAATACCCCAAGTTCTCCGGTTTCATTTTCAAAATCCAAGCCAACATGGACCCCAAGCACCGCGACCGCATCGCCTTCCTCCGCGTATGCTCGGGCAAGTTCACCCGCGACATGGTGGTCACGCACCAGCGCACCGGCAAAAACGTCCGCCTCTCCTCTTCGCACAAACTCTTCGGTCAGGAACGCGAGACCGTTGACGAAGCCTGGCCCGGCGACGTCATCGGCCTGGTCGGCCACGACGCTTTCGGCATCGGCGACACGCTCACCGAGGACCGCGGCATCGCCTACGACGAAATCCCGCGCTTCCCGCCCGAGGTCTTCGCCTACCTTTCCAACCCGGCCTCCTCCGATGCGAAAAAATACCGCGCCGGCCTCGAACAACTCCTGCAGGAAGGCGTCGTGCAATCCTTCAACGTCCGCCACGCCCCGCCCGGCGCGACGCTCCTCGCCGCCGTCGGCCCGCTGCAATTCGAGGTCGTGCAATGGCGCCTCAAGTCCGAATACAACGCCGAGTCGCGCCTCGAATCCGCGCCGTGGACGCTCCTGAAATGGCTGGAGCCGCACCCGGCGCTGGCGAACCCGTCGGCCATCATCGTGGCCAGCGGCGTGAGCTTCGGCACCGACAAGTTCGGCCACCCCGTCGTCCTCTTCCCCAACGAGTGGACGATGGCCTATTTCAAAGAGAAAAACCCCGAACTCATCCCGCACGACCTGCCGCTGGAACAGGTGCAGACCGCGAAATGACAGGCCTTTTCGGAAACAGCCAAACAAACGGAAGCGTGGATTGAGTGGCACGGGCGTCCCGCCCGTGGACGGCGCTCCGCGCCGCCCCCCGGACACATGGGCGGGGGCGCCCATGCCACGCAATCCCTCGGGCCGTCCGCGTAACCTCCGTTAACAAAGTAGAAAAAACCAGTGCCACCGAGATCCTCGTGACCGACACACGGAAGTTCGCCGAGGCCCCGCAACACGCCCCTCAAAACGGCACGTCGTCGCCTTTGATCGTTTCGCCCGGTTCTTCGGGGAGAGGGGCGCCGTCGTCTTCCGGCGGCGCGGCCTCGGACGCGCCGTCAAGTCGCTCGATTTTCCACGCGTTGAGATTCACATAGTAATTCTCCTTCCACTCGCGGCCGCGCAGATCGAAAAAGACCTTGGCCTTGTCGCCGGGATTGAGGGAGGCGAGGAGGCTGACCTTGTCCTTCACGCACTCGAACTTGATGTCCTGCGGAAAGCGGCCGGATTCGATGGTCAGCACAAACTCACGCTTGTTGAACCCGCTGCCGAAGGTCTGCTCGTCGAAGATTTTTTTGATGGTGCCGGTGATCTCAAACATACGGTTGATAATGAACACAACATGGAGTGCGTAGCCAGCCTTCCTTCACCAGAGAGATGCTTCCAAGGTCACTGACTAGCAGACTATTTCTTTGGTGCGGCATCAAGGATGCGAAAAAATCTGATGTCGATTATCTGGCTTATGCGGGATACGAGGAGTCCGCCGCACTGGAACACCATCCAAATTTTGCTGTTTAGCCGGCCGCGCCGAGTTGGGCGTCAATCTTTTGGCGGGATTGTTGTTCAGGAGTGGCAGGCACGAGAAATACAAAACGGGAGGAAGGCAAAATTTCCGGGTGCCTTCAACTCCAAGTTTGCGGCGTCTTCCGCCATGCATGCGGCTTATGCGCTCAAGAAGCCTCTGCCGGCCTCAATCCGCCGACCTGTCCACGCAGCACTTCGCACAGGCGTCCGAGCAGCGCCGCCGCTGACTGGTCGGCATGCGGCGCGAGTTCCTGCTCCGCCGCGCGCAGTTCGTCCTCGACCGCGTCGGCCACCGCCGGAAACACGCCCAACTCCGCCATCTGGCGCAATCGCAGCGCCGGTTGCGGTTCGCGTTCGTGCAGGATTTCCGCCAACAACTCCGACCGGCCGCCCGCGCCGTTCGCTCCGCCCGCCGACAGCCGGTCGAGGAGCACGAGCAGCGGAAGCGTGATTTTTCCGCTGGCCAGGTCGGTGCCGAGGGTCTTGCCGATGCGGTGCTCGTCGCCGAAGAAATCCGCGAGGTCGTCGTAAATCTGGTAGGCCACGCCGAGCCGCCGGCCGAACTCCGCCGCCGCCGCGACGAACTCCGGCGCGCCGCCCGCCAGCCGCGCGCCGAGGAAGCACGAGAGCCGGAAAAGTTCCGCCGTTTTCAGGTCGATGATGCGGCGGTAATCGGCGTGCGAGATGTTGGCCGAGCCGCGGCGCAGTGTCTGCACAATCTCGCCCGCGCAGACTTTTTTCATCGAGTCGGCCACGGCCGCGCAGACCTCGGTGGTGGGAAATTGCGTCGAAAGCTTGAGCGCGTGCGAGAAGAGCGCGTCGCCCAGCAGCACCGACGCCTCCGGCCCGTATTCGCGCGCGGCGGTGCTGCGGTTCCGCCGCACCAGCGCGCCGTCCATGATGTCGTCGTGCACCAGCGTCGCCAGATGCACCAACTCGACCACGGCGGCCACGCGCACCAGCTCCGCCGAGGGCCCGCGCTCCGCGTCGGCGTCGCCCGTCCAGCCGCCCAGAAACACCAGCGACGGCCGGATGCGCTTGCCCGACGTGTCGATGCAGTAGTCCGCCAGGTCGCGAATCTCCGGTTCGAACGCCGCCAGTTGCTCGCGCAGATAAACGTCGAGCCGCGCCATGTGCGTCTTGAGCAGGGCAAACACGCTCGCAAAGGAGGGCGGCAGTGCGCGTTCGGTCGTGGATGATTTGCTGTCTGGCATGGGTCGAAAAAACTCGGCGGCTTGCCGGTAGCCGGACATTAAGCGATGTAAAGACGGCCAAACACCACACTTTTTTCCAGCCACGCTCCCTTCCTGCTTTCGCTCCATCCCCAATGCAAAACGACCCGCTGCTCCTCCTGCTGCTCATCGCCGTCAGCACCTGCATCATCAAGCTCTGGCGCGACGACTACCGGGCGGCGCGCGCCGGCCGCCCCGCGCCCCGTCCGCTGCCCGGCGCGACGCGCGCTCCCGCCCGGGCCTCGGTCGTCGCGGCCGCGGGCGCTCTGGTGCTGCTCGCCGTGGAGACCGGCGGCGAACACGCGCTGGGCCTCACGGCGGAACAATCCCGCATGACCGCGCTTTTCGCCCTCTACACGCTTTGCGCCGCGTTTGTGGAGGAAATCATTTTCCGCGGTTTCATCGTCATCGACAAACGCGGCCCCGCCGCGCTCTGGGCGGGCGCGGCCGGCGCGTCGTTTCTGTTCGCCGCGCTGCATCCGTTTTTGTGGACATGGACGGGCGGCTGGCCGTGGAGCGGCGGCGCGCTCGAATGGAATTTCGGAGCGAAAGGCTGGTTCAGCACCGCGTGCGCGTTCGCCGGCTCGCTGTGGTTTTATGCGATGCGTTTCGCGCCGCTGAACCCGGACCGCTCGCTCCTTCCCTGCTTCGCCGGCCACTGCGCAAAAAACCTCGGTGTCATCGGCGTCAAGGCCGCGCAGGGCTTCCTCGGCGGCTGGTGGTGAGCGTCCCTCCGCGCACGGGGTGCAACTCAAAGTGATGACACCGCCGGAATCTTTCCTCTTTATTCTTTATCTTTCCTCTTTCTCCCTGCCCGTTCCTGACGAAAGAGAAAGAGAAAGAATAAAGAGGAAAGAGGGAGTTACACCACTTTGAGTCCCCCCCCGCGCTCAAAACTCCACCTTCACGCCGCAATAAACCGAGCGCGCAAACCGCGGGCCATACACATAGTCGCTGTCGCGATTCGCCCCGGTCTCCAGGTCCCGCTGGCGTTCGTCGAAGATGTTTTTCACCCCGGCGGAGAAATCCACGTGCCGCCCGGCGATGCTCGCGTGCCAGACGAGGCCGATGTCCGCCGCCCATAAATTCGGCGAGCGGTTCAGCGTGCCCGTGTTGTTGTTGAGCACATCCATCGGCCCCGTGTATTTGAGCCCGGCAAAAACATCCAGCGGCGCCAGCGGCGTCCATACCGCCTGCGCGACGCCGCTCCACGCGGGGGTTTTCAGGTAGTTCCGCGTCACGATGACGGTCGCGCCGCCGTCCGGGGTGTCGTCGTAGATGACCCGCCCCTCGTCGTAACGCGAACGATACCAGGCGACGCCCGCCGTGAGCCGCAACGCGGCAAACGGCTGCCACGCGGCGTTGGCCTCCACGCCCTCGACGCGCGAGCCGGAGGCATTCCGGCGCTCCTGGTAGAGCGAACCGTCGGTGTCGGTCAGGATCTCGCCGAGCACAAACGTGTCGGCGATGTCGGTGAGGGAAAACGTAAGATCGACCGCCCACGCCGTGTCGTTTTTCCCGAAACGCCATTCCAGCCCCGCCATGCAGGTGACGGCCCGCTCCTCGGCCAGCCCGGGCGCGTTGCGGATGCGCACCTGGTCGGCGCCCAGCGTGTCCACGTGCAAATCCTCGCTGAACACCTCCGGCGCGCGGAATCCCGTGGAAACGCCCGCGCGGATTTTCAGCGCCTCCGTCGCCGCCCAGGCGGCCGCGACGCGCGGCGAGAAAACCGGATTGTCGAGCTCCGAGCTTTTGTCCAGCCGCGCCCCCAGCACGAAGTCCAGCGAGTCCGCCGCCGCCCACTCGTCCTGCGCGTAAATCCCCGTGTTGGAAAAATCGCCGTCCGCCGTCACGCGCAACCCCTCGCCGGCATGGTTCCGGTTCTCATCGAAGACCGCCTCGTGCTTGTATTGCACGCCGAACGCCAGCGCGTGCGCCCCGGCGCGGTAGTTGAACTGCGAGTCGATGTAGTGCAGCGGATTCTCGGTGTATCCATACTGTCGATACGAGGCCGCCGCCGCGCTGCCGGGCACGGCCGGATCGAGCTGCGCCGGGTCGTAGGCGGGATCGCCGGGATCGGTCGCGACATCGCCGAGCCCGCCGTAAAAGCTGTCGCGCTCGATGTAGGCGAAGGAGTAGCCGAGGCGAAAATCGAACGCCCGTCCGACATCCTGCTCCCACACCACGCCGCCCCGGTGATACCGGGTCTGGAGCGACTCGGCGATGTTGGCGAGATACTCGGGCTGGCCGAGGCGGTTCCCGCCGCGCCGGTCCTCCCCTGTGTATTGGTAGGCCGCGCGCAGCCGCGTCGAGGGCGACGGCGACCACCAGGCCTGGAATCCCGCCACGGCGAGCTCCTTTTTCGTGATCTCGCTGTAGCCGTCGCCGTTGAAGTCGATGCTGTCATTTTTTGCCCCCTGCGCGACGACGGACAACGCAAACGCGCCCCCCCTGGCCACGAAATCCGCGCGCCCGTCGCCAAACCAAAGCGGCTCGCCCTTCTGCACGTCCGCGCCCGCCTGCGCGAAACCGCCGCCCGCCCGCGGCTTCGCGGGCACGAGGTTGATGACGCCTGCCACCGCGCCCGGCCCGTAAAGCGACGAGCCGCCGCCCTTCACCACCTCCAGCCGGTCCACAAAGGCCGACGGGATCTGCTCGATGCCGTAAACCCCGCCGAGCGACGACAGCAGCGGCGTGCCGTCGAAAAGGATCTGGTTGTAGGCGCCGCCGAGACCGAGCAACTGCACCTCGCTCGTGTTGCAATTCTGGCAATTGCTTTCCACGCGCACGCCGTTGAGCAGCTCCGCGGCCTGGGAAAAATTCAGCGCCCCCCGCATCCCGATGTCCTCGCTCAGCACGACCTCGGTGCGCACCGGCACGTCGGCGAGCAGCCGCTCCGTGCGCGTGGCCGTGCTGACCACCATGCGGTCGAGCCGGACCACGTCGCCGTCGTCCGGTTCCGCCTCGCGGGAGGCAGGCGGACCGCCTGCGTGCGCCGCCAGAGTTATGCATAGAATAAACGTGGGAATGATGTAGCGGATAAGCATACTTCTGCCGTTCTCTCAATTTTGTAGCCTGAGTTACAAGTTTAATCTTTGTTTTCACGCCGATCCATCACGGTTTCACTGTTTTCGAGGGCTTGTTTTTGCCCCGCGCGGAGACGTGGAAGCGCGGAGGAGAAAATTTTTTGTTTTCCCGCCTCCGCACATCTCCGCGCGGGCATGATTCGGGGCGATTTGCGGGCGCCTTGCCTAACTGTCCGCAAATCGTCTGCTCGCGCGCGGCGCGTTTGCATCCATGCTGCCGCCATACCCATGAAGTCCCTCCGCTTTCCCGCGCTCATCCTCCTGGCCACCGTCATTCCTCAGCTCCTGCCGGCCGCCGCATCCTCGACCCCGCGCGTGGCGATCGATCGCCACGCGCTCGTCACACGCCACAATCCCGTCATCCGCTCCGTCGATGTCGATGCGCCGCTCACCGTCGGCAACGGCGGGTTCGCCTTCGGCTGCGACATCACCGGCCTGCAAACCCTGGCCGGGCATTACCAGCGCTGGGGCATTCCCGTCGAAACGCAGTCGCGCTGGTGCTGGGTGTCCGACCCCAACCCGCAAAACTTCACCCTCGCCGACGCCAGCCGCGACTACACGCTGCCCGGCGGCCGCGTGCTCCCCTTCCCCACCCGCGCGTCCACGCCCGCCGGCGACTGGCTGCGCAAAAACCCGCGCACGCATCCGCTCGCGCAACTGGCGCTCGATTACACCCGCCCCGACGGCACCAGCGCGGCGATCTCCCCCGACGACATCCAGGAGCCCTTCCAAACGCTCGATCTCTGGCGCGGCATCGTCACGAGCCGCTTCAAGCTCGACGGCGTCCCGGTGCAGGTCGAGACCGCCTGCGCGCCCGGCAGCGACACCATCGCCGTGCGCATCACCTCGCCGTTGGTGTCGTCCCGCGCATCCGGCGGCGAAATCGGAAAACTCCGCGTGCGCCTGGCCTTTCCGCGCGGACACAACATGCGCGTCAAGAACACGCCCGACCTGGACTGGAGCGCGCCCGAAACGCACGAGTCGAAACTGATTGACGGCAGACAAATCGAGCGCCGCGTCGGCGGAACGGCCTATTATGTGCGCAGCGACCATGCGCTCAAGGCGGACGCCGATGCGCCGCACGTGTTTTTTATTGCCAACGAGCCGGAGTCCGGCCCCGGCGATCCCGCCGGGCTTTCCTTCGTCCTGGATTTCTCGCCGCGCCGCAGTGAGGCTTTTCCGCCCGCGCCCGCCCGCGTTTTCCTCGACTCCGCCGCGCACTGGAAAAAGTTCTGGAACGACTCCGCCGCCGTCGATTTCACCGGCAGCACCAACCCGCTCGCGCCGCGCATCGAGGAGCGCATCATCCTCTCGCGTTACCTCATGGCCGTGCAGATGGCGGGCGACGTGCCGCTCCAGGAAAGCGGGCTCACCTGCAACACCTGGTATGGCAAACACCACACCGAGATGATCTGGTGGCACGCCGCCCACTTCCCGCTCTGGGGCAACGGAGAACTGCTCGCGAAAAGCCTGGCGTGGTATCAATCCCAGCTCCCTGCCGCGCGCGCGCTGGCCGCCGAACGCGGACTCAAGGGCGCGCGCTGGGCCAAAATGACCGGCCCGGAAATGCGCGAGAGCCCCGGCGGAAATCCCCTCATCGTCTGGAACCAGCCGCACATGGTTTATCTTTGCGAGCTGCTTTGGCGCAGCACCGCTGCGGCCACCCCCGCCGCTGCGGCCGCCACACTCGAGCGCTATCGCGCGCTCGTCCTGGAAACCGCGGACTGCATGGCCTCGATGCTGCACTTCGACGAGGAGCGCGGCCGCTATGTGCTCGGCCCGCCGCTCTGGATCGTGCAGGAAATCTACGACCAGGCCACGAGCCGGAATCCGTCCTTCGAGCTTGCCTATTGGCGCTGGGCGCTCGCCATCGCGCAGCAATGGCGCGAACGCCTCGGCCTCCCGCGCGACGAACACTACGACCACATCCTCGCGCACCTTTCCCCGCTTCCACAAAAGGACGGCAAATACGTCGCGCTCGAATCGCACCCCGACACTTGGGACAACATCAAGAGCCGCCACGACCACCCCGAGATGCTCATGCCGCTCGGTTTCCTGCCCGGCGGCCCCGATGTGGACCGCGACACGATGAACCGCACGCTCGACGCCGTGCTCGCGCACTGGGATTGGGAGACCAAAATCTGGGGCTGGGATTACCCGATGATCGCGATGACCGCCGCGCGCCTCGGCCGCCCGCGGGACGCGCTTGATATTCTCATGCGCGACGGCCCCAACAACCGCTACCTGCCCACCGGCCACTGTCCGCAACGCAGCGACGAGGCCATGCCGGCGAATCCGCCGCCCGGCGCGCGCAAGCGCGAAATCGCCGTTTACCTCCCGGCCAATGGCGCGTTCCTCAGCGCGGTGGCCTTGATGGTCGGCGGCTGGGACGGCGCGGAGGAGGCGTTCCCCGGTTTTCCCAAGGACGGCACCTGGAAAATCCGCGCGGAGGGATTGCGCCCGCTGCCATGAAACAAAAAAGAGAGGCCGAGGGTGCGGACTGCTTTTGGAACCGCCTGCATTTAGCATAAAGCGGACGTAATCGCGTCAGCGCCGTAGCGCAGGCATCTTTGCCTGCCGTCCTCAGTTGGTCGCGCGAAGCGCGGCATTTTTCAGGAAAAGAAAAAAGCCAGCGACGCTTCGCGCCTTTCTTTTTTGACGGCAGGCAAAGATGCCTGCGCTACGCCCCGCAGCCTTCTTGCAAAAAAACTTTTGATTGCTTTCGGGCATCGGGAGCGTAGCGTCAGACCTTTTCCTCTACGCCTGCCCTCGATTTACCGGGGCGACAGGGGGACCGAAAACCATGAAACAACAATTCAAACTCAACGTCGTTCCGCGCGCCGACACCGGCCGCAGCGCCTCGCGCCGCCTGCGCAAGGCCAATCAAGTGCCCGCCATCCTTTACGGGAAGCACACCAAGCCCGAGTCGCTCGCCGTCGACGTGCCCGAGTTCACCCGCCTCGTCAAGGCCATCGCCGGTTCCGCCTCGCTCGTCGAGCTGCACCGCAAGGACAAAGGCGACCTCGCCCTCTCCTTCCTCAAGGAAATCCAGCGCGACCCCATCACCGACCGCTACCTGCATGTGGACCTTCAGGAAGTGAAGGCCGATGAAAAGATGGAAGTCCGCGTGCGCGTCGTCTCCATCGGCGAGGCGTTCGGCGTGAAAACCCAAGGCGGCATGCTCGAAATGCCCAATCCCTTCCTCCGCATCCGCTGCCTCCCGAAAGACCTTCCCTCGTTCATCGAGGTGGACGTGTCCGAGATGCGCAACGGCGACACGATCCACGTCGGCTCGCTCAAGCCCATCGCCGGGGTCGAGTTCCGTGACGACCCTAACCTCCCCGTCTTCTCGTGCATCGAGCCCGAGGCCGAGGAAGTCGTCGCCACCCCCGCCGCCGGCGCGGCTCCTGTCGCGGGCGCCGCCGCACCCGCCGCCGGTGCGACTCCCGCAGCTGGCGCCCCCGCACCCGCCGCTGGCGCGGCCCCCGCAAAAGCCGGAGCCGCCCCTGCCAAGGGAGCCGCCGCGCCCGCGAAAGCCGCCGCGCCCGCCAAGAAGTAAATTCGTTTCCCGTTCCGGCCTCTCGCTTGACCGCGACGGGCCGGGACGATTGTTCTTTGAGTCATGTCCATCACGCTTGTTGCCGGTCTCGGCAACCCCGGCCGCGAATACCGCGACACCCGCCACAACCTTGGCTACGTCGTCGTGGATGCGCTCGCCCGGGAACACGGCCTCGCGTGGAAAACGCAGGCCGCCTTCCAGTCCGAGACCGCCCGCTGGGAAAGCGCGTCCGGGCCGAACCCCGTTCTGCTCGCCAAGCCGCTCACCTACATGAACGACAGCGGCCGCGCCCTCCAGTCGCTCGCCTCTTTTCACAAGCTTCCCGTCGCGTCGATCATCGTCCTTTACGACGACCTCAACATCGACCTCGGCCTCGTGAAAGTGTCGCTCACCGGCAGCGCCGGCGGCCACAATGGCATCGCCAGCATCCTCCGGCACCTCGGCAACGGCTTCATCCGCTACCGTCTCGGCATCGGCCCGAAGCACCCCGCGCCCATGGACCTCAAGGACTTTGTCCTCGGGAAATTCACCACCGACCAGCAAATCATCGTCGCCCAGACACTCACCCATTATCTCAACGGCCTGCGCCTCCTCCTCGAACACGGAGCCGACCGGGCCATGAACACACTCAACCGCAGAGACACCTCCACCACATGAATCCCGCCAAACGCAACTACCGCGCCACCTTCATCCTCAACAACGCCGGCAAGGAAGACTCCATCGACCAGCTCGTCGAGGACGTGAAGAAGGAAATCGCCACCGTCCAAGGCGACATCACCGCCGTCGAAAACCTCGGCAAACGCGACTTCGTGCGCGTCACCGACAAGAAACTCACCGGCGCCACCTACGTGCAAGTCAGCTTCTCCTCGCCCGCCGAGGCCCCCGCGCAACTCAAGGAGCGCCTTCGCCTCAACCACACCGTTTACCGCACCTTTATCGAGACACTCTAAACGGCCGCGTCGAACGCGCGCGTCCGCCCCGTCAACCACAACCCACCGGGCGCGCCCAGCCGCCCCCTCAAAATATCATGGCCGGTTTCAACAAAGTCATTCTCCTCGGCAACCTCACCCGTGATCCGGAACTCCGCGTCACGCCGCGAGGCACGCCCATCTGCCAGTTCGGGCTCGCAGTCAGCCGCCAGTACAAGGACGACACCGGCCAGACCCGCGAGGAAGCCAACTTCTTCGACATCGAGGCCTGGGGCAAACAAGGCGAGCTCATCTCCAAATACATGACCAAGGGCCGTCCCATCTTCGTGGAAGGCCGGCTGAAATATGACCAGTGGGAAGACAAGACCACCGGCCAGAAACGCAGCAAAATCAAGATCGTGTTGGAAACCTTCCAGTTTGTGGGCAGCCGCGAAGGCGGCGCCGGCGGCGGGGCGCCGCAGGGCGGCGGCGAGGAATTCGAGCAGGCCGCCCCGGTCGAGCGCCATACGCCGCCCCCGCGCGCGCCCCGCGCCGCGCAGCCGCCCCCGCCCGACGACAACATCGACGAGGACGTGCCGTTCTAACCCCGGACGCGCTGTCTTGCGTATCCAATTTTTCAACACAACCAACCGACAACCTTAAATCCACACCATTCCCATGGCACACAGCGAAATCCTCCTCCTCAAGCCCGTTGAAAATCTCGGCTCCGAGGGCGACCAAGTCAAAGTCCGCGCCGGCTATGCGCGCAACTATCTCCTCCCGCGCAAATACGCGGCCCCGCTCACCACGGCCAACCGCCGCCAGATCGAGGCCCTCAAGAAACGCCGCGCCGAGCGCGAGGCGCATGAGCTTCAAGGCGCGCAGGAACTCGCCAAGAAACTTGAGAAAGCCAGCATCGCCTTCGCGGTGAAGACCGGCGAGGGCGGCAAGATGTTCGGCGCCATCACCGCGGCCGACCTCCACGCGAAGCTCGTCGAAGCCGGCATCGACCTCGACAAGCGCAAGATTCACCTCCACACGCCGGTCAAGACCCTCGGCAAGCACGAGGTCAAGATCCGCCTCCATTCCGAGGTCGCCGTCGAACTGGCCTTCGATGTCGTGTCGGAAAACCCGATCGAAGTCGCCGAGGAGCCCGCGCCCGAGGCTAAGAAGAGCGAGAAAAAAGCCGGCCGCCGCAGAGTATCCTCCGAAAAAGTGGAGAAAAAAGAAGAGGCCGCCGAATAAGCGCCCCTGCTCCATTTTATTCCCTCTGCCGAAGCCGCGCCGCGTGAACACGCCGCGCGGCTTTTTTGTGTGAGAAAGCCAGGGTGTATTGGCAAAACCACAGCCCAGGGCGGGCGCAACAAAAGTGATGTCGGCAAAATGGCGTAAAAGGGTGAGTGAGCCCGCGCCGTGCGTAGCGCGGCCGCGGGTTGCCCGCCACATCGCATCTTTGCCGTCACCACATTGAACCGCCCCTCGCCTTCTTCGCGCGCAAGCGCGTGCTTGCCACCGTCCGTCCGCCTTGGTTCGCTTGCCGGTTTCCGAAAAAACACATGGCCGAAATCACCAAGAGCTACGACCCGCGCGACGTTGAGAAGAAGTGGTATGCCGTCTGGCGGCAGGCAAACGCCTTTGCCCCCCGCGCCGCCGCGCCCGGCGAACCCGAGTCCGAGACGTGCACCATCGTCATTCCCCCGCCCAATGTCACCGGCATCCTCCACATGGGCCATGCGCTCAACAACACCCTTCAGGATGTCATCATCCGCCGCGCCCGCCTCGAAGGCAAAGCCGCCCGCTGGATTCCCGGCACCGACCACGCCGGCATCGCCACGCAGACCATGGTCGAGAAGCACCTCAAAAAAACCGAGGGCAAAACCCGCTACGACCTCGGCCGCGACGAATTTCTCAAACGCGTCTGGGCCTGGCGCGACGAAAAAGGCGACCACATCCTCAACCAGCTCCGCCAGCTCGGCTGCTCCTGCGACTGGGAGCGCACCCACTTCACGATGGACCCCGGCTACAGCCGCGCCGTCCTGACCGCCTTTGTCGATCTCTTCCGCAAGGACCACATCTACCGCGGCAAGCGCATGGTCAACTGGTGCCCCGCCTCCCTCACCGCGCTTTCCGACGAGGAAGTCGAGATGCGCCCCACCAAGGGCCACATCTATCGCTGCCGCTACGAACTCGTCGAGCCGGTGGAATTATTTTCGATTTCCGATTCTCGATTTTCGATTGAAGGAGCTGTCGCTCCCGCTGGCGAATCGGCGCGGCAGCGCCCAATCGAAAATCCCCTCCCCCCCGAGGCACTCTCCACTTGGAACAACACCACCGTCGCCGCCCCCCCCGCTGACGCCGCCACTCCCGCCGCTGGCGCGTCAGCGCCCCAATCGAAAATCGAGAATCGAAAATCGAAAATCCTCATCACCCATATCGTCCTCGAAACCACCCGCCCAGAAACCATCGCTGCCGACGTCGCCGTCGCCGTCCATCCCGACGACCCGCGCTACCGGCATCTCGTCGGACGCAAGGTCTGGCGTCCGCTCGGCGCGCGCGTGCAAATCCCCGTCATCGCCGACGCCGCCGTCGATCCCGTCTTCGCCGCCGGAGCGCTCAAGGTCACGCCCGCCCACGACAAAGTTGACTTCGAGATCGGCCAGCGCCACGCGCTCCCCGTCATCGACAGCATCAACGCCGACGGCACCATGAACGCCGAGGCCGGCCCCGAGCTTGCCGGGCTCGACCGCTTCGCCGCCCGCAAAAAAGCCGCCGCCATCCTCGAAGAACGCGGCAACCTCATCGAGGCCAAGCCCTACGAAAACAACGTCGGCTACTCGCAGCGCGCCGGCGTGCCCATCGAGCCGCGCCTCACCTGGCAATGGTGGCTCCGCTATCCGCGCGTCGAGGAAGCAAAGCAAGTCGTGCGCGACGGCATCATCCAGATGCACCCCGAGCGCTGGTCAAAAGTCTATCTCAACTGGCTCGAAAACATCCAGGACTGGTGCATCTCCCGCCAGCTCTGGTGGGGGCACCGCATCCCCGTCTGGTATCGCAAAGGCATCGACCGCGACACCCTCTCGCCCGCCGACCTGCGCGACCCGCAAAAAATCCACGTTTCGCTCGACGGCCCCGCCGATCCCGAAAACTGGACGCAGGAGGACGACGTTCTCGACACCTGGGCGTCCTCCTGGCTCTGGCCGTTCGCCACCCAAGGCTGGCCCGACGAGGCGGCCATGAAGGCCGCCGGCTACGACCGTTTTTATCCCACTACCACCCTCGCCACCGGCGCCGACATCATCTTCTTCTGGGTCGCCCGCATGATCATGGCAGGTCTGGAGTTCACCCATCCCGGCGCGCCCGTCGAAAAACGAGTTCCCTTCAAGCACGTTTATTTCAACGGCATCGTGCGCGACAAGCAGGGCCGCAAGATGTCGAAAACCCTCGGCAACTCGCCCGACCCGCTCGACCTCGTCGAAAAATACGGCGCCGACGGACTGCGCTTCGGCCTCCTCCAGATCGCCCCCCTCGGCCAGGACGTGAAGTTCGACGAAGACCGCATCGAAGGCGGCAAAAACTTCTGCAACAAACTCTGGAACGCCTGCCGCTTCCGCCAGATGAGCGGCCCGATGGCGGACAACACCACCCTCGCCGCCATCCTCGCCCGCATCGCCCCCGCGCAGCTCGACGACGACGACCACGCCCTCCTCGGCGCGCTGCTCGACACCATGCGCGTGCTGGAGCGCGCCTTCGCCGAGTTCGAGTTCGCCACCGCCACCCAGCGCCTGTATTCCTTTTTCTGGAATGACTTTTGCGACTGGTATGTCGAAGTCGCGAAAACCCGCGTGCAGGACCCCGCCGCCAAGACCCACGCCCTCGCCATCCAGGACCTCGTCATCCGCGAGTTTCTCCTCCTCTTCGCGCCCTTCGCCCCCTTCATCACCGAGGAGCTCTGGCACCTGCTCGGTTACGCCCCCGACGGGAACGGCGCCCCTGGGAGCGCGGACATGTCAGGCTTCTCGCTTCGCTCGGAACCTGTCCGCGTTCCTGCCGCCGACACCGCGCTCCTGCAGGACACGCGTATCGAAACTGCCGATACACTCGCCGCCGCGCTCGCGAAGGCCGGCGTGTCCGTCGATCCCGCCGCCGGCGCGAGCGTGGAAAAGCTCAAGCAAACCGCCACCCTCGCCCGCCAGCTCAAGGCCGAGCAATCCGCCGCCCAGAAACGCGACGTGAAATTCCTCGTGCTCGCCGACCCCGCCAACTGGGCCGCGCTCTCCGCCTCGTCCGCCAAGCTCGCCCGCCTCATCGGCGCCGCGGACATCGAGCGCGCCGGGACCGAGCCCGCGCTCCCGGCCGTGGTCACGCCGCTCGGCACGTTCTACCTCGACACCGGCGTGAAGGTCGATCCCGCCGCCGAACGCGCCCGCCTCGCCAAGGAACTCGCGCAACTCGAAAAACACATCGCTGGCACCGAGTCCCGCCTCGCCAACAAAGCCTTCACTGACAAGGCCCCCGCCGCCGTCATCGAAGGCGCAAAAAAACAACTCGCCGACCAGCAGGCCAAGCGCGCCGAGATCGAACGCCTGCTGAACGCGCTGTGATATCCGCCGCCCGTGCTCCACATCGACATCATCACCCTCTTTCCCCGCATGCTCGACGGTTTCCTGACCGAGAGCATCCTCGGCAAAGGCATTGATGCCGGCCTCCTCGAGGTCGCCGTGCACGACCTCCGCGCGTGGACGACCGACAAGCACCGCACCGCCGACGACCGGCCCTTTGGCGGCGGCGCCGGCATGGTGCTCAAGCCCGAGCCGGTCTTCGCCGCCATCGAGCAGCTCCAGACCCCCGGCTGCCGCCGCATTTATCTCACCCCGGACGGCGTCCCGCTCTCGCCCGCCCTCGCCCAGGACCTCTCGCGGCAGCAGCACATCATCTTCCTAAGCGGGCACTACGAAGGCATCGACCAGCGCATCCGCGACCATCTCATCGACCAGGAAATCAGCATCGGCGACTACGTCCTCACCAACGGCACCCTCGCCGCCGCCGTGGTCATCGACGCGCTCGGCCGTTTCATCCCAGGCGTGCTCGGGGAAGAAAAGTCATTGACGCATGAATCCTTCACCGGCAAGTTGCTCGACTTTCCTCAATACACGCGTCCCGCCGAATTTCGTGGAATGACCGTGCCGAAGGTCCTCCTTTCGGGCGACCACGGCAAAATCGAAAAATGGCGGCACGCGCGGCAAGTGGAGAAGACCCAGCAAGTTAGACCAGATTTACTCAAGCAGACAACATGAATCCCATCATCAAAGAGATCACCGCTCATCAAATCAAAGGCAACCTGCCTCCCTTCAAGGTCGGCGACGGCGTGCGTGTGCACACCAAGGTTCGCGAAGGTGACAAGGAGCGCATCCAGATTTTTGCCGGCATCGTGATTGCCCGCAAAGGCCACGGCATCCACGAGACCTTCACCGTGCGCCGCATCAGCTATGGCGAGGGCGTCGAGCGCGTCTTCCCGGTCAACTCGCCCAACATCGAGAAAATCGAGATCGAGCGCGAGTCCATCCCGATGCGCGCTCGCCTCTATTATCTCCGCGACCGCGAGGGCAAGGCCGCCATGGCTGTCCGCGCCAAGCGTTACGACCCCAACGCCAAGAAATCCGCCGTCGCGACCGCCGAAAGCTGATTATTTTTCGCGATCAATTCCTTCCAGAAAACGAGCCCGGGCGACCGGGCTCGTTTTTTTGTTCATTCTGATGGAGGGCCGAGCTCCCGCGAGGCCGTCGCGGTTATTCGCACTGTTTTTCGGCGACGGCCTCGCGGGAGCTCGGCCCTCCAAAAAGGGAATTCAATTTGTCCTTGGTATGAGAGAAATATTCACGCATTTCATCCTTCCCGTTTCGACGCCCTGCCCTTTCACTCTTCACTCCTTATCCTTCACTCTTTCCACTTTCTACCCATGAAGCTCAACACCGATATTCTCGCCAAAGCCTCCGCCCAAGCCCGCGGCCTCGCCATCGACGCCGTCCACAAATGCTCCTCCGGCCACCTCGGCCTGCCGCTCGGCTCCGCCGAGATCGGCGCCGTCCTCTACGGAGCCGCCCTCGTCCACAACCCCGAGCAGCCCAAGTGGCTCAACCGCGACCGCTTCATCCTCTCCGCCGGCCACGGCTCCATGTTCCTCTACACCTGGCTCCACCTCAGCGGCTACGACCTCCCGCTCGGCGAACTGGAAAACTTCCGCCAGCTCCACAGCAAAACCCCCGGCCATCCCGAGTTCGGCGAGACACCCGGCGTCGAGGCCACCACCGGCCCGCTCGGCCAGGGCATCGGCAACGCCGTCGGCTACGCGGTCTCCGCGAAAATGGCCGCCGCCCGCTTCAACACCCCCGAGCACATCATCTTCGACCAGCACGTCATCGCCCTCGCCGGCGACGGTTGCATGCAGGAAGGCGTCGCCATGGAAGCCATCGCCTTCGCCGCCCACAACGCCCTCGACAACCTCATCCTCATCTACGACGCCAACGAGGTCACCCTCGACGCCATGGCTGAAAAGTCCCAAAGCGAAAACGCCGCCGCCCGCTTCAAGGCCATCGGCTGGGACGTGCAAACCCTCGCCGACGGCCACGACCTCGCCGCCATCCTCAAGGCCGTCAACAAGGCCAAAAAAACCAAGACCGGACGCCCGCAGCTCATCATCGCCAAGACCACCATCGCCAAGGGCATTCCCGAAGTCCAGGGCACCTCGAAGGGCCACGGCGAAGGCGGCGCGAAATTCGCCGACGCCGCCCGCGCCGGCCTCGGCCTGCCCGCCGACCAGCACTTCTACGTGAGCGACGATGTCCGCGCCTATTTCGCCGAGCACAAAAAACGCCTCGTCCGCGCCTGCAAGAAGTGGGAAAAGACCTACGCCGCCTGGCGCGCCGCCAATCCCGACAAAGCCGCGCTCCTCGACAGCCGCGACGTTCCCGTCCCGACCGCCGGACTTCTGGAAAAAATCCCCTCGTTCCCCGCCGATGCCAAGCTCGCCACCCGCGCCGCCGGCAAGGACGTCCTCCAGCCCCTCGCCGCCGCGCTCCCCCTTCTCGTCTCCGGCTCCGCCGATCTCTACGGCTCGACCCTGAACTACATCGCCGCCGCGCCCGACTTCGACAAAAACAGTCACGCCGGCCGCAACATCCGCTACGGCATCCGCGAGCACGCCATGGCCGCCATCTCCAACGGCATCGCCTACGACGGCATCTTCCGCGCCTCCTGCGCCACCTTCCTCGTCTTTGCCGACTATGCGCGCCCCAGCATCCGCCTCGCCGCCCTCGCCAAGCTCCCCGTCACCTACATCTTCACCCACGACTCCATCGGCGTCGGCGAGGACGGCCCCACCCACCAGCCCGTGGAAACCGTCTCCGGCCTTCGCGTCATCCCCAATCTCGACGTCATCCGCCCCGCCGATCCCGAGGAAACCGCCGGAGCCTTCGCCGCCGCGCTTACCCGCAATGATGGCCCCACGCTCCTCGCGCTCACCCGCCAGGCCGTGCCGCTCCTCAGCGAAATCCCCGTCGCCACGCGCCGCGAAGGCGTGCTCAAGGGCGGTTACATCGCGCTTCAGGAAACGGCCCCGCTCACGCACATCCTCCTCGCCGCCGGCAGCGAACTCCAGCACGCCCTTGCCGCCGCCCGTCTCCTCGGCCCCGGCGCGCGCGTCGTCTCCCTGCCCTGCTTCGAGCGCTTCAACCGCCAGACTCCCGAGTATCGCGAAAGCGTGCTCCCGGCGGCCTGCCGCAAGCGCGTCGCCATCGAGGCCGGCGTGACCGGACTGTGGTGGCAATACGTCGGGCTCGACGGCAAGGTCGTCGGCATCGACCGCTTCGGCATCAGCGCGCCCGGCGGCACCGTGATGAAGGAACTCGGCATGACCTCCAGCACCATCCTTGCCGCCGCGCAGTCGTTGTAACGCCGATTGCCCGAAAAAATCGGATTATTCAAATGGAGGGACGGCCTTCGTGCCGTCCCGTCCGTTTTTTGGCTGACTGTCGCTGTCGCTCGAAACCTCTTTATACCGCTTCCCAGTCCTTTATAGACTTATCAAGCCGCGGCTCGGCGGGGACGTCTCGCCCTACCTGAACGATAAATTTCGTTTGGAGAATATATTATACCAATTCCGAACGAGCTTTATCCTTTGGCAGCCTCTGTCTTTTTGGAGGGACGGCCTCCGTGCCGTCTTTCCGCGTGGTTTGTGTGGCACGGGCGTCTCGCCCGTGGGATTGGGTGGCATGGGCGTCCCTCCACAGACAGGGCAAAAGACCAGGGTTAATTGGTATCAAATAGCGATGAACCGGTTTTGCCGTGGAAACGGCTTTCCGGTCATCCCTCGGCTCGGGCCTTGGCGTCCGACTCGATGAGCGCCTTCACGCGGTCCAGCTCCCCGCGGACTTTTGTCTTTATCGTCGGCAACTCGGCGGCGCTGGAGACTTTCGCCTGGGCGAAAAGATAGAATTTGATCTTGGGCTCGGTGCCGGACCCGCGGGCGGCGAAACTGTAGCCGTTCGCCAGCGTGACAAAATAAAGGTCCTGGCTCGGGATGAGTTCGCCGTCGGCATCGTTGATTTTCTCGCGGCCGAAATCCTGGAACCTGGTCACGGCTATGTCGCCGAATTTCTGCGGCGGCGACGCGCGGTAGCCGTCGAGTATGCGCTTGATTTTGGCCGCGCCGCTCGCGCCTTCGTAGTAGATGTTGATCACGCCCTCGAGGTAGAAACCGTGCTTCAGGTAGATTTCGTCGAGATACTCGGTGACGGTGAGGCCGCGGTTTTTCACGTAGGCGCAGAGTTCGGCGAACATGAGGCAGGCGGCGTTGCCGTCTTTGTCGCGCACGTAGTCGTTGCCGAGGTAACCGTAGCTTTCCTCGCCGCCGAAAAGGTAGAAGGTGCTGTGCTTGAGGAGGAGCCGGGCGCGCGTGGCGAACGGCGTCGCGTCGTAATCGAGGGCGATGCCCTCACCGGCGAGGAGCTTTTGTTTCAACTGTTCCTCGTAGCCGCGGATCTTGGCCGCGATCCATTTGAAGCCGGTCAGCGTGTTGATGACTTTCACGCCGTGATGGTGGCCGATGGCGTCCTGCAGCGGCGAGGTCACGAAGGTTTTCACGAGGGCGGCGGAATGCGTGCCGTCCTTGGGAATCCAGCCGAGTTCCTTGTATTTGGAAATCCGATACTCGGCGAGCATCGCGCCGATCTGGTTGCCGGTGAGCAGTTCGAGCTTCCCGGCGCGGTTGCGGACGGCGACGCCCATGCGGTCGCAGTCGGGGTCGGTCGCGAGCACGGCGTCGAGGCCGCGGGCGCCGGCCAGCTCGATGGCCTTGGCGAGCGCCTCGGCGTTTTCGGGATTGGGTGACTTGACCGTCGGGAAACGCGGGTCAAACGCGGCCTGCTCCGGCACGGTGTGGACTTCCACGCCCGCGCGTTCGAGGAGCGGAACGGACGCCACGATGCCGGTCGCGTGGATGTTGCTGTAGGCCACCTTGAGCTTTGCCTTGGCGAAAACGCCCGCGTCGATGACCGCCTTGGCGGCGTCGGTCTGGTAGGCGGCGTCGGCATCGGCGTTGAGGGTGATGACCCCGGCGATGTTCTTTTCGAGATAGGGCGCGAGTTCGCCCAGCGGGATGGCGTTGACCTCGGCCACGATGCCCTTGTCGTGCGGCGGCACGACCTGCGCGCCGTCCTCGAAGTAGGCCTTGAAGCCGTTGTCGTGGGGCGGATTGTGGCTGGCGGTGATGACGACGCCGGCGTGCGCGCGGAGCCAGCGCACGGAAAAGCTGAGCTGGGGCGTGGAGCGCGGGCCGTCGAAGATGTAGGCGGTGCCGCCGAGTTTCGTCCAGGTGGAGGCGGCGAGTTCGCAGAAGTGGCGCGAGAAATGGCGGACATCGTGCGCGATGACGAACGCGGGCGGCGTCTGGCGCTTCGAGGCGGCGAGGTATCTGGCGGTGTAGCGGTAGAGCCCGATGGTGGCGCGGACGAGGGTGAAGTCGTTGAGGACATTGCTGCCGACGGCGGCGTGCGCGGGCGTGCCCTGCGGGCCGGGCGCGCCGGTTTCCGCGGCGGTCGTGACGACGCCGATGGTGCGGCCGCGCATGCCGCCGGTGCCGAATTCGAGGTAGCGGTAGAAGCGGTCGTTGAGTTCCGCCCAGGCGGAGGCGGCGACAAGCTCGTCAATGCTGGCGACGGCCCACGAGGGCAGCGAGGCGGCGAGCCACGCCGTGAGATTTTCGGCGGCTGATGGCAGCAGATGGCCGGCTTTGGCGGCGGATTGGATTTTGTCGAGGGTGGTCATGATTAAAAAGAGCAACCGCAGATGGACGCAGATTAACGCAGATATTATTGTTTAAATAATCACATGTTAAATGATTTTCCCATCTGTGTTAATCTGCGTCCATCTGCGGTTAAAAAATCCGTGGATGAAAATCTATTCCAGATACAGCCCCTCGGCAACGGCGGGCTTCGGGGTCAGCTTTTTCCACGAGTCGGCGAAGGAGTCCTCGTCGTATCCGAAAAGCGGTGACACTTCCACGGCGGCGGACGGGAGACCGGTCCCGTCGGTGGCGATGGCGGCGCCGTTGGCCTTGAGCCAGCGGGCGAACTGGCGGAGCTGGTCCTCGCGGCAGGTTTTCGGCGAATCGAGCCCCTCGGCGTTTTTCACCGGGCTGAAATCGTCGGCGCGGCGGGTTTCGATGACGAAGGCGTTTTTCGCGAAGGGAATCGCGTCGAAGACAAACATCTCGAATTTCACGCCGTTGGGTTTCTCCGGCTTCACGGGCGCGCCGGAGGCGTCCACGGTCGGGATTTTCTTGTCGGCGCGGTGGAAGGGCAGCGCGAGGCCGTCGCCGCCGGCGGCGACGCGGCGGATGAACTTCGTATCCAAAACATGGATGGCGATGCTGCCGGCGATGTAGCGGAGGCGGCCGGTGGCGGGATCGGTTTCGTCCTGCAACGCCTTGGGCAGGTCGGAATATTCGACGACGACGAGCCGACCGTCCTGCACGCAGAAGTGCCCCACCTTCTCGCCGGCGTAGGCTTTGGGCACCATTTTGCTGCTCATCTCGGAACCGCGCAGGAGGTGCCAGCCGATGAAGGAGGGATCGATGCCGCGCACGAGCGGATTGTCCACCTGGAAGTAGCTGAGCGTGTCGATGCCTTCGCGGTCCATGAGGTCGAGGGCGCCGCTGCGGGCGAGGGCGCGGAGCGATCCGCCGTGTCCGTCGGGCGACATGGCGATGCCGCCGGTGGTTTCGAGGAGGATTTTGCCGTTCAGGTCAACGGCGGGCATGCGGCCCTGGCGGAAGAAGTGGACGCGCGCGGGATCGAGGCCGAAGTGGGCGTGCGCCTTGAAGAAGGCTTCCGTCGCGTCGTGGTTCGCGTGGCTGGTCATGATGAACCAGTGGATGGGTCGGCCGTAGCGCAGGCCGGCGGCGCGGATTTTTTCGGCGAAGACCTGGAAGAGCGTTTTCTGCTTCAGCGGTGTGACGGGGAAGGTACCCTTGGGGCCGTTGTAGCCGAGCCGGGTGCCCTGGCCGCCCGCGACGGTGAAGGCGGCGACGCGTCCGGCGCGGAGGGCCGCCTCGCCGGCGGTTTTCGCGCGGGCCCAGTCGGCGGCGTTGCCGCCGTTTTCGGGCAGCGGCTCGTAAGGCGCGGGAGCGAGTCCGTCGAGATTGACGGCGGGCGCGCCGGACGGCGCCAGCAGCGTGGCGCTGAGGCGGGCGATTTCGTCGAGGTCGATCTCGGCGGCGTCGGAGAGCAGGCGCTGTTGCGCGGCTGCATCAAGTTGGGAATAGAACGCGAAGACTTGTCCCTGTCCGGCGCGTTGGAAGGCTTCGATGATGGAGGTCGGATTCGTGGCCATAAAGTCGCGATTGCGTGATGCGCGCCGATTTCAGAAACGCTCGGGCCGGAGGGCAATGATTAACTCCTGGAGGCCGAAATTGGACGGCCGCATTTTCAGGCGGGGACGGCGCATGCAGGAGCGACGGGCCAAACTCGCATGCCGGGAAGAGTCCATCCGCGCCACGCCGCCAGTCTCACTGCTGGTCTTCGAAACGGAAGATGATCTCGCCGGGCTTCGCGTAGCCGAGGCGGCGGCGAATGACGGTCTCCACATAGGACGGGTCGTTGCGCAGCCGGTCGAGGACGCGTTCCTGGTCGGCCAGTCGCGCGCGCGCCTCGGCGAGGCGCAACCGCACTTGTTGCTCCTGCGCGAGAAGGCGCTGGTGCTCCTGATCATTCCGCCAATAGGAAACGCCGGAAACCGTCACGACCACGATGAGCAGCAGGAGATAAAACGAGATGAGCAGGCTTCGAAGATTCACGGCGGAAGACGATAAAGTGCGGCGAGTTGCGTTTTCACAAAATGAATCCCAGCCCGGCAGAATTGTAAAGATGGTTCTCACGACGATGCTTGACACGTGGTCGTCGCTTCGCGGCGGGTTTAAGTTGAAAGTTTAAATTGAAGATGAAAATTTGGGTCATCGCTCGCGCCGCGCCCTTAAATTTTAACTTCAACTTAAAACTCAAACTGCCGGCGCAGCCGGCCCTTCCACGCCTCCGGTCCCGTGTTAGCTCGCACCCGCCAAACCCGCATGCGCCTGCTCCAGTGCATCGACGCCGCGCTCTTCGCGCTGGCGCTCGCGGGCGCGTATGCGCTGCGCGCGGCGCTGACCGGCGTGATCGACCGCTCGCCGCTGGAGCCGTTCTCCGAATACCTCTGGCTTTTCCCGGCCATCGCGCTGTCCGGCCCCTTTGTCCTCGCGCGTTTGCGTTTTTATGCGGAACCGCTCCCGCCGCTGCACGTTCGCCGTTTGGCCACCGTCGCGCGCGCGTCGCTCCTGACCGGCCTCGCGCTCGTGCTGCTGCTCTTCATCACGCGCGAGCAATCCGCCCGCTCCGTCATCGTGATGGCCAGCGCCTTCGGCGGCGCGCTGGTCTGGCTGCGCGACGAACTCACGGCGCGCCTCGCCGCCACGCGCCTCGCCCGCGAGCAATGGACGCAGCGCGTCCTCTGGGTCGGCGAGCCGGGGCAAAACGCCCGGTTCCGCGCCGCGCTCACGCCGGTCGAACGCGCCCGGTTCGCCGATCTCGGCGATTTCGACCCCGCCGCCCGGAGCGCGGCCGACTTCGCCGCGCTCCTCCACGAGCATGCCGCCAACGCCGTCGTCGTGAACCTCGCCGGGGCCACCGCCGGCCAACTCGCCCGGCTTCAGCCGCTCCTCGACATTTGCGGACGCGAGGGCGTGTCACTGGTCATCCGCCCCGGCTTTCTCCCCGGCTCGCCGCTCGGCCTGCAAATCGACACGCTCGCCAGCGAGGCCGTCATCCATTACCGCGTGCAAACCGCCTCACCCGCGAGCCTCCTCGTCAAGCGCATCGCCGACCTCGCCGCCGCGGCGGTCCTTCTGCTCGTCCTGTCGCCGCTTTTTGCGCTCATCGCCGCCGCCATCGCCGTCACCTCGCGCGGCCCGGTGATTTTCCGCCAGCAACGCGCCGGCCTGAACGGACGCGCCTTCACCCTGTTCAAATTCCGCTCCATGCGCGCCGGCGCCGAGCGGGAACGCGACGCCCTCGACGCGCAAAACGAAATGCGCGGCCCCGTCTTCAAGATCGCCGGCGATCCCCGTCTCACTCCGCTCGGCCGGTTCCTGCGCCGCCACGGCCTCGACGAACTGCCCCAGCTCTGGAACGTCCTTCGCGGCGAGATGAGCCTCGTCGGTCCGCGCCCCCTGCCCCTCTACGAAGTCGGCCGCTTCGACAACGACGCCCACCGCCGCCGTCTCAGTGTGCGCCCCGGCCTCACGTGCCTCTGGCAGGTCAGCGGCCGCAACGACATCGCCGACTTCGACGAATGGGTGCGCCTCGACCTCGCCTACATTGACAACTGGAGCCTCTTTCTCGACGCCAAAATCCTCCTCGCCACCATCCCCGTCGTCCTCCTCGGCAAAGGCGGACGATGAGGAAAAGGCTGAAGAGTTGAAAAACTGAAAAACCACACTGCCAAAAAAATCGTTCTCGTTCTCTTACTCTTACTCGTTCTCGTTCTCTCAGAAAAAACACCACCGCCACCGCCCCACCCTTCTTTCTCTTTCCTCTTTATCTTTATTCTTTCTCCCCTCCTTCCTCCTCACCCATCCATGCTCCCGCTTCCGACCCTCGCCCAAAACCTCGGCATCGCCCCCGAACACCTCATCCAATACGGCCGCGACAAAGCCAAAGTCGCCCTCGAAGCCCTCGAAGCCGCCCGCGCCCGCCGCCCGCGGCCCGGCAAACTCATCCTCGTCTCGGCCATCACGCCCACGCCCGCCGGCGAGGGCAAAACCGTCACCTCCATCGGCCTCGCCCAAGGCCTGCGCAAACTCGACCGCTCCGTCGCCCTCGCCCTCCGCCAGCCGTCCATGGGCCCTGTCTTCGGGCGCAAAGGCGGCGCGACCGGCGGCGGCCTCAGCACCGTCCAGCCCGCCACCGACATCAACCTCCACTTCACCGGCGATTTCCACGCCGTCACCGCCGCGCACAACCTCCTTGCCTCCGTCATCGACAACGCCCTCCATCGCGGCCAGACCCGCCTCGCGCCCGGCGGCGTCCTCTGGAAACGCGTGCTCGACGCCAACGACCGCGCGCTTCGCTCCGTCCGCGTCGCCGTCGGCGATCCCGGCGAACGGTTGTCCGGCTTCGACATCACGGCCGCCTCCGAAATCATGGCCATCCTCTGCCTCGCCGCCTCCCGCGACGATCTCCGCGCGCGTCTGGACCGCCTTGTGGTCGGCTTCACGGCGGACGGCGAGCCCGTGCCCGCCTGCGAATTCCGGGTCACCGGCGCGCTCATGGCGCTCCTGCGCGACGCGCTGCTGCCCAATCTCGTGCAGTCCGCCGAAGGCGTCCCCGCCTTTGTCCACGGCGGCCCGTTCGCCAACATCGCCCACGGTTGCAACTCCATCCTCGCCACCCGCATGGCCCTCGCCCACGCCGATTACGTCGTCACCGAGGCCGGCTTCGCCTTCGATCTCGGCGGCGAAAAGTTCATCGACATCAAATGCCGCCAGTCCGGCCTCGCGCCCGACGCCATCGTCATCGTCGCCACCATCCGCGCCCTGAAAATGCACGGCGGCATGCCCCGTGACGCGCTCGCCGCCCCCGACCTGCCCGCCATCCGCTGCGGCCTCGAAAATCTCCGCGCCCACGTCGGCGCCGCCGCTTCCTTCAACCGCCCCGTCGTCGTTGCCATCAACCATTTTCCAACCGACACCGACGCCGAACTCGCCCTTGTGCGCGACTTCTGCGCCGCCGAGCTGCGCGTCCCCTGCGCCCTCTCGCAAGTCTTCGCCCGGGGCGGCGAGGGAGGCACCGAACTGGCCGGCGCCGTCCTGTCCCTCTTCGACGGGGCGGACGCCGCCGCCGCCATTTCGTATCCTAAACTCGAATACGTCTATCCCGACGACATTCCGGTCACCGAAAAAATAAACACCATCGCCCGCCGCATCTATGGCGCGTCCGGCGTGGACATTCTTCCCGGGGCGGCGGCCCGGCTCGTCCTGTTCGAGCGCGCCGGGTTCGGGCGCCTCCCCATTTGCATGGCCAAGACGCAGGATTCGCTCACCGACGATCCGAAAAAGCCCGGACGTCCCCAGGGCTTTCGCATCACCGTGCGCGATTTCGAGCTGGCGGCGGGCGCGGGTTTCATTGTCGCGCTGACCGGCAAGATGCTCCGCATGCCCGCCCTGCCCAAAGTTCCGGCCGCCGAAAAAATCGACCTCGCGCCCGACGGCGCCATCACCGGCATCATGGGCACGTAGCCGCAAGGCCCGGCGGACGCGGCTCCGGACCGCTTCGGAGAATCAAGCCTTTCCCGAACGGGATTTATCCTTTTGGACGGCCTCCGTGCCGTCCGGATCGGGTGGCATGGGCGTCCCGCCCATGCGACGGCGCTCCGCGCCGCGAGGTTCCGATCAACATGGGCGAGGTCGCCCATGCCACCCTTAATCCCACGGGCGAGACGCCCGTGCCACGCAAACCACGCGGAAGGACGGCATGGGGACCGTCTCCTCAAAGAGGACAGGAGCCGCCGGCGCTATTCCAGAAACGTCCCCTGCTGCGGGGCGCGCAACCCGGTTTTGCCGGATACGCCGTCGTCCTCGTTGAGGTGGCGCGGGGGCCGGGCGACGCGCTGGGCGACGGCGGCTTCGCGGTCGGCCACGATGCGGTCACAAATCGCCTGGATGTGCAGCCTCAGCCATTGCGCGGTGCTGCTGTCGTCGGTGTAGTCGGCGGGGCCGTAGTGGTCGATGCGGCCGACCTGGCGCAGCCGGTCGTTTTGCGCAAACTCGTCGGAACGCGCGGGATTGTAAACGCCGTAGGCCTTGCCGCCGTTTTTCTTCACCACGGAAAAACTCGGGATGTCGCTCGGGCCGTCGGCGATGTAGATCATGTTCTGGAAGGGAATGCGCCGGTCGCCCGGAGCGATGTTGGCGTTCACGTCGATGGCGGCGTCCTTGTTGGTGCCCTTGTTGATCTCGAAGAGGGCGCGCGTCTTGGTCGTGTTGTCGATGACCAGGCCGATTTGCGCGATGACCGCGTCGGCGGAAATCTCCAGTTCCTCCTGCTCCATGAAACCGGGCTGGAGCGGATTTTCGATGAACTCGCAGCCCCAGATGCCGTCCACGTGGCCGGCGATGGCGCTGCCGCGGATCATCTCGGCGAGGCCGGTGCTCACGATGTAGTGCTCCAGGCGGATGTCGTGCCTGCGGTAGATGTCGCGCGCGGTGACGAATTTTTTCGAGCGCTCGAAAAACTCCGGCACGCCGGGGTAGAACTTGATGTCGGCGCCGCACTCGCGGAGGACCTTGTTGCCGAGCTTGGGCATTTTTCCGGCCAGTGCGTAGGTCAGCAGGTGGTTGAGGTAGGCGATTTCGCCGGAGAGGCTGTATCCGCGCTGCCGGTATTGCTCGGTGAGCGCGTTGGTCTCGCGCCAGAAATGCGCCTCGTCCACGCCGTAGCGGCGGAACAGCGGCGACTGCATGTATTCCGGGATTAGGGTCTTGTCGAAGTCCCAAATGCAGGCGATGATGTTTTGCGTGAAAAGTGTCGTGGACATGTTTGTGCGATACGAGGACCAGCACCGCTAGCGGCGCCGGACGATATTTCCATCCCGCGAGACAAGCCGCAAGGCGCCGCCTGCGCAATTCGCAAAACAAAACACCAGTCCCAACCTGCCTCCCGGAGGCATCATGGGCGCAAAAAATTTTCCGGCAATGGACAACCTTCCCGACATTTCCCTCTTCAAACACCGCCTCGACGAGCTCGCCGCGCAGATGGCCGATCCGGCGTTTTTCCAAAACCCGCGCAAGGCCGCCGAGGTGTCCCGCGAGCAGCAGAAACTCGAACAACTCGTCGCCGACCACCGCGCGCACGAAAAGGCCGGGCGGGACATCGCCGAGGCGCAGGCGCTCGTCAAGGACGCCTCGGCCGACGCCGACCTGCGCGAACTGGCCCAGGCCGAGCTGCCCGATCTCGAACAACGCCGCGAGGCGCTGCGCGCCTCGGTGCTGCGCGGGATGATTCCGCCCGACCCGACCGACTCGCGCAACACCGTCATGGAAATCCGCGCCGGCACCGGCGGCGACGAGGCGAGCCTGTTCGCGGCGGAATTGTTCCGACTCTACTCGCGCTATGCCGAGGGACGCGGCTGGAAAGTCCAGCCGATGAGCTCCAGCACATCCGAGCGCGGCGGCTGCAAAGAGGTCATTTTTCTCATCACCGGGCAGGACGTGTATCGGCAGCTCAAATACGAAAGCGGCGTCCATCGCGTGCAGCGCGTGCCCGTGACTGAGGCCAACGGCCGCATCCACACCTCGACCGTCACCGTGGCCGTGCTGCCCGAGGCCGAGGAGGTGGACGTGCAGATCGACCCGCAGGACTTGGAAATCACGGTGAGCCGCGCCAGCGGCCCGGGCGGCCAGGGCGTCAACACGACGGACTCCGCCGTGCAAATCCTGCACAAGCCGACCGGCCTCATCGTGCAATGCGCCGACGAGCGCTCGCAGTTGAAAAACAAGGCGCGCGCCATGACCGTGCTGCGCTCGCGGTTGTTGAAGCTGAAGGAGGAGGAGGAGCGCGCGAAATACGCCGCCCACCGCCGCAACCAGATCGGCACGGGCGACCGCAGCGAGCGCATCCGCACGTATAATTTCCCGCAAAACCGCCTGACCGACCACCGCATCGGCCTGACGCTTTACAGCCTGACGCAAGTGATGGAGGGCGAGATCGACGGGATCATCGAATCGCTGCAACGCGTCGATTTCGAGCAAAGGCTGGCCGCGCTCACCGGCGTGGAATACAGCGGTTTCCGCAAGGACGCGGACGGCGACGAGTGAGCGTCACCCGGGGAAATTTGGACTACGCGGCAGCGACTGGGAGCGCCGGCATCCTGCCGGCATTCTGCGTGCGCCGTCCTTTGCTGAACGGGCGGCGCTTCGCGCCGTCTGCCGGCAGGATGCCGGCGCTCCCAGTCGCTGTCGCGTAGTCGAACCACGGCCGCGGCTCGGCGGCAAATCGCGCGGCGCAGGCGCATTATTGCGCGCTCAGAATTTATACGGCAGCGGATACCTCGCGGTGAGGGCGAGGACGCGCTGCTTGCTCCCGGCGATGGCGGCGGCCTCGCGGTCGGTGCCGATGGCCTTGAGCACGTCGTCGATGATGCCGGCGATCTCGTCCATGTCGGCCTCGCTCATGCCGCGCGAGGTCACAGCCGCGCCGCCGATGCGGATGCCCGAGGCCTGGAACGGCGAGCGGGTCTCGAACGGGACGGTGTTTTTGTTGAGCGTGACATTGGCGAGGTCGAGCGTCTCCTGCGCCTTTTTCGCGGTAAGCTCGGGCAGGCTGGCGCGCAGGTCCACGAGGAAGAGGTGGTTGTCGGTGCCGCCGGAAACGATCTTGTAGCCGCGCTTTTCCATCGAGGCGCAGAGCGCCTGGGTGTTGGCGACGATTTTTTTCGCGTAGTCCTTGAACCCGGGCTTGAGGCATTCGCCGAGACACACGGCCTTGGCCGCGATGACGTGCATGAGCGGGCCGCCCTGCGCGCCGGGAAACACGGCGGAGTCGATGGCCTTGGCGTGCGCGGCCTTGCACAGGATGAGGCCGCCGCGCGGGCCGCGCAGGGTCTTGTGCGTGGTCGTCGTCACAAAATCGGCAAACGGCACCGGCGATGGATGCACGCCGGCGGCGACGAGCCCGGCGATGTGCGCGATGTCGGCGAATAAATACGCGCCGCAGTCGCGGGCGATTTTCGCCATGCGCTCGAAGTCGATGATGCGCGAGTAGGCGCTGGCGCCGACGGTGATCATGCGCGGCTTCTCGCGTTGCGCGGTGGCGGCCAGCTCGTCGTAGTCGATGAGGCCGTCGGCCTCGCGCACGCCGTATTGGACAAATTGATACAGCTTGCCGGAAAAGTTGGCGGGGTTGCCGTGCGTGAGGTGCCCGCCGTGGCTGAGGTTCATGCCGAGGATCTTGTCGCCGGGCTGGAGCACGGAGGTATAGACGGCGAAGTTGGCCTGCGAGCCGGAGTGCGGCTGCACGTTGGCGTGCTCGGCGCCGAAAAGTTTTTTCGCGCGCTCGATGGCCAGCGACTCGACCTGGTCCACGAACTCGCAGCCGCCATACCAGCGCTTTGCGGGGTAACCCTCCGCGTATTTGTTGGTCAGCACGCTGCCCTGCGCCTCCATGAGGGCGGGCATGACAAAGTTTTCCGAGGCGATCAGCTCGATATGGCTTTGCTGCCGGCCGAGTTCAGCGGCGATGATGGCGTGGATTTCCGGGTCGAGGGTCTTGAGCGGAGTGGCGTTGATCATGGCGGGAAAAGCCATCATCAATGCCAGCGGATATCCCGGTCTGGCAAGGTTGGAAAAATCCGCCCATGACAAATGCCCCGGCGCGCCTCGGAACCGTTTTGGGATTTGCCCGCCCGGAATTTGCGACTTTTCTGGTGGCACTTATGAGCCTCCCCGACTGGAAGGTCGCCAAGACCTACACCGACATCCTCTACCACAAGGCCGACGGCATCGCCAAGGTCACCATCAACCGGCCCGAAAAGCGCAACGCCTTCCGCCCGCAAACGGTTTTCGAGCTGTGCGACGCGTTTGCCGACGCGCGCGAGGACCAGTCGGTCGGGGTCGTGCTGCTGACCGGGGCCGGGCCGCACACCGACGGGAAATACGCCTTCTGCGCCGGTGGCGACCAATCCGTCCGCGGCCACGCCGGCTATGTGGGTGACGACGGCGTGCCGCGCCTCAACGTGCTCGACCTCCAGAAATTCATCCGCTCGATGCCCAAGGTCGTCATCGCGCTGGTCGCCGGCTATGCCATCGGCGGCGGCCATGTGCTGCACCTCGTGTGCGATCTCACCATCGCGGCGGACAACGGCATTTTCGGGCAGGTCGGCCCGAAAATGGGCAGCTTCGACGGCGGCTTCGGCTCCAGCTACCTCGCCCGCATGGTCGGCCAGAAAAAGGCGCGGGAAATCTGGTATCTGTGCCGCCACTACACCGCCGCGCAGGCGCTCGACATGGGCATGGTCAACGCCGTCGTCCCGGTCGCCGGACTGGAGGCCGAGGGCGTGAAATGGGCGCGCGAAATCATGAACCACAGCCCGCTCGCCATCCGTTGCCTGAAAAGCGCCTTCAACGCCGACGTGGACGGGCAGTCTGGCATCCAGGAACTCGCGGGCAACGCCACCCTGCTCTATTACATGACCGACGAGGCCAAGGAGTTCCATCGCGCCCAGCGCGAAAAGCGCAAGCCGGACGCGCGCAAATTCCCCTGGCTGCCGTAAAAACGACGGCGGCGCGCGCGCCAGCTTCGCTCCATCTGCCGCCAGTGTAGGGGATCGCGTGGCACGGGCGTCCCCGCCCGTGGACGATGCGAAGCATCGCCGGATTGTGTGGCATGGGCGAGTCGCCCATGCCACACAATCCGGCCGTCCGCCGGTCAGCCCCGCTCCATCCGCTCCAGCAGCCGGTTCAGCAAACGCTCCGCGCCCGCCGCGGCGGACGGCGTTTGCGCAAGGATTTTTTCCGCGCCCTGCACATAACGGCCGGGCACCAGTTCATCGGCGCATTTTTCGCAAATCCGCTCCACCTCTGCCTCGCCCATTTCGAGGTGAAACTGCAACCCGAGCACTCGCGGCCCGACCGCAAAGGCCTGGTTGACACAGCCCTCGCTCGAGGCCAGCCGCGCCGCGCCCGCCGGCAGGTCGAACGTGTCGCCATGCCAGTGAAATACCAGCGATTCCCCGGCGGGAAACGCCAGCGGCTCCTTTTCGCCGCCGTCCGCCGCCCGCACCGGCAGCCAGCCGATCTCGCGCTCGGCATTCTGATAAATCTTCGCGCCCAGCACGTCGGCGATGAGTTGCGCGCCCAGGCACACGCCGAGCACGCGCGCACCGGCGTCGATCCGCGCCCGGATCGCCCGCTTTTCCGCGCGCAGCCACGGATGATCGCGGTATTGATAAATGTTCATCGGTCCGCCCATCACGACGAGCCAGTCGCACGCCGCCGCCTCCGGTCCCGGCAGTTCACCCGCGTAAAACCGCGTGGCGGTGAGTTCGTGCCCGCGGGCGAGCAGCCACGGCCCGATTTTTCCGAGCCCTTCAAACGGCACATGCTGGAACCAGTGAATCTTCATGGGCGGAAACAAAGACAAAAAGAGCCCGCGCGAAATGTTATTTTCGCCCGCCCGGGGAAAACCCGGATGCCCAAATCAAACGTGGATCGTTACGGCGCGTCCGTCTTTTCCGGCGCAAACTCCAGCCGCAACGAACCGTCGCCGGTCAGCACGAAACGCCCGTTTTCGAGGCCTGCCGAGCGTATCAGCCGCAATTCGGCGAAAAAGCGCGTCTCCCGCGCCATCGCCTCGGGCAATCCCATCATCTTCGTCGAAATGAAACCCGAGCTGAAATCCGTGGCGCCCGCCTCGGTGAATTTGACCGTCCCGCTGTAACGGTTGACGCTGGCGTTGCCGCTTACGCGATTGTTTTCGTCCACCTTCATCGTGATCGGCCCGACATCCTGTGAACTGCCATCCACGCCCACCCAGCGGTCGAGTTTCCACGACTTGCCGGTCACCTGGACAAACGTTTCCTTTGAAGAGGCAGCCGGCTGGGAGGCGGTTCTTTCCGAGCCGGAAGGTTTGCATCCGGCGACAAACAGAATCATGAACGCCAAACTCGAGAGTAACACTTTCATGGGCTTCATGAATGCAGATCAAAACGGATTCGCCCCGCACATGCAATTATTTTAAAAATCAGCCGAATTGGGGTGCCATCCGAAATCGTGTCAACGGAATACGCGTGAAGGAGCGGCGGCGCCCGCGCTTCCCAAACCAATGATTTCCCCGAAGGTCCGAGGAAACGTTTTTTGGGTTTGAATCTCCGGAATTTGGCATTTCCTCCTCTTCATGCCAGATGACCAACCCGACCTTTTTGGCGAAAGCCTGCCGCGTTCGCCTGCTGCGTCCGCCCCGCGCCCCGCATCTTCCCGCACATCCACCCGCGCGGCCTTTTCCGCATCCGCGCACCCCTCACGTCCGTCCGCCGCGCAACCGCTTGCCGCGCGCATGCGCCCCCGCACGCTCGCCGAGATCGTCGGCCAGGAACACCTCACGGCGCCCGGCGCGCTCCTCCCCCGCCTCATTTCCAGCAACCGGTTTGGTAGCCTCATTTTTTACGGGCCGCCCGGGTGCGGCAAAACCAGCTTCGCCGAGGTCATCGCCCGCGAAACCGGCAGCCGCTTCGTGCGCATCAACGCCGTCATGTCGAACGTCGCCGAACTGCGCGAAATCCTCGCCGACGCCCGTCGCCTGCCCGAAACGCCCACGCTGCTCTTCATCGACGAATTGCACCGCTTCAACAAATCCCAGCAGGACCTGCTCCTCCCCGATGTCGAGGAAGGCTACATTCGCCTCATCGGGGCCACCACGCACAACCCCGGTTTCTACGTCAACCCGCCCCTCCTCAGCCGCAGCCACCTCTTCCGCCTCGAACCGCTTTCGACCGCCGCCATCGCCAGCGTCCTGCGCCGCGCCCTCGCCGACACCGAGCGCGGCCTCGGCTCGCACGGCGTGACCGCCTCCGACGCCGTCCTCGCCGACCTCGCCGTCCTCTGCGACGGCGACCTTCGCCGCGCCCTCAACTCCCTCGAGGTCATCGTCCTCTCCATGCCCGCCGCAGCCGCGGCTGCGGCGGAAGTGACAAGTGACAAGGATCAAGTGACAGGAAACACCAGCGCCGACGGCGCCGCCACTGCTGCCGCCCCAACTGCTTCCCAATCCGCAATCCGCATTCCGCAATCCGCATTCAAAGAAATCACCCCCGCCGACCTCGAGGCCTTTGCCCGCGAGCGCCGCATCCGCTACGACGCCGACGAGGACGAGCATTACGACACCATTTCCGTCTTCATCAAAAGCTGCCGCGGCAGCGATCCCGACGCGGCCATGTATTGGCTGGCGAAAATGCTCGCCGGCGGCGAGGACCCGCGCTTCATCGCGCGCCGCCTCGTCATCCTGGCCAGCGAGGACGTCGGCCTGGCCGACCCGTTGGCGCTGCCCACGGCGGTCGCCGCGCACCACGCCTGCGACTTCGTGGGGCTCCCGGAGTGCGAATACGCGCTCGCGCACGCCACGCTCTACATCGCCTGCGCCAACAAAAGCAACTCGGCGGCCACCGCCCTTTTCGAGGCGAAGCGCGCCGTGTCCGGAAACACGATACAAAAAGTCCCCCTGCCCTTCCGCGACAAGGGCGGGCAGGCCAGCAAGCGCGCCGGCCACGGCAAGGGTTACCTCTACTCGCACGATTTTCCGGAAAACATCAGCGGCCAAGACTACCTCGAAAAGCCGCTCACCCTCTACACGCCGAAGACGCTCGGCATGGAGGCCCGCATCGCCGAGCGCCTCGCCCGCTGGCGCGAAATGCGCGCTGCCATCCAAGCGGAGTCCAAACGCAAAACCTGATAAGACATGGTAAGCGACCGCCTCCACAAAGTGTGGGCATTTTAGAGCATTTTTCGATTAATTGGTCACATTATGATCAAGGTGGCACAGGCACTCTTGCCTGTGCCAGGCGACAAGGACGCCATCGTCCAAGCCGCACAGACAAGAATGTCTGTGCTACTTTTCCGCCGCGCCTTTGGCACCGAGGTTCCTCTGCCTTTTGCGACCAATTAAACGAAAAATGCTCTATTTCCGCCTTGGACGGGACGTCCGCAGGCGACGCCCGGTTTTCGCGGGACACTGATGTTATTTGCGCGGCGCTGGCGGGCGGGGTTGGGTCACTCTCACCGCCCCGTTCTGACCGATGGAAACCCTGTCGCCCTTGGGCAGCTCTTTCAGCCATCCGAGCGAGTTGTTTATATAGGCGTCGCCAATCTCATTTCCCAACGAGGCCCGGATTTTTTCAATGGCTTCTCCGGCGACAGCCTCGTATTTTTCCTTTTTCTGCTCCGCCGTGAGCGACTTGTCATCGGAAATGCGCACGGCCTCGTCAACCGCGGCGGTTCTGGCATCATATGTGCGCGACACTGTTTCCGCGCTCAAATTGAAACGCTCCGCCGCGGCCTGCAACGATTGGTAATCCTTGCGCATGCCTCGTTCATAGTCCGCATAGCGCTCCGCCCCGAGGGACTCCTTCAACTGCTCCTCCATTTTCTTTTCAGCCTCCCGCCGGGCGGCAAATATCTTGGCATAGTCGAGGGTGACCCCGCCTGTCACGACATCCTCGGACGAAGGAGAAGGATATTTTTCATCCAGTTCCCGCTGCATCGCATGGAGCATCTTGTATTCGTCCTCAGTCATCGCGAAGGCGGTGGTCTTGTTTTTCAGGTGTATCGTCGTTAAAGAATGTCGAAGCTCATAGGCCTCACGCTCCTCCGGCGTGAGCAATGCGAGCAGATCGCGTTCTCTCTCCTTGTCCAAAAGTGCGAGTCGCGCTGTGTCGTCCGCCGTCTTGAATCCCGCCATCTCCTGGAGAATCAGGTTCCGCATGTCCCGGTAATCGCTTTCCATCGATCGCAACCGCGCCGCTTTTTCAACAGGAAGAAATTTATAAAGAGTTTTTTCCCAGCCGTTCAGGATTGAGTCGGCCCCGAAAAGCCTGCCCATTTGCTCCTCCGCATTCTGCTGGAGCTCACTCAGTTCGCGCACTTGCTCCGCTGAATAAGGCAGCCAGCTTCCCGGCCTGCGCTGCCAATAAGGCCGCGCCGACGCTGCTTCTGCAAGAATTTCGCCGCGTCGCGCCTCGACCCGCCCGAAGAGGTAGCCACGCACCATCTCGCGAACAACATCATCCGGCAGCCCGAGCCTCTCCAGCGCGTCACGCAGCACCGCTGGATCATCGGATGCCGGCGACCGGGCTGCTGCCCGCGTCCCGGCGACCGGCATTGGCGTTTCATTCGTATTATTCCCGACATCTGTGCCACGCGATGTTCCTTTATATGAAAAATATACTCCAATCGTCCCAAACAATAATATTGCATTGAGCGAAAGGGATATCGCCAGCAGGGTTTTCAAGGGCTTGCTCATGCAATAAAAATATATAAATACGCCCTTCGCGGAATCAGATTGGATGCGGACAGTCCGCTCATCCGCCGCCCCTCGCCTCGAACGAACCGTCGGTCCGCTTGGCGATGTAGCGCTTCAATTCCAGCATCATCAGTGTCGCGGAAAGCTCGGCGGGCTTGCGGCCGGTTTGCGCCACGAGGATGTCGAGCGTCGGCATCGCGCCGCCGGCGAAACAGGCCATCACCGCCGCTTCCGCCGCGCTCAACCCGGAGGCGTCCACGCCCGCCGCGGCGGCTCCGGCGGCGTCACCCGCTTTCGGCGGGATGGGCTTCGGGCGCAGGCCTTCGAGGTAGCTGAGTTCCTCCAAAATGTCATCCACGCTCGTGAGCAGCGTCGCGCCGTCGCGGATGAGCTGGTGGCAGCCCCGGCTGGTCGCCTGGTCGATGCGGCCGGGAACGGCAAAAACATGGCGGCCCTGCTCCCCGGCGAAACGCGCGGTGATCATCGAGCCGCCGTTCACGTCGGACTCGACCACGATCACCGCCGCGCACATGCCGGCGACGATGCGGTTGCGCATGGCGAAGGTCTGGCGGTCGGCCCGGCGCCCGAAGGGAAACTCCGACACCACCGCGCCGGTTTCCGCGACGCGGCGGTAGAGATCGAGATTTTCGGGCGGATAAACGATGTCGATGCCGCAGCCGAGCACGGCCACGGTTTTCCCGCCGATGGAAAGCGCGCCCTCGTGCGCGGCGGTGTCGATGCCGCGCGCCAGCCCGCTCACGACGCAAAAGCCGAGGCGGGCGAGTTCGGCGGCGAATTTTTTCGCGGTCGCCTGCCCGTAGAGCGTGGTGCGGCGGGTGCCCACCATCGCGATGGCGGGCCGGTCGAAATTGTATTGGCCTTTCCGATACAGGCCGACCGGCCGGTCGTGCAGTTCGCGCAGCGGCTTCGGGTAAATGCCGTCCTGCATCGTGACAAACGTCACGCCGCCCGCCGCCATGCGCTCCTCCTCGCGGGCGAGATCGAAATGCGCGCGCCAGTTCGCGATGGACGAACTGGCGGCGGGACCGACTCCCCTGACTTCCTCAAGGCGTTTCACCCCGGCGGCGAAAATCGCGCGCGGGTCGCCGCCGAGGCTGTCGAGGAGGCGGCGGATGGAGACCGGGCCGATGTCGGGCAGCGAATTGAGCGCGAGAAACGCCTGGCGTTCGGTAAGGGTTTCGGGGGCGTCCATGATGAGAGGAAGTGACTGTTGTTACTTGCTACTTGCCACTTGTTACTTTGCCGGCGGCGGCGGCCGGCACGTCTTCGCGAAGGACGCCGGCGAGATGATCGAGGAGCTGGGTGATGTTGACGGCGCGCTGGCCTTGCGCGCGGGCGAGGCGGTCGGCGGCGAGGCCGTGCCAGACGGCGCCGCGGCAGGCGGCGAGAAGCGGTTGCGCGGGCTCCTGCGCGAGCAGGCCGCCGATGAGCCCGGCGAGCAGGTCGCCGCTGCCTCCGCGCGCAAGCACGGGGCCGCCGAAAAGCGAGTGATGCGTGGTCGCGCCGCCGTCGTTGATGCGCGTGACCGGCCCCTTGAGGACGGTGACCGCGCCCGCCCCCGGAAGCGCCGCCGCGATGCGCGCAAATTCGCCGACATGCGGAGTGAGAATGCGGGAGGCGGCGCCGGCGCCGACGATGGCGGGTTGAAGCGCGTCGGCGTCGAGCACAAGCGGGACGGCGGAGAGTTTTGCCAGATCGGCGGCCAGCGCGAGCGTCTCGGCCTCGCGGCCCAGCCCGGGGCCGACGAGCAGCGCGGTGGCGCGGTCGGCCCGCTCGCGGAAAAGGTGCGCGCCTTCGAGCGCAAGGCCGCCCTCGGGTGTCTCCGGCCAGGCAACCCACATCGCCTCCGGCGCCCTCGCGGCGCACGCGGCCGCCATCGTTTCCGGGACAAACACCGTGACGAGGCCCGCGCCGCTCCTCAGCGCCGCAAGCGCGGCCATGATCACCGCGCCGGGATAGCCGCGCGAGCCGCCGACAATAAAAAGGTGCCCGTAGTCGCGTTTGTCGGTGAGCGGCGACCGGAGGACGCGCAGCGGCGAGAGAACGGCGGGGGTGAGGATGGCCGCGGCGGGCGGGTCCGCAGGGACGGGGGAAGGGTTTGCAGTGTTGTCCCAAAAGCCCAGGTCGAGGTAACGCAACCGGCCGACCGCGGCGCGGTTTTCTTCGGCCAGCGCGGGTGATTTCACGATGCCGGTGGCGTAGGTGAAATCGGCCAGGAAAACATCGGGCGTGCCCAGTCCGCTGGGCAAATCGACGGCGGCGCGCAGGCGGGCGGGCGACGCGTTCACGCGCGCGAGGAGCGCGGCGATCCGCGGTTCGACGGGCGGGCGGAACTGAAAGCCGAAAATGCCGTCGAGGACGATGTCGAAGGGCGGACCGGGCAGGATGCTCGTAGGGCCTGACCTTGCGTCAGGCCGCGAATTTTCCCCGTCCGTCAATCGCGGCGCGACGCAAGGTCGCGCCCTACAAGGCGGCGCGTGCGAGAGCTCCCGCCACGCCCGCAGCGCAAGCGGGCGCAGCACGCGTTCGCCAAAAACGAGGCACGTCTCGATGCGGGCGCGCGGATGCTTTTCGTGAATGAATTTCGCGGCGAGGAGCGCGTCGCCGCCGTTGTGGCCTTTGCCCGCAAGCACGAGGATGCGCGGCTCCGGCGGGAGCGGGCCGATCTCGTCAAAGTCGCGCAGCACCGCGGCGGCGATGGCGCGGGCGGCCTGCTGCATCGCCGCCCACTCGCGGGACTCGTCGCCGCCAAACAAGGCCGCCTCGAAGCGCGCGGCGTCGGCGGGCGAAAGCGCGGGGTGCGAGGTGGCGGCAAGGCCGGGGGGCATGGTGACGGCAGGACTGGGAGCGCGGACATTCTTGTCCGCAATTTTGTCCGCGGCTTCGCCCGCGATTTCGCGGGCAGGAATGCCCGCGCTCCCATGAGTCACGCTGGTGGATTTGTTGGCGGGCGCGGTCATTGGGCGTTGGCGGGCGGCGGCGTGGACGGCGGCTCACCGGAGCCGGAAAAGCTTTTTTCGACAATGTCGTTTGGATTCGGCGCGGACGCGGGCGGCGGTGTTGCGATGGTGGTTGTCGGGATTATTGTCGGGGACGTGGCCGGTAGCAGCAACGATGGCGCGGGGGGCCGGCTCCGCCACGTGTCCTGGCGCTGTTGCCTGCGGCGTTCCTGATAGGAGGCGGGTTCGGTGAGCCGGATGGGGGCGTTTGGATCGACGCCCTCGGTGAGCACGGGGCGCGTGAGGCGGTCGAGCAGGCGGTAATAATAAGTGTCGCCGTTGCGCAGCACCTCGACGCCGGTGCTGTAGCTCTGTGTCGCGGGATTCCAGAGCACGATCTCGGTGAGGTCGTGCTCCCAGACGGCGCTTGCGCCGTGGGCGCGAAACACCGCGTCGATGGCGAACAGGCTCATATGCGGGTCGTTTTTCGCCGACGCGGGCGGTTTGCCGTCCGGTGTTTTCGCCGGGGACGGAGCGGGGGCGGACACGGCGGGAGGCGCCTTTTGCCTCTGTTTTTTTCCGCGCTGCTCCTCGAAAAAGCTCTGCACGCCGTAGAACCCGATGCCGCCGAGCACCACGCCGAGCATGATCCAGGAGGGAACCTTGGAGAGTTTGTCGCGCGAGGATTGGGGGGCTTGGGCTGACATGTGTCTTTTGGATTTATGAGAAACGGCGGCCCCGCGGCGAGGCATGCGGGCGACTCGAAGAAAAGCATGGGAGGCACGCGCTGGCAAACCCGTGCTTTCGGAAAAATCGTCCGCGGATGCGCTTCCAAGGCCCAGGCGCCCTGCCGCGATTCGCATTCCTGATTTCGCATTTTGCGAGCCACATTTTTCAACAGCCGTTATTTCCCCGGCTTCCTCCGGTAATCCAATCCCGCCTTTTTGGCCTGGCTGTGCTGCAACCGGCGTTCGATGTGATACACGCGCCCGTCTTTGACAAACACCGCGCCGGTTTGCTTGAACGCGAAGCTGACGTTGGCCCGCTCGCATTGCCCGCGCAACGACACAAGCCACTCGTGGCGGCAGGGCCGCGCCGCCGGGCCGGACTCGCCGCCGGCGATCACCTCCTCGATGCCGTCGTCCAGCCACGGGGAAATGTCCATCGCCGTCAGGAGCGGCTCGTGGATGATGATTTTGTGCCTGAGCGGGCAGCGTTTGAAAAACGGCAGCCGAAAGTCCGCCTGCCGCTGGCTTTCGCAAGTCGCGCCGACGGTCACATTATCGTAGCCGTCGCCCCAGTCGGGCGGCAGGCAGTCCGTGAAACGCTCGATGCGCTTGGTCAAAAAAAGGAAATGACAGTCGGCGCGCTCGCGCATCACCGCCCACGCCTCCTGGCGCCAGGCGTCGCAGTGCGGGTGCAAAAAATCGGAGGTGAAACAGGTGTAGAAAAACGAGCCCGGCGGAAACACATGGGCGCCAGCCTTGTTTCGCTGGACGGGCAGGAGAAAGTCGCGTGTCTTGCGGATGGCGGTGCTGTCGATGCCGTGCAGGGCGTCGCGGCGAAAGACGTAGCAGTTCAGGCACCCCTCACTATGCCGGGTGCAGCCGTGCCAGAGGTTCCAGAGCGCCGTCCTCGGCGGGCGCCGGAGGACCGGGAGGGCGTCGTCCTCAAACAAGAGATATTGCCCGGTCATGGAAATGGTGCGCCCTCCAAGGCCCGCGGGCCTCAAGGTTGCTCGCGCACGAGCGCCGCGACGGCCATGGCGGCGGTGTCCGTGTGCGAAAGCGTGAGCAGGATCCGCGTCGCGCCGGCGCGGCGAAGAAGCGCCTCGCCGGCCGCGTCGAGACGGACCAGCGGCTCGTGGCGCGCGCCGTGATAGACCGATATCGAATGCCAGCCGAGTTCCGCCCCGATGCCGGTGGTGAACGCCTTCGACACCGCCTCTTTCGCGGCGAAGCGGGCCGCGAGGTGCTTGTGCGGATGCTTGATGGCGAGGCAGTAGCCGAGTTCCTCGTCCGTGAAGACGCGCCGGAGAAAACGCTCGCCCTGCCGTTCGTGCACGCCGCGGATGCGGTCAATGTCCACGATGTCCGCCCCGAGCCCGACGAGGAGGCCGCCGGGGGGAAGGGTGAGCGCGGGGAGTGGAGCGGACATGATCGGTTCAGTTTCTTTCTCTTTATTCTTTATCTTTCCTCTTTCTCTTTTTGAAACCGATGGAGCCGCGTGAAAAGAAAGAGGATAGATAAAGAATAAAGAAAAAGATGGAATGGGTTATCCGTTCATCCGCCTCTTCATTTCCCGCACGGCCTCGTCGATGCCGGCAAAGAGCGCGCGGCTGATGATGCTGTGGCCGATGTTGAGCTCGTGCAGATGCGGGAGCGCGCGCACTTCGGCGATGTTGACGTAGTTGATGCCGTGGCCGGCATTGACGACGAGCCCGCTGTCATGCGCGAGCGCCGCGCCGACGGCGAGGCGCTTGTATTCGGCGGCGCGGGCGCGCGCGTCGTAATACGCGTTGGCGTAGGCGCCGGTGTGCAGCTCGATCCACGGGGCGCGGAGTTTCGCGGCGAGTTCGATCTGCGCGGGATCGGGGTCGATGAAAAGGCTCGTGCTGATGCCCGCTGTATTCATCGCTTCGATACACGCGGCCACGCGGTCGCGCCCGCCGGCGACATCGAGCCCGCCCTCGGTCGTGACCTCCTCGCGGCTTTCGGGCACGAGGCAGACGGACTCGGGGCGGAGCTTCAGGGCGAACTCCGTCATCGCGGGCGTGCAGGCCATTTCGAGGTTAAGGCGCGTCGCGGTGGTTTCGCGCAAACGCCACACGTCGCGCTCCTGGATGTGGCGGCGGTCCTCGCGCAGGTGCACGGTGATGCCGTCCGCCCCCGCGCGCTCCGCCATGACCGCGAGCATGACGGGATCGGGTTCCACGGCGCCGCCGGCCGTCGCGGCTACCTGCCGATAACGCGCCTGCCGCACGGTGGCGCAGTGGTCGATGTTTACTCCGAGCAGAATCATGTCGCCAGCACACAGCAACGCAGCCGCCAAGAAAACATGAAAAGCATGCGAATCGGAAATATTCTTCCTGACGCGGGCCGCGCAGTCGTGCAACGTGGCCGCCTCCCTTTTCATGCCGACGACTCCCGAATCCACCGACTCCGCCAACGCCCTCCCCCGCCCCGTCGCGGCGGCGGCCGCCGCCGCTCCCGCCCAGCCCAGACGCGAGAATCTGCTGCTCAACATCATCTGCAACATCGCCGTGCCGTCACTGATCCTGATGAAATTCAGCTCGGAGCGCTGGCTCGGCCCGGTCTGGGGCCTCGTCATCGCGCTGGCGTTTCCGGCCGGCTACGGGCTCTGGGATTTCGCGCGCAGGCGGCAGGCCAATTTCATCTCCATCATCGGATTTGCGAGCGTGCTGCTCACGGGCGGATTCGGGCTGCTGAAGCTCGACGGCTTCTGGTTTGCGGTCAAGGAGGCGGCCGTTCCCTCCGTGATCGGCCTGTTTGTGCTGCTGTCCGCGCGCACAAAACGCCCGCTGGTGAAAACCATCATCTACAACGACCAGGTGCTCGACACCGCGCGCGTGGACACGGCGCTGGCGGAACGCGGACGCCAGCGCGATTTCGAAAACCTGCTGGCCCGCTCCAGCCGCGCGCTGGCGGGCACGTTTCTGGTCAGCGCGATCCTGAACTTCGGACTCGCACGCTACCTCCTGAAAAGTCCGCCCGGCACGGAGGCGTTCAACGCGGAACTCGGCCGGATGAACATCTGGAGCTGGCCCATCATCGTGCTGCCCAGCATGGTCATGCTGATGTTCGTGCTGTGGAAACTCATCGGCGGCATCCAGCGCCTGACCGGTCTGGAACAGGAGCAGATTTTCCGCGGCGGCAAAAAATGAGGCGCCCGCCCCGGCCCGCGCGCAGTCCGTCCGCCCGAGAAGGATTTTGATCGAAGAAACCGGTCCGCCTGCCACCATGAGCGACCTCACCCCATCATGATAGCCTTCATTCTCGCCATTGCCCTCACGCTCGGCTGCTCCTTTTTCTGCTCGATGCTTGAGGCGATGATCCTCAGCACCACGGAGGCCGAAATCGAATCGCTCAAGCAGGCCAAAAGGCAGCGCGGGGAAATTCTGGAAAAATTGAAGGCGCGCCTCGACGAGACCATCTCGGCCATCCTCACGCTCAACACCATCGCCAACACCCTCGGCTCCGTCATCATCGGCGGCATCGCCGCGCACCTCTTCGGCCACGCCATCCTCGGTGTCGTCTCGGTCGCGCTGACGCTCTCCATTCTGATTTTCTCCGAGGTCATCCCCAAAAACATCGGCGTCGCCTATCGCCGCGGGCTCCAGCCGGTGTTTGCCTATCCGTTGTTCCTGATGTGCCGCGCGCTCCGGCCGGTGACATGGCTCTGCAACCTCATCGTCCGCCTCGTCGTGCGCCAGCCCGTGCAACACACCAATTCGGGGCAGGAAATCATCCTTCTGGCCCGGCGCGGCGCGCAGCAAGGCACCCTCACCGCAAACGAATCCAGCCTCATCGCCAACGCGCTCTCGCTCGACGACGTGCGGGTGGACGAGATCATGACGCCGCGCACGGTCGTCACGGCCCTGCCGAAAAAAGCCACCATCGCCGACGTGTTCCGCGAGTTTCCCAACCTCCCCTTCGGACGCATGCCCGTTTACGGCCGGAACATCGACGACATCGCCGGCATCGCGCGCCGCCGCGACCTGCTCAAGGCCAAGGCCAACGACCGCGACGCCGACCTAGTGGAAAAGCACATGCAGGAGGCGCATTTCATCCCCGAAACCATCACCGCCGCCGCCGCGCTCCAGGTTTTTCTGAAGACACACCAGCAGATGATGATCGTCGTGGACGAATTCGGCTCAACCAGCGGCGTGCTGACGATGGAGGATGTGATCGAGCATCTCCTCGGCCGCGAGATTTTCGAGCGGGACGACATCGCCGTGGACATGCGCGAACTCGCCCGCGCAAAGCTGCGCCGGGCCAAAAAATAACGGCGCCGTCGGCACGGCCCGCCTCCCGTTTGTGGCGGCGCGGCAGGAAACGCGACAGCACGCGGCGCGACATCAACATTTTCGCCACACCCCGCGCCTGGCAACCTGCGCTTTTATGTCGTGACCCGCCGGGTTTAATCGACACCGTCACCGTTTTGTGCAACGTTTTACTTCCTCATTCACCACCATGCGTTCCCCTGCCCGCCCGTTCCTCCTCGCCGCGTTCGCCTTTTGCTCGCTGTGCCTCGCGCCCGCGCGCATCGCCGCCGCCGATGCCAGCCCACCCTTGCCCGACATCCAAGGCGCCGATCCCGCCGTCCTCGCCGCCGCGCGCGAGCGCATCCGCGCCGGCGACACCTCGCTCAAACCCGCCTTCGATCGCCTCCTTCGCGACGCCGAAAAAGCCCTCGCTCTCAAACCCGCCTCGGTCCTCGACAAAACCAAGATCGCCGACTCCCGCGACCCGCACGACTATTTCAGCCTCGGCCCCTATTGGTGGCCGGATTCCGCGAAACCCGGCGGGCTTCCCTACATCCGCCGCGACGGCGAGGTGAACCCCGAAAGCAAAACCGGCACCGACGCGCCCGCGTTCGCCCGCACCTGCAAGACCGTCGAACTCCTCGGCCTCGCCTACTACTTTACCGGCAAAACCGCCTGCGCCGAAAAAGCCGCGCAACTCACCCGCGTCTGGTTCCTTGACCCCGCCACGCGCATGAACCCCAACCTCACCTACGCGCAAGGCATCCCCGGCCGCGCCGCCTCGCGCGGCACCGGCATTCTCGAATCGCGCCATCTCGCATCGCTCACCGACGGCCTCGCGCTCATCGACGGCAGCCCCGCGTGGACCGCCGACGACCGGGCCGCGATGCGCGCCTGGCTCGAAACCTTTTATGCGTGGCTCACCACGAGCAAAAACGGCCGCGACGAGGCCGCCGCCGAAAACAACCACGGCACCTGGTATGACGTGCAGGCCGCGCATCTCGAACTCGCGCTGGGCAAAAAAGAAGCCGCGCTCAAGCGCATCAAGAAACAGATCCCCGCCCGCGTCGCCGCGCAGATCAAAGCTGACGGACGCCAGCCCCACGAACTCGCCCGCACCAATTCGCTCGGCTACTCCCTCTTCAACCTCGAAGCCCTCGCCGCCCTCGCGCAACTCGGCGAACGCGCCGGCTGGCCCGAGGGCTGGAGCCACGCCGCCAAGGACGGACGCGGCATCCGCGCCGCGCTCGCCTACGTCGCGCCCTACATCGACCCGGCCAGGACCTGGCCGAAAAAAGATCTCAAGCCCGGCGACACCGACCGCATCGCCCCGCTCCTCCGCGCCTTTCTCGCCCGCCAGAGCGACGCGTCGCTCCTCGCCCTCTACGAAAAATTCGGCGACACTCCGGAAAACAAAGCCGCCCGCTGGCAGCTTCTTCTGCCGCCGCCGCGCAAATGAGGCCGCCGCCTCGTGTCCGAAATTCACAACAAGCCCGGCCTTGCAGCCGATGCGATGCAACCTATGGGTTACATCACCGGCAACGCTTGGCCTGTCTTTTGGCCGGGCAATCCAATTACGGCCTTATTCCGCCGGCAGCCATGCGCCGGCGTTGCCACAGACACGCGCGGCCAGATCGCTGCCGAGCTTCGCCGCCTCGGCATATGACAATCCGCGCAGGCATCCGCACAAAAACCCGGCCGAAAACGCATCCCCGGCGCCCACCGTGTCCACGATTTTTTCGGCGGGCGAGGCCGGCACCTCGACGGGCTCCATGCCCGCCTCGTAAATCACTGCGCCCCGCGGCCCTTTTGTCAGCAACACCACGCGCACCGGCCAGCGTTCGCCCATGGCGGCGGCGAAACCGGCCTCGTCGCCGCCGGGCAATCCCAGCCACTTCGCCATGAGCGGAAGCTCCTCGTTGTTCAGCTTGAGCACGTCCGTGCGCGCCAGCGACTCGCGCACGGTTTCCACCGACGGCCAGGGCTGTCGCAGATTCACGTCAAAAAAACGCAGGCACCCGCGCGGCGCCAGTGCGAGCAGCGAGCGCACGGTTTCGCGGGAACGCGCCGAGCGCTGCGCCAGCGAGCCAAAATAAAACGCCCCCGCCTCCGCCGCGACCGCGCGCGCCAGGGACGCATCGGCTATATGGTCCCAAGCCGCGTCCTCGCGGATATGATAACTCGGAATGCCCGCGCCGGACAATGTCACGTCCACGCCGCCGGTCGCCTTCCCCGCGATTTGCTGGATGCCATCCGCCGGGAAATCCCGCGCGCGCAGCCGGACGAGCATTTCGCGCCCCAATCCGTCATCGCCCACCGCGCTGACCAGCAGGCACTCGGCGCCGACCAAGTGCGCCATCACCGCCACGTTCGCGGATGCGCCGCCCGGCTTCGCGCCATCCGGCAGCATATCCCATAACAGCTCGCCGAAAACCAGAAGTTTTTTCCCATGAATGGGTGATTTAATTGTCATGACAAACGGTTTCTAGAAGGATCAATTTTTTGAACAAAAGGGGACAAAGGATATATTTTATATCATGGTCTTCTTGGTTTCCTTTGTTCTCTTCTGTTCAAAACAATGGTTCGGTTTTACTGTTCACAGATTGCATAGATTTCCACATTTAATAATTTATTTTTCAATCTGTGTTAATCTGTGGCCAGTTTAGTGGCCTCTTGTTTTTTGACAGAATGAACGGAATGAAATGGAATGGACAGAATGGTTTTTTAATTTTGTTCATTCTTTTAAATTTTGTTCATTCTGTCCAAATAATGGTTCGTTTATTTTACCGGCTGGTTTTGCCGGCCCGCCAGACGCGCCTGCATTTCCTCCAGCGGCACGCCTTTCGTTTCCGGGAACCAGCGCAGCACGACGATGATTTGCAGCAGCATCATGGCGGCGAAAAAATAAAACGGGATGCCCGCGCCGGGTTCCCCGGCATTTTTGGCGAACACCGGAAACAGCCAGGAGATCGCCGCCGCCATGATCCAATGCGTCGAGCTGCCCAGCGTCTGGCCTTTCGCCCGGACGGCGTTCGGAAAAATCTCGCTTATATAAACCCAGATCACCGCGCCCTGGCTGAACGCATGGCAGGCGATGTAGCCGATGAGCAGCCAGACCAGCGCACCGTGATATTGGTTGATGGTGAAAATCCACGCCACGCCCAGCAGGCAGACGCCCGTGCCGGCTGCGCCGGCGAGCAGGAGCGGCTTGCGCCCCACCCGGTCGATGACCGCCATGCCCAGCATGGTGAAGACGAGATTGGTCGCGCCGATGGCGACCGACTGCAAATCGCCGGAGACCTTGTCGAAACCCGCCATGCCGAAGATCGGGTTGAGATAATACAGAAGCGCGTTGATCCCGTCGAGCTGGTTGAACATCGCCACCGAGACCGCAAGAAAAACCGGCAGCGCGTAAATGCGCTGGAACAACGGCACGGACACCCGCCTTTGCCCCGCTTCCGCCTCCAGCGAGGCTTGGACCGCCGCGATCTGCGCGGCCGCGTCGGGCGCGCCGGTTTGCACAAACACATTTTCCGCCTCCCCGGGGCGGCCCGCCATGACCAGCCAGCGCGGACTCTCGGGGATGCCTTTCAAGAACAGCCAGAACGCCAGCGCGGGCGCGGCCTCCACGCCAAGCTTCCAGCGCCATTCGGCCGCGCCGAAGTCGAGCAGGCCGATGATATAATTCGACAGAAACGCCAGCAGGATGCCGAGCACGATATTGAATTGGAAAAACGCGCCCAGCCGCCCGCGCCATTGCGGAGGCGCGATTTCCGCCAGATACATCGGGCAGATCACCGTGGAGCCGCCGATGCCGAGCCCGCCGATGACGCGAAACACCACCAGCGACCAGAAATTCCACGCCACGGCGCAGCCGGCGGCGGACACAAAAAACAGCACGCCGGCCCATTGCAGGCAACGCTTGCGGCCGAGCCGGTCGCCGGGTTTCCCGGCGAAAAGCGCGCCGATGACCGTGCCGATGAGCGCCGACGCCGTCATGAAGCCCTGCATGAAGCCGTCCAGGTCGAACAATTCCTTGAGCTGGGACTGCGCGCCGGAGATGACGACGGTATCGAAACCAAACAAAAGGCCGCCGAGCGCGGCCACGAGGGAACAACGCAACAGGAATGAATTGGGTGCCGTGTTTTGGGAGGACATGGGGATGAAAAATGCGTTTTTATCGTTCTCGTTCTCTCATCCCGCTCCAAACGTAGTCCGAAAAACAAAAGGAGAAAAGAGAACGGGAATGATTTTATTGCGTCGGGTGCATGTCCCACACCTGGAGCTTTTCCACAATGACGGGCGCGCCCTCGGCGACGAGGGCGATGCCCGTCGCGTCGGGCCGGGTCGGGTAGATGCGCTGGGTGAGGCACTGGCGGTCGTTGACGAAGATTTCGACGATGCTCTTGTCTATAAACACGCGCAAATCCACCGGCTCGCCGGCAGCGAGGGCGAGCGGGGCGACCTGACGCGTCACGTAGCGCTCGCTTTCGGGGAACTTGTCCATATCGCGCGCACGCGGGTAGCGGACGCGCTGGTCGAGTGACGCCTTGGCGAGGTCGGTGGAGAGCGTGCGGTCGTCGAGGTCTATCCAAATGGGAAGTTGCTCCTCGCCGCCGAGCGACTGCCGGACGACGATCCCGAATTTTCCATGCGCGCCGGGGCGGATGCCGGCGCGGATTTCGAGGGTGTCGCCGGTGACGCCGGCCAGCGGCACCGCGCCGGAGACGTTGATGTTTTCAAACACGCGCTCGTTGTGGCGCAGCGTCTCCAACTCGGGCGCGGGCCGGATGCGCAGGGTGTTGTCGGGCGCGAGGCTGAGGATGCGCGGGAGCGAGGCGACGGAGGCCCATGCGTCGGAGGTGCGGAACACCTCGCGCACCCAGCCCCAGAAGACGCGGCGCCCCTGGCCGTCGAGCAATGTCTCGGGCGCGCAGAGCGACCCGCCGGGCCAGGTCATGCGTCCGTGTTGCTCGGGAAGGAATCGCTCGGCTTTTTTGTCCCAGACGCCTATGTAATAATGCGCTATGAACAACGGATTGTGGCCGTGCATGAGCAGCATGTGCCTGCCGTTGCCGATGGGGAAAAAGTCGGGGCAGGCGGCGTCCTCGATGACATCGGTCCATTTGCGGTCGGATTTATAAAACGGGCCGCAATACTCCCAGTTTATCAAATCGCTCGAACGATAAAGGCTGCTGCTGTCGCCCTCGTAACCGGGAGTTTGGTTTTTATTGCCGATGAGCGCGTAATAAGTGCCGTCGGCCTCGCGCCACGCGGAGGGATCGAAGACGCGCACCTCGGGCGGCGCGGTTTTCTCGGGGATGACGGGGTTGCGCGGGTGAGGCGTCCATTTTATCAATTCCGGGTCGTCGGGATTGTCGGCGGTGGCGATGCAGGTGCCGAGGTTTGGGACGTGATATATCAATGTGGGCACGGGTGCGTCGTTGACGGCGTCGCCGCTGTAGATGCCGCGCGGCATGGAGCCGTCGAAAACGGGCGCGACGGCGGGCGGGTGGTGAATCCAGTGGACGAGGTCGGCGCTGGAGGCGTGCAGCCAGATTTCACGAGGGCGCTCGGTGTCGCGCCCGTCGAGCACGGTGGCGGCGTCGGGCGCCTGCCGTCCGAGGAAAAAAACATGGTAGCGGCCCTTCCAATAAAGGGTGCCGTTGATGTCGTTCCAGAAGCCGTCGGGCGGCATGAGGTGGTAGCGCGGGCGGCGCGGGTCGGCGGCGAGCTTGGCGCGGAGGTCGCGGGCGGCGCGGAGCTGGTCGGCGGTGGTGAGGCCGTCCCTGCCGGTGACGGCCTCGACTTTCGCGCGGCGCGCGGGCAAGGCGGCGGCCGCGGTGACACCGGCGGCGCCGCCGGAGAGGGCGGTGATTTCCTCGTCGGAGAGGGCGCGGTCCCAGAGGGCGGCATGGTCAATTTCGCCGCGCAGGTTTTTGCCGATGAGCACCGGTTCGGTGTTTTCGCGGAGGCGTCCGGAGACGGTGGCGCTGGCGGCGGGCAGGCCGTTGATGAAGAGGGTGACGCGGGCGCCGTCGTAGCGGGCGATGATGTCGTGCCACGCACCGGCGGTGAGGGCGTCGCCCGGCGCGCGGATGCTGGCGGCGAGGCGTGGGGCGTTTTCCGTGCAAAACTCAAAGCCGACGGAGCCGTTGAGCGAGTAGAGGTTGAAGGTGGTTTTCTCGTGGCCGCTGCGCTTGCAAAACAGTTCGCCGTTGGGCAGGCGGACAGTGTCGGGCTTGACGCGGATGAGCAGGGTGAGACGGTCGCCGCGCGGCTGGAGGGCGGGGCCGGCGTCGAGGAAGCCACCGTCGAAACGCGCCGCGAGGCCGTCGCCGCCGCGTGCAAGCGAGGCGTCGCGCGCGACGGTGTCGAGGGCGCGGCCGAGGGCGACCTTGCCGGCGACGGCGGGCGAGGCACTGCCGGCGACACCGGCGGGGAGGTTGCGGGCGTCCATGTGCCACACGGCGAGGGCGTCGGCGAGGATGTCCCTCGGAGCGGGCGCGGCCGCGGCGACGGCACCGGCGAAAAGCAGCGCGCCGACGGCGGCGCTGGCGCGCAACAGGGGCGCGCGGTTGTGCCGCCGTCGCTGGCAGGAGGAGGGGAGGCAGAGCGTTGTCATGGGAAAAGGGGAACGCATTGTCACGACAGATTTGGCTCGCGCGCGCACCTGCCAATATCAAACCTGACCGGGCTGTCAGATTCCTGACAGGACAGGTTTATTACATGTCATGACCACGCCCGATCCCCAAAACGCCGCCGATTCCGGCGAGCCCAAATACCGCCTGATCGCCGCGCAGGTGCGCGCCAAAATCATGGCGGGGGACTACAACGGCGGGCGCCGCCTCCCCAGCGAGGCGGCGCTGGTGGCGCGCCATGGCGTGTCGCGTCCGACGGCGGCGCGGGCGTTGCAGGAACTGGTCAACGAAGGGCTGATCGAGCGTCGCGCGGGCATGGGCTCGTTTGTCGTGGAAAACCCGGTGCGCGGCGCCGCCCGGCGCGAACTCGGGCTGCTGACCCCGCAATGGGAAACGACGGAGATTTTTGAAAAAATCTGCGCCCAGCTTGCCGGACTCGCCCGCGCGCGCGACTTCGGCATGATTTGGGAAAACACCAAGGCGGTCACCGCGCCGCCCGCCGGGAAGGGCGCGAGGCGGGCCGGGACCGAGGCGGAAATCGCCGGGCGGCTCTGCGACGAGTTTATCAAGCGCAAGCTCGACGGCGTGTTTTTCGCGCCGCTGGAACTCTCGGCAAACCGGCGCGAAGTCAACCAGCGCATCGCCGGGCTGCTGCAACAGGCGGGCATCCCGGTCGTGCTGATTGACCGCGAACTGGCGGAGTTTCCGCAGCGCGGCGCCCTCGACCTCGCGAGCATGGACAATATCGCCGCCGGCAGCCTGCTCGCCTCGCATTTGCTGAAGCTGGGCTGCCGGCGCATCGCTTTTTTCACGCGTCCGCTTTCCGCGCCCACCGTGGCGGCGCGCATCGCGGGCGTGCGTGAGGCGATGGTGCGCGCGGGCGTCGGTGGCTGGGATGACGACGGCGTCATCGAGGGCGATCCGGCCGACGCGGCACTGGTCAGGCGCGCGCTCGTCCGCCGGCGCTGGGATGCGTGCGTGTGCGCCAACGACCGCACCGCCGCGCAACTCATGCAGACACTGCTGCGCCTCGGTGTGCGCGTGCCGCGCGACCTGCGCGTGGCCGGGTTCGACGACGCCAAATACGCCACGCTGGTCGCGGTGCCGCTGACGACGATTCACCAGCCGTGCGACGAGATCGCCGCGCTGGCCTTCGACGCGATGCTGCGCCGGCTGGCCAATCCGCTCGCCCCGCCCTGCGCCTTCCTGGCCACGCCGCGCCTCGTCGTGCGCGAATCCTGCGGCACGTATTTGCCGCGCTGATACAACGGCGCGCCGACGCCGGACGGACCGGATTGTTTTCTTTCTTCTTTCCTCTTTATCTTTCTCTTTCTTCCAGTCCTGCGGCTGGCGAAATCCGCGTGAATGAGGAAGAAAGAGAAAGATAAAGAGGAAAGAAGAAAGAGGGAGGCTGTCTTTCGCGGAATCCTTGCCGAAGGCGCGGCGTTTACTTCGCGAGGACTTTTTCCACGCGTTCGAGGATGCCCTCGACGGGCCAGAGGCGGCCGATGCCTTCGTAGCCGCAGGCAAGCATGCCTTCCTCCGGGCCGATGAAATCGACGCCGCGCGACCGGAGCGTCGCCACGTTCGCGACCGTCGCGGGGTGCGTCCACATCTTGCCGTTCATCGCCGGCGCGATGAGCACGGGCGCGCGGCAGACCAGATACATCGAGCCCAGATAATCGTGCGCGAGGCCGTGCGCGAATTGCGCGATCACGTCGGCGGTCGCGGGTGCGACGAGCATGAGGTCGGCCTTGTCGGCCAGCTCGATGTGCCCCGGTTGCCAGCCGTTGCCCTCGTCCCACAAATCCGCCGCGACGGGCTGGCGAGAGAGCGTTTGCAGGGTGAGCGGGGTGATGAATTTCTGCGCCGCCGCGGTCATCACGGGAAACACCTCCGCGCCGCGTTTGCGCAACTGGCTGGCAAGCTCGGCGGCCTTGTAGGCGGCGATGGAACCGGTGATGCCGAGGATGATTTTTTTGTCCTGCAACGAAAACGACATGCCGGAAAACAAATCACTGGTGGCGCGCCGCCGCAAGCGCCGATGACGGCGTCCCTCGCGGGCGGGAGCAACTCAAAGTGATGTCACCGCCGGAATCTTTCCTCTTTATTCTTTATCTTTCCTCTTTCTCCCTGCCCGTGCCTGACGAAAGATAAAGATAAAGAGGAAAGAAGAAAGAGGGAGTGACTCAACTTTGAGTTACACCCCTCGCGGGCAATCCGGCGGTTGGCGGCTTCGCCATCCGCGGGCAGGTTTCGAGCGAAGCGACAGTCTGCCATGCCCGCGCTCCTTTTTTTGGGGCGGGCCGCGACCGGTGGATATTACTTCGCTGCCGGCTCCTCTTTTTCCAGCAAGGCGTCGGGCGACGCCGGAAGGCCGGTGAATGAATAGTCGTAGATTTCGACGGCGCGTTTTTGCATCAGCGCGGCGACGGGGGAATCCGTTTTCGTATCCGCTATCTGGATATACACGGGACCGGCGGGGATCTCCTCCGTCTTGGGTTCCGTCGGGGCGGCAGTGCCGCTGGCGGCGACGGTGTCCGTTGTTTCAGGAGCGGCGGGTTTGGAGACGGCGGGGCGGCGGCCCATCGTCAGGGCGAGCGTGCGGTTGTCGAAAGTCGTCAGCGTGACGGTGCGGGCGTGCTTGCCGGCGTCGGCGGCGTCGGGGTTGTCCGGCGCGGCGGTGTCCTTGAAGCGAAGCGCGGTGAGGGTGTCGAGCTGGCTGTCGAGCGCGGAGGTTTTCAGTTTCCATCCCTCGCGGGCGGGCTCGGGAGCGAAGGGCGCGTCCTTGTCCTTGCGGGCAAGGGCGAGCGGGGGCGCATCGGGGAAGGTGAACTCAACCTTGGTGATGTCGGCCGGCTTGATGGAGACGAGCGCGCTGTCGGCCCAGCTCTTGGACTCGGTGTCGAGCCAGAGGCTGAGTTTGGCGAGGTAAGACCGGGTTTCCCCGGCGCGCCGGATGAAACGTCCGCCGCTCTCGGCGGTGCGGCCGAGTTCGAGCGAGAAGAGCGGCGCGGCGGCGGCATCGGCGCCTCGAAAAACGATTTGCGTGCCGTCGAAACCGAGGCGTTTGGCCCGCTCCGGATCGGCGGTGACAAAGCGGTCGATTTTCGCCTCGGTGAGCTGGGAGACGAGGCGGGTGAGTTTCGGGAAATCGGCGGGGAGGTCGTAATAACTGGCGACCCGCCATGCCTGGTCGTCGCCGCGGACCAGTTCGACGGTTTTCCCGCCTTCCGCGATGGTGACGCGGGTGGCGACGGCCACCTGATCGGCGGGAACGACGGATTCGCCGGTGCGGTCGTCAGCCGCGTTTGCGGGAGCGGGCGGACGGGTGGCAAACCACGTGATGCCGGAAAGGAGCGCCAGGACGATGACAGCGATGAGGAGTGGTTTGAGGTTCATGGAAATGAGGAATTCGGATTGCGGAATGCGGATTGCTGATTGCGGGCGAGAGAGACGGAGGCGGGATGAAGAGGAAACCGGGGATGGGCGAGTTGCGCGGCGGCATTGCGGGCTCGGATGCGGCGCGGTTCGTGTTTTTTATTCCGCAATCCGCATTCCGAGTTCCGCATTCTTTCATCTTCTCCGGCTGCGATGGAAAAGGAATGCGCCGAGCAGGATGATCGCCGGCATGGAGAAGAGATTGAGCGCGGCGAGCTTGTATTCGAGCGCGTCGATGTCCTCGCGCAACGAGCGGCGGATTTCGCGACGCTCGCGGCGCATCTCGATTTCCTGCTTCTGGAAATCCTCGATGGTCTTTTGCATCTCGGGCGTGGCCACGAGGCGGTTGCCCTCGGAGGTCTTGCCCATGAGTTCGCCCAGCTTGGTCTGGACTTCGGTCAGGCGGGTTTCGAGTTCGCCCAGCTTGGCCTGGTATTTTTGCTGGGCATCGGCCTGCATGTCGCGCACGACGGTGAAGGGACGCTCGGTGTTGGCCTTGCCACGCAGGGTGACGAGATCGGTGGAGCCGGTGATGATGTCTGCGAGGTTGCTGGCGAAGGAGAGATTGTCATTGAGCGGCTCGACGGCCTCGCTGCCGAGGAAGTTGAAGCGGCGGATGCCGAAGTCGTCGAGCAGCCAGTCGGTGTCGGCGATGACGATGACCGTGGAGGCGCCTTCCTTCAGCGCGGGCGCGGCGGGTTTGGCCGCGTCGCCGGGTTTCGCCTCGTCGCCGGCGGGTTTGTTTTCCTCGGCGGGCTTGTCGCCGTCGTTTTCGGCGGAGGCCGCCTTGGGCGCGCCGTCGGGGAAGGCGGTTTTGAATTTGCCGGTGAGTTGGAGGGCGAGAAGTTTTTTGCCGGCCGGCGTGATCTGCCGGGCGATGGAGGCGGGATCCGGCATCATGAGGGAGTCGGCGGACAAGTTGCCGGCCTGGTCGGAGGTTTCGATGAGCGGCGTGGCGGCGAGGCCGGTTTGCGCCGTGTCCACGGCGAGCGCGCCGGGCTCGACGAAGAGCAGCGTGTTGAGTTGCGCGGTGGGCTGGGCGTCGCGGTTCAGGTTTTCCGCGGCGAGGCTGAGCCAGATGGGATAGCGTTCGACGGAGCGCCCGGTGTTGATCGGGGTGGCGAGTTTCAGGTCGCCGACGACTTCGCCGGGGTTGTAGGTGACGCCCCATGCCTTGAGGAGACGTGGCAGGTCGCTGGAGAGGTTTTGCGGCGGCATGCCCATCATCATGGCCTGCTGGCCGCCCGCGCGGCGGGAGGCATCGGAGGAGGGATCGACGGCCACGAGAACCGGGCGGCCGGAAAGGACAAACTGGTCGATGGCGTATTCGAGTTTTTCGGTGACGCCTTGCGGATGAATGATGGCGAGGGCGGCGAGATCCGCGGGGAGTTCCTGCGCCGTGGGCTCGATCGGGACGATTTCGCAGGAGCGGCTCCACTCGGTGTAAACAAACTGCGGGGCAGGCGGGCGCTGGCGTTGCATCATCATCATTTGCATGTCGGGTTGCTGGCCCGCGAGCGGAAGGCTGGTGATGAGCCCGAGCCGTGGCCGGTCAAGCACCTGCACACCGTGGATGAGCTGGGAGATGTCGTATTCGAGGAACGCCTCGCGCTGGGGCGTGAGCGCGGGGATGTTTTTTTCCTGGTCGGCCTGGATGGCGACGATGCCGAAATAGATCGTTTCGCCGGTCGTGGAGATCGTCTGGGCCTGGAGACCCGCGGCGGCCGCGCGTTCCTCCTCGGGCGTATCCGGCTGCGGAGTGATGACATTCAGCGTGATTTTTCCGGAGGAGGCGCGGACATACTGGCGGAGCAGTTCCTGCACGCGCGAGGCATAGTTTTTGTAGGAGGTCGGCAGGCCGGATATATCGCGCGAGAAATAGAAATCAATCGTCACGGGAGTCTCGATCTTCGCGAGGAGCGCCTTGGTGCCCGGCGAAAGCGTGTAGATGCCGCCTGCGGTGGCATCCACGCGAAGCGGGAGGCGCGCGGCGAGATAATTGACGAGGACCAGCGCGACAAGGACGAGGACGATGGCGGTGATTTTGCTTCCGGTTTTCATGGCGCAGACAAGGGATGGCGGCGGGAGGGGTTAGCGTTCGAGGACGATGACATTGAGAAAAAGGGTGAGGCCGGCGAACGAGAGAAAATAGACCACGTCGCGCGGATCGATGATGCCCTTGGTGAACGGCTCGAAATGCGGGATGAAGCCGCAATTGGCCACGAAATCGACCGCCTGCACGGGCAGCGCCGCGCCGAGGGCGCCGTTGAACACGCTCCAGCCGAGCAACACCAGCACGAGGCACACGATCACGCTGAGCACGAAGCTGATGACCTGGTTGCGCGTGAGTGCGGAGGTGAGGGAGCAGATCCCGAGGTAGCCGCCCGCCATCAGGATCGCGCCGACATACCCGGCGATCATCGCGCCCCAATCGGGGTCGCCGAGATAACCGGCGGTGAGCGCCAGCGGAAAGCTCAGCACGACCGCGAGCGAGAGGAAGGCCCACGCGGCGAGGAATTTCCCGAGCACGGCCTGAAGCGTGGTGACGGGCAGCGTGAAAAGCAGCTCGACCGTGCCGCTGCGTTTTTCCTCGGCCCAAAGCCTCATGCCCGCCGCCGGCGCGAAAAACAAAAACAGCCACGGCAGAAACATGAAGTAGCTTTCGAGCGAGGCCGTGTTGTTCTTGAAGAAATTGCCGAGGAAAAAGGCGAGCCCGGCCGAGGCCACGAGAAATACGACGAGAAACACATAGGCAACCGGCGAGCGGAAGTAGCCGAGGAATTCACGTTTGAAGACTGGTAGGATCATGGGGAGTGAGGAATGAAGGACGCCGGAGGCGTCGGTTTAAGTTGAAAGTTTAAATTCAAGTTGGGCGCTCCCGCGCCGGGGGATCCAAACGAAGCGGCGGCTCCGTAATCGAGAATCCAAAATCGAACGTTCATCACGTCTCGTCGCCGATGGTGAGCGCGCGGAAAATCTCGTCGAGCCGCGCGCCCGGCTGGCGGGCGCGAAACGCCGCGGGCGTCTCGTCCACGACGAGGCGACCCTGCGAAATGATGATGATGCGCGTGCAGATGGCCTCGACCTCCTCGAGGATGTGGGTCGAGAGGATCACGGCCTTTTCGGCGGCCATGGATTTGATGAGGGCACGCACTTCGTTTTTCTGGTTGGGATCGAGGCCGTCGGTGGGCTCGTCAAGGATGAGGACGGAAGGATCGTGCAAAAGCGCCTGGGCGAAACCGACGCGCTGGCGATAGCCCTTGGAAAGGGTCTCGATGGTCTGGTGACGGACACCCGCCAGATGCGTCAGCATGATGGCGCGCCCGACCTTGGCGGCGCGTTCGCCGGCCGTGCGGAATCCGCGCACTTCGGCGATGAAGCGGAGAAACTCCTCCACCGTCATCTCGCCATACGCGGGCGCGCTTTCCGGCAGGTAACCGATGACGCGCTTCACGGCGACCGGCGCCGTGCGGACATCGTGGCCGCCCACGATGGCGGTGCCTCCGGTCGGCGTGATGAAGCCGGTGATCATCTTCATCGTGGTGGACTTCCCGGCGCCGTTGGGCCCGAGAAACCCGAGGATGTCGCCGCGTCTGACGCTGAAGCTGATGTTATCGACCGCGCGTTTGGCGCCGTAGTCTTTCACCAATCCTTTGACTTCTATCATGGCAGAGGAACAGAGATGCAGGGGAATATGTTCGGGAGAAAGTGTGAATTGAAAAAATATCGGCGGGAAAAGTTCCAGCTTTTTCGCTTCAATTTTGTTCCGCGCATTCCCCGCTTGACTCCGTATCGTCGCAGGCGCTACGTCTCCCCTCTGTTCAAATGCGAAACTTCGCGCAGGCACTGCTTCGACTTATCTAGGCGCACGATCCGTGAGGGTCGCGTGAGCGGCTGATCGTGCGTCATTGTTTTCCCGCCTGTCTTTCGCCCGCCGCGCATTGGCGGTTTGCGGCGTTTACTCGTCCGTCCGTTTCTGTCATTTTCAACCTTCCGCATTTAGAAAGTCGCATTCATGCAATCCGCTCCCATCACCAAATATCAACCGTTTCCCCAGGTCGAGCTGCCCGACCGACAATGGCCGTCCCGCACCATCAACCGCGCGCCTGCGTGGTGCAGCGTGGACCTCCGCGACGGCAACCAAGCCCTCGCCCAACCGATGAGCGTCGAGGAAAAGCTGGAATTTTTCGACCTGCTCGTGAGCATCGGCTTCAAGGAGATCGAGGTCGGCTTCCCGTCCGCCTCGCAGATCGAGTTCGATTTCTGCCGCCGCCTCATCGACGAAAACCGCATTCCCGACGACGTGGCGATCCAGGTGCTCGTGCAATGCCGCGAGGACCTCATCATCCGCACCTGCGAGGCCGTGCGCGGCGCGAAGAACGTCATCATCCACTTCTACAACTCCACCTCGCCCCGGCAGCGCGAGTATGTGTTTGGCAACGCCACCCGCGACGCCATCCGCGACATCGCCGTGAACGGCGCGAAATGGGCCTGGCAGCACTCGCGGGCGCTCGTCGCCGCCGGCACGCACGTGCGCGCCGAGTATTCGCCGGAAAGTTTCACCAGCACCGAGCTCGATTTCGCGCTCGAGGTCTGCGAAGCCGTTTCCGACATCTGGCAGCCGACGCCCGAAAACAAGATCATCCTCAACCTGCCCGCCACCGTCGAATACGCCACGCCCAATGTCCACGCCGACCAGATCGAGTGGATGTGCCGCCGCCTCACGCGCCGCGCCGCGACCATCGTCTCGCTGCACACGCACAACGACCGCGGCACCGGCGTGGCCGCCACCGAGCTGGCCCTGCTGGCCGGCGCCGACCGCGTCGAAGGCACGCTCTTCGGCAACGGCGAGCGCACCGGCAACCTCGACATCGTCACCGTCGCACTGAACATGTACACGCACGGCGTCGATCCGCGCCTCGACTTCGGCAACATCAACGCCATCCGCGACCTCTACGAACGCGTCACCAAACTCGAAGTCCACCCGCGCCATCCCTACGCGGGCGAGTTGGTCTTCACCGCGTTTTCCGGCTCGCATCAGGACGCGATCAAAAAATCCTGGCCCCACCAGCGTCCCGACCGCCCGTGGGACACGCTCTACATCCCGATCGACCCCGCCGACCTCGGGCGCAGCTACCGCGCCATCATCCGCATCAACTCGCAATCCGGCAAAGGCGGCGTCGCCTATGTGCTCGAACACGAATTCGGCTATCAACTGCCGAAACTCATGCACAAGGAAATCGGCAAAATCGTCAACGACATCGCCGACGCGCGCGGCACCGAGCTCGCCTCGGCGGACCTGCTGGAGATTTTCAAGGCCGAATACATCGACCGCTCCTCGCCCGTGGCCATCGACAGCTTCAAGACCAAGGAAAAGGACGGCGTGGTGAAATGCGACGCCAGCGTGCGCGTCGACGGCGTGCCGCAAAAGCTCGCCGCCGCCGGCAACGGCCCGATCGACGCCTTCGTGCGCGCGCTTGGCGCGACCGGGCTGCCGAAATTCGAGGTGCTCGGCTACTCCGAGCACTCGCTCGGCAAAGGCGCCGAGGCTCGCGCCGCATCCTACATCCAGATCAAGACCGAGCGCGGCAACCACTACTTCGGCGTCGGCATCGACACGAGCATCGAGTTTGCCTCGATCAAGGCCGTCGTGAGCGCGCTCAACCGCGCGCTGGACAAAAAGTAGGGGCATTTTGGATTTTCGATTCTCGATTGGCCGCTGTCGCGCCATTGGCCAATCGGAGCGGAAGCTCCCAATCGAAAATCGAGAATCGAAAATCCAAAATAACACTATCTCGTCAGCCGCGAGAGCCTCCGGACCAGCAACACCGCCGCGACCGCCAGGCCGCACGCGAGGCCGCCCCATATCCCGACCGCGCCAAACGACCCGCGCACGCCCAGAAAATAGCCGCCGGGAATCGCCAGCAGCCAGTAGGCGGCAAACGTGATTCCGGTCGGCACGCGCACATCAGCCAGGCCGCGAAGCGCGCCGGCCGACACCACCTGCGCCCCGTCGAAAATCTGAAAAATCCCCGCCACGACCAGCAACCGCGCCGCCAGCGCCGCGACCTCTGCGTCCTCGGGCACAAAACCGCGCGCGATCACCCCGCCCGCCACGACGAACACCAGCGCCGTGCAACTCATGAAGGCGCACCCCATCCCCACCGCGCCAAACCCGGACGCTCTCCGGGCCTCAAGGCGTCCCTCGCCGAGCAACGCGCTCATGCGGATGCCCGCCGCCATCGATATGCCCAACGGCACCATGAACGTCGTGCCGGCGCAGGTCAGCGCGATTTGATGCGCCGCCAGCGCCTGCTCGCTGACCCATCCCATCATCAACGCCGCCATGGTGAATGCCGTCACCTCAAACAGCAGCATCGCCGCCGCGGGCGCGCCGATCTTCAGCATTTCCCCAAAACCATCCGCGCGCAGTCCGCCGGTCCATCGCCGCCAGAAACCTCCGTTGCCGCCGGGCGCCGGACGCGGCCAGGCTTCGCCCAATCTCGGCTCGCCCCGCGTCCACGCCATGATGGCGGCAAGCGCGCCCGCGCGGGCCAGCAGCGTCGCCAGCCCCGCCCCGGCCAGCCCCATCGCCGGCGCCCCGAGCTTCCCATAGATGAGTATCCAGTTAAAAACTACATTCAACGCCACGCCGCCGAGCATGATGAACATCGGCACCCACGGGCGCCCCTGCGCCTCGGCAAACTGGCGGAACACCTGAAACAGCATCGCCGGCACGACGGAAACACCCAGCAGAAAATAATACGGGCCGACCACCGCGACGACCTCCGGCGGCTGCCCGAAGCGATGCAAATGCCCGCCCATCGGCAGCAGGACGGCCATCTGGACCAGAATCGTGATGACGGCCAGCGCGATCCCATGCCTCAGCCACGAGGCTACGCCGGCCTGGTCGCCGGCTCCGTTTGCGCGGGCCGTGAAGATCGACACCGCCGCGAGCAGCCCGATGCCGCCGAGGAAGACGACATTGAACACGCTTCCCGCAAACGCGGCGGCGGCAAGCTCGGTCGTGCCCACATGGCCGATCATCATCGTGTCGGCGACATTGATGAGCATCTGGCTCGTCTGTCCGACAATGATGGGAACGGCCAGCGCGAGCGTGGCACGGGCTTCTCGAAAAAAGGCTGACATGGATTGAACCGGCCAGAACGACGCATTCCCGTCCGCAATGCAAGAATTGCCGAACCGGACCGCCCCGCCGGCATGGTTCAAATTGATGCCGGCAAAAAACGCGCGGGATTGAAATGCCCGCGCGCTCCCATCAATGTAGTGCGCATGTCCAATCGCGACGACCTGCGCCGCCTCCATTTCATCAACGCACTTTTCTCCCATGTCACCGGGCACGATCTTTACCTCGCGCACCAGATCAAGTCGGCCATTGCGTTCAGCCTGGCCGAGCTGGAGCAGCAGACCGCCGGGAATCCGGCTCTCGCGTCGAACTACGACGCCGCCTTCACCGCCTCGGCCGCGAAACTGCTTGCCGCCTTTTTTGAAGAGCACGAGCACCACGGCTTCTATCATTGGGACGCGCTGGGCACCATCGCCTCCGCCACTCCGCTCTTCGCGCGCGACGAGGTGATGACCGGGCTCAAACAACTCGCGCCGCACCGCGAATCCACGCTTCTCATCACCAACCTCCGCCCCGCGCTGCTCCCGCCCGACCGCCGCCAAACCCGGCGCCGCCGCCGGGATTACGAGGAGCTTCTCAACTTCATCCGCGATCTCGCCGCCGCGAGAATCCCGGCCAGCACCAACCTGCATTTGCTGTTTCTCTAAAACCATTCTTTTGCTCGTTCTCTTTTTTGTCATTCAAAAATGCTTCGAGAACGAACAAGCGAACGAAAACGATTTTAAAACATCATCCCCTATGTCCAAGACCATATTCCAACGCATCATCGACCGCGAGATTCCCGCGAAAATCGAATACGAGGACGAACACTGCATCGTCATCCACGACATCCAGCCGCAAGCCCCCGTGCATTTGTTGATCGTCCCGAAGCAAGTCATAACGCGGGTCGCCGAAAGCACGCCCGCCGATGAGGCCGCGCTCGGGCATCTCATCACCACCGCCGGCGTGGTCGCCCGAAAACTCAACCTGGCCCGCGGTTTCCGGCTCGTCATCAACAACGGCCCGGACGCCTGCGAGACGGTCCCGCATCTGCACATCCACCTCCTCGCGCAACGCCAGCTCGGCTGGCCTCCGGGCTAATCCGGGTTCTTCACCAAACTGTTGAAAAAGCAGGTGCCGGACCGATTGGACGATCACATCCAATTTTCAGGATAATATTATCTTGGATTGATTTTGGGGAGACGTGGTCCCGCGTATTGGAGAGGCAAACGAATCCAAATTCGTCCCCGGACGATTGCGATTCCGCCCCGGCTGGTTTCGTTCGTTGAACCATCGAAACCGGCTCAAACCGAAACCATCACCCTCTGCCAAAAGGAAAACGCATCATGTCCACTCATACCATCCGCCTGCACCGCGTTCTTCGTTCGACGCCTGAAAAAGTTTACCGCGCGTTTCTCGACGCCGACGCCATGGCCAAATGGATTTCGCCCCACGGGTTCACCTGCAAGGTCCATCACCTCGATGCAAAGGAGGGCGGCAGCTTCCGAATGTCGTTCACGAATTTTGGCACCGGCCAGAGCCACAGCTTTGGCGGCACCTACCACGAACTCGTCCCCGGCGAGCACTTGCGCTACACGGACAAGTTCGACGACCCGAACCTGCCCGGCGAAATGCAGGTGACGGTCGTCCTGAAGCAAGTGTCCTGCGGCACCGACGTGAACATCGTGCAGGAAGGCGTGCCCGCCGTGATTCCCGCCGAAATGTGTTACCTCGGCTGGCAGGAATCGCTCACCCAACTGGCCCATCTCGTCGAGCCGGAGATTCCCGACGAATGAACCCGATGGCGAAACATGCGGGCCGGGGCGCCGGATTCGGGATTTTTTGCGCGCCCGATTGACAAAAAAATTTCCAGGCCGACGTTGCGCCCGTGCCTGGGTGAAATCAATGCAGGGATGTCACCCGGACGCCGAAACCGGACTACCCGTCCGGAAACCACCGCCGCATCTGCCTTGCCAGGGCGGCGGTCCCCTCTGCAGCCGCGCGAGTCCTCCTCCCCGGGTGCAAATGCTACTTGTGCCGGCCGTGGCGGATGATGTCCCAGATCACGTAAAGGCCGAGCATGGCGGATATCAGGTAGCCGACGACGCCCAGCGCGGGGTAGCCGAACAGATACGGCCTCACCTGCGTCGTCATCATCATCGACGAACCGACGATCAGCGAGCCGATCACCACGCCGAGCGTGATGCGGTTGGCGGCGGTCTTCATCGCGTCGTCGATGTCCTCAAGGCCGCGGTGCTGGAGTTTTATGGAAAAGTCGTCGCGTCCCACCCGCCGCACGATCCGATACAATTCAGCGGGCAATTCCTGCACGCCGTTCGTGATCGAATGGAACATCTGCACCGTGCTTTTCCAGAGCGCGCGGGGCGAGGCGCGTTCCTTCTTCAACGCCACGATCACAGGGCGCGCCGCCGTGCGCAGCTCAAACCCGGGATCGAGCGTGCGCGCCGCCTCCTCGATCGAAAGCACCGCCTTGGCCATGAGCGAGTAGTCGCGCGTCATGTTGATGCCGTTGCGCCCGAGCACATGCAGCACTTTCAGGATCGCCTGGCCGATCTCCTCGTGCCCGAGGCTTGAGTTGAAACTCTCGCGCAGCGCGAGCGTGATGTCGCGCTCCATGCCGCGGTAGTCGATGCCGCCGTCGGGATCGCCGAGCGCCGAGGTGATTTGCACGATGCGCTCCGCGTCCTGGCCGAGCGCGGCCTGGAAAAGATCGGCCAGCGCGTAACGCAGCCGGCGCGTGAGGTGCCCGGCGAGGCCCCAGTCGAGAAAACACAGCCGTCCGTCCGGCGTGACAAGCAGGTTTCCGGCGTGCGGATCGGCGTGGAAAAATCCGCCGATCAACACCTGGTGCATGAGCGATTCCGCGCCGTTGCGCGCGATGCGGCGGCGCAACTCGGGGGCGATTTTCACGCTGGTGATCGGCTCGCCGCCGATGCGCTCCATCACCAGCACGCGCCGCGTGCAAAGGTGCTCCGCGACCCACGGCGCATAAACGCGGTCGGGCATCGTGTTGACCGCGTTGAAAAAACGCATGTTTCGCACCTCGTTGAGGAAATCGAGCTCGCGCAGCATTCCCTGGCGCACCTCCTCCACGGCGGACGGCACGTTGTAAGGCTGGAGCGAGGCGATGCGCTGATGCGCCTGCGCGGCGAGCCACGCGAGCAGTTCCAAGTCCTCCTCGACGGGTTTTTGCAGGTTGGGCCGCTGCACCTTCACCGCCACTTCGCGGCCGTCGAGGAGTTTTGCGAGATACACCTGAGCGATGGACGCGCTTGCAATCGGCGTCTCGTTGAACTCGCCGAACACTTCGCCGATGTCCGCCTCGAGCTCGGTGGTGATGACCTCGCGCATCGCGGAAAACGGAAGCGCGGCGACGTGGCTTTGCAGCTTGCGCAGCTCGAGGATCAGCGGCTGCGGCAGCATGTCGGGCCGCATGCTGAGGATCTGCCCGGCCTTCACGAAAGTCGGGCCGAGCTCTTCGAGCGCGAGGCGCGTGCGCTCCCATTTCGGGCGCTGCGGGCCGCGGCGCTGCGGCACGAGGCGGCGCCACCACGCGTCCGACGGCTCGAGCTGGTCGAGCAGGTCGGCAAAGCCGTGCCGAGCCAGCACGGTGAAAATCTCCCGCGCCCGCCCGACGTGGGTGATTACCCCGAATGGTTTCACGGCTCGCCCGTGCGGGTGGATTCGGCGGCGAGCTTGTGCTCAAGCAGGGCGACGCGCGACTCAAGCGCGGCGAGACGCTGCTTCACGTCGGCCTCGTTGCGGCCGAGAAGGTCCTTGATTTTCGACTGCAAGGACGAGCTCACTTCCTCGAACTCGCGCTTGCCCTGCTCCGATATTTTCTCGGCCATGATGCGGGCGTCATTCGCGGAAATCTTGCCCTGCCGGACAAATTCCTCGAACACCGCCTCCGCCTTTTCTTTCGTGATGACCACGGCGCCCACACCCGCCAGCAATGTTTTTTTGATGGTGTCGATCATAGGCCGCCCAGCCTGCCCGCGAAACCGTCGCCCGCAACCTTAAAGCGGCCCGCACGCGGACTTGGCGGCAGAGGCCGGCGAGGACGCATTCGCGCCCGCGTTTGACTCCGTCCGCAGGGCGAGTTTCGCCCGGTCGTTCAACTCCGACTGCGCCCGGCTTTGCCGGTTCTTCCAGTTCGCCTTCAACTTGCGCAGGGGATATCCCTTGAATATCCAGAATTTCCTCCAGCGCGTGAAGCGCTCATAAAACACGATGAGTTCCGGCGGGGGCGGCTTCGAACACAGGCGCAGCCACCCCTTGCACACGGCGGAAACATCCGTGTTCACCATGATGCGGCGGATGAACCCCGGCCAGAAACGCAGGCGCAGCGCCGACTGAAAATCGATCACGCAGGGCTGTCCTTCGGGGCTGCAAAGGACATTGCTGAGATTGCGGGTGTCGAGATGCACCACACCTCGCTTGTGCATGGTCTTGGTCAGCTCATACCATTGCACGAAAAACGAGGCCGGCAGTGTCGCGTTTCTCTTCATGCGATCCGTCAGGGTCTCGCCTTCGATGAAGTCATACGACACCATGTAAGGCCCCAGCTTTCGGCAATTCCCCGCCACACCGGGCACTCCTTCCAGCATCGTCAGCATCAAGCACTCGCGCTGCACATAAAAACGCCCGAGCGTCCAGCGGAACCACCACGGACAATGCGAAAAGTCCTTCACCACCAAGTCGTGCCTTGCGTCTCGGTAACGATAAACATGTGCGTTTCCATACCTGCCGGCGCGCAGCAGTTTCAGGTTCCCGACCGAAAAGCGTTCGCCTGCATACCGGGCATTCAGCAGGATAATTATTTTTTCATTATTCCCCATGGATTTTCAGATAGGTTGGATGGTATTGGTGCGCGTTCAGATTTCTCCCGGCTGCATTGCTCGATCCCCTCCGAGATGGAACGTCCCACAAACAAGAAGTTCCACGTCATCCGATCAGGAGAGCACTATCGCCTGAATCGGAAGGACAAAAAAGCCACGTGCCCGGATCGTCAAGAAATCTGCGCGCCGGCCTCCGGAAGCCGGCAGGCCGCCGCCCCGCCGGGATGCGCGCCCCCCTTCCCTTCCGTCAGCAACTCGATCAGCGCCCGCGCGTTTCGCGCCACGTCGAATCTCCGGCGAAAACACAGCGCCGCCCGCTCCGCCATCTCAGCCCGGCCCTCGCTCGTCAGCGCCGCCCAGCGTGCCAGCAGTTGCCGCGTGCCTGCGAGATCATCGGTCCCGACCAATCCCGCGCCATCCGCGACAATCTCGCGCCAGATGTTCACCTTGTCCGAAATCAGCACCGGCACGCGGCACGCCAGCGCCTCGGCCACCGCTATCCCGAAATTCTCCTGGTGCGACGGGAGGACAAACGCCGCCGCCCGCCGAAACGCCCCCCACTTCAAATCGCCGGCCACCATGCCAGTCCAGGTCACCCGCTCCGCGATGCCGAGCTGCCCCGCCAGCGCGCGCATCTCGCTCCCGTACGTGTTGTCATCCGGGCCGGCGATGACCAGATGCCAGCGCGCGTGCTCCGGGTTTTTGCCCTTGTCCGCAATTTCCGAGGCAAAGGCGCGCAACAAAAGATCCACGCCCTTTTTCTCGTGGATGCGGCCCAAAAATAACAGGCACTGCCGCCCGTCTGTTTCCGGAAATTTCGCCCGGAACGCCGCCTCCTGCCGCGCCGCGTCATCCGGCGGCGCGCCCGTGCCGAACCCGATCACGCGCTCCCGGCAGCGATACAGCCAGAACGACTCCCGCGCCAACCGCCGCTCCTCCTCGCAAGTGAACAGCACCGCCTGCGCATCCCGCAGCACCCGGTAATCGCCCCACGGCCAATACAGCCATTTTTTCAGGTGCTTCAGCGGATAGGTGCGCTTGAACCACGGATCGAGCATCCCGTGGGTAAAAACGAAATACGGCGTTTCCGTCCCGCGCAAGGCCCGCCGCACCCCAAACGCGTGGTATTGCCAGATCCCGTCCACCACCACCGCATCGTAATCGTCGCGATGCGCGCGCAGCCACGGCACCAGCCGCGCCGAATAACCATAACTCCCCCGTCCCGGGCCGAGCGCGTGGCATGGCAGCGCAAACTCCCGCAGCCAAGGGGCGTCCGGCGCGTCGAGACAAGCCACCTCGATGCGATGCCCATCCCCGCCGTTTATCCGGGCAAACTGCCTCACGCCCTCAATGGGACCGCCCCCCGCGGGATTCACCGAACGAATGACATGCAAAATGCGCGACATTGTGTGATTGTATAATACGAAAATAACCGGGCTGCGCTCCGCGCCCTTCGGGCAAGCATGCCACCCGCCGCCCGGAGGCACGGCGAGCCAAACCCGTGCGCGCATATATTTTAGCAACAATTATACGCCGCAATCATCCGCCACAAAATGGCCATGAAATCAAATAATAGGTAAAAAATCAAACAACCATAAAACCATATTTTCCCCTAATAAACAACCCGGGGCCGCCCCTATTGTCCGTGGCGTCGCAACTGCTTAAGATATTAGCCACGTCGGAGCTGATTATTAATCTTAATAAACTCCGTCGGAAACATGCTCAAGCACCGACAAGAAGGACTCACCACGCTGCATGGATTATGCGTCACGCTCATCCTCGGCCTGCTTTTCATGCTCTGGGCCGACGTGATGAGGAAGACCGGATTCATCACCTTTTCCGCCAACGCCAATCTTCGCCTCTATCTGCTTGCCGTGGTCGGCGGTGCGCTGCTCGGCTCGCGCCACTACCGGCCCGCCGGCAAGCGGCTCGGCTACCTCAGCTGGATGGAGATTCTCCAGATCACGCGCCGCCAGCTTGTCCGCATCGCGCTCATTCTTTTCGCCGTCGCGTTCGCGACCAAGGACACCGACATCAGCCGCCTCTTTCTCCTCTCCTACCTCGCCGCCGCCACCGTCCTGCTCTACATCCTGAACGCCACCCTGCCCTCCGCGCTCTCACGGCTTTTCTTCAAGGCCAACACCGTCCGCACGCTCTTCATCGGCCCGCCTTCCGAGGTGCACCGGCTGCGCGGCTGGATCGTCCGCCAGGAACACCTCGGCGTCGAGCCGGTGGGCTACGTCTCCGACGAGGAGCCGCGCGCCGGGGACGCGGCGGGCGCCTCCGTCCTGCCCGCGCTGCCCCGCTTCGGATGCACCGGCGACCTGAAGGAGGTGCTCGCGGCGCATAATATAGCCCAGGTGGTGCTCCTCCAATTCTACGTCGACCGGGAGTATTCATCAAAATTAATACAAGCCGCCCAGGGCTTCGGCTGCCGGGTGAGAATATATAATAATCTCAGCACCTATTACGACCATCCCGTCTCGGTGGAGGACGAGGGTGATTATACATTCTTCACGCTCAATGACGAGCCGCTCGAAAACCCGGTCAACCGCATTCTCAAGCGCGCGCTCGACATCGCCATTTCGCTGCCCGTGGTCGTGCTCGTCCTGCCGCCGCTCACCTTCTTTGTCTGGCTCATTCAGCGCATCCAGTCCACGGGCCCCATTTTTTATCCGCAACTCCGCTCCGGCATCAACAAGCGCCGTTTCCACATCTGGAAATTCCGCACCATGCACACCGCCTCGCAGACGAAGGAGCAGGAGCGCGTGCAGGCCCGGCAAGGCGACTCCCGGGTGTATCCCTTCGGACGCTTCCTTCGCCGCACCAGTCTGGACGAGATGCCGCAATTCATAAACGTGCTCATCGGCGAGATGAGCGTGTCCGGCCCGCGCCCGCACATGATCGAGCACGACGAGGAATTTGCAAAAATCCTGCGCAACTACTATTCACGCCACCACGTGAAGCCGGGCATCACCGGCCTCGCCCAAAGCATGGGGTTGCGCGGGGAAATTTCCGAGGTCGCCCTGCTTGAGAAACGCATTGGCTACGATCTGATCTATATCAGCAAATGGTCGCTTTTGCTGGATATCAAAATCCTCTTTGCCACCGTCCGCCAGGTCATCTTCCCGCCAAAGACTGCCTACTAGGACCTGTTAGCACTATTGAGGAGTAGCCAAGAGAGAGCGAAGGAGACGAAAGAGCGGAAGAGGACATCGAGCTTGTCGTAGCGGGTGAAGACGCGACGGAAGCCCTTGATGCGGCGGAAGAGGCGCTCGACGTGGTTGCGCTGGCGGTAAAGTGCCTGGTTGAGTTTCCAGGGTTTTCGACGCAACGGGTTGGGCGGGACGACAGGCTTGAAGCCGAGCAGGCAGGCCAAGCCGCGGGTTTCGTTGCCTTCGTAGGCCATGTCCATGGCCAGGGCGCATCCATGCCTCGGGCATCCCAACTCGCCAATCAGCTCGCGTCCCTCGGGTCCGTCGCCGTTCTGCCCGGGCGAGAGGCGGAAGCCGAGGGCATGGACATCATTCGCGGCAGCCAGATGAATCTTGGTGTTCCGGCCTCCTCGTGATTTGCCGATCGCCTGAGGCCCGTTTTTTTCTCCGCCCCGGTCCCATCGGGGTGGACCTTCACGCTGGTACTGTCCAGCGACACCACCTTCAGCTCCAGATGCACCAGCCCTTCCTTCTGCAGCCGCTCGAACACCCGGTCCCATACTCCGCTTTTGCTCCAGCGATTCATCCGCGTGTAGATCGTGTGCCAGTTCCCAAACCTCTCCGGCAATCTCCTCCATTTGCACCCGTTCTCCGCCACATACAGCACCCCGTTTAGAAAGCTCAGCACATCAATGCTCACATTGCCCCGCTCCACCGGCAGGCTGTCCTTGATTCTCTCCAGGTGTTCCTTCGTCAGTTCCATTCCCCTCCTCATACGCATAAATCACCGTCAAGTGCAATTAATGTTAACACGCCCTAGCGCATTTTAGGTAATATCGCGGCCAGATTAGCCGGCCTAAAAATGTATCCACTTCCGCTGGCGATGCAGTCCATTTAAAATGCCCGACCCGCCTCCGCCTGTTTCACTGCGCGGCGTTGTTGTCGGCAGGCTTCGCAAAACGATCCTCCTGCAAATCTCCCCCTTTTTGTCGCATGGATTTGGGATCTGCGGCAAAACTGCGGACCAGATGCCCCCCAGGCAGGCAAGCCGGGTCGAAAAATGTCCCTGCGCACAAATTGCCCTCCTCCGGCCATCTCCTGCCATCCGTTGCGCAAAGCTCAAAAAATGAGCCCCCTTGGGCAAGACATGCAGAGCGCCCGTCGCGTCCTTGTGGCATCCATGTAGCCATGCACGCGAGTACACTCCACTCGCTTTCCCAACAGCGCCCCGCACTTCGTTTGCGATGGGAGGCTTTGTTGCGCGATGAACCCGTCAACTCCCCGCTCGCCCATCCCGACAGCCTCATCCACCTGATGGATTGGACGCTCGACAATTTTTTCGCCGAGCTGCGCCATCCGAGCACGCTTCCCGACGACATCCTTGTCGCTCCGCGCAATCCGCACGAGGCCGCGTTTGCCTCGCCGGACGACGCGGCCCTCTGTCCCTGCGCGCGCAATCCCTTCATCGCCTATTTCGCCACGGCCGAATGCGCGCTGGTCGAAATCCTCCTCCCGCTGCTTTCCGCCGATTCGCAGGCCGCCTCGCTCGCCACCGCCCGCGCGGCGCTCCAGCGCATCGCGCGCACGGAGATATCGACCTTCTGCGCCATCTGCCAGCAACGCCACGACGACGGACGCTGCACGGCCGGCCACGCCGCCGCCGGCTCATCGCGCTGACACCACCGCATGCAGTTGCTCGCGATAAGCCGAAGGCGAGCACCCCTCCAGCTTGCGAAACACGCGGTTGAACTGCGACAACGACTGGAATCCCGCCTCGAACGCCGCCTCGCTCACGCGCTTGTGCGGGTTGAGCAGCAGGTTTTTCACCTTTTCCACCCGCACGCGCGCCAGATAATCGGTGAACGTCATGCCGGTGGACTTCTTGAACATCTTGCAGAAATAAAACGCGCTCGTGTTCACCGCCTGCGCCACCTGCGCCAGCGTGAGATCGTCATCCTGATGCTCCGCGATGTACACGCGCGCCTTGCTGATGACCGGCGACTCCGCATGCTCTTCCTGCACCATGAGCTGGTTTCCGAGCGAGGCCAGATGCTGCGCGAACACCGACAACAGCCGCAAAATCGACTCATATTGCTTCTTGGTGATGACCCGCGTCTGAAAATAAGCCTCCTCGACCGTCTTCATGTCGATCTGCGATCCCCAGCGCATCAATTGGCTCGCCACCTTCGCAAACTGGCCTGGAGTAGGTTGATGCAAGAAAATCTGCCCCGTCTGCAAAAACGCCACCAAGTTTTCCCCCACGCGGATCGGCACCGCCGAGTCGCACATTCCCGCGAAACACTTTAGCGAACTCGGGCCGAGTTGCGCCTCCTGCTCGACCTTGCGCTGGAGTTGCAGGCACTCGGCGCACGTGTGGTTTGTCCGCGCCATCAACGCGCAAAACGGTCCCTGCTTCGGATCGTCGTGATGCGGCAAATCGAGCGCATCGAGCGGACGCAGGCTCAGCGGCAGGCCAGTCGCCTCGCGGAAGGCCTGCTCATAATCGCGGTAGATCTGGGATTGCCTGAGCTGGGCAACCATCGCGCGGCTACGTTTGGCTGGATTGTCCAATACGTCCATAGGTTCACTCATTCAGCCGTCATTTCAAATGACAACACGTAAAAAGCCCGCCAATGAGCCCGCTGCGATTATTCAAAACCCTTCTGCCCTTCTTCAGCGTTCGTAACACCGGGCATGCGGCCAAGGCTCTGCAATCCTCGATATCCGAAAGATTTTCCATTGACCCGGGCGCGGAGGGCATCCTTATTTCAGCCCCTTACTCGCCGGAAGCAGCGCGAAGCGCCGTGGACGGAACCCATCTGGAGAGGTGGCAGAGTGGTCGAATGCGCGCGCTTGGAAAGCGCGTATACCGCAAGGTATCGGGGGTTCGAATCCCCCCCTCTCCGCCAAGGTTCCACTTGATTATCAGGTAGTTACGCTGAAGGCTCTTGGATTTGACAGGTTGACGTGGCAAATCCTGCGTGAAAATCAAAACATCCTCGTTCAGAGTCCGCCCGTTCAAAAATCCCTCCGGCCAGATCGTCTATCAAGTCGATGGCTTCATCAACGGAAAGCGCATCCGAAAAAATTTTCCGACCAGAAAAGAGGCGCGGATCGAAAAAGACGCGCTCGAACTCAAAACCATCCAGTCCGCCGCTTCTAACTTGCGGATGGTGGGCACTCACCTCTCCGACGACGAGGTGCGGCAGGCCGAGTCCGTCTTTCTGCGCATCCGTGGAGACCGGCGCACGCTCACCCAACTGGTGGACTTCACCCTCGACAACCTCAAGGAGCCCGAAACGCACAAGCCGCTCGCCGATGCGCTCACCGAAAATGTCGCCCATCGCACCGCCGAGCACGAGCGCGGTTTGATCTCCGATGCGCAGCTCTCGACCATCAGCAAGCACACCGAGCTGCTGAAAAAAATTTCCCCAAGGCGCTTGTGTCCGACCTGAACTCCGAACGTCTCATGGCGTATTGCGCGCGTGGCAGGGCCGCGCTCAAAACTCACAACAACCGCCGGGGTGTCGTCTCGACCTTCATGAAGTATGCACGGGACAAAGGCTGGATTGGCGAAAACCCCATCGCGAAAGTCCCGCATTACCGCATCGCCCACAAACGCGGCACCGCGCCGACGCTCACCGCCGAAAAGGCCGCCGCGCTCATGGACTATGTGGAGAACTACCGTGGCGGCATCCTCGCGCCGTTCTTCGCGCTGGCACTCTTCGCTGGCGTGCGGCCCGACAACAAGAATGGCGAGGTGTCCAAACTGACATAAACCTCGGTTGACGCTACGAAGACTGTCGCACGCGCACGTCCGTAGTCAGCCGCGCCGCTGTGGGTATCACGCTGACAAAGGAGCCCTGAACCGGGTTCACGCTCTCGGCCACGACGGCGTGGGCCACGGGCACGTAGGCGTTGTCGCAGAAAATGCCATGCGTCGGATCAATCCCTTTCCAGCCGGCACCTGGCAGGAACACTTCAGCCCAGGCGTGCATGTCACCGCCTCTCGAACCATTGCCCGAAGGATCGAAAAGATAGCCGCTGACAAACCGGGCGGCGATTCCCAGCGCGCGGGCGCACTCGATGAAGAGGACCGCGAAATCCCGGCACGAACCCGAGCCCAAGTTGATCGTGGCAAGCGCGGACTGGATGCCCGCTTCATCGCGCCGCTGGTAAGCCAGATTCCGGTTGATCACCTGATTGAAGGCAAAAAGCCACCCGACTGTTTCCGCCGGGCGGTCAACAAAGCGGCTGTCGAGCCACCGGAGCAGGGCAGCCCGGGTGGCGTCGTCCGGCGGCGTGAGGTAGATCGAGAGATTGAAACGGTGCAGCGGCTCATAGGCGAAGGGGAAAGCCCTGGCGTAGTCGCGAACGAGGAAATCGAACGGCGGCGTGTCGGCGGTGGTGACCGTGCATTCAGAGCGGATTTCGAGGACCGCGGTGTTCAAAAAGAACTGCGCGCTTGCCGGCAAGTTATCGAAGTCGTCGCGCATCCAATCCACTCGCGCCTCGGGCTGAAAAAAGAAAGCGAAGCGATTCACCTGAAGCAGCGGATTCTCACGCGGCCGCAGATAGAGCAGGTGGGGGTGAATCTGCACCTCGCGGTCATATTCGTAACGGGTCAGATGGAAAATTTCGAGGCGCATGAAGGAAAATGGCAAGGAATGCACAAAACCGGCGGTGGCAACGATGGAGCGCAAGCAGGATTCATCCGGTCTTTTTATCAAACAGTTCTTCCCGGATTCGTTCGCGCTCCCGGTCGATCTGCTCGCGTGTCGCGTTGAACTGGCCGAGGATAAACTCCGTCATCGCCAGCGCGACTTCGCCTTCGCCCGTAAAGACGCAATCCGCGCCCGCGATGCGCAGGGCGGCCGTGCTCGCAACGGAAAGGGTCAGACCGAAAACGATGCCCACCGGCCAGCTCCAGTCGAACCCATGCACCACCACGGCGCCCAGCAGTGTCGCCACGGCGCTCTGCACCAGCGCGCCCGGGATCGCGACGCGTCTGACTGCCAGCAGCTCCTTGCAGTGAAACTGCAGACCCACTCCGAACATCAGCAGGATGACACCGATTTCGGAAAACCGCTCCGCCATCTCCTTGTTGGCCACGAACCCCGGTGTGCGCGGGCCGATGACGATGCCGGCCAGAAGATATCCGCCGATGGGCGAAAGGCCCAAACGCTGCTGCGTGCCGAGGCCCGGCACAAGCGTCGCGATAAAGCCTCCGGCCAGGGTCAGAATAAGGTCCAGTTGATGCATGATTCCGAATGAGTCAGGCGGCGATTCCGGCCCGGCCGGTTCGCAACGGATCGCTTTCGTCAATTTGCCCGATGCCGGTTATAAAATAAGCTCGGATGCCGCCGTCCGACATGGGGTATTCACCCACCCCGACGACGATCCCTCGGCAGGACTGGCTTCGTCCGCGATTGCCGACGCGCAATTGTTCAACTTCGGGAGGCGGGGCGCGCTCCGCCACGAGAAAACAGCGGGGCCGATAGCCGACGGTAGGACTAGACCCCATGGCGATGGAAACGCGGGCGGCGTATGGTTTATCTATCCCATATGAAAATCAAAAACATGCCAGTCCTGCTATTGCTTGCCGCCAGCCCGATCATCCTGCTCGCTTCATCCGAAACCGATCGCAAGATCGAGGATGCCGCGAAGGCATCCTACAATTACCGCACGATCCTCGAGGATCACGTGAAGGTGGAAGCCCGCGACGGTGTGGTCACCCTTACCGGCACCGTGCAGGACAAGGAAGAAAAAGCCCTCGCCGAGGATACCGTGGAAAATCTCCCGGGAGTCACCAGCGTGGACAACAAACTCGCCATCAAGTCCACCTATCCCGAGCACTCGGACGCGTGGATGGCCTTCAAAATTCGTAGCCGGCTGCTGATGAAAGCCAACGTCAGCATCGCCACCACCAAGGTCGACGTGAAGGACGGTGTCGTCACCCTCACCGGCACGGCCGACAATCTTGCCCAGAAGGAACTCACCGGGCTTTACGCCCGGGAGATCGACTGGGTGCAATCCGTCCAAAACGACATTGTCGCGAAACCCGACGCCACATCCGCCACGGATGCGACGCTTGGCGAAAAAATCGACGATATCTCCATCACCGCCCAGGTGAAGCACGCGCTTTTCATTCACAAGGCGACAAGTGCGCTCAAGACCAAGATCACCGCCACCAACGGCGTGATCGCCATCACGGGCGAAGCCAGCTCCAGCGCTGAAAAATCCCTCGTTACCAAACTCGTCCAGGACGTCCGCGGCGTGAAGTCGGTCAACAATAACATGACCGTGAAAAGCTAGGCAGCGGTGGAATGCCGTTTTCTTCAGACCGCGCTCATCCTGCCACGAACGAACACCGGCGCCTGCCCAGGCAGGCGCCTCGTGGCGCCAAACGCTCAAAACTACAAAAATCATGAACAGAATCATATCAGTCGTGCTGCTCGCAGGCGGCATCGCTCTCATCGGCTATGGCATCAGCAGTTCCGATTCGATCGGTTCCGGCTTTTCCCGCTTTTTCACCGGGACGCTGACCGACAAAACCATATGGCTGTTTGCCGGAGGCAGCATCGCAATCATTGCAGGGCTGACCGGCTTGTTCCGCGGACCCAGAACCCTGTGACCCGCATCCTCCCATGCCAAGCTACACTCTCCTTTTTCTCGTCATTTCGCTTGTCGCGGGCGTCCTCGGCTTTGGCTTCATCTCCGGCACCGCCGCCATGATCGCCAAGGTTTTCTTCGTCGTCTTTCTCGTGCTCTTCATCATCTCGCTGGTCCGCTCAAGGCAGGCCTGACCGCTCCCGGTCGCCCGCCATCCAAGTCCTCGCCCATGCTCCCATGAATACTGACGTCGAAACCACTGCGCGCACGTCCATGGAACTCCTCGTCGAGCTTCACACTCTCCTCATGGAGGTCGAGAAACTGACCAGTGGGCCCATCTCCGCGAAGGCCGGGCTTGATGCTGTTTCGTTCATACCGCGACCAGCCAGGTTGACCCGATATCGGGTAACACCCCATGGCTTCCGGAGCTTTTTCCGATATACTAAAGCCCAATGGACAAAAATCATCCCAACAAAAATAGTCTGACTGAAAACAAAAGCGCCACCGCCAGCATTCCGACGCCCCGCGAACGTGTGCACATGCGCACCCGCGAACTGGCCATGATTGCCGGCCTTAAGCCGTCGCATGTATCGCAAACCGACTACGAGCAGGCAAAACGTGAAGTGACGGGCGAGTCCGATGCGGACCGGCAGGAGGCGATGCTTGACTCGATCAACGAAATAAAACCTTGGAATCCGGTGCCGGGATCGATCGGGAGCCAGACGCCCGAATCCTCCCTCGAGGATGAGGATGCCGAGGGCCGAAGCGAAAACGAACAACTGGCAGAAAAAGGCGTCGAGGCAGCCGGCGAGGACCGGATACGCCAAGCCGCCCGCGCCACCGCACAGGAAGACCGGCGAGAACAGCAAGTCCGGTCTGCGGTGAAGCCGTGTTTGGCATCCGGTTCCTGACATGGACTCGAACGCGACACACATCACATACGGATTCGGAACCGTTATCGAGGAGGAATACGATCTGCTGAATAGTATTCGCGAATTGCTCGCCGCAGAGAAGGGCAACTTTCCCCAGGATATTGTCCGCATCCTCGAGCGACATGGCGAGCAACTCGCAGCCATCATCGCCCGGCTGGAACAGCGTCTGTTGCCATCCGGCCACGCGGACATCCCCAGCCACGGCATGACGCTTCCGGTGCATGCCTTGGCAGACGTTCCGGATATCGCGAAACGGCCGCTCGCGAATTTATTGAGGCGGCACCGGAATCTCCGCCGGAGCATCAAAACCCTCATCGTGCAGTCCGGGCGCCGGTATGAAGATGAGGCCGGACTTTGGGAGGCGATGCAAACACACGAGAAAATGGAATGGATGCTCGCCGCTTTGATCAACGAAGGCGCCATGCCCCGCCGAGGCTCCGCCGGCGGGACGGACAAAGCCGAGGCGGTATGGGAAAACGAAGGCGGCCAGGGCGGCCAGGCCTGATGAGCCGGAGCCGCTTGTATCCATAATCCGGTTACGGCTTCCTCCGGACCGCCGGTTTCGGGCGCACTGCGAAGCCTCCGCCGCCGGTAGTATAACACCCCATTGCCCATCCCGATGTTTTCGTGCAGTCTGGGGCCGGCCGATATCCTCACCCGCCAAGCAAAGGCGGCCAACCTTAAACCCAAAAAAATATGCCATCACTCCCCCTCACCGATGCGCAACGGCGCACCTGCACCGCCATTTTTCAATATCCGTCCCCTCCCGACCTGGACTGGAGCTCGGTTTGCGCCCTGCTGGACACGCTCGGCGAGGTCACGGAGGAGCCCGACGGCAATTTGCGAGTGACGCGCAACGGACAAACCCTGGCCCTGCATCAGCCCCGCGCGCACGATGTCGCCGGGACCAGCGAGATCATGGCCATGCGTCACTTCATTGAACAGTCGGAATCAGTCTCCTTGTCGGCGAGAAATGGATGAAAACCATGAAAGCGGGGCGCTTCGCGGCCATGCCGGCACAGAAAGTTCAAAGCCGCCAGATCTCCTGCGGAAAACAACGGCGATCCCGGTGTGCGGGCAGTTCCGGGCCCAGGCCATCTGACCACTGGGTTTCCGAAAACAGTTCAGCGCGATGATGAAGAACACCGCGCCGGGGCTGGCATCGCGGAAGAGGATGGGCGCGCCGCCCGGGCATCGAGCCGGGGAGGGACGGGAAATTTCCTCCCCGACCGTCAGCGGTTATAGGAGACTCACTCAGGTTTCCACGGAGAAGCCGACCTTGATGGTCACCTGCCAATATTGCACCCGCCCCTTGTCAATGTTGCCGCGCGTTTCCACCACTTGGAACCAGCAAAGATTTTTGACGGTTTTGTTGGCGCGCCGGATGGCCTTGTTCACCGCGTCCTCGATGGACATGGGCGAGGTGCCGGTGAGTTCGATGAGCTTGTAGACGTGATCTTTCATGTTCATTTCCCTCATTCCTTGGTCGCTTTTTCAATCGCTTCGCGGGTTTCGCCGGTGCGCTTCTGCATCCGGCCGATCAGTTCATCCTGTTTGCCTTCGACGTATTGGAGGTCGTCATCCGTAAGCTTGGCCCACTTTTGCTTCAGTTTGCCCTTGGTGATGTTCCAGCCGCCTTTGATTTCGAGTGTGTTCATGGTGTATCTCTTGTTTTCATCCGACGCAACGTGAGGGCAGATGCGCCCCCGCCGTCGAGATGCCGACTAATACTACCGCCGGGGCCGGCCGGTTGCCATGGGGTGTAACCCTACGGGGCCGGACGCGGGCCGGGCAGGTCTTCACCCCATAAACAATCTCTCGCCAAAAGCGGCATCCCGCATTAATTAATATGCAAACGCAGACACCGATTGCCCTCCCCGGCCTTGAGGGAAACCGCGATCCGGTGGCCAACTCCGCGCTGAAAGGACGCAGCCATGAAAACCGACAAAAAAATCCAGTTTGAAAAACACTACCAGGCAGCGCTGCGATGCCATCTGCGCCAACGGGCACACGGGCGTTCGGCAGGCTCGATCGGACGCACAGCCGTTTCGCTCGGACTGGACACGCTGGACCTGGCCCGCATGCACGACCGAGCCGTGGCGTTGCAGCCTCCGTCCAATGCGGGACATGACGGGCACCCGTCCGCGCAGGCCGGCGCAGTTTTCTTTTTTCAGGTCATGGAGCAGGTCGAGCACACGCACCAGCCCGCCCGGGCGGCCACGCTCCACGCGCAACACATCGATGCAAAGCTGCACGCACGCACCGCCGCGCTGGCGGCTGCCCGGCAACAGGTGCGGCGCGAAACCGCGCGACGAAAAAAAGGCGAGAGGCAACTCGTGCAGGGCGCCCGGCACTACAGCCAGCTCCTCGCCCAGTCGAGGCGCCTGGCGCACCAGGTCCTGTCGGCGCAGGAGGAGGAGCGAAAGGAAATCAGCCGTGAATTGCACGATGAGGTCGCCCAGATCCTGGCCGGCATCAACGTGCAGCTCGCGGCTTTGCAGGAATCTGCCGCGATCAACAGCCGGAGTCTCCGCCAGAGAATCGCCCAAACCCAGCGACTGGTCGGGCAGTCCATCCGGATCGTCCATCGTTACGCGCGCGAACTTCGCCCCGCGATGCTCGACGACCTCGGGCTGATCCCGGCGCTGCGCTCCTATATAAAGGACCTGCCCGGACGCAAGGGACTGCTCATTCGCTTCACGGTATTTCCCGGCGTGGAGGCCCTGAACAACACCCGGCGCACCGTGCTCTACCGGGTCGCGCAGGAAGCGCTCACGAACGTCGCCCGCCATGCGCGCGCGCGGCTCGTGACCGTGCGCGTTCTCAAAATCGCCGACTCCGTCCGCCTCGAAATCCGCGACGACGGCAGGTCCTTTCAGGTGGATCGCGCCCTCGCCGCCAAAAACAACAAGCACCTCGGCCTGATCGGCATGAGGGAACGCGTTGAGATGGTGGGCGGCCGCTTCGTCATCAAGTCGGTGCCGGGCAAGGGAACCACCGTGCGCGCCGAGATTCCATTCCGCGGCAGACAGAGGAGGCCGGCCTTATGAAACGGATCACCGTCCTGTTGGCCGAAGATCATGCCATCGTTCGCGAAGGATTGCGGTCGCTGCTGGTGCTGGACCCCGACTTCGAGGTCGTTGGCGAGGCGGCGAACGGACGCCAGGCGGTGGATCTGGCCCGGAAGCTTCACCCGGCCGTTGTCGTGATGGACATCGCCATGCCCGTGCTCAACGGCTTCGAGGCGACGCGGCAGATCCTGCTCGCCGCGCCCGCCTCCAAGGTGCTGGTGCTCTCCGCGCACAGCGACGACGAGTATGTGGCGAAAATGGCCGCGGTCGGCGCGTCCGGTTATCTGGTGAAACAAAACTCCGGGCAGGTGCTGGTCCGCGCGATCAAGGAGATCGTCGCCGGGCATCCGTATTTCAGCGCGTCGATTTTGAAGCGCCTGCGGGACGCGGCGCGGCGGGCCCGCGAAACCGGAGCGTCCCGCGCGAAGCCCAGCCGGCCTCTGACCACGCGCGAGGCGGAGGTGCTGCAACTCGTGGCCGAGGGCGCGGCCAACAAGCAGGTCGCCGCCGAACTCGGCATCAGCATCAAGACCGTTGAAAAACACCGGCAGCAGTTGATGGACAAACTCGACATCCATGACACCGCCGGCCTCACCCGCCACGCCATCGCCACCGGCGTCATCGAGAGCAGCATTCAGGTGACGACCGGCTGACCGCATGCCGGCCAGCCCTCGACCATAATCATTTCAAAGCGCCGGGAAGCATTTGGACGCACCCGCTCCACTCACCACCACTCAACCACCGCAATCCTTTTTATCCAATGAGAGACGACTACATCAAAAACGCACTCAAGGTCATCGACGATCCCAACATTCTGATCAACGTCGTCTCGCGACGCGTCAAGCAGCTCCGGCAAGGCCATCGGCCGCTGGTGGTCTCGCTGGAGAAAATGGAGCCCGAAGACATCGCCCTGCGCGAAATCGTCGAAGGCAAAATCATCTACAGGCTCCCGACGGCCCAGGAGATGCAGGGGCGGCGGTGACGGTGCTTTCATCTTATGCAACATTCAAAAATCCAACCCATCGGCGATCGCATCCTCATCCGGCGCCGTGATGAGGACAAGGAACAGTCCCGGGATGGCGTGATCATCCCCGACAGCGCGAAGGAAATATCACTGGAGGCGGAAGTGATCGCGCTGGGCAGCGGGCGGGGGAAAAAGGGCGGCGGGGTCGCGCCCTTCGAAGTTCACATCGGCGACACCGTGCTCGTCGCCCGGCACAGCGGCGAAGCGGTGCGACTCGGCAACCGGAACCACACGATTGTCCGTGAAGACGACATCCTCTGCATCCTCGGCGGCGCCGCCTGAGCCGGCGTTTTTCAACGTCCGACCATCCATCCATCTCTCGTATCAATTAATCGAATACTTTTATGCAAAAAACCAAAAAATCGGTCGCCAAGCGATTCAAGCTGACCGGCACCGGCAGGCTGCTGCGCCGGACGCCGGGCTTCCGGCACCTGCTTGCCTCAAAAAGCGCAAAATCAAAACGGCGCGCGGCAAAGGACAAGCCCGTCGCCCCCGGACATGCTGCCGCACTGAAGCAGTGTTTGCCCTTTGGTCTCTGACAGGCAATCGGCAGAAACCCATATCCTCATGGAGGCGGAGTCGCCTTTCCTGCGGAACACCATTGGCCTCACGCTGTCCGGGCAACGCGCGACATGGAGCCGGCCGCGCCTCGCTCACAGCCGGTCGGCGACGCAGCGGAAATGATGGCCGATGATCGCCATCTCGATCGCCACGCGAAACTGGCCGGGGCGGCGAAACAAGGTGGCGAGGGAAAACCGGCAGTAGGCCAGGCGGCCGCGGTGCCAGACACCCAGAAGCCATAACGATTTCAAAAACGCCGACACATCCGACCACGACAACCGCAGCCGTCCGCCCGCCGCATGGTAGGTTTTCAGGAAAACGCGGATGCGCCGGTAGTAGTTGCGGGGTTCGTAGAGCCGGCGCATCAGCTCGCGGTAGCCGGACTCGAGGTAATCGCGATTGAGCCGGGGCAGGAAATTGAGCGTGGCATCCGTGTTGTTGCCCGTGGAACTGGCGAGGAGCCGGCCCTCGCGCTTCAGCCGGTCAAAGAGCCGCGTCCGCGGCAGGGCGGTGAGCAGCCCGACCATCGCCGTCACCACGCCGGAGCGCTGGATGAAATCGAACTGCTGCTTGAAGATGTCGCGGGTGTCGCTGTCGAAACCGACGATGAAGCCGCCCATGACCTCGAGCCCGGACCGTTGCAGGACCTGGACCGCGGCGACGAGATCACGGCCGCGATTTTGCACCTTGTGACACTCGTCGAGCGACACGGCCGAGGGCGTCTCGATCCCGACAAACACCTTGCGGAAGCCGGCCGTGACCATGAGGGCAATCAGGTCGGCGTCGTCGGCGAGGTTGATCGAGGCCTCGGTGAGGAACCCCATCTGCGTCCGCGTGCGTTCGCGCCACGCGATCATGGCGTGCAGGAGGGCGCGGGTGCGCGCCTTGTTGCCGATAAAATTGTCATCCACCACGAACACCATGTCCTTCCATCCGTACCGGCGCAGGGCCTCAAGTTCGGCGATGAATTGTTCGGGCGACTTGGTGCGCGGCACGCGGCCGTTCATCACGATGATGTCGCAGAACTCGCAGTCGAAAGGGCAGCCGCGGGAAAACTGCGCGGACATCGTCACGTAGTCCCTCATCCGGATCAGGTCCCACCGCGGCACGGGTGTCTGGGCGAGGCCGGGGCAAGCGGGCGCCCGGTAGACCGGTTGCGGCGAGCCGCGTTGCAAGTCGGCGACCACTTGTGGCATGATCGCCTCCGCCTCCCCCAGCACGAAGTGCGGGATCTCCGGGAAATTCTTGTGGCCGGTGGTAAAGAGCGGCCCGCCCGCGATGATCTGCCGGTCGAGGGCGGCGCAGCGCCGGACGATCTCCCGCACCGATGCCTCGTGCACGATCATGGCGCTGATAAAGACGTAGTCGGCCCAGCGCAGGTCGGCATCATTCAGGGAACGGACATTGAGATCGACGAACCGTAGTTCCCAGTCGCGCGGCAGCATGGCGGCAACGGTCAGCAGGCCCAATGGCGGGAAGGCTGCCTTTTTCGCCACAAAACGCAGCACGTACTGAAAACTCCAGAAAGTGTCAGGCGTCTTTGGGCTGACCAAAAGTATCTTCATCGTGACTGCGGTTTGCCTTTCCGGAGGTAAACTGGCGTGTTGCGTCCATGGTGACGAGATCAATTACCAGTCATCGACGCCCCCGGCATTCCGGCCAACATTGTCTCGCGACGTGTCAAGCAACTCTGGCAAGGACCCGCCAGCCGAGGAACTGGAGCAGTGATAAAAATGTGCTGGCGGTCCGGCACGCCGTGTTCATCGCGGCAAATGCGGTCGCGTGCGCAGGCTGGTCTTTGCATCCGCGCGTCCGATGCGAAATTCCCGCGCCGGCACGCTCAACTCCTTCGCATTCCTGCCGCCATTTCACGGGGGCTCTTCTCCATGACACATTTCCGTGTCGATACGTATTGCCGGTTGCATCATCGGCAAAATGAAACTAAATGGATAGGGTCATGGTTTCCTCTTCTTCATCGGTTCACAATCACGAAAAATTTTCATTGCCGCTTTTTGCCTTCACTATCGCGATCACCCTTTCGGGCTTGCTGGCCGTGCTTTGGTGGCTGGCTCCGGGAGCCTGGGAGGCGCAGTTGCGGGCACCGTTTTGGAAAGGGGCGGTTGCTTTCGCCGCCATCAGCCTCGTGGCATGTTTCATCGAATATTTTTTCCACCGTTACGTGCTTCACACTCCGGCCATCCCGATGCTGCGGCGTCTCTACCGCCAGCACACCTTGCACCATGCACTCACACGCGTCGCACGCAAGGCTTCGAAGGATGGACGCGGTATTCTCTGCATCGAAAATAAATTTCCGATCATTGAGGATGAGCAGCATGAAGCCGCTTTTTTCCCTTGGTATTCGATGGTAGTGTTTGCGGCGATCCTGACACCACTTTTGATATTGTTGCACGTGCTGTTTCCAAGCTTCCCGTGGTTTTTCTCCGGGTTCGCCGCGCTGGCCAGTTCGCTGACGCTCTACGAGGTTCTGCATGCGATCAACCACTGGCCGTTCGAGAAATGGGAACCGCTGGTCACGCACCGGCGATGGAGTTGGTTCTGGCAGCCGGTTTATGGATTTCATCTGCGCCACCACGCCGTGATCGATTGCAATGAATCCATCTCGGGGTTCTTCGGCTTGCCGGTCGCGGACTGGCTTTTCGGCACGTGCGTGATTCCCCAGACCGTCTACGCCAACGGCGAAGAATGGTCGCAGGAAAAATTCCGCAGCCCCACACCTTGTGCGTTTATCCGCAAGCTCGACATCTGGGCTCAACTGGTGGTGCAACGGCGCCGGGCGCGCTCCGCAGTAAAGTCCGCAGGCGAAATGGCACCGGCACAATCAGGCACCGGTCGAGATCGCAATGCGCGGGAAGATACCCGAGGCGAGAAGATTGCCAACTGGCTCACCCATGGCATCGGCGCGATTCTGAGCATCGCCGCGCTGACGCTGCTGATTGTTTTCTCCAGCCTGTACGGAGAGGCATGGCATGTGGTCAGCTTCACGGTATTCGGGCTGGCGCTGCTTGTGCTTTACACATCATCCACGCTTTACCACACCCAGCGCAGCGAATGGGGAAAACGCTTCTTCCGCCGGCTGGACCACGCGGCTATTTTTGTGCTTATCGCGGGCACCTACACACCGTTTTTGCTGACGCATCTGCGAGGTCCTTGGGGCTGGAGTTTGTTCGGCGTAATCTGGGGCATATGTGGAGCGGGCGCGGTGTTTAAGTTGCTTTATGGCGAACGCTATCACCGGGTTTCGTTGTTGGCCTATCTATTTGCCGGTTGGTTGATCGTGGTGGCATTCAAACCCTTGCTAACGCACGTGCCGAATGAGGCGCTTTGGTTGCTGCTGGCAGGCGGGCTATGCTATACAGCAGGCACCGGGTTTTATGCTTGGAGACGGCTGCGCTACCATCACGCCGTCTGGCATGTCTTTGTGCTGGGCGGAAGCACCTGTCACGTTCTCGCCGTGCTGCTTTTTCTGCTCCCGCGCGCCGTCTAGCGATTGCCCGGATGTGAAATTATTATGCAGTATTTTATCCGCGTGCGGATAATGCTTGCATATTCCCCACGAACCGGAACCCTCGGACCGTCGTATACGACGTTTAGATGCCAGTGATTGGTGGGTCTTCAGATGAGCTCTCTGTTCAGGTGAATGATTCGAAACTCGATTCCCGGGAACACTCTGACAGCCACGAAGCCTACGCAAAAAATCACCATGAATTCCAAACTTTATGTTGGGAACCTCTCCTTCAACACCAGCGAAGCGGATCTCCGCGACGCTTTCGGCGCCTTCGGCAGCCTGACCGATGTCTTTGTCGCCACCGACCGTGAAACCGGCCGTGCGCGCGGTTTTGCCTTCATCACGTTTGATACGGCCGAGGCGAGCCAGCTCGCCGTGCAAAAGATGAACGGTGCCGATCTCGGCGGCCGCACGCTTACGGTAAACGAGGCCAAGCCGAAGGAGGCAATGGGAGGCGGCGGGCGTAACTTCGGCCCGAACCGCAAGCCCTTTCAAGCGCGCAATCGCTACTAGAGGCTGTCATGGACACTTGCATGGGGTGATAAGGTAGTAGGATGGGGAAAGAGAACGAGTTGGATATCTGCGAAGGCAGTGCAACCGCTTCCTCCAGCACACCGTTCATCTCTGGGTTGATTTGACGCGGCACTATTGCGACCGGGCGTAGGCATATTACAAAGCACATCGCGACAAGGGCCAGAGCCATGCCTGCACGGTGCGCTGCCTAGGCATGCGCCGGCTCAAAATCGTCTCCGCCATGCTGCGCAACAACGCGACACATGACGAGTCGTTGCACCACGCCAACCAGGTGCGGCACGGCTCATGGGGCGCGGCGCTTGTTTCGGTGAAAAGATCCGCATGACCTGTGCAAAAACGAGGGTGCTCTGTTCGGGCCCCACCGTCGCGCGTGGCAAGGCCCGCGCCGCTTGGCTGCAATCTTTCCTTTCCACCGTCTCTCCATCATGGATTTCGACGAAGACTGCGCTCGCACCCACGCGGCACTATGGGCAAAACTTGAGGCGGCGGGCGCGCGCATTGGCGCACACGACATAATGATTGCCGCCACCGCCCTTCACCACAACATGCGCGTGGCGACATGCAACGCCTCAGAGTTCAAACGGGTCGCAAACATCAAGGTCATTATCCCGCAAGCCATAAGACATTGATGCCCGGAAAGGCTCCTCACTCTTCATCTACGGACGTCACCTTCGGAGTCTCTTCCTCTGCCCGGTATCAAAATCCCCGGAGCGATTTCCCCAAATGCCTCGAAATTTTCTTATTCAGCGGACGGGACTGAAGGGGATGAAATCGCCGAAGGTAAGAAGGAGCGGATAGTCCGTCACGGGGATGTTTTTGAGCGTGTGGGCGTCGCTTCGGGGAAATTTGACCAGATTCTCCGCCGGGATCTCATGGACGACGCCGGTCATCAGGTTCACGAGGCGGACGGGCGTGGGAAGCTTGGCGAAGATCATCGAGGTCGTGCTTTCGAAGTTCGTCGTCAGCACGTCGGTGGCATTCCAATAGATGAAGCCGCGGGCGCCGTTGGCTTTTTTCAGGCCGAGGAATTGGAGGCTGGCACCGGACGGATCGAGATCCTGTCCGAACGCGGTCTCCTCCTTGCCCGGCGCGATACGTATCGGGACGGGCTCCACGCTGACATCGTCGGCAAGGGCGGCGCAGAGGTTTTGCAGGGCGTGGTAGGCGGGCTTGGGGGTGTATTCGCCGGTGGAACGTCCGTCGGCGTCGAAGTCGGCGCCGAGAACGCCGAAATAGCCGTAGTCGAGGTAGGAGGCTTTGTCGCCGACCTTGCCGTTGAGGGCCTCGATCATGTCGAGGGTGGAGAAATAGGAGGCGAACTCGACGCCGAGCGAGAGGTCGCTGACGAGGTGGCGGAGCAGGATTTTGGCCTGTTTTTCCGGAGTCCACGCGAGGTGGCGAAGCGCGCCCTTGCCGTCGGGCCGGGACTGGGCGCCGGACTCGCCCTGGATGATTTTGATCGCCGGGTTGTAGGAATGGACGAGGGCCTTGAACGCCTCGAAATAGTGCGCGTAGCCGCGCTCGCCGGTCATGTAATAATGGTAGGTGACCGAGTCGAGATGGCGGGCGAGGCCGGTGTCGAGAGCGGCGGAGACGTAGGGCAAATCGGTGAGGTTGGTGATGGCGAAGCCGGCGATTTGCGCGGCGGAATCGGCGGCGCGGACGGCCTCGGCGGTGGCGATGGCAAACCCGCCGTATTCGGCCGGGCTGACGCCGGACTTCCAGCACCATTTGCTGTTGGGTTCGTTCCAGATTTCATACAACGGGACGCGGCCTTTGAAATGCCTGACGGTGGCGGTGACGTAGGCGGCCCACGCGTCGCGCTCCTCCTTGGTTTTTATGGGCGGGACGCCGACGGCGCCGAAATATTTTTTGGCCTCGGGGGAGTAGATCTCGTTGCCATAGCAAAGGCAGAGCCAGGGTGTCATGCCGCGGCGGATGAGGTTGTCCACCACGGAGTCGAGCCAGGCGAAATCATATTGCCCCCGGACCTTCTCGGTGCGCTGCCAGCCGGACTGGAGGCGCACCCATTTGACGCCGATGGCGCCAAGTTTGTCGTAGGCTTTTTCGGGGTCGAAGACATCGCGGTCGAGCTTTTCGAAGCCGATGCCGAGGCGCGGGCTGACACCCTGCGAGGAGGGGCGCGGGATGACGTGGCCGACGGGCTTGAGCGGCACCGGCGGGGCCTTCGGATGCGCGAAGGCGGAGCCCGATGCGAAAACGCAGAGGGCGGTCAGAAGTGCGCTGAGCGAGGTTTTGGTGTTCATGGCACGGATGGGAGGGGAGGATTTAAGTGCGAAGGTTGGAGTTGGAAGGATTTTGACCCACGGATTTGCCTGGAGCGGCTACGCCGCAACCGAAGAAATAAATGGCCACAAAAAGGCGCAAGAAGCACAAAGATGAAGCAGAATAAGCATCCTGCCTTTGCGCTTTTTGTGCCTCTTTGTGGCTATTCAAAACCAACTTGGTCATAGGGAAATCATACGCTTTTGAGCACGATTTTTCAGGATAGTATTACGGATGCGTGCCATCAGGGGTTTGACCGGGTTTGAGCGCGGCGGGGGCGTCCACCGTCTTGGCAAATTCGAAGTCGGCGGAGATGAAATAGTGGTCGCTGGGGTAACGGCCTTTCTGTTCGTCCCGGACGATTTCGGAGGCGAGAGGCTTGAGGGGGCCGTTGAAGAAGATGAAGTCGATTTTGCCGTGGCTTTTTTTCGTGTAATTTTTGCCAAGGAAGCCGTGGTAGGTGGAGCCGGGGTCGTCGGGACCGTGAAGGACGGCGTAAGAATCGGCCCAGCCTGCGGTTTTCACGGCGCGGATGGCATTGCTGCCGGCGGTGGTGTTGAAGTCGCCGGTGAGGATTTGCGGGAGGTCGGAAGGGATTTTTCCGGCTTGTGCAAGGAGGACGGCGATCTGGCGTTCGCGCACGGAGTCGCCGACGGGGCCGCTGATGTGGTCAAGGTGGGTGTTCCAGACCACGAACGCGCCCCCGGTGACGCTGTCTTGCAGGAGCACCCAGTTGGCCAGGCGGGGAAAGGCGGAATCGTCGAAGCGGGAATTGGGCGTGGAGGGAGTGTCGGAGAGCCAGAAGCCGCCGGCGCGGAGTTGCTTGAAGCGGGCGGCGGAGTAAAGGATGGCGATGGTGGGCTCGGCGCGGGCGTTCGCCTTGGGGGCGTTTTCAATGGCGAAGTGCTCGAAGCCGGGGAATTTTTCCTTGATGAAGTTGAGCTGGATGGAACGGCATTCCTGAAAGCAGATGATGTCGGCATCTTGGGCAAGGAGGGTGTCGCGGCAGAGTTCGCGGCGCTGGTTCCAGCCGTTGCCGGTTGCATAGTCGCCATTGACGGGCACGCGGAGGTTGGCGGTGACGACGCGGATGGCGGTGGCGGCGGGGCGCGGACGCGGAGCGAGGGTGTCGTCGGCGGCGGGCGCGGCGGAGGCGAGGGCGCAGAGCGCGGCGAGGAGGACGGGCTTCATGGAGAATTTCATTTTGGATCTTTCTATTTTCACTGGAAGGTGGCGCGGGGACAGGCGCACCGGCGATTGAGGGCAAAGGCGGCGGAGCGGGGCGTTTTCATGGACGGAGGTCGCTCGAAATCTCCGTCATTCATTGGTGCGAAGCGCGTCGCGGCGGAAGGTGCGCGCCCTCGCGAACGCAACGGCGCCGGCGCCGATCACATACAGCGCGGCGAGCGCGGCGAACCCGCGCGACAGGCCGGAGCCGTCCGCGAAGGTGTCCTTCATGCGGCCCAGCGCCCAGGGCGAAAGCGAGCCGATGAGAAACGCCGCCATCGTCATCACCGACACGGCGGTCGCGCGCGAACGCGGCGGGATCACGTCGAAGAGCGAGGCGTGCGTGTTGCATTCGTAGAGGCCGCGGAAAAACCCGAAAATCCCCATTGCGAGGCACGCGGTCGCAAGGCTTGGCGCGAGGGCCATCCAGAGGATGGCGGGCGCGCCGAGGGCCATCGCGATGGTTTGCAACTCCAGCCGCGCGGTCGGGCGGGTGCGCGCCCGGAAGTCCGAGAACGCGCCGCCGGCCAGCACGCCGGCCATGGCGGCGAGGTGGTGAAAAAGCATCGAGTAGCCGCCGGCCAGCGTCAGCGAGAGGTGGAACTTGTCCTGAAGAAACGAGGGGGCCCAGACGACGTAGGCGTTGTTCACGCAGACGATGGCGGTGAACGCGACGGTGAGCAGCAGCGCCGTCGGTGTGCGGAAAATCAGTCCGAGGGAACGGAGGAACGACGTGTCATCGGCGGGAGCGGGCACGGGCGAGTTTTGTAGGGCGCGACCTTGTGTCGCGCCGGGATTATCAACGCGGCCTGACGCGAGGTCAGGCCCTACGGGAGCCGCCGGCGCGGTGTTGTTCTCCGGCGTGTCGCGCAGGCGCAGCATGAAGACAAAGGCGAGGAGGATGCCGCAGGCGCCGAAGACGTAGAACGCCGAGCGCCAGCCCCAGCGGTCGGCGATCCAGCCGCCGAGGAAGCCGCTTGTGATGACGCCGATGTAGAGCGCGGCCTGGTGGACGGACATCGCGATGCTGCGGGTGGAGCGGTGAAACTTGGCGAGCAGCGAATACGCCGAGGGCGCGTAGAACGCCTCGCCGCCGGCGGTCGCCACGCTGCGCAGCGCCACGAGGGCGACCACGCCGCCGGCAAAACCGGTGAAGAGCGTGGCCGTGCTCCAGAAAAGCAGGCAGGAGGTGATGACGCGGGTCTTGGGGAAGCGGTCGCCGGCGAAGCCCGCGAAGGGCATCAGGATCGCGAGGGTGAAAAACAGCACCGAGCCCACCAGACCCTCCTGCGCGCCGGTGAGCAGCAGGTCCGCACGGATTTGCGGGAGCACCACGCCGAAGATGGCGCGGTCGCCCTGGTGAAAGAAAAACGCCAGGCACAGGAGGGCGAGCAGCTCCCATTTGTAGCGGGCGTGGAGGGGTTTTGAGGGTTTCATGTCTCAAACGCCTCCGGGACAAGCTGGACGGAGCAGCCGCCGTCAACCACCAGCCGGGAGCCGGTGATGCGGCGGGCCTGTTCCGAGGCGAGAAAAAGGACGGCGTCGGCGATGTCCGCCCCGTCGGCCTCGCGGCCGAGCGGGACGATGGCCCGGCGCCGGGCCACGACCTCGGGCGCGAGGCCGTCCCAGCGCGAGGTGTGGATGTAGCCGGGGATGACGGTGTTCACGCGGATGCCGCGCGGGCCGAGTTCAAGGGCCATGGCGCGGGTGAGCGCCTCGATGCCGCCCTTGGTGGCGACGTAGGCGCTGCGGTTGCGGATGGCGCGCGCGGCGGCGTTCGAGCCGAGGTTCACGATCGCCCCGCCGCCCTGCGCGACCATCAGCCGCGCCGCCTCCTGCGAGCAATAAAACGTGCCGAGGAGGTTGACGCGCACGACGTTTTCCAGAACCGCCGGCGGCATATCGAGAAACGAGTGGCCGATGGCGTGCTGCACGGCGTTGTTGACGAGGACGTCGAGCCGGCCCCATTCGGCGCGGATGCGCGCGAACAGGCCCGCGACGGCGTCGCGGCTGGCGAGGTCGGCAGGCATGGCGGCGATCTCGCCGCCGGTGTCCGCGCGGAGTTCGGCGGCGGCTTGTTCGGTGGCGGCGGGATCGAGGTCGTTGAGCGCGACGCGCGCGCCGGCGGCGGCGAAGGCGCGGGCGATGGCCAGGCCGGAGTTGGTGGCCGCGCCGGTGACGAGCACGTGTTGGTCTTTGAAATTCATGAGGAGCTGGCGGTTCAAGCCGGTCAAGCCGGGTTAATTGGTTTTGTTATGGTCGAAATAGGAGACGGCGTCGGCGGGGCGGATGTCCGTGAGCGCGCCGGTGTAGTGGCGGAGATTGCGCGGCTCGTAGGGGTGGCGGGCGATGGCTTCGAGGTCCAGGTCGATGCCCAGGCCGGGGCCGTCGGGGATGAGCATGGCGCCGGCCTCGAAGCCGACGCGCTCGGTGCTGATTTCGCGGCGGTGGGGCACGTCGTCGGACATGGTTTCGAGCAGGAAAAAGTTCGGCGTGCAGGCGGCGAGCTGGAGCGTGGCGGCGTTGGCGACGGGGCCGGAGGGGTTGTGCGGACAGATGGCAATGTGGTGCGTCTCGGCCATAGCGGCGATCTTGCGCAGTTCGCCGATGCCGCCGGCGTGGCTCACGTCGGGCTGGATGTAGTCGGCGCAGCCGAGCTGGAGGAAATTGCGGAAATCCCAGCGGCTGTAGATGCGTTCGCCGGCGGCGATGGGCACGCGGACGCGGCGCTTGACCTCGGCGAGCGCGTCGGGGTTGTCGGGCGGCACCGGCTCCTCAAACCAGGTGATGTCAAACTCCTCCAGACGGCGCGCGATGCGGATGGCGGTGGGGACGTTGAAACGCCCGTGCCCCTCGATGAGGATGTCCACCTCGGGGCCGACGGCCTCGACGACGGCGCGCACGCAGGCGATGGCGTCGTCGAGCTCGCGCTTGCCGATGTTCATGTAGGCGGAGCCGAACGGGTCCCACTTCAGGCCGCGAAAGCCGCGGGCGACGGCGGCGCGGGCCTTTTCGGCGAACTCGTCGGGGCGCTTGGCGGGGGCGAACCAGCCGTTGGCGTAGCAGGGCACGCGGTCGCGCACGCGCCCGCCGAGGAGCTGCCAGACGGGGACGCCGAGCGCCTTGCCCTTGATGTCCCAGAGGGCCATTTCGACGGCGGAGAGCGCGCTCATGAGCACGGGGCCGCCGCGCCAGTAGGCGTCGCGGTAGGTGTCGTGCCAGAACGCCTCGATGTCGAAGGGGTCGCGCCCGGCAAGGTAGCGCTCCAGTTCGCGACAGGCTTGGGCGACGGTGGGCTCGCGGTATTCCAGCGTGGCCTCGCCGACGCCGTGCGGGCCGCTGTCGGTGAGCACGCGCACGAACACCCAGTTCGTGCGCCACGCATGGCAGATGTGTGTTTCAATGGCGGTGACTTTCATGGGAGGGGAAAGGGGGAGTCTTTTTATTCGACGGCGGTTTTATATACGCAGACGTGGCGGTAGGTTTCTCCGGGGCGGAGGGTGGCGGAGGGGAAATTGGCGTGGTTCGGACTGTCGGGGAAACGCTGGGTTTCGAGACAGAGGGCGGAGCGGCGGCCGTAAGGTTTTCCCTGTTTTCCCGTGATGCCGGCGGGGAGGCTGTCTGAGCAGTAGAGCTGGAGGCCGGGCTGGTCGGTGCGGACTTCGAGCACGCGTCCGCTGTGCGGTTCGACGACGCGGGCGGCGATGGGGAGCGGACGGGCCGTCCGCGTTCCATAGGGGTCGAGGACGAAGTTCAGGCCCTTGCGTTCGCCGATGGGCGCGGGCCGGCGGAAATCGAACGGCGTGCCGGCGACGGAAACGATTTCGCCGGTGGGGATGTGCGCGGCGTCGGTGGGCGTGCAATGGCCGGCGCGAATTTCGAGCAGGTGACCGCCGATGTCGCCGGAGCCGGCGCCGTGGAGGTTGAAGAAGGAGTGGTTGGTGAGGTTGACGATGGTGGGCCGGTCGGTCACGGCCTCGTAGGTGATTTTGAGTTCGTTGTCGTCGGTGAGCGTATAAACCATTTTCACGCGGAGGTTGCCGGGGAAGCCCTGGTCGCCGTCGGGGGAAAGGAGGGCGAGTTCGAGCGTGCGCGGGTCGGGCTGGCGGGCGTCCCAGACGACGGCATGGAAACCCTTGGGGCCGCCGTGGAGGGCGTTGGGGCCGTTGTTGGGCGGGATGCTGTATTCGACGCCGTCGAGGGTGAAGCGTCCGCGTGCGATGCGGTTGGCGCAGCGGCCGATGGCCGCGCCGAAGTAGGGTTCCCTTGAGCTTATATAATCTTGTATAGTGTCGTAGCCGAGCACGATGTCGGCGAGGTTGCCGTCGCGGTCGGGAGCGAGCCAGGAGACGATGCGCGCGCCGTGGTTGGTCACGCGGATTTCCACGCCGTGACGGTTCGCGAGGACGAACAGGCCGGTTTGTTTGCCGTCAACGACGCGCTCGAAGCGCGCGGGCGGCGGGCCGGCTTCGGCGGGCGTGTTGGGGTTGGCGCGGGTGGTCATGGCGGCGGAGGGGCGGCTATTTGGCGGATTCGAAGAGGAGCACGGCGAGGGCGTGGCGGGGGAGGACGAGGTGGATTTCGGCGGCGCTGGCGGGGGTGACTTCGGCGTCACCGACGGCGTCGTGGCCGGCGTATTTGTAGCCGGCGGGAACGGTGATGGTGGCGGCGGCGGCGTCCTTGGCGCTTTGGGTGGCGACGATGGCCATGCGCTTGCCGAGGGTGAAGGAGCGGGCCTGGACCTCCGTGTTTGAATTGGCGAAGCCGTCTGTGTCGGTGTAGCGGCCTTCGAGGAGGAGATCGGCCTGGCGCTGGCGGAGAGCGTCTATCTTGGCGAGGTAGCTTTGATAATACGGGGTCTCGGCGATGGTGCGGCGGCAGCGGTAGATTTCCACATCGGAGCGGAGGCCGAGGAGGACGGCGCGGTTGACGCGGCGCTCGATGTCGGAATCGTCGCGGATTTCGCGGTCGCTGAGGATGATTTCAGGGAAGGTGTAGCGGAAGAACTCCAGAAAGCCGCGGGGGCCGGTGGAGCCGGTGAAGAGGGAGTGAACGTAGTCGGCGTGCTGGCCGGTGACATCGCTGATAATCTCGATGCCGAGGGCGAGGTTGGGGTCGAGGGAACGGAGGTGGTCGCGGAGGCGGCGGATGATGTCGGCCTTGGCGGCGACGGAGCCGACCCAGTGCGGGGGGTGGTTGTGGGCGGGGTTGGAGCAGGGCGGCTCGTCCATGCCCATCTGGTCGAGGAAGAGGGAGTGGCAGCCGTAGGCGGCGGCGCGGTCGGCTTGGGCGCGGAGGTGGTCGAACCAAGCGGGAGAGGAGGGGCAGGCGATGGCGAAGTAGCGTCCGACAAAGATCCTGGCGAAGTTGCCGGGGCCGGTGAAGGTGTAGCGGTCAAGGACTTCGTTGCCGAAGGGGTCGAGGATGACGGGGCCGACGCCGGTGGCTTTGTGGTAGTCGCTGATGCGGTCAATGAGGCGGCCGTTGGTGTAGAGGATGACGTGGCCGCCGTTTTTGTTGAAATGGGCGATGCCGTCGAGCATTTCGCGCTCGGTGCCGAGCTTGGGGTTCGGGGTGTAGTCGGGGTAGTGGTTGTCGTGGCCGCCCTTTTGCCAGCCGAACAGGAAGAGGGTGTTGATGCCGGCGGCGGCACCGTCGGCGTGGATTTGCGGGAGGTCGGCGTAGCGGTAGTGGATTTCGCCGTGCTGGTGGCGGAGGATGATGCGCTGCCAGCCGTTCATGCGGCGGACCCACTCGGGGACGGTCCGGGCGGCGGCAACGGGGGTGCCGTCGGGGTTTTTCTGGAACCAAGTGCCGGCCCAGCGGCGGTATTTTCCGGCGACGACATGCCAGTCGCCGGAATAGGGGGCGGTGACGAACTCGCCCTCGGTCCAGGTATCACCGGCGGCGATGCCGGGGAAGCGGACGAAGCCGGCCTCAAGTCTGGCGGAGGGCTGGTCGAAAACGGCCTTGGAGGTGCCGGGGACTTTTTCGGCGGGATAGACGCGAAATTGGTGGAGGGTGCGCTCGAAGCGGGTGGAGTGGCAGCCGAAGTAGAGGCCCTGGCGGGGACCGGCGAAGGCGAAGCAATTGGCGGAGGCGCCGTGGAAGGAGGGGTAGGAAAGAGTCAAGGCGCGGAAGAGGTGGTCGGCGGCCTTGTAGGCGGTGAACTGGCGGGCGACTTCGTCGCGGGGGTCGGGGATGAGCTCGCCGCCTTGTTTTGACCAGAGGAGTTTGTGATCGGGGGCGAGGGCGAGGTCGCCGACGAGGGGGAAGTGACATTCGCGGACGGCGGTGGCGGCGGCGAGGGCGGTGTTGTTTTTGACGCTGATGGTCCAGCGGATTTCGTCGCTGGCGGCGGCCTCGTCGGGGAGCGTGGCGGTGATTTCGACGCTGACGGGGAGCGGCTCGGGCTTGATGTCGAGGCCGCGCGCGCGGATACGGGTGAGCGAGGGCCAGACGATGCGGAGGGCGGAGCCGGCGGGAGTGACGATGTTGGAAATGCGGGGGCGGATGGCGCTGTCGTCGGGGGTGACCTCGATGTCGAGTTCGTCGTCCTCCTGAAGATAAATGCGCCAGAGCTGGCCGGGGGAGCGGAGGTATTCGCAGCCCTTGCCGTGGTCGGCGGCGAGGTTTTTGAGGGAAACGAGGCGGCCGGCGTCGTCTATTTCGAGGCGGAGGCTCTTGTTTTCCAAGACGTGGCCTGCAGCGGCCGGGGCGAGGGCACCGGCGAGGGCGACGGCGGCGAAGGCGAGGATGCGGAGCGCGGGGGGAAGGCGGCGTAGGTCGGTTTTGGCGTTCATGGCGGGGAAAATTCGATGGCGGTTGATTTGGTTCATTTTATTGGCGCCTGTTTTTTCGCGGCGGCTGCGCGAGTTTGATACAGCGAGGCGGCGGTGGCGCGCACGGCGGCGATGGTCTCGGCGTAGGGCGTGTCGCAAATGTCCACCAGCCCGGTCTGGAAGTTTTCGCCGTCGAAGCGGCCGGTCGCGGGCTGGTCGTAAAATTGAAACCAGTGCGTGCCGACGATGGACGGGTGGCGGAGCGCGCTGGCGACATACTCGCGGTAGGCGGTGGCGCGGGCTGCCTGGTCGGCCACGGGAACGAGCGAGGGATCGAAGAGGCCGCGGTCGGGCGCGCCGAAGTGAAACTCGCCGATCAGCACGGGCAGGTCCACGCCGGGGGCGAGGCGGAAGACATCGAGGGTGGGAGCGTAGATGTTTTCGCTGATCACGTCGCAATGCCGCGCGGCGATGCGCGTGACGAACCAGGTGGGATGCGAGAAGCGCGCGCCGAGGTAAAGGTGATGGGGCGAGGCGGCCTTGAGCGCGGCGCGGCAGCCGCCGAAATACTCGTCGATGAAACGGTCGCTCAGCATCTCCAGGTCGGCCTTCGCGTCGGGGCGTCCGCGGTCGGGCGGCGTGGTGGCGGCAAGCAGCGCGTCCCAGTCCGCGTGCGCCGCGCCCCAGGCGGCGTTGAGGGCGGCGATATCGGCGTATTTGTTTTTCAATACATCCACAAAGGCGCGCTTGGCCGGCTGCGCCGGAGGCGAGGCGAGCACAACCTCGGCGGTGTGGCAGGGGTCGCCCCATTTCAGCTCGTTGTCCACGAAGAAACCGAGGCACCACGGGTCGTTCAGCGAGTCCTTCAGCTCGGTGCGCAGGACACGGTCCATGTGCCGCCGCCAGGCCGGGTCGAAGGGGTCGGGCAGCTTGCCCCAGTTGCCGTCGGACGCCTCGACGCGGAACTCGGCGCCGCCCATCGGCGCGGAATAGACGATGGCGGTGTAGGGCGTTTTCCGCCGCAGGTAAACGGCGGGATCGGAGGAGTTGGCGATGGTGTTCAGACCCCAGCTTTCCAGCCGCCGCAGCGCGCGGTCCTCGAACTCCGCCGTCCAGCCCTCACCGTATTTGCGGAAAAGGTTTGCCTCGAGAAAATCATACACGGCGTGCGCGCCCTTTCCGAGATAGTAGCCACGCGTCGAAGGCGCCTCGGTGCCGTAAAAACGGCCGAGCGGCGAATCTTTCGGCGGCAGCCGGAACAGGTGTTCGCGATCCGGCAGCGGGGTGCCGCGGTAAACGCCGCCGACGCGCTGCCGCGTGGCCACGCGCACCACGCCGTGCGACCAGAAGAGCCGCCCGTCCGGGTCAATCATCCACCACTGGCCGTCGATTTTTTCCACGCGGAAAAACCCCGTGGCGCGGCGTTGCGGGCCGCCGGCCCAGCCGCCGTAACGGTTCCAGTCCCGCGGACGCGCGTGCGCGGCGAGGTCGGCATCCTCGGCCTCGCGGCGGGCGGCAAAATCGTCCGCCGAGCTGATTTTTCCGGGCCAGGAACGGTGCGCGTATTGGCCGAACTCATCCACCAGCGGAAACACGCGCGACTCCGGCCAGTCGCGCCACGGCTCGGGCACGCCGCGCGCCTGGACGGGGCCGACGGCGATGCCGGCGCCGGCGGCGGCGCTCGTGAGGCGGAGGGAAATTTGCGCAATGTCCGCGCCATCCATGAAGCCGTGGCGCGCGAAGTCGGCGGGAGCGGCCTGCATGGAAAGGAAGCGCGCGGCGAGCGGGCCGGGATTTTTTGTGCCGAGCGGCACCGCCAGCCACACCGTCGATCCGTCCGCGGGCAGCGCCGCCCGCGCGCGGTAGGTGCGGGGGTGCGCCTTGACCGGACCGTCGGGCGCGGCGGTGTCGCGGATTTCGAGCATCACGCCCACCGGCGCCGGGCCGGGATTGCGGACGGGCACGGCGATTTCGGCAAACGCGCCCAAGTCCCATGCGCCGCCCGGCGCGCGCAGGACGAGCGCGCCGTCGTTTTCCTTTTTCGCCGTCAGCCGGAGCCAGCCCGGCGACATGGCGGCGGGCGCGGCATCGGCGGTTGCGGCGAGGGTGGCGGCGGTTTCCACGCCGGCGGCCGGCCAGCGTTCCCACGAGACGAGCACGCGCGGAGCCCGCGGCGGTGTTTGCGCGGCGCGCAGGGAAAGGGTTGCCACCAAGACGGCGGCCAGCGCAAACACGGCGGCGGGGAAATGAAAGCGGCGGGGAAGCTCAAGCATGGCGATGATGTTAACGGCCCGGACACGGCTGGCGAATGGCCAAATAAGCCAGAGTATTTCTATTTTAGGCCATTGACCTTGCCCGCCGAAACGTTTGGGTGCGGAGCATGGCCGGCAGTCGAAGGACTTCCCGCGCCCGGCGGAAACCGGGCGAAGCGTTGCGCGTCGCGGTGTGCATCGACACCCGCGATGGCCCGGGGCGCGAACGCCTCCTCGGCTGCTACCAATATGCGCTGGAGCAGAACTGGCGGCTTTACCTGATCCGCCAGGACAACGAAAACGAAATTGCCAGAATGGCGGCCATCGACCTCGACGGGGCGATCTTTTTCGACCGGTCGCGCCCGTTGCAGGAGGCGGTGAAGGCCAGGGGCGTGGTGTGCGTGGAGACGGGGGCGCGGCATCCGGACCTGTCGGACGCGGCGGTGTTCGTAGACGACGACGCGCTGGTGCGCATAGCGGCCGGGCACTTGCGCGCGGCGGGGTTCGAGCACCTCGGCTACTGCGGGCTCGCCGGGAGTCTGGTCTCGACCGCGCGGGCGGCTCATCTTTTGGAGCAGGCGGCGGCGGGCGGCGGCGACGGCGCAACCGGCGGGCATGTGTTTGAGGATCGCTGGCGCGACGGACAGATGGAGATCGAGGCGTTGACGCGATGGCTGGGCGCGCTGCCGAAGCCTGCCGGCGTGCTGGCCTACGACGACAAAATGGGCGAGCGGGTGCTGGCGGCGTGCCGGTGGGCGGGCATCCGGGTGCCGGACGAGGTCGGGGTGATCGGAATCGGGGACGACGAGCTGATTTGCGAGGTGACCATGCCGCGCCTTTCCAGCGTGGCGCTGCCATCGCGCGGGATTGGGCGGGCCGCGGCGGAGACGCTGGAGCGACTGCTGACCGGCAAGAAGGTGGAGCAGCGGTGGACGCGGGTCGCGCCGCTGGAGGTGATCAGCCGCGCCTCGACGGCCTGGCTGCCGCCGGCGCGTCCGGCGGTGCTCAAGGCGGTTGACTTCATGCGCGCGCAATGCCACCGGCCGATCGGCACCGACCAGGTGGCCGCCGCCGTGGGCCTGCCGCGGCGCACGCTTGACCGGGTGTTCCACGCCGACTTGGGGCGCACCGTGCACGAGTATTTCGTGGAATTGCGGATGCAGGGGGCAAAGCGGCTGCTGCGGCAGACCGACCTGCCGCTCGAGGATGTGTCCCGCAAGAACGGCTACTCGTCGCTGTCCTCGTTCATGCGGATGTTTGCCGCGCGCACGGGAAAGCCCCCGCGCGAATACCGCGAGCATTGCAAACTCCAGCGCGGGGGCTGACGCTCCCCATTGCGTCCGGCGAAGCCTTGAAAGCCGCCGGCTGACAGGCGGTCCGTTTGTCTTACCCGAAAAGTGTTTCGATGCCGGCCCGCGCCGCGTCGATGGTTTTATGCGCGGGCAACTGCGTGCGAAACCATGTGCGTTGTTTTTTTATCAATGCGCGCGTGTTTTTTGAGATCTCCGCCGCGAGTTCGGCCCGCGGCAGCCGCCCGTCAAGCATGGCGATGGTTTCGCGGTAGCCGATGGAACCGGCCGCGCTGGAATTGCGTTCAAGTCCGGCGGCGCGGAGGCGCCCGACTTCTTCAATCAGCCCGGCGCGCAGCATCTCCCCCACCCTCGCCCCGGCCCGTTGCTTGAGCTCGGCGCCATCGCGGTCGAGGCATGCGAGACGCACGCGGTAATCGGCAAACGGCCCGGGCTGGCGCGCGAAATCGGCGGCGAGCCCGGCCAGCGTGCGACCGCTGGCCCGGCAGCGTTCGAGCGCGCGGATGACGCGGCGCGGGTTGGCGGTGTCGAGCGGTCCGAGGCCGCCGGGATTGAGCGCGAGCAGTTCCGCGACAAGCGCGGCCAAACCGTCGCGTTCGTATTTTTCCCGGATTTCGGCGCGCAATTCCACCGGCACGGCCACGTCATCGGCGACGGGCGAGAAAAAGGCTTTCAGGTAAAAACCGCTGCCTCCGGTGACGAGCACGCGGCGGCGGCGCGCGACGATGTCGTCCACGGCGGCGCGCGCCATCGCGACGTAACGCGTGACGTCCATCCGGTCCGTCACGTCGCACACATCGACGAGGTGGTGCGGCACCCGGGCGAGTTCCCCGGCTGCGGGCTTGGCGGTGCCGATGTCCATGCCGCGATAAAACAAAAGCGAATCGCACGAGACGATTTCCGCGTCGTTCGCCTCCGCCCAGCGCAACGCCAGTTCCGTTTTTCCGACCGCGGTCGGACCGGTGAGCACATGGAGTATTTTTTCGTTGGGCAAAATCATCGCGATGCCCAAGCATGGTGCGCATGAATTCCCGTTTGTCCACGCCCGCCCTCGCCCTTTGCGCGCTCTTCGGCGCCGCGCTCGCGTTCGTGCCCGCCGCCTGCAAACCCGCCCCGCACGCGCACGACCGATCCATTCACGAGGGGCACGATCATGCGCGCACGCACGCTGTCCGCCAGCCCGGCGATCCCGCGCGGCCGGTCATCGCATCGGACGATTTTTACCATGGGCTGGGCCAGTGGGTCGTCGAGCAGATGTCCGGCGGCACGGTCAGCGCCGCCGATGGAATCCTGACCATCGCCGACGAAGCGGGCTGCACCGTGTGGTTCCGCCAAAAATTCGCTGCGCCGCTCATCATCAGCTACGACGCCACCATGAATCCCGAGGCGCGCGTATCCGATCTCAACTGCTTCTGGATGGCCAGCGATCCCGCAAACCCCGCCGACCTCTTTCATCCCGCGCACCAGCGCACCGGGCAATTCTCCACCTACGACACCCTTAACACCTACTACGTCGGCTACGGCGGCAACGCCAACACCACCACCCGCTTCCGCCGCTACGACGGCACCGGCGCGCGCCCGCTCCTGCCCGAGCACGATCTCTCCGACGCCGCCCATCTTCTCAAACCGGCGCACACCTATGCCATCACCATCACGGTGACGGCCGACGGCGCCACGACTTTTGCCCGCGACGGCGAGGTCATCTTTTCCTACCGCGACCCCAAGCCGCTCGCGGAAGGCTGGTTCGGCTTCCGCACGGTGAAGTCCAGGATCGAGATCAAAAATTTCCGGGTATTCTCCCTGTAGCGTCTCGAGCCGTCGTCGGACAACGAGCGGCCAATCCACCTCAACACGCTTCCTCCGCGACACCGTGATCAAGGCACGCTTCATCTACAACCCGCGCTCGGGCTACAATATCAAAAGCCCCGGCGTGATCGAGCGCACGCGCCGCTTCATCGCGGAAAACACCGCCCGCTTCGACGCGGCCCTCGTCAGCACGACGCATCCGCACCACGCCACCGAACTCGCCCGCGACGCCGTCGCCGCCGGATGCGAGCTGGTCGTTGCCGTCGGCGGCGACGGCACGCTCAACGAAGTCGCCAGCGGCCTCGTCCACAGCCGCGTCACGCTCGGCCTGATTCCCTGCGGTTCCGGCAACGGCCTCGGCCGGCACCTCGGCATTCCCGGCCCCGGCGAACGCGCGTTTCACACGCTGCTTCACGGGACACCCCGCCTCATCGACACCGGGCTCGTCAACGAGACCCATCGCTTTTTCAACGTCATGGGTCTGGGCTTCGACGCGGAAATCAGCCGGCGTTTCCACTCGCTCACCCTCAGGGGACTCCCGACTTATCTCCGCCTCATCGTCGGCACTTGGCTGCGCTATCGCCGCCCCTCCGTCGCCATCACCGAACCGGCCTCGGCGCGCATCGACACCCGCGCCTTCATCCTCGCCGTTGCCAACTCCGATCAATACGGCAACAACGGCTACATCGCCCCCGGCGCGACCCTCGACGACGGCCTGCTGGACCTCACGCTCATCCGCCGCGCGCATATCCTGAACGTCCTTCCCCTCGCCTTGCGGCTGGTCACCCAGAAACTCCATCCTTCGCGCAACATTCACCGCGCACGCGCCGCGCATTTCATCATCGATCGCGCCGCCCCCGGGCTGATCCACACCGACGGCGAACCCCGTGAAAGTCCCGCCCGCGTCGATATCCGCGTCGTGCCCAAGTCGCTGCGCATCCTCGCGCCGTCGGGACAGGGAAATTCATGAGGCAGGGCGAGGCGTCCCGCCGAGCCGCGTTTACCCGTCCTCCGCTATTCGCGGCTCGGCGGGACGCCTCGCCCTACCCTCTATAAATCCCGCTCGCCCCCTTCACCCCTCGTACTCCGCCAGCACGTCCTCGTCGCGCTCCGCCATGCGGACGGCCTCAAGCAATCCCGGCGCCTTGCCCGGGCCCGCAATCCTGCGGACCGCCCACACCGCGTGCGCGCGCACGACGGGCGACGCGTGGGCGGCGAGGCGCGCCAGCACGTCGAGGCAGTCGGCCGCGCCGGCGTTGCCCGCGACCACGCAGGCATTGCGCAACAGCCCGGGCAGCTTGACGCGCTTGATCGGCATTTTCCTAAAAACCTCCGCGAAACGCTCCGGCGTCAGTTCCAGCACTTCGCGCAACGACAGCGCCGCCACGCCCCCGCGCGCCTCCAGCAGCGTGCTGCGCGCGTCCTGCGCGAAACGATTCCACGGGCACACCTCCGCGCACACATCGCAACCGTAGATGCGCGCGCCGATGCCCGCCCTCAACTCGCGCGGAATCATGCCGCGGTTTTCGATCGTCTGATACGACACGCACCGCCGCGCATCCAGCACGCCCGGCGCGGTGATCGCCGCAGTGGGGCACGCCGTCATGCAGCGCTCGCATTTGCCGCAAAAACGAAAACCCGGCGGCGCCGGCATCTCGTGATTTGGAATTTGAAATTTGGAATTTTTTTGGGATTTGGGATTTGGAATTTGGAATTTTTCCAGCAGCGGCTCGTCCGGCTCCAGCTCGAGGCGCGTCAGGATGACCGCGAGAAACAGCCAGTTTCCAAACTCCCGCGAAATCAGCATCGCGTTTTTTCCCACAAACCCCAGCCCCGCCCGCTCGGCCCAGCCGCGCTCCAGCACCGGCCCGGTGTCCACGTAATAACGGTAATCCGCGCCCGCCACGCCGAACAATTCCTCCAGCGTCCGGCCCGCCGCGACCAGGCCCTCCTTGACCGTGTCATGATAATCTGAATACAACGCGTAGCGCGCCCACACCGGCGCGCCCTTGCCGGATGCGGCCCGCCCGTAGTTCACGCCGAGCAGGATCATCGAACGCGCGTCGGCCAGCACGAGCCCGGGATGCGCGCGTTTTTCCGCGCCGCGTTCCATCCAGTGCATGTCCGCATGATAGCCGGCGCCCAGCCATTGGGAAAAACGCTCCGACATCGGCCGCGCCGCCTCCGGCCCGATCCGGGCGAAACGCACCGCGTCGAACCCCAGCCCGCGCAACCGCCGCCGCAATTCCTCGCTCCGGCTCATCCCGGGAACAGCCTGCCGCCCGCGCCCCGCCCGTTGCCGCCGGCCGCCGCGACGCCGTCGCGCGCCCGGCAAAACTCGCCGCCCTCGCGCCGGTGAATCCGCATCACGTGCGTGATCACATCGGTCAACGACCGCCCGTCCGTGAGCACAAGCGTGCCCGCGTTGCGATAGATCGGCTCGCGCTCCGCGTAGAGCGCCTGGATGCGCTCGCGCGGGTTCTCCACGTTGAGCAGCGGGCGATGCGTGTGCGCGCGCGTCCGCTCCAGGATGGTTTCGACCGACGCGTGCAGGCACACGACCACGCCGCGTTTTTTCAGCGCGTCGAGCATGCCCGGCGGGACGACGAGTCCGCCGCCGCATGCCACCACGCAGCGCGTCGCGGGGTGGCCGTTTTCAATGAACTCTCGCTCCATCGCGCGAAACGCCGGCTCCCCGGCGGTCGCGAAAATCTCCGTCACCGGGCGTCCCTGCGCGCGTTCGATCTGCGTGTCGCTGTCGAGCAACTGAAACCCCAGCCGCGCGGCCACGGCCCGCCCCACGGTGCTTTTCCCCGTGCCCATGAATCCGACTAGATAAAGATTGGCGTCCGGCGTTTGCATGAAATTGGTCTGACTTCCCGCTTGCATACCCGCGGGTGGCGGCCTTGCCAAACACGAAACATTCCCCGCCTCCGCGCACCGCGCCGCCCGCCCGCGCCGCAAAACCCCTAGGTTGACATTGCCCGGGCCAATGCGCTGACATGTGCGGTTCAGATCTCAGACACGACACATCCTATGAATTCCGAAGCAGTCTCAGCACTTATCGCAAAACACCCGGCCCTCAAGACCGCCAAATCCAAGCTGGAGGCCATGACCCCCGGCAGCTACGTGATCCACCGCAGCTGGGGCTTCGGACAAATCAAGGCCTATGACGAAGGCACGCACCGTCTGATCATCGATTTCGAAGGCAAAAAAGGCCACCCCATGGACCCCGCCTTCTGCGTGAACACCATGGATGTGCTTCCGCCCAAGCATCTTCTCGTCCGCAAACAGACCGAGCCCGAGGTCATCGCCAAACTCATCGCCGAAAACCCCGCCCAACTCGTGGTCGAAGCCCTCGAGTCCTATCCCAACAACGCCACCACCGCCATCGACCTCGAAATCACGCTGGCGCAAGTCGTCGGCGAGGACAAATTCAAGAAATGGTGGTCCTCCTCCAAAAAAGTCGTCCACAAAGACCCGCGCATCGCCATCCCCGCCAAAAAAACCGAGTGTTACGTCCTGCGCGAAACCCCCGTTTCGAACGTCGATGAGATTCTCGAGCAGTTCAACGGCACCCGCTCCGCCCGCCGCCGCATCGCGCTGGCCGAGGAACTGATCGTCACCTTTGATACCAAGAAAGACACCACCGATCTCCATCCTTACCTGGAAGCCGTCACCGCCGCCGTCCGCGACAGCAACCAGCTCACCCCGTCCGCCCGCCTTTACGGCGCCTCGATTCGCGACACGCTCGCCAAGCTCGCCGGCGACGATCCGTCCGCGCTCGAGCCCTCTCAACTCTCGCTCGTCTCCACCATCCGCGAGCTTCCCGCCATCGCCGAGCAGATTCCCGTCCAGTTCCAGTCCCGCTTCCTCGACCTCGTCAAGGAAGCGCACCCCATCGAGGTGCGCGACATCCTCTTCACCCTCCTCAAGACCAGCCAGGGCAAATTCACCACCGAGTGCATCAACTTCCTCGTTGAAAACGGCCACGCCGATGAACTTGCCGCCACGCTCAAGCGCTGGCAGGTCGAGCAAAACCTCCGCGCCCCCGTCCTGCTCTGGATCATCAAGAACCGCCATTCCAAGAAATTCGCCAAGCTCCTCAACGACCTGATCACCCCGCGCCTGCTCAGCTCCATTTTCTTCGCCATCGATTACGAGGCGCTCCAGGCCGCCACCGCCCGCCGCATCCCCCTCGCCGAAATCCTCAGCGAGGACACCGAGCTCATCGGCGACCTCCTCTCCACCGCCGACCCCGAAACCGCCCGCGACCTGGCCAACACGCTTCTCCTTAACCAGGGTTTCGAGGAACTCACCAAAAAATCCCTCCTCGCCCGCTTCATCAAGATATTCCCCACCATCCAGTCGCTTGTCGCCAGCGACGCCGAGTCGAAGGAGGAGCAGCTTCTCGTCTCCCGCGAAAGCTACGAGCGCAAGCGCGAGGAATACGAAACCATCGTCTCCAAAAAAATCCCGGAAAATTCCAAGGCCATCGCCGCCGCCCGCGAGCACGGGGACCTCAAGGAAAACTCCGAATACAAGATGGCCAAACAGGACCAGCAGGTGCTCATGGCGCAGAAGGCCCAGCTCGAAAAGGACCTCGGACGCGCCCGCATCACGGATTTCAAGGAAGCCTCCACCGAGCAGATCGGCGTGGGCAGCATCGTTGACCTGAAAGTCGGCGACGCCGGCAAGTCCGCCCGCTACACCATCCTCGGCGCCTGGGACAGCATCCCCGAGAAAAACATCATCGCCTACAAGACGCCTCTCGGCCTCGCCCTCCTTTCGAAAAAAGTCGGCGACACCGTGACGGTCAAGATCGGCAACACCGAGGAATCCTACACCATCGCCGCCATCGCCCGCCATGTGGACGGCAGGTAAGCCATTCCCCGGCGCGAGACTGGAGACACCGTAATTCCGCCCAGCAAACAGGCCGACGCCCACCCTTCGGCCTGTTGCATTTGCCCCCCACCCCGGACACGAAACGATGGCGACGCATTTCTGGCATGGCATCATGGTCGGGTTTGCCATCTGCATTCCCGTCGGTCCGATTGCCGCGCTGATTCTCCGCCGCACTGTCGCCGACGGACGCCTCTCCGGCTTCGTCAGCGGACTGGGCGCGGCGATGGCCGACGCGCTCATCGGCGTCTTCGCGGCGCTGTTTCTTGCCGCGCTCATGCCCGCCATCGAGGAGCACCGCGGGGCGATCCAGCTCGTTGGCGGCGCGTTCATCATCAGCATGGGCGTGTTTATTCTCCGCACCCCGCCGAAAATCCGCGAGACGAAGCGCCCGCTCCACGAGCGCAACCTCCTCGTCGCCTGCCTCACCACCTGCGTGCTCACCCTTTCCAACCCCATTACCGTCATGAGCGCGACCCTTATCGTCGCCTCCACCGGCATAGGGGGATCGGAAACGACCGTGCTGCACTCCGCGATGCTCGTCCTCGGCATCTTCACCGCCTCGACCTCCTGGTGGATTTTCCTCTGCACCTGCGCGCACTGGCTCGCGCGAAAACTCGGCAACGGCTTCATCCGCGCCATCAATCTCATCGCCGCCATTCTCATCATCGGTTTCGGCGTTTATCTCATCGCCGACCAGATTTCCGACAAGACCACCGGACGCCGTCTCCGCCCCAAACGCCGCGCCCACCCCGAACAAATCATCCCGCCAGGGGAGCAGGTGAGATTGCTCGACATCGTGACAAAGCCCGAAACCCGGCAAAAACCCGGTGCATGACAATCCTCCCGCGCCGCTGCTATAGTGTCCTCATTTAACAGTGGCGCGGCAGCGCCGGTAGGGCGAAGCCTCCGGCTAAGCCGCGGCCCGGCGGGGCCGCCCCGCCCTGCCATTTGGGCCAATGTTGAAAGAAAATACTATAATAATATCATCTACTAACGATGCTTATCCCGTTGGAGGGACGACCTCCAAAAGGCCAATGAATAGCTTTCTGGAGTTGGCCTGAGCCAGGCCTCCGTGGCGGGAGGCAAACCCGGACACACCCGAGGGCATCCGCGCGTTACTCCTCCGTCATATACAGCACGGCGCTTTCCTGCGGGCGGGGGATGGCCAGGCTGACGCCGATTTTCATCAAGTAATCGCCCGTGAAGGTTTTTTTGTTTCCGGCAAAGACGCTTTTCGCGGTCTTCATGTTCAGTTCGGAAACAGTGTAGGTTTTCGCGGGGTCGAGGCCCCTTAATTTTACGTCGAAAGTGAAACCGCGCGCATGGAAATGATACAGGTTGTAGGCGAAGAGCACCGCCTGTTTTTTGTCCTTGGCAACATATGTCAGCGCCGCGCGCCCGTTTTCATCATAAGGCGAGCACAGCCGGTATAAATCGCCCTGCTGCACGACGGGGCGGATGCGTTTGTAATTTTGTATCGCATTCCTGGCAAACTCCAGATCCGCGTCGGCAATGTCCTTGGGCTGCAACTCCATGCCAAGCCGGCCTGACATGGCGACATCGAAGCGGAATTTCAGCGGGAGCATCATCCCGGTCTGGTGGTTGGGGCTGGCCGATACGTGCGACGCCGTGGCGATCGCCGGATAGATCATGTTGGTGCCGTATTGTATGAGCACGCGATCCACGGCGTTGGTGTTGTCGCTCGCCCAGAATTCGTCGTGGTATTTCAGCGCGCCATAGTCAAGGCGCGCGCCACCGGAGGAGCAGAGCTGGATGGTGATGCGCGGGTGCTTGGCGCGGACGCGTTCATACACGCTGTATAAACCTTTCACGTAATCCTGCCAGAAATGCGTCTGCCTGTCCGCAGGCAGATATTCCGAGCCGACGCTGAGCACCGGACGGTTGGCGTCCCATTTTATATAAGTGATGTTGGGCGAGAGGGCGGCGACCTCGTCGAAAGTTTTGGCCACGAAATCCTGCACGGCGGGATTGCTCAAATCGAGCAGCCACTGCTGGCGCCGCTGCGGGATTTCACGCCCGGGGCTTTTCACCACCCACTCGGGATGGGTTTCGGCCAGTTCGCTCTTGGGGTTGACCATTTCCGGCTCGATCCAGATGCCGAAGCGGAGGCCCTTGGAGACCGCGTAGTCGGCGAGGTGGCCGATGCCTCGGGGGAGTTTCTTTTTGTTGACCTGCCAGTCGCCGAGTCCGGCCTTGGCATCGTTGCGGGGGTATTTGTTGCCGAACCAGCCGTCGTCGAGCACAAACATCTCGATGCCCAGCCCGGCGGCGGCGTCCATCATGTCGGTGAGGGTCTTCTCATCAAAGGTGAAGTAGGCGCCCTCCCAGCTGTTGAGCAACACGGACCGCGGTTCGTCCCCGTGGGCGAGCGCGTAGCGGCGGCTCCAGTCGTGGAGGTTGCGGGAGGCCTGCCCGCGTCCTTGCGCGCTGTAAGTCAGCACCATCTCGGGTGTCTCCAGTGTCTCGCCCGGGTTTAATATACGGGCGGAGGCGAACGGGTTCATGCCGGCGGTGATGTGCAGCGTCTCCCGTTCATCCGGTGTGAACAACAGTTTATAATTGCCCGACCACGCGAGCGCGCCGGCATAGACCTCGCCGGCCTCCTCGTCCGCCGGATGGTCGAGGGCGAGCATGAAGGACGGGTTGTCGGACATGGTCGTTTGCACGCCTTTTCTATATTCTTCTATAATCTTTCCGCCCGGCGTCAGCTTTTCCTCGGTCATGTGCATTTCGCGTCCCCACGCGCCGTGAAAATGCGTCAGATAATACGCGCCGGCCTGGAGCGGCAGGTAGGCGGAGGCGATGGCTTCGACCCGCACCGGCGCCTTTTCCCGATGGGAGAGGACGACGCGCTGGGTGATGACGTTTTCCGCCTTGTGGGCCGTGAAGTGGAGGTCAACGGCCAGCGGGTAGAGTTTGTCTTTCAGATGGACGACGGTCTCCTCGCGGTTGCCGTCGAGCGCCCGGTGCTCATGGCCCGCGTAGACCAGCTCGGTGGTCAGCGCGCCGTCCGCGTGGACCACGCTCAGCGCGAGGTTCGCGTGGTTGGAGCCGCCGAAGGCGGGATAGGCCTCGAAACCTTCCCGATGTCCTTTATATAAAAGGGCACGCATATCATTTGCCTTTCCTCCGTAATGGCGAAACACCACCGGCGCGTCCGGCGTGGCGACAAGGACCAGCGCCGAGTCGGCGGTGGTGATTTCCAAAATTTTAGCATTCTGCCCGTGCAGCATCACGGCGAGGCAAGGCAACGACAGGAAACGGAGAAGGGGGAAAATCCTGATCATGGGAACGACAAGAAAGACGCAGGTGGAAATTGCAAAGGCAAAACTTTTTCGCCCGCGCGAATAATTATTTGGTATTTTAATCTGGATTAACCTAGACAATGCATGGCCCCCTCAGAATTATTTATGCATGGAGTTTGACCACGGGCGCACGCCATCGGTTAAAGTTTAATAAATTGAAGCCAAATCCCGTAAATAATACGGCCCCGATCCGAGACACCCATCCCCATGCAAGATCTTTATTCAGACCGTCTATTACACCTTGCCGCCCATCTTTATTACATCAACGGCATGAAGCAGGCCCAGCTGGGAAAATATTTAAAGATTTCCCAGGCCAAGGTGAGCCGCCTGCTCTCCATGGCGCAAGAGCGCGGCATCGTGCGCATCATCGTCGCCGATTTCGACCCCCGGGATCGCGAACTGGAGGCGAGGCTTCGGACCCAGCTTGGCCTCGCCACCGTGGTGGTTATCAAGGCTCCGCAGGAGCTTTCGCCGGAAGAGTTGCGCAAAATCCTCGGCAGGTTCGCCGCCGAGGAGATCCAAACCATGATCAAATCCAAGGACATAATCGCCATCGGCAGCGGGCGCAATGTCCGGGAATTGGTCCGAAACTTTTCCATATCGACAAACAAACGCATCACAATCGTCCAGTCCGTCGGAAATGTGGACGCCAGCGTGCACGATTTCGACGCGCAGGAAATCGGGCGCGTTTTTTCGCAACGGCTTGGCGGTGATTTCCTCACCTTGAACATGCCGGCCTTCGTGCCCACGAAGCGGATACGCGACGCGCTTCTCGCCATCGATCAGTCCCGCGTGGTCAATACTTACCTCAGCCAGGCCCGCATGGCCATTGTCGGCGTCGGCACGCTCGACAACTCGGTGTTCATCGAGCGCAGCATGCTCAGGGAAAAGGACATCGCCGAACTGAAGTCCGCCGGTGCCGTCGGCGAGATCGGAGGACGCTTCTATGACGCCGCCGGGCGGGAGTGCGACACCCGCTGGAGGAACCAAGTGTTGAGCATCGAACTCGACCAGCTGGCCGCAATTCCACAGGTCATCGGCGTGGTTTCCGGCACCGACCGCTCCGCCTCCATCCAGGCCGCTGTCGCCGGCGGTTTTCTCAAGGGCCTGGTCATCGACGAAATCGGAGCGCGGGCGCTGCTTGAAACCGCCACGCAGTCAGCGGCCGCCAAAACCAAAGGCAAAAAATGAATCACCATTTTGAACAGAAGGAAGCGGAGGACGCCATGTTCCGGGCGAAGCGACATGCCCGCCAAACAATATCATAAAAGGCTCCCTTTGTTTCCTTCTGCTCACCCTCCCGCCGACTCCCTCATGCCATCCGACACCGAAAAAAAATTCCGCCGCTGGCAGACGCGCACCATCCTCGCCACGATGGTGGGCTACGCGCTGTTTTACTTCGTGCGGAAAAACTTCAGCATGGCCATGCCCGGCATGGAGACCGACCTCGGTATTTCCAAGACCAGCCTCGGCATTTTTCTCACCCTCAACGGCCTCATCTACGGCTTCTCCCGCTTCGTCAACGGCATCTTCGCCGACCGGCTCAATGCCCGCTTCTACATGGCGGCCGGGCTGGCCCTGTGCGCGCTGTCCAACTTTGCCTTCGGTTTCGGGCCGGACGTCGCCGGCTGGCTCTCCGGGGCGGCCTCGGGGCCGGCGTTCACCGGCGCGCTCGTCTGGTTCATGGGCGTCACCTGGCTGGTCAACGGCATCCTGCAAGGCACCGGTTTTCCGCCCTGCGCCCGGCTGCTCACGCACTGGGTTCCGCCGCAGGAGCTGGCCACCAAGATGTCCGTCTGGAACACCTCGCACTCCATCGGCGCGGGGCTAGTGGTCATCCTTTGCGGCTACATCATGGGACACATGGGCGCGGGCGAGGCGCACGCCGGCGCGTGGCGCTGGTGCTTCTGGATCCCGGCGGGCATCGCCTTTGTCGGCGCCTTCCTGCTGTTCGCCGGACTGCGCGACACGCCGTCGTCCGTCGGCCTGCCGGAACTGCCGGGCACGACGGTGAAGTTGAAGCAAAAGACGGAGAGGTCCGCCGGGCACCGGGCGTTTTTGCGCGAAAAAGTTTTTGGCAATCCGCTGATCTGGATACTCGGTGTCGCCAACTTTTTTGTCTATATCGTGCGTTTCTCGGTGCTCGACTGGGGGCCGACATTGCTCAAGCAGTCCAAGGGCGTGACGATGGCGCACGCGGGCTGGATGGTGGCGCTGTTTGAGATCGCGGGCATCCTCGGCATGCTCGCCTCCGGCTGGGCCACCGACCGCTGGCTCAAGGGCCGCGCGCACCGCACGTGCGTGTTCTGCATGGCGGGGGCGACGCTGTGCGCGGTGGCCTTCTGGCGGATCCCCCCCGGCGCGCCGGCCTGGGTGCTGTTCGCCGTGCTGTGCGCCACCGGCTTCTTCATCTATGGCCCGCAGGCGCTCGTCGGCATCGCCGCCGCCAACCAGGCCACCAAAAAGGCCGCCGCCACCGCCAACGGGCTCACCGGCATCTTTGGCTACCTCAGCACCGCCGTCTCCGGCGTGGGCTTCGGCTACGTCGCGCAACACTACGGCTGGGACCTCGCCTATATCGTCATCATCGCCCTCTCCCTCGTGGGCGCCGGCGTCTTCGCCCTCATGTGGCGCGCGCCCGCGCACGGCTACGCCGAAGTGGCGGATAACCAAGGGCCAAATGCCAGCCAACAAGCGGCAGGTAACAAGTAGCCAAAAGTCACCGCTCGCGCCGCGCGCCTCACCGCCCACTCCAACTTAAACTTCCAACTTAAACTTTCTTTCATGCCCGCCACGGTTTCAGCCTCCCTCTCCCGCGTCCGCCATGTCGTTCTCGACATGGACGGCACCATTTACAACGGAGGCACGCTCTTTCCCTGGACCAAGCCCTTCCTCGCCCGCCTCGACGCCCTCGGCATCGGCTACACCTTTCTCACCAACAATCCCTCCAAGTCCGCCGCCGAGTATCTCGACAAACTCGCCCGCCTCGGTCTCCCCTCCACCCCCGGCCACCTCTACACCTCCGCCCTCGCCGTCATAGACTGGCTCCGCGCCAGCCGTCCCGATCTGCGCCGCCTCTTCCTTCTCGGCCCTCCCGGCATGATCGCCGAGTTCGGCCGCGCCGGGTTCCAGTCCGCCGACGACGATCCTGCCGATTCTCCTGACGCCGTCGTCGCCGGCTTCGACACGTCGCTCACCTACGCCCGCCTTTGCCGCGCCGCCTGGTGGGTTTCGCAAGGCCGTCCTTACTTCGCCACCAATCCCGACTACGTCTGCCCCACCGACCAGCCCACCGTGCTGGTCGACTGCGGCTCGATCTGCGCGGCCATCGAGGCCGCCACCGGTCGCGCCCCCGACCGCGTTTTCGGCAAGCCCGATCCTTCCATGCTCGCCGGCATCCTCGCCCGCCACGGCCTCCAGCCCGGCGAGGTCGCGATGGTCGGCGACCGCCTCTACACCGATGTCGCCATGGCCAAAAACGCCGGCTGCCTCGGTGTCCTCGTCCTCTCCGGCGAAGCCACGCGTGCCGACGCCGAAGCCGCCCCGTCCGCCCATTGTCCCGATTTCGTCTTCGAAAACCTCGCGCCCCTCGGCGAGGCCATCGCCGACGCGCGCCAAACCCCGCCAGTCTCCGGCCATCATTGACCAACATCCATGAGTACACACAGCACTGAAAAACGTCAGACAACTCTCCGCCAACTCGCGGAACGTCCGCTCGACCTCCTCGTCGTCGGCGGCGGCATCGTGGGCGCCGGTGTCGCGCGCGACGCCGCCATGCGCGGCCTGCGCACCGGTCTGGTCGACCGCTACGACTTCGCCAGCGGCACCAGCAGCCGCTCCAGCCGCCTCCTGCACGGCGGCCTGCGCTATCTCGAACAGGGCCGCGTCGGCCTCGTGCACGAGTCCAGCGTGGAAAAAAAAGTCGTCCATTCCATCGCCCCGCACCTCGGGCAGCCGCTCGGGTTCATCTTTCCCGTTTATAAAATCAACGGACGCCCCCTGTGGCAGATGCGCATCGGCGTGAAAATGTATGACCTGCTCTGCAACGGGCGAAACTTCAAACCCTCCCGCGGCTACACCAAGGACGAGACCCTCGGCAAGCTCCCGCAAATCAACACCGACACCCTGCGCGGCTCCGTGCGCTACTACGACGCCCTCACCAGCGACGCCCGCCTTACCCTCGACACCCTCCGCTCCGCCGTCAACCACGGCGCGCTCATCTCCAACTACACCCGCTTCATCGACGCGAAACGCGACGGCGATGCGTGGAGCTGCGAAATCGAGGACACGCTCACCGGCGAAAAACTCGTCATCCGCGCCCGCGCCATCCTCAACGCCGCCGGTCCGTGGTCGGAAAAAATCCCCCACAGCGCCGTGAAGCTCCGCCTCACCAAAGGCATCCACATCGTCGTCGACCGCAAGCGCGTCACCGTCGCCGAGGGCGAGGCCGTGACGATGGTCGAGGGCAAGCGCATCCTCTTCCTCATCCCCTGGGGCGAACGCCTCATCATCGGCACCACCGACACCGATTACGATGCCAGGCCCGAGGATGTGAGCGTGGGCCTTGACGACATCGACTACGTCCTCCACACCGCCAACACCACTTTTCCCTCGGCCAGGCTCACGCGCGCCGACATCATCAGCTCATGGTCGGGGCTGCGCCCGCTCATCGCCAACCGCGACGGCACGCCCTCCGACACCTCCCGCGCGCACCAGATCACGAATCCCGAAAAAGGCTGGTGGGACATCGCCGGCGGCAAGCTCACCACCTACCGCCTCATGGCCGAGCAGGCCGTCACCAAAATCGCGAAATTTCTTGGCGCCGCCGCCGCGCCCTGCCGCACCGCCAAGGAGCCGCTCCTGCCCGCCGCCGAAGCCGCGCCCTACAGCGGCATCATCCCCCCGCCCGTCACCGCCGACGCCGTCCGCCACTACGTGGAAAACGAATGGGCCGTGCACCTCGACGACGTGCTCCTGCGTCGGTCGAGCTGGCACTTCTATCACGGCGACATCCCCGCCCGCGCCCCCGAAATCGCGCAATGGATGGCCGCCGCCGCCGGCTGGACGCCCGGGCGCACCGCCGCCGAGCTGGCCGACTACGCCAGGGAAGCCGCCAAAACCTACCCGTCCTCCAAAAATCACTGAAAAATGACGACTGCCGTTCCGCGCGAAGCGAGAAGCCTGCCATTGGGGCCTGCGGCCCCGGCAGCGCGCGCTTCGCGCGGCAATTCGTCATTCGTCATTCGTAATTCGTAATTCGTCATTTTTCCCCCATGCCCCCCGCCACCTCCACCCGCCGCCTCCTCCTGCTCGCATTCGCGGCCTTTGCCATCACCGGATACTCTGCCCCGGAAAGGCCGCTCTTCGCCCACGATCTTGTCAACGCCGACTATCAGCCGGACCACTGGACCATGGCGGACGGCGTGCTCTCCACCAAGGGCAAGGCCGGCATCATCTGGACCAGAGAAAGCTACGGCGACTTTCACCTGAGCTTGGAATTCCGCTGCGACAAAAGCACCGACAGCGGTGTGTTCTTCCGTTGCTCCGACGTCAGGGACTACGTGCAAAGCTCGCTTGAAATCCAGATCACCAACCAGCTCAACCGTCCCGACCGCGCCCGCACCGGCGCCCTCTTTGACTGTGCCGCGCCCGCCGCCAAGCCTGCCATCAAGGCCGGCGTCTGGTATCGCCTCGAAATCGCCGCCAAGGGCGAAACCGTCAAAGTCCTGCTCGACGGCAAACCCATGGTCGAAGCAAACCTCGACGACTGGGCCACTCCGCGCAAAAACCCCGACGGTTCCGCCAACAAATTCAAAAAAGCCCTCAAGGATTGCGCGCGCTCCGGTCGCATCGGCCTGCAAGGCACCTATCCCGTCGCCTTCAGAAACCTTGAAATCACCCGGCTCTAGCCCCCGCCGCGCATAAACGCAATCCCTGCCTTTCTCCGGCAAACTCCACGATTTATCAAATCTCATTAATTCTGCATAAATAAAACAAACCAATAAATTAACCGCGGGCACGGAGGACACGAAGCTTAGGGGAGTTCTTTAAAATCCCGTTCCTGGCTCCGTGCTCTTGTGTCTCCGTGGCCGCTCCATTGGTTTGTTTTGAATGATCATAAAGAATCATCCAAATAAACTTTATAAATAATCACGGACCAAGCCAAAGGCGGCATCAGAAAACATAGAAATGATTTTTATTATTTTTAATATTAAAACTCCGGTCATTCGGGCTCCCGTGATTAATTTTAAGACCCCTTTCAACTCTCACGCATGGGCTAAAATAGCCCGAGAAGAGGCGCAGAGGGCGCCATCAGTCCGCGGGAAACCCTTGGCCGCCGCCTTTAATCCTGCGCGAAGCCGCAAGGTGAGTTCACGTATTCGTGACACAGTCGTCATGATTTTGCCCCACGCGAAGCGTAGGGTTCTGGTTCGTCCGGCGTAACTGCTGGAATCGCTCATCAAACACCAAGACCAATGTCCTTATTCAAACTCCTCGGAAACGACTCGCGCTCCTCGCGCTGGACGCATTCATATTTGGCTTCCCGCCCGCCATTCCCGCCGATGATCTCGCTCCTCTGGCCGGCCCGCCCGCGACGGAGCGGACACCGTGGCCATTGACGCCCTCAACCGCAAAATCGGTCGTTTCGGCATGCTCAATTCCATAAGCCTCCCTCGACGCCTCCGGCAGGATGCGCGTCTGGGGCCAAACCCTCGCCACTGCGGCCCGCGCCATTGACATCAACGGTGGCCAGCGCGGGTGCCCGTGGCCTCTCCATGCCCGCCGTGGTGATTTTCGCCAAGCCGGTCTGATGGTGAATCATTTTATAAAATGAGCTTCGCCGCTCGCGACGATCCGCGGGACTCACAGACGCGCAAGCTCAAAAGAGCACCCAGTGAGCTCACCTCGGATACAGGAAAAGAGTCATAAAAAAGACGAATTCCTTCCGCGAACTCAGTTTTTCTATGGTGAAATAATAACCATGGATTAATCACTGAAACTCACCGGGCCGAAGGTGAAATCAGCCAAATCTTCCGTTTGTTCATAACAAATTAATCCCATTTTCCTGTGATTACAAATATTTGACCAATCAATTCATCGAGAACCAAATTGAAGTCCATATCGACTGTGCGGCAGACTGGAAACAGGGAGGGTAAAATAATTATTCACCTCCTTTGTTCGATGTCGCCCTTGGTCGGTTCCACGGTCCCGCAAATTAAATATCCCTCCTTTCCCTACTGAAAACGCCTCACATTTACCTCGGCATTTCTTGCTCTTCCCTGTGGTCATCCAGAATCATCAATGAAAATAATTATTCGCGATTTTCTCGTTTTTATACTTTCGCGAGCCAAAACCAGTCGCCATAAAGCGAATCCCTAAACGCGAAAAGCCGCAAATCCGCATCCCCTCCCCCCATCCCCTGCCAGGCAAAACCGTGAGACATTCTACTTTTATCTCCGTCTTTAAAGCCAGCCGCCATCCCCTTCGCCACCTGTTTCAATCCCGATCCCTGTATAAAACTCCCATGAATCGCACCTGAAATTAATAGATATGAAACATTGGCCCGCCCATGCGAAAAGCCGTCCCGGCTCTCCTTGGAAACGCGCCCGAGCCTCTTCCTTTTCATCGATCATCACTGCTCCCGCCGAGCCACGGCGGCCATCTTTTCAAACAGACAGGCAATAAAAACTAACACCCTGCACATGACAAAAATCAACCTTCCCCGCCCTGCCGGACGACTGCCCGGCCTGACCACGGCTCTGGCGCTCGCCGCCTCCTCCTTTCTCTATTATTCATTGGCCGCGCCCTGCACGGCGCAGGACCGCACCGACAATCGACGCCTCTTCTGGACCGGCAGCGGCGGCGCCGTCTGGGACAACTCCGCCGCCTCGTGGATGACCACCGGCTCCTACCTCTCCTACGCCAACCGCTCCGGCGGTGCCACGTGGGTCTCCTGCGATGCCCTCCCCTCCACCGCCTTTCTCGCCGGCGACGTCGCCATCTTCGACAGCTTTGCCGACACCAGCTACGTCTGGACCGGCAGTTCGTGGCGCGGCAGCGCCGACGACCCCACCTTCGGCTCCACCCGCACCATCGAAATCGCCTCCGAGGGCGTCACTGTCTCCGATGTTGTCGTCTATGCCGCCGCCACCAGTGAGGTAGGGACGAGCGCGGCCAGCCTCAATAACAACTACATCTTTACTGGCGGTGCCATCACCGCCGCCCCCGCTCGCATCGACGCCAGCGACGTGCAGCTCACCGGCACCGGCGTCGGTCTCGCCGCCGGCTCCGTCACCCCCACCGGCCGCCTCATCAAGATAGGCTCGGGCAACCTCACCCTCTCCAACACCGCCGCCAATCACTTCCCCGGCGGCATCCACCTCCTCCAAGGCACCCTCTCCGTCACCACCACCTGCGCTCTCGGCGACAATAACATCATCACCAATTACATCACCACCACCGGCAATACTGCCGAGGCAAAATATGGCGCTTATTATGGCGCAAAGTTGCTCCCTCAAATCATGCAGCCCGGCGGCGGCATCCTGCCCGCCGTTGTCTTGTCCAATAATGGCCAGATACTGTCCGCCGCAGGCTCCGACCCCACCCTCCACTTCGCCGAAACCGCCGACGGAATCGACGTTACCGGTGACATCTTCATCGCCAGCCGCCTCTTCACCCTCCAAATTGACGGCACCGCCACCGCCACCATCTCGGGCAACATCATCGGCACGGCCAACGACTACGGCTCCTCCGGTGGCACTCTCATCAAGACCGGCGCCGGCACCCTCGTCCTCTCCGGCACCCGCAACCTCTTTTACGGTAGCGCCAAAAACTACAGCCGGGTGGACGAGGGCCGCGTCGTCGCCACCAGCCCCACCTCCCTCGGCACCGGCGCATGGCAGATCGCCCCCGGCACCACGATGGAGTTCCGCGGCGTCAAGGGCACCGTGCGGCAGGCCTTCATCGGCGGCGGCGCCATTGAAATCACCAATGGTTCCGACCTCACCTTCGACTGGCGCAGCGGCACCCTCGACGGCTATGACGGCATGTCCGGCAACGGAAGCTGGCACCCCGCCAAAAACGAGCTGAGCAACCTCACCATCTCCGGCCAGTCCCGCTTTACCGCCTTGGCCTCGGGCACCTACTCCGAGGTGCTCGGTGGCCCCAACGTCGCCGTCACCGTCAGCGAGGCCTCCACCCTCGTCATCGGACGCGAGGGCCTCACCGCCCGCGGCTCCGGTGCCACCAAAATCCCCATGACCTATGCGATTCTCGCCAACCGCATCGATCTCACCGGCGGCTCCACCCTCGTCCTCAATCCCAGCGCCTACCTCAGCACCGGCGCCCTCGTCTTCCCCGACACCGACACCACCTCCACCATCACCTTCGGCGCCTCCGGCGTCTCCCGCCTCCGCGTGCAGGAGTCAAACGTGGACCCCGACGACATTACCACCACCTCCGACATCGTCCGCTATGTCGTCCCCGACGGCATGAAACTTACCATCAACGAAATCCCCATCCCCGTCGCTCCAGGTCAAAGCATCCCCAACGACAACAGTTCCTCCGGCTGGTGCCGCGAATACGTCCTCGTCAATCAGGGGGCCAACCCGCTCAAGGACATCACCCTGACCCTCAACGCCCTCGACGCCCTTCACGACACCCTCTACTCGCACCTCGCCGACGAACTGGTTGACCCCGTCACCCGCCACTCATCCGCCAAGAAACGCAAGTGGGTCAACGAAGCCTGGGTGCGTTACATCTCCAGCCAGATGGACTATGACCGCACCTCCATCACCACCCCCGGCGTCGAGGGCCGCGTCAACGGCCTCGTCGCCGGCGCCGACGCCCTCCTCCCCGGTCGCGTCCTCCTCGGCATCCACGGCACCATCGCCGACAACACCCTCGATACCACCAACGACACCTCCCTCTCCTCCAAGCACAAAATCCTCGGCATCCACGCCGCCCAGCGCTTCGGCAAGTTCTACCTCTCCGCCGCCGCCGACACCGGCCGCGCCAGCTCCACCTCCTACCGCAACGAGGCCGGCAATCTCATCCGCGGCGGGTGGGACACCTCCTACTACACCGGCGCCGTCCAAATCGGCGCCACCTTCACCCCGTGGCAAAATACCGTGCTCAAGCCCTTCGCCGGCCTCCGCTATGCCAAGCTCAAGATCTCCGGCCACCACGAAACAGGCAGCAATTTCTCCCCGATGGAGGTCAAGGCCTTTGACGATGCCTCCGCCCAAGCCGCCTACGGCGTCGCCGTCGGGCGGAAATTCAAGCTCTTCAAACGCGAGTTTGCCGCCGACCTCTCCCTCGCCCGCAAGCACACCATCCGCTCCCCGCGCGAGACCCTGACCGTGCGCTATTACGATTCGCCCACGACCCCCGTCACCCTTGAGCGCGGCGACTATTACGCCGACCTCACCGCCATCGGCCTGAACCTCCGCGCCGCCCTTTCCAAACACACCATCGTCGGCCTCGCCCTCGATTACGAGACCGCCTCCACCCAAAACCGCACCACCGCCAGCCTTCTCGTCGGCTACACTTGGTGATTGGCCTCCCTCCGTCTTATCCAACCCGCCAGCCACCCTCTTCCAAACACCCGTCGCCCTATGAAAAACTCGCGTCTTTTTTGTGTCCTTTGTGCCTTTGTGGTGGGCTCTCTTGCCGCCTTCGCACAAAACGAGCCCGCTCCAGAATCCCGGCAATTCGCCGTCATCACCGGACGCGTCCTCAACACTGACTCTCAACTCTACATCGCCAACGCCGAGGTCCGCATCGCCGGCACCGCCGCCCTCGTCTATACCGAGGACGGCGGCACCTACCGCATTGAGGTTCCCGCCGGCTCCGTCACCCTCACCGTCAGCTACGCTGGCCTCCAGACCGCCACCCGCACGCTCGACGCCGCCCCTGACGCCACTCTCACCGCCGACTTTGAGTTGCACCCCCTCGGCCTCGATCGCCGCGCCGCCGCGGCCATCGCATCCGGCACCGCCGCTGCCGGCGGCATTGACCCCAATGTCATCGTCCTCGACCGCTTCACCGTCAGCGCCGAGCGCACCGGCCAGGCCAAGGTGCTCATGGAGCAGCGCGCCGCCGACAACGCCAAGACCATCATCTCCACCGACCAGTTCGGCGAACTCACCCAAGGCAGCGTCGGCGAGTTCATGAAATACATGCCCGGCGTCACCCTTGACACCGACGATGAGGGCGAACTCGCCTACGTCCGCGTCGGCGGCCTCGACCCCAAATACGCCGGCTTCTCCATGGACGGCATCCAGCTCGCCTCCGCCACCGAGGGCGGCTCCCGCGCCAATCACTTCCAGCAGATGAGCATCACCGCCATCGAGTCCATCGAGTTCAACCAGACCCTCCTCGCCCGCATGCCCGCCAACAAGCCCGCCGGCAGCTTTGAGCTCAAAACCCGCTACGCCTTCAACCGCAAGCAGCCCGAAATCTCCTTCGACTTCGGCCTCGATGGCACTGGCGACACCCTCGAACTCGGCCGCGACTACCTGCCCGACAACAAAAAGCGCATGCGCACCTACCCCGGCGGTCGCGTCAGCTACGGCGGCGCCTTCTTCAAACGCCGCCTCGGCATTGAGGCCAGTGTTTCCCAATACCAGCAATACCGCAACGACCAGCGCCACACCATCACCTACACCTACCCTACCGCCCCCTACATTAGCGATGAGACCGGCGAGCTGCAAAACCCGAACCCCACCACCACCTTCGTCACCCGCAACGGCAATCAGGAGGCCCTGCAAGGCCCCTCCCTCCTCAATCTGGCATGGCTCGACGGCCCCCGCATCAAAACCTCCCAGGCCGCCAGCCTCAACCTCGACTACAAAATCACCCCCAACCTCACCTTCGCCCTCAAAAACAGCTACACCTACAACGAAAACGAATACTACAACATCTACTACACCCTGGAAGCTATCAACCGCGACGACAACTACACCGTCAACACCAACTCCCCCGCCCCCGGCGCCTCCGTCAACTCCACCCTCACCTACTGGGAGGTGGATGCCACCGGCCCCGGCGGTGCGCAGTCTTTGGAAACCGTGCTTCGCGAAGGCCCCTCCTTCCGCGTCACCAAAAACACCAACTACACCATCTCCCCCCGCCTCGAATACAAGAACGGCCCTCTTCAAATTAACTTCCGCGGCGCCTACTCCTACTCCCACGGCGACTACAGCGACGGCGACACGGGCCGCTTCCGCGGCGCCCCGAACCGCCTCGGCGGTCTCAGCTGGATCGCCACGCGCGATTCCACTGACTCCCCCACCTGGACCCTGACCCAGACCGGCGGCTCCCTCTGGACCGAGGCCCAGAACCTCAGCCGCGTCCCCTCTTCCGGCGGCACCGGCGCCTACCTCTTCGGCGTCTATTACGACGACCCCCACTACACCGAAAACACCCAGACCTCCGGCTACCTCGACCTCACCTACGCCATGCGCGTCTTCAACCACCCCGTCACCTTCCGCGCCGGCGGTGCCGTCATCAACAGCGACTACACCCGCCGCCGAAACCAGAAAAACTTCAACTACATCGGCCCCGAGGGCACCCAGGTCGCCTCCACCTACCCCATGGCCGACCACTACATCTTCAACATGGACCTCGGCGGCAAGGCCGGCAACGTCAACGCGCAAAACTGGCCCGTCGTCAACCAGAACCAGCTCTGGGACCTCTACGTCGCCCACCCCGAATACTTCACGGTGGACGCCGTGGACAACACCCAGAACGCCCTCACCAACCGCAACGACCTCACCGAGCGCATCGACGCCCTCTACGCCGAGGCCACCACCCGCGCCGGCAAGTTCAGCTTCAATCTCGGCGTCCGTGTCGAGCGCACCGTCACCGACATTTCCTTCACCAACATGCGCACCCCGGCCCAGATCGCGGAACTCCAAAAACTGGCCACCCCCGAGGAAATCGCCTCCGGCATGTTCAACACCTCCACCGTCCGCGGCAAACTGTTCCAGTATTACGACGGCGAGCGCGGCACACGCAACGTTGACTACGACAACGTCTTCCTCTCCGGCGGCATCAAATACGACATCACCTCCAACCTCCGCTTCCAGTTCTCCATGTCGCAGTCCATCCTTCGCCCCGACTACGGCAACCTCTCCGGCGTCGTCAACTTTCCCGATTATTACGTCACCAACCTCTGGGTTCCCAATCCCAAGCTCAAACCCGAGAAAACCGCCAAATATTATGCCGGTCTCCAGTGGTATCTCAACCCCGCCGGCATCGTCGAACTCTCCGCCTACCGCCTCGACATAGACGCCCTCCAAATCTCGAACCAGGTCATCACCGCCGCGCAGGCCACGGACCAGCTCGGCTACTCCCTCGACGACCTGCTCAAGGGCCTCGACGCCGGCGATGCGGTCATTGATGAGGAAACCCAGCAGGCCATCACGGAAACCATGCAGGACATCACCTACCGCTCCACCATCAACGCCGAGGGCACCCGCACCGTCTATGGCGTCACCGTCCGCTACGACCAGCAGCTCACCTTCCTCCCCGGCATGCTCAAGGGCCTCTCCGTCTTCGGTTCCTTCACCACCGCCTCCCTGCAAAACGCCGAGCGGGACGAGGAAAAAATCGGCCGCGCCAGCAAGTCCGCCAACGGGGGCATCAAATACCGCCTCGGCCGCTTCTCCTTCAGCCTCCGCGGCAACTGGGCCGACGACAAGCTCATCTCCATCACCCGCCCCTACACCGGACGCCAGTGGACGACCTCCGACCATATCTACGAGAAAGCCCGCCTCACGATAGACTTCTCCGGCAACTTCAGCCTCAACAAGAACCTAGAGCTGGTCTGGTCCATCCGCAACCTCACCGAGGAACCCTACATCCGCTACTCCAACGTCCCAGGCCGTATCTCCTGGTATAGCGTCCCCGACACCATCTGGAACTTCAGCATAAGGGGAAAATACTGAGGCCGCGCCAGCACGACCAGCTTTAAGTCACAGGCTCAATTCAAACCATTAAATCTTTTTATATGAACCCATTCGCTTTCATTGCCGCCACCGCCAAAGGGGCGCGGACATTCTTGTCCGCGACCCGCAAGCCCGCGGGCAGGGATGCCCGCGCTCCTTTCTTCCTCGCTCTTGCCGCCCTCCTCCTCTCCCTCGCCACGCCCGGCCCGGCCTTCTCCCAATCCATCGCCGCCGGCGGCACGCTTTCCGCCACTCCGCTCCTGCCCGGCACCGACGGCACCTATTACTATGAAGGCTTCGACTCGGCCAACAGCCGCTACGTCTTCATTTCCACCACCGGCACCTACTTCTACGTTGATAGCGGTGGCAACACCACCGTCGGAGGCACCATCGGCACTGTCGCCACCGCATCCCCCTATCGCGCCGTCGTCCAAAGCGGCACCACCACCTTTCAGTTCTACAACCGCAACGCCGGCCTCTACACCCCAGTTGAAATTACCACCCCCGGCGGTGTCATCTCCGGCACTAGCTTCGCCCCCCGTGGCGGCTTCTGGTCCGCCAGCGACGTCACCTTCACCCTCGACGGCTCCGCCGACGCCTCCGGCCTCTGGATCGAAGGCTACTCCAACCTCACCTCTGCCACCGGTGCCCCCGCCGACGTGGCCGACCCCGTTGCCAGCGTGGTTTCCGGCAGCACCTACTACTACAGGCACAACGGCGCCGACACCACCGTCGTCACCCCCGCCATCGTCGTCGCCGGCGTCACCGTCCGAACCAGCTCTACCTACAGCCTCGCCTCCGTCTTCTCCGGCACCAACGTCAACATTCTCTCTCCCGTCGTAAACAACTCCTCCCGCCAGGCCCTCTCCATCCGCAACGACGCCGCCGTCTTCCTCTACGGCGGCACCATCTCGAAAATTGCCACCGCCACCGGCGAGGCCTCCGAAACTTTTTACTTGGTCGGCAATCAGGAGGGCCTCGGCTCTTCCGCGCATTTCCACGGCGAGGACCTTGCCATCATCACCAGCGGCACCGCCCTTGAAGCCTTCAACCTCGGCGGCGGGCACACCACCGCCGACCTCTATCGCTCCACCATCACCTCCACCATCTACGCCGTCAACGCCACCACCAATCACACCCAGGTCTTCAACCTTAACGACCAGTCCGGCTTGGGCGGCGCTCACTTCTACGGCGAGGATCTCGCCATCAGCATAGACAACAGCAACAACGGCGCGGTCGTCCCCATCCGTGTTTTCGCCTTCGGCTACGGCGCCAACACCATCGCCCTCAAAAATTCCACCCTTACCTCCAACGGCAAAGGCGCCGTCTTCCGCTGGAAAACCTCCGAGGGCACCGGCGGCTATGCCGGCGGCAATGAGGCCATGCACGACGGCAACACCAGCTCCGTCACCCTCGAAAACACCAGCATCTTCACCACCGGCAACTACGCCCCCATCTTCCAGCAAACCGGCCGCTTCGGCAGCGCCACCGTCGTCGGCGGCACTCTCTCCACCACCGGCGCCAACTCCCCCATCATCCGCCTCGCCGGCGCCAACGACGCCCAGGACGAAGCCCGCTTCACCGGACTCTTTACCAACGTCCTCCTCGAGGCCCCGAACTCCTCCGCCATTGACCTCGACATCAACGTCAGGGACTCCACCAACTACGGCGAAGACGGCGGCGGCGTCGGCAAGGAAGTCACCACCCTCATCTCCACCGCTTGGGATCTCGTCTTTCAAAGTTCCACCCTCAACGCCGCCAAGGCCATGCGCATCGCCACCGCCGGCGCCGACAACAGCCCCTTCGCCAACGAAACCAAGCTCACCGTCCGCGATTCCGTCTTCAACGGCCGCATCGAAATGCTCGTCTCCGGTGTCGGCACCGGCGTTTACGAAACCACCGGCGCCAACCTCCGACTCAAGGGCGAGCGCTCCACCTTCACCGGTGGCTTCTACCTGACCGGCACCGAGGTCGCCCGCAAATACCACGAGGCCGAGCTTTACCTCATAGACTCCTTCTTCGGCACCGAGGGAGCTCCCGCCCCCGTCACCATGGAAAACCGCGGCGGTCTCGTCATCAAGTTCGACCACACCCCCATGGTCGGCGACATCACCCTCTCCGGCTCCACCCGCACCTACCTCGATCTCACCAGTTCCCCCGTCACCGGCTCCATCTCCCTCGCCGGCACCGCCCTCCTCCAAAACAGCCCCGGCCTCGACCTCAACAACCGCGCCGCCACCGTCCGCGACTCCTCCATCTCCGGCGGCTTCAACCTCGCCGGCGCTTCCTCCGTTGACCTCACCCTCACCGGCAACACCACCGTCTCCGGCGGCATCACCGCCACCGACGCCGCCACCGCCACCCTCCGCTTCAAGGACAGTTCCTCCATCAATGGCGGCGTCACCCTCTCCGGCAGTTCCTCCGTCACCCTCGTCCTCTCCAGCGTTGACCAGCTCACCGGCGACCTCGTCGTCAACGACCGCGCCCGCCTCGCCCTCGCCACCTTCGCCGGCACACCCATCAGCCTCGACCGCAACTTCGACCTCGGCGGCATCTGGAGCATCCCCGGCAAAACCACCCTCGTCGGTACCCTCGACCTCACCAGCCCGCTCGCCACCCTCTCCATCGTCAGTGCCGCCAAGGACTCCCTCATCCTCAAGTCCGGTCTCACCGGCAACGGCCGCCTCGACATCGAATCCATCGATGGCGCCCTCGTCGGCGCCGCCGAAATCCACGTCATCCGCGACGAAACCAACACCTTCGTTTCCGGCACCGACCGGCCCCTCATCCTCTCCCATCCCGTGGACTACGGCCTCGCCGCCTACACCCTCGAAAACCGCGCCGACGGCGCCTACCTCGTCGGCGGCCTCGATCGCGGCTCTTACGGCACCGCCGGCGCCGCCGTTCTCAACACCACCGCCCTCTCCGCCCAAGACTATTTCTCCGCCCTCGAACCGCTTCAACGCCACGCCTCCGATCTCCGCGACCGCGCCGCCGCCGGTGCCTTCCGTCGCGCCAACTTCGACACCGGCGACCTCTGGGTTCAGGGCCGCGCCGTTGACACCGAAGTGGACCGCTCCAACCCCTCCCTCGACTTCACCCAGCGCACCCTCGGTATCACCGCCGGCGCCGACGCCCACTACGACCTCGGCACCGCCACCCTCGCCACCGGCGTCTTTGCCGACACCGCCACCACCCTCCGCGACTTCATCAGCACCGCCGACGGTCGCACCGTCACCATCGGCGCCGGCTTCACCGCCCTCTGGGCTCACCGCAACGGACTCTACGCCTCCGGCCTCGCCCGCTTCGACACCTCCAACCACACCCTCGACACCCACTCCCCCAACAACGCTTTGTCCGCCGACTACCACACCCAGTCCGGCGGCATCGCCCTCGAAGCCGGCTGGCGACTCGGCCACGACCTCCTCTCCTTCATCCCCGAAGGCTGGTGGTTCGAACCCTCCCTCGGCTTCGGTTACGCCAAACTCGCCGGCGCCACCTACACCACCGAGTCCAACCGCGAGAACAACATCATCGACATCACCCTCGCCGGCGCAAAGGCCCTCCAATACCGCGCCGCCCTCGCCGTTGGCTATAAACTCGACGAAAACTGGAATCTCCTCGCCCGCCTCGCCTATGCCAATGTGGACGCCTCCGGCGGCACCATCTCCGGCGGCGGCGTGAGCAACGTCGCCACGCTCCTCGACGGCGCCCGCTACGAAGCTGCCGTCGGTGTCACCCGCCGCGTCGGCGCCAACGGACGCATCCACCTCGACTACGCCTACACCTCCGGCGACGACTACACCCGCCCCTACACCCTCACCCTCGGCTACAGCCACCTCTGGTGAGCGCGCGGAACCGCGCCTCGGTTCAAGTCAAAAAAATTAAGTCCAAGCCCGAACCTGCCACCTTTACCATTACAACTCCAACCACGCCGTCACCATGAAATATAAACTTGCACGTCTCGCCCTCGCCGCCGCCGCCCTTGCCCTCGGCACCGTCCGCGCCGCCGACATCACGTGGGCCACCGGCTCCACCGGCAACTGGGACAGCCCCGGCAACTGGTATGGCGGCGTCACCCCCGGTGCCGGCGATAACATCGTTATCAGTTCCGGCACCGCCGTCATTCCCTCTGTGCTGACCGTCACCACCTCTAACGCCGCCATCGGCGTCCCCGCTGGCGCGACCGCCAGCGTGGACCTCTCCGGCTACTGGAATAACACCGACACTCTCTACATCGGTCATACCGGCCTCGGCTCCCTCGCCATCCACAACGGCGGCACCCTCCAGCTCGGTAGCGCCAAGTTTTTATATGTCGGCTACTCCGGCACCGGCGTTCTTGTCATAGACGAAGGCGGCGTCCTCAAGCGCTCTGGCGGCACCGACATTTACATCGGCGGCACCCATAACGCCTCCGACATCGGCACCGCCACTCCCGTCGGCTCCGGCTCCATCGTCGTCAACGGTCTCCTCGACACCCCCGGCAGTTATCTCCGCATCGGCGCCGGCGGCGACGGTTACCTCTACGTCGGCCAAACCGGCACCGTCAACGCCACCGGCATGCGCCTAACCTACCAAAGTTTCAATTCCACCGGCACCGCCATCATCGACGGTGTCTGGAACAGCACCGGCTACATCATCGCCTCCCACTGGGGCAGCAGCTACTTTGAGGTTGGCCAGACTGGCACCGCCCTTATCGGCGACTACTTCTCCATCGGCCAAGGCGACGGCACTGGCAACCCCCTCACTGCCACCAGCACCGCCACCATCGCGGGCTACCTGAAAACCACCAACGCCTTTCAGGTCGCCAACCGCATGGCCGCCACCGTTGACATCACCGAGACCGGTACCGTCGTCGTCGGCACCCGTATCTATGTCGGCAACGCCGCCACCGCCACCGGCACCCTCAACGTCGCCGGCGTCGTCAACGTCAATGGCGCCAACAGTGCCACCGCCAGCACCCAGTTGGACATCGGCACCACCGGCACCGGCTACCTCAACGTCCTCGGCACCGGCACCGTCATTTCTACCCCCCGCATCATGCTGGCCCGCAACGCAAACTCCTACGGCGAACTCAACATCGCCTCCGGCGGCTATTGGGACGGGGCCGGCCAGCTCTACATCGGCTACGGCGGCGTCGGAGCCCTCCACGTCGCCTCCGGCGGTACCTTCTTCGCCGCCCAAGGCGTCTATCTCGCCCAAACCGGCACCGCCACCGTCACGGTTGACGGCTACTGGGAAAACCGGTCAGGCCTCATCTACACCGGCATCGGCGGTCGGGGCGTCTTCACTATCACCGAGACCGGCACCGTCAAAGGCGCCAATTCCTTCCGTGTCGCCGGCACCGGTGACGGCAATACCGACACGGGCGACAGCAACGTCTATGTCCATGGCGTCCTCGACAACGCTACCTACACCATCGGCGTCGGCTACGCCGGCCAGGGCCGCATGGATGTCTATTCCACCGGCACCGTCATCGCGGGCGATATGTATGTCGGCGACCGCATCGCCGCCACTGGCACCCTCACCCTCCACGACGGATCCATCCTCATCACCAACGGCGACATCTTCCGCATCGGCAACTCCGGCAAGGGCGTCCTCATCGTCGAGGAAGGCGCCGCCATCCTCACCGACAATGACCGGCTCAATGGCACCTCCCTCGACTTCACCCTCGGCAACGCAGCCGGTTCCTCTGGCACCGTCCATCTCTCCGGCACGCTCCTCACCGCCCACACCATCAAAAACGGTGCCTTAGGCACCGGTTACCTCGACATCAGAAGCACCAGCCGCGTCACCGCCGGCGGCGGCTACACCCAGAACGCCGCCTCCACCCTCAAGGTCGAACTCGACACCGGCCGCCGCGAGGACACACTCTTCCCCGACCTCTCCGCCCCACTCATCGAGGCCGGCGGCAAGGCCACCCTCTCCGGCACCCTCCTCGTCACTGGCAGCGCCGTTGCCGACATACCTGAATTCGAGTGGGTCAACAATCAGGCCAAGGCAGGCACCCTCACCGGCATCCCCGTCCTCCGCGCCACCGGCGGCATCACCGGTGACTTCGACACCGTCGAAATCGAAGGTCTCATCATCCCCGCAACCCTCCCCGACTTCATCCGCGGCGGCGGTCTCAAGATCAACGAGGGCGGCCCCGTGGACACCCGCTACGACGTCGGCTACGGCCTCGCTTGGAAAGCCGGTGTCAACTCCGCCCACGGTACTTTCACCTTGGATGAAGGCAAAACCTTCATCAATGACCTCCAGCTCTCCGACCGCGCCGGCCTCACCTTCGACACCGGCTGGGACGGCAAGTCCCTCACCAAAAAAGGCCCCGGCACCCTCGTCCTCACCGTTCAGAACGCCTACACCGGCGCCACCACCGTGGACGACGGCATTCTCCGCTTCGCCGGCCCCGTCAACATCACCCTCGGTGACCTCATCGTCAACTCAGGCACCATCGACTTCGGCAGCCTCGACGCCGCTGGCGTAGCGGCAACTCCTGCGCCCAACGTGGACCCCTCTCTGACCGCTGGCGACTTCCGCACCATCCACGCCGCTTCGCTCTCCGGTACCGGCGGCGTTTATCGCATGTCCTTCGACCTCGCCACCGGTGCCGGCGACAAGCTCGTCATCGCCGGCGACGCCGCCGCTGGCATCCACCAGTTCGACATCACCCTCAAGAACACTGGCGGCGGAATGCCCACGGGCGCCGAGCCCATCCCGGAACTCGCCCTCATCGGCGGCGTTAACCAGGCCACCCTTGCCCCCAACGTCATCATCGACGGCGTCTCCAGCGGCACCTCCTTCGATCGCGGCGCCTTCCATTACGAAGTCGTCACCGACTCCGTGGCCGGCACCCTCAAAATCGTCCCCGTCAGCATGGGCGCCGAGTATCGCGCCCCCATCAACGGAGTCCTCGCCGCGCCCCTCTCCCTCCTCTGGTTCGACCAGCAGGACAACCTTGCCCGCCGCTTCGGCGAACTCCGCTCACCCCGCGAAACCGGCGCCGGCTTCGACCTCTGGGCCCGCGGCCACGCCGCCACCGCCTCCGTCGGCGGCGGCTCCACCGACATGCGCCTCGCAGACATTGACCTCTGGGGCGCGGAAATCGGCGCCGACCACACCTGGCGCCTTGACGCCGAGCGCGTCACCATCGGCCTCTACGCCAGCGTCGGCAACGCCTCCCAGGACTACAACCGCGGCGCCGGCGCCGCCACCCGCGAAAGCGACCTGCTCGGCTTCGGCCTCTACGCCGCCTGGCTGGCCGACTCCGGCTGGTTCGCCAACGCCACCCTCTCCTCCGTCAATTACGACAACACCCTCGACGCCGCCAACCCCGCAGGCGACCACACCACCGCCGACTACACCGACCGCGCCTTCGGCGCCTCCGTCGAGATTGGCCGCCGCATCCAAATCGGCGCCGGCTTCTTCGCCGAGCCCTCCCTCCAGGGCACCCTCGCCCGCCTCACCCTCGCCTCCTACACCACCGGCGGACTCATGGACGATGGCGTAACCCCCAGCTACGTCTTCGGCGTCCGGGGCTCCTCCGCCACCATCACCCGCGCCCGCGCCGCCATCCGCGCCGGTCGCGCCTGGGAAATCAACGGCCTCGGCTGGCTGGAGCTGGCCGCCCGCGCCGGCTTCATCCGCGAGACCAGCTCCGGCGGCGAACTCGCCATCGGTCCTGAAAAATGGAGTCCCAACCTCGACGGCAACCGCTACGAAGCCGGCCTCGGCCTCTACTGGCAGCCCTTCAATCGCGGCCAGCTTTATTTCGATTACGAATACGCCGCCGGCGACAACTACGAAAAACCCTGGGCTCTCAGCCTCGGCCTCCGCCTCTCCCTCTGACCTGATTTCCAAATCCCAACCCAAAAGATCCGAACCCAAAATATCTCACGCGGCGACGCGGAGGACGCGGAGAAATCATCCCTCCTGCTCCGCGTCTCCGCGCTCCCGCGTGAAACGATTTTCCAATTTTCACCGCGACCTCCCATGAAATTCGTCTTCGCCGCCCTCGCTCTCGCCGCCCTCGTAGGGCCTGACCTTGCGTCAGGCCGCGATTCCGGCGCGACGCAAGGTCAGGCCCACGGCTTGGCAAGCGCGCCTGCCAAGCCGTGGGCGCCTGCCGGCGACCTCATCAAGACCCCGTGGGCCGCGCAAGTCTCGCCCGAGTCCACCCTGCCCGAGTATCCGCGCCCGCGCCTCGTCCGCGACGCGTGGCAAAACCTCAACGGCCTGTGGGACTACGCCATCACCCCCAAGGGCGCGGCGCTGCCCGCCGCCTTCGACGGCCAAATCCTCGTGCCCTTCCCCGTCGAGTCCTCCCTCTCCGGCGTGCAACGCGAGGTCGGCCCGGACAACGAACTTTGGTACAAGCGCGAGTTCACCGTCCCCGTTGGCGCCGCATGGCGGGAAAAAAACGTCCTCCTCCATTTCGGCGCGGTGGACTGGCGCGCCGACGTGTTTGTCAACGGCGCGCCCGCCGGCTCGCACACCGGCGGCTACACGCCGTTCTCGTTTGATATAACAAATTATGTAAAACCAGACGCCGCGAACACCCTCGTCGTCCGCGTCTGGGACCCGACGGACGCCTCCGACCATCCCGTCGGCAAGCAGTCGCGCAAGCCCAAGGGCATCTGGTATACCGCCGTCACCGGCATCTGGCAGACCGTCTGGCTGGAGCCGGTCTCGACAAATTATATAAAAGACATTCAAGCCGTCTCCGACATCGACGCAGGCACCCTCGCCGTGACCGTCACCCAAAGGAGCGCGGGCATTCCTGCCCGCGAAATCGCGGACTGGAATGTCCGCGCTCCCGTCGAGGTGGAGCTGCTCGACAACGACAAAGTCCTCGCCACCGCGCGCGGCCACGCCGGCCAAGCCGTGACGCTCTCCCTGAAAACCCCTATCCTCTGGTCCCCCGAAAACCCGAAACTCTACGACCTGCGCGCCCGCCTGCTCTCCGACGAAAAAAACGCCGACGAAGCCCGCTCCTACGCCGCCTTCCGCCAAATCTCCATGCAGCGCGACGCCGCCGGCATCATGCGCATGCAACTGAACGGGAAAAACTATTTTCACTTCGGCCCGCTCGACCAGGGCTGGTGGCCCGACGGTTTATACACCGCGCCGACCGACGAGGCCCTCCGCTTTGATATTATCAAAACCAAGGAGCTGGGTTTTAACATGATTCGCAAGCACGTGAAAGTGGAGCCGCAGCGCTGGTATTACCACTGCGACCGCGAGGGCATCCTCGTCTGGCAGGACATGCCCAGCACGCACAGCTACGGCCTCGGCGCGAAATGGGGCCGCAACGAGCTCGACGGCGGCACGGACACGCTGCGCACGCCGCTCTCGAAGGACAATTTTTATAAGGAATGGGGTGAAATCATGGATCTTTGCCAAGGCCACCCGTCGGTCGTGGTCTGGGTGCCGTTCAACGAGGCGTGGGGCCAATTCGACACGGACAAGGTGGTCCAGTGGACCAAACAACGTGACCCCTCGCGCCTCGTGAACCCGGCCAGCGGCGGCAATCTCCGCATGTATAAGGATGCCGTCGGCGTCCTGCGTCCCTGCGCGGACATGGTTGATTTCCACCATTATCCGGAGCCAAAGTTGTTCAAGGGCGACGCCGACCGCGTGCTCGTGCTTGGCGAATACGGCGGCCTCGCCCTCCCGCTGCCCGACCACCTCTGGCAGCGCGACGGAAAGAACTGGGGCTACGGCAAGGTCAAGTTCACCGGACGGGACGACCTCACCGCAAAACATGTCGAATATGCAAACATGCTGAAAGGCCTGGTGAAAGACGGCTTTTCCGCCGCCGTCTATACCCAGACCACCGACGTCGAAATCGAGGCCAACGGCTTTTATACCTACGACCGCAAGGTGCTGAAATTCGACCCCGCCGCAGCCCGCGCCGCCAACCTCGAAGTCATCGGCACCCTGCCCGCCGAATAAACAAAAACCAATAATGATTTTAAACAAAATGGACGGAATTAAAATGAATGAACGGAATTAATAATCTGATTAATTCAATTATGTTCATTTTATCAATGAACCTGTCGCTTCGCCCGGGACTGTTCATTCTGTCCAAAACAAACGCCTTCTTCGCTCACTTTGTTTCCTTCCGTTCAATATAAAACCAACTCTTCCGCCCTTCGTGCACCTTCGTGCCTTTGTGGTGAAACCAATAAAATGAAACCCATCGCCTTCATCATCGCCGCGCTGCTCGCGGCATTCGTCACCAGTGCCGACGCTGCCGACGACGCGAAACTCGCCGCCCCCACGGTGCAATTCTCGATCCCCCGCTCCCCCGTCGTCGGTCACCGCGGCGCATCGTTCGATCATCCCGAAAACACGCTCGCCTCCTTCCGCGGCGCGGTCGCCGCCGGCGCTGACGGTTGCGAGTTCGACGTGCATGCCACCGCCGACGGCGCGCTCGTCATCATCCACGACAAATCCCTCAACCGCACCACCGACATCGTCGCGCCCATCGGCAGCAAGGGAAAACCGGAAAAGGTGCCGGTGGCGGAAAAAACACTGGCCGAAATCAAGGCCCTCAAAATCAGGGCGCTCGCCGACCGCCCATGGAAGGTGAAAGCTTTCGCCGCCGAACGCATCCCCACGCTCGCGGAGACCCTCGCGCTCCTCAAGCCATCCGCCGCCGCCACTCGTCCCGTGGTCGAAATCAAGGCCGAGCAAATCGAGCCGCAAGTCATCGCCGCGCTCCGTGACGCCGGCCTCTACGACCGCGCCGTCATCATCTCCTTCTCCCAGGCCGTCGTCAAAGCCGTCCGCCGCCTCGCGCCCGACCTCCCCGTCGCCTGGCTCTACGGCGGCGAAAAAGACGACGACCGCACCCCCGCCGAACTCGCCGATTTTATCTCCCAAACCGCGCGCGAGCTCGACACCCCGCTGCTCGACCTGAGCCACAAAATCCTCACCAGGGAAGTCGTGGCCGCGCTCCACCGCCGCGGCTTCACCGTCTGGGCGTGGACGGTGGACGAACCCGACCGCGTGAAAGAGCTGCTCGACTGGGGCGTTGCCAGCATCACCACCAATAAACCCGCCCAGCTAAAGCAAGTGGCCAGTGGCAGGTAGCAAGTTCCAAGAAGCCAGCGGCGCGGCGGCACCCAATTCCATCGGCCCCATAAGTTCCATCCATCCGAACTTCACCAAAATCACCATGAAATCCACCACACCACCCGCCATACCCACCGCTATCCGGCATCCGCTCCTCGCCACCGCTCTTCTTGCGCTTTTTGTGCCTCTTTGCGGCCATTCCCTCCTCGCCGCGCCAGCCACCATCGTCACCGAAAACTTCGAGGGTGACCGCGTGCCGCCCGCCGCCAAGCCCTTCAACACCACCCTCGCCGCCGACGCCACCCGCGCCCATTCCGGCGCCTCCTCCCTGCTCGTCACCCCGAAAAAAAGCTACGCCACCGTCTTCTTCGACCTCGACGACGGTCTCGATTTCTCCAAGGACTGCGAGTTCTCCTTCTGGGTTTACTCCGAAAAAGCCAACAGCGTCTCCGCCTACATCTCCGCCGACGACGGCAGCTCCGACCGCTACACCGTCACCAACGCCCTCGGCACCGTCGAGGCCGGCAAATGGTGCGAGTTTCGCGGCACCGCCCGCGCCGCCGACTGGCGCAAGTGGGATTCCGCCTTCCGCCTCGTCATCAAACTTTCCTCCCCCTGCTGGGTGGACGACGTCGTGATCGCCAACACCGGCCCCGCCACCCTCCCCTCCCAAACCTGGCCCAGACTTGAAAAGGCCCTCCACGCCGCCGCCGGCAAACGCGCCACCGCGCTCAAGCCCGGCGCCACCGTCACCTTCGACGCCAGCCGCGCCGCCTTCGCCCCCGACTCCGCCGGCGTTGAGGCCACCCTCCCCGCCGACGCCGCCGCCATCATCCCCGCCGAAGGGTTGCTCGTCTTCGCCATCGACGCCGCCGCCGACCTCGACCTCGCCGGCTCCGTCACCCTCGAGCCCGACGCCGACCTCCGTCCCGGCCTCCGCGCCACCGTGCTCGCCGGCAACACCGTCGTCGCCGCCCCCGCCGTCAAGGCGAAAGCCTGGCGCGGCACCAAGGCCGCCGGCGACCGTCCCGGCCCCGCGCCCGACATCCGCGGCGAGCGCCCGGCCGCCGCCGTCCCGCTCGCCCCCTTCCGCCTGACCAAAGGCCGTCATTACATCACCATCGCCGGCCCCCATTTCCGCTCCGCCGGCACCTTTGCCAAATTGGAACTGCGCGCGAAAGACCGCCCCGCCGAAAAACCGCTCCAAACCTTCGGCTTCTTCTCCGACACTCACCTGGGCTTTGGCCGTTCCAATTGGATGAACTTCAAACTCAACGCCCGGAGCGGCGAAGAACTGGAGTCCTCGCTCCGCCAGCTCAAACGCGAAGGAGCGGACTTCGCCATCATTGCCGGCGACATGACCGACGGCGGCAAGGCCAGCCAGTACAAGGACCTCGCCAGCGTCGTCCAACACGCCGGCCTCCCCGTCTATGGCTGCATCGGCAACCACGACACCTTCGCCAACTCGCGCGCCGACATCGCCAAGATCATCCCCAAGCTCTTCCCCTCCGGCCCTGAAAACACCGACTATGCCTTCTCCCCCAAAAAACTCCCCCTCCGCTTCATTGTCCTCGATGGCTCCTACTGGCGCGACAAAGACGGCAAGATCCACGACTACAAGGCGAAGGGCGCCGACCAGACCACCTACCGCGCCGGAATGCACGACTGGCTGCGCAAGACCCTCGCCGAGGACACCGCCACGCCCACCCTCGTCGTCTCGCACTATCCCTTTTACCTCCAGCGCGGCGTGTCCCCCGTGAGCGGCTACGACCTCGGCAAAACCTCGCTCGACAAAGAAACCGTCACCCTCCTCGACGCCGCCCCCAACGTCGTCGCCACCCTCAACGGCCATCTCCATTGCAACGAAGTCGCCACCCGCAACGGCATCACCTTCATCCAGAATCCCGCCTTCGTCGAGTGGGCCAATGCCTACCGCGTCTTCCGCGTCTATAAGGACCGCCTCGAATGGGAAGTCCGCCAGTTCCCCAATCGCGGCCTCATCCGCGAAGGCGTCATCCCCGAAAAAGCCCTGTTGTATATGCTCTCCACCGCCGATGGCGACCTCGCCGGCGTCATTCCCCTCGCCCCGCGCAAGCCGGTCGAAACCGTCATCGACGAAGGCTTCGAGGGCGGCCGTCTGGACGCCGGCGCCTACCGTATGACCCACGCATTCGACACCACCCGCGCGCACTCCGGGCGCGCCTCGTTGCACGTGACCCCGACCGCCGAGTGGAGCACCCTTAGTTTCGACCTCGACCACCGGATGGATTACAACGCCGGCTGCGAGTTCTCGGTCTGGGTCTACGCCGAGCCCGGCACGCGCATCTCGTCGTATGTCTCGGCCCAGATCCCCGGCGCCAAGGACCGCCACACCGTCGCCAACGCCGCCGGGACGGTCGAGCCGGGCAAATGGTGCCGGCTGAGCGGCAAAATCCCCGCCGGCAAATGGCGCATGGACGAGCGCGAAGTCCGCCTCGTGGTCCGCGCCTACGGCCCGTGCTGGATCGACGACGCCTCCCTGCGCGCCGTGAAATAAACCAAACCATTAAAATAGCCACAAAAACGCACAAGAAGCACAAAACAATCACTCAATCTTGTGCCTTTTGTGCCTCTTTGTGGCTATTAAAACATAATCATTAAACTGTCCACGGATTACATAGATTAACACAGAGCTCATGAATTATAATCCGGGAAAATCGGTGTAATCTGTGGACCATAAAATCGAACCATTTTTTGAACAAAAGGAACCAAGAGAACCATAATATAAAATATATCCTCCATTCCTCTTTATTCCCTTCCGTTCAAGAAAAGCCAACCCATGAAAACCATGAAACGCCTGTTTGTCCTGCTGGCCGCCGTCCTGCTGTCCTCCCCCCGCGAGGCGCTCGCATGGGGGCGGAACGGACACGACGCGGTGGCCGCCATCGCCGAGTGGAACCTCACCCCGAAAGCCAAGGCGACCGTCGAAAGCTACCTTGGAGGGCACTCCATTGTTTATTATTCATCGTGGATGGACAATTACCGCCACACGCCCGAATACAAACACTCCTCGCAGTGGCACACCGCGCCGGTGGACGACCGGTTTTATCACACCGCCGCCGTGGCCCGCGAGGGCGGCGACGCCATGACCGCGCTCGACGACATCCTCACGATCCTGCGCGATTACAAGAGACACCCCGATGACATCGTGTCCCTCAATATCAAATACCTGGTGCACCTGCTGGGCGACATGCACTGCCCCGTGCATGTGAAATACACCACCATAAAAACCAACTTCAGCGTGTATATAAACGGGAAAAAATCCACTTACCACAGCGTGTGGGACGGGGACGCGGTGGCCACCCACAAATGGGGCTACTTGGAATGGGTGCACCAGATGAACCGGCTCGACAAAGACCAGATCGCAAAGGTCACGGCGGGCACGCACCGCGACTGGTTTCACGAAAACGCGCTGGACAGCCGCGTCATCTACGAATGGGCCAGGCCAGACATGAAACTGGACGGCAACGACTACAAGGACTTCATCAACAAAGCCGCCCCGCTCGCCGAGTCGCAGATACAAAAAGCCGGCTACCGGCTGGCCAGAATATTAAACGACTGCTTCGGGCAATGACCGCATAGCCTGCATTATTCACCGAAACACAAACCGGCCACGGATCGCACGGATGAACACGGACAAATCAAAACCCTGAAACACAAATTTCTATGAACACCGACACCTTGCCAAATCTAAAATTCAAACTCGCGGGCGCGCTCTTCGTCCTCGCGTTCGCGCTGCCCCCGGCTTTTTCCGCCGACCTCTATTGGGGCGGCGGCACCGGCGCCCTCACCGACGACAACTGGTATTCCGACGCCACCCTCACCACACCCGTCACCCGCACCGGCACCGACGTCATCAACCTCGCCAGCGGCACTCTCTACATCGCCGGCTCCGGCACCGTTTACGATGCCAACATCGGCCTCGCCGCGGGCGACAGCGCCGCCGTTATCGTCTCCGGCACGTGGAACAACACCAACGGCGAGCTCTCCATCGGCAACGGCGACGGCAGCGCCGGCGCGCTCTCCGTCCTCTCCGGCTCTGTCCGCGCCAACACTTTCTACATTGGCAATTACGGCTCCGGCACCTTCTACCTCGCCCAAGGCGCCATGCTCACCAACTCCGCCAACGCCTTCTTCGGTCGCAACGCCGGCGGCTCCGGCACCGCCACCATCAACGGCACCTGGAGACTGGACAACGGTAGCGGCGCCAGCGGCTACCTCATCCTCGGCAACGCCGCCGACAGCCGCGCCAACCTCCTCAACATCGGCGAGACCGGCTCCGTCACCGTGACCAACAACTACCTTCGCGTCGCGGCCGCCTCCAATTCCTCCGGCACCATCAACATCGCCCAAGGCGCTTCCCTCACCGTCGGAGCCTCCGGCTCCATCAACTCCATCATCAGCATCGGACATGGCTCCGGCGCGCTCGGCGAAGTCAATGTTGACGGCCTCCTCTCCCTTGTCTCCACCGCCACTGCCGGCGACCGCAGCTTCGCCGTCGGCTACGGTGCTACCGGCGACACCGCCAGCGCCATCGGCGTCCTCAACATCGGCCAGACCGGCACTGTCAACATCACCGGCGCCTCCGAAGTATCCCTCGGACGCATGGGCGTCGGCTCCGGCTACAACATCTCCTCCAGCGGCACCATCAACGTCGCCGGCCTCCTCAACACCAACGGCACCCAACTTCTCCTTGCCCGCTCCGGCGACGGCTACCTCAACATCCTCTCCACCGGCACTGTCCTTGCCGGCAACACCCGCGTCTCCAACGGCAACAACGCCAAGGGCATCTCCTACGGCGAGGCCAACATCTCCGGCTACATGGGCATCACCGGCTGGCTCGACATCGGCGCCGCCGGCATCGGTGTCGTCAACATCGCCTCTACCGGCACCGTCGTCACCACCGCCGACCTCACCGTCGGCCGCAGCACCAGCACCGCCAGCGGCACCCGCAGTTACGGCATCCTCAATATTTACGGCCACGCCCTCGCCCTCGACAACCTCGTCATCGCCAACGACGGCGTCGGCACCCTCAACCTCTATGCCGGCGGCACCGCCTACTCCACCAACGAGGCCTCCCTCGCCCTGACCGCCCAGTCCAGCGGCACACTCAACCTCCTCGGCGGCCACCTCTCCGCCCCCACCTTCTCCACCCCCGTCGGCGCCTTCACCGCCAACCTTGACAGCGGCACACTCGAAATCCGCAACGCCACCGGCGTGCTTAACCTCACCGACAACCTCACCGGCGCCGACATCGTCGAAAAAACCGGCCTCGGCGCCATCGTCATCGGCGGCGACTCCTCCGCCTATGCCGGCACGCTGAACATCCGCGCCGGCGCTCTCCGCGCCGGCGGCACCGGCGGCAAACTCGGCGGCAACGTCACCATCGCCTCCGGCGCCACCCTCGACCTCCGCGCCGCCGCCCTCGAAACCACCGGCAACCTCGTCCTCGCCGACGGGGCCAACCTCGCCTATTCCCTCGTCGCCCAAAAGCAACTCACCGCCGCCAACCTCGACATCGCCGGCTTCGGCGTGCTCTTCCTCGACGACGAAGGCACCCCCGTCACCTCCTTCCCCGTCTCCTACACCATCGCCAACTACACCGCCGTCACCGGCCTTGCCAACCTCGACACCTGGGGCATCGTCGGCGGCTACGACGCCGCCTTCGACATCGCCACTCCCAACATCATAAGGGTCAACCTCAACGCCGCCGGCCTCGCTGTCCTCCACTGGCAGGGCGGCGACGGCGACTGGGACACCGCCAGCACAACCTGGCTAAAATCCGCCGTCCCGGCAAAGTGGGCCTACGGTGCCCTCGGCGTCTTTGACAACGCCACCGCCGGCACCGTCAACGTCTCCGGCCTCCAGACCTTCAACACCCTCCAGTTCGACGTCAACGGCTACACCCTCGCCGGCACCGGCACCCTCGCCAGCGACCCCTTTGCCGGCGCCGCCGTCCTCAACGTCACCGCCGCCGGCGCCACCGCCACCATCAACACCGCCCTCTCCGCCGCCAACCTCGTCAAGGCCGGCCCCGGCGCCGTCGCCCTCGGCGGCAACGTCACTGCCACCGGCACCCTCATCATCGGCGCCGAGGCGGGCAACGACGACGGCAAACTCGTCGTCGCCGGAACCCTGCGCGCCTCCTCCGCCCTGAAAGTCGGACTCAACGGTTCCGGCTACCTCGAAATCCAAAACGGCGGTCGCCTCCAAACTCCCTCCGACGCCTCCGGCACCCCCACCCTCTACACCGACCACATCGGCCACAACGCCGGCTCCAGCGGCACCGTCGTCATCAAGGACGGCGGCGTCTGGGAAAGCTACGGCGGCATCTATGCGGGCAACTACGGCGCAGGCCTTCTCCATGTCGAAAACGGCGGCACCCTCACCATCGCTGCCGGCGCCTCCCTCTACCTCGGCGAGCGTGCCAGCGGCACCAGCACTGTCATCATCGACGGCTACTTCCGCACCGGCATGAACGCCTCCGGCGCCCTCGTTTACCAACCCATCGGCAAAAACAGCACCACCGAAAGCGTCTTCACCATCGGCTCGACCGGCACCGTCTTCACCGCCCAGATGGATATCGGCATAAACGCCGGTGCTGCCGGCCGCGCCAATGTCGCTGGCTACTGGAACCTCGCCCCCGGCTCAAACCGCGTCGGCAACAGCGGCACCGGCGCACTCGAAATCCTCACCGGCGGCACCGTCCTCGCCACTGGCGCCGATAACTACTTTGTCGCTGGCCTCAACGCCGGCGCCCTCGGCACCATCACCGTCCACGATCGCGGCTTCCTCGACACCGGCACCCGTAATCACACCAGCCAGGCCAACTTCGGCATCGGCTGGACCGGCAACGGCATCCTCGACCTCCAGACCGGCGGAACCATCGTCTCCGCCGCCAGCACCACTGACAACGCCGCCTTCGTCCTCGGCTACGCCGCCAACAGTGTCGGCACCGGCACCATCGCCGGCCACCTCATCACCACCCGCGGCTACACCGACATCGGCCTCTCCGGCACCGGCACCCTCGAAATTCTCCCCGGCGGCCTCTTCACCGCCGACCGTGTCCGCCTCGCCACCAACGCCTCCGCCAAAGGCACCCTCATCCTCTCCGGCGGCGTCCTCGAGACCAACCAACTCATCCTCGGCGCCGGCACTCCCACCATCACTCTCGCCGGCGGCACCCTCCGCACCCTCGGTGACACCTCCACCTTCTTCCAAAACTTCCCCGCCCTCGCCATCGGCACCGGCACCGTCACCTTCGACACCCAATCCTACGCCGTCACCATCCCCGAAGCCCTCACCGGCGCCGCTGGCGCGGTGTTTAACAAAACTGGCGCGGGCTCCCTCACCCTCACCGCCGACTCCTCCGCCTACGCCGGCACCGTGAACATCAACGCCGGTGTCCTCGGTGGCGCCACAGGCGCGAAACTCGGCGGCAGCCTCAATATCGCCGCCGGCGCCACGCTCGACCTCCGCGACGCCTCGCTTGAGGCCACCGGCAACGTCACCTTTGCCGACGGCGCGCTCTGGCAGTATTCGCTTACCGGCACACACCAGCTCGACGTCGCCGGCACCCTCTCCTTCGCCGGCTCCGGCACGCTGCTGATTGACCGCGGCAACCTCGAAATCGGCGACATCACCATCCCCTCCTACTACACGCTCGCCACTTACACCTCCATCACCGGCGACGCCAACCTCGCCAACTGGGATGTGGCAGGCACCAGTTTCACCGCCAGCGGCAGCCTCGACGCTACCAGCAACCCCGGCAAAATTACCCTCACCCTCAACGGTGCCGACGTGGATTTCCTCGTCTGGCAGGGAGGCGACGGCGCGTGGAGCGACCCGCTCGTCTTCAGCCGGCAGGTCACGCCCGTTGACTGGGCGGACGGCGCCTTCGCCGTCTTCAACACCGGCACCGGCACCGTGACGGTGGACGGCCTGCAAACCGTGACCGGCCTCCAGTTCGGCGACCTTTCCAACGCGGTTGACTACACCCTCGACGGCTCCGGTACGTTCACCGCCGGCAGCGCTCCCATCGTCAATGTGCGCGCCAGCTCGACCGCCACGATCAACACCGCCATCGCGGTGCCCGGCCTGCGCAAGATCGAAAGCGGCGCGCTCGTGCTCGGCGGCGCGTCCACGCTCGACAGCACGCCCACCAGCGGCCCCGTGAGCATCGAGGGCGGCTCGCTCGAAATCAAGGGCGCGGCGACCGCCAAGGGCGTCAACGTCACCGGCGCCGCCCTCATTGTCACCGGCACCCTCGCCAACACCGGCACGCTCTCCGCCACCAACGCCGCGCTCACCATCGCCGCCACCGGCACCGCCGGCACCGCTGGCGTGACGCTCAACAACTCCGCCGCCGCCATCGCCGGTGCGCTGACCAACACCGGCGATCTCCGCGTTGCCGCCGCCGGCACTGCCAGCGGCACCGTCACCGTGGAAACCGGAGGCGCCCTGGCCAACACCGGCCTCCTCTACATCGGCGACGCCGGTGTCGGCCACCTCGAAATCGCCGCCGGCGGCACCGTCACCAGCACCGGTTACGGCTGGATCGGCTACGCCGCCACCGGCCGCGGCACCGCCACCGTCTCCGGCCTCTGGCAAAACAGTGCCGATATCCTCGTCGGCGGCTCAGCCGGCACGGGTGTCCTCACCGTCAACCCCACCGGCACCGTCACCAGCCCCGCCGGCTTCATCGGTTGGGGCGAAGCCACCACCGGCACCGCCAGCATCGCCGGACTCTGGCAGACCACCGGCGATCTTAATGTTTCCTACGGGGTCGGTGCCACCGGGGTCCTCGACGTCGCCGCCGGCGGCACCGTCAAGACCGGCAGCATCGGCTACATCGGGCGTAACACCGCCGCCAGCGGCACCGTCCGCGTTGACGGTCTGTGGGACATTACCGGCAACCTCGCCGTCGGCATGAGCGGCACCGGCGCGCTTAACATCGCCCCGACGGGCACGGTCCGCAGCTCCAACGCCGCCCTCGGCTGGAACAACGACGCCAGCGCCGGCGTCGCCAGCGTCGCCGGTGTATGGAACATCAACGGCGACCTCGCCGTGGGCCGCCTCGGCTCCGGCGTGCTCGACATCGCCGCCACCGGCACCGTCACCGCCACCGGCACTACCACCATCGGCAACGCCGCCGGCCAGTCCGGCACGGTCAATGTCGCCGGCGTGCTCGCGGCCAACGCGCTGTCCTTCGTCGGCGTCGCCGGCTACGGCGAGTTGAACATCAACGGCGGCACGGTCAGCAACGCCAACGGCACCCTCTACGTCGGCGGCTCCGATGCCGCCTCCACCGGCACCGGCGTCATCAACGTGCGCTCCGGCGGCTTCCTCGACAACACCGGCAAGACCCTCGTCGTCGGCCGCTTCGGCTCCGGCGCGGTCACTCTCGAGACCGGCGGGTCCATCGCGAGCGGCAACCTCTACATCACCGACACCACTACCGCCACCGGCACCGTCACCATCAAGAACGGCGCCCGCTGGGATGCCGGTGTCACTTACGTTGCCCAGCGCGGCACCGGTGTGCTCGCCATCGAGCAGGGCGGCGTGCTTGTCTCCGCCGGCGGCGTCAACATCGCCAACACCGCCGACTCCAACGCCAATGGCACCGCCACCGTCGCCGGCCTCTGGACTGCCACCGGCGGCAACTTCATGGTCGGCGTGTATGGCGCCGGCACCCTCGTCATCGAGCAAACCGGCACCGTTTTTGCCGGCGGCACCAATAACTACTTCCTCCTCGGCCGCTACGCCGCCGGCAGCGGCACCGCCATTGTCCGCGGCTACCTCGACACCGGCTTCCGCGGCGACGCCAACAACGCCAACTTCGGCATTGGCTGGGCCGGCACCGGCTACATGAGCATCGAGCAAACCGGCACCGTCATCGCCAGCGGCACCGGCGAAAACACCGTCGCCTTCGTCATCGGCAGTGACGCCAGCGGCACCGGCACCCTCGACCTCGCCGGTTACCTCGCCGCCAACAACGGCCAGGCCCTCATCGGCAAGTCCGGCGTGGCCACCCTCAACATCGCCCCCACCGGCACTTTCTTCGTCGGCGGCCAGTACAAGCAAAACCAGAACTCCACGCTCGGCATCACCTTGGATCCGGCGCGGACCACGCCCTACATCACCGCCGCGAGCGCGGTCCTCTCCGGCACCCTCGCGCTCAACGGCTCCGGCCTCGGCTACACCCCCGTCGCCAAGGCCAGCGAGCTCGCCGACACCGGCGTCCTCATCCTCACCGCCACCTCCGGCACCATCCACGGCAACTTCACCGCCGTCACCGGCCTCGGCGGCGGCACGCCCGACTACCTCATGCCCGGCGGCCATATCGAAACCGACGGAAACGGCGGCGCCAGCTATCGCGCCGGCTACCGTCTGGCGTGGGACGCACTGACGGGCGCGCACGGCACCTTCACCCTTGCCGAGGGCGAAACCTTCGAGGTGGACGTCCCGCTCGCCGACCGCGTCGGCGAAACCGCCCCCGGCTGGGACAAAAAATCCCTCACCAAGCTCGGCGCCGGCACCCTCGTGCTCAGCGCGCAAAACACCTTCACCGGCTCCGTCACCATCGGTTCCGGCACCCTCCGCCTCGGCGGCCCCGCCACCCATAAATTCGGCGCGCTGGCCAACCACGGTGTGCTCGACTTCGGCACCCCGCCCGTCGCCGCCCTTGGCGCGCCCGCCGCCGTCTCCGTGGGGACGGCGCTTGCGATCCCCGCCCCCGCCCCGGCCGCATTCCGCACCCTGGAGGTTGCCAGTCTCTCCGGCGACGGCGCGTTCCGCATGACCGTTGACCCCGGCACCGGCGCCAGCGACCGGCTCGTCGTCCTCGGCGACGCCGCCGGCTCACACCAGCTCCTCCTCTCCGCCAGCCCCGCCGCGACCGGCGGCGATCCGCAGGCGGTCGTGCTCGCCACCGTCGCCGGCGCCAACGACGCCACGTTCACGGGCGGCCTCGACTACAACGGCACCAACTACGCCGTCCAGAATGCGGGCGGCAGCGCCTTCCTCTTCGCCAACGGCGACGCCGGCGTCAACGACGCCATCCGCGGCATCCCCGGCGCCCAAAGCCTCATGTGGTTCGCCTCGCAGGACAACCTCTCGCGCCGTCTCGGCGAACTTCGCATCACCGATGTTCCCCCCGCCGACCACATCTCCCTCTGGCTTCGCGCCCGCGTCGAGCACGCCGACATCGACGACAGCGACACCGGCATGCGCCCCTTCGAGATGGATCTCTTCGGCGTCGAACTCGGCGCCGACAAAACCATCGCCATCTCCTCCGGACGCTTCTCCATCGGCCTCTACGCCAGCTACGGACACGCCACGCAGGACTTCAAGCCCCGCGCCGGCACCGGTGCCGCCGACGGTGAAAGCACCCAGCACGGCCTCGGCCTCTACGCCGCCTGGCTGCACAACGCCGGCTGGTTTGCCAACCTCACCCTCTCCGGCGCCCGCTACAAAAACGAGTTCACCGCCGCCGACCAAAGCGGCAACACCACCACCGGCGACCACGGCGACGACGCCTTCGGCCTCGCGCTCGAATTCGGCAAACGCATCGCCATCGGCGAGCGCTGGTTTGCCGAGCCCGTCGCGCAATTCTCCCATGCCCTCCTCGAGCGCGGCGACTATCGCACCGACGGCGCGAACCTCCTCGATGTCAACGGCACCGACGCCACCGTCACGCGCCTGCGCGCCGCCGTGCGCGCCGGGCGCTCCTGGCGTGTCGGCGGCGGCACCATGGAGCTCGCCGCCCGCGTCGGCGGCACCCACGAGTCCAGCGACAACGGCGAACTCCGCATCGGCGCCGGCGGCTCCTACCGCCCCAATCTCGACGGCGACCGCGCCGAGTTTGGCCTGGGTCTCTACTGGCAGCCCGCCGCCTGCGGACGGCTCTATTTCGACTACGAATACACCACCGGCGACGCCTACGAAAAACCCTACGCCTTCAGCCTCGGCTACCGCCACGATTTCTAGGCGCGCCCGCGGACGCCGGCGTTCTCTCACTGGGAGCGCCGGCATCCTGCCGGCAGACGGCGCTCCGCGCCGCCGATCAGTCCCGTCAGTCTCATCCATCTCCTCTTCCATCATGAAAATCTTCGCCCGCCCCCATGTGCCCCATAGGCTCGCCCTCGCCCTCCTCGGCGCGGCGCTCACCCTCGGCGCGGCCGGCCCGACCGCAGCCGCCGCGGCACCCGAACCCGTGCGCGTGCTCACGTTCAACCTCCGTAACTCCAAGGCCAACGACGGCGACAACGCCTGGGAGCACCGCCGCGAATCCGTCGTCAGGGTCATCGCCAGCCATCCCGACGGCAACGGCCCCTACGACTTCGTCGGCACTCAGGAAACCGTCATCGCCCCCGATCCCGGGCTCGACCAGCGCGGCTTCCTCGCCGCCCGCCTCGCCGGCTATGCCGTCATCGGACGCTCCCGCGACAAGGACCCCGACGCCGGCGAGGGCATGGTGCTCTATTACAAAAAAGACCGCTGGCGGCTCGACCCCAAGGACAACGGCACCTTCTGGCTCTCCCTCGCCCCCGACGAACCCGGTTCCAAATACCCCGGCCTCCGTCACGCCCGCACCGCCGCCTACGGCCTCTTCCACGAGCTGGACGCGAGCGGCGCGCCCACGGGCCGCAAGCTCTACGTCTACGACACCCACCTCGATCACACCAGCGAACCCGCCCGCCAGCACGGCGCGAAAATCCTCATGGAACGCGTCGCCGCCCGCAATGACCAGACGGCGCCGGTGATCATCATGGGCGACATGAATTGCGGCGAGAAAAGCGCCGCCATCCGCTACTTCCAAGGCGAGGAAACGCAGCTCGACGGCGCCCCCGTGAAATCCCCGCTCGCGCTCGTGGACACCTTCCGCGCCGCGAACCCCAAGGAGAAAAAAGTGGGCACTTTCACCGGCTTCAAGGCGGCGGGGAAGGAAAAGATAGATTTCATCCTCGCCTCCCCGGAGTTGCGCACGCTCTCCGCAAAAATCATCCGCACCCGCCGCGACGACGGCGGCTACCCCTCCGACCATTTCCCGATCGAGGCCGTCCTGACATGGGAAAAGTGACGGGATTTCCGCTTTTGGAGGGACGGCCTCCGTGCCGTCCGCTCCGCCGGGCGGCCGGAAGTGGCATGGTGTTTTCATTTAACAGTGGCGCGGCAGCGCCGGTAGGGCGAAGCCTCCGGCTGAGCCGCGGCTCGGTGGGGACGCCTCGCCCTGCCATTTGGGCCAAGGTTGAGAGAAAATACTATATCAGCTCCGCGCGGCCGCGTGAGCGACTGGGAGCGCCGGCTTCCAGCCGGCAGACGGCGCTCCGCGCCGCCAAACCCGCGGGCGACTCGCCCGTCCCACGCGACCCGCCCATGCACCCCGCGCCGCCTTCTATGACCCATCCATGCTTATCAGTCGCATCCGTCTTATCATGAAACCCTCCATTCTCGCCCTATCCCTCGCCTTCGCCGCGCCCATGCTCTCGCCCTTGGAGGCCGTCTCCGCGGCCGACCGGCCCGTCTGGGCCGATCCTTCGCGTCAGCACGAGGGGCTGGAGCCGGCTGCGGCGCAGATGACGCGCTTCGCCGACGCGGCCACCGCGCGCACCCTCGACCGCGCGCATTCGCCGTTTTACCGTTCGCTCAACGGCGACTGGAAGTTCCACTGGGTCCCGCATCCCGGCGAGGCCGGGCGCCCGCGCGAGTTCTGGCGGACCGATTTCGACGACCGCGACTGGAAGACCATCCCCGTGCCCTCCTGCGTCGAGATCGAGGGCCACGGCATCCCCATTTACACCAACACCGTTTACCCGTGGCGCGAGGTGAAGCCGCCCGAGATCACCGGCGACTACAACCCCGTTTCCAGCTACCGCCGCACGTTCGCCGTGCCCGCGGAGTGGCGCGCGGACGACCGCGAGGTGTTCATCACCTTCGAGGGCGTCAGCTCATTCTTCACCGTCTGGCTCAACGGCAAAAAGCTCGGTTTCAACAAGGACAGCCGCACGCCCGCGACCTTCCGCCTCACCCCGCACCTGCGCGACGGCGGCGCCGAGAACCTCCTCGCCGTCGAGGTGTTCCGCTGGAACGACGGCTCCTATCTCGAGGACCAGGACTGCTGGCGGCTCAGCGGCATCTTCCGCGACGTCTGGCTGTGGAGCGCGCCCGGCGTGCACCTGCGCGACTTCAAGGTCACCACCACGCTCGATGCGGCGCACCGCGACGCCACCCTCGCGCTCACCGGCGAGTTGAAAAACTTCACCGCGCAACCCCGCGCCGTCGCCCTCTCCGCCGTGCTCCTCGCCCCCGACGGCCGCGAACTCGCGCGCCTCGCCGCTGGTGTTCCCGTAGGGCCTGACCTTGCGTCAGGCCGCGGCTCGACGCAAGGTCGAGCCCTACAGGCCACCGTCCCGGCCGGCGGCGCCGCGCCGGTCGCGCTCTCCGCCGCCGTCGCCGCGCCCGCGCTGTGGTCGGCCGAGACGCCCGCGCTGCACACCCTGCTCCTCACCGTCAGCGACGCGCAGGGCCGCGCCCTCGAAGTCATCCCCTGGCGCGTCGGCTTCCGCTCCACCGAAACGCGCGACGGGCAGTTTCTGGTCAACGGCCGGCCCGTCCTTTTCCGCGGCGTCAACCGCCACGAATGGGACCCCGACCGCGGCTACTCCGTCACCCGCGAGGGCATGCTCAAGGACATCCTCCTCATGAAGCGCAACAACTTCAACGCCGTGCGCACCTGCCACTATCCGAACACGCCCGAGTGGTACGCCCTCTGCGACGAATACGGCCTCTACGTCATCGACGAGGCCAACATCGAGTCCCACGCCCAGATGGGGGAGACCTACGCGGGCCGCCAGACCGCCCTCGCCGACCAGCCCGAGTGGCGCGAGGCCCACCTCGACCGCACCCGCCGCATGTACGAGCGCGACAAGAACCACGCCTGCGTCGTCGGCTGGTCGCTGGGCAACGAGTCCGCCCACGGCGAGGCCTTCATCGCCGCCTACCATTGGCTCAAGCAACACGACACCCGCCCCGTCCAATACGAGGCCGACAACAGCGGCGAGTTCACCGACGTCATCTGCCCGATGTATCCCTCGCCCGCCTCCGTCCTCCACTACTCCGACCTGCCCCGCTCCAAACCCTTCATCATGTGCGAATACGCCCACGCCATGGGCAACAGCACCGGCGACATGTGGGCCTACTGGCGCCCCATCTACGACGGCGCCCCGTATCTCCAGGGCGGCTTTATCTGGGAATGGGCCGACCACGGCCTGCGCGCCCCCGTGCCCGCCTCGCTCAAAGTCGAGCATGTCGAAAACACCAAATCGCTCCCGCTCGACCCGAAACTCGGCACCTTCTTCGCCTACGGCGGCAGCTTCGGCGAACCCGGACGCTTCCCGCACGACGGCAACTTTTGCGCCGACGGCATCGTCTCCCCCGACCGCCTCCCCCACCCCGGCATGGCCGAGGTGAAAAAAATCTACCAGCCCGTGCAAATGCGCGCGCTCGACCTCGCCGCGTCCGCGCCCGAAATCGAAATCAAAAACTGGGCCGATTTCCAAAACACCGCCGAGTGGCTCGACGCGCGCTGGCGCCTCGTCGCCGAGGGCAAAACGCTCCAGCAAGGCGCGCTCGCCGGTCTTTCCGTCGCCCCGCGCGAGGCCAAACGCATCGCGATTCCGCTGCGCGCCCTCACCCCCGAGCCGGGGGTGGAGTATTTCCTCGAAGTCAGTTTCACCCTCCGCGAAAAAACGCCCTGGGCCGATGCCGGCCATGAAGTCGCCTGGGAACAGTTCAAACTCCCGTTTCCTGGTAGGGCGAAGCCTCCGGCTGAGCCGCGGCTCGGCGGGGACGCCTCGCCCTACCTTTCCGCCTCCAGCCCCGCTCCCGCTCTCGCCCTCGCCGAAACCGCCACCCGCATCACCGTGACCGGGAAAACCTTCTCCGCCGCCTTTGACCGCGCCACCGGCTTCCTCGCCTCGCTCAAAACCGGCGAGATCGAACTCCTCGCCGCCCCTCTCGCCCCGCACTACTGGCGCGCACCCGTGGACAACGACCGCGGCAACAACATGGCCGACCCCGGCAAACCCGTCCCCGGACGCCCCTCCGCCCGTGGCCCCGGCGCGTGGCGCACCGCGACTGATTCGTGGAAACTCGCCGCCCTCGAAACCACCACCGCCCCCGACGGTGCCGTCACCCTCACCGCCACCGGCCGCCTCGAATCCGTCAACCGCTCGCAAACCCTCGCCTGGACCGTCTGCCCGGACGGCGACATCCTTGTCCGCCTCAAACTCTACGGCGACCCCGACTACCGCGGCGCCGCCGAACTGCCCCGCTTCGGCATGCAAACCACGCTGCGCCCCGGCTTCGACCGCCTCGCCTGGCTCGGCAAGGGCCCCCACGAAACCTACTGGGACCGCCAGGACGCCCGCGTCGGCCTGTATGCAGGCAAAGTCCGCGACCAGTTCTTCCCCTACATCAAACCGCAGGAGACCGGCAACCACGAGTCCGTCCGCTGGATCGCCCTCACCGACACCCAAGGCCGCGGCCTGCTCGCCGCCGCCCTCCCCGGCCAAAATCTCCTCAGCGCCAACGCCCTCCATCACACCACCGACGACCTCTTCTTCCCCACGCACAAGGAAGGCCAGTTCTATCCCTACCAGCTTCCCGCGCGCGACACCGTCACCCTCAACCTCGACCTCCACCAGCGCGGCCTCGGCGGCGACGATTCCTGGCGCGCTCTCCCCCACGAGGCATACCGCCTCAACCGCTGGGCGCTCGAATACGCCTACCGCCTCCGCCCCCTCTCCGGCACCGAGGACATACCAAAAATCGCCCGCCAAAAATGATGGCACATCCCCATTCGGTCACGCTTGCCGCCCTGCTCGCCGCGCTCCTGTCCGCCTCGTCCGCCTTCGGGGCGCGCGACACCGACATCACCGGCCCCGACTTCAAGACCCTCACCTTTCAAAACGGCGCCGGCGGCTACACCGGCGCCATGGATGTCCTCATCTCCAAAAAATCCACCACCGACGCCCCTGCCCCGACAGCCCCCGTCTTCTGGCTCTCGCGCGAACTCGATGAAGGCACCCGCCGGCACAAAAACGAAACCGCCGCCCTCCTCCGCTTCGATCACATCTTCGGCGCAGGCGCCGGCCAAATCCCGCCCGGCTCTCCCATCACCAAGGCCGTCCTCCGCCTCCGCACCGACGCCAGCGAAGCCGCCGGCAGCCCGCACCGCCTCCACCTCTCCCGCATGTTGCTCCCGTGGGATGCCACCGCCGCCTGGCGCAACCCCGCGTGGGGCCGCGACGGAATACAAACCGACAACCGCGAGGCCCTCGCCGAACCCGACAACATCGGCACCCTCAATCAACCCAACACCGACTACGAACTCGACGTCACCCCCGCCCTCCGCGCCTGGGCCGCCGGCGCCGCCAACCACGGCTGGCTCCTCCACATGCTCCACATCGACACCGCCAACCAACTCGCCCTCGCCTCCACGCATTCCTCCTCCGCCAAAAAACGCCCCGCCCTCACCATCACCTACGACGCCCGCCCCGCCAACCGGGCCCCCGACGCCGACGACCTCGCCGCCGCCCGCGACACGCCCTCCTCCTCCAACATTTCCCTCCGCGCAAACGACCCCGACGGCGACCCGCTCTCCGTCACCTTCCACGCCCGCCGCCGCACCGACACCGCGCGCGATTTTAGCATAATAGTGCTCCCCGACACCCAATACTACACCCACATTCCCTACCGTTACGGCGGCTCCCCGGAAATGTTTTACGCTCAAACTGACTGGATCATCCGCTACGCCCGCCCCCTCAACATCGCCGCCGTCCTCCACCTCGGCGACATCAGCGACCAAGGCGACTTCGACCGCCAGGAATGGATATACGCCGCCAAGGCCATGTATCCCCTCGGCGACCCCGCCGCCACCGGACGCCCCGACGGCATTCCCTATATCCTCGCCATCGGCAACCACGACCAGCGCGACGAAAGCAAAAACTGGGGCGGCCCCGCCCATCTCTTCAATGAATACTTCGGCGTGAAGCACTTCTCCCAAAAGGGCTACTACGGCGGTCACTTCGGAAGCGACAACAACAACTATTATATAGCCTTCGATTCCGGTCCCGAAAAATTCATTGTCCTCTCGCTCGAATACGATTTCGACAAGCGCAATTCCAAAGTCCTCCAATGGGCCGACGGCGTCCTCAAAAAACACGCCGGCCGCCGCGCCATAATAATCACCCACGCGACCATCCACCCCGGCAGCGTCCAGGCCAACTTTTGCACCGACGGCGGCGGCCCCGCCTACGAAGGCCTCAAAAACAACCCAAACCTCATGTTGATCATCGGCGGCCACATCACCGGCGAAGGCCGCCGCACCGACACTTACAACGGCTCCACCGTCCACTCCATCCTCATGGATTTCCAATTCGACGGCGACGGCGGCAACGGCCTGCTCGGCATCCTCACGCTCTCCCCGCGCACCAACAAAATCCACGTTTCCACCTACTCGCCCCATGCCAAAAGCGGCCGCCTCGACTCCAGCGCGAACTACACGCTCGATTACGATTTTGGCGCGAAAATAGAGCCGTTCGCCAAAGTCGGCGCCGCCGAAGTCGCCGCCGGCGCGACCGCCACCTGCCGCTTGGAAAACATGGACGCGACCGCCACCTACGAATGGCAGGCCGAAATCAGCGACCAAGGGAAAACCACCCGCACCCCCGCACGCCCAATCCCGCCGGCCAAGGCTGAAAAATAAATCTTCCAAATCCCCCTGATCCGAATCCGTTGAACTCGTCATTATATAAAACCGCCCTCCTGCTCGCCGCCCTCCTGCCCGCCGCCGCCCCCGCGGCAACGGTGGTCGCCGCCGGCTTCGAGAAAACACTCCCGCCCGGCGCCAACTTCAACAAACTCACCGCCGACTTCGACACCACCCGCGCGCGCTCCGGGCATTCCTCGTTGCGCATCGACTCGGAGCCGAAGGCCGACTGGGGTTATCTTTCATTTGAACTCGACGGCAAACTGGACTTCACCGCCAACTACGAATTTTCCGTCTGGGTTTATACAGAGACCGACACAAAAGTTTCCGTCTATTTATCCGCCGACGACGGCACCGGCGAGCGCTACACGGCCGTCAACGGCATCGGCGCCATCGAGCCCGGCAAATGGTGCCGGCTGGGCGGCACCCTGTTCACGGGCGACTGGCGCCGTCAGGACCGAGAATACCGGTTCATCGTCCGCACGCGCGGCACCTGCTGGATTGACGACCTTGCGCTCCGCTCCGGCCTGCCCGATACACCCGCCCAAGTCTGGCCCGGGCTCGAAAACGCCCTCCACTCGGCGGCGGACACGCGCGTCTCGTCGCTCAAGCCCGGCGGCAGCCTCGTGCTCGACGCCCGCCACGCCGCCCTCGCCCCCGACACCGCCCGCGTGGAGACTGTTCTGCCTCCCGCCGCCTCCATCGTCGTCCCCGCCGAGGGCCTGCTCGTCTTCGCCATTGACGCCGACGACGATCTCGACCTCGACGGTTCCCTCCAGCTCGAACCCGACGCCGACCTCCGCCCCGGCCTGCGTGCCACCGTGCTCGCCGGCGACACCGTCATCGCCGCCCCCTCCGTGAAAGCCGCGCCGTGGCAGGCGGTCCGCGTTCCCCGGGGCAGCCGCACGATTTTCGGCGCCCCCGCCGGACTCCGCGGCGAATGCCCTGCCGCCACCATCCCGCTCGAGCCTTTCCGCCTCGCGAAAGGCCGCCATTACCTCGCCATCGCCGGTCCGCACATCCGCACTGGCGGCACCTTTGTCCGGCTCGAACTCCGTGCCGCCCCGCGCCCCGCGGAAAAACCGCTGCACACCTTCGCGCTGCTCTCGGACACGCACCTCGGCTTCAACCGCCGCGAATGGCGCAACACCCTGCTCGGCTCCGCCACCGGCGCCGAACTCGAGGCTGTGCTCCGCCGGCTCAAGCGCGAAGGCGCCGCCTACGCCATCATCGCCGGCGACCTCACCGACGACGGTCGCCGCGCCCAGTTCGAGGACCTCGCCGCCATCGTCAAACGGACCGCCCTGCCCGTTTATGGCTGCATCGGCAACCACGACACCTCACGCGACTCCCGCGCCGACATCGCCGCCGCCATCCCGAAACTGTTTCCCTCCGGTCCGGAAAACACCGACTACACATTTGCCCGCCCGCCCCTGCGCTTCATCGTCCTCGACGGCTCTTATTACAAAGACAAAAACGGCGGCATTCAGGATCACAAAGACAAATACCACGAAACCACCACCTACCGCGACGGCCTCTCCGAATGGCTGCGCGCCACCCTCGCCGCCGACACCGTCACCCCCACCGTCGTCGTTTCCCATTACCCGTTCTATTTCCACCGCGGCGTCTCGCCCGTGAGCGGCTACGACCGCGGCAAACCGTTGCTCGACAAAAAACTCACGGACCTCATTGAGGCCGCGCCCAACGTCGTCGCCACGCTCAGCGGCCACATGCACCACAACGAAACCGCCGTGCGCAACGGCATCGCCAATCTCCAGAATCCCGCCTTCGCCGAGTGGCCCGACGCCTACCGCGTCTTCCGCGTTTACAAGGACCGCCTCGAATGGGAAATCCGCCAGATCCCCAACCGCGGCCTCATCCGCGAGGGCGTCATCCCCGAGACCGCGCTGCTCTGGCAGCTCTCCACCGATCCCGGCGACCTCGCCGGCACCATACTCTTCCCGAAAAACAAAAACCATAAATAACTGATGTTACGCGCCGCGTAGGGCCTGACCTTGCGTCAGGCCGCGAATTACCTGTGCGGGTTCCCACACTGGCGCGGCCTGACACAAGGTCAGGCCCTACAAAATCCCACTGGCCGTGTAACATCAGTAAATAATATCCGGTATATTCAAAAAATCTGTGGTTAAAAACAAACCAATAAAATAGCCGCCAAGAGACACAAGATGCACAAAGAAAAACAATTCCACCTTGTGCCTTTTGTGCCTCTTTGTGGCTGTTAAAATCGAATATCAATTTTATCCATGAAAGCCAAACCCGCCCGCGCCCTCGCTTTCTGTTGCATTCTCGCCTGCCTGTGCGCCGCGCTCCCTGCGCAGCCGGTCGAGACGCAAACCGCCGTGCGCGAATACAATTTTCCCGGCAAATACGAGGGCAAGTCCGCCCAGGGCCTCGCCATTTTCCAGGAAATCGCCCTCCTCTTCAACGACGAGGGCCACTGCCGCGTTTACAACCTGGAAACCAAAAAGAAACTCGTCGAGTTCGACCTCGCCAGCGCCGCCGGAGACAACCACGCCAACAGCGCCTCCTTCGGCGTGGAGCAGACCAAGGGCGCCTTCTTTCCCGCCGTCTATGTCTCCGAGTGCAGGGGCCAGCGCCGTTGCTTTGTCGAAAGCATCACCCCGGACGGCCCGCGCCTTGTCCAGACCCTGCAAATCAAAACCGGCGGCACCGAGGAGCGCAGCTTCGACTGGGTCGTGGATCGCGAAAACAAATTTATATATTCGCTCGCCGGCTTCAAAAAAGACGCGCAGCAGCACGTCCAGGTCACCAAGTGGCCGCTGCCGTCCCTCGCCCAGGGCAAGAAAATCACCTTCAAAAAATCCGACATCCTCGCGCAATTTTCCGTCTCCTTCCCCAACCTCACTCAGGGCGCGTGCGTCCGCGGCGGCTATCTCTACATGCCCGTCGGCCTCCACGATGTCGAGGAGGGCACGCCGGAGTTCAGGAGCCGCCAGATCATCGTCATCAACCTGCAAACCCAGAAAATTGAGAAGAAAATAGACATCAACGCCAGTTGCCCGCACGAACCGGAGGATTGCGATTTCCACGGCGACACCATGCTTTTATATTGCGGCCAGCGCGGCGGCCTGTGGCGAATCCCCGGCGTCTGAGTTTCGCGCCGGCTTTGTGAAGCGCCGCCAAAATCAATCCTTTCCGCATCATTATGAAAAAATCATTGTTTGCCTCCCTGACCCTCGCGCTGGCCGTGTTGTCCTGCGCCGTCCTCCAAGCCGCCGACCGCGTTGACCAGCTCCGCGCGAAGCTCTTCGCCCGCGACATCCCCGACGTCCTCGTTGTCGCCCACCGTGGCGACTGGCGCCACGCCCCCGAAAACTCCCTCCAGGCTGTCGAGCACTCCATCAAGGCCGGCGTGGATGTCGTCGAAGTGGACTTGCAGCGCACGAAGGACGGCGTGCTCATCCTCATGCACGACGCCACTCTCGACCGCACGACAACCGGCAAGGGCAAGGTCGAGGAGAAAACCCTCGCCGAAATCAAAAAATTCGATCTCAAAAACGGCTGCGGCATCGCGACATCAAAGACCAATCATAAATACAGGGTGCCCACCCTCGAGGAGCTGCTCGTCGCCGCAAAGGACCGCGTGCTCATCAATCTCGACAAGGCCGACCGCTACTTCGACGAGGTCGTCCCCCTCCTCAAAAAAACCGGCACCGCCCGCCAGATCATAATGAAGGGAGGCAAGCCCGACGCCGAGGTCAGGGAACTCTACGGACGCTATCTCGATGAAATCATCTACATGCCCATCGTGGACCTCGACCCGAAAAAAAAGGATCCCGGCTATAACGGCCACGAGATCATCCAGGGGTTTCTCGCCGGCACCAAGCCCGTCGCCTTTGAGCTTCTTTATAAATCCGATGCCAACCCGCTTCCCCTGCAACTCAAGGGCCAGCTCAAGGGCAAGGCGTTGATTTGGTATAACACGCTTTGGGAAGGCATGTCCGGCGGCCACGAGGACGACTGCGCGCTGGAGCAGGGCCCGGATGCCGCCTACGGCTACCTTATAGACACCCTCGGGGCCCGCATCATCCAGACCGACCGCGCCGAACTTCTGCTCAATTACCTGAAAAAACGCGGCCTGCATGACTGAACATCATCCGGCGGCAAGCGTGGATTCGCCTCCATGCCGAAGCCCGTCACCGCCGCCGCCTGAATTTCACCCGACACCAATCTCAACACCATTCCCGGCCTCCCTCGTATGATTCCTCTCCGTCTTTGCCCGTCCGCCGCGCGGCTCCTCGCTGCGCTCCTCGCTCTCCTTCCCGCCGCCGTCGCGCCCACGGCGGATGCAGCCGACACCCGCACCGTCACCTTCCAAAACGGCGCCGGCGGCTACTCTGGCGCGCGCGAAACCGTCATCGTCTTCGACAAGGATTCCGCCGCCGATCCCCAGACCCTCTGGATTGACCGGGAATACAAGGAAAAGAGCAACACCCTCGTCACCGAAAAGCAGGCGCTCCTCCGCTTCTCCGGCCTCTTCGGCTCCGCACCCGGCCAGATTTCCCCCGGAGCCGCCGTCACCAAGGCCGTCCTCACCCTCCGCACCGGCAAAAGCAAGGGCGCCAACTCCACCCACCGCATCCTTTTCAACCGGATGCTGGTCCCTTGGAATGAGCGCGCCTCCTGGGACACCCAAACCTGGAACTCCGACGGCATCCAGGCCGACGGCAGGGAAGCCGTCTCCGTCACCGACGCCCTCTTCGTCCCCCATCAGATCGACACCGCCTACAACATAGACGTCACCGCCTCCCTCCGCGCCTGGGCCGCCGGCGCCCCCAACCACGGCTGGGTCCTCCGCGATGTCCGCGACCAACTCAATCCCGCGGGTCTCGTCTCCTCCCTCGTCTCCACGGTCTCCCGCCGCCCCCTCCTCACCGTCACCTACGAGCCCGTCGCCATCCCCGTCCCCTCCGTCACCGCGCTGTCCGCCGTGCCCGCCGGCCCCGGCGCCGCCACGCTTTCCCTGCGTCCCTCCGGCGCCATCGGCGGCGGCAAACTCACCGTCGTCTTCCAGGGCCGCCCCGCCTCCCCGGCGCCCGATTATAAAATCGCCCTCATCCCCGACACCCAATATTATACCCGGCCCCGGTTCGGCGGCACCACCCAGATGCTCGTCTCCCAAATGGACTGGCTCGCCGCCAACGCCAAAAAACTCGGCATCGTCTGCGCCCTCCAGCTCGGCGACATCTCCGATACCGGCGACGCTGACGAGAACGAATGGCGCAACGCCTCCAAACACGGCCTCTACCTCCTCGAGAATCCAAAAACCACCGGCCTCCCCGAGGGCCTTCCCTACAGCCCCGCCGTCGGCAACCACGACCAGCGCTACCGCAACCACAACGGCGAAATCGTCTGGGACGGCCCCGCCAAGCTATACAATAAATATTTCGGCGTGGAGCACTTTCAGGACAAATCCTATTATGGCGGGCACTACGGCAACGATAACAACAACCACTATATGCTCGTCGATGCCGGCGCCGAAAAACTCATCCTGATCTCCCTCGAATTCAAGCGTCCCTCCACCGATCCCGGCGTCCTCAAGTGGGCCTCCGCCCTCCTCGACCGGCACGCCGACCGCCGCGCCATCCTCGTCACCCACGGCGCCCTGCTTCCCGGCATCCCGGGCGAGTTCCTCGCCGACGGCGCCGCCGCCCACAAGGCCCTGCGTCATCACAAAAACCTCATGCTCATCATCGGCGGCCATGTCACCGGCGAAGGCCGCCGCACCGATGTCTTCGAGGGCGCGACCGTCCACTCCATCCTCCAGGACTTCCAGTTCGACGGCAAGGGCGGCGAGGGCTTCCTCGGCCTTATCACCTGCTCGCCGGGACAGAATAAAATCCGCGTGCAAACCTACTCGCCCTGGACAAACACCTGGCGCACCGACCCCGACGGCGACTACACGCTCGACTACGACTTCGGCGCGGCCCGCGCGGACTTCGCCGAGCTGGGCCGCGTCAACGCGGACGACGGCGCCACCGCGTCATTCCGCTGGGAAAACCTGAAACCCGGCTCCGCCTTCGAATGGCGCGCCGAGGTCTCCAACGGCAAAAAATCCACCCTCACCGAACCGCAGGTTTTTGAAGCATCCCGATGACCCCCGCACACCATGCCGCCTTCCGCGCGGGACTGCTCCTGCTCCTCGCGCTTGTTCTCCCCGCCCGCGCCGCCACCGCGCAGGCGCCCGCCGCGCCCGTGCGCGTGCTCACCTTCAACATCCTCGCCTCCCAGCCGTCGTGGGAAAAGAGCGCCAAATGCGAGCCTTGGGCCGTCCGCAAACCCATTGTCCTCGAAATCATGCGCGACTGCTCCGGCGGCGCGCCCTACGATTTCATCGGCACGCAGGAAACCGCCGTCCACCCCGACGCCGCGCTGCACCAAGTCAACCAGCTCGCCGACGCCCTGCCCGGCTACGATTCCCTCTACGCCGCGTGCAGCGGCGAGCGAAACGGCAAAACCCACCAGGAATTTTCCCTTTCCAACATGATCTTCTGGCGCAAGGACCGCTGGAAAATCGACCGCGCCGACCATGGCACCTTCTGGCTCTCCGACACCCCCGAGGCCCCCGGCTCCAACCAATGGGCGCCCGGCGGCAAGGGCGGCAAACGCAACGTCACCTACGGCCTGTTTCATGAAATCGCCGACGGCAAACGCACCGGCAGAAAGGTGTATTTCTTCAACACACACCTCAACGTCTTCGTGCCCGGGGCCCGCGCGCAATCCGCGTTCCTCATCATGGAGCGCATCCAAAAGCGCTGGACCCAGTCCGCGCCGGTGATTTTGACGGGCGACTTCAATTCCAAACGCGATTCGATTGTATATAAATATCTCACCGGCGCGCCGGTGGACTTTGAAAACGAACGACACGCCCCGCCGCTGGCGCTGTCCGAGGCGTTTGCCGCGGCCGGTCCGCAAAACGACCTGCCGGGCATCGACTTTATATTCTCGACCGGCGGGCTGGGACCGCGCTCCGCCGCCAAAATCACCACCCGCCGCGACGGCGTCCGCCCGAGCGACCATTACCCCGTCGAGGCGGTGCTCGAATGGAAATAAAAAGCGCCGTTTCGTTTTATAAATAAATCCCGCATCCCCGCCCATGTTCAAACGCCTCCTTGCCTTTTTCCGCGTCAGCGCGCCCTCCGCCAACCGCCTTCCGCCCGGCGACGAAACGGATGCGCTTTACAAGCGCCTGCGCTGGCAGGTTTTTCTGGCCGGCACCGTCGGCTACAGCCTGTTTTATGTCTGCCGCACCACGCTCAACGTGATCAAAAAACCCATGCTGGACGCCGGACTGGTTGACGCCAGCCAGCTCGGCTACGTCGGCTCCGCGCTGCTCTTCGCCTATGCCATCGGCAAGTGCGTCAACGGTTTCTTCGCCGACCACTCCAATATCAAGCGTTTCATGGCGGCCGGCCTCGCAGTCTCGGCCTGCGCCAACCTCGTCATGGGAGTGATGGGCTTCACCGCCGGGCTGGTTTCAAGCGCAACCCTGACCGTCATCTTCGCGGTGATGTGGACGGTGAGCGGTTGGGGACAGTCTGTCGGCTCGCCCTGCGCGGTCATCGGGCTGACACGCTGGTATCCCTTGAAACAGCGCGGCACCTACTACGGCTTTTTCAGCCTGAGCCATAACCTCGGCGAATTTTTGTCCTACGTGCTTGTGGGCATCGTGGTTTCCATCGCCGGCTGGCAATGGGGTTTCTGGGGCGCGGCGTTCGCCGGCGCGCTGGGCGTGCTCGCGATTTTGTTCATGTTGCACGACAACCCCGAAAGTCGCGGTCTGCCACGCATCGAGGTGCTCACCGGCGAGTCAATCGCGCAAACCGCCGCGCCCGCCGAAAGCACGCTCTCGCTTCAAATGCTGGCGATGCGCACGCCCGGGGTGTGGATACTCGCCGCATCCAGCGCGTTCATGTATATGGCGCGTTACGCGGTGAACAGTTGGGGCGTGCTCTTTTTGCAGGAGACAAAGGAGCCTCTGCTGGTGACGCTGGAGCCTGGCGTCCGGTCTATCATCAAGTTTTTTGGCAAAGACAGCGGGGACGGGAATTTTCTGCTGCTCGTGGCCACGAGTATCATTTCCATTAACGCCCTCCTCGGCATCCTCGGCACCGTGCTCTCGGGCTGGTTTTCCGACAGGTTTTTCAAAGGCGACCGCCGTCTGCCGGCTTTGATGTTCGGCGTGCTCTACAGCATCTCGCTCGCGCTTTTCCTATACGGAGGCGACAGCCCGTTCATTAATATTCTGAGCATGGTTTTGTTCGGCATCGCGGTCGGCGTGCTCATCTGTTTCCTCGGCGGCCTGATGGCGGTCGACCTCGTGCCGCGCAAGGCCACCGGCGCGGCGATGGGCGTTGTCGGCATGGCCAGTTACATCGCGGCCGGCTTGCAGGAAATCTTGAGCGGCTGGCTCATCGACTCGCGCGCCGTCGTGGTCGATGGTGTCAAGCACCACGACTTCAGCCACGCCGCCTTCTTTTGGGTCGCGGCGTCCGTCATCTCATTCCTGCTCCTTCTGCCCCTCCTCGGGGGCAAATCCAAGGCCGCCCGCCCCGAGCGCGGAAAAAATTCCTCTCAATCATGACGACACTTCTTCGTATGGGAAAAAAACTTCTCCTCCTCGCGCTCCTGCTGCCGGTGATTTCCGCCGGGCAGGCGACTGAAAACGACGCCGCCCAGACCATGGAGCGGCTCTGGAAAACCTCCCCCTTTCTGCTGGACGGGGAAAGGGCCGCCCTCCTGAAAACGATCCAGGGGTATTCCGAGAAACTGCCCCACGAGCCGTTCAAGGAATATCTGGCCGCCGGTGAGGAGGACGCCGCCGACATGGAGCGAGGCCGCCCCATCCTGGTTTGCTACCGGCGGGCCTTTGACCGCATCAGGAACGAGGTCGAGAGCACGAAGGTCGAGCAGGGGACCGCGGTCGTCTGGCTGCTTTACAACATGGGAATCGTGGTGAAGACGCCCTCCGGCTGCTTCGGCGTGGACATCAACCATCGTCTGGCGGAAAAACTCGAGCCCCTGCTGGATTTTCTCTGCGTGACGCATAATCACGGAGACCACAAAAGCGTGGAATTGATGGACGCGATGCGCGCCCGCGGCAAACCGGTGCTGTCCAATTTTTATCGGAAGGACGGCAAGTATTGCTCGAAGGAACCGGCGAATTACCAGATCGGGGCCTTTTCCATCCGCACGGCCATGGCCGACCACAACGAAAAGCTGCCGAAATTCGTCACGATGTTCCGGGTGGATTGCGGCGAGGATTCGGGCGGCTTCTCGCTGCTTCATTGCGGGGACTCCAACTTCACCCCCTCGCAGTTCAAGCCCGTGCAGGGGCCGGTCGGCCTGCTCGTCCTCCGCTACGGAGACCCGGCGGAAAACCGGATTCTGGACGCGGCGCCGGGCGACGGCCAGGTCCGGCCCGTTTGCGCGGCCTTGTCCCATGTGATCGAACTGCGGCACGACATCGAAAAATCCCCGCGTCGGCGCACCCTTGATTATGCCATGGACAACACCGCCAAAATACACTGCCGGCAAACCATCCTGCCGTTTTGGGGCGAGAAATTGATTTGGAAGAATGGCAAACTGCAATGAAGGCAGAACCCACCCCGCCTCTTCCGATGTAAGTCCGACTCAACATAACGTCACCCTGTCGAAATCTTTCCTCTTTATTCTTTCCTCTTTCTCCCGGCACGCGCCTTCCCTCTTCACCAACCGCGAAACCACCCGAAACCCAAAAATGACCCATCCCGCCATGCAACGCCGCCAGTTCATCACCGCCATTGGCGCCCTCGGCGCCACCGCCGCCGCCGGCATCCAGCCCCGCCTCAACGCCGCGCCCGACGCGCCCAAGCCCGCCGACGACGGCCCCCTCCTCGCCGGCACTCCCGCCGTCTTCGCCCCCTCGCCCTCCGGCTTCACCGTCACCCTCCCCGTCCGCCGCGCCGCCGCCGCGTGGGTCGAATACGGCGAGACCAAGGACCTCGGTCTCCGCGCCGGTTGCGACCCGTTCGGCTTCGTCCCGCAGGACGACACCGCCGTCAAAATCCGCGTCTCTGGCCTCAAGCCCGGCACCCGCTACTACTGGCGCGCCACCCTCCGCCCCAACGGCGACCTCGACCCCGCCGCCGAAATCCGCACCGACACCTACACCGCCAAAACCCTCGATCCCGCCGCCGCCGCCACCCGCTTCTCCGTCTGGAACGACACCCACGACCAGGCCGCCACCATCCAGTCCCTCTTCGGTCTCCGCAACGCCAAGGACGACTTCCTCCTCTGGAACGGCGACCTCAGCAACAACGTCAACGACCCCGCCCTCCTCCCCGGCCTCTACGTCTCCCCAAAAAAAGTGGATCTCGCCAAAGGCCCCCCGATTCTCCTCACCCAAGGCAACCACGACCACCGCGGCCTCCACGCCCGCGGCATGCACCGCTACGTCGACTTCCCCGGCGACCGCTCCTACTACGCCTTCCGCTCCGGTCCCGTCGCCTTCGTCGCCCTCGACACCGGCGAGGACAAGCCCGACACCCACCCCTCCTTCAAAGGCGTCCCCGCCAGCGAACCCCACCTCGCCGAGCAAGCCCGCTGGCTCGCCGAAATCATCGCCCTCCCCGGTTTCCGCGACGCCCCCTACCGCGTCGTCTTCTGCCACATCCCCCTCCGCTGGACCAACGAAGGCCCGCAAGACTACGCCAAAAAAGGCTTCGACCGTGTCAGCCTCCGCGGCCGCGCCGCCTGGCACGACAGCCTCGTGCGCTGGGGCGCGCAAATCATCATCTCCGGCCATGTCCACCGCGCCGGCCTCCTCGCGCCCGACGCCCGCTTCCCCTATGCGCAACTCCTCGGCGGCGGTCCCGGCAGGAGCGCCAACGATCACCCCACCGTCATCACCGGGGACGCCGACGCCCGCCAGTTCCGCATCACCTGCACCCGCGTCGAGGACAACGAAACCCTCCACGACCTCGTCCTCAAACCCCTCGCCTGAACCGTGCCGCGGAAGGGCCAGGGCCGCGTCCCCGTCGCCCGACGTGCGTCAGCGCGCCCGAAGTGGCACGGGCGTCTCGCCTGTGGGGTCGAGTGGCATGGGCGTCCCCGCCCATGTCCGTAGACCTCATGGCCGGGACGCCCATGCCACGCACCCCGACGCCGGTGATATTTATTTTCCCGGCGGACCGGGTCGGGGTTGTTTTTATTCTCGTCCCATTAAAAAATAAAAGCACTTCCCCGCCCCGTCACAACACTGCGGGCATTCGCTTATGAAATCCGCCCTCGCCCTCCTTTCCTCCCTCGCGTTCGCGCTGGCCTCCGCCGCCACCGCGCTCCACGCAGCCGATATCTATTGGGGCGGCGGCACCGGGGCCATCACCGACGACAACTGGTATTCCGACGCCGCCCTCACCACACCCGTCACCCGCACCGCCGCCGATGTCATCAACCTCGCCACTGGCACCCTCCGCATCATCACCACCGCCACCGTCTATGACACCAACATCGCCCCCGGTGCCGGCGACAACGCCGCCGTCATCGTCTCCGGCACATGGAACAACACCAACGGCGAACTCTCCATCGCCCACGGCACCGGCGGCGCCGGCGCGCTCACCATCCTCGCCGGCGGCACCGTCCGCGCCAACACCTTCTACATCGGCAATTACGGCTCCGGCACCTTCCACCTCGCCCAAGGCGCCATGCTCGCCAACTCCGCCAACGCCTTCCTCGCCCGCAACGCCGGCGGCTCCGGCACCGCCACCATAGACGGCGCATGGACCGTCGGCGCCATCGGCAACACCTCCAACGGCTACCTCATCGTCGGCAACACCGCCGGCACCGGCGCCCCCAGCACCAACCTCCTCGCCATCGGGCAAACCGGCGCCGTCATCGTCTCCGCCACTTCCAATTACGGCTACATCCGCATCGGCCAGGGCATCAGCACCACCGGCACCGTCATCGTTCACGGTCTCCTCCAAACACAAGGCGTCAACGTCATCAACTCCATCGGCTATTCGGGCAACAACCGCGACGCCGCCGACACCGCCGCCACCGGCGTCCTCGTCATCGGCACCACCGGCACCGTCATCTTCTCCGGCACCGAGACATCCCTCGGCCACTTCGGCCTCGGCTCCGGCGACACCTACCGCGCCAACGCCTCCGGCACCGCTTTCGTGGATGGCGTCTGGAAAAACGCCGGCAACCTCATCGTCGGCCGCTCCGGCGCCGGCCACCTCGAGATCGCCCAAACCGGCACCGTCACCGTCGGCACCTTCCTCGCCATTGCACCCTACAACAGCGGCTCAAACGCCACCGGCAACACCGCCGGCCCCCAAGGCGGCACCGTCATCGTTGACGGCCTCCTCGCCATCGGCGACTACGTCACCATCGGCGCCGGCGTTGCCACCGCAAACCTCCACATCACCCAAAACGGCACCGTCATCACCGGCACAAACGGCAGCGGCAACGGCTACGTCCAAGTCGGCCGCAACGGCTCCACCGCCGGCTCCGGCACCGCCGCCCCCGTCCCCGGCAACGCCATCGTGCAAGTGGACGGCCTGCTCGACATCGGCGGCGACTTCAACTTCGGCATGCGCAGCCAAACCGAACTCACCCTCGGCGCCGAAGGCAGCATCCTCGTCGCGGGCAACCACTACCAAAGTCCGCAAACCCTCCTTGCCTTCACCCCCGCCGCCGCGCGCGACCTCCCGCTCATCGCAGCCGCCGATGCCGCCTACATTTCCGGCACACTCAAAATCACCGGCCTCGACAACCTCGACGGCTACTCTGCCGCCGCGTCCGCCACCGCCGCCAGCGCATTGCCATGCATCACCGTTTTGAGCGCCGGCGCCGGCATCGAAGGCGAATTTAAAACAATCTCCATCACGCCCGCCCTCACCGGCACCACCGGTCTGCCCGACTATATTTACAACGGCAAAACCATCCTCGGCACCGCCCCCGGCACCGGCATCGGTGCCAGCAACGGCCCCGCCGAATACCGCGTCGGCCACCTTCTCGCCTGGCACGCCCCCGCCGCCAACGCCCACGGCGCCTTCACCATCCCCGCCGGCAAAACCTTCGTCCTCGACCTCCCGCTCGCCGACCGCGCCGACGCCGCCGACATCGCCCTCGCCACCGGCTGGGACGGAAAATCCCTCGCCAAACGTGGCCCCGGCACCCTCGTCCTCGCCGCCCCCGCCACCCGCACCGGCGACACCACCGTCGAATCCGGCACCCTCCGCCTCGCCGCCGGCGGTGCCATTGCGAACACCGCCGTCTCCCTCGGCAACCTCGTCAACCACGCCATCCTCGAAAGCGTCGCCCCCGCCGGCGGCGCCGCCTACCGTACCCTCACCGCCGCCACCCTCGCCGGCACCGGCACCATCATCCTCGCCGCCAGCGGCCCCGCCGACGACGCCCCCGGCGACCGCCTCATCATCACCGGCAACGCCGCCGGCGCGCACGCCGTCCTCGTCTCCATCAACAACGCCGCGCCCACGCCCGCCACCGCCGGCCAACTCGCCGCGCTCATCACCGTCACCGGCGGCAACACCGCCACCTTCAATCCCTCCGTCCCGCCCGCCGGCGTCACCGTCACCTTCGCCCCGCAAGGCGGTGCCCTCGCGTCCGACGCGCCCGCGCAAATCACCGTCACCCCTGGCGCCACCTACGGCAGCGCGCTGCCGAACGGCACGCTGCCGACCCCCGTCCGCCCCGACGCCACCTTCGCCGGCTGGTTCACCGCCCCCGCCGCCGGCACCCAAGTCACCGCCGCCACCACCGTCGCCCCCGGCGCGAGCAACCACATCCTCTACGCCCGCTGGGTTGAAGGCCGCCACCCCGTCATCAACCCCGCCACCGACATCACCGCCGGCAACGACCTCTACGGCTCCATCGTTGACGACACCGGCGCCCCCGTGCCGAACGTCGTCGTCAGCGACGGTTTCCAATGCGTGAAAACCGGCGCCCGTGGCATCTACCAGATGAAACGCACGGACAAGGGTAACAACATCAAGGCCCGCGTCGTCTTCTACTCCACCCCCGAAACCCACACCGTCAACACCGCCGCCGGCACCGCCCCCGGCCAAGCCCGCTTCCACACCAAACTCACCCCCGGCGTCAACCGCTACAACTTCGACCTCGTCCGCCTTCCCGCCAAGCAAACCGACTTCATCCTCCTCGGCGTCGGCGACCCCCAGCCCACCTCCCTTGCCCACGTCGCGCGCTACCAAAACGAAACGATGGCCGACATCGCCCGATTCCGCCAAACCACCCCGCTTCCCATCTACGCCATCCTCCTCGGCGACATCGTCGGCGACAACCTCCACCTCCACGGCCCCGTCCGCGACGCCACCAACACCTCCGGCGTCACCTGGTTCTCCGTCATCGGCAACCACGACCACGACCAAGCCTTCTCCAACCTCAAGCAGGACGGCACCCCCGGCGCGACCACCGCAAACAACAAGGACTACGAGTCCGGCGAGACCTACGAAAACACCTACGGCCCCCTCAACTACTCCGTTAACATCGGCGACCTCCACATCATCGGCCTCGACGACATCCTCTACACCAAGCAGGACGGCTACAGCACCGGCCTCACCAACGACATCCTCGAATGGGTCCGCCAAGACCTCTCCTTCGTTCCCAAAACCAAAACCATCGTCGTCGCCTACCACATCCCCCTGCGCGGCGGCTCCTACCAAAACGCCCAAGCCCTCTTCAACCACCTCAAGGACTACGCCGACGTCCACTTCTTCGCCGGCCACACCCACTACCAGCAAAACATCACCTTCAACATCACCGGCAGCACCAAAACCATCGCCGCCTACGAACACATCCACGGCGGCGCCTGCGGCGCGTGGTGGAACTCCATCGTCAACACCGAGGGCGCGCCCAACGCCTACGGCATCTACACCCTCTCCGGCACCAAATTCGTTGACTGGTATTCCAAACCCACCGGCTACAGCGACACCTACCAAATGCGCATGTATCGCGGCAACACCGCCTTCGGCTCCGGCACCGTCACCTACTCCTACAACAAAACCGCAAACGACGTCGTTGTTGACATCTTCAACTCCGACACCACCGGCAAATGGAAATACAAGGTCTATGAAAACGACGTCCTTGTCTCCTCCACCCTCGCCAAACTCCCCAACATGATTGACGCCTACGCCGCCGGCCAGCACATCGGCGTCCTCGGCCGCGCCGCCGGCGGCAACTACGACGGCGCCAACAACTCCCACCTCCACCTCCATGCCCTCAAAACCTCCGGCACCGTCACCCGCGTGGAAATCCAGGCCACCGACCCCTTCGGCAAAACCTACATCGTCAACGAATTTACCACCAACCTTGCCGAGTTCCCCGCCGCCTACACCAAGGAAAAAACCTCCAACTACGCCTCCCCCGCCATCACCACGCACCCGCAAAACGCCACCGTCACCATCGGCCAGTCCGCCACCTTCGCCGCCGCCGCCACCGGCACCCCCGCCCCGGCCTGCAAATGGCAAACCCTCGCCGTCGGCGGCACCGTCTGGACCGCCGCCGCCAGCGCCACCACCGCCACCCACACCATCCCCGCCGCCACCCTCGCGCAAAACAACACCCAATACCGCCTCCTCGCCACCAACCTCCGCGGCGCCGTCCCCACCGCCCCCGCCACCCTCACCGTCAACGACCCCGCCCTCGTTGCCGCGCAAGCCCTCAAGGCCCAACTCGAAGCCACCGGCACGGCGACCGTCACCATCACCGGCACGGTTGACCTCGCCCTCGTCGGCGGAGCCACCGTCGCCAGCGGCAAAACCATCGGCGGCACCGATGCCGGCGCCACCATCACCGGCGACCTCACCCTCGCCACTGGCGCGGACAACGCCGTCATCCAAGGCGTCAACTTCACCGCCGGGACCTTCGTCATCAACGGCGCGAACGACGTGCACGTTTCCCACTGCACCTTCACCGACGCGCCCGTCTCCATCACCGGCGGCGCGGACAACATCGCCTTCGCGTGGAACAAATTCACCGCCACGTCCGCCGGCGCCGGCTCGGCCATGACAATTTCCAACGCCGGCGCCGGCACCGGCATCCTCCTCGGGCACAACCTCTGGGCCGCCGGCCTCCGCGCCGACATGCCCGCCGTCACCCACGCCCGCGTCCTCATGTTCAACAACCTCTTCACCGCCACCGGCAACACCACCGCCACCATCGCCGGCGCCGGCGCGCAAATCCTCTCCGCGCGCAACCTCTACCAAGGCGTGAACAACCCCCTCGCCAAACAATCCACCGGCCTCATCCGCGCGCTCGACAACCTCATGACCTCCACCACCGGCACCACCGCCCCCGGCACGGACAAAGTCTTCGTCCCCGCCTACGCGCACGTCATGGACTCCGCCGCCGACCTCGCCGACGCCATCACCAGCCACGCCGGCAACACCGCCGGCAAAACCTCCACCCACCCTGGGCAAACCGCCATCGCCGCCGACATTATCGTCACCGCCACCGTCACCGGCTCCGGCGCGACCAAGACCGCCACCAGCGCCACCATCCCCGCCGGCGGCGGCTTCACGCTCACGGCCTCGCTCTTCTCCGGCAGCACCCAAACCCCCATCACCCCCGTCGCCCGCCAGTGGTATCGCGACAACTTCGCCATCACCGGCGCGACTGCCGCCACCCACACCGTCACCAACGCCGACGGCACCCACGCCGGCGCCTACGCCGTCACCCTGACCACCCCCGCCGGCGAACTCGTCACCTCCCCCGCCTTCACCGTGACAGTCGGCGCATTGGGCGCACCCGTCATCACGGCACACCCCGTGTCGCAAACCATCGCCGCGGGCGGCAGCGTGACCTTCACCGTCACCGCCACCGGCGGAACCTTGACCTACCAATGGATGAGAAACGGCGCCGCCATCTCCGGTGCCACCGGCGCCACCTACACCATCGCCAACGCACAGCAATCCCATGAGGGCGACTACACCGTCCGCGTGAGCAACTCCGACGCATCCACCACCAGCAACGCCGCCACGCTCACCGTCAATGCCACTGGCGGCAACTCCGGAAGTGGCGGTGGCGGAGGCGGCGCGCCAACGCTGTTCCTCCTCCCCGCCCTCGCGCTCCTGTTTGCCTTGGCCCGGAGAAACCAAAAATGATCCCCCGACGCCTCCCGTGGCACGCGCGAAAACGCGTCAGCGACTGGGAGCGCCGGCTTCCAGCCGGCAGACGGCGCTCCGCGCCGCCCCTGCCCGCCTCCCCCTTTTTTCCATGAAACCAACCACCGCCCTCCGCGCCACACTCGCGACGCTCCTGCTTCTCGCCGCCACTGCCGTCACCGCCGCCGCCCGGCCCGCCCTCACCTGGCATGACACCGCGCCATGGAAACCCGGCGGACGCGCCTGGGACGACACGCCGACGCCCTTTTCCCGCCTTCCGCGGCGCGCCGAGGGCGAGGTCACCAAGGCCGTCTGGAAACTCTCGCTCAACTCCGCCGGCCTCGTGTTTTATTTCCGCACCGACGCCCCCGAAATCCACACCCGCCACACCGTCGCCGGCGAACTCGCGAAGCCCCACATGAACGCCACCGCCACCAGCGGCCTCGACTTGTATGCGCGGGACCAGACCGGCGCCTGGCACTGGGCCGGTTCCTCGCGCCCGAACTCCAAAACCCACGAGCAGGCCGTGCTGTCCGGCGCGGAACCCGCGCTCCGCGACTACATGCTCTACCTGCCCCTCTACAACACCGTCGAGTCGCTCGAAATCGGCGTGCCCGCCGGCTGCGCGTTCGAGCCCGTCGCCCCGCCGTCGGAAAAACCGGTGGTGTATTACGGCACCTCCATCGCCCAAGGCTGCGCCGCGTCGCGCCCCGGCCTGACCACGCCGGCGATGCTGGGACGAAAACTAGGCCTGCCCGTCATCAACCTCGGCTTCTCCGGCAACGGCAAAATGGAGCCGGCGATGGCCGGCCTCGTCGCCGAAATCGACGCCGCCGTCTTCGTGCTCGACTGCCTGCCCAACATGAGCGCGCTCTCCGCCCCGGAAATCATCGGGCGCACGGAAAACTGCATCCGCGTCATCCGCAAAACACACCCGGCCACGCCGATCATATTGATGGAAGACCGCACCTACGGACACGCCTGGCTCGTCCCCAAACTCCGGCAAAAACACGCGGACGCCCGCGCCGCCCTCCGCTCCGTCCATGAAAAACTCGCCGCCGGGGGCGTGACGGGCGTCACCTACATCCCCGGCGCGCAACTGCTCGGCGATGACGACACCACGGTTGACGGCTCCCACCCCGGCGACCTCGGCCTCTTCCGCCAGGCGGAAATCCTCCTCCCCGTGCTCAAACAGGTTTTAAAAAATTAGGAACGCATCTTTAATCAACGTGGCCCGCATTGTTCATCAACGTCCCCTCAACCGCCTCCCGCGCCCATGAAAATCACCAGCAAGAACGGCGCCGGGATCCGCCAAGCCTGCCGCCACGTCTGCGTGCATAAGACCCTTGTCGAATGACATGCGCGCGTGATGCCATCCCGCAAAAAACGAACCCTCTCCACTTCCATGAAAACTCAAATCCTCGCCCGCCGCCTCCGGCCCTTCGCCCTCCTCGCCGCGCTCGCGCTCGCCCCGGTTTTCTCTCCGGCGGCGACCGAGTTTCGCTATCTCGCCGACGCGCCCGCCTCCATCGAGGCCCTCGTCGCCCCCATCCCGCCGCCGCCGCCCGATGACTCCTACGCAGGCAGGGCCGACATCGAAACCCTCCTCCAAGTCCAGAAAGACCGCACCCCCGCGCAAATCAAGCGCGCCGCCATCGTCGCCTCCCTCAGGGCGGTGTGGATGGGCCAGCGTGTCTTCGGTCCCTCCTTCACCAAGGAAAACCTCCCCCTCACCTACGCCTTCCTCCACCACGCCAACCTTGAGCGCCACGAGGTCGCCGCCAGCGCCAAGGAACGCTGGAACCGCGTCCGCCCCTTCGACCGCGGCCTCGGCGTCGAGATGACCGTTCCGCGCCGCCCCTCCGGCACTTCCTACCCCAGCGGGCACTCCGCCTCCGGAGGCTGCTACGCCGCCCTTTATTCCGCCGCCATGCCCGAATACACGGCCCTTTTCGACGAGGCCATGCGCGAAATCATGTGGTGCCGCGTCATCGCCGGCGTCCACTACCCCACCGACACCCAGGCCGGCGCCGACCTCGGCCTCGCCATAGGACGCGAAATGCTCAAAAATCCCGCCACCCAAGCTGCCGTCCGAGAAATGCGCGCCGAAATTATTGCCTTCCTCCAAAAAAATCCTGACGCCGCCGCCTTCGCCGAAAAAACCGCGGGAACCCGCTTGGCAAAAGAACTGAAACCGAAGGAGGCGAAAACAACAAAACCATGAGCCAATTCTTCTTAATCCCCCTTTCGCCCAAAATGAAAATATCCGCCTTTCTTGCGCTCCTCGCATCCGTCATTATCCTTGCCGCGCCGCTTCGCGCCGCCGCCGGCGCCATCCGCCCGGTGGAACCGCGTTGCGAGCATCGCGACAACCCGCTCGGCCTCCGCGAGGTGTGGCCCCGGCTCACGTGGCGGCTTGAGGCCGTCCGCGCCGACGACCGTGGCCTCGCGCAAAGCGCGTGGCAGATCCTCGTGGCCTCCTCGCCCGAAAAACTCGCGGCCGACGCCGGCGACGTGTGGGACTCGGACCGCGTCACCAGCCCGGACGCCCGCGCGGTTTTCGCCGGGCGCAAGCTCGACGCGCTCCAGCAGGTCTGGTGGAAGGTGCGCGTGTGGGACGGTGACGGCGCCGCCTCCGGCTGGAGCGCACCGGCCACATGGTCGCGCGGGCTGGAGGAAACGGTGACGTTGAAGGACTGGCCGGGCGACTGGATCGGCCTCGACCCGACCGACAAGGAACGCAACGAAACCCTCACCGACGCCCAGCGCCAGCGCGCCGCGCGCCGCCAGCTCAAGTGGGTGAAGGCCGTGATGAGCGGCGTGAAAAAACGTCCGCTCCCCGCGTTCGACGCCAAGGTCGTCGCGCCGCCCACCGACACCGACATGGCCGCCGACCGCCCGCTCACCGCGTGGTTCGCCAAGACTTTTCGCGTGGACGACAAGGCCGCGCTCGCCCGCGCCGTCATCTGGATCGTGCCCGACATGGAGTGCGAAATCTGGCTCAACGGCCGCCGCGTCGCCGCCGCCGCGCGCTGGGAAATCGCGCGGCAGATCGACCTCGCGCCGTTCCTCCGCGACGGCGAAAACCGCGCCGCGCTGCGCGTGACGCAAAACGACGGCTACGCGCCCGCCGTGCTCGGCGAGATCGAGCTGTTCCCCGCCGGCGCCGCCTCGCGCCGCGTGCCGCTCGACGCGAGCTGGCGCTTCGCCGCGTCCGACGCCGCCGCGCCCGACGCGCCCGGGCTCGACGACGCGGGCGCGTGGAAAAAGCCCGAGCTTCTCTCCCGCGTCTGGGGCTCGGCGGAAAACGTCACGCACCACTACGCGCCGGCCGCGATGCTGAGAAAGGAGTTTGCCGTGGAAAAACCGGTGCGGCGCGCCACGCTCGTCGCCACCGCCGCCGGCATCTATGAAATCGAAATCAACGGCCGCCGCGTCGGCGACGACTTCTTCGCGCCCGGCAGCACCGAATACCGCCGCCGCCTGCACGCGCAGACGCACGACGTCACCGCCCTGCTCGGCGCCGGCGCCAACGCCATCGGCGTCACGCTCGCCGACGGCTGGTTCGCCGGCGTGATGGGCTACTCCGGCCGGCGCCATACCTATGGCGGCTGGCCGCGCGCCCGCGCGCTGCTCGTGATCGAGCACACCGACGGCACCGTCGCGCGCGTCGCCACCGACCGCTCGTGGAAGGCCGCGTTCGGCCCCGTGCGCTACGCCGACCTCATGCAAGGCTGCGGCTACGACGCGCGGCTGGAGACGCCGGGCTGGACGCGCCCCGGTTTCGACGACTCCGGCTGGAAACCCGCCGCCACCGGCCAACGGCCGCTGTCCGACGGCGCGCCCAACCAGCTCGTGCAAACCGTGGTCGAGGGGGCCACGCTCGACGGCGCGCGCATCACCGAAACACTGCCCGCGCGCTCGGTGCGCGAGACCGCGCCCGGCGTGTGGCTGGCGGACTTCGGGCAGAATTTCACCGGCTGGGCGCGCCTGAAAACACGCGGCGGCGCCGGCGCCCGCGTCGTTTTTCGCCACGGCGAAATGCTCAACCCCGGCGGCACCCTCTACACCTCCAACCTGCGCGGCGCGTCGGCGGTGGACGAGTTCTGGCTGCGCGGCGACGCCGGCGGCGAGACGCTGGAACCGCGCTTCACGTTCCACGGTTTCCGTTACCTCGAAGTGCGCGGCCTCGCGCAGGCGCCGGCCCCGGCGGACTTCACCGGCGTCGTGGTCCACACCCCGATGAAACGCACCGGCTGGTTCGAATGCTCCGACCCGCGGCTGAACCAGCTTTTTTCCAACATCATCTGGGGCCAGCGCGGCAACTACCTCGAAATCCCCACCGACTGCCCGCAGCGCGACGAGCGTCTCGGCTGGACCGGCGACACGCAATTCTTCGCCCGCACCGCCTCCTACAACTTCGACACCCGCGCCTTCCTCGAACGCTGGCTCGAATCCCTCGCGGGCGACGCGCAAAACGCCGAGGGCGTCTTTGCCGCCGTCGCGCCCGCCTTCCCCGGCTACCATGTGCGCCCCTCGACCGCGTGGGGCGACGCCGCCGTGATCGTCACGCACGTCCTCTGGCAGCACTACGGCGAGACGCGCCCCATCGAGCGGCACTTCGACGCGCTCGCCCGCTACCTCGGCTGGCTGGAGCGCCGCGCGCGCGACGGCATCGTGTTCGTCGGCGGCTACGGCGACTGGCTCCACAAGGGCGGCACCGCGAAAACCGAGGTGATGGACACCGCCTACTACGCGTATCTCTGCGACCTCATGTCGCAGATGGCCGAGGCCGTCGGCCGCGTGGCGGAGGCCGCGCGCTACGCGGCCTTGCGCGACGAGGTGCGCGCGGCGTTCGAACGGGAATTTCTGCGCGACGACGGCTCCATTCTCGAAAGCAGCCAGACCGGCTACGCGCTCGCCTTCACCATGGATCTCGCGCCCCCGCGCCTCCGTGAAAAAATGGCGGACAGGTTCAACGACGAAATCAAGAAATTCGACTGGCACCTCGCCACCGGTTTCATCGGCACCCCGCGCCTCATGCCCGCGTTGTTCAACGCCGGCCTCGACGCCACCGCGTGGCGCGTGCTCCTCCAGGACACCTACCCGTCATGGCTCTTCCAGGTGAAACTCGGCGCGACCACCATGTGGGAACGCTGGGACGGCTGGACGCCCGGCGAGGGCTTCCAGGCCGTCGCGATGAATTCGTTCAACCACTACGCCTTCGGCGCGGTCGGCGAGGCGCTCTACCGGCACGTCGCCGGCATCGACACCGCCACGCCCGGTTTCCGCGACATCGTCATCCGCCCGCGCCCCGGCGGCGGGCTGACGCATGCCCGCGCCGCCTATGAAGCCGCGACCGGCCGCGTCGAAAGCGGCTGGAAAATTCTGCCCGGCGGCGGCCTCGCGCTCGACGTGACGATTCCCGTCGGCTCCCGCGCGCGCATTCACCTCCCCGCCGCCAACCCCGCCATCGTCACCGAGAGCGGCCGCCCTCTCGCCGCCGCTCCCGGCGTCCTCCTGCTTCCCTCCGAACCCCCGGGTGAAACCGCCTGCGAAACCGGCTCCGGCGAATATCATTTTGAAGTGCGCCCTTGATTCCCCGACCTCACCGTCACTAACTGCACTTCCCCATGAAAAATCCATACCGCCTACGCGCATTCCTCTGCGCGCTCGCCCTCGCCGCCGCCGGCGCCGTGCTCCACGCGAACGTCAAAGTCCCCGCCATCTTCGGCGACAACATGGTCCTCCAACTCGGCAGCCCCGTGCCCGTCTGGGGCGCCGCCGCGCCCGGCGAAAACGTCACCGTCGCCTTCGCCGGCCAGACCAAGACCGCCACCGCCGGCGCCGACGGCAAATGGCGCGTCAACCTCGACCCGCTCACCGCCAGCAAGGAGCCCCGCGAGCTCACCATCACCGGCGCCAACACCCTGCGCTTCACCAACGTCCTCGTCGGCGTCGTCTGGCTCTGCTCCGGCCAGTCCAACATGGAATGGCAGCTCCAGAAATCCGACAACGGCGAGCAGGAAATCGCCGCCTCCGCCCAGCCGCTCCTGCGCCTCTTCCATGTCAAAAAAGCCTGGAGCGACACGCCGCGCGACGACGTCGAGCTCGAAAACTCTTGGGCCTGGGCCGCCGCCGCGCCCGACACCACCCCGAAGTTCTCCGGCGTCGGCTACTTCTTCGGACGCGCCCTCCTCAAGGCTTTTAAGGAAAACATCCCCGTCGGCCTGATCAATTCGAGCTGGGGCGGCACCCGCATCGAGCCGTGGACCAGCCCCGCCGGCTTCGGCGGCATCCCCGCGCTCGCCGACATCGATGCCCGCATCCAGTCCGCCACCGCCGGCACCGACGCCAACAAACGCCTCACCGCCCAGGCCCTCGCCGACCACGAAGCCTGGCTCGCCGCCTCCCGCGCCGCCGCCGCCACCGGCAAAGTCGTCGCGCCCCCGCCCGAGTTTCCCAAGGCTCTCCTCCCCCTCAGCGCCGACAGCGCCTCGCGCCCCCAGCAAAGCGCGACCGTCCTCTACAACGCCATGATCGCCCCCCTGGCCCCCTTCGCCATCCAGGGCGCCATCTGGTATCAAGGCGAGGCCAACCTCGCCGACGGCGCCCTCTACTACGACAAACTCAACGCCCTCGCCGCCTCCTGGCGCCGCGAGTTTGAAAACCCCGCCCTGCCCCTCCACATCGTCCAGCTCGCCCCCTACAAATACAACGACACCACCAGCCTCCCCGAAATCTGGGCCGCCCAGGCGCGTTTCGCCCGCGACGACAGCTACTCCGGCATCGCCATCATCAACGACGTCGGCAACGTCAACAACATCCACCCCACCGACAAACTCACCGTCGGCGGCCGTCTCGCCCGCCTCGCCCTCAACAAAACCTACGGCGTCACCCAGGTGAAATGCGACTCGCCCGCGCCCGCCGACATCCAGTTCACCCGCGACTCCGCCGTCATCACCTTCGCAGGCACCGCCAAACTCGCCACCCGCGACGGCCGCGCGCCCGACTGGTTTGAAATCGCCGGTGCCGGCGGCTGGCGCAAGGCCGCTGCCACCATCAAGGATAACACCGTCACCGTTCGCGCCGACGGCGTCACCCAGCCCGCCGCCGTCCGCTACGCCTGGTCCGGCACCGCCGAGCCCAACCTCCGCGACGCCGAGACCGGCCTCCAAGTCGGCGCCTTCACCCACGGCGAAATCCCCCCGCCCGCCGAACTCGCCAAGCTCGGCGCCGACGCCGCCGGCTTCCAAGTCCTCTACGACCTCGACCCCCTCGCCAGCAGCGGCCACGAGGTCACCTACTCCGTCAACAACGCCGCCAAGTTCGCCGGCAAAAAAATCAAGCGCGTCGCCTACTACCTCGGCCTCGTCAACGCGGACGGCGACGCCACCTGGTCCTTCGTCTCGCTCGACGCCTTCTCCCAGGATGCGAAAAAACTCGGCGTGCCCACGAAAAACTCCGGCGCGCGCTTCCAGCAAAACGTCGCCAACCTCGTCGTCCGCACCAACGTCCGCAGCGTGAAGACCGGCGCGTTCAAGCAAGGCAACATCGAGTTTTGGGACTGCAACTACAACGGCCAGAACTCCGCCAAGGTTCCCGGCGCCAGCGACCAGCTCTTCGATTTCGGCGACAACATGAGCACCGGCCAGTCGCCCGGCTACGGCAGTATGCAAATCCACAACACCGCCGAAAAGCAGACCATCATCGCCTATAACCACTGGAGCGTCGGCAAAGCCTGCGACCTCGGCATCGGCAGCCAGCCCGGCGGCGGCAAGGCCAATCCCGACTGGACCTTCTCCAAGTCCGGCGGCAAGCTCCAGTCCGCCCGCCTCCTCGTCCTCGTCCAACCCGAGTAATACCATTCCCAGCCATTTATAGACTCATCAAGGCAGGGCGAAGCCTCCGGCTGAGCCTCGGCTCGGCGGGGTGCCTCGCCCTGCCTAAAATATAAATTCCGTTCGGAGATGGTATAAAAGCCCCGCCGTCACCCGGCGACGGCACCGGTGTTGGCTTTAATCGAACAGAAGGAAACGAAGGGAACCAAGAAAGCCATAATATCATTTATGAATTGAAATTACGTTTTATCAAAAACGCGCTTTGGAGGGACGACCGCCACCTAAAATCGGATGCCTATTGGTAATTGATATAAGGGCAATTTGAAAAATTCTGCTTCCCCTTCAAAAAACCAACCGCGAATGAGCGCGAATATTGCATAATATAATTCTAGAACATTTCCTATTTATTCTGTCGCATGTAGGGCGCGACCTTGCGTCGCGCCGCGGGCGCTAAACCGGCCTGACACAAGGTCAGGCCCTACGGGGACATGGTTTATTTGCGACAGAATAAATAGGAAATGCTCTATCAAAGAAATTATGATTTTACTGAATTCGCGTCCATTCGTGTTTATTCGCGGTTGAAAATAATTTTTCAAACTGCCCATAAATGTATTCTTGGTTCCCTTCGTTTCCTTCTGTTCGATTAAAAATCACTCGCCGTAGGCGTCGCGCCTGGTTTTCCACAGGAGCGCAAAGACCGCAGCACCGGCCAGCCCGACCAGGCAGAGCGCGCCGAAGGCGTGGGACCAACTGTATTTCTCCACCAGCAGGCCCAGCCCCCAGCCCGAAACGATGGTGCTCGCGTAGGCGAACAGCGACGTGAAGCCGATCGCCGTCGCCGCCGCGCGGCGGGTGACGATGTTGGCCGTGATGACCCCGCCCAGCGCCTGCGGGCCGTAGATGCAAAAACCCGCCGCCATCAGCAGCAAGGACATGGCCGGCGGCGGCAGCGGCAGCAGCCAGAAAAGCAGCATGAACACCACGGCCAGCACCATGCACAGCACGCACACCCGCGCGGCGCGCCCGCCAAAAAAACGGTCGGTCACCCAGCCCGCCAGCAGCATCCCGGCGATGCCCGCGATTTCGAAGCCGGCGGTCATCCAGGTGGATGACTTGATGGAGATGCCATAGTGTTCGCCGAGGAAAGTCGGCCCCCAGTCGAGGACGGCGTAGCGCATCACATAGACAAAAAACTGCCCCGCGCCGATGATCCAGACCACCGGATTGAGAAAGACGTTTTCGCGGATGAACCGCTTGAACGCGGCGGTGTCGTTTTCATTTTCCGCCGCCTCCGCCTTTTTGCCGGCGCCGGGCAATTCGGGCAGCCCCACCGACGACGGCGTGTCGCGAAGCGCGAACCAGAGGGCCCCGGCCCCGGCGATGGCGATGGCGGCGGGCAGCCAGAAGCACCAGCGCCAGCCGAACGCGACGACGTAGCCGCAGAGGACGACGACAAAGCCGGCGCCGATGGAATGCGAGGCGTTCCACACGGACATCTTGGTCGCGAGTTCGGCGGGCGGCACCCAATAGGTGATGAGGCGCGCGCAGGGCGGGAAGCCCATGCCTTGGAACCAGCCGTTGACCATCCAGATGACACCGAGGCAGACGACGAGCACGCCGAGGAATTTCTCGCCGGTGCCGGCGCCTGCGATGGCCGCGGCGACGGCCGGGCCGAAGGCAAACGCGACACTGCACAGCGAGGCGAGCAGCAGCCCGGCGACCATGAAGCGGCGCGAGTTCACGCGGTCGCCGATGATGCCGTTGAGGAATTTCGACACGCCGTAGATGAGGCCGTGCGCGGTGAGAAACACGCCGAGTTGCGCCTTGCTGATGCCAAACTCGGCCTGGAGGCCGGGCATGGCGACGCTGAGGTTTTTGCGGACAAAATAAAACAGCGAGTAGCCGATCATCGTGGCAATGATGGTGCGCCATTGCCAGTAGCGGAAACTTTTTGCGGTCGCGGGGGACATGGTGTTTTCGGGCGGAAACTATATTGGTCCGGGGAGCGGGGTATCGAGGCGGGCGTCCGCGCCCTGCGAGGACACCCAGTCGGCGTGAAAATCGCGCACGGCCAGGCCGATCGGGGCGAAGTCGCACGCGGAATGGAGGATGTCGGGTGTCATCGTGACGGCGGCGGCACCGGCGGCCAGCGCGTCCGTCGTCTGCGTGATGTTCTTGAAGCTGGCCGCAACGATTTTCGCCGGCGACCCCGCCCGCGCCAGCACGCCGGAGACCTCGGCGATGATCGCGCGGAAATCAATCCCCATCTGCTCCATCCGATTGCAATACGGCGCGAGGTAGCGGGCGCCGGCGGCGGCGGCGAGATACGCCTGCATCCGCGTGTATATTCCCGTGGCGGTGACATTCACGCCCCCGCCCGCCAGCGTTTTTATCGCCTCCAGCCCCGGCTCCGTGACCGGGATTTTTATATAAACCCGCCCGTCAACCCCGGCCAGCACCGCCCGCGCCTCCGCCAGCATCTCCTCCGTCGTGGCGCCGAGCGTCTGGATGTGCAGGGATTTGTTTTCCCCGATGATCTCCCGGATTTTCCGAAAATGCGGGTAGAAATCCAGTCGGCCCTCCTTTTTTATAATCGTCGGGTTCGAGGTCACGCCCGCCAGCGCGAACCGGCGGTCGCATTTTTCAATCTCGGCGATGTTCGCCGAGTCGAGGATTATTTCCAATGGTGTTTTCATGGGCCTAATTCAGCATGACCTGGCCGCCGGTGACGGGCAGGGCCTGGCCGGTTTCATATTGTTGCTCGACCAGATAATAAACCGCGCGGAGGACATCGGCGGCGCCGCACCCGCGGCCCATCGGCGTCTTCGCCTCGTAAAACGCCCGCACCTCGGCGGCGGTCCTGGCGCCGGGCACCTTGCCGGCGCGGAGGTATTGCGCGAAAAGCCCGCGCTCCGGCTCGGACCAGAGCGGGCCGTCGAAAAAGTTTCCGGGGCAGACCGCGTTCACCTTGATTCCCCACTCGACAAGCTCCTTCGCGAAACTTTGCACCAGCCCGACGCCGCCGAATTTGCTCCCGGCGTAGGCGCCGTTTTTGCCGGAGCCCTCCAGCCCGGACTTGGAATTTATTTGTATAATGTCGGACGTCCAGGCGGCGGCGCCGGGGGCGGCGGCACCGGCTGCGATATGCTGCGTTTTCATCATGCCGCCCGCGTGTTTCGCGACGACGGCGAAACCGACATAGTTGACCTCGGCGACAAGGCGCAGCGCCGCGATGTCCTGCCCGAGGATGCCGCCGGCGCCGCGCACGATGCCCGCGTTGCTCACGCAAAGGTCGAGCCCTCCGCTGCGCAGCGCGATGTCCTCGCACAGGCGCGCGACGGATTCCTCGTCGGCCACGTCCGCGCCGTGAGCGAACGCGACCGGGGCGGCGGCGCCTCCGCCGCACCCGGCGTTGAACTGCTCCGCGAGGCGGGCGGCGCCGGCTGCGTTGGTGTCGGCGAGGTGGACGATGGCGCCGCCGGCGGCGAGGCCGCGCGCGATTTCCGCACCGAGGCCCTGCGCGGCGCCGGTGACGACGGCGACGCGGTTTTTCATGGTGGTGGCGCGGTTTGCCGGGAAAATTTCGCTTGTTATCCTGTATGAAAAACAGCGCCCGCCGCGCCTGAGCGTGGCGGCGCCGGGGATGCCGCCCGGAAGCCCGCCCGCGATTCCCCGCGCGATGGCGGCAATATCATCGGGCGGGGGCGCGGAAACATCAATCACGGGCGCGCCCGGCGCGCCGTCGGGCGTGTATGAAACGGCGGCGGGGCGGCGGGTCCGCCCGAGGACGACTCCCCGCAGGATTTGCGCAAGTGTTACTTCTGTTGTCATTGGGAAATGATATAACATGGGCGCGGCGGCGGCACCGCGCGTTTAGGTTTAAGGCTCCGATGGCGTGCGGAGCTTAACCATTATATGCACGGCGTTGGTTTTGCCCTTGGTCAGATTCCCTTGACGTGCCAGAGGCCGCCGTCCTGCCCGCAGACCATGAGCAATTTGTCGCCGTGGAAGTCGGCGTCCTCCGGCTCAAGCGTCAGGTCTTTGCTGAAGTCCATGATTTTTTCGATTTTTCTTTTGCCCAGGTCGACCACGATGAGGGCGCGGTCCGCCGGGTCTTTTTTGGCGCCGGCGGGTTTCGGGCAGCCGACGGGCATGTAGAGCCGGTCGCCGCGGATCACGCCGCCCTGGCTGAGGTGGCGGAAACTGATGGTGAACCGGTCGAGGAAGTCCTTTTCGGTGAAGGTGACGTCGCCCTCGGAAAGGGCGGGAAGGCGGACCTTGGTGATGAGGTAGTCGCTTTCGTCCGCGCGGTTTTTGGCATCGTGGGTGATGGCGGCGAAGTAGAGGAATTTGCCGTCCTTGTCCACATACCAGTCGAAAGAGTAGTCGGCGGTGAGGGGTTCCATGCTTTTGCCGTCGCGGCGGACTTTCAGGGTTTGTATCAACTTCGCGCCGGCGGCGCTGACGCTCTGGACGAAGCAACGGCGCTGGCCGTAGCACTCGGAGACGTAGAGGGCGGGGTAGGCGCTGTTGCCCTCGGGGAACTCGACGCCGAAGTTGGCGCAGTTGGCGTGGTTTTCCGGCGCGGCGGTGTCGAGCAGGTAGTCGTTTATAAACTCCTTCGTTTTCAAATTATACATGCGGACGATGCCGGTGTTGTTGAAAAGGAAGGCGGTGTCCTTGTGGATGGCCATGCCCTGCTGGGCCTCCTTCTTGTAGGTTCCCACGAAGGGGTGCTCCAGGGTCGGGGCGGCGGCGCCGGTGCCGGCGGCGGTGGCGGTGGCGAGGGCCCCGGTGGCGGCGAGGACGGCGAGGACGAGGGCGCGGGCCGCGGAAAACGCGGCGGCACCGCGCGGGTGTGTCTTGGTTTTGTTCGGTTTCATGTCGGGAATAAATCAGCCGGTTGGTTTATTGGGTTCGTTTTGCCGTGTTATTTTATCTCCCAGCGCCCGCCGGGGCCGAAGAGGGCGGCGACGCAGGCGTCGAAGAGCCCGGCGCGCTGGGCGAGGTCGATGGCGGTGAAACGGTTGCGGAAATAGGGGGCCTTGAGCAGGGTCTCGCGCAGGCGCGCGCGGGAGATGCTGATGTGCTCCGGCTCCGTCGGCACGCCGGCGGCGGCGAGGCGGCGTTGCGCCTCCGCGACAGGGATGAGTTGCTTTTCGAGGCGCGTTTTCAGGCCGGGCCAGGCGCGTTTTATCAATTCCAATTGCGCGGCCACCGCCTGCCTGCCGACGTATTTGGCGCGGCTTTCCGAGAGGATGCGTCCGATGGAGCCGCCACCGTAGAGGGCGTGTATTGTTTTTTCCATGCCGGCGAACTCCGGCCACGCGGCGGTGGCGGCGGCGACGTCGAGCGCGGTCAGGTCGATTTTCAGCAGCTCCTCGTAAAACGCGAGGATGGTTATTGTGCCGATGGCGACCTGGAAGCCGTGCGAGACGCCGCGGCCGTTGTGGCGGTGGTGCTCCATGTCCCAGATGTGACTTATATAATGCTCGGCGCCGGAGGCGGGGCGGCTGCTTTTCGCGTATTGCATGGCGAAGCCGCCGAGCATCAGGCCCTCGACGAGACGCCCGAGCGCGACGGGATCGCCGGCGCGGACACCGGCGGGATCGGAGAGGGCGAGAGGGAGGCCGCCTTGCACGAGGTCCCAGGCGACGGGGTTGAGCGGGTCGGCGCCGGCGGCGTCGGCCACGAGCCAGTCGGCGCCGCCGGTGATTTTGGCGAAGAGGTCGGCGTAGCCGGCGGCGGTCATCTCGGCCGGGGCGCGGGCGAATATGTCAATGTCGGCGAGGGCGGCGCGGGGCGCGGGGCAGGTCATGGTCTGTTTCGCGCCGTCCTTGGTGATGGATGCGCCGAAGGAGGTGTAGCCGTCCATCGAGGCGGCGGTGCCGACGACCATGTAGGGGCGGCCTGCGAGATGCGCGGCGAGCTTGCAAAGGTCGTTCACGGTCCCGGAGCCGACGGCGACGGGCACAGCGGCGGTGGCGCGCAGGCGCGCCAAGATGGTTTCGACGTGGCAATACTCGGCGTGGAGATCGCGAGCGTCGAGCACGAGCGGCTCGTCCTGCGGCACGCCGTCGCCGCGCAGGAGCACGGATGCGGCGCCGCCGACGGCGGTGTGGGTGTTGGTGTCGGCGACGATGATGGCGCGCGCGTCGGCGCCGAACTGGGCGCGGAAGAGCGACGCGATTTCGCAGAGCGTGCCGGGACCGATCAGCAGCGCCTTCGTGTCGGTGGCGGCTTTTAGCGCGGTTTCGACTCGCGAGGTCATGGCATCTCGGTGACGAAGCTGTCCCAGGGCAGGTCGGCGGTCTTGTTGTCGAGGAGGATCTCGCCGAGGCGGGCCATGAGCGGGAATTCGGCGAGATCAATCTCGCCGCGGCCGGCCATGCCGCGCAGGGCCGCCGCCATGCGCTGGATGATGACGTTGGACTCGAGGGTGACGCCGGAGAGTTCGCGCAGCGCCTCGTCGAGGGTGAGGCCGATGCCGAGCAGGAGGCCAAGCAGGCGCGTGCGCCCGCTGAAGGCCGTGACGTAAAGGTCGCCGATGCCGACGTGAAGCGAGCGGTCGCTGCCGGCGAGGAGTTTCAGCAGTTTCTGCATTTCACGGCAGGACTGGCCGAATACGCCGGCCTGCGAGTTGTAGTGCAGCGGCACCTTGCTCTTGTTGATCTTGTCGCTCACGCCGACTTGCGCGTAACTGCGGACGCGCTCAAGGGCGTCCTCAATGCCGTTGCCGTTGACCTTTTCGTTGACGCCGACGGCCACGGCGACGCCGAGCGCGTAGGCGTTTTTCAACGCGACGGCGCACTCGACGCCGGCAACATCGTCGGTGACCTCGATGTTGTAATAATCGGTTTCCATGATGGCCTTGAGGCGGCGGAGAACGCCGGGGTCTTCGCCGCAGAAGGAAACGACGGTCGGGTCTTTATAAACGAGTTCGTAGCTGGTGCAGGGGCCGCCGACGGCGTTGAGGCAGAGTTTTTTGGGAGCCAGCTTGCGTTTCCAATATTCAAGATAGGTGATGAGCACGCCTTTTTCGTCGGCGATGAGTCCCTTGGTGACGGAGAGCACGGGCAGGGTTTCGGGGACGAGCGGGAGGACTTTTTCGGCAAACCAGTCCACGCCGAAGCTGCTGACGCCGCCGATGAGCAGGTCGGCGCCCTCAAGGGCGCGTTCGAGGTCCTCGATGTCGTAATATTCGACGCCCCCGGGGAAGGGGCGGGAGAACTTCGGCAGCTTGCCGGTCTTGCGGTAGCCCTCGATGATGTCGCGGTCGAGGTGCGTGCCGACGATGCGGACGATGTGGCCGTTTTCCCTCGCGGGAAAGGCGAGGGCGGAACCCATCATGCCGGCGCCGACGATCGTGACGGTGCGTTGTCTGCCCGAATTGCCATTGGTGATGCTGGTGCTCATGTTATGCTTGTGCTGTTTGGGAAAGGTTTTTGTTTTTCTGTTTTTTGGAATTTCGCTATTTCCCGGAGCGTTTTCTGGAAAGGCCGGCGAAATCGGCGGGATAGTCCGTCTCGATGATGTCGGGGGTGCGGGAAAGCTCTTTTTTATAGGCCTCGATGCGGGCCTCGTCCGGCTTGACCTTGTCGGCGGTGGGGCCGACGGCGATCATGCACATGACGCCGTGGCCGTGCAGCAGGTCATGGACCGCCTGCTGCTCCGGGTCCATGGTGTATCGGACATAGGCCATGATGCGGTTCCACGGGATGCCGGAATCGCGATACGCCTCGTATTGCGCCCTGTCGCCGATTTCGCAGCAAAACATGACATTGTCGTTGCGCCGGTAATAAAACAAACATTCCTCCAGCGAGCGAACGGAGAGGATGATATTATGATATTTCGCCCACTTCCCCTTCAGGTTGTCGGAATAAACCTGCCAGGGCACGCCCTTGTTGTCGAAATTGAACACGGTTTTGTCCGCGCCCCACTCCAGCACCTCGTCGAGCGTGGGGATTTTGTAGGACGTCACGTTTTTCTGCCGGTCCTTCAGGTAAAACTCCTGCAACTCCGCGTAAGTGTAATCGGCAACCTTGCCCTTGCCCGTGGTGGTGCGGTTGATCGTGGCGTCGTGCATGAGCACGAGCACGCCGTCCTTGGTCAGGCGCGGGTCGATCTCGAAGAACGACGGCATGAGCGAGAGCGTCTTTTCGCACGACGCGACGCAGTTTTCGGGATAGCCCGCCATCATGCCGCCGCGGTGTCCGCTGATGATGATGTCCTTGTCCGGCGAGTAATGAAAATACTCCTGCAAGTCGGCCATGCTTCGAATATTGACTGTATGCAGGCGCGGCGCGGCGGCGGCGGGGACCGCGAACGCCAGCAAGGCGATGAGCCCGGCGGGGCGGAGGGGATTTATTTTCATCATGAGGAACCTTGTTGAGCGCACTGGTTTGTCGGTTGCTGGAAGTATGGCCGGTCGGCGCAGTCGTGAGAGGGGAATGGAAGTCGCGCCCGTTGCAGGAATGATCAATCTCCTCACGCGAGAAGTGACCGCTCAAGCAATTTCAGGCCGTTTTCATCCGACGAAATGCATTTTTTTCAAATAAAATGATTGTTCGCGCGCATTTCTGGTTGTTTTTTGAGCGTTTTTCCAAGCAGCAAAAAAACCATGTGAAGCCCCCCGTGCCATGAGGAATCGACGCGAAGAAGAGATATTGAAGTATCTGGAAACCCATGAATTTTTCTCGACCGAGCAGGCGATGAAACATTTCGGCGCCAGCGCGGCGACGATCCGGCGCGCGTTCGTCAGGCTGGCGAAAAGCAATCTGGCGAGACGGGTTCACGGCGGCCTCAACCGTCTGCCGCAAGGCGGGAGCGACGCCCTCCCATTCGTCATGCGGGGACGCTGGCTTGAGAACGAGAAGACGCGCCTGGCCGCGCGCGCGATGGAGTTTGTCCCGAAAGGCGGCGCGGTGTTCATTCACGGCGGCTCGACCACGCTGGGACTGGCGCATCACATAAAAAGCGGCACCATCATCACCGACTCGATCAACGTCTGCGGGGTGCTGATGCAGCGGTTCCCCTCCGGCGGCGGCCCGGATGTCATTCTGCCGGGCGGCACGCTCGATTTGAAGTCGGACGCGCTCGTCGGCCCGCGGGCCGAGGCCGCCCTGCGGGAATATCGCGCCGACGCGGCGTTTTTCTCCTCGCGCGGCATGGACGAGGAAGGCGTGCTCGACACCACGGACACCCAGGTGGCGACCGCCCGCCTGATGATTCGCAACGCCGCCCTTCGCGTCATGATCGCCGACCATAGCAAATTCCGAAAGTTCGGCCTGACGCGGATGGTGTCCTGGGAGCAGGTTAACGTCCTGGTGACGAGCGACCACGCCGAAAACCGCCCCTGGTTCGAGATGATAAAAAAACACGGCGTGAAAGTGGTGCTCGCCTGAACGCCGGCGCGACCGCCATCGGCGGGCAACCGGTTCCGCCCGGGCATTTCACCCGCAACTTATTATAAGATTTTACCAACAAGCATATTGCAGTATTTTGCATTTATATTTCAAATATAAAGTGTTCTTTTTTTGGCGTTATACAGCCCCGGGCGAATAATTATTTAAAATTCTCCATCGACTAGGCTGGCCCCCCGCCCTTTTTTAACAGGCGCATGAGCACATGATGGAAATCCGCGGGCAACACGCCGCGGACGCCGCCAGACAACGCATTCGATTTATTTTATATATCCGATGAACTAATCTCATGCAAAGCCCAGCTCCTGCCATGATCCCATATTCCCCAAACCTCCGACGCGCCCGACCCCGGGCTGCCCGCGCCGCCGGTTTTATCCGTCGCGCCCGCCTCGCGGTTGTGTTTGTCGGCGCGCTTTGTGCGGCGGGGTCTGGCTTCGCGGAACCGGTGCGCGTGCTCACGTTCAACATTCTCAGTTCCTATCTCGGCGCGGACAAGGCAGGCGTGGAGGAAACCCCGCGCGTCAAACGCTGGGAGAAACGCGCGCCGCTCGTCATCGAGGTGATGCGCGACCATCCCGACGGCAGCGGCCCCTACGACTTTATCGGCACGCAGGAAACAAGCATCGACCGGCGGCGCGCCGAGGCCGACCAGACGCGGCGGCTCGCGGACGCGATGCAGGGATACGGTTCGCTTTATGAGCCATGCACCGGCCCGGCGCTGCGGCGTTTTTCGCTAAGCAACATGATCTTCTGGCGCAAGGACCGCTGGGAACTGGACGACGGCGACCACGGCACATTCTGGCTCTCAAGCACGCCGGACATCCCCGGCTCAAGCGACTGGAACGCGGACGGACAGCCCGAGAGCAAGCGTTGCGTCACCTACGGCCTCTTCCACGAAACCGGCCCCAAGGGCCGCACGGGACGACGCGTGTATTTCTACAACACGCACCTTTACGTGTTCTCCGAAGCCTCGCGCGAAAAGTCGGCGGCGCTCATCATGGAGCGCATCGCAAACCGCCGCGACAAACGCGCCGCGGTGCTCCTGACCGGCGACATGAACGCGCGCCAGTGGTCCGCCCCTGTGCGCCACTTCCGCGGCGAGACCGTCACGCTCGCCGGACGGACGCGCGCCGCTCCGTTCGCATTGCGCGACACCTACGCCGCGGCGCACCCCGGACAATCCGGCCTCGTCGCCGGCACCCGCGCCTCGCCCCCGCTTTTCGCGGACAAAATAGACTACATCTTCGCCAGCGACGATTTCATCACCGCCGGCGCCGGGCGCATAGAAACCCATCACGGCGACCTTTGGCCGAGCGACCATTACCCCTACGAAACCGTGCTGGAATTCGCCGGAGACAAAAAATAACCGCCAAGGCATGACGCGGGAAAATCTCCGCATCCCATTTTTTCACCATCCAGCCCCTGCCCTTTCGCAACGAAACCACCGAAAACCAGAAAAATGTCCCACCGCAACGCTCCCGCGTCCGAGTCCCGCCACGGATTGTTTTCCTTTCTCGCCCCCGCGCCGCACATCGCTCCGCTGCCGCCCGAAAAGATCGACCCGGCATACAAACGCCTGCGCTGGCAGGTGTTCGCCGGCATCTTCATCGGCTACGCCGCGTTTTATCTCGTGCGCAACAACCTCGCGCTCGCCATGCCCGACATTTTGAAAGAGTATCCGGGGCGCTTCACCAAGGCGCAGCTCGGCACCGGCCTCACCGCCGTCATCGTCGCCTACGGCCTGTCGAAATTCATCATGGGTTCCGTCTCCGACCGCAGCAACCCGCGCCGCTTCCTTCCGCTCGGCCTGCTGCTCTCGGCGGGCGTCATCGCCGTTTTCGGCAGCGTGAAGGCCGTGTATGCGTCGCTCGCTGTGATTGTCGCGCTCTCCGCGCTCAATGGCTGGGTCAACGGCATGGGCTGGCCGCCCTGCGGCAAGACGATGGTCCACTGGTACAGCTCGCGAGAGCGCGGCAGGGTCGTCTCCTTTTGGAACGTCGCGCATAACGTCGGCGGAATGCTTATCACCGGGATCGGCACTGCCGGCATGTTTCTTTTCCACGACTGGGGTGCGAAGTTTTATCTGAACGCCATTGTTGCCGCCGGCATCGCCGTGCTCGCCTGGTTTCTCATGCGCGACACCCCGCAAAGTTGCGGCCTGCCGCCGATCGAGGTGTATAAAAACGACTACCCGCCCGCCTATTCAGCCCGCAACGAACGCGTGCTCTCCTTCCGCGAGATCTTTTTTCAAAACGTGTTCAACAACCCGGCGCTCTGGGCCATCGCGATCGCCAACGCCTTTGTGTATTTTGTCCGCTACGGCGTCGTGAGCTGGGTGCCCGTTTACCTGGAGACTGCGAAGCATCTTTCCGTCAAGGAATCCAGCATCGCGTGGTCGCTCTTCGAGTTCGCCGCCATCCCCGGCACGCTCCTGTGCGGCTGGGTGTCGGACAGGCTTTTCAAGGGCCGCCGCGCGCCCGCCACCATATTGTTCATGGCGCTCACGCTCGTCGGCATCCTGCTGTATTGGATCAATATAAACGGCCCCGTGTGGCTTGATTATGTCGCGCTCTTCACCGCCGGCTTTTTCATCTACGGTCCGGTCATGCTCATCGGCCTGCACGCGCTCGAACTCGTCCCGAAAAAAGCCGCGGGCACCGCCGCCGGCTTCACCGGTTTATTCGGCAACACCATCGGCGGCGGCGCCGCCGGCGCCGGCGTCGGCTGGATAGCCGACCATTTTCAATGGCACGGCGTTTTCCTGACCATGACCGTCTGCTGCCTGCTCACCATGCTCTTCAGCGCCATGTCCCTCGGCGGCCGCCCGAAAGACACCGGCGCGTGAGCGCGCGGGCATTGTTTTTCACCGTGGATATGTGGTGATTCCCAGGCATGTAATATGGGTTCCTCGTTATTTCGGGTGGCTGAGAAATCAGAAATTATATTTATTATGAAATATACAACCCAGGCCGCATTGCCCCCGCCCCGCCCTGCCCCCGCCGCCGGCTCCCGTCGCGACTTCCTCAAAAGCGCCGCCCTCGGCGCCGCCGCGCTCGCCGGCGGCCTGCCCCTCGCCGCCGCCAGCGACGGTCCGCTCTCCGCCACCCGCCCGCGCAAGCCCGGCCTCAAACCCGTCCACGACCTGACCACTCCGCCTCTGGAAAAGGTCCGCGTCGGCGTCATCGGTCTCGGCCGCGGAGGCAGCCTCGTGCGCGACATGGCCGGCCTCGATTTCGTCGAGATCGCCGCGTTGTGCGACCTCCGCCAGGACCGCGTCGAGCGCGCCCTCGCCCATATCCGCGCCGGGTCCTCCGCGCAGCCGAGACTCTATGTCGGCGACGAGCGCGCATGGGAAAAACTCGTCGATCAGGACAACCTCGATGTCGTTTATGTTGCGACACCCTGGGAGTGGCATGTGCCGATGGCCGTCCGCGCGATGGAGCGCGGCAGGCACGCCTTCGTCGAGGTCTCCGCCGCCGTGACGGTGGATGAGTGCTGGGAGTTGGTTGATACCTCCGAGCGCACGCAGCGCCATTGCGTGATTTTGGAAAACTGCTGCTATGGCCAGAGCGAGTTGTTCGTGCTCAACCTCGTCCGCCAGGGCGTCTTTGGCGAATTGAAGCATGCCGAGTGCGCTTATATACACGAGTTGCGCGACATGCTCTTCAACCTCGACTCCGAAGGCAACTGGCGGCGCGCGTATCATAAAAAACTCGATGGCAACCTCTATCCCACGCACGGCCTCGGCCCTGTCGCCCGCTACCTCGGCATCGGGCGCGGCGATCAGTTCAAGAGCATTGTCTCCGTCAGCTCCGGGGAGCACGGTCTCTCCAAATGGTTGCGCGAGAAAAACCCCAACGCCGGCCGCCACGCCGGCGAACGCTACCGCTGCGGCGACATCAACACCTCCATTATCAAGACCGAGCTGGGTCGCACCATCATGGTGCAGCACGACGTCGTCAGCCCGCGCCCCTACAGCCGCATCAACGCCCTCAGCGGCACCGATGCCACCTTCTTCGACTATCCCGCCCGCCTCGCGCTCGACGAGCCCGCGCGCCTCGATCTCGGTCTGAAGTCGAAAAACAGCCATGCCTGGCTCGGCAACGAGGACATGGCGAAAATGCGCGAGCGCTTCACGCACCCGCTGGTCCGCGAGTTGTGGGCGAAGGCGAAGGGCGCGGGCCACGGCGGCATGGATTACCTGATGAATCACCGCCTGCTCGACTGCGTCCGCCGCGGCGCAACGCCCGACCTCACGGTCTATGACGCCGCCGCGTGGAGCAGCATCCTGGAGCTTTCGGTGCGCTCGGTCGGGCAGGACGGCGCGCCGGTGACCATCCCCGATTTCACGCGCGGCGCGTGGAAAACCCTTCGCCCCGCCGCCGACCCGCTTGGCGCGTAGGACGCGGAACTCCACGCGGCCGGATTCTCAATTCAGTCAATCAACCCAAGTCATGAAAAACACAATACTGACAACATTGGTAATGCTCGCGGCCGCCTTCGCGGCGGAAGCGACCGTGGAGGGCGCGGAGCGGCCCGTGGTCATCGCGCACCGCGGCGCCAGCGGCTACGTCGTCGAGCACACGCTCCCGGCCAAGGCGATGGCCCACGCGATGGGCGCCGATTATATAGAACAGGATGTCGTGCTCAGCAAGGACGGCGTCCTCGTCGTGCTGCACGACATTTATCTGGAGGCCGTCACCGACGTCGCCGCGCGCTTCCCGGAACGCCGGCACGAGGACGGGCGCTTTTACGCGCTCGACTTCACGCTGGCCGAGTTGAAACAACTGCAATTGAACGAGCGGCTCAACACCAAGACCGGCCGGCAGGCGCTCCCCGGACGCTTTCCCGGCGGCGCGGGCTTGTTTCATATTTCCACCTTCGAGGAGGAACTCCGTTTTATACAAGGCTTGAACAAAAGCACCGGGCGCGAGGCCGGCGTGTATGTGGAAATAAAATCCCCCGACTGGCACCGCAAGCAAGGCGCGGATGTCAGCCGCGCGACCGTGGACATGCTGCGGCGTTACGGCTACGCCAAAAAAACCGACAAGTGCTGGATCCAGTGCTTCGAGTGGGATGAGGTGCGGCGCGTGCGCGAGGAACTCGGCTGGGAGGGCCGGCTGCTGTTGTTGATGAGCAAGAACCCCAAGCCCGGCATGCTGGAGGACGTGGCCAAAGTCGCCGACGGCATCGGTCCGTCGATCAAGCAGATCGCGACCGGCAAGACCCCCGCCGAACGCAAACTCACGCCCCTTGTCCGCCAGGCCCGCGCGCTCGGCCTCGCGGTTCATCCCTACACCGTGCGCCGCGACGAACTCCCCGCCTGGGCGGCGTCCGCGGACGAACTTCACGAGGTGATTTTCCGCGATGCAAAGGCGGACGGCGTGTTCACCGACTTCCCCGATCTCACGCGGCAATGGATCGACCGGCATTCAAACTGATGCCCGCGGTCCGATTGTGACCTTGCAGGCTCTTATGGTATTTTCTCTCAACATTGTCCCAAATGGCAGGGCGAGGCGTCCCCGCCGAGCCGCGGCTCAGCCGGAGGCTTCGCCCTACCGGGGCTGCCGCGCCACTGTTAAATGAAAACATTATAGTTATCACGCGGAGATACGACGATGAAGCCATTTCATGCCCCGTGTCTCCGCGTGGGACCATCAACACCCCGATGCCCGGGTATTAAAATCCGTCTTGATCCCGAAATGATATAAATCATGAAACACCGCATCCTCTTCCTCCTCGTCGCCGCCCTTCTGCTTTCGTTCGGCGCGCCCGTCTTCGGGAACTCCGATGCCGTCACCGGCCCCGACTTCAGGACGCTTTCCTTCCAAAACGGCCTCGACGGCTACGCCGGCGCCGTCGAAGCGAGCCTCGTCATGCGCGACGACGGAGCCGCGCTCACGCCCAAGACCCCCGCCATCTGGATTTCGGTCTCCCATGACGCCGACACCGGCAAGATAAAAAACGTCGCCCAGGCCCTCGCACGCTTCGACGGCATCTTCGGCGGCGCGCCCGGCCAAATCCTGCCCGGCTCCCCCATCGTCAGCGCCACCCTTCGCCTGCGCACCGGTCCCTCCCGCGGCGCCGGCAGCGGCCAGCGGCTCATCCTCCACCGCATGTTGCTCCCTTGGACGGACGACGCCCGATGGGACTCCCGCGCATGGGGCAGCAACGGCGTCCAGCCCGACGACATCGAGGCCGCCGCCGACACCGCCACCGCCGGCACCCTCAGCAACAACAACACCTCCTACGACCTCAACGTCACCGAATCCCTCCGCGCCTGGTCCGCCGGCGAGCCAAACCACGGCTGGCTCCTCCAGCACGAAATTCTCGGCGCATTGAACGCCCTGCCGAACGCCTCCACCAACGCCCTCGCCATCCTCTCCTCCCTCGCCCCCGACACCGGCGCGCGGCACCGCCCGTGCCTCACCGTCACCTACGACGCCAACCCCGCCAACCGCGCCCCCTCCGCCGTCCAGCCCGCAACCGCGCGCGATGCCGGCGTCGCCCGGCTCTCCCTCCGCGCCGACGATCCCGACGGCGGCCCGCTCACCGTCACCTTCCTCGCCCGCCGCCAACCCGCCGCCGGGCGCGACTTCCAAATCATCCTCCTCCCCGACACGCAATACTACGCCCGGAAACGCAAGGGCGGCGCCCCGGAAATGTTCCACGCCCAGACGGACTGGATCGTCCGCCACGCTCAACCCGACAACATCGCCTGCGTCCTCCACCTCGGTGACATCACCGATCGCGGCGACATGCAGGAATACGAATGGACCAACGCCAGCCAGGCCATGTATCACCTCGAAAATCCCAAGGCCACCGGACGCCAGCCCGACGGCATCCCCTACTGCCTCGCCGTCGGAAACCACGACCAGCGCAAAGCCGGCGACGGCGCCTGGGACGGCCCCGCCATCCTGTTCAACAAATATTTCGGCGCCGGCCATTTCGAAGACAAAGGCTACTACGGCGGCCGCCACGGAAACGACAATAACAACTATTATATAAAATTCGACGCCGGCGCCGAGAAATTCATTGTCGTCAGCCTTGAATACAAAGCCGCCTCCACGCGGCCCGAAGTGCTCAAATGGGCCGATGACATATTAAAGCGGCACGCCTCGCGCCGCGCCATCATCATCACGCACGCCGCCCTCCGCCCCGGCGTCCAGTCCGAATTTTGCCCCGACGGCGCCGCCGCTTACAAAGCCCTCCGCCACCACAAAAATCTCATGCTCATCATCGGCGGGCACATCACCGGCGAGGGCCGCCGCACCGCCACTTTTCACGGCGCCACCGTCCACGGCATCCTCATGGATTTCCAGGGCGACGCGCTCGGCGGCAACGGCCACCTCGGCGTCCTCACCCTCTCGCCGCGCGCCAACAAAATCCACGTCGGGATCTATTCCCCCGTCACTCAAAAATGGCGGACCTACAACGACGCCGACTACACGCTCGATTACGACTTTGGCGCGAAAATCGAGCCCTTTGTCAAAGTCGCCACCACCGAGGTCCCTTCCGGCACGACGGCAAGCTGCCGCTTGGAAAACATGGATGGCTTGGCCACCTACGAATGGCTCGCCGAAATCAACGACCAGGGCAAAATCACCCGCACCGCCATTCATTCCATCCTGCCCGCCACGTTGGAAAAATAAAAACGCGGCCGGCCTGGATGCTCTGCCGTGGGAGTTCCATGATCAGCGGTAGGGCGAGGTGTCCCGCCGAGCCGCGGCTCGGCGGGACGCCTCGGCCCTACCTGATACGACACGGAGGCCGTCCATCCAGCAAAAGCGGCATTTCGTTTCATAATTGGCATAAAATGCCCCATTACTTGACGGACCGGCGCCGGATGTTCACCCGGGGAGAGAGGCGCGGCGCAGCCAGGGCATGCCGCCCTCAGATATGGCCGAACACCTCGCTGGCGTCGAAACGCACTTTCTTGAGTTTCGCGTATTTGTCCCCCTCGCCGCGATAACCGGCGGCGCAGGCGACCAGCGTGGCGAGCCCTTTTTCCTTGAGCCCGAGAATCTCGTCGTATTTCGGAGCCTCGATCCCGCCCAGCGGGCAGGTGTCGATGCCGAGCAACGCCGCCGCCGTTGTGAACTGGCCGAGCGCGATAAAGATCTGGTTGGCTTGGATGATGTCGAGCGCGCCGTTCTTCGCCGTCTGGGTGACAAAGCCCTCCAGCATTTGCTGGAATCCGGCGAGCGCGGATTTATCCACGCCGCGCACCTCGGCCATGCGGTCGATGTTCTTGCGCACGTAGTCCACGCCGATGTTTTTGCGCAGGGTAAACACCACCAGGTGCGAGCAGTCGGCGACTTGCGACTGGCCGTGCGACACCGGCACCAGCCTGGCGCGCACCGCCGGATCGGTGACGACGATGAACTTCCACGGTTGCAGGCCCATCGACGAGGGCGTGAGCCGCAGCACCTCCTCCAGCGTCGCCCACGTGTCGGCGGGGATTTTTTTCGACGCGTCGAATTGTTTCGTGGCGTATCTCCAGTTGAGCGCGGCGAGCAGTTGCCCGCTGCTGATCGGTTCGAGTTTGTCTGTGGTTGTCATGGTAAGAAACTTCTCCGGCGGGCCGCGCCCGTGTCCCCGCGGCAATGCAATGGACGGCGGGGCACGGACGCGCCTCACCAGGCGCGCGAGTATTGCGGCGGGCCGAACGACTGCCGCACGCCCAGCGTCTGCGCGGCGTGCAACGGCCAGTGCGGGTCACGCAATGACTCGCGCCCGATAAGCACGATGTCCGCCCGCCCTTTGCTCACGATGGCTTCCGCCAGCATCGGGTCCGCAATCAGCCCCACCGCCGCCGTGGCGATGCCCGCCTCCGCGCGGATGCGCTCGCCAAAGGGCACCTGGAAGCCCGGCTTGGGCGCCGGAACCGCCGCGTCGGGAACCGCGCCGCCCGCGCTCGCGTCGATCAGGTCGACCCCGGCGGCTTTCAGGCGGCGCGCGAGCTCGACCGAGTCCTCAAGCGTCCACCCGCCATCGGCCCAGTCGGTCGCCGAGATGCGCACGGTGAGCGGCAATTGTTCCGGCCAGACCTGCCGCACGGTTTTCACCGTCTCGAGCAAAAAGCGCACGCGGTTGTCGAAGGAGCCGCCATAGCCGTCGGTGCGCCGGTTGCTCAACGGCGAATAAAAACTGTGTGCGAGATAGCCGTGCGCCGCGTTAATCTCCAGCCACTCCACGCCCGCCTGCCGCGCGCGTCCCGCCGCCGCCGCAAACGCCATCTGCGTCTCACAAATTTGCTGTCCGGTCATTTCCGCCGGCACCTTGGACAAAGCCTCGCCAAAGGGCAGCGCGCTCGGTGCGATGAGCGGCCAGCCTCCCGCGTCGGCGGCGAGATGCGCCCCGCCCTCCCACGGGCGCGCGCACGATGCCTTGCGGCCGGCATGCCCGATTTGCAGGCCGGGCACCGCCCCTTGCGCCTTGAGGAAGCGGTTGATTTGCGCCAGCGGCTCGATCTGCCAGTCCGCCCATAGCCCGAGGTCGTGCGGCGTGATGCGGCCGTTTGCCGCCACCGCCGCAGCCTCCACGATGATCAGTCCCGCCCCGCCCGCCGCCCGCGCCCCGTAGTGCATCAGATGCCAGTCCCCCGCGATGCCCTCGCTGGCCTGATACTGGCACATCGGCGAGATGCCGATGCGGTTTCGTAGCGTGACTGACTTGAGCTGGAACGGACTAAAAAGCGTGGACATGGACTTGCTTGAAACTGCTAACGTTAGGATGGACGGATGACGAGCCTGGAAAGCAACACGATTCAGGCAATTTTATTGCGAAAAAGCATTTAATCGGATGCCGAACCGCCGCCCGGCGGCATACACGGACCAACGGACCATTTTATGCGCATGGCCAAAACCGATGGTGCAACCAACTGGGTTACAAGAGACGCAATATAGTGGGCTATTGTACTTTAATTACCGCGAAAAGCGGTGCGATTATTTCGCGAACGCCTTTTTGAGTTTGTCGATTTTCGGCCTTATGACCGCCTGGCAGTAACCCTGATTCGGATTCTTTCTGAAATAATCCTGATGGTATTCCTCCGCCCGATAGAACGTCGTGAGCGGCTTGATTTCCGTCACGATTTTGCCGCCCCACTCCGGGTTGGCCCGCGCCATCGAGGCCTCGGCCGCCTGCCGTTGTGCGTCATCGGCATAAAAAATCACCGAGCGATACTGCGTGCCCACATCGGCGCCCTGCCGGTTGAGCGTTGTCGGATCATGGATGACCCAAAAGAAATCGAGCAGCCGGTCGAGCGACACTTTCTCCGGGTCAAATTCCACCCGCACCACCTCCGCGTGCCCGGTCCGCCCGGTGCAAACCTCCTCGTAAGTCGGGTTTGCCTTGCGCCCGCCCGCGTAGCCGCTCGTCACCGAAACCACGCCCGACACGAGTTTATACGCCGCCTCGGTACACCAGAAACACCCGCCGCCGAGCACGATGCTCCCGGTCTTGACGGACGCGGGCGCCGCGGCGGAAACGGCGGAAGTTTCGGGGGGAGACGACGCGGGATCAGCGGCATTGGTCATGGCTGCAAGGATGAACGGGAGAATGAGCCGGAAAAATTTCATGCAAAGGCGGACGGCGGCGCCGGCCGAAAAGAGGATTCAAGGAAACGCAGTTCCGTGCCTGCCGCAACCCTTCCTCTCGAAAACCGACGAGCCTTTCCCGATGAAGCTGCACCGGAGGAGGTTCGCCGGACACCGGGTGGAGCAACTTTCTCAGAAAAAGTCCTTGCATTCGCCTCCGGAACCCGGATTCTTGCCCCTCCTTCAACAAGGAACGGGCTCGTAGCTCAGTTGGAAGAGCGCCTCAATGGCATTGAGGAGGTCGTCAGTTCGAACCTGATCGGGTCCACCAAATTTCCACCGCCGCCGGATGCGTCCAGCGGCGGTTTTTTTGGGACCAAACGCTCCTCACGAAGATGCCGCCGCCACGGTGACAATCCACCCAAACGCAGCGGTGGCATCGGACACCACGTAGGTCTCGTAGCCAAGATTTCCGGCCATGCGCGCCGTGGTCGAGACGCAGTGCGGCGTGATCAGCCCGACGATGACCACGCGCTTGATTCCCCGGGCCGAGAGGCGTTCGTGCAGGTCGGTCCCGATAAACGCGCTGTTTACGGTTTTGCCGATGACCGGTTCGCCCGGATGCGGACGGACAATCTGCTTTATATTATTGCCCGCGCCGCCGGGATGCAGCGGGCAATCCGGCTCGGGAGAGTCATGCCGGACATGAAAGACCGGCCATTTGTTTTCGCGCCAGATGAATAATAATCGCGCCGCCACGGTTTCGGCCTGCCGGTTGTTCCGATGCCCCCACTTTTGGGCATCGAAACCCTCCTGGATGTCGACAAGCAATAAAGCGGGCTTCGTCGTCATGCCATTTTTCAGCGGGAGGACGTTTGCGCGAATATAGTGAGTTTATTTGGGTTCCCCGCCATTTTGAGTGGTTGTTTTCCAGACATCGAAAACCGCGACGACCCCATATTATCTTCCCAATCGCATGTGCTTCAGGCCGCTCACCTCGCGATGAGTTTCAAAAATTCCTCGTTGGTCTTCGTCTTCGAGAGGCGGGCGATCATGGTTTCGGTCGCTTCCTCGATGCGCTGCTGGACGAGGGCGCGGCGGAAGAAATGGATTCCCTCCAGGCTCTTCGCGTCGATCAGCAATTCCTCGCGGCGGGTGCCGGAGCTGGCGATGTTGATGGCGGGCCAGAGGCGCATCTCGGCGCACTTGCGGTCAAGGACAAGCTCCATGTTGCCGGTGCCTTTGAACTCTTGGAAGATGATGTCGTCCATGCGGCTGCCGGTCTCGACGAGCACGGAGGCGACGATGGTGAGCGAGCCGGCTTCCTCGGTGTTGCGGGCGGCGGCGAAAAGCTGGCGGGGCTTTTCCATGGCGCGGGAATCAATGCCGCCGGACATGGTTTTGCCGCCGCTGCGGGCGTTGTTGTGCGCGCGGGCGAGGCGGGTGATGGAGTCGAGGAAGAGGACGACATCCTTGCCGGTCTCGACGAGGCGCTTGGCGCGCTCGATGCAGATGTCGGCGACGCGGATGTGGTTTTCGAGCTGCTCGTCGTTGGAGGACGCCCAGATTTCGGCGGGAACGGAGCGTTTGAAATCAGTCACCTCCTCGGGGCGCTCGTCCACGAGGAGAATCATGACGTGGCACTCGGGGTTGTTTTCGAGGACGCCGAGGGCCATGTCGCGGAGCAGCGTGGTTTTGCCGGTGCGCGGCGGCGCGACGATGAGGCCGCGGGTGCCTTTGCCGACGGGGCAGAAGAGGTCCACGGCGCGGGTGGTCATGCGGCCGTCCTTGGTCTCCATGCGCAGGTGCTTGTCGGGCGAGACGGTCGTGAGGGAGGTGAATTCGAACTTGCGGCGGCGTTCGTCGATGTCGAGGCCGTCCACTTTTTCGATGAAGCGCATCTTGGGATTGGGAAATTTCCCCTCGGCGGGATAGGCGGTGCCGGAGATGAGGGAGCCGGCGCGGAGCTTGAAGCGGCGGATGAGATCCTTCGGGACAAAGACGTCGATGGGGCGGCGTTTGCCGAAGCGGGAGAGGTCAAGGAGCTGGCCGTTGCCGCCTTTCTGGGTGTCGATGTCGAGAATGCCTTCGACCGGGACGGTGTTGTCGGGCTTTTGCGGTTTTTGCGGAGCGGGCGCGGACGGGGAGGCGTCGCCGCCGGTGTTCGCAGGCGCGGAGGTCTGTTCGGCGGCGGCGGCAACGCCGGCGTCGGGGGTGATGTTGGTTTTGTCCGCGGAAGCGGGGGTGTTGTTTTCCATGGTTATAGAGTGTGTGGTTCTAGCAAAATTTGAGTGAATGTGGCCCGGTCGTTTGACGCATGAAGCTCCGGGGAGGACATAGGGGGCGTTTTACAATTACCCAAACCTATGCCCAAACCAGTTACGAACGTGATGGACCAAACGATCACCTCGGTTTCCCGTGAACACCGGATTTTCAGGCCCTCAGCCGAATTTCAGCGCCAAGCCAATCTTGGGAGTCTTTCGGCTTATAAGAAGCTCTATGAGGAATCTGTCAATAGCCCAGAGAAGTTTTGGCGGCGGGAGGCGGAGTCCCACCTGGTGTGGAGGAAGCGGTTCACGGACGTGCTGAAGTGGACCCCGCCGCATGCCAAGTGGTTCACAGGAGGACGGTTAAACATTGCCGAGAACTGCCTCGACCGGCACCTGGGAACGGCGCGGGAAAACAAGGCCGCGATTATTTTCGAAGGCGAGCCGGGCGACGTGCGCACGATCACCTACCGCCAGCTTTTGTTTCACGTGAGCCGGCTGGCCCACGTGTTCGAAAACCTGGGTCTGAACGCGGGCGACCGCGTGGCCATCTACCTGCCGATGGTGCCGGAGGCCATCGTGGCGATGCTGGCGTGCGCGCGTATCGGCGCGGTGCATACGGTGGTGTTCGGCGGGTTCAGCCCGGAGGCCCTCAAGGCGCGCATCAACGACTGCAAGGCGCGCCTAGTCATCACGGCGGACGGCGGCTGGCGACGCGGCAAGATCGTCGAACTCAAAGCCAACGTGGACAAGGCGCTCGAGGGCGCGCCGAGCGTGCAGACGGTGCTGGTGCTGCGGCGCTGCCGCAACGAGGTCAGCATGCGCGACGGGCGTGACATCTGGTGGCACGAGGCCTGGGAGGGCGGCCCGAACATCCACAAGGCCAAGGCGTTCGACAGCGAGCATCCGCTGTTCATATTATATACGAGCGGCAGCACGGGAAAGCCCAAGGGCGTGCTGCACACGAGCGCGGGTTTCCTGCTCGGGGCAAAGATGACCGCGCAGCATGTTTTCGACTTGAAGGAAAACGACCGCTATTTCTGCTCGGCCGACATCGGCTGGATAACGGGCCACAGTTATGTCGTTTACGGCCTGCTGTCGAACGGGGCCACGGTATTCATCTACGAGGGCGCGCCGAATCACCCGGAGCCGGACCGCTTCTGGCGGATGATAGACCGGCACGGGCTCACCATACTCTACACGGCGCCGACCGCGATCCGCGCGTTCATGCGCTGGGGCGACAATTATGTGCTGCGGCACCGGCTGGACTCGCTGCGGTTGCTGGGCTCGGTGGGCGAGCCGATCAACCCCGAGGCATGGATGTGGTATCACACCATGATCGGCAAGAAACGCTGCCCCATCGTGGACACGTGGTGGCAGACGGAGACGGGCGCGATCATGATCACGCCGCTGCCGGGGGCGACCCCGCTCAAGCCGGGCTCGGCCACGCTGCCGTTCTTCGGCGTGGTGCCGAAGGTGGTGGATTCGCTCGGGCACGAAGTGCCGCGCGGCACGGGCGGCAAGCTGGTCATCACGCGCCCGTGGCCGTCGATGCTGCGGACGCTCTGGGGCGAGGACGATCGCTACAAGCGCGGCTACTGGGGCGAATTTCCCGGACACGAGGACTACTATTTCACCGGCGATGGAGCGCGCCAGGACAAGGACGGCTATTTCTGGATCGTGGGTCGCATCGACGACGTGCTCAACATTTCGGGGCACCGCCTCGGCACGGCGGAGGTGGAGAGCGCGCTGGTGTCGCACCCGGCGGTCGCCGAGGCCGCCGCCGTGGGCAAGCCCGACGACCTCAAGGGCCAGTCGCTGGTGGTGTTCGTGACCCTGAAGGCCGGCATCCCGCCGGGCGATGCGCTCAAGGAGGAGTTGCGCGCGCACGTGGCGGGGGAAATCGGCGCGATGGCGCGGCCCGACCAGATACGTTTCGCAGCGGGACTGCCGAAGACGCGCAGCGGAAAAATCATGCGGCGCATCCTGAAGGAAATCGCGACCGGCGGCGAAGTGCGCGGCGACACGACGACGCTGGAGGACTTTTCCGTGGTCGCGAGCTTGCAGGCCGAGGAGTGAGACCGCCCGCGCCGCCCAACCAGTCGATCCAAAGCGGCCCGAAAGTTCGCTTCTACTTCCGGGCAGGCCCGGCGTCCAGGGTGAGGCAGGATCGCAAGGCTGCCATCGTCATCGCCTGTCGCGCCTGCACGAACGCGCGCGCCTGCCGTGCCTTGGCTCTCGCCGCCGAGGGGTCGCGCGCCATCGCCAATACGGTCGCGGCGATGCGGGCGCGATCGGATGCGTTGTCCAGGTCAAAAAGCCAGTCGCCAAGCCCGATGTCGCGCCACATGTAGCCTTTGGTGGTCTGTTCCGCGAAACGGCACACAATGGCGGGAATGCCATGTCCCACACAAAGGATCGGACTGTGCATTTCGTTGCCAAAAAGCCCGGCGGAGCGGAGGTAGGTGCTGGTCGCCTCGTCCGTGAGCCAATACGTCGGACGCCAGACCACGCGCGGCTTTATATCGTCCGGCAACGGATCGACCAGCAACTCCTTGCCGGTGGCCATCTGGGTGGAGTCTTCCGGACAGACAAGGACTTTCAGGTCCGTCCGCCGGACCACTTCGACGATGGCGTCCCGCAGCGGCGCATGATCGTGCTCCTTCATCTCCTCGTTGCGGCGATGCTTCGCCGGGTCGAAAGTATACCGGGGGTTGATCTGCCAATAGGGCGCATTGCGAAGATTCGGGATGCAGCAGAGATACTTCCCTTCCTGGAGCCGGTGTTCGCGGAGAAACGCATCCGCGGCATCGTCATTCCGCACATCCGACGCGAACGCGGCATCGGGGCCGAAATCCACCACCGGCGCGGCAATACCGGCGGCCCGGACGACCTCGAGCGACACGGAGTCGCGCAAAAACACAAAACTGGCCCCATCGAGCAGCTCGCGCGTGTGCTCGTCGAGCCCGTTGTTCTTCATGATCTTCATGCCTGGATCGCCGGCGGGCGCCATCGTTATGCCATAGACTCCGTAGGGTTTGCGAACGTGGCTGCGCCAGTAATCGATGTCACGGTGCGCAACCAGATAAGGCCCGGAGCCGTGGAGCAGGAAATCGCCGGTTTCGATGACTGCATGGTCCCGCGTTATGACCAGTCGCGGGAAGCGGCGCCGCAACATGGCTTCGACTCCGTCGCCGACGTTGCTTGGCCAGAGGATCACCTCGGCTTCGGGCAGGAATTTCTCCAGCAACGCAAGGAGTCCCGGCGTATGGGCGATATCGCCGATGTTCGCAGTCTTCCACGACGAGCGCAGTACGATTTTCGGCGACTGCTTGCGGACGGCGGCACGCAACGCCACGCCGAGAGATGCGAACAAGGAGGTAAGAAGAAAGGATCGCCGGGTCACGATGGATTCGAAACGGAAGTTTCTATAAACAGAGTGTCAACTAATTTAATATATCAAAGCATTTGAATAAAATTGCAGCCACACTGGGCAAACCGGTTTCTGGCGTCGTGTGCGCTGGCGGACAGGGATGCCTGTGCCACCTTCACTTCACCAGCGGGCGCAGGAGTTTTGTCCACACCGCATATCCCGCCTCGTTCATGTGCAGCTTGTCCTTGCGATAGTATTCCGGGCGCACGGTGCCGTCGGGGGAGAGGATTGCGCTGTTCATGTCGACGTATGTCAGGCGCGGGTCGGAGTGGCAGAAGGCGGAGATGTAGGTGTTGGCGAGCGCGGTTTCGGCGCGGTGCTTCCAGCGTGATTCGACGAAGGGCAGCGAAATGAAAATGACGCGTGTTTCGGGGAGGGCTTGGTGGAGTTTGGCGCAGAGTTCGCGGAAATCGGCGGCGACTTGCTCGGCGGTGACTCCGGAACTGATGTCATTGCCACCGGCGAAAAACACGACCAGACGCGGCCTGGATGGCATGACCAGTCTGTCGAAATAATAAATGCTGTCGGAGATTTGGGAACCGCCGAAACCGCGGTTGAGGAGCGGCACGCCGGGGAAGTCTTCGGCGAGGGTTTTCCAGAGGCGGATGCTGGAGCTGCCGAGGAAGAGCACGCCGTTTGGTTTCGGGGGATTTGTGCGGTCTTGTTCTTCGAACGCGGCCATGGCTTTTTCCCAGCGCGCGGGATCGCCGGCGGCGAAGAGGGTGGCGTGCGCGAGGGTGAGGGCGAAAAACAGGGCGGCGAGGAGGAGGGTTTTTTGCGGGTGCGTTTTCATTGGATTCGGAGAAATTTCATGACGACGGTATTCATCGTGCCGGGGGATACGCGATTGAAATAAATATGCGCGGTTTCGGCCTCGAAACGGGCGCCACGGGCGGCGGGGCTTCGTGCCTGCCGCCAAATGAATACCGCGCCTACGCGAGGCGCTGGAAATATTTCGCCGTCGCCTGGCTGCGCGAATGCACGTGCAGTTTCTCGTAGATGCGGCGCGTGTAGGTTTTCACCGTGAACACGCTCAGGCCCAGCTTGTCCGCGATTTCCTTGTAGAGGAAGCCTTGCGCCAGCATGCCGAGGATTTCCTGTTCGCGCTCGGAGAGGGCGGCGATTTCCTGGTTCGCCCCCGCCTCGGGCGAGCCCGCCGGACCAGGCGCGGACGCCGACGGCTGCGCGAAGGAGTGCACGACCTTGCGCGCGATCGCGCTGCTCATCGGCGAGCCGCCCTCGTGCACCTGCTGGATGCCGGCGATGAGTTCCTCGCGGCTCGTGCTCTTGAGCAGATAGCCAGTCGCCCCGGCGGCGAGCGCATTGAAGATGTTGTCCGTGTCGTCATACACGGTGAGCATCAGGAATTGCGTTTGCGGGAGCAGGGGCTTGAGACGCCGCACGCATTCGACGCCGCTGATTTTCGGCAGGTTGATGTCCATCAGCACGACGTCGGGCTTTTGCGCGGGCAGCGCGGCGATGGCGCTTTCGCCTTCGGGAAAATCGCTGACGAGCCGCATCGCGGGCGCATGGCCGATGATGTTGCCGAGTATCCGGCGCGTCTGCGAGTCGTCCTCGACGATGGAGATGCGGATGGGTCCGGCGGAGGCATCGGGCGCAGGGTGTGATGACTCGGGGCTCATGGGGCGACTCTGGCAAGGGGAAGCGTCAATACAACCTCTATTCCGCCGTTGTTCCCCTCGCGCACGGTGGCTTCGCCGCCGATGGCCGCAAGGCGCAGCCCGAGGTTGCGCAAACCGTGCCCGCCTCCGCCGGCGCCGGCGATTTCACCGTCGGGCGGCATGCCGCGCCCATTGTCGGCGACGGTCAGGGCGAGCGCGCGCGAATCGATCTCGAAGGTGACGGTCACCTCGGTGGCGCGCGCGTATTTGGCGGCGTTGTTGAGTGCCTCCTTGAAGGCGAGCAGCAGGTCGTGGCGCACGCGGCTGCGCACGGCCAGGTCCGGCAGTTGGGCAGGAGCGTGCATGCGGTAGCGGATTTTCGCGAGGCTGAGGAAACGCTGCGCGTGGCTGTCGAAATAGCTGACCATGCTTTCGAGGTTGTCGTGGCGCGCGTCGAGCGCCCAGACGATCTCGTTGATTGAGCGGGTGATCGCAGTGGTGGTCGCATGGATTTCATCGAAACAAACGCGGTCGGCCTCGCGCTGCGCCTCCGCGGTCGGCGCGTCGGTGGCGGCGGATTGCGAGAGCAGGCTGATGCGCGTGAGGCTCGCTCCGAGATCGTCATGGATGTCGCGCGCGATGCGGGTGCGCTCACGGTCGATCGAGGCCGCGCGCTCGGTGCGCTCGAGTCTGCGACGGAGGCGCCGGTAGGACCATGCGCGCACACCCGCGACCAGGATGGCGGCCAGCACAAGCGTCAGCGCAACGCGAAACCAGAGCGTTTGCCACCAAAACGGAACGACGATGAGCGTCAGCGATGCGCTGCTTGCGGGATCGCCCGCCGCCGCGCCATCGCCGCCGTCGCGGGCGGCTTCGTCCCACCTGCCCTCGTCGTCGGCCGCCTCGATGCGCAGGCGGTATTTTCCCGGATACAAGCGCGGGTAAACGAGCCTGCGGGCCGTGCCTGCCTCGATCCACTCCTCGTCGAACCCATCGAGGCGGTAACGAACGGGCGTGCGCTCCGGCGCGGTGAAATTGAGCGCGGAAAACAGGAACTCGATGCGGCGGTTGTCGGAGCGTATGCGGGCCTCGGGGCGCGCCGCGGATGCGCCGCCGGGGGGCATGACCACGCCGTTCACTTTCACCTGGTCGATGAAAACCGGCGGTTTGCCGCCGCTGCGCAGGATGCGCGGGTCGATCTCCAGCACGCCGCGCCGCGTGGTGAACCAAAGCATGCCGTCGCGGCGTTTCCAGCAATGAGGCTGGTATCCATTCAGGCATGACAAATGTTCGAGCCCCTCGTTTTTCCCGAACACCGCCGCGTGAATGCGCCGCGTGCGTCCCGCCGTGAAGTCCATGACTTCGCGCCGCTCGACACTGAATATGCCATACGACGAGCCAAACCACACGCGGCCGTGATCGTCGAAAAGCATCTGCGAAACCGCGTCATCGGGCAGGCCGCATACCTTGTCGATATGATGCTCCCCCACCCCGGGCGCGGCGCCGCCGGGTGCGACCATCACATATACCCCGGCGCCACCGGTGCCCACCCACACCGTGTCCTGCTCATCGACGAGCAGGATGCGCACGGGCGCGAGCGGCGCGCTGCCGGGGGCGCGCAACGATTCGAACCGCGGGCGTGCCGACTGGGACAAACGGAAAATGTTTCCGCCATTGGTGCCGACCAGGATGCGGCCCGCAGAGTCCTCGGCGATGCAGCTCGGGCGCTGCCCCTCGGGAAATCCCGACGCGGCATCGAAAACGGCAAATCCACCCGGCCCGAATCGTCCAAGTTCGCCCGCGTCGCCGCCGACCCACAGCTCATTGGCGCGGCTCACGAACATGACGCGGATGTTTTTGAAGGGGACCGGATCGACACGCCGGAATGTCTCTCCGGAGACATCCGTCTTGAACAGCCCGGTCCCCGCCGTAAACCAGACGCCGCCGTCGCGATCCGGCGCGACGCGCCCCGCCGCGCTCTTCGGCCACTTGGGAAAAGCGCGAAAAACCTCGCCGTTCCTGACGCGCGCCATGCCGCCGTCGCGATTGGCAAACCAGACGCTGCCCTGCGTGTCCTCGCAGACCGTGAACGTGAGATCGTCGTCGAGACCGGCATTCGAGTCATAAAGACGGAAAAGTTTCGCGTGCAGGCGGTCGAGTCCGCCGCCGTTGGTCGCGAGCCAGATGTTGCCCTCGTTGTCCTCGCACAACGACCGCACCGTGCGATGCGAAGCGGGCGCGATCTGGAAACCGCTCCCGTCGGCCTTGACCACGTAGGCGCCCTGGGAGCGCGTGCCCACCCAGAGGTTGCCGGCGCGGTCTTCCGCCAGCTCGTGCACATAATGCGCGCCGAGCAGACGCGACAGCGGCACGTCGTTGATGATGCGCCGGCCATCCCAGCGCCCGGCCGCGTCGCGCGTGATGATCCACGGCTTCCCGCTGCGGCTCGAGGCGATGCACACATCGCCCTCGTCAGAATACGCCGTCGCCGATGCCAGCGTGATCACGCCGGCGCGCGCCCCGGCCGTGCTGTCCGGAGCGGTCTCCGGACTAAAATGAAACAACCCCGCCCTGCTCGCGATCCACAGGCCATCCTCGCCGTCATCGGCAAACGTGACCGGATTGACCGCGGGCGGTTTTGCGTCGCCCAGCCGGACCTCGACCACGCGCCCATCGCGCAATCGTTCCAGCCTTCCATCGGAAAAATTCGCCCAAAGCGCGCCGTCCGCCTGCACGAACAACGAGGCGATTCTCCCCTTCGAGAAATGATTCGCGACCGGCGACTCGCGCATCTCCGCGCCCGTCCATTGCCAGATGTCACCATTTCCATATGCGAACAGCAGGCCGTATTCCGGATGATGCACGATGGCCGGGACGCCGCGTGCCGCCGCGCCCGGACTGGAACGCGGGCTTGCGGCGAATCCCGGCTCATCCGGACGCTCCGGGGGCGAGTAGCTGTCGAAACGCAGGCCATTGAAACGAGCGATGCCGCTCTCGGTCGCCACCCAGAGGTATCCCTGCGAATCCTGCACGACCTCGTGGACAACCTCGTCCGGCAAACCGTCGCTCACATGCCATTCGCGCAACGAGTATTCGACGGCCGTCCCGGCTGCGAACACGCGCGCGGCCACGATCACCAAGGCCAGCGCGGCGGCGCAACATGCCACGGGCGGACGGGCGAAGAAACGACCGGGGAAAAACGAAGATGACATCAGGGGAGAAAAACTTGTCATGCGGCGAAACCGTGCGCGGCACACGCGGGCAAGTTGTCGCCCGCTTTGTCCAACGAGACAAGTTTTTCCTCGGCCCCCGCCGAAGACTCAATGATTCATACCAATTTCGAATGGAAATTATACTTTAGCAGCCTCTGTCTTTTTGGAGAGATGGCCTTCGTGTCGTCCTTCCGCGTGGTTTGCGTGGCACGGGCGTCTCACCCGTGGGATTGGGTGGCATGGGCGAGACGCCCATGCCACCCGATCCGAACGGCACGGAGGTCGTCCCTCCAAAAGGATAAATCTCGTTTGGAAATGGTATCACAAGGCAAAGAAACAGCGGAACACTGGAGCGCGGAGACATGGCCATGCTTGCGGCCCTCCGTGCCTTCCGAGCCATGGGTAATCCTGCCCTTGTCAGGTGCTCTAAATAACCTCGACGGTATGGTTGTCCACCCAGTCCCAATCGATTTCGACCCCAAGGCCCGGGCCGTTCGGGACATGCTGGCAACCGTCGGGATGCACGCGCAGCGGATCGTTTTTCAGGCCGAAACGGAACATGGGATGATGACTTTCCAGAAACCGGGAAAGCCGGGTGGCGCAACCGACGTGGAGATTCGCGACATCGTGAAGCGGCGTGGCCGCCGTGTGGATCTCCAGGCCGTAGCCCATCATCTCACACATGCCCAGCGCCTTCATGATGCCGGTGATCCCGCCCTTGTGATGCGCGTCCCCGCGCACAAGATCGACCGCTCCGCCGATCATGTAATGAGGCAACTCGAAAAGCGACACCGTCTCCGCGGCGAGCACCGGGGTTCGGATCGTATCCGACAGCTTTTTCAACATGAGCACGTTGGCATCCGAAAACGGTTCCTCAAACCATTCGTAGTCGAGCTCGTCGAGCACATGGCCGATCTTGAGCGCATCCTCAAACATCAGCCCGGCCGCCGCATCCACCATGAGGGGATAACCGGGGCCGGCGACCTCGCGCGCCCGGCGAAGCCGGGGAATGTCACGGGCCGCGCCGCCATTAAACTGCAGCTTCACCCCGGCAAACCCCTGCTTGATCTTGTCGGCCACCGCTTCGCCGACCTCATCGGGTGTCGTGATGGTCTGGGGGGCGCATGTCGCGTAGAGGGGCACCCGGTCGCGATACTGCCCGAGCAGCGACGCTATGGATTGTCCGGCCACCTTGCCCTTGATATCCCATAAGGCGACATCGAGCGTGGACCACATGGATGGCGTGACATTATAGAGATGGCGCTGCTTCGCGCGCAGGCGCTGCCATATTTTCTCATGATGCAGCGGGTTCTGGCCCAGCAGGTCGATTGAATATATATCTTTCAGCCCATAGGCCGTGGCCCGCCCCTGGCCGAGCGGACAATACTCCATCGTGTATCCTTCGACGCCCTCGTCGGTGCCGACGGTGACGAGGGGAAAATCGAAATAGGGAAAATCATCAGCCGGAACAGGACGCGGCGCATGCCAGAGCTCGGCGCTGCGACGAATCAGACGAATCGAAATGGAGTTAATTTTCATGGCGGGGAGTATTATTTTGAATTGGCGGGCCGGATTGAAGCCGATGCCAGCCAATGAACCGCGCTTCCGGCCCTCAATCACAACAAAGTGGTATGCTCGCCATATCACTCATCGCAGGTTGCCGCGCAAGGGACTCTCCCCCACATTATGAACACCGCAAAATCGCAACGGACCATTCCCATGAAAATGCCCCAAAATACTCGGCGTGATTTTATCAAAACCGCGGCCTTTCTCGCCGCCACGCCCCTCTTCCCTCCCCTGTTCGCGCAAAGCGCGGGCACCGCCGCCGCCAAACCGCCGTCCCCGGCCCAGCAACTGGGGCTCACTCCCCGATGGCGCAACTACATGGCGTCCCTGAAGGGCAAGGGGCTCCTCGGAATCCTGCCCGTGCTGGCCGCTCCCGAGGGAGATATCAGCCACCTGGGTTTTCCCGTGGCCACGCAACTCTCCGACGGACGCGCGGTGGTCGTTTTTCATCGTGCCGAGGGAGGCCACATTCTGGCCGGGCGTCTGACCGAGCGCCCGATGCCGTCGGGCCGCTACGCCATCACGTCCGATGATCTGCTCGCCTGGCATCCCGCCGATCCGTTTACCGCCCGCAACCGGCTGGGCCCGCCGGATGGCATGCACTGTGTCGGAGCCGCCCTCAAGGCCGACGGGAAGGAGCGGGTCGTGGCCCTTGCCACCGGCGTGCCAAAACAAGTTTATGTGTCGGATGATCGCGGCGAAACCTGGCGCGCCGTGGATGGGGCGCTGGCTGGGAAGCTCGACGGCGCGGCTCATTGCGGGCCGCGTTTGATCCAGCATCCGGAATTCGGTCTCGTGGCGGCGCTGGGGCAGCAAAAGAATCCCTCGGCCCGCCGCAACTGGCTCGTGCGCAGCCTCGATGCCGGCGAAACCTGGGAGCAACGCGTCTGGGTCAACACCGCGCACGCGCGGAGCGTCGAGCCCGCCGTCGCCACCTGGGGCGACGGGCACATGGTGATGATTTCCCGCGAATATGTGCAGGATTTTGCCCTCAACGAGGAAGGATATTACTGCCATACCCAGCATGTATATAGGCATACGAAGGGCGCTCCATTCTCCGAGGTCAGCTTTACCACCGCCCGAACCAATATCGCGGGCAATCCCGCCTTTGGTTTCGACTGCCACGACACCGCCGATGTGAGTTACAACCCGGTCACAAAGCGCATCGAGTGCCTGCACAGCCACCGCCGCGGCGGCGGCGAGGGGCGCACCGGCAAAACCGATGACAAAAACCCGGCAAACCGGGTCAACACCCTGAACCTATGGAGCATTTCTCCGGATGAACTGCTCGCCGGCTCCAGCACGTGGCGTTTCGAATGCACCCTGGTCGAGCGCCAGGGCTACAGTCGCAACTCCGAGCGCGACGGCATGCACCCCGGCGGCACGATCATCGACCTGAAACGCAAGCAACAGCATATTTTCATCTATGCCGGCTGGAGGCGGAAACCGTGCAGCATTTTCCGGCTCAGCCGCACCCTCGACACCCCCGCGCTCGCGGACGCCTGGCGAAAGGCCAGGCTCGCGTGATATTATGGGAAACCGCCAAAAATCCAGTTTAATAACGCGAAGGGCGCGAATAATATAGTATTTTTCTAAACATTGGCGCAAATGGTAGGGTGAGGCATCCCCGCCGAGCCGCGGCTCTGCCGGAGAGCTTCGCCCTACCGGTGCTGCCCCGTCAATGTTAAATGAAAACACTATACCAAATGTCGAAGCCGGTTCTTCGCGTTTATTCGCGTCCTTCGCGGTTTTAAAAGTTTGGTCTATCCGCGTTTCTCTGCGGTTAACCCGTCCGCGTTTTTGGGATTATATAAAAGCCTCGGGGAGTTCGGCGCGGGCGGTTGCGCCGATCTTCCTCGCCAGGTCGTCCGGCGCGAACCCATAGGGCCAGCGCAGCCGCGTCGTGAGCCCCGGCAGCCAGCCTCCCGCCACCGCCGCCGTCTTGTCCGCCGCCATGTTGCTCAAGCCGTGTTGGGTGATCACCGGCGCGATGTTCCCCGCCCAGAACGCCGCGATGCGTTTGCCCAGCGCGGCTCCCGCGGCCGGGTCGCTCACGCAGAGTTCGTACCAGCGCTGCGCAAACTTCGGGCTCAGGCAGGCCACGTTGGAATACGCCCCGTGCGCGCCGTGCCCGAGGCCGACGTGCAGGAAGTGCCCGGGGATGAAAATCGAAAGCCGCGTCATGAGCGGGCGCATCGCCTCATACCACGCCTCGTCGCCGCCGGGCACCTTCATCCCCGCCACGCCGGCGACGCGGTCCGCGACCTTCGCCCACTCGGCGGGCGTGAGTTTGCGTTTCGCGTGCGGAGGATTATACACGATCAGCGGGATCGGCGCGGCCTCCACCGCCATCACTTCGAGAAAGCGCAGGATCTCGTCCAGGGTCGGCGGGAACCAGTCCGGCAGCGTAACCTGGAAGGCCGACGGCCGCAATGCCTTCGCGCGCCGGAGCCGTTCCCGAGCAGTCTGCGCGCACGGGTGCGCGGCACCGACCTGGAAGGACATCCCCGCGGCGTTGCACTTTTCGGCCAGGAGCGCGTTGATTTTGTCGAACTCATCCTCGGTCTGCGCATAAAACTCGCCCGCGCTTCCGTTCGAGTAGATGCCGTTGACCTTGGCGGTTATAAAATAATCCACTTCCGCAGACAGCAGCTCGTAATCGATGCTGTCGTCGGGCCGGACGGGCAGGAGCAGCGTGGCCCAGTTTCCGCGGATTTCGGATGAGGATAACGGATTCATATAGTTGAAGATTGAAAATTGTTTTTAACCGCAGATGGACACAGACAAGAAAGTTAAATCCCAACAAGAATGATTTGATAAAATGGTTTTTAATCTGCGTTTATTCGCGTTCATCCGCGGTTAAAATTCCGCTCAGTTGTTTTTCATCACCGTGTTGCGCAAGGGCTCGCCCGCCTTGAATTTTTTCAGATTGTCGATGGCGAGGTCGGCCAGCCGCTCGTGCTCGCGGACACCGCGCCCGCTGCAATGCGGCGTGAGCAGGCAGTTAGGCGCGGTCCACAGCGGGCTGTCCGGGTTGAGCGGCTCCTCGGTGAACACGTCGAGCCCGGCAAAGGCGAGCCGCCCGCCGTGCAGCGCGTCGGCGACATCGGCGGCGACATAATGCGCGCCGCGCGCAAGGGCGTAGAAGCATGTGCCGGGGCGCATGGCGGCGAAGATTGTTTTGTTGAAAATGCCCGTGGTCTGCGGCGTCAGCGGCAGCACGCAAAAAACGTGGTCGGCCTTCGCGACAGCCTCGCCGAGGCGCTCGATCGGGAAAATTTCCGATGCGAGCGGATGCGTCGTTTTTATATCCACGCCGATGACATCCATGCCGAGGCCGCGACAGCGGCTGGCGATTTCGGTGCCGATGTTGCCGAGACCGCAGACCAGCGCGGTGGCGCCGGCGATCTCGCGATAAGGCGGACGGCGTTCAAAGCGTTTTTGCGTTTGGTCCACGGCGTGCTCCGCGAAGTGGCGCGCTCCGGCGAACATGAAGGCGATGCCGTGCTCGGCCACCGGAATGGACATCGTCCCCGCCGCGTTGCACATCACGAAATGCGGCTTGGTCTCCAACCCCTTGCCCACGTATTTTTCAAAACCGGTGCTCCCGCACTGGAAATAGGCGATGCTGCTTTCCAGCACCCATTTCGGCTCCGGCCAGCCCAGCGCGATGTCGCTGCGGTTGAGCTCCGCCCGGGCCTCGGCCTCGGGCGTGTCCTGCGGCAGCCAAGTCAGCTCCACCTCCAGCTCCGCGCAGGCTTTTTCAAAGCGCGCGCGCGGCGCGGCGTCCGCATAAAAGGCGTCGTGACTGGCGTATAGTTTCAGTTTTTTCGTCATGGGTCGGAATAGAGGAAAAGTTTCTTGTTGAACCGCGAAGAATGCGAAAAGGGATTTTTATAACCGCGAAGGATGCGAAGAAAGACAACGCATCGTCGGAAATCCTCTTCGCGCCCTTCATGTTCTTCGCTGTGATATCAAATGGTTCCACGTCATTCAATAATCCCAGTCGTCGGTGCGGAATGGAAAAGCGGGAAGATTCGAGCCATTATATAAAATGGCATCGGGCGTATTGTGCCACGCGTAGCGGACGGCAACGGGCTTGCGCACATCGGGAGAACTGACAATGACGGCGTCCCCATCAACACGGGCCTGCGCGGCAGCGAATTTTCTGTCGCTTCCCGCAATTTCAAATGACACGCCTCCCTGCCCTTTTCTCAACTCCAGCCCGGCGGCATGCCCGAAAGACAGGCAGATCGTATCACGCTCGATTTTATGGGACGCGAACACGGGGCCGGAGTACTCGATATTTTCGCCATATGTCAGCGCACGCGCGACAAGTGACAGCCTGCGGCCCACTTCCTGTTTGTTCAGGGGATGCACATTGGAGGGGTTGCCAATGTCAATGGCGGTGGCCATGGCCGTCTTTGGAAACATGAGCGCCTTTGCCTGGGCTTCGCGGATATGCACATAAGTCTGCTGCTCGGGCGGTTTCGCCCCATAATTGGCAAGCTGCACAAAATAAAACGGGAAGTCGTGCTGCACGAAATCCCGCCGCCATTGCGCGATGAGGGCGCCGAAAAGCTTTTCATAATGCTGCCAGAACGGTGCGTTGCCTTCGCCCTGATACCAGATGATACCGGCAAATGCCAGCCGGTGCAGCGGGGCGACCATGCCGTTGTATAAACCGGAAAGCTGCGCATTGGTGCCGGGCCCCTGCGGGGCGCGGGGCTTGGGCGGCGGGGGCTTGCCGGCAGCTTGGGCGGCGGCATAATCGGCCTTCCATTTTTTAATCAACTGCTCGTATTTGGCTTTGCGCGCGGGATAGGTCTCGACGTAACGCTGCCAGCGCGCGCGGATGGGCGTGAAGACCGGCGCGGCCAGCACGTCCGCGCTCATCCACGACTCGATGGCGGTGCCGCCGACGGCAATGTTCACCAAGCCGACGGGCACGCCGATTTCCGGCTGGAGATCCCGGGCGAAAAAATAACCCGCGCCGGTGAACGCGCCGACGGTCTCCGGCGAGCACACCTGCCAGCCGGCGGTCGTGCGCACGTCGTCGCCGGGCTCGTCCTTCACCATTGACGGCACGTGGAAATGCCGGATGGCGGGATGGCTCGCCGCCGCGATTTCCGCCTCCGCATTCATGGATTCCCCCACGGTCCAGCGCATGTTGGACTGGCCCGCGCAAATCCACACATCGCCGACGGCGACATTCCGCAGGCGCAGGGTGTTGCCGCCTTTCACCACCAGTTCGCCAGATGCGGAGGGCGGCAGTGCGGGGAGAAGGGCGAGCCACTTGCCGTCCTCGCCCGCCGTGGCCACCGCCTCATGCCCCGCATAGGCTACGGTGACTTTTTCGCCGGAGGCGGCTTTGCCCCAGACGCTGACCGGACGCCCGCGCTGGAGCACCATGTTGTCGCCAAACACGGTCGCGAGCGCGACGTCGCCGCGCACGGCGACGACCAAGAGGGAGAACACTGCAATCAGCAGACAGGGGAGCAGATTTTTCATGATTTATATAAGCGAACCAATATCATTTGGCCCATCATAACGATATTGATGGAGTGCGATGAAAGCGACCAGTGGCACAGCGTTCCAGAAAAAGCCGCAGGCATGGTCAGCCGCAGTTAAAACGAACTCACCAGGGAGAGCGTCCAGGTGCGGGGGGCCTGAAGCGAGGCGCGGGTGTTGTAGGTGTTGTAGAAGTTCAGGTGATCCGTTGCGTTCGAGAGCTTGAAGGCGACCGACCAGCGCACTTTCCGGCTCGTCCGGAAACCATAGGACACGCCCGCGTTGATGCTTTGATACGAAGGCACGCTCCACATCGGGCGGTCGGCCAGCGCGGTGCTGGCTTGATATTGCAGGACGGTGGAGGACCTCCAGATGAAGCCGAGGTTGAACGACAGTCCCTTGAGCGCGCCGCGCCGGATTCCATACCGGCCGAAGGCGGAAAAGGAATGCATGGGCGCGTAATAATGGCGCGCGCCGGTGTCCTCGTTGACGCAATGGTTGTAGCCATAGCCGCCGAACAGTGACAATTCCTCGGAGGCATTCCATTGGAAGTTCATCTCCGCGCCGCGGCTGCGCAGCCCCTTGATGAGCCCCCAGCGGGTGCGCGAAATGTTGGAGCCGTCGGGATTGACCGCATACTCGATGTAGGACTCAGGAGTGTTTTTCTGGTTGATGTCGTAGTAGCTTAGCAAGGCGGAGAACTTGTCCTTATACACATATTTCAACCCGATCTCGTTTTGATCGGCAGTCATGGAGTCCAATGGATCGCTTTCCTCGCCGTCATCATCAACCTGCGAGTTGGGCTTGTAGGTGAAACAGTGGTTGGCATACAGCGTCCACGCCCTGTTTTTTGTCAGATGCCATACCAGTCCGACGCTGTGGGTGAACTTGTCCTCGGTGATGGTGTAATTGTCCTCGGGAGAGGTCGCGTAATCCCGTGTCTGCTTGAAAGTGATATAGCGCAGTCCCGCCTGCAGGATGAGGCGGTCCGGCACCAGCGTGATCAGATCGCTCGCATAGGCGGAGAGCGAATCCATGTCCTGGGTGTAATCCGTGAAGGGCTGCGCCTGAAAATTCACCTCGGGTATCGTCCGGCGCCGTTCTCCGGTAAGCATGCTGATGGAAGGGAACGGATAGAGGCCCATTTCCGGGTTGGCGGTCTGGTCGCTGTTCAGGGAGCGGAGTTGCAAATAATCCCAGCGGCCCTTGTCCCAGCCCAGGCCGGAGACCATTTTGTGACCGAGGCCGAAGGTGGGAAACTGCGCGATCAGCTCACCGCGCAGACGGTAGTTGAGGCAGTCGGAGTCGTTTTGCCGGAAGTAGCGGCGCACCCACGCGTCGTCCTCCGTCATGGTGACGATCCAGCTTTCAATCAGCGTTTCCTTCGACTCGATCTTGCGGGACTCGGCGTTGGCCATGGCGCGGAAGATGAGATTTCTGGAGAACTCGTGGCGGAAGTCGGCGTAGAATATATTGCGGTAAACATTGCGGAAGTCGCCCGGCTCGGCCAGGTAGCGGCGCGGGTTTACACGGTGGCGGATGCCGACATCGGAGGGGTCGATGCGGGTGACGATATTGAGGATGTCACCGCCCCAGACCGGAAATTCCCAGTTGGCGGGCTGCTTCTGCTTCTGGAACGTATATTCAACCATCAGGATCGTGCGCGGGGTGATGTTCCAGGAAATGCCCGGCGCGAAGACGACGGAGTTGCGTTGCATCCCATACCACGTCTCGCCGTCGCCCCACATGGCGTTGATGCGGTAGGCGTATTTTCTGGGGACGACGGGGGAATTGTCGTCAACCGCGACGGAGTAGTAACCCTCGGAGTCGAGGCCGGCGGTGACTCTGGTGAATTTGCGGCTGGTGGGTTTTTTGGAGACCCGGTTGATGGTGCCGCCGAAGGCGCCGGTGCCGTAGAGCACGGCGTTGGGCCCCTTGAGCATTTCCACACGCTCGGTGTTGACCAGTGTCTGGGAGCCGAGGCCGGGGATTTGCTCGAAGCCGTTGAAGTAATTGGCGCCGGAGCGGAGCCGCGCGTTGCCGCCGATGCCGCGCATGGTGAAGTCGTCGTTGTCGCTGTAGGCGTTGACGGTGGGGTCATACATGGCGACGTCCTCAATGCTCTCGGCCATGATGTCCTGGAGGAACTCCTGGTTGAAGACGAGGATGCTCTGGGGTACGTCGGCGATGGGAACGTTCATGCGCGTGGCGCTCTCGGCGTTTTGCGAGATGTAGCCGACGTCGCGGCTGCTGGTGACGTCGAGAGCCTGCATTTGAAACACCTCCTCGTCGGGCGCGGTGGTGCCGCTGGCGGTCGTTTGTTGCGACCATGCGGTGGGAAGAAAACAGACAAGCAGGGCCAGGGTCGGCGGAAAGTGAAGAAAGTGAGGTTTCATGTTTTTCAAGATTGTTTTTTTATTGAACAGAAGAAAACGAAGGGATCGAAGAAGACATTTTTATATTATGGTATGTCAGGCATCTCGCTTCGCTCGGAACTTGGTTATCTTTGTTTTCTTCTGTTCAAAATAATGGTTTTATAAATTCACGCTACCAGCTCCAGGATGCGCCAAGACTGACGGTGCTGCGGTCGAGGTCCTTGCCGATCTCGTAGTCATAGGCGAGCGTGAGGAACGCGCTGCCGGTGAGCGCCACGCGCAGGCCGAAGCCGAGGTTGAGGCGGTCCCGGTCATACACATCGCCCAGGATCGTGACCGACTCGTTCACATCCTCGGCGAAGCGGGCGGACAACACCGTGGCCTCATCTTTCAGCGCGCAACGCCAGCCTGCGAGGAGATTGAACATGCCGGGGGTTTTCCAGGGCGTGGTGAACTGCTGGGTGAATTGCAGGCTTGCAAGGCCCTCCACTTGGTCGGTGGTGAAGTCGTCCACGATGACCGCGCCGATGCCCTGCGGGGCGCTTTCGCCGTGGTCCTTGAAGGCGTAGTTCATATAGTGGACGGCGGCGGCGGGCTTGAGCGTGGCGCGGGACCAGAGAGGCAGGATCAGTCCGATCTCGCCGCCGCCGCCGAGGGTGACGGCCTTGTAGGAGCCGGAGACAAAGTTGCCGGCGCCCTCGGGACGCATGGTGTCGGCATCCACCGAGCCCGCGGCGAGGTCGGCGGCGAAATAAAACGCGCCGAATTTCATCGCGCCGTAGAGACCGAGCCACGGCTGGTCGGCATCGGTCACGGAGCCGTTGCCGGTTTTGATGGAGCTGCGGGAATAGCCGAGATGGCCGCCGAGCAGGAGGTGCTCGGAAAGCATTTTGTCATAACCCGCCATGCCGCCGCGCGTGTCGTCCTTGTGCCCGATCCTGCCGTCCCCGCCGTCGTAATCGGCGATGGAGGCGAAGCCCTTGAACCAGAATCCGTTCTCCGGAGCGCCTGGCCGGCGCGCGACGAGCGGCTGGATGAAACCCTCGTCGAGGCGCGAGTAAACCGCGCCGGTGAGGGCGGCGAGCGCGTCGAACGCCGCGACGATGTCGCGCCCGGGGTTGGCCGCCCAGTTGATGTTGACGGCGTAGAGGTTGTTGCCCTCGACGAGCAGGTCGAAGTCGCTGGTGCGCGGGCCGACATCGAGGCGCGCGCCGTTGTCGAGCACGCCGTCGCCAGTGGCGGCGAGCCAGAGCTTGCTGGAGGGCGCCTTGGCGAGTGCAACCACGGATTGGTCCTCCAGCACGAGCAGATGGTCAACGACGAGGAAAGGGGAAGTAGTCTTGATATCTGCAAAGGACAACACGGCCCCCGGCTGGACCGTGATTTGGGCGGCCTGCACGCCGGTCGTGCGCACATCCAGCCGCCCGCCGGTGTTGACGGTGGCGTGCGCGCCGGCGATGCCCCGCGCGCCGATGACGGCGGCACGCGCGCCACTGCGAACCTGCAAGGTGGAAAACGCGTTGTTCCCCGCGAGGTTCACCGCGCCGGCGCCGCCCGCCCCGATAACCAGCGAGCCGTTCGAAATGGAGCCGGCCAGCGTGGCGGCTGCCGCGCCGGCATTGCGCACCTCCAGGGCGCGGCCGCCGAGGTCGATGGCGTTGCCCGCGGAAAACTCCCCGTCGAGCTCCAGCACGGCGCCGGTGCTGCCGACCACGAGCGCGCCCGTCCCCAGCGCACGGCGGTCGGCGATCCGCAGCACGCCCTCCCGCAACGTGGTGCCGCCCGCGTAGTCGTTGGCCGTGGCCAGAACGAGCGCGCCGGCGCCGGTTTTCAGCAACGACCCCGCCCCGGTGATTTTCCCGAGCGTGTGGCGCACCGTGCTGGTGCCGGTGTCCATTTCCATCGCGATGCCGGCACCGGCGAGCTCGATGACGGTCTCGATGTCGGCGCCGCCCCGGGCGCGGAGGGTCGCGGAACCGGTGACGCGGAGCGCCGCCGTGCCGGTCTGGATTTGTCCGGCGCGGGAAAACTCCAGCGCCCCCGCGGCCAGCTCGATGCCGCCATGAAAAACATTGTCCTCGTTGGCCAGCACCAGCGTGCCAGCGCCCTTTTTGACCAGGCGCCCGCCCGCGCTCAGCACGGCGGCCTCGGCGTCGCCGCCGGCGTAGGCGGTGGCGATGATGCCGCCGCCGAGGAAGGTGGTGACCGCCGCGCCGTCCACGACGATGCCGCTGACGCGCGCGCTGTTGGTGATGGCGATGGTACTGTCAACGGCGGCGTTGAACACGACCGCGTCACCACCGGCAAATTTGGTGGCGGCGGCGGAACCCTGCCAGTTGTTGGCCGCGCCGTCCCATATGTTGCCGGACGCACCCGTCCATGTCATCACGCGCGCGGTGTCGGCGTAATAATCCACGATGAGGCTGCCGCCGCTGGAGACATCGGTCACGGTCTGCCGTCCGCCCGGCGCCGCCGCGACGCCGTTGAGCAGGAAGCTGTAGGGGACGGTGCCGCTGGCGAAGGAACCGAGGTTGTAAGTGCCGGTGCTGAAACCCTGCAAGTCAACCTTCACGGGCGCGGTGCCGGAGTAGGACAGCGCCTCCAGTTTGGTCGCATGGGTGCCGCCGAATGCGACGAAAGCGAGGGTGGAGTCGGCCAGGGCAAGGTTGCCGTTGATGGAGAGTTTTTCCGTCGCGCGGTCGGCGAGGCCGACCTGAAGGGTCGCCCCCGCCGCGACGGTGACGCTGGCGGTGGGGGTGGTGGTGACGGTGCCGCTGGTCGTGAGCGTGCCCGCGCCACCGAAAGTCGCGCCGCCCGCCACGGTGATTTTGCCGCCCAGTTTCGCGCCGTCGTTGCCCAGCAGCAGGCGGCCCGCGCTCACCGTGGTGTTGGCCGAATACCAGGAATTATCGGCATTTAATATCAAATCACCCGCTCCCTCCTTGTATATATTGGAGGTGACCACGCCGCTGGCGATGGAATCGACGGCCTTGTCCGCCCCGTCAGTGTCGCCGATGGCGAGGGTGACGCCGGCGCCGATGTTGAGATAAAATTTCGTGTTCACGCTGCCGGCGTATAGGAATCCGCCTCCGGCGGCGGCGGGGGCGAAGCTGGCGCTGCCGCTTTGCACATCCTCGATCGGGCGCACATCGGTGCCGCTACCGGCGAAATTGCCGGTGAAATCGTAGCGACTGACCGCGCCCTGCTGCGTGAGGTTGAGCGTCACGGTGTTCATCACACGCAAGGCGCCGCCGAGGGTGCCGGCCCAGTTGTCGTTGAAGGTCACGTTGTTCATCGTGAGCGCGCCCGCCGCGCTGTAAATCGCGCCGGAGTGATTGCGGGCGCGATTGGCGGTAAAGGCGACACGGGTCAACACGGTGTTTGCCGCCGCGCCGTTGTTATGAAACGCGCCGGCGTAGCCGTTGGCGCCATCATAGTTTGCGTAATTTCCCACAAACGAGCCGTCCGTGAGCGTGAGCGTGCCGGAATTGCGGATGGCGCCGGCGTTGCCGCTGTAGCAATCCACAAAGTCAACATGATCCAAATATGCAAGCGAGGTGGTGGCGTTGTTAAAAAAGGCGCCGGCCACCGCGACAGCCTGGCCATGCACATTTTCAAAGCGCGCGTTGGTCAGCCGCACCAAGCCGCCGGTGTTGCGGATCCCGGCAGCATGGCCTGTCACCCAGATATCCTTGAAGAGGGCGAAGCCGGTGAGGTCCGCCGCATCGGGATTGGGACCGATGGTGAGTGTGGTACCCGCCGTCATGTCAAACATTCCGCCGCTGGCGTCAAACGTGCCGGTAAAAGTGAGGGTCACGCCGTCGTTGATATAATAATCGAGCACGGACCGGCTCGCCGCGGTCATGACCGTGCGGTCGCTGATGATCTGGTCCTGCGTATAAACCGCCGCGCGGGCCAGCGGGGCGGCGGCAAACGCGAGCAGGCAGGACAGCGCGAGCGGGACGGGGGATATTTGCAAATGTTTCATGACGGGAAAGGGTGGGTTTTTATTTAACCACGGAGCAGCGGTATTAATGAACACCGCTGCTCCGTGGTTAATTTTTTGGTTCGGTTTTGTTTCACAGCGAAGACGCGAAGGGTGTCAAGGGACGCGAAGTTTTTGGGAAAAAGATTCTTTGCGCAACTTTGCGGGCTTTGCGTCTTTGCTGTTCAAAATAAATGGTTTGGTTTTAATGGTTACCAGTGAAGCCGGATGACGGCGTCGACGCTGTGGCGGCCGTAATCGGTTCCCAGCTCGTAATCGTAGGCCACGGAAAACAGGGCGTGCTTGCCCAATGCAAAACGCGCGCCGAGGCCGACCAGAAATCCATCGGTCTCGTAGCGGTCGGCCGTGGCATCGAAATAGCCGCCGCCGTCAACAAAAGCGCCGGTCACCGAGGTCTCCTTGTCGCCAAATGAAAAACGCTTTCCGACGAGGAAGTCCACCATGGCAGGCCGGTTCCACGGGGCCGTGAATGCCTGCGTGAACTGCACGCTCGCAAACCCGTCCCGGCGGTCGGTGGTGAAATCGGCGATTTCCACCGCGCCCGGGCCGGTCTCCGCCTGGTCCTTGTATTTGAAGCGCATGTAGTGGACAGCCACGGCGGGCTTCACCGATCCGCCCTCCCACGTGCCGAGCGCCATCCCGAGTTCGAGCGAGCCGCCGAGGGTGCCGGCTTTATACGAGCCCTTGGCCTGGCCGCCGCCTTCGTTGCGGATGGTGTCGGCGTCGAACGCGCCCATCATGAAGTCGCCGGCGAGATAAACCGGCCCCATCCGCCAGGCGGTGTAAACGCCGCCGTGCGGCTGGCCGGCATCGGTCTCCGCACGGTTGTCAGTTTTGATCTTGGTGCTGGCGTAGCCGGCATAGAGACCGACGAGGAGCCGGCCAAAAACATGATCGTAGCCGACCATGGCGCCGTAGGTGTCGTCGCGATGGCCGATCTTGTCCGCGCCACCGTCGAAGTCCGCGAAGGAACCGATGCCGCGCAACCAGAAATTGTTTGCGGAATCACCGGGCCGGCGATCAAGCACAGGCAGCAGGAAACTCTCGCTGAGACGCGAATAGACCGCGCCGGTGGCGGCGGACATGGCATCAAACGCCGCGGCGATATCCTTGCCGGGATTCACCGCCTGGTTGAGGCCGGCGATGATGAGTTCGCCGTTTGCGGCAAGCGGCACGATATCGACCCCGGCGTTTTGCGCCCCTGCGTCGAATGCTGCCGTCTCGATGCCAGGCAGCGCGCCTGCATCAATGAGTTTGTATTGTTTGCCGCTGGCAAGCGCCACGCCGCCCAGCGCGATGGTGGCGCTGCCGGCAAACGTGACCGAACCGCTCGCGCGCAGCATGGCGGAGTTGGCGTTGAGCGTGTCCGCGTTGGTGAAAAGCAGCACGCCGCCGTTGACCGCGACGCTGCGCGCGACCGTGTTGATCGTGGCGATTTCGAGCGTGGCATTATTCACCTCGACATCGACGCCGGTGCCGCCGAGCGCGCTGTAGTTGCCCGTCGCGATGAGGCGCGCGCCCTGGCTGACGATGACGCGACCAAGCGTGTTCGCGCCCGTGAGCGTGGCAGCGCCGGCGTTGGCGACGGTGAGCGGGCCGGAGCCGTTGATCGCTCCGGAGAAAGTCGAGGCCCGTCCGTCGGTGTCGATCACGAGCGCATTGGCGCCGAGTTCGATGGCATTGGCGATCACAAGCTCATCGGCGGCGGTCCGCAGACGCGCCGCCGAGCCGGTGGCCCGCAGCACGCCCGATCCCAGGGCGCCGGACGCCCCGGCGGCGAGCGTGCCGTCGGCAATCTCGGTGGACGCGTGGCGGTTCGAACCGGAAAGGACAAGCTCGCCGCCGCCGGTCTTGATGAGTTTGCCCGCCCCAGAGATATTGCCCTCCCAAGTCGCACTCGCGAAACCCGCCACATTAACCGCCCCGTTCGAGCCGCCCACCTCAAGCGCACGCGTGCTGTTGAACGCGGATGCGAGCGAAAGCGCGCCGCCGTCGAGGATGACTTCGCGATGCGCGGATTGGAGACCGAGCTGGCTGTCATCGGAAACTTCCAGCGTGCCGCTGAGCACACGGGTGTTGCCGACATAAAAATTGCCGCCGGTCATCCTGGCCGTGTTGCCCGCGCCCGCGTCGATCACAACAAAGACACCTTGTTTGCTGGCGTCGCCCGCACTGCCGATACCGAAGGCCGCGTCGCCCGCGCCGAGAGTGATTTTGTCATTGCGTCCGATCACGCCGCCACTGCTGCCGCTGAACGTGAGCCGCGCCCAATCGTTGGCACCGGCCTCGTCGCCGGTGTAGGTGGTGTCGGAGAGATCGAGCCAGCCGCCGTTAAAATCAAAGGCATGCACGAGATCGGCGGGCGATGCGATGTCGCGCAAAAAGACAAATCCGCCGTCGATGCGCGTGGCGCCATGCCCGAGCGCGGCGCTGCCGGAAAGCGTGAGCGAGCCCGCGCCGGTCTTTACGAGTGTCGCGGCGGCATCGGCGGCGCTGCTCGCGCCGTTGTAGGTGAAAGAGTGTCCGGCATTCGTCACATCAATGATGGCGGTGGCACCGGCAGCGAGGGCGAGATCGCTGGAAAGCGTGGCACTGGCAAGCGGCCTGAGCGTGGCGGAGCCGGACACCGTGATGGCCGCGCCCCCGCCGACACCGAGTTGCGCACCATCGGTGAACTCGATCGCTCCTGCGTTGAGGTCGATGCCGCCCCTGAAGGTATTGGCGCTGTTTTTGAAGACCAGAGTGCCGGTGCTGTTCTTGATGAGCTTGCTGCTGGTGCCGCCCGCAAGAAAGCCGGTGCCGTTGGAATACGAAACATCGGCGAGGATTCCACCTCCGTGGAAGGCATGGCTGCCGGTGGTGTCCACCACCATTTCCGCAACCGTCACGCCGCCGCTGCCGATGGTGATGTCGCGGGGCGCGGCAGCGTCGCCGAACGCGACCCGGTCGCCATCGGCAAAAAGTCCGCTGAATCCGCCATCGCCGGTCGACCAATTTGAGCCGGAGGCCGCCCATGTGCCGCTGGCAATGCCCTGCCACGTCAGCGCGCGGCTCGCATCGGCGGTCAGCTCCAGTTGAAGACTGGCGCCATTATCGGAAAGCGAACCGCTCTGGCGCGCGCCGCTGCTGATGTCGGCGCCGCGCAGCGTGAGCGTGGAGGACTTGAGGCCGGCGATGTTTTGCCCGAGATCATAGGTGCCGGAGAAAAACTGATCCAGATTTATAGTGTTGCCCGCGCTGCCTGCGTCGAGCGCCGCGACGTTCAGCCGGTCGCTGGTGCCTCCGCCGAGGATGGTGAAGTTGAGCGTCGCCCCGTTCGCCGCGAGCGTGCCGGTCGAGAGTGTCCGGCTCGTGGCATCCTCGCCGATGTCGAGGGACGACCCCGCCTCAAGCGTGACATTTCCAAACGTGCCGCTGCCGCCGAGAACCACGCCCGACCGGGCGATGATGGAACCGCCAAGCTGCGCGGAGGCACCGCGCAGGATGAGCGAGCCGGCATTGACAGTCGTGACCCCGGCATAGGCGGAACTGTCGGCGCGAAGCACGAGCGCGCCGCTGCCGGACTTGTTCAAGACCGCCCCGGCCGCGCCTCCGATGGTGTCCTTCGCGGCATCGACCCCGCCAATCACGAGCGTGGAGCCGGCGGCGATGTTTATATTGGCGGTGCCGCTGGCGGCTTGATATAAAAACCCACCGTCGGCGGCGGTGGCGGCGGCGTTGCCCTCGTAGGCGGTGGTGCCGGAACGGGTGACGGCGAGGTTGACGACGCCGAGGGCGTTGTTGAGCGCACCGCCTTTTTGCGCGGCGGTGTTGCTGGTGAAAACGGCGTCGGTGAGCGTGAGCACGGCGGCGGCAGCGCCGGTGGTGAGCGCGCCGCCGTGGGCGGCTTGGTTGCCGAGGAAGGTGGCGTTGGTGAGCGCGGCTGTGCCGGCCACGAGCATCACGCCACCGCCCTGCGCGGCGTCAACGTTGGCGGTCGCGGCGGAATTGTTTTCAAAAAGAATTTTGCCGCTGCCGCCAGCGGTCTCCGGTCCCATGATCAGCCCCGTCGCCGCGCCCACGTAGAAGAAACCGCTGTGTCCGGTCGCGCCCTCCGGCGCGGTGAAGTTTTTAATGGTCAGCATCCCGCCGTTCGCGACGAGGAAGCCGGCGTCGCGCTTGGTGGAGCCACCCGCCAGCAAGCGTCCGCCTCCATCGAACACAACGCCGCCGTTTATAATAATGCGCGCGGGGCCGACGCCACCGAAGGTCGTGGCCTGGGTGTTGCCATAATCAAGAACGTTCGTGAGCGCGCCGCCGAGCTGGCCGGTGCTGGAAATGGCGAGTTCGCCCTCGCGCAGGCTGATTTTTCCAAAACTGTTCACACCCGTGTTGTTTAAGGTAAGCCGGCCCGTGCCGGTTTTTATCAAAGTGCCCGTCACCGCGACGCCTCCACCGATAAAATTATAATCGGTGCTGCCGCTGACGTTCATGGCTGCCGCGGAAACCCCGCCTGCGGCGACCTCGATGGTGCGGTTTGCGCCCGTCTGGTCGAAGGTCACGGTGTCGCGGTTGATGAATTTCGTCACGCCCCCCGCGCCCGACCAGTTTTCCTGCTCGTGATTCCAGAGCGTGCCGGTCACCCCCGTCCAGATGAGCGCGACATTATCAAACGATGTTGTAAGTTGGAGTGTCGTGCCGCCCTGCACCGTGACCGCGCCGGTAAAATTGCGCCCGGCCTGCACATCGGTGACAACATTGGCCGCCCATGCCGCCACGTCGCCAGTGCCGCCGGTCCAGCGCGCGAGCGTGTAGGTGCCGCTGGCCAGTGCGCCGAGGCGGATGGTGCCGGTGCCGAGGACGTTGATATAATCGGCGACGAGCAGGTCGGCACCGGTGCTGCCGAACAAGTCATAATCGAGCGTCGCGCCCACCGCCAGCGCGAGCGTGCCAGCCACGGTCAGCGACTCCGGCGCGGCGCCGCCGGCGGCGCCGATTTGCAAAGTGGAGCCGGCCTGGGCGTCGAGCACGGTGAGCCCCGCCGCCGCGCTGTTCGTCATCAGCGTGCCCGAGCCTCCAAACGTGGCGCCACTGGCGATGGTGACTTTCCCGCCGAGTTTTGCGTCCGCGTTGCCCAGCAGCACGGTGCCGCTGGTGACATCAAACGAGCCGCGCCAATAGGAATTGTCGGCGTTTAATACCAGCAGGCCGCCGCCATCCTTGATCAACCTAGCCGCGCGCCCGGCAGCGGCATCCGCCGAAGCCAGACTGTCATGATTGACATTGGCGGCGGATCCGATGGTCAGCGAAACGCCGTCCGCTATATTAAAACGCGCCGTGCCACTGTTTGCGGCATAATAGAACCCGCCTCCAGCGGCGTTGGCGGCAAACGCAGCGGTGCCGCTGGTCATTTCCGCCTGGGATGGCGTGGCGTTCAGTCCGGCGAAATTCCCCGTGTAGGCATAGCTGGTGGTGCCACCCGAGGCCGTGAGGTTGAAATTGATGTTGCTACCGGCGGCGTGAGCTTCCACCGCCCCGCCGAAGGTGCCGGCCCAGTTGTCCTTGAAGATGACATTGTTCAATTCGATGCCGCCGGCCGGGGCCGAGGTGAGCGCGAGGCCGCCGCCGTAGGTCCCGGCGCGGTTGCCCTCGAAAAGAACGCCGGTCAGTCTGGTGCCGTCCGCCACGGCGCTGCTGACATGCAGGGCGCCCGCGTAACCGGTGTTGCCCGAATAATTGCCCGTGAACTTTCCGCCGGTCATATCCAGCGCGCCGGCATTGCGCATGGCACCCGCGATGCCGCCGCCGCTGGCGAGCACATGGTTGTCCTCGAAAGCCACGTTCACGAAAGTGGCGCTTCCATTGGCGTCCCTTATCATCAGCGCCCCGGCCACGCCCGCAGTCGCGTTGGCATTCCCCTTTATGCTCACATTCTCAAGATAAGCGCTGCCTGACATTATATAAATAGCCCCGGCCTGACTGGTGGTCACATTGTTAATGAACTCGCCATCAATCACTGACAGTTTGCTGACCGCCAGTCCTCCATCCAAGTAAATGGCGCCGCCGACGCTTGCACCGGCAGTCGAAGCATAATTGTTTTCGAACCGGACCTTGCTCAACACCAGCGTGCCGGTGCTGGCAATGGCCCCGCCCTGCCTGGTGGTGGCGGTGGTAGTGTTGCTGGCGAACAGCGCGTTGGCGATGGAGGCGTAGCCGGCGTTCGAGATGGCACCGCCATTGCCTCCGCTGACCGCGTTGCCCTTGAAAATCACGGTGCCGCTGGCGGCGGACGGCCCGATGGTCAGGGTGCCGCCCGCGGCGACATTGAGCGCGCCGCCGGCGGCAGCGCCGACGCCGGGCACGGCGAAGGTGAGCGTCACGTCGTCGGCAATCTCATACGCGCGCGACGCGCCGGCAACCACAACCTCCCGCGTCGTCACGGTCGAACTGGCGGTCACCGAGGTGGACTGCGCCGGCGCGGCGTGCGGAAGCGTTGCCGCCAGCGCCAGCGCAACCAGCAGGCGGTCACACCGGCGTTTCCCGGCATCGTTCCGAAAGATGGGCAAAAGGTGTTTTTTCATAAATGCGGTTATATAAAAAGATGCTGCTTTTTGGCCGCGAAAGCGTGGGAAGGATCGGGGGGATTTCATGGTTTTTCCATTTTCCGCGTTTCCATGTCAGTTTTAGAGCCCTTTCTCTCATGCGGGACGGTCGTTTTTCGAGGTGTGTCTGGCAGGGAGGCTTTCTGGTGGGAGAAACCAATGGGCGGGGATTGAGCCGGGCATCGGGGCGCGAAACGGCATTGGAAGGAATGCGGCAGTCAATTTCCGCCACCGCGGACGCACAACGGCAAATGGGTGGTCTGCGAGGCAGACCACACCTCGGGGATGCACCGTGGATCGTTACTGTTTCAGCGAATCGGCTCCATCCGTGAGCCATTCGAGGTTGAAGCGGGCGATCGAGATGAAACGCGAGGGGAAATTGCTGCCGCTCTTGGAAAGACCGTCCTCGTAGATGCAGAGAATCGTTCCGTCATCCAGGACCGCGAGGTCGCTGTAGCCGCTCGGGCCGGGCTCCAGCACCTTGTTCACCGGCCAGGTCCGGCCCTCGTCGTAGCTCACCTTGACGGAAAGGTTTTTGCGGAAAAGTCCGTTGGTGACGTGCGCGCGCCCGTCGCGGTCGTTGTCGGGGTTGGAAAAGAGAATGCGGTTTTTCCCGTGGGATTTCACGCTGCTCAGGCGGGTGATGGCGCCCATGCAGACGGGTTCCTTGAGCGCCGGGTCATAGACGGGCTTGCTCCAGCCGGTCGCGCCGTCGGGGCTGATCGCGACGCCGCGGCGGTGGAGCGGCGACTCGTTGCGGATGTTCAGCATGACGCGCCCGTCTGCAAGCTGGATGGCGACCGTCTCGTTGGGATTGGGCAGCGGGTCGTCCTCGCCCGCGGCAATCTCGCCGCAAAGCCAGGTTTTGCCGTGGTCGTCGGAGTAAATGGTCGAGACGACGGACGGACGGTGGCCGTTGTAGCCGCCGCCGCGCGACAACCAGACGGGAACAACCAGGCGGCCATTGGCAAGCTGGATGCCGTGCCCGGGGCCGGTCGCAAGGGCTTTCCACGGATAAACTTTCTTAAAGCCGTCAAAGACATTTGTCACCTCGACCGGCGGTGACCAGGTGACACCGTCGTCCCTGCTGGTCATGAGAAAGCAGCGCGCCTGCTCCACGCAGTGGAAGAGATGGATTTCGCCGGTCGTATAATCGACGACGGGCATCTGGTTGGTGATGGGACGCTGGCCCTCGGCGCCGAGGCCCTGTTTTACGGCGACCTCGTTGCGCTCGAAGGTGAAGCCGTGTTTTTCATGCAGGCCCACATAGACGATGCGTTTCTGCGGCTCCCAAGTGCGCCCGCCGTTCGTGCTGCGGCGCATGTAGATTTCGATGGTGGACCAGTCTCCGAGCTTGGCGTCCTTGCGCGCGTCGCAGAAGGCCAGCACGGAGCCCTTGGCGGTGACGACGATGCCGGGGATGCGGTAGTTGGCATAGCCGGCCTTGCCGGCGGTGAAGAGTTGGAATTTCTCGATCAGCGGCAGCGGCTCGCGGGGCGGCTCCCATTTGCGCAGTTCGTCTTGCGAGGCGCCCGCGGGCATGTCCGCGATTGGGAGAAGGCCGAGAATTGATGCCAGGAGGTATTTTTTCATATATAAGCTGCTGATTTTATTGTTGTCGGTAACTGCCAAAAAAGACGAGGAAGGCATGGTGTCATGCCGGACATGATCGAGGCAATAAAGGGGACGATGAACACCGCTCATGAAGCCGTGTGTCGTCGTCCCATTCAATGGCGGACTGGTGGTTTGCAATCCGCACCAATCCCGCGCGGGGAGGCTTGTCGCGGGCTTGCGCCGCGCAGGAGAAACAAAACACCCAGCGCCGCCATAAACCATGCGGTTGCCGCTCCCCCGCCCTCCCCGCTTCCGTCCGGGGATGAGCCTCCATTGCCATCGCCCCCGCCACCGGCGGCGTTGTCATCAAGCCCGGCCCTGACCGTGGACACCCGTCCATCGAGCGCGAGTTTGCGAATAAAATTATTGCCATAATCGACTATATATAAATTGCCATCATGGCCGAGCGCCAAGTCGGAAGGTTGGTTGAATCGGGCATGTGTTCCCGAACCATCGGCAAACCCCGCGAGCCGGGGGCCGCCGGCAATCGCCGGCATGGGATTTGACCGGCTTGCGATCGCCCGAATGACATGATTCCCGCTATCGGCCACATACACGACACCCTCGCCATCAACGATGATGCCTTTCGGCGTATCAAAAAGCACCGGTGCCGTGCTCGCATAACCCGCGCTTCCTGCCTGCCCCGCAAACGTTGTCACGCCGCGTGTGCCCAGATCAATGAGCCGGATGGTATGATTGCCGGTATCGGCCACATAAAGATATCCCGAGGTTCCTGTGGTTGTAATGTCAACGGCAACGCCGGACGGACGGGTGAAACGCGCGGCGGTGCCCGTGCCGTCCGCGGAACCGGCCATCCCGGGCGCTCCCGCGATGAGCGTGGCGCTCCCGCCGGGCACAATCATGCGGATGGCATGGCCGGCGGTGTCGGCGATGTAGGTGTTGCCCTTTTCATCAACGGCAACAGCCGTGGGACCATTGAGCGCGGCGGCGGCCGAGTCGGAAAGGACGCCCGCGCTTCCCGACGCGGAAAGTGTGCGCACCGCATTGGCGCCGGTTTCGACGACATGAAGCACGCCGGCAAGCGGAAACGGGTTGATCTTTATGCCGGAGGGCATGGCGAAGGCGTTTGTATTGCTGAAAAAAGAGATGATTCCGGCGGGTGTGATTCTTTGAACCGCGCCATGACCGGCATCGGTGACATAAATATTATTCTCATTGTCCAATGTGATGCCGACCGCCTGCCCGAGGCGGGAGGTCTCGACGGTGAGAACCGCGCTGTCGCTCGCCGTCTCACCGTGGGAATTGACGGCCACATAGCGATAAGAATAGCCGCTCATGGCATCCGTGGCATTGGCGATGGAAAGCGTTGCGCTTTCCCATCCGCTGTAATGTTCGGCGGGGGCGGCGAGCGACGAGATATCCGCCCAGCTCAAGCCGCCATCCGCGGAAACCTGCCAGCGGTAGCCGGTGGCATCGGATGCCGAGGCCGCAAGGGCCGCGCTTCCGCCGGCAAGCGCCGTGATATTGCCGGGCGGAGCGGGATTTGCCGGCCTGTAGGCACCGAGCGTCCCCAGGGAAAAGGTCTCGAAGCTGACGCGCCTGTAGATATTGGCGGCGAGATAGCCGGCCGGGCCGTTTTGAGGGCGCAATTCTCCATTTTCATACAGGCAGCCGACGGTGGTTTCATCGAGGCGGATCAGGCATGAATAGGCGGCCAGATCGTCCCAAAGTCGCAGGGAACGCTGCCACGTCGCTCCGTCGTCGATGCTGCTGCGGATGGTCAGCCGTTCGCGTATGTTGTCCTTGGCGCTGACGGCCACACCCTCGGCCACACCCGCGGCCACGTGCTCGGGCGAGGTGGCGGGACTGGAAAACAACAGGAATCCCCCCTTCGTCAGGGAAGGGTCCTCCCAGCGCAGGATGCTGGCCTGGCAGACCGGATCATACAAGTCGGCGACCTGCGCCGGCGGCGACGGGCTCCACGTGGCGCCGCCGTCGAGGCTGGCGGCCTGCGTGCGGCAGTGGTGGCCGTAATTGCTGCGCATGTTGATAATCAATTTCCCGGGCGCGTCGAAACCCTCCACCACCTGGGTTTCGCCGACCAGGCCGGCCACGGCGCCGCCCGCCGTCCAGGTTTGCCCGTGATCATCCGAGTAGATAATCCCGGCATACCCGTTTTTTTGGGAGTCGGAATAGCAGACGGGAATCACCAATCGTCCGGCATGGAACCCGTTTTTAACCTGGATGCCGATGCCGGGGCCCGTGGCATACCAGCGCCAGTCCGGATCCTTGACCTGGGAGGTGATATCCTTGGCGGGCGACCAGGTCCGCCCGTTGTCCTCCGAGTGCGTCACCCAGATGGTGCGCGTGCCCGCTTCGGGCTTTCCGGCCAGAATCCCGTCATGGGTGGCGTCCCCGAGATTATGGGTCATCAACAGCCAGACATGGCCCGTGGTTTCATCCAGCACGGGATTGGTGTTGCCGCACGTGTTGCCGCCGTCGTCCCAAATCAATATGGGGGCGCTCCATGTCCTGCCGCCGTCCGTGGAACGCTTGACCAGCATGTCAATGTCGCCGAAGTCGGCAGGGCTGTTTTTGCGTCCCTCGCAAAATGCAAGCAGGGTGCCGTCGTTGGTTTTTATGACGGCGGGTATCCGGTAGGAGGCGTAGCCATCCTGGGTGCTTGTGAACACGTCCGTTTTGAAGGCGTTTGCTAAAGGAGGAATAAAGCCCAATGCCGCCGCAAAGCCGATGGCGTATAATCTTTTCATATTGGTCACTCAGCCGACCTGCTCGTGAATGATGCGGTCCACCACGAGCTGGCGGAACTCCTGCGAGAGGCTCGCAAAGTAGGCGGTGAAGCCGGTCACGCGCACCACGAGGTCCGGGTATTTCTCGGGATGCTTGTGCGCGTCGCGGATTTTTTCGGCGTCGATGATATTGATATTAATCAATGTGCCGCCGAGCGCGAAGTGCGTCTTGACCAGATTGCCCACGATGGCCTTCGCATCCGGCGACCGGCCGGAGCACGGATCGACCTCCAGTTGCAGGGGCGCGGTGTTGCCGTAGCCGGGCTGCACGTTCGCGACGGCCTTCACGATGGCGGTTAGCGCGCCGTCCTTGCGGAAACCGGGATGCGGGTTCGCGCCGTGCGAGATCGGCGCGCCCGCGCGGCGCCCGTTGGGTGTCGCACCGACGGTTTTGCCAAAACGGACGGTGTCGGCCCACGAAAACCACCCCGGCATGAGATTGTGCCCCGCGGGCGTCGGCGAGGCCTTCACGCTGGTGGTAAACAGTTCCGTGAGACGCGCGGCCCATTTGTCGCCGAGCGACAGGCCGTGGCCGAAACGTTGCGAACCGGAAAGGATCAGGCGCGTTTTTTCGCCGCCGGGCCCCTCGAAGTTTTTTCCCATCGCGCGGGCGACGGTCTGCCAGTCGAGGCGGCCTTCCAGCTCCACGCGCTGTTCCAGCGCGGCAAACGAGTCCGCCACGGTGGCGAGCCCGGCGCCATCGATGCACATGTTATAAAAGTCCACGCCGCCGTGCGACGCGTCGCGACCGCGCTCGACCGGACCGTGGCAGAGCAGGTTCAAGAGAAGCTCCGGCTCGTTTTTATATTGATGCTCCAGATGAAAATCTATTCCCCGCGCCGTGCAGAGAATCGCGCGCCGCAAATGCGTCGTGAGCAGCGCAAACAGCTTCCCCGTCGATGGCGCCGCATCCTTTTCCAGCATTTCCCGGAACGCCACCTCGAAGACCTTGGCGACGTTGATCTTGACCACATCGTTCATGGTGTATTCGCGCCCGGGCAGGCTCATCCAGTTGCAACCGACGGCGATGCGCTCGCGCGCCAGCTCGGCGTCATAGCCGTTTCGCATAAACCCGGCGACAAGCGCCTTGTCCCCGGAAAAACGCGGGTAGCCGAGCTCGTCTGAAAACAATATATCAATTCCGCGCCAGAACAGTTTTTCATCCAGACCATCATGGACGCGGATGGTGATGTTGCAGCTTATCCTGAGCAGGTGCGCGGCCTCCAGTATCAAATGCGAAATCGCCGTCGTCTGGTCGCGCCCGGTCTTGTCGGGGCCGCCGATCTGATAATAATGCGGATCGTTAAGCAGCAGGCACGCGATGTAATACATGGCGTCCTCGTCGTCGATCATGCCCTCGGCCAGATCGTGCTCGTAATACGGGCGCAGCAGCTCGTCGAGCTGCCCGCCCGCGCCGTCGCGGTTATAAGTGCGCGAGGCCATGTTGAACCACGCCAGCCACTGGCACACCTCGCGCAGGGTCGAGGGCGGCCGCCCGACGAGGCGCCGGTTGACCGCCGCCATGATTTCGAGGTTTTTCCTGCGCACGGGATCGTTTTCCGTTCGCGCCATGGCCTCGCCGACGGCGGACGTGCGACCGATCCAGTTTTGCACGCCCTCGATGACCTCGATCTCGGCCTCCAGCAATTCGACGGCCTCGGCGTCGTCCGCGTGTTTTTCGAGCGACTCGCGCACCTTTTGCTTGAGTCCGTCCCAGCCGAGTTGCAGGCCGATGCGGTAGTCGGGCGCGAAATGCGCGTCGGCGCCGATGCCCGAGGTGATGTCATACAACCGCTGCTCGTCCTCCAGGTGCGAGTAGTCAAACGGGAAAGGCGCGCGGTCGAGCCGGTATTGCGGACGCATGCGCGAGAGCATGAACATCCATCGCCCGGCCAGCGCGTCGTCCGCGTCTATATAAACCGGATGATGCTCCATCAACGAGCGAAACACCGAGGCCCAGGCGCGCGCGCCCTGGAAGGTGTCGCCACGGTCCGCCCCCGGCGGCTGCCATGAAAAATCCGGCGGCGGCAAGACATAGCCGTAGTCGTCCTCGTCCTGCGCGCCCTTGCGGTCAAGTTTTGCGCGGGTCTGCGCCAGTTTCCGCTCACGCAAGCGAGCCAGTTGTGTGCTGTATTTCATAATTCTCCGGTTTTCCATTGATATATATTTTTATATTATTCGCCTGCGCGCGGGCCGCATGGACGAGCCGGCGCAGAGTCTGGCCCGATGGCGGTTGAAACACCGGCGCGGTGCGTCCGAGAGCCTCATATTTGCCCGCGCCAAGCGGGTGATAGGGCAGAAATTCGTAATACAAAAGGTTATCCAGCCGCCCGAGCGCGCGGGCGATGGGAACGATTTCATCCTCGCTGTCGTTGATGCCCGCGACCAGCGGCGTGCGGGCGATGAGCGGTTTACCGCACCGGTTGAGCCGCCCGAGGTTCTCCCACAGCAGACGGTTCGACACGCCGGTATGGCGGCGGTGTTTTTCCGCATCCGCCAGCTTCAGGTCGAACATGATCAGGTCGAGTTCGCCGAGCAGCGGCTCGATGCGCGACCAAGGATAACAAAGGGTCGTCTCGATCGCGGTGCGGATGCCCTCGCGTTTGCAGGCATGGAGAATCCCGCGCGCAAATTCCGGCTGCATCATCGGCTCCCCGCCCGAAAGCGTCACGCCACCTTCCTCGCGATAAAACGCGCGATCCTCCAATAGCTCCGCCATCACGTCCGCAACCTCCATGCGGCGTCCCGCCACTTGCAGGCTGGACGCCGGGCAACGCCCCGCGCACGCGCCGCAAACGGAACACGATCCGCGTGAGAAATCATGCGTTATCACACGCGGCGCCCCACCTGTCGCGACCGCCGGGGCGCCGCCGTCATCCGCGGGCGCGAACCGGTGATTCCCTTGCGGGCAGGCTTCAACACACTCGCCGCAGCCGATGCAGTTGCCCGCGTAGAACAACAACTGCGGCGCCGGGTCGATGGTCTCGGGATTGTGACACCATTCGCAACGCATCAGGCAGCCCTTCAAGAACACGGTCGTCCGAATTCCCGGCCCGTCGTGCAGGGAAAACCGCTGGATGTCGGTTACGATCCCGTGAATCATGGGAGTGGCGGGATATTGGGTTTTTCTGAATAAGGGAGGCACACAGGCGCGACACAAAGCGGCATCAGCCCTTCTTTCTCTTTATTCTTTATCTTTCCTCTTTCTCCCGTCCCGCAACAGTTGGCTGAGGAGAAAGAGGAAAGATAAAGAATAAAGAGAAAGAAGGGGATTCGGACAGGGCGGCATTACTTTGAGTCATGCCCCACGATGGGCATGTCACCGACCATCGCGGGCAGCCCCCCATGCGGCCAATGCAAACTTTTGGTTCACCCAGCAGACCACTTTCAGGCGCGGCGCCTCATGGTTTCCGCGCCTCCGCCACCGATTCGCCCGCGATGCAGGCGGGCATGAGCTGCACCGTCCTCTTGCTGGTCGCGCCGCTCTCCAGCATTTCGAGCACCATGGTCAGCAATGCCTTCGCGAAGTTGCGCGGGTCGATCTCGTAACGCGTCGGCACGGGCAACAGGTAGGACAGGTAGGTTTCTCCGTCGCGCGAGACCACCGAGATATCCTCGGGCACGCGCAATCCCAGCCGCGTGAGGCAGGTGGTCGCCGTGAGATAGTGAAACGGGTTCACCACGAGCAGCGCAGTCGGCGCGGGCTTGCGGGCCATGAGCCGCCTCACCGCGTTGGCAATGCCCGGCGCGGTGGCGTCATGGTTGCTGATGAGCATTTCCGCGTCCCCGTGCGGCGAGCGCCGCATGCCTTCGGCAAATCCCTCCTCGCTCTCCACGTCGCCGGCGAGCCGCGACTTTTGCACGAGCAGCGCGATGCGCCGGTGCCCGCGCCCGAGCAGCAAGCCCGCCGCGTGCCGGCACACCGCGCGGTGATCGAGGTCGCAATACGGCAGGCTCACGTCCTTGTAGATCGAGCCCGCCACGACGCACGGCACCTTGTTGTCCTGAAACCAGCGCTGCACCGGCTCGTCCGACAGCAGCAGCACCCAGCATTTGTGCTTCTGCCGGGTCACGAGCTGCTTCAGCGCGGACGACGGATCGCGCCGCGCGTATTTCAACCCGTGAAACAAATGCAGCCGGCAGCCGCGCTCCGCCAGCATGGCGCGCAGGTGGTTGATCCACACCACATGGATCGGCAGCATCCGGTCAAGCGAGCCCGGCAGCAGGAGCCCGATGTCGCTCGCCTCGAATGCCTTTTTTCCCCGTCGTGAGCGGGCCGTGATGAGGTTTCCCCGGCCATGCTCCGCCTTTATGATGCCCTCCTCCATGAGCTGCTTCAACGCCACCCGCAGCGTGTGCCGGCTGATCTGCAAGGTCGCGCAAAGCTCGCGCTCCGGCGGGAGGCATTCCGTCCAGGTGCCGCGCGCGATCTGCTCGCGCAGGAGATCGGTCGTCTGCCTGCCCAGCAACTGGCGCCGGGGCAGGTTCCATGGGATGTCGTTGTAGGGCATGTCAGGAATAATGCCCGTTTCCATGACGCAACTCTCCATAATAATCAAACGAACACCGTCCGGTCCTAGTCAAAAAAACGCCCGTCAAACCGTGTCTCCGCCACCGCGCCCGACACTGCGGTCAACCGGATGCGTCCCGCGCGCAACACGACATCCTTCACGCGGTCAAACCCGCGCGGAATCGCGCACACGCCCGCCGCCGAGCGCACCGCCAGCGGGCGGTCCCCGCGAAACTCCCGGCACGTCGCCACGCCGGCCCGGGAAAACACATTCGGCCGCGCCGCCTCATACAATCCTTCCGGCAGCGCCGTCACCTCCTCCAGGCCGAGACGGCGGCGATGACGCCCGTTCCATGGCGCGTAATGCCGCCCGCCGTTCGACATCCAGAACAAGGTGCACGTGAGCTCCGAGGGACGCTTCAACGAAAACCACAGCCACCCCTCGTCGGCAAACGTCACCGTCGTCCACGCGAGCGGCAGCGCGGGATCGCTCGCCAGCAGCACCAGATTCTCAAATCCCGCCTCTGTCGGATACGACGTGAGATCGGCCCAGGTGCCGTCGCTCCGCGGCACGCGCCGCAGCGAGCGAAACACCGCATCGGGTCTGAGCGACGTGTAGCCGCCCGCGGCCGGATGCTCGAATCCCGCGTCGTGCGTCCGCCCGAAAAGCACGCGGCTCATCCCGATCGCCCCCGAGCGCTCGCGCTCCGGAAACACCAGCGTCGCATGATGCCCGAAACTCATCCGCCCCGTCATCCCGCTGATGACATGGCGCTGGTAAACCACCGTGTGCCCGTCGCGCAGGGTCACCTCCTTGCGCACCTTGCCGGGACGCGTGCCGGTGTCCGCCTCCAATACCAGCGTCGCCGCGCCGTCCGCGGCCCCCGTCGCGACATGGTTCCAGTTTCCCTGAAAAATGTTCCCGTGCGACGGATGCCGCTCGCCGCGCCACGGGCGTTTGTTCGCGCCGAACGGCAGGCAAAACGCGTCGCCGCGCAACGCCGCCAGCGAGCCCTGCGCGCCGCTGTGCTTCGCGCCCGCCCAATGGGGAATCGCATACGGGCTCACCACGCGCCGCCCGCTACGGAATTCGACCGGCGCCATGAACCCGCCGAGCCGCGTCACCCACAGGCGTGCCGCATCCGCCTCCAAACGCCAGCCCGGCTGGCCGAGCACGGTTTCAAGTTTTGTTTTCATGCTGATAAAAAATCGCGCGCGCCTCCCGCCATAATGTATTCAATCGTTCAATACCGAAGGAAACCTCAGTCTCTCCGCAGGCCGCCGCATGCACCACCGGCGCGGCGTTGTCCTGGAAATGCAGGTATCCGGGAAACCTCGGGCGCAGCCAGGCGCGGTCGAGCGCGGGCAGCGTGGCCGCGAAAAAATCATCCGTCGCCGCATTGATCGCCCCGTCGCGCCACGCCTGCCGGTGCGCGGGCTGCCCGCCCGCCTGCCAATACAGGCCGCCCTGCGTTTCTCCGCTGGAAACAAACCCGGCAAAGCGCGCCGCCCAGTCCGCATGCGCGCTGCGCGCCGAGACCGCCAAACCCGTGCCGCCGAGGGTGGTCACGAGCGGGCGCGCCGGGCCGCCCCCGTCCGCCTTCCATGCCGGCGGCAGCCCGGCGCGCAACCGCCTCGCCGCATATCCCGGGCGGCTGTAGTTGGAATACCCGAACGCAAACGGACAATACGCCGCCGTCGCCTCAACCGCCGCCAGCGCCTCGTGCACCGCGATGGGATTCATCGTCCGGCAGGCTTCCGGCACCGCCGCATACAGGCGCGCCAGTTCCTCGAGCGCCGCGCGCATCACCGCCGCCGGGGCGACTTCCCCGTCGCCGCACGCGCACGGCTCCGTGCCGAGCGCATGGCAAAGCATATAAAAATGATGAATCGCATCGGTCGGCACGCCGGGAATCAAGACGAGCCCTTTCGCCGCGAGCGCCATCATCCCCTCCCAATCGCGCGGCGGCTCCGCGCTCGCACGCGCCAGCAAGTCCGGACGCCACACCGCGACCGGGCACGCCGCGTCAACCGGCGCGGCCCACACGCGGTCTTCCCACGCATAACTCCCGCCCGATTTTCCGACCGACTCGTCCTGCCACTCCGCCCGGATCCCGGAGGGCACACGCTCGTCCAGCGGCAGAAAGAGTTTCGAGCGCGCGGCCGCGCCGATAAAAGGATGATCGATCACCAGCAGGTCGAAACGATCGACCAGCCATTCCACCGGCATCTCGCCAAACTCCAGCAGCGAGCGCCGCGTCCAGGAAATCTCCACGCCCGGATGCAACTCGGCGAACCGCTGCGCGCACGCGACCAGCGGCGTGTATCCGCGCGTGTGGTTCCATGTGATGCCCGAAAGCCTGGTCATCGCGCGCCGCCCTTCCCCGTTTTTCGCCCCGCGCTTCTCGCCATGAATTCCTCGATTTTCGCCCGTCCCTCCGGCGAGGCGAAAAAGCGCCCGAGCGCCTCGTTCTCCGCCGCCATCGCGGCCGGATGCACCGCCGGCACGGATGCGCGCGCGATGCGTTTCAACGCCTGCAACGGCGCGGGCTCGCGCGCCGCCAGCGCCGCCGCGTAGTCCGCCACCCGCGCGGAAAATTCCTCCGCCGCGTAAACATGGCTGACCACGCCCCAGCCGTGCAGCTCCTCCGCCGTCAGCACGCGGCCGGTCATCGCCGCGTCGAGCGCGCGCCCGAGCCCGGCGCGCTGGGCGAGCCGCTGCGTGCCGCCGCCGCCGGGAATGAGCGCGAGGTTGATCTCCGGCAGGCCGCACTTCGCGCCCGCGACGGCGAGGATCAGGTCGGAGGCCAGCGCGATCTCGAACCCGCCGCCGAAGCAATGCCCGTTGATCGCGGCGACGACCGGCTTCGCATTGCCCTCGATCACCGCGTAGAGCTGGCGCCCGAGCGCCTGAAACGCGTCAAACTCCCCGCGTGTCTGCCCCGCGTATTCCTTCAAGTCGGCCCCGGCCATGAACGCGCGGCCCGCGCCGGTCAGCACAACCACGCGCGTCGCGGGATCGGCGTTGGCCGCCGCGAGCGCCGAGATCAGCGCGGACATCAGCGCGCGATTCATCGCGTTGAGCTGGTCCGGCCGGTTGAACGTGATCGTGCGCACGCCGTCCGGCGAGCGTTGGTCGAGAAGCAGCGGATGGATTTCGTCTGGATTCATGTCGAAAGCGCGGACAAGTCGATGCGGGTCAGATGCCAGCCGCCAAGGTTCGCCGCGAACAGTTCGCCTGCGCCGCGAAAGGCGATGTTGGTGGGATGGTGCAACACGTCCTGCGCCGCATCCTCGATCACCAGCTCCAGCCCGGCCGCGTCGCTCCATCTATATATGCGCGACGGGTGCCAGATGGCTATATACAACCGGCCCGCGTCATCGAACGCGAGGCCGTCGGGCTCGTCCCCGGAAAATGATATGAACGGCTCCTTCCTTCCCGCCGAGCCGTCGGGCAGGATCGGCACGCGCGACACGCCGGGCCGCCGGCTTTCCACCAGAAAAATCTCCGTCCCGCCGGGCGAGAGCGCGAGCCCGTTGGCGCCGCGGCACGCCTCGCGCATCCATAATTCCGCGCGCCCGTCCTCCAGGTCGAAACGCCAGATGCCCGGTCCGTCCGCGCGCGTGTCGGATACATATAAAAAACGTTCGTCGCGCGACAGCAGCGGGAAGTTCGGCAAACGCAATCGCTCGTCCCCGTCGCGGCCTTTCAACTCGCCGGACGGCCGCCCGTCGCCGTCAAAAATCATCACGCTCTCCCGCGCCCAATCGCAAAGAAACAAGCGCCCATCGCGCGCCTGACACAGCCCCAGCGCGTAACCGCCCGTGCCCGCGCGCTGTTCGCAACTGCGCCCGTCCGCGCCAATGCGATAAAGCTCGCCGTGCTCGCCGCCGCACCACAACGCGCCGTCGCGCGCATCGACCGCCACGCCCTCGGGATGATTCAGCCGCACCCGCGCCAGCCGTCCGTCATAAAAACGGGCGGCGGCGGAAACCGGAAGCAGCGGAGCGGCGGGGCGGGGGTTCATGTTATTTTTCCGGCGGCGTTGCGATGCTCACGACTCCGCCCGCGATCAGCCCGTCAATCTCGGCCTCGTCATAACCAAACCCGGCCAGCAACTCGCGCCCGTGCTCGCCGAGCAGCGGCGGCGGGCGGCGGATCGAGCCCGGCGTCGCGCTCAGGCGCACGGGCACGTTGGTCATTTTTATCTCGCCCGCCACGGGATGCGCGACGGACGTGAACAGGTTTTCGTGCATCACCTGCGGGTCACGGTGCACCGCGTCCTGCGTCTGCGCGCGCGCCACCCAGAGGTCGAGCCCCAGCATGATTTCCAGCCACTCGTCGGTGGTCCTGGCCAGCAGGATTTTCTGGATCGCCTCAAACACCTCGTCCCGCCTGTCGAAGCGTGCCTGCGGATCGTCATACCGGGCAAGCGACGGGTCGCCGAGCGCCGTGACGATGCGGTCCCACGGATTCATCGCGATTGACAGCCACCCGTCCGCCGTGCGGTAGATGCCGAACGGCGCGCCGTTGCCCGGATGCCCGATGCCCGAGCGCGGACGCTCGAAGGAGCGATGCAGGTTGTGAATGGTGAAAAAATCCTGCGCCTGAAACGCCAGCGCCGAGGCGAGCAGGCTCACCTGCACCTCCTGCCCGCGCCCGGTGCGCTCGCGGTGATACAGCGCCGCGAGCACGCCCTGCACGATGTGCAGCGCGCCGAGCTGGTCGCACAACGCCGTGCCCAGCGGCACCGCGCCCGCGTCGGCGCGGCCCGACGTGAAGGCCGCGCCCGTCAGTCCCTGCACCAGCAAATCCTGGCCCGGGCGCTCCGCGTAGGGGCCGTCCCTGCCCCACCCCGTGGCCGAGCAATAAATGATGCGCGGATTGAGCCGCGCGCAGTCCTCGTAGCCAAAGCCCAGCCGCGCCATCACGCCGGGGCGGAAGTTCTCCACCACCACGTCGCATTGCGCCGCCATGCGTTCCACCACGGCGCGCCCCTCGGAGCGCTTGAGGTCGAGCGCGATGGAGCGCTTGTTGCGGTTCCAGGCGAGGAAACACGGCGACTCGCGGCCGGCGATCCATTCGTTGAAAAAGGTCATCGAGCGGTAGAGATCGCCGGTGCCGGCGCGCTCGACCTTGATGACATCGGCGCCGAGGTCGCCGAGCATCTGCGTGGCATAGGGGCCTTGCAGGAGTTGAGTGAAATCGAGCACGCGGACTCCGTCCAGCGCGCCGGGTTGATGGGTGGTTGCAGTCATGATTTTCCACGCGGGAAATGCGGCAGCACGCAAAGTCCGCCATCGACCAGGATGTCCGTCCCCGAAATGAACGCGCCGCCCGGCCCGGCGAGCAGCACCGCCGCCGCCGCGACCTCCGGCGGCTCGCCCATGCGGCCGAGCGCGTGCATGCCGCGCCATTTTTCCAGCAACGCCGGACCCTCGCGCGCGACGAGGCGGTCGTTCATCGGCGTGTTGATCGCGCCGGGCGAGATCGAGTTCACGCGGATGTTTTCCGGGCCGAGCTGCCCGGCGAGCTGGCGCGTCATGGCAAGCACGCCGCCCTTGGCCGCCGCGTAGGCGGTCCAGTCGTCCCACGAGCGGTGCGCCTGCGTCGAGGCGAGATTGATGATCGAGCCGCCGCCGCGCGCCCGGAGGTGCGGCAGCGCGGCGCGGATCACGCGGAAGACCGAGGTGAGGTTCGTGTCGATCACCCGCTGCCAGTCGGCGTCGGTGATCGCCGCCGGATCGCCGGGCAGCGCGATGGCGGCGTTGTTGACCACGATGTCGAGCCCGCCCAGTTCGCGCGCGGCGGACCCGACGGCCTGATCGACCTGCGCGGTCTGCGCCACATCGCACGGCAGCGCGACGGCGCGCGCGCCTTTTTCGCGCAGTTCGGCGGCGGCGGATTCCGCGCCGGCGAGATTAATGTCCAGAAGCGCCACCGCCGCCCCCTCGGCGGCGAACGCGCGGACGATTTCCAGACCGAGGCCGTCGGCGGCTCCGGTCACAAGGGCGCAAAGGCCGTTGAGCTGTTGGTGTGACATCGAGAAATACTGCGTTGGTCGCGGCCGCCCGGTGCCATCGCCAGCGGCGCCTCATGAGACCGCGCACGCGGTGCTGAAAAAGTCCTCCTGCTCCAGCCGATGGCGAAGTTCCTCGGCGCGCTCCGGCGCGATATTGCGCAGCGGGGGCCGGGCCGGGCCGCAGTCCACGCCGAGCATCGCCATGACGGATTTCGAGCTCGCGAAATGCGTCACGCCCACGTCGCAACAGGTGGCGATCATCCGGATCGCCTTGTCCTGCAACTTCCGCGCCTCGGACGTCTCGCCCGCGCCGACATGTTTCAGCAGTTTTATATAAAGCGGGGCGGCGTAATTATACGTGCTCCCGACCGCGCCGAGCGCCCGCCGCGCCCAGCCTTCCATCAGCAACTCATCGCGGCCAAACAATATGTCAAACCGGCCGTTTTCATGGTTCACGCATTCCTCGTAATCGTCGAGGTCCTCGTGCGTGTATTTTATGCCGGCGAACGACGGGATGCGCGCCCCGGCGAGGCCGAGCAGCGGGGCCATCTTCATGGCGACGCCGGTCATCGACGGGATGTGATAATAATAAAACGGCAGCCCCGGCGCCTCGGCCGCGATCGGCGCGCACCAGTCCGCCAGCTCGTCCTGGTCGCGCGGACGGAAAAAACACGGCCCCATCGCGCTCACCGCCGCCGCGCCGATCTGCGCCGCGTGGCGGGTCAGGTCGCGCGCCTCCTCCAGGCAGTTGTGTCCGGTGTGCACGATGACGCGCAGATCCCCCGCGCACTTCATCCACGCCTCGGCCACCTGCATGCGCTCGCGCGAGGTCATCGAGAGCCCCTCTCCGGTGGTGCCGCAAATGAACGCCGCCCCCACGCCGTTTTCACGGAGCAGCCGGGCATAGAGCGGGACCACGTCGAGATTGAGCGACATGTCTGGATTAAACGGAGTGAAGGGGGCTGCGATCAGCCCGCGAAACCGGGGTTTCATGATGACTACGGTGTGATTAATATTGGATGTTTTGTTTATCTGGCCAAAAGATCGGCGGCCGGAATGCGCGCGAATATGATGCGCTCGTAGGCCATGCTTTCCCCGCCCTCGTAAAGACAGCCGGCGGTGTCGTCATCGACGGCCACCAGGCACGAATAGGCCGCCGGCCCCTTGGCCAGCACGCGCGAGAGCGTCCACGTTTTCCCGTTGTCGGCGCTGGCCTTGACGGTGAGGTTCACGCGTTTTTGGGGATGGGCGGGATTGGAAAACAGGAGCAGACCCGCCTTTTTTTCCCCGCGCTCCCAGCGCAGGATGCTCGCTTGGCAAACCGGCTCCACCAGCGCATCGGCATCGCGCACCGGCCCCCACGTCGCCCCGCCGTCGGAGCTCGCCGCCTGCGCCCGACGCGAGCGTTTCGCGTAGGAACGCATGTCCATCAGCAGCGTGCCCTTGCCGTCGAAAAGTTCGACGAGCTGGCACTCGTTCACATGCGGCTGGATGGGTGCGCCAAACTTCCATGTCTTTCCGTGGTCGTCGGAATAAATCGCATGCGAGCCATAGCCCGCGCCGGGATCATCTTCGGCGGCCTTCGTAGGGAAACTATGATCGCACGGAATGACCAGCCTTTCCGCATGCGACCCGTGTTTTATCTGCACGCCGACGCCGGGGCCCGTGGCATACCAGCCCCAATCGGCGGCCTTCGTGGCGGCGGTGATTTCCTCCGGCTCGCTCCATGACCCGCCATGGTCGGTCGAATGCGAAACCCACACCGTGCGCGTGCCCGCGCTGGTTCCCGCCAGGATTTCCTTTTCCCGGTCGGTTCCAATATTGTGGCTGAGCAGCAGCCATATGGTGCCGGTTTTTTCGTCAACCACGGCGCACGGGTTGCCGCAGGTGTTTTCCCCGTCGTCCCACACAACCTGAATCCCGCCCCAGGTGCGCCCGCCATCGCGCGAACGCCGCAGAAGAATGTCGATGTCGCCGCGGTCACTGCGGCTGTTTTTCCGTCCCTCGCAAAACGCGAGCAAATCGCCGTTCGGCGCCTTCACGATCGAGGGGATGCGAAACGTGTGATAACCCTCGGTGCCGGATTTATAGACGACATGCTGCCCGACCGCCGCGGAGGCAATCGGCTGAAAGAAAAACGACGGCAGAAGCGCGAGTGCGGAAATGCAGCTGCAAACTCGAAGACGACCCGTCGGGATTGGAAGCAACGATGAAAACATGCGCGCATCGTCACGCCCTGTTTCCCTGCCTACAAATTGGTTTCACTGGTTTGCATGACATACCAATCGCAAAAACAGCAGGGGCATGCGCGCCGGACAATGGGCGCCGCCGCCCCAATGCCTGCGCCAGGATTCCTCACTCCGCCATGGCCAGGCCCGCGAGCCGGCCGGTCGTCCATGCCGCTTGAAAATTGAAACCGCCGGTCACGCCGTCGATGTCGAGGAGTTCGCCGGCAAAATACAAACCGGGACAAACGCGGCTCTGCATGGTCTTGAAATCCACCTCGGCGAGGCGCACGCCCCCGCAGGTGACAAACTCGTCCTTGTTCGTGCTCTTGCCCGTCACCGCGTATTCGCCCTCCGTCAACTGCGACGCGAGCGCGGCGAGGGCGTTGTTCGAGGTGGCCGTCCATACCGCGTCGGGCGCGATGCCCGAAGCCGCGGCCAGGCGCTCCCACAGGCGCTGCGGCAGCGCGAAGGGATTCCAGGTGGCGACCTGCCGTCGCGGATTGGCCGCCCGCGCCGCAGCAAGCTCCTCGCGGGCCCGTTCGCGCGAAGACGCGCCGAGCCAGTTGAGTTGCAGCGGAAACCGATAATCCCGCGCATGCAGCTCGCGCGCTCCCCACGCCGACAGCCGCAGAATCGCCGGTCCGCTCAGGCCCCAATGCGTCACGAGCACGGGACCGGTTTCCCTGAGCTTCGTTCCGCGCACGCACGCGGTCGCGACAGGCACGGACAGCCCGGCGAGACCGCGCAACCGGGGGTCGTCGGTGTTAAAGGTGAAGAGCGAGGGCACGGGCGGTTCGATCGTGTGGCCGAGCGCGGCAGCGATGGCCGGCCCGGAGGCAGACCGCCCGCCGCCCGTGGCGAGCAGCAGGCGGTCGCAATCGAGCGTTTCGCCGTCGGACAGCGTGAGGGCGAAACCGCCCGCGGCGTTTTCGCCGGTGCCCGCGCCCTTCGCGCGCGCCGCCGCCAAGCCGCAGCGCAGCCGCACGCTCGCACCGGCCTCCGACGCGGCGCGCTCAAGGCAGTCGATGATGGTTTGCGAGTCGTCCGTGACGGGAAACATGCGCCCGTCCGGCTCGGTTTTCAGCTCCACGCCGCGCGCCCCGAACCAGCCGATGGTGTCGCGCGGCTGCCAGCGATGAAACGCGCCGATCAGTTCGCGCGCGCCGCGCGGATAGCGCTTCACCAGTTCGCGCGGCTCGAAGCACGCATGGGTGACGTTGCAGCGTCCGCCGCCCGAGACCTTCACCTTGGCGAGCGGCTGCGAGGACGCCTCCAGCAAAACCACCTCGCGACCGCCACGCGCGTTTTCCGCGCAGGTGATGGCGGAAAAAAATCCCGCCGCCCCTCCGCCCGCGATGACCACCCGTTGTTTTTGCATGAGGCGGACAGCGTGCGGGGCGCGACTCGCGCTGTCGATAAACGAAAACCGCCGGTCCGCGAGGAATCGTCCTCCGGTTGCCGGCGGGTTAGAGTGGGACGGGGTAATTCAGTCCTCTGACTTCTCTTTCTTACCCTTCCCTTTTTTAGCACCCTCCGGGCGTTTCTTGGCGGATTGGTCGAACTTCGCCTGCTGCTCGGGGGTGAGGGTGGCGCGGATCTGCTTGGTCGATTCCTGGCGCACGGCCTTCACCTTGTCGACGCGTTTCTCGTCGTCCTTCGCGATGGCCTTCAACTTGGCCTGCTCGTCGTCGACGATGGCCTTGACCTTGGCCTGCTGGTCGGCGGTCAGGCTGAGCTGCTCGGTGAGCTGCTTCACACGATCAGGCCGCGCGTGGGCCTGCTTTTTCGGGGCGCTGTCAGCCTGGGCATTCAGCGCGGGAATCGCGAAGCCGGTGGCAAACACCAGCGACGCGAGGATGATTTTCAGGGCTTTCATATATTTTTTGGTTGGTTTGAGTAACCGGAGAAACTAGACGCCGCCACCAAAGCGGAGTTACAACAATCTAGCATGACTTTCCGCCAACTGCTCGCCGAAGCCGAAAAAACCGTCGCCGCCACGCGCCGCAAACTCCCGCCCGCCATTCGCCCCCATGCCGAGGCGCTGCCGGTGGTTTACCATGACTGGCCGTCGGAGGAAATCCTGGCGGGCGAGTTCGAACCCGACATCCTGGGGCTTTTTGTGGGCGATCCACTTGGCGTGGAACCCGGGCTGGGCAATGTCGCTCCCGCGCAGATCCTGTTGTTCCTCGAAAGCATCTACGACTATGCGGAAGGCGACCCGGAGGTTTTCCGCGAGGAGGTGCGGCTGACTTACCTGCACGAACTCGGGCATTACCTTGGCTGGGACGAGGAAGACCTCGAAGCGCGCGGATTGGATTAAGGGAATCGTTCTCTTTCCCGTTCTTCGTTCTCGTTCTCTTTTTTGTTTTTCGTGGCGTTTCGAGAACGATTCAACCCCTGAATAACATATCACACTCCGCGCTTTCCAACGCCGTTCCGTTCGTGCATAGTTCACGGCAACCATTTTCCACCCATGAAGAAACTCATCCTCCTTGTCCTTGGTGCGTGCTGCCTTGCAGCGCTGCCATCGAACGCCGCCGAAAAACGTGAGAATTGCGTCAAACGCATCGAGTCCTGCGAGGCGATCATCCGCGAATTCATGGCGGATAAAAAACACGCCATTCCCCAAGTCATCCTCGACCGGGCGCGCGCCATCATCATCACCAACCAATTCGAGGCCGGCGTCATCTTCGGCATGCGCGGCGGCTACGGCGTCATCCTCGCCCGCAAACCCGACGGCAGTTGGAGCATCCCCGTGCTCATCCGCGCCGGCGAGGCCAGCGTCGGCCTGCAACTCGGCGGAAAAACCGTGGAAACCATTTATATCATGACCGACGACGCCACGCCGCGCATGCTGTTCAGAAACCGCTTCAATGTCGGGGCGGACGCCAAGGCCGCGGCCGGCCCGCATTGGGCCGAGGCCGAGGCGGTGAGCCAGGAAGTGCTCGACACGCCCGTGCTGGTTTACAGCAAGGCCAAGGGCCTGATGGCCGGCGCCACGATCAAGACCGGCTACATGAGCCGCAACGACGAGGCCAATCGCGTGCTCCACAAGACCAACTACACGATGCCCGAATTGCTCTACGGCAACTTCGTCGAATGCGCGCCCGAGGCGAAACCGCTGATGGATTTCATCACCGAAATCGCCCCGCCCGCCGCCGTGAAGTGAGCGTGCCCGCCGTGTTTTTTCCGCCATGCGCGGGGCGGCAGGCCGCCCGCGCGGACGAAGTGCGCGGCGAAGAGTGAGAAGTTGCGGTAGCCGACGCGCCGCGCGACGGTCGCCACGGGCAGGCGTGTGCCCGCCATCAGCTCGGCGGCCTTTGCCATGCGCAGCTTTTGCAGGTAGGCCTTGAAGCCCATGCCGTGCTGCCGGTGAAAGAGGCGCGTGAGGTGGCGGGGGCAGACGCGGGCCACGCGCGCCGCCACGTCGCCGAGGCGCAGAGGGTATTGCAACTGCGCCGCCATGTGCCGCGTGGCGAGAAAAAGCACGTCGCGCTCCGCGTCCGGCGTGCCCATCGCGGCACACTGGCTCACGTAGGTCGCCTCGATGTGGTTGCGCACCGCCTCCTCCGCGGCGACTGGCTCGCCCAGCCGGATGGTCTCCAGCAGATACTCGTGCTCGACGACGCTGTTGCGCCAGCCGCTCACGTCGTGGTCGAAGCGCGGCAGATAGAAGGCGCCGAGCTTTTCCCAGGCGATTTTCCACATCGCGGCCAGACCGGGCACGCCGGACATGTCCATGACGGTCTCGTGAAACTCCGCGTCGGCCTCGCGGCAAGCCACGCAGTCACCGCGGTGGGCGGCGCGCCGGATGCGCGCGCAGATGTCGCGCAGGCGGTCGAGAAGCGCGGGCTCGGCGGCGGCGCGGCGGACAGTGCGCGATGCGCCGAACGCCTCAATCTCGGCGCGGAGGGAGGTGAGTTCACGGAACTTTTCGTCGGGCATGGCGGGGCGAAAAACGAGCTTGAACTAGATGGAAAAACCAGGACGAGTCAAGCGCGGTGACAAGCCGCAAAAGACACACCGTGCCTACGTTCATAAAGGAAAACTAATAGAAAACGGACATCGGGCTGCAAGAAAGCGGACATTCTTTTCCGCGCCGCCGTTTGCGGTTTGCCATCGCGCCGGGGCCGGGCTTCTTAGCGCTGTTTTTCAAACGTTCCCGCGCGCCAACCCGCCCGCATCACTCCGCTCCCCGCGTTTTTCCGGAACCCGAATCCCATGCCCGCCGAAACCGCCAGCCAGCCGCAACCACTCCGCGTCGTGCTCGACACCGACACCTTCAATGAGGTGGACGACCAATTCGCGCTCGCGCACCTCTGCCTTTCCCCGGACCGCGTCGCGCTCGAGGCCGTCTATGCCGCGCCGTTTTTCAACACCCGCTCCACCGGTCCCGCCGACGGCATGGAAAAAAGTTTCCAGGAAATCCACCGCGTGCTCGGCCTGCTCGGCGAGGAGACCGCCGGGCGCGTCTTCCGCGGCGCCACCAGCTACATTGGCGGCGCGGGGCACCCGGTGGAGAGCGACGCCGCGCACGATCTCGTCGCCCGCGCGCTCGACGACACCGCGCCCGGGCCGTTGCACGTCGTCGGCATCGCCGCCGCCACCAACCTCGCCTCCGCGCTGCTGCTCGCGCCGGAAATCGCCCCGCGCGTCCGCGTGACCTGGCTCGGCGGCCACCCGCTCGCGTGGCCGACCGCGCGCGAGTTCAACCTCAAGCAGGACGCGCGCGCCGCGCAAATCCTGCTCGATTCCGGCGCGCCGCTCACGCTGATTCCCTGCAAAAACGTCGCCGAGCACCTGCGCGCCACGCTGCCCGAGCTGCGCGAAAGCCTCCCCGCCACCGGCCGCATCCGTCCGTTTCTGCTGGAGCGCTTCGCGGACTATCTCGCGCGGAAAAGCCTCGCCTCCAAGCCGCTCTGGGATGTCGCCGCCAGCGCGTTCCTCGTCAACCCCGCCTGGCTCTCGCGCGAAACCGTCCCCAGTCCGCGCCTCACTGCCGACCTGCGCTGGGAGACCGCGCCGGGGCCGCGCCACGCCATCCAAGTCGCGACCGACGTGGACCGCGACACGATTTTAACCGACCTGTGGCGCAAACTCGCCGCCGCACCATGAGCATGAACAAACCGGACCAATAAATTAATCACGAAAGCACGGAAGGGCGGAAACACTGAACTACGCAAACAAGCCTCTCTCCTTCTTTTCAGCGCCTCCGTCCTTCCGTGTTTCCGTGATTAAAAAAACCGAACCATTAATTTGAACATAAGAAAACAAAGGCAACAAAGAGAACACGCGACCCAAAAGGCTTTCTTCGTTCCCTCGTTTCCTTCTGTTCAAAAAAAAGACTTTATAAATGAACCTCGCCGCCGCCGACATCGCTGTCATCCTCGCCTACTTCGCGGGCACGCTCGCGCTGGGGCTGTGGATTTCGCGCCGCAACCGCGACTCCGAGCGGTATTTCCTCGGCGGGCGCAATTTTCCCGGATGGATCATCGGCATCAGCTTCATCGGAGCCATGATCAGCTCGGTTACCTTTATTGCGCTGCCTGCCGACAGCTTCAAAACCGCGTGGCTGCGCTTCCTCCCCAACCTCGCGTTTCCTGTCGTTGTCCTCATCTCCGCGTATGTGTTCATCCCCTTCTTCCGCCGCGGCACCGTGACTTCGGCCTATCAATACCTTGCCCTCCGTTTCGGCCCCTCCATCTCGGCCTATGGAGCGGCGGTCTTTCTTGTCGCGCAAATCGTGCGCACGGCGACCATTGTTTACCTTGTTGCCGTGCTCATGTCCGCGATGATCGGCCTCGGCATCCCGCAGTGTATCTTGATCGCCGGAGGAGTTACCGCCATCTACACCATCAAGGGAGGATTCGAGGCCGTCATCTGGACCGATGTCATACAAACCCTCATTCTTGTGACGGGGTCCGTGGTCATCCTCTCCTTGATAATATATAATATCCCCGGCGGGCTCGGCCAGCTGATCACCGAAGCCTCAGCCTCAGGAAAACTTTCGCTGCGCGATCTCAATCCCGCCACCGGTCTGCTCGATCCCACCGGAGCGGGTTTTTCGCTCAGCGAGAAGACCGCCACCATGCTCATTCTGGTCGGATTCACGCAATATCTGGCGGGCAAGTTGAACCAGGAAAGCGTGCAACGCTGGTGCTCGTCGCGATCAGCTCGTGAAGCCCGCAAATCCATGCTGGTGCTCGGACTCGCCAGCCTGCCTATTTGGGCCATATTCATGTTTATCGGCACCGGGCTATGGGTTTATTATCGCCACTTCCCCGATCCTGTGGCGGCTGAGATTCTTGCCGGCACACAAAAGGCGGAACTCATCCTTCCGCATTTCATCGTGACGGTGATGCCGGTCGGCTTGGTGGGACTGGTGATATCCTCCGCGCTGGCGGCCGCCATGTCCGCGCTTAGCAGCGCGATCAATTCCGCGAGCATGGTCATGGTAAACGATATTTACAGGGCGCATATGGCAAAAGGACGCGGGGAGTCCCATTATCTCCGCGCCGGCCGGCTGGCGTCGCTGCTCGTCTCGCTGGTCATGATCGCCGGCGCATATCTGTTTCACATTTCCGATGCCAAAACCCTCACCGACCTCAACATTGTCGTGACCGCCATCGTCGGCGGAGGCATCTCCGGCGCGTTCCTGCTCGGCATGTTGACGCGCCGAGGCGACGCTCGCGCCGTCCTCACCGGCATCGCGGTGACGCTGGCCTTCTCTCTCTACGCGCTGCTCATGCAGTTCAACATTCTCCCGCGCGCCTTCGATCCCTACTACACGTCGATCCTAGGCAACATCATCATGATCGTCGTCGGCTACGCCGCCGCGTGGATTTTCCCGGCGCGCTCGCGCGACCTCACAAACCTCACCGTGTGGGACCAATCAGGCACGCCTTTGAAATAAAACACCTCAAACACTCCCCCATGAAAACACTGCTCCCCCGCCCCGCAGCCCTACTGTGCGCCCTCGCTCTCGCCGCTGCCTCGCTCCATGCGCAAACGGATGCGGCGCCGGGTCGTCTCGCCGGCACCGTGCGCAACGCCGACACCGGTCGTGTGCTTGAAGGCGCGAGTGTTACCGTGACGACCACGAGTTTGCAGGCTCTGACCGATGAACTCGGCAACTTCGTAGTCCGGGGCGTTCCGGTTGGCGAATATGTCGTAATGATAGCATACACCGGAGTGGATAGTGTTTACAAATCAGTGCAGATAGGCCCCGACGCGGAGACACGGATTGATGTGGAGATGTCGTCTCAAATATATAATCTGCCAGCATTCACGGTTACAGGGGAGCGTGAGGGCAACGCCGCGGCCATCGTGCGCCAAAAAACCGCCGATAACATAAAAAATGTCGTATCCATGGATGCTTTTGGGCAGCTTCCGAACGAGAATGCCGGCGAGTTGCTGATCCGCCTGCCCGGCCTAGCCGGCGAGGTAAACGAGGATGGCGATGTCACCGGAATGATCATTCGCGGCATCAGCCCGAGCCTGAACACCGTTAGCGTCAACGGAAATATGCAATCGAGCAGTGGAGGGATGTCGCGGGATTACCGCACTAATTCGCTTACCGGAGCCATATTTGATGAATTGGAGGTAATCAAGGCCAGCACCCCTGACATGGGAGCGGATTCGCTCGGCGGTGCGGTGAATTTCAAAACGCGCTCAGCGCTAACGATGAAGGAAAAGCGCCGGATCGAATACCGGGTGGGCGCGCGTTGGGCGCCCACCTTTCTTGACCAAATCCCCTTGCGCAAGCAGCATAACATGCACCCTTTGGGGAATCTGCAATATCAGGAGGTGTTTGATGTCTTTGGAGGAGATCGCAATCTTGGCATATCCGCCTCAGCCTTTTACAGCCAGAATGTCAACGGGACTTACTGGACGATCCAGGATTATGCCTATACCACCGCCGATCCCGCTTATATCTGGGATTATCGCACCCGAAACACGCTCGGCGACAGGCAGCAGACAACCTTTTCGCTGAATGCCGATTACATTGTATCGCGAAGCACAAAGATTTTTATACGCGGTTTTTATAACGACGCATTCGAGCAAGGGCAGGAAAACTACATCATGCGCGCCTATACCAGATTGCAAGGTGACGGAACGCCGTACTCGCCGGAGGCGATTGGTTATTATGATGCCCATACGACCGAAATAGAACCGACAGCCAATTCTCGTTTTCAGGTGCAATCAATATTGTATAGTTTTCTAACCCGGGAGCGACAGTTGCAAGTTGGAGCGGAGCATACTTTTGACCGGTTGAAGATCGATTACGATCTTAGTTACAATCGTAATCATGGAAATTTGGGCAATGGCGCGGGGGATCGTGACAGCGGAGGGCTTCTCACCATGGAGTTCGATAATGTAGGCTGGCTCGTCGACAAGTCCGGCTCGGAAGAGTATCCGCGCTTTGTGCAAACTGATGGGCTCAGTATTTACGATCCGGACAGTTATAAGTGGGTCACACTAACCACCCGGAACAATAAGAGAAACACCGATGTTTATGGGGGCACGATCAATGCAAAATATGCCCTGCCCATAGGCATCCCGGCTTATATTAAGACAGGCTATCGGTATCGGAGGCAAAAAGTGGAGGAGATAAATGGCACGCATCGTTGGTATTATGGATACAACGCCGCCAATCCGTTTCCCTTGGATCCAAATTATGGAATTATAGTAGAAGGGGCTTCAGATTTGCCATTCTATGACACGGCATCGGTGCGGAGGCATCAGGAGGAAAACACGGTTTCGTCCGCCGCGATAGGAAAGTGGTATCAACGCCAGTCTGATTTGGAGTATGATGCGGATCAGATATATGGTGGCACCCGCCACGTGGCCGAGGACGTCAATGCGGGATATATCATGGGACAGGCGCGATTTGGGTCGCTTGGGGTCCTGGCCGGCGTGAGATATGAGCATACCAGCGTCAAGGGCGTGGGATGGATGGATTTGGACGGGGATCACGATTACGTGGAGCACGGAAAATTTCCCCTTGAATCGGAATATGGTGATTTCTTCCCCAGTGTGCATTTAATTTATAACCTGACATCAAATCTTCTCGCAAGGATTAGCTGGTCAAATACCATAGGGCGCCCGGATTTCACTAATTTTGTCCCAAACAAGACAGTAAATGACACGGCACTCATTGTCCGGATTAACAACAATGACCTGAAACCTCAGTATTCCGAAAATTGGGACGTGTCATTTGAATATTATTTTGAACCGGTCGGGCAGGTTTCAATCGGTGCATTTTATAAAACGATAGATGACTTTATTGTTTCCGCTGATATGGGAACAATAGGCAGCGGACCTGACAACGGTTTTGGTGGCGCCTATGATGGCTATACATTGATCAGCCAGTTTAACGGGGGCAAGGCCGCCGTAAAAGGGCTGGAATTGTCATGGCAGCAGCAGTTCACATCTTTACCCGGGTTTTTGAAGGGCATTGGGGCGCTGGCTAATTTTACTCTGTTATCGACGGGCGGCGATTATGGGAGCACGGGGAAAGAAAATCCCGTTACCGATCTGGTGAAGTTTGTGCCAAGAACCGGCAACGCAGGCATTACTTACCGGTATAAGAAAATCAGCGCCCGGGTAATGGCAAATTACACCAGTTCGTATCTCTCCGATTATGCCGAGGACCAGGTCCGGCTTCGCTACCGCGATGACCGCACGACGGTGAACTTTAGCTTCGCATACACGCTCCGCCCGGAAGTGCGTTTTTATGTGGATGTCATCAACGCGTTTAATGAGCCCCAGCGTTGGTATCGTTATTCGGAAGACAGGCTGGCCCAGGCACTTTACAGCGGCGCCGCAGTCTATTTTGGAATCAGCGGGCGTTTCTAGCAAGAACATCAGTTACAGCAGAACCATGAAAATATTTTTTCAAATCTCATTGTTGGCACTTGTCTCCCTTGGATTCTCCACGGGACTCTCCGGGGAAGCAATGCCGGTGCCATTGCGGTTCCGCTCAAGCAGAGCTCCCTCCGGTGCCGCGGTGGGCGCCAATCGAGAGATTGAGAAAATTGTAATAAAGAACAATGCGGAATTGCCAACCGCCGTGCTTGCCCAGACGGTGGGGGAGGAATTCTCGCTGGGATTCTGGATCCGCGTGGAATCGGAGGGACTTCTCACGCAGTCCGGCGGTTGGACGGACAGGGTTCCGCTGACCGTCCTCGTGGCCAGTTCCGCGGATAACAAGGAGCGTTTGGTGATTCGGTTGCCGCAGGGCCGTGTATCGGTCGCCTCCACGACGGGCAGGGATTGGCCGGTCATGAACTCGTCCGGTCGGATTGAGGCGGATCAATGGTATCATGTTGTGCTGACCCGCTCCGGTGCGCTTACGAGGCTATATATTAACGGCGCATTGGACTCGACCTCGGAATCACTTCCGCGGCTCACGAATATATCGAACATAATGTTCGGACGCTTTGGCTCGATGAGGCATTTTGATGGGACGATGATCGCCCCACGTGCTTATGCCGGCGCATTGAGTGATGCCGAAATAAAGGCGCTTGCCGACGCTCGTCCTGCAGAGATCGGTGGTGCCCCGGTGGGGGTGACGCAGGCTGGCTCTGTAGTCACGTTTGGCCGTTATCCGGCAATGCGGGTGGCGGATGGCGAGCTGCACCCGTTGATTGACCAGTTGCATTTGAGTGCGACGGTTGTGCATTGGCGGGGAAAACAGGCGAAGGATTTGTTTATATGCGGCCTGCATCCGAACTATTTCGGGGGGCGTCCGGCGTATTTTCAACAACAGGGCGTGGACCATCGCGGACTTCCGTTTTATGATGAGGGCACGACGATCCGAGGATTGCCTGGCACCGAGTTTTTTTCAGTCGTGCGCGACGACGGCCGGGAAGAGTTATTTGCAAAGGGCGTTGGCACACCGCATGGCGACAATAACCTGGTGAGTTATACAAGGAACGCGGCGCCGGGAACACTTGAGTTTGGCGCGGCTCGCAATGTGACGATTGATGGACGTTCTTTTGAGCATGCGTTTGGCAAACAGATCGGTGGATGGTGGGTGGGCAATATCGATGATGATGGTGTTCCCGACATGCTTGTGGCGACAATCAAGCCGGATGGCAGCAATTACTGGCCCGACGGAGAGGGAATGTGGGGCGGGGTTGAGCGCAAAAACAGCGGCAAGGGCCGTGGCTACGATGTGCAAGGCGAGTGGCTTGGCGATCGGCGCACGAGCATATTATATTGGGCAAAGGGCAAGATCGATTCCCAAGGGCATCTCGTGTTTGCGGACAAAAAGCCGGTGCATTACGGGCAGATCGGCTTCGAGGTGCAATGGAGGGCAGGCGAGCGGGAACGCGCCCTGGCATGCGTGAAGATAGGAGGCCGCCCGGTTATCCTGCACACGGGCAGCCTGGATCGCATTTTGGCTCTGCCGGTCGTGTTCAGTAACGATGAGTTGATCGTGGAGGCATCCAGAACGCTTTTGGAGAACGGCGCTTCGCTGCATGAAACTTATTTTGTGCACTCGATTTCCGTGCTTGAGGAGAAAGCCGACGGCACATTGCGCCTGATACTCGATGGGAACCCCGGACGCTTGGTGGTGCTTGAGGGGAAGCAGATCGGCGAATTTCGTGAAACAGGCTCGTTGATGATGCAAGGTGGACCGCTGGCCGTGGACACACTCGGGACGCCGTCGCGATATGACTGGGATGGGGACGGTTTCCCTGATCTTATAATCGGCGATTCATCGGGGTGGCTGACGTTTTGGAGAGGCACCAAAGACTCGTCGGTTTACCACGCTGGAATTTTCATGATATCAGGCGGCGAGGTCGTTCACCATCAAGCGGGCTTGACCGGATCAATACAGGGACCAAATGAGAAGCGCTGGGGATATCTACAGCCGACAGTTGGGGATTGGGACGGCGATGGAAAAGCCGAAATTATCACCAATGATATCTTTGGCGTGCTGACACTGTATGGAGCAACGAGCAAACCGTCCGATCTGACAGCACCGTCCATATTCAAGAAAGATGGAAGAACCTATCAAACAGCCTGGCGCTCGCGTCCGGCGATCATTCCCGCCGAAATGAATTTTGCCGAAAGCGGCATGCCGACGCTTCTGCACATGGACTGGGACGGCGATCTGGCGGTTGCGATTCCTGATGCGCAAGGATCACTCGATGTCGCGCGAGTCGAGAAACTGGCCTACAGGGACGGCAAGCCGATTGTGCTCTGTGGTCCTTGCGGCTCATGGGGTCGCGCCGAGCTGAGTGTGACCGACTGGAATGGTGACGGGAAATGGGACATTGTGTTTGGCACAATACGAGGAAACCAACGCTTTTATTCAAAGGATCGCGGACCGGGTGCATCGCCATATTGGCTTGAGAATGTGGGCACCAACGAAAAACCAGTGTTTGCGGAAGCGAGGCCGGTCAGACTCAAGGATGGCAAACACATGGACTTCGGTATTCACACTGCAGCCGCGTATCCGACGGATCTCGATAATGATGGCATGCCTGATCTCATTGTGGGCGCTGAAGATGGGAAAATCTACCGGTTTTTTAGATCAGACTTGGAGTGAGCATGCGTGCTCTGGACGGACGAAAATCGTAACTCACATATTTAATAATCATGAAAAAACTGCTGCCCCTGCTTACGACCATATTTTTCACCTTGACGTTTTTGCACAATGCCAATGCTGCCGATGAATATATATGGACTCCCACCATGAATCAGAGCGGTACCGTTGGAGGCTCCGGTATTTGGAACTACAACAATCAGACATGGTGGAATATCGAGTCCGGCACCACGGAGGCCCGAGGAACGGCCACCAATCCGTTTGGAAAAACTGACGGCTCTATAATCAATTTTTATGGCAGCGGCACGATTGCAAAGATATTCGCCGTGTATTTTGGCGATGGAATCAACCCGACCACCAATACGCTGAAGTTTCATGACGGCAGCAATTATGTGATCTCCGCCACAAACGCCACATTCCTGACCGGTGCCGGCGACCTCATCATGGATGTCTCCAGCGCGGGGACGCTTGGGTTGGAGGGAGTCGCAAGCAACGCACCGTTTTGGCTTCGTTTTGGCGGGACTTCCGCCGACGCACAATCTGGGCGTTATATTCTTCAGGGGGGAGGGGTGGTAAATGGAAATGCACATTTTCGGCCGCGGGCAAACAATGCATGGGCGCAGTGGATAATTCGAGGCGATACCACGGTGAACATGGCGACCGATTCGCGTCTGGACTCGGTCAATCATCTGGGACGCATTTCAATCGAGAGTGGCACCCTGAATATACGAGGTGCATTGATCAATGCCGGCTACAACACCGCATCCGAAACTCCCGATTCGGCGCATGGATATGGGATTGCCATCGGTGCGGCTGCCGGAACCGGGCAGGGCGCGGTCACTATTGCAAGTGGCTCGGTATTGGCATTGGGCGACCCCCGGGCTGAGGGAGCGGGATTTGGCGGCATTGTGTTTGGCACCGAAAGCACCCATCAAGGGGGCGTGCTGAACCTGAACGGAGGCACGCTTGAGGTTTCCAATATCCGTTCCAATACAGACAACGATACACTGAATCTTTCCGGCGGCACCATCAACGTCTCGACCAGACTTTCTGGCGCCACCGCCTACGGCGAGGCGACGGACGCGCAACTCCAGTCGCGGCTGGATCATTTCATCACCGGCTTCTCCGGCTCGGGCGAAAATTATATCAACCTCGTCAGCGGCTACACCACCTTCGATTTGAGCGCGGTTGATATAGGCAGAACCAACGGCACGGCGACGATTGACTCCGCGATCCGCGGGCCGGGCGAGCTGAGAATGAGCGGCACCAACCGCACGCTCGTGCTCAGGGGGACGAACTCCTACGCGAAAACCACCGTGCTCAGCGGCACGGTCGTCGGAGACAGCGACAGTCTGCCGATGAACATACAAAGAAACATGGCGGGCACCGTGGTGTTCGACCAGGATTTCGACGGCTCCTACTCCGGCACCTTGATGGGCGCGGGTGGTTTTGTGAAAAAGGGAGGCGGCACGCTCGCCATCCGCATCTCAGGCACGGACACCGTTCAAGGCCCCATGCAAATCGAGGGCGGCACGGTGGAACTGACCAACCTCGCCGCCAGCTTCACAAAAAACGTGACCAACAACGCCACGCTCGTGTTCAACCCGTCCGCCACCGGCACCTACGCCGGCGTCATCAGCGGCTCCGGCGCGCTGGTGAAAAAAGGCGCCGCCATGCTATCGCTCACGGGAAACAATTCATACAGCGGCGACACGCGCGTGGAGGCCGGCGCGCTAGAGGGAAATATCAATTCGATAAAGGGTGATTTATATATCGCCACCGACGCTTATGTTGATCTGCGCCAGGTGAGCGGCGGCGTGAACGAGACCTTTTCCGGCAACCTCTCCGGCTCCGGCACGCTCAGGAAATGGCTGGCCGGCCTCACCACCCTCACCGGCTCCAACGCCGCCTTCACCGGCATCCTCTACGTCGTCAGCGGCACGCTCGTCGGCAACACCGACAGCCTCGTCGGCAACATCCAGCGCAACGCCGCCGGCGGCGTGGTCTTCGACCAGGATTTCGATGGGGCGTATTCCGGCACGTTCATCAACCACGGCACCATCATCAAGCGCGGCGTCGGCACCGTCGTGGTGTCCTCCAGCGCCAACGGCAATCCCACGGTGAACGTCGAGGGCGGCGCGCTGCTGGCCGTCGGGAGCGGCGCGTATCTGGGCGGGGGCATCACGACCGTGAAGGCGGGCGCGACAGCCGGTGGAAACGGAAAATTTTCCACCCTGACCGCCAGCGCCGGCGCGGCCGTGCAGGTCGGCCCGGACAACTCTGCCGCGCCGGAGACGCTCACCATCTCCACCCGCCTCACCACCGGCTCCGCCGCGATGCGCTTCGACTTGTTCGCGGGCGACCAAAGCGATTATATAAACGCCACCGCCCTCACCAACAACGGCGGCAACATCATTGACATCGGCGCCTTCGCCACCGGCACCTTCAAGCTCGGCTCCGCCGCCACCGGCACGCTCGCCGCCAATAGCAAATTGTATATTGACGGTTTCGAGGCCGTCCCCGGTGCGCGCCGCAACGGTGCTTTGTCCAACAATTCCGGCCTGCAACTCGTCACCACCCAAGGCAACAACATCGTCTCCACCTGGCGCGGCGCGGCCTCCGGCACGTGGGACCCCACGCAGGCCAACTGGGCCGGCGACGCCCCCGGCCTCTTCGCGATGGGCGACCATGCCGTCCTCGACGACACCATCGCCGCCGGCCCGCGCTCCATCTCCGTCGCCGCGCCCGGCGTCACCGTATCCGACCTCACCGTCACCGGCACCGGCGCCTATACCCTCGCCGGCGCCGGCATCACCGCCGACGCCGCTTCCGCCACCGGCCTCGCCGGCGCGACCGGACGCCTCATCAAGACCGACTCCGGCACGCTCACCCTCGCCAACGCCGCCAACGATTTCCGCGGCGGCGTCTCCCTCGGCGGCGGCGTCCTCGCGCTGGGCGCGGGCGTGTCACTCGGCTCCGGCACGCTCGCCGTCACCGCCGCGAACACCACGCTGCGCGCGACCGGCGGCAACACGCTCCCCAACGCGATCGCACTGTCAACAAACGGCCTGACGGTTGACACCGGCGCGAACATTTTCGCGCTCACCGGCAACATTACCGGTGCGGCGAAAATCACCAAGACCGGCGCGGGCGAACTCGCGCTTTCGGGAAATAATAATTTTGCCGGCGTGGACCTCGCCTCCGGCACGCTCGCCGTCGCCAACGCCGCCGCGGCGGGAAGCACGCTCAAGGCCGACGGCGCCGGCGGCGCCCTGCGCTTTGCCGCCGACGGCATCGCGCTCGCCAGCGCCATTGACCTTTCGGCCAACGGCCTGTCCGTCGGCACCGGCACTTTCGCGGCCACGCTCGCGGGCGCGCTCAGCGGCTCCGGCTCGCTCGACAAAACCGGCTCCGGCACCCTCGCGCTCACGGCGGACAACAGCGCCTTCACCGGCGCGGTCGCGGTGCGGGAAGGCGCGCTGCAAATCGCCTCGCTGAACAACCTCGGCTCCGGCGCCGGCGCGCTCGACATCGCCTCCGGCGCGACGCTCACACTCAGCCAGGCCGCGCCCGGCGGCGCCACCCTCGCCCGCGCGCTCGCGGGCGGCGGACGCCTCGACATCGCGCTCGCCGCCGGCGCGGACAAATTTGCCTTCGCCGCCACCGCCAACTCCGCGTTCACCGGCACCGTCGCGCTCGGGCGCGGCACGCTCGACCTCGACGCCGCCAACCTCGGCGCGCTGTCGCGCGCCACGCTCTCGCTGTCCGGCGGCGCCACCGGCGCCGTCACCGCCACCGGAAGCGCCGGCGGCCTGGCCATGGACGGCGGCCTGTTGAAAATCGAAATGAACGCCGCCGGCGACGCGCCCCAAAATTTGCTTTCGGTCGGCAGCCTCGCCATCTCGTCGGGCACCGTCGCGCTCAACCTCGCCGCGCTCGACGGCGCGCCGGTTGTCAACCCGGGCAGCCCGCATCTGTTCGACCGGACGCAAGTCTCCTCCATCCGCCTCGTCGCCGCCGGCGCCGTGTCGGGCACCGACGCGCGCCTCGAACTCGTGAAACCCGACGGCTCCGCCTTCGCGCTCCCCGTGCGCGTGGACGTGAGCCAGGCTGGCGCCGCCGGCGCGGAGACGGTCGGCAAGGCCGATTACAACTACATCGCACAAGCCGCCGAGGGCGGCCTCTACCTCGGCTCCGGCCTCACGCAGGTCGAAATTTTTGAAAGCAAAACCCTCCTGCTCGACAACACCGGCGCCGCCGGCTCCGACTTCCAGGCTCGGCTCACCGGCGCGGGCGGCGTCGAAATCCGCGCCACCGGCACCGTCACGCTCTCCCACGCGGACAACGACTTCGCCGGCCCCGCCCTGCTCGCCTCCGGCGCCCTCAAAGTCACCCGCGAAAACGCCCTCGCCTCCAGCGCGGCGGTGACGCTCGCCGGCGGCTCGCTCCTCGACGCCACCGACCTTTCGCAGGAACTCGCCAACCTCTCCGGCGCCGGCGGCATCCTCATCGGCACCGGCACGCTCACGCTGCGCTCCACGGCGGACACCGCCTATGACGGCGTGATCCAATCCGCCACCGGCGCGCGCATCATCAAGACCGGCGCGGCGGACATCCGGCTCGGCGGCGACAACGCCCTCTCCGGCTTCGTCGAGGTGCGCGAGGGCCTGCTGCACGTCGTTGACCGCGGCTCCTACAGCGATGTTGACATCACCATCAACACCGGCGCGACGCTCGCGCTGGAGGGTTTTTCGGGACGCGATTTATCCGCGGCCATCGCCGGCGGCGGCACGCTCGCGCTCATTAACAGCAGCGTGCGCCTCGGCGCGGCCAACACGCTCGCCGCCGTCGCGCTGCAAGACAACGCCCATGCGCAAATCGCCAACGTCGGGGCGCTGGGCGGGACGGCATCTACCGTGTCCGTCTCAGGCGGCTCGGTGCTGGAACTGCTGTCGCCCGACTCGGGCACCATGATCGTGGCCGCCGCCACCGTGGTGGTGGACGGCGGGAAACTGTTGTTCGGGCAGGACACGGTGCTAAGCGCGGCGAAAACCGTCTCCTTTGTGAACCACGGCGCGGTCGGGTTGTCCGGCCCGCTGCAAACGGGCGTCTATACGATCATCACCACCGGCAGCGGCATCACCAGCGACAACCACGAGACGCTCCTGCCCGACTACAACCCGGCCGAGTTCGGCATGGGCGTGCATCTTTCGCGCGAGGGGAAAACACTCGTGATGGAAGTGTATAACCAGTCCGCGAACCCCGCCAAGGACGTGGCGCTCGCCTACGACACCGTGCTCGCCTCCGTGAGCGCCGTCCAGTCCCGCATGAGCGAGTCGTTTTTCGCGCCGTTCACCGGGCGTGACAAGGGAGACCCCGCGCGAGACTTCTGGCTGAAAGGCTTCGGCACCATCGGCGACTACAAACAAACGTCCATGCAAACCGGCTTCACCGACCGCACCCAAGGCGTGATGGCTGGCTACGACCGCGTGTTCGCCGAAAAAACCCTCCTCGGCGCGTGGGCCGGGATCGCCAGCGGCAGGCTGGAAACCGACAACCACGCCTACGCCAGCGTTGACCAGCAACTCTTCGGCGCCTACGCCGCCATGAAACTGGGCCGCTGGCACGCGGGGCTCGATGCCTCCGCCGGCTTCGCGCAGGCCGACACCAGCCGCCGCGAGCACGTCGGCGCGGCCATCGGCTGCTACGAGGTCGCCGTCGTCTCCGCGGGCGCCGAGCTCGGCTTCACGCTCGGCTCGTGGGAACGCGGCTCGGCGCGCCCCTCCGCCTCGCTCCACTACATGGGCCTGCGTTACAAAAACCAGCGGGAAAAAGGCGACGGCGCGATGCGTGTGGCGGACTTCTCGCACGATTTCTGGCAGAGCTTCGTGAGGCTGCAAGCCACGCAGGGCTTCGACCTGCCTTGGGGCCGCGAGGCGCTGCTGGACGTCTCCGCCGGCTGGCGCCAGAACCTCACCGGCGACGCCACTCCGGTGCGCATGGAATACGTCTCGAACCCGGGCGTGTTCATTGACGCCGAGACCGGCGGCTACGTGCGCGGCGCCGCGGTGCTCGGTCTAGGCCTGCGCACGGCGATCACCCGCTTGATGTCGCTCGCCCTCGCCTACGATTTCGAGGTCGCCGCCGCCCGCCAGCGCCACACCGCCAGCCTCACCGCCCGTTGGAACTGGTAGCGGCGCGTTCCGAACGGGACTCATCCGTTTGGGAAGGACGCCAAAGCCGGGAAGGAGCGCCACGAAATTGCGTTGCGGAGTTCCGGGACAAATTGTTCGTTCCGCATTCATGACTGAACGTCCGTCGAGTTTCCAAATCTGGTTTCAGGCCGCGCGCCCGCGCACGCTGCCGGCCGCCGTGGCGCCGGTGCTGGCCGGCTCGGCGCTGGCCTGGCATGACGGCGGATTCCAGGCGGCGGCGGCGTGCGCCTGCCTCGCGTTTGCGCTGCTCATCCAGATCGGAACCAATTTTGCCAACGACTATTATGACCACAAAAAAGGGGCCGACACCGCCGAGCGCGTCGGCCCCCGGCGCGCCGTGGCGATGGGCTGGGTGCGGCCCGCGACGATGCGCGCCGCGATGTGGCTGGTGTTCGCCGCGGCGTTTCTGGCCGGCCTCACCCTCCTGCGGTTCGGAGGCTGGCCGCTGCTCGCCATCGGGGTGACCAGCATCCTGTGCGGCATCGCCTACACCGGCGGCCCCTTCCCGCTCGCCTACAACGGGCTCGGCGATGTGTTTGTGTTTGTGTTTTTCGGCTTGGTGGCGGTCGGGGCCACTTATTTCGTGCAAACCGGCACGCTCACGCTGGATGCCATGCTCGTCGCCTCGGCGATCGGCCTGCTCTCCGTGAACATCCTGCTCGTGAACAATTACCGCGACATGGAAACCGATGCCAAGGCGGGCAAGCGCACGCTGATCGTGCGTTTCGGACGCGGGGTGGCCTGCGTGCAATTCTGTGTGTCGCTGGCCCTGGCGCTGGGCGTGACGGCCGTGCTGTGGGTGCGGGGATTTTCGGCGTGGGTGATGCTGCCGCTGCTGCTTGCGCCCCTGGCGGTTTCGCACGCGAGACGGTTGCGCCGCGACACCGGACCGGCGCAGCGGATCGCGCTCCTCGGGGACACCGGAAAACTGCTCGCGCTTTACGCGCTGCTGCTGGCCGCGGGACTGGCCATGTAGCACGGAGCGCCGGAGTGGCGCCTCTCCATACCGGGCCGTGCCCTGCGAGACCATTTCCCAATGATAATCACCCTTTTTCTGGAGGGCCGAGCTCCTGCGAGGCCGTCGCGGTTATACGTGACGTTTTCCGGCGACGGCCTCGCAGGAGCTCGGCCCTCCAGAAGAGTGTATTTCGTTCGGAATTGGTATGCGGCCCGGCCTCAACCTTTCATGGTTTCAACCGCACTTCGATACTCGTGGCAGAACCGTTGTTGAGTTTTCGGATCCAGAGTTTTTGCTCCGCGGCATCGTAATGCCAGCATTCGGCGGCGGTTTTGCGGAAAGCATCGAGATCGGATGTTTTTGCAAGCAGCACGCCGTCCGCGCGGACCTCGCGGGGGACAGATGAGCCGTCGATGTGCACGCGCAAGAGGTGGTTTCGGCGGGTGGCATCCCAAGTGAGGACAAGGGAGGCATCGTCGTTTCGCGCGGCGGTGATGCGCACGGGCCCCTCGGTGTCGCGGAGTGTGAAAGAACTTTCGCCGCGGAGTTTCGGCCAGATGGCCAGGGTGATATAGCCGGCGGACTCGGGCCAGCCGAAGCCGCTGAAAGTGTTGGCGACCTCCATCGGAATGATGGCCCCCTCGCGGATGTAGAGCGGGAACTTGTCGATGGTGGACCAGCCTTCAAACCATGTCTCGGTGCGCGGACCGGTGACGACGCGCCGGTCGTTCCAGAAATCGTGCCAGCGTCCGGCGGGGAGATAGACCTTGCGGTCGGGGTTGGCGTTGAGCATGGGCGCGACAAGGAGCGCCTCGCCGACCGTGAACTCATCGTCCACGCGCCAGCAGTCGATGTCATGCTGCCAGGTCCACACCAGCGGACGGACCATGGGCGCGGCCGTGGCCGCCGCCTCGTGCCCCAGGCTTTGCCAGAACGGAATCATGTCGGTGTGCAGCCACGCGAGAAAGCGGAAGTGCCGGACCGATTCCTCCGAATACCACCAGGGCATGTGCAGCGTCTGCATGCCGGGAAGAAACGCGCCGAACTGCGCCCAGCGCAGCCAGACTTTTTCCGGCGCGGGCTGGTCCTCGAAACCGCCTATGTCGGTCGAGAGAAAGGGCGCGCCGCAAAACGCGAGCGAAAGCGTGGAATACACCGACGAGGGCAGGCCGTTGTTGGCAAAACTGCCGGCCAGATCGCCGGGCCATTTGAAATTGTGGTGCGCGGCGGAGCCCATCCACCCGGCGCGCGGGATCATGAGATAATCGTCGCCTAGCCGCGAGGAAAGCGCCTCGTGGAAGACGCGGTTGTATTCCATCGCGTAGGAATTGCGCACGTCGGCCCCCCTGCGTCCGCCGTGGAGAACGGCGTCGGGCTCGAGATCCTGCCCCGCATCGAGTTTGAAGCCGGCGATGCCGGTATCGAGACTGCGCACGATCTGCCGCTTCCACCAGTCGCGCGCCTCGGGGTTGAAAAAATCGATGTAATTGTAGAGGCGTCCAACCATGAGCTCGCCGGAGCCGGTTACGACGGCGTCGGCGGTTTTCACATCGCCGGACGGTTTTTGCACGAGGTAGCCGTGCTCGACGGCCTCGGCCCAGTTGGAGGCGTTTTTTGTGGTGTAGGGGACGGTCCACGCAAGTGTGCGCACGCCCATGCCGCGGAGCTCGGCGATGGTGCCCTTGAGGTCGGGATCGAAGCCGGGGTCGGGGTTGAACGAGGTGCGCGCGTCCTGCCAGGGCGGCTCCAGCCAGGTCGTGCCGACGGGAATGGAGAGTGCGTCGAGTTTTTTCACCATGTCGATGAAATGGCGGCCCTTCAAGGTCTCGATTTTCGCACCGGGCTGCTCCGGGTCGGCCATGAGCCAAAACCAGGGCTTCAGGCTCCAGCGCGGCGGTTGTTTGGGCAGGCCGCGGCCGGTGAAAAACCCGCGCACGACCGAGGGAATGTCGCCGCCGCGGACGAGGGTGAGGTCAAGCGTGTCCGCGGGCGCCTCGTAGGTGATGCGGTCGGCGCGGTTCCGGCCCACGTCAAAATGGACGCGGCCGCCGTAGTCGAGGAAGAACGCGTAGTTTTTTGTGGATACGTAATAGGGCATGTAGGCGCATTCGTCCGGCGTGCCGCCCGCGGCCCAGAGATCGAAGGCCGCGCCGCGCTGGGCGACGCGGCCGTTCCACATTTCGCCGAAGCCGTAGATTTCCTCGACGGGGGCGAGCATGGTCGCGCCGCGGACCGCGGAGACGGTCCGGGTTTCGGCGCGGATGACGATGCGGAAGCCGCCTGCGCCGGCCGCCGAGATTTCAACGACGCCCCGGGTGGCGTCGGCGAGGACGACGGCGAGGCGTCCGTTTTGGTCCATTGAGGTGACCTGCGAAACCGGAAACCAAGTGTCACCCATCTTGAACTCGGGCGCGGCCGCCTCGGCGAATTGCACGGCGCCGTCGGGCGCGAGCAGGCTCAGGCGCCATGGATTTTTCGCGAGGACGAGCGTGGCATTTTCGTTGCCGACGCGGATTTCATCGCGGGATTCCTCGAACGTGAGCGCGGCGGAAAAAACCGAAAGATGGAGACCGAAAACCGAGAAACACAGCAGGAAAGAAAATTTGCGCATGAGAGAATGGAGCGGCTTGGGTGATGCGGCGGCATCCGCCGGGCTGGCGGGAAAGCGGCGGGACCAACGGGGATGGATGGTTATTCCATCAACGCGTTGGCGCACCAGATGACGGGGGCCTGTCCGTGCAGATCGCCGGTGACACGGCCGCGGTTGAGATAGTGATTGCGATCGTTGAGCGCGTTGGTGCCCTCGCACACGTCGCGGATGGCGCCATCGGGATTGATCCAGCCGGCGAGGGCAAGCCAGCCTTTGCGGGCGGCCGGGCCGTAGGTGGCGGCGTCGAGCCAGCCGTGTTTCACGCCGGTCGCAAACGCATAGGTGAACATCCCGGTGCAGGACGATTCCTGCCAGGAGGACGAATCGTCGATGAGCTGATGCCACTTGCCCTCGGCATCCTGATGCCGGAGGAGCGTGGCCATCATCTTTTGGTAACCGGCCATGATGCGGGCGCGATTGGGATGCCCGGCGGGGAGCGCGCGGAGCAGTTCGGACATGCCGGCGGCAAACCAGCCGTTGCCGCGCCCCCAGAAAAAGGGCGCGTCGGGCGCGTGGTGGAAGAGGCCGTTCGGCTGCTGGAGTTTGTCGAGGTAGGCGACGGCTTCGAGGGCGGCCCGGTCGAGATACTTGTTGTCCCCGGTGGCGCGATACGCCTGCGTTTGCAGCATCGTGATCATATACATGTCATCGATCCAGAAACGGGTGTGCCAGCTCAGCCCGCGCGTGACGGCTTCGCGCGCGGTGTCGTCGAGCTTGCTTTGGTCGGCGGGTGTCGTCCATTGCGCGTCAGCGAGATCGAGGCCGATTTTGAGAAAGCGTTTGTCGCCGGTGCGCATGTAGAGCTCGAGCGGCACGGAGCCGAAAACGGTGGTGTCAACGTTGAGCGGTTTCGAGATATAGTGCGCCTGCTCGCCGAAGAGCGGGTCGAAGCGCCTCACCAGACGTTCGGTGAGCGCCGGGTCTCCGGTTTGTTTCGCAAAGCGGAGCGCGCCCTGCCATGTGCAGGTCTCGACATAGTGGATCATGCCGCTCGCCTTGTGGATGCGGAAGGGATTCGAGAGAAAGGTCTCGACGACGCGTCCGCCGACCTCGCGCGGCGACCGGCCTTCGGGCCATTGGCCGGACTCGCGCGGGACGGCTTTTCCGTCCGGTCCGCACGCAGTGAGAAGAGCGCAGCACAAGGCAAGCGCGAGGCCTGCCGGGAGGGGAGGTTTCGGGAGGATGGTGGTGTGCATAGGGACTTGGGCAGAGAGGGGAGCGATGCTGAATGATTCCGTCCGGCGATGATGAAACCAGGGGAGGCTTCAATCGGAATAGTTTCACAACATGAAATAATAGTTTCGTCAAACAAAATACTTGAGATTCATCCGGATTGCCTCCACCCTGTCCTGGCCGCGCGCCGGAGCGCTTCCCAACATCTTTCCCTTCCCGTATGAAACCTGTCGAGCCCGAGTTTGAATTTGCGCTGGACGTGCACGCGATCCTGGGCGAGGGCGCGCTGTGGGACGCGCGCGCGGGGGCGCTGCTCTGGGTTGACATCCTCGGGCGGCGGGTCGGGCGGTTGAATCCGGCGACGTGGGCGAATGAATGCTGGACGCTGGACTCTCCGGTGAGCGCGGTCGTGCCGACGGAAAGCGGAGGTTTGCTGGTCGCGGTCAACGGCGGAGTGGCGAGGCTGGATCCCGTGAGCGGGCGGCTGACCGGCATGACGTGCCCCGAGGGACATGACCCGAAAACCACCCGGTTCAATGACGGGAAATGCGATCCGTCCGGACGGTTTGTCGCCGGAACGGTTTCCCTCGCGGGACAGGCGGGGATGGGATCGCTTTATGTGTTTGAGCATTCCCGCGAGGGGTCGCCGGCGCGGCCGCGACGCCTGCTGTCCGGAGTATCCATTTCCAACGGGCTGGCATGGAGCCTCGATCATTCGCGCATGTATTACATCGACACGCCGACACGGACGATCAGCGTCTTCGATTATGACCTCGGGCGCGGCGGGCTCCGGAATCGCCGGGCGGCGGTCGAGATCCCGGAGCGAATGGGATTGCCCGACGGGATGACCATCGACGCGGAGGGAATGCTGTGGGTGGCGCTCTGGGGCGGAGGCGCGGTCACGCGCTGGGACCCGGGCACGGGAAAACTGCTTTGCCATTATGCGCTGCCGGTCACGCATGTGACGTCCTGCGCGTTTGGCGGCCCCGGGTTGCGCACGCTTTTTGTCACGACCGCCCGCGCCGATCTCGGAGCGGACGAGCTTGCGCGCCAGTCGCTGGCCGGCGCGATCTTCGCCATCAAGACCGGCGTGGCGGGTGTGGAGGCATTCTATTTTCGGGACGGCGCCGCGTGAAGAAGAGCCCCATGCGCCTTGTGCCCGCCGCGTTGACACAAGGTCAATCCTCAGTCGGGCCCGGTTGCGACGCGTTTTTCGGGACGGCGGGAGGCCGGCGGTCTTCCGCCTGTCCGCTCTTCGCCTTGTCCGGCACCACCTCCGCATCGCCGATGGTGACGACCCCTTCCTTCAGCTTGCCGTCGAGCACGGCAGGCAGGCCGTCCTGACCGAAGAAATCCGCGCCGGCATTGAGGAACGATGGGAGCATTTCCGTCAGCGTGGTGCCCGCGCTTCCGGTGCTGAGCTTGGAGCGCCAGAGCATTTTTTTCCTGCCCGCCTTGAGTTCCGCCCGGTCGAAGGCGGCCACCACGAGAAAGTAACGCCCATCGTCCAGGTTGGGCGGATTGCGGGCGAGGTCCACGCTGCCCTCCTCCAGGTTCATTTTGTTGGTGGTCACCAGCGACAGCATGCGCTCGCGGGTGCGGCGGTCCCCGTCCTCCGCGTTGATGCTGCCCCAAGCGTAGGCAATGACGAGCGACGGTGGCGGGGTGCCCTTGCCCGCCTTGAGGTAGTGCCGGCCGGCGAGCGCCTTTTCCACCAGCGGCTCGACCTCGTCGCGGGGCGGAATCTGCTCGCCCGCGTAAATGGCCCCGAGCTCCACCCCGCCGATGGAGCGGAACGCGTAATACGCCGGCGCTTCCGCGGTCGGCGGCTCAAAATTCGGTGCCGCCTTGGAACGCTCGGCCGCGACCGTGACATCCGTGGGCGGGGCGCCGGAATCGGAGACGCACGCAGCCACAAACAGGACAGGCGGCAGGAAAATGAGGAGTCCGGCTGGCGGCAGTGAAATTCTCATAAAAACATTCCGGCAGCGATGCAGAGCGTTTTGGGAATGTCGAATTCATTTTGATTTTTTCGAATTACTGATTCACATAGTGAAATGTAATCCTTTTGCCACAGGCCATATCCCGTATTGGAATAATCCCCACCGGTCACCCCGCCTCCATCGGCCGGTTTATTGGAACAGGCAACCCAAAAGACATGAAGCATTCCCCAACACCCCACGCCTTTCTTCCTCCGCCCCGCTTTCATGCAACCGTTTGATATTTCCAAGTTATAGTGATCAAAAATGAACAACCCCCGATCGGTCCACGACCTGCCGCCGGCGGATCGGAGAACGGGCGCCGCGAGGCCTTTCGCTTTTTCCCCCCGTGATTGCGGGCAGCGGATTTCAACATGGCATCAATGATGCTTAAAAATAACGCATCATTTTACTTGACGAAATCCTCAATTCACATTGTGAAATTAAATCCAGCCCAAACAATCATGCTTTACCCCTTTTCCCAGGCATGCGCAATTTCCCCCGAATCGCCGCGGCATCCCCACCGCGCCCGCCGGCAAGGCAGACGCTTTTCAACGGATACGGATCCTCGTCCCCTTTGGCATGCCGTCCGCGGACGGCGGTTTTTCGATCCATCATAAACCAACAGACAGAGAACCCACTCTCATGAGCCCACGTTCTTCAGCATCATTCCTTGCGCGGCTGCTTTCCGCGCAATTGTGCGTCCTCGCAGTGTGCGCCGCGCAGTCCCGTGCGCAGGCGGTCAGGCCGGCGCCCGGCGACGCCCCCGAGTCCGCACGCTCCGGGGAAAAAGACTCTCCGGTCCGGATCCAAACCACCCTGCCGGGCGACGCCGACAACGAGGATCCGGTTGAAATGTCCGTCTTCGAGGTCACCGCCAAAAAGCGCGGCTACTACGCCGAAAGCACCATGGCGGGCACGCGCCTGAACTCCAGCATCGAGGACCTGGGCGCGGCCATCACCGTGATCACCACGGAGCAGATGGACGACTTCGGCATGCTCGACATCAACGATATTTTTAACTTCGAGGTCGGCACCGAGGGCGCGGGCACTTTCACGGATGTCTCGATTGATGCGAACGGTTCGGTGTCCGACGGCAACATGGACAGTCCCGGGACGGCCAACCGCGTGCGCGGCCTGGGCAATCCCAACCAGACCTTCGGCAATTTCGAGACCAGCGGGCGCACCCCGCTGGACCGCCTGCTGCTCGACGGCGTCGAGATCACCCGCGGTCCCAGCTCGATCATCGCCGGCCTCGGCAACCCCGCCGGCACGATCAACTCCATCCCCGCCACCCCTCACCTCACCCGCAACAGAAACAAGGCCCAAGTCCGGCTCGACGGCAACAACGGCTTTCGCGAGTCGCTCGACGTGAGCCGCGTGCTCGTCAAGGGCAGGCTCGCCGTGCGCGCCCAGCAGATGTTCTGGCACCAGGGCTTCCAGCGCAAACCGTCCGGCACTGACGCGGAGCTTTATAATTTCATGGTCAAATACCAGCCGTCCAAGCGGACGGTCTTTAATGTCGCCTACTCGAAATATAAAATCTCGGGCAACCGCGCCAACGTGATCACGCCCGCCGACGGCATCACCCCCTGGCGCGAACGGGGCGAATACACGTGGGACCCGCTGGAGCCGAACCTCAGCAGCACCTTCGGGGCCGCCTACGACCGGAACGGAAACAAAATCCCCGGCCAGGCCAATACCAACTACATGACGAACAACGGCGGCCTTGCCCGCATGTTCCAGACCTCCGGCCGCGGCACGTCCCTCCTGTTTGTGGACCGCGACGGCAGCATTCTCTGGATGTCGCCGCGCGGCACAGAGACCGACAACGCCTTCGCCAACGATCAGACCCTGTATAATTACGCCATGGTGGCGCAGCAACCCGTGCTTGATCCGAACCTGCCGGTCTCGACGACCTCCCGCTATCCCGTCGGCGTTCATGACCAGTCATTATATGACTGGACCAGCATCAACATTGCCGCGACCGACTGGTTCTACCAGACGAACGACACCATTCTGGCCCGGCTGACCCAGACGTTTATAGAAACCCCCAGGCAATATCTGGCAGTGGATCTCGGATGGTTCCGGGAGGATTCCACCTCCTACAGCAAAATGCTCATGGGGAAATCCAAGAAAAACCAGACCAGCAGCTTTCTCGGGATTGATATAAACCGGAAATTATACGACGGCAGCGACAATCCCAATTACCTGCGCCCCTACCTGGCGGTGAACCAGGATCTCGTGAGCGAAAACCCGCTGCTCAACGACACCTTCCGCACCCAGATGGCTTACAAACTCGATTTTCGCCGTGACACGGGCTGGACCCGCTGGCTCGGACTGCACCAAGTCACCGCCTATCATGAATACAAACAGTTTGAGACACGCAGATACAACTACCGGCATGCGCTGACCGACGAGCACCCGTGGCTGCCCGCCGGCACGCCGCGCGGCACCTCGAACAACCAGGAGGTCATCAACCCGGACCTGCCTTGGAACCAAATCTCGAACACCAACACCCGGAATTACGCCTTTTATTACATGGGGGACGCCATCGGGCAGAATGTGGACTACTCTCCCGGCACCCTCACTCCCGGCCAGTATGACTACATCTGGGGCAATGTCGCAACCGGCCTGATCCACCACGAACCCGCCTATCTGGGACTGGCCGCCGACCTCGCCGGCTCCGGCGGGACAAACAACTCCTTGAAAATCACCAAGGGTATGGGCGCGGTGCTGCAAAGCCACCTCGTGCGGGACGGCGTGGTCGTCACGGCCGGCGTCAGGCGCGACCGGGTTTTCCAAAAGGACGGAGTCTCCCCGCAACTATTGCCCGACGGACTCACGCACGACTTTGCCTGGGACAACCGCTGGGTTGACAAATGGAGGCTGAACTCCGGCACCACGCATGCCGAGGGCGTGGTGGTGAAACCCGCCGCGTGGATAGACGCGAACGCGCCGTGGTATTTGCGTTGGATGCGCCAAGTCTCGGTGTTCTACAACCAATCGGACAGCCTCGACCTCAACTATGACCCGGCGATCAACCTGGCCGGACAGGACATCCCCAATCCGACAGGGACGGGCAAGGACTACGGCTTCACGCTGCGGCTCTTCAACAACCGGTTGATCATGAAATTGAATCGCTACGAAAACCGCACCCAGAACCAGCGCGGCACCGCGGCGCCTGTCGGGCGGGTGTTGTTGTTTGATATCTATGAAGTGGACTACGAAGACGAGGATCTCCCGGACGACCAGACCGCCAACCGCACATTCAGCCTGAACAAGATTGCCTCCGATTGGGTGAAGCAACAGGCGCTGGCGGCGGGGGAAACCCTTACGCCCACCGAGATTTTCAACCGCGTGGCGGCCATCATGCAAATGACCCCGGAGCGTCTGCGCACCCTGCAACTCTACCGCACCAGAGTCACCGAAGTGGATGAAGGGCTGGCCAAGGGCTATGAATTCGAGATGAACTGGGCGCCCACCGACTACTTGAACCTGCGGTTCAATGCCTCGAAAGCGGAGGCCAGAAACATCACGGTGGCACCGGGATTCGCCGCGTATTTGGAGGAACGCCTGGAGTTCTGGCAAAACCTGATCGACCCGCTGACCGGAGCCCGCTGGTGGACCAGCGCCTATGTGAACGAGGCAACCGGATTGCCCGGGCAGACCGCCGAGCGGTGGTTTAACGACAGTGTGAAGCCCGATTGGGATCTGGCCAAGCAGCGCGAGGGCATCCCCAGGGACAACGTCTCGGAATACACCGTGAAATTTCTGGCCAACATGCGGCTGTCGGGCATCACCAACCATCCCATATTAAAGGCGGTCGATGTGGGCGGCTCCATAAGATGGCAATCCAAGATCGGCATCGGCAATTACGGCATTGATTTGGACGGCCCGGACCCGGTGACCGGGCAGATCGTTCATACCAAACTGGACCCCACCCGCCCCGTCTGGGGCGAATCCACCACCATCGTGGATTTCAACGTGGGATACCGGACAAAGCTATGGAGAAACAGGGTCGCCGCCCGGTTTCAATTCGCCATTGCCAACGCCTTTGAGGACGGGCGGCTCCAAGCCGTCCGCGCCGACTCGAACGGCAAGCCCTATGTGTGGCGCATCATTGACCCCCGCCAGTTCAACTTCATCGCGACTTTCGAGTTTTAATAATAATGCGCCGGGTCCTTTCCAGTCTTCTCGCCTGCCTTGCAGGATTGACCGTGCCGGCGGCATATGCCGTCGAGGACGGAAATGGGCTGCCCTTGCTGGAGCCCGGCGAGTTGCGGGTCGTGCCGTCGTTTGAAAGTTGCAGTTATTATTTCCGCCCCGAAAAGGGCGGCGCGTTTCGCGTGGAATACCGGGCCGCCGGGGAGACCGCATGGCTGGCCGCGCACGCGCCCGTTTGCGACCAGCCCGAAAAAATATACAAGGGCAGTTTGTTCGGCCTGCGGGAGGATGCCGCCTATCAGCTCCGGGTGCGCATGGAAAATGCAATGGAGCCGGCGCTCGCGTCCGCCTGTTTCCGCACGTGGTCCAGTGCGCCGCCTGTCGCAATGACCGTGGACCTTTCACAAATGCCGGATGTCTCGGAAAATGGCATCGTCATCACCGGGCAGGGCGCGCCCGATGGCTGGATCAAATATACCGCGCCAACGGGTTTTATTGTCCGCCGCGCCCCGCGCGCCAACGACAACCAGCCCGCAGCCATCGTCCTGAAAGGCGCGCGTTATATAATTCTTGAAAACCTCGCCGTCGAGGGCGGCGAGCGGCATGCCGTGCTCGTGGAGGACTGTGACTCCGTCCGCATCCTCAACTGCGACCTTTCCGGCTGGGGCCGCACCGGAGTGCAGCAGTTCGACAACACCAAGGCGCGCGGGAAATACATGGATGCCTCGGGACAGTTGATAAACCTCGACGGCGGCGTGCAGATTCGCCGGAGCGCCGGCACCGTGGTGGAGCGTTGTTACATCCATGATCCGCGCGGGCGCGCGAACTCGTGGATGTTCTCCCACCCCGCCGGCCCGGAGGCCGTGGTGGTCGATCATGCAAAGGGCGGCACCGTGCTGCGCTGGAACGACATGGTCGGCAGCGACGAGCACCGCTGGAACGACGTGATCGAGTGCAACAGCAACTCCTCCCCCGAGGGCGGCTTCCATCGCGACAGCGACATCGCGGGCAACTTCCTCGCCTTCGGCAATGATGACGGCGTCGAATTGGAGGGCGGCGGCATGAATGTCCGCTTCACCCGCAACAAAATCGAGGGCACGCTTTGCGGCGTGAGCTTCGGCCCGTGCCTCGTCGGCCCGCAGTTCGCCATCGGCAACCTCATCGCGAATCCCGGCGACGAGGCCGGTCTGGCGCTCATGTTCTTCAAAAACAGCCACCGCCTGGAACAGCGCGGAAAACGGTTTATATACAACAACACGCTCCACGGCTTCGGCCCGTCCGCCGGGGCGTTCGGCGCCTACGGCGGCGGGGCGGCGGTCATGCGCAATAATATTTTCGTCTGCAACGATGCCCGGCAGCCCGGCGATTGGGCGCGCGCCGAGGACTTCGACCACGACCTGTTTTGGGTCAACCGTGCGCGCTCTCCGTCGGATAAATTCACGGCCGCCTGGCGCGGTTATGGACAGGAGAAACATGCCCTCGCCGCCGATCCCCGGCTGGCTGATCCCGCCGCCGGCGACTACCGGCCCGCCGCGCACAGTCCCGCCCGGGGCCGTGCCGTCGAAGTGCCCGGCGTGGTGCCCGCCGGAACCGACATGGGGGCGTTTTTCGGCGGCATCGCCGACCTGCCCGTGCGTCCTCTCGCGCTGACCGCGCGTCCCGCGCAGGTGAATTTCGCCTCGGGCGGAGCCGCCGTGGTTTCGGTCAGTCTGCCGACGGACGCGCCCGCTTCCGTCGCCTTCCAGATTCGCAAGAACAATGTTTTCGACTGGTTTGACGTCGCGCCCGCCTCCGGGACGGTCGGGCCGGGCGAAACCCTCCAGCTCACCGTCACCACCGACGCGGCCAGGCTCACGGGACGCCCGCTCTTCCGGGGCGCGTTTCTCGTGCGCACGGCGAACGGCCTCTCGCGTCCCGTGTCGGTCTACGCAAAAGGCCGGTTCACCGAGGACGCCCGTCCCGCCACCGCGCCCAACAGTGTTTATATCGAGGCGGGCGAGGCGGCATCCGGCGCACAAATCGACATCCCGGAGGACGGGACCTACGCGCTGCTCGCCCGCGCAAGCCTCGAGGGCGACTGGGGCCAAAAGCGCGAATTCGACGTGAGCGTGGACGGCGCGCACGCGACCGGGTCGGTCGCGGTGACGCCGGACTACCAATGGAATTTCAACCAAGGCTCGGAGCGTGTCCTCTGGCTTCATTCGCTGGGTCCGATCTCCGCCGGGAAACACCGCGTGGTCGTCAGACCGTCCGGCGTGGAATTTAACATAGCCGAATATATTATCACCGACAATCCGTCGGTGTTCTTTGTCCAGGACTGGGTGCTCAAACGATGAAAAGCGCGCGCATACTTCTCCTTTTCCTCGTCGCATGCCTCGCGCCCGCCGCCGCCGGGACGCTCGATCTCGGCAACGGCACGCGCCTCACCTATACCACGCCCGCGCCGGTGATCGACGGCGAAAAGCTCCCCGCGCCCGACTTCGATGCCGACGGACGGGCCCTCGTCGCCGGCCTGCGCCTCACGCGCACCGTCACGGCTTGCGAAGGTGGCTTCACCCTTCGCCTCTCCGTCACCAATACCCGCGACACCGCCATCGCCCTGCGCGGCCTCATCCCGTTGCAAATCCACGCCCAGGACCATCTCCTCGTGGCGGGCACGAGCATCCCCGAGTGGACGATCTTCCGCATGGCGCGCCACAAAAACGACGTTCCCGGCCCGTTCCGCCCGACGCTTCGCAACGAAGCCGCGCAGGAAGCCGCCGCGGACAACTCGCAGGGCGTCCACGGCGAGGACGATCCCGGCGAAACCGCCGCGGGGGCGGTCTCTTATCATGCCGACCCGGGATTTGTCATCATTCCCGACACGGGCCCTGAAACCTCCGCGCTGTTCATCGGCTTCGACGGTCAGACTGAACACCTGAGCGACGTCTCGGTGCGGCCCGACAAAAACCTCGCCGCCTTGCAGACGCTCACCGCGCTGGCGGAATTCGACGGCGTGGCGGTTCCGCCCGGCGCAACGCGGACGACCCACACCCTTTATATACAAACCGGCAAAGACTGCGACTCTCTGCTGCGGGCGCATGCGCAACGGATAAAAGAACGCGAGGGCGCGCGGATTGCGGACAAAAGAAATGTATTTTGCACGTGGTATTTCTATGGGCCTGAAATCACCGCGGACGATATTCGCAAGGATCTGGGCGAGTTGAAAAGGCGCCCGGTCAAGTTCGACACATTCCTCATTGATTACAACTGGGACGACCGTTTCGGCGACTGGAACAGCAACTTGGAGCGTTTCCCCGACGGCATGCAGGCCATGGCCCGTGAAATAATACAAGCCGGTCTTACTCCCGGACTCTGGAGCTGCCCTTTCTTCCTCGATCCGAAATCCGAGGCGCTCAAGCGCTACCCCGACCTCCCGCTCAAAAATCGGAAGGGCGAGCGCATCACCAACAAAACCATGCCTTTCATGGATCCCTGCTTTGTCCTCGATCCCACCGCGCCCTCGGCGGAGGCGTTCTTGACGGAGCTGTGCCGGAAATTCACCGGCTGGGGCTACGGGTATTTGAAATTCGATTTTCTGCGCATTGTCACGCTGGACGAAAACGCCGTCTTCCACGATCGCACCATGAACCGCGCCCAGGCCTACCGGCGCGGGTTGGAAATCCTCCGCCGCGCCGCGGGCGAGCGCACCATGATTGGCATCTGGGGCGGACTCTACGAAGCCAGCGCGGGACTCGTTGACATCATGCGCTCCGGCTCTGATGTCCGCGGCCACTGGGACCCGCTTCCGGGCGATCCTCATTCGACCCGCTACCCGGTGCGAATGCGCCAGACTTTTGCCCGCGCCTTCTACGACGACATTCTTTGGACCAGCGACCAGGATGCCCTCCAGCTCCGCCGTCGCGCCTTTGCCGATCGCTGGCGTTCCACCCGTCCCCATATCTCGATGGGCAATTTCACCGACGAGGAGGCGTTTTCCCTTGTTGTGTATAGATTTCTCGGCGGCGGTGTGGTGCAGGTTTCCGAAAAACTCGATGAGCTCGATCAGGATCGCTATGATTTATATAAGATGGTGATTCCCGCCCGGGCTCCGGTAGCGCGGCGTTTTGGCGGCTGGACCGATTATCTGCCGGAAAAGTTTGCCAGCCACTTTGACGCAAAAAAAGAAAGCGGCAGGATGCCGCTTCCGCCCTGGTCCGTCATCACGCTGTGCAATTGGAACGGCAACACCGCGAGGGCATTGGCTTTCAGGCCGGCGGACGTGCCCGACCTCCCGGCGGCCCCCGTTTATGTGGCGTTCGAGTTCAAGACGCAGACATTCCTCGGCGTTTACAAGCCGGACGACACGATTGTCCAAGACCTGCCACCCCATGCCGCGCGCGTCATCCGGCTCACCCCGCTCGGCGCATCAGACCGCCATCTGGTCGGGACGGACTTGAGCATGACCTGCGGCATGGAAATCCAGTCACTCGACGGCGCGACGCCGGTGCTCGACCCGGCCTTCCGCGACTTCCCGGCGACCTTCACCTTCATCGATTACAAAAACGGCAAGGCGATAATCACAAAAATAAAAACCAACCAACACTAACCGCAGATGAACGCAGACAGGCGCAGATTATATAAAACCATAATGACCGCATTTTATCTGCGTCCATCTGCATTCATCTGCGGTTAAAAAAATTCTCCCATGAAAATCATCCGCTTCATCCACAGTGACCGCACCATCCGCTTTGGCGCGCTCTCCGATTCCGGGGCAGTCGAACTCCTTTCCGGCGGCCTCCCGGATGGCCTGGTCCGCACCGGACAGACCGTCACACCCGGCAAACTCCTCGCTCCGCTCGCGCCCGCCATCATCCTCGGCATCGGGTTGAACTACCGGCATCACGCCGCCGAGACCGGTGCGAAAATCCCCGAGTATCCCATCCTCTTCATCAAGGGACCGAACACTCTGCAAAACCCGGGGGACCCGATTTACATACCGGTCGCGCAAGCCAGCGACGAGGTGGATTACGAGTGCGAGCTCGCCGTGGTCATCGGCAGGACCTGCAAAAACGTGAAGCGCGCCGACGCCCTCGGTTACGTGCTCGGCTACACCTGCGCCAACGACGTGAGCGCGCGCGACTGGCAGATCAAGCGCGGCGGCAGCCAGTGGACGCGCGGCAAAAACTACGACACGTTCTGCCCGCTCGGTCCCTGCCTGGTGACCACCGACGAGATTCCCGATCCCAACGCCCTCCGCATTCGCACGCTCCTCAACGGCGAGGCCGTGCAGGACTGGAACACCGGCGACATGATTTTCGACGTGCCCGCGCTCATCGAATTTCTCAGCGCGAGCACCACGCTCCACCCCGGCACGGTCATCATCACCGGCACCCCGCACGGCGTCGGCATGGCCGCCAAGCCGCCCCGCTGGCTCCGGCCCGGCGATGTCGTCACCGTGGACATCGAAAAAATCGGACAACTCACCAATCCCGTCGCACTGGAACAATTATAAACACGGCCCCGGCAAAAATAACGCCGCTCTGCGCGTCCTTAAACCAACCGCCCTCCCGTTTATTTAATCATGAAAACACCCATGCTGACCGAACTGAAAACACCAAAAGCAACGCCCGGCGCTTCCGGGCGTTTTGCCCGCGCGGCCGTGCCCGTGAAAATCACCGCTGCGCTCGCACTCGCGTTCGCCTTTGGCGCGACGTCGGCGCTTGGGCAAAACTGGACTGGCGGCGCCGGCACGACTGACTGGAACACCGCCGGGAACTGGGACACCGGCGTGCCCGCGCCCACCGGAAACGTCGTAATCAATACTGGAACGAGCGGCCCCGTCATCAGCTCGGGCGAGATTAACATCACCGGCCTGTCCATGGGCGTGAGCCCCGGCACGGGCGCTCTGACGATTAACGGCAGCGGGACTCTGCATATCGGCACCGGCGCCACCCGCTTCTCGCAAAATAACATGGCGTATCTCACCGTCACGGACAACGCCCGCCTTATCATGGACGCCACCAATGTGGATTTCGCCTATAATAATGCCAGCCTGGTCGCGGTCATAAGCGGAAGCGCCCTGGTGGAAAACAGTGGCACGGGGTCGGTCATATTTGGCGAACGCACCGGAGGAATGATAAATGTGGAGGTCAAGGATCACGCCACTTGGAAAATTCAGGGATCCGCCGCGACCGGTCTCTCGCTTGGATGGGTGACGGGAACCACGGTATTCACCATCAGGGACTCCGCGGTGGTGAGCGTTTGGAACGGGGCGGCCATCATCGGCTACGGTGCCAACTCGGTGAACACGCTGACCTTGAGCGGAAGCGCAGCGGGCGCGCGTGGAACCCTGGAGGTCAAAACGGGTGTCCAGACCCACGCTTCAAATGCCAACTCCAAACTGATTTTTGACGGAGGCGTGCTCAAGGCGCTTTCGGGCAGCGCCGCCTTCATTAGGGGGCCGCTGGCCATGATCACCCAAGGCGATGGCGCGTTTATCGACAGCAACGGTTTCAACATCGGTATCCAAAACACCGCCACCTTCACCGGCACAAGCGGCCTCACCAAGCTCGGCGCGGGCGCGCTCACGCTCAACAACACCATCGGCTACACCGGCACGACCGCCGTGGAAGCCGGCGCGATTGTCCTGACCACGGCCAACCAGCTCGCCAGCAGCGGCGGCGTGGCCGTGGCCGCCGGCGGCACGCTCTCCGCCGCCAACCTCGCGCAAACCCTCAACGGGCTCTCCGGCGCGGGCGCGGTCAACATCGGCACGGGCGCGGCCACCCTCGGCGGCACCGGCAGCACCGCCTTCTCCGGCAACCTCACCACCTCCTCGCTCACCAAAACCGGCCCGGGCTGGCTCACTCTCTCCGGCAGCAACACCATCTCCGGCGACACCACGCTCGACGGCGGCGTGCTCGCCATCGGCAGCGGCGGCGCGCTCGGCGCGGCCACGGGCAAAACCCTGACATTCGTCTCCGGCACCCTCGCGGGCGGCTCCGCCGGCGCCACATTCGCCCACACCATCGCGGCGCAGGCCGGTTCGCGTGTCGCTCTCGACTCGGGAGCGGGCGGCTTCACTGTCTCCGGCGCCATCACGGGCAACGCCGGCCTCGCCAAATCCGGCGCGGGCGATGTCCGGCTCACCGGCAATCTTTCCGGCCTCGCCGGTCCGGTCAGCGTCAGCCAAGGCATGCTGCTCACCGGCGACCTCAACGCCGGCGTCTCCGTCGCCGCGGGCGCGGGCTTCGGCGGCGCGGGCACCATCAACGGCGACGTGCTCTTCGCGGGCGCGGGCCAGATCCAGGTCGGCTTCACCCATAACGATTCCACCGTGACGGCCTCCTCCACGCTCGCCATCACCGGCTCGCTCGGCTTCGGCGGCAACGCCATCCTGCGCTTCGACATGTATGAGGCAGGCGCCGACACCCTCACCGCCGGCAGCGCCGGTTTCGGAGGCTCGACCACCATCGACCTCGTCAACATCCAGACCGGCACCTTCACCCTCTTCAAACTCGCCAGCGGCACCTTCTCCAGCGCGTTTGTCTCCTCGCTCCTCACCACGCAGGACGGCGGCAGCCCGCTCAACCTCCGCGCCAACGCCGCCTACACGCTCAGTGCCGACCAGAAGGAACTCCAGCTCATCTCCGGGAAGACCAGCCACGTCGTCAAATGGACGGGCGCGACCGACGGCAACTGGGACTCCGCCACCGCCGACTGGCAGGGCGGCGACACCGCCTTCCTCAACGGCGACAAGGTCATCTTCGACGGCTCCGACACCGCCGGCAACCGCGACATCGCGCTTCAGGACACCGGCATCGTCGTCTCCGAACTCTCCTTCACGGGCAACGGCAGCTACACTTTTACCGGCGGCCGCCTCGTCGTGGACAAAAGCAGCGCCGGCACCCTCGGCGGCAGCTTCAGCGGCACCGCCCCGACCGGTGCCTTCACCGTCGATACCACCGGCACCATCACGCTCTCCAATTCCACCGCCAACCTCTTCCTCAACGGCATCGACCTGCGCAAAGGCACGCTCGCCGGCAACGCCGATACCCTCGGCCAGTCGGCCAACATCGCGCTCGGTGCCAGCGGCGCCGCCGCGCTGGTCTTTGACCAGAGCGCCGACGCCGCCTTCACCGGCACGCTCACCGGCGGTGCGAACGCTGTTCTCGGCAAGACCGGCACGGGCACGCTGCTCCTCACGGCGGACAACTCCGGCTTCACCGGTGTGACCCAGCTCAATGGCGGCACCCTCGCCATCGCCGACGGCGTCACGTTCGGCTCCATCCTCGCCACCGGTTCGGGCGGTTCGCTCCTGGTTGGCAACGGCGCCACCTTCAGCGGCAGCGCAACCCTCTGGGACGCCAATGTCACCTTGGGCAATAATGCCCGCTTCGAAGGCAGTGCAGTCGTCCTTGGCACAAACGCCACAATCACTCTTGGTAATAATTCCAGCTTTGGCAGCACTGTGAATATCTACGAAGGCAGCATCGTCGCCGGAGATAACGTTGCCATCAATGGCAATGCCATAATTCGGAGTTCTGGAAGCCTTGCCTTGGGTGCCAATAGTGTCGTTACGGGCACGATCATTGTTCACGCTGGCGAAGTTAGCCTGGGTGTTAGCAGCACGGTGCATGGCGCCATCACCGGCACCGGCGGCACGAAGGATGTTCTCCTCGGCGCAAACAGTTTCGTCGGCGGCCCTGTGATAATTCGCAGCGGACACATTCAACTTCAGGCCGGGAGCAAAATCAATGATTCGGTAACCGCACTCGGCTCAGGCCATGTCCATCTCCTTGCAGGCTCTGAAATCGTTGGGGACGTGACGATGGGCGGGAGCGATGCTTGCGTGGGTGGGGCGGGTAAAATCGGAGGAATCGTGCAGACCAGTTCCACGACTGCGGCTGTCATCAGGGTCGTCACATATACAGATTTGGACACATACTCGGCAGCCAGTCCCGTGCTGCTTGAAACCGGCAGAATCATATTTGGAAGCACTGGCACAATCATGGGGAGCGGCACTCTCGCAACACCCTCGATAGAATACAGCAGGGATCTCACGATCGACACCTCTTCCATTAATAATCCTCTCACCATCACCGGTTCGCTCCTTGGCTCGGGCACGCTCATCAAAACCGGTTCGTCTACCGCCATCCTCGCCGCCCCTTCCTCCTACACCGGCGAAACATTCGTCAACGAGGGCTCCCTCATCGCCGGCGTGACCGGCGCGCTGTCGCCGAACTCGCCCCGGTTCACCGTCGCCGCGGGCGCGAGCCTCGGCCTCGGCGGGTTCGACCACACGCTGTCCGCGGTCGTCAACAACGGGCGCATCTTCATCGGCGCGAACAACGCCCCGGTCGCCGGCGCGAAACTCACCGTCACCGGCGCGTGGTCCGGCACCGGCGGCGTGAGCTTCAACCTCGTCGCCAACGACGGCGCCCGGCCCATGACCGACCAGCTCGTCTTCGCCGACGCCGCGAACGTCTCGGGCACGACCAAGGTCTTCCTCCAGTTCACCGACAACCGCGCCGACAAGACCCGCGTCGTTTACGACATCGCCCCGCTCATCGTCGCCGAGGCCGGCGCGCTCCCCGCCGGCGCCTTCAAGCTCGACGACGGGCGCGGTTACGAGCGCGTCGTCATCAGCCTTCGCCGACGCCGCGAACGTCTCGGGCACGACCAAGGTCTTCCTCCAGTTCACCGACAACCGCGCCGACAAGACCCGCGTCGTTTACGACATCGCCCCGCTCATCGTCGCCGAGGCCGGCGCGCTCCCCGCCGGCGCCTTCAAGCTCGACGACGGGCGCGGTTACGAGCGCGTCGTCATCAGCCAGCGCGACTACGTGCTGCGCGTCATCGACAACCGCGCCGAACTCACCGCCACCACCGCCGCCGAGATGCCCGGCGCGCTTGCCGTCAACGCCACCAGCCTCTTCGCCAGCCGCGCCGCGCTTTCCTCCGTCGGCCAGCGCCTCGATCACCTGCGCACCCTCGCCACCACCGGCGAGGACCTCAACTACACTTGGCAGGCCTGGACCCAAGGTTATTACCGCGAGGACGAGATCGACACCGATGCCTTCTCCCCCGATGTCGGCGCCTCCTACGGCGTCGCCGAAGGCAAGACCCACGGCTTTCAGGCGGGCGTGGACAAACGCAAGGTCATCACCAGCAAGACCGGCAAGGGGCCGAAGAAATACGTCACCTACGGCGCGTTCATGGATTACACCGAATCCGAGGCCGACCTGCCCCACCAGACCGCCAGCACGCTCAAGAGCACCGGACTCGGCGGCTACATTTCCACCCACGCCGGCCCCTGGCACACCGACCTCGTCGCCCGTTACACGTGGGACAAATACAAGATCACCGTAGGCAGCACCTCGATGGACACCGACGGCTACACGTGGTCGGGCATGGCCCGCGTCGCCTACGCCTATGACTACGGCACCTGGTCGCTTCTCCCCCAAGGCCAGCTCATCTACCAGCAGCGCGACGTCGCCAGCGCAACCGACGCGTTTGGCCGCAACTATGTCTTCGGTCCGGCCAACATGCGCCTGAACGTCCCCGCCTCCTTCGAAGGCCGCGTCGGCGCCACTCTCCGCAAGGCCGTCAGGCTGGGCAACCGCATCTCCCTCGCCCCCTATGTCAGCGCGCTGTTCCTGTGGGAGTTCAAGGGCAACCTCACCGTCACCACCGTCAACAACACCGCCATCAAGACCGACTTTGGCGGCGAAAGCTACCTGTTCAGCGCCGGCCTGCCCGTGCGTGTCAGCGACGCCCTCGACATCTACGCGGAGGCGTCCCTCCAGACCGGCGGCCCGACGGAAAGCCACAACCTGAACCTCGGCGTGAACTACCGCTGGTAAGTCCCCCATGCGCACCACCGCCAGGCCGTCCAAAAAAGGAGCGCGGACATTCCTGTCCGCGATGTCGCCTCCCCGTGACGCAGGCTTCCAGCCTGCCGTCGAACCCCAGGGCGCGAAGCGCCGCCGCCTCCTCTCCTTTGAAAATGAATGCCGCGCCACGCGCGATAAACCCACGACAGCAGGCAGGGATGCCTGCGCCGCGCCCGCCTTCCGCAATCTTAAGACACTTCCCATGAAAACGCATTCACTCGCCTCCTGCATCCGCCCCGGCGTCGCAGCCCTCCTGCTCGCGCTGGCCGCCGCGTCCGCGCCCGCGCAACGCTACGACTGGACCGGCCCCGCCGACGGCGACTGGGCGGACGCGGCCAACTGGACGATAACCGGCGCCACCATCGCGCCTGTCTCCGGCACCGTGCACATCCAGAACGGGCGCGGCCCCCTCGTCAGCGGCTCGACCTCCGCGTCCCTCACCGGCCTTTATGTCGGCACGACCGGCTCGGGCGGCACCCTCACCCTCGCCGGCGACGCCGGCATCGCGGTGGGCGGCGTCATCCAGATGGCCATACTGGCCGGCGACCGGGCCACCCTGCTGGTCAAGGACAACGCCTCGCTCGGCGGCGGCGACTTGACCTTCGGCAACGATGCCGGCGCGGTGTTCACCGGCACGGTCACCGACAACGGACGCCTGACGGCGGGCGGCGTGCTCCTGATCGGCTACGGCGGCACCAGTTCCCTCACCGCCACGGGCAGCAGTTCGCTCTCCGCCGGCACGCTTAACCTCGGACGCACCATCGGCTCGAAGGGCGTCGTCACCCTCGCCGGCTCCAGCACGATGAGCGCGCTCAACGTCAATCTCGGGTATTATCGCGGCAGCGGCGAACTCGTCATGCGGGACAACGCCGTCCTCACCACCGCGGGCAACGCCAACCTCGGCGCGACCGACGGGGCCAACAACAGCGCTACCACTTCCAGCGGCGTTGCCAGCCTCGGCGGCTCGGCGCGCTGGACCATCGGCGGCACCCTCAGCGTCGGTAATTTTTACCGGGGCGAGCTCACCATCGGGGAAAACGCCACCGTCACTGCCGGCAAGGTCATGATCGGCACGCTCCAAGGCAGCGTGGCCAACATGAAGGGACATGGTATCGTCACCCTCAACGGCGACGCCTTCACCGGGCGCGGCACGCTTGAAACCTCGTCCGTCACACGCGGCGCCGGCCTCTCCGGCACGCTGGCCTTCAACGGCGGCATCCTCCGCGCCACCCAGTCCAACGCCGAATTCCTCGGCGCGACCACCGGCGCCGCCACCCTCGTCGTCACCACCGGGGGCGACGGCGCGTTCATCGACAGCAACGGCTTCGACATCGGCATCTCCCCCGCCGTGGCCTTCGGCGGCGCGGGCGGCCTCACCAAACTCGGCGGCGGCTCGCTCACCCTCGGCGGCACCATCGCCTACACCGGCGACACCGTGGTGAAACAAGGCGCGCTCGTCCTCACCGCCGCCGACCAGCTCGCCGCCAGCCGTGCCGTCTCGGTCGAGACCGGCGCGACCCTCAACGGCCGCAACACCGACCAGACCTTCAACAACCTCTCCGGCGGCGGCGCCGTCAACCTCGACTCCGGCAAACTCACGGTCAACAGCGATGACGACACCGCCTTCACCGGCGTCATCACCGCGGCGGGCGGCCTGCGCAAGACCGGCGCGGGCGCGCTTTCCCTTGGCGGCGACAACATCATCGGCGGCATCGCCGAGGCCACGGACGGCATCCTCGGCATCGGCCACGCGCGCGCCCTCGGCACCGGCACGCTCGTCCTCTCCGGCGGCGCCGTGCTCCGTGCCGATGCCGACGCCGCCATCGCCAACGCCGTCCGCGCGGAGGGCATCCCGCTTGCCCTCGCCACCAACGACACCGGAGGCATGCGCACCCTCGGCATCGGCGGCGCCGTCAGCGGCACCCTCGGTGCGCTCAAGACCGGCCTTGGCAACATTGTTTTCTCAAACGACAGCACGGCCCTTTCCGGCCCGGTTGACATCCAGGAGGGCGGACTCATGGTCGCGGGCCTCGGGGCGTCCGCCGTCACCGTGGCCGGCGGCGCGGGCTTCGGCGGCTCCGGCGACATCCACGGCAATGTCACCTTCACCGGCGGCGGCTTCATCCAGCTCGGGCCCACCCACAACGACTCCCGCAATGTCACCCCCTCCACGCTCAACATTCTGGGCACGCTCGCGCTCGGCGGCGACACACTGGTCAAATACGACACTTACGGCGCCGGCGCGGCGGACAAACTGGTCGCGAACAGCATCGCTTTCGGCGGCGCCCTCAGCGTGGATTTCGCCAACATCCGCGAGGGCATCTTCACCCTGATTACGGTCAACTCCGGCAGCATTGCCCCCTCCCTTCCCGGCTCGATCGTCACCAGCCGCAACGGCGTCATCGTCAGCGCTCGCGAGGTGCTCACTTATAGTCTCCCGACCCCGCAAACCCTTCAGGTCGCCATCTCCAAGACCAATGCCGCCCTCACCTGGACCGGCGCGGACGGCGACGACTGGAACTACAACACCGCCGCCAGTTGGAGCGGAGCCGACACCCGTTTCATCGACGGCGACCGCGTCATTTTCGCCGGCACCGACACCGCGGGCTCCGGCACCATCTCCATCGAGGACAACGGCGTCACCGCCGCCGACATGACCGTCACCGGCGGCAAAAACTACACCTTTGCCGGCAACGGACGCATCACCACGGACGCAGGCAGTGTCGGGTCGGGCGCCATCGGCTTTGGCGCCTCCGCCGACGGACGCTTCACCATGCAAGGCACCGGCACCGTCACCTTTGAAAACGCTTCGAACGTCTTCCAGAACGGCATCGTCGTCGAGCGGGGCGTGGTCGTCGGCAATGTCCGGTCGCTCGGCATTGGGTCCGGCGCCGTCATCGCCAACTCCGGCACGCTCGTTTTCCGGCAGGACGACACCGACACCTATTCGAGCCGCCTCACGGGCGCGGGCGTGTTCATCAAGACCGGCTCCGCCGCGCTCTTCCTCGACTCGCCCGACTCCGTCCCCTCCGGCGCGGTCAGGGTTGACCAAGGCGCGCTTTTTCTGACCGAAACCGCCCGGCTCGGCAGCGCGGCCGTCACCATCGCCGCCGGCGCGACTTTCGGCGGCTCCGGCACCGCCGCGAATGCCGCCGTGCAGGACGGCGGCACCCTGCAAGTGGGCCTCGCCACCACCGGCCCGGCGGTCGGCGCCGAGGTGCTCCGGCTCGCGGGCGTGTCGCTGGAGGACAACGCCCGGCTGACCGGCGCGGGCACGCTCGACGCGCCCGTTTCCATCGGCTTCCGGCGCACGGGTGTCGTGGAGGTCGCGGAAAACCGTTTTCTTGCGCTCGCGGGCGACATCACTGGCTCCGGCGGGCTGGCCAAGCGCGGCCCCGGCGACCTCCGGCTGCTGGGCAAGGCCGGCTACACGGGCGAGACCACCATCGAGGCCGGACGGCTGGTCGCAGGCGCGCCCGATGTGCTGGCCGCCCAGTCCGATTACACCGTCATGTTCGGCGCCGCGCTTTCGCTCGGTGGGTATGGCCAGAGCGTTCATTCCGTCCTCAACGAGGGCTCCGTCGTCCTCGGCGCGGCCACGGGCGCGGCCGGCGCGCGGCTCATCATCACCGGCGACTACACCGGTGGCGTCACCAACACGGTGAACGGCATATTTCCCGGCGTCATCGAGCTCAACCTGGTCGCCTCCGACCACGCGCCCACCGCCGTGGACACCGTGCATGTCGGCGGCGCGGTGGGCGGAACGTCGCGCCTGCTCGTGCATGTGACTGACAATCGCGCGGCCGCCGCCTCCGACATGCTGCTCGACATCGGCGCCGTCATCACCCGCGAATCCGGCGACATGCCCACGAACGTGTTCACCCTCACCGACGGCACCAGCGTCGGGCGCGTCGTCATCGGCCTCCACGACTACGGGCTCTATTATTATCAGAACGAGGCGCGCATCGTCGCCACGACCAGCGCCGAGATTCCCGCCGCCCTCGCCGTCAACGCCACCGGCATCGCGGTCAACCGCGCCACGCTCGCCTCGCTGGGCCGCCGCTTCGACCAAATCCGCTCATTGCTGCCCGCCGATGGGAAGATTGCCCAGCCGTTCCAGCTTTGGCTTCAGGGTTACTACCGCCGCGACAAGTTTGACGACACCTTGTTCAACAACGCCCGCAGCGACACGCAGGGCGTGCAGCTCGGCGGCGATTATTCCTTCAGGCAGCAGAACGGCGGGCTGGCCGCGATCGGCTTCTTCGTGGACTATGCCGGGTCCGAAACCGACATTCCCGTCGCCAACAAGCCCTCGACCCGCCTCGACTCCACCGGCGCCGGCGGGTATGTGTCCATCCATTCCGGTCCCTGGCACGTTGACGCCGCCACCAAGTATTCATGGGACAACTACACGCTCGATGTCAGCGACACGCCTTCGTTCGACATGGACGGCTTCAGTTGGGACACCATGCTCCGCGTCTCCTATTCCAAGACGTTCGACCGGACCGGCCTGACCCTCGTCCCATCGGCCCGGGTGCTCTACCAGCGCCGCACGGTCGACGATACCACGGACTCCTACGGGCGCACTTATCACTTCGGTCCGCGCTATGACCGCGTGGATCATCCCACCTCGCTCGAATGGCACCTGGGCGCGAGCGCGCAAAAAAACATCACCCTCGCAGGCGGTCGTGTCTTCGCCCCCTACGTGTCAGCGTTCTGGGTTTATGACATGGAGGGTGCCATGACGGTCACTTCGGTCAACGGCACGGTTTTCCACAGCGACCTCGGCGGCTCCGGTCTCCTTCTTGCCGCCGGCGTGCCCGTGCGCTTCGGCGAGCACTTCGAACTTTACCTTGAAGCCGCCGTGCAAACCGGGGCCAAAATCCAAAGCCAAAGCGCCAGCCTTGGCATGAACTACCGTTGGTAAGCATCCGCCTTCTCGCACCATGACCAGCAGGGAAAGAATCCGGACTGCGCTCTCGCATCGCCAGCCTGACAGGGTGCCGGTTGATTTCGGCGCCACGTTTGTCAGCGGCATCCATGTCAGTTGCGTGGCGGCGTTGCGCCGGCATTACGGCCTCGGCGACGCGCCGGTGAAGCTGCGCGACGCCGGCCAGATGCTCGGCGTCATCGACGACGACCTCCGCCGCGCCATGGGCATCGACGTCATCGGCGTCTTCGCCCCCCGCAGCCGCTTCGGTTTCGCCAATGAAAACTGGCGCGAGTTCCGCCTGCCGTGGGGGCAGGTCGTGCTCGCTCCCGGCGGCTTCCTCCCCTCCTCCACCCCCGCCGGCGACCTCTACATGCACCCGCGCGGCGACCATTCCCTCCCGCCCTCCGCCCATCTGCCCGCGGGAGGCTATTTCTTCGACAGCATCGAGCGCCAGCAGCCCATCGACGAGGACCACCTCGATCCCGCCGACAACCTCGTGGAATTCGGCGACATCTCCGACACGGACATCGCATACTTCGCCGCCGAGACCGCCCGCGCCCGTCAGACCGGCTGCGCCGTCGTCGGCGCCTTTGGCGGCACCTCCATCGGCGACGTCGGCCACATTCCCGCGCCCGGCCTCGTCGATCCGCCGGGTTTCCGGGGCGTCGCCGACTGGTATATGGCCATCATCGAGCACCCCGATTATATACAGGAGGTTTTCAGGCGCCAGTATGACATCGCCCTCCGCAACCTCGACCGCCTGCGCCAGGCCGTCGGGGAAGACGGCATCGATGTCCTCTACGTGTGCAGCACCGATTTCGGCACGCAAAACTCGCAATTCTGCTCCGTCGCCACCTTCCGCGAGCTTTACCTGCCGCACTACCGCCGCCTCAACGACTGGGCCCACCGCCACACCCGCTGGAAAACCTTCAAGCACACCTGCGGCGCGGTCGATCCCCTCATTCCTTCGTTCATCGAGGCGGGGTTCGACATCTTGAACCCCGTGCAATGCTCCGCCGCCGGCATGGAGCCCTCCCATCTGAAAACCGCCCACGGGCGCGACATCACCTTCTGGGGCGGCGGCGTGAACACGCAGACCACGCTCCCCTTCGGCAAGCCCGCCGAGGTTCGCGACGAGGTGCTGCGCCGCTGCGAAACCTTCGCTCCCGGCGGCGGTTTTGTCTTCAACACCATCCACAACATCCAGGCGCTGACCCCGGTCGAAAACATCGTGGCCATGGTGGACGCCGTGCGCGAATTCAACGGGTGAGCGCGTGGAAGGCACACGCGCGCCCGGCTCATCCGCCCTTCCCATGAAACTCCGTTTTTTCGCCTCCATTCTCGCCGCCGTGGTTTTTCCCGCGTCTGGCGCCACCGCTCTCGACCTCGTGCGTGACGGCAGCCCCGCCGCTGTCATTGCAACCGCCGATGACGCCCCTCCGGTCGTTGCCTATGCCGCGCAGGAACTGGCATGGCACATCGAAAAAGCCACCGGCGCAAGGCTCCCCGTCGTATCCGAATCTCAACTACACAAAACCTCCCCCGCGGTGTGCATCCACCTCGGCGACACCGCCGCCGCCCACGCCGCCGGTATCGAGTCCCGCCTGCTCCCACCCGAGACCTTCGTCCTCCGCTCCACGCCCGCCGCGCTCATCATTGCCGGAGGCGACGGCCTCGGCGAGCCGCTCGGCACCGGCACGCCCGGCGGCACGCTGTTCGGCGTGTATGAATTCCTTGAGCGCGAGCTCGGCGTCATCTGGGCATGGCCCGGTGAACTCGGGACCTACGTTCCGAAGAAGCCCGACCTCGCCGTGCGCGACGAGGTCGACCTCACCCTCGCCCCGCCCTTTCTCCAGCGCCATGTGCGCGGCGGTCTCTCCTTCAAGGGCAAATTCGCCGAACTCGGTTTCACGCCCGCCGCCGCCGAGGCCTACGCGCGCGAACAGGCCGTGTTTCTCCGCCGTCACCGCATGGGCAAGCGGGAGCGCATCAGTTACGGGCACGTCTTCCCCAAATGGTGGGAGCAATATGGCGCGGAGCATCCGGAATGGTTTCAGTTGCACAATGGCAAACGCGGCCCCGCCAAGCCCGGCGCCAGTTATTCGATGTGCGTCTCCAACCCCGGGCTGCATCAAAAACTCGTCGCGCTCTGGCTTGAGCAGCGCGCAAAAAATCCGCCCGAACCCGGCGCCGCCAGCTACCTGAACGCCTGCGAGAACGGCGTGCTTGGCCTTTGCGAATGCGACGACTGTCTCGCGTGGGACGGCCCCCGGCCCGACGACTATGACGATTTCTACGCCGCAAAATCCAAGATGAAGGGTTCGCGCTTTGTCACCGACCGCTATGTGAAATACTGGCTCGCCGTGCAGGCCGAGGCGCGCAGGACCGACCCCGGCGTCGTCGTCATCGCCTATAATTATTATAACTACTTCCACGCGCCCACCCCCGGCCTCAAACTGAACGCGAACTTCCTCATCGGCTCCTATCCCTCCGGCGGTGGCTTCCCGCGCTCGCCGGAGAAAAACGCGTGGTATCGCCGCCAGTGGCTCGGATGGCGCGACACCGGCGCGCGCCTCTTCTCGCGCGGCAACCAATGCCTCGACGGCTACACCATGCCGCACATCTACGCGCATGAGTTTTCGGAGGAGTTCCGCTTCATGGCCGAAAATGGCATGGTTGCCACCGACTACGACGCCCTCACCGGCCAGTGGGCCGCGCACGGCCCCAACATCTACGCGCTCATGCGCCTGCACGTCACGCCCGCCGCCCGGACCGACGCGATTCTTGATCGCTATTATTCTGTCTTCGGTCCCGCCGCCGCCCTCGTGAAGGAATATTTCACCTACTGGGAAAACTACACCCGCGACAATCGCGCCCGTCTTGAGGGCGTTTTTGAGGAAATCAACGTCTCGCGCTCCCGCAACTGGCCCGTGGCCGCGCACCGCGTGCATCCGCCGGAATGCTTCGCCCCCGCCGAAGCCATCCTCGCCCGTGCCGCGCAGGCCGCCGCGGGCGATCCCGAAGCCGCCGCGCGCGTCGAATTTCTCCGCGCCGGGCTTTCGCATTCACGGCTTTGCGCCCGTATCTCCGAGCTGCTCACCACCGCCGATCCGCGTTCCACGCTCGCCCGGGGCAGGACGGCCCTTGATGAGCTCATCGCCTTCCGCCGGGCCCACGAGCGTGAGTGGATCGCCAATTTCAACCACTGCGCCTGGGAGGAATCCACCAGCTGGGTGCTCACCGACGCCCCGCGCAAGCAATGACGCCGCCTTCCTCTTTATCTCCTCCCCGCTGTCGAATTTTTATATAAACAATGCGCAAACCGGTATGAAAAACCAGCTCCCCGCCGCGCTCATCGCCCCCCTTGTCGCCGCCGGGCTCTCCGCGCCCTGCGTTGTCACGGCCGCCGAACCAGCGCGCCCAAACATCGTCCTCATCGTCTCCGACGACCACGGTCTCGACGCGCTTGGCTGCTACGGCAATCCCGTCATCCGCACACCCCACCTCGACGCGCTCGCCGCCGCCGGCACGCGCTTCACCCGCGCCTTTTGCACCAGCGCCAGTTGCAGTCCGTCGCGCTCCGTCATTCTCACCGGCCTGCAAGGTCATCACAACGGCATGTATGGCCTCCAGCATGACGAGCATCATTTCCTGTGCTTCGATCAGGTGCGCAGCCTCCCGGTGATGCTGGAGGCGGCGGGCTACCGCACCGCCCGCGTCGGCAAATACCATGTCGCGCCCGACTCTGTCTTCCGCTTCCAAACCGTCCTCTCCGGCGGCGCGGCCAACGACCCGAAAACCCTCGGGCGGAGCCCGATGGAAATGGCGTGGCGCTCCCGCGAGGTTATCGAATCCTCCGACGCCCGCCCGTTCTTTTTGTATTTCGCCACCGACGATCCGCATCGCGCCAACGCCGTCCTGCCCGACGGCACGCCGACCTTCGACACCTGGCCCGAGCCAAACCATTTTGGCAACCGTCCCGCCGGCTACCCCGGCATCACGCCGGTTGTCTATAATCCCGCCGACGTGCTCGTGCCGCCGTTCCTGCCCGACACGCCGGCCTGCCGCGCCGAACTCGCGCAATATTACCAATCCGTCTCCCGCCTAGACCAGGGCATCGGCGTCTTGATAAAACAGCTCAAGGACGCCGGCAAATACGACAACACGCTCATCATCTATATATCGGACAACGGCGTCGCCTTCCCCGGCGCCAAGACGACGCTTTACGAGCCCGGCATCCGCCTCCCGTGCATCATAAAAAACCCGCGCCAGCCAAAAGGCGGCGTCACTCAGGACGCGCTGGTCTCGTGGGTGGATCTCACGCCCACCATTCTTGACGTCGCCGGCGCGCTGCCTCCCGGCGCCGCCGGATTCGACGGACGCTCTTTCAAGGCCGGCCTCGACGGCACGCCGCTGCGCGGCCGGGACGAGGTGTATGCGTCGCACACGTTTCATCAGGTCACCATGTATTATCCCATGCGCGCGGTCAGGACGGAGAAATACAAACTCATCCATAACCTCGCGTATCCCCTCGCCTTTCCGTCCGCCCGGGACCTCATCCAGTCGCCGACGTGGATCAGCGCCACCCGCGACGGGGGCGGCCTTTTCGGGAAACGCTCCATCGCGGCATTTCTTCACCGTCCCGAGTTCGAACTCTACGATCTGGAGGCCGATCCCGATGAGATCGACAACCTCGCCGACGCCCCCGCCCTGCGCGAGGTGCGCGACGCTCTCATCGAAAAAACAAGGGCATTCCAGTCCGCGACCAAGGATCCCTGGCTGCATAAATGGCAGTATGAATAAACTTGGAGCCCTCCGGCGGGGAGAACCGGCATCACTACGTCGCCATCAGAAACCGCGATCCGGAAAAACTCGGCGCCCTCATCGCCGGATTGCAATCCGCCCCGCCCGCCAGATGGGCATGAACGCCCGGGACACAGGCAACCGCGGACTCGCGGCCAGACCGGCGCGCCTTATTCCGACGGCGGGGGAACCGAACTGACCGGACGGAGTTTTCCGGCGGGGACGATGGTCACGTTGTCGAACAGGATGCGGCCGGCGTGCCGCACATACTCGGTGGCGGAGACACCCTCGAAGACGCAGTCTTTGAAACGGATATCGTCCGCGGTAGCGCCTTGAAACCCGGCGATTTGCAGGACGCGGGGACTACTTTTGCCATTCACGTTTTCGAGCGAGACATTGCGGACGGCGGGAAGATGCGGTCCGTCGGCCCCCTCTTGATACATGAAATCGATGGTGAGAATTGCCTCGGCAACCCGGCCGACGGAGACATTGCGCATGTGAATATTTTCAATGACTCCTCCCCGCCGGGCATTGGATTTGAAGCGGAGGGCGCGGTCGAGATTGGGGCTGTCCATGACGCAATTTTCCACAAAGACATTGCGGCATCCGGCGGAGATTTCGCTGCCGATGACAACGCCGCCATGCCCATCCTTCATCTCGCAATTGCGAACAATGATGTTTTCCGAGGGAACGTTGACGCGCCGCCCGTCATTGTTGCGCCCGGATTTGATGGCGATGCAGTCGTCCCCGGTGTCGAAGCGGCAGTCCTCTATCAGCACATTGCGGCACGAGTCGGGGTCGCAGCCGTCGTTGTTGGGGCCGTGACTATCGATTTTCACCCCGCGCACGGTGATGTTTTCGCAAAGCACGGGGTTGAGTTCCCAGAAGGGCGAGCGAATGAGGGTGACGCCCTCGATAAGAATATTTTTGCAGCGGTAAAATTGCACAAAAGGAGGACGCAGGTAGTGCCCCTCCCCGAAAATGCGCTCGGCGACGGGCGTGTTTTTGTCGCCCATTTCATTGAGACGCCGGACGCTCGCGCGCGAGAGAGGCGGCCCGGCGTGACGTTCGCCGGGTTTTGTCCATCCCCACCAATTATCCGGCGACGCACCGCCGTCGAGCATGCCGGAGCCGGTCACGGCGATATTTTCCTGTCCGTGAGCGTGGATGAGCGGCGAATAATTCATGCACTCGATGCCCTCCCAGCGGGTGAGAACGACGGGGAGATACGCGGCGGGATCGGTGGAAAAAACAAGCCTGGCGCCTTCGCTCACGTGGAGATTGACATTGCTTTTCAGGTGAATGGCTCCGGTGAGAAAAATGCCGGCGGGAATGACGACGCGGCCTCCGCCCGCCTCGTGGCACGCGGCGATGGCACTGGCGATGGCGGCGGTGCAATCGTGCGCGCCGCCGGGCCTCGCGCCGAATCGCGCGTCGGTGATGATAAAATCACGGGCGGGAAACAAAGGCGCCTTTATTTGCGCGAGAATCGCCGGCACCGCGTTCCACGGATCGGCGTGGCGCGCTGCGCCGGAGGCCGGCTGAAGAAGCACCGCAAAAAACAACGCGATGCCTGGGAGGAAAAATCCGTGGTTTGGCATGGGAATAGAAGACGATTTTCTGGATCGGGCGATCCGTCCGGGATTCGATATATTATATGGGTATTTCATATGCAATGGGGATTGATTTCTCGTCCGCAAGCATCAGGGAGCGTCCGGTTCTCCTTTTGCGACAGGTTGCCCAAGCGGGAAAGCCGTGCTGTTGACGCGTGCGGAGGCCATGAGTCGTTCAAAATATTCGACCTTGCCGGGATTTTGGGAGGAGAGGTTGCTCCTTTCCGACGGGTCGCGGGAAAGGTCGTAGAGTTCGATGCCGGCCTTCATCCCATTGCGGACGGCCTTCCAGTTGTTCTGAAGGATGGCTTGGCGGCCTTCGAGCTCCCAGTAGAGATAATCGTGCTTCTTCTGGCTTTCGGCGCGTCCAAGCAGGGTCGGAGCGTAGCTGATGCCGTCAATATCCGCGGGGACGGGTTCACCCAGGATTTCAAAGACAGTGGGCATGAAATCCCAGAACGCTGCGGGATGATCGCTCGTCGAGCCGGCTCGAATGTGTCCGGGCCAGCGGATGGCGAAGGGTTCGCGGATGCCGCCCTCATACATGTCACGCTTGATGCCGCGCAGTCCGCCGGAAGAGTGGAAGAAGGTGTTGTCCTTGCCGCCCTCGGCATGAGGGCCGTTATCCGAGGTGAAGACAACAAGGGTGCTTTCATCAAGACCGCGTTCCTTGAGCCTGTCCATAATGAGCCCGACATCGCGATCGAGGCGCATCATCATGGCGGCAAAAATGATCCGCTTATCCCCCTCGATGGCTTTTTTCTGAGGGTCTTCGGCATGGACCGCATCGTCCGGTCCGGCGATTTCATGCACCCAGGCCTGTTCTTTTTTGAGCTGCTCCATGACCGTGTCGCGCGGGCAAACCAGATCGGCATGCGGGGTGGTATAGGCCATGTAGAGAAAAAAAGGATGTCCCGCGCCAGCGGCGGCGCGATCAATGTAGGCAAGCGCCTCCACGGTGAAACGGTCATTGGCAAAACTGTTTTGCCCGTGTGAGTAATTCTGGACGAGAGGCTCCTTGGCCGCATTGCGATAAAGGAACTCCGGATATTGATTGTGCGCGTGCGCCTGATTGACGAAGCCGTAAAAGAAATCCCAGCCCCGGAGCCACGGCGCGCTGTAACTGTCCTCCTCGCCGAGGCCCCATTTGCCAATCATTGCAGTCTGGTAGCCGAAATCCTTCAGGTATTCGGGAATCAGTTTCTCCCTGCGTGAAATCGGTATGCGGCCCGGGGTGTCCGCGCCCCGGGAATATCCGAGATTGCCGCGGATGCTTCCGTGTCCGGTGTGCAGTCCGGTCATAAGTGCGGCGCGAGAGGGCGCGCAGACCGGCGAGCCCGCATAGTGCCGCGTCATGATCATGCCCTCGCGGGCGAGCCGGTCTATGTTGGGTGTGTTGAAGCGGGCCTGTCCGTTGAAGCCCACATCACCATAGCCGGCGTCGTCGGCGAGTATGAATATGATATTAGGGCGCGACGGCGCGGCGGCGTGCGCAGTGGCTTGCACCGGGCCGGATGACAGCACGGCTGCGGAGGCGGCAATGCCCGATAGAAATGAGGTCAGGTGCGTGGCAGGAACTTGCATGGCGATTTTGGCAATCAGTGTGTGAAATCTTAAAAAACCGGACAGGCAGTGACGGGGGACTTTAAATCATCCGGAATCACTCGGCTGACTCGAAAATTTTATCGAGTTGCTTCATGCCCTTGATGGCGCGGGCGGGGAGAAATCCACCGTTCGGGCCGAAAGCGAGGAGTGCCTCGACGGGCTCAACCGTGCAGGCGGACTCGTCGATTTCACCCTTTGCATTTTGGGCCGCCGTCAAATCCATGCCCAGATGCGCGGCGAGGAATGAATACACGGCCTTCCGCTTGCTTGGGCCGTAATCGTGGCCCTCCCGGGGGAAGTGCACGTTGGCCACGGCCTCCGTTTTCCCGTAAAGACCATAGACGTGCCTGAGAAAAGGATACTCCACATCGGGCACGCCGGCCGTCCAGTCGCCGCCATCCGACACCACGAGTTGGGGGCGCGGTGCGGCAAGGGCGGCAAGCTCGACATTGTTCATGCCGCCAGCGGCCAGATGGATGGGTTGTCCGCTTTCGCACGGACAACCGCCGTCGAAATGCGCCGACACCATGACGACCGGCACACTGACGCCCACGCGGTCGTCAATCGCGGCGAGCATCATCGTTTGCGAACCTCCACCAGAGGCGCCGGTGACCGCAATCCTGTCGGGGTCTATCTCCGGAAGTTTTGAAAAATAATCGATGATGCGGATGCCATTCAGGATTTGCATGGTTTGCGCCATCGGGGTGCGGTGCGCGGAGGCATCGAATTGCAGGAGCGATTCGCCCCAGGCAAACAGGTCGTAGGAAACCGCCCACGCGCCCATGCGGGCAAACATCGCGCAGCGGATTTGCTGGTCGTCGCGGTAGCGTCCGCCGGGAAAGTGCCCGTTGGGGCTGACGACGAGGGGACATTTGCCGGCGACGCGGCCGGGCATGTAAACGGAACCGCACACAAACACGCCGGGCAGCGTCTCGATGGCGAAGTTTTGCACGCGGTAGCCGTCCATGCGGCGCTCGGAGGTGAGGATGGGTTGCGCCCGGGGGGCGTCTGGCATGGGAGACAATCGCAGTGCGGCCAGCAGCGCCGGACGCAAGGCTCGCGCCTGCTTTTCCCATGCGGCCCTGTCCTTGTAGAGCGCGGCGAGGTATTGCATTTCCCGCGCCCCCTCGGCGGGCGAACGGCGCGGGTGATCGTAGGCGAGGAGCCGGTAGGTTTTTCCGGTCTCGTATTCAAACATCAGGTCGAAGGGCGCGAGCACATTGCGCAAGGATTCCTCCGCGCTGTAACGCCGGATGCGGTAGTCCGCGTAATCAAGCGTCTTGCCGTCGAGAAGCCTCTGGGGAATTTTGAGGTCCAGGTCGAACTGTTTCCGGATGTCCGCCATCACGTCGGCCAGCGGGCGCGACTGGCGGGGATTGTCGTTGCCGCCAGGGGCCGCGGGCATCACCGCCGTGATGGCGAGGAGGAATATCAAACTGTGTTTCATAAAAACATTCGTCTGTTTTGCACGGGAGATTTTCCCGGCAAGGTATGCAAGTTTCTATTTTCCGGACGGTACCAGGCGCCATTCGCCACCTTCGCGCGGGAGCATTTCCTGGGCGCTCACGTCACGTCGCCATTGGGCGAGCTTTGCGCGGAGCCTGACAACCAGCTCCGGTTTTTGCGCGGCCAGGTCGTTTTGCTGTCCGGGATCGGCGGAAATATCAAACAGGCTGGCCGCGGGGCCGACGCCAAGCAGCGCCCCCTCGTGCCATTCGATGAGCATGTGGTTGCCCTCGCGGATGGCCGAGCCCGGCTGGAATCCCCCCGCTTGATGATAATGCGGATAATGCCAGTAAAGCGCGCGGGACGGCAGCGCCGCGCCGGTGGACAAATGCGCGAGCAGGCTCACTCCATCGGGAGGCAGGTCTGAAGTGTCGCAACCGGCCGCGTCCAGCACGGTGAAAAACACATCCTGTGTGATCGTGGGGGCGTCCGACAACATGCCCGCACGCACCTTGCCGGGCCAGCGCGCGCACATGGGCACGCGCAGCCCGCCCTGCCAGAGGGAAGCCTTGCCGCCGCGAAACGGATGCTGCGACTGGAGCTGCTCCAGGTTCCCGTTGTCGGAAATGAACACGACGAGCGTGCGGCGCGACAGGTCGAGCCGGTCCAGCGTGTCGAGTATGCGTCCGATGCCGGCATCCATGCGCTCGATCATCGCAGCCATGACCGCGTTGTTTTCCGCGCGCCCCGCCCCGGGCTTGTTCGCATACTTCGCGGTCAGCAACGACTCTTCCACCAATGGGGTGTGCACGACGTTGTGCGCGATATAACAAAAGAACGGGCGGTCCCGGTTTGCCTGGATGAAATCGACGGCGTGGCCGGTGATGGCCCCGACGTTGTGGGCATCGGGCTCATCGAGTTTTTTTGGAGACGGTTTCCGGACATGAAACACCACGTCAAATCCCTGCGACTCGGGATCCATGGGACGGCCCGGCGTGTAATCGTAATCCGGAGCGAGGTGCCATTTGCCGAACAGTCCGTTTATATAACCGCGCTCGCGCAGCCGTTCGGCGATGGTTTTCTCCGCCAGCGGCAGGCCCTGCTCCATCTTCGGCGTGACCAGCGCACGGCCTTCCCAAGCGGTGCCCGGGATGAAATCCGTGAGGTGCAGGCGCGCCGGGGCCTTCCCGGTCATGAGCGCGGCGCGCGACGGCGAGCAGACCGGCGCGGCGGCGTAAGCCTGGGTGAAGGCCGTGCCCTCGCGGGCGATGCGGTCGATGTTGGGCGTCTCATACCACGCGCCGCCGTGATAACCGACCTGATTCCAGCCCATGTCATCGGCGACAATGATGACGATGTTGGGCGGTATGCCGCCGTCCGCCTGCGCAGCGACCGCCCCTGGCGCCGTTGTCAGCGCGCCGAATGCAAGCATTTCGAAAGGATTTATATTATGCGTCTTCATTTCATATAATCCGCCGATCTGATGGTTTTCACTGTCTTTGGATTAAACCAAAGCGCGCGCAGCGCGATGAGTGCGGCCGTCGCGGCAAAATACCACGGCGCGGTCGCCCCTCCGCCGCTCCCGCCTCCATTATTGTTGTTGCCATCGTTTCCCTGACCGCCCCCACCGCTTTGGGAGGCAAATGGAGTGGGCAGGAGCGTGGTGACCGAATCATCGGGCGCGATGCGGCGGATGACGGCATTACCCGTGTCGGCAACGAAGATATTTCCGGACATGTCGAGCGCCAGACCGCGCGGATGGTCGAAGATGGAGTCGGTCCCAGCACCGGCCTGCATCCCGTGGGTCGGCCCCGGGCCGGGACGGCCCGCGATGGTGAGAACATCTCCGGTGGCGAGATTGAGTTCCCGGACCAGCGAGTTGCCCGTATCCGCTATATACAGATAGCCGCCGTCAACTTCGATGCCGCGCGGCGAGCGGAAGCGCGCCTGTGCCGTGGCATTCCCGTCCGCAAAGCCCTCCCCTCCGGCCATCCCTGCGAGGGTGCGCACGACAAACGTGCCCGGCGCGATGGCGCGGAGGGTGTGGTTGCCGGTGTCGGCGACGTAAATCGTTCCGGACCCGGCCACGGCGATGCCGGCGGGAAGCCGGAAGCGCGCCGCAATGCCGATGCCGTCCGCGCCGCCGGCACTCCCGTCCGGCGCCCCCGCGATGGTGGACACACTGCCGGATGCGTTTATCATGCGAATGGCGTTGTTTTGCGTGTCAGCGACATAAATATTGCCAGCGGCGTCGGCCGCAACGGCTTCGGGGCCATTAAAACGCGCGGCGGCGCCCGTCCCGTCAACCGCACCGGGGGTGTAAGCGGAGCCGGCCAGAGTGGCCGCGACCGCGCCGGATGAAAGGATGCGGATGACATGCGCATTGGCGTCCGCCACCACGAGCCGGCGGTCGGGCGTGACAGCCAGTCCGGCCAGCCTGTCGAAACGCGCCGCGGTGCCGGTGCCATTGACCATGCCCGTCGCTCCCGGCAAGCCTGCAAACGTGGACAACGTGCCGCTGACCGCGAGAAGCTGCACGGTGGAAAGCGAGTCATCCGCGATGTATAAATTGCCCGCCGCGTCCGCCGCCAGAGCGACGGGCCGCGGATAGCGATTGTCGTCCTCGACACGCAGCACGGCGGCATTGCTGTTAACCGGGGAGCCGACGCCGTTGGTCGCGACAAAGCGATACCGCCAGCCGGACATGCCCGCCTCTACACCGGAAATGCGCAGCGTGTCCGTGGTTGCGCCATTATATATACCACCATCGCCAATGGCCTGCCAAGTTGCCCCGGCGTCGGTCGTGAGCACCTGCCAGGCGTATTCCGCTGCCGGGACGCCAGCCGCAGACGCGGTCAGCACCAAGTCGTGCCCATTGACCACAATCTGGTTCGAGAGCTGGCGCAGACCGGAGACGGGAGCCTCCCTGGCAAACCTCGTGCTGCTGCCCACGGATACTCCGCTTTGGGTAATGATGGTGACATGGCCTGTTTCCGGCACATTCGCGGGAATCGTGACAGTCAGCCTTTCCGCCGACTCGCGATGCCATGCGGCAGGCTCATCGCCCACGAGCACGCCGGCCATATCGTAGAAATTCGCGCCTTCGATTGTAACCGTGCCGCCCGGCGCGACGGCGACGGGCGAAAATGACGCGATGACGGGGCGCGCGGCGAGACTGGTGACCTGGCGGGATGCGGCGACGAGCGGTTCAAGGCGCAGGCGCTCGGTTTTCTGTCCGGGAGCCTCGGTGCCGAGCAGACGCATGAGGCCGGCGTTGTCCTGATAGGTGTCGTTCAGGTAGCAGAGAAGCTCCCAATGAATGTTGAGATCGAGGCGGTGGGCGACACGGAAATCGAGGAGATTTTGCGCGGCCATCCGCTGCTCCGTCACGCCGGACGCGCTGGCAAGACGATTGGCGATGACGGCGCGGTAGCTGAGGCGGTTGTGCTGGTTGGCAAGCTGGAGGCTCTGGATGCGCGCACGCTGCCGCGTGTCGGGCGGGGGCCGGGCGAGGGCGCGGGAAAGGATGGCATCGGTGATGTCGTAATCATTTTCTGAATACAATTGGTCGGTAAGCTGGGTGACTTTCTGGCGGAAAAGGTCGAGGGGCGCGCCCATGGCGTGGATTTTCTCCACGTTTTTCATGATGCGGTCATTCCAGATTTGACGCCAGTAAGTGTAATAATCGCGAATATCGCCGGAGACCGCCCCGTAGGTGGCGAAGTATTCATTGTCCCAGTCGCTCATCGGGCGGTCGGGGCGATACATGGCGCGGGCCATGATGTAATTGGCGATCCCGGTGGTGGGCCAGAAGCCCCAGCAGGTATCGTAGTCGGTGCCGAGAAGGGCGAGGTGCTGGTTGCCCAATCGATATTTCTCGAACATGTGGCTTTCGAAACCGACGGGCATGCCGGTGTCCTGGCAGAGATCGTTGGGCCGGAGGAAGGCGGCGTTCGCGCCCATGTTTTTCCAATCGAGATAATACTGGTCGAGCTCTGCGAGAGGGACGGCGAGATTGGGAATGAGAAAGAGAAAGACGCCGTCCTTTAAGATTTCCCGGCGGGGCGGAAAGTTGTAGCGGCTGTAGGCGTAGAAGAGCACCCGCACCTTGCCGGAGCTTTCACCGGTCTCTTGCGCGTAGTGTTCGTCGAAAATCTTGCGCGCCTCGGTGAGGACGGCGTTGGCGAAATAAACATAACGGTCGGAGAGGACGCGGTCGTCAATGTCGAGGTTTTCCTCTCCGGGAAGCACGACGTCAAGCGCCTGGCAGTTTTCGCAGCGGCAGTAGTTCCGGCTGTCGTTTTCAATGGCATTCACGTTGTAGCCAACATCCTTGATATTTTTCAGCGTGCCATCGTCGCGAAAGAAATGGTCGTGCGCGACCTGCCTGGCGACATCGGGATTGCTGACACAGAGTTTGATGCGGTCGGCGGCGCTGGCGCTGACGGGCCGGCGCTGGCCGTTTTTATTGAGGGCGAAATATTCGGGATGGGTGGCGCCGTATCTTGCCCACCACTGCGTGAAGGCATGGCCGTAGGAAAGATGGACGCTGCTCCCCATGCGCATGCGGCGCATCCAGATTTGCTCGTCAAGCTGGCGTCCGGCATATTCTTCGTCGGCAAACTGCATCCCGTCAGGAATGTTGCCGTCGGCACGGGCCATGTCGCGCATGTCGCTCTTGTAGGCGAGGCGGATTTTGCGCTGAATAAGCTTCGGACTCCAGGCGCCGTTTCCGATCTCGAGGGTAAGCGCGGTCTTCGACGCGTATGAAATCCCGGCCGCGCCAGGCTCGATCCAGGTGACACCGGCCTGTTTTTCCAGAAATTCATAAACGGCAAAGAGTGTGCCGGGGCGGGAATCGTTGTTGAGCGCAACCTCCTGCGCGGTGGCGCCGGAGGCGTCCTTGTCCTCGCCATAGAGCCAGACGCCGTCGGCGGCAATGCGCCAGCGCGCCTCCTCGGGCAGAAAGACCGCGCCGTCATCAGCGGGACGGATTCCCACGTATATAGGGAACATCCCGGACGGGGCAGTGCCGGTGCCGACTGGGATGTCCATCCCGACAATGAGCTGCAAATGCGAACGCAACTCCTCCACGGCGTATTCCACCACCTTGGGGACCTTGCCGCCCGATGGCTTGACGATCGCGCAGGCAGAGATATCGAGGGGAACCGCGTCCCCGGCGGCGGACGCCATGAGCATGCCTGCGGCAAGCACAGGCATCGCGGCAATCCATTTTATTTTCATGTGGGGCATTGCTTAATACGAACATGGCACGGCACTCACGATACAGTGAGCGTGCCGATGCCATATATCCACGGATAATCAGCTCCGCTTTTCTGCAGACGGATTGTCACCAGTCCCTGTTGCTCCGCGCTGGAGTGACCGGAGGCAGGCGCGAGTTCGCACTCAAACCGTCCATTCTCGTCATATGCAACCGCGACCGCAGGCCCGCCATCGATGGCGAGTGACAATCCTGCGGACTTAGTCTTGTCGCCCTCCACGCGCAAACGTGCCCTGCCTCCCGGAGGAAGCGCCAGTTCGCATTCGATAAAACCGTTGGGAAACACCCGGTTGCCAGCCGCGCGACTGACGCGTCCGCCTTCCAGTCGCGCGTGGCTGGCGTGCATATAACGTCGCACACGCCAGTCGTCCCCCACTCCGCCGCACACTATATAATCCACAATGCCGGGCATGGCTCTCCACCGCATCCGCTCGGCCAGTTCGGCGTCATACTCCATCCGCAGTAGCTGGATGATGCGCCAGAGCGGAGCCGCATAGGCGGCCTCGATGCAATCGTCCTGCGAGGCATCGTTGCTATATTCGTGACGATGCACCACGTGAGACTCGCTCGCCTTCCCCGCTTCAACCAGAGCCGCGCCGCCCAGCACCTGCTCAAAACAAGCGCGCGCCTCCGATATCTCCGCGGCCAGCGACGGGCTCCCTTGGACAAGGTCATCCATGTCGTTAAAATAGGCGCAGACACAGCGGGACCATTGATAAACCAATCGCGTGACCACGACTGCATTCCCCCATGCCGTGCGCGCGATTTCATATTCACCCGATGGCAAAGATTCCCTCAACGTGCCGAGCGCGGCCAGGTTCTTTTCCGCCAATTCCACCGCCATCGCCTTTTCCACCAGCAACGCCTCGCGCGACGGCGCGGTCCCCTCCGTTTTTATCCCCCACATGCCGATGTGCCGGGCAAGGTCGAACCCGGGTTTGAACAACGAGAGGATTCCGCTCGCCTTGATCCATTTCAGCGCGGGATCAATGGGAAACGCATGGAAAATCACACATCCGGCGATAAAGTGGGTTTTCTTCACCATTTCGATGCCCTGCCGCATGATGTGCGTCATCTCCATGCCGCATGACTGCCAGCGTCGCGCCGACCACTCCTTCCAGATTTCTTCTGCCGTGGCATCGGCGTCACGAATCGCCCGGTCAAATGCCAGCAGGTTGACCGCCTGCGGCCCCTCGAATGTCGCATGACCGATTCGATCGACGCGAATCACATGCCGGCTCGCACCCGCCGCGCGGGCGTGGCGCACGCATTCAATCACCCGCTCCGGGTCCGCGGCCGGCAGATACCCCGCGCCCAGAAATTCGCCGATGCTGTCGTATTCCGCGGAAAGCGCCGCATGCCCGGATCTCCGCAAATATCCGTTCATCGGCAGGAATGGGCTGAAATCATAGGGGGTTATCTTTGTCTCAATTTCAAGCTTGTGGCGCGCGTCAACCCTCTCCACTCCTGCCAGAATGTCTTCATAGTCCCGGCCAATCGAACCAAAACTGCGCAGTATGAAACGTTTTCCGAGCTGCTCCAGCTCCTCCGCAAAAGTAGTGATTATTTTTTCGATCACCAGCGGCGGTGAATAACGCTCCTGGTTTGAATTATGTATGACGGAATAGTTGGACTCGGTCAGTGTAAGCACGAGGCCGTCCATGTCCGGAACATGGTCAAAGAATTCCCGAATTTTGGAGCGGAGCAATTCGTGATAGGCCGCGCCCAGCAGATCAAACTCGCCGTCCGCGTCGAGCAGTCCCCGCACTGTCGCCACCACCTCAGGCGGCACCATTACCTCGCGGTGCCAGTAATAAACCGGCCGTCCGGATTGGCGGGCCAGGCCGACCACTTCGTTTAGTGCGGCAATGGTCGCGCCGGTTTCCGCAAAATCGAGCATGGCGGCTGCCTCCGGATAATCCCGGAACCGGATCGCCCCTTCCAGGCCGCCGGTGGAGGAATGCGCATCGCCGCAAATTTCAAAACTATCCACATGATAATCCGCCGCCGCGGCCATGACCGCGCGCATGTAGGACGCATCAGGCTTCACCGGATGCATGAGGGACCATGTTATTTCGGGATGTTTCCTTGGCGTATTCATTTATTTGAATTCAGGGTGTCAGCCACTTCATCACTCCTATAAACACAGCCAGAATGGCTGCGGTCATCGCGCAGCATAGGACAAATCCGATTGTATCCACCCGATTCCACCGGGTGAACTCCCACGACGTGTCCCGGAAAAGCTTTGTGTGATCCATGCGCGAAGGATTCCTGCGCGTCTTTTCCATCTCCGCGGCGTCGAGTTCCGGGGTGTCGGCCACGGGAGTCTTCATTTTCCCAAAGAACGCGTCCACCCGCTCCTTGTCGGGTTTCCGCGTGAACAGGCTCACAATGACCACTAGGAACACGGGAAGGAGTGCATCCACGAAGAATCTCGCGGCGAAGCGCCCTCCCGCGGTGAAGTGCGCCGGATTCATCCCGAGCGCACGGAGCACCAAGAGTTCGGTATGCAGCCGTCCGCGTCCCTCAAGCCGGCTTTCGGAATCCTCGGGATTTGCACGCACCACGGACTCGAAATACACCGGAACGGGACGCCCGGCCGCATCCACTGTGCGCGTGACCAGCATGGAATTGTGGGCCAAAACCGGGAGTTTATGTGCGAATACGGGAAAAAGAATATTGATGAACGCCCCTCCCAGAACCGCCACCCAGACCGCCTTGGCTGTCACCTTGCGCCAGATAAACATCATCAAAATTGCCGCGCCGAACGGCACATTTATGGTCATGGCAAACTGCAGCACGACATAGATGCTCTCCAGTTGCGTCGCCACGAGCACGCCGAGCATCAGAATCACAACCAGCGTCCAGCGGCCGGCCCTTACCGTTTCCGCATCAGTCAAGTCCTTCCTCAGCATTCCGTAGATGTTGCGCGCGAACAATGCCGAGACTGCCATGCCTTGCGAGGCGACCGTGGACATGTTGGCCGCGAGGATGCCGGCAAACATCAATCCCAACAATCCGGGCCCCAGCAGCCGCCGTGACATCGCCCCCCACACCATGTCCGGGTCCGCCAAGATATCGTGACCCGAAAACAATACGATGCCAATCAATCCGCATATCGCCCAGACGACGGTAAGGATGCGCTTGCCAAACGTGCCGGTGACGGCCCCGAAGCGGGCCGCGTATTCGTTGCGCGCAGAGCCGGCGACCGCCATGTTATTCGGCAGGGCATGGGCCTGCATGAAGGTTGCCGCCAGAATGGCCAGAATCGTCCAGACGGTGAAATCCGTGTCGCCGCTGCCGCCAAAGACGTTGAGCATGGCGGCCGGAACCCTCTCGCCGATCTGGTCCCAGCCGCCCATGGCCGCAAGCCCGGTTGGAATCAGCAATATTGAAAAAATTATGATCAAGATCCCCTGAAAGGCGTCGGTCATGGCGGTCGCGCTCATGCCTCCAAGCACAATATAGAATCCCACGGCGAGCGTGTAGATGATATAAAATACCCACGGATTAAGCGCGGTGACATAATCGGTCAGCTCGTTGCGCGCCAGCTTTTCACGCAGCACGGCCAGATGAGCCTGGCCGCCGGCATCAAGCATCCCGCCCTCGCGAATCGCCGCCTCGTATTTGATGAGCTGCTTATAATCGTCGACCGACTGGCGCTCCCGGGCGGTCCACTCCGCCTCCGGCTTGGTGATGAGCGCGGCGGATATCTTGTAGGAGACCAGATTACCGAACGCCATCGTGACCGTCACCGCCATGATGATCTGGAACGACGCGTAGAACAACGCGAGCCGGCGGCTGCCGAGCCGGTCCCAGAACAGATCAGCCATGGTCGTGAGACGCACGCGGCGCAGCCACGGATAAAAAAACCAGTAATAGGGATTCAGGAATATCATCTGCAATCCCATCCAGACTCCGGCCACGCCTTGTTTATAAACGATGCTAGCCGTGCTGACCGTGTCGTTGGCCGCGACCGCGTTCCCGAAATTGAGGAAGAATTGGTAAATCGTCCCGAGTTTGCGCCCGGCAAGGAAATATCCCTCGCCCGAGGCCGCGTGCTTGGCGGTTATCTTTCCGATAACAATGAGCATCGCGAAATAGGCGACGAGGATTATGCAATCAAGATAGTGGAGATTGGCCATGGTGATTTTGTCAGGAAAAATTTTGCATGTCCCTCAGCGGTCGTTTCCGGTTATGTAAAAAGCGCGCTCCACCGCCGCCGCCGCCGAAACGGGATCAGCGCCTCCCCGGCCCAGTTGCCATGCGGTCACGGTCACCTTTACCGGCAGCCTCGCGCGCGGCGGCAACGTCAGCAGCACGAGCCGGCCATCGACAACCTTGGCCGGGCCGGAGCGGACAAAATAATACACGGGCAGCCCGGCGCTGGATTTTGCATCAAGGGGAATTTCGCCTGTCCCGGCGCGACAATCCTTCAAGGACGGAAAATCAATCCGCTGCGGTCTGCCTTTATGCATGGGAACCACAAAACGCGCCGGTTGCACCGAAGGACGGAACCGATCGTCGCCCGGATGACGCACCAGGACGAATTCGGGGACCTCTGGCCAGCCACGGTTGAGTCTGATGCGATATGTGCCGTCGGGTCCCGCGTCAAAGACTCCGGAAACACGCTCGATCGTGCGCTGCCCTCCGGCGGCGTGGCCAAACTTCATGCCTGCCTGTTCGAAATTTCCCGGCAGCTCGTCGAGAAAGGTCGTTTCAATGCGCTTTATGGTGATGCCGTCCCCGGCATATTCGCATTCGACTGGAACGAGATGGGAGGTGATTTCGACAGGAGAACCATCGAGTCTGGCAAATGCGACGATCTGATTTTCGCGCTGCCAGCGACCGGAATGGCTCATGAACTCGACCGCGCCTTTTGCGGTTTCCCTGTCAATAAAGAAGGGGGCATGGCGGAGTTCACCGGCGGCCTCGGCATAACGTGTGATTTCCAGCGGCAGCACGGGTAGCGGAAGCTGCATATCCACGACATATCCGTCATCCGGGGAAATGGGGCGCAGAGTGCCGTCGGATTTCAGGCGATACGCGGCGGTCCGCTCAATATAGAGCGCGAGGAACCGCATGTACGGTTCGCTGAAATCGAAATGTCCGCAGCCATATTCCTCCACATAGGAAACCGGGCGGAAACGGACGGTCTGCACCTCGCGCACGGCCCTCAGCACATTCAGCGCGGAGCCGTTTGTCCTCCAGTCCTGCTCGGGCTGGCGCCACTCGGGGAAATGCCCGCCCGAATATAAAACGGGGCCTTCATATTTATCAAATTCCGGATACGAAAAACCGCCCTTGGCCGAGATGACTGCGATGGTGCGTTCCGGGCGCGCCTCCGCGAGCCGATGCGCAAAGATGGTGGTGGACGAGTGGCCAAAGGTAATCCACGGCGCGCCGGCAAGCTCGGTGTAGCCGGAAAGGGCGGCGAGTTTGTCCAGCATGTCCTGCTGCACGGCGATGGAACGCTCGCGATCCTGCTTGTAACGCATGTCGAGAGCCGGATTCGTCCAGACAATGGCGATGTCGTTTTTTGCGCACGCCCCGCGGATGGCCGGATGCTCGACCAGGATTTGCTCACCCACGTTCTGGTGAGCCAGCAAAAGGCCGCGCACTTTCCGGCAAGAAGGCGGAATCCAGAGATATGCGGTGAAATCATAAGGTTTTTTGCTGCCAAGTCCCTGATTGCTGAGTGTGACACTGAATTGAAACTCCCCGTCGGCGCACCCCGGCGGGGATGCGGTTGAGCGCGCTCCACTGCCGATTGCCAGCATTGCCAGAATAATGAGGGCGGGCCGACGGTGACCTTGGAATTTCATTTCAGTTTTGGGTTTGGTTGATTGGGATGCTGCCACCCATGTTACTCGTGTCCGTGCATGGCGCGGCATGCTTCACGCACGGAGATGAAGCTGCCAAAATCCATCGCCCGGAATATCAGGACATGGGCTGGATGTTATTATAAGAATGAAACCGGACTATCTGATGAATGATATTAAGGGGTTATAAAATTATGATTCGCCGCCAGTTTGTCACTGGGGCTTGCGCGCCGCCTTTTTCCGTCCAGGGCCGCTTCCCGCCGCGGACGCCCCCGCCGCCTCCAGCATCGCCTGCTTTATTTCCTCACGGCGTTCCGGAGGAAAGCGGTGCACGGGCACCGAGACGCTGACGGCCACAAGCGGCTCGCCCATCGAGGCCAGCGGCACGGCGATGCATGCGACCCCGGGAACCGTTTCCTCCTCCTCGGTCGCCCATCCGCGCTCCCGGGTCGCATCGAGTTCGCTTTTGAGCGCGGCCATGGCGGTGCGGCGCTTTGACGAAGGCAGGGTCGCGCCGATTTTCGCAATCAGGCGTTCGCGCTGCACTTCATGAAGATTGGCGACCACCGCCCGGCCAAGCGCGGTGGTATGAAATGCATCCCGCGCGCCGGGTTTCACAATCCAGCGCAATGGCTGCGTCGTCTCCAGCACGTGCGCATACCGGATATAAATCCCTTCCAACACTCCCAGGTTCACGGTCTCGTCAAACTCGGCGTGGAGGCTTTGCATGAGCGGAAGCGCCTTGTTGCGCAGGTATTCATCGCGGCCATATTCGCGCAGGGAATTGAGGCGCTCGGAAAGCCGGTAAGAACCGCGTTCCTCCTCCTGCTCGACATACCCCAGATCCCTGAGGCTTCGCAAGATACGAAACGCGCTTGGTTTCGGCTGGCGGCTTTCTTCCGCCAGTTCGGCGAGACTTAGTGACCGACCCGCGCGGGCAAGCACTTCAAGGATGGAAAAAGCTTTGTCTAATACTGCGATAGCCATGTTGTTTTCTCTCTTTGAACGCCGCGTTTCGTCAAGTGAAATGATTGTTTAACTTCATTGTTTATATAGATATTGCGGGAATTATTAATCGAATCTCATTGTGAGCATCCTCGCGCATCGACGCGCCATCTGGCGGCGACCTCATGGCGCCGGCGCACCACCACCTCGTCGGCAAGGTTTACCACGGTGCAGACATGGGCGGGGACGAAGGGCACGCGCTCGCCCACACGCAATGCGTCGGCTCCCGCGCCTGTCACATAGCCGTGCTCCTCGTTCACACGCGACACGGAAAAATCCCGTCCATCCGCCGGAAGTGCAAAGATCCCCGCAGGGGTGCGGTCGGATGAAAAGGTCTTGGAGCCAGCGTCAATCAACGCCAGCCCCGGGGACGGCTTGTCGATCACGGTGGCCAGCACGTGAAGCGCGACTTCGCCGGACCGCATGACACCGGTTACGGCGGTCAGCGCGAGGTCGCCAAACACATACGCGCCCGGACGGACGGCCTGCACGCGACCGGTGGATCGGGCCGCGACGTCTTGGGCTGTCACGCTGCATCCCGGCCAGACGGGAAGTCCCGGGTCAATCGCGTCGCGTGCCGCGCAGAGGGATTCAATCATCGTTTCCACCCTTTGGTCGCCAGGCGTGAAAGGCGCGCCGTAAAACCAGCCTTCGTGCGTATAGAAACCGCGCAGGTCAAGATGCGTGCAGCGCGCAATGACCGCGGCAAGGCGCGCGGCCGCCTTTGCATCCCTCGCCCCTTCGCGCCCGAGCCCGGTGTCGATCGCCATCATGACCGCGAGTTTGCGCCCGGTGCGCGCGGCCAGATTTTCCAGCGCCCCGGCCTGTTCCCCGCTGGTCGCGGCCACGCGAAAATCATCGAGCCGCTCGGCCAGCGCGGCAACGCGCGGCGCCTGCCGGGGATCGACCAGGGAGTGAGCGACAAACATCTCCCGCGCGCCGGAAGCCAGCATCGCCTCCGCCTCGCCGAGTTTGGCGCAGGTCAGGCCGCGCGCACCGGCGGCCAGTTGCCGCGCCGCCACCGGCACGAGTTTATGCGTCTTGATGTGCGGGCGCAGCTCCACGCCCGCCTCGTCGCATGCGCGTTGCATCCCGAGAATATTGCGGTCGAGCTGTTCCTCATCCACGAGAATCACGGGCGTCGGCAGGTCGTCGATGGTTTGCGGCGCGGTCATGAGAGGGAGGTCACATTTTTCCAATTTGCCCGACCGTGAGGCCGCCATCGACGACAATGACCTGCCCGGTGATATACGACGCGGCGGGCGAGAGCAGAAACGCCGCCGCGCCGGCGCAGTCCTCCGGACGTCCGATGCGCCCCAACAGGGTTTTCTTTTCATAGTGGCGCTCCTTCTCCGGCTGCGCCTTCAGCCAGGGCGTGGTGAGCTGCGTGTAGATCAGGCCGGGGGCGAGTCCGTTGACGCGGATGTTGTGCGGGGCGAGCGCCTGCGCGAGGGAGCGGGCAAGCATGACGAGACCGGCCTTCGACGTGTCGTAAACCGTGCAGCCATCCTCCGGCTGGAAGCCGTTGGTCGAGGAAACAATCACGACCGCGCCCGGGCGTTTCCGCTCCACCAGCGCCCGCGCAAAACATTGCACCAGGAAATACACCGAGCGCAGGTTGATGGACATCACGCGGTCCCACTCCTCCGGCGTGATTTTCAGGAAATCGCCGTCGCTCGGCACGCCGGCGTTGCACACCAGCAAATCCAGTCCGGGCTTCTCGCGCAACGCGGCCTCGAGCACCGCGGCCGGCGCGCCTACCGCGGAAAGATCCCCCTGCACGAACGCCGCCCCGCCGGGCATGTCCGCAGGGCGCCCGGTGTTGCCGTGAAACACCACTTGCGCGCCGGCTTCGAGCAGGCCGAGACCGATGGCATGGCCGATGCCTTTCGACGAGCCGGTGACGAGGGCGGTGTTATGAGCGAGCGAGAACATGCTCGTCCCGGAGCTGGAGCAGGGAAAGGAGGTTGTCATGTGCGATGGCGGTGATGGTTTTTTCAGGAAGCGCGCGCAGGCAGGCGATTTCTTCCTCATAAGTGCTGCGGAGGGAAACAAGCCCCGCCTCCCCGCTGGCCACGAAGGTCTGGAAAGGCGTGTCGGAACCCCAGATCAGTTTCGTTGGATAGCGTTGCGCAAGCACGGCGAGCACGGCCGCGGGATCCCGGTAATCCGCCTCCAGCCGGCGTTCCGGCGCGGCAACGAATTCCATCTCCCGGGCCGCACCCTGGCAGTGGATGCGATGCGCGGAGCAATCGAACCACGTGTTGGGCAGCTCCGCCACGCGATCGAGATAAACGCGGTCGAACCGGCACGAATGCGCGAGGCAGAATCTTACCCCCGGGACGGACTCGGCGACCCGCAGGATCGACCCTGCGCCCGACCACGGATCATTGGCGATGACGCTGGAGTGGATGAGAAAGGGCAGGTTCAGTTCCTCCGCAAATTCCAAAAAACAACGCCCCGTGCCAAGCAGCCCGGTGATGTCGGACTGGATCATCGTCGCCTGTATTTTCAATCCGTAAAACGGAAACTCCCGGTGCAGCTCCCGCAGCCGGGCCGCCTGCGCCCCCGGCTCGCGCGCCGGATCGAGCATGACAAACGGAAGCGTCAGCCTGCCCAGATCGGGAAACATTTCATATATTTCCCGCAGCATCCGCTCGTTTTCAAATGCGTAGGGAATCCGCTCCGGCCCGCCGGGGACGAGCCGCCCCGCGCGCATCGCGTTCATATCGAACCACGCATGGGCCACCATGGGAAACACGACCCAGCGGTCCACCCCGTGGCGGCGGCCCCCGGTGACGAGGGCGGGCAGGTCCTGCCCGTAGGGATAATAGCCGTTCAGGTAGAAAAAAAGATCCGCGCCGATATGGTTGTGACAGTCGATGATCATGCGGGCTGGTGATGAATGTTTCGCCGTGGTCCGGGGCGTGTTGCGAGCCACCGTTGGCATTATTTTCGATCTCGGCAAGTATTTTGTTTGACGAAACTGAAATTTCATATTGTGAAACTAAATGGAAACAAAAACGCCGCTCCGTCCGCGCCGGCGCCAATCTTGTTCCAACCCCGCAAATCATGCCTTATACATTCAACCGTTCGCAGGAATTATTTCAACGCGCCCAGAAAAGCATCGCCGGTGGCGTCAACAGCGGCATCCGCAAAATGGAAGCCCCCGTCCCGCTCTATTTCGAACGCGGGGAAGGGCCCTTCCTTTGGGACGTGGACGGCAACCACTACCTTGACTTTCAACTCGGCCAGGGAGCCATCCTCTACGGCCACGCCCCGGCGGGCATGGCGGAGGCCATCGCCGCGCAAGCCCGGCTCGGCACGCACTGGGCCGCGCAAAGCCGCCTGGAGATTGAAGTCGCCGAGCGGCTGCAATCCATGATCCCGTCGGCCGAACTTGCGCGCTTCAACAACTGCGCGACCGAGGTGGTCATGGCGGCGTTCCGTCTCGCCCGGGCGCACACGGGCCGCCCGCTGATCCTGCGCTTCGAGGGGCATTATCACGGATGGAGCGACGAGGGCACGGTCAGCGCCGGCACCCCGCCGTCAAGCTGGGGGGATGACGAGGCCCCCGCCAGTTTCCATGCCAGCCAGGGAGTGATTCCTTCCGTGCCGGAACAATTTGTGGTCGCCCGCTGGAACGATCCGGAGCACCTCCGCCGCCGCGTCGATGCTCATCGCGGAAAAATCGCCGCCATCGTCTTCGAGCCCGTCGGTTGCAACACCTGCTGCCTCGAGCCCGTCCCCGGCATGATGTCGGCCATCCGCGAATTATGCGACCGCGACGGCATGTTGATGATCGCCGACGAAACCATCACCGGGTTCCGCTTCGGCGCGGGCGGCGCGCAGCGCTGGCTGGGCATCAGCCCCGACCTCACCATCATGGGCAAGGCCATCGGCGGCGGCACGCCGTTTGCCGCGCTCGCCGGCACCCGCGCCGCCATGGCGTGCATCACCTCGGGCGAGGTGATGCACGCCGGCACCCTCAATGCCAACCCGCTCTGCCTGGCCGCCTCCAAATGGTGCCTCGACCAAATCATCGCGCTCGGCGACGGGCATCCGGACGGGCTGTGCAGGCTGGGGAAACGCCTGATGGCCGGACTCGTGAAACTGGCCCGCGAAAACGGCATTCCCTTGCATCCGCAGGGACCGGGAATGATTTTCCACGCCGTGATGCTGAAACCCGGCGCGACCGAAGGCCCGGTGATCGATTACCGTGATTACATGCGACGCCATGACGCCGCGCGCTGGGCGCACCTGCGTCGCTGCCTGCTGGAGGAGGGCGTGCGCGCCATCGAACGCGGCCTCTGGTCGATCAGCCTCGCGCATCGCGACGAGCACATCGAGGAGGCGTTGCACCGCGCGGCCATCGCTTTCAAACGTCACGCCGCCGAATGGGCGGTAAACGCGGTTCCCTCCGTGCCGGCGATGGCCAAATAAGCAATCCCGATCACATGAAAAGACCTCGCATCCTCTACGCCGGGCTGTTTCACGAGACCAACAGTTTCGTGGACCAGCCGACGCACTGGGGCGATTTCAACGTGTCACGCGGCGCGGCGATCCTCGCCAAGGAAGGCGACGCCTCCGTCACCGACGGTTTTCTCACGGAAGCGCGCAAAGCGTTCTTTGACGTCATCCCGACCATTGACGCCTGGGCGCTGCCCGGCGGCACCGTGCGGGACACGGCATTTGAGAATTTCTGGAACGAGTTCGAAACCGCCGCCAGACCCGCGCTCGCCGACGGTGTGGACGGGATCTTTCTTGTCCTGCACGGCGCGATGGCGACGGAAAGCCACGCCGATGCGGAAGGCGAGTTTTTGCGCCGCCTGCGGACGCTGCCGGGCGCCGCATCGACGCCGGTTTTCGGCGTGCTCGATCTCCACGCCAACGTGACGGAGGCCATGTGCCGCCACGCCAACGCCCTCGTCTGCTACCGGGAGAATCCCCACATCGACGCCTGCGAGACCGGGCGGCGCGCGACCGCGCTCCTTCGGCGCTGCATCGACGAAGGCCGCGTGCCGCACATGGCATGGTGCCACCCGCCGATGATGTGGGCGCCGCCCGCCACGGGCACTGGCGACGAGCCGATGCGCGCACTCACCCAATTCGCCCGGGCCATCGAAACCGCCAACCCCTCGGTGTGGACCTGCAACATCGCGGCCGGATTTTCCTTTGCCGATACGCCCGACACAGGCGTGTCCGTCAGCATCATCACAACCGGCCCGCGGGATGCCGGCTGCAATCTGGCCGCCGAGGGCGCGAGACTGGCCTGGACGCTTCGCGAAAAGGGACGCATCGCGTATCCGGATGTCGATACGCTGATCGCGGACATCGTCCGGAATCCGCCGATACCGGGAGAAAAACCCGTCTTGCTGGTCGATCCGTCCGACAACATCGGCGGCGGCGCGCCCGGCGATTGCACCGGCGTGATGCGCGCCCTCCTGCGCCACCGCGTGCCCCGCGCCCTGGTTGTGATCAACGATCCGCTTTCGGTGCGCGCGCTTTCCGAAACCTCGCCCGGCGATATCAGCACGCTCGAAATCGGCGGACGCGGATCGCGCTTCGACGAAGGCCCCGTGAAACTTGAGGCCACCCTGGTCTCGCGCGGTGACGGACGTTTTGCCCTTGAGGATAAACAAAGTCATCTCGCGGCCATGAGCGGATCCCAGTTCGACATGGGACCTTGCGCGGTGGTGAAAAGCGGCGGATTGACGCTGCTGCTCACCAGCAGGAAAACGCCTCCCTTTGATCTCGGCCAGTTGCGCAGCCAAGGCCTGGAGCCGCTGGACTTTGCATTCATCGGCGTGAAAGCGGCCGTCGCCCACCGGCGCGCCTACGATAAAATTTCCAGCCGCTCCCTTTACGTCGACGCCCCCGGCCCCTGCACTTGCGACCTTGCCCGCCTGCCTTGGCGGCGTCTTCACCGTCCGTGCTGGCCGATTGATCCATCCGCGCAATTTCCCATCTGATCCTGCATGAGCCATATCACCGTTTCGTATCCAAAGGATAAAAACACACCCGTCTCCCACCTGCCGTTCAGCCCGGCGGTGCGCGCCGGCGATCTTATTTTTGTCTCCGGCCAGGCGTCGGTTGATGCCTCCGGCAATTTGATGCCCGGTTCATTCGAAAGCGAATTCAGGCGCTCGGTCGAAAACCTGCAAAAAGTCCTGAAATCTGCGGGCAGCGACCTGGGGCACGTCATCCAGACCCGCAACTACGTGCGCGACCCGGCTGATCTTCCCGAGTTTAACCGGCTGTATCGCGAATATTTTTTCGCGCCCCACCCGGCGCGCACCACCATCACCCACTGCCTGCCTGAAACACTGCATTTCGAGATCGAATGCATCGCCGTTCCCGCGTGAACCCGGGAAGGAATCACGTCAATGTCCACTGCCTTTCCCAATCCGGGATAACCTCAATAATATTATGAAGCCTCGCAAATCCATCATCACCGCCGCGCTGATTCTCATGGTCAGCTTGCTTTCCCCCCTCGACGCCGCCGAAAAAAATATCACTGTGGATTTTGAACGGTGCATGATTGTCATTCCCAACAAACGGAATGAGGTGGTCAAATATGCAATCGACGAACTGGCGGCCCATATAAAATTGATCAGCGGCGTGGATGTCCCCATCGCCAAGAAAGCGGAAAAGGGAAAGTTCCCCATTTATGTCGGCATCCAGTTTCCGGACGACAAGACTGAGTTCAAGACCGAGGAGGCTCGCTGGGTGCTCACCCCGAACAAAGGCATTTATCTCTACGGCCGGGACAAAATCGGCGGGAAAAAAGAGGCGATCAAAACCTACAAGGACGCCGCCCTTTCCTCCGGCACGGAGGCGGGCACGCTGTTCGCCGTGTATGAATTTCTGGAAAACGTCCTCGGCATCCGCTGGGTCGAACCGGGACCGAAAGGCACCGCTTGCACGCCGGCCAAATCCTTTTCCTACACGCCCTCGGCCGGCTCGTATAAACCGCAGCTTATCCAGCGCCACATGCGCGCGGCCTATAGCGAAAACTTCCGGGCGCGCGCGATTGCGGACGGATTCATCCCGGCGGATCTTCAACTAAGCGGCGAGGAGTTCGCACAACGCCAGGACGACGAGCAGGTATGGCGCCGCCGCATGCGCATGGGCAGGCCGACCGTGAACTTCACCTACGGTCACGCCTTCACCAAGTGGTGGGACAAATACGGCCACACGCACCCGGAGTATTTCGCGCTGAACAAGAATGGCAAGCGCGCCCCCATGGGGGCCAAACGGGCCGACCGCATAAAGATGTGCGTGAGCAACCCCGCCCTGATCAAGCAAATCGTGGACGATCATTTCGCCACCAGCAAGGGGCTGGTGATCAATGCCTGCGAAAACGACAGCCGCGACTTCTGCACCTGCGACAACTGCAAGGCGCTCGACGTCGTCCTGCCCGGCGAGGAAAACCTCGCCATCGATGACCGCATGCTCACCGACCGCTACGTGCATTTTGTCAACGCCGTGCTGCGCGAGGCCAAAAAGCGCGATCCGAGAATGCAGGTGGCGTTTTATTTCTACAGCCGCTACAACGAGCCGCCGCGCCGCGAAAAACTCGACGACGGCACCATCATATTCCTGCTGCCCAACCTCGGCGACCAGATGGATTTCAACAAATATTGCGACGACTGGAACAAGGCCGGCGCGCGCATCGTTTTCATGCGCCCCAATGACCTGAACCAGGACACCGGCCTGCCGCACGGGTTTGAGGAAAAAATGTTCTCCAAGCTCAAAATAGCGAACAATCACTTCAGCCTCCGCGGCACGGATTATGACATATGCTACGGTTTCTGGCCTGTTTCCGGAGTCGCGAATTATATCATGGCGCGCGGATTTTACCGCCCCGAACGCAGCTTCGAGAACTGGAATGACGAATACTGCGGCGTTTTTGGCGAGGCGTCCGGGGACATGAAGAACTACTATGCCTACTGGCGCCAGATATGGAACAAGCGCATAGACGCCAACATGGAACTGATTCAGAAACTGACGGGGGCGGGCAAGCTCCTGCTCCGCACAAGAATCTCGCACCTCACCGACTTGCTCTATGATGAAAGTGACTTCGACAAGACAGACGCGTTCCTCGGAAACGCCCTTAAACGAAATCTCACGGCATGGCAAAAGGACAGGATCGAAAACATGCAGCTCGCCAACCAGCACAGCCGCCTGAAATACCGCGCCATGTGCGCCAACCGACTGGCCGCCACCGCAACCGTGGAAGAACAGAAAGAAACCGCGCAGGCCCTTTATGATTTCCGCAGACGGCACAGGCTCGATTTGAACATCAATTGGGAACAATTGATCTATCTTGAAAATCGTTATGAAGACAATGCCGGTCTCATGCGTCTGCTCGGGACGGAATCGGCCGACAAGAACCTGCGCACTTACTGGCTGGAAACCGAGGCGAAATTTAATGAAACACGAGGCAACTATAACACACCCCTGCGCTGAACCGTCTTCACACCCAGTGTGCATATATTCCACCATTTAATCGCATGAAAGACATTCTCCCGCTCCTGTTCCTGTCCGTGCTTCTTCAGGCGGCCTGCCATGCGGACAAACCCGCGACGCCGGCCGATGCCATCCCCGGAAGCGCCGTGATGCGCTTCGACGGTTTCGGCGCCGACACGGCCGGCGGCGCGGGCGGACGCGTCATCAAGGTCACCACCCTCGACGCCACCGGCCCGGGCTCGTTCAAGGCCGCGCTCGAAGCCAGCGGTCCGAGAATCATCGTGTTTGAGGTCGGCGGCATCATCGACTGGCGGCAGGACGCATTTGAGGTGGCCAACGGGCGCCTGACCATTGCGGGGGAAACCGCGCCGTCGCCGGGAATCACCATCATCCGCGGAAGCCTCAACATTCACGCCGGCGACGTGATTGTGCGGCACATCCGCATCCGCTCGGGTGATGGAGGCGACCTGAAAAAAACCAACTTCGAAAATGACTCCATGACGGCCCACGGGCCGGACGCGAGAAACATCCTGTTTGATCATTGTTCCGTCGCATGGTCCATCGACGAAAACCTTTCCGTATCCGGCCCCCGCGTGAAAAACGGCACCGCCGCGCGCGTGACCCTGCGAAATTGCCTCATTGCCGAGGGACTGGACAACTCGACGCATTCCAAGGGCCCTCACTCCAAGGGCACGCTGGTCCACGACTTCGTGCGAGACGTGGCGATCGCGGGGTGCTTTTACGCGCACAATTTCAACCGTCATCCTTATATAAAGCCCAATGCCACGGTTTTCATGGCGAACAATCTGATTTATAATCCCGGCAATGCGGCCATTCATTTCGCCTATACGCCCTCCGAATATAAAACCATCCCCGACCCGATGCTTCCCTCATTTCTGACCGCCATCGGAAATGTTTATAGAATGGGATCCGATACGAAACCGAAAGTGGCCCTCTTCACATGCTCGCCGGCCGCGCCAACGGATGCCTTGGTCGGCTATGTCTATCAACGTGACAACCGGGTTTATGACCAGCAGGGAGCATTGTTATGGAATGGCGTCTCCGGTGACGCCGCATTTCTGAGCGACCCCCGGCTGACCCTGCTTGACGCGCCGAAAATTGCCCCGGCAAACTTTACTCCCCTGCCCTCCTTGGTGACCGAAGGCTATGTGCTCAAAAACGCGGGGGCGCGTCCCAAGGATCGCGACGCCGTGGACAAGCGGATCATCAACGATTATCTGGCACGCAGAGGCCGCATACCAGACTCGCAGGACGAGGTCGGCGGGTATCCGAAGTCCTTGGGGACGCACCGCCCGCTTGAGGTTCCGGCATCCCCCGATGCTGTCGCGAAATGGCTGGAGGCTTACTTGGCAGAGGTTGAATACTGATACCCATCGGCTTGCCTTGGACTCGCGAGGCCGTGATTGGGCTTCAGCAGTGCGAATTCTCAATTCGCAATGGACTCGCAATTGACTGCCGTCAACCCGCTGTGCCAAGGAAAATGAGTGTTGCTACATTTCCCCTCTGGTTAATTGCAATACATTACCATTCAAAATGATGCAAATATCCCTCAATAAACTACCAAGGTGAAACAAAACCGGGGGCACCTCTCACAAAACACTTATCCCTAATAAACAGATTCATATATCCAGGCAGATTTGTGAATTCATGAAAACAGGGGACACGGCTGGTGTGTTTGCGCCATGCCAGCAGCCATCGCGCGAGACACGTCTTGACCTCATGCAGCGTTTCCCAGCTATTGGGACAATGAAAGTCCGCGCCTTCCTTGGATTCATGAGTCTGACCGCGAGTTTGCTGTTTGGCGGCTGTGCCAAAAAAGAAACACCTTCAACTCATTCCCTCTCTTCGCCAGAAACCCAGACCATCATCGTGGGCCTCGATGATAATTTTCCTCCCATGGGCTTCCGCGACGAGCAGCACCGGCTCGTCGGCTTCGACATCGATCTCGCCCGCGAAGCGTGCAAACGCATGGGCGTTGCAGTGGAATTCAAACCCATCGACTGGAGCGCCAAGGAAGCCGAGCTCAACAGCAAACGCGTGGATGTTCTCTGGAACGGCCTGACCATCACCGAGGAACGCAAAAAGAAAATCGCCTTCACCGCGCCCTACATGGAAAATCACCAGATCATCGTCGTCACCGGTAAATCCGGCATCAAGGACAAAGCCGGGCTCGCCGGCAAGGTGGTCGGCGTGCAGGAAGGCAGCAGCGCCGTGCAGGCGGTGGAAAAGGATGCGAAAATCCGCAATTCATTCAAGGGCCTGAAGTCCTTCGGTGACAATGTCACCGCTCTCATGGACCTGAGCGCGGGACGCCTCGATGCCGTCGTTGTGGATGAAGTTGTCGGTCGCTATTATACATCGAAAAGGCCTGGTGAATATATTATATTGATGGAACACTTCGGCACCGAGGACTATGGCGTCGGCACGCGCAATGATGATATAGAACTGCTGGCCAAATTGCAAAAAGCGCTCGACGATATGAAGGCTGACGGCACCTCCGCGCGCATCGCCGTGCAGTGGTTCGGTGCGAATATCGTCAAATAACATGATTCGAAGGCCGGGATTTCTTCGAAACTCAACATATTGGTATTTAACAACATTCCCCATCGCGAACCTGCCTGATGGATTACATATTCAAGATTCTGCCGCCGCTTCTTGAGGGCAGCGCGACCACGCTCAAGCTGTTTTTCGTCACGCTGATCTTGTCCGTGCCCCTGGGATTGCTGCTGGCGTTGCTGCGCATTTCCCGTTTCCGCACCGTCAGTCTGGCCGTGAACGGATACATCTGGCTCATGCGCGGCACACCGCTGATGCTGCAAATGCTGTTTATCTATTTCGCGCTGCCCTTTGTGCCGGTCGTTGGCGTGCGGTTGCCCGATTTCCCGGCGGCGATTGTCGCATTCGCGCTGAATTACGCCGCTTATTTCGCCGAGATTTTCCGCGCAGGCATCCAATCCATCGACAAGGGCCAATACGAGGGCGCGAAGGTGCTCGGATTCAGTTATCCGCAGACTATGCGGCGCATCGTGCTGCCCCAGGTGATCAAGCGCATCCTGCCGCCGATGAGCAACGAGACCATCACGCTGGTCAAGGATACCTCGCTCATCTACATCCTCGCGCTCAATGATCTGCTCCGCGCCGCGCGCGGGCTCGTGCAACGCGATTTCACCACCTCTCCGTTCATCGTGGCGGCACTTTTTTATCTGCTCATGACCCTCGTGCTCACATGGGGCTTCCAGCGTCTGGAAAAACGTTATGCCGCTTATGACTAACCCCATGATCGAGACGCGTGACGTCCGCAAAAACTTTGGCGCGCTCGAAGTGCTGAAAGGCGTTTCACTGCGTCTGGAGAAAGGCGAAATCGCCGCCATCATCGGACCGTCCGGCTCGGGCAAGAGCACGTTTCTCCGCTGCCTCAATCATCTCGAAACCATCGACCGGGGACGCATCGACATAGAGGGCGAAAATCTTGTCGCCACCGACCAGGCGGGGGCCTGCCGCTATGTGCGCGAATCCGAGGTGCGCCGTATCTGCGCGCGCATGGGCATGGTGTTTCAGCATTTCAACCTTTTCCCCCACATGACCGTGTTGGAAAACGTGATCGAGGCCCCCATCACCGTAAAGGGCATGCGTCGCGCCGATATTCTGCCCAAGGCAGAGGCATTGCTCAACAAGGTCGGCCTGTGGGACAAGCGCGACAGCTACCCGTCGCATGTCTCCGGCGGACAAAAACAGCGTGCCGCCATCGCACGCGCGCTGGCGATGGAGCCCGACATCATGCTTTTCGATGAGCCGACTTCCGCGCTGGATCCCGAGCTAACTGGCGAGGTGTTGCGCACGATGAGACAGCTTGCGGACGAACGCATGACGATGCTCGTGGTTACGCACGAGATGGCCTTCGCCCGCGAGGTGGCCAACACCGTGGTTTTCATGGATCAGGGCGAAATCATCGAGTCCAAACCGGCCGTCGAGTTTTTCAAGAATCCGGAACACCGCCGCACCCGGGCCTTTCTGGAAAGCATGCTGTAGGCGACATCGAAGAGCGGTCACCGGCCATCTGCGTCACTTGGCCAAGACCATGCGAACGCCCCTGCATCAATCCCACCAATAAAAAACCGCCGAAAGGTTTATCCGGCGGTTCACAATAGATGGGCAACCTGAAACGCTTTACTTGGCGGCAGTTGTCGGAGGCGGAGGCAGCTTGGTCAGGGAACTCTCGTTCGCCTTTTGCGCCACCATCTCGGCATAGCGATGCACCTCCAGCTCGGCAGTGTTGCGGGCAATCATCGCCTGAGCTATTTCCTTGTTCATCTCAATGAGGCTACGGGAAACGCCCTGCCGTTTCTCACGCAAGGCATCCAGCTCTTTTTCCAAATCAGCAGATTCCTGCTTGTATTGGTTCAGGTCAGCCGTGAAGCGATCGCGGTCATTCTCGATAGCCTTGATGGCATCATCAAACTCCTTCTTTTTGGCCAGACGCTTTCTCTCCTCTTCCGCCTTACGCTCGGCGTCACGCTTTTCGGCCTCGACGCGCGCTTTTTCGCGCAGCTCGGCCTTTTCCTTCATCTGGCGCGTCTCCTCTGCATCCTTGGCGACTCTCTTGGCCTCTTCATCGGCAATGATCCTTTGTTTTTCGCTGCCATGGAAAAACAGAAACGCCACCATGAGCACAATGGGAACAACAATATAAAAAATACGGGCTTTCATCAGGAAAATCGTAAAGGTTTAACTTTTCTTCTGTTGCGCGGCCAGACGGGCCGCATCGGCGGCCGCCTTCTCCGCCGCATTTATCTTGATCAAGGTTTGTTCAAACACAGCCTTGGTTTGGGTCACCTTTTGCGTCTCGGATTTAAGATAATCGATCTGGATCTGCTGGAGATTGATCTGCTCGGTCAACTTGTCCAAAGCGGCTTTCTCTTCCGATATCGCCTCCTTTAGCTTGCGGACCTGCCCCATCTGGCGGTCACGTTCGCGATAGGCCAGATCCCGGGCATCCGTGACCTTCTCCTTGAGCTCAGCGTTGGCCTGCTCCTCGGCGGTGCGCTTTTCCCGTTCGATCCGGCGCTGTTCGCTTGCCGCCACCGCGTCCTTGTAAGCCTCCTCGCGTTTCTGGTTTTCCAATCGCCGGCGTTCGGCGATATCTTTGGCGATTTGCTCCTGGCGCGCATGCTCGGCGGCTTCAATGCCGTCCTTTTTCTGGGCATAGAAAATATAAAAAATTCCACACGCCACGATTGGTATTATGAAATATAGTTTTTTCATTTTGGAAATTAGGCTTGTTTGTTGGTCGGTTTGGATGCGGCCGTTGCTTGTTGCGGTTGATTTCTGTTCAGTCGCGCATCCCGGTCCTTGATTGCATCGTCAATGGCCTGCTTGAGATCCTTGGCCTCGCGCGATTCAGGCGCGAGCGTCAGCGCCTTGTCCACGGCCGCCTTGGCGTCATCAAGCTGCTTGAGCTCAAACATGAGGTAAGCGATAAAAAATTGCAGCGGCCCCGGGCGGGGGACTCCCTTGTCCACGGCGGACTGCATGTATTTAAGCGCCTCGGGATAATTATCCAGATTATAGAGCAGGTTGCCAATCTGCATGTCGATCGTCCCTTCCTTGGGGAACATCTTTGCGATCTCCTTGTAGCTATTGAGCGCCTTTTTCTCGTCCTTGATCTGGACATAAGTCTGGGCGAGCATCTCCCAATTCTTCTGCGTCGGCTCGATCCTGCCGTCCCGCAGTCCGCTTTCCAGCAGATCAATCGCCCCCTCGAATTGATTGGAGTTGAAATAAATTCCAACCAAGCGGAAATAATCCTCCGGTGTCTTCAGGAATCCCGCTTTCTGGGCGCGCTCAATGGTGATGATCGCCTTGGCATAGGCGTCCTGTCTTTGCAGCGTTCCTTCCTTGAGGCTCTCTGCCTGAATCAAGTAGGGATTCAGCAACTGGCCCCAGTATTGGCTGTTGTTTGGATTTTGTTGAACGAGCAGCTCAAGATACTTCGAGGCCTCCATCAATTTTGCCACGCCCTGTGCCTTTTTTTCGGCGGCGGAGTCCTTGCCCGCTTTTTCATCTTTTTCCGCCTCCACCATGAGTGCCTGCGATTGCACCTGCAAGGTGGCGATCAAAAGTGTGTAGAGTTGCTCCCGCGGTTTTACTTCCAAAAGGAGTCCCTTGCGGCATTCGTTTTCGGCCAAGGCCAAGCGCGCGAGATCCGGCGTGTCCGCATTATCGGTGGCCTGACTGTATAAAATCGACGCGGAAAAGAGCAATGCCTCCACGGTCGGCTTTGGCGTCTCATTCAACCATTGGCGGACGGTTTCATAAGCTTTGTTATACTTTGCCCGCTTGACCTCGGGATTTTTTTCCATCGCGGCTTCCTGCGCATAGAGTTGCGCGAGCAGCCAGCGAAGCTCGAGTTCGCCGCGTTTCTCGAAATACTTATAACGCTCGCTGAGGCTGAGCGCGGTCTCAAGGGGGGCGATGGCGGCGGCATAGGCGCTTTTATACAGGTATGCCTGCACCTTCATCTGTGAAAGGTAGGCGATATCAAAGCTGTTCGGCTTGGCCTGGGCGATCAGCTTGTCAACCGCGTCGACAAGCTGGTCATATTGCTTGTCGTTCAGCATCTTTCCAAGCGCAGCCACCTGCTCGGACACCTTGTCCGAAAGTTGTGGTTTTTCGTCCGCCTGAGCGGCCATCCACGAGGGAATGGCAAATCCTGCAAGAAGGAGAACCATCTTGAGCACGGATTGGCGGGGAAAAATGGATTTAAAAAACGTCATGGAATTGCGTCGTAAATTACTCGTCCTCGGAGAGGGTGAAGTTGATGGGAACCTGCATGCGGGTGTTCACCGCCTTGCCGCCCTTGCGACCGGGACGGAAACGCCATTTATACACCGCATCCATGGCCGGCTTCTCAAACTCGCGATGAGTGGAACGAATCACTTCAACATCACGGACGGTCCCGTTCATATCCACGATGAATTGGAGAATCACCTCGCCGTTGATACCGTTGCGTTTCATCTCAAACGGATACACCGGCGCCTGACGGACGCCGCGCACGGCGGGCTGCTGATCGAGGTCCGCAAGGTTAAAGACTTGTCCGAGATTGCTGCTCACACGACCGGTAGCCGGAGGACCGGCCGGAATCGTGACGGTATTGGAGGGCGCACCCAAGGATGGCGGCGGCGGCGGCGGAATCGCAGTCGTGAAATCGGTGACCGACACGGAACTGGGGACAGCCATCAGACTGGGCGGGGCAATCGTGGCGACATCGACCGCGGGCTCGTCCGACTGGGTCGGATCAATCTCCACCGGTTCCTCGGGCAGCGGTGGCGGAACATACAGGTCCACCTGCGTCGTTTGGCTATGGGCGGTGTCAGCCTTCGAAGATGGAAAAATCGAATCCCAAATCTTCCCGCCATAACCCAAACCTCCGTGAAAGGCGAGGGAAGCGAGCAGTCCTATGATTAAATCGCGGCGCATGGTTGTCTCGTAAATTCAGCGTCCCGATGGACGATAAGCGGTTTCAAATGAAATGTTTTCACGCTCAATGCCCGAGCTGACCGCGATGTCCAGCGCCTGGATGAGGCGTCCATACTTTGCGCGATCATCGCCCGTTATGATCACCTTGGGCACCGTCCCGTTCGCCATCGAGGTGTTTTTGTATGATGTTATATGGTGTGTCAGCTCACGAATGGTCGTGATGTCACGATTAAAAAACACGGAATCGCCATCCGAGACTTGCACCACGGCGGGTGGTTCGGGCGGCGTGTCTTTAGTGGGTACCGGCGTGGGCAGTTTGCTTTCCTGCGATTGGATTTTGTTCAGGGATAACGTGAACAGAACGAAAGTCGCCAGCAGAAAAAAGATAACGTCGATCAGAGGGATGATCTCGATGCGCGCCTTCTTTTTGCCGCCTGTGTCGAATGGATTTTTTACTTCAACTTCAGCCATGTGATGTGTTCCCCAAAGTTTGTCCTGTTTAGAAAATCTCCTCGCCGGGCGGCATGATGCGCGTTTCCACCATCACTCTGGTGACGCCCGCGTTGCTAATCTGCTCAAAAACGTAACGCGCCGAACTATACTTGGCATTTTCATCCGCGTTTATAAGGAAGACCGCGTTTTGCGGGCCCACCTCGGCCACCCGCGCGGACAGCCTTTGTATAAACTCCTGCAATGTGATCTGGTCTTTTTCCCAACCGACGGTGTCCTCCTCGGTGATGGAAATCGTGACGGTGTTTGTCGGGTCGCGCGGCACGCTGTTTTTGGTCGAGGGCAGACTGACGTTCAAGCCGTTGGACTTGTTCAACGAGAGGGTAAACAAAACGAATGTCGCGAGGAGAAAGAAGATGACATCGATCAGGGGAATAATCTCGATGCGCGCTCTTTTTGGTCCGTCGCCTTTATGTGCTCCGCCGCCAGCCATGGTGGTAAATTATTTTTGGAAGGATTTTTTGAAAAGAGAATGGCCAAAGCCTGCAGGTTTTGGCCGATGCCGGCCGAAGGCCCGCCGCCAATAGGCGCCGTTAGACGTGGGCTTCTTTTCCCTTATTGGTGAGAAGGGTGAGCGCGTTGGACGCGTCGCCGATGTCGTGTTTGGCCTGCTCCGTCTGGGCGTTAAGGATGTTGAACGGGATCAGGCCGAAGATGGCGATGGCCAGACCGCACATGGTGGCGATGAGCGCCTCACCGATGCCGCCCATGAGGGAGTTGGAGGCGGAGGCGATGTCGGTGGAGCCGCCCAGCTCGCCGAAGACCCTCATCATGCCGGTGACAGTGCCGAGAAGGCCGAGGTAAGGGGCGGCGGTGACGGTGGTGTCGAGCACCGCGCCGCCCGCCTGGTAACGCTTGAGTTCCTGGCTGGAGGCGCGCACGAAGGCGGTGGAGAGGGACTGTTCGCGATGAGTCAGCGCATAGATGAGGATGCGGGCCACGAAATCGCTGCTCTTCTTGCCCAAGGCGATCGCGCCTTCGGGATCGCCCTGCTCGACGCGCTCAAGCATCTTCTCCACCACCTCGGGCTGGCGGCTGATCATCTCGCGGATAATGAAGATCGCGCGCTCGATGGCCACGGTGAAGCAGACAAAGGATGTGATGAGAATCGGCCACATGATGGGTCCGCCATGGATGAAGAGCTCCATGGGCCCGAGGCCCATCAGCTTAAACGCGGCTATTGGCATACTGGTAGCAGTGATCATAATGGATTTTTTTGTTCAGGAGTTAGAATCGGTTATTTTGCAAGATTGTGTAACTGACAGAAAGGGGAATGCGTCTTCGGGATGTATGACGCAGTGAGCGTCGTTTTATTAAAAAAAATCTTCGGTGGGATTTAACTAAAAGCGCCAGAAAGGACTATTCTTACAGTTCGAGTTACTCAGGGTCTTGATCGAATTTTCGGATGCGTGTGCCTGTCTGACAGGTTTTTTGGGAATCGGTGCCGAATCGGGACTGAGGAGAGGGGATTGATTTTGGGTGGAATCCGGCATTGCCGGGTGGAGGGATTGGGAAACTTTACAAGTGAGATAAGGTCGCGAGCAAATTCAAGAAATTCTGGTTTGCCGCAGAGGGAGTCAATGCTGTTTTTGGGTTTAAGAGGCCATTCAATCGAGGGATTTGGCTGCCCGACTAGGACTCGAACCTAGACAAGCAGAGTCAGAATCTGCTGTGCTACCATTACACCATCGGGCAGTGAGAAAACACACGAGCGGCACGGACGCGGATGGAGCCGGTGACTGGATTCGAACCCGCAACCGCCTGTTTACAAAACAGGTGCTCTACCGTTGAGCTACACCGGCAAATCCCGGAGCGATCTCTGGGTGGGTTGAAGGCGGCGCGCCAATTCATGCGATTAAAGTGAAAAGAACAGGCCGGAATGGAAGCCGGCGGGTGGATATTTTGGTGGCTCCCCAGGGACTCGAACCCTGAACCAATTGATTAAGAGTCAACTGCTCTACCATTGAGCTAGGAAGCCAGTCAAAACAAGGGGGCGAATACCTTGGCAACAAGGCTAGCTTGTCAAATCCTTTTCTGGAAAACGATGCGAATTTCATGGATTGGATGAAAGCGGAAGATGCCCATCTGGTTTGGGCGGGAGGGTTTGCAGCCCGCTCGCAAGCCCGTCCCAGACAGGGAGTGGAAAGGGGCACGGTGAAAAATCCACCGGCCATCGACCACCGCGGGAGCATTCTAATTATCGAATGAGTGGTGAAACGTCATTCCCCGGCGCGCGGCTTGGACGGGGATTTCCCTCTCTTCAACGCGTCGCTTTCCAAGCAGGAGCCGCAACCCGGGGCACGATGGCAGGCCGACTTTCTCCTCGCGCCGCATCCTTAGGATCGAGGAGAAAGTTGGCCGAAAACAGGCAAATCGCGTCCGGCTTCCGGGCGGTCTCCTGAAATTTTCCCTTTACACCGTCGGCGCGCTCTAGTGTTTTCTTCCGCTCTTCTCATGCAAAAGACCAAAAAGTCCGTTGCCAAACGCTTCAAGCTTACCGCCAAAGGCAAGCTCGTGCGTCGCACTCCCGGCTTCCGTCACCTGCTCGCCTCGAAAAGCACCAAGCAAAAACGCCGTGCCTCCAAGGACAAGCTCGTTGCCGAAGGCCACGCCGCGCCGCTCCTCCGCTGCCTCCCGCACGGTCTCTAAGCCGGCAAGCGCCACATCAAACCAACAACTCCGCCCTGCCGGGTGATCCCAACGAGACGACCCGGCGGCGATCAAACCACACATAACATAACATGCCTCGTGTCACAAACTCACCCGCGTCGCGCAAGCGCCGCAAAAACACGCTGAAGCACGCCAAAGGCTACTTCGGCAACAAATCGAAGCTCTTCCGCTACGCGAAAGAAGCCGTCCAGCATGCCTGGCGCTACGCCTACGCGCACCGCCGCAAGAAAAAAGGCGATTTCCGCGCCCTCTGGATTGTCCGCCTCAACGCCGCCTGCCGCAACGCCGGCATCAGCTACAGCCGCTTCATCGAGGGCCTCAAGGCCGCCAACATCGGTCTGGACCGCAAGGTGCTCTCCGACTTGGCCATCCGCGACGAAGCCGCCTTTAACGCCCTGGTCAAGCAAGCCCAGGACGCGTTGAAGACCAAGGCCGCCGCCGCGACGAAAGCCTAAGCTCTCCCAAACGCGAGCCCCTGCGCTACAGAGCGGCTCGCCTCCTCAATCACCTTCCACGGAGGACGGGCCTCGATACCACGAGGTGCCGTCCTCTTTTTTTGGCAGGATTTCCCAATCATCCTCTCTTCTTTTTCTCCCAAAACACCGCGCATTTCGCGGCCAACAACCACTCATGCAAACCCAGCTCACCGCTCTCCTCGAACAAGCCCGCGCCGAACTTCTCACGCTCAAGGCGCGCCCCGAGTTTGAGGCCGCCAAGGCCCGCTACGTCGGACCCAACGGCGCCCTCACCGCCTGCATGAAACAAATGGGCGGCCTTCCCAAGGAGCAAAAGCCCATCGTCGGCAAACTCATCAACGAAGTAAAAACCGCCCTTGCCGCCGAACTCGACGCCACCCTCGCCCGCATCGAGGCCGCCGAACTCGACGCCCAGCTCGGCCCGCCCATCGACCCCACCCTCCCCTCGCCCGACGACCACGAGGGACTCCGCCACCCGCTCACCCAAACCCGCGACCTCATCGCCGCCACCTTCCGCAAGCTCGGCTTCGTCATCGCCGAGGGCCCCGAGCTGGAAAGCGAGTGGTTCTGCTTCGACGCCCTCAACACCCCCGACGACCACCCCGCCCGCGACATGCAGGACACCCTCTACTTTCCCCCCGCGACCCGCGCCACCGAAACCACCAAGAAAGCCGACGAAGCTTACGTCCTGCGTCCCCACACCAGCTCCGTGCAAATCCGCACGATGCTCGCGCGCAAGCCCCCCATCCGCATCGTCGCCCCCGGACGCTGCTTCCGCCGCGACACCGTCGATGCCACCCATTCCGCCAATTTCCACCAAATCGAGGGCCTCTGGGTTGATCGCAACGTCACCGTCCGCGACCTCAAGAGCGTGCTCGACAGCTTTGTGCGCGAGATCTTCGGCGCCACCGCGCAGACCCGCCTGCGCCCCAGCTTCTTCCCCTTCACCGAGCCGAGTTTCGAGATGGACATCAAGGCCCCCAACCTCGGCCGCCTCAGCGACCGCTGGCTGGAAATCATGGGGTGCGGCCTCGTTGACCCGAAAGTTTTCAAGAACGTCGACATCGACCCGGAGCAATGGACCGGCCTTGCCTTCGGCATGGGCATCGAACGCATTGCCATGCTCATCCACGGCATCGACGACATCCGCCACTTCTACGCCAACGACCTCCGCTTCCTCCGCCAGTTCGCATGAGCAATCGCGGAGTGTTTTTTTAGACAGAATGAACGGAATGATTTTGAATGAACAAAATGAGCGACACTCCGGAACAGCAGCCCTATGACCTCTCTGGAAAAATTATCGGATTGGCGATGAAAATTCACTCCACGCTCGGCCCGGGATTTCTCGAATCCGTCTATCAAAACGCCCTCGCCCACGAATTGCGCCGCGCAAACATCCCCTTCCAAACCGAAGTCCGCCTCAATGTTCATTACGAAGACGCCATCGTGGGTATTTTTGATGCCGACATGGTGGTCACCTGCTCGCTCATTGTTGAAAACAAATCCGTTCAAAAACTCGCCCTCGCGCATGAAGTGCAACTCGTCAATTACCTGACCGCCACGAAAATCGAGGAAGGACTGCTCCTCAACTTCGGCTCCGACCGCTTGGAATTTAAGAAAAAATACCGCCACCGCTCCGAATAACACCCCATCCGATCCGCCTAAAATCCATTCCGTTCATTTTCTCCCATTCTGTTCATTCTGTCCAAAAAAACTTTCCCGATGAAAATCTCCCTCCAATGGCTCTCCCGCTACATCGACCTCTCCGGCCTCCCCGTCGCGCAAATCACCGACGCCCTTCCCATGCTCGGCCTCGAAGTCGAGGAAACCGCCAGCGCCGGCCTCCAGCCCCTCAAAAATGTCGTCATCGGCAAAATCCTCTCCTTCGAGAAACACCCCAAGGCCGACAAGCTCTCCGTCTGCTCCGTTGACACCGGCGACCCCGCCGGCCCGCGCCAAATCGTCTGCGGCGCGAAAAACTTCGCCGCGGGCGACCTCGTCCCCGTCGCCCTCCCCGGCGCCGTCCTCCCCGGTGATTTCGAGATCAAGGTCAGCAAGCTCCGCGATGTCGAATCGCAGGGCATGATGTGCTCCGCCCGCGAACTCGGCCTCGGCGACGATCACGCCGGCCTCCTCATCCTCACCGCCCGCGGCCTCCCGGTCGGCACCTCCATCAACGACCACTTCCCGCCGCCCGACACCGTCCTCGACCTCAGCATCACCGCCAACCGCGGCGACTGCCTCGGCCACATCGGCGTCGCCCGCGACCTCGCTGCGTATTTCGACCGCGCCCTCCGCCTGCCCGGGCTCACCGACGCCACCCCCGCCGCGCCCGCCCCCGCCTCCGAGGCCGCTCCCCTCCTCGCCTCCGTCTCCACCACCATCGAGACCTGCCCCTACTATACGGCCACCGCCATTCGTGGCGTCCGCGTGGCGCCGTCCCCCGACTGGCTCGCCCGCGACCTCCTCGCCGTCGGCCTGCGCCCCATCAACAACATCGTGGACATCACCAACTGGGTCATGCTCGAAACCGGCCAGCCCCTCCACGCCTTCGACGCCGCCAACATCGGCGGGCAACAAATCAACGTCCGCCCCGCCCGCCCCGGCGAAACCATAAAACTTCTCGACCAAGGCCGCGTCGTCGCGCTCGAGACCACCGACTGCGTCATCGCCGACGCCCAAAACGCCCTCGCCATCGGCGGCATCATGGGCGGCGAAAACAGCGGCGTCACCGCCGCCACCGCCAACATCGTCCTCGAAGCCGCCTGGTTCCGCCCCGGCCCCATTCGCAAGACCAGCCGCCGCCTCGCCCTCTCCACCGACAGCGCCCAGCGCTACACCCGCGATGCCGATCCCGCCGGCGTCCTCTTCGCCGCCCGCCGCGCCACCGCCCTCATCCTCGAACTCGCCGGCGGCACAGTCATCGGTCCCCGCGCCGTCGTCGGTGCCCCCTCCCGCGGAGACCGCGCCATCGACCTCACCGCCGACTACGTCCGCGCCCGCTGCGGCTTCGATATCGACGACACCACCATCGCCGGCACCTACCGCCGCCTCGGCTTCACCGTCGCCCAGGCACCCTCCGGCGCCTGGCGCGTCACCGTTCCCTCCTTCCGCTCCGACATCGACCGCCCCATCGACCTCGTCGAGGAATTCGTCCGTATCCACGGCACCACTACAATCCCCTCCACGCCCATCGCCGCCCCCGCGCCCGGCGACATCGAAAACGACGACCCGCTCGCCACCTTCACCCGTCGCGCCGGCGCCCACCTAGCCGGCCAGGGTTTCGCCGAGTGCGTCCACTACACCCTCTGCGACGGACACGACCTCGCCGCGCTCTTCGGCCAGCCGATGGCCGACGCCCTCGCGCTCGCCAATCCCCTCACCAGCGAACTCGGCCACATCCGCCCCTCGCTCATCCCCGGCCTGCTCGACGCCCTCGCGCTCAACCTCGCCGCGCACAACGCCCCCCGCCGCCTCTTCGAGATCGGCCGCGTCTTCCGCCCCGCGCCCGACGGAGCCTTGCGCGAACTCACCGCCGTGTCGTTCGTCGTCCTCGCCGCCCCCGCCACCCGCGCCTGGCTCACGCGCGCCCCCGTTGACTTCTACCACGCGAAAAAACTCGCGCTCGACCTTGCGGCGCTCGCCGGCGTTTCCGCCGCCCGCCTCCAGTTCCATCTCATCACCGACAACGCCGCCGCCGGCGCCGGAAAAGTTGCCCCTCTGCCCGCCCCCGCGCTCTGGCAGCGCAACCACTCCGCGCAGACCACCGACCGGGCCCGCCAAATCGAGCTCGCCTGCGGCCTCATCGACGCGAAAACGGCCCGCGCCCGCGACATCAAAGGCCACGCCATCATCGCCGGCGAATTGCTCCTGCCCCGGCAGATTTTCACGACCGAGTCAAAACGCACCCGCTTTCAACCCTTCACCGCCTATCCCCCGACCACGCGCGACCTCGCCCTCGTGGTTGACGCCGCCACGCCCGCCGGGGACGTGGCCGACAAACTCAAAACCACCGCGGCCAAAATCGCCGGCAAAACCTTCGCCGTGGAAGCGATCAACATCTTCGACCTCTACCAAGGCCAAAACCTTCCCGACGGCAAAAAGAGCCTCGCCCTCTCGCTGACCTTCCGCGCCTCCGACCGCACGCTGACCGACGACGAAGTCAACGCCGCCTTCACCAAGCTCCAGACCGACCTCGCCAAATCCACTCCCTGGCAAATCCGAAAATAAGCAATCTACCCGCCATGCCCGCCGACCTCGACATCGACCACATCGCCCGCCTCGCCCGCATCGACCTCACGCCGGAGGAAAAAGCCGCCTTCTCCGCCCAGCTCGGCGATGTCCTCGCCCACATCGAAAAACTCAAGCAAGTGGACGTCACCTGCGTCGAACCCACCGCGCACGGTTTTCCCATCTACAACGTCTGGCAGGCCGACGAGCCCGGCCCCACCCTCACACCCGAACAGGCCCTCGGCAACGCCCCCGCCCAGCGCGACAACATGATCGCCGTCCCCAAAGTCGTCGAATAATACCATTTATGAACAAGATTGTCTCTTTAGGTAGGGCGAGGCGTCCCGCCGAGCCGCGAATACCCAATGGCTCGGCGGGACGCCTCGCCCTACCTCCTAATGGCATCTATAATGCCATTCTCATTCGCAAATACCCGTGACCTAAAAAATCTCCCGATGCCCACCCACCGCACCATCGCCGACCTCGCCGACGCCCTCGCGAAAAAAGAACTTTCCTCCGTCGAACTCACCCAGGCCGTCATCGACCGCACCGCCGCCGTCGAACCGCGCGTCCGCGCCTTCACCTCTTGGGACTCCGCCGACGCCCTCGCCCAGGCCCGCGCCTCTGACGAACGCCGCGCCGCCGGCCACGCCCGCGGGCCGCTCGACGGCATTCCCATCGGCATCAAGGACAACATCGCCGTCACCGGCCAGCCGCTCACCGCCTCGTCCAAAATCCTCGCCAGCTACCGCTCCCCCTACGACGCCACCGTCATCACCCGGCTCAGGAATGCCGGAGCCGTCATCTGGGGCCGCCTCAATCTCGACGAGTTCGCCATGGGCTCGTCCACGGAAAACTCCGCCTTCGGCACCACCGCAAACCCCCACGATCTCACGCGCGTCCCCGGCGGCTCCTCCGGGGGAAGCGCCGCCGCCGTCGCCGCCGGCGAAGCCATCGGCACCCTCGGCTCCGACACCGGCGGCTCCATCCGCCAGCCCGCCGCCTTTTGCGGAGTCACCGGCCTCAAGCCCACCTACGGGCTCGTCTCCCGCTACGGACTCGCCGCCTTTGCCAGCTCACTGGACCAAATCGGCCCCCTCACCCGCACCGTGGAGGACACCGCCATCCTCCTGCAAGCCATCGCCGGGCACGATCCTCTCGACTCCACCTCCTGCCAGATCGCCGTCCCCGATTACCGCGCCGCGCTTCATTCCAGGCCGCCCCGCTCCGCGCCCCGCCATCTCGGCATCCCGCGCGAATACTTTGGCGAGGGACTCGACCCGGAAGTTGGCGCCGCCGTCGGGCAAGCCGTCGCCCACTATAAAAAACTCGGCTACGAAATCCGCGAAATCTCCCTGCCCCACACCGAGCACTGCCTCAGTGTCTATTTCATCGTCGCCACGGCGGAATGCTCCTCCAACCTCGCCCGGCTCGACGGCATCCGCTACGGCCACCGTTCCCCCGCCGCGACCGATGCCGTTGACATCTACACCAAAACCCGCGCCGAAGGATTCGGCCCCGAAGTCAAGCGCCGCATCATCCTCGGCACCTATGTCCTCAGCAGCGGCTACTACGACGCGTATTATCTCCGCGCGCAAAAAGTCCGCACCCTTATCCGCCAGGATTTCCAAAAAGCCTTCGAGCAGGTGGATGCCATCATCACGCCGGCCAATCCCGGCACCGCCTTCAAGAAAGGCGAATACGCCAAGAACCTGATGGCGCTCTACCTCTCCGACATCTACACCATCGGGGCCAATCTCGCCGGCCTCCCCGGCATCAGCCTGCCCTGCGGCTACAGCAAGGACAACCTCCCCATCGGCCTCCAGCTCCTCGGGCAGCCCTTCAAGGAAACCGACCTCCTCCAGATCGCCCACGACTACGAAGCCGCGCACGACTGGGCGAAACGTTTTCCGAATCTCTAAAACCGAATGCTCTTCTGTAATTTTGCATGAACTACGAAGCCGTCATCGGACTTGAAGTCCACATCCAGCTCAAGACCCGCACCAAGATGTTCACCCGCGCCCCCGCCGGCTACGGGCACGAACCCAACACCCTCACCGACCCCGTTGTCCTCGCCCTTCCCGGCGCCCTCCCCGTCCTCAACAAAACCGCCATCGACCAAGTCATCCGCGCCGGCCTCCTCGTCCATTGCCGCATCGCCGACGAATGCCGTTGGGACCGCAAAAACTACTTCTATCCCGACTCCCCGAAAAACTACCAGCTCACCCAGCAATTCCGCCCCATCTGCCTCGGCGGCGAAGTCGAGATCGAGCTCCCCGGTCCCGCCCGCAACATCATGGGGGCGCACAAAAAAATCCCCCTCAACCGCATCCATCTCGAGGAGGACGTCGGCAAGCTCAACCACCACGCCACCGACTCCCTCGTCGACTACAACCGCGCCGGCACCCCGCTCATGGAGCTTGTCACCGAGCCCGCGTTGCACTCCGCCGACGAAGCCTTCGCCTTCCTCACCGCCCTCCGCGCCCTCATGCAGCAAGGCGGCGTCTCCGACTGCGACATGGAAAAAGGCCAGATGCGCTGCGACGTCAACGTCTCCATCCGCCCCGCCGGCGCCACCGCGCTCGGCACCAAGGTCGAGATGAAAAACCTCAACTCCATCGCCTACGTCCGCGACGCCATCGCCCACGAAATCCGCCGCCAGACCGCCCTCGTCCAGTCCGGCGGCCAGGTCGCGCAGGAGACCCGCGACTACGACGGCCTCACCGGCGCCTCGCAATCCCTCCGCTCCAAGGAAGACGCGCACGACTACCGCTTCTTCCCCGACCCCGACCTCATGCCCGTCCGCGTGGACGAAACCTGGAAGTCCTCCATCGCCGCCACCCTCCCCGAGCGCCCCTTCGACCGCCAGCGCCGCCTGATGGAAAAATACAAACTGCCATATGGAAAAGCCTCCGTTTTCACATGGAATAACGAACTGGCGGAACACTATGATGAGTGCCTAAAGCAGGCAGGAAATCGAGCTGTTTCTTTTGCGGAAAAAATAGCGGATTATGTAACTAATGCCGCTACCAGCAAAAAAACATGGACAGAATTTTTGCGTGAAATCGAGCGCATAGAAAAAGAAAATCCCAGTGCAAAGAAACTAATCCCTTCTGAATCGGATGATCCAAATAAACCTGATTTAGATTTCTTCCTGAAGGAAGTAGCCACTCCTCCGTATCTTGCAGAGATTGCGAATCTTACATCAAACTATGGCTATTTAATAACGTCATCGAATTTTCCCTCTTTGTCCGCTGAGTATTTTGTGAGCAGCAGTAACGCTGTCGGAAAAGCAAAAATCCCATTTATTAAAAAGTCTGCTGATAAATTGGGCCTGAAACCCCAGCCCGCCGACACTGGCGAACTCGAGCAATGGTGCCGCGACGCCATCGCGGCCAACGCCAAGGCCGCCGCCGAATTCCGCGCGGGCAAGGAAAGCGCCATCAACGGGCTCAAGGGCCCCGTGATGAAAGCCAGCCGAGGCAAGGCCAACCCCCGCGAAGTCGACGCCACCCTCCGCCGCCTCCTAGCACATTCTGAATAATGTCGCGATTGGACTCTGTGACCTGAAACATACCCGAATTTTGCCGGCAATGTAACCCATTAGGTTACATTGCCGTCCCCGCAGTTCCAAGCGCTCCAGCCATTCTTTTCATTCACCTCACTTTCTCATCGCACAAAAGAGAAGTCGATTTTGTCCCAAGTCGCGCCCGGAAAATCCTCACGCCCCGCGCGCGCCTCGTGTAAACTCGGCCCCCTGTGCAACCCGCCCTCATTCCCGCTCCGGAAAAACAATTCCGGCCTGTCTCACCCGCGCCGCTCACAAGCGGCTGGTAAAACTTTTCTGTCCGCACAGCAAAAACGTGACACCGTGCCCTTGCCCATTCATAATGCCCCGTTTCGTTTATCCTCTCCCATGAAAAAACAGAATGCCGACAAACTCCACTCCACCGGCGCCTCCGCGCAACCGCGCGGCATGAGCCTCCTGACCGACGCACTTCGCAACAAGGGCACCGCCTTCAGCGAGGCCGAGCGCGACGCCCTCGGCCTGCGCGGCCTGCTGCCGCCGCGCGTGTTCACCCTCGAGGAGCAAAAACAGCGCGCCCTCGGCAATCTGCGCCGCAAACCCACCAACCTGGAAAAATACATCTACCTGACCACCCTCCAGACCCGCAACGAAACCCTCTTCTACCGCGTCCTCCAGGATCACATCGAGGAAATGATGCCCCTCGTCTACACGCCGACCGTCGGCCAGGCCTGCCTCGAATACGGCTCCATCTTCCGCCGCCCGCGCGGCCTCTTCATCAGCATCCGCGAACGCGGCCGCATCGCCGAAATCCTCCGCCACTGGCCCATCGCCGACGTGCGCATGATCGTCGTCACCGACGGCGAGCGCATCCTCGGGCTCGGCGACCTCGGCGCGCTCGGCATGGGCATCCCCGTCGGCAAACTCTCCCTCTACACCGCCTGCGCCGGCGTGCATCCCGGCTACTGCCTGCCCATCACCCTCGATGTTGGCACCGACAACGACACCCTCCGCAACGACCCCTTCTACATCGGCCTCAATCAAAAACGCGTCCGCGGCCCCGAATACGACGAATTCCTCGACGAATTTGTCGCCGCCGTGAAAACCGTCTTCCCCCGCGCCTTGCTCCAATGGGAGGACTTCGGCAACACCAACGCCTTCCGCCTCCTCGCCTCCAACCGCTCCAAAATCTGCTCCTTCAACGACGACATCCAGGGCACCGCCTCCGTCGCCCTGGCCGGCCTGCTGGGCGCGCACCGCATCACCGGCGGCAGCATCGAGAAACAACGCATCCTCTTCCTCGGCGCGGGCGAGGCCGGCACCGGCATCGCCGACCTCTTTGTCACCGCCGCCATGGACGCCGGCCTCACCGAGGCGCAGGCCCGCGCCTGCTGCTGGTTTGTGGACTCCGAGGGCCTCGTCGTGAAAAACCGCAAGGGCCGCCCCCTCGCCCACCACAAGATTCCCTATGCGCACGACCACGCGCCCATCGCCACGCTCGCCGAGGCGGTCGAGGCGCTCAAGCCCACCGCCCTCATCGGCGTGTCGAGCCAGGCGCGCGCCTTCACCGAACCCATTGTCCGGCGCATGGCGGCACTCAACAAGCATCCGGTCATCTTCGCGCTGTCCAATCCGACCGCGAAAGCCGAGTGCACCGCCGAGGAAGCCTATCAGTGGACCGACGGGCGCGTCGTCTTCGCCAGCGGCAGTCCCTTCGATCCCGTGAAACTCGGCGAACGCACCTTCGTTCCCGGCCAGGGCAACAACGTCTATATCTTCCCCGGCGTCGGCCTCGGCGCGCTCGCCTGCGGCGCGACGGAAGTGACCGACCGCATGTTCCTCACCGCCGCGCGCACGCTCGCCTCCATGGTCGGGGAGGAGGACCTCGCGAAAGGCCGCGTCTATCCCGCCCTCACCCGCATCCGCGCCGTCTCGCTCGCCATCGCGGTCGAGGTCGCCAAGGAGGCCCACAAGGAAGGCTTGGCCACGCTGCCCAAGCCCGCCGATCTCGAAGCCGACATCCGCCAGTCGATGTTCGAGCCGGTCTATCAGGACTGCCTGTAGCCGGACGAAAACGCGAAAATTTCGGCCCCCCGGGAATCCCGGAACGGCGGCGGGGACACCGCCGCTCCCTTGCCCGGGGAGCAACCCAAAGTGAAGTCACCGCCGGAATCTTTCCTCTTTATTCTTTATCTTTCCTCTTTCTCCCTGCCCGTTCCTGACGAAAGAGAAAGATAAAGAGGAAAGAAGAAAGAGGGAGTGGCACAACTTTGAGTTTCACCCCTCGTCCCGTCCGTCCCTGCAAAGGGCTTGCCGTTGACGGTGGCGCGGGCAAGCTCGGCTCACCTCCCTTCCTCGCATGCGCATCCTTGTTGTAGAAGACTCGCCCCGGCTTCAGACCACGCTCGGCATTGCGTTGCGCAAGTCCGGCTATGTCGTGGATGTCGCGGGCGACGGCGAGACCGGGCTCTGGATGGCGCAGACGAACGACTACGACGCGATCGTGCTCGATCTCATGCTGCCCAAGCTCGACGGGATGAAATTGCTCGCGGAATTGCGGCACCAGGGCAACGCCGTGCACGTGCTGCTGCTCACGGCGCGCGACGCGGTCGAGGACCGGGTGCGCGGCTTGCAGGGCGGCGCGGACGACTACCTGATAAAACCGTTCGCCATGGAGGAACTGCTCGCGCGCGTGCAGGCGCTCTGCCGGCGCGGTTACGGCTCGAAGGCGGACATCATCATGCTGGGCGCGCTGGAAATCAACGCGCAGGCGCGCACGGTGCGGGTGGCGGGACGGCCCGTGGAGATCACGGCGCGCGAGTATTTGATTCTTGAATACCTGGCGCGGCGGCGCGGGCAGGTCGCCTCGCGCGGGGAGATCGAGGCGCACATCTACGAGGGCCATGCCGACCTGATGAGCAACGTGGTGGATTCCGCGGTGTGCATGCTGCGCAAGAAACTCGGCGGGGGCGCGCCGCTGATCCGCACGCGCCGCGGATTCGGCTACGTGCTGGAAGAGGAGCCCGAGGACGCGGCGGCGCAGACATGAGCGTTTCCATCCGGCGTCAACTCGCGCGGCGGCTGCTGGCGGTGGTGCTGGTGCTGCTGGGCGCGGGATTGTCCGCAATTTACCTGGCCTCGCGCCGCACGGCGCTGGCGGAATTCGACGCGACGCTCGATGCGAAGGCGCAGGCGGTGAGCTCCGTCACGGTGCAGGAGGAGGACGGCGATGTGCGCGTGGATTTGAGCGACCGTTTTTTCCAGGGTTTCGAGGACCATGTGATGACGGATTTTTTTGAGTTGCGGGATGCATCGGGCAAAATCCTCGCCCGCTCGGAATCGTTGTATCATCCCGACGGGCTGCTCGCCCCGGTCGGATGCGGCGGCGTGACGCCGATGCGCTGGGATCTGACGCTGCCGACCGGCCATGCCGGGCGGGCCGTGCGATTCGATTTTCTTCCCCCCATCGAGGGGACGGAGCTGCCGGAGCGACTGGGCGAACCGGTGCGGCTCGTGGTGGCGTCGGACCGCGCGCATCTGGACGAGGGACTGTGGCGGTTTCTCGCATGGCTGCTGGCCGGCGGGGGATTGCTGGCGGGGCTGATGCTGTGGCTGGTGCCGGGCGTGCTGCGGCACGGCTTGCGCCCGCTCGAAAGGCTGGGCGAGCAGGCAGGGAGGATCGACGCCTCCGCGCTCGGCGAGGGCGCGCGCTTCCCGGTGGACGGGCTGCCGGTGGAATTGCAGTCGATCGCGCGGCGGCTGAACGACCTGCTGGGGCGCCTCGGCGAGTCGCTGGCCCGGGAGCGGCGTTTCAGCGCAAATCTCGCGCATGAGTTGCGCACGCCGCTGGCGGAATTGCGCAGCCTGGCGGAGTGCGCGATCAAGTGGCCCGATGCGCGCGACGGCGCGATGGACCACGAGGTGCTGGCCATCGCGCGGCACATGGAAACGCTGGCGACGCACCTGCTGGCGCTCGCGCGCGGCGAGCAGGGGCGTTTCGAGCCGGCGTTGGAGGAGGTGGACTTGGCGGCGGAGGCCGGGTCGGTGTGGGCTTCGTTTGCCGGGAGGGCGCGGGAACGCGGGCTGGAGGTGTCGCTGGTGCTGCCGTCCGCGCGGGTGACGGCGGACCGTCAATTGTTGCGGTTGATATTGGTCAATCTTTTCGAGAACGCCGTCGAATATGCTTCCGACGCGGGACGGATAGAGGTGCGGGTGGATGCCGCCGACCCCGGCGGCAGCGCGGCGTGTTTGCGCGTGGGCAACAGCACGAGCAATCTCACCGGGACCGAAGTGGCGCATTTCTTTGACCGGCTTTGGCGCAAGGAGGAGGCGCGCAGCAAGCAGCAGCACCTTGGGCTCGGGCTCTCGCTCGCGCGCGCGCAGGCGGGCGCGATGCGCTGGACCCTGACCGTGGCGCTCGACGAGGCCACGGGTTGGTTGGAATTCAGGCTCGGCCCCGAAGCCGCGGAATGACGAGGAAACGCGTTCAGAATCCCAGCGGACTCGCCGATCGGCGGCGCTGGTAGCGTTTGGCGTCGAATTCGGGCTGGTCGATGCGCGTGATTTTCCACGACCACGGAAAACTGCTGTCGCGCCGCCACTGGATGACAAACGGCTCGGTGAGCCGGTTGACTTGGTTTTGCGCGTCGGCGCCGAGGCCGGAACCGGTCGAGACCATCGTGAATTTGGCGCTGATCGTGGCCATGTCTCCCTCGCGGGCGACCAGCACCTCGTGAGGCGTGAGCCCGATGCTCTCGAACGGGTAAAAGATGCGCCAGAGGTCCTTGCCCAGCGAATCCTTGTCGTAACCCCAGCAATCCGTGTAATCCGGCGCGAGCAAGCGGTTTACGCCGAACGCGCTGCGCGACTCGATCGACTCCACCAATCCCGTCCAGCCGCGGTCGAGCTGGCGGTCGGCGTCATAGTAGCGGTTCATTCCGACCGCAATCATCAGGATCGCCGCGACCGAGGCGATCAGGACTATCTTCCGACGTTGGTTCATGTTGCGGAAAATGACATGGAAATCCGCCCGCGTCAGGGAAAAAGGATGAAAAGAGAAGCGCGCCGGCTCGAATTAATGAAACGAAGCAAAAAAGACGCGATGACAAACGATTGTCTCAATGACCCGGAAAAGCGACTCGCAGGCCGGCAAAATGCGCCTGATTTGGCGTTTTTGCATCCGGATTGCTCATAAATTGCTCTCACGGGTCAAGAAATGAACACTTTTAACCAATAAACAGCACTGCTTCCTCATTGCCGAAGACGGGGTGCGCTTGTTAGCTGGAGGGCTTTACATCCATTTCACCTACATGCCTTCCGCTCATCCTTATGCTTTCCTTGCGCTGTTTGCGGTCATCGCTGCGGCGTTTCCCTTTGCCCTGCTGTTGGTTGCGCGGATTTGGTTCAGACTCTTCCAGCCGCCGAAGCCCAACCCGGTCAAGAACAACGTGTATGAATGCGGACTCGAATCGACCGACATCCAGCGCGTGCAGTTCAAGGCGCATTATTATCTCTATGCCATTCTGTTCCTGATTTTTGACGTGGAGGTTCTGTTTCTCCTGCCCTTCGCGGTCGTGTTTACCGGCCTGCCGGCCGGCGCGCTGCTGGCGATGCTGGTGTTCATTTTGTTGCTGGCCGAGGGGCTCGTCTGGGCGTGGCAACGCGGGCACCTCGAATGGAAATAACAATCTGGCATCCTTCATCTTATGAGCACCTCTTCCGCCCCGTCCCCCGCATCCATCGAATCCGTCCCGCCTGCTCCGGTGCCGTTGCCGGGGGGGATCTCGCATGAGGAACGCGAGTCGTTTCGCCAGCAGGGCATCCTGCTGACCAGCTTCAACGAAATCTACAACTGGGGCCGCGCGAACTCCATCTGGCCGCTCCAGTTCGGCCTCGCCTGCTGCGCCATCGAGATGATCGCGGTGGCGGCGGCGCGTTTCGACATCGCGCGTTTCGGCGCCGAGATTTTCCGCGCCTCGCCGCGCCAGGCCGACCTCATGATCGTGTCGGGCACCGTCACCAAAAAAATGGCCCCGCAGGTCGTGCGCATCTGGAACCAGATGGGCGAGCCGAAATACTGCATCGCGATGGGCGCATGCTCGATTTCCGGCGGCCCCTTCAAGCAGGGCTACAACGTGCTGAAAGGCGTTGACCGTTACATCCCCGTGGATGTTTACATCCCCGGCTGCCCGCCGCGCCCCGAGGCGCTCCTCAACGGGCTGATGGAGGTGCAGAAAAAGATCAAGGCCGAGCGCCTCACCGGCCCCGACGCCCCGCGCCACCTGCGCAAGGATCTCCCCTGCGAATGGCCCGTGCCCGCCTACGGCGAGCACGACCTCGTCCCGCCTAAAAACGATTCGGTCTGGCGTCCGGCCCCTTCTTTGGTGCGCGCCGACAAACCCTGACTTTTCCCCACTTTCCCAATTGATATGAACCACTCCGGACATTCGGCACTTTCCCGCGTCGCCTCCGCCGCATTGCTGGCCGGCGCGATGCTGTTCTCCGCATCGCTGGCGGCTCCGGTTCAGGCTGCCGTCCCCTCGCAAAAACAAGCGCAGGTCCCGGGTTATTACCGGATGATGCTCGGCCAGTTTGAAGTCACCGCCCTGTATGACGGCTATTTGATGATAGAAAATCCGGTCCTCATCAAAACCGATGCCGCGGACATCCAAAGCCTGTTTGCCCGGATGTTCATCTCCTCCGAAAACGGAGTGCAAACCGCCGTGAATGCATTCCTGGTCCACACGGGTTCCCATCTCGTCCTGGTGGACGTGGGCACGGCCGGAAAATTCGGTCCCACGCTCGGGCACATCGCCAACAACCTGCGGGCGGCCGGCTACGATCCGGCCCAAGTCGACACCGTGCTGCTCACCCACCTGCATCCCGACCACGCGTGCGGCCTGTTGACGGATGACGGCAAGGCGGTTTTCCCCAATGCCACCGTCCATGTTTCCAAAACCGAGGCCGACTACTGGCTGGACGAGGCCATCGCGGCCAAAGCCCCCAAAGAGCTTCAGGGGATGTTCCAAATGTCCCGCGAAGCCGTGGCCCCCTACCGCGCGGCCAACAAGCTGAAAACCTACCAGATCGGCGATACGCTGGTGCCCGGCATCGAGGCCGTCCTCACTCCCGGCCATACCCCCGGCCACGTCAGCTACTTGTTGAATTCCCTCGATGAAAGCATGCTGGTCTGGGGAGACATCATTCACAGCCACGCCGTGCAATTTGCCCATCCGGAGGTCGCGGTCACCTTTGATTCCGACGCCGGGCAGGCCGTCGCCACCCGCCAGAAAATCCTGGCCCAGGCCGCGGCCGACAGGCTCTGGATCGCCGGCGCGCATCTGCCTTTTCCCGGCATCGGCCATGTCGCCACCGAGGGCAAGGCGTATGCCTGGGTGCCCATCGAGTATGCCCCGGTTGAACCCGCGCGCTAATCCATTCACACCGCCACTTACCGACCTCTCTCGTGGAAACCCTTGAACAACTTCGCGACCGGCTCATCGCGGCCTTTCCGGCCCCGGATGCCGTCACCCTTGTCACCAATCCCGGCCCCGCCGCGCAGCACTCCCTGCTTCTCGCCCACGCGCATGCCCGCGAGATCGCCCGCTTCCTGCGCGACGACCCCGCGCTCCGCCTCGATTTCTGCTCCAATGTCAGCGGCGTCGACTGGCCCGACAAGGAAATCACCGAGACCGTGAAAATCACCACGCCCGACCCCGCCGGCGGCCCGGACAAAGTCACCGAGCAAAAAACCAAGCGCCTCCAGCCCGGTTATCTCGAAGTCGTTTACCACCTCTACTCCATGGCGCTCAAAACCACCGCGCCCGTCGTCCTCCGCCTCCGCACCGCCAACCGCGCCGACGACGTGACCGTGCCCTCGCTCACCCCGGTCTGGCGCTCTTGCGAGTTTCAGGAACGCGAGGTCTTCGATCTCTTCGGCGTCCGCTTCGAAGGCCACCCCGATCTCCGCCGCATCCTCATGTGGGACGAATTCAAGGACCACCCCATGCGCAAAGACTACGTTTCCCCCGACGACTACGAATGGGAGCCCACCCCGCACGACGAAGTGCTGGCGCGCGCGAAAACGCACTATCCCGCGCCGCCGGCGCTGACGCCGTCACCCGCCGTCACCACGAAACAGGAGGCCGCCAAATGAGCGCTTCCGCTGCCACGCCCGACACCTTCACGCCCGGCGCCACCTCGGTCCGCGCCGTTCACGACGACTTCCACGGCGACCTTCTCGAGGTCTCGATGGGGCCGCACCACCCCTCGACCCACGGCGTCTTCCGCATGAACGTCGTCCTCGACGGCGAGATCATCGTCAAGCTCCAGCCCGTTTTCGGCTACCTGCATCGCAACCACGAAAAACTGGCCGAAGCCATTTCCTACCTCGCCAGCATCCCCTACACCGACCGCCTCGACTACCTCGCCTCCCTCACCAACAACTGGGCCTATGTCATCGCGGTCGAGAAACTGGCCGGTTTCACCGTCCCCGAGCGCGGCGAATACATCCGCGTCATCGTCGGCGAACTCGCCCGCCTCATCAACCACTGCTGCCTCGTCGGCTTCCTGCTCAACGACCTCGGCACCTCCTTCACTCCCCTGCTCTACTCCCTGCGCGAACGCGAACGCATGCTCGACCTCGTCGAGGAGCTCACCGGCTCCCGCATGATGTGCAACTACATGCGTTTCGGCGGCGTCCGCGTCGATCCCTCGCCCGACTGGCTCGCCCGCCTGAAAGACTACCTCGAGGGCGACTTCCCAAAATTCCTCGACGAGCAGGACGCCCTCCTCACCGGCAACGAAATCCTCCTCGCCCGCACCCAGGGCACCGGCATCCTCAAACCCGATCTCGCCATCAACGCCGGCATCACCGGCCCCATGCTGCGCGCCTCCGGCGTGGATTACGACATCCGCAAAGTCGAGCGCTACTCCATCTACGACCGCTTCGACTTCCGCGTCCCCCTTGGCGACCACGGCGACACCTACGACCGCTACATGATGCGCATGCTCGAAATGCACGAGTCGCTCAAAATCCTCCGCCAGGCCCTCCGCGACATCCCTGGCGGCCCCGCCACCGATCCCAAGGCCAAATCCCGCGGACTCCGCCCGAAACCCGGCGAAGCCTACGGACGCATCGAGGCCCCCAAGGGCGAACTCGGCTTCTACCTCATCAGCGACGGCGGCCCGCAGCCCTACCGCTACCGCATCCGTCCGCCCTCCTTCATCAACCTCACCATCCTCGAAGACATGTGCGTCGGCCAGACCGTCGCCGACGCCGTCATCACCCTCGGCAGCGTGGACATCGTCCTGGGCGAAGTGGACCGCTGAAACCAATCACGAATTACAAATGACGAATTACGAATTAAACCAACCACCGGCATCCCGCCCTTGCCCATTCGCCCGAATCCGCCCGCGCTCATTCGCGGCCGGCCACGCGTCCCCCGCCATTCGTCATTCGTAATTCGTCATTCGTAATTCGTCATTCGTAATTAATTTTCTCCCATGCTCGGCACCGGCATCATCAAAGGACTCCTCGTCACCGCGAAAAATCTCGTCGGCAGCTACCACGACCCCAAGCGCCTGCCCACCATCGAGTATCCGGAAAAACGATACAAACTCCCGGAAAACTTCCGCAGCTTCCCCTTCCTCGTTTACGACGGCGACGACGCGAACGCCGGCCTGCGCTGCGTCGCCTGCCGCATCTGCGAGAAGGAATGCCCGCCGCAGTGCATCTACATCGTCCCCGAGCGCGACGAAAAAGGCCGCGTGCAGAAGAAACCCAAGATCTTCGACATCGACTTCTCCGTCTGCATGGGCTGCCAGATCTGCGTCGAGGCCTGCCCCTTCGACTCCATCAAGATGGATCACCACTACGAGATCACGGCCACCAACCGCTTCGAGGGCCTGCTCGTCCACCTCGACCAGCTCGCGAAACCCAACAGCTATTTTCACCAAATCCACCCCGCCGACGCCGCCGAAATCGACGCCCGCCTCGCCGAGGACAAACGCAAGGCCGAGGAAAAAGCCAAGGCCGCTGCCGCTGCTGCGGCAGCCAAAGCCGCCGCGGCCGCCGCAGCCAAGTCTGCCGCCGCGGTTCCGCCCCCGCCCGCAACCGCTCCCGCTCCGAAACCCGACGCGTCCTGACCCAAGGGCCTGCCAATGACCTTCGCCACCGTGAATCCCGCCGATAATTTTCTCGAACGCCTTCCCGGCCTCGCGCTCGACTGGGTGCTTGGCCTTCTCCCCGACAACGATTTCGTCCGCTGGCTGGTCGCTTCCGTGCTCGCCGTTGCCGTCATCCTCGCCGTGTTCGGGCTGCTCTTCGCCTTCACCACCGTCACCGAGCGCAAGCTCCTCGGCCGCTTCCAAAACCGGCCCGGCCCCAACCGCGTCCGCATCCTCGGCATCCGCTTCTTCGGCTTTTTCCAGCCCTTTGCCGACGCGGTCAAGGCCCTGACCAAGGAAGACCTCGTGCCCGCCGCCGCCGACAAAATCCTGCACTTCCTCGCCCCCGCCGGCGCGGTCTTCTTCACGCTGCTCGGCTTCGCCGTCATCCCCTACGGCCGCCACCTGACGCCGCTCGACCTCGATGCCGGCGTGCTCTATTTCTTCGCCGCCGGCGCCGCCTCCGAGCTCGTCATCTTCATGGCCGGCTGGTCGAGCCAGAACAAGTATTCGCTCCTCTCCGCCATGCGCGCCCTCGCGCAGCTCATTTCCTTCGAACTCCCGCTGCTCCTCGTCGTCGTCCCCGTCGTCCTCGCCGCCGGCACCCTCGGCACCTCCTCCATCGTCACCGCCCAGGGCGGCTGGTCGCTCGGCGGGCTCATCCCGCACTGGAACGTGCTCACGCCCTGGGGCCTCGCCGGGTTCGTCATCTTCGTCATCGCCGCGCTGGCCGAGACCAACCGCTGCCCCTTCGATCTCCCCGAGGGCGAAAGCGAGATCATCGCCGGGCACCTAACCGAGTATTCGGGATTCAAATACGCGCTCTTCTTCATGGGTGAGTATTTCGGCATCATCGGCCTGTGCGGACTCGGCGTGACGCTCTTCCTCGGCGGCTGGCAGGCCCCGTGCGAGTTCCTCCAGTTCATCCCGTCCTACCTCTGGTTCGGCCTCAAGCTCATCGCGCTCATCCTCTTCTTCATCTGGATACGCGCCACGCTCCTGCGCCTGCGCATCGACCAGCTCACCCGCCTCGCGTGGAAACTCCTTGTCCCGCTCGGCCTCATCAACCTCGGCGTGGCCGCCTTCTGGATGCTCACCGCGTCGTGGGACGGCCCCGTCCTGCTGGCCGTCCGCTGGGCGGTCGGCCTCGCGCTCATTCTCATCCCCTACGTGCTCCTCGGTCGCAGCCTCGGCTCCGGCCTCGGCCCCCGCAACTACCGCTACGCGCAATGAAATTAAGAATTAAAAATTAAGAATTATGAAAACGATCCCACTGCAAACCCGACGCGGCAGCGCCCGTCTCCCCCATTCTTAATTTTTAATTCTTAATTATTAATTTCCACCCATGCCCGACCTCTCCCTTCTCTCGTTTCTGGCCATCGCGCTCGTCACCATCGGTGCGTCCGCCGTGGCCATTACGCGGCGCAACATCATTCACAGCGCCCTCCTCCTCGTCGCCGGCTGGGTGGGCATCGCCGCCTACTACCTCTGGGCCGGCGCCGAGTTTGTCGCCTTCGCGCAAATCCTCGTTTACGTCGGCGCGGTCTCGATGGTCGTGCTCTTCGCCGTGCTGCTCACGCGCCTCGGTCCCGGCGACACCGCCCCTGCGCCCGGGGCCTTCCAGCGCGCCGCCGCCGCGCTCGTCGCGGGCGGAGCCTGCTTCGGCGCGCTTTCCGGGGCCATCCTCACCTCGCCCTTCAAAACCGGCGCCGAAACGCCTGCCGCCGCCCCCGGCGTCCGCCAGCTCGGCCTCGCGCTCATGGAGCCCGCCAATGCCGCCGCGCTCCTTGTCATCGGGATTCTCCTCACCGTCGCGCTCATCGGCGCCATCGTCATCGCATCCATCGACCGCCGCGGGGCGGACAAATCCGGGGAGGCCGCGTCATGATGAATCTCCTTGAAAACATAAGCCCGCTGCACCTCAGCCTGCTCTTTTCGAGCGCGCTTTTCTGCCTGGGCCTCGTCACTGCGCTCGCCCGCAGCAACACCATCCTCGTGCTTCTCGGCGTCGAGCTCATGCTCAACGCCGCCAACATCAACTTCATCGCTTTCGCGGGCCGCTCGCAGGGCGCGGCGGCCTCGACCGGCGTGCTCTTCGCGATTTTCTCCATTGCCGTGGCCGCCGCCGAGGCCGCCGTGGGCCTCGCGCTCATCATCGCGATCTACCGGCACCGCCGCAGCGTCCGCCTCCGGACGCGAACGAATTGAAAGGCTGACCATGAACATGGAATTACGAATGACGAATTACAAATTACGGCACCGCCGCGCCATTTGTCCCTCGCGTTCCTGTCTTTCAGGCAGCCTCCCTGTTTTCGCCGCCGGCGCGGCAGCGCCCTCCATTCGTAATTCGTAATTCGTAATTTCCGCCATGACCAAACTCCTCTGGCTCATCCCCGCGCTTCCGCTTGCCGCCGCCGCCATCGGCGCGGTCACGCCGCGCCGCTCCCGCGCGCTTTCCTCCACGCTCGCGCTCGTCGCCATGGCCGCCGGCTTCGTCCTCTCCTGCCTCGCCCTCCGCGACGCGCCCGGCCCGCCGCGCACCAGAGCTTCAACTTCACCTGGCTCGAATCCGGCGGGTTCCACGTCGAACTCGGCTTCCTGCTCGACCCGCTCACCGCGTTCATGCTCGTGATGGTCACCTTCGTCGGCTTCCTGATCTTTCTTTTCAGCACCGGCTACATGAAGGAGGACGAAAACTACGCGAAGTTTTTCTGCTACCTCAGTTTCTTCGCCGCCTCGATGCTCGGCCTGATCGTCTCCAACAGCCTCCTGCTCACCTTCATCTGTTGGGAACTCGTCGGCCTCGCTTCCTACCTGCTCATCGGCTTCTGGTTCACCAAACCGTCCGCCGCCGCCGCCGCGAAGAAGGCCTTCATCACCACGCGCATCGGAGACCTGGGTTTCCTGATTGGCATGCTCTGGCTGCACGGCGCGACCGACACGCTGCTGTTCTATGACGGCGGCGGGGTTTCCTCGAAACCGCGGCCCTTTCCAAACTCGCATTCCTGCTTCCCTGCGGGCTGGCGGTTTCGACCGGCATCGGTCTCCTGGTTTTCTGCGGCGCGGTCGGCAAATCCGGCCAGTTCCCGCTCCATGTCTGGCTCCCCGACGCGATGGAAGGCCCCACACCCGTGTCCGCGCTCATCCACGCCGCCACGATGGTGGCCGCGGGCGTGTTCCTCATCGCGCGCGTTTATCCGCTCATGGCTGTGGACCAAGCCGGCGCGCACTTCCACGCCCTCACCGTCGTCGCCTTCATCGGCGCCATCACCGCGCTTTTCGGCGCGGTCGTCGCCGTCGCGCAAAACGACATCAAGCGCATCCTCGCCTTCTCGACCGTATCACAACTCGGATACATGATGCTCGCCATCGGCGTCGGCGCGTGGCCTGTCGCGATCTTCCATCTCCTCACCCACGCCTTTTTCAAGGCGCTGCTCTTCCTCGGCGCGGGCTCCGTCATCCACGCCGCGCACCACGAGCAGGACATCCGCCTGCTCGGCGGGCTTTCGCGCCGCATGAAAGCCACCTTTGCCGCCTTTTCCATCGGCATGATGGCGCTCGCGGGCGTGCCGTTCGTGTTTTCCGGCTTCTACTCGAAGGAGGGCATCCTCCACGCCGCGCACCACTGGCCTGTCTCGCACCTCCCGCTCTGCGTCGGACTCGTCGCCGTCGTGCTCACCGCGTTCTACATGACGCGCCTCATGGGCAACGTCTTTTTCGGAAAACCCCGTTCGCACGCCGCGGAGCACGCGCATGAGAACCCGCCCGCGATGACGCTCCCGCTCACCCTCCTCGCCGCCTGCTCCATCCTCGTCGGCTTCCTCGGCACGCCCGCCTGGCCCTGGCTCCAGCAAACCCTCGCCGGCCAGCCCGCCGCCGCGCACGGCCTCGCGGCCATCTTCACCGAGGGCGGCGGGCTCATGTGGCTCTCCATCGCGCTCGTCGCGCTCGGCATCGGCGCGGGCGCCGCGCTCTACATCCGCCGTCCGCGTGTTTCCGCCACCGCCGCCGACCCGCTCGAAAAAACCTTCCCCGCGCTCTGGCGCGCGCTCGCCAACCGCCTCTGGTTCGACGAACTCTACGCCGCCACCTTCGGACGCCTCACAAACCTCCTCGCCGCGTTTGCCGACATCCTGACCGCTGCATCATCGACGGCCTGTCGTCTCCTCGCCCTCCTCGGGCGCGGCATCGGTTTCATCAACCGCGAAGGCGACGAGGACGTGCTCAACGGCGGCTTTGACCGCACCAGCGAGGCCCTTCGCGGCACCGGCAAGGCCTACTCCCGCGCCCAGACGGGCGACGCCCACGACAACCTCGGCGCCATCGCCCTCGGCTTCGTCGCCCTCATGGTCGTCATCATGATCGCCGGCATCTGGTGATCCAGACAAACCTCCGCCACCGCCCTCTTCATTCGTAATTTGGCATTCGTCATTCGTAATTTTCCGTCCTCCCGCTCATGCCTTTTCTCTCCTCCATCATCTTCGTCCCCTGGCTCGGCGCGCTGCTGCTCGCGTTTTTCCCGCGCGGAGACAACCGCCTCAGCCGTCCCGTCGCGCTCCTCTTCAGCGCCTCCACGCTCGTCCTCGCGCTCATCGCCTGCGCCTCCTACGACAGCGCCAAAGGCGGGCTCCAGTTCGTCGAGCAACACGCCTGGATCGACGCGCTCAACATCCAGTATCACCTCGGGCTCGACGGACTCAGCCTGTTGCTCGTGCTCCTGACCGGCCTCGTCGCCCCCGCCGCGCTTTACGCGACTTGGAGCATCGGGCGCGACGGACGCCTCATCGGCATCCTCTTTCTCCTTCTCCAAGGCGCGGCGCTCGGCGTGTTTCTCGCGCTCGATTTCTTCCACTGGTTCATCTTCTGGGAACTCAGCCTCGTGCCCGCGTTTTTCCTCATCCGGCTCTGGGGCGGAAAAGGCGCGCCGCGCGCGGCCTATCAATTTGTCATCTACACCATGGGCGGCGGCGTGTTCATGCTGCTTGCCTTCGCCGCGCTCTACGCGGCCACCGGCACGTTTGACTTCGTGGCGCTCGAGCGCATGGCCGCCGAAGGCTCGCTGCAAGCCGCGCTGGGCAGCCTCGGCGCCAGCCTGCCGTGGCTGATTTTCGGCGGAGTGCTCCTCGGCCTGGCGGTGAAGGTTCCGCTCTTTCCCTTCCACACCTGGCTGCCCTCCGCCTACGCCGAGGCTCCGGCGGGTGCGTCGATGTTCCTCACCGGCGTCATGTCGAAGATGGGCGTTTATGGATTCCTGCGCATCCTCGCGCCGCTCTTCCCCGGGCAGCTTCACGCCGCCGCGCCCTGCCTGCTCAGCCTCGCGCTCTGCGGCGTCGTGCTCGGCGCGTTTGCCGCGCTGCGCCAGACCGACCTCAAGCGCATGATCGCCTACTCGTCGGTCAACCATCTCAGCTACTGCCTGCTCGCGCTCTTCGCCATCTGCGCCGGCGGCGGCACCCGCGCCTTTGCGCAGGCCGACGTGGATTCCGCCTACACCGGCATCCTCCTGCAAATGTTCAACCACGGTCTCTCCGCCGCCGCGCTCTTCTATTGTATCGGGATTCTGGAGACACGCACCGGCGGCCTGCGCGGCATCGGCGATTTCGGCGGCCTGCGCAAGGTCGCCCCGGTCTTCGCGCTCTTTTGCGGCGTCGCCATGTTCTCCTCGCTCGGCCTGCCCGGCCTGAATGGTTTCGTCGGCGAGTTCCTCATTTTCCGCGGCGTCTTCGGCATCGTCCCCTGGGCGGCGTCCGTCGCCTGCGTCGGCCTGCTCATCACCGCGCTTTTCCTGCTGACCTTCTGGCAGCGCGTCTTCCACGGCCCCGTCGCCGGCGCGACGGAGAAAGTCACCGACCTCACCGCCCGCGAACTCGTCGTCCTCGCCCCCGCCGCCGCCCTCATGCTCCTCCTCGGCGTCTGGCCGCAACTTCTCATCAACCTCTTCTCCCGGTAAAGACATTCCCGCCGCCGCGACAATCTTTGCGCTCAAACCTTTCCATGACAGAAAACGAAATTGGCAAAATCGTTGTGAATGAAGCAATGCGGCTCCACATGGAATTGGGGCCGGGATTGCTGGAGACGGTTTACGAAGTCCTGCTTGCCAAAATACTCGAAAAGCAAGGATTGGCCGTCCAACGCCAAGTCCTCGTCCCAATTCGTTTTCACGGGATGAGTTTCGACGAAGGGTTTCGGGCAGACATCATTGTCGGGGAAAAAGTCATTCTTGAGTTAAAATCAGTCGAGCGACCAAACCCCGCCCATAAGAAACAAGTTCTCACCTATTTGAAGCTGACCGGATTGAAACTCGGTTTCTTGCTGAATTTCGGGGAGGAGCTCATGAAAAACGGCATCACTCGCGTCATAAACGGACAACTGGAATAAAACATGAGGATTCTCACACAAAGGCACGGAGGCACAAAGGAGGAGGGGAATATTTTCCATTCCTTTGTGCCTCCGTGCCTTTGTGTGAGAATCCTGAAAACGCAGCCGAATCACCATTGAGTTAAAACCTCCCTCGCGCCGGCGCCGACAAATTCAAAATCAAAAACTTTCACCATGCCACTCCTGCCCTGGACCATTTACCTGACCTTTGCCGGCGCGCTGCTCGCTTATCTCGCGGGCCGTCAATCGCCCGGCGCGGCCCGCTGCGTCGCGCTCCTCACCGCGCTCGCGGGCTGGGGAGTCGCGCTGGCCGCCGCCGCCGGCTTCACGCCCGCCGCCGCGCTGGCTGACCTCGTCAACTGCCCTTGGATTCCGCAACTCGGCATCCGCTACCACCTCGCGGCGGACGGCATCAGCATGACGCTCGTCGTCCTCACCGGGCTCGCCGCCACCGCCGGCATCCTTTTTTCGTGGAACATCGACGAGCGCGCCGGCGAGTTCTTCGCGCTCTACCTCGCGCTCATCGGCGGCGTTTACGGCGTGTTTCTCAGCGCGGATGTTTTCCTGTTCTTCGTCTTCTACGAAATCGCCATCGTCCCAAAATATTTCCTCATCGCGAAATGGGGCTCCACCAACCGCGAATACGGCGCGATGAAACTCGTGCTCTACTCGTTCGCGGGCAGCGCCTCGTCCTTGCCGGGTGCTCTGGGCCTACGCCGCCAGCGGCGCGCGGGCTTCGGACTCGCGCAACTCGCGGTCGCGGCGGCCAATTTCACCCCGGTGCAGCAAACCGGCATGTTCGCGCTCGTGTTCACCGGCTTCGCCGTGCTCGCGGCATGTTTCCTTCCACACGGCGCCGACCGGCGTGGCCGCGCCCACCGGAGCGTCGATGCTGCTGGCCGGCGTCGTCATGAAACTCGGCGCCTACGGCTGCCTCCGCGTCGGCATCGGACTGTTCCCGGCGGGGCTGGAATTTTTCCAGCCCGTGCTCATCGCGCTCGCCCTCATCGGCATCGTTTACGCCGGCCTGGTCGCGCTCGTGCAGGAGGATTTGAAGTTCGTCATCGGTTATTCGAGCGTCAGCCACGGGTTTCGTGATGCTCGGCTCGCCGTCGCCAGCCCGCGCGCGGTGAGCGGCGCGGTGCTGCAAATGTTTTCGCACGGCGTCATCGCGGGACTGCTCTTCGCCGTGGTCGGGCGCATGATTTACGAGCGCACGCACACTCGCCAGATTTCCGCGCTGCGCGCGCTGCCGCTCTTCCGCCTGCTGCCGTTCGCGGCCGTCGCGTTTGTCCTCGCCGGGCTCGCCTCGATGGGCATGCCGGGCTTCAGCGGCTTCCCCGCCGAGCTCACCATCCTCGTCGGCGCGTGGCAGTTTTCGCCGCTGGTCACGCTCGCGGCCGTCGTCGGCGTGCTGGTCGCCGCCGCCTTCACGCTGCGCGCCGTGCAGCTCTCTTTCTTCGGCACCACCTCCGAGAAAGCCATGCCCGACCATCCCCTGCCGCCCATCACGTGGCCCGAAAAAGCCGGCGCGCTCCTGCTGCTCGCCGCGACCATTTTCGTCGGCCTGCGTCCCGGCTTCCTGTTTCACTGGATAAATACCGCGCTTGAGTCGCCGCTCTTCCAGGCGGCGCTGAAAGGAGGCGCGCTGTGATGAACATGCTCCCCGCCACTCTTTCCGATTCCTACTCCGGCCTCGCCCGCGCGCTCGCGCCCGAAGCGGTCCTCGTCATCGGCGCGCTCCTCGTGCTCGGCTTCGATTTGTTTGCCGGCAAACGGCAAAGCGGCCCGCGCGCGGCCGTCTCCGCCCTCATCGGCATCGCCGCCCTCGCCGGCGCGGCCTGGCTGACCGCCTGCGCCGGCCCGTCCGGCTTCGCCCTCCAGCGCGCCCTCGACATCGACAAACTCGCCGTCGGCGCGCGTCTCGGCGTATGCGTTGTCAGCGTTCACACTCCTGCTCCTGCCCGGCTCGTCGCGCCTGCGCCATCCGGCGGAATACGTCGCCATCATCCTCTTCGCCACCGTGGGCTTCTCGCTCATGGCCGCGGCCAACAACCTCCTGCTCGGCTTCCTCGCCATCGAGCTGGCCAGCCTGTCGCTCTATATCCTTGTCGGCTTCGACAAGACCCGCCCCGACTCCGCCGAGGCCGGCCTGAAATATTTCCTGTTCGGCGGCACGTCGGCCGCGTTCATGCTCTTCGGCTTCAGCCTGCTCTACGGCTCGCCGGCACCATCGACCTCACTTCGCTCAGTTCATGCTCCGCGACAGCTTTTCGCCAGTCGTCCTCGTCGCGCTCGTGATGGTGCTCGTCGGTTTCGGCTTCAAGGTCGCCGCCGTGCCTTTCCATCTCTGGGCGCCCGACGCCTACCAAGGCGCGCCCTCCTCCGCGGCCGCGCTGGTCGCATCGGCCTCGAAGCTCGCCGGCTTTGCCTTTTTCCTGCGCCTGCTCTGGCCCGGGCTCCACAGCCTCGCCGGTGACGCGGCCGCGCTTCCGCTCGCCGCCGGCTGGATGCCCGTGGTGGCTGTCCTCTCGCTCGGCTCGTTGTTCGTCGGCAACCTCGGCGCGCTTGCCCAGACCAACGTCCGCCGCCTGCTCGCCTACTCGGCCATCGCGCACGCGGGCGTGATGCTCCTCGGCATCATCGCCGCGGGCGAGGCCGGCGTCGGTCCGCTGTTCTATTATGCCGCGACCTACGGACTGGCGACCGTGGGGGCGTTTGGCGTCGTCTCGGTCATCGAACGCGACGCGCCCTGCCAGAAACTCACCGATCTCGCCGGCCTTTGGAAGCGCTCGCCGTTGCTGGCGCTGACGCTTTTTGTCTTTGTGCTCTCGCTCGCGGGCGTGCCGCCGCTGGCCGGCTTTTTCGGCAAATTCGCCGTCTTCGCCGCCGTCCTGAAACTCAACGGCCTCGGCGGTCCCGCCGGCTGGCTCGCGATCCTGGCCATCGCCTTCAGCGCCGTCGCGCTTTATTACTACCTCGCGATTCTGAAACAGGCCCTGGTCGCCGGCCCGGCCAAGGACGCAAAGCGGATTCCCGTCCCGGCGCTGCCCGCGCTCTCCTTGGTGCTCTGCGCCGCGCTGCTTGTGGTCCTCGGTGTGTTTCCCTCGCTGATTCTCTCGCGATTGTAGAGCCTTGGATCTCCCACGGGCGGAGACATTTCAATTTCGGAGAGGCCGGACATTGCGGTTTGCGCAGTCGCGCAAGCCTTTCGCATTTTCGTAGAAAAATTGCTTTTGCCCCGGCGGGCCGTCCCGTAGCCGCAACAGGTTCATGTCCGTTTGCTCATGGCGACGCAATCCCGCGGGCGGCGGACGCGGGGCGGGCCGCTTTTTGTTGAACGCTTCAACATGCGGCGCGTTGCGCTCCGCAGGGAGCCGGGCGAGAAGAAACGCCCTGATGACCCGCTTTCATATTATCACCAACGCCCACCTCGATCCCGTCTGGCTATGGGACTGGCGCGAGGGCTTGAACGAAGGCATCGCCACCTGCCGCGCGGTGCTCGATTTGATGAATGAGTTTCCCGAGCTGAAATTCACGCGCGGCGAGGCGTCGGTTTACGAGCACATCGAGCGGCACGCCCCGGAGACGTTCGCGCGCATCCGGGAAAAAATCGCGGAGGGGCGCTGGGAGGTGGCGGGCGGGAACTACGTGCAGCCCGACACGAACCTGCCGGCGACGGAGGTGCTCGCGCGCCAGTTCCGGCGCGGACTCGGCTACTTCCGGCGCGCGCTCGGCGTGCGCCCGGTCGCGGCGTGGGCGGCAGACTCATTCGGGCACAGCGCGGGCTGTCCCGCGATTTACGCGGCGGCGGGCATGAAGTATTTTGCGTTCTGGCGGCCGTTCGCGTCGGAGCTCGCGCTGCCCGGGCCCGCGTTCTGGTGGGAGGCGGCGGGCGGCGAACGCGTATTGTCATGGCGGATACAGGTCGGCTGGTATGGCTCGACGCGCGCGGAAATCCCGGGGCGGCTCGACGCCTACCGCGAGGAGTCCGCACAATGGGGGGTTGAAAACGTGATGGTGCCGCTCGGGCTGGGCAACCACGGCGGCGGGCCGTCGCGCGCGCAGATCGAGGCGGGCTGGCGCGGGCAAAATCGCGACGTGGAGGTGGTGTTCTCGACGCTGCACGGATTTTTCGAGGCGCTCTCGGCGGAAGCGGCGCGGCTGCCGGTATTCAGGGGGGAGTTGAATTTTACGCTGCGCGGCTGCTACGCATCCGCCGCGTCAGTGAAGTTCGCCTACCGGCGCGCGGAAAACGCGCCCTGCAAGCCGAGCGCACAGTGTCCGCCGTCGCGCGCTGCGCGAGGCGGAAAACATCGGCACGGCCCGCCCGCGCCGGATCTGGGCGAGGCGTGGGACGCGGTGCTTTTCACACCTTTCACGACGTGCTGCCCGGCACGGCCATCGAGCAGGCGCTGGCGGGCAGCGCGCGGATCGGCTCGGCGCAACACCACGCGCGCGCGCGGAGAACGACGCGCTGAACGCGCTGGCGTCGCGGTGGACACAGCCTCGCGCCACGGGCGACCGGCCCGCCGTCGCGCCCGTGCTGTTGTGGAACCGAATCCGCATCCTTCGACGGGCCGGTGGAGTTTGAGGCGCCGCTGGACATCGCCCGCTGGACGCGTTCAAAACAAACCCGACGCCGTGCGCTCGCGGTGCGCGACGGGCGGGCGCGCTGCCGTTCCAGTGCGTCGTGGAAAACAATTTCGCGCTTGAGACACCGTGGCGCAAACGCTTCGTCACGCGGGTGAAAATCCCGCCATGTGGCTGGCATGTGCTAACGGCGGGCTGGCGGACGCGCCGGTGAAAACACCTCGTGTGAAACCGACCTTCGCGGGCGCGGGCGCATCGCGAACGCGTGAGATCCGCGCCGCGGGCGCCAGGCGCGTCGTGATTTCGCGCAAGGAAAACAGGCGCGCCGCCTCGGGCGTGCACGGTGGACGACCCCGGGATCGTGGGGCGGGCATAACGGCGAGCCGGAGGCAAATCATGTCAACCACGTGAAAGACGCCTGAAAATCGAGGCGGTCGACGCTTGAACGCGGACCGGAACGGGCTTCGCTCTGGATTCGGCTGACGGCGCGGGCGGGGCGTCGTGGATCGAACTGACCTTGCGGCTTTGGCGCGATGATGCGGTCGTGGTGAAAACGCGCGCGTTTTGGGCCGAAAAATCGGCGCGCTTGAAACTGGAGTTTTCCGGCATCGGCGGCGCGGCGGAGTTCGAGGCGCCGGCGGCAGCGTCCGGCGCGAGCCATGCGGCGACGTGCCGCGGGCGCTGGTGTGCTGGGGGGCGCGACGCTTTCGTTTTCGCGAGCGACGCGCTGTATTGTTTTGACACCACCGCGACCACCTTTGGCGCGACGATTGCGAGGAGCGCGCCTATGCGTCGCTTGGCGGCGCGCGTCCCGCGTCGAGACTTGGCGGCCGTGCATGGACTTAGGCGAGCACTTGTTCCAGTTCGCGCTGGGCGCTGACGCCGACGCGCTGGCGCGCTGGCTGGAATCGCCGCCGGTCGCATTGCTGACGGCGGCGCACGAGGCGCTGCCGCGCACGGGCGGCGTGCTGCGCGCCGGGCCGGGCTTGCGGTTGCTGGCGTTCGCGCGGGCGGCGGACGGCGGCTGGATGCTGGCGTAAAGCAGCGCGGCATCGAGGCCGTCCTCACTCCCGGCCATACCCCGGCCACGTCAGCTACTTGTTGAATTCCTCGATGAATGCTGGTCTGGGAGACATCATTCACAGCCACGCCGCTGTAATTTGCCCATCCGAGGTCGCGGTCACCTTTGATTCCGACGCCGGGCAGGCCGTCGCCACCCGCCAGAAAATCTGCCTGTGCCGCGGCCGACAGGCTCTGGATCGCCGGCGCGCATCTGCCTTTTCCCGGCATCGCCATGTCGCCACCGAGGGCAAGGCGTATGCGGTGCCCATCGAGTATGCCCCGGTTGAACCCGCGCTAATCCATTCACACCGCCACTTACCGACCTCTCTCGTGGAAACCCTTGAACAACTTCGCGACGGCTCATCGCGGCCTTCCGGCCCCGGATGCCGTCACCAAATCCCGGCCCCGCCGCGCAGCACTCCTGCTTCTCGCCCACGCGCATGCCCGAGATCGCCCGCTTCCTGCGCGACGACCCCGCTCCGCCTCGATTTCTGCTCCAATGTCAGCGGCGTCGACTGGCCCGACAAGGAAATCACCGAGACCGTGAATCACCACGCCCGACCCCGCCGGCGGCCGGACAAAGTCACCGAGCAAAACCAAGCGCCTCCAGCCCGGTTATCTCGAAGTCGTTTACCACCTCTACTCCATGGCGCTCAAAACCACCGCGCCCGTCGTCCTCCGCCTCCGCACCGCCAACCGCGCCGACGACGTGACCGTGCCCTCGCTCACCCCGGTCTGGCGCTCTTGCGAGTTTCAGGAACGCGAGGTCTTCGATCTCTTCGGCGTCCGCTTCGAAGGCCACCCGATCTCCGCCGCATCCTCGGGACGAATTCAGGACCACCCCATGCGCAAAGACTACGTTTCCCCGACGACTACGATAGCCCACCGCACGACGAAGTGCTGGCGCGCGCGAAAACGCACTATCGCGCCGCCGGCGCTGACGCCGTCACCCGCCGTCACCACGAAACAGGAGGCCGCCAAATGAGCGCTTCCGCTGCCACGCCCGACACCTTCACGCCCGGCGCCACCTCGGTCCGCGCCGTTCACGACGACTTCCACGGCGACCTTCTCGAGGTCTCGATGGGGCCGCACCACCCTCGACCCACGGCGTCTTCCATGAACGTCGTCCTCGACGGCGAGATCATCGTCAAGCTCCAGCCCGTTTTCGGCTACCTGCATCGCAACCACGAAAACTGGCCGAAGCATTTCCTACCTCGCCAGCATCCCCTACCGACCGACCTCCGACTACCTCGCCTCCCTCACCAACAACTGGGCCTGTCATCATCGCGGTCGAGAAACTGGCCGGTTTCACCGTCCCCGAGCGCGGCGAATACATCCGCGTCATCGTCGGCGAACTCGCCCGCCTCATCAACCACTGCTGCCTCGTCGGCTTCCTGCTCAACGACCTCGGCACCTCCTTCACTCCCCTGCTCTACTCCCTGCGCGAACGCGAACGCATGCTCGACCTCGTCGAGGAGCTCACCGGCTCCCGCATGATGTGCAACTACATGCGTTTCGGCGGCGTCCGCGTCGATCCCTCGCCCGACTGGCTCGCCCGCCTGAAAGACTACCTCGAGGGCGACTTCCCAAAATTCCTCGACGAGCAGGACGCCCTCCTCACCGGCAACGAAATCCTCCTCGCCCGCACCCAGGGCACCGGCATCCTCAAACCCGATCTCGCCATCAACGCCGGCATCACCGGCCCCATGCTGCGCGCCTCCGGCGTGGATTACGACATCCGCAAAGTCGAGCGCTACTCCATCTACGACCGCTTCGACTTCCGCGTCCCCCTTGGCGACCACGGCGACACCTACGACCGCTACATGATGCGCATGCTCGAAATGCACGAGTCGCTCAAAATCCTCCGCCAGGCCCTCCGCGACATCCCTGGCGGCCCCGCCACCGATCCCAAGGCCAAATCCCGCGGACTCCGCGGCGAAACCACGGGACGCATCAGAGGCCCCCAAGGGCGAACTCGGCTTCTACCTCATCAGCGACGGCGGCCCGCAGCCCTACTGCTACCGCATCCGTCCGCCCTCCTTCATCAACCTCACCATCCTCGAAGACATGTGCGTCGGCCAGACCGTCGCCGACGCCGTCATCACCTCAGCGTGGACATCGTCCGGCGAAGTGGACCGCTGAAACCAATCACGAATTACAAATGACGAATTACGAATTAAACCAACCACCGGCATCCCGCCCTTGCCCATTCGCCCGAATCCGCCCGCGCTCATTCGCGGCCGGCCACGCGTCCCCCGCCATTCGTCATTCGTAATTCGTCATTCGTAATTCGTCATTCGTAATTAATTTTCTCCCATGCTCGGCACCGGCATCATCAAAGGACTCCTCGTCACCGCGAAAAATCTCGTCGGCAGCTACCACGACCCCAAGCGCCTGCCCACCATCGAGTATCCGGAAAAACGATACAAACTCCCGGAAAACTTCCGCAGCTTCCCCTTCCTCGTTTACGACGGCGACGGCGAACGCCGGCCTGCGCTGCGTCGCCTGCCGCATCTGCGAGAAGGAATGCCCGCCGCAGTGCATCTACATCGTCCCCGAGCGCGACGAAAAGGCCGCGTGCAGGAAACCCAAGATCTTCGACATCGACTTCTCCGTCTGCGGGCTGCCAGATCTGCGTCGAGGCCTGCCTTCGACTCCATCAAGATGGATCACCACTGAGATCACGGCCACCAACCGCTTCGAGGGCCTGCTCGTCCACCTCGACCAGCTCGCGAAACCCAACAGCTATTTTCACCAAATCCACCGCCGACGCCGCCGAAATCGACGCCCGCCTCGCCGAGGACAAACGCAAGGCCGAGGAAAAGCCAAGGCCGCTGCCGCTGCTGCGGCCAAAGCCGCCGCGCCGCCGCCAAGTCTGCCGCCGTTCCGCCCGCCTGCAACCGCTCCCGCTCCGAAACCCGACGTCCTGACCCAAGGGCCTGCCAATGACCTTCGCCACCGTGAATCCCGCCGATAATTTTCTCGAACGCCTTCCCGGCCTCGCGCTCGACTGGGTGCTTGGCCTTCTCCCCGACAACGATTTCGTCCGCTGGCTGGTCGCTTCCGTGCTCGCCGTTGCCGTCATCCTCGCCGTGTTCGGGCTGCTCTTCGCCTTCACCACCGTCACCGAGCGCAAGCTCCTCGGCCCTTCAAAACCGGCCCGGCCCCAACCGCGTCCGCATCCTCGGCATCCGCTTCTTCGGCTTTTTCCAGCCCTTTGCCGACGCGGTCAAGGCCCTGACCAAGGAAGACCTCGTGCCCGCCGCCGCCGACAAAATCCTGCACTTCCTCGCCCCCGCCGCGCGGTCTTCTTCACGCTGCTCGGCTTCGCCGTCATCCCTACGCCGCCACCTGACGCCGCTCGACCTCGATGCCGGCGTGCTCTATTTCTTCGCCGCCGGCGCCGCCTCCGAGCTCGTCATCTTCATGGCCGGCTGGTCGAGCCAGAACAAGTATTCGCTCCTCTCCGCCATGCGCGCCCTCGCGCAGCTCATTTCCTTCGAACTCCCGCTGCTCCTCGTCGTCGTCCCCGTCGTCCTCGCCGCCGGCACCCTCGGCACCTCCTCCATCGTCACCGCCCAGGGCGGCTGGTCGCTCGGCGGGCTCATCCCGCACTGGAACGTGCTCACGCCCGGGGCCTCGCTGGTTCGTCATCTTCGTCATCGCCGCGCTGGCGAGACCAACCGCTGCCCTTCATCTCCCCGAGGGCGAAAGCGAGATCATCGCCGGGCACCTAACCGAGTATTCGGGATTCAAATACGCGCTCTTCTTCATGGGTGAGTATTTCGGCATCATCGGCCTGTGCGGACTCGGCGTGACGCTCTTCCTCGGCGGCTGGCAGGCCCCGTGCGAGTTCCTCCAGTTCATCCCGTCCTACCTCTGGTTCGGCCTCAAGCTCATCGCGCTCATCCTCTTCTTCATCTGGATACGCGCCACGCTCCTGCGCCTGCGCATCGACCAGCTCACCGCCTCGCGTGGAAACTCCTTGTCCCGCTCGGCCTCATCAACCTCGGCGTGGCCGCCTTCTGGATGCTCACCGCGTCGTGGGACGGCCCCGTCCTGCTGGCCGTCCGCTGGGCGGTCGGCCTCGCGCTCATTCTCATCCCCTACGTGCTCCTCGGTCGCAGCCTCGGCTCCGGCCTCGGCCCCCGCAACTACCGCTACGCTGTTAAATTAAAAATTAAAATGAAAGATCCCACTGCAAACCCGACGCGGCAGCGCCCGTCTCCCCCATTCTTAATTTTTAATTCTTAATTATTAATTTCCACCCATGCCCGACCTCTCCCTTCTCTCGTTTCTGGCCATCGCGCTCGTCACCATCGGTGCGTCCGCCGTGGCCATTACGCGGCGCAACATCATTCACAGCGCCCTCCTCCTCGTCGCCGGCTGGGTGGGCATCGCCGCCTACTACCTCTGGGCCGGCGCCGAGTTTGTCGCCTTCGCGCAAATCCTCGTTTACGTCGGCGCGGTCTCGATGGTCGTGCTCTTCGCCGTGCTGCTCACGCGCCTCGGTCCCGGCGACACCGCCCCTGCGCCCGGGCCTTCCAGCGCGCCGCCGCGCTCGTCGCGGCGGAGCCTGCTTCGGCGCGCTTTCCGGGGCCATCCTCACCTCGCCCTTCAAAACCGGCGCCGAAACGCCTGCCGCCGCCCCGGCGTCCGCCAGCTCGGCCTCGCGCTCATGGAGCCCGCCAATGCCGCCGCGCTCCTTGTCATCATTCTCCTCACCGTCGCGCTCATCGGCGCCATCGTCATCGCATCCATCGACCGCCGCGGGGCGGACAACTGGGAGGCCGCGTCATGATGAATCTCCGAAAACATAAGCCCGCTGCACCTCAGCCTGCTCTTTTCGAGCGCGCTTTTCTGCCTGGGCCTCGTCACTGCGCTCGCCCGCAGCAACACCATCCTCGTGCTTCTCGGCGTCGAGCTCATGCTCAACGCCGCCAACATCAACTTCATCGCTTTCGCGGGCCGCTCGCAGGGCGCGGCGGCCTCGACCGGCGTGCTCTTCGCGATTTTCTCCATTGCCGTGGCCGCCGCCGAGGCCGCCGTGGGCCTCGCGCTCATCATCGCGATCTACCGGCACCGCCGCAGCGTCCGCCTCCAGGACGCGAACGAATTGAAAGGCTGACCATGAACATGGAATTACGAATGACGAATTACAAATTACGGCACCGCCGCGCCATTTGTCCCTCGCGTTCCTGTCTTTCAGGCAGCCTCCCTGTTTTCGCCGCCGGCGCGGCAGCGCCCTCCATTCGTAATTCGTAATTCGTAATTTCCGCCATGACCAAACTCCTCTGGCTCATCCCCGCGCTTCCGCTTGCCGCCGCCGCCATCGGCGCGGTCACGCCGCGCCGCTCCCGCGCGCTTTCCTCCACGCTCGCGCTCGTCGCCATGGCCGCCGGCTTCGTCCTCTCCTGCCTCGCCCTCCGCGACGCGCTCGCCGGCCCCGCCGCGCACCAGAGCTTCAACTTCACCTGGCTCGAATCCGGCGGGTTCCACGTCGAACTCGGCTTCCTGCTCGACCCGCTCACCGCGTTCATGCTCGTGATGGTCACCTTCGTCGGCTTCCTGATCTTTCTTTTCAGCACCGGCTACATGAAGGAGGACGAAAACTACGCGAAGTTTTTCTGCTACCTCAGTTTCTTCGCCGCCTCGATGCTCGGCCTGATCGTCTCCAACAGCCTCCTGCTCACCTTCATCTGTTGGGAACTCGTCGGCCTCGCTTCCTACCTGCTCATCGGCTTCTGGTTCACCAAACCGTCCGCCGCCGCCGCCGCGAAGAAGGCCTTCATCACCACGCGCATCGGAGACCTGGGTTTCCTGATTGGCATGCTCTGGCTGCACGGCGCGACCGACACGCTGCTGTTCTATGACGGCGGCGCGGGTTTCCTCGAAACCGCGGCCCTTTCCAAACTCGCATTCCTGCTTCCCTGCGGGCTGGCGGTTTCGACCGGCATCGGTCTCCTGGTTTTCTGCGGCGCGGTCGGCAAATCCGGCCAGTTCCCGCTCCATGTCTGGCTCCCCGACGCGATGGAAGGCCCCACACCCGTGTCCGCGCTCATCCACGCCGCCACGATGGTGGCCGCGGGCGTGTTCCTCATCGCGCGCGTTTATCCGCTCATGGCTGTGGACCAAGCCGGCGCGCACTTCCACGCCCTCACCGTCGTCGCCTTCATCGGCGCCATCACCGCGCTTTTCGGCGCGGTCGTCGCCGTCGCGCAAAACGACATCAAGCGCATCCTCGCCTTCTCGACCGTATCACAACTCGGATACATGATGCTCGCCATCGGCGTCGGCGCGTGGCCTGTCGCGATCTTCCATCTCCTCACCCACGCCTTTTTCAAGGCGCTGCTCTTCGGCGCGGGCTCCGTCATCCACGCCGCACCACGAGCAGGACATCCGCCTGCTCGGCGGGCTTTCGCGCCGCATGAAAGCCACCTTTGCCGCCTTTCCATCGGCATGATGGCGCTCGCGGCGTGCCGTTCGTGTTTTCCGGCTTCTACTCGAAGGAGGGCATCCTCCACGCCGCGCACCACTGGCCTGTCTCGCACCTCCCGCTCTGCGTCGGACTCGTCGCCGTCGTGCTCACCGCGTTCTACATGCGCGCGCCTCGCAGGCAACGTCTTTTTCGGAAAACCCCGTTCGCACGCCGCGGAGCACGCGCATGAGAACCCGCCCGCGATGACGCTCCCGCTCACCCTCCTCGCCGCCTGCTCCATCCTCGTCGGCTTCCTCGGCACGCCCGCCTGGCCCTGGCTCCAGCAAACCCTCGCCGGCCAGCCCGCCGCCGCGCACGGCCTCGCGGCCATCTTCACCGAGGGCGGCGGGCTCATGTGGCTCTCCATCGCGCTCGTCGCGCTCGGCATCGGCGCGGGCGCCGCGCTCTACATCCGCCGTCCGCGTGTTTCCGCCACCGCCGCCGACCCGCTCGAAAAAACCTTCCCCGCGCTCTGGCGCGCGCTCGCCAACCGCCTCTGGTTCGACGAACTCTACGCCGCCACCTTCGGACGCCTCACAAACCTCCTCGCCGCGTTTGCCGACATCCTTGACCGCTGCATCATCGACGGCCTCGTGCGTCTCCTCGCCCTCCTCGGGCGCGGCATCGGTTTCATCAACCGCGAAGGCGACGAGGACGTGCTCAACGGCGGCTTTGACCGCACCAGCGAGGCCCTTCGCGGCACCGGCAAGGCCTACTCCCGCGCCCAGACGGGCGACGCCCACGACAACCTCGGCGCCATCGCCCTCGGCTTCGTCGCCCTCATGGTCGTCATCATGATCGCCGGCATCTGGTGATCCAGACAAACCTCCGCCACCGCCCTCTTCATTCGTAATTTGGCATTCGTCATTCGTAATTTTCCGTCCTCCCGCTCATGCCTTTTCTCTCCTCCATCATCTTCGTCCCCTGGCTCGGCGCGCTGCTGCTCGCGTTTTTCCCGCGCGGAGACAACCGCCTCAGCCGTCCCGTCGCGCTCCTCTTCAGCGCCTCCACGCTCGTCCTCGCGCTCATCGCCTGCGCCTCCTACGACAGCGCCAAAGGCGGGCTCCAGTTCGTCGAGCAACACGCCTGGATCGACGCGCTCAACATCCAGTATCACCTCGGGCTCGACGGACTCAGCCTGTTGCTCGTGCTCCTGACCGGCCTCGTCGCCCCCGCCGCGCTTTACGCGACTTGGAGCATCGGGCGCGACGGACGCCTCATCGGCATCCTCTTTCTCCTTCTCCAAGGCGCGGCGCTCGGCGTGTTTCTCGCGCTCGATTTCTTCCACTGGTTCATCTTCTGGGAACTCAGCCTCGTGCCCGCGTTTTTCCTCATCCGGCTCTGGGGCGGAAAAGGCGCGCCGCGCGCGGCCTATCAATTTGTCATCTACACCATGGGCGGCGGCGTGTTCATGCTGCTTGCCTTCGCCGCGCTCTACGCGGCCACCGGCACGTTTGACTTCGTGGCGCTCGAGCGCATGGCCGCCGAAGGCTCGCTGCAAGCCGCGCTGGGCAGCCTCGGCGCCAGCCTGCCGTGGCTGATTTTCGGCGGAGTGCTCCTCGGCCGGCGGTGAAGGTTCCGCTCTTTCCCTTCCACGGCTGCCCTCCGCCTACGCCGAGGCTCCGGCGGTGCGTCGATGTTCCTCACCGGCGTCATGTCGAAGATGGGCGTTTATGGATTCCTGCGCATCCTCGCGCCGCTCTTCCCCGGGCAGCTTCACGCCGCCGCGCCCTGCCTGCTCAGCCTCGCGCTCTGCGGCGTCGTGCTCGGCGCGTTTGCCGCGCTGCGCCAGACCGACCTCAAGCGCATGATCGCCTACTCGTCGGTCAACCATCTCAGCTACTGCCTGCTCGCGCTCTTCGCCATCTGCGCCGGCGGCGCACCGCGCGCCTTTGCGCAGGCCGACGTTTCCGCCTACACCGGCATCCTCCTGCAAATGTTCAACCACGGTCTCTCCGCCGCCGCGCTCTTCTATTGTATCGGGATTCTGGAGACACGCACCGGCGGCCTGCGCGGCATCGGCGATTTCGGCGGCCTGCGCAAGGTCGCCCCGGTCTTCGCGCTCTTTTGCGGCGTCGCCATGTTCTCCTCGCTCGGCCTGCCCGGCCTGAATGGTTTCGTCGGCGAGTTCCTCATTTTCCGCGGCGTCTTCGGCATCGTCCCCTGGGCGGCGTCCGTCGCCTGCGTCGGCCTGCTCATCACCGCGCTTTTCCTGCTGACCTTCTGGCAGCGCGTCTTCCACGGCCCCGTCGCCGGCGCGACGGAGAAAGTCACCGACCTCACCGCCCGCGAACTCGTCGTCCTCGCCCCCGCCGCCGCCCTCATGCTCCTCCTCGGCGTCTGGCCGCAACTTCTCATCAACCTCTTCTCCCGGTAAAGACATTCCCGCCGCCGCGACAATCTTTGCGCTCAAACCTTTCCATGACAGAAAACGAAATTGGCAAAATCGTTGTGAATGAAGCAATGCGGCTCCACATGGAATTGGGGCCGGGATTGCTGGAGACGGTTTACGAAGTCCTGCTTGCCAAAATACTCGAAAAGCAATTGGCCGTCCAACGCCAAGTCCTCGTCCCAATTCGTTTTCACGGGATGAGTTTCGACGAAGGGTTTCGGGCAGACATCATTGTCGGGGAAAAGTCATTCTTGAGTTAAAATCAGTCGAGCGACCAAACCCCGCCCGCAAGTTTCTCACCTATTTGAAGCTGACCGGATTGAAACTCGGTTTCTTGCTGAATTTCGGGAGGAGCTCGAAAACGGCATCACTCGCGTCATAAACGGACAACTGGAATAAAACGAGGATTCTCACACAAAGGCACGGAGGCACAAAGGAGGAGGAATATTTTCCATTCCTTTGTGCCTCCGTGCCTAACAACCGAATCACCATTGAGTTAAAACCTCCCTCGCGCCGGCGCCGACAAATTCAAAATCAAAAACTTTCACCATGCCACTCCTGCCCTGGACCATTTACCTGACCTTTGCCGGCGCGCTGCTCGCTTATCTCGCGGGCCGTCAATCGCCCGGCGCGGCCCGCTGCGTCGCGCTCCTCACCGCGCTCGCGGGCTGGGGAGTCGCGCTGGCCGCCGCCGCCGGCTTCACGCCCGCCGCCGCGCTGGCTGACCTCGTCAACTGCCCTTGGATTCCGCAACTCGGCATCCGCTACCACCTCGCGGCGGACGGCATCAGCATGACGCTCGTCGTCCTCACCGGGCTCGCCGCCACCGCCGGCATCCTTTTTTCGTGGAACATCGACGAGCGCGCCGGCGAGTTCTTCGCGCTCTACCTCGCGCTCATCGGCGGCGTTTACGGCGTGTTTCTCAGCGCGGATGTTTTCCTGTTCTTCGTCTTCTACGAAATCGCCATCGTCCCAAAATATTTCCTCATCGCGAAATGGGGCTCCACCAACCGCGAATACGGCGCGATGAAACTCGTGCTCTACTCGTTCGCGGGCAGCGCGCTCGTCCTTGCCGGGGTGCTCTGGGCCTACGCCGCCAGCGGCGGCGCGGGCTTCGGACTCGCGCAACTCGCGGTCGCGGCGGCCAATTTCACCCCGGTGCAGCAAACCGGCATGTTCGCGCTCGTGTTCACCGGCTTCGCCGTGCTCGCGGGCATGTTTCCCTTCCACACCTGGGCGCCGACCGGCCACGTGGCCGCGCCCACCGGAGCGTCGATGCTGCTGGCCGGCGTCGTCATGAAACTCGGCGCCTACGGCTGCCTCCGCGTCGGCATCGGACTGTTCCCGGCGGGGCTGGAATTTTTCCAGCCCGTGCTCATCGCGCTCGCCCTCATCGGCATCGTTTACGCCGGCCTGGTCGCGCTCGTGCAGGAGGATTTGAAGTTCGTCATCGGTTATTCGAGCGTCAGCCACATGGGTTTCGTGATGCTCGGGCTCGCCGTCGCCAGCCCGCGCGCGGTGAGCGGCGCGGTGCTGCAAATGTTTTCGCACGGCGTCATCGCGGGACTGCTCTTCGCCGTGGTCGGGCGCATGATTTACGAGCGCACGCACACTCGCCAGATTTCCGCGCTGCGCGCGCTGCCGCTCTTCCGCCTGCTGCCGTTCGCGGCCGTCGCGTTTGTCCTCGCCGGGCTCGCCTCGATGGGCATGCCGGGCTTCAGCGGCTTCCCCGCCGAGCTCACCATCCTCGTCGGCGCGTGGCAGTTTTCGCCGCTGGTCACGCTCGCGGCCGTCGTCGGCGTGCTGGTCGCCGCCGCCTTCACGCTGCGCGCCGTGCAGCTCTCTTTCTTCGGCACCACCTCCGAGAAAGCCATGCCCGACCATCCTGCCGCCCATCACGTGGCCCGAAAAAGCCGGCGCGCTCCTGCTGCTCGCCGCGACCATTTTCGTCGGCCTGCGTCCCGGCTTCCTGTTTCACTGGATAAATACCGCGCTTGAGTCGCCGCTCTTCCAGGCGGCGCTGAAAGGAGGCGCGCTGTGATGAACATGCTCCCCGCCACTCTTTCCGATTCCTACTCCGGCCTCGCCCGCGCGCTCGCGCCCGAAGCGGTCCTCGTCATCGGCGCGCTCCTCGTGCTCGGCTTCGATTTGTTTGCCGGCAAACGGCAAAGCGGCCCGCGCGCGGCCGTCTCCGCCCTCATCGGCATCGCCGCCCTCGCCGGCGCGGCCTGGCTGACCGCCTGCGCCGGCCCGTCCGGCTTCGCCCTCCAGCGCGCCCTCGACATCGACAAACTCGCCGTCGGCGCGCGTCTCGGCGCGTATGCGTTGTCAGCGTTCACACTCCTGCTCCTGCCCGGCTCGTCGCGCCTGCGCCATCCGGCGGAATACGTCGCCATCATCCTCTTCGCCACCGTGGGCTTCTCGCTCATGGCCGCGGCCAACAACCTCCTGCTCGGCTTCCTCGCCATCGAGCTGGCCAGCCTGTCGCTCTATATCCTTGTCGGCTTCGACAAGACCCGCCCCGACTCCGCCGAGGCCGGCCTGAAATATTTCCTGTTCGGCGGCACGTCGGCCGCGTTCATGCTCTTCGGCTTCAGCCTGCTCTACGGGCTCGCCGGCACCATCGACCTCACTTCGCTCGGATTCATGCTCCGCGACAGCTTTTCGCCGGTCGTCCTCGTCGCGCTCGTGATGGTGCTCGTCGGTTTCGGCTTCAAGGTCGCCGCCGTGCCTTTCCATCTCTGGGCGCCCGACGCCTACCAAGGCGCGCCCTCCTCCGCGGCCGCGCTGGTCGCATCGGCCTCGAAGCTCGCCGGCTTTGCCTTTTTCCTGCGCCTGCTCTGGCCCGGGCTCCACAGCCTCGCCGGTGACGCGGCCGCGCTTCCGCTCGCCGCCGGCTGGATGCCCGTGGTGGCTGTCCTCTCGCTCGGCTCGTTGTTCGTCGGCAACCTCGGCGCGCTTGCCCAGACCAACGTCCGCCGCCTGCTCGCCTACTCGGCCATCGCGCACGCGGGCGTGATGCTCCTCGGCATCATCGCGCGAGGCGGCGTCGGTCCGCTGTTCTATTATGCCGCGACCTACGGACTGGCGACCGTGGGGGCGTTTGGCGTCGTCTCGGTCATCGAACGCGACGCGCCCTGCCAGAAACTCACCGATCTCGCCGGCCTTTGGAAGCGCTCGCCGTTGCTGGCGCTGACGCTTTTTGTCTTTGTGCTCTCGCTCGCGGGCGTGCCGCCGCTGGCCGGCTTTTTCGGCAAATTCGCCGTCTTCGCCGCCGTCCTGAAACTCAACGGCCTCGGCGGTCCCGCCGGCTGGCTCGCGATCCTGGCCATCGCCTTCAGCGCCGTCGCGCTTTATTACTACCTCGCGATTCTGAAACAGGCCCTGGTCGCCGGCCCGGCCAAGGACGCAAAGCGGATTCCCGTCCGGCGCTGCCCGCGCTCTCCTTGGTGCTCTGCGCCGCGCTGCTTTGGTCCTCGGTGTGTTTCCCTCGATTCTCTCGCGATTGTAGAGCCTTGGATCTCCACGGGCGGAGACATTTCAATTTCGGAGGGCCGGACATTGCGGTTTGCGCAGTCGCGCAAGCCTTTCGCATTTTCGTAGAAAAATTGCTTTTGCCCCGGCGGGCCGTCCCGTAGCCGCAACAGGTTCATGTCCGTTTGCTCATGGCGACGCAATCCCGCGGGCGGCGGACGCGGGGCGGGCCGCTTTTTGTTGAACGCTTCAACATGCGGCGCGTTGCGCTCCGCAGGGAGCCGGGCGAGAAGAAACGCCCTGATGACCCGCTTTCATATTATCACCAACGCCCACCTCGATCCCGTCTGGCTATGGGACTGGCGCGAGGGCTTGAACGAAGGCATCGCCACCTGCCGCGCGGTGCTCGATTTGATGAATGAGTTTCCCGAGCTGAAATTCACGCGCGGCGAGGCGTCGGTTTACGAGCACATCGAGCGGCACGCCCCGGAGACGTTCGCGCGCATCCGGGAAAAAATCGCGGAGGGGCGCTGGGAGGTGGCGGGCGGGAACTACGTGCAGCCGACACGAACCTGCCGGCGACGGAGGTGCTCGCGCGCCAGTTCCGGCGCGGACTCGGCTACTTCCGGCGCGCGCTCGGCGTGCGCCCGGTCGCGGCGTGGGCGGCAGACTCATTCGGGCACAGCGCGGGCTGTCCCGCGATTTACGCGGCGGCGGGCATGAAGTATTTTGCGTTCTGGCGGCCGTTCGCGTCGGAGCTCGCGCTGCCCGGGCCCGCGTTCTGGTGGGAGGCGGCGGGCGGCGAACGCGTATTGTCATGGCGGATACAGGTCGGCTGGTATGGCTCGACGCGCGCGGAAATCCCGGGGCGGCTCGACGCCTACCGCGAGGAGTCCGCACAATGGGGGGTTGAAAACGTGATGGTGCCGCTCGGGCTGGGCAACCACGGCGGCGGGCCGTCGCGCGCGCAGATCGAGGCGGTGCTGCGCTGGCGCGGGCAAAATCGCGACGTGGAGGTGGTGTTCTCGACGCTGCACGGATTTTTCGAGGCGCTCTCGGCGGAAGCGGCGCGGCTGCCGGTATTCAGGGGGGAGTTGAATTTTACGCTGCGCGGCTGCTACGCATCCGCCGCGTCAGTGAAGTTCGCCTACCGGCGCGCGGAAAACGCGCTCCTGCAAGCCGAGCGCACAGTGTCCGCCGTCGGCGCGCTGCGCGAGGCGGAAAACATCGGCACGGCCCCGCCCGCGCCGGATCTGGGCGAGGCGTGGGACGCGGTGCTTTTCAACACCTTTCACGACGTGCTGCCCGGCACGGCCATCGAGCGGGCGCTGGCGGGGCAGCGCGCGTGGATCGGCCTGGCGCAACACCACGCGGCGCGCGCGGAGAACGACGCGCTGAACGCGCTGGCGTCGCGGGTGGACACAAGCGTGCCTCGCGCCACGGGCGACCGGCCCGCCGTCGCGCCCGTGCTGTTGTGGAACCCGAATCCGCATCCCTTCGACGGGCCGGTGGAGTTTGAGGCGCCGCTGGACTATCGCCCGCTGGACGCGTTCAAAAACAAACCCGACGCCGTGCCGCTCGCGGTGCGCGACGGCGCGGGGCGCGCGCTGCCGTTCCAGTGCGTGGCCGTGGAAAACAATTTCGCGCTTGAGACACCGTGGCGCAAACGCTTCGTCACGCGGGTGAAAATCCCGCCATGTGGCTGGCATGTGCTAACGGCGGGGCTGGCGGACGCGCCGGTGAAAACACCTCGTGTGAAAACCGACCTTCGCGCGGGCGCCGGGCGCATCGCGAACCGCGTGTGGGAGATCCGCGCCGCCGCGGGCGCCGGGCGCGTCGTGATTTCGCGCAAGGGAAAACAGGCGCGCCGCCTCGGGCTGCGCGTGCTCACGGTGGACGACCCCTGGGGATCGTGGGGCGGGCACAACGGCGAGCCGGAGGCAAATCATGTCAACCACGTGAAAGACGCCTGGAAAATCGAGGCGGTCGAGACGCTTGAACGCGGACCGGAACGGGCTTCGCTCTGGATTCGGCTGACGGGCGCGGGCGGGGCGTCGTGGATCGAACTGACCTTGCGGCTTTGGCGCGATGATGACGCGGTCGTGGTGAAAACGCGCGCGTTTTGGGCCGAAAAATCGGCGCGCTTGAAACTGGAGTTTTCCGGCATCGGCGGCGCGGCGGAGTTCGAGGCGCCCGGCGGCAGCGTCCGGCGCGAGCCATGCGGCGACGTGCCGGGCGGGCGCTGGGTGCGCTTTGGCGGGGGGCGCGACGCTTTCGTTTTCGCGAGCGACGCGCTGTATTGTTTTGACACCACCGCGACCACCTTTGGCGCGACGATTGCGAGGAGCGCGCCCTATGCGTCGCTTGGCGGCGCGCGTCCCGGCGTCGAGACTTGGCGGCCGTGCATGGACTTGGGCGAGCACTTGTTCCAGTTCGCGCTGGGCGCTGACGCCGACGCGCTGGCGCGCCGGCTGGAATCGCCGCCGGTCGCATTGCTGACGGCGGCGCACGAGGGCGCGCTGCCGCGCACGGGCGGCGTGCTGCGCGCCGGGCCGGGCTTGCGGTTGCTGGCGTTCGCGCGGGCGGCGGACGGCGGCTGGATGCTGCGCGTGCAAAGCAGCGCGGGCCGCGCGGCGGACGCGACAGTCGAGCTTTTGGGCGGGCGCATCGCGCTCGGGCGGCTCGCGCCGGGCCGGATACGCACCGTGATTCTGCGGCATGCCGCGGACGGCGGCGGACGGGGCGCCGGCGCGTGGACATGCGCCACGGTGAACTGCGCGGAAGAAACGGCGGCACCGGAGGGTAACAAGTCATGAACCCCGCCATGCCGGGCACAGCGCAGACGGCGGCGGCGCTTGAGCAAAGCGAGTTGTTCACGCGATGGCGCGATCCCGTGTCGGGCGTGGAAAGCTTCATCCTCAACAAGCGAAGGGCCGCGCCGTTGCAGCTCTCGTTTTATTTCGTGAACTCCGGCTTCTCGGACGACGGGCGCTTCCTCTGGATGTATTGCGCGTTTCCGCCGGGCGGCGACGCGTATTACGGACGCCAGCTCGCGGTTGCGGATTTTGAGAGGCAGACCGTGCGGCATTTTCCGGAGACGCAGTTCATGGACGCCTCGCCCTACGTCGATGCCGCGACCGGCGAGGTTTACTGGACAACGGGGCTGGAGGTCTGGAAACGCGGTCCGCTGCCGGGCGACACGGCGGCGCAGATCGGAGCGTTTCCCGCCGAACTGGCGCGCAACCGTCGCCCGCTGCGCATCGCCACGCACCTGAGCCGCTCCGCCGACGGGCGCGCGTTCGCCATCGATGCTCAAATCGGCGCGGACTGGTTCGCGGGCGAGCTGCCGCTGGCGACCGGCGGCGCGGTGGACGCAGGTGCGTTCCGGCTGTGGCGGCGCTTTGACATTTGCCATAACCACGCGCAGCTCAGCCCCGTTGACCCGGGGCTGATGCTGATCGCACAGGATGGCTGGAACGACCCGACAACCGGCGAGGAGGGCGTGACGCGGGACCGCCTGTGGCTGCTGCGACGCGACGGAGCGCTCACGCAACTCGTGCCGGACGACCCGCTGCCCTCGTCATTGCGCGGCCACGAGTGGTGGGACGCCGGCGGCGAGCACGTGTGGTATATCGATTACAGGCGCGGGACGGCGAAAATCAACTTGCGCACCGGGCGCCGCGAGCTCGTGTGGCCGAACGGCCACACCCATTCGCATTGCGACCGCGCCGGGCGCTGGCTCGCGGGCGACGCGAACCCGGACGACGGGAGCTGGCGCGTCTTGTTTTTCAACATAAAAACGGGGCGCGAGATTGGCATCGTTTCAAAACTGCCGCCGCTGGACCGGCGGCCCTACCATGTCCATCCGCACCCGCGGTTCTGCCTGCACGACCGCTACATTTGCTACACGACAAACGTGCTCGGCACCGTGGATGTCGCCATCACGTCTGTGGAGCAACTGGCCGCTCTGACAAGCTGACGTGAGCCGGGCACGCGTCTCGACATCCCCGCCCTTTTTCCAAGAATCACCACACCGCGAAACCCCGAAACCTCCCGCAACCGCCCATGCAGACAAACCCACCCGGCATCCCCGGTGCGGCACCGGCCGCGCCCGTCCGAAAAATATACACCGCCGGCACGCTGCGCTACACGACGGGCGGCGTCGTGATGCTGTTCCTGTGGCTTTTGTGGGGCGATTTTTGCTTTTCGATTTTCGAGGAGATTTTCTCAAAGTTCCTGCCGCTTTACATGAAGGATCTCAACGCCTCCAGCACGCTGGTCGGCGTGCTGACGGGCAGCCTGGGCGGCATCGTGAACGTGCTTTTCATGCCCGGCATCAGCATGGCCAGCGACCGGCATCGCGGGCCGCGCGGGCGGCGCATTCCGTTTCTGCTTTGGTCCACGCCGTGCGCGGTCGGCTCGCTGATTTTGATCGGGTTTTCGTCGGAGCTTGGCGGCTGGCTGCACGCGCTGCTGGGCGGCGCGTCGCCGGGCATGACGGCGGCGGGCGTGACGCTCGCGCTGCTCTGCGTGTTCGTGGCGATGTATCATTTTTTCAACATGGTGCTGGTGAATCTCTACCAGTGCCTGTTGCGCGACGTGGTGCCGCCGGCGCTCATGGCGCGCTTTCTGGCGCTGTTCCGCGTGGTGAGCACGGGCGGCAGGTTTGTGTTCTCGTGGTATGTGCTTCCGAATGTGCTCCTGCATCGCGAGGCGGTGTTCCTGGGCGTCGGGCTGATCTATGTGGCGGCGTTTTTGCTGATGTGCTGGCGGGTGAAGGAGGGCGCGTATCCGCCGCCGCGGCAGCCAGCGGGGGAAAAGGCGCCGAGGTACCTGGCCACCTACATCGTGTATTTCCGCGAGTGCCTGACGGTGCCCATCTACCGCAATTTCGTTTTCATGTATGCGTGCGTGACGGCGGCCTCGACGTGCGCGATGCCATTCGTGACCCTCTTCACGCGGGACACGCTCGGGCTGTCGATGGAGGACATCGGACGTGTGTTCGCGTGGGGCTGGCTGGCGGCGGCGCTCACCTACGTGCCGTTCGGGTACCTGTGCGACAAGGTTTCGCCGATGCGGGTGGCGTGCTGCGCGCTGGCGGGGTTGATGCTCTCATGGGGCATCGGTTATTTCGCGATTCAGGACCGCACGTCGTGGCTGGTTTATTGGGTCGTCGTGGCGATGCTGCCGAGCACTGCCTGGAACCTCGGACTGACCGCGCTTACAATGCAGTTGTTTCACCAGGAAAAATTCGCCCAGCTTTCGTCCGGTCTCAACGTGCTCGGCTATGGGAGCAGCATTCTGGGCAGCTTCCTGATCGGGCTGTTCATCGATCTGACGGGCCAGAATTACCGCATGATTTTTTTGTGGTCGTTCTGCTGGTTCGCACTGGCGGTCGCATGCATGGCGCTGGTTTACCGCGACTGGAAACGGCTCGGCGGCCCGGACAACTACGCGGCGCCGCTGCCGGGAAAACCCGCCTCCGCAATCTAGCCGCAAACATCGGGAATGAACGCGCCATTGAACATCGGTTTTGTCGGCCTCGGCTGGGGCGCTCACATCGCCGGCACGCTTGCGTCCGGCCCCGCATCGCGCCTCTTCACGGTCGCCGCCGTGTGCGACACGGACGCGCGACGGCGCGCGGAATTCTCCGCGCGCCACCGCGTGAAAGCCTACACCGGCCTCGACGATTTGCTCGCCGACCGCGATGTGCCCGTGATCGGCCTCTTCAGCGGCCCGGCGGGGCGCGCGGAGTTGCTGCGCCGCATCATCCGCGCCGGCAAGGACGTGATGACGACCAAGCCCTTTGAACTCGATCCCGCCGCCGCGCGCAGCGTGCTTGAGGAAGCGCGCGCGCTGGGCCGCGTCATCCATGTCAACTCGCCTCCGCCGGAGCCGCCGCGCTACATCGCGCAAATCCTCCAGTGGCGGCGCGAGCACGACCTCGGCCGCCCCGTTGGTTGTCACGGCGAAAATCTCACCACCTACCACGAAAAAGCCGACGGGCGCTGGCTCGACGATCCCGCGCTCTGCCCCGCCGCGCCCGTTTTTCGAATCGGCATCTACACGCTCAACGACCTGCTGCGACTCTTCGGCCCGGTCAGCGCCGTGAACGTGATGACCAGCCGCATCCGCACCGGGCGCCCGACGCCCGACAACGCGCAGCTCGGCCTGTTCTTCGCCAGCGGCGCGATCGGCAGCGTGCACGCGAGCTTTTGCGTGGACGACGGCCAGCACTATGCGAACGCGCTCACGCTGCACTACGAGCGCGGCACGATCACCCGCAACATCCTCCCCGCCGGCTACGGAAAAGCCGAGCAGCGCACGCACTTGCGGCTCGTGCGCTCCACTGTGACGAAGGACGGCCCGGAGGTTGTCGTCGAGAACTGGGAGTCCGGGGAGCCGTCGGGCAGCTACGAATGGCAGGCATTTCACGATGCCGTCACCGGACGGCGAAAAATCGAAATGCCCGTCGATGAAATCGTGAACGCGACCGCGGTGGTCGCGGCGATGGCGCGCGCCGAACGCTCGGGAGCGACGGAGCGTGTATTCCTGCCATGAATACAAATGCTCCGGCGCCGGATTTTGTCCCGCAGCCCGTCGGCGTCGCGCTTTACGGCGCGAACGGCCACCAGATTCACGGGTTGCTCGCGGCGCGGCGCGACATGGCGCGGCTTTGTGCCGTGGCCGGGTTTCCTCCGGAAAAACTGCCGCCCGGCCTGCGTGCGCGCGACGGCGCGCGCGTGTGCGCCAACCTCGACGATCTGCTCGCCGACCCGCGCGTGGAGCTGGTGTCGCTGTGCTCGCCGCGCCGCCGCGACCAGGCGCTCGACGCCATCCGCGCCCTGCGCGCGGGCAAACATGTTTACGCGGAAAAACCGTGCGCCTTCAGCGAGCCGGAGCTTGATGCGATTCTGGACGCGGCGCGCGAAAACGGCAGGGTGTTTCGCGAAATGGCCGGCACGGCGTTTCTCCAGCCGTATCTTGAGATGCGCCGCATCGTCCTCTCGGGGATCCTCGGGCGCGTCGTGCAGGTGGTCGCTGAAAAGTCCTACCCGTGGCACGACGCCCGCCCGCAGGATGAGGACATCGACGGCGGGCTCATCCGCCAGTGCGCCATCCACGCGCTGCGCTTTGTCGAGCATGTGGCCTGCGAGCGCATCGTCTCCGCCGGCGCGATTGAGACCCGCGCGGGCAACCCGGTCGCGGGCGGCGGCTCGCGCATCGCGGCGTGCCTGATGCTCGGCCTCGCATCGGGGGGCGTGGCGGGCATCGCGGCGAACTACCTCAACCCGAAGGGCACCGGCGAGTGGGGCTACGAGACGCTGCGCATCCTTGGCGAAAAAGGCATGGTCGAGTCAACCCAGGGCGGTGCTCACACGCGCCTAGTGGTGGGCGACCGCGACCTGGGGCCGCTGGACACCTCGCAGCCTGGTATCGAGTATCTGGATACATTTCTCGCCCAAATTCGCGGGCGCGGCGCCATGCCGCTTTCGTCCGAGGAAGAGCTAAGCCCGACGCGCTGGGTCATCCGCGCCAAACAATCCCCACAATCCCCATGAGCCAGGCAAAAAAACATTTGCGAAGAAAATCACCGTCCGCGCGGCGTGCCGCTACCTGCTGCACCTGCCGCCCGGTTACGACCAGGGCGGGCGCGCCGCTGGAAAACGCTGGCCGCTGATCCTCTTCCTGCACGGCGCGGGCGAGCGCGGGAACGACCTCGAACTCCTCAAGCGGCACGGCATCCCGAAAATCGCGGAGGCCCGCCCCGGTTTGCCCTTCATCGCCGTCTCGCCGCAATGCCCCGCCGAGGGCTGGTGGGCGAGCGCGCCGCTCATCGCGCTGCTCGACGAAATCGAGCGGCGCCATCGCGTTGACAAGGACCGCGTTTACGCGACCGGCATCAGCATGGGCGGCTTCGGCACGTGGCAGCTTGCGCTCGACCAGCCGCGCCGCTTCGCGGCCATTGCGCCGATTTGCGGACGCGGCAACCCGCTGCTCGCGCATCGCATAAGACACCTGCCCGTCTGGGCGTTTCACGGCGCGAAGGACAGGGTCGTGCCGCTTTCCGCTTCCGCCGACATGGTGCGCGCGCTGCGCAAGCTCGGCGCCAGGCCGCGCTTCACCATCTACCCCGATGCCGGGCACGACTCATGGACGCGCACCTACGAAAACCCGCGGCTCTACGCATGGCTGTTGAAGCACGCGCGGCAGCCTCGGTGACACGTTTCCAGTTATCGCGCCGCCCCACCCGTCCTCCTCCGCATCGCCTCTTCCCTCATTTCCCCCCATCCGCATGACCTCCCGCGAACTCGTCAAACGCACCTTGGAATTTTCCAACAAAACCAGGCGCGCCCCGCGCCAGATATGGTTCCTCCCGTGGGCGGAAAAGCGCTTTCCCGCCGAGGTGAAATCCCTCCGCGAGGATTTTCCGGCGGACATCGTCACCGCGCCGTCGGTGTTCGCCACGCCGCCCCTCAACAAGGGCGACCCCTACGAAATCGGCGATTCCACGGACGCCTGGGGCGCCGTCTTCACCAACGCCCAGCGCGGCGTCATCGGCGAGGTCAAGCATCCCCTCGTCGCGCCCGGCGACGACGGATGGGACGACACCAGCCGCGTCCACTTCCCCGTCGAATGGCTCACGTTCGACCGCGACGCCGTCAACCGTTTCTGCGCCTCGACGGACAAGTTCGTGATGGGCGACTGCTGCCCGCGCCCTTTCGAGCAACTGCAATTCCTGCGCGGCTCGCCCGAGCTTTACATGGACCTCGTCACGCGCCCCGCCGGCCTGTCCGCGTTTTTGGAAAAAATGCACGCCTTCTACTGTGACCTTCTGGAGCGATGGGCGAAGACCGATGTGGACGGCCTGATGATGATGGACGACTGGGGCTCGCAGCAAAACCTCCTCATCAACCCCCGGCTGTGGGAGGAAATTTTCAAGCCCCTTTACCGCGACTACATCGCCATCGCGCGCGGCCGCGGGAAAAAAATCTTCATGCACTCCGACGGCATGAACCTCGCCATCTACCCGCACCTCGTCGAACTCGGGCTGGACGCGATCAACTCCCAGATTTTCTGCATCGGCCTCGACAGGCTCGCGCCGTTTCGCGGGAAAATCTCCTTCTGGGGCGAGATCGACCGCCAGCAGATGCTGCCGCACGGGACGCCTGCCGGCATAGACGCGGCGGTGCGCCGCGTGCGCGACACCCTGTGGGCTGGCGGCGGCTGCATCGCCCAATGCGAGTTCGGCCCCGGCGCCAGGCCGGAAAACGTGCGCCAGGTTTTTCAGAGCTGGGAGGACATCGCGCGCGAAGCATAAAGAACGCGGGAATTTTTGATTCCCGATTCTCGATCTGGCGGACTGCAGGCCCTCGGCCTCGAAACGATTGCGCGTCACCGCACGGTCGTGAATGCGAAAACAGAACGGCTGCATCCAATCAAAAATCAAAAATTCCCCTCTCGATTTTTGCGTTGGACTCCTGCATGTCTTTTTCAATCACTCTGCGCCATGCCCTCCGCCCCCGATGATCGCGCCACCCTGGTGAAAGTCGCCCGAGAGGCTGGCGTATCGCTGGCCACCGCCTCGATGGGCTTGCGCAACCACCCGCGCATCAGCCTCCAGACGCGCAAGCGCGTGCAGGTGGCCGCGAAGAAACTCGGTTACAAGCCCGATCCGCAAATCTCGCGGCTCATGTGGCACCTGCGCAACAGCAAGACCGTGAAATACCAGGAGACACTGGCGTTTCTCAGTGACAATGCGCAGCTCGCCGGCTGGGTGTCGTATTCGCAGGCCGACTACTATCTGGGCGCGGCGGACCGCGCCGGGGAGCTTGGCTACCGCATGGAGGTTTTCCATCTGCGGGCACCGGGCCTGACGCAGGCGGGACTCGGCCGCACGCTCCGCAATTGCGGCATACGCGGCCTGATCACGAGCGCCTTTCGCGATCCGGGAGCCACGCTCTCGCTCGACTGGCAGCACTTCGCCACCGTCGCCTGCGGCTACTCGCTGGCCAATCCCGAGGTGGACCGCGTGACGACGGACTATTACCGCGCCATGCTGGAGGCCACGGAGACGCTCGCCCGGTCGGGCTGCAAACGCATCGGGCTTTGCCTGAGCGTCAGCGACGACACCAAGGTGCTGCACCTCTGGCAGTCGGCCTTCCTGTATTTCCAGCACCGCCTGCCGCAAAAATCCCGGCTCCCCATCTATGAACTTTCCTCCGGGGAAAACAACATCCGCGCCTGGCTGCGCGCCTCGCGTCCCGACGCGGTTATCAGCGCCGGCTGCGACTTTCCCCGCGAATACGAACAGGCCACCGGCTTGCGCGCGCCCCAAGGCGTGCGCTACTGCAACATGAACATCCACCACGCCGACGCGCGTTCGTGCGGCATCGACCAGGCGTCCTACCTCGTGGGCAGGCACGCGTGCAGTCATCTCGTGGCGTTGTTGACGCGCAACGAACTCGGCCTGCCCGAGCACCCGCAAACCACCCTTACCGAGTTCCGCTGGATCGACGACTGGAACGGGTGGCACGCCGGGTGGCTCAAACGCAACACCCGTTTGCAAAGCGGTGTCCGCGCCGCGAGATGACCCCGCCGCCCGCGAAGGGGCGGCACGCTTTTTTCATGCGGAGAGAAATGGCATTCTATCTCCGCGTCCGCGCTTAACGTTTCAACACGCCCGCGGTTGCCTGCGTGCCGCGCGGCGCGCATCAATCCGCGCCGTCCAATGCAAACCCACCTCCCGCCGTCCGTTTTGGAGGCCTGCGACTCCGGCGCCGCCAATGCGAGCGGCCCGATGATGAATTTTGGGCCCTTGGGCTCGCCCTTGCTTGCCGGATGGGAAGACCCGGTGTCGGGCGTCGAGAGCCGGCTGCTTTCGGCGCGGGTCGCGCCGCAGCAGCAGAGTTTCTATTTTTGCAATCCGAGCATCTCCGCCGACGGGCGTTATTACTGGTTCTATTGTTTTTTCCCGCCGGCAGGCAGCGCCAACCAGGGCCGTTCGCTGGCTGTGGCCGATTTTTGGAAAAACCGGGTGACTCATTTTCCTGAGACCGCATTCACCGATGCCTCCCCGATGGTCGATCCCCGGACCGGCGAGACCTATTGGTGCGCGGGGCTGGAAATCTGGAGGCGCGGCCCGCAAGCGGAAAAGGCGCCGGTTCTGGTCAACCGGTTTCCCGAAAGCGTGGCGCGCAACCGCCGTCCGTGGCGTCTGGCAACTCACCTGAGCTTTTCCGCCGACGGAAAGGATTTGAACATTGACGCGGAGTTTGGCCGCCAGTGGTTCGTGGGGCACGCACCGGTCGATGGCGGCCCGGTGGTCATCTGGCAGAAGTCGGGGCATTGCCATAACCATTCACTGTTCAGCCCGGCGGATCCCGACCTCCAGTTGCTGTGCGAGAGCGCGTCGGTGCATCCGCTCACCGGCGCCATATCGGACAGCGACAATCCCCTGCGGTTGATTCGCCGCGGGGGCAGGGCGCGGCCCGTTTTCCCGGATCCGATCCCGAGCGGGCGCGCGGTTGTCAGGAAACCCTCCCACGGCGAATTGATTAAAAAACCCGCCGTTGCCACCGATTGCCGGGCTATGCATGGACATCACTTCTGGGGCGCCGACGGACGGCATGTCTGGTATGTCCATTACGAAACCGGGGTGGAGCGCGTCCGGCTCGGCTCCGAGGTTCCGGAGCTGGTCTGGCCGCACCGGACGGTCTCCCACGCGCACGCGAACGCGGACGGGACCTTGCTCGTGCTGGACAGCCTGCCGCCGGACCAGCCGGAGGACAGGCGCGTGACCTTTGTCAATGTCAGGACGGGCCGGACGATAGACATCGTCTCGCACATGCCGGATCTCCCGCGCGAATTCATGCGGTATCACGTCCATCCGCATCCCCAGTTCTGCCTGTCGGACAGGCTTGTCTGCTACACGACGACGGTGAACGGCAGGGCGGATGTCGCGTTCGTTTCCGTGGATGCGCTGGTCGCCCGGACTTCGTGAGTTGGGGCCAACGCTCCAGTTCCTTTCATTGCGTGTGTGTGTGTTTAACGTTTCAGCATTGCGGCGATTGCCGACGTGCGCGGATCCACGCATATGTCGCGTCGTTCAACGCAAACCCGCCCCCACCAGCCAGTCGCATCCCAAGAAACACCGTTCCTCCGCAATTGCATCGCATTTTCCTGCATTTGCCGTCGTCAAAAATTTTTCAACCACCCGTCACCCATGATCCCAAAAAACCACCACCCGTCCGTTCGTTCGCTTCCGCGCCTCGCGCCCTCCATGTTTGCCGCGCTGGTGTCAGGACTCGCGTTTTTGCTTCACCCGCTTGCCGCGCCGGCCGCGCGGGCCGCCGGGGTGACTGTCTCCTCAACCACGTCGCTGGGCGCGCAGATGGGCACGCTCACAAACGGCGGCACCGTGTCGTTCACCGGCGAGGGCGTGAACAGCGTGCTCGCATCCTCCATCACGCTCACGTCAGATCCCTACGTGCTTAATCCCGGCGGCGCGCAGCACGTGACGATCACGGGGAACAACGCCGTGCGCGTGTTTGAGAACACCGGCGACATCGACCTCACGCTTTCCAACATCACCATCACCAAGGGCGTGAACATGGCAGTCAACTCCTCCGCGGGCGCCGTGAGCATAAAACTGGCGGGCGACAGCACGACAACGACCGAGTTCCTCAACAACGGCCCTGCCACCGCCAACGGTGGCGCGATCTACGGCGCGACCGGCATCGGCATTACCGGATCACAGGGCAATCTCCTCTTCACGGGCAACTATGCCAACAGTCGCGGCGGCGCGCTGTTTGTGGAAACAGGACACATCACCATCAACACGGTGATCACGGGCACATTCTCACTTGCAAACAACAGCTCCACCGGAGCCGGAATGGCGGTGTTCACCAACAGTGGAAGCGTCACGCTTTCGGGCACCTATGGCTCAATCATCATACAGGGCAACAAGGGCAATTCCAACAGCGTGCTGGGAACCAATGCCAATGGCGGAGTCGTCATCAATCCCTTCGTTTCCGAGACATTTCTCGTCACAAGCAACTCCATCAGGGGCGGCGGCGGCATGGTTTTCGCGCAGATTGGCGCGCTGAACCTCACCGCGAATGGGCCGGCGGGTATCCTCATCGAAAACAATTTCGCCGACGCGGCGGGCGGGGTGTTCTGGCTGGGTGGCAACCCTTCCACCCTCACGGCAAACTCGCCGGCCGGCATCCAAATCAAGAACAACACCGCCAAGGGCAACGGCGGAGCCATATATATCAACAACAGCAATGTGGCCCTGACCTTCGACGCCAAGGAGGGAAACATCGTCTTTCAGGGCAACAGGCACGCTGCCTCGGCGGAGCCCAACGCCATTTTCTCCAACGGCGGCGGCGGGGCCATACTCATCATCAAAGGAGACCACGACGTGCTGTTTTTCGACCCTGTCAACTCCTCCAAGGGCGCGCCCACCGGCGTGCCGGCAGGCTCGGGCATCGCGATCGGGTCCGCCCTCCTCAAAACCGGCGCCGGCTCCGTCCTTTTCAGCGGCAGCAGCTCCTTGCTCGGCTCCGGCTCCATCGGCCAGGGCGCGCTGCTGGTCAACAACGGCGCGCTTCTTGACATGACCGCCGCGGGCCAAAGCCTCGTCCTCCAGCCCGGCGCCATCATCGGCACCTACGCTGCCACGGGCAGCGGCGCGGTCAAGGCCGAGGCCCTCGACCTCTCCGGCATCCTCGACGCCGCCGGCACCTCTCAACTCCATCTCGCCGGCTCGGCCACGCTGAACAACATCACCATCCGCGCCGGACTCTCCACCGGCAACCAGTCCGGCCAGGTTGTCATCGACGACACCGCGATCTTCATCGGCACGGGCACCATTGACATCCCGTCCATCGGGTCGAGCAGCGGCACGTTCAACGTGTTCAGCCTCGCGAACGGCACGATCCCCGGCGGTGCGTTCAGCCCCACTCTTCTCAGCGGAGGCGTCCCCTATACCACCGGCGGCGCGACCGTGCAGCTCTCCGCCGACTCGAAAAACGTGCAGGTGGTTCTCACCGGCACTGGTGGCGGAGGCGGCCCCGTCAACGTCACCGTGACCTTCGATCCACAAGGCGGCTCCGTCTCGCCGGCCACCAAGTCCGCAACCCCCGGCTCGCCCTACGGCCCGCTGCCCACGCCGGCCAAGGGCACCGACACCTTCGGCGGCTGGTGGACGAGCGCCGGCGGCGCCGGCTCGCAAGTCACCGCATCCACCACCGTGGCCGCGGCCGCCACCGACCACACGCTTTACGCCAAGTGGACGCCATACACGCCGCCCTCCGGCCCCGGCGTCACCGTCACCGCGACCGACACGCTGCGCGACCAAATGAACACCCTCACGGGCGGCGGCTCGGTGAATTTCACGGGCGACGGCCTGAACAGCGTGCTGGCGTCCGCCGTCACGCTCACCTCGAACACCTACGCACTCAACCCCGGCGGCGCGCAGCACGTCACCATTTCTGGCAACAACACCGTGCGCGCGTTTGACAACACCGGCGACATCAACCTCACGCTCTCCAACATTACCATCACCAGAGGCGTGGACATGGCCATCGCCTCCACCGCCGGCGCCGTGAACATCACGCTCGCCGCCCCCGGCGCAGCGGTGGAGTTCCTTAACAACGGCCCCGCCACGAGTCACGGCGGCGCGATCTACGGCGCGACCGGCATCAGCATCACCGGCACCCAGGACAATCTCCTGTTCACCGGCAACTTTGCCAACAGTCGCGGCAGCGCGATGTATGTGAACGGTGGGAACCTCACCATCAACACCTCCATCACCGGCACCCTTTCGTTTGAGAACAACAGCGCCACCGCCGTCGGTGGCGCGGCCTATGCGAGCACCGGCACCTTTGTCCTGTCGGGCACCTACGGATCGATTGTCATTCAAGGAAACAAGAGCAAATCCAACAGCGTGATCGGGGGCGACAATGCGATCGTCATCAATCCCCATGTCACCGACACCTTCCTCATCACAAGCAACAGTGTCTCGGGCGGCGGCGGCGTGACCTATTCCAACGGCCCCCTGCTCCTGACGGCAAACGGCCCGGCGGGCATCATCGTCACGAGCAACACCGCGGGCAACGGCGGCGCGTTCTATCTGGCCAACGCGACGCATCACATCACGGCAAACAGCCCGGCGGGCATCCAGATCACAAATAACACAGCCACCGGCAACGGCGGCGCCATCTACATGAACAACGGCGGCGCGCCGCTGAACCTCAACGCCGTCGCGGGCGACATTGTTTTCCAAGGCAACAAGCAGGGCGGTGCCTCCGGAACGCCCAACGCCATCCGCGCCAATAGCTCCGGCGGCAACCCGCTCAACATCAGCGGCAGCCACAACGTGCTGTTTTTCGACCCCGTTTATTCGCCCAGCGCCGACGCCGGCTCGATCAGCAAGACCGGCGACGGCTCCGTCCTCTTCAGCGGCAGCAACACTTGGCGCGGCAACACGGCCGTCAGCGCGGGCGCGCTCTTGGTCAACGACGGTGCGCTCCTCGACACCGCCGCCGCCGGGCGCAGCCTCACGCTCGCCCCCGGCGCCATCCTCGGCACCTACGCCACCGCCGGCAGCGGCACCATCAAGGCCGATGCCCTCGCCCTCTCCGGCATCCTTTACGCCACCGGCAGCGCCTCGCAGCTCCACCTCGCCGGCTCGTCCACGCTGAACAGCATCACCCTTTTCGCCGACACCCACGCCGGCGACCAGTCCGGCCTGACCGTCATCGACAACACCGCGACCTTCGCCGGCACGGGCACCGTTGACCTTCAGAACATGGCGGCGACCAGCGGCACGTTTAACGTGCTCCGCTACGAGGCCGGCGTGATCCCCGCCGGCGCATTCAGCGCCACGCTCCTCTACCAAGGCGCGCCCTACACCCTCAACGGCGCCGCCGTGCAGCTTTCCGCCGATTCGAAAACCGTGCAGGTCGTGCTCCCCGGCGGCAGCGCCAGCCCCGTCACCGTCACCCTCGACACGGACGGCGGCACCGTCTCGCCGCCGACCCTGACCGTGACCCCCGGCACCGCCTACGGCGCGCTGCCCGTGCCCACCAAGGCCAACAACACCTTCGGCGGCTGGTGGACGCAAACCGGCGGCACCGGCACGCAAGTCATCGAGACCACCATCGTGGGCAACTCCTCCGACCACACCCTCTACGCCAAGTGGACGCAAAACCCGCAGGTTGTCACCGTGACCTTCGACGCGCAGGGCGGCTCCGTCTCGCCGGCCTCCCAGCCCGCGACCGTCGGCTCGGCCTACGGCACGCTGCCCGTGCCGTCCAAAACCGACCACACCTTCAACGGCTGGTTCACCGCCGACACCGGCGGCACGAAGATCGAGGCCACCACCACCGTGGCCACGGCAACCAACCACACCCTCTACGCCCAGTGGACCGCGATCCCGCCCGCCACCACCGTCACCGTGACCTTCGATCCCCAGGGCGGCAGCGTCACGCCTCCAAGCATGACCGCGACCGTCGGCGCCGCCTACGGCGCGCTGCCCATCCCCGTCAAGGCCGACAACCTCTTCGGCGGCTGGTTCACCGCCCCCGGCGGCGGCGGCTCGCAAGTCATCGCCTCCACCACCGTGCCCGCCGGCGCCCACACGCTCTACGCTCAGTGGACCCCGGTTCCGCCGCCCGCCGGCACCACCGTCACCTTCGACGCGCAGGGCGGCATGATCAACGTCATGACCAAGCCCGTGACCCCCGGCCAGATTTATGGCCCGCTGCCCGCCCCCTCGAAGAGCGGCAGCCTCTTCGCCGGCTGGTGGACGGCCCCGGACGGCGGCGGCACGCAAGTCGCCCCGATCACCGCCGTGCCCGCCGGCGCCGCCAGCCACACCCTCCACGCCAAGTGGATCGCGGCCCCGACCGCCGCCGCCGCCGATTACCTCGTGATCGACCTCTCCGGCGGCCCCGCCGCGGCCGGCTACCCCGTGCGCACCGGCGCGACCCCGCCCGGTGACATTGCCATCAACGCCGACTGCCGCACCACCGAGCTCTGGCTGCGCCGTGTCCAGTCCGGCGCCTTCCAGATGGGCTCGCCCGACACCGAGCTTGGCCGCTCCCCCGACGAGCCCCGTCACAACGTCACGTTCACCGCCGCCTATTACATCGGCGTTTTTGAAATCACCCAGAGGCAATGGCAGCTCGTCATGGGCGCCAACCCCTCCTACCACGCCGGCGACACGCGCCCCGTCGAAGGCGTGTCGTATGAAAGCATCCGCGGCGGCGCCGCCGGTGCCGGCTGGCCGGACAACGACGCCGTGGACGCGGACTCGTTCATCGGCAAACTCCGCGCCAAAACCGGCCTGCCCCTCGACCTGCCCACCGAGGCCCAATGGGAGCACGCCGCCCGCGCCGGCGCCACCACCGCGCTCAACAGCGGCCAAAACCTCTCGACCACCCCCAGGGCCGACGCCGGCCTCGACGCGCTCGGCCGCTACTCGCTGAACCAGGACGACGGCCAGGGCGGTTCCGCCGCCAGGCACACCGCCGCCGGCTCCTACCTGCCCAATGCCTGGGGCCTCTACGACATGCACGGCAACGCGCGCGAATACTGCCTCGACTGGTATGGCAGCCTCGCCACGGCGGCGGCGACCGATCCGCTCGGCGCCGCCACCGGCACCAAGCGCGTGACCCGCGGCGGCGGCTGGGACGACGCCGCCGTCGACGCCCGCTCCGCCGCGCGCTTCTCCATCGAGCCCTACAACGACAGCCCCGGCACCGGCCTGCGCATCGCCTCCGCCATCCCGGAGAGCCGTCCTCCCGTGCTCTCGCTCTCCCCGTCCGCCACGCAAAGCGTCGGCGTCGCGCCCGGCACGCTGGTCTTCACCGTGACCAATACCGGCGGCGGCTCCATGCCGTGGTCGGCGGAGATCTCCGCCGGCATCGCCCGCTGGGCGCGCATCGCCTCCATCGTGAACGACGGCGACAGCGGGACCATCACGGTGGACTATGACGCGAACATGCCCGGCGGCGCCCTGCGCGCCGCGACACTTACGGTGACCGCCACCGGCGCGGACGGCGCCGCCGCCACCGTGACCATCGAGCAGGCCGGCAATCCCGACCCCAACAGCGGCGGCTCCGGCGGCGGTGCGCCTTCGCTGCCTGTCCTCGCCCTCCTCGCCGCGCTCGCCCTGCTGCGCGCCGTGAAAACACGGCGCGGAGCCGCCGCCTAGGGCGTCCTCCCCCGGAGGTTTCGATGACTGCTTTTGGAACAGTTCCGGTCATGATGCCACGCGGAGCCGGATATATTCCCGGGATCGCGCGCGTCCCGCGTGCGATCCGGCATCATTCCGGAATGGCCCCGCAATCTCCCGACAAATAAAAACCTCAATCCCCCCCGATTCCCATGACCTCGAAAAACAAACCCTGCGTCCGCCCGTCCCTGCGCCGCCCGTTCGCCGCGTCGCTGGCGGGATTCGCGCTCTGCTTCCTGACCGCCGCCCCGCCCGCCCGCGCCGCCGAGGTGACCGTCTCCTCCGGCACGACGCTGCGCGACCAGCTGAACACCCTCGCGGGCGGCGGCACGGTGTCGTTCACGGGCGACGGGCTGAACAATCCGCTCCAGTCCGTTATCACGCTCACGTCGAACCTCTACGTGCTCAACCCCGGCGGCGCGGAGCACGTCACTATCATGGGGAGGACCGGTGTGGGCGCGTTTGCGAATACCGGCGACATCAATCTCGCGCTTTCCAGCATTACCATCACCCGCGGCGAGGGCTCGGCCATCAAATCTTCCGCCGGAACGGTGAACCTCATGCTCGCTGGCAATGGCATGGCCGAGCTTGCCAACAACACCGCGTCCTCCCACGGCGGCGCGATTTACGGGCACACCGGCATCACCATCACCGGCTCGCAGGGCAGTCTTCGGATCACGGGCAACAACGCCAGCGGGCGCGCCGGCGCATTGTATGCGGAATCGGGAAACATCATCATCGACACAGTGGTGGCGGACACCTTCTTGCTCGCCAATAACACTTCACCCTACTCCGGCGGCGCCATCTATGCGCAGGGCGGCACCGTCGCGGTTTCGGGAACCTACGGTGCGATCCACATGCGCGGAAATGTGAGCCGGGGCGGCGGTGGCGGCGCGCTGGGTGCCAACGGCACGCTCGTCGTCAACCCCTCTGTCTCAGGGGAGTTCCTCGTCACCAGCAACACCGCGGCCAGCGGTGCCGCGTTTTACGCGGCCCTCGACATGTCCATCACGGCGAACGGAGCGGCAGGCATCCGCATCGAAAACAACACCGCCACCGTTGATGGTGGCGCGCTTTGGTTGGGCAGCGTTCCGCATCACATTACGGCAAACAGCCCGGCGGGCATCCACTTCGAGAACAATACCGCCGCGGGCAGCGGCGGCGCCATCTTCATGAACAACGGCGGCGCGCCGTTGAACCTCGACGCCGCGCAGGGCGACATCGTTTTCCAAGGCAACAAGCATGGCGCCGCGCGCACGCCCAACGCACTCTACGCCAACAGCGCCGGCGGCAACGCCCTAAACATCACCGGCGCGCGCGACGTGCTGTTTCTCGACCCCGTTCATTCCAACAGCGCCGACGCCAGTTCGATCTCCAAGACCGGCGCCGGCTCCGTCGTGTTCAGCGGCACCAGCGTCTGGCGCGGCAACGCCGCCGTCGCCGCCGGCGCGCTCCTCGTGAACAACGGCGCGCTCCTCGACACGGCCGCCGCGGGCAGAAGCCTCTCGCTCTCGCCGGGCGCCGTCCTCGGCACCTACGCCACCGCCGGCAGCGGCTCCATCAAGGCCGACGCGCTCGCCCTCTCCGGCATCCTCTACGCCACCGGCACCTCGCAACTCCACCTCCACGGCGCGGCCACGCTCAACAGCGCCACCATCCGCGCCGACGTTTACCCCGGCAACCAGTCCGGCCGCACCGTCATCCACGACACGGCGACCTTCAACGGCGACGGCATCATCGACCTCTGGTCCATCGCGGCGGCCAGCGGCACGTTCACCGTGTTCCGCTACGAGGCCGGCGTGATCCCCGCCGGCGCGTTCAGCGGCACGCTCCGCTACCAGGGCAACATCGTCGGCGGCGCCGGCGCGGCGCGCGTCTCCGGCTCCGTGCAACTCTCCGCCGACCAGAAAAGCGTGCTGGTCACCCTGCCCGGCGTCGTGAGCAACTACGTCACCTGGACCGGCTCCACCGGCGCGAGCTGGGACCTCACCACGGAAAACTGGAGGATCGGCGCCATTGCCGCCACCGCCGCAATCGGCGACCACATCACCTTCGACGACACCGCGGACCGCCAGGACGTCACCATCGAGGGCTCCCGCCTCGACGTGAGCGCCATGCTCGTCACCGGCACTCTCGACTATGCCTTCGCCGGCAGCGGCGGCGTGCGCGCCTCGGACTCCTCCATCGGCGGCGGCATCGTCGCCCCCGGCGGCCCCGGCATCGGCAAACTCGTGAAGGACGGCGCCGGCAAACTCTCCTTCGCCAACGCCGGCGCCAACACATTTGAGAACGGCATCGACTGGCACGCCGGCGTCATCGCCATCACCAGCGGCAGCCAGCTCGGCGTCGGCGCGGGCGCGGCCATCAACCTCCTCGCCGCCGGCGGCACGCTCCAAGCCTCGGGCACCGTCGCCAGCACGCTCGCCTCGGACATCGTCTTCGCGCCCGGCGCCGTGCGCTCCCTCACCGTGGAAAACACCGGCGCCGCGCTCACCCTCGCCGGCGCCATCAGCGGCAACGGCGGCCTCGTCATCACCGGCACGGGCCTCACCGGGCTCAGCGGCACAAGCACCTTCGCCGGCGATGTGATCCTGCTGGAGGGCGGCGCGCTCGCGCTCGCCCACGACGAGGCGCTTGGCCAGGCCTCCAACACCCTCGTCCTCGCCGGCCACGCCCGCCTCGTCGCCACCGGCAGCTTCGCCACCTCCCGCGGCATCAACCTTGGCGCCCACGATCTCGACTTCTCCAGTGCCACCGGCGGCGAGCTCGTGCTCGCCGGAGCCGCCGGCCAGCTCTCCGGCTCCGGCACGATCAGGCTCGCCGGCAGGCTCCACGCCGCCGCCGCCGGCGTGCTCGGCGCGGCCACGAACTGGGACATCGCCCCCGGCGGCCTCCTCGCCCTCGCCGGCAACCAGTCCGTCGCCGGCCTGCGCAACAATGGCGCGATCCAGTTCCGCGCCCGAGGCGCCGTCCTCACCGCCGCCTCGCTCGCCGGCTCCGGTACCATCGGCATGGAAATCGACCTCAACGGCGGCGACGCCAACAGCCGCCTCGTTATCACCGGCCAGGCCGACGGCCGGCACTACCTCGACATCACCGCCATCGGCGACCCCGGCTCGCCGCGCGACGTGGACATCCCGCTCGTCACCTTTGCCGGCGGCGACGCGACCTTCTCCTCCAACACCATCGTCTCCGAGGACGGCATGAACGCCTACGAGGCCCGCCAGAACGGCGGCAACGTGAACCTCGTCTTCGCCGGCAACAGCGCCTCCGCCGACGTCATCCTCGTCACCGCCGGCGCGCTCGGCATGGACTGGCACTACAGCCTCGACAGCCTGCGCATGCGCATGGGCGAGGTGCGCAGCGCCGTCTCCCCCACCGGCCTCATCGCCGGCAGCGGCGAGATGAAGGGGGCGATGGGCGACGTCTGGTTCCGCACCAGCGTCTATCGCGTGGAAATCGAACCGAATGTCGTCGGCGCCGCCTTTGACCAGACCTCCTACGACATTTCCGCGGGCGTTGACCGCGCCTTTGCCCTGGGCAATGCCTCGCTGCTCGTCGGCGGCTTCGCCACCATGACCCGCTCAAGCCGCGACCACGCCGCCAACGACAGCAAGAGCGACTCCGACGGCATCGGCGGCGGCCTTTACGCCTCCTGGCTGGCCAAAAACGGCTGGTATCTGGACGCCGTCGCGAAATACCACCGCTATGAAAACACCATCGACGCGAGCAACGACGACCGCCGCATCACGCGCGGCGACTACGCCAGCAGCGCCCTCGGCGGCTCCGTCGAGCTTGGCCGCCGCTTCGTAAAAAGACGCCTCTGGCTCGAACCCTCCGCGCAGGCCGCGCTCGCCTGGTTCGACAGCGGCGAATACACCGCCACCAGCACCACGGGCAGGTCCATGCGCATCCGCGTGGACGACTCCACCTCGCTGCAACTGCGCGGGCAGCTCCGCGCCGGCGCCGACTTCGGACGCTGGCAGCCCTACGCGCGCGTCGCCGGGGTCAGCCACACGACGGACGGCGGCACGATCCACGTCACGCCCTACGAATACGAGCCCGATTTTTCCGGCTGGCGTTTCGAGGCCGGCGCCGGCGTGACGTTGATGGTGGACGAACGCACGATCATGTATCTTGATTATGAATACAACAAGGCCGACGGCTACCGGCGCCCCTGGGCGGTGTGCATCGGCATCCGCCGCACCTGGTGAGCCGCGCCGTGCCAGTCCCATTTCCCACCATGAAAGGCCGACCATTTTCACCCGCGTGTTTTCTCGCCGCCCTGCTCGCACTCTCGCCCGCTCTCCTGCGCGCGGACGACGAGGCGGGGCCGAACCTGCTCCCCAACCCAAGCTTCGAGGCGCCCGACTACGCCCCGTGGGGCTGGGACGATTCCTACTACGGCAAGCCGGAGGGCCGCGCAAAACTCGTCACCGACAACCCGCATTCGGGAAAACAAAGCGTGTGGAACGGCGAGGGGCATTTCACGCACAAGAAAATCCCCGTGCGCAAGGGCACCGCCGTCGAACTGCGCTTCTGGGCGCGCGGCGTGGTCAACACCGCGCCCGTCACCATCATCATGCGCCAGTGGGAGCCGACCGACCGCGTGATCTTCCGCACCGAGCAGGCGTTTGGCGAACAGTGGCAGGAGTATGTTTTCCGCGCGCTCATACCGGCGGACACCCCGGCCAACGCCAGCATCTATCTTGGTTTCTGGCTGCACGCGCCCGGCGGCTACTGGCTCGACGACATCTCCCTGCGCGAGTTGCCCGCCGCCGAGGGCGGCGAGCCCCCGTCCGTCAATCCCATCCGCAACCCCTCCTTCGAGGCCGGCACGGACGGCTGGACGGCGATGATCCGCAAACCCGAGTTCAACGACACCTGGGAGTGGCAGCAGGAAAGCGGCAACGCCTACCCCTCGCAGGATTCCAGGCTGCTCTCGATGACCGGGGAAAAACTGCCGCACGGACGCCGCCACCTGTCCTTCGTGGTGCAGCCGGGCGGCCAGGCCTTGGTCACCAGCGCGTATTTCCAGGCCCGATACGGACGGAAAAGCAACCTCGTCTTCTGGTGCCGCACCGACGTGCCGCACTCGTTCTTCGCCGGGATCGCGGGCGGAAAAAACCAGGGCGTGTTCTTCGAGTCCGAGCGCCAATACACATCGAACAAGTGGCAGAAACACACGGTGCCCGTCCTGCTCAAGCCCTCCATCGGCGGGCTGTATGTGGTCAAGCTCCAGATTACGCAGCCCGGCGTTTACCAGTTCGACGACTTTTCGCTGGTCGAGACCGGCCAGCCGGAGCCGGTGCTCCACCCGCCGTCGATGTCCGTGCAAGCCGCGCCCGAGGGTCCGGAGGGAAACATGTTCTCGCGCGGCGACAAAGCTGTGTTCCGCCTCGTCGTCACCGACGAGAAACCCCAAACCCAATGCTCCTACCGGTTGACCGTGGTGGACTGGCAGGACAGGCGCGTCTCGGGCGGACGCATCAATGTGACCACCGACGCCGACGGCACCGCGGGCATGGAGTTCGCCGCGCCCACATCGAAATACGGCGCGTTTCGCATAAAAGTGCGCAAGGCCGATGCGCCCGAGACGGACGTGGATGCCGAGCAGATCTACACCGTGCTCCCCGATCTGCCGCCGCCCGCCGAGCGTCCTGACTCGTTTTTCGGCAACCACGTTGACCTCACGCCCTACAACCTCGAAGTCGCCCGCCGCGCCGGCTTCCGCTGGCTGCGGCTCTACCCGCCCTTGCTCACCAAGTGGATGGTGCTCGAGCCCAAGCCCGGCCAGTGGCGTTTCAAGACCGGGGACCTCGAGCGCGCCAAGGCCGCCGGCTTCCAAATCCTCGGCAGCTTCGACACCGCGCCCGACTGGGCCGCCGACACTGATTCCAAGAGTCCCGTCAAAAACCGTTGGAACCGCGCCTACCCGCCCGCCGACATGGCCGCGTGGAAAAACTACGTCACCCGCGCCTTCGAGACTCTCTCGCCCTACATCAGCGCATGGGAACTCTGGAACGAGCCCGACGGCGGTTACATGCAGGTCAGGCCGAACCTGAAAAAAGACGATGTCATGCTCTCGCTGCTCGGCGCCACGCGCGAGGCGCTCGACGCCACCGGCAAACCCTACCTGCTGCTCGCGCCCGCCGTCTCCCGCATCGAGGCCGACCTCGCCTTCAAAATCCTGGAACGCGGCGGCGGCGCGAAGATGGACGCGCTCTCGTTTCATTATTACAATTTCACCTCCACCAGTCCCGAGTCCGGTTTCCTGAAACAAATGCTCGCGCGCTACCGCTCGCACAAAAACCACGCCGGCGAGCCGATGCCCCTCTGGCAATCCGAGGGAGGCGTTTACATCTCGGGAGGACATAGCTGGCTTGAAACCTACCGCATCCCGCCGTCGAGCTCGATGAAACCCGCACAAGGCGCCGCCTCGATGGTGCGCGCCGCGCTCTTTTTCAAGTCGGAGGGCGTGAAACGCTACATCGGCTTCGCCGCCCATGCCGTCGAGACGGGCCGCAACACGCAGACCGACGAATGCACCGGCTACACCGAGGTCACCGGCGTGCCCAGCCTTGGCGTCGCCGCGCACGCCGCGATGGTCGCGCTCACCGAAGACGCCGCGTCGCGCGGCTTCGAGACAAGGGAGATGGACGGCGGGCTGGTCTCCATCGCGCGCTTCGCACAGCCCGATGGCCGCGCCCTGGACGTCTATTGGTCGGCTGCGCCGCTGCCCTTTGCCCGCGCGGTCAACCTGCGCGAGGGTGACGAGGTGCTCGACCTGATGGGCAACCTTATCGCGTCCGACAAACTCGCGACCGCGACCATTGGCGAATTGCCCCTCTACATCCGCCGCGCGGCAGGCGCGGCGGAGTAACGCCGGCATTCCAAGGGAGCGGGCGGCCTTTTGACAGACCTGTTCGCTAGCGCAAACGAAGTCGTTTTTTGGAGTGCGGCGACAGGGGGCGCCGCCCGGCGACGCCGTTTTTCCATGCGGGACAAGTTTGCGAATCACTCAAAGCGGCGCGCCGCTTCGCCCTGCCATCCCATAACGCGTATTCTTGGATATACGGCACGGGGATTTCGCATTCATCCGGTTTGCCGGCTTGCGCGGACCCGACGCCAGAGGGGTTCATGTATTTGATAATCGAATACGAAGGCAGCCTTCGCGGACCCGGGCAACCGTGGGCTGCAAGACTGAAGCCCGCCGGGCTTTCTTGGCGGCATGACACGGATTACCAGATATCATGGGATCGTGTCACCGCACTCCAATAAAATGATAATACCAATTCCCAATGATAATTGGACAAATGGAGGGCCGAGCTCCTGCGAAAGGATATTTTTCATCGGGAATTGGTATAATATAATGTTTTCATTTAACATTGGCGCGGCAACGTCCGGTAGGGCCAAAGTTGAGAGAAAATACTATAAATAGGTTTGGCAAAATGACGACATGGCGGCCATCTCTTTCCATCGGCGGAGAGCCGGCTCCTTCGGGACGCCGGCATCACCCGCCGCTTGTTACCTGATCACTTGCCACTTCTTCCACGGGTCTGTTTTGCGAGCAACGCGAGGGTGGCGAGCGCCGCCAGGAACCACGGCGAGGCCGCGCCTCCTCCGCCACCATTGTTTCCATCGTTATTGTCGCCGGGGGGGCTTGTCGTGCCGGTGTTGGTGCCGCTTGGGGCGACGGTGGTGAGGAGCAGGGGAGTCTCGGTGCTTCCGATGGCGGCGTCCGTGATGATGCGGACGGTCTTGTTGCCGGTGTCGGCCACATAGAGCGCGCCGTCCGGACCGGCGACGATGTCGCGGGGGGCGCTAAAGCGGGTGCTCGCGCCCGTGGGACCGTCGGCCGTGCCGGATATGCCCACGGCGCCCGCGAGCGTGCGCATGGCGCCGTCGACCGGGACGGAACGGATGACCGAGTTGCCGGTGTCCGCCACATGGACGACACCGTCCAGCCAGGCCACGCCGGACGGCGAGGCGTAGCCCGCGGCGGAGAGCACCGTCATGGCGAAACCCGAGCCGGGTTGCGCGCCGGGGGTGATTTTGCGAATGGCGTTGTTGCCGGTGTCGGCCACGTAGAGCGCGCCGTCGCCGCCCCAAGTGATGTCGAGCGGCGTGTCGAGGTGGCCGGCATCGGCGCCGGGCTCGTCGCGCCAGCCCGCGATGGTGGTGACGGCGCCGTCGGGCGTGATGGCGCGCACGGTGTGGCTTTTCGAGTCGGCGACAAAGAGGTGGCCGCTGTCGTCGATGGCGAGGCCGGCGGGCGACTTGAGGCGGGCGGCGGCACCGGCACCGTCAGCGGCGGCATCGGCGGCCGGGGCGCTTGCGTTGCCGGCGAGCGTGGTGACCTTGCCGGTGGAGATTTCGACGGCGCGAATGACGTTGTTGCCGGTGTCGGCCACATAGGCGGTGCCGGAGCGAATGGCGAGGCCGCCGGGTTGCCTGAAGCGCGCGGCGGTGCCGGTGGCGTCGAGCCAGCCGGCGGCGCCGCCGGGGTCGCCGGCGAGAACTGTCGCCAAGCCGGCGGGGTCGATGAGGTCGATGGTGTTTTGCGCGGTATTGGCGATGTAGATGGCGCCGGTGGCGTCCACGGCGAGGGCGCGGACGCCGGGCTGGTAGAGGCGCGAGACAATGATGGCGGCGACGTTGCCGGGCACGGGCGGAAGCGTGCCAATGGTGGCGACGTAACGGAATTGCAGGCGGGCGAGATCGGGGGTGACGCCGGGCAGCGTGAGCGTGGCGCCGCCGTTGGTGATTTGGTGGGCGAATGGCGCGCTCGAGTCGATGGCGCGCCATTCGGCGCCGTCGTGGTATTCCCAATGAATCGTCGGGGCGGGCTCGCCGGCGGCGGGTGCGTTGAAGGTGATGGTGTCACCCTCGATGACGGTGGTGGTCGCGGGGAGGTTCACGGCGTTGTCGGACGCGCGCAGGATATAGAGCGGAAACTCGCCGATCATGGCGGTGGTGGCGGGGACGGTGTTGCTCATCATGTCGCGAACCACGTCGCCGGCGCGGAGGGCGGTGACATCGGTGAGGGCGACCGGCTTGGTTGACCAATACACATCAACGTCGCCGGAGGCTTTCGTGAAGTGGAGGACGGAGAGGATGGATTCGCCGACGGTTTTTGTCTCAAAGCCGTTGGCCGCGGGCGCGGCGTCCTCGGTGAGCGAGACCATGGCGGCGTGCGCGGCGAGGCCGGGGCCGGGAATGCCGGTGACATCGACGCAGGCCGAGGTGCCGTCGGCCTGGATGTCGCGCCCGGTTTCGCTGGCGGCGACGACATAGAGGAAGTGCCGGAGCACGCCGTTGGCCTTGAAAAAGAGGGCGGTGCGCACGATGGCGGCGGCGGCCTGCGGGGGTGTCATGGAACTGGAGGCGGGCATGCGGCTGGTGGCGAGCCAGCTTTGCCCGCCGGACAGCCAAGGGCCGCCCTCGGTGTGCCATAGCGGGAGGGATTGGCCGAAGCGGTTGGTGTGAGTCTGGTAGCGGGCGAGGAGTTCCAGTGCCTGTGCGGAGCCGGGAATGGCGCCGGCGGCGGCGGTGCTGTAGAAGTGGAAAGAGAAAGCGTCGAGTTTCGCGCCCGCGCCAGCGTCGAGAACCTGCCAGCCGAGTTGGGCGTTGATTTCGGAGACGGCGGGGCCGACCAGCGTGAACGGCCTGCCCGTGGCGGCGAGGGCCTCGTGGGTGGCATCGAGGAGCGTGCGGATGACAGCATCCTTTTGCTGGCCGGGCTTGACTTGGAGGTAGCCGCCATCGGGCTCATTCCAGAGTTCCCAGGCATCGACGTGGGGCGAGAATTCGGTGAAGGCGCGCGTGACGTAGGTTTTCCACTGGTTGATATCCGCCGGCGGATATGAGTTGCTCCAGCGGTTGGCGACCGCGCCGGGCGCGGTGTTGATGTCGGCGGCCCAGTCGGGCGCGGTGTCGAAGCTGCCGAGGATGCTGAAACCGGCGGACTTGGCCGCGGCAAGCTCGGTGGTGTTGAAGCGCCACTGCCCTTGCGCCGGCTCGACTGCCATCCACTTGGTGGTCATCGGCGGGTAGAGTCGCAGCCAGCGGAAGCCGCCGCGGCGCGCGATTTCGAGGTTGTAAGGCGTGAGGTCGATGTGCGCCCCGAAAAATGAATCGGGCCGGCTGCCCGGCGCGTCGAGTTCGGGGAGCACGCTGTAGAGTTGCTCGGCCAGCACGGTCTCCGCGCCGGCTCGGCGGGCCTCGATGCGAAACGCGCCGAGGGTCGTGGTCTGCATGGTGAACGCGGATTCGCCGAGGCCGTCCGCTCCGATGGCGACGGACACGTTTTGCTCATCGATTTTGCGTCCGAGAAAATCCACCGCGGCGACTTGGAACGCCAGCGTCGAGGAGGGCTGCTCGCCGGCGGCGACGAGCTTGAACGCCGCCGTGTCGCCGGGCGCGTAAAGGTTGCCCGCGGGCGCGCCGGAGCCGGGCTGGATGGCATGCGCGGGCGGGTTGGCCACGGGGCTGGTCTGCGCGGTTTCCACGAACGCAAAATCGTCGAAGTCGAACCTGCCGCTGCCAAGCTGAATCCTGACCACATAGACGCCGTCGGCGGCCGGCTTGAGCGTGAGCGGCACCGTGTATTTTTGCCAGATGGTGGACAGCACCAGCGGCTGCGACTGGAGCAGGATGTCGCTGTTTTTCCCGCCGGCCACGCCCGCCGTGAGCGAGCGGGCGGTGCTGCAACGCGCCCAGAAAGTGAGCGCCGCGGGATGCCCGTAGCGCGCCGGGAAGTAGGCGCTGGTCAGCCAGCCCCAATTGCCGGCCTTCACCTCGACGGACAGATGGCGTTTGCCGTGCGGGGCGTCCGCCGCCTCGATCGATTCAAGCTTCGCGCCGGGCTGCGAGGGATAGCCGTTGCCGGTCTCGCCCGTGCTCCAGCCGGTGCCGAATTCGGGCGTGCGGATCGACGCCGTCCAGCCGTCGGCGCCGGCCTCGAAAGACTGGTTGCGGATGGGGTTGAGCGACGGCATCCCGCCTCCCTCGGCCGCCGGCAGCTCCGCGAGCGAGACATCATCAATCCAATATCTGCCCGGCGCGTGCAGCCAGAAGCCGAGATAGACCTGCGCCCCGGCGGCGAGGTCCGCCGGCAGCGAGGTGCGGAAAACATACTCGCGCCACTCCTCCGTGAAAATCATCTCCATGCGCAAAAGGACGCGGTCGCCCGGGCTCGACTGCCGGAGCAGGATGGTGACCGGCACACCCTCGGTATCGCCGCGCGCCCAGAAACGCAGTTCCACCGAGGTGTCCGCGCGCACACCCAGGCTGCGATAGGCGACATGCCCCGCTCCGGCGCTCAGCGAGTATTGGCCGGAGCGGGGATTCTGCGGGTCGCGCACCGCGGCGTCGCCCGCGCCGCCGTAGTTCGCCGCGTCGTAAACCCACGGCGTGAGGGACTGCTCAAAGCCGGGGTTGGAGATGAGGTTGGCCGAGGTCTGTGCCTCGGTCCGCGCGGTGACAAGGATGGTGGCCGCCAGCGCCAGCAGCAGGCGAACGGCAGTGTGTGTGATGCGATCGGGGATTTTTTTCATGATGGGAACAGGGTGATGAGGGTTGTCGCGCCGGGCGGCATGACACGACGCCGGCCTGTCCTGGGCAACGCCGCGGGTGCTGAAACGTTAACCCATTCGATGCTTCTGTTTAACGCTTCAGCGCGGTGCGGCTTGCCCCCGCCGCCCGCATCGCGGATGAAAACGCGCGCCGAAAGCGGCCCGTAGCCATCCCCACCGAGATTCCCGCAACCTCAACCACAAAACCTCCGCCCATGCCTTCATCATCCCTTTGCATTGCTCCCCGCTTGGCGCCGTTTGCGCTGGCGCTGGCCGCGTTCATCTGTGTCCGCCCCGTCTGTTCTGCCCAGGCAGTCTCCGCGCCCGGCGACGCACAAACGGACGATCAGGAGGAGGAGATCGTCGTCCTGAGTCCGTTTTCCGTGAACGCCGAGAAGGATCGCGGCTACCTCGCCGCCGACACGCTCACCGGCGGGCGCATGGCGACCAACCTGCTCACCACGCCCGGCGACATCACGGTGCAGACCCGCGAATTCCTCAACGACATCGCCGCCAACACGCTCACCGACGCCTATAAATGGATGCCCAACGCCACCGTCGCCGACCCGCCCGGCGTCAGCGGCAGCGCCATCGACTCCGGGCAGACGTTCACCTTTCGCGGCCTGCCCTCCGGCGGCAACGCGCGCAATTATTTCGCCGGATACAATTTCAGCGTGAACGATTTTGTCGTCGAGCGCATTGAGCAGATACGCGGTCCGGCCAGCATCCTCTACGGCCAGTCCTGGTCGGGCGGTGCCGTCAACATCGTCACCAAGCGCCCCATCTTCGGCAAAAACGACGTCCGCCTGGGCATAAAGGGCGATGCCGAGGGCACCCAAGGCGTGTCGATCGACGCCAACTACGGACGCTCCAAATACCTTGCCCTCCGCGTCAATGCCACCGACCAGCGTCTCCGCAACTGGGTGAGCACCTATTTCGACGACCTCACCGCTGTTGACCTGAGCGCGACCGTGCGCCCGTGGAAAGGCGCGGAAATCCGCATCGAGGGCGAAACCGGCGTCCGCGAGATGACCGGCCAGCCCGGACCTTTCGTGCTCATGGACGCCGTGTCCGCATGGGACGGGCGCACCATTTACGAGGGACGCCAGGCGGATGACTACAGCACCCTCGTGCCCGACAGCGGCACCTCGCTCATCCAGCCCGCCCAGGCGCACATGATTTACAGCCCGGTTCTCGGCGGCAAGGTGCTGGATTTCTCATATTTCGCCACGACCTACGGCACCGGCATGTCCGTCGTGGATCGCTCCAATTATTATTCCAACAGAATGCCCGTGCTGATGAACATGCCCACGCTGCCCTCCAAGGGCTTCAGCCCGCAGCCCACCAACAACAAATACGTGAACCACTACTCCTCCCTTCAGGCCTTCTGGAGCCAGACATGGGACAACGGCCTGGCGCTGGAGCTCTCCGCCTCGTTCAACGAAATCAGCCGCACCACCCCGAACGCGGGCCAGAGCCTTTGGGGCAACATGAAACTCGACATCAACCGCTATCTGCCCGACGGAGCCAACAACCCCGGCTTCATGAAATACTTCAGCGACACCACGATCGAAGGCGGCAACGTGGACAATTACCAAAACGATGCGCAGGTCAGGCTCAACGCCCTCTACCCCATCAAGTTCGGCTGGGGCAGGCAAACCTTCGCGGTCATGCTCCAGAACGACCTCCAAAGCTACCGCTGGCGCGCCCACGCCTACGCCCGCCTCAACAACGGCAACCCCTACTCCACCTCCAATCTCGTCAGCTTCCGCCAGTATTGGGACAACCCAAACCTGCCCCTCGTGCTTCCCTCCACCGACGCCGAGGGCAACCCCTATGGCTGGTCGCCCAGCGCCCACCGCGACCAGTCCACCAAGCTTCAGTCCATCCAAGTCGGCACCGTCGGCAGCTACTTCGACGACAGGTTTACCGTCATCGCCGGCGCCCGCCGCGACGTTTACCACTACAGCGAAAACAACCACAACATCGTCAACGGCGTCATTGCCGGCGACCGGATCACCAGTTTCTCGCGCAGCGCCAACACCGCCTCCATCGGCGCCACCTACTTCCCCGTCAAGGCTCTCGGCGCCCTCGTCAATTACTCGGGCGGCTTCCAGCCCAACACCATCACTTACCCCTTCTTCCCCGGCTTCAAGGGCGACTACGTGACCACCAGCAAGGTGCTCACCCTCGGCATCCGCTTCAACCTCTTCAAAGGCGCCGTCGTCGGCTCCCTCGGCTATTACGCCTCCAAGGAGCAAAACCGCGTCCAGCGCTACGACTCCCTCAACATCCGCTCCATCTGGGAAAACATGGGCGAGCTTGAAAGGTATCCGTTCCAAGGATACACGGCCTACAGCGACACCTTCGACCAGGAGGGCAGCGGCCTCGAGCTGGACCTTGTCGCCAACCCGACGAAAAACCTCCGCCTCACCGCCAACTTCAGCATCCCGCGCACCAAACAGTCCAACTCCATGCCCGGCTCGCGCGCCTACCTCGCCGAGCACGAGCCCGAGTGGCGCGCCTGGATGCAGGCCCACCCGAACGACGCCTGGCGCGTTGAGCAGCAGCTCAGCTCATGGATAAACACCGTCTCCGACTCCGTGAACGGGCGCACGCTCAACGGCACCTTCGACTACCGCGCCAACTTCTATGGAGTCTACACCTTTTCCAAGGGCATCCTGAAGGGCTTTCGCATCGGCGGCGGCGGCAACCTCTACGGCAGGCGCGTCATCGGCAACGTCCTTGGCGATGGCAAGAATTATATAAAAGCCGACGCCTACGCCGTCTATACGCTGATGACCGCCTACGCCTTCAAACTCGGCCGCACCTCGGTTTATATACAAGTGAACATCGACAATCTCTTCAATTACGACAAGCCCGTGTTCAACAACGTGCAGCTTACGGGCGGACGCACCCCGTGGAACACCCCCGAGACCGCCAACACGGCGTATCCCTTCGGATACTATTACAACAACCCGCGCATGCTCCGCCTCGGCATGACGGTGAGCTTCTAAGACGGCTTTCGTCCAGGCGGACGGACGCGGCAGCACGGCACCGGAAAAGCTTGTGACGCAAAACGGCGCGCTGGCGCTTCCCTCCGATGGCTGGCACGAGGCCGAACGGGTTCGCGCGCCGGCAAATTAGTTTCTCATGAAAATCAAAACGGTCACTACCAACAAGCAAGACCAGGTTGCCGTCGCGTCCCCGGCATGGCGCGCGCGGCTCAAAAAACTGCGCGCCGCGCACGCGCGTTTCCTCGGACGGAGGAACCGCGTTGACCGCGACTGGGACAATGGCGTGTTCGAGCGCTTCGAGCACCCGGTGATCACCGGCGCCCACATCCCGCTGGAGTGGCGCTACGACCTCGACCCGACGGCAAACCCGTTCCTGATGGAGCGGCTCGCCGTGAACTGCGCGTTCAATCCCGGCGCGTTTTTCTGGAAGGGAAAGGCGCACCTGGTCGTCCGTGTCGAGGGCAACGACCGCAAGAGTTTTTTTGCCATCGCCGAGAGTCCAAACGGCATCGACCGCTGGCGCTTCTGGGACGAGCCGCTCGACCTGCCGGAACTCAAGCCCGAGACCAACGTCTATGACATGCGCGTGACGTTTCACGAGGACGGCTGGATCTACGGCGCGTTTTGCTCGGAGTCGCGCAACCCCGCCGCGGCCCCCGGCGACCTGTCCTCCGCCGTCGCGCAGGCCGGCATCGTGCGCACGCGGGATTTCCGCAAATGGGAGCGCCTGCCCAACCTCCGCACGCCCGCCTCGCAGCAGCGCAACGTCGTGCTGCACCCCGAGTTCATCGGCGGGCAATATGCGTTTTATACAAGGCCGATGGACGGCTTTATAGATGTCGGCTCCGGCGGCGGCATCGGGTGGACATTGTGCAAGGACATCGCGACGGGCGTGACCGGCCCCGAGGCGATCATCGACACACGCGCCTATCATACGATCAAGGAAACCAAAAACGGCCAGGGGCCCGCGCCCATGAAAACCTCCTCGGGCTGGCTGCACCTCGCGCACGGCGTGCGCGCCTGCGCGTCGGGGCTGCGCTACGTGCTGTATATGTTCATGACCGCGCTCGACGCCCCTTCGCGCGTCATCGCGCGCCCGGGCGGGTTTTTCCTCGCGCCGCACGGCGGCGAGGGTTTCGGCGATGTGTCAAACGTCGCCTTTTCAAACGGCTGGCTCCAACTGCCGGACAAGGCCGGCACGGTGCTCATATACTACGGCGGCTCCGACAGCCGCTGCTATGTCGCGCGCTCGACCGTCGCCAGGCTTGTTGACTGGTGCCTCCGCACGCCGGAGGACGCGCTCACCACGCGCGGCTCGCTCGATCAACGGCTGGCATTGATCCGCGCAAACCGCGCGCTGGCAAAACGCTGAATGATCTTCGAAACCCGCGCCACCCATGACCTCCAAGGAACGACTCCTCCGCGCCCTCAACCTCGAAAAACCCGACCGCCTGCCCGCCACCGTGCACCAATGGCAGCCGTTTCATCTCGATGCATACATGGGCGGCATCACGCCGCTTGAGGCGTTCAAACACACCGGCCTCGACGCGCAAATCCAATACTACGCCGACATGGGCTTGTCGTGGACGACCGACGCCGGGCAAAACGCCGTGCAGGCGCCCGGCTGGCGCGAGGAAATTGAAATTATAAAAAACGAGCCCGACGACCGCATCCTCCACCACACCGTCACCACGCCGGGCGGCGTGCTCACCTATGCCACCGGCGGCGACCGCAAGACCACCTGGGTCAACGAATATATCATAAAAAAACACGACGACATCGAACTCCTGCGCAAATACATGCCGGTGCCAAAACTCAATCGCGACAAAATCAGCGCGGAGTATGACGCCATCGGCGACGCCGGCATCCTGCGCGGATTTGTCTGGGGCGACCAGGCCGGCTGTTGGCAGCATGCGTGCTGCCTGTATCCAGCCGAGGAGCTGATTGTCGAAGCCATGGAAAACCCGGACTGGGTGCACGCGCTCCTTGCGCTTCTGCTCGACAAAAAACTCCGCTTCATCGACGAGTCGCTCACCGGTGCGAAATTCGACCTCATCGAAACCGGCGGCGGCGCATCCAGCGACACGCTCATCTCGCCAAGGCTTCACGCCGAGTTCTGCCTCCCCTATGACAGACGGATGCACGACGCCCTTCGCGCCATCGGCCAGCGCAGCACCTATCATACCTGCGGCGGCATGATGTTCATCCTCGACCTGCTCCTGCAAAACGGCGCCGACGCATCCGAAACGCTCGCCCCGCCCGGGGTCGGCGGCAATATTACGGAGCCCGGGAAAGTGCGCGCGGTCTTCGGCGGCAGGCGGGCGATGATCGGCGGCTTGGATCAATTCAACATTCTCACGACCGGCACGCCCGCGCAAATTCGCGCCGAAACGCGCCGCCTCTTCGAAGGCTTCGGCAAGGACGGCGGCTACATCTGCGCCGCGTCTGATCACTTTTTCGAAACGCCGGTCGATAATCTGAAAGCCTTCGCCGCCGCTGCTCGCGAATGCACCTATTGATGCCGTCCTTCCGCGTCATGCCTGCCTGAGCGGAAGAGAGTCCACCGCCGTCTGCGCCCTGTTTTCGTCCTTTCCAAATCCCCGGTGCGCGCCACGATGCCGGCTTTATGCAATCCAAGCCTCAAGTCCTCGCCTGGCTCACCTGCGACGGCGTCCATATCGATCCCGGTTCGGGCAAACACACCATCCTCGGCGTTTTCTCCAATATCCGGGCGGCCAAGTTTCCCGTCGCCCACCCTTTCATGATCTGGTTCCTCACCTTGAGCGATGTGCCGGCCGGCCAGCACAAGGTGCGCATCTCCATCGGCGTGGACCCGATGCAAATGACGCCCCTCATCGAGCGCCCCTTCGAATCGCAAAGCCCGCTCCAGCGCATCAACCTCATCAACGAAATCCGCAACCTCGCCTTCAACGGGCCCGGGGACCATTCCATCGTGGTCGAGGTCGACGACGAACCCCTCCTGGCCACCAGCATCACGGTGACCAACTGACACCGGACAAACCGCCATGCTTCCCAAACTTCCCGCAGGCTGGCGCGAGCGGCTCCGCGATGTGACGGGCCAGGCATGGTGGCGCGAACTCGATGCGTTTCTCGACGCGGAGGAGGCGGCCGGGCGCGAGATTCTGCCCGGGCGCAAGGACGTCTTCAACGCGCTGCGGCTCACCCCGCCGGACGCGGTGAAGGTCGTGCTGCTCGGGCAGGACCCGTATCCGACGCCGGGCCACGCGCATGGGCTGTGCTTCTCGGTGCCGATGGACGTGCGGCCGCTTCCGCGCTCGCTGCGCAACATCTACCAGGAACTCCAGGCCGACCTCGGCCTGCCGCCGGCGGGGCACGGCTGCCTGGAATCCTGGGCGCGCAACGGTATCCTGATGTTGAATACCGTGCTGACCGTGCGCGCGGGCGAGGCCAACTCCCACAAGGATCGTGGCTGGGAAAACTTCACCGACCGCGTGCTGGAGATCGTCAACGCGGGGCCGCGGCCGGTGGTGTTTGTGCTCTGGGGGCGGCAGGCGCAGGCCAAGCGCGCGCTGGTGACCAACCCGCTGCACCGCGTGGTCGAGTGCGCGCATCCCTCGCCGCTGTCGGCGCGGCTGTTTTTCAGCTGCCGGTGTTTTTCCGCGGTGAACCGCCTGCTTGTCGAGGCCGGCCGCGAGCCGGTGGACTGGCGGCTGCCGCCCGCCCCGGTTTTTCGCAAGGGGGAGCTTTTTGCCGATTCCGATGCCTGACGAGCCGCGCCAGTTCAGCCGCCTCGCGGAGGAGATCATCGGGGATTTTCGCCAGATCCCGGGCGAGCAGCCGCAGCGCATGAAGAGGCGCGCGACCAGGCCGCTCGCGGAGCTGGTGGAGGCGCTGCTGGTGAAGCACCAGATCGGGCGCGACTCGCCCGAGCAGTCCATCCGCAGCCACTGGAGCGAAATCGTCGGCCCGGCCAACGCGCATTACTCGCACGCCGCGATGATCGATGTACGCGGGAAGCTCACCGTGCTCGCGTCGCACTCCGTGGTGCGCAACGAGCTTTTTCTCCACCGCAAGCTCATCGTCGAAAAGATCCGGAAACTCCCCGGCTGCGACCACGTGCGCGCGCTGCTCCTGCGGGCCGGCTGAGCGCGGCGGTCCCCGTTCCCCCTCCGTTTCCAGCCGGCCTCAACCCCTGGGCCTTGCTTCCCGCGCCAGCCGCACGCCCAGCCGTGTCAGCAGCGCGTCGGCCAGTAACAACGCCAGCCAGGCCGCGAGCAGCCAGACTCGCAGGCCGCGTTCGTTCACGGGGCGCGGCGCATCCCACACCGAGGCGAGATCGAGCCGCTCCATGCCGCCGCTGCGCGCGGAGAGCTGGCGCAGCTCCTGCATGCGTTCCCGCTCGAAACTCCACTCCGCCGAGCCGCCCGCCGTCACCGGGCCGAACGGCAGCGCCGCCGCGCCCAGCCGCGCCGCGCCGCGCGCGCGCCGGTCGGGCACGAGCAGCGTCTCGGCGTGAAAATGCCCCGGCTCGATTTTCTCCCACACCAAGGCGCGCACCTGTTCCTCGCCGCGTCCCCCGTCGCTTTCGGCCAGCGAGACGACCGGGCCGGACTGCGCCACGCGCGCGGCCCAGCTTTCGTCGTAAAACAAATCCAGCGTGAGCAGCCGCCCGCGCGTCTCCGTGCGCAGCGCCAGGCCCGGCGGCGTGTTCTCGCCCGCGAGCCAGCGCGCGAGGGTTTGCACGAAATCCCCGTAGTCCTCCCACCCGCGCACGCGCGCCGAATCCGCGCCGCCGAGCGGGAACGACACCGCCGCCACGCGGCCCGCGCCGCGGGACCACGACGCCACCAGCGGCGCCTGATACTCGTCGGTCGTCACCAGCGACGCCGTCGCGCCCGGGCGCAGGTAGCCCAGGTTGTATCCGTCAACCAATGACAGCCAGCGCGGCGTGCGCGCGGCGATCTCCGCCCAGCCGGGCGTCGCGGCGGCGCCCGTCTCCTCGCGCACGAAAGCCGAGCGCGCGACCGACACCGTCTCCTGCGCGAAAATCGCCGGCAGGTCGCCCGCGTTTTCGTTGAAAAAAATCCGCCCGCCCCCGAGCGCCGCGATTTCGCGCAGCAAATCCGCATCCGTGTCCCCCGGCGAGCCGAGCCCGATCACGCTCACCGTCGCGCCCGCCGCGCGCATCTCCGCGATGATTTCCCTGTAATCCTCCGGCTGCTCCGCGTCGGCCGCGTCGGCAAACAAAATCAAGTGCATCTGCCCCGTCTGCGCCTTCCGCAACTGCTCCCAGCCCGCGCGCAGCCCGGCTCCGACGAAAATGCCGCCGCCCTCGCTGCGGATGCGGCGCACCGCGTCGGTCATGCGCGCGCGGTTCGGGCCGACCTGCGCGAGCGCCACGATCTCGTGCGCCGACGAGTCCACCGCGAACACCGCCACCGCGTCGAGGTCGCCGAGCAGCTCGATGGCGCGCGCCGCGCCGGTGTTGGCGAGGTCCATCTTGGTCTGCCAGCCCGCGCCCGCGCTCATCGCCATGCTGCCCGAACGGTCGAGGATGATGGCCATCGCAGTCGCGAGACGCCGGTGGTCGTTTTTCAACTCCATCGAGACCGGCAGCAGCGGGTCGATGGCCGACGCGAACCAGCCGCCCGAGCCGAAGCTGTTGCGCCCGCCCGCCATCAGCAGGCCGCCGCCCTGCTCGCGCACGAAGAAGTCCAGCGCGCCCAAAAACTCCGCCGGCACGCGGTGCGCGGGCACGTTGTTCAGCACCACCAGCCGCGCGCCGGCGAGCGACGCCGCCGTGAGCGCGGCGGGGTCCGTCACGCGCTCCACGCGCAACCCCTGTGCGCCGAGCAAAGCCGCCAGCGGATCGTCGGGATAATTTGTCACCAGCAGCACGCGCGGCCCGCCTGCGACCTCCACCCACGCCGTCGCGTGATTGTTCTCCGGATGCGCGTCCTCCGCCGGGCGCACGCGCGCCTCGTAGCGCACCGCGCCGCTGCCGCCCAGCCGGTCGCCCAGCCGCACGCGCGCCGAGCCGCCTCGCACCTCCGCCTCGCCTTGCGCGGAGAGTTTCCCGTCGCGCCACACTTCCCACGGCACGGTGCCGTCGGTGTTTCCCGTCACGGAAAACTCCACCAAAAACGCCTCGCCCGGCAGCACGCGGTTCGCCATCGAAAGCCCGCCCACGCGATAGTCCGCGCCGCGCGGCCCGCCGCCCAGCCGGTAGTCGAGCGGCACGCCCGCGCGCAGCACCTGCTCGGCGGCGCCGCCCAGCGGCTCGGTCGCGTAACCGTCGGTCAATACCAGCAGCCGCGCCGCGCGCCCCGGCTCCATCTGCGCGAGCGCGAATCCCAGCGCCGCGCCGGTGCGCGTCTCGTTGGTGCCGCGAAACACCGGGTCGCCGCGTTCGCGCCGCGTCGCGTCCACCGCGTAGTCGATCATGAACACCCGGTCGTCGCGTTTCTGCGAGCGCCGCAAAATCGCCTCCACCTCCCCCGCCTGTCCCTGCGCCTCGGCCGCGACGGAGTCGGAGCGGTCCATCAACACCCACAAATCCAGGCCTCCGCCGCCCATGCGTGCGCGCGGGTCGGCCAGCGCAAGGACGAGCACAAGCAACGCTAGCGCGCGCACCGGCTCGCGCAGCCGGAGCGAACGCGCGCGCCATCCCAGCACCGCCAGCGCGGGCAGCAGAAAAAACCATTCTGGCGCGGAGAAAGTCATGGGATTTTGGATTCTCGATTTTCGATTTTCGACTGGGTGCTCCCGTGCCGGTGAGAGATTTTCCGTTGGAAAAAATCTGCCCCGTCGCCAGCGACACCGGATTGCGTAACAGCGCCGGCGGCACCGGTCGGCGTGGCAGCGCCTTCAATCAAAAATCGAGAATCGAAAATCGAAAATTTCTCCCTCCAGCTCCACAACAACGCCGCGCCCATCAACAGCAGCCACAACGGCGCCAGCGGATCGGGCCGCGAATTGCGTTCCCACGCGGCCTCGCGCGCGGCGGCGGCGAGGGCGCCGGCGTTTTCGGAAAAAGTTTCCGCCGCGCTGAAATCGCCCTGGCGCGCGTCGGCGAACTGCGCCGCGCCGCGCACCAGCACCTCGCCGCCGCGCGACACGGTGAAAAAGCCCGCCTCCTCCGGCGCGCGCAACACCGTCTCCCCGCTCGCCGGCACCTCGCGCGTCCAGCCGCCTTTGCCACCGTCCGCCGCCGGGCTGAACTCCACCGTCAATGTTTCGCCGCCCGCCACGCCCGCCGCGCTCCCCCGTCCTGCCGCGCCGACCGGGCGCGCATCCACGCGCACCGGCGCGCCGGTGTCGAAATTTTCCGCGTAACCGCCGCGCTGGTGTTCCTGCACGCGCTTCGTGAAACGCCGCGCCAGCAGCACCATCGCGGGCAGGCGCGCCGCGTTGCTGCGGGTCCAGTCGAAATTCAAAAACAATTGCCCGCCGCGCGCGTCCTCCCGCCCCTCCGCGCCCCGGCGCAGCCACGCAAGCGCCTCGCCGCCCTGCCACAGCAGCACCTCGTCGCCCGGCTCGCGTTTCAATCCGCCCGCTCCCGTGCCGAGAAATCCCTGCCAGTTCAGGTCCGCCACCAGCGGATGCCGTTCCGCCACGATGGCTTCCCGCCGCGCTTGCCTCACCTCGCCCGCGGCTTCGCGGGCCTCGCGTTGCGCGATCGTTTCCGCCGCCTCGCGCATCAAAAAAATCCCCGACACATCACCCGGCGGCTGCGGTTGAAACACGCCCCAGTCCGCGATGCGCAATCCGCCCGAGCCGCGCGGAGCGCGCTCCGTGCCGGCCACGCCCGCGACGATTTTTTGGAAAAACCCGCGCGTCTCGCGATCGGCGACTTCCACCGCGATGGTCAGCCGTTTCGGCGCCGGACGCACCAAGGGCAGCCGGTCGTCGAGCGCGAAGTCGTCCGGCGCGAGCACCAGCGTGAGCGCGTCGGCGCCGCCCGGAAAACGCCCCGCCAGCTCCGCCAGCCCGCCCGCGCCGATCTCCACCGTTTGCGCCGGCGTGCGCCCCGCGCCGGCCTCGATCCACCATTCGCGGCGGATGGGACCGCCGGAAAAATTGCGCACCAGCGCGCGCCACGCATGGCCGCGCCGCGCGGGTGTTTCCCCGTCCGCCGCCGCATCTTCCACGCCTGAAACCACCGCGCCCGCGAAACCCGCGTTGGCCAGCGCGCGGCCCACGCCGACGGCCGGCTGGTCGGGCGGCGTCTTCGCGCGCGAATCCGTGACGAACCACGTCGCGCCCGCGCCGCCCGCCAGCGAGCGGGCGAGCCGGATGGCCGGCCCGCAATCATGCGCGCCCATGCGCGGACGCCACGCCTCCGCCGCGCGCAACGCCGCCCGCCGGTCCGCCCCGCGATAAAGCGGCGGCTGGCGCGGGTCGCTTGACAGCACGATCCACTCCGTGCGCGCGGCGGCGCCCGCGCTCTCGGAAAACTTTTCCGCCACCGCGCGCACCGCCTCCTCGCGGAATGCCTCCATCGACGCCGAACTGTCGAGCACGGCGACGACGGTTTGCGACGACTCGTCGCGCAGCCAGCGCGGCCCGGCCAGCACCCAGGCGGCCAGCACGACGGCGAGCAGTTGCAGCCACAACGCGCGCGAGGCGCGCAGCCGCTCCCAGCGCCGCCCGCCCTTGCTCTCCGGCGCGAGCGCGTCGAGCAGGAACAGCGTGCTCGTCACGACGCGCCGCGAGCGTTGCTGCAAGAAATGCACCGCCAGCACCGCCGGCACGCCGAGCAAGGCCCAAAGACCGGCGAGGTTCGAAAATGTCGGCAGCAGCGGGCTCATCGTGAATTGTCGTTAAAAAGCACGCTCGCGCAGGTAGGGCGAGGCGTCCCGCCGAGCCGTTGGCGGCTTGCGGCTCGGCGGGGACGCCTCGCCCTGCCATTTGGGACAAGGTTGAGAGAAATTACTATAGCCAAGCGCCATCCGCGTCCGCCCAAGGCAACAGGAGTGCCACGGGGCACGTCCTCCCACCGGCCAAGCGGACCTTGCGCGGGATTCATGGGATTCAATCCGTCAATTTCCCCGCCAGTGCCATTTCGAAGGTCGCGAGCGACGATCTGATCGCCGAAAGCGAGCGCCCGAACACATCGGTCAGGCGCTCCGGTTCCGGCAAAAACAATTCGACCACGCACCAGGTGTCATCGCCCGTCGCATACATTTTCACGACCTTGATCCGGCGCGTCACTTCCTGCGCGGCCACGGCGACCTTCTGGAAATCGTCCTCGTTTTCGACGGGGCGGAAATTCACCAGCGCGATGCGCACCAGTTGCGGGTCGCCTTCGTCCCACTGCAAAAAATACTCGCGCCCCTCGAAATGGAACACGATGTCGCCGTCGGCCATCAGCCGCGGGCGAAAGCCCTCGCGGACAAGATAATCGAGAAAGTGCCGGCGCGCCGGCGGTTGTTCGGGGATTGGTTCGCTCATGATGCGCGTTATCTTGGGAAACTTTCGCGCATCAGCACGGTGAAATGGTTGACGGCCTGCTGGATGACGAGGAGGCAGCGGTTGAAGACCGGCTCAAACGACTCTTGGGCCGGCAGAAACATTTCCACCGCGCACCACGTGTCGCCCCGCAGCCCGAACACCTTTGCGACCGGGATGTCGCCGGTGACGGCGTTGGCCGCGCGGATGGCGCGGACATGCTCCTCCTCCGACTCGATCTCCCAAAAATTCGGCAGCACGACGCGGAAGAAAAACGGGTCATCCTCGCGCACTTCAATAAAATAGCTCTTGCCCTCGTGTTTGAAGCGCACGTCGCCATCCGCGTCCAATTCGGGCGCGTAGCCCTCGTCGGCCAGAACTCCAAGGTAGAGCTTCTGAAGCTCCTCTCGTGTGCGTTTCACTGTCTCAGACATGCGCGCCGTTTTAGGACAAACTTCGGGCATCGCAAAACCAAAGTTTGGTTCTTGCAATAAAGCGGGGGCGCGGGTTTTGCAGTTTCACAACCGGCATCGCGGCGTTGCTTGCGCCGCATCGAATCCTCGGCCATAGTTGCGCCATGACCGGCGACGAACTTCAAAATCTCATCGAGGAGGCGACCTTCGACTATGCCATGGGCGATCACGCGGCCGCGCTGGCCAAGCTCGGCCGCGCCGCCGGGGCCGCGCCCGGCTCGTTCGAGGCATGGCACGCGCTGGCGGAGATCCATTTCAACCTGCGCCGTTTCGACGACGCGCTGGCCGCCGCCGAGAAAGCCCATGCATTGCGCCCCGACGACCTTTTTATCAACACCACGCTTTCCCGCGTGTGGATGGAAAAAGGCGACAAGGCCGCCGCCGAAAAATTCGCGGCGCAGGCCCGCATTCTGGACTGGAAAGACCAGCTCAAAAACCCGGATGCACAAGCCAAAGGCATCGGCTGACTCCATGCCTGTCACCCCGCACCGCCGTCCCTCGAAACATGCTGGAAACTAGCAACTTGGGGATGGTGGACGCTATTGGACTCGAACCAACGACCCCGTGCGTGTGAAGCACGTGCTCTAACCAACTGAGCTAAGCGTCCAAAACCAACAAGGTCCGCCACCGTGCCAGCTCGCGAGAGGAAATCAATCAGTTTTTTCGTCCCCGCCTAGCCTTGCCTGCTTCCGGCGATGATGCACTCCCGCCAGCCGTCACGCCTTCCATCGGCTTCGCCGCCCGCCCGTCCCGCACCCGCGTCACACGCTTGGGGCTGCGTTGCTTTTCCGCCGCACCGCCGTTGAGCGCGCTGCATATCCCGCAGGTGTGCCCGTCGCAGCCTCGCGCCGTGCAATGCTCGCGGCCGTAATAAATAATCCGCAGGTGCAGCGCGTTCCAGTGCTCGCGCGGAAACACCGCCTTCAAGTCCCGCTCCGTCTGCACCACGTTGCGCCCGTCGCTCAGCCGCCAGCGCGCCGCCAGCCGGTGGATGTGCGTATCCACCGGAAAGGCCGGCTCACCCCAGGCTTGCGACATCACGACCGACGCCGTCTTGTGCCCGACGCCGGGCAACGCCTCCAGCTCCTCAAACGTCCGCGGCACCTGCCCGCCGTGGCGCTCCACGATCAGCCGCGACAACTCCGAAATCGCCCGCGCCTTCTGCGGCGACAAGCCGCACGGGCGGATGATGCCCTGGATTTTCGCCACCGGCGCGGCGGCCATCGCGGCGGGGTTGCCGGCCAGCGCAAACAATTCCGGCGTCACTTCGTTCACGCGCTTGTCCGTGCATTGCGCCGACAGCACCACCGCCACCAGCAACGTGTAGGCGTCCCTGTGGTCGAGCGGAATCGGAGGATTCGGATAAAGCTCGGCAAGCCTCTGGTCAACAAACGCCGCGCGCGCGGCCTTGGTCTTGAACATGACGCCAGACACAAACACGCCGCCCCGGAGCCGCGAGCGCAAAAAATGCGCGCCGCCGTCGTTCAAGGCGGACACGGCGGCTTTTGGCCCCTTTCCCATTGCGCCGGTCAAACCCAGCCGCCTACGCTTGCGCGCAATCATGCCCGAAACGCACACCATGACGCCTTCCGCCGCCAATCCCAACGTTTTCGCCCCGCGCCACAATTCCGCCGGCCCGTCCGACATCACCGCGATGCTCGGCGCCTTGGGCGAGCCTTCCCTCGACGCGCTCATCGACGCGACCGTTCCCGCCGACATCCGCCTTCCCCGCCCTCTCGACCTCCCCGCGCCCGCCACGGAACCCGAGGCGCTCGCCGAACTCCGCGCCATCGCCGCCCAAAACGAACTCCATCGCTCATTCATCGGCCAGGGCTATCACGGCACGCACACCCCATCCGTCATCCGCCGCGCCATTTTGGAAAACCCCGCGTGGTACACCGCCTACACCCCCTACCAGTCTGAAATCTCCCAAGGCCGCCTTGAGGCGCTCCTCAACTTTCAGACCCTCGTCACCGATCTTACCGCCCTCGACATCGCCAATGCCTCCCTGCTCGACGAGGCCACCGCCGCCGCCGAGGCCATGGCCCTCTGCCGCCGCATGGCTGCCGGCTCCGCCCGGGACACCTTCTTCGTCGCCACGAGCTGCCACCCGCAAACCATCGACCTGCTCCACACCCGTGCCGCCCCGCTCGGCATCCGCATCCTGCTTGGCGACCCTGCCACCGCCGAGCCCGACGCCACGTGGTGCGGCCTCCTCGTCCAATACCCCGACACCTTCGGAAACATCCACGACTATGCCGGCCTCTTCGCCCGCGCGCACGACGCCGGCGCACTCTGCGTCACCGCCGCCGACCTCCTCGCCCTCGCGCTCCTTCGCGCTCCCGGCGAATTCGGCGCCGACATCGCTGTCGGCACCACCCAGCGTTTCGGCGTTCCCATGGGCTTCGGCGGCCCCCATGCCGGTTACATGGCGACCCGGGATGCCTGCAAACGCCAGATGCCCGGACGCCTCGTCGGACTCTCCAAGGACGCCCAGGGCAATCCCGCGCTCCGCCTCGCGCTCGGCACCCGCGAGCAGCACATCCGCCGCGACAAGGCCACCTCCAACATCTGCACCGCGCAGGTTCTCCTCGCCGTCCTCGCCTCCATGTATGCCGTTTACCACGGCCCCGGGGGGCTTCGCGCCATCGCCGGCCGCGTGCACGCCCTCACCCGCCGCCTCGCCGGCGCCCTCCGCGCCGCCGGCCTGAAAACCAACGACGCCCCCGTCTTCGACACCCTCTGTATCCAAGATGTGGATGCGGAGGCGATCCACACCCGCGCCGCCGTCAAAAAAATCAACCTCCGCGCCATCGACGCCCGGACCGTCGCCCTCTCGCTCGACGAAACCACCGCCGAGTCAGACCTCGCCGACCTCGTGGAAATTTTCACCGGCAAGGGGGGATTTTCGATTTTCGATTCTCGATTTTCGATTGGGGAGCCGCCGCTCCGGTTCGCATCCGGCGCGGCAGCGCCTTCAATCGTTCCGAGCGAAGCGACATGCCTGCCAAATCGAGAATCGAAAATCGAAAATCCCCACCTCCGCGCCACGCCGTTCCTCCTCCACCCCGTCTTCAACTCCCACCACACCGAGCACGAGATGCTCCGCTACATCAAGCGGCTCGAGGCGCGCGACCTCTCGCTCTGCCATTCGATGATATCGCTCGGCTCGTGCACCATGAAACTCAACGCCGCCAGCGAGATGCTCCCCATCACCTGGCCCGGGTTCGCCGCTCTCCATCCCTTTGCCCCCGCCGCGCAAACCCGGGGCTACGCGAAACTCGTCTCCGATCTCGAACGCTGGCTCGCCGAAATCACCGGCTTCGCCGCCGTCTCCCTCCAGCCCAACTCCGGGGCCAACGGCGAATACGCCGGCATCCTCGCCATCCGCCGCTATCATCACTCGCGCGGCGAGCCGCAACGCCGCGTCTGCCTCATCCCCGCCAGCGCGCACGGCACCAATCCCGCCACCGCCGCCATGGCCGGCCTCTCCGTCGTCCCCGTCGCCTGCGACGCCCGCGGCAACATCGACCTCGCCGACCTTCGCGCCAAGGCCGAAAAACACGCCGCCGAACTCGCCGCCCTCATGGTCACCTACCCATCGACCCACGGCGTATTCGAAGAACCGATACGCGAAATCTGCGCCATCATCCATCGCCACGGCGGCCAGGTTTACATGGACGGCGCCAACATGAACGCCCAGGTCGGCCTCACCTCGCCCGGACACATCGGCGCCGATGTCTGCCACCTCAACCTCCACAAAACCTTCGCGATTCCGCACGGCGGCGGCGGCCCCGGCGTCGGCCCCATCGGTGTCGCCGCGCACCTGGTCCCCTTCCTCCCCGGACACGTCCAAATGCGGAATGTGGAATGCGGAATGCGGAATGAAGACAACCCTCCCGCCGCCGCCGATTCCAGCAGGACACAACCAGATGCATTATCCAAAGATAAGGAATCTTGTAACCCATTAGGTTACAAACCCGCTTCCGTCGGCACGGTCGCCGCTGATTCCGCCTCCGGCGCGGCGGTGCCGCAATCCGCATTCCGCATTCCGCATTCCGCATTCGGCGCCGTTTCCGCCGCACCGCATGGCAGCGCCGGCGTCCTCCCCATCACCTGGATGTATGTCCGCATGATGGGCGCCTCCGGCCTCACCGACGCCACCCGCCTCGCCATCCTCAACGCCAACTACATCGCCGCACGCCTCGACCCCTACTATCCCGTCCTCTACAAAGGCGGAACCGGCCGCGTCGCCCACGAGTGCATCATCGACTGCCGGCCGCTCAAAAAATACGGCATCGAAGTCGACGACATCGCAAAGCGCCTCCAAGACTACAACTATCACGCGCCCACCATGAGTTTCCCCGTGCCCGGCACGCTCATGATTGAACCCACCGAAAGCGAAACCCGCGTCGAACTCGACCGTTTCTGCGACGCGCTCATCTCCATCGCCGGTGAAATCGCTGAAATCGCCGACGGCCGTGCGGATAAAACCGACAACCTGCTCAAAAACGCCCCGCACACCGCCAGCGCGGTCTGCGCCGACGAATGGGCGCATCCCTACAGCCGCGAACGCGCCGCCTTTCCGACCGGATGGGTGCGCGCCCATAAATTCTGGCCCGCCGTCGCCCGCGTGGACAACGTCCACGGCGACCGCAACCTGGTCTGCACCTGCCCCCCCGTCAGCGACTACGAACAGGCTTGAGGCAGGCGCGCGCCATCCCCGCCGCCGGCAAGATGGCGCCTGCGCCGCGCTCGTTTGCCCTCTGCGGGGGAGTTTACGTTCCTGTCGGAGACAGCCGGCCGAATCGTCCGCTGCGCACATCGAGGATGGCCTGGCGAATTTCCTCCTCGGTGTTCATCACAAACGGACCATGCCCGTAAACCGGTTCGTCGATGGGCTCCCCTGCGAGCACGACAAAATCGGCGTCAATCTGCGCGGTCAGCGTGATGACGCCGCCCTCGCGCGTAAACACCGCCAGCTCCGCCTGCCCAGCGTGCTCCTTTTCCGCCCCGCCAAACACGAGGCGTCCGTTGCGCACGAAGATCGCGGCCGTCTGGCCCTCGGGTATCTCCAGCCTGGCCGAGGCGCCCGCGCGCAGATGACCGTCCCAGAGATTGATGGGCGTGAATGTCTTCGCCGGGCCGCGCGTGCCGCCGGCCTCGCCCGCGATGACGCGCAGCGTGCCCGCTCCGCCCGCCAGCGGCACCGTCGGAATGTCGGCGGCGGTGATCGCCTGATAGCGCGGGCGGCCCATCTTGTCCTTGGCCGGCAGGTTGACCCAAAGCTGGACCACCTCAAAGACACCGCCCTTGCGCGTGAATTCCTCCGCATGCATCTCCTCGTGCATGACGCCCGACGCCGCCGTCATCCACTGCACGTCGCCGGGGCCGATGACGCCTCCGCCGCCGCTTGAATCACGATGCGCCACGCTGCCCTGATAGCCGAGCGTGACCGTCTCAAACCCGCGATGCGGATGCTCGCCGACCCCGCGCCGCTTGTTGTTGGCGGGAAACAAGGCCGGCCCCGCATAATCCATCAGCAAAAACGGACTCAACTCGTCCTGCCCCAGCCCCTCGTAGTCAAAGACGGAACGCACCGGAAACCCGTCGCCGACCCAATGCGCGTCGAATCCGCGATGCACGCGCACGAGCCGCTTCGCGCCAAGGGCGCCCGGTCCGCGCAGCGAAATGTCCGCGAAATTTTCGTCGGACGGGATTGCGCTTCCCGTCAGGACTCCGTGCGTCCCCTCGGCGATGCGGACCTCGTCCGCCGGTGATGGTTGCGTTGTGGATGATTTCATGGTGACGCAACCCTACCACCGCCGCGCTCCGAGCGATAATGCGACGGCAAGCTTGCGGTTATGCGTAAAACGCATGACATTTTGCCACGTGAACACCGACCACCTGCGCGCCTTTTCCCTCATCGTCGAACTCGGCAGCCTGAACCGCGCCGCGCAGCAGCTTCGCGTCTCCCAATCCACGCTCACCCGGCAGATGCAGGCGCTCGAACAGGAACTCGGCGGCCGTCTGCTCGAACGCACTCCCGGCGGCGTCGCGCCCACCGCCGCCGGCCACGCCCTGCTCGACGGCGCGCGCCCCGTGCTGGAACGACTCGATGCCGTGCTGCAAAACGTGCGCGGCCTCGTCCGCGGCAAAAGCACCACGCTCGCCGTCGGCTATCTCGGCTCCGCCGGCGATTTTATCAATCCCGCGCTGGCCGCCCTGCGCGCTTCCCATCCCGAAGTAAAGGTCAAGCTTCACGACCTCTCCCCCGGCGAACAAATCACCGCGCTCCGCCGCGCCGAGATCGATTTTGCGCTCATCGGGCAGGCCGGGGCGTTTTTGTCGCACGAATTTCACACCCGCAAACTCGCCGCGCTTCCCGTCGTCGTCGCGCTTTCCGCCACGCACCCGCTCGCGAGGCAGGACACGCTCGCGATGGCCGACCTGCGCCGCGAACTCTTCGTCGGCGCCAGCGATCGCGACATGCCCGGTTATGACCGCTGGGTGGCGCGGCTCTGTCGCGGCGCGAAATTCGCTCCCAAGTTTCTCGACGGCGCCGACAGCCTCGCGCAAAGCATGTCGCTGCTCCTCACCGAGGAGGCCGTCGCGCTGCACCCCGCCTATCTCGCCGATGCGAGGTTTCCCGGCGTGGTGTTCCGCCCGCTGCGCGACAAAAACGCCCAATGGGACATGTATGTCGCCTGGCAGCGCGGCCGCGCCCCCGCGCCCTTGCTGGCGTTTCTCGATTCCCTCACCCAAAGCGTCGCCGAGTGCGCCATCCGGAATGGCGACGCCCCTGCCATCGGATGGACGAAGCACCCCTTTGACGAAATTCCACCCCTGTCAGAGTCCTCCCATTTGGCGAAACGGCCTCCGCTCAAAGCAACGCCTTCAAAATAATTTTCTTAAAAACAGTTGACGAACGCCCGCCGCGCTCTACTCGTATTCCCCTGCGCCACGCGGGCGTAGCTCAGTTGGTAGAGCACCACCTTGCCAAGGTGGACGTCGAGAGTTCGAGTCTCTTCGCCCGCTCCATTTTACAAAAAGCGTCCGGTTCCAACACCGGGCGCTTTTTCGTGCCCGCGCGCAGGTCGCGCCTCCACGTTGCGCCTCGTTTGACAAACACAGCCGTTGGGCTCATTCAATCGTATCATGATCGAAATCATTTGCGGCACCAACCGACCGGGAAGCAACACGCGCAAAGTCGCGTCCCAAATCGAGGCGATCTATCACGCCCAAGGCACGCCGGCCTCGCTGCTCGACCTCGCCGAGCTGCCGCCCGCCATCTTCGACCCTGCCTCCTACGCCGAAAAGCCGGCGGCGTTCGGCCGTTTCCGCGACCGCGTGCTGGCGGCGGACGGGCTCGTCATCGTTACCCCCGAATACAACGGCGGCGCGCCCGGCGTGCTGAAATACTTCATCGACATGCTCCCCTTCCCCGAAAGCCTCGCCCGCAAGCCCCTCGCCTTCGTCGGCGTCGCCGCGGGCGCGTGGGGCGCGCTCCGGCCGGTCGAACACCTTCTCCAGATCGCCGTCAACCTCAACGCCCACGTCTATCCCGGACGCGTCCTCATTCCCGGCATCTTTCAGGCGCTCGATGAATCCGGCCGCCTGAAGAACGCCGATCTTGTCAAACGCCTCGAGGAGCAGGCGCGCGGCTTCGCGGAGTTCGCGGCGCGCCACGGCCGGGGCTAAGCCCGCCGGTATCAATATAATGGATACCAAGAAGGAAATCGTCGAGAACTGGCTGCCGCGCTACACCGGCGTGCCGCTGGACGAGTTTGGGAAATACATTCTGCTCACCAATTTCAACCGCTATGTCGAGCTCTTCGCCCGCTGGCATGGCTGCGAGGTGCGCGGGCGCGACAAGGCCATGACGAGCGCCTCCGCCGACGGCATCACCATCATCAACTTCGGCATGGGCAGCGCCACTGCGGCGACCGTCATGGACCTGCTCAGCGCCATCCACCCGCGCGCGGTGCTGTTTCTCGGCAAATGCGGCGGCATCAAGCACCGCGCCGGCATCGGCGAGCTCATCCTGCCCATCGCGGCCATCCGCGGCGAAGGCACCGGCAACGACTACCTCCCGCCCGAGGTTCCCGCGCTGCCGGCTTTCGCGCTGCAAAAGGCGATCTCCACCACCATCCGCGACCATGGGCAGGATTACTGGACCGGCACGGTTTACACGACCAACCGCCGCGTCTGGGAGCACGACGAGCAATTCAAGAAATACCTGCAAAACGTCCGCGTAATGGCCGTGGACATGGAAACGGCGACGATCTTCGTGACCGGTTTCGCCAATGAAATCCCCACCGGCGCGCTGCTCCTCGTGAGCGACCAGCCGATGACCCCCGACGGCGTGAAAACCGCGGAAAGCGACCAGAAAGTCGATGCCCGGTTTGTCGAAAACCACCTGCGCATCGGCATCGAATCGCTGAAACAACTCATCAACAACGGACTGACGGTCAAACACCTGCGGTTCTGACCGTCATCCGCCGCCGCCCGCCACGCGCCATGTCACGCACTTTCGCCCGCATCGTTTTCGCGCTCACCGCCGCCTTTTTCGCGGCGTTTTTTCTCTGGCCGATCCTGCAAATCCTGAAAGGCGGCTTCATCGACGCCGACGGCCGGCTCACCTTCGAATACCTGCGCGTCATCCTCGCAAACCCCATCCACCGCGACACGCTGGCCAACTCCTTCCTCATCGCCTGCGCCACCACCGCGCTCTCGTTCCTCATCGCGCTGCCGCTCGCGTTTGTGTCGGACCGCTTTCTGTTTCCCGGCAAAAACCTGCTCGGCTCGCTCGTCCTCATCCCGATGATCCTGCCGCCCTTTGTCGGGGCCATCGGCATCAAGCAAATTTTCGGCCAGTACGGCGCGCTCAACGCCCTGCTCATCCGCGCGGGACTTTTTCCCGAGGGCTGGACGTTCGACTGGTTCGCCGCCGCGCCCTTCGCCGGCATCGCCCTCGTGCAGGCGCTCTCGCTCTATCCCATCATCTACCTCAACGCCGTCGCCGCGCTCGCCAACATCGACCCCGCGATGGAGGAGGCCGCGCAAAACCTCGGCTGCACCGGCGCGCGCCGCTTCTTCAAGATCACGCTGCCGCTCATCAAGCCGGGCCTTTTCGCCGGCGGCACGATCGTGTTCATCTGGTCGTTCACCGAGCTCGGCGTGCCGCTCGTCTTCGACTACGCGCGCGTCACCTCGGTGCAGATTTTTTATGGGTTGAAAGACATCGGCGGCAATCCCGCGCCCTACGCGCTCGTCGCCATCATGCTCGCGTGCACCGTCGTGCTCTACGCGCTGGGCAAGGGCATCTTCGGGCGCGGCGCGCACGCCATGATGGCCAGGGCCACCAGTTCCGGCGGCGCGCGTCCGCTGCCGCCCGCGCGGCGCTGGCTCTGCACCGCGCTCTTCGCCGGCGTGACGCTTTTTGCCGTGCTCCCGCACATCGGCGTGATTCTCGTCGCGTTTTCCAGCGACTGGTATGCGAGCGTGCTGCCCTCGGGATTCACGCTCGAAAACTTCCGCGTCGCCCTCGGGCACGACCTCACCGTCCCGGCCATCGCCAACAGCCTCAAGTTCGCCGGCATTTCCACGCTCGCCGACATCGTGCTGGGCGTGGCCATCGCCTACGTGGTCGTGCGCACCCGGATCGCCGGGCGCCAGGTGCTCGACTTTCTCGCCATGCTGCCGCTCGCCGTGCCCGGCCTCGTGCTCGCGTTCGGCTACCTCGCGATGAGCCAGGAGGGGAAGTTTTTCGCGTTTCTCAATCCGGTCGAAAACCCGACCGTGCTCCTCATCATCGCCTATTCCGTGCGGCGTCTCCCCTATGTCGTGCGCGCCGCCGCCGCCGGATTCCAGCAGACCAGCGTCACGCTCGAGGAGGCCGCGCAAAACCTCGGCGCGCCGCCGCTCAAGGCCACCTGCAAGGTCACGCTTCCCCTGATCTCGGCCAACCTCATCGCGGGCGGGCTGCTCGCGTTTGCCTTTGCGATGCTCGAGGTGAGCGACTCGCTCATCCTCGCGCAGAAGCAGGCGTATTATCCCATCACGAAGGCCATCCTCGAACTCTTCCAGCTCCTCGGCGACGGCAAGTTCATCGCCAGCGCGCTCGGCGTGTGGGCGATGGCGTTTCTCGCCGTCATCATCGTGAGCCTCGGCGTGTTGATGGGCAAAAAACTCGGCGCGATTTTCCGCGTGTGAACGGCGCGGGCGAGGACGCCGCCGTTCCGCAGGAGTTTTTTATGCTTTCAACCTGGTTAATTCAGCCAATATTTCAGCTTAACAATGCCGCTGCTGTTCCTCGTTTCGCTCGTCTGGGCCTTTTCGTTCGGACTCATCAAAGGCCGGCTCGCCGGTCTTGACCCGACCGCGCTCGGCGTCGTGCGCATCGCGTTGTCCGCGGTGGTTTTTCTCCCGGTGCTGCGGCTGCGCAACATCCCCGGTTTTGCGATTCCCCGGTTGATGGCCATCGGCGCGGTCGAGTTTGGGATCATGTATCTCGCCTACATGGCGGCGTTCCGCCATCTCGCGGCGCACGAGGTCGCGCTCTTCACGATTTTCACCCCGCTTTGGCTCGCGCTGTTCGAGGCCGCCGCCGCGCGGCGGTTTGCGCCCCGCCTCGCCGCGGCCGTGCTGCTCGCCGTCGCGGGCGCCGCGGTGGTGTGCTGGCAGGGATTTTCCACGCCAGGGCTGCTGGCCGGATTCGTGCTCGTGCAGGTGTCGAATGTCGCCTTTGCCGCCGGGCAATTCTGGTATCGCCGCATCCGCGTCGCGCTGCCGCGCGCGGCGGACACCGATGTGTTCGGCCTGCTCTACCTCGGCGCGCTCGCGGTCACCGCCGCGGCCTCGATGTTCACGACCGACTGGGGCGCGTTTCGCCCGACGCCCGCGCAATGGCTCACGCTGGTTTACCTGGGCACCGTCGCATCGGGCCTCTGTTTTTTCTGGTGGAACCTCGGCGCGACGCGCGTGAAGCTCGGCACACTGGCCGTTTTCAACAACGCCAAGATTCCGCTCGGCGTCGCCGTGTCGCTCCTGTTTTTCGGCGAGTCCGCCCACCTGCCGCGCCTCCTCATCGGCGGCGCGCTGTTGCTGCTGGCCATCATGGTCGCGGAAAGAAAATGAGGGGGAATTTTGGATTTTCGATTGGACGCTGCCGCGCCGGATTCGCGAATGGAGCGACAGCTCCCTCAATCGTAAATCGTAATTCGTAAATCGTAATTTTCCCTCACTCGCCCGAGAAAAAATTCTTCACGTGCGCGAGCACCTCGGCGCGCGGCACTTCCTGCTCGGTGCGCGTGGTGAGGTCGCGGATTTTCACGACTCCCTTGGCCAATTCGTCGCCGCCGTAGATCAAGGCCAGCTTCGCGCCGGACTCGGCGGCGGCCTTGAATTGTTTTCCGAAGGCCGTGTCCTTCATCGGGTATTCGACCCGGAAACCCGCCGCGCGCAACGCATGGATATCCCCAAACGCCGCCAGCCGCTCCCGCGGGCCGCCGATCACCGCGCAGATGTCCGGCGCCTGCACAAACGCGGGCATCAGGCCGCGCTGCTCGAGCAGCAGCGCGAATGTCATGTCGCCGATGGCGAAGCCGACCGCCGGCATGTCGGCGTAGCCGAGCTTGCCCACGAGATTGTTGTAGCGACCGCCGCCGGCGAGGGCGCGCAGTTCGCCCTTGCGGTCAAACGCCTCGAACACAAAGCCGGTGTAATAGGCCAGCCCGCGCACGACGCCGAGGTCAACGCTCACGTAGTCGCCCAGCCCCATCGCTTCGAGATTACCCAGCAGCGCGCGCCAGTCGGCAAGGCGGGCGGCGAGGTTCTCGTTGTCCAGACCGGCAAGCGCGCCCTCGAGCGCGGCCAGGGTTTTGATTTGGAGAAAGGCCAGGACCTTCTCCTTGATTGAGGGATCGAGCGGCGCGCCGAATTGTTCGCCGTAGGGCTTGAATGCGTCGTCGCCGATTTTTTCATACTTGTCGACGGCGGTGAGGATGGCGCGCGCGCGCGGCTCGTCGAGGCCGAGGGCCTCCAGGTAGTAGAACCAGAGGTTGCGGTCGCTCAGGCGGATGAAAAAATCCTCGGCGGTGAGGCCGAACGCACAAAGGCATTGCGCGAGCAGCGCGATGAGTTCGGTTTCCGCCTCGATGCCGGGCTCGCCGAAGATGTCGGCATTGAACTGGAAAAAACAGCGCCCGCGCCCCTTTTGCATGCGCTCATAGCGATAGAACTCGCCGATGCTGAACCACTTGATCGGACGCTTGAGCGCCGCGGCCTTGTCGCCGACGAGGCGGCAGACGGTGGGCGTCATCTCGGGCCGCAGCGCGACCTCGCGCCCGCCCTTGTCGGTAAAACTGAAAAGCTGCGCCTCGATCTCGTCGCCGGATTTGGCCTTGTAGAGCGCGAGCGGCTCGAGCACGGGCGCGTCGTATTCGGAAAACCCAAACACATGCGCGGTCTGCCGCCAGAGGCGAAAAATGTGGTTCCGGCGCGCAAGGGCGTCGGGATAAAACTCACGGAAGCCGGGCAGTGTCTGGAACGTGGACATACGAACCGACTACCGTGTGAATTGCCCGGCTTCAGGGCGAACAAAAATTTGCGGCAAGCGCCAAGGGCACCAAGGGTGATGTCGGCAAAATTGCAAAGCAAGTCAGCGGAACCGCGCCAACACGCCGTAGCGCATCCTTGCCCGCCGTCGAAGACGAAGGGCGCGGAGCGTCGCTGGTTTTTCCAAAAAACTAAATGCCACGCTTCGCGCGAAATCTGTTCGGCGGCAGGCAGGGGTGCTGCGCTGCGATACATGGGCCGTTCCATCCCATTGACGCCGCGCGCGCCTTCGTGTTTGGTCTGCCGCAATCATGGCCGCCAACGACGAACCCAAGGTGATTTTTTCGATGATGCGCGTCTCGAAGAAAATCGAGCGCAAGGAAATCCTCCGCGATATCTCGCTATCGTTTTTCTACGGCGCAAAAATCGGCGTGCTCGGCCTCAACGGCTCCGGCAAGTCCTCCCTCATGCGCATCCTCGCCGGTCGCGACACCGAGTTCGACGGCCAGGTCGTATTCAAACCCGGATACAGCGTCGGCCTGCTCGAACAGGAGCCCCGGCTCGCCGCCGGCAGCACCGTGCGCGCATGCGTCGAGGAAGGCGTGCGCCATCTCACCGACCTCGTCGCCGCCTACGACGCAACCTGGGACGAAATCAACGAGGCGCCCGACGACGCCACCCGCGACAAAATCATGGAGCGCCAGGGCGCGTTGCAGGAAAAAATCGACGCCCTCGGCGCATGGGACGCCGCCGCGCAGGTGGACATGGCGATGGACGCGCTCCGCTGCCCGCCTCCCGACTCCCTCGTGGACAAGCTCTCCGGCGGCGAGCGCCGCCGCGTCGCGCTCGCCCGCCTGCTCCTCCAGAAACCCGACATTCTCCTGCTCGACGAGCCTACCAACCACCTCGACGCCGAGAGTGTCCACTGGCTCGAACAGCACCTCTCGCGTTACGCCGGCACCGTCATCGCCGTCACGCACGACCGTTATTTTCTGGACAACGTCGCCGGCTGGATTCTCGAACTCGACCGCGGCCACGGCATCCCGTGGGAGGGAAATTATTCCTCCTGGCTCGAACAAAAACAGCGCCGCCTCGCCACCGAGCAACGCACCGAGGACCGCCGCCAGAAAGCCATGGCGCGCGAACTCGAATGGATTCGCAAATCCGCCCGCGCCCGCCAGGCCAAGTCGCAGGCTCGCATCAACGCCTACGAATCCATGCTCCGCGAGGACGTGGCCGAGAAGGAGCGCGAGTTTGAAATCATGATCCCCCCCGGCCCGCGCCTCGGCAACCTCGTCGTGGAAGCCGACAAACTCGCCAAGGGCTACGGCGACAACCTCCTCTTCGAAAACCTCACCTTCTCGCTCCCACCCGGCGGCATCGTCGGCGTGATCGGCCCCAACGGCGCGGGCAAAACCACGCTCTTCCGCCTCGTCACCGGCGCCGAGCAGCCCGACCGCGGCGCGCTGCGCGTCGGGGACACGGTGAAAATCGCGCACGTGGACCAGTCGCGCGACGCGCTGCCCGACGCCGCGACGATTTTCGAGGCCATCAGCGACGGCGAGGAAATCCTCCGCCTCGGTGGCAGCTCGGGCGGCGGCGTGCGCGAGGTCAACGCCCGCGCCTATTGCGCGCAATTCGGCTTCACCGGCGCCGACCAGCAGAAAAAAGTCGGCGTGCTTTCCGGCGGCGAGCGCAACCGTGTGCACCTCGCGCGGCTCCTGAAAAGCGGCGCGAACCTCATCCTGCTCGACGAGCCCACCAACGACCTCGACGTGAACTCCATCCGCGCGCTGGAAGAGGCGCTGGAAAACTTCGCCGGCTGCGCGGTCGTGGTCTCGCACGACCGCTGGTTCCTTGACCGCGTGGCCACGCACATCCTCGCCTTCGAGGGCGACAGCGCCGTGCAATGGTGGTCGGGCAATTATTCGAGTTACCTCGAGGATTACCGCCGCCGCAAAGGCAAGGACGCCGACCAGCCGCACCGCATCAAATACCGCAAGCTCACGCGCGGCTGAGTCCGGAAAAACACCCAGGCAACGCCCGCAAAAAATCTTCTTACGAAAAAATCCAGCCATGACCCGGCCCGACCTCGCACCGTTCCGCCCCTTCATCATCGAACTCGCCCGCCGCAGCGGCGAGTTCATCCGCCCGCACTTCGCGAGCGCGGACCTCGCCGTTGAAATCAAATCCGACGACACGCCCGTCACGGCCGCCGACCGCGGCGCGGAGGAATTGATGCGCGCGATGATCGCAAAAAAATTCCCCGGCCACGGCATCGTGGGCGAGGAGTTCGGCAACGAAAACACCGGCGCCGAGTGGGTGTGGGTGCTCGACCCCATCGACGGCACCAAGGCATTTGTCACCGGCGTGCCGCTTTGGGGCACGCTCATCGCGCTCAAGCACAACGGACGCCCCGTGCTCGGCGCGATTCACCAACCCGTGCTCGGCCAGCTCATGATCGGCGACGCTGTCACGACCACACTCAATGAACGCCCCGTGCGCGTGCGCGAAACCGCGCGCATCGAGGACGCGACCCTGCTCACCAGCGATCCGCTCAACCCGGCGAAATACCAGAACGGCCCGGCGCACGACGCGCTCGCGGCCCGCGCGCGGCTCGTGCGCACATGGGGCGATTGCTACGGCTACCTCCTTCTCGCGGGTGGCTGGGCCGACGTGATGCTCGACCCGATCATGAACCCTTGGGACATTCAGGCGCTCATCCCCATCGTGCAAGGCGCGGGCGGCATCATCACCGACTGGCAGGGGCGCGATCCGGTCAATGCCGACTCCATCGTCGCGGCCGGCCCAGCGCTGCACCCGCAAGTCATCGCCGCGCTGAATCCGTAAGACTGAAGCCCTCGCGCGACGGACGCGATGCGCTCACCGCTTCGCCGCGGCCCGCGTCAGGCGGTCGTTGATCGCGAGGGCGAGGGCGGAACGCCCGGGGGCGAGCGCGACGTGCAGGCGTTTGCGGCGCGGCGACGGAACATCGAGCGCGCGCAACTTCGCGAAAAGATTGCGCGCGGCTTCATCGAGCCCGCCCGCCTCGGAGAGCCAGAAAACATTGTCGGGCGCGGCGCGGCGCGGGCGGCGGAGCAACAGGGCGGCCTCGTCGCGCGGCAGCGCCAGCGCCTGCGCCAAGGTCAGGCTTTTGTGCAAAGTGAGGGGAAGACGCGGACTGTAGTGTTTCGTCAACATGCCGGGCGCGATCGCGGCGGGAGAGGCAGAGGCCGGCATGGCGCCTGTCGCGCCTGGTTTGCAACCTAATGGGTTACAAACCGGTCCGTCGGCAGCAACGCCGGCGCCGGTGTTTTTCCGCGCGGGCGAACGGACGCGCACGCCCAGCACGCGCCCGATGTCGGCGGCGGAAATCGCGCCCGGGCGCAGGATCGCCGGACGGCGCGGGTCGCGGATATCGAGGATGGTTGATTCGAGCCCGATCGACGCCGGTCCGCCGTCGAGAATGTGGCGGATTTTCGTCCCGAGCCCGTCGAGCACATGCGCGGGCGATGTGGGGCTGACGTAGCCAAACGGATTCGCGCTCGGCGCGGCGAGCGGCAGGCCGCACAGCTTGAGCAGCGCCCGGAACACCCGGTGCGCCGGCATGCGGATGGCCACGCTCGGCAATCCCGAGGTCACGATGCCGGGCACGACGGCCTTTTTCGGCAGCACCAGCGTGAGCGGCCCCGGCCAGAACGCGCGCGCGAGTGGACCGACGGCGGCGTTGCGATGCGCGAGCGCGTCGAGCTGCGCGAGGCGATGGATGTGCACGATGAGCGGGTCGTTGGAAGGGCGGCCCTTGGCTTGAAAAATCGCCTCGCAGGCGCGCGGCGAAAGCGCATTGGCGGCGAGCCCGTAAACCGTCTCGGTGGGCACCGCCACGAGTTCGCCTCGTTGCAAGGCACGCGCCAGGCGGACAAGATTGGCCGGCGTGCCGCGGAAGACGCGCGCGTGCATCCGGGTTTTCGGCGAAGAGGCGGGCATTGACGGATTGCTCAACGGAGCGAACGCGAAAAAGGCCGGAGCCAAACTCCGGCCTTCACGAGAAAAAGATGTGTTATGCAAAAAACGCGACCAGAGCCCGGGGGCTTACTGGGCCAGCAGCAGGTTGCGCGAGGTCTTGATGGTGCGCGTGACGGCGCGCTGCTGCTTCGCGGTGAGGTGCGTGTATTTGCGCGGAAGGATCTTGCCCGTGTCGGTCACGAAACGGTTCATCAATTGCGGAGCCGTGAAGGGAAATTTCTCCGGCGTGAGACTCTGCTGCTTTTGCTCGGGCTGCTGTTCGGTGGTGGTGCTCATTTAGAAAAAGGGTTGAACTAGAATGAGTGTCCCGCCCCTTGTCAACAGGGGATTGTGAACCGCTTTTCGGTAAACCCTGCCTTGACAAGCCGGCATATTTGCGCATTTGTGCCGCTTCCTAACTTATCAATGAACCTCTCCGGCACCAACGCCCTCGGCTCGCTTCTCGGCCTCGTTCTCGTGGTCGTAGCCGTCGTAGTAGTCGTTCCCGCCGGACGCGCAGAGGGTCGTTGATAACAACCAATTTTGCCCCCTCTGGCGTCCATCGCCGGAGGGGGCTTTTTTTGTGCCCCGGTTTTCGGCGACAGACGACAGGGCGGGTTCCTCTCCCAACCAGTCCGATCCATACAACCACACCAACGTCCAACCGAAACACACCATGAAACACACCGGAGCATCCCTCCTCGCCCGCCTGCTCGAACGCCAGTCCATCCGTCATCTGCCCGGCATTCCCGGCGGCGCGATCCTGCCTTTCTATGACGCGCTCCACGCGCATCCGACCATCCACCACATCCTCGCCCGCCACGAACAGGGCGCGGGGTTCATCGCCCAAGGCATGGCGCGCGTCACCGGACGCGCCGCCGCCTGCGTCGCCACCTCCGGTCCCGGCGCGACCAACCTCCTCACCGCCATCGCCGACGCCCGCCTCGATTCCATCCCGCTCGTCGCCCTCACCGGCCAGGTGCCCCAATCCCTCATCGGCACCGACGCGTTCCAGGAGGTCGATACCTACGGTCTCACTGTGCCGATCACCAAGCACAATTTCCTCGTCCGCGACGTCGCCGAGCTTCCCGAGATCGTTCCCCTCGCCTTCCAGCTCGCCGAGTCCGGCCGGCCCGGCCCGGTCGTCATCGACCTGCCCAAGGACGTGCAAACCGCCACGTTGGACATTGACGACGCCGATCTCCCGCCGCCCGGCCGCGCCGCCCCGCTGCCGCCCTGCGACGACGCGTCCATCCACGAACTCGCCCGCCGGCTCGCCCGCTCCGAACGCCCGGTGATTTACCTCGGCGGCGGCATCATCACCGCCGGTGCCTCCGAACCCGCGCTCGCGCTCGCCCGCCGCCTCGACGCGCCCGTCGTCTGCACGCTCAACGCCCTCGGCGCCGCCCCCACCGGCGACCCGCACTACATGGGCATGCTCGGCATGCACGCCACCCTCGGCGTCAATCTCATGCTCGACGAGGCCGACCTGCTCCTCGCCATCGGCGCGCGCTTCGACGACCGTGCCACCGGCAAGGCCGCCGAGTTCTGCCCCCGCGCCACCATCGCGCACATCGACATCGACCGCGCCGAGATCGGCAAAATCAAAAACACCTTCCTCGGCCTCACCGGCGACGCCGCCGACATCCTGCGCCGCCTGCTCGCCGTGCTCGCTGCGGATGATTCCGGACTCGCCATCAATTCCGCCAGGAGCGCGGCGCGCCGTGCCTGGCTCGCGCGCGCGCAAGGGCTCCGCGACGCGCACCCGCTCCGTCATCCGCCGCGCGAGAGCGAGCCTCTCCACCCCGTCAACCTCTGCCGCGCCCTCGCCGGCGCCCTGCCCTCCGATACCATCGTCACCACCGATGTCGGCCAGCACCAGATGTGGGTCGCGCAAGCCTGGCCCTTCCGCCGTCCGCGCACCTTCCTTACCTCCGGCGGACTCGGCACGATGGGTTTCGGGCTTCCCGCCGCCATCGGCGCGGCGCTCGCCGCGCCCGGCCGCCGCGTCGCCTGCGTGAGCGGCGACGGCTCGCTGCTCATGAACATCCAGGAACTGGCCACGCTCGCCGACCTCGATCTCCCGGTCGCCGTGCTCGTTTTCAACAACGCGCACCTCGGCCTCGTGCGCCAGCAGCAGGAGCTTTTCTTCGGCCGGCGTTACTCCGCCTCGCGCTTCGACACGGTGCCCGACTTTGCCGCCGTCGCCCGCGCCTTCGGGCTGCGCGGCCACCGCATCGGGCCGGATACCGCCGATCCGCTGGCGGAAATCGACGCCGCGCTCGCCGCGCCCGGCCCGTGCGTGATCGACATCGCGATTCCCGCCGAGGCCAACGTCCTCCCGATGGTTCCCCCCGGCGCCGCCAATCGCGAAATGATCGAGCAGACCGAGGCCGCGGCCTGCGTGGCGTGAGCCCTCCGTTCAAGCCGTTCCTTTTTCACTCATTTTCCAATCCACAACCAAATCATGAATCCAACCAGACCCTCCGCCGCCGCCAGCACCGGCACTATGGAACGCGGGCGGCCCGCCCGCACTGAAGCGGACAAGCTGTCCGCGCTCCATACCGCTCCCGATCCTGGCGCCACTGCCATCCTTGAACTTCGCGTGCGCAATCATCCCGGCGTCATGTCGCACATCACGGGACTTTTCGCGCGCCGCGCGTTCAACCTCGAGGCGATTCTCTGCGCGCCCATCGGCGACGGCAGGGAAAGCCGCATGCTGCTGCTCGTCGCCGACACGCCGCGACTCGAACAAATCGAGCGTCAGGCCGCCAAGCTCCACGACGTGCTGGCGGTCCGCCACCGGACCGACCTGGAGCCGGCCGTTTTCGCAATTCCGTCCGGCGCGGAATGAGCTCCATGCAAAGGAGCGCGGGCATTCCTGCCCGCGAGAGGAAATCTCAAATTCCGAAATCCCAAATCCCAAAAAAATTCCAATAATCAAAAGGCCAAAATCCCAAAGAGGGCGCTCCCGCGCCGGTGATTCTTTGGAATTTGGGATTTCGGAATTTGGGATTTCCCCGCCGCGCGGGGCTTACGACAGGATCATTTCCTTCACTGATTTCCCGGCGGGAATCATCGGGAGCACGTGCTCGCTGTGCGGGACGACCACGTCGAGAAGATACGGGCCATCGTGGTCAAGCATCTCCTGAATGGCTTCGCGCAACTCGGCCTTCTTGATCACGCGGCGGCCTTTCACGCCAAAACCCGCGGCGATTTGCGCGAAGTCAGGATAGAGACCGGGGATGTTGTGAGGTCCCCCGATGTTGTCGGCGTCGCCCAGGATGGTCTGGCCGCGCACGCTTTGATAAAAACGATCCTCCCACTGCGTCACCATGCCGAGGTGCTGGTTGTTCAGGATCATGGCCTTCGCGGCAATGTTTTCTATCTTCGCCATGGCGAGCTCCTGAATGTTCATCATGAACGAGCCGTCGCCGTCGATGTCGATGACCTGGCGGTCGGGACAGGCGACTTTCGCGCCGAGCGCGGCGGGATAACCAAAGCCCATCGCGCCAAGGCCGAGCGAACTGATGAGGCGGCGCGGCTCGTCAAAGGTGTAGAATTGCGCGGCCCACATCTGGTGCTGGCCGACGCCGGTTGCGATGATGGCCTCGCCCTTGGTGAGTTCGTAGAGCGCGTGGATGGCCTCCTGCGGAAGGATGTGCTGGCTTTCGCCGTAACTGAAGGGGTGCTGCTTTTTCCACTCGGCGATGCGCGGGAGCCAGTCGCCGGTGTCTGGGGCGGTGAACTTTTTCGCGACGATGAGCTTGTTCAGGCGCGCGAGGGCGTCCTTGAGGTCGGCGCAGACGGGATAATGGACGCGTTTGTTTTTGTTGTGCTCGGCGGCGTCGATGTCGAGGTGGACGATTTGCGCGTGCGGCGCGAAGCGGTTGGTGTCGCCGGTGATGCGGTCGTCGAAACGCGCGCCGAAGGCGAGAAGCAGGTCGGATTCATCGACGGCCCAGTTGCCGGCGGCGGAGCCGTGCATGCCGAACCAGCGCATGGAGAGCGGATGATTTTCGGGGAACGCGCCCACGCCCATGAGCGTGGTGGCGACGGGAATGCCGGTCTTTTCGGCAAAGGCGCGGAGTTCCTTGTGCGCCTCGGCGGAGATGACGCCGCCGCCGACGTAGAGCACGGGTTTGCGCGCGGCGGAGACGAGCGAGAGGATGTGCTGGAGCTGCCCGTCGGTGGCGGTCTGCCGGAGGCTGATGAGCGGGTTGCGGAACGACGTGGCGGCGGGAAACACCGGCGTGACGGCGGCCTGCTGCACGTCCTTCGGGATGTCGATGACGACCGGGCCGGGGCGTCCGCTACGCGCGAGGTGAAACGCCTCTTTGAAGACGCGCGGCAGGTCGGCGGCGTCGAGCACGAGGTAGGAGTGCTTCACGATGGGCAGCGTCATGCCGAAGAAATCGGTCTCCTGAAACGCGCTCTTGCCGATGTATTTCGAATACACCTGCCCGGTGATGGCGACGAGCGGGATGGAATCCATGAACGCGTCGGCGATGGCGGAGACCAGGTTGGTCGCGCCGGGGCCGCTGGTGGCCATGCACACGCCGACCTTGCCGGAGGCGCGCGCGTAGCCCTCGGCGGCGAACGCGCCGCCCTGCTCATGGCGCGGGAGGACGACGCGGATGTCTTTCGTGCGGGCGAGCGCCTGGTGCAGTTCGAGCGAGGCGCCGCCGGGATAGGCGAAAATGACATCGACGTTCTCCCTGACAAGGCACTCCACGACACAATCGGCGCCGTTCATCTGGCGGGCGGGACGGGTGGCGGGCTTGGCGGATTTCGCGGCGGCTTTCGCTTCGGCGGCGGCGGAACGTCTGGCGGTCTTTTTCATGGGTGGAATTGCTCGCTGAAAAGGTTCAGACAATGCGTTTGCCCGCGGGCGAGGCAAGCGCGGAAAGGGCCGCTGCGCGGCCAGTTTAAGTTTGAAGTTTAAGTTTAGGGACAGGCAGCCGGCCTGTTTCCTTAAACTTAAACTTTTAACCTAAACTTCGCTTCAAGCCGCCAAGTAGGGCAGCTTTTCGCGGAGGGCGAGGACGGCCTCGCGGCCTTCCATGAGCTCGCCGATGGCGTCCCAGCGGCCGTGCACCAGCGCATCGCGGGCGCTTTCGCGTTGCGTAACGGGAATCTTCTGGTCGCCGAAGCGGACTTCGAGTTTTTCCACGTCCACCGTGATTTCGAGTTGCGGGTTGGCGGCGATGGCGGCGGCGACCTTGGCGATGTCCTCGCGTTTCGCGTTCACGCAGGGAATGCCGAGCGTGGTGCTGTTGCCGAAGAAAATCTCGGCGAAGTTTTCCGCGATGACGGCGCGGAAGCCCGCCTTGTGGATGGCCTGCGGGGCGTGCTCGCGCGAGCTGCCGCAGCCGAAGTTCGCGCCGGAGAGGAGAATCGTCGCGCCCTTGTGCTCGGGGCGGTCAATCGGGTGCGCCGGGACGACGGGTTTTCCGTCGGGCGTGTGGCGCACGTCGAAGAAAAGGTATTCGCCGAGTCCGTCGAAGGTGACGCACTTCATGAAGCGGGCCGGGATGATGCGGTCGGTGTCGATGTCGTTGCCGGGGACGTAAACGCCGCGGCCGGCGATCTGGGTGATTTTTGCGAGAGCCATGATGATAAATGAATAATTGGGTGAAACGTGACGGGTTGCGCGGAATGCGCGGCGGGGCCTTAGTTTTTGACCGCGAATATTTCGCGCACGTCGCTGACTTTGCCGGTGATGGCGGCGGCGGCGACCATGAGCGGGCTCATCAATATCGTCCGGCCCGTGATGCTACCCTGGCGGCCCTTGAAGTTGCGGTTCGAGGAACTGGCACAGATCTGGTCGCCGACGAGTTTGTCGGGGTTCATCGCGAGGCACATCGAGCAGCCCGCGCCGCGCCATTCGAAGCCGGCCTCGGTGAGGACCTTGTCGATGCCGAGCGATTCGCAGATTTTGCCGACGCCCTGCGAGCCGGGCACGGCGATGGCTTTCACGCCGGGCGCGACTTTTTTGCCCTTCACGAACTTCGCCACCTCCTGGAAATCGGAGAGGCGTCCGTTGGTGCAGGAGCCGAGGAAGGCGACGTTGATGGCGGTGCCCTTGATGGGCGCGCCGGGCTGGAGTTTCATGTAGGCGAGCGCCTCCTCGATGGAGGCTTTCTCGTCGGACGCCGCGGCCTTCGCGGGATCGGGAATGTTTTCGTTGATGGAAATGCCCTGGCCGGGATTGATGCCCCACGTGACGGTCGGGGCGATGTCGGCGGCGTTGATGACCACGACGTCGTCGTAGTGGCAGCCGGGGTCGGAGGCGAAGGATTTCCAGCGGGCGACGGCGGCGTCCCACGCGGCGCCCTTGGGCGCGTAGGGGCGGCCTTCGAGATACTTGAAGGTGGTCTCGTCGGGATTGACGTAGCCGACGCGCGCGCCGCCCTCGATGGACATGTTGCACACGGTCATGCGCTCCTCCATGGTGAAGGCGTCGAAGGTCGTGCCGGCGTACTCGTAGGCGTAGCCGGTGCCGCCGTTGACGCCGAGCGTGCGGATGATGTGCAGGATGACGTCCTTGGCGTAAACGCCGGGGCAGAGCTTGCCGTTGACCTCGATGCGGCGGACCTTGAGCGGCGAGAGCGCCATGGTCTGCGTGGCGAGGATGTCGCGGATCTGCGTGGTGCCGATGCCGAAGGCGACCGCGCCGAACGCGCCGTGCGTCGAGGTATGCGAGTCGCCGCAGGCGATGGTGGTGCCGGGCTGCGTGATGCCCTGCTCGGGGCCGACGATGTGCACGATGCCCTGCTTGCCGGTCGCGCGGTCGAAGAAGGTGATGCCGTTCGCTGCGCAATTCTTGCGGAGCTCGTCCATCATGGCCTGCGCGAGCGGGTCGGCATAGGGCTCGACGAGCTGGTCGGTGGGCACGATGTGGTCAACCGTCGCGAAGGTGCGATGCGGCATGAGCACTGGGAGTTTCAAGTCGCGCAGCATGCCGAAGGCCTGCGGGCTCGTCACCTCGTGGATGAGGTGCGTGCCGATGAGCAGTTGAGTCTGGCCGTTGGCCAGCTGGCGGACGGTGTGGGCGTCCCAGACTTTTTGGAATAATGATTTTGGCATAATCGTGATTGAGAGGCTTGTGGGTTTGAAGTTGCTCGTCATTCGTCCGCGCCGATCGGCGGCGGCCCGGGGGCCTTCCAGCCCGCGTAAACCGAAAAGCGGAACGAGTGGAAAAACTCGCCGACATGGACGAAGCCGCACTCCCGCAGCCACGCGAGCTGGTCGGCTACCGTGGCGCAGCGGTCGTTTTTCATGCGTTCGCGCGACGCCGCGATTTCCGCCTCGGAACTGCCGAGCCGCCGCGCGGTGTCGTAGTGGAGAAACGAATACAACGACTGCTGCCACCCGTCCGGCGCGAGCACCTGCTCGGCGTTGACGAAGAGGCCGCCCGGCGCGAGCGCGGCATGGACGCGGGCGAAAAGGGCGCGCTTGTCCGCGTCCTCCAGATGGTGGATCGCCAGCGCCGACATGACGACGTCGAACTCGCCCGGCGGCGGCGCGTCGCGAAAATCGGAGACCACGAAACGCGGCGCGGGCGCGAAATCCGCGAAGCGTTTCCGCGCCTGCGCCAGCATCGCCTCGGAGCCGTCCTGGAGCGTCAGCCCACCCGGGCGCACGCGCGCCGTCACCTGGGCCGAGACGATGCCCGTGCCCGCGCCGAGATCGAGCATGCTCGGATGCGCGGGCGCGGTGCGCGCCACGAGCTCCGCCACGGTGCCGTAGAAGGCATCGAAGCAAGGCACGAGGCGGCGGCGGCCCTCGTCGTAGGTGTTGGCATCCCAAGGCATGGCGCGGACAGGTCGATAGTTAAAAGCGGGGTGAGCTTACCATAAAGTTGCCTTAACAAAAAATACTCATTTAGTCGCGATTGATGCCGAACAAGTATCAGTTCCCCTACGAACTGCGCCACCTCGTTTATTTTCTGGAGGTGGCCAACCAGCTTCATTTCCGCCGCGCCGCCGAGTCGCTGTCCGTCGCGCAGCCCGCGCTCAGCCGCCAGATTGCGCAGCTCGAAAAGGCCCTCGGTGCCCCGCTTTTTCTCCGCACAAAGCGCCGCGTCGAGCTCACGCCCGCCGGGCGGGCCTTTGCCCGCCGCATCGAGCCGGTGCTGCGCTCGCTCGCCATCGCGGGCGGCGAACTCGGCGCGCTCATCCGCGGCGAGTCGGGCCACGTGCGCATCGCGTTCACCGGGCTGGCCATGGCAACCGTGCTGCCCGGCATCGTGCGCGAGTTCGGGCGGCGCTACCCGGGCATCCGACTGGAGTTGAACGAGTCGCCGACCTCCGCCCAGCTCGCCGCGCTCCATGCCGGCGAGCTCGGCTGCGGTTTTTTCCACCCCGACGCCACCGCGCCCGCCGGCCTGCGCACGCACATGCTGCTGCGCGAGCGCAACGGCATCCTGCTCCCCGCCGGCCATCCCCTCGCGCGCCGCGCCATGCTCAAGCTCCGCGACCTGGCCGACACGCCGCTGGTGCTTTTCCCGCGCAGCAACAACCCCGGTTTCTACGACCGCGTGCTCGCCGCGTGCGCGCGGGGCGGGATGACGCCGCGCATCGCCGAGGAGATCTGGCCGCGCGTCAACAGCATCGGCCTCGTGCGCGCGGGCGTGGGCGCGACCTTCATCACGCCGTCCGAGGCGCGCGACTTGCCGGCCGACGTGGTGTTTCGCCCGCTCACCGGCCACGCGCCGGAAAGCCGTCTCGTTCTCGGCTGGAAACCCGCGCCCGCGCCGGACGCGGCGCTGGCGGCGTTTTTGTCCGTGGCGACGGGCGGCGCGCAAGTCAAGGCATGACCGGATGACGAAGGGGAAAACGCGCCGCCGGCGTGCTAAATAGAACTAACAAGAAAAATTAAACCCATTATTGACATTAGGACTCATTAGCTTCTATCTGAAAAGCATGTTCTCAAAACAAAGAAAAATAATTATCGGGATTACAGCCGCCCTGCTGGCCGTGGTTGTCATTATGGTGGGAGGTGTTCTTACCAAATCAAAAGAGCCTGTTCGCGATGGGATTGCCAAGGGCACAGAACGCAAAACGGAGCAGATTCAACATGAATCAGAACAGGCTCTCACGGTAACAACCGTAAACCAATCGGCTGTCCATCTCTCAAACATCACAGGGGTGAAAATGCACGCGCCGGTATCGCCGCTGACTGACGTGGATTTTTTGATGACGTATTTGAAAGAAAACTACCCCGATCTGCCTGAAAAACAATATGACGCAATCGGCCGGTTCTACACCATGATGGTCAAGGAAAGGCTGATGCTGGAGGCGAGCATGGCCGTTGTCACAAAAAACGAAGCTGGTGACTCTGTGATTGAGATTGAACCCTACGCAAAGCAGGGCGCATCTATGCGCAATGCGTCTGTGGACGTCGTATTGCAGCTTGCCAATATAGCGAAAGACAGCCCCGAAGCTTCTGAGATCAGCGGGATAATTAAAAAGGGCAATTCGGGTTGGGGTGCGGACAAGCAAATCATGGTCGTGCGTCACTATCCCGAAAACAACCGTTACAGTATCGAACATACCCGGATATTTGCACCAACTGAAATTGGGTCGGGAAGTTCCACATTACGGAGCGAGTTTCCAGAAGGTAGGCTCAGCGACTATACCTACATCATTTCTCAACTCAACTAACCCCTGTCCCTTTCTACTGTATGAAAACCCTTACTAATGCAATTTTTGCTGCTGCCGTCGTATTCATATATTCTTTTGCACAGGCCCAGACAATAACGGTTCAACCTGAAATCTCTGTTAATTTAGCAAATGAAATGGGAAAGGAAATATGCAACAGCTTTCCACAATGGAACACGCATCCAGTGCTTTATAATTTCCTTGATAATCACGTTCCGCGCACGGCAACCTTCACCGGATTCAATTCATCCACTGGTCTGCCAACAGGACCCGGCACATCCGGCTCAGTAATTCAGAATTATACTCTCACCCGTGGCACTGACGGCAATTTTGGGTTTCAGGCTGGCAGCAGTTTTCTATCCATTAACGGATCGCAAGGCTGGTCAGAAAGCACCTCAATGAATTATGGAGTGTCAATAACTTGGTCATCTTATGTCAATACGGCTGGCGAAGTCATGTGGAGCATGGATGTATCTGTAAACGGGACAACAAATCACACCGATTTTGGAGCGGGGCCTGGCAGCATACCTTTGCTTGCAGAATGGTTAACCCCATACCAATACGACATCAGCAATGACGGACCTCCTCCCAACCCGTGGGGTTTTTCAGATAATGAACCCAATGATAATGACATGGGCACATTAGTCATAACAGACGCCTATAATTTCCATGGATTATTTACGGCTGCATGTGCTGACGGAGAACTTGAAAAATTCTTTAAGAATGTTGACAAGGAAGGTAACATATCTGGAACAAAGATAAAAAATGATGTAAGTTATAGAGACTTTAAACTTGTAAAAGCTATAGATTGGAATGACTGCTTATACTTTATCAAGTATCCATAACGCAGTGTAATCGCTGCATAGCAAGTTGCGCGTCGGCTCAAATCGTGGTAAAGTTCATAGTTTGACGAAAGCGCCACGGCACCGGCGGTGTAGAGCAAGTGGGGCCCAATATAGTAAAAGCGTCCCCGCCTCACACGAACTTCCGCCGGCTGATCACCAGTTCCTGACGGCGCGCGTCGGCCAGCAGCCAGAGCGCGCCCGCGCCGGACGCGCTTCCAGCGGGCGAGCCCCCCTGCCCCGCCAGCGCGGTGAAATCCGCCGCGCGAAAAACCCGCAGCGCGTCGCGCACCGGCGCGGCAAGGTTTGCCGCCGCTTCGCCCGCGAGTTCGTCGAAACAATCGCGTGGGCGGCCTCCGCCGTTTTGCAAACCTTCGCCCGCCAAGGCGGCTAGGTCGATTTCGTTGCCCTCGCGTCCGGGGAAAAGCGCGAAGTAGAGCATGTTCATCTCCACCAGCTCGCCAAAAAAATGCGTGCCCAACGAGATGTCCGGCGTGAGGTGCTCGCTCATGACCGCCAGCTCGCAGAGCACGGCGAAGTGGTTGATTTCGGAAAACCGCACCGGCACGCCGAGCCCCGGCGTCGTCGTGCCCCAGCGTCCGGGGCCGATGAGCATGGCCGCGCCGTCGCGCGCGGCGAGGGCGCGGTTGACATCGCCGATGGCGCGCGCGACCGCATGGCGGTTTTGTTCGTTGAGCGTGGAGTAGATTTCCGGGCGCACGTGCGCGATCCAGTCAACCGCATGCACGCGGCTGTGCCCGACCACCGCGCTTTTTGCGCGCAGAAAAACCTCCCCGGGCGCAGGCCGGGCGGGCGGCACGTCGGGATTGTGCGTGCCCTGCACTTGCAACGGACGGCACTGGAGCAGATGCAGCCAGTGCCGCAACTCGCGCGTGGCCGGATCGCGCTCGAAGTTCACCGCAAACTCAATGTCCACCGGCCGCGCGTAGGCTTTCTCCAGCGCCTGCAGCACCGCGCGCAAGTCCGCGACCAGCCCCTCCCGCGACGCGTCCGAAAGCAGCGGCTCGAAGGTGAGGAAACGCGCCTCGCGCCCGGTGCGTTCGTAGACCTCGTCGTCGCGCGTCGTGAGCAGCTCGACCGGTATGCCGGCCTCGCGCGCATCGTCCAGCAGCGTGCGGAACTCGCGCAACGCGGGGCGGTTTGCGGCGAGGTCGATCACATCGACGCGGCGCTGCGAATGGCGGAAAATATCGTCCGCGCCCGACTCAGGCCGGCGCAGCGGGGCGTTGAGCGCGACCACGCGCGTGTAGTCGTCGTCCACGCGCTCCACCGCTCGCGTGCCCAGCCCGTAAACCAGCCGCACCACGCCCGCCGCCGGGTCGATGGCCGGATGCCACGCGAAGGGATTGTAGGAAAAACCCACGCCCGCCAGATGCGGATAAAAGCATCCGCCCTGCATCGAACCGGTCACGCGCATCACCAGCAGCGCCATCTGTTCGTCGCGTTCGAGCAGCCCGTGACGCGCCCGGTAGCTCAACGCCTCGCGGCTCATCGCGCTCGCATAGACCGTGCGCACCGCGTCGAGAAACGCCTCCAGCCGCTCCTCGCGCGTGCCTTGGTTGGCGCAAAAAACGCTCTCGTATTTCCCGGCGAACGCGCGCCCGTAATTGTCCTCCAGCAACGACGACGAGCGCACGATGATGGGATACTGCCCGAAGTGATCGAGCACGTTGGCAAACTGCCGGACGATGTAATCCGGAAACCCGCCCGCGCGCACCCGCGCCTGCGCCTCGTCCACGCCGTCGAGAAACGTCCGCTGCGCGCGCTGACGCTCGCGCAGCGGCCAGAGACCGTTGCGCACGAGAAACGTATAGAACACGTCCGCCCCCACGTAAAACGAGTCGTGCTCCTCCAGCTTCGCCGCCACCTCCGGGCAATCCCGCGCGACGATGGCGCGCGCCAGCAGCATGCCGACGGTCTTGCCGCCGATGAGCCCCGTGCCGACGAGACGCCGCCGGATGGGCAGCAGGGTTTTGAGCGAAAAGCACGACTGCACGAGCGGCATGATGGCCTCGTCGCGCGAGATCATCATGCGCACAAACTGCGTCCAGATCTCCGGCCGCTCATCGTCGCCGGCGCGGGTCGCGGCCTCCTCGGCGCGCCGCCACAATTCCGCGCCATGCACCTCCGCATCCGCCGCCCAGTCCGGCCCGGCGTGCGCGATGGCGCGCGTGATTTCCGCGCTGCCGCGCACGATGTCGAACGCGCCTCCCGCCCCGCCCTCGCCCCAGGCGTGCAGCAGGCGCAGTCCGGGCGGTCGGCGGAACTGCGTCTTGAGCGGCCGCATGTAGAGGCGTCCCTCGTCGCCGAACACATCGAGAAACAACTGCGTGGTCGCGATGACCGGCTCGGTCGCGTCGCGCGAATGCCGCCCGCGCAGCAGCCCGAAATAGGCGATCGTCTCCAGCTCGAACAAATACGGGCAGGTGAGCATGAAGAAGTTGCCCAGCATCGCGTCGGAATACCAGTCCGTGGCCAGGTCGCTCAGGCAGTCGAACACGTAATAGGCCGCGAGCCCCACCGCGCCGATCCTCCCGCGTATCCGGTTAATGAATACCTCGAACCCGTCCTCCGGCCTCAGGACGACGGTTTCGCACGGGAAATCCTCCGGCAGCAGCCGCCCGTGCCGCGCGAAGCGGAAATAGATGAGCCGCCGTCCGTCGCGCGCCGCCGCCGCCGCAAACGGGGTGACAAACGACTGGTATTGCGCGATGGAGTCCACGTGCCAGACGATGTTGTCCCCCGCAAGAATGCCGCCCACCGCACGGTCAAACGCAGGCAGCCCCGACGTGTCGGGCGGTGTGTTCTGTTTCGGCATGGCGGAAAGGCTGCCGCCCGCCCGGGCCGGAGTCAGGCGGAAAGTTTCCGGCAAGAGCGCGCCGCCGGAATCTTTCTCTTTATTCTTTATCTTTCTCTTTCTCCCCTTCCCTGCCGTCCCCAGAAAAGTCCGCCGGGACGGAAGGAGGAAAGATAAAGAATAAAGAGAAAGAGGAAAGAGGGTGTGCCGAAATATGACATCGCGTCTGCAACTGAAACGCCCCCGTCCCCGGGCAAAATCGCCGAAGATTGCGATTCCCCCAAACGGCTTCTTCCCTTTCGCTTCACCTTTTCCATTTTCCACGTCACATGTCCGACTCCTCCGCCCATCGTTTTCCCTTCCTCCTGGCGATTCTCACGCTGTTCGCAGGCGTGGTCGTTTTCCCCTCGAAAGCCGCCGCGCAGTCGCGGACGAAAACCACCCGCGCGCCCGCCGTCGTCCCCTCCACCTACAAGGGGGCCATCGTGGTGAACGCCGCCAGCGGCGAAGTGCTTTTCGAGGACAACGCCGACTTCGTCTCCCCTCCGGCCAGCGTCACCAAGCTGATGACCTTCCTCATCGTGCATGACGCCATCAAGGCCGGCCGCATCAACCACGACACCCTCGTCACCGTCACGGCCGAGGACGCGCGCATCGGCGGCACGCAGGTCTGGCTCAAGCAGGGCGAGGTGTTCACCGTGGACGAGTTGCTCTACGCACTCATGATCCAGTCGGCCAATGACTGCGCGCACGCCCTCGCCCACGCCGCCGCCGCGGGCCGCGAGGAATTTGTCGCGCTCATGAACGCCCGCGCCCAATCGCTCGGCATGAAAAACACCACCTTCCGCACGCCGCACGGCCTGCCGCCCTCCAGCCGCCGCGACGCCGACGGCGATCTCACCACCCCGCGCGACCTCGCCTTGCTCAGCCTCGCGCTCATCCGTGAAACCGACGTCCTCAAATACACCTCCGTCCGCCTGCGCGAATTCGGCGCGCGCACCCGCCCCGAACCCGTCATGATGAAAAACCACAACAACCTCCTTCCCAAGGTCGCAGGCGTGGACGGCCTCAAGACCGGCTTCACGCAGAACGCCGGCTTCTGCCTCGCCGCCACCGCGCAGCGCAACGGCAACCGCCTCATCGTCGTCACCATGGGTAGCCCCGACTCGAAATCGCGCGACCTGAAAATCGCCAACCTGTTCGAGCACTATTTTGCAAAACTCCCCGCCTCGCCCATCTCCGCCGCGCCCGTGACATCGGCGACTCCCGCTTCGCCCTCGCAACCCGCCCGCACGCCGCCGCCCGCGCCCGAGAAACCCGCCGCCCCACCGCCGCAAAATGCGGGCACCCTGAATCCCGACGGGCCGGACATCCGTTTCTAGAAAGGCACGGCCTGCCTTGACACACCCACGCGCCGCCCTTTAATCAACCACCCTTTACACAACTCAAAACCGTCAAGTCACACGCCCATGCCCGCCGCCAACGACATTCGCAAAGGCCAAGTCATCAAGTTCAATAACGAGCCGCACCTCGTCATGGAAACCCAGCACCGCACGCCGGGCAACCTCCGAGCCTTCGTCCAGATCAAGATGCGCAACCTCCGCTACGGCAAGGCGCTCGACCAGCGTTTCGCGTCCACCGACACCATCGAGGTGCTCCCCACCGACAAGCGCACGCTCGAGTTCAGCTACGCCGACCGCGGCACCTACGCGTTCATCGACCCCGAGACATTTGACCAGATCGAGCTCAGCGAGCAGCAACTCGGCGACGCCAAGAACTACCTCGCGCCCGGCGGCAAGGTTGACATCCTCTTCGTGGACGGCAATCCGCTCAACGTCGAACTCCCCTCCGCCGTCGCGCTCAAGATCGCCGAAAGCGCCGATGGCATCAAGGGCGACACCGCCAGCAATGTCCAGAAACCCGCCACGCTCGAAACCGGGCTCGTCGTGCAGGTCCCGCTCTTCATCAAGGAAGGCGAAGTCATCCGCGTGAGCACCGCCGACGGCACCTATCTCGGCCGCAACTGAGCTTGTTGGCCAAAATTTTTTCGATCGAAGTCCGCGCCGCCGCGTGAGCGACTGGGAGCGCCGGCATCTTGCCGGCGCGAATCGGACGAATCCCCGAGGGAAACCGGAGATTTCATGAATAGGTTGCCACGTGAGGGCGGCAACCATCGATGAAACAAAAAAAATCCGCATTCACCATCAAGCCGTTCAAGAACCGCAACGGCGTGATTTCATTCCGCGTCGCCGGCTGGTTGCTCGGCGAGCGCATCCGTAAAAACTTTAAGACCCGCGAGGATGCCATTGCAGAGCGCGCCGCGCTCGAACTGCGCGTGCTCCAGTCGCAATCCAACCTTCGCGGCGCGAGCACGTTTTTGACCGAGGCGCAGTTGCGCGAGGCCGAGGCCGCGTTTCTCCGGCTGGAGAAGGCGCGGCGTCCGCTCACCTTCTACCTCGACTACGCGCTGGCCAATTACCGCGAGCCCGAGGCCGCGCTGAAAATCGCCGATGCCATCGAAACCTACATGAAGGCGCGCAAGGAGGACGTGCAACAGGCGTTGATAGGCAAACGGCAGTTGCGGAACATCCGGCTGGAGCTGACGGAGTTCCAGCGGCATTTTCCGACGCAGACGCTTGCGGAGGCGGGCACGGAGGCGTTGCACGCCTACATCCGGCGCGACAGTGGCTCGCTGAAGACGCAGAACAACCGGCGCGGCGTGCTGTGCGCGTTTTTCAACCACGCGGTGCGCAAGGAATGGGTGGGCGGCAACCCGGTGGCGAAAATCCCGCGCAACCGCATCGAGCACAATCGCGGCAGCGCCGAGGCGCTGACGGCGGAGCGCGCCGCGCAACTCATGGCGCACGTGGAGAGTGTCCACGGCGGGGCATTCGTGCCGTTTTTCGCGTTGTGCCTGTTCGCCGGCATCCGGCCCGAGGGGGAGATTTCCAAGCTGCCCGCCGCCGACGTGCGGCTGGAAAACGCCGCCATCACCATCGAGCCGTGGGTTTCCAAGGTGAACATGCGCCGGCTCATCACCATCCAGCCGAATCTTGCCGCGTGGCTCAAAGCCTATCCGCTGGACGAATACCCCGTTATTCCGCCCAAGGATAAAATGAAGAGCATCGCCAAAAAGCTCACGCGCATCCGCCAAAAATTCGGCGTCGGGCACGACGTGCTGCGGCACACGTTTATTTCGATGCACGTGGGAAAATTCCGTTCGATGGGCGACACGGCGTTGCAGGCGGGCAATTCGGAGAGCATCATCCGCCGCCATTACCTGAACGTGACCACCACGCAGGAGGCCGAGGCCTTCTTCGGGATTGCGCCGAAGAGGTCTCCGGCAGTGAAAACAGCGGCGACTGCGGAGGAGGCCGGCGCATCGCAGAGCACCGATATCACCGCAGCCGACGCGGGCGCGCCGCACCGCCTCGCGGCATAGCAGGCCGTCTCCCGAATCCATGCGCCTCCACCGCGCGGCGCGGGCGACCACCGCAAAGGCCGCTCGCGCCGCGCCTGCCGGCCTTTGCGCGCCCATGCGGGGAATCATCGCGGATACCCCGCCCGCGTTGACCGCGCAACAGCGACATGAAAACCATGCGAAACACCACACACACCATTGCCGCGCCCGCCATCACAGGCGCCGCCACTGCAAACAACACCGGCGCTCCCGCCGGTGTTCAACAGCCGCTCACCGACATCAACGGCCTGCGCCTGAGCGAGATTTTCCCCAAGGGGCGCGAGCCGTCCATCCGCACGCTGCGCGCGGGGACGCAGGAGCGCCGCATCCCGCACCACCGCCTCGGGCACTTTGTGTATTACGATCTCACGGAAGTCGAGGCGCACATCCGTGTAAAATTGTTCGTGCCGCCGCGCAACTGACGCGCGCGCGATGGGTCGCGACGCGAATTTCCCACATGTGGGAAATTTCCCCTCGTCCACCCAAAGGCGCGCCGGCATTTATAGTGTTTTCGTTTAACATTGGCGCGGCAGCGCCGGTAGGGCGAAGCCTCCGGCTGAGCCGCGGATCGGCGGGGACGCCTCGCCCTGCCATTTGGGCCAAGGTTGAGAGAAATTACTATATAATGCCGCCTGCCACAAAAACCGCCCGCAGGCCCTGCATCACGCAGGGCCTGTTTTGTTTTTCGAGATGAAACTCCGCCACGAGCAGGTTCTTGGTGTGCCACGAGCGGCGGCTTGTCGCCGCTTTTGATGGAGGTTTCGAGGGCGACCGCCCGCCGCAGGCCGCATGGCGGGCCATAATCCATTTTTGCCAATCAAATGAGTGCGGCGGACGCCGTCCGGGCTCTCCCAAATCCGCGCCCTGCGCCGCCGCCTGCCATCTGGCGATGCCTGCCCGGCGGTGAAAATGGCTTGCATGGACCACGGGTCTTAGTTATTTTTACCTAGTTTTTTATTTTTTTCCGCTATTTTCCCCGTTCGCCTCCGCTGTCATGTCTTCGCCTGCCGTTATAATGTTTTTTCCCTGTGCAGCCCATGCCTGCCGGGGCGGTGCCGCGGGCGGAATTAACCACGGATTACACGAATTATCACGAATAAGAGAAAGATTTGGGCATACCTGTAATCCGTGGTTAAATTTAATGGTTCGGTTTTTATGGCCACAAAGAGGCGCTCTACGAGGCGGAGCCGAGTGGTCTGACAAAGGCACAAGATTGAGTGATTTCTTGTGCTTCTTGTGCCTCTTTGCGGCTATTTTATTGGTTCGGATTTTATTTCACCACGGAGACACGGAGGACACGGAGTGCGGAGGGAGTTTTTTAATCAAAATCTCTTTCCTTCCTTCGTGGTCTCCTTGGGTAAATTTTTCGTTTAGATCATTCAAATTAGCGAGGAACCGTTTTTATAAACCGGCATCCGGTTCGCTTCGGCTAAAAACCTCTGCCGCCGGAGTCGAAAAAATTCGTAATTGCTTGAAAATAAGCTTGCATACGAAATACGAAATTTGTAAAAAGCTTCCAGCCTTCCAGCCTTCCAAGCCCTAATAACGTTTTTCAGGGACGTATTGTGTCCCGATGAAACAGCCCGGACATCCCCATGCGCCCGCTGCCGCGCCAGTGACTGGGAGCGCCGGCGGCCTGACGCGAGGTCAGGCCCTACAAGACGCTTTGTGCCCTTTGTGCCTTTGTGGTGGGAAAAAACCGAACCATTAAATTTAACCACGGATTTCACGGATGAACACGGATAAAACCAGCGATTTTCCAAGTCTTTCTCTTATCCGTGTATTCCGTGTAATCCGTGGTTAAAAAACCGAACCCTTTATTTGGACAGAATGAACAGAATGGAAAGGAATGAAGAAAAAGGAAAAACCATGAACCTCAGAACCATTCAGCACCACCGCCGCGCCGCCGCCGCATTCGCTTTCCACCGCCACGCCGCCGCCGCCACCGCCGCCGCATTCGTTTTCCTGCTGCTGGCGGGCGGCGCCCGCGCGCAAAATTCCTCGTGGTCGGGCAGCGGCGCCGGCGACTGGGGCGACGCGGCCAACTGGAACCCCGCCGGCGCGCCCAACGCGCCCGGCGCCAACGTCACGGTCGTCAGCACCGGGCTGGTGGGGGACCGCACCGTCACCGTCAACGTCACCGCCACCCTCGGCTCGCTGACGGTCAACGGCACGGACGCCGCCTACCACACGACGACGTTTGCCCCCGACGGCGCGGGCTCGCTCAACTTCTTCTCCACCGGCGGCCCTTCGCTGATTAACTTCCACGGGTCGAACCGCGTGATCATCAACAGCATCGTAAACCTCGGCAACGACCTGCGAATCACCGCCGTGCAGGACACCGCCTCCTACCTTTCCACGCTCACCCTCGCCGGCGCGGTCAATCTCGGCGCCGGCACGCTCAGCATCGTCGGCGTCGAGCCTAATTCCACCGTCACCATCAGCGGCTCGGTCTCCGGCACGGGCGGCATTGCCAAGTCGGGCGCCGGCCTGTTTTACCTGACCAACATCAACAACACCTTCACCGGCGGGCTGGCGCTCACCGGCGGCACGATGGCGGCGACGGTGCGCAACGCGGCGGCGGCGGGCATCGTCATCGGCGCGGTCTCGGCGGACAACAACAACCTCGGCGCGGGCGATGTCACCGTCGGCGGCGGCGCGGTGCTGAACATCAACTCCAGCGGCGCGGGCGCCGGCCAGTTTGTCGGGTTGCAAGCCGGCGCGCTGACGGTGGCGGACGGCGGCCTGGTGCGGCTCACGGAAAATGATTACCGCAACCAGTTCGCCTTCCGCATGACCGGCGGCACCCTCGCCGGCGGCGGCGCGACCTCCGGCACGCTGCTGCTCGAACGCGCGGATTTCAACTACGCCGGCGGCGTCATCACCGGCGCGCCCGACCTCGTGTTCAGCACCGGCGCCGCCGCCAGCGCCAACAACAGCATCAGCGTCACCCTGAACGGCGCGGCGATGGACGGCTACCTCGGCACCGTGCAAAAAACGGGCCACAACGCCCTGGCCTTCACCGACAGCGGCACCTTCCGGGCCGGCGAACTCATCATCACCAGCGGCAGCGGCACGATCAGCCTCGGGCAGGCGACGCTCGACCTGCTCGCCGGCCTGACCTACAGCGGCACCAATGCGCCGTTCACCAACCTGCTGACGGTGACCAACCTCACCCAGCTTGGGTTAACCAACCAGCTCGGCGCCAGCGCGCTGAACCTCAATGCCAATGCCGTCAGCAATATCTATTTGAACGGCCACGACCAGACCTTTGCCGCCATCAACCTCGCCGGCGACGCGCGGCTGGGCTTGTGGTTCAACGGCAGCACCCCGGCGACGCTGACCATCGGCGGCCTCGCGGCATCGGCGGCGGCGGCCAATTCGCTGGGGCAAAATTATCTCTCCATTTATAATTGGACGGGCAATCCCGCTTCCCATCCCGGCGACGGCCTCATTGCCGCCAACGGCAATATCGTCAAATCCACCGGCGGCGCCGACCTCTCCAAAATCTGGTTCCGCGGCTACGCGCCCGGCGCGGTGGACATCGGCGGCGGCGTCCTTGCGCCGTCTGATTTCCTGACCACCACGCTGATAAATCCGGGCAACTGGTTTGATTTCGCCACTTGGGATGTCGATGTTCCCAATGGCGCGGGCAGCAAGGTGATTATTGATGCCAATGCCGTGGTGTCAGGTAGATTCAACAACCTGCAAGGTCAGACTGTGACCATCGGGCATTTGCAAAGCAACAGGGCGACTGGCGGGCTTCATCCTTCGTTATTCGTCCGCATCCAAAACGGCACACTGGTTTTTGACAGCGGTGTCAGCGGCACGGGCAGTTTTGGCCGGGCGGCGTCCATCATCAGCGGCCCGGGTTCGGTGATATTCGACTCAGGGGCGGTTTTGAACAACGACTTGGTCATCAATACAACGGGTGCCGCCATGCAGCAATATCAGTATCGCAGCGCTGGCGTCATTTTTGGTGGCTTGAACAGTGCCGCCAACGTTGAAGTGAACGGTAGCGGCATGGCCCTGGTTGACGCTCCGCTTTTCACCGGCACCATCAACGTCAATAGCACATTGGGTATTGGTACGGGGAGTGGCACTTCAACGTTCACTCATAACGGCGTGGTGGTCATGAACCAAGGTTCCGTGCTTACGAACCATGGCTACGGCGGTGCAGATACCGCCACGTTCAACGGGCGTTTTGCCATCGCGGGTGATTTCTCAATGTCCAGTGTTTATGTGAATAATGCCGGCGATGTGGCGTTGGATGCCGACCGGAGGGTCAATGTTCTTGCCTATTATACAGGCGCTACCAGTGGTTTTCTCGAAGGAACGAACCTGGTCGGCAGCGGTGGATTGATGGTAAACACCAACACCAGCCATTTTTACATGCACAGCGGCAGCAATCTGTTTTCCGGCGGCCTCGTCAAGACTGGCCTCGGGTCGATCACTGCCAGCCTGCACAGCGACCTCGTCATCGGCGAACTTGCCCCCGGCAACAATTACCTCGGCTCCGGCAGCATCACCATTGACGGGGGCTTCGTGCAAGTGAACAACAACGGCCACGCCATCCATGTGCGCGGCCTGCTGACCAACAACTCCACCTTCATCGGCGGCTTCGCCAGCAGCGGCGCTGGCGCCACCACGTTCAGCGGCACGGTGAGGGCGGAAAACGGTTCTTCCCTGACTTTTAATGGCGGCGCGCTGACCATCACCGAGGATGCCGTATGGACGGCTGGCATCAATGGGATGGCCTTGTCCGCCAACCGTGATGTCACCATCAACACGCCGTTCCAGGTCGGTTACGTCAATCTCGGCGTCAGTCCCGACACGGGCATCACGCAGACCATTTCCTCCACCATGGCCGGCGGCATCACCGGCCTCGGCACCGTGGCCAAGAGCGGCGCGGGGACCACCAGACTGAACACCATCGCCAACATGGACATACTGTCGGTGGGCAACGGCGTCTTTGAAATCACCGGGGACAACTTCATCCGCCCGCGCTTGGGCCCCGATCAGCCGACGCTGATCATGAGCGGCGGCCTGCTGCAACTCGACACCGGCACCAACCGTTTCCACAACCTCAGAATGGAGGGCAACGCGGGCTTCCTGCTGCTGAACCATTCCGCGCTGTGGTTCAACGGCGACGGCACCGGCGGCACCTGGTCGGGCACCGCCTTCCAACTCAGCCTCGCCAACGACAGCGGCGTGTGGACGAAAAGCGACGGCGTGACGGATTATTACGACACCTTTGTGTATTTCACCAGCACCATGGCTTTCGGCGGAGGCAACGCCTGGCGGCTGGGCAATATCGCGTTCACCGGTTACGAGCAGGGCGCGACGTTTGGGCAAACCTCCATCAGCGGCACCAATGTATACTTCCTCGCCCCCACCGGCGACCCGCTCAGCGAGTGGGCCGGCGCGCGCGGCACCGGCGTGGACACCGACCGCTTGTGGAGCAACGGCGGCAACTGGATTAACGGCGTGCCAAACGCGGTTGGCAGAATCGCCGCCGTCCGTGACCTGGACGGTTTGTTGAACAACAACACCATCGTCGTGGACGCGAACGCGACCATCGGGAAGTTATACTTGGAGAGCGCGGGCGCGCAAATCTTCACCATCGGCAACGGCGGCGGCTTGCTGACCTTCAACAACAGCGGCAGCCACGCGCTGCTGTCCAACCAGGGCCTCCACACCGGCACCCTCAGCGCCAGCCTGAAACTGGACAGTGATTTGGAGATCAGGCAAAACAGCGCGAATTTGTTGTATTTGACCAGCCATGTCACCGGCAGCGGCGGGATTATATACAACACCTCGGGCACCACGGTGCTTGGCACCGCCAATGCGTCCGGCACCAGCACCAGTGATTTTACCGGCGGGTTCCTGCTGGTCGGCAGCACGGCGGCCAGTATTGATGGCGCGGGCGTCGGCGCGGGCCAGCGGGCTATCTGGCTGGGGGCCAACGGCAGTGTGTTTGGCAGCGGCTCTTACAATGGCACGGACGCCGCCGGCAGCATCCAGTCGCTGACCATCGGCGACGGCACGCCGGGCATGTGGTATGCCATCGCGCCCGGCGATGCCAATGGGGACAGGACGAGTGTCATAGACGCTTCCCTTCGCATTGCCGGTAATCTTTTCGTGGGCCGTCGCGACGTCGGTGGCGGGAGTGTCCCCACCGTGACTTTTCAAAGTTCCGCCCCCGGCTATGTCGCGCCCGGGCAATGGAGCCTTGCGGGATATTCAGTCAATGGTGTCTCAACCACTTCAACCATTAATTTTAACCAAGACTTGGAAGGCCCCGGCGGATTGGTTTTGGCCAGCGGCATCCTCACGGTCGCGCTTAATGGTGACAATAGCTTTGCCGGCGGTGTGACCGTGTGGGCTCAGCCAACACTTAATATCGGCAGCGACACCGCGCTGGGCACCGGCACGCTGACTGTTTATGGCGGCGTAGTGGCCGCGGCGGGTGGCGCGCGCAGCATCAAAAACGAGGTCGCCATCAACGGCGGCTTCACTGTCTCCGGCACGCTGACGCTGGCGCACAGCGGCACCTCCACCACCGCGCTGGGCGGCAACGGCTACATCACTATTGGCAACTTGCTGGTCCTCGCCGCCAGCAACACCCTCAGCGGCACCGGCCGCCTGGGGTTGATTGGCGGCGGGACCATGCGGCTGGAGGGCGCGAACACTTATACGGGGAATACCTCGATTGGAAATGGCAGTGGAAATAATAGTGATCAATGGAGGTTCAACTTGCAGGTGGCCGACGACCGCGCGATTGGCAGCGGGACGCTGATATTCAATGGCAACGCCCGAACCGCAACACTGGCGAGCCACGGCGGGCCAATCACCATTCGCAACGCTGTGCAGTTTGCCAATTACAATATGGGACTGGACGGCAGCGCGGGCCTGCTGACCCTCGATCCCGCCGCCGGTGCGACGCTGTATATGAATACAACCATCACCGTCGCCGGCACCGCCGCGTTTGGCGGGAACCTGAGCCTCAGCGGCACGTATGGGATTACCAAGACGGGCGCGGGGACGCTGATATTGAACAGCGGCAACAGCAGCTACACCGGCACGACGTCTCTCTTTCAGGGCACCTTGGTGGCAAACGCCGGCGGCGGCAACATCACGCTCGGCAAATACGTCGCGGGGGAAAGTTATCTCGGCGCGGGTGATTTTACCTTTGGCAGCAATTATTCTGTCCGCGTGTTGGAACTCATTTCCACCGGCAGTGTGGTTTTCGCCGATAATCTGGGGCTGGTTGGCAATGACGCGGTGAACACCGCCAGCATTAACGTCACCGAGCAATCCGGCGCCGTCAGCGGCAACAGCGTCGTCGCCTACCTGAACCCCGACGTGAGCAGCACCATCAGCGGCAACGCCACCGGCTACCTCCGCACGCCGGGCGACTTGGTTAAAAACGGCGGCGGCAACGTGACCCTCACCGGCGGCAACCTCGTCGCCGGCGGCACCTTCCGCGTGCAAAGCGGGACGCTGACGCTCGGCGGCGGCAACATCACCACGGCGAACCTGCAAGTGGAGGGCGGCGTGCTCGGCCTGGACGCGAACACGACGCTGAACAACCTCGGCCGGTTGACGCTCGGCGGCGGCACCCTGGCGCTGAACGGCCACACGCTGACCTCGACGCTGCTGAACGTGACCGGCACGACGACGGTGGACTTCACCGGCGGCCTCGGCACGCTGGTGCTGGCCAACATCACCGGCGACTGGGCGGGCGGCTTCCTAAACGTGACCAACTGGGACGGCAACCCGACGGTGGGCGGCGGCGTCACGCAGTTCCGCTTCACCCAGAACGCGGGCCAGACCTTCACCTCGGCGCAGTTGCGCGGCATCAAGTTTGCCAATAAAAACTCCGCCATCGCCTACGTGGCCGGCGCGCGCGTCGTCCGCCTGGTGACCGACCAGTATGAACTGGTCCCGCTGGGCGTCGGCGCGGAGTGGGACGGCGGCGCCGGCAACGTCCTCTGGGAGACCGCGGCGGGGGCGAACTGGGAGCCCGACGGCACGCCGAACGGCCCCGGCCTGGTGGCGGTGTTTCGCAACCTCGACCCGGCCCTGAACGGCAAGACAATCAATGCGACCGGGGTCGTCCAGCTCGGCGGCCTCGTGTTCGACAGCTCGGCGGCGAACTACAGTTTCACAGGCGCCGAATTTCAGTTGGTAAACGACACCCTCTACGCCGCCAACCCGGTGTATATCCAGATGTCGGATGCCAACTCCGTGCAAATCGGCAACGTCCTGAAGCTGCACAGCGACCTGACGATCGGGCACTACGGCACGGGCACGCTGACCTTCGACGCCCAAATCACCGATGAGGGCCGCTCGCTCGCCATCACCAAGGACGGCCCCGGCAAGGTGGTGTTCAACACCAACAACGCCTTCACCGACGGCTTCACCCTGCTGGACGGCACGGTGGTGGCGAACAACGACCTCGCCCTCGGCACGGGGCGGGTGAACCTCAACGGCGGCACGCTCGACAGCGGCGCCAGCAACCGCAACCTCGCCAACGCCTTCACCCTCAACGGCACGGTCGCGACCACCGGCAGCGCGCTGACGCTCAGCAGCGCCGCCGGCAACACCCTCATCGGCGCCAGCCGGCTGGTGAACAGCAACCGCGTCACCATCAGCGGCACGCTCGGCGGCGCCGGCTCCCTGGCGAAAAGCGGCGCCGGCACGCTGCTGCTCGCCGCCGCCAACACCTACACCGGCACGACCACCCTCAGCAGCGGCACCTTGCTGGGCGGCACGGCGAACATCATCGCCACCAGCGCCGCCCTGGTGAACAACAGCGTCTTCGCCCTCGGCGGCTTTGACCAGCTCGTCAACAACCTCACCGGCAGCGGCACGACCCTCCTCGGCGCGAACACGCTGACGGTGCGCGAGAGCGCGGACACCACCTACGCCGGCCTCCTCGCCGGCGCCGGCCACCTCGTGAAAACCGGCGGCGCCGCGCTCACGCTCAGCGGCAGCAACACCTACACCGGCACGACCTTCATCCGCGGCGGCGTCCTCGTCGCCGGCAGCACCGTCGGCGCCAATGCCAACGCCGCCGCCGCCGTCAACCGCAGCGCGCTGGTCATGTTCGACAACCCCGCCGCCGGCGGCACCCTGGCCACCAGCGGCACCCTGGCCGCCCGCGAGCAAGTCGCCGCCGGCGCCGCCGGCCACCTCGCCAGCACCGCCGGCGCCGGCACGCTGACCGTCACCGCCACCGACCGGACGCAAGCCGCCGGCGGCGCGGTGTTTGTGGGCGCGGGCGGCACTTACAGCCTCAGCGGCAACATCAGCTTCGTGAACAACCTCGCCGCCGCCGGCGGCGCCATCCACTTCGACGGCGCCGGCGCGCTGAACCTCGGCGGCGGCGATGTCCTGTTCGCCTCCAACACCGCCACCAGCACCACCGCCGGCGGCGGCGCGATCAGCAGTTCGATGCTGACCCTCGGCGGCAGCGCCGGCACGCTGGCGTTCACCGGCAACACCGCCGGCATCGGCGGCGCGATCTACGCGGGGAGCCGAATCAACGTCACCGCCACCACGGCGGGCAACCTCGCCATCACCGGCAACCGCGCCACCGCCGGCAACCGCGCCGGGCAGGGCGGCGCGTTCTACGCGGGCGGCGGCATCACGCTGAACAACAGCGTCACCGGCACGCTGGTCATCAGCAGCAACACCGGCGCCGGCCACGGCGGCGCGTTCTTCGTGCAGAACGGCGGCATCACCGTCGGCGGCAGCTACGGCGGCATTTTGATTTCCTCCAACCGGACGACGGTCGACTACGGCGGCGCGTTTCTCACCATGAGCGGCGCCATCGTGCTGGACAGCCAGGTCGCCGGCGCGCTGGTCATCAGCGACAACACCGGCGACTACGGCGGCGCGTTCTTTGCGCTGGGCGACGGCATCACCCTCGGCGGCAGCTATGGGGCAATCGCCATCACCTCGAACACCGCCGGCGCCGGCGACGGCGCCGGCGGCGCGTTCTTCACGGGGAACCAAATCAACGTCACCGCCACCACGGCGGGCGATCTCGCCATCACCGGCAACCGCGCCAACACTCAGGGCGGCGCGTTCTACGCGGCGACGGGCATCACGCTGAACAACAGCGTCACCGGCACGCTGGCCATCAGCAACAACACCGCCGGCAGCCGCGGCGGCGCGTTTTACGCGGGCGGTGGCGCCATCACCCTCGGCGGCCGCTACGGCGGCATCCTGTTCGCCTCCAACAGGGCCAGCGGCGCCGGCGGCGCGCTTTACAGCGCCGGCGCCGTGACCCTCAGCGCGACGGCGGCGGGCGCGCTGGCGTTCACGAACAACACCGCCGGCAACGGCGCCGGCGGCGCGGTTTACTCCGGCTCCGCCATCACCGTCGGCGGCAGTTACGGCGGCATTCTCATCGCCTCCAACACCGCCGCCGCCAGCGGCACCGGCGGCGCGTTTTACGCCAGCAGCGGCATCACGCTGGACACCGTGACCGCCGGCACGCTGGCCATCGGCGGCAACTACGCCGGTAACAGCGGCGGCGCGTTTTACAGCGACAGCGGCGCCATCACCCTCGGCGGCCGCCACGGCGGCGACCTGCTCATCAACTCCAACACCGCCGCCGGCAGCGGCACCGTCAGCGGCGGCGGCGCGTTTTACAGCGGCGGCGCCGTGACCGTCAGCGCGACGGTGGCCGGCACGCTGGCCATCAGCGGCAACTACGCCGGTTACAGCGGCGGCGCGTTTTACAGCGGCGGCGTCGGCGGCATCACCCTCGGCGGCCGCTACGGGGCGATTAGCGTGGTGTCCAATACCGCCGGTATCAACGGCAGCGCGTTTTATGCGGGCAACGGCAACATCACGATAAACACCGTGACCGCCGGCGCGCTGGCCGTCAGCGGCAACCACGCCGATGGTTACGGCGGCGCGCTCTACGCGATCAGCGGCAGCATCACCCTCAGCGGCAGCTACGGGGCCATCGCCATCACCGCGAACACCACCGGCGCCGGCGCCTTCGGCGGCGGCGCGTTCTACGGCTACAACGGCATCACGATAAACACCGTGACCGCCGGCACGCTGGCCATCGGCGGCAACTACACCGGCGGCAACTACGCCGGCGGCGTCGGCGGCGCGTTCTACGCGGGCAGCGGCGGCATCACCCTCGGCGGCACCCACGGGGCAATCGCCATCACCTCGAACACCGCCAGTGGCGGCATCGGCGCCGGCGGCGCGTTCTATGCGAGCACCGGCAACATCACGCTGGACACCGTGACCGCCGGCACGCTGGCCATCAGCGGCAACTACGCCGGCAGCAGCGGCGGCGCGGTTTATACGGGCAACAACGGCGGCATCACCCTCGGCGGCAGCTACGGCGGCGACCTGCTCATCACCTCGAACACCGCCCGCGCCGGCACCGGCGGCGCGTTTTACAGCGGCAGCGGCATCACGATAAACACCGTGACCGCCGGCACGCTGGCCATCAGTGGCAACTACGCCAGCAGCGCCGGCGGCGCGTTCGCCGCGGGCAGCGGCAGCATCACCCTCGGCGGCAGCTACGGGGCCATCAGCGTGGTGTCCAACACGGCGGCGAACGTCCCCAGCGGCGACGGCGGCGCGTTTTACAGCGCCGGCGCCGTCACCCTCGGCGGCACCAGCGGCGGCATCCTGTTCGCCTCCAACAGGGCGGGCGACGACGGCGGCGCGCTTTACGGCGGCGGCGGCGTCACCCTCAGCGCGACCAGCGGCGGCGCCTACGCCTTCGTCGGCAACACCGCCAACGACAACGGCGGCGCGATTTACAGCGGCGGCAACTTCAGGCTGAACCTCGCCTCCGGCACGCTGACGGCGACGGGCAACACCGCGAACGGCGGCGGCGGCGGCTTCCTCTACGTCAACAGCGGCAGCGCGCTCTTCGACCTCGCCGCCGGCGCGGTCGCGCAAATCGGCGACGCCGGCTCGTGGCTCGCCAACAGCGACCAAATCCTCACCGGCAACAACGTCAGCCTCGTCAAGACCGGCGCCGGCGCGCTCGACCTCTGGGCCGGCAACACCATCGGCGGCAACATCCTGCACCACGGCGGCACCCTCGCCATCAGCGGCAGCGGCCTCGTCCGGTCCGCCACCAACGGCGTCCTCAGCGGAACCTACACGCAATCCGCCGGCGCCGTCCTCGCCATCGACGCCGCCGCCCATGCCGACGCCGATGCCTACCTCTTCGCCCGCAGCGCCACCCTCGCCGGCGCGCTCGCCGTCGCCAACTTCACCGGCAGCGACAACGGCGCGGGCCGGGCCAGCCAGATCCTAAGCAACAGCCAGCTCGTCATCCACACCACCGCCGCCGTCAGCGGCACCTTCGACACCCTCAGCGGCGTCGCCGCCAGTGGCCCGCGCAACTACCTTTACACCGGCGGCTACATCACCGGCGGCACCGATTACTGGGTCGGCACCATCCTCTCGTGGTATGCCTCGGCGACCCACTCGCACGGCGTGTTTGACCTCGCCAGCGGCACCTTCGAAGTGGACGCCCTGTCCGCCCTGCACGGCGCGGCGGGCGTCGGCCTGGTCAACCAAACCGCCGACCCCGCCCAAAACTGGGACGGCCAGTCCCTGACCAAGCTCGGCACCGGCACCCTCATCCTCAGCGCGACCAACACCTACACCGGCACCACCACCGTCAACGGCGGCGTCCTCGCCATCACCGGCTGGACGGGCAGCAACGCGCGCGGCATCATCAACAGCGGCACGGTCAATGTCAGCGGCAGCGGCGTGTGGAGCGCAACGAACTTCACTATCGGCACGGTCGGCCAGAGCGGCACCGGCGTGCTCTTGGTGCAAGACACCGGCTCGGTGGCGGCGGCCGAAAATTTGGCCGTCACCGGCACCGCCGCGCTGACCGTCAGCGGCAGCGGCGGCGTCAGCATCGGGGCAGCCTTGCTGGTCGGCGACGGGGCTGACGCTGTGGTCACCGTCGGCGGCGCCGGCAGCCTGCTGGCGGCCAACGGTCTCTTTACCGACGGCGGGGTGAGCGGCACCTTCGCCCTGAACGTGGCCGGCAGCGGCAGCGTCCGGCTCGGCGCGGTCCAGGTCTATAACTACGGCAACTTCACCATCACCGTCAGCGACACGGCGCGGCTCGTCACGGACTGGAACGCCAGTTTGCTCGCTTACGGCGGCACCACCGCCCTCGCGGTCGGCGGCAGCGGGCGCGTCACCATCGGCGGGTATTTGGAGATGATGGCTGACGCTGGCGCTGGCGAGGTCGTCACCGGCTCGGTCGGCGGCGCGGGCGTGCTGGAGGTCGGCGCCAACTTCGACCTGTTAGGCGCGGCGCTGACGGTCAGCGACACCGGTTTGGTCAGCGTTGGCGACACCATGACGGTGCGCGGCACGGCGGCGCTGGGCATCAGCGGCAGCGGCCTGGTGACGGCGGGCGGCACGTATTCGCAGGAAACCGACAGCACGCTGACGCTCACCCTCACCGGCACGCTCAACTCGCGCGGCGCCTTCATCACCGCCACGGCGGCGCAACTCGACGGCACGCTGGCGGTGAGCAACGCGGCGAACATGAGCGGCACCTACGCGACGGCCAGCGCGGTGGCGAACAGCGCGTTGCAGTATCTGGTGACCGCCACCGGCGGCACCATCAGCGGCACATTTGCGACCATCACGGTGAACGGCACGGCCAACAACGCCATCAACGCCGCACTGCCCGATTATTTGCACGGCGGCGCGTTCAAAACCGCCAGCGGCACCAGCTACGTGCTGGGCGTTGGCCTGCGCTGGCTGGCCGACGCGGCGAACGGCAACGGCGCCTTCACCATCGGCAGCGGCTCCAGTTTCAACGTGGACATCGCGCTGAGCGACACGCTGGGCGCGGCGAGTTATGACAACGGCTGGGACGGCAAATCGTTGACCAAACTCGGCACCGGCACGCTGACGCTGAGCGCAAACAACAATTACAGCGGCACGACGACGGTCAACGGCGGCGTGTTGAACGTGACCGGCTGGACGGGCAGCACAGCGCGAGTTGTCATCGGCGCGAACGCCACCGACAGCGGCACGGTCAACGTCAGCGGCTACCTCGGCTCGCTCGGCAATCTCACCGTTGGCGGCACCGGCGCGGGCGTGCTGAATGTCGCGGCGGGCGGCACGGCCGGCGCCGGTTTCAATGTTAACCTCGGTGAGCAAACCGGCGCCAGCGGCACGGTCAGCGTCAGCGGCGGCGGCCTGTTGCTCGCCGGCCAATACCTCAACGTCGGCGACCAAGGCGCCGGCTGGTTGAACATCGCGGCGGGCGGCACCGTTGCCGGCAACTATGATGTCATCGCCATGGGCTACGACGGCGCCGGCGTTGCCGAGGTCGCGGGCGTCTGGACCAACACCGTGTTCCAAGTCGGTGACTACGGCAGCGGCACGCTCGCCATCACCGGCGGCGGCAAAGTGCTCACCGCCACTTGGGGCGGCATCAATACCGACGCCGCCAGCCCGCGCGCCAGCACGGTCACCATCAGCGGCAGCGGCTGGTGGGATTTGGGCGGCGACTTCCGCATCGGCGGCTACGAAGGCAGCGGCACGCTGACGCTCACGAACAGCGGCAGCCTGACCACCGCCGGCAACGCGACCTTCGGCGTTTACCAAGACGCCGCCTTTGTCACCGTTGGTGGCACGGCATTGTTCGCCGCCGCCGGTGACATCATCAACGGCAGCGACAGCACCGCGTCGCTGACCGTCAGCGGCAGCGGCCTCGTGACGGCGGGTGGCGTGTATTCGCAAAACGCGGTCTCCACGCTGACGCTCGACGCCTCCGGCAACGGCGTGATCGCGCGCGGCACCAACGACGCCTTTGTTTACGCGAACACCGCGACGGTCGGCGGCACGCTGGCGGTGAACGGCGCGGCGAGCATCAGCGGCACCCACGCGACGGCCAGCGCGGTGGCGAACAGCGCGCTGCAATATCTGGTGACCGCGACGGGCGGCGTGATCAGCGGCACATTTGCGACCATCACGGTGAACGGCACGGCCAACAACGCCATCAACGCCGCACTGCCCGATTATTTGCACGGCGGCGCGTTCAAAACCGCCAGCGGCACCAGCTACGTGCTGGGCGTCGGCCTGCGCTGGCTGGCGGACGCGGCGAACGGCGGCGGCGCCTTCACCATCGGCAGCGGCAGCAGTTTCAACGTGGACATCGCGCTGAGCGACACGCTGGGCGCGGGCAGTTATGACAACGGCTGGGACGGCAAATCGCTCACCAAACTCGGCACCGGCACGCTGACGCTGAGCGCGAGCAACACCTACACCGGCACGACCGCCGTCAGCGGCGGCGTGCTCGACATCACCGGCTGGACGGGGAGCAACGCGGCGGGCATTGTGGACGGCGGCACGGTCAACGTCAGCGGCGTGTGGAGAGCGACGGACCGCATCACCGTCCGCAACACCGGCGTGCTGAACGTCGCCGCCGGCGGCACCGCCAGCGCCAACGGCGGCAGTTACGGATTCTATGTTCAAAGCGGCGGCACCGTCAGCGTGGGCGGCGTCCTGCTGGGCAACCACTTCGTCAACCAGTCCGTCGTCACCATCAGCGGCACCGGCCTGGTTGATGTCACCAACTTTGAAATGTCAGCCAACAACGGCTTGACCACCGTCAGCGGCAGCGGCCTGCTGGACGCCAACTACCTCCACATCGGCTACTACAGCGGCGGCAATCTGCTGGCCGTCACCGACAGCGGCAGCGTCCGCGCCGGCAGCAGTGGCTTGCTCATCGGTTCCAACAATTACGGCGTCAACAACCGCGTCACCGTCGGCGACAGCGGGCGGGTTGATTCCGACAGCATTATTTTGGTTGGTGACGGGGGCAATGGCGCGCTCATCGCCGGCGGCCTCGGCACGGTGTCGGCGGGCGGCAACATCACCGTTGGCAACAGCACGACCGGCAGCGGCAGTGTCACCATCAGCGGCACCGCGCTGGTCACCACCGCGAGCAATTTCATCCTCGGCAGCGGCGGCGCCGGCGCGCTGGCCGTCACCGACAGCGGGACGGTGACGGCGGGCGGCACCTATTCGCAAAACGCGGCCTCGACGCTGACGGTGGGCATCACCGACAGCACGCGGACGAGCGCTTACATTGTCGCACAAAACGCGACCTTGAGCGGGACCTTGAACGTGACCGGCGCGGTGCTGAACGTGACGGCGACCAGCGTCTCGCAAGTGCTGGCCGGCGGGACGACCCTGCTCCTGCGCACGACCGGCGGCATCGCGGGCGATTTTTCAACGAAGACCGGCGCGGCGCTGGACAACGACGGCCGGGACTTCATCGTCAGCGGCGCGTTCAAGACGGCGGACGGGCGGGACTATGTGCTGGGCCGGACACTGGCGTGGTTCAGCGGCAGCGAGACCGGACAGGGCGACTTCACGCTGGGCGCGGGTGAAACGTTCACGGTTGACGCGACCTTGAGCGACACCAACAGCTTTGTCACCTACGCCTCCGGCTGGGACGGCAGGACACTGACGGTGACTTCCTCCAATGCCGGCACATTGATTGTCACCTCGTCGAACAACTTCAGCGGCGGGGCGAGCGTAAACAGCGGCACGCTGCGGTTGCAAAACCTGCACGGCACGGGCAGCGGCGCCGTCAGCGCCGGCGCCGCCGGCGTGCTGGATTTGAGCGGCACCGGTTCCTACGCCAACAACACGGGCGGCGGCGGCACGGCTGTCATCAGCGGCAGCGTGGCCGTCACCGGCAGCAACTCGATTGCCGGCTGGCTGGTCACCGGCAATGGCTTGGTGACCTCGCAAACCAACCTCGGCAACGGGGTGGTGACGATTGACGACGGCAACCTCACGGTCAGCGCGGCGAACTGGGCCTTCACCAACAGACTGACCGGCGACGGCACGCTGACTGCGGATCTGACCGGCGGCGGCACCTTCGCCTTCGCGCAAAGCGCGACGCACGCGACGGCCTTCAGCGGCGCGGTGGACATGGAGAGCGGTTTCTTCCGGCTGGACAACATCAGCGCCGGCATCGTCACGAACACGCCGGCGAGCGGCACCGGCGTCATGCGCGACGCCACGCTCATCCTCGGCGCGAGCGGCAGCACACTCATCGACAGCGGCACCTATTACCTCGGCGGCCTGACCTTCGACGGCGGCGTCCTGAAAGTGAACATGATCGACGCCACGCGGCCCATGGGCGCGCTGACCATCGGCGACCTGTCCGCGCCCGGCACGGGCAAGCTCACGCTCGACAACGCCACCATCGTCAACGGCGGCGCCCCGACCTTCTCCGGCGCGGATTTCTTCTGGCATGACAGCGGCACGCTCTACAGCGCGATTGTGCGCGCCACCGGGAGCGTGACCGACGTGGGCGCGCAGATGGACCTCTACGACTTCAGCGGCAGCCCCATCAGCGACGCGACGGAGAAACAAATCAACGAGAACGGCGGCGTCAGCGGCACCGCCACCTATGACTACGGCGCGCAGGTCGTGAAGGATGCGACGAGCGGCACGGGCCTTTTCCTCGCCTACATGCTGCGCGAGCTTCACGCGAACAGCGGCACCTCCGTCATGCTGGACAACGCCGGCACGCAGGACACCGCCAACACGCTGACCGCGAAGCTGACCGGCCCCGGCGGCTTCGTGATGAGCGGCACCGGCAGGTATTACATCGGGGCCGCCGACAGCGACTACACCGGCACGACCAGCGTCATCAGCGGCACCCTCGCCCTCTACTCCAACAACGCCCTGGGCCAAACGTCCCATGCGTCCCTTGCGTCCCCTGCGTCCCTTGACCTGAACGGCAAAACCCAAACCGTCGGCGCGCTCAGCGGCGCCGCGGGCAGCACGCTGCTCTTCAACAGCGGCACGCTCACCATCAGCGGCACGAGCGCGGCGGGCGCGCCGCAAAACAGCGTGAGCAACGGCGCGCTCAGCGGCAGCGGCGCGCTCATCGTGCAAAGCAACACGCTGACCGTCAGCGGCAGCAACGGCGGCCTCGCCGCCAGCGTGACCGTGAACGGCGCGGCCACCGTCATCGCGAACCACGTCTCCGCCCTCGGCAACACCGGCACGCTCGCCGTCGAATCCGCCGGCTCGGTCCGCTTCGCCGGCTCAACCGGCACGCTCTCCAAACAAATCGCCGGCGCGGGCCTCGTCACCGCGACGAACGCCTCCAACGTCATCCTCGGCGGCACCAACACGAGCTTCAGCGGCACGTGGCAAATCGCCGCCGACAGCGCGCTGAAAGCCACCGGCAGCGCGAGCCTCGGCGCGGGCAAAGTGGCCGACAGCGGCACGCTCGTCCTCGGAGCGCCGTCGTCCGCGCCGTCGCAGGATTGGACGCTCAACCCCGCGAACCTCATCACCGGCGCCGGCGCGCTCGTGAAGGAGGACGCGAACACGATCACCATCTCCCACAGCAACGCCTACACCGGCAACACGCTCGTCAACGCCGGCACGCTCGCCCTGACCGCGCAAAACGCCATCGGCACCGGCACCGCGACCATAACCAGCGTGCTCGACCTCGCCTTCACCGGCACGTTTGCGAACGCCACCGCCGGCACCGGCACCGCGCGCGCGGGCGCGACAGCCATCGCGATCACCGGCAACAACGCGCAGTTCGCCGGCCTTTGGGACATCGCCGCCGCCGCCAGCGCGACGATGACCGCCCAGCAAAACCTCGGCGCGAGCGGCGCCACCGGCGCGAAAGTCAACATCGCCAGCGGCGGCAACCTCGCGCTCACCGGCATGGGCGGCGGCGATTACACCTTCAACCAGGCCTTGACCGGCGCTGGCAATTTGCTGGTGAACAACAGCGGCACGCTGAATTTCGGCAACGCGATGGGCACGGCCTTCACCGGCACCGTGGCGTTGCGGAACAACCGGTTCGCCTTGAGCAGTGGCAGCAACACACTGCCGCTGGCCAACGCGACGCTCAACATCGACACGGACAACAAAACCACCGTCGGCAGCGGCACGCAAAATGTCGGCAACCTCGCGCTGAGCGCGGGCACGCTGGCGTTCAACATTGCCGGCAGCGGCACGGCGGCGGAAGGCGTCATCAAGACCGGCGCCGTCAGCGGCAACGGCACGGTGATTCAAGTGAACCTGGCCAACCTCGGCTCGAACAGCCTCCTGCCCTTGTTGCAACAGGACGAAGGCAAAAGCATCCTGCTGGTGGACGGCACGACGGGCGGCGGCAGCTTGAATTTCGTTGACCAAAACGGCAGCGCGCTCGGCAGCGGCGTCAGCCAGAACATTGTCCAGAGCGGCAACGCCGTCGCCACCGGCACCTACAATTTCAGCGGCAGCTTCGCCAGCGGCGACATCACGCTGGGCTACGTGCTGACCGCGCTGGACTTGAACGCCGGTTACACGACCTTGCTCAGCAGCGACACCGCCTCGCCGCCGCAAGGCAACGAATTCCACGCCCTCATCAGCGGCAGCGGCAACCTGGAACTGGCCGCGACGAACACCATCACGCTGAACAACGTGAACACCTACACCGGCACGACCTTCATCACCGGCGGCGCCGTGGTGCTTGGCACCAACAGCGCCTTGGGCAGCACGTCCCTGCTGTCCCTTGCGTCCTTAACGTCCCTTGATTTAAATGGCAAAACCCAAACCATCGGCGCCCTCAGCGGCAGCGCGGGCAGCACGCTGCTCTTCAACAGCGGCACGCTCACCATCAGCGGCACGAGCGCGGCAGGCGCGGCGCAAAACAGCGTGAGCAACGGCGCGCTGAGCGGGACCGGCGCGCTCATCGTGCAAAGCAACACGCTGACCATCACCAACGCCAACACCGCCCTCACCGCGAGCACGACGATCAACAACGCTGCAACGGTGATCGCGAACAACATCGCCAGTCTCGGCACCGGCGCGATTACCGACGACGGCGCGCTCATCTTCAACGCCGCGACCGGCACGAACACCAACGCCATCTCCGGCGCGGGCCTCGTCACCGCGACCAACGCCGCGAACGTCATCCTCGGCGGCACCAACAGCGGCTTCAGCGGCACATGGGCCATCGCCGCCGACAGCGCGCTGAAAGCCATCTCGGCCAACTCGCTCGGCAGCGGGCTGGTCAGCGACAACGGCAAGCTGACGCTGGGCGGCGCGGTGGATTACGCGGTGTCCAACACCATCACCGGCAGCGGCAATGTGTTGAAGGAAGACACCAACACCGTCATCCTCAGCGGCTCGAACACCTACAGCGGCACGACGACCGTTGACGGCGGCGCGCTGAACATCACCGGCTGGACTGGCAGCACGGCGCGAGTCGTCATCGGCGGCAGCGCGGGCACGAGCGGCACGGTCAGCGTCAGCGGGTATCTCAACGCGACGGGTGACAACAATTACACCGGCATCGTCGTCGGCAGCAACGGCGCGGGCGTGTTGAACGTCACCGGCACCGTCAGCGGCAGCATCAACGGCGGCGGCAGTTGGTCGGTGGTCGCGGGTTACACGAACGGCAGCGGCGTCATCAATGTCAGCGACAGCGGCTATCTGTTCAGTGCCACGCAAATGATCGCCGGTTACTACGGCGCGGGCGCGGTCAACCTCACCGACAGCGGCAGCCTCCGCGTCGGTTCCGACTTCTGGATTAGCTACGTCAGCAGCGGCAGCGGCGTGGTCAGCGTCGGCGACAACGCGCTGCTGGAGGTCGGCGGGCGGCTCGTGGTCGGCTATGCCGGCACCCAAAACGCGAAGTTGAACATCACCGACAGCGGCACGGTTCATGCCGCCGGCAATGTCACCGTCGGCGGCTCGCACAGCATGTACGGCTACACCACCGGCACGGTGACGGTCAGCGGCAGCGGCGTGCTGGCGACCGACGCCAGCGTCTATCTCGGCGGCGGCGACCCGCCCATCAGCGGCGCGAGCGGCAAAGGCACGCTGACCGTCGCCGGCAGCGGCCTCGTCACCGCCGCCGGCACCTATTCGCAAAACGCGCAAAGCACGCTGACGCTCGACGCGGCGGGACGCGGCTTGAACGACGCCTTTGTTTACGCGAACTCGGCGACGGTCGGCGGGACGCTGGCGGTGACCAACGCGGCCAACATCAGCGGCACCTACGCGACGGCCAGCGCGGTGGCGAACAGCGCGCTGCACTATTTGGTGACGGCGACGGGCGGCGTGATCAGCGGCACCTTTGCGACCATCACGGTCAACGGCACGGCCAACAACGCCATCAACGCCGCGCTGCCGGATTACCTGCACGGCGGCGCGTTCAAGACCGCCAGCGGCACCAGCTACGTGCTGGGCGTCGGCCTGCGCTGGCTGGCGGACGCGGCGAACGGCGGCGGCGCCTTCACCATCGGCAGCGGCAGCAGTTTCAACGTGGACATCGCGCTGAGCGACACGCTGGGCGCGGGCAGTTATGACAACGGCTGGGACGGCAAATCGCTCACCAAACTCGGCGCCGGCACGCTGACGCTGAGCGCGAGCAACAACTACAGCGGCACCACCAGCGTCCTCGGCGGCGAATTGCTGGTCACCACCAGCGGCAGCGCGGCGGGCATTTACAACAGCGCGGCGGGTCTCATTAACGGCGGCACGGCAATGGTCAGCGGCAGCGGCGTGTGGAGCGTGGCATCCCACCTGTCGGTCGGCGCCATCGGCGGCGGCCACGGCGTCTTCACCGCCACGGACAGCGCCGTCATCCTCAGCGGCAGCCAGTTCAATGTGGCCGGTGAGTCCACCGGCACCGCCACCGCCGTCATCAGCGGCAGCGCCCGCGTGACCGCCGGTTACTTGAACATGGAAACCGGCGAAAGCGGCCACAGCGCGCTGACGGTGAAGGACAGCGGCAGTCTCGCCACGGACAGCCTGTCCACCTACGCCGTGCTCTACGCTTGGGAGAACAGCGAGGCCGCGCTGACGGTGACCGACCGGGGCGTCGTGAGTTTTGCCAGCGGCCTCACCATGTTTGCGGAAAACAGCGGCACGACCGCGCTCAACCTCAGCGGCAGCGGGCGGGTGACCGTCGCGGGCGAATTGTTTGCGGCCTCTTACGACGGCAACTCACAACTCGGCATCAACCTCAGCGACAGCGGCCGGCTCGCGGTGGGCGGCGACCTGACCCTGGCCGCCGACCCCGGCAACACGCTGGCGCTCAACATCAGCGGCAGCGGCCTCGTCACCGTCAGCGGCGCTTACGCGCAAAACGAGAACTCCGCGCTGACCGTCAGCGCCAGCGGCGGCGGCATCGTGCGCGGGACGAACGACGCCTTCATCTACGCGAAATCGGCGACCATCGGCGGCACGCTGTCAGTGACCAACGCGGGCGAGTTCAGCGGCACCTATGTGACCGCCAGTTCAGTGACTAACAGCGCCTTGCAATACTTGGTTACGGCGACGAACGGCGCCATCAGCGGCACGTTTGCGACCATCACGGTGAACGGCACCAACAACAACGCCATCAACGCCGCGCTGCCGGATTACCTGCACGGCGGCGCGTTCAAGACCGCCAGCGGCACCAGCTACGTGCTGGGCGTCGGCCTGCGCTGGCTGGCGGACGCGGCGAACGGCGGCGGCGCGTTCACCATCGGCAGCGGCTCCAGTTTCACCGTGGACATCGCGCTGAGCGACACCATGGGCGCGGCGAGTTATGGCAACGGCTGGGACGGCAGGACGCTGACCAAGGCCGGCGAGGGCACGCTGCTCATCACCGGCAGCAACCACTACACCGGCAACACGCTCGTCAACGCCGGCACGCTGCGCCTCACCGCGCAAAACGCCATCGGCACCGGCACGGCCAGCGTGACCGGCGTGCTCGGCCTCGCCTTCACCGGCACGTTTGCGAACGCCACCGCCGGCACCGGCACCGCGCGCGCGGGCGCGACAGCCATCGCGATCACCGGCAGCAACGCGCAGTTCGCCGGCCTCTGGGACATCGCCGCCGCCGCCAGCGCGACGATGACCGCCCAGCAAAACCTCGGCGCGAGCGGCGCCACCGGCGCGAAAGTGAACATCGCCAGCGGCGGCACCCTCGCGCTCGCCGGCATGGGCGGCGATTACGAGTTCAACCAAGCCTTGACCGGCGCGGGCAATTTGCTGGTCAACAACACCGGCACCTTCGGCCTCGGCAATGCGACCGGCGCCAATTTCGCCGGCAGCGTCATCCTGCAAAACAACCGGTTCGCGCTCGGCGGCACCAACACGCTGGCGCTGGGCAACGCCACGCTGACCGTCAGCGACGGCAATCACACGGCGGTCGGCAGCGGCACGCAGAACATCGGCAACCTGAGTTTGCAAACCGGCACCATCCGTTTCACCTTGGATGCCAGCGGCACGGCGGCGGCGGGCATCGTCAACACCGCGACGCTGACCTTCAGCGGCAGCACGCATCTCATCGTTGACACCGGCTCGTTCAACACCGCGCTGCCGTTGCTCCAACAGGACGAAGGCAAGACGCTGCGACTCATCAACAGCACCGCGCTGGCCGGCACGGCGGGGCAGGTGGGCAGCCAGTATTTGCGCGACGCAAACGGCAACCAACTGACCAGCAGCAGCACCAGGTCCATCGTGCAAAGCAGCGCGACCACCGCGCTGGGCACCTACGACTTTGGCGCGAACGTCAGCGGCAGCGGCCTGTGGCTGGCATACGAACTGCAAACCCTGAACCTGCTCGCCGGCCGGACGACGGAGCTGACCAACGACACCGCCTTCATCACCGGCGGCGCGGAACTGCACGCCGCAGTGAGCGGCAGCGGCCACCTGCAAATCAGCGCGAGCGCCGCCATCACCCTGAACGGCGCCAACACTTACACCGGCAGCACCGCCGTCAGCAGCGGCACGCTGATCCTGGGCGCGAACAACGCCCTCGGCCAAACGTCCATGCTGTCCACCACGTCCACCGCGTCCGCCGATTTGAACGGCAAAACCCAAACCGTCGGCGCGCTGGCGAACAGCGGCACGCTGGACTTCCACAGCGGCACGCTGACCCTCAGCGGCACCGCGCAAAGCAGCACCGCCGGCGGCGTGCTGGCCGGCAGCGGCGCGCTGATTGTGCAAAGCAACACGCTGACCGTCACCGGCACGAACGGCACGCTGCTCGTCAGCGCCAGCATCAGCGGCAGCGCGACCGTGGTGGTGACCGACGTGCTCGGCCTCGGCCGCGGCGCGATCACCGACAGCGGCGCGCTGGCCTTCGACGGCGCGACCGGCATCAACGCCAACACCATCAGCGGCGCGGGCCTCGTCAGCGCGACCAACGGGGCGAACGTGGTTTTGGGCGGCAGCAACAGCGCCTTCACCGGCACGTGGGCGATTGCCAACAACAGCGCCTTCAAAGCCACCGGCAGCGCCAGCCTCGGTGACGGCAAAGTGAATGACAGCGGCACGCTGAAACTGGGAGGAATTACGAATTACGAATTACAAATTACGAATGTGATCAGCGGCGCGGGCGTGGTGGTGAAAGAAGACGCCAACACCGTCACGATCAGCCACGCCAACAACCACACCGGCGGCAGCGTCATCAACGCGGGCACGCTGAAGTTGACGAATCTGCAAGGCACCGGCACGGGCAACGTGGTGAACAACGCCGGCCTCGACTTAAACGGCGCCGGCAGCTACGCGAACAACATCAGCGGCACGACCACGGCGGTCAACGCCATCACCGCCAGCGGGGTCGGCATCAGCGGCACCAACACCGCCTTCACCGGCACGTGGAACGTCACCGGCAGCGGCACGATGACCGCGCAAAATAATTTGGGCGCCAGCGGCACGGCGAAAGTGAACATCGCCAGCGGCGGCGACCTGTCGCTCGTCGGCATGGGCGGCGATTACGAGTTCAACCAAGCCTTGACCGGCGCGGGCAATTTGCTGGTCAACAACACCGGCACCTTCGGCCTCGGCGCGGCGACCGGCACGGCCTTCACCGGCACCGTGGCGTTGCAGAACAACCAGTTTGCCTTGAGCGGCGGCAACACGCTGGCGCTGGCCAACGCGACGCTGAAACCCGACGCGAACAATTACACGGCGGTCGGCAGCGGCACGCAAACGGTCGGCAACCTGACGCTGAGTGCCGGCACGCTGGGCTTCACCATCGCCAGCAGCGGCACGGCGGCGGAAGGCGTCATCAAGACCGGCACCGTCAGCGGCAACGGCACGGTGATTCAAGTGAACCTGGCCAACCTCGGCTCGAACAGCCTCCTGCCCTTGTTGCAACAGGACGAAGGCAAAAGCATCCTGCTGGTGGACGGCACGACGGGCGGCGGCAGCTTGAATTTCGTTGACCAGGCCGGCAGCGCGCTCGGCAGCGGCGTCAGCCAGAACATTGTGCAGAGCGGCAGCACCGTCGCCACCGGCACCTACAATTTCAGCGGCAGCTTCGCCACCGGCGACATCACGCTGGGCTACGTGCTGACCGCGCTGAACCTGAACAGCGGCTTCACGACGCTGCTCAACGGCGACGTGACCGCCCCCGCGCTCGGCAACGAGTTCCACGCGAGCATCAGCGGCGCGGGCAACCTGCAACTCGCCGCGACCAGCACCATCACGCTGAACCGCACGAACACCTACACCGGCACGACCTTCATCACCGGCGGCGCCGTGGTGCTTGGCACCAACAGCGCCTTGGGCAGCACGTCCCTGCTGTCCCTTGCGTCCCTCGCGTCCCTTGACCTCAACGGCAAAACCCAAACCGTCGGCACCCTCAGCGGCAGCGCGGGCAGCACGCTGCTCTTCAACAGCGGCACGCTGGCCGTGAGCAACGGCGGCGCCAGCAGCGGCACGCTCAGCGGCGCGGGCGCGCTGAACGTCAGCGGCAACAATCTGGTCATTACCAACGCGAACACCGCGCTGACGGTGAGCACCAGCATCGCCACCACCGCGACGGCGACCTTGCAAAACGTGGCGGGTCTCGGCACTGGAAACATCACCGACAGCGGCGTCCTCGCCTTCGACGCCGCGACCGGCACCAACGCCAACACCATCAGCGGCACGGGCGTGGTCAGTGCGACCAACGCGGCCAATGTCATTCTCGGCGGCAGCAACAGCGCCTTCACCGGCACGTGGGCGATTGCCAACAACAGCGCCTTCAAAGCGGTCAGCGCCGACAGTCTGGGCGACGGCAAAGTCGCCGGCAGCGGCACGCTGAAACTGGGCGGCGCGGCCAACTACGCGCTGAACACGACCAACTCCATCAGCGGCGCGGGCGTGGTGGTGAAAGAAGACGCCAACACCGTCACGATTGGCCACGCCAACACCTACACCGGCAACACGCTCATCAACGCGGGCACGCTGAAGTTGACGAACCTGCAAGGCATCGGCACGGGCAACGTGGTGAACAACGCCGGCCTCGACTTAAACGGCGCCGGCAGCTACGCGAACAACATCAGCGGCACGACCACGGCGGTCAACGCCATCACCGCCAGCGGGGTCAGCATCAGCGGCACCAACAGCGCCTTCACCGGCACATGGAACGTCACCGGCAGCGGCACGATGACCGCGCAAAATAATTTGGGCGCCAGCGGCACGACGAAAGTGAACATCGCCAGCGGCGGCGACCTGTCGCTCGTCGGCATGGGCGGCGATTACGAGTTCAACCAAGCCTTGACCGGCGCGGGCAACCTGCTGATGCAAAACACCGGCACCTTTGGCCTCGGCGCGGCGACCGGCAGTGCGTTCACCGGCACATTGCAGTTGAAGAGCAACACCTTCACCCTCAGCGGCTCGAATTTGCAAAACGCCACGCTGAACGTGGACGCGAATAACAAAACCACCGTCGCCACCGGCACGCAAACGGTCGGCAACCTCGCGCTGAGCGCGGGCACGCTGGCGTTCAACATCGCCAGCAGCGGCACGGCGGCGGAAGGCGTCATCAAGACTGGCGCCGTCAGCGGCACCAGCACCATCATCCAGGTGAACCTGGCCAGCTTCGGCACCAACTCCCTGCCGCTCTTGCAGCAGGACGAGGGCAAAGCCATTTTGCTGGTGGACGGCGCGACCGGCAGCGGCAGCTTGAATTTCGTTGACCAAAACGGCAGCGCGCTCGGCAGCGGCGTCAGCCAGAACATTGTGCAGAGCGGCAACACCGTCGCCACCGGCACCTACAATTTCAGCGGCAGCTTCGCCACCGGCGACATCACGCTGGGCTACGTGCTGACCGCGCTGAACCTGAACGCCGGTTACACGACCTTGCTCAGCAGCGACACCGCCTCGCCGCCGCAAGGCAACGAATTCCACGCCCTCATCAGCGGCAACGGCAACCTGCAACTCGCCGCGACCAGCACCATCACGCTGAACAACGTGAACACCTACACCGGCACGACCTTCATCACCGGCGGCGCCGTGGTGCTTGGCACCAACAGCGCCTTGGGCAGCACGTCCCTTGCGTCCCTTGCGTCCCCCGCGTCCCTTGACCTGAACGGCAAAACCCAAACCGTCGGCGCCCTCAGCGGCAGCGCGGGCAGCACGCTGCTCTTCAACAGCGGCACGCTGGCCGTGAGCAACGGCGGCACCAGCAGCGGCACGCTCAGCGGCGCGGGCGCGCTGAACGTCACCGGCAACAATCTGGTCATCACCAACGCCAACACCGCGCTGACCGCGACCGGCAGCGTCGCCACTTCCGCGACGCTGACGCTGAACCAAGCCAACAGCTTCGGCACTGGAAACATCACCGACAGCGGCGTCCTCGCCTTCGACGCCGCGACCGGCACGAACCAGAACACCATTAGCGGCGCGGGCACCGTCAGCGCGACCAACGCCGCGAACGTGGTTTTGGGCGGCAACGCCAGCGGCTTCACCGGCACGTGGGCGATTGCCAACAACAGCGCCTTCAAAGCGGTCAGCGCCGACAGTCTGGGCGACGGCAAAGTCGCCGGCAGCGGCACGCTGAAACTGGGCGGCGCGGGCAGTTACGCGCTGAACACGACCAACACCATCAGCGGCGCGGGCGTCGTGGTGAAAGAAGACGCCAACACCGTCACGATTGGCCACGCGAATAACTACACCGGCAACACCTACGTCAACAGCGGCTCGCTGCGACTGACCGCGACCAACGCCATCGGCAGCGGCACGGCCAGCGTGACCGGCGTGCTCGACCTGGGGCTGACAGGCAATTACGCGAACAACACCATTGGCAGCGGCACGGCGAAAGTCAGCGGCAACGTGAACCTCACCGGCAGCAACACGGTGGCCAACTGGCAGGTGACCGGCAGCGGCACGGTCGGCGCGCAAACCAATTTGGGCGCGGGCAAGGTTAACCTCGCGGGCGGCAAACTCACCGTCAGCGCGGCGAACTGGAATTTCACCAATGAAGTGTGGGGCAGCGGCACCTTGGTCGCGGACTTGAGCGGCACGTTCTCCTTCGCGCAATCCGCGACCAGCGCCAATGCGTTCAACGGCGCGGTGGATGTGCAACGCGGCTTCTTCCAACTCGACCACGTGGCGGCGGGAGTGAACAACAGCGCGACCAGCGGCACCGGCATCATGAAAAACGCGACGCTGACGCTCGGCGCGAGCGGCAGCACACTCATCGGCAGCGGCACCTATTACCTCGGCGGCCTGGCCTTCGACGGCGGCGTGCTGCAACTCAACATGACCGACGCCACGCGGCCCGTGGGCACGCTGACCGTCGGCGACCTGTCCGCGCCCGGCGGCAGCGTGGTTCAGCTTGACAAAGGCACCTTCGTGAGCGGCAGCGTCCCGAACGGCACCGACTTCTTCCACCACGACACCGGCGCGATTTATCAGGCGTTGGTCACCGCCACCGGCAGCGTCAGCGATGCGGGGCAGTTGCTCGCCTTGCAGGATTTTAATGGCAACTCCATCGGCAACCCGAACTTGACGGGCATTCAGGAAAACGGCGGCATCAGCGGCACGGCGACCTACGACTACGCCGGGCAAATCGTGAGCACCGGCGGCACGAAAGGCTTGTATTTGAGCTTCGGCTTGGTCGAGTTGAAGGCGAACACCGGCACCAACGTGACCGTCAGCAATGCGGGCACGCAAGACACCGCCAACACGCTGACCGCGAAGCTGACCGGCAGCGGCGGCTTCATCATGAGCGGCACCGGCAACTATTTCGTCGGCGGCGCGGCCAGCGACTACACCGGCACGACCAGCGTGGTCAGCGGCACGGTGAGCTTGAACAGCAACAATGGCTTCGGCCAAACGTCCATGCTGTCCATCACGTCCACCACCGGCGTGAATGTGAACGGCAAAACGCAAACCGTCGGCGCGCTGGCGAACAGCGGCCAGCTCAGCATCGGCGGCGGCACACTGACCATCAGCGGCACCAACCGCGCCGGCGCGGCGGTCAGCAGCACCAGCGACGGCGTCTTGAGCGGCAGCGGCGCACTGGTGGTGCAAAGCAGCACGCTGACCATCACCAACGCCAACACCGCCCTCACCGCCAGCGCCAGCATCAACAACGCGGCAACGGTGATCGCGAACAACGTCGCCAGCCTCGGCACCGGCGCGATTGCCGACGACGGCGCGCTCATCTTCAACGCCGCGAGCGGCACGAACCTGAACGCCATCTCCGGCACCGGCCTCGTCACCGCGGCCAACGCCTCCAGCGTCGTCCTCGGCGGCAGCAACAGCGCCTTCAGCGGCACGTGGGCGATTGCCAACAACAGCGCCTTGATCGCCATCAGCGAGAATAGTCTCGGCGCCGGCAAAGTCGCCGACAGCGGCACGCTGGTGCTCTCCGGCACTGAAAACTGGACCCTGAAAACTGAAAACTCAATCAGCGGCGCGGGCACCCTGGTCAAGACCGGCAGCAACACCGTCACCATTTCCCACAGCAACGCCTACACCGGCAACACGCTCGTCAACGCCGGCACGCTCTCGCTCGCCGCGCAAAACGCCATCGGCACCGGCACCGCGGCTATAACCGGCGTGCTCGACCTCGCGCTCACCGGCACTTTTGCGAACAACACCATGGGCACGGGCACCGCGCAACTCAGCGGCGCGGGCGTGGCCGTCACCGGCACGAACAACAGCTTCACCGGAGCGTGGAACGTGACCGGCAGCGGCACGATGACCAGCCAGCAAAACCTCGGCGCAAGCGGCACGGCGCGAGTCGCCATCGCCAGCGGCGGCAACCTTGCGCTCGTCGGCATGGGCGGCGATTACGAATTCAACCAGCAGCTCACCGGCGCGGGCAACCTGCTCGCCGGCAACTCCGGCACTTTCGGTTTCGGCACGGCGACAGGCACGGCCTTCACCGGCACGGTGCAACTGCAAAACAACACCTTCACCCTGGGCGGCGGCAACCTCGTCAACGCGACGCTCAACATCGACACGAACAACAAGACGACCGTCGCCACCGGCACGCAGCAAGTCGGCAACCTGACGCTCAGCAGCGGCACCATCGCCTTCACCTTGGACGCGAGCGGCACGGCGGCGGAGGGCGTCATCAATACCGGCACGCTCGCGCTGAGCGGCTCGACGGTGGTGATGGTGGACACGGGCAGCTTCAACCAAACCCTCCCGCTCTTGCAGCAGGACGAGCAACGCGACATCCAGCTCATCGCCTCGGCCACGCACACCGGCGCGACCCAGGTCAGCGGCAGCAACCTCGTTGACCAAACCGGCGCGCAACTCACCAACGCCACGCAGCGCGACATCGTGCAAAACAGCGCGACCACCGCGAGTGGCACCTACAACTTTGCCGCGACGGTGAGCGGCAGCGGCCTGTGGCTGGGCTACGACCTGGTCGCGTTGGAACTGCTCGCCGGCCAGACCACGGTGCTCAACGGCGACCTGGCCAACCCGCTTGGCGCGGATGAATTGCACGCGCTCATCAGCGGCGCCGGCAGCCTGCAAATCAGCGCAAGCAGCGCGATCACGCTCAACAACGCCGGCAACACTTACACCGGCACGACCCTCGTGACCAGCGGCACCCTCGTTTCCGGTGCGAACAACGCATTGGGCCACACCTCATGGCTCGCGATCTCAAGCACCGCCGCCTACGACCTGAACGGCAAAACGCAGACCATCGGCGGAGGCCGGATCGACGGGACCCTCGCCGGCTCGGGCAGCCTCGGACTCGCGGGAACCGTTGACATCACCAGCACCAACGCAGCCTTCAGCGCCAACGCGGGCGTCACCGGCACGACGACGCTGCACAGCACGCAGGGACTGGGCGGCGCGGGCACGCTCGACGTGACCGGCCTCGTCACGCTCACCAGTGCCACCGGCGCGCTCGCCAAAACCATCGCCGGCACCGGCACCGTTTCGCTCGTCAGCACCTCCAGCGTCGCCCTCACCGCCGCGAACACGCTCTCCGGCGAGTGGAACATCGCCGCCGCCACCGCGCTCAGTGCGAGCGGCACCGCGAATCTCGGCAGCGCGGCCATCGTTGACAACGGCGTCCTCACCCTGGCCAACGCCGGCAATGAAGACCTCGCGAACGACCTCGGCGGCTCCGGCACGTTGATCAAAGAAAACGCCGGCAACCTGACGATCAGCCGGAGCAACGCGTTCACCGGCGCGACCGCCATCGTTGGCGGCACGCTGACGCTCGCCGACCTCGACGGCGTGGGCACGGCGGGAGGCGTCGAAAACAACGCTGCCCTCGACCTCGCCGCGACCGGCACATTTGAAAATACCATCAGCGGTGCCGGCGTGACGCGCGTCACCGACGACGTCGCGATCACCGGGACAAACACGGGCTTCACCGGCACGCTCGCCATCGCGGGCACCGGCACCGCCTCGATCACCACCAACGACAACATCGGCGGCGCGACGGCCTCCGTGAACATCGCTTCCTCCGGCAAACTCGCGACGACCGCGACGACCTTCGTCCACGCGCTCGCCGGCAACGGCGTGCTCGCCGCGAACACTGCCTCCACGTTCGAGTTCGACGGCCTTGTCGGCGCGGCGTTCACCGGCACGGTGACGCTCGACAGCACGACGCTGCACCTCGGCGCCGCGCAAAACGACGCGGTGCTCGCGAACGCGACCCTCCATCTCAACCCCGCCGGCGAACTTTACACACACTCCGGCACGAACAAATTGCACGGCCTCACGCTCAACGGCGGCGCGCTCTGGATCCCGATGAACGGCGTCGACCCCGTCGAGGTCTTGAACACCGGCGCGCTCTCCATCAGCGACCTCTCCAGCACGGTGGTTTTCGAGAACTACACCAGCGGCACCGTCGCCCCCGCCGACGTCAACAAAAACTTCCTCGACCAGGACACGCTGGGTGAGAACGCCACGCTCCTCGTCGCCGCCGACACGCTCGTCGAAACAGCCCCGGTTCAAATCGACATCAAAAAAGCCGATGGCACCGCGCTCTCGAACGGCCAGATCATCGACTACGGCAACGTCCTTGCCCGCTATGATTACGCGGCCATGACCGCCAGCGCCACGACCTCCGGCGCGCCCGCCGCCGGCCTTTATTACGATTACGTCCTCCGCGAGCTGAACGTCAAAACCGGCACGACCCTCGCGCTCGACGCGACGACCGCCGATGACAACACCCTCGCCGCCGCGATCACCGGCGACGGCAGTGTCACCTACGCGACCGGCTCGACGCTCGTCCTGACCAGCGCGGGCAACACCTACACCGGCACCAGCACGATCCTGACCGGCACCGTCGTCGCCGGCGCGGACCACGCGCTCGGCTACACCGAGGAGTTGAACATTAACCTCCCCGGCGCCTTCGACCTCCCCGGCGCCTTCGACCTCGCCGCCCACGCGCAAACCATCCAGAACGGCGGCCAGATCGACGGCCACCTTGCCGGCGCCGCCCCCGGCGCGCTCACCCTCGCCGGCGGCACGCTCGCCATCACCAGCGCGAACACAGCCTACACCGCGGCCACCATCATCAACACCCCCGCGACCGCGCGCATCACCGGCGTTGACGCGCTCGGCGCCTCGGCCATCACGCTCGACGGCACGCTGACCGTGGACGTGGCCGCGCCCGCCTCCGGCGAGTTGAAAAACACCCTCGCCGGCACCGGCCTCTTCCAAAAAATCAACACCGGCACGGTGACCCTCGGCCAGTCGAGCGCCGGCTTCACCGGCACGGGCACGGTCGCCTCGGGCCGCGTGATCGCGACGCGCATCGACGCCCTCGGCACCGCCGCGATCGGCGTCGCCGCCGGCGCCGCCCTTGAGCACCTCAACGTCACCGGCACGCTGCAAAACGCGCTCTCCGGCGCCGGCACGCACCACGTGACCAACAGCGTCCTGTTCCTCGGCAACCCCGCCGCCATCGCCTACGGCATCGAAAACACCACGCTCAACGCGAACGCCGCGCTCGTCCTCGGCAGCACCGGCCACAACTTCGGCACGCTGAACATGAACGGCGGCGCGCTCGCCTTCTCCGCCGCGAACACGACCGGCACCGCGACCATCAAAAACCTCGGCAACAGCACCGGCCACATCCACATGAACGCCGACCTCTCCGCCGCCGTCACCGGCGTGAACCCCGCCGGCGTGATCGCCAACCACCTCAGCATCACCGGCAGCAGCACGGGCGCGCACACCGTCCACGTCGAGATCAACGGCACCGAGCCCTCCATTGTGAACCTCGCGGTGCCGCTCATCGGAACCGGCACGGCCGGCTCGCTGACCGTGTTTAACCTCGACGGAGGCCGCATCGAGACCGCGCTCACGACCCTCGAACTGCTTCGCGGCGACGGCAGCGCCTACATCCCGAATCGGAACACGTGGTATCTGACCGACGCCGGACTCAGCCACACCGCCGACGCGATCCTCAGCACCGCCAGCTCCCTCGCGCTCGACTGGGCCGCCGCGCTCGACAGCCTCCACCTGCGCCTCGGCGACATCCGCGCCGAAAACCTGTCCGCGCCCGATTCCGCAATCCGCAATCCGAATTCCGCATTAGGCAACGTCTGGGTGCGCTCGCGCGGCTACCGCCTCGACGCCGCGAACCGCGTCTCCGGCATGACCTTCGAGCAGCACGGCTACGGCATGACCGCCGGCCTTGACCGGGCCTTCGAGACCGAGACCGGCGCGAACCTCCTCGGCGGCTTCATCGACATGGGCGGCGTCAGCCGCAAGTTCGACAACGCCGGCACCGGCGAAACCCGCAGCGTGGGCGTTGGCGCCTACGCCACGCTCCTGCGCACGGACGGCTGGTTCGTTGACGCGGTCGGACGCTTCGACCGGTATAAAAACAAGTTCGACGCCCGCGCCGCCAACGGACGGGTGACGCACGCCGACTACAACGCGAAAGGCGCGAGCCTGTCGGTGGAGGCGGGCCGCCGCCTGCAACGCGCCGACGGCTGGTGGCTGGAACCCGCCGCGCAAGCCTCGGCGCTCTGGCTGGGCCGCGCCGCCTACGACACCCGCGCCACTCCCGACCAGCGCGCGATCAAGGTGCGCGCGGACGATTCCACGACCTGGCAATACCGCGCGCTCGTGCGCTTTGGCCGCCAGTGGAAGGACAGCCGGTGGCATCCCTACGGCAAGTTCGCGGCCGTGGCGGTCGATTCCACCGGCGGCGACATCACCGCCCACGGCAAGACCTTCCAGGCCGCCTTCGACGGCAAGCGCGTTGAGTTTGGCTTTGGCGCGAGCTACCGCGTCAACGACCTCAGCCAGTTGTATCTGGACTACGAATACGCCCGGGCCGCCGCCTACGAGCGCCCCTGGAGCATCAACCTCGGCTACCGCCGCCTCTGGTAAGCGAAGGCCGTCATGGAAACCGGGCAAACAGCGGGCGGCGCGAGCCGGAACCCAAACCCCGCGCCGCGGGAGGGCGCGCGGGAGCCGGTGCTGATCAACTCGCTGCCCATGGCGCGGTATTCCTTTATCGTGCGCGGGCATCTGGCCAGCGGCGCCCGAATCATCATCAAGGGCGTGGTTTATGCGTAAGCGTCAGCTTGGCGCCCCCCTGCCATTGGAGCGAGGAGAGTGATAAAGTGAGTGGATGGACACACAATCAGGACCGAAGAACGGGCAGGAGGGGAACGAGGCGGAGTCGCTTGCGACGAGGCCGTCCGGGGCATTGGGGATGCCGGAGGGAACGGAGGAGGTGGAGCTGATGGAGGACGGGGCGAAGGACCGGCTGGGGAGGATGAGGCTGACTGAGAGGAGGAAGGAGGAGCTGGTGGAGGAGTATCGTGCGAGCGGGCAGAGGGTGAGTGATTTTGCGAGGCAAACCGGGGTGAACGAATCGACGCTGAGGCACTGGCTGAAGGAGCGCCCGCCCGGGCCGGAGGGAGGGAAGGCGAAGTTTGCGGAGTTGCGGGTGAAGGGGGCGGAGGCGGTGGAGTATGCGAGGGGCCTGAGCGTGACGCTGCCCGGGGGAGTGGTGGCCAGGGGAGAGGATGCGGGGAGGCTGGGGGCGTTGGTGAGGGCGCTGATGGGAGGAGGGAGTTGAGATGGGACTGCCGCAAGTGGGGCTGCCGGAAGGCTTGAGGATCTACGTGGCGGTGGAGCCGGTGGACATGAGAAAGCAATACGAGGGATTGTGGGCGATGGCGAGCGGACACCTCGGGCTCGATCCGAAGGACGGGGCGCTGTTTGTGTTCACGAACAAAAGCCGGGACCGGGTCAAGCTGTTGCACTATGACGGCACGGGCGTGTGGGTGCTGGCGAAACGGCTGGAGGCAGGCCGGTTCAGCTGGCCGGTGACGGCGGAGGGCGGGAAGAACAAGGTGGTGCTGGAGCCCTCGGCGCTGGCGTTGTTATTGGACGGGGTGGACTTGAAGAGGGGGATGAGAAAGGCGTGGTATGAGCGGTGAAAAAAGCGGGAACTTTTTTCGTATCCGTATGTTTGATACGGAGCCATGCCGCCACTTGAAGAACTGCCCGCCGCCTACCTTGCGATTGAAAAGGAGCGGGACGCCTTGCGGGCGGTGGTGGAGGATTTGAAGCGGCAGCTGGAATGGCTGCGGCGGCGGGTGTTTGGCGCGGGCCGCAGCGAGACGTTCGAGAGGCAGCAGTTGCTCTTGCAGCTCGGGGAGCTCGGGGCGCGGCTGGCGGAGCGGGCGCACCGGCAGCAGGTGAGCTACGAGCGCAAGGTGCCGGAAAAGAAAGCCGCGGCGGCGGACATCTATGCGAGGCTGCCGGTGAAGGAGACGGTGACCATCGAGCCGGAGGAGGTGAAGGCGCAGCCGGAGCAGTGGGAGAGAATCGGGGAGGAAAAAACCTTCGAGGTGGAGATAACGCCGCCGCGGATGTGGAAGCGGGAGATCATCCGGCCGAAGTACCGGAGCAGGGACGACCGGGAGCAGCCGCCGGTGGTGGCGCCCGCGCCGCCGCGCCCGGTGCCCGGAGGCCATGCGTCCGCCGGGCTGCTGGCGTGGGTGACGGTCTCGAAGTACCTCGATCATGCGCCTTTGTTCAGGCAGGAAAGGATGTTTGCGCGGCAGGGGGTGCCGATCCCGAGGGCGAACCTGTGCGAATGGATACGGATAACGGCGGAATGGGTGGAGCCGGTCTACCGGCTGATGCACGCCCGGCTGCTCGCGGGAGACTACCTGCAGGCCGACGAGACGCCGATCAAATGCCACGACGCGGACGCGGGCCGGGGGGCGGTGAGCCAGGGCTATCTGTGGCTGATCAGCCGGCCCGGAGGCGACGTGGTCTTCGACTGGAAGCTGTCGCGGCGGCACGGGGAACTGACCGGGTTGCTGGCGGAAAAGTTTAAAGGCGTGCTGCAATCGGACGGATACCCGGCCTACCTGGAGTATGCGAAAGAGCACCCCGGGGTGGTGAATGTCGGATGCTGGGCGCACGCGAGACGGCGGTTCGTGGAGGCGCAGGGGGAGGCGCCGCAAGCGGTGCGCGTGGTCTTGAAGCTGATCGGAGGGCTTTACCGGCTGGAACGCGAATGGGACCAGGCCGACGCGCAGGCCGGGCGGGAGCGCTCGCCGCCGCTGCGGGCGCGGTTGCGGCAGTTGCATTTTGCCCGCAGCCTCAAATGGCTGCACGCGCTGGCGGTGAAGTTGCGCAGCCGGCACCGGCCCAAGTCCGGCGTGGGCGCAGCCTGCGGCTATCTGCTGGCGCAATGGCCCGCGCTGGTCCGTCACACCGGGCACGGCCAGACCCGGCTGGACAACAACCTGGTCGAGAACGCCGTGCGCCCGACCAAGCTGGGTTTGAAAAACTGGCTGTTCATCGGGCATCCCGGAGCCGGGCAACGCAGCGCCATCCTTTACTCGATCATCGTCTCGTGCCTGCGGCACGGCATCGACCCGCTGGCCTACCTGCGCGACGTGCTCACCCGCCTGCCCGCCATGACCAACCAGGACGACCTGACGGCGCTGCTGCCTTCCAACTGGGGCAAACCCGCCGCTCCCGCCGGGCAGCCGTAATCGGCGCGGCCTCATCGCGGCCATGAGATGGCCCGCCCCCGGCACGCCGCCGCGTCACGCAACGGGGCCGGCGTGCCCGGTCCCGTGACGCAACGCAATCCTGCCGCCCGTTTCCGTGCCGCCCCGTAATCCCCTCCGTCACGGAAATCTCAATTTATCTTTGCGCTCCGTCACGCACTGCCGCGCAATCCGCTCCTGTCAAGGGGGGCGCCAAACTGACGCTTACGTTTATGCCAGAAGGGGTTTGTATTATCAGGCGCGGGCGCGGGTGCTCGATTCCGTTTTGAAGGAAATCCCCACGCTCGAACTCGACGAGGAAGAATTCGTCGGGCTGCGGATGCAGACGGGCGGCGGCAGATGCGTCCCGCCGGAAGACCTCTCCATCCTCGGACGCCCAAACCGCAACGCACCGTGCCCATGAGGGCAACCGCGCAGGCGGTGCATTCCGCATTCCAATGATGCCGGTTTTTCGAGGAGATTGAATTTCGCAAATGGAGGGACGGCTTCCGGGCTGTCCCTCCAAAAATACGTAAGCGTCAGTTTGGCGCCCCCCTTGACAGGAGCGGATTGCGCGGCAGTGCGTGACGGAGCGCAAAGATAAATTGAGATTTCCGTGACGGAGGGGATTACGGGGCGGCACGGAAACGGGCGGCAGGATTGCGTTGCGTCACGGGACCGGGCACGCCGGCCCCGTTGCGTGACGCGGCGGCGTGCCGGGGGCGGGCCATCTCATGGCCGCGATGAGGCCGCGCCGATTACGGCTGCCCGGCGGGAGCGGCGGGTTTGCCCCAGTTGGAAGGCAGCAGCGCCGTCAGGTCGTCCTGGTTGGTCATGGCGGGCAGGCGGGTGAGCACGTCGCGCAGGTAGGCCAGCGGGTCGATGCCGTGCCGCAGGCACGAGACGATGATCGAGTAAAGGATGGCGCTGCGTTGCCCGGCTCCGGGATGCCCGATGAACAGCCAGTTTTTCAAACCCAGCTTGGTCGGGCGCACGGCGTTCTCGACCAGGTTGTTGTCCAGCCGGGTCTGGCCGTGCCCGGTGTGACGGACCAGCGCGGGCCATTGCGCCAGCAGATAGCCGCAGGCTGCGCCCACGCCGGACTTGGGCCGGTGCCGGCTGCGCAACTTCACCGCCAGCGCGTGCAGCCATTTGAGGCTGCGGGCAAAATGCAACTGCCGCAACCGCGCCCGCAGCGGCGGCGAGCGCTCCCGCCCGGCCTGCGCGTCGGCCTGGTCCCATTCGCGTTCCAGCCGGTAAAGCCCTCCGATCAGCTTCAAGACCACGCGCACCGCTTGCGGCGCCTCCCCCTGCGCCTCCACGAACCGCCGTCTCGCGTGCGCCCAGCATCCGACATTCACCACCCCGGGGTGCTCTTTCGCATACTCCAGGTAGGCCGGGTATCCGTCCGATTGCAGCACGCCTTTAAACTTTTCCGCCAGCAACCCGGTCAGTTCCCCGTGCCGCCGCGACAGCTTCCAGTCGAAGACCACGTCGCCTCCGGGCCGGCTGATCAGCCACAGATAGCCCTGGCTCACCGCCCCCCGGCCCGCGTCCGCGTCGTGGCATTTGATCGGCGTCTCGTCGGCCTGCAGGTAGTCTCCCGCGAGCAGCCGGGCGTGCATCAGCCGGTAGACCGGCTCCACCCATTCCGCCGTTATCCGTATCCATTCGCACAGGTTCGCCCTCGGGATCGGCACCCCCTGCCGCGCAAACATCCTTTCCTGCCTGAACAAAGGCGCATGATCGAGGTACTTCGAGACCGTCACCCACGCCAGCAGCCCGGCGGACGCATGGCCTCCGGGCACCGGGCGCGGCGGCGCGGGCGCCACCACCGGCGGCTGCTCCCGGTCGTCCCTGCTCCGGTACTTCGGCCGGATGATCTCCCGCTTCCACATCCGCGGCGGCGTTATCTCCACCTCGAAGGTTTTTTCCTCCCCGATTCTCTCCCACTGCTCCGGCTGCGCCTTCACCTCCTCCGGCTCGATGGTCACCGTCTCCTTCACCGGCAGCCTCGCATAGATGTCCGCCGCCGCGGCTTTCTTTTCCGGCACCTTGCGCTCGTAGCTCACCTGCTGCCGGTGCGCCCGCTCCGCCAGCCGCGCCCCGAGCTCCCCGAGCTGCAAGAGCAACTGCTGCCTCTCGAACGTCTCGCTGCGGCCCGCGCCAAACACCCGCCGCCGCAGCCATTCCAGCTGCCGCTTCAAATCCTCCACCACCGCCCGCAAGGCGTCCCGCCCTTTTCAATCGCAAGGTAGGCGGCGGCAGTTCTTCGTGGCGGCATGGCTCCGTATCAAACATACGGATACGAAAAAAGTTCCCGCTTTTTTCACCGCTCATACCACGCCTTTCTCATCCCCCTCTTCAAGTCCACCCCGTCCAATAACAACGCCAGCGCCGAGGGCTCCAGCACCACCTTGTTCTTCCCGCCCTCCGCCGTCACCGGCCAGCTGAACCGGCCTGCCTCCAGCCGTTTCGCCAGCACCCACACGCCCGTGCCGTCATAGTGCAACAGCTTGACCCGGTCCCGGCTTTTGTTCGTGAACACAAACAGCGCCCCGTCCTTCGGATCGAGCCCGAGGTGTCCGCTCGCCATCGCCCACAATCCCTCGTATTGCTTTCTCATGTCCACCGGCTCCACCGCCACGTAGATCCTCAAGCCTTCCGGCAGCCCCACTTGCGGCAGTCCCATCTCAACTCCCTCCTCCCATCAGCGCCCTCACCAACGCCCCCAGCCTCCCCGCATCCTCTCCCCTGGCCACCACTCCCCCGGGCAGCGTCACGCTCAGGCCCCTCGCATACTCCACCGCCTCCGCCCCCTTCACCCGCAACTCCGCAAACTTCGCCTTCCTCCTCCGGCCCGGGCGGGCGCTCCTTCAGCCAGTGCCTCAGCGTCGATTCGTTCACCCCGGTTTGCCTCGCAAAATCACTCACCCTCTGCCCGCTCGCACGATACTCCTCCACCAGCTCCTCCTTCCTCCTCTCAGTCAGCCTCATCCTCCCCAGCCGGTCCTTCGCCCCGTCCTCCATCAGCTCCACCTCCTCCGTTCCCTCCGGCATCCCCAATGCCCCGGACGGCCTCGTCGCAAGCGACTCCGCCTCGTTCCCCTCCTGCCCGTTCTTCGGTCCTGATTGTGTGTCCATCCACTCACTTTATCACTCTCCTCGCTCCAATGGCAGGGGGGCGCCAAGCTGACGCTTACAAAAATACCAAGGAAAATCAGGATAAAAAGGAGGCGGAGGACGGGCATGCCCGTCCTCCGCCTCCTTTTCTTTCGGGAAAAACGCGCGGGATTACCCGGCTTTCTTTTTGCCTTCCTTTTTCGGGGAGTTTGAGGACTTGGGCTGGCTGGCGATGACCAGATTTTTGACCGACTCATAGGTCTCGTCACTGACGAGCTTTTTGCTCTTGAGCTGGGTCTTGCTGGCAAACGGGCGCGCCGCGATGATCTTGTCGGCGGCGGCCTCGTCGAGGCCCGGCAGCTTGGCGAGCTGTTCCTTCGTGGCGGTGTTGAGGTCCACCTTGGCCGGGCCCTTGGCCTTCTTTTCGGTTTTGGCCTTGGCCGGGGCGGGGGCTGGGGCGCTTTGAGCCAGGACGACAGCGGGAGCGGCGAGCAAGGTCGCGGCGAAGCAGAGGGCAAGGAGTTTGCGCAGGATTTTGTTCATGGGATTTTATGCGGGGTGGAGGTTGAGGAGTTAACCGACGGGCGGATTATCAAGCAGTAAGGAAGCCCGAGGCAAGCTCCGGGGCATCGGACCTGAAGCAAACAAAGGAGAGGGAAAAAATTTCTGCATCGCCGCGTCCGCCGCTTTCTGTTCGATTTTCTCAAACCAGCCCTGGCCCCATGCACCCCGACCCAACCGCCGCCCCTGTGTCCGCTCCCTGTTTGCCGGAAGCCGGTCCGGTTGCCAACCGGCTGCGCGAGATGATCCCGGGGGAGCGCCCGCAGGAGCGGCTGCAACGCCTCGGCCCGGCCGCGCTCGGCGACACGGAACTGCTCGCGATGCTGCTGCGCAGCGGCACGCGCGGGCACGACGTGCTGTCCCTCGCCGCGCGGCTGCTGGCGGCAGCGGGCTCGCTGGGAAATCTCATCGCGTGGCGCGAGGCCGATTACCGGAAACTCAAGGGCATCGGGCGGGTGAAGGCGCTGCAACTCATCACGGTCATGGAAATCGCGCGGCGCGTCCTCGGCCGGCAGGCGGGCGAGGCGCCGGTGCTGGATACGCCGGCCGCGGCCGCCTCGTATCTGCTGCCGGTTTGCGCGGGGCTCGAGGTGGAGAAATTCTGGGTGCTGTGCCTCAACCGGAAAAACCGCCTGCTCAAGCGCGTGGAAGTCACCTCCGGCACCGCGACGGCCAGCCTCGCGCACCCGCGCGAGGTTTTCCGCGAGGCGATACGCGAGGGGGCCGTGGCCATCCTCTGCATGCACAATCATCCCAGCGGCGACCCGCGTCCGAGCGCGCAGGACATCCAGGTGACGCGGCAGCTCCGCGAGGCGTCGCGCGTGATCGGGATTGACCTGACCGACCACGTCATTGTCGGGCGGAAGGAAGCCGACCCGGCGGGCGCGGGATTTTATAGTTTCCGCGAGGCGGGGTTGGTGTGACCCGTTTTTCAGACGGCCGTCATTGAACGGAAGGCAGGTGGAATGATCGTTCGGTTTTTATTAACCACAAAGAGGCGCAAGAGGCGCTCTGCAAGGCGGAGCCGGGCGGCCCGGCAAACAGGATGGCGTTTTTCTTGTGTTTCCTGTGCGTTTTCGTGGCTATTTCATCGGTTGGTTTGTTTTCACGACGGATTTGAAAACGGCGCGGAAAAGCCGCTTGAAAGCGGCGGCGCCGGTGGTGCTGTATCACGAGCAACGGCGCGAGGGGACGGGCGCCCGGCTGAGGGGCGAGTGCGTGGGGGACGCAGCCGCGCAGCCGCAGTTTTGCTGGGTGTGGCCGGGCGGTTACCGGCGGGTGAATTTGCATGGGTTTCCTTACTGCCTGCCGTATGTCGTCTGGGACGATGTCCTGCATGTGCTGGCTGTGGCCCATGCCAGTCGTGAGCCGGAGTATTGGGTCGGGCGTCCCCGGACCGGGTGATTTTCAGCCGGCGCCTGAAAAATTTGCGGGGCGGCGGAAAGACGCGGGATCAAACGATTGTTTTCGTGCACCTGGTATCATTTATGAACGAGCCTTATCCTTTTGGAGGGACGGCACAGAGGCCGTCCAAAGACAGGAGCCTCCGGTCCCGGGTGTCCGCGCCAGGGCGTGACGGGCGCGGGGCGTTGCGGGATAATTTTGCCTTGGGTGAAGCATTGAACATGAAACACGGCGGCCCTGAAACCCAGGATTCACGACGAATCCCTCACCGGCGCGGCGGCCGAAATGCAGGGGCCTTGCGGGCCGTTTTCGTTTTCTGAAAAACTGCTCCGGCAAATTTGGTTTCGAGGCGGGTTCGACGCGACGCGCCTCGCGCCCGCTGACGGATGCGCGGTGAAGGAGCTCCATCCGGGCCGGTGGAACCGGCCGGGCGGCCGGACTTCAAGCAGGCGCGGCTGCGCCAGTATGCCGCGTGGGTTGCCGCGAGCCCGGGCGGGCCCGCCCGCCTCGCCCATGTCTTCGCCCATCAAAGGGGCGCGAGCATGGCAGGCATGCCGCTTCGCTCGAAACCTGCCCGCGGAATTCTCGGACACGCGGGCGGGTTCCGAACACCGCCGACATCGCCAGCGCCGCGCCCGGCGACATGCCGGCCCGCCGTGCGAAAAACGCGCAACCGAGACTCACGATGGCAAGAAAGAGATGAAACAACATGGTCATCAATACACCACCGCGCGCATTCATTGCGCGCAGCCTCGCCACCATGCCTGAAAACGCCTCCGCTTGTCTTGGACATTCCGACCATTTTTGAGGACAAAAAGACCAAAATCACCCCGCCTTTACTTCAATCTTCACAACCACGGGGCCATCCCCGGTGGCGGCGCGGAACTTTTCCGCGACCTCATCGAGTTTGCGCAACCGCGCCGCCTCGATGGCATCGACAAGGCCGGCAAGTCCGCGCCCGTGCAGGATGACTTCATGGCGCAAAAAAACCAAACGCAGGCGTTCGCACCGCCCGGCGTTGCCGTCGGCGGAAGAAACATCCGGGTCATGACTCGCGCCGTGGAAACAAGCCCACGGCAGCAGCCAGCATTGCCCGTTCGTTTTGGTGATTCGCAGGCACGAGGGCGCGCTGGCCGGCGGGGCGGCGACCGCGCCGGTTTCACCGGCCCGCGCCGGGGCGGTGGCATCCGCGCTGCCGCCGGCATCGGCTTGCGCGTTTCTCGCCGCGCGGCGGCGTTCGATTTCTTCCCGGAGTCTGCTCATAATTGTATGCCTCTATTTATGGATTGTTCCTGTTGCGGTTGTTGTTGTTGTTGCGGAGGCGGCACCCACTGGCGGACGGACTCGCACAGGCGTTCGTGCGCTTTCAAAGACAACTGGTGCTGAAACGCCTCCAAAAGCAACTCTTCGCGGACGGCCTCGACTGTCGCCTCGTCGGGTTTGACGGACAGAGCCAGCTCGCGGTCGGACTCGCGCTCGACGTTCAGCCTCAGCGCTTCCTTGTCGCTGGTGAACACGACGATTTTGCGCCGCGCCCTCGATATGCCCACATACCATTGCTGGCGGCTCATCATAGATGCTTGTTCGCCGTCATGGGCGACGAGCACGGTATCAACCGTCTTGCCCTGCGAGGCGTAAGAGGTGACCGCGTAGCCGCGCACAAACATGCGCTGCGACGGCGCGAGCGTTTTGGTGACCCCCGCGTCATCACGCACCCGGATGCGCCCGTCCTTCATCACGCGCCGCACCGTGACCAGCTCGCCGTTGCGAACCGCCGCGCCGTCGGCGGATTTTCCATTGAACTTCATCTGCAAACGGTCGCCCCGCGCCAGTTCCAATTCATTCGCCTTGGTGACGACAAAACGGTCCGCGCATTTGTAGCTCACGGTCGTAGTGCGACCGTCCTTGCGCAAGGTCACGCCATGCTCACCGGCACCGGCGACCTCGCACCAATCGCCCCGCTGGAAACGTCCGTATCCACGAATAAAATACACACCCGTCCCCGTCGGCGTGTAGAAGCGCGCATCGTGCTTTTGCGCCTCGCTCAAGTCCACCGACTGCCAAGACGCCACCGGCCTGCCCGCGCCCAGCCTGCCGATTTCGCGCAGACGCGCGCGGATGGCGTCATTGGCCGCGCGCACATCGTCCCAGGTCTGTGCGACGGCGAGCACCTGTTCCTTGCGACCCAGCGCCTCGCAATATTCCCAAGCCAGTTCCGCCATGCGCTCGCCGGCATCGAGTTCACGAATGCATCCCATCGCATCCAGTTTGTCGAATGAAGCCGCCAGCCTGCCCTCCGCCGCAGCCTTCACCGCCGAGCGGTATTTTCGCACAAACGTTTTTTCTTCCCGCGAAGTCACCGCATCCGGGTTCTGTCTCCTGATTGCCTCCAGATGCACCGTCCGCAAACGCGTGTGCTCCTCGATGGAGCGCAGCGCGTCCGAGGCCGCGACCGCGCCCTGCTGCCGCGTGTCGCCCGACAAAATCAGCCTCCCGCCGCAAGCCCGCACCCGCTCGATCAGCGCGCGCATGTCGCGTCCGCCGATCTGCCCGGCCTCATCGACAATCACGACCGCGCTTCGCGGCAGCCGCCCTCCCGCCCCTCCCGTTCCGCCCGCCTCTCCCGCCCCGCCCGCGAGCAGGCTCGCCAGCGTGCGCGCCGAGGCCAGTCCATCGCGCCGCAAATCCTCCGCCTGCTGATGTTGCGGGGCCAGCACGACCACCGGGTGCCGCGCCGTTTCCAAGCCGCGAACAACCTCGCGCAGGGCGAAACTTTTCCCGCTGCCCGCCGCCCCTTGAAACACCGTGATCAAATCGCGGCTGCGCAAAATGCGCGACACCGCCGCGCGCTGCTCCGCCGAAAGCGTCAGTGACGGTTGGTGCGCCGCATTGAGCGCGTCGCGGCTGCGCACCCCGTCTTGCGCGGCAACCACGATGGCAAATTCGCAGGACAGCGCCTCGCGGTTGGTCAGCTTGCGCGACTTCACATCGAGGATGTAATCGCGTTTCGCCATCTCGTTTTCCAAGTCCTCCAGGGAAAAGTTTTGACCGCGCCCACGGGCCAGAGCCGCCGACATCAACTCGTAGTCTCCGATCACCGAACGGCGCTCAAACAGATGCTCGTCCGCCCACGCGACAAACCCGGGCAGCCCGCATTTTTCCGCCGCCACCGCAGGCAGCGGCGGCGGCAGGCGCGCCGGTTCCAATTTTGCCAGCGCCTCATGCTCGCAGGCGGGCATTTCCGAGGCCCAGCGCGGACGCAGTTTTTCCGCGCACAGGCTTCTAATTTTACGCCGCCGCTTGTCCTGCGCGACCTGCGCGCGGAGAGCTTTTTCGTTCTCGCGCAGACCCTCCTCCGCGATGCGTTTTTTCGTCTCCGCATCAATCTGTTGATGGCGTTTGGAAAAGCGGGTGATCACATCCTCCGGCACGCCCTGAATCTCAAACCCGGTCGGCGTGTTGACGATTTCATAGCCGAGATTGCGGAGCCCCTTCGCCATCTCATGGTAGTAAAGATTCTCGGCAAATTTCTGGGCGCGATACATGCCCGTCGCGTGAAGCGCCTTCCACTTTTCTTCCGTCCAGTCGTAGGTCGCGTTGAACACCACGCAGTGCGTGTGCAGATGCGGGTCGAGTTCGCGACTGGTGTCGTGCCGGAACAGCGCGGCGGCAATTCCCCCGGTCACGCGCTCGCCGTTCTCGCCGTCCTTGCGCACCCGCGTTTCGGCGAACTTTTCCAGTTGATCGACCATTGCGCGAACGGCGCGGTCATGGAGTTCGATAATCCGGGCATCCTGCCAAAGCGCGACCACCGAAATCGACTTCGGCGGACTGATCGTGAAGTCGTAAAACACGCGGCGGTTCGACACCGTGTGCCCGTCTTCGCGACGGGTCGTGTTGCGCCGCATCGTCAAGAGTTGTCCGGTTTCCGGGTGCTGACCTTCGCACATCGCCAAAAAACTTTTTTCGTCCACGATGCCGTCGAGCCCGAGCATGGACGCGGCGACTCCGCGCCACTCGCCGCGCACCACATGGCCGTCCATATAGTAGTCGCCCGTGGCCAGATGCTCGCGGAAATACCCCGCCGCATTGGACAGATTCAGTTGCGGCTTGGCCGTCAGCATGGCAGCACCTCCCTCGCGACACGCGCGCGGATAATGCGGACAGGCCGCGCCCACCCGGAACGCACCTGCGTTCTTTTTGAGCACCACGCCTCTCCCCTTGCCTCAGTCGGCAATGATTTTTTCGGGCCTTGCATGACCGCAGCCTACCGGAGGCGCGCGAAAAGAAATAGGGGCGGTATCCACATTCCAAATACCCGGATTTCCGGTAACACGCGCTGACGCGCATGGCGCGGTCATGCGATGCCTGTCCACATCGCCCGACCTTCACGAAATCGCGCCGCGCCCCTGCGTGCCTTGTGGCGCGGCGCGACCTCGTGAGGCGCGGAGACGCACCGGCGCACGGACGGGGAGCCAGAACGCCGGCGGTCGGCGGCGGGGCGCGGGTGTTCGCGCGCCGCCGGTGAAGCGTCGGCCCTCTTTTTTGCGCGCCTCCGCCCGCCGCCGTCCATGCTCCCCTGGCGTGGGAAAACACTCCGCATTCTGCTCCGCCGGAAATGCGGACAATGGCCGCGTGACATGCCACCGGACATTAAGAAATCTGCCCTGCCCGTCGTCTTCTCACCCTATCACATCGGTCAATGTCGTGCTCGCTGGCGCTCGCCTCCACACCGCCCGTCCGCGACCCGCGCAGCCGGGCTTTGACTCGATGTGAGTCCGGGCGGACGAGATCGGGCGGAGCCGAGGATAACCCGGCACACCGCCGGGAACGGACTGCGCCTGATTTCATTTCCGAACATGAACGACCTCGCTCAAAAAACACGCGGCATCGAAAAAGCCGAGCGCACCCGGGCCATCGAAAACCTAAAAAGATTCCTGAAGGAGGGCGACACCGTTTACGTCATCCTTCGCGGCATCAGCGCGAGCGGCATGAGCCGCTGCATTGACTTATACTCAATCGTGAATGGAAGGCCCTGCCGCCTCACTTGGAGCGCCGCCATCGCATTGCGCAAACCCTACGACAAAAGGCGCGAGGCGCTTCGCATGGATGGCACCGGCACATGCGTGGCGTTTGAAGCGGTCTATAACCTCGCATGGGCGCTCTTCAACAACCCGGTCGCCCTCAGCCACCAGTGGCTTTGAGGGCGCGGCGCGCGACAAAACGCCGCACGCGGCGGCCACCCGGAACCGCCGCGTTTTATCCGGGCAGCCGCGCGCGGGCAATCACGCCGGACGGACGCGAGCCCGTATTTTATATCTGAATACAAACGCGAAAAATCGCACCGCGCACCCGCGCGCTCCACCGGCACCCCGCACTGGAACTGCCTGCCGCTGCGTGTTCCGCCATTGTGCCACACCCATCAATGTCGTCGCGGCTCGACCAGGCTCGCCGCGCTCCACACCGGACGCCTGCGCACCTGCTCCGGCGTCCTTTGACTGGGTGTGCCTTCGGAACGGCGTGAATCGGGCAGAGCCGAGACAACTCCGGCACGGGGCCGGGGAACGGACTTCCGCGCGATTCCGCTAAAAAACATGCGTATCTTCGAGGCAAAACTGACCTACTCGCTCGTCTCCCCTGGCGAGGCAATCGCCCTCAACACGCCGGCACTTGTCGTCGCCTACCTCAACTCCGCCTTTGAGCAGAGCCCGCTGCATTATGTGCAGCGGCGTATTATGCTGAGTTGTGTGATGCCAGCAGGGGAGTCGCGAGATTTGACTGCGCATAATCGCATTTGAAGCTGATTGGGATGGCGACCCGTTCGGCTTGTTATTTCTTGAGCGGGCACATTTGCATGGATAGCCTGGAAGTATGGGAAGCTGTTCCACGGGGCATCCGTGGAGCAGCTTATGCGACGCAAAATTTCATCCTCCAGCCGCACATGGTCGGCCAAAATCGTTTCACCCGCAGGTTGGCAAGCCGACGTCGATCTTATCTTTGGCCCGTTCACCGCCTTTTTGCGCAGACAAGGCTACGCGGATGGTATCGTCCGCTTTTATCAACGAGTCACGGTGCGCGCGGCCAGGCATCTTGCCAGTCACGGGCAACGCATCACGGAGTTGTCTCGCTGCGGATTGCCCGACATTCTTAGGAGTGTCCTTGGAGACCACGCCAGCAACCGGAATCGGAATAATTGTCGCGCAGCGTTGCGACGCTGGCTGAAGTTCAACGGCACTTTCTACGAAAAGCCGCAGGCCGGTTGGATTGACTGGGTGGATGCGTTTGACCATTTTGCAGTCGCGCATCGTGGATTGGCCGGGAGCACCCGTACTTTGTGCCGATATTTTCTCTATGATTATTTGAACTGGCAGTTTGGACGTCGTGCGGCGGATTGGGCAGACGTCCGGGCGCAGGATATTTGGTCCTATGTGTCGGAACGTTCGCGCCGCGTCAAAATATCCACGGTTAGTCGCGGCTGTTCCGTATTGCGCGCATTTTTCCGGTTCCTGCATCTGCGCGGAGATTGTTCGCAACTATTGATTTCGTCCGTGCCGACGATTGCCAATCGCGGGGCAGACTATCATCCCGGTGTGCTTTCCGAGGCACAGTGCAAACGCCTCCTGACCGCCAGCCGCCGGCATCCGTTGGAAGGAACGCGCAATTACGCCATGTTGCTTTGCCTGTGCGAACTGGGATTGCGCCGCGTGGAAGTGGTCAACCTGCGGGTGTGCAATCTCGATTTGTCCCGTGGCTTGATTACCATCGCATCCATCAAAGGCGGACGAGAAAGACAACTGCCACTGTCCGACCGGCTCGCCGCCGCCCTGCATGTCTATCTTACGCGGGATCGTCCGGCTGGCGCGAGCGACGCGTTGTTTCTACGGCGTCGTCGCCGGTGCGGCCAACCGATAACCGGTTCGTTGCTTGGCGACCTGGTCAAACGCCTTTACCGCCAATGCGGATTTCCGGCGGCATGGTGCGGCACACATCGACTCCGCCACACATTTGCCACGCGACTTTTCCAGCACGGGACCAGCCTCAAACTTATCGCCGATCATCTGGGCCATCGGCGGTTGCAAACCAGCCGACGCTATACGCACCTCGACCTCGACGGGCTGCGTTCGCTCGCGCGCCCATGGCCGCAATGAACACCTCCGGCCAACCGCTTCCGGCGCTCGTTGCCGGGTATCTCGCGCACCGACGCTCGTTTGGTTTCAAACTGCGCGAGGATGAACGGCTGTTGCGCAACTTTGCGGACTTTGTGGCGACCCCAGCCCCAGGATGTCGCATCACTGCGGCGCTCGCCACAAAATGGGCCCGGCAAAAACCGCACGAACAAAACCGCCGACTCACCGTGATCCGTGCTTTCACCCGTTATTGTTCCCTCTTGGAATGCGATGTCGAGATTCCGCCGCGTCAGTTGCTAGGCGCTTACATGGTTCGACGACAACCGCATCTCTATACCGCGACGCAAATCCGCTTGATGCTGCAACGTTGTCGGAAACTATCGCTCCTTCGATCTCCGTTGCGCGCGCATACATTTGAAACATTTTTCGGATTGCTCGCCTGCACGGGGTTGCGTTCCGGCGAGGCATGCCGCCTGCGTCTCTGCGATTTCGACCGGGGGAACAAAACGCTGCTCGTGCCCGCGACAAAATTCGGCCCCTCGCGCTTGCTGCCGCTGCATCCGTCCGTCGTTCGCGCCCTGGCGGATTACCAGCGGATGCGCCAGCGTCTCGTCCCCGCCGGAGAGCATTTCTTTGTCGGGCCGCGCGGACGCGCTTTGTGCTCCTCATCCATCTCAATTGCTTTTGCGCAGATTGTGCGCGGCATCAAAAGCAACGGCGAACGCCTTCGCCCGCGCCCGCACGATTTGCGCCATACATTTGCAACGCGATGGATCACGGAATGGAGTCGTCAATCCATGCCCCTCACACATCATTTGCTCCGGCTTTCCTCCTATCTTGGACACCGCCATCTCGCCGCCACCTGGTGGTATGTCAGCGCGGAAGCGCCTGCATTCAAGGAGGCGTCACGACGCTTCGCGCGCCATCGGCACGGACGCTCCGACTATGAAGCCTGATCCCTTCGCCTCATTGATAAAACGCTTCTTCGCGGATTTCCTGCCTGTCCAGCGCAACCTCAGCGCGCACACCGTCAGTTCTTACCGCGACACGTTCCGGCTTCTGCTTCAATTTATCTCAGAACATTACCGCACTTCCATCGATGCTCTCGGCATGGAGCATTTTTCTCCGGAAACAACGCTCGCATTTCTCGACCATCTGGAACGCTCGCGGGGGAACACCGTGCGCACTCGCAACAACCGCCTGGCAGCGCTTCGCAGCTTCGCCCGATTTGCCCTTGCCGAATCGGCCCCTGATTTTCTTCCTGCCGCGCAACGGCTGCTCTCCATCCCGGTTAAAAAAACGGACAAGCCGCAGATGGGTTTTCTCACACGGGAAGAAGTGACCGCGATTCTATCGGCCACGGGCGACACCGCCGCCGGACAACGCGACCATCTGCTTTTCACCGTGCTCTACAACACCGGCGCACGGATTTCCGAGGCGCTGGCGCTGCGCCCGCAGGATATTCGCGGACGCAGCCTTCAATTACACGGCAAAGGCCGTAAAACACGCCTCGTTCCCCTCTGGCCGCAAACCCTGCGCCGCTTGCGCCGATGGTGCCAGATCCACGCGCTTCGTCCCGACCAACCTGTTTTCACCAATACCCGGGGAGCCCCGCTTGGCCGCAGCGGCGCGGCCTTTCGTCTCGCGCTCGCGGTGCGCAAAGCCGCCGCCCAACATTGCCACTCTCTGAGGTCCCGCAACATCACACTGCATACCTTCCGACATACCACCGCGATGCATCTGCTTCAATCCGGCGTTCCCCTCGAAGTGATTGCCCTTTGGCTCGGCCACGAACGCCCGTTCACTACGCATCTCTACGTCGAAGCGGACATAAAACTGAAGGCAGATTGCCTGCGCCGACTGCAACCGCTCACCCCCCCCGTGTGCACGCGCCAGCGGCGGGGTTCCCATCTGCTGGCATTTCTGGAGGCTCTATGATTATGCGCAGTCAAATCTCGCGACTCCCCTGCTGGCATCACACAACTCAGCATAATACGCCGCTGCACATAATGCAGCTTATGCTGTGCTTAGCATAAGCTGCAAGAGGCGTTCTACTGTGTTTATCTTGATCGAAAAAACCATCCATTGGGACGGCACCTCATCTCGCTTGGAACGGCGACCTCCACCCTGACCTCGCCCCGGGAAGTGTTCCGTGGAGCCATCCTCTCGGGGGCCACCGGCGTGTGCATAAGCCACAACCACCCTGGCGGGGACCCGGCCCCCTCGTCTGCGGACATTCGCGTCACCCGTGACCTGAAGGAAGCCGCAAGGATTCTCGATATCGACCTCGTGGACCACGTGATCGTCGGTGATGTCAATGCCGATCCCCTCAAGGTCGGATACTTTTCCTTCCACCAACAGGGACTGCTCTAAAAGCCATTCCAAGGAAGCCTCCATTGCTGGCGTTCCGGCCCCGGCACTCATCCTTCGGGATGGCGTCAATCGCGATTGCGACCTCAGCGATGGCGAAATCACTGGCGAACGCCGCGCGGCAATGATGCGACTCCCGCCAGCCCCGGCGCATCCGCGCGCTCCATCGTCACCCCGCTTAAAACCCTTGCCTGCTGCGTGTTCCGAATTGTGTCACACCCGTCAATGTATTGCTCGCCCTCGCAAGCTCGGGCTGCGCTCCACACCGGACGCCTCCGCACCTGCTCCGGCGTCCTTTGACTGGGTGTGCCCTCGGAACGACGTGAATCGGGCAAGGCCGAGACAACCCGGCATGTCGCCGGAAGCGGACTGCGCCTGATTGCGCCAAATCACATGACAACCGAAACGACCTGCGTTCTGGAAACACTCCACCTGCCCCAAGGCCGCAAGCGCGCCTCCGTCCACCGGGAACTTCTCCATCACATCGAGACCGGCGAAACCATGCTCTTCCGAGTCCTGCGCGGTTATCTAGGCGCGGCGCTCTGGACATCCAGCGACGACAACGAAAAATACTTCGACGCCACCCACGCCATCGAGGACATCGCCACCGCCTCGCTGGTGAGCGCATGGGCGGAATGCTCGCAATTCTGCCGCGAGTGCAAAACCGACCTGTGCCATCTCGACGACGAGCGTAACGGACATAATTTCTGGCTCACGCGCTGCGGTCACGGCAGCGGCTACTTCGACGAGCCTGTGAACGACGAGCTTGCCGAGTTCGCCATGCAGCAACTCACCCGCGTCAGCGAGTCCTTCGGCGAAGTCGATCTCTACATCGGCGACGACCGCAAACTTCACTTCAGCAACGAAGGGCGCATCGCATGAAAACGAGTCAAACCCCGGCGTTCAGGCCGTTGCTCGAACAACTCACCCGCCGCCACGATGCGTATAAAGTGTTCACGGCATTCGCATCTTTGGCCGCCTGCGCACTCGCGCACGGCACCCGTGAAACCGAATACCTCGAAGAGGCCAAGCGCTGGAACAGAGACGAACTGGAAATTTTCAGCCACGCTCTTGCCGCACTGGTCATGAAAATGGAGGCCCAACCCTTCACCGACCTGCTCGGCGGCCACTACATGGAACTCGCCCTCTCCCACAAAGGCCAACAATGGAATGGAGAGTTTCACACCCCGCAGAACATCTGCGAGATGATGGCCCAAATGCTTGCCAGTGACTCATCGCTGCCGGCAGAAGGCCCCGTCACACTCTGCGAACCGGCCTGCGGCGCGGGAGCGATGATTCTGGCCTACGCCAAGGCGCTCTCACCGGAGAACCGCCGCCGTTTGCGGGTCACCGCCATCGACATCAACAAAACCGCCTGTGACATGTGCTTCATCAACAGCACCCTCTGGGGTATCCCAGTCGAGATTGTCCACGGCAACACCATCGCGATGAAATTCTTCGCCTCATGGCGGAACATCCACTGGGTTTTTCGGGGACGCCTGCACCTCTTCGCCGGACTTGCCGCCGGACAAAACCAGACAGACGCGCCGCAATCCGAAAACGGGAACGAAAATGAAACGGTGATGCCGCTTGCAACCGCTCTCATCGCATCCGCTGCCGAGCAACAGGGACAACCGCCTTCGCCGGAGAAAACCGAGCAAATCAAAGCTGCGTTGGGACAACAGATGTTCGACTTCGCATGACCCCGATTCGGAAGCCCCAAGGAAGAGTGAGGGGAACCCCGGCGCAGACTCACTTTGGTCATGCACTTTGATCATGTTTCCCCTTGCGGGACGAACGACCTTGCGGATTGGGAATTTCCTCACATCGCGCCCCGTTGCCGATTATGGCGTCGCGTGCAAGGTCCGCTTCGCTCTCCACCTTGCACGCGACACCCGATCTGGCAACTATTGGGGCGCGGAGGTTCGCTGGCCGCTGCCAGCACAAAGAGAACACGGCAGACGCCTCGTGACCGCGACCCGCGCATGGCTGGCGTTGCCAGCCCACCGGCTTGCGCGCCTCTTTTGGCTGGCAGGCGTTTCCACCCTTTTCCGCCCGCCCGTCCATGAAACCCGCAGCCGGACGCGCCTGCCCCAAACTCAAGCCACCTTTTGCGCGACCGGCGCGGACGCTCCGCACCAAGAATGCGACGCCGAGCCCCTGTAAACCGATTCGCCTGACGGAATCGAAAAAACGCCCGCCGCCGCCATCATGCCGCCACCCGGCGCACGCGCACCAAGGCCGCAAACCACCCGCACCGGGCTGCCAAAACGGCGACATCCGCCTTTCCGCATCGCCGGGAAGCCTCCGACCGACGGAAAATCCGCGCTTTCGACGCGCAACAACGCTTATGGAAACCCCAAAAATACCGGGGCAAAAATGGGGCTCGACCAACCGGGCGGATTCCCGCATTGTCAGCGAATGGGAATTTGTATCCATGATTTGAATACAAATAAGGGGCTCGTCCCGTGTCCAAGTCCCTCCAAATGGTTGCCAGTTTGTTGCCAAAAATGCTGTTTTTTGCTTCCCATGCCTGCCTCAACCTGCCACACTCTGCCCGTTCTAAACCATTAACCACCAACTAAGTCCGCTATTACTAGCGACTTGTTCATGACGAACGCGCGGGCATCTTGCCGGCAGACGACGCGAAGCGTCGCCAAGCCCGCGGGCGAGCCGCCCGTTCCACGAGGTAGGGCGCGACCTTGCGTCGCGCCGCGATTGGCGAGAGAGCAGGCAAACGCGGCAGGGTGTTCGCGGCCTGACGCAAGGTCAGGCCCTACGGTAGCTTCGTCGTCTGCGGGCGAGCCGCCCGTGCCACCTGCCGGCAAGATGCCCGCGCGTTCGTCATGAACAAGTCGCTAGTAATAGCGGACTTAGTTGGTGGTTAATAGTTTAGAACGGGCAAAGTGTGGCAGGTTGTTGCGGGGAGGGGAAGCAAAAAACAGCATTTTTGGCAACTTCCTGTCAACCTTCCGGAGGGACTTGGACACGGGGCAAGCCCCTTATTTGTATTCAAATCATGGATACAAATTCCTATTCGCTGATAATGCGGGAATCCGCCCGGTTGGTCGAGCCCCATTTTTGCCCCGGTATTTTTGGGGTTTCCATAAGCGTTGTTGCGCGTCGAAAGCGCGGATTTTCCGCCGGTCGGAGGCTTCCCGGCGATGCGGAAAGGCGGATGTCGCCGTTTTGGCAGCCCGGTGCGGGTGGTTTGCGGCCTTGGTGCGCGTGCGCCGGGTGGCGGCATGATTGCGGCGGCGGGCGTTTTTTCGATTCCGTCAGGCAGGTTGGTTTGCAGGGGCGCGGCATCGCATCCTTTGCGTGGGATTGTCCGCGCTGGTCGCGCCAGAGGTGTTGATTCCGTGCAGGCGCGTCCGGCTGTGGGTTTCATGGACGGGCGGACGGGAAAGAACGGGAACGCTGGTTTGACAAAAAGAGGCGCGCAAGCCGGTGGGCTGGCAACGCCAGCCCTGCGCGGGTCGCGGTCACGAGGCGTCTGCCGTGTTCTCTTTGTGCTGGCAGCGGCCAGCGAACCTCCGCGCCCCAGTAGTTGCCGGATCGGGTGTCGCGTGCAAGGTGGAGAGCGAAGCGGACCTTGCACGCGACGCCATAATCGGCAACGGGGCGCGATGTGAGGAAATTCCCAATCCGCAAGGTCGTTCGTCCCGCAAGGGGAAACATGATCAAAGTGCATGACCAAAGTGAGTCTGCGCCGGGGTTCCCCTCACTCTTCCTTGGGGCTTCCGAATCGGGGTCATGCGAAGTCGAACATCTGTTGTCCCAACGCAGCTTTGATTTGCTCGGTTTTCTCCGGCGAAGGCGGTTGTCCCTGTTGCTCGGCAGCGGATGCGATGAGAGCGGTTGCAAGCGGCATCACCGTTTCATTTTCGTTCCCGTTTTCGGATTGCGGCGCGTCTGTCTGGTTTTGTCCGGCGGCAAGTCCGGCGAAGAGGTGCAGGCGTCCCCGAAAAACCCAGTGGATGTTCCGCCATGAGGCGAAGAATTTCATCGCGATGGTGTTGCCGTGGACAATCTCGACTGGGATACCCCAGAGGGTGCTGTTGATGAAGCACATGTCACAGGCGGTTTTGTTGATGTCGATGGCGGTGACCCGCAAACGGCGGCGGTTCTCCGGTGAGAGCGCCTTGGCGTAGGCCAGAATCATCGCTCCCGCGCCGCAGGCCGGTTCGCAGAGTGTGACGGGGCCTTCTGCCGGCAGCGATGAGTCACTGGCAAGCATTTGGGCCATCATCTCGCAGATGTTCTGCGGGGTGTGAAACTCTCCATTCCATTGTTGGCCTTTGTGGGAGAGGGCGAGTTCCATGTAGTGGCCGCCGAGCAGGTCGGTGAAGGGTTGGGCCTCCATTTTCATGACCAGTGCGGCAAGAGCGTGGCTGAAAATTTCCAGTTCGTCTCTGTTCCAGCGCTTGGCCTCTTCGATGTATTCGGCCTCGCGGGTGCCGTGCGCGAGTGCGCAGGCGGCCAACGATGCAAACGCCGTGAACACCGTGTGCGCGTCGTGGCGGCGGATGAGTTGTTCGAGCAGCGGCCTGAACGCCGGGGTTTGGCTCGTTTTCATGCGATGCGCCCTTCGTTGCTGAAATGCAGTTTGCGGTCGTCGCCGATGTAGAGATCGACTTCGCCGAAGGACTCGCTGGCGCGGGTGAGTTGCTGCATGGCGAACTCGGCAAGCTCGTCGTTCACGGACTCGTCGAAGTAGCCGCTGCCGTGACCGCAGCGCGTGAGCCAGAAATTATGGCCGTTACGCTCGTCGTCGAGATGGCCCAGGTCGGTTTTGCATTCGCGGCAGAATTGCGAGCATTCCGCCCATGCGCTCACCAGCGAGGCGGTGGCGATGTCCTCAATGGAGTGGGTGGCGTCGAAGTATTTTTCGTTGTCGTCGCGGGAGGTCCACAGCGCGGCATTTAGGTAGCCGTGCAGAAAGCGGAAGAGCATGGTTTCGCCGGTCTCGATGTGGTGGAGAAGCTCCCGGTGGACGGAAGCGCGCTTGCGGCCTTGTGGCAGGTGGAGTGTTTCCAGAACGCAGGTCGTTTCGGTTGTCATGTGATTTGGCGCAATCAGGCGCAGTCCGCTTCCGGCGACATGCCGGGTTGTCTCGGCCTTGCCCGATTCACGTCGTTCCGAGGGCACACCCAGTCAAAGGACGCCGGAGCAGGTGCGGAGGCGTCCGGTGTGGAGCGCAGCCCGAGCTTGCGAGGGCGAGCAATACATTGACGGGTGTGACACAATTCGGAACACGCAGCAGGCAAGGGTTTTAAGCGGGGTGACGATGGAGCGCGCGGATGCGCCGGGGCTGGCGGGAGTCGCATCATTGCCGCGCGGCGTTCGCCAGTGATTTCGCCATCGCTGAGGTCGCAATCGCGATTGACGCCATCCCGAAGGATGAGTGCCGGGGCCGGAACGCCAGCAATGGAGGCTTCCTTGGAATGGCTTTTAGAGCAGTCCCTGTTGGTGGAAGGAAAAGTATCCGACCTTGAGGGGATCGGCATTGACATCACCGACGATCACGTGGTCCACGAGGTCGATATCGAGAATCCTTGCGGCTTCCTTCAGGCCATGGGTGACGCGAATGTCCGCAGTCGAGGGGGCCGGGTCCCCGCTAGGGTGATTGTGACTCAAGCACACGCCGGTGGCCCCCGAGAGGATGGCTCCACGGAACACTTCCCGGGGCGAGGTCAGGGTGGAGGTTGCCGTTCCAAGCGAGATGAGGTGCCGCCCTAGCGGATGGTTTTTTCGATCAAGATAAACACAGTAGAACGCCTCTTGCAGCTTATGCTGTGCTTAGCATAAGCTGCATTATGTGCAGCGGCGTATTATGCTGAGTTGTGTGATGCCAGCAGGGGAGTCGCGAGATTTGACTGCGCATAATCGCATTTGAAGCTGATTGGGATGGCGACCCGTTCGGCTTGTTATTTCTTGAGCGGGCACATTTGCATGGATAGCCTGGAAGTATGGGAAGCTGTTCCACGGGGCATCCGTGGAGCAGCTTATGCGACGCAAAATTTCATCCTCCAGCCGCACATGGTCGGCCAAAATCGTTTCACCCGCAGGTTGGCAAGCCGACGTCGATCTTATCTTTGGCCCGTTCACCGCCTTTTTGCGCAGACAAGGCTACGCGGATGGTATCGTCCGCTTTTATCAACGAGTCACGGTGCGCGCGGCCGCATCTTGCCAGTCACGGGCAACGCATCACGGAGTTGTCTCGCTGCGGATTGCCCGACATTCTTAGGAGTGTCCGGAGACCACGCCAGCAACCGGAATCGGAATAATTGTCGCGCAGCGTTGCGACGCTGGCTGAAGTTCAACGGCACTTTCTACGAAAAGCCGCAGGCCGGTTGGATTGACTGGGTGGATGCGTTTGACCATTTTGCAGTCGCGCATCGTGGATTGGCCGGGAGCACCCGTACTTTGTGCCGATATTTTCTCTATGATTATTTGAACTGGCAGTTTGGACGTCGTGCGGCGGATTGGGCAGACGTCCGGGCGCAGGATATTTGGTCCTATGTGTCGGAACGTTCGCGCCGCGTCAAAATATCCACGGTTAGTCGCGGCTGTTCCGTATTGCGCGCATTTTTCCGGTTCCTGCATCTGCGCGGAGATTGTTCGCAACTATTGATTTCGTCCGTGCCGACGATTGCCAATCGCGGGGCAGACTATCATCCCGGTGTGCTTTCCGAGGCACAGTGCAAACGCCTCCTGACCGCCAGCCGCCGGCATCCGTTGGAAGGAACGCGCAATTACGCCATGTTGCTTTGCCTGTGCGAACTGGGATTGCGCCGCGTGGAAGTGGTCAACCTGCGGGTGTGCAATCTCGATTTGTCCCGTGGCTTGATTACCATCGCATCCATCAAAGGCGGACGAGAAAGACAACTGCCACTGTCCGACCGGCTCGCCGCCGCCCTGCATGTCTATCTTACGCGGGATCGTCCGGCTGGCGCGAGCGACGCGTTGTTTCTACGGCGTCGTCGCCGGTGCGGCCAACCGATAACCGGTTCGTTGCTTGGCGACCTGGTCAAACGCCTTTACCGCCAATGCGGATTTCCGGCGGCATGGTGCGGCACATCGACTCCGCCACACATTTGCCACGCGACTTTTCCAGCACGGGACCAGCCTCAAACTTATCGCCGATCATCTGGGCCATCGGCGGTTGCAAACCAGCCGACGCTATACGCACCTCGACCTCGACGGGCTGCGTTCGCTCGCGCGCCCATGGCCGCAATGAACACCTCCGGCCAACCGCTTCCGGCGCTCGTTGCCGGGTATCTCGCGCACCGACGCTCGTTTGGTTTCAAACTGCGCGAGGATGAACGGCTGTTGCGCAACTTTGCGGACTTTGTGGCGACCCCAGCCCCAGGATGTCGCATCACTGCGGCGCTCGCCACAAAATGGGCCCGGCAAAAACCGCACGAACAAAACCGCCGACTCACCGTGATCCGTGCTTTCACCCGTTATTGTTCCCTCTTGGAATGCGATGTCGAGATTCCGCCGCGTCAGTTGCTAGGCGCTTACATGGTTCGACGACAACCGCATCTCTATACCGCGACGCAAATCCGCTTGATGCTGCAACGTTGTCGGAAACTATCGCTCCTTCGATCTCCGTTGCGCGCGCATACATTTGAAACATTTTTCGGATTGCTCGCCTGCACGGGGTTGCGTTCCGGCGAGGCATGCCGCCTGCGTCTCTGCGATTTCGACCGGGGGAACAAAACGCTGCTCGTGCCCGCGACAAAATTCGGCCCCTCGCGCTTGCTGCCGCTGCATCCGTCCGTCGTTCGCGCCCTGGCGGATTACCAGCGGATGCGCCAGCGTCTCGTCCCCGCCGGAGAGCATTTCTTTGTCGGGCCGCGCGGACGCGCTTTGTCCTCATCCATCTCAATTGCTTTTGCGCAGATTGTGCGCGGCATCAAAAGCAACGGCGAACGCCTTCGCCCGCGCCCGCACGATTTGCGCCATACATTTGCAACGCGATGGATCACGGAATGGAGTCGTCAATCCATGCCCCTCACACATCATTTGCTCCGGCTTTCCTCCTATCTTGGACACCGCCATCTCGCCGCCACCTGGTGGTATGTCAGCGCGGAAGCGCCTGCATTCAAGGAGGCGTCACGACGCTTCGCGCGCCATCGGCACGGACGCTCCGACTATGAAGCCTGATCCCTTCGCCTCATTGATAAAACGCTTCTTCGCGGATTTCCTGCCTGTCCAGCGCAACCTCAGCGCGCACACCGTCAGTTCTTACCGCGACACGTTCCGGCTTCTGCTTCAATTTATCTCAGAACATTACCGCACTTCCATCGATGCTCTCGGCATGGAGCATTTTTCTCCGGAAACAACGCTCGCATTTCTCGACCATCTGGAACGCTCGCGGGGGAACACCGTGCGCACTCGCAACAACCGCCTGGCAGCGCTTCGCAGCTTCGCCCGATTTGCCCTTGCCGAATCGGCCCCTGATTTTCTTCCTGCCGCGCAACGCTGCTCTCCATCCGGTTAAAAAACGGACAAGCCGCAGATGGGTTTTCACACGGGAAGAAGTGACCGCGATTCTATCGGCCACGGGCGACACCGCCGCCGGACAACGCGACCATCTGCTTTTCACCGTGCTCTACAACACCGGCGCACGGATTTCCGAGGCGCTGGCGCTGCGCCCGCAGGATATTCGCGGACGCAGCCTTCAATTACACGGCAAAGGCCGTAAAACACGCCTCGTTCCCCTCTGGCCGCAAACCCTGCGCCGCTTGCGCCGATGGTGCCAGATCCACGCGCTTCGTCCCGACCAACCTGTTTTCACCAATACCCGGGGAGCCCCGCTTGGCCGCAGCGGCGCGGCCTTTCGTCTCGCGCTCGCGGTGCGCAAAGCCGCCGCCCAACATTGCCACTCTCTGAGGTCCCGCAACATCACACTGCATACCTTCCGACATACCACCGCGATGCATCTGCTTCAATCCGGCGTTCCCCTCGAAGTGATTGCCCTTTGGCTCGGCCACGAACGCCCGTTCACTACGCATCTCTACGTCGAAGCGGACATAAAACTGAAGGCAGATTGCCTGCGCCGACTGCAACCGCTCACCCCCCCCGTGTGCACGCGCCAGCGGCGGGGTTCCCATCTGCTGGCATTTCTGGAGGCTCTATGATTATGCGCAGTCAAATCTCGCGACTCCCCTGCTGGCATCACACAACTCAGCATAATACGCCGCTGCACATAATGCAGCGGGCTCTGCTCAAAGGCGGAGTTGAGGTAGGCGACGACAAGTACCGGCGTGTTGAGGGCGATTGCCTCGCCAGGAGAGACCAGCGAGTAGGTCAGTTTTGCCTCGAAGATACGCATGTTTTTTTAGCGGAATCGCGCGGAAGTCCGTTCCCCGGCCCCGTGCCGGAGTGGTCTCGGCTCTGCCCGATTCACGCCGTTCCGAAGGCACTCCCAGTCAAAGGACGCCGGAGCAGGTGCGGAGGCGTCCGGTGTGGAGCGCGGCGAGCCTGGTCGAGCCGCGACTACATTGACGGGTGTGGCACAATGGCGGAACACGCAGCGGCAGGCAGTTCCAACGCGGGGTGCCGGTGGGTTTGGTAGTGTTCACCCGCTCCTCAGTAGTGTCTGTCAAGTTGCGCAGATTTACAAAAGCACATAGTCGGCGGAGGAAGGTTATATGTTGTTTTTGTTGGTTGGTTCTTTCGTGAGGGTTGAGAGCCGCGCGTAGGCCCGGCTTGGCGGGCCGCAGCGCGGCTCTCAACTTAAAGTTCACGCCGCTTGTTTTGACTCCATCGTGTTTGCGGCGGTGAGGTGGCTCATGTCCATGTAGCGTTTCTGGCCCCATTGGCTTCCGGCCACATGCCGCAATCGGGCTGCGACCAATATCATCGCAGAGTTGCCGTCGGGAAACGCTCCCACTGCCCGCGTTCGCCGTCGTATCTCCCGCATGAGCCGTTCCAGCGGATTGTTGGTCCGCAACGAGCGCCAATGCTGGCTGGGGAATGCATAATAATTGAGCGTCTCATCCATGCCCGTTTCCACCAGTTGCGCGGCGGCTCCCAGTTTCATCTCGCGCAGTTTTGCGCTTACTTGCGTTGCTTTCATCCGGGCCGATTCGCGGTCTTCACTGGCGTGGATGGCTTTGAGCATCGCCGAGACTTCCCGCACTTTGCCCGCGGGCACCAGGCTCCAGACGTTGCGGTAAAAATGCACCGCGCAGCGCTGGTGGCTGGCTTCGGGATAAAACTCCGCGAGGCTTTCCACCAGACCGAGGCACTTGTCCGAGATAAACAGCTTCACGGTTTTGAGCCCGCGTTCTTTGAGCCGGCGTAGGAAGTTTTGCCATGAGGCCTTGTCCTCCTTGGTGCCTTCCTCGACGGCGAGCACTTCGCGGTATCCTTCGGCATTCACACCGACCGCCACCAGGATGCTCACGTTTTTGACTTCGCCTCCCCAGCTGCGTTTCAGCCAGATGCCGTCGAGATAGACATAGACGTGTTCGCCTTCGATCGGACGCCCGCGCCATGCATCGATTTGCACCGCGACTTTCTGGTTGAGCTCGCTCAGCACCGACGGACTCACCCGGCTGCCCCACAACGCCTCGGTGATGTCTTCAACCCGTCGCACCGACACCCCGGCCAGATACATCTCCACCAGCGCTTCCTCCACGCTGCTTTCCCGCCGACGGTAACGCTCTATGATTGCCGTCTCAAACGGCAGTTTCCGCAGCTTGGGCATGCGCAGCGTCACTTCGCCCGCCTTGGTGTGATATTGCCGGTCATAATGGCCGGCGCGGGTTGTCACGCGCTTGTCCGTATGCTCGTAGCGTCCGGCCTTGCATAGCAACTCGGCTTCGGCATCAAGCATCGCATTGAGCGTTTGTTCCACCGTACTCACCACCACTTTGTCGAGGTGGCTTTTGACCATGCTCTCGTCCACCCGGATCACTCCGCCGGGCATGCTTTTTTCCTCGGCGACTGCTTGGCCGCCTTCATTTGTCGTTTCAGGATTTTGGTTCATCGGGGTTGGTCCCCTCGCTTCTACATCTTTAAAAAATCTGCGCAAGATTCAGGACGTTATCCGCTCCTCGGTGTGCTCGTAGCGTCCGGCTTTGCATAATAGCGCGGCTTCCGCATCGGGTAGTGTCTGTCAAGTTTCGTTGTACTAGATGCGAATGCTTTTACCTTCAAATGGAGTTTTTCATTTCCCTCCGCCAACGCCGTTTGCCTGCCCCCTTGGGCACGCCACTGCGTAACTTGAGGCCGGCTTGTCATGCCAGAACTTTACAGAGACTACCCGAAAGAAATATTTAGAGATCGTTCATGTATTTATGCATTAAAGAACCCGGCTTTGATTAACTCATATGCATATGCTGTGCTAGCATATGCAGCATATGCCTGGTAGTCATCAGATTTTTCTTCATCAGCATAATCAGAAACGGCCTTAATTGACATCGGAATTGGTGATGGTCTAAGGCAATGATGCGCGCTATAGAAAACTGCATAAGTTTCCATATCCAGACCAATAATCTTTCGATTAACAGATCTATAGCTCTTGGCTATATTATGATCTGCAATCACTGCTGCCCCAGAAATCATGGGACCAACCATAGCTCTAGTAGGCTGAGGGGGCCGAGGGCCTTTCCATTTACTATATATATCATCCACAAATTGGTTGGTATTTACAAAATTGCAAATGGAATCCTTGATTTGTCCATCTAGGCTGATAGAGTGTGGATTAGGTAAAAATCGCGACTCTCCTCTATCAATGATATTTTTTCCGCTTCCACAGTCCCAAGTCTGATCTGATATCAATATATCACCAAGATGGCATGAGTCACGATATCCAGCGGTAATCCCGACGATTAATAAGTATCGAGGACGAAAATGCGCTATCACTTTGGAACTCAAAGTAGAAATGGCAGGCATTCCCATTTGATTAGCTGTTGCAGCAACTATACGAATAGTTATATTGTCATTTGCATAGCGCCCAATTAAGTAATCCGAGGCATCCGAAGGACGGTTCTCTACCATCCAATTTAATGGCAGGTTTCGAACAGCAGAATACTCTACAGAAGGTAAGGCAGTTAATATTGCCAAATCAAAATCATGTGCCTGCCTGCCTCCTTGAGAAGTCGCCCGTTGATTACCAATATAGTTAATTTTATTGCGAATAGACTCCTCCCATTCATTGTAAGTAGGATCATAATGCAATAAAAACCAAAGATTTCTTGAGAATATCTCATTGGCTCCATCATATGTATCTAGATCTGCCGTTATTCCGATAATATGAAGAGGTTTCTTAAGATGGGAATTATCTGCCGTTTCTTTGAGAAATGCTATTCCATTAGCGGCATTAGGTTTGTCACCAAACCGCTTAGGAATAATTACATCCATTAGAACAAGATCATAATGATTATCGGTTACAGACTTTATTGCGCCAATATAATCAGTGCACACATCTGGCTCTTCACACTGACATGATTTTACTACTTGGCAGATCATCTGGGCCTTATCCGCATTATCTTCGATTATAAGAATTTTCATGACTTACAGTATTTTAAAACAGAGTCGAGTAGCTTCGCTTTCCAAGCCTCCTCCGAGGCACTATAAAATATTATTCCAAAATATTGATTGGGGAATTTTATGATTAACTCATTATCTATTTCAGCAAGGGTTTTCTGGCTTGTGCCTTCTCCAAAGGTATCAAACTGAGTAACAATAAATGTTGGCACAATATAACCATAGCGATTCATTTCATCCAGAAGTTCACTGCCTGCAAAATGCCTAAACTTAAAACCGGATTCCTCGGCGTTAATGTCGTAATTTGGCAAACTCATATCGAGGATCAAAAAATCAAATTGCTCTTTTCTTATATTCTTTAATCCACTCTGATACGAATAGCTCTCACTCAATATTAATTCGGGTATGTTTTGGCGCAAAAAGCCACTGATATTTGCGAGTTTATTTCTGTCATCTTCAACAATAAGGACTTTCATTTTAAATTATTTGGATTCAGAGCTATGGTGACACAAAATTCATGTGATGATGGAGTGGAGAATGTGACACGAGGAACATGTTCTTTCAAATTATATTTCAGAAGTTTATGAAGTTTAAATAAGCCACTACCCCCCTCCGCCCTTACGGCATCCCGCGTATTGTCCATTAGTGCTTGGCGCCACCTCTCGTTTACTACCTCATGGACAGCCTTTACGGAGACTGAATCGCATAGTTTGTTTGTAATATTAATTGTCATACTTTCTCGTGTAACATGTCCACTTATCTTAATATCTATCGATGATTCCTGCAACCCACTATGCTTAACTGCGTTACTTAAAAGTAAAAGAAACATATCCACAAATGTTGTGAAATATTTGTTAGATATGCTGATCATATCCATGATATCGGAGTTAGAGTTGATTGTTGTCTTTAAATTCAATTCCTTGGTTAATTGTACTGCAATAGTAATTGGCGTACTTAAGTAAAATTCTCCTTCGGAATTATTTTTAGGTAACTGAAACCAAGCAGAGATTTTCTCCAGCTCATATTGTAAATCTGTGCGACACTTAGCTAGTGCGTGTGACAAGTTCATCGCTCCTCGGCTTGCCGTCAATTCTCCTTTGATTTTAGCCTCAACTTCATTAATTTCACCAATTAATGTATTTAGCGTGTTGCGTCCGAGATCGGATCGAATTATCTTAATATTTTCTTCTATTCTTTTCCATAGTGCTCGAAAAATTAAATTTAAAATTTCCGTTTCCGACGCTATCACTGCATTAATATCTTCATATAGCTGGGCTAGCTCGATATCAGAAAATTCAAAGTTAAATCTAGATCCAACTTTTGGATTTTTTTCCGTGCTGATACGTAACCACGAATTATTTATTTCATTAATTATTGCATCTACTTTTGATGATAATTTCGCAAGTGAAGGCTGAATAACGCCAGTGTTTTCTTCATTTGAAAACTCTCCCTCCCAATGCTCATTAATTATATATTTCGAGTCAGAACTGGCGCGCTTGGTAATCAAGTGATGAATTTCAAACGGCTTCCTGAGTTGCCCAAGCAAGACACCATGTCTAATTCTTACACTTAGGTATGAATCTAATCCAAATTCATTGCTCAATGTGAAATCTTCACGAATTGTATTGAATATTTCCTTAAATGCCTCAAATCCAGGAACATTAATTAAAAACAACTTTGCCTCTTTGAGGCTACGTTTATCTTCTATATTAGGCACCAATTGGTCCATCGATAGTGGATAAAATCCCATTTTGTCGAACATTATTGCATCCTTATAGCGCAATATGAGATCTCTATAATGGGCTGCACGTGCGATACGCAGCCCCGATTCATCAGCATAAACTTTACTCTCAGCGACAGCCTTCAATCCTCGTCTTATAGCAATGGAATCAGTCAGCTGCTTGATTTCTTGTTCAATTTCATACAGATTACTTTCAGTTTCATCTTTTAATCGTCCACAAACTATTAAACGCTCGGTTTCTAGGTCATCCGTTGAGCAAAACTCTATTGACTCTGCTAAAACCTCCTTAGTGCAGACATGCTTTAAAAAAAGCCTCTGTTTGCTGGTCCTTATGTATTTATCTGAAGCCATAAATTCATGCGGAGTTTTTACCTGCTGTGCCAGTAGAAAGGCCTCATACGCATGTGCTGTATTTTTTACATTAGCATTTCCGAGTGACAACAAAATCGAGTAATTAAGCAATTCCTCAGAACCAAAAGAACTCATTTCATCAATCGAATAGAGGAGAATATTTAGTGCTTCTGTATCAGGGAGGATTTGTGTTTCAATGTAAATCTCTACAATTGCTTCTAGCGCAGGTTGAAAAAAATGATATTCGACTGAAGCCAAAATGAGTTCTCTCAGGACAGAACGAACCGTACTTTTAGGACCATTAAAATTAGTGATCAATTCTGCAATTATCTTTTTGCACACAGCCGTACCCACATTAATATTTCCTTTCGAAAAATGGATTTTTGCTTCCCATCTCATGATTCTGCAATATGGAATTTCATTTATCTTAGATTTAACGAAATCGATATCGTATTCGCTGGAAAAGTAGTATTTTATACAACAATCAATAGGAAATGTGTTATTCAGAAATTGACGCCATAGTGAATTACGATCACTATAAGCATGGGATAGTGTAAAAAAATTCCGACCATTTATATACTCATCGTCCTTACTGCTGGCTGTTGACATCTTTCGCTCCAATGCGACAAGTGCTGAAAGATCATGCGTAATAAGTGAATCTGAGGTTATTTGAAGCACTCGTTCTAATGCAGGAAGATAATCTTTTCCTACTTGGTTCTGATGTTGAAACGCTAGTAATAGATCGTAAATTGGAGAAGGGGACAGCTCTAATAATTCAGGGGAGCGAGATTGATAAAAAAGAGCACGAGAAAAAATTTTCATATCTTCCAATAATATGGTTCCATTTATTATTTTTTTTCGCCCTTCCATGATTACTTTCTCGTAATCTCCTCTGAAATAAGTCTCTGCGTAAGAAATATGTGTTTCTAGCCATTTGGGAATGGAAAAAGCACAATCGATTTCATGCAAAACTTCCGCTAAGTCTTCATCTCCACTTTCCTTATAGAGGATATCCAGTGCATCCCGTATTTGATCATCAAAATCTGTGGCGACCATCCCCTTAAGTATTCGTTTAAAAAGACGGTAACGATCAAAAAGAGGAACTCCCATTATAGTACAGCAAAGCGATGATAGATAATCCCTAGTCGGTTTTTTGTGGTGTAATACATGGAGTGTTAAATAGCTGCCGAAGAACCCTCCGTCAGTTGACTTTCCCCAGGTTTTGTTAATGCGTGACTCTAGCACGGGTAGAGATGTTTTTCGTTGAGCTTTTACGCAAAGAAAATACGCAATCATGCGTGCTGTCTGATCGTTTATTTTTTGTATTATATTATCTAAATAATAGTTGCTTGCACCTGCTCCGCCTTCCTGCTCTAGTAAAATAGCTTCATTTTCTATGATCCAAAAGCAATATCCAAATTTATTTTTATAATCATTCAATATAATCCGACAGTTGTCATACTTTCCTAGTAAGAAACAAGTGGAATAGGACTTGACTAGTTCCAATTGATGAGTAATCTTGGCGCACTGTGATAATAAATAACCCAAGAGCCATTTAATCTCCAGCTTGAGATCATTTGTATGGTATGATGTAAAGCTGAAGGCGCGTATTCCCTCGGGGCTCTTGGGTGAGATTATTCCAACTATAGCCGGATTGACTAGAGTTTTGTCGAAATAATGAAAGATCGTTTTATTAAATATCAAATCCCCTTTTCTCTTGGCATCTGTTGCTATATGCTTTCGATGTTTGATATCTGATCTTTTGAAAAATTGACGCTGAAATTGCTTAATTGCGGAAGACTGTGTCATATAAAGCAAGGATTGAGTAAGTGGACAAATGTATAGTTTTAGAAATCTCTTAAGAGCTTCACCTCACAAGTGGTGGTGATGGAGTGGTGGGCTTCCCAACGGCGGGTGGACAAAGGTGAGGCGAACGAAAGAGCACCGGATATGATTTGTGGCTTCGATTTAGTAAGGATGGGCTGATAAAATGGGGTATGGGCTAGAGGCTGGTCACGGCAGATCGCATTGGGAAGATATTGACGAAGGATCCTCAATCTGCTTAAGCCATGAACTGTAAGTGAAACGGATGCCCATAATTCATCACGATTTTGCCCATCTTGGTAAGGGTAGTAACGATTCAGTAGGGATATAGCAGTCGTTGCAGGCAGATTTTTGATGTGTTTGGGCGATGCTTGAGGCCGATTATCTTCATTTGCTATGGTTAGCGAAAGCGTAGAATGTGACGCCTGTTCAGGGCCGGGAGCGGTCAAAGAAACCTCTGCGATAAAGCGTAAGCCTAAGGCTCCAAGCGATGCACCAGAGGCGATTGGGAGCCAAGCGAGGAGTTTCCTCGTCTGCTTCACTGCTACTGCAATAATCCGGCAAGAGGCATGGAGACCCGCTGGTTTGAGGGTGGGAAGCGACACGCCTCCATGAATGTCGGATAGTTGAGAATTTGCCGATCAAAAAAATGAGAAAAAATTGGGTATGCGCATCTCCATCAGTAGTATTCGGCATGCAAAGTGCTATATTTTGGTGTATTGTTTGTAGCAAAGCGGAGACAGAATTGTAACTGTAATTTTAAATTGGATTAGGTTATGAAGGAGGGGATGCGCCAGTCGCGTCCAGAGAAGCAATCGAAGCTGAAAGAATCCGATTTAAGGAACAGGAAGCTGCTGAGCGAGTTTCAGCGGCGATTGAAGCCGGTGTTGGAGAAGGCGTCGGTGAATGCCAGTCAGGAGTAGGCGGCAGGATCCTTGCTGTGGCGTAGGCAAGAAACAATGTTTGAATAGAGGAGGCGGCGTGGCGACCGGCATAAGGGTGACCGATGAACAGCCAGTTTTTCTTGCCTAGCGCAGTGGGGCGGATGGCGTTTTCAATTAGGTTGTTGTCGAGCTGGGACTGGCCTCGTCCGACATGGCGGGACAGCGGAGCCCACTGCGCGAGCAGGTAGCCGGTGTGGAGCGCAGCCCGAGCTTGCGAGGGCGAGCAAGACATTGACGGGTGTGGCACAATGTCGGAACACGCAGCGGCAGGCAGTTCAACGCGGGGTGCGATTTGTCGCGCCAGTAAATGCGGGCAGGCGGACAGCCGGTATGATTGTCCGCGCGCGGTTGCCCGGATAAAAACACGACGAAGGTGAACGCCTGCCGCGTCATGTGTGGAGCCGCCGGATGCCGGTCAAAGCCAGCGGTGGTCAAGGGCGTCACTATTGCCGAAAAGCCGCCACGCGAGGTCGTGCACGAGCGAGTGGCCGCAGTCAAAGTTTCCTCCCTCCACACAGATGGCCTCGCGTCGCGAATCGTATCGAGTGGCCAGCGCCTTGGCCGCGCTCCAGGTGATGCGCAGCGGCTTGTTTTCGCGCACGGTGTAGAGGTCAACCCATCGGCACGTGCCGCTCCTGCTGGTGTGGCGGAGGAAGACGTAAACGGTGTCGCCGACCTTCAGGTAATTCTTGCGGAGCTTTTCGATGGCCTGGGTGCTTTCGGTTCTGGCGAGGTCGCGTTTGATTTGAGCCTTTTGATTCATGTTCGGAAATGAAATCAGGCGCAGTCCGTTCCCGACGTCGTTGCCGGGTCATCCCGGTCACTGCCTGATTCCGCCGCTCCGAAGGCACACCCAGTCAAAGGACGCCGGAGCAGGTGCGGAGGCGTCCGGTGTGGAGCACGGCGAGCCTGGTCGAGCCGTGACGACATTGACGGGTGTGGCACACTGAGCGGACAGCAGGCAGGGCAGATCTTTCAATGCCCGGTGGCGTCTCGTGCGGCCATTGCCCGCATTTCCGACGGAGCAGAATGCGGAGTGTTTTCCCGCGCCAGGGGAGCATGGACGGCGGCGGGCGGAGGCGCGCAAAAAAGAGGGCCGACGCTTCACCGGCGGCGCGCGAACACCCGCGCCCCGCCTCCGCCCGCCGCCGTTCTGGCTCCCCGTCCGTGCGCCGGTGCGTCCCCGCGCCTCACGAGGTCGCGCCGCGCCACAAGGCACGCAGGGGCGCGGCGCGATTTCGTGAAGGTCGGGCGGTGCGGACAGGCGTCATGCGGTCGCACCTGTGCGCCGCGCGTGTGTCGCTGGAAATCCGGGTATTTGGAATGTAGATACCGCCCCTATTTCTTTTCGCGCGCCTCCGGTAGGCTGCGGTCATGCAAGGCCCGAAAAAATCATTGCGCCTGAGCGCAAGGGGAGATGCGTATTGCTCAAAAAGAACGCAGGTGCGTTCCGGGTGGGCGCGGCCTGTCCGCATTATCCGCGCGCGCGTCGCGAGGGAGGTGCTGCCATGCTGACGGCCAAGCCGCAACTGAATCTGTCCAACGCGGAGGGGTATTTTCGCGAGCATCTGGCGACGGGCGACTACTACATGGACGGCCATGTGGTGCGCGGCGAGTGGCGCGGCGTCGCCGCGTCGATGCTCGGGCTCGACGGCATCGTGGACGAAAAAAGTTTTTTGGCGATGTGCGAGGGTCAGCACCCGGAAACCGGACAAGGCTTGACGATGCGGCACAACACGACCCGTCGCGAGGACGGGCACACGGTGTCGAACCGGCGCGTGTTTTACGATTTTGTGGTCAGCCCACCGAAGTCGGTCTCGGTGGTCGCTCTGTATCAGGATGCCCGGATTATCGAGCTCCATGACCGGGCCGTCCGCGTGATGGTCGATGAACTGGAAAAGTTCGCCGAGACGCGCGTGCGCAAGGACGGAGAAAATGGCGAGCGCGTGACCGGCGGCATTGCCGCCGCGCTGTTCCGGCACGATACCAGTCGGGAGCTTGATCCGCATCTGCACACGCATTGCGTGGTGTTCAATGCGACCTACGACTGGACGGAGGAAAAGTGGAAGGCGCTTCACGCGACGGGCATGTATCGGGCGCAAAAATTTGCCGAGAATCTTTACTACCATGAGCTGGCGAAGGGACTGAGAAATTTCGGTTACGAGATCGTCAACACGCCGACGGGATTTGAGATTCAGGGGGTGCCGGAGAGCGTGGTTGCCCGCTTTTCCAAACGCCATCAACAGATTGATGCGGAGACGAAAAAACGCATCGAAGCGGAGGGGGTGCGCGGGAATGAAAAAGAGCTGCGCGCGCAGGTCGCGCAGGACAAGCGGCGGCGCAAAATAAGGAGCCTGTGCGCGGAAAAGCTACGTCCGCGCTGGGCCTCGGAAATGCCCGCCTCCGAGCATGAGGCGCTGGCAAAACTGGAACCGTCGCGCCTGCCGCCGCCGCTGCCGCCGGTGGCTGCGGAAAAATGCGGGCTGCCCGGGTTTGTCGCGTGGGCGGACGCGCACCTGTTTGAGCGCCGCTCGGTGGTCGGCGACTACGAGCTGATGTCGGCGGCGCTGGCCCGTGGTCGCGGTCAGAATTTTTCCCCGGAGGACTTGGAAAACGAGATGGAGAAACGCGATTACATCCTCGATGCGAAGTCGCGCAAGCTGACCAACCGCGAGGCGCTGGTGTGCGAGTTTTCCCTCGTGCTCGACGCGCAGAACGGGATGCGCAGCCATGCCGCGTTCAACGCGGGGTATCAACCGGCGGAGTCGTTGTCGGCGGAACAGCGCGGGGCGGTGCTGCGCATCCTGCGCAGCCGGGATTTTATCACGGTGTTCCAGGGGGCGGCGGGAGTGGGGAAAACATTTGCGGTGCGGGAGGTCGTGCGGGGCTTGGAGGCGGCGGGGCATCCCGTGCGCGTGTTCGCGCCGCAGCACCAGCAGGCGGCGGACTTGCGTCGCGACGGCATGGCCTCGGCAGACACCTTGGCGAAGCTGCTGGCGGGAGGTGCGGGAGGGCAATTGCCGCACGGAGCGGTCGTGATTGTCGATGAGGCCGGGCAGATCGGCGGGCGTGACATGCGCGCGTTGGTTGACCGGGTGCGGGCCTGCGGCGGGCGGTTGATCCTGTCGGGCGACACACGGCAGCAGGGCGCGGTGGCCGCCTCGGACGCGCTGCGCGCCATCGAGGAGCACACGAATTTGCAGACGGTGCATTTGAAAAAAATCCGGCGACAGGACCCGGAGGCGGTGACGTCGCGGGAGGAAAAGGCGTTTGTGCGAAACTACCGCTCGGCGGTGAAGGCGGCAGCGGAGGGCCGGCTGGTTGATTCATTCGACAAACTGGATGCGATGGGGTGCATTCGCGAACTGGATGCCGGCGAGCGCATGGTGGAACTGGCGCGCGAATATTGCGGGGCGCTGGATCGCAAGGAACAGGTGCTCGCGGTCGCGCAGACTTGGGACGATGTGCGCGCGGCCAACGACGCCATCCGCGCGCGTCTGTGTGAAACCGGAAAACTGGGCGGGAGGGGCGCGGGCAGGCTGGTGGCGTCGTGGCAGTCGGCGGATTTGAGCGAGGCGCAAAAGCACGATGCGCGCTTCTACACGCCGGATGCGGGTGTCTTCTTTGTTCGCGGCTACGGACGTTTCAAGCGGGGCGATTGGTGCGAGATTGCCGGTGCCGGTGAGCATGGCGTGACGCTGCGCAAGGACGGCCGCACCACGACCGTGAGCTACAAATGCGCGGACCGCTTTGTCGTCACCAGGACGAATGAATTGGAACTGGCGCGCGGCGACCGCTTGCAGATGAAGTTCAATGGAAAATCCGTTGAGGGGGCGGCGATTCGCAACGGCGAACTGGTCACGATGCGGCGCGTGATGAAGGACGGGCGCATCCGGGTGCGTGATGACGCGGGTGTCACGAAAACGCTCGCGGTGTCGCAGCGGATGTTTGTGCGCGGCTACGCGGTCACGACCTATGCCTCGCAAGGCAAGACGGTTGACACCGTGCTTGTCGCCCACGATGGCGAGCAGGCGCCGATGAATCGTCAGCAATGGTATGTGGGGATTTCGAGGGCGCGGCAAAAGATTGTCGTGTTCACCAGTGACAAGGAGGCGCTGCGGCTGAATGTCGAGCGCGAGTCCGACCGCGAGCTGGCGCTGTCCATCAAGCCGGACGAGGCCACCGCCGAGGCCGTGCGCCAGAGACTCAAGGAGGCATTCCAGCACCAATTGTCGTTGAAGGCGCAGCAACGTTTGCACGAATCGCTCCGGCAATGGGTGCCGCCTCCGCAACAGAAACAGCAACCGCAACAAGACCAATCAAGGGAAATACAATTATGAGCCTGAAAAATGAAATCGAACGCCACCGTCTGGCCCGGGCCGCCGGTGGCAACATCACATCGTCCGGAAACGGCCATGCCGCGTCCGAAAAACGCGAGGCTTCGGCGGTACCGTCGCCATTCCTGCGCCTCATAAGGCGGGACAAACAATGCTGGCTGCTGCCGTGGGCTTGTTTCCAGGGCGTGGGTTACGAACCGGAGGCCGCGACTGGCGGTGACGCTGGCGGCCATGAGCGTTTGCGCCTGGTCTTTATGAGCCACGATGTTTCCGTGCGCGGTCACAACCTCGGCGGCGTGGTCGATGCCATCGGGGCGTCCGCCCTGCGTGAATTGCGCGAGGTTTCGGAAAGCTACCAGGCTGCCACGGCGGGCGTCGCCGCACCCGCGCCCGTGGTTTCGGAAATAAACGTGGTGGCAAAATAAGCATGGTCGTTTCGTCCCTGAAAATGGTCTGAATGTCCAAGCCGGGCGCGGTGTTTTCGGGCATAATGGCGAGGCTGCGTGCAAGGTCGCGCGCGGCATTTGCACTTATGTTGTTTCGTTTTCTTCTCGCCGCCGTGAGTCTTGGCTGCGCGTTTTTCACGCGGCGGGCCGGTATGTCGCCGAGCGCGGCGCTGACGATGACGGCGGTGTTCGGTATTTTTGCCGTCTGGCAGGTGACGTGCGGAGTCATGGCGGCGCGCGGTCGCCCGCGTGTGAGGCCGATTCTGACGCTGGGCGGGTTTTCGTGGTCGCTGAATGATTTCTGTCGGGGCTGGCTGGTGACGGGCGAGACGGGTTCGGGAAAAACGCTCTCGGCCATCAATGCCATGCTCTGGCAGGTCTCGAAAAACTGCCCGCGCTGGGGTGGCATTTGCATCGATGACAAGGGGCTGTACTGGGAGACGCTTTCAGAGATGTTCAGGCACCTCGGGCGCGAACAGGACTTGATTTTGCTGCAAGTGCGACCGGACGGCGCGCCTGCGGACTGGGAGCCGCCGCACACGTTTAATTATCTTGAGGACGCGCGCCTGCCCTTTTCGGCCAAGGCGAAGGATGTCTGCGATGTCGCCGCCTCGCTCGGGCAGGACGGCGACCAGTCGTTTTTCAAGACCCAGGCGGAAATTCAGATGGATTTTGCGTTTCAGGCGCTGGAGTGCGCCGGGTTGTCCATCACGCTCAACCACGCCTATGAAATGCTCTCATCGGACGCATGGACGAAGGACATTATCGGCATGCTGGATGAAAAAAACACGCCGGAGTCGCGCGAACTGATGGAATATTACGAAACGCAAATCGCCAGCCAGCCGAAGGATCAACTGGGCGGCGTGCGCGGCACGCTGGCGAACCGGTTGAAGCATTTTACGCATCCCGACATCGCGAAGGTGTTTTGTCCCGAGAAATCGACGCTTTCGTTTGCGGAGATCGACCGGGGCAAGGTGATTTGCGTTTCGATTCCGCAACGTTTCAAAACGGAACGCAGATACATTCACACGCTGCTCAAGCTCGTGTTCTATTCGCATGTGCTGCTGCGCTTCGACCGGAACTCTAAGGAGCGGGCGAATGATAACCTGCTTGTCCTATGGGCTGACGAAGCGCAAAAAATCGTGACGGCGAATCACGACGGCACGAGTGATTACAATGTCGTGGATGTGATGCGCGAGGCCAGGGCGACGGTTGTCGCGGCGACGCAGAGTTACACGTCACTTATCCCGCCGATTGGCGACGAGCAAAAGGCCAGGGTTTTTATCGCGAACATGGCGAACCGCATCATGTTCAAGGCCGCCGATGAGGAATCCGCGAAAATCGCCGCCGACACGCTCGGCAAGAAGAAATACCGGAAACGCACGTATGGTTATTCCGCCGGCAAGCGGACGATGTCGTATTCCGAGGAGGAAAAGTATTATATAGAGCCGCACGAGTTCCGGCGGCTGCGTAAGTTTCAGGCGGTCGTGCAACATTGCGAGGCCGGGTTCAGGCGCGTGGTGCTGCCGCCGCGCGATGCGGACGGGCGCGTGTGCGGGTGGTTTCGTTAAGCTCGTTTTGCCATGAGGGAATTTCGGCCCATTAAAAATATCGGCGACGACTGGTTCCGCCAGCGGCGCGAACAGCTTCGCGGTCTCGGCGCGCATCTGCGCGGGCACATCAAGGGGCAGACGCATGTCATCGGGTGCGTGGAATCGGTGCTGCGGCGCGGCGAACTCGGCCTCTCCCATCCGGGCCGGCCAAAAGGCTCGTTCCTTTTTGTCGGCCCGACCGGGACGGGCAAGACGGAGATAACCAATGCGTTCACGGGGTGGTTGTTCGGCGGGGCAAAGCCGCTGCGCTTTGACATGTCGGAATACCAAAATCAGGCATCGGTCGAGAAGTTGATTGGCGAGAAAGTCGGTGATATTGGTTTGCTGGGCCGGGCGCTGGCAAAGGCGGAGATGGAGGCCGTGCAGGGTGGCGGTGGCGGAAAAAATGGCGGGACGCTTTTGTTTGATGAAATCGAGAAGGCGCATCCGCTGGTATTGGATTTGTTTTTGCAGATTCTGGATGACGCGAGCATCACGCTGGCAAGTGGCGAGCGGAAAAATCTTTCAGGATATTATATTGTGTGCACGTCGAATATCGGCGCGGCGGAAGCCATGCGGATGCAGTCCGCGCCGTTCGCGAGCATCGAGCGCACGGTCTTGGCGCGGGTAAATCAAACACTGCGTCCCGAACTGGTGGGGCGCATGACGGAAAAGGTGGTGTTTGCACGGCTGCCCTATGCGGTGCAACGGGAGATTTGCGAGGCCATGATCGCGGGCGAACTGGCGCGGCTGCGAAAGCTGGGGCATGAGATCATGATCACTCCCGATGACGTGGAGGCAATTTTGCGGGCCGGTTTCCACAAGAACCTTGGCGCGCGCCCCATGCGCGGGGCCGTCGAGCGGTTCTTGCAGGACAAAATCGCCGGAAGGCTGCTGGGAAATTGAAGGTTTCACCGTGCTTTGGTTGGCTTGTGTGGTTCACTAATCATGAGTGGATTGTTCTTATAAATTTAGTTAATAACCTCAATCTTCCGCGCTCACGCACAATGCGTAATTAACCTGCCCCTTACGAATAAGCCTCTCCTTTGCAAATAGCCATGTAAAGTTTATATATAAACTGGGAGGGCATTTCGGGTACCTTTCTATTGACGATATCCGCCCACGCCAAGGCATCACTTATTGATGCGAACAAGCCGTTTTCATTCAAAATCCTAGATATATCATGTTTAATTTTAGAAGGAATCAGAGGGCTATTAAAATTGGTGACACTTGATGTAAAACCCTCATCGGCAACATCGAAACCACAGAACAGCCATTGTATTTCATCATTCATGCGGATATTTGAAGTCACAACTTGCTCATCACCACGTTTGCTCGATTTTTCTACTTTTATTAACACCCAGTTGCCATCATGCATATTGGCGTATTTTATTATTTCTGCGGCATCCTCCCAAAATGGATAATATGGCCCTACCCAAGTTGGCATCGGAATAGTGCCCATGCCCAGTTGTTTTTTATGATCGCTAGGCAAACCTACCCCAATATGATTGTTATCAAATATAGAAGGCCATGCCAGAAAATCGATAGATAACGGAATTAAGCAGCTTTCGCTGAGCAAATACGACATTCGTCTTTCTGAAGGCCATAGCGATTTGAGATAACTCAATGGCTTTCTTGCATCGTAACCGATAACAATATTTATTTTATCCATGATATTGTATTATGGAGCTACGCCACATCCTCCAAAGCGATGTGGATCGCGAAAACACGGCTTCCTAGCACTACTCCGTTAAGTAAAGACTACGATGAATCGAGGATGATCCCGGAGCGAGTAAAGCGGGTCTGACAGTGCGGACAGGAGCAAAGGGCCAGCGCCTCCATGAGCCAGCGGCGGACTTCAGGCAGCGAGGGTCGTTTTTTTTGACGACCGCAGTTTGGTCAGGAAACAAAACGCGAGGAAGCACAGCGTGAGATGATGGTGCAGCCCCCGCCAGGAACGGCCCTCGAAGTGGTCGAGCCCGAGTTCCTCCTTCAATTGTTGGTAGCCCTGTTCGATGGCCCAGCGCTGGTGCGCGAGCCGGACCAACTCTGCCGTCGGGGTGTCGGACGGAAGATTGGACAGATGGTATTTGAAGGTCTGGTCGCTGAGTTGCTCGATCAGCAGCCAACGGGCTGCGCCAGGCTGGCGCCAACGGCTGCCTCGTTGGGATGCCTGCACTCGTACGGCCACAGCTCGGACGCCGGCACCGTCGGCTCGTGGCAATCGGACCTGAGCCCATCGGTCCGGTTCCTGTAGAAGCTTATCCCGCCACCCGACCATAGTGAGGGGATGCATCGCCGGATCCTCCACGAGGGCGTGTTGTCGTGGCCGACCGCGACGAGTCGGCTTGTGGATGGCCACGGCCGCGTCTGGCCACGCGGCGATGTTACCGGGAACTTGAGCCACGTAGGGCTCCGCCCGTTCTTCCAGTTCTGCCAGCAAGGGCTGCACCACTCCGTAGCCGGCATCGAAGACGATCGCCTGATAGGCCGGCAACTGCGGCTTCATTTCCTCGAGCAAATCGAGCGCGATGCGCCACTTCTCGCGGAAGCGTTGCTCGGCCGGCGGCACTCCCGCCCGGCTCATCCGCAGCGTATCCTCGGTCCACTCGGCAGGCAGGTAGAGCTCTGCGGCCAACGGCCAGTGCAGTCCCGCCTTGTCCATCCAATGCCAGGTCACGATGCTCTGGCAGTTGGCGATCTTGCCCAAGGCACCGCAATACTGGCGAGCGACTCCGACGGAGTGCCGCCCTTGCTTGGCCAGGCTGGTGTCGTCGAGCACCAGCACCCCTCCCGCCAGCGCCGACGCCCGCATCTGTTGGCGCAGTCGGTGGAGCACGGCCCGGTGATCCCACGGACTCTGATTGACGAACTGCTGCAGCGCCTGCTCGTCGCCTTCGACCCGTGCGGCCAGCGGCTCGATCGACTTGCGCTCCCCTTCTCGCAAAAGACCCTCCAGATACTTGCCGCACCAGTGCCGTCGTTCGCTCCGCCCCAAATCCTCCGCGAACTCCTCCACGAAACTCTGCAACTGCCCTCGTATCCTCGTTACCTGCCGTGCGGTCATCATCCACCGCAGCCTGCCAGGCCGTTCCAGTATCTCAAGTACATACTTAACGGAGTAGTGCTAGTCACCTTCGGGGATGCTCGCCCCTCTGGCTCTCCTATCAACTTGGCATACCGTGCTATTGGTTGCCCCGCAAGGTTCACTTTTAAAACCAAAATAATACGACACCTTCCACATCTTTTTCTTCAAAAAAACCTAGTTCTTTTGAATCATACCCATTGGGATTCTCTGAGACAGCAAATATTTTGCCCATTGGGGTCGTCATGGCGCCGCAGATACTTATAGATCTCAAAAATGAATAAGTTGATGTGTTTATATTATATTTTTTATCACCAATCATCAATGTGTTTTCTTCGACCTCTAAAACGTCTCCGGCGGTTGCCGCGATTGTCCTAATAGACATTATGGAAACAGGATGCATAAATAAACATATCCTATCACCTCGTTTGTAGCGTTTCTGTTTCCAAGCAATAACGACATCTCCCTTATTAATAACTGGCTCCATTGAATTTGAGTCCATTCTGTAGATCTTGATGTTAAAAAAAAGAAACAAAGTTCCGGTTAATAAAAACAGGATGCCTACGATAGCTACTTTTTTTAAAAAAATCAGCCTGTTTGAGTTATTCATATGCTATTGATCTATAGAATGAGTCGTCAAATCAACCATGCTTTCTAGTGAAAGCGGGGCGCCAAAAGGGGTCAGGACGCTGTTTGTTGATTTTTTGCATGATTGTGGGGACGGAATGGGCCGGCTTTCGTGGTCAATGCGGTTCATTGTTGGCGACAAGAGAATGGAGAGAGCTGTTACTTATAATCAAAAATTGAAGAATTCTGGTAAGGTAAAAATCAACAAACAGCGTCCTGACCCCTTTTGGCTTGGCCCCATCAAACGTTTTTAATCCGCCCTTTGCGAAGGGCTTAACATCTGTTGATACTCAACGGGCAGGTCCTTTATAGAAAAGGAACAGGATGTCAATTTGCCATCCGAGTTTTTATCAATATAAAGCGAAAAAAGACCAATAGTTCTTTTTAACCGTCCATAGGATTCTATCCTTATACAATACTGGTCCTCCAGAATTCGAAAAAAATGCTGGCCGGCTTGCCAGCTTTCAGCCGCCTTGGCCTTAGCCACCACATTTTCAAGCCCTGCCCGCATAATTGCTGCTTCCAAATCTGCACGAAAATCCTCTAAACCGCCCTTAAGTGATATGCTTATTCCCAGTTTTTCCGCAAAATACTGCACGTCTTCCCTAAGATTCTTTTCGTGAACCTCATTTTGCAGTCGCCCGTCCAATTCATTCCAAACTGTGTTTTTTGACCCTGCATATGCCATGACATGATATTCAAAGTTTTGCTGCCTTGTCCGACCTTGCAACATTTCGCTAGGCAATGTTGGATTTTCATCCATATAGCGTGCGTTAACCAGACGATATGCGGATTCGTTACCCTGGCATTTATATATATAAGCCAGGGAATAATAACAAAAAAACAAGGCTTGCCCTCCGATATTATCAACACCTGCCATGCGCTTGTGCTCATCTTTTATTTTGGTTATCCGGCTAATGGTGTTGATTAACGAAGATTCGGCTTTTGAAATATCTTTCTCGCTGGACAATGTCTTAATTGCCTCATCCCAAATAAGTGCTATTTCCTTGACGCCTTTGGGAAAATCTGGATCATATTGTTGTTGCTGTCGGCATGACCCGCTTAAAAACAATGAAACTCCTATAAAGATTACGATTGTTCCTAATGTCAAGTTTTTCATTTCCCAAGAACCTCCTGCTTGTGCCGTGTTTCACACGATTTAACCATTTCCCGTGTTATATTGGCAATTTGTGCCGTAGGTATATAAATATCGCATTTCTTCCATCCTGTATTTTTTTCCTCGCTCCATTCGGGAGTGCCAAACAATCCAAGGCATTTTTTTCTGCATTCCTTATAATAAACTTTTGTATCTATCCGATTAAGGCCGCTGGATGTTCGGTTCATCGCATTTGCTATATTATTCATAGCGTCCGCGATTCCAGGCGTGTTCATGAGTTCCTTGGTAGTTTTCATGGCGTTATCCAAAACATCGGGAGCTAAAAGCAGAACCGGCATTGAAAATACCCCATCAACTGTGACAAAGTAAACCATCCCGCCAACGACAAACGCCAATTGTGCAATTTGCGCACCCTTTTGAGCGGCAAAAAGTTTCTTCATGGCATCTTGCATCTCCGGTCTATTTCGAAAACCACCCACACTTGCCTCAATATTCGTAATGCTCTTTTCACCGAGCGTGCACAATCCGAGCATATCAATCCTTGAAATTGCAGAGTTCTGCGAAAACACATACAAGTTCGCGCCACCATTTTCACTTAGGGGGTCCCTGTTTAACCAGCGACCTGAAGTTGGGTCATAAAACCTGAAACCGTAATAATACAATCCTGATGCGGCATCAACCGGCTTAGTGCTGAAACGCCAGACATTGTTGTTGGCCCATAACCCAGTGCCTACAGTGGTGTTTCCAAATGGGTCGTATTCGTAATGGGCTTGCATGTTGCCACCATTATCAAGCATCTCGCTAACATTTCCGTTGCCATCAAAAGTGAAGTATTTCGCTGTCTCGCCTTCCTTGGCACTGAGCAAACCGCCGACGCCACCGACTCCTTGGACGGCGTTGCTCAAGTCGAGACCCCAGACGTAGGAACAAGCCAGTGCCGGCAGGATGCCTGCGCTCCCAGTGGTGTATTCGGCGATAACATTCCAGCCGTCGTAGAGGTAAAAGCGGTCGGCGGTTTGCTCCCATGAGGCGAGCGGGTTGGCCCGCGAGAACTCCGTTCTCCGCACGCGGCGACTCTGTCCGTCATAGGCATAGGCGACGCGGGTGGCGTCCGTTTCCACGGCAATCAAACGGTTTTCGGCGTCCCATGCGAAGGCGCGGCCCGTGCCGTCGGCGAGCATGTTGCCGTCCAAATCATACGAGGGGCTGACGGGCGCCGCTTGCGGTGCCCCTACGTGAGTGTATTGATTGAGCGTGTTGGCGGTGTAGTCGCGTGGGCCGAAAGCATCCTGCGAGGTTTGGCGGTTGCCGATGCCGTCAAAGGTGTAGGCGGTGTTTAGGGACGGGCGCTGCGTGTTGATTGAGCCTATCACCTCGCCTCGTGAGTTATAGGTAAACGCGTCGGTGCTCGGCGTGGCAAAGGCTGTGCCGGTTTGTTCGCGGACGGTGCGCTGGCCGATGGCGTTCACCGTGTAAATGTGCTGCGAAATGGTCGTCGTGCCAACCTTGTTTTCCTTTTTTACCAGCACGTCACGGTTTGTCTCGTAGGTGTTTAGAACGGTGTGAGCAGGGCCGGTTACGCTGGCGATGAGATTGCTGTCGGGGAGGTAGGCGTAGGTGAAGGTTTCCTCGGGTTGCGGCTCGCCGGGGACGGCTCGCCCTACCTGATTGATGCGCCCGGCAGAGTCGTGGGCGTAGGTAACGGCATGCGTGTCGTCCAACTGAGTTTTGATTAGACGCCCCAATGAATCATATTCGCGGCTGAGAGTGGCGTTGAACAGGCCGGAGTGGGTTTCGCTTTCCAATGCCCCGTCCGACGCACGGTAGGAGTAGGCTCGGGTGCCCGCGCCGTCGGTCACGCTGATCTGGCGTCCGAGCCGGTCATAAGTATAATTCACGTCCGGCGTGGCGTCACTGTAATCCACCGACGCCAATTCGCCTGCGTTTGTATAAGAGTAGGTTGTGGTGAGCGGCTGGTTGTCCAGGCCAGGTCTTGCCCATGTGCGCGTGAGCAAACGTCCACCGAGTGAGTAAGTATAGCTTGGGCCATGCCCATCGGCGTATTGCTTTTGCAACAGCCTTCCTCCGGTGTCATAAATCCATGCTGTGATTTGCGGGGCCACGCCGTCGCCGTCCTTGAAAGTGTGCAGCTCTGCTTGGTTGCCGAGGACGTCAAACACATAGGCCACCGTGTATTGCTGCGCGCCCCATTTTTTGATCACACGGCCCTGCTGGTCGTAGTCAGTGAACTGTTCCGTGCCGTCGGGCAGTGTGATTTTTATGACCCGCCCCATACTGTCGTGGGTGTAAGCAGTCTCGCTGCCGTCGGGTGTGGTGATTTTTGTCAACTGTCCGGCAGTGTCATACTCCATCGTTGTCGTCCCAAGCCGTGCGTCCGTCTGCGTGATGGCACGTCCGAGCGCGTCATGCGTGAAATCGGTGCGCGACAGTCGCACACTGTTCGCATCATCGCTCTGCTGCGACACCATCAGCCCGCCCACATACGTCGCCACCGTCGTCACCCCGCCGGGTGCGGTGCTCGTCACGGTGTAATCGCCGTTGATCGAGCGTGTCACCACGCTCGCGCGCACGCGGCCAAAACTTTCGCTGCGCGTCTTCAAATCATCGAGACTCCGCACGTCCACTGATGTCACCAACGGCTCCGCCGAACCATCTTCAGGGTAGCCCAAGTTCGTTATTTCCTCCGATGGACCGAACTCCGTATCGTTTATATACTGCTTCAAAATTTCTGTGACGCGGTCCGGACCGGCGAGGTCGATGGTTCCATTATTATTCAAGTCGAGGGCAACGCGGGTTTGCTCGCCGAGATTATTATACGCATAAAGGGTGGTGAGTCCGTCGGCATCGGTCGTGGATTCGATCTGCCCTTTGACGTTGTAGTGGGTGGTGGTGACGGCAAGCGCGCCGTTGCCGAGGTGGGTTTCGGTTTTCACGACGCGGCCTAGGCGGTCGGAGTAGGTTTTTGTCCATGTGTCGCTGTCGGCGGGGCCAGTGCGTTCCAAGCGCCAGAGGCCGTCCGTCCACGTGCCGTATTCGTAGTGCTTCTCGGTTTGGGCGGTGCCGTGGGCGTGGCGGACTTGGCCGTCGAGATGGTATTCGGCGACGAGCGTTGAGCCGTCGGGATTGATGATGGTTTCAGTGCGGCGTCCGGTGGTTGTGTCTATTTCTTTTTCGTATTGGGTGGCGGCGGGCTGGGCGGTGCCATCGCGCGCGGGCTCGGTGAGGAGGATAATGTCGCCGAAGCCGTTGCGAAAGGTCTCAGTGGTGCGCGTGAGGGTGCCGCTGGTGGTGACGGCACTGACGTGGTTTTCGCCGTGCTGGTAGGTGGTGACTATCTGGGGCTGACCGGGGTAGCCGGTCTCGGTGCTGACGAGGCGGTCGAGTGCGTCGTAGGTGTTGCGGGTTTCGCGCCCGTCGCGGTCGCGCTCGTAGTGGGTGTTGCCGCAGGTGCCGCATTCCGCGCTTTGGCGGATGGCGTAGTCGGTCGGGTCGTTGTTGTAATAATATTTGACGACGCGGCCCCGCGCGTCGGTGGCGTCCGTGCCGGTGGCGGCGGTGCGGCGGCTGATTTCGATGCCGCTGGCGATGTCGGTGACGATTTCCTCCTGAAGCTCGCCGTTGGCGCGGAGGGTGGTCACGGTGCGGGTGCCGTCGGTGACGCCCCCGGCGAGGGTGCCGGAGCCGGCGTCCTTGGTGGTCACGAGACTGCCATCGGAGAGTTGGGCGTAGGTGCAGAGGCTGAGGGTGCCGTCGGAACGCTCCTCGGATTTCAACCGTCCGCGACGGTATATCTGGCTGTCGGTGGCGCTGTGATAGACGCGGCGGGTGACGAGGGTCTGTTTGGAGGCGTCGGGCCATTCGGTGTGGGTTTCCACGAGATTGCCGGCGGCGTCATTGCGGCGGTCGGTGCTGTTGGCGTAAACGAGTTTGCCCGCGACGAGGCGGTTTTGCAGTTCCTTGGTCTTAAGGTTACGGTTCTCGATGCGCTGGGTGACGTAGGCGGCGGATTCGTCGCCGTAGGCGCTGTCGAGCCAGGGGCTGATCTCGGTGACATAGACGCTGTCGCCGAGAAAGGGGTGGTATTTGTAGAGTTTCCAAAAACCATCCCAGCGGCGGTAGCTTTGCACGTAGCCGTAGGCGGCCTCGTTGGTGTGGTCGGTATAAAAAGTCCACCGGTCGGTGCGGGTCTGCCCGTCTGCGGTGCGGACGCGCTCAAGCAGCACGGTTTCGCCGGGGCGGTAAACGGCGCATTTCTCGGTGGCGAGGGAGACTTCGTGGAGGACGCCGTCGCTGCCGGCCTCCTCCACGACGCGGGTCTGGGTGTATTCGCCGTGGGGGTTGCCGGTGGGGACGCGGTCGGTGAGGGTTTCGCGGCGCAGGAGTTGTTTGTCCGCGTCGGAAAGCTGCCCGGCGTAGATTTCCATCGTCCACTGGGTGTCGCCCTCGGTGTAGAGGATGGTTTTACGGCGGGGAGCGTTGTCGGTGACGTAGTAGTCTTCTTCGAGGATTTCGAGGCGTCCGGCGAGGGTGGCCCCGTCAGGGTTGCGGAGGGTCACGCGCTTGAGCAGCGAGCCGGACGGGAGCGCGGCAGTGTTGTAATAACCACCGGAGAGGGCCGGGCGCGTGTCGGCGCGATAGATGCTGAGAGTGTAACCGGTGCCCTCGGCGGCGGGCAGCGCAATGATGTCGGTGATCTGGCGCTTGGTGATGACCTGACGGAGATAAACGCTTTCGCTGCGGGTTTCCCCAGCGGGCTGATTTTTAATGATTTCGGCAGTGAGCGGGCGCTGGTAAACGGCGGCGTTTTTAAGCGTGGCGTGCTCGATGTGGAACATGAAGCCGTCCTTGTGCAGGATGCCATTGGCGAGGTAGTCGGCGGCTCCGAGACCAAGCTCGTATTTGGCACTGCGAAGAGACGCGCCGGAGGTGAGCAAGTCGCATTTTTTGGGGTTGGTGGGATCGTCATCGTCGGGATTGTCGCACTGCCCCTCGTCCTCGGCTCCGCCGGCAAGGCCGGAGCCGCTGCATGGCGGCGGTGGTGGCGGCGGCGGTTCGACAGGCACATTCGCGGCATGCGCACGAAGTGCCAAAGACGCGAACAGGATGGCGATTAGCAGGCGACTGGTGATGCGGGCGGGCTTCATGGATTTTGAATAAATGGCGGATTTGTTTGATTAGATCGCTGGTTTGAAAACGAATTATGCGCAGTCAAATGCGTGGAAGTTTTTTGAGGGCGGCCTCGGCGGTTTTGTTGAGAGGGAAGGACTGCGTATCGGCGGCAATGGGTTCAAGCCATTCGCGGTCGGTCGCGCCGCCCGCGATGCTCACAAGGTAAATCGAGGCCATGCGGAGGGAGAGCGGGGTTTGCGGGTCGCGCGCAAGCGTCCGGGCGGTGTCGAGGGGGGCATCGTCGTGAAGCTGGCCGCACACGCCGAGGGCGGTGGCGCGGTTTTCAGACAACGCGGTATCATCAAGGGCAACGGCGCGGGCGATGGCGGCAAGATCAACGGCGGGGGCCGGCGCGATGGGTTCGGCGATGTCGTGCTCGCGATTGTAGGCGTTGGTGTCGGCGACGTTGGCGAGGGCATTGAGCGCAGCCCCGCAGAAGCGGCTCTTGCCATCGCGCGCGAGGCGTGCGAGCGTGGCGGTGAGGCGTTCCCGTTCGGCGGCGGTGATGGAGACAACCGAGCCGGGCGCGGGGGTGTGCAGCACGCCCATGTGCTGCACGGCGTATTCGCGGAGAATGGGGCCGCGGTCCTCGTCTTCGTAGAGGGCATAAACGGTCGCGACGAGCCCGGCGGGGCAGACCGGTTGCGCACATTGGAGGCGGAGGATGTCGTTGACCACCCACGGCCATCTGGAGACGGGGATGTTGTCCGGGCGCGGTGCGAGGATGTAAGCTTGCATCGCAGCGCAATCGGCGGCAGCGAGCGGCGCGCCTTGCAAGCGGGGCATCAGCACGGCGATTTTCTGCTCGGCGGCGGGCGTGCGCGTTTCATCGAGCAGCGCGGCGATGTCGGGCGAAATGCCCGTTGGCACGGCAGGCGCATCCATTATCGGAAAGACGGCAACGGCACATGCGAACCATACGACGCGGATGGGTGAGCTTACCATGACATCACCGCCCTTCCCTGATCATCATAAAGGATCGCCGTATGGCACGCGCTTGTTCCTGTTGTAAGGTAGTAGATTTCAAGCACGCCGCTGACAAAATCAGATTTTTCAAACCGTGTCCTGCGGCTTCCATCAAGCGCCGTGACGCCACCGCCAAAGGCATTCATTATTAGATACCATCCATCGGGGAGCTCATCCGTTATAAACGTGACCTTCACTACTTTTTCCCCTGTCGCCAAGGTAAAGACAGCCGGCATCATTCCCCAATCGCACGGGCGCAGAAAGGAGCGCGGTGATTCGACCGCGACAGTGCCGAGGATCGTGCCACTGGGAGCACCAGTGCGGGCCACGATGCGCCCGGCAGCGCTGCTTGTGGATTTGATGTCAAGGGTGGTGCTTGATGATACGCTGGCGGAAACACCGCTGATGCCCGCATCCGCCGACATGGCTATCGGGCCGCTGTCAACAGTGACGGCGAGCGGGGTATTGTAGTTGCCAGTGAAGGTGACAAGCGGTCCTCCGTCGAGCGTGACCGCGCGGGCCTGCACTTCGAGCGTGTTGGACACCGGGGCATTGCCAGTCTCGGAAAGTGTGGCGGTGATTTGATACACGCCCGCCTCGGCGAAACAATATTCAAGCGGCGCGGCGACGGTGGTGGTGAGTGTCTCAGTTATGCCAGCAGGCGTGGTGATTGCCAGGGTAACGGCGGCATCACTGGGAGTTGCTTCCTCACACGCGGTCAGAAGCAGGCGGTCATGGCGGCGAAGAATAAAGGGGGCTGTATCAGTGAGAATGTTAGTCGGCACCCATGTGATCGCACAGTTTTCGTCTGTCAGGCCCTGGGCAAAATTGGCGGAAACGGAAACAGCTGTCTCCGGCACGAGCGGGATATTCGCATACCAGCGCCCCCTGAGTTGCGGCAGGACCTGGACAGGCTCGCCCGCGATGGAGAGTTGCAAGTCACCGGGCATCCATTCGCCACCTTCAAGGCAATAGGGGGACACCTTGCTTTGCACCGCACCCTGTGCGTCCATGCCGCAAAGCGAGGCGATGGTGTCTCGCTGGGTTTGCGGCAACTCCGACACGGTGACGGGGGTGATTTCAAGATTGTTTATTTGCAGCGTGCGTTGAAGCGAACTGCTCAACTGATGGAACCGGATGCGATGCACGCCGGGCACCGCGAGATGGAAGAACTGGCTGAGGTTTTGATATTGCGCAGTGCTGGTGACAGTATGCCGGCCAATCCAAATGTCATCCATCCATATATCCAGTTGGATAGGCCCAAAAACATTCTTATGGAACACGGGAGAAACAACCAAATCGCAACGATAATCGCCCGCCGAGGAAACGGAAAAGGCATATTCGGCACCTGCGGAAACATCCAGAAAAGTCAGGCCGGATCCTCCAATGGAGAAGTTTTCCCCTCCGATAGGGACAAATACATCAAGGCCGGGGGTTGTGATGGTCGCTTCATTGCTATAGAGAATCGCGCCGTGTAGATTGCGCGCACGGATGCGGTAACGATAAGTTTGGCTTAAGCCTCCAACTGTGTCCATATAGGTAAAGCTATCACGTTTGGAGAAAAGCGGCGTCCATGTGCCATCGTTGTTTTGTCGTTCCACGGTATAATCAATCCACGAGTAAGGAAACCCTGTCCATGCCAGCCTTGCCTTGGAGGAGCTTTGCAATGTCACGGAAAGAGTGATCTCTCCGGAAAGCGATACCCCTCCATCAAGGGTGTTCTTTAATACCAAATAATTATTAACGATGGCGCGTTCCTCTTCGCTAAGCACTTTGTCGAAGACGAGCACCTCGGCGACGCCGCCGTCGAAACCATGGTTGCCGTTGCTGCCGAGCAAGGGTGCGCTGTGCCAGTAAGCAGTATTGGACGTGGAATAAGCCTGCTGCGTGCCGTCGATGCGGGCCATCCATTCGCCAGCCTTGCTCGATACATTATAGACGTGCCACTGCGTGATATTGATCGCCGGTGTGGCAAGGCTGCGCTGCGTATTGGTGCCAAAGTCCTCGTAAAGCGTGCCATTGGTGTGGGGATAGTAATTGTAGCTGGAAGAGCCCACGCGCCACAATCCACGCGAGGCGGAGGGCTGTGCGGAGGAAGCTTTCAGCACGACGAACGCCTCGCCCTCGGTAGCACCGTTCATGAAGTTGGGCAACCCGAGATGCTGGTTTTTCGTGGCGTCGAAATGCACCGCGATGCCACCGCTTTCATCCTGCGTGACCAAAGGGGCATTAACCGGTGCCGGTGCAACCGCGCCATTGAGGTTCCCGCTTTGATCGGCCCATGCGCCCAAGGTGCCCGGGAGTAGCGTATCGGCTTTCAACCAAAGGCGAAGGCTTTCCACTGGGAGGAGTGCGCCTGAACTGTCCGACACGGCGGTGATGGTGGCTTCGTTACTCCATTCACTGACGGCGGTGGCGCTGCGCGCACGAACGCGATAAGTATATTCCGTTTCAGCTTCAAGCGTGCTGTCGAGGTGGGAAAGCCCGCTGGCGGTGGTGATGGTAGCGTAACCGCCACCGCTGGTTCTGCGTTGGATTTCATAAGCAACCCACGCGGAGGGCACGGCATTCCATTTGAGGCTGGCCTGGGTCGCACCCAAGACCCGCGCGGTCAGGTTTTCTGGTGAGGCCAGCGTGTCGTCCGTGCCGGCAAGCCGGTGTTTTCCGGCGAGATAATTCTGCACGGTGGCGCGCTCGGCGGCGGTGAGCACCTTGTCGAAGACGAGCACCTCGGCGATGTCGCCGTCGAAGCCACGGCTGCCGGTGCTGCCGAGCAAGGGTGAGCTGTGCCAGTAAACAGTATTGGACGCGGAATGAATCTGCTGCGTGCCGTTGATGCGAGCCATCCATTCCTCGGCTTTGCTTGACACGTTATAGACATGCCACTGTGCGATATTCGCCGCTGGCGCACCAAGGCTGCGCTGCGTATTGGTGCCAAAGTCCTCGTAAAGCGTGCCGTTGGTGTGGGGATAGTAATTGTAGCTGGAAGAGCCCATGCGCCACAATCCACGCGAGGCGGAGGGCTGCGCGGAGGAAGCTTTCAGCACGACGAACGCCTCGCCCTCGGCAGCGCCGTTCATGAAATTGGGCAGCCCGAGATGCTGGTTTTTCGTGGCGTCGAAATGCACCGCGATGCCATCGCTTTCATCCTGCGTGACCAAAGGGGCATTAACCGGTGCCGGCGCAACCGCGCCATTGAGGTTCCCGCTTTGATCGGCCCATGCGCCCAGTGTGCCCGGGAGCAGCGTATCGGCCTTCAACCAAAGGCGAAGGTTTTCCACTGGGAGGAGTGCGCCTGAACTGTCCGACACGGCGGTGATGGTGGCTTCGTTACTCCATTCACTGACGGCGGTGGCGCTACGAGCGCGGACACGGTAAGTGTATTCCCTTTCAGCTTCAAGGGCGTTGTCGAAATGTGAAAGTCCACTGACGATACCGACGGTGGTGTAATCATCGTCGCCTTCCTTGCGCTGGACTTCGTAGCCTGTCCACGTGGATGGCTCGGCATTCCATTTGAGGCTGGCCTGTGTCGCGCCCAAAGTCTGCGCCGTCAAGTTTTCAGGCGCGGCGAGCATGTCGCCCGCTCCGGCAAGCTGATGTTTTCCGACAAGATAATCCTGCACTGTTTTTCGCTCTGCGCTGGAAAGCACTTTGTCGAAGACAAGAACCTCGGCGATGTCGCCGTCGAAATAATGGCTGCCGTTGCTGCCGAGACGCGGCGAGGTGCTCCAAGAAACGGTGTTACTTGTGGTGCGGTGCTGCATGGCACCGTTGAGGCGCGCGACCCATTCTCCAGCCTTGCTTGAAACGTTAAACACGTGCCATTGCGCGATGTTCGCCGTTGGAGTACCAAGGTTGCGCTGCGTATTAGTGCCAAAGTCCTCGTAGGGCGTGCCATTGGTTTGAGGATAGTAACTGTAATTATTGGAAGAACCCATGCGCCACAGGCCGCGCGCGGCGGACGGCGTCGCAGCGGCAGCCTTCAGCACAATAAATACCTCGCCCTCGGTCGCGCCATTCATGAAGTGGGGCAACGTGAGATGCTGACTTTTCGTGGCTTCGAAGTGCACCGATTTGTTTCCATCTTCGGCCTGCGTAACAGCAGGCGCATAGCTTGGGATTGATACGGCGGCGTCATTGAGGCAGCCGCTTTGGTCGTGCCAGACGCCAAGCGTGCCGGTGGCAAGCAGGTCGGCCTTCAACCACAGCCGAAGATTTTCCATGGGCATCGCGGCCGCGTCGCCAGTGGCGGCTGGCATGGTGACAGTCACTTCCTCGCTCCATTCGCTGGCGGCGATGGTGCTGCGCGCCCGAACCCGGTAAGTGTATTCCGTTCCTGATTCAAGATTGCTGTCGATGCAGGACAGCCCGTTGGCAGCGGTAATGATGGTATAATCGCCGCCGCCCGTTTTGCGTTGGACCTCGTAAGTGATCCACGCAGCGGGCTCGGCCTCCCATTTGAGGCTGGCTTGTGTTTCGTTGAAAGCATGCACGGTCAGGCTCCCGGGCGCGGCCAGTGTCCCATTCGTGCCGGCAAGCCGGTGCCGGCCAACCAGGTAATCCTGCACGGTGACGCGCTCCGCTTCGGAAAGCACTTCGTCGAACACGAGCACCTCGGCGATATCGCCGTCGAAATAGTAGATGCCGTTGCTGCCGAGCAGCGGCGAGGTGTTCCAAGTGACAGTGTTGCTTATGGCGCGGTGCTGCATGGCACCGTTAATGCGCGCGATCCACTCGCCGGCCTCGCTTGAAACGTTAAACACGTGCCACTGCGTGATGTCCGCCAGCGGCGTGGCAAGGCTGCGGCTGGTGCTGGCGCCAAAGTGGTCCGCGAGCGTGCCGTCGGTGTTGGGATAATAACTGGAATTTGAATGCCCCATCCGCCAGAGACCACGCATGGAAGACGGCTTGGTGGACTCGGTCTTCAGCACGATGAACACCTCACCCTCGGTCGCACCGTTCATGAGATTGGGCAACGCGAGTCGCTGGTTCTGCGCGGCGGCAAAATAGGCCGATTTTTTCCCGGTCGCATCCGTGGCGGCCTGCGGCGCGTAGATTATCGAAGGGGCGGCGGCGTGGCTGCCCTTGCCGGACTGGTCCCGCCAGAGCACGATTTTGCCTGTCTGCAAGGTGTCGGCCTTGAGCCAGAGGCGCAGTGCGGAAAGAGGGATAGCAGGGCCGGTTGTTTCTGTTTCTGCGGGGATGGTGATTGCAGCCTCGTTGCTCCACGCGCTTGCGTCCGCCGGTGTGTGTGTGCGGATGCGATAGGTGTAGGTTTGCCCCGGCTCAAGGCCGGCATCCACGTGCGATGTCCCGGCAGGGCGCGCGATGGCGGCGTAGGTTCCGTCGCCGGCCTTGCGCTGGAGTTCCTGCCATGTCCACGTCGCGGGTTGGTTTTGCCATTCGAGGGTCGCCTGTCCGTCCCCGATGACGCGTGCGCTTAATTGAGCCGGGGCATCCGGTTGCGCGCCTGCGGCGGGGATGTGTTTTCGCGCGAGGTAATTTGAAACGGTTTCGCGCTCGCTCGCGGAGAGGACGCGATTGTAGATGAGAATTTCGGCGATGTCGCCATCGAAACCGTTGCTGCCGTTGCTGCCGAGAAGCGGCGAAGTGGACCAGCGGACGGTATTGGTGTCGAAGCTCGCACGTTCCTGTCCGTTGAAACGGGAAACCCATTCGTCGGGCTTGCTGGAGATGTTGTAGAGATGCCACTGGACAAGGTCCGCCGTGGGCAGCCCGAGCGAACGTGAGGTATTCGTGCCCGCGTCATCATACACGGTGCCGTCGGTGTTCGGATAATAGCTGTAGCTGGAATAACCCATCCGCCACAAGCCGCGTATCGCGGACGGAGTGGCGGCGGCTTTGAGGATGATGAAAATTTCGCCCTCGGTCGTGCTGCTCATCAGGGCGGCAGGCAGGGCGAATCGCCGGTTTTGCGCGGCGGTGAATGTGACCGTGCCGTCGGCGGCGAGCGCGGGCATGGCGGCGACATTGGTTTGGGTGGCATGGTTGTTCTGGCCGGACTGGTCTTCCCAGCATGAGACGCGTCCGTTGCCCGCGATGGTGACTTGCTGGCCGGCGCGCAGCCACAGACGCAAACCGTCGGTGAGCGTGGAAGGCGCGGGGGCGGTCGTGGTTGTGATGGTAACCTCGTTGCTCCACTCGCCGTCACCAGCGATGGCAGCGGCGATTTTTATCCGGTAGGCATAGGTGTGGCCGGTCTGCACCGTACTGTCGGTGTGGGCGCGGTCGTGTTTGCCGAGTGTGGCGAGCGCGGCGTAGGCTCCGTTGTCGTCGCGACGTTGAAGGACAAGCTGCGCGTCGGTGTTGAGCGGCGGGAGCGTCCACGAGAGTTCAACGCCGGTGGGCACGACTTCGCGCGCGGCCAGCGCCGGCGCGGGCGGCGGCGCGGTGATGCCGAGCGCGTGGCGTTCGTCGAGGTAGGCGCGCACAGTGGCGCGCTCCGCGTCGGTGAGTGCGTGGTCGTAGATGAGGACTTCGGTGATTTCACCGTCGAAACCGTAACTGCCGTTGCTTCCGATGAGCGGCGCGGTGTTCCACGAGACGGTGTTTGTCGTCGCCCGGAATTGCTCGATGTCGTTGAGGCGGGCGACCCATTCGCCGGGCTTGGCCGTGACGTGATAGAGGTGTTTTTGCGAAAAATCGGCTTTGGGCGCGCCAAGTTGCCGTTGGGTGTTGCTGCCAAAATTATCCGAGAGGGTGCCGTCGGAGTTTGGATAATAGCTGTAGCTGGAATATCCCATCTGCCAGAGGCCGCGCGTCGCGGACGCGGTGGTATTCGATTTGAGAATCACAAAAACCTCGCCCGATGTCGCGCCGGTCATGAGCGCGGTGGGAAGGGCAAAATACTGGTTAGCGGCGGAGCCGCTGAAGAGGATGGCTCCGGTTGGTGCAAGCGCGGGCTGGCTGGCGAGGACGGCTTGCGTGGCGTGGTTGTTTTGGCCCGATTGATCGCGCCAGACCGCAAGGCGTCCGGTCGTGTCGGACACGAGGCCCCGGTCGGCGCGCAGCCAGAGGCGCAACCCTTCGGTTTGAGTGAGGACGCCGGGGGCGGCGCTGGTGGGGATGGTGACGGTGGCCGTGCTGGTGGAAATGGTTTCGCGTCCAATCGCGTCGCGGGCGCGGAAGCGGTATGTGTAGATATGGCCAGCGGCGACAGTTGCATCCGTGAAGTCACCAGACATGGCGTTGCCATGCGCGAAACTGAAAACGGCGGCGAAGTCGCCCGATGCGCCCGCGCCTCCCGTGCGGCGTTCAAGCGTGTAGGTGACGCCGATGGGGGGCGCGTCCGGGAGCGTCCATGTGACCAGCGCAGAGGACGGGGAGTCGGGCGTTGCGTCAAGCGTGTGGGGTGTTTCGGGCGCGGCGGCGGGTTCGGGCAGCGCGGCGCAACGCGAGTTGAAATACCTCGTGAGACGCTCGCGCTCCGTTGTCGTGAGCACGCGGTCAAAGACGATCAACTCGGCAATGTCGCCGTGGAAATACGCCGTGCCCGCGCCGAGCCTGGGGATGCCGCTGAACGAAACGGTGTTGGCGGTGGCGTCGCGGTATTGCTCCAAACCGTTGAGGCGGGCGATCCATTCGCCGGGCCTAGCGGTGACGTTGTAGAGGTGCCATGCGGTGGTCGCGGCGAGGGGCTGGCCGAGAGGACGCACGGTGCTGGTGCCGAGGCTTTCGGTGAGCGTATCGTTATTCTGCGGATAATAACTGGTGCTTGGGCCGAACTGCCACAGGCTGCGCGTGGCGGCGGGCGTCGTCGTCGCGGTTTTTAAGACGACAAAAACATCGCCGGTGGCCGCGCTGGTGAAGAGCGTGGAGGGAAGCGCGAGGTATTGGGGTTGCGCGCCGTTGAACGCGACCGTGGTCGAGCGGGGCGTGTCCGGCGAGTCGCCGACAAGGGGCTGGTTCGCCACGAGCGTCTGCGCGGCGTGGTTGTTTTTCCCGGACTGATCCTCCCACGAAACGATGCGTCCGCCGGGGGCGGTCACCAAGCCAAGGTCGGCGCGCATCCAAAGATGGAGGTTTTGCGGCGCGATGTCGGCGGGCCAGATGCTGTCGGCGGCGGTGTCTGCCGGCGTGGTGACGGTCGCGGTCGCGCTGTAGGCGGACTCGCGGCCTGCGGTGTCGCGAAATTTCAGGCGGTAGGCGCAGGTCGTGCCGGGCGTGAGGTTGCGGTCGGCGTAGTCGCTGCGATTTTCGTAGCCGAGCGCGAAGCGGCGGATTTCTTCAAAGGCATTTGTGTTTCCAATGCTGCGCTCCAAGATGACAGCCATGCCTGTTTCAAGCGCGGCGGGAGGCGTCCAGCGCACGGCGATGGTGGTGGCTGATTCGGCTGCCGCAGTGAGACCGATCGGCGCAGCGGGAGGGGCGGGAGGTTGTGGAGTGGCGTCGGGATTGGCGCGGGCTTCGAGATAACGGGTGAGTTGTTCGCGCTCGGCGTCGGTAAGCACGCGGTCGAAGATGAGGATTTCCGAAACGTCGCCGTCGAACCAAGTGCCGCCGTTCGTGCCGAGTTGCGGCGCGGTCACGAAGGACGGTGCGTTGGTCGCGATTTGGTATTGAATGAGGCCGTTGATGCGCGAAGTCCAGTTGCCCTGCGCCGCGCTGACGCTGTAGGTGCGCCACTGGTTGAGCGGAAGAACGGGCGCGCCTTGGAGTTGGTTGGCGTTGCTGGCGGTGCCGTCGGTCAGGTCGCCTGTGCTGGCGGGATAAGCGGCACCGTAAGAGCTCCATTTCCAGAGGCTGTTGTCGGCGGCGTAGGTGGTTGCGCCGGTCTTGACGCGAACGATGAACTCGGCGGCGGTCGCACCGCGCATCACATCGAGAAAAGCGAGGCTGTGCTTTTGCGCGGCGGTGAAGCGCAAAACCGGCGCTCCGGTGACGGCGTCAGTGGCGCGCAAAGGCTGGTTCGCGGGCGCAAGTTGCACGGCGTGGTTGCCGGAGCCGGACTGGTCCTGCCAGCGTTGCACGCGGGTTTCGGCGGCAGTGCCGGTATGGATAAAAACGCCGTGGTCGGCGCGCAGCCACAGACGGAGGTTTTCCGGCGCGGGCACGGCGGGCAGCGCATCGTCGGTGGTGATGGTCAGCGGTGTGGCGGTGGTGGCGTAGCCGGACTCGCCATGCCAGTTGCGCGCTTTTGCGCGATAGGTGTAAGCGACGCCGGGTTGCGCGCCGGTGTCTGTGAAGTCATGCCATTCGGTGCGGGCGATTTCCTCGAAGTCACCGTTGCCTGCGCTGCGTTCAATAATGTATTCGTGCCAGACGGATGGAGGCGCGGCGGACGCATCCCATGTGAGTTCGACGCCGCCCTGAACGCCGGGGCGGGCCTGCAAGTCGGCGGGCGTCTCGGGCGCGGCGGTGACGAGGCCGTGGCGGGCGTTGAGGTGGAGGCGGACTTGCTCGCGTTCGGTATCGGTGAGCACGCGGTCGTAAATGATGACTTCCTCGATGTCGCCGTCGAAAGCATAGCTGCCATTATGCCCGAGCAGTGGCGCGGTGTTCCATGAGACGGTGTTGGTGTCGGCGCGGGTTTGCCCGAGTCCGTTGAGGCGCGACACCCACGAGCCGGAAACGGCGGATATTTCCAAAAGGTGGCGCTGGGTGATGTCAACTTGCGCGGTGCCGAGATCGCGGGCGGTGTTGGAACCGAAGCCATCAGTGAGCGTGCCATTGGTCTGCGGATAATAGCCCGTGGCCGTGCCGACGCGCCAGAGACCGGAATAGGAGGCGGGCTTGAGCGCGTTGTTTTTCAGGATGACAAACACGTCGCCGGCAGCGGCTCCGGTCATGAAACTGGCGGGCAGGTCGAGTTTTTGCTGGCTGGCGCGCGTGAAGCGCACGACGGGCCGGGCATCGGGCGTGGACGCGGCGGCAAGCGCGGGGCGCGAGGCGGCGGCTGTTTGCGCGGCATGGTTGTTGGAGCCGCTGATGTCGGCCCACTGCGATACGGTTCCCGCAGCGTCGGCGGTCACGCCGAGATCGGCGCGCAGCCACAGGCGCATCCCCTCAACGGGAACGACGCCGGCGCTGTCTTCCGCCACGGACAGGGTGACGGTGTTGCCATAGCCGGACTCCCCGGCCCAGTTGCGCATTTTTAGGCGATAATGATAAGCGCCTGCCGCGAGCCCCTGATCAAGATGGCCGCGCGCCCCGATGCCGAAGCGTCCGGCCTCATTCCAAACGGAGCCGTCTGGCGAGCGCTCAAGCACGTATTCCGTCCAAGCGGTCTCGGCGGGCGCGTCCCACGAAAGATAATTTTGCCCGGCCCCGGCGGACTGCCCCGCCAGCACCGGCGGCGCGGCGGGCGGCTCAATGCCCGGCAGGGTGTATTTGGAATACAAATACATTCCAGCCGCCTGACGCTCTCCCTCATCGAGCACGCGGTCAAAAACCAGCACCTCGGCGATGTCGCCGTCGAACGCGTAGCCTTGGTGGCTGCGTCCAAGATAGGGCGCGCTGTAAAAGCTCACAGTGTTTGATGTCACCCGGTAATGGGTCTTGCCGTTGACGCGGCTCTCCCAGTGGCCGGCTTTCGACGAGACGTTGTAGATGTGCCATTGGGTGATGTCCGGCGGTGCTCCCGCTGTCTTTGCCACATTGCTGCCAAAGTCATCCACGATGCTGCCGTTGCTCGCCGGATAATGCGTCGCGTAGCCCGCGCCGCCAAACCACCACAGTCCCCGATGGCTGCCGGGGGATGCCTGCGCCGCCTTCACCAAGACAAAAATTTCCCCTTCCGTCGCGCCGCCCATCACGTTGCTGAACTGCATCCACTGGTTCGCCGAGGCATTGAACCGCACCACAGGCCAGCCGTTCAAATCGGACGATCCCGATATCACCAACGGTTGATTGGAAGCGCTTCCCTGATTCGCCCCGTTGCCATGCCCGCTCTGGTCGGCCCAGTGGCCCAGCACGCCCAATGTCTGCGCATCGGCCCGCAACCACGCCCGCATTCCATCCACGGGCATGGCGGCACCGTGCTCTGGCAACGTCACGGATGCTTCGTTGCTGTAATCAGACTCTCCCGCGTAGCTGACGGCCTTCACCCGGTAAACGTAGCTGCTCCCGGCCTCCAAGCCGCTGTCCACATGGCTGCGGCCCTCCTTCACTCGCCCCATCTCCTCATAGGCTCCGCCTGCGGCATCCCGGCGCTCAATCACATAAGTGATGGCACCCGCGCCCGCCTCGGCTTCCCATGTCAGTCCGACCTGCGTCGCACCTATCGCCCTCGCGGCTAGATTCGCCGGCGTGCCGGGCGGCTCGACGCCGGCCAGGGTGTATTTGGAATGCAAATACGTTCCCACCGTATTACGCTCCTCTTCTTCGAGCACGTGGTCGTAAATGATTACCTCCGCGATGTCGCCGTCGAACACATAACCCTGATTGGTGCGGCCAAGATAGGGAGCGGTGTAAAAATACACGCTGTTTGATGTCGTCCGGTAATGCGTTTTCCCATTGACGCGGCTCTCCCAGTCACCGGCTTTCGACGAGACGTTGTAGATGTGCCATTGCGTGATGTCCGGCGGTGCCCCCGCCGTCTTTGCCGCATTGCTGCCGAAATCATCCACGACACTCCCGCTGCTTGCCGGATAATGCGTCGCTCCGCCCGCGCCCCCAAACCACCACAAACCCCGGTGCGTGCCTGGCGTCGCCTGCCCGGCCTTCACCAAGACAAAGATTTCACCCTCCGCCGCGCCGCTCATCACGTTGCCAAACTGCATCCATTGGTTCTTCGCCGCCTCAAATCGCACCACAGGCCACCCATTCAGATCGCCATCCACCACTTCGGGCTGATTGGCGGCGCTTCCCTGATTCGCTCCGTTGCCATGCCCGCTTTGGTCGGCCCAGTACCCCAGCACGCCCAATGTCTGCGCGTCAGCCCGCAACCATGCCCGCATCCCTTCCGTTGGCATGGCCACCCCGTGCGCAGGCAGTGTCACGGGCGCCTCGTCGCTGTAATCCGACGCACCTGTGTAGCTGACGGCCTTCACCCGGTAAATATAGCTGGCTCCCGGCTCCAACCCGCTGTCCACGTAACTGCGCCCATCCTTTATGCGCGCTACCACCTCGTATGTTCCGCCCGTCTCATCCCGCCGTTCGATCACATAGGTGATTGCGGATGAGGTTGATTCCGCCTGCCACGTCAGCCCGGCCTGCGTCGCGCTTATGCCTCTTGCCGCCAGATTTTCCGGAGCGTCAGGCGGCTCGATGCCAGCCAAAGTGTATTTGGAATTCAAATACATCCCCACCGCCTCGCGCTCCCCCTCGCCGAGCACACGGTCGTAAATGATGACTTCGGCGATGTCACCGTCGAACGCATAACCCTGATTGGTGCGGCCAAGATAGGGAGCGGTGTAAAAATACACGCTGTTTGATGTCGTCCGGTAATGCGTTTTCCCATTGACGCGGCTCTCCCAGTCACCGGCTTTCGACGAGACGTTGTAGATGTGCCATTGCGTGATGTCCGGCGGTGCCCCCGCCGTCTTTGCCGCATTGCTGCCGAAATCATCCACGACACTCCCGCTGCTTGCCGGATAATGCGTCGCTCCGCCCGCGCCCCCAAACCACCACAAACCCCGGTGCGTGCCTGGCGTCGCCTGCCCGGCCTTCACCAAGACAAAGATTTCACCCTCCGCCGCGCCGCTCATCACGTTGCCAAACTGCATCCATTGGTTCTTCGCCGCCTCAAATCGCACCACGGGCCAACCGTTCAAACCCGACGATCCCGACACCACCAACGGCTGATTGGAGGCGGTTCCTTGATTAGCCCCGTTGCTATGTCCGCTTTGGTCGGCCCAGTGCCCCAGCACGCCCAATGTCTGCGCGTCAGCCCGCAGCCACGCCCGCATTCCATTCATGGGCATGGCCGTCCCGTGCGTCGGCAGGGTCACAGACGCCTCGTTGCTGTAACCAGACGCGCCCGCGTAGCTGGTGGCCTTGATACGATAAACATAGCTGGTGCCCGCATCCAAGCCGCTGTCCACGTAGCTGCGACCCTCCTTTACGCGCGCCACTATTTCATAAGTTTCGCTTGTGGTGTCCTTGCGTTCAACCACATAGGTAATGGCGGACGAGGCAGCCTCCGCCTCCCATGTCAGCCCGGCCTGTGCCGGACTTATTGGCCGTGCGGCCAGATTTGCCGGTGCATCGGGCGCCTCGACGCCGGCCAGGGTATATTGGGAATACAAATACGTTCCCACCGCCTCGCGCTCCTCCTCATCGAGCACGCGGTCATAAATGATGACCTCGGCGATGTCGCCGTCGAACGCATAACCCTGATTGGTGCGGCCAAGATAGGGCGCGGTGTAAAAGCTCACATTGTTCGTTGTCGTCCGATAGTGCGTTTTCCCATTGACGCGGCTTTCCCAGTCACCGGCTTTCGACGAGACGTTGTAGATGTGCCACTGCGTGATGTCCGGCGGCGCCCCCGCCGTCTTTGCCGCATTGCTGCCGAAATCATCCACAACGCTCCCGTTGCTTGCCGGATAGTGCGTCGCTCCTCCCGCGCCTCCAAACCACCACAAGCCACGATGCGTGCCGGGCGTCGCCTGCGCGGCCTTCACCAAGACAAAAATCTCACCCTGCGTCGCCCCGCTCATCACGTTGCCAAACTGCATCCACTGGTTCGTTGAGGCTGTGAATTTCACCACGGGCAGGCCGTTCAATGTCTCCGCAGCGACCTCGGGACGATAGGCGGCACTGCCTTGGGTGGCATGATTGTTCAGTCCGCTCTGGTCGGTCCACTGGCTGATTTTTCCGTCTGTGCCTGTCACCACGCCCGCGTCGGCTTTCAGCCACAGGCGAAGTCCGTCTGTCGGTGGCGCCAACGGCGCGGGCGCGGCGGACGACTGCATCATGGCGCCACTCATCAACATGCGGGCGGCTTTTGGGGCGAAGGAGGGTTGGGGCGTGTTCTGGGGCGGGGTGTTTCCGGTTAAAATTCCGATGGCGGCGGCAAGTTCCTCGTCGGTCAGCGCGGCGTATTTGTTTTCGATTCCCTGCCACAACCAGATCGCGCCGTCGCCGCCCTTGGCAAAGCCGTATTCGCGCCACGCGCCGATGGAAACAACCTCGGGCAGGCCGGCCAGTTTCACCGGCTGGCTTGGCGAGGCCGCGCCGCCCGGATACGTGCCGGAGGCTGTTTCCCATGCCCAGACCTCGCCATCCTGCGTGAGCGCCACCGCGTGCCCGCCGCCAAGCGCAAGGGTGCCGACCGGCGGGAGACCGTTCACCTTTGATTGGCCGGAACCACCTGTCGTCTCCTCATCATCCTCCGATTCGGTGGCTTCGCCTGTTTCAACCCACATCCAGACTCCGCCATCCGCGTCGATGCGGGCGCGCCAGCCGCCGTTGCGCGCAGTGTTGTTTTGAGTGGCGACGTTTTGCAGTGACAACCCGGACGGGAGCAGCGGAGAGCCGGCATCGTAGAGTTTTAGCTGGTTGCTTCCATCCGCCGCCGGGCCGGGAACGACGCTCACGGATTGCCAGGCGGGAGTGCTGTTCGCGGCATTCGCGCCGCTGGTGCCGCCATTCATCAACGCGGGCACCGTGGACAGGAAATTGAGGCTCGATGGAACCGCGTTATTATAGAGAACAGAAACTGCCGATGCCGGCGCGGATGCCTCCAGCCGTCCCTCGCCGGCAATCTTGGTTTCATGCGCGGGGCCGACGGTAAGGGCCAGACTCGCAAGCGTGACACAGAACGCCGCAATAATGGCCGGTAACAGACGGGATGAGATTCGACCGGACGACGTATCTTTTTTCATGGTAAAAAAACGTAAGATTACATGAATTAATCGTGAATCTCACACTAGCAAATTACGCGCTTGAAATCTTGTCGCAATGCCAAAAAACGGTGTTTTTTCTGCATCTCAAATTTAGCCTGCCATTGCAAAAACATGGGGCATGCAAAGGCAGACTGACATGGAGAGCGGGCAGGCTCTCCAACAAAGTCAGTCCTTTCCCGGTGGCTTCGGACAAACGGAGAATGCCACTGTCTCCGCCAAAACATTCACCGATGTTATGCGGAAGAGAAAAGCAAAGGGAAAGACGGTCCCGTGTGAGCGTGTGCCACCGGTGGTTTTCGTGCAACACCAGGGCAATCAGAGAATCATGCTTCTCGGCCTGCCGGGGCGCGTGTCTCGGGCGATGTGGTGTTTTTTGCAGAAACGGCGCAAATCCTTCGCATCGACGGTGATTTTTTGCGCATCCAGATGCTTTATAAAATCCCGCGTGCAGTAGCGCGGTCTGGGGTGATTGAGCATGTAATGCAGCACGGAAAGTTTCCACCAACTGGCATGGCCGTAGTGCGTGCGGGTGATGGAGCCGCGCGGGTGTCCGTGGAAAAACTCCATGGCCTTGGTGAGATGGCGAATGAGCGGCACCGATGGGGCATCGCCGGCAAAGACCGCCTGCAAAAATAAGCTGCTCATCACCAAAAGCGAGGCGTTCGGAGGCGCGTCTGCGGGAGCCTGCCGCCATGCGCGGGCCAGCAGGAACGAGGCGAGCGCGACATCGCCCTCGCCGCCCGATTGGCAGCGGCGGATGAGTCCGGCGACCTGCCCGCGCGTGAGCCCACCGTAGGGCGCGGCGGAAACCGGCATGCGAGCGTGCGCGAGTCTGGCGATGTCGGTTTCGAACGCATGGCTGGAATGCGCGAGCCACGCGAGCAAATGACGCCTTTGGCTGGCGTGCCTCGGCGGGCGTTCCTTGTCGCGCAAATAACGCGCAAGGCGCGAACGCGTGCGCGGCTCAAGGAACGCCGTGGCGAGCCAGCGGCGCAAGCCGGGCGACTCGCGCAACAGTTGCATAAAAAGCGCGACGCAGGCCGAGTCGTTGGAATCCGCCGACAGCGACAGGATGGCGTCGGCAAACGCGGAGCCGGAGGACATGGCGGGGACGGGATAATGACGAATTACAAATTACGAATGACGAATTTCCAAGCCGCGCCTTTGCGCCACTGGTTTCAATTCGTAATTTGTAATTCGTCATTCGTAATTTATCACACCCCGATGCCTTGGGCGGGGGGCGGCTGTCCCTGTCCCTGCCGCATGGTCTGGCGCATGGCCTCGTCCTTGGCGACGCGCACGAAGGCGCGCTGGCGGTTCTCGGCGGGGACGTTTTTGATGCGCTCCTCGACCTTGGCCTTGACCTCGGGGTTTTCGTTCACCCATTGGATGATTTCCTGGTCGCGCTGCTGGGTGTATTCGTTGCGCTGCATTTTGCCGAGCATGAGCTTTCGGATAAGCTGCTCCTTGGTCATTTCGTTGTAATACTCGTAGAGTTTGGGATTGTCCGCGATGAACTGGGTGACCTTGGCATCAACCTCCGGGTTGGTGCGGACGGCGTCGTCCTGCTTCGCTTTTCGTGCTGCGATGGCTTGTTTGAGTGACATGATGGTTTTATGTTTTTTCCCCAGCCATTGGTGAAGCAAGGCGGCTGGTCGCCAGAGGCGGTTGACCTTGTGCGGGCGGGATTCGCCCAAAATGATATATGAAACGATAATATTCGTATTTTATAGATCGAGAAGCGTCTGGCTGTAATGGCCGTTGTCGTCGGGAACGAGGTCGCTGCCGGAAATATTCAATACCGCCTCCTCGAAGGCGCGGGTGATTTCCCAGGGGGGCGCGCCGGCCAGCCAGAGGCGCATGAGGTCGGCGGCGGGTGGCGACTTGCCATAAGTCTTGCGCAGGTGGACCTCGGCCTGCTCGAAGTTTTTTCGATGGTGCGGGCCAATGGCGAGCGGCGCGGCGGGTTGGTCGTCGGGAGGCTGGTTGACGCTTGCATCCGTTGTGGGAGCTGGCGCATGGGCCGTTTCGGGATCGGGCGGTGGTTGTGTCGTATTCATTTATGGTGCTGTTGCGGATGGGTTGGATTTGGTGGCGTTGCCGAGTGCCTCGCGGGTGCGGGCAAGCTCGCGGTTGAGGCGGGCGACCTCGGCGACAAGGGTTTCGTTCTGCTCGGTGAGCGCGGCCATGAGGCGGGTCTGCGCGTTCATGCGCTGCTCGATGTCGGTGTTGGAAGGGGACGGCTTTTCGGCGGGGTCGGACACGGCGAGGACGGGGCCGAGCGGGACGGTGGTCGGCGCGTGGGGCGAGAGATTCCACGAGGCGGCGGTTTCCTTGCGATAAACAAGATGCGCCTCGTGAAGCATGTTCGGGTCGCGCGGATCGACGTATCGGTTTACGGGATACGCCTTGAGCGTGTCGCCAAAGCGGACTTTTTCGATGTTCGCCAGGTCAAGCTCGGTGCCGGAGATCGGCACGGCCACGGTGACTTGAGGCTGCACAGGTGGGGCGGGAGGTTTCTTGCGAAACATTGAGCAACCGCTGAGAAGTGCGGCGGCGATGGCGAGGGCCGGCAGGAGTTTTGGGAGTTGTCGTTTTTTCATGGTGGTCATGGTGGAAAAATAATCAGCGCCGCTCCTGCGCCGGTGCGTCCGTGGGATTTTCAGCGTCGGTTTTTTGCCAGAGTTTGGCGGAGCCGTTGCCGCGCGCGGCCTTCGCCTTGTCGAGGGTTTGGGTGACATAAATATAAAACTGTTTTCCAGCGGGGACACGGACATAAAAGCCGTCCTCCTCGATGCGTTTCTGGATTTGCGCGGCGTAGGCGTTGAGCACGCCGGCGGTGCCGGCGAGGGAGGCGTTTTTCGCGGTGGCCTGCGGGATGGCGATGCCCGCCCCTGCAAGCGAGCCGTTGTCCTGCATGTCCTGCAAGCCGCTGGCCATACCCGCGAGGAAGGTCGAGGCGAAGAGTTTTATTTCCTGAAAATCGTCGGTTTTTATAATCTGACCGGCAAGCCCGGCAGCGCCGTCGCGAAGGCCAAACTCGCCGGTCACGTCGTCGCGGTCGCGGTCGAGCGCGATGCCGTTTAATACAAGCTCCATGCCGTTGTCGGTGGTGCGGTCGCGCCAGACTATAATCCACTGGCCGGAGGCGGCGATGCGCTCGCGGGCGCGGTCCGTCGCGGCGCGCCCGTGGACTTCCGCGCCCGCCGGAATAATAAGCCGCCCCTCGTGCCAGACATCCTCGGTGACGAGGCCGATGACGGGTGTGTCGAGCTGGGAGGATTCGAGCGTGATGACCGTCTCGCACGGGATGAGTCGTCCGTAAGGAGCGTAGTTGCGCGAGGGCGCGGTGGCATCCGCGCTGGCGGTGGCATTTGTATTTTTGTCGAGAAGACTGATGGGCAAAATGGCCGGGGCCTTGGGGCGGGCGGGCGCGGTGTCGCTGTTCTGGCGGGCGGCGCGCGGACGCGAAACGGCCTCTTCTCCCGGTTCGGCGCGCTCGGGGGCCGGTGCTGCCGGTCGCGACGGCGCGGGGATTTTGAGTTCCTGACCGTCGCGGGTGATGGTGTGGCGCTCCATCGGGGCGGGCAAAGCGGTGGCGGCGGTTATCGGGCGCTCGTTGTTACCGCCGCCGTGGATGAGCAGCGCACCAATGGCAACGCACGCCAGCAGCGCGGCCATGCTGCCAAACGGGGTTTTTATGAATTTTATAATGCGTTTCACGGCGGAAGACGTGGCGATGGCGGACTTATCTCGGCGCGATGAGATGCGCATCGCGGGTGACGCGCGGGACGATGACGTTGAAGGAGTTTTTTATACTGAGGTTGGCGCGTCCGCCGTCCGGCGTGCCGGTGACGGCGAAGTAGGCCACCGTCTCCGCGTGCGGCGGAATCAGGCCGGAGGCGTCGGCGATGGACGCGGGGTAGAGGCGGTTGCCGATGCGCACGGCGAGGCTTTGGGGTTGATAGACGACCTCGGTGTCGCCGGTATTTTCGAGCTTTAGTTTGAACACAAGCGTGTCCTCGGGGTCGAAGCGAAAGACTTCCTCCACGGTCGCGGTAAAATCGCGGTATTGGGTTTTGTCGTTGGGCGCGCAGTGTTCGACCTGCCAGACGGCCTCGGGGTATTGCTCGCGGATGAGGCGGTGGGATTTGGCGCGGTCAAGCAGCGCGAGAAGCGTTTCAGGCGTGGCGCGTTTGGCGAGGGCCGCGCTATGTCCGGCGACGCGATCTTCGTAAAATGTCACGGAACCGTAGGGATGCGGAGCGACGGCGAGGCGGATTATATACGTTTTGTTTTGCAGGATGACGTTGAGCGTGGCGCGGGCGTCGGGTGTGAGGGCGCGCACGCTCAAATAATACCGGCCCGGCAGGTGCGACATCAGCACGGGGGCGGGGGCGTCGGGGTTGTTGGAAATATTCGCGCCCTCCAGCGCGGACGGCGCGGAGGGAAACATGAGCGTCGTCGGCGCGTCGGTGCTGATGGGGATTTCATAGACGATGCGCTCGTCCAGCGGCAGTTGCTTGACGACGGGAGTGCGAGGACTGGCGTCGCCGGCAAATCCCGGCGTGACCAGCAAGGCGAGGAGCGTGATACACATGGCGGTCAGTTTTGTAAAAATTCGTAATTCCATACGGCGAGCGGGTAGCGTTTGTTGGCGAGCATATCCGGGTTGCGGACAAGCGTGAGCGTGAGCGAAAAGCGCGGGGACTCGGCAAAAGCCTGGCGTTCAAAGACGCCGGTGCGCACAAGCTGGCCTTCGATTTTTATAATGATCTGGTCCTCGCGGGTGCGCAGGATATCCAGCTTAAAAATTTCCGGCTTTTGGTGAATCTGCTTCACCTCGAACTCCTCCCTTGCGGCGAGCAATTCGTTCTGTGCCTTGGTCGCCGCCTCGGTGAGATAAAGCCGGTGCAGCAAATCGGGAAAATCAAAGTTCTTCGGGTTGCGCTGCAAAAGCGCGAGCGCGGCCCATAGTGATATGGTTTCATGAAGCGTCTTCGCCTCCTCGAAACCCAATAACGGCGAGACAGAGAACGTCCCCGCGCCGTCGAGAATCACGACGCGCTCGCGCGTGCGATACGCGCCGATGATGAGGTAGGGTTGCAGCACGGCGAGCGCGAGCGCGCCGCACGCGACCAGCGCCCACATGCGCGCGGCAAAGGCGTGGTCGGCGAACAAACGCGCCGGTGAAAATGCCCGCGCCGGTGCCGGTTTCCGTGGCGGTGCCGCGCGCGCATTATCAACCGCCGTCCCGCGCGGGTCGCCGGTCTCCGCGTTTTCATTTTGTATATTTGACGGGCTCATTTTGTTTTCAGTTTTTTATAATCCGGGTGTCGCCGGTGCGGATAATGGGGGCGGCATGGCGCTGCCGCGCCCGCCCGCCCCGGTGGAGCCTTCGGACAGCATTTTGCGAAGCGAGTCAGCGCGCTGAAGCTCGCTGGTTGCCTTCTGGCCGAGCGCGCCGGGGTTTCCGGTTTCGCCGGTGAGCGCGTAACCCTGCGCGAAGATTTTCTGGCAGATGACCGGCGTGGAAATTGTCCCGATCAACAGCGTGAGCGCCGCGAGGATGCCGCCGATGTTGGTCAGAAACGGGGAATATAATACCATCTCGGCGGACGCGGGATTCGCCCCCACCGCCGCGCGAAAATCCTGCCAGATGGCGATGGTGACAAGGTTTGTTATTGCGAAGCCGACCGGCCATGCGAGCACGGCGAGGGTTTGTTGAAAGAAGCGGACGCCAATCTGTGTGCCACCGGGAATCATGAAGCACGCAAGCGCAAACGGCATGAGCATGTAGAGAATCCAGCGCAGTATATATTGCAAAATTATCATGGGTGCGGAAATCAGTGCGCCGATCTGGATAAACACCCATGAGACGGCGTCGGTCATCGCGTGGTAAATGGATTCGTTGAGCTTGCGCCATGACCATTCCTTCTTTTCCGGATTCTGCGCGGTGCCGGCGCGCAATTCCTCGGATGCGCGGGCGGGGTTGTCGTTGAATTGAGGATCAATGTAGGAGGCCGCCGCGAGCATGGTGTTTTCCATGAGCGGGAACCACCAGTTCATCGAGGAGACGAGGGCGACGATGGTGATGGCGCGCGCGAGCGGGCGTACCAGTTCGCTGTTGTTGTAGTGATGCCGGCTCATGCGCGCGATGAGTCCCACGACAAGCATCGCGAAGACGACGAAGCGGAACGTCGTCACCATCGCGGTGATTTTGTTTTCCAGAATGGGCAGCACCAGATTCATGAAGAAATCAACGGGCGTTTCTGCGCGGATTGATGGAACGCATGAAGGCGGTCACGCGCTGGTTCGCCAAAAAATCGTCCTTGGCGGCAAGCTCGGCGGCGGCGTGTTGTTCCATTTCGTGCCGGTTGTCGTTGGCGATTTTTTGCAGAATCACCTCGTCCATCTGACGGCGGCGCGTGGTCTCGATCTGGGAAAGCTGGCCGTTGAGGACGATCAACTTTGCCGTGAGTTTTTGCACCTGCGCGTCGGTCGCGCCGGTGCGCAATTCGGAAAGCGTGAGGGCGATTTCCTCCAAAAGTTCGCGTTCGCGCGCGCGGGTCTGGTCGGCGACAGTGCGCGTGTTGTCGGCGTGGGCGTCGAGCAGGGCGTGGCGGCGGTAGGTGAGCGGGTCGTATTGGACCGTGCCGCCGTCGAGGTCGGGAACATAGACGGAGCGGTAGGTGCTGCCGTCCGTGCGCGAGAGCGTATCCAGACTCTGCACGACGCGGGCAATGTCGTCGCGGGACAGACCGTAGTCGCGCAAAGGTCATCCTCGGCGAGAATGCCCGGGGACAATATTTTCGCGGCGTCGGCGGGATTGCCGGTCCAGTCGCGGATTTTTCCCTGAATGCCGGCCTGCTCTTTGAGCTGGGTAATCTGCGCCTTGAGCTGCGCGATGCTATCGACCCATTTGGCAATGGTGGCGATGTGCGAAATCTGGTTGTTGGCGAGGTTCGCAACATCGACGACGGGAATGCCGGAGGCGAAAACAACACCGCCGATGCAGGCGGCGAGGACGGGGAGCATGAGAGTATTCTTTTTCATGATAATTTATTCGGTGCGGAGGGTGATGGTTGCGGGTTTTAATATGACGCCGTCCGGTGTGACGGTTTCGGGAAGGCGGACATTCACGTAACGCGGTTCGGATTGCGTGTCCGTGGCTTCGCCGCGCTGCTGGTTTTGGATAATCCAGTATTGCTGCTTCACGGCCTGGTTCATGGCGCGGTCGTAGCCGTGCCTCTCGGCGTCGGCGATGGCGGCGGTGATTTCATTGCCGGCGATTTTCGAGACAAGATAACCGGCCCCCGCGCCGATGGCCGCGCCCTTGATGCTCTTGCCGGAAGCGTGATAACCGATGGCCCCGCCCGCGCCGGTGAGAACAATGTCGGTGGCCGGCTGGCGGAGGCTGGCGCAGCCGGAAAGGAGCGCTGCGAAAGCGGATAATAACAAGGCGATGGTTGTTTTCATGACTGTTTCTTGGGTGCTTGAATGTTTCTCACCGTGCCGCAGAGCGGCGGGTCGGTGACGGGTGTGAAGAAGCATATGCTGGAAAATTTCTTCCCCTCGGGCCGCTGCTCCGGCATAGGGTAATTCTGAATGGCGGCGCAGACGGACTCGGGAAGATTGATGTCATGCGCGATATCCTCGATGTCCGTGCGGTCAAACTGGCGCATGAGGAAAAACTGCTTGCTGTTGCCGATCACGACGGGGCGGATGCGCGAGGACTTGAAGCGGCTGTATTGCTGCACGATGGAGGCCGTCCAGCATGAGAACTTTCTCAACTGCGCGTAGGCTTCCGCCACCACCTTCTCGCCGCCGGGCACGTCGAGGAAGCGCGCCAGTTCCTCGTAGAGGATGCGTTTCCGCAGATGACGCGGCAGCGATATTATATGCTGGCGTGAAAACCCGCTGATAAGAAGTCCGGCTGCGGTTTTGAGTTCAACCGCCTGCTCGGGGATGTAGCCGAGTTCAAAATGGGCGATTTGCCCGGTGAGGGAAATATTCGTCACCCCGTCGAAGAGTTTTCCGTATTGGCCGTGCGCGCACCACGACGCGAGGAGCGTGGCGAGGTGGTCAACGGTTTCCTTCTTGTGCTCCGGGAAGCGCGAGAATTGCATCAATTCGACGAGGCTCGCGTGCTGCGGGTAGTCGGTAGGCTCGTAATACGCGTGCGCCGTCGCCATGACCGCGCGCTCGGTCTGCGCGTCCTGCAAAAACGCGGTGATGTCGGCCTCCGGGATTTGGGCGATGAACTCAATGGCCTCCCGCCCCTCGTCGTCGTTGGCCGCGATGCGGTCGCGCAGTTCGGCGTAGGCTTCCATGTCGGTCGTGCCGTGCGGCATTTTAGTCCGCTTCCATCGGTGCGCGGCGCACGCCATGCGCTGGATTTCCGGCAGGAGGCTGCGGTGCTTTTTCGACCAATCCTCGAACGCATCGGAATAGAGCTGGTTGATATACTGCCCGAGCATCGCCTGCCGGATTTGCTGCGTCTCCTCGTCGGCGGCTTCGCCTATCATTCGGGAAACAAGCGCGACGGCGGTGGCGATTTGAAGCTGGTTGAGCGGAAGTTTCCGCGTGTCGAGGTAGTTTATCGTGAGGTCGCCGTCGGGGTGGAGTATGATTGGGCGCTCACCCATTGCCTCGGTAAACTTTCCGTAGGACAGGCCCTCTTCGATGATGACCGTGTAATGATAGTAGGCGGCGGTCTGCTCCAACAGGTCGCACATGTGGACGGACTTGCCCGCGCCGGTCGCGCCGAGCAGCACGGCGTGCTGCGGCGTCGGCGGATTGCCAATAAACGTGCGAAGTCCGACAAGGTTGCCCTGCTGCGCGCCATCGTAGATGGCCTCGGCTCCGTCAAGCAGTCCGGTGAACGTCGCGGAAAACGGCAGCAGGTCGGCCAAATACGTATCCTCGGCGTAGAGGCTGCGGTGGCGGTAAGGTGAATTTGTCCAGCCGGGCCACGAGGCAAAGAAAAGCTTTTTGGCGGTGCTGGGCAGGGCGCATTCGTTGTATTGCGCGCCGTTGAGGTTGGTGACGGCGTTGCGGATGGCGGCGCACTTGGCGGACAGGCCGGGCTCGGTTTCATCCCAGACGCGAAGGATGTAGGTGACGTTGAACGGATGTATAAAACCGGATGAAAGCGATTCGACCTTGCGCTCTTTTTTGCCGATGGCGACGAGCAGCGAATGACGCTCGGAGTCTTTGTATTCGCCGCGAAGCCGCTCTATGGCCTTCTCTTCCTTGTCCACCTCGGTTTTAGTCGGAAGCGGGTCGAGATTGACGGTGATTTGGTAGTCGAGAAACGGCAGCGTTGTGAGCCGCAATATGATGCCCGGATAGGTGCGCGAGGGCCAGCGTTTGAAGGTGAAGAGGGCGTGGTGGCGTCCGTCCATGTAAAACCCGGTGTCGATGTTCACGCCGTCGCTGCACCAGCAGTTTTCCTGTATGGTTTGTTGGGGGTCAAAGCGTTCGGAAAAGTTTATATCAAAACCGTCCGCCAGCGCCGGGCTGAGAAACTTTGAAAAGTAAGTAAAGTGCGCGAGGTCGTCCATCGGCGAGACGGTCGTGTCGCCGCCGAAGAGCGCACGCAGCGAGTTTGTAATCTCGTCGAAGCGCGTGCGCAGTTGCGCGAGAAGTTTTGCGTAGTCGTCGGCAAGGCTGCCGCGCGTCGCGGCGAGGGGCGCGTAGCCGGCGAGCGGCGCGGAGATGAACAATATCAACTGCTCGCGGCGAAGTTCTCGGCGGTGCATCTTTTCCCAGTAGCGCTCGAAGCGTTCGGTGCGCACGCGGCGGATGTGCGGGTGCGCGGCAAGGGTCTCGGTGGCGCGGTGGTATTGGGTCAGTTCCTGCCGGTAGTCGCAGTTGCACGTCCACTGGAATTGCGCCCGCAAGCCGTCGCCGAATAATGAGAGAAGGGCGCGGATTTTGTCCTGGTAGGCGTTAAGTTGCGCGATGGTGCCGCCGCGAAGGTCGGGCGGTTGCAAAATAAAACCCTTGCTGGCGACGCCTTTTTCGAGCGTGCCGTAGAGGATCAGGTCGCCGGCAAAGTATCCGTTGGGCGCGGAGCTATTGAGCATGGCCGGGTCTCCGTTTGCTCGCGGCGGGCGCGCCGCGCGGGTTCTGGTTGTCGGGCGAAAAACAAAAACCCTCGCGGTTGAAGAGATGGTCGAAAAAATCCTCGGCATAGCCGTCTGGTTTTCCCCGGCGAAACAGCATGACCCATGCGGTTGGAATCACGAAAACCGGGATCGCGATGCCGCCCGCCGTCGCGAGGCCCGCGTGGAACATGCCGTAGAGAAGGAGAAAAATGCCGATGGCCGCGACGATGCCGATGACAACATACAAAAAATCGTTGCCCTCAAAGCCGAGCGCGCGGCCTTTGCTGTCGTTTGCGCTGTTCGTGTCGGTGATGCGCAGCCCGTTATTCATGGCGGGGATGTTTTCCGGAGTCTTAAATCGTAATTCTTAAATCGTAATTTTCAGAACTGCGGTGTGAGCGCGCCGTCGCTCATGCCGAATATATAAAACATCGCGGTCATGATCGCCGCCGCGCCCGCAATGATGATGCCCGAGACGATGCCCATCTTGCCGTCGGCGTCGCCCTTCTTGAGGCGGTCGGCCCCGCCCCATATATTGATGACGCCCCAAATGAAGCCGATCATGAAGAGCAGGCCGAGTCCGTATTGGAAACCGGTCTTAACCTGCGAGGGGACTTGAGCCAGAATGAGCGGGACGCCCAATGAAGAGCCGTCCGTGATTGCGGCGGAGGCTGTCGTCGCCGCCCATTCCGGCAAAATAAAAAGCAAGGTAAGAAACGCGACCAAAGCGCCTCGCGAGGAAGGGATTTTTTTCATGGCGGGAGTTTGTTTTTCCGGCCCGCGTCATGCGGAATCCGGTCAAAATGTGCCGCCATTATGCCCGGTTTTTCCGGGCTTGGCTTGGACATCCGGACCATTTTTGCGGACAATCCGACCTTTCGGCAAAAAATCGCGCGGCGAGCACCGGCAGAAACGCCGAAAACAACGGTCCATATAGCCTTGGTCGCAAAAGCCGCAGCACGCGGCCACATCCGCGACGGTCATGTCCCCCTGCCGGAGCAGCGCCTGCGCTTTGTGTATCCGTTCTCTGGATATGTAGTCGCCCGCCGTCATGCCGGTGGTGGCCTTGAACAGCCGTTTGAAATGCGTGACGCTCAGGCGCGCGACGCCCGCCAGCGTCCCGGCCTCAATCTTGTCATCGAGATTTTTGTCGATGTGATCCAGGATGCGCCGCAACTGCTCCGCGTCCAGCGTCGCGGGCGCGGCCTTGCTTTCCTTTTCATGCGCCAGCGCGTCAATCAAGAGGAAGGTCAGGGATGCGCCGGTATGCTCAAAATAATCGACCGGGAAGACCGGGCTTTGGCTGCGGTCGCCCGCCATGAACTGGCGGATCAAACCCATGATGGCGCAGTCATGCCTCGCCAGTTCCCAAAGCGGGCTGTGTCCGGCCTTGCCAAGATGTTTTCCCGCTGTGTCCCGCCATCGCAGCATGTCGTCGTTCACATGAAACCAGAGCAATGTCGCCTCCTGTTTCCAAACGAGCGAAAAGTCGGCCTGCCGGTGCAGGAAAATCACGCGCTGCCCGCAGGCGGTGATGACACCGCCGCCGCCGTCCTTATTGTTATGCCATTCGATTTGCGCCTCGGACTTTTCCTCGGGCATCACAATGAGCCGGTGGCGCTCTCCTGCTATCTCGCACAAACACTGCGCGGGCAGCAGTCCGTGAAAAACAACAAATCCGTCTGGGATAATGTCGTGGTGCTCATAGGGCGGGTCCGGGGAGGTTTTGAAGGCAGGCATGGATGCACCGGGGCAACCGGCTTGATGCCGGGTGCCTGCCTGTGCCTTTATAGCATCTTGCCGTCGTCTGTCTTGGACTTGCAGGCCATTTTTACGGACAATCCGGCCAAAATATCAAACGGCGGTGTCCGTTCTCGTGTTTTTTAACAAAATGGCCAGTTGGCTATGGAGCGCCCGGAGGTCATCGGGAAACGGGATGTCCATGACAAGGCGCGCCTGCCGGCGCAGCAGGCGCGTCAGTCTGGCGGCAAGCGTGACGATGGGCGGGAGTTTCGGCGGGCGGACGCGCCGGTCTTCGCCGGAAGTTTTTGATGAAATGGGAATGCCCAGCCGCAGATACGCCTGCCGCAGGCCGAGTCCGCGCAACGCGCCCGGGGTGTCCGCGCGGCGGGCAAGCTGCATGTAGCGTTGCGCGGTGCGCACTCCGCCGTGAAAACGTGTTTCCAGCCATCCGAGCCATGCGCCCTGCCCGGCGCGGCGGCGGATGCGCGCCTTTTCCGCGATGAGGAGTTGCCCCGCGCGCCATGCGGCGGACAGCGCGGCGTCGAGGGAGCGGCGGGAGTCGCCGGCAAGCCGCCGCGCCTCGGCGTGCAGGCGGTTGATTTCCGAAAAGGCGGATGCCTCGCGCGCCGGGGGCGCGGTCCCTCCGGGCGCGGGCGCGGCGTTGCATTGGGCGGGGGGCTGCATAATCGTATCCGTGTTCATGATACGAGTCCCATGCTTTGGCGGAAATCGTCCGCGAGTTTGTGGACGGTCTGCGGGGTGCAGCCGGCCTGTTCGCCAAGCGCCTCCAGCGTCATGCCGCCGATGAGGTCGGGGCGGACCTGGCGCAGCACGATGGACGCGCGCAATCCGCGCTGCTCCAGCGTGGTGCCCTCGGAAACCCACAGCAGCACGTGCGCGATGGCTTCCGCCGCCATCGCGCGGGCCTCGATTTTGGGGTCAACAGGGTTTTGGAAAAACGCGTCGGCGCTGGCGGACGCGCGGGCGGATGTGCTTTGCGGGCTGTTTTTATTTTTATTATTCATAGATGTGGTTGCCTCGCCCCGCATCCTGCCAGCGTTTATAAAATCAAAATAGCGGCGCGCTTCATCGCGGATTTACCCGGATTTTCCGCATGGCTTTTCGATGTATATAAAAACGCCACACGTGTGGCGCGTGTGGCGTTGGAATTTCCTGCCGTATTATGGGCGGTTTTATCCGCGCGCGGGCACGAACAGCCGGGTGCGGATATGCGCGGAGACCTCGGCGAGGTCGTAATATACAAAATGCCCGACGCGGTGATGCGGGATGCGGCGGGCGCGCGTCCATTCGCGCAGCGTGCGCACGGACGGCTCGCGCCCCTGCGGAAAAATTCCGCTGAGGCGCAGGCCGTTGATGTCCGTGAGCGCGGGATGCGCGCGCGTTTGCGCGGGGGCTGGTGCTGGCGTGGTGGGAGCAGTGGAGGTGGAGTTCATACGCCCATGTGCGCGCATCACGTGGCGCGCGGGGGCTTTTATTTCGTGGCCGTGCCCTGGTTCTCCGCAGGTGCGGCGCGGAAACGAAAGAAGGCAGGCGGGGGAGTGAGGGCGGATGCGGCGGGGAAACCGCATCCGCCCTCACTCCCCGCCCGGTTGCGGATTTATGCGGCGAGCCGGTTTTGCGGGTCGGACGCGGGCTCGGGCGCACTCGCTGCCTGCGGCGCTGGCTCCGCCTGCGGCACGGCGCGAAGCATCGGCATGATGGCAAAGAATGCCCCGGCCTCCTGCGGGGTGGTCACGTTCAGGTAATGGCGGCGGATGATGCTTTCCGAGTTGCCCGCCTGCAACGCCGTGTCGCCCATCGAGCGGAATTTTCCAACATGCATCGAAATAAACGTGTGCCTCAGCACGTCGTGCCCGATGCCAAACTGCCGGCGGATGCGCGTGAGCTTTTTGGCGATGCTCTTCATTTTATCCTTGGGCGGAATGACGGGGTATTCGTCCAGCGGATAGGCTTTGAGCCATGCGGCAAGATTTGGCTGGATGGTGATGAGACGGCGCATGTTCACCTTGGACACCCACGGCTCGATGGTGATGGCGCTGTTTTCCAAGCGCACGTCGGCGGCGGGCAGCTTGGAAATCTCCCCCTCGGGCCGGATACCGGCAAACAGGCACAACGCGAAAAACGGCACGAATGCTCCGTCGTGGACAGTCTCCACATGCGCCATGAGTTGCGCGGCGCGCTCCGCCGTCAGCGCCTCCGCGCTGCCGCGATTGTGCTCGATGCGGTTGCGCGGGATTTTGGCCACCGGGTTGCCGCCCACCCATTCCTTGCGCACCGCATGGTTGAAAAACGCGCACAGCACGCCGCGCCGGTTGTTCTGCGTCTTCAGCGCCCCGTCGTCGCGCCGGATGTAGGCGTGCAATGCCTCCGTGCCCGCCTCCGCAAGCGTCTGCGTCGGAAAATGCCGCTGGAACTCCGTCAGCTCCAGCCGGATGTTCCGCAACTGCCGTTTGCCTATCAACGCCTGTTGCACGTCCTCCTTGCGCGCCTTCATGTAAGTCGTGACGGCATCGGCGATTTTCAATGCGGCCTCGGGCTCGCGGTAATTGGCCAGCGCGTAGTCGAGGTAGAACGTGAGCGGACGCCGTGCCTTCTCCAGCCTAAGAAACGCGGCCTCCGCCTCGCGCAACTGCGCCTCGGTCAGAAACGTGCTCGCGCCTCGAAGGTTGGATTGCGACTGGAGCTGGCGCAGTTCGAGCGCGGCGCGCTCTGCAATGGCGTCCTCGCGGGTCTTGAAGTTCTTGCGGATGCGCTCGCCGAGCAACCAGCCGGCCACGCGGAACGAAATCACGCTGTTGCGATTCTTGAACGGCTTGATGGTGAAGGCAGATTTTTTTTGTTTCATCGAAGGTTGCCGCCTTCACGTGGCAACCTATTCATGGACTTTCCGGCTCCCCTATGGAAATCGGGCCGTTCGCGCCGGCAAGATGCCGGCGCTCCCAGTCGCTCACGCGGCGGCGCGGGGCTGACCACCACTTCCAGTTACCTCCGCCGATTCTTTCAAACATTTTCCTTGCTCCCGTCCCGGCCAAACGGGATACATACCGCTTGCGTTAGTGGAAGTCCGTCGGTTGCGGATTCCCACCATGACTGGTTCGGCATCCTGCCGGATTGGAACGGTGGCACCGGCAAATACCGCGGGGATTATACCAAAATCCTTCCGGCATGAGCGGGTGGCACGGAGCCTGCGAGGGTTCCCTTCAGTCGTGCAGTTCAACAATAAAAACCAATGTCAACAGTCATAAAACCCGAAATCATATCCGAATTCAAAACTCACGAGAAGGACACCGGCTCTTCCGAAGTCCAGATCGCGCTGCTCACCGCCCGCATCAATCATTTGACCGAGCACCTGCGCACGCATCGCAAGGACTTCCATAGCCGCCGCGGCCTTCTCCAGATGGCGAGCCGCCGCCGCAAGCTCCTCGACTACTTGAAACGCACCAACCTGCCCAAGTACACCGAGATATTGCAGAAGCTGAGCCTCCGCCGCTGACGCCTCTTTCAGCACACGGGCGACCCGATCCGCGGGTCGCCCGTTGTTCTTCCAAGGAACACTCGACGTCAAACCTGGGACATTTCCGCCTGCCTCTTTCGCCACCGATGGCGGCAAACGGAAATCTCTCGAGTCTGACCCGGGATGCAAAAAAGAGTCGGCCACCGACCAGCAAAAGCCCGCCCGAACGCGCACGGCCTGTGCGCCAGACCGGCACCGCTTCGCTCCACCCATAATCGTTCTCACACTCCCGTCTGTTCACTTCGAACCGGGAGCCCAAAAAGAGAGGACGATCAGATACCTGAAACCGAACCCATAAAAATCCAAACATGAAACAGAAACATTCCGTCACCGTCCCCGGCCTCGGCATCACCTTTGCCACCGGCTCCCTCGCCCACCTCGCCAATGGCGCGGTCACCGTCACCGTCGGCGAAACCATCGTCTTCGTCTCCGCCACCGCCGCCGAGAACATCAAACCCGGCCAGGACTTCTTCCCCCTCACCGTTGACTACCGCGAGAAATACGCCGCCGCCGGCCGTTTCCCCGGAGGCTATTTCAAGCGTGAAGGCCGCCCTTCCGAAAAGGAAATCCTCACCTCGCGCCTCTGCGACCGTCCCTGCCGTCCGCTTTTCCCCGAGGGCTTCCTGAATGAAGTCCAGGTCATCGGCCTCCTCCTCTCCGCCGACCAGGTCAACGAGTCCGACATCTCCATGGTCAACGGCGCCAGCGCCGCGCTCGCCATCTCCGACATCCCTTGGGGCGGCCCCATCGCCGCCGTGCGCGTCGCGCAGATCGACGGCCAGTTCGTCGCCAATCCCACCATCGAGCAGATGTATTCCTCCGACCTCGACCTCATCTACGTCGGCAACGAGAAAGACATGCTCATGATCGAGGGCTCCGCCGCGCAACTCCCCGAAGACCGCTTCATCGAAGCCCTCGAGTTCGCGCACCAAGCCATCCAGCCCATCATCGCCGCCATCAAGGAACTCGTCGCCGTCGCCGGCAAACCCAAGCGCGTCTTCCCCCTCGTCACCGCCAAGCCCGAGGCCCGCGCCATCATCGAGCGCGTCGCCGGCCCCAAGATCGTCGACGCCATCTTCGGCAAGGAAAAGCAAGTCCGCGCCGCCAACGTCAAGGCCCTCAAGGAAGAGTGCGCCGCCGCGCTTCTCGCCGAACTCGGCGAAGGCAACTTCGCGGACCACGACATCGGCATCGTCTTCGAGGACCTCCAATACAAAGCCTACCGCAAGGCCGTCCTCGAGCGCGGCGTGCGCGCCGACAACCGCGACGCCACCACGCTCCGCGAGATCACCTGCGAAGTCGGCGTGCTCCCCCGCGTCCACGGCTCGGCCCTCTTCAAGCGCGGTGACACCCAGGGCCTTGTCATCACCACCCTCGGCCCCACCAAGGAAGCGCAGGACCTCGACGCCCTCACCGGCGGCGCGAAGTCCAAGTCCTTCATCCTCCATTACAACTTCCCGCCCTTCTCCGTCGGCGAGACCGGCCGCTTCGGCTCGCCCGGCCGCCGCGAAATCGGCCACGGCGCGCTCGCCGAGCGCTCCCTTGTCCCCGTGCTTCCGCCCGAGGACAACTTCGCCTATTCCATCCGCCTCGTCTCCGAGATCATGGCGTCCAACGGCTCCACCTCGATGGCCTCCATCTGCGGCGGCTGCCTCTCCCTCATGGACGCCGGCGTGCCCATCATCGCGCCCGTCGCCGGCATCTCCTGCGGTCTCATGACCGAGAACGCGCCCGACGGCTCCATCAGCAAATGGACCACCATCACCGACATCATCGGCGAGGAGGACCATTTCGGCGACATGGACTTCAAGCTCGCCGGCACCATCACCGGCATCACCGGCTTCCAGCTCGACCTCAAGATCAACGGCCTCCCCATCGAGATTGCCAAAAAAGCCATCTACCAGGCCCGCGACGCCCGCATCGAAATCCTCAAAAAGATGCTCGCGTCCATCCCGGCTCCGCGCGCCCAGCTCTCCACCTACGCGCCGCGCATCCAGACCATCCAGATCGACCCGGAGAAGATCGGCCTCCTCATCGGCCCCGGCGGCAAGACCATCCGCCGCATCGTCGAGGTGACCGGCGCGCAGATCGACATCGCCGAGGACGACTCCGGCAAGGTCTTCATCTACTCGAACAACGCCGACTCGATGAACCGCGCCGTGCAGGAAATCGACGGGCTGTGCGGCGGCGGCGCGCAAATCGAGGTGGGCAAGCTCTACCGCGGCGTGGTGAAAGGCACGAAGGAATTCGGCGCCTTTGTCGAATGCCTCCCGGGCAAGGAAGGTCTCGTGCACATCAGCGAACTCGCCGACTTCCGCGTCCGCCGCACCGAGGACGTGTGCAAGGTGGGCGACGAGATGTGGGTGAAGTGCATCGGCATCGACGAGCGCAGCAACAAAGTCCGCCTCTCCCGCCGCGCCGCGATGAAAGAGATGGAGCAACAAGCCGGTTCCGGCTCCGAAGCTCCCGCCGCCGACACCCCGGCCAACTGAGCGCGCATCTCGATCTGTCGCATAAGACCATTTCCCTGTCATTTATAGACTTATCAAGGTAGGGCGAAGCCTCCGGCTGAGCCGCGGCTCGGCGGGGACGCCTCGCCCTACCTAATAAATTCTTCGGAAATGGTATAAAATATCTCAAACGGAGTCCTCTCAAAGGACTCCGCTTTTTGTCATGATTCTGAAGACGGCGCGGTGTCGCCGCCGGGTGTCGCGTCCTTGGCCAAATCCCGTCAGCCCTACCCTTTCCCCAGCAGTTCCTCCGCGTGCGCGAGCGCGCTTTTGGCGGCGCGGTCGCCGAGCATGCGGGCGAGTTCGCTCACGCGGGCCTTGCGGTTTTCATGGATGGCCTCGATGCGCACCTGCACGCGTTCCTTCGACTGGTCCTTCGTCACCACCAGATGGCTCGCGGCCTGCGCCGCCACCTGCGGCAGGTGCGTGACGCAAAACACCTGGTGCCCGCCGGCCAGCCCGGCCATTTTTTCGCCCACCACGCGGCCGATTTCACCGCCCACGTTGGCATCGACCTCGTCAAACACCAGCACGGGCACGCCGTCGAGCCCGGCCAGCACCGTCTTCAACGCCAGCATCACGCGCGCAAGCTCGCCGCTCGACGCCACGCGGTTCAACGGCAGCACGGCCTCGCCCACGTTCGGCGAGAACAAAAACTCGCATCCGCAATCGCCCGCCGGCCCGGGTCCGGCCAGCGAAACGATTTTCACCTGAAAATCCGCCTTCCTGAACCCGAGCTGCGCGATCCCCTTGGCGGCGGCTTTCGCCAGTTCCTTCGCCACCTTTTCCCGTGCCAGGCGCAGGGCCGACGCGGCTTTCGTCATCTCGCGGGCGGCGTCGGCGATGGCTTGATCGAGCTTCGCCAGCGCGCCTTCGATGTCGCCCTGGATTTCCAGCCGCCGGCGCATCTCGTCGCGCGCGGCAAGCACGGAGGGCAGGTCGCCGCCGTGCTTGCGGCGCGCCTCCAGCCAGGTGTCCATCTTCTCCTGCAACGCCTCCGCCTGCTCCGGGTCGAACTGGTATTCGCCGCCGAGCGACTCGAACTCCGCGCCGAGGTCGGACAATTCCACCGAGGCCGCCGCGAGCCGGTCGGCGAGCGCCTTGCTCGCCGGGTCGAGCGCCTCCAGCCGGCGCGCCTCGCGCACCAGCGCGGCCACGCGCGCGGTCGCGCCCTCCTCGCCGTTCAACCCCTCGGAAAGGGCGGCGGCCAGCTCCAGCAATTCGCGCGCGCTGTTCTGGCGCTGGAAATCGCGCTCCAGCGTCTCGACGGCCTCCGCGGCGAGTTCGAGCGCGTCGAGCCGGGCGAGCTGGGTTTCGAGAAAACTGATCTGGTCGGCGGAAAGGCGCGTCTCCTGCGCGACGCGCTCGCGCTCGTCGCGCAGGCCCCGCCAGGCGTAATACTTTTCCTGATACGCGGCGAGCTGCCCGCCGGTGCGCCCGAAGAGGTCGAGGAGTTCGAGCTGGCAGGATTCCTTGAGCAGGCGGCGCGGCTCGCTCGGGCCGTGAAAATCGATCCACCGCTCGCCGATGCGCTGGAGCGCGGCAAGCGTGGCGAGCCCGCCGTTGACCGTGATGCGCGGCGCCTTTTCCCGCGGCAGGCTGCGCTTGAGAATCAGCACGCCGTCGTCGCACGCGGGCAGGTCGAATTCGGCGAGGAGCGCGTCGAGCGGCTTGGTGTTTTTGAACCAAAGGGCGGCCTCGACCTCGCACGCGGGGGCGCCCTGGCGGACGATGGTTTTGTCCGCGCGCTCACCCGCGAGCAGGCTGAGCGCGCCGAGCAGGATGCTCTTGCCCGCGCCGGTCTCGCCGGTGACCGCGGTGAACCCGGGCTCGAATTCGAGCGCGACTTCTTCGAGCAGGGCGAGGTTCCTGATGCGGAGCGATTGGAGCATGCCCGTTATGGTCGGACGAAAATCGCGTGATTTTCAAGCGGACGATTGCGGGCGCCGCCCGATTTTCACCCCGCCCGCCCGGCTACTTCACCAGTTTCCGGTTCGGCTTGATCAGCAGCACAATCGCGGCCGAAAGCACGCATACGGAGGCAAACACGGTGAAGATGAGATTGATGGGCACGTCCCGGTCGCGCATCGCGCCAAAGCCCCAGTCGGCGAAGCCGCCGCAACTGATGCTGACCAGGTTCATGATGCCGTAGCCGGTCGCCCGCAGTTCGGGACGCACGATCTGGCAGAGGATGGGCATGTTGTTGCAGTCAAAGAAACCCCAGCCGATGCCGAACAGCATGAGAAACGCCACCGCGATGAGCAGCGTGCCGGCGTTGCCCACGCCGAAAAGCGCCGGGATGATGCAACTCATGCCGATGGCGCTGATGTAGATGCGCCCGCGGATGCTGCGTTTCATCCAGCGGTCGGCGAGGATGCCGCCCACCACCGCGCCGATGAGCGAGGCGATGTTGACGTAGAGCGCGGCGGACACGCCGGCCTTGCCCTGGCCGATGTCGAACTGGTGCTTCAGGATCGCGGGCATCCAGTCCTTGATCACCCAGCCCGCAAGCGCGGGCAGCGTGAAATAAAGCACCATCATGATAAAATACTTGTTGGTCAGCAGCTCGGTGATCGCGCGGGCGGCCGACGGCTTGTCAGGAAATTCCGCGTCGTTGCGCGGCGGATTTTTCAGGAGGAAAAACAGCGGAATCGCATAGCACACGCCGACGACGCCCGCCACGTCGAACGCCAGGCGCCAGCCGTGGCCTGGCGAATCGGCCACATAGCCGCTGAAGCCGCCGATCATGACGCCGACATAAATCGCCATCTGGTGAATGCCCACCGCGCGCGACCGCGTCGGCCCCGTGTGGAAGTCCGCGATCAACGCCAGCGCGGCGGGAATATAAAACGCCTCGCTCACGCCCATGATGGCGCGGCTCCATATGAGCTGCTCGAAAGTCTGCGCATGCCCCGTCGCCCACGTGATCGCCGACCACACGAACAGGCTCAGCACGATGACATGCTTTTTGCTGAAACGGTCCGCGATGTAGCCGCCCAGCGGGCTGAGAAATGCGTAGGTCCACTTGAACGCCGCCGGCAGCAGCCCCCATTTCGCCTCCGAGTCGAGCCCGATGACGTCGCCCATGAGCGAATACTTCATCGCCGCCATCATCTGGCGGTCCATGTAGTTGAGCAGCGCGACCGGCGCGAGCAGCGCGAGGACAAACCAGGCGTAACGGGAGAGCGAGGGAGGGTTGGGATTCATGAAAGGGGGAGCGGGAGAGGAAAAAAAAAGCCTGCGCTAAATTGATTTAGCGGCGCAAGCTATTTTTCAGGATTCCGCGAGAAAATGCCGCCGCCGGAGGCGCGCCTCGTCCGGCGGCGGCAACGCGCCGCTCCACGGACGCCGGTCTATTCGGCCGAGCGTTTTGCCTCCCAATCCCGGCTCTTCATCTGCCCGTCCCGGCCCTTCGTGGAGACGGTCCCCTTGATCGTGTCGCCGTCCAGCCTGCCGGAATAGCTGGTGGTAAACTTGCGCAGGCGGATTTTATGCACGACGTTGAACGAAACCTGATCGCCCTCGAACTTTGCGTCGCTTATCTCCACCTTGCCACCGCGGTTGTCGATGGTGCCGCTGAGCTGGCTGCCGTCCAGTTTCAACGTGAGCGTGGACTCCAGCTTGCGTCCTTGGGCGCCCTCGAATTCGAATTTCCAGACTCCGGACGGATCCGAGGCGTTGCAGGCGAGCGCCGCGGCGCAGAGGATGAAGGCGGTGATGCACATGCGGATTGTTTTCATGATAATGGAATGACTGACGAATGGTTGGTTTATGATTGCGATTGCACATTCCCTTAACGGGGCGGCGGCAAAGCGGTTTCGCATTTCCCGAAAATTTTCTCCGAAACCAAGGCCGGCGGCGGCGCGTTGAAAGAGGTTGTGAACCATGCCGCCGCCGAAACGCAAAACCTGCACGCATTTTTTTGCCACGCACCGGACCGGACTCATCTTTTCGAAAGACCGGTCACCCGCGTGAACACCAATCCCGCAAACACCGCCGCGCGCACCGCAGCCGCCGCCGACAACGCGGCCGGCGACGATGCCTGCGCGCTGCGTGCGCGCGAGGGCGATGCCGGCGCGATGGAATCGCTCGTGATGCGGCATCAGGACGCGGTGGCGCGGCTGCTCTGGCGTTTCGCGCACAACCGGGCGGACCTCGACGATCTCGTGCAGGAAACGTTTCTGCGCATGGTGCGCGGGCTCGGCGGCTGGCGCTCGGAGCAACCGTTCGCGCACTGGCTGCTGCGCATCGCGACGAATACCGGCCGCGACTATTTCCGGCGCCAGTCCGTGCGCCGCCGCCACATGGCAGAGCCGGACAATGCGGACGACCCGCCTCCCGGTCGCGGCACGGCGATGCCCGAGGCCATCGATCCGGCGGACAATCCGGCGGCGCGCGCCGCGTCCAGCGAGGTGAAGGAAATCCTGGCCGGGCTCCCGCCCGATGATCGCGCGCTGCTCACATTGTATTATCTGGAAAGCCATTCGCTGGCGGAAATCGCCGCGCAGTTTGGCTGGACCGTGACCGCGACCAAGCTTCGCGCCTGGCGCGCGCGGGGACGGCTGCGCGCACGGTTGAAAGAGCGCGCATTTTTCTGACCGCCCGTTTTTATCATGAAAACACCCTCAAACACCGACCCCGTCCGCGCTCCCGCGCGCTGGGACACACTGGTTCAACAAGCGGCGGACGACTCGCCGCCGCCCGTGGACACCGCCGCGCTGCTCCGCGCGGTCAGGCGGGCCTCTGCACAGGCCATGCCGCCAGCGGCCGGCACCCCGGCGGACTGGCTGGCGGAATTGTCCGACTGGCTCTCCGCGAGGCGCGTCATTCCCGCGTGCTTCGCCGCCGCGTGCGTGCTGGCGGCGGCGATCACGTGGCAGATCGCCGAAGTCTGGACCGCGCTCGACTGGGCCCAATGGGGAGGTGCGCTGTGAACGCCTCGCAACCGGCATCGCCGCCGCCGCGCCGCCCGAATCGCCGCCGCGTGTGGATCGCCGCGGCCGCGGTCTTTCTTCTTGGCCTCGCGGTGGGCGGCGCGGGCGCGGTGTGGTTCGGCACCCGCGCCCTGCGCACCCGGCTCCAGGCCGGCCCCGAGGCATGGCCGGCGCAATCCGAGCGCATCATTGACCGCATCCAGGCCGACCTGACCAAATCGCTCGCGCTCACGCCGGAGGAATCGGCGCGGGTGGAGGCGACACTGCGCGAATCGGCGGGAGCCATGCGTGCGATCCGCTTGCGGGCGTTCGCGCAGGCGCGGATGGAACTGCGCGCCGCCATTCGCAAAATCGCCGCCGAGCTTCCGCCGGAAAAGCGCGACGAATTCCACCGTGTGATGGCCAGGCGATATGAACGGCTCGGCCTGCAACCGCCGTCCCCCACCCTGCCCGCGGACGCCGAAACGACGCCATGAGGCCGTGGTTTCATTTGATATTGCCGGGACGAGTGGCACGGGCGACTCGCCCGTGCGACGGCGCTCCGCGCCGCCATCTCCCCCCCCCAAAAAAAAAAAAACACGGGCGGGGACGCCCATGCCACGCAACCCGCCGCCTTCCGACTGGGCAGCCAAAGCGCCAATCTCGTTCGCACCGGGTCTCAAACCTGTGTTTTTGCGCGCCGCTCAAAGGCGAAGAGGAATTGCTGCGCGAGGCCCGCGTGCGGGCCGAAATGCGCCCGTCCGAAACGCGCGATTTGCGCGGGGCTCCAGCCGTCCAGCGCGTAGCGGTTTTGCAGGGCGCGCAACACCCACACATCCACCGGAAATGCCTCCAGGCGGGCCGCGCCGAAAAGCAGCGCGCAGTCTGCGATTTTTTCGCCCACGCCCGGCAGCGCGCAAAGGCGCTCCTTCGCCGTCGGATAGGGAAGCCGCGCGGTCTCATCGAGCCAGCCGGGGCGGGCGGCGAGAAATGCGGCGGCGCGGTGGATATGCCGCGCGCGGAAACCGAGCAGGCAGCCGCGTAGTTGATCCTCGGATACGAGGGCGAGTTCCGCCCAAGTCGGCAGGCGGTGGATTCCCGGGGCGATTTCCGCGCCGTGGCGGACCGCAAGGAGCGCGAGCATCTGCTTGATCTGCACGATCTGCTTCGTGGCGCTGCAAATGAAGCCGAGCAGCGTTTCGCCGAAAGGCTGGCGCAGGATGCGCAGTCCGGGAAACGCGGCGAGGCTGCGGGCGAGGTGCGCGTCGGAGCGCCACGGCAGCGCGTCGGCAAGCGCGCCGAAATCGGCATCGCACGCGAGGTAGGCGGGCAGCGCGCGTTCGACACGGCGGGAAAGCGCGCGCGGGGCGCTCCAGCGAAGCGTGCGCGGAATGCCGTCCCCGGCGTCGCGGCTTCCGGCGTTTTTTTGCGGCATCGGTTCCGGTCCGAGCGAAAGCCGGGCGACACAATCGGCCCAGACGCCGAGCCATGTCCCATCCGGCCGGCGGTGCCAGCGGAAGGCTTGCCCGCCATCGAGCAACTCGGCCAGCGTGCCCGCGGAAATGGCCGGCATGCCGGGCACGGAACGCCAGCTTGTCCAGACGATCTCGGAGGCGGATGCAGCGGAGCCGGGCATGCCTCGCGGGTTTATTGTTTTGGCGTCACCGGCCGGCCCCACAGAAAACTCTGCTCCGAGAGCAACTCGCGTCCATCCGGGGCAAGCAGCCGCAGCCGCCACGCGACCGGGTGCGCGTCAGGACCGCCGGGCCAGTCGGCGCCGGTCACGCCGATGTTGAGCACCTGCTTGCCGGCGGACAGCGGGGCCAGCGCGAACGTGTGCGTTTTTGGCCGCGGCCCGGCGTCCGTGATGAGATCAAGCCCGATGCTGGCGCCGTCGAGGGGCGAGGCGTTCTTCACGCGCAACAAAAAATAATATCCGGCGCGTTCCTTCGGCTGCGTGCGCAGGATGATCTGCCCGCCGGTTTTTTCCTCGTTGGTGAAATATTCCGCGATGCGGTCGAACGACTCGGCCGTGCGGTAGCCGGGCCAGAGGCGCACGAGTTCGACGGAGGGGGTGACGGCGGGCGCGGCGTTTTTATCCGCGGCCGCGAGGGCGGCAAGCGGGAGGCAGGCAAGAAGAATGACCGGGACGAGGCGCATGGCCGGTATAGGTAGCCGGACGCGCCGCCCGTTTCCAGCGCAGAGTGCGCGGCGTGTCTTGGCAAATGGAGGGCAATCCCGAGCCGCGGCATCCCCTCTTTCTTCTTTCCTCTTTATCTTTCTCTTTCGTCAGGAACGGCAGGAAGGAAGAGAAAGATAAAGAGGAAAGAAGAAAGAGGGGATATGGCTCTGCTTTGGGCCGCACCCGTCTTGGCGGGGACGCAACCGGTCCGGAAATTCCCGGAGTTTCGGGCCGAAATTGGCTGAAATCGCCGGGAATCCTGTCACGTTGATGTCATGAAGCTTACCCGTTTCTCCATAAAACCCCTGCACCGCATGACCCGCGCGCTCGCCGCCGTGGCGATGGGACGCGAGGCGCCCGACCTTGTCATCACTGGCGCTCGCGTGCTTTCCACCTACACCGAACGCATCCACGACAACCGCGAGATCTGGATCAAGGGAGGCCGCATCGCCGCTGTGAAAGCCGCCGGCTCGTTTCGCGGCACGAGCGGGAAACCCGGCGCGAAATCTCCCGCAAGCCATTACGACGCGCGCGGCGGCATCCTCGCGCCGGGGCTAGTCGATCCGCACATCCACATCGAGAGCGCCATGATGACCGCCTGCGCCTACGCCGAGGCCGCGCTGCTCAACGGCACCACGACGATCTTCTGCGACAGCCACGAGATCGGAAACGTCTGCGACACCGCGGGCATCGAGTGGATGCTCGCCGACGCCCGCCAGGCGCCGCTTTCCATTTTCCTCACCGTGCCCAGCACCGTGCCGGCGACGAATCCGCGCTTGGAAACCGCCGGGGGCGACCTCACGCCGAAAAAAATCGGACGCCTCTTCGACCGATGGCCCGAGGCCGTCGCGCTGGGGGAAAAAATGGATTTCGTGCCCGTGGCGATGGGCGACAGGCGCAGCCACGCCGTCCTCGCCGAGGCGCTCAAGCGCGGGCGCCCCGTGTGCGGCCACATCTATGGACGGGAATTCGTCGCGGCCGGCGCGGCGAGCGGCATCACGGACACGCATGAGGCCATCGACCGCGACATCGCCGACGACTTTCTCGAAGCCGGCGTGTGGGTCTTTCTGCGCGGCGGCCCGCCCACCACGCCCTGGCACAGCCTGCCCGAGGCGATCAAAACCGTCACCGAACTGGGCGCGAACCCGAAACGCGTCTGCGTGTGCACGGACGACCGCGACGCCGACGACCTTTTTCTCTTCGGCATGGACTGGGTCGCGCGCCAGGCCGTCGCCGCGGGCATGCCGCCTGTCACCGCGTGGAGCATGGGCTCGCTGCACCCCGCCACGCGCTACGCAAAGGACGGCGACATCGGCGGCCTCGGCCACGGACGCCGCGCCGACATCGTGCTCCTCAACGACGCGCTCGAAGTGCAAAATACCTGGTTCGGCGGCGAGCTCGTGGTCGAGAACAAGAAAATCACCCGCATCCTCGATGCCGCGCTCTCGAAGCGCTACAAGTATCCGAAACCCGCATACAACACCGTCCGGCTTCCGGCGGGGAAAATCCGCCTCACGCCCGGGCTGCCGGAGGCGCCCGTGACCGCCCATGTCATCCGCGCCGCGCTTCCCGGCATCGTGCTTTTCCACGACAGGCTTCGCCTCGAACCCGCCCCCGGCGAGACGTGGGCGGACCTGTTCAGGCGGCACGACCTCTGTTTTGTCACCGTGGTCGAGCGCCACGGCAAAAACGGCGGCGTCGCGCACGGCCTGCTGCGGGCCTTCGGGCTGCGCGACGGCGCGGTGGCCAGCAGCGTCGGCCACGATGCGCACAACATCATCATCGCCGGCACCGGCGAGGCCGACATGCGCCTCGCGCTTGCCACGCTCAAGAAGCTGCGCGGCGGCGTCTGCGTGGTGCGCGGCGGCAAAGTCATCGCCAGCGTCGCCCTGCCGGTCGCCGGCCTGCTTTCCGACAAACGCGCGACCGCCGTGGCGAAGGAATCGGCCGCGCTGAAAAAAGCCTGGGCCGCCGCCGGCTGCGCGCTGCCCTACATGGGCTTCAACCTGATCCCGCTGTCCGTGATTCCCGAAATCCGCATCACCGACAAAGGCCTCGTGCTCGTGCCGGAAATGAAAATCGTGCCGCTGTTTGAAAAAACGTGAGCGATTTTGCCGCCCTGTTTGCGGACCTTTCAACTTTGTGCCAAAATAAGGCGGTTTTCGCCATCGGCGACGAAGTTGGCGGGATGTGTGCTTTCCCGGGAAGCGCATGCAAGTCAACACCCCCTCCTCGAAAAACACATCACGATGACGATTCGCCCTCCCTGGAAATGGCAACTGGCCAACCTCATTCTTCTCGGTCTCGCGACGGGGCTGGCCGCCGGCCTGGCGATCAACGCGTTCTGCACCACGCCCGAGGCGCTCGCCCGCCTGCAATGGTGGCTCGCGCAGGTGATTCAGCCGGCCGGGAAATTGTTCATCCGGCTCATCTTCATGATCGTGCTGCCGCTGATTTTCTCGGCGATCGTGCTCGGGGTCGTCGAGATGGGCGACATCCGGAAGCTGGGCCGCGTCGGGGTCAAGTGCGTGCTGTGGACCCTGGTGCTCGCGGGGACCAGCGTCGTGATCGGTCTCGTGCTGGTCAATGTGCTCGCGCCCGGCCGCCATCTCCCCGAGGCGACGCGCGCGGAGCTGATCGCGCAGCATGGCGGCGCCGCGGCCGCAAACATCGAGCAGGGCACGCGCGCCAGTCCGCCCGTGGCCGAGTCGATCCTGAACCTCGTGCCCCAGAATCCGCTTTTCGAGGCCGTCAACGCCTTCACGCCCAACTACACCGGCGGAGGGTTGATCTCGGTGATGGTGTTCAGCGTGTTTTTCGGCGTGGCGCTCGCGATGGTGCCCCGCGAAAAGAGCGCCGCGCTCACCGCGGCCATCCAGGGGACCTTTGAGGTCTGCATGCTGGTCATCGGCTTCGCGATGAAACTCGCGCCGGTCGGCGTGGCCTGCCTCGGGTTCAGTGTCACGGCCACGCTCGGCGCGAGCGTGCTGGCGAGCCTGGGGGCCTACGTGGGCGTGGTGCTGCTGGGCCTGGCGCTGCATCAATTCGGCTTTTACTCGCTGTTGCTCGCATTCGTCGCCCGGCGGTCTCCGGCGAGGTTTTTCCAGAGCATCCGCGAAGTCATGATCACGTCGTTCAGCACGTCGTCGAGCAACGCCACCCTGCCGGTCTCGATTCGCGTGGCCGAGCAGAACCTCGGCCTGCCCCGGCAGATCAGCCGCTTCGTGCTCACCGTCGGGGCCAGCGCGAACCAGAACGGCACGGCGCTCTATGAAGGCGTGACGGTGCTGTTTCTCGCCCAGGTTTTCGGCGTGGATTTGAGCATCGGCCAGCAAATCATCGTCGCGCTGATGTGCATCATGGCGGGATTCGGCACGGCCGGCGTGCCGGGCGGGTCGCTGCCCCTGGTGGTGGGCGTGCTCGTGACCATCGGCGTGCCCGGCGAGGCCATCGCGATCATCCTCGGCATCGACCGGTTGCTCGACATGTGCCGGACGACGCTCAATGTCACCGGCGACCTTGTGTGCGCGGTATTGGTGGCGCGCGGCGAAGGCAATCGGTCGCCGGACGGGAGCGTGATCGACGACGAGAGCGCCGGCCAAGCCGGGCCCGCGATGCGGCTGGCGGACAAAACGGAGCAGGAGGCGTGATCGAAACCCGCTCCGCGGCGTTTTGAAGGGCTGTTTTTCGCGCAACGAAGCAACCGACGGGAGATTGTGAAATGTTTTTATTTCAGGCTAAATGATCCACGCGGATTGATCATTTCAGCCGGCGAATGGCGGTTTGCGCGGCGGCATCTGCTTGGCCTTGCCAGTCTGGCGCTCGATGTCGAGCCGGAGAATAGCGGTCCGGTGAAAGGATTTTTCCATGTAAGTTTCACCGAGCTCCTTGTATTCGGGGCAGTATTTCGCAACGAGCAGGCGGAGCGCGGCGCGGCGTTCCTCATCCGGAAGCCCGGTCGCGACACGGCCGAAAACTATCACGCTTTCGTAGGCCGTCGTGAATTGGTGCGGGATGACTTGCGTTTTGCCCACGACGCAAAAACTCACGCGGCTGTCGCGCGCGAGAATGTCGAGTTTGCGACCGACGGGGGCGCAGTGGAAATAGATGCGCGCGCCGTCGCGCACGAAGCTGATGGGGATGCCGTAGCCGCCTGCCTCGCTGTTCATGGAAAGGCAGCCGTATTCACCGGTATCGAGCAGGCGCTCCTGTCCGGCGGCATCAAGCAGCCGATCCTGACGGCGGACATCGGGATGGTGCGGATGCGAGGCAGGCGGCGTGCCGGCAGGATTGTTCATGAGGGCAACGCCACGATTGCCGCGAACCGGGGGAAAAGACAACGCCGTTTCCGCCATGGCGGACGAGTGGTGGGGAAAAAAACACGCCCGGAAAAATCCGGGCGTGTTTGGATTGTTTTGGTGGCTGCCGTCTGGCGCCGTCGCGCCTGCAGCCGCACGACTCAGGCGAGCGCCTTTTCGTAGCGGGCGGCGACGGCGTCCCAGTCGATGACATTCCAGAAAGCGGCGATGTAGTCCGGACGGCGATTCTGGTAGTTCAGGTAGTAGGCGTGCTCCCACACGTCGAGGCCGAGGATGGGTTTGCCTTCGATCCCGGCGACCGCCTTGCCCATGATCGGGCTGTCCTGGTTGGCGGTGGAGCCGACGGAGAGTTTCTTGTCCGCACCGACGACGAGCCAGGCCCAGCCGGAGCCGAAGCGCGTGGCCGCGGCCTTGGCGAATTCCTCCTTGAATTTGTCGAAGCCGCCGAAGGTGGCGGTGATGGCCGCGGCGAGTTTGCCGGAGGGGGCGCCGCCTTTGCCGGGGGCGATGATCTTCCAGAAGAAGGAGTGGTTGGCGTGACCGCCGCCGTTGTTGCGCACGGCGCCGCGGATGGACTCGGGGACCTTGGAGAGATCGGAGATCAGATCACACACGCACTCGGGGCCGACGATGCCGGCGGAGGCGAGGGCGTTGTTGAGGTTGGTGACATACGCCTGATGGTGTTTCGAGTAATGGATTTCCATCGTTTTGGCGTCGATGTGCGGGACGAGGGCGTCGTAGGCGTAGGCCAGTTTCGGAAGTTCGTATGCCATGATTTTGTCTTTGTTTTCAGGTTTAGGTTAAGGCCTCGCACGGTTTCCCGCATGAGGCGGTTTATGAAACAATATGACAGGCAAGAGTTATGTAATTCGCAACCCATGTTTTTGTTAAGGCGGGTAATAATAGGTAAAAGAAGAATAACTTATGGGGTCACAAGGAGAATTGGATGGCCGGGAAACAGGCGGGCATGGGGTCTGGCCTCGGAGGGCAAAATGGGTTTCCTTTTGCATCATGAAGATTCATCAGGAGGAAATCCGGTTGCCGGCGCGCGGGCGCGGGACGCATGAGATCACGGCGCTCATCGAGCGCGAGGTGGCGCGCAGCGGGGTGCGGCGGGGCATCGCCACGGTGTTTTGCCGTCATACGAGCGCGAGCCTGGTCATCATGGAAAACGCCGATCCGTCGGCGCGGCGGGATCTGGAGGACTGGCTTGACCGGCTGGTGCCGGAGGGCGACCGGCATTTCACGCACACGCTGGAAGGCGCGGACGACATGCCGAGCCACATCAAGATGGCGCTCACGCGCTCAAGCGAAACGGTGCCGGTGAGCGACGGCGCGCCGCGGCTCGGCACGTGGCAGGGGATTTTCCTGTGGGAACACCGCCGCGCGCCCCACGAGCGGACGGTGGTGGTGACGGTGATGGGGGAGTAACGCGCCCGTGCCGTTTTGGTCCGGCATCCTGCACCCCACCCAATTTCATCCTTTGTGAGGGGCCATGCAGGTGCCTCCGCCTTTAGAACAGCGCGCCGGCCATCACGCCGACGGCGGTGATGGGACCGGCATCGGCGGCGCCGTCCATGGCGCGATCGACCTTGCGCAGCGTCAGCTTCACGTCGCGCACGAGCTCGTCGTTGGTGATGAGCTGGCCGAAGGTGCTGTTTTCGTTGTTCAGCTTCTCGGTGAGCTGGCGGAAATTGGCGACACTGGTGCGGATGTTTTCGGCGGCGGTCTCATCGTAGAGCAGCACGCCGAGCGTGCCCTGGCCGCTTTTCACCTGCGAGAAGAGTCCCTGGGCGTCGTTCATGAAATTTTTCGCCCCGGAGGCGGCGTCCTTGATTTCGTTCACGGCGGCGAGGAGGTTGTCGTAGGCGGCGGGGTCGTTGATGAGCTTGCCGAGGGTGCCTTCGCCGTTGCGGAGCTTGGCCGTGACTTCCTCGAGGTTGGTCATGGTGTGCGCGAGCTTGTCGCGGTTTTCGTTGACCATGCCTTCGATGGTCTTGATGAGGCCGCCGCCGCCTTCGGCGCCGGAGCCGAGCGCGCCGCTGATCTGGCCGATGGTGTTCTTGATATCCTGGCCGATGCCGCCGAATTCGGACATGATCTGGTTGAGGTCGGGCGTGTCCTTGGTGCGGAGCGAGCCTCCGGCGGGCACGGGCGCGGCGGCCGGGGTGCCGAGGTCGAGCGAGATGTAGTTCGAGCCGATGAGGCCGGACATGGCGATGGTCGCCGTGGAGTCGGAGGCGATGGAAACGCCGTCGTTGACGAAAAGGACGGCCTGGGCGCGGCCTCGCGCGAGGCCGACGGACTCGACGCGGCCGATGGGCACGCCGGCCATGCGCACGGCGTCGCCGGGCTTGAGTTCGCGCAGCGAAGCGAAGGTGGCAGTGACTTGGTAGCCTTTTTTCTGGCTGAAGCCGCCGTCGTGCAGCGCCTGCCAGGCGATCCAGATGAGGGCGACGCCGACAACGAAGAAAAGGCCCACGCGGGCGGTCATTTGTGTTTGGTTCATAGTGCCTCCATTTTTTGATAACGTGGTTGGGCGAGATCGATTTTCGGATTGAGGAAATCGGTGATTTCGGGGTCGGTGAGGGCGCGCAGCCCGCCGGGTGCGTCGAGGGCGCGGAGTTCGCCGCGCATGAGGATGGCGACGCGGTCGGAAATGGTGAGCGCGAGGTCGCGGTCGTGGGAGACCACGATGCTGGTGACCTGGTATTCCTGGCGAAGCGTGGCGATGATCTCGGTGATGGTGGCGGCCATCACGGGGTCGAGTTCGGAGGTGGGTTCGTCGTAGAGGAGTATCTGCGGTTCCATGACGAGAGCCCGGGCGATGGCGACGCGTTTTTTCATGCCGCCGGAGAGTTCGGAGGGATATTTCTGGGCGGCGTTTTCGAGCGAGAGGATTTTCAGGGCGCGCATGACGCGGGCGCGGATGCCGGCGCGATTGTCGAGGCGGTGCTCGAGGGGATAGAGCGCGAGGTTGTCGAAGACGGTCAGGGAGTTGAAGAGCGCGCCGGCCTGGAAAACGAGCGCCAGGGCGAGGTGATCGCGCGTGGCGGGCCGGGCGGGATCGAGGCCGTTGATGCGGACCGTGCCGGCGGTGGGCAGGTCGAGGCCGGCGATCTGGCGGAGGAGCACGCTTTTCCCGGAGCCGCTGGGCCCCATGATGGTGAAGATTTCGCCGGGCCGGATGGAAAGAGTGATGCCGGTCAGGACGGTTTGCGGGCCGAAGCTCTTGGACAGGCCGGCGATTTCGACGCCGACGGGCGGACGCGCGGCGGGCGCGGAAGAGGCTGAATCCTTGGCGGGCTCGGGCTGCTGCTGCGGGTCGGTTTGCATCAGGAAAGGGCCTTGGTGATGAAGTAGTCGAGGCCGAGGATGGCCACGAGCGAGTAAACCACGGAGCGGGTGACGGCGAAGCCGATTTCACGCGGCCCGCCCGTGGTGCGGAGACCGGTGTTGCAGGCGATGAGGATAACAACGAAGCCGAAGATCTCGGCCTTGATGAGGCCGTCCACGAGCTTCGAGGAGTCGAGGTAGGCGCGGACGGCGTTGAAATACACGTCGGTGGACACGCCGATGACCGCGACGTATTTGCAGACCACCGCGCCGCCGACCCAGCCCATGAGGATGCCGATCATGGTGAGCACGGGCATGTAGAGGAGGACGGCAAGCAGGCGCGGGAGGACGAGGAAGCGCTCGGGCGGGATGTTCATGGTCACGAGTGCGTCGATTTCCTGGTAAACTTTCATGGACGCGAGTTCGGCCGTGGTGGCCGAGGCGACGCGTCCGGCGACGAGGATGGCGACGATAAGGGGGCCGAGTTCGCGCACCATGGCCTCGCCGACGAGCGTGCCGATGACCTCCTTCATGCCGACCGGCTGGAGGGTGAGCCCGGCCTGAAGCGCGAGCACCGCGCCGATGGAAAAGCTGAGGAGCGCGACAATGGTGAGCGACGCGTAGCCGCCGAGGAAGGCCTGCTCGACGGTGCGCTTCAGGATGCGCGGCGCGGCGGGCAGCATGCGGAAGGCGCGCACCGCCAGAAGCACGGCGGCTCCTATCCAGTCGAAGGTGGCGTAAAGTTGTTTCATTTTTTGGGAAAAGGTGTGCGAGACGGGCGGTGGTGGCTGCGATTTTCATTTCCCTGCCGCCAGAAAAACCGGACGGGCGCTGCCGCCGCGAGTGTTGTAGGCGAGGTTGCGCCTGGAGGGATGCCGGATGGCCGGAGCGGCGGCGCCCGTTTTCACAAAGGCCGGACCCTCGGGGCGGAATTTGAGGAGGAAGGGCCGCCAGCCGCGATCCGGCCGCCGGTCGAGGCCGACCACGCCGTTGAGCAACGCGTGGCGCTTGTAGCCGGCGTTGCCATGCATGGAGTAGAACGGGCCGAGGTGAAATTCGCGCACGTCGGGCTCGCGGCGGTAGGTGACGAAATTCCAGAGCAGCGAGTGGCGAAACGCGCCCGGCGCGGCTTGTTCGTAGCGATAGAGCGCGAAGAGCGGCGACCAGATGAGGCGAGTGGGCTCGTTCATCGGCAGAAACACTTCGAACGGGCTGAGCGCCTGAATCTGGCGGCGGCCCGCTCCGTCGCTCCACGAGGTGTAGAGGGGCCAGACCGAGGTTTTGTTGGCCGGGCGCGGCGTGGGATGGTCGAAGCTTTGCTGCCAGGTCGAATGATAGAGGAAAAAGGCAAACTGGCGGCGCTCATAGGCGTTTTGCCCGTCCTCCCAGAAGCTGTGTTTCCAGAGCGGCCACATAATCCAGGTTTTCTCGCGGTCCGGGGTCTTCGAATGCGTGTAGAATGGCGCCCAGCGATTCACATGCAGACGCTCGCCGCGGCCTTGCACGAAAAACGGCCAGAAGTAACGCGTCTCGTCGTAGTTATGAGGCGCGGTCGTGTGGGTCCGGCCGAAAAACAGCAGGTAGTTCCGGCTGGTCGTGGCCGGACTCGTTTCGCCGTAATAGAAGGGCAGAAAGCCGGTTTTCACCGCGGACTGCTGCTCCCATAGGTTGTATTCGTTGCGGAAGACCAGCGGCCAGAGCAGGTAACGCTCGCGGTAGGCATTCTCCTTTCCCCGCCAGCCGAAGAACGGCCAGAACGCAAACCCGTGGTTGCCGTCGCCAGAGGTCCGGCGGAAAAACGGCCAGAGCACCGTGGTGGTCGCGACGTCGTTGCGCTCGAAGCGCGCGTAAAGCGGCCAGAGCGTCCATGTGACACGGTCGTTGAAAAACCGGCCCGGCACGTCGCCGTGGATCGGAAACACGGCGCGATAGGACTTCCCGGGCGAGCCGGCGACTTGGTTGGAAAAGTAGAACGGCCACAGGTCGAACTGGTTGTCCGTCTTCTCTTCGGCGACCGGGCGGATGGCCGGGGCGTGGTCGTGATTGATCGCGCCCAGCACGCTCCACGCATAACCGCCCCTCTCCTTCGCCGTGTAACCGAGGAGTGGATACAGAAAGTAGGCGTGGGTGAGGTTTCCGCCGGGGCCGCGTTTTTCCGCGTAGAGCGGACGGAAACCGTCGGCGGTCGTCGCGCCGTCGATCCGGCGGAAAGGTGGAAGCGGGCGGCTGAACGCGAGCGGCCCGGCGGCTTCCCACGATGCGGCGGAGGCGGCGGGCGTGGTGGTCGGAACCGGCGAGGCGGCGGACGGGGCGTCGCGCCCCACCCAAAACGGCCAGTAGTTGGTTTCGGTGCCGAATGCGTGGCCGCGCAAGTCCGTTGCGCAAAGGGCTGCGGCGCAGAAGATCGGGAGCAAGAATCTGGCGTGCATTCGGTTGTAGTTTTTAAAAATGGGAAAAATCTGGCTGCAAACCACCCCCGCCGTGGCGGCGCGGAAAGTCGGAAAACCGCGCAAGCACAGAGTTGGTTAGGTGCCTAACTAGATGCGGCGAACGCGTTGGCGCAACCGTATTCAGCAGATACGAACCGGAACAGGTGCAATCCAAAGCGGGGTGGTCCCCTCTTTCTCTCGCCTCCTGTTTCTGACGAAAGAGAAAGATAAAGAATAAAGAGAAAGAAGGGGGCCGCCCCCGCTTTGGATTGCACCCGCCAGAGCTGTGCGAGCACTGCTGTTCAGATGGTCACGGATGCGCCGGGTTCCAAAACTCCGAACACTTCCGGCGGGAGACCGGCTTCACGCAGCGCGGCACGCAAGGCCCGGGGAGGCTCGTCACGCGCCTCGTCGGTGAGCTGAAAAGCGCCCCAGTGCATCGCCACGCTCAGCTTTGCGCCCACTTCGAGGTGCATGCGCACCGCCTCGGCGGGATTGCAGTGCTGCGGGCTCATGAACCAGCGCGGCTCATACGCGCCGATCGGCAGCAACGCCAGGTCGGGCGCGCCCAGCCGGGCGCCGATGTCGCGGAAAATCGCCGCATGATAACCGCTGTCACCCGCGAAATACACGCGGCGCGCGGCGGCGTTTTCCGTCCCGCCCGCGCCCGGTCCGCCTGCGGACACGGGCGTCCTTGTTTCCAGAAAAAAACCTCCCCAAAGCCGGCGGCAGCGCGGGCTGCTGAGCCGTTTGCTCCAATGTTGCGCGGGCGTGAGCGTAACGCGAATGCCGCCACGCTCCGGGTCGCCGCCGAGCTCCGCCGTCTCCCACCAGTCGAGTTCGCGGATGCGCGCGTCCGCGAAACCGGCGCGCCGGAACAAATCCCGATGCCCGAGCGGGGCGAACGCCGCCGGTGCGTCGCGCCGCGCCAGCCGCCGCAGCGTCGCAAGGTCGCAGTGGTCGTAGTGATCGTGGCTGAGGAGGACGGCGTCGATGCGCGGCAGCGCGTCAAACGCGATTCCCGGCGCATGCACGCGCCGCGGCCCGAGCAGCCCGAAGGGGCCGCAATGCCGCGAATAAACCGGATCGAGCAGCAGATTCACGCCGCCGGTTTGCAACAGGAAGCTGGAATGATTGATCCAGGTTGCCGTGACTGCCGGGGCTTTTGCCGCGCCCGTTGCCGTGCCGGATGGAGACGCGGCTACCACCGGGGGAGCGTCAATCCAGCGCGGCCAGGTCGCGACCTCATGCCGCGAGAATTTCCACCGCAGAATCTCCCGCCACCGCACCAGCGACGGCGCGCCCGGCGTGAAAAACGTTTTTCCATTAAAATGGTCGGAAGATGGAAAAGACACGCCCGCCTCCAATAGGCATATTGCGAGCCGAGGCAATGTTTCCCGGCGGCGGCGGGTGCCGGCGGGTGCAACTCAAAGTGATGTCACCGCCGGAATCTTTCTCTTTCTTCTTTCCTCTTTATCTTTCTCCCTGCTCGTTCCTGACGAAAGAGTTCCGAGCGAAGCGAGAAGCCTGACAGGATAAAGAGGAAAGAAGAAAGATGGAATGACACGACTTTGAGTCACTCTTGGTGCCGGCGAACAGCGTCCGGCTGTCCCGCCCCTTTATTTCCCGAAAAAATTGTGTGGCTTCGCCGCGCCGCATTCGCGAATCTGGCTGTCCTTATGAATCCTGTTCTGAAGCTGTTACTCGAAGACGGCAGCCTCACCACGGCGCAAATGGCGCAGGTGGCGGGGCTCTCCGTCGGCCAAGTCGAACAGCACCTGGAACAGTTGAAGAAAGATAAAATCTTCCTCGGCTGGCGTCCGGTGCTCGATCTCTCCAAAGAGGCCGCCGCCGCCGCATCCGTGCGCGCCGTCATCGAGGTCAAGGTGACCCCGGAGCGCGGAGGCGGATTCAACCGCCTGGCCGAGCGCATCGCGAAATTCGACGAGGTCGAGTCGTGTTACCTCATGTCGGGCGCCTATGATCTGCTCGTGTTCGTGCGCGGCGGGTCGCTGCAGAAAGTGGCTGCGTTTGTGTCGGAAAAACTCTCCACCATCGAGGGCGTGCTCTCGACGGCGACGCACTTCATGCTGCGTTGCTACAAGGAGCAGGGTTTCCTGCTGGAAGAAACCGAGGACAATCACTCCCGCCTCAACGTCTCTCCCTGACGCGCAACCGCAACCCCTTCACAGGAGCACCATCCCAATGAGCACCGACCCGAAAAAATGGGTGGCGGGCCACGTCGCCTCGCTGCCCAAAAGCGGCATCCGTGATTTCTTCGAACTCGTCGCCAAGATGAAAGGCCAGGACGTGATTTCGCTCGGCGTGGGCGAGCCCGATTTCGTCACGCCGTGGCACGTCCGCGAGGCCGCCATCTACGCGCTCGAACGCGGAAAAACCTACTACACCTCGAACCTCGGCCTGATCGAACTGCGCCGCGCCATCGCGAGCTACGTCGCCGAACACTTCGCCGTCGATTACCGCCCGGAGGACCAGATCCTCGTGAGCGTGGGCGTAAGCGAGGCGCTCGACCTCGCCTTCCGCGCGTTCTGCAACCCGGGCGACAAGGTGATGTTTCACCAGCCCTGCTACGTGTCCTACCATCCGAGCATCACGCTCGTGCACGGCCAGAGCATCGCCGTGCCGACCTTCGCCAAGGACAACTTCGCCCTCACCGCCGGCGCGCTCCGCGCCGCCTGGCAACCCGGCGCGAAAATCCTCATGCTGAATCTCCCGTGCAATCCCACCGGCGGCACCTGCACGCGCGAGCAGCTCGAAGCCATCGCCGCCTTCGCCCGCGAAAAGGACCTGCTCGTCCTCAGCGACGAAATCTACTCCGAGCTCACCTTCGAGGGCACGCACACCAGCATCGCCAGCCTGCCGGGCATGGCCGAACGCACGATCTTCCTGCACGGCTTTTCGAAGGCCTTTGCGATGACCGGCTGGCGCATCGGCTACGCCTGCGGCCCCGCGCCGCTCATCGACGCGATGATGAAAGTGCACCAGTATACGATGATGTGCGCGTCCATCATCGCGCAGGAAGGCGCGATCGAAGCCCTGCAACGCGGCTGGGACAACGTCTGCCGCATGCGCGAGCAATACCACCGCCGGCGCGACCTCATCGTGCGCCGCCTCAACGCAGCCGGCCTCGCGTGCCATTCGCCGCGCGGCTCGTTCTACGCGTTCCCCGATGTCGCCGTCACCGGCCTCACGGAAAAGGAATTCGCCGTCGGCCTGCTCGAGCAGGAAAAGGTCGCCGTCGTCCCCGGCGCGGCCTTCGGCGCCAACGGCGCCGGCCACGTCCGCGCCTGTTTCGCGACCGCCTACGACCAGATCATCGAGGCCTGCGACCGCATCGAACGCTTCGTCCAAAAAATCAGGAAGTAGGGGTGTCGCTTGCGACGCCCGTCGCGGCTGTGTCATTCCGCCGACATGCAAACCTCCAGCTTAATCCCATGAAATCAAAAATACTTCTCACCGGCCTTGTGTGCCTCCTGCTCGCAAACAGCACGCCCGCACGCGACGACGATTTGTTAATCGATTCCAAGAACATTTTGGATGGCGAATTCATTGTGGTAATAAAACGCGGCCAGGACGACGCCCACGCCGTGATGGGAGGCTCCGGTATAAAGCTCTCTGCCATAAAAGAAATGCTGCAAACCACCAAAGAGTTGTCGCAACAAGTGAACAGGCTTGAAAAAATGCTACCAGGAGACGGGGAGCTGATTCCGCAAATCTCGCCGCATTCCGGAGACGGCCCAATAGTGGTAACTAACTATAATGGGAGATATTATGAAATAAGACGATCTTATATAGACACCTCCGATGTGAAAAGAACGATGAGCGTCACCGAGGAATTGTCCCGCCTCGTGAATGACGAAATGCGACGCACCATCGAGTCGCAGGAACGCCGCATAGAGGAACAGGAGCGGACTCTGCGGGAATTGAAAAGCCAGATGGAGGAGCTGAGAAAAAACCAAAAATAATACTATTCCCCAACGAAAACCCGGCTCCAATATATTCTCTTGGTCAGGGGGTTCTGGCCCGGCCATCCAAGAGTCCAAATTCATTTCAAACCCACCCGCTCAACGGGCTTCGCAAGCGAAGCCCCTACATTTACCATGCAAAGCGCAGCCATCGTCGGGCGACCCAATGTCGGCAAAAGCCGTCTCTTCAACCGGCTTGCCCGCCGGCGCATCTCCATCGTGCACGACCAGCCCGGCGTCACCCGCGATGTGATCTCCACGGAAATCGCGGAGGAGGGCGCCCTTCCCTACCGCCTCCTCGACACCGGCGGACTCGGCCTCAAGGGCGGCGAAACACCCGCCCAGCTCATCGCCGCCTCCGAGCGCCAGGTCTCCTTCGCCATCGACACCGCCGACCTCATCCTCTTCGTGCTCGACGGCCTCGAGGGGCTCACCGCGCTCGACACCCGCGTCGCCGGACAACTCCGTCGCAGCAAAAAAAACGTGCTCCTCGTCGTGAACAAAGCCGATTTCGGCGAGGAAAAAATCGACCTCGCCGACGCCTACCGCCTCGGCCTCGGCGAACCCGTTTTCGTCTCCGCCGAGCACGGCCGCGGCGAAGCCGAACTCCGTGACAAAATCCAGGAACGCCTCGCCACCGCCGCCGCCGACAAAGGAGCGCGGGCTTTCCAGCCCGCGGCGCACGCCGATGCCGACGCCGACACCGACGACGCCCCCCTCACCATCTGCTTCGTGGGCCGGCCCAACGTCGGCAAATCCTCCCTCGCCAACCGCCTCCTCCGCAGCGACCGCCTCATCGTCAGCGACCATCCCGGCACCACCCGCGATGCCATCACCATTCCCTTCGAGTTCAAGGGCCGCAACGGCCGCATGTATCCCTTCAAGCTTATCGACACCGCCGGCATCCGCGCTGCCACCAAGCTTTCCTCGCCCGTCGAATACTTCTCCCGCCTCCGCTCCCTCGACGCCATCAAGGAGACCGACGTCGTCTTCCTCGTCCTCGACGCCATCGACGGCGTCACCCAGCAGGACAAGGCCATCGCCGGCGAAGCCCTCAAGGAGCGCAAGCCCGTCATCATCGTGGTCAACAAATGGGACCTTGTGCGCGACGCCTTCGCCGCCGGCGCACACCTCGACGCCATCGACGGCGCCACCGCCTTCAGGAACGAGCGCGACTACCGCGAGAAATTCGAGCGCGCCGTTTTCGACCGCCTCTTTTTCACCCCCGGCGCGCCGCTCATTTTCGTTTCCGCCCTGAGCGGCTACGAGGTTGACCGCATGCTCAACGCCGCCGTGAAACTCCACCGCCTCGTCGACAAAAAAATCCCCACCGCGCGCCTCAACCAATGCATCGCCGCCCTCGCCGAGCGCCATCCGCCCCCGGCGGTCGGCGGACGCCGCTTCCGCATCTACTACGCCACCCAGACCGGCAACCGCCCCTTCCGCATAAAAATTTTCTGCAACCGCGAGGAAAAACTCACCGAAAGCTACCGCCGCTACCTCGAGGCCGGCGTCGTCGAGGAGTTCAAACTCGGCGGCTGCCCCGTCTATTTCGACCTCGTGGGCAAGACCCACGACGAAAACCGCACCGGCCGCTACAGCCGCGCAAAACGCGAGCACCTGGCTCGCATTTCCCGAACCCAAAACCCTGGCGACAACAACGAACCACCCGATACACCCTATGAAACAATCGAAGACTGATTATCGCGGCGGCGAGGCCATTGTGCTCTCCACCGACGCCCTCGAACTCACCATCACCACCTCCGTCGGCCCCCGCATCACCTCCCTCCGCTCCCTCACCGCCAAGGGCAAGGGCGCGGGCCAGAACCTCTTCCTCGAAATCCCCGCCTCCGAGCCCCGCGCCCACGGCATGTATCTGCGCGGCGGCCACCGCCTCTGGCACTCGCCCGAACACATCGTCCGCACCTACCAGCCCGACGACGACCCCCTCGCCGTCAAGCCGCTCCCCAAAGGCATCGCCCTGGCGCAACCCGTCGAGGCGAAAACCGGCATCCAGAAGGCCGTCAAAATCGAGCTCATCGGCGAGCGCACCATCCGCGTCACCCACGCCCTGACGAACCAGGGGCTCTGGGCCGTCGAACTCGCGCCCTGGGCGCTCACCATGCTTCGCGCCGGAGGCTACGCCGTGCTTCCGCTCCCGCCCAAGGGCGACCATGCCGCCGGCGACCTGCTGCCGGGCTATTCCCTCGTGCCCTGGACCTACACCGACCTCGCGCTGCCCGTATGGGAATTCAACCGCGACTTCATCGGCGTCAATGTCCCCAAGTGCAAACAGGCCCAGAAATTCGGCATCACGAACTATCCCGGCTGGACCGCCTACTGGAACGAGGGCACCGCCTTCGTGAAACACGCCGCGGTCAGGCCCGGCTGCATGTATCCGGATCTCGGATGCGCCTTCGAGGTTTTCACCAACGGCCAGATGATCGAACTCGAAACCCTCGCGCCGCTGCAAAAGCTGGAGCCCGGCCAAAGCGCCACGCACGTCGAACACTGGACGCTCATCGACGGCCTCGAAAAACCCGCCACCGCTCCAACCTTCGACGCCCTGAAAACCGCCGTCGAAAAGTGGGTGAAGGGGCTGAGGTGACTGATACCATTTCCCGCACAAAAATATAATAAAACGCACTCCATATCAGACTGCATATTATAGTATTTTCTTTCCTCGCTATTTTGAATGGCTGGTTTGCTTATTTAACCGCAAAGAACGCAAAGAACTCATGGAAAAACAGGATTGTTTCCTGCGCTCTTTGCGTTCTCTGCGGTTAATTTCTTGTTGTTTTCAGACATCGAAAACAGCGGGGAACCGAAAATAGTATCAGTTGGGTGAGATAAAGTTCCGGAAAATTCCAATATGTGCCGGTTTGAATTGCCCGCTGCCCTCGCCGCCGCACGCTGTTCCCCATGCGCACCGTTTTCCTTGGCTCCGATCCCATCGCGCTTCCGCTCCTTGACTGGCTCGCGGACGGCGAAGGCCGCGCGCACGCGCAACTCGCCGCTGTCTACACCCAGCCCGACCGGCCGGTCGGGCGCGGGCAAAAAATCCAGCCCAACGCCATCAAAGCCTGGGCGCTCGCGCGCAACCTTCCCGTCTTCCAACCCGAAAAGCTCACTCCCGCCGCCCGCGGCGAATTCGCCGCGCTCGCGCCCGACCTCGCGCTCGTGATGGCCTACGGGCACATCCTGCGCGACGACTTCATCGCCACGCCGCGATTCGGCACGCTCAACCTCCACGCCTCGCTCCTGCCCGCCTGGCGCGGCGCCTCGCCCATCCAGACCGCCATCGCCAGCGGCGGACGCGAGACCGGCGTCAGCCTCATGCGCATCGTCCGCCAGCTCGACGCCGGCCCCGTGGCCGATGTCGAGCGCGTGGCCATCGCGCCGCTCGACACCGCGCTTGACGTCGAGCAGAAACTGGCCGCCGCCTGCGTCCCGCTCCTCGCCCGCGCCCTTCCGCGCCTTCGCGAAGGCGCGCTCTCGTTCACGCCGCAGGACGACGCGAACGCCTCCTACTGCCGCCGTCTCGTGAAATCCGATGGCGCGCTGGATTTCCGCGAACCCGCCGCCACACTCGCCGCCCGCATCAACGGCCTTTATCCCTGGCCCGCGTGTTCGGTCGAAATCAACGACCAGCCGGTCAAATTTGGCTTGGCCGGGGTGCTGGACGGCGAGAACGCCGCCGCTCCAACCATGCCCGCGCCCGGCGAAGTCCTTCCCCCCGCATCCGACACGCTGCACATCGCCACCGGCGCGGGCATCCTCCACATCCTCCGCCTCCAGCGCCCCGGCGGCAAAATGCTCCCGGCCTCCGACTTTTTGCGCGGCTTCCCGATCCATCCCGGCACGATTCTCCCTTCGACCGCAATGCCAAGCCTCGCGGCGGAGCCGCGAGGAAGTGGCAAGTAACAAGTATCAAGTAACAAGTGAAGCGGCCTGCCCGCCGCTCATCGCCGCGCCTGCTTCTAGGACCTGTTAGCACTATTGAGGAGTAGCCAAGAGAGAGCGAAGGAGACGAAAGAGCGGAAGAGGACATCGAGCTTGTCGTAGCGGGTGAAGACGCGACGGAAGCCCTTGATGCGGCGGAAGAGGCGCTCGACGTGGTTGCGCTGGCGGTAAAGTGCCTGGTTGAGTTTCCAGGGTTTTCGACGCAACGGGTTGGGCGGGACGACAGGCTTGAAGCCGAGCAGGCAGGCCAAGCCGCGGGTTTCGTTGCCTTCGTAGGCCATGTCCATGGCCAGGGCGCATCCATGCCTCGGGCATCCCAACTCGCCAATCAGCTCGCGTCCCTCGGGTCCGTCGCCGTTCTGCCCGGGCGAGAGGCGGAAGCCGAGGGCATGGACATCATTCGCGGCAGCCAGATGAATCTTGGTGTTCCGGCCTCCTCGTGATTTGCCGATCGCCTGAGGCCCGTTTTTTTCTCCGCCCCGGTCCCATCGGGGTGGACCTTCACGCTGGTACTGTCCAGCGACACCACCTTCAGCTCCAGATGCACCAGCCCTTCCTTCTGCAGCCGCTCGAACACCCGGTCCCATACTCCGCTTTTGCTCCAGCGATTCATCCGCGTGTAGATCGTGTGCCAGTTCCCAAACCTCTCCGGCAATCTCCTCCATTTGCACCCGTTCTCCGCCACATACAGCACCCCGTTTAGAAAGCTCAGCACATCAATGCTCACATTGCCCCGCTCCACCGGCAGGCTGTCCTTGATTCTCTCCAGGTGTTCCTTCGTCAGTTCCATTCCCCTCCTCATACGCATAAATCACCGTCAAGTGCAATTAATGTTAACACGCCCTAGCCCTGTCACCTGTTATACCAATTACCACTGAGAATCACCCTTTTGGGTAGGGCGAGGCGTCCCGCCGAGCCGTTGCTGGCTTGCTACTTCTTCTCTCCTCACACCAACCCCGCTTCGCGGAAACTATAAAATCCCGCGCCCGCCGGGTCGGCTTCCTTCCGACCGACGATGATGTGATCGACCAGATCGATCCCGATCACGCGCGACGCGTCGCGGAGCTGCCGCGTCACCTGGATGTCCTGCGCGCTCGGACGCGGGTCGCCGCTGGGATGATTGTGCATGCAGAGGATGGCCACGGCGCCCTCGCGTATCGCCTCGCGGAAAACCTCACGCGGATGGGCGAGGCTCGCCGTCGCGGTGCCGGAGGTGATTTCCACGCGCTTGAGCAGGCGGTTTTTTCGGTTGAGGCACAGCACCCAGAATTTCTCCACCTCAAGCCCCGCGCAAACCGGCAGCAGATACGCGGCGGCCGCGGCCGGCGAATCCAGCACCGGCGCCTCGCCCGCCTGCCGGCCGATGACGCGCCGCGCGATTTCCATGACCGTGATGAGTTGCAGCGCCTTCACGCGCCCGATGCCCTTGAGTTTCCGATAGTCCGCCTCGCGCCAGGAGATGAGATTGCCCAGCGAGCCCGCCGCCGCCAGCAGCCGCGCGGCGAGGGACAGCACGTCGTGCCCGCGCGTGCCGCTGCGCAGCAGCATCGCGAGCAGTTCCGTGTCGCCGAGCGCGGCCGGACCGAGGCGTTGCAGCCGCTCCTGCGGACGCTCGCCCGGAATCATCTCGCGCAATCGATTAGTAACCGAACTGGCTTCCGGCAAACAGGGGGCGGACACAGAGGTGGCGGCAGAGACGGAGTGCATGTGATTAATACAAATTAACGAATACGATATCTATAATGCAAAATTATTGTCAGACACAGGCACTATAATTTTATGCAATCAATTTCATTCCGCATTTCTGTTGTTTGAAATTTCCGCTAATGTTGCGAAGCGGCTTGCACATCTAGTTAGCTTCCTGATTGTCAGCATCCTTACTTTTTCATTTGTCATCTGTTTCATGCCACTTTTGCTGCTAAAGGATCTGCCGCGTTATGAGTGCCTGCTGGAGGCAACGAAACGCTTTCCCGAGTTGGAGCCACGGGCCGTCGAGGTGTATTTGCATTTGCTGCGCACGAGCGACGAGGTCTTCGATCTCGTGGAAAAGAACCTCGCCGGGCACCATATCACGCCGGGCCGGTTCATGGTGCTGATGCTGCTTTGGCACGACGCGGAGGCCCTGCCGCATTGCCGGACACCGGCGTCGCTCGCGGATTGCGCGGGGGTCACGCGCGCCACGATGACCGGCCTGATCGACACCCTCGAACGCGACGGGCTCGTCATCCGCAAGCCCGATCCGACCGACCGCCGCATGATGTCGGTAAGCCTCACGCCCAAAGGCGAGACGTTGATGAAGACGGCGTTGCCCGGGCACATGCGCATAGTGACGGACCTCATGGCGCCGCTCACGGCGGAGGAGCAAAAAACCTTTGTCGCCCTGCTCCGCAAAATCGCCGCGCATGCCGACACATTGCGCGACGAGGGGACGGCCGCACCGGCTTTTGACGGAGGCACTTGACCGTCCAGTGGCGAAAAAGTGCCGCGCCCGCGCGACCTGCTGCAACTTTTTGCGCCCGGATTTGTTTTAACACTTTCACACACCACACAACCAAACCACGCGCCGCGTCCCATTTTTTATGTCCCGACTCAAAGTCTCCCTCCTCGCCATCGGCGGTTTCCTCGGCATCATCGCGCTCGTCGTCGTCATCAAGGGCGTGCAAATCAACCACCTCGTCAACATGCCCCAGGACGAGCCGGTCACGACGGTCACCGCCGCGCCCGTGCTCAATGATTCGTGGCAGTCGCACCTCGCCGCCATCGGCTCGCTCGCGCCGGTCGAGGGCGTGACGGTCGCCGCCGAGCTGGGCGGCAAGATCACGCGCATCGCCTTTGACGCCGGCTCGACCGTGAAGGCCGGCGACGTGCTCGTGCAACTCGACACCGCCACCGAGGAGGCGCAACTCCGCGCCGCCGAGGCCGCCGTCGAACTCGCAAAGATCAATCTCGACCGCTCGCGCGAACTGCTCGCCAAATCGACCATCTCGAAGGCCGAGTTCGACACCAACGACGCGCAGTTCAAGCAGGCCTCCGCGCAGGCCGACAACATCCGCGCGGTCATCGCCAAAAAAACCATCCGCGCGCCCTTTGCCGGCCGCCTCGGCATCCGCCTCGTGAACCTCGGCCAGATCCTCAATCCCGGCGACGCCATCGTCCCGCTCCAGTCGCTCGACCCGATCTTCGTGGACTTCTCCCTCCCGCAACAGCGCCTCGGGCAAGTCGCCGCCGCGCAGCCGGTGCGCGTCGTGACCGACGCCGACGCCGGTGCCGTGTTCGAGGGCAAAATCACCGCCATCAATCCCGAGGTGGACGCCGCCACGCGCAACGTCCGCGTGCAAGCCACGCTCCGCAATCCCGACGAGCAACTCCGCCCCGGCATGTTTGTCAACGTGACCGTGCTCCTGCCGCACACCAGCAAGGTGGTCGCCGTGCCCGCCACCGCCGTGCTCTACGCGCCGTATGGCGACTCGGTGTTTATCATCGAGGACAAAAAGGACGAGAAAACCGGCGAGGCCGTGAAGGGCTCCGACGGCAAACCCGTGCAAATCCTGCGCAAGGAAGTCGTGCGCCTCGGCGAGCAGCGCGGCGATTTCATCGCGGTGACGAGCGGCCTGAAGGGCGGCGAGACGGTTGTCACCAGCGGCGTGTTCAAGCTGCGCGACAAGATCCCGGTCGTCGTCGACAACAAACTCGCGCCCATCGCCCAGCTCGCGCCGAAACCAAACGACACCTGAGACGCCCCAATCTTTATCGCTCTCTATCAATCAACCACGAAGACACGGAGGGGCGAAGTTCCAAGTGACAAGTATCAAGTATCAAGAAGAGTGTGGCGGGCTTCCTGCCGTCTGCCACCTGTTGCCTGTCAATTGACACTTGTTGCTTCTTTTCCTCCCTCCTTCCTCCCGCACCCATTTTCCACGTGAAAAGCTTCACCGATATTTTCATCCAGCGCCCGGTCCTCGCGATCGTGGTCAACCTCGTCATCATCATCGCGGGCATCCAGGCGTATTTCTTCACGCTCAGCGTCCGCCAGTATCCGCGCTCCGACAACGCCAGCATCACCATCAACACCGTTTACATCGGCGCCGACGCCGAACTGGTGCGAGGCTTCATCACCACCCCCATCGAGCGCTCCATCGCCGCGGCCGACGGCATCGACTACATCCGGTCGCAAAGCTCGCTCGGCCTCTCGTCCATCACCGTCCGCCTCAAGCTCAACTACGATCCGCTCAAGGCGCTCTCCGAGATCACCACGCTCGTCAACCAAGTGCGCGGGGACCTGCCGCCCGAGGCGGAGATTCCCGTCATCAACGTCCAGTCCGCCGACAGCGAGTTCGCCTCCGCCTACCTCAGCTTTAATTCCACCGAGCTGCTGCCCAACGAGATCACCGACTATCTCGTGCGCGTGGTGCAGCCGCGCCTCTCCGCCCTGGCGGGCGTGCAGCGCGCCGAGATCATGGGCGCGCGCACCTTCGCCATGCGCATCTGGCTGAAACCCGACCGCATGGCCGCGCTCAACATCAGCCCCGCCGAGGTGCGCTCCATCCTCGCGGCCAACAACTACCTCTCCGCGCTCGGCCGCACCAAGGGCTCGCTCGTGCAGGTCAACCTCACGGCCAACACCGCCATCCGCTCCGTGGACGAGTTCAAGCGCCTCGCCATCCGCGAAGGCGACGGCGCGATCGTGCGCCTCGGCGACATCGCCGATGTCGTGCTCGGCGCCGAGGACTACGACGCCGAGGTGCGCTTCAACGGCGAGACCGCCGTGTTCATCGGCGTCTTCCCGCTGCCCACGGCCAACACGCTCGACGTCATCACCGCCGTCCGCTCCGAGATGGACGCCATCAAACGCGACCTCCCGCGCAATCTCGACGGCTTCATCGCCTACGACGCCACCGAATACATCAACAATGCGATCCACGAGGTTTACAGCACGCTCGCCGACACGCTCCTCATCGTCATCATCGTCATTTTCCTTTTCCTCGGCACGCTGCGCTCCGTCATCGTGCCGGTGATCGCGATTCCCCTTTCGCTCATCGGCGCGGTGTTCCTCATGCAGGTTTTCGGTTTCACCATCAACCTCCTCTCCCTCCTCGCCATCGTGCTCTCGGTCGGTCTCGTGGTGGACGACGCCATCGTCGTGGTGGAAAACGTCGAACGCCACCTGCGCACCGGGAAAACCGCCATCCAGGCCGCGATCATCAGCGCACGCGAACTCGTCGGCCCCATCGTCGCCATGACCATCACGCTGGTCGCCGTCTACCTGCCCGTGGGCTTGCAGGGCGGCCTCACCGGGTCGCTCTTCCGCGAGTTCGCGTTCACGCTCGCGGGCGCCGTCACCATCTCCGGAGTCGTGGCGCTCACGCTCTCGCCCATGATGGCGTCGCGCCTGCTCCGGCCCGACGAAAGCGAGCGCGGCTTCGCGCGCGTGTCCACGCTCGTCTTCGAAAAATTCCGGGCCGCCTATTCCTACACGCTCACCGGCATCCTGCGCACGCGCGGCGTCATTTACGCGCTGTGGCTCGTGATTTGCGGGCTCGGCGTGTTCATGATCGCCAACACGCCCGCCGAACTCGCGCCGTCCGAAGACGAGGGCTTCATCATCGGTTTCGCCGAGCAGCCGCCCAACGCCACCATCGACCAGCTCAGCCCGCTCGGCGGGGCCGTTTACGACGCCTTCAAGGCCAGCCCCGAGACCGACTTCGTTTTCCAGGTCACCGCGCCCGCCATGATGTTCGCCGGCCTCGTGACCAAGCCGTGGGACCAGCGCGACCGCACGGTCGCGCAGATCCTCCCCGAAGTGCAGGCGCGCATCTCCGCCATCCCCGGCGTCAACATGAATGCCTTCTCGCCCCCCGCGCTGCCCGGCGGCGGCATTTTCCCGATCGAGTTCGTGATCGCGTCCACGGCCGACACGCGCGAGTTGCTGGAGTTTGCCACGCAAATCCAGCAGAAGGCGGCCGCCAGCGGAAAGTTCCTCTTTCCCCCGAGCATCGACGTGAAATACGACCAGCCGCAGGCCGAGTTCATCCTCGACCGCGACAAGGTCGCCGCGCTCGGACTCAACCTCCAGCAGGTCGGCGCCGACATCGGCGCGGCCATCGGCGGCAACTACGTCAACCGCTTCAACATCGAGGGCCGCAGCTACAAGGTCATCCCGCAGGTCAAGCGCGTCGAGCGCCTCACGCCCGGCCAGCTCCAGAACATCTACGTCACCGGCCCGGGCGGAAAACTCATCCCGCTCAGCACCATCGCCACGGTGGAAAACAAAACCGTGCCGCGCTCGCTCAACCGCTTCCAGCAACTCAACGCCGTCACCATCCAGGGCATGACCAGTGTCTCGCTCGACGAGGGCCTGAAGTTGCTGGAAAACGCCGCCAAGGAAATCCTGCCCGAGGGCTACTTCATCGACTACACCGGCGAATCGCGCCAGCTCCGCAAGGAGGGCGGCAGCACGAAATTCTGGTACACGCTGGGATTTGCCGCGGTGCTGATCTTCCTCGTGCTCGCCGCGCAGTTCAACTCGTTCCGCGACCCGATCGTGATCCTCTTCGGCTCCGTGCCGCTCGCGATCTTCGGCGCGGGCCTCTTCATGTTCGCGCGCTTCCCCGTGCCGCAGCTCCACTTCTGGACCGACAGCTTCACGACGACCTTCAACATCTACTCGCAAGTCGGCCTCGTGACGCTTGTCGGGCTGATTTCCAAAAACGGCATCCTCATCGTGGAGTTTGCCAACAAGCTCCAGGAGCAGGGCCTCTCCAAACTCGAAGCGCTCCACCAAGCCTCGCTCACGCGCCTGCGCCCGGTGCTGATGACCTCCGCCGCGACCATCGCCGGACACTTTCCGCTCACGCTCGTCAGCGGCGCGGGCGCGGCGGCGCGCAACTCCATCGGCCTTGTGCTGGTCGGCGGCATGACCATCGGCACGATGCTCACGCTCTTCGTCGTGCCCTGCCTCTACATGCTCTTCGCCAAGGATCATTCCAAGGACCGCGTCATCGAGGCCGAAACCGCCGCGATCCCCGCCGCCGCTGAATGAATAAAATTTCAAATCCCGAAATCCCAAATCCCAAAAAAATTCCAATGAGCAAATCCCAAAAAGCGGCGGCGGCGACTCATGGAATTTTGCAGAGGTTTCGCGCCAACGGCGGCATCTTTGATTTTTGAAATTTCGGAATTTGGAATTTTTTTGGGATTTCGGGATTTGGAATTTTCCCTCTGAAAACGACCAGCACACTTCCACCACAATCACATGCACCTCGTCCGTTCCATCCGCCGCCTTCTCGCACTCCCGTTTCTGATCTGCGCGTCCCTCGCGCTTTCCGCCGCCCCCGCGCCGGCGGCCGAGCCGCCGCCCGCCATCCCCGAGCAGCTCGATCTCGAAACCGCCCTCCGGTTCGCGCTCGAGCACAACTTCCAGATTCTCCAGGCCCGCGAGCGCATCCGCGAGCAGGAAGGGCTCATCGTCGAGATCAAGGCCCAGGTGCTGCCGCAGGCCGTCGTCGGCGCCGGCTACGGCATCACCGACAAAACCCTCACCGTTGACAGCGGCTCCGCGCCCGGCTCGCCGAAGGACAAGCACAACTGGCAGGTCGAGCTCACCGTCTCGCAACTCCTTTATTCCGGCGGCGGCGTCAGCGCCGCGTTGAGCGCGCAGAAATCCTCGCGCGAGTCCTCCCTCCTCGGCCTGGAGTCCGTCATCAACGACGCGCTGCTCGAAGTCCGCACCCGCTTCTACGACGTGCTGCTCGCCCGCGAGCAAATCAAGGTGCAGGAGCAAAACATCCAGCTCCTCGAGGAGGAGCGCACCATCGCGAAAAACCGCTTCGAGGCCGGCGCGTCCTCCAGCTTCGAGGTCCTCCGCGCCGAGGTCGCCATCGCCAACGCCCAGCCCGACCTCATCCGCGCGCGCAACGGCTACCGCACCGCCATCGACCACCTGCGCCAGTCCCTCGGCTATGCCAATCCCGGCGTGACCGACCCGGGCCGCACGCCCGAGTTCGTCGGCGACCTTGCCGCCATCAGCCGCGTCACCTATGAACTGCAAGCCGCGCTCGACGCCGCGCGCAGCAATCGTCCCGAGCTCAAGCAACTCCTCGTCCTCGAGGAAGCCTACGAGGCGGGCGTGAAGGCCGCCAGGGCCGGCTACCAACCCGAAGTCTCGCTCGTCGGCGGCTACACTTACCGCAAGGACAACAGGTCGAGGCCGAACGGCTTTGGCGACTCGCTCGACGGCTGGAACATCGGCGTGCAGGCGAACTGGCCGGTCTTCGACGGGCGCGCCACCGCCGGCCGCGTGGCCCAGGCCCGCTCCCAATACGCGCAGGCCAGGCTCCGCACCGCCGACACCACCCTCGCCGTCGAGGTCGAGGTGCGCCAGGCCTATTCCTCGTTGCAGGAGGCCGCCGAGCTGGTTGACGCCGCCCGGAAGGTGATCGAGCAGGCCGAGGAGGCCCTGCGCCTGGCCGATTCGCGTTATGCAGCGGGCACCGCCACGCAACTCGACGTGCTGACCTCGCGCCTGTCGCTGACCGAATCGCGCCTGAACCAGCTTCACGCGAACTACAGCTACAACGTGGCCGTCGCCGCCCTGCGCAAAGCCACCGGCCAGGCCGATCCGTTCCTGCTCAAACCGTAGCGGAAGCTCCGCTGACACCGGACGGTCCTCAGCCGCCCGCTGCCATCAACACTGCCGCATGGGCGGGATCACGGGGACATCAATGTTGAGGCTCTGTTTGTCGGGGTCGAAGCCGTCGCGGTGGTAGCGGACGCGCCGGGCGGCAGGGGCGCGTCGGTGAAGTCGCTGATTTTTTTGCGCAGGGGCATCGGGTTGGCCTCGATTTTCAACGGCGTGCCGAGCGGCAACGGGCTGCCGCGCCCGATGGTGACGCGCTCGTGAGTCGCGACATAGGGCTCGGCGAACAGTTGCCGCGGGACGCCGCGCGTCTTTTTTCCAACGTAGGCGTGATAGATCGCCCAGTTTAGTTTGCCGGTGGGCGAGGGCACGTAGCAGGCGTTGCCCGTGCCAACGACCTCGTCCGACGCCTTGAAGATGGGCTGGGTCGCCTTTTGCCAATGGGCCGGGTTCATCGGGTCGTCGCCGGTCAGTTTCATCACTCCGATCGCGTAATACGGCGTCCAGTAGCCGCTGCCCGCGTAGAGCAGGTAGAGGGAGCCATCGGCGGCGTGGACCGGCGTGCCGCCCTCGACGACTTCGGGATACATCCCCGCCTTGCCGGGACCGGCGCCATGCTTCTCCCACGCGAGCGTCGGGCGGTTGATGATGGCGGGCCTGCCCTCGACGGTCCACGGGTTGACCATGCGGTCAATGCAGATGATTTGGTAGCGGTCGCCGGTTTTTTTGGAAAACGCATCCCCGACCTCGCTCACCCAAATGCAGTAGAGTTTGCCGCCGTGCCTGAGCACCTTGGCGCCGCCGCACCACACCTTGTTGAAGGAGCTGTCTTTCGCGGCGGCGGACACCCGCGTCGCGCCGTTCGGCTCGCGGTCGCCGGTCGCCGCGCCGTAGGGGCCGAGCGGGCCGCCGGAGAGCGAGCGAAGCACGAACATCCGCTGTCCCTGCGAGGGGCGGCCGCTGCCGTCGTTGGCGGAGAGATAGAGATACCAGCCGGCGTTTTCCGCGCCGACCTCGGCCTCGGTGAACTGGTAGAATTTCGGCGACCAGAGGTTGCGCGAGTAGTCGCGGCCCGGCGGCGGACGCCAAATCACGACCGGCTCGGCGTACGGCAGGTCGGGAAGGTTCGCCACCTTGCGCCCGTTCAGCTGCGTGCCGCCCGTGGCCGTGCTGTAATAAAAGCCGTCGTGGAAACACACCCATGGGTCGGCGCCGGGGATGAGCGGGTTGGTGAAAGTGAGCTCGCCGGTATTTTCCGCGTCGAGCAACGCGGGCGCGGCGACCAGGGCGGAGGCCGCGCCGCCGCGCAGGCCGCGCGCGCCGGTGACGCTGGTAACGCTGGTGAAAACGCCGCCGTTGAGCGCGAGCGTGTAGGAGCCGGCGAATTCCGCGCCCGCGTGGCGCGAGGCGGCGATGGTGTTGTAATACGTGCCGCCGTTGACCGTGACGCGGATGTCGCCGCGCACGGACGCGCCCGCGTGAACGCCGAGCCCGGCGACGCCGCCGTGGAAGAGGCCACCATTGAGTGTCAACTCCGCGCCGCCCGTGTGCCGGCCCGTGCCGACGGCGCACACCGCGCCATAAAACCGGCCGCCATTAATTGTCATGCGCAACATGCCGGACGTCGGCGCGGCATCGTGGGATGCGCCGCCAGCCACGGTGTCCCACTGGCCGCTGGCAATCGTGACATCCGAGCCCGCGGGACCGTCCGCCTCGCGCGCCGCGGCGACGATGGCGGGAAACCTGCCTCCCGGCGGCGGTTCGCAGGAAATGTCCGCGCCGAACACGACCTTGCGGCCATTGCAATAGATGCGGCCGGCCTTGTCACCCGGGGTGATGACGACGCTGGCGAACGTCACCGGGCCGTTGAGTTCGAACGCGCTGCCGAGAATGAGTTTCGCCCCGTTCTCGCTCCGGTAGTCGCGCCCGGCGTGAACGCTCGTCACGGTGACGGGCGCGTCGTGCGCGGGAACGGAAAAGTTTCCATTTATGCGCACAGGACCGCGCAGGACGAGGATGCCGCCGCCGGCGAGTTGCTCGAAGGCCGCCGCGAACTCCCCGGCGGTCGCGGTCGCGTCGTCACGCGACGCGCCACCAACGAAGACAACGGCTTGCGGCGCCGGTGAATCCGCCGCCGCATGCACGGCGGTGGAGAGAAACGCGGCGATGACGAGGAAGTGGAATCTCATGATGGGATTTGCGGGCGGACTCGGTGGAACAATCAAACTATCCACAGATTACCCCGGATTTTTATATAAAATAATCCGAAGGAATCTGCGGGATCCGGGGATAATAAAAACCGAACCACTAAACTCACCACTCTACGAGGCGAAGCCGAGTGGCCTGACAAGGCACAAAGAACACAAAGGCTTGAATATGATAACACACCTCTTTCTCCTTTGCGCCCTCGTGTCTTTGCGGTGAAACAAGCCGAAGGTTTTGAATGGGAAACGCCTCAAAAACTCATTCGTCGCCGCCGGTCAGGGTGATTTCGCGCATGAGTTTGTAGCCAATCACCTCGCGCATGTCGAGGCGCGTGGCGGAGCGCGCGTGCTGCGTCTTGGTGTCGCCCTCGATCCGGCGCGCGATGGGGTCGATGAATTCGCGGTAGCGGTCGAGCGCGGCGTAGTTTTTGAGCTGCACGATGGACATCACATTGAAGTCGTCCGGCGAGGAGGCGCGTCCGTAGAGGATTTTGTAGTCGAGGATGAAGCCCTTTTGCTTCGCCTCCTCCATGACGGCCTTGAACGTTTTTGTGATGCTCCTGAAGTAGGTGTCGGCCATGCCGTGCTTGGCGTGGATGAGGCCGATTTCCCAGACGGGGCCCTCGGTGTAGGGCGCGTTGCTTTGGGCCGGCGCCGGGAGGGCGGCGGCAAGAGCGGCGACGATTGCGGCAAGGATGAGTTTTTTCATGGCGGTCTTGGTTTATTGTTTCTGGGTTGCGGACGGGATGGGTTGTTGCTGGTTGCGCGAAAAATCCGAGGGAAAAAATCCCCGCGCGGCGACGAAGAGGGCGAGGCTGGCGACGACATAGACCGCGCCCAGCGCGGAGAAACCGGCGTGGAGCGCATGATATTGCTTGATGGCGCCGAGCGCGATGGGCGCGAGCGAGCCGATGGCGAACGAGAAACCGGCCATCAGGCCGATGGCCGAGGAATGATGGCGCGGCGCGGTCACATCGAAGAGCGAGGCATAAATGTTGGCGTCGTAGAGGCCGCGGAAGAAGCCGAACGCGCCCAGCGCCGCATACACCGCCCAGAGGCTGTGCGTCGCGCCCATCAGGTAAAGCGCCGGCGCGCACAGGAGCAGAGCCGCGCCGGAGAGCTCGACGCGGAAGGCGGGACGGCGGACGACGAGCTTGTCGGTGAAACGCCCGCCGAGGAGCACGCCGGCGAAGGAGAAGAGCTGGTAGTAGAACATGCTGTTGAAACCGGCGCTCACGGGCGAGAGGTTGAACGGCTCAAGCTGCAGGTAGGTCGGCATCCAGGCGAGGCAGCCCATGTTGACGAAGGTGGAGCAGCCCAGCGCGGCGGCCAGCACCAGCGCGGTCGGCGTGCGCGCCAGCGCGCGGAGGACGACGCCGACAGGCTCGACTGCGGCGGCCGCGCGCGGGGCCTTCGGCGCGTCTTTCAACCGCCGCCACATGAGCGCCACGAGGAGGATGCCCGCGCCGCCGAAAATCCAGAACGAGTGCTTCCAGCCGTATCGCTGCGCGACCCAGCCGCCGGCCAGCCCGCAGGAGACCGCGCCGAAATACTGCGCCGACTGGTAAATCGCGAGCGCCTGGCTGCGCGTTCTCACGTGAAATTCGCCGATGAGCGCGGTGGCGGCGGGAACGAAGAACGCCTCGCCCACCGCGGTGGCCAGGCTGCGGATGAGGATGAGCGAGACCAGCCCGGTGGTGAAGCCCGTCAGGAGCGTCGCGGCGCTCCACGCCAGCAGGCTCCACAGGATGATGCGGCTGCGGGAAAGACGGTCGCCGAGAAAGCCGGCGACGGGCATCATCACGGCCATCGCCGCAATGAGCACCGTGCCGACCAGCCCGGTCTGGATGTCGGTCAGCCCGAGTGCCTGCTGCACCTGCTTCTGGACGACGCTGTAGAGCTGCCGGTCGGCCTGGTTCATGAAGTAGGCAAGCCAGAGCCATGCGATAAGTTCCCATGCGTAGGGGATTTTCTTTTTGGTCATTTTTTCGGGGTTGGTTTTTTATTCACCACAAAGACACAAAGGGCACAAAGAATTGTTTATATAATTTCTCCTTTGTGGTGATTTTCATGGTTCGGTTTTTATTCGCCCAGCGTGAGGACAACCTTGCCGGCGCTCACGTTGTCCCGGAGCAGGGCGTGCGCGGCGGACGCCTCCTCCATCGGCAGGACTTTGAAAATGGTCGGGCGCACCTCGCCCGCCTCGATTTTCGGCCAGACGTCGCGGACGAGTTCGGCGAGTATTCTCGCCTTCGTCTCCGGCGGCTTGCTGCGGAGCGTGCTGCCGATCAGGCGGATGTTTTTCATGAACATCGTCCGCAGGTTCACGGGTGTGATGTCGCCGGCGAGCGTCGCAATCATGATCCAGCGGCAGGCGTAGGCGACGTGGGGGAAGCACTCGCCGACCTTCTCGCTGCCGAGACAGTCAATGGCGAGGTTGAGCGGGCGGCCGGCATCCGCCTCGCGCTTGAGCACGTCGGCGATGTTCTCCTTGGAGGTGTCAACCACCACGTCGGCCTTGAGGTGCGCGATCATTTTGGCCTTTTCGGCGTCGGTGACGGTTGTGATGACGCGCAGTCCGAAGGCTCTCGCCACCGGAATAATGACGCTCGCCAGGCCGCTCGCGCCGGCGTGCATGAGGAAGGTTTGCCCGGCCTTCGCGCCACCCTCGATAAACAGGTTCAGGTAGGCCGTGGCGAATGCCTCGGGCAGCGCCGCCGCCTCCGTCAGGGGCAGGCCCTTGGGAACGGGCATGAGCATCGAATGATGCACCGCGACGCGCTCGGCATAGCCGCCGCCGCCGAGGAGGGCGCAGACCTTGTCGCCCGCTTTCCACGCGCACTGGCGTCGGACCGTTTCCGGCACCTCCACGATTTCGCCGGCGACCTCCAGCCCCGGCCAGTCGGGCGCGCCGGGAGGCGGCGGATAATTGCCGTCCACCTGCATGAGGTCGGCGCGGTTCACCGCGGCGGCGCGCACATTGACGAGCACCTCGCCGTCCTTGAGGACGGGGTCGGGCACTGTTTCACAGAATAGTTTATGGTCTTTGATGATGATGGCTTTCATCGGAAATGATTCTTACCCAGCCCAGTTGAACTGGGCATTTTGCTTTTTGACGATTTCGGTGAGACGAACGACCTCCAGCGCGTCGGAATTTTTTATGGGGAACGGAACGCCGCCGCGAATGGCCGCGTGGAGATGGCGGGCGAGTTCGATTTCCACATAATCCCACATGTTCACGTCCGGCGTGACGGCGCGGGTCTCCTCAATCCATGGGAGTTTGTCGGCGCCCTCGTGCCAGGGGCCTTCCACCGGCGGGGTGTCAGCGCTGGCGGACGCCGCGCCCCAGTGAAAATCCGGCGCGAGATAACGGAGACGGATTTCCTTTTGCTCCTGTCCGCAAACCAGCGAGCCCCTGTCGCCGTAAATCACGCAAGAGGGCGCGGGCAGCGCGACGGAGTTGCTGATTTCGATTTCGGCGACGACGCCGTTTTCCGCCGAGAGCAGGACGCGCATGTGGTCGTCGGCGTCGCCCGGCGTGAGCACGCGGCGCAAATAACTCCACACGCCGCGCACCGGCGAACCGCCGAGCAATTGCAGCGCATGGTCGAGCAAATGCGGCCCCCAAACGCTGAGCTGCCCGCCGCCGCAATCGAGCCGCGCCTGCCAGTCGCCGCGCCGCATGAAAACGTGGTGCTTGCTGAGTTTCACCGCGTAAATTTTACCCAGGATGCCCTCGCGGACGATTGCGAGCGTGTTTTGAAACGCCGGTTCGAAGCGGTGGTTGTGCCCGCAATAAAGTTTGCCGGGATGCTCGCGGGCGAGCCGTTGCAAGGTCGCGTAATCGCGCGCGGTGACGCCGATTGGTTTTTCCAGCAGGACGATCTTGCCGGCGGCGATCGCCTGTTCGGCGTGGCGGGCGTGGTCGAGCGAGCGCGTGGCGATAATCGCCAGTTCCATGTCCGGGTCGGCCAGGAACGCCGCGAAATCCGTGCAAGGTTTTCCTTGATACTTCGCGGCGGTTTCACGGGCGCGGGTCGCGTCGGTGTCGCAAAAGGCGACGGGTTGGTAGCGGGCGCTGTCCTTCGAGAAAAAACGGCAGTGTTGCGCACCGATGCGACCGAGGCCGCAAACGCCGAATTTGATGGGTGCCGAGGAGAATTTCATGGGACGAATGGGACTTATGCGACGAATGAGGTGATGCCGGAGGCGGCGAGGAGGACTTTCTGGACGAGACAGTCGTGGCGGCTGTCGAGGAGGAGGTCGGAGGCGGCGGCGGGTGTTGTTTCGCCGCAGATGGCTTTGGCGAATTCGAGCAACTGGTCCTCGTAGCGGTCGCGGACGGGGCCAAAGTCGAGCGTGTGCGAGCCGGCGGCGCGCTCCTCGTTGCCCTCGCGCAGGACGAGCGACATTTGCAGAGGCTTGCCGTCGTAGCGTTCCAGCGGGCAGAGTTCGACGCTGCCCTTCGTGCCGCAGATTTTCAGGCGGCGGCGGTCGAGGCCGTCCACCTCGCGGCTGCACGCGCGGAGCGTGACGGTGGCGACGGGATATTCCAGAATCGCGACGCAATTTGTGTGGGCGCCGGGCGCGTCGCCGGGGGCGTTTTTCAGGAAGGGGAAAACGCCGGCGGGCGCGCCGAGCAGCGAGACGACAAAATCAATCAGGTGGCAGCCGAGGTTGAACATGAGGCCGCCGCGAAAGTTGGCGATGTAGTCCGCGTAGGAGGCGTTGCCGTAGTTGTGGCTCATGCTGGCCTGAACCTCGAAAATTTCGCCGAGCCAGCCGCGCCGCGCGGCGTCGAGGATCCAGCGCATGGCGGGGTTGCCGCGAAACATGTAGCCCATCTGAAAAGGCAGGCCGGCGGCCTCGTAGTCGCGGCGGAGTTGAACGAAGGGGAGCAGCGCGCCGCCGCCGGGCTTGTCCATGTGGATCGGGAGATTGCGCGCGAGACAACGCCTCGCCGCCGGCACCAGCTCAAGGTTGGGCACCTCGACCGCCACAGCGTCCAGGCCGGGCAGTGCGAAAAGCTCCTCCTCGGTCAGACGGGGAAGGCCGTCGTAGGCGGATTCTTCCTTGTCCCAATGGATGTAATTCGCGGCGCGTGTCGTGGCGCGGTCGTCCACCACGCCGACGATTTCAAAGGCGTCCGGGAGCAGGCGCAGCGAGCGCATCTTGCCGGCGGCGTGCTCGTGGCTGACGCCGAGCTGGGCGATTTTAAGCGGTTTCACTTGAGTTTCCTCCAGTCGAAGACGGCGCCGACGGGGAAGGTTTGCGGAGCTTGCGCGAGCGACGAATAGATGGCGGGGGCCTCGGCTGGCGAATACACGGCGGAGAGGATTTTCGTCATGTCGAGCCGTCCGTCCGCCATGAAATCGAGGACGGCGCGGGCGTCGTCGCGCCAGGTCCAGGCGTGGGGGCGCGAGTCGTGCTCCGGGCGGGCCTGGGTGTGCGCGCCGATGATTTCCACGCCGGGGCGGTGAACCTCCTGATAAAAATCAATCGCCGCGTCCGAGACGCGTGTGCAGCCGAGCAGCGCGACGCGCCCGAATCGCGCGGTGAACCCAAGCGCCTGTTTCAGCGCGACGGCCTGTCCCGAGACCTCGATGACCGCGTTCACGCCGCCACGCGACGCCTCGCGGACTTTTTCAACATAATCGCCATCCGCCGGGTTGAACACATGGTGCGCGCCGAGCGACAGCGCGAGTTCCCGGCGCGCGGCGCTCAAGTCCGACGCGATGACGGGCGCGGCTCCGGCGACACGGCACAGCGCGACCGCGAACACGCCGAGTATCCCCAGCCCGACGACCGCCGCGCTTTCGCCGATCTCAAGCCGCGTCTTGCGCAAGCCGCCGAGCGAAAATCCCGCTATCACGCCGAAGACGGCGTGCTCGGATGGCAGCGCGCCGCCGGTAATTTTCGCGAGACTGTTTTCGTTTATATAATTGAAATTGGAATGGCAACTGCCCCAGTGCGTCAGCACGCGGTCGCCGGCCTTCACGCCGCGGACGTTTCTGCCGGTTTCGACGACACGCCCCGCGCCACTGTAGCCGAGGCGTTTCGGGAACTGGCCGGGCAGCGCGCCGGGGCCGCCGAGGTTGGGCAGGTCCATCAGGTTGGCGCGCTCGGTGCCGGCGCTGATGGCGGAAATCTCGTTGGCGACGAGCACCTCCTCGTCGGCGATTCTGCGCAGCGGCTCGTCAATCAATTCCGCCTTTCCGACGGAGACGAATTGGATGATTTTTCGATTCATGATGTTTTGTTTTATAACTGATGTTACGCGGTCGAATGTCTGAGGGTAGGGCGAAGCCTCCGGCTGAGCCGTGGCGACTCACGGCTCGGCGGGACGCCTCGCCCTACCCGCTCCGCGTAACATCAGTTTATAAGTCTTGATTTTCACCGGCGGTGGCGGTGGCGAGCTGGTTGTATAAGGCGGGATCGTAATCAATGAGGTCGTTGATGCCGCGCAGGTGGCTGACCGTCACCCAGGGGAGCCAGGCGCGGTGGCGGCCTTTCCCGCGGGGGAGGTCGAGCCAGCAGTGCTCCTGCTGCCAGCCGGGGCCGCGCGTGCCGCGGTGGTCGCCGGGGCGGCCTACCATCGCCTTGGTGTTGTGAAGGAGAATTTTGGCGACGTCCATGTAGTGCGGGTTGCCGGTTTCGCGGGAGAGGCGGGCGTAGCTTTCCACGTCCCAAGCCATGTAGGCGTCGTCGCCGGTGTGGCCGGTGGCGACGAGTTGCATGCCCACGGTGGACTGCCCGATGGGCCAGTGGATTTGGTCCTGCGTGGCGTCGGAGGGCATGGGGATGTTCCAAATGCGCATCCACGTCTCGGCGATGTCGGCGGCAACTTGTGCGCGTTCGAGCCATTTGTTGTCGCGGGTGACGGCGTGGAGCGCGAGGTAACCTTCGAGGGAAATCGTGGCGGCCTCCTTGTCGATCACATCGGGGTTGTCGATGGTGCCGCCGGTGAAGCGGGCACGGGCGTGGCCGCTGTTCCACGCGAACTCGCCGGCGCGGAGGGCGGCGTCGAGGTAGGGCTGGTGTTGGGTGAGGCGATACAACTGCGCGTAGAAGGGAATGGCGTTGAAGGTGCCGGTCGGAGAGCCGTCGAAGAGTTCGCCGGTGAGGGCGCGCCAGGAGCGGGGGAAGCCGCCGCCGGGCTGCTCCTGCGTGAGAAGCCAGTCGGCAAACTTGCGCACCCAGGCGAGCCAGTCGGGATGCGTTTTGCCGGCGCGTTGTTCGCGCTCGCAAATGCGCATGAGTGATTTCATGTCGTCGCAAAAACTGCGGAGGAAAATGTCGTCGTCCTCTGTCACCGGCTTGGTGATGGCGCGTTGGGAGACGGCGTAGTCGCCCGATGAAAGAACGAAGCCCTCGGCGACGGGCGGGTTGACGGGCAGGCGGAGGAAGGTGGCGATGATTTTTTCGGCGGCCCGCCGCATCGCTTGGGAGCGCGGCGCGGCAGGGTCGCGGGCGGCCTCGACGAGCATCATTTCCGCCGCGCCGATGGAGTAGCCGAGGAAGCCCATGATGATTTTGGTGTCGTCGGAGGACGGCGGCTTGGGGTTGGCTTCGGAGGCAATGACAAAGCGCTCGCCGGCGCGACCGCCGTTTTCGACGTAGTTTTCCATCAGCACGTCCACGAGGCAGCGGCGGAGGATTTCGAGGGGCTGCGGGTTGACCTGCGGCTTGAGCGTCTGCCAAGCCCAGCGCCAGTGGGAGGCGACGAGGTCGTTGGTGTCGCGGGCGGTGGAGAGGCGGAAGGTAACCTCGTAGCGTTGCGTGAAGCCGTCCTTCAAGGGGCTGAAACGGTAGCGCCAGAGCTGGACGGCGGAGGTCTTGTGCGCCTGGCCCTTGGGGCCATAGGAGAGCGTGCCCTCGGAGCCGGGGAAGGCGTAGCCGATGGCGGTGGCGTTCGTCCCTTCCTCGGCGATGATGGAGCCGAAGCGGAAATCCTCGCTGGCGAGCGGCTTCAAGGTGAAGCTGAGGCCGTCGGCGGCGTTGGTGGCGCCGTCGGGCGCGGAGTCGAGGACGGCGACGCTGGCGCCGTTGGGCAGGCGCGCGGCGAGGAGCGGCGCGGGCAGCCGGTCCTCGCGTATCCAGACGGTGTAGTTGCCGGGCTTGTAATAATTGGCGGCGCCGAAGGAATTGTCGCGGAGGTGGTCGGAGTTGCCGTAAATCGCGCCGGGGACGAACCACTCCATTTCCGGCCAGGGTTTCGCGCCGCCGACCCGCAGTCCGATGACACTGTTGAAGCCGCCAGGGGCGTCGCCGCGCACGCGCACCTCGCGGCGGAGACGGAGGGTGTCGCCGGAGACGGTCCAGCGGTCGGTGAAGTCGAACTCGACGGAGTTGTGCGGCGGCAGCTTGCCGGTGCCGGCGATTTTCGCGCCGAGCGTGCCGGCGCCGAGCCATTCGCCGGGGGCGGTTTCGCGCAACTGCGAGTAACCGGCGCGCGCGGGCGCGAGGCCCTTTTTGGCGGCGCCGTTCCAGAACGACACGCGCAGCGGCGCGTTCTGGGAAAGCGTGGCGGCGCCGGAAGCGGCCGCGAGGCCGAAGGTGCCGTCGGCATTTTTGATGACGGAAACACTGACGGCGGCGGGTTGTTGCGCGGCGGCGGCACCGGCGAAAAACGCGAGGGAAGCGAAAAGCGGGAATGAGAATCGGGTGTGCATGGGAGGGAGGATGAGAATTGGATGGGAATTAGGATTTGGGAAGTGAGGCGGCGGCGGCGCTGGCGGGCGCGGTCCGCGCTCACGGTTGCTTTTTTGCGCGGCGGATTTTGGCGGTGGCGATCCACACACCGTTGTTTTTCGGGAGGCCGGTGATGGTGGAGACGGCGAGAAGCGTGTCGTCGTCCACCTGGCAGAGGGAGTTCCACGCGGCTTGGGCGCCCTCGGGGAGATCGGGGAAGGGTGTCGTCGGGTTGGCGAAATTGCGCGCCGAGGCGTCGCCGACAACGACACGGAGGTTGAGCTGTTTTTCGTTAAGTCTCCGGTATTGGCAGGAGAGAACGGTTTCGCCGGTGTCGAGCCGGATGAGGTAGGGGGCGCCCGCGCCGCTGACAGGGCGGGCGGGGTTTTTCTCGGGCGGAAACACCTCCCAGCGACGAGTGCTGCCGCCATCCACCACGGCGCTCCAATCCTCGCAGGGGCGGATGATGACGGGTTTATACACATGCTTGTCCCCGTCCCTGGCGACGACGCCGGTGTCCTCGATGGAAAACACGAGGGTGCCGTCGCGCAGCAGCACGGGCACGGGCATTCCATCGCGATTGCCCTTGCGGTAGCAGGCGACAACCGGCGGGAGGAAGGTGGCGCCGTTGTCGAGGGAGCGGAGCACGGTGATGTCCTGGTCGCCGTCGGGCGTGGCGGCCTCGTTGGAAAACCAGACCTGCAACTCGCCGGAGGGAAGCTGGAACGGGCAGGGTTCCCAGCAGCCGGTGCGCCACGTGTCGCCGGCGACATAGAGGTCGCGCCCGGCGCTCCAGGTGGCGCCGCCGTCGGAGGAAAACGCGCCCATGATTTTATAGGGCAGGTGGCCGTCGCGGACGACGGGGCGGGCGTTCCAGGTGTAGAAGAGGCGTCCGTCGGCGAGCTCGATCATCTCGGAGTTGACGTAGCGGTAGTCGGGATTTTCTCCGGGGGCGGCGGCTTTTTCGGGAGTGGCGACGCGGATGCGCGGCCCCCAGGCGGTGGCGGAGGCGGAGGGTTTCTTTCTTATATAAACGGCGGTGTCCTTGACGGGGCCGTCGGCCCAGACGAGGGCAATTTCGCCGTTGGAGAGGCGCTTGGCGCGCCCGTAGCCGCCGCGGGCGAAAAACTCGGTGTTCGCGGTGTCCCAAACGAGCGCGAGCGGGGCGGCGGCGGACGCAGCGGTGTTTTGGGAGGGCATGGCAACCGGCCGGCCGGGCGCGACAGGCGCGCCGAAGTCGGGGAAGCCGTCCGCGGTCCACGTGAACGGTTGCGCGAAGATGGCGCGCGCCCAGCCGTTGGCGCGTTCGCGTTTGGCGTGATAGACATGCCAGAATTGCGTGCCGTCAGGCGAGGTCGTGAACGAGCCGTGGCCGACGCCGAAGGTTTTGTCAGTGGGTGAAAAAACGGGTTTCGGGTGCTTGCGCCACGCGCCGGGGTTGAGGGGGTCGTCGCCGACGAGTTCGAGGAGGCCGAGTTTATAGCTGGGTTGCCAGGAGCCGCTGGCGGAATAGATAAGGAAGGTGCGCCCGCCGTGCTGGAGGATTTGAGGACCTTCGTTGAGGCCGAGGCCGTCGTCGGTTTCGCCGACACGCTCCCAGAGATGGTCGGCGTTGCCGCAGAGGCGGACGCGGTTGCCGGAAACCGTCCACGGGTTGCCCATGGGCGCGGCGTAGAGCCATTGCCCGCCGTTGCCGGAGCCGGCCTCCCAGCCCGACCAGATGAAATAGCGCCTGTCGCGATGCGTGAGGACCGTACCGTCTATGGCCCAGCGATTTTGGGTTTTCTCCGCGACGTTGTCGCCGGTGTAAAGCTCGGCCTTGAAGGTGTAGTCGCCGAGCGGATCGTCGGTGGCGGACTCGAGGACGATCATGCGGTGGCTGGCGTTGTCGCCGTCGGAGGCGGCGGCGTAGATATACCAGCGACCATCGAGGAAATGGAGTTCGGGCGCCCAGATTTGCCGCGAGTGCGGGCCTGACGCCGGGGCGCGCCAGACGACACGGCGTTCGCCGAGCGAGGCGGGCGAGTCGGATTTGCAGATGGCGACGCCGAGGTCGTTTTCCGACTGGCTCCAGTAATACGCGCCACCGTGCCGCGTGATGAACGGGTCCGCGCCGACGGCAATGGGGTTGGTGAACGTGCCTGCCGAGGCGTTTTTGCCGGTGAAGAGCACGTCGGAGATTTCGGCGGCGCCGGTGGCGCCGGAGACGGCGGCGGCGACAAGAATTTCGATTGCGCGCAGCGGCAGGTGGAGGCGGTCGTCATTCGCGCCGCCCCACGACGCCTTGCCGAGGCTGGCGAGGAAAGGCACGGTGATCTCGCTGACCTCGCCGCGCGAGATGGTGTGCTCCTGCTGGTGCCGCTGGCCGGTCGCGTCAACGAGCCGCACGTAGAGGCGCTTCTGGTCGGTTTTGACCTTGAACGTCGCGAGCGTCGCCCCGGGAAGCGCGATTGGGCAGGAGGCGGCGACGAAGCGTTTGCCGCCCTTGGAAAAATCGCCGGTGAGGATGATTTTTTCGCCGTCAACGCGCAAGGAGCCGGTCGTTTTCGGGTCGGGACCGCGGTCGTATTTCCACTCGGAAACGCCTGGGCGGCGCGAGGCGGCGTCGCCGGTGGAAGGGGAAACCGTCGGTTGGCGAACAGGCTGGCGCGCCGCGGCGGCGATGCGCTCGGCGACGGCGGCGGTTTCGTCAGCGGTGGCGGTGGCGAGTTGTTTGTATAAGGCGGGGTCGTAGTCAATGAGGTCGTTGATGCCGCGCAGGTGGCTGACGGGGAGCCAGGGGAGCCAGGCGCGGTGGCGGCCTTTCCCGCGCGGAAGATCCAGCCAGCAGTGTTCCTGCTGCCAGCCGGGGCCGCGCGTGCCGCGGTGGTCGCCGGGGCGGCCCACCATCGCCTTGGTGTTGTGGAGGAGAATTTTGGCGACGTCCATGTAGTGCGGGTTGCCGGTTTCGCGGGAAAGGCGGGCGTAGCTTTCGACGTCCCAGGCCATATAGGTGTCGTCGCCGGTGTGACCGGTGGCGACGAGTTGCATGCCGACGGTGGACTGCCCGATGGACCAGTGGATTTGATCCTGCGTGGCATCGGAGGGCATGGGGATGTTCCAAATGCGCATCCACGTCTCGGCGATGTCGGCGGCAACTTGTGCGCGTTCGAGCCATTTGCTGTCGCGGGTGACAGCGTGGAGCGCGAGGTAGCCTTCGAGGGAAATCGTGGCGGCCTCCTTGTCGATCACGTCGGGGTTGTCGATGGTGCCGCCGGTGAAGCGGGCGCGGGCGTGGCCGCTGTTCCACGCGAACTCGCCGGCGCGGAGGGCGGCGTCGAGATAGGGCTGGTGTCGGGTGATTTTATACAACTGGGCGAAGAAGGGGACGGCGTTGAAGGTGCCGGACGGGGAGCTGTCGAAGAGTTCGCCGGTGGTGGCGTGCCAGGAGCGGGGGAAGCCGCCGGCAGGTTGTTGTTGAGTGAGAAGCCAGTCGCCGAATTTGCGGGTCCAGGCGAGCCATTCGGGGTGGTCGCGCCCGGCTTTTTTCTCGCGGGTGAAGGCGCGCATGAGGGATTTCATGTCGTCGCAGAAACTGCGGAGGTAGATGGGTGTTTTTTCGGTGAGCGGCCTGGCCATGGGGTTTTGGTCGGCGGCGAGGGCGCCGTTGTTTTCGCCACCCAGCACGAAGCCCTCGGCGACGGGCGGGTTGACGGAGAGGCGGAGAAAGGTGGCGACGATTTTTTCGGCGGCCCGCCGCATCGCTTGAGAACGCGGCGCGGCGGGGTCGCGGTCGGCCTCGGCGAGCATCATTTCGGCGGAGCCGAGGGCGTAGCCGGTGAAGCCGAGGACGGATTTTGTGACGGCGGACGCCGGCTTGGGATTGGCCTCGGAGGCGATGACTTGGCGGATGCCGGTGACGCCGTCGTGCTCGACAACGTTTTCCAGAAGCACGTCGGCCATGCAGCCGCGAAGGGTTTCGACGGGCTGCGGGTTGACTTGCGGTTTGAGCGTTTGCCAGGCCCAGCGCCAGTTTTGCGCGACGAGGTCGTTGGTGTCGCGGGCGGTGGAGAGGCGGAAGGTGACTTCGTAGCGGTGGACGAAGCCGTCCTTCAACGGGCTGCAACGGTAGCGCGAGCGCTGGACGGCGGAGAGGTTGAAGCGGTCGCCCTTCGGCCCGTAGGTGAGGGTGCCCTCGGTGCCGGGGAAGGCATAGCCGATGGCGGTGCCGGTGTCGCTTTTTTCCTCGGCGACGATGGAGCCGAAGCGGAAGTCCTCGCTGGCAAGCGGATCGAGCGTGAAGCTGAGGCCGTCGGCGGAGTTGGTGGCGCCGTCGGGGACGTGGTTGAGGACGGCGACGCTGGCGCCGTTGGGCAGGCGCGCGGCGAGGAGCGGCGCGGGCAGGCGGTCCTCGCGTATCCAGACGGTGTAGTTGCCGGGCTTGTAATAATTGGCGGCGCCGAAGGAGTTGTCGCGCAGGTGGTCGGAGTTGCCGTAAATCGCGCCGGGGACGAACCACTCCATTTCCGGCCAGGGTTTCGCGCCGCCGACGCGCATCGCGATGACGCTGTTGAAGCCGCCGGGGGCGTCGCCGCGCACGCGCACCTCGCGGCGGAGTCGGAGGGTGTTGCCCGCGACGGTCCAGCGGTCGGTGAAGGCAAAGGAGACGGCGTCGTGCGGCGGCTGCTTGCCGTTGGAAAAATAGTTGCCGCGCATCACGCCGGTGCCGAGCCATTCGCCGGGGGCGGTTTCGCTCAATTTGTCGTAGCCGCGGCTTAAGGATGATATTCCTTTTTGGGGCGCGCCGTTCCAGAGCGACACGCGCAGCGGTCCGGGCTGGAAGAGGGCGGCGTCGGCGGAGACATTGAGGACGGCGAGGCCGAAGGTGCCGCTTGGATTTTTGGTGGCTTTGACGACGAGCGGGGCATCGGCGGGTGGCGGCGTGGCGGCGGCGCTGGCGGCGGTGAAGACGAGGGCGAGGAGGGTGGCGAGCGGGCGCTTCATGGGTTGATGAACGAGGGCTGCGGTTTTTCACCAGCGCCAGGCGAAGGCGAGGTTCAGGGCGTAGTCCTGGAGGGGACCGGTGAGGGTGGCGGAGAGGTTGGCGGCGGCTTCGAGGCGGGGGTTGAAATTGATGGCGGCTCCGGCGCCGGCGGTGAGGGCGCCGCCGGAGAGATCGTCGGTGACCTCGTGGCGGTCGCGGAGGCGGGTGCGCTCGTCGTCGTAATAGCGGAGGATGGCGGTGGCGCCGCCGCCCTTGATTTCGTGGTCGTAGTCGAGGCGGAGGGAGGGACGGAAGGCCCATTTGCCACGGAGGAGGATGCGGCGGGAGAACTGGACGCCGGCCCCGGCGCGGATGGAGGTGAGGTCGGCAATGTCATAGACGCGGTGGGCGGAGTCGGTGACTTGCTTTTCGACGCTGGTAATGTGGGCGGAGAGGCGTTCGCGTAGGTCAACGAACCAGCCGGATCGGGTCTGGAGGGTGTAGCCGAGCGAGACCGCGGCGCCGGCGCCGGTGGCGCCGATGCGGAACTCGTCAACGCCCTCGACCTGGACGGCGTGGCTGGTTTTGGCACCGCGAAGGATGGTTTCGACGTGGAAGGCCGCGTTGGGCTGCCAGGCGAAGGAGGCGGCGAGGGCGTTGGTCTTGGTGTGCGTCTCGGCGTCGGGGAGGCGGAGCTGGGTTTCGGTGAAGTCGGTGTAGATGCCGTAGGCGAGGGTGGATTTTTTGCGGCGGGCGGAGGCGGCGGAGGGGGTGAGGTTGACACCGGCGGCGAGGACGCGGGTGGTCGCCTCGGCGTCGCGGTAGAGCGGAGCGGTGACGGTGTCGTGGCGGTAGGCGGCGGCGACGAACCAGTCGTTGCCGGGGCGGGGGCGTCCGTTGTTGAGGAGGCGGAGGGAGGCGAGGCGGTCCTGGACGAGGCCGAAGGAGGATTGGGCGGCGATTTGAAGGGCGGCGTTGATGCCGGCGACGGCGGGGACGACGGGCACGAAGCGCTTCTGGCCGAGGAGCCAGTTGTCGCCGTCGCGGGTCACGTCCCAGCCGAAGATGGCGTCGGCGTCGGCGCCGGTGACGCTGACGGCGAGGTCGGCGGTGTTGCCGCCGGACTCGATCAGGACGACCGAGGACGGCGCGGGGCCGTTGACGGGGGAGGAGCCGTCCTCGGAGGTCTCGCTGAGGGAAACGGCAAGGGTGCCGGTGCCGGCGAGGGAATCAGTCAGCTTCAAATAGTCTGACGAGAGGATGACGCCGAGGTTGGAGTTGACAGTGGCGGAAACGAGGAGCGCGCCGTCGAGCGAGAGGGACACGGCGGTCTGGCGGGTGCCGCGCAGGTCGAGCGTGGCGCCGGGGGCGACGAGGAGCGGCGAGGTGGCGGAAAACTGGTTGTTCGCGCCGGCCTTGAGGGTGCCGGCGGCGACGCGGACGGCGCCGGTGTTGCCGAGCGCGGCGGCGAGGGTGAGCACGCCCGCGCCGCGTTTCTCAAAGGCGCCGGCGCCGGTGAGGTTCGGGGTGTGGGTGGCGGAGGTGGCGAGGTTGAGGGCGAGAGTGCCGCCGGCGTCGGCGGTGACGGCGCGGGCCGCGAGGGCGGCGGGGGTGGTTTCCAAGACACCCTCGGCGACGTGGTAGGAGAGCGAGGCGGAGTTGCCGGTGTTGGTGAGGACGAGCGTGCCGGCGCCGGCCTTGGCGAGCGTTTTGCCCGCGCCGGTGATGGAGCCCGTCCACGTGGTGGTGGCGCCGGGGGCGACGGAGAGGACGCCGTTTTCGTCGAGGGCGAGAGGGCGGTTGGAAACAAAGCCGTCGCCGGTGATTTCGAGGGCGGCGCCGGAGCCGGTGAAACGGACCTCGCGGTTGAGCGAGAGGAGGCCGAGCCGGGTGTTGTCATTTATGCGCAAGGTGCCGCTTTGCAGAAGAGTGCGGCCTGCGTAATTATTGGAGCCGGTGAGGGTGGCGGTGCCGCCAGCGCCGGCGTCAACGACGACAAACAGGCCCTGCTGCGCGGTGGTGGTGCCGCCGATGGAGGCGAGGGTGTCGCCGTCGCGGAGGGTGAGCTTGTCGTTGGAGCCGATGACGGCGCCGCCGGTGCCGGTGACGCGGAGGTTTGTCCAGTCGAGCGCGTTTGTGCCGGTGGCGCCGTTGAAGCCGGGGGTGACGGAGAGGTCAAGAAAACCGCCGTCGAGGATGAAGGTGTGCGCGGTGGCCGCGGCGGCGGCGGGGGAGAAGTCGCGGAGCAGGACGGCGCCGTCCACGACGCGCGTGACGGCGGTGGCGGCGAGGAGGTTTTCGCCGGCGGTGGCGGCGGAGAGCGTGAGCGCGCCCGCGCCGAGTTTGGCGAGCGTGCCGGTGCCGGCGATGCCGCCGGAGAGGGTGACGGCGTGGGGGCCGGTGTCTATCGCGGGAACGGAAGCGGACGGGCCGTCCGCGCTCCATAGCGTGAAGGTGTCGGAGAACGCAAGGGCTCCGAGGGCGCGGAGGGTGCCGCTGGCGAGGGCGAGGCCGGCGCCGGCGGTGTTGAGCTGGGCGGCGGAGGAGATGGAGACGAGGCCGGCGTTGAGCGCGACACCGCCGGAGAAGGTGTTGGCGGAGTTGTCAAATATGAGCGCGCCCGCGCCGTTTTTCACGAGTTTGCCGGCGGCGCCGGTGATGAGCGCGCCGTTGACGGCGGTGTCGGCGGTGAGGGCCGCGCCGGTGAAGGCGAGCGTGCCGGTGTTGTCCACGAGCAGGTCGGAAACGGTGACGGCGGAGTCCAGGGCGATGCTGGCGGACGCCGCGCCGGTGAAGCGCACGGTGTCGCCATCCTGGAATTTGGTTTTGCCGCCGGTGTCGCCGTTGTAGCCCTGCCAGTTGGCGAGGCCGATGTTCCAGCGGGCGGTGCCGCTGGCGCCGGTCCACTCCATGTAGCGGGAGTCGTCGGCGCCGTAGATGTAGAGGAGGGTGCCGCTGGCGGCGGCGAGTTCGCTGACGATGCGCAGGGAGTCGTCAACGAGGACGCCGTTGACCTCCAGGTTTTTCACGGCGGCGAGGGCGGCGGCGTTGCCGAGGGCGTAGGTGCCGGAGCCGATGACGCCGAAGGAGAGGGCGACGATGTTCGAGGCCGTGGCGGTGGTGACGGCGCCGGTGACGTTGAGGATGTCGGCGGCGCCGCCGGCGTGGATGGCGAACTGGACGCGGGTGGTGCCGGTGAGGGTGAGCGGGCCGCCGATGGCAAGCGTGCCGGAAGCGGAGGCGGCGTTGTCGGCGGCACCGACGAGGAGCGCGGCGTTGCTGACGGTGACGGCGCCGGTGAACGCGCCCGCGCCGCCGGCGGTCGCGCCGGGCGCGACGGTGAGCGGGCCGCCGAGTTTCGCGCCGCCGGCGAGGAGGAGGGAGCCGGCGTTGACGGCGGCCGGGGCGGCGAAGGCGGAGTTATCGATGGTGCGCAGGATGAGTTTGCCCGCGCCGGTCTTGACGAGCGTGCCGGAGCCGGCGAGGACGGCGGCGGACTCGACGGTGAAGCCCTGCGTGTCGAGGGTGCCGCTGGCGGCGGCGAGGGCGAGTGTGCCGGCGAGGGTGCCGGTGGAGCCGAGGATGTCGCCGTCGGCGCGGAGGGTGGCGGGGCCGGTGAAACTGACGGTGCCGGAGGCGTCGCCGAGTTGCGCGGCGCGATTGAAGGCGAGTGTGCCGCCTTCGATGTCGAGGCCGCCCGCGAAGGAGCCGGCGGCGTTGTCAAATATGAGCGTGCCCGCGCCTTTTTTCACGAGCTTGCCGGTGGCGGCGACGGTGCCGGAGGAGCCGAGGGAAACGCCGCCCGCGACGCCGTCCACCGAGGCGGCGGCGGCGCTGGCAGTGATGGAGCCGCCGGTGAAGGTGAGCGCGCCGGTGGAGGCGACCTCAATGTCGCCGGCGGTCACACCCGCGGCGGCGATGGCGACGGTGCCGCTGGCGGCGGCGGTGAAGCGGACGGAGTCGCCGTTGACGAAGTGGGTTTCGCCGTAGGCGGAGGTGGCGGCGTCGCTCCAGTTGGACGCGAACGTGTCCCATGTGCCGCCGTTCGCGCCCGTCCACGACATGCGCAGGTTGCGGTAGGAGGCGGCGAGGGTGATGTCGGTCGAGGTGAAGGTGGCGGCGATGCTGTTGCGGCCGGTGAGCGCGCCGCCGTTGACGGTGTAGGCGAAGTTGGCGGCGCCGGCGGTGACGCTGCCGGCGGAGATGATGGTGTAGGTGGCGTTGTCGAGGTTGAGGAGGTTGATGGTGGTGGTGCCGCTGGCGGCGACGGTGCCGCTGAGGGCGAGCGACGCGCCGGAACCGGCGGCGGCGAGGTCGAACTCCAGGCCCGCGCCCTGCGAGAGAGTGAGGTTGCCGGCAATGGAACCGGTGGTCACGGAGAGCGTCTGGCCGGAGACGCGGGCGAGGTCGCCGGCGTAGGCGGCGGTGTTCGAGAGCGAGACGAGCGGGACGGAAGAGGCGGAGGGTGCGGTGAGACGCCCGGCAGTGAGGTGGAGGGCGGGAATGTTGACGAGAGTGCCGGAGAAGGTGAGATTGCCGCCTTCCATCACGATGGCGCCGGGGCCGACGATCGTGCCGCTGAAAGTAGCGGGATTGCCCGGGACGCCGAACCAAGTGGTGTGCGAGAGGGCGATGGTGTTGGGGATGGCGGAAGCGGCGTTCACGCCCATGACGCGGACGCCGGTGCCGGTGACGCTGAGCGTGCCGGTGCCGAGCGCGGCGGTGTTGTTGATGCGGAGCATGCCGGCTTCGACGCGGACGCCGCCGGAGAAGGTGTTGGCACCGGCGAGGCCGAGGATGCCGGAGCCGGTTTTGACGATGGCGCCGTCGCCGGAGATGACGTTGGCGATGTGAACCCACTGGTCGTCGGCGCCGAGGCGGTCGGCAAAGACGGTGACGGTGTCGCCGACGGTGGCGCCGAGGGTGATGGCGCCGGCGCCGGTGATCTGGCCGGAGCCGATGATGGCGGAGTTGTGCGCGAGGGTGATGGTGCCGGTGTTGGAGAGGATTTGGGCGGTGCCGACGACGCCGTCGAGGCCGACCTGGAGGGTGCCGCCGGTCTGGATGGAGAGGGTTTTGTTGAGGTCGCCGCCGGCGGCGGAGGCGAGCGCGCCCTGGCCGCCGAAGACGGCGCCGGAGGCGACGGTGATGTCGCCGCCGAGTTTGGCGGAACCGGCGAGGAGGAGGCGTCCGGCCTGCACATTGATGGCGCCGCGCTGGGCGGAGGAGTCGCCGTCGGCGAGGACGAGGGTGCCGGCGTTGCCGGGGGTGTTGTTGATGTTGATGACGGTGTCGGCGAAGGTGCCGGTGCTGATGGAGTCGTGGGTGCCGGAGACGCCGCCGATCTGGACGGTGGCGTCGGAGGCGATGTTAAAGTTGGCGGTGGCGGAGGTGGCGAGGTAGAGGAAGCCGCCGAAGGTGCCGCTGGTGGAGGCGAGGTTGCCGGAGTGGGTGGCGGTAATGGTGGAGTTGTAGTCGAGGAGGCCGCCCTCGGGGAGGGCGATGGCGCCGCCCTGGCCTCCGTTGGTGATGTTGTCGGTGAAGATGGCATCGTCGAGGGTGAGCCAGACGTTGGCACCCCGCGCGTAGAGGGCGCCGCCCTGGCCGCCGCTGGTGTTGCCGGAGAAGGTGACGCGGGTGAAGGTGGAGCGGTTGGTGCCGCTGGCGGCCTGGCCGGAAAGCCAGATGGCGCCGCCGTTGCTGGCGGAGGTATTGCCGGAGAAACGCGAGTCGGTAAAGGTGTAGTCGCGGGCGGTGGCGGCGGCGGGGTTGTTAATCACAATGGCGCCGCCGTAGCGGGCGGAATTGTTGTTGGAGAAGGTGGCGCTGGTGAAGGTGGCGACGGCGCCCGCGCCGAACAAAATGGCGCCGCCGTCGCGGTTGGTGAAGGTGGTGGAGTTGGAGGCGAAGAGGGCGCCGTTGATGGTGAGGGTGCCGGTGCCGGCGACGTTGATGGCGCCGCCGTTGGCGTTGGCGGTGGTGCCGGTGGAGTTGTTGTAGAAGGCGACGTCGGTGAGGACGAGGTGTCCGGCCTGCTGATCAATGGCACCGCCGGCGGCATCGGCGGAGTTGCCCCGGGAGAGGTCGGAGGCGTTGCCGAAGGTGGCGCTGGTGATGGTGGTGGTGCCGGTGGAGAAGGTTTGGAGGGCGCCGCCGGCGATGGAGGAGTTTTGCTCGAAGACGGCGCCGTTGATGGTGGCGCGACCAGCGGCGGTGATGTGGATGGCGCCGCCACCCTGATTGGCGGTGGCGGTGGTGGTTTTGTTGCCGAAGAAGGCGACGTCGGTCATGGCGACGGTGCCGGCGGCATAGACGACGAGGGCGCCGCCGCGGTTGTTGGCGGTGTTGCCGCGCGAGGGATCGCCCTGGACGCCGAAGGTGGCGGAGGCGAGGATCGAGTTGGCGGTGCTGTTGTAGAGGATGGCGCCGCCGAGGGTGGAGGCGGTGCTGGAGAGGAAGACGGCGTTGGCGATGTCGGAGCTGGCGCCGGTTTCGATGGCGACAGCGGCGCCGCTGGTGGCGGTGTTGTCGTAGAAAGAGGCGTTGCGGAGTTTGAGGAATCCGGTGTTGGAGGCGTAGAGGGCGCCGCCGTAGTTGTTGTTGGTGTTGCCGAGGGCGGGGCTGGCGGGGTCGCCGAAGATGACGTTTTGCAAGTCGAGGGTGCCGGAGGCGCTGATTCTGACGGCGGCGCCGCGGCCGGCGCCGGAGGTGGTGTTGGAGATGAAGACGGTGGTGCCGCCGCCGGTGGTGCGGAAGACGGCGCCGGCGGTGGCGAGGTGGATGGCGCTGCTGGTGCCGGTGGCGAGGTGGTCGAAGGTGTAGGTGACGCCGTCGGCGACGTCGAGGACCTGGGTGCCGGTGACGGTGAGGCGCGCGGGAGCGTTGCCGGTGGTGGTGATGGCGGTGGTCTGGGCGAGGGCGGAGACGGCGAGGGCGGCGAGGGCCAGAATGCCAAGGAAGAGGGGCCGGATGGCGCGGGCGGCCTGACCGTAAAGAGGGTTGCCACGGATGATTGTGGCGGGCGGGGGAATTTGCGGACGGTTCATGGCGGTTTTGGGATTTGCAGTTGCTGGATTTGGGATTTTTCGCGGGCGACGGGCCGGGACCGGCCTGATTACCATTCGCCTTTCACGGAGAGGCTGATGACGGAGCCGGTGCGCATGTAGCGGCTCATGACGAGAGGGCCGGGGGCGATGTTCTTGAGCTCCACGTAGGGGTCGTCGAAGAGGTTGCGGATGCTGAAGGAGACGGTGTAGTGGCGGCTGAGGCGCCAGTCGCCGCTGATGTCGGTGCGAGAGCGGTGGCGGTTGAGGCTCAGGCCGGTGGTGGAGAAGGGGTAGGTGTCGTTCCAGTTCCAGTTGATATTGAAGCTGACGCCGCGGTGGGCGTAGGTGAGGCCGGCGTTGACGGTGTGGGGGACGAGGCCGGAGACGTGTTTTTCGTCGGCGGCGGGCTGGAGGATTTCGGCGTAGGTGCGGGTGTAGCTGGCGCGGAAGGTGACGGGGCGGAAGGCGGGGGCGATGAAGCCGAGGTCGCGGCGGAAGGCGAGTTCCATGCTGCGGATGGTGACACCGGCGGCGCTGTTGAAACGGCTGCTGACCATGTAGCCGGGGTATTCGGCGGCGAGGGCGGGGTCGTAGTCGGCGACGGGGGTCAGGTTGCTCTGGATTTTGTTTTGGACGTTGTTCTGGTAGAGGGCGAGGGAGACGGCGCCGGCGCCCTTGGGATACCAGGCGAGGCGGGCGGCGAAGTTGCGGGCTCTCTCGGGCTTAAGGTGCTTGTTGGCGATGCGGATGATGCTGTCGTCGTTGTCCACGATGGTGACGCCGATGAGGTCGCCGTAGTCAGGGCGACGGATCGTGGTGCTAAAGCCGAGCTGGAGGTTCAGGTTGGCGAGGATGTTGTATTTGAGGGAGGCGCTGGGGAAGAGGTGGTCATAGTCGCTTTCCTTGCGTATCCAAGGGCGGGAGAGGAATTGGTAGTCGATGCCGGGGATGGTGACGGCGCGGCCGTCGGCGTTGACGATGGCGCCGGCGGCCGCGCCGCCCTGCCGGTATTGGAGCTGCTCCCCGGCGGGAAGGCTGTTGACGTAGTCGATGACTTGCTGGGAGGTGTAGGAGTCGGCCTCGCGGATTTGGTTGGTGGTGTTTTCGTAGCGGAGGCCGGCGCGGGCGGAGATGCGTTTGTTAAAAAAAGTGGTGGTGGCCATGAGGTAGCCGGCGTCGACGCGTTCGATGAAGTTGCGGTGGTAGGTGACGCGGGCCGCGTAGTATTGGTCTGCGGTGGTGACTTTGGAGAAGAGTTTGTCGGCGGGGTCGAGGCCGGCGTCGTCGCGGTAGGCGTCGGCGATGGCGGAGGTGTCGGGCGTCCAGACGGTGCCGCCGCCGGTGGTGGCGAGGGAGACGCCGGAGCGGCCGAAGTCGTAGTCGTAGGGGCTTTTGAAGTCGGCGTGGGAGGCGTTGGCGGTGTAGGCCCATTGATTGAGGTTAACGTTTTCGTCGAAGGTGCGTTTTTCCTCGCGGCTTTTGACGCCGGTTTTCCAGTGGACGGGCCAGAGCCAGCGGGTCATGAGGGAGGCGTTGGCCTGGGCGTTGAGGACCTTGGCGGTGGTTTTGCGTCCGTCCTCCATGTAGATGGCGCGGTCGCCGGTGTAGGAGGCGCCGTCGGCGAGGTCGGGGCCGCCGAGTTGGGTGATGGTGTAGTCGGGGGAGGCGAGGCCGGGGGAGCGGGTGACGCGGTAGGCGACGCCGGAGGCCCTGCCGCGAACGAGGTAGGCGGCGCCTTTTTTGCCGTAGGAATCGCCCTCGGATTTGCTGTCGGCGTAGCCGACGCGGGCGTCAATGGCGAGGTTGCGGGTTTTGTATTCGAGGCGGGCCTCGGGGGAGACGTAGCGTCCGGACTGGACGACGTTGCGGGATTCGGAGGTGACGTAGCTGGTGGAGACGCCGGTGACCTCGAAGGCTTGCATGGGGTTGTCGCCGGCGACGATGGCGAGGGAGTTGGCGGGGCGGGCGGCGTAGTTGGCGCCGATGGGGGTGTCGAGGATGAGGTTGCGCTGGCGGTGCCAGAGGTCGGAGACGCTGTAGTTGAGGGAGGCGCCGAGGGCGAGGCGGGGTGTGACGCGCCAGTCGGCGCGGATGGTGGAGGCGAAGCGGTGGTTCACGCGGGGGGTCTGCCGGAAGGTGATGCCGGCGGGGACTTGGAGGCGGGGGTCGTTGGCGTCGGGGGCGAAGTTGATGTCGATGACGGTGTCGTTGGTGACGGAGTAGATGTTGCTTTCGCTGAGGTCCACGAGGAGGCCGAACTTGCCGCGCTTGGCGACGGAGAAGCTGGCGAGGAAGCCGGGGCGGATTTTGAGCGTGCGGCGGTCGTCGTCGGGACCGAGGGTTTTGTCGAAATCGAGGGCGGAGGAGTGGGCGTTGAGGACGATGCGGGTGGCGAAGTGGACGCCGCGGCGGTCGAAGGCGGACTTGCTGCGGAGGTTGATGGTGCCGGCGGGGGCGTTGGCGTCCACGTCGGCGCTGATGGTGCGGGAGATTTCGATGGACTCCATGCTGTTGAGCGAAATGAGCTCGAAGGTGGTGGAGCGCGTGGAGTTGGCCATGTTGGCGACGGTGGTGGAGACGCCGTCCACGGTGACGTTGGTGTATTCGGAGGGGAGGCCGCCGATGCTGACGCTGGTGGCTTCGCCGGCGGTGGAGTTGACGATGATGCCGGGCATGTTGCGGAGAAACTCGCCGATGTTACCCTCGGGGTCGCTGCCGAAGAGGTCGGACGAGACGGAGGTGCCGACATCCATCGAGGCGCGCTCGCGCATGACGACCTTGGCCTGGCCGGTGGCCTCGGAGGTGACGGTGAACGCTTCCAACTGGACAACCTTGCCGTCGGCGTCGGCTCCGCCGGGGGCGGCGGCGGGCAGCTCGAAGTCCAGCGTGGCGGTGGCGCCGGCGCGGATGGCGACGGTGCGCGTGACATCGGGCAGGCCGGCGTAGCTGAGCACGAGCGCGGCCTCGCCGGCGGGCAGGCCGGAGATCTGGTAGAAGCCGCCGGCCTCGGTGAAAACGGTCTCACCGGTGGCGGTGGCGCGGATGAGCGCGTCGCGCACATACTCGTCGGTCGCGGGATTGAAGACGCGCCCGGTGACGGCGCCGGTGACGGCGTTCGCGGCGGGCTGCGCCCGCGCCGGCGGAAACGGCGCGGCGACGAGGACGAGGAGCAGGGCGAGCACGGGGCGGAATGCCGGCGGAAGCTGGCGCGGGGCGGAGTGGCGGACGAAGGGGCTCATGCAGCCATGGTAGCAGAAACGTTTTCAACCTCGTAATTGAAACTCAAAAAAAATTTTTGAGTTTTTGGAAAATTTTCAGAAAACAAATGTTTGTTTTCACATGAAGAAGAAACCGGACATGATAAAAATCCAGGAGCTTGCGCGGTGCGCCGGGGTTTCGATTGCGACCGTCTCGCGTGTTTTCAACCACCACCCGAACATCCGGCCCGAGTTGCGGCAGCGCGTGTTCGAGGCGGCGCGCGAGCACGGCTACCAGCCGCGGCTTTCGCTCAAGCAGAAGAACGTGGTCATCATCACGCCCTACAACGCCGTGTGGCCCGTGCAGGGCTGCGTGGACATGATTTTGATGGCGCTCACGCAGGAGCTGCCGCGGCGCGGCTTCCGGCTGGAGATCCTGCCCGTCAACAACCGCGAGCGGCTGGGGGAAATCCAGTTTTGCGCCGCCGTCGCCATCGGGGCGGAACCGGCGGACTTTGCCGACTGGCCGGGGCGCTTCCCCGTCCCGCTGGTCATCCTGGACCGCGACGGCAAGCCCAAGCCGTCGCACGTGTTTCACGTCCGCTCGGACGAGGCCCAGGGCATGAGGCTCGCCATCGCGCATCTCCACGAGAGCGGCTGCCGCAAGATCGGCTGCATCATCCACGGGGACCCGGGCGCGGGCAACGCCGCCCTGCGGCACGCGGCCATCCTTCGCGCGCTGGAGACGCGGAAACTCCCCTGCGACGACTCACTGGTCCTGTTCTCCGGCGCCGGCGACGAGCGATACGTGGAGTTGATTGGAAAACTCTTGAAGCGCGGCGTGGACGCCCTGTTTTGCCCCGGCGGAAACGCCGGCATCATCGCGCTCCACGCCTTCTCGCTCTACGGGCGGCGCGTGCCGGAGGACGTCTCGCTCATCGCCTCGGAGCAGACCTCTTTTTCCCAATACACCGTGCCCCCGCTGACGACCATTTCCCCCGACTATCCGACGATGGCCGCGGCCACCGCCGACGCCATCGAGGCTCACCTGTCCGGGGACACCCCGCCGGCGCGGACGGTGCTGCCGTATGGCTTGCTCAAGCGCGAAAGCGTCGTCCTGCCACAAACACCGGCGAGAAGAAGGACGTGAAAAGGAAGCAGGACCAGCCCGCCGCGGCAGGATATGAGAGCGGGAGGAGTTCCTCTTTGCGAAGGTGAAAAACCGCCGGGTGAGGGCCAGCCGGCGAGTTTCCAAGACAGGACACTCACCTGTCGCGCTTTTCTACTTCTGAAACAACGAGCCGAGGGCGTTCAGGCTTTTTATCGGCTTGGTCTTTTTTGACGGCAACGGCATCGCCGCGGGCGGTGCGGACGCGGGCTCGGGCGGAACGGCCGGTGCGGCGGATTGGTTTTTGTCCGCAGCCTTTTCGCGGTCCGCGCCCTCGCCCGCCCTGCCGGCGCCCTCCGCGTTTTCCAGGCGCCGCAGCTCCGCCCGCGCGCGGTCGAGCTTCACCGGGGAAACAGGCTCCGCGGTGCCGAGTTCCTGGGCAAACAGGCTCAACCGGAATTCCTCCACCAGCCAGCGAAACGCTTCCGCCGCCTCGCGCCACGCAGGCGGCATTTTTTCCCCGGCGCGCAACAGGCCGGCGATCCGCGCCGCCTCCCTCGCATAAGGCGCGAGCGCGCGGACGCGCTCGGCGTCCTTCACGGGATTCTGCCGCCAGCGTCCGGCGCGCAGGCGCATCGCCTTCAAATAACGCGGCAGATGCGCGAGACGGCCATAATGCGTCACGCGCAGGAAATCCGGCGGCACCAGCGCCGCGACATCCGCCGCCAGCCCGTCCGGCGCATCGGGCAGCACCTGCAATTCCACCCGAGCCGACAGGATTTCCCTCAACAAATCCATCAACCGCGGCACCACGCCGCGCAAGTCGCGCTTCGCCCCCGCCACGGCCGCCGCAAACGCCTCCGCCGTCAGCCACGCTCCGCCCTCCGCCAATCGTTCTCTTGCTCGTTCTCTCTTTGTTTCACTTTCGGTCGGCGCATCATCCGCCATCGCCGTCGCCGTTTCATCTTCGAGAGAACGAGCAAGAGAACGAGAACGATTCGAGGCGAAACCCTCCACGCGTGCCGCATCGCAAACCCAGTCTCGAAGCATCGCGAAGGCTTGCGCCTGAAGCGTGTCCATCGGGGCGGCTGCCGCGGCGAGCGGACCGAGTTCCCGCAACGCCCTCAGGTCGCGCTCCAGCCAGGCAAGCTCGTATTTCAACTCGCATTCCAGCAGCCGCGCCAGCCCGCGCGCCGTCCCGGCACGCGCGGCCTCGGGCGTCTTGAACAAACGCAACGCCACGCCGTCGGCGGGCAAGATGGCGCGGGCATCCCGCTGGTGAGTTTGCGTGGCACGGGCGTCCCGCCCGTGGACGGCGCAGCCGCCCGATCCGCCGCTTTTTTTGGAGCGGAAGGATGCCGTTTCCACCTGCAACCCGGGGAAAGCCTCGACCGGCATGCCGGCCTGGTCGCCGATGCGCACGCACGCCGGGATGCCGCCAAACGTCCACGCGGTTTGCGGCGGCGTCTCCCAACGCGACCGCGCGCGGCGCCACGCGGCGGGATCTTCGCGGGAGGCGTTGGCGCTCGCCTCGCGCTGGCGCTCGGAAAACGCGGCGCGGATCCCGTCGAGGTCGCGCCCCGCGCAGATTTCCGCGCCGTTGTCATCGACCACGCGCACGCGCACGCGGAGGTGCTCCGGCGGCGGCTTCGCGGCCCACAGTGTAGTTATTATTTGGATACTGAATCGCTCCGCGATGACGGCGGCGAGCGCGTCGATGAGCGACTCGCTGCGTCCGGTCAGGCGGTCGCGGCCCGCGGCCTGTTCCGCCAGGCTGCGCGCGGTCTCGGCCAGCGGCATGAACGCGCGGCGCAGCTCCTTCGGCGTGACGCGCAGGTAGTGCTCAACCTTGGCCGCGAGATGGCCGGGCACGGCCCAGTCGAGCGCGGCGGCGGTGAGCGCGCCGGCGTCGCGCACGTTGACCTCGATGGTCACGCCGTCGTCGTCCTGGCCGGGCTTGTAGGCATAGGCCAGCGGCAGCGCGCGGTTTTCGAGTTCGACCGCCTCGGGAAACGCAACCGCGTCATGGGAGAGTTCGCCGGGATCGCGCAGGTCCTCGATGTCCATCTCAAGGAAACGCGGCTCGCGGGGCTTGCGTTCGCGCACCAGCGCGATGAGTTCGGGCACGGAGGAGACGGGCGGCGGGGATTCCCCGTAGGGCTCGACCTTGGGTCGAGCCGCGTTTGCGCACGGCGGTTCGCGGCCTGACACAAGGTCAGGCCCTACACTGGCGCACGGGCGCGTCCCCATCTCCGCCACGCCCAGCCGTTCCGCGTAAAAGCGATACACGGCCTCGTCGAGGTTCATGTAGCTGCTGTCGCGGGCGCGGGTCAGGAGGTTTTCGACCTTGGCCCGCACGTCGCGGTTGTGCGCGAGGAAATCGAACGGCCAGGTGATGGCGTCGTTCACGAGCGCCTCGCGGATGAAAATCTCCGTCGCGTGCGCCGGGTTCACCCGGCCGTAGCCGACGGCGCGCACGTCGAGTTCGAGCCCGTGCAGGCGCGAGCGTTGCTTCACCAGCACGCGGCCCTTCTCCTCGTCCCAGAAGGGCTCGCTGTGCGAGATTTTGAGGAGGTGTGCGCCGAGTTCGAGCGCCCACGCGGGATCGAAGCGCGCGCAGGTGCGCGCATAGAGCCGCGAGGTTTCCATGATTTCCGCCGCCATGACGGCCTTGGGGCTTTGGGGGCGCTTCGCACGACTCTTCGAGTCGTTCTTATTGCGCGCGTCGCTGCCGCTCGTCCGGGCCTTGTCATTGTCGCGGTTGAACAGGACCGAACCCGGGAAAATCGCCACGCGCCGGTCGTGCGTGGATTTGTAGGCGCCGGTTTCGTCATCGCGGAGGGCGATGTTGCCGAGCAGCCCGGTGAGGATGGACCGGTGGACGGCGCGGTAGGCGGGCGAGCCAAAGGCGAGGTCGGGCTCCTTGTCCCCCAGTCCGTCGCGCACCGAGCTCATGCGCCCGTCCTCGCGCCCGCTCATCACGTCGATGAGCTGCGCGTGGATGTCGCGCCATTCGCGCAGGCGCGTGTAACTCAAAAAATGTCCGCGGCAAAAGCGGCGCAGCCTCGACTGCGACATCGTTTCGAACTCGTCGTGAAAAGCCTCCCAGATGTTGAGCAGGGTGAGGAAATCGGAGTCGGGATGCGCGAAGCGGCGGTGCGCGGCGTCGGCCTGCGCCTGCTTTTCCAGCGGACGCTCGCGCGGGTCCTGGATGGAAAGCCCCGCGGCGATGACGGCAACCTCGCGCAGGCATTTTTCCCTGCGCGCCTGCAAAATCATGCGGCCCACGGTGGGATCGACCGGCAGCCGGGCGAGTTCGCGCCCGATGTCCGTGAGCCGGTGCGCGCCGGCCCCGGGCTCCCCGCCCTGCTCCAGCGCCCCGAGTTCCTCCAGCAGCGCGTAGCCGGCGCGGATGGCTTTCGCCGCCGGCATATTGATGAAGGGAAAACGCTCGATGTCGCCGAGGCCGAAGGCCTTCATGCGCAGGATGACGTCGGCGAGGTTGGCGCGCTGGATCTCCGGTTGCGCGAAACGAGGGCGCTCGTTGTAGTCTTTTTCCGAATACAGGCGCACGCACACGCCCTCGGCCACGCGGCCGCAGCGGCCCTTGCGCTGGTCGGCGCTGGACTGCGCGATTCCTCGGCGCGGCAGCGCGGCGGTGCAGCGCCTGCGCGGCGTGGTGGCGATGACGAGCGTGGGCGTGAAGACGCGCTGTTGCTCGGCGTTGGAGAGGCGCCCGAAAAGCGGGACGATTTCGCAGTCACGCAGCCCTCCCGCCCCGCCGCCGGCGCGGGAGTTTCCCCGCCCTTCGAGCAAATCGGCCGTCTCGCGGATGTCCCGCTCGGCGGGCATGAACACGAGGATGTCGCCCCCGGCCCGTCCCTCGCTTTCCGCGACGATGCGCCCGACCGCCTCGACCGCGCCGTCGATATAGTGCAGCGCCTCGGCGCGCGCCTGCGGCTCGTCGTCCTCGGCGGCGTCGGAGCCCAGGCCGTCGAGCGGCGCGTAAACCACCTCGACGGGAAAGGTCCGGCCCGAGACCTGGATGACGGGCGCGTCGTCGAACGCCTTGGAAAAGGCGGCGGTGTCGATGGTGGCGGAGGTGATGATGATTTTCAGCTCGGGGCGCCTGTGGCGCAGCAGGCGCAGGTGGCCGAGCAGGAAGTCGATGTTGAGCGAGCGCTCGTGGGCCTCGTCGATGATGATGGTGTCGTAGGCGCGCAGCATCGGGTCGCCCTGCACCTCGGCGAGCAGCATGCCGTCGGTCATGAACTTCACGATGGTGGAGGGCGAGGTCTGGTCGCTGAAACGGATCTTGCAGCCGACCTCGCGGCCCCATTCCACGCCGAGCTCCTCGGCCACGCGGCGCGAGATGGACAACGCCGCCACGCGGCGCGGCTGGGTGCAGGCGATTTTGCCAAGCGCGCCGCGCCCGGCGGCGAGGCACATTTTCGGGATCTGCGTGGTCTTGCCCGAGCCGGTCTCGCCGGCGAGAATCACGACCGGATGCGCCTGGATGGCCGCGACGATTTCCTCCGCCCGTTCGCTGATGGGCAGGGCGGGCGGAAAGTCGATGCGCAGGCGCGGCGGCGGTGTCGGCTGGTCGGTCACGAGATTTTCAGGTTGTCATTATGCTCCGGGCAGGGAATCCAGAACGACTCCATTGCGGGAATCCACCCGAAATTCACGACATCATTTCATGGCTCAAAAACCACCACCCTTGCCCGGCGACATTCTGAACCGCGTCATTCTCGTGGCGTCCGTTGACGGACGGCTGCTGCTCATCACGCTCGGCGCCCTTGCCGTCATGTTTGCCATGGGAGGCAATATCGCGGGCGCCCTGGTCTGCGTGCTCGCCGCCGGCACGGGGGCGATGGAACTGCACGGCGCAAGCCTGCTCGGCGGCGGCGATTCGCGCGGCATAGGCTGGCTGGTGCGCGCGCAGTTGCTGCTCATGGCGCTGATCCTGTTTTTTACGGGCTGGCAGCTCACCCATTACGATCCGGCTTTTTATGCGGCGCATTCCGACGAGATGTTCGAACGGCTGCCGGGCTGGTATAAAAAAATGCTGGATAACAACGGCATGACGCGCGCGGATCTGCCCATGTTGTTGAAGGCGGGTTACATGATGTTTTTCACAACGGTCGGCTGCCTGACCATCGCCTACCAGGGCTTGCTGGCGCTCTACTACCACCGGCGGCGCATCCCGATCGAAATCGCGCTCGGCGAGGCTGAAGACGCGGAAGAGCACGCGGAGTGACAGCCAAACCCGGACGTCCTTCTTATCCTCCATCTTTCTCTTTCTTCTTTATCTTTCCTCTTTCTCCCAAACGTGTCGGTGTGATGCCGGATAAGAGAAAGAGGAAAGATAAAGATGGCAGCGCGTGCTGGGGGGAGCACGCTATTTTTTGTCCGCGATTTCCAGACGCACCACGACGGGGCGGTGGTCGCTGGCTTGCATGACTTGCGGGCCGTCGTAAATCCACGCCGCGCCTCCGACGACCGCATCGCGCAGACCCGGCGACACGAGGATGTGGTCGAAACGCGAGTAGGTGTCCTGCTTCGCCCAAAACAAAGTCCACACCTCGCCACGCGTGTCCCCGGCCGGAAGGATGTCGGCGATGAGCGTATCGCCGCGACGGCTGAGCGCGCGCAGGGGGCGGTTGGCGCGGGTGTCGTTGCAATCGCCGACGAGCAGGAATCTTGCCTTCGCCCGGTCGGGGAAAACCTTCAGCACCCGGTCGCGGACCGCCTCGGCCTCGGACGTGCGCCGGATGGCCGACTCGGGATCGTCCGGGCGGTCGGTATAACGGCTTTTCAGATGCACCACGAAAATCGTCACGACCTCGTCATCCGCCGGCGGCGCGCCAATCGCGCCCGCCGGGACCCGCACCTCCAGCAGGCCGCGCTTCACAAAATCCTGTTCGTCAAAATAGCTGAAACTCAAATCCGTGTGCCGCCCCACCGACACAAACGGCCGCTTCGACAACACCGCCAGGTGCCGGTCGGCATCCTGCGCGTCGAGCACGATGCCGTAAGGATAATCGACCCCGTCGCTCCGCAGGTCGCGCTGCAACTCGTCGAGAAACGGCTGCGGCCCCATTTCCTGCAACGCGAGCACATCGGCGCCGATCGCCTTGATGACGGCGCGCAGCGCGTCCTTTTCGGATTCGGGTTTCGGATACTCCTTCTTGTATTCGCCATCCGCCATGCGGCTTTCCAGCGTGTAATTTTTCACGTTGTAGGTCGCGACGGTGAGAGTGCCGGCGAAAACCGGCTGGCCGGCGAAGAAAACAAAGAGAACCAAGACGGTGAGGAAAACGCACCGTAGGGCCTGACCTTGCGTCAGGCCGAGCCTGTGTGCGACATGCCGCCGGGTTGCCTGGCCTGACGCAAGGTCAGGCCCTACGTTTGCCGGTGAGCTCATTGTCCGGCGTTGAGCGCCGCCTCGCGCTCGACCAGTGTGGGATGCGAATAATAAAACCCGCTGAACCACGGGTGCGGCGTGAGGTTGCTCAGGTTTTTCTGCGCAAGCTTGCGCAGCGCGCCGACGAGCGGCGCGGGGCCGCCCATCACCTCGCGGGCAAAGGCGTCGGCCTCGTATTCGTGCTTGCGCGAAAACAGGTTGCCGAGCGGCGTGAGCCAGAACGTGACCGCGCCGCCGAGCAGCGCGAACAGCAGGAACGCCGGCGCGAGATCGCCCGCGGGAAACCCGAAGGCGGGGTTGAACCATGCGCTCCCGGCCAGCCACGCGATGACCGCAAAGCCGCCCAGCATCATCGCGGCCGAGACCGCCAGCATTTTCGGGATGTGGCCGCGTTTGTAGTGGCCGACCTCGTGCGCCAGCACCGCCTCCAGCTCCTCGGGCGCAAGCTGCCCGATGAGCGTGTCGAACAGCACGATGCGGCGGAAGCGCCCGAACCCGGTGAAGTAGGCGTTCGAATGCCCGGAGCGCTTGCTGCCGTCCATCACCTGGATGGTCGAGGCGCGAAACCCGGAGCGTTCCGCCAGCGCCATCAGCCGCGCGCGCAGCTCGCCGTCCGGCAGCGGAGTGAGTTTGTTGAACAGCGGCAGGATGAGCTTCGGGTAAAGCACGAGCATCAGTAGTTGGAAACCGAATACAAAAACGAATCCCCACGCCCACCACGCGCCGCCCGCGAGCTGAGCGAGCCAGAGCAGCACCCAGAGCACGGGCGCGCCGATGACGATGGAAAGCGCGAGGCCCTTGATTTTGTCCGCCACCCACAGGCCGGGCGTGCTTTTGTTGAAGCCGAAGCGTTGTTCGAGCCGGAACTGTCCCCACCAGTCCAGCGGCAGGGAAAAGAAGCTGAGCGCGATGCCGGTGCCGATGAGAAAAAACACGCGGCTCCACAACACCCACGCGCCCGAGGCGTCCGCCGGGCAGACCGCCGCGTAGACGCGCGGCAGCACGCCGCTCAGCAGGAGCGCGGCCAGCACGAGCGCATCCCACGCCAGCTCGACGCGCCCGAGCCGCCCCTTGGCGAGCGTGTAGGCGGCGGCGCGTCCGCTGGTGGCGGCGTCCATGATCGCGGCGACCGGGGCGGGCGGCGCGTCCGCGTGGCGGCGGACTTCGCGGCTGTTGAGCAGGCTGAGAAAAATTTCCGCCGCGAGACGCAGCGCGATGAGGACAAGCGCCAGGAACAAAATCATGATGCGGCAGGTTGCCCGGTCTTTTCGCCGCTGGCCAAGGCAAAAACGAGCCGGGTCTCAAACCGGGTGTAATCGGAAGTGGTGGTCCGCCATGCGCAGCCGCGCCAGCGACTGGGAGCGCCGGCTTCCAGCCGGCAGACGACGCGAAGCGTCGCCAAACCCACGGGCGGGACGCCCGTGCCACCTGCCGGCAAGATGCCGGCGCTCCCAGTCGCTGGCGCGGCTGCGTTGCGCCTTATGGCTTTCGGCTTGGGTGGCGACGAGGACGCCGCCGCTCCGTTTGTGACACCTCTTCCGGTTGCCCCCCCCTCAAACCTGATAGGTTTGGAGCGGAACCGGGTCGATGAGCTTGGTTTTCGGAAGCTTTTCGGCGAGTTGTCCGGCGAACCAGGCGCGGGCTTCGTTTTCACCGTGCGTGAGAACGATGACGCGCGGATCGGCTTGCACGGCGAATTCCAGCAACTCCTCGCGGTCGGCGTGGCCGCTCAGGTCGAAACGCTCGACGCGGGCCTTGATCTTGGTCTTCACGTTGCACGCCTTGAAGAGGAACTGGTCGCCGGGCTTCGAGGCCAGGAGTTCGCCGCCGGGCGTGTCGGGGTCGCAGTAGCCGACGAAGCCGATGGTGTTGCGGGCGTGGCCGACGAGCCCGGATGCGAGGGTGTAGGATGGCGTGCGCTCGACCATCATGCCGGAACTGATGATGTAGAGGCCGTTTTGCTGCGGATCCTCGCCGGGGTTGAGCTTGCGCGGGGTGGGCTTGATCTGGAGTTCCTTGATGATGCCGCGGTTGAAGCGGACGTGCTTGGTCTTGCGCGAGATTTCGTCGAAGTAGTCGGCCAGGTCCATGCCGAGGCCGGCCGCGAAAATGGGGCAGTCAACGAGACGGCGGAATTTGCGCGCGTCGTGGATGATGGAGAGGATTTCCTGCTGCCGGCCGAGCGCGAACACGGGGATGAGATACGAGCCGCCGCGCTGGATGGTGTCGTTAATGCTGTCGATGAGGCGGTTGACCTCGATGAGGCGCGTCTTTTCGGAGCCGCGCGCGGTGATGCCCCGGGTGGTTTCCATGACGAGCGTGTCGAAGCGCCCGGCCGGGAATTTCGCGCCGGGAAGCGTGCGCTGGTCCTCGAAGAGCACGTCGCCGGTGAGGAATATCTGGCGCCGCTTGTGGTGAATCTCCACCCCCGCCGCGCCTGCAACATGGCCGGCCGGGTGGAGGATGATGGTGATGTCGTCCTTGCCGCCCTGAATGCGCTTGGCCTGGCCGAACGGGATGCCGGTGAGGCGTTTCGCGATGCGGTCGATCTCCTCGTGGGTGAAAAGCGGATACTCGGGAATGTTGGCCTCCTCCTTCTGGCGCACCATGACGTTGGCGGAGTTATGCAGCATGCGCTCGACCAGCATGCGGCTGGAGGTGCTCATGACGACGGGAGCCTCGGGGTGCTCGCGCAGGAGCACGGGCAGGCTGCCGATATGGTCGAGGTGGCAGTGCGTGATGATGATGAGATCGAGATGGACGCCGCGTATCGGCCCAAAATCGGGCGCGGCGCGCCGCCCCGCTTTTTTCGGGTGCAGGCCGCTGTCGATGACAAGGTTAAGACTTCCGATCTGGATGTAGTGACAGTTCGCGCCGATTTCGCCGTCGCGGTTAAGGTCAATGAGCTTCATGTAGTGCAAGCGAGAAAGAGGGAGCGGACGCGCCTCCGCAAGAGCAAGATTTGCGAGGGGATGCAAAGCCGCCGGGTGTAAACAGGTCCGCCATAACGGGGGCGATGGAGATCGTTGTCTTTTGGGGTTGTGCAGAGGACATGGGAAAACGCAGGGGCGGGAAGTCCCGGGACTCCGGCCCATGCGCGCACGCGGACACCGGTCACCCGTCCAGCCGGGTCGGGATGATCATCTCGAACTCAGGCAGCATGACGTGGATGCGATGGCCGAGGTCATCCACGCCGTGAAAGCTGCCTTGGGCGCGCGCGTCGGTGCCGGTCACGTGGTAGCTGTTGTAGGAGAATTCCTCGCCGGGCGCGATGCGCGGCGTCTCGCCGACGATTTTGTCGCCTTCGATGACGACGCGCGACCCGTCGGCCTGGCGGAGCACCCATTTGCGCCCGAGCAGCTTCACGATGCGGTCGGAGGAGTTTGTGATGGTGATAAAATAAACAAACGCGTGCGGCTGGTCCTCGGGCAGGCTTTTCCCTCCATGGTGATAAACAAGCCGGTCGAGGCGCGCGGTAAGTCCGGGAAGTGTGAGCGAGTTGGCGGGCACGGCTGGATGAAACTGCACGGTAATATAACGCATGCAACCCGTGTTTGCCAATGCCGGGAATCCGGCATTCCCCATAAAAGCGGCCCCGCACTCCCACCTTGCCCAACCGGGGCATCGGGCCTTCACTCGTGCTTTTTCCATCCTCAATTTCGCCAAGACACCAACCATCCCGCGACCAAACCATGTCCGCCACCGCAGCCTCTTCCGCCAAATCCCACCCGCAACCCGCCGACGACGCCTTCTGGACCAGCCAGGACGGCCAGATTCTCACCGTCCGCCCGTCCGCCAACGGCGACCGCACGGTCTCGCTCACCCTCGCCTTCTGGCCGCGCCATCCCGCCGAGTTCGACACCATGAAGGCCCGCATCGCCGACCTGCATTTTACCGAGCGCAGCACCCTCGCCCGCATCGGCATCGAGATGGTCCGCACCAGCCCGCTCTCCGTTGACGGCAACCGGCTCGTGTTTGAGGCCGAGGCGTTCCTCTTCGACCACAGCTTCCCCAACGCCTCTTACTGGAAAAAACTCCTCCGCTCCGGCGCGCCCGTCGGCCGCCTCTTCTACGCCCCCGAATCAGCCAAGCTCTCCTCCACCGAAATCCAGGACGCCATCGCCGGCAACGCCCTCAAGCTCCCCGCCTCCATCAGCATCGACCGCCACGGCTCCGTCTTCCTTACCCCGCACAACGTCCGCTATTCGCTCAATCCCCGCCTCCAGCGCCCCGAGTTCGAGCGCCTCGTCTCCGGCGACGCCGGCCGCTCCTACCTCGACAAGGTCCAGGTGCGCCACGAGACCCCGCTCCTCACCATCCCGCCCCGCTCCGGCATCCTCACCAGTTGCTCCATGTATTTGAAAGAGCACTACGTCATCCTCAACCGCGGCGAGGGCAACTTCGGCATCCACACTTCCGCCGTCCTCCTCGACCCCATAAAGACTTTCGGCACCAACATCATGCTGGAAATCTACAACACCGGCGACCAGCCTGTCATTAATCCGGTCGTCTCCGTCGAGGTTTTCCGCGCCCCCGCCCCCGCCGACACCGACAGCAAATCCCTCCTCAAAAAACGCGCGCGCCTCCTCGCCTCCGCCACCGAACTCTACCACTCCCTCGACGAAAACCCGCCCCGCGACACCGCCGAGGCCAAGCCCCGCGCCCGCGTCACGGTCAAGGGGCAGAACTCCGCCCAGGAAAACCGCTCCCTTTTCCTCCATTCGTCGCTTCTCTTCGACCACGCCGTTCTGAAAACCGCGCTCGCAGACGCCGCCGATCCCGGCGCCGTCACCCATCGCACCGTGGTCAACGCCCTCGACGCCGCCCCCGCCGACGCCGACACGCTCGTCACCGACTACTTCCCCAATCTCCCCGAGCAAATCGAAATCCTCGCCCGCCTCCCCCAGCTCAAGCTCAAACGCCTCATCTTCCGCCGTCCCTCCCGCACCCACGGATTCTTCCTGTCGCACAACGCCCACGGCCGCCTCGTCAACTATGACGACCTCGGCATCGATGTTTACTGGTATAACGACCAGCTCGGCGACCTCTACCTTCACACTTACAAAAAGGACCACGGTTTCTTTGTGCGCGAGGAACTCGCCCGCAAATTCCAGGAAACCACCATCCTTGCCTTCTACGGCTCCGCGGTCGGTCTCGACCAGGCCGACACCGACCGCATCTCCGCGCTCATCGACAAGCTCACCGGTTTTATCGGCACCAACGTCGGCGTGCTCACCGGCGGCGGCGGCGGGGTCATGCGCCTCGCCACCGAACAGGCCCGCGGCAAAGGCGCCCTCACCGGCGCCTGCTTCCTCGAACTCGAAGCCCAGCCCCCGGAAATCGGGGTCGATTTCTTCAACACCTTTCAGGAAACCTCGCGCCACTACCGCCAGAAATGGTTCGAAGTCGCGGATTTTTGCATCTTCAACGTCGGCGGAGTTGGCACGCTGGAGGAAATCGGCATCGAACTCTGCAACCTGAAACTCGGCATCCGCCCGCGCGTCCCCTATATATTCTACAACAGCCGCTTCTGGACCGACCTGCGAAAACAGGTCCGCAACATGGTCAAAACCAAACGCGCCCCCGAATGGATGCTGGACTATATATTATTTACCGACGACCCCGACGAGGTCGTGAGCTTTTATAGAAAAACGCTGCGGGTTTTATGAAGTGATGCCATTTCCCAATAAAAATTCCCCTTTAGGTAGGGCGAGGCGTCCCGCCGAGCCGCAGGCGGACAACGGCTCGGCGGGACGCCTCGCCCTACCCGAAAAGGGGATTCCCCTTGGTTTTTTCGGGGAAAGGGCGCTACGCCATCGGACGCAGAAAAAACGGCGTTATCCGCGAGTTGGATTGAGCGGCAGTCGCGGCATCCTCCAGCATGGCGTGCCGCAAGCCCGGCAGAAGCAGCTTCTGCACCTTGAAACGATGGGGACGTCCGACGGGCAGCGATGTCGCGCCGTCGGCCAGCCACAACCGCCAGACGCCTCCGGTCCGGTCCAGGCGGGCAATCTTGTCGATGTTCACGATGTGCGAGCGATGCACCCGCGTGAAATTTCCGGACGGGAGAAGATTCTCCCATTCGCTGAGTGACCGCAGCCCGTCGAATTTCCGTCCGTCGACCGTATGCAGGCAGGAATGATTCCGGTCCGAGCTGACATGCAGGATCTGCTCCTGCGGCAGCGACACCACGCCATTGCCCTGCACGACATAAAGCACAGGCAGGGCCTGCACCGGGTCCTGCGCAGCAGGGGCGGGCTCAAGTGATGATTCCTTGGCAAAGATTCCGCCGATGATTTCAGCCGTCGTCTTGAGCGTCGCGCGGGCCTCCTCGTTCCATTCGCGGGTGTCGCGCTCCGTGTCCTGGCCCAAGATGCCGGCAAGCTCTTCGTTGGCAAAAATCGGCACCGCGATCACCGCGCGTATGCCGCTGCGAATCATGCGCTGCTTCAATTCCAGCGAGCCGCCGGCAAACCAGCTTATGTCGGGAAAATGCACCATCAGGCCGCGTTGCAGCGCCTCGTGCAGTCCCTGAAGGACATCGACCGGCAGCTCCTGAAAATCCTCCAGTGTCGGACGGTATCCATCGCGCACCCATTTGTGGATGCGGACGAAGCCATTCAGCTTGGCATCATAGCGGAACACCCATGTCCGGTCGGCCTCCAGCAGTTCGCCCAAATGCCCAAGCAGACGCTTGATCGCGGTATCAGACGGATATGAGGCAAGCCAGCGGGCGACATCCAGCCAGTGAGCAGGGTTCAGTGAAGTCATGAGGCTGAAGGATTAGGATACCGGAAGATCATCGACTGACTGAGGCGCCTGCATTAGGGCAAATATTCTGTTCATCGGTGGCAAGGGTCTTTATCCATAAATTTACAGCACACAATTATTCAGATTACTAATAACTAATGAGTTAGCATAAAGGTCTCCAAGTCTCCGGGCGTGGAGAAGTAACGGGATTGGAGCGAGGATGCGGAAGCGCGGCGGCATGCCTGACAGTTTGGTGAAGAATTCCAGGAACTGATAAGTTTCCAATGCAGAAACTAAACCGCACCTCAATTCGCTATCGTCAAGTTTCTTTTTTGGAAACTTGAAGCTGCCCGCACACAGGAAACTCAAAGGCCGCAATCTCATCGGCCGGAACTTACAGAGGATCCGTTATGCCCATGATCCGGCAATCACGCTGGATGATTTGGTTGCCCGCCTGGAAATCCGCGGGCTTTTTCTGAGCAAATCCACCCTTTCCAAGATCGAAAACCGGCAGCGTGTCGTCCTGGATTTCGAGGTCTTGGAAATAGCCGAGGCCCTGCGCGTCCCGATCACGCAGCTATACGGTCAAAAGTGAGCAGCCGGAACGCTTTGGCTGGAGGGGCCGCCCCCAGCCAGCAGGTGCAAAAATTGTTTTTTGCCCGCGCCCGCGTGTAACCCGCGGCCGGGGCAGTTTCAAATGAAACCGCAACCGATGCGATGTAATCCATCAGGTTGCATCGCCGGCAACACTCGGGGCATTTCAGGCCGGCCGATCCGGTTGCGGCATTATTGGAAATGCCCCGGAATTTTTCTTCCCGCGCGGCGGCGGGGGCGAGGTCACACGATCATGCCCGCGGCGACCGTGGCGTGGGTGAATTCGTCCACCAGGATAAAGGCGCCGGTCTGCCGGTTGCGATGGTAGGAATCCGCTCCGAGCGGAGTCGTGGTGCGCAGGCGGATGCGCGCGATGTCGTTCATGCCGATTTCGAAATCGCTTTCGATTTTGTGCAGCGTGTTGATGTCAACCTTGTAGCGCACTTCCTTGACCACGGTCTTGGTTTCGCGGGTCGTGTGGCGGAGGAGGTATTTGCCGTTGGGCTGGAGTTTTTTGTCCGAGGCAAACCAGCAAATCATGGCCTCGACGTCCTGGGTGGCCGCGGGCGGGTTGTTGGGTTTCACCAGCATGTCGCCGCGCGAAATGTCGATGTCGTCCTCCAGCGTGATGGTGACGGACATGGGCGTGAATGCCTCCGGAACGGGACCGTCGGGGCCGTGGATTTCCTTGATGCGGCTGGTGAAGCCGGAGGGAAAGGCGACGACGGAATCGCCGGGTTTGAAGACGCCGCCGGCGACGCGTCCGGCAAAACCGCGGAAGTCATGCCAGGCGTCGTTGTTTGGCCGGATGACGGTTTGCACGGGGAAGCGGGCGTCGATGTGATTGGCGTCGCTGCCGATGTAGACGGTCTCGAGCGTGTAGAGCAGCGGGCCGCCTTCGTACCACGGCGTGCGGGGGGATTTTTCGACCACGTTGTCGCCGTGAAGCGCGCTGATCGGGATGAATTTTATGTCCGGGATTTCGAGCCTGGAGGCGAAGCGCGAGAACTGCTGGACGATGCCGTCGTAAACCGCCTTGTCGAAATCGACGAGGTCCATCTTGTTCACGCAGACGACGAGGTGGGGGATGCGGAGCAGCGAGGCGATGAAGGAGTGCCGGAGGGTTTGCTCGACGATGCCGTTGCGCGCGTCGATGAGGATGATGGCGAGGTTGGCGGTCGAGGCGCCGGTGACCATGTTGCGCGTGTATTGGATATGGCCGGGCGTGTCGGCGATGATGAACTTGCGGCGCGGCGTGGCGAAGTAGCGGTAGGCGACGTCGATGGTGATGCCTTGCTCGCGCTCGGCGCGAAGCCCGTCGGTGAGGAGGGCGAGATTGAGGTGCTCCTCGCCGCGCTGCTCGGTGGCGCGCTCGATGGCGTCGAGCTGGTCGTCGAAGATGGCTTTCGAGTCGTAGAGCAGGCGCCCGATGAGGGTGGATTTCCCGTCGTCCACGCTTCCCGCCGTGGTGAAGCGGAGAAGATCCATGGAAAGGTAATGCTCGTCGGTGGCGGCGGACGCGGGGAATGCAGATTGCGAATTGCGGATTGCGGAATTATCGGCGGACGCGGTGGCTGTTGTGTTTGCGGTGGTCATGGGAAAGGCGGCGGTGGTGGAGATTGCGGAATTATCGGCGGGCGCGGTGGCGGATTGTTTTCGGGCATGTGGAGCGGCTTGCGTTTGCGGAGGTTTTGAAATCCGCATTCCGAAATCCGCATTCCGCATTTCAGAAGTATCCCGCCTTCTTGCGGTCCTCCATGGCGGTCTCGGAGCGTTTGTCGTCGGCGCGGGCGCCGCGCTCGGTCACGCGGGCGGCGGCGACTTCCTGGATGATCTCGGCAAGCGTGGCGGCGGAGGACTCGACCGCGCCGGTGCAGGTGGCGTCGCCGACGGTGCGGAAGCGCACGCGGCGGCGCCCGAATTTCTCGCCGGGCAGCAGCGTGATGTGCGGGGTGTTGGCGAGGAGCACGCCGTCGCGGTCAACCACCTCGCGCTCGTGCGAGAAGTAGATGGTCGGAATGGCGAGCTGCTCGCGCGCGATGTATTGCCAGACGTCCATCTCGGTCCAGTTGCTGAGCGGGAAAACGCGAAAGTGCTCGCCGGGATGCTTGCGTCCGTTGAAGAGGTTCCAGAGTTCGGGACGCTGGTTTTTCGGGTCCCACTGGCCGAACTCGTCGCGATGCGAGAAGAAGCGTTCCTTAGCGCGCGCCTTTTCCTCGTCGCGGCGCGCGCCGCCCAGGCAGGCGTCGAATTTGAACTCCTCGATGGCGTCGAGCAGCGTGACGGTCTGGAGCGCGTTGCGCGAGGGATTCGGCCCTTTTTCCTCGGTCGCGCGGCCGGCGGCGATGCTGTCGGCGACGCGACGCACGATGAGGCGCGCCCCGGTGTCGCGGACGAGCTGGTCGCGAAACGCGAGGGTCTCGTCGAAATTGTGCCCGGTGTCGATGTGCACGAGCGGGAACGGCATGCGGGCCGGGGCAAAGGCCTTTTGCGCGAGGCGCACCATCACGATGGAGTCCTTGCCGCCGGAAAAAAGGAGCGCGGGCCGCTCGAATTGCGCGGCGACTTCGCGCATCACATAGATGGCTTCGTGCTCGAGTTGCGCGAGGTGGGTGAGGTTGTAGTTGCTCATGTCGGAAAAAGAAAAAAGCGCGGAAACGCCCGCGGCGCCCGGCCGGGACTGGGAAGCGGCGCCCGCGTGTATCTGTTATTCGGATACAAATGCGATGCGCGCGCGCACGGCGGCGTGGAGTTGCCCGAGCGCCGCCTCGGGCGAGGCCGTCTCGGTGTCGATGAAAAGCGCCTCCTCGTCCGGCGCGGGCGGCTCGAAACGCGAATCCCGCCCGGTGAAATCCGCCACGCCCGCCGCCGCCGCCTTCGCGTAGATGCCTTTCGGGTCGCGGCGCGCGCAGGTTTCGAAGGAGGCATGCACATAGGCCGGGAAAAAATCCGCCGCCCCGATGATCCCGCGCGCCGTGTCGCGAAGCGCGCGGAACGGCGTGATGAACGACGCGATCGTCACGATGCCGGCCTGCGCAAAGAGCCGCGCGACCTCGGCCGCGCGCCGGATGTTCTCCGTCCGGTCGGCGTCGCTGAAACCGAGCCCACGGTTCAGGCCGGTGCGAAGATTGTCCCCGTCGAGCAGGTGCGTGGTGAAACCCTCGGCGGCAAGCCGGCGCTCAAGCGCGATGGCAAGCGTGCTCTTGCCCGAACCCGACAACCCGAACAGCCAGATGACGCGGGCACGCTGCCGGAGACGTTTTTCCTTTTCCGCCCGCGACAGCACCTGCTCGAAAATCGGATGAATATTTGCCCCCGGCCCATCGTACGCCGCGGCAGGCGGCTGGGCGGGGGAAACATTCTTTATGGAAACGGATGACATTTAATTATTAGTGAGTAAGGAAACTCACATAAATTAATGCCGATTCCGCAAGGCGTTTTTAATTGTAAAACAGCAACTTACTTATTTATAATAAATAACAAATCTAATTTAATCTTAAGTTATTTGATCATGAAACCACTGTATTCAGGTTTTTTCCGGCCGGATTTGCGCTCTGTCTTCCTGATGAAGCCGTGCATGCGTTCACCCACGGCCTCGATAAAAGTACGGACCTCCGATTCCTCTCCCTCGGCCTCGACCTGCACCCGCCCATCGAGCAGATTGGCGGCAAAGCCCGATACCTCAAACTCCCTGGCGACCTGCAATGTGGCGTAGCGAAAACCCACGCCCTGCACGTGCCCGGTAAAAAAAACTGTCTCGTGATAAACCTCGTCCATTTGGGGAATCCTCGACCGGGAAGTTGCTGGAGTGCTTGCGCGAAAGCAACCTGCAAAGGGAGGCTTCCCGTGTCATTTCCGTCCATCGTTCACACGCGGCAAACAACGCGGGTTTGACGTTGCATTTCAAGAACAGCAGGAGCACGTTTCGCCCCATTCAGAAATGAGCGACTTTGATCCCAATAATCCTTCCGATTTCGAGGGAGACGAACGCGGAGATCTGGCATGGAATGAGTTCGACTGGGAACACTATCTCCGCGAACAAGATGACGTCGTCCTCCGCTACGTCGCCTTCTACGAGACGCTCAACCAACACCCGGATCGTCTCGCCGAAGTCGCCGTGGCGATGGGCTGGGACCGCGAACTATGGGCCTCCGATTCCGACACCGACGAGGAGGATGACGATTCGCTCAATCCCGACGAGTGGGAGGCCGGACCGTATACCTTTCACAAAAACTACATCTACATCTCCACCAAGGCGATTTACCTGACGCTCAAGCGCGGCTGGGAGGCCATCGCCGACCGGGCCGATCGCGTGCCGCAACGCACCGCCCTGGCCTACCAGACCGCGTTGCACCGTGGCGAGGAGCAGGCCGTGCTGGCCATCCAGGCGCTCGATTTCGGCGATTACGCGATGGCGATCAGCCTTTTCAAACGGGCACTGGCCGAACTCAACCAAACGCTCACCACGCTCAACGCCGACGGAGAAAATGTTTCCCGGACGCTGGCCCGTTATCGGGCCGAAGCGACCTCGCGTCTCTTTGACTTGCGCGAGATCTGGCTGCGCATGATGCGCGAATGCCGGCAAATTCTTGAGCGGCCCATCGATGCCGACGCCGATGACTCGGATGACGATGGCGCAGACGAGGCGCAAGAATAAGGACGCTCTCCACAATCCGGCGCATTTCCATCTCGGATTGTAACCTATTGGGCTACATGTTCGGAGATCGGTCCCGTCGCAACGGAGGCAATACAGCCGCCATAAAATGCAGTTTGGTTTTGTGGTGGCTGGCGAGAACTCGAGGAAGGCCGCATTCGCCTCCTTGGTGATTGGCAATGCAAGCGTTGATGGTGCCCGGAGGGGGACTCGAACCCCCATGCGGTTAGGCACAGGCTTCTGAGACCTGCGTGTCTACCAATTCCACCATCCGGGCAAATCCATCAAGACTGGCTGCCCGACATGGATTTGAACCCGTCGTGCAGCGAGCGGGATGTTTTTGGTTACGGTGCGCTTAGCGTCAAGGGGAAACGGCAACTTGCAGCACTGGACGCACTTGGGCGGCGTGCATTGGTGGCGTTGCTGCGCGTTTCCATGCTGAATTTGGCGGGAGGAACTGGCTATGGGAGGAAGCCAGACATAACGACGGCAGGGGGCGCGAGCGCGGGCCATAGCTCGCGCTCCCTGCCTGAAAATGGCGGAGCGAACCCGACACGCGACGAAGTCGCGCCCGTAGGGTCGCCGCTAGGCGATGTCGCGTGCAGCGGGAGGGGCTCCCCGAAGGGCGGAGCCCGTAGGGGCGGGGGGGAGAGGGGCGAACGCGGGGGGATTTACGATGCGTAAAAGTAGAGAATCCCGAACGGCCTTTGCCGAGAAATACCCCGCGTTCATGGCGGCGATGGCTCGCGGGCAACGTGAGCTTTTCGCGTGGCAACAGCTTCTGGAAACAGGCACGGCGGAACAAGTCTGGACGGAAGAAATGCGGCGCAAGGCGGCGGTGCGGGCCTGCGAGGTCGCTTGTGAGGTCAAGTGGCGACTGTGGGAGGAATCAGCGGCGGGACAGGAATTTTACCGCAACCGGGCATTGGCTCGGGCTGCGGAGCAACGGGCGAGGGCTGGGCGCAGCTACGCGCAAAACTGAACCAAGGTAATCCCATGATAGCACCAACAGAAATACACACTAACGCGGGGCCGGACAATACGGCGTCGCTTTTTCCCGAGATACGTCATGAGGAAACAGCTGTTTCCTGTGACACTGAGGCGTCGGCGGACGTGGCGAAGCTCCGGCAGCTGGCAATGGAGTTGCAGGCATCCATGGCGGATGCGGTTGGCAAGTATATTGCCGTTTGCGACCATATCAGGAAGGCGCAATTGATGCCGGTGACGGTCACGGCGGAATTGAAGCAGCTCGGCTTCGCTGATTCGCGCATTTCGGAAATTAAGCGCGTCTCGATGGTTTCCGACGTGGTTTGGGAGCAATACAAAAGCCGCACGATAGGCTTCAAAGTGGCTTTGGACATTGCCCGTCAGGAAGCCATTGAAGAGGCGGAAGAGGCCAAAAAAGAGGCTGAATCCAAACAAGCGGACATGTTTGCCGGGCAACCGGCTGAATCCGCGCCAAAGGCGAAGGAAACGGCCAAGGAGTCGAAGCCGGAAGATGAACCCGCCATCTGGAAAAAGTGGGACAAGGGCTCGGATGAGAAAAGCCAGGGCAAGACTGGGACAAAGCCGGATAAGCCCATTCTGGAGAAAACCAAGACGATGGTTGCGGTGAAACCTCGCGTCCATACTCCGCGTGAAATTCTCACTGAATTTCTCGGCTCCTATCTGCCGTGCGCCGGGAAGCTCGGCGACGGGTGGAAGCCCACGACAATTTTCGACTGCAACGGCTGGACGGTCGAAGTGCGGATTACCCGCAAGAAAGAAACCAAAAAACCGGCCAAGAAAACCATAACCAAAAAAGGAAAGAGATAAGTCATGACCAAAACTGAAGCCCTCAAGCGTATCGAAAATGGCGAGTTCCTCGGCGGCATCGCTGAGTATCGTTCGAGCTCTGCCGAGACGATCAAGTATCAGGACAAGAAAACCGGACGCATGGCGGAAATGTCCATGCTCCGTCACAACGTCGAAGTTGGGGACGTGGCCGTTGCGCTCAATGAACGCACGGCGGACGATTTCAACGCCAGTGCTTACAAATCGCCCTTTAAGAAAGGCCAGCGTGTGCTGGTCCGCCTGCAAGGGCTGGAAATGGACAAGGGTCTTGTCCGCGCTCGTGGCACGCTTGAGGCCATCGAGAGCTAAACCGCAACCTGTGTGTTTTGCCCCTCTAGTCCACACGCTAGAGGGGCTTTTTTATTATAATGAAAAAACTCTTTCTATTGTTGTTTGCGTTGCATTTACGCAGCGTAATTTTTGCGGCGGATGCTCCGTCATTCGCCTTTGAATCGCGGGGCCTGTCTCTGTCCGACGTGGCCGGTGTCGTCGGGAAGCGTTACGGGCTTTCGATTTTCTTTGCTACGCCTGAAATGGCTGCGAGGCCGGTGCATGGCAATCTGTCGGCAGATAGTGAGGATGACGCCTTGCGGGTTCTCGGCTTTCTTGCTGGGACCGATTATCGGCGTCAGGGTAGCGTTATCTTATACGGCGTCGGCGTGCAGTCATGGCAGGCGGTCCCCTCCGGTCTTTTGACACAAGAGCAAGTTTCACGAATGGAAAACGCCTCTATTGTCGGCGGCTATGCCCTCGTTAAAGGCGATGAGATTACGCAGCGTAATTTTTCTGACGTGGTCGAAAGACTTGTTTCCCGCCGCTCAGTGGTGGCAAAGTTGCTGGTCGTCGATACGTCCGGTGTGAGGGCCGATGCGCTTGCTGATTTGTTGAATCATGCGCGTGTCGATGTTTCGCTGTCCGGGCCGGTGCAGTCGCCTTCGTTTGATGTCGTTCTAGATTTCAAGTCCATCTTGAACTTTCTAAAGACTGATACCTCTAGTTCTGTTTTGATTAACCAAGAGGTGCGTTTGATGTCCGGAGAATCATTCAACACATATAACGGACGCGTCCGGGAACGTCCTATATACGTGCGTCCGGAATATAGCGAAAGTGATCTCGTCACCTCGTATGACAAAACTCAATTAGGCTTCACGTTCAAGATTGACCCTGTCTGCCTTGGCGATGAGTGGCTGTTTCGTTACCATATAGAGGATTCCGATTATATAGAGGAATTACGGCGGACGTCGTTTTCTGGTGTGGAACGAATCAGGGAGGGCGAGCGCAAGCAACTCGTGAGCCTTCGGCGCAATATGGAAATGAAAGTTTCCCGTGGCGTCCCTGTGCTTCGTGCCATCTCTAAGCGTGCATTCACTTGGGCAACGGTTTCCAGTGAAAGCCGTTCGATTGTGGTTTTTATGGAAATAATAAAAGACGAGACGGCGGACGCGGGACGCGCGCCAGCGCGGCCCGCGTCGGACGGCTCGTCCTTAACCTTGTTTAATAATAAACAATAGAGAGAACGCCAGTGAGCGATATTGTGATATGAATAAATCCAAAGTTGCCTTTATTATGTCTGTTGAAAAACTCTTTGATGAAAGCGAACATGTTTACATGTGGACGCTTACTTTTCGGGAGGTAATGCCGGTGTGGTGGTATATGAATACGCACACGCTGTTTGTCCGCGAGGTTCAGAAGTGGTATAAGAATTTTAAGGGCCTGCGCGTGACTGAGGTTCACGATATGCACGGCATCCATTACCATTGGCTTGTCGATACGTGGATGGATGCCGATTTGATACGCATGATTGGGAAGCGGTTCGGCATCGGACGTGTTCACGTTGTCGAGGCGGACAGAGGGGCCGCGCTCTATCTGGCGAAGTATATGAGCAAGAAAGGGCAGGCTCCCATGTTTCGCAAGCTGTCGAAGTGGGGCACGCTTGGGGGCTTTGTGCCGTGCCGCGTCGGGGACATTGAAATCCAAAGCAAGACACGTGACAGGCTGGACAAGCTGCGGGCGGTTTGGTGTTCTGAGCACAAGAAAAAACAAGTTCCTTTTGGTGAAATGCTGCGCCTTATTCATAAGGCAATAATGCTGGGGGATGAACAATGAGCATTCATTTCATTTCAGGAAAACCGGGCGGCGGCAAAACTCTGTATGCGGTTAGCCGTCTGATTCAGTCGCTTGTCGCCGGTCGGTATGTGGTGACCAATATCGTGCTTCATGTGGAGCGGTTGCAGTGCTATCTGCATGAGTTTCATCCGGAATTAAACGTTCATGTTTTGGAACGCGTCGTGATGCTCGATGATGAGATGCTTGGGGAGTTCTGGCGATATCGTCGGAACGATTTCACGCTGTCACTGGACTGCATCAAAGAGGATAAGACGGTTGATTTCTCCTCTGTCTGTGAAGCCGGCGTCTTCGATGTCGATTACTATCTCGATGAAATACATATCAAGTTCAATGCGCGTGCATGGCAGAAGACAGGGCCGCAAGCGTTGAACTACCTTTCCCAGCACAGGAAGCTTGGGGATAACGTGTATTGCATCACGCAATCCATCGCCAACGTGGATAAGCAATTCCGGTCTGTGGCGCAGGATTTCAGCTATATTCGCAATTATCGGGTTGAGAAATTTCGTGGGTTTACGAGAGGCAATAACTTTGAGCGCAAGACATACCTTCAGCCTGTGAGCGGCAACGGGGATGAGTATGTCGAAAAGGAAACATTTACGCTGCGTAAATCCATTGCCGATTGTTACGACACCTCGGGTGGCGTTGGCATGGCCGGGGGCGGTTCTGCCGACAAAGGCAAGAAAGCAAAGGGCATTCCTTTGAAGTGGGCCGGGGCGTTTGCCATTGTTGCGGTTCTCGTCGGGGCGTGGTTTTTTAATTATCGCATTTTCCCTTTCCTCTTTAAAAAGGCTGCGCAGACAGGGCCTGCGCGGGCCGCGTTGGGGGATTTGTCCGGCACTGCATCAGGCGGGCAATCGGGTAGCGGTGGCAATGCTGCCTTGGTGCAGCCTCCGCAAGGCTTGGATGAACGTCCTTATACGGGGACGGTTATTATTGATGGCGTCGAGTATGTTTATGATGAGGGGGCCTTGTATCCTGTCAAATTCAGCGGGCCGCAGGGCGTCATTGTCGAGGGCGATGTTGTTTATAAGCGCGGTCTTCGTGATAATAAACTTGACAATAGTATTAATAATAAATCGACTCAACGCCGTTAGAAATGGCAGGGAGCCGTTTCATAGAAACAACAACAACAAACGAGAGGGATATAATATGCTCAAATTCATCAAGAGCAAGTTCGCCAAAGTGGCCGCCGTCGGTGCGGCCTTGTTCGCCAGCGCGGGTGCCGCGATGGCCCAAGAAGCTCCGGAATACATGACGGAGCTCAACGGGGCTCTGACGCAAGTCGAGACCACTTGGACGACTGTCCGGGGAATCGTGATCGCCATCGGCGTCTTTTTCCTCATTTGGGGAATCGTCAAGTTGGTGCGTCGGCGTTGATTTGACGGGAGGGAAGCCCCTCGCCTCTTCGGGGGTGAGGGGCTTTTTGTTTTACGCATCGTAAATTATTAAAATGAAAGGGGAGGTTATGAATCATGGAAATGTTACTTTTCGGCGTTGGTTTTCTTTGCTGCTATGCAACGTGGCGGTTTTTGGTTCGGTGAAGGCTGCTTCGTTGAGCGATTATTACGAGTGGTATAATACCGCGATAAAAGACACTCTGTGGTGGCGGGGAACCGTGTCGGTTTCCGGTTCTATTTCCGGGAAAATTTGGAACATTAACTGGCAGGCAAATGGTTCTGGCACGGGGTCCCAAGTCTCTCAGATTGCTAAGTTGACGATTAACACGTATCCCGTTGTCAATTGCGTTGGGGATAATGGCGGTGGGCGGGGGTCTGCTAGCGGTATCATTCTAATTGATATGAGTTCGCGGGGTTCGGGGTGGTATACGGTGACGGCTACGATTGCAGGGAGTAATAAAACCGGAGAGTTGTTGCGTGTGTATTGGGACGGCACTCAGATGACTTTTCCGTTTGAGTTTGGTTTTGCGTTCATGAATACATCTGATGAATCATGCCTATTGGCGATTGAGGGTGGTGGCGGAGCGTCGTTTAGTGCGTCGCCGGGGTCGTCTGTTTGGAGCGGGGCCATCTATCCTAATGAGGGGGACTATATTAGTTTTATCGTTCCCTCTGGATGGACGGCGCAGACACCTCCGTATGGGGCTATTGCGCATGTTTCGACTCAAACTGATACGCAATGGGTCACGACGTCGTTGGAAACGGTTCCTGTGATTTTATTGACTAAAATAGAAGGCCCTCCGTTGCCCGTGCTTGTCCGTGTCGTCGTTGCGGCGAATAACGCTACTGGGTCGGTCAATGCCGGGGAGGTCAAGGCGGGGAATGTCACGCTTGGTTCGGTTACGGCTCCGGCGGGGCAAACGGGGCTTGTCGCCACGTTTTCCCATGATTCGATAGTCGCGGGTTCGTTGGTGGATTTTTTCCCGGATGACTCGCGTGTATCGGTAATATCTTGGACTCCGACTAATCGTGTTGTTGCGTCGGGGAATCAGGAATTTGAATTGGTGATTTCGATCTATGATGGCGCTGAACCTCCTGAGCCTCCGGACCCTCCGGAACCACCGGATCCGCCTGAACCGCCTAATCCACCGGAGCCGCCTGTCGAGCCTCCGGTGAATCCTCCGGACAATCCGGGGAGTGATTATTTGTCTGCGCTTAATAATATCGAAAGTGCGGTGCATTCAGAGGGCCGGACGTCGCGCCAGTTAACTGCGGACGGGTTTAATGCTCTATTGCGGCAACTGCAAAGTGGCATCAGTGTTACGGCGACTTTGGATGATTCTCGAATTGTCCATGCGGTGAATGAAGTTCGGGATGAGCAGAAGAAAACTAATAATATTCTCGAGGACGTGTTTGATAAAGATGCGGCAAATGATGAGGCGAATTCACTTTCGGCTGACGCTATTGAGCAAATTGATTCATTGATTGTTAATAAGCAGCAAGAGATGGAAAGTAGCGTTCGGGATGCCTCGGGTTTTCTTCGGTTTGAGGTTCCGTCTGATGTGGAAATCAATGAAGGTGCATTTTCACTTTATGCTCCACCTCGTCATTGGGTTATATTGCCGGCTGGGTTTGCCGGGTATCCTGAGTCTGTAATAATGCCTAATTTGTTTTATCCCGATACGGAGGCGGGCAAAGTTGTTGTTACGTTTTGTAGAATTGCTCGGATGATGTTTATGGCGGCATTTGTCTTTGTGTTCATGCGAATTATGTATTTTTATATTGATGAAAACGTGAAAGCATTTTTTGCGCTGCCCGGGGGGACTGGAGCACTTACTTTGACTGGGGTTGGCGCGGGTGGAGCTGTGCCCGGTGTCGGGATGGTGGTTTCATTGGGGATGAAGATGACTATTTGTATAATTATGGCGTCTTTTTTCCTTGCGTTGCCGATTATAATTTTAGGGCTTTGGGATTCTGGCGTTAGTTTGCTTACTCCGTTAAAATATCTGATTTCCGGAGCTGTGAATTTATTTAAATATTTATTTTTAAGACCCGATGACCTAAGTAGCATTCCGGGGGTTCATGAGGAGGGGATTAGTGTATTTGGAACAGCATTATGGTATGTTGATCAAGTTTTCCCCATTAGAATGGCAATCGTTTCTCCGATTTGGTTTTATATTGTTATTCAATCTGTTTTCCCTGTCAGAATTGCATTAATGCTAGCTGCTGTCATATTAAAAAGTCTATAGCCATGGATATAACATCAATAATCCCATTGGAGACGGCGGAAACGATATCGGGGCAAATCAAGTGGTTCTTTTGCGGCTATTGTGTCGCATTTGGGCCTATGTTGTTCGGCCTCGTGATGCGAGTAGTCCGCAAGATTGGTTCAAGCTCGCCTGAGCTTTGAAACCTCGAAAAAGCAAAGCCCGGTTCCTCGTGCGAGGGACCGGGCTTTTTTGTCGGATGGATTTACGCTGCGTAAATCAAAGATCCAGCAAGTCACAGATAGCGTCTTTGACCGCGTTGAGTTGGGCAGGGGCAAGCACGCCCAATTTGCGGGTAAGCGCGTGGCGGTCGATGCTGGCGAATCCCTGAATGTTTACGGCGGAATGCTTGGGGAGCCATTTGGGTTTTCCGATATCGACCTCGCCGCGCATTCCGCGCAACTCTCCGGTAAGCGGCAGGACAACGACCAGGGCGCGGGCATCGTCTTGCTGCGGATAAGCGAGGACAAGCACAGGGCGTTGCTTGGCGACCATGCCAAAGTCAACAATCCAGACTTCGCCAGGGCGGGGGTTAGTATTCACCTAGCGAGTCCTCCCATATCTTGCCTTGCTCTGCGGTGGACAGGATGCGGTCGGGGGATGTGGTCACTGAAAAAGGCATGTCGTTGCGGATTTCCACTTGGGCTAGAAAGATGTTGAAGGCGTCGCCGGGTTTCATGCCCAAGCGGGAAAACACCTTTTCGGCGCGGCGCAAGCGGGCGGTGGGAACACGGGTGCGGAATAGAGTTGTAGATGGCATGTGCTCAAAAGGGTTCAAAAAGGCTCGGCTGTCAACAAGGGGAAACGTGCGCAGGATGTGATGCGGCATTTGATGCCACCTGCAAGCCAGCCCTTACGGTAAGAATAAGGCCAATGGTGCTCAACGAGCCTTACGATATCCCCTGTTTTTCATCATGCTCCGAAAAGTGAGCATAAATGACACACGCATTTCTTTGAACTCCCCCCTAGGGCCGGCTTCCTACGCCCTCCTTACTGTAAGAATGGCATGGTATTGGATAGGCACATAGGAGTTTCATCCCTAAAAACCTGTTCTTAGAATCAATAAAATTATCTAATGACAATGATGGTATTAGGTAAAAAGTCTTACGCTGCGTAAATCAGGAATACTTATGGCTGTTGATGTATTAGCTTTCATTTTTACGCTGCGTAAATCCCTTTCTGTTTTTTTGCTGCGTAAAATTTTTCCATTGAAAGGATTGAGCAACGAGTTTTGAAACGGATTTTTTATGGCTAGGCGAAAAGTAAATTCGAGACCTCCTGACGATTCTTTATTTATTACAATTGCGATAATTGCGGGATTTTTTGTCGTGATGTTTGTATTTTCGCAGATTGCAGCATTCTTTCGGGGATTGTGGGAAAGTTTCGGGCCTTGGCCATTCATTGTGTGTGGAGCGGCTGTGATAGTGATATTTGTGATGTGGTTTAGTGCTGTAACAGCTGAGGCAAAGCATGAGAGAGAGTTGCAAGCGGCTCGTGAATGGATGGCGGCACGTGATGTCGAAAAACTGAGGGCTGAGAATGAGCGTGCGCGTCAAACATCATCATCGCCTCGTGACCGCTTTAGTAACAAACCTTTTCAGGATGCAACACCACCGCCGCCGCATCGAAGCAACAAGCCCGTCCAAGATGCGTGTTCCCGGCATTCAACGCCAACGTCCGTGCCAGACGAGTTACGCGGTATTGAGGAGCAAGGGCCGTATCGTGTGAAGACCAATTATCAGGCGGTTGATTTTATCTTGGGTTTGCTTTCTGAGGTGGAATGGCATCGGCTTGAACAAGTGGTAGCGGATTATTTTCGGCTGATTGGGTATGAGGCGAAGCTGACCGTCTTTGGTGCTGATGGCGGCGTAGATGTCGAGCTTCGCAAGGGTGGTTTGGTGGGGTTGGTGCAAGTCAAGGCATGGTGCGGATTGGTGGGCGTAGCCCCGGTGCGTGAACTTTTCGGGGAGCTTGCCAGACGCAAGGCGCATCATGCCTATTTTTTTACCACTTCGGCATTTAGTGCTGATGCTATGGGATTTGCGCGGAGTGCCGGCTGTTACACACTGGTTGATGGTAATGAGATGGTGAGGCGCTTTAATCTTCTTGTTGATGATAAGAAGGTGAGATTGCACAAACTGGCATTTTCCGGGGATTACGATATTCCGACATGCCCTCAATGCGGGTGGAAACTGGTATTGCGTGATGGTGCAAAGGGGCAGTTTTGGGGGTGTGCGAAGTTTCCTCGGTGTCGGGGCAAGCTGCCTGTGCGGAAAAATTACGCTGCGTAAAAGGTTAGTCGAGTGGCGCGCCGTCAGGGAATCTTAAGAGGCACGTTTTATAGGGGCTTTTTCGCGCCGTTTTCGTGCGTCTGATTCGCTTATTGGCGGACTGTCTTGCCCATACCACCATTCAATGATTGCGGCGAGGTATTCGGCGCGGGAAATGCCCGATATTTTAGCATATGTTTCGGCTGTTTTAATCACTTGTGGGTCAAGTGATATGGAAATCCTGTCTTTCATGGTGTGATGTAATTTGAAAAAAAAACTTGCGTCCAGCCGTTCTTTATCGATTCGTTTCTGAATCAGAAAAGATTCTCATGGCTGAATACATCTTCAAACCCTCGCGCCGCGTGAAAGGAAAGCGTGTCCTTTCTCGTTTCTGGCATGGACGGTTCAGCGTGGGGCGCGGGCCGGTGCGGTCCTTGTCGCTGGGGGTGACGGACAAGACGGCGGCGCGGGCGAAGCTCCGGCAAATCGTAGTGGACGCGGAGCGCGAGGCGGCGGGCATCGTCGCGCCTCGCACGGTGCGGGACGCGGCGGCGGCTTCGCTGGTTTCCTTGCTCGCCGAATACCGGGCGGACATGCGGGGCCGTGAACTGTCGGTGAACCATATCAAGGAAAGCACTGGGCGCATTGGACGCATCATCCAGGGCACGGGGTGGCGGCGGCTGTGCGATGTGACTCCGGAAACGTTCACCGCATGGCGTGGCGGGCTTACTTGCTCGGCGAAAACGAAGCACGAATACCAGACATCGCTGAAGGCGTTTTTGAACTGGCTTGTCCGTGGTTCGCGCCTGTTGGTCAATCCGCTGGCGAAGGTGGACGCGGTGAAGCGGCAGGGCAAGCAAGTGCGGCTTTCGCGGGCGTTCACGGCTGGCGAGTTTACGGCGTTGCTGGGTGCCGCCCCGTTGTATCGGCGCATCGTGTATCAGTTTCTTGCATACACGGGCTTCCGTAAAAAAGAGACGCGGACGTTGAAGCGCGCCGCGCTGGATTTGGAGCGCGGCACGGTGCGGGTGACGGGCAAGGGTGGCAAGACGCGTGTGGTGCCGTTGCATGCCGATCTGGTGGACGCATTGCGGGAGTGGCTGGCGTTGCCGCTGCGGGACGCGCTGCTTTTCCCCCGGTTTCCGTCCGATGACGCGTTGCACGCCGATTTCAAGCGCGCCGGCATTGCCCGCAAGGACACGCTTGGGCGCGTGGTGCATTGGCACGCTTTCCGCAAGACGTTCACGACGTGGGCGGCGGCGGCGGGCGTCGGGTTGCGGTCCGCGCAGGCGATTTTGGGGCATTCCACGCCCAATCTGACGGCGAACATCTACACCGATGTTGACGCGCTGCCGCTGCGTCGGGAGGTGCAGAAAATGCCGTGGTTGATGGCGGGCGGGCAGGATTTACGCAGCGTAAATGCGGCCAAAAGCTTTGCACTGAATCCCTCACTTTCCAGTGCGTGCAACGCTGCAATCTCGCGTTTTCGCGAACTTTTGGCGGAAATGGTTGCCGTTGGAAATGTCGCTCTGTCAGAGGGTTTTGCGAAGGTCGGGGTTTCCGGTAATTGGCTGCCCGACATGGATTTGAACCATGACTAGGCGAGTCAAAGTCGCCTGTGCTGCCATTACACCATCGGGCAAGGGTGTCTGACGTTGCGGTTTATCAGGGACGCGTCAAGCGAGAGATTTCAACGCGCGCCACCGCCGCGGTTTTGTTTCTGCCCTCTTGCAATGCCGCTGCCGTCGTATTGGCTTCCGGTTGAATGAGCGTCGGCAAGAAAATGCTGTCCACCGGCGAGGCCGTCGTCGATCGCGTGTTGTGCGTGGTCGGCGCGGTGGCGTTTTCGCAGATGCCCGAATTCATGCAGCAATACCTCCAGCGGCTCGGCGGGCATCTGGACGAGGCGCGGCGGCATCTCGCGCAATACCAGAAAATCGCCGACGACACCCACGTCACGCTTGCAGAGCTGGCGACCCGCTTCAATGGAAGCATGGACGCCGCCACGGCGAAGGTGGGCGGCGTGATCACGGATACCGCCGCGCGCGTGCATGAGCTGGAGGCGGCGCAGGCCGCGATCCAGAATGCCGGGATTTTTGGCCGGCCGTTCGCCTTTCTGCGGCATGCCGACCTGGAGATTGCGCGCGGCACATGGTCGATCTTCAAGCCCGCCGTGCCGACGACGGTCGAGGGCGCGCTTTACGCGGCGGCGGGCATCGTGGTGCTGATCGGTTTGTATTACGGGCTCATCCACTATCCGATCGTCCGGGCGTGGAAACGACGAAACATGGCGAAGACCGAACGCATGATGGCCGAGGCCGCCGCGCAGCCGGTCAAACGACTGGAATAAACCACCACCGGCGGCATTCGTTTCCGTTCAATAGACCAGCCCGCGGAAATTCCTCACGCGGTGGAAGGTGATGATGTTGCCGTCATGGGCGTTCTTCGCGCGCGCATCGCCGCTGCGGGAGAGAATGACGAGATCGTCGCCGTCGATATCCATCGACGCGTAGTGGCGCGCCTGACCGGGCGTGTCGCCGATCGCCACCACGCCGGCGAAGCACCAATCGACGAGGTTTTTTGAGAAATGCAGCACGAGGCGGTGGCGCTCGTTGTTGGGCAGGCTGTAACGCTCGGGCGGGAGTTTCCCGGCGCGTGTCATCGAGTCGGTGGCTTGCGAGCCGAGCAGCCAGTAGAGCTTCGTTTTTTCGTCGTAGGTGACATGAAAACGCATCTGGCCGCCGGGCATGGGCAGGAATAGCACGCGTTTCCCGGATGGCGCGGTCTCGAGCGTCGTGGTCATGGTGCCGTCGTCGTTTTCCACGACTTTCGCAAGCGCGGCATAGCCGGTGCCGCCGGTGTGCGCGCGCATGAGGACGTGGAATGTCCTGCCCTTCGGGTCGAACCAATAGTGATCCGGGTCGGTGATCTGCGCGACATTGGCCTCCAGCCAGCCGATGGGCGCGCTGGTCTTTTTCGTGTCGGGGAGCTTGGTGCTGTTGGGAAAATTCGGCGGATAGAACGGCACGCCAAACCAGTCGATCTGCGGGTCGTTCTCGCGGTAGCCGGGAATGATGTCCTTGAACGCGAGTCCGCTGGCAAAGGTCCAGCTCTTGGGCTTGGTGAGGTCGGAGTCCTCGCGGGCACGCATGAGGATGGGCGAAAGGTCGCCGGGCACCCAGGCGTTGATCTCGTGATTTCTGGCGCGCTCGACGACGAGGTAGATGTTGCCGTTGGCGCGGATGAAATTCGCGGCGTGCTGGTGCCAGCCGGTTTCCTTCACCAGCGGCACCGGTTCCGACCATGTGGCGCCGGCGTCGTCGGAGCGGATGATGGCGAGTTTGTTCGAGCCGAGGGCATACACGGTGCCGCCGGCGAGCAGCAGGCGGGTCTGGCCGATACGATGCACCGCGCGCTCCGTCCAGGTGACGCCGCCGTCGTCGGACGTGAGGAAGTGCATGCCCACGCCCTCGGTGCGCTTCTTGTCATATTTGTTGCTGAGCGAGTAGCCGGCCACCAACCGCCCCGACGGCAGGCGCAGGATGGTGGGATTATAGAGCGGCAGTTTCTGCGGGTCGGGCGACTCGGCAAGAACGACGTGTTCCTGCGCCAGCGGACGGATCGGGCCGGCGGAAACGGCGGAGGAGAAACCCGGGATGCAAAAAATAATAATACAGGCAAGGTGGAGCATGGTTTTCATAAAACAGGTCTGTTTTTAATACTTATTATTCTTAGACAGAATGGACGGAATTTAATAAAATGAACGGAATGGTTTTAAATTTTGTTCATTCTTTTTCATTCTGTCTAAAATAATGGTTCGTTTTTATTGAACAGAAGGAAACGAAGCGAACGAAGAATACATTTTATGATTATGGCTTTCTTGGCGTCCTTCGTTTCCTTTTGTTCAAATTATTGCTTCGGTTTATTTAATCGCAAAACAGGGGAGGCTATTTCTCCCAGTCGTCGCTGCGGAACGGCGAGGCGGGAAGGTCGGAGCCATTATACAACGGCGACGGAGGGTCGTTGTCCCAGGCATAGCGAACGGCGACCGGGTCCTTCACCGCCGCGGCGGAAACGACGACCGTTTCGCCGTCGATGCGCGCCTTGGCGGAAATGAATTTTTTGTCGGCGCCGGCAATGGCAAACCCGGGCAGCGCGGGGTCTTTCGTCTTCAGGCCGGCGGCATGGGTGAACTTCACGCGCAGCGCGCCCTTTTCCTTGGAAACCCCGTCAAACACCGGGCCGGAAAACTCACCGCCGAGCTTGTAGGTGTTGGCCAGCGCATTGAGGGCGAGGCGGCGGCCGACCTCCTGTTTGTTTTTGGGATGGATGTCAGCGCTCTCGCCGATGTCGATGGTGACGGCCTGGCCGGTGGCGGGCAGTTTGAGCGCATAGCCCTGGGCCTCGCGCTGGAAGGCCCAGCTCGTGCCGCGCCCGAAGTTGGCGAGCTGCACGTAGTAGAAGGGGAAATCGCCCTGCCCGAAATCGGCGCGCCACTGGCGGATCATCGCGGGGAAGAGCGTGCGGTATTCGGCGTTGCGGGCGGCATTGGCCTCGCCCTGATACCAGATCGCGCCGCGAATGGCGGCGGGCAGGAAGGGGACGATCATCGCATTATATAATGCCGCGGGCTGGCGGCGGCTGCCGATGCCGTCGGGTTTGCGGGGCGCGCGGGTCGTGAATTTTGCGCCCTCTTTTTTTGCGGTGGCGCGGGCTTTGTTCCACTGGTCGATGTCGATCTCGTATTTCGCCGCCTTCGCGGGATACGCCTTCATTTCATCCTGCCAGCGCTGGACGACCTCGGGCCAGCTCGGGTCGGCGGAGAGCGCCTGCGGGCTCATCCAGGATTCGATCTGCGTGCCACCCCATGAACTGTTGAGCAGGCCGATGGGAACGTTGAGCGCCTTGAAGAGCTCCCGTCCGAAATAATACGCGGCGGCGGAGAAGCCGCCGGCGGTGGAGGGGCCGGCGACCTCCCACGCACCCTCGGCATCGTCGCACGGCAGCGCGGCGGAGGTGAGCTTCGTCTTGAAATGGCGGATAAGCGGGTAGCTGGCCGCGCCGGCGATTTCGGCGTCGGCGTCGAGGGTGCGGTTAACGGTCATGGCCATGTTGGACTGGCCGGAGCAGAGCCAGACCTCGCCGACGAGGATGTTGCGCGCGGTGACGGTGTTTTTGCCCTTCGCCACGAGTTCGGCGGGCGTGCTGCTGGCCCGCATCGGCGAAAGCGTCACGCTCCAGCGTCCCATGTCGTCGGCGGTCGCCTCGGTTTTCTGGGATTGGAAGGTGACGGTGACTTTCTCGCCGGGATCGGCCCGGCCCCAAACGGGCACGGGTTTTTCGCGCTGGAGAACGGCGTTGTCGCGGAAGAAGGGCGCGAAAACGACATCGGCGCTCGCGGTCGTGACGGCAAGCGTGAGCAGGGCCAGGCCCGCGGCGAGGCGCGAGCGCAGGCGGATGGATTGCGGGGAAGACAGGCGGATCATGTTTTGCGGATTTATGGGTTGGCGTGTTGGTGTGAAAAGATGGTTTGGAGTTCTTTCCTCTTTATTCTCCACTCGTCCCCGGTTGGAGGAAAGAGAAAGAATAACTGATGTTACGCGCCTGTAGTGTCAGGCCGCGAACGCGTGAGGCCGTCCGCCATGCGCGGCTCGACGCAAGGTCGAGCCCTACAAAATCTTGTCGGTTGCGTAACATCAGAGAATAAAGAGGAAGGGAAAGGGATTATAAATTCGGAAACGGGGTTTGCACGGGAACGCGCACGGTGAAGATTTGATTGTATCCGTTGCCTTGAGACACCATGCGGCGGAGGTAGGCGATTTGCGCGCCGTCCGGAGAAAACACGCAGGCAAGCTCCGAGGGCGCGTCGGACGGATCGCGACGCGGCGTGAGGCGGGCGGCATCGCCGGAGGCCGTGTCGATCACGCACACGCTGCCGTCGATGACGGCGGCGATGCGCGTGCCATCGCGGTTCCACGAAAACGCCGACGCGATGTCATGCGGAAGACGCGTGACCTGGCGCGGCTCGCCTCCGTTGGGAGAAATCGTCCAGAGTTGCGTGCCGCCGGCATCGCCCTTCATGAGAAAGGCGATTTGCGTGCCGTCGGGCGAACTGCGCAGCCAATGGCGCGGCGCGGCGGCGGCGCCGGGGAATTTGCGCGCATCGGTGAAGGTGAGGCGGCGCTGCGCGGTGCCGGCGGGCGGCGCAGGGCGGCGGGTCGCGGTGCCCTCCAGCGGCGCGTCGCCCGGGCGCGTGATGTCGTCGGGAATGTCCACCACGAAGACCTCGGCGTGCCGGCTGCCGCCGGCGGCGGTGACGAGCCCTTGGAACGCGAGGGCGCGCCGCTGCCTCCTGCCGTCGACGCGGACGTAGCCGTTTTCGCCGAGCCAGCCTTCCTCGAAGGCGCGGCTGATCTCGTCGGAGCCGGGGCGGGGATCGTTCACGGTGCGCGTGACGACGGCGCAGAAGAAGCCGCCGTCGTGATTGCGCGGATGGCTGCGCGCGACATGCACGGGCGCGAGCGGCGCGGCCACGGCGACGTTGCGCTGGTTGCGGTCGTGCTCCACCGGCACGGCGCCGGAAGCAGCCGGCGCGCTCCCCTGCCCCTTCGCCTTCTCCTCGGCTTCGTCGAGGCGGGACAGGATCTCGTCGTCATAGGTGAAGCTCAGCCACTGGCCGTCGGGACTGTAAACATGCACATGCGACCCTCCGCGCAACGCGCCCGGCGTGAACGGCGGCGCGTAGTTCATCGCATCCATTGCGCGAATGCGCCCGGGCCGGCCGCCATCCACGATCACGCCGCGGCGGCGCGAGGCGCCGTAGCTCCAGTCGGCGGTCGGATTTGCCGGGCCAAGGATAAACACGACGCTGGCGATGACGGGATGAAACGTCACCACGCCGCATCCCGCGCCGTCGCGCGAGCGGTAGAGGACGCGCACGCGCCCCTCCTGTGTATCGACTATTTCGATACTGGCGCCGTCGAACTTCGCGCCGCCCTCGGAGCGCGTGTCGTAGGCGAGCCAGCGTCCGTCGGGCGACCAGCAGTTGATGTTGGTGAGCACGTGGTCATGCGCGGCGGTCGTAACCTGGCGCTCGGCGGCCGAGGCGGACAGATCGGAAAGCGCAGGGGGCGCGGCGAAGGCGATGGGGGAAAGCACGGCGGCAAAAAGGATTCCCAAGGCAGCGGAGAGAGCGGCGCATGGCTTGCTTGTAGCGCAGGCATCCTGCCTGCCGTCGAAAATAAATGCGCGAAGCGCAGTGATTAAAAAAGCACCAACTCTTCGCACCAGAAAAACGACGGCAGGCACGGGCTTCGCGGACGAAGCCCGCATATCATCAGCGTCCGCCTTGCGCATAGACTTCCACCTCGGTTGTGAAGCAGTAGGCGGGATCGAAGCGGTTTTTCCCGGCATGGTTGCCGAGGTAGGTCAAACGCACCTGCCGCGCGAGCACGGGCGCGAACTCGAAGAGGTGAGCCTCGGCCTTGCCATAGGAAAAATCATGGCGTCCGACCTCGGTGAAATTTTTGCCGTCGTAGCTCACCGAGACGGCAATCGTCTTGGTCGAGCCGAAGTTCGGCACGCCCACATGCACGTGCGTGAGCCTGGCGGAAGTGCGGAGATCGATGGTGACGTTTTTGGGGAATTTGTTGGTGCGGTTGGTGGCAAACGTGGAACCGCGGCGCATCGCCCAAAGCCCGTCGGTGAGGCCGGGATCCCAACTGCTCGGATTCTTGTCATCGCATTCGTAGGATTTCGCGAGCGCGAGGTTGGAACCGAGATTGGCCGGGATCTGGGCGCGGGGCAATTCGAGCTTGGGATCGACCGGCGCGGCGGCCGAGGCAGCCGGAGCCGCCGGGGTGCTTTTGCCGAGATTGCTCTGCGTCGGTCCGCCGGATGTCCCGAACACCTCCACCTCGGTGATGAAACAATATCCCGCGCCGAAGCGGTCCTGTTTCGCGTGATTGCCGGTGAAGGTGAGCCGCACGTAGCGCGCCGGCGCGGGCTTGAGACTGAAGAGGTGGTTGTCCGCTTTGCCCGGCAGAAAATCATTCGCACCGATGTCGGCGAATTGCCTGCCGTCCGTGCTGATCGAAACCGTGATGCTCTTGGTGGAGCCAATGGCGGGCGTGCCGACCAGCACATGCGCGATTTCCTGTGTTGCCTGGAGATCGATGGTGAGCGTCTTGGGAAACTTCTCGGCGTTGCCGGAGGCGAACGTGCTGCCTTTTGCGCCGGTCCAGGAACCATCGGTGACGCCGGAAGTCCAGCCGCTTTTGTTGGGTTCGCTGCATTCATAAGGTTTGTCGAGCGCGAGGTTCGGCCCGAGGTTTTTCGGCAGCTCGGCGGGAGTGATGGCGGCGGCAAACGAGCATGCAAGCACGGCGGAAATCGCAATCAGGGAGCGGGAGAGTTTATGGGTCATGACAAGGTTCGATGTGGGTATTTTTGATTTTGCGGGTTGAGAAGACACACGGCGGAAAGCCGGAGGGTGAGGCGGGAATATAGGAGTCGATCGCCGCACATGACAAACTCCGTTTGAGAGTACCTTGGAAAACATCGTGCTTCGCGGGAAAGATCCGCGCGGTCCGGTTCCCTGCCGGACCGCGCGAAGGCGCGATTACCACGACCAGCGCACGGTGCCATTCACGGTGTGGCGGCTGCGGTGGCTGGCGATTTCGAAGTCGTAGGCGAGCCCGAGCGAAAGCGAATCGTTCACGATGCTGCGAATGCCGCCGCCGATGCTGTGGCCGCCGCGAGCGTAATCGCCGGCGCGGATCGCGTAGGGCGCCTGGGTCGTATCGGAAACGAAGCGCACGACGACATCGTCGGATTTTTCGGAGATGCCCTGACGCCACGCATAGGTGAGATCCGCCATGCTGGGCCAGCCCCACGGCGTGGTGAATTTCCAACTGGCCTGCACCGAGACGAGGCTTTGCAGGAGGTCCTGATCGACATCCGGATAAGCGATCGCGCTGTCGCCGCGTTCCTTGTAGGCGCCGAACTCGGCGTTCAGGTAATGCAGGCCGACGGCCGGCTTGAGGGTGAAGGTTTGGGTGGGATGGAAGACCAAGCCCGCCTCGACGCTGCCGCCATAGTAGTTGGCATTGCTGGTGCCTTCACTGACGCCGCCGTCCGCTTGATGGCGGGTGTTGTCAGACTTCGACCAGCCGGCCATGCCGTCGATGCCGATATAGAACCTGCCCCACTTGGCCGCGCCGTAGAGGCCGGCAAATTGCTGGTCGGCCTCGCCTTTGGCATTGGCGTCGGTCTCCAAGGTGCTGCCGGCAAAGCCGCCGTAAACGCCCATCAGGTATTTGCGGTTCTTGGAGAGCGCGTCGAAACCGACGACCACGCCGTAGGTGTCCTCGGTGTGCCCGTATTGGTCGGCTGTCTCGTCGTATTCGGCCGAAGACGCGAAGCCGCGCATCCACAGCCCGTTGATCTTGGAGGAACGATTCGCCTCGATGACCGGGAGCAGGAAACTCTCGCTCATGCGATTATAGACGGCGGACATCGCGGCCGTCATGGCATCGAAAGTCATCGAGACCTGAACGGTGGGATCGAAGGAGAGCGTGATGAGCTCGATGTCGCCGTTGTCGGTCGCCCTCCACTGGACCATCTTGTTCGGTCCCTTGTCGAGGACCAGGGCGCCCTGCCGGTCGATGGTGCCGAAGCCATCCTCCACGAGATCGTATATTCCATCCGCCACGCGACCGGCGAAACCGATCACCGCGCCATCCTCAAGCGTCAGCACCCCGCCGGTAAGGTCGAACTTGTTCACGGCTCCATTGAGCCCGTAGAGCAGCTTTCCTCCCGCAGCCACGGTCACACTACCGACGCGAAGCGCGTTGGTGGTCGTGCTGTGCCCGTAGGAAACATACAACGCGGACGTGGGATCGATGTATACATGCGAGGTGGTGCTGCCGAGGGCATGGACGCTCGAGGTCGGCAGCACGGTGGAATTGATGAGGATGAACTCGGACAGACGGTTGCCGGAATTGCCGAAGGCAAAGTTGCTGTCGCGCACCGCCACAATGCCGCCGCCGGTGATGGCAGAGTTGTAGGTTCCGCTGGTGATGGTGTTGAACTCCAGAACCGCCGAGGACGACGAGAAGCTAACGACTCCCGAGCCCAGGGCGGAGAGGTTGTTCTTTATGATCAGGCGCCCTTCGCTGATGCCGGTCGTTCCGGTGCCGCGCGTGCTGACACCGGAAAGCGTGAGCGCGCCGCTGCCAGTCTTTATGATGTGGCCCGCGCCGGTGAGCGCGCCGGAGAACTCGGAGATGTAATGCTCCTCCGCCGTCAGCGTGAGCGTGGCGCCGCCGAGGTCGAGCGTGCCCGCGCCGTGGAGATGGCGGAGCGTCTGGTCCGCGCCGCCGGTCTCGAAGGTCGCGCCGGCGGAAATCGAGACACCTGCGCTGTCCTTGAAAATGTCGGCGCGCGCCGCGCGGGTGACGCCCGACGCAAGCATGGTGATTCCCGTGTAGGTGTTGCTGCCGGAAAGAACGATGGTGCCGCTGGCCCGCACCCTCAGGCCGCCCGAGCCGCTGATGCCGATGGTGAAGGCATTGTCCACGCCGGGGGCGGAGTTATCGAGGATGAGCTGCTTGCCATCGTAAACGGAAATGGAGGTCAACGCGCTGCCGAGGTAAACGCCGTCGGAACCGGTGACCAGCGCGGCGCTGTAGGTGGCGTCGGCGACGTTTTCCTTGAGCGTGCCACTACCGGGGACGTATTGCTCGATCACCGAGGTGATGGAACCGGCGACGGGATTGCCGTCGGTGCCGGTAAGCTTGAGCGTGCCCGCGCCGGTGATGGAGCCGGTGACCGCGATGACTTTTTCGCCGGTGGCGCTGCCGTTGTCGTGGTCGAGAATGTTGGTGGCGGGAGGCACCGCCGGGTTGAGCTGCGTGGAACTGCCGCCCGAACCCAGGTCCATCATGACGACAGTCTCGGCGCCCGCGCTGCCGGTGTTGAGCGTGCCCACGGTGAGGATGCCATCGGGCGAAATCCCGTTCACGGCGAATTGAATCGTGCCGCCATCGAGGGACAGCCCAGCGATGCTCATGTCGCCGGAGGCTTTGTTGATGTGACTGCCCGCGCCAACGCTGAGTGAAGCAGTGGACAGTTGGGCGGCGGAGCTTGCATCGAGCGTAAAGGAGGCACTCTCGATGGCCAATGTGCCGGAAAAACCGCCGGTTGAACCTGCGCCGAGCGAGAGGGTGTCGGCGATGCCGGTGAGTTTGACGGCGAGCATGCCGTCACCTGTGAGTTGATTGGCGAAGGTGTAGGCGCCTGAAGTTGATTTCGAGAGGCGCAGGATGCCTTCGTCGATATTGAGAGCGATGGTGCCGGCAAGCTTGTCGGTCGCAATGTCAAGGACGTCCGTCCCCGTCTTGGCGAGGGTGCCGCTGCCCGTGAGGCCGGCCGCGCCGAGCGCTCCGGAAGTCGCGGCCACAAGCGTGCCGTTCTGGAGTTCAATGCCACCCTTGAAATCATTCGTGCCGGTGGGAGCGAGCGTGAGCGTGCCGGTGCCATTCATGACGAGCTTGCCAGTGGCGCCCGTGAGACTGGAGCCATTCACGCTGGCCGCATCGGTGGTAATGGCCCTGCTGGTGAAGCTGTAGTTGCCGGTGCCGCTGACAATCATATCGGACACGGTGATGTCAGTCGCGAGCGTGATGTCGCGCCGATCGGTTGTGAGTGAGTCGTCAAAGACGACCGTGTCACCAAAAACAAAGGGGACTGCGCTGGAATCGCTTTCTTTTTTCCAATTGGTTCCGGAGAGGTTCCAGACTCCGTCGTTCTGTCCCGTCCAAATGACCTTGAGGCTCGAACCGGCGTCGAGTGTGAGCTGGAGATTGGTGCCTCCGATGATATCCAGGTCAGCGGACTGGCGTCCTCCTATGGACAGGCCGTCATATTTAACGACGGCATTGTCGAGCGAGGTGATGTTACCCAGGTCGTAGGTGCCGGAAATAAGCGCATTCAGATTGAGAACAATATCGGCGGCAGAGCCGGAAAGGAAGGTGACGGGATTGGTCACGTTGAGACTGCTGCTGGCGTTGCCAGCGTCGATATTGAAGCCGAGGATCGAGCCGGCATTGAGCTGGAGGGTATCGACGGTCAGCACGCCAGCCGCGGCGGTGCCGGGCTGGAGGATACCGCCGGAATTGAGCGCGACGGTGCCAGTGGCAGTCCCGAGGCCGCCGAGAATAGCGCCGTTTTCCACGGTGACGAGACCGCCGAGATTAGCGCCGGATGCGAGCAACAGCGCGCCCTCGGAAACGAGGAAGCGGGCGGCATAGGCGGAATTGTCGCCGGCGAGAGCGAGGGTTTTTGCACCGTCCTTGACGTAGGTGCCTGACGTGCTGTAGGTGAGCGTCCCCGCAAAGGAGGTGTCCGCGAGGTCATTGCGCAAGGTAACCGTGGCATTGCCTCTGTTAATGGCACCATCGCCGGAAAGCTGACGGAGAATCTGCGGCACGCCGCCTGGATAGATCGTCGCGCCAGCCCGCACCTCGACGGCGCGGCTCGCGGCGATGGCGTCAGCGACGCCCAGCCTCATCGAGCCTGAGATGACGATGGTCGTGCCGGTATAGGTGTTCACTGCGTTGAGACCTAGGGTAGAGTTGGCGCCGAGTTTGACGAGGTTTCCGGAGCCGCTGATGACGGAAAGGATGTCCGCCCGTTTGCCCGGAATGGCCTCGGTGTTTATATAAGCGCCGCCCTCCGCGATGGCAACACGGTTGGTTTCACTGTTTTGGAAGCCGTTAATAAATGTGTTCAGATGATTGGTTGCCGCGCTGGCGGCGACCGAAAGCGTGCCTCCGTTGAATATAAACTCTGCCGTTTGACTGGCGGTGGCAGCGGAGTTGACCTGTATGTTTGTTGTTATCAATTCGCCACCGTTCAGATTGATGGTTCCGCCCGAGCCGGCCGTTCCTGAATCGAGATACCATACTCCTGATGCCAGAGCCGAGGCGGAGGGATTGCCCAGCGCGCTGACCGTCCCGCTGTTTATATTAAGGACGGAGGGGGCCGTGGACGCATCGGCTATCAGCGAGCCGATGTGCAGGACTGAGCGGAGGGTCTGGCTGGTGGCGTTTCCTGACAGGGCAATGACCGAGCCGTCCACATTGACAATCGCATTGTCCAGCCACAGGCGGGCGCCCTGAAGCAGAACACCGGGGCCGTCGAGGTCAAGGGTCGTCATGGCGGAGTCGGTCACCTCGCCGATCGAGATGCGCCCGTTGAGACTGCTACCGTGGTTTACGGTGACGCTTCCGCTCAGTGTGAAATGCCCTCCCCCTGCCAGTAATATGGTGTGACGGGCGCCGTTATTGGCGGGATTGTTGCCGCCCGACACATTGGCATTGGCTTGTATCGTTATGGGGTTGTCCGAGCCGTTTATATGAAGATGTTTTCCGGAATCAACAAACAGGCGGACCGAACTGTAGCTTCCGAGTGCCTCGATGACGGTGCCGTTGGCGGCGGCGGATGTCATTTCGTAGTCGCCCGAAAACCGGAATCCGAGAATCGTGAGATTGCTGCTGGTGGCGGCGGGTGATGTCGCCAGTGGCTTTTGAATCGTGTCCAAATCCAGCGTGAGCTTATAAGTGCCGGACTGCCCCAGGCCGCCGAAACGCAAGTCGCCGTAGTCTTTCACCGTGCCGGTTGTGCCGGAAACCCAGGTCAGCGAGGCGGGGCCGGACGCATTCCACCAGACATTCGTGTCCGACCAAGTGCCGCTGCCACCCAATGTCGTGGAACCCGAAACCGACGGATCCCAATATAAGGTGCCGGTAAAGTCCTCGGCCTTCAGGCCTGCCATGACAGCCAGCGATGCCGACAACACCAGGAGGGCGCGGGCGGCGGCGGCGAAAATGATACCGCTGGCGGACGGAGCGGCGGCGATTTGCAATGTCTGTTTCATAGAAGGTTCGGGTTGGCGGTTTCGGTTGTGAGAATCGTTGTATAAATTATTGTATGAATTTTTATATAAAATATCAGTGCCGGCGCGGCTCACCAGGAGAGGCGCACATTGCCGGTGATGGTGTGGCGGCTGCGGCCGGCGGCGGTCTCGTAGTCGTAGCCGAGACCGAGGGTGGTCATCTTGCCGGCGGCGACGCGCAGGCCGAGGCCGACCATCTGGCCGCCGCGCGAATAGCCGCCGCTATGGACCGTCATGGGCAGGTCGGGGCGCTCGACAAAGAAGACGGTGATCTCGTCGTCGGAATCGGCGATATTCTGGCGCCAGCCGTAGCTCAGGTCGAGAAACGCGGGCCAGCCCCACGGCGTCGTGAAGTTCCAGCTTCCCTGCAACGCGACGAGGCTCTGGAGAAGATCCTGGGTGATGTCGGGATACTGCACGGCGGAGGTGCCGTATTCGCGGTAGGCGTCGAAGGCCACATTCATGTAGTGCAGCCCGATGGAGGGTTTCAGGGTAAACGTCCTCGACGGCGTGATGAGGCAGCCGATGTCAACGCTGGCGCCATACCACATCGCGTCGCTGGCTCCATTGGTGACAGGGCCGCCGGCATTGAGCGCGCGGGTGTTGTCGGACTGCGACCAGCCGGCGGCGATGTCGGCCCCGGCGTAGAATTTGCCCCATTTGGCCGCGCCATAAACGCCGAGGAACTGCTGGTCGGCGTCGGCCTTGGACTGCGCCCCCTCGGAGTCGAGCTTGCTGTTGGCAAAACCGCCGTAAAGCCCGGCCATGCGCCGGCGGTCGCGGGTGAGCATGTCGTAGCCGACGATGAATCCGTAGGTGTCCTCGGAATGGCCGTATTGCTCGGTTGTGTCGTCGTATTCGGCGAAGGTGGCGATGGCCTTCATCCAGAAATTGTCGCGCCGGGCGTTCCGCTCCGCCTCGGCAAACGGGAGCAGGAAGCTTTCGCTGATGCGGCCGTAAATGGTGTTCATGGCGGCGGTCATCGCGTCGAAGGTCATGGCGATGTCCTTGCGCGGGTCGGTGGTGAGCTTGGCGATGGCGAGGTCGCCGTCCTCGGTGATGATGAGCGAAACGCCTTTGTTCGCGCCGGCATAGACGTTCACCGCGCCGAGTTCGCTTTCGAACACCGTCGTGCCGGCGGCCAGGACCTCGTAAACACCGTCGCTGACCACGCCGGCGAGGCCGACGAACGAGCCGTCCTTCAGGGTGAGCACCCCGCTGGCGCCGAGGGAGAGTCGGTTGATGGAGCCGAACGCGCCGAACAGAAGCCGGCCCGTGTTTTCCACGGTCACATTCGCCGCGTTCATGTTGAGCGTCGCGCCGGGTGTGGTGGTGATGCTGAGCGTGGAGTTTGCCCCCACGTTGACGCTCACGCCGGTGCCGCCGAGCGCGTTGATGGTGCCGGCGGCGGTGACGGTGGAGTTGACGAGGTTGAGGTTGCGGATGCGGGTCGCGCTGTTGCGAAACTGGAGCGAGCTGTCCACCACGTCGACCGTCGCGGAACTGGCCAGAATCGCCAGGCTGTAGGTGCCGCCAATTATCCCGTTGAATTCGAGCGCGGCGTTGGCCGCGACATTGATGGTGCCGCTGGTGCCGAGTGACTGCGCGCCGCGCGCCACGAGGCGTCCGGCATTCACGTTGGTGATGCTGAGCGCCCCGCGCGCGTCGGCGGCGGAAAGGGTGAGCGTGCCGGAACCGTTCTTGGTCAGCATGCCCGTGCCCGAAAGCGTCGTGGTGAGAACGGTGTCGGACGCCGTGTTTAATATAAGCTCGCCGTTGGCGAGCTCCACTTTCCCGCTGCCCGTGAGCTGTTTGATATTCTGGACATATCCGCCAAGGTCGAAGACCGCGCCCGCGCCGATTTCCACGGAGGCGCTGTTCTTGAAAATGTCGCCGGTTCCCGCCCGGGCGACGCCCGAGGCGATCTGCGTGGCTCCCGTGTAGGTGTTGGCCCCGGCGATGACGGCGGTGCCGGTGGTCTGGATGCTCACCCCGCCCGCGCCGGTGATGACGGCGGACAGGGTTTTGTCGGCGGCCTGGTCGGGATTGAGGACGAGTTGTTGTCCGGCATGCACGTCGATGGACTGGAGGCCGGCCCCGACATAGAGGCCATCGGGCTGGACGCCGGCCATGAAACCATAAACTCCGTCGGCTACCGTGGCGCCGTCCTGCGTGATGGCGACCGTGGAACTGCTGACGACCGCGTTGCCCGACAGATCGACGAGCCTGAGCGTGCCCGCACCGTCGATGTGGGCGGCGTCCACCGCCTTGATGCCGCCGGAGGCCGCGTCCTGATCGAACAGATTGTCGGGAGCCGGAGCGGGATTCGGCAATGTGCCGCTCACCGCGAGGATGGCGGGATCGACCATGATGTCGGTCGTCACTCCGGCCTCGCCGGTATGGAGCGTGTCCACGGTGAGCACGCCGTCCACCGAATCGGCGGTCGTGGCCAGTTTGAATGAGCCTCCATTGAGATGGAGTCCATGCATGGACATCGCGCCGGCGGCTTTGCCGACAACGCTGTTCCCACCGACGACGAGGGTGGCGTTGGCGAGTTGCACCGCGGCGGCGGCATCGAGCGTGAAGGACGCATCGCCTATGCTCAACGCGCCGGCAAAACCGGAAGCCACACCGGCGCCCAGCGTGAGCGTGTCCGAAACGCCGGAAAGGCGGATGTCCAGCATGCCGGCGCCGGTTAACTTGTTTACTATATTGTAGGAGCCCGCGGCCGGCGGCACCAGGCGGATGACCCCCTCGCCAATATCCAGTCCCGCGATGGTGGCCAGCACGGCTCCATTTATCTGGAGGACGCCTGAACCGAGTTTGCCCAGCGTGCCGCTGCCCGTGATGGCACCGGCCCACGCGGCATCATTGGCGCCCGTGTCGACAGCGATGGAGCCGGCGCCGAGATCGAGGGCATTGTTGACGGTGTGACCGGCGAGATCGACGCGCAGCACCGGCACCGATGAGGCGGACGCGCCGGCGGTGACCGTGCCGGCGCCAAGCGCATCGGCATGCGCAATCGCGAGCGTGCCGCCCGCCAGCGTGGTGGCGGCGTGGGTGTTGGCGGCGTCAAGGATGACGAGGCCGTCGCCGGTTTTCACGACATTGCCGCCGGTGATGTTGCCGGACAGCGTCGCCGCGGTCGTGGCCGTGGCATCGAGCGTGAGCGTTTTCCCCGAGGCGATGGCAATGGTTCCGGAGGCGTCGAGCACGGCGGCATCGAAGATGAGCGCGGCGTTGTCGGTGACGTTGATGTTATTCGAGGCAAGCGCGCCCGCCGAGGCCGCGCGGAGGGCGCCGGACTGGAGTTCGATGCCGCCCGCGAACTCGTTGGCCCCGGAGTTGGCGAGGGTGAGCGTGCCGGTGCCTTGCATGAGGAGACGGCCCTGGGTGCCGGCCAGATCGGGATTCGCCTCGCCGGTGAGCGCGGCGCCGGAGAATGAGTAATTGCCGCTTCCGGTCACGGTCATGTCGGCCACGCGCACGTAAGTGCCGGCAATGGCGATGTCGCGTTTGTCGGCGGGATCGGACACGCTGTCGAACGTCACGCTGTCGCCGTCGGCAAACGTGAGCGGAGCCGTGCCGCCCGAAACCTTCCAGTTTGTGCCGGTGCGATCCCAGACCGCGGCCGTGCCGCCCGTCCAAGTGATGCGCTCGGCGGCGGAGACCGCGGCGTCGAGCACGAGATTGGAGCCGTCCACCCGCACAGTCGCCATCTGGCGCGGGCCGGCTGCGCCGCCGTTGATCTGGACGGATGCGCCGTTCAGCGCGGTGATGTTGCCCAGCGTGTAGGTGCCCGAAACCAGACGCTCAAAATTCAGCGCGATATCGGAGGCCTGCGCGCCGCCACTCAGCACGGGCGCCGAGGCGAGGTTGATGAGCGTGTTGATATTGCCCGGGGCCACGGTGAAATCGATGACCGAGCCCGCCGCGAGACTCAGCGAGCCCAGCGAGAGCACCTCGGCCGTGGTCGCGCCAAAAGAGCCCACGCGCAGATGCGCGCCGGATGCCAGGGTGACGGCGGTGGCATTGCCGGCCGCGCCCTGTCCTCCAAACGTCATCCCTGAACCAACAGTCACGGTGCCGCCGAGTTTGCCATTGGCGCCGAGCAGAAGCGCGCCTTCCGAAAGGGTGAGCGCCGTCGCGATGGCGGAGTTGTCGCCGTCGAGGGTCAGCACGCCGGCCCCCGCCTTTTCAAAGGCGCCGGCGCCGGAGAGAGTGCCTGCGAAAATGCTGTCGTCTTCGGTGATGGCCACCACCTTGCCGGACGAGCCGATGGCGAGTGTGCCCGCGCCGGAAAGATTGCGGACGGTCTGGGTGGTCGCGCCGGCGTCGAACACACCGCCCGCGCCGATGTCCAGCGCGGCGCTCGCGGCGAAGGCGTCGTTCACGCCCGCCGTGAGCGTGCCGCCGCTGACGAAGGTCGTGCCGGTGTAGGTGGATGCGGCGGCAAAACGCAGGGTGTTCGCACCGAGTTTCGTGAGATTGCCGGGACCGCTGATGACCGATGAAATGGTGGCGGTGCGCCCGCCGATCGCCCCGGTGTCGATAAAGGCGCCGCCCGTGTCGATCACCACTTTGCTTCGCTCGGTGTTGGCAAAGTTGGAGATAAATCCGCCGAGGTGATACTGGTTGTCATACATCGCCGCGCCATCGGTGATGCCCTCGGCCAGCGCGGCCAGCGTGCCCCCGTTGAACACAAAAACCGCGGTGGTGTTGGCGTTGGCACTCGGGGAAACGTGAACGCTGGTCGCGGCGAGCACGCCGCCGTTGAGATTGAATGTGCCTCCGGGCGAGTTGGCGGCGTAGCCAAACATGACACCGCGCGCCGTGCCGGTGGTGCCGATCGCGCGAACCGTCCCGCTGTTCAGGTTGAACACCGCCGGCGTCCCGCCGGCCGCGGCCAGCCCGCCGATATGCAACGCCGAGCGGATGCCGGCGGCATCGGTGTTGGTGCCATTTTTGTCAATAGCGAGAAACGACCCGTTGACATTGACCTCGGCATTGTCCGCCCACACCCGGCTCGCGCTTACATTGGCCAGCGGACCGAGAAAGTTGATATGCGTCATGCTCGCATCGCCGATGTCGCCAAACGACACGCGGCCATTCTTGTCGGTGTTGGAAAGCGTGACATTGCCCTGAAAATTGAAGGTTCCGCCACCCGCGAATTTGACGGACGGGTTGGTCGAATTATTGCCCTGGCTCGTAACGGTAATCCCGCCGCCGGAGCCATCCAGCGTGACTGTCCGCCCAGGATCGGCCAGCATGGTCACATAGGCGTATAACCCGTGCGTGCCGATAACCGTGCCCAGGCCGTGGGATGATTGAATGATATAATCCCCGGAAAAATTGAACTTAAAATAATAAAGATCGGAGCTTGCTATTGTCGGGGCCTGAATGCTGTCGAGCGCCAGCGTCAAGGCATACGGCGCGCCACCCGCCGTGCCGCCAAAATACAGGTCGGTGTAGGTCGTGACCGAGCCGGTCGTGCCGGAGATCCAGGTGTAGGGCGCGGCGCCCGTCCACCAGTTCGCCGTCGAGGCGTCCCATGTGCCCGCGCCGCCGGCGTCCGTGGAACCGGTGCCCAGCGGATCCCAGTAGAGTTTTCCCGTCGGCGCGGCGGACAGCGCGCAGACCGCCATCGTCACAATCGCCAGCAACGCTGCAATCCGGGCCGGGGTAATCGAAGAGGTTTCTTTTTTCATGATATTAAATTATATGAGTCAACGATGGCAGTTTGCTGGATTCGCCTTTCCGCTTAAAACCGGCCGTTCAATCCGACTGTCACGAAGGGGCCGTTGTAAGTGGTGGTAAGCAGGTCGCCGGTCACGTGGTGGACGCGACGTTGCGGTTCATCGAGGATATTGTTGGCCGTCACCGACAGGGTCGCATAGCGCCCCAGTTTGTATGACACACCAACATTGAACACGCTGCGATCCAGCACATCTATCCGTCGCTGCGGTTTTGTGTCATAGGTGCCGGTGAGTGCCTCGGAACCTCCCGAACCATAGTCGCCCGAAGTCTTCAACCATGTGTAATTGGCCGAAAGCGAAAGCCCGCTAAAGTAACTCGGCAGGAAAGTGAATTGCTGCTCCCACGCAACCTCCACGCCCCGCACCCGGCCTTTCCCGCCGTTTTCATAACGAAAGAAATCGTAGTCGGGATAAAGCGCCTCGAGGTCCTCGTCCGTTATCTGCTCCGCATACATGAAGTCCGTCAGGTCCTTTTGAAACGCCCCCAGGGTAAACATGCCCATCGGCTTGTAATATTGTTCGACCGACACATCGTAGGAGGTGGCGTATTGCGGCTTGAGGGCAGGATTGCCGATGGTGACACGCATGGTGTCGGAGTTGTCCGTCGCGCCCGGCATGATGCGGCTGAGCTGCGGGCGCCCCATCGCCGTGGACCAGCTGGCGCGCACGATGGTGTCGCGGGCCAGGGCGTAGCGCAGGTGCAGGGAGGGAAAATAATCGGTGTAGGAATTGGTTCCGTTTATCTGGCCGTATTCCGCGGCGACGCGCCGCTGGGCGGACTCGGGCGTCACCCAGTCCTGTGCATCCGTCTCGCTCAGGTCAGGCCGGGATTTCAGTTTCATCCAGGCGCTGGTGTCGACGTCCGTCGTTTCCATGCGCACGCCGGTGATGATCCCAAGGCGCCCGATATGCGTCTGGGCCTGGACAAACGCGGCCCACGAGGTTTCCTCGGCGGACCTTATGCCTTCGAGACGGGCGGATGCCTCATTGTAGGCGTTCACCCGCCAGAGATGCGGGTCGTTTCTGATCGAGGACTCGGCGGCCTTGATATCAAAAACGGGGACATCGCCCATCTCCAGCCGGGCATCCTTGCGCGCCCACGTCTGGAAAAGGGCAAAGTTGTCGTCATTCAATCCCGTGACCGGATTGGTCCCGCGCACTCCATCCTCGCCGACATAGTAGAATGTCGTGCCGTGGCGGTTCTCGTCATACTTGCTGCGCGCGGCGACGCCGCCGGTGCTCAGCTTCACGGGCAGACCCAGCAGCGTCACGGTGCGGGCAATGTTGATATCGGCCGAGCCCAGTTCGTTTTTCGAGTCGCCGTGGCTGCCCGAGGCGTTTCCATAGGTGTAGCTGTTGATGTCGTAAATGCTCTGGCCCTCGGTTTGCGTGAACTTGGGGAACACGTCCGATTGCCGGCGATCGATGGTCCAGCCAATATTATATACATACGCGTTGACGTTGCTGATCATCACACGGTCGTAATCCTCCCCTCCCCCGCCGACCTTGCGGGTGGAGCGCGAGTAGTTGATGTTGTAATCGATCTCCCACGATCCCGGGCGGTGATTGCCGGCAAAGCGCAGGGAGTTGGTTTCGTCCGAGGCGATAAAAACCGACGAGTAAGAGCGGAAATAGGTGCGGTTATTGGTCGCCGCATTGACTTTGGTGAACTCCAGCGTGGACGAGGGCGCGATGAAGCCGGCGGTGGTCTCCGAGGTGCCGTAGGTCCGATTAAGCGCGTTGATATAGGCGTAGGTATAGATATTGAAATGATCGGGATTGTCGAAATTCTGGTCCTGCAACTTCCACTCGTAGCTGAACGTGAAGCGCGACCGGGATGAAAGCTTGTAGTCGAAGCGAATGCTGCCGACCGTCAGCTCGCGGTCCTGCATGTTGTTATAGCGGTAATAATTGGTGCTGAAGCGCGGGGTGTTGGTGCCGTCGGTGTTCAGCACGTCGAGATAAGTGTAGGGCTGGACGCGCTGGGTGCCGTTTTCCAGATAGGAGAAATTCAGCACGACGCCGAGGTTGCGTTTTTCCCCGAGCACGTCGAACAGGCCGCGATAGCCGAACGTGAGGTTGGGCACGAAGGGCGGCGTGGCGCGGCGGGTGCTGTAGTCAAAGAACCCCGGCCACCATTTGCCGCCCACGCGGTAGGTGAATTCATGGCCGGCCCGCTTCATGGTGAGCGCCGACTTGGTTTTGAAATTGATGCGGCCGCTGATCGAGTCGGCGGGCTGGTCGGGGCGGTTGGCCTTGGTGACCTCGATCTCGTCGTAGGCGCTGGCCACGATGTTGGTGAAGACCGGGCTGCGGGTCATGCCGATGCCGGAGGCCATCGCCCCGCCGTCGGTCGTGACGGCGTTCATCTCCCCGCTCATGCCGCGGATGGTGGGACGGTCGCTGTTGCCTTCTGCGGAGGGCAGCGAATAAATGCCGGGCATGCGGGTGAGAATCTCGGCGGGGTTGTCGTTGGCGAGCATGCCGAGCGCGTCGGTCGCGATGACGTTGGTGAGATTGTCGGCGTTTTTCTGGCGGACCTGCGAGGCGGCGTTGCCCTCGCGCTCCTCCGCCACCACGAAGGCCTCGAGCTGGATGACATCCTGGTCAAGCAGCTCGGCGGATAATTCGGTGTTTCGCCCGGGGGCAATGGTGACGGTGTAAGTGCGATCCGTCAGGCCGACATAGGAGACTCTCACGGTATGCTCGCCGGGCGGCACGCCGGTGAACACCGCCACTCCGAGCTCGTCGGTATTCTCGACCCGGTTTGTGCCGCGGATCTCAACCCGGGCTTTTTGCAGGTATTCATTGGTCCCCTGATTGCTGACACTGACGGAAAGGGTGCCGCCGGACTGCGCAAAAACGGAAAGGCATGCGACGAGGAACAAGCCGATGGCGATGATCGGACGCAGGCTGCAGGAACACGAAAATAAAGGGATGCGTGGCATGGGTGTGTTATTGTTGAAAATTATCGGAGGCGGACAGAGGAAACCCGGTGGATGATTTGTCGTTATAAAAAGATAACATCCCATCATGCTGAATCGCGTTAGCATCGCGATTGGGAGCCAAATTGACAGATCTGATTAGGCAGGGCATAAACTGGGGAGAAAGCGTGTGTTCGAAGAATCTGGCCGCGATTGGCTAAAATGATTTAGCAGAAGTCAAGCATTTCTTTCACTGTTTTGCTTCTGCAACCCATAATCGGTTCTGATCCGGAGGTTCAGCGGCGCCACACATGCCGGTACCGCACCGCCGCTGCCACTATCATCATCATGAAAAAACAGGCGGAATGCGCCCCGCCGCCACCGCCCGCGGTCTCACCGCCGGAATCGGGGGGCGCAGGCGGAACGGCCGCGGACGAGGGTGTGAGCGTGGAAACGACGGCTTGGCCGCCGTCATCGAATGCGATTCTGCGGATGGCGGCATTGCCGGTGTCGGCGACGTAAAGGTCGCCGTTTGCGGCGATGGCAATGTCCAAGGGCGAATCAAGCATGGCTGCCGTGCCGGTGCCATCCCGATAGCCGGGGACGCCCGCGCCTCCATCGGTCCCCAAACGCCCGGCAATGGTCCGCACGGTGCCGCTGATGAGTTCGCGGATGAGGGAGTTTCCCGTGTCGGCAATGTAGAGGCTGCCGTCGCGCGCGCCGCTGCAAAGCACGCCGTCGACCACCAGGCCGCCGGGGGATCGGAAGCGGGCGCTGGAGGCCGGGCCATCGGTGCCGCCCGCCGTGCCGGAAGCCCCGGCGAGCAGCGTGACTTCGCGCGTGCCGGGCGCGATGGCGCGGATCGTGTGCCGCCCGGTGTCGGCCACGTAGAGCCAGCCCGCCGCATCCACGGCAATTCCGGAGGGGGCGCTGAAACCCGCACCCGCATCGGCAATCACGGAGACGGTCCCATCGGGCGCAACCATGCGGATGCGGCTGTCAACCGCGTCGGCGACATAGGTGTTCCCATCGTTGTCGATGGCGATGGCCCTCGGACTGGCGAGACCGGCGGAGGTGCCGGTCAGGGTGGTGACGACGCCAGCGGCGGTGACACGCCGGATGGATTTGTTTGTCGCATCGGCAACATGGATGCCGCCGTCGCGCGGGCTGATCTTGATGCCCTGCGGCCGGTCGAAACGCGCGCCGGTGCCGGTGCCGTCGCCAGTCCCTGCTTGGTCCGAAAGTCCGGCCAGAATGGAAACCTCGTTGTGACGGGATGAAATTTTTTGAATCGTATGCGAGATGGCGTCGGCCACATAAATGGTTCCCGAGGCATCGAGGACCAGCCCTGTGGGATATGGAAATGCATCGGGCGCGACGGTGAGCGTGGCCGCGGCACTGATGGCGGGATCGCCGAAGCCGTTGCTGGCGATGTAGCGATACTGCCAGCCGTTCATGCTGAAGACAGGGTTGGTGATGGTCAGCACTGCGGTGGTCATGCCGCTGTGCCGGGCGGCGTCGGCGGCGGTGAGATTTTGCCAGGCACCGCCGGGCTTGAGCACTTGCCACTGGTAGGCCGGCGCGGGACTGCCTTGGGCGGAGGCGGTCATCGTGACAACGCCCGCATGATGTCCCTCGGTCATGGCGGCATTCGACGGGGCGGCCGGATTGGCGGGCGTGCTGGCGAGCGTGATGGAGAGGGTGTTGTTCGCGAATGCATGGGTGACGGGCAGATTGGCGCTGACCGCGAAATCGGCGGCGGCGAGGTTATGGCCGCCCGTGATGGTGATGATTTTTGTACCGGCCGGCATGGCCGCGGTGATGCCGGTCAGATTGATTCTTATGAGGGCGCCCGCTCCGTTTTTCGTGGCCGCCTTGATGGTGAGCGGCGCGCTGGCCGGCGCGGTTGCGCCGAAGGCAATATCGAGATTGATCGATGCCTGGAAGACGAGGGTGTGGTCAATGGTCAGCGCGGAATCGGCCGCGATGGACAGATCGCTCTCCACGGGCAGCGTGAGGGGAACGGCGAGCGTGTGGCGGCCCTGACGCACGGCAAGCGCGGGCCGTCCGGAGACGGCCTTCAGCGTGATCGCGCCGATGCCGTAGGTGGCGGTGCCATCGGAGCTTTTGAGCGAGCCTTGGGCGATGGTGTAGGCATGCGGACTGCGGAAATGGAGCGCGCCCAAGGTGTATGGCTGGACCAGTGTGACGGTCGCGGCGGCGGTTATCGACGTGCCAAAAGTGGCCGCCTCCAGCTCGGTGTCGGGACGGTTCCAGTAATACCAGTTGCGCGGGTCATACCAATCGCCCCCGGCGGCGGACGTCCAGTTGCGCGAACCGGAAGGCGGCTGGAAAATCGCAAGCGTCTCCGTGCCCGGGCCGGTGAAAACAACTCCCGCAGGGAGAGCGGGAACCTGCCCGAGAACATTGCCGTGCGCATCGAAAGACTTGATGATTCCGCCGCTGCTTTCACGGACATATACGGTGCCGTCGGCGGCCTGAGCAAGGCCGTTGGGTGTGCCGGCGAAGGCATGCCCGACGGCGAAACGCAGCGCGTCTTCGTGCGTCGTCGATTGACGTGGCGCGATAAAGTTTTCGAGCCGGTGAAAAGTAAGCAGGTTGGAATCGTGGCCGCGCGGCGGTTTATATTGATCGTCGGCAGTCTTGAACGCGGTGCGCGATGCGATGGCCAGGTCGTTCCCGTCGACGATAAAAGTAAAATACTGCCATGCGGTGTGCTCGGCGTCGCGGGCATGAATGAATATCTTCTCGACATCCCAATGATACAAGTCCCCGGAAGAGATCAGCGTGGCGGTGTTGCGGATGAGTTCGTGCTTCACCCGCTGGCTGTTGGGATCGATCACATCCTTGTCGGCAGGAAGGACGGTGTTGGTGAGCGCGTAATACCGGCCGGAATCCGGATCGTAGGTGGCGCCGAATTTTTTCTGGGTCCCCGTGAGCGGCGCGAAATCCTTCGCCGGGTCGAAGGCCATCGTTTTGCCGTCGGCGCTGATATGAAACAGCGCGATATGCGGAACCGCGTCGGGCGAATTGAACTGGATTTTGGGCATGACCGTGACGCCATGCGCCGGCGAGGCGACGATCTGCGCCTCCGACCACACTCCCGCCGTGCCCCCGAAATACAGGGAAACCGGCGCAGGCCATTTGGCTATCGCCGCCTCGGTCTTCGCCGCCGTCGGCGCGCTGCGCGTCCACGACGACGCCTTCATCAAATCCGATGAAAGCGCCGCCGAATACGCCCGGTCCGTGCCGAGGGAAATCCAGACGCGGTTATTATATATTTGGGGCGTCTTCGTCGTGCCGGTGTTGCCAGAAATGAGCATTCCATTGTTGGCGTCCGTGGGCGTGCTCCATGTCGCGCCGTTGTCGGTGGATTTCAGGATGGCGACACTAAAACTGCCGTTTCCATTGGGAGTATAACTGCCGATGAGATAAAGCACATTGTCATGAACAAAAAAGGAGCCGCGCTGGAAGCCATTGAGCTGCTTCATAAGCGCCCAGGTCTTTCCGTCGTCGGTGGAGCGGAAAATTTTCGACACCGGCGAGTCCTCGTTTGTGCCGGCGCCGAACAGGCTGTGGGCCATGACATAGTCGCCGTTGGCCAGTTTCTCGATCGCGGGATCGGCGACGTAGATTTCCTGCCCGCTCCGCTTTATCTTTATGCCTCCGACATAAACAATATCGGGCGACGGCGTGTGGCTCACCTGCACGCCCGCGCCGGTCGGGTCGGCCGCGGCGGAGCGGCCAAAGAACGAAAATAACAGGAAAACAATCAGGGCGGTATTTCGTTTCATGGGATTGAGGCAGGGGTTACGCAAACAAGGAATGCTAAATCGAATTTATTGGGATGGAAAATGAGCCATGGAATTTCTGCTGAAAATCGCTGGAGCGGCGGGCGGGGTTGTGAAAATATTGCACCCATTCTTGCTAAACTGATTTAGCCAATGTCAACTCTTTTCCATGTATTGACCGCTCCGATGGCGACAGGACGCAGTCACAGTCAAAAAACTGTTCGACATTTTCCCTGCTAAAGTTTGGTTTTAGCAAAACCTGTTTTTCCGAGATATATGAAAACAAACGACAACCGGCCTGCCGTCACCATTTATGAAATCGCGCAGCACGTGGGCGTGTCGCCGGCCGCGGTGTCATCCGTGTTGTCAAACCGCCATGTCGAGCGGCGCATCTCCGCCGCCACGGTGAAGCGCGTGCGCGAGGCCATCCAGGAGCTCGGCTACGTGCCCAACATGGCCGGGCGCCGCCTGCGCTCGCACCGCCCCTCCACCCGGCAGTTCGACCTCGCCATCCTCACGTCGTTCGAGGCCCCGCTGCCGCTCGTCGGGCAGGCGCTGCACGCGCTCCAGGCCGAGGTGGACGCGCGCTCCACGCAGCACACGCGCTACGCCGTCGCCATCGAGATGTTTCACGCCGGGCGCCTTTCCGAAAAACCGGGGCTGCTCGACGCGGACCGCTACCATGGCGTCATCATCACCAACACGCTCCCCGCCGATGACGAATTTCTCGCCAAGGCCAGACTCCCCTACGCCACCGTCGTGCTCGGCCGCCGCATCCCCGGTTATTTCTGCGTGCTGGAAGTGCCCGACTTCGTGGGGCGCCGCTCGGCGGAGGTCCTGCTTGACGCGGGCTGCAAGAAACCCGCGATCATTCACGGCCAGTCCCTCACACAGGCGACCTCGGAGCGCGTGGCCGCTTTTCACCGGACCATCAAGGCGCGCCGCAAGCAACCGCCCGCCGCCATCGTGAGCGACGGCCTCCAGCCGCGCAACGCCATCGCCGCGCTCGACAAATTCCTCGCAGACGGCGGCAGGTGCGACGGGCTCTTTGCCGTGACGGACAGCCTCGCGGTGGGCGCGTATCGCGCGTTCCAGCAACACAACCTCGCCATCCCCGGCGACGTGGCGGTGGTCGGCGTGGGCGACCATGAGCTGGCGGAGTTTTTCACGCCGCCGCTCTCGACCCTCGCCGGCGCGAACGACGCCATGGTGGCCGAGGCGGTCCCGCTGCTCTTCCACCAGCTTGGCGGCTCCGACGACCGCCCCCGCGAAATCCTGGTCGTGCCGCCCGTTTACCTGCGCGGCTCCACGCAACGCGACCGCCGCGCCTAGGACCTGTTAGCACTATTGAGGAGTAGCCAAGAGAGAGCGAAGGAGACGAAAGAGCGGAAGAGGACATCGAGCTTGTCGTAGCGGGTGAAGACGCGACGGAAGCCCTTGATGCGGCGGAAGAGGCGCTCGACGTGGTTGCGCTGGCGGTAAAGTGCCTGGTTGAGTTTCCAGGGTTTTCGACGCAACGGGTTGGGCGGGACGACAGGCTTGAAGCCGAGCAGGCAGGCCAAGCCGCGGGTTTCGTTGCCTTCGTAGGCCATGTCCATGGCGGGGCGCATCCATGCCTCGGCATCCCAACTCGCCAATCAGCTCGCGTCCCTCGGTCCGTCGCCGTTCTGCCCGGGCGGAGGCGGAAGCCGAGGGCATGGACATCATTCGCGGCAGCCAGATGAATCTTGGTGTTCCGGCCTCCTCGTGATTTGCCGATCGCCTGAGGCCCGTTTTTCTCCGCCCCGGTCCCATCGGTGGACCTTCCTGCTGGTACTGTCCAGCGACACCACCTTCAGCTCCAGATGCACCAGCCCTTCCTTCTGCAGCCGCTCGAACACCCGGTCCCATACTCCGCTTTTGCTCCAGCGATTCATCCGCGTGTAGATCGTGTGCCAGTTCCCAAACCTCTCCGGCAATCTCCTCCATTTGCACCCGTTCTCCGCCACATACAGCACCCCGTTTAGAAAGCTCAGCACATCAATGCTCACATTGCCCCGCTCCACCGGCAGGCTGTCCTTGATTCTCTCCAGGTGTTCCTTCGTCAGTTCCATTCCCCTCCTCATACGCATAAATCACCGTCAAGTGCAATTAATGTTAACACGCCCTAGCGCGAGCCCCCCTGCCCGCCGTCGAGATGATGGCGGGCTCTCCTTTCAGAAAAAGAATGCCGCGCTTCGCGCGACGATCCGAGGAAGGCAGCCCAAGGATGCCCGCGCCACGGATTCACCGGTCACCGGGCGAAGAACGGGTTGTTTTTCTTTTCCTGCGCCACGGTCGTGATCGGGCCGTGGCCGCAGGCGAGGACCGTGTTGTTCGGCAGCGGAAGGATTTTTTTGAAATTGTTGTCCAATGCCGCCGCATAGGCGCTCCGGCTGCCGCCCATCGAGCACGAAAAAAGCGAATCGCCCACGATCGCGAGCGAATGCGACAGGCCCGTGATGTAATAGGTCGTGCCGCCGGGCGAGTGGCCCCAGGTGAAGAGCGTCTTGATCGTGAGCGCGCCGAGATGGAAGTGCGTGTTTTCCCCAAACGTGCGCGCGCCAGGGAACCCGGACGGCTCGCGCTCGGACGCCCACACGCCGGCCCTGGTTTCGCCGGCGAGGCGCGGCAGGTCGGCGATGTGGTCCTCGTGCGTGTGGGTAAGAAAAATGTAGTGCAGCGCGAGGCGTTCCGCGCGGAGAAATTCCAGCATCTCCCCGCAATCCGCGCCGGTGTCGAATGCGGCGGCGTGACGCGAGCGCGCGTCCCACACGAGATAGCTGTTCACCGTCATGTCTCCGTAGGCGGTGTTGAACGCGGCGAAACCGGCCGGGAAAACGGGCTGCGCGGGATACCATGTTTTTTTCGCGAGCTGGACGAGCGAGTCGGGGTGGAGCTTGAGGTGGCGGGCGACACGGCGGGCGACGGCTTCGTTGAACGCGCCCGACTTCAGCGCGGCAAGGTCCTCCGCCGAAACCTCGGCGCGGCGCGCGAGATCCTCGTCGGAGATGCCGAGGCCGCGCTGGGCCTTGTTGACGACATCGTCGTAGTTGTCCTCGAGCGGGATGCGGGCCATGCGGGTGAAACGGGAGTTAAGGTTAAAAGTCAGGATCGGGAATATAAAAGACACATATGGGAAATGCCACAAGTCCCCAGCATAATTTTCCATTTGGCGCGCCGGTCGCGCGCCCGGCGCGCATAAATTCGGACACGTGGAACAAAGGACTTGCGCGGATTTCCGGATGCTGGTTCGATGCACCTTAATCCTCCCCATGAACACACCCGAATATCTCAATTCACTCTATTCCCTGGCCGGCAAAGTCGCGGTCGTCATCGGCGGCACCGGCGAACTTTGCGGCGCGATGGCCGAGGGGCTCGCGGGCGCGGGCGCCGAAGTGGTGCTCGTCGGCCGCAGCCAGGAGAAAGCCAATGCGCGTCTCGCGAAAATCGAGGCGGCCGGCGGCAAGGCGTGGTTCCAGTCCGCCGAGGCGGGCAGCAAGGCCGAGTTGCAAAAACTGCTCGATGCGGTGGTCGCGCGTTCGGGCCGGGCGGACATCGTCGTCAACGGCGCGGGCGTGAATTCCGCGACGCCGTTTCTCGACATCGCGGAGGACGAATTTGACCGCATCATGGGCATCAACCTCAAGGGTGTGTTTCTCGGCTGCCAGGTTTTTGGCAAATACCTCGTCGAGCGCGGGCAGGGCGGCTCGATCATCAACCTCGGCTCCATGTCCGGCCTCATCCCGCTTTCGCGTGTGTTTACCTACTCGGCGAGCAAGGCGGCGGTGCACAATCTTTCCAAAAACCTCGCGCGCGAGTGGGCGACGGCCAGGGTGCGGGTCAACACGCTCGTCCCCGGCTTTTTCCCCGCGGAGCAAAACCGCAAGGTGCTCACGCCCGAACGCGTGGCCAGCATCATGGGGCACACGCCGATGAAACGCTTCGGCGAGGCCAGGGAGCTTATCGGCGCGACGCTGTTGCTCGCGAGCGACGCGGGCTCGTTCATCACCGGCTCCGAAATCGTGATCGACGGCGGTTATCACGCGATGACGATTTGAGCGGGACAGGGGTTCGGGTTGGAAAATGTGGCGCGGGCAACCGCGCCCGCCATCAAAAACGAAGGCGCGAAGCGCCGTTGATTTTTTCTTCCCTCGAAAAAATGCCGCGGCTTCGCGCGACCTTTTGGGATCGCAGGCAAAAATGCCTGCGCCATGTGCTCCCGCGCCCTCCTTGCCGGCAACCTCAAGGGCGCCGATTTGAACTTCCTGTCACCCTCCCCATCCCGCACCCAACTTTTGCTTTGCTCCGCCGCGCATTTGCGGCGATTGAAGTGCGGCAATCCGCCCATGCTCTCGGTTCTCGAAATTCTGAAAAAAACCACCGACTTTTTCGCGGCGAAGGGAATCGACAACGCGCGCCTCAACGCCGAGCTGATCATCGGCCATTCGCTCGGCCTCAAGCGCATGCAGCTCTACCTTCAGTTCGAGCGACTGCTCACCGAGACGGAACTCGAAAAACTGCGTCCGCTCGTCCGGCGTCGCGCGCAACGCGAACCGCTCCAATACGTGACCGGCGAAGTGGAATGGGGCGGGCTGCGCCTGAAGACCGACCGCCGCGCGCTCATCCCGCGCGTCGAGACCGAACTTCTGCTGGAAATCATCCCCGGGGCATTCGCGAGCGCGGTCGCGGGTCGGACCGGAGCGGCGGCGCCCACGCCGTCGGACACGCATGACGCGCCCCGGGCCACCGATTCGATTTCTCCGCCCGACGGCACGGATGTACCCGTCCCGCCAGGCCCGCGCGCGATCCTTGATCTCGGCACCGGCAGCGGCGCGCTCGCGCTCGGGCTGGCAACTGTTTTCCCGGACGCCCGTGTCACCGCGCTCGACGTCAGCGCCGACGCGCTCGCGCTCGCCCGCGAAAACGCCGCCCTCGCCGGCCTCGATGAGCGGGTGCGGTTCGCGCGCTCGGACTGGTTTGCCGCATTGCGCGACGGCACGGTCAATGCATCCGGCGGCTTCGATGTGATTGTGGCCAACCCGCCCTACCTAAGCGCCGCCGAGGTGGCGGAGTCCGCGCCGGAGGTGCGCGAATTCGAGCCGCGCACGGCGCTCGCATCTGCGGACGAAGGCAAGGCCGACCTCGCCAAAATCATCGCGGGCGCGCCGGAATTTTTGCGCGAGGGCGGATTGCTGGCCTTGGAAACTGGAATCGCGCAACATCCCGCCCTGCTCGCGCTGTGCGAGGCGGCGGGCTTCGCGCGGAGCGAATCCCGCAAGGACCTGGCCGGGCGGGAACGCTTTGTGCTGGCGTGGCGTTGAGACGGCTTCCCGCGGCGCGGGGACCTGTTTTCGACAACCATGCAAAATCGCGCGCAGCCGTTTGCGGAATCCCGATCCCGGGGCCTGGACCAGATTGGCGCCTTCACGCCGTCCCGTGGTGACGCGGCGCGGAGCATGATGAGAAATGCCGGAATCCTCCTGAAAGATTTTTTGCTGGCCCGGGAGTCTTGTCTGTTTTTCCGCATTGGGCATTCGCGACAGGCGCCGGACCGGCGCACGGCGTCAGACATTGTTTTCCTATGAAGGCGCGCAACCACACGATTGATTATCTGCGGGGGCTGGCGGCGCTGATGGTCTGCCTGGTGCATTTCCGGCATGTGTTTCCGGCGGCATGGCGCCCGGCCATTTTCGAGCTGAGAGTGGGCGTGGAGATTTTTTTTGTCATCTCCGGTTTCATCATTCCGTTCAGCCTGCACCGGGCGGGTTACCGGGCGGGCGACGCCTGGCGGTTTCTGCTGAAACGGCTGGCGAGGTTGCAGCCCCCATTGATGGCCGCGCTGCTGGTCACGTTCGCCCTGTCGCATGGCGCGGCATGGTACAAAGGCGAAACGGCGCTGATGGACTTCGGCAACTTTGCGCGGGCGATGTGTTATCTCGGCGTGCCCGATGAAAATCCGGTCGTGTGGACGCTCATCGTGGAGATGAAATACTACATTTTTGTCGCGCTGCTGTATCCGCTGTTCTTTTCGCGGGACGCACGCGTGCGGCGCGTCACCTTTGTCGCGGCGGCGGCGATCGCGGCGGCGGGGCAAGGCTGGCCGGGCGCGGGCGATTTGCGTTACCTGCCTTTGTTCCTGATGGGATTCGCCGCGTGCCAGAAAGCGGTCGGGATGACATGCGCGCGCGAAGCCGCGACGCTGGCCGCGCTGGCGGCCGCCGCCGGGGTGCCGGGCCTCACGCCCCTGCAAATCATCGCGGGCGCGGCGACGGCGGTGATGGTCCTCATTCCGCTTCGCGCAAAATTCCGCCCCGGGTTATTTTTCGGGGAGATATCCTACTCGCTTTATCTGCTGCATTTTCCCATCGGCGTGAAACTGCTCAACTACGCGCTGCCGCGCACGTCGTGGCATTTTGACATTCCGCTGCTGCTGGCGGCGTTCGCAGTGTCGGTGGGGGCCGCGTGGCTGCTATGCAAGTGGCTCGAAAAGCCTGCGAGCGACTGGTCGCAGCATATCCCGTTGCACGGTGGCGGCCCTCCCGATCGCAAACTCGCCGGCGAGATGGCCCGGGGGTGAAGGCGGATGGCAAAACGGCCATGCGAACGGCGCGGCGGCCTCGTCAGAGCGCGATGCCTTTGGCATTGAGGCGGGTTCTGATTTCCCCGGTGTTTTGCTCAAATGCGGGGATCACATCCTTCTCCATGTGCGTGAGAATCTCTTCCATCAATTCGGTGCCCTTCTGCACGCTGTAGTCGCCGATGGCGATCTTGTCGTAAAGCTCCATCACACGGCGGTGGAAATCGTTGTTTTCACGCAAAAGCCCGGAGGGCATCTCCAGCGTGTAAGAGGAGTTTTTCATGCAATCCCACACGAAACGCTCCAGCTTGAAGGGCGCCTTGCGGTCGGCAATGCCGCCGCGCGCGATGCGCTTGAGGTAGCCGCGGGTGAGATCGATGTTGGCCGCAAGCTCGTGCTGGAGCGACTTGCGGAGATGGTAGTTGTTCTTGTCGCTCTGGATATCGCCATAGGCGATGGCCTGCTTGAAGCCTTGGTGCGCGGCGAGATACACCCCGAGCACCGTGGCGATGATGATGCATAGCTGGCTGATCCAGAAACTGGGCTTCGACACCTCGGAAGTGTCGAACATGCGGCGTTTTTCCTGTGCGGCGACAGGGGCGGAGACATCTGTGGGTTTCATGGCGGGTTTTCGAAAGCCACATTTGGTGGCGAATCGCCGCACTTTGCCAATAATGAAAATAGTTGCAATAAAGCATCCGACCCTGCTTCCGCCAAGAGGCATGCCGGTCGCCAACTCCCGCAGCGGATGATCTTCGTTCGCCGGTCAGGCCATGGCATCGGCGGTACCGGCGGCCCGGTAACGGAATTCCATTTCCACCTGGGATGCGGCATGGGCGCGATCATGGCGGAAACGCTCCATCACTTGCTGGCAATAGCTCTCCAAGTCCTCGCCGGACAAATTCAGGGGGAAACATTCCAGCAGCGCGCGATTGAGCGGCGCGGGCCGGATATCGTGTGCGACGATTTCGATGTTCCGCTCCAGCCACGCGCGAAGTTTTTCCAAACGTTCGGGTTCGGATGCGGCGGCCGATAGCTCAAAGAAACAACGCACGCACGCGCCGGGATGCTTTCGCTCCAACGCCGCCTGACGAATGTCGAGAATCAAATCGGCCTGCCGCGGCAGGGCCTGCGCAACCGGACCCAATACAGTGTCAATTTCCAATCGATGGCAGTCTGAATCCGGCATGTGTCCCATAAAGCTAATTGAAAGTGACTGAGACCTATTCTCCTCGCCCAGTCAAAAGAAAAACAGGGTTTCGAAAAACCCTGTTTTCAAGCGGAGGAACCGCGTGTCACAACTCCTTGCGGGAGTTTGGCTAACTGGTCTTGCCGGTGTAGTCGCCGCACCAGTCATCAGCTTTCGTGATGGGAAATTTAGCCTCATACTTTACCCCGGACTCGACCTTAAAGACGATCGATTGGGGCGCGTGACGGCGGCATTCTCCCTTGGTGCCGGAAGACTTCCAGTGGGCGCACATTGCGCAGGACTTTGTGGCTGTGGTTGTGCTCATAATAATGGTCTCCTTTCCGTCTCAAAACATGAGAGGACGATTCTCAATGTCAACATAACTTATTCATTTTTATAAGATTGCTGATGCGTCACAATCTCAATAATTAGGATTTTGACATTTTACATTCTCAATAAGTACTTTAAGCAGGGCCTCGGCAAAGTCCTCCGCGCCACGCACCTCAGCCAATCGACGCCCCTCCGCTGACGGCGGCAACTGCGGTTGCAGCCAAAGACTCCGCCTGCCTTTTTGAGGGCGGAGGCCGTTACGAAAAATCTCACCTCCCCGTCCGGGGCAGGATCGCCTGCGCGCGTGCGGATTTTATCCGCATTGCATCGCCCGCGGCCGGCGGCCATCCATGCGGGCGGGATTTGTATCCAAATCAAACTACGCCCCTTCCCTTTCCGCCCCGGAGGATTCGTCTTTCTGCGCTGTATCCAAGATCACGATTACTTGCCGTAATAATGTGAACTTTGACGTTGCGAGAAACACAGTTATGGCTCCATTTCTTCATGGCCCCGCAACCCGTATCACCTGCCTGCTGAATCCGTCTGCGCAAATCACATCTACCATGACAAAGAAAAAAAGCACTGTATCCGCGCCCCTCACCTTTGATCTGCCTTTGTCGCTGATCGAGAAACTGGGCACCATCCAAAAAAAAGCCGGACTGGGCTCCGCCAGCGAAACCGTTCGCGAAGCGATTGATCAGTTCGATTTTGAACGCTACGCGAGTTCCAATGAAGAACACCGCCAAATCTCCGTCCGCCTTCCCGTCGAGTTGAAGGCAAAGCTGGCCAAATACGCGAAAAAGAAAAAAACCAGCGTGGGCGCGCTGCTGCGCGAGGCACTGGGAGCCTTCGAGGCCAAGTCGGCCAAAAAAGGCGGACGCAAATAATCCGCCCCACACCCGGGCCAACGCCGCCCGCGGATTTTGTCTTTTGTAAAACACCGCGCGCCGTAAAAGGCGCGCTTGCGCTTTGGTGTGCCCAAAACTTCACTTCACCCCCTTTCGCCAAGCCAGAACCAAACCAATGAGCAACCAACCAAGCCCCCTCTCAACCTGGGCCCAAAACATCGCGCCTTCGCCGACACTCGCCGTTGACGCCAAGGCCAAGGCTCTCCTCGCTGCGGGCGAGGATGTCTGCGGATTCGCCGCCGGCGAACCCGACTTCGATACGCCCGATCACATCAAGGAGGCCGCCGCCGCCGCGCTCAAGTCCGGCAAGACGAAATACGCCCCCACCCCGGGCATCCAGCCGCTGCGCGAAGCCATCGCGGAGGACTACGCCGCCCGCCTCGGGCTCAAGGTCGCCCCCGCGCAGGTCATCGTTTCGCCCGGCGGAAAATTCTCCTGTTATCTTTCGATTCTCGCCGTCTGCTCGCCCGGCGACGAGGTCATCATTCCCGCGCCCTACTGGGTCAGCTATCCCGAGATGGTGAAACTCGCCGGCGCCACGCCGAAGTTTGTCCTCGCCGACGACACCACCGGCTTCCGCCTCACGCCCGCGCAGCTCGAGGCCGCCATCACCCCGAGGACCAAGCTCCTCATCCTCAACTCGCCGTCCAATCCGACCGGCGCCGTCTATACCCGCGCCGAACTCGAGGCCATCGTGGAAGTCGCGCTCCGGCACAACCTCTACATCATGTCGGACGAAATCTACGAGCACCTGCTCTACGATGGCGCGAAACACGTCTCGCCCGCCACCTTCTCGAAGGAGGCCGGGGCGCGCACCATCATCGTCTCCGGCTTCTCCAAAACCTACTCGATGACCGGCTGGCGCCTCGGCACGACCGTCGCCCCCGCGTCCATCGCGAAAGCCGTGGCCGAGCTGCAAAGCCAGACCTCGTCCAACGCCACCACCTTCGCGCAATACGGCGCGCTCGCCGCGCTCAAGGAAAAGGAAAAAACCAAGGCCGCGCTCGACGCGATGCTGGTCGCCTTCGACCGCCGCCGCAAGTTCCTGCACGCCGAACTCAACAAGATCGCCGGCGTGAAATGCCTGCTCGCCCAAGGCGCGTTTTACCTGTTTCCGAACATCTCCAGCTTCGGCCTGAACTCGTCCGAATTCTGCGACAGGCTGCTCGACCAGCAGAGAGTCGCGGCGGTGTTCGGCAGCGCGTTCGGCGCCGATGGCTACCTGCGCCTCAGCTACGCGACGAGCGACGAAATCATCAAGAAAGGCGTCGAACGCCTCGCCTCGTTCTGTGCGAACTTGAAAAAGTAGGACCGTGTGACGGTGGACGCGCGGCTTTCGGTTATTCCGGCAGCGCCACCGTCACCGCCCACCACGGGCCGCCCGCGTCGTCCCGCGCCGCCGCCCAATACCACGCCGACACATCCGTCCACGCACCGCCGTGGTCGTCGCGCCAGTGCTCGCGCACCCGCCAGCGTTCGCCGTCGCCCCGCACCGCCGTGAATTCCGCCCAGAGCACTCCCGCCTCGTCGCGTACCAACCCGCCCGGCGTCACCGCGTAGCCGCCCGCGCGAAAACAGTCCGCCGCCGGATGCACCCCGCGCGAGGCCGAGCGTATCCATCGCATCACTACGATTCGTCCGTCCTGCTCAAACACCCCCGTTTTCCCGGGAAACCCGGTGGCAAACGCCGCCGCCTCGCGCGCCCGCGTCCTCCGTATCAAAGGCCGCCCCTCGAACATTTCCGGCCAGCCCGGGAACTCCGCCGTGTCCGCCGCCGCCACGCCGCCCGGCGCTCCCCGCCCGGCGGCCAGTCCCGTCAGCGGCCACAACGCGGCCAATACGCACATGGCCGCCACGCCGCCCAAAACCGTGCCCGTTCTCGGACTCGTTCCCTCATTCACCCTCTCCGAATGCGTTTCCCGTTCCGCCTCCGTCGTGTTTTTCGGGACGAGAGAACAAGAACGAGTAAGAGAACGAGAACGGTTTTTTGGGGCCAGCCACTGCGCGAACCGCCACACACCCGCCGCCAGCGCGCCAAACACCGCCAGCCCGATCCCCTCATGCGCCCATCCCGGCGCGGGCCACAAACCCGATTCGGTGAAAAACAACACCGCCGCCCGCACCGTGTTGCCCAGCAGAATCGCCAGCAGCGCCGCAGCCCCCAGCGCCAGTGTCCGCGCCGCGCCAAGCCGCAGCCACGCCGCCAGCGCGCAGGCCAGCACGCCGCCCGTCCAAAGCATGTGCACTCCGCTGCACGGCGCGTCCACCACCACCATCCCGCCCGACCACGTCAGCACGACCCCCGCCCGTTCCGTCGCCACGCCGAGCAACGCGATCAACGACCGCCCCGCCTCCGCCGTCAGCACGCGCAGCGGATATCCCGCGTAAAACTGCAAAGTCGCCATCACCGGCAGCGACAACACCAGCAAGCCCGCCCGCCCCAGCGCCCCGCCCGAAACATTCGTTGGAGGCCGTCCCTCCAACGCCACGCCGAGCGCCGCCGCCAGCAACATCGCGCGCGCCAGCATCGGCAGCCATCCCGAGGCCAGCGCCGCCGCCAGCGCCAGCGCGCCCGAAGCCAGCGCCGCCGTATTCGAAATCTCACTACGCCACGCCGCGCGCGGCGTCAGCGCGAGCGCGAGGCCCAGCGCGAGCAATCCCAGCGGCTCGTCGCCCCCGTCGCCCATCCGCGCCGCGTGCCACCGCAACACCGGCCAGTCCGCCGCCAGCAGCAACACGCAGAAAAACCAGCGTGATGAAATCCAGCGGCGCGCGGCCTCCCGCGTCGCGGACGGCGCGGGGCATCCGCAAACTGGCCCTGTCGGTTTCATGCGCAAAATTGTATTTTCCCCGCGCCGCCGCGCCGCCAGCATCGGCAAATCTCCCTCATGGCCGCGCCAAACCACAACCAGCCCATTTCGATCAAATACTGGATGCTGGCGATATTCATATCGGCGTTCCCGTTTTTGAATTTAGTCTTGGTTCCCATTTTCGCGCTGGTCGGATCGGATAGGTCGAAAAAGAATTTTTTCAAGGCGCACATCGCGTGGTTTTTGATATTCATCGGGCTGCAGCTTGTCCTGGGGATTGTCCTGTTTGCCACGGGTCTTCTGGATGTTATTATAAAAATACTGGCGCCCATGCTTGCGGATTATTTTTCCTCGCTGGGCCAAGGCATGCGCTGAGGGACGTCCCGACGCCGCCTGCCATCCTCAGCCACCGTTGGCTTCCGCCCGCGTGCCGCGCCGCTTGCGCCACACGCTCCAGCCGACGATCAGGGCCGCGACAATCATCAGGCTCACCGTTCCCGGCTCCGGCGACGTCGGAACCTCGCCGCCGGCGGGCGCGCGCTCGCTCACGCCCGCCGGAAGCGGATTGGGCTGCGTGACTTTTTCCGCGCGCTCCCGCACCTCGCGCGGCGTGGTGTCCACCGCGACGAACGAGGTGAACCTCGTCAGCAGGTTGTATTTCAACCCCAGGCGCACGATCTCCGCCTTCTGCCTGTCCGCCTCGAAACGAATCGCGTGCAAGTCCTCCAGCCCGGTCAGCCGCTCGCGCGCCCACAGGTGCGCCAGCGCCCCGCTCCCGTCCAGCCGCACCGCGTCCGCCACGTCGATTTCCGCGTTCCATGCGCCGGCGCCCGTCAGCCCTGACAGGCGCACCTTGCCCGTCGCGGCCCCGTGCCATTTTCCGACCATCATGACCGGGCGTTGCGCCAGCACGTCGGGCTGCGCGGCGGGAATGAGTTCTCCCGTGGAAAAACCCTCGAATGCCGTTCGCACATGCGTGAGCACGGGGGCCTCGATCATCCGGCGGAATTTCGCCGCCGCCGCCGCCGCGCGGTCCTTGCCGTCCACCACCGCCGGTTCCGAGCGGCCCGCCCGCGCGAGCCGCTCGATCAACTCGCGATTCACCGCCGCGCCGATGCCAAACGCGAACAGGTTCGCCTCGCCCAGCCGCGCCCGCACCAGCGCGTAGGCCTCGGCCTCCACGTCCACGTAACCGTCCGTGACGACCACGATGCTGCGCGACACGCCCGGACGCGCCGGCAGGGACAATACGCGCTCCAGCGCGGGCAGCAGTTCGGTCGCCCCGCCGTAGTCGCCGTATTTGCGCCCGGCCTCGAACAGCGCCAGCGCCGCCGCGATGTTTTCCGGCGTCGCCGCCACCGGCCCGTCGAAAAGCATGCGGCTCGACCCGGAAAAGAGCTGCACGTTGAACGTGTCGGCCTCGTGCAACGACACCAGCAATTCCTCCAGCAGGCGCGTCGAGACATCCAGCGGGAAACCCCACATCGAGCCCGACACATCCATCACGAACACATAGTCGCGCGGCGGCACCAGCGCCGGCGTCACGCGCGCCGGAGGCTGCACCGTGAGGAGGAAAAATTTTTCGCCATTCCATTCGTCGATCATCAATCCTCCGGCCAGCGCGTCACCCGTCAGCCGGTAGCGCAGGATGAAATCGCGGTTCATCACCGGCGCGCCGTCCCCGCCCGGCGGCAGCGTCACCCGCACGCGCCCTCCCGCCCCGTCCGCCCCGCCTTCCCCGCTTGTCCGCACGCAGTGCGAAACGCACTCCACGGCGCGGACCGGCACCGGTGCGACGATCTCTGCGTTCAGCGCAAACACTGGCTCGTATTCAGCCCCGCCGCGTGATGGGGGATTTTCGATTCTCGATTTTCGATTTTCGATTGGGGAGCTTCCGCTCCCATTTGCATCCGGCGCGGCAGCGCCTTCAATCGAAAATCGAGAATCGAAAATCGAAAATTCACCGCCGCGCGTGTAGCGCGGGCCGACCACGGTCGGGAAAACCCATTCGTATTCGCCATCCGCCGGCACGAGCAGCTCATTGTAGCGCAGTTCCACCCGCACCGTGTCGCCGGGCAGGATGTTGGCGACGTTCATTTCAAACACATTGCTGCGGCTCGACTCCAGCAGCGACGCGGTTTTCCCCTCGCGCTTCGCGACCTCGTAAGTCTTGCGTGCCTCCTCCTTTTCCTTGACCTGCGCCTCGATGCGGCGCCCGCCGACGGTCATTGTCATCCCGTGCACCGCCGCGCGCGTCGAGCCGGGGAAAATGTAACGCGCCTCCAGCGGAGTCCCGCCCTCGTTCTGGTAGGTCTGCACCACGCGCACCTCGGCGATCACGCCCGCGAGCGTGGCGTCCACCTCGGTGCTCTTGAGCGGCAGGGCGTCCACGCCGGGCTCCGCGCCCCGCACCTGGAAATAGGGCGAGAGCGGTTCGTCCCCCGCGCCGCGTCCGCCGTCATTCGCGCGCGCGGACACGGCTGCGAACACCACCGCCGCAACCGCCGCCACGAGCCAGAACCCAAAATCCCGCGACACCGCGCAATCGCGCGAGCCGCCGGACGATTTCACCGCGATCTTGACCGGAGAGTGTGTTTCCATGCCGCCATCCTGCCACGCGTGCGTGAAGCCAGTATGAAGCGGGCATGAAGTCGCGGTGAAAACGCGGGCGCCGCCGCCATCGTCACGTCTTTTTCGTGGAGACTTCGATCACGTCGTGCGGCGCGGCTTCTTTCTGGCCGGCGTGGCTCACGCGGATGTAGCGCGCGCGCGCGCGCAAATCGGGGAGGGTCTTCGCGCCGAGGTAGCCCATGCCGCTTTGCACGCCGCCGAGCAGGTTGCCGAGCACGTCGGCGGCGTAACCGGAGACTTCCTTCAGCGCCTCGATGCCTTCCGCGGTCAGCTTGCGCGTCGTGTCATTCTTGTCGTGGCCGTAGCGCGCCGCGCTGCCGTCCTTCATCGCGGCGATGCTGCCCATGCCGCGATATTGTTTATAGAGCTTTCCGTTGATCTCCATGATTTCGCCGGGCGCCTCGCGGCAGCCGGCCAGCAGGCCGCCGAGGATGACCGCGTCGGCCAGGGTGAGCGCCTTCACGATGTCGCCGGACTTGGTGATGCCGCCGTCGGCGATGATGCGCACGCCCGCGTCCTTCGCGGCGCGCGAGGCCACGTAAAGCGCGGTGAGCTGCGGGATGCCCACGCCGGCCACCATGCGCGTGGTGCAGATGGAGCCGGGGCCCTGGCCGATCTTGATCGCGCTGGCGCCGCATTCGGCGAGCCAAGTCACGCCGGCGGCGGTCGTGACGTTACCGGCGATGATCGTGAGCCCCGGAAACGCGTCGCGCACGAGGCGCACCACCTCGCCCACGCCGGCCGTGTGGCCGTGGGCGGTGGAGACGGCGATGGCGTCCACGTTTTCCGCGACGAGGGCGCCGACGTGCTCGGTGATCTTGTCGCGGTCGAGCGAGCCGTCGGGCTTGCGCACGGGCGAAAGCGCGGCGCCGACGACGAGGCGGAAGTCGTCGTCGCGGGCGGGTTTGCGCAGGGCCTTTGACTCGGTGGTGATGCGCTCGACGTCGGAGCTGGTCACGAGGCCGCGCAGACGGTCGTCATTGTCCACGACGAGCATTTTATTGATGCCCACGTGGAGGGAAAAGAAGGCGTCGGCGGCCTTGATCGGGTCCTTGGCCACGGCGCGTTTGTTTTCGACGATGAGGTGCGCGCGGGGCGTCATCACCTCGGCGATTTTTTTTGTCTTATAGCGTTCCTTGAGAACGTTGCCGGAGACGAGGCCGATGAGCTTCCCGTCGGCGTCGGCGACGGGGAAGGTGGAAAAGGCGTATTTCTTCTGCTCGATGCGGGCGAGCAGGTCGCCGACGAGCACATCCGGCGTGGTCGTGATGGGGTCCTGGATGAGGCCGTGGATGTGGCGTTTCACGCGCGCCACCTCGCGCACCTGGTCGCGCGGGGGCATGTTGTAGTGGATGAGGCCGAGGCCGCCGTTGAGCGCCATGACGATGGCCATGCGCGACTCGGTCACGGTGTCCATGTCGGACGAGATGATGGGGATGTGGAGCCGGAGCGTGTCGGAGAGCGCGGTGGCGGTGTCGGCGTCGCGCGGAAGAATTTCCGAGTAAAGCGTGGCGAGCGACACGTCGTCGAAGGTGAGGGCGACAGGCAGGCTGGCGCGGAAGAATGCGTCGGCGGATTGATAAAATTCCGCATCGAGCGCGGAGGAGGATTTTTGAGCAACCTTGGTCATGGTTGCCTCGGGTGAATTAACCGTTCGCACGGAAAGAGCAAGGGGCATTTTTTCCAAAAATCGTTCTCGTTCCTCATTCTCTCGTTCTTGAAACGCCACGAAGAAAAAAGAGAGAACAAGAACGAGCAAGAGAACGAGAACGATTTTTTGGGGTGACGGGCAAGGCGGCGCGGTGGCACGATGCGGAGGATGAGCGCCGAGATTTACTCCATGACGTTTCGCCGTTACTCGCTGCCTTTCCGGCAGCCGGTGCGGACGGCACACGGCGCATGGACGCGGCGCGAGGGCGTGATTGTGCGGCTGTCCAACGAACGCGGCTCGACGGGATTGGGCGAGGCGGCGCCGATTCCGTGGTTCGGAACGGAAACCGCGGACGAGGCGGCGGCGGCATGCGAGCGGCTGGGCGCGCGGGTGAGCCGGGAGCAGATCGAAGCGATCCCGGAACGGCTGGGATGCCTGAAGTTCGCGCTGGCGTCGGCCCGGGCGGAATGCGCGGCGGCGGACGGCGTGGATGCTGGGCCTGACGACTACCTGACGGTCGCCGCGCTCCTGCCGGCGGGCCGGGCGGCGCTGGAAGTCGCGGCTCAACGGGCGGAGGCGGGATTTCGCACGTTCAAGTGGAAGGTCGGCGTGGCGGACGCCCTCGATGAATTGGTGCTCCTCGACGACTTGCTGGCCGCGCTGCCGGCAGGGGCGCGGCTGCGCCTGGATGCAAACGGAGCCTGGGACCGGCGGACGGCGGAACGCTGGCTGGGCCGGTGCGCGGATTTGCCCATGGTGGAATTTATCGAGCAGCCGGTCGCGGCGGCGACCCCGGACCGCGAAACCGATGCAAGGGCGCGGTCGAATGCGATGGATCTGCTGCTGGGGCTGGCCGGGGATTTTCCGGTGCCGCTGGCGCTCGATGAATCGGTCGCGAGTTCGCGCGACGTGGCCCACTGGCTGGATGCGGGATGGCCGGGATTGTTTGTGCTGAAACCCTCGTTGCTCGGCGACGCGGCCGGCACGCTCGGACGGCTGCGGGCGGCGGGAGGCGACGCGCAAGACGGCGGAAGAGTCGTGTTTTCATCGGCCCTGGAAACAGCCGTGGGCGCGCGCGCGGCGCTCGAATGGGCGTTGCGGTGGAAGGCGGAAAATTTTCGATTTTCGATTCTCGATTCTCGATTGGGCGCTGCCGCGCCGGATTCCCAAATGGAGCGGCAGCTCCATCAATCGAGAATCGAGAATCGAAAATCGAAAATTTTCCGCGCCGCCGGTTTCGGCGTGTGGCCTTTGTTTGAGGATGCGCGGTTCAACGGACCGGAAGCCGCGCCGTTTGTGCGCGCGCGGGACATCCGGCTTCTGGACGGGGAGGCGGCATGGAACGCCCTGAGCTGAGACGGCTGGCCCTCGAAACAGGCCGCGCGGTGGAGCGGGGGGATTTTGTGTTTTTGTGCGACCCGGAATGGGGCGCGGCCGAGCGGGCGGAGTTTGGGCAAGTGGCGCGGGAGGCCGGGGGCATCGCCGCAAAGCGCGGATGGCTGTGCCTCTCGACCGGCGGGACGAGCGGGCGGGTGCGGTTTGCGCGGCATGACGAGGAGACGCTGGGCGCGGCGGCGCGGGGATTCTGCGGGCATTTCGGGCTGGAGCGGGTGAACGCGGTGGATGTGTTGCCCGCGCATCACGTGAGCGGATTCATGGCGCGGGTGCGCTGCGCGGCCACGGGCGGCATCCATCTGCCCTGGGCATGGAAACGACTGGAAGCGGGGGATTGCCCTGAGCCGCCCTCGACGGACGGCTGGGTGCTCTCGCTGGTGCCCACCCAATTGCAACGGCTGCTCGGCGACGCGGACGCGGCACGGCGCGGGCGCGCGGCGGACTGGCTGCGCCGCTTCGAGGTGATTTTTCTCGGCGGGGGCCCGGTGTGGCCTTCGCTTGCGGATGCGGCCGCCCGGGAAGGGCTGCGGATATCGCTCAGCTACGGCATGACCGAAACCGCCGCGATGGTGACGGCGCTGCGTCCCGGCGAGTTTGCGGAAGGCGCGAGAAGCTGCGGGACGGCGCTGCCGCACGCACGGGTGGAACTGGTGGACGAGGAGACCGGCGATGTGTATCCAAAATCAAGATACGAAGGCCGCGTCGGGCGGGTGCGCATCGCCGGCCCGAGCGTGTTTCGCGGCTACCTGCCGGCAAGCGCCGGCGCGGCCGGGCCTGACGGCGTCCTGATGACCGAGGACCTGGCGTTCCTCGATGCGCGCGGCGGTCTCAACATCGCGGGACGCCGCGACGCGGTCATCATCACGGGCGGCAAAAAAGTGCTGCCGGGGGAGGTCGAGGCGGTGCTGCGGTCGAGCGGCGAATTTTCCGATGTCGCGGTGGTGGGCGTGCCGGACGCGGAATGGGGCGAGCGCGTGGTGGCGTGCTATCCCGGAGGAGACCCCGAGCCCGACTGGGAGGCGGTCGGGCGGGCCATGCATTCATTGTCGGGCTACAAACGCCCCGCACGCTTCATCCCGATGACGCCCTGGCCGCGCAACGCGCAGGGCAAGGTCAGCCGCGCGCGCCTGCGCGCCCTCGCCGCCGCCCCGGAATGAGAGGCCGCGCGGCTTACTTTGTTTCCATGGTAAAGATCCCGTTCCAGTCGGGCGGCGGCGGATTTGCCTTCATCCACATGCAGCGCTGCATGAACAGGCGCGAAGGCGTGAGTTGTCCCTCGATCAGCGTCTGCGTGCACTCGAGCCGGCTCGCCTGCATGAAAAGCGCCGCGGCCCGGTCCCAATCCTGCCGGCGGTAAAGCTCCAGTCCCTCGCCGAAGAGCCCCCGGCACTCCAGAGCCATCGGAGGCAGCTCCTCCGCCAGCCCCATCACCTCGAAGACGTCCACCGGCTGCGAGCGCCCCTTCACCACCACGGTGTCGAGCAGGCGAAACACGCACGGGCAGCCGGCGCGCTCGGCCTCGGCGCGCGTGCTGCCGGCGACCAGCGTATCCACGCCATAGATACGGGACACCGCCTCCAGGCGCGAGGCCAGGTTCACCGTGTCGCCCATCATGGTGTAATTGAAGCGCGAGCGGGAGCCCATGTTGCCCACGACGGCGACGCCGGTGTTCAGCCCGATGCGGGTGCACATGCGCCACACCCCGCCCCAGCGCGCCCCGAAGTCCAGCATCCACTGCTTGCGCAATTCCCCGAGCCGCTGGTGCACGCGGCAGGCGGCCACGCAGGCCCGGGAGGCGTGATCGGCCTGCGCCACCGGCGCGCCAAACATCGCCACCACGGCGTCCCCGATGTATTTGTCGAGCGCCCCGCCCTTCTGGGTGATGGCGTCGGTGCAGACGGAAAGATACTGGTTCATCCATTCCACCAGTTCCACCGGCGAGAGGGATTCCGCCGTCTGCGTGAAGTTTTGAATGTCGCTGAAATACGCGGTGATCGGCACCTCCGATCCGCCGAGTTTCGGCTCCTCGCCGGATTCCACCATCTGGTTCACCAGTTCGGGGGAGATATAGGTGCCAAACATTCCCTTGATCCGGCGCTTCTGTCCCTCCTCCTCGACGAGTTGCATGACGATGGCGGCGAAGCACGTGGTAAACGACGCGCCCAGCGGCGCGATGACGGGGAGTATCCAGTGCCCGTGGCCAAACGCCTCGAAGGAAATCCACACGTAACCGACCATCAGCAACATCGCCACGCCTTTCCAGATCACCCCGCGCGCCCCGCCGGCCAGCGACATGGCGCAGACGACGGCGGTCGTCCCGAGGATGATCAGAAACGAAAACACGGGGGCCGGATGCCGCAGGAATTTTTTGGAAAAAATCGTCTTCAACAAATTCCCATGGATGCCCACCCTCGGCACCGGATAGTCGTCCAGACTGGTCGGCGCGGTGTCGAACAACAAGGGGTCCACGGGACCGATCAGCACGATCGCGCCCTCCATCACGCCGAGCAGCCTGGCGGCCGCCTGGCGATCCTCCGGTATTTCCGATTTCAACATCCGCGCCGCCACCAGCACGTTGGTGAAGCTCATGCGCAGGTTGTGCGGCGATTCCCATTTGGAAAACCAGTTCACCTCCAGGTCCTGCCCGTCCCGCAACGGAATCTCCGCGAGCCTCGCGCCGTCTCCGCCGACCAAGACGATGCGCCCGTCCTCCAGCCGGATGGCCGAGGGCGGCAGCTTCCAGTAGAGCCGCGCGATTTCCAGCGACATGTGCCACCATGTCATCGGGCCGACCTGGGCAAACATCGGCACCTCGCGCGTGCTGCCGGCCATCGTGTCGATCAACCCCACGTTGGGCGCGTTATAGATGCGGTTGCCCACGCGAAACTCGGGCAGCTCCGGCGGTTCGGGCTCCGCTTCCGGGGGATCGAGCACGCGCGGAAACTGGCGCACGATGGGCATGCCGTTGATGTCCCGGTCATCCGCCGCGGCATAGCTGGCCGCCACGACCACGGGCGGCTCGGGTTGCTGAAAGAGATACTGCGCCAGCCGCCACGTGCCGCGCTGGAAACGCTCCATGTCCGCCACCTCGGGCCGGCCGCGCTCGGAAAATATATAGTCGATCCCGACCACCCGCGCCCTGCCCTCGCCCAGCACCGCCTCGCACACATCGGCGAAATACGCCCGGTCCCACGGCAGGTTGCCGATGTCCGTGATCGATTTGGAATCGATGTCCACATACACCACCTTCAACGGAGGCGGCAGCTCACCGCGCCATTTGAAGCGCCAGTCAACCGTGAAATTCTCCAGAAACGCCAGCCTGCCCGTGTAGTGCAGCATGCACCACAGCGCCGGAATCGGCAGAATGAGGAGCAGGCGCAGGAGCAAAGCCTTGGACGGGCGTGGCACGGAATGGAAACGTAGGCCGGCGGCATGCATCGCGCCAGCCTGGAATCACTTGGAAAGCGGAAACTTGCGGGCTTCCCGGCTATTCGCCGTCCGTCGGCGAAAGACGCGGCGGCGGCACCTGCGCCCCGGGCGCCGACGGCAGCGGCGCCATGCCGGGACCGGCGCTGGCGGCGGAATCGCCGCCCGGGTCCTGCCCCCCTTCCCCGCCATGCGATATGATTGCGGAAGCCGCCGCCGCAAGCATGTCCTGCACCGCCTGCCTGAGCGCGGCCAGATCGGCGGCCGAGGCGTTCCGCACCATCGGGCTCGCGAAGCTGGCCGCGTCCACCCCGCCGGTGCCGCTGTCAAAATGGATGTTGTCGATGCGGAGTTGTTTTTCTCCGGGCACGGAGGTCGGCGCGGCGCGCCCCTCGACCTGCGTTTCGATTTCACCCTCAAGCATGACAAGGTCGAACGTCATCATCCGCTTTTTCGCGCCGGCGCCCGACGCGCTGCTCTGCGCGACATGGCCATAGCGCCTCGGGCCGAGCGGCTGCGCCTCCCGCGCCTCGCGGAATCCCAGCCGGAACGCCGTGCCGCGAATGCCGGCCACACCGACCGGGGTCTTGATGCTGAAACTGGAGCCGTCTTCCGTGTTGAGCTTCTTCACGTCTGAGATGATCTCGCCCCGCTTCAGGTGCAGGCGCGTGGTCGAGGCGGTCGGCTCCCGTGAAATCTCCGTCACGCGAAACGTGCCGGCAAAGGGCTGCTGCGAGAACTCTTCGACCGCCAGTTCCGAACCGCCGGCAATCGTCAGGGTGGCGCCGTTCGAAAGAACGAGCATCACGCTTGCGTTTTTGTCGGTGATGATGGTTTGCCCGGCGACCACGCGGGCGCCCTTGGCCAACGGCGTGCGCGCGGCACCGCCCGGTCCCGTCGCATAAGCCACGCCTGTCACCCGAATGACAAGGATGGCCCCGTCGTTTTTTTCAGACGGAGCCGGGGACTTTTTGACCGCCGGGGTGTGCGCCGGCCCGGCGGCGGCGCATTGCAAGGCTGCGGTAATCAAAAATAACCGTGCGATCCAGGTTAGTGTGCAGGAGATACGGGACATGTTTTGCCCAAGTTGATGAATTTCTAAGGGTTTGCGCGTAAGTACGCGAGCAGGACTCTGGCGGCTTCATAACCGGGGTCAAGACGCAAACATGTTTCAACAGAGGTGGTGGCCTGAGAATTCGCGGATGGATTCAACGCCATATGATAGGCCTGATGATACCATGCGAGGGCGCTGGCCGGCGCCAGCTCCAGCGCGCGAGCGAACGCTTCGCCGGCCTCGATCCAGCGTTCCTGCACATCGAGCGCGACTCCGAGGCGTATCCAAAATTCATATACGACATCGGATTGGGCGAGGGCCGCGCGGGCCGCAAGCTCAGCCTCGCGGCCATAGACTTGCGCGTTGTCCGGCTCCAGTCTCGACCAAAGCGCATTGGCGTAGGCGATGTCCGCGCACGCCTGCGGATTGTCGGGCAGTCCGGACGAGAGTCCGAAGAGCAAGCCCTCCGCCCGCGCCAGGATGGCGCGCTGATCCTCCTCCGATATATCCGGCTTCGCCAGCGAATCGATCAGCGCCCTCCCCTCGCGCCGCGCCGCCTCTTCGTAGTATAGCGGCATCACCGCGCCCGCCACCGACCACACGACCACGAGGGCGGCGAGCGCGCAGGCCGCGCGCCGCGCACGGTTCACGCGGACGGATTCCGTTTTTTTGCCCGGCGCATCCCCCGTTCCCGCGCCTTCCACCCGCCGCCAGCCCTCCGCCGCGAGAACCGCCGCCAGCATCGCGACCGCCGGGATTTTCAGGTGAAAATCCGCCAGGCAGGCCAGCCCCAGCGCCAGCAAACCGACGCCGATGGCGCGCGTGATTTCCGGCGCCCGCCAATCATCGTATCCATAAAACAAATACCCATTGCCATCCGCTTCCCGTCGCGCGCGCAGCAGCCGCCATGTCACCGCGCCCGCCGCGCCGAAGAACAGCAGGAACCCGGCCGCGCCATGATCGCCGAGCGTGTTGAGAAAATCGTTGTGCGCCCATTGCGGCTCGTCGCGAAAACCCTCCGGGCGCTCCCGCTCGAACAACACATTAAAACTCCCCGCCCCTGTGCCGAACACCGGCGCCGTCGCCGCCAGCCGCAGCGAGGCCATCCACAGGATCGGGCGCGACCGCTCGCCATGATCCGCCACGAATTTGTCCACGCGCGCCCTTGCCGCGGGCGAGGCCACGTAGAGCCCGCCGCCGGCGAACGCGAACGCGGCCAGCACCGCGCCGCACCGCCAGAGCCGGCCGCGCCATTTCCGCCCGTGCACAAACAACGGCCAGGCCGCAAACGCCGCCGCCAGCGCCAGCCAGCCGCCGCGGCTGAGCGTCAGCATCCAGCCGAACAGCATCGCCGCCGCCGCGTAGCCGCAGGCCAGCCGCCGGCCCGCGCCCGCGCCGCGCTGCCAGGTGAGAGCGAGCATCGGCGGGATGAGCAGCATAAAAAACGCCGCCATGCTGTTGGGATTGCCCAAAAAACCGCTGGCCCGCCCGACGTATTGCGCCGCCTGCGCGCGCCCCATCATGAGCCAGCCGGGATGGACGAACTTCTGATACGCGCAAAGCACCACCGCCGCCAGCCCGAGCATGACCGCGACGCCGAGCAGCAGCCCGCGCGGCCCCTCGCGCCGCAACCCCCGCCACGCCATCCAGAAGACCGCGATCATCTGCGCCCAGGCCAGCCAGTCGCGCACGCCCAGCCAGCGCACCGGCGTGACAAAGCGGACATTCGCCGCCGCGCAAACCAGAAACGCCGCGAGCAGAACGCCCACCCCGCTCCGGCGCGGACGTTCGCCGGAAAACGCCGCGAGCAACAAATGCAGCGCCAGCGCCGCGCCCGTGAGCAGCCAGCTCGCCGCCATCGTCTCGGCCCGCACGCCGCCGAGGTGCAGCGAGGTCCACGCCAGATTGCCCGCCAGCAACACCGCCAGCGCCCATTCGCCGGCGGAAAGCACGCGGGAGGTGATGACGGGAGATAACTTCATAGGAAAAATTAAGAAATTTTTGACTCTCGATTTCCGATTGGCGGAGGAGCCGCTCTGTTTGGAATCCGGCATGGAAGCACCCGATCTAAAATCAAAAAGTCTCAGGCGGCCCGCGCCGCGATAAACGCCTTGATCGCGTCGGGGGTGGCCTCGATTTTGTGTTTGTCCAACGGACGGGCCTTGAGCGCCTCCAGCGACGGATGCCGGGGCTCCACGCCGACCGCCTCGCGAATCGTGTCGGGAAACTTCGCCGGGCTCGCCGTCGCCAGCACCACGCTCGGGCGGCCCGGGTCCGGGTCCTTGAGGGCGCAGGCCGTGTGCGGATCGACGATGTATCCGTATTTCTCATACACGCGCCTGATGATGCCGGGGATCTCGGCGTCGTCGCAGCGCGAGGCGCTGAACGTGTCGCGGTTGAAGTTCTCGAACACGTAGCGGCCGGCGGCCTTGAAGGTCCGCATGACCTCGCGCACGCGGGCGGCGTCGCGGCCGAGGCTGTAGTAGAGGAAGCGCTCGAAGTTGCTCGACACCTGGATGTCCATCGACGGCGCGAGGCTCGGGCGCACGCCGGTCACGCGGTATTCGCCGGTCGTGAAGAGGCGGTGCAGGATGTCGTTCTGGTTGGTGGCGACCTTGAAACCGCGCAGCGGCACGCCCATTTTCTGGAGCATCCAGCCCGCGAGCACGTTGCCGAAATTGCCCGTCGGCACGACAAACTCCGCCCCGGCGCGCGCGTCCGGCGGCAGGCGCAGCCATGCGGACAAATAATAAACGCATTGCGCGAGGATGCGCGCGAGGTTGATGGAGTTGACCGCGGACAGGTGGTGGCGCGCGCGGAACGACTGGTCGCCAAACACGTCCTTCAGCGCCGCCTGCGCGTCGTCGAAGGTGCCGTCGATGGCGAGCGCGAAGACATTTTCCGCGCCGGTGCACGCCATCTGGCGCTCCTGCAACGGCGAGGTGCGCCCGTCCGGGTAAAGGATGAAAATCGCGGTGCCGGGCTTGCCGAGCAAGCCGTGGATGGCGGCCGAGCCGGTGTCGCCGGAGGTCGCCCCGAGGACATTGATGGACTCGCCGCGCACGGCGCACTGGTGCTCGTAGAGGTTGCCGAGAAGCTGGAGCGCGAAGTCCTTGAACGCGAGCGTGGGGCCGTGGAACAATTCGAGCACGTGCAGGCGGTCGTCGAGTTTGCGCAGCGGCGCGATGTCGGGCGCGTCGAAACGCGTGTAGGACTTTTGTATGATGGCGCGCAGCGTGTCGGCGGGAATGTCGGTCGCGAAATGCCGCAGGAACTCGAAACAAAGCCCGGCGTAGTCGTTTTTCAGCGCCTCGAACCGCGCGAGCGCCCCGGCATCAAACGCGGGAAGCGTCTCGGGCACGAACAACCCGCCGTCCGGCGCGAGGCCGACGGCGACGGCATCCGAAAACGAGTGGGGCGCGGTCTGCCCGCGGGTGGAGATGAAACGCATGGGAAAACAAAAGCATCTAGCGGGCGAACCGCCAAGGGTGAAGGAAATTTAAAAACTGATGTTGCGTGGCCCGGCGGGTTGCGTGGCACGGGCGTCCCGCCCGTGCTTCGCGGTGCCACCCCCCGGAAAACATGGGCGGGACGCCCATGCCACACAATCCCGCGGGCCGCCCGAGGGAGAGCAGTTCTCAATCTCCCCTACTTCAGCATCCGCACGCGGCGGTCTTTTCTGGGGAATTGCAGCGTCACGGTGGTGCCGACGCCCTCGGTGCTTTCGATGCCGATCTGGCCGCCGTGATCGCGCATGATGCGCTGCACCACCATCAGGCCGAGGCCGTTGCCGCCGGCTTTCGTGGTGTGATACGGCTGGAAGAGTTTCACCAGGTCGCCCTGGCGGATGCCGCTGCCGGTGTCACCGAAAATCAAATACACGCCCTCGTCGTCGGTGCGCGTCTTGATGCGGAGCACTCCGCCGGGCTGCATCGCCTCCATCGCGTTTTTGATGATGTTGAAGAACACCTGTTTCACCTGGTTGCGGTCTGCCATCACGGCGGGCAGCGCGGTCGTGAGCTCGGCCTCGACGGCGATGTCGCGGTTCTCCAGTTCGCGCTGGTGGAATTGCAGCACCTCGGCGAGCACCTCCTCCAGGCGTGTCTCGGCGAGGTCGGGCGGGCGCGGGCGGATGGCATCGAGGAAATTCGTGATGATGCCGTCGAGCCGCACGACTTCCTCCTGGCAGACCCGGATGGAGTCGGCGAGCGCGTCGGTGTCCTTCGCGGCCTTCAGCTTCTTCAGGCGGCGCTCGATGAGCTGGAGGTGGATGGTGAGGGAGTTGAGGGGATTGCCGAGTTCGTGCGCCACGCCGGCGGCGAGCAGCAGCACCGACGAGGTGCGTTCGTCCTCGATGCGCGCCTCGGTGGTCTCGCGGTCGCGCGTGATGTCGCTCAGGATGACTGCGAAACGCCGCGCGGCGGCGCGCCCTTCCCCGTGGAACGGCACCATGTAGAGCCGCACGAGGCGCAGTTCGGGATAGGTGAGTTCAAACTCGCGCGTCACCACCGTCGGCGGCGTTTTTTCGTCCATCACCGTCTCACCCTCGTCGCCGGCGAAGGCCCCTTCGAGCGATGCGCGCAGGCCCGGCACGAGCCGCCAGAGCGTGGCCTTGCCGAGCGCGTCGCCGCGCAGCCCGATGAGACGCTGCGCGGACTGGTTGGCATACTCGACCAGCCCGTCCGCGCCGATGACGAGCACGCCTTCCTGCAACGTCTCGAAGATGCCCTCGAACAGCGCCCGCTCGCGCGCAAGCCGTTGCACGAGATTGGAGAGGTTGACCGTGTCGAGCGAGTCCAGCCGCCCGAGCACGCGGTCCAGCGAGGTGTGTTTTTTTCCGGACATGTTGGAAGAAAGTAACAAGTGACAAGTAACAAGTAGCAAGAGGCAAGGGGCAAAGGGCGGAAATGCAGAAGGCGCGCCGCGCGCGCCGTCGGTCTGCTTCTTGTCACTTGATACTTGTCACTTGATACTTGTCTCCTGCCACTTCTTCAAACAGCACCGTCTGCGCGGGATCGACGCGGGAGGCGAGCAGCTTCCGCAGAAACACGTCGCGGTGCTCCACGCAGCGCCCGAGACGCAGCACCGCCTCGCGGTGCTCCTCGGTCCCGTAGCCTTTGTGCCGCGCGAAACCGTAACCGGGGTGGCAGGCATCGAGTTTGCCCATCAGCCGGTCGCGCGTCACTTTCGCGATGATCGAGGCCATCGCGATGCAGAGCGAGCGGGCGTCGCCCTTCACGATGCCGGTGTGCGGATACGGGAATGGCTTGAGCGGCAGTCCGTCCACGATGATGCGGCAGCCCGCGTCCTCCGTCCGGAGGCGGCCCGGTTGCGCGGCGCCGCAATCAGCGGGCGGGAAGAACAGGTCCGGCTCGCGCTCCTGCGAAAACATCGACGGGGGATAAATCGCCTCGAGCGCGCGGCGCATGGCGAGCTTGGTCGCGCCGAGGATGTTGAGCTGCTCGATCTCCGCGGCCGACGCGACGCCGGGGCTGGCGTGGATTTTGCCCTGGAGCGCCAGTTGCTCGAATTCAGCCATGAGCGTCTCGCGTTCGCCGGCGTCGAGCTGCTTGGAATCGTTCACCCGCCCGCCGTTTTTGCGCGCCCAATGGCCTTCGAGAAACCCGCGCTCGACCAGCACCGCCGCCGCGACCACCGGCCCGGCCAATGCGCCGCGCCCCGCCTCGTCGACACCGATAAGGCGGGCGAATCCGTTGATCTGGCGGAGGTCGAACCCGCGCAATTGACGGCGCTTCATCCTGTCGGTTGTAAAGCCCGCGCCCCGTCGCGCAAGCCTGCGGATGCGTGATCGTTGCCCCGCCCGGGCAGGCGCGGATTGCCTTCGTCCTCCCGATGCGCATGCTGCGCCGGAGAATCCATCGCGCCATGAACACAATCGAGCTGTTCGAATTCCTGAGCTACGTCGTCACGGTGATCGGCCTGCCGTTTGCCATCATTGTCTTCATCATGGAGCAAAACAAGGGGCGGCAAAACGAGGAGGAGGAAATTTTCCAGCGGCTCTCCGACGAATATCGCGAATTTCTCAAGCTGGTGCTCGACAACTCCGATCTCCAACTGCTGCGACGCGAGGGCGCGAAGGCGGAGTTCAGCGAGGAGCAAAAGGAGCGGCGGCTGGCGATCTTCGGCATCCTGATCTCGCTTTTCGAGCGCGCCTATCTGCTCGTTTACGAGGACAATCTCGCCGGCAAGGCGCTCCGCCGCTGGAAAGCGTGGGAGGATTACATGCGCGAATGGGCGCGCCGCGCCGACTTTCGCGATGTGCTCCCGGTGCTGCTCGAGGGCGAGGACGAGGAATTCACGAGGCACATCCTGAAGCTGGCCGAGGAGGAAATGGCCAGGCGCTGAAAAAGGCGCGGGCAGGAATGCCCGCGCTCCTGTTTTCCGCCGCCTGGAGCATATTTCCCGCCGCCTACACCGCCACCTCCGTGAAACGCGATTCGCGGATCACGGTGATTTTGATGGTGCTCGGGTATTGCAGCTCCTCCTCGATGCGCCGGCGCAGCGCCTTGGCCAGCTCGCGCGCCTGCTCGTCGGTGACGTGCTGCGGCGAAACCACCACGCGGATCTCGCGGCCGGCCTGGATGGCGTAGGCCTGCTGCACGCCCTCGAGTTCGCCGGCGAGCTTTTCGAGGCGGTCGAGACGCTGGATGTAACTCGTCATCGCCTCGGCGCGCGCGCCGGGGCGGATGGCGGAAATCGTGTCGGCCAGGATCACCAGCCCCGCGTAAAGCGTCTCCGGCTTCACCTCCTCGTGGTGCGCGGCGATGGCGTTGACCACGATCGGCGTCTCGCCGTGGCGCTTCACGAAATCCGCGCCGATGCTCGCATGGCTGCCCTCGTATTCGCCATCGACGGCCTTGCCGATGTCGTGCAGGAGGCCGGCGCGTTTCGCGAGGTTGGGGTCGAGCCCGAGCTCGCTCGCGATCATCGAGCAGAGGAAGCCGACCTCGATGGAATGATCGAGGACGTTTTGCGTGTAGGAGAAGCGGTATTTCAGCTTGCCCAGCAGCTCGATGATGTCCGGATGCAGGCCGTTGATGCCGAGGCGCTGCACGGCGTCCTCGCCGGCCTGCTGCACGTTCAGGTCCACTTCCTCGCCCGCGCGGGCGACGGCCTCCTCGATGCTCGCGGGATGGATGCGCCCGTCCTTCACGAGGCTTTCGAGCGCGATGCGGGCGATCTCGCGGCGCACCGGGTCGAAGGATGAGATCAACACCATCTGCGGCGTCTCGTCGATGAGGAGCGTCACGCCGGTGGAGGCCTCGAACGCCTTGATGTTGCGCCCCTCGCGGCCGATGATGCGCCCCTTCATTTCCTCGTTGGGCAACTGCACGATGGTGGCGGTGATGTCGGCGTTGGGCTTCGAGGCCAGGCGCTGCATCGTGGCGATGAGCACGCGGCGCGCCTGCGTCTGCAAGTCCTGCTCCGAGCGCTCCAGCATCTCGCGCTTCAAGGCGCGCAGTTCGTCCTGGCACTCCAGCATCACCTCGTCGCGCAACGTCTGCTTGATTTCGTCGGGATTCATCTGCGACACGCCTTCGATGCGCTGGCGCATGGTCTTCGAGAGATCGCGGATGGAGTCGCGCGCCTGCTGCATGGCGGCGGTCTCGCGGGCGAGGCGGTCCTGCTTTTGCTCGAGCTGATAATCGAGCAGCGCGAGCGACTCCTCGTGCGCGCGGATTTCGCGCAGCTTGATGTCGGTCTCGATTTCGCGCCGGTCAAATTCCCGGTTCAGGTCCGCCCGCTTGTCCTTGATTTCCTCCTCCGCCTTCTGGCGGATTTCGTTCGCCGCCACCGCCGCTTCCCGTTTCGCCACCTCCAGCAATTGTTCCGCCTGCTGCGCCACCGCCCGGCGCAAGTATCGCGTGACCAGCCATGAGATCGTCATGCCCAGAAGGACGCCGACGATGGCCGCCACGGCGAAAAACCAGATCGGTTCCATTTCGCCCTGGGCCACGATAAACGCAAAGTCGGCTGTGACGCTGGCTAGGTTCAAGGCGGGCGAAGCTAGGACTCGAGCGGCAAAATTCAATTCTTTCTTGAACGCAGCACGGCTTTTGCGCGTCTTTGATGAATCGGCCGCACGCGCCCAAACTTCATGGGCGGGGCGATTCGCCTCCCGCCTCAGATGCCCGGGACTGCGGCCAGGCCAGCGCCGCCACTTCCTCAAGGCGTTTCCATGCAGCGGCTTCCCCATCGGGAGCCCAGGTCTGCACCGTCACATAGGCCCATCGATCCGCGCGCAGCCGCAACAGCCGGTCACGCATTCCGCGTAAAATCATGCCCATATGCGTGGATTCGGTGACGCCGTCTCCCGAAAACCAATACGCAAACAGCGCCGTCGCCGTCTCGCGCCGGCCATCCGCGCGGGTGAATTCGCGGGTAACGGTCAGCAGGGTGCATGGCAGCGCGCCGCCGTCCGGCAGCCGGATTTCCGCGCCGCGCCGGTCCGTGATCGTCCAGCCCTGCCCGACGAGACAAATCTCGGGCCGGTGAATCGAGGTGCGGTCCCGCCCGCTCAGCACGATGGAAAAAAACACCTGTTCCGCCGGGCGCGCCATGCGCGAGTAGTGCTTTCTCGAATACCCGGTGTCGGGCGGAAGGGTTTCCCGCTCCACCGCGCTCACCTCCGCCGGACGCCCGGCCCACGCCACCGGCTCGCCGAGAAACACGGGCAGCTCTGCCGGGTTCACGCCATCCGGGGCCAGCCGCACGCCGGCCGCGCGCGTCGAGACCGCGTCGAACCGCGCGGTCAGCCAGACCACCGCAAGCGATGCCGCCACCACGGCGGCGGCCGTGACGCCGGCCGCGCGCGGCGCGCTCATCCGGGCGGCCGGGATGCCGGGGTCCGCGTCTTCCCCGCCGCCTTTTCCCGGACCAGCCGCCGCCCCTTCCCCGCGCCAGCGCCGCAGCGCCGCGATCACCGCGAGCAGCAGCCCGAGCACCACCGCGAACACCAGCCAGCCCGACCATGCGTGCACTCGCCCGCCCGCCGCGTGCCCGAACCGCTCGCCGACAAGAACGATCGCGCCGATGCGCACGACATTGCCCGCAAAGACAAACGGCACCGCCAGCGCGACGAGCAGCACGCGCCGCCGCCACGAGCGGAAATTCAGGTAGCCCGCCAGCAGCGCCATCGCCAGCAGCGCCATGAACGAGCGCACGCCCGAGCACGCCGCCGCCACGTCGTATTGATAATGTCCGTCCGGGGAGAAGAGCTGCGTGCCGCTTTGCACCACGCGCACGCCGCACGCGCGCGCCGCGCCGCAAACCGTGTCGATCACGCCCAGCCGCAGCCAGAAACCCAGCGTGTCCAGAAACCCCGCCGGGATCGCCAGCGCCAGGAAACCCAGCGGAAACACCGCCGCGCGCGCCCAGCGCCGCCCGCCGCCGAGCGCCAGCGCGCCCCACGCGAACACCAGCAGCGCGACAATCGACACGCGCGTCTGCTGCATCGCGTAGCCGCACAAATGCAACGCCAGCCCTCCCAGCAACGCCGCCGCCGCGCGGCCCGTGCACGCGCTGTCTCCGCCCGCCGCGCCCGCGCCGCGGTTGCCTTCGTTGCGCAAATTTCGCCAGAGCAGCCATGCCGAAACCGCGAGCACAATCGGCCCGTGCTGCGCCTCCGAGGCCGGGTTGAACCACTGCCAGCCCCACCACCAAAAGACCGAGCGCGTGTCGATGTAGCCGCGCGTCGCGTTGCCGAAAAATTGAAACACGCCCCACCCCGCCGCGGCGCAAAGCAACGCGGCCTGCCACGGCGACCAACGGGATTTTTTCAATGCAACGCCCACGATAAAGCCCGCAGCCTACACGTTTCCGGTCACAAAACAAACCCCAAGCCGCGGGCGTCCCGTTCTCTTTATTCTTTCCTCTTTATCTTTCTTCTTTCTCTTCCGTTTCCACGCCCTGCGGCTCTCTTCCTGACGAAAGAAGAAAGATAAAGAGGAAAGAATAAAGAGAAACATCCGAACCGCCCTACCCCGCCGCGTTCACGCCGTTTGTCCGCCGCATCCACAACACCAGCGGCAGCATCAACGCCGGCGCGGCGGCGGCCACCACCAGGCCCCAGTGCAGGTCGAGCAAATCCGCCACCCAGCCCACCAGCCACGGCATGAAAATCCCGCCGGCGTTGCCCAGCGCCGCCAGCGCGCCAAACATGCTCGCGCCGCCGTTCGGGTAGCGATCCGCCGTCACCGCCAGCAGCGTCGGCCACAGGCAGCTCCCCGTGAAACCCGCCAGCACGCACGCGCCCAGCGCCACCGCGCGCATCGGGAAAAACGACCCCGCGACGAACAACACCACCGTCGCGCCGCAACCCCACGCCATCATCGCAAACGGACTCATCCGCCCGCCCGCCGCTCCCACCGCCATGCGCCCCAGCGCCATTGCCACCGAGAACACCAGCAACGCCATGCCCCCCATCCACACCGGATAACCGAGCGACTTTTCCGCGTAGGCCGGCAGCCACTGCGCCAGGCCCGCCTCCGTCGCCCCGCCGAGAAAAATCGCCGCCATCGCCGCCACGAACCACACCTCGCGCGCCAGCACGCGCATCCGCGTGCGTTTCCCGTCCGCCGACAACGCGGGGAACTTGAGCGCCGCCATCGCCACCGCCAGTCCCGCCGGCAGCGCGACCAGCAGCAGGCACGCCGCGCGCCACCCGCCGCCCGCGCCCAGCACCAGCGTGCCCAGGCCGATCGTCACCACCGCGCCCACGCAATAAAACGAATGCAGCCAGTTGAGCGCCCGCGTGCGCCGCTCCGGATTCAACGCCGCCACCACCGGGCTCAGCACCATGTCGAGCATGCCCGCGCCCAGCCCGAGCCAGAACAGCAGCGCGCACATCCCGCCATAGGTCGGGCACCACGCCAGCCCGACCAGGCTCGCCGCCATGACCACGTTTCCGCCCACGGCAAACAGCTTCGCCCCCCGGCGGTCCGCCAGCGGCCCCGTGATCAAAATCCCGATGACCAGCCCCGCGAATCCCGACGCGCCCAGCCGCCCGAGTTGCTCGTTGGACAGTCCCGCCTCGCCGCCGAACCGCGCGCTCAACGTCGTGAGAAACACCGGCAGCAGATTCAGCCCGATGGCGAGGCTCATCATCGCGCCATAGCTGAGCGCGGTGAGCAATTTCGGACGGACGACGGAGACATGAAGCGACGCGGACATCCGCCCACTCGACCAGCGCGTTGGCCAAAAAGCAATCGTTGCTCCACGGCCTGATCGGGTGCAACGCCTTGCAGAAGCCGGGCATTGCACTGGCGCGCCTTGTGTTTCCAGTCATGGGATCATGCTCCTCAAAAGACTCCTCATGGCGGTCGCGGCCTTCATTGCGGCGCCCGCCGTCCTGCCCGCCCTGCCGGGCGGCTCGAATGACTCCATCCAGGAAAACGCGGCCCCGCATCCGGAAATCAGCGTTGATGCGTTCGGTGACAGCGCCGGCCACTGGCGGCACATCACGAATCCGCATGCTGTCATCCAGCCGCGCCCGGACTGCCCGGTTTATCCGCCCGCCAGCATCCGCGAAATTGCCGCCAACATCCTGCTTTTCCAACGCAGCAACGGCGGCTGGCCCAAAAACTACGACATGCGCGCCGTCCTCACCGAGGAGGAGAAGGCGTCCGTGCGCGCAACGCGCGACGCCCGCGACACGACCTTTGACAACGAAACCACCCACGCACACGTCGCCTATCTGGCCAAGGCCAGCACTCTGCTCTGCGAGCCCGGCTACCGGGCTGCCGTCGAACGCGGAATCGATTTCATTCTGTCCGCGCAGATGCCCAACGGCGGCTGGCCGCAATCGTGGCCCGCCCCGGAGGGTTTTGCCGCGTTCATCACTTTCAACGACCGTGTGATGGCCGGCAATCTCACGGTCCTGCGCGACGCCGCCAACGGCGCCAACGGCTTCGCATGGCTCGACACCGCGCGCCGGGAAAAATGCCGCGATGCCGTCGCGCGCGGGATTGCCTGCGTTCTCGCCTGCCAGTATCGCACCGCCGATGGAAAGCTCACCGGCTGGGGACAGCAGCACAACCCGCAAACCCTGCGGCCCGACCACGCGCGCAGCTTCGAGCCGCCCTGTATTTGCTCCGAGGATACGGCCGGGATTGTCCGTTTTCTCATGAAAATCGAAAAGCCTTCGCCCGGGATCATCCATGCCGTCAAGTCGGCCGCGGCCTGGCTCGACGCGGTCAAAATCGCCGGCCGGCGTGTCGAAACCTCCACTTCCACGCCCGCCGTGTTTCCCTGGCACAAGACCGACCAGGACAAGCGCATCGTGGACGATCCTTCCGCGCCGCCGCTGTGGGCGCGCATGTATGAAATGGAAACCAACCGTCCGTTCTTCTGCGGCGTCGACGGCGTGAAAGTCTATACGTTTGCCGAAGTCGATCGCGACCGCAGGACCGGCTACAATTGGCATGGGTACTGGCCTGCGGAAGTTCTTGGGCAAGATTATCCCGCATGGCTGAAAGCCCATCCTTGAAAAAACAAAGGGCTCCCAACCGGCGGGGGCGTGTTGTTCTCCGCCTTTGACGGCCGGCCTCCGCGTGGTTTTTCTTTTCCGATGCGAGCGCCGCAAACAAAATTCCCCGCATTGCACCTCCCCGCCCTGACGCCCATGTTCCCCTTGACCACCGCGCGCCCATGCCGGTGAGTCCTCTTTTTTTCCTTGATCACGGGGCCCGCTCGCCAAGCGATCATCAGAAGCCATGATTCCCAAAAAACTCCTTTTCCTCAGCGTATCGGCCGGGGCCGGACACGTCCGCGCCGCCGAGGCGCTTCACGCCTGGGGCGCGGCCGCGTTCGGCGGGCGCATCGAGTCGCGCCACCTCGATGTCATGGACTACGTCCCCTCCAGCTTCCGCAGGATGTATGTCAGCGGCTACCTGAAGGTCATCCAGCACCTCCCCACCATGTGGGGCCTGCTCTACCGCGCCGCCGACAAAACCTCGCCCGACGCCATCTCGCAAAAACTCCGTCGCGCCGTCGAACGCCTCGGCACGCGCGCGCTCACCAGGGCCATCGCCGACTTCGCGCCCGACGCCATCGTCAGCACGCATTTTCTCCCCGCCGAACTGCTCGCCGGCAAAACCAGGCGCGGCAAACTCAATCTCCCGCTCTGGGTGCTCGTCACCGATTTCGACCTGCACCGCATGTGGGTCCAGCCGCATGTGACCGGCTACTTCGCGGCCAACGACGAGGTGAAATTCCGCCTGCAATCCCACGGCATCGACCCCGCGCGCGTCCACGTGACCGGCATTCCCATCATGCCCGCGTTCTCGCAAAAACTCCCGCGCGCGGCCTGCGCGGCCGAGGCCGGCCTCGCGCCCGACCGCACTACCGTGCTCCTCATGGGCGGCGGCGCCGGCGTCGGCAGGCTCGACGAGGTGGCCGCGTGCCTGCTCGCTCTCCCGCGCGATTTCCAGCTCATCGTGCTCGCGGGCAAAAACCAAAAGGCGCTCGCCGCGCTCCAGCGCCTCGCCGCCAGGCATCCCGGGCGCCTTTTCCCGCAAGGCTTCACCGGCCAGGTCGAGCGCCTCATGGCCTGCGCCGACGTGGTCATCACCAAGCCCGGCGGCCTCACCACGTCCGAATGCCTCGCGCTCGGCCTGCCGATGATTGTCCACTCCCCGATCCCCGGCCAGGAGGAGCACAACGCCGACTACCTGCTTGAGGAAGGCGCCGCGGCAAAGGCCATCGACGAAACCGGCATGGAATACCGCCTGGACAGGCTCCTCGCCTCGCCGAAAACCCTCGCCGCCATGCGCGCCCGCGCCAAATCCCTGGGCCGCCCCCAGGCCGGCCGTGACGTGCTCCACATCGTGCTTGGCGGCGCATCCTGAGCCGCCGCGAAACAACTTTCCGATCTCGCCGCCGTCTCGCATCACCGCCGCCGCCCCCTTTCTTCACAATTCGCAATGATCCGACGTCACTTCCTTAAAACCCTCGCGACCACCTCCGCCGCCGCGGTCACATTTCCCTCCATCGTGCGCGCGCAAACGCTCGGCCTCGGCGGCGGCGTCTCCCCCGCCAATCGCCTCAACCTCGGCATCATCGGCGCCGGACTCCAAGGCCGCGTCATCATGACCAGCGCGATGGCCAACGCCGCCGCCCGCATCGTCGCCGTCTGCGACGTGGACAAACAACACCGCGCGCAAACCCGCCAGTTTGTCGAGGAAACCTACGCCAGCGAGACCGACTCCGGCACGTACCGCGGCTGCGACGAATACGGCGACATGCGCGAGCTCCTCGCCCGCCCCGACATCGACGCCGTGCTCATCGCCTCGCCCGAGCACTGGCATGCGCTCCACGTCATTCATGCCGCCCGCGCCGGAAAACACATTTATTGTGAAAAGCCCTCCGGCGCCTCCATCCCCGAGACCCGCGCCATGCTCGATGCCGTGCGCGCCTCCGGCGTCGTCTGCCAGATCGGCAGCCAGCAGCGATCCATGGTGAATTACCTGCGCGTCATCGATCTCGCCCGCGGCGGCTACCTCGGCGGCATCACCCGCGTCCGCGTCGGCTTGCCCCGCTACATGAACGTCCGCCCCGCCGGCGGCGCCGGCCTCGCCGCCAGCCTCGGCGGCTACTCCGACGAGCCCCCGCCACGCTCCGGTGCCCCCGAGCCTGTCCCGCCTGGGCTCGACTACGAGACCTGGCTCGGCCCCGCCGAGCCGCTGCCCTATTGCAAGGCCCGCGTCCACTACCACTGGCGCTGGAACTACGCCTTTGGCGGCGGCCGCATCACCGACTGGGTCGGCCACCACTACGACTCCGCCGCCCTCGTCCTCCGCGTCAACGACCGCATGCCCGTCGCCATCCGCAACGCCACCGCCCGCTTCCTCGACGACACCCCGCTCTACAACACCGCCTCCGACTACGCATTCGAGGCGCACTACGACAACGACGCCGTCATCGAGGTCTCCTCCGCCCTGCGCGAAGGCGTGCATGTCGACGGCACCGAGGGCTCCGTGTTCGTCAACCGCTCCGCCCTCGAGTACACCGACCCGCGCCTCCGCCGCGTGCAAATCCCCTCGCACCGCGCGCTCTTCCGGCTGGACGGCGCGCGCGGCCACATGGACGACTTCATCGCCTGCGCGCTCAAGGGGGCGACCCCGCGCGCCCCGATGTCCGACGCCCACTGCGTGACCGCCGCCGCGCACCTCGCCAACATCGCCTTCCGAGCCGGCCGCCGCGAACTGCGCTTCGATCCCGTCGCCGAGCAGCTTGTCGACGCGCCCGACGCTGTCCGTTACTTCCAGCGCGTCATGCGCGCGCCATGGACGCTCCCCGCGTGAACCCCAAAATACATATAAAATGACAAAACTGCCCTTCTTTCCTCTTTATTCTTTATCTTTCTCTTTCGTCAGGACCGAAACGGGGAGAAAGAGGAAAGAGAAAGAATAAAGAGGAAAGAGAAAGCATAAAAACACCCGCCATGCGTGCCATCCCGCATTACCTACTCGCCGCCGCCCTTTTATTTGCCACCTCCCGGCTCCATGCATCCGCGCCCGCCCTCGCGCCGCTCGCCGCCTATGATTACGGCCAGCCGCTCGCGCCGCTGATTGATTATGAAAACCGGCTCCACGCCGCCACGCCCGCCGAGCGCGCCGCCGTCGGGGACGAGCTGCTCGCGCTGCTTGACGCCCCCGGCGCCACCACCGCCGCGAAACGCGTCTTCATCGACTGGCTCGGCGTGGCCGGCACCGGGAAATGCGCCCCCGCGCTCGCCCGCCTCGCCGCCAATCCTGACTACACTTTCAACGCCGCCCGCTCGCTCGCCGCGATTCCCGGCGAGGAAGCCGAAAAAGCGCTCGTCGGTCTGCTCGACCACGATTCCAACACCGTTCGCATCGCCGCCGCCAACGCCCTCGGCCAGCGCCGCGCGGAAAGCGCGATACCCTCGCTGGCACGGCTCCTCGCTCCCGGCTCCCAAGTCGCCGCCGACGTCCGCGCCGCCGCGCTGGACGCGCTTGCGCAAATCGGCACCACCGCGGCCGTTCGCGCGCTGCAACCCCTCCGCGATAGCCGTCCCTTCGGCCCGGAAGATTTGCCCCGCGTCCGCGCCCTCGCCGCCGCCGCGGCTAACACCGTGCGCCACGCGCCGCCGGCGGAAAAAAACGCCGCGCAAGAATACGCGAAAAAAATTCTCCTCGCCGACCTGCACGGTGCCACCGCCGAAATAAAAGTCGAAATCGTCAACACCCTCTTCACGCCCGCCCCCGCCGCCCCGGGTTGTAACCTAATGGGTTACAATCCCGACGCCGCCGACCTCCGTCCGCTTCTCGCCGCCCCCGAGCCGCGCCTGCGCGCCGCCGTCGCGCGCGGCCTCGCCGCGTCCTCCGACCCGGCGGCCGTGGAAATCCTGCGCGACCAGTTCCCCTCGCTCCCGCCCGACACCCAACTCGCCGCGCTCAACGCCGTCGCCTCCAGCCGCAACGCCACCGCGCTCCCCATCATCGAAACCGCCCTCGCTGCCGACTCGCCCGCGCTTCGCGAAGCCGCCATCCACGCCGCCGGGGCCTGCGGGGCCGGCTCACAACTCGCCGCGCTCGTCCGCGCGCTCGGCGACAGCGAAAACGCCCTCGCCGCCGCCGCGCAGACCGCGCTCCAACGCTTCCCCTCGGAAACCGCCAGCGCCTTCCTGCTCAACCAACTCACCACCACCGCCACCGGCGACAACACGCTCCGCATCCGCCTGCTTGACGTGCTGGCCGCGCGCCAGGAACGCGCCGTCTTCGCGCAATCCGCCGCGTGGACGTCCGATTCCGACGCGCCGCTCCGCGCCGCCGCCTTCGCCACCGTGGCCCGGCTTGTCCGCCCCGGCGATTTGTCCGCCGTGCTTTCGCTCGCCGCCAACATCAAGGCCGGCGCCGACCATCGCGAGTGGACGCGGGCGCTCTTCGATTCCGTCGCGCTCGAACCCGACGCCGCATCCGCGGCGCGGCTCCTTTCCGCCCAACTCGCCCGCTCCGGCGCGCGCGAGCGGGCCGCCCTCATCGGCGCGCTCACCCTCGTGAACGCGCCCGGCGCTTCCGACACCCTGCAATCCCTGCTTGCCGCGCCCGACACCGCCGTCCGCAAGGAAACCATCCGCGCGCTCTCCGCGGCCCAGACGCCGGATGCCTGCAAGCTCCTGCTTGCCACCGCGCGGAACGGCCTCGCCGCCGACGAGCGAACCCTCTCCCTCATCGGAGCCATCGCCACCCTGGAGAGGCTGGACATCCCCGCCGCAGCCAAGGTCGGCGAATACCGCGCCGCCTGGTCCCTCGCCTCCCGCGACGAGGAACGGCAGTCCATCATCGCCGCCGTGAAAAAAATCCGCGCCCCGGCGGCGGCTTCATTCCTCAAGGAAATCATACCTGCCGACAAGTAATCTGTCTGTCCGATTGACAGACGGGTTGAGGGAGGGGGAGGAATTAATAATTAAGAATTAGAAATTAAGAATTGGGGCGCTGCTGCGCCAGCTTGGATGAAGGAGTGGAGCGGCACCTCCCAATTCTTAATTTCTAATTCTTAATTATTAATTCCTCCCCCTCCCACCCATGCACTCCCCGTCCCAAAATCCACTCGATACTCCTCCCTGCGGTGTTGCCGGCATCGACCGGCGCACTTTCGTGAAAACGGCCTCCACCGCCGCGTTCGGCCTGGCCGTCGGCGGCGCGGGTTTGCGCGCGGCCTCCGCTTCCGCCGACGCGCCCGCCGTTGCCGCCGGACGCCGCCGACGCTATGCCATCGTCGGCTGCGGCAGCCGGCACCGCATGTATTTCAACGCCATCCTCGGAAACTACCGCCAGGTCGCCGAACTCGTCGGCGTGTGCGACATGAACGAAGGCCGCGCCAAGAACGCGCAAAAACTCGCCGCGGACGCCGGCGTCGCGATCAAGGCCTATTATCCCTCCGCGCCCAACCCACGGACGCCGGACTTCGACCGCATCATCCCGGAATTCGAAACCATGATCCGGGAGGCCAAACCCGACATCGTCATCGTCACCACGGTGGACGCCGCGCACGACCGCTACCTCGTCCGCGCCATGGAGCTGGGCTGCGACACCATCACGGAAAAGCCGATGACCATCACCGCCGAGAAATGCCAGCGCATCCTCGACACGCAAAAACGCACCGGCAAAAAAGTCCGCGTCACCTTCAACTACCGCTACTCCCCGCCGCGCACCCAGGTGAAGGACATCCTCATGTCCGGCGAGATCGGCGAGATCCTCTCCGTCGATTTCCAATGGCTGCTCAACACCCGCCACGGCACCGACTATTTCCGCCGCTGGCACAGCAACAAGAAAAACTCCGGCGGCCTCATGCTGCACAAGGCCACGCACCATTTCGACCTCGTCAACTGGTGGCTCAGCGCCTCGCCCGTCTCGGTCACCGCCGTCGGCAAGCGCGAATTCTACACGCCCGAAATGATCCGGCGCATGGGGCTGAGTGGTCCGCACGAGCGCTGCATGACCTGCCCCGAGGGGAAACAATGCGGGTTCCACATCGACCTGGCCGGCACCCCCGGCCTGCGCGCCCTCTATCTCGACAACGAAAGCCACGACGGCTACATGCGCGACCGCTGTGTGTTCCGGCCCGACATCGACATCGAGGACACGATGAACGTCGTCGTGAAATACGACACCGGCCCCACGCTCAACTACACGCTCAACGCCTTCAACGCATGGGAGGGCTACCAGATCGCCTTCAACGGCACGCAGGGCCGGCTCGAGCATTCCATCGTCGAGCAAATCTACGTGAACGGGGCCGACGGCGACGCCGCGCAGGGCGCGATCAAGGCCGGCGGCACGAAAATCCGCGTCATCCCGCTCCGCGGCGAGGCGCGCGACCACACGCCGTGGACCGGCACCGGCAGCCACGGCGGCGGTGATGTCGTCATGCTCGACGACATTTTCCTGCCGAATCCCTCCGCCGACAAATACCAGCGCGATTCCGACGAACGCGGCGGCGCGGCCTCCATCCTCATCGGCGCGGCGGCCAACATCAGCTTCAAGACCGGGGAAACCGTCCGGATCGCCGACATGGTGAAGGGCTTCAACCGCCCCGACTACCCGCCGATGCCCTCGCACACGGGGCCGGTGAAGATGCCGCGCCGGCTCGCCGGCAATGTCCTCGACCGCAAACGGTCCGGGTCAAAAACCCCAGCCTGATACCATTTCCGAACGAGATATAATCCTTACGGAGGGCCGAGCTCCCGCGAGGCCGTCGCAGGGAAACGTTGCCTGTGACCGCGACGGCCTCGCGGGAGCTCGGCCCTCCACCCAAAGTCTCATTTTGCCTCTGTGCCGTCCTTCTGTCACGAAGCGGACGGCACAGAGGTCCTCCCTGCTCCAAAAAACAGGGGCCGCTAATGTCTAAAGATGGTTAGGAAATGGCATGAGGCCCGGAATCGCCTGCGCAAAGTCCGGCAAAATTGCGTGCATGCAAGCGGCATGATTCGCCCTTGATGGCGGCCGACCGCGGCCGGTCACGAGGCGTTCCGGTATTCCACGATCAATGAGTGCCAGCCGGTGCGGTAGGTCTCATAGCCGGGCGAAAGCGCATGCGCGATCAGGGCGGGGCGGCCGAAAACCGTGCCGACCATGCTGGTCTTTTCCCGGGAGAAGATCTCCTCGGCGTCGGCCGTCTCGAAGCTCTTGCCGAGCAGGGCCTCGTCCGTCGCCGCCAGAATCCGCCGCTCGTCATCCACGATTGCGATCAGGGTCTTTGCCCTCGACTCGGGGTCGATGGGCGTGGCGTTGACGATGGTCTGGGCGAGCGCATCCCAACGAAACACCACGCCCAAGACGCCAATCGTCTCGCGGTCGGCGCGTCCGCCTCTGCCCACTTTGCAGGAGTAGATGAGCGCGCGCTGCTGGGCGGCCAAGGCCGAGGCATGAACCGACTGAAAACCGAAATCATCGCCCGAGGCCTTGCCCATCGCGGTCACAAACCATGGCTCGGAGGAACAATCGAGACCCTTTACCTTGTAGAGGCCCGGATGCCCGTTGGCCACGATGCGTCCCTTGGTGTCGGCGACGACAATGTCGAAATACACGGTATAGGCCTTGAGGATCACCGCGAGCCGCTCTTCGGAGGAAGCCACGACGGACGCATCCCCGTGGCCGCCCTCGAGGACCGAAACCACCGCGCCATCCGTCGCCCACCAGCGGCAGTCGCACGAACGCTCATACAAGTTGCGGTCGATCAGCTCGATGTTGGTATAGGCAAGATCGGCCAGGCGGGTGCCCCGCACGGAGGTGGCAAGCTCCCGGCTGATCGCCGCGAGTTCCCCCGCCAGTGACTCCGATTCCTTGGCAATCGTGGAGGTCGCCTGCTGGATGCTTTCCGCGAGCTTGACCATTTCGCCGCTGACGACGTTGAAGGAAATCCCGGCCACTCCCGCCCTGGCGGCCTCGATCTGGGCATTGAAGGCGAGGAGGCGCGTATTGAGGTTGATCCGCTCTATCTCTGTGACGGTCGCCTTGATGCGGCTCTGGAGCAAACCCGAGAGCTCGCTGATGCGCTCGGGCGTTGCGGCGACGCCATGTGGTTCGCTGGTCATAGCTGGGGTGGTGATCATGAAAAAGCACTCGAAGTGCCGTCTAGGCGGTCGTCACAAAATTGCCCTCATGAAATAAGCCGAAAAAATAATATTTATTTGTTTTTATTATACCATCTCCGACAAAATTTAACATTCAGGTAGGGCGAGGCGTCCCGCCGAGCCGCAAGCCGCCAACGGCTCGGCGGGACGCCTCGCCCTACCTTGATAAGTCTATAAATTACTGGGAAATGGTATACAAGTTTGGCCGTTCGGACTGTTCCTGCCCTTGGGTCCCATGCCTCGTGATTTGCCCCGTTTTTTTATTTCCCGACCACAAACGGCGCGTAGAGGACGTGCTGCGAGGGCGGAAAACGCCCGTGAATGCGGACGCCTTCGTCGAGCTGTTCCTCCTGCTGCACGTGGCCGAGCGCGTGAAGTTTGGCGACCACGTCGTAACGCGCGTGCGGGATGAGCAGCTCGACCGACCCGAACTTGTCCGCGATGAGTTCGGAGCAGCGCGCGAGGAGCGCGGGAACGCCATCGCCGGTGCGCGCGCTGATGAAACACGCGTCGGACGCCAGATGGCGGGCGCGGGTGCGGACGTCCTCGGGCGCGAGATCGGTCTTGTTGAACGCGGTGATGATAGTCTTCCCGGCGGCGCCGAGTTCGTCGAGGACGGAGAGCGTGGTGGCGTGGTGTTTCTCGAAATTCGGATTCGAGAGATCGACGAGGTGAATGAGAAAATCGGCGACAATGACCTCCTCCAGCGTGGCCTTGAAGGACTCGACGAGGCGGTGCGGGAGGCGCCGGATGAAACCGACGGTGTCGGTGAGCAGAATTTTCTGGTGATTGGGCAGCAGAAGCTGGCGCGTGGTGGGGTCGAGCGTGGCGAAAAGTTTGTTTTCGGCGAGGACGCCGGAGCCGGTGAGGTGGTTGAGGAGCGTGGACTTGCCGGCGTTGGTGTAGCCGACGATGGACGCGGTGGGCACGGGCACCCGCATGCGGCGATTGCGCTGCACGCCGCGCTGGCGGACGACCTCGGCGAGTTCGTGGCGCAGGTGCGTGATGCGGTCGCGGACGATGCGGCGGTCCTGCTCGAGCTGCGTCTCGCCCTCGCCGCCGAGCTTGCCGGCGCCGCGCTGGCGCGAGAGGTGCGTCCACGCGCGGGTGAGGCGCGGCAGCGAGTATTCCATGCGGGCGAGCGCGACTTGGAGCACGGCCTCGCGGGTGCGGGCGCGGTCGGCGAAAATGTCGAGGATGACCTCCTCGCGGTCGATGACGGCAATGTTCGATTCCTCCTCCCAGTTGCGCTGCTGCGCGGGGGTGAGGGTTTCGTCGATGACGATGAGGTCGGAGTCGATGGCGCGCGCGGCGGCGATGATCTCGCCGGTCTTGCCCTTGCCGAGCAGCGTGGCGGGCGTGGCGGAACGGAGGTTGACCAGTTCGCGCCCGACGATGGCGATGCCGAGGTTTTCCACGAGTTCGTGGAGTTCGTCCAGAAGTTCGGCCCCCTCGCCGGGGATCATTTGCGGGGTCTGTATGCCGACGAGAAAGGCGCGCTCGCAGCGTTTCGTATCGTCGGTGGAGGGTGTTTCGGTTAAAAAATCGGCCATGCAGCAAAGGAAAGGTGAAGCGCGAAGCCAGAAAAAGGGAAGTGCTAAGTGACGGCGGCACGGCCGGCGCCGAAAGCGCCGCACGCAGCAAATCCCGTTTCTACCCCGCTTCCCAAGCGTGCCGGGGGACATGCAAAAGCGCCGCGTTTTTACCCGCGGCGCTCGTAATGGACCACTCCAAGGTTTGGAGGGTCATGCCATCCGGTCAGGATGCGTCACCGCTGCGGGCGTTCGCCTCGAGCTGACGCTCTATTTCCTGCATCTCCTTGGACTCCCGTTTGCTTTGCCAGACCGCCCAGCCAATGATCGCGATGCACACAATCGATACGATGATGCCGATGATCCGGCCCGCGCCTCCTCCCGAGGGAGCGACCACGTTGTATTTGATGACCAGGCCGAGTGCGATCAGGCTGACCATGTTCATCACCTTGATGAGAGGATTGATGGCGGGACCGGCGGTATCCTTGAGCGGATCGCCCACGGTGTCACCCGTGATGGCGGCCTTGTGCGCCTCGGAGCCTTTGCCGCCATAGTGGCCGTCCTCGATAAGTTTCTTGGCGTTGTCCCAGGCGCCTCCGGCATTGGCCATGAACACGGCCAGGAGTTGCCCGACCACGATCATGCCGGCGAGGAAGCCGCCGAGCGCCTGCGTGCCGAGCAGGAAGCCGACCGCGATGGGGGTGAGGATGGCGAGAAAGCCCGGGCCGATGAGTTCCTTTTGGGCGGTGGCCGTGCAAATATCGACGACCCGGCCATAATTGGGTTTTTTCGTGCCGGCCCAGATCTCCTTGTCGAGAAACTGCTCACGGCATTCCTTCACGATCAGGAAGGCGGCGCGTCCGACCGCACGGATGAGCATCGAACTGAAAAGGAACGGCACCGCGCCGCCGATCAGAAACCCGATGAACACCATGGGGTGCGCAACCGTGAGTTTGCCCGCCTCCACCAGGTATTGCTCGGTCGTCATCAAGTTGATCTTGTCCTCGCTCCCGACCGCGATGACCGCGATGAATGAGGCGAACAGGGACACGGCGGCGATGACCGCGGAACCGATCGCGATGCCCTTGGTTTCGGCCTTGGTGGTGTTGCCGACGGCATCGAGGTCGGCCAGAATCTGGCGGGCGCGCCGGTAGGAGCCTTTTTCCTTTTTCTCCATCTCCTCGGCATCGTAGCCCATCTCGCCGATGCCATTGGCGTTGTCGGCCACCGGGCCGAAGACATCCATCGAGATGGTGTTGCCGGTCAGGGTGAGCATGCCGATGCCGGTCATGGCGACGCCATACGCGACGAAAAGCGGCGGGGTGCCGATGTAACAGAGCAGGGAGAGCAGGATCGCGCCCCCGATGACAACGGCCGAGGCGACGGTGCTTTCATAACCCACGGCGAAACCTTGGATGATGTTGGTGGCGTGGCCAGTCTGGCAGCTTTTTGCCAGGCCTTTGACGGGCGCGTGCGAGGTATGGGTGAAGTAGCTGGTCACCTTGTTAAGCGCGATGGCGAGAATGACGCCGATGAGGCAGGTGAGGACCGGGCGCATGTCAGTGTTCTCCATGCCGAAGGTGGCCCAGACAGGGAGCGCGGAGGCGCCGCCGGCGGGAAAACCGGCCAGGGAAACGGGATTGTGCGCGAGGTAGTCGGCGTCAAATTTGAGGTACACCGCACCGAGGGCAAAAAAGCCGATCACGGAAATGATCGAGCCAATCCAGAAGCCGCGATGCACGCTCTTGAGCGCGGTGTCGGAGGTGTCGTTGGGGCCCGCCTTGACGGTGTAGGTCGAGATGATCGAGCCCAGCACGCCGATGCCGCGCACGAGCAGCGGGAAAATGACGCCTTTGTGCCCAAAGCTGGCGAGACCGAGGATCATCGCCGCGACGATGGTGACCTCGTAGCTCTCGAAAATATCGGAGGCCATGCCGGCGCAATCACCGACGTTGTCGCCGACGTTGTCCGCGATGGTGGCAGCATTGCGCGGGTCATCCTCGGGAACATTTTTTTCCACTTTGCCCACAAGGTCGGCGCCCACATCGGCGGCCTTGGTGTAGATGCCGCCGCCGACGCGCATGAACAGCGCAAGCAGCGTGCCGCCGAAGCCGAAACCGAGCAGCGCCTCGTAGGCTTGCTCACCATAGGCCATGAAAATGAGCGTGCCGCCGAGCAATCCGAGGCCATCGGTCAGCATGCCGGTGATCGTGCCGGTGCGATAGCCGAGTTGCATCGCCTCGCCGTAGGAATGCCGCGCGGCCGCGGCGACGCGAAGATTGCCGGTTGTCGCCAGCCGCATGCCGACAAAACCCACGCACCAGCTAAAGAGCGAACCGACCAAAAAAGCGCCGGCACGCCCGATTTTGAAGGCCAGCAAGTCGCTCTGCGTCGTAAAAAAGAGCACGACCGTGAGAATCACGATGAGCCATCCTATTTTGCGAAACTGGGCGGAGAGATAGGCATCGGCGCCTTCGCGAACAGCGGCGGCCACCGCCTGCATGCGTGGGGTGCCCTGATCGGCGTTCCTGACCTGGCGCACGAGCAGCAGCGCATACAGCAGTCCGGCAACGGCAATGCCGAGCACGGCAAGGAGCGCGATGACTTCGAGCTGCGTGTACTTCGGGTCGCTGAAAAGACTGAAAAACTTGAATGTGGCGTGACCGTGAGCATCCGCTGTGGCTGCACCGCCCTCCCCGCTTTGCGCAAAGGCTGGCAGCGTGAAAAACGCCACCAGGAATAGGGCCGCCATCGCAGCCAAATAAGGAGTGGATGCGCGACGTTTGCGCGTCCAACGGATTAGTTTTATAAACATGGGGAGGACTGAGGGAAAAGGGAGCGGGCGGAGGTGGTTGTTTTGCGCGTCAGGCACATCTCATTTGGCGCCGGTGCGGTTGCGCAATTTTGAGATCGGCCGGGCTGCTAGCTGCCGAAGGAATTGAGCGCCGATTTCCACCATGCGTGATGAATGGACTCCAAGGCGGCGAGCGCCGGCATGGGATAATATTTGAGCACGCCCTTTTCACCCAGGTAATAGCCATCCTTGATTGTCCGGTAGAGGACGTTGTCGGTCACGTTGCGGATGAGGATCTTGGTGGGCTTGTCTGGCCGGGCCTGAACTTCGCGAAGGCAGTCCCGAAGGTGGTCGATGTTTGGATACGGCAGATTGCCGATATCCGCCGCATCGAGATTGTTGGCCAGACTGCCAAGCGTCAGTTCTGCAAAAACGATCTTGGGGACATTGACCGGCTGTTCGGTGTCCGTGATATGGGCGGAAAAATCAATGGGCTTGAGGATGCTGACGGCACGGGGATGGACCGGGCAGTATTCCTGATAGAGATGATAACTGCTGTTGTCTGCGGACGGCGCTTCCCCGGAGGATGCGATGCTGAGGACGTGTCCATCCGGCGTGGTGAGATGCAGATCGCCGATGACGTCAAGCGGCACATGCTCGAGCACGCGGTAAATGGAGATATAACGCGATTTGCGGGGCGAGCCATCGGCATGCGGCATGCGCGCCTCGATGGCGGCCATGGTCGGGATGGCATCGGTGCGCCACGCGGGGTCCAACTCGAAAAATATCGCCTGTCCGCTGGAGTGACGACGGCTGCCGGTGGCGAGATACGCACCGAATTCCTCGGGCGTGAGGTGCGAGGCGATCAATGCCTCCGGGGATAGAGACAGATACAGGTGCGTTTTCATGATGGGGAAGAGATGTCTTTGTGAAAAACTTGTGCCCAGTATCGCATACGATGGCAAAAAACGCCGAGCGCTGCTGCGTATTTATTGTCAAGTCATACGCGGCTTTTGCGAAAAAACGGACAGGTGTTTCCTTGATGCAAACAATGGCCGTTTGCCTTCCTTCCCCGCATGCGCACGCCGCCGCCCGCCCGCCTGATTCGGCCGGGCCTGCCCGGCATCAAGCCATTGCCTGACACTACCTTGAGAGCAGACCCTCAGGTCGCCACCGCGTTGCCCGCCTGCTGCCGGCGCAGGGCGAACCATGCGGCGGCGGCGCCCCCGAGTATCCATCCTGCCAATACATCCACGCCCGTGTGCTGGCGTGTCGCGACGATGGACAGCGTGATGAGCACGGTCCACGTCCAGATGGCGGCCCGCCCGGCGGCCGACGCAAAAATCGCGCCCGGGCGCGTGAGCACGATGGCCGCGAACAGGCTCATCGAGGCATGCAGGCTGGGAAAACAGTTGAGCGGCGCATCCACCGTGGTGACCAGGCGGTAAAGCCAGTGCGGCGAGGCGAAATAGGGCCGCGAGCATTGCGTGGGCCAGCCGATAAAAAACACCCACGCCACCGCCGCCGAACCGAGCATGGCCAGGGAAAAGCGCTTGATTTCCGCCTGCCCGCGCAACGACAGCCAGGCGAGCCCGACAAGCGCGAACATCGACACATAGGGCCAGAACCACAGATGCGAGAACGGCAGCCAGTCCCACGACACGCAATCGTCGCGCATCGTCACCTCGTCGTAAGGCAGCCGCTGGAGCGTGCGAAACACGATACCCATGACAAGCCCCGTGCCGAGGGCCGTGACGAGTTTGTCACGCCAATGGCTGCGAAGGGTTTCGACGATTGTGCGCGGACGGTTTTGCATGTGCTGAAACGAAAGGGGAAAAACAGATCCAAGGCGGATTGTCGATTTTGTTTCGACGCATGCACTTAGACCTGTATTCCATCCACCGGTTCTGGGGTAAAAATATTTTACGTTTCCTTGCAAATCAAAAGCCGCGCACTGACGCATGCACCATCAAACGGTTTTCCGGCGGCGCGCCTCGCGCCATGCGCGGATAAACTCGACTAGGATCGGGATGACCGAGATCAGGATGATGGCGATAATGACCAGCTTGAAGTTGCGCTGCACAAACGGCAGTTCGCCGAACTTGTATCCCGCATAGGTGAAGGCGTAGATCCACGCAAAGCCTCCCACAACATTATAGGTGATGAAATGCGCATAGGACATTTTCCCCACGCCGGCGACAAACGGCACGAAGGTGCGCACGATGGGCACAAACCGGGCGAGGATGATGGCGCGTCCGCCGTATTTCTCGAAAAACGCATGGGCGCGCTCCAAGTGTTTTTTGCGCAACAAGAACGAATCCTCGCGCGTAAACACCTTCGGGCCGATTTTTGCCCCGATCCAGTAATTCACGGTGTCGCCGAGCACGGCGGCCGCCCAGAGCAGGAGCGCCATGATATGCACGTTCAGCCCCGTCTCGGGCTTGGCGCAAAACGCGCCGGCGGCAAAAAGCAGCGAGTCGCCCGGCAGAAATGGCGTCACGACAAACCCCGTCTCGGCAAAGATAATCAGGAAAAGCACGCCGTAGGTCCACAAGCCGTATTGCGTGATGATCTCCGCGAGGTGCCGGTCGATGTGAAGAATGAAGTCGATGAGCTTTTTGATGAGATCAATCATGACAGTGCAATGTGGCCGGGCCGGACTCGGGATGATGCAGTGGCGGTGCGGTCCGGCGCAATGCCGGGACCTGTAAATTCAACACAAAAAAGCAGGCAACACGAGGGTTGCCTGCCAGGGAAACACCGGAAGACGCTCTCAAAGGAACGCAGACTCAGGCGTCGGGTTTGGTCTTGCGGAGACCGGTCACGCGGTCGCCATCCTTCCACTGGCCGCGTTTCTTGAGCGTTTCGATGCGCTCGAAACGTTTCAGGACATTGCGCTTTATGACGAGACCACGGGGGCCTTGGAGGCTTTTGTGCTGGGACATGATGTTTTAAAAAATGGCTTGGACGTGATTGGAAGAAGTTAAAGGGGCGCAGAAGTAGAGTTCGTCCGCGCCCATGACAAGTATTTTTCCGCGACATGTTCGGCGCGCACGACGACCCACTCGGGCGTGTCATAGGGATGGTGATCGCGCAGCCACGCCTCGATCCCGGCGGCGCGGGCGGGGACAAACTTCACGCAAAGGCGAAACTCCTCCGCCTGCTCGATCCGCCCCCGCCACTCGTAAACCGAGACAACGGGGCCGTCGATCTGCACACACGCGGCCAGCCTCGCCCCGACCAGCCCGCGCGCAAGCGCCTCCGCCTCGGGGCGGGTGGAAAGCGCGGTCCAGCCGACAAGCAAACTCATGATGGCGAAAAATCGGGGCGGCGGACGCCGGCGGCAAGCGGATTCAGCCCCGCCCGCCGCGGCGCCCAAGCACCTCCTACTCCTCGCCCTCGAAATAATCCACCTCGCGCACGAACATCTTCCGCTGCGGTTTTGCGAAATACTTTTGGGAATCAGGATAATAAATCACGTCGGCGCGCGGGTTATCGGCGATGACGTAATAAACCAAGTCCTCACTGCCGTCGTTGATGAACTGATGCGCCTCGCCCGGCGGATGCACGACATAATCGCCCGCCTCGATCCGCTCGCTCCCCGACTCCGTGCGCGCGTGCCCGCGCCCGGAGACGACGATATACGCCTCCCATTGGGCGGCGTGCGCATGCAACGGCCAGTTGGTTTTTCCCGGCGGCACGCGCACGAGCTCCACGTCGAAGGGATGCCCGCCGCCCCAGGGTCCGGTGTCTTTCGGGCCGCCGGTGGCGCGCGTCAGGTTTTTCACCGTCACGGCAAATTTGCCTTTCGGCGAAACATCATCCTCCCAGGCGATTGTGTTCTGGTTCGCTTTTTTCATCGCGCCAAGCTGCACAGGTTTCGGCGCGAGTCAAAACGCGGTCCGCGCCCTACCCTTTCAGCCGCTCGATCAATGCCTCGACCAGCGCGTCGAGGCTGGCGGTCTTGGCCTCGAAATCCACCGGCATGCCGGTCTCGCGCATCGTCGCGCTGGTGTGCCCGCCGATGCTGCCCGCAAGCGGGCGCCTGGCGTCGGGAGCGAGTTTCAACGCTCCGGCCTGCCCGGCAAAGGACTGCGCAGCGGACGAGCTCGCGAACAAAATCGCATCCGCGCCCTTCCGGCGGAAATCATCCGCCACGGGATCGTCGGCGAGATTGGTCTTTTCCGTCTTGTAGAGCGGCAGGCGGTCCACGATCGCGCGCGCGTCCTCGAGCTTTTTCACCAGCGCGGCGCGGTTCAGGTTGCCCGTCACGACGATGACCTTCGCGCTGTCGAGGCTGCCGGTCGCGATCAGCGCATCGGCCAGCGATTCGCCCGTGGCGGAGGCCGGCATGCATTCGACCTTGAGGTGATGGCGCTCGATTTCACGCGCGGTGGCGCGGCCCACGCAGGCGAAGCGGAGCAGGCCGAGCGAGCGCACATCGTCGAAGCCCTTGAAAAATTCCTCGAAGAAAAACCGCACGCCGTTCGCGCTGGTGAACACGATCCAGTCGTAGCCGCCGAGCTCGGCGAGGATTTCCACGAGCGCGTGCCGGTCCACGTCCTTCGCAACGGTGATGAGCGGGAGCTCGATGACCTCGGCGCCGAACGCCTCGAGCTTGTCGCGCAGCTCGCTGTTCTGGTCGCGGGTGCGGGTGATGACGACGCGCCGGCCAAAAAGCGGGAGGTGCTCGAACCAGTCGATGGCGGAACGGCGCGCCACGCTTTCGCCGACAAACACGATCGCGGGCGACGAGAGCCCGGACTGCGCGACGCGTTCCGCGAGATCGGCGGCGGTGCCCGTGACGCTGCGCTGGCGTCCGAGCGAGGCCCACTGCACGGCGGCCGCGGGCGTGTCGGGCGCCAGTCCGCCCGCGACAAGCTCGCGCAAAATCTCCGCGAGATGCCCCATGCCCATGTAGATGGCGAGCGTGGTATTCCTGAGTTTCCCGTAGGCGCGCCAGTCCACGAGGAGTTTTTTCCCCGGGTCCTCGTGGCCGGTGAGAAAAACGACCGCCGAGTTGGTGTTGCGATGCGTAAGCGGGATGCCCGCGTAGGCACCGGCGGCAAGCGCGGCGGTGACGCCGGGCACGACCTCAAACGGGATGCCCTGCTCCGCCAGTGTCCGGGCCTCCTCGCCGCCGCGGCCAAACACAAACGGGTCGCCGCCCTTGAGCCGCACGACACGCTTGCCCTCGTCCGCCTTCTCGATGAGCAACGTCTCGATCTGGTCCTGCGGCATCGCGTGAAAGCCGGATTTTTTCCCGACATAATGGACTTCGCAATCCGCGCGCCGCCATTTCAGCAACTCGGGATGCGCGAGGTAATCATACACGAGCACATCGGCGGACTCGATGAGCTCCCGCGCGCGAAAGGTGACCAGCCCCGGTTCCCCGGGTCCGGCGCCGACAAGATAAACGATGCCTTTGGACATGAGCGAAGAGTCTAGCTGCCCGCGGCGGCGCCGCACGGCAAGCCTCATTTGGAGAAGCGCCGCCGAGCGCGACTCAAACCGACGGCAACGATTATATGACATGAAGAGGCGCGGACGGCGCGTAGCGCAGGCATCCTGCCTGCCGTCGATAATTTATCGCGCGAAGCGCTCATTTATTTCTGGGGAAAAGCCAGCGGCGCTTCGCGCCTTCGGTTTCGACGGCAGGCAGGGATGCCTGCGCTACGAGGTGAACCGCCGTCTGCGTCGTCACCTCTGGATTCAACTCCAGCCGACCCGATGCTCCGCAAAAAAGCCCCGGAGAAAATCCGGGGCTCAAAATACTCTCGTGAGTTGAAGCGATAAATTACTGGTCGAGCACGACGATCTCGACGCGGCGGTCCTTGGCCATCTCGGCGGCGGTGCCCTTCTCGGTGGCGTTCAACGAACCGTGGGAAACCGTGTCGATCTTGTCCGCGGCCACACCGATGCTCGTCAGGTAGCGTTTCGCGGAATTCGCGCGGCGGTCGCCGAGAGCAAGGTTGTATTCGGCGGTGCCGCGCCAGTCGCAATGTCCGTCCAGACGAATGCGCGCCGTCGGATGCTGCGCGAGATGATCCTTCGCGGCCTGGAGCTTCGAACGCTCGCTGGCCTTGATGGCGGATTGGTCGAAGTCAAAATAAACGTCGCCGAAAAGGCCCTTTTGCTCGGCCCCGGCAGCGGCGGCGGAACGCTCGCCAAGCCCGCCATTCGGGTCGAGGGTGCCAAAGCCGCCCGCGCCTCCGGCGCCGAAAGAACTGCCGACATTGAGCGTGCCGCCATCGCTGCCCGGGACGCCACCCTCGCCGGAACCGACCATCGTGGCGGACGGGTCGGGACGGACGGGTTTCTTCGCGCAACCGGCGGCAAGCAAGGCAAAAGCGCCAAGGCCGATGATGATGAATTTGGGTGAAAGATATTTCATAGTGGGAAAAAGAGGGTGGCGGGTTGACCTTATTGAGCAATGCGGTTGCGTCGGCAAGTAATTTATCCTCGAAACATCCGATGGCCATGCCGGATTCACAAATCTGTTTTCTCTTCGACAACGGCTCCTTGCGTCCATCCTCCACCCTGAATCTCCGGGCCACGGCCAGGCTGCTGGGCGGGGTTTTGCCCGCGCCGGTGCGTCCCGTGTCGCTGCTGCACTCGAGCGCGGTGGACGCCGCGGCGCTCGGCGGTGAACGGGCGGAACTGCTGGAAATCGCCGTGCGGAAGTGGTGGGGCGAAAATCCCGGGGGCGAGGCCGTGCTGTTGCCGTTGTTTTTCGGCCCCAGCGGGGCGTTGACCGGCTATGTGCCGGCGCGCATGGAGGCCGCGCGGAAGGCCTTCCCGCTGGCGCGCTGGCGGCTGGCGCGCTGGCTGATCGAGCCGGGCGAAGCCGATGAGGGCGTCGCGGGCGCGCTGGCGGCCGAGGCGCGGAGCGTGATCGCGGCGGAGAAGCTGGAGCGCCCGCGCATCGTGCTGGTGGATCATGGCAGCCCGCAGCGCGCCGTGACGGCGGTGCGCGATCATCTGGGCGCGCAGTTGCGGCGGCTGCTGGCCGGCGACGCGGCGGAAATCGGCGTCGCGTCGATGGAGCGGCGGCCGGGGGCGGAGTTTGCGTTCAACGAGCCGCTGCTCGCCACGCGGCTGCGCACGCCGCCGTTTGACGCGGGCGACGTGGTCGTGCTGCTGCAATTTCTTTCGCCGGGCCGCCACGCGGGGCCGGACGGCGACATCGCGGCGATCTGCGCGGCGGCGCGAAGCGAGCGTCCCGGTTTGCACACGTGGATGACCGAGCCGGTCGGCACCGCGCCCGAGGTGGTTGAGAGGCTGGCGCGACGTTTTGCCGAGGGGCGGGACAAGCCGGTGGCGGCGGGCGGGGATTTTTCCTGATCGTTCCCGTTCCTTTGCTCGTTCGTTCACATCATTTGCCAATAAAAATGTGGATTTTTGGTGGAGGGCCGAGCTCCCGCGAGGCCGTCGCCGAAAAACGGTGCGTCCAACCGCGACGGCCTCGCGGGAGCTCGGCCCTCCAAAAGTCCAGGTGAGAACGACTTTTTAGGCTTACCACATGTAGCGGAAGCCGAGGCCGGCGGACCAGGGGCGCTCGTAGTTGTCGGCCTTGTTGTATTCGTAATCCAGATACAGCTGACTGCGTTCGTTGAGGATGTAGGAGAGGCCGAGGCCGGCCTCGGCGCGGGTGCCGCCAAACTCGGGATCGAAGCTGACGCCGTCGGTGCGCATGGTGCCGCCGGAGGTGCTGCCGCCGGCAAGGCCGAGCCTGACGTAGGGGCGCCAGCGAGTGGCGAACACGGTGCCGGCGGCGACTTGCAGGCGGCCTTGCAGGGCGATGGCGCTTTCGAGGTCGGCGCGGATGCCTTTGTCGGTCACGTAATTTTTGCCGCTGAGCCAGGCCACGGCGACCTGGGCGGAGGGTTCGATCCAGACGGAGGGGAGTTTGAGGCGGGGGGAGAAGTCGATTTCGAAGTGACGGCCCAGCTCAAGCGAGAAGCCGATGGCGGTGCTGTTGTAGGCGGCGTGGTCGGCGACGCCGTAGCTGGAGCGGGAGTTGAATTTGTTTTTGTTGTGGTCGCCCTTGAGGATGGCGTCGGCATACCAGCCGTCGCGGTGGAACCAACTGGCGTAGAAACCGGCGGCGATGTTGTCGGTATCGCCGTCGCCGCCGTTGCTGAAGTCGCGGCTGGTGCGGCCCGTGCCCACGAAGACGCCGCCGAGGAGGGTGCTGTCGCCGAGGCGGAAGGCCTTGTCGCCGCCGAGGGTCACGCTGTAGGTGTCCTGCTTGAAGGGAGTGCCGGAAAGGTCGGGATCGGCGTCGAGGTGATAGGCGTTGGCGCGCACCCAGAGGTTGCCGCGGGGGTCGAAGGTGACGGCGGCATTGGCGCGGAGGTCGCCCATGCGGCCCTGAAGGGTGTCGAGCGAGTAATGCCACTCCATGCCGAGAATGGAGGCGGTGTTGAGGATGGCGGCGGCGGCGCTGCTGGGGCGCCCGGAGCGGACGAGTTCATAGTCCCTGGCAGCCTGGATGAGGTCGTAAACAAAGGCGCCGGATTCGACGGGATCGGCGGTGAAGGTGGCGGCGGTGGCGTCACCTTCGACGATGATGACACGGTAGGTGTCGTGGGCGAGGGAGATGGAGGTGCCGGTGTCGGTGATGGTGAAGGAGTTTAGCCATTCGATTTTGAAGTCGCCGACGGCGGTGCCGGTGATGCGGAGGGTGTCGTTCGTGTTGGCGTAGTGGTTGATGCCGAGTTTGATGGTGGTCGAGGTGCCGGTGGTGAAGAGGTCGCCGGTGGTAAGCTGGGCACCGAGGGCGGCGGTCCCGGTGCCGGCGGCGTTGATGATGAGGCTGGCGGTGTCGGCGAGGGTGAGGGCGGGGACGGTCTGGTTTTGAAAGAGGGAGAGGGTGCCGCCGGTGGTGATGCGGAGGTGGCTGGACGGGGAGAGGACGTCGGCGGTGTTGGTTTGGACGAGGGCCTGGGTGATGATGGTGTCGCCGGTGTGGGCGAGAGGGGCCTGGAGTTGGATGCGGGGCTGGTCGGAGAGGTCTTCGGCGGTGCCTGTGCTGTTGAAGGTGGTGAGCGTGAGATTGCCGGTGCCGGTGATGATGGTGGTGGTGCCGCCGAGGATAAATTGGGAGGTGCCGGTGGCGGCGAGGGTGAGGGCGCCATCGAGGACGACGGGGGTGGTGAAGTCGAGAGAGGCGTGGGCGTGGATGGCGGCGCCGACGGCGGTGGCGGTGACGTGGATGCGGTTGTCTTCCGCAGTGCCACTGATGTGAAGCTGGTCGCCGTTGGTGATGGAGATGACGCCGCCGTTTAGCTCGATGCCTTCGGCGAAGTCGTTGCCGGCGTTGGTGAAAGCGAGGGTGCCGGAGCCGTTTTTGATGAGTTTGCCGGTGGGGGTGATCTCACTGTCGATGGCGTAGCCGGTGCCCGTGACGATGCGTCCGGAGCCGCTGAAGCTGTAATTGTCGTCGCCCTCCACAATCATGCCGCTGGTGGTGATTTGCACGGAGGTGATTTCGATGTCGCGGACGGCAGCAGTGCCGGAAGTGAAGCGGACGAGGTCGCCGGGGACGGTCTCGACGTTGCCGGGGTGAAAGCCGTCATCCCAGTTGATGCCGGTGAGGCTCCAGAACGAGCCGGACGCGCCTGTCCAGGTGACGAGGCGGCTGCTGTCGGAGTCGGTGATGAGCTGGAGCGTGCTGTCGCTGGCGGTGGTGACGAGGGTGGTGCTCGCGATCATGCGCACGCCGGGGATGACGCCGCCTTCCAGAAGAGGGCTGTTGAACTTGGTGTCGTCGATCGTGTCGGTGGACTGGAGGATGTTGAACGTGCCGCTGCCCTGCCACTGGGCGATGTTGATGTCGGTGAGCGCTCCATAGCCGATGTCGCCGTCGATATAAACAAGGCCGGCATCGGAGCCGGTGGAGAGGAGATCAAGCGCGATGGTGGCCCCGTCCAGCATGGTGCTGCCGGTGAGCTGGAGGACGCCGGAACCGGTGGCGTGGAGCGTGCCCTGAATGTTGAAATGGTTGGCCTTGAGCACGGAGGTGCCGGTGGTGGCGGTCGTGATGACTGCGCCGGTGGCGAGGTCGAGGCCGGCCGCGCTGTCGCTGGCGTCGGTGAGGTCGAGCGAGGCGTCGTCCTTGAGGGCGAGGACACCTTCGTTGATGGCGGCGGAGCCGGCCCACACACTGGTGCCGCCGAAGCGGAGGGTGCCGGCGCCGTTTTTCACGAGGGTGTTGCCGGTAGCGGCGGCGGAGGTGATGGAATCGTCGATGTAAACGTTATGGGTGCCGGAGACGAGGAGGGCGGCGGCAGAAGCGGAATAGATGGCGTTGGGGGTGGCGGTGGCGCCGCTTTGTTTGTGGGTGTTGCCGGAGAAGGAGATTTCGCCGCCGGCGGCGTCGAGGGCGATGGTGCCGCCGAGGGTGTAGATGGCGCCGCCGTAGCCGTCGGCGGTGTTTTCGGTGAAGGCGATGGAGCCGCGACTAAAGGTGGTGGTGCTGCTGGTGACGAGGCCGGCGGTGTCGGTGACTTCGATGGTGGTGGAGCCACTGATGGTGGCGAGGGCAAGGAGGCCGGAAGCGGCGTAAATCGCGCCGCCGTCGCCGGTGCCGGGAACGGAGACGGTGGTGGTGGTGACAACCGGGCCGTCGGTGCCGGTGGTGGTAGAGGAGACGGTGGTGGTGGTGGCGAGGGCCTTGTTCTTGGAGAAGGTGGCGTTGGCCAGGGTGAGCGTGCCGGTGGCGTCATGGATGGCGCCGCCAAGGTTGGCCTTGTTATCCGAGAAGGAGAGCGTGGCGGGGATGCTGGTCGTGGTGGTGGTGGTGCCGGTGATGATGGAGCTGTCGTCCGGGTCGGTGCTCACAGTGGTGGAGATGGTGACGAGCATGACCGGGGCGAGGTTGAGCACGCCGGTGTTATAGATGGCGCCGCCGTGTGTGCCGGTGTTGCCGGAAAAGGTGGCGTTGGAGAGGGTGAGCGTGCCGGTGTTGTTGATCGCGCCGCCGTTGCCCGCGCCCGCCACTGTGCCGGTGGCGGTGTTGCCGGTGAAAGAGAGCCGGCTGGTGCCGCTGTCGAACACGCCCAAGTTGGCGATGGCGCCGCCGTTCGCGGCGGTGTTGGAGGCGAAGACGAAGGAGCCCGCGCCGGAGTCGAGGGCGAAGGTGCCGGAGTTATGGAGCACGCCGCCAGTACCCGTGGTGGTGTTGTTGGCGATCGTGACAGTTTTTGCCGTGGTGCCGGAGATGATGTAGCCGGCGGTGGTGGCGGCGCTGTTGACGAGGCGCTGGAGCGCGGTGGTGCCGCCGCCCTCGAAGGTGCCGGTGGCGAGGAAGTCGATGAAGGCGGTCCCGTCGGTGCCGGTGAAGGTGATGCCGGAGAGCCCGCCGCCGAAGAGGTTTTCATCGACGGAAACGGCGAGCACGCCTTCCTGGAGGGCGAAGGTGCCGGTGTAATGGGAGTTGTCGGCGTGGAGGACGAGGGTGCCGGCGCCGGTCTTGGTGATGAGGGCGTTGGAGGCGGAGCCGGAGGCGATGGAGTCGGTGGTGCCGGAGAGGGCGGTGGTGCTTGATTCGACGGTGGTGCCGCCGATGATGAGGGTGCCGCCGGCGCCGATGTCGAAGGTGGCGGTGGCGTTGGTCCCGGCCATGTAGAGGAAGCCGCCGCGGCTGTTTTGCCTGGTGCCGGACTCGGCCACGTAATTGCCGGCGTAGGACTGGGTGGTGCTGGCGGAGATGACGATGCCGACGTGGCCGTTGTCATTGTAAATCGCACCGCCGCCGAGGGCGGTGGTGTTGGAGGAGGTGACGACGAAGTTGTTCTGGAACCCCACGTCGGCGAGGGTGATGTCGCCGCCGTTGTTGTAGATCGCGCCGCCGGCGGCACTGGCGCCGGTGGTGCCGGTGGAGACGCCGGCGCTGTTGCCGATGAGAAGCGCATTGGTGATCACGAGGGGCGTGGAGGATTCGTGATAGAGGGCGCCTCCGAATTCGCCGGCGTAGTTGCCGCTCATGCGGACATCGGCGAGGGTGAGGTCGCCCCGGTTATGGATGGCGCCGCCGCGGCCGTGGGTGCCCGAAGCGATGTTGGCGTTGAGGTTGCTGGTGCCGTCGATGACGAGCGTGCCGCTGTTGTAGATGGCGCCGCCGTTGTGGCCGGCGGCATTGTTATAGAAAAACACGGAGTTCAGCGAAGCGGCGGCAATGTTGTAGAGGCCGCCGCCGCTGTCGCCGGCGGAGTTGCCCTGGAGGGTGGCGCTGCTGGAGTTGTAGAGGCCGGCGTTGTAAACACCGCCGCCGCTGCCGGCGGTGCCGGTGGTGTTGTTGCTGATGCCGGTGATGGTCTGGACGAGGGTGCCGGAGGCGGCGTTGTAGATGCCGCCGCCGTTGGAGCCGGAGTAGTTGGAGGAGACGAGGGTGGAGCCGGAGAGGCGGACATAGCCCTTGTTGTAGATACCGCCGCCCTCGCCGGTGAGAGTGGTGATTTCCTGCGCATCGGTGCCGGTGCCGACGGTGCTGGTGCTGGAGGTGAGGGCGGTGTTGCCGGTGATGGAGGAACGGGAGAAGTCGAGGGTGGCGCCGGTTTCGTTGAGGATCGCGCCGCCGTTGTTCCCGGCGGAATTGGAGGTGATGGCGACGAGATCGAAGGTGATGGAGCCGCCTGGGCCGTTGTAGATGGCGCCGCCGTTGTTGTCAGCGGTGTTGTTGGCGATGGTGCTGCTGATGTTGACCGTGGCGGTGGCGCTGCCGGTGAGCGTGCCGGTGAAGGTGGTGTCGCTGATGGTGACAGGCATGTCGCTGCCGGAGAAGGTGTAGTTGCTGCCGACGATGGCGAAGGAGCCGCCGTTGTTGACGATGGCGCCGCCGCTGGCGGCGTTGGAGCCGCTGTCGAGGTGGAGGTTCCGGAGAGTGCCGCTGGTGACGTCGCCGGTGATGTCGAGGATGTGCGACTGTCCGCTGCCGCTGATGGTGGTGAAGAGGGTGGTGTTTTGCGCGACGGTGCCGGTGATGGTGCCGGTGGCCACGCCGGTGGTGGTGTCGCTGACCACGGTGGTGCCGGTCAGGTAAACGGTGCCGGTGGTGACATTGCCGATGGTGAGCCCGGGTTTGTCGAGCCTGAGCGCGGAGCCGGAAAGGTAGATGGTGGTGCCGGTGTAAGTAGTGGTAGTGGTGCCGGTGGTGGTGTCGGTGCTGGTGGTGACGACGCCCGCGAAGTGGATTTCGTCGCCGGGATTCGTGGCCGAGTTCGCGAGGATGGCGCGGAGCTGGGTGGTGCCGGTGGGCTGGTCATCGCCGCCATCGGTGACCGTGTAGGTGGCGGCGGAGGCCGCGAGAGGCAGCAGGAGGCCGAGGGCGAACAGAGGGAGGCCGCGAAGGAGCGGACGGAGTGTCAGGGCGGCGGGCGGACGAATGGCGGATTTCATTGAAAGTGGCGGGCGCGGGTTTGGTTCGGTCGAATGTGCTGCGGCGGAGCAGGCGGCGAAATGATTGGGCGGGGTGCGGAGCGCTTTCCCGTGCGATTGTCCCAAGGTGTTTTCGGGAGACGTGGTGCGGATGCGCGGCACAGGAAAAGGCGGGACACGGGTTGCGCGGTCCGGCGGCTCAGAAGACCCACGGGCGGCGTTTTTTCTGTTGCGGGAGATCGGCGGCGGCCTTGGCGGCGGCCTCGACCTCGCCCAGGCGCGTGCGCGCGGTGGTGGCCACGGGGGAGTCGGGGTAGATGGTGATGGCCTCGTTGTAGAAGACGCGGGCGGCCTGGTAGTTGTCGCGGCGCTTGAAGTAGAAGTCGGCGATCTTGATTTTGCTTTCGGCGAGGATGGTCTTCATCTCGGCGAGGCCTTTTTCGGCGGCGGACACGTGGTTGTCGCCGGGGTAGAGGATCATGAAGTCCTCGAAATAGGTGACGGCTTCCTTGGTGGAACCCTGGTCGTGGTAGGGGCTGTCCACGAGCGAGGCGTAGGTTTCGCCGAGCTTGAGGTAGGCGTCGGGGGAGAGGACGGAGTTGCCGTAGTTGTTCACGAGGCGGTCGAGCGCATAGAGCGTCTCGGCCGTCTCGCCGAGATATTGGTGGGCGTGCGCGATGTCGAGCAATGCGAGGGGCGCGTAGTCGCTGTAGGGGGCGTTGAAGATGACCGTCTCCAGGAACTGGATACCCTTCTCGCGGTTGGTGAACCCGGGGAAAACCCAGAGGAACCGGCCGCGCGCGCCATTGAGGAGGGCGGCGCCGAGGTTGTATTGCTCGCCGATGATTTCGTCGAAGCGCGTGGTGTTGGGGTAGCGGCTGACGACGGTCTGAAAGTTGTTGAAGGACTTGTTGTATTTCCTGATTTCGCGCTGGAGCTTGGCGGCGCGGTAAAGGGCCTCGGGGGCGTAGATGGAGTTGCTGTAGCGTTTTCCGACGCGCTCGTAGTCCTTGATCGCGGGCCGGACCCTGCCTTTTTCCTCGTCCTCCCGCGCCTCGTTCATGAGGCCGAGGGCATTGCGGCCTTCGTTGCCCACGAGGCCGGAGAGGACGCCGCCTTCGATCTTCCAGCCGTTTTCGGGGGTCCAGATGAGTTCGGCGGCGAGGCGTCCGGAAATGGCCAAGGCGAAGGCGAGTAAAAGGAGCCGGATGGCGGGCCGGATGAAGAAAACAGGTGGCATGGGCGGACGGGTTTAAAGGTTACCAGCGAACCAGCGCGGCTCCGTAGGTCAAGCCCGCCCCGAAGGCCACCATGAGCGAAATGCCGCCGGGGGCGATGGCGCCGGAGCGGCGGGCCTCGTCGAGGGCGAGCGGAATGGAGGCGGCGGAGGTGTTGCCGTAACGTTGAAGGTTGGTGAAGAGACGTCCGGGGGGAAGGCCGAGGCTTTTGGCGATGGCGTCCACGATGCGCTGGTTGGCTTGATGGGGAATCACGCAGCCAATTTGAGACACGGTGAGGCCGTGTTGTTCCAGAATTTCGACACAGGTTCTTTCCATGCCGCGCACGGCCATCTTGAAGACTTCGCGGCCTTTCATGCGCACAAAGTGCTCCCGGGCATGGATGTTATCCGGCGTGAGGGGCCTGGCGCTGCCGCCGGCGGCGATGTTGAGATACGCGTCCATGCCGCCTTCGCAATGGATGCGGGTGCCGAGGATGCGGGCGTGGGGGCTGGCCGACTCGGAGGCCGGCCCGAGCACGGCCGCGCCGGCGGCGTCGCCGAAGAGGATGCAGGTGGAGCGGTCCTGCCAGTCGAGGAACGAGGAGAGTTTTTCCGCGCCGATGACGAGGGCGCGGCGGTAGCGGCCGGAGCCGAGCATGGCCCAGCCGGCGTCGAGCGCGTAGATGAAGCCGGAGCAGGCGGCGTTGAGGTCGAAGGCGGGGATGTGCCGGGGCGCGCCGAGCCGGGCCTGCACGAGGCTGGCGCACGAAGGCATGATCATGTCGGGACTTATGGTCGCGACGATGATGAGGTCGATGTCGGCGATGGTGAGCTTCGCGTCCGCGAGCGCGGCGGTGGCGGCGCGGGCTGCGAGGTCGGAGGTGTTTTCACCGGGGGCGGCGATGCGGCGCTCGCGGATGCCGGTGCGGGTGACGATCCACTCGTCAGTCGTGTCGAGGTTGTGCGTTTGCGCGAGTTCTATGTTGGTCAACGCCCGGGCCGGAGTTGCAGAGCCGGTGCCGAGGATGGAAATGTGCGTGGTGGGCATGAGCGCGCAGGCAAGAAAAAATGGAGGCGGGAAATGTTACCGGGCGACGAGTCCGATGAGATCGTTGGCGCGGGCGATATCGGCCTCGATGTGCCGGGTGAGGTTGGTCTTGATCATCTCGCTGGCATCGTAGATCGCGTTCTTGAGGGCCTGGCGGTTGGCAGAGCCGTGGGCCTTGATGAGATTGCCGCGAAGCCCGAGCAGCGGCGCGCCGCCGTAGCGTTCGGGTTTCACGCGGTCGCGGAGTTCGGTAAACGCGCCGCGGACGAGGAGCGCGCCGGTTTTGCGGATGGGGTTGGCGAGGAGGCCGGCCTTGAGTTCGGTGACGAAGAACTTGGCGAGCGACTCCCACGACTTCAGGCAGATGTTGCCGACAAAGCCGTCGCAAACCACCACGTCCACCTCGTCGGCGAAAAGCTGGAAGCCTTCGACGGGGCCGAGGTAGTGGATGAGGTCGCCGAGGCGCTTGAGCATCTCGTGGGTCTCGGTGACGAGGGTGTTGCCCTTGCCTTCCTCGGTGCCGATGGTGAGGAGGCCGATGCGCGGGCGTTCGACGCCGAATACGAGCCGGTAATAATGCGAGCCGACGATCGCGTTGTGGACGAGATGGTCGGGGCGGGCCTCGGGATTGGCGCCGGCGTCGAGGATGACGAAGTGGCCGTTGGCGCGCGGGATGACGGCGGCGAGGGCGGCGCGGTCCATGCCGTCGAGCGTGCGGAGCTTGAGGATGCCCGCGCCGACGAGGCAGCCGGTGTTGCCGCAACTGATGGCGGCGCCTGCCTCGCCGTTTTTAACCAGCTCGATGGCGCGGGCCATCGAGGAGTCCTTTTTCCGTTTCAACGCAAGCAACGGCTTGTCGCCCATGGTGACGACTTCGGAGGCGTGAAAAAACGCCAGCTTCGGATGGCCGGCGAGGCCCGCCTCCTGCGCGAGTTGCCGGAGCAACGCCTCGTCGCCGACAAGCGTCAGCGGGCTGAGGTCCGGAAATTCGTCCAGCGCGAGTTTCGCCGCGGCAACGACTTCGGAAGGTCCGAGGTCGCTTCCCATGGCATCAACCGCGATGCAACCGTGGACGCCGTCGATCGAGCCCGACACAGGGGGAAAAGGAGGGAGTTGAGTGGGAGCAGTGCGGCGGGGCGGGGATCAGACCTCGACGTTGAGCACCTGGCGTCCGCGATACATGCCGTTCTTCTGGTTCACGCGGTGCGGGCGGAAGGCGCTGCCGTCGGTCGGATCGATCGAGTATTGCGGAGCCTTGAAAGCGTTGGCGGCGCGGCGGTTGGCGCTGCGGCGTTTGGATTGTTTGCGTTTTGGATTAGCCATGATGGAAGTGGTTAGAAAAGAAACGACAGGGGAAATCCCTGCCGGCTCTTGTTACATGTGTGAAGGGTGGACGTTAAAGCCCCGCGGTGTTTTGCGTCAAGCGCGTTGCTTGGTCGAGTGCCAGAAAGGGTGCGCCCCAAGACGCAGTCAGCGCGAGGCTGCAGCGCGTGGCGCAGGCCGCCGTGCGTCCGCCCTTCATTTCGCGTCATTCGCAGATGCCATTTTACCTGCTGCCCTCCATGAAGATGCGCCCCACCTCCCTCACACCAGAAACCATCCGACCAGCACCAGGGCGAGGATCACGCGGTAAATCGCAAACACGCCCAAGCCGTGCCGCCCGAGGTAGCTGACGAGAAACCTCACCGCGAGCGCAGCCGACACCCCCGCCGCGACGATGCCGAGAATGACATGCGGCCAGCCAAACACGGCGATCATCGCCGGGCCGGTGGAGACTCCTTTCAGCAATGCCGCCCCGCCCAGGGTGGGCAATCCCACCAAAAAACTGAACTCCGCCGCCCGCGCCGGGCTGAGTCCGCAAAAATATCCCCCCACCATCGTCACCATCGAGCGGCTGGTGCCGGGCCAGAGCGCGAGGCATTGCATGAGGCCGATGCCGAGCGACTGCCGCACGGTGAGTTCCGACAAGTCGCGACGCGCGGCCGACGCGGTCGCGTGCGCCTCGGGCAGGCGGCCGCGCCGCCAGCGTTCGGCGGCAAGCATGAGCAGCGCGCCGAGGACGAGCGCGATGACCACGGCCTCGATGGAAAAAAGGCGCTCGTCGAGCTTGAGCTTGTGCATGGCCAGCCCGAGCGAGGCGGCGGGAAACACCGCGAGGATGATGTTGCGCAGCAGGCGCAGCCCGGCGGCGTCGCGCCCGAGCAGCCCGGCGAGCATGGACAGGAGCTGCCTCCAATAAAGCAGCATCACCGCGGCGATGGCGCCGGCCTGGATGATGACCGTGTAGGCGTCGGCCGCGAGCTTGAGCGTGAGCGGCTCGCCGGCGGGATTTTTGGCGGAGGGTTCGCTGGCCCAGAGCGGCCGCCCGTCGGCGGCGAGCAGCGGCGCGTCCGATTCGAGACCGAGCGCGTGCGAGGCGATGATGAGGTGCCCGGTGGAGGAAACCGGCAGAAATTCCGTGATGCCCTCGACCACGCCCAGGATGATCGCATCGCCCGCGCTGAGTTCGGCGGCGGGCGGGACCTGCGGGTCGCCCGCTGCGGAAAGCACCGGCGAGACAGTTTCGTCGGCGCGGAGACTGGCCGGAGGAAAAAACGCCTGCGCCAGCAACGACGAAAAAATTAAAACGATGAGCGAGCGCCGCGAACGGCAAACCGCGCCCGGTCTTGTGGAATGAAACGCTCCTGTCATCCGCACCAGTCGCGCCGATGCGCGCGGTCCTGTCGAGAATATGCTTTCCCCGCGAGGTTTTTTTTCGCTTCGATTAACAACTGGATGCAATTCAATCCGGCATTTTCCCATTCCCGCTCTTTCCTCTTTATTCTTTCTCTTTCCTCTTTCTCCCCTGCTCGCCCCCTGACGAAAGAGAAAGAATAAAGAGGAAAGAGAATGGCACCCGGCTTGAGTCGCTTCGATTAACAACCTCCTGATGAAACGAACCTATTTCGGCACCGATGGCGTGCGCGGCCCTTATGGCGGGCCGGTGATCAACGAGCAATTTGCCGCGCGACTGGGCGAGGCCGCTGCGCATTTTGCCATGGCGCGGGCCGGGCGCCCCGGCAATCCGGCCCGCGTGTTGATCGGCCGCGACACCCGCGGCTCGGGCTGGCGCCTGGAGCAGGCGGTCGCGGCGGGGCTCGCCGCGGGCGGCCTGTCGCCCGCCGCGCTCGGCATCGTGCCGACGCCGGCGGTCGCGGCGGCGGTGTTGCGCGAGCGCGCGATCCTGGGCGTGATGATCACCGCCTCGCATAATCCGGCGGGCGACAACGGCATCAAGTTTTTCGACCATCAGGGACTCAAGTTCAACGACGCGGGCGAGGCGGAAATCGAAAGCCTGCTGCCCGGCGAGGCGCGCGGGCGCGAACTGGCCGCGGGGATCGACTCCGCCGCCGCGACCCACGCCGGCCCGCTGCCCAGGATCGACGGCCTCGCCGCCTATCTGGAAACAACGCGCTCCCTTTTGCCGCCGGGCGCGCTGGCCGGCTGGCGCGTGGCGCTCGACACCGCCAACGGCTCCACCTGCGCCACCAGCCCGATGGTCCTGCGCGGGTTCGGCGCGACCGTCGACGCGCTCGGCGCGGAGCCCGACGGGAAAAACATCAACGCGGGCGTCGGCAGCGAGCACCCCGGAAAACTCGCCGCGCGCGTGCGCGAAACCGGCGCGCAAATCGGCATCGCGCACGACGGCGACGGTGACCGCTGCATCCTCTGCGACGAACACGGCGCGGTGCTCGACGGCGACGAGATCCTCACCCTGCTCGCGCTGCACGCGCTGAACCGCCGCAGCCTCGCGGCGGACACGCTGGTCGTCACCGTCCAGAGCAACCTCGGCGTGGACGCCGCCGTGCGCGCGGCGGGCGGGCGCGTGGAGCGCAGCGCGGTGGGCGACCGTTACGTGATCGAAAAAATGCTGGCCACCGGCGCGACGCTCGGCGGCGAGTCGTCGGGACACGTCATTTTCTCGGACATCTCGCGCACGGGCGACGGGCTCGTGGCGGCGTTGAAGGTGCTCGAAGTGATGCTTGAGACCGGGCGCCCCCTGTCGGAATTGCGGAAAGGGTTGAAAAAATTCCCGCAGGCGACGTCAAGCCTGCGCGTGCGCGAAAAACTCCCGCTCGACGCGCTGCCGCCCCTTTCCGGCGAAATCGCCGCGCTGGAGCGCGAACTCGGCGCGGAAGGCCGCGTGCTCGTGCGCTATTCCGGCACCGAGACGAAACTGCGCCTGCTGGTCGAGGGGCCGACGGCCGCGGCCGTGAAATCCGGCCTCGCCCGCCTAGACACCGCGGCACGGCAAGCGCTGGAAGTGGTGTAGCCTTTACCGCACCTCAAACTCATACGCCGCGCCGCCCGCGCCCGCGGCGTAAAACGCATACCGGCCGGGCGGCAGCGACCGCCCCACGCGCAGCAGCGTCACGCCGGGCTCCAGCTCCTCCATCACGGTCGTCTCGCGCCGGTCTCCCGCGCTCGCGAAATCCTTGGTCACGGTCACCATCGCCACCTTGCGATCCGCGCCGGCTTTTTTCATTTCCAGCGGCGCCACCTCCAGCAGCGGCCACTCCTCGCCCACGTTCGCCGGGCGCGCCAGCGCGCCGCGAAATAGCAGCGTCACCCCCGCGCCCGGCACGGCCGGCGCCGGAGTGTCGCCGTCAAACACCAGCGTGCCTGCCGCCGAGCCTTCCTCATCCTTCGAGCCCAGCCACACCCACGAAAGCACCGTGTCCGCCGCGCGCCCGGTCTTTTGCAGCAGGGAGCGTTTCACTCGCCCGTTGTTGGCCGGAAGCGCGCGCCATTGCCCGTCCGCCCACACATGGGCACCGGCGTCCGCCGGCCACCGGTCGGACGGCAGCACCGTCGCCCTTCCGCCCGACACCGGAAACGCCAGCGACCACCATTGCCCGCGCGAGCGGCCCGCGATCTCCCGCAACGACAAATCCAGGTCAAACACAAACGCCCCGCCGCCGCCGAACCACGATTCCCGCGCATTCGCGCCGCCCTTCGCCGCGCCGTCATCGCCGGTTTCCAGCACGAGCGCGCCCGCGCCCGGCTCCACCGCGCCGCGCAACGCGCGCCGCGCGCCCGGCCAGGCAAGCGAGTCCAGCACCGCGGACACCTCCCCCGTGAGCGTGTCCACCCGGTCGAAACGCAACCGCACGCGCTCCCCCGCCCCGCCGTCGCGCGCGAGCGTCCCGTCATACGCCGCGCCCTCGCGCACCACCAAGAACGCCAGTTCCCGCAGCTCCGCGCGGCGCCGCGCCACCGCCGCCACGTCGCGCGGCGAGGCCGGCGCGAGGGTGACCGTCCCGCCGTCCGCCGTCCGCGCGCTGAACGCGCCTCCCTCCTCCCCGAAAGCCAGGCTGAAGCCGTCCGCGCCCAGCAGGCCCATGCGCGCCGCCCCCGGCACGCGCTCCGCCGCGCCGCTCTCCAGCCGCAGCGGACGCCCCGCCGCGCGGTGGCGGTTCGCGACCAGCCCGCCGCGCACCGTCCGCGTCCAGTGATTGGTCGCGCTCTCGAGCACGGCCTCCAGCGCGCCGTTTGTATCGAGTTTTTTGATACGCAATAAAAATTCCTCGTGCGCGCCGCCGTCCGCGGTCGGACGCGCGCTGGCGAGGAAAACCCGGCCCGACGCGAACTCCGCCCGCAGCCGGCCCTCCGCGGCCCGCAGCCTCGCGATGGCCGACACGCGCGCCGCGTCCGCGAGCAGGCGGAGATTACCCTGCCATCCTGCGATGCGCGAAGTGAGCGCGTCCGCCTGGGCCGCGAACTCCAGCCGCAGCGCCGCCTCGTCGCCGACCAGCGGCCCCGCGCCGCGCGCCGCCTGCGCCGCGTCCGATTCCAGCGTGAGCAGCGGCAGGCCCGTCGCCGGGTCGCTTGAGAAACGTCCCGTCATCGCGCGGGAATCGCTCCATCCATTCTCGGTGCGCAGCAGCGCGGTCAGCGTCCGCTCCGCCGCGTTCACGCCTGTCACCTCGACGCTTACGCCCAGCTCGTCCTCCGCCCCGCCGTTTTCAGGAGCGCGGACATTCTTGTCCGCGATGTCGCCGGCAGGTTCCGGGCGGGGCGACATACCCGCCGCGCCCGCATTCCATTGAGACGCTTCCGCGCCGGTGATTGTTTGGGATTTGTGATTTGGGGATTTGGAATTTTCCCCGGAGGGGTCATGGGCCAGCGTGCCTAGGAAAAACGCCCCGGCGCGGAATTGCCCGGCGACCTTTTCGAGCGCCCTGTCCCCGCCCGCCTCCAACTCCGCGTAAAACTGCGCGCGCGCTTTTTCCAGCCGCGCAAGCGTCTCGCCGCCGCGCGACACGATGCGGCGGATTTGCTCCACGTCCGATTCGCGCGACACGTCCAGCACGCGCCCGTCGAATTCGCCGAGGGGACGCCCGCCCGGGGCCGCCGTGACCGGCGCGCTCCCGGTCACGTGCGCCCTCCAGCCGGCGTTGGTCAGCGTCGCGCTCATCGTCACATCAAACTCGATCCTTGCCCCGGCAGGCGCGGTTTCGCGCACCAGGGACAACGAGCCGAGCGAACCGTTGTCCTTGGGATCGACGCCCGCGAGCTGCTGGATGCGCGTCGCGCCCGGTCCGGCCAGCAACCGCTCGATTTTTTCCGGCACGCTCACATCGAGTTTCAATTCGTCCGCCAGATACGCGCGCGCCTCCACCGGCTCGTAAAGCGCGCCCGGCAATTTCGTCACCGCGCGTCCGCGGTTTTCCGCCTCGCCGGGCCGGGTCGCGCCCGCAGGCCTGACCGGGCTTTCTGAGAACGACACCAGCGCGAGACCGTGCTCCGAAGCAAATTCCGCCGCGGCAGCCCGCCACACTTCCGCGTCCGGCGCCTTTCCCGGGCCGCGCGACATCACAACGACCAAGATCACCGCCAGCGCCGCGCCCAGCGCGGCCAGCGCGCGCGGATTGCGGATGCGGCGCCAGACGGCTGCGGCGCGCGCGGCAGGTCGGGCCGGAAAAGACGGCGTGACTGAAGGCTGCAGGGAAGACGGAGGCGGAGCTGACAAAGGCAAAGGGATCTGCGACGGCTCGGCCGGGGTGTTGGTTGTGTTTTCTGCTTTCTTCATCGGTTGAGGCGGCCACCAATGTGGACACTCCGCCGCCAAAACGCGAGCCCTGCGCTCGGCAAAAGGACGATATCAAACATTTCTCTGCCTGTATTGGCAATAAAGCCGTGAACTACGAAAGCCGCACCTGCACAGGCGGGATCCCATCCCTTCATTCCACCACCCGCACGCCGCCGAGGTCGGCGCTGCTGACCATGCTGGCGTAGGCGCGCAGGGCCTTCGACACGATGCGGTCGCGGATGGGTTTGTAGGCGAGTTTTCCCTTCGCCTTCTCCGCTGCCCGGCGCGCGTCGAGCTCGGCGGCGGACAGGCGGACGTTGATGGCGCGGTTCGGGATGTCGATGTCGATGATGTCGCCGTCGCGGATGAGCGCGACATCCCCGCCGGCTGCGGCCTCGGGCGAGATGTGCCCGATGGAAAGCCCCGAGGTGCCGCCGGAAAAACGGCCGTCGGTGATGAGGGCGCACTGTTTGCCGAGGTGCTTCGATTTGATGTAGGAGGTCGGATACAGCATCTCCTGCATGCCCGGCCCGCCTTTCGGGCCTTCGTAGGTGATGACGACCACGTCGCCCGCCCGCACCTGGTCGAGCAGGATGCCTTGCACGGCGGCGTCCTGCGAATGGAAGACTTTGGCCGTGCCGCTGAATTTGTGGATGCTCGCGTCCACGCCCGCGGTTTTCACCACGCAGCCTTTTTGGGCGATGTTGCCCTTGAGGATGGCGAGGCCGCCGTCCTTGGTGTAGGCGTGCGCGACGTCGCGGATGCAGCCGGCGGCACGGTCGGCGTCGAGCGCCTTGTAGGCGCTGTCCTGCGAACCCATGACAAGGTTGAAGCGGTGCGCGGGCGCGGAGGAATAGATGCGAACCGCCTCGGCGGAGGGCGCGGCGGCGGTGATATCGTGGGCCTTGATGGCCTCGGCGAGCGTGAGCCCGTCGGCGCGTTTGAGCGAGGTGTCCACGAGTCCGGCTTTCGCGAGTTCACCGAGGATGCCGAGGATGCCGCCGGCCCGATTCACGTCTTGGATATGGTATTTCTCGGAATTGGGGGCGACCTTGCACAGGCAGGGGACGCGGCGCGAAAGGGCGTCGATGTCGTCCATCGTGAAATCGACCGCCGCCTCGGTGGCGATGGCAAGCAGGTGCAGGATGGTGTTGGTCGAGCCGCCCATGGCGATGTCGAGCGCCATGGAGTTCAGAAACGCCTGCTTCGACGCGATGGCGCGCGGCAGCACGGAGTCGTCGCCGTCGCGGTAGTATTTGTAGGCGTTTTCGACGATGAGGCGGGCGGCGTCCTGGAAGAGCCGGGCGCGGTTTTTGTGGGTGGCCACGATGGTGCCGTTGCCGGGAAGGGCGAGGCCGATGGCCTCGTTGAGGCAGTTCATCGAGTTCGCCGTGAACATGCCCGAGCAGGAGCCGCAGGTGGGACACGCGACGCGCTCGAGGGCGCCGATTTGCTCGTCGGTCACGGAGGCGTCGGCGGCCTCGGTCATGACGTTGATGAGGTCGAGGTGGCGGTCGCCGAGTTCACCGGCCTCCATCGGGCCGCCGGAGACGAAGATCGCGGGGATGTTGAGGCGCATCGCGGCCATGAGCATGCCGGGGGTGATCTTGTCGCAGTTGCTGATGCAGACCATGGCGTCGGCCTTGTGGGCGTTGACCATGTATTCGATGCTGTCGGCGATGAGGTCGCGCGAGGGCAGCGAGTAGAGCATGCCGTCGTGGCCCATGGCGATGCCGTCGTCGATGGCGATGGTGTCGAACTCCGCGGCGAAGCAGCCGAGCGCCTCGATTTCGCGCTTCACCATCTGCCCGATTTCATGGAGGTGCGTGTGGCCGGGGACAAATTGGGTAAACGAGTTCACGACGGCGATGAGCGGCTTGCCCATCTGCTCGTCCTTCATGCCGTTGGCACGCCAGAGCGCCCGCGCCCCCGCCATGCGCCGGCCTTGCGTGCTCGTTGAACTGCGTAACTCGTTTTTCATGGGTGTCGTTTTTGAATAAAGGTGCCCACGCTAGACATAAGCGGGGCGGGTTGCCATTGAAAAAACAACAAGGCCGGCTCAACGCGAGCAGGGCCCCGGACTGGCACCGAGCTCCGCCGGGGAACGCGTTTTTTTCGTGATTGCTTCACCCGGGGCGCGCCGCATTCACTGGACGGCTCTTTTCGCAATGGCCTTCAATCTGCAAAAGGTGCTCCGCGCACTGCTTTTTTCCTCGAGTCAGCCGCTTTCGGTCAAAGACATCCAGAACCTCTTTGCTCGCTTCCACGAGCAAGCCCCGCCTGCGCGTCCCGAAGACGAAGATGAGGAAAACACCGGCGCCGCCGCCCCCGCGTCCGAGTCCGCATCCGAAGCGCCCGGCACCGAACAGGATGAGGCTTCCGGCGACGAAAACGAAGGCGCGGACGAAATCTCTTCCGCCACCGCCGACGACAACGACCAGACCGGCAGCGACGGTGACGCCGACTCCGCATCCGACGACGAGACCGCCCCCGATCGCGCACCCGCCGCGGACGCCGACGCGGAGCCTTCCGTCGCCGGTGAGGCCGCCGAGGAGGCCGCCGCCGACTCGCCCGAGGATCACGATGCCGAGCTTTACGAGGATGTCCCCTCGCTCATCACCGGCGCGCAAATCCGCGAGGCCATGGACGCCATCTCCGAGGAGATGCGCGCCACCAACGACATTTACCTGCTGATCGAAGGCCCGACCGGCTACCGCATCGTCACGCACCCGCGTTTCGCGCGCTGGATACGCATCCTCCGCGACGAGCCGCCGCCGGTGAAACTCACGCAATCCGCCATCGAGACCCTCGCCATCATCGCCTACCGGCAGCCGGTCACGCGCACCGACATCGAAACCATCCGGGGCGTGTCCGCCGAAGCCGGCCTGAACAAGCTCCTGGAACGCGAGCTTGTTTACATCATGGGCCGCGCCGACCTCCCCGGCCGCCCGCTGCAATACGGCACGACGGACAAATTCCTCGATTTCGTCGGCGTGAAATCCCTCGTCGAGCTGCCTGCGTCCGACGTGCTCTCGCCGCGCCAGATCGACGAATGGCTGAAAAACGCCACCAACGCCCGCCCGCCCGCCGATGCCGACATGGGCCTGCCGCTCGAGGAAGGCGAAGGCGAATCCCCGAACCTCAAGTCCGTCTCGGTCGATCACGCCGAGGCATCCGGCGAAGCCGACGAGACGCCAATCCTTTCACGCGCCCCGCTTCCCGTCGCCGACGACACCGACGACGACGCGAACGACACCGACAGCAATGAAGCCGGACTTGGCGAGCCGCCAGCGGAAACCGAATCCGCCCCGCAACCGGAGGAGTCCGCCGCCCCCGAAAACGAGGCCGGCGACGAAGGCGAGAAAAACTAGGCACGCTACTTCGCGCAGACCGGCGAATACGTTTAAGTTTTAAGCCCAGATCACCGCGCCCGCATCCTGCTCCCGACTTAAGCTCAAACTTGTCAGGTTTCCCACTTCGTCCGGAACAACCCAAACTTATTCCTCCCCGATGGACCTCAATCCCCTTCGCGAAAAAATCGACGACATCGACCGCCAGCTCGTCGAACTGCTCAACCGCCGCCTCTCGCTCGCCGCGGAAATCGGAAAATTCAAGCGGCACTCCGGCGGTCCCATCTATGTCGCCGAACGCGAGGACGCCGTGTTCCGCAAAGTCACCGCGCTCAACGAGGGGCCGATCAAAAACGACGCCCTGCGCGCCATCTACCGCGAAATCATGTCCGCGGCCATCGCGCTGGAAAAGCCGCTCGTCATCGCCTACCTCGGGCCGGAGGCGACCAACAGCCACGCCGCCGCGCTGAAAAAATTCGGCGCCAGCGTGGACTACCAGCCGCTGCTCACTTTCGCCGACATCTTCACCGCCGTCGAAAAAGGCGAGGCCGACTACGGCATCATCCCGATTGAAAATTCCACCGAAGGCTCGGTGCGCGACGCGCTCGACCAGTTTGTCACCTCCGACCTGAAAATCGTCGCGCAACTCAACCTCGAAATCTCCTACGCGCTCATCTCCCCGGAGCCGCTCGAAAAAATCACCAAGGTTTATTCCAAGGACCAGGCGCTCGCGCAATGCCGCCTCTGGCTCCAGCGCCACCTGCCGCATGCGCAGCTCGTCAACGCGTCCAGCACCGCGCACGCCGTCGAGATCGCCCGCGACGAACCCGGCGCCGCCGCCGTGGCGCCGCCCATCGCCGCCACGCACTACGGCGTGCCGATGCTCATGCGCAACATCCAGGACAAGGCCAACAACACCACGCGCTTCTTCGTCATCGGCAAGACCCCCTCCGGCCCCGTCGGTGGCGGACGCGACATGACGAGCTTCCTCATCTCGCTCGGCGACGAGGCCTCGCGCCAGCCCGGCGCGCTGCTGCGCATGCTCAAGCCGCTCACCGAGCGCGGCATCAACATGTCGAAAATCGAGTCGCGCCCGAGCAAGCGCCTCGCCTGGGATTATTACTTTTATCTCGACGTGACCGGCCACTACGACGACCCGGCGATGCGCGCGGCGGTCGAGGAACTCCGCACGTTCTGCCCTCTCGTGAAGTGGCTCGGCAGCTATCCGGTGGCGGCGTGATGTTTTGGGAGGCCGTGGGCAAAACCCCACGGCCTCCGCAGTCGGAAGGCGGCGGGTTGCGTGGCATGGGCGTCCCCGCCCATGTTTTTTTGGGGGATGGCGGCGCGGAGCGCCGTCGCACGGGCGAGTCGCCCGTGCCACTCGACCTGGTAGGGCGGCGCAAAAATGCCATTTCATACCATTTCCGACTCCGTTTTGAACTTTGGCGGCCCCTGTCTTTTTGGAGGCCGCCCCTCCAAAAACATCTCTCCATCGCATTCTGGCGTCGGTTTGCAACCTATTGGGCTACAAACCGGGGTTTCGCCTGCGAGGTGGCTGGAGCCGCTGTTCGGGGATGCGGCAAGGTAAATGAGGAAATTCCTAATGGGCGGCCGCCGCGCCAGTGGCGGAGCTTTTTTGGAAAGGCGCGGCCTCGGCACGGATGCGGGCGATGGCATCCTGCACCTCTGCGTTCTTCAGAAAATCAGCCGCGAGACGTTCGCCGAGGATTCGTCCGCCGATGATGTCACTCGGATAATGCACGCCTGCGACGACGCGCGACCAGGCGAGTTCGCGGGCACGGGCGCGAAGCGCGTCGCCGTGCATGGGAAACGCGGCGGCGAGGAGCCCGGCCCAGAGATGCGCCTGCGTGGAGTGTCCACTGGGATACGCGCCGCTCGAGGGAAGCTCGAGGAGCGGCCGGATGGATTTGTCGAACAGCGGCGGACGCGGACGGTTCCAGATGTTTTTGGCGGTGTCGCTGATGGCTTTGCGATCGGCAAGGATCTGCTCGAAAAAAACGGCGGTGAACGGGAGATTCTCGGCATTGAACCAAGAGCCAAGCACAGAGTCGAAATGGAACACGCTGTAGGCGTCGAAGCGGCGCGCCAGTTCGGCTTGCGCGGGGGTGCGGGCGAGTTGCGCTTGATAAACGGTTTCGAGTTCGGCGCGGGTGGCGAGCGAGTCATCGGGCGGCGGCGCGGGGAGGAGCCCGGCGAGGTCGTAGGCCGCAGCATCGAGATAGCGCCCGGGCGCGGCGGAGAGCGAGGACGCGAGCGCGATGACGGCGAGCAGCGCCGCAAACGAGGCGATGCGGGCGCGGAAGAGGCGCGCGTGACGGTGTGCGTTTTTCATAAAAGGAAATGCCGGAATTTTTATGTAAATGGAAAGCCTGGTAATTAAAAATGCCTGTTTTAAAATTTCTCACTTTGCCCGCGGAGCGAGGCCGAGCGCATCGAGGATTTCCGCGACGGGGAAGGCGCTGATGCGCTTGTCGTTGTCGCAGGCGTAGAAGATGCCCGCGGGATAACGCGGGAGCGGCTGCGGGCTCAGCCAGACGCCGTCAGTGTTCAAGGTGTAAGCGCCGCGAAAGGTGCCGACATGGGCGAGCGTTTCCCGGTCAAACAGGTGGAAGAGGTTTTCCTGCTTTCCCTGGTCGGTGCAAATCCAGTAGCCGCTGCGTTCGCCGGTCGGGAGCAGGGCGATGCCCTCGGCCTGGTATTTGAAAAGCCCGTCGCCGATGGTTTGCCCGGTGAAGCGGCCCGCGTGGTCGTAGATTTTTATGTTGAGGCCGCGCGCGGGATCCTCGTCCTCGTCGGCGACGAGCAGGCGGTCGTGCGCGGGGTCGCCGTTGATGGACTCGACGATGTGCAGCACGCCTTTGCCGGCGGTGTCGCCAAAGGTTTTTATCAGCTCGCCCTCGACGACGCGGCCCTCGATCCCGACTTCGTAGAGGTGCACGCGGCGGCCAAGCCCGGCGGCGGGCGGCGTTTCGCCCGCGGGCGTCTCGTAGCTGTCGGTCACATACACATGCCAGCGCCCGGGCGCGAGTTCGCGGACGTAGAGGCCGTAGGGCTTGACCAGCTCGTCTTCGCCGAAGGTCGCCAAGGAGACGAGGTCGGGAAGGCCCAGGACCTGCACGCGGTGGTTGTCGCGCTCGACGACCAGCACGTAATCGCCCGCGACCCAGATGCCGTTGGGCCGGCTGAACTGCCCGGGCTCGATGCCGAGCCCGCCGACGCGGCGAAGCATCGCGCCGTTGGTGGCGTCGTAGATGTTGACGGAGTGGCCCGCCTTGCTGGTGGCGAGGAGCCAGTGCCGCCCGTCCGGGCCGTGCCACGCGGCGGGCGAGTCGATGTTTTCACGCGACTGCTCGGTGGTGAAAAAGGATTCGTTGACGGTCACGACAGGCGGCGCGGCATGTAATGAAATTCCGAATACAAATGCGGCAAGGATGGCGGCGAGGCGGTGCATGGGAGGTGGAAATGAACGTGATGTTATGTGAGGGCGGGGCCGGGTTACAGCTTCCATTGGACTCCGAAGTTGGCGCTCGTGCGGCTGGGTGAGTCCAGCATGCCGTCGCCAAGGGCGAACGCGGCCATGAGCCCGTCCTCGGTGCCGGTGAAACGGTTGCAGCGCCGCGCAGAAACAAGGACTGGCAGGAACGTGAACGGATGCGTGTTTCTCATGAGCAGGGTCGAGTGGGTGCGCAACATTCAGCGAGCGCCCTCCGCGCCGCCCGTCAACGCCCCGGCCGCGCCGTTTCCGAAGTTTAACTTTCGCGCCACGCCTCCGTCACATTTGCGCCCGGTTTGCCGTCCCGCGCGGCTCTTCTGTTGCCAAAGCATCCCCTTCCCCGCAGCGTCACCGTCAACCGCCTGTTCCTGTTCTCTCATGCAAAAACCAATCCGTCTCGCCGCCCTCGCAGTCGCGGCCCTTCACTTCGTCCTGTTTTCCGGCGCCCCCGCCCGCGCGGTCACGCCGCCGACCGGGCCGAAATTCGCCCATGACACCAGCGACCTGCGCGCCGACTCCCGCGTGCGCTTCGGCACGCTGCCCAACGGCCTGCGCTACGTCGTGCTCGCCAATTCCGAGCCGAAGGACCGCGCCAGCCTGCGCCTCGCCGTCGTGGCCGGCTCGCTCCAGGAAACCGACGCCGAGCGCGGCATCGCGCACTACCTCGAGCACATGGCCTTCAACGGCAGCACGCACTACGAGCCAGGCACGCTCGTGAATTTCTTCCAGCGCATGGGCATGGGCTTTGGCAACGACACCAACGCCTACACCAGCTTCGACCGCACGGTCTACCTGCTCGAGCTGCCCGACACGAAGGCGCCCACCCTCACCGAGGGGCTCACCGTCCTCAACGACTACGCCGGCGGCCTGCTGCTGCTCCAGCAGCAGGTGGACAAGGAGCGGGGCATCATCCTCGCCGAGAAACGCACCCGCGACTCCATCGACTACCGCCAGCGGCTCGCCGAATACAATTTCGTCCTCGGCGACACGCTCCTCCCGCACCGCTTCCCCATCGGCGAAACCGAGACCATCGAGTCCTTCCAGCGCGAGCACTTCACCGCCTTCTACGACGCCTGGTATCGCCCCGAGCGCATGGCCGTCATCGCCGTCGGCGACTTCGATCCCGCCGCCGTCGCCGGGCAGATCGCCGGCACCTTCTCCACCCTCGCCGCGCGCGCGCCCGCCCGCCCCGACCCCGGCCTCGGCTCCATCCCGGCATTCGCCGGCACCCGCGCCGCCTACCTGCCCGAGGCGGAGGCGCCCGCCGCCAGCGTTTCCATCCAGAGCATCGTCGCCATCCAGCCCGAATCCGACACGGTCGCCACGCGCCTGGAAAAACTCCCCCGCACCGTGGCCCTCGCCATCGTCAACCGCCGCCTCTCCATCCTGGCCAAAAAAGAAAACGCGCCCTTCTCCCGCGGCGTCGTTTACGCCAGCGAAGGCTTTGATCTTTTCCGCAACGCCGGCATCGACCTCACCTGCCAGCCCGCGCAATGGCCCGAGGCCCTCGCCCTCGGCGAGCAGGAGCTCCGGCGCGCCCTCGAGCACGGCTTCGACGACGCCGAGCTGCGCGAAGCCACGGCCAACATCCTCAACAGCCTGGAACAGGCCGTCCGCACCGCCGCCACACGGCGCTCCGACTCGCTCGCCTCCGGGCTCATCTCCGCCCTCGTCAACGACCGCGTTTTCACCACGCCCGACGATGACCTCGCCCTCTTCAAGCCCGCCCTCGAAAAAATCACCGCCGCCGAATGCCTCGCCGCCCTCCGCGCCGCCTTCGACGCTCCCGGCCGCTACCTCACCGTCATGGGCAACGCCGTCGTAGGGCCTGACCTCGCGTCAGGCCGCGAGCCCGCTTCCCCCGCCGACATCATCACCGCCGCCTACGAAAAATCCCGCGCCACGCCCGTCGCCGCGCCCGAGGCCGTCGCCGACGCCGCCTTCGCCTACACCGGCTTTGGCCCCGCCGGGGAAATCGCCTCGAGCGAGCACGTCGCCGACCTTGACCTCGACCTCGCCACCTTCACCAACGGCGTCCACCTCAACACCAAGAAGACCGATTTCGAGGCCGGCCGCATCTACATCAACGTCCGCGTCGGCACCGGCCAGCTCACCGAACCTCGCGACCAGCCCGGCCTCGCCACCTACATCAACTCCACCTTCCTCGCCGGCGGCCTCGGCAAGCACAGCGCCGACGACCTCCAGCGCATCCTCGCCGGCCGCACCGTGGGCACCGGCTTCAGCGTGGCTGACGACGCCCTCGTCTTCAGCGCCCGCACCAACCGCGACGATCTGCTCCTTCAACTCCAGCTCATCGCCGCGCACATCACCGATCCCGGCTACCGCGAGGAATCCGATCGCCAGGCGCGCAAGGCCTTCGAGCAGTTCTACACCCGCCTGCGCCACGTGCCGAACGGCCCGCTCCAGCTCGAAATGCCGCGCCTCCTCGCCAGCGGCGACCCCCGCTTCGGCGTTCCCGCGCAAGCCGAACTCGCCGCGCGCACGCTCGCCGAGGCGCGCGCCTGGCTCGCGCCCCAGTTTGCCACCGGCCCCATCGAAATCGCCATCGTCGGCGACCTCGACCCCGCCGCCGCCCGCGACGCCGTCGCCCGCACCCTTGGCGCGCTCCCGCCGCGCGATGCCAAGCCCGAGCTCGAAGCCGAGCGCCGCGCCGCCTTCCCCGAAAAGCCGTTCACCCGGAACTTCACCGTCGAGACCGAAATTCCGAAAGGCATTCTCGCCCTCTACTGGCCCACGACCGACAGCCGCGATGTCGGCGTCGCCCGCCGCCTCAGCCTCCTCACGGCCGTTTTCCGCGACCGCCTCCGCGTGCAAGTCCGCGAGAAACTCGGCGACACCTACAGCCCCTCCGCCGGCAGCATGCCCAGCGACACCTACCGCGACTACGGCGTCCTCGTCTCCAACGTCACGCTCGACCCCGCGAAAGTCGAGATCGTCGGGCAAACCATCGCCGCCATCGCCGACGACCTCGCGCAAAACGGCGTGACCGAGGAGGAACTCGAGCGCGCCCGCCTGCCGATTCTGACGAGTCTCCGCGAGTCCGCCCGCACCAACGCCTACTGGCTCGGCTCCGTGCTGGGCGCCGCGCAGGAGCAGCCCGAACGGCTCGCCTGGAGCCGCACCCGCTACACCGATTTCGAAGGCATCACAAAGGCCGAACTCGACGCCTTTGCGAAAAAATACCTCCCCTCGGAACGAGCCTTCCGCGCCATCGTCACACCGGCCGCAAAGTAAAAAGTTGAATTGGAGGGACGGCCTCCGAGCCGTCCATCTGCGCCGAAGCGGACGGCCCGAGGGATTGCGTGGCATGGGCGTCCCCGCCCATGTGTCCGGGGGTTTGCGGCGCGGAGCGCCGTCCACGGGCGGGGACGCCCGTGCCACACGACCCGCCCTGCCTTGCGTTAACCTCTGTTAACAAAGTAGAACTATTGCCCCGCCGCGGCGTGAAATTCCGCGCGCGTCTTGAATTTCCCCAGGCGCGACTCGTCGATTTTCAGGTGCACGACCTTCTGCCAGCGGTGCGGGACGAACACATGCAGCACGCCGTCCGCGGCGACCACGTCGGCATAGGAGCATTGGTAGTTCGGATTCGCCGGCTTGAGCGTTTCGTCGAGCGCGTTGGCGAGCAGCAGGCGCGACTCGCCCCACGTCGCGCCATTGTCGGATGAAAGCGAAAACCAAATCTCGGCGCGGCTCGCCCAGTCGTTGAGCGAAAGCGGATGCGCGCGGCGCTCCGCGATCTCGGCCCCGGTCGGCGCGGGCATCGTGAGCCATTCGGAATGCACCGGCTCGGCCACGGTGCGCCGGACCGCGCGATTGTGGTGCAGCGCGATGAGCCTGCCGTCGGACAACCGGAACAACATCGGCGGCGCGTCCGGCTGCGCGAGCGGCGTGAGCGCGGGCGAGCCCCACGTGGCCGCGTCGTCGGCGCTGCGCATCTCGCCGAGGAAGCCGGCGTTGGTGCGGTACTGCGCATAGAGCGCCGCCCCGCCGGTGGCGAGCACGCTCAATTCGTCGAGATGGTTGATCTCCGCGATGAACTCCGGATGCGCGGCGCGCGGAAATTCGGGCATCGTCCACCGCCGCGCGCCGCCTTCCGCCAGCTCGCCGCGCAACACGCGCCCGTGGTGGAATCCGATCACCCAGGTGCCCGCCGCGGTCTGCGTCGCGGGAATGACGCCGACGCCGTTCCAAATGCCGCCGTTGTCGGCGCGCCTGATGACCTCGGGCGCCGACCAGGTGACACCGCTGTCATCCGAGACCGACCAGCCGTAGGCGGCATCCCGCGCCACGCCGTCAACCATGACCTCGCGCAGGGTCTCGAAGGCAAAGAGCCTCCCGGTCCCGCGGTCCACGATGAGCGGCGCGCTGTAGTGCTTGCCCGTTTCTCCAAACGGAAACGTCGGCCCTCTCCAGGTCGCGCCGCCGTCGGCGGAACGCAGGGCGGTTTGCTTGTTCGCATTCTCGCGCAGCGTGCTCGCGAACCAGCCGTCGGGAATGAGCACGAGCAACTCGCCGTTCGGCGCGCGCACGGAGCGCACGCCATAGAGCGTGCCCGGCTCCTGCTGCGCGCGGTGCAGGGCGGAGGTGTCCGCCGCCGCGCCGACAAGCATGCCGGCCGCCTCGTCCAGCCTGTATCCGTCAGGTGGATGCGCGGTGTCCACCAACACGTCGCCCGCCACGCACACCCGCGCGGCCATGACGTCCTCGCCGGTCCCGGCCTTGTCCGCCGCGACGCTTTCGCGGGCGAATTTCCCGCGCGGCGCGCGCAGCAGGTCCGCCGCCGTCGCCATGCGGCGCACGTCGTCCTCGCGAAAAGAGACGCCGATGGTCCGACCCGCCGGCGTGGTGAAAAACACCTCCCAGTCGTTCGCCGAGCGCAGCGCGCGGATGGAGCCGGACGCCGAGTTCTCGGGAGCGCGGACATTCTTGTCCGCGATGTCGCGGGCAGGAATGCCCGCGCTCCCGTCCGCCGCGTCCGCGCTCACCGCCGCCGCGACGAAGCGCGGTTCGCTCCAAGTCGCGCCATTGTCCTTGGAATAGCAGCACCAGAGCACATTGGGCTGCGCAAACCAGCGCGCGGACGGCGTGCCGCCGAGCCCGAGGCGAAGTTTGTTGCCGGCATCCGCCATCGCAAACTCCCGCGTCCCGTCCGGCCCGGCCGCGTCCTCGCCGCCCGGCGTCGCGCCGCCTGCGATCTCCGCCGCCAGCATGGTCTCGTCCACCATCACGCCGAGATCGGTGTAGGTTTTCAGTCCGAGCGGGGGCGCGAGCGGATCGGAGGGAATCACGGGCGCGCCCGCCCCGACGAGGAACTCGATGGTGTTTGCCGTGACCGCGAACGCGCCTTCCACCCCGGCGGGCAGGTTCGCCGCCCGTAGTTGGGATACGGATACATTCTGCGCGGCGCCGAACGTCACCGGCGTCCAGAGCGTGCCGGGCGGCGCGGACGCGGGCGCCTCCGCAAAGTCGAACACCAGCGCGCCGCCGCCGGTGAGCGTGCCGGCCAGGTCGAGCCGCGCGCCGCCCGGGCCGCCGCGCAGCGTCACGCCCCGCGCGGCGTCGAGCGCGCCCGCCCTCAACACCCTGCCCGCGCAACCCGCTCCGCCCCCCGGCGCGATGACCGAGGCCGTGCCGCCGGCGACAAGCGCGCCGGAGATGGCGCCGTTTCCGCCGACGGTCGCCTCGCCGACGATCACGTCGCCGGGGCCGGCCGCGCTGCCCGCGGTGTTGTTGAAGAGCAGCGTCCCCGCGCTCACGCGCGTGCCGAGCGAGTAGGTGTTGTCACCCTCGAAGATGACCGTGCCCGCGCCGGTCTTGTCCACGCCGCCCTGGCGTCCGGCGGTGGTGTTGTGGTTGTTCGCAATGACGCCCCGGAACACGACTGTGCCTCCCTCCGCCGCGAAGAATTCTGTCGCCTCCAGGCCGGCGTCCGTGCCCGCGCTGGCGAGGCTGACCCTGCCGGTGAACGCGACCGTGCCGGTGGTGTTGAGGCCGCCCACCATCGCGGTCGCGGCCGCCGCGCCATTGGTGAAGTTGACCGGATTCGCAACGCTGGCGCCGGGCCGCGCGATGACCACGCCGCGCCCGCCGGAGCTGCCGGGGTTGTTCGTGATGGTGAGCGAGCCGAGCGCGTTGGAGCCGTCGAGCACGACCCGTCCGCCATGCACGCGCAGGTCGCCGAAACGCGAAAGGTTGTTGTTCGTGCCGCCGATGACCCAGTCGCCCTCGCCTTCCTTGCAGAGGCGGGCCGTGCCCGCCCCGCCCGCCGCGCTGTCCGCGACGAGCGGGCCGTTGGTTTCGAGACGGGCGCCGGCATTGACCGACACGTAGGTGAGCGCGATGCCGGAGGCGGGCTTGAGCGCGCCGTTGAAGTCGAGCGCGCCGGACGGCCCGAAGACCAGCGTGCCGCTGTCCACGTGGATTGCGCGGGCGTTGGCCACGCCGCTGGTGAACGCGACGCGATGCCCGATGGTGTTCTCGCCGGTGATGTTGAGCAACGGCGCGGTGGCCGCCGTGGTCGCGGAGAGCGCCAGCGCGAGCGTGCGCGCCCCGTCGGAGCGCAGCGTGAAACCGCCGCCATGAAACCGCACCGCCGCCACCCGCGCGTCGAAATCGAGATTGGGCGCGCGCCGCCCCTCCGCCGCGGAGTGCCGGTCAAACACGACCGGCAGCGTGCCGTCGATCGCCTCGAGCGGGACATGGCGGTTCCAGTTGGACAGCGTTGACCAATTCAAATCCGGCAATGCGCGGCCCGACCAGTAGGCCGGCGCGTCGGCTGCATGCGCGCGCAACGCGGCCACGGCAAGAAAAGCCAGACAAGGGATCATTGACGAAACGCCGGGGATGCGCGGGATTTTCATGGCACAATAGTCCGGGGGAAGAGCGGTTGAGGTGGCGTGATTGCAAACAACCGGGAATGTCCCGGCAAACACGACGGCATGGTTCTTTCCATGCGCCATCGCGCACCGCCGCCGCGCCAGTGGGAAGGCACGCCCGGGGCACCCAGACACACGGTGCAGCCTCAAGGTAATCTTTCTCTTTCCTCTTTATCTTTCTCTTTCTCCCACGGAAAACCAGCCGCGCGGAGAGAAAGAAGAAAGACAAAGAGGAAAGAGAAAGATTTAATGCAGGCGGGCGGTATCGGCCTGGGTTGCCCTTCTCACGACAGAAAGCTACGCACCAGGCCGTAAAGCTCCTCCGACTCCAGCAAAAACGAATCGTGCCCGAGATCGGTCTTCAACTCCGCGTAACTCGCGCGTTTTCCCGCGCGCAGCAGCGCCAGCGTGATGGCGCGGTTCTGTTCCGGCGGGAAAAGCCAGTCGCTCGTGAAGCCGACCACCAGCGTATCCGCCTCCACCTTGGAAAACGCCTGCTCAAGCGAACCGCTGGCCGCGGCGAGGTCGAAATGGTCGATGGCCCGCGTGATGTAGAGATAGGTGTTGGCGTCAAAACGATTGATGAACGCCTCGCCCTGATAACGCAGATAGCTCTCCACCTCGAACTGCACGTCAAACGTATAGGCATGCCCGGCCGCGCCGCTGCTCGCTGCCGTGCCGGTGCGGCGGCGTCCGAACTTCCGGTCCATGCTCGCGTCCGACACGTAAGTGATGTGCGCCATCATGCGCGCGATGGCCAGCCCCACGCGCGGACCGCCGTGGACCGGATAATCCCCGTGGTGCCACTCCGGGTCCTGCATGATCGCCTGCCGCCCCACCTCGTTGAAGCCGATCCCCTGCGCGCTTTCGCGGGCGGTCGTCGCCATCGGCAGCAACCGCCGGACAAAGGACGGGTATTCGATGCCCCACTGGAGCACCTGCATGCCGCCCATCGAGCCGCCGATGACGGTGTGCAGCGACGCGATGCCCAGCGAATCGACCAGCCGTTTTTGCGCCCGCACCATGTCGCGCACCGTGACGAAGGGAAACGTGATGCCAAACGCGCGCCCGGTCGCGGGATTGCTGGACGACGGCCCGGTCGAGCCCTGGCAGCCGCCGAGGCAGTTGCTGCAAATCACGAAAAAACGGTTCGTATCCACGGCCTTGCCGGGGCCGATGAGGTTGTTCCACCAGCCGGGCTTGCGATCGGTGAGCGAGTGGATGCCCGCGCAATGGTGATCGCCGCTGAGCGCGTGACACACCAGCACGACGTTGTCGCGCGCGGCATTGAGCCGCCCGTAGGTCTCATAGCGCAGCGTAAACCCGGGCAGCGTCTGCCCGCTTTCAAACACGAAGGGTTCGGCCGATACAAAATCACGCGCCTCCACCAGCCCGGCCTCGCCGGGCTCGAAGCGATCAATCAAGGCGGATTCATCAGCGTCGTTCATGGATCTGGAATGGATACGAAAGCGCCCAGTGAACACGAAAGCGGCCCGAGGGGAAACATTTCCTTCAACAACATTTGATTCACCGCGAAGGAGTTTCTTTTTCCGCGTCCCCGCCCGAACCGAATGATTTCGACAACACTTCGAATGTCGGGAACAAACATCGCCCGCTCACGCTCCCAATTTTCCACGCATCAGCTCATGCACGCCAAAATCTTCTCCGCCCTTCTCGGCCTCGCATTCTCCGCGACTGCCTTTGCCCAGGTTCCCCCTGCCGGGACTTTCCGCCAGGAACTGCTCAATTCTTTCGACGTATCCTGGTCCTACTCCGGCGAGGCCGGTCTGGAGCGGGGCGGCGATCTCGGCGATGTCTCCGTGCAAAACGTCTCGGCGAGCTTTTCCCGCGACATCAAGCTGGGCGACATCACCACGCTCGCGGTCGGCGGCGCGGCGAGTTTCAATTTCATCGACGCCGATCCCGGCATCCCGCTGCCGGACCGCCTCGGCGAGGTCACGTTCAATGCCGGCATCCTGCACCATTTTTCGCAACGCTGGATCGCCGCCGCCTACGCGCGCCCGGGCTGGTATGGCGACATGGAGAATTTTGACGGCGACGCGTTCACCGTCCCGGCCATCGCGATGATTTCCTTTATCCAAAGCCCGTCGCTCATCTGGCGCGTCGGCGTGAGCGTCAACCCATTCAGTGACAACACCGTGACCCCGGTCATCGGCGTGAACTGGAAATTTGCCGAGGACTGGACCTTCAACATCGGCTTTCCGCGCTTCGGCGTGACATGGAAGGCCTACCACGCGCTGGCCCTTTATGGCGCGGTCAGCGTCCAAGGCGGCAGCTACCGCATCACCGAGGATCTCGGGCCCGCCCCCCGCGGCGGCCGCCTCAACAACACTTATGTGGACTACCGGGAAATCCGCGTCGGCGCCGGCGCGGGCTACAATGTCACCGAGAAAATAAAACTCACCGCCGAGGCCGGCGTGATGGCCGACCGCCGTTTCGACTTCTACGATCGCGGCTACAAGCTCAAGGGCGACCCCGCCCCTTACGTCACCGTCGCCATCGCCTGCAACTTCTAGCGCGGCGTCGCGGGACTGTCGGTGATGCCGGACTCGTCCCGCTCGCGGAATACCTCCCTGGCGGCGAACACCGCGTTCAGGGCGGCGGGAAATCCCGCATACACCGCCATCTGGATGCAGATCTCCACGACTTCCTGCCGCGAGCAGCCCACGTTGAGCGCGCCATGCACGTGCACCTTCAGTTGCGGGCGCGCGTTTCCCATGGCGGACAGCGCGGCGACGGTGGCGATTTCCCGCTCCCTCAGGGAAAGCACGCCCCGTGAATACACGTCGCCAAAGGGGAATTCGATCACGTAGCGCCCCAGGTCCGGCGCGATGTCGCGGAGGGATTCGATGACCCGCCCGCCGGCCTCGCCGTCGATTTTCCCCAACATTTCCCACCCGCGCCGGTAACGGTCCGCGTCGGCGCCGCCCGCCTTTTCCGGCGCGGCGGCCAAGGACGCAGACAGCACGGCCGCGCCCACCGCGTAAGCCGCGGAGTCCTTGATAAATGCCTTCCGGGACAGGGCCGGAGGCGTGGTTTCGTCTTGGTTCTTTGTCGTGTTCATTTTCTTGCCATATTCGTTGCACGGTCTTTTCCCCGGCCGCATCCACGGTCCGCGTCTGGCGGAAACCCGTTTCCAAGCAAGCGACAGAAGCGCGGCGGCGGCGAGGAATCTCATGCCGCCAGCCTACCCGGTTTCCGGACTCGCGGATAATATCAATACTGCATACTTTGATGCAAAAATGACATCAAATTATCCACTGTCTCCGCGCCTGCTGCGCTCCTTCCTGCTCGTGGCCGGCCACGGGCACTACAGGCAGGCGGCCGAGGTCGGCGGCATCGCCCAGCCGTTGCTGACGCGCCATGTGCAACAACTCGAGGCGGAGCTGGGCTGTCAGCTTTTCGAACGCAGCACCAAGCGGGTGCGGCTCACCGACGCGGGGGAATACCTGGCCCGCCGCGCGCCTGAAATCGCCGGTCTCTCCACGGAGATCGTCACGGGCTGCCGCGCCGCCTCCGCCGGGCAGGCCGGCCTGCTCCGCATCGGTTATTCCGGGGCCGCGATGTCGGGTTTCCTGTCACTGGCGCTGCGCCGGCTGCAAAAACAAAGGCCCGCGCTTGAGTTGAGCCTGCACGAAGGCAATTCGCAGGAGTTGGTGGATGGACTGCTGGCGGGCCGCCACGATCTGGCCTTTCCCCTCATGGCTTCCGACAATCCGGCGATCACCTCCGTGCGACTCGCGCAGGAACGGATCGGCCTCGTCGTCCCCGACGACCATCCCCTGGCCGTCAAGCCCCGCCCGCGGCTGGCCGATGTGCGCGGCGAGCGCGTCATCCTGTTTCCCCGCCGCCTCAATCCCGTGCTCCATGATGAAATCACCCATTGCTGCCGGAAGGCGGGCTTCACCGCGCACATTGTGGCCGAGGCATCGCCACGGCCCGCCGCGATCAGCCTTGTCGCCGCCGGACAGGGCGTCACGTTTTTGAGCGACCGCCTCGCGCACCTTTGCACACCCGGCACCGTGCACCGGAAATTGTCGGGCGAAACGCCCAAGATAACCTTCATCATGGCCCGTCAAAGCCATCGGCGGATACCGGCCGCCGCCGAACTCGCCTCGCTGATCAAATCGATCCTCGCGTAGCGCAGAGACAAGGATGCCTGCGCCGCATCACAAAAAAGGCCGCCCGAAAAAGGCGGCCTTAGCCGTGAAACGAAACCAATGCGGCGGATATTTGCTACTCCGCGCCATTCGTGGCCTTGAACGCGAGCGCCGCGACGAACCCGCCGGCGAGGTCGGAAACGAGATAAATGAAGAACTGCGCAATGCTCACCTTGCCCATCGCCAGCACGCCGAGGCCGACCGCCGGGTTGAACGCCCCGCCGGAGATGCCGCCCACGGCCACCGCGCAGAAAAACACCGTGAACCCGATCGCCAGGCCATAGTTGGAATTGCCCGCCGTGCCCTTGGCCGTGGCGGTGTTCAGCACCGTCCACACCAGCGCGAAGGTGGCGAGAAACTCCACGATGATCGACGGCAGCACCTTGTAGTCCGACGTGCCGCCGAAATTGAGCCATCCCCCCTGCTTCTGCGCGACAATCGCGACCACCAGCGCCGCGACCAGCGCCGCCGCCGCCTGCGCAATCCAGTAGGGCACCACGTCCTTAGTGTCGCACTTGCCGCGCAACCATACGCCCAGCGTGACCGCCGGATTGAAATGACCGCCGGAAATATGACCGCCGGCATAAATCATGACCATGAGCGCGGAACCGATGGCCAGCGCGCCAAGGACAGGGCCCTGGTTGACGACCATGCCGACAGTAAACACCAGGAAGAAGGTGCCGATGAATTCGACTATATATTTTTTCATATTATGGTTGGGTGATGATTTGGTGAACGCGGACAAAGAAAGAGATGTATCGCAAAAAGCAATACGCAAAAATATTGCACAAATACCGTTCAGCAAACATCAGATGCATTTGCGAAACTCGCCGGCAAGACGCCCAAATGCAAAACTCGCCGCCTGTCCCCGTTTTCCCCCAACTGCCTGAAAACACAACTCCATGCGTCGCAGATAAAAACTCAACATGGGGCGGCTTCATCGCGGTGATTGGGTGGGCAGGTGGTTTGCGCGGCAAAGTTTTTCAATATAACCCAAGTCGGCCAACGCGCCAACGCCCGCGTCAATTTATCGTGTGACGGGATCGCCCGGCCCCGCCGCCTGCCGGACGCGGCGGAGGTTGTCGCACACGATGGCCGCCGCCACGCCGGCATTGAGCGATTCGGCCCGCCCGTGGCGCGGGATCGTCACCCGTCGCGTCACCCGCGCGCTGACCTCGGGCGAAAGCCCCCCGCCCTCGCTGCCGATCACCACGACCGCCGCCTCCAGCGGGGCGAGCGCATGCACGCTCTCGCCCTCCAAGTCGCAGCCGAGCACCGGCACCCCCGCGCCCGCCGCCTCCGCCAGCGCCCCGGCCAGTTCCGCCGTGATGATGCGCACCCGGCTGAACGAGCCCATGCTGGCGTTGATGACTTTTTGGGAAAACACATCCGCGCAGGCCGGCGAGCAAACCACCCGGTCGAACGCAAACCAGTCCGCCACCCGCAGCAGCGTGCCGACATTCCCCGCGTCCTGCACGCCGTCGAGCGCGAGTGTGAACCCGCGCGCCATTTCCCCCGGCGCCAGCTCCGTCCGTTCGATGCGCCCGACTGCGAGCACCGGCGACGGCGTCGGGAAATGGCTGATGCGCGCCATTTCCCCCGGCGTGATCACGCGCACCGGCACCCGCGCCCGCGCGGCGGCGGCGAGCCCGTCCCACGCGCTGGTCGCGAAGATCTCGACCAAGGGAAATCCCTCCGCGAGCAACTCGCCCGTCACCTTCGCCCCCTCCACCACAAAGACCCCCTGCTCCTCGCGGCACTTCTTTTCGCGCAACGAGCGCAACCGGTTGATTTCGACCTTGGTCAGCATCGCGCCATCCTGAACCCATCCCCGCGTGATTGGCAACAAATGCGACGACGCGGAGGAGCGGAAAATCAAGAATGGGCGCTGCCGCGCCGGTGCGGGTTCGGCGCGGCAGCTCCGGCTTGGATTTTCTAATTCCTAATTTCTAATTTCTAATTCCTAATCCAACCCCTTCGCGCAAACCACCTTTCCCATGCCCGCCCAACCCGCCCCCGCCGGCAGCCCGCGTCCGATCCGTCCGCGCGGCGCGCTTGTCATCGAAATCGAAGGAGTCACCAAGCTCTATCACATGGGCTCCGAGACGATCCATGCCCTGCGAGGTGTCTCGCTCAAAATCCACCGCAACGAATACCTCGCCATCATGGGCCCCTCCGGCAGCGGCAAATCCACGCTCATGAACATGCTCGGCTGCCTCGACACCCCCACGGCCGGACTCTACGAATTCACCGGGAAAAACGTCGCCCACATGGACGACAACGAACTCGCCGCCATCCGCAACCAGGAGATCGGCTTCGTCTTCCAGACCTTCAACCTCCTCCCCCGCTCCACCGCGCTGCACAACGTCGAGCTTCCCCTCATCTACGCCGGCATGCCGCGCCACGCGCGCCTCGAACGCGCCCGCGCCGCGCTTGACCACGTCGGCCTCGCCAACCGCATGGACCACCGCCCCAACGAACTTTCCGGCGGCCAGCGCCAGCGCGTGGCCATCGCCCGCGCGCTGGTGAACCGCCCGTCGATCATCCTCGCGGACGAACCCACGGGCAACCTCGACACCCGCACCGGCGAGGAAATCATGGCGCTCTTCGAAGACCTCTACGAGCAAGGCAACACCCTCATTGTCGTCACGCATGAGGAGGACATCGCGCGCCACGCCCGGAGGATCGTGCGCCTGCGCGACGGCCTGATCGAGACGGACGGCTGAATGCAGGATTTTGAATTTTCGATTTTCAATTCTCGATTTTCGATTGGGCGCTGCCGCGCCACCAAAAAACCGACATCTCCATGCCCCGACAACCACGACTGAAACAAATCCCAACCACCCCGATTTCCACCGGCGCGGCAGCGCCCAATCGAAAATCGAGAATCGAGAATCGAAAATTCAAAACGCCCATGACTGAAGACGAACTCAAACTCCGCACCAAGCAATTCGCCCTGCGCATCCTAAAAGTCGTTGATGCCCTGCCGAACACCCATGCCGGGCGCGTGATCGCAAACCAGCTTGGCAGATCGGGAACATCAGTCGGCGCAAATTACCGCGCCGTGTGCCGCTCGCGCTCCACCGCCGAAATGATTTCCAAGCTGTCCGTAGTGGAGGAAGAGGCGGACGAATCAGACTTCTGGCTCGACATCACCGCCGAGCACGGAGTCATGCCCGCCCAAAAACTCGACCCGCTCCGCAAGGAAGCCAGCGAACTGGTTGCCATCATGGTCTCCTCGCGAAAGACACTCCTGCGCAAAACCAAATCCCTGGCGCGGCAGCGCCCAATCGAAAATCGAGAATCGAAAATCGAAAATTAATCCCCCCGTGCGCCGCCTCCTCCACGAACTTCTGGAATCCCTCCGCATCGCGCTCGCGCAGATCCGCGCGAACAAGACCCGCTCGGCCCTCACCGCGCTCGGCGTGGTCATCGGCATCGTTTCGGTCACGCTCATGGGCACCGCCATCCTCGGCATCGACGCCGGCGTGAACCGCAGCCTCGCCGGCTTCGGCGACGACGTGCTCTACGTCACCAAATGGCCCTGGCGCGAGGTCGATGACTGGTGGACCTACCGCAACCGCCCGCGCCTCAAAACCGAATACGCCCGGCAGATCAACGACTGGATCGCCGCGCACCCCGAAGGCCCGCTCCGTGTCGCCGTGCCCGTCGCCGACACCGCCGGCACCATCATCCGCGGCGACCTCCGCCTGAACAACATCTACACCCTCGGCACCACGCCCGACCTGGCCCGCATCTCGCGCGCCGACATGAAGGAGGGCCGCTTCTTCAACGAGGTCGAGTCGCGCGGCGGCCGCAACGTCATCGTCGTCGGCTTCGATGTCGCCGACGCCCTCTTCCCCAACGAATCCCCCCTCGGCAAGACCGTGCGCATCCGCACGCAGCAATACACCATCATCGGCGTCACCACGCGCCAAGGCAGCTTCCTCGGACTCTTCAGTTGGGATTCGATGGTCATCATGCCGCTCAACGCCTTCCGCCGCAATTTCTGGGTCGGCAACAATGTGCAGATTCGCGTGCAGGCTGACGGCGCGCGCATGGACGAGGCGCGCGAGGAACTCCGCGGCCTCATGCGCCGCATCCGCCAGATCCCGCTCGAAAAACGCGACGATTTCGAGATCAACGAGCAGAAAGTCATCCGCGAGCAGCTCGACCCGATCAAGCGGGGCATTGCGCTCGCCGGCCTCGCCATCACCGGCCTGGCGCTCTTCGTCGGCGCCATCGGCATCATGAACATCACCTACGTGAGCGTGAAGGAGCGCACCAAGGAGATCGGCACGCGCAAGGCGCTCGGCGCGCGCCGCCGCACCATCCTGCTCCAGTTCCTGATCGAGGCCGTCAGCATCAGCCTCGCCGGCGGCATCGCTGGGCTGTTGTTTGCATGGCTGTGCACGCTCGTCACCGGATTTCTCGTGCCGTCGTTTCCGCCGGTGTTTTCGTTCGGGCTGCTCGTCACCGGCCTCGCCGTCTCCATCGTCGCCGGGGTGGTCAGCGGTTTTGCCCCGGCCTGGTCCGCCAGCAAGCTCGATCCCGTCGTCGCGCTGCGTTACGAGTGACGCGCGTAGGGCCTGAGCTTGCCTCAGGCCGCGAGCGTAAAACCCGGCATCAAATTTTCTCAGGCACCGGAGCGTTAATTTGCTGCGCGTGGGCGCCCGCGCATGCGCGGCTCGACGCAAGGTCGAGCCCTACGGATGACGCCATGCCTCAGCGCTCGTCTTCCTCGTCCGGATTTTCCTCGTCGTCCTCGTCCGGATCGATGTCGCCGCCGGGGAAATCGTCATCGTCATCCGCTTGGGATTCCTGGGCGGCCTGCTGGCTGAGGACGCGCTCCAGTACCTCTGTCATGTCCTCGACGCGGTCCAGCACCTTGCGCGAGACGTGCAGCGGACACTTCTGCTGGAGCGCGAGCACGATCGAGTCGCTCGGGCGCGCGTCGATCTCGATGAGCTTGCGCCCGAGTTCGTTTTCCATGCGCAGCAGGATGCGGGCGAAAAACGTGCCCTCGTTCACGTCGTTGATGAGCACATGGTCGAGCCGCACGTCGAGTCCGGTGAAGATATGCCCGATCAGGTCGTGCGTGAGCGGACGGTCCTTTTTGACGCCGTTGAGCGTCATGTGGATGACGTTGCCGACAAAATGGTCCACGTAGATGACAAAGGTTTTCTCGTCGTTGCCGAGAAACACCGCGCAGCCATTTGCGGTGGGCATCACACCCTTGACGGAAATTTCTGCGATGTCGGCGCTCATGGGATTGAAAATGGCCGCCCGACACAAAAGGCGCAAGTCCGTCGGCAATCTTGCGGCACGTTTGGCGCCCGGCCGGTTGTTGGTCTTAGAAACGCGTGATGATGCCGAAGCGGAAGCCGGCGCCGCCGTCCATTTTCACGTCGACGCGGCGCTCGTCGTGAATCTGCGTGTAGTCACCCAGTTTTTCGTAAGCCGCGCCGACATAAAACCCGGTGCGGGTGGAAAGCCACCACTCGATGTTCAGGTCGCCGTAGTAGCCGGAGACGTAGCGCTGGTTGTTCTTCACCACATCGCCCGTCGTGTAGGCGGCGGAGACCTCGGGAATGGTCATCGTCTCCTCGTAGCGGAATTTGCTGCCCACATAGGCGCCCATGTAGCCGGCGCTCGCCGAGATCGAAAACTGCCGGGTGATCGGTATGCGGATGAACGGCCCCACGCGATACAAGTAATAAACCCCTTTCACCTGCCAATAGCCGTTCACATCGACCGTGCGGTCAACCGCCGTGCCGCCCGCCTGGTAGTTGTTCTCGGGTTTGTCAGTGTCTTCGTCGTAGCCATTGGGTTTGATGCCGATCGCCGCCGTGGTTTCCTCTGTTTCGTCAGCGGAATAAGTCGGCCCGCCGGTGGAGCCATCGTCCGGCAGGGGCCTGGAAAGGTTGTAAGTGTATTCGTATCCCCGCAGATTGACCGTGATTCCCCGCCGGGTCTTGGCGTTGAACTCGGATATGCCCGCTGTCGCCGCCAACCCCCACTCGAAGCGTTTGAAGCGCTGCACGATCCGCTCGAATTTGAACTCCACGCCGGGATTGCTGCCGTCCTCCAGTTCGATCTCGTTTCCCGCCGATTCCGTCCAGTAGCGCCCATATGTGACTTGGTTGTCGGCGGCATTATACTGATGCTCCCGGCTGTTGATCGACCAGTTCCGGGAATAATTCGCGTCATAAGGGAGGTAATACTTTGTGGTTTTGACCGGCTGGCCGGTATGGGCGTCGGGGATGGTGTTGCCAGAGCTATCGAGCGTGTAAATGTCGTATTGCAGCATTCCATAATGAGGGTCGGACGGATTGCTGACTTTTCCGCGATACCAACTGCCGGAGCCATCGTTGCGCATCTGGGTGTCGGCGACATTAGGATCGGCCGGATCGGCGGGACGGGGTGAAGCGGCACCCGAAGAATCCCTTAGAATCGAACCATTGTCGAAGACGGAAATTTGGTCCAAGGGATAGGAATAGCCACCCAGCACCACCGACTCGGGCAGCACCACGGGGAGGTCGCCGTTGCCGCCGAAAAAGCCCGTGCCAAAAGACTGGCCATCCGTGGTCAACTGGGACAACTGCCTCAACCCTCCACCCAAGTTTCCGCTGAATTTGACCTTGGCCCCGCCCACGGCCCGCACGCCGATCGACACGCTGTTTTTCATCGGACGCAGATATTCGATCGGCACGGGACGGGGGTCCTGCGCGAAAATCTGGACACTCAGGCCCGCAAACATTGCAAGCAGGAGGCTGGCACGCAAATAAGTCGATTTCATGAATACGGAAAACTGGTAGGAGGGCGGGTTTGTGCGGGAGTGGCGAGAGATCTTTCGAGTGAATCCTGTAAAAGGGACAAGCAAAATGGAAACAATGGAGGCGAGGCGAGCAATTTGTGAATCTGGCCGGGAGCCGAATGGGCGGCCGGGAAAGCCGCGCAATCATCGCCGGAAGCCGGTGCGGACTCGCAACCCCGCCTCCATGTTCCACAAAACCGGCAAAGGAGGCGGAGTCGCGCGACCCCGTCCGTGGCATGGGAGCGCGGGCGTTCATTACTGCCCGCGGCATCGCGGACAAGTTTCGAGCGCAGCGAGAAACCTGGCATGTCCGCGCCCCTAAAAAGGGCGCGCCCATGGCACTTGGCGCAAAAATCACATCCCGGCGGTCCTCTCGGAAGAATTCATTGACAGCCCCGGATGAGTTCGTGAGATTCCGCAACCCTGCACGGCGGCCATAGCTCAGTTGGTTAGAGCACAAGATTGTGGATCTTGGGGTCGCGGGTTCGAATCCCGTTGGCCGCCCCATTTTTATCCCTTGAAATTTTTGGGATGTTCCCGCGCCGTCCGATCTGGTTTCCTTTTCGCAATCTAAAAACCAATCGCATCACGCTTTTGCCGCCCGCCTTTCATGCACGCCGCCGATCTTTTCGCGTTTCCCCCAAGCCTTTCCCTCTTCGCCGCCCATTTCCCCGCCGACGCCGCGCCTTGGGAATGGGTCCGCGCCATCGCCCCCGCGCTCAAAGCCCTGCCGCCTCCCGCCACCGGCTCCGGTGTTGCAGCCCTCAGCCCTCAGCCTTCAGCCTTCCCCCCCGGCGTCCATGTCGAGGGCGATGTGCGCCTCGCGCCCGGCGTGCGCCTGCCCGCGCATGCCACGCTCATCGGTCCCGCCTGGATCGGCCCCGGCACGGAAATCCGCCCGGGCGCATTCATTCGCGGCCATGTCATCACGGGGGCGAACTGCGTGCTGGGCAACTCCTGCGAATTCAAGAACTGCCTCCTGCTCGACGGCGTGCAGGTGCCGCATTTCAGTTATGTGGGCGACTCCGTGCTCGGCAACCGCGCCCACCTCGGCGCGGGTGTGATCCTTTCCAACCTCCGGCTCGACCAGCAGCCCGTCTCCGTGCGCCTGCCCGACGGCTCGCTCGCCGCCACCGGCCTGCGCAAACTCGGCGCGCTCGTGGCGGACGCCGCCGAGGTCGGCTGCAACGCCGTGCTCCAGCCCGGCGCGATCCTCGGCCGCCGCGCCCTCGTCATGCCGCTGACGGCGTTTGGCGGCTGCCTGCCGCCCGACACCATCGCGCGCAGCCGCGCATCCATCTCGACGCTGCCGCGCCGGGGAAGCTGAGGGAAATTCGGTCCCCCGCTATTTTCGATGTCTGAAAACAACCCAAAAAATTAACCGCGAAGAACGCAAAGAACACAGGGAACAATCCTGTTTTTCTCCGTGTTCTTTGCGTTCTCTGCGGTTAATAAAAACAAGCCATTAATTTAACCACGGAACCATGAAAGAGGGTTTTATAACCGCTAAGGGCGCGAAGGATGCGAAGAGCCGGAAGGATTTCATTCCTTCTTCGCGTCCTTCGCGGTTATAAAAACCGAACCGAGTGAATTCTTGGATCCTCCCTTGATTTCTCCGCATTCCGTCTTCGCATGATTTTCCTCGAAACACTCCGCCTGGCTTTTTCCTCCCTCCGGGCGAACCTGTTGCGCTCGTTGCTCACCATTCTCGGCATGGCCATCGGGGTGTTTTCCATCATCGGCGCGATGACGATCATCGACGGCATCCGCTCCACCATCGAGTCGGGCCTGAATGTCCTCGGCTCAAACAGCTTCCAGATCCAGAAATTTCCCGCCATCAACTTCAGCGACCCGCGCCAGCGCTACGGCAACCGCCGCGACATCAACTACGACATGGCCGCGCGCTTCCGCCAGCAGATGGACACGCGCGCGCGGGTCTGCGCCACCATCGGGCGCGGCGGCCAGACCGCCGTCTTCCATGACCGCCACACCAACCCCAACGTCCGCCTCAACGGCTCCGACGAAAACTACCTCACCGCCTTCAACTACGACATCGCCGCCGGGCGCGGCATCGGCCCCGACGACGTCGCGTTCGCCCGCACCGTCTGCGTGCTCGGCAGCGAGATTTCCGAGAAACTTTTTCCCTACGAGGACCCGCTCGGCAAACTCATCCGCATCGGCCCGCAAACCTACACCGTGATCGGCGTGCTGGTGGAAAAAGGCGCCTCGCTCGGCCAGAGCCAGGACGGTTTTGTCCTCGTGCCCATCACGCGCTGGCTGATGGTTTACGGCCACGCCCGCCGCTCCGTGTCCATCAACGTGCAGGCCGCATCCCAGGCGGAGCTGCCCGCCGTGCAGGACATGGCCATCGGCGCGATGCGGCTCGTGCGCGGCCTCGACCCGGAGGATCCGAACGACTTCGAGATTTTTTCCAACGATTCCCTCATCGAGGCGTTCAACAACATCGCCGGGGTGGTTTCCATCGGGGCGTTTGTCATCAGCGGCATCGCGCTCGTGGCGGCCGGCGTGGGCGTGATGAACATCATGCTCGTGAGCGTGACCGAGCGCACCAAGGAAATCGGCGTCCGCAAGAGCATCGGCGCCAAAAGGGCCAACATCATGACCCAGTTCCTGATCGAGTCGGCCACGCTCGCCTTGATCGGCGGGCTCGTCGGCATCCTGCTGGGCGTAATGGTCGGCTATGCCGCCGGGCTCATGTTTGGCATCGCCATCAGCTTCCCCTGGGCATGGGCGGCGGCGGGCATGATGGTGTGCGGCGGCATCGGCCTCGGTTTCGGCCTTTATCCCGCCTGGAAAGCCGCCTCCCTCGATCCGATCGAGGCGCTGCGTTACGAGTAATACCAATTCTGAACGAGATTCACTCGTTCTGGAGGGCCGAGCTCCTGCGAGGCCGTCGCGGAAAAAAGTCGCGCATGATCGCGACGGCCTCGCAGGAGCTCGGCCCTCCAGAACAGGGGTGATTTTCATTGGGAATTGGTATGGCGCGCGCCACTTTGTCGGCGTCCCCGCCGCCGCCTTACTGCAACGGCGCCAGCAGCATCGCCGCGCGCACGCCGAGGCGATACCAGAAACCGCGCCCGTTCAGCTCCGCCGTCGTCGCCAGGCGCGAGTGCCCGAAATCCTCCTCCATCATCGCCGCCACCTGGCGGGTGAAATCCCCGTCGGCAAACACCATCGTCACCTCGAAGTTCAGCCGGAAGGAACGGTTGTCGAAATTCGCCGTGCCCACCGCGCAATACGCGTCGTCCACGACCATCACCTTGTGGTGCATGAAGCCCTTCTCGTAACGGAATGTCTTCACGCCCGCCTTCTCCAAGTCCTCTAGGTAAGCCCACGCGGAAAGCTGCACGAGAGCGCTGTCCGATTTGTCGGGAATGAGGATGCGCACATCCACCCCGTGCAGCGCCGCGAGCTGGAGCGCCGAGATGAACTGCTCGTCCGGCACGAAATACGGGCTCGCGATCCACACGCGCCGCCGCGCCGTGTTGATCGCGTCGAGAAAAAACAACGTCGCCGTCTCCAGCTCGTCCGACGGTCCAGACGGCAGACAGAGCGCGATGCGCGACGCGCCGCCCGGGGCCGGCCGCGCCTTCCATTCCAGCTTCAAGACCTCGCCCGCCGCCCAGTGCCAGTCGTCCACGAACGCCGCCTGCACACACTGCACCACCGGCCCCGCGACGCGCACGTGCGTGTCGCGCCAGTAGCCGATCTTTTTGTCCAGGCTGCGATACTCGTCGCCGACATTCAGGCCGCCCACCCAGGCCTCGACGCCGTCCACCACCACGATTTTGCGGTGGTTGCGGAAATTGATCTGCGTGTGGTTCCAGCGCCCGCGCCGCGAGTCGAACTTCACCGCGCGGATGCCCGCCGCGCGCATCGCCCGCACGTAGCGGTTGGTCAGGCCGCTGCTCCCGATCTCGTCATACACCACGTGGCACCGCACGCCCGCCGCCGCGCGCGCCGTGAGCCGCGCCAGCAACTCGCGGCCCGTCGCGTCGTCGTGGATGATGTAGAATTGCACCAGCACGTAATCCCGCGCGCGGTCGATGCCGGCGAAGATCGACGCAAACGTCGCGTCGCCGTCCACCAGCAGCTCGGCGTCGTTGCCCCGCGTGAGCGGCAGATGCGCGAGCCGCTCCACCGCGAACGGCTCGCCGAAATGCGGCGTGACCAGCAGCGACTGCGCGCGCATGTGGATCAGCGCCGCCTGGATGGTCGGCGCGGTCATCACCGCCTTCTGCCGCCGCAGGGAAACGTAGCCGACAAACTTGTTGCGCCCGAACACCCAGAAGGCGGGCACGCTCAGGTAAGGCAGCGTGTTGAGCGCCACCACCCAGGCCACCGCGCCCTGCGGCGTGCGCGTCTCCAGGATGGCCCGGACCGACGAGAGAAAACCCGCGACCTGCGCGACGATCACCCCCGCGCTGATGAAAGTCGCCAGATGCCCGCGTATCCAGTCAAAAACTACGCCGCCCTCGCGCGCCAGCGCCGCCGCCGCGCCGGTCTCCGTCCTCGCCAGCATGGCGCCCCCCGCGCCGGCCAGCAGCAGCACGGCGGCGCGAAGAAAAAACGGAGCGCGTTTCGACGAGGGTGTCTTTTTCATGGAGGCGGACGCCATACGAAACCCGGCCGGCCCCGCGCAGGCAAGCCCGCGCGCAGGCGGGATGCGCCCACGCGTTTTTCGTGCGTCTTGCCGCCTTCGAGCCGCCACATTTTGGGGCGCACCCCATTGCCCCCTTCTTTTTCGCATTTCCATCCGCGCCCATCATGCGTTTGATAGGCCGTCATGAGCATGAGGTTTTGCATCCTGGGAAGCGGCAGCGCGGGCAATTGCGCCCTGTTGCAGACGCCCGGCGCGCGCGTGCTCGTGGACGCGGGATTCTCCGCCCGCAAGACCGCCTCGCTTCTCGCCTCCGTCGGCGAATCCCTCGACCAGATCGACGCGATTTTTCTCACCCACGAGCACGGGGACCACGCGGCCGCCCTCGCCGGCCTGGCCCGTTTCCCGCGCATCAAGGTTTTCGCCAATCCCGCCACCGCCCGCGTCCTGCAGGCCCCGCTCAGGCACAAACCCGACTGGCAGCTCTTCGAAACCGGCTCCCGTTTCCGTTTTCTCGACCTCGAGGTGGAAAGCTTTCCCGTGCCGCACGATGCCCAGGATCCGGTCGGGTTTGTCTTTTCTCATCGTCCCGAAGCGTCCCCGGTCGCGTCCGCCGCCACCGTAACCGTCGCCGCGCACACCCTCGCCTGGCTCACCGACCTCGGCCACGCGCCGATGCATGTCCGCGAACGCATCCGCGAAGTGGATGTGCTCGTCGTCGAGGCCAACCATTGCCCCGACCTGCTTCAGGCCGACGCGCGCCGCCCGTGGGCGCTCAAGCAGCGCATCGCCGGCCGCCACGGACACCTCTCCAACACCGCCGCCCGCGAGCTGCTCGAAACCGTGGCCAGCCCGCGCTGGCGCCGCGTTTACCTCACGCACCTCAGCCGCGACTGCAACAGCCCCGACGCGATCCACCGCGCCTTTTCCGGCATCGAAACTGCTCTGCCCTGTCCGCTCTCCATCGTGGAACCCGGTCAAATCACGCCATTTTTTGACTTTTTATGAGCAATGCCGGACTGCGGCCATCGAGGCCTTGCCTTGCCCGCTTTCTCTGGCATCTGTGACGATGCCTATGAATTTGAATCCAACCGACGCCGGCACCCGCCGCACCAAGATTATCGTCACGCTCGGCCCCGCCACCGAGAGCGAGGATATGCTCGAGAATATCATCCGCGCCGGGGCCGACATCATCCGCCTCAACATGGCGCACGCGAAGCACGACTGGACGCGCGCCATCATCCGCCGCATCCGCGCCGTCTCGCAGCGCATCAACCGCGAAGTCGCCATCATGATGGACATCAAGGGGCCCGAAATCCGCACCGGCGACGTCAACGCCCCCATCGAGCTCAAGTCCGGCGAGATCTTCGACTTCACCATCCAGCCCCGCCCCATCCAGGAAGGCTCCGAGGGCATCCGCTCGGTGGACATCAATTACAAGGACCTCGTCAACGACGTGAAGGTCGGCGACACCGTGCTGGTTGACAACGGGCTCATCCGCCTGGAGGTGCTGGAAAAAAACAACGCCCAGATCCGCTGCCGCGTCCTCATCCCCGGCGAGCTCAAGTCCAGGCGCCACATCAACCTCCCCGGCGTCCGCGTGAACCTGCCTTCGTTCACCGAAAAAGACCGCGGCGACGCCACCGTCGGCATCGAGGAGGGCGTCGATTTCATCGCGCTCTCCTTTGTGCGCGAGGCCAGCGACATCGAGACCCTGCGCGAGTTCATCGAGGACCAGGGCTCCACCGCGCACATCATCGCGAAAATCGAGGACCAGTCCGCCATCGCCAACCTCGAGGGCATCATCGCCGCCACCGACGCGCTCATGGTCGCGCGCGGCGACCTCGGCATCGAGTGCCCGTTCGAGGACCTGCCCATCATCCAGCGCAACGCCGTCCGCGCCTGCATCGCCAAGGGCAAGCCTGTCATCATCGCCACGCACATGCTCGAGTCGATGATCACGCAGCCAATGCCCACGCGCGCCGAGATCTCCGATGTCGCCAACGCCGTCTTCGAGCAGGCCGACTGCGTGATGCTCTCCGGCGAGACCACCATCGGCAAATACCCGGTCGATTGTATCCAGATTCTGGATAAGATTGCCCGCCGCATCGAGCAGACGATCGTGCCCGACCCGGCGATCGACGTCGAGCTGCGGCAGGAGCGCATGAAGGTCATCCGCTCCGCGGTCACGATGGCGGGCGATTTTCCGGGGGCGCGCCTCCTCACCTTCACGCGCCAGGGGTTCATGGCGCGCGGCGTCGCCGCGCTTCGTCCGCGCGCGCCGGTGGTCGCGTTCACCCCGCACATCGGCACGCTGCGCCAGCTCCGCATCCTTCGCTCGGTCGAGGGCATTCTCATGCCCTTCGAATCCAACCCCGACGACACCATCGACCGCGCCATCGCGCACCTGAAACTCACCCGCCAGGTGGCCGCCGGCGACAAGCTCATCATCGTGACCGACATCCTCTCGCACGACCGCCTCGTGGACAGCGTGCAGCTCCGCACCGTCCGCTGAGCCGGTGGGGGCCGGCCGCGGTTCATTCCTGGTGCCCGGGGCGGGGATCGAACCCGCACGCCTTTTCAGGCAAAGGATTTTAAGTCCTCAGCGTCTACCATTCCGCCACCCGGGCAAGGGAAGGGGGACCGCGAAGTTGAGGGAAACTCCCGGAAAATTCCAGTGCGTTATCGCGCGCCGTCGGGAAAAGGCATGGAGGAGACCGCCGCCCGCCGGGGTGTCCCGAAAACCGCGCTTGCCCGGAGACGCGGGCGGCACCACGGTGGCGGCGTGAAAATCGGCTTTCTCGGAGGCAGTTTCGACCCCGTCCATTTCGGTCACCTCATCGCGGCGCAGGATGCGTTTGAGCAGCACCAGCTCGACCGGTTGATCCTCGTGCCCGCCGCCCAGGCCCCGCTCAAGCCGAACGACGTGCAATGCCCCGCCGAGGACCGGCTGGCGATGGTGCGGGCGGCGGTGGCATGGGACCGCCGCTTCGAGGTTTCCGATTACGAACTGCGCAAGGGCGGCGTGAGCTACACGGTCGATTCGGCGCGGCATTTCCGCGCCCGGTTTCCCGGCGACCGGCTTTTCTGGATCATCGGCGGCGACCAGCTCCCGCGCCTGCATCTGTGGCACGACATCGGGGAGCTGGTGAAACTGATGGAGTTCATTTTCCTGGAGCGGCCGGGGCATCCCATGAAGGCGGAGCCGAAAGTCCCCGGGCTGCGGTTGCATCGTTGCGACGGGCATTTGATGGAAATCAGCTCGACCGAATTGCGCGCCCGCGTGCGAAAAGGCTTGTCGTTGGATTACTTCGTGCCTCACAAGGCCATTGTCCAAATCCAGGAAAAAGGGCTCTATCGCTGAACTTTGCATGAAATCAAAATCCTCGAAAATCGCGGCGCTGCCGTCGTTGTTGAAACTGGTCTGCCGCGCGCTCGATGACAAAAAGGCGGATAACATGCAGGTGTTTGATGTGGGCGAGGTGTCCTCGATCACGGATTATCTCGTCGTCGCGACGTGCACCTCCGAGCCGCATTTGCGCGCGCTGCGCGTCGAGCTCGAAAAGGTCATCGACGCGAGCGGCGCGCGCATCATCGGCATGGACGCCACGCCGGGCAGCGGCTGGCTCGTGGTGGATGCGTTCGACGTGATGGTGCACGTGCTCACGGAGCAAAACCGGAAATTCTACGCGCTCGAAAAACTCTGGGGCGACGCCGAGGCGATCCCGCTCGCGCGGGTGCTGGAGCTCCCGGGCGCGAAAAAAACGCCCGCGAAAAAGGCCCCGGCGAAAAAGGCCGTTGCCAAAAAAACACCGGCGAAAAAATCCGCGACGGCGAAGGGCGCGGGCACGGCGAAGGCGAAGGTCTCCGCCGCGAAAAAAACCGCCCCGAAGCGCAAGGTCGCGGGGAAATAATACAGGCGGACGGCGGTCTCCCGACGGCAGCCGGCGGGGGCCGCGATGCGGTGGCGAGACGCGCCCTACTGCACGATCTCCACGGTGTGGCCGTCGATCCAGTCCCAGTCGAGTTCGACGCCGAGGCCGGGTCCGGTCGGGACATGCTGGCAGCCGTCGGGGTGCACGCGCAGCGGATCACCCTTCAGGCCGAAGCGGAACATTTCGTGATGGCTCTCCAGGAAACGCGAGAGGCGCGTGGCGCAGCCGCAATGGAGGTTGGCGATGTCGTGCAGCGGCGTGGCGGCCGTGTGGATTTCCAGGCCGAAACCGGTCATCTCGCACATGCCGAGCGCCTTCATGAGACCGGTGACGCCGCCCTTGTGGTGGGCGTCGCCGCGCACGAGATCCACGGCGCCGTCGAGCAGGTAGTGCGGCAGTTCGAAAAGGGAGACGGTCTCGGCGGCGAGCACGGGCGTGCGGATGGCCGCGGCGAGTTTTTTCAACTGGAGCACGTGCGCGTCGGGAAACGGCTCCTCGAACCATTCGTAGTCGAGCTCGTCGAGTTCGCGTCCGATTTTGAGCGCGCCGTCAAACATGAGCACGGCGGAGGAATCGAGCATGAGCGGATAACCGGGACCGGCGGCCTCGCGCGCGGCGCGCAGGCGCGGGATGTCGGACGCGGCGCCGCCGCTGAGCTGGAGTTTCACGCCGGCGAAGCCCTGCGCGATTTTCGCGCGCACGGCGGCGGCGGCCTCTTCAGGCGTGGCGATGGTCTGCGGCGGGCAGGTGGCGTAGAGCGGCACCTTGTCGCGGTATTGCCCCAGAAGCGTGGCGATGGACTGGCCGGCGGCCTTGCCCTTGATGTCCCAGAGCGCGACGTCGAGCGTGGACCAGAGCGAGGGTGTAAGGTTGTAGAGATGGCGCTGCTTCATGCGCAGGCGCTGCCAGATGGCCTCGTGGTGCAGCGGGTTTCTGCCGAGAAGTTCCATCGAGTAAATGTCCTTGATGCCGTAGGCGGTGGCCCGCCCCTGGCCGAGCGGGCAGTATTCCATGGCATGGCCTTCGATGCCTTCGTCGGTGCCGATGGTGACGAGCGGAAAGTCAAAATACGGATGGTCATCGGCGGGGACGGGACGGGGTGCGTGCCAAAGTTCGGCGCCGCGCCGGATGATGCGGATGGAGAGGGAGGTGATTTTCATGAGGGAAATTTTTTGAACCGCAGATGGACGCGGTCGCTTCATTGATTGTCTTGTATCCGATTAATGATTACACGCAGCCTCCGGCATGTTTTCACAGCGCGCGCCTCATGCGAGTTGCGCGGGCGGGATTTGGTTTTTCAGGGCGCGGCCGTCGCGCAGGCGAAGGAGGTTTTCGCTGAAGAGCGCGGCGAGGCGGTCGTTGAGTTTGGTGGACAGTCCCGCGCTGTGCGGCGAGACGATGACGTTTGGCAGGGTCCAGAGCGGGCTCTCGGCCGGAAGCGGCTCGCGCTCGAACACGTCCACGCCCGCGCCGGCGACCCGACCGCCGGCAAGCGCGCGCACGAGCGCCGCCTCGTCGGTCACGCTGCCGCGGCTGGCGGTGTAGAAACACGCGCCGCGCCTGGCGCGGGCGAAAATGGTTTCGCCAAAGACACGGCGGGTGGCGGCGCCGCCGGGAAGCAAAACGAAAATGTGGTCGGCGAGCGCGACCGCGGAGGGAAGCCCGTCCATCGGGAGCAGTGCGTCGGTCACGCCGCCGTGGTTTGCGGGCGTGCGGCACACGCCGATGGTGCGCAGGCCGAGCGCGCGGCAGCGCCAGGCGAGTTCAGTGCCGGAACCGCCGAGCCCGACGATGCACGCGGTCGATCCGGTCACTTCGCCCGCATGCCAGCGCCGCTCGTAGTGGCGGCGGCGTTGCTGGTCGAGGATCGCGGGCAGCTGGCGCGCGAGCGCGAACATGAGCGCTAGGCAATGCTCGGCGATGACCGGCGCCATGATGGCGGCGGCATTGGCGAGGCGGAAGCCGGGTTTGCGGTCGAGCCCGAGGCCGATGTAGGCGTCGTAGCCGGCGCTGCCGCACAGGTAGGCTTCGAGCGCGGAGCCGGGAAGAAGCGCGGGGGGCGTCCAGCCGGCGAGGATTTTTGCGCGGGCAAGCAAGGGGACGAGTTCGGCGTCCGGGAGGTCCTGCGGGATGCGCCGGAAATCGGCCCAACCGGAACAGGCGACGGCGATTTGTTGCGCGTGGGTTTCGCCGAGCTGGTCGGCGGAGAGGAGGACGAGGGGGCGCATGGCGCGGGTTTAGTTGGCAACGGCGGCCTGGGCGCGGAGGTCGGCGGCGGTGGGGAGGGCGGCGAGCTTGGATTTGGGGAGGACGAGGTGAAGCGTCTGGCGCCAGGCGTAGGGGAGGAAGATGTGGAAGTCGCCGGTCTGCGGGTCGTCAATGATGTCGGCGTAGGAAATTTGGGCGCGGGAATCGTCGTGGATGCTTGCGGCGATGAAGCGCGGCTCGGACCATGTCGCGCCCTTGTCGGTCGAGACGGTGAACCAGAGCTGCTTGCGGACACCGGCGCCGAACTGCGGGCTGGAGGGGTCGTAGGTGTTGTGGTGGAGGACGAGGAGGGTTTTGCCGTCGGAGAGTTTGAAAAACATCGCGGGCGCGTCGGGGTGGTTGATGGGCGTCGGCGCGGGTTTGGTCCACGTGAGGCCGTCGTCCCGCGAGCGCAGTTGCCAGAGGTGACCTTCGGGCGTGCGGGCGAGGGCGAGGACCTCGGGGCCGTCGAGGGCGACGGGGACGATTTCGTCCATGCGATTGTATTCCTCAAGGAACCAGCCGCCGGGGCGCTTGCCGGGGAGGACGGTCCAGGTTTTGCCGTGGTCGGTGGAGCGGAGGAGGTATTCGCGGGTGGGGATGCGGGAGAATTTTTTGCCGGCCATGTTGCCGATGTTGTTGTCGCCGTGCCAGTGGGCCTCGTGAGCGCCGATGAGCCACGTGCCGGCGGCGGTCTCGGTCATTTGCATCGCGGACATGGCCTTGAAATCGGGGTCGTTGACGGGACGGATGACGGTGGGTTGCGACCAGGTGAAGCCGTCGTCGTCGGAGTGGCGGAAGGCGATGGGGGCGTTTTCGCGTCCCTCCCGCAAATCGGGGCGCGGCTCGGTGCCGAAGCAATAGATGCGGCCGGGGAACTTTTTTGAGATGAGCGGGATGAAGGCGTGCAGCGAATAGGGCACGATGGGGGTGAGCGGCCCCTGTTTTTCCCAGGTTTTCCCGCGGTCGCGGGAGCGGTAGAAAATGATGTCGTTGTCCTTGCGATTGTAATTGATGTCAGGCGGCGCGTAGTGGCCGCGTCCGCCGGTGAGCCCTTCGCCGGCGATGACACCCGCGAGGTAGTCACCCTGCGGCGTGATGATGGCGCGGACGCAATCGGCGCGGAAATTGGGCATGTAATGAAGAACGGATACGTTGACAAAGTCGCTCGTGAGCAGACCGTGCCGGAGGTCGCTCTTCAGTCCGCGCGGGGGCTTGCCGGTGGCGATGACGGCGCCGCCGTCGAGGAAGACCTTTGGCGCGACGATTTTGACGGGCCAGTGGTCGGCAGGGTCGGCGGCGGTGACAGGCTCGCCGGTGCCTTCGCCGGGCTTGTAGCGTTTGCTGTAAAAGAAGTCGGGGCCGGCGGCCGGCGCGGCGGTGGCGAGGGCCGTGGCCGCGAAGAGGGCGGGGATTGCGAGGGAGAGGAGGCGGCGTTTCAGCTTCATGGTTTTTCGACCGGGATCGATTGCTGGAGTTGTTGTTTGGCGGGGAGGGCACCGAGGGCGGATTCGGAAATCTGGAGATGGACGACGCGCCGCCAGCGGTGCGGAATGATGAGATGGATTTCACCGTCGCGCGCCGGCGAAGGCGAAACGCAGCAGGCTGCCGTCGCGAAACAGCGGGAAGACAAAGGCGTCGCCGCTTGCGGGCGGCGGCACGGGTTTCCCCGGCTGGGCCGTCCGGACTTTCGCCAGCACCACCTCGTCGGTGACGGGGCCGAGGTCGGCGCAGGTTTTGAGCCCCAAGGGCCGGGCGACGGGGTCAATGACGGGAAATGCGCCGTCCGCCGCGCTCGCGACGGGGAGGCCGGCGATGGCGAAAAGGAAAAGGCGCGGGGAATGTCGCGGTTTCACGGATTTGCGGAAGGGATGCGGTTGCGGGGATTGCTGCATGTCCGGCGGGAGCGACTGCTAGGACGATGCGCGCAACCTGCGGCGGCGCGGCGCGGTCCGCAACCGCCGCCAACTGGTCTGGTGGCCGAAGCAGTTGCGGAATAAAAGTGGCGCGGGCGTGCCACCCCGTGGGAAAAATCCCAAATCTCAAAGGGCAAATCCCAAACAATCACCGGCGCGGAAGCGCCTCAAAGGAGCGCGGCCTCTCCGCGTTTCGGGCTTTTCGTCGATGCTTTTTTGCCTAGTTTGCGCGGCATGGCCGATCCGAAGCTTCTCGAAACCTTTCCCAATCCCGCGCCGGAGCGCGACTATGTCATCGAGCACACGCATCACGAATTCACCTCGCTTTGCCCGATGACGGGGCATCCCGATTTTGGCGACATCGTCGTGCGTTACGTGCCGGACAAGACCTGCGTCGAGCTCAAGTCCCTCAAGCTCTACTTCCACGCCTACCGCAACGAGGGGGCGTTTTTCGAGGCCGTGACCAACCGCATCTGCGACGACCTCGGCCGCGCGCTCCGGCCCCGCAGCCTCGCCGTCATCTCGCAATGGAAGGCCCGCGGCGGCTTCAGCTCCATCGTCACCGCCGAGTGGAAACCGCCGGCCAAAACGGCCTCGCGGGCAAAGAAAAAACGCTAGGCATCCGCGACCGCGAAGGTCACAGGATGCGCAAAGACACCGGTCCGTCCCCTCCCCTCGCCCTCCCTCCCCCGCGTTTTTCTGCGCGTTTGCCGCGCCGTTCGCGGGCGTGTGGCGCGCTTCCTGCGTCTGCCAAAAATCGTTTGCAGAAACCTCGACCTCGAAAGAATCCTCGCCACACTCTTCCCGCGTCCGCCCCTTCATCCCATTTCCTCCATGATCATCACCAAAGCCGAACTCAAGTCGTTCATCGACGCGAAGAACACCACCCCGCATACCTTCCTCGGCATGCACAAGGCAAAAAAGGGCCGCTCGCAGGGCCTCGTCGTGCGCGCCTTCGTGCGTGACGCCGCCGAGTGTTTCGTCGTCGATCTCGACGCCACCCCGAAAAAAGGCCCCGCCATCCGGCACGAGATGACCCGGCTCGCGCCCGAGGGATTTTTCGAGGTGTTCATCCCCCGGAAAACCGACCTCTTCCGCTACCAGATCCGCGCCATCCTCCACAACGGCGAGACGCGCCAGTTCTACGACCCCTATTCGTTTCTCCCCACCGTCGGCGAACTCGACCTCTACCTCTTCAACGAAGGCAACGACCACTTCATCTACAAAAAACTCGGCGCGCACCTCCGCGAAATCGGAGGCGTGCCCGGCGTGTCCTTCGCCGTCTGGGCGCCCGGCGCCGCGCGCGTCTCCGTCGTCGGCAACTTCAACCACTGGGACGGCCGCTACCACCCCATGCGCGCGCTCGGCGCGTCCGGCGTGTGGGAGATTTTCATTCCCGGCCTGCGCGAGGGCGATCTCTACAAATTCGAGATCCGCGACCAGCAGGGCGACATCCGCCTGAAGACCGACCCCTACGGCACCTACTTCGAGGCCCCGCCCAACAACGCCTCCATCGTCTGCGACACCCGCCGCCACCAATGGGCCGACGACGCGTGGATGGAAAAACGCCGCGCCGCCGCCGGCCAGCTCGACCAGCCCCTGTCCATCTACGAAGTCCACCTCGGCTCCTGGAAGCGCAAGGTCGAGGACGCCAACCGCCCCTTCAGCTACCGCGAACTCGCGCCCATGCTCGCCGACTACGTGACCGAGATGGGCTTTACCCACATCGAGGTCATGCCCCTCGCCGAGCATCCCTTCGACGGCTCGTGGGGTTACCAGGTCACCGGCTTCTACGCGCCCACGCAGCGCTTCGGCACGCCCCACGACTTCGCCTACTTCGTCGATTACCTGCACCAGCGCGACATCGGCATCATCCTCGACTGGGTGCCCGCGCACTTCCCCAGGGACAGTTTCGCGCTCGCCGAGTTTGACGGCACCCACCTCTACGAGCACGCCGACCCGCGCCAGGGCGCGCACATGGACTGGGGCACCCTCATCTTCAACTACGGCCGCAACGAAGTCCGCTGCTTCCTCGCCGCCAACGCCCTCTCCTGGTTCGACCGCTACCACATCGACGGCCTGCGCGTGGACGCCGTCGCCTCCATGCTCTACCTCGACTACTCGCGCAAGGAAGGCGAATGGATCCCCAACAAATTCGGCGGACGCGAAAACCTGGAGGCCATCGACTTCCTCCGCATGACCAACGACCTCGTGCACCAGTATTACCCCGGCGGGGTGATGATCGCCGAGGAATCGACCTCCTTCGCCGGCGTCAGCCGCCCCACCAAGGACGGCGGGCTCGGCTTCGATTACAAATGGAACATGGGCTGGATGCACGACACCCTGCGCTTCTTCCAGAAGGAGCCCATCCACCGCAAATGGCACCAGAACGACCTCACGTTCGGCATGCTCTACCAATACGCGGAAAACTTCATCACCGTGTTCTCGCACGACGAAGTCACGCACGGCAAAGCCTCGCTCCTCTTCAAGATGGGCGCGTGGCACATCGCGGACAAGGCCGCCAATCTCCGCGCCCTCTACGGCCACATGTGGGGCTGGCCCGGCAAGAAACTCCTCTTCATGGGCGGCGAGTTCGGCCAGTCCGGCGAGTGGAACCACGCCGCGAGCCTCGACTGGCACCTCCGCCAGTGGCTCGACCACGAGGGCATCCGCCTGCTCGTGCGCGACCTCAACAAACTCTACCGCGACGAACCCGTCCTCAGCCGCAACGACTTCAACAACCAGGGCTTCCGCTGGATCTCGTGCAACGACGCCGACGCGAGCGTGATCGCCTTCCAGCGCAACGACCCGTTCGGGCAGGACATTTTCCTCGTGGTCGGCCACTTCACGCCCGTGCCGCGCCCCGGTTACCGCATCGGCGTGCCGCGCGCCGGATTCTGGAAGGAAGTGCTCAACACCAACAGCCAGTATTACGGCGGCACCGGCGTGGGCAACAACGGCGGCCGCGCGACCGACCCGATCCCCGGTGACGGCCACTCCCAAAGCCTGCTCCTCACGCTCCCGCCGCAGACCACCAGCATCTTCAAGTGGTCGGCGAAGGTGGACTGAGTGCCTGATTTGGAAAGAGAACCTCCGTGAGTGAAAAGGACAGAAAGGACAAAATAGACGGGATTACCGGCTTCATCCCGCCGCACGGTGGATATGAAAAATTGTTCTCTTTTCAGAAGGCGCGGATTGTTTATGACGGCACGGTGCGGTTTTGCGAACGGTTTGTGGACAAGCGCTCGCGCACGACCGACCAGATGATACAGGCGGCGCGCTCCGGAAAACAGAATATCATTGAGGGTAGCCAGGCATCCGCCGCCTCGAAGGAAACTGAAATCAAGCTGACCTGCGTTGCGCGCGCGAGTCTGGAGGAGTTGCTGGAGGATTACCGCGATTTTCTTCGTGTGCGCGGCATTGACGAATGGTCGCCCGGACACAGCCACACCAAGCGCCTCCGGGAATTGAACCGCGATCCCACCGCAAATTATGAAACCCTCCGCAAAGGCATTGAGCATCCCGACCCGGCCATCGCCGCCAATGTGATGATTGGCCTCATTAAACTGACCAACTATCTGCTCGACCGCCAGATTCGCCAGTTGGAGCAGGCCTTTCTTCGTGAAGGTGGCCTGCGCGAGCGCATGTCCAAGGCTCGCCGCGAACAAAGAGGCTGGTGACGGTGAAAAAAACCTTCGGATACCGCCACTCCACCGCATGATTTTGTGTCATTTGCGTCCTTTATGTCCCTTCCCCAATCCAGTTGGGCAAAAAAAGGACAGGTGAAAACGACACCCCGACTAAAGAATCACATTACCCATGAATCGAAAATCGGAGCTGCTGGCCAAGAGAATCGAAAAGGCTGGAATTCGTGCCTCAATAAAGGAAGGGCGCGTGCTCACTGAGCCTGAACTGCGAAATATCAAGGTTCAAATTCTCCCGAATCCGCTGCGTGTTATTTTTTGTGTCCTTGGGGTGATTTCCGCCATTGTGAGCTATTGTTGCTTCATGCATGATTTGGATGGCTGCGGCGTCACCTCGGCCCTCATATCGATTTTAATGCTCCTTTTTGGGATTTTTGGCGTGCGTAGAACATTATCAAGAATACTGGACTCAATGGATGCGATTGATGCCGCACAAATCCTGGTACATGCGATTGAAGGCATTTCATCGGCTATCGGATCGCTATTCGATGGCGTATAATTCAACGCAAGCCGAACAAGCGGATGCAGGCAGTGTAGCTGCCACGAGGATAAATAAGGGACCGGTCCCTGCCCCGGGTTTGCGCAGGCGCAATCTCGCCGCAACCACATAGTGGGCTTGCCCCGAATCGACGGCCTCCGGAGCAGTTTTCGTTTATTCTGTCGCCTGTAGGGCGCGACCTTGCGTCGCGCCGCGAGCACCCAACCGGCCTGACTACGGGGGCATGGTTTATTTGCGACAGAATAAACGAAAAATGCCCTATTTGGGACTTTTCAAGACCTCCCGTCTCCGATCTGCATGAGTTGCAATGATAAAGAGCGTCGCAAGCAACAACAACCAATTGCGTGAAAAAGAAATCCACATGGAAGACAGGGATGCGTCCTCTTCCAGGAAACAGCCGCAGTTCATCGGTTCTCCCCTCCACAAGGCATAAGATAGGGCGCCGAGAAAAGATACCAGCAACAAACAAATCACCCATCCCATAATCCTCGGCTTGATTCCGAAAAACAAACAAATGCCCGCCCCTAATTCCGTCATCGGAATGCCAAGCGCCAGCGCATTCACCATGCCCTCGGGCGCCATGTGATAGTTTTTTATAGCCATCGCGAACGCTTCGGGGTCCAAAACTTTCCCGAAACCCGCAACAATGAACACGATGCCAACCATGGCCCTCAGACTGATCTTAATAATACGTGATTTCATGACTTATCATGCGCTTTTTGTTATTTTTCGACAGGTCTTCCGGTTTCCGTCCATTCCGACCAGCCTCCGGAAAATATATAAATATTGCCATATCCATGGCGCGAAACCTGACCTGCGACCGTCTCGGCATTCTCGCATTGCGCATCGGCGCAATATATCACGATCGTCCGGTTCCCTGGCACACCGGAAAGGACTTTGCCGGTCTCCCTGCCCAATTCATTGGTTTGCGCCGGCAATGATATTGCCCCGGGAATATGACCATATTTGTAGAACAGGCCCGGCCTGGCATCTATTATGAGAAGATCCCCCGTTGCCTTGAAGGAGTCCATGTCGCTCAGATTGCAATATTTCCAATTTTCCGGCATTCCTTCGTTTTTTCCATGATCTTTATCAACATGGGTTTTGCCGCCCAAAACACTCATGGGGGCGCCTCTGAACTGATTGACGCCCAATGAAACCGCAAAGAAGAATGCGAAGGTCATCGCCACCCATGATATTTCTTTAGGCTGCGGTTTCAATTTCGAAAATAATCTGACAGTGTTTGCTTTCATAAAAATTAGAATGGCCTTGCCCTGATCCTGCCGGTGACGGGGAGATAATCCCACCCTTTGCCAGACCCTCCCTCCTTTGGACTCCACCTGACTTTGATTAAATTGCCATCGTATGTCACTTCGTACTCATTTGCGCCATCAGAGCTCACTATTGGCGGCAGGGGAAGACGCGGGCGCTGATGCTTTATTTGGGCATCGCCCCATTTCCAGCCAAGCGTCTTCCCGTCGCAAGACGCACCTGTCAGGAGTCCATCCGCGTATGTGAAAGCCATGTCAACTCCATGCGCGCCCTTGATGCCTGCCAGCATTCCATCGTCATTTCTGGAAATTTTTACGGAATTGCCCAAAGTGCCGCCCATGGCATCCACCAAGCCTTGCGGGTTGTAATTAAATTCCAGGTATGATTGTTTGCCGGGCCGGACCGTGGTAATGCGCTTTAACCGCCCGTCCTTGTAATAAAATTTCCTTTGCAAGCCGTTGTGGCGGGCTTCCGATAATTTCCCGTCACTGTAAACATACCGCTCGTCATTGCCAACACCGGTTATTAGAATTGTATTTTCACCAATCGCTTCCAAGCGCCAGGCGCCTTCCTTGGAAACCGGATTGTTTTGCAGCAAAAACATCCGGCCATCCATATCCCTCCATTCATACAGGTTGGCATCCCGCTGTAAGACATATGAATCCATGATCGGGATATATAATTCACTGTAATACCGTTCGCCATCAAATACCAGCCTGTGCGCCAGCCTTATGGCGTCATTTTTGTCATCCATCCGGATTTCAAACGGCCCCAGGCGCGGCGTTCCATCGGGCCATGCGCTTAATGATTCGAAGGGAATGGATTCGCGCAAGCCCAGGAAAGGCGCGCACCAAGTGCCTGCCACCGATAAAAGGGCGGCTGCCCCAAGAAATAATAATATTAAGTTTTTCCCCGGCATTATGAATCAATGCAATAATCAATAACTTTCTGAAAACCGGCTTCGTCCAGAATTCCATCCCCTTCAAGAAATACAACCGGACACTTGTTTTGTCGCGCCCAGCTTCTCCAAGCCTCCGCCACATGCCATCTGTCTGCCTGAGGCAGAAATAGCAGTTGGATTTTCATTGGCGCCGAAGGTGGAGCCACCGGGCAAACCAGAATGACACCTTGGTTATCCTTTGGCGGGCGCGTGCCCCAGCTTCCGACTCGCGCCCCAAGCACAACAACCCTCCCGCCATCGCAATTATTCAGTTCCGCACCCGGTTCAACAACCTGTATCGCGTGGAGATAATCCATGTTCTCGCAAAACAGTTTCCGAATACGCCGGCCATGGCACGGGCCAAGGATCTTGTAGTCAGGAACGATGGTCAAATCGGGTGCTTTTTGGGGCGCTCCCGGCTTGCATAACCAAATAGTGCCCGCAGCCGCATGGCTGATACGAACAGGGTCCTTCCCAATGGAAGCCAGGCCGAAAAGATACAGGGACAGGACGCAAAAAAGACTGATGGAAAAAGACAAAAGCATGGGACCTGGCAATGCGATATGCCTTTTCCTGCCGCCGTAAAATCCCGCGATAATCAAAACGCCTGCGGCAAGCAAGGCGAGGGGCAGGCTGTTATATATGGTCGAGTAGCATGCGTTGACCATTGTAAAAAATACCATCATGGCTCCCGCCCCGGCCAGCAATCCCCTGCCCGACGGTGACACCAGGCCGGCCAGCCGATGACATAACAATATGCCCGCCAGCAGGAAAAATAGAATGAGGCCAAGCGCGGGCAGCCCCCATTCGACCGCAATGTTAAGATAGGAGTTCACCATGCTGCCGTGCATGGTTTGGGATGACAAATCCTGATACCAGTTGTCATAATTCAGTCCGGCGCTTCCATTGCCCCATCCCAAAACCGGCTTGTCCGCGACCATCTTCGCTCCTCCCGCCCATAGCGTTAATCGATTTGTGACAGATTTATCCCCCTGAACCGCGAGGGAAAAGCGTCCCCAGGCATTGGTGGCAATGAGTGCGACAAGTATGACGAAGATTCGCAGGCCAGTGTTCTTCATGCTCTTCATTTGAAGCCATATTGCGATGCAACGCTGACGCATGGCAGGCAGAAATGCTTGATGGTTGACGGGCCGGAATACCCGTTCTGCCAACGGTTTTTCTGCGATAAGTCCAAAAATAATAATCGAACACAGACTTGAAAATATCGCCCAACGGGAACAGGTGCCGACCAATAATGCCAGCGCGGCGCACTCGACAACCCAAATCATATTCTGGACATAGCCTGCCAATTTTTCTTTTTCGAAATACCATGAAAATATCCAAATAAATGGCAGGCACATGCCGATTGCCACGGCGGCATCATTTGGATTCGACCACCAATAGCACAACCGCGGAAGATCATTGTAATAGTATAAACTCACGATGCTTTAGAAAAATGAATATTATTGCCGAAACGGTTCCGCCTCATGATGGTTTTATTTTTCCCATTCGGTTGGTTTTTTATAAAGCTCTAAGAGCGTCTATCAAAAAGAAAAGTTGAAGGTGATCTGTTTTGATCACAGAGGACACAGAGCGCGACCCACAGAGGGCACGGAGACCAAGCCTGAAAAGCGCTTTTCTCTCTGTGCTCTCCGTGTCGGAGCTCTGTGTTCTCTGTGTCAAAACAGACTTCATTTGCCTTTTCGCGTCTTTGCGTTGGTTATTTTGTTAGGCGCTCTAAAGCTTTTTACGATTTTCGCCAATATATGCAATGATTTCGATATTTTCGTAATAATTTTCTGGATTTGGCGACACTGTGATAATATCCGCGCATTTCATGCCGCTTTTGGGACGGACATGGACGTAAAAACGGTTGCTGTCCTGAGTGGGTTCAATACGGACAGCGAAATGCCCGTCTCTCACAAAAAGATTTTCGGCATTAAACTTAATATCCCCCGTATTGCCTTTGTCGGGAGCATCAAAAGTCACTTGAAGGCGTTGTTCGCTCATTTCTCCGTCCGCCTGCCACCTGAGCATGAGCGGAGTCACGGTTACATGGGTCGGTATTGTGACATGACCGCGAAGCATGTATTCACCTTCTTTTTCATCGGTTTCAATGGCAACCACAACATATCCTTGATCCCCCTTGTCGATTGTGTCCATTTTAATATTTATTACCCCAGTCTCACCAGGCTCAAAGATTGTCTTGGCCAGCTCATAACTGGAGCACCCGCAGCTCAGCTCGACTTTGTTGATTTTAATGACATCAGGCCCTTTGTTTGTAAACTTGTAGGAAAAGCTTGCATACCGCTCCCCCCGCGGCAAAGTGAGTTTTTTCCCTGTTTCTTGAAAAACCAGCGACTGCGAAAAAAGCGGACCGGTTAATAAATGCGAAGCAATCATGCAAATTGCTAATTTTGTAATTTTAAACAACATAATATTTGATTTCGAGGTTGCGGTGCTAGAAGACCATGTTGCAATAGCGCGCCACAGTATTATATTCAAAGCAGAACCACGGAATCCATCTTCCGAGGTTCTCGCTCCAATATACACGAATGCATATGGGATAGGCGATATGCTCCATATTGGTTTTAATCATATATCTAATATCTGCAATCAATAATTTCCCCTGGTTTTTGAACTCGGTATGCGGTGTGGAGCCGCCCCATGAGAATGCCGTGGATTGTGTCATGCAGCCGCAGCAGTTTCTATCAGCAGGGAATGGATCCGGGGTGGCGTCAAGTTCACCGGAATCTAGAATTTCCTTCAATCGATAGAAAGACTCCCCCGGAACAAAACCCGTGAAATGGGTGTTCATATGGCCAATCTTCGAGGTAAACATCCAATAAGCCTCGGCAAGACCGTAGTCGGTCAGCAACTCCGGACGGCGAATGGCCTTGCCCTGCCTCAAAGAGTGTCGCATTTTCATATAACCGGTCTGCTTGATTGACAGTTCTCCGTTCGAAACTTTTTTGATTGACTCATAATACTCATCAAAATTTCTGGCACAGAATGCACGGACATTCCTGTTGATTTCATCATGCAATGCCAGATCCTGCTTCATCGATAATGTCACCTCTGCCTGTCCGTCATTATGTTCTTCAATATTTAAATCAATCAATCCGCCATTACCGTCTTTTAGGGACGCTGATGGTTTTTCATGCCAATTTTTGAAGCGTTCCCGGCCTGGTGCTAATTTTTCCGCTGGACTTAAGTCATCTGCAACTGCAAGCGAATTTGCGGGGAATATGGCTATAGAGGTTATCAAAATTATTAATAAAGCTTGAATTGTTATTTTAAAGTAAAGCATAATATTTCTCCGCTGAACGCGTTCCGATTCCTTATGGTTTGCACATATTTATCCTATCTTTTCTGTTTAGATATCCCCGCCCCAAAGAGCGGGGACATCTATTTAGTTGTTTAAGCCTTCTACTACTTTACTCACAGACCATTGTGTTGCTTTGGCTAGACAACTTGACGCAAGCCCCGGGGCCCGCTGGACAGGAACCCGTCGAACCACATGCATACAATCTAATGCAGGTGGCCATAGTCATTGACATTAATATTGCTAATATTAGCTTTTTCATGATGTTATTTTGTTTATTGTTATTTTGTCATTCATAATACGCTCTCCAAAATGAAGGTTGGTAATATTATGACAAAAGGTAAAATTCATTGATGCGCATTGCGAAATTTATCGATAACATAATCTGAATTGTATTTTTTTGTTTTATTGGGCGGACGTCGTTAAGCTTATATATATATCGTCGATATCAACCTCGCTCAATTCTTTAGCATTACCACCGTATTTAATATAATTTCTAATCTGGCTGGAACTAGTCGGAGCTTCCCTGGTTTCTTTTTCATAATCACTAATTGCATCACTTACTGCTTTCCCCGCCCACCAATTAATCGGGGAAGTCGTCATAGCACCTTTATCGCTCACCCACAGTTCGGTATCCCAAATAGGATCCACTGGTTGAATATCTTTTATTATCCATCGGTATTTCGAATCGGAGGCGGTGGCTCCAGACGACATGTCTGCATATCCTGTGAAATTAAAGTCCGAAGGAAGATACTGTTTAATATCTTCATAGTTTTTCGGTGCATCACCATTATGCGCCTTGGAGAAATCAGAAACTGCTTGGCATAATACTTTAGATGCAAGCCCCTTGGCAAACCAACGAAGCCAAGCCATGGCTTGTCTATAATCAGCCACGGTTTCCATTGGTCCCGCGGTTGCATAAAGCCATTCTTTATCAGTCAGGTATTTGAATTCTGATATGGCATACTTAGGATTATTATTAACGAATTTGCTTAATTTTTCAATTTTGCCCAGTCAACTATCGAGTGCGTCTTCAATCTGTTCCATGTTATCCTCAACCACGGCGGTGCCCTGGTTTAATTTGTTCAAGTTATCCTCAATGCTTTGTAACAGTAGCTTGGATTGCCTCAAGTTCTTTTGTAGCTTAAATCCCTCATTTCTACTTAATTTCAAATCTCTCAATGCCTGATCCCTGGCGCCTATCAAACCGGGCATTGCTGTTTTGATACTATTAATGTCGAAAATGAGTTTGGCTAAAACCCCAATCAAAATTATCAAGCCAAGCGAAATAAGCATTATATTCCTATGATTTTTCATTGTTGCAATATAGATTCACCCACAGAGGGCACGGAGAAGTACTGAGTATAAAATTATTTTCTGTCTTTATCAGAGTCTCTTCGTGGTTGATTTGATTATCTTTGACCATGTTCATTGTTGGCCTGGGCAGGCAGTTTACATTAATATTCTTTTTTCATCAAGCTTAGAAATATTTCGTCGATTTTATTCCTATTTTTATCAGCCCATTTGTTAGTTTTGGTATCGATATATTTGTTGATTTGATCAAAACTGGTTGGCTCAGAGCCATTAGTTTTTACATAGTCTGAAATTGCACTTTGCACAGAATCAACCGTCCACGCCCCATTTTTGACACCCATGCCGACCCCCTTGTAGTGCACTTCTCCGGTATTGCTCACCCAGACTTGACTGTTCCATATATTATCAATCGGCGGCCCTGCTTCTGTGATTATCCATTGTCCATCCTTCCATACTTCTCTATCAGTATTCCCTGATTCATTGGTTTCATATCTTTCGAGAATATCGGGATCAAAATCCGGAGGAAGATACTTGGTAATATCTCCCAGTTTTGTTGGAAGGTTACCATTATTGGCATTGGTAAAATCCTTGACGGCCTGGCCAAATATACTGCTTGCCGCTAATGTGGCAGTTTGCCTAAGCTCGGCCAGTGCAGCCCTGCAATTTGCCTCGCTCTGCATTGAGCCACTTTCAGTTACCGCAAGCCAGTCCTTCGCGGTTAAATATTTAAATTCCGGTATAGCGTATTGAGGGTGATATGTGATAAAATTTTTTAATTTGCGAATGGCAACAAACCAGCGATCCAGCTCGCGTCCCTCACCCTGCATGTTCTCTTCATCCGCAGCAATGCGCAACTTCGACTCTTGCTCCAGTTTGCTTAAGACTTCCCTAAGATCTTTTATCTTTTCATTGTATTCGCTTATTGCCTTTTGAAGCCTAATGTTTTCATTTTCACGAGATACCAGATCTTCCAATGCCTTGACTGTCGTGCTCCTATAGCCAGCCATTGCTTTTTCCCCGTCAATGATATTAAGAAACAACGCAATGTTTACTCCAATCAAAAGAAGGAGCGTGGAGACAACCGCTATCTTAATTAAATGTTTTTTCATGATCGCGATGGTTTAAAATGACCTGCAAGCCGGTCCTACAGTGTTTTCATTGAACAGTGGCGCGGCAGCGCCGGTAGGGCGAAGCCTCCGGCTGAGCCGCGGCTCGGCAGGGACGCCTCGCCCTACCTTTGGGACAAGGGTAATAAAAAATATCATAAAAGGAGATATGAGACATAGCGCATTGTTTTTTCATTTTCCGCGCGTTTCGGCTGCCAATGAATCTTTGCATGTTCGTGTTCATTCCGGTTTCTTGAAATCAGCCCCGAGCGGCCCCTGCCTGATGACAGGTTCGCCGGAAACCTTGATCTCGATTCGATACCAGTAGTCGGAATCCGGGTCAGGAAAGGTATCCACTATATTATCCTTCCATTCCATGGTTGAATAAACCTCCACCCCTCTGTTGTGAAAACCCAAGGGATCGGGGCTGCCGGCCCTTATTATTTTTATGTAGTCGTATTTGGCCTCGGGAAAATCCCACGAAATCGTCGCGGTCTTCTCGTCGCGAAACACGCTCCAGGAATATCGCCGGGCAATCTCCGGGTAATTGCCAGCGCCCTTCTCATCGGGTTTCGCCCTTATCGGGCCAATGTAGTCCTCCGGCCCGTCAGGTGGCGTGACCTTCAGCCAATAGTAATAGGCCCGGGCTTCGATCAGCGTGTCCTTGTAGTGCTTGTCGCCCGGTTTCAAAGTTGCCAGCCGATCCCTGGCATCCGCCTGCCCCGTGGCATTTCTGTAAAGTTCGGTGGATTTGTAAACGGACAAATCATACGTCCACTCCAAATGGACAACCGCCCCGTTTCTGGTTGCGGAAAATGACTCCTGGGTCTGCCTTTTTGCAGCCGCCTGTGCCTGATTTTCCGGCTCCTTGTGTTTTGAACACGATGTGCATGCCAAAACAGCGAGCAATCCCGCCAGGCTTGCCATGTGGAATATGTTTTTTGTTTTCATTAGGTTGCGCATTGGCTTGTTCAGTGATGACTCTAGAATATCAAATTCTATTGGCCGGAATAAAAAGGCCAGGACAGAATGGCGCTAAGATAAGGACGATTGTCGTCATTTATCTTAGCGCCATTCCGTCCTGACACCTTACGGATTCCACTGTATTTAAAATTGCTCACGTTAATTAGATTTGCTTGTTAGAGATTTATATATCTTGTTTATTTTATCTTTACCTATTTTATTATCAATGTATTGAATGATTTGCTCAGTATCTGTCGGCTCGATGCCAAATTGATTCTCGTAGGTTTTAATTGCAGTTTGCACAATCTTCTCCTCAGAATAGTCAATGCCCCTCACCATCATTCCACCAGTGGTGCTCAAATAGAATCTACTGTCCCAAATATCATCTACTTGCGATATTTCCTTTATTATCCACTGATTTGAGGCTCCTATTACTATAACACCGTCCATCTGCCCATGGGGATTATTTTCATATCGAGCAAGAATATCAGGATCAAAATCCTTTGGCAGGTAGCTTACAATATCCTCCAAACCTCGTGGCAGGTTACCATCATTTGCTTTGGAAAAAGCCTGAATGCCTTGGCAAAGTTCTACACACACTGGCCTCTTTGCTCGTTCCCTCAACAATGCCAGGGCTTTTCTGTAATCCGCTTCACTTGCCATTTGGCCGCCTTCGGCTGCAGCAAGCCAGTCTTTGGTGGTCAGATACCTAAATTCTGGTATGGCGTATTCGGAGTGATGCTTAATAAAATTTCTTAATTGAATAATGTTGCCAAGCCAGCGATCAAGTTCGTTCTCTTGGTCAACGATATCGTCTTGTCCAGCATTCTCAGCAAGAATTTCCTGGGTTTCTTTGAAATTAATTAGCTCTTTCGTGGCCTTTTTCAGGGCGTCTTTGGTCTCCTTATTTTCACTCTCGCGAATTGCCAGAGACTTCCTTGCTTGATCTCGTTCGCGCTTGTACCCGGATATTATCTTTTCATATTCAATAATATCAGAATGCAGTTTGACGATTATTCCAATCAACCCTAAAAATACCAAGGCGGCCAATGTTATAGTTAAATGCTTTTTCACTTTTCGATAAATTTAAGATCCACAGGATATGCATGGTAAAATGGCGAGCACCCCGCCAGGCTTTCCACGTTGGATATAGTTTTTATTTTCATGTGGTTGCGTATTGGTCTGTTCTGTGGTGATGAGGCTGCCTGCGACAACAGTGCCCGGGTCAACGCAGCCGCCATAATTGGTCATTGTGAGACCGAATGTTAATCCACCAAGGACTAGCACGGATAATATGATTTTTTTTATCATAGTTGGATTTTGTTTATTTTACCACTAAACGCGCTCCCCGACATGAAGAGTTGGCACCCAGTGGCAAAGGCACGAAGTGGTTGACGGTTTGTTGGCATGAACCAAATAAGGTCATCAAATTTTAAATCTATTGGAGGGGTGTCGTAATGCTTGTGTATATTGCGTCAATTTCCGTCTTGCTCATTTTCCTGGCATTGTAAGTATATTTAATATATTCTGCGATTTGACTGGAGCTTGCGGGTAGGCCGCCATTTTTATTTTTATATTCCTCAATCGCGGCGCGAACCACACGCTCTTGGTTAAAATTAATTGGAACGTTTATTGAAGCCCCTTCGGCGCTGACCAACAACCCGCTGTCCCAAATGCCATCCACTGCGCCGACATCCTTTATTATCCACTGTTGTGAACTTAGTACTGGATTACTGGAGGATATTTTCCCGGAAGGATTGTCTGTGTATCGCGTATAGTCAAATCCATCAGGAAGGTAATCAATGATATCTTCATATTTTTTTGGCGACTTACCATTATTTGCCTTTGTGAAATCAATCACTGCTTGCCGGAGCATGTCACCTGTTTTTATATAAGACCTCATTCTAAGCAGGGCCAAGGCCCTTCTGCAATCAGCCTCGGTTTCCATTTGCTTCTCAGTTACAGCAAGCCAGTCTTGGTTTTCCAAATACTTAAATTCCGGAATGGCGTATTCTGGGTGCCGCGCAATGAAGCCTTTTAGTTGGAGAATGGTGCCGAGCCAACGATCAAGTTCGTTCTCCTGGTCAACGACATTATTCGTTAGCACATATGCGTCGAGAGTTTTAGCCGTGTTTTTGTAATTGGAGAATGCGTTTTCCGTTTTTCTTAGTGTTTGCCTAATTTCTTCGTTCTCATTGGCCGCTTTTAGCAAGGACTTTCTTGTTTGGTCTTTTTCTCGCTTGAGGCTGTCAATTTCCGATTCTTTGCTAGCCAGGGCGAATTGCTGCAGGACGACCATGCCGACAAGGAATAACAATGCCAATCCGATCGATATTATACTTAAAATCCTTTTCACTTTTTTCATATGTTTGGGATGCTTTTTGGTTTAACTATTGAGAACACGAATGGTTCATGGGAAAAACGCAGGCAGATTTTTTTTCATTGGAATTGACTCGATTGGTTTTAGCAGTGTTCACGACCGTTACTTGACGTTTGAAATGATTGAATTGCATTATTATCATTTTATTATGGATTAACATCTGGCGCGATGGGCCCCTGCCTAATGACAGGCCCGTCGGAAATCTTGATCTCGATACGATACCAGTAGTCTGAATCCGGGTCCGGAAAGGTATCCACTATGCTTTCCTTCCATTCCATGGTTGAATATACTTCCACCCCTCTGTTTCGATAGCCCAAGGGATCGGGGCTGGGGGACCTTATAACTTTTATGTAATCGTACCTGGCCTCAGGAAAGGCCCATGAAATCGTCGCAGTCTTGTAGTTTCGAAATACACTCCAAGGGTACTGCCGGGTAATATGCGGGTAATTGCCGATACCCTTCTCATCAGGTTTCACCCTTATTGGACCGATGTTTTCATCCGAGCCGTCAGGTAGCGTAACCTTCAGCCAATAGTAATATGCTCGGGGTTCTATCAGCGTATCCTTGTAGTGTTTTTCGCCGGACTTTAATACCGACACCCGATCTCTATCGTTTGACTGACCTGTGGCATTCTTGTAAAGTTCGGCGGATTTGTAAACGGACAAATCATACGTCCATTCCAAATCGACAATCGCCCCGGTTCTGGTTGCGGAAAAAGACTCCTGGGTCTGCCTTTTTGCCGCCGCCTGTGCCTGATTTTCCGGCTCCTTGTGTTTTGAGCACGATGTGCATGCCAAAACAGCGAGCAATCCTGCCAGGCTTGCCATGTGGAATATGTTTTTTGTTTTCATTAGGTTGCGCATTGGCTTGTTCAGTGGTGACTCTAAAATATCAAATTCTATTGGCCGGAATAAAAAGGTCAGGACAGAATGGCCCTAAGATAAGGACGATTGTCGTCATTTATCTTAGCGCCATTCCTTCCTGACCCCTTACGGATTCAACTGTATTTAAAATTGTTCACGTTAATTAGATTTGCTTGTTAGAGATTTATATATCTTATTTATTTTATCTTTACCTATTTTATTATCGATGTATTGAATGATTTGCTCAGTATCTGTCGGCTCGATGCCAAATTGATTCTCGTAGGTTTTAATTGCGGTTTGCACAATCTTCTCCTCAGAATAGTCAATGCCCCACACCATTATTCCACCAGTGGTACTCAAATAGAATCTACTGTCCCAAATATCATCTACTTGCGGCATTTCTTTTATTATCCACTGCGTTGAGGCTCCTATTACCCTAACACCGTCCATCTGCCCATGGGGATTATTTTCATATCGAGCAAGAATATCAGGATCAAAATCCTTTGGCAGGTAGCTTACAATATCCTCCAAACCTCGTGGCAGGTTACCATCATTTGCTTTGGAAAAAGCCTGAATGCCTTGGCAAAGTTCTACACACACTGGCCTCTTTGCTCGTTCCCTCAACAATGCCAGGGCTTTTCTGTAATCCGCTTCACTTACCATTTGGCCGCCTTCGACTGCAGCAAGCCAGTCTTTGGTGGTCAGATACTTAAATTCTGGTATGGCGTATTCGGAGTGATGCTTAATAAAATTTCTTAATTGAATAATGTTGCCAAGCCAGCGATCAAGTTCGTTCTCCTGGTCAACGACATTATTCGCTAGCACATATGCGTCGAGAGTTTTGGCCGTGTTTTTGTAATTGGAGAATGCGTTTTCCGTTTTTCTTAGTGTTTGCCTAATTTCTTCGTTCTCATTGGCCGCTTTTAGCAAGGACTTTCTTGTTTGGTCTTTTCCTCGCTTGAGGCTGTCAATTTCCGATTCTTTGCCAGACAGGGCGAATTGCTGCAGGACGACCATGCCGACAAGGAATAACAATGCCAATCCGATCGATATTATACTTAAAATCCTTTTCACTTTTTTCATATGTTCGGGATGCTTTTGGGTTTAACTATTGAGAACACGAATGGTCCATTGAAAAAACGCAGGCGGATTTTTTCCATTGGAATTGACTCGATTGGTTTTATCAGTGCTCACGATCGTTTGCGGAAAATGGCTCCTGGGTCTGCTTTTTTGCCGCCGCCTGTGCCTGATTTCCCGGCTCCTTGTGTTTTGAACACGATGTGCATGCCAAAACAGCGAGCAACCACGCCAGGCTTGCCTTGTGGGATATGTTTTTTGTTTTCATTAGGTTGCGCATTGGCTTGTTCAGTGATGACTCTAGAATATTAAATTTTATTCGAGCATCGGTTTCAGCTTATCCAGTTTTATTTCACGAATTGCATCAGCCCTGCCAGCCTCGTAAACACAGCCGTCAACCCATGTCCTGCAAGGATCGCTGTTGCTTGCGAACGACAGATTTTTCAAGTCCGCGGCTCCAATCAGCAGCAGATAATTTTGCCGGTTTTCCGGATTCTTGAATATGGTCATGAACGCGGACTTCCGGGAAAATGAATATCCGTCTATCGACAGGCCGCGCGCGGCAGCCTTTACCGGCAGTTGCGACGCCAGTGTTTTCCAGATACCGTTGCTTTCAGAATTTCCTATCAGGATCAACGACTTGGTTTTCAGCTCGTCCTCGGTGATTTCAGTGTCCTTTTTGACAACAAAGCTGGCGCCATAAAATTGGCGGCCATACTTTTCGGAAAGCAAGTGTGTCGCGGCTTCAATGCAATTCTCCCCATCTTGGTCGGCCTGGGTCCCCTTTACCACGATAAAGGGGTGCGCGAATAGCTCCGATATCGGGCCGGAGTAGCCATGCTCCCGCGCGATGTCGGCCGCGGTTTTCCCGGGATTGTTGTTTTTGCAGTGCGCCAGCCAGCCAAAAATCAAATCCCAAAGCTCAACGCCGGCCGGCCGTCTCCCGATGTGACTTTTGATGTCATTTCTTTTCCCCTGGGCCTCCCGAAGAAAATCCTCAGTCAACTGCATTTCCCCATGCCCCGCGGGCCGTGAGCCATCGTGCAGGACCAATATATTAACGGATGAATTGGCGATGATGCGCCCGGAGGGATTGATTGCGGAAAACCAGTCTTTTAAGAAATGGTCACTCCCCGCAAAATTTTTGGAAACCGACTGGTCCCTGTCGAAAATGGCCCGGTCATATACGATGGCCGCAAACCGGTTGGGATAGTCCGTGAGAAGACGCCCGCCAAGGAAGCCGCCGCTGCAAACACCGTAAATGCTTATCCTGGATTTATCGATGTTGTAATCCCTTTCGACCGCCTCCAGCGCCTCCTCATCGTGGGCGGATTCGTAAGTCCAGCCTTCGGGGGCATTCCTGTATCCGGGCCACAAAAGGGCAAACCCATGTTTCTCCGCGAATCGCGAAATCTGCACCGCGTCGCGATGAGCCGCCATAAACGGGCTGGCAATAAACGGCCGATTTCTGGCGGATATGGTCGTGGGCATGATGAGCAACAGCGGAACGCCCTTCTCACGACTGTAACTTGGCGGAATATATAACCTGTAGAATTGCCTCGACCCGTCTATTTGGGAGACAAACCCCCGGATGTGCAATCCGGGGACGTCCTTGGAAAACTCCGTCGCGCCTTTTTTTCGCAATTCCAGAAAATCGGCCAGGGTGCCAAGCGTATAGACCACTTTGTCCTGCCACTCGCGGCTGGCTGTGTCGTAGTTTGTCTTCTCCAGCAGGATTTCTCCCCTCCTGAGCTGCGCCTCGAGGTTAAGGCGGGGGCCATCGTCCCAGGAATAGCCGGAAAGCGAGTTCTTTACCTCTTCAAATACGGTTCTGGGCGAGCCGATCAGAAAATATTCATGGACTTCCTCTGCGCCCGATCTGTAAGTGATCCTGTAAAAACCCTCTGCAAGATAGTCCACCCCGTCCCGAATGATGCTCCCGTGTCTCATGTTTTCTTTCACAAACACGGGGTTGCCGGTTTTCATGTCGTCAACCTCGACCGCAAGACTCAGCCGATCCAGCAGGCTGTCCCACCATAGTATCGGAGGGTCCTGCTTGCCACCCCTGTTGAATACCTGCTTGTTTAAAAAGCTTAACGACGCGCTCCATGCGGCCTGAAAATCCCTGGATTGGTCGCATATCATCGACAGGCGCATATGCGGAGGCTTGTCAGTGGACAGGATTTTTATGGCGATTATGTTTTCACCTTCGTTGACCGGCACCGGAACCAGCAGATTGGTTCCAAGCTCTATGTTTTTTGCCGGCGCAATCTTTTTTACATGATTGAAGTTGGAATAGATCACCAATTCATTGTCGGTATCAATTTCAAGGATGACGGTTTGCTGTGAAGAGGAAATCGCCCGAAACACAATGGCGGACACCTGATTATTTCCCCACGCATAATGCCGAAAGTAATCGTCCTCCCCATCCGGGGTAAAAAATGCCGGCACGACGCCGTTGGGCGCGGGTTTTTGCATGGATGAGCTTGTGACTACCCGACCATTATCGAGGCTCAGGTGGACCGTGTCCTCCCAAGGGATTTTGCCGTTAATTTCGAAAATTGCCCTCCATGGGCCGAGGTATTTGCAGGCCGAAACTTCGAGCCTCGCCCCATTCAGCCTAATCGCGGGTATATCTCCGGCCTCAATCCACGCGAGTGTCTCTTTGGTTTCCTGCGCGCATATCATGGCAGCTCCAAGAACGAGCAGGCATGCGTTGGCAATGGAAACGCGCAAAAGACATACTTCCAAGGGATGGACGAGGGAGCGCGCGAAGATGAGCACAATGTCTTTTGAGACTCCCATGGAAAACAACGAGGTTTTGAAAGAAAAACCACTAGGCCGGCTTACAGTATTTTTAAAAACATACCTTGTCGGACAGTCAGGGATTCCGAACGCCCCCAATAGTGACCACCCCGGAGGCGGCCCCCGGGCAAACCGGAAAAGTAACAAGGGGGCGGCGATGGCCGAAAGTCCGGTTTTTACAAATTATACCATTTCCCAGTCATCTATAGACTTATCAAGGTAGGACGAAGCCTCCGGCCGAGCCGCGGCTCGGCGGGGACGCCTCGCCCTGCCGAAAATATAAATTTCGTTCGGGAATGGCATTGCAAGCCTATGGTTACGATCAATTAGCGAGTTATTGCTTGAGAGGGGCATAGGCGGCGAGCCTGTCAAAAAAGCAATGCCGAAGAGTCAAACGCGGTTCGACGCGCCTGGTTCAGGCCATCCGGCGGTGCGAAGCACTACAGCGTATCGCGGGTGATTGGATGGCGGGGAGAGGGGCGAGTTGGAGGATACGTTATCTGACGATCCGATTACGATGCCAGATTTTGCGCTTGAATGCAGGCACGGCGCAGATACGACTCCAAAATTGTTATTCTTCCAAATTGATTCCCATTCAGATCATAATAGGATTCCGATTTCCAGCCAATCCATAAACTCATGAATAAATCATTTGGCACTTATTTGGCTATCTTAATGCACGCGGCCTGCCTATTGGCAGTCTGCTCATGCAAAAAAAAGGATGCGGCCATACATTCACCACAGCCAGATGTTGCCGGACAAAGTCCCCGGCTGCTCACCAGTTCAAATGACGGGATTACGGTTACGAGAAAAGGAAGTTTTGCAAGGTTCGAGTGGGAGCTGGATTTTGGCGGCTGTAAAACCATCGAAGTCTATCGGAACACGACAGGCATGGCAGAAAACAGGGAAAGAACCGGACGCCTTCACCCGGCAAAAAAGGAATTCAATGACAGGCTGCCCAACCCTGGCGTCTTTTATTATTGGTTAAAGGTAAAACCTGTATACGGGGAGGCGCAGAATTTCGGCCCGGTTGTCGTGCCCGCCGATCCGGACAAAGGCAATACCTATCAAGACATCACCGAAGCATTTCGTATTTCCATCTCGCGGACAACCACAGCGGCGACAATCGCATTGAATTTCCCGGATGAGGAATACACGCATATAAAGATAATAAAAAACACAAATCCGGACATGACTTCCGGTCTCACCATTCATAAAACAACAAGCAAGAATGAAACCATACGGGATCCGTTGCCTGATGCGAATAGCGAATACTGGTACCGGGCCGAAGTTTTGCTTGAGAGCGGCAATGAATTCAGAGTAGGCCCAATCAAGGCGGAGTATTAACTGATGTCACCATCCCCATGAAATTCACCCGACGCAACTGGATCACACTCGCGGGCGGCGCCGCCATCGCCGCCGCCTTGCCACGCCCGCTCCGCGCCGCCGCGGGCGACGACGGCCAGCCGCTCATCCGCGACTTTGAGGAGCCCATGTTCGACATCCCCCGGCAAATCGCGGCGCCCGCGCGCATTGCCTCGCTCGAACTCCTCCGCGGCGGCACGGGCTATTTCGTGCGCGCGCGCTCCACCGACGGCGCCGAGGGCCTGGTCGCGACCAAGCAGATGGCGGAGTTTGTCCCGATTTTTGAAAAACTCGTCGCGCCGCACTTCATCGGCAAGGATGCGCGCGATATCGAGGCGCTCGTCGATTCCGTTTACCGCGACCACTACAAAAACGCCGGCCTGCCCTTCTGGTGCCCCGTCGCCTACGTCGAGCAAAGCATCCTCGACATGCTCGGCAAAATCGCCCGCAAGCCCGTCTGCGAGCTTCTCGGCGGCGCGTGGCGCGACGAAATCCCCGTGTATCTGTCCGGCTCCGCGCGCACGCTCCCCGCCGAAGAGGAAGTCGCCATCTACGAACGCGGCGTCGCCGAGACCGGCGCCAGGGCGGTGAAGTTCAAGATCGGCGGACGCATGAGCCGCAATCTCGACGCCGCGCCCGGCCGCACCGAGAAAGTCCTGCGCCTCGCCCGCGAAAAGCTCGGCCCCGGCGTCACCCTCATGGCCGACGCCAACGGCTCCTACGATCCCGAAAAGGCGATTGAAATCGGCCGGCTCATGGAGTCGCTCGACTACGCGTTTTTCGAGGAGCCGTGCCCGTGGGAAAACCTTTCCGAGACGCAACAAGTCGCCCGCGCGCTCAAAATCCCCGTCGCATGCGGCGAGCAGGACTCGAGCCTGTGGCGTTTCCGCTGGATGCTCGAAAACGGCGTCATGGACATCGTGCAACCCGACATCAACTACAACGGCGGCCTCATCCGCGCCAAGCGGGTCGCGCGCATCGCGGAAAAACTCGGCCACACCATCGTGCCGCACAACACGCAAACCGGCCCCGCCTCGGTCAACATCCTGCACTTTGCCGCGTGCACCAAAAACGCGACCCCGCGCATGGAATACCCATGGCGCGCCCCGAAAAAAGCGGCCTCGTGGTATAAGCCCGATTTCAAAATAACCGACGGCAAAATCCGCGTCCCGAGAACCCCCGGCCTGGGGATCGAGTTCGACGCGGATTTCGTCGCAAAGGCCAAAATCGTCGCGACGATCACGCACAAAGGCAAAGCCTCGTGGTGACACCCTCCGGCCGAGCCTTCGCAAAATTTTCCCTCCGCGGAGATGATATTCCGGAGCCAGCGCATTTCAAAAAAATGCGAGGCTGCATTTATAAATGGAGGGACGGCCTCCGTGCCGTCCCTCCATTTCAAGCATCGGCCACAGTTTAATTTATAGTAGTTTATATCGATATTTATACATAATGGTAGGGCGAGGCGTCCCCGCCGAGCCGTTGCTGGCCCGCGGCTCGGCGGGGACGCCTCGCCCTACCCAAAAGTAATTTTAATTGGGGATGATATTATCAGGGCCGGCACAATATTACAAAGACCGCCCGGTCCCCCTGCCCCGCCGCCCTCACGGCACTTCGCCGCGGGCGGCTTCGAGCATGGCATACCATTCGCCACGGGTCAGCGCGAGACGCTCCGCCTCGGCGGCGGCGGCGATGCGCTCCGGGTTGACCGTGCCGAGGACGGGGCGGATGCCGGCGGGATGCCGCAGGAGCCACGCCAGAAGGAGCGCGTCCATGTTGGTGCTTTTTTCGGACGCCATGTTTTTTAAGAAATCAACGAGGTGGCGGTGCGGGTCATCCGCGGGCAGGCCGGGCTTGTGCAGGCGTCCGCCGCCCACGGGGCTCCATGCCTGGATGGTGATGTCGTGCAGGCGGCAGTAGTCGAGCATCCCCGTGGCGAGTTGCGAGGGCACGCCGCGCTGGTTGGCCAGAATGCCCTCGGAAATCAGGGGATGATGGGCGAGGCTCAACTCCAGTTGGTTGGCGACGATGGGCTGGCGGACATGACGGCGGAGGAGGTCGATCTGGAGCCCCGTGTGGTTGCTGACACCAAAGGCGCGGACTTTGCCGGAGGCGTGCAGGGCGTCGAAGGCGCTGGCGACCTCCTCGGGCTCGACGAGGCAATCGGGCCGGTGGAGCAGGAGGATGTCGAGTTGCCCGATGCCGAGCCGTTCGAGGATGCCGTCCACGGAGCGGAGGATGTGCTCGCGGCTGAAATCAAAGCGGTGGGGGTCGCCGGAGCCGGACTCGTCGGCGAAACGGATGCCGCATTTGGACTGGAGGGTGAGGCGCCGGCGGAGCCCGGGATGGGCGCGCAGGTATTCGCCGAAGACGAGTTCGGATTTGCCGTGGCAGTAGATGTCGGCGTGGTCGAAAAAAGTCATGCCGGCGGCAAGCGCCGCGTCGATGGCCGCAAAGGCGGCGTGGCGCTGCCCGTCGGTCAGCGGCGAGGAGTCCCACCGGGCGCCGAGGCGCATGCAGCCGTAGATGAGACGCGAGGAGGGCGTGTTTTGCGGAGCGGTGGCATCGGCGGTGGCACTCATAAGGCATCGTGAATGTGACGGGCCCCGGGATTTTGGCAAGGCTGCCGGCGGCAGGTCGATGCCTGTCATTTCAGGAAGGCGGGGCCATCCCGAGGATTGCCTCGACGATGAACCGCCCTCACCATGCCAGACACCCCGCGCCTTTGCGCGCGGGGAGCTTTATTGATATGAGAACCATCAGACAATAATCCGCCATAAAATATTCCGAAATCAGCATCATGAACCAGACAAAGATAAAAAAGTTAATCGTATTGATCGCCCTATCCAGCCTCGCTTTGTGCGTTGCGAATGCGCAAACCTTCAAGGGCAGCCGCTGGACCGCCAGAAAAGCCGGGGACGCCTACATCGTCAGCATACAGGACAAATCAAGCATTGTGGAGGCATTGACCGACTTCGTCACCTCCCGGAAAATCCAGGCCGGGCAAATCACCGGCATTGGCGCCACCAACGAGGCGACCTTGCGTTTCTTTGACCCCGCGACCAAGAAATATGCCGACAAGGTTTTTAAGGAGCAGATGGAGATCTCCAATCTGTCCGGCAACATTTCCGAGGTGGAGGGCAAGCCCGTGCTGCATTTGCATATTACACTTGGGAGAAGGGACTACACCGCCCTGGCCGGTCACTTGCTGGATGCAAAAATCCGCGGGGCCGGTGAATGCTTCGTTTATCCGATGGATGCCAAAATCATCAAAGTGAAAAACGAGGAGGTCGGACTTAATTTCTATGATTTCGAACCATAAACAGCCGCGGGCAAACGCGCTTGTCCGCGGGCGGCCCGTCGTTAACATATCGAAAACATGATATCTTTATCCATTCCCGACTATGGCGATATTGAGCTAAAGCATGTCGTCAGCGACTACAACGGGACCCTTGCCGTGGACGGAATCCTTATCGAAGGCGTCGCAGATGCCCTGCGCACGCTCTCGGAACATATCGAAATCCATGTCGTCACGGCCGACACTTTCGGCCTGGCGAAAGCCCAGCTTGCCGGTCTCCCCGTCACCTTGGTCATCGCACCGCCGGAAAACCAGGCCGACACCAAGCTCGATTATATTCGAAAGCTGGGGGCGGCGAATGTCGTGGCTATTGGAAATGGGAGAAATGACAGGAAGATGCTGGAGCATGCCGCCCTTGGCATTGCCTTGATCCAGAAGGAAGGGGCGGCGGCGGAGACTTTGCGCAGTGCCGATGTGGTCAGCACAAGCATTCTCGAGGCGCTCGATCTGCTGAGTAACACCAAAAGACTGAAGGCCACATTGAGATCATGAAACGGACGAACCCGGCGATGCTGCGAGGGCGCGACGCCGGATTTTTCCACCCTATGGAGGCCATGCGTTATGGGATGGCTTCACCTCACCGCGGCCTTGGCCGGCCTGGCCGTGTCCACGCTGACCACCACCGACATGCCGGGGACGAGGTCGGCGGCGAGCGGCTGGTCCTCGTCGATGGCGATGCGCACGGGCAGGCGCTGCGCGATCTTGGTGAAGTTGCCCGTGGCATTGTCGGCCTTCAACACGCTGAACTCGGAGCCGGTCGCCGGCGAAAACTCCTCGATGCGGCCGGTCAGCCGCGCGTGGCGGAATGCGTCCACGGTGAACGTCACCGGCTGGCCGGCCCTCATGCCGGAGAGCTGGTTCTCCTTAAAATTCGCGCTCACCCATTTTTTCCCGGGCACGAGCGCGGCAAGCTGGGTGCCGGGCGAAACATACTGGCCGAGACGCGCCCCGATCTCCCCCAGCTTGCCGTCCTGCGGCGCGACGATGCGCGTGTTTTCCAGGTCTATCTCCGCGAGCGCGAGGGCGGCCTCCGCGTTTTTCACCGCCGCCTCCAGCCCGTCGCGCCCGACAATGATCGATTGCAGGTCCTGCCGCGCCACCTCCAGCGCCGCCCCGGCCTGCTGCAAGGCGGTGCGCGCGCGGTCGAGTTCAAGCCTTGCCTGATCGTCCGACGAGCGCGACGCCGCCCCCGATTGCAACAACGATTCCACCCGCCCCGCGTTCAACTCCGCCGTCCTGAGCGCCGCCTGCGCGCCGGTGATCTGCGCCTCGCACGAGCGGATGCGGGCCTCGGCGGCATGCCCCGCCTGCTCCGCGCCGGCGAGGTTCGCCTTGTGCCCGGCGAGGGAGGCCCGCGCCTGCTCCAGTTTCTGCCGGAAAATCCGGTCGTCGATTTGTATGATCAGGTCGCCCTCCCTCACCTTTTGATAATCCCGCACCGCGACCTCCTTTATATAACCGGCGAGCTGCGGGCTGATGAGGGTGACCTGTCCGCGCACATAGGCGTTGTCGGTGGTCTCGACCGCGCTGGCGAACGGCGGCAGGCGCCAGGCGTGCAGCACCAGCAGCGCGCCGGCGACGGCGGTGAACACTATGATATAAGTGGCGGGCGAACGAAACGCTTTCAGCATGACACGGGCTCCCCGGTTTTATTGGTTGGAAGGAAAAATTTCATTTTCAGTTGAATATAAGCCGAGCGCAGCAGCAGCACGGCCAGCGCCGCGCCCGCGATGACGGAAATCGCCAGGAACACGTCGTTGTAAGCCAATATATAGGCCTCGCGCGTCGTCTGCTGGGAAAGCAGCGCGAGCCCCTCGGCCTTGAGCAACACGCCGTCGGTCAGCACCCGGCCATAGGCGGCGGAGAGCTGGCTCACCCGCCCGGCGACCAGGGGATCCGCCATCACGATGCGCTCGACGAGGAGGCTGGAGTGGAATTTCTCGCGGATGGTCACGAAGGTGTTGAGGAAGGACGAACCCATGAGCCCGCCCAGATTCTGCGTGAACAGGAAGACGACGATATAACTGGTGATGTAAGTAGGCCCGCGTTTCAGCGCCGCCGCGATGCCGGCAGTCATCACCGACGGGAGGAACAGGACGCTGCCAAAGGCGATCAGCGCCTGGCTCATATACATGTTTTCGGGCCGCGTGAGACTGGTCGCTTGGCCGTCCATGCAGGCGCCCGCACAGATGCACAACAGCGAGAGCATGTGTATTCGCCGGATGCGCTCGGGTTTCAGGATCGCGCCCGACACGAGCCCGCCGGCGGCCATGCCCGCCAGGATCACGAGGTATAATCCCCTGCTCTGCTCGTTGAGCAGCCCGATGCTCTGGAACAGGCCGGCGGCTCCCGTGGTTTGCTCCGAAAGCACGATGCGGAAGACCAGGGCGACCAGCGCGAAGCGCAGCATTTCGCCGCTCAGTAGCCAGCGCACATTGACCAGCGGCGTGTCGCGGTGGACTTCGATCACCGCCGCGGCGCCGATCGCGACCAGGGCCGCCGCCGCGCACCACCCGAGCCACGGGGACTCCAGCCACCAGTAATCGGGCTGCCGCCCCATCGTGAACACGACGGCGAGCAGCCCGAAGCCGATTGCAATCAGGGGGAACGTGATGGCGTCCTTCCAATGCAGCACCTTGGCGCGCTGGATCGTTGTCAGCGGCAGACGGTAGATGGCGGCCAGCGCGAGCAGCGCCAGCCCCACGTCCATCGCATACAAGGCCTGCCACCCGCCGATATCCAGCAGCGGCGGCGATATCAGCCGGGCGACCATCGGCATCGAAAGCGAGCAGGTCAGCGCCATGCTGAACCCCCAGGTCCGTTTCAGCGCCGGCGGAAACGCCTCCAGCATGTATAAAAACCCGAGCGAGGAAATGGCCGGGCCAACCATGCCCGCTAGGAAGCGCACGGCCATGCCCGAATATATATTGTGCGGGATGAGATGCAGGAGCGACGCCACGACAAACACCACGATGCTCGGCTCCGCAAACCGCCGCAGCCCGAACTGCGTGCGCACCTTTATCAGGATCAGCGTCATGCTGGCAAAGGGCGCCATGTAGGCCGCGACGAACCAGTTCATTTCCGTCGTGGTCGCGCCAAAGGCGCCCGCGAGCTGGGGAAGGTTGACCGGAACGAAGTTCATGCCCAGCCCCTGGGTGAAAATCAGCAGCACCGAGGTGGCCGCATAGATCACCGGACGCAGGCGCGGATTGATGACGGCGGCCTGTTCCGCGATTTCTGATGGATTGGATGGGTTTTCTGACATTCGATTCATGCGAGGCCGGATGCCGCGCCGCTTGCGCAAACACGCTCCAGCATCCTAGAGTCCCGGGCGCATCGCCCGCCTGCGCCTAGGCCGGGGTTTCGAGGTTGCCGATGACCACTTCCAGCACGCGGACCGCCGCGCCCAGGTCGCGCGACGCGACGCCTTTCAGCATGTCGCGCCCCAGGGCGTTGGAAATCTCCTCCAGCTCCGCGACCTGGCGCCTGGCGGCCGGGGTCAGCACGATCTGCTTGGCCCTCCGGTCGCCGGCGATGGCGCACCGCCGGATAAGCCCCTGTTTTTCCATGCCGTCGAGCAGCCGGACCACGCTCGGGTTTTCGATTTCCAGAAAGCGCGCCAGCCCGGTTTGGTTGATCCCCGGGGTGTCCGAGATGCGGAGCAGCGCGCGCGCCCGCGAGAGCGTCAGCCCCCGCTTGCTCACGATGCCGTCATAAGCGGTCCGCATCCGCCGGGCCGCGATGGACAGCGCGGTCATGAAACGTCGTTCCATGGGCAGGCCGGATTTATTCATAGGTTCCTAAAAGATGCATGGCTAACTATTAGTCAAGCATGCATTATGGCGGACGAAAGCGGGGGCGGGCGCGCCCCGGGGTCCTTCCAGTTTCACATGAGGCTTACGAAAAAGGGCTTGGCTTGGGCGGGTATGGCCCCAAAATTGCACCGTTCGGCGATGCGAATGACCGGGTGGCGCAGCCGCCTGCCGCGCGTCATTTGGGTCGTTGCGTGGCGTCCTGCCCCGGCAGGGCGTCGCAATCGGGGCGCCGCCTCCCGGGGCGGTTGTCATCGCGCCCCCGCGCGTGTTTTGCGCGCGGACGGCATCCTCCGATATGCGCCCGCGGGCGTGTGTCATCACACCATCCCTCCATGCAAGACCAGGATATCTCCCTTCTTCCCACCCTCCCCGACCCGTCGGGCCTGCCGCGCATCGGCATGGTCTCGACCCACGGCTACGTCGCCGCCGCCCCGCCGCTCGGTGCGGCCGACACCGGCGGACAGGTCGTTTACGTGCTGGAACTCTCCAAGAAACTCGCCCAACTCGGCTTCGAGGTGGACATCTGGACACGCCGTTTCGAGGACCAGCCCGCCATCGACATCATCAACGACCGCGTGCGCGTAATCCGCGCGCCCTGCGGCGGGCGCGAGTTCATCGGCAAGGAATACCTCTACCGCCACCTCGGCGAGTGGGTCGAGAACGCCCGCGCGCTCATCGCCCGCCACGGCCTGGCCTATCGCTTCCTCAACAGCCACTATTGGGATGCCGGCTTCGCCACGCAGAAGCTCGCCGCCGCGCTGGGCGCGCCGCACATCCACACGCCGCACTCGCTCGGCCTCTGGAAAAAACAGCTCATGGAGCGCGATTTCCCCGAGGACGCGGCCAACTTCGAGCAGAAATACAATTTCACCGGGCGCATCCGCCACGAGACGGAGATTTTCCGCGCCAGCTCCGCCGTCATCGCCACCACGCCGCCGCAGGTGGACCTCATCGCCGAGGGCTATGGCGTGCCCGCCGCGCGCGTGCACATGGTGCCGCCCGGCTACGACGACAACCGCTTTTACGCGGTCAGCGCGCCGACCCGCGACACCATCCGCCAGCGGCTGGGCTTCGAGGGCAAGGTCGTCCTCGCGCTCGGCCGCCTCGCCCGCAACAAGGGCTACGACCTGCTCATCGACGCGTTTGCCCTCGTCGCGAAACGCGTCCCCGACGCCGTGCTTCACCTCGCGGCCGGCGGCGCGCAGGAAAACACCGAGGGCGAGCAGGCGATCCTCGACGAACTCGCCGCGCAGGCCGCCGCGCTCGGCCTGTCCGGCCGCGTGCGTTTTGGCGACAGCTACATCTCCGAGGCCGATCTCGCGGACTACTACCGCGCCGCGGATGTGTTTGTGTTGAGCAGCCGCTACGAACCCTTCGGCATGACCGCCGTCGAGGCGATGGCCTGCGGCACGCCCGCGGTCGTCACCACGCAAGGCGGCCTTTACCGCGCGCTTACCTACGGGCGCCACGCGCTCTACGCCGACTCCTTCGACCGCGAGGACCTGGGCATCACCATCACGAAAGTCCTCCGAGACGAGCGCCTCGCCGCCCGCCTCTCGCAGATGGGCGCGCATAAAGCCCGCAGCCTCTTCACGTGGACGGGCATCGCGCAGCAACTCCTCAACCTCACCGAGGCCCCGGCCGGCGCGTCAGGCGACACGGCGGACAAGCCCCTCACCGGCACCAACGATCCATGGGCGGACGACGACGATTGAAAAGGCCAACCCCCGGAGAACTTGCGCGCTCCGCAATCCATGAACAAAACCGGGCCGGGCGCGCCTCCCTTTGTATCTTTTTTATGAATACCGATATCCCCGGCCTCGAATTTATTGCCTCATGAAACTTTTCAGCACCGACCTCGACGGCACGCTCCTCGGCAATCCCGAGGCCACCAACCGCTTCAACACCGCCTGGCGCGGCATCCCCGCGGCCAAACGCCCGCTGCTCGTTTACAACAGCGGACGCCTCATCGCCGACATGCGCGCGCTCGTCGCCGCCGGCACGCTCGCCGAGCCCGACTACCTCATCGGCGGCGTCGGCACGCAAATCCACGATTTCCGCGCCGGACGCGACCTCGACGACTTCGCCGCCACCCTGGCCGAGGGCTGGAACCGCGACCGCATCGAGGCCATTGTCGCCGCGTTTCCCGGCGTGCGCCCGCAGGCGGACGAATTCCAGCACGCCTACAAATCGAGCTGGCATCTCGACCATGCCACCCCCGAGCAACTCGACGAACTCCAGCGCCGGCTCGGCGCAACCGGGCTGCCCGTCGCGCTCGTCTATTCCAGCCAGCGCGATCTCGACATCCTCCCGCGCGGCGCCAGCAAAGGCGACGCCCTCCGCTGGCTTTGCGAACGCCTCGGCATCCCGCTCGACGAAGTGCTCGTTGCCGGCGACACCGGCAACGACGCCAGCATGTTCCGCCTCCCCGGCGTGCGCGGCATCATCGTCGAGAACGCCAACCCCGAGCTTTTCAGCGCCACCGTCGACATCCCCTGCTACACCTCGCGCCACATCCTTGCCGACGGTGTGCTCGACGGCCTCGCCCACCACGGCGTCATCCGCCGCGCGCCTTCCGCCGACGACACCGGCATCCCGCGCGAGCGGATGCAGCCCGAGTTCCGCCTCCTCTTCACCGGCACCAAGCTCGGCTCGCTCAACGACGACGAGAAAAACCTCATCACCACCGCCTACGAGCACGCGCTCATCGCCGTGCGCAAAAACATCACCCCGCTCGGCTTTTCCGCCTGCTCGCTCGACGACAACGCCGTCACCGGCACCGACGCCAACTACCGCTCCGTCTGGGCCCGCGACGGCGCCATCACCATTCTCAACACCCTCGACCTTGACGACGCCGACATCCGCGCCGCCCAGCGCGCCACGCTCGAAACGCTCCTCCGCGCCACCTCGCCCGCCGGCCAGATCCCGGCCAATGTCCGCATCGACGACCACCGCCCCGACTACGGCGGAGTGGGCAACATCTGCTCCATCGACAGCGGCCTCTGGGTCATCATTGCCTGCTACAACCACCACCTGCGCACCGGCGACCTCGACTTCCTGCGCTCGCAGGCCGACCGCCTCCAGGTCGCGATGAACTGGCTCAGCGCGCACGACAGCAACAACGACGGCCTGCTCGAAATCCCCGAGGCCGGCGACTGGACCGACCTCTTCGGCCGCTCCTACAACGTCCTCTACGACGAAATCCTCTGGTATCGCGCCAACGTGTGCTACGGCCGCATCCTCGAATTTCTGGGCGACACGGCGCGCGCCGCCGATTACCTCGGCTGGTCGCAGCGCATCCGCAGCCGGATTCTGGATGCGTTCTGGCCCACCACGCGCATGGCCGAGCCCGCCGCCATGCCGACCGCGCCCTCCAACCGTTTCGCCGACCGCCAGTTCGGCCTCGGCGACACCCAATACCTGCTCGCCGAGATCACACCCTTCGCCTTCAACTGGCGCTGCGACGTGCTCGGCAACATCCTCGCCAGCCTCATGCACCTGCTCGACATCGAGCGCGCCCGCACCGCGTTTCGTTTCATGTGGGGCGTCGGCGTCAACCAGCCCTGGCCCGTCGCCAACCTCTATCCCGTCGTGCAGGCCGGCGACCCCGACTGGCGCGCCTACTACACGGTCAACCTCCTCAACCTTCCCCACCATTACCACAACGGCGGCATCTGGCCCTTCATCGGCGGCATGTGGGTGCGTTTCATCCACCGCCTTGGTTTCCACGAGGTCGCCTGCCGCGAACTCGTGCAACTGGCGAAGCTCAACCGCCTCGGACGCGACCGCGAGTGGGAGTTCAACGAATGGGTGCACGGCGTGACCGGGCGGCCGATGGGCAAGGCCTACCAGGCGTGGTCCGCCGCCTCCTTCATCCGCGCCTGCCACGAACTCGAAGCCGCGCCCGGCATCGGCGCAGGCCAGCGGGATTGAGCCTGAAAAGAGGTTTTAACCGCGAAGGACACGAAATGCGCGAAGCATGTCCGGAAACCTTCGCGCGGCAGCGCGCCGTAGCGCAGGCATCCTGCCTGCCGTCGTTATTTTATCGCGCGAAGCGCGGTATTCTTTTGGGAAGGAGAGAAAAAGTCAGCGGCGCTTCGCGCCTTCGGTATCGACGGCAGGCAGGATGCCTGCGCTACGGCACGAGGCGTGAAAGCCTCACTTTGCAAAGGCGACGCGGATGGCGTGGTTGATGGCGGGGATTTGCGCGGAGCCGTGGTTGTCGTCCTCGAAAACGTAGAGGGTGTTTTCCAAGCCGACATCGGCGAGCGAGGCGGAAAGCTCGCGGGCATTGTCCACCTGGCGGCGGGCGATGACCCGTTCGGCGCGGTGGGCGGGTTGCCGGCTTGGGCGGGGCGTCTGTTCCAGCGAACCGACCGTGATGACGAGGCGCGGTGATGTATTTTTTTGTTGGATACTGGAAGACCGGGCCTTCAGGAACGCGTCGCGCTCGGCGAGGATGCGGCGGTGATTCCACCAGATGGACGGGCTGGACGCGACGTAGCGCTGGAACGCCCCGGGGCGGGTGAAGAGCGCGTGCAGGGTGAAAAGCCCGCCGTAGGAATGGCCGAAGAGCGTCTGGCGCGACGGGTCGAGCCTGAACCCGGCGGCGAGAAGCGGCTTGAGTTCGTTTTCGATGAAGTCGAGGAAACGGTCGGCCCCGCCCTGCTTGCTGCCGGAAAAATCGCCGGTGTCGGACAGGTCGGGCGCGGGCGGGGTGTAGTCCTCGGCGCGCGCGACGAGGTCGAGGTCGCCGGAGACAGGATAGCCGATGCCGACGACGATGCCGGGATGGATGCCGAGCGCGGCGCCGCGCTCGCGCCACGACCGGCTGATGAGCGCGGCGAACGGGAACGTGCCGTTGCCATCGAGGACATAGAGGACCGGAAACCCTTCGGCGGGCGGAGGCGTGTCGGGAACGGAGATGAAAATGCGATAATCCCGCCCGGTCGCGGACGAGTGAATGTCGCGCTGGCGGCCTTGCACGAAGGCGGGGCAATCCCGCCATTCCGCGGATGAGGCGGCGGATAGCGGAAGGGCGCAAAACAACGCGGCGGCGATGAGGAGCGGGAGTGATTTCATGAAGGAACAAGGCCAGTTGCGAATGAGATTGGCGCCTTGGAGGGCGCAGTCGGAGGGCGGCGGGTTGCGTGGATTGCGTGGCATGGGCGTCCCCGCCCATGTTTTTCCGGGGATGGCGGCGCGGAGCGCCGCCGCACGGGCGAGTCGCCCGTGCCACTCGACCCGGCGGGGCGGCGCAAAAAGTGCCATTTCAGTTCGCATATGGTGTAATACCATTTCCGAACCATTTTCACACTTATCAGGGTAGGGCGAGGCGTCCCCGCCGAGCCGCAGGCCGGCAACGGCTCGGCGGGGACGCCTCGCCCTACCCAAAGGGGTGATTTTAATTGGGAATTGGTACAAGGGCATCGCTTGGGAAACGCATGCGGGGCCGGGAGCGCGCAGGTCACCAGTTGTAGCGGACGCTGAGCGAGACGTTGCGGCCGGAGCCATACCAGGCGGCGCTCGGCGCGGTGGAGGTGGCGACGTAGCGCTTGTCCGCGAGATTGGTCGCGCTCAGGCGGAGGGCGGCGCCCTTGAGCGCGGGGAACTTTTTGCCGAGGTCGTAACTGATGGCCGCATCGACGAGCGTATAGCCGGGCACCTTGATGGTGTTGGCGTCGTTGCCGTAGCTTTCGCCGACGTAGCGCACGCCCGCGCCGGCGGTCAGGCCGTCGAGCGGGCCGGAGGAAAAGACGTAGGAGAGCCAGAGGGAGGCCATGTCCTCGGGCACGGCGGAGGGCGCGTTGCCCTTGGGCGGCGCGGAGGGAGAGGCGGAGTTTTTGGTGATTTCAGGGTCGAGGCGGGTCCACGTCGCGATGGCGTCGAGATTTTTGACCAGCGAGATTTTGCCCTCAAACTCGATGCCGCGGATGCGCACCTCGCCGACCTGCACGGAGCCGACGCCGCCCGGATCGGCCATCACGCGGTTGGTCTCGGTGAGCTGGAAAAGCGAGAGCGTGAGCAGCGCGTCGAAGGCGGCGGGTTTGTATTTGAGGCCGGCCTCGTATTGCCCGCCCTCGGTGGGTTCGCGCAGCGGCTGGCCGGAGGCGTCGGTGCTGGAATAAGGGGCGGAGTCAAACGAGGTGGCGTAGCTGGCGTAGGGCGCAAGGCCGTTGTCGAACAGGTAGAGAAGCCCGGCGCGCCACGTGACGGAGTCGGGCTTGATGTCCACTTTGCGCACGGTGCCGTTGCGGTAGGAGATCGTCTGGTTGACATCATATTCGTCGCGGCGGAGGCCGAGCGTGGCGCGGAAGCCGCCGAACGAGGCCTGCTCCTGAAGGTAGAAACCGATCTGCCGCTCGATCGTGTCCTGAAGGAAGGACTGGGCGGGATTCGCGCTGAAGCTGATGCCGGAGTAAACGGGATTGTAGATGTTGATGGACGGCGCGGTGCCGATGAGCCGGGTGTGCTCCCAATCGCTGTAGAGAAAATCGAAGCCGGTGAGGACGGTGTGCTTCACGCCGCCGGTCGCGAATTTGGACTGGAGATGAGTGTCCACCGCGATGCCGTCGGTCTCGCCGTAGCCCCAGGCGGAACGGCGCGTGTAGTCGCCGGCGGGCGTGGCGTCGCCGGTGCCGCCGACGATGCCCTTGTAGTCGGTCTTCACGTGCGAGTAGCGGAAATTCTGGCGGAGCGTGAAGGTGTCGTTGAAGACGTAGTCAAACGCATAGCCGGCCGCGTGCTGGTCGCGGTCAAAGTTGTTCCAGGTGGGTTCGCCGAGGAAGGTGGAGGGGTCGATGTAGCCGTGGTCGCCGGGCTTGAGCGTGCCGGTTTGCGGGAGGAACTGATAGGTCGAGCCGCCGTTGTCCTTTTGGTATTGGGTGAGGAACGTGAGCGAGGCTTTGTCGGTGATTTTCCAGGTGAGGCTGGGCGCGACAAAGATGCGCTGCAACTCGGTGTGATCGACCTCGGCGTCGCCGTCGCGAAACAGACCGGCGACACGGTAGAGGAGCCGATTGGACGAGGTCAGCGCGCCAGAGACGTCGAGGGTGGCCTGGATGGTGTCGTAACTGCCCACCTGCAACTCCACGGAATCCTTCACGGCCACGCCGGGACGCTTGCTGACGAGATTGACCAGGCCGCCGGGCGCGACCTGCCCGTAGAGCACGGCGGAGGGGCCTTTCAACACCTCGACGCGCTCGAGGCCAAACAGGTCAAACTGGGCGCGCGTCCATTGCCCGCCGCTCGGCGCGCGCAGGTTGTCGAGGTAGGTGTTGCTGGCGAAGCCGCCCGCCTCGAAGCCGCGAACCTTGAGCGTGTCCACGCGGCTGTCGATGCCCTGAAACTCGGCTTGCACGCCGGCCACGTAGCTGACGGCGTCGGTGAGACGCTGCACGCCGCGCGCATCCATTTCGTTGCGGCCGATGACGGTCAGCGACTGCGAGGTCTCGACCAGCGGCGTGCTGGTCTTGGTGCCGGCAAGACTGCGGTCGGCGACAAACAACTCCGAAAAGAGGCGGTCGCCCTTGACGGTGAGCCGGTCGAGGGCGACGACCTCGGCATCATGCGAAGCGGACCCGCCGGAGCCCGATGCGGCGGTCGATTGGGCCGCGGCCGGCAGGCCCGAGGTGAGCAGCGCGGCGAGCAGGATTCCAAGTTGAGAAACGGGGCGGATGCGGATGACGGATTTCATGCGGAAGGGAATTATCCCAATTCGCAGGCGGCAAAATCCACCTGTTGCGGGCATATTTTTACCTGCCGGCGGCCAGGGCGGGCGGCGGCGGACGCGTCACGTCGCGTCGGCCAGTTGGAAGCGTTTCGGATTCTGCCCGAACTGGCGGCGGAAGGCCGCGGCGAAGTTGCTCGGGTTGTTGTATCCAACCAGGGATGACACCTCGATCACCGAGGCGCGCCCGGCGCTCAGCAAGGCCCGCGCATGTTCCATGCGGAGGGCGCGCAGGAAACCAAAAACCGTCGTGCCGTGCGCGGCGCGAAAGGCGCGCTTGAGCGTGGTCTCGCTCAGCCCGACCGACCGCGCCAGCTCGGCGAGCGACGGCGGCGCGTCCATCCGGCGCAACAACAGGTCCGTGGCGAGCCGCACGCCCTCAACCGGCTTCACCGCGCGATCCGCGGATGCCTCCAGCCAGGTTTCGAGCCCGGAGAGGAAGGCGACGAGCATGTCGTTGCAGCGCGCCTCGATCATGAGCGAGCGGCAGGCGCCGGAAAACGGGCAGCGGCGGAGCGATTCGACCGCGAGCCGCGCCGACGGCGGCAGCACGAGCGGCGGCAGAGCGCCGGGCGGGAGTTCGCCGGTCGCGATTTTCAGCAGGAACGCGGCGCCGCGCGAATCGTCGCCGGCCAGGGTTTCCCGCAGGGAGCGGCCGGAAATGGAAATGCAAACATGAAAGGCGGGCTCCGCCGCCTCGCGCTCCAAAGCGGCGGCGGCCGCATGCCCGCGCGTGGTTTCGACAAACATGCGTTCAAGGGACGCGGAGGCCGCCCCGGCTTTTTTGTCCGCCAGCACAAACACGAGCCGGATCAACGGTGGCGGGGCGGATATTCCCCGGGCCGGCGAGAGATTCGGGAGCCGGGCGGCATTGTCCCGGAAGGCGTCGGGCGCGCGGCGCGGCGGCCATTCGCCCCAATGCAAACACACGCCGGACCTCACCACATGGCGCCGCGGCGCGGCGACAGCGGCGGCGGGCGCGGCGGGAGGCCGTCCGTCCGGCGCTTGCGGCGCGGGCGCGGCGATGGCGGGAGCGTGGACGCCACCGCTGGAAAAACCTTGCGTGTCGATGAACCAGGTCATGCGTTGCGTCGGGCCGCGCGAGGGGCGCGCGCGACGGCTTCGGAGATCGCGTTCAGGGCTGGCGCCACGAAAGCGAGGCATTGTGCCCGAGACCGGCGTAGGCCCTGCCTCCGTCGAATCCGGCAAGCTCCTCGCGGTGGCTGACGGTGAGCAGGTTGACACCGGGAAGCGCCGGGATTTTCACGCGCCCGGCCTCGTCGGCGGTGAAGGTTTCCTCCTTTTCGCCCAAGCCGTGCCGGACGACCTTGGCGCCGGCGAGCGGTTTGCCGCGAAACCAGACGATGTAGTCGCCGGGCGAACCGGCGGCCGGAAGCAGGTCAAGCGTGAGCGCGGGCGCGGGCGGCACAGGCGCGCCGGGCGGCTGCCAGCGCAGGTAAAACAGCGGCTTGACGCCCGGCTGCCCCGGGCGTCCGCGCACGGGAAACGCGGTTTCGGCCAGCAACGGCTGGGCGGCGGCGGCGGACTTGAAGAGAAAGTGGTCGGCGTTTTTCGCGACCTCGAAGGACGACGGCTTGCCTTCGGCATCAAACACCCACGCAGACGGCAGCGCGAGATAGTCGAGGTAGCCGGGAGATTTCTCGACCGGCCCGCCGAGATCGCCGAAACGGGCGACGAGCGCGCTCCCGGCCATGTCCTCGATCCACACGGAATGCGCGAGCGCGGCGACCGGCGCGGCGGCAAACAGGATGGCGGCAAGCGCGAGTTTGAAGTGACGTGGACGGACGGATGCTTGGGCGTGGTGTTTCATGGTTAAGAAGAAAGGGCGAAAAAATTGCGCAATGCTCAGCGGCGGTCAGGCGATGCGCCGTTCAAAGGAATCGAGGCCATCGGGTTGCGCGAAACCCGTTTCCGAATGCACGAGCACGCTCACCCGGACATCCGGGCAGAAGCATGCCAGCCGGCAGGCGAGGCACCAGAGGCGGTGCTCGTTGATTGCCAACGCCGCCGACACATGCAGCGTGATCAGCGATTGCCTCGGGGCCTGTCGCAAGGACGGCGCCTTTTCCATCACGACCGGGAGCTGGAGATCGCGCGCACAGGATATCGCAATATTTTCTATATCAGCATCATGATAACCTTCGGAAGATTGGATTTCACACGTGATGGAGGCCACAGAGAACATGAGAGAGAAATGATTTTTGATACAAAATCTCATTATCATGTAATGTCAAATACTCCCTCCTTTTCACCCGTGATCATAAGATATGGTGATACGTCATCTTATTGATCAACAAGATATCCAAGCTAATGTCCCGCCCGATGTTGGACCGGAACGCCACGGGACCGTTACGGCAAAAAGCGGCATTTTCCCGCGAGAGAAGCCCGGCCTCCTGCGGTCCAGCCTGTTTTAAGCATCGTTGGAGGTTGCGCTCGGCAGCGCGTTGTGGCGCAGGCGCATCCCTTCCGGCGATTTCCATCATCGCGCGGTGGCCATCCGGTTATTCCAAGCCCAGCAGCCTGCGCACTTCGGATTCGAGTTTCGGGCCCCGCGCGCTGGTGGAGACAATCGTGCCATCCGGTGCGATCAGCACCATCGCGGGAATCGCCTGGATGCCAAATTGCACGGCAAAGTCGTTGCCGAAGCCCTTGCCGTCGTAATGCTGCGGCCAGGGCATTTTTTTGTCGGCGGCGAATTTCAGCATTTTCGCTTTTGCCGCGGCGAGGCGCTTTTCTTTCTGCGCCTCTTCCATCGTGGCGGTTACGCCGGTATTTTCGAGCGTGATGCCCACGACCTCGAAACCCTTGTCGTGATACTTGTCGTAAACGGCCACGACATTCGGAATCTCGGCAATGCACGGGCCGCACCACGTCGCCCAGAAGTCAATCAGCACCACCTTGCCCCGCATCGCGCCGACATCGACCTCGCGTCCGTCCGCTGCGGTGAACTTGATTTTGCCTGCCCCGGCAAGCCGCGCCAAGGCGCGCGCCTCCTTGTCCGCCACCTCGCGCAGGGATGCGTGGCGGCTCCGCCGCAGCGTCTCCTCATACTCGGCGGCGGCGGACGCGTCCTGCTCGCGCAGGAGATCGAGGAAGGATTCAGCCACGGACCCGGCGATCTCGGCCGCATTGAGCTCGGGCTCGAATTTTGCCATGAAATCCTTGACCGCGACCCTCAGCCGTTCCCGGGTTTCCCCGGATGGATTTTGCACGGCCTCGCGCTTGACTGCATCGAACAGCCATCCGGCGGCGCCGATCCGCTGGTGAAGCGTGGTGTCGGAGGCCAGCTCCAGTTCGCGCAGAAGCGCGGTCTGTCCGGCCCGGAACTCTGCCAGCGCGGCCTCGTCCGCGATCAATCCGCCCCATGACGGATTTTCGTCAAATCCCGGCTTGAAGCCCGTGATGAACGACGGCGACGTGTAGCCGCGCTGGACAATGCCCTCCCAGCGGCGCGGGTCGGAGGGGTGGTTTTTATAAAACGCAAGGGTGCCGACGGCGTAGCGTTTATATTTTTCCTCGCGCCACAGCCAGCCTTCACGTCCGCGAGGGTCGATACCTTCGGGAGGAGCGGCCTTGAGCAGGTTTTCCAGTTCGGCGTAGTCGCGGTCGGCGGCGGTGGAACTGGAGACCGCCGGCTCGCCGGCGGTCCCGGGCGGCGTTTCCGCGCGGGAGATGGACATACTGGAAAGCACCGCCAGGCATGCGCCGGCCCAGACAGGGAAAAGTTGTTTCGTTTTCATGGGATTAAAATGCCTTGGTCAGGGTGATGACATAACGCCTGAGGCGCGGGTCGCCGACAAAACTGGAATTGACCACGTCGGAATAGGAAGGCTCTTCCTTGAGCGCGTTTATGATGGTGAGACTGACTCTGGTTTTATCCAGCAGACGCCTCCAGCCGGACGCATCCTTGAACGCCGGATCGCGGCCGAAATCATACGCGATCTGCGGATTCAGTTCGGTGTAGGATGAATATTCCAACGTGGTATAGGCGCTCTTCGGATAAGCGGACTGATAGTTGGCCGAGGCGCCCGCGTTCCACGGGCCGCGCGACCAGAAGAGCGCGGCGCTGGCGCGGTCGGGATTCTTCGTGACAACATTGGCGGAAGAGGGCGTGGCCTTGGTGGTGCGCTTGCCCACGTCGGAATAAGCGAACGAGAAGAAGATTTCCCCGAGCGGGAACACGCGTTGGAAGGTGACGCGGTAATCCACGCCCTTCAGCTTTTCCTTGGCCATGTTGATGGAGCTGGTGTCGAGGCCGGTGATTTTGCCGGGCAGTCCGTCGCCTTCGGGAGCGGCGCGGGTGACGCGCTCCGGGAAGTAATCCATGATCACCTGGTAGCCCGGGCCCCCCACCTTGTCGGTGTAATCGATATCCCAGAAGTCCACCGAGAACGACAGGCCCTTAATCACCGGCACGTCGAGCACCACGCCGGCGTTGCGCGTGACGGATTTTTCCGGCTTCAGGTGCGGCTGGCCGCCGCTGACGAGATGGTAGTTATAGTTGGGATCGAGCGCCTCGTTATTGCGCAGGCGGTCAATATAATTGGCGGCGTTGTAGATTGTCTGGTCCGTCTCATAGACCGGGGCCAGCAGTTCATACAGTTTTGGCGCCTTGAAGCCCTCGGTGCGCGAGGCGCGCAGGCTCAGCCATTTTTTGGGTTGGAAAAGCAGGCTGAGCGCCGGCGTGGTGTGGTCGCCGATGTCGGACCAATCCTCGTAGCGGACGGCGCCGCTCACGGAGAGTTTGTGGACGAGGGGGATGCCTTGCGCATCGGAGAGCAGCGGGACGGACAGTTCGGCGTAGGCGGCGTTGGTCTGGCGGTTGAAGGGCTCGCTCAACAGGTAGCTGACCACCGGCTCGTAATGGAACTTGACCTTTTCCCGCTGGATTTCGCCGCCGAGGGCGAGCTTGATGCCGCCCGCCCAGCCGTCCCAGATCGTGCCGTCGGCCTGAAGGGCGTATTCGTAAACATCGGAGACATCCTTGTGGTCAATCCCGTTGAGCAGGCTGGTCAGGACGCCGTCGCCGTTGGGGTCGGCACCGGGGGTGGAACTGTCGTAGGCGAGGACGAGGCCGGAGGCGAGGGCGGCGGCGAGCGCCGTGGAATTGAAACCGTCGTTTTCCGAGCGGTCGCGGGTGGTGTTGCGCGCCCAGGAAAAATTGGCGTTGTAGCGCCAGTCGTTGAGGGACAGGTCGCCGCGGACGCCGAGGACGATGCCGCTGTTGAGCTGCGTGGATTTTATGGCGGGGCGCGGCAGGTCCCAGAAGACTTTCGAGAGATAGACCGGCGAGGAGAACGGGTTTCCGCCGACGCCGGCGGCGAGCTGGCGATTGATGGTGATAGGCGCGCCGGTGTAGCTGTTCGCGAAACGGCTCCAGCGGAGCTGCCCGTAGGGGCTGAACCACGGGGCGAGGTCGTAATCGAGCTTGGCGATGACACTCTGGCTGCGCGAGGCGTCTATCTCCATGAGGTAGCGGGCGGCATCGTAATGCCCGCCGAGCGAGGCGCCGTCGGCATCGGTGGGTATGACGGTGCCGTCCGAGCCGGCGGGAATGAGAACGGTGCCGACGGCAAGTCCGGGAAGGGCGGCGGGATAGCTGCCGTGGCCCGGACCGTAGGGTGATTGCGGGTCAGGGTAGAGCCCGGTGGACAGCGTGCCGGGGCCGGCGTAGGACGCGCTGAGCAGGCTGTTGGCGCCGCCCCAAGGCGAGAGATCGTAGCTGGCGGTCCACCAGCGGTCGGCGCGGGCGAGGCCGGCCTGATTGGCGGCGTTGAGGGTCACGAAGGCGGATAACTTTCCCGCCCGGACGCCGCCGCTGAAACTGACTTCCTTCCGGGCGACATCGCTGTCGAAAGTGTTGTCGTAAACGAATTGGATTTCGCCGCCGGTGTAGTTCTTCTTGAGGATCACATTGATCACCCCTGCGATGGCATCGGCGCCATAAATGGCCCCGGCGCCTTGCGGCAGCACCTCGATGCGCTCAATGGCCGAGGCGGGGATGCCGTCGATGTTGAAATCCTCGCGCCCGCCCGCGCCGCCCGGCGCGCTCTGGCCGGTGTGCGGCACGCGCTTCCCGTCGATGAGGATGAGCGTGGTGTTGCCCCCGAAACCGCGCAGGGCAAAGGTGGAGCTGATGGTTTGCGCGCGCGAGGTGCCGCTGTTCTTGTAGTTGTCGTTGTATCCCATGCTCGGGCTCATTTGCGGAATGGCCCAGCGGAGGTCGGCCAGGCGGGTGATGCCGCGTTGCTGGAGCTCAAACTGCGGCACGGTAAAAACAGGAAGCGCCGTCTGCTCGCCCACGAGCGTGCGAATGCGGGAGCCGGTTACTTCGACGGGCTCCAAGTGAACCGCCTCGTCGCCGTTTTCCGCCGAAGGTGCTCTTTCCCCCGGCGCCGGGCTGGCTGGCTGGGCATCGAGCAGGTGGAAGGGTGACAGGACGGACAGGGTTATTCCAAAAGCCAGCAGGCCTGGCCTGCCGACGGTAACATTGCTTTTTAGTGTGGTCATTGGATATTAGGTTACTGACTATGACTTGATTTGGCCAATCTAAACTCTATTTATTTAGTGTGGATTAAGGACCTGATTCAGGCCATGTGGCTTTGGGATTCTCTCTTTTGCGGATTTACCGTCTATGCCGGTGGAAAAAGGAATTAATTTTTACTCAAAATCTTACAAAACATAGGGCATGCATTCACATGCCATCCGCAATCAAAACGACATGCGGCTGCCGGGAAAATTGATGGATGGAGTGAATCATTCGTCCGGAGAATAAGCTTATTTCGTGTCAACACAATGTTGCTAAAGTTAACAAACAGGTCTTTGGGTGACAAAAGGCGGTTTCCGCTTTTGCCGTGGAACAGAAGCGAGCGCCGCCTTGGCAAATGCGCGAAGGTTTCAGCATTGGTATTTCCATCATTTCCCGCTAACTCGTTTTTCCAACTTGCCGCCCACTCCCGACACATCGTCCGTCCTGCATGACCCGAAGTTGCAGCGTGCCTTGCTGGACTTGCACGGGGCGCTGGAATTTCACGACTTGTGGGGTTCGCTCCAGCATCTTTTCGAGGTCGCCGTGCCCCATGACACCCTCGTCATGTCGGCCAACTATCTGGACTGGCGGCGGGAATCGAGCACCCGGCGGCGGGCGTCGCGGCGGTCGCGCATCGCCGACCCCGAATTCAACGGGCGGGCGGTGGTGGAGCATGGCGCGCCTTTCTTTCAGCCGTTCCTCGATGCGCACAAGGGCATCCCGTGCTACAGCCACAGCGATATCATCGCGGATGCCCGGCGGATCACGCGCCTGCCCTATTACCGGAAATACATGCAGCCGGCCGGCTGGCGCTATTCCGCGCACCTGCTGTTTTGGCGTGACGGCGCGGTGGACACCTCGTTTGCGCTGCGCCGCCGCCCCGATCAAGGAGACTTTCTGCCCGGGGAGATGGATCTGTTGCGTGCGGTGCATCCGCATATCGAGGTCGCCTTCGAACGCATGCGGAAATTTGAGCACGAACGGCAGCGGCGCCGGTTGCTGGAGACCTTTTACCGGGCGACGCCGGAGGCGCTGCTCTTTCTCGACTGGAATCTCAAGTGCGTGTATTCGAGCCGGGACGCGCTTTCGCTTTGCGCGCATTGGAATCTCGGTCCCGGGCCGGCGAAAAAGTTTTCCCCGCAGGCCATCTTTGACATCCCGCCCGCGATCGCCGCGGCCTGCGAGGAGATCCGGGCGGAATGGTTGCAAGCGGCTCCCGCGCATCCGTCCTCCCCTGCCCCGGCCTCATCGCGCCGGGCCGGCGCGGCGCCTTCGGAGCCGGCGGGCGATCCCCCGCTGCGGCACCTGGTCGATGCGCGATCAGGGTGCGAGGCGCTGGTTTCATTGCGCAAGGACACCGCGAATGCCCTCACCAAGCCGGTCTTTATCATCCGGCTGCGCCCGCCGGGCGGCGCCGCCGGGGTCGACGGCAGCGAGACGGCCGCGCCGGCCGCCGGCTCCCCCGCGCGGCTGCTGCACGCGCTCTCGCCGACCGAACGCGAGTTGGTGATGCTGGTTTGCGCCGGTTGCAGCAACAAGGAAATCGCCATGCGCACCGCGAAGACCGAGGGCAGCGTGAAAGTGCTGCTCAGCCGGATTTTCAAAAAACTGCACGTGACCAGCCGCACGCGCCTGATCATCGCGCTGCAACAAACATGAGCCGGGAGTCGGTGAGGCGCGTCCGCGCGCTTCCCGCTACCACATTTCCACCGGTCCCTTGGGCACGGGAATGGAATCATGCGGGCCGCCGTCATCCGGCGCGCGCATGAAGGAGGCGACGAGCGGCGGCGGCTGGAAGCGGGGCAGCAAGTCCCCGTTCGCATCGCAATACGGCGCGCGCCAGCGGCGGTAACTTGCGAGCAGCGCATGGAATTCCGCGCGCGTGGTGACGGCGATGACGCGCTGCTTGAAGTCCTTCGCCGGCCCGAAACGCTTCGCATACCAGGGCGCGATCTTGCGGAACAGGCGGCAGCCGTGCTCCTCGCCAAACACGTCGATCATGTGGTCGAGATGGCGGCACATCACGCGCACGCGTTCGTCGAAGGACGGCTCAGGCGGGATCTCGCCGGTGCGCAACAGATGCGCGGTGCGGCGGAAAATCCAGGGATCGTAAAACGCGCCCCGACCGATGCTCACCCCGGCGCAGCCGGTCTCGTCGATCATCTTTTTCGCGGACTCGGGCGTGATGACGTCGCCGTTGCCGATGACGGGGATGGCGCGGGCCGCCTGCACGACGGAGCGGATGCCGTCGAGGCTGACCGTGCCGCCGAATCCCTGCGCCCGCGTGCGCCCGTGGATGAACACCGCGGCGATGCCCGCGTCCTCCAGCACGCGCACGAGGTCGGGCGCGGTGATGTTGTCGTCGTCCCAGCCGAGGCGCATCTTGGCGGTGACGGGAATCCGCACCGCCTCGATCATGCCCCGCACGAGGGCGGCGGTTTTTTCGAGCTCGGTCATCATGGCGGAACCGCCGCCCACGCGGACGACCTTTTTCACCGGGCAGCCCATGTTGATGTCCACGGACGCCGCGCCGAGCTGTTCGCAGATGACGGCGGCATCGCGCATCTCGGATGCGACCGAGCCGAAGAGCTGGATGGCGAACGGCCGGTCGGCGGGCGAGGTCTCGGCGAGCTTGAGCGCGCGCGGATTGCGCTCGACGAGCGAACGGGCGTTGATGAGGTCGGTGGTCGCCCAGCCGAGCCCGCCGAGTTCGCGCAGCGTGAGGCGCATGGGCAGGTTCGTGTATCCGGCGAGCGGAGACAGAAAAAGCGGCGAGGAGAGTTCGACAGGCCCGATGCGCATGAGTGATGCGGACAGTGAAGGCGGCGGCGCGAAAAAGGGAAACCGATTTCATCCCATTTCCAAACGAGATTTATCCTTTTGGAGGGACGGCCCCCCGTGCCGTTCGGGTCGGGTGGCATGGGCGTCCCGCCCATGCGACGGCGCTCCGCGCCGCGAGGTCGCGATCAACACGGGCGGGGTCGCCCATGCCACCCAATCCCACGGGCGAGACGCCCGTGCCACGCAAACCACGTGGAAGGACGGCACGGAGGCCGTCCCTCCAAAAAAACGAGGCCGATCAGAACCCGATGCTCGCGCCGCCATCGACGGGCAGCGTCACCCCGGTGACAAAGGATGCCGCCGGTGAGGCCAGGTAAACCGCCGCCCAGCCGATGTCGGCGGGCGCGCCGAACTTCGCCATCGGCGTGCGCCCGATGATCTTTTGCCTGCGGGCCGGGTCGCCTTCCATCGCCTTGCGCGACATCGCCGTCTCTATCCAGCCGGGTGCGATCGCGTTGACGCGGACACCGTGCGGCGAAAGCTCCGTCGAATAACATTTCACCATGCCGACATAGGCGGACTTGGCCGCAGTGTAGGCGATGACGCCGGGAATGCCAAAAAGCGAGGCCATCGACGCGATGAAGAGCACGCTGCCGGACTTGCGCTCGATCATGCCCGGCGCCACGGCGCGGGTGAGCGCGTGCGACCCGAGCACGTGGGTGCGCAGCATGGCCTCGAACTCCGGCGAAGTCGTCTCGACGGCGGGCTTCTTCATGTTGATGCCGGCGTTGTTGACCAGGCAGGTGACCGGGCCGGTCTCGCGGGTGATGCGCGCGACCAGCGCGGGCGCAGCGTCGAGTTCCGTGACGTCGTGCACGGCGATGCTGGCGCGTTCGCCCAATTCGGCGGCGGCGGCGGCGAGTTCGGCCTCGCGGCGTCCGGCCAGCACGACATGCGCGCCCGCCGCGTGCATGGCCCCGGCGATGGCCCGGCCGATGCCGGTGCCGCCCCCGGTGATGAGCGCGACCTGGCCGCGCAGGGAAAAGATGCCTGGGAAGGATGGGTTGTTCATCGGAAAAAATGCGCGGAGGGATATTTGCGGCCCGTGCCGGTCCCTCCATCTTTCTCTTTATTCTTTATCTTTCCTCTTTCTCCCATCCTGTTCGGCATTGTGCCTCCATGAAATCAAGGCGCGGGAGAAAGAAGAAAGATAAAGAATAAAGAGAAAGATGGAGGGGGATGGCACGGAGACCGCCCCTCCATTTTATCAGTCGATGCCGAGGGTTTTCATCGCGGCCTTCATGTAGCCCATGGCGTAGGCCATGCCGGCGTGCCAGGGCGCCGGGCACGCGACCTGGGGCGTGTGGTCGGGGATCAGCACGCCGTCGAACCTGTTTTGTATCAAAATTTTCAATACGCGCATCATGTCCACGTCGCCGTCGTCGATGAAGGTCTCCTTGTAATCCGGCACCTTGCCGCGGATGTTGCGGAAGTGGACATAGCCGAGACGCCGCTGGCGGCTGTAATGATCGACCACCTCGTAGATGTCGCCCTCGGTCATCTCGGCGAGCGAGCCGATGCAGAACTCCAGCGCATTGGACGGGCTGGGATTGAGATCGATGAGTTTCTGGTAGAGCGCAGGCTGATGCACAAGCCGGGGCTGGCCGCGCACGGTGGGCAGCGGCGGGTCGTCGGGATGCGCGGCGAGCTTCACGCCCGCCTCCTCGGCCACGGGCAGGATTTCGTCGAGAAAGGCTTCCAGCCGGCGCCAGAGTTCCTCGTGCGTGATGGGCGGGAGCGTGCCGGCGGGGGCGTCGGCGTCGTAGATCATGTTCCAGACCATGCCGAGCGGGATGGGATCGTCCACCGGGCCTTCCATGCCAACGGAGGGCGCGCCGCCGCGCGCATAGGGACCGGTGGTGCGGCCGGCCACACCGGCGATGCTGAAGTTGTAGCCCATGACAGGGATGCCGGCCCGGCCCAGGCGGCGGATGATGGTTTTTATGTTCTCGATGTGGAGCGCGCGTTTCGGACCGTCGAGCAGGATGTCGTGCCAGTGCGCGGGGTCGAAGTTCTCGATGGCTTCGAGCTTCAGGCCGGCGGCCTCGATCTCGCGGCGCAGGGCGGTGAGTTCGTCGAGCGTCCAGAGCGCGTCGGGATCGCCGGCGTAGCCCCAGCCGTCCTTGACGCCGCCGGTGGGCTGGTTGTCGCGCGCGTTGTGCGGATTGCCGCGAAAGTAATCCACGAGGTGGATCACCAGATGGGTCGCGCCGATCTGGCGCGCAAAATTGAAGTGCCCGCGGTCGAGCTGGTGTTTATAAAGGCCAAGGCCGAGTTTCATAGATGAAATAGGGAGGCATGCAGGAAAGCGTGCAGGAAAATTTTGCCAGATGCTACCCATGAAACGGCCATGGGAAATGGGCTTTTTTGCGTTGAAAAGAGGCGTTTTGCGCAATGGATTCGAAAATAGTTTTATTTTTTTTAATCGCGGAAGCACGGAAGGATGGAAGCACGGAAAAGGAAAATGGGGTTGTTTTCCGCCCTTCCGCGCTTCCGCGATTCGATTGTTTTAATGGTTCGTTTTTTTCTCTAAAAAATCCCCGCTTCCCATTGGGAACCAGGAATATCCCTCCATCATGACCGAAAAGAGTCATTCGGCTTCAAGGCAAACACCACAAAAACGTCGTCCGGTCATCGGCCTGGCGCTTTTGCAGGGGCTTTCGTTTCTCGAAAAAGTGCGCCATGGCATCGTGGATTATGCGCAGGCGCGCGGGGGCTGGACGTTTTTGTTCATGCCGGAAAGCCTCGCGCCATCCGTGGACTGGCTGCGGCATACGCGCATGGACGGCGCGTTTGCGCTGGTGACAACTCCCCGGGACATGCGCATTGCGCGCTCGCTGCCGTTCCCGGTGGTCAACCTGGCCGGACACATCAACCCCGAAAAGATACCCTCGGTGATGGTTGACCACCGGCAGATCGGACAGATGGCGGCGGAACACTTGCTGGGGCTCGGTTTCAAGCGGCTCGGTTATTACGGGACGAGCAACATGTGGTACAGTTGCGAGCGTTACTCCGGGTTTTCCGATGCCGCGCGGCGCGCGGGTGCCAAATGCCATTCGCTCATCGTTCACCCCAACAAGCGCGCCCCCACGCGCTGGCGCGACCAGCACCAGCAACTCGCACGCTGGCTGCGCGGTTTGCAAAAGCCGGTCGGCATCCTGGCCAGCATCGATTTGCGCGCGGCGATGATCGTGGATGTGTGCCTGCAAACCGGCCTGCGTGTGCCGGACGATGTGGCGGTGCTCGGCGTGGACAACGACCAGGCGGTCTGCCAGCTGGGGCCGGTGGCGCTCACGAGCATCGCCCGCAACGACTGGAAGGTCGGCTGGGAGGCCGCCGCGATGCTTGACCGGGCGATGGCTGGCATCGCCAATCCTCAAAACCTGATCCTGGTCGAACCGGAACAGGTGGTGATGCGCAAATCAACCGAGACGGTGGCGGTGAACGATCCGCTCGTGGCGGATTTGATCGCAGAGGCGCGCAAGCATCTGGACAAACCCTTCGGGGTGGAGTGGCTGGTGCAGCGCGCCGGGCATTCGCGCCGCTGGCTGGAACTGCGTTTTCGCGAGGCGCTGGGACAACCGCCGCTGACGGTGATCAACCGCCTGCGCGTGGCCAAGGCGCGCGAAATGCTCTCCGCCGCCGGACGCGCGCACATGACGCTCACGGATGTCGCCGCGCAATGCGGTTTCGCGGACTTGCGGCGCTTCCGGCTCGTGTTCACAAAGCACGCGGGGGTGCCGCCGAAAACGTTCCGGCGCGCGGCGCAAAATGCGGAGGCGTTTCCCCGGCTTGACCCGCGGAAAACACCGGGGAACCAGGCTTCACAATAAATCCGCGGCGAGCTCGGCCAGTCGCGAGCGCTCGCCCTTGGTCAGCGTGATGTGCGCCGCCATCGGCTGGCCGCGCATCCGGTTGCAGCAATACACCAGGCCGTTGCTGCGCGAGTCCACGTAGGGATTGTCGATCTGCGCCGGGTCGCCGATGAGCACGATCTTCGAGCCCTCGGCAATGCGGGTGATGACCGTCTTCACCTCGTGCGGCGTGAGCTGCTGCGCCTCGTCGAGGATGAAAAAGCGCCGCGCGATGGAGCGCCCGCGGATGAAGCAGAGCGCCTCCACTTCGACCAACCCGCTGCGGATGAGCCGTTCATAGGGCTTGAGGGGCGGCGCGCCGGGCGCGCGCTGGCCGTTGTTCGAGCCCTGCATCGGCTGCGGATCGGCGAAGAGGTTTGCCACGTCGCCGTTGCGTCCGCGATTTTTCTTGGCGACTTTTTTCGAGGCGAACTGCGCCTCCTTCGGCGGCTTCGACGGCACCAGCACTTCGAGCGCGTCGAAATAGGGTTGCAGCCAGGGTTTCATTTTCTCGTCGAGCGTGCCGGGGAGGAACCCGATGTCCTTGCCGAGCGCGATGACGGGCCGGGAGATGGACACGCCGTCGTAGCGCGAGGCGTCGTCATGCGTCTGCTGGAGCGCGCAGGCGATGGAGAGGAGCGTCTTGCCCGTGCCGGCCTTGCCGAAGCAGGTGACCATCGAGATCGAGTCGTCCAGCAGCGCGTCCACGAAAAACTGCTGTTCGAGGTTGCGCGGGCGGATGGGAATGCCGCCGGGCGCCTTCACGAAATCGGGGATGCGCAGGCGGTGGATCATCCCGCCGCCGTGATAGCGCGCGGGCATGGTTTTTCCTTCGTCGGAACGAAGCAGGACGTATTCGTTGACCACGAGTCCGGCCGACGCCTCCGCGCCGAGGTCGAAGCCCCCTTCGGAGCAGAAGCGCTGCAGCTCGTAAATGGTCACGGGAACCTCGCGGTAGGCGCGCTCCTCCGCGGCCTCGGGGACTTTGTCGTTGAGATAATCCTCCGACTCGAGGCCGACGGCGCGGGCCTTGAGCTGCACGTTCACGTCCTTGGTGACGAGGATGGTGGGCGGCGGAAACTGCTCCTGCACAAAGAGCGCGCAGGCGATGATGCGGTTGTCCTTCTTGGACAGGTCGGGCAGCACGGCGCGCAGGCGGAGCATCGCGGGGGAGTTGAGGTTCGCGTCGGTCAGGTAGCGGTTGATGATGACGGAAAGCGTGCCGCCGCCGGGGAGCTTCACCCCTTCGAGCATGGAGCGCGAATCGGGCAGGAGCTCCTGCAGGATGCGGTGGACGCGGCGGGCGTTGCGGCCTCGTTCGGTGGACTGCTCGGTTTTTATGGCGTCAAGTTCCTCAAGCACCTCGACCGGGATTACGAGGTTGTTGTCCTCAAACTTATGAATCGACTGGGGGTCGTGAAGGAGGACGTTGGTGTCCAGGACAAAGGTTTTAACCTTCGCGGAGACCTTGAGCTTGGCGTGTTGTGGCTCGGTGGAGCGGCTCAGACTTCCCATCGTGGTTGTGGATAAACTGTGAATAAGTCAGCACAACTCAGGCCAGTTGTCGAACAGGAATCTGAAATAAATTTGCCAAAGCCCGGGCCGGACGTTCCGGTCCCGTTCACCAGGCATAACGGCACCCAAGGCTGGCGCTGTAACCGCCCAGCTTGGCGCCGTAAAACCATGCGCCGCTCCCATCGATGCTGAAGCCATGGCCGAGCTGCATGGACACGCCGGCGTCCAGCATGAACCCGCCGCCGGACAGGCTGTTCTCAAAAGGTTCGCCTCCGACGGTCATCCTGCCTTCGCCCTTGAACTCGTATTCATAACCGCCCCGCAGCCAAGGCACGATGCCCAGCCCCTTCTTCCATTCGCGCTGCGTCCACAGGCGCACACCGGCGCGGCCGTTGAGGGATTCCGTGGAGTCGGTGTGATAAATGCGCCCCCACATGTCGGTCGCGTCCTCGATGCGGTGGCTTTGATAAGTCAGCTGCACCTCGGGATCGGCGTTCCAGCCGAGATCGCCCTCGATCACATAACCGATCGCCACCGACCCCGCCCAACTATCCCCGTCCATGCCAAACGAGGGCGTGCCGGGGACGGACACCTCATATGCCTCCCGGCTTCCCCGCATGATGCCGTCAATATAAAATGCCCCGTGCTTATACATTGCATAGAGTCCGCCCCCGTTTGATTCGGTGCGCGCGGAGGCAATGTTGCGGAGCTGGTGCATGTCCGATTTCGCGTAATCATAAAACACACCGAAAACGAGGCTGCGCGAATCCTCGCCGAAAAACGTATCCACGCCAACCTGCGCTCCTTGTATATTGGATTTCGTGCCATCGTAGGTGGTCGATGTTATTTTGTCATGCCGGTGCATGCCCGCCATCCAAAGGTCATACCTGTGCGCCGCCTGGTTGTTCATGCGCAACGCCAGCAGACGTCCGTCCAGCGAATCGACAGCTGCCTTTCCGATCAGAAACCCGGCGGCATCCGCCCCCGTGATCGCCGCGGCCTCGGGGGAAAAAGTCGAGGCGATGCGCAAATCGCCATCCGCCGCATACTCCAATATCGCATCCTTGCCGTTTGGCAGCACATAGCGTTCGGCTAATACAAAGGTGCCTTCGCCGTTGCTAAACCCGCCATCGGCATGCACCAAGGTTGCATTGTCCGAAGGCAAACCGCTCGTCCCCGAAATCGCCAGGACGAGGCTGGTGGAGCCCGACGCGCTTCCTGTTATATATAATTGGTCCGCCGCCGCCGCGCCATCGCCCTGCCAGGCGACATCCAGCATCACCGCGCCGCCATTGCCCGTATAATTGCCCTCGATGGTCAGCCTCCCGTGCTCGCCGCCCGCGCCTTCCGCCGCCTTGCGGCCCTTGATGATGCCGCTGTTGCTGAGGAGCGGCGTGCGCAGTATGCCGGTGCCCGTCAACCCGCCGCCGGCATTCACGGAAAAGCCGGTTGTGGCCGCCAAGGTCGTATCGCCGATCGCAATCATCCCTTCGTCAACCCGGAAACTCGATGCGGTCACCGACCCGCTCACCAAAAGCGCGCCCGCCCCCTTTTTGATAATCGTGCCGGCGCCGGTGATCTCTCCGGAAAACTCCCCTGCCCCGCCTTGGTCAAACAATAAAGTCGCCTCATTTTGTATTCTGGAGCCAAGGTTTTGGGCCGCGCCCTGCAACGTTCCCTGTTGGATGATTTTCACTCCGGTGTGGGCATTGCCTCCCGCCAGCACAAGGGTGCCTGCACCTGTCTTTACCAGATTTCCCTCCCCGGCGAGCGATCCCGAGACCGTGACCTTGTTGTTTTGGGTGTCCAGCGTCGCACTATTGCCCGCGCCGATTGTCACCGCGTTTGGCAAACTCAAGCCGTCGCCGGCCGCCCGCAGTGTTCCGGAGCCGGTGAAGCTGATGCCGTTGCCGCCGTCCCCGAGTTGCTCCGCCCGGTTGAACACGACCGCGCCTCCTTGGATTTCAATGCCGCCACGGAATGTATTGCTCCCGCTATTTTCAAACCGCAGGACGCCATCCCCCTCCTTGATGAGTTTTCCCCGGGCGTCGTCAATATTGGTGCTGCCCGTGATTTTGACCGCATAGTCCGCGCTTGCCGTGATTCCGCCATCCCCGGAAAAAGCATACGTTCCGCCGCCACGCACAATCATATCCGACACCCTTACCCCGCTCCCCCCGAGCGAGATTTCCCTCCGGTCGGTGTGCGCAGAATCATGCGCCCCGTCAAACACCACACGATCACCGCCCGCAAATTCATTGACGGAGGCATCATCCGTCCAGTTCTGCTGCGCTGTGCTCCACGTGGCGCTCGTGCCGCCGGTCCAATATAATATGCGGGAAATATCAGCCGAGGCGATGATCTGGAGGTTCACTCCGTCGCTCCCCGCTTCCGCGCGCTGGCGCGCCCCGGCGGATTGCAGTTCTCCACCAATCAATACCAAAGTGTCCGGTCCGTAAAAGTCCTTTACATTTCCTATATTATAGGTGCCGCTGCCCGCCAGCGACAAGATATCGATTGTTTTCGACCCGCTGACAATGGCGTTGCCCTTCACCATCAACTTGTCGGCATCGTTATCATGCAATGAAACGGTGAGCTTCGCATCGGTCAGTGTGAGATCGCCGTCAATGGTCAGGGTCTCCGCCGTCCCGCCGCCCCCGGCGCGCACCTCCGCGGCATCGAAAGCGCCGACACCCGCGACGGAAATCGTGCCCGAGCCTGCAAGGATGAGCCCGCCGCCCACGGTCGGCGCAACACCGCTTTCAATCAAAAGCCGCCCTCCGTCACTCACGCCCAGCGAGGCGCCCGCCCCGATGCTCACGGTTTGGGCAAGCACCTTCCCGTTTCCATAAAGCCCCGCCCCCGCCGCCAGCGCAAACGCGCCGCCGTCTGTTCCGCTCCCATAAATCGCGCCATTCTGCAATATCATGCCGCCGGCCGAAACCGTGGTTGTCACCACGGCATCCAGATTATGGGCGAAAGACACATTGCCCCCGCCTGATTTGTTGACCACAAGCGCCAGTCCCGCCGTGCCGCTGATCGCGTCGGAAAAACGCACCGTGTATCCCGCCTCCGCATGGATGTTCATCGTATTGGCCGCGGCGGCGAAATAGATGGCGTTCGAGCTTCCTGCATTCGCAATCATCATCTTTTTGGTGCTGGCGAAATCGGCATGATTGAGCGTCGCGCTCTGGGTATTGTTCTGGAAGACAATATCACCGGACGTGGCGCTCAGCGTCAGCGAAACCGCATTGGCCGCATAAATCGCGCCGCCCAGCCCGCCGGCGACGTTGCCGTCGAACGCGGCGGCTCCGGAAATGTCGAGCGCGTCGCCGGCAATATAAAGCGCGCCGCCGTTTGTCAGCGCCTTGTTGTTTGCGAACGAACCGGAGCCGGCAAAAAACGCGGTTCCGCCCACGTAGGCCGCGCCACCGGCGCCGGTGATTTCGTTGCCGGAAAAATTATAATTCCCCGAAACATCCAGCGCCTTCACCGTGCGCACGCCGCCGCCTTGCGCGCCGGTGCCGGCGGCGCCTGCGGCGTTGTTTGTAATGTTAAAAGTGCCGCCGCTGAAGACAACGGATTGCGCGCGAATTCCGCCGCCCGTGGGCGCGACGGTGGCGCTGACGATGATGCTGTTATTGTCAAATGTCGCCACCCTTCCGGCGCCGGTGAACAGCACGTCAATCAAATCGCCGGCGTAAATGCCGCCGCCGTGAATCACGGCTGAGTTGGTGCCGGAGTTTGAGTCAAACAAAACATCACCCGCAAATGTTATTGTTCCCGGAAACCCCGCCGCGCTGGGCGCGTAAATTCCGCCACCGGACGAGCCGGCCTTGTTGCCTTTGAAGGTGGCGGTGTCCTTGAAAACCAGCAAATGCCCGCGATGCACATACATGCCTCCGCCCGCCGCCGTGGCTCCGCTTGCGTTGTTGATGAACACCGCGGTTTTCTCGAATGCGATCGTGGCCGCGCCGGCGGACGCCATGTTGCCCGTCGTGGTGAAACCGCCTCCGTAACCGGCGGCGGCGTTTACCGTGTTTGAGTCAAAGGTCACATCCCCGGCAAATGTGACCGAACCCAACGCCGCCATGCCGCCGCCGTTGCGCCCGGTATTGTTATAAAACACCACATCGCCTTTCAGGAGGAACAGGTCGGAGCCGGCAGAGACCAGGATTCCACCACCGTTGTTCGCCCCGCCCGAGGAGCCGTTGGCGATTACCACTTTGTTTAGTTCCAGCACCGTCGTGCCGGAGGCGGTGGGAGCGATTGTAATCAACCGCACATTCCCGGAGCCGCGTTGGAGCACCGCCCACTGGTCGGACGCGCCGGATGCAGGCTTGAATACAATGCCGGACTTTGTTCCCAGATCAAACGAGTCCGTCTGCGCGGCCCAGTTGCTGACATCCAGGCTCCGCGAGTCCGACAGGACGAGCATTCCCGCCGAGCCGGAAATGGCCACCGTGTCACCGCCGGCCAGCAGGCCCGACAGTCCCGCGGCCGAGCTGCCGGTGGAAAAAGTATATTCGTCCGCCGTGACGGGTGCCGGCTGCATCGCGGGCAGCAAGGCAGCGATGAAAATCCATGCACGACGGGGATTCGGTATGTTCATTTTGGAGCACATTGTATTGGTATCGCGTTTTGAATATGATACAAACTGGCAAAGCCCGCGAGGCTGGCTGGTCGAAGGGGAACAATTTCAATAAAACAAAACTCCCGGGATGAAACAACGCTGGCATTATGGATTCCTCAGGAAACCACTTTCGCGGACTTGGCATCCCGCCCTTCCGGGTGCATGTTGCATGGTCGTCGGTCGGTTCCCTTCATCCCCATGCCTTCATCTTTTCACTCCATCAGCACCCAAGTCGCCAACACGCTCCGCGAGGAACTGGAGGCGGGAATCTGGAAGGGCAAACTGCCCGGCGAACGCCGCCTCGCCACAAGGCTCAACGTGAGCAGGAAAACCGTGCGGCGCGCCCTTGCCATGCTGCGCGCCGACGGCATGATCCAGACAAAACGCAACCGCGCGAGCCTGCTGGTGAGGAAAACGGGCGTCGCGGCCAAAAAACAAAGCGGCCCAATCACGCGCGTCGCCTTGTTGCTGCCGGAGCCGGTCGAGACGGCGCGGCCGTTCACCATCTTGTGGATCAACCATCTCATGTCATCGCTGCACAACGCGGGAATGGAACTGGAAATTTTTTCCGGATGGAAATATTTCGGCCAAAACGCCCCGCGTTCGCTCTCCCAACTCGTGCGCTCCCATCCGGGCCGGTGCTGGATAATCGCCCGCTCCAACCATTCGATCCAGCACTGGTTCGCCTCGCGAAGCGAACCGGCCGTGGTCGCGGGTTCCACCTTCGATGACATCGAGCTGCCCAGCGTTGACATCGACCAGTCCGCGCTATGCCGCCACGCGGCGCTCGCATTCATACGGCAAGGCCATCGCCGCCTCGTGTTTTTCCACGAGGAAAAGGCGGTGCATGGCGCCGACGCTGCCAGCGAGCAGGCGTTCCTCAACGCCGTCCTCGAGCACAAAGGCTATCCCGAGCCGCTCATCATCCGCCCGCCGCGCGGCATGGCCGCCGTCGTCCGCGAGTTTCAGCGCATACAAGGCATGCCGGTCCGCCCCACGGGCTTCCTGTGCAGCAATCCCCTGCTCTATCTCACGCTTTTCGGCTTTCTCGCGCATCACGGTCTCCGCGTCCCCCGTGATGTCTCCCTTATCTCGCGGGAAGTGTCCCCGCTTCTCTCGCAAGTGCATCCCGCCCCCACGCGCTACTCCATAGTGCCGTCAAAATTCGCGCTGGCCCTGTATCACGCCATCAAACGGATGCTCGAGCAAGGCGCGCCCCGGCGCTTCGATATGCGCATCATTCCTGATTTCATAAAAGGCAATACCCTCGGCCCGGCGCCGGAATGATGCGTTATCCACCGCTGAAAAAATCTGGTATTCCCGGGGCTCCATATTGGATGCGTTGCCCGCGGCTCCACAACGCGCATGATAGGGTGGATTTCGTTCAATCAGCGGAACTCATCATTTAAATACAATCCGGCTTTCCTCTGAAAATGACTCACACCTGCAAACCAATGAAACCCTGCCTCACAACCTGCCTGCTGGCCTTTGCCTTTGCACTTTGTTCCGCCGCCCCGGCTTCCAGTTATCAAACCAGAGGCGACGCCGAACTGTTCATCGATGACACGATCATCGCGGCGAGCGCCAATCTCGAACGCGTTTTCCACCAGGCGGCCAAGCTCGACGCCCCCGTGCTCCGCGCCGAGAAGCCATGGGAGGAGGGTCGCGTATATCTTTATGGAGGAGTGCACCGGAATGAAAAAACCGGACTCTTTCGCATGTGGTATAATGCCGGAGGGAAAATCTGCTACGCCGAGTCGCAAGACGGGGTCACGTGGATGCGCCCCGAGGTCGGACTGCATGAATACGATGGCTCCAGAAAAAACAACATTCTTCTGACCGATGTCATAAACACCACTGTTTTTATCGACGAGCACTGCCCGGATCCGCTGCAAAAATACAAGGCGTTGATCGGCAGCAGCCGCCACTTCCGGGGTGCGTATTCAGCAGACGGGATCAACTGGAAAATGTATAATGACGGTGGAAAACTCATGGCCTTTGGCAGTGAAATGGCGACTGTATCCAAGGACGAAAAAACCGGGGAATACCTGGCCTTCATCCGCCCGCACCCGCCAAAGTTAAGCCCTAAAAGCATGAAGGAAAAGCGCACCTGCGCGCTCACCACCAGCAAGGACTTCATTAATTGGTCCCCATTGGAAATGGTGTTTACGCCCGATGAAATAGATGATCAATGGCTGTTCAGCAAAGGCCAGCGCACCGAATTCTATGGCTGGAGCGGATTTGAATACGGATCCCAATGGCTCGGTTTTATCACGGTCTTTCGCCTCACCGGGACTTTGACTGAAAAGCAAAAACTCCAGGCCGCCTTTGATGGTCCTATCGATGTGCAGCTCATCCATAGCCGGGATGGGCGCAAGTGGAGACGCACCCTGCCTCGCACGCCCGTCATTCCCAACGGCCCGCGCAGCTACGATGCCGGCACGATCTTGCACATTGCCAACAACCCCCTCATCGTCGGCGACGAGATCTGGCTTTATTATACGGCAATCAATACCACGCATGGCGGCCCGATTCCGCCCAAGGACATCACAATCGCCTTGGCCAAATGGCGGCTCGACGGCTTTGCCTCGCTGCGCGCGCGCTGGGCGCCGGGAGTCGTTCAAACCGTCCCGATGATCACCGACGGAGGCGAGCTTCTCGTCAATGCCGATATGTCCCGCGGTCAGTTGACGGTCGCGCTGCTTGATTCCGAAAGCCGGGCGATCCCCGGTTTCGCGGAGGCTGATTGCGAAAGAATCAGCAGTGATTCGATTCGCCATCGCATCAGATGGAAGGGCGGCGACCGGGTGCCCGCCGGCAAACCGTTCGCGTTGCGTTTCCATCTGACAAATGGCGATCTTTATAGTTTCCGGATTGCCGCGGCAGAATAACAAACGCACCGCCTGCGCCCAGTGCCTGTCATGGCGCGCGATTGCACAAAGCGAAGCGGCGGCACCGCTCTTTTTTGAATACAAATGCGGGTATAGATTTTACAAATCATACGATTTCCGAATCGTTTATAGACTTATCAAGGTAGGGCGAAGCCTCCGGCTGAGCCGCGGCTCGGCGGGGACGCCTCGTCCTACCTAAAATATAAATTTCGTTCGGATATGGCATCACTCAAAACGGCGTCGCCGGGCTTCGCCCTCTGCCGCCGCGCTCCATGAATTTTACCTGCGAACTTCGAAAGGCGAGGCCGGCAGACCCTGTTTATTATACAACGAGGCCCGGGGATTATCCGCCCAAAGATAACGCACCTTGTCGGGCTTGCGCACGTGCTTGCTTGAAACCACCACTGCGTCGGCAGACATCATGGCCTCCGCGTTGAAAAACTTTCCGTCAGAACCGGCGAGCGCGAATCCCGCCAGCGCGCCGTGCGAGACGAGCCCGCCTTCTGCATTGTCAAACGAAACAGTCACCTCAGAAGCCGCCCATTTCACATCCCGCACCGAGGGGCCGCTGGCGACGACATCATGCCCGTAGGCCAGACGCTCCGCCGCCAGCGCGAGTCGTTTGCCGACATCCGGCTTGTTTGCCGGGTGAATATTGCCCGCCTCGCCCAAATCAATCGCGACCACCAGCGCCGTGTTCGGTGTTGCCAACGCGGTCAGACGCTGCACCTCCCGGATTTCCGCCCACGGGCTGCGCAGGTTCGGGTCGTCCTTCCGCTCCAGATAATTCGCGATCTGCACAATCAGGAACGGGTAGTCGGTGCCGAAACGCGGGTCGTCCTGCCCCCAGGCGCTCCGCCACGACTTTATCAACTCGGGGAGATGGATTCCATATTGCGCGGGGCTGGTGCGGTTCGACTCGCCCTGATACCACGCGACGCCGCGCATGGCATACGGAATGAGCGGGTGGATCATTCCGTTGTATAAATGCGCCGGCGCGGCCTTCGACGCCGCGTCGTGAAACACGGGAGCCGGCCCGGCGGTCGCGGGATTTTTCTCCCGCCGCTTCGCCCACGCCGCGCGGTCGCGCTCGTATTTATTTTTCGTCTCCGGGAGCTTTTCCAGCCGCTCCTGCTCGCGCTCCATCATCACGTCAAAGCGCGGGTCGGCGCGCAGAGCCTCCAGCGGCATCCACGACTTCGCCACCGTCCCGCCCCAGCTTGAGTGAATAAGCCCCACCGGACAGCCGAGCGCCTTTTGGAGTTGCGCGCCGAAATAATACGCGACTGCTGAAAAGTCCGTCGCTGTCGCCGGCTCGCATCGTTTCCATGCCCCGGCCACGTCGCACGCCGGCTGCCGGCTGGGAACAAGCGGCACGTCGAACAGCCGCAGTTGCGGATTGCCCGCCGCCGCCGCGGCCTCGCGCCCGCCCGCCGCCTTCGACAGAGGGAACCGCATGTTCGACTGCCCGGAACACAACCACACCTCGCCGGCCAGCACGTCACTGATTGCCACCGTGTTGTCCGGCCCGGTGATTTTCATCACGTGCGGCCCTGGCGCGGAGACCGGCCCGAGGCGGACAAGCCAGCGCCCGGCGGCATCGGCACGGGTCTCCTGCGCCTGCCCGGCAAACTCCACCCGCACCGCATCCCGCGGATTGGCCCGCCCCCACACCGGCAGCGGCATGTCTCGCTGCAAGACTGCGTGATCGGTGAACAATGCGGCCGGCACCACCTCTGCCAGGCATGGCCATGCGAAGGCAAACGCCACGCCCGCGCCAAAGAACAACCGGCCATAATAGATGCCGCGCTTAATCATATAATATTAGGACCTACTCGCCCTCTCACTGCGCCGGTTTTATGGTGTAGCTATAAAGCGCGGCGTTTGTGAGGCGGAAACGAAGCATGCACCCGATGTCGGCGGGCAGCGAATCGTTTGCGGCCCACCCGACTTGGTGCCTCACTCCATCGCTTGCAATCACCTTCGCGTCGGCCGCCGCATAGCCCGGCAGCAGATTTCCCTTTGCATCCAGCACCTCGACCACCAGCCTGCCCTTCGACGCATCCACGTTTATTTCCAAAAAACCCTTCCGCGCGAGTTGAAACGCCGACGTTACCACAATGCCTTCCTTGTCCTTTGCATCAAGCGAGGCAAACCCGTCCAGTCTCCATTTCGCAAGGCATACCGCCAGTTCCTTCGGCGGCGTCGGGCCGCCGTGCGTGGTCGTTATTCCCGTGTAATACATCCAGACCTCGTCACCCACGATCAATGGCTGCGTGGCCACGTCGAGGACGCTCACGTCAAATTCCTTCCCGCTCGGGATCACCGGCTCGCGCACTTCCATGCGCCGCCATTCCAAGCCGTCCCTGCTTGTGATCAACTGCCCCTCGATCGGGCCGTCATATCTGGATTGCAGCCGGTCGGTTTTATCCAGGATTTGCGTGATCCTGAACAAAGGCACCACGCCCAGCCATGAGTTGCCGTAGGGAAAACCGTTCATCGCGTAAAACTCGGTGCGCTGGTCCTTCTTCACGCACCAGGCATCGTCAATCTTGTCCGGCGCCAGCACCACCCTGGGTTTCGACCAGTTCTTGAAATCCGTACTCGTGCTCACCGCCCCGAGCCGCTTTTCGGCGAGCCTCTTGGGAAAGTGCTTGGGTGTGTAGGGCCGTATGTAGGCATGATACAATTTCGTCCTCGGGTCGCGGACGATGTTTCCCATTTCCGAGCCGTAGGGAATCACCGGATTGCCGGGATACTCCTTCCATTCGATGCCGTCGGCCGAATAATACGCAAAAAAGCCGCCCTCTTTGATGCCATTGGAAAAAATCGCCTTGTAGCGTTTTCCCGGATCGGTCTCATAAACATCCAGCAACACGCTGAGCATGTTGCTCTTTTTTACCAGCGCGTTGGTTTTTGCACCGTTGTGGTCTACAAACGAAAACAACGGTTTTTCCCACGCGAGCCCGTCCTTCGAGGTCGCGTAGGCCAGCCGGCCCGAGGTCCCATACCACATGCGAAAGCCGCCGTCCGCGTCGCGCACCACCAGTCCGCTCATGTAGGCCCTGCGATTCTCCCACGGCTGGTCGCCCACTAACACCGGCGCGGCAGGCTTGGAGCCGGCGTGGGTGCGCCTGGTCACGTTCTCCTTGTGAATGATGTTCACATCGTCCACAAAAAGCTCGGTGCCGGGACGCAGCGGCACCTGGGCGGCCAGATCCGCCAGCCCGAGGCACAGGATGACAGGATATAGGATTTTGAAATTATTCATGTCATTTATTGGTTTCGATTTTGCCAAGATCACCATGTGCCGCGAATTCCGGCGGTGAACTTGATGCTGTATTTGTTTCTTTGATAAAATTGCGAATATTCCGGATTGTTTGCACTTATTTTCACGCGGTCCAAGTCCGCATGGGTGATGTCCCTGCCGTTGAAGAAAAGCGCCAGCCATTTGGTGAAACGAAACTCGATGTTCGCGTCAAGGCGCGTGACCGGCAGCGTGTGGGCCTCGGCGAGAATCGGGTTGCCATTGGCATCCGTCCCAAAGTTCGGATAATTTATGTGCTGCTTTCCCCTGTAATTCCAATTCAGCCTGGCGGAAATCCGTTTGTAGGAATATGAAACGCCCCAATTCACCGTCTTGTCTATGAACTTGTTGAAATCCGCCCTCTCGCCCTCGAGATCCAGCCAGGTGCCGTTTGCAAACACAGAAAAACCGCGCACCCAGCGTGGAAGGGATTTGAAATTCAGCCGCTGGTTAAAATTTGCCTCGATACCCGACACCTTGGCGGATCCGACATTAAAGGTGGAGGTCATATCCCAGCCGGCATATTGATGGGAAAGGCCGAACTCGTCCAGCAACGTCTCATCAGCGATCATGGTGAAGGACCCGAACGCATTGTCGATGTTTTTCCAGAACGCGCCGACCGAGATAACGCCGGATTTCAGGTAATACTCAAGCGAGAGGTCGATATTATCCGACTCCCAAGGCTTGAGATCCGGGTTGCGTATGCTTATGGTCTCGGAGCTTTCTATGATTTCCGCCCGTCCGATGATATTCCCGAAATCGGGGCGCCCGAGCGTCCTGCCATACGCCGCGCGGAAGATAAGATTGGCCGCGATGTTATAGTTCACCCCTATGCTGGGATACCATCCGTCATAACTCGTCGATGACTTCTGCCCCCTTGTTATATATACGCTGCCTTCGCGCAACAGTCCCTCGCCCCGGTCCTCGGTTTGCTCAAAGCGCACGCCCCCGACCACTTTCATGCGGCCCCTAAATGCGGTCGCCTCGGCCTGCAAATAGGCCCCGTAGATCGACTCCTCGATATATTCGCTCCCAAGCGCGTTTTGCTGATAGGCATGCGTTTCGTTGAAGACAAACCAGTCCGGATGCTCCCGATAAAGGTCATACAGCTTGCTGAGGCTCACCCATTCTATGCTGGCCGGCCAGCCGAACCCCATGTCCTTGTTGAGATAGTTTGTATTCACAATGCCGGCGGCGGTGTTGTCGGCGTTGTCAGCAACCCCATCCGCGCCCCTGTAGCTCCACAGCTTTTTGTCCATGCCCCGGTCGCGAATTTGTTTCTTGTAGGCGACTCCGATCTGCACAGCGCCGTCCACGCCTCCCACGCGAATATCACGCCGCAGATTGGCACGCGCATTATATCGCGTGTCCGCCGAATTTACATGCTCGGACTCGACATTGATTATATTGTAATTGGCCAGCTTGGTCCAATCCTTAACCTCCCCTCCTTTGCTCACGGTAATCGTGCCGGGGCGCACTTTCTGAATGTCGTCAAAATTTGTCTGCACTTGGGAAATGCGGACATCCGCGTAGGAGAAAAACCCGTGGTCGGTGTCGCGGTAATAATTTACGGACTTGGAAAAGGAGCCTTCGATGCTTCCTTTCCATGCTCCCAATCGCCAGTTTGCCGCGCCCGAAACGGTGTGAGTGTCGCCGTATTTTTTTCTCCACATGGGCGATTGCAGCGTCTCGGTCGTTTCGGCCCCGTTGTTCAACTTTCCGCTATACATGTGGTGCTCGTCATAATCCGTGGGCGCCGCGTCCAGGATATTCGCGGCCCCGGTGACCGTCCGGTGCTGGAAGCTCAGGCGGTTCACGCCGGTGAACAAGTCATAACTACTATAAGTGTAATTCAGCTTCAAGGTAAGCGGGCTGAACGGCTTCCAGTCAACGCCGAGCTGGTAGGACTGGCGCTCCGTCTCGCGGGGATCGTCGCGCAATTGATAACTTCTCAGGTAGGGGTTGGTCTCGGACGCGCCATAAGCCGGCCTGAACTCCCAAGTGGGAGTGGAATAACGTTCATGCCCGACCTGGTTGGAATATAGCGCGCTCACTGTGAACCCAAAGTTTTTCGTGACCGGTTTTATATACGAAAATTCCCCGCCCGGGCGGACTTTATGGGTTTGCCTGTCGCCCGGCCCGCCGGTTTTCTTGAGATCATAATCATCGGAGGAAAACGTCATGAACGCCTTGTATTTCAATTGCGGCTTGCTGCGCTCGAAGGAGCTCTTGCTCACCAAGTTCACGCTGCCGCCGAGCGCGTTTGCCCAATTGCTGGGCAGCTGGCTTTTCGTCACCTCGACACGCGCCGCGTTGACGATGGACACCTGCTCGAGCGAAAACTCGCGCCCGGAGCCGTAGGACGCGGCGCTGGCCAGTTCGTTGCCGTCCATGGACACGGCATTGTATTCACTTGGGATGCCCCGAAGCACGAGCGCGCTGGCGTCACCCGCGCCGTATTCCAGCGACACCCCGGGAACGAATTTCATGAACTCGCCGATATTGCCCTCGGCGATATCCCCGAAGGCGTCGGCGGCGACCACATTCTTGACGTTGTCGGCAAAACGCTGCTCGTTGACCGCGATCGCCTGCGCGTCTTCCTCGCGGGTGGCGGCGACGACAAACTTGTCCATTATAACTGTCCCGCCGTCCCCGTAGCGCATCACATTGCGCAGTGAAAAATCGGCGCCGGCGGTCTTGCCCGCCTCCACAACCACTGTCGCTGTCTGCGGATCAAACCCCGTATAAAAGACCTCAAGCGTCACCGTGCCCGGAGTGACATCGCGAATCTGATAATAGCCGGCGCTGTCGGTAAACGCCTCCTTGCCCGCATCCTTGACGGACACCCGGGCATTCAACAAATAATCGCCGGACGCGGGATCCAGCACGCGGCCCTCGATCGTGCCCGATGCAGTCTGCGCGGCGAGACGGGCCCCGGCGACCAGCATGATTATAATGCCCGAAAGCAACCCGAAGGAGGAAAGGCGAGGCGGGAAGGTTTTCTTCATAAATGGAGAATTAGGTTTGGGAGATTTTATTGGGATGCGGAAAGGCATGGGGAGAGGTAGACAATATCATATAATCCCGGAACGGACCTCCGTGCCAACAGGTTTCTAATGGTGCCCCGAGGCTACCAATATTTCACAACCTAATATTAATAAATATATTAATGCGACCCGGATCGCCGTTCACCGGACGACGGCATGGCGGCATTCGACCACGAGAGAAACGGGTAATCTACGCCGGTGCCATCCGCGGAAACAAAGGATGCCGCTTATGAACTCACTGATGGGACGCAGCCGGCAGGATTTTGTAGGGCCTGACCTTGTGTCAGGCCGCGCACGCGCAGGAGACCACACAGGTAATCCGCGGCCTGACACAAGGTCAGGCCCTACATGTGCGTAACATCAGTGAATTCATTTCGATTTTCCTGGCATGCCCGCCATGGACTTTTTGGGAGATGCTCGAAACTGGTTCCCTGGGGTAACCTAAACACGGACATTGAGAAAACACGCCGCGACGCATCATATATCATGTCCTCCGCAAGCCCCTCATCCGGCCTGTCTTCGATCTATGAATCATCCCTATATCAATTACGAAAAGGAGCTTTTCCCGTCCGCAGGCTGGAACACGTGGAGCACCCGCAGCGCCCTTGCACATGTGTTGATGCCCGCCGCGCTGGCCGTTGAGCTGTCCTTTTGCCATTATGGCATGCTGCATGTGATTTCGAGCGCGTCATTCGGCATCCGCCAGCGGGGTGCGACGGCGGGCGTGAGACTCTCCGGTGTTGATATCAAAACCCAGCCCGAGGGCCTTGAACCGGGGCGGCATGCCTACGATGGCAGTTATACTTCGCTGACGGTGGTGATGGGTGAGACCAGAATCCGCGTGGAAAGCGCCCGCGTCGGGGATGACGGGCTGGTCATCCTGGTCACTCCTGTCGGGAAGTTCCCGCTGCGCCCCGTGTCGATGATTGCGGAAGGCTCGTTTTTGTGGAACCGCCCCGGCTGCATCGTGCAAACCGGGCCCGATTGCTGGCGGGCGCACGGCATGGCGCGCGGCGATGTTCATATATATTGCACCGGAAAACGCATTCGCGATCCCAACGCCGGGCACCGCTCGCCCTACTGGGTGCTGGAACTTTCCGGGCCAGCCGGCATCGCCGCCGGCGGCGCGCCACGGACGCTGGATGAGATCGGGCGGATCATCGCCAAGGCCCGGGCCGCCGAGGATGCGGCGCACCGGCGTTACGGCCGGCTGGCGGAATTGCACGCGGCTTACCAGGCATGCCTCGCATGGAACACCTTTTATGAACCGGCGCACGAACGCGTGATCACCACCTCATCGCGCCCGTGGAATGTGCTGCGCCTCGGATACGGCTTGTTCTGCTGGGATACTTTTACGTTCGCGTGGATGCAGGCTCCCGATGCGCCGGAGCTGGCGCGCAACTCCATCCGCGAGGTGTTCCGCGAGATGGTCGATGGAGAGTTCATCCCCAATGTCGCCAATGGCAGCGGGCGCCGCTCATGGGACCGCTCGCAGCCTCCGCTCGCCGGGCTCACCATGCTGGCGATCCACGAGATGGCGCCGGATCGCGGATTCCTTGCGGCGATCTTTCCGGCCTTGCTGGCGTGGAACCGCTGGTGGGATCGGGCGCGCCGGAACCCGCGCGGACTGCTCTCGTGGGGCTCGCATCCCTTCCCGCCGCGAATCGGCGACCTCGCCGAGCGCCTCCAGCCCAACACCGGGCGCGGCGCCGCCTTGGAATCCGGCATGGACAACTCGCCCATGTATGACGACGCCCCGTTTGACACGCGCACGCATTTGATGGCGCTGAGCGATGTCGGGCTCGCGTCACTTTATATTACCGACTGCCAGGCGCTCGCGTTGCTGGCGTCGGAACTCGGGCTGGCCGCCGAAGCGTCCGAGACGACGGAACGGGCCGCGTTTTATACAAAAAACATCGCCGCGCTCTGGAACCCCGACGCGGGCGTGTATCAAAACCGGCGCACGGACACCGGCGAATTCAGCCCGCGCCTTTCCCCCACGGTGTTTTATCCCATGCTCGCGGGCGTGGCGACCGGGGAGCAGTCCCGCTCGATGGTGGATAATTTCCTGCTGCACCCGGAAAAGTTCTGGGGCGACTGGGTGCTGCCGTCCGTCCCCCGCGACGACCCGGCCTTCCCGGAGCAACTCTATTGGCGCGGCCGCGTGTGGCCGGTGTTGAATTTTCTCGTGTATCTCGGCCTCAAACGCGCGGGCCACAACGCCGCCGCCGCAATGCTGGCGGAACGCTCCCGGATATTGTTCGAGCAAAACTGGCGCGAGCATTCCGGCGCATTTGAAAACTATTCCGCGATCACGGGGCGGGCCACCGAGGAAAAATTCTGCGATCCCATGTATGCGTGGAGCGGGCTGCTCGTCTTCATGCAGCTCATGGAACAGAAAAAAGTTCCCATCCCGTCCTTGCTGGTTGCGGACAAGCCCGCGGCCGCGCCGGATCGCGCCCCGCAACGCTGACATACCGCCGCCTCACGCGCCCCGGCGCGTGCGGATGGCCGGCAGGAGCGTCAGCACAAGACCGCACGCGAGCAGAGCCGCGCTGCAATAAAACGCCACCGGAGCCGCGTCGGCGGGACGGTGGTCGCGCAGCCACGCCATGAACTTCGGCCCGGCGACGCCTCCCGCCGACCACGCCGTGAGCACCATGCCGTAAAGCAACGCCATGCGCTTCTGGCCGAACAGCGCCAGCACATACGACGGCATCGCGCCGAAACCGCCCCCGTAACAAAGCAGCACGTAACACACCAGCGCGCCAAACAGCACCGGCGAGGCCGCGCGCGGCAGCAGCAGGAAGGCCACGATCTGCCCGGCAAGCATGAGCGTGAACGCGAGCGACTGCCCGATCTTGTCCGATACCGCGCCCCAGAGAAAACGGCCCAGCCCGTTGAAAATCGCGCCGCATGCGATCAACGTGGCGCCCGCCGAGGCCAGCGCCGCCGCATCGATATCCGGATTCCGGATACGCAACAAATCCTGCAGGAGCGGCGACTGGAAACTGATGATCGAGATGCCGACGAAAATGTTGCAAAAAAACAAAAGCCACAGCAGGCCGAACTTTATCCAGCCGCCGCTCCCGGCCTCCGGCGGCGGGCCGGACGCCGACGCCGCCTCCCCGCTCCGCCCCTTGTCCGCGGACGCGCCCGTGTTTTCCTTTTCCGGCGGGTTTCGCATAAACGCCCCCGCCGACGGCGCGAGCACGGCGAACACGCCTCCCATCGCCGCGAACGCCACCGCGAGGTTTCCGTCAAACACCCGCAGCGCCACCGGCGCGAGCACCTTGCTCATCAGCAGCGCGCCGAGGCCAAAGCCCATGACGACCATGCCCGTGACAAAACCCTTCTTGTCGGGGAACCACTTCGCCGCCGTCGCCACCGGCACCACATAGGCGAGCCCGAGTCCGGCGCCGCCGACCGCGCCGTAGCCCAGCAGCAACAGCCAGAGCAGCCCCTTCCACAACGCCGCCGCCGCAATGAAATGCCCGAGCGCGAACAGCGCGCCGCCCGTCACCGCGATGCCGCGCGGCGCGAGCCGCCCGGTCTTGAGCTGGAGCCCGCCCCACGCCGCGGCGAGCCCGAGAAAACAAATCGCCAGGCTGAACACCCAGGTGACGGCCTCGTTGGTCCAGCCGTATTGCGCCATGATCGGCTTCTGGAAATAGCTCCACGCGTAAACCGTGCCCAGGCAGGTTTGCAGGGCGGTGCCGGCAAGCGCAATCGTCCAGCGCCTGCCGTCTGGATAATGAGAAGTCGGGTGAGCGGGCATCGTTTTGGTTGAAAATCGTCCACTGAAACTCTGTCGCAACTCCAAGGCGATAGAAAACGATGATAAACGCGTGTGCGTCCCGCTCGGAGCCCTCCCGCTTATTCTATATGACCCAAATCAAGCAGTCTTCCAAAAATCGTCTTCTCCATCCGGCCCGACATCGCCAAGCTCGCAAACCATCGTGAACCCCTTCTTGCCACGCCTCGCCCGCACCGTGTCGCTCTGCATCCTGGCCGCTTCTCTCTTTCCGACAGCCCGGGCGGCCCGCTCGTTTGAATGGCGCCCCATCGGACCGGCCGACCTCGAATCCATTGCGCCCCCTCTTGCCCCCGAGATCGGAGCCGAGATTTTGTACCGATACGAGGAGATCGACGACAGTGACAGGCACTCGGGAGCGCGCTGCCGCGATTATTTCCGCATAAAAATATACAATCAAAAAGGCCTGAGTCATATTGATAAAATCGACATTCCCTGCCCGGACGGGATGAGCATCAGGAACCTCGCAGCCCGGGTGATCAAGCCCGACGGACGCGTCATCAACGTCGAAAAAAGCGCGTTCCACTCCCGGGAAATCGTGAAGCAGCGTCGCAAGCGCCACCAGATGACATCCTTCTCCTTTCCAGGCGCCGAGGTGGGCGACATCGTCGAATATAAATGGGAATCCCGCGCCAAGGACCACTTCTACTGGTACACGCTCTCGCCCATGCACGACATGCCGGCCCGGCATGTGGAATTCCAAGTCAGCCCTTTTCTTGCGCCAGGTGTCGATTGCAGCACCTATACCCACCGCTGCCCGCCCCTCGAGGATATGAACGGGAAAGACGGTTTCATTCCCGTGCATATTTTCGACACGCCCGCCTTCAAGGAAGAGCCCTATATGCCGCCGAAGAATGACGTGCGTCCGTGGATTCTTTTTTATCCCAGGGTTTATCTTGGCGGAGTTCTTAATTTCTGGGCACGGCTCGGGCGGGAAAAGGTCGAGGAGGTGGATGCGTGCGTTGGCAATCCGTCCAAGCTTATAAAAGAAACCGCGGCAGCGATCATCGGCGACGTCACCGGCATCGAGGAGCGGGCGCGCCTGATAAATGATTATTGCCGGAAAAACGTAATCAACACCGACCGGCATGTCCCCGAGTCCGGAGTGATCGTGAAGGCGAAAAAGAGACCGTCTCCCGATTATACGCTCCAAAAAAAACAGGGAGGCACGCTCGACATGATAATACTCTATCATGCCCTCGCCCGCGCCTCCGGCCTCGACACGCACATCGCTCTTTGCTCGAACAGGGACAATGGCGCCTTTAACCGGGACATCCATCTCGCCTCCGCCCTTCCGGACCCGCTCATCGCATTGCGGGATGGCATGCGCTGGCTTTTCCTCGATCCCGCAACCGATGTCGTGCCCTCCGGCATGCTGCGCTGGCAGAACGAGGGCGCGCAGGTGCTCGTTTCCACCCCCGGCCGTCCCATGATGTGGCAGACCACGCTGACGATGCCCGCCGCCAAAAACCTCGCGCGCCGGAGTGCCGCGCTGCGCCTTGATGCCGAGGGCACGCTTGCAGGCTCGGTGCGGATTGATTATTCCGGACACGCCGAGATGAGTATACGCGACGACTATATGAACGAAACCCCGGCCATGCGCGATGAGATGCTGCGCGCTAGGATTCAGGAACGGTTGCCAAGCGCGGAGGTGACAAAGATTGAAATGCCGGGTATCGACGACGTCACCTCGTCTTTTTTTATCACTTACGATATTCGCGTGCCCCGCTACGCCGAACAACTGGGGAAGCGGCTGTTTTTCCAGCCGGGATATTTCGAAAAAGGCATTTCTCCGCTCTTTGCCGCCCAAGAGCGGGCTCACGACGTGTGGTTCCCATTCGCGTGGTCCGAGCATGACGACATAAAAATCGAGCTTCCATCCGGCTACACATTGGAGGCGGCAAGCGCGCCCGGCAGCCTGTTGAATGCCAACTGGGGTGAATATGATGTCGAGATCCTTGTTCACCGCAAAATCAACACACTCGAATACAAACGGCGCTTCAAGTTCGCGGGTACGCGCGTCATCCAATCCGGCTACCCTCACATCAAGGCGCTTTTCGAGGCCATTCACCGGCGCGATTCGCATACCCTCAGCCTCAAGGCGGACGACGCCGAACCATAACCGGCGGCTGCCCCGCCCCTGCCTCGGGAGCCGGGCAACCTGAGCCAACACGGAAGATCCCTGCATATTTTTCTTTGCCTTCGCCGGGCCATCGACACATTAAACCGGGTTGTGAAACCCTGTCCATCATCCTTGCGCGCGGCTCTTTGCGTGTCCTGGCTTGCCCTTGGCTTCTCCCCCTTCGCCGAGGCCATCGACTGGCAACCGCTCGATCCGGGGGACCTTGCCGCGACCGCCTCCGCCATTGATCCCGACGCGGGGGCGGAAATCCTTTATCGCTACCTTGAGATCGACGACAGCTTCAACTACGACAGTTCGGGTTCCAGCAGTCATGAATACATTCGCATAAAAATATATAACGACAAGGGTGTGCGTGAGCTCGACAAAATCGACATCCCCTATACCAACCTGAGCTCTGTACGCCGTCTCATGGCGCGCGTCATCAAACCCGGCGGCGGCATTCTCGAGGTGAACAAGGACGCGTTTCACCAGCGCGACATCGTGAAGAAAGGCGACCGCAAGGTGCAGGTGATCTCGTTTTCATTTCCCTCCATCGAACCGGGCGACATCGTTGAATACAAATGGGACACCCGCTCGGACACCAACGTCTACGGACTCCAGCTCCGGCTGTTGCGCGAGATGCCCACGCGCAGGGTGTGCTTCCGGGTGAAGCCTTTTCTCGCCCCCGGACTGAACTTTGATGTGTTTTATCACCAGTGCCAGCAGCAGAAATTCGAAAGGGACCGGGAGGACTTCCATTCCATCGAACTGCGCGACCTCCCCGCATTCAAGGAAGAGCCCTGGATGCCGCCCGAGGACGAGGTGCAGCCGTGGATTCTGTTTTATCCCATGCTTGTCGAGGAAAAACCCGGAAACTTCTGGCCGAATACCGGGAAAACCACGGCCGGGGACATGGCTTCCTACACGCGCCGTCCGTCGAAAGAGATAAAGGAAGCCGCCGCCCGCATCACCGCGGGCGCGACCACGGTCGAGGAACGCGCCCGCCTCATCAATGACTACTGCCGCAACCAAATCCTCAATACCAGCCGCTACATCCCCAAGTCGGGCGACATCGTGAAACCCAAGAGCAAGCCGACCCCCGGCTACACGCTTGAGAAAAAACAGGGGCGCACGATCGACATCGTGACGCTTTACCACGCGCTGGCCCGCGCCGCCGGGCTCGACTCGCGGGTGGCGTTGTGCGCCGACCGCTCCGACGCCTTTTTCCGCCGGGACATCCGGCTTTCCTCCCAGCTCCCGGCGCAGATCGTCGCCGTAAAGGATGGCGGGGGGTGGCTCTTTTTCGATCCCGCCTTCGACAGCGTCCCGGCCGGAAGCCTGCGCTGGTATAACGAAGGCGTGCCGGTGCTCGTCGCCACCCCGCAATCCGTCGAGTGGCTCACCACCCCGCTGACCCCGGCGGACCGGACCCGGCTGAAGCGCACCGCCCGGCTGCGCCTCAATGACGAGGGCACGCTGATGGGCGAACTGCGCTTTGACTATTTCGGGCACTACGAGATCCAGGCCCGCATCGACTTCATGCTCGAAACCCCGGAAAAGCGTGAAGAGATCATGCGCGAACGGCTCCAGTCACGCATTCCCGGGGCGGAGATTTCCCGGCTGGAAATGCCGGGCATCGATGACCTCGCCGCGCCGGTTTATATAACATACAACATACGCATCCCGAACTACGCCGAGCGGGTCGGTCCGCGGCTGTTTTTCCAGCCCGGCTATTTCGAAAAAGGCAACCAGCCGCGGTTCACCGCCGAGACCCGCGACCACGATATATATTTCCCTTATCCGTGGTCGGTCGAGGATGACGTGGAAATCGGCGTCCCGGCCGGATTCTCGCTGGAAGAAGCGAGCGCGCCGGGGTCCATGCCGGAGAATGCGGACTGGGGAAAATACACCGTGCAAATCGCATTTAAAAAGAGCACCAAGACGATCATCTATAAGCGCGCGTTCGCCTTCACGCCGGTGAGGTTTTCCAAGGAGAGCTACGCGCAGGTCAAACGCCTCTTCTCCGCCCTCCATCACCGGGACGCGCATACGCTCAGTCTGAAAAGCGGGGCGCCGTCCGGAGAAACCGGCGCCGCACCCGCCGCCGCGGCCGCCAGATAACCCGCCACCGGCCTCCCACGCTTCCCCCATGTTTCCCTCCCGCCAAATCCTCCGCGCCCTGCCGCTGCTCGCCGCCGCGCTCTCGTTCCTTCCCGCCGCTCATGCCGCGCCTCCCCGCTGGATGACCGAAGCCATGGCCCGTGCCTGCCCGGCGGGCGACCACGACACCCCCGCCGCCGTCATCCACGACGAGGCGCTCACCACCGTCGCATCCGATGGAAAAATCACCACCAGGACGATGCATGCCGTGCGTGTCCTCACCCGTTACGGCCGCGACTACGCCACCGTTGCCATCCCCTACACCGCCGACACGGAAAATATCTCCGGATTCCGCGCGTGGCTCCGACTCCCGTCCGGCGAGGTCAAGGAATACCGCGCGAAAGACACCGCCGACATCGCGCTATCCCCCGAGGCGGTGTATGCCGACACTCGTTCCATCGTGTTCACACCGCCGAATGTCGTGGCCGGCAGTGTATTTGGATTTGAATACACGCGGGAGGACCTCGGCACGCACGGCCAGGATATGTGGACCTTTCAGTCCACCATCCCCGTGCTCTTTTCGCGCGTGACCTACAAACTCGCCAAGGGCTGGGGTGCCCGTTCCCTCACCTTCAACCACGCCGACATCCAGCCGGTCGCCGAAAAGGACGCCCTGGCTTGGGAGCTTCGCGACCTGCCGTCCGTACGCACCGAGCCGGCCAGCCCTCCGTTCGGACAGCTCGCCGCCTCCATCGGCATCGACCTTGTCCCGCCCGCCGCATCCTCCAAACGCGGCCCGGCGCGCACCTCGTTCGCCTCGTGGACCGACGTTTCCGCCTGCTACACGCCGGTCCACGACACCGCCGCCGCCCCCGACCAGGCCATCAGGCAAAAAGTCAACGCCCTCCTCGCCGGCGCGGGTCCCGCGCAATGGGAGCGCATCCGCGCGCTCGCCCGTCATGCCCAGATCGTCCGCTATGTGTCCATCCAGATGGGCCTGGGGCGGGGCGGCGGCTACACCCCGCGCGCCGCCGCCGAGGTGTTCAAAACCAACTACGGCGACTGCAAGGACAAGACCGCCCTCCTGCGCGCCATGCTTCAGGCCGCCGGGATTTCCTCGCATCCCGTCCTGGTTTACGCCGCCGACCGCCATGCCGTTTCCGACCGCTGGCCCACACCGGCCCAGTTCGACCACTGCATCATCGGCATCTGCGTGGACGAAACCGTCAGCGTCCCCGCCGTCATCGAAGTCCCCGGTCTCGGGCGCCTGCTCATTTTCGATCCCACCAACCCCAGCACCGCCCTTGGAAATATCGATTCCGATCTGCAAGGCGGCCGGGCATTGGTCCTCGCCGGTCCGTCCGGCGCCATGATTACCCTCCCCTTCACGCCCGCCGAAAGCAATCATCTCGAACGCGCCATCACCGCGCAACTCACCGCCACCGGCGCGATCGGCGCGCGCATCAAGGAGCATACGACCGGCCAGATGGCCGCCTACGAACGCGCCCTCTTTCACGCCCCCGGTTCCAAATACGAAAAGATCATCCTCGACTGGATAAACACCACCGCCCCCGGCGCGAAAATCGTCACCAATAAGCAGCAGGACGACATGAATGCCGATATCTTTGACCTCATGGTTGACTTTGCCGCCCCCGCCTACGCCCGCGCCATGCGCGACAAACTCCTCGTCTTCAAACCCGCCATCGTCTCGCGCCGCCATTATATCCCGTTCGATGACCCCGACCGCCGGCACCCCATCCGTCTGCATCCGAATTCGTTCGCCGAGACCGCCGACATCCTGATTCCCGACGGATTTGCCGTGGACGAACTTCCACCGCCCGTCGATGTGGCGGCCGACTTCGGCCGCTACACCGCCACCTGCACCACCGAAGCCGGCAAGGTCCACTACCGCCGCTCGCTGCGCGTCAACGCCGCCACCATCCCCGCCGCCAACTACAAGCTGGTGCGCCGCTTCTACGAAGCCGTCCGCAACGCCGAGCAATCCCCCGTCGTCCTCGTGCGCCGCTGACCCACCCCTCGTTCTCTTTCCGCGTTCTCTTCATCTTGCCCAAGCCGCCCGGGAAAAAGAAAGGGGGACAAAATGCCGGGTTGGCATCACTTTGCCGCGCGCCTCTTCCATCTGTCCGAAAATAAAAAGTTTCCCCCGCGCCGCCGCACCGCCTAGACCTGACACCCTCCGATCCACAAACCCATGAAAAAAGACGCCATCCTGTCCAAAATCAAAACCGAGAAAGTCGTCGCCCTCATCCGCGCCGACAGCCCCGACGGGCTCCTCGATTGCGCCAAGGCCCTCGCCGCCGGCGGCCTCACCAGCATCGAGCTCACCATGACCACGCCCGGCGCCATCCGCATGCTCGAAAAAGCCACCGCCGAGCTGCCCGATTTCCTCTTCGGCCTCGGCACCGTGCTCGACACCGAGACCGCCCGCGCGGGCATCCTCGCCGGCGCCAAGTTCATCGTCACGCCCGCCACCCGCCCCGCCGTCAACGAGCTCTGCCAGCGTTACAGCATCCCCGTTTTCTGCGGCGCGTTCACCCCCACCGAAATCATCACCGCCTGGGAATCCGGCGCCGACGCCGTGAAGATTTTCCCCGCCGAGTTCTTCGGACCCAACTACATCAAGTCGGTCAAGGCCCCCTTCCCGCAAATCGACTTCGTGCCCACCGGCGGCGTCAATGAAAACAACGTCGCCGACTTCCTCAAGGCCGGTGCCGCCGCCACCGCCGCCGGCAGCTCGCTCGTGCAGGCCAAGGCGCTCAAGGACAAGGATTGGGCCGCCATCACCGCCAAGGCCAAGGCTTTCGCCGACGCCGTCGCCGCCTTCAAGTAAGCCGCGACCAACTCAAAGCATTCGACAAGCCGGTGCCTCTGCCCGCACCGGCTTTTTTGTGTGCGCCCACGGAACACACGGAATACACGGAAGGGAGCTTCTAAAAATTCATTTCCAACCGCAAAAAGGCGCGAAAATCCGCCAAAAATACTGCTTGTTTAGCGTCATTTCGCGATTGTAGCGGTTGAAATAAAAATTCCGCAGTCCTTCACGATTAATTTTAGAACCTCCCGGAAGAATTTTTGGGATTATTATTGGCGGAATGTCGCTTCGCTCGGTTCTGTGTGTTCCGCGCGCAACTTAATGGTTCGGTTTCAATAGGGCGCAAAAGGCACAAGATCGGGTGTTTTTCTTGTGCTTCTTGTGCCTCTTTGCGGCTATTTTAAAGGTTCCCTTCCCTGCATTTTCGGTCTCTTTTTCAGCGCCTCAGTCTTCAGTTTTTCCGCCGCCATGCACTTCGACCTCGACCAGCGCACCGCCAGCCTGAGTGTCGGCGAATTCGCCGATTTCACACTCGGCCCGCGCGACGCGCTCGGCGGCCCCGCCGGCCTCTGGCGCGCGCAACTCGGCACGCACTGGCACAACCAGCTTCGCGACCACGCCGCCTCAGACCACCCCGGCGCTCGCTTCGAAGTGCCCGTCACCGGAAAAATCTTTCACCGCGGCTGGACGCTCACCCTCACCGGCCGCATCGACCAAATCCTCCCCGACGCCGCCGCTGGCGGCGAAGTGGCAGGTGACAAGGGACAAGTGGCAAGAAATGAGACCCGCGACGGAGACGCCCATGCCTCCGCCGTCCCGCGCGCCGCCACGCTGCGCGAAATCAAAACCGTCACCCGCGCGCTCCCCGCCGACGAGTCCGAGCTCCGCGCCGATTACCCCGCCTATTTTGTCCAGATCGCCGCCTACGTGGAGTTGCTTCGCCGCCCCGCCGACGAGGCCACGGCGGATTCCGGCGACGCGCATTTATCCCGGCCTTCCACGCCTCGCGCTTCCAGCTCTTCGCTTCGCGGCGAGCTGCACTTCGTCGAAGTCGCCAGCGGTCTTGCGCAGACGGTTCCGCTCGCGCCCGCCGACGACAACCGTTTCCGCGCCCAGCTCGAACGCGTCACCGAGTTCCTCGACCTCCGCCACCGCGCCCGCGAGCGCCTCCGCCACCTCCGCTTCCGCCCGCCCTTCCCCACCCTGCGTCCCGGCCAGGAGACCACGCAGGCCGACCTCGCCGCCGCGCTCGCCGCGCACCCCATCGTGTTTTTCGAGGCCCCGACCGGCTTCGGCAAAACCGGCGCTCTTCTCCATCTCGCGCTCGGCCAGCTCCGCGCCGGCCGCTTCGACCGCGTCCTCTACCTCACGAGCAAGGCCACCGGCCAGCTCCAGGTCATGCGCACCCTGCGCGACATGACAGAGTCCTCGCCGCCGTTTAATGCGGAATGTGAAACACCGTCCGCCACCAGCGCCCCTGCCGGCGATGCCGTTTCCGCCGGCGCGGTAGCGCCCCATTCCGCAATCCGCAATCCGCAATCCGCATTTCCCCCCGCTCCTGTCACCGCCTGGCTCGTCCGCCCCAAGCGCGAACACTGCATCCACCACACCTACCACTGCACCCGCGACGCCTGCCCCTACCTCTCCGAACTCGAAACCCGCTGGGCGCGCTCCGGGCTCGCCCGCTTTTACCTCCTCGAAAACGAACCCCGCGACCTCGCCGCTCTCCGCGCCGCCGGACGCGAGGCCTCCATCTGCCCCTACGAAATCACCCGCGCCGCCCTCCCCTTCAACGATCTCTGGATCGGCGACTACAACTACGTCTTCTCCCCGGCCCACAACCGCGTCTTTCTCGACCAGCCCACCTTCGACCCCGCCCGCACGCTCCTCCTCATCGACGAAGCCCACAACCTCCCCTCGCGCGTCGCCGACGTCTATTCGCACGCGCTCGACGCCGACACCGCCGCCGCCGTTTCCGCCTGGCTGCACCGCACCCGCGCCCCCGCCGCGCTCGCCAACGCCTGGGACCATCTCTCGCACTACCTCTCGCGCCTCCCCCGCGCCGACTCCCTCTCCCTCGCCGACGAGGACGATGCCCGCCATCTTCTCGAAACCCTCGCGCCGCTCATCACCGGCACGCCCCTCGACACCGAACAAATCCCCGCCGACATCGCCGAGCACCTCTGGCAGATTCCCGCGCTCGCCGACGAACTCGCCCGCATCGACCTGCCCCGCCTCTGGTGGAGCCCGCGTCACGCCGCGCTCGTCATCACCTGTCTCGATCCCGCCCCCGTCATCGGCCCCGCCCTGCGCCAGTTCGGGGCTGTGATACTCGCCTCCGCCACGCTTTCGCCCGCCGATGTTTTTGCCGAGACATGCGGCCTCCTTGAAGAAGGCGGATTGCGGAAGACGGATTGTGAAATTGTCCAAAAAGCACCGCACCCCGCCGATATCGCCAGCCACCCATCAGTCGCATCGGCCCCATCAGTCCCATTGCCCTTCCCCTCGCCCTCCGCTTCCGCCGCCGGCGCGGCGGCACCCAACATCCAAAATCGCCTCGGCTCCCTCACCAAGCGCGACACCAAAAAACTCTTCGCCCAACTCACCACCGGCGCGAAGCTCCTGCATGCCGCCGAAACCCGCCACGCCCTTGCGCCCTGCCACGTCCGCGCCGCGACCCCATGGCGCGACCGCGCCTACGACATCGCCATCGACCTCCGTGCCGACACCACCTACCAGCAGCGCGCCCGCCATGCCCCGCTCACCGCCGCCGCCATCGCCGCCCTCTGCGCCGCCTCGCCGTCGGCCCCCGTCGCCATCTTCTTCCCCAGCTACGCCTACGCCGAGCACATCAAGACCGCCCTCGACTCCGCCAATTCCGCATTCCGCACTCCGCATTCCGCATTCCTCCAGCCCCGCCTCCCCGACCTCGCCGCGCAAAACGCCTGGCTCGAAAACGCCCTTGCCGACCATCCCGGAGGCGCGCTCTTCCTCGTCCTTGGCAGCAGCTTCGCCGAAGGCATCGACCTCCTCGGCGGGCGCATCACGCACGCGATGGTCGTCGGCCCCGCGCTCCCCGAGGTGAACCCCGTCCAGCGCGCGCGCCTCGCAGAGCACACCCGCGTCCTCGGACGCGAGGCCGCCGCACGCCGCGTGTATCAAATCCCCGGCATCCAGAAAGTAAACCAAGCCCTCGGACGCCTCGTGCGCGCCCCCGGCCAGCGCGTCCGGGCCCTTCTCCATTGCCGCCGCTTCGCCGAGCCAGGCTACCACGAACTCCTGGCCCCCGACTACCAAACCACCCGCCACCTCGCCACCGACGACGACCTCGCCGCGTGGCTGCATACAGAATCCGAATCGTGAAAACGGGAAAAGCTGGCGCCGCTTCCCGGTTGCACCGCCAAAAACCTTCTCGCCTCCCGCCCGCGCTCCCGCGATAGTGACCGTTCCATGAAAGCAGGCATCATCGGCGCATCCGGTTATTCCGGTGAACTTCTCGTCAAGCTGCTCCTCGCGCACCCGCGGGTCGAACTCGCGGCGGTCACGTCGCGCTCCCAGGCGGGCAAGCCGCTCGCGAAGGTCATCCCCTCGCTGCGCGGACAGGACCGCGGCCTGAAATTCGTCGATTCCGACGCCGCCGCGCTCGCCGCCAGCGACATCGGCCTCTTTTTCCTCGCGCTTCCCCACGGCGCCGCCGCCGAATACGCCAAGGTGCTAGTCCCCGCCGGGAAACGCGTCATCGACCTCAGCGCCGACTTCCGCATCGCCGACCTCGCCACCTACGAGCGCTACTATGGCAAACACCACGCGCCCGAACTCCTGCCGCATGCCCGCTTCGTGCTGCCCGAGCTCACGCCGCCCGAATGGAAAACCGACGCGAACGTGGGGCTCCTCGCCGCGCCCGGCTGCTACCCCACCAGCATCCTCGTGCCGCTCGTCCCGCTGCTCCGCGACGGCGTCGCCGCGCGCGAGCACATCGTCGTCAATTCCAGCAGCGGCGTGAGCGGCGCCGGCAAGAAGATCGACGAGATGTATCTCTACGTCGAACGCGCCGAGAGCGTGAAAGCCTACGGCCTCGTGAAACACCGCCACCTCGCCGAGATCGAGGAGCAACTCGCCCTGCGCGCCACCGGCGGCGAACCGGTCGTCATCCAGTTCAACCCGCACCTCGCGCCCATGCGCCGCGGCATCGCCACCACCATCACCGTCCCGGCGAAAAACGCATTCATCGACGCGCTCTACGCCGCGTGGGAAAAGGCCTACGCGGGCCGCCCCTTCGTGCAAATTCTCCCCGCCGGCGAGACACCCGACACCGCGCACGTCACCGGCACGAACCGCGTTGACATGTCCGCCGTGCTCGACCCGCGCACGGGCAACTTCGTCATCACTTCCGCCTTGGACAATGTCGTGAAAGGCGCCAGCGGCCAGGCCGTGCAGATCATGAACCTCTGGTTCGGCTTCGACGAGACCGCCGGCCTGATCTGAGGACTTGCGAGGAGGGCGAATCCGCCGTTCGCCCTCCTCCGTTTTTTGCCACGGTCACTCCGCCCGCCGCAGCACGAGCATCGCATCCTCGCCGGTCGCGAGACTGTCGTCCGACTCGCGCAACTCGCCCGCCACGCCCAGGCGCGCGAGTTCATCGAGCAAGTCTCCAAGCTTCGGATACGGTTTTCCGCCCGGCCCGGACACGGGGTGCACGCGCGCCTCGCCCCGGCTCACGCGCGCCAGTTCGCGGCACGCCGCCACGTGAAACGCAAAATCGAAACGCGCCTCGTGCTGAAACAGGAAATGAGCGCACAGCACCAGGTCAAACGCCCCGTCCGCAAACGGCAGCTCCGGCAATTCCGCGCCCACATAACGCCCGAGCACAAACCGCTCCGCGTAATCGTGCAGGAACCGCGCCGCCGCCGCCCGCCGCCGCGCCTCGGCCTCATTGACCGACGCAAACGCCCGGAAACGCGTCAGGCTCGGACGCGCTCGCAACCGGGCAAACACCTCGCGATAATCGATCGCGACATACGTCGCCAGCGCGTCGGCGGAGCGCCCGTAAAGCGGATCGACCGCCACCGCGTCGCAACCCAGCGCGCACGCCTCGGCGGTGAATGACGACGGCCCGGCGGCCACGTCCAGCACGGTGCGCCCGCGCAGGTCGGCGGCCGGATCGAGGGAGAAAAACTGCGCGTATTCCTCGAGCGCGCGCCCGAAAAACGGAACCGAATGATGCTCGGCCCCGGGATGACTGGTGAATGAATCGGTTGAAAGAAGAAGGCTCATGATGGTGGTGGAATTTGCCTCGCGGCAGGGAGGCGGTGACAGGGGCGGTTTTTGTTGGAAATCAAGACGCTCCGGAAGGCGCGCCCGTTTCCACCGCCGGTGATTTTGGATCGTGGAAACAAAAAACCCGGCTCTTGAAAAGGGCCGGGCTTGGCTGGTTTTCGGGAAGCGACGCTCGCGGGCGCTCGCTCCGGACGCACATGCGTCACCATCGCCAAGCCGTCCGGCGCCACCACCAGCCGCGCGCATAAGTCATCGCGGGCACGGCATATTCGGCATAAGTGGCGGTGGCATTCATAGATCACCGCTATCCATGCGCGGCAAAGCCTCCGGTGCAAGTTTGTTTTGTGAATTTCCGAGGGTTTCACCAAGCTGCGCCGTATCACCACGCATGAACCAACCGCACGACCAAGACCCGCTCTCCAGCCTGCTGCAAAGCTGGCGGACGGCGCCGGCGCGCATCGGCGACGAGGAGTTTGCCGAGGACGTCTGGACGCGCATCGGCCCGCGCCGCGCCGCGGGCGGCACGGTGCTGTTCCGCCTGCTCGCGTCGCCGCTGGCGGCCTGTTTCCTCGTGATCGCCTCCGCGCTGGCCGGCGGCGGCGCGGCGCTCGCCTACACCCACGCGACGAAAACCGAACGCATGGCCACCGCCTACGTCCGCACCATCGACCCGCTCCAGATGGCGCACGCCGGCGCCCACGCCGGGCATTGAGCGCCGCCCGCACATTCCGACAGTTCTTCCGCATACTCCTCATGAAAAACCGCCGCGCCGCCGTCCTCATCCTGCTCGCCATCGCCAGCGGGCTGGCCGCGTTTTTCGCCACGCATGCGTTTCGCGCCGGCAGCCCGCCCGGCGACGAGATGCGCTGGCTGGCCGACGAGTTCGCACTCACCCCGGCGCAGGCCGCCGCCATCCGACAACTCGAGGCCGACTACGCGCCGGTTTGCGCGGAGCACTGCCGCCGCATCAACGAAATCCGCGCCCGGCTCGCCGCGCTGGAAAAAAACTCGCCCGACTACGAGGCCGCGCGCGCGCAGTGGACCGAACTCGTCCGCGAATGCAACGCCGCCACCATGCGGCACCTCGAATCCGTCGCCGCCGCGATGTCGCCCGGGCAGGGCCGCCGCTACCTCGCCCTTGTCGTCCCGAAGCTCGCCCGGCACGAGCACACGCAGCCCTTCGGGTTGAAATAAAACACGTCGCCCTCCCGCCGCCGCCAACGCGACCCGACACCGCACTCCCGCCGCACATGACGCCACCACCCGCCGTTCCCGGAGAAGACGCCGATGACATGCAGGCGCTCCGGCGCGGCGACGACTCCGCGCTCGACCGGCTCATGGCCCGCTGGCAGACGCCGCTGCGCGCGTTCCTTTACCGTCACACGCAAAACGAATTCGACTCCCTCGACCTCGCGCAGGAAACCTTCGTGCGTGTTTACCGGCATCGCGACCGCTTCCGCCCGGAAGCCGCGCGCTTCTCGACCTGGCTTTTTTCCATCGCGCTCAATCTCGCCCGCGACCGCGCGCGCAGCCTTGGCCGCCGACCGACCACCGCGCTGGAAAATGCCCCCGAACAGATTGATCCCGTCGCGCATCCGCGCGCGCAAACCGAGTCGAACGAGCGCGCCGGGGCGGTGCGCGCCGCCATCGCCGAGCTGCCCGACGACCTGCGGGCGGCTGTCATTCTTTTTGAATACGAGGCGAAATCCCACGCCGAGATCGCGGCCATTGTGAAGGCCACGCCGAAGGCGGTCGAAACCCGCCTCTACCGCGCGCGTCAGCTCCTCCGCAAAAACCTCGCCCGCTGGTTGTGATGCCTGGCGTCCCGGCGGCACCGCGTAGCGCAGGCATCCTGCCTGCCGTCGAAATAGAAAGGCGCGAAGCGCCGCTGATTCTTTTTCAGGAAATAAATGAGCGCTTCGCGCGATAAATTAACGACGGCAGGCTGGATGCTGCGCTACGGAGTTACTGCGTGACGCCAGACGCGGCTCCCTCAGCGCGAACCGACGGGCGGGCCGAGCACTTCACGGAGAACGACGGCGCGACGGAGCGAACCGGGGTCGCGCAGGTCGTCGGAAACCGTGTCGCGGATGCGGTCGCGCGCGGAGCGCCCGGCCTTGATCGGGACGGACGGCGCGGCGGTCGCGAAAGCCTTGGCGCGGCGCTCGTCGATCTTGCGCTTCTCTTCCAACTCGCGCATTTGCTCGGCGAGTTTTTGCTGGCGCTCGGTATCGTCCCAATCAAAGGCGGGCGCGGCGTCGCGTTTTGCCTTTTCCACTTTCACCTGCGGCAGCGGCGGCGGCATGGCCGGCGCGGCACGCGGAACGGGCGGCGCGGCCGGTTGCGGCGCGGAAGGCTGGTCTTCCTGCCGGCCGGACATGCGCTCGAGGATCTTGCGGCGGATTTCCTCCTGAATGCGCCGGGTGCGTTCCGCCATCTCCAATTCCTCGTCGTCTTCGTCGAAAGGATGCGCGGGCCCTTCATCCGCGTCACGATTCTGCGACTGCTGCGCGCCGCGCTCGGCGGCGCGGCGCCGCTCTTCGCGCGCCTTCTTTGCCTTGGCCTGGTTGGCCAGAAATGCCACGACAAAGAAAATGCCCATGAGGATGAGCTGGGGATGGTCGAGGAGCCATTTCATTTTTGTGGGGGAGAGCGGGAGGACGGTTGTGATTATATATGGCCGATGTGGAACGGAGGAAAAATCCCAAATCCCAATTTCCAAATCCCAAAGAAATCTCAAATTTCAAATCTCAAAATACCAGAGGAGGGACGCGGGAGCGTGGCTTTTGGGATTTTGTTTATTGATATTTGGAATTTTTTTGGGATTTGGGATTTTGGAATTTGTGATTTGCGAGCGAGGCGAGCCGTTATTTTTTGTCGTCCGGCTTCGCGATGGAGGAGCGCATTTCGGTGTCGGACTGGATGTTTTGCATCTTGTAATAGTCCATCACCCCAAGGCGCCCGCTGCGGAAGGCCTCGGCCATGGCGAGGGGCACCTCGGCCTCGGCGGCGACGACCTTGGCCTGCATCTCCTGCACGCGCGCCTTCATTTCCTGCTCGAGGGCGACGGCGGCGGCGCGGCGAATCTCGGCCTGCGCCTGCGCGATGGACTTGTTGGCCTCGGCCTGCGCCTCCTGGAGTTTCGCGCCGACGTTCTCGCCGATGTCCACGTCGGCGATGTCGATGGAGAGGATTTCAAACGCGGTGCCGACGTCGAGGCCGCGATTGAGCACGTTTTTGGAAATGGAGTCGGGGGATTCGAGCACGGCCTTATAGGACTCGGACGAACCGATGGTGTTGACGATGCCTTCGCCGACGCGGGCGATGATGGTTTCCTCCTTCGCGCCGCCGACGAAGCGGTCGAGGTTGGTGCGCACGGTCACTCGGGCGCGGACTTTCACCTGGATGCCGTCCTTCGCCACGCCGTCGATGGTGATGCGGCCCTGGTCGGGATTGGGGCAGTCGATGACCTTCGGGTCAACGGAGGTGCGCACGGCCTCGACGACGGATTTGCCCGAGCCCTTGGTCGCGAGGTCGATGGCGCAGGCGCGCTGCCAGTCGAGCGTGATGCCGGCTTTTTGCGCGGCGATGAGCGCCTGCACGGTCGGGACGACGTTGCCGCCCGCGAGGTAGTGCGCCTCGATATCTTTCACCGAGATGATGATGTCGGCCTTTCGCGCGGTGATACGGGTGTCAACGATGAGCGCGTAAGGCACGCGGCGCAGGCGCATGGCGACGAGGTCGCTGAAGAGGCGCACGGGCGCCTCGGCGAGCAGCGCGCGAAGCCACACGGAGAAGAAGGAGATGACAATCCCGCCGAGGACGAGCAGGACGATCAGACCGACGACGGCGAAAACGAGGAACATGTTTGATGGCATGATGTGGTGGTGGGTTGGAGGTTAGACTTTGGTTACTTTCAGGGTGAAATTGTCGAGGCCGGTCACGCGCAAAACCGCGCCTTTGGGGGCGAGCCCGTCAATGCAATGGGCCTCATAGCGCTTCCCGTCAACCGTCACGTAGCCGGTCGGAGCCAGAATGGTGACGGCCTCGGCCGATTTGCCGATCACGCTGGCGGCCTCGGCGGGCGGCGGCTGGCTGGTGCTGGAAATGGCCGCGTCGAGAAACATGCGCTTGCCGAGCCGCGTGCGCGGCAGGAGGACGAGCTCGACCCAGAAGGTGGCGCCGACCAGGGCGAGCGCGACCATGAATGCGATGAGCGCGCCTTGGCCGCCGTAGAGGTGCCATGCATAGCCGCATCCGGCCAGCATCACCACGCCGCCGATGGCGCCGAGCACGCCGCCGGGCGTGATGACCTCGAAAAACAACAGCACGATGCCGACGAGGAACAGGGCCACGATGACGCTCATGCCGCGCCCTCCGGTCCGCCGGGATGCTGGTTTTGCGCCGCGCCGTCCGCGCCGGGAGCACCGTCGGGCGCGGGTTCGACTTCGATGCCGAAATCCGTGCGCTTGGTCACGATGACGGCAGCCCCGCGCTCGACCGAGCCGACGGAGACACTGGCTTCGTAGCGCCGTCCGTCGATTTCGATCTGGCCAAAGGGACGCAGCGGCGTGGTCACGAGCGCGCGCCGTCCGACGAAGGTGTTGATGTGCGCGGCCTGCTCGGCCGATACGCCCGAGATTTGCGCGGCGGCGCCGATCGAGGACGAGAGCACGAGCTTGTCCCAGAACCAGCCGCGAGGGATGAATTTCACCAGCGCCACGGCAAACAGCGCCGTGAGCAGCAGGCCAAACGCGAGGTTCATGATCGGCGCAACCAGCACGTCGGACGACCAGGTGACGGAAATGGGTTCGTTGGGCCATAGGTCGGCCATCGCCCACACCAGCGAGCCGAGCATCAGCACGAGTCCGGTGAGCGCGGGCAAGACCAGCCCGGGGAAGAAAATCAGCTCGGCAATGACCAGCACGAGCCCGAGCGCGAAAAGCAGCATCGGCTCGTGCCCGGAGAGCCCGGCGACGTAACTGCTGAGAAACACGATCGCGAGCAGCACGATGCCCGCGATGCCGAACATGCCGAAGCCGGGCGTCTTGAACTCGATGAACAGGGCCAGCATGCCGAGGCTGAGCAGGATGGGTTTTATCATGTTCAACCACTGCGCGAGGCGTTCCGACCAAGTGACCTCCAGACGCTCGGATTCGAAATTGGCCTTGCCGAATTTCTGGGTGAGAAGGTCGTCCACGTCGGCCGCCACGCCGGCGGCGAGGAGGACTTGCGGCGGATCGCCGTAGGCGGTCATCGCCTCGGTGGCGGTGAGCGAGAGAAGCTCGCCCTTCGGCTTCAGGATTTTGCCGTCGATCTTGAGTTCGTAGTCCTTGTCGATCATCGCCGAAAGCACCTGCCCGCGGTAAGGATGCGCCTCGGTGAGGGCGCGGATTTTCGCCCGGAGAAAGCTGTTTATCTTCAGGCGCATCGTCTCGGGGATGTCCTGCCCGTCGCCGGAGACGGCGGCGGCCGCGCCGATGACGCCTTTCGGGGCGAACCAGATTTCATCCGTGGCGGCGGCGATGAACGCGCCCGCCGAGATGGCCTCCGTGTTGATATAAGTGATGGTGTGGCCGGAAAACTTGTCGAGCGCCTCCATCATTTCGAGCGCCGTCCCCGCCACGCCGCCCGGCGTCTCCATGTCGAGCACGACCACGTTGATCTTTTTTTCCTCGGCCTCCTTCAATCCGCGCCGGAGCACGTAGAGCACGGGCGAGTCGATCACCTCGCGCACCTCGATCACCATCACGCGCGCCTTGCCGTCGGTGACGATGCGTGCGGCGGCGGTGGCGTTTGCGTTCGCGACCGGAGCGGCGGGGCCGGCGTCTTTTTTCGCGGGCGATGCGGCGGGAGTCGGAGCGGCGGCCGGCGCGGGCAACTTTTCGTCGCGCGGAGTCTGGTCGGTCAGCGCCATGCACGCGGTGGCGAGGGCGAGCCACGAAAGCAGATGTTTTGCAAGGAGTCGGAACATGAAATTTGTGGGAATAATGATGGCTTTGCGACACTACGCAAGGCCGGGGTTGCCCGCGCGGGCAACTTTAAGCGGCTCCCCTCGCGTTCTTCTCCCGCACCCGCCGCCCTTGCAGCTTTTTTAGAAAAATACTTTGCCCGGTCGTCTCGGCGGGCCTAACAACGTCGGCATGGAAAAAGTCCCCTACCTTGGGCAGGAACTCACACGCTGGAAAGTCGGCAACTCGACCTTTCTTGCCATCCCCGAGCTCGGAGCGCGTCTCATGCACTGGCACGTCACCCACGGCGACGGCACCGTGCGCGATGTCATCCACTGGCCGGAACAGGAAAACCTGGACAACTTCGCCAGCGTGCGCGGCGGCAATCCCATCCTCTTCCCGTTCAGCGGACGTTCGTTCGACCAGGGTGAGATTTTTTTCTGGCGCAGCCCCGACGGCGAACGCCGGCCCATGCCGATCCACGGCATCGCGCGGCAGAGCAAGTTCGACGTGATCCGCAGCGACGAGCGCGGCTTCTCGGCCCAACTCATCCCGAACGACATCACGCGCGCGAGCTATCCGTTTGAGTATGAATTCACCGTCACCTACCGCTTCGAGGCGCTGAAGCTTTTCTGCGAGTTTTCGCTGCGCAACCTCGACACCCAGCCGCTGCCGTGGAGCGCCGGGCATCATTTCTATTTCACCCTGCCGTGGAACGACGGCCTGAAGCGCGGCGACTACGCCATCCGCATCCCCGCCTCGAAAACCATGAAGCAGGATTTTTCCAACGGCAGCTTCACCACCAACCCCGCGCTCAAGCCGCAGGAATCGCTCGACAACCCCGCGCTCGTGGACACGTTTCACGGCGGGCTGAAGGGCAACGCCGTGGTGTTCGGCCCCGTCGGTCATCCGGGCGAGATCGCCGTGCATCTCGGCACCGGGAAAAAACCGCCGCAGGACGCCGTGTTTGTCACATGGACCTTTGACGGCGAATCGCCCTTCTACTGCGTCGAGCCGTGGATGGGACCGGCCAATGCCAACGAGCACAAACAGGGCCTTTACTGGGTGCAACCGGGCCACTCGCAGAGCTTCGTGGTCGAGGTGGAAATCAAATAGGAAAATGTCGCCGGCGGCTCTTCCTTTGCGTCCTGGCATCATTCGTGGCCAAACAAGCATATGAACATCCTGATGCCATCGCCCATGCTAGCGCTTCTGCCTGATGTAGGCGGACCAGAGTTGCTGCTCATTTTCTTCCTCGTGCTGCTGCTGTTCGGCGGCAAACGCCTGCCCGAGCTTGCCCGCGGCCTCGGCAAGTCGATCCGCGAATTCAAGCGCGCCACCTCCGGCGTCGAGCAGGAACTCAAGCGCGTGCTCGAAGACGAGCCCGCCGAGCGGCGCGCCCGCGCCGAAAAGAAACGCCTGGAAGCCGGCGAGACCGACGGCGCAGCAGCCATCGCGGCGACGACCGCTGCAACCACCGCGACCGCGGCGGCCGGGACCGGGGAAACCCAGGAAAAAAACGCGGACGCGCCGCCCCCCGACGATTATTACGATCCGACCGACGACGATTTCACGACCGGCGAGGACGCGGACGCCGCCGGCCACGGCTACGACGACTCGTCCAATCCGTATCCCGAACTTCGCGACGGCGGGACGAAAGCAGGGGCGAACCAGGGCACCGGAGCCGAAGCCGAAGCAGCCGGGCCGGGAGCGGACGGGCAGCCGGAGAAAAAAACATCGACCCCGCCATCGCCGGAGACCGGCGACGGCGGCGGAATTTGATGGCAACTCCCGACAATCACGCCGCCGCCGCTCCGGATTCCGGCGAGCCGGTCGTCATTCCCATCAACGGCGAGCTGGATTTGCACACTTTCGCGCCGCGCGAAACCGCGAGGGTGCTCGACGCCTATATCGAGGCATGCCTTGAGCGCGGCATTTATTCGTTGCGCGTTGTCCACGGCAAAGGCACCGGAGCGCTGCGTGAAGCCGTGCATGCGCGGTTGCGACGCGATGCGCGGGTGGAAAGCTTCCGCCTCGGCGACGAAACCTCGGGTGGCTGGGGCGCGACGCTGGTGCGCCTGCGGGGGCGTCCCAAGTAATACCAATTCCGAACGAAATTCACCCTGGTGGAGGGCCGAGCTCCTGCGAGGCCGTCGCGGAAAAACGCCGCGTATCACCGCGACGGCCTCGCAGGAGCTCGGCCCTCCACCAAAAGGGTGGTTTCCATCCATAAATGGTATAACGCCATTTATAAAACCAGCCGGCATTTATCGGTAGGGAGGCCTCTCCGAGGCCTCCGCCACAACGCTTCGAATACCTCTGCCTCTTGTGACATTTCACCGCACCCGAGGGAGGTCTCGGAGAGACCTCTCTACCGCCTGAAACCGGCTGCGATTTTCCTTAAAATGCCCTATTTTTTCTTGTTCAGCGCGGCGGTGAACCAGTCACCGCCGAGGCTCTGGCCAGAATCGCGGCGCGGCGCGGCGCCGCCGAAGCCGTTCCCGCCGGGACGTTGGCCGCCGCGGAATCCGCCCGCGCCGGGAGCGGCGCGCTGGCCGGTCTTGGCCCCCAATTCGGGCTTGCTGCGCATGGAGAGCGCGATGCGGCCGCGCGCAAGATCGACCTCGGTCACCGTCACGGTGACGCGCTGGGAAACCTTCACGATTTCGGCCGGGTCCTTCACGAAAGCGTCCGCGAGCTGGCTGACATGGACGAGGCCGTCTTGGTGCACGCCGATGTCAACAAACGCGCCAAAGGCCGTGACGTTGGTCACGATGCCGGGGAGTTTCATGCCGGGTTTCAAGTCCTCGGGTTTGTTCACGCCGTCGGCAAAGGCGAAGGCTTCGAATTTCTGGCGCGGGTCGCGTCCGGGCTTGGCGAGTTCGGCGAGGATGTCGTTGAGCGTGGGCAGGCCGACGGTGTCGGTGACGTAGGCTTCGAGTTTGATCTTCCTGCGCGCTTTTTCGTCGCGCACGAGGTCGGCGACCGTGACGCCGAGGTCGGCGGCCATTTTTTCCACGATGGCGTAGGATTCGGGGTGGACGGCGGAGGCGTCGAGCGGATTGCCGGCATCGCGAATGCGAAGGAAGCCGGCGGCCTGCTCGTAGGCCTTGGGGCCGAGGCGGGAGACGCCGAGGAGCTCGGCGCGGGATTTGAAGGGGCCGTTTTCGTTGCGGTGGGCGACGATGTTGGCGGCGATGCTGGAGTTCAGGCCGGAGACGTAGGAGAGGAGTTGCTTGGAGGCGGTGTTCACCTCGACGCCGACGGCGTTGACGGAGGAGACGACGGTGTCGTCGAGGGAGCGTTTGAGCGCGTTCTGGTCAACGTCGTGCTGGTATTGGCCGACGCCGATGGACTTCGGGTCGAGCTTCACGAGTTCGGCAAGCGGGTCCATGAGGCGGCGGCCGATGGAGACGGCGCCGCGCACGGTGATGTCGTGGTCGGGAAATTCCTCGCGGGCGACCTCGCTGGCGGAGTAGATGGACGCGCCGGACTCGTTGACCATGACGACGGGAATCGACTTCGGGAGATCGAGGGAACGGATGAAGGCCTCGGTCTCGCGTCCGGCGGTGCCGTTGCCGATGGCGATGGCCTCGATCTTGAAGAACGTGATGAATCCGGCGATTTTTTCGCGGGCCTCGTCGGAGCGGGAGGCGCCCTGTTCGGGATAAACGACGTCGTTGTGCAGGAGCTTGCCCTGGCGGTCGAGGATGACGACCTTGCAGCCGGTGCGGAAACCGGGGTCGATGGCGAGGGTGTTTTTCTGGCCGAGGGGCGAGGCGAGGAGGAGTTCGCGGAGGTTTTCGGCGAAAACCTTGATCGCGGTTTCGTCGGCGCGCTTTTTGGTTTCGAGGCGCATCTCGGTTTCCATCGCGGGGGCGAGCAGGCGCTTGTAGGCGTCGGCGACGGCGAGGCGGACGTGGTGCGCGCAGGTATTTTCGACGGCGGGGGGGACAGGAGCGCGGACATTCTTGTCCGCGAAATCGCGGGCAGGTTCCGAGCGAAGCGACATGCCCGCCATGCCCGCGCTCCTTTGGGTGGCAGATTTGACATGCAGCGGCTCGATCTCGGCCAGCGCGGCGGTTTCGTCCACGGTGATGCGCATCATGAGGACGAGTTCCTTTTCGCCGCGGCGCATGGCGAGGACGCGGTGGCTGGGTGCCTTGGCGAGGGGCTCGCTCCACTCGAAATAATCCTTGAACTTCGCGCCCTCGGTTTCCTTGCCGCTGATGACTTTCGAGGAGATGACGGCGGTGCCTTGGGAGAGGGCGCGGAGCTTCGCGCGGGTGGGCGCGTCGTCGCTGATGCGCTCGGCGATGATGTCGCGCGCGCCGGCCAGCGCCTCGTCGGCGGAGGCGATTGTCTGCGGAGTGTTTTTGCCGTCGTCGGGCGTGTATTCACGATTCACATACGCGGCGGCCTCGGCGGCCGGGTCGGCGGCGGGGTCTTGCGCGAGGATGAGGTCGGCGAGGGGCTCGAGGCCTTTTTCGCGGGCGATGGTGGCGCGGGTGCGTTTTTTGGGGCGGAAGGGGAGATAAATGTCCTCGAGGGCGTTGAGGGTTTCGGCGGCGGCGATTTTTTTCGCGAGGTCGTCGGTGAGAAGGTTGCGCTCCTTGAGCGAGGCGGTGATGGAGGCGCGGCGCTCGTCGAGGGCGGCGAGTTGCTCGGAGCGGTCGCGGATGGCGGTGATCTGGACTTCGTCGAGTTCGCCGGTGGCCTCCTTGCGGTAGCGGGCGATGAAGGGAACGGTGGCGCCCTCGGCGAGCAGTTGCGCGGTGGTCGCGACCTGGTGGACTTTCAGGCCGAGTTCCTGGGTGATGCGAAGGACGTGGTCGGGATTGGGCGTGGACATCTGAATATTTTTGAAAGGGTGAAAGGGAACGAAAAATCGGAAAAGAAGCCCGCCATAGCAACGCGTGGAACGCGGCGGGCAAGGGGATTTTTGCCAAAATCGCGCCCGGTTTGATGATGCGCGCGCACCCATTCAAAGCCGGGCCGGGCCGTTTGCCCGACGCATGACCCAACTCCCAAACATACAGCTTCTTGTCACCGCCAAATAAATTTCAGTCTTGGCCCGGGGCGAAACGGTTTTGTTTGATGGACCCTTTAGATGGCCAGACACAAGACACCGAACAATCCCGACGACCAATCCGAGTTGCCGCTCGACAACGCCAACCTCGGCGCACTGTGGGCCGCGTTGAAACGCCCCACGCCCGCCGGCGACACCGGCGCGCCCGCGAAATCCACCCCGGCGCGCCCCGCCAAGCCGTCATCCGAATCCACCCAAGCCAAACCCGCGCCCGCTCCGGAGCCTGCGGTTCCCGAGCCCGCGGCGTCCGCGCCAGCCGCCCCCGCCCCGGACGCGCTGCCCGATGGCGCCCCGGCTCCCGAGCCCGCCGCCACCGCGACGGGCGTCACAAGCGACGCCCCCACGGCTCCCTCCGACGATCCCGCCTCCGCCGGCGCACCGCCCGCCGAACCGCCGCCCGACGGCCCCGCGCCCGCCAAGCTCGAAAACTCCCCCGACGCGCCGCTCGTCCGGCACTACAAGTCCTGGTTTCTCGAGTATGCCAGCTACGTCATCCTCGACCGCGCCGTCCCGCACATCGACGACGGCCTGAAACCCGTCCAGCGCCGCATTCTCCACACGCTCTTCGAGATGGACGACGGCCGCTTCAACAAGGTCGCCAACGTCGTCGGCGCCGCCATGCGCTTCCACCCGCACGGCGACGCCTCCATCGAGGCCGCGCTCGTCGGCATCGCGCAACGCGGCCTGCTCATCGAGCCGCAGGGCAACTTCGGCAATATCCTCACCGGCGACGGCGCCGCCGCCTCGCGTTACATCGAGGCGCGCCTCACGCCCTTCGCCCGCGAAGTGGTCTTCAACCCGAAGACCACCGTCTGGCAGCTCAGCTACGACGGCCGCGCCCGCGAGCCCGTCACGCTCCCCGTCAAGTTCCCGCTCGTCCTCGCCGAGGGCGCCGAGGGCATCGCGGTCGGCCTCTCGACCAAGATTCTCCCGCACAACTTCAACGACCTCTGCCGCGCCTCCATCAACCTCCTCCTCGAAAAACAGGACGGCAAAAGTCACTATCGCAAGATCTACCCCGATTTTCCCACCGGCGGCATCGCCGATTTCTCCGAATACAACGACGGCGAGCGCGGCGGCAAGGTGAAGGTCCGCGCCAAAATCGAGCAGCGCACCAAATACCTCCTCGCCATCACCGAGCTGCCCTACGGCGTCACCACGACCTCGCTCATCGAGTCCATCCTCGCCGCCAACGCCAAGGGCAAGATCAAGGTCAAGCACGTGGACGACAACACCGCCGACCAGGTCGAAATCCTCGTCCACCTCCCGCAGGGCAGCGACCCCGACCAGCTCGTCCAGCAGCTCTACGTCTTCACCGACTGCCAGGTCACCCTCTCGCCCGCCGCCTGCGTCATCGAGATCGGCGAAAACGGAAACGACAAGCCCGTCTTCACCAGCGTGTCCGACATCCTGCGGCGCGGCACCGACCGCACCCTCGCCCTCCTCAAGCAGGAACTCGAGATCAAGCTCGGCGAACTCGAGCAGCAGTGGCACTGGGACTCGCTCGTGCGCATCTTCATCGAGGAAAAAATCTACAAGCTCATCGAAACCTGCAAAACCAAGGAGGCCGCCGACGAGGCCATCCGCAAGGGCCTCCAGCCCTTCCTCAAGCGCCTCCGCCGCGAGGTCACCCACGAAGACATCACCAAGCTCGGCGACATCCCCATCAAGCGCACCGCCGCCTACAACCGGTTCAAGGCCGACGAGGAAATCAAGTCCATCGAGGCCGGGATCGCCGACGTGAAAAACAGCCTCAAGAACCTCATCGCCCACGCGATCAAGTGGTTTGAGATGTTGCAGGAAAAATACGGCAAGGGCCGCAAGCGCCGCACCACCTACGACGAAATCGAGCAGATCAGCGCCGCCGAGGTCGTCTCCGCCAACCAGCGCCTCTACGTCAACCGCGAGGAAGGCTTCATCGGGCTCAACTGGCGCCAGCACGAGTTTGTCACCGAGTGCACCATCCTCGACGACGTGATCTGTTTCATGGCCGACGGCACCATGAAAGTCGTGCGCGTGGCCGACAAGGTCTTCATGGGCCCCGGCATCATCCATGTGGCCGTGCTGCCGAAGGATGGCGACACCGCCTTCTACACGATGGTTTATCAGGACAAGAAGACCGGCAAAGCCTTCGCCAAGCGCTTCCAGGTTGGCGGCGTGACCCGCGAAAAACTCTATTCCCTCGTCGCCAGCGAAGGCTCGAAAGTCGTGTGGTTCGACATCGCGGCCAAGGAAGCCGACATGCCCGCGAAACTCGACATCGAGCTCAGCGGCCGCTGCTCGGCGCGCAAAAAAGAGTTCACCTTCGACGCCGGCGGCCTCTCCGTGGGCGCGCGCGGCGTGAAAGGCATCACCGTCACCGAATACCCGGTCAAACGCGTGAAAAAAGGCTGACCCACGGGGTGAAAAATCCGTGCCTCGTTATATAGTTCATCGCTATTTTGAATGGCTGTTTTTCACACAAAGGCACAAAGGCGCAAAGTCCGGAGCGAAGCGACAGGTCTGACAAGACAGCAAAAGGGCATTCTACTGAAATCATCAATTCATTGAAATTCATAGAAATAAAAATCTTTTTATGATTTCTCCGTCCTTTGCGCCTCTGTGTCTTTGTGTGAAAAATATGCTTTTCAGACATCGAAAATAGCGACGAACCACGAATGAAAATACACCGTCAGTGGTAGGGCGAGGCGTCCCGCCGAGCCGCCCCCGCGACATGACGCCCAACACGGCTCGGCGGGACGCCTCGCCCTACCTGAAGGGCAATCTTGTTCGCAAATGGTATGAGGTCTATTTTTCCGCCCTCAAGGTCAGCAAATGCACCGCCGGGCCGGGGAGAAAGGGCGTGGCCCGGCCGCGCACCCAGTCCTCGTGCCCAGCACGGTAAAACGGCGACAGCGGGTGCCCGCTCTGGCCGCCGGGCATATGAAAAATTCCCTCACTCTCCCGTCCGGGCGCGACGACGAAACGCTCCGACGCGCCGTGCGCGGGCGATTGCAGGCGGGGCACGTCGGCGTCGCCGGGGAGCGGGTCGGCGGGCATGTTCAGCCAGCCGCCCAGAAGCCCGAACAATACCCCGCCCAGCGGATGGTGGATGCGGCTGGTGTTGAATTCGCCCCATTTGGCCGTGTCGGGCTCAAACCCCGCGGCCTTGATGTCGCGGCTCACATCATCCGCCGCGGCAAAAAGAAGCTCGTCCCAGGATTCGTATTCGGGGGCGAGCAAGTGCGCAGGACGTTTTTCCAACAGCTCCCACAATCCGGGCTCGTAGTTGAACAACGTGCAGTCGAAATCCGGATACCGCGACCGGCAGCGCGCGAAGATGGGCGAGAGCGCGCGGGCGGCGACATGCTCGCGGAAGCGGCTCACGATGGTGTAGGAAACCGAGTCAACGGAGGCGCGGGCGGTCCATTTTTCCCTGGCCAGCGCGCGGCCCAGCATCACGCGGCTCTCGTGCGGCGTTTCGGAGGCGGCGTCGGCGTCGAGCGCCCCGAGAAGCAGCCCGCGCCAGCGGTCCAGATGAGGGGCGCGGTCGTCCAGCGCGACGGCGAGCAGGTCGCCCGGCGTCGCCGCCCCCGCGATGTCTGTCATCAGATTTTGGATACGGTCGCCGCGCAGCCCGGTGTAGATGCCGCCGTCGCCGAGAAGCGCGAGCGTGTCGCCGCCGAAGAGCCGCTGGTTCGCGCTGGAGAGCCGGCCGCCGGGGGGATTGACGACGGCGGGGACCTTTTCGGGCGGCACCAGCCCGTCCCAGCGCCGGTCACCGTAGGCCCAGGTGGCGGGGAAACGCCCGTCGAAGCCGACGCGGTTCGGCAGCCGCCCGCAAATCGTCCAACCGATGGAGCCGGTGGAATCGGCGACGAGGAAATTTTGCGCGGGTATGCCGGAACGCCGGGCGATGTCGACGGCCTCGGCGACGCTGGCGGCATCCTCCAGCCCGAGCACCTCGAGGTCGATCGCGCCGGGCTCGCGCATCACCCATTTGAAGGAGAGACGCTGTTTTTTGTAGTTCTCGCCGATCACGGGCCCCCATTCCGAGGTCTGGAATTTGAACGTCACCACGCCGCCGCCGCGCACGCGGATGGCCTCGGTGTGGTCCTCCAGCCGCACGATCTCGCGTCCGCTCGAATAGTAGTCGGGCGTGACCTCCACCGGCGTGAGCACGACGATGTCGCTGGTGTCGGCCAGGCTGTTGGTGAATCCCCACGCGATGCGGCCGTTGCTGCCGGCCACGAGCGCAGGCAGGCCGGGCAGCGTCACGCCGGCGAGGTCGCGCGGCGAGCCGTCGGCCGCCGTCCAAAGCATGCGGGCGCGATACCAGATGTTCGGCACGCGCAGCGCGAGGTGCATGTCGTTTTCCAGCATGGCGGCGCCGGACGCGGTGAGCGTGCCGGAAAGCGCCATGTTGTTTGAGCCGGCGGGAAGAGGAGCGCGAACGGGAGAAACAGGAGCGCGGACATTCCTGTCCGCGAAAACGGGGGCGGGAAAATCGCGGGCAGGTTCCGAGCGAAGCGACATGCCCGCTATGCCCGCGCTCCTTTGGGTTGCCCCGCCGCCGGCCCGGTCCCGGCGCAAATTGAGATGTCGCGCCTCCGGCATGGCGGGGAGCGGCGCGGCGGTGCCGTCGAGCGCGGCGTCATTGGGCGCGACGAGCGGGGCGAAGAAATTCACGACGCGCTCGTGCAGCAGATCGCGGGCCGTCATCAGCGAGAGTTCGTAGCGCGCGTCGGGATGCTGAAGGTCAACGGCCATCGCGCAGATGACGAGCACGCAGTCCTCCGGCAGCCACGGCGCGGGTTGGGCGCGGAGCAGCAGATACTCGGGTGGCCGGGCGCCGAGACCGGCGAGGCCGGCGTTGACGCCGCCGGCATAGGCGTCGATGAGGGCGCGGCGCGCGGCGGGCAGCGCGCCGTAAACTTCGCGGGCGTGCGCGCGGAGCCGGTGGATGCGCATGGCCTTGTCGGCCTCGACGGCGCGTTTGCCGAAAAGCTCCGCGAGTTCGCCGGCCGGGCGGCGGCGCAGCAAATCCATCTGGAAAAACCGGTCCTGCGCATGCAGAAAGCCGAGGGCGCGCGCCGCGTCGGCCCGGTTCGCCGCGCGGATGGTGGGCACGCCGAGGGCGTCGCGCTCGACGGCGACAGCCGTCTGGAGCCCGGTCACCGCGGCCTCGCCGTCGAGTTGCGGCAGGCTGGCTTTCGCGCGCGAGTAGAGCCACGCGGCGAATACGGCGACGAACAGCGCCAGGATGGCGGCGGCGATGCAGGCATTGCGAAGCGCGCGGCGTTTGCGGGGACGTCGGACATTGGCGGGCATGGCGGAATGTTGGGTGCTTGCGGCGGGAATAATCAAGCGCCCAGACGGAGGCGGATCTCGGCGGTGATCTCCGCGACCGTGCGGGCGGCGTCGATTATGTCAGCCTCGCCCGGCGCCGGTTCCTCCAGGGCGGCAAACTGGCTGTCGAGCATGTCGGTTTTCATAAAATGATCACGACGCGCAAGGAGCCGCCGGCGGAGCAACCCGGGCTCGCCCTTCAAAAAGACAAACCTCACGCGGGCGCGGGTTTCGTCAGACGGGCCGGCGGGAACCAGCGCGGCGCGGTAGGCGGCGCGCAGCGCGGAGCACGCAAACACCGTGCTTTCGCCGTCGCGCAGGCACTCGGCGATGCGCGCGCGGATCGCGGCCAGCCACGGCTCGCGGTCGGCGTCGTCGAGCGGGATGCCGGCGGACATTTTGGCGATGCTGGCCGGGGAATGAAACGCGTCGGCGTCCTCGAAATACCAGCCGAGCGCATCGGCCAGCGCGCGGCCGACGGTGGTTTTTCCGCAGCCGGCGACGCCGGTCAGCACGACGATCTTCGCGAGGCGATATTCCCACGGCCGCGTGCGGGCCGGGTCGCGGCCTTCGTCGTAGTCGATGAAATCGAACATGGTCATGACCGGCTTGTCCGTCAGGCCGGCGTCCGCCACGCGCTCGCGCACGCGGGACACGCGGTCGTCGCGCCAGCCGCGTTTGATCATGAAGTCATTCCACATGGCCAGGTCCCCGTCGCTGCGCGGCGAGGCGGCGCTGTTGCGCGCCCAGTCGAGAAGCGCCTCGTCGGAAGGCGCGCCGGGCGCGAGCGCGCGGGCGGCGAGGTCGGCGTGGCGCACGCCGAGGAAGCGGCAGCAGGCGGTGTCGAACTTGAGCGGGAGCGAGTCGCCGAAGCTGGCGACGTAGTCGGGCGGGAGTTTTCCGGCGGCGTGCAGGCGGATCTTGTCGAGCATGCGTCCGAAATAAACCAGCCCGCCCACCTTGGCGTAGGGACTGCGGAGACCGGGAATGCGTGGCATGTGGAAATCGGGTTCCCGCCATGTATGGGTTTTCCGCGGCGCGCAGGCAAGCCGCGCGGCGTTTTTTGAGACGGCGCGGAGCACTGGCGACGATGGCACACGCACGCTAGGGAGATCGGTTTTCTGAAGTCCGCCTCATCGCCGCGCCGATAATCGCCAGCGTGGAGAGCGAACTGGCCGGCATCAGCACCGCGGCGAGAAGCGGGCTCATGTGGCCCGCCAGGGCCAGGCTGACGGCGGTGATGTTGTAGGAAACGGAAAACACCAGCAGCCACGTCTGCGCGCGCCGCCGCGCGTCGTTTACCTCAAACAAGGCCCGGATGCCGCCGATGCCCCGGCCGAGGTAATAAAAATCCGCCTTCTGCTCCAGCACGCCGCGATGCACCACGGGCGTGCCGCGGCAAAGCGCCTGGTCAAACGCGAGGCTGTCGTTTGCCCCGTCGCCAAGCATGAGCGCGCCGGCGTCCTTGTTTTCGGCGATCCATCCCGCTTTCGCGTCGGGCGACAGCCCCCCGTGCGCCGCGTCTCCGGCGAGGCCCAGCCCGGCGGCGAGCGCAGCGACCTTGGAGGGATGATCGCCGCTAAGAATGGCGATGCGCAGGCCGCGGGACTGGAGGGCGCGGATTTCATCGCGGGCGTCGTCGCGCGGCTTGTCGGCAAAATAAAAACGCGCCGCCACGCGGCCCCCGCACGCGAGGATGGTGGCGGAATCCGCCGCCTGTCCGCCGGCGGACGACGCGCCGTCCGGAGCGCCCGCCTCCACGCCGTCCTCGCGCCCGAGGAACCACCCGCCCGCGCGCACGCCGCGCCCGATCTCCTCGCTCACCTCCGCGTCGAGCGCGGCGCTCCAGCCGCGCAGCAGCATCGCTTCGTGCAGGCAGCGCGAGACCGGGTGCTGGTTGTCGCGCGCGAGGGCGAGGAGGGCGCGGCGCGCCTCCGCGTCGAGCGTGTCGAGCGCGCCGGGATTGAGCAGCACGGGGGTCTCAAGCGTGAGCGTGCCGGTCTTGTCGAAAATGATCGCGCCGATCCTTGCGATGCGCGGCCACAAATCGGCGACTCGCACAAACACGCCGCGCCGCCGCAACGCCACCGCCGCCATCTCGTCGGCCAGCGGAAACGACAGCCCGATCGCGCACGGGCACGACACGACCAGCACGGCGATCACCACCGCGCCGGTCGCAAACGGGTCGCCGCTGCGCAGCCACCAGACGATCCCGCCCAGCAGGGAAAGCACCAGGATCCCCGCGAGGTAGCCGGTGACGATGCGCTCGAAAAACCGGTTGCGGAACTCCGCGCGCTCCGCCGGGCGCAGCAGCCGCTCCAGCAACGAATCGCGCCAGTCCTGCGCCGCGCGCAACTCGAGCGGGGCGCGGCCCAGATTGGCCGCCCCGGCCGGCACGACCTGCCCGGCGCGGAATTCGCGCGGCTCCGCCTCGCCGTTGATCCATGCCAGGCTGGCCGACGCGAGCGGAGAGAGCAGGCGGGCGTTGACCGGCACCGTCTGCCCCGCGCCGACCGTGAAAACCTGCCCGGCACGGAGGCTCGACGGCGGGCGGTCCGATTCGCCGCCGTCCGCGTCGCGCACGCGGACGCGCGGCGGCGCGGGCTGCCGCCCGAGCAGGCGGCGGCGGTTGCGCTCCACCGCGGCGACCTGCGCCCAGCGCCCGACGAGCATCAGTAGTATAAAAGTGGATACAAAATCGAAATAGACAAAACGCTCCTCGCCCAGCAGCCACCCGGCAAGCGAGCCGGCATACGCGCCCGCCACCCCGAGCGCGATCGGCAGGTCGATGCTCATCACGCCCGCGGCGAGCGAACGGACGGCGCGGCTGATGAAGTAGCCGCCGCCCGCGAGCAGGCTCAGCGTGCCGAGCACCATCGCCAGCGTGCCGAACAGCCGCGCATAGGCGAAAGAGTCGTCCATGCCGAAATACACGGGCAGCGAGAACAGCATCGTGTTCATTGCGATGGCCGCGCACACGCCGATGCGCCGCACAAGCGGGCGGGCGGCATCGGGATTGGCGGCGGCGTCATCCGCGCGCTCCCCGGAGGCCGGCGCGACGAGGTAGTTGAAAGATTGCAGCGTGCGGGCAAACGCCGTCGCGTCGAAACGTGGCCCGCGTTTGCCCGGCCGCCCGGCGCCGCCCGTGCCGGATGCCTCCGCGGCGGGCGGCTCCCATTTCAGGCGCATCTGTCCGGCGGGCGCGTTGATCTCGATGCGGCCCGCGCCGGGCTGACGGTGGAAAAGCCGGTCGATCAGCCACACGCAACCCGCGCACGAAATGCCTTGCACATCGAGGGCGAGTTCGGGCGCGTGGCCCCCGCGGGCGGCGTCCTGCTCGGCCTCCGCCTGCGCCGCGGCCAGCCAGTCGTAATCGCGGACGGGCAGCAGCGCGGTGTCGGCCGGCGCGGTCACGTCGTCCTTCAACTCATAATACGACTGCAATCCCTGCTCGTGGATCAACCGGTAAACATAGGCGCAACCCGCGCAGCAAAACCCGGACTCCCCCGGAGCCGGCGCGCCGCAATGCCGGCAGCGCGGCGCGGTACGGACGGGAGGGGCGGGAGGTGACGATGCGGCAAGGGGCAGGGTCATGTCTGGATGTGGCTTAAAGAGATGTCAGGCATTGTTTCTTTCTCTTTCCTCTTTATCTTTATTCTTTCTCCCAACGCATTCCGGTGGATGGGGAGAAAGAATAAAGATAAAGAGGAAAGAGAAAGATTCCTTGGGGGAATGGCATCATGATTTCCGGCTGTGTCCTTGCGCCCTAATGACATAATAAATGCGACGGATCGGGCCCCGGAAGTCCCAGCGTGGCGCGCAGGCGCCATGCGATGATGACGGCGGCGGCGAGGGCAAGGGTGGTTTGCGCGCGCGAAATCCACACCGGACTGACACGGCGGCGCAGCCAGCCGAAATTCGCCTGCGCCAGCCAGAGCAGCGGAAGCGTGCCGCAGCCAAACGCCAGCATGAACTCCATCCCGCGCGCCGCCGAGCCCGACAGCGCCGCGATCGTCACGAGAAAATACAACGGCCCGCAGGGCAGCAGCGGCGTGGCCGAGCCGAGCACGGCCGCGGCCGACAGGCGCGAGCGTTTTCCCTGTCCCGCCTGCACGCGCAGCGCCAGCCGCGCAAGCGCCGGGATGCGCGGCAGAAACCGGTCCAGCCGCAGCGCCACCGCCACGAAAAACAAGACCAGCACCCACGGCAGGAAGCGCAGCGCCGAGGTGTTCATCCACGCGAGCGGCATCATCCCCGCCAGCCCGGCCACCGCGCCGAGCAGCGTGTAGGATGCGAGCCGGGTCGCCTGATACATGAGCGTGACGGACATCGCGTCCTCGCCGGGGCGCGTCGGAGTGAGCCAGCACGCGAGCGGTCCGCACATGCCGGCGCAATGCAGGCTCGTGACGAGCCCCGCGACAAAGGCGGCGGCGGGCGTGCTGACGCTGGCGAGTTCCATGGGCAGGGCGGCAGATTGGCCCAAATGCGAACGGGCGGGAATGAAAATCTCGCCGGAAAAGTCGCCGCGCGGGCCAATCCCCTCCGACAGAGGACAAATAACGAATTAATAGCAAAATCATCGTGGGTTTGGCTGGGACGGCCGCCCCTATCCGCCAACACGCGGACTCTGGAATGCACCTATTGGGTTACATTCTCCCCTCGCGCCGCCTGCGGGAGAGTTAACAGGTTTATCAGGCATGCGATTGCGCCACGGCTTGCGGGTAATAACCATATCATCGTCAGCACCTCCTTCCGCGACATGAACCACATCGGACTTTTTCTCGCTCCTTGACCGTCTGCACCGCCGGGTTGCGTTCAACCGGGCGCGCATTCCGTATTTCCGCATCGCGCGGCCGGATAACATGGGGCATCATCCGCTTTTACTGTAAACACGACAATGCACTGGCAACGAAAACAGTTCGAATCTCGATAAGGCATCCATGCCGGCACCCCATCACTTTTATATGAAAACTGGATTTCAGACCGGATGCGCTGGACAACGCGACCGCCTGCCCTCAGGATTGTCTCCTATAATCTCGGCGCTGGCGGCATTGATCCTGATTCTGGGCCTGCCCTGCGCGCTGGCATTCGCGCAGGTTTCCTTCGGGCAGCCGGAAAAAATCAACACGGGCTGGCGCTTCGCTCGGGGCGAGGTGAAGGATGCCCAGGCGGCCTCGCTGGACGACAGCGGCTGGCGCCGCGTCGATCTGCCGCATGACTGGAGCGTCGAGGCGCCTTTGAGCCCGTCACTGGCCAGCTGCACCGGCTATCTTCCCGGCGGTATTGGATGGTATAGAAAAACGATCGCCATTCCGGAGGCGCTGCGGGGCAGAAAAATATATCTGTATTTTGAGGGTGTTTACAACCGGAGCGAAGTGTTTCTGAACGGCCATTCGCTGGGCCGGCGTCCCAATGGATATATATCATTCATGTATGACGCCACGCCGCATGCCAGATTTGGAGCGGAGAATGTGATAGCCGTGAAGGTCGATCATGGCCTTTCGGCGGATTCGCGCTGGTACACCGGCTCGGGGATCTATCGGAATGTGTGGCTGGTGCATTCCAGTCCTGTGCATATCGCGCAGTGGGGTGTGTATGCGCATCCCGAGCTGGACGGCGCCACAGGCACGCTGAATATCGAAGTCGAAGTGACAAATGACTCGCGGGAAAATGCCGGCCTGAACATTGCGCATGAATTGCTCGCCCCGGACGGAAAGGTCGTCGCCGCAAGCTCGCAGCCCTTGTCCGTCGAGTCCGGAAAAAATGGAAAATCAATCTGCGCGCTGAAGGTGGATCATCCGCTGCTCTGGGACATGGGGAATCCCGTCTTGTATAAATTAAGGACTGTCGTTTCCCGGGGTGCCGAGGTGCTTGATTCCGCCGTGACAACGACTGGATTTCGCAGCCTGTCCTTCGATCCCGACAAAGGCATGGCCTTGAATGGAAAATGGATAAAGGTAAAGGGCGTTTGCCTGCATCACGATGCGGGGGTGCTCGGAGCGGCCGTTCCCCGCGATGTTTGGAAACGACGTCTGGTCACGCTAAAGAGCCTCGGATGCAACGCCATTCGCACCAGCCATAATCCGCAGGCGCCGGATTTGTATGAGCTGTGCGATGAGCTGGGGCTGCTGGTGCTGAACGAGGCCTTTGACGAGTGGGAGTTTCCCAAACGAAAATGGCTGCAAGGATGGAATGTCGGCCAACCCGGATATCAAGGCTCTTCTGATTTCTTCGACGAATGGGCGGAACGGGATTTGGCCGACATGATCCGCCGCGACCGCAACCATCCTTCCATATTCGCGTGGAGCATCGGCAACGAGGTCGATTACCCGAACGATCCCTATTCACATCCCGTTCTGGGAGGCAAAAACACGGGCGGATTTGTCCAGCCGATTTTTGGCGGATATAAAAAGGACGCCCCCGATGCGAGACGGCTCGGGGAGATCGCGAAACGGTTTGTCGCGGTAGTGAAAAAACATGACACTTCACGGCCAGTGACGGCGGGCCTCGCGGGCGTCGCGATGTCAAACGAAACGGAGTATCCCGGCGCGCTGGACATCACCGGCTATAATTATACGGAAAGCCGTTATATCTCGGACCACAAAGCCTATCCCGCCAGGGTGATTTTTGGCAGCGAGAACGGTCACCAGCGCAGTGCATGGCAGGCGGTGGCCGAAAACGAACATATCTTCGGCCAGTTTCTCTGGACGGGCATCGATTATCTGGGCGAATCCCGCAAATGGCCCTCCCGTGGATTCCACTCCGGCTTGCTGGATTTTGCCGGATTCATAAAACCGCTCGGTTATTTTCGGCGGTCGCTCTGGACGGATCAACCCATGGCTTATATCGGGGCGTATCCGGTTCCGACAAAGGAGGAAAAGTCTCCGTCGATGGACGCTTGGCCCATCTGGAACCACGACGAGGGGCGCCCGATCCGGGTCGTATGCTACACAAACGCGGCCCGGGCGCGTCTGGAACTCAATGGACAGCCAGCGGGCGATCCCAAGGATTATGATGACAAAACCGGCATTATATATTGGGACATCCCTTTCCAGGCGGGGAAGCTGGAGGTCGTCGCCCTGGATCGCGGCAATAACGAAATCCTGCGCCACGCCATCAGGACCTCCGGCAGGCCGCACGCGCTCGCGATCCAGAACATCGAAAAATCGATCGGCGCCGAAGGAGGGCTGGCGCAGATTGTCGTGCAGGCCGTGGACGATGAGGGAGTGCCCGTGTTGCTGGCTGACGACGAAGTGACATGTCATATCACAGGCCCCGCCAGGCTGCTGGGGCTCGAGTCCGGCAACAATGAGGACATGACCGATTACACCGACAACAAACACCGCCTCCATCACGGCCGCATCCTTGCTTACGTGCAGGCGCGCGGTGAACCGGGCGACATGGAAGTCAGGTTCACCGCCCCGTGGCTAAAACCGGCCAGGGCCGTGATTCATATCGAATGACATCAAGCCGCATCCCAAAACATGGGTAGGCAACAAGCTTGCAGCACTCGAAGCCGCTCAGCGGACGGCTTCGCTTAAAACTGGCTGCGCGCCAACGGCCGGTCTCGCCCGAATCCCGATAGGGCCATTCAGAACGGAAGTCCCAAAACCAGCGACGGCGGCCCCACCACCCGTCGCCGCCATTCCGCCACTATCCGGGACAGCGCAATCCCCGCACAAACAGAGCCCAAACAGAATGCCCGCCCTCACATAGCCACGGTTTTCCGAGCGTTGCGCGGACGTGTTTTTTTTGCCTCCTGGGTCATGTCCCGCAGGGTCGGGCCATCCCGCCACGCTCCCGGGATGGTCGTGGTGGACGGATGCTCGGGCACGCCGTATTCGTTGCGGTAAAGTTGCGCGATGATGAGCTCGATGCCGCGCGCCCCGATCAGGTTTGCCTGCAAGTCGATGCCGGAGCAGGGACGCGGATTCATCATGATGTTCAAACAGCAAAACCCGTGCGTGGACGGCACCCTCGCCCCGCAGCCTTCCATCCAGCCGATCACCTCGGCCCGGTGGCAAAGCACGACATCGGGATCGTGTTTCCTGAACCAGGCGGTGAAACTCACCGGTTCGACATCCGGGACGATGAGCGGCGGCACCTTCGGGGATTCCCCGCTGTATTTCTGATAGGCGAGAAACGACGCCTCCCAGCGATGCATCAGTCGCTCGTCGTGATGCCCCTGGAGCACAAGGCCGGGACGGCGGTAGCCGAGCGTGTGCAACCGCTGGAGCGCGGTGAACATCGAGCGGAAATGATTCGCGCAGACCGAGTGCAGCGCGGGATGCTCGATCACGTAATCCGTGTAAACCCCCGCGTAGCGCGACCAGTCGAGCCGCGAGAAATCGGGATTGTCGCTGACCGGCAGGAGAAACACGCCGCGAATGCCGCGCGATTGCAGGATGGTGTCGAGCCGCATCGGTGTCAGCCCCTCGTCCCCCATCGAGAAATACTCTGTCTTGAACCCGAGTTCCTCGGCCCGCGTCCCGGCGCCCTTCACGAGTTCGCGATGGTGCCGCGCCGATGCCAGCGGGCGGTTTTTCGGCCCGTCGAGATCCACGATCGCGATCACCCCGCGAAACGTGCCAGTGCGCGAGCGCCGCATTTCGGACATGAGCGCGCCCGCCAGCGGATTGTGCTGGTAGCCGGCGGCCTGCGCGGCTTCCTGCACACGCTGGCGGGTGTCGGGTTTTACCCGGGGATTGTTGCGCAGCGCCTCCGACACCGTGGTGTGGGACAGGCCGAGCGTGCGCGCTAGATCGCGAAGCGAGGGGGCAGTTGAGGACATGAATGATGTTTACATGACGTTTTTTGCCACAAATGGATGCTTTTATTGTGACACTCTTACTGTCAGAGCATTGCCGGTTCGCCGTGCCCTGCAAGTCTGTTTCACAATTTTTCACACTGCCTTCCCGTCTTTTATGGCTTTTCGGCACGCGTTTTTCGCGTCCTGATTTGCCTTATGGCCGGGAACGCGGAAAACTCCCGAACCCATTTCCCCCCGTGTCAAACATCATAACCAATCCATCCCCGGCCCGCTGTCGCGTCCGTGGATGGATTGTATAATTTCACCCTATCATGCCCAAAGGAATCACCATACTGGACATACTCGTCGTGCTCGGGTATTTCCTCGCCATTATATATATAGGACGCCGCGCAAAGGCCGCCTCGTCCAAGGGGGAGGAGGACTACTTCCTTGCCGGCCGCAAGCTGGGCAAACTCTACCAGGCGTTCCTCAACTTCGGCAACGCCACCGAGCCGCAGGGCGCGGTGTCCAACGCCAGCTTTGTCTATAAAAGCGGCGCGGCCTATTCGTGGTATTCCTTCCAGACGGTGTTTATAAATCCGTATTACTGGTTCATGTATGTCTGGTTCCGCCGCGTGCGCCTGCTCACCATGGCCGACCTGTTCGTGGACCGCTTCAACAGCCGCTGGCTCGGCGCGTTCTACTCGGTGTTCCAGATCGGCGTGGCCGTGCTGCTCATCGGCTTCGGCAGTTTCACCGCCTACAAGATCACCGCCTCGCTGGTCAACAAGCCCGAGTCCGCGTGGACGGTGGAGGAGCGCCAGGCCGTCGAGGGCTTCCGCGAGCTGCGCGAGTTGGAGCGCCAGCAGGAGGCGGGCGAACTCTCGCTCGTCATGGAGCCCCGCCTGAAGGCGCTGCGCGAGCTCAAGGCGCGCGACCAGATTTACAGCAACGTCTCCCTCCTCCGGCCCTGGGCATGGCAGGCGGCGTTTTATATAGTGTTCATCGCGGTGGTCGCGGCCTACATGGTGCTCGGCGGCATGACGGCGGCGGCCTTCGCCGAGGCGCTCCAGGGCACGTTGATTATTGTTTTCTCCATTATATTAATCCCCACGGGGCTCTACGTGCTCGGCGGCTGGGACCAGCTCGCCGCGCGGATTCCCAACAAGGAGACGTTCAATCTCTTCGGCGGCGAGCAGACCGGCTGGGGCATCTTCGCCATCACGCTGGTGAGCCTTATACAAATGAACGCGCTCAGCCCCAACATGAACATCATGGGCTCCGCCCGCAACGAGATGGCCGCCCGCATGGGCGTGCTCGGCCTCTACGCCAAGCGCGTGATGATCATCCTGTGGACTTTCGCCGGGCTCATCGCCATCGCGCTGTTCACCGGCAAGGACGCGCTCGCCGACCCCGACACCACCTGGGGCGCGCTCTCGGAACGGCTGCTCAGCCCGATTCCCGGCCTCATCGGCCTCATGCTCGCGGGCGTCATCGCCGGCGTGATGTCCAACCTCGCCGCGAAGTCGATGGCCGTGTCGTCGCTCTTCGTGCGCAATATCTTCCGCCTCTTCTGGCCTGACTCCTCCGAGGAGCGCGGCGTGTTTGTCGCCCGCCTGACCATTGTCGTGGTGCTCATCACCGGCTTGATCTCGGCCATATTCATGAAGGACATGATGAGCATCGTGCAGCTCGTCATCACGGTCAACGTGCCCTTCGGTGTGCTCATCATGGTGATGTTTTTCTGGCGCAAGGCCACCTTGCCCGCCGCGTGGGCCTCCATCGTGCTCTCCGTGCTGCTCAACATCGCCTTTCCGCTGGCCGCGCCGTGGATTCCCGCCATGACCAACAGCCAGTCGCTCGCGCTCCGCGTGCCCGCCAATCCCGGGGAGGACGCCTCCACGCCCGGCGTGAAACTCTCGCCCGTGTTCTGGGAAACCGTCATCCACAAGGACGCCACCGACCTCTCCAGCCCGCTCGTCGGCGGGGGGCGCTTCAACATGGAATGCTACATGGTGCACAAGACCGGCCTCATCGATGTCACCGGGCTCACCCCGCGCTGGCGCGAAAACATCCGCTACTTCGTGGACGCGCTCTTCCCGTTCATCGTCCTCGTGCTCGTGAGCCTCGTGACCCGCAACCGCCGGCCCGAGCAGGTCGATTTCTTCTATGGCAAAATGAAGACGCCCGTCGGCGAAACCCCCGAGCTTGAGGCGCAGGCCATCGAGGAAACGCGCAAAAACCCGCGCCGCTTCGACCATGTGAAACTCCTCGGACCAAAGTCGTCGTGGGAGTTCACGAAATGGGATCGCATGGACACGATCGGCTTCCTCGCCTGCTGCGCCGGCTCGGGCGTCCTCATACTGGTCTTCTGGTTCGTCCTGAAACTCGCGAGCGGCGCGTAAAGCCCCTCACCTTCCTTCCCAGTCGCTCTCGTTCTCTTACTCGTTCTCGAAACGTGCCGAAAACGGAAAAGAGAACGAGAACGATTATTTCCTTAACCATCCGAAAAACATCATGATACGAAAAGCATTCCTCATGAGTGTGAATCCCGGCAAAGAAGCTGAATACCAGCGCCGCCACTCGCCCATCTGGGCCGACCTTGCCGCCGAGCTCAAAAGCCACGGCAGCCACAACTATTCCATTTTCCTCGACGAAAAGACGCATCAACTTTTTGGATACGTCGAGATCGAGAGCGAGGAACGCTGGGCCGCCGTCGCGCAGACCGACGCCTGCCGGCGCTGGTGGAAATTCATGGGCGATATCATGCCCAGCAACCCCGACAACAGCCCCGTCTCCCGCGACCTCCGCGAGGTGTTCCACCTCGAGTGATCCCATCCCCCTCTTTCTTCTTTCCTCTTTATCGTTCTCTTTCTCCCCAAAAATATTTTGCGTTGCCCGTTCGCCCGCAAACACGGGCACTCCAAAAGAGGAAAAAGAGGAAAGATAAAGAATAAAGAGGTAAGAACACGATCCCGCCCCGCCGTCCGTCCGACAATTTTCGCCCGTCAGCTTTTTTCGCCGCATCCCCGCCCATGAACCCAAAAACCATTTCCCGCCGCTCCTTCGTCAAAAACGCCGCCCTCGCCGCCGCCGCCGCGCAAATCCCCGCCGCCCTCCGCGCCGCTCCGCCTTCCTCCCCGTCCCCGGCATCCGCCGGCGTGTCCGCCCCGCAGCCCGCGCGCGGTTCCATCCGCTGGCTCGACGGCTCCGCGCCCGCGCTCAACAATGGCGCCACCTGGGGCATGCCCTGGCCGCGCGGCTCCGTCGCGAAAGATGCCGCGTTTGCGCTGCGCGACGCCGCCGGGAAATCGATCCCCGTGCAGAGCTGGCCCACCGCGTTCTGGCCCGACGGCTCGCTCAAATGGACCGCGCACGCCGTGCCCGCCGGCATCGAAATCAACGGCGGCCTTGCGCTCGCTCCCGGGCAAAAGCCCGCCGCGCCCGCGCAGGCCGTCACGGTGCGCGACGCCTCCGGTAGTGTGGTGGTGGATACAGGCGTCATCCGCGCCACCATCGCGAAATCCGGCGCCACGCTTGTGCGCGCCATCGCGCGCGACGGACGCGACGTGCTGGTCAACGGCCGCCTCGTCGCCATGAGTGCCGACACGCCCGACGCCGATGAAGCCGTGCGCCATACCACCTCCTTTGAAAGCGACATCGCCGCCGTCACCATCGAGCAGGCCGGCCCCGTGCGTGCCGTGGTGAAAATCGAGGGCCGGCACCGCCAGTGCGCCGCCGCTCCCGCCGATGCCGCCGTTGTGGAACGCGGACAGCTTGTCCGCCCGCCAGCGGACGGGCCGTCCGCGCTCCATATCGCCGCCTCGCCGCGCGCCTGGCTGCCCTTCACCGTGCGCCTCTACTTTTACGCCGGCGGCGAGGCCGTGCGCGTCATGCACTCTTTCGTTTACGACGGCGACCCGGAGAAGGATTTTCTGCGCGGCATCGGCGTGCGTTTCGAGGTGCCGATGACCGACCTCCCGCACGACCGCCACGTGCGTTTCGCCGGCGAGGGCAAGGGCCTTTGGGCCGAGGCCGTGCGCGGGCTCACCGGCCTGCGCCGCGATCCCGACGGGCGCGCCAACCCCGGCCCGATCAAAACCGCCCAGCTCGCCGGGCTCCCCTGCCCGCCCGTGGAGACATTTAATCCGCAAGTCCGCGAACGCCTGCACTACATCCCGGCCTGGGGCGACTTCACGCTCACCCAGCCCGCAGCCAACGCCTTCACGATCCGCAAGCGCACCAAGCCGGGACACGGCTGGATCGACGTCGATCAGGGCCGCCGAGCCTCCGGCACCGGCTACATCGGCGGCGCGACCGGCGGCGGCGTGGTGTTCGGCCTGCGCGATTTCTGGCAGCGCCATCCCGTGCAGCTCGACATCCGCGGCGCGCACACCGACCGCGCCGAGGTCACCCTCTGGATGTATTCGCCGGAGGCGCAGCCGATGGACCTGCGTTTCTACCACGACGGCATGGGCATGGATGATTTCCGCAAGCAATACGACGGCGGGCTCGAAATCACCTACGAGGATTACGAGCCCGGCTACGGCAACGCGCACGGCGTCGCGCGCTCCAGCGAAATCATGCTCTGGGCCGTCGCCGCCACGCCCTCGCGCGACCGTCTCGTCGAAATGGCCGCCGCCGTGCGCACGCCGCCCGTGCTGGTTTGCGCGCCCGAGGTCGTGCTCAACGCAAAAGTCTTCGGCGCGCTCTGGTCGCTGCCCGACCGCTCCACGCCCGCCAAGGCCGCCATCGAGGAGCGCCTCGACTGGCAGTTCGACTACCATCGCAAACAGGTTGACCAGCGCCATTGGTATGGCTTCTGGAGCTACGGCGACGTCATGCACAGCTACGACCGCGACCGCCACGTCTGGAAATACGACGTCGGCGGCTTTGCCTGGGACAACTCCGAGCTCTCGACCGATCTCTGGCTCTGGTATTATTTCCTTCGCACCGGGCGCGCCGACGTGTTTCGTTTCGCCGAGGCCATGACCCGCCACACCGGCGAGGTCGATGTCTATCACACGGGAAAATTCGCCGGCCTCGGCACGCGCCACAACGTCCAGCACTGGGGTTGCTCCGCGAAACAAGTGCGCATCAGCACCGCCGCCTATCGCCGGGTTTATTATTATCTCACCGCCGACGAACGCGTCGGCGACCTCATGCGCGAGCTTCTCGACGTGGACAAAATCCTCAACTCCGTCGATCCCGCGCGCAAACTCACCGGCGCCACGCCGCTCGGCAAATACGACTCGCGCCTCAGTTTCGGCACCGACTGGGCCAACCTCGCCGTCGCCTGGCTCACCGAATGGGAACGCGGCGGCGACACCCGATACCGCGACAAACTCCTGCGCGGCCTGCGCGACTGGGGCGCGATGCCCACCGGCTTTTTCACCAGCGACCGCTACGGCTACCAAATCGCCAGCGGCAGCCTCGAGCCGCTCACCGTGCGCGGACGGCCCGGCGGCAGTGACAAAACCATCGGCGTCTCGCACCTCGACTCCGTTTTCGGCGCGGTCGAGACCTTCGCCGAACTCATTCAGCTCACCGCCGGCCAGCCCGAATACGAGGGTTTCGCCAAGGCGTGGATTCAATATTGCACGCTTTACTCCGCGGCGAGGGACGAGCAACGCGCCGCGCTCGGCGCCGACATCCGCGGCAACGGCCTGCGCCAGGCGCACTCGCGCCTCACCGCCTACGCCGCGAAGATGACCGGCGACAAGAAACTCGCCGCGCGCGCCTGGAAGGAATTCGGGCAGGGCGATTTCGCCGATCACGGTCTCGCCGACACCCGCGCCTCGCTCAAGACCAGCCTCATCGAAGGCCCGGACGTGTTGAATCCCGTGGACGAGGCCACATGGGTATCCACGAACGACGCCGCGCAATGGGGGCTCGCCGCCATCGAGTGCCTCGCCCTCATCGGCGAGCAGATGCCTGAATAATGCCATTCATGAACCCGATTTGCCCGTTAGTCAGGTAGGGCGAGGCGTCCCGCCGAGCCGCGAACCGCCCGCGGCTCGGCGGGACGCCTCGCCCTTGATAAGTTCATAAATGGCTCGCAAATGGCATTACTGGCTCCGGGGAATTCATGAAATAAGCGCACCTGTATCATCCTTTCTTCTAGTCATCCCGCGCTTCCTCTTTTCCGCTGAAAACGCCGGGAAACCAGTGTTTCTCAAAGGTTCCTTTATCGAAAGCCATGTCTTTCCGAAATTTGAGCCTTCGCACCAAACTCGTATCACTCAACAGCGTCGCCGTCGTGCTGCTAAGCGCCGCTTTTTGCGTGACCGCTTTCCTCGTCCTTTCCAGCCACTTCGACCGCCAGGCGGCCGGGCAGATCAAGCTGCGTTCCGAAGCCATCGACGCCATGCTTCGCCAAGATGCCGATCTCCTGTCGGAGTTGAGCCGCATGGCCGCGGCCAATCCGCAGTTCCCGCAAAAAGTGGCCCAAGGTGATGCGGAGGCGACAGCCTTGCTGTCCAAGTCGCTCTTGCAGGGGAAGAAGGCCGACTTTGCCTTTGTTGTCCGCGCCTCGGGCGCCTTGTTTGCCTCTTCCTGGGACAAAGCTCCCCCTTTCGATCCTTCCGAACTCGCGGGCGTGCGCGCCGCGCTGGCCGGGCGCCAGGTGCATGGCTTCGAAATGCTGGGGACCGGTTCATACTCCCTGCTGGCCGCCGCGCCCATCGTCGATCAGGGCCGGGTGATCGCAGCCTTGGTCGCGGGCCAGACGATCTCCGGTTCCGCGGCTTGGGTGGATTCCGTAAAAGCCATCCACGATGTCGAATGCACGATTTTCGCGGAGGATGCGCGCGCGGCCACCACCATCGTCCGCGACGGACATCGCATTGTCGGGACCAGGATGGACAATCCGGCCGTGATCGAAACCGTGTTGCGGCAGGGCCGGGCTTTCCATAACCGCAACCGGATTGAGGGCCGGGCCTACGAGACGGCCTATTGGCCGCTCAGGAACGCGGACGGCCAAGTCACGGGCATGGGCTTCATCGGCCAGGATCTGGCCTATATCCACGACACCTATTATTCCCTTTTTTCCTCGATCGGCATCATCACCCTTCTCTGTGTCGGCGTCATCCTGACGACGGCCTTTTTCATGGCGAAGCGCCTGGGGGACACCTTGCATCGCCTCGCCCAGAGCCTCCTGGGCGGAAGCGACGAGGTCAACTCGGCGGCCACCCAGGTTTCCACCGCAAGCCAGGCGCTCGCGGCTTCCGCCAGCCAGCAGGCCGCATCCCTGGAAGAGGCGAGCGCTTCGCTCGAAGAAATGTCCGCCATGACAAAACGAAACGCCGAGAATGCCTCGCAGGCCAGCGTCCTGATGAAGAAAACGCGCCAGAACGCCGAGCAGGGATCGCAGGAAATGGCCGCGATGAACCAAGCCATGGAAGCCATCCGGACCAGCAGCGACGACACGGCCAGAATCATCAAGACGATCGACGAAATCGCCTTCCAGACCAACATCCTCGCACTGAATGCCGCCGTGGAGGCCGCGCGCGCCGGCGAGGCCGGGGCCGGTTTTGCCGTCGTGGCCGAGGAAGTCCGCAACCTCGCCCAGCGCAGCGCCCAGGCGGCCCGGGAGACCTCGGGCCAGATTTCCACCGCCATCGAGCGTTCCGCGCTGGGTGTGCGCATCAGCGAACAGGTCGCGGCCAGCCTCGCGCACATCGTGGAAAATGTCCGGCAGGTGGACCACCTGGTCGAGGAGGTCACGAACGCCTCCCACGAGCAGAATCAAGGCATCCTCCAGCTCAACCAGGCCGTTTCCAGCATGGACCAGATCGTGCAGAGCAATGCCGCGGGCTCGGAGGAAACCGCGGCGGCGGCCAACGAACTCAGCGCCCAGGCCAAAACCTTGCGCGAGGCCGTCGCCCACCTGTCCGCCTTGGTCGAGGGCAGGCACGTCGATGCCCTCCTGTCAGAGCCGGCCTCGGATGCTTAACATTTTAAGAAATGTCGCGGCGGCATTTATAGATGGAGGAACGGCCTCCAATTCAAATCCCGGGCGCAAAATTTCCAGATGTTCAGGCGGGTGACACTACTTTGCCTTACACCCAATGAGGCTCCTTCCTCCGATCACGCGGAGGCGCGTCATCCAACCCGCGCAGCAGCGGACCGTCGCAGCCTGCGCGTTTCGTGCATGAGCAGCCACGCGCAGGCGGCGAGGAGAAGCGCCGCGCGAAGCAGCGGCAAACGGAGATCGGAGCGCGCGGCGGCATCGCCGCCAAAGCAGCCGCAGGAAATGTCGAGCCCGCGCAACAGCGCCGAGGTGATGAATCCGCAAAAACCGGCGCAAAGCGCGGCCAGCAAGGCGGTCGCCCCGAGGCGCAGTCGCGGGAGAAAAAGCCCGAACGCGCAGCCCGTTTCCAGCCACGGCAAATAGAGCGCCACCCAGCCGGAAGGCGCGCAGGGAAGCAGCCGGTAGTTTTCTATGGATACGGCAAAGGCCGCCGGGTCCAGGAGCTTGGAGAACCCCGCATAAAGAAACATCGCGGCCAGCGCGATGCGCGCGAGCTGCGCAAACAAAGGAATCACGGTTGAGCGGCCTGCCATGCGCGCCAGCCTCCTTTCAGGACGTAAATGCCGGGCAGCCCGAGTTCGCTTTTCAGGCGGCGGGCCACGTCCCGGCTGACGCCGCAGCCTTCGTCGCTGCAATACACGAGGACCGGCGCATCGGGGCGCCATTGTTCAACGATGCGCGGGAGTTGTTCCTCCCAGCGGACGGACTCCAGCGGCAGCGCGCCGGGGATGCGGGCGGCGGCGTAGTCGGCGGCGGGCCGCGCATCGATGATGAGCGGCGGCACGGGCCAGCCGGCAACCTCCCGCCATGCGACCTCGGTTATCCCGTCGGGCGGCGCGCACGCCGGACGGCGCGGATGGGCCAAGGCGGCGATCAGCGCCGGCACCAGCGCGAGGAGGAGCAGCACCAGCGACTGGCGGACAACCATCCGCCCGATGCGCGGCGCGGAAACGGTGGATTGCGGGAGGGCGGTCACGGTTTGGGTTCGGTTTGTTATCTCACACCAAGGCACGAAGGCACAAAGTGCCGGGAAAGTGGTGAGCAGCGAGCAGCAGGAGCACGGTGCGTTGCGTGATGCCCGCTATTCGCTGCTGGCTGCTCACCACTTCATTGTGATTCATTCCTTTGTGTCTTTGCGCCTTGGTATGAGACAAGTGGTTCGTTTTTCTTGCGGTTCCGGGGAAGCGGCATCGACCGGCGCATCAGCGCACTTGCGCGAAGACGGTGAGCGCGGTGCCGGCGGGAACCGTTTCAAGTGTTTTCAGCGTGATGACCGCGAGCCGCGCGTCCCCGGTGCCGGCGGGCGTGACGGTGAGGCGGTAGCGACGGCGCGGTTCGAACGTGGCGAGCTCGACCTTGAAATCGTCACGGCTGCTGGCGGCGCCGGTGATTTCGAGCCCGCCGTCGCGGTTGATTTGGATGTCCACGGTTTTCGCCGCGGCGGACGCGTCGAGTTTCCAGTGCAGCAGGCGCGGCTTGAGCGCGACAGGCTCGATCAGGTCGGCGATGAGCGTGAGCGTCTGCGCCGGCGCGCCGGGTTCGTCGGTCTCGACCGTGATGGTGCGGGTGACGGAACCGGCGAGGCCGGTGGTGTCGAAGTCCACCCGCAGCACGCCGCTTTCGCCGGGCGTGTAGGTTTTCTTCTCGAGCACCGGTACGGTGCAATGGCAACTGGCGCGGATGTCGGTGATGGTGACGGACGCCTCCGATTTGTTGGTGAAAGGAAACTCCACCGGCGGAAACGCCTCGCCGAGCCGGCCGTTGAGCACGGCCTCGGTGCGCGCCCATTCGAGCGCGGGAAGCGGCGCCGCGCAAAGCGCCATGAGCATCAGCATGACGCCCGGCAAAGGACAAGGTGAGAGGCGAAGGCGGCGGACTGGTTTCATGACATGGCAGCGTAGGGGATGAGGGCGAAGTTTCCAACCGGATTGCACGTGAATTTCGCCACGACCCGGGCGGACTTGGCGAACACAAAAAACGGCGCCCGGCTTTAGCGGGCGCCGCTTGCAGTCTTTGTTGTTATAATTGATTTCCGGATACCCAATCCGCGCGGGCTCAGCCGAGAAGCTCGGCCACCAGGGCCTTCTCCTCCTTGAGCTCCTTCTCGGTGGCGGCGATCTTCTCCTTCGAGAAGTCGCCGAGCGGGAGCCCCTGGACGATTTTCCAGCTCTTGCCGTCGCTCACGATCGGATACGAGAAGATGAGGCCTTTCTCGATGCCGTAGCTGCCGTCGGAGCAAACCGCGACGCTGAACACGTGGCCGGCGGGCGTCGGGTTGACGAGGTTGCGCACGGTCTCGATGGCGGCGTTGGCGGCGGAGGCGGCGGAGCTGAGGCCGCGGGCCTTGATGATGGCCGCGCCGCGCTGCTGCACGGTGGGGATGAAGGTTTCCTTGAACCAGAGCTCGTGCTTGATGACCTCGGGCACGGGCTTGCCCCCGATCTTGGCGTTGAAGTAATCGGGATACATCGTGGAGCTGTGGTTGCCCCAGATGGCGAGGCCGGAGACGTCCGTGGTGTCCACGCCGGCCTTGAGGGCGAGTTGGGTGACGGCGCGGTTCTGGTCGAGCATGGTCATGGCAAACCAGCGATCGGCGGGGATCGACTTGGCGTTGTTCATGGCGATGAGGCAGTTTGTGTTGCAGGGGTTGCCCACGACGAGCACGCGGATGTCGGGCGCGGCGTTGGCGGCGATGGCCTTGCCCTGGCCGATGAAGATCTTGCCGTTGATGCTGAGGAGGTCCTTGCGCTCCATGCCGGCCTTGCGCGGAACCGAGCCGACGAGGAAGGCCCAGTTGACGCCCTTGAAACCTTCGTTGAGGTCGGCGGTGGGGACGATGCCCTTCAGCAGCGGGAAGGCGCAATCCTGGAGCTCCATCACGACGCCGTTGAGGGCCGGGAGGGCGGGTTCGATTTCGATGAGGTGGAGAATCACGGGCTGCTCGGGGCCGAACACCGCGCCGGAGGCGATGCGGAACAGGAGCGAGTAGCCGATTTGACCGGCGGCGCCGGTGACTGCGACACGAATGGGCGTTTTCATAGGCATAAGAGCCCGTCAGATTGAAGGGATTCCCGGTAAAATAAAAGGCTGAAAGCGAAAGGAACGCAAAATGGGGAGGGTCCGGGCAAAAGCGCGGATTGAGCCTTCACGTCCGATTTTTATTCGATCATCGTCACCCGGTGGGGCTGCGCGCCCGTGCGGCCGGGAAGCGTGACGACGGCGCCGATGCGCCGTCCGTGAAGCTGCCGGCCAAGCGGCGACTGCGGCGTGATGAGCGTGATCTCGCGCCCGTCCAGCCCGACGGTGATGCCGCCGCTGCGCGGGGCGAGCAGATACCAGACCGTCCGGCCCGGGCGCGACTCGAGCGCCACCAGCGCGCCGATGTCGATGACGCCGTCGGGCGCGAAATCAGGCAGGGGCAGCGAATTCCAAAGCGCGATGCTTTCCTGGATCTCGACGGCGAGTTTCGCCTGGCTTCCGGCAAGGTAGGCGGCCTCCTGCCCATGAGTCTCGTATTTGCTCGTGGCCCTGCTTTCGTCATGCGTGGCTTCCTCGCGGGCCATGAGCGCGGCGCGCGTCTGCACGTCGAGGTCGGCCTGGAGTTGCCCAATGATGGCGCGGCGCAGGGGTGTTTTGTCCATGTGGTGAACAAGGCAAGGAATCGGCGGGCCGGGCGCAAGAACCGGGTTTCTTTTCGGTTTTCTTTTTCGGCAAAGCCGCGCATGGGTGGCGTATGCAGCAGGCGTTGTCCGATTTTTCCATCGAGGGTTTCGAGGCCCTCATCGCGTCGTGGGGCTTCAAGCCTTCGCATGCGGCGCGGCTGCTGGCGTCCTATTACGAGGGCGGCGGCGCGGCGGACTGGGACGCGCTGGCGTTGCCGGCGGGGCTGCGCGGCCGCATCGAGTCGGAACTGGGCGCCGAAGCGGGCGAGGTCGCGGCGCGGCAGGAGGCGGACGACGGCACGGTGAAACTGCTGTTGCGGCTGCGCGACGGGCGCACGGTCGAGGCGGTGATGATGCCGGATTTTCGCGGGGAGCGCGCGGCGGGCTGCATCTCGTCGCAGGTGGGCTGCGCGATGGGATGCGATTTTTGCGCGACGACCCGGACCGGCTTCGAACGCAACTTGGACGAGGGGGAAATGGTGGCGCAGTTTCTGGCGCTGCGGCGCGAGGCGCTGGCGGCGAAGCGGCGGCTGCACACGGTGGTGTTCATGGGCATGGGCGAGCCGATGCTGAACCTCGACGCGGTGCTGGAGGCGGTGCGACGCATCGCGGACAACCGGCTCGGGCGGCTGGGCTGGCGCCAGGTCACGGTGTCCACCGTGGGCATTGTGCCGGGGATGCGGCGGCTGGCGGAGTCGGGCCTGAACGTCCATCTGGCGGTGTCGCTGCACGCGCCGGACGACGAGACTCGCTCGATGCTCCTCCCGCAGGGGAAACGGTTTCGCGTGGAGGAAATCCTCGCGGCGGCCGATGCGCACCAGGCGCGCACGGGGCGCATCCCCATCATCCAGTATTGCCTGCTGCGCGGGGTGAACGATTCGCCCGCGCAGGCGGAGCGGCTGGCGGATTTGCTGGAGGGACGGCGCATGCACGTGAACCTGCTGCGCTACAATCCGACCGGCGCGGGCTTGAGCGGGCGCGCCTACGAGCCGTCGCCCGACGAGGCGGCGGCGGCGTTTCTGGCGGCGCTGCGCGGACGCGGCGTGGTCGCTCATTTCCGCAAGCCTCGTGGCCGCGACATTGACGCCGCCTGCGGGCAACTGCGCGAACGGGCGGAGGAATCTGAAGGCGATCCCATCGCCGGCGCAGACGAGGCCCGCAAAACAAACGCGCGCCGTGAATAGGCGCGCGTCAGTGAATTGAATCCCTGATACAGCAGATGCCGCTTAGAACTCGACGGTCTTGAAGGCGGCGATGTCCCAGAGGGGCTGGCCGGATTCGGTGGCGAGTTCGTTGAAGGCTTCGATTTCGGCCTTGCTGAAGAGCAGGCCGCCGGCCTCGGCGGTTTTTTTGGCGAAGTTCGCCTCGATCTGGCCGGGGAGGATGCACTTCTCGTTTCCGTGGCCGAGGACGTCCTCGATGACCGCCTTCAGGTTCTGCGACTGCGTGCGGCCCTTCGCGAAGGCTCCGCCGCTGACGGCCTCGGGATGGATGACCTGGAAATAGAAGCAGCAGGTGCCTTTGTCGCCTTCGCCGACGAGCGTCCAGCGGTTGCGGATGGTCGGGAGGGAGCCGCCGATGAGGCCGCCGGTGAGTTCGTTGATGAGCGAGAGGCCGTAGCCTTTGTGCGCGCCGAAGGGGACGAGCGACTTCGCCTTTGCGGGATCGGTGGTCGGGTTGCCGTCGGCGTCAACGGCGGCGTTGGGCGGGAGTTGTTTGCCTTCGCGCAGAAGCTGTTGCACGCGGCCCATGGCGACGACGGAGGTGGCCCAGTCGATCACGATGGGGAAGCCGATGGCGCCGGTAGTCGGGAAGCCCCACGAGTGGGGATTGGTGCCGAGGGTCGGGTGTTTGCCGCCGAAGGGGACGACTTCCGCGAGCGCGGCGGTGCAGTTGGTGTAGGCGATGTAGCCGCGGCGGGCGGCGTCCATCACGTAACCGCCGCCCCAGAGATAGTGGAAGGCGTTGTCCACGGCGACGGTGCCGGTGCCGTATTGGTCGGCGAGTTTGATGGCGGCGTCCATCGCGCGGTAGGCGGTGGCCTGGCCGAGTTTTTTGTTCGCGTTCCAGATTTTCACGGCGGCGAAGCGCGAGGGTTTTTCCTCGATTTGCGCGCCGGGGGTGCAGCCGCCCGCGTGGGAGCCGAAGAGGTGGTCGAGATGCAGCGCCTTGATCGCGTTGTGCGTGCGGATGCCGTGGCGGGTGGCCTCGGCGCAGAAACGCGCGCCCTCGGCGGCTTCGTCGGCATGGAAGCCGCGATGCCGGTAGGCGGCGGCGACGAAACGTTTCGCGCGGCGAAGTGTTTGTATAATTCGTAATTTGTAATTCGTCATTCGTAATTGCCTAAAACTTGTTCGCCTGGTTGACGATCTTGCCTTCGAGGAAGGATTTGTAGTTTGCGATGCAGCAGGAGGCCTGCCGGACGACGCTTTCGTAGGTGCGCGAACCGATGTGCGGCGTGATCACGCAGCGCGGATGATTGAGCAGGGGATGACCGGCGGGGGGCGGCTCGGCATCGAGCACGTCGGCGCCGTAGCCGGCGACATGGCCGGAGTCGAGCGCGGCGGCGAGGTCGGCGGTGTGCACGATTTCGCCGCGGGCGCAGTTGAGGATGATGACGCCTTTTTTCATCGTGGCGATGGTGGCGGCGTTGATCATGTCGCGCGTCTCGGGCGTGAGATTCGTGTGCAGCGAGATGTAATCGGCGGTCTGGAAAATCTCCTCCTTCGTGGCGGCGCGGCGGACGTTGTGCTGCGCGGCGAAGGCTTCGTCCCAATACACGTCAAACGCGACGACTTCCATGCCGAAGGCGCGCGCGCGGATGGCGACTTCCTTGCCGATGCGGCCGAGGCCGACGATGCCGATCGTCTTGGCGAGCAGCTCGTGGCCGGTCTTGCGTTTCCAGCCGCCGGAGCGCGTGGAATCGGTATGAAAGAGCAGGTTTTTCTCCAGCGCGAGAAGCAGGAGAAAAGTGTGCTCGGCGACGGTGGTGTGGTTGACGCCGGGCGTGAAGAGGACGGGAATTTTTTTCGCGGTGGCGTGGGCGACGTCGATCTTGTCGAGGCCGATGCCGTATTTGCTGATGACGCGAAGGCGCGGGAGGGACTTGTCGATGACGGCGGCGGTGATCGCATCGTCGCCGCAGAGAAACGCGTCGAACTGCCCGGCGAGCTCGAGCATGCGCGATTCGGGCAGCGGGCCGCGTTCGCGGACGACTTCAACGCCGAGCTTGGCGAGCATGTCGTGATGCGCGCCGGGCGTGTCTTGGAATGAGGTGGTGGTTAAAAGGACGCGTGTCGTCATGGGGAGAAGCGAGGCAAGCAGATAACGGCGGATTTGGAAGCAAAAACTGGCAGACCCAATAATAATCCATTTGCCATCATCATAATGCACTTCCAAAATTTAAGGACACGATTACTTGAGGACTGAACGGCCGAGTCAATTTTATGGGAAATAGGCGGGGCCGCGCCGGGTGTTTTATTTTGTGATTGGATTTTGCAAAGTGAATCCCGCTTCTGCTTCCTCTCAAATCGATGAAGAACTTTTCAACGGCCACCCGGGCGTTGCGGCGCCGGCTCGGAACTCGCGTCTCCGTCGCGGACGACGCGCTCTTTCGCGCATCGTTCGACGGCAGCAAGCTCGCCTTTCCGCCCGAGGCCGTGGTCAGGCCGCGCGCCCGCGCCGACATCGCCGCTGTGCTCGCGCTGGCCAACCGGCACGGCGTGCCCGTCACCGTGCGCGGGGGCGGCTCGTCGCTGACCGGCTCGGGCTCGCCGGTCCGGGGCGGCTGGGTGCTCGATCTTTCGCGCTGGCGGCGCATCAAAATCGACGCCGACGCGGGCATGTGCCATGCGCAGGCCGGTGCGAAAATCGCCGACATCCACGCGGCGGCGGAGGCGGCGGGCTGGTTTTATCCGCCCGATCCGGCCTCGAAAAAATACTGCACGATCGGCGGCAACATCGCGTGCAACGCCGGCGGCATGCACGGCGGCCGCTACGGCGTCACGCGCGATTTCGTGCTCGCGCTGAAAGGCTTTCTGCCCACCGGCGAATATGTCGAGTGGGGCCGCGCGACAAAAAAATTCTCCGCCGGCTTCAATCTGCGCGATTTGTGGATCGGCGCGGAGGGCATGCTCGGCGTCGTCACCGAGGCGGTGTTGAAGCTCATTCCGCTGCCTCCCGCGCGCTGGACGCTGCTGACGGCGTTTGCCGACGAGGTCACGGCGCTCGGCGCGGCGCGCGCATTGTTCTCGCAGCGCGTGCAGCCGGCCATCTGCGAGTTTCTCGACCGCCACAGCGTGCAATGCGCCGAAATAAAAACCGGCCGCTCCGTGTTCGATGGCCAGTCGGGCCGTCCGGTGATCCTGCTGGAACTGGCCGGCTCGGTGCATGAACTGGCGGAACAAAAACAAACCGTGCTCGCGTGGGCGCGAAGCCATGCGTCGGCCTTTCGCGAGGCAGCCAGCCGCGACGAGGCGGAGCAGTTATGGGAAGTGCGCCGCAAGTGCTCGGGCGCGATGTTCGCGCTCGGCGACTCGAAGCTCAACGAGGACATCGTCGTGCCGCTGCGCAACTACGAAAAATTCGCGCGCGCCCTCGACCGCCTCCGCGCCAGTTCGCGCCTGCCCATCCCGACCTTCGGTCACTTGGCCGACGGCAACCTGCACGTGAACATCATGTATCACCGCGACAATCACGCGGAGTATCTGCACGCCGAGAAAGCGGTGGGCGAACTGATGAAAACCGTGGTCGCGCTCGACGGCGCGATCTCGGGCGAGCACGGCATCGGCCTCGCCAAGACTCCCTTCCTGCGCATCCAGCATTCGCCCGCGCAAATCAAGGCCATGCGCGCCATCAAGACCGCGCTCGATCCGCGCGGGATTTTGAATCCCGGAAAGATGTTCGAGGTCTTCAAGGTATGGGAGCACCCGCGCCTCAAGATCGACCTGCCGTGGGATCACAAGTGACGGCCAGCCGGAGCATGAACGGCGGCGGGGCCGCTTGATGCTCCGCAGGGCCTGACCGAACGGAAGCGCGGGTTGAGTGGCACGGGCGTCTCGCCCGTGTTTCGCCGGGAAAACACCAAACCCACGGGCGGGACGCCCGTGCCACTCAACCCGCGCATACTGAAATTCCCTGTGCAATTATGATTTTCCGAAGAGGTCTAATGGTTTCCTTCGGACCCGCGACTGATGGAGGGCCGAGCTCCCGCGAGGCCGTCGCGGTTATGCGTTGCGTTTTCCGGCGACGGCCTCGCGGGAGCTCGGCCCTCCATCAAAAGTCTGGCTTCCGTCGGCGACCGGCCTCACGCCCCGGCGGGCGTGCCGGCGGTTTTGTTGGTGATGGCTTTCTTCGCGTCGCGGACGGCGTCGGCGATGGTTTCGGTGGTCGCCTCGGCCTCGCCGCGCTCGTGGTTGAAACGCATCGACACGGTCTTCGACACGCCGCGCTCCTCCATCGTCACGCCATAAATCGCGCTGGCGGCGGCCACGGTGCGCTTGTTGTGCGTGATGATGATGAACTGGCTGTCGCTCACGAAGCGCTTGAGCAGGTTCGTGAAGCGGCCGATGTTCGACTCGTCGAGCGGCGCGTCGAGTTCGTCGAGCAGACAGAAAGGCGAGGGCTTCACCATGTAGAGCGCGAAGAGGAGCGCCACGGCGGTGAGCGTCTTTTGCCCGCCGGAGAGAAGCGTGATGCCTTTGAGTTTCGTGCCGGGAGGCTGCGCGGTGATTTCGATGCCGCTCTCGAGCGGATCGTCGGCCTGCACAAGGTCGAGCGCGGCGCGGCCGCCGCCGAAAAGCGTCGTGAAGGTGTAGTCGAAATTCTTTTTGATCTGCTCGAAGGTGATGGCGAACTGCCTTTGCGAGGTCTCGTTGATTTCGTCGATGGCCTTGAGGAGTTCGGCCTTCGAGTTGGTGAGGTCGTCGTTCTGGCCCTTGAGGAAGTCGTAGCGTTGCTTGAGCTCGGCGTATTCCTCAATGGCGACGAGGTTCACCGCGCCCATGCTGTTAAGGCGCTTGCGGAGGGCGTCGATGTCGGCGCGGACCTGCTCCCAGTTGGTGCCGTCGAGCGCGGCGAGGTCTTCCTCGGTCGGCTCGCCTTTCTGGCGGGACTTGGGCTTGCGGCCGCGGCGCTTGGGCTGGTGCTCGGCGGATGCGGCGGCGGTGTCGGCTGCTGGGGCGGATGAGTCGGGGACGGACGACACGGAGGTCGTCCCTCCATCGGCTTCGAGTCCTTCGTTGGCGGGTTCAGCCGGCGCCTCGCCTTCAGCGGCAGGCTCGGCGGCGGGTGAGTCCTCGGAGGCTGATTCGGTTTCGGAGGCCGGCTCGCCGGCCACGGAGAATTCGACGCCATTTCCATTTTCCTCGTCCTCGTCATCGTCGAGGTCGAGGGGCTTGAGTCCCTCGGGCTCGTCGTCGGAACGCCAGAGCATGCGGCGCCAGTCGATCGCGCCGATGTCGGCCTGGAACTCGCGCTCCACCTCCTCGCGCAAAAACTCGGCGCGGGCGCGGCTCTCGGCGAGCTTTACCTCGCACTTGCTGAACTCGCTGTGCGCGTTTTCCGTTTCATTGCGAAGGCCGTCCTGGGTGGACTCGACCTCGTTGATCCGGCGCTCGATATCCACAAGCTGGATACGGATCTGCTCCACCTGCTGCTGCGCGACGACAAGGCTCTCGGCGATATGGGCGGAGCGGGCGCGCTTGCCGTCGGCCTCCATCTCGAGCTCGCCGATTTGCGCGGTCCACGACTCGATCTCCTGCTGGCGCTGCACGAGGAGCTCGCCGATCTGGCCGCGGCGGCGCTCCATGTCGGCGATGCCGCGGTCGAGTACCTCGACCTTCTGGCGGTGCTCGGCGAGCTCGAGGCGGGCCTGCGCGAGGCTTTCGCGCTTCACGTCGCGGTCGGTGCGCACCTCGGTGATGCGTGTCTCCAGGTATTGGATACGCTCGCGGCCCTGGGCGAGGGCGCCGTCGGCCTGCGCAAGCTCGGCCTGGGCCTTTTCCCAGCGGGATTGCGCCTCGTTGCGGGCGGCCTCGACGCCGGTGACCTCGGTTTCCATGCGGCGGAGGCGGTTGTTGATGTCCTCGAGGGCGCGCTGGGCGTTGCGCTGCTCGGCCTGGGTGGCGGCGACCTGCTGGGTGACGGCGAGGACTTCCTCGCGTTTTTGCGCGAGCGTGGCCTCGGCCTCGGCGATGCGGGCGTTGATGCCGTCGCAGAGCGTCTTCTGGTCGTCGTGGAGCTTCTGGTCGTCGGCGAGGGCCTTGGCGGTCTCGCGCAGGTCGACTTCGCGCTGGAGGATGCTGTTGGCGTTTTTCTTCGCGGGAGCGCTGGTGACAAGGCCGCGGCGGTCAACGACCTCGCCCTTGCGCGTGGCGACGGCCAGGAAGGGAAACGCGGGGCTGGCTTTCCAGTAGTCGAGGAAGGCGTGGATGTCGTCGGCGATGTAACACGCGGAGAGAAGCGCGACGGCCGGATGGGCCGGCGTGGGCGTGTTGAGGATGGAGGAGACGGGGGTGAGAAAAGCAGGGAGCGCGCCGGCATCGGGAGCGGAGGGCGGGGCTTCGGACGCGGCGGCGGTTTGGTTTCCGACGTAGAGGCACACGCCGCCGGCCTGGTCGGCTTCGAGGCGCGCGAGGATTTTCTGCGCGGTGTCGAGGTCCGCGACGGCGACCGCCTCCACGGTCGCGCCGAGGAGGGCCTCGATGGCGCGGCTGTATTCGGGGGCGATGACGAGGTCGTCGGTGATGGAGACCGGGCGCGCGCCGCCGAGCACTTCGTCGTAGCGGCCCTGGAGGAGCGCCTTCGCGCCTTCGCCGAAGCCCTCCATTTTTTCATGGAGCTGCTGGAGGAGTTTCAGGCGCGCGGTGCGCTGGGCGAGCTGGCGGTCGATTTCCTGGAGGCGGCGCTGCGCGTCGCGAAACGCGCGCGTGAGGTCGGTGATGGCCTGCTGCGCGTCGTTGGTTTCCTGGTGCGCGCGGGCCTTGGCGGCGAGAGTTTCCTCGACGCGGGCGTCGAACTCCGCGGCCTGCTGCGCGGCGGCGGACTGCTGCTGGCGCACGCCCTCGATCTCCTGCACGAGCGAATCGTGGCGGTGCACGGAGGTTTTCTGGTCAACCTCGTAGCCTGAGCAATCGGTGCGGAGGCGCGCGACGGAGCTTTCGAGCGTGAGGAGCTGGAACTTCGACTGCTGGAGTTCCTGTTCGAGCTTGCTCAACTCGCCCTCGACGATGGCGAGCTCGCGGTTGCGGTTCTGGAAGGTGGCGTCGGAACTGCCGAGGAGGTTGAGCTGCTGCTGCTTGTCCTGCGCGCCGGTATCGACCTGCTCGGAGAGTTCGCGGAGCTGCATTTCGAGTTCGCCGAGGCTGGCGCGGGACGACTCGATGCGCTCGAGCAGGCCGGTGCGTTTGATCTGGGAGAGGTTGGCGGCGTTTTCGACCTGCTCCTTTTCGGAGCGCAAGTCGAAGACCGCCTGCTGCGCGTCCTGCACGCGCTGATTGAGGCGCGAGCGGTGGGCTTTTTTCTCCTCAAGGTCGCCCTGCTGCTGGCTGAACTGCACGCGGCGCGTCTCGGCGGCGGCGCGGAGCTTGATGACCTGCTCCTCGAGGCCGGCGAGCGTGGCGCTGATCTGCCCGTGATGAAACCCGCTGTGCGCGAGGCTGAGGTGGCGCAGGCGGTGGCTGAGTTTCTTGTAGCGCAGCGCCTTCGAGGCCTGGCGGCGCAGGCTGCCGATCTGGCGGCCGACCTCTCCGATGACGTCGGCCACGCGCGCGAGGTTGGTGTCGGTGAGGGCGAGTTTTTGCAGGGCCTCGCGGCGCTGGCTCTTGTATTTGGTGATGCCGGCGGCTTCCTCAAACACGGCGCGGCGTTCCTCGGGCTTCGACGAGAGGATCTGGTCGATCTGGCCCTGCGCCATGATGGAATAGGACGTGCGGCCGATGCCGGTGTCCATGAAAAGCTTGTGGATGTCCTTGAGGCGGCAGGGCTGGCCGTTGAAAAAATACTCGCCCTGGCCGTCGCGGTGGACGCGGCGCATGATCTCGATTTCGTGGAATTCGCTGCCGAGCTGTTTTTCGCAATCGGTGAGGAGCAGCGAGACCTCGCAAAGCTGGGCGGGTTTGCGGGTGTCGGCGCCCTCGAAAATCACGTCCTGCATCTTGCCGCCGCGCAGCGCCTTGGCGCTCTGCTCGCCGAGCACCCAGCGGATGGAGTCGGCGATGTTGGACTTGCCGCAGCCGTTGGGGCCCACGACGGCGGTCACGCCGGGTTCGAAACGCAGCGTGGAGGGGTCGGCAAAAGATTTAAAACCGTGCAGCTTGAGTGCCTTTAAATACATGAAGCCCGCCAATTGAGTGGCGTCGGTTTAACGGCGCAAATGCAAAAATGTGCGAGTTATTCCCGACTTGTTCACAAGCTGTTCCACGAGCGAAAATCGCGGAACAATTCGTTTGACAGGGGCGCGGCGGAACGGTGTTTTGGTCCCTTTTTATGAAAGTCGTCTCCTCCATCAAGTCCGCCAAGAAGCGTCATCCTGACTGCCAGGTCGTCCGCCGCAAGGGGCGCATCTACGTGATCAACAAGACCGACCCCCGCTACAAAGCACGCCAGGGCTAAGTCTATTAACAATATAAATTTATAAACGCCGTGAAAGCCGAAGGTCATCCCGTTCTCAACAATGTCTGCTTCCTCGATGTCGCCACCGGGAAGCGTTTCCTCACCAAGTCCACCATGCGCTCGCAGCGCAAGGAAGCCATCGACGGTGTGGACTATTTCGTCATCGTGCGCGATGTGACGATGGACTCGCACCCCGCCTACACCGGCGAGAAGCGCCTCGTGGACACCGCCGGTCGCGTGGAGAAATTCACAACGAAATTCCGCCGCGGCACGAAGGCCAAGGCCTGAGCGAGATTCGTTTTTCCAATCATTCTTTCGAACGAACGAAAAGCCCTCCCGAAAAACGGGAGGGCTTTTTTATCGGGAGCTTGGCTGCACGCGGCGCAGATTGCCTGATGTGCCACCTTGCGTGCCTCTTCTTCGCCCCGGCTCTTCGACCGGCCGCCCTCATGCCAATGTCCGGAAAAGCAGATTTTGGCAGGGCGAGGCGTCCCTGCACGATCCCGGGTCAAGGGTGACAGTTTTTTCGGGAGAGTTATCCAAGGGATTGCCGTTCGCAAGGGCGTCGTAAGCGACGGCCCCTGCGACGGGGAATCCGATTACGACTTCACCTCGCTGTCGGGCGCGGGCTGGCGGGGTTCCTTTTGCTTGAACTCCAGCTTGTCGCCGTTGCGGCCGACCAGACAGACTTCGCCGTCCTTGACGTCCCCTTTCAGGATCGCCTCGGCAAGCGGGTCTTCCAAGTAGTGCTCCACCGCGCGGCGGAGCGGGCGGGCGCCGTATTTCTCATCGTAGCCTTTTTCCACCAGGAGCACCTTGGCATCGTCGGTGAATTCGAGCGTGATTTTGCGTTCGACGAGGCGCTTGGCGAATTTGGCGACCTCCAGGTCCACAATCTTCGTGATGTCGTTCTTGTCGAGGGGACGGAAGAAGATGATGTCGGAGATGCGGTTCAGGAACTCGGGCTTGAAGATGCGCTTGGCCTCCTCGAGCACTTTTTCGCGCATGCGCTCGTGGTCGGAGAACCCGTCGGCGGCGGCGGCGAAACCCATCGAGGTCTGGCGTTGCAGGAGAGCGGCGCCGACATTCGAGGTCATGATGAGGATGGTGTTGCGGAAATCGACGGTGCGGCCCATCGAGTCGGTCAGGCGGCCGTCCTCAAGGATTTGCAGGAGGATTTGCAGCACGTCGGGATGGGCTTTCTCGACTTCGTCGAAGAGGATGACGGCGTAGGGCTTGCGGCGCACGGCCTCGGTGAGCTGCCCGCCTTCGTCGTAGCCGACGTAGCCGGGGGGCGAGCCGATGAGGCGCGAGACGGCGTGCTTCTCCATGTATTCGCTCATGTCGATCTGGATGAGCGCGTCCTGGTTGCCGAACATCTGCGCGGCGAGCTGCTTGGCGGTCTCGGTTTTGCCGACGCCGGTGGGGCCGACAAACATGAAGGAGCCGATCGGGCGGCGCGGGTCCTTGAGGTCGGCACGGGAGCGGCGCAGGGCGCGCGCGATGGCGCTGGCGGCGATCTCCTGGCCGATGACGTTTTTCTGGATTTCCGTTTCGAGGCCGAGGAGTTTTTCCGTGTCCTTTCTCTCCATGCGGGAGAGCGGGATGCCGGTCCAGTCGGCGACGACGTGGAGGATGAGGTCCTCGTCGATGGTGGTGCGTTTTTCCTCGCGGGCCTTCTTCCAGTTTTCGGTGATTTCCTCCTGCCTGGCGCGGAGTTGCTTTTCCTTGTCGCGGAACTTGGCGGCTTCCTCGAAGTGCTGCTTGGCGATGGCCTCTTCTTTTTGCGCGCAGACGGTCTCGATCTCCTTGGCGAGCTCCTCGATGTCGGGCGGGCGGGTGAAGGAGGCGATGCGGGCGCGCGAACCGGCCTCGTCCATCACGTCGATGGCCTTGTCGGGGAGGAATCGTCCGGTGATGTAGCGGTCGGAGAGCTTGACCGAGGCCTCGATGGCCTTGTCGGTGAAGACGGCCTTGTGGTGCTCCTCGTATTTGCCGCGGATGCCCTTGAGGATGGTGATGGCGTCCTCGATGGAGGGCGGCTCGACTTTCACCGACTGGAAACGGCGGTCGAGGGCGCTGTCCTTCTCGATGTATTTGCGGTATTCGTTGAGCGTGGTGGCGCCGACGCACTGGAGTTCGCCGCGGGAGAGGGCGGGCTTGAAGATGTTGGAGGCGTCCATCGCGCCCTCGGCCGCGCCAGCCCCGACGATGGTGTGGAGTTCGTCGATGAAGAGGATGATGTTCCTGGCGCGCTTGATCTCGTCCATCACGGCCTTGATGCGCTCCTCGAACTGGCCGCGATACTTGGTGCCGGCGACCATGAGGGCGAGGTCGAGGGTGATGACTTTTTTGTCGAGAAGGATTTCGGGAACGATGCCGTTGGCGATTTCCTGCGCGAGCCCCTCGACGATGGCGGTCTTGCCGACGCCGGCCTCGCCGATGAGGACGGGGTTGTTCTTGGTGCGGCGGCAAAGGATCTGGACGACGCGGCGGATCTCGTTCTTGCGGCCGACGACGGGGTCGAGCTCGCCTTTGCGGGCGAGTTCGGTGAGGTCGCGCCCGAAGGCTTTCAACGCGGGCGTCTTGACCTCCTTTTTGTCCTCGGCTTGCGCGCCGGGGCGTTGCGGCGAACCGGCGCCGGCTTCCTCGGGCGTGCCGCTTTCGCCGGCGGAGGAGCCGCCGGAGAACTGCGGATCGAGCTCGCGGAGGATTTCGTTGCGGGTGCGCTCGATGTCGATGTCGAGGGACTTGAGGACGCGGGCGGCCACGCCTTCGCCTTCGCGGAGAAGGCCGAGGAGGATGTGCTCGGTGCCGACGTAGGAGTGGCTGAGGGCCTTGGCCTCCTTGCCGGCGAGGGCGAGGACTTTTTTCACGCGGGGCGTGTAGGGGATGCTGCCCGCGGTCTTGGCTTCCGCGCCGGTGCCGACCTGTTTTTCGACGGCGCCGCGGACGGTCTCCAGATCAAGGCCCATTTTCTGGAGGACGCTGACGGCGACACCTTGGCCGAGTTTGATGAGGCCGAGGAGGATGTGCTCGGTGCCGACGTAGTTGTGGTGAAAGCGGTCTGCTTCCTTGCGCGCGAGGGCGAGAACTTGCTGGGCTCGCGGTGTGAAGTTATTCATTGGTTCCATAAATTGTTTTCCATTAACATTAAAGGAGCAAATGCGCCGAGGTTTCCCTCTTGGGTCGCCCCTTAGTTGTCGTTTTGCGGCTTTGCGTCCGCGCCGTTCAGGAAATTGGGCGCGGGGAAGGCGGCGAACTCGGTGCGGAGGTGCCCGGCGCGGCGGCTGTCGCGTTGGGCGGGATCGAGGTCGCTCTTCGAGACGTGCTGGATGTGGCCGGGCTGGGCCTCGATGAAAAGGCGGTCCACGAGGGAGCGGCTGTCCTCCGGGAAGTAGCCAAGGTCGGCGCCGAGGCGCACGAGCGAAAGGAGATTCATGGCCTCGCCGGAGGTGAGGAGATGGCTGTGCTGGAGGATGCCATAGGCGCGGCCGATCTTGTCCTGAAGCTTGGCCGCGTCGTTCTCGACGAGGCGGGCGCGGGCGTTGATCTCGTGCTCAATGATGGAGTGGAGGACGGAGCCGAGGCGTTTGATGATGGTGTCCTCGGATTCGCCGAGCGTGGTCTGGTTGGAGATTTGGAAGATGCTGCCGGAGGCGTCGGAGCCTTCGCCAAAAAGCCCGCGGACAACGAGGCCGAGCTGGTTGACGGCCCGCACGACTTTTTCCATCTGCCCGGAAATGACGAGCGCGGGGAGGTGCATCATCGCCGAGGCGCGCAGGCCGGTGCCGAGGTTGGTCGGGCAGGCGGTGAGATAGCCAAGCGTGGGCGAGAAGGCGTAGTCGAGGCAGTCCTCGAGCGCGGTGTCGAGCGCGTCGATGGCAGCCCAGGCTTTCTTGAGCTGGAACCCGGCGCGGAGGACCTGAAGGCGCAGGTGATCCTCCTCGTTGATCATGACGGAGATGGTCTGGTCGGGACTGATGACCACGCCGGAGCCGTTTTTCGCGCCGCTGAGCTCCCGGCTGATGAGGTGGCGCTCGACGAGGATCTGGCGGTCGAGCTCGCTGAGTTCGTCGATGGAAGCCTGGGCGGCGCGCTTGAGCGGCGCGGTGGCGGCGAGGGCCTCGCGGCAGGTCTCGAGGATGGCCGCGCGTTGCTCGTCGGCGGCAGCCGAGACAATCTGCCCGAGGGCGTGGCGAGGAGGGAGGCGATGGTGGCGGGTTTGTTATTCCGCGGGCTTTTCCCCGAATGCTTGTTTGACTTGGTTGATTTCATCGCGGTAGCGGGCGGCGTCTTCGTAGCGCTCGGTTTTGATGGCCTCGGAAAGATCGAGTTCGAGCGTGGTGAGCCGGTCGTAGAGGGATTTGCGGGCGAGGGCCTTTTGCGGGACCTTGCCGGTGTGGGTGGTGCCTTTGTGCATGTTGTCGAGCATGGGCTCGATCAGCGCCTTGAAGGTCTCGTAGCAATGCGGGCAGCCGAAGCGGCCGGTCTTCTTGAAATCGTTCTGGGTGAAGCCGCACTGTTCGCAGCGAGGACCGGTGTCGGAACCCTCGGTGTTGAGCGACGCCTTGAGGAGGAGATCGGACAGCGAGAATCCGGTGGGATCGGTGACACCCTTGGCCTGGGCGCATTCCTCGCACAGGTCGACCTTGTGCACCTTGTTGTTAACGATTTGGGTGAGGTGCACCGTGGCGGGCTTCGAGCAGAGATTGCATTTAAGAGGGCTGGCCATGATGGGAATATATCACGTTCGTCGAGGATGGTGGCGGGACAATGCTAAAAGATCGGTTCGTTTGGGAGTTGCGGACGGCGTGGTGGAATGGGTGATGAAAAGAGAGTGCAAGTGGAAGACGTGTCGATGGCGAAAATGGATGCGACATGGCGCCGCTTCGGATGGTTGAGTCGGGTGTTGGTTTATCGTGTATGAATCATCCGGGTTTGCACCAAGCATGCCACACCTAATTTACAAAAAAACTGGCATTCTCCCTGCGCAAAGGAGCGGCCCGGCGTGCATGGTGCCGGGCACAGTGTGCCGGAATCGCCCGGCCGTCCATGCGCCAAAGCGACAGAGTGGCGCAGTGAGGCCATCTCCGCCCTTGCGTGCCGGGGCGAACCTGCCACAGTCCTTCAGCCTTTTACAATCATGAGCCGAACCGCAGCCATCCTTCTCGCCGCCGGGAGCGGCAAACGCATGCAAGGCGTCGTTTACGACAAGGTTCTCGCCCCGCTCGGCGGCCGCCCGTTGTTCGCCCGTTCCGTCGCCGCCTTCATGGCAAGCGGGGTGGCCGACTATTATGTCATCACCACCCGCGACCAGCGCCAGCTCACCGAGCTCTCCGCCTACGCGCCCACGCCGTCGATCTTTATCCGGGGCGGACGCACCCGGCAGGATTCCGTCGCCGCGGCGCTGGAGGCGCTGCCCGCCGATATCGCGCATGTGTTTATCCATGATTGCGCGCGGCCCTTTATCCGGCCCGAACAACTCGTCGCGCTTCACAAAATCGTCCGCCGCGAGCACGCCGTCGTTCTCGCCCATCGCGTCACCGACACGATCAAGCAGCACGCCGACACCGGCTTCCTGAAAACCCTCGACCGCTCGCGCCTTTGGGCGATGGAAACGCCGCAGGTGTTTGACCGCGACCTCATCACCCGTGCCTATACCCGCGTGATGACGCGCGGCCTCGCCATCACCGATGACGCCGCCGCCGTGGAGTTGCTGGCGCACCCCGTCGCGCTGCTGGAAAACCCGCATCCGAATCCCAAGCTCACCACGCCGGCGGACCTTTCTTATTTCGAATTCATCGACGCCTCGCTCAAACGGATCGCCGACGAGGAGGCGCGTTACGACGGCATCGCGCCCTAGCGTGAGCCCCGCGGGGCAGACGGCAGCCCCGCCTAATCCCATGAATTTCCGCATCGGCCACGGCTACGACATCCACCGCACGACCACCGCGCCCGGGCGCAAACTCGTCCTCGGCGGCGTGACGTTTCCCGAGGCGGGGTTCGGCCTCGACGGCCATTCCGACGCCGATTGCCTTACGCACGCCATCTGCGACGCGCTCCTCGGCGCGGCCGGGCTGCCCGACATCGGCCATTTCTTCCCCAACACGGACCCGGCCTACAAGGACATCGACTCGCAAGTCCTCCTCCGCCGCGTCACCGCCGCTCTCGCCGAACTCGGCTGGCGACCCGTCAACATCGACGCGTCCCTTATCGCCGAGCGCCCGAAAATCCAGCCGCGCCTCGCCGGGATGAAGGCCGCGCTCGCCGCCTCCACGGGGCTGCCCGTCGAGTGTGTCGGCCTCAAGGCCACCACCAACGAGGCGACCGACGAAATCGGCCGCGGGCTGGCCATCGCCGCCCACGCCGTCGCGCTTATTGAACGTGTTCCACCGCTTGAATAAGCGAAACCCGGTCCGCGGCGCCTTCCGCCCGGCCGCGTAAGCGCTCTCCCCCGCCCTTTCCCCGTTCGCATGCGCGGCGCGGCATTTGCTTTATGGCTCCTGCACCAAGCCGCCGCCACCCATGCCAATCCACGTCGCTCTCCACCACCGGACAGCCTACGCCTACGACCGGCCCATCTCGCTCGGCCCCCAAGTTATCCGCCTGCGCCCCGCGCCGCATTGCCGCACGCCGGTCACGGCCTATTCGCTGAAAATCGAACCCGCCGGCCACTTCATCAACTGGCAGCAGGACGCGTTCAGCAACTACCTCGCCCGCGTCGTCTTCCCGGAAAAAGTCACGCACTTCGATGTCACCGTCGATCTTGTCGCGGAGATGTCCGTTTACAATCCCTTCGACTTTTTCCTCGAACCCTACGCCGAGAAATTCCCCTTCGCCTACGAAAAAGCCCTCGCCGCCGAACTCGCCCCCTACCGCCGCAAAGGCCGCGCCACGCCGCGCCTGGCCGCGTTTGTCCAGTCCATCGACCTCACGCCGCGGCCGCCGATCGACTTCCTCGTCGCGCTCAACCAGCGCCTCTGCCGGGAAATCCGCTATGTCATCCGCATGCAGCCCGGCGTGCAGCCCCCCGAACGCACGCTCGCGCTCGCCAGCGGCTCCTGCCGCGACTCCGCGTGGCTGCTCGTGCAAATCCTCCGCCGCCTCGGCCTCGCCGCGCGCTTCGTATCCGGTTATCTGATACAGTTGCAGGCCGACGTGAAATCCCTCGACGGACCGTCGGGCGCGGAGCAGGACTTCACCGACCTGCACGCGTGGTGCGAGGTTTACCTGCCGGGCGCCGGCTGGGTGGGCCTTGACCCGACCTCCGGCCTGCTCGCGGGCGAAGGCCACATCCCGCTCGCGTGCTCGCCCGAGCCGACCAGCGCCGCGCCCATCACGGGCAGCCTTGAAAAGTGCAAGGTCAAGTTCGGCCACGAAATGTCCGTCGCGCGCATATCCGAGTCCCCTCGTGTCACGCGCCCCTACACCGGGGAGCAATGGGCCGCCATCGACGCGCTCGGCCGGCGCATCGACGACGACCTGAAAAAACACGACGTCCGCCTCACCATGGGCGGCGAACCGACGTTTGTGTCCATCGACGACCCCGACGGCCCCGAATGGAACTTCACCGCCGTGTCGCACAAGAAGCGCGTCCTCTCCGGCGCGCTCATCAAACGCCTGCGCAACAAATTCGCGCCCGGCTCGCTGCTCCACTACGGCCAGGGCAAATGGTATCCCGGGGAGCCGCTTCCGCGCTGGGCGCTCTCCGCCTACTGGCGCAAGGATGGCGTGCCCGTGTGGCGCGATGAGTCGCTCATCGCCGACGAGTCGCGCGACTACGGCCACGGCCCGCGCGAGGCGAAGGAGCTCGCCGCGCGCCTCGCGCGCGTGATGGGGCTCGACCCGAAGTATTTGATTTCCGGATACGAGGATGTCTTTTATTACGCGTGGCGCGAGCGCCGCCTGCCGTCGAATGTCTCCGGCGACGATCCGCGCCTGAAGGACCAGCAGGAGCGCGAACGCATCGCGCGCATTTTCCAGAAACAGCTCGGCGAAGCCGTCGGCTACGCGCTGCCCATCCGGCGCGCCACGCGCGGGGGCGTGGCCGGCTGGGAGTCGGGCCCGTGGTTCCTGCGCGACGACGACACGCTCTGGCTCATCCCCGGCGACTCGCCGATGGGCCTGCGCCTCCCGCTCGACTCGATTCCGTGGGTCGCCGAAAAGGATTACCCGTGGCAGTGGCCCGCGGACCCCATGCAGGAACTTCCCGGCCTGCCGCGCGCGTTTCCCTACGACGAGCGCGCCGCGCTGCTCGCCCGCGAGGCGAAACGCGGCGGCACGCATGCCGGCCAGCGTTTCCTGCGCGGCGCGCCCGACGCCATCGCGGGCGGTTTCGCGCAAGGCGCCGGCTTCGGCTCCGCCCCGCCCGCGCCGCAACTCCTCGAAGCCGAGCCCGAGGCGGCGCCCGACCTGCCGCCGCTGCCGCGGGAGTTCGACCCGGCGCGACGCCCGCTGCCCGGCGAAAGCGCCGCGCACATCATCCGCACCGCGCTCTGCGTGCAGCCGCGCGACGGCAGGCTGCACATCTTCATGCCGCCGGTCGCGCGCGCCGAGGATTACCTCGACCTTGTCGCCGGCATCGAAAGCACGGCCGCCGCGATGGGCACGCCCGTCATCATCGAGGGCGACCCGCCGCCGCGCGACCCGCGCCTGCAAAAACTCTCTGTCACGCCCGATCCCGGCGTGATCGAGGTCAACCTCCACCCGAGCGCCACGTGGGACGAGCTCGTTGACCGCACCGCCACGCTTTACGAGGAGGCGCGGCAGACGCGGCTCGGCACGGAAAAGTTCATGATCGACGGACGCCACAGCGGCACCGGCGGCGGCAACCACATCATCCTCGGCGGCGACTCGCCCGCCGACTCGCCCCTCCTGCGCCGCCCCGACCTGCTCCGCTCGCTCCTCGCCTACTGGCAGAACCATCCCTCGCTCAGCTACCTGTTCTCCGGCCTCTTCATCGGCCCGACCTCGCAGGCGCCGCGCGTGGACGAGGCGCGCAACGACAGCCTCTACGAACTCGGCATCGCGTTCGCCGAGCTCGACCGCCGGCTCGCCGCCGGGCGCGTGCCGCCGTGGCTGGTGGACCGCGTTTTCCGCAACCTCCTCACCGACGCCACCGGCAACACCCACCGCTCCGAGTTCAGCATCGACAAACTCTTCTCGCCCGACGGCACCGCCGGCCGGCTCGGCCTTGTGGAAATGCGCGCCTTCGAGATGCCGCCGCACGAGCGCATGAGCCTCGCGCAACATCTCCTGCTGCGCGGCCTCGTCGGAAAATTCTGGCGCGATCCCTACCGCAACAAACTCGTCCCGTGGGGCGGCGACATCCACGACCGCTGGCTGCTGCCGCATTTCTGCGAGACCGATTTCCGCGACGTGCTTCGCGACCTGCGCGGCGCCGGCTACGCCTTCGAGCCGGAGTGGTTCGCGCCGCATTTTGAATTTCGCTTCCCGCGCATCGGCGAGTTCGCGCAACGCGACATCCACGTCGAGTTGCGCACCGCGCTGGAACCCTGGCACGTGCTCGGCGAGGAGGCCGGCGGAGGCGGCACCGTGCGCTACGTGGACAGCTCGCTCGAACGCCTCCAGGTCAAGGCGCGCGGCCTCGTCGGCGAGCGGTTCGCGCTCGCCGTCAACGGCCGCCGCATCCCGCTCCACCCGACCGGCGTCAACGGCGAGGGCGTGGCCGGCGTGCGCTACCGCGCATGGCAGCCGCCGAGCTGCCTCCAGCCGACCATCGGCGTGCATTCGCCGCTGGTGTTCGACCTCGTGGACACGTGGAACGACCGCTCCCTCGGCGGGTGCACCTACCACGTCGCGCATCCCGGCGGCCGCAACTACGCGACGCTCCCGGTCAACTCCTACGAAGCCGAAAGCCGCCGCCTCGCGCGCTTCGCCGCCTTCGGCCACACGCCCGGTCGTGAGCCGGCCGCGACGCTCCACGACCTCCAGCCCGGCATGCCCTTCACCCTCGATCTCCGCACGCCGGAGCTGGCGTAGGTTTATATGAACCGCGAAGGCCGCGAAAAATAATCCGATGTATAAATCAACGCTTTCGCGTGCCTCCGCGTTTCGGCTGTTTAATATTATGATTTTGTTTTCAACCTCTTTTCACCCTTCGCATCCATTGCGGTTTATTCATTAAGCCCATACCCTTTCCGCCGGATGACCACCGCCCTCACACCGCCGACCGACTTTCTCGCCGCTTACGCGGAAAGGCCCGGTCACTTCGACGAATGCCGCGCGCCCGACGGTTCGCTGCGCCCCGCATGGGCCGAGTTTTTCAAACACCTCGGGCCCGATCCGGCCGAAGCCATCCGCGCCGCCGCCGAAGCGTGCCGGCGCGCCGTCCTCGAACAGGACGTGAGCATGAACGTTTATGCCGGCGACGAATCCAACGCGCACGTCTGGCCGCTCGACCCTATCCCGCTCCTGCTCGACGCCGGCGACTGGAGTCGCATCACCGCCGGGCTCAAACAGCGCGCCCGCCTCTTCAACGTCCTCCTCAACGACCTCTACGGCCCGCAAAACCTCCTGCGCTCCGGCCAGCTCCCCGCCGCGCTCGCGATGGCCAATCCCCACTACCTGCGCCCCTGCGCGGGCCTCGGCCGTCCCGCGTCCGGCGACGACGACGCCGCGCCGTTTCTTCACACCTACGCCGCCGATATCGCGCGCGCTCCCGACGGGCGCTGGTGGGTCATCGAGGACCGACTCGACGCGCCTTCCGGCCTCGGCTACTCGCTCCAAAATCGCATCATCACGCGCGAGGTGCTGCCCGGTGTTTTCCGCCGCGCTCCCGTCACGCGCCTGCATCGCTTTTTCCAGCACTTCCGCGCCTCGCTCGAAAATCTTGCCCGGGAAAACGCCCCCGCCGCCGCCGCGCCGCGCGTCGTCATCCTCTCCCCCGGCCCCGCCAACGAAACCTACTACGAGCACGCCTACCTCGCGCGCTACCTCGGCTACCCGCTCGTCGAAGGCGCGGACCTCGCCACGCGCGACGGCGGCGTGTTTCTCCGCACCGTCGGCGGACTCCGCCGCGTCGATGTCATCGTGCGCCGCGTCGATTCCGATTTCTGCGATCCGCTCGAACTCCAGGAAAACTCCCTGCTCGGCGTGCCCGGCCTCATCGACGCCGCCCGCTCGCGCACGGTTGTCATCGCGAATCTTCCCGGCGGACGCGCCTTCGAGACCACCGCGCTCCTCGCCTTCCTTGAGCCGCTCTGCCGCCATGTCCTCGGCGAACCGCTCGCCCTGCCCAGCGTCGCCACCTGGTGGTGCGGCCACGACGACGCCCGCGCCTATGTCCTCGAAAATCTCCACGGCCTCGTCATCAAGCCCGCCTTTCCCGCGCCCGGCGCCGCGCCGCTCCACTACGGCCCGGCGCTCTCCGACGACGCCCGCGCCGCCCTCGCCCGCGAGATTGAACTCCGTCCCTGGGCCTCGTGCGGGCAGGAGCGCGTGCTCCTCGGCACCACGCCCGGCCTCGATCCGGCCGAGGGCCGTCTCACCGCCATGCCCTTTATCGCCCGCATCCACCTCGCATGGCACGACGGCGACTACGAAGTCATGCCCGGCGGCCTCGCCCGCTGCAATGCCACCGGAGAGGACACCATTGTCTCGCTGCAAACCGGCTCCGTCGCCAAGGACATCTGGGTGCTCGCTCCGGCCCCGGCGCCGCCCGAGTTTCACTCGCCCGACGCCGGGTCCGTTTCCCCGCGCGTTCCGGCCTCCGGCGCCGGCCAGTCGTATCCGGTAAACGAATACTCCACACCCAGCCGGCTCGCCGACGATCTCTTCTGGCTCGGCCGTTATCTTGAGCGCTCCGGCCAGCTCGCGCGGCTCCTCGCCAGGCTGGAGCCGCTCCTGCGCGATGAAATCGTCACGCTCGACCCGTCCGTCGCCGACGACGCCGTGCGCCTCCTTTGCCACCTTCAGCAAATCCCCGCGCCGCCGCCCGACACCGCCGCTGAAAAAAGCGCCGCGCTCATCCGTCGCGCCGCCGCCGATCCCGCCCAGCCCGGCGGCCTTTCCGCCAACATGGCCCGCCTCGCCCGCAACCTCGAGGCCGTGAAATCCTGGCTCCCGCCCGAGGCCTGGCAGATTGCGCGCCGCCTCCGCGAACCCCGGCACGCGTCTGGCGGCGCCGCCGGCCTCCGCGCCCAACTGGCCGCGCTCGACGGGCTCCTGTCGGAAAACCTGCCGCGCAACACCGCCTGGCACTTCCTCGATCTCGGCCGCCGCATCGAGCGCGGCGCGTTCCATGCCGCGTCCGTCCTCCGCTGGCTCGTCACCGAAGGCGAAAACGCCCGCGGCCTCCATTACCAGGCCCTCCAGCTCCGCGCCGCCCTGGATGCGCTTCCCGCCCACCCCGCGCCGCGCGCCGTCGAGCAGCTTCGCGACCGCGCGCTCTACCATCTCAGCATCATCCGCCTCGCCGACATCACCGCCTTCGCTGCTCGTCCCTCAACCGCCGTTCCCTTCTGGCAGACGCTCACAAACCTCAACCACGACCTGGGCAACCGCCTCACCCAGATTTATTTCTCCCACGCCACAACGGCAAATGACGAATGATGCCGCGCGAGTTCTACAAATAGACCTTCCTCAAATCCGCCTCTCTTCTTCCGCAACCGACCATGCCGCGCTATCACATCACGCACACCACCACGTGGGAACACCCTGCGCCCGTCGCCGCCGCGTGGCAGATGCTCCGCCTTCAACCCCGCGACGACGCCGCCCAGCGTTGCCTCGCGTGGGATCTCCGCGTCACGCCGGTGCCAGCGCGCATCGCCACCCGGCACGATTCCTTCGGCAACCGCGCCCACATTTTCAGCCTCAGCGAACCGCATTCGCGGCTGGTCATACAGTCCTCCAGCGAAGTCATGCGCTCTTCCGGAATCGCGCCGGGATTCGATCTCACGCCGCCGCTCGCCGAAACCGTCCGCCGCACCGCCGCCGCCATCCGATCCGGCGCCGCCTACGAACTCGAACAATACCGCCACCCCACCCCGCTTGTTCCCTTTCTCCCCGAGGCCGCCGCGCTCGCCGCCGGGCTCGACCCGGAAAACACCCCCGTCCTCTCCTGGCTCGTCGCGCTCGGGGACAAATTCGCCCGCGATTACAAATTCGACCCCGCGGTCACGACCATCTCCACGCCGCTTGCCCGCGTCCTGCGCGCCCGGCGCGGCGTCTGCCAGGATTTCGCGCACCTGTTTCTCTCCTGCCTGCGCCAGCACGGCCTCGCCGCCGCCTACATCAGCGGTTACCTGCTCACCACGCCCCCGCCCGGATCCCCTCGCCTTCTCGGTGTGGACGCGATGCACGCATGGATTTCCATCAACATCCCCGACCTCGGCTGGGTCGATTACGATCCGACAAACCACGTCTTCGCCGCCGACACCCATATCACGGTCGCCCGCGGCCGGGATTACGCCGACATCACTCCCACCCGCGGCGTCTTCAGCGGAGCCGGCGCCCACGCCCTGGCCGTGGAGGTGACCGTGCTGCCTGCCGGCGAGTAGAGACCGCGCGCGAGCCCGCCCTCATGCCTGCGGCGACCGCAGGCTGGGTGTAACCCAATGTGATACCACCTGCCGGAATCTTTCCTCTTTATTCTTTATCTTTCTCTTTCGTCAGGAACGAGCAGGGAGAAAGACGAAAGATAAAGAGGAAAGAAGAAAGAGGAAATGACACAATTTTGGGTTACACCTCCGCATACTGCCATTTCAAAAACAGTCTTTCCAAAAAACGCGTTAAGCTAGACTCTGGCCCCATTTCCATGTCGTTCCATCATCCTCGGCTCCTGCATCGCCTCGGCAACGCGTTCGCGCTTGTCGTTTCCGCAGCCGGCATCCTGCTTCTCTCCTCCTGCGCCCCGCGCGAAACGGCCGTCGAACGCGGCAACCGCGAGCAAGTCCTCCATCGCGGCACCGGCCCTGAAATCGCCAGCCTCGACCCCCATTTGGCCACCGGCACCGCCGAGTACAACATCCTTTCCGCGCTTCTCGAGGGACTCGTCGCCGAGGATCCCAAAACCCTCGAACCCATTCCCGACGGCGTCGCCGAGAAATGGGAAATTTCCGCGGACGGCCTCACTTACACCTTCACTCTCCGCGCCGCCGCCCGCTGGTCAAACGGCCAGCCCGTCACCGCTCATGATTTCGTGGCCTCCTACCGCCGCATCCTCACCCCCGCCCTCGGCGCCGACTACGCGCCGCTCCTCTATGTCATTCAAAACGCGGAGGCCTGGCACAAAGGCCGGATCGCCGATTTCGCCGCCGTCGGCCTTGCCGCCCCCGACGCCCGCACCCTGCGCATCACCCTGGAGCACCCGTCCCCCCGCTTCCTCTCCATGCTGACCCACACCGCCTTCATGCCGGTGCATGTTCCCTCCATCGGGCAACACGGTCCCATTGACAGCCGCTCCACGCCTTGGGCCCGCCCCGGCCGCTTCGTTGGCAACGGCCCCTTCAACCTGGCCGAATGGCGCCCCGGCCAGAAGATCACGGCCGTCAAATCCTCCACTTACTGGGACGCCGCCCGCGTCCGCCTCCGCGAAATCCACTTCCACTTCACCGAAAACCGCGAGACCGAGGAACGCGCGTTCCGCACCGGGCAACTCCACCTCACCGAGGCGCTTCCTCCCGGCAAAATTGAAACCTACCGCGAAAACAACCCGTCGCTCCTGCGCATCGATCCCTACCTCGGCACCGAGTTCTACCGCATCAACACCGCCCGCCCCTTCCTCAACGACCATCGGGTCCGGCGCGCCCTCGCCCTTTCCATCGATCGCACCGCCATCACCGAAAAAATCCTCCGCGGCGGCCAGCTTCCCGCCCGGGCTTTCACCCCGCCCGGCACGGACGGTTATGCATCCGCCGCATGGATACCCGACGAACCCGCCACCGCCCGCCGCCTGCTTGCCGACGCCGGTTATCCCGGCGGCAAGGGCGCCCCGCCCGTCGAACTGCTCTTCAACACCTCCGAGAGCCACCGCGCCGTCGCCGAGGCCGTCCAGGAAATGTGGCGCCGCCAGCTCGGACTCGACGTGCGGCTCGTCAACCAGGAAAACAAGGTCGCGCAAGACGCCCGGCGCGGCGGCCAATACGAACTCATCCGCTCAGCCTGGATCGCCGATTACATCGACCCGCTCAGCTTCCTCGGCGTCTGGACGGCCGGCAGCGGCAACAACTACACCGGCTGGAGCGATTCCGCCTACGACCAAGCCCTCTTTCAGGCCGCCCGCACCGAGGACCCTGCCGCCCGCGCCGCCCTTCTCCAGAAAGCCGAGGCCATCCTCCTCGACGCCGCCCCCTGCATCCCGATCTATCACTACACCCACGTCTTTCTCATCCAGCCCGGCGTCAGGAACTGGCACCCCACCCTTCTCGATCACCATCCGTATAAACACGTCTGGCTCGAACCATGAATTCCCCCTCAATCCTCTTTCTCTTTCCTCTTTATCTTTATTCTTTCTCCCAAACGCAGCATTCCACCGCCATCCGGCAAAAGATAAAAATAAAGGGGAAATATAAAAGTTGAACAGAAGGCAATAAAGGGAACGAAGAAGACGTTTTCTTAGACAAAATGAACAGAATTAGTAATTTAATGAATATTATTATGTCAATTTTTACCCATTCTGTTCATAGCAGACTGTCGCTTCGCTCTGAACTGTCTAAAAACAATAATGCTTTCTTCATTACCTTGGCTTCCTTCTGTTCAAAAAATGTATTTTCATATCCTCCCTAAAAAGAAATAAAATCCACCGCCGCCTTTCACACTCTTCCTTTCAGCTCTTTTCACCATGTCCGCCCTCCTCCTCTGCATAGATCTCCAGCCCATTTTCCTCAAGGCGATGCCCGACGCCGGACGCCTGCTCGGCCGCTGCCATTTCGCCATCGAAGCCGCGCGCCTGCTCGACATTCCCGTCGCCTTCACCGAACAGGCGCCGCAAAAACTCGGCCCCACCGCCCCCGACACCCTCGCGCGCGCCGGCGCGGACCCCGTGCAATACGCCAAAACCACCTTCTCCGCCCTCGCCGACGACGCCATCCGCGAGTCGATCCAATCCCAAGGCATCGAGCATCTCATTCTCTGCGGGCTGGAAACCTCCATCTGCGTATATCAAACCGCGATCAACGCCATCAACGCCGACCTCCAGGTCACGCTGCTCACCGACTGCCTAAGCGCCCGCCGCCCCGACGATGCCGCCGCCGCGCTCGACGCGCTCAAACGCCTCGGCGCCTACGCCCTCCCCTCCGAGACTATATTCTATTCCCTCCTGCACGACATCAAGCATCCCGCCTTCAAATCCTTCACGACCCTCGTCAAACAATACGCCTGAGCCGCGGCGGAATTTATTGCCCCCAATAAATAAGCCAAACCTTGCTGGCGATGCTCTATTTAGAGCATTTTAAGTAAAACTATAGCCGGCATTTATCGGTAGGGAGGCCTCTCCGAGGCCTCCGCAACCACGCCCCGAATACCTATGAACTTAGCAATTTTTCATCACGTCCGACGGAGGTATCGGAGAGGCCTCCCTACCGGCGCTTTCGCGCCATCTCTAATGCGACAGAATAAACGAAAACCGCTCTAATTCTACTTTGTTAAGCTGAAGCATTCCTTGTTCAATGAGCGCCAAAGGTGCTGCTCTTTGCAGACATGGTTTCCATCTTAACAAAGTAAAACTATAACGCCCCGGAAAAAATGGCGCTTAGACAAAATCCGTTGTCGTTATAGTATTTTCTCTCAACATTGGCCCAAATGGTAGGGCGAGGCGTCCCGCCGAGCCGCGGCTCAGCCGGAGGCTTCGCCTCACCGTCCGCCCTTGCCGGTGAGTATGACATGCACGGTCCGGATCACGATGGTGGCGTCGAGCAGGAACGAAAAATGGCGGATATAGTAGAGATCGTATTCGAGCTTGCGCAGCGTGTCGTCGAGGCTGGCGCCGTAGGGATAATTGATTTGCGCCCAGCCAGTGATGCCGGGCCGGACGAGATGGCGGAAATGATAGCACTTGATGCTGTGCTCGTAATCGGCCACGAGCACATCCCATTCGGCGCGCGGGCCGATCATGCTCATGTCGCCCTTGAGCACGTTCCACAACTGCGGGAGTTCGTCGAGGCGGCTGGAGCGCAGGAAACGGCCGATGCGGGTGACGCGGCTGTCGTTTTTTGCCGTATAATTGCCGCCCCCTCCGGGCGAGCTTCCGCCTTTCGGGCCGGGGCGCATGGTGCGCAGTTTGTAGAGCGTGAAAGGCACGCGGTTGCGGCCGATGCGCTGTTGCCTGAAAAATACGGGTCCGCCGTCCTCCCGTTTGATGGCGATGGCGGCGATGGCGATAAGGGGGGCGGCGAGGATGAGGATGAACAGCGAGAGGACGATGTCGCTGAGGCGCTTGAGTTGATTGGACACCGGGACGCGCGCCAGTCTGAACCCTTCCTGGAAAAGCCAGATGGCGTTGAGCCGGTAGAGGGGAATCTTGCGCGAGTAAAGCTGGTGAAACAGCTCCAGCGTGTAGGTCGGCACGCCTTTGAAATAAAGTTCCGTCAGGTGCCGCAACACGTCGGGCGAGAGCGCGCACCCGTTTTCGTACAGGACGACGGCTTCGACATCGAGACGACCGGAGGAGATGTCGGCGAGGAGGTCGTCTAGGAGCGGACGTCCGTCATCGGGACTGTCGTTGGGTCCGAGGCGCGCATAGAGGATATCCAAATCGAGTTGCAGGCGGGCAGTCTCCCTGGAGATGACATCCTTGGCCCCGGCATAGACGACGCGACGCCTGGAGCGGACGCGCCGGAGCCTGGAACAGAGAAGCCTGCGGATGAACAGCGTGGCCGGGGCGATGGCGAGAAAGGAAAGACCCACGACGGCGCGGCTTTGCTGCAACGGATAAACACCGGGTACAAAGACGAAGGTGACCAGGAGCAGCGCGATGGCGGCGGCGAAACAGGCGAGGAAGTGCAGGCTGAAGTAGTCGGCGGAGACAAAATTCGTGCGCGGATTGTATCCATCGATCAGATGCAGCGCGACGAACAACAGCAGGAACGGCACCAGCAGGGGCCAGAGCAATGGAGCCTGCCACTGGGCGATGCCACGCAGGATGGCCACGAGATTGATGCAGAAAAACACCGCGAGGCAGTCGCCAAGGGCCAGCGCGGGCTTGAGGAATCGGAGTTGTCTCATGTTATGAGCTGGAGGAAAGGGGGGTGAGAGGACAGGGCGTCCGGCGCCGGGGAGCGTGGAAGGTCCGGGAAGCGCACGCGTCTCGCGTGCTCGTTTGGAACTCCTGAAAATTCTTTTTAACCGCGAAGGACGCGGAGGGCGCGAAGCAACCAGGATTCGGATCAAATTCTCAATCGATTTGAATTCAGTGAAACTCTCCGGAGTTCAGGGGCATCATTAAACAGCGGGGGGGATTCATCCTGGCGGCAAGCCTCGAGGTCTTCTCTCCTCCAGTGGATAAATTATAAAAAACTCAATGATTCTATTTCCAAACATGGTCCGACGCTATTTTCGATGAAAAGTCCGGTTGTTTTAGTCACAGAGTTCACGGAGCGCGGACACAGAGGACACGAAGGAAGTTCAAAATCAAACCTCTGTGGAGAATGGCGCTAAGATAAGGGCTGTTGCCGTCAAAAAGCACGCTTGCGCAAGGAGGGGCGGCGTCCCGCCGCCCGACACGCGGAACGCGTGCCCATCGTGCCTCGATGAACCGCGCGCAAACGGGCGAGGCTTCCGCCTCGTCCGGCGGCGGGACGCCGCCGCTCCTTGCGCAAGCGTCTCTCTTATCTAAGCGCCATTCACCTCTGTGGACTCTGTGTCGGAGCTCTGCGTGCTCTGTGACTTGGTTTTGCTTCTTTGCCATGAAAAACTGCCATTCAAAATAGCGACGAACCATTCTTCTGATCTTCGCACCCTTCGCGTCCTTCGCGGTTAATTTTTGGGACCTCCCGTAATCAGTTACGAACCAAGCAAAACCTTTTCTTTTCCTTCTTTCTCCGTGTCTTTGTGCCTCTGTGGTTGATCCTCATTGTCTTCCATTTGTTCGGGCAGGCGCAGGGCCTCCTCCCATGCGTCGAGCGCGGACGGAAGGTCGTGGGTGCGGGCGAAGGCGAGGGCGGCTCGGGCGGCGTCCTCGCAGACGGCGGGAGTTTCGATCCAGTGATGCAGGGTCTGGACAAAACGGGCGGTATCGTCGGGCGAGGCCGCGATGCCGAGCCGATGGTCCGTGACCTGGCGGGCGAGTTCGCCGTCCGGGGGGCCGGCAAAAAGCACGGGACGGCCAACGGCGGCGATGCCGTAGAGTTTGCTGGGAAAGACGAGGCTTCCGCAACTGCCACGCAGCGTCACCCAGTGGGCGTCGGCGGCAGCCAGCGAGGCGGCGAGGTGCTGCCGCGATTCGTGCGGACGAAAGACGACGTTCTCCAGACCGCGGGCCGCGACCGCACGTTGCAGTTGAGATTTGCGCGCGCCTTCACCGATGAAGACGAACGCAAAACGCGAATCGCGGCGCAGCGCCTCTGCCACGCGCAGGCAGACATCGAGATCGTGCACACGGCCGAGGTTGCCGGAGTAGGCGACGATAAAACGGCCTCCGAGCCCCCATCGCGCGCGCATGGCGGCGGTGTCCTCCGGAGGCGATGGCGCGAGCCCGGAGGGAGCCCAGTTGGGGATGACCGTGAGACGGTCGGCAGACACGCCGCGGGCGCGGAGCAACGCGGCCATGTCCCCGCCCAGAGTCACGCAGCGGGCGGCATCGCGCCATGCGCGGTCGCGGCGCAGGCGAAGCAGGGCGACAAGCGGAAGCGCGGGCCAGCCGCCGCCGGCGGCGGCAAGGAGTTCGGGATAGATGTCCTGCACCCAGTGAACGAGCCGGGCACCGCTCGCGCGGCAGGCCTGCGCGGCGGTCACCCCCACCAGCGGCGGATCGGTGAGCGCGACGACGGTATCGTCGGAATTCAGCATGCCGGAAAGCCGACGGCTCGCGGCGACGTGAAAGGCGAGAAACTCCGTGATCCGGGCGAAACCGCGTCGGCGGGCGGGTGTAGCGATGCGGTGGATACGAACGCCGTTGTGCGTTTCGTCCCCCGGCAGCGAGGCGTCATGCCGCGAGGTGACGACGCGGACGGCGTGCCCGCGTGCGACCAGCCCTTCGGCGAGGTCGGTGAGAAGCTGCCCGGTGGCCGTCGTGGACGGATGGTAAAACCGGTTGAGGAAAACGATCATGCTGATTGGCTCCTCGCCATTTTGAATGACTGGGAAGATACATTTAACCACGGAGGGAGAGTTATTAACCGCAAAGGGCGCGAAGAAGGAATGAAAGCCTTCCAGCTCTTCGCATCCTTCGCGTCCTTCGCGGTTAATAATAAAATCTCTTTCATGGCTCCTTGCCCTCTGTGCCTCTGTGGCTAAAAGCGTGTGGATATGGGGTGCGGCACCGGTTAAGGAGGCGAATGCCTCCCGATTTATCGAGCCGGACGAAGCCGTGCCGGACTCCCATAGGCGGCCATTCCTTCGGGGACATCCCTGACCACGACCGCGCCTGCTCCGATCACCACATCCGGCCCAGCCGTTACTCCGGGACCGATGAACGCCCTTGCGGCAACCCAGCTCCGGTCACCTATGGAGATGGGCGCGGTGATGAGATCGAAGGTGTCTTTCCGATGGTCGTGAGATCCTGTGCAGAAAAAGGCCCCTTGGGAAATGCACACATGCGAACCGATTTTCACCCGGTCGAGACTGAGAATGAAAACATCGTCGCCAATCCAGACATGATCGCCGATTTCCAGCCGCCAAGGGAAGGTAATATTCACCCGGCTGCGGATCACCACCTTCCGTCCCACTTTCGCGCCGAAGACGCGCAGCACCGCCACCTTCATGGAGGAGGGCAACGGGAACCACGGGGCGAACAGGAGGCTGCGCACAATCCACCACAGGACTTCTTTCCAGCGGGGCGCTCCCCGGTGGAATTCCGGATTCCGAAAACGGGAAAAATCGATCATGGTCAAAACTTCACGATCCGGAAAAATCCGGATCCTCTGGCAACGCCGCCATCGCTTCACAGGGCTTGTATTGAACCTTCATTCAGCAGTTTGAATCACTCATCCACACCCTGCTTCGCGATGTCCTTGAGAGAGATTGTCCAAGACGACAATCCGCGCATCCGTGCCCTCCAGATGGCGAACGGCGTGGCAACCGATATGGCCGGCTCCGCCAGTGATGGTATTTTTGCGGGAAGGGATGATTTAGGTTAGGCCACAAGCCCGAACCGGATTTCAAAATCCATCATTCGTTTTTACGAAACATCAGGACCATTGACTTTGCCAATACCGGGAAACGCCCCACGCGCAGAACCTTTTCGAGAACCAATCCTTGTTCAGCGAACAAAGTTGTCAGGGTTTTTATCGACCAGAATTTGATATGTCCGTGGTCCCACAAAGCGGTGAAATGCGCGTCAAGTTTGCCACTAAGAGCCAGCGCGAGGTTTTTGAAGTATCCGTGATAAGGCGTGCTGATGATTGCGAAGCCACCCGGTTCCAAAAGATCATGGACGCAACGTGCATACTTCCTGGGTGAATACACATGTTCAACAACCTCCAGGGAAACTACAACGGGAAAGGTTCCGTAATGCGAAGCCAGATCCTCATAGGCACTGCCCAATTCCAAGCGCATTATTGGATCCTCTTGTTTCGCAATCTCAATGCCGGTTTCCGATGGATCGACCCCGGTCACCTCGAAGCCATGCCCCTTCAAATGGCGGGCGGAAGAGCCATTTCCGCAGCCCAAATCGAACACTCGCCGTCCCCTCCCCCGCAGAAGCTCCCGCCTCACCGACGCCCATAAATAGGCATGAGTGTGGGATGCGTCGGCCCGGGTGTAAGCATAGTCGGTGGCGATTTCTTCATTCATGGTGAATTTGATTCTGGCTGGGAGCTTTCCAGGCGAAGGCGATTTCACTCTCCGAGGGATCGATATCGGTCACCCTATGGCCTCGTTTCTTCAGGTGCCTGGCCAAGGCGTCATTCCCGCATCCGAGATCAAAAACCCGGCTCGATCGGTCCAAGCAATCGCTCGACCGATTTCCATAAATACGCGTGCGTATGAGACGGATCTACTTCGGCGTAATGATATCCTGTGGCAATTTCCTCGGTCATGGGCAGTGTTGGTGTGCTCTTGCCGAAAATTGTCCTTTAACGCAAAATCCCTTGGATCGTCGAGGCACCCAACGATCTCGCAATCTAATTGAAGCGCGCTCAACCATCCAATAGAAAGCTCCGCCAGAAAAGACTATCAAAACTATCGCCAGCGGAAAGTAGACTGGCCAAAATTCATTGGGAATTTTCTGCACGATAATTCGAGCCACATGGATCATCAACGCATGAGTCAGATAAACTGAATATGAAGCCAGGGCAATTAAATAAACAATCCGAGATGTTGCCAGTCGCCCCGGTTTCCTACCTTGGAGAAAAAACAATAGTAATGCCAACGTCCAAGCCAGAGCTGAAAACCCCAAACAATACACCAACCATGATCCAGCGATTACAGCAAATATAAAACCAATGCCAATCGCAATACTTCCCCATAAGGCCACTGGCGAATCTCTGAGCCACACTGCCGGATGAGCAATAGCCAGACGTGAAAGCCAAAACCCCAACAGCAACCCTTCCATGCGTAAATGCGTAGCAGTCAATTCAAAACCAAACACCGGCACCCTTCCTTCCACGTGAGTTATATAATATACGATCCGACAAACCAGAGGAATCAGCAGAAGAGAAATAAAGAATATCGATAAAAATTTGCCTCGCCCCAGAAACGGTATCGAAATAAGAGGTACGAAAAGATAAAAGTGCTCCTCTATGCAAAGCGACCAACTGACTAAAAAGAAGGGAATGTTATCATAATAATTTTGAATAAAAATAAGATATCCCAAGTCAAACGGTTCTTCGCGCGACATCCATACTGCCAACCATGATAATAAGAGGGCAATCAAATAGGGAGGAATAGTTCTCAACCACCGGCGCAACCAGAATCTACCTATATCGATATTACCAAATTTATTATACTCCTTCCAATAAAGACCGCCAATTAGCCATCCACTCAAAACAAAAAATAAATCAACTCCATATTGTCCAAACGACGCCACGTTCATGAGCCTCGTCAACGGGACAGGTGACATTTGACAGACATGAAAAAAGACAACAGCGACTATTGCCGCAGCTCGTAGCAAATCAAGATTTGCATTACGCCTATTGGAGGCATCGGAAATATCACCGTCAAAAGGACCATCTTTCATGAGATCAACCTCTTTTCATTTCGGCACGATTAATATCAGACACGAATTTTCTACTGATCAGCTCCAGCGAGAGCAACAACTCAGCGTAGGTTCGTTGAAAAACATAATAAAGCCCCGGCCAGCCATCGAGGATCAGGCGTTTAACAAAGAGCGTGTAAAAAAACATGGCGGGCGCGGCCGGCCAGATTTTCTTGCGCAACCGGTCCGGCCAGCCCGATGGCCGTGGCTCCGAGAGCAACTTTTCCGCCTCCAGCGCAGCATATTTCCGTTGGGAATCAAGCCAGCGCGACAAGGACTTTCGGTCGTCGTGATCGATCGGAATTTCCGCATTGCTGATCGCTCCCTGCACATCCACCCGATGCCCGTGCCCATCATCCCTATAACGAGCTTTCTTGTGTTGGTAGAGCACCGTCCTTCGCGGATACAAAGTTGCTCTCAACGGAGAGCCATACACGCAATAACGAAACGGAAAGCAATATCCGTCCGCCTTCTCCGAAAGCTTTTCGACATATGTAGAAAAAAAATTTGCAACAATATAATCCGCATCCATCGAAAGAACCCATTTCGTTCTGATCTGCTCCAAACCAAAATTACACTGTCCCGCGAAGGAATCGAACCCCCGCTTCACCACCTCCACCTGCGGAAACTCGGCCGCGATGGCCAGCGTCCCGTCCGTGCTTCCGCTATCCACCACCACGATGCGAGTCGCCCAACGCAGCCGCTCCAGGCAACGGCGCAGGTTCGGCTCCTCGTTCCAAGTCAGGATCAGGGGCGTGATGTCGGCCAGATTCATATTTTCCCGGAATCTTCAATGATTCGTGTATAAAGTCCCACCAGGCGTTGTCCCATTGCCTCCAGACTGTATTCCTTCAAGGCAAACCTGCGGGCTGCAATCCCAAGCGCTTGCCGGCGCGCGGCGTCCTGCAACAACGCCCGCAACCCTTCCCGAATGTTCCCTTCGTCCGGTGCCGTCAGCACACAGCCGCCCGCCTTCACCGCCTCCTGCGCCACCGCGACCCCTTCGCCCAGCAGGCACGGCAATCCCGCGCCCATCGCCTCCACGGCGGCAATGCCGAAATTTTCCGAAAACGAAGGCAGCACATACACTCCGGCCTCGCGAAACCGGCGTTCCTTCACCTCTCCTTCGATCCGCCCCAGCCACTCGACACGTTCTCCGAGTTTCAGGCTTTCCGCCAGAGCGTGCATCTGCCGCACGTAACCCACGTCCCCATCTCCCGCCATCATCAGTTTCCAGTCGCGAAATTCGGCCATCAGACCTGCCCAGGCCTTGAGTAACCCTTCGATGTTTTTTTTGGGATCGATTCGTGAAAGATACAAAATCCACGGCTTCCTTGCCGCGAAATCCGCCGCTGTCTCCGGTACATCCACCCCCAACGGGATCACGGCAGACCGCAGCGGCACGCCGAGGCTCTCCGCCTCCTCCCGCTCTGCCTCGCTGGTGAAATGTACCGCCGCCGCATCGCGAAGCAAGGGGCTCTCCAGCCAGCGAAAGGACAACCGCTTCAGTCGCGCGCGTCGCCGGGTCATGCCATAATGGTTGAGCACTCCGAGCGGGCGGATCACATACGGCACGCCTGCCCGCCGTGCCGCCCGAGCCGCCGCCAGACTGGTATGGGAAAACAGAGCATGGACATGCACCAGATCGTAACTCTTCACTTCGCACCGCACCCATTTTCCCAAAGCCGGGGAGACCTTGTAGAATTCCGTCCGCTTCCGGAAATATCGGCGAACCACACCATTTTCTGTCAATGCTGTTACCGGGGGCTTGCCATTCCGCCGTCCCGGCCCGTCGTCGTCCGTTGTAACCGTTTCCACGATCACGCCCGCAGCAGACAAGGCACGCTCCATCAAAGGCAGAGCCGCACTCGGTCCCCCGTGAACCGGAGAAAGAGAGGGTATGATGTGGAGGATACGCATGGGAAGATAGAGCAAAAGGACAGGTCAAAAAACACAGGCAACACGGGCCTCCTTGGAGATTCAGTCACGCGCTGCCCCGAACGACCGTAGCTGTTGCAAGGCCGCCGCCACCGCCCAGGTGCGATACCAAGTCTCCAACTGTACGGGCGACTGCCTCTTCGCATCGGCCAGCAATTCCCCGAATCGCCCCTCTATCCATTGCTGAAAAGGAAACCGGAAACCCCGCTTCGGCTGATTTATTACCCACTCCGGCACCTCCGGCACCGCTTCCAGAAGCAACTTTTTCCCCTTCCGCAGCCGGATTTCCGGCGGAATGTTCCGCAGCATTTCCGCGAGCCGGACATCCACCAGCGGCACCCGCAATTCCAATCCGTGAGCCATGGAGAACACATCGCTGTCCCGCAGCAGTTGGTTTCGCATGTAGCGCGTCACCTCCAGCACACTCACCGCCTCGCGGGGGTGGACGGGCAGCGACAAGGATTCCTGGAAAGCGGATCGCAACGCTCTGTCAGTGAATATCTTAGTTATCGCCCCAGCCTCTTCGTCGGTGAAAATCCCCCGCTGGGCATGATACGCCTCCAGCCAGGACCCGCCGCCGCGCAAGAACGCCGCCAAGCGCTGCCACGGCGTGCCCGCCGGACGCGTTTCCAGCAACCGCGCCGCCAGCGGCCGCAGCGGACCGGACAGGCGATGAGCCAGCCGGAAGCGCGGTAACCGGCCGAACGACCTATAGCCCGCAAACCATTCGTCTCCTCCCAGGCCGGACAGGACTACTTTTATCCCCTCCCGATGCGCCAACTTCGACACACACCAAGTATTGAACCCGTCGATCGAGGGCTGATCCATCGCCTCCAGAAAGGCCGGGATTTCCGCGGCGCCTTCATCCGCTGTCATTTTCCACTCCGTATGCCGCGCGCCGAAATGCTCCGCCGTGCGCCGGGCGATTCCCGATTCATCATAGGCCGGATCTTCGAATCCGATCGAAAACGTACGGATATCCGCTCCCGCGCCCATCACCTCGCGCGCCAGCGCCAGCACCACCGTCGAGTCGATCCCTCCCGACAGGAAGATCCCCACCGGCACATCGCTCACCAGATGCCGCCGCATGCTTTCCAAGAGCGCCTCCCGCACCACTCCCGCCCACTGCCTCATACCCCCTGCCTCCTGCCTCCCGCCGCCCGCCTCTTGCCATGCTTCCAGCGTCGCCTTTCCGTTCTTCCAGCGTAGCAGATGTCCAGCCGGTATCTGCCGCACCGCCGCACTCAGCGTTGCCGGTTCCGGCACGCTGCCCCAGAGAAAGTAGTCACGCAGCGCGTTTCCATCCATCCTATCGTCCGCACGCTGCAATAAACGCACTTCCGAAGCAAAAGCCAGTGTCCCTCCATCCGCCCGATAATAGAGCGGCTTGATCCCAAAAGCATCCCGCGCCAACAGCGCCTCTCCCGTCTTTTCGTCCCAAAAGCAGAACGCGAACATCCCCGCCAACTTCGACAGGCATGCTTCACCCTCGCGTACCAACAAGCATAGCAATACCTCCGTATCCGAATCGCTGACAAAACGTTCTCCTTCCGCCTCCAGCTTCGCTCGCAGTTCGCGGAAATTATAAATCTCCCCATTGAAGGCCAGCACCGCCGCCCGTCGCCCGCCCTCTGCCTCCTGCCCCCTGCCTCTCTCCATCGGCTGCGCTCCGGCCTCGCTCAAATCCAGAATCGCCAGCCTCGTGTGCACCAGCGTCGCCCGCTCGCTCTGCCACACACCAGAACCATCCGGCCCGCGCCGAAGCAAGCCCTTGCGGAAAGCCTCCGCATCCCAGCCCGCCTCAGGGCCAATCCATCCTGCAATGCCACACATAATCAATCGATCTAAAATCAGCCCCGGCCACGCAATTTCATCACGCCCTCATACAGGGTATCAGCCCACGAATCCGGATTGATCCACCGTGCCAGCTCACGACTGTGAAAGGAAAATCGCTCCAACATTACATCGTCCAAATGATGAAACGCCGACAACGCACCCGCCAAAGCTTCGACAGAACCTGTCTCCGTCAAAAAACCGTTTTTGCCTTCTTCCAAAAAGCGGTCTGCCGCTCCACAGGCTCTTGAGCATAGCAAAGACAATCCGGCGGACGCTGCTTCATGAACCACAACTCCCCATGGCTCGAAAAGACTGGGCAGCACCAAGACTCCTGTTTGATTCATTAATCCCGGCAATTTTTCCGGCTGCACGAATCCGGCACATAACGCTCCGGCTTCCTGCAACGCCACCTGCAGGGGGCCGGTTCCCGCCACGCGCAGTGGCCATGGTTCTTTTACCTGCCCCGCGTATCGCCGATAAGCCTCGGCCAATACCAACGCTCCTTTGCTTTCCACGCATCTGCCGACAAACACAAACGCCCGTCTCCCCGCACGGGTGTTTTCCTCCGCGGAAAATCGCTCCACATCGCACGAATAATAACCTTCCCAAATGCGGTCTGCCGGATACGCCAAAAATGATGCCAGTTGTTTTTGCCTCTCCCCAGCAGCCCAAATCACATCGATCGCACGATGAAGATGCACCGGAGCGCTGAGCTTTCCCAGCCATTGTCGCCAATTCCCCGTGTATTGCGTGTCACATCCCGCGATGACGGGAATGCCTGCGGAACGCAGCTTTCGACACGCTCTCATATAGCCCTTGTCCACCCAGCCGCAGGTCAAAACGGCATCGGGCGAAAACGCCCTCACCCTCTCGATGAGCACCTCATCCGCGGATTCCCTCCGGTCGAATACCTCACCCAGCGGCCGCAGGTTGTGGAAATCGAAGGGCGCATCAGGGTGCGGAGGCCAAGCATGAACCAGCAGCTCCGCCGCGTGCCGTGTATGGAAACGCTGGAGGCAGGCGATGAAATAGGAGGCGAGCTCCGTGTGCAGGACGGCCAGACGCATCTTTGATCACTTCGTTTCCGGATTCAACTGACGATACCCCCACGCCAAGGCGATCCATGCCAGCACGCCATAACTCATGAGCACCAGATCAATCCCCGAGCGCATCCCGGCGAAAAGAGCCAGCAAGCCCGCGCCGAAGGTGATGAGCGCTCCCGGAGCAGGTCCCGCTCGCATCACTTGCGCCAGCGTGTTGGCTAGGTAACCGAGAAAAAGTCCGCCCCCGATGCATCCCAGAAACCCGAAGGCCATATAGAGCTCTCCAACCAACGAGACGGATAGCGAAACCCCCTGCATGCCTTGGGAAGAGGGCAAGTCAAACCCCGGGTCCAGCGGCTTTCCCGGCCACAGCACTCGAGGCACTGGCCTCGCCGCCACCCACACCAGCCATTTCATCCCGGTATAGGGGTGCTGTTCCGGAATAATATGAATAATTTGCGCCAACCGCAGAAAATTGTCATCCACATGCAAGTGCTTCACATGACTTTCCACTCGTGTTTCCTCGGAAAAAGCCGCCGCGATGCCCACCCCTCGATAGTTCAGCATCAGTTGCAGAAAGGCCAGCAAGCCCGCGCAAGTGGCCCCCATCAGCGCGAGATCCTTTAGGCGCGGCCTCTCCGAACTCAGAAACCATACAACCAGACCGCTACCCGCCATCACCCCGATAATCCTCCGCCCCCCTCCAGTTGAAAATAAGGCCAGCAAAATAAATGAGAAAAGCATCATAACGAGTGTCCGCCAATTCAACCATCCCACTCTCCGCGCCAGAAACGCGGTAATCGGTGGCACGATATAACCGAAATAACCGATGTGATCCAGAAAGGCATCCCACCCCCCTAACGCCCCGCGCGACCAAGGCGCAGCCCAGCGAATTTTCCCGAAGGCCCCCAGCATCGCGCCGAAATCATAACCCGAAGGAATCGCAAAACGCTGAAATGCCAAAAAGAAAGCCGCTACCCCGATGCCGAACAGGGTACGCGGCCCGAGGGAAATCGTTGCCGCCTCCCGCACGACTCGTGGCAGCCGCCAGGGCCGGCCAAAAGCCGCCAACCATACGCAGGCACTGAACGACCCAATCGCCAGATAACTCAACCGCACCTCTTTTACCCCGACCGAATCCATGCCATAGGCACCCTGAATAGGATCCAGCAACAGCCAATACACTGGCGCAGCAGTCACTAGCGACACCGGATGCAACAACGATACCGGCGAGGAAAACAGCACCCGCAGGGGTACCAGGATCAACCCCAGTGCCAGCGCCAAAGAGGGCGTTCTCAGCACGCCCGCCTCCCGGACATCGTCCGGCGTAAGCATGATCGCCAGCAGTGTCCCCAGCACGGCCCCGGCGAGGCCCAAACCGGGATGCAGCTCCCATGCCCACGGTTTCCGCACCGCAGTCTCCCGGGCAGGCCCGGGATGCCGCAGGCGCTGGCTCCGTCGCTCCATCCGGAGCGCATCAATATTCGATGGCAGGTCTCTCATTAAAAATCCTTCAAACGTTTTGTCAGACGCTCCAGCCCGTATTCTGACAAATCATCTGCTTTGCACGACCATGCTGCCAGTCGGGCGGGGTCCTCCAAGCACATCCTGATCGCCTCTTCGATGGCTCGCCCGCTCACCTCCGGCAGCAACAGCCCATTCTGCCCTGATGCCACCACCCGGCCGCAATGCAAAGACGCAATCACTGGCAACTTCCACGCCTGCGCTTCCAACTGGGTCAGCCCGAAACCATCGCTATGTGTCGGAAACAGAAACACATCCGCCTCCCGGTAAAACTCCACTGTTTGCCCCCTTGGCACCGCACCGCGCCAACGCACGTTGCGCAGTCCCTTGAGCACTTCCGGCACCGGCAGTAAAACCGGTCCTACCATCCAAAATTCAACTGGCAGACCTTCCAAACGCCTCGCCGCCTCCAGCAGTTCCAGCACCCCTTTCCGGACGGTTACCTGTCCCAGAAACAGCACCCGCAGTGGTCTCCATGCAGTGAATTTTTGCGGATAAGCTCGCACGAAATCGCGGCTTCCTTCCGGGGAACGGTAGGCCAGCGGAACGACTGTCATCTTTTCCTTCGGCACGCCCTCCCCGGCCAGCAGCTTTCGCGACCACTCCGAATTCACCACAATCATGTCCGCCAGCTCCCACTCCTCCTGCCATTGCTCCCAATAGGACACTGGCGCCGATGATGGTGCGGAACTCGATTCGGAATATTTCCGACAAATTTCCTTCATATGCAGCGCTTCGCCGAGACCGCCATCAATCTGCCCCAAAATTGTCCGCCACCCACGCTTCTTCGCCCAGCGAAAAGGCTCACGCGCCGTATAGCTGAAGGAAAACAGCGTCGGCCTTTCGTCCACGGCTTCGGCTTCCGGCAGCTCTTTTTCCAGCCAGCCCAGCGCCTGCCGCTGGAACCAGTCGTTGCGCGCCAGAATCTCCTCCCAGCCGCCATGCCCGCGCGCCTTCAACCGCATTTCAAAACCCACCGCACGGCCGGTGCATGACCGCACGCGCTCAGCCGGGATTTCAGAGTGATGCCGCTCCCGCAAAGATCGCCGCAAGTTTCCCCACAGACTTCCCGGCGGCACCCATGCCTCCGTCAGCAGCCTCCGCAAACGTCCCTCGCTCTCCAGCGCCCGCGGGATCGCATAATGCTCCCGCGCGCCGAGCTGGCAGGCGATCCAGTTCCGTTTTCCCGTCATAGCCTTCTTGATTTCATCCCCATTGCCGCTGCACCCAAGCCCGCACCGATTCCGTTCTCTTCTCGAAACACCACCACCATCCCACGGACACCGCCACGGTGCCCGCCAAAAACGCGGTATAGATCCCCAAGCCCATCCCATCGGGCAGCCATTGCCTGCCCTGCAAACCCGCCGTTACCGCCAGAAACAGCAGCGGAAAATGCACCACATACAGGGTATAGGAAATCTCCGCCAGCCCCTTGGCCATGCGGCGCAGCCACTCCGGCGCGCTCCAGCGTCCGCTCAAAGCCGGCAGCCACAGCGCGAAAACCCCGCCGACCACCCAGTCGTTGATCTCCTGTGGCCTCCACTTGCTGCCCGCCAAGACAAGCGCGAAGATGCCGGCCCCCAGCAGCCGCCAAATGAACCGCCCCCTGCAACCTGCGTCAAAGCACCCATTCCCCGCCGCCGTGCCGAAAAGCCAGATGCCCATCTTCGCCGCCAATCCTCCCGGCAGCCACCAGAGCAGGAAACCGCAAAGCCCTGCCGCCGCCATCGCCCGCATCGGTCGTTTCCATGCCACCGCCCAGCAAAGCAAAGGAAACAACACGTAATACCAGAACTCGTTGGCCAGACTCCACAACGGACTGTTGGTTCCGAAAACCGGCACTGCCACCGTTTGCAAAAACACCACATTGCCAACGCCGTCACGGGTGAAAGCGAGATACCATCCGCCTCCGGACCGGAATGAAACAGCGGTCGCAACCCGCCCGCATAGGCCTCGGGGGCCAGCCTATTTCCGATCACATCGCACCCCAGTGTCAGCGCCAAAGCCGGGACCAGCACCACCCACAACCGGATCAGCCTCGCCACCCCATAGCGTTTCCAGGAAAAACGCCCCTCCCGCGTCAGCCTGACCACGCCCCCGCCCACGAAATACCCCGACAACACGAAAAACACCATCACCGCCTGATGCCCCAGCCCCGTGGTCAGATAAAACGTCTTCGTCAGCAGTCCCGGAGACGACACCTCCGCCAAATCCACCAACATGAACGCCCGCAGATGCCCCGCCATCACCGCCAGTGCGCTCAAGCCGCGCACCAGATCCAGCAATTCCTCACGATCTCCTTGAGCGTTTATATCAACTTCGGCCATTTCCGTATCAGTTACAAAAGCGGCCATACAACAAGCCCTTCGCGGTACCCCATACGCCAAGCCTGCCGCAATTCCCGGAACCGCCGATAAGTTTCAGCCCGAACTGCCTTCCGCTCCAGCGTTGGAATCATTTTCCACGCTTCCCATAAAGCCCGGGCGCGAATCCGTAACCGCGCCGGTTCCCAAGACCACATCAGACACTTGCCCGTAGTCACTATCAAATGAATCGGAAGATAAGGCCACGGCACATTCTGCCACGCAAACAAGACCGCGTTCCTCGCTCCGTAGTAATCCATTCTCGAAAAATCCCGTTTCGGAGATTCATGGTGTAAAATCATAGGAGCATTTCCAAGTCTCACATAATAACCATCATCCATCAAGCGAATACAAAAGTCATTCTCCTCGCCCTGGTGAACCAACAATTCCCGGTAACCGCCCAATTTCAAAAACAACTCTCGCCGCACCGCATGCGCGGTTCCAATATAGGTTGAAACCGCCCACACGCCTTCTTCATCGGGCGCCTTTTGCTGCACCATATTCTGCTTGTGTGGCTCAATATACGGGATCGCCACCGCACCGATCTCCTCATGACCTGCAAAATCAGCCAACGTATGCATTACTACGTCCGAATTGGAAAACTCTGCATCATCATCGATCGAAAAAATCACATCCCCCTCAGCCAGTGCCGCCCCCCGGTTCCGCTGCGCGATCAATCCCAAGGATATTTCCGACCTTTCCAGCCGGACGGAAGGAAACTCGCGGCACACCATCTCACTCGTCCCGTCTGTAGAACCGTCGTCAATCACTATGATTTCCAATGGCTCCGACTGCCTCAAGGCGGACGCCAAGGCATTCCTCAGTTCTTCCTTGCGGTTTTTCGTCGTGATGACAAGTGTGGCGGTCACAGTCATTTTATCCGCATCAAAATCGGCTGAATCTCGAATTCCATTCACGGACAGGCTCGGCATCCAGCCGAAAGACCGTCAATTGAACCTTTCCCAGAGCGCTGGCCACCTTGTATTTCACCCTCTCCAGGCCCTCAGGACGGTAAATGGAAAGATCCACCTTAGTCAACCTCCCCTTCAGATTGCGGCGGATGAACTTGATCACCTTCGCCACATGAGGGTCGGAACTGTCGTCAAAGACAACCAATCCACCCGGCGAAAGAAGGCGAACCGCAAAATAAGCATCCACAAACACATCCTCGAACAAATGAGAACCGTCAATGTAGATAAAATCGAATTTTTCCCCGGCATGGAACAAATCGGCAAGCACAACAGAAGAATAATCTTTACGAAAGTCCAGATACTCCAGCAACCCTTCCCGCTTCATGTTTTCGATGCCCGCATTGTCCCAGACCGATTTTTGATAGGGATCAATCGCGACATGCTGCCTTTCGGGCATACGCCTCTGTTTCCTGTGAATGCCCGCGAACAACAGCGCTGACCCGCCAAAAGCAAAACCAACTTCCAAGGTTCTCAACTGCGGAGAGGACTCCAGCAACATTTGCAGCGTGGCTAAATTTTTCACGGTTGACAAAGAGGCGAGTCCCTCGAATTCACGGCCGGATTCTCCCTGCGTTCTCCGACTGGAGATCAAATGGCTCAAAGTGGGAATAAATTGAAATTCTGTCTTCATGATATGATTGCTAACTTGATCTAAATTTAGTGAAGCATTTTTCATCCCTTCCGATGCCCGATTACCCTCGCCGGCACTCCGGCCACAATGGACCATGCTTCCACATCCTTCGTCACCACAGCGCCCGCCCCCACCGCCGCCCCTTCGCCGATCGTCACCCCTTTCAAAACCCTGACGCCCGCCCCCAACCAAACCCCACGCTCCAGGATGACTGGCTCGCAACGCATCGGCTGTTTCGAAACGGGGATATCCCTGTTCGTCCCGTGATCGGCGTCTGTGATGTAGCAATGCGGGCCGATCATGCAGCCTTCCCCGATTTCAATCTTCTCGTGCGCGTCCAGCATCGTGTAACGATTGAGGTAAGCGCCTCGAATGTAGATTTTCCCTGTCGATGAGGGACCGCTGCACAAGAGCACCACGCCATCATCCAGACTCGTCCCTTTCTCCAGAAAAATGTCGCCCCACTGGCGGGGAATCGACACCTCCCGCAGCCACACATACCCCGTCATCCGCACGCCCAAGGCACGAAACCAAACATTGCGCCAGCGCGAAGCCAGTCCTTGGCCTAAGCGCACGATGATTCCCAAAAAACTCATGACAGCAACGCCTTGACGGGAAATCCCAGCAGGTATTTCCATCTCCCCAGCCGAACGTGCCAAAAAAACGTTTGGCGATACAAATGCCAAGCCTCAGAAATAAGCCTAGCATGGAGGTACTCAAGAGAGGCAGACCTGACTTGCCTCGTCAAAATCCGGCTCCTCTCCTTCGCACGCATGCTTCCGCCCGGATAGACGCCCGTCTGTTCATGCGTCAAGTTCCGGTTGATTCCAGACAGCCCGTTGATGACATCTTTTGTGATGTTCCCGCCATGATTCCGATAACCAAAGGAGCAACGGCGGACAATCTGAATAAATCCTGGCGATACTCCGAGCCTCATCGCTAAATCCGCATCCTCTCCATTGAAAAAATCGTTGGGAAATCCCCCCGAGCCTTGGAATACATTACGCCGGATGACAAACGAAGAAACTCCATGCCAACGCCATTCATCACCAGATTCATAATAATCCCTGAAATTCAGAACCTCCAATTGTTCGGATTCTACACGAGCCAACTGATCGGCATGATCAAACCGGAACGGCTTTCCAGCGATAAAGCTCGGCAATCCATTCTCTTTTATCACCGAATGATATGTGGCTAGTGTCCAAGGAAACCAAAGATCATCACTATCGAGAAATGCCAGATACTCTCCTTTGGCATGCTTGGCACCCAAATTCCGTGCCGGCCCCGGCCCCGCGTTTGCCTGTCGCAACGCCGTCAACCGCTCTCCCTGAGAAAGCAGATACTCCCATGTGCCGTCCGAAGAGCCGTCGTCCACCACAATCACCTCGTAGTCCGTGAAGGTCTGCCACCACACAGAATCCAGCGCTTCCTTGAGCAACTCCAATCGGTTGTAGGAGGGAATGATAACGGAAAACAACATACTCGTTTTACACTCCAATGGTTTCCCTGTCAGATGCGAAAGCCCCTTGATTGCGCTGACGGGCGGCGCTTCTGGCCTGGGCGGTCTGATAGTCGAGGCGCAATTCCTCGGGGAAGGCCGAGCAAAGCGCTTTGGTGGCGCCGGTACCCGAGGCATCCACGATCACCGCACGATACGGTTTTGCGGTTTGTGCCGCAAGGCTGGCGAGAGTGTCGCGTAGCAATTCGGGTCGGCCCATGGTGGCGATGACCACGGTGTAAGCTGGTTTCAACGGGTCCATCGTGCGATACATTCGGCAAATCGGAAGCCGCAGAGGGCAAGGGCGAGACGGTAGCACGGGGGAGCGGCCGGGCCTCGCGGGAGGAAGCGGCGGAGCCGGCGGCGCTCTCCGGCGTAGGAGGCGGCTTTGGACAGATCGGACTTGGCCCATGTTCGCGCCATTCCAAAACAGGCCTGGCCAGCGGCATCCCGATGAGCAGGCGAAAGCCGGTCGTGGACGGTCAGCCAAGCGAGTGCAGCGTCGATCAATTTGGTTTTTTCCCGGATGACGAGAAGCGGATCCTTGCGGCAGACGGTTTCTTCCGACCAGATGCGGTAAACCGCACCGGGCGTGGGGCAGAAGCGGAAACGCAGGGCAGTCTGGAGGGCGCGCAGGTAGAGCTCGTGTTCCTGACAACAGGGCTGTCCGTCTTTCCAGCCACCGATGCGTAACAGTGCTTCGCGCCGCCAGAGCGCACTGCCGGTCTGGGGGAGCTGCCAGGTGAACCATTGGGTGAAGATGTCGGTTCCCGTGTCGATACAGGTGGGCTCGCGATTAGCCGGGCGTCCGTTGCACCAAGTTTCTACGAGGACAGGGCTGTAGAGCACATCGGCGGAGGCAAGGTCGTCGGTCTCGGAGAACTGCCAGGTGATCTTTTGGGATTCGAGATAATCGTCAGCGTCGAGAAACTGCACCCATTCACCGGTAGCGGCGGCGAGGCCCGCGTTGCGGGCGGCGTTGCCGTTGTGCCAAACGCCTTGGAGGAAGCGCACGCGGTCGCCGAAAGTCCGGATTTTGGCGACACTGTCGTCAGACGAGGCGTCGTCCACCACGATGACCTCGGTTTCCGGCCACGTCTGGGCCAGCGCGCTTTCGATGGCATGGGACACCCAGCGTCCGGCGTTGTGACTGGGGATGATGATGGAGATTCTCATCCGGTCCCGGTTTCGAGTTGAAGCGAAAATTGTCTCGCCAAATCCTCCCCAATCCGGCGGCCAATGAGATAGAATGCCAGTCGTTTTTTCCAAGGATTTATACGATGACGAACGGACAGACTGGCGTCATGCCCGACAATGTAGGCAACGTATCGCTCTTTCGGCACGGTAAAGTTCAAGTTTCTGGACGAAAGCAGGGCTTTGATCTCGTTGTGCCCATGGTGGATATAAGGCACCTTGTTCCACTCGTTCCAGTCCCGTCCACGTGGCAAAGGGAAATCTGCGGTGGAGAGCGCGGCGGTGGAGCCACAGAGCGCGGCCAAGTGGTTGCGGGGAAGATGATCGCGGGATTTCCGGCATGGCATTCGATAGCGCTTACGGTGTCGGCGCGCAGCAAATCGTCGGCATCCAGCATCATTATATACTTGGGAGACGTGGGGGCGGCCATCATAGCTGGCGAATGCGATCTTCCAACTTTTGTCGATATGAAGACCTCGTGGATGGGAAGGGGACCAATCGACTAGATGGAAGGTGATCCGGGAATCGTTGTTCCCGTCCAGAAATTCGGGACGGGCGTGGCCCGCGATCACAGCAATCCAAGCCGGGTTGGTCTGGGCGAGCAGCGAGTCGAGCGTCTGGGGCAGGAGGGCACAGGCTGTTCTCCACTTGGCTTCGTCATCCCGAGGTCGGAGGGGAATCATGCGCTTCCGCTTGTGATCCTTGAGGGCAATAATATAAAGGGTGAATCCCGCCGTTGCGGTCACGTCTGGATGCGAGCCGGGGGTGTCCGTCACGAGCCCAGCGCAGGAGTTTGTCGATCACAGGCATGATGCACGCGAATATTATGCAGCGTTTATCGTGGTTAAAAACCAAGGGATGCCGTCGATGGTGAAGCCTTCCCTCGCCCAGCTATGGAAATGCATGCTGGTGAAATCAGTGCGGTTTTTGCGGAACCGTTCGGGGTTGGAGGAATAGGAGGAGTGCAGGGGACGCCAGCCCTGCCAGTGCGCAACGCAGGCCAAGGGAAGCTGGTCGGATCCGGGACGAAGGCCGGCCGTCGAGCGGAGGTGTTCCAGCGTGGGGATGAGTTCTTCAAAAAGTCCGGGCCAGTTTTCAGGTGGCCGTGTCGCGATCAAACCGGCATTAAATTGGGTGTGGAGTTTCGGGAAGGCTGCCATCAGCGCGGGCTTGGATGCGTAGCCCTCGCCGATTTCAAGATTGTAAAGCAAGGTATCCGCATCGGCGGATACGATGTCCAAAAGTTCATTGGGCTTGCGGAAAAAAAGAACATCGGAATCGAGCAGGATTAGGCATGGCAATGAACGCAGGAGATAGGGGTCGAAGAGCTTGCGACCATAGGCACCGCTGCGCCGATACCGGTGACAGGCAGGGAACTCCTTCAGGACATCTGACATGAGAACATCGGATTCCGCTCTCGGGATAATTTTCACTCCCCGGAAATGCCCACCGAAGAGGGCGAGTTGTTCTGGCGTCCACTCGTTGTCGGCATGAACAACCAATGAAAAGACGTTGCCTGCGAAGTAAAAAAAAGAGGCCAACCCCCAGATCGCGTGTTGAATGTCCCTGCTATGCATCACGCAGTGGACCTCGATCCCGGCCTTCCTCGAATCGAGTTCGACAGGAGGGAGAAACGCTACGTCCTGTAGAAGCGCGGCCATGCCTTGGCGTGCCAGTCGGTGAAAGGGGGAGCTTGATGGAGAGCACCGCTGCCTTGCCCTGACGATGAGCCGCCACCATAGGTCAGCCAGATAAAAGCCACGCGTGACGCGAGCCCGGCGGAGAAGCCGCTTTGCACTGGAAGGTTGAAGGGTCATGAAGGTCCAAGAAGAAATTCCCGGCGCAACCTTGCCGTCAATGGCCGCAGGCCAAGCAGTTTTTTGAGCATGATTTTCTTGCTGCGCCAGCCTTTCAGGGAAAATCCGGAATCATTGTCACCGGTTCCGACCATATAGACCACAGGACGGAAGGGGATGGGAAGGAGGGGACGATTGGTTGCCTCCATACGGGCCTTGATGATGTGATGGCCCCACTTGAGCAGTTCAATGTTGTCCGGATTGTCATCCATATCTTGGGGTAGGTCGCCGGGACCGACATGTATGACGTGAGAGGTGCCGCAGCGCAGATGAAAGCAGTTTTCGGCATAAAACCAACGACTTCCGATATCGTGAACATAGCCGCGATTGACGATCCATCCGTAAGGAGAGAAATGAGATGCAACCCATCCGGCCAAGTGGCTGCTGATACGATCATCTGCGTCAACCCGCATGATCGGGCAGGGCGCGAACTGACGGGCTTCGACCAGACCCCGATGGATTTTCCGGTATTTGTCCCCAATACGCTTGAGGCGAACCCCGTCAGGGATGGGGAAGGATTCCTCGATTACGGTCAACCGGGGGTGGACAAGCAGATTTTCGGGACGCCGGTTGCAGACGAGGATGGCGTGAAACGCAGGGTGGCTTTGGTTGAGGATGGAGCCGATACATCCTGTTGCCAGACGCGAGACCAGCGGCCAGTTGCGGGAAACCTCGGGGCTTTGCAGGGGTACGACAAAGACCAGCTTGCGAAAGGTGTCTGGAGGCGACATGTGGTCTCAGCGACTAGAACGTTGCAGGCTTTTGAAAAAAAGCGTCCAATGGATTTTCTCGCAAAGTGAGTATCCTTTGGGCTCAAGGTATTGTCTGATTTCTTGTTCGGCTGCGAAATCCAGTGCTTCGATGGAAAGGAAGGCGGGCCTGTAAGTTTCCAGAGAAACAGACTTGAGAACATGGATATCGTGTTTTTCACAGTCGATGTTCAGGTAGTCGATCGGCTGGTTGGCGAAAGGAGACCGGGCCAAAACCTGATCCAGGGTTTGGGTTCGCGCGCCAGTCGCAGAGGGATGCTCAAGAATCGAGATTGTTTCCGTGGTTCTTCCGGCATTTTGGGTTTTATAAAAAGCGGGTATATCACTGATGGCGGCGCAAACATTGCAGTCGCCGGGCCTCAGTTTGTTGAAGAGGTCTATTTTTTGAGGGTTTGTGTCTATGTTGACTCCGCGCCATCTCTTTTTGTAGAGAAGCAGCGTGTTGGACAAATGGATGGGGTGAAAAGCGCCCACATCGACGTATATGCCGTGGTCGATACCCATGTTTTGGGCCAAGCGCAGGGCTGCGAGATCTTCACCAAATTGAGAAAAAGAAAGGACGCAGAGGCGAAATTCCTCACGGTTCATGCCAACAGGAACTTTGTTCCTGAGCCGTTCCAGCAAGAGATTGGCAAGCGATGTGCATGCTTGGGCGATCAGAAATTTCAACATTCAGGTTTGTCGGGTTTGATGATACAGTTTCAGGATATCGATTGCGATTTTTCCCATGAAGCTCGGGCCAATCACTCCTCTTTGGCGACGGGAAGGTCGAGTGTGAGCAATGCGTTCAGCTTTGTCTCAAGCGTTTCATTCAGGTTTGTGAAACGCTGGACCGAAGGATGCGGTTCGCCGAGGTCGATGGGAGAAGCGGGACCGACTGCCGCCGCAGAGTCCGCATCTCCAGCCGTGCATCGCACTTTTCGACGGTGCGGGTGCGGTGGGCGATCACGATCATGGTGATCTTGCCCTGCAGGTTGTCGATGGCGCGCATCACTTCTGCCTCGGTGGCGTTGTCGAGGGCGCTGGTGGCCTCGTCGAGGATGAGCAAGTCGGGCTGGTGATAGAGCGCGCGGGCGAGGCCGATGCGCTGGCGCTGACCGCCGGAGAGTCTCACGCCGCGTTCGCCGACGAGGGTCTGCCAGCCCACCGGCGTCTCTTTCTCGATAAAGTCGAGAATCTGCGCGGCACCGGCAGCACGTCGGAGCGCGTTTGCGTCGATCTCCTTTTCAGGCACCCCGAAGGCGACATTGGCGGCAATGGTATCATCAATAAGGAAGATGTCCTGCGGCACATAGCCGATCCCGCCGCGCCAGGCCCGGCGGTTTCCGGGACCGAGCGGGGTGTCGTCGATGAGGATGCGCCCGGAGGATGGGACATGGAGCCCGAGCAGGAGATCGACGAGGGTGGATTTGCCGCAGCCGGTCTGACCGACGATGCCGAGCGAGGTGTTTTTGGGGATGACGAGGTTCAGATTTTGGATGACCGGACGAGCCGTTCCGGGATAGCAGAAGCCGAGGTTTTCCACGATAATGGCGCGCTCCCACGTCAGGCGTGGTGGCTGAGGGAAAAAGCCATCGGAGGAGCCGCGGTCCAGTGCCTCGTCTTTTTCGGCCACGAGAAATTCGTCATAAACCTCGTCGAGGGCGTGCAGGGTGGTGCCGATCTGGGTGAATTGGCCATAGAGGAGCTGGACGGCGGGTAGCAGACGATAGCCAGCCAGCGCTATGACGCCGAGATTGGGGAGGATGGCGGAGATGTTTTGTCCTCGGGCGGCGCAGATCAGGACCGCGAGCACTAGGCCACCGAAGGCGAGCGGTTCGATGAGATGGCGTGGCACGTTCGCATAAATGGGCTGCCAAGGCGTGTATTTGGCAAGTTGGCCGGAGTGGATGGCGAATTTGCCAATGAAGGGTTCCTCGGCACGGTGGACCTTGATGGGCTTGATGCCGCCCAGAAGCTGCTGGGCGTGGAGGTAAGTGCCGCGGTTAGCGATCTTGAGTTGTTCGCTGACGAGGCGGCGGCGACCGGACAGGAGGCGGAAGATGCCGAGGTAGTAGAGCGTAAGTCCGCCGGCCGCACCCAACGCGATCCAAGGGTGGACGAGAAAGAGGGTGGCGACGAGGAGCAGGATGATCGTAAGTCGTGCCATGCTGTCGAGCAGGGGAAGGAAAATGTCGTTCACGAAACTGCGGACATCGTCCACCACTTTTTTGACCAGCACGCCGGAGTGTTGTTGGAGAAAGTCTCCATAGGGCCGGGCGACGATCCGGCGGAGCAGGCGAAGCCGCAGCCAGTGGGCAAACTGCTGGGCGTAGCGGTTGCGAGAGTATTCTCCCAGAATATTAAATAGAGTCGCTAATAGCAGCATGAGCACGGCAAAGAGACCGGCATACAAAAGGAGTCGGGCATCGTCCATGGGAGGAAGCCAGGACAGGAGTTCACCGCCCACACGGGAATTCCGCAACCGCTGGGGATCCGCTGCCAAGGCAAGGAACGGGAAAATGGACGTAACGCCAAAAACCTGAAAGAGTCCCTGTATAAAGCAGAGAAAAACCACGATCACGAGCTTCCTGCGCCCAAAAGGCTTCGCCAGTTCATAGCTACGCCGAATGAGATCAATGTGATTCTGGAGGAAACGTGGCATGAAGCGAGTGGCAAAAAGGTGAATGATAGGGACTTGAGAACCTGATGTAAAATGAGTAATTGCTCTGTCCCAATTGAGATTCTGTCTGTTATCCAATTATCAAAACCGTTGTTAGCCCCCCTTAAATGAATTCCAGTTTGGCCAGACCTTTTTCGGCAGCATATTCGATAATATTAATTCCCGGAAATTCTGCTCTGAGCTGCCGGAGGCATTCCTGTTCATTACCGCGCGCTGCATCGTCCAGAAAAATCGCTCCGCCCTTTATCAAATGCGTCGTTGCCCAGCGAAGGGGAACAAGCCGTGTAAGCAAGCCATTCGTGAATGGCGGCCCATCGATGAGCGCCAAATCAATAGAACAGTCAGGCAACGACGTTAGATCATAACTGCTACATGTCGGGCTCATGGCGACGAGTGGAGCGAGAGCGAATGTTATCACATCTGTTACATTGCAGGCTTTGGCTTGGCGTTGAATTGCGCCCAAATATCCACTATCATGTTCAACGCTGACAAGCCGACCACCACGTTGCTTGAGGACAGTTGCGAGAATGATGGTGGATTGTCCGCTTCCGAATTCGATAACCGTTGGAGATTCGCGTTCCTGGAGATCAGCAAGTATCCATGCCATCGCGTCGGGCGAGATGGCCCATCCCCGCATCGGACGAAGCACGCTGCTCCCCTGCATGGCATTCTGAATCTGGATAAGTCCAGCGAATTGATTATAGAGTTGATTTAACTCTTCTTTGCGAGCCAAGCCCGCGAAAAGCCGGTTTCGTATTTTACGAAGCAGTCGTCTCATGAGTTTATGTTCGTATTCCAGCGCAACTCTTGATGCCGCGAATACTGGTGACCTGCCGGGTGATTTTTTTCAGTAATTCAAAATCGAGCTTGCTCCCAGGCAATACCCAGATTGCCAGTATATAAACTGTCATAAAAAGTATAGCTGATACGGCAAGCCCCTGAACAGGCATAAGCTCGCCCCAAACCGGTTGCCACACTCGACATCCTGCTACTGCAATGACACTGGCAATGAATGGTCGAAATATACATGTCGAAAAATCTTTAAGGCAAAGTGGAGTTCCTCTAAACGTCCAGGCAAGAATAGGGTATGCTGTAATATAGGTTACTACCGCATATCCTGCGGCTACACCTATTGCGCCCCAGTGAAGCCCTATGGAGAACCCGATAATACTGCAAACTGCATTAAAGAAGCCCAGTTGCAGATAGCGTTTTCCCATCCCCCTGCTAAGTACTACCATCCCCCATAAAGTAATTACAGGTTGCACGAATCCAACTGTCGCGAGGATAGCGAAGATCGGGACTATACCAATCCACTGTACACCAAGAGCGAGAACTATAACGGGTTTTGAAGCCACAAACAAAAAAGCCGAGAAAGGCATCGAAACCAATGCGAGAAACGTAGTGACTTTTCGATAGTAGTCTCGGAAAGCGTCCGACTGATTCTGCAATCGACTCATCGCCGGAAAGCCCACGGCATTGATCGGTCCCCGCAAGGTATTGATTGGAAGCATTAATAGAGAGTATGCGCGGCTATAGAGCCCCAATGCGTCCGCGCCCCAGAATTTGCCGATCAAGATGTTGTCGAGATTCCGATGAAAATAATTCACAAAATCGAAGGCCGTAATGTTCGCACCGAACTTAAGCATGGAGCGTATGCCCACACCTCGCGTCCAGAGGCCGGGGCGAAAGGGTGACAGGGCAAAAAGCAGCAGGGTGGTGACAATGCCTCCGGTAATGCTTCCCCACGCCAGCGCCCAATAACCCTGTCCGTGCAGGGCCAGGATGATGGAAACGCCTAATCCCGCGAGGGCTCCGGCAATGCCGGTGACAGCCCGGCGGCCGAATTGCAGTTCCCGCTGCATAAGCGCCCCGTGCTGGGTGCCGAGACTGCCGATAAGAAAGGTGGTCGAGAGCAGCAGGGTAAGCGGTATGAGTTCGGGTTTGCCATAAAACCATGCCACCAGAGGCGAAGACGCCGCCAGCGCACTTGTCAGCAGAATCCCCATGCCGACATTGAGCCAAAACAGATTGCTCATTTGGGCATGCGTAAGCGTTCCTTTCTGGATGGCGGCGGCAGAGAGTCCGAGGTCGCGAAAAAGGCCGGCAAAGGAAGTAACGGCTATCACCATCGCCATGACTCCGTAGTCGTCTGGCGAGAGCAGCCGGGCCAGCGTAACAGTGGAGGCAAGTTGGATGGCGATGCTGATCCCCTGGGCTCCAAAGGTGACCATGCCGCCGCGCACCGATTTGCGCTTGAGGTCGGCCATGTCGATGGCCGGGGACACTGAAGATATATCTGTAGGAGGAGCCGGATCTGCCATTTTCTTTGACGTTTTCAGTGGGGGAGAACGAAGTGAGCTTGAAGACGCGGCAGCGACAGGAGCGCGGGCATCCTGCCTGCGGACTGGGGGGCATGGACGACTCGTCCATGCGTTTGCGTGGCACGGGCGACCCGCCCGTGCTTCGCGGAGCCATCGCCCGAAAACATGGGCGAGTCGCCCATGCCACGCAATCCACACGGGCAGGATGCCCGTGCCCCTTTTCACACCGAATACGTCGAAGATCCTTTCATATATTTTGTTTCACCAATGGAACCGCTTGTGGTGCCCGCGAGCGGGAAGGAGACTGCGTCCGACTGGCGAGGGCGTCGCAAGCGACGCCCCTACAAAAGGCACCTGGGCTTCGCTCGGAATTTTTCCGAGCTTGTGACTTTGGTCGCCCGGAGGGCGCCCGACCAAAGCCAGCCCTGCGGACCATCGCCTCCGGCGATGCCATCGTCGCGCTCGTCGCCCCGGAGGGGCTCAGCTCGGTTTTCAACCGAGCTTCGCCCCGTCACGTCACCGGGACGTGACCTGCTTGAGAATAAACTGGTGTGCGGTGAAAGCCGCATGAAAGGGTTAACAGCGCAGGCGCGCCTGTGTGCGTCCGGCGGCGGGGAGGCCGCCGCTCCGGTAAACCGAAGCAGGCGTCGGGATAGCCACCCCTGTGTGAAGAGGGTTTTTCCCGACTCCGGTCGCATCCCGGTGCTTCGCGGTTGCTGGAAGGGTCGCTACCATGGTGCCGTGCCCTCAGCCACTCCTGGCCGCCAGTTGTCCCTCCTTGTAGTAGGAAGAATAATGTTTCGACCCATAGTATCCGTAACCGGAATAGTAGGCGGCGCTCCCGCGCCCCGACGGCATCATGTTGAGCACGATGCCGGGCATCTCCAGGCCCGTTGACCGGAAACGCTCCGTCACCCGGTGCACCTGCGGACGGGATACATGATTGAAGCGCACGACATAAACGAGCTCGCTGGCAAAGGGAACCAGATCGAAGGCATCGGGAAAAATGCCGGCGGGCGGCGTGTCGATGACCAGGATATCGAATTCGCGCCGGGCCTGTTCGAAGAGGCCCTTCAGTTTTTCGTTGTCGAGGAGTTCGCTGATGCGGCGGCTCGTCCCTCCGGCGCGAAGCACAAACAGGTTTGGCGCCGGGCGGAGCAGATCGAGATCGGGATCATTCGCGAGCGGACCTCCGGATTTTCCCCCCTTGTCCAGCCAGCGCAGCAGACCGTGCGTATTGGGGGCATCGGCCAGGCGATGCTGGACGGGGCGGCGCAGGTCGCCGTCGATGATCAGCGTGCGCAGGCCGTGGGCCGCGAAGGCGGTGGCGAGGTTGCTGGCGACGAAGCTCTTGCCTTCGCCAGGGATCGTCGAGGTGACGAGCAGCGTCTTGGGCGCATCGAGCCGGGAACTCAGCTTGAGCTGCGCGTAAAGGCCCCGGACGACTTCGCCCGCATCGGGATCCCGGTCCTGCAGGACAAGGTGATTCAGCGTGTCGCCGGGCAGGTTTTTCAGGACAGGAAATTCCGAAAGCAACGGGAGACCGATGTAGCGTTCCACATCCGTCCAAGTCTTGATCCGGTTGAAAAGCAGCTCCATGCCGACCGGGTAACCGATGACGATCAGGACTCCGAGAAAACCGATCGAGAGAAGGATTTTCTTGGGATTGGGCTCGAGGGGGACTGTGGGAGGTCGGGCGCGTTCGGCGATCTTGATATTGGAGTTGCCCAGTTGGGCGGTGAGCGAGGCTTCGTTGAGACGCGAGAGAACTTGCGTGTAGGTCGCGCGGTTGGTCTCGGCTTCGCGGCGGAGGACGTTGTATTCGACGGCCTGCCGGTCGAGGGCGAGGCTGGCTTTTTCCGAGTCGGCCAACTGGCGCTGGAGCTGGCGTTCGTTTTCGAGCGCCTTTTCACGCTGATTGCGGAGGTTGGCCACGGCGGTCAGGATCAGGTCGCCGCGGAGCTTCTCCAAGGCCTGGATGGAGCGTTCCTGATCGATCATCGCGGGATGCCGGCGCCCGTATTTCTCGGCCATGACCGCTTTCCTGGCGACAAGCTCGTCGAGCTGGCTCTGGACGGAGGCGAGCGAGGAAAATTCGGTGATGGAAGCGAGTTCGAGCGGGCTGCTGTTTTTGGCAATGACAGACTCGGCCTGCTGGAGGCGCGCCTCGATCGCGAGCAAGGCGACCTGGGCTTCGGTCAGGGCGCTGCTGATGGCCTTCATGCGGTCGACGACGATGTTTTGGCTCTCCTCAAGGGAGACCATGCGGGATTTTTCCCGGTAAGCATGAAGGGCGCGCTCGGAGGCTTCGGCTTTCTTGCGCAGGTCCTCGGTTTGCGCGCGAAGGAAGGAGATGGCGGAATCGTTGGCCGAGGCGTTCCGGTCCATGAGATAAACAATGTAGCACTCGGCGAAACGGGTGGCGACGAGGGCGGCCATGGCCGGTTCGCGGTGCTTGCAGGTGATGCGAATGAGGAAAGTGGTGCCCTGGCGCTGCACACCGACGCCGGAGGTGATGAGACCGGAGAGGCGCCCGTCCATCTGGCTGGCCGACAAGGGAGGATCATCCTTGTCGAGCCAGGCGGCGAGGACCCGGGTTTTTTCCTCGGGCGTGAAGGAGGCGACCACGCGCTGGACCATTTCGCGGCTGGTGATCTGGGCGAGGTGCGTGTCGAACGAGGGATCGTTTTTGGAACCGCCAACGCTGTCGTCCACGACCTTGGTCATCTCGTTGCCGAGGACCTTTTCGGCGCGGTCCACCAAAAGCGTGGCGCTGGCCTGAAACACCTTGGGCTGATTGAGCAGCCAGACACCGAGCAGGACGCACACGAGGATGGCGAGGGAGACGGCAACGATCCAACGCTCCCGGATGCAGAGCAAAATCTGCCGGATGTCCAGCCGGGGCAGCGAACCGCCGGCGAAGGGTGGCGGCTCGCCGAATGGAGAGGAGGACTGGGGAGGCCACGCGCCGGCGGCCGGCACCGGTTTTTTGGAAAAGGTTTCAGCCATGCCGTGAGTGATCAGAACAGCCGCTCCGGGACAAAAATGACGTCTCCCGGGCGAACCATGAATATATCGCCGCCGGAGCCACGGATGAGGGCTTTGACGTCGACCGTAATATGGGTTTCCTTCGCATCGTTGGTCTGGCGCCGCGTGACACGCACCGTATCGCCTTTTGCGATACGGGTGAAGCCGCCGGCCGCCGTGATGGCCTCGACGATGGAGATGGCGGAAGACTCGGCGGGGAGTTCGATCCTCCCCTGCTTGCCGACCTGTCCGAGCACGGAGACCTCCTTCTTGCTGTATTCGACGACGCGCAGGCTCACCTGCGGACGGATGAAAATTTCCGAGTCCCGGTAAACCTGCGCGATCTTCTCCTGCGCCTGGGCGAGGGTGAGCTCCTGCACGCGGACACTGCCGGCAAGGGGAACGTTGAGGTCGCCATTGCCGGAAATGCGAAGCTCGGTGGCGAGCTCGGGTTCGCCGTAAACCTCGAAACGCAACAGATCGAGAGGATAGAGTTGATACGAGTCGCCACCGTTGGTGGACGCAACGGCCGCCGCGGCAAAGGCGAGCATGCCGAGGATGGAGAGCAGTTTTTCGGGCATCATCCGGTGAATGAAATCGCGATCAGTAACGGGCCGATACCTGAAGCGTGTAGATAGCCCGGTCATAATCGGCGGTCACTAGGTCCGAACTGTTGTGGCGCCAAGAGACACCGGCGCCGAGGGAGAGATATTTGTTGACGGCATAATCCAGATTGAGGGTGAGAGGGAGGACCTTGTCGGTGCGCCCGCCGATCAGGCCACTGGATGAATATTTGATGTGCTCGTATCCGATCGATCCGGAGAGGGAAAGGCGGGCGCTCAGCGCATGGCGGGCACCCAGCGCGGTGCGGAGGTTTTTGCTGGATTGCGCGGAGGAGGTGGTGTCGAAGTCGCTCGAAACGGTCAAAAAGACAGACGTCTTTTCCGAGGCGGCCCAAGTGAGATCGATCCCGGCGTAAGGGAGCCAGCTCGAATCGCCGTCGTCGAAATCGCGGTAAGTGGCGCCTAGGCTGGCGGAGCCGGTGAGCTTGGGAGCGAGGTCGCCCTCCACGCCGAAAGAGAAGCGATGATCGCTGCTGTCGGGCTTGTTCGTGCCGGCGAGGCGGTCGCGCGTCTCCGTCGTGCGGAAGTCGTATCCGGAAACCAATGTCAATTTGGGCGAATAGCGGTAGAGCAGCCCGGCACCGGCGCCCAAGCGATCGACGTCGTTGAAACCGTTCGTCCTGGACCGGGAGAAGCTGAGATCGGCCCGGGGGCGCACGCCGAGCTTCTCGCTGTAGTAGTATGTGACGGTGGCGTCAGCCTTGTAGTCGTCGGACTCGGTGCGGGGGAGGGCGGCGTCGTTGGTTTCGGAACTGCGCCGGTAGCTCGCACCCGCCTGGGCGGACCCCTTGTCGGCGCCGTCGTAGTTGAATTTCAGGTTGGCGAAGGGATCTTCGGAATTCTGGTCGGTGTGATCGGAGAAGCGGATGAGGTTAACCCCTCCCGAGGCAAACATGGAGATGGTGCCGACATTGCGCGTGAACTGGAGATCCGGGGTTATCGTGAGAATCTCGTCAGGGCGCTCGGTGTTGTTGCCAAAAATATTCGTGTCGTGCGCCGCGGATGCAGCAAGGCCTGCGGTCAGGGAGCCGCGGGCGATTTCGACAAACGCGAGGGATTTGTGAGCGACAAAGACGGCAAACGCGGCCGCGGTCACTCTGGCTGTGAGTTGAAGCATATCGAAATTTCTTGGATTGCGAAAAGTGGGGCCGACGCACCGCCCGCCCGGGCGGCCAGCAGCCGGCTTTCGCGTGCAGTCAATACAATATCGTATTGAGCGAAGGGCAGCGGCACCGGGTTTCCGAATGCATCTCTTATTGTAACCGTGATGCATCCGGACTGGGCGTGGTGGCAGGTCGTTTCCGGATTAGTTGAACCAGAGGCCGTCAGGTGAGAGTACGAGTTTGGTGGGCGTCACCGGAACGGGGGCGATGACCGTGGTCGTGGAGGGCGGCGCTTGTGTGGCGACTGGCGCTTGCGTGGCGACTGCATTCGCGATGTCGCCCGAATGCAGGGGATCGGCGGCGGTCGCAGCGGTTATGATCGCTGCTCTTTCACTGGCGGGGGCGGCGTTGACGGCGGCGACTGTGATTGCCGTAACGACAGCGACATCCGCCCCGGCCTTGACCACTACGGCCACGGCTGCGGTGGTGATGGCGGCGGCTTGGGCGGGTGCAGTGGAAACAGCGGCAGCCACGATTTGCGGCGCTAGGGCAGGCAAGGCGGTGACCGCGGCCGTGACGATGGCGGGAGCATCCTCCGGATTGGCTGCAATAAATGTGGATATCGCTGCCTGAAGCTCGGCGTCCCCCAACCCCTGCCAAGTGGCCACAGTGGCGGCGATCTCTTCGGATGTGGCGGCGTGGACGGCGACAGGATAGCCGCAAACCAGCATCCCCGCGAACAGTAGCATCTTTTTTGCTGTTTTCATGTCAGTCGGTTGTGTTGATGTGTTGCCCGAAGGCCGGTTGGCTGGGCCGAAATTATGGCTGTAAGATTGGTTGACAGTGGTTTCAGTCACCGTTCCTGACGTCGTATGCATGATTTATGTAACCGCAGGACTTGTGGCGCCGCCTGGCCGGCCTCAGCAAGTGAAATACATCCTTATAGTATCAAAATGGCACTCCTGCCTTACTATATGATAACCACATGAAGTCCGTGACCGTGATTATTTATGACTACGCAGTAATTATTATTACTATGCCCAAATCGGCTCTCCGGATATAATTTTTAAAAAACCGGGCTTCGTTGGTCTGTCTTGCCAAGGCAACGGTATCCTTTTGATCCTAGCCTTGCTTATATTCATGAAAAAGGCACTGCTGAACCCGTTGCACTACATAATCAGGTTCCCCGCATTCGCAAACGCAATAATATAGCGTTAATATCATCTCCCTGAATAAAGGATCTTTTTTCTCACAATGACGCAACGGACCTATCCCCAGAATGACCATATTCCCCCGTCCGAACGGCAGGTAATCATCCTGGCGGCTGTGACCGTCACGGGAACGGCATGGGTATTTGGCGGCCGTGTCGATTGGGCTCCTCCGATCTTTTTGAGTCTGTCGGCAATGACCGCAGCCTTGTCGCTGATTTCCAGCCTCCGGGAAAGGCGCCGCCTGGAGGCCAGAGTATGGCTGCCGGTCATTGTATTCACCCTCCTGATCGGCTGCAGCCTCGCAAATCCGAGCCTGATTCCTGTCGATCGCGGCTTCGGTGGCTGGATTGAATCCAAAAACTGGATCCCCTGGCTGCCTGCAACGATTGACCGGATTTCCACACTTTCGGCAGTCATGCCCTGGATGTCGGCATTGCTTCTGGGGGCCGCGCTAAAGCAGGTCTCGCCGGGAAGGCAGGCGATTATCCTGCTGTGGAAGATTCTCCTGGCGTCCGGAGTGATGCTGACTCTTGCCGGCTACTATTTTCATTTCACGAATCCGGGGAAAATCATGGGAATCGCCCAGGCACCCTCCGGATTTCATTTTGCCAGTTTCATTTACCGCAATCACTGGTCGGCCTACACCGTGCTGCTGGTGACGCTTGCTCTCGGGTTCACATTTGGCGGTGTGCAGAGGTGGATTGAAGGGAACGGTCGTCTGGATCGTGCGCTTCCCGGGGCCGTGCTGGCATTGATCATCGCGGCATCGGTTCCGCTTCCAGGATCCCGCTCGGGCATGGTTCTCATGGCACTTCTCGCCGTTTCCGGGTCAGCATACTTCGCGTGGCGCATATGCCGTTTCCGTCCTGCTCCGGCACAGCGGCGTGAACGTAATCTGGCCCTCTCCGCGCTCCTGCTCATGGGCCTTGGCATGTGCGTCGCCGCGGGCATCGGCGCATCCAGTTTCGCGACGGCAAAGGCCCGCACGGCGGAACAATGGAAACGTTATCAGGAAGGAGAGCACCTGGACCTGCGCTGGCCTCTGATCAAAGATACTTTCCGCATGGCCCGGGCTCGCCCCGTGTATGGCTGGGGGCTGGGCACATTCGGGCAAGTGATACCCACTTACCAGGGCGATTATCTCAGAAATGAGAAAAACGAGATCACGACGCGTATTTTCCACGCGCATTGCGACTGGCTGGAATTGTGGGCCGAGGTTGGTCTTGTCGGCGGTCTCGTCCTCATCATTCCACCGGCCTGCCTGCTCTGGCGCGGCCTGCGGCACGGCCATTCCCGGGTTCGGTGGATCTTGGCAGGGTGCATTTTGATCGGATGTTATGCCTGGGTCGAATTTCCCTTCCATAACCCGGCTGTCCTGCTCCTGTGGACGACGCTGGTCGTGACCGCCAGCCAGTTTGCCAGGCCAGACAAAGAACGGGAAGGAACATCCATGACACGGCTGCGATGAGCTTGCCGACAGTGGTTCCGGACAAGGCATCGGCGCATGATTCCGGGCAAGTCACTGGCATAGTTGAGGACGTCCGCGCCGAGGTCATCGGCGGTCTGGGCCAGGTTGAGGGCGAGGCGGGAGCCGTCGAACTGGCCGTCGTGGTAGACGCCGCCGCTCCTTTTACGAATCGATCTCCAAGTCCTCGACCGGCACCTTCACGAGCACACCCTGCCGCAGCACGTCCACGACGAGGACGATGCCGCCGGGATTTTTCGGGTCGTCGATCACGCCCTGCACACCGCGCAACGGACCACTGCGGATGCGCGCCGTCGCGCCGCGCTTGAGCTGCGGATAAAACATCACCTCGAGCCCCGAGGCCACCAGTTTGCGAACATCCTCGAGCTGGTGCTCGAAATGTTTCTGCTGGTCCACCTCGATGAGACGCACAAGCAGCTCCTGCTGAAAACAGCGCGGCTTCTGCGTGGGCAGAATCCGGACAAAAACATATCCGGGGAAAATCGGCTTCTGGTACTTTTTCTTTTTCCGCCCGTAGCGACGGACGCTCTCGATCAGCGGCAATTCGTGCTCGAAACGCTCGGCTTTCATCAATGCCGCGAATTTTTTTTCACAACGCGGCTTGGTGTGCGCGACGTACCAGCGGGGAATGGCCGCGGCCATGGCGTGTTCCTCCCCTTCGCCGTCCGTGACGGATGCGGACGCGGCCATGGCAGGAGCGTTCACTGGCTGCTTCGGGACTGATGCATGGCCGGTCACGGTTTCGTTCTCTGCCTGCCCGGAGGTCACAGCTTGAGCAGGTAACGGACTGCCGCGAAATATCCCCCGATCCCCAGGGCGGCGATTTCGCGTTTGCCGAGCCGGTCGAGGTTCGGACCGTTGAGAATGACGATCGTTTTGTTCATGTTTGGCTGGAGGCGCGGAAGCAAAAGCGTGCGGCCGCCGCGCGGCGTGAAAAAATCTGATGGAGAGGATTGTTGGTGGCGATGAATTGCCAGGGCAATCCGAACTTTTCGGAGAGTTCGCGGGCCTCCTTGCACCATGCGGTGTTCAGACCGGGAAAACCGCCCTCCGTGGACCTGATGTCCACCGTGAGACAGCCAAGCACCTGACCGCCGCAGGTAGGATACCTGCCGAGAAAAAATACGAGCGCCCCAAATATCGCCGCTCGCGCATTGATTCCCGTAAGCCGGACTTGCGGGGGCAATAATCTTGTCATGCGTTTATTTGTATCAGTTGATGCCGGGTAATCGAATCCCCATGCGAGGCGAGATGGCAATAAATTAGCCTTTATGATTCACGCCTTATAAAGCGATCATTCTATATCTATGGTATATTTTCATACGCGGCCTCGTTCCTGGTTTGCGGATACATAAAATCCCGGGAACAGAAAACAGATATGAAAGATGAAGCCGATGAATGATACCAATTTCGAACGAAATTCACTCTTCAATAAGACCGAACTCCTGCGAGGCCGTCACGGTTTATATGCGACGTTTTCCCGCGACGGCCTCGCAGGAGCTCGGCCCTCCAACAAAAGGGTGATTTTCATTGGGAAATGGTATGACATATTTAATAGAAACCCGCGCCGCGCCCCGGCGAATATCGTCGACCGCGCCACGCCCTCAGAAATCGTCAGCGGGCATTACTAGGCCAGCATTGTCTGGAATGGATGGGTCGAATTTGGGGTGGGAATCAGTCCAATCTGGGCCGCGTATAATGAAAGCTGGGCGGCACGATGAATGCCGGTCTTGCGCATGATTTTCGTCCGGTGATTGACCACGGTATACGGACTGATGCCAAGTTTCTTGGCAATCTCCTTGGAACTCAGCCCGTTTGCCATCAGGCGCAATACAGTCAATTCCCTCTGGCTCAGCGGCATCATGATGCCGGCGCTGTCAAGCGAACGGCTCTGCATGATATTGAGGATGGCCGCATTCACCTCGGCGCTAAAATAAGCCCGCCCCTCCAGGACACTGGACAATGCCCGCTGAAATTCCGCGAGCGTGGAACTGCTGTCGAGATAGCCGTGGGCGCCGGCCTCCAGCGCGCTCTTTATGAGCTCCGGGGAGGGCGTGCCGGAAAACACGAGTATCCGAATGCCCGGCACAATCTGGCGGATCTGGAGCAGCAGGAGCAAGGCCGCGTTGTTTCTTAGGTTAAAATCAATGGCAACCAGCGCGGGGCACACCTGTTTCACCTCGTCGATGATTGTATTTGGATTCCATGCCGGCGCAGTCACCGCATAGGCGCCCAATTTGCTGAAATGATTCGCAAGAAGCTCGCGGACAACGGGCTGGTCACAAACAAACATCACTTTTCTGGGGATTGTTGACTGTAACATTTCAGCAATTGGTGGGGAGTATGCCTGATAATATGAAGGACCGTGAAAGACAGGCCAAGGTCATAATGAAAGGGATTGTTTCTACCCGGATACCCCGGTCAAAGCCGGTTCGACAAAGGCATTGCATTATGCGCTTCGCCCGGCTTTTTGCGTGGAAGTCCGTGGAGTTGAATGAGAGATGAGCCGAGGCTTATCGTTGATAAGAACACTGGATGCCGATGATGGGTCATTATCCTGATAAAAACATACTATATGAAGACAAAAACCAAATGTAAATCCGCACATCGTTATTAATAGTTAATGACATGAAGTTTACAATTGATTAAAACAATTTATTGATTCAAATGCAAAAAGGACACCCTACCGGGACAAATAGTAATAGATTTGCGCATTTAGAAAACAGAGAATCCTTTTCCGGCGCATTCCAGTTCTCCGGCGCCAACCAGCACAGTGCATTCTCCATGCCGGTCTCCTCAAATTATAATCCTGAAATACGGCATATAAATCGCAATTGAATATCAGTAATAATGGACATTATGAATTATTCCGGCCTATTTCCCTTTGCCAGGGAGACATCCTATTTCCATGGCTGGCGCCAATGGGATAGCCGGCGTTTCTTGATATTGGTGCGCCTTGTTCTTCCGGATTCCGCCTGCAAGACACTTGCAGCAATTCATCATTCAACTGAATGGCTTCAAGCACTTGGGCAACCCTTGCATGGAGTGTATTCAGCAGGTCCTCGCTGATTGCATCCCCGGACGCAACCGCCGCCTCCATGCTGGAAAGGCTTACATTCAGATGTATAAGCAACTCAGTCCTGCGTTGGAAAAATTCACTGCCCGGGACCTGACGATGCATGCGCAAAAGCGAATTTTCCTCCCTTATGCAATGCAAAACATCCTCGCAAATCTGAAGATGCTGCTCAAAAGCAATTTTTAAGTTCATGTTTGATATTCTCAGCCAGCATAATCTTCCATGGACGATTGCCTTGAGACGGGCATGATTCCCGCACACGCGATCATCGGTGGGATTCGAAGCAATAATTCCACTTCTGATGAATTCCCCGCAATCGCAAGGCCCAAGCCGCAAGTTAGTCTCTAAATGGAGACTTTAATCCATCGTAATATACAACCTCTATTCATCAGCCGATAGCAATGACACATCATCCATGTCCCTGATGCGCGAATGCAAGAAATATGAGGCAAGGCAGGCGCGGTATATGGACCTGCTTTGCGTCTCCATGTTCAATCAAAGCATCCGAAAAAAAACGCCATTATAGAATTGAGGCCGCCCCTGGACAGCGGATGCGCCCGAAAGGGGGCATGGGAGGCCGGGAATAAAAGCTATAAATGGCACCCGTCTTTGTTTTGAATATAATCTATGCTGGCACAAGCCGCCGCAACACAGGCGGACAGGTGACAATGGCGGCCCGCAAGCCGTCCTTTTCCCTGCCCCCGATGGGCGGCCCCGCCCCCGGATCGAGGGCATCCGCTCGCCCGGCGCCGCATCTGACGCGCGGCAGGCTCTTCACGGCCGCCCGTTATCCATCTCCACGCGCATCTCGCGGCCGGTTATCGTCACGCGCAAGATTTTCTGCCACAAATCCATCCCCGCACCGGGGATGGCCTGGCGTCCCACCATCCGCGCCATCAGCAGTTGTATCGCCCACGGGACACGGTGCAGCGGAAACGCCCCCACCCAAACTTCGTCCGGCGCATACATCACCAGTCCGTCATCGCGCCTTGCAAATCCCCCCCTGGCCTGGATCAACACCGGCACACGGCGCGGGCCGGCCGCTACTCTCGACGGAAGCCCCACGCAAAGCGCGCCGTCCGCGATGCGAAAGTCGATGCCCTGCACCTCAACCCACTCGCTTCGCGCTCCGTGCGCCGGCAACGGCACTCCCACCGGTTCCCAGGCAAACCACAGGTTGAGCTCATCCTCGTTGAACACCACCTCGTGCACCGTGCCATCGAAAAGCTGCTGGCGCTTCAGCATCCAGCGCACTCCCTTTGCCCGGTCGCGCGAACCGGTCACATAATAAACCCGCCCCGCCTCGCGCCCGGAAAACGCCGGAGGTGTCGCGACGATTTCCACCGGCCTGAACACCAGGCAGGCCGCCGCGAGCAATGCGCCCAGCGGCACGGCAGCCAGCGCGCACACGAGCGACTCGCATCGTGATGGCGTGGTTTTCACGCGACGGCCTCCTCATGCACCCCGGCCATGCAGCCGCGCCGTGGATACGGACGGAATCCCCGCGCTTCTTTTTTATCGCATTTTCCGCTCCGAAGCATCATCCGGCCTGCTTTGCTCCATCCGATTTCGCCGCCCCGGAATTGCTTTTGGCCGGTGCGGTCGAAGCCGCCTTCCCGTCGCCCGTGCTTTTTTCCCCGGATGGGGTCGATGGCGCGGCCCCGTCTTTCTCCTTCGTCCCGCTTTTGCGCTTGTAGTCGGTCTCGTAGAATCCGGTCCCCTTGAAAAGCAACCCCGCGCCGGTCCCGATGAGACGTTTCACCCGGCCCTTTTTGCATTTTGGGCATTTGGTGAGCGGCTTGTCCTTCATCGATTGAAAGACCTCGAATTCGTGGCCGCATTTGGTGCAGACATAATCGTATGTTGGCATAAGAAATTTCCCTCAAAAAACCCGGCGCGCGCCAAACACAATCTTTCTCTTCATCCTTCCTTCCTGCCCGGCATCACCACGGGCGGCACGCAAGCCCGCCATCCTGGCGCAACCCCCTATCGCCGCTGCGCCACCGAAGCCGCGCCCGGGCGGTGCGCCTCCTCGATGCTGCGGAAAAACGCCGCGAAGAAACTCCATCCCGCCGCCAGCGCCACGAACAAAGTCAGCGTCATCAACGGATACACCGCCGTGATGAAACCCACCATCGCGAAACTCGGCACGAAAAACCGCGCCTTGCTCGACCGCAGCATCGCCACCAGCACGCGCCAGCGAAACGCGTCGCGGTATTCCTCGCGTTTTTGGTATTGGTAGATGCCCGCCGCCGTGAGCGGCGCGGCCAGCATCACCGCCGGCACCATCGGCAGATAGACAAACACCCCGTAGTTCAGCCAGCGCAGCGGCCACGTGAGCGCCCACCCCAGCGCCAGCGGCACCAGCCCCAGCACGGTGAAAATCACAAACGCGGCCACGCCGTTCACGAACAGCCGCCGCCACTCCTCCCACTCGGGAAACTCCAAGCGTCCGCCCGTGCGCGCCCGCGCGATGAGGTCATACAGATACCCAAAGGCAAAAAAATGCGCCACCGGCACCGCCAGCAGCAGCGCCCCCACCAGGCAGCGCGCGAACCATGATGATCCCGTAAAGAGGCGTTTGCAAATTTGCTCAAGCGTCGGCATTGATTCGTGAAAATGAAAGCTTCCCCCAAAGTAGGCAATGCGCCGCCCGGTTTCTCAACCAAATTAAACGACCTCGTCGCGCTGGCCGAAAAAGCCATCGACGGCCTCCTGCCGCGCGCCGACGCCCGTCCGCCGCGCATCCATGAAGCCATGCGCTACTCCATGCAGGCCGGCGGCAAACGCCTGCGTCCCGTCCTGCTCCTCGCCGCCGCCCGCCTGCGCGGCGCCGCCTTGCACGATCCGCTTCCCGCCGCCGTCGCCATCGAATGCGTGCACACCTACTCGCTCATCCACGACGATCTCCCGTGCATGGACAACGACGACCTCCGCCGCGGCCGGCCCACCTGCCATCGCGCCTTCGACGAGGCCACCGCGCTTCTGGCCGGGGATGCCCTTCTCACGCATGCCTTCGTGCTCCTTTCCAGCCATTATCCCACCGATCCCGACCTCGCCCAAACCCTCGTCCGCGAACTCGCCGCCGCCAGTTCCAGCACCCGCCTCATCGGGGGCCAGATGGAAGACCTGCTCGCGGAAAAACAAACCACCGCGCCCGGCGGCGCGCAGCTTGAGTTCATCCATCTCAACAAAACCGCCGCCATGATTGAAGCCGCGCTCGTGATGGGCGGGCATTGCGGCGGCCTGCTGGCGAGCAACGAAATCGATGCCCTCCGCGACTTCGGACGCGACCTCGGCCTCGCCTTTCAAATCGTGGACGACATCCTCGATGCCACCGCCGACACCGCCACGCTCGGCAAAACCGCCGGCAAGGATGCCCGTGCCGGCAAGGCCACCTTTGTCACCCTGCACGGCCTCGAAACCGCCCGCCAGCTCGCCGCCGGGCGCACGCAATCCGCCCTCGACACCTTGCGCCGTCTCCCCGGCGACACCGCTTTCCTGCGCGCGCTGGTGGAACACCTGCTGTCGCGGAAGAGCTGATGCCAGGGCCTTTGAGGGCAAGTCGCAGCCGCTTTGTTTGGCCTAAAATAGGCCCGGGTTCGCTGGCAATGTAACCCATTAGCCTGCATTGTGTCAGTGCTTGTCGCCACACCGTTTTAGTGCGGCGGAGGACGTGTGGTGTTCAGCCCCCCCCCAAAAAAAACGCCGCGGCGGCGGGACGCGGCGTTCGGGGGAAGATTGAGCCTTCCCGGTGATTGTGCGGTGAAGGCCGGCTCAGTAGGCCGCTTGCACGCCCTTGATGTTTTTCTTGGACATCCAAGGCATCATGCTGCGCAGGCGGGCGCCGGTTTTCTCGATGGAGTGTTTCTGGCCGGCGGCGAGAAGCTTGTGGTAGTTCTTCAGGCCGCCCTTGTATTCGGCCACCCACTGCTTCACGAATTTGCCGGTCTGGATTTCCTTGAGGATCTTCTTCATCTCGGCCTTGACCTTCGCGTTGATGACGCGCGGGCCGCGGGTGATGTCGCCGTACTTGGCGGTCTCCGAGATCGAGAAGCGCATGCCGGCGATGCCGGATTCATACATGAGGTCGCAGATGAGCTTCAACTCGTGGAGGCACTCGAAGTAGGCCATCTCGGGCTGGTAGCCGGCCTCGACCAAGGTCTCGTAGCCGGCCTGCACGAGCGCGCTGGCTCCGCCACAGAGGACGGCCTGCTCGCCGAAAAGGTCGGTCTCGGTTTCCTCCTTGAAGGAGGTCTGGAGCACGCCGGCGCGGGTGGAGCCGATGCCTTTCGCCCAGGCGAGCGCGGTTTTCTTGGCTTTTTTGGACTTGTCCTGCGCGACCGCGATGAGCGCCGGCATGCCTTTGCCCTCGGTGTAGAGGCGGCGGACCATGTGGCCGGGGCCTTTCGGCGCGACCATGATGCAATCGACATCGGGGGGCAGCTTGATGAGGCCGAAGTGGATGGCGAGACCGTGGCTGAACACGAGGGTCTTGCCCTTGGTGAGGTTGGGCGCGATGTCCTTCGTGTAAACATCGGCCTGTTTCATGTCGGGAAGGCCGACCATGATGACGTCGGCTTCGCGGACGGCGTCGGCGGTGTCGAGCACCTTGAAGCCGTGTTGTTCGGCGACGGCGCGCGACTGGCTGCCGGGGTAGAGGCCGATGATGACCTTCACGCCGGAATCCTTAAGGTTGAGCGCGTGCGCGTGACCTTGCGAACCGTAGCCGAGGACGGCGACGGTTTTGTTCTGGAACACGCCGAGATCGGCGTCTTTGTCAGTGTATACTTTGGCGGGCATGGTGAGAAATTAAGAATCAGGAATTAAAAGTTGGGAATTATTTAAGGCAGCCGGACTGTTTTTGTCACTTGTTACTTATTACTTGTCACTTCGCGCGCGAAGCGCGCGTTCAGCGGATGAGCGCGAGCATGCCGGTGCGGGTGAGCTCAATGATGCCGAAATCCTCGAGCAGGCCGATAAACGCGGTGACCTTGGCTTCGTCGCCGGTGAGCTCGACAATGGCGTCGGTGCGGCCGACGTTGACGATTTTGGCGCGGAAAATATCGCAAATCTGCATGATTTCGGAACGCGTCCGGCGGGTGGCTTTCACCTTGGCAAGGACGAGTTCGCGCTGCACGGCCTGGTTTTCCTTGAAATCGATGATATCGACCACGTTGACCAGTTTGCGCAGTTGCTTGATGACCATGTCGAGCGCGGCGTCGTCGCCCTTGAGCACGACGGTGATGCGCGAGAGCGCGGTGTCGTGCGTGGGGGCGACGTTGAGGCTGTCGATGTTGAAGCCGCGGCCGCTGAACATGCCGGAAACGCGCGCGAGGACGCCGAACTTGTTCTCAACGAGGACGGAAAGCGTGTGTCGCATGGTGGTGTGCTGTGGTTTGTAGTTGAAAAACAGATACTCGCGCGGCTGGTGGACGCCGAGGGATTCGAACCCCCGACCCTCTCGGTGTAAACGAGATGCTCTAACCAACTGAGCTAGGCGTCCAAGGCTGGCGCAAGCGGTTAGATAAACCCGTCGCGGAGCGGGGAGACAAGGATTTATTCGGCGGCGAAGGGGTCCGGCGGCGACTGGCGGGCCGCCAAAAATCTTTCTCGTTCTCGCCCTCTTTCTCGTTCTCTTTGTCTGGCGCCTGATAAATTTCCGACAAAGACAGAGAGAATGATGAAGAAAAGCCCCATGAGCACAAAACATGACCGACGGATCGTGATGACACTGGATGCGGGAGGCACCAGCTTCCGCTTCAGCGCGATGCGCAATTATAAATCGCTCACCCAGACGGTGACCCTGCCCTCGCAAGGGCATGATTTGAAGGCCTGCCTGGGCAACATCATCGAGGGATTTTCGCGCGTGAAAGCCCAATGTCCCGAGCCGCCGCAGGCCATCAGTTTCGCGTTTCCCGGCCCGGCGGATTATCCCAGGGGGATCATCGGCGACCTGGGCAACCTGCCGTGCTTCCGGGGCGGCGTGGCCCTCGGGCCGATGCTGGAGCAGAAGTTCAAGGTGCCGGTGCTCATCAACAACGACGGCGACCTGTTCGTCCACGGCGAGGCCATCGCGGGATTCCTGCCGTATGTGAACGGCCTGCTGAAAAAGGCGGGCAGCCCGAAACGCTACCAGAACCTCTTTGGCGTGACCTTGGGCACGGGCTTCGGCGGCGGCCTGACGCACGGCGGCGAACTGTTCCTCGGCGACAACTCCATCGGCTTCGAGGTCTGGTTGCTGCGCAACAAACTCGTCCCCGCGACCAATGCCGAGGAGGGCGCCTGCATCCGTGCGGTGCGCCGCGTCTTCGCCCGCGAGGCCGGCATCCCGTTCGAAAACGCCCCCGACCCGAAGGAAATCGAGGCCATCGCGCGCGACAGGAAACACCCGCAGGGCCAGGCGGCGCTGAATGCCTACCGGCGGCTCGGCGAGGTGGTGGGCGACGCCATGGGAGAGGCGCTCACGCTCGTGGACGGGCTGGCCGTGATCGGCGGCGGTTTGTCCAAGGCCTGGCCGTTGTTCCTGCCGTCGGTCGTGGCGGAATTGAACAGCGTTTTCGCCAATCCCGACGGGAAAAAATTCCACCGGCTCGCCTCGGAGGCTTTCAACCTGGAGGATGCCGCGCAGCAGAGGAAATTCATCAAGGGCCGTCCGCGCGAGATAACGGTGCCCGGCTCGCGAAAAAAAATCAGCTACGACGCCCTCCGCCGGGTCGGCGTGGGCATATCGCGCCTGGGCACCAGCGAGGCCGTGGCCGTGGGAGCCTATGCGTTCGCGCTGCGAAAACTGGACGAGGGAGGAAAGTAGAAAGTAAGTGTTTTCATTTAACATTGGCGCGGCAGCGCCGGTAGGGCGAAGCCTCCGGCTGAGCCGCGGCTCGGCGGGGACGCCTCGCCCTACCTTTTGGGCCAAGGTTGAGAGAAAATACTATATTAAGTGGCAAGTGATAGGAACTGTATCCGTCATCTTGATACTTGCCACTTCACATCAGGCTCACCGGGTCCACATCCATGACCTGGACAATGTCCTCGGGCCAGGGAAACCCGGCCCGGAGGCGGGCCAGGTCGGCCACGACCTTGGTGACGGCGGCGGTGAAATACCAGAGCTGGTAGCGGTATTCGTCCTTGATCTTTTCGATCGGCGACGGAGACGGGCCGCGCAGTTCGACGCGGTTGCCCAGCTCGCGTTCGACGAGGCGGGCCCATTGCTCGGCGAAGAATTGCAGTTTCTCCGGATTCGGTCCGCGGAAGAGATGGTGGATGAGGTGCCGATACGGCGGGTAGCGAAAGTCGCGCCTCATTTTCAGCTCGCTCGCGGCGAAACCGGCGAAATCGGCGTGGCGGGAGAACTGGATGGACTCGGCCTGCGGCGTGAAGGTCTGCACCACGACCTCGCCGGCGCGGTCCCCGCGGCCGGCGCGGCCCGCGACCTGCACGAGGAGCTGGAAGGTGCGCTCGTTGGCGCGGAAATCGGGGATGTGCATCGAGATGTCCGCGTCGATGAGGCCGACGAGCGTGACATTGGGAAAATCGAGCCCCTTGCCGATCATCTGCGTGCCCACGAGGATGTCGATCTTGCCGGCGCGGAACTGCGCGAGCACCTCGCGGAAGCGGTTCTTGCGCGACATGGTGTCCGTATCCATGCGTTCGATACGCGCGCGCGGGAGCACGCGGCGCACGGCCTCCTCGACGCGCTGGGTGCCGAGGCCGCGCCAGCGGATTTTGGGCGAGCCGCACTTGGGACAGCGCGCGGGCGCGGGGCGCTCGGCGCCGCAAAGGTGGCAGCGCAGGCGCTCGTCGGCGCGGTGGTAGGTCATCGCGATGCTGCAATGCTCGCACTCCTCGACGTGGCCGCACTCGGTGCAGAGCATGCTCGACGAGTAACCGCGGCGGTTGATGAAGAGGATGGTCTGCTCGCGGCGCTCGAAGCGGGCCTGCATGGCGTTGACCAGGCGGCGGGAAAGCGTGGTGAGGCCGCGCGAGCTCATGACCTCGATGCGCATGTCCACGATGTCGATGTCGGGGAGGCGGCGGTCGTCGATGCGCTGGGTGAGCTGGAGAAGGGCGTATTTGCCGGCCTCGGCGTTGGCGAAGGATTCGAGCGAGGGTGTGGCGGAGCCGAGCAGGCAGAGCGCGTCCGCGAGCTTGGCGCGCATGACGGCCACGTCGCGCCCGTGGTAGCGCGGGGTCTCGTCCTGCTTGTAGGCGGGCTCGTGCTCTTCGTCCACGACGATGAGGCGCAGGTTTTGCACGGGCGCAAAAACGGCGGAGCGGGCGCCGACCACCACGCGGGTTTCGCCGGTGGCGAGCGCGAGCCAGCCGTCGAGCCGTTCGCCTTCGCTCAGGTGGCTGTGCCAGACCACGGCGCGATGGCCGGGCGCGATGGCCTCGAGGCGTCCTCGCAGGCGCGCGACGGTTTGCGGGGTGAGCGCGACCTCGGGCACGAGAAAAATCACGCCGCCGCCGGCCGCGAGCGCCTCGTGGACGGCGTGCAGGTAAACCTCGGTCTTGCCCGAGCCGGTGACGCCGTGGAGCAGCGTGACGCCGAAGCGGGCCGCGTGCAGCGAGGCCGCGAGCGCATCGGTGGCGGCGCGCTGCTCGGGGTTGAGCGCGGGCGGCTGCGTGGCGACGAGTTCGCCGGTGGACCAGTCGTCGGCGTAGGCGACGCGCTCGATGCGGCGGATTTCCTCGCGGATGACGCCGCGTTTCACGAGCGCGGCTGCGGTGGCGGCGGTGATGCCAAGGCGCGCGAGGACGAGGGATTTTTTCTGGGGTTTGAACTGCTGCGCGAGAAAGGCGTAGAGCTTCGCCTGCTGCGGCGCGCGGCGGTTGAGGGTTTCGAGTTCGTCGATGCCGAGCGGGCGCGCGAGGGCGAGGAGTTTTTCCTGTTTCAAACCGGCGCCATTGCGCACGGCGGCGGGGAGCATGGCCTCGATGATGGTGTCGATGCCGCACGCGTAATAGGCGGCCATCCAGCGCGCGAGGCCGAGCAGGTCGCCGGTCAGCGCGGGAAAGGGGTGGACGAGCTGGGCGACGTTTTTGAGCCGCTCCAGCGGGAAATCGCGCGGCGGGCCGATCTCGCCGACGATGCCGAGGTGCAGGCGGTTGACGACGGGCACGCGGACGAGCGAGCCGACCTGCATGTGCGCGCGAAGCGACTCCGGCACGCGGTAGTGCAGGAGCTTGTCGAAGCCGGCGAGTGGATGGACGCCCACAAACATGATCGGAAAACGCGAGCCACCCATGACGCAACGCGCGGCGCATGGAAGCAAGGGCAACGTGCGCGAAGGCGCATTTGGATGATATTTGCATGCATTATTGGCGTTTATCGCCGGTCTTCTAATTGAGAATAAATCGCGACTTTTTGAGATTACGACTCTTGACAGTTTTCGCGGCCCGGGGACAGTAAGTGCCGTGAATAACGAAGCTTCCCGCGATAAATTCAAATCCTACCTCTCCACGAAGGGCCTTCGCGTCACCAACCAGCGTCTGGCGATTTTTGAGGCTGCCTTTGCGCAGAAAGAGCACTTCACCGCCGAGGAACTGCTCGATTTTGCCCGCGACATCGACGATTCCGTATCCCGCGCCACCGTTTACCGCACCCTGCCCATCATGATCGAAAGCTCGCTCGTGCGCGAGGTCGATATCGGCAAAAACCTCAAGTATTACCTGCCCAATACCGATAATAACACGCAGGTTGCCCAGATCATTTGCACGGATTGCGACAAGATTTTCGAAATCAACGCGCCATTCATGGAATGGTATGGCAATTCCGTCTCGACCAAGCTCGGCCTCACTCCGGTCTCGCAGCGCCTGCAGGTCAACGCGCATTGCAATTCCTTCCGCCAGCACGGGACGTGCAAGAACCGGCCGCACTGAGCGCGCCGGGTTGATTGCAAGGTCCCGGCCCCCTTGGGGTCAGGACACGCGGGCGGGATGGAATTTCGCTTTTCGGGAAATTCCGGCGCCAGGTTTCCCGCCAGCGGCCTGCCGCGATTTGATGTTTTTGGAAAAGCAGAAGAGATTCCCCTCCGCCTTATGAGTCGAAAAGACGACCATGCCTTTGAAATCAGTTTTTATGAATCCGTGCTCCGCCACGAACCGGACTACACCGACGTGATGGAGCTGCTGGGCGGGCTCTATACCAAAGTCGGGCGCATCGCCGACGGGCTGGAAATGGACCGCCGGCTCGTGCAACTCCTGCCGGACAACGCCACCGCGCACTACAACCTCGCGTGCAGCCTCGCGCTGAGCGCCCGCAAACCCGACGCCCTCCGCGCCCTCGCCCGCGCCATCGAGCTCGGCTACGACGACCGCAGATGGATGCTCAAGGACCCGGACCTCGCGGAATTCAGGGGCGATCCGGAGTTCGAACGCCTTTTGGCAAAAATCGGCGGAAAAGGTAAAGCCTGAAGGCGGAAGCGGGGGCCCGGCGGGGTGTAACTCAACTCCCTCTTTCTTCTTTCCTCTTTATCTTTCTCTTTCTCTTTCTCTTTCTCTTTCGTCAGGAACGGGCAGGGAGAAAGAGGAAAGATAAAGAATAAAGAGGAAAGATTTCGGCAGTGGCATCTCTTTGGGTTACACCCGCGGGTTCCGGCAGCCGCTTCCGCTCCATACCTCCGCGGGCAGGAATGCCCGCGCTCCCGGATCTTCCGGTCGTTCAGCGCTTCAGTCCTTCGGTTTTTTCCCCAGCGCGCGGCTCGCGCTGGCGCCGAGTTCGAGCGTGTGCGTCGGGAAGGCAAACGAGAGGCCGCGCTGCTCCACCGCGCGCATGATGGCCAGGCTGATGCGTTGCCTGGCCTCCAAGTGCGGCACGAAATCCGCCGTCTTGGTCATGAAAAGCAGCCAGATATCGAGCGAACTGGCGCCGAAATTGGTGAACTGCACGACAATCGAATCGGGATCGACGGCGTCCTCCGCCTTCGTGATGCGGCGGATTTCCTCCACGATTTCATCGAGCTGGTCGGCCGTCGTGTCGTAGGTGAGCCCGATGGTGATCTCGACGCGGCGTTGCGTGATGCGCGAAAGGTTCACGATCGACTCGGACGCCATCGTCTTGTTCGGGATGGTGACGAGCGTTTTCTGCGGGGTGCGCAGGCGGGTCGAGCGGATGCCGACGTGCTCGACCGTGCCGGTAAAAGCGCCGATCTGCACGGTCTCGCCGATGCGAAAGGGCTGGTCAACCGCCACCACCACGGCGCCAAACACGTTGGCCACCGTGTCCTGCGCGGCGAGGGCGAGGGCCAGGCCGCCGATGCCGAGTCCGGCGAGAAACGCGCTGACATTGGCACCCATGCCCTGCGCGATTACCAGCGCGCCGAACACAAACACGATCCCCATGAGCGCGCTTTTGATCCACGGCATGAAGGCGGTCACGCCGAGGTCGTTTTTCTTTGCCAGCGCGTGCAGGTGATCCGCGAGCGCGCCGGTCACGCGAAGCGCGAGCCAAAAGAGCGCGAGCATGATCGCGAAGGCATAGGCGTAGTTGATGCCCTTGTTGAGCGCGGGCGAAAGATGCAGGACCTTCAGCGCGATCACGAAGCCGATGATCAGCACGACCAGCGACAGGGTTTTTTCGAGGGCGTGGGAGAGCCTGGTGTAAAGGCCGCTCTCCAGTTTTCCCAGCAGCCGGTTCAGCAGCGCGAAGAACGCGCGGATGACAACGCGGCGGAGCAAAAACGCGAGCAGCACGATGACCGCCGCCGCGAGATAACGGCCCGTGCTGCTGTCGGGATCGATGCCGAGCTTGAGGAGGAAGCTGTCGGTGAGTTTGTCCGAGGCGTGGTCCGCGGCATTCAGATGCTCGACGATGGACTCGGTTGCAGTCGGCGCGTCCGTGCCGGAGGAGGAGGCGGCGGCGGGCGTGCCGGGGGCGGCTGCATCGTTTTGCGCGACGAGCCCGGCCGGCGCGGCGGTGAAAACGGCAAAGGCGGCCGCCAGTTGGAAAAATCGGATCAATGAGCGCATGGGATTGATGAAACGCATCCCCTGGCAGTGTCAATTTTACAGGTCGCAAATGCCCGGAAAAACACGCGGGTGCTTTCCGTCCCGCCACGCGGGATGCAAAGCAAAACCAAGGGGAGGCCGGCGCATCGCTTTGGACCGCATGAGCTCAGCCCAATTCCCGCTCGAGCCAGTCGGCGACGGTGCCGCTGGCCGGCTCATGCAGGATTTCCCGCAGACGCCGCGCGTGGCGGGCGGTCCGCTCCAGGCGGGCCGGGTTGCCCAGGCAGTCGCGCAGTTCGGCGGCGAGGGCCTCCGGCTTCGCGGCGGCCTGCAAATACTCGGGATACATCGGCTCGCGCAGGAGCAGGTTTGCGATGCCGAGCCAGCGCACTTTCACGAGCATGCGCCCGAGCAGATAGGTGACGGGGTTGGCGCGGTAAACCACCGCGCCGGGAATCGCCGCCAGCGCGCAATGCATCGACATGGTGCCGGAACTCGTCAGCGCCGCCGACGCCGCCACCTGCCCGCCGGTCGGCCGGAGCGTCACGCCGGCGGGAAGCTCGAACGACTTCAGCACGCGCAGCACGGTTTCGCTGGGATAAATCACCACCGCGGGCGGGCGTTTTTCACCGAGCCGCCCGTAGCCGGCGAGCAGGAGGGGAAAGATGCGGCTGACGGCCTGTTTGCGGCTGCCGGGAAGCAGCAAAAGCGGCCCGGCGGGATCGTAACGCACCGGCTCTTCGTGCCCCGCGGCGACAAAGGGATGGCCGACAAACTCCGCCTTCAACGCCGTGTCCGCGTAGCAATCCACCTCGAACGGGAAAATCACCGCCAGCGCGTCGAGCCAGCGCGCCATCTGGAAGCGGCGCCCGGCCTTCCACGCCCAGATTTGCGGGCTGATATAATAAAGCGTCCTGATGCCGCCGCCGCCCTTGGCGGACAGGCCGCGCTTGAACATGGCCTTGGCGAGGCGCAGGTTGAAACCGGGATAATCGACGAAACACACGGCGCGAGGCTTGTGCTCGCCGATCCACCGCAGCGTCTCGTCGAAAAGCATCCTGAAAAACGAAAAATGCTTCAGCACCTCGACGAGGCCGACCACGGACGACGCCGTGAGATCGTGCAACACCTGCGCCCCCGCGGACGCGAGCGCGGGGCCCCCGAGCGCGGCAAATTCCAGCTCCGGACGCCGCGCGCGCAGTTCCCCCACCATGCGCGCGGCATGCTCGTCGCCCGAATGCTCGCCGGCGACGATGAGCACGTCCACACGCCCGGCGCGGGGAGGCGGCAGGCGAAAGGGAAGCGTGAGCGGCGCGGCGGGACTCATGCGGGTTTGGCGGCGCGACGGATCTGGTCGGTGATGGTGATGGCGACTTCGAGCGCGCTCTTGCCGAGCGCCGCGCCGACCTTGGGCTGCCTCGCCGCCCGCACGCTTTCCACGAAGGAGGCCAGTTCGAGGGCGAGCGGCTCGCCTTTCTCGATCGGCACGTCAACGACCGGGATCGAACTCACGTCGCCGGGCTTGGCGAGGCCGACTTTCATTTTCAGGCCGTAGGCGATGATGTCGCTTTTTTTCACGAGATGGCCCTTCTGGTTCATGAAGTCGAGCGAGAGGTAGGCGTTGTCCTGGAAGATGCGGATTTCGCGGCTGCGCTTCAGGCTGAGGCGGCTGGCGTTGAGGTTGGCCACGCAGCCGTTTTCGAACTGGATGCGCGCGTTGGCGATGTCCTCGGTCTTGGAGAGCACGTTGATGCCCAGGCTGTCGATGCGGGCGATGGGCGACTTCACCAGCGCGAGCACGATGCCGATGTCGTGTATCATCAAATCCAATACGACGCCGACTTCGGTGCCGCGCGTCTGGTAGGTGCCGAGCCGTTCGGTGGTGATGTAGCCGGGCCGGTCGATGTGCTTTTCCAAAAAGCTCATCACGGGATTGAAGTGCTCGATATGGCCGACCTGCACGATGGCGCCGGCGGCCTGCGCGGCGGCGAGCACCTGGGAGGCTTCGTCAAGCGTGGCACAGAGGGGTTTTTCGATGAGCAAGTGGCAGCCGCGCGCGAGCAGCGGGAGCGCGACCTCGGCGTGGCGGTCGGTGGGGACGACGACGGAGACGGCATCGCAGGCGCCGGCCAACTCGTCAACCGAGGCGAAGGCGCGGCAGTTGTGGCGCGCGGCGATTTCGGCAGCGCGCGCGGGGTCGGTGTCGCACACGCCGGCGAGCACGGCGTCCTTCATCGAGGCATAGATGCGCGCGTGGTGCTGGCCGAGCGAGCCGGTGCCGACGACGCCGCACCGGATTTTTTCCGCTTTTTGGAAGAATTTCAGCATGGGTTAGGGATTTTAAAAATGGGATCGGGTGGATCGGACAGAGCGGGCTGAGCGGACGGGGACGATTCTGGTTTCAGCACGCGGCGTGGAGCGCGCCTTCATGGAGGAGGTATTTGCGGGCGGTCTTGGCGGCGTGGGCAGTGTTGTGGGTGACAAGGATGAGCGCCGTGGCGGTCTCCGCGCAGAGGCCGAGGAGAAGCTCGATCACACTGTCGCCGGTGTGTTCATCGAGGTTGCCGGTGGGCTCGTCGGCGAGGATGAGGCGCGGGGCGTTCATCAGCGCGCGGGCGACGGCCACGCGCTGGCGCTCGCCGCCGGAGAGTTGCGAGGGGAGATGATGCCCGCGGGCGGCGAGGCCGACGCGTTCGAGCAGGCCGGCGGCGCGGAGGCGGGCGGGCGCGTCGATGCGGCCGGCGACGCGCCGGGCCATGAGCACGTTTTCGAGGGCGTCGAGTTCGGGGATGAGGTGGAAGGACTGGAAGATGATGCCGAGGAAACGGGCGCGGGCGGCATGGTCGATGCGCGCGCAGCCGGCCCAGTGGAGTTCGCCGTCGTCGGGGGAGTCGAGCCCGGCGAGGAGGTTGAGGAGCGTGGATTTGCCGGAGCCGGATTCGCCCCGGATGCTCGCGCTTTCGCCGGGCGCGATGGAGAGATCGACGCCGCGCAGGACCTCGAGCAGGCGGTCGCCGCTGCGGTAGCTTTTGCACAGGGCGCGGGCGGTGAGGACGGATTGCGTGGCATGGGCGTCCCCGCCCATGTTTGGGGCTTCGCCGACGGTGTGTTTTTCGTCACTCACTGCGCATGGCCTCCACGGGTTCGAGGCGGGCGGCGCGCCAGGCGGCGATGAGGCCGGCCAGCGTCGCCATCACGATGGCATAGGCGCTGATGCCCGCGACTTCGCCGGGCGTGATGTGGGCCGGGATCTGGATGAATTGATACATCTCGATGAGCGTGTCGGACTGGCCGGTGACCGCGCCGACAAACTTGAAGATGCCGTCGATGTTGCCGAGCGTGAGGAAGCCGAGCGCGAGGCCGAGCACGGCGCCGAGGACGCCGACGAGAAAGCCCTGGATGCAGAAGCAGGCGGCGGTCTGGCGCGGCAGCGCGCCGAGCGCGCCGAGGAGGCCGATCTCGCGGGTCTTGCGCACGACGGCGATGAGCAGCAGCGCGGTGACGAGGAACATCGCGTTGAGCACGATGAAGGAGGTGATGAGCATGACCATCACCTTTTCGAGGCGCAGCGAGAAGAGGAAGCCGTCGTTGGCCTCCATCCAGGTGAGCGCATGGGCGCGGCTGGCGGGCGGAAGCCGGTCGTTGATGGCCGCCACGGTCTGATGGAGATCCGCGCCGGGGGCGAGCTTGACCGAGAAGCCGTGCACGCCGCGGCCGAGGCCGTAAAGGTCCTGCATGCGGCGGAGCGTCACGATGGCGACGGATTTGTCGAGTTGCTGGTGGCCGATCTGGAGGATGCCGACGACGGTGAGCTCGGCGGGCAGGAGGATTTCATCCTCGCCGATCTTTTGGAGAAAGAGCGGCGTGACGACCTGGAGTTTGCCGCCGACGCCGACGCCGAGCGTGCGGGCAAGTTCGGCGCCGAGGATGACGGTGTCGTCGTCGAGGTCGTCGAGCGAGCCGATGACGAGGTAGTTGGCGAGCGGGATGACCCGTCCGACCTGGTTGACATCGATGCCCTGGATGGCGGGGAAGGAAGGGCGGTTTTCGTATTGCACCATGACGAGCCCCTCGGCGAACGGGGTGGAGGCGAGCACGCCGGGAGTGGCGTCGATGGCGGCCTGCGTGGCGGCGACATCGCGGATGAGCTCATAGCTGCGCACCTGGATGTCGCCCTGCGTGTCGCGCATCATGCCGCCGTATTTGTGCCCGAAGCCGCCCATCACGCCGGTGGCGGCGATGAGCAGCCACACTCCGGCCGCGACTCCCATGATCGACACCGCGGTGAAGAATGTCACGCGCCGCCCCGTCGGGAAGAGTTGCTTGAGGGCGAGGTAGAAATACCAAGGCATGGACGGAAATTAAGAATTAGGAATTAAAAATTAAGAAGTTCAAGCCGGCGCTCCCGTGCCAAGACAAAACACCCTCAATACATGCTTCCATTGTTTAACCGCGGCGAAGCCGCTCTGGCGGGCGCGAACGCCCCACTTCTTAATTTTTAATTATTAATTCTTGATTTCCTCGTTCGCGGCCTTTGTCCGCAACTGCGGATACAGGATCACGTCCCGGATGCTTTCCGCGCCCGTCAGCAGGATGCAGAGGCGGTCGATGCCGATGCCCATGCCGCCGGCGGGGGGCATGCCGTGTTCGAGCGCGAGGAGGAAGTCCTGGTCGATGTTCTGCTTTTCCTCGCCGGCCTGCACCTCGAACATGTGGCGCTGCACGTCGGGGTCGTTCTGCTCGGAGTAGGCGGGCGCGATTTCCATGCCGCCGATGGTCAGCTCGAAGACGTCAATGGTGCCGGGGTCGTCGAGCGAGAGCTTTGCCAGCGGGCACAGTTCCTTCGGCAGGTGCGTGACAAAGGTCGGCTGGATGAGCGTGGGCTCGATTTTCTTGGAGAAAATCTCGTTGGTGATCTCGAACTCCTCCCAGGCCGGATTCACCGCGCAGCCGAGCTTTTCGGCGCCGGCGATCTTTTCGGCCTTCGGGCGCGCAAACCAGTCGGGGTCGCCGGTGGCCTCCTTGATGAGGTCCTTGTAGCGCACCTCGCGCCATTCGCCGCCGAAGTCGATCTCCTGCCCGCTGTCGGCGTGCTTGATCTTCATGGTGCCGAGCACGTCGCGGCAAAGCGACTGGAAGAGATCGCGCACGAGCGTCATCATGCCGCGGTAGTCGCTGTAGGCCTGGTAAACCTCGAGCATGGTGAACTCGGGGTTGTGGCGACGCGAGATGCCTTCGTTGCGGAAATTGCGGCCGATCTCGAAGACGCGGTCGTAGCCGCCGACGAGCATGCGCTTGAGGTAAAGCTCGAGCGAGATGCGCAGCACGAAGTCGATGCCGAGGGCATTGTGGTGCGTGGTGAACGGGCGCGCCGCCGCGCCGCCGGCGACGCCTTGCAGGGTGGGTGTTTCGACTTCGAGAAAATCGCGCGACTCGAGGAAACGGCGGATGTGCGAGATGATGCGCGAGCGCAGCATGAGGCGCTGGCGCGACTCGGGATTCACGACGAGATCGAGGTAACGCTGGCGGTAAACCTGCTCGGGATCGCTGAGGCCGTGCCACTTTTCGGGCAGCGGGCGCAGGGCCTTCGAGACAAGCGTGAACCGCTCGACGCGCACGGTGATCTCGCCGGTCTTGGTCTTGAAAAGCGTGCCGGTCGCGCCGACGAAGTCGCCGAGGTCGAGTTTCTTGAAGGCGGCATAGGCGTCCTCGCCGACCACGTCCTTTTTCAGGTAAAGTTGAATCTGTCCCTGCTGGTCGAGGATCTTGACAAACTGGCTCTTGCCCATGTCGCGGATGGTGACGAGGCGCCCGGCGACGGAGACGGTGACGGCATTGTCCTGGCCGTCCACGTAGGCGGCTTTGGCGGCGGCGGAAAAATGGGTCTGCGCGACGCTGGCGCGAAACGGGTCGAAGCCGGCCGCGCGGAGGTCGGCGAGCTTTTGCCGGCGCACGGCGTGCTGGTCGTGGGAAATATCGTGGATGCTGCTGTCACTCATGGAACGGACGATGCTGCCAGAGCGACGCGGCGGGGCAAGTGGGAATCTCTTCCGCAATCACCCCCGCACAACAGGAAGCGCCTGCCCGTCTTTCCTCTTTATTCTTTCTCTTTCCTCTTTCTCCCGGACGGGAAACCTCCGTTTTGATTGAGGAGAAAGAGGAAAGAGAAAGAATAAAGAGGAAAGATCAGGGGGAATGCCCGCTGCCTTTTCACGGGCGGACTGCCCATGCCTCACCAGACGAGCAACCCGCCCGCGAAGGTCATGCCGGCGCCCACGCTGCAAAAGATGATCTTGTCGCCGGGGTTGAAGATGCCTTCCTCGGCCGCCCAGCCGAGCGCCATCGAGACACTGGCGGCGGAGGTGTTGCCGTATTTGCCGATGGTGACCACGAAGCGTTCGTAGGGAATGCCGACGCGCTTGCTCACGGCGCGCAGGATGCGCTCGTTGGCCTGGTGCGGGACGATCCACGCGATGTCGGACGGCGCGAGGTTGTGGCGCTTGAGCGCGTCGCCGATGAGGTCGGCAAAGGCGATGACGGCGTGCTTGAAGACGGCGGCGCCGTTCATCTGGAGGAAAAAGTCGTCGCGGTCGTTGCCCGCGGCGCTGGGCACGGGCCGCTTGGCCCCGCCGCCGGGCCGCTGGATGGCGGTGAACTGATCGGCATCGCCGGAAAGCGCCATGCGCGCGAGACGGTGCCCGCCGGGCGCGTCGGTGAGGATGGCCGCGCCGGCGCCGTCGCCGAAGAGAAAGGCGGTGGCGTGGTCGCGCGGGTTGGTGATGCGCGAGAGGAGCTCGGCGGTGACGACAATGAGTTTTTTCGCGGTGCCTGAGCGGATGAAGGCGCGGCCGACTTCGAGCGCGTAGAGCCAGCCGGCGCAGGCGGCGTTGAGGTCGAAGGCCAGGGCGCGCGGGATGCCCAGCTCCTTGGCCAGGGCGCTGGCCATGGCGGGCACGGGCTGGTCGGGGATGAGTGTGGCCATGATCACGCCGTCGATTTCGCCGATGTCGATGCCGGCCTGCTCGGCGGCGCGGCGCACGGCGACGACCGCGAGCCCGGTGGCGGTCTCGCCCTCGGCGGCGTAACGGCGTTCGCGGATGCCGGTGAGCTTGATGATTTCCTCCTCCGTCATGTCGGGGAAGGCTTTCAGGATTTCCTTGTTGAAGCGGACGCCGGAGGGAATCGCGTAACCGACGCCGGCAATACAAACCGTCTCGCAGGACGCGGAAACGGGAGACACGGCAGGCGCGGGCGCGGCGGAAACGTGCGTGGCGAGGTAACGGGCGACATCGTCGCCGGAGACACGTCCGCCCGGGCCGGTGGCCTCAATGTCGGCGACGGCTGTGTGGTCCAGCCCGGCGTCCTGCGCAACCTTGATGGCCCGGGGTGTCCAGAGCGGGGCGGTGCCGGCACGCATGACGGACATCGGCGGATGCGAGTATTCGGAGGGAGCCATGAAGGCGGGGGCGGGCTCCGCCGGGGCGGGAACAGCCAGTGGTTTGGGCGCGGTGGCGGCGACGGCGGGCGGCGGGGTCGTCCTGGGCACGGAGCCGGCGGCGACTTCGAGATGCTTCAGGGAAAGGTCGGTGGTTTCGATGCGCAGGAAGGGCGCGCCGGGCGGAAGAATGTCACCGGCCCGGGCGATGACGGACTGGATGGTGCCGTCGCAGGGCGCCTCGAATTCAAAGACGGATTTGTCGCTTTCGAGTTCGGCGATTTTCTGGCCTTTGGCAACCGTCGCGCCGGGCTGCACGACGATATCGATGACGGTGAGTTCGGCCACAGTGGCTCCCATGGAGGGCACGGGGACTTCGATGAGCAAGGTATCCATTCTAGGCACAAGGGATTAACAGGGCCGCGGCGCGATGCGCAAGCACGGCGTTTACAGCGCGGATTTTTCCCTTGCTTTGACGGCACGCGGGGTTGCGCATGCGGTGGAATCTAGTAGCGGCGCAGGCTGGCGGGCGGCTCGACGTAGTTGGAGCGGCGCAGCGCGGTATCGTAGTAATCCCGCTGCGTCTGCTCGGCCTTGGCCTCGTCGCCGGAGAGCCGGTAGAGGGAAACCTGCTGCGCGGTGGTTTCCATGTTTTTCTGCCGCTCCTCGTCGTAATACATCTGCATGGCCCGGGCTTCATTGGAGAAGCCGGGCAGGGTCCAGCGGTTGAGGAAATTGGTGTCGAGTTTGCTGAGGTAGCGCGAGATGGCGAGTTTTTCAAGGTTGTCGCGGGTGTAAAGGCTGCGGTCGGTGAAGACCGGCGGCTTTTGTGCGGTGACGTGGTAAGTGGGCAGGCGGACGATTTCGTTTTTCGGCTTGTCGATGTCCCGGAGGTCAACGTTTTCGTCCTCGACCGGCTTTGGCGGGGGCGGCGCATAGGTGATGCCGGCCGAGAGCGCGGCGGCGGCGGAGCGCGAGATGCCGCGCCCGGGACGCGGGGCGGCGGGGGCGGACTCGGGGGAAAAGGATGAGTTTCCGGCGGCGTTGGAGCCCGAGGCGGATGCGGTGCCCGAGGCGGCCGCGCCTTGCTGGGCGTGGACGGGAGAAAGGCCCAGTCCGCACACGAACGCTATCACGAGCGCGGGCGGCAGGGATGGCCATGCGCGTTGGATCAACGGGTTCATGAATAGATGAGACAAGAAAACCGCGCAGTTGTTTTTCGCAAAGGGAATTTTCCCCTAAAAAATCGTCCTCGTCCTCTTTTCCGTCTTCGGAACGGCGCGAGAATGGTTTTTTCAGGTGTTGTTTACCCGCGCACCTGGCCCGTGCCTTCGACAAGAAATTTATAACTGCACAATTCGCGCAGCCCCATCGGCCCCCGGGCGTGGAGGCGGTCGGTGCTGATGCCGATTTCCGCGCCGAAACCGAATTCGAAACCGTCGTTGAAGCGCGTGGAGGCATTCCAGAAAACGGCGGAGCTGTCCACGCCGGCGAGGAAGCGCCGCGCGGCGGCCTCGTCCCGCGTGATGATGGCGTCGCTGTGCGCGGAACCGTCGCGGTTGATGATCGCGACGGCCTCGTCGAGCGTGTCCACCACGCGCACGGCCATGGTGAGCGCGAGAAACTCGGTGCGATAATCGGCCTCGGTCGCGGCGGTGTGAGGGATTTGCCCGCGCGCGAGAATCGCGGCGGAGGCGGGGTCGCAGCGAAGCCCAACCTTTCCGGCCACGAGCGCCCGGGCCACGCGGGGCAGGAGCGTGTCGGCGGCGGCGCGATGCACGAGGAGTTGCTCGGCGGCGTTGCACACGGAGACGCGCGAGGTCTTGGCATTGACCGTGACGGTCTCCGCCATCGCGGGATCGGCGGCTTCGTCGAGGTAAACGAAACAGACGCCGTTGTAGTGCTTGATGACGGGAATGGTGGCGTTTTCCGCGACGAAGCGGATCAGCGATTCGCCGCCGCGCGGGATGATGCAGTGGATGTAGTCGTCGAGCTTGAGCAGCGTGTTGAGCGCGGCGCGGTCGGTGGTGGGGATGAGCTGGACGGCATCGGCGGGCAACCCGGCATGCGCGAGCGCGGCGGGCAGGAGCGCGGCAAAGGCGGTGTTGGTGTGGAAAATCTCCTTGCCGCCGCGAAGGATGGAGGCGTTGCCGGACTTCAGGCAAAGGATGGCGCAGTCGATGGTGACGTTGGGGCGCGCCTCATAAATGATGCCGATGACGCCGATGGGCACGCGGACGCGGCGGATGCGCAGGCCGTTGGGGCGCGTCGTTTCGTCCAGCAATTCGCCGACGGGATCGGGCAGCGCGGCGACCTGCCGGACGCTTTCGGCGAGGTGCGCGAGGCGTTCGGGCGTGAGCGTGAGGCGGTCGATTTGCGCCGCGGCGAGGCCGTTTTCGCGGGCCGCGGCGAGATCGCGGGCGTTCGCGGCGAGAAGGGGTTCGTGCGAGGTTTCGATGAGTCCGGCGAGACGCTCGAGGGCGGCGTTTTTCTGCGCGGTGGTGGCGGTGGCCAGCTCCAGCGAGGCCGCGCGGGCGCGCTTCGCAATGGCCAGGACTAGACCGGCGAGGTCGGCGGTGGCGGGCGTGGCGGCGGCGTTGGTTGCAGCGTTGGCGGACATGGCGGCGGAGGATCGTTCTATGCGGTTGGAAGAAGAGAGAACGAGAATGAGTAAGAGAACGAGAACGATTTTTCAACCTCCGCCGTCACCGCCGTGCCGCCGCCGCGATCAAAACCGCAGCTTCACGTAGCCTTCCACGCGGAGCGGGAGATCCTGGTAAACGAGCACGTTGTTGCTCCAGTTGTCCCCGTTGTGAATCCAGTTGCGGCGGTTGAGGACGTTGAGGATGTCGATGCTCAACTCCCAGCTCGCGCGGCGGTAGAAAAGGGATGCGTTGAGGAAAACCTGCGCGGGGATGTGGTATTCGTCGAGCAGGTTGCCGGGCTGCTCGCTTTGCCAGCTCCCGTTCAGGCCGCCGCCGAGCCCGCAGGGAAGCTGGTAGGAGAAACTCGCGTTGACGATGACCCGCGAAAGGCCGGGGATGCGGTAGTCGCCGGGCGGGAGCTTGTCCCACGTGAAACCGATGCCGTTGCCGAGCCCGCCGGGGCCGCGGCCCGCCGCGTAGAGGTTGTGGAGCGAGTTTCCGCCCGATTGCGTGGCGGTCGAATTGTCGAAACGGCCGTCGATGAGCGAGGCATTGAGCGTGGCGCTGAGGCGCGTGGTCGGCTGGTAAACGAGCTCCAGCTCCGCCCCGCGCATCTTGAGGTCCTTCACCGCGCCGCCCAGCTCGGCCTCGGAGCGGCGCTGGTCGTAGAGCGCGAAACCGGCGTAGAGCTTGTTTTCGAGCAGCGAGAACTTCGCGCCGATTTCGGCGAGGCGGCTGAGGTTCTTGAAATCGTCGCGGTCGATGACCCCGTTGCCCTCGCCGTCGTCCTTCAGCATGATGCCGCCGCCGGCGACGTTGCCGTGCACGGCGTAGGCGCGCTGGTAGGTGGCGTAAAACGTGGCGCGCGGCGCCGGGCGCCAGAGCGCGCTGGCGTTCCACGAAAGCGCGGTGTCGTCGTTGCGGTCGCTCCACACCGGGTCGTCCCCGGCGGCGGCGCCGAGGGGATCGTGCGCCTTGGCGAAAAACCCGTCCAGGCGCGCGCCGGCGAGCAGGGAGAATTTTTCGTGCAGCTTGATTTCATCCTGCAAAAACAGCGCCGGGTTCCAGAGCGTGGAATGCGTCGTCTCGGGCGAATCGTAGGACGCGGGGAAAAACAGTTTCCCGCCAGGGCCGGCGAAGCCGGGCCAGTAGGAGGCCGGGTAGTCCTTCTCGTGGCTGAAGACGCGGTCGGCGCGGGTGATGTCGTATTGGAAGAAGTATTCGTTGAAATAATTCGTGTGGCTCTCGCGCTGCTCCCAGCGCACGGCCAGGCCGGCGACGACGGCGTTTTCCACGCCGGCGACGCGCGCGGCCGCGTGCAGCTCGGTGCGGTTTTCCGCCGTCCATTGCTCGACCCACTCGGCGTATTCAAACGCATGATACCGGCGGCGGTCCACGTGCTCGAGGAGCGAGCGGTTCACGAGCTTCGCGGAGGGCGAAAGCACGACGGTGGCGATCAACTGGGCGCGGACGACGTTGGCGTTGGAAAAATCGCCGGGCGAGAGCAGCGTCGCGTCGCGCGGAATGCCCACCCATGCGTCTCCGGGGATCGTGCCCGCGATGGCCCCGGTGTCGTCATCGTAGCCGAGGTCCGGCAGGTCGCCGGTGTAGTAGATGCCGCGGTCGATCAGGTCCTGGTTGGGGCGGTTGACGCCGAGAAGCTGCGGCGCGTCCTGCCACATGTATTGCGCGTTGGCCTCCAGCGTGAGCGGGCCGGAATCACGCAGTATCCATGATACAAATACATCCTCGCGGTCGTCGCGCCCGCCGTGGCGGCGGAAGAAGGTGTCGTCCTCCTTGCCCTCGTAGCTGAGCCGCCACGCGGATTTTCCGCCGGGCAGCGGCGCGGTGGTGTCGATCTGCCAGGACGAGTTCAGCCAGGAGCCGCCCTCGGCGGGCGACCACGTGCCGAGGCGCAGCGTGACGGTCGTCTCGGGCGTGAACTTGGGCGCTTTCGTGACGTAGTTCACGTAGCCTCCGGTGAAAAAGCCGGAGCCGTAAACCGCCGGGCCGGGGCCGCGCACGACATCCAGCGCCTCCACGTTGTTGAACGACGGGAGATAGCCGAAATTGTTGTAGCCGGCGCGCTGGCCGTTGAAAAACGTCTCGGCGAGATCGCCCCGGATGAACGGGATGGTGGCCTTCCCGTAGCTCGCGGGCGCGTAGCTGCCGGGCGCAAACGCGACGAACTCGGGCACGCCGTTGATGCCGCGCTCGCGCAGCAGGGCCTGCGTGATGGTCGAGGCCGCGCGCGGCGTCTCCAGGATGGAGCGCGCGTCGCCAAACACGCCTTCGATGGGGCGCGTGAGCGGGTTGACCGAGTCGTCGGGCGGCACGCCCGTGACTTCGTAGCGCGGCATCTCGACCACATCGCCGGCGGCGGGCGCGGGCGATGCGGGCGCCGCGCCGGTTTGCGCCGCGAGGCGCGGTTGGGCAAGCGAGAGTGCGAGCGCGGAGGCCGCGCTTGCGATGGAGAGGATTCGTGTCGGGTGCTTCATGTTGACTTGGCCCGACCCAAATCGGACTCCCGGTGAGAAACGGGCGCGCACCGTGCGCAGCCCTGCGTGTTTCCTTCGCCGGTATTATCCGTTTCAGGTTCCAAGGGTCGAGCAGCCGTGCGCGCCGCAATCTCAGCCCTCCGCGGAGGACTCCCCTACAGGCGGGGCGAGTTGAAACCGCGGGATGGACGAAATGCAAGCGCCATATGCCGCATGTGACAATCCGGCAACAATCCTGACTTACCTGTTTGACACATCTGTCAAAAACATGTCTATTTCCTGGGTCGATGCCGGAAACCGAGACAACCATTCTCCTCGCCGCCAAGGCGGTTTTTCTCCGCAAAGGACTCGAAGCGGCGTCCATGCAGGACATCGCCGTCGAAGCGGGCATCAGCCGCACGTTGCTGCATTATTATTACCGCACGAAGGAGACCCTTTTTCGCGCGATTCTCGTGCATGCCGTCTGTGAAATCATTCCGCGCATCGCCAGCATCGTCGAGACCGACCTGCCGCTCATGACCAAAATCGAGCGCGTGGTGGACAACTACCTCCAGCTCCTGCTCGACGACCCGCTGCTGCCCCATTTCCTCGTCATCGAAATCCGCCGCGACCCGCAGGTGCTCGTCGAGCTCATCCGCTCGCGCAGCGGGAACTTCGGCGCGCTCAACCGCGTGCAGCAGCAAATCGCCGACGAGCTTCGCATCCCCGTGCCCGCCAGGCACGCGCTCGCGCACCTGTTCACGAGCGTCTACGGGCTGGTGCTGTTTCCGTTTCTCGCCAAACCCGCGCTCGACGAGGTGTTTTTCGGTGATGACCCGCAGGCTTTTCCGCGCTTCATGCAGGCGCAGAAACCCATCATCCTGGCCATGCTCGCCGGCCTGATGAAGACGCCCCCGGCGATCCCGGCAAACGGCTCGCCGAAGGCAAAAACCCAAAACTCCCCCCGCCGCTCCTCCACAATCCGCCGTTGATTCGTTGTATCCGACATGCAACTACAAGCCGAATTTCACGCCGGCCTCGATGTCGGCTCCACCACGCTCAAGCTCGTCATCGTCGAGCCCGCCGGCGGCGGCATCGTCTTCTCCGAATACCGCCGTCACAACACCGACATCCCCGCCGGCCTGCGCGCCGTGTTCGCCCATGCCCGCGAAACCATCGGCGCCGACGCTCGCATCGCGCTCGCCGTCACCGGCTCCGCCGGCATGGGCCTCGCCGAGGCGCACGGCATCCCGTTTCTCCAGGAAGTCATCGCCGCCGCCGAGGTCGTCACCCGGCGCAATCCCGACATCCGCACCCTCGTCGACATCGGCGGCGAGGATGCGAAAATGATTTTCTTCGCGCCCGGCCGTGCGCCCGACATCCGCATGAACGGCTCCTGCGCGGGCGGCACCGGCGCGTTTATCGACCAGGTCGCCACGCTTCTCGGCGTCGAGGTCGCGCAACTGGACGCGCTCGCGCGCGACGCCCGCACGGTGCATCCCATCGCCTCGCGCTGCGGCGTGTTTGCCAAGACCGACATCCAGAACCTCCTCGCGCGCAATGTCCCGCCCGCCGACATCGCCGCGAGCGTCTTCCACGCCGTCGCGCTCCAGGTCGTCACCACACTCGCGCGCGGCCGCGACATCATGCCTCGCCTGCTGCTCTGCGGCGGCCCGCTCGCCTTCATCCCCGGCCTGCGCGCCGCCTGCCTGAAGATGATGAATGTCGCCGAGGCCGACTGCGCCGTGCCGGAAAACGCCGCGCTCGTCCCCGCGCTCGGCTGCGCCATCGCGCGCGACCACGCCCGCCTCGCCGGCACCATTGACGAACTCCTCGCCCGCTTCGCCACCGCGCGCCCCGGCATGCCGCTCCTGAACGGCGCCCGCCTCGAAAAGCTCTTCGCCGACACCGCCGCCTACGATGCGTGGAAGGCCGCCAAGCAGCGCCACGCACTCCCCCGCGTCGCGCTCGACGCCCTCGAAACCGACACCTGCTTCCTCGGCATCGACTCCGGCTCGACCACCACGAAAATCATCGCCATCGACGCGCGCGAGCGGGTCATGTTCACCTTCTACGAAAAAAACAACGGCAACCCGCTCGCCGCCGTGCGCAAGGGCCTCTCGCGCTTCCACGACGAAGCCGCCGCCGCCGGCCGCCCCGCGCTCCGCATCGCCTCGGCCGCCGTCACCGGCTACGGCGAGGACCTGGTCAAGGCCGCCTTCGACTTCGATCTGGGCCTGGTCGAGACCATCGCGCACTATCTCGCCGCGCACAAACTGTCCCCCGATGTCACCTTCATCCTCGACATCGGCGGGCAGGACATGAAGGCCGCCTTCATCGAAAACGGCGCCATCGTGCGCCTCGACATCAACGAGGCCTGCTCCTCCGGCTGCGGCTCCTTCATCGAGGGCTTTGCCAACTCGCTCCGCCACACCGCCGCCGAATTCTCCGCGCTCGCCTGCACTGCCGGGACCCCCTGCGACCTCGGCACGCGCTGCACCGTGTTCATGAATTCGAAGGTCAAGCAATCCCTCCGCGAAGGCTCGACCCTCCAGGACATCGCCGCCGGCCTCGCCTACTCCGTCGTCAAAAACTGCCTCTACAAAGTCCTGAAGCTAAAAAACCCCGGCGACCTCGGCGCGCACATCGTCGTGCAAGGCGGCACCATGCGCAACCACGCCGTCGTCCGCGCGCTCGAGTTGCTCACCGGCCGCGAGGCGCTTTTTGCCGACATGCCCGAGCTCATGGGCGCATATGGAGCCGCGCTGCACGCCCTGCGAAACGCCGCGCATGGAACGCGGACGGCCCGTCCGCCCGATGCCGCCGCCGCGCGCATGCCGCTGCTCGCCGCCCTCACCCACCCCGCCGAGGCGGTCACCGAGGACATCACCTGCCCCGGCTGCGAAAACCGCTGCTCCGTCCGCAAATATGCCTTCGACAACGCCAACATCTTTTTCTCCGGCAACAAGTGCGAGAAAATCTTCACCAACCGCGGGGCCTCCGCCCGCAAAGGCGAAAGCATCTACCCCTTCAAATACAGCCAGCTTTTCGGACGCGCCGCGCCTTCCGCCGGCGCTCCCCCAATCGCGCGCGCCCGCGCGCCCGTCATCGGCATCCCCCGCGCGCTGAACTATTACGAAAACCACCCCTTCTGGCACGCGCTCCTCACCACCGCCGGGGCGCGCGTCGTCCTCTCCGGGCGCTCCACCTTCGGCCTCTACGAAAAAGGCGCGGGCACCATCATGTCCGACAACATTTGTTTCCCCGCCAAACTCGTCCACGGGCACATCTACGACCTCATCGCCCGCAAAGTCGACCGCATCCTCATGCCCTTCGTGGTTTATGAGCAACGCGAGGACACCCGGTCCGTCAACACCTTCAACTGCCCCGTCGTCACCGGCTATTCCGACGTCGTCCGCAGCGCCATCGATCCCGAAAAGAAACACGGCATCGCGCTCGACGCCCCCAGCGTCACCTTCCACGACACCAAGCTCCTGGAGCGCGCCTGCCGTGGTTATATTGTGGATACACTCGGCCTCCCCGCGCGCGTCTTCCCGCGCGCCTTCGCCGCCGCGCTCGGCGCCCAGGAAGCGCACGCCCGCGGCCTCGCCGAAAAAGCCCGCGCCATCGCCGTTTCCGCCGCCGAAAAAGGCCGCCTCCTCATCCTCCTGGCCGGACGCCCCTACCACACTGATCCGCTCATCCAGCACAAAGTCGCCGACATGATCGCGGCCTTCGGAGCGGACGTCATCAGCGAGGACATCGTCCGCCTGGACGACGACCCCGCCGCCGCCGACCCCGGCACCGTGCGCCAGTGGGCCTACACCAACCGCATCCTCAAAGCCGCCCGCTGGGTGGCCGGCGCGCCCGCCCACGTGCACTTCGTGCAGCTCACCTCCTTCGGCTGCGGCCCCGACGCCTTTGTCATCGACGAGGCGGGCGATATTCTCCGCCGCGCCGGCAAAAGCCATACCATCCTGAAAATCGACGACATCAACAACCTCGGCTCGCTCCGCCTCCGCATCCGCTCCCTCGTCGAAAGCCTCGAATACCGCGCCGCCGCCCCCGCAGGTGCGTCGCTAGCGACGCCCGCCACCGGCGCGGCAGCGCCCGCAATCGTTCCGAGCGGAGCGACATGTCTTCCAAATCAAAAATCGAAAATCGAAAATTCCACCACCCCCGCCTTCACCGCCGCCGACCGCCGCCGCACCATCCTTGCGCCCTTCTTTTCCGAAGCCTACTCGCCCTTCATCCCCGCCATCCTCGGCCTCATGGGCTACCGCGTCGTCAACCTTCCGCCCGCCAACGACGCCTCCATCGACTACGGCCTCAAATACGCCAACAACGAAGTCTGCTATCCCGCCACCCTCGTCGTCGGCGACATCATCCGCGCGCTCAACTCCGGCAAATACCAGGCCGGCGAAATCGCCGCCGGCATCACGCAAACCGGCGGACAATGCCGCGCGTCGAACTACATCGCCCTCATCAAAAAAGCCCTTGTCGCCGCCGGTCATCCGGACGTCCCCGTCATCTCCGTCGCCACCGCCGGCGGCGCGCTCTCCAACGACCAGCCCGGCTTCCAGTTGCGCTGGCGCGGCAACATCCGCCCCACCATCGCCGCCATCCTCTACGCCGACCGCATCGCGCAGATGCACAACGCCACCGCCCCGCGCGAACGCGCGCCCGGCGCGTCCGCCCGCCTGCGTGACGATTACGCCGCGGCCGGCGCCGCCTGCGTCGCCCGCCGCGACCTCCCCGCCCTGTATCAACTCCTCCGCGAGGCCGCGCGCGACTTCAACGCCGCCGCCGATCCCGCCAAAACCCGCATCCCCCGCATCGGCATCGTCGGCGAAATCTACGTCAAGTATAACTCCATCGGAAACAAAAACATCGTCGAGTGGCTCATCGCCCAGGGCATCGAGCCCGTCGTGCCGCCCCTCGCCGGCTTCTTTCTCCAGGAATTTCCCAACCGCCGCACCAACGTCGCGCAAAACCTCGCCCACCGCACCGGGCTCCCCTTCATGGACACGCTCGCCTACGCGCTCGTGCGCCATTACCTGAAAAAATTTGACCGCATCGGCTCCGCCTTCCGCCACCACCATCCCTTCCCCGACATCTACGGGGAGGCGAAGTCCGCCTCGCGCATCATCAACCTCGCCGCCCAATACGGCGAGGGCTGGCTCATCCCCGCCGAACTCTCCTCCTTCGCGCACCGCGGCATCCACAACGCCGTCAGCCTGCAGCCCTTCGGCTGCATCGCGAATCACCTCGTGGCCAAAGGCATCGAAAAACGCATCCGTGACCTCTACCCGCGCATGAACCTCCTGTTCCTCGACCTCGACAGCGGCGCCAGCGAGGCGAACCTGCTGAACCGGCTCCATTTCATGATCCAAAACGCCAGAGTGGAAGCCACCCGGTCCTCCGCGCCCGAATTGGTGGAAATGTGACACGGATGGCGCAAAGTTTTGATTGGATTATTTCGAATCCGCAGCATCCGGCCTTGGCATTACGGTTAGCGAACATATGTAGCAATGCCCTTCGCACATGGACATCTCCCGACTCGACTGGCACGCGCTTGACCGGCTTCGCGATGGATTCATCGGCGGTGCCGCCGCCCGCGGGCCGTATTGGCAGACGGCCGCCGACCTTGCCAACTACGACGCCACCTACGGGGAGCGCATCGGATGGAAATTGGACCATGTCCTCGCCGAGCTTCGCCAGCGTCGCTGGACGCCGCGCGCGCGCACGGTGATCGACTGGGGCTGCGGCAGCGGCATCGCGGGCAGGCGCGTCGTCGGCGCGCTCGGTATCGAAAATTTCGATACACTCAACGCCTGGGACCACTCGCCCCTCGCGCGGGCGTTCGCCGCCGACGCCGCCCGGCGCGCGTTTCCCTTGCTGAACGTCGCCGACGCCGCGCCGGAAAACACCGACGCCCCCTTCCTCCTCGTTGCCAGCCACGTCATCAACGAGCTTTCCCCTCCCGCGCGGGATTCGCTTCTTGCCCTCGCGCGCCGGGCCGACGCGATCATCTGGGTCGAACCCGGCACCCATACGGACAGCCGCGCGCTCGTTTCCGTCCGCGAGGCATTCCGCGCGGATTTCCAAGTCGTCGCCCCGTGCCCGCATCAATCCGCCTGCGGCCTGCTCGCGGCCGGCGCCGAACGTCATTGGTGCCATTTCTTCGCCCCGCCGCCCGCCGGCATTTACGCCGACTCCGACTGGGTGAAATTCGGCCAACGCGCCGGCATCGATCTGCGCAGCCTGCCGTATAGCTTTCTCGTGCTCGAAAAAAAAGGGGCGCGCGCATCCTCCGCCATGCCGCCGCTGCCTCCGGGAACCTCGCGCATCATCGGCCGCCCGCGTTTTCACAAAGCCCACGCCACACTCTGCAACTGCGACGAAGCCGGCATCGCCGAACTCGCGCTGCCCAAGCGCGCCGATCCCGCCTTCTTCAAAACACTCGAACGCGATCCGCCCCACCCGCCCCTGCACCGGTGGGAACGGGAGGGAGACCGCATCACCGCCGTCGAACCGGCGCTCCCGCTCCCACCCGGATAACCGACATTACCGTTCTCTTACTCGTTCTCGTTTTCGTTTTCGAAATATTCCAAAGAACAGAAAAGAGAACGAGAATGAGTAATACCAATTCCCAATGAAAATCACACTTTGGGTAGGGCGAGGCGTCCCCGCCGAGCCGTTGCTGGCCTCCGGCTCGGCGGGGACGCCTCGCCCTACCCAAAGTGTGAAAATGGTTCGACAATGGTATAAGAGAACATGAACGATTTTAGAGGGCACTCCCCGCCCCGCCATGCCCCCTCTGCCGTATTGACGGCGATGTTATGCTGGCTCGCATGACCACCCGCCGCGCATTCCTTCAAACCGCCGGGCTGGCGCTGCTCGGAATGGGGTTCGCGCCGGCGATTCTCCTTGGCGCGGAGGAAAGGACATATCGTATCAGGAAAGGCGATACGCTCAGCTCCATCGCCGCGCGGCACGGCATCTCCGTCGCCGCGCTCAAGCAGCGCAACCAACTGAAATCCGACACGATCATCACCGGGCAAAGACTCATCATCCCTGCCGCCGGCGTGAGCGCCGTGCCGCGCTCCGTCGCCCCCGTCCCGGCGCTCTCGGGGATCATCGCCGCCACCAGGAGCCTGAAAATCCAGCGCGGCCGCTGGAAATACCTCGTCGTGCACCACAGCGGCATCGAGGCCGGAAACGCCCGCGCCTACAACAACGCGCACCGCGAGCGCGGCATGGAACACGGGCTGGCCTACCATTTTGTCATCGGCAACGGACGCGACTCCGGCGACGGCGAGATCGAGATCGGCCCGCGCTGGCTCAAGCAGCTCGACGGCGGCCACGTGCGCAATCATTCCTACAACCAGCACGGCATCGGCATCTGTCTGGTCGGCAATTTCGAGAAACGCCGCGTCGGCCCCGCGCAACTCGCCTCGATGACCATGCTGCTCGACTGGCTGCGCAAGGACGCCCCGCTCGGCACCAGGCCGTCCGTCACCGTGCACCGCTGGGTTGACCGCAACCACACGGTCTGCCCCGGCCGCTACTTTCCGTTCGACACGATCAAGAAACGCTACGCGTGACGCACGCCACGGCCGGTCGCAATTGCTCATGGTTCGCGCGGCAGCGCGCGTAGCGCAGGCATCCCTGCCTGCCGTCAAAAAAGAAGGCGCGAAGCGCCGCTGGCTCTTTTTCCAAAAATCAATCAATGCCGCGCTTCGCGCGACCGTTTGGCGACGGCAGGCAGGATGCCTGCGCTACGGGCCGGCGCGTTCCCGTCCTGTCACCGAAAAACGGATACGGGCGGAGACGCGGCCCATCGCTACACCTTAACCCCCAAATAACGCAGCAGGCGGCCCGCGGTGGCGGCGGGCTCCTCGAAATCGGCGGGCGCAAGCGGCAGGCTGCGCAGGCCGGTCTCCTCGTGGAAAAACCAAAGCGTGTCGGCCGTCGCATGCGCGGCGGCGGCGGTGTGGCAGCCCCCGCCCAGAGCGGTTTGAAAGGCGCGCTCCAGCGTCACGCGCCGCGCGGTTTCCGCATCGAGCGCCCCGGCAAAATGCGCGGCATCGGCGGCGCGGCATTGCACGGCGATGGCCGCCTGGCCGATCGCGGGCACCATGTGTTTGCAGCCGAGCGCGTGAAACGCCACGCCCGGCCATTCGCCGATGCCGAGGCGGCGCAGGCCGGCGGCGGCGAGCAGCGTCGCATCCGCCCCGCCCTCGCCCGTCGCGATTTTGCGCAGGCGGGTGTCCACGTTGCCGCGAATCTCGGTGAAGGCGGCGGAAGGGAAAAGCTGGCCGATTTGCAGGCGGCGGCGCGGACTGCCGGTGGCAATCCTGGCCGGTTCCGTCACGCCCGCGCGCAACACCAGCACATCGCGCGGGTCCTCGCGCGGCAGATAGCCGGCGACGGCGAGCCCGTCCGCCATGTCGCCGGGCAGGTCCTTCGCGCTGTGCACGGCCGCATCGGCCTCGCCGCGCAGCAGCGCCTGCTCGAGCTCGCCCGTGAAAAGTCCCTTGCCGCCGCGCTTTTCCAGCGACCATTCCGTCTGGCGGTCGCCGGTCGTGACGAGCTGGAGCAACTCCGTCTCCACGCCCAGCCGCTCCCCGAGGCGCGCCGCGGCCATGCGGGCCTGCGCGAGCGCGAGCGGACTCCTGCGGGTGGCCAGAATGAGTTTTTTCCTCGGCACGATTTGCAGTCCCCAGGCGCGCCGCGCTCAGATCGCGCTGAATTTCCCCTTCTCCATCAGCGGCAGCATGACGCCGCGGCGGAAGAGCGAGACCTGGCCGGTGCTCGACGAGACGGCGATCGCGATGCACTGCGCCACGACCGAGATCGCCGCCGCTGCCGCATGGCGGCTGCCGAGCCCGCTGGGCAGCGCGTGGTCGTTGTCGCTCGCCTGGATGAGGCTGCCGGCCGACATCACGACGCCGTCGCCGCGAATCACAAACGCGCCGTCGATCGAGGAAAACTCCTTCACCGTCTCGTCCATGAAGGGGTTGAGGATGTTGCGGTCCTCCTCCTTGTATCCATAAAATGGATTCATCACGAGCGGCTTGGTCAGCTTGTCCACGCGGGCGGTGTCGCCGAGCACGAAGAGGCAGCCGATGGGCTTGCCCTCGCGGCCCTCCACGGCGAGCTCGGTGGCGATGCCGAGCACGCGCTCGAGCACCTCGGGTTTCACATCGTCGGGCAGCAGGTCGGTGTGCTGCGTGAGGAGCGTCTGGAACTCGCGCCCCACGTCCACTAGGACCACGGCGTCCAGCTGGTTCGAGCCCGCGATGCCGCCGAGGCAGCACACGCGGTCGGTGAAGTTGAGCACGCCGCGCGTGATCCCGACGAGGATGGCGCTGCGCAGTTGCGCGAGGCGCTGCTTGGAAAAGGTGCGGACCTGGATGACGCTCTCAAACACCCCCTTGAACTGGGCGGGGTCGATGAGCGCGCGGGTGACGAGGAGCGAGCGCATCCTGGCCTTCCAGTTGCGCAGGTCGGCCGGGCCGGAAAAGGTGTCGCCGAAAACCATGATGGCGCTGCAACCCGCGCCGCGTGCCACGCGCTCGGCCTGGCGCATCATCATGCGGTTCACGCGGCTTTGCTGCGCGGCGCGCGCGGGCTTTGCGGCCAGCCCGCCGAAAGCCGAGAACAGCCGCTCGTGCAGGTCGTTCAGCGTGGGCGCGTCGATGAGAGACCGAACGAAGTGATCGTCGTCCATCAGCCGCGCGATGGCCGTGAGCACTTGCAGGTAGTTGCGCGCCTTCTCGTCGGCGAGAAGCATGAGGATGAGGCGTGCCGGTTCGTCGGACTTGGTGCCGTCGTGATGCACGCCGGCCTTGCTGCGGCCGATGGCGAGGATGTAGCGACGCCCGAGCTTCACCCGCACGTGCGGCAGGGCCACCCCCTTGCCGAGGTAGGTGGTCATGGTGCTTTCGCGCTGGATGAGGCCGCGCAGCAGCGCCTCCTGCTTCAAGTCGGGGAAGCGGCTCAGCGACACCGTGAGGAGCTCGTCGAGCGCCTGCTTCATGTCGGTGCCGTGCAGGTCAATCACTCGACTGCGGGCGATGATTTTTTCAAGCCGCATGGTTTGGCCGCTTTGAGTGTCCGGTGCCGGTTACTTCTCCCACTCGAGCGCTCCTTTGCGCACCTCATACAGGAGCCCCAGCACGATGACAAAAATGAAGAACAGAATCGGCGCTATGATCTCGATGTTATGCGCCAGAAACTCCCGGTAAACCACCGCCCACGGGATGAGGAAAACGACCTCGATGTCGAAAAGGATGAAGAGCATCGCGGTGATGTAGAATTTCACCGAGAAGCGCGTGTGCGGCGCGCCGTCGGATTTCACCCCGCATTCATAGGCCTCGTCCGTGAGCCGCGTCCGTTTTCTCATGCGCTGGCCGATCAGGTGGCTGGCGCCAATGACCACCGCCGCGACCCCGGCCGCGAGGCAGATTTGGACTAGAACGGGCAAATAGGTGGCGGAAGACGACATTGGTGCGACAAAATGGGTCACCATCGATTTGGCGACAAGGTATTTTCGTAATATCGTCGCAAATAGCGCGGGGATTAACGAGGGAGCTAAAAATTAAACAAAAAGGGGCTTCGCTATTGTGAATGGCCGCAAAAAGGCACAAGAGGCGCAAAAACAAACCATGATACCAGTCAAATCGGGCGTCGCAAGCGACGCCCCTGCAAAACTTTTTCTTGGTTACCTTCGTTGTCTTCTGTTCGAAAATGAATTTGGGAGCCGCCCTTAATTTTTGCCGGTTTTCAGCGCCTGGCGCGGAATCTTTTTCACCGCGACGAAACGGGCGCGAAATAGCTCTTCGAGCAACTCGCGGGTTTCCTGCGGGATTCGGGCCTTGAGGGTTTCGAGCGGCGGGAGTTTGGCGTTGTCGGTTTCGTCCGCGTCATCGGTGTTGCGCGGCGTGCCCGGCGCCGTCCCGCCGGCGCCGGCGTTTTCGGCCAGAAAGGCGGATTCGGCCGCGTCGTCGGGCCAGCCCGGGCCATCGTCGTCGAAGGCCGTCGGCGCGCCCTCGCTGTCGGCGTAATCACGGGCGTCCTCGGTGTCGTCGGCGTTGTTGTTGTCCGGGCCGTCGCCGCGGCGCGGCGACGCGGGCGCGGCACGGCGTTCGGGGAGATGGACGAGCCCGAAGCGTTCGGCGTCCCGGCGCATGCGCTCCGCGTTTTCCGCCAGCGTGGCGGCGAGGCGGGCGTCGAGCGTGTTAATCAGGTCTTTTTTTTTTCGCTGTTCTCCGGCGCGGGCGCCGATTCGGGGGCCTCGGCGGCAAGCGAGGTGAGTTCCTTGATGAGCGAGTCGATGGCGCGCGCGCGGCTGGCCTCGACCGCCTTGAGGAGCGTGACTTCGAAATTGATTTTCTCGGCGAGCCCGAGCTTCACCGCGCCCTCTCCTTCGCGAAGGCCGTCGAGGAGGCGGGTGAGCTGCTCGGTGGTCATCTGCACGCCGCCGAGCCGGTCGGTGCGGCCGCCCTGCCCGATGGCCTCGATGAGGGCCTCGCGCACGAGGGCCTGCAAATCGGCGAGGAGGCGCACGAGATCGCGGCCCGACTGGTCGCATTCGTCCACGATGCCGATGATTTTCGGATGATCGCCGGCGGCGAGCGCGGCGGCGAGCGCGGCGATTTTTTCGCCGGAAACGAGGCCGTAGACATCGAGCACGTCGGGCTCGCCGATGTCGTTGCCGCAAAACGAAATCATCTGGTCAAAGATGGACTGCGCATCGCGCATGCCGCCGTCGGCCATGCGGGCGATGCAGGCGAGGGCTTCGTCGGTGGCGTTTATTTTCTCCTCGGCGGCGATTTTTTTGAGGCGCTCGATGATGAGGGGCGCGGGGATGGGCTTGAGGTCGAAGCGCTGGCAGCGGGAGACGATGGTGGGAAGGACTTTTTGCGGATCCGTGGTGGCGAAGACAAACTTCACGTGCTCGGGCGGCTCCTCCAAGGTTTTCAGGAGGGCGTTGAACGCCGCCGTGGAAAGCATGTGCACCTCGTCGATGATGTAGACTTTGAATTTTCCCTGGGCGGGCGCGTATTGAACGGTGTCGCGGAGATCGCGGACCTGGTCCACGCCGTTGTTGGAGGCACCGTCGATTTCGATGACGTCGAGGTGCGAACCTTCGGCGATGGCGAGGCAGGCGGGGTCTTGCGGATCGAAGTCGGCTTTCGGGCCGCCGGTGCAGTTGAGGGCCTTCGCGAAGATGCGCGCGGTGGTGGTCTTGCCTGTGCCGCGCGGCCCGACGAGCAGGTAGGCGTGCGCGATGCGGTTGCGGGCGATGGCGTTTTTCAGGGTGCGGACGACATGGTCCTGCCCGACTACGTCATCAAACGTCTGCGGGCGCCACTTGCGGGCAATGACTTGGTAGGCGGTGGACATCAGAAAAAGGGGAAAACAAGACTGTCGCGGGTACGGCGGAAACCGCAATCAAAAGGTGGAGGAAAATGATGCGCGGCGACCGAATACGCTGCGAGCCCAGCCCTTCCCGCCGGATAAAAACAAAAACCGTGTCTTTACCACGATGCACAAAACTGCACGATGCACGCCACTGGTTTATCGTCATGCTTCCGACAGTCCCAAGTGCAGCGGGAAGCAAGGCGCTGCGGCCACGTTGTCCCGCATTTGTTTTTCATCCATGTTTGCCACGCTTTTTTCCGCCGCGCTTCAAGGCATCGAGGCCGAGCCTGTCCACGTCGAGGTCAACTCCGGCGAAACCGGCGAGCTCAAGTTCGTGCTCGTCGGGCTGCCCGACACCGCCGTCAAGGAATCCAACGACCGCGTGTTTTCCGCGCTCGGCAACAGCGGTTTCAAGAAACCCCGCGCCCGCACCACCATCAATCTCGCGCCCGGCGACATCCGCAAGGAAGGGCCGCTCTACGACCTGCCCATCGCGCTCGGCATCCTCGCCGCCACCGACCAGCTCAAGGTCGACCGCCTCGCGGGGTTTCTCATCGCGGGCGAGCTCAGCCTGTCCGGCGCGACCCGGCCCGTGCGCGGCGCGCTCGCGATGGCGCGGCTCGCCCGGCGCCTCGGCATGCGAGGCGTGATCCTGCCGCCGCAATCCGCTGCCGAGGCCGCGCTGGTCGAAGGCATCGAGGTTTACGCGGTGGACTCGCTCGACCGTGCCTTCCGCTTTCTCAATGGCGAAATCCCGCTCGCACCCGAGCACCCGATGCCGCCCGCCGCGCCGCAGGACGATTCGGCCGGCGATTTTTCCGAAATCAAGGGCCAGCACGCGCTGCGGCGCGCGGTCGAGGTGGCTGTCGCGGGCGGCCATAATCTGATCATGATCGGCCCGCCCGGCTCGGGAAAATCGATGATCGCGAAACGCATCCCCACCATCATGCCCGCGCCCGCGCTCGACGAATCGCTGGAGGTGCTCGGCATCCATTCCGCCGCCGGGCAGACGCTCGCGGGCGACGCGGCGGCGGTGTTCGGGCGGCGTCCGGTGCGCGCGCCGCACCACACGATTTCCGATGTCGGCTTGCTCGGCGGCGGCACGATTCCCGGCCCCGGCGAAATCTCGCTGGCGCACCACGGCGTGCTGTTTCTGGACGAGCTGCCCGAGTTCAAACGCTCCGCGCTCGAAGTGCTGCGCCAGCCGCTCGAGGACGGCAGCGTCACGATCTCGCGCAGCGCGGGCAAGGTCACCCTGCCCTGCTGCTTCATGCTCGTCGCGGCGATGAACCCATGCCCGTGCGGCTACCTCGGCGACACCAAACACGAATGCCGTTGCAGCCCCGTGCAAATCCAGCGTTACCGCGCCCGCATCAGCGGGCCGTTGCTGGACCGCATCGACATCCACATCGAGGCTCCCGCGCTCTCGATCGGCGAGTTGCGCTCCGAAACGCCCGGCGAGCCCTCTGCGACGATCCGCGACCGCGTGCAGGCCGCGCGCGATCGCCAGCAGGGGCGTTTCGCCGGCACCAGGGTCACCGCCAACGCCCGCATGACGCATGCGCAAATCCGAAGCCATTGCGCGATCGACTCCTCGCTCGGAGACCTGCTGCAACAGGCGATGGAACAACTCTCGCTCTCCGCGCGCGCCTATGACCGCATCCTGAAAGTCGCCCGCACCATCGCCGATCTCGCCGCCAGCGAGCGCATCGAGCCGGCGCATCTGCTTGAGGCGATCCAATACCGCAGCCTCGACCGCAATCTGTTTTATTAAGTGCGGCGGAGGAGAGCCGGTTTTTCCTGCTCCGCGCCCAACATCTCTTTTTCGATGCGCGCGATGGTGGCGTTGATGGTGTTCACGTAGTAGTTTTCCCCGTCCGGCCAAGGCCGCACGAGATACCGATACATGCCCATCAATTCATTCTCCAGCCGCGGCTGCATCACATCGCGCCAGAAACGGGGCGTTCCGCGCACCAAGTCCTCCACGGTCTTGAACATGCGCTCTTCCGGCGGCACCCTGTGAAAATCATCCGCCTCCTGCATCTCTTTAAAAAGGCGCGGCAGCGCCTCCATGTAATCCGGCGCCGACATCTGGCCGAGGCAATCCGCCGTCGCCACCGCGCAACCCACGATGCCCTCGACCTGCATGCAAAACTGAAACCGGAACCCCGGCGTGGACGAGGTCGTCGTCGTGCAAAGAATCGCCCGCCGGACAAACTCCAGCTCTTTCTCGGTGACACCCACCGTCGGCAGATACGCCTTTGCCACCATGCAACTGCGTTCCACATGCGTGCGCATGTATTTCGCCCCGGTTCCCTCCACGTCGGAACGCGCCTTCAGATACCCGGTGTCGTGCAACAGCACCGCCGCGAGACCAAGTTCGAAATACCGGAACGACACCGCCGGCTCCACCTTCGCCATGCGCAGTCCCTCCATGATTCTGGCAAAACACATCAAAACATGCACCGCATGCCCGAAGTCATGATAGGGTGTGTCACTGGCCGCGTAATCCCTGTGCTTGCCGGAAAACATCGCCTCCACATCATGATAAACCTGTTTTGACAACGCTGCCTTCTGATTTCCGAATAGATAGGCATACACTGCTTCCAAAACCTCCTCGAAACCTGCAAGATTTTTTTTAACAATGCATTGTGTCATTTGCCTTTTAGATGCATCAATTTTCAAATCATGCCAAGTCAAATGAATGGCAAAAGCATGTTACTACAGATTTGCCTTCCGTGCCTATAAACGGCACTCTCGTCACTCACTTTATATCCATGTTTATTGGTTTGACAGGCAACATGGGCTGCGGGAAATCGACCGCGGCGCATTTTTTTGAGGAATTCGGCTTTTCCCGCATCGATTCCGACGCGTTGGTGCGCGAGCGCATCCTCACCGCGCCCGAAGTTGAGGCCGAGGCGGTCCGTCGGTTCGGTCCCTCTGTCCTCGACCCCGCCGGGCGCATCGACCGCCCGGCGATTGCGCGCACCATTTTTTCCAACGACGCCAAACGGCTTGCGTGGGAGGACTTCATTCTCCCACGCGTCTACGCTCTCTGGCGGGAACTGCGGGAAGCCGCGCCTGTCGGCACGCGCTGGATAGTCGAGGCCCCGATCCTGCACGAAAAAGAACTCGAAAAAGAATTTGATTTCATCGTCTGCGTCGCCTCTTCTACCGCTCATCAGTATGCGCGGTTGAGAGGGCGCGGTTTTTCCCAAGCGCTCGCCGGGCAGCGAATTTCCAAGCAATTTCCCTTGGCCAAAAAAATAGAGTTAGCTGACTTCGTGTTGTCCAATGACGGCGACACGGACTTCCTGCGGGACCAAATTCGCCATTTGGCCGGCCTGCTCCAAAATCGCGCACTTTAACCGCCGCCCCCTGCCCCGGCCGGCAAACCTCTTTTCTCCATCACTATCATGGCAGCACTTCTGCGCACACGAACCACCAAATCCAACAACGTTCTCGTTAATTTACTCATGGAAAGCCAAGCCCCACACAGCGGTGAGCCCGCCGCCCCAAAGAAAAAACGCGCCACCAAAGCCCGCAAAACCGAGGAACCGACGGACACCGCCATTGAGCCGCCCCCCGCTCCGGCCAAGAAACCCCGCGCCGCCAAGCCCCGCGCCAAAAAACACGCCGATGCCGACACCACCGGCGAACTGCCCCTTGACGACAATGCCGTGCCGTCCGAACCCACGCCGCCGCCTGCGCCCGCGCCCACTCCGGCCCCCGCGCCCGCGGAAGCAGCGCCCGCCGAGCGCCGCCCCCTTTTCCGCACCCGCCGCCAGCGCGCGGCCGCGCCTGCGCCCGCCGCTCCGGAAGCCGAAAGCGCCCCCGCGGCCAAAACCGCCGGCCAGCCCGAAGCCTCGCGCGACGACGCCCCCCCCGCCCCTCCCGCCGCCGACGCGCCATCCGCCCCGTCGTCCGCGGCCGATGCCGCGCCTGCGGGCGACACTGCGCCCGCTCCCGATGCTCCGGCGGCTTCCGAGGAACAAGCGGCAGCCGACACCCAGCAGCCCCAGAACAGCAACGGCCAGCAGCCCTACGAGCCGTATTGGAAGAAAAAGAAACGCGAGAAATTCGCCAAGAAGCACGGCAAATGGCAGCCGCAAGGCGGCGGCCAGCCCAAGCATCCGGCGTATCCGACGCAGCCGCCCCCGCCCAGCCTCCAGCCGGCCTACGGCGACCTTCCGCCCCCCGACCGCTTTGCCGATCCCTCCGCGCTCGACGCCCTCGCGGCCGAAATCACCGCGCCCGGCGCCGAGCCCATCTACCTCGACCAGCTCTACGCGCTCACCCTCGCCGAGCTGACCGCCTCCGCGCGCATCTTCGGCGCCGCGTTCGAAGGCGCGCCCAACCGCAAGCAACTCCTCGCCGCCGTCTTCAAGCACGCGGCCGAAAGCAAAATTCCCATCATCGACCGCGGCTACATCGACCTCACCGACCGCGGCCACGGCTTCATCGTCCACGCCAACGTCAACTATCGTCTGTATCCGGAAAATTCATACCTCCCCGCCAGCCTCGTCACCCGCTACGGCCTCAAACGCGGCCACCAGGTCGAGGTGCTCGTGCAGGCCCCGCGCGAAAACGAACGCTGCCCCGCCGTCGTCCGCGTCGACAAGGTCATGGGCGGCGCGCCCGGCGACATTTCCAAGGTCACGCCCTTCGAGGAACTCACGCCCTACTACCCGCTCAAGCGCATCCTCCTCGAGGCGCCCGGCGTGCACAAGGACGTCTCCATGCGCGCCGTGGACATCCTCACGCCCATCGGCTTCGGCCAGCGCGGCCTCATCGTCGCCCCGCCCCGCACCGGCAAGACCGTGATTCTCCAAAACCTGGCCAACTCGATCTCGGCGAATTTCCCCGGCATCACGCTCATCATCCTCCTCATCGACGAGCGCCCCGAGGAAGTCACGGACTTCCGCCGCCACACCAAGGGCGAGGTCGTCAGCTCCACCTTCGACGAGGCGCCGGAAAACCATGTCCACTGCGCCGAGATGGTCGGCGAAAAAGCCCGCCGCCTCGTCGAGGCCGGCCGGCACGTCGTCATCCTCCTGGACTCCATCACCCGCCTCGCCCGCGCCTACAACGCCCTCGCCTCCAACTCCGGCAAGATCATGTCAGGCGGCATGGAGGCCACGGCGCTGCAAAAGCCGAAGCGCTTCTTCGGTGCCGCGCGCAACATCGAGGGCGGCGGCTCGCTCACCATCATGGGCACCGCGCTCATCGACACCGGCAGCCGCATGGACGAGGTCATCTTCGAGGAGTTCAAGGGCACCGGCAACATGGAGCTGCACCTCGACCGTGGCCTCGTCGAGAAACGCATTTTCCCGGCCATCAACATCGACCGCTCCGGCACGCGCAAAGAGGAGCTCATCTACCACCCCGACGAGATGCAGCGCATCTACGGCCTGCGCCGCGCCATGCAAGGCATCCCGCCCATCGACGCGATGGAATCCTTCCTCAAGCGCCTGAAACAAACCAAAACCAACGCCGAATTCCTGATAGGCCTCAACCGGTAAGGAATTTTCGATTTTCGATTCTCGATTGCGGGAGCTGCCGCTCCCGCTCGAAAACCGACTTAAATCGAATCTAAATCGAACTTAAACCGACTCAACCCGCCACGGCGCGGCAGCGCCCCAATCGAAAATCGAAAATCGAGAATCGAAAATTCCCCCATGCGCATCCTCACCGGCATCCAGCCATCCGGCACGCTTCACATCGGCAACTATTTCGGCGCGATCAAGCCCGCCGTCGAACTCCAGCAGCGCGGCGACGCCTTCTACTTCATCGCCGACTACCATTCGATGACGACGCTCACCGATCCCGCCGAGCGCCGCAAAAACACCATCGACGTCGCGCTTGATTTCCTCGCCTGCGGGCTCGACCCGAAACGCAGCATTTTCTGGCGCCAAAGCGACATCCCCGAGGTCTGCGAACTCACCTGGCTGCTCGGCACCCTCACCCCGATGGGACTCCTAGAGCGCGCCCACAGCTACAAGGACAAGGTCGCCAAGGGCATCGCCCCCAACTTCGGCCTCGTCGCCTACCCCGTGCTCATGGCCGCCGACATCCTGCTCTACGACTCGAACCTCGTCCCCGTCGGCAAGGACCAGAAGCAGCACGTCGAAATCACCCGCGACATCGCCACCAAGTTCAACCAGACTTACGGCGAGACCTTTGTCATTCCCGAGCCCGAGATTCGCGAGGATGTCGCCACCGTGCCCGGGCTCGACGGCCAGAAGATGAGCAAGAGCTACGGCAACACCATCGACATTTTCGGCGACGAGAAAGCCACGCGGAAAAAAATCATGGGCATCGTGATGGACAGCCGCACGCCGCAGGAGCCTAAGCCCGACGCCGACAAAAACCTCGCCATCCAGCTCCTCAAGCTCGTCGCCCCCGCCGACACCGCGCGGGACTTCGAGGAACGCCTCCGTGCCGGCGGCCTCGGCTACGGCGACCTGAAAAAGGCGCTTTTCGAGCACTACTGGAACTTTTTCGCCGAAGCCCGCGCCCGACGCGCCGAGCTGGCGGCGAACCTCGATTACGTGAACCAGGTCCTCGCCGAGGGAGCCCGGCGCGCCCGCGCCGTCGCCGCGCAAGTCCTCACCCGCGCCCGCCAAGCCTGCGGCATCGGATGAAATTACGAATTACGATTTGAGGAGCCACCGCTCCGTCTGCCTGTCGGCGCGAAGCGCCCAATCGTAAATCGTAATTCGTAATATCCTCCCCCTACCGCGATTGCAGGCTGAACTTGTTCAGGCCGGCCTTGCGGCATTCGTCCATCACGAACGTGACGGTTTTCAGCGGTGTGTTTTCGTCCGCGCTGATAAGCACGGGCACATCACGGCTGACGTCCTTCACCTGCTGCAACAACGCGGGCAGCTCGTGCTCGGCGACGGGCTTGTTGTTGAACAAAATCTCGCCACTCTTGTTGACTTGGATGAGCACGCCGTTGCTGAACTGGTTTTTGCCCGCCGTCTCCACTTTCGGCAGCGTGATGTTGAGCGTCTGCGTGGTGGCGAAGCGCATCGACACAAACGCAAAGAGCACGAGCATCACGAGCACGTCTATGAGCGGCACCAGCGGCAGCTCGGGACGGCGTCGGCGACGATTGCGAAGTCCGCTGCTCATCGTCGGTCAGAGGATGCTTTTGCCCGGCGCGGGCACGGGCGGCGGTGGCGTCGCAGCGGCCGGGAGTTGCGGGTTTTCGCTGGCGGCGAGCACGCGCTCGAGGAGCACGTCGAGGCGCGCCGACTGCGCGTCGATGCGGCGGTTCAGGTAGCCGTTGCCCAGCAGCGCCCCGACCGCGATGACGAGGCCGAGCAACGTCGCCGAGAGCGCGTAGCCGACGGATTCGGTGAACTGCACCGGGTCGGGCATCCGCGTCTCGGGATCGATCACGGAAAACGCGGCGAGCAGGCCCGACACGGTTCCGATCAACCCGATCAGCGGCGCCGCCGTGTAGATGACATCCAGATAGCTGACGCCGCGCTCCATCTTCATGAGTTCGAGGCGCGCGTAGGCCTTCGCCCCGTCGTAATCGCCCGGGTGGTCCTCCACGAAACTGATGATGCGCCCGAGCGCCGAATGCCGCCCGCCCGCACTGGCGCGGCCTTGCAGGACGGATTCCGCCAAGTCCTCGGGGATGATCGCCGCCGTCCGCAGCGCAAAACAACGCTCGCAGATGATAAATACCGCCACAACCGAGCACAATCCCAAGGGATAAGCCAGCAGCCCGGCCTCCTTGATGATGCGCATGCCATCAATCATCGCTAAAGTCATATAGAGGGTGTATGTAGTGCGCTCTTCTGACGGGTTGAAACACTAAAAGGTTCAGAAAATTTTCGGCAATCGCGGCGCCACCCCGGCTTTTGCCCCCGTGGCAATGCGCGAAAAAACAAAAACGCCGCGCCTTCGAGATGCGCGGCGTTTTTCGACGTCGTCCCAATCCGCCCCTCACGCGTCCTGCTCGATCAGCGTCAGATGCCCGTTGGTGAACACGGCGCGAATGTAATCGCGATAAACCGCCGGGGTGCCGTAGTAGCCCCCCCAATACGATCCCCAATAGCCTCTGCCCCAGCCGCCGTGCCAGTAGGGCCCCGGTCCCCAAGGACCGCCAAACCCGCCGTAAAAATAGCAGTCGTCGAGGCTGCGGTAATGCCAGATTTCGGACGTGCCGTTTTTGTCAATGCGCTGGGTGACACGATCGGGATTGCCAAGCGCGATGCGCACCATGGGCGGCGTGAACCCGATGGCGACGCGGCCCTGCCGCACGAGTTCCTGCTCCGCGGGCGTGAACGAGGCAAAGACGGTGGGATTCTTCTTGATGCGCGTCTCGGGTGTGGCGCAGCCGGCCAGAATTGCCAAGGCCGCCAAACCGATAAAAAAAGATAGTATTTTTGGTTTCATGGCTAATGGTATGGTCCGGGGTTGAATCTAGCAATCTGTTAGACGCAACCCTATCGTAAAAGTTTCACACTTTCACCTCTCAAAGCCGGCCATGCCTAACACGCTTTTACTCTGGGATATCGACGGGACGTTGATCGATTCGTCCGGCGCTGGAAAACGCGCCCTATGCGACGCCCTGCGCATCGTGCTCGGCATCGAGGACACGCTGGAATGGCTCGACTTCCACGGACGCACGGACGTGTGGATAACCCGGCAAATCCTGCGCCATCATGGGCTCCCGGAAACCTCCGCCGACATCGGCGGCGTGCTGAACGCCTACCTCGAAAGACTGGACGCGGCGATGGTCTCGGAAGATACCCGCGTGCTGCCCGGCGCCCGTGAAATCGTTGAAACCGTCGCGGCGCAGCCCAAAATCGCGCAGGGCCTGCTCACCGGCAACCTCCGGCGCGGCGCGGAAGGAAAACTCGCCCCTGTGGGGCTGTGGGGATTTTTCCCGTTCGGCGCGTTTGCCGATGACAGCGAATTCCGCAACGACCTCGGCCCGCACGCGGTGCGGCGCGCGTCGGAGCATCACGGCGTGCCGTTTGCGCCGGAGCGGGTGTTCATCATCGGCGACACGCCATACGACATAGAATGCGGCAAGGCCATCGGCGCGCAGACCATCGCCGTGGCGACCGGCCGCCATTCGCTGGAGGAACTGCGCGAGCACCGGCCCGGGGCGGTGTTTGCGAGCCTCGCCGATGCGCCGGCATTCTTCGCGGCGATCGGCTGACTGGCCGGTCAGGGCCGCTTCACGGGGATTTCGCGAGCGGCTGGCCTTGCTGCCCGAATTGGCGGAAGAGAAGGCAGCTACTTCGCGCGCGACTCGATCGCGGACACTTTGCCGCCTTCAAAGACCACGCGCACCTTGTCGTCGCTCTGGTCGCCACCCGTGGTCACGCCCACGCCGGTGCCGACCGCGGTTGAACCGCCGCCGCCTCCCACGCCCACGCCGAAGCTGAATGCCGGCGCCTTGCTGCGATACGCCCACACCTCCACCGCGCCATTGGCCGTCGTGCGGTTATAGACCCGGTCGGGCTTGCCCAGCGCCATCGTCACCATCTCGGGCGTGTAGCCGATGCCGACCTTGCCCGCACGGATGTTGGCCTGCTCCTCGGCGGGCAGCGCATCAAAGGCGGTCTGGTTTTTCTTGATGCGTCCGTCGCGCGTCGAGCATCCGGTGGAAAGCAACGCCATCATGCCCATGGCGAGCGATATTATGCAAATTGAGCAAATTCGGGCTTTCATATGATCGGGTTTATGGGTTTTAAGATTGGCGATACACATCAGCAACTCACACAGAGACAGATTATTTGCAACAAGGTTCATATTCCGATGAAAACGTTCAAAATCGCCATTGGCTCGGACCACGCCGGTTTCAAATACAAGGAAGCCATCAAATCCATGTTGCTCGCCGAGGGACACACGGTGCGCGATTTTGGGACCTATTCGGAAGAATCCTGTGATTACCCCGATTTCATCCGTCCCGTAGCCGAGGCGGTCGCCAGCGGCGAATACGAGCGGGGCGTCATCCTCGGGGGATCGGGCAACGGCGAGGCCATCGTCGCCAACCGCGTGAAGGGCATTCGCTGCGGTCTTTGCTGGAACGAGTCCGTCGCCATTTGGAACCGCTCGCACAACGACGGCAACATCATCTCCATCGGCCAGCGCACCATCAGCGAGGAGGAGGCATTGCGCCTCGTGAGGATCTGGCTCGCCACCGAGTTTGAGGGCGGCCGCCATATCGCCCGCATCAGGAAGATCGACGGCGAATAAGCCGGAAACCGCCCGGCCCGCGGCGAGGAAAATGTTTTGCCCACCGGCGTCTCGCTCAATCAAACGCCTTCGGGAAAAATTTCTCCACGACGGTGTTCGTGAGCGGGATGGGCTTTAGCTGCCCGTTGGCCGCGGCGATCAGGCCAAGTATCCACAAGACAAAAAGCCCCAGTCCCAGCAATGGCGTAAGCAATGCAAACACCAGGCCGACGACGGGAATCGCCGACAGGATCATGAACGGAATCATGCAAACGATGCCGGTGACAAAAATCCCGAGAACCTGCCGCAAATGGAACGCGCCGAGGCGGGTCTTTTTGCTGCCATGCAGGATGATGGCGATGATGAAACCGATGAGGGTCAGGTAGGCGACGATGGCCACCGTCTTGTCCTCCGCGGACGCCTCGACGGGCGCGGGCGGCGGTGGCGGCGGGGACGACGGCGGGGAGGAGAGCGGGATGTTGTTTGACGCGTCCATGTCTAATAGAGGGAAGAGTTGCGTGTGCAAAACCGCCGCGGCGCGGCATGGTTCTGCCTAATTAACACGCAATCCCACCCGATACAAGGGCGCCGGCCGCATTTTGCTCAGTCCCGGTCGTCGAGGCGTTTCAAAAACATCTTTGCCGCCTCGCGAAAGCCGTGGCGCCTGAAAAAATCGTGGGCCGACTCGTTGCGAATGCCGGACTCGAGGACCACGTTTTCCATCCCGGCATCCCGCATCGCATCGGTCGCCGCGGACATCAAACGGTGGCCGATACCCTCGCCGCGATGGTGCGTGTTCACGACGATGTCCTCGACGATGCCGTAGCGATGCTTCAAGTCGTAGAACAGCACGGCGACCCCGAGGATCGCCCGCCCGCGCGTGGCGACGAGCACTCCGCCCTCGCCGCGTTTTTGCCGGCGGATCGCGTGGCGGATGTCGTCGGCCAGCATCGAGCGCCGGAAGTGCGCCCAGCGGCGCGTGTGCTCGGCGCGGTGTTCGATCACCTCGGAATGGGTGATGTAGTTGGTGTTGGTGTTGGCTTGAATTACCCTGACCAGCGCCCGGAGGCGGCGCGCATTGGCAAGGAAGCCGATTTCGACCGTGTTTTTCTTGCGCGGCAGCGCAATGGTGGGGGAGGTGCTTGTTCTCATGCAAGCGTCACGGCGATGCAATCGGACGGCGCATCGGCGGACGAGAAACGGTGAAGGAAATTTTCCATCGGAAAGCGCGGAAAACTAGCCTCACCTCAAAATCGCGCCAAGCAGATATCTGGATTATTTTTTTGGAATCCCCATCCGCATTTTGCGCCCGTCGGTAATTCGTTTCCGGACAAAAAAATAACCTGGCGGAGAGAGGGGGATTCGAACCCCCGGTAGGCTGTTACACCTACAACGCTTTAGCAAAGCGCCGCTTTCGACCGCTCAGCCATCTCTCCGAATCAGGTCCGCAAACGAAAGCCGCCCGGCACGCGGAGGGCAAGGACTTTTCTGCCGATTTCTCCGGTGTCTCCATTCACAAAAAAAACGCCGGAGGACCTGTTCGGTTTCTCCGGCGTCCCAATCGTTCGGACAATGTCTTCCGCGGGGGAGTCCTTATTTGACCGCGGCCGCGGCGCTGACGAGTTCCACGAAGCTGCGGGCCTCAAGGGCCGCGCCGCCGATGAGCCCGCCGTCGATGTCCTTTTGCGTCAACAGTTGGGGCGCATTGGAAGGTTTCATCGAGCCGCCGTAGAGAATGCGGATCTTTTGCGCGACGGTCTCGCCGTACAATTTCGTGAGGAGCTGGCGGATGAATGCGTGCACTTCCTGCGCCTGCTCGGTCGTGGCGACTTTGCCGGTACCGATGGCCCAGACGGGCTCGTAGGCGACGACGACGTTGTTCACCTGTTCGGCGGTCACGCCGGCCAGCGCGCCTTCGGTCTGCGTCTGCACGACTTTCAGGGTCGAGCCGGCCTCGCGCTCGGCGAGGGTTTCACCCACGCAGAGGATGGGGCGAAGCTGGTTGGTGAGCGCGGCGAGGACCTTTTTGTTGATGAACGCGTCGGTCTCGCCGAAGTAGGCGCGGCGTTCGCTGTGGCCGAGGATGACATGCGTCGCGAAGAGCGAGCGAATCATGGGCGCGGAGATTTCGCCGGTGTAGGCGCCGCCGGCCTCGGGGTGCATGTTCTGCGCGCCGAGCTTGATGGTGGTGCCTTCAATGGCCTTGCCCACGGTTTCGAGCGCGGTGAAGGGCGGGCACACGACGATATCGACGTCGGTGACGCGGCCGAGTTCAGCGGCGATTTCCTGCGCGAGGGTGGCGGCCTCGGGCACGGTTTTGTTCATTTTCCAATTTCCGGCGATGAGTTTTTTGCGGAGCATGATGAAGTAGGAGTTTAAGTTTTAGGTTTAAGTTGGCGCGAAGCGCCGCTGCCTTCTCTTGTCACTTGATACTTGTGACTTTTAGCAGCGTCAGCCTTGCAGGAAAACGACACCGGGGAGGGCCTTGCCTTCGAGGAATTCGAGGCTGGCGCCGCCGCCGGTGGAGCAGTGTGTGACTTTGTCGGCGACCTTGAATTTCTTCGCGGCAGTGGCGGTGTCGCCTCCGCCGACCACGGTGATCGCGCCCGCCGCGGTGGCGGCGGCGACGGCGGCGGCCTGCGACTTGGTGCCTTCGGCAAACTTCTCGAACTCGAATACGCCGGCGGGGCCGTTCCAGATAATGGTCTTGCTGGCCTTGATGGTTTCGGCGAAGAGCGCGTTCGATTTCGGGCCGACGTCGAGGCCGAGCCAGCCGGCGGGGATGCCGGTGGAGTCGTCGGCGGGTTGCACGGCAACGTTCTCGATTTTCACGTCCTTGTCGAATGGCGAGGGTGAACCACAGATGTAGTCGACCGGGAGGACGAGTTTCACGCCCTTGGCTTTCGCTTTCGCGGCGAGTTCGGGCACGAGCTTGGCGCCCTCGGCGTCGAAAAGGCTGTTGCCGATCTCCATGTTGTTAAGGACCTTCTTGAAGGTGAAGGCCATGCCGCCGCCGATGATGATGGCATCGGCTTTTTCGATGAGATTGTTGATGAGCGGGATTTTGTCCGCGATCTTCGCGCCGCCAAGGATGGCGAGGAGGGGGCGCTGCGGGTTGTCCAGCACCTTGGCGAAGGCCTTGAGTTCGGCTTCCATGAGGAAACCGGCGGCCTTTTGCGGGAGGTTGACGCCGACCATGGAGGAGTGGGCGCGGTGCGCGGTGCCGAAGGCGTCGTTCACGTAAACGTTGCCGAGTTTGCTGAGGCTGGCGCGGAAGACTTCGACGGCGGCTTTGTCGGCGGTGATTTTGGTCTCGGTGCCGTCGGGGTTTTTGACTTTGACCTTTCCTTCTTCCTCGATGTGGAAGCGGAGGTTTTCGAGGAGGAGGACGTCGCCGGGTTTGAGGGCGGCGGCGGCCTGCTCGGCCACGGGGCCGACGCAGTCCCCGGCAAAGGCGACGGGGCGGCCGAGCAGCTTGGAGAGCTCGGCGGCGACGGGCTTGAGGGTGTATTTGGGATTGGCTTTGCCGTCGGGACGGCCGAGGTGGCTCATGAGCACGACGGAGGCACCGTGGTCGAGCGCGTGTTTGATGGTGGGCAGCGCGGCGACGATGCGCTGGTTGTTGGTGATGGCCCCGGTGGCCTTGTCCTGCGGGACATTGAAATCGACGCGGATGAGGACGCGTTTGCCGGAGAGATCGAGATCGCGGATGGTTTTATACGGCATAACCTGATGAAGAATTAAAAATGGAGAATGAAGAATGAAAGGGCGCAGTCGGAAGTGGAGCGCAGCCAGAATGGCACAGGGACGGGATGCGAAAAAGGCAGAATGAGAAGTAGAACACCGCCGGGGAGGTCTGGCATTCTACATTCTGCATTCTGCCTTCTGCATTAGAACAAAACGCGCTCAGAGCTTGGCGGCGATGATCTTGGTGAGGTCAACGACGCGGTTGGAATAGCCCCACTCGTTGTCATACCAGCTCACGAGCTTGAAGAAGTTCGGGTTGAGCTCGATGGAGGAGCCGGCGTCGAAGATCGAGGAGAGCTTGTCGTGGATGAAGTCGGAGGAGACGACTTCGTCCTCGGTGTAGCCGAGGATGCCCTTCAGGTAGGTTTCACCCGCCTTTTTGATGGCGGCCTTGATTTCCGCGAGGGAGGTGGGCTTGACGGTCTTCACGGTGAGGTCAACGACGGAGACGGTCGGAGTCGGCACGCGGAGGGACATGCCGGTGAGCTTGCCCTTGACCTCGGGGAGCACGAGGGCGACGGCCTTGGCGGCGCCGGTCGTGGAGGGGATGATGTTGATGGCGGCGGAACGGCCACCCTTCCAGTCCTTCTTGGACGGGCCGTCCACGGTCTTCTGCGTGGCGGTGTAGGAGTGGACGGTGGTCATCAGACCCTCGGCGACGCCGAAGCCTTCCTTGAGGAGCACGTGGACGAGCGGCGCGAGGCAGTTCGTGGTGCAGGAGGCGTTGGAGATGATGTTGTGCTTCGAGAGGTCGAGCTTGTCGTCGTTGACGCCGAGGACGACGGTGATGTCCTCGCCCTTCGCGGGGGCGGAAATGATGACTTTCTTCGCGCCGGCGGCGATGTGGCCCTTGGCTTTCTCGGCGTCGGTGAAGAGGCCGGTGGACTCGATGACGAGCTGGACGCCCAGCTTGGCCCAGGGAAGCTCGGCGGGGGTCTTGGCGGACACGACGAGGATGTCCTTGCCGTTGACCACGAGCACGTCGTCGTCCGCCTTGTCGGGGGACGATTTCTTGGAGGCGACGGTGCCTTGGAATTTGCCCTGCGTGGAGTCATACTTCAGCAGGTAGGCGAGATTGTCGGCGGGGACGATGTCACCGACGGCGACGACGTCAAACGTGGTGCCGAGAAGGCCCTGCTCAACGAGGGCGCGGAATACGAGGCGGCCGATGCGGCCGAAACCATTGATAGCGACTTTAACTGCCATAAGAGCTCCGATGTGTGGGTTATCTGCTGTTTTGTGATTTAGTGAGCCGGGCCGGGAGGCACGGAAGGATGACAAAAAACCCGCGTCGCGAAATTGGCAAGGGTTTTACCGTGAGAAAACCGGGCTTGGGGAGGATTTTGGCAAAATCTGCGCGACGAGGGCATTCGCATTTTCTCGCAATAATGTTGCACCAATGTCTCACCGCACGATCGACAGGCCGGCGCGAATCGTCTCGGAGCGCTCGTTGTAGTGCAGCAGGCTTTCGCCATAGCCGTTCCAATACTGCACGAGGAGGTAAGCGGCGAAATTGTTAAAAAACACATCGAGCGGATAGGTCACATCCACCTGCACTGCTCCTTTCCTGAATCCCTGCCCGGCGCGGGCCAGCACGGAAATACCGAGGCTGTCATTCTTGCCAAACACCGCGCGCAACTCGCCGAAACCGCGGTAGTCGTCGAGGTCTCCGTTGTCGCCCATGTCGCTGATATAGGCCCAAACCTTCGGGGCCACGATGAGGTTCCAGCCGTCGAGATTCCCGAGGGCAAACGCCGCCCGGGCCGACACGGTGTTGAGGCTGCGGGAGTTGTCGCCGTCGCGGCCGTTTGACTCGTGCCCGATGCCCGCCTGCCAGCCGAGCCAGGTGAAAAAGCCGTTCGATTTCCGCGCGGGCGCGAACGACGCAAAGAAAAACTCCGGCATGTAGCTCGTATCGTAAAACGGCGACGAGTCCCCATCGATATCCCAGAGCGAGCGCTGCGTGTAGGCGAAACGCAGGCCCTTGAGAAACGGATACTCCCTGGCCAGCCAGCCGTCGTTGGTCAGCATCTGGTATTGGAAACTGAACTGAAATTTCGCCGCGGGCGCATCAGGGCCGTAGATGAAATATACCGAATCGTAGGTGGAAAAATTGTCCAGGAATGAGCGCTTCAATTTCGCCGTGACCGACCGCGGCACGAGATTGCTGAGCGGCGCGGCGGGCGCAAAAGGCGCGACCTCCTGCGCGGTCGCGTCGGCGGCGGGGACCGCGTCCGGCCCGGACGCCCGTTTTGTTTTTTCCCGCCCGGACGCGAGCTTCGCGGCGGCGGCCACCTCCGCCTCGCGCACATCGAGCACAGCATGCATGACGGCGGGCTGCCGGATCGTCAGCACGAGCCGGCCGCGCGCGCCGGCGGGAACGGCAAACACGTAGGTGAGCGACTCATACCCGCGCGCCGGCACGTCGCCGGCCGACGCCTGGTTCTCGATCAACCGCAGCGTCACCGGCCACGGTCCGCCGCGCGCGCCGTCAAGCTCCCCCTGCAGCACCGGCGGCTCGTCATGCGGCAAGGCACGATCGGTGGTGTTGAGCGCCACCAGGTTCAAGGTCGCCTCCTGTCCGGCCGGCAGGGGTTCGGTCGGCGCCAGCAAACCGAGCACGATCTCCTGTCCCGAACTGCAAACGGCGCAGGCCAGCAGCAAAAATCCGGCGGTTATTCTTTTCATGGCGCACAAGAAAGGTGCCGCGCCCGCGCATCGCAAGCGCAAGCGCATGATTCATCCGAATGCCCCGCGCGCGCCGCGGACGAAAGAACCGCGATGCGTGTTTTCATTCGTCTTGCATCCGGGTCAAAATTTTGTAGCATAGGCTTCAATTCATGGAAAACGTGGACACCGACGCACGCGAAAACGAGCCGCAACCATCCGGAGGGAACACCCGTCCCGGTCACAGTCAGCGGGGCGAAACCGGCTGGCGGCTGGCGCGGGCGGAGCGAAGCCTGCCCGAGGCGCACGCCACCATCGCCGTGCCAAGGCACCTCGGGTTCTGGCGCAAGCTGCTCGCGTTCTCCGGGCCGGGCTACCTGGTCGCCGTCGGCTACATGGACCCGGGCAACTGGGCGACGGACATCGCGGGCGGCTCGCAATTCGGCTACACGCTGTTGAGCGTCATCGCGATTTCGAGCATCATGGCCATCCTGCTCCAGTCGCTCTGCGCGCGGCTCGGCATCGCCACCGGGCGCGATCTCGCGCAGGCGTGCCGCGACCATTATTCGAAGCCGGTTTCATTTGTGCTGTGGATCTTGTGCGAGGTGGCGATCTGCGCCTGCGACCTCGCCGAGGTCATCGGCACGGCCATCGCGCTGAATCTGCTGTTCGGCATCCCGCTGGTATGGGGCGTGTGCCTGACCGCGCTCGATGTCGTGCTCGTGCTCTGGCTCGCGCACAAGGGATTCCGGCTGCTCGAGATCATCGTCATCTCGCTGATGGCGGTCATCGCGGGCTGCTTCGGGCTGGAGCTGCTCTTCTCGCAACCCGCCGTGGCCGAGGTGTTCGGCGGGCTGGCGCCCTCCCCCGAGATCGTGACCAATCCGGCGATGCTTTACGTCGCCATCGGCATCATCGGCGCGACCGTGATGCCGCACAACCTCTACCTGCACTCCTCCATCGTGCAGACGCGCAAATACGAGCAAACCCCCGAGGGCAAACGCGAGGCGGTGAAGTTTGCCGTGGCCGATTCCAGCATCGCGCTGTTCTTCGCGTTTTTCATCAACGCGTCCATCCTCATCGTGTCGGCCGCGACCTTCCATGCGCAGGGCCGCACCGACGTCGCGGAAATCCAGGACGCCTACCTGATGCTCTCGCCCATGCTCGGCGTCGGCGCGGCGAGCACGCTTTTCGCGCTGGCGCTGCTCGCATCGGGGCAAAACTCCACGCTCACCGGCACGCTCGCCGGGCAAATCGTGATGGAGGGCTTTTTGAACATCCGCATGCGCCCGTGGCTGCGCCGCCTCATCACGCGGCTCATCGCCATCGTGCCGGCGGTGATCTGCGCGGCCATCTACGGGGAAAGCGGCACGGCGCGCCTGCTGGTGTTCAGCCAGGTCGTGCTCAGCCTGCAACTCCCCTTCGCGGTCATCCCGCTGGTCATGTTCACCAGCGAAAAGGAAAAAATGGGCGCTCTCGTGACGCCGCCGTGGCTGCGCGTGCTCGCGTGGCTTGTCACGGCGATCATCGTGGTGTTGAATATCAAACTCCTGCTCGACTTCGCCGGCATCACCCACGGCGGAGCCTGAAACATGTGATTTGAACAAAAGGCATAAAACCAGACCGGGGCGCCCGGTTTGAAAATAAATTTTTCAAACCGCCCCTGATTCTTAATTATTAATTTTAATTCTTATTTTTGCCCCCACCCGTCATGTACAAAAAAATCCTAGTCGCCCTCGAAAACACGAGCGCCGATCACGCCCTGCTCGAACACGTCGGGGCGCTCGCCGTGCGCCTCGGTTCCGAACTGCTCCTCCTGCATGTCGCGGACGGCTGGGCCGCGCGCAACTTCGACCAGCTCAAACTCGCCGAGTCCGAGGAAATCAAGGCCGACCGCGCCTACCTCGCGGCGCGCGTCGCCGACGTGGCGCGGCAGGGCTTGCGCGCCGAGTCGATGCTCGCGATGGGCAACCCGCCGCAGGAAATCCTGCGCGTGGCGGCGGAGCACGACTGCGACCTCATCGCGCTCGCCTCGCACGGACACAAGGCCCTGGCCGATGTCGTGCACGGCAGCACCATCGCCAAGGTCCGCCACAACACCATGCTCCCGCTCCTCGTCGTCCACGGGGGAAAACCCGCGCCGCTGTAAACGCGCTTCCGCAACGCCGTTTCCGCGCATAGGGAATTTCAGCATGCGTGGGTTGAGTGGCACGGGCGTCTCGCCCGTGGGTTTGGTACTTTCCTGGCAAAACACGGGTGAGACGCCCGTGCTACCCAACCCGCGTTTCCGTTCGGCCCCTGTCCTATTGGAGAGACGGCCTCCAAAAGGATAAATCTCACTCGGAAATGGCATCACAAAAACACTGCGTCCACCGGCGCCGCTTCGCGAGCGGGAAATCCTCGTGTTTTTGTGCGACGCCAGGCCGGCGCGCTCAACCATTCAACTCGCGAATCAGCGCGGCGGGATCGCGCGCTTTCATCAAGGCCTCCCCGACCAGCACGGCGTGCGCCCCGGCGGCACGGACCCGGGCCGCGTCCGCGCCGGTGAAGATGCCGCTCTCGCTGACCGCGATCACGTCGCGCGGGAATTGCGGGATGAGCCGTTCGCTGAGGGCGAGGTCGGTCTTGAAAACGGAGAGGTCGCGGTTGTTGACACCAATGATGCGCGCGCCGTGGCGGAGGGCGCGCGCGAGTTCGTCCTCGTGGTGAATCTCGAAAAGCGCGTCGAGCCCGGCGGCGCGGGCGGCGGCGTGGAGCGTCTCGATTTCGCCGTCGTCGAGCGCACGCACGATGATGAGGATGGCGCCGGCCCCGGCCTCGCGCGCCTCGGCGACCTGCACGGGATGCACCATGAAATCCTTGCGGATAATGGGCGGACACGGCGCGCCGCCAGCTTCATCTCCTGCCACTTGCCACTTGTCACTTGTCACTTCGCTGTCGCCGCCGCGCAGCGCGGCGGCGACAGCGCGCAGATCGTCGAGCGTGCCGCCGAAATACTTGTGGTCGGTCAGCACCGACATCGCGCTGGCGGCGGATTGGTAGCGGCGGGCCTGCGCGGGCGCGGAGGCGTTCTCGGCGATGGCTCCGGCGGAGGGCGAGCGGCGCTTGATCTCGGCAATGACGGCGGTCTTCCCGTCGGCGCGGCGCAACGCGGCGGCGAACGACGGCGGCGCGGGCAGGCGGGCGTTGAGCGCGGCGAGTTCGCCGAGGGAGACGGGGCGGACGAGCGGCGCAATCTCGCGGCGCTTCCAAGCCATGATTTCGGTGAGTTTGTCCATCGGCAGAGATTTGGAGAAAACACGGAAGCGCGCCGAAAGAAAGCTCTGTTTTTCGGGCGCGCTTCCGTGTATGAGTCGCGTCCACACATGAGTGCCATCAACGAACTTCGCCAGACCATCGCCCGCCTGCGCGCGCCCGGCGGCTGCCCCTGGGACCGGGAGCAGACGCATGCGTCGCTGACCCGCTGCCTGATCGACGAATGCAGCGAGTTGCTCGAAACCATCGACGCGCTCGACATGCCGCACATGCGCGAGGAACTCGGCGACGTGCTCATCCAGGTGGTGTTTCACGCGCAGCTCGCCGAGGAGTCCGGCCACTTCGACCTCGACGACGTGGCGCGTGAGGTGAACGAAAAGCTCATCCGCCGGCATCCGCATGTGTTTGGCGACAACCGGCTCGACACCTCCGAACAGGTGCTGGTCAAGTGGGAGCAGATCAAGGCGCAGGAAAAGGCGGCGAAGGCCGCCGCCGCGGGCGCGAACGGAAACGCGCAGCCGGAACGCGAAAAAGTCTTCAAGGACATGCCGCCGCGCCTGCCGGCGCTGATGTTTGCCGAGGCGGTGTGGAAACAAATCCAGAAGAAAGACCTGCCGCACGACGGCGCGGTCGATTCCGCCCGCGTGGCCGGGCTCGCCGCGACGCTCGACGACGAGGCGCTGGGCCGCGCGCTCTTCGAACTCGCCGCCGCCGCCCGCGCGAAAGGGCTCGATCCCGAAGGGGCGCTGCGCCGGCACGCGACGAAGGTGATGAGCGATGTCGAAAAACACCTCCAGCAGCAAGGCGTCTGAGGAAAACGGCCGCACCGCGGCCACAGGGCCCGCCGTGCCGGACGCCGTGGCCGCGGAGTGGCTGCATCCATTTCTTGAATACATGGAGAAGGAGCGCCGCTACTCGCGCCACACGCTGCGCAACTACCGGCAGGCGTTCGAGGATTTCTGGCGCTGGCTCGCGGATTCCGGCCTCGCCGCGCGCGGGCTGGGCGCGCTCGCCACGCGCGACCTGCGCGACTTCGTCATCGAGGCGCAGCGCCGCTTCGACCGCCGCACGCTGCACAACCACGCGTCCGGCCTGCGCGCGTTCTACAAATACTGGCTGCGCCACGGCAAGGTGACGCGCAACCCGTTCGTCGGCGTGCCGCTGCCGCGCCTCGAAAAGCGCCTGCCGAAGTTCCTCACCGAGGAACAGATGCGCCTGCTGCTCGACGGTCCGGCGCGCCTGCTCGAAAACGAGGCCATCGACCCGTTCACCGCCTGCCGCGACCGGCTCGTGATGGAGCTCCTCTACGGCGCGGGCCTGCGCGTGAGCGAACTGACCGCGCTCAACCACGGCGACATCGACCAGACCTCCGGCGTCGCGCGCGTGCTCGGCAAAGGCCGCAAGGAGCGCCTCTGCCCGCTGGGCAAGGTCGCGCTGGCCGTGCTCAGGCAATTCAAGGCCGCCCACGCCCGCGACACCTCGCCGACCGCGCCCGTGGTGGTCACGGCGAAGCACGGGCGCATGCCCGTCCGCCAGGTGCAGCTTTTGTTGAAACGCTACCTCGCGCTGGCCGGGCTGCCGCCGGACATTTCCCCGCACAAGCTCCGCCACAGCTATGCCACCCATCTCCTCAACGCCGGGGCCGACCTGCGCCTCGTGCAGGAATTGCTCGGCCACGCGAGCCTGAACACCACGCAGGTCTATACCCACGTGAGCGTCGCGCGCCTGAAGGAAATTTACCAGAAGGCGCATCCGCGCGCGTAATTGGCGCCGCCCGGACGGCGTCTTGCATGCCGTGCGATCCAAAACGCCGCCCGTCACTTGACCTCGCCGGGCAGGGAATGCACTTTCCATCCTTTCATCGCTCAATGCCCCCGCCTCCGACCACCATCGCCCGCCAGCCCTTCCACGGGATGACCAAGCCCATCGGCTCGGTCTGCAACCTCGATTGCACGTATTGCTTCTACCTCGAAAAAGCGCGCCTCTACGAGGGACAGGGCGGACGGCGCATGAGCCGGGAGGTGCTGGTCGCCTACGTCCGCGACTACATCGCGTCGCAGCCGGGACGCGAAGTTCACTTCGCGTGGCAGGGCGGCGAGCCGACGCTGGCGGGGCTCGACTTTTTCCGCGAGGCGGTGGAACTGCAAAAACGCTTCGGCGTGGGCCGCGTCATCCACAACGCCTTCCAGACCAATGGCACCCTGCTCGATGACGAGTGGGGCGGGTTTCTGGCGAAAAACAATTTCCTCGTCGGCATCAGCGTGGACGGCCCGCGCGACATTCACGACGGCTACCGCGTGGACAAGGGGCAGAAGCCGACCTTCGACCGCGTGATGAATGGCGTGGACGTGCTCAAGCGCCACAAGGTCGAGTTCAACACGCTCACGACCGTGCACAAAAAAAACTCGCGCCGCGGCGTGGATGTTTACCGCTTCCTGCGCGAGATCGGCTCGGGCTACATCCAGTTCATCCCCATCGTCGAGCGTTCCGCCGAGGCGACCGAGGCGGCGGCGTCCGGCCTGTGGCTGTCCCCGCCGCCGGACCATCCCGACGCCGACGAATTCGACTCGCAGGTGACGGAGTGGAGCGTGCGCCCGAAGGATTACGGCGATTTTCTGTGCTCGATTTTCGACGAGTGGGTGCAGCGCGACGTGGGCCGCTTTTTCGTGCAGCAATTCGACGCCGCCCTCGCCAACTGGGCGGGGGAGCCGGCGGGCATCTGCGTGTTTTCCGAGAAATGCGGGCGCGCCGTCGCGGTCGAGCACAACGGCGACGTGTATTCGTGCGACCACTACGTTTATCCGCATTACAAGCTGGGCAACCTGCTGAACACCTCGATGGGCGCGATGATCGACTCGCCCGGCCAGCAGGCGTTTGGCGACGCCAAGGCCGATTCGCTCCCGCGGTATTGCCGCGAGTGCGCTGTGCGCTTTGCCTGTCACGGCGAATGCCCCAAGCATCGCTTCCTCACGACGCCGCACGGCGAGCCGGGGCTGAACTACCTTTGCGGCGCATACAAGAAATTCTTCACCCACATTGACTCGGCGATGCGCACGATGTCGGCGCTGCTTTCCGCCGGCCAGGCCCCGGCGGCCATCATGCAGATCCCCCGCGGCCAGTGGCTGCGCGCGGCCAAAGGGCGGTGACCGCGCCACGCTGCCGCCCCGGGCAATTCCCCTTCCCGCCCGGGAACCCATCATCGACGCAGGGCTTCGCAAGTGAGGCCCCGTATGGCAGGCGTTTTGAAAAACGAACGGGACAAAACACGAGGCAATGTAAGGTTACATTGCCTCGGGACTTGACCCTCTAATGGTGTGAAATGCGCGCATAGTAGCCGGGGCGAAGCTCGACGAGAACATCCCCGGGATGCGCGGCCGGCGGCGGCGCATAACCGCAGCGGACCACGAGGGCAAACGGACTCAGGTCTCCCGGCGCCTCGAACTCCTCGTAATAGCCGGTGTCATCGCGGCGGGCGCGAAAATACCACGGGACGGGCCAGTAGTCGTCACCGATCACGGCGGCGAGTTCGCCGGGCTTGAGCGACGCGACGGCGTGGCTCAGCGCGACATCGGCCCCGGGCAGCGTGGGGGCGTAAACCACGGGCAGCGCCGGGTCGGTGGCGCGGGCTCGGGTCACATCGCGGAGCTGCGGGGTCACGCCGAACAACAAAACCAGCAGGCTCGCCGCGACACCGAGGGATCGCCACGGCCCGCCGTCCGGACGGCGCCCGGTCATCCACGCCAGGCCGCAGCCGGCCAGCGGCGCAAGGCCCGCCACGGGGACGAGCATGAGCCAGGGCGTCTTGTAACCGATGATTGAATACACCGCGATCTGCACAACCGACGACAGCGCGAGAAAGGAGGGCAATGCGGGGGCGGCGGACGCTGGCGGGCTTGATGGGGCGGCGGCGTCCCCGCCGCCGGACGGGCCGGCAGGCCCGCCAAAACGAATACCGGCGGTTTTTGTCGCGCCAATGGATTGGTCCGGGGCGACGCTTCGCGTCGTCCGGCGGCGGGGACGCCGCCGCCCCATCAAGCCCGCCGCACCGAGGGCTGCGAAGATGAGGATCGCCCCCTCCCCATACCAGCCGCGCCCGGCGGAACGGAACGCCAGGATGTCGGTTAGGTAATACGACCACGGCTTGTCGTGTCCGCCCCCGGTCCGGTATTGGAAAAGCGTCAGCCAGGCGTCGGCGAAGCCGCGCGGATGCCGCCCGAAATTCGAGTGGAGAAGAAACGACACCGCCAGCGCCACGACGACGGCGAGCGCAAGGCGCGCCGCGCCGGTTTCGCGCAGGAGCCGCCATATTTTTCGCGGACCCAGCGCCACGGCGGCGACGGCCCAGCTGAAGGCGATGATGCTCCAGGTTTCCTTGGTGGCGTGCAGGCCGCCGAGCGCGACGCCCGCGACGATCAGCCAACCGGCGCGCCGTGTTTTCAGGAAACGCGCCGCCGCCAGCGGCACGGCGAGCGCGAGGCAGGCGAGCAGGGTTTCGTGGATCGCCATGCGGCTGAAATACACGAGCAGCGGGGAGCAGGCCGCCAGCAGCGCGGCGGGCCAGAAGGCGGAGACAGGAGAGCGTGTTTTCGCCATCCCGTCTTCGATTTTCTGAGAGAACGGGAACGAGGAACGAGACTGATTTTGAGCGCAAAAGGCGGCCAGGACAACGAGCAGCAGGCCCGCGAGCGCAGGTTGCAAGCGGAATTGCCAAGGTTGCAGTGCGCCCAATTCCTGGACACCGAGCGCGCCCATGAGCGGGAGGTTGATGAAATGGGGCAGCGGGCCGTGGTAATGCGCCGGGTCGTAGCGGTATTTCCCGTGTTCCAGCAGGTCGGCGAAAATGTAGGCCTGCACGGCCTCGTCGGCGTGCATCGGGCGTTCATCGAGATGCGGGAGGCGAAGCAACGCGGCGAGCCCCATGACGCAAAAGAGGGTCAGGGATGCGGCCAGCAATCCGGCGCGAACCGGCGGGCGGGCGGGCGCATGCGTCGCTGCCGCCGGGGTGGCTGGCGCCGGATTGCTCATGCGCGGACGGGATGCGCCCCGGGTTCGAGGCGCGCCCATACGCCGGTCCGGTTGCAGAGGTGGAGGCTGCCGTCGGGATTTTCCACCATGGCGGCGTGGCCCGGGGCGAGGCCGGCGACCACGCCGGCGATTTCATCACGGTTCATGGTCATCCATGCGGTGGAGAGGGCGTCGGCCGCGGCGGCGGCGGGGGCCAGCGCCCAGGCCCGGATATGCGCATAGGCTTGGGAACGACGGCGCGGGTCGATGATGTGGTTGCCTTGCTCGCCAGTCCCGGATGCGCCGAGCGCGTAGTCGTGGAGGACGAGCGGCGCGGAGCGGGTTTCGCCCAGGAGATTGACGGGCCAGCCGCCCGTGCCGGGCGCGTCGGATTCGGCGCCCATCGCGAGGATGGAGCTGCCGCCGGCGCTGAGGAGCGCGTTTTCGATTTCCCACTCGCGGAGCAGGGCGGCGGCGGCATCGAGGGCGAAGCCCTTGCCGATCGCGCCGAGGTCGAGCGAGGCGCCGGGCTGCGTGACTTCCACGACGAAGTTGCCGGGGGACAGCGCGATGGTGGAGGCGGCGCGTTGGTCGAGAATATCCTGAAGGGCGTCCGGCTCCGGGACGACACGGTTTTTCCCCGCGCTTTTGACGAGGTCGGCGGCGGCGCCGATGGTGATGTCGAACGCGCCGCCGGTGAATTCGTGCAACTGGAGCGCCTGCAACAGGCAGGCGTGGCACTCCTCGCTGATGACCACGTGTTCGCCGGTCGCGGCGTGGTTGATGCGCCAGATGTCGCTGCCCTCGTGGAAACGGCTGAGCAGGGTTTCGAGCCGGTCGATTTCCGCAAATGCCGCCTGGGCCGCCTGCCGCGCATAGACCGGCTCGGCATGGCGCACGCGAAACTCGAAGGTCGTGGCCATGGCCTCGTGGATGAATGCAGACGGCTTGGACGGGAAGGGCACGGTTAATTTTCGGCTTTTTGGCAGAGCGGAAGCCGCTTCGCGGCCAAGGATTCAGCTTTTCTTGTGCGGCACGATGATGACGGGACAGGTGGCCTTGCGCAGGATGCCCTGCGTGGTGCTGCCGATGAGCAGGTCATAGATGGCGGTGTGGCCATGCGAGCCCATCACGATATAGTCGGCCTTGTGAAGAGCGGCCTGCTCAAGGATTTGCGCCTGGGCGGGACCGCTGACCTGCACGACCTCCACGTTGCTCACGCGCTGGCGAATCCCGGCGCTGAGTTCCGCCAGGCGGCGCGCGGCGTGCTTCTCGCTGGAGGCGATGGATTCCTGGAAGTTTTCCATGGTCAGCCCGTAGTCGCTGGTGAGGATAAAGGGCTGGACAACATGAAGCAGCACAATGCGGCCGTTCATGGACAGGGCCAACTCGCAGGCGGCGTCGATGACGGAGTCGGTGGCCTTGGAGAAGTCGATGGGGGCAATTATCGTTTTCATGACATCCAGAGTGTAAGCGAATCCCGGGTGGTTGGCGACTTATAAATTCCTTCATTTTCCCTCTTTGGGAAACCTCCCCATGCTCTCGCAAAATCTTCATGAAACTACCTGCAGATTGATTTCATCTTTGCATCCGGGGGAACCCGGCACACAACCTGTTTGACGCACGGCAGGCGTCTCATTCCAGCTTCGAGCGCGTCCTTGCATGTCCACGTTCGCACAAAATCTCTACAGTATTTTCATCGCCCGCTATATCGACTGGCTGGGTGTCCGGCATCGCCGTCCGCTCATGCTGTTTTTCCGCGATGGGGGGATCGGCGACATCCTGTGCACCCTGCCGGCGGCGGTTGCGCTGGCCGCGCGCGAGCCCGGGGCCTATAAGATTTACTGCACAAACCCGGCCTTTGTGGCGCTGCCGGCCATGGCCGGACGTTTTGACCGGGTGCTCGGCATCAAATGCAACGATCTCGTCGCGTCCATCGTCGCGTCGCGGCACCGGGTCCATCGCTTTCATTATCCGGACGAGCTGCCCGGGCAGGCGTCCCGGACCAACCTCGTCGACGAGCTGGCCGCGTCGGTGGGCCTGCCGGCCGGAACGCCTTGGCCGCGCCTGCATCTCGGTCCGCCGTCCCGCCGCGTGGGCGCGGTGCTCAAGACCGTGGGCTCCTCCCTGTCCGCCCACGCCGGCAGGTCCTTTGTCTGTATCCATACCGGCCCTACATGGAAGGCCCGCGAGTGGCCGCGCGCGCACTGGGCCAGGCTCGTGCAGTTGCTGCGGGAGAGGTTCGGCTGCCAGGTGATCCAGCTCGGCGCGAGCCAGCATTTCCGCGACGGCCCGCGCGCGGAGCCGGCCGTGGCGGGCGCGCTCGATTGCCGCGACAAGCTCAACCTGGCCGACAGCCTGCAACTTGTCTCGCGCAGCAGCATGCTCATCGGCGTCGACTCGGGCATGATTCACGGCGCGATCGCGCTCGGCGTGCCGGCCGCCGGGCTTTTCGGCCCCACCTCGGGCGAAGTGCGGCTGCCCAAGAGCGAACGCATCATCACGCTTTCCGCGCCGGACTTGCCCTGCCTCGGCTGCCACCACCGCCACCCGCGCCTGCACTGGCAAAGCGGCTGCCCGCATGATGTCCGCTGCATGGCGGCCATCACGCCGGAGCGGGTGCTGGCCGCCGCCGAGTCGCTTTTAAGGGGCCAGGACGGGAGGAGCCGGGAGCCGGAGGAGTCAAGGAATCGGAGCGCCGGGGGCTTTGCCTCCTTTAACTCCTGACTCCCTCTCATCCCGGCTCCTTTTCAATGGCGCCGAACCGTTTTTTTGAGCTTTTTCTTGTAACGGCTTGTCCGGGCATCATATCCAGTCAGCCCAATGAAATACATTTTTGTGACCGGCGGTGTTGTTTCTTCATTGGGCAAGGGCCTCACGGCGGCGGCCATCGGCGCGCTGCTCGAGATGCGCGGCCTCAAGGTGCGCATCCAGAAATTCGACCCCTACCTGAACGTCGATCCCGGCACCATGAGCCCGTTCCAGCATGGCGAGGTTTACGTGCTGGAGGACGGCGCGGAAACCGATCTCGACCTCGGGCACTACGAGCGCTTCACCAGCGGAAAACTCTCCCGGCTCAACAGCCTCACCTCCGGCCAGGTTTACGAGTCGGTCATCCAAAAGGAGCGCCGGGGCGCCTATCTGGGCAAAACCGTGCAGGTCATCCCGCACGTGACCAACGAGATCAAGGAGCGCATCTACCAGTCGGCCAAGGACGTGGACGTGCTCATCACCGAGATCGGCGGCACCACCGGCGACATCGAGGGGCTGCCGTTTCTTGAGGCGCTGCGCCAGTTCGCGCTCGAAGTCGGGCCGCGCGACGCGATTTTCATGCACGTCACGCTCGTGCCGTATTTGCAGGCGGCAGGCGAACTCAAGACCAAGCCCTCGCAGCAATCCGTCGCGAAACTCCGCGAGATCGGCATCCAGCCGCACATCCTCGTGTGCCGTTGCGACCACCCGCTCGAACACAGCATGCGCGACAAGCTGTCGCTTTTCTGCAACGTTCCCGTGAAGGCCGTCATCGAGTGCCGCGATGTGGATTCGATCTACGAACTGCCCATCGCGCTGCAAAAGGAGGGCGTGGACGATCTGGTGATCGAGCTGTTCGGCCTGAAAAATCCGCTCCCGGAAAAAAACATCTGGGAGGAAATCGTGCGCCGCGTGAAAAGCCCCGCGCACGAGATCACCATCGGCGTGGTCGGCAAATACATCGAACTCCAAGACGCCTACAAATCCGTTTACGAATCGGTCGCGCACGGCGGCATCGCGAACAATTGCAAGGTCAACATCCTCCGCATCGACGCGGAGGACCTGGAGGGCAAGGACGGCCTGGCGAAACTCCGGCAGCTCGACGGCATCCTCGTGCCCGGCGGCTTCGGGGATCGCGGCACCGAGGGCAAGATCGCGGCGGCGCGCTACGCCCGCGAGCACGGCATCCCGTATTTCGGCCTCTGCCTCGGGCTGCAAATCGCGGTGATCGAGTATTGCCGCAACGTCCTGAAGCTGCACGACGCGAACAGCACGGAATTCGCCCCCGACTCCCCCAATCCCGTCATCAACATGATGGAGGAGCAGAAAAAGATCATCGACAAGGGCGCGACCATGCGGCTCGGCAGCTACGAATGCGCGCTCACGCCCGGCACCCTCGCGGCCAAGGCCTACGGGCAAAGCAGCATCCGCGAGCGCCACCGGCACCGTTACGAGGTAAACAATGCCTATGTCGGCCAGCTTCAGCGCGGCGGCATGATCGTCAGCGGCATCAATCCGCGCCGCAACCTCGTGGAAATCGTCGAGGTGAAAAAACACCCGTGGTTCCTCGCCGTGCAATTCCATCCCGAATTCCAGTCCAAGCCCGACAAGCCGCATCCGCTCTTCGCCGCCTTCATCGCCGCGGCGTTGAAGACACGCAAGGCGAAGTCCGCGGGAAAGGCCGCCGCCAAAGCCAGAAAAAACGCCGCCAAAAAAACGCGGGCGGCGACGAAGCGAGCAGCGGCGTAAGGGGAGACTGCGAACGCGGCGCGGAGGCTCGCGTAAAAATCCCAAATCACGAAATCCCAAATCCCAAAAAAATCCCAATGACCAAAGAACAAAATTTCAAAAAGGAGGCGCTTCCGCGCCGGTGATTTTTGGGATTTGGCGTTTTGGAATTTTTTTGGAATTTGGGATTTCGTGATTTGGGATTTGCGGGCGTCGCGCCCGCCCCTACCCCGCCCCGATTGAAGTCCGGCGGGGCGCGGTGGCGGAACCATATTCGCCGAGCATCCAGCGATTCACATCGCCGACTGTGATTATGCCCAGCACGCCGGGCGGATCGGTCTCTTCGTCCAGCACCGGGATGTGACGGCAATGGTGCAGGCTGAAAAGCACCAGCACCTCCTCGACCGAAGCGCGCGGCCCGACTGTCACCGGATTGCGCGTCATCGCATCGCTGATGGAGGTCATGCTCGGCGTCCGGCCACAGGAAACCACGCGGCTCATCACATCGCGCTCGGTGAAAATCCCTGTCATCCTTCCGGCATCCATCACCACGACACAGCCCACGTGGTGCTGGTTCATAACATGCACGGCCTCGGCCACGGTCACCGATGTCGGCACGGAATACACACTGGAGCCTTTTTGGCTTAATAATATGGCGACTGGGGTATTCATGACATTAATGATAGACCCAGAAACTATAGAAAAGTTGTAAGTAACCACAAATTTTACATACACTTATTCCACTCTGTTTTTGTAGCCATTAGCGGAGCGAATGGAAAGACGTATCGCAAATTTATGGCACGTTTTATGACATCGATACCACCGGAGGCATCATGATTATATTACTTTATGTTTTTCAATGAGTTTTATGTCTTAAAAAAGATCGCGATATTTGTGCCGGCCAGCTCCGGGCAGGATCATCGTTAATATCAATGTCTACTGGATGAGTTCCTGTTTTCTTATATGGGACCGCGCATTTTTCAAATAAAGAAGTAAATGCCATGCGGACCAGGGTTGGACTTTGCATTTTCGAGGAATCGTATCAACCTTTCTGCGACAATGGCGTGACGCTTCCCGCATTCGTCAAATAACCCCTCCCCAAACGATTCCATTCGTCATGAAATACTACTACGCTGATTCGAGCAACCAGACTGCCGGCCCTGTTTCGCTCGATCAAATCCGCCTGCTCGCCGGTTCTGGACAAATCCCCGCTGATCCGATGGTCGTGCCCGAGGGAGGCAAGGAGTGGCGCCCGCTTTCGACACTCGCCTCCATCGCGCCAGTTCCGCCGCCGCCCGCCGGTTCCACGCCGCCGATGCCGAACGGAGCGGCCCCCGGAAAGCCGGCGACGCCGTTAAAACTCAACGCGACCCTTCTCGGCGATTTGGTGGCCAAGGCGCTTGCGGCCGTGACGAAAATACTGAACCCGGAGCGGATCAATTGCTGGCTGAAGGCGGCGCGCGACTACGGGCAATACGCAGTGCTCGCCGGCACCGCGCTCACGCTGGTGTATGCGCTCTACGCGGCGATTCGCACGAATGAGTTCCGGTTGTTTGGCGTGGGCGTCGGCGTGGTGCTGGCGCTCACGGTGGGGCAGTTTGTGGCGGGCCGGTTTCTCGGCGCGGGAGACAAGCTCATCGCCAACACGCCGAGCCGTTTGTCCTCGGGCGCCTTTCTGGAATGCGTGGGATTGCTTGCGCTGCTGTTCGCGGCGGGGACGCTTCTGGCCGGCATCGCCGCCTGCGTGGCGGCGCGCAGCCTGATTCCGCTGGTGCCGGCGCTGGTCATCGCGGCGCTGTGGGGCGTGAAAGGCGGCATCGCGCTGCACCCGCGCATGGTCGGTGTCGAGCAAGAGGGCGGCGGAAGCGCGGGCGAGGAGGCGGTCGGGCTGCTGTTGTTCTTCCTGAAGGCGGGGCTGAAGATCGTGCCGCTGGCGTTTGCGTTGCTGGCGGCCGCGGGCTGCGTGGTCACGCTGCTGGCGTTTTTCATGCGCGGCGGCGTGGTGAACTCGATGATCCCATCCGGCCTGCAGATTGTGCTCGTGCCGGGCATGGAGGGGCCGTCGCTGCTGTTGAGCGCCTGCCTGATTCCGCTGGCGGCGTATTTCCTGTTTTTGCTGGCCTGCCTGACGCTCGATGTGATTCGCGCGATCCTGGCGATCCCCGGAAAACTGGATTCGCTGCGGAAGTGACGGGCCGCTTCGCGGCAGTTTACAGTTTCGCGATGGCCGCGGCGTAGGCGGCGCGGTCGGCCGCGTTGAAAAACGACGTGCCGGCCACGAATGTATCCGTACCGGCATTACGGCAGTCGGCGGCCGTTTTCAAGTCGATGCCGCCGTCCACTTCCAGCCGGAAATCGAGTGCGGCTTCGCGGCGCCAGGCGTCGATCTGCGCGATTTTCGGGAGCACGTCGGCGCGGAAGGATTGCCCGCCGAAGCCGGGCTGCACGGTCATGGCCAGCACGAGATCGACTTGCGCGAGGAACGGTTTGACGGCCCCGGCCGGCGTGCCGGGATTGAGCACGATGCCGCGCCGGCAGCCGAGCTCCTTGATGCGCGCGAGCGTGGCCGCGTAATCGTAAGCGGGCTCGATGTGGATGCTGATGAGGTTGGCCCCGGCCTTGGCGAAGGCCTCGACATAGCGGTGCGGCTCGTCGAGCATGAGATGCACATCGAAAAAAAGCTTCGATTTCTTGCGCAGGGCGGCGACGGTTTGCGGGCCGAAGGAAAGGTTAGGCACGAAATGCCCGTCCATGATGTCGAGGTGCAGCCATTCGAGGCCGGTCGCGGCGACGATGGCTGCGCTGGACGCGAGATCCGAGTGGTCTCCGGCAAGAATCGAGGGGGCGAGAATGGGCGCGTGCATGCTGACGACGAAGGCGTCCAAACGCGGCGGGCGCAAGCTGTTTGGTTGGGGGATGGAAACGCAAACGGCACCGTGTGTCATGCCAATTGCAGTGGTAATTGGACTCGTGGAGGGCCGAGCTCCTGCGAGGCCGTCGCGGTTAAACGCACCGTTTTTCGGCGACGGCCTCGCAGGAGCTCGGCCCTCCACCAAAAGTCTGACTTTCATTGGTGAATGATCTCACTCCTCCAGTTGCCCGTGCGCCAAGGTGACAATGCCGGTGCTGCGGTGGTTGTTTTCCGGGACGCTGTCAACGAGCCCGGCGGGGAGGCGGAGGGAGGTGCGCAGGATTGCCGGGACGTCGCCGGGCATTCCGGAGGGAGTCTGGATTGCCGTGGTGGCGACGGCGCCGGGCTCGATCCACGGAAACACATGCGTCGAACTCGCGCCGTCGAGTTCGATGTCGAGCGCGGCCCCGGCGATGCCGAAGCCGCCGCGGTTTTGCACCACCACCGTGACCGTGCCGCGCGCGCGATCGTAAAGGTGCGCGGTGACAGCCATGTCCGCGCGGGCGGTGTCGCTGCGCGCCATGGCCCAGCCGAGGTTGAGCACACCGTGGCCGTAGTCGGGGTCGTGGCCGGGTTCTCCGGCGTCGCTGGCGTGGGCGCGCAAGATTTCCCACGCCTGCGAGGCGGTGAGGCCCGGCGTCTCGGACATGAGCGCGGCGAGCGCGCCGGCGACGATGGGCGCGCTCGCGGAGGTGCCGCTGAAAGGCGCGCGCCCGCCGTCGGCGTCGGCGCTGTCGATGGCGACGCCGGGCGCGGTGATTTGGAGCTGCGGCCCGGAATTGGAAAAACGCGCCACGACGCCGGAAGCGTCCACCGCACCGACGGAAATCACGCGGGGATCGGCGGCGGGCCAGGAGAGTTCGGTTGACTGCTCGTTGCCGGCCGCGGCGACGAGCACGGCGCCGCGCGCGGTCGCATAGTCAATCGCCCGCCTGGTCACGATGTCGCCCGCGCGCCGTCCAAGGCTGATGTTGATGATGCTCGCGCCTTCATCGACCGCGTCCACGATGCCCTTTGCGATGGTGAAAATATCGCCGACGCCCTCCTCGTCCACGACCCGGATGCCGAGCACGCGGGCCATCGGGGCGACGCCGCGCGCGCCGGGCGCGGAACCGGCGGCGAGCGCGGCGACGGAGGTGCCGTGCCCGCGCCTGGCGCCCTCGCCGGGCGCGGCCCCCCAGCCGATGTCGAGGATGCGCAGACGGTCGGGCGCGAAGGTGGCATCGGGCATGACGGCGTTGTCGAGCACCGCGATGGTGACGCCGCGGCCCCAAGCGGAGTTGTCGGTGCCGGCGTTGACGCCGATGGCGGCGAGCAGCGCGCCGCCGACGGCATGGTGCGCGCGGTCGGCGCGGTCCGCAGGCGGCGGCTCGGGAATCCCGACGAGATGGTTGCCGCCGACCAGTTCGAGGTCGCGCGCGTTTTTGAGCATGTCGCCCGTGAGCGCGTCGAGCGACAGGCAGCGCGCGCGCACGGCGAAGAGCTGCTCAACGCTTGCGATCACATAGGCCCCGGCGGACGGCGCGCGGGCGACGAATTCGCGCATGGCCCGGGCGGTCCTGAAAATGACGATGATCTCCCCGGGGCGCGCGTCGCGCTGCGAGATGATTTTCCCGACGCGCTCGCGAACCTCCGGGACCGCTCCGGCGGGAAATTCTGTATCCATTTTAAGAATACCCTCCTCGCCGCCACCCGCAGCGGGCGCAGGCGGGACGGCGGGGAGCGGGGCGGGGCGGGCCGTTTGCGCGGCGTCGTTCGCGGCCGCGCCCTCCCCGTGGTCGCGGCGCATCCAGAACACGACCATCGCGACGACAAACGCGATGGCGATGAGCAGAGGCGGAATCGGACTGGGCGGGCGTTTGGACAAGGGAGGCCGCTTCGCGGCAGTTTAAGTTAAAGTTCAATGGGCCTGCGTAATGCAGGCGCGGCAGCGCCGGTAGGGAGGCCTCTCCGAGGCCTCCCTACCTTGAGCTTGTTGCATTTGGTTGTTCAAAAGGACTCCTCCGCGTAACATCAGTTAAAGTTCAAGGGACCGGCTGCGTGGGTTTGTCCTTCAACTTCAATTTAAACTTCAACCTTTCACGGGTCAGCGCAAGCCGAGGAATTTCGCGAGGCCGGCAATGCTTCCGGCGACACGGTGGCCGCGGCGCACGCTGCGTTTGACGACACGGAGTTTTCGTTTCGCGCGGTCGGCCTTGGGATCGACATACCCCACAAACTCGGTGCCGGACAGCAGCGGCAGTGCATAATAACCGCGCACGCGTTTGGGCGGCGGCGTGTAAACCTCCCAAGTGTAGTCAAAGCCCCAAAGCTTTCGCGTGAGCGCCCGGTGATAGATGAGCGGATCGAGCGGCGCGAGCAGCAACGGCGCGGCCCCGGCGGGGAGCGTGAACGGGACGCCCGGCGAGTCCGGGCCAGACGCGGCGGCGTCGAGCAACGGCAGATCCTCGCGCAAACAAAAAAGGGCGGGGCAGCCCTCGACTTGAAGCGGTTGCACGAGATCGGCGACCAGCGCGGCGTCGTGCTTTTTCAGGGAGAGCAGGCGGTGCTGGCGCAAGCCGAGATGCGCCAACCAGCGGCGGGTTTCCCCGGCGGAAGGCCCGGGCGCGCCGAGCACCGAGGCGGGCAACACGCGCTCCGGCAGGTCATAAACGCGCCGCGCGTCGTGGCGGCGGGCGATGAGCAGGCGGCCATGAAAGAAAAGCTTGTCGAGGGTGATTCTGGCCAGTCGGCCAAAACCCCAGCCACCCGACCAGCCGTTGAACGAGCGGGCGTCATCCGCGATGTCCTCGGAGGAAAGCGGGCCGCGCCGCGCGATTTCGTCGAGCAGGCGCGCGGCCATGCGGCGCTGGTCTGCATCGAGGCGGCCGGACCACGCGCCGGCGCTTTTCTCGCGGGCGCGCATGGAGGCGAGCAGGTGCGGCCAGGCCTCGGTGGCGAATGCGACGAGGATGCCGCGCACGGGCAGGTAGTGCTCAAACGCCGTGCGTTGCTCCGCCGCGAGCGGCGCGGCGGAGCGCGGCGCGTCCGGCGGGACGCCGTGGAGATGGCGCATGAGGTCGCCCTCGGCATAGTTTGCCACCCGGTTGCGCAGGATGAGGTCGTGCATGCGCCCGCAGACATTGATCGGGTCGATTTGCACATAGCCGTGATGCGCGATGGCCGCGGCGGTGTCGGTGTGGGGCGCATCCAGACCGAGCGCGCGCCGGTGAAAACGTCGCGCCGCCTCGGCGGTGAGGGTGAGCGTGGCGACGGAGCGGCGGCGGGTGGAGCGCATGCGGGCGAGAAATTCGGGATTCCAACACGCCCAAATCCCGGAAAAATTCCAACGACGAAAAATGGTTCATCGCTGTTTTCGATGTCTGAAACCAACCGTTATTATGACACAGAGCACACAAAGTTCCGACACAGAGTTCACAGAGGGAAGGCAAACACTCTCTCTGTGAACTTCGTGGGCCGCGTTCCGAGAACTCTGTGTCACAAAAAAACCATTCAAAATAGCGAGAAACCCGAAAAATCGAGGAACGAGAATGAGGCCCGCGGGAAGAATGCCAGGCGGCGCATGCCGGGGCGGGACGCGCGGGCGCAATCGCGACCGGAAAACGCGGCCGCGGCCCCATCGACCTGCTTTTCGCCGAGGATAGTATTTGCGCGGCAAAAAATTGCCCGTAGGAATGATTCGCATGGCTGCCGCCCCGAAAGTCACGTTGCCGAATCGCGACGAGGTCACCACCATCCGCGCCGACGGCTCGCGCCGTTTCCTTTATCCGGCCGATGCGCGCGGGCGTTTCATGCGGGCCCGGCGCTGGTCGGGCTGGCTGTTGATCGTGGTCTATCTCGCGCTGCCGTGGATCAAGGTGGGCGGTTACCCGGCGGTGTTCCTGGACGTGGCCGAGCGGCGGTTTCATTTCTTTGGCGGCACGCTGGTGGCGCAGGACATGTGGCTGCTGTTTTTCCTGATCGCGGGCCTCGGATTCACGTTGTTTCTGGTCACGTCGCTGCTGGGCCGCGTCTGGTGCGGCTGGGCGTGTCCGCAGACGGTTTTTCTGGAACACGTTTACCGGCTGGTCGAGCGCTGGATAGAGGGCGACGCGTTGAAGCGCCGCAAGCTCGCGGCGGCTCCGTGGTCGGCGGGCAAGGTGTGCAAGCTGGCCTTGAAGCACGGGCTGTTCGCGGTGTTTTCGGCGGCGATCGCGCACCTGTTCCTGGCGTATTTCGTCTCGATCCCCAAGCTGTGGGGCATGATGGCGGGGGCGCCGGTGGCGCATGGGGGGGCGTTTTTGTTCATCGTGGCGTTCAGCGGCATTTTGTATCTTAATTTCGCGTGGTTCCGGGAGCAGCTTTGCATCATCATCTGCCCTTACGGGCGCATCCAGTCGGCGCTGATCGACGATCATTCGATGGTGATCGGCTACGATGCGACGCGGGGCGAACCCCGCGGCAAGGTGGGAACGGAGGGGGCGGGAGATTGCATCGACTGCCATCGCTGCGTGCAGGTTTGCCCGACGGGAATCGACATCCGGCAGGGACTCCAGATCGAGTGCATCGGCTGCGCGGCGTGCATCGACGCGTGCGACGAGGTGATGGGCCGGCTGAAGCGGCCGCGCGGGCTGGTGCGCTATGATTCGCTCAACGGTTTCGCGGGCAAGGCCACGCGCTGGCTGCGGCCGCGCACGCTGGTTTACGCGCTCATCATGTGCGCGGGGGCGACGGCGGCGGCGCTGGCGTTTCTGTCGGTAAAGCCCGCGTTCATCGGCATCACGCGCATGGTCGGGTCGGCCTACGTGATGGATGCCGGCATGGTGCGCAACCAGTATTTCGTGCGCCTCGTCAACAAGGCGGGCGCGCCGGCGAGCTTCACGGTGACGGTCGAGGGATTGCCGGCGGGCGCAATCGTGAACGGCTTCGATGCCCCGGTGCGCCTCGCCGCCGATGGGGAGGAGCAGCGCCCGCTCATCGTGCAAATGCCGCTGGCGGGCTACACGGGCGGTTTTCCGGTGCGCGTCCGCGTGCGCGACGAGTCCGGGCGCGTGGATATTTCACGCGAGACCAAGTTTGTCGGCCCCGACCCGCTGTTCCTGAAAATGACGATCCAACCCGTCCCGCCCGCCGCGGCATCCGGCGCGGCGGACGCAACGCCGCCGCCGGCCGCGAAGGAATGAAAACGGACGAAAAAAAGAAGGGCGCGGCGGGCGGCCTGTGGCTTTTTGTGGGCGCAGCGTTTCTGGTTTTGATCGGCGCGTGGATCGCGCTCATTGCCATCGCCATGAAGAACAAGGTCGAGGAAGTGCCGGTCATGCGGGCTCCGGGCGAGTAGCGCCGGAAAACGCGTGAGCGACTGGGAGCGCCGGCATCTTGCCGGCACGAAAGGTCCGATTTCCAGAGGGAAGCCGGAGATCTCATGAATAGGTTGCCACGTGAAGGCGGCAACCATCGATGAAACAAAAAAAGTCCGCATTCACCATCAAGCCGTTCAAGAACCGCAACGGCGTGATTTCATTCCGCGTCGCCGGCTGGTTGCTCGGCGAGCGCGTTCGTAAAAACTTCAAGACCCGCGAGGACGCCATTGCCGAGCGCGCCGCGCTGGAACTGCGTCTGCTCCAATCGCAATCCAATCTTCGCGGAGCGAGCACGTTTCTGACCGAGGCGCAGTTGCGCGAGGCGGAGGCCGCGTTTCTCCGGCTGGAGAAGGCGCGGCGTCCGCTCACCTTCTACCTCGACTATGCGCTGGCCAATTACCGCGAGCCCGAGGCCGCGTTGAAAATCGCCGATGCCATCGAAACCTACATGAAGGCGCGCAAGGAGGACGTGCAACAGGCGTTGATAGGCAAACGGCAGTTGCGGAATATCCGGCTGGAGTTGACGGAGTTCCAGCGGCATTTTCCGACGCAGACGCTTGCGGAGGTAGGCACGGAGGCGTTGCACGCCTACATCCGGCGCGACGACGGGGCGCTGAAGACGCAGAACAACCGGCGCGGCGTGCTGTGCGCGTTTTTCAACCACGCGGTGCGCAAGGAATGGATGACGCGCAACCCGGTGGCGAAAATCCCGCGCAACCGCATCGAGCACAATCGCGGCAGCGCCGAGGCGCTCACGGCGGAGCGCGCGGCGCAACTCATGGCGCACGTGGAGAGCGTCCACGGCGGGGCATTCGTGCCGTTTTTCGCGTTGTGCCTGTTTGCCGGCATCCGGCCCGAGGGGGAGATTTCCAAGCTGCCCGCGTGCGACGTGCGGCTGGAAAACAGTGCCATCACCATCGAGCCATGGGTGTCGAAGGTGAATATGCGCCGGCTGGTGACCATCCAGCCGAACCTCGCGGCGTGGCTCAAAGCCTATCCGCTGGACGAATACCCCGTCATTCCGCCCAAGGATAAAATGAAAAATATCGCCAAAAAACTCACGCGCATCCGCCAAAAATTCGGCGTGGGGCACGACGTGTTGCGGCACACGTTTATTTCGATGCATGTTGGAAAATTCCGTTCGATGGGCGACACGGCGTTGCAGGCGGGCAATTCGGAAAGCATCATCCGCCGCCATTACCTGAACGTGACCACCCAGCAGGAGGCCGGGGCATTCTTTGCCATCATGCCGATGCGGGCTGCCGCGCCGCAAGCGAAGCCAGTGCCGCAGGCAGCGAGTGCGCCCGAGCCCGCGTCTGACCCGCAAAACCGGCTCGCCGCATAAATCCGCAACCGGGCGGGGAGTGAGGGCGGATGCGGTTTCCCCGCCGCATCCGCCCTCCCGCCCCCGCCTGCCTTCTTTCGTTTCCGCGCCGCACCTGCGGAGAACCAGGGCACGGCCACGAAATAAAAGCCCCCGCGCGCCACGTGATGCGCGCACATGGGCGTATGAACTCCACCTCCACTGCTCCCACCACGCCAGCACCAGCCCCCGCGCAAACGCGCGCGCATCCCGCGCTCACGGACATCAACGGCCTGCGCCTCAGCGGGATTTTCCCGCAGGGGCGCGAGCCGTCCGTGCGCACGCTGCGCGAATGGACGCGCACCCGCCGAATCCCGCATCACCGCGTCGGGCACTTTGTATATTACGACCTTGCCGAGGTCTCCGCGCATATCCGCACCCGGCTGCTCGTGCCCGCGCGCGGATAAAACCGCCCATAATACGGCAGGAAATCCCAACGCCACATGCGCCATGCGTGTGGCGTTTTTATATACATCGAAAAGCCCTGCGCGAAATCCGGGCAAATCCGCGATGAAGCGCGCCGCTATTTTGATTTTATAAACACTGGCAGGATGCGGGGCGAGGCAACCACATCCATGAATAATCAAAATAAAACCAATCCCGCCCAGTCCGCCCCAAACCCCGCCCGCGCGTCCGCCGGCGACGACGCGTTTTTCCAAAACCCTGTTGATCCCAAAATCGAGGCCCGCGCGATGGCCGCGGAAGCCATCGCGCACGTGCTGCTGTGGATCTCCGAGGGCACCACGCTGGAGCAGCGCGGATTGCGCGCGTCCATCGTGCTGCGCCAGGTCCGTCCCGACCTCATCGGCGGCATGACGCTGGAGGCGCTTGGCGAACAGGCCGGCTGCACCCCGCAGACCGTCCACAAACTTGCGGACGATTTCCGCCAAAGCATGGGCCTCGTATCATGAACACGGATACACTTATGCCGCCCCCTGCCCAGTGCAACGTCACGCCCGCGCCCCCGGCGCGCGAGACATCCGCCTTTTTGGAAATCAACCGCCTGCACGCAGAGGCGCGGCGGCTTGCCGGCGACTCCCGCCGCTCGCTCGACGCCGCGCTGTCCGCCGCATGGCGCGCGGGGCAACTCCTCATCGCGGAAAAGGCGCGCATCCGCCGCCGCGCCGGGCAGGGCGCATGGCTCGGGTGGCTGGAAACACGTTTTCACGGCGGAGTGCGCACCGCGCAACGCTACATGCAGCTTGCCCGCCGCGCGGACACCCCGGGCGCGTTGCGCGGACTCGGCCTGCGGCAGGCGTATTTGCGTCTGGGCATTCCCATTTCGTCAAAAACTTCCGGCGAAGACCGGCGCGTCCGCCCGCCAAAGCTCCCGCCCATCGTCACGCTTGCCGCCAGACTGACACGCCTGCTGCGCCGGCAGGCGCGCCTCGGCATGGACATCCAGTTTCCCGACGACCTCCGGGCGCTCCATGCCCAACTGGCTGTTTTGTTAAAAAATACGGGAACGGATACCGCCGTTTGATTTTGGTCAATTGGTTCCCCAAAAAAAGCGCATGGGTTCAATACAAGCGGGCGGTGATTTTGTATAAATAATTAGGAGATGCCCGGCAATGGGGCCGGCAATCCGGCTCACCTGTGCCAGCCAAAGCTTCAATAATTAAAGAAACGCTCCATGCCGCATGCAATGGCAGGGATGCCGGCATTTTTCTACTGTCCGCGCAATGCTTGCGTGAAGAAACCGGGGAGCGTCACCGGCTTATTGTGATGCCGGAGATGAAATCCGAGGCGCGAATTGACTGGCGGAACGAAAAAAGCGGAGAACGCGGCACCTTCACCGTTCGCGGACAGAATGTGATTTTTATACACAAACAGGCAAGCTATGCCCTCCATTGGAAACAAGAGGCGCTGATGCTTTGCTTTTGCGCGGAGGATGAGGCGCAACCGCCCGCCAAAAAGAAGCCATTGGACAAGGTGCGGCACAGTCCGTTGTGGGAGCTGGCGCGGCACGATTGCATCATCATGAACGTAATCCGGTTTCTCGTTGAATCCGGTCATCATACGCAACCCGCTTGTCACGTGAGTTGCTTCGGGCATTTTTGCTCCGCCCTGGGTTTCCTCCTGCTTGACGCACTGACGCGCGGAAAGGAAAAGAAAACCGCGCCCGCAACCATGAACCCCGAGCGCCTGCAACACGTTCTGGACCACATTGACAAAAATCTGCACGGGAAGATTGCGGTAAAAACACTGGCGGACATCGCGTGCCTGAGCCGGACCCACTTCAAGCTGTTATTCAAAGCCAGCACCGGCATGCCGGCACGCGATCATATATTCAGGGAACGGATACGCAGGGCGCAGGCATTGCTCCGGCAGGGCGGCATGCGTATCTCCGAGGTGGCCGCCCTTTCCGGCTTTTGCGATCAAAGCCACCTTGACCGTTGTTTTCGCCGCTTCTGTCAGTGCTCGCCAAGGGATTTTGCTCAAAAATATCCAATCATTACTAAAAAAAGCCCGGGCATCCAATCCAAGTCCGGAAAAACCGGGCATAATGGCGGCACACTTTGACCGGATTCCGCATGACGCGAGCCGGAAAGACAAATTCCAGCCATGAAAAAACTCCCTTCCTCCCGAAGCGCTTTGATCGCGTTTCTCGCCTCGCTTTTCACCTTGCCGGAATGGGCGGCGACGACAGCCTCCGCCGCAATCACGGACGGCTCCTCATTGGGCGTCCCGCTCATTCTGGCCCAGGTTCCCTCGCAGGTTAAGACCGGCTTCCAATACGGTCTCGGCCTGCTCTTCATGATCGGCTTCATTTGGGGCGTCATTAACATTTGGGGCGGAGCCGACCGCCTCAAGAAGGGCGACGCCGACGGCAAGATGGGTATCGTCTCAGGCATCATTATCGCGGGCGCGGCGGCGATCATGACCGCGATGTTTTATATATTCGGCATGAGCGACGGCGCGCTCACGCCGCAGTTCTGAAATTACGATTTACGAATTGCCCCCATGGACACCGGACTGCGTATCACCGACACGAACAGCGCGAACGACAGCAAGGGCCGCGCGCTCGGCTTCGAGGGCAACGATTTCTTGTATGTTGTCATCGGCATCGTCGCGGCCATCGGCATTTTTCTTCTTCTCTATGGCATGTTCCACGCGAGCCTCGCGGCAGCGGGTGGCGTTGCGATTCCAATCTTCGTGATCCCCTCCGCATGGGTCATGCTGTTTCGCCGGGGAAAACCAGACGGCTACGCCGAGGATTTTTTCGACCATGTGTTCAACCGCGAGGGGTTTTGTTTTTCGCCCGACAACCAGAACCCGCGCGGCGCGCCCGCCGCGAACAAACGGAGGCTTTTTTAATGCTCAATAGCTCCGCGCCCAACGGCTACTTTGCCGGCGACCTGATCCTTTACGGCACGCTCGAAAAGGGCGTCGCCAGCAAGGGTTTTGTATTGCAGCCGCCCGATCTTCGCGGCGGTACCATCGCGCAACTCAACGCCTACCAGGACAAAATCCGCGCCCTTCTCTCAGTGCTTGGCGACGGCTTGCGCGCGCAATTCCAGTGGACATGCAACTGCGACTACCGGCAGGAACTGACCCAATACCACCGCGCCACCGAAACCCTCGCCATGCACCCGCACATCCGCCGCGTGCGCACCGAACGCTTCGAGCGTTACTGGGAAAAGATGCACCGGCGCGAACTTCGCCGCGAGCAGTTGATATTGTTCATCTCCACGCCGCTCGCCGGCTACGCACCCCTTGCCGCGACACGCGGCAGCCTTGCCGACGACTACGCAAAACTTCTCGCGCAGCTGCGCACGCGCTTCGACGAGATTACAAATTCGCTGCGCGCGCTCTTTGGCGGCGACACGACCGTCTCGCCGATGGACGACCTCGCGCACTTCACCTATTTTTCGAAATTTCTCAGCCCGGCGCTGGCGAACGGTTTTGATATAAACTTTTCCGAACGCTTCAATCCGCAGCAAACCATTCAGGAAAACTGCTGGTGCAGCGACGGTGTGAACATCGGCACCGGGTTTTATATGGATGGACGCCACCACGCCCTCCTCACCTTCAAACGCTGGCCCAGCCGCACCTATCCAGGCATCATATTGCGGCTCACCACGCTGCCGTTTCTCGACTACCAAATCACTGTCAACCTCGACCCGCTTCCGACCAAAACCGAGGTCGATAAGGAAGAAAAGGCCATTGAGCGGCTTCGCGGCGAATACAAGGACTCCGAGCGCCACTCGCTGCTCGTCGCCATCGGCAAAAAAGAGCGCAAGGTCGAATCGCTTTCATCCGGATTTATACACCCGTTCAACGTCACCTACATCCTTCGTGTCTGGGATGAAACCGAGACCGGCCTTTCCACCAAGTGCGCCGCCATCCGCAACGCCATTACCAACCTCAACGGCGCGCAATACAACGAATGCGCCCTGCCCTCGACGGCCAAAAAACTTTTCTTCGCCTCATGGCCCGGCTGGACAAATTCGCCCTACCGCCACCGCAGCCTCTACGCCGAGGATTCTTACTTGGCCGACCTGCTGCCGTTTTCCGCGACGTTCACCGGCCTGCTCGACGGAGCCGAGGCCATCTACGACGGCGCGCAACAGGGCAACCTTGTCGGACTTCGCACGTTTATCGGCAACCCGCCCACGCCGCAGCATGCCGTGCTGCTCGGCGCGACCGGCGCGGGCAAGTCCGTCCACATGTGCGACCTGTTGGAGCAGACCGCCGCCTATTATCATTACACGGTCATCATAGAAGAGGGATTGTCTTACGGGAAGTTCACCGAGGCGATGGGAGAGCGCCCGATCATTCTACATCCTGACGGCGACCTCACCATCAATTATCTCGACACGCGAAAGCTTCCGCTCAACCAGTTGCAAATCGCTACTGCCGTCGCACTCGTCTCGCGCATGATCGGCGAAGCCGCTGACGAGGAGACGCAGCAAATCCGGCAGGCGATGTTGGGACAGTATATCAACCAGCTTTACTCCGACGCTTTCGAGGATTGGTCGAAAAAGCACCGCGACCTCTTGCCGGAAATCCAGCGCATGGCGTGCGCCGCGCACCGCTGGAAGCGGACCAAAATGCCGCACGGCACGACCGACATGGAAGCCTACGCCGAACTGCGCGACCGCATCGCGGCCAACGACGACGAGGGCCGGGAGGCAAAACAATTCATCCATGACATTCCCGAAGCCGACATCACGGCGTTTTTGCAGGACGCGCAGACCGAGCGCGCGGTCATGGCGACGGCGCACGCGTATTACGAGCCGACCGACTATCCGCAACACGCGAGCCTTGTCGAATTGATGCAATTCTCGCGCTTTCCCGAGCACAAGAAGGAAACCGTCGATCACCTCGCCACGCTCCTCGCGTCGTGGTGCGCGCACGGCCAATACGGAAAACTCTTCGATGGGGTGACGAACATTTCCCTTACCGGACAGATTGCGCATTTTGAACTCGGCTATATTCCCGAGCAGGCTGTTGAACTCAAAACCGCCGCCGGACTTCTTATCAGCGGGTTTTCAAGGCAGCACATCATATCGCTGCCGCGCCATCTGCGCAAACGCATCCTCTACGAGGAACTGGCGCGCTTCCTCGACGTGCCCGGCGGCGAGAAGGTGGTGGCGGAAGCCTACGCGCAGTTGAGAAAGTTCTCATGCTGGACGGCCTCCATCGTGCAGCAATACAGCCGCTTCAAGTCCTCGCGCATCCGCCCCGTCGTTATCGGCAACAGCAAGCAGTTTTTCCTCATGCGACAGTTTGACCGCACCGACATCGAGGACATCGCGCATGACATCAATCTCCCCGAGTCCGTCTGCGCCGCCATCCAGAATTACCCCATGCCCGAGCAGCAGCCCGAGGGAAAGAAATTTTCCAGCATATGCTTTTTCACGCCCGTCACCGACCCGCCGCTCTGCGGCACGGTGAGAAATATTCAAGCACCCAAGAAACAGTCATGAAAACCATCGCCTTGTTATTGTCCGTTTCCACAGCGCTCCTTTCCGGCTGCGCCAGCCTCCGCCAGCCCGCCGCCGACATCGTTCTCACCGGCGCGGGCGGGGCCATCGGTTATCACTCCTCCGGCAAAAGCATCAAAGGCGCGGCCATCGGCGCGGGGGCCGGTTATCTCGTCTCGAAAATCGCCAACAACGAAATCACCGCCGCCATCGCCGACGCCGAGAGGCATGGCTACGACCGCGCCATGAACCAGGCCGTGAAGCAGCAATACTGGATTATCCAAAACCAGCAGCGCGGCGAAGCCACGGACACGCAATCCGAGCCGCGTTACGTGAACGTCCGCCTTCCCGAAACCGTCACCCAGGACGGCGTTATTTTGAATCCCGCAACCATCACGCTCCGCACCGAATAAATTATCATGAAAAAATTAAATATAGCCATCCTTGTCACCGCCTCGACAGCTTTTGGCGCATTTGCTTTCGCAGGAATGCCCGTCATCGACGCCGCCAACCTCGCCAACAACCAGATTTCGCACATCGCCACCATTGCCAAATGGGTCGATAGCATCGCGCAGCTCAAGGCACAGATTACCCAACTTAAAGAGCAGGCCGGCATTCAGGGAAAAATCCGCGACTGGACCGGCAATCCCGCCGACGCCGCGAAAATATTGTCCCTGGGCATTCTGGCCGAAAGCGACCTTCTGCGCGACTACGGCCTGTCCCGCGACGACATCGCCCGCGTCGTGCAGAGTCTGGATACGCTCTCGCGCACGGACGGCAGCACCTACCGCTCCGTCTATGTTCCCGACCTCGACGGCGGCACGGTCCAATACGACCCGCTTACCTACCGCCGCCACGCCCTGCTCGACGCCCGCGCCGACAACACCCGCACTGTCACCGACCAGACCCGCGCGCGCGAACGCGAACTTTTGGAGGAAATCGCCCTCACGCTTTCCGAATTGCGCTCCGGCGCGACCGACGCGCAGGTGCAAAAGCTCACCGCAAAACTGATCGTATTGAACGGGCAGCTTTCCCAGATCGAGACCACGCGCCGCCGCCAGATGGACGAGGTGATTCTGCAAAAAATCGCCAACGACAATCGGCACGAAATGGAACAACACGCCGCCGCCGAGCTTGCCGCGAAGGACGATTTTTTGGCCAACCAGCGCGTGACCACCTTCATGCGTTCCATCAATCCGCGCCAAAACGCCCGCTGATTTCTTCATGAATCTGGTGCTGCCCATTCTGGAAAACAAAATCACCGCGATGGTGACGGCGTTCCGCTTCGTCGTCTTCGCGATGCTTGTCGCGGGGCTCATCGCGCGCATGAGCCGGCATCACTACAACAACAGCGAACTGGTGCGCCCGCTCGCCCGCGCCATCACCATCGTCGCCCTCGTCTCCTCGATGAACTGGTGGTTTCCGCTCATGGAAAACACCATGCTCGCGGCGGCCTCCTATATTGACCCGCACTACAACGACAACCCCGCCCGCGCATCCGAGGAGTTGCGCGCCGGCACCGCTCAAAACCCAGATAAGGAATGGTCATGGCGCAAGCTCAACGAATCCATCTACCACGCAATGACCGACGCCGTCTCATGGGTGTTTATCCAAATCGGCGCGCTGATTTCCGCGCCCATGATTATCCTGCAATATATACTGCGCTGGATTCTCTACATGCTCATGCCGTTTGCGCTCGCGTGCTTCATGATTCCCGGTGGCTCGCAGATCGGCATCCGCTTCTTTCAGCAAACCCTCGCCGTGCTCGCATGGCCAGTCGGCTTCGCCATCACGAACCTTGTGACCATCGCTATCTGGCAGGATTTTCGCGCGGCGGTCGGCGCCAATCCCGCGTCCGCCGAAATGATATTATATTCCCCGTTTCTGACCAACATCGGCGGCATCCTCGCAGCGCTGACGTTGTTGATCGGGACAATTTCCACGCCGGTCATTTGCCAGAAAATCTTCGCGCAGGGTTATGCGTTCACCGGCGAAGCCGGCAACCCCGGCGCGCTCGGCCACAGGGCAACCGACGTGCTCTATCGCGCCAACATGCTCGGCGGATTGCTTGCCGCGCCCTCGCCGGCCAGCGCGACCGCCGCGCACGCCGGCGCCGCGCCGCCGCCATTGCCCGCGCAAACGCCTCCAGGACTTTGATGAATCATGAATACCACCGACGACACTGACAGGCAGCATGTCACAAACGTGGATACAACGCCGTCGCTTCCGCCGCCACGGAAAACGCCGTCGGGCTTTTCACCGGCGCGTTTGTTTGCCGACCATGCCTTTGCCGCGCGCATGTGGGCGCTGGTCGCGTGTGGCGCGCTCGCGCTCGCCGTGCTGCAACCCTACCTCATCATCGGCGCGTATCGCACGCGCGAGCGCGTTGTCATCCTCGACGGCGCGGGGACGTTTTCTGTCTCGCCGTTATTGGGTTTCGAGGAGGCGAAGACGCTTCATGAAACCATGGCACTATGGGCCGCGCTCGCGCTTCTGCAACGCAACCCGAAGAACTTTGATTTTCCCGATTTGCTGCACCGGCTCTATCTCACCGAGGCCGCGACCAAGGCCCAGAACGAATTGCTCGCCGCAAGGGAAGAGTTCGAGGTGAAGCAGATTCACCAAAAGCCGGAAATTTTTAAGCTGGATATTCTGCGCACCCGCGAGGACCAGATCATTATAAAAATTGAAGGCCAGCTTGTGCGCACCGGCATCTTTGAACGCCAGGCTTTTTCCGAGTCCCCGCGCTTTTCGCTCACCCTCACGCTTGTCCGCAACCCGGACATGCTCGCCAACAAACGCTACCCGCTCGCCGTATGGAACTACGAATTTTTGCAAAACTGACCGCCATGTGCGTCACGCTCCTCGCATTGCTGGTTACCCCGGGATTTGCCGGCGACGCCAAACCGCACGTCCCCGTCGTCAAGCAACTGCCGCTTGACGAGCGCATTGTTTATGAAATCCCCATCAGCACCGACGCGCCGACGACGCTCATGTTTCCCTCCGCGCCGTCCGCGCTGGAGGGCGCGAATATTTCCAACAACCCCGACGCCCCCGCCCCCGTGCTGATGTCGCACCTGCCGGGCCGGTATTATTTAAGCGTGCGCGCGCTCAAACCCGACGCCCGCGCCACGCTCAACGTCATCCTGCAAAACAAAACGTATATAATCCGCCTCGCCGTCGCACCGAATCCCTATGGCTCCGTGACATTTTACGAAGATCGCGTCGCCGGACGCAGTGCGGCCCTCGCCAAACGCGCCACGCCCGAAACGCTCCTCGCATTGCTGGACCGCGCCAAAAGTCATCGTCTCGTGCGCGAGCAATACCCCGAGGCCGTCTGGCAGGTCGAGCACCGCGCGCCGAATGAAACAACCCAATACCGCGACTTCACTGCGACCGTGGAGGAAGTCTTTCGTTTCGATCCCGAGGACACGCTTGTCTTCAAGCTAAAGCTCGAAAACACCGGCGACAACGAGGTCGTTTACCAGCCTCAAAGCCTCGCCGTGCGCATCGGCAACCGCCTCTACACCGCGTCCATCGCCGATGCCTCCGGCCTGATTCCGCCGCACGCCGAGACGACGGCCTACTTCGCCATCACCGGCACGCCGGACGGCGGACGCGCCAATCTCAGCATAAAAAACTCCTTCAACGTCATCGTGCCTCGCGTCACCCGCGACGCGCATCTCATCGCGCCGAGATAAGTCCGCCATCGCCACGTCTTCCGTCGTGAAACGCATTATCAAATTCATAAAAACCCCGTTTGGCAGCATGGCCGCGCTGCTGACGTGCGTTGCCATTGGCGCGTTGCTCATCCACGGCGGCGGCAACAACGAGCGCCCGATAACCGCCGCCACCGCTTTGTCCGCCCCGATGGAGCGCCACACCATCACCCGCGACGGTCAGGAACTCAAAATCCCCGCGCCGTCGCGACCGGCAGCACCGGCCCCCGAGCGCGCCGAGTCGGGAGAAGAGGCCGTTTCGCGCCCGCGCGCCGCCCGTCAGAACAGCGACACCGCGCCCGCCCGCCCCAAGTCCCCAGCCATTTTGCCCATCAGTCTTCTCGATAAAAATACAAATGCCACCGCCGGCGCGGATACCCCCGCGCCCTCACGCAACTACGCTCCTTACGGACGCCTCATTCCGTGCGAAACCGTCATCACGCTCGAATCCTCCCGGCTCGACACACCTGTCATCGGCCTCGTCACCGAGGATGTCTGGCACGACGGGCGCCTCATCATTCCCGCAGGCGCGGAAGTCCACGGGCGCGCCGCCACCGACCGCGCCCGCGAGCGCATCGCCGCCTCCGGCCAGTGGATTGTCGTCTGGCGCGACCGCACCACCGACAACGGCATGGAACTCGCCCTCAACGGCATCGCCCTTGACCGTGAGCGTGATGATACCACGGGCGAATTTGGCCTTCGCGGCGGTTCCGCCGGGCTTGCCGGGCAGATTATAAAAACCGACGATTTTCAGGAAATAAAACTCTTCGCCTCAACGTTCCTCGCGGGCATGGCGAGCGGTTTGCAGGACATGCAGGACAACGGTGCGCTTGCCGGCGCGGGCATCGCCATCCCGCAGGCCACCGCGAAAAATGCCTCCCTCGCCGGTACCGCCGACGTGCTCAACACCTACGCCGCGCAAATCGCCAAGCGCATCGAGGAGGACGGTTTTTATGTCCGCGTCCCGGCGGGCAAACAGTTTTATATTTATGTCACCCAAACCCTCGACAAGGCGAAGGCCGCGCGCGGCAACGGCTCCGTCAAACTCTGGCAAAAAACCGACGCCGAAAATCCCACGGACGCACCGGCGCAGGAGCGGCGCTGATTATTTTTTCACCATGACCACCATGAAAAAACGACAACTCCCAAAACTCCTGCCGGCGCTCGCCATCGCCGCCGCGCTTCTCAGCGGCTGCTCGATGTTTCGCAAAAAGCCTCCCGCCCCGCCTGTGCAACCTCAAGTCACAGTGGCCGTGCCGGTCTCCGGCACCGAACTTGACCTCGCGAACATCGAAAAAGTCCGCTTTGGCGACACGCTCAAGGCGTATCCTGTAAACCGATACGTCGATCCGCGCGACCCGAACATGCTTCACGAGGCGCACCTTGTTTATCGCAAGGAAACCGCCGCCTCGTGGAATCTCTCGCCCCACGCGCCGACCACCGTTCCGCTCGGCCCCGTCATCGCCGTGTCCGACCCCGCCGAAAAGCCGTCCCCTTCCAACGCCGACATCGAGCAGCGCATGAACGCGCAGACCCGCCTCATGGCCGCGCTCACCGAGCAGAACGAAACCCTTGTCGCCGAGGTCGCCCGCCTCAACCGCGAGCTTGCCCGCACCCGCGAGGTCCTTGGCAACGCCGCCAAATCCAACCCACCCGCAACAACACCATAAATGAATACGACACAACCACCGCCCGATCTCCCGCTGGCAAATCCCGATGCCGCGACTCCATCCGCCCCGCCTCCCGCCCCTCCCGGCGACCAGCCTGCCGCGCCGCTCGCCATCAGCCCGCACCATCGAAAAAACTTCGAGCAGGCCGAGGCCCACCTTCGCAAGATTTATGGCAAGTCGCCGCCCGCCGCCGACCTCATGCGCCTCTGGCTGGCCGGCGCGCCCCCCTGGGAAATCACCCGCGCCTTCGAGGAGTCCGTATTGAATATTTCCGGCAGCGACCTCATTCCCGACGACAACGGCCATTACAGCCAGACGCTTCTCGATTTATAAACCCGGGCGCCATCGTCCCGAAAAATGTTTTATTTTGGGCGAATCCCGCCCGCACAAGGTCAACCGCCTCTGGCGACCAGCCGCCTTGTTTCACCAATGGCTGGGACAACAACAATAAAACCATCATGTCACTCAAACAAGCCATCGCAGCACGAAAAGCGAAGCAGGACGAGACCGTCCGCACCAACCCGGAGATTGACGCCAAGGTCACCCAGTTCATCGCGGACAATCCCAAGCTCTACGAGTATTACAACGAAATGACCAAGGAGCAGCTTATCCGTAAGCACATGCTCTCGAAAATGCAGCGCAACGAATACACCCAGCAGCGTGACCAGGAAATCATCCAATGGGTGAACGAAAACCCCGAGGTCAAGGCCAAGGTCGAGGAGCGCATCAAAAACGTCCCCGCCGAGAACCGCCAGCGCGCCTTCGTGCGCGTCGCCAAGGACGAGGCCATGCGCCAGACCATGCGGCAGGGACAAGGACAGCCGCCCCCCTCCCAAGGCATCGGAGTATGATAAATTACGAATTACGAATTACAAATTACGAATTGAAACCAGTGGCGCAAAGGCGCGGCTTGGAAATTCGTCATTTGTAATTCGTAATTATCCCGTCCCCACCATGTCCTCCGGCTCCGCGTTTGCCGACGCCATCCTGTCGCTGTCGGCGGATTCCAACGATTCGGCTTGCGTCGCGCTCTTTATGCAACTGCTGCGCGAATCGCCCGGCTTGCGCTACTGGCTCGCCACGGTGTTCCTTGAACCGCGCACACGCGCGCGCCTTGCGCGTTATCTGCGCGACAAGGAACGCCCGCCGGGGCACGCCAGCCAAGGGCGCAATTTGCTCGCATGGCTGGCCCATGCCAACACCGCACTCGAAACCGACGCTGCCGGGCTCGCTCGCGCTCGCGCGCCGGCTTCCGCCGCGCCCTACGGCGGGCTCACGCGCGGCCAGATCGCCGGACTCATCCGTCGCTGCCAATCGGGCGGCGAGGGCGATGTCGCGCTCGCCTCGTTCCTGCTGGCCCGCGCATGGCGGCAGGCTCCCGCTGGCGCGCCTCCGAACACCTCACTTTTGGTGATGGGCGGAATGTTTTTGCAGGCAGTGTTTGCCGGCGATGCCCCATCGGGGCCGCTCATTCGCCATCTCACCAAGGCCATGGAGTTTTTCCACGGGCATCCGCGCGGCTCCATCACCCGCTCGCACTACGGCCATGCCAGTTGGTGGAAACTTTCCGTGCTGCATTACATGCTCAACCATCCCAGGCCGCGCTATCGCACGCGGGATTTTATAAAACATCTGGACACGCAAAAAATCACCGTCGATGCGAAAGACCTGCGCCGTTTCTGTAAAAGACACGGCATCGTCAGGGATACTCGCCCCGGCAGGCCAAAGCTATAAACAGGTTCACTGATGTTTTTTCTTGGAAAGCAAACGTCCGTAGAAGGCGCGAAGGTTGCGCGACAGGTGGCTTTGGTCGGCAAAGCCTGCCTGGGTGGCTATCTCCGACATGCGCATGCCTCCGCGTTGCAAAAGCTCCAGCGCACGATGAACACGCTGTATGAGGATGTATCGCTGCGGGGCATAGCCGGTTGACGCCTTGAATTTGCGACCGAAATGGCTCCTGCTGATGCCGGCGACACGGGCCAGTTCCCATATTTCGAAGCGCTCTGAAATATGCTCGTTTATCCAGTCATGGACGAGCTTCAGTTGCATATTCTGCAATTCCGCTGATTTTTGCACCCGCGCCTTCGCGCGTGAGCGTATTCGGATGAGCTGCGCGCCCAAAAAGATGCCGGCCACCCGCAGGTGCAACGGATGCAGCCGGTCATGCTGGCGGCAAAGCTCGGCCATGAGCAGCACAAGGCCCAAGGTCAGCAAATCGCAGGCAAGAAGCTCGCCCCAATGATGAATGGCGACATCCTTCCAGCCGTCGTTTGGCGATATCTGCGCCATAAAAGCCTCGCTGATATACAAACAGACGAGCGGGGCGGGAGCATACCATCGGAGGGAATGGGGCAGATTTTTCTCGATAAAGCACACCTGCTGGCCCGAAACCCGCCGCTTGCATTGCGAGCCGTCGGCCATGCGCCATGTAATCTCTGCATCGGAGCAGGCATCCAGCATCAAAATAAATTGATGGCGGTCGTGGATATGTTCCTCCCAATAGTGTGCGGGATGCACGGCATAGCCGATGTCAACGGATTCGTCGTTGATGCGAACAAGACAATCTCCGGCGGGGTAAGGTGGATTGCGGCATGTGGAATCGATGGGCTGCGGCATTCTTATTTTTTAATTTCCTGTATTTACTCCCAGTCCATTGTAATATTCGGCTACGGGATAGGAATTTCCATGTCATATGATAAGACAAGCGGCATAGGATGGATGGAGCATGCGGAATACCTGGCATCCCGCATGGGGATTTAGTGTCTCGTGGGAAACGCCTTATTCATTTTATCCAAACCAAGGCTTTGACAGGGATAATTTCGCTCAATTTGTCACTTCGCCTGAACCGGACCGATATTCGTTATCTGACCATCCTTGGCGGTGAGTTTGAGCCAATACCAGTAGTGCGCATTCGCATCGGGAACCTTGTCCGTGTAACTCGTTACCTCTAATTTCACGGATTTCACACCGACGCGGTTTCTCGGGTTGGCGCTTGTATTGCGGGTGATGTTGACGGCCCGCCATTCGCCCTTGGGCAATGTCCAGGTGAGTTTGACCGTTTCGCCATCGCGCTCGGCCTTGAGGCTACTGTCCGTCGCAACGGCGGTTGCGGTCGAAGCGGGCTTCTTGTTTGACGGAGATTCTTTTTCAGGAGCCGCATACGCGGTTGCTGAAGATACGGCGGCTGCGATGACACTCAGTATGAGGAGTTGTCTGATAGTATTCATGGTGGCGTGGGCGATTATATTATTTCGATGGCTTTAAATTTTCATTCGCGTTACGGGTCGCGCGTAACTGGACTGGGCCGAGCAGACCCGACTGGCGGAGTCGGTCACTGGGTTTGTAGGGGTTAAAGGTCGCCCATGACACGCGCTGCGATTCCGGCAATCCCGAGTCCGCTATCAGTCGATTTGCCCAGGTGTTGATGATCTTTACCTCAAGCCGGTTTTTCCCGAGGCGAAGCACCTTGGTCACATCCACCGCGTAAGGTGCCTTCCACAGCGCGCCCAAATCAACTCCGTTCAACGTCACCGAGGCCACCGTTTCCACGCGACCCAGATCAAGCATCACATTCCCGTCCGGCATCGCCGACAGGTCAAACTCCTTCGCATACGTCGCCGCGCCGGAGTAGTTGCGGACACCGGAATCGGAATGCGCCGTCCAAGAAATCAACGCAGGAAATGCCAACTGCTCTGGTGCGCCGGTGCCCGGCTGGAATCCAACCTGCCACGGGCCTGAAAGTTTTTCAAGACGGGAATTTCCCGACAAGACCGGGAGGCGTTTTCTTTGAGCCGGTTCGTCGCGAAACACGACAAAGAGCGAGGCATTGGCTTCCAACTGAAGCGGCACTTCGATGCGGTTCTGTTTCGCACAGAATCCGGGCAGTGCGGTGATCTCCCCCGTTTCGGGATTCCATGCCTGCGGAACCCGTCCGTGCACCCGGAATTGCCCGGCAAATGTCGCGGGTTTTACGCCACGGTTTGCCACAAAATAAATGTCTTCGACGTCGGTGCGACGGTGCGCGAATATGATTTTTTGATCGGTGGATACCGCTTCAAAATCTTTCGGCACCCCCAGTCCATTCAGAATTTCAGCCGGCGTGCGCCCCCAGACCACGCGCCCCTTGCCGGTCGCATGCTCGCCTGACGTTCCCATCCGGCCCGTCCCCCACAATTCATCGGCAATTTTTCGAACCTCCGCGTCGCCGGCAGCACCATCGGCGAGGCTGCGCGATCCGACGGGTTTATTTGTTGCGAGAACGACCGCCCCCTGCGTCACCAGTGTTTTCAAATGGCGGGCGGCGGCGAGCGTCATGCGATCACCGCCCGCAAGAACCAACACGCTGTAGCTCATTCCGCCCGGCATCACCACGCGACCATCTTTCACACCGGCCATGAGCAGGGGCTCGTCTCCGCATACGTCGTAATCATAACCGTCCGGTGGAGCGGGCCGCATCCGCGCCGGGAAAATTTTCAGAGGGACATCATTTCCCAAATGATAGAGCAGATCAATCACCGGCTGTCCCTGACGCATCATGTGCGAGGACCGGGCGAGCATGTTCCAAAAACCGCCGCTATATTCCCACCATGTGTTGTGCCGTTGATACGGGAGATAATAACTATCCTCCGTAACTCCGGGCTTTCGATCGTCCCAGGGCTGATGCACGTAGGCGAGCACGACAAAATAGTTGATTCCCAATGCCAGCGCGTTGTCCGCGAGGGGTTTTATTCTTGTCAGCGTAACGTCGGCGGGACTGCCTGTGAACGCCTCGGCCGCCGCGAGCGGAAGACCGTAGAGGTGAGCGGCGGACGATGCTTCCTTGAGGTCGAGCGTTCCGTCGCGCTGGCTCAGCCAAAATTCGGACATCGGAATATCGGTGCGCCCCTTGGACTGAATGTTATCGACCGGGAGGCAGGTAGCGATGCCGGGGGCTTGCGCCATCACCGTCATGCCGTTGGCGTGGCAGAGTCGTTGAATTCCCGTAGTAGAGATCGGCAATCATGTCGGCGCATGTGCGCCGCACGTCGGTAAGAAACCGGTCCGATTGCTCGCGGCTGCCCACCACGCGTCCCGCCATGCTCGGCAAAAGGCGCCGCAAATCATAACCGCGCCTCGCCTGAAACTGTGCGGGAAAATCAGCCGTCCAGTTTTGTGAACCGGTCTCGGCGCTATCAATGTGGATTCCCGCCAGTCGCGCGCCTGGAACACTTCGTACTTCATTCAAAATTTTCCCGACATAATTGTCGAACTGCACCTGCGCCGCTTTCGCGCTCATCTTGTCACATTCCAGTCCCTTGCTCTCGGGGCGGCTGTGCTTGGTCGATGCTCCCGTCGCGGTGTGGCCAAAGCGCAGGATCGTCCACCGGCCGGGTGGCGCGTCCCAAACCAGCGTCCCGTCAGGGTTGAGCCGGTTGGTCAAATCAACGATTTTCGCCGGATCAATCACCTCGTGCACGGCGTAATCTGGGGTGCGATCAGGATCTGCGAAGTCGATGTAGTTTGCCGATTTCACCTCCCATTGATCAATGCGTGCTTCGCCCAATAGCTCGACGCTGCCGATGTGCAAATCGTCATCCTTGTAGAGCTTGTTGGGCCCCCAATCATGAAGGTTCAAGCGAAAGAATCGCGCCGTCTTTGCCGGAAAAGCCAAGGTTTGCCGTTGGCGTCCGTCGAGTTGGAGTCCGCGCTGTGGCAGTGTGCAGACGAACTCCCAGTGAATCCCGTCATCGCTCGCCTCCAACTGGCCGAGGGATGGATGCGGATGCACGCCCTGCCCGTAATTGTCATCGCTCCAATTTCCGGGAAGCTGCGTGGCCATGATGAGGCCCTTGGTGTTCGGCCGTTGCGCAAACACAATGCTGCGTGCCGTAAACGGCCTGCCGTAGTCGATTTGAATCAATGTCGGCTGGCCTTTTGGCAAAGGTGGAATGCGGACTTTCTTGCCGTCGCGAGCGAACATCGTGGCCAAATCAAGCCCGGCCGGTTTGCAGGTAAGGACGGGCGGCTGGGCGGTTTCATTTCCAGCCGGTGATGGATAGGCCAGCACCGCGACATCCCGATAGAAGCCATGCATCGTCGGCGGTTGTGGCAACTTTCCGGAAAACGTGCGCCCGCCATCAATCACAATTTCGCTGGAAACCAGCCGCTGCAAACCAAGCTCCGGCGTGATCCACGGCCCTCCGGCAACAAAGCCGGGCCCTACATTTAATTCCAAGGACATGCCAAGCCGCGCACACTCGGACGCAGCAAACCGGACTCGCGTCATAAACTCGGGCGAAAGGCTCTTGTAGGCATCGGGCGCATCGCTGAAGACCTGCTCGTAGATAACCACACCACCGAAACCGACGCGTTTCATCGCTTCGAGATCCTGTGTGATGCCATGCTCCGTGGTGACGGACTCGCCCCAAAACCACCAAATAGTGGGCTTGGCCGATGACGGCGGATGCATGAATGATTCCGGTTCCAAAGCCGCAGCGGGCATGGTGCCAACGAGGGCCAGCAAGCAACCCAGCAACACACTTGTTTTCATTTTTGTTTCTTTGCGAGGCATGACCGTCTTTGGGCAATGATGTTAATGATATATTATATACTTTCCGCCCCAGCCATTACTCCGCCTGAACCAAGCCGATATTGGAGCTGTGACGGTGTTTGGCTTGGCTGGCGGGGCCATGCCAGCGCCGCGATAAAAGCTCGGATGCGCGCACAGTCGGACCATCAATCCATTGCGCCGGGATAAGCGTGGTCGATGGATGTTCCGAAATACCATATTCGTTGCGGTAGATTTGTCCGATAACCTGTTCAATGCCGCGCGCGCCGAGCAGCCAGGGCTGCTGGTCGATGCTCGCACAGGCAATGCCGGGATTTTGCGTTGTATTCAGGCAAAAGTATCCGTGTGTCGTCGCAATTTTTGCACCGCACTCGCACATCCAATCCATGACCCTGGCATCAATGCACAGCACAACATCGGGATTGTGTTTTGTAAACCACGTCGAAAACGCTGTGCGATCAATCACGGGAACGATAAGCGTGGGAACTTCCGGGTTATTGTAATCGTAACCGCTTTTGAACATCCAATAGGCGTCACCCCAGCGATGGAGCAGTCGCTCCTCGCCATATTGATTGAGCACGAGACCGGGCCGCCGGTAACCGAGCGCGTGCAGGCGGTGGAGCACCATGTTCATCGCATTGTAATGATTCGGGCAGATACTATGAAACGCGTTCTCGCCAATACTAAAGTCTGCGTAGAGGCATGCATAACGCGACCAGTCGAAGTTGTTTATAGTGTTGTGGTTTTTCACCGGCAGCAGGAAAACGCCGGATATGCCGCCTTCATGAAACATGGAAGCGAGTTGTTCCTGAGTGGCGGCGCCACTATGGCGGCGAGTCATGTCGAAAGTTTTTATTTTGAAGCCGAGTTGTGCGGCACGTTCGCTGGCGCCTTTTACGATTTCACTGATATAGCAAGCCGGACCGAACGGACGGTTTTTCGAACCATCAAGGTCAACGAGAGCAACCACACCCTGAAACGCGGTTCCTCGTTTGCGGCGCATTCCGGCCATGACTGCTCCGGTAAGCGGATTATGCTGGTAGCCCGCGGCCTTCGCCGCTGCGTGGATGCGTTTGCGGGTTTCGGCTTTTACGCTCAGTTTGTTGCGCAAGCCTTGCGCGACAGTCGTGTGCGAAAGACCGAGCACGCGGGCGAGATCGCGGACTGATGTGGCGCTTGAGATTTCCTTGGGTTTCACGTTAAGGTTTGGCTACACGGTGTTTTTATGGCGCGGCTAATCGTGTTCCTGCGGCTTCCAATCGCAGATAGTCGTATTGCGTGGTTCCTGTCTTGCCCTTTCCCATTACTTGCGAAATGGCGATGGTATTCGTTCCTCGCTTTAACAACCCGGGTGGGATTGCAATGCGTGTTTCCGCGAATGGGCCATGGCTGCCAAGGCGAATCGGCGCATGGGCGGGGTGCGGCGTTTTATACGTGCCTATCTGCGTTCCGTTGACGGTGACCATCAACGTGCTTTCCGAGGACGCCAATGCGATATACAACGATGCCGGCGCATCTTTGGCAGGCTTGTCGGCCAGCGAGAATTTGATCGTCCATGGCGTCGGCCCGAACTGCGCATAATTCCAATCCTTGCGCCAATCGCTCTTGCCCACGGTGTAAGTCAAACCGCTTTCGGACTCGGATCTGGATTTGGCGAACGTCGCCCACTGCGTATAATTAAACGCGCCGTTGTGAAATTCTTGGGAATCGCGGTCGGGGATGCCGATTTCCCACAGTGTGTCCGCCACCCGTGGCGGCGTCCACAGCACAGTGCCCACATCCAGCGCCTTGCCCGCGCTCACTTCGATATTCGCTTGCTTAAAGGTGCCGATATTTCCCGCGCCAAAGGCCCACAGATGGTAAACGCCGGGGAGCACGTGCGGAATGTTGAAGCGTCCGTCCGCAGACGTTTTTACCCAGAATTGATACGTTCTGCCCTGCAACTGGAAATCGGTGCCGTTGTCGTCCGGCGCCAAGCCTATCCATGCGCCAGCGGCTATCGCTGCAGGGTTGCCGCCATCGCTCACCTTCAATGTGCCACTGACCGTGCCCCGCCCCGATTCCTGCACATAATCAGCATTCTTGAACCAGCGGTAAGGCCACGCTGACCGTTCGGCCACCGCTTGCGCCTGTGCGTCGTGCCACAGCGATTCAACGACTTTGGATGACGAATCGGACGCCGCGCCCTGATAACTGTTCGCATAGACAAAGAACGGGCCGTAGGTCTTTTTGAAGACGTTGCCGTCCGCCATAATCAACTGGGTGCCTTGGCTATAGTGTGAGCCATTGAGCATATTCAACAGCGCATGGTTCATGTGTCCGGTCAGCTCCCGCTTCATGGGGCCGCCGTTGTAATACTCATGGCTGGGAATCGTCATCCAGATGCCTACGCGTTTGCTGGTGCTGCTCCAGCCCCACACGTTGAGGTCGCCCAGGTCCGCGCTGTAGGAGTATTTGCATTCGAACTGGCCTGCGTAAATGCCGCTGGTCAGCAAGGTCACCTCCTTTGGCGCACCCTCCACCGGCACGGAGGCGACCATGTCTTCCAATGTCGGCATTTTTCTCTGGCGCAGAGCATCGACACTGAGCCAGTCGAAGATGGGACTGATATACGCGTTCGAGCGCCACTCGCCGACGTCGGCGCGGGGGTAGGTCGCAGGGTGATTCAGCATGGCAGTCGCGTAATAGCCCTGTGTGCCGCGTTTCAGGCTGTAATAGATGTCAACATCCATGGCCGCGTCGGCGGACTTGCCGGACCAGGGGCTGTGGACCTTCACTTCCGCATAATCGCCATGGTTGGAGGCAGGATCGGCAGTCACCATCGCCGTGCCGTGCGGCCCTCCATAGGCCGGCGTATTCCAACTCCAGTAGAATCTGCCGCCGCCGTGACCGCCCTCGAACAGGTTCATGCCTTGATAGATAAAGCTCCTGACGGAGGCATCCGTCTTGTTGATGCGAATCGCCACGATTCCATTGTCGAGAACAATGCTGTCGCCCTCATCCTTGAGCGACACGTCGGGGCCGTTCCCGCTGCCGCCACCGGGGACGTTGGCAAAACAAATGCTTGATGCCAGCATGCACGCGGCGACAAGAACAACTCGGATTATTTTCATGTGTCTTTGAATATGGGTTAATTAATCGTATTTTGCGCGTCAGGCTTGGTCTCATTCGAGGACCTCGACTCCATTGGATTCGAGCTGGAGTTTGCCGCTCCATCTCTTGCCGGACAGGACGCCCTTTTTCTGTCCCTCGATGTCGATCTCGACCGACTTGCGGTTGGTGTTGACGTAGAGGATGCGACCGTTGACGACGCGGGCATAGACGCCCTCCGGCGTCACCGGGCCGCGCTTGATGCCGAGTTCCTGATAGAGCTGGCGGTAAAGGGGTTGGAGGACGGACGGCTGGGTTTGGGCGGCGACGTAGATTGCCTTGCCTTTGCCGAAGCGGTTGACCGTGACAACCGAGGGTGATCCCTCGGTGCCGGAGAAGCGTGCCAAGACTTCCGCCGTGGATGCTTCGAGCACTTCGTAGAAGTTGATAGAGGTTTTGAATTCGACGCCGTTGATGGCGCCGGTCAGCGGACTCGGATTATTGTAGAACTCATGGGTTTTTAGGCCGAAAACGTCGCTGAGATTGCCCGGCAGAGGCGTGTTATACCATTGGTTGTTCTCGGTGACCTTCGCCGACGATGCCGTCATGACGACCGTGCCGCCGTCCCTGACGTAATTGCGCACAGCGTCGGTGGCCGCCTTGCCCATCAGATATTCGCCGGGGATGACGAGCAGCTTATACCGGCTGAGGTTTTCATGGCCGATGTTGATCACGTCCACATCGATATTGTCATTATACAACGGCGCATACGAATTGTGCTTATGATCCATGTAGGGCGTCGTATAGTAAGATTTGACCCTGTCCGCCGCCTGCCTCGATTCCCATGAATAGGAGATGGCGATTTCGGGATTCATCTCGCGCGGAAAGCCCAGTTTCTGCATCGTCTGAAACTCGCTGGAGATGACGCTCCATTCATCGAGTTTCCATGATGGAGTGTCGTCGTGGTCGAGGAGGCCAAAGATAGTCTGTTCCTCACCGCCGAGGTGGCTGTTGAAAGTCCATGCCAGCACGGCTTGCCCGCCGTTCAGCAGGCCCAAATAACTGAGCATACGCGAGCGGCCCTTTTCGCCATAAAATCCATCACCGCCCGCCTGAAATTCGTTGAACCAGACCGGGGCTGACATCGCACCCTTCATCATCATGGTCTCGAACGCGCCATGGAGCGGATTGGTTGCGTAGTATCCAAAGGCGCCATGCGTGGCGTATTGGCGGTAGCTCGACAGCCAATCGAAGCCGAGACGCGGCCCGTCGGGCCACAGATTCGAGAGTGCGGGCTTGGAGGGCGCATGGTTTTGGCGGATGGATTCGAGGTCTTTCAACAGATTAATTGCCGCGTCAGACCAGAACCGGCGCATGTCGAGATAGCGCTCGTTGGGACTGGAGCCATCCGGCATGCGGATCTGATCCCAGTCGGTGATGTTGCGCGACCAGCGTTGCGTCGCCCACGCCTTGTTCAGGACCGGCAGGTCGCCGTATTTTACCTTCAGCCAGCCGATGAAACGCTGTCGGGCAGGCTCCGAGAACGACCTGTAACCGTTGCCCATTTCGTTGTTGTAGCCGATGGCGATGACGGCCGGGTGGTTGCCATAACGCCGGGTAAATATATCGGCGAAGCGGTGCAGCAACCGGCGGTAATCCGGATTGGAAATATCGACCATATACCGCCTGGCCGGGTAAAGCGCCGTGCCGTCTTCCTTGGCGAGCGTGGCACCCGGATACTCCTGATGCAGCCATTGGGGGGCGATTGAGCCGCCGATATCGAGGACGACCTTGATCCCCGCCGCCTGCATCTGGTCCATGACCGAATCAAATGCCTCGAAGGTGAACTCACCGTTTCTCGGCTCGTAATAATCCCAGGACAAGTCGCCCATGCGCACGACCTGCAATCCCGCCTTTATCATGCAGGCGATGTCGAGCTTGATCTGCCCGGGCGAGCGATCCACCGGCTGGTAGTTGACTCCGACAAATAGCTGGCCCTGGCCCGCCCAGTCCGCCCGGTTCTTCGCTTGCGGCGACACATTGAGGCCGCCCACGGTCAATTTCCGGGTGATGATTTTCGGAGCCGGCGGCGTTTTCATGCCGTCGCCGAGATAGAAGCTCGGATGCGGCGGCTGATTATACGCGGTGTTTTGCCAAGCAATGGCGACGCGATACTGGGAGTCGTGCATGAGCGTCACCAACCGTTGCTCGGTGGGATACGGCGTCGCGTAGATGCGCAGCGATTGATGATCCGCCGCCGCCCAGATCACCTCTTCGCGCCAGTCGCCAAGAATGTCCCCGCTGAGCACGGGCGCGCCCTTCGCAACCACACCATCCCCAGTCAGCAAACGCTCGGAGCGCTGCTCCCGCCAATTCCACTTGTTGATGATGGTGTTCTCAAGTTGCTCGCGCAGGAGATCGCCATCCCACCAGATTGCGAATTTGTTCGTTTCCGGCTTGATCGTGCCGATTGAGTTGCCCTTCACGTCGCGCACATGGTCATCCGTCGCGCTCCAAGATTCCGCCCCAGGGTAACGCGGGTCGATGTCCATGATGATGCCGCGTCCATTGTCGCGGTCGCCGGAGGCGGTCCACAAAATCTTACCGGTTGCGAGGTCGATCATCGCCGTGACTATGCCTCCATTTTTGGAGGGCTGTTCGTGGACTCCGAACCGCGCAAGCCCCCGATTTGACGGGTCAAAGTCGCCGACGTGAAGAGCGTCGCCGTGTCGCAGTCCGGCCGACCAGAATCCGGTGCCGTTGTCGTCGAGGACCATCGATCCGTAGATGATCTCGTCGCGCCCGTCACCGTCGATGTCGGCGACGCTGAGCTGGTGGTTGCCTTGTCCGTCGTAGGCTTCGTTGCCGGACGTTGCGCTGTCGAACGCCCATCGTTTTGTCAGCTTTCTGTCACGCCAGTCCCAAGCCGCGATTGTCGAACGCGCATAATAACCGCGCGCCATGATGATACTGGGACGTTGCCCGTCGAGATAGGCGGTGCCCGCAAGGAACCGGTCGGATCGGTTGGCGTAGCCGTCACCCCAGATCTCTTTCAATTGCTCCGCCGTCGGCGCATCCGTGCGCGGATCGCGTGGCGGCCAGTAAGGTTCGCTGGCCAAGGCCTCGCCGGTCAGGCCATCAAAAATCGTCAGATACTCAGGGCCTTTCATGATGCGTCCCTGCAAAGGGGCGACCATGCGCCCATCGGCCTTTACCACGCCACCGGTCTTGTCGGTTGATGGTGTCTCGCCTCCGGGTTCCCGCCAGTCGGCGTTAGGGTCACCGAGGATCTTGCCGGTGCCATCTACAGTCCCGTCGCTTGTCCGCACTGCCATTTCCGCGCGCCCGTCTCCATCGTAATCGTAAACCTGAAACTGCGTGTAGTGCGCTCCGGCGCGGATATTGCGGCCCAAATTGATCCGCCACAAGCGCTCGCCGTCCAGTGTATAGGCGTCGATATAGACCTCGCCAGTATAGCCATCGAAGGCGTTATCCTTGGAATTGGCAGGGTCCCATTTCAGGATGATTTCGTAACGACCATCGCCGTCCAGATCGGCGACACTGGCCTCGTTGGCCGAATAGTCATAGCGCTCCCCGGTCGGTGTGACGCCGCCGGGAGGGCGTTGGATGGGGACGCTGAGATAGCCGCTCGCCCAAACCGCAACCGGCCCGCTCGTCTCGATGTCTTTCCCCTCGACGCGGGTTCGGATCACATAGGTCGATTGCAGCGTTCCGGCTTTATCAATGATGTTTGTGCCTCCGCCCAAGGGGCGGGCATTTATCTTTTTGCCGTCTCGATAGACGTCGAATTCCGTCTTTGGCGCATCTGTCGCCAGCAGGCGCCAGCTCACCAGATTACCACCGTCTTTGGCCGGCACGGCTACCGCGCCTCGGTCCAGAAATTCCATCCAGCGTGGAGCCGGTTCCGCGCTTAATCCCGAGAGAAGTCCGAGTGTCGCCGCACTCAAGAGCAAACCTTGGCGCAGTCTGTATTTGCATATCGAAATCATATATTTCATACCTTTCATTTTTATATATGCCCTCCTTTCACAAGACGAGAGGACATCGGCCCCATGCGGAGACATGCGGAAGATAAGGCGGCCCGTGACCCTCCAAACGGATCGACGCTTATCCGTCTATTTTTATATTATTTATAGCGATAGAGTTTGATTTTCTGGATGCCAAACTTCTCCGGCGGCAGACGAAGATAGCGTCCCTGGCCGCTTTCATCGCCATTGAGCCAGCGACCGCCGACCCACTTGCCATCGGCAAATTCACCTTCGACGATCTGTTCGATGCCGACCCGATAACCTGATTTGACGGCATCCGCGAACCTTATGATTACGCCCCTGCCGGCGGCCAGAAATTCATCCTTGCCGGTCTGGATGATCAGGCCGCCATGGGCGGCGATATCCTGTGTCTCTTTCGGGGTCCTGGAATCGACCATGGAAACCGTGAGCGTGTATCCACTCAGATCGAATATGCGCGGCTTTTCGTCCAGCACGCCTTCATAACTCAGCGGTGCCCTGAAGCCGCGAATGGTGCCCCTGCCCTGATGGGCGAGAATGATCGGCGCGATTTGATGCAGCACCCGGAATGCGTCCGTCAGGGCATGGGTTGAGGGATTGGGCAGCGTTTCAATGTGAAATGGCGCAAAACCGATGCCCTCCAGTTCGCCCAGAGTATAAAACGCGTTGCCGCCGGCGTCGGTCCTGCCGGCCCGATTGGCTTCGGGAACGAACACGGGATTGTCGGGGCGCTTGAACTGATCGGCCCAGTAAACATAGTTCGGGAAATAGGCGTCGAGGCCGATCAGGTCTATATCCGGACCTCCTGCTTTCCAGATGTCGAACACATGGGGAATGGGGCCGGCGCTTGGATACTGACCGGGCTTTTGGTCGGGACGATTAAGCGCCCCGTTGACATACATCGGCAGGTCGTAGGCCGCCTTGCCAGCCTTGGTCAGTTCATTGGCGAAGACCGAAAACCCCCAGGCCTGAAAGATTTCCTGCGCCTCGATACTGTCGCCAAAGACCTCCGACCACGTCCCTGCGGTTTTATAGCCCTTGTCGGCCCAGACGGCGCGGACATAGGGATGAAGGCTCGATTTGTTCTTTTGCAGGTAATCGATCAGGGACTTCGGAACATTGCCCTCAAAGGCTGCCTGCGCCTGGGGGCTGTAATCGCGCACGACCGGCAGCATGCCGATCTCGTTTTCAACCTGCACCATGACGACAGTGTGATTTTTATCGAACGTCTTCAGGTGAGCCATCAGGGCTCCGAATGCACGCTGGTTAGCCTTTAAGGTATCCGGATCGTAGGGACTCAGGATGTCTTGCGGCACGCCTTTGTTGTCCTGGGCCTTCGCATAGGTTTTATAGTCGTGCTTGATATAGGGTGGCGCGTAGCTGGACATCGAATTTTTCCACGCACCGAACCACAACAAGACCACCTTCATATTATTGGCCTCGGCCTGCTGGACCAAACCTTCGAGCGGCGCGAAATCATAGACTCCTTCCGTTGGCTCAATCTGGTCCCATTCGACCGGGGCAATGACCGTATTCAGGCCGATGGTCTTGAACGTCCCCCAATGAGTGTTCAGATACTTGAGGTCCGAGGCAGTCGAGTTGCCGAGTTCGCCGCCCAGAATCAACATGGGTTTGCCATCGACGATCAGTTGCGTGACCGTGCCCTGCTTTTTCAGATGCGGCGCGTCGGCGGCGACAGCGCCGGGGGACGCGGCCACGGCAAGGCCGGCGAATACCATAGTTGCTATGTGGAATCGTGTTTTTTTCATGATTGAGGTGTCGGATTGGCTGAAGTTTATCGAAGTGATTTGGAGCTCGTTTCGATTAGAAATCGAATGTTGCTGACAAAATGAATGTGCGCGGATCAACGATACGATAGGAGGCGACAGAACCGTCATAATTGACCGCCACTGGCCGAAGACCTCCATCCTCGAAAACATCAACCACATTAAGCTGCAATTTCATGCGAACTTTTCCAGACATAATCTTGGTAGTATAGCTAATCCATAAATCCGTGTACCAGTTCGCAGAATCGTAAATCGGCCGGTTGACATCCGATCTATCAATATAGTTTGGGATGAGCGTATTTGCACCGCTGGATCGTCCGTAGTACCCAATGACTGATCTGTCTTCCCAACGCTGGCTGCCACCCACGGCAAATCCCTTCAACGCCGATTGGGTGAAAACATAATTCGTCAGGAATGCCCAGCGAAATCTGCGCTGTCCTGGCGCGAGCCTGCCATCAAGATCAATCGCCGTATTTACTTGGGGAAGAACCACGTTGTTGAAGTAATTTCTGACATTCGTGCATCCGTCGGTGCGGTCGATGCCGATTTCTGGAGTAAAACCGTAGCTGCCCCAGAAATTGGCGAGATTCACATTCCCGCCGCTGCTGGTTGTATAGTTTGCGTATTGCTGATATTGAGGCAGAAGATAATCCGCGGCCCTTGCATTGTCCCATGCGGGGCTTCGATGCGCATACCAAGCGGTGTATTCCTTAAGCACGTCGCTGTATCTGGTCTCTTGCTTGCCGCCGGTCAGTTTCATCGTCCAGTTTGGAAGCGGGTTGTAGGTGACCTGCACTTCAACACCCTTGGCATTTGCAGTTTGTGATGCAGCCGGGGATCCAATCTCACCGTAATAATTGTATGATTGTTGCCAGATTGTCGCCGTGGCGTCCTGGATTTCCTGCTCGTCTGCCGGTGTGAGCGTTTGTCCGCCAGCCCAATTTGCGACCGTTGGATCACCGAACTTGTTAATGAGCGCAATTTGGCGCGCCCACTTTCTGAAGGACGTGGTATCAAGGTGATCCTTCAGGCGGGTAATCGCGCTGCCACCAGTTATGCGCTCATTGTCATTTGATGCCTCAAACCACGTCACGCGGGCAAATAGCTTGTTTTTAAACAGCGAAAATTGGACGCCCCAGTCTGTGCCCTCTCCCGTGGGTTTTGGGAGCGGCTTGCCAAACAAGTCCACTTGCGCGGCATCGGGCGCATTAAAGTTGTCTGATTTGTTATAACTAACGCCAAAACTGCGGACAAACTCCCACCATAGGGAACCGCGATCAGCACGGCTTTCTATCGCTTCCCAACCTTGGAAAGGTTTCAGAACGCCACCAATTGTGCTCGTGGTGCCGCTCAACTCATCCCACGGCTTCCAGCGTGAAAATACTTTGTCGATTTGATAAACACCGTCCACCCATTTTTCGGCGTTGGTCAGCGCCTTGGATATTACGGTCTTAGTGACAGGATCGGTAATGGCAGCACCTTCCTGGGCTATTGCTCGTGCGCGATAATCATCATAACGAATGCCCAATGTCGTTATCAGCCTCTCGGCCCACCAATAGCTGGTGATGCCACCGGACCACGACGCGAGCCGTCGTTGGTTCCTTCCCGTGGTTTCGCTGCGAGTCACCAAGCCCGTCGTCATCGAAACCGTTTCCCATTGGCTGGTGGCGTAATTATAGACAGTAATATCACCGGTGTATGCATTGCGTCCCCATTCGCCGGAAGCCTGTGTGACCGTGCCATAGGGATCTCCGGGTTTGGACAAGTAGTATTGGCGCTGCAAGGCATTCTGCTGGTAATTCCAACCGGTAGGCGTGCCATCCGCATTATTCTGCGGATTGTTCATAAAACGGTATTGGCCGGCGATGTCGCCACCCACAAATTGAGGCCGTTTTCTATACAAAGTCTTGGTTACATCCTGATAGGAAAACAGACCTAAAATCTGATGACGCCCCAGCCATTTCGTCCAATTTTTATTTTTTGAGAAATCGGGAGTGAAGGCAAGCATCGCGCGATAATTGTCCGCAGTTTCAGAGTTCACGTATATTTCCGGGTCCTGGTCGCGAACAAAAACCTGCCCGAGATACGGATTCAAGGAGCCGTCCGGCAATCTCACGTTTGTATCCACATAGAGTGTATTGACGTCCAGCGTCGCAACCGTGTGGCTCGAAAATGAATCGAAATCCTGACGGAGCCAGCCCGCGCTCAAATGCAAAAGATTTGGCAATATTTCCTGTTCCAATTCCAGGTTATAATTGGTGTTTCTATCATTGCCATAATTCATCTGAAGCGTGTTGATCTTCTCCCAGTTGTAGATTTTTTTGTCCGTCACGCCGGAATACATGTATCCCGAGACATCGACCGGGGCCGACCAGCCGCCAGAGGCCGTGGTGATGGAGTTATAGGCGGCATCCCAGACTGGATTTCCGTTGATATTATCAGCAGGAATGGCGTTTGGATAAGCGGGAGCGACTATCGGCCATGTGTCCGCATTTGCCGCCGGATTTGCGCCTTTGCCCCATTGAGTGCGGTATTGAACGGCTTGGGGAGTAAACCAGGCAACCAAATTGCCATCGGCAATCTGCATGACTGTGCGGCCGAGATTCGGTATGCCAGACGCGATGCCAGGAACAAACAATATGGAATTGGCGTTTGTAAACGCCCCCGTACCATAGATGGCGACGCCATTATAGCTGGATTCCGGAACGTCGGAGGCGTTGATTACCACATTCCATTTGGAAGGATCATAACCTGGCAGTGATTTAATATAGTTTCTAGTCGCATCCGTTCTCGGCGAACGGGCTGACATGGCAAAAGGCGCGCTTACGGCCCCCGTGTCCAGCGAGGTGAAAGTCCCTGTCGCGGAGTCGTAAACCGGACGCCCGCCCTTTACCCATTCGGTCACAAAATCGCGCGGCGTCATCGAGTTGGGCCGGCGATTGTCATTCGTGTAACCTTCCACGCTTGCGCGAAGGATTGTCTTCTTGAACGGGCGGTAGGTGATCGCGCCATATTGGCGGCGTGTAATATCGTAGGACGGCTTTCGCTCGAATTGTTGGTCATTATATACAAATGCGCCATAGACAGCCAAGGTGTCTTTTATGAGAGACTTGTTGAAATTAAAACTGGCACGGGTTGACGCACGATCATCAACACGGAATGATGCCTGTGCGGTGTTTTTGTTTAACAGGGCCTGAGCGGTGCTTTGATTTACGATGCCGGCGGGGCTGCCCATGCCAAACAACATGGAGTTTGGCCCGCGCGAAATTTCCAGTGATGCCGTGTTGTAAGAATCGAAGGGCACCTGTGGATTGGCCGGATAATAGTTCAGTGCCGAGCCGGGCACTCCCAATCCGCGGACACGATTGGCGGTCGCATTGGTTTGCACGATTCCGGAGCCGCCACTGTTTGCCGCAATCGTGTCGGCGACACCATCGCTCCGGGCTGACAATATCCCCGGCGTATAAGTCGAGGAACCTTCGGTGTTCACCTCGTAACGAAACACATCATTGATATCCAACGATGCAGTGTCTTCCATCTGCTGCTTCGTAATCACCGATATGGATGCGCCCAAGTCGGCGATATTTGTCTTCATGCGGCTGCCAGCGAGGGTGTTCTCGGCAAAATAGCCCTTTTCTTTTTTTGAATCCACTTGGAAAGGCGACATCACGATTATGTCGTCGGAGGGCCTGCTATCTGTAGTAGTAACAACCGGGACGCGGGGATGAGATTCGGCGGGATCTGTATCGGATTGTTTAACAGCCTGCGCCATCACCAGCGAAGACGATATTAACATGCCACTGGCCGCTGCTATTAGATAGTGATACAGGGCGGGGGGATTTTGAGATGCGCAGGGCATGGTTTTCATTATTGTGATGTTTGGAGTCACTATACGTTGTTGTTGTTGCTTTGGCGGAGTTTCACTCGGATATCGTCCCGTTTTTTTAGAAACGGTATCCGACACCGGCGCGCACGGAGATGGTTTGATCGACAATGATATTTGAGTCGTTGCCATAGCTGGCAAAGAGCGAAAAGCCGTTGGTGTAATCGACGGAAAAACCGCCTTCGATGCGCCAGCCGTCGCGATCAAGCCTTCTGGCCAAAACTTCGATGTCGCGATCCAATACGTTTGCCCTGATATGCCGATCACCCCCTTCGGCGTCATGCATGTAGAAAACATTGAGGAAGGGACGGATTTGCGCCTTGCCGCGAAGGATGTCGAAAGTGCGAGAGAAGCGGAAACCGGCGGAGAGGAGTACCGCCTCCGCGCTTTGTTTTTCGACGTGGATCGGCACGAGAGTATCGCCGGTTTCAGTGAACGGGTCCGCGTGCCACTTTGTGTAGGCGACGGCGACGACCGGCGCAATGTCGAGGATCGGCGTGGGAATATTGTAGGCGAGTTGGAAACGGAAGCCGGAGTGCTTGCCGTCGGTGTCGGCCTTGGCGTAGCTGCCGAGACGGGAACGGACGACGCTGCGGTCGGCCGAGTAGTCGTCCATGCCGTAGAATGCGAGGGCATCGAGTTGGAAAGCGGCTTTGCGGAAGCGTGCGTAGAGCGCGCCGGTGATGCTGGAGGAGTCGCCACTGCTACCGGAATCGTCCAGGCGATAATCGGTGTAGTTGTAAGATAGGACGGCACCGGCAACAAATCCAGGTGCGAAAGCACGGTCCGCGCCGAGATAAAAATCGTAGGGTTTGAAATTGAAGTATTCGTTGTTGGCGGTTGTCGAAACAGTGGACTCGGAGCGCGAGGCTTGCGTCCAAACATTGAACTTTTTCGAGGCAGCGTCCCCCGCTCCGCTTACGCTGAGGCGGTGCGAGACACTTTCCCCAAGCGCGGACGCGGAGATGAGCGCGGCGGGCCACCACGCTTGGTAGGCTTGCGGGCCGAGCTGATTGAGAACCTGTCCATAGGCGCGCGCGGTGACCTGCGCATCGAGGGAGAGAATGAGTTCGTCAGGGATGATGTCCATGGCGTCATCGACGATGCGGGCTATGCCGAATTGGTTGGCCGTCAGGCCGGAAACCGAGGCGAAGGGAGCGCGGTCAATCGAAATCCATATTTCAGTCTCGCTGCCGGCAGCCGGGCGGAATTCGTATTCGGCGATGGAGGTGAGTGAAAACGCGTTCTGGTTCCAGTTCGAAAAATCGCCGGTGATGGCGCCGGTGATAGTGGCGACTTTATACTCCGCGGCGCGCAGTGCGAATTCGGAACCGGCGCCGATGCCGACAGAAAGTTGACCGCCGCTTTCTATCGCAAGATTGCCGGCGATGATGAGCTGGTTCCATGTGGAATTGTCGAAGAAATAGAAGTCGAGCATCCCCCCATTTCTGAGAGTGACGTCGCCGTTGACAGTAAGCGTGCCCGCAGTGTCGATCGTTGTGCCGCCGCCGCCAAGCCGTCCAGTGTTTTCGAGAACAACATTTCCATTGATGCGGCCTGTGCCGCCTAACCTGCGGTCGCCAATGGTGGATACGCTGCCGTTGTGGATGCCGTTGATGAGAAGGGTGCCCGATTGACTCTGCTATAGATCTCCGCGCTATCACGATTTGCGAATTCCACAACACCGGTTGTTCCAATAACGATGACATCGCCGTCGCCCTCGCCGAAACGAAGCGCGTTGCCCCAGCGCGTGTGGAGTAGAGCGTGCCGGAAATGACGGAAGAATAACTAATGGTGGACTCGGTGTTGCCAAATGTCACGAGAGTGCCCTGCTCGGAATGCAGCGAATAAATGTTCGGAGACGCGAGGCCTTCAATGAAGTGGATTTCCGAGCCGGTTTGCATGCTGACCTTGGCACCCAAAACCGCCGCCACGCGCCGTCAACCAGTTGCCGGTGGCCGCAGTGACTGTGATGCGCGTGTGGTCCCCGAGGGTAAGGTTGTAGGGGATGTCATAATTATTGCTGTTGTAGGAATAAAACCCGGGACCGTCCAATTCGAGGTCGAGCCAGCCGCCGCCGGTGCTTTGGAGCGCGATGTTTGCAACGCCTGTGGAAGGCGTGACTGCGAAGCCTCCGATCTTATATGAAACGCTTGAGGCGCTGGCAGAGGATAGGACGAGGTTTCGCGAGGTGCCGGTGGCTAGCCACTGAACGCGGTCACTGGAGCCGGGAATGGCACCCGAACTCCAATTGGCGGGATTGAGCCAGTTTGAGTCAACAGCGCCAGTCCAGTCAACGGTGGCGACAGGGCGGCTGGCTTGCGCGACTGCGCGGGGAGCGCCCCCAATAAAGACAATGGTGGCGGCGAAAACAGCGACGACGAGCGCCGAGGCGGGTAAGGGTTGTTGTTTCATGACGGCGAGTGTTGGAAGATAAAGTTTCGTTTATGTTAAAAATGGCGCCCCGGGGCATTTCAGTGGAAGTTGGCTTTTATGGCCACGGCGATAGTGGTGCCACCGACATAATGGCGAACCGCGCGGTCGTAGCGTGTGTATTTTTCCTTTCATTGAGGATGTTTCGCCAGTCGAAGGACAGCGTCCAAGTATTGGAGAACTGCCAGTTGAAACTGACATCCCAGCGGTCGCTCGGGGCGACGTAAACACCGTCGTCGCCCATGCGGAATGTGCCCTCCTCGACGGAACCGACGCTGGTCGGATTGCGGCGCAACCAGCTATCGCACCAATAGTAGGCCACCGTGGCATACCAACTGCGCGCGCGATAGGTGAGGCGCGCGTTCAGCACCTTGCGCTTCATATTGAGGATTTCGATATCGCCTTCCGGCTTGGCATAGCTGAACGAACCGTAGAAATCGAGGTTCTGCAATGGGGACGGCAGGAACTTAAACTGTTTGAAATTCTGGCGATAGCTGAACTCGTAGCCGCTCATCTTGGCGGTGCCCACGTTCTGCATGGTTTGCACCCAGACCGGATAGTCAGTAAACCAATCCAGAAGCCCGGGCATTATGTTATCCGCCCAGCCCGTGGTCTGGAGGATGTAGTCGTCGATCTCCTTGTAAAACCACCCGGCGGTCACCACGCCGGAGTTGGGCAGGTAATATTCAACACTGAGATCATAATTGGTGCTGTATTGCGGCTTCAGCGCGATGTTGGCCCGCTGGAAGGTGTAGTACTGATTATCAGCATTAAATGAAAGCGAGTCGGAGGGAACGAGCTTGGTCATGTCAGGGCGCTGGATCGACGTCGTGTATGCGGCGCGCAGGATGAGGTTCGCAACCGGCTCATATTTCAACTGCGCGTTTGGAAACCAATTGTCGTAGGAATTTTCCCCGCGGGCGATTTGATCGCGAACATCGACACCTGTGACCAGGGTCGGCGGCGTCGTGCTCCAGTCAATTCCGCGCGACCAGCCGGAAGTCTCGACTTCCGTGCGTTCATAACGGGCGCCGGCCATTATATTAAAGTTGGCTATCTGCCACGATCCCATGAAATAACCGGCGGCGACGGACTCGGAGATGTCGCGTGTGTAACGGGCCAGATATGTGTAATAATCGGCTTCGTTTCTTGTGAACATGTCCGGATTATTATAAAAATATTCCGTGACTTTTTGCGTGCTGATCCAGTTCGGGATCACCGAGCGGGAGGCGTCCGAGGAATCCAGGAAATTAGGATCATAAAACTCACTGTAATTTGGCGTGGAGGAGTTGATCTTGAGATTGTAATCGGAGCGGAGACTGTGCGTCTTGCGGTTCCAATCGACATAAGATCCGCCGGCCCGGAGCGCGAGCGGATGGCCAAACAATGTCACCGGCGCCATGACGTTAAATTTGCCGCCGTTGCGACGGTCGGTAAGGAGCTGGTCATAACTTTGGACCAGCAATGTGGTCCAATTGTCGAGGTCGAGCCAGTCATTGGTGGAAGTTGCGTCTATCTGGGTAATTGTGGCGCCATCCTCATGGCGCGCATCGCTCAACACGAAATGGCCGAGCGGGCTTTGGAGCGTGATGCTGTTGATGCCATTGGCGCCTTTCGTAAACGCGCGGGACATGTAGCCGTCGTAGTCAAGTTTGCCCCACGAGAATGTGTGCTTGACGCCCGGATTGACAGACCAGTTTTCATTATAACGTCCCTGCGAGGGAGCGCCATTGAGGGACATCGACCAATAGCCGTTGATATCCATCGTGTCAAAATCCGAGTTTGCCGCATCATACGTGCTTCCCCCGACCCTGCCGATGCGCAGGCGATGATAGTGGCTGTTCAATTCCTTCCCGTCATTATATGATGTCCGCAGGAAAATGGAGGTGTTGCGGGAGAGTTTGTAATCGAGATTGAGCGAGGCGGTGCGATATTGATTGCGTGAACTGCGCTCCGTCATCAGCCAGTCGTTGAGGAAACCCTCCGTGCCGGCGGAGGGAAGCTCTCCGGAGGGCAGCGAAGGGTAGGTGTCGCCGAATTCACCAAGCTCAAAGCTGTAGCGGTAATTTTCGTAGGCATTAAGCGTGAACGAGACGCCGAGCGTGTTGTTCAAAAACGCCTCGGAATAATAAAAATTGAACCCCGGCCCCCATTTGCGGGACGGCTCGGCGCCACCGGCATTGGAACTGCCGAAGTCGAGCGCCTTGGTATTGAGGTTGAGGTTGAGTCCGAATGAAACGCGGCGGCCTTTTTGGTCGAACGCGTTTTTCGTAATCATGTTTACAACGCCACCGCTGGCGTTGGCCGGGGATGAAGGGGGAGGCACTTTATACACCTCGATTGTTTCCACGGCGGCAATCGAAAATGTTTTCAGCGAGACAGCGCGGTCGTAATCATCTATTGCGCTGAGGCCGCTGTTGGCGAGGACGTTGCCATCGGTCGTGAAGGTGGTGGCGTTCGGGCTGATGCCGCGCACAGAAAAGTCTTTGACGTCCTCACCGTCATAATTGACAAAATGCCGGGGATGTTTTCAGAATTTCACCGGCATTGGTGTCGAGGATATTGCCAAATGCATCAGCGGAAACGACGTTTTTCATCACGTCCGACTGCCGCTGCTGGCTGATGGCGAAAGCCTGTCCCTCGCGCTCGGCGGCGACGACAAAGGCATCGAGCATGTAGATTGAGGAGGAAAGCGAAAACTCGACGGTGGCTGCGACACCGGCCTCGACGATCACGGTTTTTGTCAGGCTGTCGAGGTCGGAATAGGTGACGCGCAGCGAATGCTCGCCCGGCGCGAGACCGGTGATGGTGAATGAGCCGCTGGAATCGGTAGTGGAAGCGGGGGCAGTCGCGCCATCGAGATAAACGGGCGCGCCGGGGAGGGCGTTACCGGTCTTGGCGCTGAAAACGCGGCCAGCGACAAAGCCAGTGGATGCCGCTTGGGCATCAAGTTGCGGGCCGACTGAAAAGATGAACCCGAATGCAAGCAACGCGGGCAGTGCTCGTGTGATTGCTCCGACTTGCTTGGCGGCAAGTGCGATTTTGTCAAACAGCGAAACGGAGGCTGCATGTGATCGGGGATTGGCAGGTTTGCAGTTCATGTGGTTGGTTGGGTTTAGTATGAAAGTAATTCTATTCGCATCACGCGGCGGCTCGTTTTATGTTCGGATACCCAAGGGTGCGTCGTGTTTGCATGATAGGGCAATTGTGTCATTGTAATATGGAAACTGGTTTGGGGCAGAGGGCTTGTCGCCGGGGTTTATTCAGCTTCTAGGGGGCGCAGGGCGTTCAGGATTGAGGCTAGGGTGGGTTTTAAGTGACAATATCAAATTGGCGGGGCGGCTGCTATCGGTCATTTGAGGTATTTTTTTGCGATTGCATTTGTGCTAATATCCGTGCCGTCATGCTGGAAATGACGCCCCATTCACTGATGCAAAAATCAGCCTGCGCTCCGTCCTGGCTCGGATTGCGCAGGTGGTTTTGCGTCGGTTACGCCGTCCTTGTGCGGCTCGTGACGTTCGACTCTTGGCTCGACGCACAGGAGGCCTCGCCCAATTTGCACACACGCACGTCCGGCTTCATTACGCGCGGCTGGGATGCCGAGGACGGACTGCCGCATAATGCAGTCAACAAGGTCATCCGCGACAGGCATGGTTTTCTGTGGGTCGCCACACAGCTCGGCTTGGCCCGTTTCGACGGACGACAATTCGTAACTTACCGCGTTCCCGACGATTTTACGCTGGGCGGCTACAACATCCGTGCGCTTGCGCTGGAGGACGATCACACGCTGTTGATGCTCACCGGAGGCGACAAACTGGTGCGCTTGCGCGATGGTGTTTTCGAGCTGCATCCGGCAAATGGCAAGATGGAGGGTTCCCGCATGCGCGAACTGGCCGTCGATGAGAACGGCGACATCTGGATTGGCACGGAAACATCAAAATGCCTGCGATGGAATGGCAACGAGCTGCAAACATTCGGAGCCGCCGAGGGCGTGAACGCGCGCGGCGCGTCCTTTACTTTTGCGAACGGCCAGCAGAAACGCTTGTGGGTGGCGGGCGGCGATTTTCTCGGCTGGCATGACGAGGAAGGTTTGCACGAATACGCGCACAAGACAGGTAATTCGTTCTACGTCGCCCCGGCGCGCTCCGGAGGCGTGTGGGTCGCCGCGCGCGAGCATCTGGCGAAAATCGAAAACAACCGCTGGCGCATCGTTTATTCCGAAACAGACTGGCCGGCGCGACGGCTCGGCATCCAGGATATTTTCGAAGCGGACGACGGGGCGCTTTGGATCGCAACAAAACGCGATGGCGTCTTTCGCTTGGTGGACGGCGTCCTGACGCACGTGCCCATGCCCCAGGAACGAGCGATGTCCATCACGGACGACATCGACGGCAATGTGTGGCTGGGCATGCACGGTGGCGGCCTCGTGCGAGCCAAGCCACAACGCCACGTGCTGCTCAACACCGCCGCCGGTTTGCCGTCGGATGTGAGTTCGTCGGTGTGCGAGGATGGCAACGGCGCTCTCTGGTGCGCAAATCAATCCGGCGGCCTTGTGCGCATGAAGAACGGCAACATTAGTATCGCCACCATGGCTGCGGCGGAAAGCATTCCCTACATCAGCAGTGTTTGCGCCGACAAACACGGGCGTATCTGGGCCGGTTCCGTCAGCGGGCTCTATTGGACGACGGTCAAGGGCAACGGCCCGCACGACGGCGGTGGCGAGCGATGGCTTTTGCAACATTACGCCGGCTTGGGAAAGGTCAATGTGCAGTCGCTTTTTTGCGCATCCAATGGCGATCTTTGGGTCAGTTGGGGTGGCAGGCACCTCGGCGTATTGCGCGCTGGGAAAATGCACGAATTCACACAAACCGACGGATTTCACGGCGAGCGCGTCATGGGAATCGCCGAGCGCAAAAATGGCGAAATCTGGATCGGCATCGTGCGCGACACGCTTCTTCGCTTCGACCAGAACACCGGCAAATTTGAGCAACACCCGCTCCACGACTCCACACGGTTCAACCGCATTCACTCGCTCTTTGTTGATAGCGAAGACCGGCTCTGGATCGGCACGATTCAAGGATTGCTCCTCTGGCGCGGAAACGAATCGCGGCTCTTCACGCAAGCGGACGGCCTGCCCGACGAAACCATCAACCAAGTCGTCGAGGACGACTATCGGCGCCTTTGGGTCAACAGCCGCCGTGGCATATTCCACGCATCCACAAAACAACTGCTCGCCGTTGCGGACACCCCCGGGAAAAAAGTTTCCGCAATCCTGCTCGGACACGACGAAAACCTCGATGGTATTTCCGGCCTGCTCGGCAGCCAGCCCATGTCCTGCAAAACGCGCGACGGACGCGTCTGGTTCATCACCTATCGCGGCGTTATCGGCTTCGATCCGCCGGACTCCCGCGAGGCACGCAAGCCCCTGCCGGTTTATATCGACGCCATCGCCGCAAACGGCCGCGCACCGATCATCCCGGCACCCGGAGCCGAAACGCGCATCCCGTCCGGCGCCATCCCCCTCGAAATCCGTTTCACCGCGCTCAATTTCTCCACTCCCGAGCGCACCCAAATATGGCGCATGCTCGAAGGCTACGACCCTGAGTGGATTGATGCCGGCGGCGAGCGCAAAGCCATCTACCCGCGCCTGCCTCCGGGACGTTATGTGTTTCGCGTGCAGGCGGGCGATTCGGACAGCGGTATCCTGACGCAGTCGGAAGCGTCGCTCATCATTATCGTTGCCGCCGCGTGGTGGCAAACATGGTGGGCGCGCACCTTCGCCCTGCTCGTTTTTGCCACGATTGTCGCATGGTGCGCGCGCCGCATGTCCTTCCGAATTCTCAAGCGGCGCTTGCGCCGCCTTGAGCACGAACACGCGCTTGATCGCGAGCGCACCCGCATCGCGCACGACCTGCACGACGACCTCGGCGGCCACACCACGCAAATCAGTTTTGTCGCAAACAGGCTTTTGCGACAAAGTCCGACTCTCGCACAACAAGAACTGCTCACGCGCCTCACATCACTCGCGCATCAACTCGTGGAGGACTTGCATCGGATAATCTGGACGGTCGATCCGCAAAACAACTCATGGGAGGATCTGGCGACATATATCGCGCGTTATGCCCAGCGACGGCTTGCGGGCACCGGCATCGCGTGCATCGTTGAGGGTATCGAAAACATACCCGATCTGCCTCTGACACCCGAAGTTCAACATCACCTGCTCGCAGTGACCAAGGAAGCTCTCAACAACATGCAAAAACACTCGCATGCGGATCGTGTCACCATCCGCTTGTCCGCGAACGAAGGGCTGTTCCGTATGTCCATAAACGACAATGGACAGGGCTTTGATGTGGCCGCCGCAGTGGGCGAAGACGACGGCAACGGCCTCCGCAACATGCATACTCGCATGAAAGAGATCGGCGCGAACATTAAAATCGAGAGTTCCCCCGGAGCAGGCGCGCAAATCTCGGTTGAATTGCCGTTCCGGCGCGATCATCCTCCATTAAGCCAACATCAATGAATCATTAGAAACATACCCTCATGTCCATCAAGGTAGCAGTTGTTGAAGACAATGCAGACATCGCCCGCGACATCGCCCAAATCATAACGGAAACGCCTGATTTTGAGCTGTGTTGCGTATGCCGAAACGTGCAAAGCGCCCTCAAGCGGATTCCGCCGCTCATGCCCGACGTTGTCATCATGGACATCAACCTCCCCGACGGCTCCGGCATACAGGCCACCGAAAAAATCAAGCGCATCATTCCGCACACCGAGGTAATGATTCTTACGATTTACGAAAACACCGAGGAAATATTCAAGGCGCTCAAGGCGGGGGCCAACGGCTATCTGCTCAAACGCTCCAGTGGCGAGGAAATCGTCACCGCAATACGCGATCTCATGAACGGCGAAGGGCCCATGACGGGAGAAATCGCACGCAAAGTCATGCAGTTGTTTCGCAAGCCTGACGTGGCCGCGCAAACCGATGCCCTGAAGGAAAAGCTCACCCCGCGCGAAATCGAAATTCTGCAACTCCTATCAAAGGGGCACACCTCGAAGGACATCGCCCGTGAGATTTCCCTCAGCGCCTTCACCGTGCGCACACATTTGAGGAACATTTATGAAAAACTCCGCGTGCATACTCGCACCGAGGCCGTCGTGAAGTTCCTCAAGGGAGACTGAGTCGCGCAACCGCTACATCGCGCCCCTTGCGGCGCAGACGTCAAATCTGCCTCGGCGCGATTTGATTAGAGCCTGTTATGCACTTGTATCAGCCGCCTCAGAGAGGGAATTGTTTTGGAAAGAGTCAAAATGGCCCAAATCCATCGTTTTCAGTTTCAATTCTGAGCCCTCTCCTATGAGAGAGCTTTTTCAAAGTGCATAACTGGCGCTAGGCAGGTTTGGCCGCCCGTACTGCAAAAATACCTCATATGTGCGATAGGCGCGCCGTCGGGTTTTTGTTAGTCTGGGAGGAAATATCCGAGTGCTTTCCCAGACGTGAGAAACAATATGTCCAAACCCTGCGCATCATTTTTAAGGCAGTCGGCTTCGTGGCGGCAACACTGTGCGCAAGCATCACCATGACAGCCAATGACCCCGGAGGCGGGCGCATGGAACAGGCGCGGATGTCACGTTGAGCATGCAAGAAAACAACGTGACTCTCAGCAACGGCATCGTCACGGCAACCATCAACACGTCCAATGCCCGGGTCATATCCTATCTTTTCCAAGGCACTGAAATGGCGGACACAAACGGCTACATATACTACAGCATGGACGGCGGGGACATGTATGAAGGCCCGTCCAACTGCGTCTATACGGTCACCGTAAACACGCCCGACATGATTGATATATCTTGCAAGGCCGTTTATGCGAACAACGCCAGCCAGAAGCACGCCTTTGACATTGATTGCCACTTTGTTCTGCGCCGGGGGGACACCGGATTATACTCGTATGCGGTTTTATCGCATCCAGCGAGTTATCCCGCAGCAAGCGTGGGTGAATGGCGCATGGTCTGGAAGCTGCCCTACACCTCGACTGATTGGATTTTCGAACGTATCTATGCGGACGAAACCCGCAATGGATTCTGGGGCACCCGCACGGATTTTCTTAATGCCGAATCAACAAGCATAGCGGAAATCATCCAATTCACGACAGGCGAGCGCGCTGGCGAATACGACTGCAAATACCAATACTCGCTTGAGTATCAAACCGCCGGCTGCTGGGGCCACGCCAGCAATGTAAACAAAAAGGGCGCATGGTTTGTATTGGGCGGATACGATTACCTCAACGATGGTCCCATAAAGAACGACCTCGCGGTGGCCGAGGCGAATCAGCTCCTGCACTTTGGCAGAAATCATTACAATGCCTCGAAACCATTGTCGCCGCAGGCGAGGGTGTCGAAAATATACGGCCCGTTTTTGCTCTATTGCAATTCCACCGCTGCGACGGAAAACGCAGGTGACGCTCTCTGGGCCGACGCCAAGGCGCAAGTGCAGGCTGAAATCGCCGCATGGCCTTACGCTTGCTGACAACCGCCGACTATCCCGCAAACGCCCAGCGCGGTGACGTCAAGGGAAGGATCATCATCACCGATCCGCTCAAGCCCGCGCTCTCCGCCGGAACAAACACATGGGTCGGGCTCTCCCACCTCGACGAGGGCGGCAACTGGCAATTTGAATCAAAACGCTACCAGACCGGTGCATCCCGATGAAAGCGGAAATTTTGTGATCCCTCCGCTCGCCCCGGCAATTACACCCTCACTGTGTTCACCGACGGCGCGGTGGGGGAATACACCCATCCGCAACCCGTGACAGTCACCGCCGGCGGAATAAACGATTTGGGCGATGTCATCTGGAACGTCATCCACCCCGGCGAGCGAATTATATGGGAGATCGGCATTCCAAACCGTCGCGCCGACGAGTTCCGGCACGGAGATGACTACTGGAAGTCCTTTTATGGGAATACTTCCGAGGAATTCCCGAATCCGCTCGAATATGTTGTCGGAGAAAGCAACTGGGCGACCGATTGGAATTACGCGCACTCCGGTTATCTTGTTGACGGCGTCTGGTCGCAATGGAAATGGCGCATCCGCTTCAATCTCGACAGCCTCCCCGCCAGCGGCGATGCCACGCTTACGCTCGCGTTTGCCAGCATAGATCGCGGCAATGTCCGGGTTTTCGTGAATCAGGAAAGCAACCATTTCGTCGAAGTGTCCCCCGACCCGGCTGGCGGCAGTTCTGGCGGAAACGCGCTCGCCCGCCTTGGCAACCACGCGAAATACAGCCTGATCTATGTCACGATCCCGGTGTCGTCGCTTCGTATCGGCGCGAACACAATCACCCTGATTCAGCGCTCGACTGGTTCGGCCCAAAATCACGTCATGTATGACTATATCAACTTGGAAATGCCTGCCAGCGTTTCACCATTGCCGCAGGGCCGCGATCTGGTGTGGCGCGGCGGAAATGCGGCCAATGCATTCGACAACGCGACGCAAAATTTCGTCACTGGAGACAATCAACCGGCGACATTTTCCGATGGCGACAGCATCACTTTTGACGACACGGGCTCGAATTCGCCGTCCGTGACAAAGAGCGGCATGCCGGCCAATATAATTTTCAACTCCACACAAGACTATACAGTCGAAGGCAACGGCTTGTTCAGCGGTCCGATGGCACTCCAAAAAACGGGAAACAGCCGCCTGATATTAAGCAGTGCCAACACCTATTACGGCGGCACCCGAATTAACGGCGGCATTGTGCAAGCGGGAGCAAATGGCAACGGAGGCATTGGCTGGGGGGCGGTTACATTCAACAGCGGCACGTTGCAGTTGCATGGATACAATGGCAGCCAAGGCGCAACCTGGCGAATTGCCGAATACTCTTGTGGTGCCGGAAGGGAAAGCCGGCACTTTGTTGTGTCCGCCCCGCATGGCGGGAGGCGGCGTGAGCGGCCCGTTGACCGGAAGTGGCACGCTGACCGTGGTGATCGATTATGTGCGCGGGATTTTGAGCGGAGACTGGTCGCTGTTTTCCGGACAAATCAATGTCATCACCAAACCCAACGCCCCGGCGGAAAACCAGTTTCGCATATCAAATGATTACGGCTACGGCAGGGCATCCATCGATCTGGGCTCGAAAGTCATCGTACAAAACATCCAATCGGGCGATGATTTCATCATCGGGATCGGCGCGCTTTCCGGCGATGCCACTGCGCGTATTCAGGGCGGCCCGACCTCTGGAAAGATAACGACGTGGCAAGTCGGGGCAAAGGGGCTTTCCACAACCTACGCTGGTTCTATCGAGGATCTGACCGGCCCGAGCGCGCTTGCCAAAATCGGCGCCGGCACGCTCACGCTCTCCGGCGTCAGCACCTACACGGGTGAGACAAGCATTGATGCCGGAACGCTAATCGTCAACGGCGCTCTGGGAACGACCAATGTAACCGTGCGTGCAGGCGCGACCTTGGCTGGCACCGGCACGATTGGGGGAAACGTGCAGGCGGGGAACGAGGCGATTTTGCAGCTTTCGACAACGAACGGTGCCGGGCTTGTCATCAGCGGCTCTGCCACTCTATCCGGCACAATCACGATCGTGCCCGTTTCCGGTCTTATCGGCGATGGCGCATCACTGGTAACCGGCACGTATAATATTTTGAAAACATCAGGCGGCATAAACAATGCCGCCGAGTTTATTTGGGCCGAATCCATGGCATCGGAGTTGATCGCCACCGTCAATGTGAACGGTAATACTCTGAAGTTGGTGCTCGCCGAAGCGCCGCCCCCACCACCTGCGCCCGTCATCTCGGGCACGCTCTCCGTGAGCGCCATAGTGGGCCAGTCATTCAGCTACACTATCTCAGCGACAAATTCGCCCACGAGCTATGCGGCCTCCGGCCTGCCGGCGGGATTGTCCATCAACACTGTGACAGGCGTAATCACCGGAGTGCCGGCCACAGCGGGCACGACCAATGTCGAAATTTCCGCAATCAATGCCGGCGGCACCGACACGAAGACGCTCGTCATCACGCTCATCGGGCAACCGTCCGTCACCAACGCCAGCCACACCTCCGGCATGATCGGCGCGGCATTCTCCCTGACGATAAACACAACCGGCGGCTCGATCACATCCTACGCCGCCACCGGACTTCCCGACGGACTCTCCGTAAACACGGGCACCGGCGTCGCGGCACGCCCACCGTTGCGGGCACATATAACATCACGATTTCGGTGACAAACGCCGCAGGCACGGCGACATTCCAGATTGTCCTCACGATTGATCCCAAAACCGCGCTCACCACGCTCGCAGGCGCGGCAAACACACCGCGCAACCAACGGCGCAAGCACCGCCGCCCGCTTCGACTCACCAAACGGAGCCGCCGCCGATGCCAACGGCAACCTCTACATCGCCGACACCGACAATAACGCCATCCGCAAAATCGCAACAGACGGCGCCGTCACCACCTTCGCGACCGGATTCAACGCACCCACCGCCATCGTCATCGACTCTGCGGGCGCGGCGCTCTACGTCGCCGACACGGGTAACAACGTCATCAAGAAAATCGATGTCGCCACGAGCACCGTCAGCACACTCACCCTCACCGGCCTCGCCGCGCAACTCGACGCACCGCACGGACTCGCCATCGACGCATCGGGCAACCTCTACGTTGCCGACACCGGCAGTCACACCATCCGCAAAATCGTCACCTCCAACGGAGCCACCACAATCCTCGCTGGAACAGCCAATATCCGGTGCCGCCAATGGTGTTGGCACCGCCGCTCGTTTCCACATGCCGATGGGCCTGACTATCAATGCCGCCGGCACATACCTCTACGTCGCGGACACCGGCAACAGCACCATCCGCCGCATCACACTCGCCAGCGTTCTCGTCGAGACAATCACCGGACTGGCCGGCGACACCGGCTCCACCGACGGGCTCGCCGCCGACGCGCGCTTCAACACCCCAGGCCATCGCCATCGACGCCACGGGCAATCTCTACATCACCGACACCGGCAACCATACCATCCGCAAAATCGACGCCGCCACGGGCATCGTCACCACGATTGCCGGAACCTCAGGCAGCAGCGGCTCGCAAGACGGCCTCGGCGGTCAAAGCACGCTCAACTCCCCCGCCGGCATCGCCATCGACGAGACCGGCGAAATCTACGTGCTTGATACCGGCAGCCACACCGTGCGCGTCCTGCAAGTCGGCCCTGTCATCACGACATCGCCCGCCGGTCAAACCGTGACAGCCGGAGCCAGCGTCACACTCAAGACCGAAGCATCCGGAGCGCCCGCGCCCGCTTGGCAGTGGTATAAAAACGCCCCGTCGCGAGCGCGACCAATGCCACGCTCGCCTTCACCCCGTCGCAAACCACCGACACCGGCAGCTACCACGCCATCGCCACAAACCCGATGGGCTCCGCCAAAGTAATGCCGCCACGCTCACCGTAAACAGCAGCGGCACCACCACGAATCCCGACCCCGGCAACTCCGGAGGCGGCGGCGGGCGCGCCCAGTCTGTGGCAGATGCTCTCGCTCGCTCTGCTGCTCATCGTGCCACGCCGCGCGCAAATCCTGAAACTCATTTCCCGACGAAAACTAAAATCCCAAGCACCCGACAAACACTCCAACCACCGCGCTTCATCGACTAAAGTTAACTCCCTCGCAACTGGCTCAAACGCCTCGCCGCGCTCGCCGTCACCGTCGGCGCGTTTCTCGCGCTCGCCGCCACCGCCAGTGCCGCGACCGTCTCCTCCATCACCCGCCACAGCCCCGCCACCGAGAGCACCACCTCCGCCGCTGTTGTCTTCAAGGTCACCTTTTCGGAGGCCTTCGCTGACGCCGACGCCGCCGACTTTGAAGCGCTCGCGGCTGCCGGCGTCACAGGTGCTGCCGTCACCGGCGTCCGCGCCGACGCCGGCGATCCGAGCGTCCTCTATGTCACCGTCTCCGGCCTTGCCCTCGAAAGCGCCGGCACCATCGGCCTGAAAGTTTCCGATACCGCCACCATCACTGACTCCGGCGGCAATCCCATCCCGGGCGGCTTCGCTTCCGGCGAAACCTACACACGCACGCCAGCCTCCATTCCCGCCTACAACAGCGCCGTCCGCGATACCACCGTCACGGCTCGGCACCATCAACAACGACTACAATCTTCCGTCCAATTGGAGCACCGGTGTCGTTCCCGGTTCCGGCGAACGTGTTTCCATTGATACCACGCTTCCCGGCACACCCGCCATTGACATCCTCCTCGAAAACACCGGCCCCGCTGACGTTTCACATAAAATCGGCGGATTTGCCGCCAGCGGCGCGCTAACCGGCTCCACCACGCTTACCCTCTCCAGCACCGGCGGCGCGTGGCTCAATCTCGAACTCGATGGCGCATGCTTCTTTAGTCGTAATAACAACAATAGCGATCAGCCGTGGACACTCATCCTCAACGACCACACCGCGTCACCGTCACCGCCACCCACGGTTTTTTCCCCTCGCGCGGCTGCTTTTTGGGGCGCGAAAGTCACCGTAAAACCGGTGCCGAACTCGACGCCGGCACAATTAGGGAGCAGAATTTTAACACGCTCAATACCGAGAAGGACTCTCTCGTCGGGGCGGCGGATACCAGCTTACATCAACCAGAGCTCTGTCATCTCCGGCACGCTCCATGCCACGCACGCCAGTGGAAAGGAGGCCCTTCGCATCGCCGATGGCGCCACCGGCGTCATCACTCTCGCCGAAACCGGTGTCATACAATATGATTATGTGGATACCTATACCAACCTCAATTACGGCACCTTCATCGTCAACGGCACCCACAACGGCAGTGTCCGCACCATCAGCGGACGCGCCAGCACTCTTAGTGGCACCGGTGTCATCAACGGAGACATCCTTCTCAACGGCTCCGGCATTGTCGCCGCAGGCGGACAATCCGCCGGTGGCACACTCACGCTCAACGGCTCCGGCACCATTTCCTCCTCGGCCAGCCTCAAGGCCAGTTTCTTCGAGGACGGCTCGCACGGCACGCTTAACGTCAACGGCACGCTGACCATCGGCGCGCCGCCATCCTCAACCTCGCAATCGGCGGCGCCGACTCCGGAGCCACCGTCCCCGGCCGCTACAAAATCGTCACCGCCACCGCCATCTCCGGCACATTCCCCAATCCCGCGCTCAACGCTCTCGGTGCCAGCGTCAACACCGCCCTCGAAACCGGCGCCGATCCCGGCACCGGCGGCCAGGCCATCTGGATCAACATCGTTGACCCAAGCGGAGAAACCCCGCCCTCGCTCGCATGGGCCGCCGATGCCGGCGACCAATCCGCGCAAGTCGGCGAAACCGCCACCTTCACCGTAACTCCCACCGGCACAGGCCCATTCACCTACACTTGGAAAAAGAACGGCGAAACCATCTCCGGCGCCACAACTGCCAGCTACACCACCCCGACGCTTACTGCTGCCGACAATGGCGCTGTTTATACCGTCTATGTCAAAGGGGTCGCCTACCAGCGCGTCCCTTGCCGCCACCCTCACCATCGTCACCGCGCCTGGTTTTGCCGCAAACGGCGACCTTCCCGCCAGCACCATCGCCTACGTCAGCGACATCACCCTTTCCGTTACCGCCACCGGCACCCCCGCGCCGTCATTGCAATGGCAAATCTCCACCGACAGCGGCGGCACTTGGAACGACATCTCCGGCGAAACATCCGCCACCCTCGACCTCACCGGCCTCACGTTCTCCGACACCGGCAAACAATACCGCGTGAAACTCAACAACGGCGTCGGCGGCGACATCTTCTCCACCGCCACCACGCTCACCGTCAACACCGGCCCGCAACCCGCCCTCTCAGTTTCACCCAACACCGCGCAAACCATCACCGGGACGCCGGCTCGGTCTCCTTCTCCATCACCAACAGCGGAGAAGCAGGCTCCTCGCTCGTCTGGCAGGCCACGCTGACCAACGCCCCCGATTGGGCGCGCATCACCACCGTCACCAGCGGCACTGACACCGGTTACATCACCGTCGAATACGACCTTAATCCACTCGGCACCGGCACCGAACGCTCCACCACGCTCCGCATCACCGGCGAAGGCGCATCAGGCAGTCCCGCCAACATTCAAATCACACAAGCCGCGAATCCGTTCGTCGTCATCCAAGTCACCTTCGATGCCGGTGAAGGAGCCACGGTTTCCCCCGCCACGAAAACCGTCACTCGCGAACTCCCCTACGGCACCCTGCCCGTGCCGGTGAAACCCGGATACACCTTCGCAGGCTGGTTCACCGAACCCGAGGCTGCCGGCACCGAAGCCACACAGACGACCATCGTGCCTGACCTCAACAACCACAGCCTCCACGCCGCTTGGGTGGAACTCCCGCAATCGGTCCCCGTCATCACAAACAACTACTCCGCCGAGCAAGTCGTCGCCGTGGGCCGCTCCTTTACTCTCACCGCCACCGCCAGCGGATCTCCCGCCCCCACCTACCTCTGGCAAATTTCCACGGACGGCGGCAAATCTTGGAGCGACCTATCCCCTACTAACTCCAACTACTCGGGCGTCCTCACCAGCACACTCAAAATATCCCGCATCAACGCCGGCATGGACGGCTACCTCTTCCGTTATCGCGCTGTCAATGTCAACGGCACCACCTACAGCGATCCTGTCAAGCTTGTCGCCGCCGAGGCCATTTTTGCAGGCCCCGCCGATCTCGCCTTTGACAGCGCCGGAACGCTCTACGTCGCCGACACGCCCGCCAACATCATCCGCCGCATCGACACCTCCGGCAGCACCTCCGTCTTCGCCGGTGCCTCCGCCTCCGGCGCGCTCCTCGACGCCACCGGCACCGCCGCCCGCTTCAACCAGCCCACGGCCATCGCCTTCAACGCCGCCGGCGAACTCCTCGTCGCCGACAAGGACAACGGCGTGATCCGCAAAATTACCTCCGATGCCCAAGTCACCACCTTCGCCACGGGCCTCGGCAAACCCGTCGCCCTCGCCATCGACGCCAGCGCACGCTCTATGTCGCCGACTCCACCAACCACACTATCAGCACCGTGGACACCGACGGCACCGTGGCTCTGCTTGCCGGCCTCACTGGCACCGCGGGCAACACCGTCGGCGCCGGCACCGGCGCCCGCTTCAACGCTCCCCGGTGTCACCATTGACAACGATGGGTATCTCTTCGTGGCCGACACCGGCAACAACACGCTCCGCACACCTGACTCGCTCGGCGTCTTCCTGCACTACGCAGGCACACCCGGCATTGTCGGCACCGCTGACGGCGACGCACCCGACGCCCTCCTCAACAACCTGGCCTCGCCTCCGACGCCGCCGGAAACATCTACTTCGCAGACACCGGAAACCACACCATTCGTGTCCTCGCCGCTGACGGTGAAATCGTCACCCTCGCAGGCATGCCCGGCATTTCCGGACTCCGTGACGGCTCCGCAGCCACCGCGCTGTTCAACGCTCCGCAAGCCGTCATCCTCTCGCCCGAAGGCATCCTCGTCGCCGACACCGGCAACGCAGTCGTCCGCGAAATCACCTTCGCCGCTGGCGACTTCACCTCAGCCCAAGTCGCCACGCTGGCCGTTACCACCGGCACGACGATAGGCAACGGCACCGGCTCCACTGGTGGCAGCAGCGAAGGAGGAGGCGGAGGCGGCGGTGCGACTTCAATTCCCGGTCTCGCCCTTCTCGGCCTCTTCATCGTTATCGCCGCCATCCGTCGTCGATAAGGTCAACATACGCTACATTCCATCATCACGAGTCTGGCAGCGGATCGGTGGTGGAATATTGCGTTCAATTGGTGGCGCCTGCTCTCACTCGCGCTGCGTCGCATCGCCTCAAAATAGAAAGCATATAATACCATTTTCGAATCACTTTTAGACTATAGCAGCCTCTATCCTTTTTGGAGGGACGGCCTCCCAAAAGGATTAAATCTCGTTCGGAAATTGTATAACAAAATAACCAACGCAACTCGCAAAGAGGCAAATGAAGTCTGTTTTAACGCAGGTCACGGAGGCCAAACCAGAAAAGGATTTCCCTTCTCCGTGCTCTCCATGTCAGATCTCTGTGCCCTTGTGCTAAAACAGACCTCCTCAATTTTTCTTTTGATAAACGCTCTTAAGTCGGCGCCTGCGGGACCATGGTTAATCCTGAATTCTGTCAGGTGCTCTAAATTAATTAACGACCATCCAATCCACGCATATTCATGATTCTGGCAAGCATTACGACCCTTGAGCTTAAATTCGTCGATTATCTCATCATCGGCATTTATTTCGCCTTCGTGCTCGGCATCGGCTGGGTGCTGCGGCGGCAAATGACCGGCACCAAGGATTACCTCGAGTCCGGCCGCTCGCTGCCCGCGTGGATCTGCGCGCTGGGCTTCATCGGCGCCAACTCGGCGCGCAGGAGGTCATGGGCATGGCCGCCTCGGGCGCCAAATACGGCATCATGACCAGCCACTTTTATTGGATCGGCGCGATTCCCGCGATGATCTTCGTGGCCATCTTCATGATGCCGTTTTATTACGGCTCAAAGGCGCGCTCGGTGCCCGAATACCTGAAGCTGCGCTTCGACGAGAAGACGCGCGGGTTCAACGCCCTCACCTTCGCCGGCATGACCGTGATGTCATCGGGCATCTCGATGTATGCGCTGGCCAAGCTCCTCAACCTCATCCTCGGCTGGAACTTCCACGGTTGCATCATCGTCTCCGGCCTCATCGTGCTCGCCTACATTCTCGGGCGGCCTCACCTCCGCCATCTACAACGAGGTGCTCCAGTTTTTCCTCATCGTGTTCGGCTTCCTGCCGCTCGTGCTGCTCGGCCTCAAAAACGTGGGCGGCTGGGAAGGCCTGAAAACAAAGCTCATGCCCGTGGCGGAAAACGCCGGTTTTGCCAGCGATGCGTGGACGCACTCGTGGAGCTTCACCGGCTCGCCGGCGACCAATCCGATGGGCGTGGAGTGGTTCGGCTTGGCGATGGGATTGGGCTTCGTGCTTTCGTTCGGCTACTGGTGCACGGACTTTCTTGTCATCCAGCGCGCCATGGCCGCGAAGGACATGGGGGCGGCGCGACGCACGCCCATTCTCGCGGCGATTCCCAAGATGCTTTTCCCCGCGCTCGTCATCGCGCCCGGCATGATCGCCATCGCGATGCACAGCATGGCCGACGGCGACTTCCGCCTGCCCGCCAAGGGCGACGGCCTCGACTACGACCTGGTCGTGCCGACGATGCTCTCGTATTATTTCCCGACCGGCATGCTCGGCATCGGCCTGACCGCGCTCATGGCCTCGTTCATGAGCGGCATGGCGGGCAACGTCACCGCCTTCAACACCGTCTTCACCTACGACATTTACCAAAGCTACATCAAAAAGGACGGTTCCGACCGGCACTACCTCAACGTCGGTCGCTGGACGACCGTTTTCGGCATCCTCTTCAGCATGGGCGCGGCGTATTTTGCGGCGGCCTTCAACAATATCATGGACGTGCTGCAACTGGTGTTCGCCTTTGTGAACGCGCCGCTCTTCGCCACGTTCCTGCTCGGCATGTTCTGGCGCCGCACGACCGGCCACGCGGCGTTTGCCGGGCTCGTGCTCGGCACGGTCGCCGCCGCCATCCATCACGGTCTCTCCCTGCCGGAAAAAGCCGTGGCCGGAATCAAGGGGGGCTGGCTCTCGATCCAGCACGTTTACCCGAGCGAGATGGCGCAGAACTTCTGGACCGCGATCTGGGCGTGGAGCACTTGCTTCGTGATCACCATCCTCGTCTCGCTCGCGACCAAACGCACCAAGACCGACGACGAACTGCGCGGCCTGGTCTATTCGCTCACGGAAAAAATCAAGGAACACGACACGGCCTGGTGGAAACGCCCGGCGGTGTTCGGCACCGTGGTGCTCCTGTGCGCCGTCGTGCTCAACATCCTCTTCTTCTAACCCTCAACCTCGCGCCAAACCATGCAACTCGACGTCCGCCTTCCGATGGGTCTTCTCTTTCTGATTCTGGGAGTGATCCTGCTCATCTACGGGTTCGTTTCCGACCCGGCGATCTACGCCGCGCATCATAATTACGGGCTGAACATCAACATCGCCTCGGGCGTTGTTTTCGGCGTGTTCGGCCTGGCCATGCTGTTTCTGGCAAAACGCGGGGAAAACAAATCGTAGCAGACAGGAGGACTGCCTCCTGCTGGGAAGACGGCCTCCGTGCCGTCTATTTTTACTTTAAATCTAGTTAACTGAAAAGTGTTATACCATTTCTCAATGACTTTTAGCCTTTATCCGGTAGGCGGCCACGGAGTGGTCACCCTACCATTTATGGTCTAAATTTGAGTGGGAAATGGTATAATATTCAGAATGCCTGTATCTGTTAAGCAGATACATCTAATACCGAAAAGATCACTCGGTCTTGCAAAAATCGCTCGACGGCACCGCGCATGGGACGTGCGCCAAGGGTTTTGTGGAAACCTGCCCGCAAAATCGTCTCTACGTCATCGGGAGTGATCGTGATCTCATGCCCCAGCTTTCGCAGCCGCGCCAGTTCGCCCGCGATCATGGCCTCGCAAATCTCCCGCTGCACCGCATAAGGCAACCGCGCAAACACCACCTTTTCCGTCATGCGCCCCACCAGTTCGGGACGCAGTGTTTGATTCACCGCGCCAACCGTGCGCTCAATGCTCGCAAACGGGCGGACTGCATCCGCATCCCTCCGCCGCGCCGATGTTCGACGTGCACATATAATATCCCGAAAGATTTTTCCTCTCGCCACTCGCCAGCGTATGCTCGCGTCATCCAGAATCTGCAAAACAAGTCCAGCACGAGCGGATGCGCCTTTCGATTTCATCAAACAAAGAGTCCGCCATTGCCACCGTCGCCATGCGCGGCCTCCGTCTTCGCCAGCGCCCGGCCAAGCAAGCCAATATCGCCGACCTTCTCGCCAATCAACTTTCAACCGAGGCTTGGTTTTGGTATTCCGACATGTCAAGCGCAGCGCTTCCCGAACAAATACCCCGTGAACGCATTCGTTATCTCCGTCTTGCCCGTCCCCGTCGGCCCGACGAAGAGGAACGAACCTTTGGGCCGTCCCGGATGAGAGAGGCCGAGTTCGCCGCGCCGCAATACCGATTCCACGCACCCGATGACATGCGCCTGCCCCTTGATGTGCCCGCGTAGATGCGCGCCGAGGTCGCGAAGCTGTTCGCGACGCTGGCGAAACCAGTCGTCGCCGATGTTTTTAATGGATCGAAATGCAGGCATGACAAGATCAAGATGAGATTAACGAAACCACTCGCACACGCGCCCGTCCGCATCGCGCGGCGGCAGCACCATGCGCCGAAACCCGACCTCGCAGTGTTGCACGACCGCCTGAAACTTCCGCAGCCGCCGGAACTCATGCGGTTCGATGTGATACTTCTCCTCCTCTGAATACGACATTGTCCGCTTGCCGGCGGAATACCCATACGTGCGTTTCCGGTATTTCTTCTTGCCGAGCGTGTCGGCGGCGATTTTCGCGGATTCCTCGTCGGCGGCCTTGAACATGATGCGGTTCGCCATGTTCGCGATAAAAACCCTGGCCTTTTGCTCGTCGCCAATCGGCGGGATGAGCGACGTGTAACTCTGCGTCGCCGCGACAACCGTCGCCCTGGCCTCGCGCATCACGTCCACGACGTTGTAATCGCTCGTGCCGTCATGGTTCGCCGTCACGATCTTTTGCGCCTCGTCGGCCCACAATATCAACAAATTGTCATTCGCCCGCTCCTTCGAGGTCCGGTCGAAGCGCAGCAGCACATGCGAATAAAACACCAGTTTTAATAATGTGTGTATATAACGCCGCTCCGTCTTGAAACGTTGCGGAATCGAGACGCAAATCACCTTGCCCCGGTCGATCTCCGCAAACGAAAGCGTCGATTTCTCGGGACAAAACACCCTCGCGATGTCGGGATGCGTAAAATGCTTCAACCGATTCGCCAGCGTGCCGCGCACGCCGCCCAGTTGATCCTTCGGCTGGCTGGCGATTTGCGTTTCGTAATATTCCATCAGTTCGCGCGACTCCGGCGTGTTTTTTTCATCCAGCATGCCGATAATGTCCTTCATCCATGCGTCCGATGAGAGCATTTCATAGGCGTGGTTGAGCGTGACGGACAACCCGGCGCATGCCAGCGCCTGAAACGCAAAATCCATCTGGATTTCCGCCTGGGTCTTGAAAAACGACTGGTCGCCGTCCTGCCCGAGCGAAGCGGCGACATCGCACACGTCCTTCGCCTTCGCCGAAAAGGGCAGGCGCGCGTCCTCAAGGTAGTTGAACGTGTGCGGGGGTTCCCAATCCGCAGGCGCGCCGTCCGGTCGCACTTGCAGCAAAATCAAGTCCTGTTCGCGTCCGAGATGCCTGAACATCTCTGAAAGCGTCTCCCAGTACAGCCCCTTGTCATCGATGCAGATGCCACCCCAGCGCGGGCAGTTTTTCGAGACCTGCCAGAGCATGGCATTGATGGCCGAGAGCGTTTTTCCCGAACCCGTCTCGCCCGTCACCAGCCAGCCCCGGCAGAAGTCGTTCAGCGACCACGAAAACCCGCCCAGCGTCAGAATCGGCTTCACACGCGGGCGACCGCGCGTCGCCATCACACCGCACGCCACCTGCCAGACGGCAAACACGGCGAACACCGCCGTCATCGCCAGCGCCGCGCCCGGCGACATGCCGGCCCGCCGCGTGAAAAACGCGCAGCCAAGACTCGCGACGGCGAGAAGAAAACGAAACAGCATAAGTGCAAATGCCGCGCGCAACCTTGCACACAGCCTCGCCATTATGCCCGAAAACACCGCGCCCGGCTTGGACATTCAGACCATTTTCAGGGACGAAACGACCATGCTTATTTTGCCACCACGTTTATTTCCGAAACCACGGGCGCGGGTGCGGCGACGCCCGCCGTGGCAGCCTGGTAGCTTTCCGAAACCTCGCGCAATTCACGCAGGACGGACGCCTCGATGGCATCGACCACGCCGCCGAGGTTGTGACCGCGCACGGAAACATCGTGGCTCATAAAGACCAGACGCAAGTGCTCGCATTTGCCCGTGCCATCGCCAGTCGCTACATCCGGTTCGTAACCCACGCCGTGGAAGCAAGTCCACGGAAGAAGCCAGCATTGTTTGTCCCGCCTTATGAGGCGCAGGAATGGCGGTGGCGTCGCCGAAGTCTCGCGTTTTTCGGACGCGGCACTGCCGTTTCCGGACGATGTGATGTTGCCACCGGCGGCGGGCGGGCGGTGACGTTCGATTTTTTCAGGCTCATAATTGTATTCGATTGGTCTTGTTGCGGTTGCTGTTTCTGTTGCGGAGGCGGGCACCCATTGCCGGAGCGATTCGTGCAAACGTTGCTGCGCCTTCAACGACAACTGGTGCTGAAACGCCTCCTTGAGTCTCTGGCGCCAGCCTCGGCGGTCGCCTCGTCGGGCTTGATGGACGCGCCAGTTCGCGGTCGGACTCGCGCTCGACGTTCAGCGCAGCGCCTCCTTGTCGCTGGTAAACACGACGATCTTCCGCCGCGCCCGCGATATGCATACATTGCTGGCGGTCATCGCTTGCCATCATGGGCGCGAGCACGCGACGGTATCGACGGTCTGCCTGCTGCGAGGCGAAGGTGACCGCGTAGCCGCCACAAACATCCGCTGCGTCGCCGCGAGCGTTTTCGAGACTCCGCGTCATCACGCACGCGGATGCGCCGTCCATCACGCGCCGCACGTGACCAGTTCGCCGTTACGGATCGCCTCACTCTCGGCGGATTTTCCATTGAACTTCATCTGCAAGCGGTCGCCGCGCGCAGTTCCAATTCATTCGTCTTGGTGACGACAAAGCGGTCCGCATTTGTAGCTCACGGTCGTGGTGCGCCCGTCTTTGCGCAAGGTCACGCCGTGCTCGCGCATCGGTGACCTCGCACCAATCGCCCCGCTGAAACGCCGTAGCCGAATGAACAAAACCCCGCGTCCGGCGTGTAGAAGCGCGCATCGCGCCGCCTCGCTCAAGTCCGCCGACTGCCACGACGCCACCGCCTGCCCGCGCCCAGTTTTCCGGTTTCACGCAGACGCGTACGGATGGCGTCATTGGCCGCGCGCACATCGTCCCAAGTCTGCGCGACGGCGAGCACCCGTTCGCGATCCAGCGCCTCCCTATTCGCGTGCCAGTTCCACCATGCGTTCGCCGGCATCGAGTTCACGAATGCACCCCATTGCATCCAGTCGAATGAAGCGCCAGCCGCCCTCCGCCGCCTTCACCGCCGAGCGGTATTTTCGCACAAACGCCTTTTCTTCCCGCGATGCCACCGCCTCCGGGTCCTGCCTTCGGATTTTTTCAAATGCACCGTCTGCAAATTCGTGTGCTCCTCGATGGCGCGCAGCGTCCGAGGCAACCACCGCGCCCTGCTGCCGTGTGTCGCCCGACAGGATCAGCCGCCCGCCGCAAGCCCGCGGTCAACCAGCGCGCGCATGTCACGCCCGCCGATCTGCCCGGCCTCATCGACAATCACGACCGCCGCGCGCAGCGTGCCCTCCGCACCGTCCGCCCTCCCGCCAGCAGCTTTGCCAAAGTGTCCGCCGAGGCGAGGCCGTCGCGACGCAAGTCCGCCGCCTGCTGGTGTTGCGGCGCGAACACGCGCACGGGATGCCCCGCCGCCTCCAAGCCCCGTACGACCTCCCGCACCGCAAATGTTTTCCCCACTCCCGCCGCCCCTTGGAACACCGTGATAAAATCGCGGCTGCGCAGGATGCGCAGCACCGCCCCGCGCTGTTCCGCCGATAACGACTCCGCCGGTTGATACCCCGCGTTGAACGCGGCATGGCTTCGCATCCCGTTCTGCGCGTCGAGCACAAGGGAAAACTCGCACACCAGCGCCTCGCGGTTGGTCAGTTTGCGCGACTTCGCGTCGCGGATGTAATCGCGTTTCGCCAGCTCGTTTTCCAAGTCCTCCAGGGAAAATTTTTGACCGCGCCCGCGAGCCAGAGCCGCCGACATCAGCTCGTAGTCGCCGACCACCGAACGCCGCTCAAACAGGTGCTCGTCCGCCCACGCGACAAACCCGGGCAGCCCGCATTTTTCCGGGGCCACCGACGGCAGCGGAGGCGGCAGCCGCGCCGGCTCCAGTTTGGCCAGCGCCTCATGTTCGGAGGCGGGCATTTCCGAGGCCCAGCGCGGACGCAGTTTTTCCGCGCACGCGCTTTTGATTTTACGCCGCCGCTTGTCCTGCGCGACCTGCGCGCAGGCCTGCCGTTGCCGCAGACCTTCCTCCGATGCGTTTTTCGTCTCCGCATCGATCTGTTGATGCGTTTGGAAAACCGGCGATCCACGCCTCCGGCACCCCTGAATCTCTCCAAACCCGGTCGGCGTGTTGACGATTTCAGCCGAATTGCGAGCCCTTCGCCATCTCATGATAGTAAAGATTTCGCAAATTTTTGCGCCCGATACATGCCCGTCGCGTGAAGCGCGCTTCCTTTTCCCAAAAATCGTAGGTCGCGTTGAACACCACGCAATGCGTGTGCAGATGCGGATCGAGTTCGCGACTGGTGTCATGCCGGAACAGCGCGGCGGCAATGCCGCCGGTCACGCGCTCGCCATTTTCGCCATCCTTGCGCACGCGCGTTTCTGCGAATTTTTCCAGTTCATCGACCATCACGCGGACAGCCTTGTCGTGCAGTGCGATAATCCGGGCATCCTGCCAAAGCGCGACTACCGAAACCGACTTCGGCGGCGATATGGTGAAGTCATAAAAGACGCGCCGGTTCGACACCGTGTGCCCGTCTTCGCGACGGGTCGTGTTGCGCCGCATGGTTAAGAGTTGTCCGGTTTCCGGATGCTGACCTTCGCACATCGCCAGGAAATTTTTTTCGTCCACGATGCCGTCGAGCCCGAGCATGGACGCGGCGATACCGCGCCACTCGCCGCGCACCACGTGTCCGTCCATGTAGTAGTCCCCCGTCGCCAGATGCTCGCGGAAATACCCCGCCGCGTTGGACAGATTCAGTTGCGGCTTGGCCGTCAGCATGGCAGCACCTCCCTCGCGACACGCGCGCGGATAATGCGGATAGGCCGCGCCCACCCGGAACGCACCTGCGTTCTTTTTGAGCACCACGCCTCTCCCCTTGCCTCAGTCGGCAATGATTTTTTCGGGCCTTGCATGACCGCAGCCTACCGGAGGCGCGCGAAAAGAAATAGGGGCGGTATCCACATTCCAAATACCCGGATTTCCGGCGGCGCGCGCAACCCGCACGGGCGCGCTCGCACTGAGCCTGCCCGCATCGCCCGACCAACACGAAATCGCGCCGCGCCCCTGCGTGCCTTGTGGCGCGGCGCGACCTCGTGAGGCGCGGAGACGCACCGGCGCACGGACGGGGAGCCAGAACGCCGGCGGTCGGCGGCGGGGCGCGGGTGTTCGCGCGCCGCCGGTGAAGCGGTGCCCTCTTTTTTGCGCGCCTCCGCCCGCCGCCGTCCATGCTCCCTTGGCGCGGAAAATCACTCCGCATTTTGCTTCGCCGGAAATGCGGACAATGGCCGCGTGACACGCCACCGGACATTAAGAAATCTGCCCTGCCCGTCGTCTTCTCACCCTATCACATCGGTCAATGTCGTGCTCGCTGGCGCTCGCCTCCACACCGCCCGTCCGCGACCCGCGCAGCCGGGCTTTGACTCGATGTGAGTCCGGGCGGACGAGATCGGGCGGAGCCGAGGATAACCCGGCACACCGCCGGGAACGGACTGCGCCTGATTTCATTTCCGAACATGAATCAAAAGGCTCGAATCAAACGCGACCTCGCCAGAACCGAAAGCACCCAGGCCATCGAAAGACTCCGCAAGAATTACCTGAAGGTCGGCGACACCGTTTACGTCTTCCTCCGCCACATCAGCAGGAGCGGCACGTGCCGGTGGCTGGATCTTTACACCGTGCGCGAAAACAAGCCGCTGCGCATCACTTGGAGCGCGGCCAAGGCGCTGGCCATCCGATACGACTCGCGTCGCGAGGCCATCCCTGTGGAGGGAGGGAACTTTGACTGCGGCCACTCGCTGGTGCACGACCTCGCGTGGCGGCTTTTCGGCAACAGCGACGCCCTTGACCACCGCTGGCTTTGACCGGCATCCGGCGGCTCCGCGCACGGCGCGGCGGCATCCGCCTTCGTCGTGTTTTTTATCCGGGCAGCCGCGCGCGGACAATCACGCCGGACGGGCGCGAGCCCGTATTTAATATCTGAATACAATCGCGAAAAACCGCATCGCACATCCGCGCGCTCCACCGGCACCCCGCGTTAGCACCGCCTGCCGCTGCGTGTTCCGAATTGTGTCACACCCGTCAATGTCTTGCTCGCCCTCGCAAGCTCGGGCTGCGCTCCACACCGGACGCCTCCGCACCTGCTCCGGCGTCCTTTGACTGGGTGTGCCTTCGGAACGGCGTGAATCGGGCAGAGCCGAGACAACTCCGGCACGGGGCCGGGGAACGGACTTCCGCGCGATTCCGCTAAAAAACATGCGTATCTTCGAGGCAAAACTGACCTACTCGCTCGTCTCCCCTGGCGAGGCAATCGCCCTTAACACGCCGGCACTTGTCGTCGCCTACCTCAACTCCGCCTTTGAGCAGAGCCCGCTGCAAGAGGCGTTCTACTGTGTTTATCTTGATCGAAAAAACCATCCGTTGGGACGGCACCTCATCTCGCTTGGAACGGCAACCTCCACTCTGACCTCGCCCCGGGAAGTGTTCCGTGGAGCCATCCTCTCGGGGTCCACCGGCGTGTGCTTGAGTCACAATCACCCTAGCGGGGACCCGGCCCCCTCGACTGCGGACATTCGCGTCACCCGTGACCTGAAGGAAGCCGCAAGGATTCTCGATATCGACCTCGTGGACCACGTGATCGTCGGTGATGTCAATGCCGATCCCCTCAAGGTCGGATACTTTTCCTTCCACCAACAGGGACTGCTCTAAAAGCCATTCCAAGGAAGCCTCCATTGCTGGCGTTCCGGCCCGGCCCCATTCTTCAGGATGGCGTCAATCGTGGTTGCGACGCCACCGATGGCGAAATCACCGGCGGAAGCCGCGCGGCAATGATGCGACTCCCGCCAGCCCCCGGCGCATCCGCGCGCTCCATCGGCACCACGCTTAAAACCCTTGCCTGCTGCGTGTTCCGAATTGTGTCACACCCGTCAATGTATTGCTCGCCCTCGCAAGCTCGGGCTGCGCTCCACACCGGACGCCTCCGCACCTGCTCCGGCGTCCTTTGACTGGGTGTGCCCTCGGAACGACGTGAATCGGGCAAGGCCGAGACAACCCGGCATGTCGCCGGAAGCGGACTGCGCCTGATTGCGCCAAATCACATGACAACCGAAACGACCTGCGTGTTGGAAACACTCCACCTGCCCCAAGGCCGCAAGCGCGCCTCCGTCCACCGGGAGCTTCTCCACCACATCGAGGCTGGCGAAACCATGCCCTTCCGCTTTCTGCACGGCTACCTAAATGCCGCGCTGTGGACCTCCCGCGACGACAACGAAAAATACTTCGACGCCACCCACACCATTGAGGACATCGCCATCGCCTCGCTGGTGAGCGCATGGGCGGAATGCTCACAATTCTGCCGCGAGTGCAAAACCGACCTGTGCCATCTCGACGACGAGCGTAACGGCCACAATTTCTGGCTCACGCGCTGCGGTCACGGCAGCGGCTACTTCGACGAGTCTGTGAACGACGAGTCCGCCGAGTTCGCCATGCAGCAACTCACCCGCGCCAGCGAGTCCTTCGGCGAAGTCGATCTCTATATCGGCGACGACCGCAAACTGCACTTCAGCAACGAAAGCCGCGTCGCATGAAAACGAGTCAAACCCCGACCTTCAGGTCGTTGCTCGAACAACTCATCCGCCGCCACGACGCGCACGAGGTGTTCACGGCATTCGCATCTTTGGCCGCTTGCGCACTCGCGCACGGCACCCGTGAAACCGAATACCTCGAAGAGGCCAAACGCTGGAACAGGGACGAACTGGAAATTTTCAGCCACGCCCTTGCAGCACTGGTCATGGAAATGGAGGCCCAGCCCTTCACCGACTTGCTCGGCGGTCACTACATGGAACTGGCCCTCTCCCATAAAGGGCAGAAATGGAATGGCGAGTTTCACACCCCGCAGAACATCTGCGAGATGATCGCCCACATGCTTGCCGGTGACTCATCGCTGCCGCCAGAAGGCCCCGTCACGCTCTGCGAACCGGCCTGCGGCGCGGGAGCGATGATCCTGGCCTACGCCAAGGCGCTCTCACCGGAGAACCGCTGCCGTTTGCGGGTCACCGCCATCGACATCAGCAAGACCGCCTGTGACATGTGCTTCATCAACACCACCCTCTGGGGTATCCCAGTCGAGATTGTCCACGGCAACACCCTCGCGATGAAATTCTTCGCCTCATGGCGGAACATCCACTGGGTTTTCCGGGGACGCCTCCATCTCTTCGCCGGACTTGCCGCCGCACAAAACCAGACAGACGCGCCGCAATCCGAAAACGGGAACGAAAATGAAACGATGATGCCGCTCGCAACCGCTCTCATCGCATCCACCGCCGCACAACAGGGACAACCGCCCACGCCGGAGAAAGCCGAGCAAATCAAAGCCGCGCTTGGACAGCAAATGTTCGACTTCGCATGACCCCGGTTCGGGAAACCCAAGGAAGAGAGAGGGGAGCCCCGGCGCAGGCTCACTTTGGTCATGTTTCCCTTGCGGGATGGCCGACCTTGCGGATTGGGAATTTCCTCACATCGCGCCCCGTTGCCGATTGTGGCGTCGCGTGCAAGGTCCGCTTCGCTCTCCACCTTGCACGCGACACCCGATCCGGCAACTACTGGGGCGCGGAGGTTCGCTGGCCGCTGCCAGCACAAAGAGAACACGGCAGACGCCTCGTGACCGCGACCCGCGCAGGGCTGGCGTTGCCAGCCCACCGGCTTGCGCGCCTCTTTTGGCTGGCCGGCGTTTCCGTTTCTTCCCGCCGCCCGTCCATGCAATCCACCGCCGGACGCGCCTGCCCCAAACTCAAGCCACCTTTGGCGCGACCGGCGCGAACGCTCCGCGCCAAGAATGCGACGCCGCGCCCCCTGCAAACCGACTCGCCTGACGGAATCGAAAAAACGCCCGCCACCGCAATGATGCCGCCACCCGGCGCACGCGCACCAAGGCCGCAAACCACCCGCGCCGGACAGCCGTCACCACTTCAAAAGGCTTCCCAACGGCGACAACCGCCTTTCCGCATCACCGGGAAGACCCCGACCGACGGGAAGGCAACCGGCGGAAGAATCCGCGCCATTGGCACGCAACAGCAACTTATGGAAACCCCAAAAATACCGGGACAAAAATGGGGCTCGACCAACCGGGCGGATTCCCGCATTGTCAGCGAATGGGAATTTGTATCCATGATTTGAATACAAATAAGGGGCTTGCCCCGTGTCCAAGTCCCTCCGGAAGGTTGACAGGAAGTTGCCAAAAATGCTGTTTTTTGCTTCCCCTCCCCGCAACAACCTGCCACACTTTGCCCGTTCTAAACTATTAACCACCAACTAAGTCCGCTATTACTAGCGACTTGTTCATGACGAACGCGCGGGCATCTTGCCGGCCTTGGCGGCGCGGAGCGCCGTCGCACGGGCGGGACGCCCGTGCCACTCGATCCGGCGACACGGCGCATCATCTGCCGGCTGGAAGCCGGCGCCCCCAGTCGCTCACGCGTTTATCCGGCGCCCTAGATCTGAAAGTCGCCGCCGTTGTTTTCGTGCAGGCCGCACTCGCGTTTCAGTCCGCCGAAGCGGGTGTCCTCCTCGCGCATGCCGTCGAGGAGCTTGCTCGTACTGTGCCAGTCGCCGATCGAGACGTAGCCCTGCTCCCAAAGCGGATGATACGGCAGGCCATGCTGCGTGAGATATTGGTGCACGCGGCGGTTGTCCCAGTCGATGATGGGGTGGATTTTGGTGATTTTGTTCTGGACCTGGGCGACCTTGAGGGAGCCGCGCGTGCTGGCCTGCGTCCTGCGCAATCCCGCGAGCCACGCGGTCGCGCCGAGTTCGCGCACGGCCCGGTCCATGGGTTCGATTTTGTTGATGACGTTGTAGCGCTTCAGGCCCTCGATTCCCTGCTCCCATTGCTTGCCATAGAGCGCCTCCTGTTCGGCGGCGGTCATGCGCGGCGTGTATTTTTTCAGGTTCAGGCCGAGCTTTTCCGTAAGATCGCGGGCGAAGCGGTAGGTTTCGGGAAACAGATATCCCGTGTCGATGAAGACGACCGGGATGCCCGGGACGATTCGCGTGACAAGGTGCAGCATCACCGCCGCCTGCACACCGAAACTCGTCGTCATGACGAGGCCGTCGCCGAAGGCATCAACCGCCCATCGTATTCGATCCTCCGCGCTGCTTTGTTCGAGATTGAGAGTGGAATGGTTTGCCTGTGCTGACTCCGAAGTCGCCGGAGTCGTAGTCGAGATGCTCATGGTTACAGGCAATAAACATAGTTAGGACATTAATTAAGTAAAGATAAAATATTGTTTTTATCTCATTGCTTGTCATTATATTATATAATTTCAAGCCATCGGAATATTTCAGACAGGATTAAAATCGGGGCGATGCAACCCATTGGGTTACATTCCGAGCGAAAACGACAGGCTGGCACCCGGCATTTCTTTGACGGGTTTACTTCAGGGCGGCGGCGATGTCGGCGGCAAGTTTTTCGACGGAGACGCTCAGGAGCGCCGCAAGTTGGCCGAAATCCTTCCCATCCCAAACGGCTGATGGAGCGGCAAAGGCGCGGCGGACTGTCTTTCCGGGGTTGGCGCGGAAGCGGATTTCATAGTCGGCGGCAAACCGCACTCCGTGGGTGCCGTCGGGATTTTGCACTCCTTCGCATGCGAGTATCCAGACGGAAAGCTCGCAATCGGCATCGCGTCCCATGCCGGCGCGGTCGTCCACGCCGGCCGCCGCGCCTGACGCGATCAGGCTGTCGCGGAGGATGCGGGCGACGCCGGAATCGAGCGGCTCGGCCCAGCGGACATAAACCTGCGGGACGATCTCGTTTTCGCCACGGCGGACAAGCATGGTTTTCACGCCTTGGAGGTAGCCGGCGAGCGTGAGCGCGCGAATATTCACTTGGGCGCGGGCGCCCGGACCGGGCGTCACGCCGGGTGCCGCCGGCACGCCGAGGATGTAGGTGCGGGTGGGATCGACCTTGGCTTGCGGGACGATCGAGCAGCCGCCGAGAAACGTCGCGAGCAGTGCGACGGCGAAGGCGCGGGAAATGAGGGAGGATTTCATGATGAGCAAAAAGAGAGGAAGATTTTTCCAAGTTCTTTCCTCTTTATTCTTTCTCTTTCCTCTTTCTCCTCAGACGGGAAACCTCTGTTTTGAGGAGAAAGAGGAAAGAGAAAGAATAAAGAGGAAAGAATCGGAAGGAAAGGCATCAGCGTTTTTCCTGCGGCGGGCGGCCGGTGAGGAGGGCGTTCGGGTTGCGTTCGAGGAAGTCCATGAACAGCCCGACCGACGCGGCGGCATCGGTGAGCTGGCGCAGGGCGCGGCCGAAATCGGCGCCCAGGCCGTTTTGCCCATGGAGGAAATCGCGCGCGGATTCCGCGGTGGCGTTGATGTTGCGCAACGCCTGCCGCACTTCGACGAGCGTTCCGCGGAGTTCGGCGGCGGTGGGCTCGACCTGGTTTTCGATTCTGGCCAGCGAGGTGGAAAGCTGCCTGACGGCCTGGTCGAGGCCGGCGAACAGACGCTGCGCCTCGGGCGAGCCGACGAGGGTGTTCACGTTTTTCGCGACGTTTGTCCACTCCGTGCTGAGCTGGCGGAGCTGGAGTCCTTCCACTTGCGCACGGATGGCGGCCATGGTGGCGCGGGCGTCGGTGAGCAGGCCGCCGATGTCGGCGCTTTTCAGCTTGGCGATCAACTCGGTGAAGCTGGACTGAAGCTCGGTGGTGGCCGACGGGACGCTCGGCACGACGCTCAGGTGGCTGGGCGAAGGCATCATGGACGCCGAAGCCGGATAGAGCGCGGGGTCGAGAAAATCGAGTTCCACGAAGAGCAGGCCGGTGGCAAGCCCAAGGATGCCGAGCTGGGCGCGCAGGCCCTTGCTTATCATGTGGTCGAGATCATCCGCGTCGGAGACCTGCACGGGCTCACCCTTTTCGTTGGTGATCATGCTGCGGTTGATCTCGCAAACGACGGCAACGACCGACTCGCCGGTCGCGCGGTTCATGCTGACGCTCAAGTCGGCCACGCGCCCGATGCGCACGCCGCGAAGCTTGACGGGGGAGCCGACGTCGAGGCCGTGGATGGATTCATCGAAATAAACGATGAACTGCTGCGGTTTCGAAAAGAAGCGGGCGCCGCCGAACGAGAGCAGCGCCACCACGCCGATCGCGATCGCACCGAGCACGAAGATGCCGATCAGGGAGGGGCTGACTTTGGTTTTCATGGTTTTGGTTTGGGAAAATTGCCGGGGAACGCGGAGCGCGAGAACCCGGGCATGGTGTCATAAAAGGCCCCGCCCCCGCCGTCGTTTTCAACCGGCCGCACGGCGGGGAGCTCGGCGCCGGGGCGGACGGAGCGCTGGAGAAATTCGCGCACTCGTCCGTCGGGGCTGCCGGCCGCGAGGTCGCCGGGCGGGCCGTCGGCGATGATGCCTTTGTCTTCGCGCGAGAGCATGATGAGGCGGTCGGCGATGCCGAAAATGCTGTCGAGCTCGTGCGAGACGATGACGAGCGTGGTGCCGAAGGCGTCGCGGATTTTCAGGATGAGTTCGTCGAGGTTGCGCGAGGTGACGGGGTCGAGGCCGGCGGAGGGTTCGTCGAAAAAGACGACCTTCGGGTCGAGGGCGAGGGCGCGGGCGAGCCCGGCGCGTTTTTTCATGCCGCCGCTGATTTCGGCCGGGTAATAGTCCTCGTAACCGGCGAGCCCGACCTGCGCGAGTTTGAAGGCGACGATCTCCTCGCGCTCGCGTTTGCCGAGCGTGGTGTATTCCTCCAGCGGCAGGGCGATGTTTTCGCGCAGGGTGAGCGCGCTCCAGAGCGCGGCGCTTTGGTAGAGCACGCCGAAGGTCTTGAGCAGTTCGCGGCGGCGGTCGGGAGGGGCGTTGACGAAGCTTTCGCCGAAATAGCGCACGTCGCCGTTGATCGCGGGCTGAAGGCCGATGAGATGCTTGAGGAGCGTGCTTTTCCCGCAGCCCGAGCCGCCGCCGATGAAGCAGATCTGCCCCTCCGGAATGGCGAAGTTTACGTTCTCGAGAATCGCCCGCCCGTTGTAGCCGCAGGCGAGGTTCACCGCCTCGATGGCGGGAACCGGCGCGGAGGCGGCGGGGGCGGCGGCGGGAGTTGTCCGGGGATTGCTCATGGGAATCGTCAGGCGCGCGCGGATTACCAGCCGAGGAAGTTGAAGAGGACGGCGAAGACCGCGTCGCTCATGATGATGAAGAGAATCGCCGTGACGACGGCGGAGGTGGCGGCCCGCCCGACGCCGGCGGCGTTGCGCTGCGCCTGCAAGCCGCGCAGGCAGCCGGCCATCCCGACGATCATGCCGAAGGTGACGGCCTTGATCAGCCCGGTGCCGATGTCGGAGAGGTCGATGGCCGTGAGCATTTCCACCCAGTAGGCCGCCGCCGGGATGTCGAGCACCACCATCGCGATGACCAGGCCGCCGAGGATGCCGAGCGCATTGGAATAAAGCGCGAGCAATGGCATCATCACGCCCAGCGCGAGGATGCGCGGGATGACAAGAAAATCGACCGGGCGCACCCCGAGCGTCATGAGCGCGTCGATTTCCTCCCCGGCCTTCATGTTGGCGATCTGCGCGGCGAAGGCCGCCCCGGTGCGGCCCGCGAGCACGACGCCGGTCATCATCGCGCCCATCTCGCGCACCATCACGAGCGAGACGAAGTCGGCGACAAAGATGTCCGCGCCGTATTGCCGCAGGATGGTGGAGGCCACATAGGCGAGGATGACCCCCGTGAGGAAACTGATGAGCCCCACGATGGGCAGCCCCATGACGCCGCATTGCTGCATCTCGAACACGCAGTCCCGCCAGCGAAGTTTGCCCGGGCGCGCGGCCAGCCAAAGCGCGCTGCGCGCGCACTCGATGACGAACCGGCACAACTGGCCCGACAGGTCGATGAGATGCAGCGTGGCCATGCCGACCGTGGTCGGAAGATCGCGGCAGTGGTCGTCGGTGGTGTCCGGCACCTTGGTTTTCGACACATCGCCGAGCAGGGCGAGCACCTTGGACGAGAGGCCGGAGTCGCTGAACCGCACGCCCTGCTCCCCGCACCATTGGCGGACGGCGTTGACGAAAAGCACGAGCGAGGTGTCCCACACGCCGACGCGGCTCATGTCGAAGGCCAGCGTCGTGACGGCGATGGTGGCGCCGTCGCCGCCGGACATTTGTTTGGCCAGAAGCGGCCATGAGGGCAACACGCCGGTGATCTGCCAGTCGCCGCTCAAGCTCACGCACGCCTCTCCGCTGTCAGGGTTGGTCTGAATGCTTGCTTGGGAGCGGCTCATGTGGCGTCGTGCTTGAAGGATATCGCTGCGTTAATACTGGCGGCATCTATAACAAGATCAAAAAATATCTGTTCCGCCCGACGCTCATCAGTGATGCTTTCCAACATGTCACCACGCAAGGCAGTCTTTTTCGACCTCGACGGCACGCTGCTCGACCATTTTGCCGCGATTCACCGCGCACACAGCCACACACGCCGGCACTTCGGTTTGCCCGCGCCGACCATGCAGGAAGTGCACCGCGCCGTCGGCGCCGGCGTGGACGTGGCCATCTCGCGCATTTTCGCCGGGCACGACGAGCTGCTCGCGCAGGCCATCCCGGTTTACAAGACCTACTGGGACAAGAACATGCTCGACGGCGTGGAGTTGCTGCCCGGATCGCGCGAGTTGCTGGAGGCGCTCAATGCCGCCGGCGTGCGCTGCGCCGTGCTCACCAACAAACACGGCCCGTCGTCGCGCATCGTGTGCGGCCACCTCGGCATCACGCCGCTGCTGGCCGGCATCTTCGGCGCGACCGACACGCCCTGGCTGAAGCCGCAGGCCGAATTCACCGCCCACGCGCTCGCCGCCATCGGCTGCGATGCGGCCGCGGCCTGTCTCATCGGCGACTCCATCTATGACGTGCAGACCGGCCTCAACGCCGGCTTCCCGTGCCATTGCGTGACCACGGGCACGCACGGCGAGGCGGAACTCCGCGCGGCGGGCGCGTCCGGCGTGTGGCCGGACATGTTCGCGGTGGGTCGAAACGTCTTCGGCCTGTGGAAATAAATAAAACCGCTCCCATCACCACCCCCCCCGTTTTTTTACTCGTTCCCTCATGTGGTTTTTCCTCACAGGACTCATCCTCGGCGTGACCGGCATGGCTCTGCTCTACTACCGCGCGCGACGCGAACTTGTGCGCGTGGACGAGGAAAAACAAGTCGTCACCCAGGAGACGCAGATCGTCGTGGACTTCATGCACCACATGGCCGAGGCGATGGCCGAGACGCCGCGGCGCGAGGACTTGCACCAGCGCATCGTGCACGCGTCCATCCTGTGCACGGGGGCGTTGAGCGCGTGCATCTTTGAGCGGGGCCCGGACGACTCGATGCGCGGCGTCGCGCTCGAAGGGCTTTTCCCGCCGCATCGCCCGCTGCCCGAATACCTGAAACACTCAAACCTCTCCCGCGCCAAATTCATCGAGGCCGTCCTGAAATCGGAAGTGTTTCCCGTCGGCGAAGGCGTGGTCGGCGCGGTGGCGGCGACCGGGCGCGGCGAGTTCATCCCCGACGCCAAGGCCGACCCGCGCGTCGTCGCCCACGACGATCCCGCGCTCGAAGTGAAGTCGCTCATCGCCGTGCCGCTCACGTTCACCGGGCGTTTCTTCGGCGTGCTCGCCGTGGCCAACCCCGCCGACAACCTGCCTTTCACCGAGACCGATTTTTCGCTCGTGCAATCCCTCGCCGAGCAGGCCGCGCTCGCGTTGCACAACACCGAGTTTCTCAATTTCCAGCTCGAAAAGAAACAGCTCGACCTCGACCTCACCCTCGCCAGCAGCATCCAGCAAATGCTCCTCCCGCGCGCGATGCCGCGGATGCCGGGCATCGACATCGACACGCGTTACTCGCCCGCGCAGAAAGTCGGCGGCGATTTCTTCGACCTGTTCGTGCTCTCCGAGACTCGCCTCGGCATCGCGGTCGGCGACGTGTCGGGCAAGGGCGTCGCGGCCTCGCTCCTCATGGCGATCTGCCGCACCAACCTTCGCCAGATCGCGCCGCGCTTCGACTCGCCCGCGCGCATCCTCGCCGAGCTCAACCGCACGATCGGCGACGACATCCGCCAAGGGCTCTACATCACGGTCGTGTTCGCCATCGTCGACATCGAATACAACGAAGTCACCATCGCGCGCGCCGGCCACGAGCTTCCCTATTGTGCGCAGGTTGACCGGCTGACGGGGACGTTTCAGGGCGGCTTCATCGGCTCCGAAGGCATGGCCGTCGGCATGGTGGACGACGAACTCTTCAACGCCACCATCGCCGACCGCCACGACCCCTTCCGTCGCGGGGAACTGCTCATGCTTTACACCGACGGCATCACCGAGGCCGTGTCGCCGGACGGCGCGGAATTCTCCAGCGGGCGCCTCGCCGCCGAAATCCAGTCCGTGCACCAGCGCGGCGCGCGCGAGATCAACGCCCACATCATGGAATCGGTGGCCCGCTTCGCCGAGGGCGCGCCGCAGCGGGACGACTGCACGCTCGTCACCGTCAAGCGCCTGTGAAGCCGGTGTGAAAATAAGCGCCCGCGCCGCGCAAGCGTCCGTGTTTCCCGTTGACCCGCCGCGCCGCGCCCCTGACCATGCAGGCGACTTATTCTCTCCATGGCTGAAACTACTGAATACGACCTCATCGTCATCGGCGGAGGCCCGGCGGGCTACGCGGGTGCGATTCGCGCCGGGCAACTCGGCAAAAAAGTTGCCTGCATCGAGCAGGAACGCGCCGGGGGCACCTGCCTCAACTGGGGTTGCATCCCGACCAAGGCCCTGCTCAAGAGCGCCGAGCTCTACCAGAAAATGAAGAAATCCGACATCCACGGCATCACCGCGAAGGAGGTGTCGTTTGATTTCGCGAAAGTCATCGAACGCTCGCGCGGCGTGTCGAACCAGATGGCCAAGGGCGTCGAGTTTCTGCTCAAGAAAAACAAGGTCGATTACTTCATCGGCCGCGGCCTCGTCAACGCGCCCGGCATGGTCTCCATCACCGAGGGCGAGCACAAAGGAAAATTTTTCAAGACGAAGAACATCCTCGTCGCGACCGGCTGCAAAATGCGCCACATCCCCGGCCTCGACTACGACGGCGTGCGCGTGATGACCTCGCGCGAGGCCCTCGCCGCCACGCACCAGCCGAAATCCGTCATCATCGTCGGCGCCGGCGCCATCGGCGTGGAGTTCGCCTATTTCTACAACGCCCTCGGCACCAAGGTCACCCTCGTCGAAATGCTCCCGCAAATCCTCCCCGTCGAGGATGATGAGGTTTCGAAGACGCTCCATCGCGCGCTCGAAAAACAGGGCATCGCGATCCACACCGGCACCACTTGCGAGAACTTCCGCGTGGGCAAAAACAGCGTGAAGGTGGACCTCGCGAAGGACGGCAAAAAAACCGAGATCGAAGCCGAGACGCTGCTCTCCGCCATCGGCGTGGTCGCCAACATCGACGGCGTCCTCGCCAACAACGTGAAGCCCGAGCTCGACCGCAACTTCCTCAAGGTGGGCGACGACTACCAAACCACGGTCAAGGGCATCTACGGCGCGGGCGACATCATCGGCCCGCCTTGGCTCGCGCACGTCGCGACCTTCGAGGCCGTGAGCGCCGTCAACGGCATGTTCGGTCACGGCACGCCCAAGCGCGTGAAACTCTTCCCCGGCTGCACCTACTGCCAGCCGCAGGTCGCCAGCACCGGCCTCACCGAGAAAGCCGCGAAGGAAAAGAAACTCGACTACAAGGTCGGTAAATTTCCCTTCACCGCCTCGGGCAAGGCCGTCGCATCGGCCGACAGCGACGGTTTCGTGAAAGTCATCAGCGATGCAAAGACGGGCGAGATTTACGGCGCGCACATCATCGGCGCCGAGGCCACGGAACTCATCGCCGAATACGGCCTCGCCGTGGAGATGGAAGCCACCGTGGACGAAATCCACCAGACCATCCACGCGCATCCGACCCTGAGCGAGGCCCTTATGGAAGCCGCCGCCGCCACGACCGGCGAGGCGATCCACATCTGACGACACGCGGAGTCCTCGTAGGGGCGTCGCTTGCGACGCCCGGTTTGCTCAAAGCGGAGCGCAAGTTTCCGGGGGAGCGCACACGTCCCGCGTGCACTCCCCGACCCCGGTGATTCGCCGAAGCGGCCGGGTGTAACTCAAAGTTGTGTCACTCTCTCTTTCTTCTTTCCTCTTTATCTTTCTCTTTCGTCAGGAACGGGCATGGAGAAAGAGGAAAGATAAAGAATAAAGAGGAAAGATTCCGGCGGTGACTTCACTTTGAGTTGCACCCGAAGCGGCCTGCCATGCCATTTTGACAGTGCAACTTTTCCGCGTCCGGCCATTATGAGCCGCGTGGTAATCGAATTCGCACCTCTTGAGGACGAGTTGGGCGACGTGCTCGACAAGGCCATGCTCCGGGCCGAGCTCTCCGGCGACGCGCTCGCCGGGCGCGCCGGTGTCGCGCCGGAAAAAATCCGCGACGCCATCGACTACCGCAACGAACTCTCCGCCGACGAAATCCGCCGCCTCGCCGCCTCGCTCTCGCTCAACGAAGCCGGCCTCCTCTCGCTCGCGCAAAACCGCTACCCGCTGCCCGCCATCGCCGGGCTCCCGCTCTGCCTCTACCCGCTGCGCAACCCGCACGGCATCGGCGTCGCCAACGCCTACATCGTCGCCGACTGCTCCAGCCACGCCGGCATTCTCTTCGACACCGGCGCGAGCCACGCCGCGCTCCGCCGCGTCTGGCCCAAGCGTATCCAGAAACTGGATGCGATCTTCATCACCCACGCGCAGACAGAGCACGTCGGCGGCCTCGCCGCGCTGCTCGACGAACTCGGCCCCGTGCCCGTCTTCTGCCCCGAGGACTCCCCTCCCCTGCCCGGCGTGGACAATCCCGTCGCCGCCGGCGAAGCCGCGCGCCTGCGGTTCGGCAAGTTCGAAGTCCGCGTGCTGAAAACCCCCGGCCACGCCGAGGCGCACAACTGCTACCACATCACCGTCCCCAAGCTGCCCCATTCCGCCGGACTCCTCGTCTCGGGCGACCTGTTGTTCGCGGGCTCGGCCGGACGCGGTTTTTTCTGCTGCCACCGCATGGAGGAAAGCCTGCGCCGCCTCTTCGACGAACTCCCCGACAACACCGTCATCGCCCCCGGCCACGGCCCGCTCACCACGCTCGAAAACGAGCGCCGCTTCAACCCCTTTGCCCCGCGCTGAGCCCGCATGGACTTTCCCTGCCCATGCAAACGCCCCTCTCGCCGCCAGGCAGAGCTCCGTAAATAGCGGCGGAACCGACTGATTCAGCCCGGCATACGCCCCGCCCGGCTGGGAATGTAATCCATTGGGTTGCATTGCATCGGCCACGGCTCCATTTGCAATGCGCCCGTATCCGATTGCCGGCGCCCGCTATTTTAACGCCTCCGACGCAGGCCCTCTCGGTCGCTCGGTCACGCCCAGCAGCAGCGTCTGCTCCTCCACGGTGCCATTCGTGCGCAAACGCACTTTTATCGGAATCGACTCACCCGATACACCCAGTCTCGAAGTCATCGGCTCCGCCTCGAAAGCCGTGCCGGCCCCGATGGTGATGCGGTCGGGTTTCACCGCAAAATTGCCCAGCGCCGAGTTGAACTCCAGCACCTCGACCACAACCGCCGTGTCGCCGCGATTGGCCAGCCGCAACTCGATCCGCGCGGGCGGATTGTGCTGCTCCCGGATATTTGCGCGCGGCTCTCCGTCGTCGCCACCGCCCATTCCCGGGCCGCCTCCCCCGCCGGGACCTCCGCCCATGCGGCTGCCCGGCGGTCCGCCAAACCCCATGCCTCCTTCTGGGTGGCCGCCTCCACCCTTGCGTGAATCGCGCTTCCCCTCGTCCGGCGTTCCACCGCCCGCGCCCGGCCGCGCCGCCGGTCCGAGCTTGATGTCGGCGGCGATCATCCCTCCGAAAAACACCCCTGCCCCCGCCATGTCCGGCACACGTATCATGCCCGGGCCGCCCTCGCCGCCGCCTGGCGGCGGTCCGCGGCGTTTTCCCGAACCGCACCCCGCCAGCCCAAATGCAAGAATCCACATGACGATGCCAAGCGGGATGATTGCGAAGCGACTAAACCGGCGCGCGGATACAAACGGGCTCACGGGAGAAGCGGGAAAAAGGAGTTGATTGCTGAAACCCAAAAACGCGTGTCCGCCACGCGGACACACTGCCTGTCCTATACACGAAACCGCGCCCCTTTGTTCCGCGAAACACCGCCGCTCCCCGCCTAAAAGCCACCTTGCCACCCGCGCCCCCATCCCCAAATCTCGCCCCTCCCCATGACCAGCCACACACACGCAGTCCGCATCTACGACACCACTCTCCGCGACGGCACCCAAGGCGAAGGCATCAGCTTCTCCGTAACCGACAAGCTTCTCATTGCCGAGCGCCTTGACCAGTTCGGTGTCGATTACATCGAAGGCGGCTTCCCCGGCTCCAACCCCCGCGACATCACCTTTTTCCAGGAGGCGCGCTCGCTCCGCCTCAAGCACGCCCGCCTCGCCGCCTTCGGCTCCACCCGCCGCGCCGGTGTGAAGGCGTCCGACGACCTCCAGCTCCGCACCCTCCTCGACAGCGGCATGCCCGTCATGACCATCGTCGGCAAGACCTGGACCCTCCACGTCACCGATATCCTCCAGACCTCCCTTGAGGAAAACCTCTCCATGATCGAGGATTCCGCCGCCTGGCTCACCGCCCAGGGCCGCGAAGTCATCTACGACGCCGAGCACTTCTTCGACGGCTACAAAACCAATCCCGACTACGCCCTCCGCACCCTCGCCGCCGCGCTCAAGGGCGGCGCCTCCGTGCTCACCCTCTGCGACACCAACGGCGGCACCCTCGTGGACGAGTTCAAGACCATCGCCGCCCGGGTTGTCGCCGAGTTCGGCCCCGAACGCGTCGGCGTCCACTGCCACAACGACTCCGGCCTCGCCGTCGCCCTCTCCCTCGCCGGCGTCGAAGCCGGGGCCACCCTCGTCCAAGGCACGGTCAACGGCTACGGCGAGCGCACCGGCAACGCCGACCTCGTCGCCATCCTGCCCAACCTCCTCTTGAAGATGCACCGTTCCGCGCACTGCGCCCCCAAGCTCGCCGAGCTTCGCGAACTCTCGCTCTACTTCGACGAACTCGCCAACCTCCGTCCCAACACCAAGGCCCCCTACGTCGGCGCCTCCGCCTTCGCGCACAAGGGCGGCCTCCACGCCAACGCCGCCCGCAAAATCAAATCCTCCTACGAGCACATCGACCCCGCCCTCGTCGGCAACCGCACCCGCGTGCTCGTCTCCGACATGGCCGGGCGCAGCAGCATCGCCATGAAGGCGCGCGAACTCGGCTTCGATTTCGACGAAAAGGCCCCCGCCATGAGAAAGCTCATCGAGGAGCTGAAGGAACTCGAATTCCGCGGCTACGAATTCGAGGCCGCCGACGCCTCGCTGAAGCTCCTCCTCGCCAAGCACCTCGGCCGCCGCTCCAAGTATTTCGACGTCGAAAGCTACCGCGTCATCGTTGAGCGCAGCAAAGACGAACTCGTCGCCGAGGCCACCGTGAAAATCACCGCCAACGGGCAATCCTGCCACACCGTCGCCGAGGGCACCGGTCCCGTCGGCGCGCTCGACCAGGCCCTTCGCCTCGCCCTCGAACCCGTGTATCCGCAACTCAAGGACGTGTCCCTCTCCGACTACAAAGTCCGCATCCTCGACAGCCGCCAGCACGCCAACGCCCGCACCCGCGTGCTCATCGAGACCACCGACGGCCGCCAGCACTGGGGCACGGTCGGCGTGAGCGACAACATCATCGACGCCAGCTGGGAGGCCCTCCGCGACGCCGTGGACTACGCCCTCATGCGCCACGAGCAGAAATTATAAACAAATTAAAACCGCGAAAGGCACGAAAGCCGCAAAAAACAAACACCGAGAGAAACCGGCTCACGAATCTTCGCACCCTTCGCGTCCTTCGCGGTATAAAAAACAACTCGCAACCATCCGCCCGATGCCGCCGCTTCCCGCTCAGCTTCCGATAAAACCCTTCACCGCGCCGGTCGGCGGTGAAGTCGTGCTGCCCGGCTCGAAAAGTCTCACCAACCGCGCCCTCCTTCTTGCCGCGCTTTGCGACGAACCCGTCACGCTCACCGGCGCGCTCTTCAGCGACGACACCCGCCTCATGGCCGAAGCCCTCCGCCGGCTCGGCCTCGGCATCGAAACCGATGAGGCCGCCGGCGCCGTGCGTGTCGGCAGCCGGAAAAACGCCTTCAAGGATACGGCGCGGACGCAGCCGGTGGAGGTGTTCGTCGGTTTGGCCGGCACCGCCGCGCGTTTTCTCACCGCGCTCTGCGCCGCCGCGCCCGCCGGCGTTTACCGCATCGACGGCGTCCCGCAGATGCGCAGGCGCCCCATGCGCGGCCTCATCGAGGCTCTCCGTGCGCTCGGCGCCGACATCCGCTGCACCGGCGAGGAAGGCTTTTTCCCCGTCGAAATCCGCGCGCGCGGCCTGCGCGGCAGCGCGGTCGCCATCGACGCGCGCGAAAGCAGCCAGATGCTTTCCGCGCTCCTCATGGTCGCGCCCCTCGCCGCCTCCCGCATCGACATCACCCTCGACGGCGGCGTGCGCTGGCCCTTCGTCGAAATGACCGCGCGCCTCATGGGGCAATTCGGCCAGCCCTCCATCGAGCGCCCGGCCGAAGACCGACTCCGCGTTGCCTGCGGACACCGCTACCAACTCCCTGCCGCCGCCCGCGGCGCCTATGCCGTCGAGCCCGACGCCACCGCCGCCAGCTACTTTCTCGCGCTTCCCCTCGTCACCGGCGGCGCGCTCACCCTGCCCGGCCTCCGCTCCCACGAAGACGGCGGCCTGCAAGGCGACACGCGCTTCGCCTCCGTGCTCGCCCGCGCCGGCGCGACCCTCACCGCCACCGCGCGCGGCCTCGCCGCCGCCTTTGACCGCGGCTCTCCCCGCCGCGCCGTCACGGAAAACTTCAACGAATTTTCCGACACCTTTCTTACCCTCGCCGCGCTCGCGCCGCTGCTCGACGGCGCCACGCGCATCACCGGCATCGCGCACACCCGCAAACAGGAGACGGACCGCGTCGCCGGCATGGCCCGCGAACTCACGCGCCTCGGCCAGCACGTCATCGAAACCGAGGACGCCCTCGAAATCCACCCGCGCCCGCTCGTTTCCGGTCAGACCGTCGAAACCTATGAGGATCACCGCTTCGCCATGAGCTTCGCCATCCTCGGCTGCCACGACCTCCACGGCGACGGACGCCCCTGGCTCACCATCGACAACCCCGCCTGCTGCGCCAAGACCTTCCCGCATTTCTTCGACGTGCTGGAATCCCTGCGTCCGTGAACCTTGAGTTTGAACTTGATGAGCTACAGCCGAAAATTTTTCAGAAAAAGCGTGCAGGTAGGGCGAGGCGTCCTCGCCGAGCCGCGTTGCGCCAGCGGCTCAGCCGGAGGCTTCGCCCTACCCCAAGGCATTTGCCTGCGTCTCATCAGTGAAGATCCAAATTCAGTCATCGGCGCGGAAGCGCCTCATTCATTCCGAATTCCGCAATCCGCATTCCCATGAGTCTTCCCTTCGTCATCATCGCCATCGACGGCGGCGCGGCCTCCGGCAAATCCTCCACCGCCCGCGCGCTCAGCGAACGATTCAACCTGCTGCACGTTGACACCGGCTCGTTCTACCGCGCCATCACCGCCGAACTCGTCCGCCGCGGCATCGCGCCCGAAAACCTCGACGCCCTCCGCGCCGCGCTCGCCGCGCTCGCGCTCGGCACCCGGGTCGAGGGCCGCGCCGCCCGCATGGAAATCGCCGGCCGGACCGTCGATCCCGCCGAAATCCGCAGCCCCGCCGTCAATGCCGCCGTCTCGCATTTCGCCGCCGTCCCGGACGTGCGCGCCGCGCTCCTCGCCTACCAGCGCGGCCAAGCCGGCGTCGCCCGCGGGCACGGCTTCCGCGGGCTCGTCATGGAAGGCCGCGACATCGGCTCCGTGATCTTTCCCGACGCCGATTTCCGCTTCTTCCTGCACGCCGACCCGGAGGAACGCGCCCGACGCCGCGCGCTCGAGGGCCAGCAGGACTCCATCGCCGAACGCGACCGCCTCGACACCCAGCGCAAAACCGCCCCGCTCGCCATCCCGCCCGGCGCGACCGCCATCGACAGCACGCACCTCACGCTCGCGCAGGTCGTCGAAAAGATCTCCGTGCTTGTCGCGGTCAAAATCCCGCCCCTCCCGCCCGCCGCCGCATGAGCTACGAGTTTCGCCAGGTCGAGATGGATCGCGTGTATGGCTTCTGCCACTACATGCTGCGCGTGCTTTATGACATTGCCTTTCGCGGCGACGTTTACGGGCAGGACAACATCCCGAAATCCGGCCCGTTCATGCTGGCCTCGAACCACGCCAGCCACCTCGACCCGCCCTTCGTCGGCGCGCATGTCCCGCACCAGGTCTCGTTTTTCGCCAGAAAAACCCTCTGGAAACCCGGCCTCGCTTCGTGGTGGCTCGACACCGTCGGCACCATCCCCGTGGACCGCGACGGCGGCTCCGACGTGAACTCCATCAAACGCGTGCTTCAGGCCATCAAGGACGGCAAGGTCATCATCCTTTTCCCGGAGGGCACGCGCTCGCCCGACGGCGGCCTGCAACGCGCCAAGCCCGGCGTCGGCATGCTCGCGTGCCGCACGCATGTGCCGGTGCTGCCCGCGCGGATTTTCGGCTCATTCCAGGCCTTTGGCCGCGACGGCAAATTCCGCCCCGGCACGCCCATCTCGGTCGTTTACGGCAAACCCATGATGCCCGGCGAATACGACCATCCCGGGGACGGCAAGGAACGCTACCTGCGCGCCAGCGAACGCATCATGGCCCGCATCGCCGCGCTGAAACTGCCCGAGCCGGCGATGGTGTAGGCTCGGCGCAGGAGCGGCGGCGTCTCCGCCGCCGGACGAGGCGCAGCCTCGCCAGATTGGTTGGCACGAACGGCCCCGCCCATGCCGCGCAACTCATGCCCTTTACGACTAAAAATCAGCCGTCGCCGAAAAACGGTGCGCTTAACCGCGACGGCCTCGCAGGAGCTCGGCCCTCCAGAAGTCGAACTTCATTTCGTAAAGGGCATAAAGGGCAGGATACCCGGGCTGCTTTGGCGCGCTGATGCGCGTCCGGCGGCGAGACGCCGCCGCTCCGTCGCCCCGCGCGACATCCCTCACAAATCCAGATTTCCCGGCCCGAACGCCCCCGGCAGCAATTTGTCCAGCGTCGTGTCGATGCGTCCGGCGGCGGCGCAAACCGAAACCACCCGGGCCTCCGGGCCGAATTCGTTAATGACTTGGCGGCACGCGCCGCAGGGAGCGGTGGGAGTCGCGGTCGGCGTGTGGATCACCACGCAGCGAATCGCGCGTTCGCCCGCCGCCACTGCGGCGAAAACCGCCGCGCGCTCGGCGCAGATGCCGAGCCCGTAGCAGGCGTTTTCCACGTTGCAGCCGGCATAGATCTTGCCCGACCCGGCCAGCACCGCCGCGCCCACCGCGAACTTGCTATACGGGGCGTAAGCCCGGGCCGACGCCTCGCGGGCGTTTTTCTCAAGCCGTCGCAAAACCGGAGCGGACGGGGACGGCTTCATCGGGTCACCTCTTTATCGCATACGCCCGCCTGAGCGCGTCGGCCACGTTCGGCGGGACAAAATGCGACACATCTCCATCGTAACGAGCCACTTGCTTGACGAGATTCGAGCTCGTGAAGCTGTAGGCCCCGCGCGGCATCACAAAGAGTGTCTCAATCTCCGGCTTTAAGTGTCGATTCATCAAAGCCATGTTAAACTCGAACTCGAAATCCGACAGCGCGCGCAGGCCGCGGATGATGGCGTTCGCCTTTTGCTCCATCGCAAAATCCACCAGCAGGCCGTCGAACCTCGTCACCGACACGTTGGGCAGGTCCTTGATGTTGGGCAGAAACATCGCCATGCGCTCCTCCGGGCTGAAAAGCGGCCCCTTGCCGGGGTTGTGCGCGACGGCCACGGTCACGTGGTCAAACAGGCGCGCGGCGCGCGAGAGGACGTCGAGATGTCCGTAAGTGACGGGATCAAAGGTGCCGGGATAAATGCAATGGCGCATCGGAGCGGGTTTGGGAACAAAGGGTTCTTGATTGAATCTTGGTAATCTTAAACGGTGTCAGGCGTCTTTGCCGCACACCGGCGAGAAAAGCAACTCATGAGCACGAATTTTATCACCATCTCCCTGACGAGGTTGTTTCCGGCGTCTTCAGGCAACCTTCCCGCCCGCGCATGAAACTCAACCTGCCCAACCTCCTCACCATCTCGCGCATCCCGCTGATGTTTTTCATCGTGTGGCTGATGTATTGCAAGTGGCCGGGCTCGGCCACGCTCGCGTTTGTGGTGTTTGTGGCGACCGGCGTGAGCGACTGGCTCGACGGCTATCTGGCCCGGCGCCAGAAACTCGTCTCGAACTTCGGAAAGTTCATGGACGCCATCACCGACAAGATTCTCGTCATCGGCCTGATGGTCGCCTTCGTCGAGCAATACGACTCGGTGCTGTTTCTCGTGATGGTGCTGCTCACGCTCTGCCGCGAGTTTCTCGTGAGCGGCATGCGCATGGTGGCCGCGACCAAGGGCGTGGTCGTGGCGGCGGAACGCGGCGGCAAGGTGAAAACCTCCATCCAGCTCGTCGCGGTGGGCTTCCTGCTCTTCGTGCCGATGCTCGAGCGCGACCTCGCGCGTTTCCTGCCGTTTTCCGTCACCGACTATTATGACATCATCCACGATATCGGCATCTACCTCTTCGTCGTGGCGACCGTCCTCGCGGTCAACTCCGGCATCAACTACCTGCGGAAATACCGCCATGTGCTCGACGAATGACGGGCGCGCTTCGGGCGCCGGTTCAAGTTCAAAGTTTAAGTTGAAGTTGAAAGTTTAAGTTCAAGCCGCAACGCTGCGCAGTCCATGGCTTCGCATTTCTCAGCGCCTCCGCGCAGCCGGAGTCTTCAACTTCACCTTTAAACTTAAACTGGCCGCGCAGCGGCGGCCCTCTCATGAGCATCAGGCAACCTCTCTGGCCGCGTTTTTTGCCCACTCCCGTCGTGCTCGCGCTCGCCCGCGTGGGTCCGTTTGGCCGCGCGCGCAAGGCCCCCGGCACCTGGGGCTCGGTGGCGGGGCTGGGGCTCCAGTTGCTGGTGTTTCACTACCTGCATCCGCTCGCGGCCGTGGTGCTCTGCCTGCTCGGCATCTGGTTTTCCGTGGCGGTGTGCGGCGAGGCCGAGTTTCGCCTCGGCAAACGCGATCCCGGCGACGTCGTGCTCGACGAATTTGTCGCGATGCCGCTGTGTTTTCTCGGCTGGCCGCTTATCGCCGGCTCGCTGCCCGCGTGGGCCGCGCCTTGGGGCGTGTATGTCGCGGCCTTCGCGCTCTTCCGGCTCTTCGACATCGCGAAGCCCTTCGGCATCAAAAAACTCCAGGACCTTCCCGGCGGCTGGGGCGTGACCATCGACGACACCGCCGCCGCCCTCGCGACCTGCGGCGTGCTGCACGCCGCGGCCTTTGCCCTGCGGCATTTCGGGGGCGCCTGATCCTTCCCCCTCCTCCCTCCGAACCGGCAAAGCCGACTGCTTTCTCTTTCCTCTTTATCTTTCTTCTTTCTCCCGCGGCGAAGCCTTTTTCGTTTTTTGAGAGAAAGAGGAAAGAGAAAGAATAAAGAGGAAAGATTGGGAAGGCCCTACCCCAGCAACTTGATCAGCGCCGCGAAGTCCTCGTCGGCATAACCGGCCTGATCGGCGTGCCACAGGCATTCGCGCACGGTGTCGAGCACCGGGAAATCCTCGCAACCCTGGGTCCGCGACGCGAGGCGCATGTCCTTGAGCATGTGCTTCACCGAAAACTGCGGCGAAAACTCGCCCGCGCGCAGCTTCGGCTCCTTCAGCAAGGTCAGCCCCGAGCAGCTCACGTTCTTCTTGATCGCGGTGAAAAACACGTCGTCGCTCACGCCGGAGCGGCGCACCATCGTGAGCGCCTCGGCCAGCGCCTGCATCTGCGCGGAAATGTTCAGGTTCATCGCGAGCTTGAGCGTGGTCGCCTGCCGGTTGTCGCCGATGTGGTAACGCGCCTCGGAAATCAGCGACAGCAACGGCTCCACCGCGCGGACCAGTTCCTCCGCGCCGCCGAGGTAAAACACCGATTTTTTCTGCTCCGCCGCCGGCTTGCTGCCGGTGAACGGCGCCTCCAGGTAGCGCGCGCCGCGCGCCTCGACCAGCGACTTGAACTCGCTGCTGCCCGCCGGGTCGATCGTGCTCGATTGCACGACGATCTTGCCCTGCGCCAGCGCGGGCGAGATCTGCTCGATGATGCCGCGCACGGCGGGCGGGTCGGCCACGACGATCTGGACCACGTCGGCCGCGCGCGCCACCACCTCCGCGGTCGGCAGCCATTTCGGGAAATCCGGCTTCGCCGTGCGGTTCCACGCGCCCGCGAGCACGCCCGCCTCGTGATAATGCCGCGCCCAGACGCCGCCGATGATGCCCAGCCCGATGACCCCGATGCTTTGTGATTTCATATGATAATTTGTGTTGGATGATGGTATTAACTGACCACGAAGAGCATGCCGGATGCAAAGAAAAGACGTCTTTGATGGCAATCTTGCGAATCAGAGAAGCCCTTGGTCCCACGCAGTTTTTCTTCGCGCCCTTCGCGGTTAAAAGATCAGCCCAGAATCTCCAGCAGCCGCGTGAAAAGCCGGTCCACCCGCGCCTGATTTTCCCGCACGAGTTCCTTGAACCGTTCGAAGTCGATCCCCGCCGCGCCCTCAAGCCCGTTGGCGTAGTTGTCCACGATGGCGAGCGAGTTGTAGCGCAGGCCGGTTTCCGCGCACAAGTCGGCTTCATGCGCCGCCGTCATGCCGACCACGTCGCCCCACTCGCGGAGGATGCGCACCTCGGCGCGCGTCTCGAAGCGCGGCCCGCGCATCTGCACGTAGATTTTCCCGGTGTGCACGACGAACTCCGGCGCGAGCTTTTCCGTGAGCATCGGGATGAGATTGTTGGCGATGCCGGGCGAGCCGCCGCGCAGTTCATCGTCGAAAAACGTCGCCGGCCCGTCTTGCAGGCACACGTAGTCCGCGCACGACACCAGCGTGCCCGGCGGCAGGTTGAGCCGCAGCGAGCCGACCGAGTTGACCGACACCACGTCGGTAAAACCGAGGTCGGCCAGCGCGCGGATGTTGGCGCGATGGTTGATGGCGTGCGGCGGCTTTTGCGCACCCTCGCCGTGCCGGTTGATGATCACGTGCCCGCCGCGCTTGCGATAGGAAACCCGTCCCCATGTCGTCTCGACCGCCGCCCCCTGCCCCCAATCGGTGAACAAGGCTGAGTTCATCATGCTCGTCCCGCTAATGAATGCGACCTTCATGCCGCCCATTATCGCGCGCCCGCGCATCATCGCCAGCTATTTCCCGTACGCCACTGTATGCGATCTTTTCCGCCCGGCCGCGTCCAAAAGCCATTTTTCGGTTCGCAACCACCGCCCGCCCCCTTCAATCCTTCAACTCTTTCTCCGCCATGCCCATATTCGACAAACCGCTTTCCGAACTCAAAAAATATCGCGGCGTCAATCCGCGCCCCGCCGACTTCGACGCCTACTGGCGCGCCGCGCTGGCCGAGCTCGACGCCACCCCGCCGCAGGCCGAACTCGTGCCCAGCACCGCCATCAACCCGCATGGCGCCGAGTGCTTCGACCTCTGGTTCAACGGCACCGCCGGCGCGCGCGTTTACGCCAAATACCTTCGCCCTAAAACCGCCGCCGCGCGCAAGGCCGCCGCGCCGCGCCACCCCGCCCTCCTTATCTTTCACGGCTACAGCGGGCACAGCGGCGACTGGACCGACAAGCTCGCCTACGTGAGCCAGGGTTTCTGCGTCGCCGCGCTCGACTGCCGCGGGCAGGGCGGGCGCTCCGAGGACACCGGCGGCGTGAAAGGCAACACCCACCGCGGCCAGATCATCCGCGGCCTCGGCGACCCCGATCCGCAAAAGCTCCTCTTCCGTAACATATTTCTGGATACGGCCCAGCTCGCCCGCGTCGTCATGGCGATGCCCGGGGTGGACCCGGCCCGCGTCGGCGCCACCGGCGGCTCGCAAGGCGGCGGCCTCACGCTCGCCTGCGCCGCGCTCGAGCCGCGCATCAAGCGGGCCGCGCCCGTCTTCCCCTTCCTCTGCGACTACCGCCGCGTCTGGGACATGGACCTCGCCAAGGATGCCTACGAGGAACTCCGCGCCTACTTCCGGCTCTTCGACCCGACGCACGCGCGGGAAAAAGAAATATTCACCAAGCTCGGTTATATAGATTGCCAATACCTCGCCCCGCGCATCAAGGCCGAGGTGCTCATGGCGACCGGCCTGATGGACACCATCTGTCCGCCCTCGACCCAGTTTGCCGCCTACAACAAGATCAAGTCGCGCAAACGCATGGAAATCTACCCCGACTTCGCGCACGAACACCTTCCCTCCCACAACGACAAAATCTTCGAGTTCATGCGCGGTTTGTGACACCTGCATCCCATTTTTTGCAGGAGATTTTAATCGCGGAAGCGCGGAAAAGCGGAAACCCAGGAAAAACTATATTGATGCCTGTCTATTTTCAATGTCCGGGAGGAGTCATGAGGGAGAAATTGTTCTCACAAAGGCACGAAGGCACAAAGGAATGGGAAATCCTCCCCCTTCCCTCTTTGTGCCTTCGTGCCTTTGTGAGAGACAAAAAAGTTCCTGCAATAGGCATCGGAAACAGCGACGAACCCTATTTATAATATTCCGCCTTTTCGTCCTTCCGCGCTTCCGTGATTAAAAAAACAAAACCACGTCTCACACATCGAGAATCGCGATTCCGTGGGCGTCGAGCCCGACCGGCAGCGCGGTCCTGCCGTCGCCCAAGGTCACCCTTGTGGTCTGCGGCGTGCCCGCATTGTTGATCACCACGAGCTTTTTCTTCTTCGGAAACCACGAGCATTCGGTATAAAAGTTCTCCGCATGCCAGGCGCCCCACGCAGCCTCGTCCGCCGCCGCCCAGAAGAGCGCCCGATGCAGCAGCCGCGTGTTTTCATGGCTGAACTTAAATCCGCTTAAATACACCGCGCGGCCCTTGCCGAAGACATGCGTGGCGAGACGCGGCGAACCGTCGCCGTCGGCCAGCACCTGCGTGCCGCCGCCCAGCACATAAATGCCGTCCACGCCCTTGCCGAGATCGGGCGCCCTGCCGTCCGCCAGGTCGGCGGTGATGAAGTGGGGTGCCGCCGCGCCGGCGGCGGGCGCGTCGTAGTTGTAGCTGCCGTTGGCCAGACGCTCGCCGTTGTCGCGGTCGAGCCCGAGCACTTGCGCGAGGCGGAAATTCTGCCCCGGCTGCGGACGCGCCGACGGCTCGGCAATGCCGACGAAGCCGCCGCCCTTGCGCACCCATTCGGCCAGCGCCGCCTCGACCCGCGGGTCGTCCCAATGATGCCCGCCGCTCCACGCCGTGCCGGCGCGGCCGCAGTTGATGATCGCCCGCACGCCGCGCGGCACACCCCTGGCCGCGACATCGTCGAGACTGATGAACTGCACGTCGAGCGGCAGACCCGCCAGCGTCTCGAGCACGTGGTAAAGCTCGACGTTTTGCATAAAATGCCCGGAGCAGGTCCACGCGCGAAGGTCGCCCCAGGCGGTGAGCACGGCGACCTTGAAGGGTGCGACATAAGGCGTGTCACCCGCGTGAAAGGATTTCAGCAGGCGGAACTCCTGCGCCACCTGCTCGATGTAATCCTGGAAATCCGGCCAGGGCTCGACCAGCGACAGGTAACCGCCCAGCCCGATGCGGTCGATGGGGGCGCGCACGATGCCGCGGCGCGCGTCGATCCAAAAATTCTTCGCATCGAGCGTCGGGTTGCCGCCACCGCCCTTTTGGAAAGTCGGCTCGCCCTTGAGGCCGGTGGGGAACAGGTAGGGATGCAGACGTAGTTCTTTTGTGGATACGCCCCGCGAATGCGCGCACAGCCGCACCTCGAAGGCGTTGAACACGCACTTGATGAGCCCGTCGAAACCAAACTCCGCGAAGCGCGGGCTGCTCGGCTCCACGCCGATCCAGTGGTCGTCATAAAAGACGTAGGCGAGTTTCCCGTGGCGGTGGACGAGGTCGATGCACTTGCGCCCGAATTCGATCACGAAATCGTGCACGAACGCCATGTAGTCGCGGTAGCGGCGCGACGGAGCGTTGTGAGTGGAATTATAAAGACCGCCGTTGACAAAATCCTCCGAGGTCAGCCGGTAGCCGTGTTTTTTCTCGAACAACCGCAGCGCGCGCGGGCTGACGGTCATCTCGTAGTCGCCCCAGTCCGAGTAGATGTCGCGCAGCCGCTTGTGGTCGGCGCCCCAGAACCACGAAAAATTATAAAACATCGACGTAAACCGCACGACCTTGGTGTCCGGATGCCCGCGCAGCCAACCGTCGAGGAACGCGAGCAGCGCCTTTTGCGTTTCCGGCTGCATCGGATCGACCGCGGCGAGGTGCTCGCGGTCGCCCCAGTTATTGGTGAGGTGATTATACATCGAGATCTCCTCCCAGATGCGAAACGCGAGGAAGTTGACCGTGTATCGATGTCCCGGATACGCGCCGGTGATGGTGACGGCGCCCTTGCGCGGATTCACCGACCACTTCGATTTCGGGACCTCATCACCCGTGGTGCGGTCGAACACCTGCCACCACTGCTTGGGCGAGTCCTTGAAATTCACTGCGAACTGCTCGGTGTAGTAGCCGTCGAGCAGCGTGACGGTCACGGAGCTTTTTGCGGCGACGACGGGCCGGCTCATGAGAAAATTCTGCTGGAGCTTGTCGCGATGCGTGCGCGCCCAAGGCTGCACGGAGCGGACAAGGCAGACGGTCGAATAGATGGCATAGCCCGACTGGACGATCTCGGGCGAAAGCTGGGTGCCGTCGGAGTCGCGGATGGTGTCGGCGCCCCACTTTTTTGCGAGGCGCAGCGTGAGCTGTTCGAAGCCGGCTTCGCCGGGCAGCGTGAAGGAGCCGGTGGAAATGTCGGAAGTCATGTGATGAAAATAGGATGATGAAAGGTGAGGAAACGCGATGATGGCGGAGAAAACACAGGGAGCCGTCAGCGAAACGCGACAACGCGGTTCAATCCGATGGCTCCAAACCAGCCGAGGCAAATCGCCCGCCCCGCACAAGCCAGCTACCAGAGGAGTTTACAGTCCGAACGGAATAGTATTCTCATCCCTGCTCAGATCTGGACTGAATAAGTCGATTGTGCTAAACATCGCCAAAATTTAGGCAACCCCATGCCTTATTACGCCCATACCGCCAGCGATCCAAATGACCCGGACAGCCAACTTCCGGAAGGCTCTGGCAAATGGCAATTGCTTCGCGAACATCTTGAGGCCGTCGCCAAGCTCGCCGCCCAGTTTGCCGCCGCCTTCGGCCTCGCTGATATCGCACGGCTCGCAGGACTGCTTCACGATTTGGGAAAGTACGCCGAGCGCTTTCAAGCCCGCCTTCACGACCCTGCTCACATCCATGGCATCAACCATTGGATTTCCGGCGCATTTGCGGCCTACGCCTCCAGCCATCCACTCCTCTCCTTCCTGATAGATGGTCACCACACGGGGCTACCTTCATTCCAAAATGACGTCGCCGGCATACGCGCCTCGCTGCAGCAATCCCTCAAAAAATTCAATTCACCCGTCACTCGTTCCGCACTCACCGGAGGCTGTCCAGAGTCCGTTGAGGACCTCCTTAAACACCTCACCAACGATGGCATTACGATTCCGAACATTTCGGCCCAGCCGTTGCCCGCGCTGACCGAGGCTAATCGCGTATTCGAAACGGCCTTCCGCGCCCGCATGCTTTTCAGTTGCCTGGTGGACGCCGATTTTCTCGACACGGAGCGGCATTTCGATCCCGCCCAAGCCGCCAGGCGGCCAGCTTTTTCGCACGCTCCGAATCACGACTTCCTCAACGCGCCCCGAGCCCTCGAAATCCTTCTCGCCGAACTCCGCGCAAAACCGGCCGACGGCGAAGTCAACCGCCTCCGCCGCGAACTCCTCGACAACTGCCTCCAGAAAGCCGCCTGCCCTCCCGGCCTCTTTACTATCACTGCGCCCACCGGCAGCGGCAAAACCCTCTCCTCGCTCGCGTTCGCGCTCCGGCACATTGAGCTGCACAACAAACCCCTTGCGACCGACGACGCGTGCCGTCTCCGCCGCATCATCGTCGTCATCCCCTACACCAGCATCATCGAGCAAACCGCCGATGTTTTCCGCAAACTTTTCGGAGCCCAATTTGGACCCGGTTACATCCTTGAGCACCACAGCGCCGTCGCTCCGCGCGAGCTTGAGAGCAACGCCCCTCAACACGACCGCGATGCCGAGGATGAACGCACACGGCGCGCCCGCCTCGCGCAAGAAAACTGGGACGCCCCGCTGATCGTCACCACCAGCGTCCGGTTTTTCGAGAGCCTCTTTGCGAGTCGCACCAGCGATTGCCGCAAACTCCACAACATTGCCCGCTCCGTCATTCTCTTTGATGAAGTCCAAACGCTCCCGCACAACCTCGTCCCCTCGCTCCTTTCCGGCGTCAGTCTCCTGACCGGCGCCCCCTATGGCAGCACGGCGGTCTTCATGACCGCGACCCAGCCCGCCTTCGCCTCCGCTAAAAACGCGCTGCCCTTTGGCTGGAACCCCACCCCGATCGAAGCCGATGCCAACGCCCTTTCGGAAACGCTCCGGCGCACTCGTATTCAGCTTCCCACGACGCCCGAAGCGCCTGCCGTTTCATACACATGGAGCGAACTTGCGGGGGAGCTTCTCAACGCCCCGCACCAGCAAGCCCTCTGCGTCCTCAACACCACCAAGGATGCCCGCGCCCTGTTTCGTATTCTAAAAAAAACTGCCGCGCCCGGCGCGATTCTCCACCTTTCCTCGCGCATGTGCCCCGCGCACCGCCGGCAGGTGCTCGCCGAGGTGCGTCGCCGCCTGCATCCGGATAATACCGCAAAACCATCCTGCATCCTTGTCTCCACGCAGCTCATCGAGGCCGGCGTTGACGTGGATTTCCCCATCGCCTACCGCGCACTCGGCCCGCTCGACTCCATCATCCAAACCGCCGGGCGCTGCAACCGGGAGGGACGCCGCCCGGGACGCTGCTCCGTCATCGTTTTTCACGCGGTCGAGGGCGGCATCCCGCCAGGCGCCTACGAAACCGCCACTGCCGCCACGCTTGCTTTTCTCAAGCGATACCCCGATGCGGAAGACCGCCTCCACCTCCCGCAATTCTATGCCGATTATTTTGCCGAACTCTACAAACTCACCGGACGCGATTCCGCCGCCGCCGATCCTGTTTATGCCGCGTCGGCAAAGCTCGATTTCCCTGCCGCCGACGCGGCTTGCCGTTTGGTTGATGCCAACACTCGCAGTGTCCTCGTGCAGTGGAAACGCGGCCAGGAAATCATCGAAAAATTGCGCCGGGAAAAACACCTGAGCACGGACGAGTGGCGCGAAACCCAGCACTATTCCGTCAATCTCTACGAGCACGGCGAATTTCTTGACGCCAAGGCAAAGGGGTATGTCGCCACGGCTCTTGAATCCCAAAATGTCGAAAAATGGTTTTGGGCAGCCAACTACGACGAACACCTCGGAGCCTGTCATGCCGAAGGTGAGGATTTCTACTTATGATCCTGCATTTTCAAAAACAACCATGGAGCTTCCTCTGATTAACCAATAGATATTTATCACCAATGCCTATCTACCTCCGCACATGGGGTGACCTCGCCTGCTTTACTCGGCCAGAGATGAAAGTGGAGCGTGTCAGTTACCCGGTCATCACGCCCTCCGCAGCCCGCGGGCTCCTTGAAGCCATTCTCTATAAACCCCAATTTCGCTGGCGCATCCATCGCATTGCCGTCCAGAGGCCAATTCGGTTCCTCGCCTTTCGGCGAAACGAGGTGAAATCCCGCCTTTCCACACGTAACCCGGCTCCGCTCCTCGCCGACGAAGACCGCACCCAGCGCAACACGCTCGCGCTTCGCGACGTGTCCTATGTGATCGAGGCGTCCATTGAACTTACGGCGCTGGCTGGCCAGCCGCGCCGCGCTCCTCATGCGTCCGATGAACCACAGGGCGACGACAACGTGGGAAAATACCTCGGCATGTTCCAGCGCCGTGCCGAGAAAGGCCAGTGCTTTGCCCAGCCGTGCTTCGGTTGTCGTGAATTTCCGGCACACTTCGAACTCACGGATGCAAGCGCGATGAGCGTTCCGTCCGGGATCAATCCCGACTCGGATCTCGGCCTCATGCTCTACGATGTGTTCGACTTGGATGTGTCGAAAAACCAACGCCCCGGAAAAATCGAGAAAACCAATCCCCGGATTACCTTTTTCCCGGCTGCGCTCAAAAACGGTGTCGTCACGATTCCATCGTGGAGTGAAGTTCGCCGTCAGCTCACAGCGGCTACGACAACGGCCACCTCCACCGATTCCCAAAAAGGAGGTGTCGCATGATGCTTCAGGCTCTCATCGCTTATGCGGAACGCGAGAATCTTGGTGATGCCGATTTCGAAACGGTCGCCGTGCGCTGGCTTATTCCCCTCGGCTCGGATGGAAAGCTTGCCGGCAATCCCATTCCGCTTTCTGAAGATCCCTCGGCGAAGAAACCACGCCCCAAGCCAATGCTTCGTCCGTTCACTTCCCCCAACGAACTCAATCAAGGCACCAAGTCCCATTTCCTTTGCGATACGCTTGAGCGGGCTATTTTGCTTCCCGATCCCAAAGCAACGGAGTCCAAAGTCGCAGCTCGCCGCGTCCAGCACGCTTATTTCAAAAGCCTCCTTTCCGAAGCAGCCGCTGCTTGCGCCGATGACCCTGAAGCTGCTCCGTCCACTGCGGCGTTGCGCGCGATCAAGACCTTTCTCGATGACGAAGACGCTCTCGCTTCTCTTCGCGAACAATTCAGTAGCCTGAAGGCGAAGCCGACGGAAAACGTTACATTCAAAGTCGGCGATTCCATTATTCTTGAATTTCTGGCTCTGAAAAAGTTCTGGCGGACGCGCCGTCAGGCTGCGGCCGCTTCCGGCGCCAACAAACGCTCTGAGCGCATTTGCATTGCGACAGGCGAGCTGAGTGAAATTCTGGATACCACGGAGAAAATCAAGGGAGTCCCCGGCGGATTGGCCACCGGCACCAACCTCATCAGCTTCGATAAGGATGCGTTTTGCTCCTACGGCCTTAACCAGGCGCAAAACGCTGCGCTTTCTCCCAATGCCGAGTTGAAAATCCGCTCTGCACTCAATGAGCGTATCGAAAAAAGCCGTGCGCAAGGGCTCGTTTTCAACGGCACGGTTTATATCCACTGGACCCGGAATGCGCTCAATCAGACCGATCCCATTGATCTGCTCCACACGCCGGACGCCAATGCGATCGCGCAACTTCTCCTGTCGCCAAAAACGGGACGGCAATACTCCGATCTCGATGCCAACGCCTATTATTGCGCCGGGCTCACCGGAAACGGAGCGCGCATTGTTGTCCGCGATTGGATCGAAACCACCGTGCCCGAAGTCGAGCAAAGCATCGCAGCCTGGTTTCGCGATCTCACTTTGGTGAATCCTGACGGCATGGAAACGCGCAACAACTTCAAATTTGGCGCGCTTCTTTACGGACTCGTTCGCGACAAACTCGACGAACTCGCCCCGCAAATCCCCGTCCAACTTCTTCATTCCGCGCTCCGCAATACGCCGCTCCCGCAAACGGCTTTGGCAGCCGCGCTTCGTCGTCAGCAGATCGAAGAGGACAAACTCTCTCCTGCCCGTCTCGCCCTCATCAAGGCCTGCCTGCTTCGTTCAATCACAACCCGAAACCAAAAGGAAAATCACACCATGACAGCCGAACTGAATACCGAATCCCGCGACCCCGCCTATCTCTGCGGGCGTCTCTTTGCCGTTTTTGACCGGCTCCAGTATCTCGCCTTGGAAGGCGTCAAGGCCGGCGTGGTCGAGCGTTATTACGCCAGCGCCAGCGCCACACCAGCAATGGTCATGGGTCGCCTTTTCCGCAACGCCCAGTATCATCTCTCGAAGACGGATGGTGGCATCGCGACCAATATCTCCAAGGATTTCGAGGCAATTGCCTCCGCGCTTGGACACGAATTTCCCGCCGCCCTTGATCTCGAAGGCCAAGGCCGCTTCGCCCTTGGTTATTACCACCAAAAGGCGGAATATCGGCGTATCTCCGCCGAACGCAAAGAGGCTGCCGCTCAGGCCAAGGCCGCGGCAGAGGCCAAGTAACCACAATTCACCCCGCACTACGCATTTCCTTCGCCTGCCAAAATATCCATCAACCCTATCCAATATATAAATACGCCATGAACAACCGCTACGACTTCGTTTATCTCTTCGACTGCAAAGACGGCAATCCCAACGGAGACCCCGATGCTGCCAACTCCCCGCGCATCGACCCGCAGGACATGCACGGCCTCGTTTCCGATGTCTGTCTGAAACGCAAAATCCGCAACTACGCCCTGCTCGAAAAAGCGGGCGCCGACGGCTACGACATTTTTGTTCAGCAAGGCTCCGTGCTGAACGACAAGATTGGCGAGGCCCATAAAGCGCTCGGCCACGACATCGATCCGAAATCCGAAAAGAAAAAAGCCACCCGCGAGCAGGTTGGCAAAGCCCGCGTCGAGATGTGCCGCCGTTTTTATGACGTGCGCACCTTTGGCGCGGTCATGTCCACCGGCCCCAACGCCGGCCAGGTTCGCGGCCCTGTGCAACTCAGCTTTTCGCGCAGCATCGATTCCATCCTTCCGCTCGACCTCAGCGTCACCCGCATGGCTGTCACCGAGGCAAAGGAAGCCGACGCGCCCAACCAGACCATGGGCCGCAAAAACATCATCCCCTACGGACTCTATCGTTGCCACGGTTTCATCAGCGCCAACCTCGCCAACGAGACTGGATTCAGTGATGACGACCTCGAACTCCTCTGGCGCGCCCTCTCGCTCATGTTCGACCACGACCGCTCTGCCAGCCGCGGCACAATGGCCCCGCAAAAGCTCATTGTTTTCAAACACGCCAGTCTCCTCGGCAACGCGCCCGCGCACAAGCTCTTCGACCGTGTCCAGGTTTCCCTGAAACCCGAACTTGCCGCCGCCGGGAAAGCTGCACGGTCCTTCTCCGACTACATCGTGACCATCAATCGCGACAACCTTCCCTCCGGGGTGGAAATCATCGAAAAACTCTGACCTTGCAATGGGCTCATCAGCCCAGATTTCTCTCAGCGCCCTCAACGATTATCTCTACTGTCCGCGACGGGCAGGATTGAAATTCATTGAAGGGCTGCGCGGTGAAAACGAGCACACCCTACTCGGCGACCAGGCGCACGAGCATGTCGATTTTCCCGGATATGAGCAACGCGCGGGGTGGACTCTGCTCCGTGCGCTGCCGCTTTATTCCGACCGGCTCGGCCTTTCAGGAAAAGCCGACTTGGTGGAAGTCCGCCATGCACTCGGTGGCGAATCCATTACCGAAATCCGCCCTGTCGAATACAAGAAGGGACCGAAGCGGCGTTTCGACAACGACGAAGCCCAGCTTTGCGCCCAGGCTTTTTGCCTCGAAGAGATGTTCGGGTTGGGCATCGAGACCGGCTCTATTTATCATGCGTCCTCGCAAAAACGCCGCGACGTTTGCTTCGACGAACCCTTGCGCATCAAGACACGCGAAACGATCACCGCCCTGCGGGGGTTGATCGAGGCCGGGGAAATGCCTCCCGCCGAGTTGCGTCCGCAATGCGAGGGTTGTTCCCTGCACGAAATCTGCCTGCCCGAGGCTTCGGTCAAACCACCGTTTCGCCATCTCTACGAACCGCGAGACTACGCCTTCTGATTTGTAATTTTTCATTCATTCTCCGTAACTGCTTCCGACGTTTCCGCCTTGTCCCAGCTCCTCCAAAACACCCTCTATCTCCTCACGCCCAAGCTCTCCGTTTATCGGGATGGACTTGCGCTCCGCATCGAGCAGGACCGCCAGCTCAAGCTCTCGCTTCCCATCCACAATTGCGAATCGCTGCTCGTGTTCGGCCCCGACATATATGTGTCGCCGGCCGCGATGCGGCTTTGCTGGGAAAACGGAGCCAGCGTTTGTTATTTCACCGAATGGGGGCGCCTTGAGGCCCGCGTTGAAGGCATCCCGCAAGGATCGGTCCACCTCCGGCGTATCCAGCACGCCGCGGCCTCCGACCTGGTTCGCACGGCGGAAATCGCGCGGTCGTTTATCGCGGGAAAAATCCACAATACCCGCTGGCTCCTCAACCGCAGCGCGCGCGATGCCGCCGAAACCGCGGATGCCGGCGCCCTGCGTTCCGTATCCGACATTTTGATACGTCTGCTGCGGCAACTCCCGGCGACGGCAGACACGGATGCCGCACGCGGGATCGAAGGGCAGGCTGCGGCGCTCCACTTCGAGGTGTTCGGGAAACACCTGCGCCCCCAAGTCAGGCAGAAATTTCCGGTGGACGGACGGAACCGCCGTCCGCCGCGCGATACGGTGAATTGCGTGCTGTCGTTTCTTTATGCGTTGCTGCGCCATGATTGTGTCTCGGCGCTGACTGCGACGGGACTCGATCCATTCGTCGGCTATTTGCATGCGGATCGCTCTGGCCGTGAATCACTGGCGCTCGACCTGATGGAGGAATTTCGTCCCTGGGCGGAGCGGCAGGCCATCACGCTGTTGAATCGAGGCGAACTGGGCTCCAAGGATTTTGCCTTTCGCGAAGGCGGGGCCGTGGAACTCACCGAGGCGGCGAGGAAAACGCTGGTCGGCACCTACCAGACCCGCAAACGCGAGGAAACGGCACATCCGCTGTTCAAGGAAAAAGTGCGCTATGGACAGTTGCCTTTTATCCAAGCGCGCGTGTTGGCCCGGGCCTTGCGGGAAAAAACCGAATATATTCCCCACCTGTTTACCTGACAGGGAAGGCTGCTTTCAACGAAACTGTTTCCGCCTATGTTTTTGCTCATCACGTATGATGTTTCCATGACCGACGAGAAGGCGGGCGCGCGACGTTTGAGGCGCGTGGCCAAGGCGTGCACCTCTTACGGGACGCGTGTGCAAAAATCGGTCTTCGAGATGCAGCTTGGCCAGACAGAGTGGGTCGCATTGCGGGCTCGGCTGCTGGACGAAATCGATCCCGCGCGGGATTCGTTGCGGGTGTATTTTATCGACCAGACGAGCAAAACCCGCATAGAGCATTTTGGTGCCGGGCGACCGGCGAATCTGGTCGAGGACACGCTGGCATTGTGACCGCGGCGAAAGGGGCGAGGCGATATGGCGTGCGAAAGCAATGCCTCCCCGGATCACGCACACGTTCGCAAGGATTGTAACTTGATAAATTTCAGCCAAGTAAGACGTATGGAAGACAAGATGCGGTCATTGTCTTTTTGCTTCTTGGCAAGATTCGCAGAACCCACCAAGTAACTTCTTGGCATATAGAGGCAAAATCTATGCGCCGTCACTCCGAACTTCGGTTCGGAGTGCGGATTGAAACGAGAAAGACGCGGCAGTCGATGCGTGGATAACGAGTCACTCCGAACTTCGGTTCGGAGTGCGGATTGAAACTATATATGTCAAGTATAGGAAGCGGCCCACAGAAGTCACTCCGAACTTCGGTTCGGAGTGCGGATTGAAACCGGCGCTGGGCTGCAAATATGTCGAATACCGCTGGTCACTCCGAACTTCGGTTCGGAGTGCGGATTGAAACTCAGAACTCAAAGCTCGTCGGATCAAATCGAGAGTCACTCCGAACTTCGGTTCGGAGTGCGGATTGAAACATTGATGTTACCTACGCGCCGCAGTGGCTCGATGGGTCACTCCGAACTTCGGTTCGGAGTGCGGATTGAAACACATACATACACGAAGACGGGGTGACGGAAGACACGTCACTCCGAACTTCGGTTCGGAGTGCGGATTGAAACAATACCGCCATCGAGCCACTGCGGCGCGTAGGTAGTCACTCCGAACTTCGGTTCGGAGTGCGGATTGAAACACAAGGGCGGGCTCTTTCTTATGCCGCTCCTCTGTGTCACTCCGAACTTCGGTTCGGAGTGCGGATTGAAACTCTACGAAGTTTACTTACCGTCTCCTTCCTCGGGGGTCACTCCGAACTTCGGTTCGGAGTGCGGATTGAAACTCTGGTCTTGCTGCGAATACGGTCACCAAGTCTTGTCACTCCGAACTTCGGTTCGGAGTGCGGATTGAAACTTCGACCTCATTACCACCTTATCATTTTCGGATGTCACTCCGAACTTCGGTTCGGAGTGCGGATTGAAACATGTATACGAAAAAGAAACTAGACCAATCCCTCGTCACTCCGAACTTCGGTTCGGAGTGCGGATTGAAACCCCGTCACCGAAACCCTTCCCCTCGATACCATTGTCACTCCGAACTTCGGTTCGGAGTGCGGATTGAAACATGTATACGAAAAAGAAACTAGACCAATCCCTCCCCGTCACTCCGAACTTCGGTTCGGAGTGCGGATTGAAACCATCCCTGCACTCGCTATCGGTCTCGGTTCCGCGTCACTCCGAACTTCGGTTCGGAGTGCGGATTGAAACTCCGGTGTCACTTCCTCTGCTCTCTCGGTTCAGCGTCACTCCGAACTTCGGTTCGGAGTGCGGATTGAAACTCCGGTGTCACTTCCTCTGCTCTCTCGGTTCAGCGTCACTCCGAACTTCGGTTCGGAGTGCGGATTGAAACGTATCACTTATTCGCTTATCGAAGCAATGGTTGGTCACTCCGAACTTCGGTTCGGAGTGCGGATTGAAACTGGCGTTATCTTAACGCCCTCGGAGAGCCCAAACTGTCACTCCGAACTTCGGTTCGGAGTGCGGATTGAAACTTGAATTCTGAGACTGCTAAAGAGTCCCTGATTGTGTCACTCCGAACTTCGGTTCGGAGTGCGGATTGAAACCGGCCCCTTCTGAGGCCAAGGCAAACAAGAGGTGTCACTCCGAACTTCGGTTCGGAGTGCGGATTGAAACGACCAGGTCGGCGCTGGTGGTATGATATCCTCTGTCACTCCGAACTTCGGTTCGGAGTGCGGATTGAAACCGGCTGAAGGTCAGCAGCGGGTCGAGGTAGCTCATGTCACTCCGAACTTCGGTTCGGAGTGCGGATTGAAACTTGAAGTCGCTTCATGTAGAAGCGTGGGATGGGGTCACTCCGAACTTCGGTTCGGAGTGCGGATTGAAACGTGCAGTTGCAGCGGTTGATGGAGCGTGATGCTCGGTCACTCCGAACTTCGGTTCGGAGTGCGGATTGAAACTCCACCCTTGATGGATATATCCTCACTGGGTCGGGTCACTCCGAACTTCGGTTCGGAGTGCGGATTGAAACTATCCCTGCACTTGCTATAGGTTTGGGTTCTGCGAGTCACTCCGAACTTCGGTTCGGAGTGCGGATTGAAACTTGAAGTGTAAGAGTGTCTCCGGGGAGCACCTCATGTCACTCCGAACTTCGGTTCGGAGTGCGGATTGAAACATGCGCTGTGTTCACGAGGCTTCCCTTCATGACTGTCACTCCGAACTTCGGTTCGGAGTGCGGATTGAAACACCTCTGCTTTCAATGCTTCGGAGGCCGCCCGTTGTCACTCCGAACTTCGGTTCGGAGTGCGGATTGAAACAAGCGACGTGAATGGGCTATGCGTTGTGTCCATGGTCACTCCGAACTTCGGTTCGGAGTGCGGATTGAAACGTTCATTGACGTCGCCTCTATCCCTGACTTCCAGGTCACTCCGAACTTCGGTTCGGAGTGCGGATTGAAACATAGGTTTAGGCTCTGCGATTGCGACATCTGCGTGTCACTCCGAACTTCGGTTCGGAGTGCGGATTGAAACGCATCGATAAATGTGCGAGTGATACGATGGACGTGTCACTCCGAACTTCGGTTCGGAGTGCGGATTGAAACCATCCCACGCTTCTACATGAAGCGCCTTGAAAAGTCACTCCGAACTTCGGTTCGGAGTGCGGATTGAAACATTTATTGAGCGCGCTCACCTTGCGCGTGAGCGAGGGTCACTCCGAACTTCGGTTCGGAGTGCGGATTGAAACCAGAAGCTCGTGCTGATGCAGGCCAACATCATGCGGTCACTCCGAACTTCGGTTCGGAGTGCGGATTGAAACTTTCGGCACAAGATGGAACCAATCCTGCGGATCGGTCACTCCGAACTTCGGTTCGGAGTGCGGATTGAAACCTTCTAAAAACGATCGCGCCGGGTGGTGCATACCCGTCACTCCGAACTTCGGTTCGGAGTGCGGATTGAAACCACAAGGTCACGGGCGGCACTGTGCGCCCCCGCGTCACTCCGAACTTCGGTTCGGAGTGCGGATTGAAACTCGGAGGAGTTCGAGGCCAGCATCGAGCGCGACGGGTCACTCCGAACTTCGGTTCGGAGTGCGGATTGAAACCAATAGAGCACAATCAGAATGCACGAACAGCGCGGTCACTCCGAACTTCGGTTCGGAGTGCGGATTGAAACAGGCGGAGCGGTATGGATTTACGCAATCCCCGGCGCGTCACTCCGAACTTCGGTTCGGAGTGCGGATTGAAACATAGAGGGCGCGCTCGTGCCAATCGGCCTGCCGGTCACTCCGAACTTCGGTTCGGAGTGGCTCAGTCACTCCGCTCACCTATGGAAATACCATTTAAGCCCATACCCATCAAACTAATGCAGTCCCATGTCCATCATTTTGAATGGCAATAGATTCAATTCAGCGCCAAAAAATTTTCCAGCATCCTCATCCCTCCTTCGGTGGCGATGGATTCGGGGTGGAATTGCACGCCCCAGATCGGAAGCGTCTTGTGGCGCAGGCCCATGATCTCCCCTTCGGCGGTCTCCGCAGTGATTTCGAGGCAGTCGGGCAGCGTCGCCCGCTCGACCAGCAGCGAATGATAACGCGTCGCCGGAAACCCCTGCGGCAGTCCCCGGAACACATCGGTGTCCTTGTGCAGGATGGGCGAGGTTTTCCCGTGCATCAGGCGCTCCGCGCGCACCACCCGCCCGCCAAAATACTGGCCGATCGACTGGTGCCCGAGGCAGACGCCGAACAGCGGTTTCTTCCCCGCAAAGGCCGCGATGATGTCGAGCGTGACCCCCGCCTCGCTCGGCGAGCACGGACCGGGCGAAAGCAGCACCCGATCGGGATTCAGCGCAAGCGCCTCCGCCGGCGTGATTTCGTTGTTGCGAAACACGCGCTGCTCCACGCCGAGCTGCCCGAAATACTGGACGAGGTTGTAAGTAAACGAGTCGAAGTTGTCGATGACGAGGAGCACGTCCGGACATTTTGCGTTTTCAGTCCCAGGGTCAAGCGGCCAGCGCGGCGAGCCTCCGCGCGGGCTTGCGTCCGCCGCCCCGACATGCGAGCCAATGCGGCAAACCGCCGCCCGAACATTTTTCTTCATGAGTCCTCCCTCATCAGCGCCAGCATCCATCACCTCCCCCACCCCGCTCGATTGGCAAAGCCCGCACGGACGTCCGCTGCCGACGGGCATCGACCCGGCGGGCTTGCGCACGCTGGTCATGGCGGTCCTGAACGTGACCCCCGACTCGTTTTCCGACGGCGGGCAATTTCACTCCACCCAGGCGGTGGTTGATCGCGCCGGCATGCTGCTCGGGGAGGGCGCCGACCTGCTCGATGTCGGCGGCGAATCCACCCGGCCCGGCCACATGCCGGTCGGCGAGGCCGAGGAGCAAGAGCGCGTCCTGCCTGTGATCGAGGCGCTGCGCAAGGCCTTCCCGGCAACGCCCATCTCCATCGACACCCATCGGGCGGCCGTTGCCCGCGCTGCGATCCGTGCCGGGGCCGACATTATCAATGACATCTGGGGCGGCATGTCCGGCATGGATGCCGCCGCCTGGCGGGCATGGCGCGAAGCCGGCACCGGCAATGCCGGTGCAAATCCCAAATCCCTTCCGAGCGAAGCGAGAAGCCCGACAATCCCTTCCGAGCGAAGCGAGAAACCTGGCAATCCCAACAGCACCGGCACCCCCGCAGCCGCGGCCACGCCACCGATTTCGCCCATGGCCCGCGTGATGGCCGAAGCGCGCTGTCCCGTCATCCTGATGCACAACCGCATGTCGGGACGCGACTACACCGGCTTCTGGCCGGATGTGCTGCTCGACCTCCGCGCCAGCATCGCCATGACGCGCGCGGCGGGCGTGGCGGAAAACCAGATCTGGCTCGATCCCGGCTTCGGCTTCGCCAAGGACGCCGCCGAAAACCTGGAGGTGCTCAGGCATCTCGGCCGCATCGCCGCGCTTGGCCATCCCGTGCTGCTCGGCACGTCGCGCAAATCGACCATCGGGCGCGTGTTGGACGAGCCGATACCGGCGCAGCGCGGCGCGGGCACCGCCGCCACGCTCGTGTGGGGCGTGCAGCAGGGCGCGCGCATGGTGCGTGTCCACGACGTCGCCGATATGCAGCCCTTTCTCCGCATGGCCGACGCCATCCGCTCCGGGCTGGCATGGCGGAAGGCTTCGCCTTCAGTTTAAGTTGAAAGTTTAAGTTTAAGTTCAAACCATCATCCTGCTTCCCCGCGCGCCGCACTTTTCAATTTCAACTTAAACTTCCAACTTAAACTGGCCGCGAAGCGGCCCCGCCCCCTTCCCATGCACGATTCGCTCACACTTTCCCGCATGCGCTTCAACGCCTGTCACGGCGTGCTGGCATCGGAGCAAAAACAGCCGCAGCCCTGGGAGGTCACGGCGCGGCTCGAACTGCCGCTCGCCGACGCGGGCCGGAGCGACGAACTGGACCGGAGCATCGACTACCGCGACATCCATGCGGCGGTGCGCGCCGTGATGGAAGGTCCGCCGCGCAAACTCGCCGAGACGCTGGCGGAGGCCATCGCCTCCGCGCTGCTCACGCGTTTCCCCGCCGTGCGCGCCGTGGAGGTCGAGGTATGCAAAACGCATCCGCCCGTCGATTTCGCCTTCGCTGGTCTGCTCGTGCGGATTCGCCGCGAACGGCAATGAGCGCCACCCGTCAGGCCTTTATCAGCGCCGGCTCGAATCTCGGCGATCGCGCGGAAACCCTGCGCGCCGCGATGGCGGTTTTGGCGCGCACGCCTGGAATCGCGCGCGCCGAATCGTCCCCCATCTACAAAACCGCCCCTGTGGATGTCCTCGACCAGCCCGCGTTTCTGAACCTCGCCGCCGGAATCGAAACCACCCTCGCGCCCGAAGCACTGCTGTCCCGCCTGCAAGAAATCGAAAGCCAGTTCGGCCGCGCGCGCAATCCGTCGCGCCCACGCGGCCCGCGCACGCTCGACCTGGATCTGCTGCTTTACGAGGGTGAAACCCGCTCTACCCCGCAGCTCATCCTGCCCCACCCGCGCATGTGGCGGCGCGCTTTTGTGCTGGTGCCGCTGCGGGAATTGGTGGAAACGCACGCGGGCTGGATGCGCGGCGAAGCGTGGGCGGAAACGCGCAAACAACTCAACGCCCTGGTCCGCGATCCCGTCATCGCCGCGCAACGCATTGCGATTGCGCGCGGCCGTGCGCTTGCAAAATCACCACGGCGCGACAGCTCCCGTTCGTAAATCGTCCATCGTAATTCGTAATTTCCCATGCCCGACCACTTCCAACTCCTCGCCACCGATACCGCCGGCGGCACCGCCGCGCGGCGCGGACGCCTCCGCACGCGGCACGGCGTCATCGAGACCCCCATCTTCATGCCCGTCGGCACGCAGGGCACGGTGAAGGCGGTCACGCCCGCGCAGCTCCGCGAGATCGGCGCGCAGATCATCCTCGGCAACACCTACCACCTCAACCTCCGCCCGACCAGCGAGCTCATCCGCGACTTGGGCGGCCTGCACACATTCATGGGCTGGGACGGCCCCATCCTCACCGACAGCGGAGGTTTTCAGGTTTTCAGCCTCGCGAAGCTGCGCGACATCCGCGAGGACGGCATCGCCTTCCAGTCGCATGTGGACGGCGCGAAGCTTTTTCTCGGCCCGCGCGAGGTCATGGCCATCCAGCAAAACCTCGGCAGCGACATCGCCATGGTCATCGACGAATGCCCGCCCTGGCCCTGCGAACGCGACGCCTGCGCGCGCGCCGTCGGGCGCAGCCTCCGCTGGGCGAAGCAATGCCGCGACATCGCCGCCGACAGCGGCTTCCTCGCCGCCGGGCACCATGTGTTCGCCATCGCGCAGGGCTCCACCTTCGACGACCTCCGCCGCGAGGCCGCCGAGTCGCTGGCCGCGCTCGATTTTCCCGGCTACGCCGTCGGCGGCGTGAGCGTCGGCGAACCCGAGCCGGAAATGCTCAAGCAGGTCGGCGCGACCACGCCGTTTCTTCCCGCGGACAAGCCGCGCTACACCATGGGCCTCGGCACGCCGCCGCAGATGCTGAAAATGATCGCGCTCGGCGTGGACATGTTCGACTGCGTGATGCCCACGCGCGTCGCGCGCAACGGCCTCGCCTTCACGCCCGACGGCCCCATCAACCTGCGCAACGAAAAATACCGCGCCGACCCGCGCCCGATTTGCGAGGGTCTGGACAACTACACCGCGCGCTTCTCGCGCGCCTATCTGCGCCACCTCGCCACGACCAACGAGATGCTCGGCGGCACGCTCCTCTCGATGCACAACCTGCATTTCTTCCTCGACCTCATGGCGCAGGCCCGCGCGCACATCGAGGCCGGCGACTACGCCGGCTGGCACCGCGCGTGGATCGCGCGCTACGAGGCCGGAGCCGCTGAACGCACGGCAAAATAAATCGCGTTCATCACGGCGTGGGCGCCGATCCGATATTGAGGTTTTTTGTGTTCGCAGGGCGCGGGGTTCCCGGAAACGCGACAGCGCCGTAGCGCAGGCATTCTGCCTGCCGTCTCCAACTTGTCACGCGAAGCGTGGCATTTTTCAGGAAAAAGAAAAAAGTCAGCAGCGCTTCGCGCCTCCGGTTTCGACGGCAGGCAGGATGCCTGCGCTGCGCAAATCCCAAAAGGACCGCACAGAGATCTTCCCGCCAAACCTCACCGCGCCAGCAATCCCACGCCTATCGCGACAAGCAGCCCGCCTGCGACCTGTTCCACGCGATGCTGCCAGCGCGGAAGACGGCTCCTCACGCCCGGGTGCGAGATCAGTCGCGCGATCAGCAAATCCCAAACCAATACCACCGAAACCATCCAGGCGCCGTAGCCAATCTGGACGAACCACGACGCGCCCGCTTCCACGCCGAGCGAAAACAAACCCGTGTAGAACAGCCCGTTTTTCGGATTCCCCAGCCCCGAGGCCAACCCGATCAGAAATGGCTTCGGCTTCGCAAAACCGCCGGCGGGCCCATGCGCGCCCGTGCGCCCAATCGCGCCGGACTCTTCCTCGGTTGAGCCGTCCAATCGCGACGCATCGACTGGTTTCGCGCGCAAAAAGCGCCAGCCCAGATAAATCAAAAACAGCGCGCCGCCGGTCTTGAGCCAGAACATGATGTTCTCCCAGCCGCGAACATGGCTCACGCCCCAGAGCGCGAGCGCGATCCAGACGGCATTGGCGGCAGCGATGCCCGACGCCGCGCGGGCGCCGACGCCAAACCCGTTGCGCAGCGCGGTCCGCACGAGCAGGAAAAAATCCTGCCCGGGGCTGATGAGTGCGAGGAAGTGCGCGCCGGCGATGAGCAGAAAGGTTTGCACGCCGCCCAGCGTAGCATCCGCGTCTTGAACGAAATTGCAGCCCGGCCGCCCCTCCTCGATGCGATCCCGTCCCCACGAGATACAAATCAAAGCATCTCCTCGCTCCGGAGTTCTTTTCTCTTCATTCTTCTCACCTCGTCAGCGCCCGGCGATACGCGCCCGGCGTGAGTGCGACGTAGCGTTTGAACATGCGCGTGAGATGGCTCTGGTCGGCGAAACCCGCGGCGAGCGCCGCATCGCAGGGCGTCATGCCTTCGCGCAGCCAGCGGCGCGCGCGATTGGCGCGCAGGCAGAGTTGAAGCGCGTGCGGCGTGATGCCGTGGTGCCGCTGGAAATCACGCAGCAACCGCCACGGCGTCGTCCCCGCAAGCACGGCCAGTTCGTCGAGCGCGAGGGTTTCGCACGCATGCGCCTCGATGTATTCGCGCACGCGACGCAACGCGGCGGGGTCATCCGGCTCCGCGCGCCCGGGCTTGTCAGTCCGGTCCCACTCCGGCGCGAGCCGGCGCACCAGCCGCAGCATCGCCGCCTCGGTTTCCGCGCGCGGCGCATCCTCGAAAACGCGACGCGCGAGCGCCTCGTAATCGAGCCAGAGCGCGCGGCTGGCCGACACACCGGAATGCGGTTCGGACACGCCTTGCGCGCACAGCCAGGCCAGGTCGATGTGCAGCATGCGGTAACTCCACGGCGCGCCGGGCCGGGGATTGCACGCGTGGACCTCGCCCGCGCGCACCCACACGCACGCGCCCGCGGCGATGCGCCGCGTCCTCCCGCCGATCAGACAACGGCTGCGGCCGCCAAGGATCTGCCCGAGCGAAAACGTGTCATGCACGTGCGGCGCGTAACCGGCGGAAGCGCGCGATGTTTCCCGCAACTCCCAGCCCCTGCCGCCGTGGCGGATGCGCTGCGTGACACCGCGCCGGTTTCCATCCTCGTGCATGGACGCCGCCTCACCCCGCCAGTGTTTCGAACTCCATGAATTCGGCCGTCATGCCGCCGGGCGCGCCCTTGCAGATCACGCTCACCGCGTCGTGCGAGTGCAGCGACTCGAAATGCGCGCACACCACGCGGAAATCCCGGATGCGCGCGTCGGCGTCGAGCCGCGCGTAAACCAGCCGCGCCGCGTCCTCGACGAATTTCAGATGCGCGCCGTTGAGCTCGGCAAACGCCTGCTCGTCCTCGCGCTTCACCATCACCTGTGTCTCCGTGCGCAGCGCCGCCCGGCAGTGCGCGTGCAAATCTTCCACCGCGAGCCGCCGCCCCGGCGCGAGTTCCACGCGCAGGCGCGCCTTCGAGCGCTGGCTGTGCCCCACCGCATACACGCCGCGCCGGTCGCGCGCGTGCTCCGCCAGCTCCGCCGAGCACGGGCAGGCCGAGGAATAGACAAAATCGAACTCCACGAAGCGCCGCGCCTTTGTCCCCGCCGACAGCGACGCCTCGAACACCACGCGGTAATACTGCCAGCCCTCCAGCCCGCTGCGCAGGCTTTCCTGCCGCAGCGGAAACGAAAACGCCACGCGCAGCCGCGCTTCCCGCGAGCCGACCGCGCGCAGGTATTTTTTCAAAATCCGCTCCAGCAGCTCCGGGGTGCACACCTGATCCTGATGCTCGTAGAACGAGCGCACCACGCGGCTCATGTTGATGCCCTTCAGGTGCGCGTCGAGCGACACGCTCCCGCTCACCGACGCCTCCAGCGTCACGGGCCCGCCGCGCCGCGCCGCGAAGCGCAGCGGCAGCCGGAAATTGGACACGCCGACCTGCTGGATGCCCACCGCCGCGCCCTCGATCGGCCCGCCCGCGCCCATCAAGTCCGGCAGCGACGCGCGATACGCCGCGTCGGGCTTGAACGCCGCGTCGTAGCCGCGGGCGATCCTCGGCGCCGGGCCGTCGGCGGCCTGGTGCAGATACATCGCCCCGCCCCGCGCCGCTTTCGTCCGGACCTTTGACCGCCCCGTTTTCGCACCCCGCCCGCCCGTGATTGTTGTTTTGATTGAGGAGGATTTTTTCATCGCGCAAGCAGCCATGCCGCCGGATGCGGCCGGAAAGAGAAGAAACTGGGACAATCGGACATAAGCGGCCAACAAAAACCACCAAGGCCCCAAGGTCAACGAGGGGAATTTACGAATTACGATGGACGATTTACGATTTGGGCGCGGCTGCGCCGGAGGCGGACGTGTCGGGGAAACAAACGGCGCGGCAGCGCCTTCAATCGTAAATCGTCCATCGTAATTCGTAAATTTCCCAAGGGTTTTCGCCAGGCGGAGCGTATCACCTTGTCGCATGAAAACATCCATCACGCTCGCACTCGCCGCTTTGTTCCTCGCCGCCGCGCCCGCCGGCTTCGCTGCCTCCGGCGGCGATTGTTGCGCCGCGCCCCGGCCAGCCGCCGTTGAAGGCGTGCCTGCCGACTACCCGCTCGACACCTGCGTTGTCCGCGGCGGCAAACTCGGCGAAATGGGCAAGCCCTATGCGCACATCCACAAGGCCGAGGGCCAGCCCGACCGCACCGTTTATTTCTGCTGCAAGGGCTGCCTGCCCGCCTTCGAAAAAGATCCCGCCGGCTACCTCAAGAAACTGGACGAGGCGAAGAAATAGCACGAAACCCGAAAGGCAGGGAGTCCTCCCTACCTTGTATTGAAAATCAATTTCTAGAAAATCTCCTTTCGTTTTCGAGGTGTTTCGAGAACGAGACTGGGGACGATTGATAAATAGAATCCACCGCGCCACCACCACCGCAGCCATGTCCGCCTCCGCCAAAACCGTCGCCCTCATCCTCCTCCTCACCGCCCTCGCCGCCGGCTCCGCGGGTTATTTCATCGCCCTCAGGACCGCGCCCTCGCACGCCGCCTCCTCCGCGACCGCCGCCGCGCGCAAAATCAAGTTCTACCAGTCGCCGATGCACCCGTGGATCAAATCCGACCGCCCCGGGAAATGCACCATTTGCGGCATGGATCTCGCTCCCGTTTACGAAGGCGAGGAGGGCTTCGACTCCGGCGGCAGCGGCCTCGTCACGCTCACGCCCGCGACCGCCGCGGTCATCGGCGTGGAGACCTCGCCCGTCACGCGCGGCCCGCTCGCGCGTACGCTCCGCGTCACCGGCGTGCTCGACGACGACGAGACCCTTCACCGCGTCCTCAGCGCACAACTCCCCGGCCGCATCGAAAAGCTTCACATCAACACCATCGGCGCCGCCGTCGCGCCCGGCGCGCCGCTCGTCACGCTCTACAGCCCCGAAATGCTCAGCGCGCAGCGCCAGTATGTCGAGCGCCTGCGCGCCGGCGCCATCGCGTTCACCGCCTCGGAGCTGGCCGACGCCCGCGAGCGCCTCCTTTCCCTCGGCCTTGCCGAGCCCGATGTCGTCGCCCTCGAGCGCAGCCTGCAACCCTCGGCCGTCTTCACGCTGCACGCCCCCGCCGCCGGCACCATCATCACCCGCCACGCCTACGAAGGCCAGTGGGTGCAGACCAACGACCAGCTCTTCGAAATCGGCGACTTCTCGCATCTCTGGTTTGTGTTCGACGCCTACGAGGCCGACCTCCCCTGGCTGCGCGCCGGCCAGCCTGTCGATGTATCCACGCCATCACTACCCGGCGAGGTCTTCACCGCGCCCATCGACTTCATCGATCCCAATCTCGATCCCGCCACCCGCGCCGCCCGCGTGCGCGTCGTCCTCGACAACACCGCCCGCCGCTTCCTCCATCGCCAGACCGCCTACGGCCTCGTGCGCCTTTCCTCGCCCGACACGCTCCTCGTGCCGCGCACCGCGGTGGTCTTCACCCGCGCCGAGCCCGTCGTTTACCTCGACAAGACCGGCGGCGCTTACGAACCCCGCCCCGTGAAACTCGGCTCTGCGGGCGACACCCACTACGCCGTCCTCTCCGGCCTGCGCGAAGGCGACCGCGTCGTCACCCAGGGCGCGCTCCTCATCGACGGCCAGGCCCAGCTCGCGCAAAGCGCCGCGGCCGCCGATGGCGGCAAATCCCAGGAAACAAATCCCAAATCCCAAAAAAATTCCAAAGACGACGACGCTGGCGGACACGCCGCGCATGCGTCCGCCGCCGACATCAGCGCGCTCACTCCGCTCGTGCTCGCCTCCGCCGACGCCTCTGCCGCGCTCGCGGCCGACGACCTCGCCCGCTACCGGCAGCTCCTTCCCGCGCTCCACACCGCCCTCGCCTCCTACATCGACACCGCGCCCGACGCGAAAAACGGTCCGCTGGCCCAATTCACTTCCGGCCTGAAACCCGGCCCCACCCTCGCCGAGGCCCGCGCCGCCTACGAGGTCTTCAGCACCGCGCTGGCCGATCTCGCCCGCGCCGCGCACCTGCACCACAGCGGCCTCGTCACCATTTATCAGTGCCCGATGACGCCCGTCCTCGGCACCGGCCGCTGGGTGCAGCGCCCCGAATCCCCCGGCCTTCGCAATCCCTTCTTCGGCTCCGCCATGCTCGAATGCGGGGAGAAAATAGAATGAAATCACGATTTACGAATTACGATTCACGACTGGATGAGGCGCTCCCGCGCCAGACTGCATTCGTGAAATCGTAATTCGTAAATCGTAAATCGTAATTTCCGCCATGATTTCCCGCCTCATCACCTGGTCGCTCGGCAACCGCTTTCTCGTCATCGCCGCCTTTCTCGGCATGTGCGCGTGGGGCGTGCATGCGTTGCGCACCGTGCCCATCGACGCCATCCCCGATCTCTCGGAAAACCAGGTCATCGTTTACGCCGACTGGCCCGGCCGCTCCCCGCAGGAGGTCGAGGACCAGATCACCTACCCGCTCTCGGTCTCGCTCCAGGGCCTCGCCGGCGTGCGCACCGTGCGCGCCACCTCGATGTTCGGGTTTTCGTTTCTCACCGTCATCTTCAACGACGATGTCGAAAACTACTTCGCCCGCACGCGCGTCCTCGAACGCCTGAACTCGCTCGGAGACATCCTCCCCGAAAACGTCTCCGCCCGCCTCGGCCCCGACGCCACCGGCCTCGGCTGGGTTTACCAATACTACCTGAAAACCGACCCCAAAACCGACGCCGCCGCGCACGACCTCGGCTCCCTCCGCACGTTGCAGGACACATTCATCCGCTACCAGCTCGAGAACGGCGCCGAGTTTGTCGTGCGCGGCGTCGGCCTCGTCACCAGCACCGCCGACATCGAGGCCGTCCCGCTCGCCGCCCGCGCCGGCACGCCGCTTTATCTGCGCGACATCGCCCGCGTCGAAATCGGCGGCGACTTCCGCCGCGGCACGCTCGACATCGACGGGCGCGAGGTCGTCGGCGGCATCGTCGTCATGCGCTACGGCGAAAACGCCCACCAGGTCATCCGCGACATCAAGGCCCGCATCGCCGACATCTCGCCCGGCCTCCCTGCCGGCGTCACCATCGAGCCCTTCTACGACCGCAGCGGCCTCATCGAACGCGCCATCGACACCCTCAAGCACGCCCTCGTCGAGGAAATCATCCTCGTCACCCTCGCGCACATTCTCTTCCTCTTCCACTTCCGCAGCATCCTCATCGTCACGCTTCCGCTGCCCGCCTCCATCCTCATCTCCTTCATCCTGATGAAGGAGTTTGGCATCCCCTCGCACATCATGTCGCTGACCGGCATCGCCATCTCCATCGGCGTGCTCGTGGACGCCGGCATCGTGATGACCGAAAACGTCATCCGCCACTGCGAGCGAGCGCTGGAGGAAAAGCAAAAGACCGCGCCGCCCAGCGGCCCCGCGCCCGGCCTTTCCGCCGGCGAAATTTTCCAGCTCACCCTCCGCGCCAGCACGCAAGTCGGCCGTCCCATGTTCTTCTCGATGGCCATCATCATCCTTGCCTTTGTGCCCGTGTTTCTGCTCACCGGCCAAGAAGGCAAGCTCTTCCACCCGCTCGCCTACACCAAGACCTTCGCCCTCATCGGCGCCGTGCTCCTCGCCATCACCGCGGTCCCCGTTTTCTGCACCCTGCTCGTGCGCGGCCCCTTCCGCCCCGAGAACAAAAACCACCTGATGCGCTTCCTGCTGCGCATCTACGACCCCGTGCTCGACTGGGCGCTCATCCACCGCAAGACCGTGCTCTCCGCCGCCGCCGTCCTCCTCGTGTTTTCCTGCGTCCTCGCCCTCGGTCTCCCGCGCGCGCTCGTCGAGCGTCTCGACCGCGCCGGATACCATCGCGCCGCGCGCGCCGCCGCCGGCTTCGGCTCCGAATTCATGCCCACCCTCGAGGAAGGCAGCCTGCTCTTCATGCCCGTCCTCCTCCCGGCCACCTCGCTCACCGAGGTCAAGCGCATCATGGCCTGGCAGGACAAGGTCATCAGCCAGCACCCCGAGGTCCTCATGTCGGCGGGCAAACTCGGCCGCTCCGACACCGCCACCGATCCCGCGCCCATCGAGATGATCGAGACCACCATCACCCTCAAGCCCCAGGACCAGTGGCGCCCCGGCGTCACCAAGCAGCAAATCGTCGCCGAGCTCTCCGACCGCCTCACCCAGGTCCCCGGCTACGTCCCCGGTTTTCTCCAGCCCATCGAAAACCGCATCCTGATGACCAGCACCGGCATTCGCGCCCAGGTGGGCGTGAAGATTTTCGGCGACGACCTCAACGCGCTCCAGCGCAAAGCCTCGGAAATCGAGCGCATCATCAACACCATTCCCGGCGCCACCGGTGTCGCCCCATCCCGCGACGTCGGCAAACCCTACCTTGAAATCGCCGTCCGCCGCGACCAGATGGGCCGCTACGGTCTCCGCGCCGCCGACATCCTTGCCTACGTCGAGACCGGCCTCGGCGGCTCCACCGCCACCACCACGATCAAGGGCCGCGAACGCTGGCCCGTCCAGGTCCGCCTCGAACGCGCCGACCGCGACGACATCGAAAAACTCCGGCACCTCCTCATTCCCACGCCCGCCGGTCCGCACATCACGCTCGGCCAAGTCGCCGACATCAAGCGCGTCATCGGCCCCAACGAAATCTCCAGCGAAAACGGACGCCTCCGCGTCTTCGTGCAGGCCAACGTGCGCGACCGCGACCTCGGCAGCTTCGTCGGGGAGATCAAGCAGCGTATCCAAAAGGAAATTACACTCGATCCCGGCCAGACCGTCGAATACAGCGGCCAGTATGAAAACCAGATCCGCGCCGGCCGCACACTTCGCATCGTGTTTCCGACCGTCATCGTGATTATTTTTCTTCTCCTTGTGATGACGTTCCGCAGCGTCCTCGAGGCCGCGCACGTCATCCTCGCCGTCCCCTTCGCGCTCACCGGCGGCGTCATCCTCCAGGCGTTCCTCGGCTACAACTTCAGCGTGGCGGTCTGGGTCGGCTACATCGCCCTTTTCGGCACCGCGATCCAGACCGGCATCATCATGGTCCTCTACCTCGAGGAAGCCGTGCAAAAGGCCCGCGACCGCAAGTCCGCCGCCGCCGCGCCCCCAATCGAAAATCGAAAATCGAAAATCGAAAATTCCCTCACCCGCCCCGAACTCATCGCCGCCATCAAGGAAGGCGCGCGCCTGCGCCTCCGCCCGAAAGTGATGACCGTGGCCACCACCATCGCGTCCCTGCTGCCCATTTTCTGGGCCACCCGCACGGGCACCGAAATCATGCGCCCGCTGGCCACGCCCGTCGTGGGTGGCATGATCAGCAGCCTTCTCCACATCCTGATCGTGACCCCCGTCCTTTTCGCCCTCATTCATGAACGCAAACTCAAAAACAAAAACAGTGGCCAGCCTTCATAATTTTCTTTAACAGCCATGCTTTGGGTATATGCTGCTGCCGGTTAACTCAACCCATAACCCAATCCGAAGTCTCATGAATAAAACTCTGCGCAAGATCCTCGCCCTTTGCTTTGCCGCGACGCTGCTCGCCGCTCCCGCCGTCGTCTCAGCCCAAAGCAGCCCGCCTTCCGCCCCGGCCAAGGCCAAGTCCGAAAAGAAAGCAAAAGCCGCGCCCAAAGTGGACCTCAACACCGCCACGAAGGAGCAGCTTGTCAAACTTCCGGGCATCGACGAGGCCACCGCCGACAAAATTATCGCGGCGCGCCCGTTCACCGGCAAAGGCCAGCTCAAGAGCAAAAAAATCGTCAGTGACGCGACCTATGAAGCCATCAAGGATCTGACTGTCGCGAAACAACCCAAGACCTCCGGGGCGTCGAAAAAAGAAAACAAAAAGAAAAAAACCGAATAACCCGCGCACATCTTTCAAAAACAGGGCCGCCGCCGGAGATCTCCCGGCGGCGGCCCCGTTTTTGCCTCCTTCGTTCAGCGCGTCCTCACAATGCCGCCTCATACAATTCCATGTAGGCCCGCGCGGCTTTAGCCCAGCTGAAATCGCGCCGCATGCCGCGTTCGCGCATCGCCGCCAGGGTCGTTTTGTCGGCAAACAACTTCACCGCGCGTTTCAACCCGTCGCGCAGCCCGGCCGCGGTCGGCGGAAACATGATGCCGGTGCCCCCGGCGGGATTCTCGTCGATGTCGGTCACCGTGTCGGCCAGTCCGCCCACACGCGTCACGAGCGGCGGCGTGCCGTAGGCCTGCGAATACATCTGGTTCAACCCGCACGGCTCGAATATCGACGGCATCACAAAAAAATCGCCGCCCGCCTCGACGAGGTGGCTCATCGCCTCGTCGAGGCGCGCCACGAGCGTGATTTTTCCGGGACGGCTCGCGGCCAGCGCGCGCATTTCGCCCTCCAGCCGCTTGTCGCCGGAGCCGAGCACCACGAGGCGGCAGTCGTGCTTGAGGAAAAACTCGCGGTTATCGAGCACGAGCTGCACGCCCTTCTGCTCGGTCAACCGGCACACCATGCCGAAGACGGGGACATCGTCCCCCGCCGGATCGAGCCCCGCCTTTTTGAGCAGCGCCTCGCGGCATACCGCCTTGCCCGCCATGTCCCCGGCGGAGTAATTCGCCGGCAGATGCGCGTCGGTCGCCGGATTCCACACGGACGGGTCGATCCCGTTGATCAGGCCGGACAAATCCTCGGCGCGCGACGCCACCACGCCGTCCAGGCCGCATCCGTATTCCGGCGTCTGGATTTCGCGCGCGTAGCGCGGGCTCACCGTCGTCACGCGGTCGGCAAACAAAATCCCCCCCTTCATGAAACTCATCTGCCCGTAGTATTCGAGCCCGTCGATGCCCCGCAGCTCGTCGGGCAGGTTCGTGCGGAAAAACGCCCGCATCGGGAACAGCCCCTGGAAGGCGATGTTGTGGATGGTGAACACCGTCTTGAGCGCGAGCGTCGCGCCGTGGCGGCTCTCCGCGTGGCGCAGCAGCAGCGGCATCAACGCCGCCTGCCAGTCATGCGCGTGCACGATGTCGGCCTGCATCTCGAGCAACCGCAGCGCCTCGACCGTGCCCTTGCAGAAAAAAATATAGCGCAGGTAGTTGTCCTCGTAGTCGCGCTCGCCGTTGCCGTAGGCGCCCTTCCGGTCGAAAAACTCCTCCCGGCACACCGTGAAAATATTCAGGTTGGGACAAGGCGAAAACACCTTCACGTCGCCGCTTACGAAAGTGTCCCCCATCTCGATTTTCAACCGCAGCACCCGCTCCGCCGCGGCCGCGTCCGGCTGCGCGAAAACCGCGCTGTATCCGGGGATGAAGACGGACACCTCATGCCCGTCCCTGGCCAGCGTCGAGGCCAGCGATCCGACTGCATCGGCCAGCCCGCCGGTTTTGATGTAGGGGAACAGCTCGCTCGCGACGTGAACGATTTTCATCGCGTCACGTTAGGTGACATCCCGCCGCCATTCCAATCCTGAAAAACGCGCGGCGCTCGTGGAACCGCGACCTGGGAGCGCAGGCGTGCCACCCACCGGGTCGGGTGGCACGGGCGACCCCGCCCGTGCGACGGCGCTCCGCGCCGCCAAAGCCGGCAGGATGCCGGCGCTCCCAGTGGGCTGCCGCGCTCACGCAGCCCGCGTGGAACATTGATATTTTGAATTTTGAGATTTCGGGATTTTTTTGGGATTTGGGATTTTGGGATTTGGGATTTCCCTCCATTTCGATTCCAATCACCCAAAACCACCCGCACCACTTACCCGCCTCACCGCAATCCGCATCACCCAATGAAACTCCGCGACCGCATCCTCGCCCATCTCCGCTCGCCCGGCTACGCGCCCGTCGACCTCGCTGGCCTCGCCCGCGCGCTCGGCCTGAACAAAAAAGACCGCCGCTCGCTCGCCCATGAAGTCCGCCTCGGCCTCTCGCAAGGCGCCCTCGTTTATGTGAAGGGCGACCGCATCGCCCTCGCCGGCGACGACGACCTCGCCATCGGCCGCCTCATGTTTCGCGCCGGCGGCTCCGCCTACCTCATCCCCGACCCCGTGCCCGGCGCCGCCGAGGACGAGCCCGCCGTGCAAATCGCGCCCGAGGACACCGGGGTCGCGCTCCACGGCGACCGCGTCGCGGTGAAAGTCCTCGCCCGCATGAGCCGCCCCCGCAACGGCCGCGCGCCCGAGCCCACCGGCCGCGTCGTCCGCATCGAGGAGCGCGCCAACGAAACCGTCGTCGGCAATCTCCAGCGCATCCGCAACAAATACTACGTCAACGCCGACAATCCCCGCTTCTTCCACGAAATCGCCGTCGCCGACCCCGCCGCCTCCGGCCTCAAGCCCGTCCCCGCGCCCGGCGACAAAGTCGTGGTCAAACTCGCCGAGTGGACCTCCCGCCACAAAAACCTCGAGGGCGTCATCATCGAGCGCCTCGGCCAAACCTTCGAGCCCCGCGCCGAACTCGCGGGCATTTACCACAAATACAAGCTCGACCCGTCCTTCCCCGCCGACGTCGAACGCGAGGTCGCCGCCCTCCCCGACTCCGTCCATCCCCGCGAACTCTCCGGCCGGCTCGACTACCGCGAAGTCCCCACCCTTACCATCGACCCCGACGACGCCAAGGACTTCGACGATGCCCTCTCCATCGAGCCCCTCGACGACGGGGACGTCCGCGTCGGCATCCACATCGCCGACGTCGGCAACTACGTGCGCCCCGGCACCGCCCTCGACCGCGAGGCCAAGCGCCGCGGCAACTCCACCTACCTCGTCGGCACCGTCATCCCCATGCTGCCGCAAAAACTCTCCAACGGCCTCTGCTCCCTCGTCGAGGCGCAGGACCGCCTCTGCAAGGCCGTCTTCCTGGTATTCGATAAAAAAATACGCCTCAAGCACGCCTCCTTCGCCAATACCGTCATCCGCTCGCGCAAACGCCTCACCTACCGCCAGGCCTACGCCCTTCTCTTCGAAAACCGCCTCGACAAAATCCGCGCCCTCCCGCTCCCGCCCAAGCACCAGACCGGCTCCACCGGCCGCGCCCTCTCCGACCTCAGCGACCTCGAACTCGTCGATCTCCAAAGCTGGCTGCGCAAACTCTGGGCCATCGCCTCGAAACTCCGCCGCGCCCGCATGGCCGCCGGCTCCCTCGACCTCGACATGCCCGAGACCAAGGTCTTCGTCGATGAGCAAGGCTACGCCGACCGCCTCGAACTCATCGAGCACGACGAAAGCCACCAGCTCATCGAGGAATTCATGCTTGCCGCCAACGAAGCCGTCGCCCGCCTCACCCGCTCGCACCGCCTGCCGTCGCTCTACCGCGTGCACGACGAACCCGACGAGGACAAGCTCGATGAACTCCGCAAAACCCTCGCCATCGCCGGCGTCACCACCGGCGATCTCGCCGGCCACGAGGAAATGGCGAAACTCCTCGAAACCCTCTCCACCCATCCGCAAGGCCACCTGCTGCGCACGCAAATCCTGCGTTCCCTGAAAAAAGCCTGCTACCGCGGCACGCCCGACGGGCACTACGGCCTCGCCAAAAAAGACTACACCCACTTTACCTCGCCCATCCGCCGCTACTCCGACCTCGTCGTCCACCGCGTCCTCGACTACTACCTCGTCAAACACTCCGGCTACCCGGTGCCCGCCGGCGGACGCCTCCCCGCGCTCACTCCCGGCCAGATGGAATCCCTCGGCGAGCACCTCAGCCTCACCGAAACCAACTCCCAGGAAGCCGAGCGCGAAAGCGTGAAGATCAAGCAGCTCGAATTTTTCGAGCGTGAGCTCGCGAAGAAAACGAAAACCAAGTTCGAAGCCGTCATCACCGACATCCGCCAGCACGGTTTCTTCGTGGAGCTGGTCCAGTCGATGACCTTCGGTTTCGTCCCCATGAACACCCTCACCGACGACGACTATTACCCGAACAACACCAACACCCTCCTGACCGGAAGAAAAACCAAGCGCCGCCTCGCCACCGGCGGCCACATCGACGTCGTCGTGCACAAGGTCGATCGCTTCAAACGCCTCATCGACTTCCGCCTGCCGCCCAAGAAAGCCTGATATTAAAGTGGAGGGCCGAGCTCCCGCGAGGCCGTCGCGGTTGGACGCGACGTTTTCCGGCGACGGCCTCGCGGGAGCTCGGCCCTCCACAAGGATAAATTTCGTTCGGAATTGGGATCACCTGCCACTCGATACTTGTCACTTCTTTGAGTTGCCGTCTCCAGACCGCGCCTCTTCCATTTTCTCCCATGTCATCCATCCCGACCCAATTCACCGACGTCACCGTGCTGGCCAAGGCCAACACTTATTTCGACGGCAGCGTCGTCAGCCATACCATCATCCTGGCCGACGGCACCAAAAAAACCCTCGGGCTCATCCGTCCGGGCTCGTATCATTTCGGCACCGACGCCGCCGAGCGCATGGAACTCGTCGCCGGCTCCTGCCGTGTGACCTTGGACGGCCGGACCGACACCCGCGACCACGCCGCCGGCACCCACTTCGACGTCCCCGCCAAATCCGGTTTCACCATCGAGGTGAAGGCCGGGCTGGTCGAATACATCTGCTCCTACATTTCGTGAACCGGAGCGGCGGGCGCAGTGTTTTTTATTTAACCACGGAGTTCAGAGGGAGACTTTCTAAAATCAAATTCCCTTTCATTGCTCCGTGTTTCCGTGGATTGAATCCAATGGTTCGTTTTTATTTGACCACGGATAACACGGATTATCACGGATAAGAGAAAGAGTGGGAAACCGTTGGTTTTATCTGTGTTCATCCGTGAAATCCGTGGTTAGATTTAGTGGTTCGTTTTTTATAGCCACAAAGAGGCACAAAAGGCACAAAATTGAGTGATTGTTTTGTGCTTCTTGTGCATTTTTGTGGCTAATTTAATGGTTCCTTTCCTCGCGCCTTTTTCTCCTCGTTCCGCCTTCCACGCCGTGCCCGATCTTCAGCTCACCCTTCACACCACTTTTGGCTATCCGGAATTCCGTCCGCTCCAGCGCGAAATCATCGAGGCGTCGCTGGCGGGCCGCGACGTCTTCGCGCTGCTGCCGACCGGCGGCGGCAAGTCGATGTGCTACCAGCTGCCCGCGCTGCATCGCCCGGGGCTGACCGTGGTCGTGTCGCCGCTGATCGCGTTGATGAAGGACCAGGTTGACCAGCTCCAGGCGGCGGGCGTGGCGGCGACGTTTTTGAACTCGTCACTCGGGTCGGCGGAGGCGCGCTCGCGGCTCGCGGGGCTGCATCGCGGCGAGTGGCGGCTGCTCTACGTCGCGCCGGAGCGGCTCATGCTCGACGGCTGGCAGGAAAACCTGCGCGCCTGGAACGTCGCCGCGCTCGCCATCGACGAGGCGCATTGCGTGTCGGAATGGGGCCATGATTTCCGCCCCGAATACCGCCAGCTGGCGGCGCTGCGCGACCTGCTGCCGGACGTGCCGGTGATGGCGCTCACCGCGACCGCGACCGAGCGCGTGCGCGAGGACATCGTGAAACACCTGCGGCTGCGCGAGCCGGAGTTGTTCGTCGCGAGCTTCAACCGCCCCAACCTCACCTACCGCGTGCAGCCGAAGGACGGGCCGCTGCAGCAGATCATCGTCTTCCTGAAAAACCGCGACGACGAGAGCGGCATCGTGTATTGCGCGACACGGGCGACGACGGAGCGCGTGGCCGAGGCGCTCGCGGCCCGCGGGTTTGCGGCGCGCGCCTACCACGCCGGCCTGACGGCGGAGGAACGCGCGCGCAACCAGGAGCTGTTTCTCCGCGACGAGGTGAAGATCATCTGCGCGACCATCGCCTTCGGCATGGGCATCAACAAACCCAACGTCCGCTGGGTCATTCACTACGACCTGCCGAAAAACATCGAAGGCTACTACCAGGAAACCGGGCGCGCCGGGCGCGACGGCCTGCCGGCGGACTGCCTGCTGCTCTTCAGCGGCGGCGACGCGGCGAAGCAGACGCATTTCATCGACGAGATCGCCGACGAGCACGAGCGCAACGTCGCCCGCGCGCAGCTCCGCCAGATGCTCCACTACGCGGAAAGCGCCGGGTGCCGGCGGCGCGAGTTGCTGGGCTATTTCGGCGAGGGTTTTCCAGCCGCTGGCGGCGGCTGCGGCGCGTGCGACAATTGCCTCGAACCGCGCGAGACCTACGACGGCACCGTCCTCGCGCAAAAATTCCTGTCCTGCGTTTATCGCGCGCGGCAGGCGAGCCGGTTCGGCGTGGGGCTGAACCACATCGTGGAAATCCTCACCGGGGCGGACACCGATAAAATCCGCCGCTGGGGCCACGACCGGCTGAGCACGTATGGCATCGGCCAGGAACTCCCGCGCGCGCAATGGGCGGCGGTGGGCCGCGAGTTGCTGCGGCTCGGCTACGCGGCGCAAAGCGAGGGCGAGTATCCGGTGCTGGAGCTGACGGCGGAGGGCCTGGAGTGGCTGCGCTCGCGCAAGCCCCTGATGCTCACGAAACCGATGCTGCTGCCCAAGGCGCGCAAGGTCGCGACCCGGCGCGAGGGCGACGTGGAATGCGACGAGATCCTCTTCGCGCAACTGCGCGCGCTGCGCAAGGAGCTGGCCGACGAACGCGGCGTGCCGGCGTATGTGATTTTTGGAGACAAGACGTTGCGCGAACTCGCGCGCGCCTATCCGGTGAGCGTCGCGGGGATGGAAGGCATCTTCGGCATCGGCGAAAGGAAACGCGAGGAGTTCGGCGAAATCTTCGCCCGCGAAATCGCCGGCTATTTGGAAACCAACTCGCGGATGAGCTTCAACTGAAGTTGAAGAGCGGCCTTCCCCCAATCGTTCTCGTTCTCTTACTCGTTCTCGAAACGTTGCGAAAAACAAAAAGAGAACGAGAACGAGTAATACCAATTATGAAAGAAAATCCTACTTTAGAAACCAAGCAATGCAGGGGCTTCGCTTGCGAAGCCCTTTGCCTTTGGGCAGTTGCCAAACCGGGCGTCGCAAGCGACGCCCCTACAAAAGACTGATTTTTGTTCGCAACTGGTATAAGAGAACGAGAACGATTTCTTGGGACGCCTCACCCCAGCGAATCCCGAAAAATTTTTCCCCGTTCAAGACGCGCGCGGACTTCGGGCCAGTCGCCGTGGTCGATCGCGGCGCGCAAGCCCGCAAGCCGCGCCTGAAACTGGTCGATGGCGTGCAAAACCTCGTCGCGATTCTGCTGGAAAATCTCGATCCACATGGTCGCGTCGCTCGCCGCGATGCGCGTGGTGTCGCGCAGACCCGCGCCGGCATGCTCGCGCCAGGCGGGATTTTTTTGCGCGAGCAAATCGCACAAATTCGTCGCGAGCGCCTGCGGCAGGTGGCTGATGTTGGCCACGATTTCATCATGCTGCGCGGGCGTGACGGAAACCGTCCTGCCGCCAAGCGCGCGCCAGAAATCCGTCACGATCCCGGCGGCCTGCGCGTCGGCGCCGTTCTCCGGCGTGACAAAACAGGTGCGCCCGGCGAACAGCTCCGCCGAGCCGTTTTCCCAGCCGGTCTTCTGGCTGCCGGCCATCGGATGCGAGCCGACGAAACGCGCATGCGGCGGCAGGGCGGCGCGACATTTCCGGCAAAGGCGGTTTTTCACGCTGCCCACGTCGGTGACGATCACGCCGTCCGGCAGCGCGGGCGCGATCTGGCGGGCGAGCTCGATGATCTTTTCCACCGGCGCGGCCAGCACGACGAGGTTCGCCGCGCGCACGGCCTCCTCCGGCGTTTCGGCCACGGCATCGCACCACGGCTGCGAGCGAAGCGCGTCGCGCACTTCCGGCCGGCGCGCCCAGATGACGATGCGCCGCGCCGCGCCGCGCGCCCGCGCCGCCATGGCGACGGACCCGCCGAGCAGTCCGGGGGCAAGAATGGCAAGTTGTTCAATCATGGGGAATGTTCCGGTGGCCGGTCTCACCGGCCGAGTTTCACGATGCGATCAAATTCCGCCTTCCCGAGCCGCATCACGGACAGGCGGCTTTGGCGGAGCAGCGCGATGCCGGCAAGCGCGGGCTCGGCCTTGATCCGGTCGAGCGTCACCGGCCTGGCGAGCGCGCGCACGGCCTTCAACTCGACCGCCGTCCAGTTTTCCCCGGCCCCGGCCGACGGATCTGGAAACGCCTCCCGGGCCACCTCGGCGATGCCGAGCACGGCCTTGGTCGTGACGCTCGCGTAGAAAAGCACGGCGTCGCCGGCGCGCATGGCGTTGAGATTGTTGCGGGCCTGGTAATTGCGGACGCCGTCCCACGTGGTGCGTCCGTCCTTCACAAACGTTTCCCACGCGTAGGACTCGGGTTCCTGTTTGACGAGCCAGTGTTGCATTGCACGAGACAAGTGTTGTTGTGGGCGGCACGCAACCATGGACAACACCCCTCCGCCCCCGCCCGAAGACGAAAAAAAAGCCGCGCGCGCCAAACTCGTGCTCTACGTCGTCATGGCCGTCTTCATCCTGCTGCCCCTCGCCCTGTATTTTCTGTCCGGCCAAGGGAAATAACCCGTATCCGTTCTTCAGGACGCGAATCAAAGTGGCGCCCCCCCCTCTGCCGGAATCTTTCCTCTTTATTCTTTCTCTTTCCTCTTTCTCCCGGCTCGCTCCTGACGAAAGGGGAAAGAGAAAGAATAAAGAAGAAAGATAGGATGACATCGCTTTGGGCAGCCTTTCCCACTGTTCTTCCTGCCACTTGATACTTGTCCCCTTGCCACTTCCCCGCCTTCGGCGGGGCCCGGTATTGGTGGAGCAGACCGGGATCAAACCGGCGACCTCGTCGTTGCGAACGACGCGCTCTATCAACTGAGCTACTGCCCCATGCAGGGCCGGACGTTGTGATGGAAACGGCGGCGTTAGTAAACACCAATTTTCCGGCGATCGGCTGATTGATGGAAACAGCCACGGCCCGGACCGCTGCAAGGCGATGGCAACAACTCCGTGTGAGAAAAACTATTGCGAAAAAATCCAGCGGCTTGATAACTGCTAGGGTCGGGAGAGTTCAAAACTTGGACGGAGACACACACCATGAAGAAAACGACCAACAAAGCCAAAGCTACCCCAGCGACGCCGGCGCCCGTCCCGGCGAAAAAGGCAGCAAAAAAAACCGTGGCCCCCAAGGCCAAAACCAGTCCGCGCATCACCGCCGCGGCAGCGAAAGCAGTGGCACCCGTTGCAAAAAAACCGGCGGAAGCCAAACGCCCGGTCGTCACCACCATCGTCGCCAACATCGACATCGGCTTCGGCAACACGCTCTATGTCCGCGGCGAAGGCGGAGGGCTGAACTGGGAAACCGGCGTGGCGCTCGATTGCGTGGCCGACGACAAATGGACGATCTCGCTCAGCGACGCCGCCAGCCCCGTGGTCTTCAAGCTCCTCGTCAACGACCTCGTCTGGTCGGTCGGCGAAAACCACACCGTGCCGCCCGGCGGCGAACTGGCGGTCTCGCCCGTGTTCCCGAGCTGGTGAAGGCGTCCGCGGCGCGCGGCCGGCCTCACACCACCGCGCGTTCCGCGGTCCCTGATTCGACACCATCGGGGCTGATGGCGAGAAGACGGAGGCGAAGCATACCGGCGGCGCCCGCCTCGCGCGCGCCCAGCTCGCTTGCGGGCACCAGCATGCAGTAAATCCGTATCCGTGAAAACGGACGCGGCAGATAAAACCGGTCCCAACTCCGCAGCCGCCAAGCCGACTCGAACGCCTGCCCGAGCAACAGCACGGGCGCTCCCACACGACGCGCGACGATGAGGCCGCCGCCCTTGAAATCATGCAGCGGCCCGCGCGGACCGTCAGGCGTGATGCCGATGTCGTGCCCCTCGCGCATCACCCGCACCAGCGCGCTCACCGAGCCGCGGGGATTGTGCGTGGACGAACCGCGCACGGTCTTGATGCCGACAAAGTCAAAAAATTCCGCCAGCCACGCGCCGTCCTTGCTTCCGCTCACCAGCCCGTAAATGGAACGCGGGCGGCGATGGCGCTTGTAAATTTCGCCGATGACGAAGAGCCGGTTGTGCCAGAAAATGATCGCGAGCGGCTCGTCGTTTTTTTCGAGATGGCGGCGCGCCTCCGCCGACAACTCGATGCGCAGCGTGGCCGTCCAAAGCCGGATCACCACGCTGAGCGGCCAGAGGAAAAAACGCCGCCAGCCCGTGATGCGGTGGACCGCGTCACTCCCCTCGCCTTCGGCATCATCCTGCGGCTGGAGGGCAGGATTCTTCGTAATGGTTGCGTAATGTTTGTTCAACGGGGCGCAAAGCTGAGACGTTTCGGTCGGAAGGCCAAGCCAGAGGTTTGGGGAAGAAAGCAAAATCCATCCCGTCATCCAAATGCCCCAAAAAACGATGTTCCCAACGCCAGCGATGCCCTGCGCTACGCGTGCTGCGGCGCGAGACCGTTTCCGCACCATTTTCAGGCCTGCCAAGGTAAGGCGAGGCGTCCCGCCGAGCCTGGCATAGGGCTGGAAAATGCCGCCGCCAGCCAGCCGGAGGCCCTGCCCAATACAACCCTGCCCAACACAAACAAGCGAACGGGATGCCAAGGGCATCCCGTTCGCTTGTTTGTGTTGGGCAATTCATCGTAAAAGTGGGATGCAGGCAAACTAACGGCTCGCCGGAGGAACGGCGCGCCGCGAGCGTCGCACGATGGATGAAACGGCGCGAAAGCTGCGGGTCACGCGGGGCGGACTGCTCGCCCGCGGGTTGACGAACCGATGCCCGAACTGCGGCGGACGGACATTGTTCAGGGCGGGACGCGTGTTTGAACTGAACACGGCGTGCCCGCGTTGCGGGCTGGAGCTGGAGCGCGACGAGGGATTTTTTCTTGGGTCGCTGTCGTTGAACTATGGCGTGACCATTGTCGGCTTTCTCGTGCCGGTGACCGTGCTCTGGCTTTGCGGCGTGCTTTCCGGACGCGCCGCCGCGGTGCTGGCCGTGGCGGGCGGAGTCTTGTTTCCCGCGCTGTTTTATCGCGCGTCACGCAGTTGGTGGCTGATGTTGTATTATCTGTTTTTGCCGCGGCATCTGCCGGCAAACCGGGGAGGCGAGCGGCAGGATGGGGATGGGAATGATTGAGGCCGTACACTGGGCGCGCGGGCACCGTCTCGCGCAAACGTCACACGCCTCCCGCTTGACACTCCGCTTTCCGGATACTAGCAGAACGTCCCGACATGGAGGCCGTGCTTGAACAACCGGTGCTGGTCCTCAACCGTCTCTGGCAGGCGGTGAATGTGATCGGTGCAAAACGCGCCTTCGCGCTCCTCGCGCGAGGACACGCCTCCGTCGTCCATCATCAGGACGATGACTTTCACGTCTTCAGCATGCTGGACTGGCTGGATTTTTCGCACAACAACCCGCCGGTCGAGACCATGGAGATGGTGCGCACGCCCAGCCGGCTCATCCGCCTGCCGCGCGTGATCCTGCTCACGTTTTTCGACAAGCTGCCCTGCAAGGAACTGAAGCTCACGCGCAACAATGTCTTCGAGCGCGACAAGAACCAGTGCCAGTATTGCGCGCGCGTTTTCCCGCGCGAGGAGCTGAACCTGGACCACGTCATCCCGCGCCATCACGGCGGACGCACCACGTGGGAAAACATCGTCTGCTCCTGCATCCGCTGCAACACCCGCAAGGCCAACCGCCTCCCGCACGACGCGGGCATGCGCCTCATCCGCAAGCCGGCCAAGCCGAAATGGCGCCCGGTCATCAGCCTCGTGCTCAACACGCACCACCGCGCGATGTGGAAGGATTTCCTCGATGTCGCCTACTGGAACGTCGAACTGGAAGAGTGACCCCAAGATCCGGCTCTCCAGTCGCAAATCCGGTTTTCGAGGGATGCCCGCCTGAACGGATTCCCGGGACAATCCCTGCGCACACAAAAAAACCGCAACCCGGTGCGGGTCGCGGTTGGAAAGGGAGCTTGGCTTGAAGCCGCGCGGACTCAGACCACTTTCTCGACGAGGCCGGCCTTGATGGCCTTCACCGAGACGAGCACGCGCTTGGTGCCGCCGTTTTCTGTCTTGATGCGAATGCGCTGGAGATTCGGGCGGAATTTGCGACGGGTGATGCTCGTCACGTGCGTGCCGATGCCTCCGCTCTTCTTGCTTTGTCCCTTGCGGTTGATTCGGTTGCCCGTGACAGGGCGCTTGCCGGTGATTGCACAAATTCTGGCCATGACTTTGAGTTGGTTAAAAGGTGAAAAGGGGCATGAGTAAACGTCCGCGCCTTTGCGATGCAAGGGGAATTTTCAAGAATGGCCTGCGGGAAGAGCAAACAGTGATCGGCGAAGGATCGGCAAGCGCGGAAAATATCCGGAGTCGGTCGCCGACGATTTGCCTGCGGAAATGACGCTGCATTTGTCGGTCTCGCCAAACCTGCGGCCAAAACAGGGCGGCGCTGGCCAGACTGGGTGTGCCGCCAAAAGGAGGGGATTGTTCGCTTATCTCCGATAGTCAGCAAATGCAGCTCTGCAAACGGAATGGCGGCAAGCATACCCGAGTTACTTGGGCAGCATGCATTGTATTTGATTTATGGATGCAATCGGAAAAAAGATAGCTAAACACAATGATACTCTATTAAATCATAATTAATTGTTTATAAATAAGATATGATATATTCATATGGAACTATATTATGATTATGAGATTCTTTCTCGAAAAATTTATTGACCAAGCATTCTCCCAAGCGCATGAGACCTGATTTCATTTATGGGCTCAATTCTCGCCTTTCCCTATGACCAGCAATCATAAATCCATAAAAACGACGCATAATAAATTGAATTGCAGCATGTTCTGTAAAATATTTCCACGCCTGCACCTTCTGACGCCCGCCGCCGTGCTGGCGTCGTTGATTTTTTCCGGTGCGCATCAGACACTCCCCGCCCAAGCGGTTTCCGATCAGACATCCGTGGCCACGGCCAGCGGCACAGTCTCGCCCGCGGTTCCGGCAACCTCGAAGGACCGTGCGGACAAACGGCGGGTTCGCCGCGCCCGCGCGGCCCATGAGGAGGCCGCATCAAGGGACAACTTGGTCCAGCTCGACAAATTCGTCGTCACTGCGTCGGGTTTCGAGCAAACCCTTGCCAACTCACCTGCCAGCATCTCGGTGGTCAGCAAAGTGGAACTGGAGGCCAGACCTTTTGTGACCTTGGTCGATGCGGTCAAAGACATGCCGGGCGTCACCGTCACCAATAGCAAGTCCGGGAACGACATCAGCCTGCGCGGCATGGCCTCCGACTACACGCTGATCCTTGTGGACGGCAAACGGCAAAACTCGCGCCAGATGCGCCCCAACGGTTTTGGCGAGGCCGAGACCGGTTTTTCCCCCCCGCTCGGCGCGATTGAGCGGATCGAGCTGGTGCGCGGCCCCATGTCCACGCTCTATGGCTCCGACGCGATGGGCGGCGTGGTCAACATCATCACCCGCAAGGTCGCGAGCGAATGGGGCGGCTCGCTCGGCGGCAACTACACCGCACAGTTCGACGACCGGCTCGGCGACGAATCCTCCGGCGACATCTATGCAAACGGGCCGCTGCTCCAAAACAAACTCGGGCTGGCGGTGTTTGGCCGCTATTACCACCGCGACGAAGACGACCTCGCCGTCGCCGGAAACAGCCCCGGCCGCCGCGGCGCCCGCAAGGCCGACACCAGCACCATCGGCGCGCGCCTCTCCTACACGCCCTCGCCGGCGCACGATATCATCCTGGAGGGCGGCGCCAGCCGCCAGCGCGTCGAGGGCACGCCGGGCAAGACCGGCACCGTGGGCAGCACCACGACATCGGACAGCCCCTACGACCCCGTGCTGCGCTTCAACCGCGATTACGCCTCGCTCTCGCACACCGGGCGCTGGGCCATCGGCACCTCGGACATCGCGGTGCACTACGAGGACGCCGAGACACTCGGCCGCAATGTCTCCATCGTGAAATCCGGCACGACCACCAAATACACCGTGCCGCGCACCCTCGAAATCCAAAATCTGGTCGCCGACGCGAAAATGCACATGCCGCTCCCGAAAAACAACCTCACCTTCGGCGGCCAGTATATCGACAGCGAGGGCAAGGACGGCGTCGCCTACGATGTCGACCACCCGCGGCCCGACGGCACCTATCCGCTCAAAACCCTTTCCATGCGGCAATTCTCCTTCTTCGCCGAGGACGAGTTCCGCATCCTCGAATCCCTCGCCCTCACCGGCGGCGTGCGCTACGATCACCACGACTCGTTTGGCGGCCAGGTCAGCCCCCGCGGCTATCTCGTCTGGAACACCACCAAATACCTCACCCTGAAAGGCGGCGTGAGCACCGGCTTCAAAACCCCCACGCTCACGCAAACCACGGCGGGGCTCTCCGGCATCGGCGGGCAGGGCACGCTCCCGCTTCTCGGCAACCCCGACCTCAAGCCGGAGACGAGCACGAATTACGAGGCGGGAGTCTCCCTTGTAATCAACCACACGCTCAACCTCACGTTCACCGGTTTTTATAACAAGTTTGATGACAAGATCGGCAGCAAGACCGTCCTGCGCGGCTCGGATGAGTTCAATAAATACCTCGACCCGGACGCATGGAGCAGGGACGGCAGCATGTCCATCAACATCGACACCGCCGAGACCAGGGGCTTCGAAGCCGGCGGCTCATATCGCTTTCTCAAAAACTGGAAAATCAGCGGCAATTATACTTTTGTCGAGTCCGAGCAGACCAGCGGAGCGAACAAGGGGAAACCGCTGAATGCCATGCCCAAGCATCATGCAAACGGCACCCTGGGCTGGGACGTCACCCCGGATGTCAGCGCGTGGGTGCGCGGCGCCTGGTATGGCACGCAATGGCGGGACGTGGGCGATGATTACAAGGCCTACGCGCTCTTCGATATCGGGGCGGCCTGGAGCATCAACCCGTGGGTGAAACTCAATGTCGGCATATATAATCTCTTCAACAAGGAGCTTCACGACACCGACATCTACAGCACGATTTCCGACAACCGCCGCCTGTGGGCCGGATTGAATATTAATTTCTGACGCGCCGTCCCGCGCGTCGGAGTTGCCATAATGGGCGCCCGGAAACCACTCCGGGCGCCCCTTCCTTTTTCAGGATATGGCCTTGGACTGCCGCGTCGAACGCAAATTGAGCAGATGCCGCACGCGCTCGGTCAGGTCCCGCGGGCTGAACGGCTTGGTCATGTAATCGAGCGCGCCGAGCTCCAGCCCGAGTTCGCGCGTATCGGTGGTTGACCAGGCCGAGACAATCACGATGGGGATCGTCGCCGTGTCCGGCGTGCGGCGCAGGATTTCGCACACGCCGAAACCGTCGATGTCGGGCAGCATGAGATCGAGCAGGATCAAATCCGGCCGGCGCGCCTGCACGGCATCCAACGCCTCGCGCCCGCTGGCGGCGGTGGTTACTTCGTAGCCGGCGCGGGTGAGATGAAAGCTGACGAGATCGGTGATATCGCTCTCGTCATCGACGCTGAGAATCATGGCGGACACGCTCCTAAGAAACACCCGCCGGATGACGCGCATATGACGTTTGTGTGACGAAGCGGTGAAAACACCGGTGAGCCCCGATCCGCGCCGCCCGGGATGGCGGGAGCCTTTTTTCATTTTTCTGGCAAGAAGACGGAACCTTTTCTGGCCGTTCATTTCACATCGGATCATTTTCCCTCCCAACCGTCATTTTCTCCGGCCTCCATGGCTCTCTTTCCTCCACCTCCGCTTCCTCCCGTGCCGCATCCCGTGGGCGATTCCGTGCATGTCGGCGCCACCAACTCAGGGGACTTGCTGCGCTACACGCAATGGGAGCGCCGCATCTTTCGCGCGCCCGATCTGACCCTGCCCACGCCCGCGCAGTTTGCATCGGAAGTGCCGTTTACCGTCCAGTTTCGCGGAACCATGCCTGATCGCAAGGGGACCGCCTGAACCAACCCGGCGCCTGCGTGCGCCGACCTGACCTCGACACCGCTGTCCTTCCGGACCGGTGTCGTTTTATTTGCCTTGGGTTCAGCTTTCTGGAGCTGGGATGGAGCGGCGACGCGCCCTTTCGAGCTGCGGGCTGGCGGGACGCCGCCGCTCCGATGACTTGTCCCGCGGTTTCATACCATTTCGCATTCAAACGTATAATAAGGGAGGGACGACCTCCGTGTCGTCCTTTCGCTCCGAAGCGGACGACACGGAGGTCGTCCCTCCAAAAGCCCATGGTTATAATATTTTCGATTAACATTGGCGCGGCAGTGCGGTAGGGCGAAGCCTCCGGCTGAGCCGCGGCTCGGCGGGGACGCCTCGCCCTACCATTTGCGCCAATGTTGAGAGAAATACTATATACGTTTGAATGCGAAATGGCCTCACATCGTTCGCGCGCCGGCCGCTTGCTCCGCCTGCAACACATCGCGCCACAGCAGTGCCTCGCCCCTCAGGGCGTGGGTTTCCAGCATGGCAAAAATTTCCGTCTCCGCCGGTTCCTCGACGACGTGCCGCGGGTCGCCCGGCAGGCGCGGCATGATGGCGCGGGTGATCGCCCAGCAGGCCCAGGCGCGCCAGCGGCGCTGCTCGCGCCGCGGCTCGTTCATGCGCCCCGCGTAGTGCTGGAAATGCACCCGCGGATTGCCGATGAACACTTCGGGCGGCGCGTGCCGCAGCATCCAGGCGAGCGCCGCGTAGGGCACGGGGCTCGCGCGCAGCACCGGTTCATCGCCGCGCAAATCGGCCCCCATCGCGCGGTCGAGGCAGAGGATTGCCCGCGCCGCGAGCCGGCGCCGCCAGAGATGGTGCGCGTATTTGAGCATCGTGGCGTAGAACAATGGGCCGCGGCCGGAACCGTGCATGGCGAGATCGCGCCAGTCCATTTGTCCGCGCGGTTCGGGCAGATGCGGGCAGCGCGGCAGCGGCGGGAGGGATGCGGGCATGCGGTTTTCGTTGTCAGGTTATATATATCGCAGCCGGATTGGCCGGTTTAAAATACACCGGGCTCTTTCTGGAATGTAACCTATTGGGCTACATTCCACCGTCCGCAGTGCCATGCACGACCGCCCCGCGGGGTTCGTCCCTCCTCCAAAGGCCAATCCTTTCGAAGCGTCGGCATTGATGATATAATATAGTGTTTTCATTTAATATTGGCGCGGCAGCGCCGGTAGGGCGAAGCCTCCGGCTGAGCCGCGGCTCGGCGGGGACGCCTCGCCCTACCTTTTGGGACAAGGTTGAGAGAAAATACTATATGCGATGCGCCCCGCACCCCTCACATGCTGTCGAAATCGATCAATATGTCGCGGGGGCTGGAGCCGTTTTCGGGGCCGACGATGCCGTTTTCCTCCATCTGGTCCATGATGCGGGCGGCGCGGTTGTAGCCGATACGAAGGCGGCGCTGCAACGTGGAGGTCGAGGCGCGGCGGGTGGTCTTTATTATTTCAAAGGCGCGTTTATATAATTTCTCCTCCTCGCTCAGGCCCTTGTAGTCCTCGCCGTCCTCGTCGTCCATGTCGGCGGCGGCCTCGTCGTCGATGGTTTCCTGCACGTCCTGCGCGTATTGCGGCGGGCCGTTGCGCTTCAGGTATTCGACGAAGGCGGCGACTTCCTCGTCGGAGACAAACGCGCCTTGCGCGCGCACGAGGCGCGAGGTGCCGGGGGGCGTGAAGAGCATGTCGCCGCGGCCGATGAGCGTGTCGGCGCCCTTGCCGTCGAGGATGGTGCGCGAATCGACTTGCGAGGCGACCTGGAAGGCGATGCGCGAGGGGAGATTGGCCTTGATGATGCCGGTGATGACGTTGACCGACGGGCGCTGGGTGGCGATGATGAGGTGGATGCCGGCGGCGCGGGCGAGCTGGGCGAGGCGGGCGACGCTGGTTTCGATCTCGGCGGCGGCGACCATCATGAGGTCGGCAAGTTCGTCGATGATGATGACGATGTAGGGGAGGTGGTCGGGAATTTCGCCTAGCTCGTCGTCGATGCCCTGGAGTTCGGCCTGGCCGTCCCCGGCGCCGGGGGCGGAGGGCGCGACGGGAAAATCGGGGGCGGGGGTTTTCTTGCGATGGTTGAAGCCGCTGATGTTGCGCACGCCGACCTTGCCGAACATTTTGTAGCGTTTCTCCATTTCGGCGAGCAGCCATTTGAGCGCGGAAGGGACTTTCTTCGGCTCGGTGACCACGGGGATGAGCATGTGGGGGAGCGTGTTGAAAATTTTCAACTCGACCACCTTCGGATCGACCATGATGAGGCGGATGTCCTTGGGGCTCTTGCGATAAACAATGGAGGCGATGATGGAGTTGATGCAGACGGACTTGCCCGAGCCGGTGGCGCCGGCGATGAGCAGGTGGGGCATGCGGGTGAGGTCCGAGATGAGGGGGCGCCCGGAGACGTCCTTGCCGAGGGCGATGGGGATTTCGGCCTTCGCGCCGACCCAATCCACGGATTCGAGGATGTCGCGCATGCCCACGGGCGCGGGCACGCGGTTGGGCATCTCGATGCCGACGGCGGCCTTGCCGGGGATGGGCGCGAGGATGCGCACGGACTGGGCGCGGAGGTTGAGGGCGATGTTTTTGTCGAGGTTGGCGATTTTCTCGACGCGCACGCCGGGCGCGGGGACGACTTCGTAGCAAGTGATGACGGGGCCGACGTGAATCTCGCCGGCGCTGACGGTGACGCCAAATTCGCCGAGGACGCGCACGAGGGAGTCCATGTTGTGCTTGTATTCGTCGTCGCTGTCGCCGGTGGTGTCGCTGGAATGATCGACGAGGAGGGTGAGCGGCGGGAACTGGTAGTTTTCCTCGACGAGCGGGATGGCCGGGGTCTTGGCCTTTTTGGTTTCCTCGGGTTTGACGATGGCGGGGCCGCCGGGCGCGGGGGTGGCGGGGCCGCGGTTGATCTTTGCCGGCGCGGGCTTGGCGCCGGCGGCAGCGGCGGCGTCGGCGGGATTGGCGCCGGCGATGGCAGCGGCGGCGCCAGTGGCGTCGGCGGGCGCGGGGGGGCTTGCGGTGTCCGGGCTTTTCAGGTCGGAAAGCGGATCGGGTTTGCCGGATTTGATGATGACAGGTTTTTGTTTGGCGGCGGCCTCGGCGGCCTTTTTCGCGGCGCGCTCGGCCTCGGCCGCCTCTTTTGTCTGGCGCCTGAGTTCGGCGCGCTCGGCGGCGGCGATGCGGCGGCGTTCGCGCCACGCGGCGAGGGCGATGGTGACTTTTTCGAACTCGGCGACGATGTCCTTCGTGAAGATAAAGGTGAGCGAGACGCAGTAGAGCGCGGCCAGCAGCAGGCCCGCGCCGAACACGCCGAGGCTGCTTTTCAGGAAATCGGTATAGACGAGTTCGCCGACCGCGCCGCCGAGCCGGTAGGGAAAATAGCGGCTCGGCTCCAGCTCCGCCATCGCGGCGATGCCCGAGCCGGCAAAAATGCAGCACAGCATCGCGATGAAACGCGCGATGGCGAGCAGGCGGGCGTTGCGCACGGAGACCCATGTCATCCAGAAGAGAAACACGGGCAGCAGCCACGTGCTCAGGCCGATGTAGGTGAAGGAAAGCGAGGAGATCTCCACGCCGACGGTGCCCACGAGGTTGCGCGGGGCGTAGGCGGTGTTGTCGCGCTGTTCGGGCGAATAATCGAGGAGCGCGACCGTAAGCAGCACGCCGATGAACAGGCACGCGAAGAACACACCCCAATGACGCGCGCGGCGCGGCGCGGCGAGGGCGGCGTTTTTGTTGCTGTTGTCGAATTTTACGGGCGCGGACTTGGCCATTTTGCGAGATTGGGCGGACAGGCGGCGGCTGACCTGGTTCGGAATTGCGAGCCCGCAAAATCGGGTTCGCGTCCGGGCGCGGTCAACGGCCAAATGCATTTTTCCAGAAATCCAGGCTGGCGGAAAGTTTTTAAGAGAGAAACATGATTCAAGTCATGCAACAAGTCCTGCGTTTCCAACCTCTCTACCAAGAACGCGTCTGGGGCGGACGCGTCCTCGAAACCGCGCTCGGCCGCGCGCTCCCCCCGGCCGCCGCCCCCGGGCAGGCGCCCGCGCCCATCGGTGAAAGTTGGGAAATCGTGGATCGCCCCGAGGCGCAATCCGTCGTCCGCGGCGGCGCGCTCGACGGCCTCACCCTGCGCCAGGCCATCGAGCGGCACGGCGCGGACATCATGGGCCCGGCGTGGCCGAAAGAGCGGGCGTTTCCCATCCTCGTGAAATGGCTCGACTGCCGCGAACGCCTCAGCCTGCAAGTCCATCCGCCCGCAGCCGTCGCGCCCGAGCTCAAGGGCGAGCCGAAGACGGAAAATTGGTATATCGCCGATTGCGCGCCCGGCTCGCACCTCATCGTCGGCCTGAAGCGCGGCGTCACCCGCGATCAATTCGAGCGCGCCCTCGCCGATCTCACGCTGGAAAACTGCGTGCACCGCTTCCCCGTCGGCCGCGGCGACTCCATCCTCGTGCACAGCGGACAGATCCATGCCATCGACGGCGGCAATCTCATCCTCGAAATCCAGCAGAACTCCGACACCACCTACCGCGTTTACGACTGGGGCCGCGTCGGGCTCGACGGCAAGCCGCGCGCCATGCACATCGAGCAATCGCTGCGCTCCATCAAGTGGGACGACTTCGAGCCCGCTCCGCTGCGCGCCGCCAGCACCGCCGCCGTCATCGCCGACGCCCGCGAGTTCCGCATCCGCCGCGTGCCGCTGGCCGAGGGCGAGAGCTTCCGCGTCGCCGCCGGCGAACAGGCCCGCATCCTCAGCGTCGCCGAGGGCGCCGTGCGCGAAACACCGTCCGACGCGAACGCCGCCGCCTTCAAGCGCGGCGACAACGTCGTGCTGCCCCGCGCAGGCGCGTTTGTGTTTGAGGCGACCGAGGCTACAGTGTTGCTCATCACGGAAAACTTCAGCTAATCTGATCCGATCCAATCGCTCTCGTTCTCTTGCTCTTGCCCGCGCTCTCCGGCTCGTTTTTTCGAAAGAACAAGAACGAGCAAGAGAACGAGAACGGTTAAAACCAACCCTCCAACCCACCACCCGCCATGTCCGAAAACGAATCCGTCCAAACCGACGCCACCCCGAAAAACGGCCAGCCTGAAAAGAAGAAAGGCAAATGGCTCAAACGCATCGGCCTCGCGCTCCTCGGCTGCATCGCCGTCATCGTGATTGTCTGGGTGTTCTTCCTCCCGTCCATTGTCACCGGCGTCCTGCACCGGCGCACCGGTTACGACGTCGCGCTCAAGGGCCTCTCGATCAACCCCTTCACGGCCCGCGTCAGCATCGACTCCTTTGTCATCAACAACCCCAAGCCCGACTACGCCGCGCCCGAGTTCGTCGATCTCCCCGCCTTCAAGGTCGATGCCGGACTCTTCTCGCTCTTCGGCAATCGCATGGTGCTGGAGGACGGCGACCTCAACCTCTCCTATGTCGCGCTCGTCCAGCCCGCCGGCAAAAACGGCGTCTCAAACGCCCAGCTCTTCGTCGACCGTCTCACCGGCGTCTCCGCGCCGCCCGCCAAGGACGGCAAACCCGCCGAACCCAAGCCCGCGCCCGGGAAAACCGAACCCGCCGAATTCCTCATCAAGCGCCTCCACGTCCGCATCGGCAAAGTCATCATGATCGACGAGACCAAGAACACCCGCAAGGAACTCGACATAAATTTCGAGCACACCTACGAAAATGTCACCGACGTGAAGCAGTTCATCACCGCCGACCTCGCCCGCAGCCTCCTCGGGCTCGGCAGCCAGCTCTCCGATCTCATCCCCGGCGAGGCCGGCAAAACCCTCGACGGCGTTTTCAAAAAAGGTGTCGATTTTCTCACGCCCGCGGAGGACGGCGCCGGCGTGGGCGGCAAAGTCATCAAAGGACTGCTCGACAAACTTGATTCCAAGAAGAAGGAATAGTTAACTCGGCGGTTCATCTTATGACCGCACCCGAAAACGCTGAACCGCTGAAAAACAACAACACCGCCGCCGATCCCGCCGCGAGCCAGTCCGCGCCCGCGCCGGAACAGCCCGCTGCTGCTGCCACCCCGGCCCCGGCGCCGAACGACACTGGCTGCCAGCCCGCGAAGGGCGACGCACCGTCGTCGCCTTCATCGGATGACACCGCCGCCGCGTCCAAAAACCCGGCCTGCCCCGGCAAAACCCAGCCCGCCGACGCCGCCCAAAGCGCCGTCCTCGCCATGGCCGCGGAACTGGCCACGGCCAAAAAGGAGGCCGCCGACAACTACGACCGCTACGTCCGCGCCGTCGCCGACCATGAAAATTTCCGCCGCCGCGCGCTTCGCGAGAAAGACGAAATCCGCCTCTACGCCGCCAGCCGCGTGCTTGAGGACCTTTTTCCCATCATCGAGGCCCTCGCCCTCGGCATCAACGCCGCCAAGGCCCCCGGCGCCGACTCCGCCACCCTCGTCAACGGCATGACCATGGTGCTCGACCAGTTCAAGACCGCCCTCGCCGGCCACGGGCTCAAGGAAATCCATCCCGAAGGCGAAAAGTTCGATCCCAATCACCACGAGGCCATCGCCACCCAGCCCAGCGCCGATGTCCCCGAGGGCAACATCATCCAAGTCTTTCGCACCGGCTACGCGCTCAACGGCCGCGTCCTCCGCCCCGCCGCGGTGATCGTTTCATCGGGACCGGCGGCGGCCTGACGGCCTGATGAAAAATGCGGAATGCATAACGAACAATAAAAATCGCCCGTCCGGCGCGATCGTTCCATTCCGCATTTGCCGCCTCTTCACATTATACATTCTTCATTATAAATTATTAAATTAGCCGCGCGGCGCGCGGCGCACACACATGGCCAAGGAAGACTACTACGAACTGCTCGGCGTCGACAAAACCGCCAGCGAGGAAGACCTCAAAAAAGCCTACCGCAAAAAAGCAGTCCAATATCATCCGGACAAAAACCCGGGCAACAAGGAGGCGGAGGAAATGTTCAAGAAAGTTTCCGAAGCCTACGAAGTGCTGAAAGATCCGCAAAAACGCGCCGCCTACGACCGCTACGGGCACGCCGCGTTCACCGGCGGGGGCGGCGCGCGCGGTCCCGGCGGAGGCGGCGGCATGGGCGGCTTCCACGACCCCTTCGACATCTTCCGCGAGGTCTTCGGCGGCGGCGGCGGGGGCGGCGGCATCTTCGATCAATTTTTCGGCGGCGGTGGTGGTGGCGGAGGCGGCGGCCAAGATGGCTCCGATCTCCGCTACGACCTCGAAATCACCCTCGAGGAGGCCGCCAGCGGCGTGGAAAAGGAAATCGCCTTCCGCAAAGCCGCCACCTGCGAACGCTGCCACGGCTCCGGTGCCGAGCCCGGCAGCAAGCGCGTCACCTGCCCCACCTGCCGCGGCTCCGGCCAAGTGCGCCGCTCCGCCGGCATCATCACTTTCACCCAGCCCTGCCCCACTTGCGGCGGCAGCGGCTCGAAAATAGAAAAACCCTGCACCGCCTGCCGCGGCGAGGGTCGCACGCCGCAAACCGTGAAAATCAACGCCCGCATCCCCGCCGGCGTGGACACCGGCTCGCGCCTCCGCAAGTCCGGCCTGGGCGAGGCCGGGGTTTCCGGCGGCCAGCCGGGCGATCTCTACATCGTCATCCACGTGAAGGACCACGGCATCTTCGAGCGCCAGGACGACGACCTCTTCTGCGAGATCCCGATAAAGTTCACCCTCGCCGCCCTCGGCGGTTCCATCGAGGTCCCCACCCTCTTCGGCAAAGGCACGCTCAAAATCCCCCCCGGCACGCAAAGCGGCACGACCTTCCGCATCAAAGGCAAAGGCATGCCCAGCCTGCGCGGCCAGCATCAGGGCGACCAGATCGTCCGCGTGCACGTGGAGGTGCCCGCCAAACTCACCGCCGAGCAACGCAAGGCCCTCGAAGCCTACGCCGCCGCCATGGGCGACCCGCACGACCCGGAGCAGCCCAAGGGCTTTTTCAAAAACCTCTTCAAGGACGACTGATACCGTTTGCCTATGATAATCAGCCCCATGGAGGGCCGGGCTCCCGCGAGGCCGTCGCGGTCAAACGCGACGGTTTTCGGCGGCGGCCTCGCGGGAGCCCGGCCCTCCATCAAAAGTCGGACTTCTTTCGTGAGCGGTATAAACCCTCGCACTTTCACGCTAGCCCGACCCGGACGCCCCGGTTAGGGTTTGACCAAACCACATGCTCGCCAACCCCAAGCTCCTCACGCTCCCTGAAGCCGTCGCCGCGCGCGAAAAACTCCGCGCCGCCGGACGCCGCCTCGTGCTCACCAACGGCGTTTTCGACCTTCTGCACACCGGCCACCTCCACTACCTCCAGCAGGCCCGCGCGCTCGGCGACGCGCTCTACGTCGCGCTCAACTCCGATGCCAGCGTCCGCCGGCTCAAAGGCCCGCTCCGTCCCGTGCAGGACGAGGAGCAGCGCGCCTACGCCCTCGCCGCGACATGGTTTGTCGATGGCATCGTCATCTTCCGCGAACCCCGCCTTACCTCCGAAATCCGCGCCCTTCGCCCCGACATCTACACCAAGGCCGGCGATTACACCCTGGAAAAACTCGACCCCGGCGAACGCGCCGCGCTCGAGGAAGCCGGCGCGCAAATCCGGTTCATGCCCTTCCTTCCCGGTTTCAGCACGACCAGCCTCATCGCCAAAATCAAAGCCGCCGGCGACATCTGATCCCATTGCAGGGAAGCGTGCTTTTAAGCCACTGGGGACTTTCTAATTATACAACCAGAACTTCCGGCTCGCCTGCTGGTAGGCGGCGGCTTCGCGCTGCCATTTCTGGACAAAGGAGGCCACGCTCACTTTTGCGCCGTCGCGCTTGAGGGCGTCCCACCACTCGGGCGAGCCGGTGTGGATGTTGAAACTGCGCGCATCGGCGGGCTTGGCCGCGGCAAAGGGATTGTTGCCGCCGAGCTGGCAGGCGAGGCGCATCAGATAAAAGCTCAACTCGGTCGGCCGCCAGGCATCCCAGTTGACCACATCGACATAGAGGCCGATGCCTTTCGACGCGCCGCCTTTGGGCGCGGTGAGCGTGACTTTGCGAAACGCTAGGCCGGACACGCCGAGGGCGTTGAGCTGGCGCAGGAGTTCGTCCACGGAGCGGCCATTATGGGATAGCCCGCGAAACGGATACTGCGTGCCGATGCCGTGACGAAACCCTCCGATCTGGCAGCCGAGCCCGGTCATCGCGTAGCCCATGACGGCGGAGAAATCCTGCACGTAGGGCGACGTCGCGACAAAGTTCAGCCCGGTGTCCGGCCAGCGCATCGCGCGCCGCCAGCCGCCCATCGGCACGACCGACAGACGGCCTTTGGCCCGGACGGTTTCCGGCACGTCGAGCCAGCCGGGCGTGCCGACGGCCATGCGCGCGAGTTCGCCCATCGTCAGGCCGTGGACGTAGGGAATCTGATACGCGCCGACGCCGCTGAAAAGCGAACGGTCGAGGATGGGGCCGTCCACCTTCAGGCCGCCGAGCGGGTTCGGGCGGTCCAGCACGATGACCTCGACGTTGTTTTCGAAACACGCCTCGATGGCGTATTTCATGCAGACGGAAAACGTGTAGGAACGCACGCCGATGTCCTGCAAGTCGATGACCAGCGCGTCGAGGTTCTTGAGTTGCGCGGGGGTGGGCTTGCGGTTTTTGCCGTAAAGCGAATACGCGGGCAGGCCGGTGCGCGCGTCGGTCGTGTCGGCGATGTTTTGCGAGGCGGGGGCGTTGCCGTAAATGCCGTGCTCGGGACCGAACAGCGCGACCAGCCGCGCATTGGGCGCGCGGCGCAGGACGTCGATGGTGCTGATGCCGTTGCGATTCACCCCGGCGGGATGCGAGAGCAGGCCGATCTTCTTGCCGGCGACCGCCGTGAAGCCCTGCGCCTCCAGCACATCGACGCCGAGCATGATGGCGCCGGGGCGGGGCGGATAGCCGATGTTGGGCGCCGCGGGGGCTTGCGCTACGGCGGTTGCGGGCGGGGCGGTCGGCTTGTAGCGGGCGTTGGATGCCGGGGCGGCCTTGCCCGATTTGCCGGAGGAGCAACTCGCAAGCCCGGCGACAAGGGAAAGAGCAAGGATGGTGGAAAGAAAAATGGCGAGTATCTGGCGATCGCGTCCGTGCATGGCGAGGCACTCACCTTTGCGGGCGTGCCGGGATGCGTCGAGAGCGAATCGGATGCCGGGCGGTTTTTATGGATGGACGAACAACACAGGGACGTCTGCCGCGGACACACGATTGGCAATAATTTGGCATGTTGACTTGATTTGTAAAAAAATAACCTAGTGCTGTTCTACTCTGCATCGTCTCCTGGCTGCACGCGTCCAGCTTCGTCTCACATGGAAACACCGCCTCCGGCCTCCCAGCGTCCTCCGTCCCTCGTCATGAAACCGCGCCTGTTGCTCCCGCTGCTTGTTCTCCTCGGCATCGTCGCCGTGGTGGCGTGGCGGCTCACCGCCGCGCGCGCCTCGGCCCAGTCCGCCACCGCCGCCGCGGCCGCCGCGCGCGCGCCGCGCTCCGTGCCGGTCGTGATCGCCGATGCCGTCGAACGCGACGTGCCGGTCTGGCTTTCCGGCATCGGAGCCGTGCAAGCCTACAACACCGTGACCGTCCGCCCGCGCGTGGGCGGCACGCTCGACTCGGTCAATTTCAGCGAGGGCCAGACCGTCGCGGCCGGCGATGTCATCGCCCAGATCGACCCGCGCCCCTACCGCGCCGCGCTCGACCGCGCCATCGCGCAAAAGGCGCAATACGACGCCCAGCTCAAAAACGCCCGCCTCGAACTCGTCCGCATCCGCTCCCTCGTCGCCAGCAACGCCGAAAGCCGCCAGCTCCTCGAGCAAAACGAGGCCGCCGTCGCCCAATACGAGGCACTCTCCGCCGGCGCGCAGGCGGCCATCGACGCCGCCCGGCTCGACCTCGACTTCACCACCGTGCGCGCGCCCATCGCCGGCCGCACCGGCGTGCGCCGCGTCGATGCCGGCAACATCGTGACCGCCGGCCAGCCCGACGGCCTCGTCGTCCTCACGCAAATCCAGCCGGTGTCGGTCGTGTTCACGCTTCCGCAGCGCCATCTCGCCGCCCTCCGCCCCGGCGCGCAAAAAGCCGCCGCGGACGCCGCGTCGCGCCTCATCGTGCAGGCGCTCGACGACCAGGGAGGCGTGCTCGCCGATGGCCGCCTCGACCTCGTGGACAACCAGATCGACGCCGCCACCGGCACGCTCCGCCTGAAAGCCACCTTTCCCAACGCAAGCCTCGCGCTCTGGCCCGGCCAGTTTGTCTCCGCGCGGGTGCTGGTCGAGACGCGCCCCCATGCCGTCGTCGTTCCGACGCCCGTCGTGCAAAACGGTCTGGACGGCCCGTTTGCCTACGTCGTGACCGGCTCGAACACCGTCGAGCCGCGCCCTGTGAAACCCGGCCCCGTGCTCGACGGTTACACGCTCATCGAAAGCGGCCTGCTCCCCGGCGAGCGCGTCGTCGTCGACGGCCACGCCAAGCTGAAACCCGGCTCGCTCGTGAGAAATGCGGAACACGGGGCGCGGAGTGCGGAATGAAGCAGCTCCGAGAAACAACGCCCTAAACAACCCGTCCGCCAAAACGCCACGCGACTCCGCGACTTCCCATTCCGCATTCCGCATTCCGCATTTCCCGATGTCCCTTTCCGACTCCTTCAGTCCTTCCACCCCGTTCATCAAGCGGCCCGTCGCGACCACGCTGCTCACCATCGCGATTTTCCTCATCGGGATCGTCGCCTTTCCCCTGCTCCCGGTCGCACCGCTGCCGCAAGTCGAGTTTCCCACCATCCAGGTTTCCGCGGGCCTGCCCGGCGCGAGTCCCGAGACGATGGCCTCCTCCGTCGCCACGCCGCTTGAAAACCAGCTCGCGCTCATTCCCGGCATCACGCAACTCTCGTCCGCCAGTTCGCTCGGCGGCGTGTCCATCACCATCCAGTTCGACCTCGACGTGGACATCGACGCGGCCGCGCAGGAAGTCCAGTCCGCCATCAACGCCGCCGGCGGCCAGCTCCCCTCCGAGCTGCCCAGCCCGCCGACCTACCGCAAGGTCAATCCCTCCGACGCGCCCATCATGCTCCTCAGCGTCGTGTCGGAAGTGCTCCCGCTCACGGAAGTCAGCGATTACGCCGCCAACGTCGTCGCGCAGCAACTCTCGCAGCTCCGCGGCGTCGCGCAGGTGGACATCATGGGCGAGCAGAAACCCGCCGTGCGCGTGCAGATCGACCCCGTGAAACTCGCCTCGCTCGGCCTCAGCCTCGACGACGTGCGCGGCGTCATCGCCTCCGCCACCATCAACTCGCCCAAGGGCAGCATCGACGGCCCGCGCCAGAGTTTCGCCATCTACGCCAACGACCAGCTCCTCGACGCCGGGCCCTACAACGACCTCATCCTCGCCTACCGCAACGGCGCGCCCGTGCGCGTGCGCGATGTCGGCCGCGCCGTCGCCGGCCCCGAAAACGTGCGCTCCGCCGCGTTCGTCAACAACCAGCGCGGCGTCGGCGTCATCATCCGCAAGCAGGCCGACGCGAACGTGATCGAGACCGTGCAGCGCATCCGCGAGCTCATCCCCGAGTTGCAGGCCGCGATGCCGCCCGCGATCACCATCGACGTGCTCAGCGACCGCATGCGCACCATCCGCGCCTCGGTCGAGGAGGTCGAGTTTCACCTCGTGCTCACCATGGCGCTGGTCACCGGCGTCGTGTTTTTGTTTCTGCGCAACGTCCGCGCCACGCTCATCTCCAGCGCCGTCGTGCCCGTGTCCATCGTGGCCACCTTCGCCATCATGCACGCGCTCGGCTTCAGCCTGAACAACCTCTCGCTCATGGCGCTCACCATCTCGGTCGGCTTCGTCATCGACGACGCCATCGTGATGCTCGAAAACATCTACCGCCACATCGAGGACGGCATGCCGCCCATGCAGGCCGCGCTCAAGGGCGCGGGCGAGATCGGCTTCACCATCCTCTCCATCAGCATGTCGCTCGTCGCGGTGTTCATCCCCGTGCTGCTGATGGGCGGCATCGTCGGGCGGCTCTTCCGCGAGTTCGCCGTCACCGTCACCGCCGCCGTGCTCGTGTCGGGTTTCGTGTCGCTCACGTTTGTCCCCATGATGTGCTCGCGCTTCCTCCGCCCGCACGCCAGGCACCAGCACGGAAACGCGGCGGCGCTGCCGCCCGCCCCGCCCCGCCCCACCCTCCGCGCCCGGCTCGACCGCGTGCTCGAAAAATTCTTCAACGCGCTCGAAAACACCTACGCCGCCGTGCTCCGCTTCGTGCTCCGCCACCAGCGGGCCACGCTGTTCTCGCTCTTCGCCACGCTCGGCCTCACCGTGTTTGTTTTCATCAAGATGCCGAAGGGCTTTTTCCCGCAGCAGGACACCGGCTTCATCAACGCCACCGCCGAGGCCGCGCCCGACATCTCCTTCATCGCCATGAGCGAAATCGCGCAGCGGATCGGCGGCGTCATCAAGGACGACCCCGGCGTGCTCGCGTTTCAAAGCCGCATCGGCGGCGGGCGTTCCAGCGGCGGCCTCAACAACTCCCGCTTCTGGATCACGCTCAAGGACCGCGACCAGCGCGATTCCGCCTCCGCCATCATCGCGCGGCTCCGCCGCGCCACCGCCGGCATCCCCGGCGTGACCATGTTTTTCTCGGCCCAGCAGGACCTCAATGTCGGCGGACTCTCCAGCAAGACGCAGTTCCAATACACGCTGCGCGACGCCGACATCGACGAGCTCAACACCTGGGCCCCGCGCATCCTCGCGCGGCTCGAAACGCTGCCCGAGTTGCGCGACGTCACCTCCGACCAGCAATCCACCGCGCCCGCGCTCCAGGTCGAGATCGACCGCCAGGCCGCCTCGCGTTTCGGCATTCCCGCGCAGGCGATCAACGCCGCGCTCTACAACGCCTTCGGCCAGCGCCAGGTCACGCAATTCTACACGCAGGTCAGCCAGTACAAGGTCATCATCGAGGTGCCGCCCGAGTTGCAGGCCGATCCGTCCACCTTCGACAAACTCTTCCTCCGCTCGCCGCTCACCGGCGGGCAGGTTCCGCTCTCCTCGCTCGTCACCTTCGACCGCAACGGGACCAAGCCGCTTTCGATCAACCATCTCGGCCAGTATCCCGCCGTGACCATTTCCTTCAACCTCGCCCCCGAGATCGCGCTCGGCGAAGCCGTCACGGCGGTCGAGCGCGCCACCGCCGAGATGGGCGTGCCGCCCACGCTCACCGGCAGCTTCCAGGGCACTGCGCAAGCCTTCCAGACTTCGCTGAGCTCGCAGCCGCTGCTCATCGCCGCCGCCGTCGTCGCCATCTACATCATCCTCGGCATGCTTTACGAGAGCTTCATTCATCCGATCACGATTCTCTCCACGCTGCCCTCCGCCGGCCTCGGCGCGCTGCTCACCCTCTGGGTCTTTGGGCACGACATCGGCGTCATCGCCATCATCGGCATCCTGCTGCTCATCGGCATCGTGAAGAAAAACGCCATCATGCTCATTGACTTCGCCATCGAGGCGGAGCGAATGCGCGGCCTCGCCCCGCACGACGCCATTTACGAGGCCGGCCTGAAACGCTTCCGCCCGATCCTGATGACCACGATCGCCGCCATGCTCGGCGGCGTCCCGCTCGCGCTGGGGCACGGCGACGGCTCCGAACTCCGCCAGCCCCTGGGCTACGCCATCGTCGGCGGCCTTATCCTCAGCCAGCTCCTCACGCTGCTGACGACGCCGGTCGTCTATCTCGCGCTGACGCGCCTCGCCGCCAGAAAACCCGCCGTCCAAGCGGCGCCGGCATGGCAGACCGACGCCGGCACGCCCGTGACCGGCGGCGAAGTCACGGCCAAGTAGCGCAACCCGCTTTTGCAGGCGCGGCAGCGCGTAGCGCAGGCATCCTGCCTGCCGTCAAAAAAGAAGGCGCGAAGCGCCGCTGACTCTCTTTTTAAAAAAGAATGCCGCGCTTCGCGCGATCAAGTATCGACGGCAGGCAGGATGCCTGCGCTACGCGCTGCCGCGCAAAGCTGTAATCACGCTAAACAGATACGCGAACCGTCCCTCCAAAAAAGTCAAAATATCAGGGAAATCTGGCATTGCTTGCCCGCCCGGTCCCTGCCCCGCGCACAAAAACATTCGCCCGCGCCGCGTCTTCGTTTTTTAATGCCGGACCGTGAGCGAACCCCTTCCTCGATGTTTGCGTTATCGCGCGCCCGTGCTCTGGCTGCTGCTGCCGTGGGCTGCGGGCGTGGCGTCCGCCAGGATTCTTCCGGGAGCCGTGCCGGTCGGGTGGCTGCTGCCCTGCGCGGCGGCGCTGGCGGGCGTGTCGGTCTGGTGCGCGTTTTCCAGCCCGGCGCGCACCCTCGTCGCGCGGGGCGGACTGGCGGCGATGGTGACCGCGATGCTGCTGGGCGGCGCGGCGGCTTACGAGATTCATCGCGGGCGCCTGGCGGTTTGGGAAACGCTGCCGCCGCGCGAAGCCCGGCTGGTGTTGAGCGTGGAGCGGGCTTACACGCCAAACCCCGCCTACAAAACCGTCAGCGGAATCGCGCGCGTGGTTTCCGCCGACCCGCATCTGCGCGAACTCGCCGGGCAGCGGTTGTATTACTCGCTGCGCCCCGCGGACGGGCGGCAGCGGCTGCTGGCGCGGACAACCGAGATCCGCGTCACGGGCGTCCTGCAACCGCTCCCGCGTAATGCCGCGCCGGATACATTTGACGGCTACCTGACCTCCATCGGCGCAAATTTCAGGCTGACGCGCGGACGCATCCACGAGGAGATGCGCGGGCCGTCGGCCTTCGCGGCGTTTTGCGAGCGGGCGCGGCTGCGTTTCGAGACGCTGCTGGGGCGCGGCATCGAGGAAAAGCGCCCCGAGCTGGCGGGGGTTTTGCGCGCCATGCTGCTCGGGCAGAAACGCGACATGCAGGAGGAGCAGGTCACGACGTATCTGCGCACGGGGACGATGCACCTATTCGCCATCAGCGGGCTGCACATCGGCGTGATCGCGCTCGGCATCCACGGCCTGCTGGCGGCGGTGCGGCTGCCGCGATGGGTGCAGTTTGGCGCGGGCCTGGCCGCGTTGTGGCTTTTTGTCCAGATAACCGGCGCGACTCCGTCGGCGGTGCGCGCGTTCTGGATGATAGCTCTCCTGCAACTTTCCTTCAAGCTGCGCGTGCCGGTGAATCCGCTGGCCACGCTGGCGTTCGCGGCGCTGGTTTCGCTCGTGGCGCATCCGCTCCAGTTGTTCAGCGCGAGTTTCCAGATGTCCTATGGCATCGTGGGCGGGCTGCTGCTGTTCGGCGTGCCGCTGGGCGAGCGCTGGCAGGCGCGCTGGCGGTTGTTTGCGGACCTGCCCAAGGCATCCTGGGCGTGGTGGCGGCGCTGGGCGGAGAAGGTGCAGCGGGCCCTGCTCGGCGCGCTTGGCATCGGCGTGGCGTCCAGCTTGGTCAGCGCGATTTGCGGGGTGATTTATTTCGGCCTGTTCACGCCGGGCGCGTTGCTGGCGAACCTCGTGCTGATCCCGCTGGCGTCGGTCGCGATCCTGGGCGGGTTTCTATCGCTGCTCACCGGGTTGTGCGGGCTGGGCTGGGCGGGCGCGCTCTTCAATCACGCGGCGGCGCTGCTGCTCCTCGGGATGCAAAAGCTGCTGGAGTGGTTTTTGTTGATACCGGGAATATTCTGGCCGGGAAAATTCGCGCCCGCGTGGACGGGCCACGCCGCGCTGGCGTGCCTGCTGGGGTCGTTCTTGTTTGGATACGCGCACCGCTGGCGCTGGGGTCGGGGCGGTTTCCTCGCGCCGGTGGCGGTCGTCGGGGTCGCGCTGGCCGCGTGCGTGCAGTTCGGCGGATGAAAGAACGCGGAGGAGCAAATTTGGATTTTCCAAATGGAGGGACGGCCTCCGTGCCGGTTCTTTCTCTTTCCTCTTTCTCTTCCCCCTCCTTTACTGACGAAAGAGAAAGATAAAGAGGAAAGAGAAAGAATAAAGCCGGACGGCACGGAGGCCGTCCCTCCAAAATTCAAAAATGCCAAGGGGAATCGGTATGATTTCGCAGTTTCCAAACATCACTCGCCCATCTCCTCTTCCGCCAGCTTGATCTGGCCGCGCAACAAATCATGCGCCGTCAGCAGCCCCCGCAGCCGCTGCTCCTGCTCATCGCCGACGCAGAGGACGTTTTCCGGCGCCTCGGTGAGCATCCTTTGCACGAGGGCGACCGGCGCGTGACCCGGAATCCACTGGGCCGGACTCAGGTCCGGCTTGCCGCCGCCTTCCTCGATGAGCCGCTCCGCCTCGCGCCGCGTGAGGATGCCGGCGATGGAGCCGTCCGGCGCGCGCACCGGGAAACGCTCGTAGGGGTGCGCCGCCAGCAATTCCCGCAGCGCGCCGGGCTCGAGGCTTGCCGCCGCCACCGGCGTCCGCTCCAGCAGCGCGCCGCAGGGAATCTCGCGCCAGCGGTGGTAGTCGTGCGGCGGCAGCACGCGGTCCGGGTCCTCGCCGTCCTGCCGCATCATGCCCTCATACATGCCCTCGCGGTTCAGGCGGCGGCTCACGAGCTGGCTCACCACCGTCGCCACCAGCAGCAGCGGTACGATGGCAAACTGGTGCGTCACCTCGAAAATCAGCAGGATGCACGACACCGGTGTGCGGATCACCGCGCCCAGGCACGCGCACATGCCCGCCATCACCAGCATCGCCTGGTCGGAATGCGTGAGCGGCATCGCCAGCGCCGCCAGTCCCGCGACGGCCCCGCCGCACATCGCGCCCACAAACAGATTCGGCGCGAAAATCCCGCCGCAGCATGACGCGCCCACCGCCAGCATCGTGGCCCCGAGCTTCGCCGCGCCCAGCGCCAGCGCCGACCACCAGACCAGCCCGCCCTGGATGCACGCCGTCACATCCGCGTATCCGACTCCGAATACGCCCACCCGCCCCGTCAGCAGGAACGCGGCGCCGCCGAGCACCCAGGTCGCCAGCGCGCCGAGCGCCGGGCGCGCCCAGCCGGGGATGCGCCGCTGCGACTTGAAACGTCCGCGCACCGCCAGCGTGCCGCGCTGAAAACCCACGCCCGCCAGCGCCGCGAGCAGCGCCACCAGCGGACACAGCAGCATGCCGCGCCAGCTCGCGTCGCCCAGCGGCGCGGCCTGGAATGCCGGCTGCGGCCCGATGAGCGCGTGCGCCACCAGCGCCCCCATGACCGCGGCCACCACGATGCCGCCGATGAACCGGCTGCTCAGGTCCCCGATGATTTCCTCCAGCACGAACGCGATGGCCGTGAGCGGCGCGTTGAACACCGCCGCCAGCGCCGCCGCCGCGCCCGCCGCCGCATAGGCGCGCCGGCGTCCCGCCGGCACGCCGAAACGCCCCGCGGCGGCCGACATCGTGGCCGCCCCGATCTGCACTGCCGGCCCCTCCGGCCCCATGCTCACGCCGCTGCCCAGCGTGACGGCCGAGCCGGCGAATTTCACCCAGGCCGTGCGCAGCCGCATCGCGCCGAAGTTTTTCCAGAACGCCAGTTTCGTCGGCATCACCCCGCCGCCCTCGCACGACGGTTCGACCGCCCGGACGAGCCACGTCACGACGAGCACCCCCGCCATGACGCACCCCAGCGAGCCCAGCAGGAAGCGGAGTTTCCCGCCGTCCTTGAAATGCACAAACGTCCACCGCGAGATTTCCTCGACGCTGAAATGAAACAAGACCGCCACCAGCCCCGTGCCCGCGCCGAGCACCGCGAGAGCGAGCGCCTGCCTGAGTTCCACCGGCATCCGATACCACGGACGCCGCAAGAGACCGGCCATTTTCAAGAAGGACTCCTTCATCGAAGCGGTCCATGCTAGCGGGCGAGGCCATCGCCCGCGATGAGAAAAATCACAAAACGCCTGGCGCGATTTCCGGCGGTGGAATTTTGGCCGGGCTCCAACCAGCCGGGCGGCAATTTGTGCAATTTTCCTGCATGGCCGACGGCAACAAGAAGGGGCGAATTTGCACTGAAAGGATTCGCCAACGCAACGGACCATCGAAGCACCGAAACACTCCGGATGATTGCTGATGTCACCGCCCGGTCAGTTGCCCCGGAGCGTTTGACCGGCCCGCTCCGTAGCACAGGCATCCCTGCCTGCCGTCGAAACCGAACGGCGCGCAGCGCCGCTGATCCTCTTTGTCCCAAACAGCCGCGCTGCGCGCGACCAGTTGAAGACGGCAGGCAAAGATGCCTGCGCTACGCTACGATTGGCGGGCAGAAAGCCTGTGCTTACTTTGCCTCTTTCTTTTCCTTAAAGAACAAGAAGAAGATCACCACGATGACCGCGGCGAAGAGCGCGGGCCACAGCCAGATGTGATACCAGTCTTTCGCGCCGCCCGCGGCGGTCTGGTCGTAGATGGCAGTGAGCTTCCCGAACAACTGCGCGCCAATGATCATGCCGAGGCCCTGCGTGATGAGCACGTAAAAGCCCTGCGCCTGGCCGCGGATGGCGGCGGGAGACGCCTTGTCCACGTAAATCTGGCCGGTGACGAAGAAAAAGTCGTAGCACACGCCGTGCAGCGCCACGCCGATGAGCACCATCCATTTGACCTGGTCGGCGGCGGCCCCGGCAAACAAGCCGTAGCGCGCCACCCATGCGAGCATGCCGACGAGGAGCATCTTTTTCACACCGAGCCGGACAAAGAGCAGCGGGATGATGAGCATGAAGAAGATTTCGGAAACCTGGCCCCACGACATGGTTTGCGTGGCGTTGGCAAAGGCGGTGGCGTCCACGTAATTTCTGGCCTGCGCGTAGTAGCCGGCGAGCGGAATGCAGATGAGCAGCGAGCAGAGCACGAACACGAGGTAGCTGCGGTCTTTCAGCAGCGAGAGCGCGTCGAGGCCGAGCACCTGGCCGACGGTGACTTTTTTCCCGGCGAGCGGAGGCGTGGTGTGCGGCAGGAAAAAGCTGTAGAGGCCGAGCGCGGCGGAGGCCGCGGCCACCACCCAGAATTGATAGATGGAGGAGTCGCCGCCGGGCAGCGCGCTGATGACGTAGGCCGCGACGATCCAGCCGATGGTGCCGAGCACGCGGATGATCGGGAACACTTTTTCGGGGTTGGTGATGTGCTGGAGGGCGACAGTGCTGCTCAGGCCGAGCGTGGGCATGTAGCAGAGCGCGTGGCCGAGGAGCAGGAGGATGAGCGGATGAAGAATGTTTCTGGGCGTGTCGGGCGAGACGTGCGGCATCACCAGCGGGATGGCGAGCATGAAGGCCGCGCCGAGCAGGTGCATGACGCCGAGCACGCGTTGCGAGGCGAAAAAGCGGTCGGCCACCATGCCCAGAAACAGCGGGGAGACGATGGCGGCGATGGGGCAGACGGTGAACACCAGCGCGGTGAGGTCGCCGAAGCCGGCCTTGTTCAGCCAGCCGGTGACGGGGACATACCATGCGCCCCAGATGAAAAACTGGAGAAACATCATGGCGGACAGCGCGGTGATGGTCGTCGGGGGTGTTTTGGATGAGGTCATGGGGGAGTATTGAATGTTTATAATCTTCTCTTTATTCTTTATCTTTCCTCTTTCTCGCCTGCCCAAATTGCGAGGTTTGCGAGGAAAGATAAAGATAAAGAATAAAGATGAGTTGGGTTAAATCGGATCGATGTAAAGATTCCGGAACTCGATCGGGGCGCCGTGGTATTGCAGGCCGATGCGGCCTTTCGGCGCCATGTCCTTGTAGGCTTTCTTGAACTTGTTCGGCGTGCCGTCGGGGTTCTTGCCGGGCTCCTTCCATTGGGCGAGGTTCATGCTGACGAGCTGCTCGCCGTCGAGCAGGACCGTGATGCGCGAGCCGCGGGCGGAGATGACGTATTGATGCCATTTGCCGGGTTCGATCTCGACCTGACGGGAGGGGGCCAGGCAGTCGAAGATGGCCCCGACAAGCTCGCGCTCGCTTGGGGCATCGCCTTGGAGGATTTGCACCTCGATGGCGTTATCGAGCCAGTTTTTGGTGTCGGAGCAGCGCAGGAACACACCGCTGTTGCTTTTCTCGGCGCAGCGGAATTCGAGGCTCAGGTAGAAGTCGCCGTAGCTTTCCTTGGTCCAGAGGTCGCCGCCGCCCTTGGCGGTGAGCACGCCGTTTTCCCAAGCCCAGGAGCCGGGCTTGCAGTCGGCGTTGGCGAGATCGGGGGCAAAAAGCGGTTTCGGGCCCTGCCAAGGTTTCGTGCCCGAGGGGGCCTTGGTCGCGGTGACGGCGGTGGCGTCGTGGGTGAAGCCTTTCGGCGGCACGCGGTTGGCGTCGAGATCGGCGAGCGGGGCCGCATTGGCGCGGTTGAACCAGTCGACGCTGGCCGCGACCTCGTCGGGCAGCGCGGGCGTGCGGTATTCGTATTCGATATAAACGACGCCGTCGAATTTCTGGCGGCGCAACTCGGCGATCTGGCCGGCGGCGTTGCCCGCGCCGGAGCCCCACGGAACATCGTGGGCCTTGCGGACGAAGTCGGTGAGGTCCTTGAAATGCACGCCGACGAGACGTTCGCGGACCTCGCGCAGCCCGGCGACCGGCTCCCAGCCGGAGCGCGCCCAGTGGCCGGTGTCGGCAAAGAGGCCGATTTCGGAGCCGTAGGGCTTGAGGCTGGCCATGTATTCGGAGGGGCGGTTGGGATTCGGGTGGTTGTGGATGCCGGCCTTGACGCCGGTTTCCCGGGCGAGTTTTTCAATGACGGGAAGAATCTCGGGCCACTTGGCCATGCCGGGTTCGATGGCGAGATCGCGCAGGCCCATGGCCTTGGCGAAGGCGAAGAGCTGGCGGCACTCCTCGTCGGTCTTGGGCGTGTAAACGCCGAAGCTGGCGAGGGTGACATTGTGCTTTTTGAGCAGGGCGAGGACTTTTTCGCGGGTGGCGGCGTCCATGTCGGGGAGCAATTCGCCCTCGATGCCGCCGCCGATTTTCTGGCCGCGGTAGGCTTGGATGTAGCGGATGCCGAGGGCCGAGGTGCGTTCGACGGCCTCGGCAAAGGTGAGGGGGGCCTTGAAGGTCCACGCCTGCATGCCGAGCTTGAGGCGGTGGGACTCCGCCGCCGGGTCGTCGGCGGAGAAGAGTGAAAGGTGAAGCGTGAGAAGCGAAAGAAGGAACGCGGCGAGGCGGGGGAAGTGTTTCATGGGAAGGAAGGAGGATATTATCTTTCTCTTTCCTCTTTATCTTTCTTCTTTCTCTTCCTCGCGAAAGAGCTGGCCATGCGAGGGCGGGAAGAAAGAGGAAAGATAAAGAATGAAGAGGAAAGAATCGGGTGGTTAGAACAGGCGGTAGTTCTTGTTGATGTAGCGGTCGAGATCGGGCCTGCCGTCGCAGGAGGCGGTGGCCGGGTTCCACTGGATGGGCTGGCCGGCGCGCAGGGCGAGGTTGCCGAGAAGGACGACCTCGGTGAGGTCGCAGGCGTGATCGACGAAGTTGGAGCAGGGTGCGATGCCGCTGCCTTTGCAGGCGTTGATCCATTCGAGCTTGTTGTCGCTCTTGGGCACGCGCGGGAGGGTTTTCGGGGGACGGGTGAAGGCTTGCGCGCGCTCGGCGGGGAGGATGCGCGGCGCGCCGCCGTAGTCGCTGGTATCGTAGAGTTTTCCCTTGTCGCCGATGTAAATGGAGCCGCCTTTTGAGAGTTGGGCGTCGGGGCCGAGCTCCTCGGGGACGGGCGGCCTCCGGGCGCCGTCCTTCTCGTCGCCGTCATACCAGACATACTTGACCGGCGGGAGCGCGCCGCGCGCGGGGAACTCGTAGGTGATGACGGACCATTTCGGCGCGGCGACGGCGGAGCCGCCCTCGCTTTCGCTGCTCACGCGCACGGGGCCGCGGAGGTCGAGCGCGTAGAAGGGGGCGTCCATGATGTGGCAACCCATGTCGCCGAGCGCGCCGCAACCGTAGTCCCAGAGTCCGCGCCAGTTGAAGGGGAGGATGCGCTTGTCGTATTCGCGCTCGGGGGCGACGCCGAGCCAGAGATTCCAGTCGAGCGTGCCGGGGACGGGCCCGGCGGTTTTCTTGTCGCGCGGATCGGGCGCGGGAAACTCGATGCCCTGCGGCCAGACGGGGCGGTTGGTCCAGGAATGCACCTCACGGACGGGGCCGATGACGCCGGCCTCGATCCATTCCTTGATCAAGCGGCAGCCTTCGCCCGCGTGCCCTTGGTTGCCCATTTGCGTGACCACGCCGTGCTTGATGGCGGCGGCCTTCAGGATGCGGGCCTCGCCAATGGTGTGGGTCATCGGTTTTTCGACATAAACGTGCTTGCCGCGCTCGATGGCCATGAGTGCGGGCGGAAAGTGCATGTGGTCGGGCGTGGAGATGACGACGGCGTCGATACGGTCGCCCATTTCGTCGAACATCTGCCGGTAGTCGCGATAGCGCGGCACATGCGGGTAGAGCGCGAAGCTCTTGCGGGCGCGGTCGAAATCGACGTCGCACATCGCGACGAGTTCCTCGGCCGCGCAATGCGCGAGGTGCGCCGAGCCGCGTCCGCCGACGCCGATGGCGGCGATGCGCAGCTTGCGGCCGGAGGTGACGAGGTTCTTGAAACGCGCGGCGGGGGCGTCGGCGGCGCGCAGGCGGCCGAGCGGGAGCGTGGCGGCGAGAGCAGCCAGCGTGGAGGTCTGCAAAAAACGCCGCCGGGTGAAGGCGGCGGCGTCACGCAGGGAGGATGGAGGGGTGTCGGATTTTTTCATGTGGAGAAAGAGGGGGCCAATCAGCGGAAAGTGATTTGCGGAAGCCGGGAATGCTGGCCCGGATGCCGGCGATTGGAAAGAATGTTTTGGCAATCAGAGGGTAATTTTAATTCATAAGAGAAAAGCAGTGCGGGTATTCTCCACTTTGGCTATCCGACGTTTTTCGACATTCCGTGACAGATTTTACGTGGCATCGGTCAATAGGACAAGGTGTAGGTGAGACTCGCCTCGCGGCCCTTGGCGAGGTAGGAGATGGATGACCAGTATTCCTTGTCGAACAGGTTGGTGACGTTGAGGCGCAGGGAATTTTGCCATTTGCCTTTTTTCCATGCGTAACTGGCGAAACAACCGGCGAGGATGGTCGAGGGCTCGGCCATGCGGAGCCTGCTGCCCGACACCCGGCCCACCAGCCGGTCGCCCTGATGGGTGATGCTCCCGCCCAGGCCGAGCCCCTTAAGCACGCCGTTCTTGAAATTGTAGACCGTCGTGGCGTAGGCATTCACACGTGGAATGTTGATCATGCGGTCGGTCATGGGGGTGATGGCGCGGCTGTAGGTCGTGGGCTCCATGTAGGCACCGCCGACGGTGAGGGTCAGGCCGGAGGACGGCTTCCATTTTATTTCTCCGTCGAAGCCTTTTGAGCGATCAATGCCGTCGCCCAAAAACTGAGGTATGTCCGGGTTGGCGCCAATGCTGCTGTTCCATAGGTCGTTGGTGACCGGCACCCCTTTCTTTTTTATATTATAGGCTGATAACGTATATATAAAGCGGTCGCCCAGAAAGCTGCCTTTGAACCCGATCTCCACACCCCGACTCGTGATGTTGGGCATGAAGTTGCCGTTGCCTTGGTCGTAGGTGTTGGAAATGGTGAAACCCGTGCCGTAGTTGGCATAGAACACCAAGGCGTCACCGAAAAGTTTCAGGTTTGCGCCCACCGAGAAGGTGGTGGCCTCGTCTTTCTCGTCGAGGGTCTTGCGGGACGCGACCGAGAAGCCACTTGTGGGAATCCCCTCCGGGAGTTCGCCGGTGCTTTGCCAGTGGGCATAGATTCCGTCCTGCGTGCCGGACTGGGGGTAGATGCGGCTGGCGCCGACGTTTTGATAAAAATTATAATAAGGGCGCCTGACCTTGTCGTGGCGGAGGCTTGCCATTGTGATCAAGCGGTTGCGGAAAAAGAAGGCGCGGTGGCTCAGGAGCAGGCCGTAGGACTCGGTTTTCCGGCGGGTGCGTTGATATACCTGGGTGATATTATACGGGTCGAGCGGAAGCCAGATCGGATTATGGGGATTGATACGGGTGAGGGAGCGGTCGCCGGGCTGGGCGTAGATGGACTCGTCCACCTTGCTTAGATGATAATCGCCAACCAACAGGAAGGAGTGCCAGACCCCGCCGATTTGTTTCCGCCAGTTCATGTCGAAACCGACGTGCTTGGCATCGCTGTCCTGATCCTGGGCTCGGGGTTCGACATTATAGGTGAGCGCGGTCTCGTTTATATAGGCTGTGTCCAGACGATAGTTTACCTGGTCGAATTGCTTGTCGTAAGTTTGCAGGTTGGCTCGGATGATGAGGTTTGGGCTGAACCGGTGCTCGATGAGCAGGTTGACGCATTCGAAATCGCGTTTGAGGTGGTTGTAGGGACCTTGCGCGTTAAAGTGTTCCAAGCCCCCCGGTGCCCGCCCGGTAAGGTAGTTCGTCCCGCCGATTCTTTGCTGGTAAAGGAGGACGGCGGCGCCTTGGTTGGAATGTTCCGGTTGTTTTTCCAAGGCGAGCGTCAGGAGTGTGCGCGGAGTGAGGTAATAGGTCAGGGCCAGGGCAAAGACGCGTCCCCGCCGGTAGAAATAGTCCAGCGGATTTTCCGTGTAATTGTAGGAAAAGTTGGAAAGGTAAAACAACTTGCCGGGGAGCAGAGGACCGCTGGCGGTCAGGGTGAGCGACTGGCTATTGTAATTGGGGGCATAGGAGCCCCTGACCAGATATTTGGGACGGCGGACAGGGCGCTTGGAAACATAGTTGACGATGCCGCCCGGCTCGGCCTGGCCGAAAAGGGCGGAGGCGGGGCCGCGGATAATTTCCACGCGATCAATGAGCGAGTTGTGAGGCGGGCTGGCCTCGGAGAAACCGTCGCGCAGGACCACGGGGTTGAAGCCGCGGATGGCCTTGCCGTTATTGGCGCCGGTGTCTGAAGCGCCGGGGAAGCCTCCAGCGACAAAGTTGAGCTGGTCGGCGAGTTCGTAGAGCATGAAGTCGTTGATAAACTCGGAGGTGAGCGACTGGATGGAGTAGGGCGTCTCGGTAAGCCGTGCAGCGGTGCGGACGCCGATGGTGTCGGTGGCGATGTAGTTGTCGCTGTCGGTAGTGCTCCTGACCTGAAACTCTTCGAGAACGATGACCTCCTCGTCTGTTCTGGCATCGTTGTCTGGCGGCGTTTGCTGGGCCGGCAGGACCGGCGCGAATGCGAGCAGCAGAGTGGCGACAGTCGGGATGGGGAGGCGGGTATGCATACTTGGGGAGTGGGGAGTCATAACGTGAATTTTTCCGGGGGATGAAAGTGGAGCGGGGAAAGCAGACTTCATTGCGGAAGCCCGGGCGCGACGGGCAGGGCGCTATGGTGGAAGCATGATGCCCGTCGCTGAGTCGAAGAGGCGGGCGTGCTCCAGATCGAGGGAGAGCGGAACTTCGCGGCCGGATTCGTAGTCGCTGCCGGGACCGGTGCGGGCGATGAGCTGGCCGGCGGCAGTTTGCAGGTAGAGGTAGGTTTCCGCCCCCATGGGTTCGCTGACCTCGACGGTGGCGGTGAGATGGACGGGGGCGCCGTTGGCCGCTTCGTGAATATGCTCGGGGCGGATGCCGAGGATGGCGGGTTTGCCGGCGTGCACGGCGGCGCGACGGGCGAGTGGAGCGGAGAGGTCGAATTGCAGGGGTTGCGTGGCACGGGCGACTCGCCCGTGGGATTCGGGGCGCGTGGAGACGGGCGGGACACCCGTGCCACGATGTAGGGCGCGACCTTGTGTCGCGCCGCGATTGGCGAGGGGGCGGACGGACGCGGCGAGGTGCTCGCGGCCTGACACGAGGTCAGGCCCTACGGGAGGGAGGGCTGACACGAAAAAGACAGTGTCGCCTTCGCGGCGGAGTTGGCCTTGGAGGAAGTTCATCGGCGGACTGCCGATGAAGCCCGCGGTGAAGAGGTCGGCGGGGCGGTTGTAGAGTTCGAGCGGGGCGGCGACTTGCATGATGCGTCCGTCCTTCATCACACAGATGCGGTCGCCCATGGTCATGGCCTCGGTCTGGTCGTGCGTGACGTAGATCATCGTCGCGCCGAGCCGGGCGTGAAGTTTCGAAATCTCGGTGCGCATCGAGACGCGCATCTTGGCGTCGAGGTTGGAGAGCGGCTCGTCGAAGAGAAACACCCTCGGCTTGCGCACGATGGCGCGGCCCACGGCGACGCGCTGGCGCTGGCCGCCGGAGAGCGCCTTGGGCTTGCGGTCGAGGTAGGCGTCGAGGCCGAGCATGGCGGCGGCCTCGCGCACGCGCGTGTCGATTTCGGCCTTGGAAAATTTCCGCAGCTTCAGTCCGAAGGCCATGTTTTCATACACGCTCATGTGCGGATAGAGCGCGTAGTTCTGGAAAACCATCGCGATGTCGCGGTCCTTGGGCGCGACGTGATTCACCACGCGGCCGCCAATGGTGATTTCGCCGCCGGTGATATCCTCGAGTCCGGCGATCATGCGCAGCGTGGTGGACTTTCCGCAGCCGGACGGGCCGACGAGCACCATGAACTCGCCTTCGCGAATCTCCAGGTCGATGCCGTGGACGACCGGCTCGGCGGCGCCCGGGTATTGTTTGACGAGGTTGCGAAGGGTGACGGCGGACATGGGGAAGAATGCGGAATTCGGAATGCGGGGCGGGGAAATGCGCGTGATTTTCGCTGGTGGTCGGAACAGCTGGATTTCATTCCGAAATCCGCATTCCGAATTCCGCATTTATTCCGAGGGTTTTCAGGATATTGGGGAGGACGATTTGCCGCCATCCATCGTTGTTTGGGTGCACGCCGTCGGGGACGAGCTTGAGGAAGCCGGCCTCGCCTTTTTCGGCGAGGAGCTTCTGCCAGGACGGCGCGTTGTCGATGAGGAGCAGGCCGCGCTCCTTGGCGAGGTCGCGGTAGATTTGCTCGTAGGCGGGCTGGTCAACGCGCTCGCTTTTGTCGCCTTTGGGCTTGCCGACGACGGGGTTGGTGATCTGGAGGATGATCTCGCAATCGGGCAGCGCCTGCCGGATGCGGTCGATCATCGTGGTCATGTTTTGACGCGACTGGTCGGCGGAGATTTTCATGCGCGGGACGCAGTCGTTGATGGCAAACTCGATGAAGACGCAGTCGGGTTTGTGCGCGAGGACGTTGGTTTCGAGGACTTGCAGGCCCCACGCGGAATTGCGGCCGCTGCCGGCGCCGTTGAAGTGCGTGACTTGTCCGGGAAACTCCCGGTCGAGGATTTCCTGCAACGGCGCGAACCAGCGATTTCCCTTGGTGAGGCTGGTCCCGAAGGTGACGACGGTTTGTTTTTTCCCGGCGCGGAGGTTCGTCAGCAACTGGCTCGTGGCGAAGAGCGAGGAATGAAGAGTGAAGAGTGCGAGGATAAGAGCGAAGCGCGCAGCGTGTTTCATGGTGGTTATGGAAAGAGAAGGCTATGGTTTAGTGGCTCTTAGTAGCTCAGCGTATAGGTGAGGCGTACTTCCCGACCGCGGGCCAGACGGTAGGTGTCTTGCAGGTAATATTTGTCGAATATGTTCAACACGTTGAGCGTCACACTGTGGCGCAGGCGTGTCGGCGACTTGGTGGCAAAGCTGTAACCTGCGAAGGCGTCGTAGAGGGCGACACTGGGATTGACCTGGCGGAAACGGGTGACAACGCCGGTGTTGGTGTTCACCGAGCCGGCATGATGGAGGTAGCTGCCTGTATAGGTGGCTTTGGCGCCGAGCTTGAATCCCTTGAGCGAGCCCGTCCGGAAGACATAGCGGGTGGCGAGGTAGCCGTTGGTGCGCGGTGCCTTGATGAGGCGATCGCGTTTGTTTTCAGGTTCGGTGACCTTGGAATCGACATATGCACCGCCGGCTTGGATAAAAAACGCATCGGTGACATTCCAGCGCAGGTCGAGCTCGACTCCTTTTGCCTCCTCCTTGCCGATATAATAAACCGGGATTCCGTTGGCGCCGGCACCAGCGAGCCCTGTTTCTATATTGGCGTCGCGTTTTTCGACGGAGAACAGTGAAAGCGTATAGCCGAGTTGGTCGGCGAAGAGGGAGCCTTTGAGGCCGGTTTCGAAACCAAAGGATGTTTCGTTGGGCATGACCTGGCCTGTGCCCCGGTCAACAAAGACGGTCGGCTCGAATCCCGTGCTGTGGTTGAAATAAAACACCGTCCGGTCATCGCCGAACAGCTTCCAATTGAACCCAAGCGAATAGGTGATGTCGTCCGCCGTGGTGCCGCTGCGATCGGTGCTCCGGGCCGGGCTTTGATAATCCGTGAAGAGCATCAGTCCTTGGTCGACTCGATCATAACGCACACCGGCGAGTGTCACGAGCTGGTCACTGAACAGGAACATGCGCCAACTGAGCAGCGCGCCGTAGTTGTCGGTATTCCGGTCGGTATCCTGCCATGTTTTGTTCAGCTCGGAAAGCGGGGGCGGTTTTATCCAGACCGGGTTCCATGGGTTGACCTCGAAAAAGCCGAAACCATTGCCGGCGCCACCGAACTCGGCGCCGTTTTGCACTGAAAAAAGCTGGCGATGATCAGTGGTGGAGTAATCGCCCGCCAGAAGAAACATGTGTCGCACGGGGCCGGTTTGGAGTTTATAAAGCACGTCGGCTTGGGCGAGATAGGCATATTCGTCTTGTTTGAGACGGGTGAACTGGCCCCTGCTCGGCGTGTCCTCGACGAATGAATTGCTGCCGCTACCGGGGCCGAGGCGGATTTTGTTTTGGTCAAAAGTCTTTTCGTAATACTGAAGGTTCAACCGGGCGGTGAGATTGCCGGTAAAACGATGCTCGAAGAGGATGTTGGCGCTGTCGAAATCGCGGTGAAGTTTTGAGTGGGGGCCGAAGAGATTGAAATGAGCGAGATCCCAATAGGTATCCACAAAGACGTTGCCGACTCTGAGCATGGGGATCGTGTCGGCTTGGTTTGAGCTGATGCGCTGGCTTTCCCAGGAAATCGTGAGGAGAGTGGTGGGGGCGATATTCCAAGTGAGCCCGCCAGCATAGAGGTTCTTCTCGTTGTAAAAATACTCGGTGTCGCTTTCGTTGTAATTGTAGGAGTAATTGAGATAATAAAAAAGTTTGTTTCTCACGATGGGCCCGGTGGCATCGAGGGCGACCCGTTTGAAATCATAATCGGGGCCATACGTGGCCGAGAGGGAATAGGCGGGTTTCTTTTTCGCACGCTTGGAAATATAATTGATCAGGCCGCCCGGGCTGGACTGGCCGTAGAGCATTGACACGGGGCCGCGGATTATCTCAACGCGGTCGACGACGCTGCGGTCCGGCGGATTGGCCCGGGAGAAACCGTCGCGCAAAACCATGGGCTGGAAACCGCGAATGCGTTTCCCGTTGTTGGCCCCGGTATCCTCGGCACCGGCAAACGCGCCGCTGACCATGCGAAGCTGGTCGGCGGTTTCGAAGAGCTGGAAATCATTGATGAATTCCGAGGTCATCACCTGCACGGAATAGGGGGTCTCGGTGGCCTTGGCGGCGACACGCGCAGCGCTCGCCACATCGCTTGTCATGTAGGTGTCGCGCGACGAGGTGGATTCCACTTTGAACTCGTCGAGGATGATTACTTCCTCGCCGGACTCGTCGAGAAAGGTGGATGGATCGGTGGCGCTTGCGGTGGTTTGCGCGCCGAGGGATGAGGAGAGAGCGGCTGGAAGCAGGCAGGAAAGAACGAGACGGAGCAATGTGTTTATGGGGAGGGTGCGGGGCATGATATTAAAAAGGCTGAAGGTTGTTTGTTTTATTCCCGTTCTCGGTGATCCGTCCTCCAGATTGGTTTTCTGAAGGACGGAGAGGACGAAGAAGATGGGAATGTGCGGTTGGTTACATGTGGGTTGAGAGCGAGAATGGGCGTTTGAGTTTACCGCGGGCGGCGGCTTGCTTTGCGTCCGGCGTCATGGCGAATGCCAGCTCGCCTCCGGCGGCGAGGACGGCGTGCGGGATTTCGAGCGAGCGATGAGGCCGGCCGTTGAAGGTCACATCGGCAACGTAGGGCGCGTCGGGGGACGCGTTTTCGGCGGTGATGACGAGCGGGCCGGCGGGGAGGTCAATCGTGACGCGCGGGAAGCGCGGCGCGCCGAGCACGTAGGCGGGATGGCCGACGGTGAGCGGAAAAATGCCGAGGGTGGAAAGGACATACCACGCGGACATTTCGCCGTTGTCCTCGTCGCCGGGGAAACGCTCGGGCGTGTAGAGTTCGTCCACGACACGGCGCACCCAGTGCTGCGTGCGGTCGGGGCGGCCGGCGGCGGTATAGAGCCAGAGCACGTGGTGCACCGGCTGATTGGAATGCGCGTATTGGCCGAAATTGGCGGCGGCCATCTCGGTCATCTCGTGGATTTCGAAGCCGTAATGGCCGGTTTCGAAATGCGGCGGCTGCCCGAGCATGCGGTCGAGCCGGGCCGTGAATTTCTTGTCGCCGCCCATGAGCTTGATCAGGCCGGCGGCGTCGTGAGGCACGGCCCAGGTGTGCTGCCACGGGCCGCCCTCGATGTAGTCGCTCGACCAGGAAAACTCGGAGAACGGCGTCCGCCATTTGCCGTTGGCAAGGCGCCCGCGCAGGAAGCCGGTTTTCGCGTCGTAGAGACGGCGATAGCTGGTGGCGCGCGCCAGAAGACGCCCGGCCTCGGCGTCGCGGCCGAGCGCGCGGGCGAACTGCGCGATGGCGAAATCGCAGTGCGCGTAGTCGCAGGTGCGGGCGACGGAGTGCGAGGCGTGGTCGGACGGAACGTATCCCAGTTTCTGATACATGGTGACGCCGGTGCGGCCGTAGGCCGGTGTGGGCGGCTCGGTGGTGGCGTCCTTGAGCATGGCCGCGAGCGCGGTCTCGGGATCGAAGTTGCGGATGCCCTTCAGCCACGCGTCGGCGATGACGGCGGAGCCGTGCGAGCCGATCATGCACTCGCGGTAGCCGGGGCTGGCCCAGCTCGGGAGCCAGCGGCCCTCGCGGTAAACGTTGAGCCAGCCCTCGATCATGTCGCCGAGCAGGTCGGGCGCGATGAGCGAGAGCAGGGGAAGGAGCGTGCGGTAAACGTCCCAGAAGCCGCAGTCGGTGTAGAAGGGGCCGTCGTAGGTGCGGCCGTCGAACGGGCTGAAGTGTATCCGTTTTCCGGATGCGTCGTATTCGTGCCACTGGCGCGGGAAAAGCATCGTGCGGTAGAGGCAGCCGTAGAAGGTGCGGCGCCGGTCCTCGCCCGCGCCCTCGATCCGGATGACGCCGAGGCGCTTCTGCCACGCGGCGGCGGCGGCGGCGAGCGTGGTGTCGAAGCGGTCGCGCCCGAGTTCGCGGCGGAGGTTGAGAAGCGCCTGGTCGGAGTTGATGAACGAGGTGGCGACCTTGACCGTGACCGCGCCGCCAGCGGGGCGCTTGAGGCGCAGCCACATGCCGGTGGCCATCGCGCCGGCGCCGGGCGCGGTGGTGGAGGCCTCGAAGCGCTCGGCGGCAACGATGGGCGCGCCGATCTCGGCGACGAAGTGGCAGCGGAAATTTCCCGGCACACCGCCCTGGTGCGCGGTGGAGACGCCGATGACGAGGCGGCGCTCGCGGTCAACGCGCATCACCTCGCCCTGCGCGGGCTTGAAGGCGATCCAGGTGTTTGCGCCGCGCGTGTAGGTGAAACGGAAACTCGCGCCGCGCTCGGTGGGCGTCATCTCGGCGATGATGCCGTGGCGTTCGAGCGTGGTGCGGAAATAGTGCGGGCGCGCGATGGTGGCGGCGGGCGAGTAATAGGATTCGGCGGCGGCGAGCGAATCGAGCGGGTTTCCGTCGCTGGCGACCATGATGAGGAACTGGCCGTAGTCGGCGATCCACGGGCTGGGCTGGTGCGTGCCGCGGAAGCCCTGGATTTTCGGCGAGCGGCGGTCGAAGACCCAGCGGCCTTCGTCGGTCTGCGGCGCCCAGCCGATCATGCCGTGCGGCATGGTGGTGAGCGGGATGGTGTTGCCGGTGGAAAACGCGAAGGAGGAATCGGTGCCCTGGCGGGTGTCCACCAACTCCGGCAAGGATGCCGGAGTCGGAATTCTCGATTTTGGATTCTCGATTTTCGATTGGGGCGCTCCCGCGCCGTTGCGGGCGGCGGGTTGGCGTGGTTGGGAAGTGATTGTCTTGGCGGACATGAAAAGCGGTCGAAAAATTTGTCGTGCGGTTGATTGTTTTCGGCGCGGGAGCGCCCCAATCGAAAATCGAGAATCCAAAATCGAAAATCTCACGGCCCGATCCACAGCCAGCGGACCTCGTCGATGGTGACGCGGCCGCTCACGCCTTCGGTGGTGATGAAGACCTCGGCGGGTTTGCCGGCCTCGAAGCGGAATTCGCCGAGCGGGCGAAAGGCGAAGGGCGTGCCGCGTTCGCGCTCGTTGACGATCACTGTGTCGGCGCCGCCGGCATGCGTGATCTTCACCGGCACGGCGGTCGCGCAATCCGGCCCCTGCTCGAAGGCGAAGGCCACGCGGTAGCGGCCGGTGCGCGGAAGCGTGGCGGCGAAGGTCGCGGTTTTCGGGTTCCTGTCGATGTCCATCGCGTGGTGGTTCACGCGACCCCGGCCCTCCATCGTGCGCGAGAAGCCGCGATCCCAGCGCCCGGTGAGCTTCGCGCCCTCGACCGTCACGCTGGCGTCGGGCTCGACGTCCTCGCCGATGACGACGGTCTGCTGCTCGACGAGCGAGTGCGTGCCGTCGGCATCGACGGCCTTGAGGCTGACGGTGTAGCGTTTCGGCGTGGTGAAGGTGAACACGGGCGCGGGGTCGGTGCTCTGCACTTCGCCGGAGCCGTCGAAGTTCCAGTAATAGCTGAGCGGGGACCGGACGTGGACGCCGCGTGCGGCGAACTGCACGGGCTCGCCGGCGACCGCCCGGCCGCCGGCGGGGCCGACGATGGCGACGACGGGGCGGAACGGGGCCTTGAGCGGGATGCCGGCGCCGGCGAGCGCGACTTGTAGTTTTTCAATGGATACATCCTGCACGGCGATGGCTTCGCGGCGCGCGATCCGCGCGGCGAAGCCGGCGGCCTGGCCGATCATCATGAAGACCGGCTCCATGCGCAGGCTGCCGTAGGCGATGTGCGTGGCGGAGACGGCGCAGGTGACGAGGAGGTTGTCCGGCGCGATGGGCGTGATGCTGCGGTAGGGAATCTCGTAGGCATCGACGCCGGAGATGAGGAAGCCCTCCTTTGTCAGGCCGCCCGGCGTCTGCACGAAGGAGACGTCATGCGAGTCGATGTTGTAGCTGCCCATGCAGATGGTGTCGGGTTTCCAGCGGTCGCGCTCGAGGTCGTTTTGCGTGAGCAGGTGGCGGCCGAGCATGCGGCGGGCCTCGCGCACGTAGATTTGCGGGGTGATGTTTCCGCTCTCGACAAACTCGTCTTTTGGCAGGCCCCACTTGCGCGCGCTTTGTTTGAACTCGTCGGGGAGCGCGGGGTCGTTTTGCAGCATCCACCACATGCTCGCCCAGTAGTCGCGGACGCGCCCGACGATGAAGGCGCGCATCTCGTAGTCGGCCTCGGCGTAGGCATAGTTGGCGCCGGGATAATCGGCCTTGTTGGGGTCGCTCTTGCCGTTGACCGGGCCCCAGAGCGGCGCGTCGTGGAAGAGTTCCTCGAAGGTGCGGATGTTGTGCTTGTTGACGTAGTCGATGAAGTGGCGGTGCGGTTCCGGCGTGTAGGTGCGGGGCTTGGGAACGGGCACGCGGATGTCGTCGCGGTTGGTGAGGGTGGAGCGGATGTTGTAGGACTGCACGCGGTGGTCGCCGGCGCCGCGATACTGCGCGGGCGCGTGGGTGCGGCCGGCGAGGGATTCGTTGTATTCGACGCGGGCCTCGCGGCCCACGCGGTAGGGGACATGGGCCGAGGCCATGAGGTCGCCCTCGTAGGTGGCGTCGATGAACACGCGGGCGCGCACGGTCGTCTCCGCGCCGGTCTCGTAGTGTTTTGTAGTTATGGAACGGATACGGTTATTTTCCGTGACGGTGGCAAGGGGCGCGAGGCGCTCCTTGCGCAGCACGGTGACGCCGGCCTCGCGGAGCATGTCGGAGAAAATGCGGTCGGCGACGGAGGGCTCGAAGAAGAGGCCGTTTTTGCATTCCTTCACCTGGGCAGAGTCGGGACCGTAGGTTTCGGCGTAGTATTTCTTGACGCGGGCGAAAAACTCGAAGGAAAGGCCGCCGACGGTTTCGCGGCGCCCGATGTCGGTCTTGGTGAGGCCGCCGGACATCATGCCGCCGACGAGGTAGCTGGGTTCGAGCAGGATGACTTTCTCGCCGGAGCGGGCGGCGGAGACGGCAGCCATGATGCCGGCGGGTGTCGCGCCGAAGACGGCGATGTCGCAGCGTTTTTCCGCCGGCGCGGGCTGTGCCGCGGCGCTGGCGGAGCCGGGAGCAACGATGGTCATGGCGGGAAGGGCGAAGAGGGAGAGGAGGCGGAGTTTTTTCATGTGAAAGTTTTAGGAGTTTTTTTAACCGCGAAGGATGCGAAGGGAGGCGTTTTTTTGACACAGAGGTCACGGAGCTCGGACACAGAGGCCACGGAGGCCGGGTTGGTATTTATGGCTTTGCAGGCTTGGCGGATGGTTTTTGTTTTTATTTTGAAAGGAGTTTCGGGTGCGGGGAAAAAGCGAAGTCTTGCGGGCCTCCGTGCCCTCTGTGTCGGAGCTTTGTGTTCTCTGTGTCTATTGATTATTTCCCAAGTTGGCTTGGACGCGGCGGAAAAACTCGTCGGGCGCGACGACCTCGACGCCCGGGTCGAGGCGGGCGGCGAGCGCGGCGACGTCGGCGACGGTGTGGGTCCAGACGTGGACGACCACGAGTGAGTATCCTTTTTCCGAATACGGATCGCGCGGGGCCCGGTTGAGGCGGGCGGCGACGGCGTCGGGAGAGTTGCGCGAGGGTTTTGCGGGCGTGGATGCGTGATGGCCCGAGCCCCATAGCTGCATGGCGGCGGAGACCACGGGCTTGCCGCGCGCCCAGACGATGCGGCCGCGGTATTTGTCGTAGGGCGCGTAGTCGAAGTAGATGAGGCCGTCGATGTTGGGCTGCGAGAGATAGGCGTCCCAGAGGTCGGTGCGCTCGAAGGCGTCGTTGTCGATGATCTGCACGAGGCGCAGGTCGGAGAGGCCCATGAGGCGGTTCAACTCCGCGCAGTGGGCGGCGAGCGCGCCGGGAGGCATGAGGCTGGGATAAAAGTATCCGTTGCCGGAGGGACCGACGATGAAGTGGTCGCGGGGCAATGCGGAATGAAGGGACATGGTCGCCGGGTGCGCGCTGGAGTCTCTTGTTACTTGATACTTGTCACTTTCCACTTCCGCGACCGCGGTCGCGGCCTGGTCGTAATACCACTGCATCACGCCGGGCGCGAACTCGGCCAGCGCGGGGGCCATGCCCCAGCCGAGCGGCACCTGGCCGCGGGCGGGACTGGCGAACCAGCGGTCGTTCACCGGGCAGTCGAAGAGCAGCCAGCTCATGTTGTCGCCGTCGGAGAGGACGAAGGTGACGGTGTGTTTCTTGGCGGGCTTTTGGGTGGATTTCGCCGTGCGCGTGGCGGAGCCTTTTTGTTTCAGGCCTCCGTCCGGCACCGGCAGGCTGCTGAGCACGGAGAGGTTTCGCGCGTGGTCGGAGGGGATGAGCGGAAGGCCGAGGCGCGACACACGGCCGATGAAAGTCTGCTCGTCCTCTTTTTCGCCGTCGCCCCAGCCGAGGATGAACGGCAGCGCACCGGCGCGGGTGGGCTGGCGCGCGCGCGCGGCAAGGCGTGTCTCGGATTCGTCGGCGGGATTGCCCTTGCCGCTGGCGGGGGCGGGAACGACTTGCGCGTTGGCGAGCACGGCGTAGTCGCGGGCCTGCCAGACTTGGCCGGGGGGCTGGGAGACGATGATATCGGGGGTGGTTGCGGCGTGTAGGGCGCGACCTTGCGTCGCGCCGGGATTGGAAGGGCACGCGGACAGCCTGGGACATTCGCGGCCTGACGCGAGGTCAGGCCCTACGTTGGCGGTGCCGGCGTTCGCCTCCGCGAGCGCGCGGTCGAGCCAGGCGTAGTCCTTTTCGCGGGTGTCGTGGAGTTGTTGCCAACCGAGCGAATCGGCCAGCGACTGGAGCGGTTCGTCGATGATGATTCCGCGCAACGGCCCGGCGAGCGTGCCCGCGAGGGCGAGCGAGCGCTGGTCGGCGGCGCGGCAGAGCAGATAACCGGCGGGCGCTTTGGCAAAATGGGCCAGCAGCGCGCGGCAGGACGCCGCGTCCTCGACCTGCGTGCCATGGGTGGTTTTCAGGATTTCGAGCCAGTGTTTGTAACCGGCCGAGCCGTCATCGAGGTAGAGGTTTTCCGCGCTGTCCTTGGCGAGGATGCCTTGGAGGGAGGTGAGCGCGATAAGCTCGGGTTTGGAGAGACGCGTGTGCGCGATGCGAAACAATTTCGCGGGCGGCGTGCCTTTCGGGGGTGTGGCCGCGGAGACAAAAGCGAATGTGTTCATGAAAAAAATGACCACAAAAACGAGACTGGCGGCGATGCGGCATCGGGCGCCGAAAGCGACTTTCATGCGTGGAGAAAAAGAGGTGATGCGTGAGTAAGGCATGAAGGGGATTCCGGGTAAAGCGACTGACATAGGTCGGAATATTTTCACTTTGTCAAAGTTTTTCTGAGAAAAAGCATATTCCCGGCTGGAGACAGGCATGGGCAATCCTTGATTGATCAATATCTGAACGAAAATTGGTGAGAATAGCGGCTATTTCGGAGGATTCATGGAGCGTCGGCATCCCCGCTGCCCTTGCTTTATAGTGAGCTCACTATTCGAGCTCGGAAAATTTCTATTGACAAACATATTCTGATATAGGTTAGTTAGTCCTGCTTTACCCTATGACTACACCCGAATCCACCCAGAGAGTTGCCGCGCGTCCGCGGCTGAAGCCGTTGGCGCTAGTAGTGTGGGCGGTGGTGGCGGCGCTGCTGGGGGTCTCGGCGGCGATCATCGCGCTGTCGCGGGGCGAGCCGGTCAACGCCATCTGGGTGGTGGTCGCCTCGGTGTGCGTCTTCGCGCTGGCCTACCGCTTTCATTCCGCCTGGCTGATGGCAAAGGTGCTCACCCTCGACGAGACCCGGGCCACCCCGGCGGTGGCCTTCGAGGACGGCAAGGACTTTGTGAAGACGCACCGCTGGGTGGTCTTCGGGCACCATTTCGCGGCCATCGCGGGGCCCGGACCGCTGGTCGGGCCGGTGCTCGCCGCGCAGTTCGGCTACCTGCCCGGGTTGCTGTGGATTCTCGTCGGCGCGACCCTCGGCGGGGCGGTGCACGACTCGATTGTCCTGTTCTGCTCGATCCGGCGGCGGGGCAAGTCGCTCGGGCAGATGGTGCGCGAGGAGGTCGGGCCCTTCGCCGGCGCGGTCGCGCTGCTCGGCACGGTGGCGATTCTGGTCATCATCATCGCGGTGCTGGCGCTGGTGGTGGTGCGGGCCTTGGCGGAGAGTCCCTGGGGGCTGTTCACCATCCTGGCCACCGTGCCCATCGCCATGCTCATGGGCGTGGGGCTCAAGTCGGGCAAGGTGCACGTGGGGCTGGTCAGCGCCTTCGGCGTGGTCATGCTGCTTTTGTCGGTGGTGGCAGGCAAATGGATCCAGGGCACCGCGCTGGAGGGCTGGCTGACGCTGGAGGGCCGGCCGCTGGCCTGGGGCATCATGGGCTACGGGCTGCTGGCCAGCGTGCTGCCGGTCTGGCTGCTGCTCGCCCCAAGGGATTACCTGAGCACGTTCATGAAGATCGGCGCGGTGGCGCTCTTGGGCGTGGCGATCATTTTTCTGGCGCCGACCCTGCACATGCCCGCGCTGACGCGCTTCGTCGACGGGACCGGGCCGGTGTTCGCCGGGAAGGTCTTTCCGTTTTGTTTCATCACCATCGCGTGCGCGGCGGTCTCGGGCTTCCATGCGTTGATCGCGTCGGGGACCACGCCGAAGCTGCTGGCGAAAGAGAAGGACATCCGGGTGGTGGGCTACGGGGCGATGATCACGGAGATGCTGGTGGGGGTGATGGCGCTGATCGCGGCGTGCGCCATGCAGCCCGGCGAGTATTTTGCCATCAACATGGCCGGGACGCCCGCGGAGGTGACCGCGCAGGTGACGGAGCTGGGCTTTCCGGTGAGCGAGGCGCAGATGGAAAAACTCGCCTCCGACGTGGGCGAGAAGACCATGATCGGACGCACGGGGGGAGCCCCGACCTTTGCGGTGGGCATGGCGCGGATGTTTTCGAGCGTGCTGAAAAACCCCACGGCGATGGCCCTGTGGTATCACTTCGCAATCATGTTCGAGGCGCTGTTCATCCTCACCACGATCGACGCGGGCACGCGGGTGGGGCGCTTCCTGGTGCAGGATTTGTTGGGCGGGATATGGCGGCCGCTGGGCAACACGCGCTCGACCGCGGCGAGCTGGGCGGCGAGCGTGCTGTTCGTGGCGGCCTGGGGCTGGTTTTTATATCAGGGCGTGGTCGATCCCCACGGGGGCATCAACTCGCTGTGGCCGATCTTCGGGGTGGCCAACCAGCTGCTGGCCGTGATCGCCCTGTCGCTGGGCGCGACGGTGCTCATCAAGATGGGCCGGGCGCGCTACGCGTGGGTGGCGTGGCTGCCGCTGGCCTGGCTGCTGGCGGTGACGATGAGCGCGGGCTGGCAGAAAATCTTCGCGGCCGACCCACGGCTGGGCTTCCTGAGCGCGGCGCGCAGCCTGGCCGAAAGAATCGACGCGGGCGCGGCCTCGGGCGCGCCGCCCGCGCAGCTCGCGCAGTGGCGGCATCTCCTGCTCAACCAGTACGTGAACACCGCGGTGACCGCGAGCTTCCTCATCCTGGTCCTGCTCATCCTCGCCGCCTCCGCACGCTCCTGGTGGCTCATGCTCGCCAGCAGGCAATCCATCCCCCTCCGCGAGGAACCGCGCACCGACATCCTCGCAACAGCGAAGTAGCGACAAAGCAGCGGTCGAAAACCACAAATTGCAAAAGCAACCAATCCCAAAAATCGAAAAACCAATCATCAACACCCAAAAGAAAAACAACCCGCCCATCCTGCTCCTGAATCACCTGTCATGAAAAAGATCCCCTTCGTTTTGCTTGTCCTCCTTTTAACGTCCCTTCTGTCCGGCCAGTCCGCGAACGACCTGCCCGTCAACCGCGACTACGATATCGTCGTGTTCGGCGCGACTTCGGCGGGCGTGACCGCGGCCGTCGCTGCCGGACGCGCGGGCGAGAAAGTCCTCCTGCTCGAGTCCGGCTACCTCGTCGGCGGCATGATGACCGGCGGCCTCACCAAGACCGACATCGGCAAACGCGAGACCATCGGCGGGCTCTCCGAGGAGTTTTTCAACCGGGTGCGAGAGCATAACAAAAAAGCCTACGGGGAAACCTCCGAGCAGGCGAAGGCCGCGGGCGCCGCGCTCATCTTCGAGCCCAAGGTCGCCGGCGCCGTCTTCATGCAAATGCTCACCGGGGCCGGCGTGACCGTGCGCACGCACGAGCAGCTCGTGAAATCCCATGTATCCAATGGCGTGATACAAAAGATCGTCACCCGCGACTACCGCACCGGTGAAAAATTCGCCTACGCCGCGCCCGTGTTCATCGACGGGACCTACGAGGGTGACCTCATGGCCGCCTCCGGCGTGCTCTACCGCGTGGGCCGCGAGGCGCGCTCGGAATACAACGAACCCCTCGCCGGCATCACCAAGGGGCCCGCCGAGTATCTGGGCAAAAGCGACCACCGCCTCCAGTCCTACAACATCCGCGGCACGCTCACCAACCGCGACGACATCCGCGTGCCCATCCCGAAACCGGCGAACTATGACCCCGAGCCGTTCGAGTATTTCGTGCGCGTCGTCCGCGAGCACGACATCAAGGAATTCACCGTCCTCTTCGACGACTACCAGCGCTGGGGCATGATCAACGGCAAGTGCGACCCGAACAAGGCCGACATGCTCGACATCAACATGGCGTATCCCGAGGCCGACTACGAGGCCCGCGCCCGTATCGTGCAGCGCGTGCAGGACCACTGGCTCAGCCTCTGGTGGATGCTGCAAAACGACCCGCGCCTGTCCGAGGAGTTCAAGGCCAGCGCGCGCAAGTGGGGCCTGCCCTCCGACGAATACGTCGAGAGCGGCCATGTCACCCCGCAGCTCTACATCCGCGTCGCCCGCCGCATGATGGGCCGCTATTTCCTCACCCAGCGCGACTGCGAATACGACCGCTTCAAGCCCGACGCCATCTGCATGGGCAGCTACAACATGGACAGCCACTCCACGCAGCATATCTGGACCGACGCCAGACGCGTCGAGGAAGGTCACTTCAACCAGTCCACCGATCCCTACGAGATTCCCTACCGCAGCATCACGCCCCACGGAGTGAAAAACCTGCTCGTCGTCGCGGCCGTCTCCGCGAGCCACGTCGCGTATTCCAGCCTGCGCATGGAGCCCGTCTTCATGATGCTCGGCGAGGCCGGCGGCACCGCCGCGCATCTCGCCCGCCGCGCGAACAGCAGCGTGTGGGACGTATCCGTTGAAAAACTACAGTCTGCGCTCCGCAAAAGCGGCGTGCCGCTCGCCGCTCCCTACCGCCCGGTCGCCGGCATCCGCGTGAAAACGCCCCCACCCTACGCGCCCGGCCAGGCCGTCGAGCTTGAGGCGGTTGAGGAAGTCGCCCGCACGCCGCTCACCCGGTTCTCCTGGAACTTCGACGGCAGCGGCGCGGTGCAGGCCGCGGGCCGGCAGGTCAAGTGGACCATCCCGCGCGAAGGCGTTTACAAGATCATGCTCATCGCTCAGGACGGGAAACACACCGCGCTGCCCGCCACCGCGGTCATTCAGGCGGGCGAGTCGAAAAAACCCGCGGCCATCGAGGTGCACTATGAAAAGGCGCAGCTCAAGGGCCGCTGGAAACGCACGCGCGGCACCGACATCGAATACCGCCAGCGCGTGGGTCTCGTGGACGAGGCCGAGGGCGACGGCTCCTGCATGGCGCGATTCGCCGCGAAGCTGCCGCAGTCGGGCCGCTACCAGGTTTCCGTTGCCTGGCCGGTCTCAGGCAACCGGGCGATGAATGTTCCCGTGACCATCCAGCACGCCGGAGGCGAAACGAAGCTCATGGTCAACCAGCGCAAGCGCAAGGACGGCCCCTTCACCTTCGTCCCGCTGGGCGAGTATGAGTTCAAGGCCGGCGAGGACGCCGTCGTGACGATCTCCAACGCCGGCGCGAAAGGTTACGTGGCCATCGACGCGGTGCGCTTTGTCCCCGCCGCCGGTGACAAGGCGAAGTAGCAAGTGGCAAGGCTCGCCGCGCTCGCAAATTCCAAATCCCCAAAAAATTCCCAATCCCAAAATCTCAAAAACCATACCCGCCATGCCCATGAAAACAAAAACCGCCACCGTTGCGCCCGCCGCGTCGTTGCGTGAGCAAATCTCCGTCGCCGTCCTTTTCTTTGCCGCATTCGCCCTCCTCGCCGCACCAGCCCGCGCCGACATCCACCAAGTCGAGCCCGCCACCACCATCAACTCGACCGTGACCGGCTCCTGGGCCTCCAGCGACACCATTGTATTCAAGGGCGACGTCCAGCTCGGCTACAGCCCGGGCTACAACGACAGATCGCTCGTCTTCCAGTCCGACATCGCCGGCGTCACGCGCGTCATCGATGCCGCCGGGTTCCGTTTCGCCGCCCTGAACAGCGGCGTCGCCATGACGCTCAGCGACATTGAAATCAAAAACTCGGTTTATTCCAACAACGGCGGCGCGTTCACCATCAGCGGTGGCGACACCACCGGCACCACCTCGCTTCTCGGCAGCTTTGCCATCACCAGCGCCACCGCCCTCAACAGCGGTGGTGCGATTCACGCCGCCAATGGCAGCCTCCTGCTCGGCAGCGCGGGCGGTTTGGTCACGTTCGCCGGCAACATGTCCGGCACCGCCATCGGCGCCAACGGTGGCGCGGTAAACATAAGCACCGCCGGTGCCACCCTCACCGTCGCCGGCTCCTCCATCTTCAATGACAACATTGCGGGCGGCGGCGGTGGCGCCGTAAACATCGGCACCGGAGACCTCGTCTTCAAGGGCAACGCCTCTTTCTCCCGCAACATCGCCGGCAACGGCGGCGCCGCCATCAAGGCCGCCGGCTCCATTCTCTTTGAAAAGGACGCCTTCTTCGCCTCCAACACCATGACCGGCACCGCCAACAGCCTCGGCGGCGCCATTCATGCCGCCAACGGCCTCACCATCCTCGGCAACGCCACCTTCCAGGACAACCGCAGCGAAGCCGGCCAGCGCGGTGGCGGTGCCATCTATGTCGTCGCCGGCAACCTCTCCATCTCCGGCACCTCCCTCTTCTCCAACAACTACTCGCGGATAAACGGCGGCGCGATTTATTATTTCCCCGCCGGCACGATCACCTTCGGCTCCTACGTCACCGCCACCGGCAACACCGCCGGCACCGGCGGCGGCGCCATCCACTCGCAGAGCGGCGACATTTACCTCCTCGCCGGCGGCAATTTCTCCCGCAACAACGCCCTCGCCGGCTCGGGCGGCGCGCTCCACCTCAACACCGCCGGCCACGTGATTGATGTCACCGGCTACACCGTCATTTCCTCCAACACCGCCGTGCAAAACGGCGGCGGCATTTACGCTGCCAGCCCCGTCACCTTCCGCGACGGCGTGGAGATGCGCGACAACACCGTCACCGGCGGCCCCGGCGGCGCGATCCGCCACAACAACGCCGCCTCCGCCGTCACCATCACCGGCCCGTTCGCCTTCACGGGCAACACCGCCTCGCTCCAAGGCGGCGCGATCGCCACCATCGGCAGCCTTTCCCTCATCGGCAGCGGCAGCTTCACCGGCAACCGCGCCGGCACCACCGCCGGCTCCGTGCTCGAAGGCGGCGCGATCATCCTCGAGGCCACCACCGCCGCCGCCTTCACCGCCACGCTCGCCGCCACCACCGGCGACATCGTTTTCCGCGACAACCGCCATCGCGTCAGCGACGACGGTTCCGGCGTGCCCAACGCAATTTACCTCAAAAACATCACCACCGGCGCCGGCATCGCGCTGAATTTGGAGGCGACGGAAGGCAACTCCATTAACTTTTATGACCCCATCGCGTCGGCGGTTGACGCCACCGCCAAGTTCGCCATCGCAGTCACCAAGACCGGCGCAGGCTCCGTGCTTTTCGACCAATACCAATCCGCCATCGTCGCCGACACCGCCGTCGCCGCCGGCGCGTTCAAGCTCACCGGCGGCGCGATCTACGGGGCGGACAGCGGCACCGGCTCGTTCACCGTCGCGTCCGGCGCCACGCTCGCGGGCAACGGCATTGTCCGGGCCAATGCCATCACCATCGCCAATGGCGCGACGCTGGAGGCGCTCGAGGGCGGTTCCCTCGCCTTCGACTCCGCTGGCACGCCCGTCATCGGCACCGGCCTGACGCTCGCCGGGTCCGGCACGATCGCGATTCCGCAGGCGCTCGATGCCGCCGCCGTCCGCGTCGGCGAGGCCGGCGCAACCGCCGCGCAGACCCTCTCGCTCACCGGCAACCTCACGCTGGCCGACGGCGCGGTGCTGCGGCACGATCTGTATGCGGGCGGCGCCGCCGACCTCCTCGCCGCGCTCGGCGATTTCGCGCTCACCGGCACCGCCACCATCGACCTGGGCGCGGTGGACTCCGGCACGTTCACCCTCATGTCTTGGGCCGGCTCCGGCCTCGCGGCTTCCGACACGACAAAGTTCGCCATCACCGCCAACGGCGCCGAACTCACCGCGCGCAACCATGCCTCGATTGACATCGACGACGGCGCGAAAACACTCTCCCTCACCAATCAGGTCGTCAGCCTCGGCCTCACGTGGACGGGCTCGGAAAACGCCGTCTGGACCAGCGCCCCCGGCTCCACTGCGAACTGGACCGACGGAGCGGCCAACGCCGAAAACTACTTCCGCGACGGCGACAGCGTGTTGTTCGACGGCGACGGCTCCGCCGCTGGCCGCACGGTCACGCTCGCGGACGCCCTGACCGCCTCGCAGGTGCGCGTCATCGGCGGCGGCACGCACACCTTCACCGGCACGGGCGGCCTCACGACCGACGCGGCCTCCGTGCTCGACGGCTCCGCCGTCGCCACCGGCACCAGCGGCAAGCTGGTCAAGGAGGGCGCGGGCGAGCTCGTCTTTGAAAACACCGGCCCGAACACCTTCACCGCCGGCATCGACCACTCCGGCGGCGTCATCTCCTTCACCGACGCCGCGCAAATCGCCACCGGTCCCGGCGCGGCCATCACGCTCAGCAACAGCGCCGCGCTCCGCGCCGCCGCCGGCATTGCGGACCTCGCGAACAGCCTCACCGTCACCGCCGCCGCCGACACCGGCGTGTTTGACACGGGCACCTTTGCCGTCGGTTATTCCGGGCAGCTTTCCGGCGCGGGCACCTTGGTGAAGACCGGCTCCGGCGCGCTCACCTTCGCCGGCAACGCCAGCGCGGCCTTCGCCGGCACGACACGGGTTGACCAGGGCGCGCTCCTCCTTGCGTCCGCCGCGACGCTGGGCGGCGACGTCACCGCCACGGCCTCCGGCGCCATCGTCGGCGGCGCGGGCGCCTTCTCGGGCAACGTTTCTGTATCCAATGTGACACTACGCGTCGGCGGACTCTCAACCTCAAGCACGCTCATCATCGGCGGCACGCTCGCGCTGCACGACGCCACGCTCACCTTCGGCCTCTTCACCGGCACGCTCAGCGATGTCCTCACCATCGACGCCGGCGGCACCCTCGCGGTCAGCGGCTCAAACACCATCGACATCAACGCCCCCGAAATCGGCGTTTACACCCTCGGCAACATCGCCGAACTCGACGGCGCGACCGTCACCATTGACGGCCAGACGCAAGTCGCCGGCGGCCGCCAGCAGGCCGTGCTCTCCAGCACGACCGGAAACCTCCTGCTCCTTACCTATAATGCCGACCAGTCGCGCAACCTCGTCTGGACCGGCTCGACCGGCGGCGCGTGGAACAACGCTGACAGCAACTGGGACGGCTCGGTGAGCAAGTTTGCCGCGGGCGACAGCGTGACGTTCACCGGCAGCCTCGCCGCCAGCCACACCATCGCCATCGCGGGCGGCGGCGCGAGGGTCTCCGATTTGTTTGTCGAGGGTGCGGACGACTTCACCTTCACCGGCGCGGGCATCACCGGCGATTCCGCCTCCCTCGTGCTCGACAGCGGCACCTCCGAGGTGACCGGCGCGCAGGGCCGCCTCGTCAAGACCGGCGCCGGCACGCTCACCCTGGCCAACGCGGTCAACACCTTCCTCGGCGGCATCGACCTGTCCGGCGGCGCGATTGCGTTTTCCACTGCCGCCCAGCTCGGCACCGGCACCGCCGCCATCACCTTCTCCGGCGAAGCCATCCTTCGCGCCAACGCCGGCAACATCATCCTCTCCAACACCCTCGCCATCGCCGACGGCGTCACCGCCTCGATCGACACCGGCGCGCACACGCTCACGCTTGCGGGCGCGGTGACCGGCACGGCGGGCACGCTGGCCAAGCTCGGCGACGGCACGCTCGTCTATTCCGGCACCGCCGCGCTCGGCCACGCCGCCACGCGCATCGACGCCGGCGTGGTCGCGCTGCGCAACATCATCGCGACCGACGCGCCCTCCGTTGCGCACGCCTTCACCTTCAACGGCGGCTGGCTCGACCTCTCCGACACCACCTACGTCAGCGACGGCTCGGCCGCCAACGATTGGAGCCTGCTCGCATTCTCGGGCAGCCTCGGCGGCGTCATCGGCAGCAACGACAAGATCACCCTCGGCGCGGGCGACCACGCCTTTGCCATCGGCCACGCCACCGACCTCGCAAAGCAGGGCGTGTTTGTCGTGGTCGATGCGGGCGCGGGTGTCGCCACCATGACCGGCGCGAACAACTATGCCGGCTACACGCTGCTCAAAAGCGGCACACTGCGCGTCACCGCCGACAGCCAGCTCGGCCTCGCCAGCCTGAACCGCGAGATCGTTTTCGACGGAGCCGGCGCCGCGCTCGAACTGGGCGACGGCTTCGCCAGCGCGCGCGCGCTTGAACTGCGCCAGAACGGCGAAGTGAGCGTCGCCGCCGCCGCGACCGCCACGCTGTCCGGCGCGATCACCGGCTCATCCAGCACGCTCACCAAGACCGGCGACGGCACCCTCGTGCTCACCGGCGCCGCCGCCGCAACCGCGCCCGGCTTCTCCATCGCCGCCGGCACGCTCCAGGGCAACACCGACAGCCTGCGGGGCAACATCGCCAACGCCGGCACGCTCGTTTTCGACCAGGCCTCGGACGGCGCCTACGCGGGCGTCGTCACCGGCGCCGGGGTGTTTGAGAAACGCGGCGCGGGCGTGCTCACCCTCTCGCAGGCCAGCGCCTACACCGGGGCGACCCGGGTGCTCGCGGGCACGCTCAAGGCCGGCGCGGCCGGCGTCCTCAACGCCGCCTCCGCCCACAGTGTATCCGGCGGGGCGATACTCGACCTCGGCGGCTTCGACCAGACGGTCGCGGGTCTTGCGGCCGACGGCTCCGTCATCCTCGACGCCACCTTCAACCCCGACGCCGGGCTCATCGGCCGCAACAACAAACTCACCGTCAGCGGCGCGCTCACCGGCAGCGGCACGATGCTCATCCGCCTCGCCCTCGACGAGACGATGAGCACCGGCGCCGCCAGCGTGGACGTGATCGACGCCGGCGCGGGCTCCGACACCAGCCAGCTCAAGGCCGTGCTCTCGCAGCGCGTCACCGACGGCATTTTCGACCTGGGCGCGGCCTTCGACGCCGGCGGCAACCTCACGCTCGCCGCCGCGATGGTCTCCCCGGAGGTTCCCGCCGCCACCGCCATCCCCACCCTCGCGCTGCTCATGGGGCAGGCCGGGCTCGACTCCGCCGCGCAGCGCCTCGGCGAACTGCGCGTGGAAACCGACCGCCTCGACAGCCTCTGGGCGCGCGGCATCTACCGCGAGGACCGCGTCACCGGCGAATTGTTCGACGGCACCGACGTGCGCACCCGCGGGTTCCAAGTCGGCGCCGATCACCTGTTCCCCGGAGTCTGGGGTGACGGCAGCCGGCTCGTCCTCGGCGTCTTTTTCGATGCGTTCGATGCCGGTGACAGCCATCCCTCGCCCGGCGCCGAGCTCGACGGACAGCAGCGCGCGCTCGGTCTCTACGGCACGCTCGCCAAGGGCAACTGGTATGTGGACGGGCTCGCCCGGTATGGAAAAACTGAATACGACGTGAACGCGCCCGACGACCGCCTGCGCGTGAAAGGCAACGGCCTCGCGTTCGCGCTCGAGACCGGCTACGCCTTCCACCTCCTCGGGCGCATAGAACCGTCGGTGCAGGCGGTTTGGCAGGATCAATCCTTTGACGACAACGCCGACCGCTTCAGCCGCGATTATCGCTTCGGCTCGACCACTTCGCTTCAGGCGCGCGGCGGCATCCGCTGGAGCACAAACATTCCCTTCGACACGCACAGTTCGTTTGCGCCGTGGCTGCGCGTGAGCGGCGGCTACGAGTTCGATGCCGACCAGAAGATCGGGATATCCGGCTTCTGGTTCGACAACGACCTCGGCGGCTCGCTCTTCACGGTGGAAGGCGGCGTGACGTTCCTGCTCGGCACGCGCGCCAGCCTGTATGCCTCGGGCATGTGGACCGGCGGCGGCAACATCGACAGCACCTCCGCCAGCGTCGGCCTGCGCTATTCATGGTAATGCCAATCGCCAATGGAAAACAGGCCTTTGCTGGAGGGCCGAGCTCCTGCGAGGCCGTCGCGGTTGGACGCACGGTTTTCCGGCCACGGCCTCGCGGGAGCTCGGCCCTCCAGCAGTCTAATCACAATTGGTAATTGGTGTTAGATTTTCAAAATGGAGGGACTACCTCCGTGCCGTCCGATCTCGAACGTGCCGTCCGGGTCGGGTGGCATGGGCGTCCCGCCCGTGCCACGCAAACCACACGGAAAGACAGCGGCACGCGGCACGCCATACGGCCAGACAACAAATCCCGCCGGTCTGGCGGGATTTGTTGTCTCATCTATCCAGAGCGATGAACGCCGGGCCGCCCCGGGCAATCACAGGTGCGGCTGGATCTTGGCGACAAAGGCGGGTTTGGTCGTGATGCCGGACACGCCGACGATTTTTTCGGCCACCGCGCCGTTTTTGAAAATGATGAAGGTGGGAATGGAGCGCACGCCGTATTCGGCGGCAAGGGAGCCGTGTTCATCCACGTTGACCTTGGCGACTTTCAGTTTGCCGGTGAGCTCGGTCGCGACTTCGTCGAGCACGGGGGCGATCGCTTTGCAGGGACCGCACCACGGAGCCCAGAAATCAACGAGCACGGTGCCCGTGGCGGTGGCGGTTTTGAAGGAATCAACGGTGAGGTGCTCGATTTTGTCGGACATGATTTGCGGATGGATTTGAGTGTTGCGGGTTGAGGACGGAATGAAAAACGAAGCGGGAGATAAAATGACGGGAATGCCAGAAAGCGAAAGCGGAAAGCGCGGCGCATGCGCATCCTCTTCAGCGCGGGGAGGATTTGTGGATGATTTCCGCGAGTTCCTTGTGGCCGACTTCGGCGATGTGCTTGCCGCGCTGTTTCAGCTCCTCGAATGTCTTCACGACGGTCTCGGTCATGCGCTCGTGCGTCTCGGACGAGCCGCCGACGATGGCAAACTGCTCGCCGGTGGTGATGCGCTTGTGTCCATCGTCGTTGTCGAGGCCGACGCCGAGAAGTCCGGCGCGAACGGGCTTTTTTCTGGCTGGCTTTTTGCTCACGGTGTCACGGTGCCGGGGCCGGCGGGTGTTTCAAGTGTGTTTTGCGCGGCGGTGTCGCCGGCGTCCGCATCCGCGCCGGCGGGAGCGGCGGCTTGTCCGGATTCGACGGCCATTTCCGGTAGGGAGCCCTCCCTGCCTTGTGGTTGGGACAGGACGGTTGGTGCCGTTTCGGTTGCGGGCGATGTTTCCGTGTCCGCCGGGGTTTCGCGGGCAGGAATGCCCGCGCTCCTTTGTTCCGGTTCGTGCGCCGTGGTTTCTTCCGGTTCGTGCGCGGCGGTTTCGCGCGCGGTGCAGATGATGTCGGTGAAGGCGTCGTCCTGGCGCACGCGGAGTTTGCCGAGGCGGGCAAGTTCGAGCACGGCGAGGAACGAGGCGACGAGCATGCGCAATTCGATGCGCTCGGGCAGGAGGCTGGTGAAGAGGAAGGTTTTTTCCGTGCGCAGTTTCTCAAGAATCACCTCCATCTGGTCGGAGACGGTGACCTGCTCGTCCTGGATTTCGCCGACAACGAGTTTTTCGGCGAGGCGGCGGAGCACGAGGTTGAAGGCGTTCCAGAGGTCGATGCGGTCCACCGGCTTGAGCGGGCGGTCCTCCTCGCCGAGCTTTTCCTCGGTGACGAGGCGGGGGAGCTTGTTGTCCTGAAACGTGGCGAGTTCCTGCAATTCGCGCGCGGCTTCCTTGAATTTTTTGTATTGGAGGAGCTGGTGGACGAGTTCGTAGCGTGGGTCGATGGGGTCGTCGTCCTCGGCGTTGGGATCGATGGCATGGTGGCCCTTGGGCAGCAGCATGCGGCTTTTGATTTCCATGAGCGTGGCCGCCATCACGAAGAAATCGCCCGCGATTTCCAGGTCGAGTTCCTTCATGTTGCGCAGCACGTCGAGATACTGGCGCGTGACCGACTCGATGGGTATGTCGTAGATGTCGATCTCGTTTTTCCGGATGAGGAAAAGGAGGAGATCGAGCGGGCCTTCGAAGACCGGGAGTTTTATGCGATAATCTGCGTCGGGAACCACGGGGCGCTGATGCTTGGCGGCGGCGCGTGGCGGGCAAGGAAAAAGGCGGCGGTGACTCCGGTTTAAGTTCAAGTTGAAGTCGGAGGGCGCGCCGCTGTCTGAACTCCAACTTAAAACTTTTTTGGTTCCTCGCTATTTTGAATGGCTGGTTTGCTTATTTAACCGCAGAGAACGCAAAGAACTCATGGAAAAACAGGATTGTTCCCTGCGCTCTTTGCGTTCTTTGCGGTTAATTTTTTGTTGTTTTCAGATATCGAAAATAGCGGGGAAGCACTTTTTCATTTGGCTGCGTCCGGTTGCGGCGCGATGCGGTGGAGTTTCGTGCTGGGCGGCGGAGTGGCGTCCACCAGCGCGATGAATTTGTCGCGCCGCTCGACCAGGAGCGCCTGCACCTGTCCCGATTGCTTTTCGTCGAGATCGAGCTTGCGGACAAACCATTCCTGCGCGCGCGGCACCATGATGAGCATCATGATGACCGATTCGAACTCCTCCTGCTTCGGCGGTGGCTTGGCGAGGCGGGCAGCCTCATCGGTCGCGGCGTCCGCGGACGCCGCGGGGCGCGGCCGTTTGGCCAGAAAACGCTCGCGTATCGCCTTGAATTTTTCGTGCTGCCCGGGCGTGGCGAGGATGTCGTCGAGCTTGTCCAGGAAATCGTCGCGGATGGCGTTCACCTTTGTCCTGAACACCTCCATCTCGGCCTCGATGCGGCGGACCGCCTCTTCGCGGGCGGGATCGCTGATGGTAGTCTTGAGCGGCTCGTCGCGCACTTCGTCGAGCACGGCGGCGGGCGCGGCGCAGACCGGGCGGTTGCGCTCGTTCCATTTGCCGGCGTAGAAGCCGACGGCGAACCCGATGGCGGTGGTGAGGATGAAGATGATGGCTTTATCCCTCATGTTTTTTAGAGCGGCTCGAGGTTGGCTGCCTGTTGCTCGATGTCCTGCCATTCGGCCAGCCGGCGCTGGTTGATTTCGCGATTGCTCTGGGTGAGCAGGGCGACGACGAACAGGCACGCAGCAGCGGTGTAGGCGGAGAGCGCGAAGGGATGCAGGAGGAAGCGGGCGGCGGGCGAGCGGCGCGACTGGGCGAGGCGATGGGCGCGCAATATACGGACGGCGAAGTCGCCCGGCAGGCGCGCGGCGGCGCCGGCCTGCAATTGCGCCCACGCGCGGGCTTCGGCGGGCGCGGCGTGGGCAGAGAGGCGGGATTGGGCGTTTTCAGGTTTCATGGCGGTAGTGTTGGCGAAGTTGTTCACGGGCGCGATGGAGGCGGGCTTTGAGGGCGACGACGCTCACGCCGGTCATCTCGGCCATTTCGACCTGGCTGTGCCCTTCCTGGGCGAGGGCGAGCAGGGCGCGGTCCTTTGGCTTGAGTTTGGAGAGGGCGTGACGAAGGGCGTCGAGTTCCTCGGTGTCGACGGTTTTGGGTGTTTCGGGGATGTCGAGTACGCGTTCCTCGGTTTCGATGGGGGTGAAAAAACGCTGCCAGCGCTGGCGGCGGATGTGGTCGATGCAGGCGTTGCGCGCCATGCGGAAGAGCCACGATTCGAACTGCGCGGGCTGCGTGAGCTTGGGCAGCGCGCGGAGCATCTTGATAAAAATAACCTGCGCCAGATCCTCGATGGAATCGGAGCGGTTGAGGATGGTGTAAATGAACCCGGCGATGCGGTGCTGGTAGCTGACGATGAGTTGGTGCTGGGCTGCTTCGTTTCCGGCCTGCGCCCGGCGGACGAGGTCCGCCAAGGCGTCGGTTCCGGAGATGCTCTCGTCGGCCGGGCATGCTCCGCAATTGCCGTCAGCCGATTGACGCTGCGCAGGCCGAAAAGTTGCACCCGATGGCGCTGTGGCTTCGTTTTCCAAGAGCGAGTTGATGGCGATAGTGAGCACGACGTCGTTGCCGGACGCCGATGGTTGCGAATAGGTGACAAGCGTTTTGCGTTTTGCCGCGAAAGGCAAGCGGGCTTGTGAATAATTGTAAGGAGCGATGCCGGATGATATTGCGTAGTATCTGCCTTTCGAAAGCGGCCAATTGGGAAAAAATCCTCCGTTTTTCGGGAACCGGTGGAGGCAGGGCGAGTCTGTCGGGCGCGAATCGCTGCGGGCATCCGAGCCGGCGATCGGGTTCTTTTTCTCGCAAACATTTCCTATTTCCCGGGAGGCAATACTCCCGGGATATGTTAGTTGAAGCTGGACCTGGCGGGGCTGCGTATGCGGCCCCGCCTTGGCTTTTTTGGGGATGGCGCAACTTGCGCGCGCTTCAAACGTCCTTGCGATGCGGAACTGATTGAACCCTCCTTTGTATTTCCCTGCCATGCGCGTCCTGATTGTCGATGATGAACCCAGTATCCGCAAAACCACCGGCCTCGCCGTCGAAACGATGGGGCATGCGGTCGTGGACGCACCCAACAGCCTGCGCGCGCTCAAGCTCCTCGAGGAGGCGCCGTGCGACGCGTGTTTCCTCGATGTCAACCTCGGCGCGGAGAACGGCGTCGAGGTGCTGGACAAGATCCTGAAGGCCCAGCCCGGCATCGCGGTGGTGATGTTCACCGCGTTTGCCAACATCAGCACGGCGGTCGAGGCCATGCGGCGCGGGGCGTTTGATTTCATCCCAAAGCCGTTCACGCCTGAGCAAATTCGCCAGGTGCTCGAGCAGGTCGCGCGCACGCGCAAGCTCGAGCAGCGCGTCAAGCAACTGGAGACGCAGCTCAACGAGCAGTCCGCCGAGATTGATTTCGACTCCACCGACCCCGCGATGCAGCGCGCGCTCGAGATCGCGTTCAAGGCCGCCGCCACGCCCGCCACCATCATGCTGCTCGGGTCGAGCGGCACCGGCAAGAGCATGCTCGCCCGCGAAATCCACCGGCGCGGGGCGCAGCGCGACGGGACGTTTGTCACCGTGAACTGCCCGAGCCTTTCGCGCGAATTGCTGGAGAGCGAGTTGTTCGGCCACGTGAAAGGCTCGTTCACCGGCGCGGTGGGCGACACGCTGGGCAAGGTCGCCTCGGCGGACGGCGGCACGCTTTTTCTCGACGAAATCGGCGAGCTTCCGCTGGAAATCCAGCCGAAGCTCCTGCGCCTGCTCCAGGAGCGCGAGTATGAGCGCGTGGGCGAGGCGAAGGTGCGCCGCGCCAACGTGCGCGTCATCGCCGCCACCAATCGCAACCTCGCCGACGAGATGAAGGAAGGGCGCTTCCGCGAGGATTTGTTCTACCGGCTCAGCGTCATCAACGTCACGCTGCCCGGTCTGAAGGACCGGCCCGGCGACCTGATGCGCCTGGCAATGCGCGCGCTGGGCTTTTTCCGCGAGCGCATGGGCAAGCGCCTGACGGGTTTCGCGCCGGAGGTGAGCGAGGCGTTTGTGCGCTACTCATGGCCGGGCAACCTGCGCGAATTGCGCAATGTCATCGAGCGCGCGGCCATCCTCGCCGCGGGTGACATCATCGAACTCGACGACCTGCCGGAGAATTTCCAGCCGCAGTCCGACGCCCGCATCGCCGTCGGCGCGCGCGTGACGCTCGACGAACTCGAGGCCGAGCATATCCGCCGCATCCTGGCCTCGACGAAAAGTCTGGACGAAGCCGCGCGCACGCTGGGCATCGACCCGGCGACGCTTTATCGCAAGCGGCAGAAAATGGGGCTGATCTAAACGGGCGCGGATCATTCCCCCCCCCGTTCTTTCCTCTTTATCTTTATCTTTCTTCTTTCTCCTCCGATTCAGGCAGGCTTCGTCTTCACGGGAGAAAGAGAAAGATAAAGAGGAAAGAACGGGGGGACGCATGGGGGGAGGGACGGCCCGTTTTTCGTATTTGTTTTTTCCCTCCCGGCGGATTCCCTTTTGGGCAACGATGCTTCGCACGCGTTTCAATCTCGGGATGCTCCCACTGTTGCTGCTGCTCATTCTGGTCGGCGTGGCGGGCATCATGGTCTGCCGGAACCTCGGGCGCTCGATGGAGGAGAAGCTTGCGCAGAGTTTCCGCATGGTGCTCGCGGCGCATGAAATGCGCGACGCCGCGACCGGCGTCACCGCGGCCATCCATCGCGCGCAGGACGGTTTCGAGCTGGAGGCGCGGCCGGAATATGAGCGCCAGCGCGGGCGCTTCAAGAAGGCGCTCATGGCCGAGTCGTTTGCCTCGGCGGGCACGATGCGGGCGCTTTCCCTGGAGGCGGTGGCGGACGCCTTTGGCGAAATGGAGGCGCAGGGCGACGCGGTGTTTGCCACCGGCGCGCCGGTGACGCGCGAGAATTACCTCAATGCGGAGGTCATGTTTTTCAACGCGCTCAAGTCGCTCGACACCTTGATGGAGTCCGACCATCGCGAGCTTCAGGACGAGGCGAAGCGCGTGTCGGAGTTCGCGCGTGTCGGCACGCGCGTGCTGGCCGCGGCCATCGCGGCGGGCATCGCGCTTTCCCTCTGGCTCGGCTGGCGCCTGGCGCGCTCCATCCTCCAGCCCATCGAATCGCTCACGCTCTCGGCGCGCGCGCTCGGCGACGGCAATCTCGACCACGACGTGCCCGTCACCTCGCGGGACGAACTCGGCGAACTCGCGCGCACCTTCAACGCCATGGCCGCGAAGCTCCGCGCCTATCGCGACGCGATGACCGCGCGCGTCGTCCGCGCCCAGCGCACGATGGAGGCCACGCTCACCTCCACGCCCGACCCGCTGTTTGTCATCGCGCGCGACGGCTCCACCGAGCTGCGCAATCCCGCTGCCGAGGCGCTCGCCGCGTCGCCGGAATTCGCGGACGGGTTTCCCGAGCCGCTGGGCGCGCGCATCCAGGAAGTGCTCGGGACGGGAGTGCATTTCCTGCCGTCTGATTACAACCATGTCGTCATGACGCGGGTCGGGAACGACGAGCGGTTTTATCTGCCGCGCATCCTCGCCATCGGCGACGAGCTGACCGGTTTCGGCGGGGCGGCGATGATCCTGCAGGACGTGACCAAGTTCCGCCTGCTCGACGACGCGAAAAACAACCTCGTCGGCACCGTCAGCCACGAGCTCAAGTCGCCGCTCACCAGCCTGCGCATGGCGGTGTATCTGCTGCTCGAACAAAATATCGGCGAGCTTTCGCCGCGCCAGCGCGACCTGCTCGAAACCGCGCGCGACGACGCCGACCGCCTGCTGCGCATCCTCAACGACATCCTCGACCTCTCGCGCATCGAGAGCGGCCGCGCCGCGCTCAGCCGCCGCGACACACCCGTGCGCGCGCTGCTCGCCGAGATGGCGCGCGAAATGAAGCCCATCGTGGACGATGTCGGGCAACGCATCGAAATCGAGGTGGATGAGGCGGTCACAAACGTGTTTCTCGATCCCGAGCGCATCCGGCACGTGTTTGTCAACCTGCTCGGCAACGCGGCCAAATATTCGCCCGAGGGCGGCGTCATCACGCTCTACGCCCGCCCGGCGGGCGACGGCAGCGTGCGCTTCGGCGTGCGCGACCAGGGGGCAGGCATTCCGGGGAACGAGGTGCCGTATGTGTTCGAAAAATTCTACCGCGTGCCCGGCCAGGCGCGCAAAGGCGCCGGCCTTGGCCTGGCCATCGCGCGTGAAATCGTGCTGGCCCACGGCGGCTTCATTGCCTGCGCCAGCAAAGTGGGCGAAGGGAGCGATTTTTATTTCCATCTGCCCGTGGCCGCGCCGGAAACGCAGGCGGCGCCCGCATGATTTGTTTTCGTTGTTCCAATGACCTACCAGATCGGCATCGACGGCGGCGGCACCAAGACCGAATGCATCCTTGTTTCGCCGGACGGCGGGATCGTCGCGAGGCACATCGCGCCCGGTTGCAACCCGAGCGTCACCGGCGCGGCCCGCTCGCGCGAGATTCTTTCCGACGCGCTCGCCGCCCTTCTGGCGCAGGCGCCGGCCTCCGGCGGGCCGCCGGTCGTCGGACGCACGCTGCTTTGCATGGCGGGCTCGCCCGGACACTGGCGCGAAACCGCGGACGCGCTTGCCGGCGGCGGACGGTATGGCCGCGTCGAGGCGTTGCGCGACTCGCTCGCGGTGCTCGAGGCCGCCACCGAAGGCCGCTGCGGCATCGTGCTCCATGCGGGGACAGGTTCCTTCATCGTCGCGCGCGCGCCGGACGGCTGCGTGCATCACGCCGGGGCGCTTGGCTGGCGCCTGGGCGATCCGGCCGGCGGTTACGAAATCGGCCGTCTCGCCGCCGCCGCCGCGCTCGTCGAGCTGCAAGGCTGGACTCCGCGTACCGCGCTGGCCGGTTTGCTTTGCCGCCACACCGGCCTCGCCGAGCCAGCTGCCATTGTCCGCCACCTCTACGCGCACCCCGAGCCCAACGCGTATCTTGGCGCGTTCGCCCCTGCGGTCGTCGGTCTGGCCGAAACCGGAGACGCCGCCGGACTGGCCGTCGTCACCGAGGCCAGCCGGCCTCTTCTCGACCTCGCCGCGCGGGTGGCGGAGAGGCTGTTCCCCGGGGATGCCCCCGCCGATGTGCCCGCTTTTGTCAGCGGACGCGTCCTAGCCCGGCCGGCCATCCATGCGCATCTCCAGGCCCGCACGGCCTTGACTCTTGCCGCCGTGACGGCCGCGCCGATCGAAGGAGTGCGCCGCTTGCTGCTGAAACGGTGAAATCCGGCCGTGCTGACGAGGGAGGTGAGGCCATGCGCAGCGCACTGCCGCGTTTCCTGACTGCTGCGTTGCGACATGACTTCCTGCCGTTCTTCGACGGGACGGCTTGGGATTGAGGCGTCTTGCGCGGCTCGCCGGACAAACGCGCGGCGAATTCTATTCGAGTTTTCTCCGGCTGCGAATGCCAAACAGCAAAGCGAGCGCGGCCAGCGACCAGAGGCTGGCGGCACCGCCTCCTCCGCTATCGGCACCGGGAGTGGTGCCGGGATTGTTCGTGTCGCCGGTAGCGGAGCCGGTGGAGACAGTCGAGATGCCGCTGGCAGAGGCTTGGGTGACTTCGCAGAAACGGGTTTCGCCGACGGCGGTGACGGTGAGGGTGGCGACGCGTGCGGCGGGGACGCTGTTGGCACTGTAGGTGGCGGTGAGGGTGGCATTGCCGGCACCGCTCGCGGGGGTGACGGTCAGCCATGGGACGCCGGAGGTTGCGTTCCACGAGACGTCGGATGTCACCATGATGCTGAACTGGCCGGCAGTGGCGCGCACGTCCACCTCCGATGGCGTGATGGCGAGCGAGGCGGGGGTGGTTTGCCAAGTGACTTGGTCGAGCCAGGCGGCGTCGGTGCCGACGGACAGGTAGTAGTCTTTTTCATACTGCCACTTCAGCGTGTGTGCGCCGGGCGTGGTGAGGGGAAACTCGCGGGGAGCCCAGTCCATTTCCCCGGAGATCCGCGCTTGTTCCTGGTCGTCTATGTAGAAGCGCATGCCGTCAAACGCGTCTGGTTCCTCCTCCTCGGACGAGACTTTCCACCAGAAGCGGAGAAGTCCGGTGCCGCTGACAGTGGTTTGGAGCCAGCTTTGCTGGTCGCCGCGGATGAGACCGCTGCGCGCGGCGTGCGCGCCGTCGTGCATGGTAGTTTTCTGGCCGAACCAGTCGCCGTCACCGCCGGTCTGCCAAGTGAGCGCGTTGTCGAGTGCGGTGGCGAGGGGGATGGTGAAGGATTGGGTGACGGCGGTGGTACGGACGAGACCGCCAGCGGTAATGGCGACGGTGGCACGGCGGGCAAGGGACATGGGGTTGGCGTCGTGGGTGACAGTGAGGATGGCGACGCCGGTGCCGCTGGCGGGGGCGAGGGCAAGCCAAGGGGCGTCGGTGGCAGCGGCCCACACGGTGTTGGTTTCGATGGCGAGGGTAAACTGGCCGGTGCCGCTGGTAACATCGCGGACGGCAGGGATGGGGGCGAGGATAGTTTGGGCGGGCGCCCAGCTGACTTGGTCGAGGTAGGCGACGGAGGGGGTGGCGGCGTCCTTGAGGTAAGTCCATTCGAGGAGATGGGCGCCGAGGGTGGTGAGAGTGGCGGTGTGATAAGTCCAGTTGGTCTGGCCGGAGATTTCGGCGAGGAGTTGCGGAGCGGAGGCGGCGAGGAAAGGGATGCTGGTGGTGCCGCTGGCTCCACCGCCAGTGCTGCCGGTGACAAGCGTGCCGCTGCCGCCGAGGCCCCCGGAGCCGCTAAGGGTCAGCGTGCCGGTGTTGATACCGCCGTAACTGAGGGTGCCGCTGGCTCCACCGCTGGTGGTGTCGGAGCCGAGGTCGGTGAGAGTGAGGGCGAGGGTGTCGCCAGAGGCGGCGGAGGTTTTCCACCAGAAGCCGAGGATGCCGGGTCCCTCAAGGATGGTGGCGAGGATGCTGGCGGCGCCGGCAGGGATGGAACCGCTTTGCGCGGCGTGGAGGCCGTCGTGGGTGATGCCGGCCTGGCCAAACCAAGGCATGGCGGAGGCGGTGGTGGTGTGCCAAAGGAGGCGGGGGGCGGTGGCGCTGGCGGCGAGGGCGTCGGGGAGCGCGGGGGCGGAGGGAACGAGGTTGGTGACTAGGGTGTATTGGCCGATGCTGCCGTAGTCGGTGTAGCCGGTGGGCTGGCCAGCGAGAGGCGTGCCGTAGCCGGTGGAGGTGACGCGAAGAAGCCACTGGCCTGGGACGAGAGTGTGGGTGAGGGTGGCATTCGCGGCATTGGCCGGGTTATCGGCGGCAACGATGATACCGCTGGCGTCGAGGATTTCGAGGCGGAGGTCGGTGTTGCCAGCATTGGCGGTGGAGCCGTCGGCGGGACGGAAGGGATTCAATGTGGAGGATGTGGCGGCGGCGGAGCCGAGGTTGACAGAGTAAAGGTGCGCGTCGCCTGCGCGGAGAAGGACGCCGGAGGCGCCTAGGCGTCCGTCGGCGGCGGGGACGAGAGCATCGGCGAGCGCGGGCGAGGTGTCGGCGGTTTCCTCGCGGTAGCCGAGTTTTGATTCGATGAAGGCGAGATCGTCCTCGTGGTTGTTGGCGCTGTAATATTCGCCCTTGGACCATTGCGTCACGCTGCGGCTGTAACCGTTGCCCATGATGGGTGCCCAAGAGGTTGCGCCGGAGCCGTGTCCGCCGTAGTAGCCGTAAACGTCCTCGCCATCCCCGCCGGTGACAATGACGCTGCCGGGGCCGTCGTGGTGGAGGCCGAGGTTGTGGCCGAGTTCATGGGAAACCGCGTAGGCGATGCTGGCGGAGTTGTTGCTGAGTTTGTCGTGATAAATGAGGGCTGGGCTGGCAGCGGGCAGGGTGTCGAACGCGTTGACCACTTTTTCGGCGTAATTGATCTCGCCGAAACAATCGAGAAAGGCGATACCGGCGGCGCCGCCGGCAACACCGGGCATGTCGCGGTTATCATTGTCTTTTGAATGAGTGACGAGTGCATGTCCGGTGGTGCGGATGAACTCGGCTGGCTTTTCGGTGGTCACATCCACATCGAAGGGGGCGAAGTCCTCGGCCACGCGCTCCCAGATGAGGAGGATGGCTTGCTGTTCGGTGTCGCTGAAGGTGGTGGTGTCGCTGTCGAGGGAGAAGGGTTTGGCGCGGATGAGCGGGCGGACGCCGGTGCCGCCGGCGGAGGTGTTCCATAACGTGTCGCGAATTTCCATGCCGCTGAAGTCGAGAAAGAGGATGTTGCGAGAGCCGGGGCGGGAGTGGCGAACGGGGGGCTGGCTGATGGGAACAGGGGCGGCAGCGGGGGTGGAAAAGACTGAAGGGCTGAAGGACTGAAGGAGCGAGGGGTCGTCGGCTGGGGTGATGGCAGAGGCGGGCGTGGTGCCGCTGGCGACGGTGGGCGCGGCGGGGAAGACGCAGGCGTAATAGAGCATGCCTTCCGGAGTGACGCGCAGGCTGGCGTAATCGGCGGCGGGGACGGGGCGCGCGGCGAGCTGGCGGAGGACGCGGGTGCGGGCTGCGGGAGCGAGGGCGAGAACCTCTTCGCGAAAACGTCCGTCAGGGATTTTTTCGAAGGTGGCGCGTACTTTGGGCGAAAGGGGTGCGGCGGGGTCGGGCGCGGAGACGGCGTCCACCGCGGCGACTTGGCCGGCGGCGGTTTCGCCAGCGGCACCGGCAGGGACATCGGCGGTGGGGGCGGCGGGCGAAGGAGGGGTGTTTTTCGCGGGGGAACGGAAAAGGAGCAACGCGGCGGTGGCGAGAAGCACGCTCGCGGCAAAAGTGAGGATTTTCCGGCGGATGGGTTTCCGGATGCTTTTGTTCATGCGGAGCCATGTTGGCACGCGGGGCGGGAGTTGGCCAGCATGGTTTTGCGGCTGTGGCGACGAGGAAAACTCGTCGCCATTCCCATATCACTTACGAATTGAAATGACGCGTTGTCAGAAATGTGGCGTGGTGGAACGATCTCCGCCTCCGTGTCGTCCACTTTTGGAAGGAAAGATAAAGAATAAAGAGGAAAGATTTTGGCGCGGGCTCACATGCGCTCGAGGGTGCGGAGGCCGAGGAGGTGCAGGCCGGTCTCGAGCACGAGAAGCGTGCGCGCGCAAAGCAGCAGGCGGCGGGCGCGCACGGGGGCGTCGTCCACGAGCACCTTGTCGGCGTTGTTGAAGGCGCTGTAGTCGCCGGCCAGCTCGTAGAGATACAGGCACAGGAAATGCGGGCGGAGCGTGTCGGTCGCCAGGCGCACGGCGTCGGCGAACTTCACGAGCTTGCGCGCCACGGCGATCTCCGCAGGCGTCTCCGGCGCGGTCGCCGCCGCGGCCAGGTTTGTATCCGTCGGACTGATACCGGCCTTGCGGAAAATGGAGCGGATGCGCGCCACGGCGTAGAGCAGGTAGGGCGCGGTGTTGCCGTCGAGCGCGAGCATCTTGTCCCAGGAAAACACGTAGTTGCTGCTGCGGTTCTGCGAGAGGTCGGCGTATTGCACGGCGGCGATGCCGGCGGTGCGGGCGATGGCGCGGCACTCCTCCTCGGTGAAGCGCTCGGACTCGGGGCGCCCGGCGTTTTTGTCCCGCACGATGGCCAGCTCGCGCTGCTCGGCCTCGTCGAGGAGGTCTTTCAGCTTGATGGTGCCGCCGTCGCGGGTCTTGAGGGCCTTGCCTGCCTCGTCGGTCACGGCGCCGAAGGTGACGTGCTCGAACTTCGGCATGGGGCGGCCGGTGGCGGCGAACCATTTTTGCGTGGTGAGCGCGAGCTGCTCGAAATGGTCGGCCTGGCGGAAGTCGGTGACGATGGCGATGCCGTCGGCCTTGAAGTGCTCCACGCGGTAGAGCATGGTGGCGAGGTCGGTGGTGGCGTAGTTGCTGGCGCCGTCGGTCTTGCGGACGATGAAGGGCTGGGTCTTGAAGCGCGGGTGCTCGGGATGAAACACGACGAGCGCGCCCTGGCTTTCCCCGGCGATTTTCAGGCCGGTGAGCTCGCGCAGGACGGGTTCGAGTTTGTCGTTGTAGAAACTTTCGCCGAGGTAGTGGTCGAAGCGGATGCCGAGGCGGGCGTAGATTTCGTCGAAGGCGCGCTGGCTGACTTCGGAAAACGTTTTCCAGAGCGCGAGGCTTTCGGGGTCGCCGGACTGGAGTTTCACGAGTTCCTGGCGGGCCTCCTCGAGCGCGGGCGAGCCGTCGGGCGTGGCTTCGTTGCCAAGCTTGTAGAGGCGCTCGAGTTCCTCGATGGGCTCGCGCCGGAGCGCCGTGGGATCGGCCCAGCGTTTGTAGCCGTAGATGAGTTTGCCGAACTGCGTGCCCCAGTCGCCGAGGTGGTTGTCGCGGATCACGCGCGCGCCGCTAAAGGCGAGCAGGCGGCAGATGGCCTCGCCGATGACGGCGGAGCGCAGGTGGCCGACGTGCATCTGCTTCGCGGTGTTGGGCGAGCTGTAATCGACGACCCAGGTCTGGCCGGAAAGCGCGGAGGCTGCGCCCGCCGCGAGCGCGTCGGCGTCGGCGAAGGCGCGCGTCCAGGCGAGGAGCGCGGCGGGCTTGAGCGTGAAATTGATGAAGCCGGGGCCGGCGATGGCGGCGTCGCAGCGCGCCGTGATGTCGGCGGGCAGGGCGGCGAGGAGTTTTTCGGCGAGGGCGCGCGGGTTTTGTTTCTCGCGTTTGGCGTAGGCGAGGACGCCATTGGCCTGATAATCGCCGAAGCGGGGGTCGGCGGTGCGAACTTCGGGCACAAATGCGGCGGCATCGAGTCCGGCGGCGGACGCGGCGGTCTTGAGGGCGGTGTCGAGTTCGGTCGCGAGATTAAACGGGACGTGCATGATTCGGAAAAGAGAACCGCCGCACGGGGCGGGCGCGCAAGCTTCTTATCTTTCTCTTTATTCTTTATCTTTCCTCTTTCGTCAGGCGCGGAAGGAAGAGAACGAGGAAAGATAAAGAATAAAGAGAAAGAGGCTGCATTCCTTGGTCGATCGCCCTTGGCGCCGGGTTACACGGCGCGTAGCACGTGGCAGACGTTGCTGCCGCCAAAACCGCTGCTGTTGTTGAGCACGAGGCTGGCGCGGCGTTCCACGGCGGCGACGGGAAGGTCGAGTCCTTCGCACACGGGGTCGGGGTTGACGAGGTGCGGGTTGCCGGGAAGGAAACCTTCGTTCATCGCGAGCACGCAGAAGGCGGCTTCCATCGCGCCGGCGAGCGAGAGCGGATGCCCGGTCAGGGCTTTCGTGCTGCTGACGACGGGGCGGCGGGCGGGCGGATTTTCCGCGCCGAAGATCGAACGCAGCGCAAGCGCCTCGGCGCGGTCGCCGACCGGCGTGGAGGTGCCGTGGGCGTTGACATAGTCGATGTCGGCGGGAGCCGCGCCGGCGTCGGCGAGCGCGCGGCGCATGGCGAGGGCGAGGCCGCGGCCCTCGGGATGCGACATGGCGACGCTGTGCCCGTCGGCCGCCTGCCCCCAGCCGGCAAGCTCGGCCTGCGGGCGCGCGCCGCGGGAGGCGGCGAGCCCGGCGTCCTCGATCACGATGGCGACGGCTCCGCCCGCGCCGACGAAACCGTCGCGCGCGGCGTCGAAGGGCCGCGAGGCGAGGCGCGGGTCGCGCTGCGGCGAGAGGGCGCGCATGGCGGAGAACGGGAGGAGCGTCTCGGCGTTCATTTCCTCGGCGGCGATGACGATGACGCGGCGGAGGCGTCCGAGCCGGATTTCGTCGGCGGCGTGGCCGAGCGCGTGGCTGCCGGAGGCGCAGGCGGAGACGAAGCCGCAGACCGCGCCGGTGATGTGAAAATGGGCGGCGAGGTTGAAGTTGAGCGTGCCGGCGATGGAGCTGACGACGCCCATGGGGTTGCCGCGCTCGCCGCGCACGGCGTGCATTTGCGCGAGGTTGCCGTGCAGCATCATGGCGGAGCCGGCGGAGGCGCAGAAGAGGCCGGTGTCATCGTCGCCGGCGATGTCGGCGGGCGCGAGCGCGGCATCGCGCAGGGCCTGCTGCACGGCGGCGATGGCATACACGCCGTGGGGCGCGAGACCGCGCAGGGTTTCGCGCGGGAGGTCGTAGCCGGCGGGCCAGCGCCAGTCGCGCCAGCTCATCGAATCCACGGAAAAGTCCTTCACCGTGCCGGCGAGGCGCACCGGGATGGCCGGGTTTTTGAGAAACTCGACCGGCTCGAAGCCGTGGCGGCCTTCGCGCAGGCTGGCGGCGACGGCGGCGCGGTCATTGCCGATGGGGGTGATGAAGCCGAGGCCGGTGATGACGGCGCGGCGGCGGGCGGACGCGGCTATGTTGCTGGCAGGCATGTAAACATGCGATAACAAGCGCCCGCCGCGTCCGCCTCAAGCGCCAAGTGCGTTTTGGACGGCGCCCTCACTCGGACGCGAGCGCGGCAAGTTGCGCCGGGGCGAGCTCGGGAGCGGGGCGGAAGCCGGGCGAGGCGGTGTAGCGCAGCAAACTGCGGCGGAGCTGGCGCGCGGCGGGGCGGGCGGCGAGGTCTCCGGTTATATCAATCGAGCAAAACAACAAACTGCCGGTGCCGACGCGCGCCTCGAAGACATTCGCAAGGGCGCGGTTTTTCGCAAAATTATCAATCACGCGCACGAGCGGCGTGACGGGCAGGCCGGCGATTTCAACGGCTTTCGAGCGCGTGGCGAGTTCCCACCACTGCCAGTCGGAATGAAAATCCGTCGGAAAATCACGCAGCGCGGGGTGCGCGGGGTCACACAAAATTCCCATCGTGCCGGGCTGTTTCGGAAAATGGACGGGGCTCCAGAAAACAGGGACGAAGCAGCCTTCGATGCCTTTTATATTATTCGTTTTCGGCGCGAGCAAAACGCGTCCGCCGGCGCCGAGCGCGCGCAGCGCCTCGGAAATATTTCCGGTGACAAGCACGTTTTCATGTCGTGTCTCGTTTTTGTCATCCGCCGGAGCCGGCGGATAGACCCAGAAATTCCATCTGTTAATATAAACATCATCGGCGACGGCGACGCGCAATTCGAGCTGCATTTTCTCCGCGCCGGCGCCGGGTGGGATCGCAAACCCAATCGCGCCGGGGGAAAGCCGGTTTCCGATTGGCAAATCGCGCGCGGGGGTCGCGCCGCGTGCGAGCGTTTCGCCGCCTGCGCCGGCGATGCGCCACTCGACGCGCATTTGCGGGAGCGGTTTCAGAAAATTGGCGACTTTTATATCAGCGTGGAAAATTTCTCCGCGCTCATAAACGGCCTTCGGGAAAAGCGCGAGCGGCACGAGCGGCGCGCAGGCCTGTCGGAACTCCTCCGGTTTGATATCGCCCTTCGGCTCCCAAAACGCGTTCACAAGGCCGACGAGCGCGGTGCCCTGGCCGGGGAAATCCTGCAATGACAACAGTTGAAAGCCGTCAAATTCCGGCGTGCGAAGGGCGCGTTCGATTTCCTCCTTGTATAAAAGCGCGGCGAATTTCGCGGTGGCGCGCGTGAAGTCGCCGGCGAGCGGGAGCAGGCCCTTTTTTTGCAGATCGTCACGGATGGCGATGAAATTGAGCGGGACGAGGTTGCCGGTGTAGCTGTCAATCTCGCGCATGTCGGGGGAAACGGCGTATTGGCCGATTTCGTGGGAGACGAGCGGCACGCGGACGTGCGCGGCGGTGGCGGAATAATTTTTGTCAAACGACGGCGCAAAATCGTTGAAAAAACCCTGTCCGCGAATCCAGCCCCTGTCGGTGCGCTGGGTGATCAGTATTTCGTCCGCCTGCGCCGGCACGCGGCCGAGGTTTTTTTGATGGGAATAAGTTGACGCGGCATACAAATGACGCGGGTCGGCGACGCGGAGTTTTTCCGTCAGCGCGTCCATCCAGTCGGAGGAGCCGCTCAATTCGTTTCCGAGGGTGAGCAGCAAAAACGAGGGGTGATTGCCGTAGGTTTCCAGAATGCGCGCGGCCTCGGCGTCGAGAAATCCAAGCGATTGCGCGTCGTGGTCGCCGTGGAACCAGTGGGGCAGCTCGACTTGCAAATAAACGCCGGCCTCGTCGGCGGCGGCGAACGCGGCCTCCGGCGGGCACCACGAGTGGAAGCGGATGTGGTTCAACCCCCATTTTTTATAATCGGAAAACATTTTCCGCCACGCGGTGATGCCGGTCGGCGGGCAGCCGGTGAGCGGAAAGACAATGCACTCAAGGTTGCCGCGCAGGAAAATACGTTTCCCGTTTAATATGAAATCGGCGTCGCGCGCGGCGAAATCGCGGAAACCGAAGACGACCGGCACCGGCGGCTCGTCCGCGCCGGCGCCGGCGAGGGAAATTTCGATTTTGTATAATGCCGGGGAAAATTCGTCCCAAGTTTCGATTTTCAGGTTTTGCGGCAATTCCCATTCGATTGACAAATTGCCGGCATCGGCGCCGGCGGCGATTTTTGCGGGGCGTGTTGTCTCGGCCAGGATTTTGTCCTCGCCGTCGCGGCGGAGCACGCATTTTATGGTTCCTGAAGACCCTGTGGCGTCGGTATTTGAATAATTAATATTTAATTTAATCGCGGCGCCAGCTCCGGTGCCAGCGGTCGGAAAAACGGAAACATTTTTTATATGAAACGGCTCGACGGCGCGGAGGTTTATCCTGCCCAGGACACCGTTCCACATGATTTGCGTATGGTTTGTGTAGGCGTGGCCGCACGGGAAACTCGCCGGGACGACATACTTCGGCATGTGGTGGCTGATGGATTTGTAGATTTCGTTGTTGTCAATGCGCAGCGCGAGCTTGTGTTTTCCGGGTTTCAGGGCGCCGCCGAGGTCGTGGATGTGCGGGACGGACAGGCTGTCGCGCGTGGTAAAGGGTTTTCCGTCAATGAAAACCTGCGATTGCCAGAGGACGCGCTCCAATTCGAGGAGGATTTTTTTGCCCGCCCATTCCTGCGGTATCTCAATTTCACGCGTCCACCATGCGACGCCGATGTAGGCGTGTTTTCGGTGCAGGTGCGCGAGCACGGCGGGGGTGAGTTCGGGGGCGAGGGCGGGCGGGGTGCCGATGCCCGCGTCGTCGAGCGTGCCGGGGAGGCTGGCGGCGCCGGCGGGCGCGGCGGCGGCATAATTTTCGCCGAGGCGAACCTGCCATTCGCCGGCGAGGTTTATTGTTCCGGCTTGCGATGCCGGCGCCGCGAGCAGCGCGCACGCGAACAGGAGGAGGAGTCTGCGGAATTTCACGGGAGTTGCCTGGTTGAAAATCTGATTAATCGCGGAAGGGCGGAGCCGCGGAATTTATTGCGGGCAGTTTGAAAAATTTAGTTCAATCACTGAAACACGGAAAACGGAGGCACGGAAAATACTTTGTCGTGATTTTTGCCATGCCCTTCCGTGTTTCCGCGATTAAAATCGGGCATCATTGGATTGTATTATTTTGCAGTTCTTTTTCGAGCTGTTCGAGGGTGCGGTTTTTGGTTTCGGGGAGGTGGCGCTTGACGAGGAAAAAGCCGGCGAGGCAGATGGCGGAATAGAGCCAGAAGGTGCCGTGCGCGCCGAGGAGCCGGTTTAATATTGGAAATGTATAAGTGAGAACGAAGCACGCGCTCCAGAGCGCGGCGACGGCGACGGCGGTGGCGGCGCCGCGGACGCGGTTGGGGAAGATTTCCGATATGACAACCCAGGTGACGGGCGCAAGCGACATGGCGTAGCAGGCGATGGCGGCGAGCACGAGGAGGAGCATCGGCCAGCCTTGCATGCCGGCAAGGTAGCCGGCGCCGAGCGCGGCATATATGATCGCGAGGCCGCCGGCGCCGGCGAGCATGAGCGGGCGGCGTCCGAGGCGGTCAACCGAGCCGAGCGCGGCGAGTGTGAATATCAAATTGACGGAGCCGGTCCAGGCCATGTTTTTCAGCACGGAGGAAATGTCATAGCCGGCGGCACGGAAGATGTCCTCGGCGTAATTAAATATGACATTTATTCCGCACCATTGCTGGAAGACGGCGAGGCCGATGCCGAGAAGGAGGACGCGGCGGAGTTTCGGGTCGAACAGGTCGCGCCAGGCGGATTTGTCATTCGCGCGGGAGGAGGCGAGCGAGGCGGTCGTGTCGGCGACGGCGGCGCGGGCGTAGGCGGGGCCGCCGATTTTTTGGAAAACATGCCCGGCGGCGGCAGGCCGCCCGGCGGCGACGAGCCAGCGCGGGCTTTCGGGGACGAACAACATGCCGAGGGCGAAGAGGGTCGCCGGGATGGCGGTGAGGCCGAGCATCCAGCGCCAGCCGTTTTGCCCGAACCAGGAAGCGGCGATCCACGCGCCATCGGCGCCGGCGGGCAGGTCGCGGGCGAGCCGCCAGTTGACGAATTGCGCGAGGAGGATGCCGGAGACGATGGTGAGCTGGTTGACGGCGACAAGGCGGCCTCGCCAGCGCGCGGGGGCGATTTCGGCGATGTAGAGCGGGGAAAGGTTGGAGGCCATGCCGATGGCGACGCCACCGAGGATGCGCCACGCGATGAAGAGGGCAAAGGTGGGCGCGAGGGCGTTGCCGATGGAGGTCGCGGCGAAGAGGAGGGCGGCGGCGGCGAGGAGGCGTTTGCGTCCGAGACGCGCGCCGAGGGCGCCGGCGGTGAGGACGCCCGCGAGGCAGCCGACGAGGGCGCAGCTGTTGGCCCAGCCGGAGAGCGCGGGCGAGGTGATGGAGAAGTAGCGCTCGAAAAAGGGCTTCGCGCCGCCGATGACAACCCAGTCGTAGCCGAAGAGCAGGCCGCCGAGCGCGGCGATGGCGGAGATGGCGGTGACGTAGGCGAGGTGGAATACGGGGGCGGACTGGTTGGCGGAGGGGGCGGTTGGCGGGTGCATGGCGGGGATGGGCGACGCGGGTGACATGCTGGCCGAGGCGCGTGTTTTTTGGAATGGACTTCCCGCTGTTTGACATGGACGATTTTATTGCATGAAAAAAACAGGCATGCGTGGGCGGAAAGTGATTCCCGCCGGCGGCGCCGGGAAGTCATCCGCCGGGGCCGGTGACGGCGAGGGTGCCGGCGCGGGAGGCGTCGGGCGGGCGCGGATGGCGGACGGTTTTCCGGGCGAGCGGCTTGTGATTTTGCCGGAGGCCATCGTGCGGCGCGCGGGAAAACTGCCGGTTTGCCGCGACATTCGCGTGACGCACATCGGGCGTTTCGACCGCGTGCTCGGTCACTACGTGGACAGGCCGGCGGGTTGCGCGGGGTATGTGCTGATTTTCGTGCTGGACGGGCGCGGGAGCGTGCGGGTCGGCGGGAGCCGGCTGCGGTTGCGGCGCGGGCACGGCATCATTTTGCCGCCGGGGCGCGCGCACCAATACGAGGCCGACGCGCGCGAACCGTGGTCGGTTTTCTGGGTGCATTTCACGGGGGAACGCGCGGCGGATTACGCGCGGGCGATGGCGGGGGTGCGCGACCACGGGCGGTTCTGGGTGGCGGACACGGCGCCGGTGGCGGAGGCGTTCGAGGAGTGTTACGGGCACACGCAGGGCGCGTGCGCGGACGCGGACATGACGGGGCTGGCGACGGCGTTCATGCGGCTGGCGGGGCTGTGCCTGACGTTGCGGAGGCCGACGAGCGCGCGACGGCGCCGGGCGGAGGAGCGGGTGGCGCGGGGCGTGCGTTTTTTGCGCGCGAACATCGGGCGGCGCGTGTCGCTCGGCGAGGTGGCGCGGGCGGCGGGGGCGTGCGTGTCGCATTTTTGCGCGTTGTTCCGGCGGCAGGTGAATTGCGCACCGCTGGAGTTTTTCGCGCGGCTGAAGATGCAGCGGGCGGCGGACTTGCTCGCCGGCACCGGCGCGCGGGTGGCGGAGGTGGCGGACGCGCTGGGTTTTGATGATCCACTGTATTTTTCGCGTTGTTTTCGGCGGCAGATGGGCGCCAGCCCGGCGGAGTGGCGGCGCAACACGCTCCGCCCGCACGCGGGTGCGCGGCGGCGGGGGTAAGCGCGGGCAGCGGCGTGACGGGCGCGAGGTGACGCCGGCGCGGGGCCGGAGGGGGACGGGGGCGCCGGCGCGTTTTTGCCTACGCGGCGGGGTTGGCATTGGCGGTGCCGCCGCCGATTTTTTTCGCGACAAATTCCTTCAGCGCCCCGACGGTCTTGATCTCCATGATCTCGGCGGTTTCGACCCGCACCTGGAAGAGATCCTCGATAAAAAACACGGTCTCCGCGACGGCGAGCGAATCGTAGCCGAGGTCCTCCATGAGACGCAGGTCGTCGGTCATGGGCTGGTCGGTGGGTTTCGGCATGTGGTCGCGCACGGCGGCGAGGATCACGATCTGGAGCGCGGCGAGGTCACCGGTGGCGCGAAAGCGCGCGTAGGCATCGCGGATTTCGGGTGGAAAATGTTCAAGCTTGTCGGACGGGTCCGGGGTTGACGGAGGTGACTGCATGCCCCGCAGCGAAAGCCATCAGGGGGAGGCGGACAAGCTTGGATTACGAAGAAGTTATGCCAACGACTGTTGAAAAATGACTTTATGATGGAGGGACGGCCTCCGTGCCGTCCGCATCCACCCGCGAAGGACGGACGGCACGGAGGCCGTCCCTCCATGACATAATGGCAGGGCAATTCCTTCGAGGCAGGGCTGCTACTCAGAAATCGAGTGTCATCGAAACGAGAAAGGTGCGGGGATTGCCGATGCTCGCGTAGCCGGCGGCGGCCGACGACCAGTAACGCTCGTCGAAGACATTGTCCACGTTGACGCGGAAGGTCACGGGCACTCCGGCGAGGGCGGTTTTGTAGCGGGCGCTGATATCCCAGCGAATCCAGTCCGGCACCTCGTAGGCGCCGGCGGCATCGACGTATTGTTTCGAAGTGTAGATGCCGCGCAGGGCGAAGGTGAGCCCCTTGGCAAAGGCCGCGTCCCATTCCGCGCCGAGGTTGAGCGAGAAACCGGGGGCGCCGGGCGCGTCGTTGCCGTCGTTCGCGCCGCCGTCGGTTTTGCGCAGCGTGGCATCCATGAGCATCGCACCGCCGAGCACGCGCACGCCCGCGAGGACCTCGCCGATGGCGGTGAGCTCGATGCCGCGATTGCGCTGCTCGCCGTCCAGCGAGAATATCGTGGTGACCGGGTCGGTGGTCCCCGAGGGCTGGGTGATCTGGAAAAAGGCGAGCGTCGCCAGAAACGTGCCGAAATCGGCCTTCGCGCCAAACTCGTATTGCTCCGCGCGGGAGGGCGCGAACACTTGGTCGCGATTGGCGGCGGTGGCGGGCGGCGTGGGCGCCTGGTGCAGGGCCTGCATGTAGTTTCCGTAAAGGGAAATGTTTTTCCACGGCTTCACCACGATGCCGCCGCCGGGCGTGAAGGCGTCTTTGTTGTAGTAGGAAGTCAGCGAGCCGTCGTTGTAGTCGAAACCGGAGACCCGGATTTTCTGGTAACGCACGCCGCCGACTACGGCCACGCGCTCGTCGAGAAACGTCATCACGTCGCCGAGGGAGATCCCGCCGGAGGTGGTCTCGCCCGTGACGGAGGGATGGTCCATGTTGCCGCCGACGAGGGTGAGGGCCGGTTTGGCGAGCCGCTCGGGACGATAGATGTTGGTGACGGCTCCAAAACCGCCCATCGCATAGGCCGCGCGTTTCTTCATATGCGCGGCCGAGTAGCCGAGCGTGAGCTTGTGTTTTACCGCGCCGGTCTCGAACGCCCCGCGCAGGCCGAATTGGTAGCCGAGGTTGTTGTCCTTGTAGGGAACCTCCATCGCGCCGAAGGTCGCGTCACCGGCCTCGTTGGTCACGGTGGGGCTCGAATAGATGCCGTGCTCGTCGTTGGTCGAGCCGCCCGCGCCGGCATACGCGGTCAGCCAGTCCGTGAGGATGACCTCGGCGCTCATCATGCCGAAATAGCTTTCCAGATAGGAGTAGTTCCAGTCCTGCGCGTAGTTTTCGCTCCCGTCCGGCGCCTCGAGGATGCGCCCGGCGGGCATCGCGATCAGCACCATGTTGCGCCCTTGGTCGATGCGGTGGTTTTGATACGCGAGGTCGAGGGCCAGGCGCACGCGGTCGGTCGTGTAATCGAGCGCCAGGGAAAACAACCCCTGCTCGCGATGCTCGTCCTCGATGGCGGTCTCGCCGTCGCGATAAACCCCGTTCAGCCGCGCGCCGAATTGCTGCTTCGCGCCGAAGCGCCGCCCGAGGTCGATGTGCCCGCCGGCGAAGCCGTCATTCGAGTAGTCCAGCGTGAGGCGCGTGAGCGGCTGGGCCGCGGCGCGCTTCGGGCGGATGTTCACTGTCCCGCCGATGCCCGAGCCCCCGATCGGCACTCCGTTCACCAACGCGGTCGGCCCTTTGAAAATCTCCACCGAATCGATCATCTCCGTCGCCGTCACCTGACGGGGCAGAGCGCCATACAAGCCGGCATAGGAAATGTCGGAGTTGTAGAGCACGAACCCGCGAATCGAAAAAAGCTCCTCGAAATTGCCGTATCCGTAGGCCGGGCGCGAGGACGGATCGTTGATCAACACATCGCGCAAGGTCCGCGCATGCTGGTTCTCGATCAGGTCGGACGTGTAGCGGCTCGCGCTGAACGGCGCGTCCATCACGTTGAGGTCGCCCAAAAAACCAAACTGCTCCTCGGGCGCCACCAAGCCGTCGCCGAAGAGCTTGGAATCGCTCCAGACCTGAAATCGCTCCATTTTGACCACGTCGGCGTCCGGTTCATTGGGGACGGCTTTATCGGCGCCCGGTCCGGCAAACGCAGCCAGCCCCGGCAGCAGACCAAGACAGGCAAGTATGATTTTACAGTGCGATCTATTGTTTATCATATTAGACAGAAAAAAGTTATGCGTATGGAAAAATGATTTAAGGATGCAGACTCAGTATCAATTAATAAGTTGAGAATGATTCTCTAGTCTGGAGTCAACTGCCGATTCCCGCGATGCCCCACCAAGAAGCCCGGCTGCTGCGATCCCTGTTTGCGCCTGTTATCAGTCTCGCCTAATCGTCGGCAGTCTTGAAGGACGGCTAATCGGCGCAGGCCGTCGCTTGGTTAAGTGGCACGGGCGTCCCGCCCGTGGACGATGTGAAGCGCCGCCTGTTTAGGCATCGGGACTCGGCGGGGGGCCATCGCATGGGCGGGTCCCCGCCACCCAATCTCACGGGCGGGACGCCCGTGCCTCGCCAGCCTCCGCGTAACATCCATCATCTGGATTCTTGAAAGAGCAACGGCATCACTCCTCCGGCTTGAGCGTGTTGAGCGGTTTGAGCCGCCGCAGATCGGGCACGAGCCACGCCACCAGCAGCACCACGACCACCGTGCCCGCGCCGCCGAGCGTGACCGCCGCCACCGGGCCGAGCAGCGCCACCATGATGCCGCCGCGAAGCGCGCCGATCTCGTTGGACGAGCCGATGAACACCTGGTTCACCCCCGTCACGCGCCCGCGCAGATGGTCGGGCGTGAGCAACTGGATGAGCGACTGGCGCACGACCACGCTGACGTTGTCGCACACCCCCGTGAGCAGCAGCGCCGCGAGCGAAAGCGCGTAGTTTTTCGAAAGCCCGAAGGTCACGATCGCCGCGCCGAAGCCCCCCACGGCCCACAACATCGCCGCGCCCGGACGCCGGAACGGCCTCCGGTGCGCCTGCCACAACGCCATGCTCACCGCGCCGATGGACGGCGCCGCGCGCAGCCACCCGAGCCCGATCGGCCCCACGTGCAGGATCTCCTTGGCGAACACCGGCAGCAGTTCCGTGATCGCGCCGAGCAGCACCGCGAACAAATCCAGCGTGCTCGCCCCGAGGATGGCCTTCTTGCGCCAGATGAATTGCGCCCCGGCCAGCATTGTCCAGAGGGAACGGCCCTCCTTCGCGGGCTCGGGTTTGTTCAAATAACGCACCCGCAGCAGCAGCACGAAGAACAGCAGCCCGATGGCCGCGTCCAAAAAATAAACCGATGCAAACCCGAACCACGCCACGATGAACCCGCCCAGCGCCGGCCCGGCCACCGTGGCCGTCTCGAACGTGGTCGAATTCCACATGATGGCGTTGCTGAGCTTCTCCTTCGGCAGCAGCAGCGGCAGGATGCTCGCGCGCGCCGGCCACGTGAGCATGCGGATGACCGCCTGGATGAACAGCACCAGGTAAATGAGCGGCAGTTCCGGGTCGGTGAAATTCAGCCCGCCGCTCCCCACCTGTTTTTCAAACACCAGCGCGATGCGCAGCAGCACGCGGTTGCCCCAGTCGAGCGGAGCCCAGTGCGGCATCCAGTCGTGCCCGAGCGCGAGCAAGCCCAGCACCAGCGAGCACACCGCCGCGCCAACCGCGCCGAGCGAGATGATGCGCTTGCGGTCGCAACGGTCGGCCAGCAATCCCGCCGGCAACGACAGCGCGATGAGCGGAATGACATTGATGAGCCCCATCAACCCGAGCGCGGTGGCGGAGTTCGTCCACTCATAGATCTGCCAGCCGATGGCGATGCTCACCGCCTGCCGTCCGAACAACGACAGGAAGCCGCCGATCATGAAATCCCGGTAATTGCGCACCCGCAGCGCGGCATAAGGGTCGTGATAATAAGTGGAGCGACCGGAGTCTGACATGGAAAACCGCCGAGCCTAGCACCCTCCCGCCCGCCTGCAAATTCAACCTTCGATTTTATTTAACCACGGAGGACGGATGGCACGGAGACCGGAGGGGCTTTTGTCTCTCACAAAGGCACAAAGAAGGAGAGGCGCCTTTCCCATTCCTTTGTGCCTTCGTGCCTTTGTGAGAAAATATTTCCCTTGTTCATTAACACCACTGCTCTGTGGTTAAATTTTTTTGTTCTTAATTCTTGATTCTTGATTCTTAATTTTCCGCCATGCGCGTCACCCTCGTCCATCCCGCCGGGTTCAATTTCGTGCCGGGCCAGCCCGACTTCACCGTGCTGGCCAACCGCATGGCGCCCATCGGCATCCTCTCGCTCGCCGCCTGGCTGGAAAAACACGGGCACCACGCCGCCGTCCACGACTGCCTCGGCCCGCTCGCGCCGCGCGGCCTCGACGCCAACGTCGCCGCCATCCTCGCCACCCGGCCCGACCTCGTCGGCTTCTCCGCCACCACCGCCGGCTTCATGGAGGCCGCCGACCTCGCCGCCGCGATCAAGGCGCGCCGCCCCGAAATCAAGATCGTCTTCGGCAACGTCCACGGCTCCGCCATCGGCGCGCCCCTGCTGCGTCATTTCCCCGAAATCGACTGCCTCTGCCTCGGCGAAGGCGAGGGCCTCATGCTCGACCTCGTCGAAGGCCGCGCGCCCGCCGGCATCCCCAACCTCGCCTGGCGCGATCCCGCCACCGGCGAGATCAAGACCAACCCCCGCCGCGCCCGTATCCAGGATCTGGATTCACTGCCCTTTCCCTCCTACGGGAAACTCGCCGGCTTCCCCTCCGGCTATCATCTCCCGCTCTTTTCCTACGTCAGGCGCTGGGGCGCGACCATGATCACCTCGCGCGGCTGCCCCTACACCTGCTCGTTCTGCGACCGCACCGTCTTCGAGCGCCTGCACCGCTACAACTCCGCCGCCTACATCTACGAACACATGCGGCACCTGCGCGACCGCTTCGGCGTGCGCCACATCAACATCTACGACGACCTCTTCACCGCGCACAAAAAGCGCGTTTACGAACTCTGCGAACTGCTCATCAAAAAGCCGCTCGGCGTCGGCTTCAACTGCGCCATCCGCACCGGCCACGACGACCTCGAAATGCTCCGCCTGCTCAAGCGCGCCGGCGCGCTCATGGTCTCGCTCGGCGTGGAGTCCGCCGACCCCGACATGATGCGCCGCCACAAGGCCGGCGTCACGCTCGACGCCGTGCGCGAGACGGTGGAAAAAATCCACGCCGCCGGCCTGCGCGCCAAAGGGCTGTTCATCTTCGGGCTCCCCGGCGAGACCCCGGCCACGGTGCGCGCCACCAGCGACTTCATCCTCTCGCTCGACCTCGACGAGATGAACATGACCAAGTTCAGCCCGCTCTACGGCGCGCCCATCTGGGACGAATGCGCCGGCGGGCGCGAAGGAGAACTGCACGAGGACTGGCGCCTGATGAACTGCCTGAATTTCATCTATCTGCCGAAAGGCTTCGAAAGCCGCGAGGAAATGGATGCTTTATACAACTGGCACGTGCGCCGTTTTTATAACAGCAAAGGCTACCGCCGCCGTTTTTCGCACCGCCTCTGGCAGCACCGCTGGAGCCTCTGGCACCTGCTGGCCAACATGCCCCGCGTTTTTCAGGCCGCCCGCTACTTCAACGCCAATAAAACCAAACTCGAAGCCGCCAAAAAGGATTTTCCGCTCCACCCCCGCCAGCCCATGAACCTCCGCGCCACCCTGGGCGCCGAACTCCAGGCCGACGCGCGGGCGTAGGGCATTTTTCGCTCAATGGGTCGCAAACGCCAAAAGTATGGCGCGGCAGCGCCGGTAGGGCGAAGCCTCCGGCTGAGCCGAGGCTCGGCAGGGACGCCTCGCCCTACCATTTGGACCAATGCTGAGAGGAAATACTATAAAAGCGCCTTGCCGCCCGCACTTGCCGCCGGCCCTGCCGCACCGCGTGGATAACGCTCCCGCAGTCCTGCCGGAATTGAAGCCCTTACTCCAAACAACATGCCACCGAGAAAACGAAACAGCCTTTGAACTCATGACCATCCCGCCGGTGCGGCTTTTGTCCCCTGCAAGGCAACCATAAAATTGTCCGAAAAAAATAAACTCCGATTGTTTTCACAATATAAGATCTTGTAAAATAAATGGAATATGATTTTTTGGCATTCGCATTATGGCAAAATCACCACCATTCTCAAGCGTCACTCATGCTGCACTGAGTGCAGCTCAATAATACTGTTAGGTAAAAGAAAAAGATGAGCATCGCTGGCATAATAATTCGCGCGCTTGGTATAGCCATTGCAACTGTATTGATTGGCGACAGTCTATATGGCGCAGTTACTTTTCATGACGGAATTATACCAGCAGTAGCGTATGTTAGTGTGCGGGTTTTTATTTGTCTTCCATTTATCGTTCCGTGGCGCGTCGTAAAGACAGGTTGGATTAGAGTGCTTATTTATACCATATTATGGCTTGATATCGTTATTGCACTTGTAGCCGTATGCACACTGCCATCTTTACAGTTTCAGGGTGTAGAAGTAGTAGCCCGGCGTGTTTTGTATACGTCGATAACACTACTCATCATAGCTGTAGCGAGCCTTCCATTGATGCGGCGCACATTCTTCCCACGGAAGAAAGAAAGGACCTAACCAGCCAGAACCAACGCGGGTGGACGATGGCTCTGCAATTTAACCTCGCAGTCTGCGCGTGGCTCATCTAAGGACATTTGACGCAGGAAGCCTGCGCCGGCCTTCTACTCACCTTTTATGAAAATACCTCTGATATTAACTCTTCTGGCTTCGTGCGCCCTTGCCGCAGCGCCGGCACGAAATTCACATCCGGGGCCGCAGGTCCTCAACGTCGAGGCGCGGGCGGCATGCGAAGAATGGTTGAAACAGTCCGGCTACGAACCGGACCGCTATGTTGTCTCGAAATTCGCCAAATACGACTTAGTGCTCCTGGGTGAAACGCACGAAGTGAGGGAGAACTGTGAGTTTGTCGCCTCTCTGGTGGCACCGTTGTACAATGCTGGAGTGCGAACGCTCTGCTCAGAATTCATCTGCAGTTGTTACAACGATCGGCTGGCCGAAATCGTTTCCGCAGAAAGTTATGACGAGTCGAGCGTGGTGGGGCTGTTTCGGGGCGGTCCATGGCCGACGTGGGGTTATCAGGAGTACATGGACATCGTCCAAGCTATCTGGGCATTTAATCGTAAACTCACCGCGGACGCGGAACCGTTCCGGATAGTCGGCATCGACGCCGACTGGAAGCAGTTCGATCTACTTACGAAAAGGGAGGCTGAAAGGTTCAGGATCGTTCAAGCACGCGAGGAACATATGGCCGCTGTCATCGAGCGCGAAATCTTCAGCAAAAACCGAAAGGCACTGGTGCATATCGGATTCGCGCACACGGTCCGGCATGGCGAGCGTCTGGCCGCGAGACTCGCGCGGAAGCATGACGAGCGCATATTTCAAATTTGCTTGCATCACGAGATGCCGGGAGGTGGCCGTGCTCGCAACTTTACGAAATTCATCGAGGAGACCATTGCAGGGGCGAACGGAGCGGCCGTGGGATTTGATGTCGTCGGCACTCCGTTCGGTATGCTCCGCGACGATCAAGGCCTGTACTTCCGCATGCTGGGTCCGAACAGCACGTTTGATGACTTTGCCGAGGGGTATGTGTTTCTCAAGCCGATGCAGAAATTGACGCCCGTAACCTGGGTGAAAGGTTTTATTGTATCAGACACCTTCGCGGAAGCGAAGGCAGTGGCCGAGAAATTGCATTGGGTTGAGGAAGGAAGTTGTGCGACGCCGGCAGACTTGGATGCCGCGCTGGCCGCGCGTTTAGCCAAGCGACAAATGACGAGCGCGGTCATCAGGCAGTCCCGATGAAGTCGCCGGACAAGGCACCAGCGCCAAAAGAGAAGACGGATGACATCGATTGCAGAAGTATTGTCGTTTTTCCGGCGGGTTACATCGCTTCGTTTTGATGCCCGCAGTGAAGCGGCGACTGGTTGGGATGGCGTTGGCAGTGGCACGGTTGCCGTGTCCGAGCCGATGGATGGCGTTATTATATTCAAAGAATCCGGCACCTGGCATCCGAATGATATGAGCCGAGTTGGCGTTAGTTTTAAGAACGCGTTTCGCTGGACAGCAGTTGGCGATATGTTGCGATTGGAGCATTTGCGCTTTGGTTCTGAGCATCCGGTGTTGTTATTCGACATGGCTCACCAGGGGGATGGACGTTGGAGAGAAGTTAGTCCGCACCAGTGTCGGGACGATTGTTATACGGCATCGCTGATACTCGACGGAGGGCGGCTTTTATTGGAATGGTCCATTATTGGGCCGCGCAAGCGGGAATACATTCGTTATACTTATTGGTAGTCCAGAGTTTAGCCTCGCAGTCTCCGCGTGGCTCATCTTTGATGTCCGGGAAAAACGACATGACGAAATCCGATATTGAAAAACTGGAAGAGCGGTTGCGGCGGGCGATGATGGCCAGCGATGTCGCAGAGTTGGATGCGCTCATTTCCGAGCGGCTCGTATTTGTTCTATACGACGGCACTTTGCTTACGAAGAGAGATGATCTTGATACGCATCGGTCGGGCAAGATTCGGATTGACACATTGACGCCTTCCGAAAGACAGATTCAGCTCCATGGGAGCGTCGCCGTCGTGGTCGTTCGCATGGCGGTTGCCGGCAGCCATCAGGGCACGCCATTTTCCGGCGATTTCCGATACATGCGAGTCTGGCATCTTGAAGGAGAGCAAGCGCAAGTCGTCGCCGGCCACGTGAGCGCAATAAAATGAAGACCAAAGATACAACAAAGGGAAGCTGCCTATGCGGGAGCGTATGCTTTGAAGCTGATTTGCCACCCGTTCGGTTTCAGTATTGCCATTGTATCTCGTGCCGGAAGACGACCTCCTCCGCGCATGGAGCATTCTTGTTCTTCCTGCCGGAAAGGTTTCGATGGATCGCAGGCGAATCAATGATAGAACGATTCACCGACCAGCAGTCGAATCCCGGATATATGCGGTGGTTTTGCAGAAGATGCGGCAGCGCCGTGCCCCGCTTGAGCCGAAACAAACAATATTTCGTGATTCCCGCCGGGCTGCTCGATGACGATCCACTCGCCAAACCCGAGAGAAATATCTTCTGGGATGAGCGGGCACCGTGGCTGCTCAATATCGATATGATCCCGAAGTTTTCGGAAGGCATCGATTCCATCATTCGCGAAACCTGAGGAGCCTAAGCGCGTTTACCAAAAAGAAAATTGAGGAAGTCTGTTTTGACACAGAGGGCACAGAGCGCGGCCCACAGAGGCCACGGAGGCCAAACCTGAAAAGGTCTTTTTTCTCTCTGTGCTCTCCGTGTCAGAGCTCTGTGTTCTCTGTGTCAAAACAGACTTCCTCTGCCTTTTCGCGTCTTTGTGCCGACTATTTTGTTAGCACTCTAAAGCTCAGGGCGCAGATGGATATTCCAAATGGTGCTTGGCCCGGCCAGGCGTATGCCGCGGTGGTTCACGCGCCGCCTCGATGAGACCCGATGAATTCCTTTGGTGATTGCCCCGTCTCGCGGCTGAAGGCCGTGCTGAAGCCGCTGGCAGACTCGTAGCCGACGGCGAGCGCCGTTTCGGCAACCGGCTTCCGCTCGCGGGCCAGCAGGTCTCTGGCAACCGCGAGTCGCCATTGCAGCAAATAGTTCAGCGGCGTCCGCCCAATCACTCGGGCAAAGCGTTCCGCGAAGGCGGACCGGGACATGCCGGCCTCGCGGGCGAGCGTGGCGAGCGTCCACGGCCGGGCCGTTTTCGTGTGGATGGCGCGCAGGGCGGCCGCAAGCCGCGGCTCCCGCAGTCCCGCCAGCAATCCGGTCGCGGTCACTCCGGCCGGGACGGATCGCAGCGCCTCGACCAGCATGACTTCGATGAGGCGGGCCAATACAAGCGCCCGGCCGGCGCGATTCTCGCGCGCCTCCCGCCGGATGAGTTCGACAATGGCCGCCACGCTGCCGATTGACGGATCGGCTGCGCGGATGCGCAGCATCCTCGGCAAGGAATCCAACAGCATCGATGCGTTGATGGGATCGAAGGAAAAGTATCCCCCCAGCATGCTGACCGACGGTTCCTTCGTCGCGTCGCCGTGAAAAACCTCTTCCGCCTGCCGTTCGGACGGGGCGAGCTTCATTGCGCTTGGTTTGACCTTCGGATCGCTCGCCATGGTGAATCCAGGCATGGCCGGAAACAGGACGAAATCCCCCGCATCGAGCATCGTCGCGGGGATTCCATCGACGGCCAGCCAGCACGGCCCTTTGAGCACAAGCGCGAAACTCGGCTGCCCAAGCGCCGGATAGCACACGCCCCAGCGCCCCGCGCCATGGATGATTTTGGTTCCGACGGCTTGCGGTCTCAGGAGTGTGACGATGGCGGCCAGGGCATCCATTTTGGACGATCTGAAATGTATTTTGGATTTTCCATTATGGCAAGTCCGGAAAACCCTGCTAACATAGGGGATCACCGAGAAACATATATGAATACAAAAAACACTGTTCTGCTCACCGGCTGCTCTTCCGGCTTCGGCAAGGCGGGCACCGCGCACTTCCTTGCCCGCGGCTGGAATGTCATCGCCACCATGCGTTCGCCCAAACCAGGGCTGCTTGAAGACAGCGACCGGTTGCTTGTCGCATCCCTGGACGTCACCGATTCGGGGAGCATTTCCGACGCCATCTCGAAGGGGATGGAGCGGTTCGGAAAAATCGACGTCGTGGTGAACAATGCGGGGATCGGCATGTTCGGGGCGCACGAGGTCGTGGCCGACGACGTGATCCGGCAGGTGTTCGAGACAAATACCTTCGGCGTAATGGCGGTGTGCCGCGCCATTGCGCCTCACATGCGCGAACGCGGTTCGGGCACGATTATCAACGTGACATCGAGCGCCGGCATCGCACCGATGCCACTGGTCGCGGTTTATACGGCCAGCAAGTATGCGGTCGAGGGTTTCTCGGAATCGCTCGCCTATGAGCTCGGGATGTTTGGCGTGCGGGTGAAGATCGTCGAGCCGGGGCTCGCGCCATCGACGAGCTTCGCGGCCAATTCCGGCGGGCGCTGCGACAATATGATTCCCGCAGCCTACGCCGACTATGCGGGACGCTACCTCAAATCGATGCAGGAGTATCCCGCCGCCTATACCACTGCGGAGGATGTCGCGGAGGCCATCTATGCGGCCGCGACCGACGGACGCGACCAGCTTCGCTACCCGGCTGGCGCCGACAGCGTCATGCTGGCGGAGTTGCGCCAATCGCTTCCCGAGCAGGAATTCATGACCCGCATACGAACCATGTTCGGAGGCGCCCCGGCAAAGTGAGTTTCCCTTGCCTCGCTTGCTCCGGGCATGGCTTAGGGTCTGTTTTGACACAGAGGGCACAGAGCGCGGCCCACAGAGACCACGGAGGCCAAGCCTGAAACGGTTTTTTCTCTGTGCCCTCCGTGTCAGAACTCTGTGTTCTCTGTGTCAAAACAGAATTCATTAAACCGTGGCCGTCCCTCCATTTATAAATGCGGCCACTATATTGGACTCGCGAAAGTGAGCGAATCCGACAAACCATGCCTTATGAAATCGAAGCATTATACGAGCGGATTGGATTTTGACGACCGCAGCCACGTGGTTTTTATATAAACGAAGGCGGGTAAAATCATGGCACGCCATGTCGCTTTTCTCCGGGGCGTGAGCCCGATGAATGCAAAGATGCCGGAACTGAAACGGTGTTTCGAATCGGCCGGATTTGTTGACGTCAAAACCGTGCTTTCGAGCGGCAATGTCGTATTCGACTCCTCGTTGCGTTCCCTCTCCGGGATCGAGCGCAAGGCGGAGGCTGCGATGGCGAGGCACTTGGGCCGCGCCTTTCCCACAATCGCAAGGACCGTCGGGGAATTGCAGAGGATGATCGAGGCCGATCCGTTTGCCCGGTTCGATCTTCCCGCAGAGGCCAAGCGTGTCGTCACTTTTCTGCGCAAGCCGTGCGGGGCGATCCCGCGGCTGCCGATCGAGAAGGAGGGCGCGCGCATCCTCGCCCTGGAGGGACGGGAGGTCTTTACCGCCTATGTGCCCAATCCCCGCGGTCCGGTTTTCATGAACCTGATCGAAAAGGCATTCGGAGCAGGGGTGACCACGCGCACCTGGGAGACGGTGAGGAAATGCGCACAGGCGTAGTGATTCGGGGTTTGCTTCGGTTTGTCGGAGCGTCGGCGGGGATCCCGTCGCTGCAATGTCCCGGGATCTTTATATTATTTTCGAACGAAATTTATATTTAGGTAGGGCGAGGCGTCCCGCCGAGCCGTTGGTCAGCAACGGCTCGGCGGGACGCCTCGCCCTACCTTGATAAGTCTATAATGGTTCGAAAATGGTATTATTTGAATGTATATGAAACAGTGAAGCGCACCGAGCGGGGGTCGCCTTCGATGACCGAGGTACGGCTGCCGGCGGCGAGCACGTAATCCTCGTCGAATAGATTGGCCACCGACAGGCGGGCGATCCAGTCGGCGCGGCGGTAGGATAAGCCGAGATTCACCACCGTGCGGCTGCCGACCGTGAACGTGGGCTGGCTGGCGGCAAAGGAGCCGTCGGGCAGCGGCCGGGTGGTGGTGTAGCCGGTCGCAGTGTCGCCGGCCACGTCGCCCTTGTAGTCAACGCCCACGTTCACGCCGAAGCCGGCGAGGAGGCCGTTCGTGAAACGGTAATCCACATAGGCGCCGAGGCTGCGGTCGGGCACCCCGCGCACGCGGACATCGGTGACGGGCTGGCGGATTTCGTAGTCACTGTAATTGAAGAAGACGGTCAGGTTTCTGTTGTAGGAATACCTGGCCTCGAATTCCCAGCCTTTGGATTTCAGGTTCAGGTAGAGCGGATTCGGGAAATCGGGCGGCGGCGTTATGCCCTGCGAGACGAGGGTGTAGAATTCGCTGTTGGGGACCGGATAGTTTTCCTGCTCGATGATGAAGTAGGCAAACGAGGCGGTCAGCGTGTTGTTGAGCAGGGCGGTTTTCACGCCGAACTCGTTCTGGTTGCCCGCGGCGACCTTGAGCGAGGGCGCGTTCTTGCCCGCGCTGAGCGAGCCGGGCATGGTGCCGCCGGATTCGTTGTAGCCATAGAAGAAGGAAAGCTCTTTTAGCGGCTTGACCACCACGCCGCCGGAAAGCGCGGTGTCGGACAAGTTATACGAGGGCGTGGTGTGGCCCAGCGTCGGGTCCCGGTCGGTCGGGCCGCTGTCGGTGCGCGTCAGCTCGCCGAAGAAACGCGACACGCCGCCGGAAAGCAGGATGCGGTCGCCGAACAGGCCAAGGGTTTCGAAGATGAAGAGCTGGAGGTCGTTTTGCTTGGCCTTCTTGTCGGTGCGGTTGGTGTCGGTGGGCGCGGGATAGACGCGCGGGGGATAGGTGATGGCGCCGAGGTTGTCGGCATGGACATCGGGACGCGCGCCGGGCGGAGTGGCGATGAAGCGGACGACGGAGGTGTTGGCGGCGAGGCCGAGCAGCGTGGTCGATGTGCCCCAGGACGGCTGGAAGCGGATGGCGTATTCGTTTTTTATGTGCCCTTCGGTGTATTCGAGGTCCACGGAAGTGGCGCTGCGGCTGTATATATATTCCGACGCGTCGGGCAGGGCCAGCGGCGTGCCGGCGAGCGTCACGGTGCCGGTCGTGTCGGCGTTGTAGGCGGCGGTGTTCCAGATGACGCCGGGTTCATACAGGCCGGTGAAGGGGTTGCGGCTGCCGGTCTCGGTGACGGTGTTGCCGAGCGAGTCGAGGTATTTTATGGCCGCGCCGGTGCCGCCGGCGTCCTTGCGGCGCACGTGATCGCCCATGACATAGAGGCGCATGGTGACGCGGCTGCCGAGGGTGGAGAGCAGTTCGGCGCTGACGCGTTCGGTGGAGCGGTGGCGGGAGTCGCTGTCATCGCCGAACGACCAGTCGCGCGGGAGCCCGGCGGCGCGGCGGGCGGAATCGCGGGTGCCGACATGCGGGTCGAGGGGCAGGCCGCTGAGGTTGGTCTCGCGGTTGTCGAGAAACTCGGCCTTCAGGATGAGCTTGTGCTGCGGCGAAAGCCGGAGGGAGAACGACGGCGCGACGAGCCAGCCGTGCCGGTATTGGTTTTTCGCGTAGAGGTCGTCATACCACCACGCGGCGACGAGGCGGGCCGCCATCGAGCCCGCCGGGTCGAGGACGCGGTTGATGTCAATGTCGGCGCCGTTTCCCATGTATTGGGCGAGCCCGCCGGTGACGGTGATCTGGTTGTAATCGAGCGGCGACTTCGTGATCGGGTTCATCACGCCGCCGGGACTGCCGCCGGGCACGAGGATGGCGTTGGGGCCCTTGATGATCTCGATGCGCTCGATGTTATAGGGAGCCAGCGACATGCTGTAGCCATCGGCGCCGGAGATGACCGTGCCGTCGATGAATTCCTGCGAGACCTGAAAGCCGCGGATCTGGTAACGGTCGCCGCCGTAGGGCAGCGTGGATTCCACGACGGGCGTCACGTATTTGGCCACATCGAGCATGCGCGGCGCCTGCGTGTCGGTGAATAGCTGGCTGGTGACGACGGAAATCGTCTGCGGGACATCCTGCAACGACATGGCCACGCGCGTGGTGCTGAGCGCTTGGTGGGACTGGTATTCGCTGACGGGTTTTTCGGTGATGGTGAACGTGGGCAGGTTCACCACTTCGTCGCGGCCGGCGGCGGCGGGCTCCTGCTGGGCGGAAACGATCAGCCCGGCGGATGCAAACGCGCACAGGGCGCGGAACAATAGAGCGGTGCGGCGGAGGCCGGGTGCGGAAGGATGGGGAGGCATAGGCATGGCAGTGCGTGTGGGTTGGTTGGGATGAAGAAGGGGGGAAGGAACGAAAAACCGCGACGGGGCGGTTTGCGCGAAAGCGGGACGGGGCAATGCACATCAGAAATTCTAACCGGCAAGATTAGATAAAATCATACAGTAAATCAGCCTCGCTCCGGATTTGTTATTATCTTATTTATAATTAATATTTTATATAATAAAAATGGCGTTTCTCCGACTCGCGCATAGACTTCTCATCGGCTCGTGAGTGCATTTGAGAGACACTTTTTGTGGTCGCTTCACCGCCGCACCTTGTTGCTTGCACGTTGTGCGGCCAACCGCCTGAGGGATCTTTGCCTCGATCCGGCCCGACATCGCGCGGGAGACGAATGCGTCCGGTATCTCCACAACTTCGGCAGGCGTTTTCGTGGTCATTTTAGGCAGGGTTTTGAGGATAATCAACACTATATAACGCTGTATAGAGTTACATAGCGCGGAACTTGCAAGCATTTTTTTTCGAATTTTGCTACCCACTGAAAATGAAAACCAAAGACAGGATATCCGCGACGCTCCCGGACTACATTATCCAGGAAATCGAGAGATGCGGAGCCCTGCTCGAACTCACCAAGGCGGAATATCTCACCGCCATCGCCAAGAAGTGGTTTGCGGACGGCACCCCGCCAGTGACGCCGGAGGAAATCATCTTGCGCAAACAAGCCGAAAAGCAGCCCAAAATAAGTCCGCAGAAAAAGATGATTTAGCCGGAATTATTCCGGCTGGAGCATTTTTCGTTTATTCTATCGCAACAGGCAGGGGCGGTTCGCATATCCGTTTGGCGTGACCACAGCTTTGCGCGGCAGCGGGCAGCGCAGGGGCATCCTTGCCCGCCGTCATTCCGAGCAAAGCGACATCCTCAATCGAAGGCGCGCAGCCGCCGGAAAAGAAAGCTGCGCTGTGCGCGACCGTTTTGGGATCGCAGGCAGGATGCCCGCGCTACGACATGCCGGCGCGCATCCGGCGGGGATGCCGTATCGATATGCGTTGCCCAATCCACGATTTCACGGGAAGGCCGCGTGGAGGGGGTTGGCGGAACGATGGCCGCCATGATGTTTTGCCATTTTGCGCGCTCAGCACCTGGCTGGCCGGCCGGTTCGCGCGCTTGCATAGACGGCGTCGATGATGCGCATGAGGTTCACGGCCTGGTCGGGCGTGTTGAGCGGCTTCTCGCGGCCTTCGATCGCGGCCACAAAATTCGCGGCGGCATTCACCCGGCCCATGGTCTCGTCGGGAGGGACGATGATGCTGCGGTTCACCGGCAGTCCGTTTTCCTGCGCGTAGAGTTCGCAGGTGTCGGTCGCGGTCTCGTCAATGCCGTCCTGCCCAAACAGCCGGCGCACAAGCCCGCCAGCTTTCACGCCCTGGAACGCCACCGACACTTCCTCGCGCGCGATGAGCTCGGCCCACGACATTTGCAGCGTCACGACCTGGCCGGTCTTGAAGCGCACGAAGCCGTGGCAGGCGTTTTCCACGTCGGTCACGCCCTTCGCGCTGTCGGGGATGCCCCACGGTCCCTTGAAGGACTTGTCCGTGATGAAGTCGGAAAAGGTCTGCGCCAGCGCCCACTCGGGCTCGGGGTAGCCCATGAACCAGAGCGCGAGGTCGAGCATGTGCAGCAGGTCGATGACCGGGCCGCCGCCGGAGAGCGCCTTGTTGGTGAACCAGCCGCCGAAACCGGGGATGCCCGTGCGGCGCACCCATTTGGCCTGGGCGGAATTGATGCGCCCGGCCGCGCCCTGCGAAATATACTCCATCATCGCCCGCGACTCGGGGCGGGCGCGGTTGTTGAAATCGAACATGAGCACGCGCTTTGCCTTTTCGGCGGCCGCGGCCATGGCGCGGGTCTCGCGGGCGTTGAGCGCGGGCGGCTTTTCGCAAAAAACATGCCGGCCGGCCTTGAGCGCCTGGAGCGCGAGCGCCGCGTGAAACTTGTTCGGCACGATGATGGAGACCGCGTCGAGTTCCGGGCACTGCTTCAACATCTGCGCCACGTCGCCAAACGCGCGCGCGACGCCTTCGCGCGCGGCGGTCTTCTCCGCGGCGGCGAGGTTCATGTCGGCGATGGCGACAATCTCCGCCCCCGCTTTTCTGAAACCCGCCGCATGATATTTCACCATGCCGCCGGCGCCGATGATTCCGATTTTTGTGCTCATGATTTAATAAAGTTTAAGTTGGAAGTTGAAGTTGAAGTTTTTGGAGCGCGTTGAAGTTGAAAGCACAAGCTCAAGAAGAGGGCGCCGGCACGGCGGCGGCTGCCTCAACTTAAACTGGCCGCGCAGCGGCTATTGGTTCTTTTTGTCGAAGGCGGCGTCGAAGGCGACGGTGCTGGGCGGGAAATCGAGTCTGCGCACGAAGGCGGCGGACTCGGTGGCGCCGTGGACGCGGTCCATGCGCACGTCCTCCCACTCGACGGAGAGCGGGCCGTGGTAGCCGGTGTCGTTGAGCGCGACGATGATGTCCTCGAACTTGATGTCGCCGTGGCCCGGCGAGCGGAATTCCCAGAAGCGGCGCGGGTCGCCGAAATCGGTGTGGCCGCCGAACACCCCGACTGTGCCGTCGCCCCGGCCCCACCACACGTCCTTGATGTGCGCGTGGTAAATGCGGTCCGCGAAGGCGCGGATGAATTTTATATAATCGACGCCCTGGTAGCCGAGGTGCGAGGGGTCGTAGTTGAAGCCGAAGCGGCGGTGGTTCTTCACCGCGTCGAGCGCGCGCCGCGCGGTGGCGATGTCGTAGGCGATCTCGGTCGGATGCACCTCGAGCGCGAAGTTCACGTCGCACTGCTCGAACACGTCGAGCACGGGCAGCCAGCGCCGCGCGAAATCCTCGTATCCCTTTTCCCAATATGATTGCGGCGTGGGCGGGAAGGCGTAAAGCGTGTCCCATATGGACGAGCCGGTGAAGCCGTTGACCACGGCGGGAAAGAGCGCTTTGCCGGGGCGGGCGTCGAAGAACTTCCGCGCGGCGCGGGCGGTGTCGGCGATGCGCGCGGCGGCGCGGCGGCGCACGCCCTCGGGATCGCCGTCGCCCCAGACCTCCGGCGGCACGATGGCGCGGTGGCGGTCGTCGATGGGATCGCAGACGGCCTGGCCGACGAGATGATTGGAGAGGGCGTGGCAGGTGAGCTCGTGGTCGCGCAGGAGCGCCCATTTGTCGCGGATGTAGCCGGGCGACGAAAGCGCGGCGGCGACGTCGAAGTGGTCGCCCCAGCAGGCGAGCTCAAGTCCGTCGTAGCCCATCTTGCGGGCGAGCGGCGCGAGTTTTTCCAAGGGCATGTCGGCCCACTGGCCGGTGAACAAGGTGACGGGTCTGGGCATGGGTTTGAGGGGACTGGCGGTTGGAGAGGCGGGTTGGCTTGGGAGATCGGCGTGCTTTCCTCTTTATTCTTTCTCTTTATCTTTCTCCACGGACTTATGGCAAAAGGGGGAGAAAGAGGAAAGATAAAGAATAACTGATGTTACGCGGCCAGTGGGATTTTGTAGGGCCTGACCTTGCGTCAGGCCGCGCCAACGTGGGAGCCCGCGCAGGTAATTCGCGGCCTGACGCAAGGTCAGGCCCTACGCGGCGCGTAACATCAGAGAATTAAGAGGAAAGAACGTCCGGGTCATCGGGTTACGGACAGGAAAATTTATTGGCGCCGAAAAGCAGCAAGAGGGATTTTGTTCAAGGGTTCAGCGTGACGGGCGGCGAAAAACGCAGGCGGAGCAAGTCGAGAAACATTCGCGAGCCGTGACGCAGGGCGCGGACGGTGGAGTGCGGGGCGTCGGTCCAGTCAACGGGCATGGCGCGCAGCTCGCAGCCCAAGCGCGCGGCGAGGACGAGCACTTCCACGTCGAAGGCGAAGCCGTCGATGCGCTGGGCGGCGAAGATGCGCGCGGCGGCGGCGGCGCGAAAGGCCTTGAAGCCGCACTGGGTGTCGTTGGTTCGGATGCAGGGGAAAAAGGACCGGACGCAGAGGTTGAAAAGACGGCTGAGGCGCACGCGGGCGCGGGGCTGGGCGGCGAGCACGCGGCTTTGCGGGTGGCGGCGGTCGCCGATGATGATGCCGGTGTCGGGATGCCGCGCAAAGAGCGCGAGCATGTGCGGAACGGCGGCGGGGTCGGTGCTCAGGTCGGCGTCCATGTAACAAACGATGTCACCCCGGGCGCGGCGGATGCCGGAGCGGACGGCGTGGCCCTTGCCGCGTTGAGGGCCGTTGTCGATGGCCTGCCAGCAGGCGTGCCGCGCGGCGATGTCGCGGGCGAGGGCGAGACTGTCATCGGGGCTCGCCTCGACGACGAGCAGGACTTCATGCGGATGGTCGAGCGCGCGAAGCGCGGCGGACAGACGGTTCATCGACGCCGCGAGGCGGCGGGTTTCGTTGTAAACGGGGATGACAATCGAAAGCACTGAGGGGAAATCCCAAATCTCGAAATCCCAAATCCCCAAAAAATCTCAAATCACGAAATTCCAAAAATCCAAGAGACATATATGCCGGGGTCTTCCTGAATTTTGCCCATTGGGATTTGGAATTTTTTTGGGATTTGGGATTTGCGCCCGGAGGGAGCCATTATTTGCCCCAGACTTCGACCTCGATGTAGTGATTGGCGGTGTTGGCGGTGTTGCCGTTGCTGTAGAGCCGCACGTAGCGGCCCGCGACGGCGTTCACGGGGATGACGCGGCCTTTGTTCGTGTCGATGTAGGCCTTGTCCTTGCCCGCGCCCAGGCCGGCGGAGTTGTCGTGGTCGTTGTTGAAGACCGTGGTCACGCCGGCGAGGAAATCGGGGTCGTTGGAGATCTGCACGATCACGTCGCTGTAGGCGCGCGCCTGGGAGTGGAAGTGCCACACCGCGATGGCGGAGATTTTCGCCTCCTTCTCCAGGTCGATCTGCACCCATTGCTTGCCGTCGCCGAACTCGACGAAGCAGCCTTCATCGGAGTCCTTGTCGCCGTCGGTGACCTGCTCGAGCATGCCGATCACGGGAAACGCGTCGGAGGCGGTGACGGGCTTGCCCTGCGCGAGGTTGGTCGAGCCCTCGGGGATCATCACGGGCGGGCGCTTGGCAATGTCGTCGGCGGTCTCGAGGTTGGCGACTTTCACGGCAACGGGCGTGCCGGCGAGCTTGGGCTTGGGCAGCGTGGTCTTGAACGGGACCATTTTTTCCTGCGCGCTCATCGAGCACGCGAGCATCGCAACAAGGGCGGAGGTGATCAGCAGGTGGATTTTTTTCATGGTGAGTCGGGAAAGAAGATCAGTAACCGCGAAGGACGCGAAAAACGCGAAGTGATTTTTCATATCCTCTGCTTTTCTTCGCATCCTTCGTGTCCTTCGCGGTTCATAAAATGATTTTGGTTTTCGCGGTTTATGTCAGATCACAAAATCCTCGGGTTTGAAGGTGATGAGTTTGCGGGCGGCGGCGGCCGGGTTGACGTGGTAGATGGGAACCTCGCTGATGTAGGCGTGGCGTCCGTCGCAGGTGAGCCGGGTGGGTTTGCCGTCGTAGGCGGGGGCGCCGCGGAGGGTGTCGAAAAAGTTTTCGAGATGCGGCTGGTGGATGGGCTTGTTGAGGATGCCGGGAACTTCGTAGGCGGCGAGGGCCTTGGTTTCGCGGATGTCCACCACGCCGCTTTTTTGCTCGGGCTCGGGCGCGGCGGCGGCTTTGCGGAGGAAATTTTTCTGCACCCACGGCTCCCAGTCGGGGGCGCGGTCCTCGCGGAAGACTTTGGTAAGTTTCGGGTTTTCCGAGATGGTGATGCTGCCCTCGTCGCCCATGAAGTTTTCAAAGTAGCCGCCGCCGGAGCTGGTGGCGGTCTGCACCTGGTAGAAGGCGCGCGCGGTGCCGTGCGGCAGCGGGAACTCGTAGACGACCATCACGTTGTCATACCATTCGTGGGTCTTGTAGTAATCCACCCCGCCAGAGGCGAAGACGCTGGAGGGGTTGACGCCGAGGAACCAGGCGAAGATGTCGATCTGGTGCGCGCCGAGGTCGGAGATGGGGCCGCCGGAGAGGTCGCGGAACCAGCGCCAGTTGCGGAACTGGTGCATGTCGCGATAGCCGTATTTTGCGAGGATGTCGGGCTTGAGGGCGTAGGCCTTGGGCCAGCCGAGGTCGTCGGTGACGGCGCGGTTCCACTGGGCGTTGGCGCCGACGAACTTGCCCTGAAGCTTGGCGGTCTGGATGAGGTTGTGATAAACGCGGAGATAGCGGGGGTTGCTGCGGCGCTGGTGTCCGATCTGGAGGAGCTTGCCGGAGGCGTCCATGGCCTCGACCATTTTGCGGGCGCCCTCGATGGTGTTGGACATCATTTTCTCGCAATACACGTGGAGGCCGGCGCGGAGGCAGGCGACGGTGTGGGGCGAGTGCCAGAAGTCGGGGGTGGCGATGATGGCGGCGTCGAGGTCCTTTTCCTTGGCGAGGAGGTCGTCGAGGTCGGAATAAACGTTCACGTCATGACCGGCTTTCTTGAGCTTGTTGCGCCCGTATTGCTGGGCGTAGGGCCAGATGTCGCAGATGGCGCGGAATTTCAGGCCGGGGATGTTGAGCATCGCATCCATCAGGATGCGGCCCTGGGCGCCAAGGCCGACGAGGGCGAGGTTGAGCTCGGAGTTGGGCGAGCGTCCGGGCTGCGCGATCGCGAAGGGCGCGCGGGCGAGGACAAAGCCCGCGCCGGCCATCGCGCTGGTGGCGAGGAAACGGCGGCGGGAAAGGAGCGGGGCGGCGGCGGTGCCGCTGGTGGCGGCGGGAAGCGGTTGGTCGGACATGGGCGGCGGAGAGTGGGCGATTGATTGCGGTTGGGGCGGCGGCTGGAGCGACGCCAGAGCGCCGGCGCGTGATGGCGCCGGCGGACCGGTCAGCATTTTTTGCAGAGGCACCAGCGGTCGTGCTCGGCCCATTTGAGGGCGAGGGCGATCATGATGACGTGGACGCCGAGCATGGCGGTGCCGAGGACTTCGTTTTGGCCGCCAAGCAAAATCATGCCAACGGTGAGGGAAACATACACGAGCCCCATGAGGAAGAGGGTGAGGCGCGTGGCGATGCCAAGAAGGAGGGCGATGCCGAGGATGATGAGCGCGGGGCCGAGGGCGTAGCCATAGGCGGTGAGCATCCAGCCGGGCATGAGGGGCTGGGCGCGGAGGCCCTCCTCAAGCGAGGGGGCCATGCCGTGATAGTGGGAGAATCCATAAACCTTGCTCTCGACCTCGCCAATGGCGCCGAACTGGTCGGTGATTTCCTTCTTGGCGGTGCCGGCGAATTTTTCGAGCGCGGTGAGAAGGGCGCGGACTGCGAGCCAGAGGCGCAGGACAATAAAGCCAAGCGATGCGCCCGAGGGCAGGCAACGGCAGCATGAAGAACCGGAGGTGGTTGATTCTGTGTTGGTCATGGGGAGGATATGGTGAAAATCGGACCGGAGCGGCGGGCTTCAAAGCAAATCGGGTCCGGCAGACTGGACGGACACCCTGTGCTTTCGCAATACCGGAGCCGGGCGGGCAAGTGATAATTATTTGGATGACTAAAGTGTATAAAGGCGGCTGGGAATCGACGGGAATAAGGACGAAAAAACACCGGGATGGGAAGGAGGAAAAGCGCCGCGCCGGTCGATGGTTGACCTTGGCCGCGCGTCATGACCCGGGCAGCGGCGCCACCCAGATGTTGCGAAACTGGACGCGGTTGCCGTGGTTCTGGAGCATCAGCGGCTGCGGCGGCTGTTTGTCCTTCAGTTTGCGCCCGGTGGCGGCGCTGGCGGCGGTCGGGTTCGGCACCTCGATGTCGTCGTGGATTTTGATTCCGTTCTGCCAGACGGTCATGCGGGCGCCGGCGGTCTTGTTTCCCGCCGCGTCGAAGCGCGGGGCGCGAAACTCGATCTCCATTGACTGCCATTCGAGCGGCGCGCCCACCGCATAGGCCGCCGGGATGGCAATGTGATAAACCGCGCCTTCGGAAACCTCGTCCGGCTCCTCGCCGAAACTGTCCACGAGTTGCACTTCATAGGTGTTCATCACGTAAACCCCGCTGTTGCCGCGCCGCGCGCCAAGACTCCCGGGATTGAGCGCGTGGCGGAACTCCAGGTAAATGCGCGCGTCGCCAAATTCCCGCCGCGAAAAAATCGAGCCGGCGACCGGGTCGATTTCGATGACGCCGCCGGGCAGTTCGAGCCAGCGCGCATCGGAACCGTTGGCCTGACGGAAGTGGCGCAGGCCGGTCGTCGCGTCGAGCAGGACGACGGCGTCGGCGGGGCGTTTTTCGGGGAAAACCTTGCCGAGGGGGGCGCGGTCGAGCGCGAGGGGGAGGCTGGTGCCATAGGTATTAAGCTGGATGGAAAACGCCGAGCGCCCATCGGCGGGCAACCGGGCGCTGACAATCCAATTGCGCCCGTCCGATATGCGTTCGCCCGGCCCGAGCAGCAGAAGCGAGCCATCGGGCTGCGCGAAGCCGACGAGTGGCAGCGGCGTGTCGCCGCGCCGGAGCACGCGCGCCTTGTAGTTATTTTGTGGATACAAAACAACTTCGACTGCGAGCAGGCCGTCCTTGTCGGCCCAGCGGCCCGAAAAACCGTCGTGCTCCCACTTGTCGAAAAGCGCGGGCGTGTCGAACGGGTTCGGGCCGAAAATCTCGCGCGGCGGGATGCGTTTCCCCTTTGCGTCGGTGGTCGCGGCGCCGGGCGCGAGGAGTTGCGCGAGGGCTTTGTCGGCGGAGGCATAATCCTTGCGCAAGTACGGATAATCCCGGAATGCGGCGACGAGCATTCGCGCGCGGGCGTCGGGAATCGCGGCGGCGATTTTCAGGATGGCGCGGCGCTCGTCGTCGGTTTCGGCGAGCAGCACCGCCGTCCACGCATGATGCAGGCGCGCGTCGATGGAAAGTTCCGGCGAGCGAAGAGCGGAGATAAATTCACCGCGCGCCTTGGCACGCGCCGCGGGGGACGACTCGCCGGCGGCTTTTTGGGCGAGCGCGGTGAGTGCCGGGTCGGAGGCGGGCTCGGCGGAAAATGAGCGCGGAGACAGGACGAGCAGGAGCAGGAAAAACGTCAGGCAATGATGCCAATGTCGGCAAACTTTCCCTGCAAAGTCGTGAGTTGGGAACCGGACGGGAACGGACGTTGGCGGCGGTAGGGCGAGGCGTCCCGCCGAGCCGCAAGCCAACGGCTCGGCGGGACGCCTCGCCCTACCCCAAGGGTCAATCTTCTTCATAAATGATATAAAAGGGCTGAAAGGGAAAGGCGGTGCCGCACGGCGGACGGCATCCGAAATGACGCGCATTCGCGAGTGCCTGTTACATCATTCCTCGGCGCCGGCGTCATCATCCGCGGCGTTTTTCGGCTGCGCGTTCTTCAACAGCGCGGCATGGGCCTTGCGGGCGGCGTCATACTCGGCATTCAACTCCGGTTGTTTCCCGATGGCGTCGATGATGTCGCGCGCCTTGGGATCGGGAATCGCGGACGCCGCGGAGAGCACCGCGAGGCGGTCCTGGTCGCTCTGCGCGAGCGCGAGGGCGCGCCCGGCGTGGCGCAGACGCTCGGCGACGGGAGCACCGGTGGCGCGGGCGAGAATGTCGAGGTAATCTCGGAGCGCGAGGGCGCGGAGGTTGGCGGGCGCGGCGGCATCGGCGGCGATTTCCGCGAGACGGTCGAGCGGCGTGCCGTCGGGCCATTTGGCCAGCGCACGAAGGACCGAAAGCCGGCCCGCGGCGTCACCGTCATCATAAATTTTCCACAGTGCGAAGAGCGCGGCGGGCGTGCCGCTCTCGCCAGCGAAGGTGAGGAGAAAGTCGCGGATTTGCGGTTGCGAGGCGGCCTGATCGAGCGCGGCGACGACGGCGGACGCGAAGGCGTTGCGGTCGGTGGAGCGCCGGTAGGAGGCGCGCACGGCATTGACCGCCTCGCGGCGGTCGGACGGCGGGGCGGAAAGCAGGAGCGCGAGGGCGTCGGCGGCGTGGTCGAAACCGATGGCACCGATCGCGCCGAACGCGGCGGCGCGGACCTTCGCGTCGGAGGCGGCGAGCAGCGGGCGAAGCGCGGGCGCGGCGGACTGCGCGGCGCGGCGTTTCACCAGTTCGCAAAGCTTGATTTGCTCGTCCGCTTTTTTTGCCGAGGCGAGCGCGGCGGCAAACCACCCGTCGGTCTGGCGCGGCATGGCGACCAGCACGGCCAGCCACTCGTCCGCGGCATCGCCGCCGGCCTTCGCATACTCGGAAAGCACGCGGTCGAAGCTCGCGCGGTCCGGTTCGAGCGCGACCCGGCGCATGGCGGCTTCACGGATGGGTTGGTTCCTGGAGGAAAGGAACGGAAGCGCGTCCGTCGCGGAGATGGCGGGCAGCACGGTCACGACGCGCTGGTATGCCGCGGGCGTGGCGGACGCCGCCTGCAATTGGGCGAGCAGTTTTTTCTGAAGCGCGGCGGTGAGCCTGGCGAAATAGTCATACGCGAGCGCCTGCAGGGCCGGTTCCTTCGCGTCCGCGAGCGCGGCGAGGAGTTCGCCCGCGCCGGGCAAATCGTAGTCGCAGACGACCCGGGCGGCGGCGACCCGGGTTTCCACCGGGAGCGTGGCGGCCGAGGCCAGCCTGCCCGCCAGCGCGGCGGCGTCGGAGGCCTGGCCCAAAATGGCGAGGGTGCGCGCGGCGACGACCTGTTCGGACGCGGCCTCGGCCGCCGGCAGCGCGGCGAGCGCGGCGCAAGCCTCGGAGGTCTGCGAGGCGGCCAGCGCGGCGCGGGCGGCGGCGGCGATGCGCGGCTGCGCGGTGTCGCGGGCCAGGGCGGCGAGCGGTCCGGCCGCTTCCGGTGAACGCGCCTGGCCGAGCGCGGAGACCAGCGCGAGCCGGCGAGTCGTATCCGTTTCTTGGTTACATGCGGCGGCAAGCGCGGCCACCGCCGCGCCGGTGCGGAGCTGAACGAGGGCGCTGACCGCGTCGGGAAAGTTTTCCCGGGAGCGCAGGAGTTGTTTCAGGAAGTCGAGTTCGCTGTCGTCGCCGGTCAGTCCGATGATCCAGGCGGCGACGGCGCGTCCGTCGGGTTTCGCCGCGCGCGAGCCGGCCTCGCGGGCGGCGGAGGCGAGGGCGCGGAGCGCCGCGGGGTCGTCGTGGTGGCCGGCGATGTAGTCGAACGCGGTCGCCTCCAGACCGGCGTTTTCGCCGTAGGCGAAGCCGGCGATGCCGGCGGCAAAGGCGGTGTCGGCCGGCGCGGCGGCGGAGCGCGAGGCCGGCATGGAAAGAACGAGCAAAAGCAGGAGCAGGGGGGACAAGCGGGAGGACATGGCGGTGGAAAAAGTTTTCGATTCTCGATGGGGCGCGACGACGGCGGCAGCGGGAAGGCGGCGCCGTTTCTTTGGGATTTGTTTTTTTGGGATTTGGGATTTTCCGACGCGGCTCCCGCGTCAAATGTGGTACCATTCCTCCTTGCGGGGGATGGCGAGGGCGCGGTTGGCGAGTCCGGCATTGGCGCCCTCGAAGCGTTCCATGACGGGGTCCCATTTCAAATGGGCGCGCAGGCGGACCGCCGTATAGACAAGGTGGCAGAGCGTGGCCGAGCGGTGGCCGGTCTCGGTCGGGGCGCAGGGGGCCGCTCCCTGCGTGATCATGTCCATGAAGTTTTTCAGGTGCGCGGCCCGGTTGATCGCCTTTCCCTCGAAGTCGCCGGCATCGAGCATGGAGGGTGAACTGGCGATGGTTTTCACACGGTCGCAGAAAATGAAACCCTCGCTGCCCTCGAAACGGATGCCGTTGGTGAGCCCCTTCGCGCCGCGCACCTCCGGGAAATCCTTCGGGTCGGTGGTCACGACGACGGTGACTTTCCTCGACGGATAATACAGGCGCGCGTCGTATTGGTAGGGCACGTCGTAGAGCCCTTCGGCCGGAAACAACCCCGTGCCCTCCACCTCGGACGGGCCGCCGCGGTCCATGCCGAGCACCATCTGCACGATGTCGAGGTGATGCGCGCCCCAGTCGCTGATGGAGCCCTCGGAATAATCGGAAATCTGCCGGAACGTGCCGCCGACGCGCCGGGCGGAATACGGCTTGTCCGGCGCGGGGCCGAGCCAGAGCGGATAGTCGATGGTCGGCGGGACGGGCTCGACGGTGAAGGGCACGCCGGGGTTGCCCTTGTGCAGGAGCACGCGGATGGTCCGCAACTCGCCGACGCGGCCCGAGCGCACCGCGCGCACGGCCTTGAGGATGGCCGGATACATCGAGCGCTGCTGGCTGCCGACGAGCACCTTCGCGTCGAGCGCGGCCGCGGTGTCGGCCAGCAGGCGTCCCTCGGCCAGCGTGCGGCAGAGCGGTTTTTCCACATACACGGCGATGCCGCGCCGGATGCAGGCGAGCGTGGCCGGCACGTGCCAGTGGTCGGGCGTGGCAACGCACACGGCGTCGATGCCGCCTTTCTCCAGCATGTCGCGAAAATCGGAATGGACGGCGTCGTCAGGGAGCTTGGCGATGCGTCCGCCCTTGGCGCGGGCCTCGGCTTTCGGGTCGGCCACGCCGACGCACTCGATGTTGCGGAAGTTTTTGAGGAAATCGGTCAGGTTGCGCCCGCCCTTTCCGCCGGTGCCGATGGCGGCGAGGCGGATGCGGGAGTTGGCCGTGGTGCGGGCGGCGGCGCGGCTGGCGGCGCGGAGGCTGGGCGACGCCGGCTCGCCGGAGGCAAACCGGGGCAGCGCGATGCCGGCGCAAAGCAGGCCGGCGGCCTTGAGGAACTGCTTGCGCGTCGGGCGCGGGGGCTGGGCGGGGGAGGTCATGAGGATTTTTTCGAGGGAAATTTTTCGGGTGGGAAAGCCGGGACGCCGCAGGGCGGCCGAAGGGATCTTGGGAAAACGCACCCCGAGATGACGCGGGGATTCAAAGCGGAGTTACGACGATAAGAGGGGTGGATAAAAGAAAAGGAAGGGAAGCGATTCTATTATATGCCGACATAGGGTGGATTGAGGCCAAGGAAAGTCAAGCTGACTTTGAAAAGGATCACTCGCTTGGAGATCCTGCCGCGCCCGGAACGATGCCCGTCGGGAAGCGGCTTATTTTGAAGGGCCGCGCCACGGTGCCCTGCCGAAACGAAGGCGGCGGGTCAGACTTTGGGGAACTTGGTCCACTTCGCGCGGGCGCGGGAACTTTTCACCACCGTCTCGATGAAGGCCATGCCGCGCACGCCGTCGTCGATGGTGGGGAAATCATAACCCGTCCGCGGTGAATTGCGTCCGAAAACATCATCGGCAATGGCTTGGGCCGCAGAGCGATAGACATTGGCAAACGCCTCGATAAACGCCTCGGGATGGCCGAAGGGCAGGCGCGTCGCCATCCGCGCCTCCGGGCTCAGGTAAGTGTTGCCCCGGCGCCAGATTTGCACGGGGCGGTCGGCCGCCTTGATGACGAGTTCGTTCGGGTGTTCCTGATGCCATTCGAGCGCGGCCTTGGTGCCGTAAACGCGGATGACGAGGTTGTTTTCCTCGCCGTTGGAGACCTGCGACGCATACAGGATGCCCTTTGCGCCGCCGGCGAAGCGCAGCAGGCAGTTGCCGTCGTCGTCGAGCGCGCCGCCGGCAAAGGCGGTGAGGTCGGCGCACACGGCGTCGATGCCGAGTCCCGTGATATAATGGGCGAGGTTGGCGGCGTGGGTGCCGATGTCACCCATGCAATTCGATGCGCCGGCGACGGCGGAATTGGCGCGCCAGCCGGAGATTTGCGCCTCCGCGCCGCCCTTCGCGCGGGCAGTCTCGGCGACGGTGCCGGTGGCGTAGCCCTGCGGATACTCGACGACGACTTTGAGGATGCGTCCGAGTTCACCGGCGCGGATCTTGGCGCGCGCCTCCTTGACCATCGGGTAGCCGGTATAATTGTGCGTGAGCGCGAACACCTTTCCGGAGCGCCGCACGAGGTCGCGGAGCTTGCGCGCCTCGGCGAGAGTGAGCGTCACGGGTTTTTCGCAAACGACGTTGAAGCCGGCCTTGAGGAAGGCGGACGCGATGGCGAAATGGGTGTTGTTGCGGGTGACGATGCTGACGAAGTCGAGGCGTTCGCCAGCCGGACGGGCGGCTTCCCGGCGGGCCATCTCGGCGAAGTCCGCGTAAACGCGCGCCGGGTCGAGGTGCAGGTCCGCGCCGGACTCGCGGGATTTTGCGGGGTCGGCGGAGAAGCAGCCGGCGGCCAGTTCGATGTGGCCGTCAAGCGCCGCGGCCATGCGGTGCACCGCGCCGATGAACGCGCCGCGCCCGCCGCCAATCATGCCATAACGTAGTTTGCGAGGGAGTTTCATGGGGACGGGAGTTCTTTGCCTTTTTTTGGGGGAATTTGGAATTTTATTTTTGGCGCGGACAGGACGCGGGAGGCAGGCAAGGCTGCTCGCGCGCATCCGCCAGCCCTCCTTATTTCCCGTCCAGCGACAGGCCCGCCGGGCTGAAGGGGACGGCATTGCCGTCCGTGTCCACGCCGGAAATGCGCACCGAGTCTTTTGCCGCCTGTTTGTCCGTGCCCTGATAACGGATGCCGTAGTGCTGCCGGGAGCGGCCGCCCTGCTCGAACATCCCGCCCACGCCGCCGCCGGTCACGCGCAACTGAGTGACGCCGGCCTCGATGAGAATGCCCGCCGCCTCCTTGGACGACGGGGGCACCAGATCGCGGTTGGTGCCGCATGCGCCGATCAGGGGATTGTTGATATAAATGTTCCGGCCGCCCTGGATGTGCATGCCGTGCCCGCCGGCGCCGCGCACGCGGACATTGGTCATGAGCAGGCCGCCCGTGAACTCCGGCCCCACCACGATGCCCGACGCGTTTTTGTTCTGGCCGATCCACGTGTTGGTCATGAACACGTCGTTGCCCGCCTCCATGAGCACGCCCTCGTCCGCCACATGGTCGCAGCCGAACTTGTGCGTGTAGATGTATTTCGGCCGGATGTCGCCGGCGGCCGGGTCGCCGCCGCGCAGCACCAGCCCCCGGCTTCCCGCGACGAAGCGCGCGTCATTCACCTCGGCGCCGTCCGCATTCGGGCCGACCACCACCCATTCCACGCGCGACTCGCGGTCAGCCCCGCCGGAAAGCCGGTAAAACAAGGCCGCGTCCACCTTGCGGAATTTGCCCCCGTCCGCCGGTTTGCCCGAACCGCGCAGCCAGACGCCGTAGTCGCCGCGCGGGCTCTTGATGTCCACGTCCTCCAGCAGCGGACTGATGCCGTTGACGATCTCGACCCCGCACACCGCGTTGATGAGGAGCAATTCGCAGGCGAAGGCGTGATACGTGCCTTCCATCCGCACGATGGCATCCTTGCGGTTCTTCTCCGGGATCGGGCCCGCCGCCGCGCCGGTCTCGCGTTCGATGGAAAGGTTTTTCAGGCCGCTGTAGGAGCAGTCCCGCACGAGCACGGCGGTGTTGGTTTTGCCGGGGCGCAGCACCAGCATCGAGCCCGTCGGAGTGCGCGCCGCCGAGGTCGCCCTCCCCTCGCCCATCAGCGTCACGGCGGACTTCGCGAGCACCAGCGTGTCGCTGATCAGATAGCGGCCCGCCGGCACAAACACCACGCCGCCGGCTTCCCCGCTTGCGGCGTCGATGGCCTTTTGAAACGCCGCCGTGTCGTCGATGTCGTCCGCGCCGTTTGCGCCATGGTCGATGACCGAGCGATAGCCCGCCGCTGCGCCCGACGGAGCGCTGCGGAGCATGCCGGAGGGGAGCAATAGCACCGCGGCCAAGCCAGCCGGCAACAGGCCGCGAATCCAGATTTTGAGGTTCATTGTGTGAGGATTTGACATGAAAAATGCGTCTGACACCGCCATTCCGGGGTGAGGCACAGGGAATTATCCTATAATCCTATGTCAACATATATCGCTTGCCATGATTCCAACACAAAGGTGATACAAATATCTTCTGACGCATTTTATTTTCATAATAATCAATAGATAACTCGCTAATAGTCTGGCTTGACACTGACTTCCGGCGGTATACCCTTGCCAATAAATGCCGCTGCATTAGTTCACGGATTCTCGCTCATTTATACCGACCCTTCACAACCCATTGCAGCAATGGCTCCGCCCAAACTCCACCTCGTCCGCAACGGCCCGCAGCCGATTTACCAGCAGATCAGCGCGCACCTGAAGGCGCGCATCGCGGCGGGCGAGTTTCCGCCCGGCGCCAAGCTGCCCGGCATCAAGGTGCTCGCGAAATCGCTCGGCGTGAACCACCTCACGCTCCGCCAGGCCATCCGCAAGCTGGAGGAGGAGCGCATCGTCGTGACCGAGTCGGCCTGCGGCACGTTTGTCACCGACGGCAAGCCCACGCAGCTCAAGGTCGCGCTCGTGCTGCCCAATCTCAACGAAAGCTCCTCGCAAATTTCCGCCTCCATCCAGGAGCAGTTTTCGCAGTCGAAATCCACCGTGGACATCCTCCACTTCGACGAAAACCCGGAGCGGGAAAACGAACACCTCAAGCGGGTCGTCACCGAGGGCTACGACGGCGCGGTGGTGTTTCCCAGCCTGAATCCCGTCTCCATCAAATCGCTGCTTCAGACCGTGATCGACGGCTTCCCGCTCGTGTTCATCGACCGCGTGCCCGGGCAATTTCCGTGCTGGTCGGTCTCGGCCGACAACCATCACGGCGGCTACCTCGCCACCAGCCATCTCATCGAGCGCGGCTGCAAGCGCATCGCCTGCGACATCTCCGGGCTGGCCGGCGTGAGCGACCGCTACGACGGCTTCATGCGCGCGATGGGCGACCATCACCTCCCAGTCGATTACGCGCTCGCCCGGAAATTCGCGAGCAACGACGACCAGATCGAGCAGGTCGTCTCGCAATGGATGGCGCTCCCGCAGCCGCCCGACGGCATCGTCTTCGGCAACGACTGGCAGGCACTGCGCGGCATCCGCGCCGTCGTCGCGAGCGGCCGCCGCGTCCCGCACGACGTGCGCGTGATGGGCTTCGACAACCTCTCCATCTGCGAAATCTGCACGCCGCCGCTCAGTTCCATCCAGCAGGATTACGGCGCCATCGGCCGCCAGTCCGCGCAACTTTTGCAGGAACTCGTCGCGCTGCCCCGCGAAAAACGTTTCGGCGACCGCCACATCAGCGTGCCGGTGCGCCTGGTGATGCGGGAAAGCACGTGAGGGGAAACACTCTTCCTCACGGCAGCGTGTTTCCCGCCGCGAGGTAAATCGCATACCACTCCTCGCGGGTGATGCGGACATCGGCGGCCTTGATGCAATCCTTCAGGCGCCCGATGTTCATCGTTCCCGTCACGGGCTGCATGTTCGCCGGATGGCGCAAAATCCACGCGAGCGCGATGGTGGTGTTCGATACCTGGTACTTGGCGGCGAGCTCGTCGATCTTCGCGTTCAGTTTCGGAAATTTCTCATTGCCGAGAAACACTCCCTCGAAAAACCCGTATTGGAACGGCGACCACGGCTGCACCGTGATGTCGCCCAGCCGGCAGAAATCCAGCACGCTGCCATCGCGATCCACCGAGCTGTCCTCCAGCATGTTCACGTGGATGCCCGTGGAAATCATGGCCGCGTTCGTGATGCTCAATTGCAGTTGGTTGGCCACGATCGGCTGCCGCAGCGACTTTTGCAGCAGCCGGATCTGCATGGGATTTTGATTGGACACGCCGAAGTGGCGGACCTTGCCGCTGGCGTGCAGGGCATCGAAAGCCCCGGCGACCTCCTCCGGTTCCACCAGCGCGTCGGGACGGTGCAAGAGCAGTACATCCAGATAGTCGGTCCGCAGCCGCTTCAGGCTGCCGTCCACGGAAGCGAGTATGTGCTCCTTTGAAAAATCAAACATGCGCCCGCGCACGATTCCGCACTTGGACTGGAGGATGAGCTTCGCCCGCACGCTTCCGCTCATGTGGACGGCATCGGCGAAAATCGCCTCGCAATCCCCGTTGCCGTAGATGTCGGCGTGGTCGAAAAAATTCGCGCCCTGGTCCAGCGCCGTCTGCACGAAGCGCTCCGCCTCCTGTTTGCTGCCCAGGCGGTTGATGCGCATGCATCCGACCGCGACCACCGGCACCTGCAACTCCGACTGCCCCAATTTTATCGTCCTCATGGTAAATCTTCCTTGTTGTTTTATATGTCGTTTCCTGGCGAGGTCTTGAAACCTTGCACAAGGCATGACTGACGCGGAAAACTCGAAAAAAGTTGCCGCAAAAGCCGTTTCTTTTGCGCCCCGCGTCTCACTCCTTCAACGCCCCGCTGGCCAGACCGCGCACGAACGGCTTCATCGCGATCAAAAAGAAAACCACCAGCGGCACCGAGGCCACCGCGTAGGTCGCCATCAGCTTGCCCGGCTCGAACATCAGATTCTGCTCCGTGACCAGAAACGCCAGCCCGAGCGGGATGGTGCGCAGCGCCGGCGTCTGCGTGGTGATGAGCGGCCACACGTAGTTGTTCCAGCTCGCGAGCAAATTCAAAATGCACACGCTGCTGAAAATCGGCATGCTCATCGGCACCACGATGTGCGCGATGACCCGCGCCTCGCCCGCGCCGTCGATGCGCGCCGCGTCGAAAAGGTCGCGCGGGATCCCGTCGAACGACTCCTTCAGCAAAAAAATCGTCACCGGCAGCATGCCCGCCGCCTGCGGCAGAATCAGCCCCAGGTAACTGTCGAGCAGTCCGAGCGAGCGCGTCACCAGAAACAGCGGCACCAGCAGCAGGATGTTCGGCACCATCAGCATCGCGACCACCAGCGCGTAGGCGCGCGAGCTCCATTTCGCCGCCAGCGCGCTGAACGCGTGCGCCGCCGGCACCGCCGCCAGCAGCGCCAGCGAGCACGCGCCCGCGCTCACGATGAGGCTGTTGCCCACGTAGGCGCCGCTCGCCTTGAGCGCGAACCCGTAGTTCTCCCAGCGCCACGGCGAGGGCGGCGACCAGAACGACCAGCTCGTCTGCGCAAAATCCTTCAGCGAGAAAAGCAGCATGACGAAAAACGGCATCAACGTCGCCAGCGCCGCCAGCGCCAGCGCGAGATGCCGCACGAAGGCAAATGGAGAATGTATAATGTAAAATGTATAATGGGAAACAAACCCGCGCGGCGCGCCACTCCCGAAGCCGCGCCCGGCGTCTTGCGTTTCCGCGTCCTGTTTAATGTTTCTCATCCGGCGCGTCCCCCTGTGTTTCGTGCAGTGTTTCGCATTTTTTATCACATATTATACATTTTGCATTTTTCATTATACATTGCTCAACGCGTCCGCGCGTTGAGCGCCCGCACCAGCAGGCTCAGCCCCACGCACGCCACCAGCAGCACCAGCCCCAGCGCGCTCGCGTAGCCGAGGTTGCCAAACTCAAAACCCTGCCGGAACAAATACAGCGCCGGCGTGAGCGTCGCGTTGAACGGCCCGCCGTTGGTCAGCAGCAGGATGTTCTCGAATCCCTGCAAGGCCCCGAGAATCGACATCGTGGCGATGAGCACGATTTGCGGGCGCAGCTGCGGCAGCTCGATTTTCCAAAACACATCCCACGCGCCCGCGCCGTCGAGCACCGCAGCCTCGCGAAACGAAACCGGAATCGCCAGAAACGCGCCCAGATACACCAGCAGGCTCACGCCGCCCATCCACGGGAAACCCGTCGCCACGATGGCCGGCAGCGCCAGCGCCGGCTCGCCCAGCCAGCTATGCTGCCCGCCCGCCCCGAGCGCCGCGAGCGCCTGGTTCAGCGGGCCGTTGATGCCGTAGATTTCGCGCCAGATCAGCACGATGGTAATGGTCGGCACCACCACCGGCAGCACCAGCAGCGTGCGATAAAAATACGCCGCGCGCATCGAGCGCAGCCCGTGCAGCAGCTTCGCGCCGAGCAGCGGCCCGATGGTTTGCAGCGGGATCAGCATCGCCGCGTAAAGCAGAAGATTCCACGCCGACAACCCCGCCACGCTATCGCGCGCCATCGCGGTGAAATTGTCCGCGCCGGCAAACCGTTCCGGCGAAAGCCCGTCGGTCTCGAAAAACGCCAGCCGCAGCGCCGACAGCGCCGGATAAAACACGAACACCGCCAGCATCACGAGCGCCGGCCCGAGCAACAGCACCCGCCGTGTCGTCTGCGAAAAATCACACACCGCCGCCTGGTGCTGTTTTTTCATCGAAAATCCCTCCCCAGCTCCCGCGCGATGAACGCCCGGTCCTCGTCCGACAAATACCGCGCCGCCAGCCGTTGCAACGCCCGCCGCTGCGCACCCGAGAACTCCTCAAGAAAGCCACGCCGGTCCACGCGCCCGCCGAGAAAACGCTGCCACGCCGTCCAGAATTCGCTCGTCGATTCCGCGTCGTAGCCGTTGAAGTGCGCCATGCCCAGCACCGCCGACTGGTGCGGCGCGAGCAACGCCCGCAACTCCGCCCGCGGTTCCACGTCGCGCAGCGCCGACGGGTCATACACGTCGCCCTCGCCGAAAAACCGCGACGCCACCGCCGGGCTGGTCAGGTATTGCGCAAACCGCAGCACCCGTGCGCGCGCCGTCGGATCGTCTTTTTTTGGAATCAGGATGCATGCGCGCATGCCCGCGTTCTGCGGCATGTGGCCGAGACGCGGGAGCGAGGTCGCGCGCGCGTCGATCTGCGGAAACGGAAACACGCCCCACGCAAACGCCGGGCGCCCCGTGGCCTCGCCCAGCGCCTTTTGCAGCTCGCGCAACTCGCGCACATACCACGTGCCGTTCAGAAAATGCGCCACCCGCCCGCCCGCGAACAACGTGAAAATCTGCTCCCCGTCCAGGCTCAGGAAATCCGGCCGCCACGTCTTCGAAAACTCCGCCAGCAGCCGCGCCACCTCGGCGAACGCCTCCGACCTCGCCGGGTCGATCAGCCCGCGCTCAAACGCCACGATGCGCTCCGCCAGGTCGATGACCTCCCCGCGCACGCTCGTCGGGTCGTCCGCCGCGAACCGCCAGCCCTCCGCGTGGCGCAGGTTCACGCGCTCCGCCGCCGGGCGCAGCAGAAACTCCAGCATGAGCTCGCCCATCCACTGGCTTTGCGCGTCGTTTGATTTTACCGCCACCGCAATGGCCGGCAGCCCGGAGCCGGTCGTCGCGCGGAAATTCTCCACCAGTCCCGACCACGTATCCGGCTCGCGAATACCGAGCCGCTCGTAGGTGGTCCGGTCATAAAAGAAACCCACGCGGTATTGCGTGAACGGCAGCGCCCACAGCGCGCCCGTCGCGTCCCGTGAGATCTGCACCAGGTCCGGCTCAAAAAAGTCCTCCCACCGCGGATGCCGCGCGTCCCACGCATTCGGCTCCTCCAGCAGCCGGTCGCATCGCTCCAGCAGCCCCGCCTGACCATACATCCAAGGCAAATCCGTCCCTTCCAGGATCAACACGTCCGGCGGCGAGCCGGAGAGGAACTGCGTCCGCACCCACATCGGATGCATCGCATAGGGAATCCCCTGCACGCGCACCCCGACGCCCGTCTCCGCCTGATACGCCGCCGCCGTCTCGCGCAGCCCCGGCATGAACTCGGCAAAAAACGTCGCCACCTGCAACGGCCGCTCCGTATCCGATGCTCGGATACCGCACCATCCGGACAGGACGGCGAACGCGCAGAAACCGGCGCGCCAGAAAAAACGAAAGCAAGGGGAGGCAACCATCACGAATGGTCATTACTGGTATATATCAGAGAAACCCATGCAAGCCAAAAATGCCTCATCCTGCATCCATGTCGATTTATAACTTATATATTTTATAATCAATGATATAAATTATAATCTATGCTATATGCAAACCATGATCAAACTCCTTAAGCAATGGATTCTCGGATTTTAATTTATTGACATAGGTCAGTAATCGAAATCTTCGCCCCGGCGCCGGTGGAATTTGGATTTTTCAAAGTGCCCGGCATCAGTTTCCGATCAAGGTGGCGTGGACAGGCCACCTGGCTCATACGCGAAGCGTTCCCTCCATGCCATCAAACGACACGCGGCGAACCGAACCATCGTTAAGCGCAAAATCCACCGCGATGCGCCGGCCGTCCTCGTCAATTGCCGAGGCGTCGCCGGCAAACTCATCGTGCCGCAGCATGGAACGAAAAGGCCACAATTCGTCGTCGCGCCAGGGTTTCGCGTCGCAGCGGTGCAACATCAGCGTGATGCGCCAAGGGTCTCCCTTGTAACGGGCCTCGCGCCGGCTGGTCAGCCCGGGCAGAATGCTTTCGCGCGCCTCCGGGTGCAACCCGGCCTCGCGGCGCATGATGAAACTGTCCCAGCCGTGCACGTTGACCAGCGCGAGCTGCCGCTCGCCCGAGGCGAGCAGCAGCGCCTTTGAACGCAAGGGGCCGACCTCGCGCTCCTCAATGCGGAGATCCGCGCCTTCCGCGACTGGCAGCGCGTGATGGCAGAGGATGATTTCGCTTCCGGGGTCGTGGATGCGAAGGCGGTCGCAACGAACCAGCCCGCACGGCACGGCAAAATCCGCCAGGTCCACCGCCGGATTATCGCCGAGCGCGCCGGCGAAATCGAACAGCAGCCTCCGGTAACACACGCCGCCGCGCACGCCGGAATACAGCAGCAGATTGGGCGCGCGCACGACCGCCCCGCCGTCGGCCGGCGCCGCCGCCGTGACAACCTGGCCGGTCGAGGTCACATGCGAAGCCGCCCCGCCGCGCACGTTGTAGTGCATGCTCATGAGGCCGTCGGCGGTGTCCGACTGCCACGGGAAGCGCGTGTGGAAGGCGAGGTGCGAATAGTTGTGCAGCACCTTGTGCCCGCCGACAATCATCACCTTGCCCGTGCGCATTTCGGCGGCTCCCGAACCGCCATATTGGGTGAGCACCAAGCCCGGGCCGGGCAACTCTGTTTCGCGGACGGCGCCGGCGGCAAGCCCTTCCCACGAACCTGCTTCCTCGCGCGCAGTCCAGAGCGGATGCGTCTCGGGCAATGCGACGCCTTGGTAGGCGTTGCCAAACCAAAAGGGACTCGCCGCGCAACTGTAGGGCTGCACCATCGGCGGAAACTGCCCGTAGAAACCGAGCGTGGGGACACCGTTGTTTGCGAAATCCGGGTGGCTGATGAACTGGAAAAGATTTCCCGAAAGGACGCGCCGGGCCAGCCCCGGATTGACGCCCGCGTTTTTGAGGAAAAACGCGCTCGCAAACGGCGCCGATGCCGCGAAGCGGTAAATGCCGCTCCGTCCCCACATCGGCTGCCAGCCGTCCCGGTCAAACAGGCGGTCGTAAGTTTTAAGCAGCGCGTGCGTGCCGCGCTCAATGGCATCGGCAATCGCCGGGTGCGTTTCGCAGCCGCCCCACGCCGCCCAGAGAGGAGCGTAAAATTGAAACGCCCATACAGAGTAATAATCGAAATAAGTGCCGTCACGATACCAGCCATCGCCTGCGTCGAATGCGCGCACCACGCGCAGATGCTCGCGCAGGATTTCCCCGTCGATTTCGTAGCCCTCGCGCTGCAAAAACGAAAGGATGTGCATGTTAAAAAGCCGCCAGTTGTGCGCGTGCGTGCGGCAGTGCCCCCACGTGTGGAAAAGCCGGGCGACCATGTCCTTTTCGGCGCGCGTGTAGTTTGCCCAAAGCGAGTCGCGCGCGAGCGTGAGTTCCAGCGCAAGCGAGGCGCACTCGCATGTCACCTGGATCGGCCGGTCGCCCCACACCTTGACCATGCCCGCCTGGTCGCCGACGTAGTCGGGCGATTTCGGGTCGGCGAGTTTCAGGATGGCGTTCGCATAATAATCGCGCAGGGCGATGCCGTTTGAGCGCAGCGAGGGATCGTGCCGGAGGAGCGGGCCCGCGATCAGCAAAGTGCGCGCGACGCCTTCCATGATTTCGCTGCGCCTGCGCCAGTCGGGATCGCCCGGCTGGGGATAAGTGATTTTCGTCTCGCTGCGAGGCAGCAGGAGGGGCGCGTCCTGGTTTTCCACATGGGAAAAAACACCGTCGAGCAGCCATTGCCCGGCCTCGACCCAATGCCGCCGGGCCATGCCGGTGAAGGGGCTCAGGGCAAAATCAGGAGCCTTGATCTGGAAAGTGGCGGACGGTTCCGGACGCCCTGCCGATGATGGGTGGCTTGACGGCATTCTGTTCGCTTTGCCAGGGGGTTCAGCGCGTTGGCCCAGACAGCCTAATCGGCGATTGCCGCATCGAGCGACTGGAGAAGGTTGTTGATTTTGAATTTCCCGTCGCTGTCGTGCCAGTGCCCGAACACGCCGGTGTCGGTGGAGCGCAGCAGTTCGCGGGCATCGGCGAGCGCGGCGCGGGCGGCGGCGAGATGCGCGCGGATTTCCGCGCGCGCAGCGGCGGGACGGGCGTAGGCGGCGGCGATTTCGTGGAGCATGGTGTTGAGCCGTTCCATCACTTGCGCGGGGACGCGCAGGTTCTGGTCGAAAAACCAGCGGTTGCGCTCCGGAATTTGCGTGCGCAGGCGCTCCGCCTCCCGGGCGACCGCGGCAAACGCGGCCCCGGACTGTGCCGTTCCGCGCAGGATGGCGCCGACCTGGCCGTGGTCGCCGGACTCGGGCTCGACGCGGAAATAACCGACGCTGCCGGTATCGGGGTTGTCCATGGGATGCCCGTCGAGCGGATTCGGTGTGCGGGTATCGCCGTCCAACGCCTTGAGCAGCATCTCGGCGGCGCGGGCATAGCGCAGGTCCTGAAATATATACTGGCGGTCGAAGCCCGGCAGGTCGGCCTTTTTCTGGCACCAGTAGGAGTAATAATAATCCCGGTAGAGACGGGCGATTCTGGGCGCGAGCGCGGTGTCGAAATATTGCGCGCAATAGTTTTCGAGAAAGGCGCCGGCGTCGAAATCCGTGAAGCTCCACATCATCGCGGCGTTGGCCGAGAGTTCGGCGACGTGCTCGCGGATGTTGCCGGCGTTGACGACCGTGAAGGCGAGCGGACGGGCGTTGAGCGAGTCGAGCACGCGATAGTTGGCCGCCATCTTCCACGGCCCTTCCGCGGCGACAAGGTGCGAGCCGCTGGACGTAAACTGGAAGTTGAGATAATACCCGACCAACAGATTCGGCGGCGCCTTGAAGCCGCGCACATCGGCGGCGGGGAAGTGGTCGCGGCGGGCGGCGACGAAATTCCAGATCAAGGTCGGCTCGGCGGGCGGCCGCAACAGACCGGCGGCGAAGAGATCGGAGTTTTCATTGTAGAGCGTCGTCCGCATCAATGGGGCGGGATTGCCGGTGACCTCCTTCACGATGGCGGCCTGCCTTGCCAGCATCTGTTCGATCGTGCGGGCGCGGGCGGGCATGTCGGGCGGGGCGTCCGGAAATGTCTGCCAGAACGGGATGTCCCCGCCGCCGCGAAACGTGATCGTCCAGACGCATTCGAAGCCTGCGCGCACCGCGGTCTCGACGTGGTAACGCCAGTATTCATAGAGCGGCTCGGGATGCCGCACACTGAGTTTCGGGATGTCGCCGCCGCGGCCCATCTTGGTCCAAAACTGGTTCCAGTATTCCAGGCGGCGACCAAGCCGCGATCCGAGCGGCGAATGATGATGGGAGGTAATCGCGAGCCCGTGATTATGCGCGGCGAGCGCCTCGGGATTGGGCGCGTGGCGGGGCGCGGATTCGCCGAGGTTCACCATGGTCTCGACTTCGTAGGTGTTGTATTTGAGGCGGAGAATGGTCTCGAACATCGCCTCCCGGTTTTCGCGCCCCGCATTCTTCCATGGCGAAAGGAAATCCTGGTCGTTGTTGAACCATGCCCGCCAGCGCACGTAGGGGGCCGGGTGCAGGCGCTCGAATCCGTCGGGCAGCGAAAGGCCCGCTTTCGGCTGCGGCTGCCAGTTGCTCCAATGCCAGAGCGGCGGCACGCCGAGGCATTCCTCGGTGAACGCATAAATCGCGTAAATGAGCCCGCGCGTGCCGCCGCCTTCGAGCATGAGCCGGGGGCCGTCGCCAGTTTGGACCAGGCGCATGCCGTGGGCTTCGGGCGCGGAGAGCCGCGGGTCGCGTCCGATGCCGCCGGACGGCCCGGACGAGGCGAGGATCACGATGGCGGGCTTGCCCGCGATTTTTTTCGCGTCGGTGACCACGGGCGATGCGCGTCCGAGCACTTTTTTCAGGTCCCGGGCGAGGTGATCGAGCGCGGTTTGCTCCGCGACGCCGGGTGCTCCGACCACGAGCACGGGCACGCCGGGCGCGAACTCGACATCGGCGCGGGCGAACGCGCCACCGAGCGTGAACGCGCCGGGCGCAAGAACCAGAAGGCAGCGAAATAAAAAGTTCATCGGGATGCGGGGTTGGAATTATAGAGCTTCATAAAATAAAATCGGTTCGTCAGTTTTGAATGGCAGAAAAGGGAGGAATCGAAAAGTGGCGCCGGCAACGTGGACGCGTTTGCGCAAGGAGGGGCGGCGTCCACGCCGCCCGACGCGGGCAAAGCCCGCGACCGTTTCACGGAGAGGCGGACGGGCACACACAGGTTTTCGGATTGCCTGCCGGCGAGCGGGCGAGGCGCGTTGCGCCTCGCCCGGCGGCGTGGACGCCGCCGCTCCTTGCGCAAGCACATACGCAGCCATCGAGATCGCCCAAGGGATGAATCCCGCCGTCGAAAGCGGCGATGAATCGCCGCCTCCAAAAAGGGTCATTGGGTCTCACGGGCATCATTGAGGAGCGTGAGCATCGCCCTGGCATAAGCCGCCCCGAGCAGGCGCGCGGACTCGCTGTCGTAGTGCGCGGGGTCGTTGGGCTTGTTGCGAAGATTTCCGCCAAATTCCGGGGCGAGCGTGTCAACGGCCGCGGTGTGCGGCACGCGCGCGGGGAGATCGAGATAAACCTGGTTCAACTCCGTCGTGTCGGGGCGGCGCCAGGGGCCGAGCGTGGCGGCGACAAACGGCAGGTCGGGCCGGTCGAGCGTGGCGCGGAAATCGGCGATCAGCCGGTCGAGCTGCGCGCGATACCCGGCGCCGCCGTCGCTCCGTGCGCGGCGCCCGTCGGCCTCGCCCTGGTTCCAGAGGATGCCGGCCAGCGTGCCTTCCTTCGCCGCCGCGACGGCGGATTCGGTGGCGAGCTGGAAAAGCGTGCGGCCGTCCGGCCAGCGGAAGTCCTCCTGGTAGTCCTTTTGCCATTGCGCCACCGAGGTGCCGCCAAACGCAGCGGGTATCAGGCCAATGGATACATCGGACGGCAGGTGCGGCAGCAGCGCGCGGGCAAAGGCGAAGCCGGGGCCGACGCCGGCGCCGCGCTTGTCGTGGTGCAGCGGCTCGACCGCGGGAATCCAGCGGCCGGGCCCGTCAAACGCGAGGATGCGCGGGTCGGGCGTGCGGTCGATTTCCCCGACAAGTCCGCGCCCGGCCATGTTGGACTGGCCGGTGAGGAGAAACACATAAAAACGCTTCGCGGGCGGCGGCGTGACCGCGGGCACTTTCGGACGCGGCGGAGGCGGGGCGGAGCGCGCGACGGTTTTCGAGGAGGACGGGGATGCGGCGGCGGTTTTCGTCGTCGCGGCGGACGCGTCGAGCGGATCGTCGTTCACGACGATGCTGCCGATCAGCACCCGTCCGAGATTCCATCGGGAATCCACTTGCAGGCTGACGCGGCCGGACACGGCGGCATCGGCATCGACGGCCTCCGCATCGGGCTTGGTCGTGGTGGCGGTGGGATTGATCCAGAGGCGGGTGGAGCCGCTGGCGGAATCGTAATGGAAGACCAGCGTGTGCTCCTCGGAGAGCGGCAGCGTGCGATTGCTCCAGACGACATCGGACGAGTTTTTCGAGGTGACACCGAGTTGCACGGTCTCGTTGCCGGAACCGGCGCGCATGAGCAGGCGGCCGCGGCGTTTTTTGCCGGACTCGTCGGTGAATTGAAACAACACCAGCCGTCCTTTGCCGGCCTGCACCGGTCCGTCGAACCGCGCCTGCAAGGTGGCGGTGACTTGGGCGCCCGCGGGCTTCGCGGTGAACTTGCGGGTGACGTAGCCGGTCGCGGAGCCGCCGGGCAGGGCGGCGTGGTTTTCGATCATGATGGCCGGACTGCCATTGTGCACCGTCCATGCGCGCTTGGACACTTTGTGAATCGGACCATCGGAATAATCAAATTCCTCGCGAAGGATCTCGGCCGCGTGCAACGGCCAGACGAGGAGGGCGGCGAGGAGGACAAGCGGGTGGAGGATGTTTTTTGGGAGCATGTCTTTATTGGGTTGATGTTATTGTCGGTGTCAAAATCGGGATAGCGGGATCTGTCCGGTCGGTTTGAGTTTTCCGGTCAGGACTTCGGCCACCGCGCGCATGTGCTCGCGTCCGGAGGGGCAGAACGAAATGACGGCGGTGTCCACCCACGCCGGGACGCCGAACTTCTCAAACGGGGTGTTGCTCACGATGACGAGCGGTTTGCCCGCGGCGCGCAACTCCTCGAGCATCGGGAGCATGATGGCGTGGCTGCGGTAGTTGTAGTAGCTGGTGGACACGATCACATCGGCCTCGGGCAGGCGGCGGCGAACGGCTTCGCGGTCGCGGTCGGTGAGCTTTTCGTTCACGGCCACGGTGGCGATGCCCGGCGCGATGCGGCGGAGTTCCTGCCAGAGCATGCCGGGGTGCGAGTAGCTGTTGTTGATGAAGCGATGAAAGTGATGGATTTGCTCGACGAGGAGGATGCGTTTTCCGGCCGGCAGCGGCAGCAGGCCGGCGCGGTCGCGCAGCACGACGGTCGAGCGGCGGGCGGCCTCGTCGGCGAGCGCGACGGTTTCCGGATCGTTGAACAGGGCGCCCGCGGCGGAGGCGTCGACCTTGCCGCCGTTTTCGGCGAGGCCCATGCGCCAGCGCATCGTGAGGATGCGGCGCACCGAGGCGTCGAGGTCGGCCTCGCGCCAGCGGCCCTCGCGCACGGCGGCCTTGATGGCGGCGAGCACCTGGCGGCGTTGCGGGCTGTAGGCGCGGCAAAGCACGAGGTCGCATCCGGCGATGAGGCAGCGCACGACGGCCTCGCCCATGTCGTATTTCTCCAGCAGGCCGCCCATCTGGACGTTGTCGGTCGTGACGACGCCGCGGAAACCGAGCTCTCCGCGCAGCAAGTCCGTGACGATGGCGCGGCTGGTCGCGCCCGGCACGCCCGCCGCGCCGAGCGCGGGATAGGCGGTAAACGCGGCCATGACGGCGGGCAGGCCGGCGTCGATGAGCGCCTTGAACGGCGCGAGGTGGTCGCGCCGGAGTTCCTCGCGGCCGAGCGCAATTTCCGGCAGGCCGAAATGCGCGTCGGTGCTCGAATGGCCGCGTCCGGGAAAATGTTTTCCCGTCGCCACGATGCCCGCCTCGCCCAGGCCGCGCAGAGCGGCGAGGCCGAAGCGGATGACCGCGGCGGGATTGTCGCCGTAGGCGCGCGGGCCGATTTCGGGATTGGCGGGCTCGGTGTTCACGTCGAGCACGGGCGAGTGAATCATGTTGGCGCCGAGCGCGCGCGCCTGCCTGCCGATGGCGCGCGAGATGCGGCGCGCCAGCTCGGGATCGTTGTCAACCGTCTGGCCGAGCGGATGCGGGAAAAGGCGCTGCTCAAAAAGAAAATCCGCGCCCTCGCCCTCCTGGTCGAACGCCATGTGCAGCGGCACCGCGCCGGGGCGCTCCATCGCGATGTCGCGCAGCTCGTTGAGGCGCGAGGCAAACTCGGATGCTGTGCACGCGATGCGGTCGAGCGTCTCGGGACGGTCGAAGGTGTTTGCGTCGGGCCGGCGATGGATGTCTTCCATCGCGCCCTCCTCGCGGCTGTCGGTCGCACCGGGCATGAATTTTTGCGCGATGCGCAGGCCGCCCGCGTGATGGTCGCGGATGAACTCCACCACGTCGGGCGTGATGAATGGACCGTAGTGCGGGAACACGAGGAGTTGGCCGATTTTCTGGTCGAGGTCGAGCGCGCCCAATTTTTGGTCAACCCAGCGCCCGGCGGCTTCGTCAACCGGAAGCAGGCCGGAGGCCGGGGAAACTTTGGGGACGTTTGTGTCGATGATGGCAGGCATGAGGAATGGATTAATACCGGTTAAAAACGGGTTGTGCGCTTTGAAGAAACGCTTGCGCAAGGAGCGGCGACGTCCTCGGTGCCGGGCGCGCCGCAGAGGCGTCCGAAAATAGGAAATGGCGACGCCGGCAATTCGGGGCGAGGCTTCGCCTCGTCCGGCAGCCGGAGGCAGCCGCTCCTTGCGCAAGCGTTCTTTCGACGCCGGGTTTGTTTTCAAAGTGAGGATTCATGGGGAGACGCCGAGGATGGCGTGAAATTTTTCGCACTGGCGCGCGGCGGTTTCCGGCGTCCATTGACCGGAAAGAAACACCGGAAGCGCGTCGGCGCGGAACGCACCCCACGACTCCGGCTCGGCGCCGGGTATGATGGGAAAAAATGCGCAACCGGCGGCGCGGGCGGCGTCCTCGTCGAGCAGCGAGTCGCCGAGCATGAGCACGCCTTCCGCCCCGCCCGCGCGGGCGGCGAGCTGCCGGAGAATGGCGGTTTTCGAACCTGCCTCCTGGGTAAGAAAATCCGAAGCCAGCGGTGCGAGTCCGGCATGAGCCCATTCCGAACGGATGGCCGCGCCGTTGCCGCCGGAGACGACCGCGACGCGCGCGGCCGACGATGCCGCGCGCAATGCCCCGGCCGCGCCGGCAAACGGCGCGGGCGGCGGAAGCGCGGCGCAGCGGCGGTTGACCTCGCGGTTCCAAGCCAGCGCACGGGTGAGCGCGATGTCGCCGGGATGGTCCGCGAGCGCGAGCTCCAGCGAGGACTCGCTGCGCGGCGCGCCGGATTCGAGCCAGGCAAAATACGCCTTAAGCGGCGGAAGCGCGGCGCCCGGGTTTGCGCTCCACTCGCGCAGAAAAAGGCCCAGCGCCTCGAAGCGGTTCGCCCCGCGATGACGCGAACGGAGGTTGAGATGGAGAAACAACTCCGAGGCCTCGCGCGAGCCCTGCTTGATTTCCCAGATGTCGATGAGCGCGGGCGTGAACGCGTGCCGGTGCTTCGGCGTCATGGCATCGAGCACGGTGCCGTCGGAATCGACTGCGATGATGTGCGGCGGGGGCATCATTGGCGGAACGGCTCAGGAAATTTTGCGGGGCGGAAAACTCACGCGTTCATTCCAGACAAGGGCGCGGGTGTCGCAACGCACGGATGTGCTGAGGTCGTTAGCATGATGTGCGATGGAGGGATATTTCCGATGGACGGCTGAGTGTTGCTCACCACAGGCGGCGGTAGCCGAGGCTCACGGCCCAGGGGCGCTCATAGTGGTCGGCCTTGTTGTATTCATAATCAAAATACAACTGACTGTCTGAATTGACATTGAAGGCGAGGCCGGCGCCGGCCTCGAAACGCCAGCCGGCGAACTGCGTCGCCCAAGAGCCTTCCGCGGTGTGGACGAGTCCGCCGCTGTTCTCGCTGCGCACTGCGCCGAGCCTGGCGTAAGGGTGCCAGCACGGGCCGGCATCGACTCCGAAACGCACCTGACCGCGGTATTGCGTGGCGCTGGAACGGTCGATTTCGACGTGAATGCCGGTGCTGGTGTCGTAGTCGCCGCCACCGAGCCACGCGGACGCGATTTGCACGCCGGGCTCCAGCCAGAGGCGACCGAAGGATACCTTGCGGCCAAATTCCACCGAGAAGCCGGCGGCGACATTGGAATAATCCGCGCTGGTGGCAGTGCCGTCGTCGGCGAGGACATCGAAGCCGTTTTTGTATTGATTGCCCTTGAGCACGATGTCGGCGAACCAGCCTGATTCGTGCAGCCACGTGAGGTAGAGTCCTCCGCCGTAGTCGTTGGTGTCGCCATCGCCGTGGTTGTCGTAATGGCGGTCGGTGCGGTTCACGGTAAAGAACGCGCCGAGGATGAGCTGTGACGCGGCTGACGGGATGGTGCGGTCAAGGCCGGCGGTGACGCCGTAGGTATCCTGGTCGAAAGGCAGGCCGGTGAGCCCGACGTCGGTGTCGAGGTGATACGCGGTGGCGCGATACCACGTGCTGGTGGCGGCCTTCCTGGGTTTTTTCATGGCCCGGATTTCGCCGAAGCGGCTGCGGAGCGAGTCGAGGCTGTAGTGCCACTCGGTGCCGAGCGAACCGGCGGTGCCGAGAATCGCACCCGCGGCCCGGCTGGGATTGCCGGTGGCGGCGAGGCTGTAGGTGACGGCCCCGGTGGACGAATCGGTGCCCGACGTGAGGGCATAGGAACCCATGCCGCCGTCCACGTCGTTGGAGGTAAATTCCGCGTCGCCGCCGTTTGCCAGTTCGAGGACGGTCAGGCTGGTATTGGGCGAAGCCGCGCCGCCGTAGTTTTTCAACTGGAGCACGTGGCTGCCGGTGGCCGAGCCGGTGACGGTGATGGAGTCGGAGACCTGACGGGTGAGGTCAACGGACATGGCGTAGGTGCCGGTGCCGGAGAGATCGCCGAGGAGGGTGAGCGTCCGTCCGACCGTGGCGGCCGTGGTGCCGAAACGAACCTCGCCGTTGTTTTCGAGTTTTTTGAGGAATTGCATGAACCCGCCCAAGTCGAGGGCCGCGCCGGGGGCGACCGTGACTCTGCTGCTGTTGGTGATGGCCCCGACCGAGCCTGCCTTGAGGACGCCGGCGGTGACGAGCGTCGCACCGTTGTAGGCGTTGCTTGCGGCAAGGGTGAGCGTGCCCGCGCCGGTTTTTTCAAGGGCCACGCTGTCGTTTGCGCCATTGTAGGAAAAGCTGTTCGTGGCGGTGACCTCGAATCCGTTGGTGTCGAAAATAAACGCGCTCGCGCCGGGGGCGATCCCGGTGGCGTTGATGGCGATGTCGCCGATGTTGGCGAAGAAGTCGGCGCTGGCGGCGGTGGCGCGGAGGGTGCCGCCGTTCATCTCGATGATGGCCGCGGTGGTGGCGGCGGTGCTTCTTCGCTGAATAGCGCCGGTTTCCAGGATTCCGCCCTTGAGCACGAGCGTGCCGGCGCCGGTCGCACCGTAGGCGAGGACGGTGCTGGCGCTGGTGACAATCGCGGAATCTTCAATGACCAGCACGCCGGTGCCGGAATAGCCGATCGTGAGCTGGCCGGCGACATCCCAGCGGGCGTCATCCCCGACGATGGCCGTGCCGACGCCGGCGCCCTCGCGTCCGATGTTGGCCAAACCGCTGGTGGCTGCCGCGCTGCCGGAAAGGGCGAGCGTGCCGGTGCCGCGCAAGCCGATTTGCAGGAGACCCGCGACATCGAAGCGGCCATTTTCATCAACGGCGACGAATCCGCCGCTGTTGGTATTGTTGCCGATGGAGGCGGTGCTGCCGCTGGAAACGACTGCGTTTCCCGTGACGATGAGGGTGCCGGGAACGGCGGCGGTGGTCGCCACGCCGACCTGCAAATCGCTGATCGTGTGCCAGCGCGCGGAGCCGGAGACCGTGACCTCGCCGTCCGAGGCCGAGCCGTTGGCGATGCGGGAAAAGTCGCTGACGACGGTGCCGCTGTCCTTGACGAGCAGCGAGCCCGTGCCGGACGTGCCGACAAACAATGTGCCGCCCACCGTGAGCGCGGAACTGCCGCCGACCGTGGCGACGCCGGCGCTGGAGCCATTCCGCCCGAGATGGGCATTGCCGACGACGGAGACGCGCGAGGTGTCGTTGATTTCGAGCGTGCCGCTGGCGCGCGAGGCGACCTCCAGGTCGCCGTTGATTTGCCAGGCCGCCTCGTTGCCGACGGAGACGAAACCGGACGCGCCGGTGGTCGCGGTGATGATGGCCGCGCCGGTGGTCACGGTGGCGTGGTCGCGGATGACGAGATTGCCCGTGCCTTGGGAACCGACGGTCAACATGCCGCCGACCAAGAGGGTGGCGGTTTCGCCGACGGTCACGTCACCGCTGCCGCCCGCGCTCGCTCCCAAAGTAAAATCACTGCCGGAGGAGACAAATGCGCTGCCGGTGACGGCAAGCGTGCCGCTGCCGCCAACACCATAACCAACAGTAAACAGGTCGGCGGTTTCCCAACGGGCGGTGTCGCCGATGAAGACCGCTCCGGACGAGGTGCCGCCATATGCGATGTAGGAGCGGTTGCTGGTGACGATGGCGCGGTCCGCGACGGTGAGCGTGCCGCTGCTGGTCGCGCCGACGCCCACGCGCAAATCACCGCCCGCGGCCATGCGCGCGTCATCACCGATGGCGATCGAACCCTGGGCGTTGGTGTTATTGGCGATATAGATATAGCCGTCGCTGCTCACGGCGGCGCTGTCCGAAATGACGAGAGTGCCGGGCCCCTGCCCACCCACCCGTATGTTGCCCGCCCGCCAGAGGGCGTTGTCGGAGACCGTCACTTCGCCGACGGCGCGCTGCTGGTAGCCAATGGTTGCCAGGCCGGCGGTGACAACGGTTCCGCTTTCCGAGATTTCAAGCGTTCCCCTGCTGTCCGAGTTCGCGCCGAGAACCAGATCGCCGCCACTGGAAAAAAACGCGCTGCCGCCGACCAGAAGGGTGCCGTCACCCGTGGCGTTTCCGAGCCCGATGGAAACGACTCCCGTCGCGGCAACCTGTCCATTGGCGCCGATTGCCAGCGTGCCGCTGCTGCGGTTGCCGACTTGCAGGTCGCCGTTAATCTGCCATCGCGCGTCGTCGGTGACAGAGACGAAACCGGATGCGCCGGTGCCGGCGGCGATGCTGGCGGAGCCGCTGATGACGGCGCCGCTGTCCCCGATGGTGAGCGTGCCCGTGCCGGACGCGCCGACAACCAGCGCGCCGTCCACCGTGAGTAAGGAGGTGCCGCCGACCGTGACGACGCCGCTGCTGGAGGCATTGCGCCCGAGGTAGGCGTTGCCGGTGACGGCGACGCGGGCGGTGTCGCCGATTTCGAGCGTGCCGCTGTCGAACGGGGCGACTTCCAGATTCCCGTTGATCTGCCACCGCGCATCGCCGCTGACGGAGACGAAACCGGACGCGCCGGTGGTGGCGGTGATGACGACGTCGCCGCTGATGACCGTGCCGCTGTCCTTGATGGCGAGCGTGCCGGAGCCGAGGGCGCCGACGACGAGCGAGCCGCTGGTCGAAAACGTCGCGGTGCCGCCCACGGTGGCGATGCCGAGGGCACCCTCGACGGCGCCGAGCACGATATTGCCGGCGGTGACCGCCGCCTCGTCCGCGAGGGTGAGCATGCCCGTGCCGCTGTTGCCGATGCTCATCAACCCAGTCGTGTCCCAGCGGGCGCTGCCGCCCACGACAGCCCCGCCGAGGGCGACGGCGCTGTAACCGATGTAGGCGCGGTTGCCGGTGACAATGGCGCTGCCGGACAGGGTGAGCGAGCCGGTGCCGCGCATGCCGACGCGGATGTCGCCGACGGCCTCCAGGCTGGCGCTGCCGGTCACGGCGAGCGAGCTTTGGCTGTCCGTCCAGTCGGCGATGTAAACATGGGAAAGGCTTTTGACCGCGGCGTTGTCCTTGATGGTAAGCGAGGCCGTGCCATGCGACCCGACGATGATCGTGCCGGAGCTGGTCCAGCGCGCGTTGTCGCCGACCGTGACGCTGCCGGAGCTCGATGCGTCCCTGGCGATGATGGCGGCGCCGCCGTTGGTAACCGTGCCGCTGTCCTTGATGACGAGCGAGCCCTGGCTTTGGCCCGAAGCGCCGACGATCAGCGTCCCGCTGACGACGTTCAGATGGCCGCTTCCGCTGATGGTGGCGGTGCCCGTCGCCCCGGCGGCGCTGCCGATGATGACGTTGTTGGAGACGGTGACAACCGCGGCCTCTCCCACGGACAGTGCCCCCGCGCCCGCCTCGCCGACCGTCATATTGGTTCCGACCGAAAGACTCGCGCTCCCGCCGACCTTCACGGTGCCGCTGCCAGTAGCCGCCGCATACCGTCCGATGTTCAACGTCGTGCCGACCGCGACCGAGCCGCTATCGGAAATGTCCAGCATCCCGCCGGCGTTTTCCCCGACACTGAGGCTGCTGTCCATGCGCCAAAGGGCGCTGCCTGAGACCGTGACACTCCCGTCATTCCCCGCTCCGCGCCCGATGCGGGATTGTCCCGTGTTGGTCAAGGCAGACGTGCCCGCGACGGTAAGCGCGCCGCCGCCGGTATCCGTTCCGACCGAAATGCCGCCCAAGGAAACAGAGCCTGTATTCAGGATCGGCGTGGGATTGGTGCCGTAGGAACCACTGTCGATATAGACGTTGTTGCCGGCGGCTGGCATGCTGGGCGACCAGTTGCCCGCCTCAAACCAATTGGCATTGCCGTTGCTTCCCGTCCAGTACCGGTTTTGCGCAAGGGCTGACGGTGCGAGGGCAAAGGTGGAGGCGAGCAGCGCAGCGGCGAGTGTGAGAGATTTGGGTAGGTGCATGGTTCGGGCCCGTATGAGGGGAAGAGTTGAGGCAATCCAAGGGGAAGATGGAAACACGATGACCGCCAGACGGACAAACACACGCCATGCTTTTGCTAACGCGTTAGCAAAAGGCTGGAGGGCGCACCGATGGCACAAAGTCACGCTTGCGCAAGGAAACGCGCCTTCGTGGCGAAACACGCTTGCGCAAGGAGGGGCGGCGTCCACGCCGCCCGACGCGCCGCAGGCGCGCCAAAAAAACGAAAACGAGGCCGCCTGCAATCCGGAGCGAAGCTTCGCCTCGTCCGGCAGCCGGAGGCAGCCGCTCCTTGCGCAAGCGCGCGGCTCAGCGATTCAACACGATTTTGCCCGCTCGCTCTCGAACAACACGGAAGCGCCTGACGGCAGTTTCGCCTTCACCGGATTTTTCCGAATGTAACGCACGCACCGATCAAAATGCGTCTCGTCGCGCACCAAGCGATCGAAATAATCCTTCTGCCATCCCGGCCAGCGCGCGCCCAGACACGCCTTCAACCGGTGCGCGACGAAACCTTTCCATGAGCGCACGAGGTCGCTCACCCGCGCGCCGTTGAGCGTGGCAAATAACGTATGCACGTGATTCGGCATTACGATGAACGCGATCTGGTGGCACCGCTCGCCTTCGAAATGCGCGAGCGCGTCCGCCATGATTTTGGATGCCTTGGTGTCGCGCAGCACGCAGCTTCCCATCCCCTCATCCAGCCACCTTTCCATGCGTCCGGAAAACATTGCATGGTATTCGACCTCCTGCGCGGCGGAGTGCGGTGGTGGAGTACGTTTCAACCACGCGTCGCGCTCCCGCGCCCATTGCTCGCGCAACTCGCGCGGCACGGAATCGGACAGCCGGAAGGTGACAAAATAAGTTGCGCCCAGCTGTTCCCAGTGCGGCAGACGATTTTGAAGAAAAACAACCTCCGCGTAAGGGTTGAAAAAACGGAGATTTTCCATGCACGCCTTGGTATGTGCGCCTGGCCTTGCGGACAAGTGGCAAACGCACATGGCGCAAAAAAGCGCGCTCTTACGACGAAGTCACACAAGCACGCTTGCGTGAGGAAACGCGCCTTCGTAACGAAATACGCTTGCGCAAGGAGGGGCGGCGTCCACGCCGCCCGACGCGCCGCAGGCGCGCCAAAAAACGAAAACGAGGCCGCCTGCAATCCGGGGCGAGGCTTCGCCTCGTCCGGCAGCCGGAGGCAGCCGCTCCTTGCGCAAGCGCATGGCTCAGCGGCGGGGGACACGGCACAGCATGAGGACGGCGAGCACGGCCAGCATCCAAGGCGTCGGCGCACCGCCGCCACCGCCTTGCGAACCGCTGTTTCCATTTTCGGACGGCGGCGGAGTGCCCTCCTGGACGGGCAGGGTGGTCACATTGTTGTTCTCGTCGATGACACGAACGGCGAAGTTGCCGGTGTCGGCCACGTAGAGTTTCCCGTTCTCCGCCAGTGCGATTGCCCCCGGGTGCGCGAACCATGCGCCTTCGCCAGTGCCGTCCTTGTAACCGGCGAGGCCGGGCACGCTGTCGGCGCCGGGCAGTCCGGCGATGGTCGTCACCGTGCCGGTTTGCGTGACGAGGCGGATGAGCGAGTTGCCGGTGTCCGCAAGGTAAATGTCACCGGCTCCGTCCACGAGCAGCCCTCGCGGCTCGCGGAAGCGCGCGGCGGCGGCGGTGCCGTCCGCGCAACCCGGCTGCTCCGGCGCGCCGCCCAGCGTCGTGACCTCGCCGGTGGCGGCGGTGATTTTGCGGAGGGTGTGGTTGCCCGTGTCGGCCACATAGAGCACGAGTTCCGCCCCGGAACCGCTCGCGGCGATGCCGGCGGGCGAACGAAAGAGCGCCTGCGTGCCGGTGGCGTCAAGCGCGCCCGCGGTGCGGGGCTTGCCGGCAATCGTCGTGACGACGCGCGCGGGCGTGATTTTGCGAATGACGTGGTTGCCCGTGTCCGCCACGTAAAGGTTTCCGTCCGCGTCGCTGGCGATGCCCTCGGGATGGTCGAAGCGGGCCGCGGCGGCTTGTCCGTCCGCGTGGGCATGCACCCCGATGCCGCCGGCAAACGCGGAGACGGTCGCGTCGCGCGAGAGGGCGCGGATGGTCGCGTTGCCCGTGTCGGCCACGTAGAGGCTGCCGTCGCGCACGGCCAGCGCGCCGGGATTGCGAAAGCGCGCGGCGCCGCCAACGGCGTTTTGCGCGCCGGGCGAGTCCGGTTGCCCGGCAAATACGCTCACGTAGTTGTCCGGCGTGATGCCATAAATCACATGCCGGCCCGCATCGGCCACGTAGAGGTTGCCTCCGCGGTCAATCGCAACGGCGGCGGGCTGCGCGAAAGGACTGCCGTCCGCCGAGGGCCTGATCACCACGAGGGCTTCGTTGCTGACGACGCTGCCCTGGTTGTTGGTCACGACGACATCGTAGATTCCAGCGTCGGACAAAACGCCCGCCAACGACAGGGTGGAAAAGGTCGCGCCGGCGATTGCCACGCCGTCCTTGCGCCATTGATAGGTGACCCCCGCGTCGTTCTCCGGGGTGACGGCGAGCGTCACCGCCTCGCCCTCCTCCACCGCGGCACCCGAAGGTTGCGCGATGAGCGTGGGGCCAGAGGGTTCGGCGGACGCGGCGATGAGCAGGCGCGGCCCGTGAACAGCACCGTTTGCGCCCTCGCGCGTGACGATGCCGATGCCGCCCGGCTGCGTGTCGCCCGGCGTGTGGGCGATGTCGAGCGTTTCGTCCCAACGGTGGTCCTGCACAATGAGGAACGAGGCGAAACCGTCGTCCTGCCTGCGCACGAAATCCGTCACGTCAACCATCGTCTCGGCAGCCGAAGCAGAAGTCGCGACGAGCTGGCCGAGAATCGAGGTCATGCTGCCTTGGTTGGCGACGACGTTGTTGGCGATTTTGTTTCCCGCCGGGACGTTTTGGCGAAGAGCCGACGCGAGCGTGGACCAGGTGACCGCATGCTCATCCCAACCATCGTCGTCCAGCCCATAAACATGAGCCTGGGCAAACGCACCGCCGTCTGTCGTGGCGGTGTAGAGATCGAGCAGCACGGCCTGAAAATCATCGGCGGCGATGGCGGGCACGGGAAACTTGATGAGTGCCACGCGGCGCCCGTCGGCGGTGAGGCCGTCGCTGCGCACAATCATCGACGCGCCGCCACCGGCGGGAGTCTCGCGCCCGGCTCCGTCGGCCAGTTGCGCGTCGGCCACGGGATTTACGGTGAGCGTCCGCGAGCCGGCTTCGGCCATGACCGCCTGCGGGCGCGTGGAAATGGAAACGAGCGCCACCGATTGCGGGCGCAGGGTGATCGCGCCGATGCCTCCTCCCGCCCCTCCCGTTACTTCCGCGCGAGCAACCACGCCGCCGCGGCTGCGGTCGCTGACTTCCTCGACGGTGAAGAGATTGCCAACGGGCAGGCCGAGCGCGGATACATCGAGGTTGAGCGGAAGCTCCGAGGCGCCGGTGTTGGCGGCGAAGATATAAACAAATCCCGCCGCGTCGTCGCGCGTGACGAGCAGGTAGAGGCTGGAGGGAGGCGTGTCACCGGCGCAGGCGAGGCGCGGCCGCGCGCCACGGGCGGCCTTGTTGAAGAGACGGTAAACCTCGGCGGTCTGGGAAGCGCCGCCATAGGGATTTACGCTGCCGGAGGTGGTGTCATTATTCACATAGTGCGTGCCATTTTTCGTCACGGGATAACGACTGCCCTCATCGGTGCGCGCGGTCTGGCCGAACTTGAACAGATAAAGCTGCGCGGCCCCCGCGCGAGTGAGCGCCACGAGATCGCCGCCGAGCGCGGCATAATGCAACGGATCATCAGATGAGTAATCAACCGCGTCAAAATTTGCCGACGTGCTGGTGTTTATCTCGGTCAGCCCGATGCCGTAGGGCTCCTCATCACCCACGAGTGGAGTGATGGCCTCCTTGACCTGTCGGAAATAATTTTCCAGCACGGTGGGACTGGTGTTGTAGGACTGGTAATTGTAGAAATGAAAATTCCTCCACGCAGGGTCACTGGTGCCATCGAATCGCTCGTGACGTTTTTCCACCGTGGGCTTGCCCCATTCGTTGAGCGAAGTGGTGTTGGCATAGGCGGTATTGGTCGCGAAGACCTCGGGCACGAGGCTTTTGCCATAGCGTGAATTAACATCGGCCAGCGCGCATTGGATGGCGTCGGAGGCGAGTTTGAGGCGCTGGTGCCATTGCTCGTAGGTGATGCCGCCGGCGTTGGCGTGGTTGGGCTCGTTGAACATCGAATACCGGCGCACATCGTATTCGCGGCCAAAGATAAATGCCTGCGTATAATAAAACCGCCAGAGCAGCCATTTGCCCGCCCAGTCGTCATCGTTCTCAATCGTGAAAACAGTCAGGCTTGCCGTCATCTGGAGCAACAGTTCCACGCCCTGCCGGCGCAGCTCGGAAAATGTTGGCGTGGCAATAAATCGGTTGGAGCCGGATACGAGCATGGTATTGTGCCGGTTGATAAAAAACGGCCAGTCGATGTAGCTGTTATCAAGCGATTGCGCCGGATCGGATGTGTTGGCCCGCAACGCCGCGCGCCGCGCCACGAACGACGCCAGGCCTGCGACACCATCGTCACCGTTATGGATGACCTCCACCGTGTTTGGCTGGCGAAAAACCCGCGCGGCCTTCACGTTGGAATAACGCCACCAGTCGGCGGTGTTCGACCCTGACATGAAGTGCCCGAGATTATAGCCGAGCACGGCGGGCGTGACGCCTTCGGGCGTGGAAGTCACCGTGACATTGAGCGGCGCCGCGTGGCCAGTGAGAGCCACAATCAAGCCAACCGAAGCAAGTTGGGAAAGGATGAATTTTTTGAGGGTAATCATGACGGGGGAACGGGATGGCGGTGATTCTGAGAGGTTGTCGAAAGCGACGGCCCGCATCTCACGCAAACGCCAGGCCGATGCAATGGGCTCGCGAGCTGGCATCGTTAGCATGGGAGGCGGCATCCCGTCGCCCGACGAGCTGCCAGGGTGCGATTCAAGACATGTCGCCGAAGACCGCTTGCGCAAGGAGCGGCGGCGTCCCGCCGCTGGACGCGAGCAACGCGAGCGCCCGTTCATATGCAGGCTTTCGAGCAGCCAAGCGCAAACGGGCGAGGCTTCGCCTCGTCCGGCGGCGCGGACGCCGCCGCTCCTTGCTAACGCGTTAGCCAAAGCGCGGCGTGCATTTTTTTCCCCCATCCTCAACGTCTGTCCGCCATCCGCCCCCAGACACCATCCACCCGCCCGGCGCGTCTCGTCCATTAATATTTGTTAACCACCCCGATTGCCTCAACAAAAGTCCATTACTCCATTTCCAATGAAACACCGCCGCCTCGCAGCCTTGCTCCTGTGTTCCCTCTCCGGCGCCGTCGCGCCGGCCCAGCAGGCCCCGGCCTCCGATCCCGAACCTCCCGAGGGCGAACTCGTGGAACTCTCCCCCTTTGTCGTCACTGCCGCGACCGACCGCGGATATGTCGCCACCAACACCGAGGCGGGCAGCCGGCTGAACTCGCGCATCCTCGACACTCCTTCGGCGATCTCGATCATGACCACGGATTTCCTTCAGGATATCGACGCGATCTCGATAGACGATGCCCTTAACTTTGGTTTGAACACCGAGTCGGAGCCTGAAACCGATGGCGAGGGTTACCGCATCCGCGGCATTCGCAGCGGCTCCTACAGCCGGAATTATTTCATCCGGGGCTCCGGCGATACCTATAACATAAGCCGCGCCACCTTCTCGCGCGGCCCCAATTCCATTCTTTTCGGCAACGCCGATCCCTCCGGCATCATCAACATCACCACCAAGCAGCCCGACCTGTCCCGCAACCGGCTCGAGCTCTCCTCCCGTATCGACGACGAGGGCGGCTGGCGCGTCACCGGCGGGCTCAGCCATGTCATCGTGCCGAAGCGGGTGGCCATCCGTGTCGATGCGCTCAACCAGGAACTCGACGGCTATCGCGATCCGACCCGGGATGACTGGAAGGCGTATTATGTCGCCGGCACCGCGATGCTGGTGGACAAGAGAAACTACCAGCTGACCGTGCGCTTCGATTACGAACAAGTGCGCCGCATGTATAGCTACGCCCGCAAGGATGTCATCACCGAGTCGGTCAGCTATTGGAAATCACAAGGCGGCATCACCGCGCCTTATGGCAACGGTGTCACCGGCAGCAGCACCACGCCGGCGGGCGCCACCCGGCAGGGATCAACCAATTACCTTGTGGTGGTGGACCAGAGCCTCACACCCATCCCGATATTGAACTGGAAAAACACCGCGCGCGGCGCGGAAGACCCCGGCGGCATACTTCCGGCCAGCGGGGAGCTCTGGCCAATTTATGTCAATTCGATGGGCCTCAGCGCCGGATTGCAGGACGATCGCCAGCGGTTTCGCACCGTTTATATCGAGCAGAAAATCGGAAAGAACTTTTTTTTGCAGGCCGCCTACAATGACTACGACCGGCAATTCTGGCGCCCCTGGTCCAACGAGGGGTTCACCGAGCTGCGCGTCGATATCAACGAGCAACTCCCCAGCCTCGACGGCGCAAGGAACGTGGATGCGCCGCCCAATCCGAATGTGGGCCAATATTATTTTGAGAAAGTGATGCGCCCGCAGGACTATAGATACGACGAATCCACCTTCCGTGTCTCGGCTGCATACGAACTGGATTTGCGTCCGATCAACACCTGGCTGGGTTATCATCGTCTGGTCGGCTCTTACGACCGGCGCGAAGTCGAAAACTACATCGACAATTATATCGAGGTGAACCTCACGCCTTTGGCCGGGTATCCGGCGGCGCTCAATGAAAACGCCAATCGCATCTACCGCCGCTCGTATGTTTACCGCGACAAGGGCATCTATAGCGTCAGCGAAAATCTGGCTCCCATTCAGCAAGGCGCGGGAGGCATCAATTCCGGTTATGTCCGGGCCGGCACGGTGCCGACGGCCACGCGCACCAAAAGTGATTCGCTCTTCGGCGCGCTTCAAAGTTTCTGGTTGAAAAACCGTCTCGTCACCATCGCGGGCATCCGCCGCGACCATGTGAAAAATTGGGACAGGGATCTTCTCTTGGGACCGGATCCCGACACGGGAGTATGGGATGCCGCCAGCAGCGCCATGCTCTCGCCGGAGCCAGCCAACGATGATGTCGTCAATACCAGCAGCCTCGGCGCGGTTTTTCACCTCACGAAATGGCTCTCTATTTTCTATAATAAATCCGACAACTTTTCGCCGGGCTCCACCCGCCGCGACATCAATGGCGCCATGATCCCCATTTCGGTTGGAAAAGGCCAGGATGCCGGCATCAAATTCCAGCTTTTCGACAACAAGCTCTCCGGCACCATTGGGGCCTATAAGAACACCAAGGAACACGACACCGTCACCGGCATCCTCGCCGCCAATGACGCGGTCAGCGACATCAATAGTATTTGGGGCATCCTGAACGAGCCCGACAACTCGTCCCGCCGTCCGGGCGGCGGCTACGGCTCGCCCAGAAACACCCGTGACTACGAGGCGCAGGGTTTCGAGCTGGACCTCACCTACAACCCTCTGAGGAACTGGCGCATCTCCCTCTCCGCCGCCTATAACGACACCACCTACCAGAGAGTGGTCCCCGCGCTCGACACCTATATAGAAAAATATATCGACGTATGGCGTTCACACGGCACCGAAAGCGGTGGCGGCTCCACGGTCAACGAAATCATCGACAACCGGCTGCTTCCGAACCACCGCGAACTCAAGTCCATGGAGGGCGACACCGCCGCCTTCATCCGTCCCTTGAGCATCACCCTCGTCACCAGCTATCGTTTCACCAATCCGCGCTGGTTGCGCGGGGTTTCGGTTGGCGGCTCGGTGCGTTATCGTGACCGCACGATCATCGGTTTTGGCGAGAATGGCGACGGCACCATTAATCGCGATGTCACCTACCACGGCCGCGACATTTACCAGACCAACGCATTCATCGCCTACGAGAGGAACTTCTTCCGCAAAAAAGTGCGGTGGAAGACCCAGCTCAGCGTGCGCAACGTCCTCGACGACACCGACCCGCTGGAAGTGCGCGCCCGTCCCGACGGCGTGCCCGACCGCCTGCAACTCGTCCAGCCCCGCACCCTCACCTGGAGCAATTCCTTCTCCTTCTGACCAGCCCGCCATCCGCCATGATCCGTATCCAATTATCAACTACTCATCGCCTGTTTCGCCCGCTCGCGCTCGCGGCGGCGCTCATCGCCGGCATCCTGCGCGTGTCCGCGCTCACGCTCGCCCCGCTCCTCGGCGACGGCGTTGTCCTCCAGCGGGACATGGCGGTGCCCATCCGCGGCGCGGCGGAGCCGGGCGGGCAGGTCACCGTTGTTTTTCACGGGCAAACGAAAAACACCAAGGCCGGCCCCGGCGGCGGCTGGCTCGTCTGGCTCGATCCCATGCCCGCCGACGCGAAGCCCGCCGAGCTCACCGTCACGTCCGGCGGCAAGACCGTCCGCGTGCGCGATGTTTTGGTCGGCGAGGTCTGGCTTTGCTCGGGCCAGTCCAACATGGAGCTGCGGGTCCCCCGCGTGGACAACGCCGCCACGGAAATCGCCGCCGCGAATCATCCGCTCATCCGTCACGTGAAAATCGCCCGCGCGACCGCGCCCCGGCCCGCGACCGATGCCGAAGGCGCATGGGAGGTTTGCAGTCCGGAAACCGTGCCCAACTTCAGCGCCACCGCCTACTTTTTCGGACGGGAGCTGCACCGCCGCCTCGATGTTCCCGTCGGCCTGATCCACAGCTCGTGGGGCGGCACGCAAATCGAATCGTGGATGAGCGCCGACGCGTTGCGCTCCAGTCCGTTCTGGCCCGCGATCCAGGCGCGCTGGCAGGAACGGCTCGACGAGTATCCCGCCAGGCTGGCCGCCTACAAAAAGGCGAAGGAAAAATGGGAACGGGAATCCGCCGCGGCAAAAAAGGAGAACCGCGCGCCGGCGACGAAGGCGCCTCGCGCGCCCGAGGGCGACGGCAGCCGCTGGATGCCCGCCGCACTCTACAATGGCATGATCCATCCGTTGCTGCCCCTCGCCGTGCGCGGCGTGATCTGGTATCAAGGCGAAACCAACGCCGCCCGCCCCGACGAATACGCCGACCTTTTCCCGCGCATGATCGGCCAATGGCGCGAGGATTTCGCACTGGGGCGCATGCCGTTTTATTTTGTCCAGCTCGCCAACCTCACCCGCAAAAGCGATTCCACCGGCCAGCTCTGGGCCTTGCAACGCGAGGCGCAGATGGCCGGGCTGCGGCAGTCCGACACCGGCGCCGCCATCACGATCGACATCGGCAACTCCAACGACATCCACCCCGGCAACAAACAGGAGGCGGGACGCCGCCTCGCGCTCATCGCGCTGGCGCAAACCTACGGGCAGGGCGGTGAGTATTCCGGGCCGGTCTTCGAACGCGTCGAGCGAGACGGGAACCGGCTGCGTGTGTTTTTCTCCCATGCCAAGGGCCTGAACGCCCGCCTCCCGGGGCTGCCCGGCTTTGAAATCGCCGGCCGGGACAATACCTGGCACCCGGCCCAGGTCCGCATCGACGGCGAAACGGTCTGGCTGTCCTCCGACGCCGTGCCGGAGCCCGTCCATGCGCGCTACGCCTGGCACAACGATCCGCCGTCATCGCTGTATAACGAAGCCGGCCTGCCCGCATCGCCTTTTCGCAGCGAGCGCCCGCCCGCCGTCGCCGCGCCCTGACCCGCCCTCTTTCTTCTTTCCTCTTTATCTTTCTCTTTCTCCCTGCCCGTTCCTGACGAAAGAGAAAGATAAAGAGGAAAGAAGAAAGACCCCCGGCCGGAATGGCGCCAAGATAAGGGCTGTTGTCGTTAAAAGCGCGCTTGCGCAAGGAGCGGCGGCGTCCCGCCGCCCGACACGCGGAACGCGTGCCCATCGTGTCTCGATGAACCGCGCGCAAACGGGCGAGGCTTTCGCCTCGTCCGGCGGCGGGACGCCGCCGCTCCTTGCGCAAGCGTCTCTTTCTTAACCAAGCGCCATGTCGCCTCTGACTGTGTGTGACCTCGCTTTGAATTGCACCCCGCGGCCACCGGCACACGGGCGTTGCATTACGCGGCGAATGGCTTCTGGATGGCGGCGTGCATGCTCCTCGTTTAAAATCCGGGGCCGGTGCGCTGTCTGGCGTGGTGGTCGTTTTTTTGCTCGTCGTCTTCCTGGCGGGCTGCGGCCGGGCTCCGGTGGAGGAGCGCGTGATCCGCGTGTGGTCGCATCAGGGGCAGGAGGCCGAGAACCGGGCGATGCGCGACATCGCAGAGGCGTTCAATACCGCGTACGCCGGGCGCGGCATCCGCGTGGAGCTGTCGTTCTTCCCCGACTTCCAATACACCGAAAAACTCGCCATCGCCGCCGCGGCGCGCGACCTGCCGGACGCGTTCGACCTGGACGGCCCGCTGGTCGCGCGGCTGGTCGATGCCGGGTTGCTCGCGCCGCTGGACGGCTGGTTCGACCGGGCGGAGTTGGAGGACTTTCTGCCGACGCTGCTCAAGCAGGGCACCATCGGCGGGCGGCTCTACGCGCTGGGCGCCTTCGACTCGGCGGTGGTGCTGTATTACGACCGCGAACTGCTGGCGCGGGCCGGCGTGACGCCTCCGGCGGACGGCGAGGGGTGGGCGTGGGACGAGTTCATGGCCGCATGCGCGGCCTTGCAGGCCGCCGGCATCGAGCCGCTGGCGATGCACATGGACGAGAGCGCGGACGAATGGTTCACGTATGCGTTCAGCCCGGTGGTCTGGAGCGGGGGCGGCAGGCTGATCGACGACGACGCGCCGCGCGTGCGCGGCGTGCTGGCGGACGAAGCCAACGTGCGCAGCCTGCGGGCGTGGCAGCAGGTGTTTGAGAAAAAATACGCGGCGACCGATCCGGTGGACCCGAATCCCTTCGGCAACGGCAAGGTGGCGCTCGATTGGAGCGGGCACTGGATGGCGCGCCCGCACCAGGAGGCCAAGGGCGGACGGCTGGGCGCGATGCCGCTGCCGCGCCTCGGCGCGGAGGCGGCGGCGCCGTGCGGGAGCTGGTGCTGGGGCGTGTCGGCGCGGACGCGCGATCCGGAGCTGGCGGCGCTATGGGTGAGATGGGTCACCGACCCGGAGCAGGGCGTGGCGCCCATCGTGCGCGCCAACGGCGCGGTGCCGGGGCGGCGGTCGGCCTTCGCGGCGTTCCCGGAATATTCGAAACAACCCTACAGGCAGTTCCGCGCGCAACTGGAGACGACGGCGCGGGCGCGTCCGCGCACGCCGTTCTACGCCACGCTTTCCCAGCGGTTCGCGGCGGCGTTGCGCGACATCGCCCGCGGCGCCGACGTGGAGGCGCGGCTGCGGCAGGCCGAGGACGAGGTGCAGGCGGTGATCGACCGGCGGCGGCCGGGGGAGGCGGGGCCATGACGGCGTGGCAACGGAAACGCGGGCGGGCCGCGCCCTGGTTTTTGCTGCCGGCGTGCGCGCTGCTGGCGGTGTTCGTGGTCTGGCCGCTGCTGCGGGCGGGCTGGTGGAGTTTCACCAACGCCGATTTGCTGTCGCCGGAGCGGGCGGAGTTCGCCGGGGCGGACAACTATGCCGGGCTCGCTGGTGACGCGCGCTTCCAGCGGGCCTTCGGCAACACGCTGCTGTTCGCGCTGCTGGTGGTGCCGGTGCAGACCGTCCTCGCGTTTTTCCTCGCGCTGTGGGTCAACCGTCCGGAGCCGGCTTGGCGGTGGCTGCGCGGCGTGTTCTTCGTGCCGGTGGTGGTGTCGATGCCGGTGCTGGCGGTGCTGTGGACGCTGCTCTACCAGCCGGAGCAGGGCGGGGAGACGGGGCTGCTCAACGCGGCGCTGGGGGTTTTCGGCGTGCCGCCGCAGGCGTGGCTGCGCGACCCGGCGCTGGCGCTGCCGGCCATCGCGTTCATGTCGGTCTGGCAGGGCGCGGGGTTGCAGATGATGGTGTTCCTTGCCGGGCTGCAAAACGTCCCGAAGGAGCTGCTGGAGGCGGCGCGCATCGACGGCGCGAGCGGCTGGCAGCGGGTGCGGCACGTGATCGTGCCCTCGATGCGCAACACGATCATCTTCGTGGTGACGGTGACGACCATCCTGGCGTTCCGCATCTTCGTGCAACCCTATCTGATGACGCGCGGCGGGCCGGGCAACAGCACGCTGTCGCTCATCCAGTCGGTGTATGAGACGACGTTCGTGAGCCAGGACCTGGGGCGGGCGTGCGCGGCGGCGCTGGTCTTTCTGGCGCTGGTGGGCGGGCTCACGTGGCTGCAACGCCGCCTGGCAAGGGAGGAGCGCGAATGAAAAAGACCGCGGCATGGATTTTGAGCGGCGCGGCGGCGCTCGTGTTTTTGGCGCCGTTGCTGTGGATGGTGCTGGCCTCGCTGCGCGAGGAATCGCGGATTTTCCAGATGAGCCCGGGCGGCTGGCTGGGCGCGGAAGGCTGGACGCTGGGCAACTACGCCGACGCGTGGCGCCGGGCCGCGCTGGGGAGGGCGCTGGTCAACACGGTGGCGCAGGTGGCCGCGATCTGCGGCGCGGGGCTGTTCGTCAACGCGCTGGCGGCGTATGCGTTCGCCCGGTTCGAATTCCGTGGCCGCGAGTGGCTGTTCGCCGGCGTGGTGATGCTGGTCATCCTGCCGGTGGAAGTGCTGGCGGTGCCGATGTTTTTCACGGCGCGCGACCTCGGGCTGACGGGCGGCTACGCGGCGGCGATGGGCGGGCTGACGGTGCCGTTCATGGCGAAGGCGTTCAACATCTACTTCCTGCGCCAGCATTTCCTGTCGGTGCCGGTGGCGCTGGAGGAGGCGGCGGTGATGGACGGGGCGGGGGCGTGGCGGCAGTTCTGGAATGTGGCGCTGCCCTCGATCAAGCCGGCGCTGGCGACGGTGGTGGTGCTCGACCTGCTGGCGCACTGGGGGGATTTTTTGTGGCCGCTGATGATCGCGACACGGGAGGAGACGCGCACGGTGCAGATCAGCCTGGCGAATCTCTTCACGCAGCCGCCGGTCCAATGGGGGGACATCCTGGCGTGCGCGGTGCTGGCGACGCTGCCGGTGATCGTGTTCTTCCGGTGGTTCCAGCGCTACATCGTGGCGACGGACACGGGCACGGGCATCAAGTAAAGGCGGCGCGTCTCCGGCGGCCCGGACGCGGGGTGCGCGGGAGGCGCGCAGGTCTTCATGCTAACGCGTTAGCACGAAGGCGGGTTGAGCGAGGCCGCAGGTCTGCATGTCCTGCATCTCTCATTCGCGCGTCGCGTGTTTTGTTTTGTTTCCCCGCCATACTCTCCCCCACCCTCTCTTTTCCATCATGCCCGATTCGCCGAAAGACGCCGTCCCCTCGCCCGCTCCCCTTTCCTTCAAGACCAAACTCGGCTACGGGCTCGGCAACCTGTCGGTGATGACCGCCAAGCAGGCGCCCAAGCAGCTCTCGCTCCCCATCTACAACATCGCGCTCGGCGTAAACCCCGGCGTCATCGGCACTCTGCTCGCGCTCGGCCGCGTCTGGGATGCGTTCACCGACCCTCTCGTCGGGCACTGGTCGGACAAACTCGTGACGCGCTGGGGCCGCCGCAAGCCCTTCATCGCAATCGGCTCGTTTTTGACCGCGCTGTTTTTCGCCGCCATGTGGCTGTTTCCGCGCGGGCTCACGCCGGGGCAATACGTCGCCTATTACGCCGTCTCATCGGCCCTGTTTTATCTGGCGCTCGGGGTGTTTTCCGTGCCGTGGTATGCGATGGGCTACGAACTCGCCGGCAACTACGACGAGCGCACCAAACTGATGGCGTTCCCCTCCATCTTCGGCCCCGTGGGACAAATCCTCGTCGGCTGGCTGTATTGGTTCACACAACGCAGTTTCTTCGCCGACACCATCGAAGGCGTCCGCTACACGGGCCTCGGCGCCGGCGTCATCATGCTGTTCTTCGGCCTGATGCCCGTGCTGCTGGTCAAGGAACGCAAAATCCCGGCAGCCGCCGCGACCGCGCAGGCAAAATCGCCGGCGCAGGCCAGACCGCGCGCCTCGTTTTTCGCGGGAGTGAAGGCCGCGGTAAAAAACGCCCCCTTCCGGCGGCTCACCATCGCCTTCACCCTGATAATCTGCGGCACCTCGCTTGTCGGCGGGCTCGGTTTGTATGTGTTCGTTTACTGCCTGCACGGGGGCAACAAGGACGCAGGTTCGCTGCTCATGGGAATGCACACGACCATCTGGCTCGTTTCCTCGATCATCATGACGCCGCCCGTGACCAGGCTCTCGGTGAAATTTGGCAAAAAGGAAATCTTCATCGCCGCGCTCGTCTGGAGCGTGCTGCGCATGATATTGCTATGGTTTCTGCTCGCGCCCGGCCATCCGTGGCTGGTGCTGGTCAATTCCGTCCTGAGCGGAGTGGACAACGCCGCCATCTTCATGCTCTGCCACGCCATGATCGCGGATGTGTGCGACCACGATGAACTGGAAAACGGAGTGCGCCGCGAAGGGCTCTTCGGCGCGCTTTACGGATGGTTTTTCAAAACAGGCATCGCGCTCGCTTTCGCCATTTCAGGCTACATGCTCGCGCTGACAGGCTTCGACGCCCGGCTTGGCGGCGCGCAAACGCAGGCCACCCTGCTGTTCATGAAAATCTGCTACTGCGGCATCCCCGCGCTGATGTTCCTGGCCGCGCTCGCCGTGTTCGCGCGCTACCCGCTCAGCCGGCGCATGGCCGATGACATCCGCGCGCAACTCGCCGCGCGGAGCAAAGCGGCGGCTTGATTTTTCCTTTCGCCAAGGAGACCCTTCCAGTGGCAGCAATCATCCGTGCCATGGGCGCCCTCCCCACCATCGCCGAAATCGCGAGACACTGCAAAGTCTCCACCTACACCGCGTCGCTCGCGCTGCGCAACAGCCACCGCGTCGCGCAGGCCACCCGCGACCGCGTGCAGGCCGGCGCGAGGGCGCTCGGCTACCGCCCCAACCCGCTCATCAACGCCCTGATGGCGCGCGTGCGCAACCGCCGCAACCGTCCCACCGGCGACGTGCTCGGCTTCATCATCTCCCGCGAAAAAGCCATCCACCCCGGCCAGCTCGACCACCAGGCGCGCATGCTCAAGGGCGCCTCGGCGCGCGCCCGCGAGCTCGGCTATCGCATCGAACCCATCCGGCTCACCTCGGTCAACGGCCGCGGGAGCCGCCTGCAACAGGTGCTCGACACCCGCGGCATCCACGGTGTGATCATCGCCCCGGTGCCCGGCCACGACTTCAAGATCAACCTCGCCTGGGAACGGCTGGCCTGCGTGACCATCAGCTACTCGTTCTCCGAGGTGCCCGTGCACCGCGTCACCCACAACCATTTCCGCTCCATGCGCCTCGTGCTCGACACCTGCCACGCGCGCGGATGGAAACGCCCGGGCATCCTGCTCAGCCAGCACGTGCTCGAGGCGGTTGACCAGGGTTTTCTCGCCGGCTATCTCACCAGCACCTACAGTCGGCACCACCGCATCCCGGTGCCGCCCCTGCTCTACGCCGACGACGCCTTCAATCGCCGGAGCCTGCTTGAGTGGGTGAAAAAACACCGGGTGGACGCCGTGCTTTCACTGCGTCACGACACCCACGACTGGCTCGCCGGCGCGGGGTATGACATCGGCCGCGACATCGGGCTGGTGATGCTCGACTGCAACGAGTCCGCCGGGGAAATGTCGGGCATCGACCAGCGCCAGAGCGAAATCGGCGCCGCCGCGACCGAGTTGCTCGCGAATGCCATGCAAAACAGCGAATACGGCATTCCCTCCCTGCCCCGCGTCGTCGGGCTCGACGGCGTGTGGCATGAAGGCGGCACCCTGCCCGCGCGTCGGATACATCACTGAGCCATGCGTTGCCGCGCCAGCGACTGGGAGCGCCGGCATCCTTGCCGGCAGGTGGCACGGGCGTCCCGCCCGTGAGCTTCCGAGGAGGAATGAGGGAAAGTCGGTCAGGTTGCCGGTTGATGCGGCAACCAGCACGATGAAAGAAACAAATCCCTCATTCACGGTCAAACCGTTCAAGAACCGCAATGGCGTTATTTCATGGCGCGTGAGCGGATGGATGCACGGCCTGCGCATCCGCCGAAACTTCAAGGACAGGCAGGCCGCCTTCGTCGAACGAGGGGCGCTCGATTTGAAACTGATGCAGACGCAGGCCGGACTGCGTCCCGTCGCCACCAGCCTGACCGAGGCGCAGGTGCGCGAGGCCGAAGCGCTGTTCTACCGCTTCGGCGACAAGCCCCGTCCGCTGGCGTTTTATGCCGATTACGGACTGGCGCATTTCAAGGAGCCCCGCGCGCAAATCCTGCTGTCCGAGGCCGCCAAGACCTACCTTGAGGCGCGCCGCATCGAGGAGAAAAAGCATCTCATCTGCGAGCGCCAGATGGCCGCAATCGAAGGCGAGATGGACACGCTGCTGGCGCATTTCCCGTTAAAACGGCTGCACGAATTGAGCCGGACGGAGCTGGATACCTACCTGAACCGAGGGAACGCGGCGCTCAAGACCTTCAACAACCGCCGTGCTCTTGTGCACACCTTTTTCGAGTTCGCCTGCCATCGCGAGGACTGGCTGAAGGCTGAGGACAATCCGATGGAGAAAATCCAGCGCCACCGCATTGAGCACAGCCGGGGTTCGGCCACGTCGCTCACCGCCGAGCAAGCGGCACAACTCATGGCACACGTGGAAACGGTCAAGGATGGCGCGTTCGTGCCGTATTTCGCATTGTGCCTGTTCGCCGGCATCCGGCCCAACGGGGAAATCACCAAATTACCCGCCAGCGACGTGCGCTTGGAAAACAACGCGATCACCATCGAGCCGTGGGTTTCCAAGGTGAACATGCGCCGGCTCATCACCATCCAGCCCAACCTTGCCGCGTGGCTCCAAGCGTATCCTTTGGACAAACACCCCATCATCCCATCCAAGGAGAAGATGAGGAACGTGGCCGGAAAAATCTCGCGCATCCGCCGGCAGTTCAAACTGTCGCACGACGTGTTGCGGCACACGTTTATTTCGATGCACGTGGCGAAATTTCGCTCGATGGGCGACACGGCGTTGCAGGCGGGCAATTCGGAGAGCATCATCCGCCGGCATTACCTGAACGTGACCACCCCGCAGGAGGCCGAAACCTTCTTCGGGATTGCGCCGAAAAAAGCACCAGCAGTGAAAACAGCGGCGACTGCGGAGGAGGCCGGCGCATCGCAGAGCGCCGACATCCCCGCCAACGACGCAAGCGAACCGCGCCGCCTCGCGGCATGACAAGCCTCTCCCGAACCCGCACGGCGCGGGCGCCCCGCAAAGGTCGCTCACGCCGCGCCTGTTGGCCTTTGCGCCGGAATCATCGCGGAGCAACCCCGCCCGCGTTGACCGCGCAACAACGACATGGAAGCCATGCAAAACACCACACGCACCATCGCCGCGTCCGCCATCACAGGCGCCGCCTCCGCAAACAACACCGCCGGCCCCGCCAGTGGTATCCAGCATCCGCTCACCGACATCAACGGCCTGCGCATGAGCGGAATTTTCCCCAAGGACCGCGAGCCGTCGATCCGCACGCTGCGCGCGTGGACGCAGGAGCGCCGCATCCCGCACCATCGCCTCGGGCACTTCGTGTATTACGATCTCACGGAAGTCGAGGCGCACATCCGTGTGAAATTGCTTGTGCCGCCGCGCCACTGACGCGCACGACGGGCCGCGACACGAATTTCCCACGTGTGGGAAATTTCCTCCCGCCCACCCAAAGGCGCGTCGGCATTTATAATGCCGCCTGCCACAAAACCCACCCGCAGGCCCTGCGTGATGCAGGGCCTGCGGGTGGGTATGCCGGCTGATTTTCGCACACCGCCCTATCCCCGCCTCATATGTCTTCCTTGTTTTTTTATCCCTTTTGAAATTTAATTTTTATCTCCCTCTAATTTGTATTTTCATCCCTTTTTAAATCTGTTTTTGTTTCCCCTTGAACATAAATAAAACATCATGGCTTACTCAAAACGCTTTGCTGACAAAGAACTTTCAGAAAAGCTTTCCGAGGCCGGAGCGGTGTTGATTTGCGGGCCGAAAGCCTGCGGGAAAACCGAGACGGCCTTGCAAGCCGCCGCGAGTGTTGTGCGGCTCGACACCGATGAGCAGGCGCGGATCGCAATGGGCGTCGAACCCGCCCGCGTTTTGCAAGGCGCGCGTCCGCGATTGCTCGACGAATGGCAGGAATTCCCCGGACTCTGGAACCGCGTCCGCCGCGAGGTTGACGAGGCGAAACAGGACGCGCAGTTCATCCTCACCGGCTCCGCCAACCCCGGCGAAAAAGCGCGGCGGCATTCCGGCGCGGGGCGTTTTTCCGTCCTGCCGATGCGCCCGATGTCGCTTTTCGAGCGCGGCTGGTCGTCGGGCGAGGCCCGGCTCGCGGATTTGTTTGCGGGCAGGCCGGTCTCGTCGTCGGATGTTTCCGCGCCACTCGACGAACTCGCCGAAAAAATCCTCTTCGGCGGCTGGCCCGGATTGCTCGGCAAGCCCCTTTCCCGCGCCATCGGTTTCTCCCGTGATTACGCCGCGTTGACGGCGGAGGTTGATATCAGCCGCGTTTCCGAAAAACGCCGCGACCCCGCCAAGGTTGCGCGGCTTTTGCAATCGCTCGCCCGAAACATCTCCACCGAGGCGCCGGTGGCCACGCTCGCGGCGGACGTGCGCGGCGCCGCCGGCGCGTTCAAGGACGAAACCGCCGCCGGCTACCTCAACGCGCTCGAACGCCTGATGATCGTCGAAAACCTCCCCGCGTGGCGCGCGCACATCCGTTCCAGCGCGACCTTGCGGCAGCAGCCCAAGCGCCATTTCGCCGACCCCTCGCTTGCCTGCGGCATCCTCCGCCTCGACACCGGCAGACTGCTCGCCGACCTCAATTTTTTCGGGCTGCTTTTCGAGTCGCTCGTCATCCGCGACCTGCGCATCTACGCGCAGGCGAACGACGGCAAGGTCTGCCATTACCGGGACTCCTCGGGACGCGAGGTTGACGCGATTGTCGAGGCCGGCAGCGGCGACTGGCTCGCCGTCGAAGTGAAACTCGGCGTCGGCGCGGCGGACGCGGCGGCGGAAAACCTGTTGAAATTCGCCGCGAACATCGACACGTCAAAAACCTCCGCGCCGAAAACGCTCGCGGTCATCACCGCCAATGGCTTCGCCCATCGCCGCCCCGACGGCGTGCAGGTCGTCCCGCTGGCAACGCTCACCGCTTAAAACAAAGGCCCCGCAAAGGCAGCCTGCTTTCCCTAAATCCACCGCGCCGTGAACAGCAAAACGTGCCGCGATAATCGAGAAAAACGCGGCTATCATCGCAAGCCCCACCATCCTCCTTCGCCTGCCGCCAGAAACATGAACAAGCTCACGGATTTCGGAATTTCGCCAATGACCTTTCCGCTCGCGCCAGCGTTTTCCCTGGCCATCGTTCGCCGAGTGCAAAGTCGCGTCGCTTGAAAAACAGAGGCGTGTCGTGCGCCTGAAAAAGGGGCTGCTCGTCGTCGCGCCGGAGGATGGCGCGCCCGTTGTCCCGCGCGCTCACGCCGTGCGCTGGGCGAAGATCGGCCCCTCGCCGAAGCGGGTGCGGAGGGCGGCGAAGCGTTTCTGGTAGGTCGGCGCGATGTGGTTGCGCATGGCCTGCTCGGCCCATTCGGGATTTCCGCTTTCCAGCGCGTTGACCAGGCCGAGATGGTCATGAGGCTCGATTTTCCAAAGCCGGGGCGCGATGTTGGCCAGCACCATGTCAACGAAGTGGTGGAATTCGAGCAATGCCTGCAAGCGGGGGCTGCGCGAAATCTGGATGACACGCTTGTGGAAGCCGACATGGCATTGGAGAAACTCGCCCACGCCGTCCGGCTTGATCGGCTGGTTGAGCCGCGCCGCGATTTCCTTTAATTCATTGAGTTCCGCGGCGGTGATGAGCGCTGTGGCCCGCCGCGCTGCCAGCGCCTCCAGCACGCCGCGGATTTCGACCATCTCCTCGATCTCGGGAACGGTAAAGACGCGGCAAAATACGCCGATTCCCTGCTGGCGCACCAGCAATCCTTCGTTTTCCAGCGCGCTGAACGCCTCCCGCAAGGGGGCCGTGGTCGTTTCCAGCCGCTTGGCGAGTTGACGCTGGTCAAGACGCGTGCCGGCGGCGATTTCCCCGCTCAGGATAAGATCCAGCAATTCTTGGCGGATCCGGTCGGCGGCGACAGACAGATGGCTGTCGGTTGACCCTGCCCTGCCATCGGAAACGGCAAAAGCAGTGTTCAGCACGGATGAGGGGGAAGAGTCGCTCATAATGAACTAACAGCAGACACACCGAAAAATTACGTGCTGTCCAGTATGGAATAAAAAGAAAAGAATTCCTTTTTATTTGAAACGAGTAACAAAACAACGGCATTCTTTTCACCTTGGTTTCCTCTATAACTTCCGCTCAAAAAATAATTTTCAGGACTTTTCGGGAGCTCAAAAATACGCGATTTTTAATCGCGAATCGCGAAAAATGCGGGAAATGGAATTTTATGACATGGAATTAGTTCAAGTATCTTCCATGTCACCATGATAAGGCAAATTTTAGGAATTTCTAAAAAAAAGACTTGCTATGTTATAACTTAAATATTTTTCAAAACCCAAGTCATTCTTATACCCATGCCCCCCCCGATAACTTCAGATGGTCGAGTAGGACTCATTCTCAACTAGTTGTTTTATCATGTTTCTCGGGGCTGCTGACGCTGGCATTTGCGCCAGCTTGCGCCGCGTTGGAAACGCCGCCGCCGGTTTATCCGGTGAAATTCGTTTTCGACACCGCCATGGGCAACGATGCGGACGGTGCCATCGCGCTCGCCGTCATCCGCGCCCTCCAGTCGCGCGGCGTCTGCGAACTGCTGGCCGTCACCCTCGCCAGCCCGCTGCCCGAGGCCGCGCCCGGTGTTGACGCGGCCAACGCCTTCCACGGACGTCCGGATATCCCCGTCGGTGCCTCGCCCGAGGCGCCGCGCACTGAGAGAAAAGCAAATCTTTCCCCGTCGTTTTCGACTCCGCCGCCACACCCCGCCCGGTTGACTTGTTCCGCCGCTTGCCCGCCAGCGCAGCTGATGGAGAAGTCGTCATGGTGCAGACCGGTTTCTCCACCAATCTTGCCCGGCAGATCGGCATGCCCGCCGCCCGCAAGCTCGCGGCTGACCGGCCCGCCCCGAACGGGTGGAACGGCCGGGAAGCGGGAATGGAAGTGCGTTATCCGGCTTGGAACATTGATCGTGATTTCGCCTATGCCCGGCATCGCCCGATCAAGGAATCCTATCAGGCCTGCAACCCCGCGCCGCGCCGGCGTCCCTGCTGGGGCCTCACCCTCGCAGCGGCACATGTGTCACCCTCATAGCGGCACCATACACGGAGTGCCCGCCCACCGCCCAAAGGCCTAAATCCACCGGCAAAACCCAACCCTCAACTCCGCAAAAAATCATGCTAACCATATCCTCCTACCCCGTCGCCGTGGCGATGTGCTTTGTAACGATGCTGTGCTGGGGCTCCTGGGGCAACACCCAGAAGCTCGCCGCGGGCGACAAGTGGAAATACCAGCTCTTCTACTGGGACTACGGCCTGGGCATCCTGCTCAGCGCGCTGGTCATCGCCTTCACCCTCGGCAGCACCGGCGCGGGCGGGCGCGGCTTCCTCGCGGACATCGCGCAGGCCGGCGCCTCGCCGCTCGGCTGGGCCTTCCTGGGCGGCGTGCTGTTCAACCTCTCGAACATCCTGCTCGTCATCGCCATTGACATCGCGGGGCTCGCCGTGGCGTTCCCCATCGGCGTGGGCCTCGCGCTCGTCATCGGCACGCTGCAAACCGCCTTCTTCCGTCCCGCCGAGGTTGGCGACTCCGCGCTGTTATACATCGGCGTGGGGCTGGTGGTCCTCGCCATCGTCATCAACGCCGTCGCCTACAAAAAGCTCATGGCGGCGAAAAACGCCGGCGGGCAAAGCGGCGGCTCGGCGCTCGGCATCGCCATTTCCATCATCGCCGGCCTGCTCATGGGCGGCGGCTTCTTCGGGCTTGTGTCCAAGGGCATGATACAAAACTTCGCCACGCCCGAGGCGGGCCTGATGACACCCTGCACCGCGCTCGTGGTTTTCTCGGCCGGCCTCTTTGTCTCCAATTTCCTCTGGAACACCATCGTCTCCCTCAAGCCCGTCCGCGGCGAGCCGGTGAACCCGCTCGATTATTTTTCCAAGGGCAGCCTGAAACTCCACGCGGTCGGCGTGCTCGGCGGCACGATCTGGAACCTCGGCATGGCCTTCAGCCTCATCGCCTCCGCCGCCGCCGGCGCGGCGCTCTCCTACGCGCTCGGCCAGTGCGCCACGATGATCGCCGCGATCTGGGGCGTGTTCATCTGGAAGGAATTCAAGGGCGCGCCGAAGGGCACCGCCTCCCTGCTGACCGCCATGTTTGTCTCCTTCTTCGTCGGCATCGCCTTCCTCGTCGCCTCGAAATAACATAAACGAACCATAAATTAACCGCGAAGGACGCGAAGAGCGCGAAGGATTAAAAACCAAGCCACGCTATATTATTCAATATATTATAAAACCACAGCCGCCTGTCTTCATGCTTTTCTTCGCGCCCTTCGCGCCCTTCGCGGTTATTAAAAACGAACCATTCTTCCATGCCCAAGCCACGCATCCTCGTCCTCGGCAGCTCCAACACCGACATGATCATCAAGCTCGCGCGCATTCCCCGCCCGGGCGAAACCCTCCTCGGGGGCAAATTCACCACCGCGGCCGGCGGCAAAGGGGCCAACCAGGCCGTCGCCGCCGCGCGCGCCGGCGGTGATGTCGCCTTCATCGCCCGCCTCGGCAAGGACATGTTCGGCGACCAGGCCCTCGCCGGGTTCAAGGCCGACAAGATCGACACCCGCCACATCCTGCGCGACGCGAAGACGCCCTCCGGTGTCGCGCTCATCTTCGTGGCCGATTCCGGCGAAAACAGCATCGCCGTGGCCTCCGGCGCCAACGCCCGCCTCACGCCCGCCGATGTGCGCGCCGCGGAGGCCGCCTTCCCCGGCAGCAAGGCGCTCGTCATGCAATTGGAGACCCCGCTGCCCACCGTCACCGCCGCCGCGAGGCTCGCGAAGAAACACGGCGTGCCCATCATCCTCAATCCCGCGCCCGCGCCTTCGGAAAAACTCCCGCCCGCGCTGCTCAGGCTCGTGTCCATTCTCACTCCCAACGAAACCGAGGCCGAGACACTTACCGGTATAAAAGTCACCGACGAAGCCTCCGCGAGACAAGCTTCCGCCGCGCTCCGCGCGCAAGGCGTGGGCACCGTCATCATCACGCTCGGCGAGAAAGGCGCGTTTGTGGACGACGGACGCACCGCCGCCGCCCTCCCGGTGCCCAAGGTGAAGCGCGTGGACACCACCGCCGCCGGCGACACCTTCAACGGCGCGCTGGCCGTCGCGCTGGCCGAGGGCCGCGACCTGCGCGAGGCCATTCGTTTCGCCAACGCCGCCGCCACGATCTCGGTGACGCGCCTCGGCGCCCAGCCCTCCGTTCCCACCCGCGCGGAAATCGAACGCTTCATGGCCAAACTGTAGGGGTGCCGCTTGCGAAGCCCTCCGAATCCACTCCGCATTCAAAACACATCTTGAATACACCCACCTGCGGCAAAAGTCGTGATGAAATTAACAGCTCATAAACTGGGAAAACAAATCCGATGAAAACAAACCCGAAAAAAGCAGGACTTTTTACCCTCTGCGGCCTCGCGTTACTTGCCATCTGCCCGGCTCCCGTCAATGCAGCCGATGCCACTCCGTCGGCGCCCGCGCGCCCGGGCAAGGCGTCGTTCCGCGTGCTGCACAGCAACGATGCCACCAATATAGTCAACTGCCTCTGGACCCAGTTTCCCGTACGCCCTCCCGTGAAAGACAAATTCATCCGCGACTCGGTGGCTGAGGTTGCCGGCCATGGCATTGATGTGCACATGATGCAGCCGGGCTATGGGTGGGTGCCGTGGTGGCAAAGCGAGGTTTTGCCAATGTCCGAACAGGCGGCATGGAAAAAATCGAAAAACATCCGGCTGCACTACTATGAAACCTACATACTCAACGGCGGCGACCTGATGAGCGTTTTCGTGGACGAATGCCGCAAGACAGGCCAGCAAGCCTTCGCTTCGTTCCGCATGAACGACCAGCATCACATTTTCGCTGCCGACAACGGAAAAGTGCCTGAGCCGGAATTCAGCCGTAGAGCGGGCATCTGCCCTTTTTACGTGGAAAATCCACAATGGCGCATCGGCGACGACGGCTACGCCGACCTCCCCGGCCAGCTCTCCATGGACTTCGCCGTGCCACAGGTGCGCGAATACCGCCTCAAGCAAATCCGCGAACTGGTCGACAAATACGACATCGACGGACTCGAACTCGACTTCGTGCGCCACTGGGCGCTCTTCAACCAGCGCAAGACCACCTCCTCGCAACGCGCTGAAATCCTCACCAGCATGGTCCGGCAAATCCGCGAAATCCTCGACGCCAAGGGCGCGCGCGCCGGGCGCTATTTGTGGCTCGGCATGCGCATCCCCGCTTATCCCTGGATGCACGATCCCATGGGCGTCAACCTGTCGAAGCTCGCGTCCGAGGCGGGCGTCGGCATCATCAACGCCTCCGCCCACTACTACACAGATGCGCAAATGCCCATTGCCGAGCTGCGCAAACAACTTCCCGACGATGTGGCGCTGTACGCCGAGTTGCATTACACTGGCGCTCGTGGCACCGACTTTGACGCAGGCGGCGGCCAAATGGTATCGGCCCGGCGCCGCTGCACCCCGCTGCAACTTTGCACCACCGCCTATCTCGCCCGCCGCCGCGGGGCCGACGCCGTGAGCACCTTTAATTTTCAATACTACCGCGCCATGTACGGCAAAGCCGCCAGTGGCTTCGCAACCACAGCCGAGCCGCCCTACGAGGTTTTTGAAAAAATTTCCGACTTGGACTGGCTGGCCCAACAACCGCAGCACTACTTCGCATCCGGCGACAACAACCCCATGCGCCCGGAAGCCCGCAAATTCCCCGCCCAGATGAAAGCAGGCATCGCGGAGAAAGTCTTCATGGACATGACGCCGCCCGCCGGCGGCTGGCTCGCCGATGGCAAGCTGCGCATCCAATCGCGCAGGTCATTGGGCGACTCAGCTTGGAAGGCACGGCTCAATGGCGTGCCGCTTAAATCGACCGAGGATGTATCCGCCCCCTACCCCGAGCCTTACCGGGAAGGACTGGGCAGCCCCGCAAACTACCGCGCATGGGTGGTGCCCGCCGGCCTGCTGAAAGACGGCGAGAATATTTTCGAATTTAGCTACAAGGGCGACCTCGAATCCGTGACCTTTCGTTACATGGATGTGTTGCTGCCCGGAGTCGCTGCAGCATCCGCGCTTCTGCCAGGCAAATCGGACGCCATCCGCCCTGGGACACCCTTCGGCAACAACGCCGTGCTGCAAGCCGGCATGAAAGTCCCCGTCTGGGGCACGGCATCACCCGGCCAGCGCGTGGCTGTTTCCTTCGCCGGTCAAAACAAGGAAACCACCGCCAGCGACAAAGGCAACTGGCGCCTCGACCTCGACCCAATGCCCGCCGGCACAAGCGGCAATCTGGTCATTGGCGACAAAACATTCACCAATGTCGTGACAGGCGAGGTGTGGTTTGTCGGCGGCCAATCCAACGCCGCGTTTTCGCTCAAACACGCCACGCCGAACGCAAATGCAGAAATCGCCCGCGCCAGCTTTCCCCAAATCCGTGTGTGGACATCGAAATACACCATCGCAGGAACTCCGCAAAATTTTGGCGAGGGCGAGTGGCGCGTATGCACTCCTGCGACCGCCGGCGACTTCACCGGCATGGGATACTTTTTCGCAAAAAGCCTCACGGCCGCGCGTGACGGCGTGCCCGTGGGCATCATCAGTTGCAACCGCAGCGGCGCGCCCATTTTCAGCATGATGCCCGCGCAGGTTTTCGACCGGAACCAGAACGCTCGAAAAGTGGCGGCCAATTACGCCGAGCAACTGGAGAAATTCCCGCAAAGCACCCACTTGGCCAAGGCCGTCATCTGGAACGGCATGATTTACCCGCTCTCGCCCTACGCCATGCGCGGCGTGCTCTGGAACCAGGGCGAGGCCGATGTCCGCGTCGCCTACGCCTACGAATCAATGCTCGACGACATGGTCAAATGCTGGCGCGCCCTCTGGGGCCGCGCCGACCTGCCGTTCTACGTCGTGCAACTGGCGAACATCTCCAACAAGGGCAGCTACGAGCCGGCGGGCAGTTTGAACTGGCCGCTCATGCGCGAGGCCCAAGCCAACGCGCGCCACATCCCAAACGTGTGGGTGAGCGTCGGCATCGACATTGGCGACCTCACGAACGTTCCACGCGACGCGCGCCACCCCAAGAACAAACGCGAACTCGGCGAACGCCTCGTATCGCTTGTGCAGGCCGGCACCTATGGCATCCGTGACGACACCAAACCCTTCGCCTCGCCGTTTTTCGAGAAAGCCGTCATCCGTGGCGACAAGGTCATCTGCCATTTCGACGCCGCCGCCAAGGGCCTGAAAACCCGCGACGGCAAATCCGTCGGCGGCTTCGAGATTGCGGGAGCCAGGGGAAAATTCGTCCCCGCCGAAGCGCTCATCGAAGGCGAGACCATAATCGTCTCGTCGCCTTCCGTGAAGTCGCCCGCCTCGGTGCGCTATGCCTGGAGCAACACCTGCGAAGGCACCAACGTGGTGAACGCCTCCGGCCTCCCCCTTTCCCCTTTCCGGGCCAGCAAGCAGTAACGAGTAGAACAAACCATAATACCACCTCCGAACGGAATTTATATTTTAGGTAGGGCGAGGCGGTTCCTGCCGAGCCGCGGCTCAGTTCGATAAGTCTATAAATAACTGGGAAATAGTATAATACGAATTAAACCGCCCTGCCGAAATCTTCACCTCCATTCACAGCTAAAATAGTCCAATGAAAACACCTCATGCACTCCTCCCTCTGTTCGCCATCCTCTGTTTTTCAGCCAATCAGCCTTGGCAGACTGTCGCTGACGCTCAAAACAGTCCTTCAGTCGTTTCCTCCTGCCCCGCGGTGCCTGCTTCGCCCGTAAAACTCATCTTCGACACCGACATGGGCAACGACGTGGACGATGCCGTTGCGCTCGCCATCATCCATGCCCTCCAGAATCGCAACGCCTGCGAACTGCTCGCAGTCACCCTCACCTGTCCCCACCCCCTTGCCCCCGAATATGTCGCCGCCGTCAACACCTTCTATGGACGTCCCGGTATTCCCATTGGCATCAACACCGATTCCCCGAGCGTTTTGAAGCCCAAGCGGCAGTTCCTGCAAATCGCGCACCACAAAAACCCCGACGGTTCCCTGGCGTTTCCCTACACTTGGGACGCATCCAAGGCGCCACGCGCCGTTGACCTGCTCCGCCGCACCCTCGCCGCCGCCGACGATAATTCCATCGTCATCGCCCAAGTCGGCTTTTCCTGCAATCTCGCCGCGCTCCTCGACACCAAACCCGACGCGATTTCCCCCCTCAATGGCCGCGATCTTGCCGCCAAAAAAATCCGCTTCCTCTCCATCATGGCCGGCGACTTTTCCGAGCCAAAGGAAGGCGTGAAGAAGGTTGTCGAGTTCAACATCCGTCATGATGTTCCCGCCGCTCGCAAACTCGCCGACGAGTGGCCGACGCCGATTATTTGGGGCGGCTTTGAAGTCGGCAATGCAGTCTGCTATCCCGCCTTTGGCATTGAAAACGACTTCGGCTATGTCCCCAGCCATCCTGTTCGCGAATCCTACCAGTCCTACATTCCCACGCCCCACGAACGCCCCTGCTGGGATCCCATTTCAGCCCTCTATGCCATCTGGCCCGACCGCCCCTATTACGAACGCACTCCCAAGGGCCGTGTCACCGTTACCCCCGAGGGGCACACCACTTTTGCCGAGCAACCCGAGGGCCGCGACTACTGCCTTAAGCTGGATGTCGTCCACGCTGCCAGCCTCCGGGAAATAATCTCCACCCTCGCCTCCGAACCCCCGAAAACCAAGTGATTTCAATGAGTGCCCAAACTGACAGTCCGGACAAAATTCATGCGGGCTGAGGGCCCGCGTCAGTGCCCGGTGGATTTGCGCGTGACGCGCTCCGAGCCGCTGAAACCCAAAACACCAACGGCGTGCCAGCACCCTTGTTCAATCGTCCATCGTAATTCGTAATCCCAACATGAAATCTCCACACAACCCATCAGGCCCAGCGTCTTTTCCCACCGTGTTTCGCCGCATGTGGCTTCCGTGCCCACATGGCGCTTTTTGGCTTATGGCACTGACTGTCGGCTGCGGCGGAAACCTTTTCGCGCAATCGCAACGACCGCAGTCAGCCGAGACCGGCGAGGGCGAGACCGTCATGCTCAGCCCGTCCGCCGTCAGGCGTGTCGCGCAAGCACAGCAATCGCAAACAGGCGCCACTGGCGATGCCAGTGCCGAGGTGGTTATGCTCAGCCCCTTTGTCGTCAGCACCGACCGCGACGTGGGCTTCGTGGCCGCGGCCTCGCTTGCCGGCGGCAGGCTCGGCGGTGACCTCAAGGACACCCCCGTCGCCTATTCCGTCCTCACCAGCGAGTTCATCGAGGCGCTCAGCCTCACCGACCTTTCCGATATGGCCCAGTGGCTGCCCAACAGCACCGAAGAGAGGAATTCGGGCAACCTCGAATGGTCGAATAACGACTTTTACATCGCGTCGCGCGGTGTCGGGGCAGGCGCCCCGCAACGCGATTTTTTTCCCTACGGTTTCAATTTTGACGGCTATAACACTGATCGGCTCGACATGGGGCGCGGCCCAAATTCCATCCTCTTCGGCAACAGCGGTTATGCCGGCACCGCGAACTCTGTCTCCAAGCGCGCGATTCTGAATAGGCAATTCACCATGGTGAACCTTGGCTACAGCTCATGGAACAACGTCCGCAGCACACTCGACCACAACCAGTCGCTTGGCCGCAAATTCGCCTTGCGCCTCAACGCCCTGTATCTTGACCGCGATGGATGGCGAGACCACGATTTTGAAGAGAAAAAAGCCATCACGCTGGCGGGCACATGGAGCCCGACCAAAAACACCGAGCTTCGTTTCGAGGCGGAGGTCGGCGAAAAAGACCTGGCGGCCTTGGGCAGCAATTTAGACGACCACTTCAGCGCTTGGAGCGGCACCCATACCTACAGCGGTCCCATCCCCAGCGGAGGCTCGGCGCCGGCGGGCATCTCTCCCTACCAGAACGATACTATCATCTTCACACCCTCCAGCGGGGCCAAACTCCTGGCGAACTACAAGGGCTGGGCGCGCACTGCGGCCAGCACAGCGGTCAACGCCCGCGACACCCCGATTGGACAGCGCCTCAACCTGCCGTCGGACATGCTTGAAACCATCGAGGCCAATTCACATTTCACCACTCCCTCCCGCAAGCAGACTGCGTATGTTGACGCGCCGCTCTATACTGAGAAATATTACAATTACACACTCGCGGCCACCCACCAGATAAAGCGGAAATTCTACGCCGAGGCCGCGGTGAATTTCTCGGGAGTGGAAAAAAGTGGCGACAGATACTCAAACGGCGGCCTTACGCGTATGTATATTGACGTGAACACCAAGCTGCCGAACGGCCAAGACAATCCCAATTTCCTTGAGCCGTATGGCGAGGGCCCAGGCCGGCCCCACATCCGCACCAGCGATAATATCAACGCCCGCCTCGCCCTGGCCTACGTGCTGGACAACACCCGTTACGGCAGTTTCCGCATCAACGCCCTCGGCGGCTACTCCCGCTCCGACAGCAAGCAGGACACATGGGTTTATGCCATAAAGGACAACGAGGACCATCGTTACTGGCCGACTGAAAAACTCGTGTATTTCCGTTATTATCATAACACAGACACCTCGCGCCCCTACGACTTGTCCGATAGAAAATGGACGTTTCTGGACACGGGCGCCTCGCCGAGGATAGCCACGGCCGGCTTGGTGCGCGGCGAACTCGCAACCAGCACTATGAACCAACGCTCCCTCACGGAATATAATTATATACAATTCGCCGGCGACGCCAAATTCTTCAAGAAACGCCTCAATCTTCTTGCTGCCCTCCGCATGGACGACCACCTGACGCGCCAGCGCGTTACCATCTCGCAATTCGATTACCCGACGGACTGGAATGGCAGGGACCTCATCCTCAAGCCCGATGCGCCTTCGGACTGGGCTTCGCTCACCTACCAGATCCGCGATGCGGCAGGCAATCCCTCCGGCCCGGTATTGCCCGCCGACATACGCCCGCGCATTACCACGGCCGGCGATCCTCACTACGGTGAAGGCGACCCGCGCTATAATGGCGTGCGCTTCCAGGATGATTATAATACCCCCGAAAAAAAGGAAACCACCACCACTTACAGCTTTGGCGCCGTCTATCACCTGAACCAAAACATCAGCCTCTTTGCCAACTATGCCGAGTCCTTTGTCCCCACCATCACCCGTTATTCCATAGAAGGCAACATGCTTGACGCCCGGTCCGGTGATGGCCGCGACTTCGGCGTTCGCATCACCGCGCTCAAACAACGCTTCATGGCCAATATCATTCGTTATACAGGGCGTGAGAAAAACACTGGCGCCGCCCTGGGCTTAACCTTCAATTATATCGACAGCATTGTCAGGAGCACTCCGGTTGGCTTCTCCTCGGTCAACGAGATTAATAAACGCAACCTCGCCCCCCCTCACTCTGGCATAGGTGACACCGTTACCAGCGAGGTCTCCGGCTGGGAACTCGACATCACCGCGAACATGACCCGCGGCTGGCGCCTCATGGTGAACGGCTCCCTCACGGACGCCTACCAGACTGACACCTACCCTCATATGCGCAATTATCTGGCCAGAAATGAGGCCACCCTGCGGCTAATCGTGGAGGACGCCGGCGGCGCATTCAGGGGCGACGCCGCTTACGTGGACACCGCGATCCCCGCGGGCAGCAGGCCCGACGCCGACTCGGCCGTCGGGGCTTGGAACAACTTACAGGCGTGGCGTGCCTCCCTTACACATGAAAAGCAAAAACGCTCCAGGCTCGTGGGAAAAACGATGAATGTCTTCACCGATTATACATTACGAAACGGCCCGCTTAAGGGCTTGCGCATCGGCGTCGGCGCCAACTATCGCGGCAGGTCAGTAATCGGCTATCGTGGCAGTGACACAGTCACAATCGAAGGACCGGGAGGCACGACGCAGGTGATTGACGACCCGTTCGTGGGGCCGCTGGACGTTGTTTATCAGCCCGGCTACACCATCGCAACCGCCACACTTTATTATGAATGGCGCGTCAATCGGAAAACAACGGTCAAATTCAACCTGCGCGTCGCCAACCTCTTTGATTACGACAAGCCCATCTATTATGAGTCGGCGCTGCGCCCGGTGCTGAGCCCGGTAGACGGCAAGGTAACCTCCGCCCGCACCATGACACCGGTGAAGTATTACTGGATCACGCCGCGTAATTTCACCTTCTCGGCCTCAGTGAGATTCTAAAATATCCATCCCGACAAAATTCAAACAAAACCATAAAACCCATAAAAACTTATGAAACACCAAGCCCAAAATCCCACCGACAAACGCGGCTTCTCCCTCCTCCACATCCTGCCGCTCATGCTCGGCATCTCCTGCCACGCGCCGCGCGCCGTCGCTGCCGATATCACAGTTCCGGACGGTGGAGCACTTCCGGCGCTCAGTGCGCTTGACCCCTCCGGCCCAAACACCATCACGCTGTCCGGCAGCGTGGCGCTGGTCTCGGAGTGGTCGCCAAACAACATCCCGTTTTCCATCATTGCAGGAGGCTCCGGCCCGAGCACCATCGCCGGCACGGGCTCCGCCAATGCCCTTATGATCAGCCTGCAAAACAGCGGGACCTGGCGGTTTGATAATATCATCCTCACCGGTGGCACAGCCTCCACTCTCTCCGGCGCCGCCCTCCATTACTCCGGCAACGACGGCGGCACGATGTATATTGACGGCGATATCCAGTTCAGAAACAATTACGGGCGCTTTGGCGGTGCCTTCGGCAGCGAGGGGCCCGGCGCCCCTTCAAACATGTCGATCGTGTTCGGCGGCAATTTAATTTTTGAAGACAACTCGGCGTATCGCAGTGGCGCCGTTTATTATGCGGACGCCGGCACGATCACCTTCAAGGGCACGACGCAGTTTATAAACAATACCAGCGCCAACGGTCAAGCCGGCGCTGTCACGGCGTCGAATACTAACAGCAAGATCATTTTTGAGGCCCCGGTTGTTTTTTCTAAAAACTATTCCAGCCACCACGGCGGCGGGCTTTACATTTTGGGTGACGCTGTGTTCATGGATTCCGCCACCTTTACGATGAACACCAGCGCCACCATGGGTGGCGCCATATATATGCAAACTCTCAATAAAAGCATGTATATGGAAAAGAACGTCATTGCGATCAGCAACACCGCCGGCCTCCGCAACACTGGCTCCGTTGTCGCCACCAATGGCGCTGGCGGCGCCTTTGCCTTGCAGGGCGACTGGTATATTGGCGGCAGCAGCACCTTTTCCAACAACACCGCCCACGGCACCGGCGGCGCGATTTACTGGGCTGACAACAGCGCGGCAGTGACGCGCTCCGGCACGCTCAACGCCACAGCGGGCGACATCACCTTCAAGGGCAACATGGCCATGGCCGCCACCACCAGCACTCCCAATGCCATTCATATTAACAGCGCCCTCGCCGCCGGCACCGAGCGCCGACTTTATCTCAACACCGGCTCCGGCGCCAATGCACACACTATTTCATTCTACGATCCAATCACCGCGCTTGCGAACGCCACCGTGCGAATTATCCAGGATGGTGACGGGACCCTCCTTTTCGACACCCGCAACACCGCCCTCGTCGCAGACACCCTCATCAACTCCGGCACGTTCCGTCTGACGCGAGGAGCCACCTACGGCGGCAACACCACCTCCGGCACCATTACGTTAAAATCGCCTGCCACGATTTCCGGAAACGGCGTGTTGCTCGCCAACCGCATCGCGATTGATCCCGGATCCACGCTTGAAGTTCTCGGCGGTGGCACGCTCACGCTTTCCCATGGCTCCCCGCTCGTCGGCGCCACCGGCCTCACGCTGCTCGGCTCCGGCACCATCGACGCGGGCGGCGCGCTCTCCGCGGCGGTCATCTCCGTCGGCACGCTCGTCTCCGCCAATCCGGAAATGCCCGACGCCACCGTCAATTCCACGCAGAAGCTTGCCTTTGCCGCAAGCACTCCCGTCACCCTCGCAAACGGCGGCGTCATCCACATCGATCTCTTCGGCTCCGGCAGCAGCGACTTGCTCAACGCAAACACGCTCACCATCGCCGGCTCCGGCACCATCAACTTCAACAGCACCATCACCGGCACCTACAAAATCATCACCACGACAAACGACATCTCCTCGGCCGGCCTCGTCAGCACCATCAACGGCAACGCCGTCCCCAACCGCTACAGCGCCAACTTGGACTACAAACTCGCCGGCACCGAGACTTGGCTGGAGCTGGCCGTCATCAACTTCGGGCAAACATGGACCGGCGCCGCCGGCTCCATCTGGAAAAACTCCGAGACCACCGACGCCAACTGGACTGACGCCGGCGCCACCGAGTTGTTCTTCTTCGACGGCGACCGCGTCACCTTTGGCGACACTGGTGCGGGCACCGTGACAATCGACGCCGCCGGCGTCACCGTTGCCGACATGACCGTGAACGTCACTGCCGACTACGCCTTCGCGGGCGCTGGCGGCATCACCGCCGACACCGTCAGCTCCAGCGGACTCAGCACCCCGGCGACCGGCAAACTTGTCAAGACCGGCGCGGGCACGCTCACCTTTGCCAACACCGGCGGCAACACCTTCTCCGGCGGCATCGAAATCGATGCCGGCGCTATCGCGTTTACTCGCGCCGACCAGCTTGGCGACGGCGGAAACGGCATCACATTTTCCAATTCCAGCACCCTGCGCGCCGGGACGGGCACGATCAGCCTCGGCAACAATCTCATCATCCAGAACGGCGCCGCCACCGCGGTCGTCGATGTCGTCACCGGCGGCACACTCACGCATACCGGCCTCATCCAGGCCACAGCAGGCATGTTTGTAAAATCGAACGGCGGCGTGTTCATCCACGCCGCCGACAGCTCCACCAGCTTTGCCGCAAGCGCGCGCGTTGACGGCGGCTCATTCCTGCTCGCCTCGGGCGCGAAGCTCGGAGGCAGCGTGCTCGTTTCCAGCGGAGGAATCTTTGGCGGTTCCGGCTCCGCAAGCAGCATCACGACCCTCACGGGCGGCATCCTGCAAGTCGGCATGCCCGGCACCGCTGGCACGCTCCACGCTGGCACACTCGACCTCGCCGCGGGCACCACGCTCGACTTCACGCTCCTCGTCGGCAACCAAAGCTCCGCGCTCCAAACCGCCGCCACGCCCACGCTCGCAGCGGGCAGCATCACCAGCAACTACACCATCAACATCAGCGACTGGGTCGCCGGCTCCTACACGCTCGGCAACATCGGCGCGTTGGACACCGCGACTTTCACGCTCAAGGGCAGCCTCCTCAACCCCCGTCAATCCTACACCGCCAGCGATGCGGCCGGCGTGCTTCAAATCACAATACAGCCCACGGCCAGCGCCGTCCTCGTGTGGGGCGGCAGTAACGCCGCCGGCGTTGACAACGGCCGCTGGAACAGCAGCGCCGAAAACTGGAGCGCGGCCGGCATACCCTTCGCCGACTACGACGCGACCATATTCAACGACACCGTCTTCGATTCCGTCTATCGCAACGTGGAAATCATGAACGACATGGTTGTCTCCGACATGACCGTGACCGGCACCGGCGATTACCGCTTCACGGGCGCGGGCGCCATCACTGGCAACGCCTCGGGCGCGGTGGGCATTGGTGGCAATGAAAAACTCACCAAGACCGGCGCCGGCACACTCACCTTTGCCAACACCGGCGGCAACCTCTTCACCGGCGGCATCGACATCGGCGGCATTGGCACGGAAGGCGGCCTCATCGCGTTCGACCGTGCCGATCAGCTCGCCGTTGGCGCAGCCGCCGCAATCACCTTCCAGTCCGCCGGCACGCTTCGCGCCCTCGCCGACATCCCTGCCGCGGGCGCGCTCGCCTCGGCCATTGTGGTTGACAACGGCGTGAACGCCACATTCGACACGGGCGTTTTCGAAGTCGCCTACTCCGGCTCGCTCTCCGTCGCGGGCGCCGGCGCCACCCTCACCAAGACCGGCATCGGCGCGCTGCGCATCACCGGCACAAGCGATTCCGCAAACCTCGCGCTCAATGTCACGCAAGGCTCCCTGCTGCTCGACGGCGGCTCGCTGGGCACGGCTGTCAATCTCCGCTCCGGCGCGCTCCTGGCCGGCTCGGGCGCGGCCGCCGCCGTCAGCGTTGACGCCGGCGCCACGCTCAGTGTGGGCGACGGCGCGCTGCACATCGCGGCCCTCCAACTTGCCGACAGCTCCACGCTTGCCGGGCGCGGCACGCTCTCCGGCGCGGCCGCAATCAGCGGCAACGTCACTGCTCTCATTGCCGGTTCAAACGAGCTCACACTGTCCGCCGCGACCAGCGGCGCGGGCACGCTCATCAAAACCGGCTCGGGCACGCTGGTGTATTCCAACGCCTCCGCGCTCGGCCACGCCGCCACCAGCATCGACGCCGGCGTGGTTATGCTGCGCAGCTTCACCAGCTTCCCCGCCTCGTCAGGTTTGCACACCTTTGTCCTCAACGGCGGCTGGCTCGACCTCTCCGAAGGCGGCATCTATGATCCAACCGGCGCCACCGCCAACGACTGGAGCGGCCTCAATCTCATTGGCGACAGCGGCCGCGTAATCGGAACCAACGACTGCATCACCCTGCGCGCGGGCAGCGTCGGCTTCGACATCGGTTCGTCCACAAAGCAGGGCCTCTTCGTTGTCGTCGATACCGGCCCTGGCGGCGTCGCCAAGATGACCGGCGTCAACAACTACGCCGGCTACACGCTGCTCAAAAGCGGCGCGCTGCAAGTCACCGCTGACAACCAGCTCGGCCTTATCGACAACGCGCTTTACCGCGAGGTCGTGTTTGACGGCGGCAAACTTGCCATCGAGAGCGACGGATTCACGAGCGGCCGCGCCATCGAGCTGCGCGCCGGCGGAGGAACAATCAGTGTGCCGCTGGCCGCCACCGCCACATGGAGCGGCGTGATTTCCGGTCCTGGCACCTTCGCGAAGGATGGCGCCGGCACGCTCGTGCTCAAGGGCGAGCCCACCCACTCAGGCGGCATCGTCATCACAGCGGGCACCTTGCAGGGTAACACCACCAGTCTGCGAGGTAACATCACCAACCACGGCCATCTTGTCTTTGATCAGTCTTTCAACGACGATTTTGCCGGCTCGATCGCCGGCACCGGCGTCGTGACCAAGATCGGCGAGGGCTGGCTGCTGCTCTCGGGCGCGCTTTCCACCGCCACCCTCAACCTCGACGCAGGCACGCTCGTGGTGCCCGGCGGCAAGACTCTCGGCACGACTCAATTCAACAACAACGCCATTCTACGCATCGGCAAGGCCGGCGGCAACGCCACCCATGGAACCGTCACCATCGCCGGCAACTACACAGGCTCCGACGGGAAGCTCTTCCTCGGCCTCGACCTTTCCGGCACCACCATGGTATACGACCGGCTTCACGTCGCCGGAAACGCCGCTGGCAACACCACCGTTGACTTCGGGAGCCTCATCATCCCCGACTCCCTGTCCGACGGAATCCTGCCCAACGACATCATCTCGTGGGACGGCACCGCCTCACGCGGCACCTTCACACAATCCGACAACAGCGTCATCGAGTTTGGCGGATTAAAATACACATGGGAAATCAACGACAATGGCAGCGCTGGCCGCTGGCTTGCCGACCCAATCGCAACCGCGCCCGCGATGCTCGGTGCCGATGCCGCCGCCCTGCTCGTCAACAAGGCCGCCATCGCCTCACTGAGCCAGCGTATGCAATTCGAGCGCTTCGGCAATCGCGGCCACTTGCTCGAATTGTGGGCCAACGGCATGCACCGTCACGACAAAATCACCGACACCGCCTACGACGGCATGAAAGCCAATACACAGGGCGTGCAAGTCGGCGCCGACTGGGCCGCCACCAAGGATGGCAATAACTTCATGGCGATTGGCGCCTTCTACGACTATGCGAAGTCGGACCTGCACCTGTCCGGGAAAGCCGCGGACTTGCTCGCCGAGTCAAACGGCGGGGGCATTTATTACACGGAAAGAAAAGGCCACTGGTTCACGAATCTCATCCTGCGCTACTCCAATGGCGATTATTATGTCTCCGTGCCCGGCAGACCCTCATTCAAGACAAAAGGCCAAAGCTACGGCTTCTCGGCGGAAGCGGGCCGCACCTTCGTGACCGCATTGGGCGACCCTGTCGAAGGCCATGATGCCAGGGCGGACAAGGGCCGCGTTGTCAAGCTGCGCAAAAGCCTGATGTTCCAGCCCCAACTCCAGCTCACGGGCCAGCGCATCGAGACGGACGACACCACCGATCCCTACGGCCGCCATTATCGCATCTACAACACCGACTCCATCGAGGCGCGCGCCGGCGCCCTTCTCTCGCAAGACTTCCAATTCACCGGCCGCCAGCAACAAAGCCTCTCCCTCTACGCGCGCACCAGCCTCGCGTATGATTTCGACGGCAAGAGCGAACTCCACGTTGCCGACAGCACTTACAAAAACGACATCGGCGGCGGCTCCGTCATGCTCAACGCCGGCGTCTCCGTGCGCTTCACCCGCTGGATCTCCGCCGGCCTTGACGCAGCCTGTTATTACGGGCGTCAGGCCGAGGGCTACAGCATCAACCTCGGTGTCACCTGCATGTGGTAAAACACTCCTCACTATTAAAACGCACTCCACATAATGAAAGGAAACACACTTCTCGCCCTGTTGCTCGTCGCAACAATGCCGCTCCTGCCGGCCTCCCCTCTCCCCTTGGGAGGGGAGGCGGTGACGCAAGCCAGCATGCCGATCATCTACCAAGCCGCCCTAAGCAACGCCCCGTGGAACTCGGCCACGATGACTCCGCTCTTCGATGAGCCGTTTGATTTCGGTGCCATCTCAACCGATGTCGTCCTGGAGTCGGAACTTTTCTTCAGCGACCAAAAATACGAGTACGAACGCAACTTCGCAAAGAAGCAAAAAATCCCCGCTTACCTCGACGGGCGCGAATTCTTCCTGCTCCCCTCCGACCGCCGGCACGCCTTCGAGTGCGCCAAGGCCGGCGACATCATCGGCATCGCGTTTTCCTCCGACACCAGCGCCCTCGAATCCCTCAAGGAACAAGGCTTCAAGGAAAAGGATACCCTGCGCCTTGCGAGACAGCCCGACAAATTCCCCGACCGCACCCTGATCGTCCATACGCGCTCCATTGCGCCGGGCGAAAAAATCACCATGCCCGCGCGCACCCTCCTCGCTGGCGTCGCCACCCCCTGTCGCGTGACCGGCGAGACGCTATACAACAACATCGTCCTCCCGAGACAATGGCCGCCCCATCGCAACATCCACTCGGATGGGCCTCCGGAAATTCCCTACCTGAAAAAACGCCCGAACGTGGTGCCCATCGACATCGGGCGCCAGTTGTTTGTCGACGATTTCCTCATCGAAAAAACATCCCTCGCCCGCGAATTCCACAAACCCGAAAAATACAAGGGCAACCCCGTGCTCAAACCCGAGACCGGGCTTGAGAAAAAATCCGTCTATGCCGACTGCCCCGTTGCCGCCCCCCTCGGTGGCTCCATTTGGTGGAATCACGACAAGCAGCTTTTCGAAATCTGGTATGAAGCCGGCCACCTCACCAACCTCGCCTACGCCACGAGCAAGGACGGCCTTAACTGGGAGCGCCCCTCGCTCGATGTGTTTCCCGGCACCAACAAAATCCTCGACCGCGCCCCCGACTCATGGAGCGTCGTCTATGATTTCTTGGAAACCAATCCCCTGGAAAAATACAAACTCTTCATGCGCCCCGCAAACCTCGACGGACGCCGCGGACGCGTCTACACTTCGCCCGACGGCATCCACTGGAAAGACCACGGCTGGGGCGGACACACCGGCGATCGCCCCACGTTTTTCCACAACCCTTTCCGCAAAAAATGGGTTTTCTCCCTGCGCTGGGAACTCAACAACTGGGGCATCGGACGCTCCCGCGGCTACGTCGAGGCCGACACCTTTGTCCAAGGCGCCAAGTGGACCCCTTCCACGCCCGTCTTTTGGGCGCGCGCCGACAAACTCGACAAACACTTCGATGACGGCATCCCCGAGAACGACGATTTTACCATCCAGCTCTACAACATCGACACCTGCGCCTATGAAAGCATCCTCGTCTCGTTCTTTCAGCTCTTCTACGGCCCCGAGAATAGATACTGGGCCGCGCGCGGCCTGCCCAAGCTCACCGCGCTCAATTTCGCTTACAGCCGCGACGGTTTTCACTGGGACCGCCCCGACCGCTCGCTCGCCATCAAACCCACGCAAAAATACGGCGACTGGGACTGCGGCTACGTCCAAAGCGTCGGCAACCTCATGGCCGTGCGCGGTGACAAACTGCTCATCTACTACACCGCATTTGCGGGCGACCCCTCCCGCAAATGGGATCCGAAGGCTCCCGGCGGCATCATGGGATCCGGCATGCACGTCAACGGCGCGATGGGCGTCGCCATTTTGCGCCGCGATGGCTTTGCGTCGATGAACGCGCAAGGCGGGGGAACGCTCACCACGCGCCCGGTTATGTTTTCCGGAAAACATCTTTTCGTGAACGTGGATGCGCCCAAGGGCGAGCTGCTGGCGCAAGTCGTCGGACTCGACGGCAAGCCGGTCGCCCCCTTCACGTTTGAAAATTGCGAGGGACTGCGCGGCGACACGACGATTGGCCAGATGACGTGGAAAGGCGGCGGCGACCTCTCCCCGCTTGCGGGCAAGCCCGTGCGCTTCGAGTTTAAACTAAGGCAGGGCAAGCTCTACGCATTCTGGGTGAGCCGCGACGAAAGCGGACGCAGCGACGGATACGTCGCGGGCGGCGGCCCTGGGTTCATCTCCAATATCGACACACGCGGCAAGGATGCCTACGCGCCGAACGCCGGGTTCGTCAAACAACTCAACCAATAATACCATTTGCGAAATATTTTTAGACTTATCATGGCAGGGCGAAGCCTCCGTGCATGGAGTCAAGACATCGTTAACAGATGTATCAGAACATTGTTTATACCTTTGGAGGTGGAAGTTGAGAGGAAGCATCCCTTCCGCATCACCGTCCATCGACCAATTAACCTCGGGCATGCGCCTGAAAACCAACTGAAAATTTCCCAAAATCATTTTCGCCATGAATTCAAACTCCCCCGTCCGCAGTTCCCTTCCGGCCACGCCGGCAAAACGCGGTTTTTTCCGCTGGAGCATCTGCGCGATGCTGTTTTTCGCGCTTACCATCAATTATCTCGACCGCTTTGTGCTCGGCATCCTCTCGCCCGAGTTGATAAAGAAGTTCGGCTGGACGCCCGCTGACTACACCGACATTGTCTTCTGCTTCGAGATCGCCTACGCTATCGGCTTGGCGAGCTTTGGGCGGCTGCTCGACTGGCTCGGCACGCGGCGCGGTTTTGTGCTGTCCATTGTCACCTGGAGCCTCGCCGCCGCCGGCCACGCCCTGATGAGCACCATCGCCGGCTTCGGCTTCATGCGCTTCCTGCTCGGCCTCGGCGAGTCCGGCGTGTTCCCCGCCGCCGTGAAAACCACCGCCGAGTGGTTCCCCCGCAAGGAGCGCGCCCTGGTCGCGGGCATTTTTAACTCCGGCAGCAACGTCGGCGCCATCACCGCGCCCCTGCTCGTTCCGTGGCTGTTTGTCCAGTTCGGCTGGCAGTGCGCGTTTCTGGTCACGGGCGCCGCCGGCTTCGTCTGGCTCGCCGTCTGGCTGCTGCTGTATCAAACACCCGCGAAATCAAAACGCCTCTCGCCGGACGAGCGCGCTTATATTGAAAGCGACCCGCCGGAGCCGGTCTCCAAAAAAATCCCGTGGCTGGTGCTGTTGCGACTGAAACAAACGTGGGCGTTCATCGTGGCGAAATTCATGACCGACGCCGCCTGGCGCTGGTATTTCTACCTGCTCCCGCTGTTTTTCAACCAGAAGTTCAACCTCTCCATCACCGAGTTCGGGCTGCATTTTGTCATTATATACGTGACCGCCGACCTCGGCAGCATCGGCGGCGGTTATATTTCCACCTTCCTGCTGGGGCGCGGCTGGTCGGTGAATGCGTCACGCAAAACCGCGCTGCTCGCCTGCTCGCTGTGCACCGTGCCGGTGGCGTTCGCGGGCGTGGTCGCCAACGAGTGGGTGGCTGTCGGCCTCGTCGCGCTCGCCGCGGCGGCGCACCAAGGATTTTCCTCCAATATATTCACGACGGTTTCGGACATGTTTCCCAAGAGCGCGGTCGCCTCGGTGGTCGGACTCGGCGGCACCGCCGGAGCCTTCGGCGCGATGACGTTGCTTTGGGTGACGAAGTGGCTCTTCCAGAACGTTGCCGCCGGCGCGGACAACAACTCCGTCTATCGCACGCTCTTCATCATCGCCGGCTCCTGCTACCTCGTGTCGCTGGCGCTGTTTCACATCCTTGCACCCAGGCTCAAGCCCGTGTCCCCCGGCGAGGTGGGATAGCAACCACGTCCCTTTGCCCTTCGCGCATCCCTTCATCCCGCAATCTGCATTCCCATGAATCTTGCTCATCTCCGTCAAACAACACCGGCGCGCGTCCTCGTCCGCGCATGGTTTTTCGTCGTGTTGCCCATGCTTTCTCTGTCCGCGGCCACGCCGCCGTCGCTCATGATTTCGCTCAACGACCAGGCGAGCGCCTACGTCAACGGCGACATGATCGTCCGCCCGCAGGCTCGTCCAGGCAGCATCTCGCTCCTCGACATCGCCAGCACACCCGTGAAGGCGTGGCACATTGACGGCGTTCAATGCAGCGTCATCGGTCCGCCCTCCGAACTTGCCATCAGCCCGGACGGACGCGACATCCTCGTCTCCGCCGCGATGCAAGTGGGCGTTGACAAAACCAAATTCGTCCCCGGCACAAAAATCACCCGCCTGCGTTTCGACGGCGAGACGATCCGTCGCGCCGGCGAAATCGAGGTGGGCGCCCAGCCCTCCGGCATTCGCATTTCCCGCGATGGCAAACACGCCTGGGTCGCGTTGCGCGCCGAGGGCAAAATTGCCCTCCTCTCGCTGCGCCCTGACGGCATGTCCGTTGACAGGACATGGGTCTTCGCCACGCCGGCGGACTCCATTGCCGACATCGCCCTTTCGCCCGACGAGCGCACCGCCTTCGCCACCTTGCACGAGAGCAAAACCGTCCTCGTTTTCGACGCCGACACCGGCGGCAACTTGTCCCTTAAACAGCGCGTCGCCACGCCGGTGCATCCCTATCACATTGTATTTTTCCCGGACGGGAACCGCGCGCTTGTCGGCTGCACCACCGGTGCCGACGTGATGTGCCTCTTCGAGAAAACCGACGGCGGCTGGAGCGTTCGCGAGCAAGTGCCGACGGGACGCATTCCCGAGGGCGTGTTCATCTCGCCCGACGGACGCTGGGCGGCGGCGACCTGTTTTGACGGACAGAACCTGCCCCCGAATCCGCAGAACATTTGGTACAACCGCCCCGCGCGGCTTTACATTTACGCGGTGCAGGCAGACGGCGGCTTGCGGCAGACGCAGGCCTTGAAGATTGACGGCGTGCCGCAGGGCGCGGCGTTTTCGGCGGACTCACGTCGGCTTGTCGCGACGCAGTTTGGCCCGGGAAATCTGGCGGCGTTTGAGCTGAAGGGCGGCGCGTGGGCTCCGACAGGCGATTTCATCGAGCTGCCCGGACAGCCCGCCGCGCTGATCGCAACCGGCAATTAAGGGGTGCTCTTGAAAACTCATTTATTATCCAGCCGGTGATTTTTATAAATCTTCATTTACCAAAATATAAAATTTTATTATCTCATGAAGAAACGAAACTTTCATATTCGATGTGACATGGAGGGCGTCGCCGGCATCGTCGGCATGCCGCAGGTGACACCCGGCGTGCCGGAATACGCGCAGGGCCGCGAATGGTTCATGCAGGAGCTGCTCGCCCTTGTCGAGGGCCTGCTGGAGGGCGGTGCCGGCGACGTCTCCATCTTCGACGAGCACTGGTTCGGGCGCAATATCGACATCGCCCGCCTGCCGTGCGGCGTCCGCGCCTTCTGCGGCAAGCCGCCCTACCGCGCCGACTGGGCAGGCGGCCTCGACGCCGCCTGCGACGGCCTCATTTTGCAAGGCTTCCACTCCATGGAGGGCGCGGGCCACCTGCTCAGCCACACCTACGAGCCCGATTTCAAGGCGATTTATATAAACGGAAAACTCGTCGGCGAAATAGGCATGGAGACGGCCGTCGCCGGCGATTTCGGCGTGCCGCTCGTCATGATTGCCGCCGACTCCGCCGGCTGCGACGAGGCCCGCGCGCTCGTGCCCGGCGTGGTCGCCGTGGAAACCAAAATCTCCCGCGCCTCCTTCGGCGGCGAGTGCTTCGCGCTGGATGACGTCCTCGGGCGGCTCCGCGCCGCCGCCGTCGCGCTTGTCAGGCAGCCGCCCGCCGTCGCGCCGTGGAAAACCGGCCCGGTCGGGCTGGTCTGTGTGTTCAAGCCCGGCGCCTATCTCGACGAGCTTCGGCGGCAGGTCGGCGGCCTGTTCATATCCGATGACTCCATCCGCATCGACGCGTCCTCCGCGACCGCCGCATGGGCCGAATACTGGCAGCTCAAACTCAGGGTGCAGGCAAAAATATAACCCAAAAATATTTAAATTTATGTTCAACGGTTCCGAATTGCGCCTGCGCAAGGCGCTTGATGAGAAAACTCCAATTATAGGTTCCTGGATACAGACCTCGTCTCCGACCTGTGCCGAAATACTGGCCAACGCCGGCTTCTCTTGGCTCGGCATAGACGCCGAGCACACCTCGGTCGGCATTCAGGGCATCGAGGCCATCGCGCGGGCCATCCACGGTCGTGACACCGCCCTGCTGGTGCGCGTGAGCCGGGCCGACACCATTGAAATCCGCCAGTGCCTTGATGTGGGGGCGGCGGGGGTGATCGTCCCCATGGTGGAGACCGCCGCGCAGGCCCGCATGGCCGTGGCGGCGGCCAAATACCCGCCGGACGGCGTGCGCGGCTACTGCTTCGGACGCATGAACGATTGGGGATCGAATTTCGACGAGTATGCCGCGGCCGCCAACAACAGCGTGGTCGTCATCGCAATGATCGAGACCAAGGCCGGGGTGGAAAACATAGACGAAATCCTCGCCGTGCCTGAATTGGACGGCATTTTCATCGGTCCTTATGACATGAGCGGCTCCTACGGCGTGCCCGGCCAGACCCAGCACCCCCATTTGAAAAAAGCCTACCAGTCGCTGGTCGATGCCTGCCGCCACCACGGGAAGGTCGCCGGACAGCACATCGTCAATTCCACGCCGGAAAAACTGAGCGAGGCCGTGGCGCTCGGCTATACATTCATCTGTCTGGATGCCGATATCATTTTGATCAACCAGTCGGCCCGGACCGCCATGGAAACCGCAAGAAAATCGTTTGATATAAAATGAAAGAAGAACTCAAAAATTACGCCCGCATCGGGGTTGTCTATCACATGCTGTATTCGCGCTGCATGTCCGATCCCGACTATCATGTCGCCACGCTGGAGACGTTCCTCAAGCGCGATGACATCGAAACCTTCGATTTCTGCCTGCCCTACGGCAGGGAACGGCAGTTGATGCTGATCCCTCCGATACGAAGAAGCGGAAAGACGAACATCGTCTATGCCACGCATCTCGTGCCGCTGCGCAAGCTCTCCTTCGCCTCCGACTCCTATTTCGAGCAGGAGCAGCTCCGCATGATCATCGCCGACATGGTGGAGCAGGCCGGCACGTGCGGCTGCTCCGGCTTCATCTTCGCGTCCGGCGGCCCCGCCTACGCCAAGGGCACGCGGGCCAACCACGACGCGTTTTATGATTTCTGCTGCTGGCTGTGCGAGGCGCTCGCAAAGTATAAAATGGACGCGCTGCTGGAGCCGTTCGATTATGATTTCGACAAATCGTATTTATACGGCCCGCTTGACAAAAACCTGGAGCTTGTCGATCGCGTCGCGCGCAATTTTCCGAACATCGGCATCGAGCTGGATATCGCGCACCTGCCGCTGATGCGCGAGGATCTCGCCGACTCCATACGCCGCTCCGCGAGATGGCTCAAGCGCGTGCATCTCGGCAACTGCGTGATGAAAAACACCGCCGACCCGTTTTACGGCGACCGGCATCCGCCCATCGGCTATCCAGGAGGCGAGATTGACGTGCCGCAGTTGGAGATCGCATTGAAGGAACTGCTCAAATGCGGTTTCCTTTCCAAGGAAAAACGCGGTGACGTGGTGTTGGAACTGAACCCTTTCCCCGGAAAATCCGAGGATAAGTCCGTGGCCGACAACCTCGCCCGTGTCGAGCAGGCGTGGCGTCGCGTAACGGATGGGAAAAAATGAATCACTGAATTCACCACGGAGCACGGAGTAGTGAAAGAGTATTTTATTCCCATGGGTCTAATACTCCGAAGCTTGCTTCGGCTTGGATTGGAGAGAGAGTAGGGAATGAAGAGTAGTTACATACATAAGAGGCACAATGTATCCGTGTTGATGTATCATTTGGTGTGTCCGGCGAAGTATAGGAGGGTGGCGATGAGCAAGAGAGTAGACGAAGTGCTAAGAGAGACATGCCTTGAGATAAAGAAGCGTTGGGAGGTGAGATTTTTGGAGATAGGGCTGAATGGGGATCATGCGCATTTTCTGATGCAGTCGGTGCCGACGCATAGCCCAAGTCAGATAGTGAGGACAGTGAAGAGTCTGATAGCACGAGAGGTGCTTGAGGTGAAGAAAATGCTTTGGAGTGGAGAGTTTTTGGGGAAGGGATATTTTCATCAACACGGTTGGGTAGCATGGAGGCGAGGAAGTGATAGCGGCTTATGTCGCGAATCAAGGTCACGGAAGCTATGAACAGTTGCATAAGGGGCAGATGAATTTGGCTTTGTTTTAAATACCTCGGGGCCTGCCCCGGAGCTTTTTATTCTCTTCGGGTGCAATACCCCGAAGAAATGAAAATATAACATGAACGACGTTGCGGAAGCCGCGGCGTAAAATTCTCCCATTCGAAAAAATCTACCTGATACATTTCAGCCCTCATGCCACAAATCCACCCGCAGGCCCTGCACCACGCAGGGCCTGTTTTGTTTTTCAAGGTGAAATTACGATGCGCGGCGCAATCGCAACCCATCATGAAAACAACATCCAAAAACACCACGAAAGAGAATGCCCAGCCCGTCGCCAAAAATAAAAACGCCGGCCATGAAACCGATGCCTTTTTCGCCGAGCCGGTTGACCCGGTGCGCGAGGGTCGCGAGCAAGGACTTGAGGTCATCCGCCACCTGCTCATCTGGATGGCGGACGCGCCGACACTGGAAAAACGCGGACTGCGCGCGACCCTCGCGCTGCACTGCATCCGACCCGACCTCATCCACGGCGCGACGCTCGAACAAATCGGCGATCATGCCGGTTACACCCGGCAGTCAATACACAAACTCGCGCGCGACTTCCGCGACAGCATGGGGCTCGTCCAATGAACACCAGCAGCGACATCCAAAACGCCGCCGCGCAAATCAACCGCCTGCACCGCGAGGTGCGGCGGCTTTGCGCCGAGTCCCGAGAAAAACTCGACGGCGCGCTCGCGGCGGCGTGGCACGCGGGCAGACTGCTCGCCGAACAAAAACAAACCCTGCGTCGCAACGCCGGGCGCGGTTCGTGGCTGGTCTGGCTGGATGCATCATTCGCGGGCGGACGCAGCACGGCTTATCGCTACATGCGGCTCGCGCTGGAGACTCCCGCCCCGGAAACGCTCCACGGCCTCAGTCTGCGGCAGGCCTATTTCCGCCTCGGCATCGCCACGGAACCGAAAACTGCCGCGCAGCAAATCCACCCCGTGCAGGCGCTGCCCGAGTCCGTGGTCCTCGCCCAGAAACTTCTCCGACTGCTTCGCCGCAGACAAAAACTGTCCGAGGGATGCTTGGGCGATCTTGCCACGCTTTATCGGCAGTTGCGCGCGATTTTTGAGCATTCCCCCGTGGCGCAAGACCGATGAAAAAATGCGGCTTTTGTCCCGAAAAATGCGGTTTTTTCTCAAGCCCGAACCGGTGGCGCCTCGATAAGCTGCCGGATGCGCACCGTTTGATCCCTGCGCGTTCGCATGGCCGCCCGCCGAAACCATTGTATCGAAACCCGGCGCTCCCCTGAAGGTTTTGAATACACGCAGGTGGAGGGACGGGATGTCACCATTCAATATGGCACGCACGACATTGGCGTGTGGCGGAGGCACCGGCACGATGATTATCAAATTTTAATCCTGCCGGACTACGGATGCGAAGCGGAATTATTCTGGTGGGTCGCAGGCGGCGGGCAAAACTGCCAGCGGGTTCGAGGGCCGCATATTTGCACGATAGGAAAACGCATTGCCCACGAACTGCATTGGACAAGCAAAGCCCCGCTCGTATCCCTGCTTGTTTCCGGTGATTTTGTCCGGCGCAACGGCAAGCGCGAGGCAATGATCGGCGTCAGCATTGGATCGGAGTGGGAATATTCCTGTAAAAATATCAAAATTCACCAACTTGCCGGATATTTAAGGGAACTGTGCCATGACACCGGGATGCCATCCCCCGACTATGTTCATGGCCTGGGTTTGCTTCAGGCCGCCTGCATAGTAAAGGCGCGCAACCAGCCGACCGGCCTCAAAAGGCCGGACGGCTTGAATGCCGCGTTGATGGGGAAAATAATTGAATACATCGAAACGCACCTCCAGGAGGATCTCGGTGTAAAAACGCTTGCCCGCATCGCGAGTCTGGGCGAGGACCAGTTCACGCGGCGTTTCAAGCGGACGACCGGAAAAACGCCACATCAATTTGTATTGAATTTTAAGCTGCAACGGGCGCAACAGCTCATGGCGAAAGGGGGCATGTATTTGTGCGACATCGCTGCGGCGACGGGTTTCGCCGACCAGAGCCATTTGAGGCACTGCCTTCGCCGGATTTGCGGGAGAAATGCAAGAAATCCGGTTTTGTCCTAAAAAAAGCCGGGAATATTCAAGTCAGGATATGGAAAACCGGGCACACTCGCGCCCACGCTTTGCCCGGTTTTCCTCTCGCACGGGGCGATGGGAAACCAGGCGGAGCGGAAAAACCCGATCATGAAAAAACTCTCCATCTTCCCGCTCCTCGCGTTCGCGAGCCTTGTATCGCCACCGGCACGTGCCGCGCAACTCACCGCGCCGCTCATCCTCGCGCAAGTGCCCTCGCAAGTGAAGACCGGTTTCCAATACGGCCTCGGCCTGCTCTTCATGATCGGCTTCATCTGGGGCGTGATAAACATCTGGGGCGGAGCCGACCGCCTTAAGAAGGGCGACGCCGACGGAAAAATGGGCATCGTCTCCGGCATCATCATTGCCGGGGCCGCCGCAATCATGGCCGCGATGTTTTATATATTCGGCATGAGCGACGGCGCGCTCACGCCGCAATTCTGAAATTACGATTTACGAATTGCCCCCATGGACACCGGACTGCGCATCACCGACACGAACAGCGCGAACGACAGCAAAGGCCGCGCGCTCGGCTTCGAGGGCAACGATTTTTTATATGTTATCGTCGGCATCGTCGCGGCCATCGGCATTTTTCTCCTTCTCTACGGCATGTTCCACGCGGGCCTCGCGGCGGCGGGCGGCATCGCGATCCCGGTCTTCGTGATTCCCACCGCGTGGGTCATGCTGTTTCGCCGGGGAAAACCAGACGGCTACGCCGAGGATTTTTTCGATCATTTCTTGAATCGCGAGGGTTTTTGTTTTTCGCCCGACAACCAGAACCCGCGCGGCGCGCCCGCCGCGTGCAAACGGAGGCCCGATCATGCTGCTCAATAGCTCAGCGCCCAACGGCTACTTTGCCGGTGACCTGAATCTCTACGGCACGCTCGAAAAAGGCGTCGCCAGCAAGGGTTTTATTTTGCAGCCGCCCGACCTTCGCGGCGGCACGACCGCCCAACTCAACGCCTACCAGGACAAAATTCGCGCCCTTCTCTCATTATTCGGCGACGGTTTGCGGGCGCAATTCCAGTGGACATGCAACTGCGATTACCGGCAGGAGCTGACCCAATACCACCGCGCGACCGAAACCCTCGCCACGCATCCGCACATCCGCCGCGTGCGCACGGAGCGCTTCGAGCGTTATTGGGAAAAGATGCACCGCCGCGAACTTCGCCGCGAGCAGTTGATATTGTTCATCTCCACGCCGCTCGCCGGCTACGCGCCCCTCGCCGCGACGCGCGGTAGCCTCGCCGATGACTACGCAAAACTTCTCGCGCAACTGCGCACGCGCTTCGACGAGATTACAAACTCGCTGCGCGCGCTCTTTGGCGGCGACACGACCGTCTCGCCCATGGACGACCTCGCGCACTTCACTTACTTTTCAAAGTTTCTCAGCCCGGCGCTGGCGGACGGTTTTGATATAAACTTTTCCGAACGCTTCAATCCGCAGCAAACCATTCAGGAAAACTGTTGGTGCAGCGACGGTGTGAACATCGGCACCGGGTTTTATATGGATGGACGCCACCACGCCCTCTTCACCTTCAAACGCTGGCCCTCGCGCACCTACCCCGGCATCATATTGCGGCTCACCACGCTGCCGTTTCTCGACTACCAAATCACCGTCAACCTCGACCCGCTTCCGACCAAAACCGAGGTCGATAAGGAAGAAAAGGCCATTGAGCGGCTTCGCGGCGAATACAAGGACTCCGAGCGCCACTCGCTGCTCGTCGCCATCGGCAAAAAAGAGCGCAAGGTCGAATCGCTTTCATCCGGTTTCATTCGCCCGTTCAACGTCACCTACATCCTTCGTGTCTGGGATGAAACCGTGCCCGGACTGTCCGCCAAGTGCGCCGCGATTCGCAACGCCATTACCAACCTCAACGGCGCGCAATACAACGAATGCGCCCTGCCCAGCACCGCCAAAAAACTCTTCTTCGCCTCGTGGCCCGGCTGGACAAATTCGCCCTACCGTCATCGCAGCCTCTATGCCGAGGATACGTATTTGGTCGACTTGCTGCCGTTTTCCGCGACGTTCACAGGATTGCTCGACGGAGCCGAGGCCATCTACGACGGTGCGCAGCAGGGCAACCTTGTCGGACTTCGCACGTTTATCGGCAACCCGCCCACGCCGCAGCACGCCGTGCTGCTCGGCGCGACCGGCGCGGGCAAGTCCGTCCACATGTGCGACCTGTTGGAACAGACCGCCGCGTATTACCATTACACGGTCATCATAGAGGAAGGGTTGTCGTATGGAAAATTCACGGAAGCGATGGGCGAGCGACCCATTATCCTGCACCCTGACGGCGACCTCACGATAAACTACCTCGACACGCGAGAACTCCCGCTCAACCAGTTGCAAATCGCCACCGCCGTTGCGCTCGTTTCCCGAATGATCGGCGAAGCCTCCGACGAGGAAACGCAGCAAATCCGGCAGGCGATGTTGGGGCAATATATCAACCAGCTTTACGCCGACGCCTTCGAGGACTGGTCGAAAAAGCATCGCGACCTCCTGCCGGAAATCCAGCGCATGGCGTGCGCCGCGCACCGCTGGAAGCGGACTAAAATGCCGCACGGCACGACGGACATGGAAGCCTACGCCGAACTGCGCGACCGCATCGCGACCAACGACAACGAGACGCTGGAGTTTATCACGAAAATTCCCGAGGCCGACATCACCGCGTTTTTGCAGGACGCCCAAACCGAGCGCGCGGTCATGGCGACGGCGCACGCGTATTACGAGCCGGGCGATTATCCGCAGCACGCAAGCCTTGTCGAATTGATGCAATTCTCGCGCTTCCCGGAGCACAAGAAGGAAACCGTCGATCACCTCGCCACGCTCCTCGCGTCGTGGTGCGCGCACGGCCAATACGGAAAACTTTTCGACGGCGTGACGAATATTTCCCTCACCGGGCAGATCGCGCATTTTGAACTCGGCTATATTCCCGAGCAGGCTGTTGAACTCAAAACCGCCGCAGGTTTGCTAATCAGCGGATTTTCAAGACAGCATATAATTTCACTGCCGCGCCATCTGCGCAAACGCATCCTCTACGAGGAACTGGCGCGCTTCCTCGACGTGCCCGGCGGCGAGAAGGTGGTGGCGGAAGCCTATGCGCAGTTGAGAAAGTTCTCATGCTGGACGGCCTCCATCGTGCAGCAATACAGCCGCTTCAAATCCTCGCGCATCCGTCCCGTCGTCATCGGCAACAGCAAGCAGTTTTTCCTCATGCGTCAGTTTGACCGCACGGACATCGAGGACATCGCGCACGATATAGCCCTCCCCGAGTCCGTCTGCGCCGCCATCCAGAATTATCCCATGCCCGAGCAGCAGCCCGAGGGAAAGAAGTTTTCCAGCATTTGCTTCTTTACGCCCGTCACCGACCCGCCGCTTTGCGGCACGGTGAGAAACATTCAAGCACCCAAGAAACAGTCATGAAAACCATCGCCTTGTTATTGTCCGTTTCCACAGCGCTGCTTTCCGGCTGCGCCAGCCTTCGCCAGCCCGCCACGGACATTGTTCTCACCGGCGCGGGCGGGGCCATCGGTTATCAAGCCTCCGGCAAAAGCATCAAGGGCGCGGCCATCGGCGCGGGGGCCGGTTATCTCGTCTCGAAAATCGCCAACAACGAAATCACCGCCGCCATCGCCGACGCCGAGAGGCATGGCTACGACCGCGCCATGAACCAGGCCGTGAAGCAGCAATACTGGATTATCCAAAACCAGCAGCGCACTGAAAACACGGACACGGCATCCGAACCACGATATGTAAACGTCCGCCTTCCCGAAGCCGTCACACCGGACGGCGTCATATTAAAACCCGCAACCATCACCCTCCGCACCGAATAAATTATTATGAGAAAGAATACTCTCATGCTCCCCGTCCTCGCCGCCTGCATCGGCGGTGTTGCTTTCGCCTCCGGCATTCCCGTCGTCGATGTTGCCAACCTCGCCAACAACCAGATTTCGCACATCGCCACCATTGCCAAATGGGTCGATAGCATCGCGCAGCTCAAGGCGCAGATTACCCAGCTCAAAGAGCAGGCCGGCATTCAGGGAAAAATCCGCGACTGGACGGGCAATCCCGCCGACGCCGCGAAAATATTGTCCCTGGGCATTCTCGCCGAGGATGACCTTTTGCGCGACTACGGTCTGTCCCGCGACGACATTGCCCGCGTCGTGCAGAGTCTGGATACGCTCTCGCGCACGGACGGCAGCACCTACCGCTCCGTCTATGTTCCCGACCTCGACGGCGGCACGGTCCAATACGACCCGCTCACCTACCGCCGCCACGCCCTGCTCGACGCCCGCGCCGACAACACGCGCACTGTCGCCGACCAGACCCGCGAGCGCGAACGCGAACTTTTGGAGGAAATCGCCCTCACGCTTTCCGAATTGCGCACCGGCGCGACCGACGCGCAGGTGCAAAAACTCACGGCAAAGTTGATCGTCCTCAACGGGCAGCTTTCCCAGATCGAGACCACGCGCCGTCGTCAGATGGACGAGGTGATTCTGCAAAAAATCGCCAACGACAACCGGCGTGAAATGGAACAACACGCCGCCGCCGAGCTTGCCGCGAAGGACGATTTTTTGGCCAACCAGCGCGTGACCGCCTTCATGCGTTCCATCAATCCGCGCCAAAACGCCCGCTGATTTCTTCATGAATCTGGTGCTGCCCATTCTGGAAAACAAAATCACCGCGATGGTGACGGCGTTCCGCTTCGTCGTCTTCGCGATGCTTGTCGCGGGGCTCATCGCGCGCATGAGCCGGCATCACTACAACAACAGCGAACTGGTGCGCCCGCTCGCGCGCGCCATCACCATCGTCGCCCTCGTCTCCTCGATGAACTGGTGGTTCCCGCTCATGGAAAACACCATGCTTGCAGCGGCATCCTACATTGATCCGCACTACAACGACAACCCCGCCCGCGCATCAGAGGAGTTGCGCGCCGGCACCGCTCAAAACCCAGATAAGGAATGGTCATGGCGCAAGCTCAACGAATCCATCTACCACGCAATGACCGACGCCGTCTCATGGGTGTTTATCCAAATCGGCGCGCTGATTTCCGCGCCCATGATTATCCTGCAATATATACTGCGCTGGATTCTCTACATGCTCATGCCGTTTGCGCTCGCGTGCTTCATGATTCCCGGTGGCTCGCAGATCGGCATCCGCTTCTTTCAGCAAACCCTCGCCGTGCTCGCATGGCCGGTCGGCTTCGCCATCACCAATCTTGTCACCATCGCCATCTGGCAGGATTTCCGAGCGGCGGTGGGGGCAAATCCCGTGTCCGCCGAAATGGCCCTCTACTCGCCGTTCCTAACCAACATCGGCGGCATCCTCGCGGCGCTCACGCTGTTGATCGGGACGATTTCCACGCCGGTCATCTGCCAGAAAATTTTCGCGCAGGGTTACGCCTTCACCGGCGAGACCGGCAATCCCGGCGCACTCGGTCACAAGGCAACCGGCGAACTCCAGCGCGCTGACTCGCTTCGCAAAATGCTGTCCGAAGGCTCCACCGGGACGGGCGGGCGCGGCAGCGCCATGCCGCCTCCATTATCCGCACCGGCGACACCCGGATTATAAAAAACTGAAAACAAGATGAACCCGTCAAATATACAAAATGAAAACACGGAGACCGGCGGTCCGCCCTGGACGGCGGTTGATAATGCGCGCGCGGCACCGCCACGGAAACCGGCACCGGCGCGAGCGTTTTCACCGGCGCGTTTGTTTGCCGACCATGCCTTTGCCGCCCGCATGTGGGCGCTGGTCGCCATCGGAGCGTGCGCGCTCGCCGCGCTCCAACCCTACCTCATCATTAGCGCGTATCGCACGCGCGAGCGCGTCGTGATTCTCGACGGCGCGGGGACGTTTTCGGTTTCGCCGTTATTGGGTTTCGAGGAGGCGAAGACGCTTCATGAAACCATATCACTATGGGCCGCGCTCGCGCTCCTGCAACGCAACCCGAAGAACTTTGATTTTCCCGATTTGCTGCACCGGCTCTATCTCACCGAGGCCGCGACCAAGGCGCAGAACGAATTGCTCGCCGCAAGGGAGGAGTTCGAGGTGAAGCAGATTCATCAAAAGCCGGAAATTTTCAAGCTGGATATTCTGCGCACCCGCGAGGACCAGATCATTATAAAACTCGAAGGCCAGCTTGTGCGCACCGGCGTCTTTGAACGCCAGGTTTTTGCCGAATCCCCGCGCTTTTCCCTCACGCTCACCCTTGTCCGCAACCCGGACATGCTCGCCAACAAACGCTACCCGCTCGCCGTATGGAACTACGAATTTTTGCAAAACTGACCGCCATGTGCGTCACGCTCCTCGCATTGCTGGTTACGCCGGGATTTGCCGGCGACGCCAATCCTCGCACTCCCGTCGTCAAGCAACTGCCGCTGGACGAGCGCATCGTCTATGAAATCCCCATCAGCACCGACGCGCCGACGACGCTCATGTTTCCCTCCGCGCCGTCTGCGCTGGAGGGCGCGAATATTTCCAACAACCCCGACGCCCCCGCGCCCGTGCTGATGTCGCACCTGCCGGGCCGGTATTACTTGAGCGTGCGCGCCCTCAAAACCGACGCCCGCGCCACGCTCAACGTCATCCTGCAAAACAAAACCTATATCATCCGTCTCGCCGTCGCACCGCATCCCTACGGCTCCGTGACATTTTACGAAGATCGCATCGCCGGACGCAGCGTGGCTCTCACCAAACGCGCCACGCCGGAAACGCTTCTCACGCTGCTTGACCGTGCCAAATCCCACCGCCTCATCCGCGAGCAATACCCCGAGGCCGTCTGGCAGGTCGAGCACCGCGCGCCGAATGAAACCACCCGATACCGCGATTTTACCGCAACCGTGGAGGAGGTTTTTCGTTTCGATCCCGAGGATACGCTTGTCTTCAAGCTAAAACTCGAAAACACCGGCGACGCCGAGGTCGTCTATCAACCCCAGGGGCTTGCCGTGCGCATCGGCAACCGCCTCTATCCCTCGTCCATCGCCGACGCCTCCGGCCTGATTCCGCCGCGTGCGGAAACAACCGCCTACTTCGCCATCACCGGCACGCCGGACGGCGGACGCGCCAACCTCAGCGTGAAAAATACCTTCAATGTCATCGTGCCTCGCGTCATCCGCGACGCGCATCTCATCGCGCCGAGATGAAAACAATAAAATATAATCTCACACAAAGGCACGAAGGCACAAAGAAAACCTTCGGCGTCCGCAAACAAAACTCTTCTTCGTGCCTTTGTGCCTTCGTGTGAGATTTTTTTATGAAACGCATTATAAAATTCATAAAAACCCCGTTTGGCAGCATGGTCGCATTGCTGGCGTGCGTTGCCATCGGCGCGCTGCTCATCCACGGCGGCAACCGCAGCGAACGTCCGATGAGCGCCGCCACGACTTCGCCGAGTCCGATGGAGCGCCATACCATCACCCGCGATGGACAGGAACTCAGAGTCCCCGCGCCCGCGCGCCCGGCGGTGCCATCCCCAACGCGCAACGAGCCCGGCGAGGAAACTGTTTCCCGTCCCCGCGCCGCCCGCCAAAACAGCGATTCCGCCCCCGCCAACCGTAAGGAGCCCACCGTCCTGCCCATCAGCCTTCTCGACGCCAACAGTGCCGCAAGCGCGGACACCACCCCCGCGCCCTCGCGCAACTACGCCCCTTACGGACGCCTCATCCCGTGCGAAACCGTCATCACCTTGGAATCCTCCAAACTCGACACGCCCGTCATCGGCCTCGTCACCGAGGATGTCTGGCACGGCGGCCGCCTTATCATTCCCGCCGGCGCGGAAGTCCACGGGCACGCCGCCACCGACCGCGCCCGCGAACGCATCGCCGCCTCCGGCCAGTGGATTATAGTCTGGCGCGACCGCACCACCGACAACGGCATGGAACTCACACTAAACGGCATCGCCCTTGACCGCGAGCGCGACGACACGACCGGCGAGTTTGGCCTTCGCGACGGCTCCGCCGGGCTTGCCGGGCAGATTATCAAAACCGACGATTTTCAGGAAATAAAACTCTTCGCCTCGACCTTTCTCGCGGGCATGGCCAGCGGTTTGCAGGACATGCAGGATACCGGCGCGCTTGCAGGGGCGGGAGGCGCGGGCATCGCCATCCCGCAGGCCACCGCGAAAAACGCCGCCCTCGCCGGCACTGCCGGCGTGCTCAACGCCTACGCCGCGCAAATCGCAAAACGCATCGAGGAGGACGGCTTTTATGTCCGCGTCCCCGCAGGCAAACAGTTTTATATTTATGTCACCCAGACCCTCGACAAGGCGAAGACCGCGCGCGGCAACGGCACCGCCAAGCTCTGGCAGAAAAACAACCCGGAAACCCCGCCTGCCGACGCACACAGATAAACACCCGAAACACAGCCAACTCATCATGAAAAAAACCTCACTCAGACTCATCGCCATAATATCGATTTCCCTTTTTGCAGGCCGAAACCTCGCTCGCGCCGGGGATTTCCAGATAAACGCCGACAGCACAGCCGTCACGGGCACCGACACCGGCCAGTCCTCCAACAACGCGGACATCGGCTACGACAACACCCTCTCAAACTCGATGGACAGTTTTATATACGGCGGCACCAACACCGTCGCCAACGCCGCGCATGTCACGGTGGTCGGCGGCGGCAACACTGTCATCAGCACCGAAAGCCTGGACACCGCCCATGTGTTCGGCCAGGGCAACGCCATCGCCGTCAACGGCGGCGGCATCTATTTGGTCGGCGCGGGCAACGGCGTGTTCAACGAGACGGGCTACGGCAGGCACAGCGCCGGCCTCTTTAACATTCATGCGATCGGCGCGGACAACGTCATCACCAACATGGACCATATGAACGGCGTCTTTGCCCTTGGACTGGGCAACACCGTCCGGGACGGCAGGATTTCCGCCGCCCAAAGCGACATCGCCAATGTTTTTGCATTCGGCGCGGACAACGACCTCCACACCCTGTTCAGTGTCGGCGTCCCGGGCCTCAACCACGCCTATGTTCTCGGCGGCGGCAACGTCATGAGCGTCGCGGGACGGTTTTCTAACGTCTTTGCGTTCGGCACGGGCAACAAAATCATAAACCCGTCCGACACCGGCGTTGGAAACATCGTCGGCGGCCTCGCGCTCGGCGACAACAACACCATACATGTCCCCGGCGGAGCCATCATGATGAACGTCTATGCCATCGGTGCGAGCAACACCCTGGGGGCCGCGTCGGGCGGCGGCGTGGCCAACTCCTATATTATCGGCACCCGCAACAACATCGCGGCGAGCGGTGCCGCCGCCATCGGTTTCGGCAACACCATTTCCGCGCCGGCGGCCGGCACGTATGTTTTGGGCGCCAATATCAATGCCTCCCTCGCCAACAATGTCATCCTTGGCAACCACAGCGCCGAGGGCGGCGCAACCCCCGTCACCGTCATCGCCATCGACGCGAAAACCCAGGCCCTTGTCGCCGGCTCCTCGCCGGTCGGCATTGTCAGCGTCGGCGCGCCCGGCGGGGAGCGCCAGATTATCAACGTGGCCGCGGGGCGGATCACGCCCGATTCAACCGATGCCGTCAACGGTTCCGAACTTTATATAACCAATGAGGCACTGGCCGGGCTTGGCTCAACCGTCGCCGACCTTGCCGCCGACTCGCTATTATGGAACAACGCGCTCAGCGCCTTCGACGCCTCGCGCGGGGCGGGAGGGGCGGGAGGGGCGGGAGGCACAGGCAACGCGCAACGCATCACCAATGTCGCCAGCGGCCTCGTCGCCCCCGGCTCGCTCGATGCGATCAACGGCTCGCAATTATACAACACCGCCACCGGCATTATAAACATCCTCGGCACGGGCACCGTGAATCCCGACGGCACGATCACCGGCGGCACGTCGGTCAGCCAATCCATCACGACCATCAATCAGACGGTGAACAATATTCTCTCCGGCAGCGCGGGCCTCGTGCGCCATGACGCCGCCGCCGGAAGCATCACCATCGGCGCGCACATTGGCGGCGATGTCCTCGCCATCGCCGGGACAGACGGCGACCGCCGGCTTGGCGGCGTCGCCGCAGGCACTGCCGACAACGATGCCGTCAATGTCGGACAACTCAAGGCGGCGGGCGTCATCTCCGGCACAGGCAATGCCATCGCCCATGTGGTTGTTTACGACAGCGCCGCGAAAAACACCATGACACTCGGCGGACCAGCCGTGACCGGCACCGGCGCGGGGCGGACCGGCGGCACCCGCGTCACCAACCTCGCCCTTGCCGCCATCCACGCCGCGTCCACCGATGCCGTCGCCGGCTCGCAACTTTTCGACACCAACCAGCGCGTGACCAATCTGGAAAATATAGTCATCAATATAATCAGCGGGACGGACGGGGCGGGAGGGACGGGAGGGGCGGGCGGCGGCGCGCATTTCAGCACCGGCAACGACAATCCGCTCATTCCCGCGACCGCGACTGGCGGCAACGCCGTCGCCGCCGGCATGGGCGCGACCGCCAGCGGCGCATCATCGAGCGCCATCGGCTCGCTTTCCGAAGCCCGCGCAGACGGCGGTGTCGCGCTTGGCCGCGGCGCCGTGGTCGCCATCACTGCCGCCAACTCGGTTGCCATCGGCGCATACTCCGTCGCCACCGAGCCCGACACGGTTTCCTTCGGCTCCGACACCCTGCAACGCCGCCTCGTCAACATCGCCGACGGCATCAATCCCACCGACGCCGTGACCATGCGCCAGCTTGCCGCGATTGCGGACGCCGCGAATGGCCGGCTTGAAAACATCCAGAGCCGGGTAAACACCATCAGCGACCGCATGGACGGCATTGGCGCGATGTCCGCCGCCATGAATCAGGTTCAGCCGCGTTTGTCCGCGTCGAACGGAAACCGTAGCCAGCTCGCGCTCGGCTTCGGCGGTTATCGCGGACGCAGCGCGTTTGCGATGGGTTACGGTTACACCTGCCCCCTTGGAGATCGCGGCATGCAGGCGAGTTTCGCGCTTTCCGACGCCGGCGAAGTCATGGCCGGCGCGGGCGTCATCCTCGGCTGGTAATGACGGCGCGCTGCGGCGCGCCTGATGAAGAATGTATAATGAAAAATGTATAATGTATAATGAAAAGCCACGGCACATCAAACTCACCGGAGGGAAGGGGGCGCGCACCCTGCATGATGACAGGGCGAATCCCGCGCCATGCCCATTATACATTATTCATTATTCATTTTACATTCGCTCTGGCGCTTTGCGCCAGAGCGCAGACACCGCCGCAACTCGTGGTGTTTGTTGACTCGGTTCCCGTCATCATCGCCGCGCCCGCGCCGTTTGTCGAAGTCTCGCGCAACCTGCCCGAAGCCTTCGCGCAACGCAGCCGCGCGGTCTCGGCGTCAGGCCGGCTGCTCGCATGGTTCATTCCCGCGCTGTCCCTCCAAGAAAACCAGCCCGGTGGGAAACCAACCCGTTGCCGCGCGCTCCAAGTGCAGGTGTTGAGGGAAATGGAACCGGTCCGCTACGACGCGCAGACATTCAAGGCGCTTCGCGACGAGACCCTTGGCCGCGCTCCGCGGATAACCGAGGACGATGCAGCGACCGTGTTCGGCATCCTCGACTTGAAACCGCTCGGGCAAAAACCCGGAGGACAAAAAATCCTCGGCGGAGCGGAACTTGGGCGCGACTCCTTCACCCTCTGCATCGCCGTCGGCACCGAGGGCGGCGACCAGCTTGGAGGCCGCAAAATCGAAACATCGGTGACGTGCGTCACCTACATGCTCATTCAGGAAAAAATACTCCTCTTGACGGTCACCGGCCCCGACTTGAGCGCGGACGAACTGCGCAACGCCATGCGCCTGACCCGCGAATGGCTCGCCCTCCTGCGCTGGCCGGCGAAAACCTGAAACCCGGCACGACAACATCCCCCCGTCTCCCGACTCCTTTTCCCACCATGAAAAAACAAAACCGACTCAAACTCATCTTGGTATTTTTCATCGCGATTGCCGTCCCATTGCTGGGCGGCTGTTGCTCGATGCTCCGCCCAAAGCCGCCTCCGCCCGCGCCATCCGCGCCGCAGGCGACCGTCGCCGTGCCCGTGTCCGGCACCGAGCTTGATCTGGCGAACATCGAAAAAGTCCGCTTTGGCGACACGCTCAAGGCGTATCCGGTGAACAGATACGTTGACCCGCGCGACCCGAACATGCTCCACGAGGCTCACCTTGTTTATAGAAAGGAAGCCGCCGCGTCGTGGAACCTCTCGCCGCACGCCCCGACCGCCGTCCCGCTCGGCCCCGTCATCGCCGTCTCCGACCCGGCGGAAAAGCCCGCGCCGGGCAATGCCGACATCGAGCAGCGCATGAACGCGCAAACCCGCCTCATGGCCGCGCTCACCGAGCAGAACGAAACCCTTGTCGCCGAAATCGCCCGCCTCCACCGCGAGCTTGCCCGCACCCGCGAAGCACCCGGCAACGCCGTCAAACAATAACACCACCACATCGAAAAAATGAATACGACCCAACCACCGCCCGACCTCTCGCCGGCAAATCCCGATGCCGCGACACCGTCCGCACCTCCCGTCCCGCCACCCGACGATGCGCCCGCCGAGCCGCTTGCCTTGAAGGAGCGCCATCGCGCGCCCTTCGCCCAAGCTCGCGACACGCTCGTCGAGCAGTATGGCGTTTCGCCCGCTCCCGACGAATTGCTCCGCCTGTGGATAACCACGGCGACGCCGTGGCAGGTCGTGCGCGTTTTTGAGGAAAGCGTCCTCAACCTCACCGGCAGCGATCTGGCCGGCACCGGTGACGAACAGATTCTGCTCGGCCTTTGATAATAAAAGCCAACGCAAACCAATATAAATTTTCCGGGACGTTCCCGGACAAGGCCGATTGCCCTTGGCGACCAGCCGCCTTGCAAAACACAGGCTGGGATTCAACACACAGGAATAAAAACATGGCCCTTAAAAAAGCCCTCGGAAACAACGACAACGAGCAGACCATCAACCCCGAGGTTGATGCGAAGCTCACGCAGTATATAAAGGACAATCCGAAGCTCCACGCTCACTACAACGAGATGACCAAGGAATTTTTAGTCAGGAAAATGATGCTCAGTTGCATGCGCCGCAGCGAGGTCAGAAACGAGCGCGATCAGGAACTAGTCGAATGGATCAATCAGAACCCGGAAATCAAGGCCCGCGTGGAGGAGCGCATCCGCCGCGTCTCGCCCGACCGTCGCGAGCGCGCCTTCATCGCCGTCGCCCGCGAGGAAATGCAGACGCACCTCCTGCGACAGGGCGCCTCGGCGGGAATGAGGCCCTGACGGGTTCGAAACACGCCGCATGGCGGCGGGCGTGCAATCACGTCCGCCACCGTGTCGGCATGACCGGCAAATTTCATATGGACCAGAAGGCATCGCCGTTGGCGGGGGAGATTTTTCGGGCATTGTTCGATTCGCGGGACACCGCCGCAGTCGCATTATTCCTGTCGCTTTTGCGCCAGATGCCCGGCTTGCGGCAGTGGCTGTGTTTCGTATCGCGCATCCCGGACGCTCGCCGCCGCCTTGATGCCGCCGTGTCGGGCAAGGTACGCCCGCCACCGTCGCATCGCGAGGGCCGCGCCTTGCTCGCATGGATTGCCGGTCCGCCGGGAGTCGGGCATCACTATGACCCGGCGGTGGCAAACACGGAAAAACACCGGCACCGCCACGGCGGGCTGACCCGCTCGCAAGTGATCGGGCAGATCCGCAGCTATCAGGCGGGAACCATCGGTCTCGCGCCGTTTTTGATTACATGCGCATGGCGGCACTGCCCGCCCGATGCGGAGCCATCGGCGGCCCTGTTGCAGGCCACGGCCTTGTTTTTGAAGGAAGCTGTCACACGTGGCTCGCCGGACTTGATGCGCCACGCAGCCAAGGCCGTGTCGTTTTTCCATAAATCGCCCATTGGCAAAATCACGCGGGAGCGGTTCGGTTTTCCCAACTGGTGGAAGCTGGTGCTTTTTCAATACATCCTGACCAATCCCAAGCCGTGTTACAGAGTAAGGGAATTTCAGCGGCACTTGCGCGGCCAAGGGCTGCAAGTCGAGGACAAGCACTTGCGCCGCTTCTGCCAAAAACACGGCATCGCCCGCGACATGCGCCCCGGCAGGCCGAAGCGCGCCGCCCCGGATTGATCCGATCTCCGCAATTAAGGGTAGTTTGACTGCACAACCTGTCTCTGCCATTCGCCGACGCTACCTGTCGCTCCGTCCGTCAAACTTCGCGATGATGCGGGCGGTCTCCTTGAAATTGGCATAGGAGACTCCATCGGTGAGCGCCTCCTGCTCGCCGCCATAGAGCACGACGGGCGACTCGGCGGCATCCGTCAGCTTGAGAAAATTCCGGAGGTTTCGCGCGAACGACGGGTCGTAGGTCATGCCGGCCTTGATTTCGACGGGCAGCCGCCGCCGGCCTTTGTTGACGACAAGGTCAACCTCCAGTCCGTGCTGGTCGCGGAAATAATAAAGCTCCGGCTCCCGCCCGGCGTTGAGCCGGGTTTTCAGCGCCTCGGCGACCACCATGTTTTCAAACAACCCGCCGAACAACGGGTCGCGGGCGGCCTGCGCGGGCGTCTCGATGCCGAGCAGCCACGCCGCCAGCCCCACGTCGGTGAAGTAGATTTTCGGGGCCTTCACCAGGCGCTTTCCGAAGTTGTTGAAATAGCACGGCAGCCGGAAGACGATGAAGCTCGCCTCCAGCACCGAGAGCCACGAGGCCAGCGTCGTGCTCGAAACGCCGGCATCGCCGGCGAGCGAACTGAGATTGACGACCTGCCCGACGCGCCCGGCCAGCAGGCGCACGAAGGTCTCGAAGGCGCGCTGGCTGGTGATGTTTATCAGTTGCCGCACGTCGCGCTCGACGTAGGTCTGGTAGTAACTCCGGTAAAAAAGCTCCGGCGCAACGCCGTCGGCGTGGACGCCCGGCATGAAACCCCGGTGCAAATACTCGTCGCGCTCCAGCGACACGCCGGCGTCGGACAGTTCGGCGATGGAAAACGGCAGCAGCCGCAGCAACCCCGTGCGCCCGGCGAGCGATTGCGTGATGCCGGCGGCGAGGCGCGGCTGGTGCGAGCCGGTCAGGATGAACGCCCCCTTCCGCTTCTGTTCGTCGGCCATCACCTGCACATAACTGAGCAATTCGGGGACATGCTGCACCTCGTCGAGGATCAGTGGCGCGGGATGCGCCTTGAAGAAGCCGACCGCGTCGCTCTGCGCCGCGAGGCGCACCGGCGGCAACTCAAGGTTCAGGTATTCGTGTTTCGGAAAAGCCGCGCGGGCCAGCGTGGTCTTGCCCGACTGGCGCGGCCCCAGAATCGTGACCACGGGAAACTGCGCGGCGAGGCGCGCCAGTTGCGGTGTGATGTGTCGTTTCAGCATTTTGTCCGGTCTCCTTTGTTTTGATAACAAGGGAGTTGGCCGGTTTTTGTCAATTTTCAAATCGGATTTGAAAATTGCCCAACGGCAGAGAGCGGCACCCATTCAAATCCACCGGAGGCCCGATTGTTTCTCGGTCAAGGCTGTTTTCGCAGCACATAGCTGTCCGCCAGCATGCCGGTGATGATTTTGCCCTTCATGTCCAACTGAATCAGCCTGTTTTCTCCGACTTGGTAATGGGCGGGAGCATCCTTCGCATCCAGCGTGATGGTGTTCCCATTGTCCCACTTGAAAGTCCCGGCGGCGCCAAAATCGGCTCCCAGCCGCCCGGCATACCGGTAGCGCAACGTATAGGTCGAGTCGGAACGCAAGGTCAGTGTCACATTGATGCCCGACCCGCTGGCCGAGGGGATTTCCCCGGTATATACGCCCGCCCAGTCCAGGCTGTTTCTCGAATGGTGGGCCGCGTCAACAGGCTGCTTTGATGCGCAAGCTCCCATCCCGGACGAGACCGCCAGGATTGTGAGTATAATAATATTTCTCATCCAGCTTTCCAAACTAAAATCAGGCATCAAATCAAGGGAAACCAATAGAAGACCAGGAACATAGTTATTCAATTTCCCCTTGGAATAAAAAACGCATTCAACTCACTTCGACATTCCGCCCAATAACCCGCCGGCCACCCTGTCCTGCAAGAACCGCTCGACGGCTCCGCGCATGGGGCGCGCGCCAAGAGTCTTGTGGAAACCCGTCCGCAAAATCGTCTCTACGTCATCGGGAGTGATCGTGATCTCATGTCCCAGCTTTCGCAGCCGCGCCAGTTCGCCCGCGATCATGGCCTCGCAAATCTCCCGCTGCACCGCATAAGGCAACCGCGCAAACACCACCTTTTCCGTCATGCGCCCCACCAGTTCGGGACGCAGTGTTTGATTTACCCGCGCCAGCACCGTGCGCTCGATGCTCGCGAACGGCGCGGATTGCATCCGCATCGCCTCCGCCGCGCCGATGTTCGACGTGCACACGATATAATATCCCGAAAGATTCTTCCGCTCGCCCGACGCCAGCGTGATGCTCGCGTCATCCAGAATCTGCAAACAAACCAGCCGCTCCATTGCCGCCATGCACGGCCTCCGCCTTCGCCAGCACCCGGCCAAGCAAGCCAATGTCACCGACCTTCTCGCCAATCAGTTTCTCAACCGAGGATTGATTTTGATATTCCGACATGTCAAACCGCAGCGGCTTCGCCCCGCCGAACAAATACCCCGTGAACGCATTCGTTAGCTCCGTCTTGCCCGTCCCAGTCGGCCCCACGAGCAAAAAACTTCCCTTTGGCCGGCCATGATGCGCCAGCCCCAGTTCTCCGCGCTGCAACACCGACACCACGCACCCGATCACATGCTCCTGCCCCTTGATGCACCCGCGCAAATACTCCGCCAGTCCGCGCAACCTCCCGCGCATTTCGTTCAATTCTTTCGTGTCCATTCGTGTAATCCGTGATTCAAAAAATCCTTCATCGCCGAAACCACTCCGGCACCTTGCCGTCCGCGCCGCGCGGCATGAGCCTTACCCTCCGAAACCCCTCCTCGCAGTGCTGCACGACGGCCTCAAACTTCCGCAGTCGCCGAAACTCGTGCGGCTCGATGTAATACTTTTCCTCCTCGGTATGGCTCACCGTGCGCTTCCCGGCCGAATAACCATAGCTGCGTTTTTTATACTTTTTCTTTCCAAGCGTGTCCGCCGCGATTTTTGCCGACTCCTCATCCGCCGCCTTGCATATGATCCGATTCGCCATGTTGGCGATAAAAACCTTGGCCTTCTGCTCATCGCCAATCGGCGGGATGAGCGAGGTGTAACTTTGCGTGGCCGCGACCACCGTGGCCTTCGCCTCGCGAATGACATCCACGACATTGTAATCGCTCGTGCCGTCCTCGCTCGCCGTGATGATTTTCTGCGCCTCATCCGCCCACAGTATCAGCAGATTATCCTTCGCCCGCTCCTCCGCCGGTCGGTCGAAGCGCAGCAGCACGTGCGAATAAAACACCAGTTTCAGCAACGTGTGTATATAACGCCGCTCGGTCTTGAAGCGCTGCGGAATCGAGACGCAAATGACCTTGCTCCGGTCAATTTCTGACATGGAAAACGTTGATTTGTCGGGGCAGAACACCTCGGCGATGTCCGGCGGCGTGAAATGTTTCAACCTGTTGGCGAGCGTGCCGCGCACGCCGCCCAGTTGCTCGGCGGGCTGGCTGGCGATCTGCGTGCGGTAATGTGCCAGAAGCGACTCGGCCTCCTCGGTGCCCTTGTTTTCAAGTTTGCCCAGAAGCCGCTTCATCCATGCGTCGGAGGCCAGCAATTCGTGCGCGTTTTCCAGAGTCACCGGCACACCCGTGCACGCCAGCGCGCGGAAGGCGAAGTCCATCTGGATTTCCGCCTGGGTCTTGAAGAACGGCTGATCCCCGTCCTGCCCGAGCGAGGCCGCGACATCGCAGACATCCTTCGCCTTCGACGAATACGGCAGGCGCGGGTCTTCCAAAAAGTTGAACACATGCGGAGGCTTCCAGTCCGCCGGCGCGCCCTCGGGACGCACTTTTAGCAAAATCAAATCCTTCTCGCGCCCCAACGCGCGAAACATGGTGGACAGCGTTTCCCAATAAAGCCCCTTGTCATCAATGCAAACGCCGCCCCAATCCGGGCAGTTTTGCGTGACCTGCCAGAGCATGGTGTTGATGGCCGCGAGCGTTTTTCCCGAACCCGTCTCGCCCGTGATGAGCCAGCCCCGGCAAAAGTCATTCTGAGTCCACTTAAACCCTCCCAGCCGCAGAATCGGTTTCGGTTTCCGGCGCGCGTCGCGCCACGCCCACCACGCGCACGGTAACTGCCAGAGCGCCCAGCCCGTGAGGCCCGCGAGCAACGGCGCGCGCAACATGTCGGCGGCGGGTAATCGCGAGGGCACGACATGCCAGTGCCGCCACGCCAGAACCGCGAGCGCCGCGCCGGTGAAGAACAATACGATATGCGTAATCATTCAGGCCGATCATGCCGGAATCTTCCCGCCTTGGATTGGATATTCCCGGCATTTTTCAGGACAAAACCGGCATTTTTTTGAACACGCGCGCATCAAGGTCCGAGTTTTTTGACTTCGACCGACACAACGACAGGCTCCCCGTCATCGCCGGACAAGCCGAGGAATTTTTCCTCCACGGCGCGCACTTCCGCAAGGCGCATGGCGTGCAGGCCGTCCATGAGTTTTGCGAGGTGTTTTCCGCGCAGCACGGCCTCGTAACGCGCGAAGCTCAGTTCGATGCGGTCCGGCGCGTGGTCGCGCGCGTCCGCTGCCGTGAAAACCGCGCCGTAAAAACTCGCCCAGGGCAATTCCCATGCGCGGGTATTATCCGCCGCAAGGCGCAGGCAGCGCGGCTCGGCTCCGACAGTTTCAGTCGGCGGATGGCCGTGCGCGGGCGCGCCGCCGTCTTCGCGATCCAGTTTGTCCAATGCTTTTTTTAACGACAGTCTCATGGGCTGATTCCTTTCCGTGGGTTGGGTTGTTGCGATTGATACATGGGGGACAAGGTGTGTTGTGCCGGCGCCTGCACGGCGTGCGACGGCGCATGGGTGGCGCGGAGGGCTTCGTAGTGTTGCGCAATGACGCGCTGGTGCTCCCCGCTCAACCGCGCCTGCAAACCCGCTTGCGCGGTCTCGTCGATGGCCAACGACACGGCGGGAGCGCGGTTGCCTTCCTGCTCGATGCGTGTGCGCAGCGCGGTCGCGTCATCGGTGAAGACCAGCGCCTGTTTTCTCGCCCGCGAGATGCCGACATACCACTGGTTGCGGTTGACCGCGACGGGCTTGGTTTCATCGCCCGCGCAGTGCAGGAGCACGGTGTCCACGGTCTTGCCTTGCGAGGCGTAGGTCGTGACGGCGTAGCCGGGGATGAACATGCGCTGCGACGCGGCGAGGGTTTTGCACGCGCCGGCATCGTCGCGCACGCGGATGCGCCCGTCCTTCATCACGCGCAGCACGGTGGCCAGCTCGCCGTTGCGAATGGCCGCGCCCTCGGCGGACTTGCCGTTGAATTTCATCTGCAAGCGGTCGCCGCGCGCCAGTTCGATCTCGCGGGCGCGCACCGGCACGAGGCAGGCGGCGGCATGGTTGTAACTGACGGCGGTGTCGCGCCCGTCCTTGCACAGCGTCACGCCGCCGGCACCGGCGGCAACGATTTCGCAAAAATCACCGCGCTGGAAGCGGCCGTATCCGCGCAAAAAATACACCCCTTCACCGGGGACATAAAACCGCTCGTCGCGCCTTTGCGCCTCCGTCAGGTCAACCGCCTGCCACGAGGCGACGGGCACGCCGGATTTTAGGATGCCCGCATTTTTGAGTTCGGCGCGGATGGCCGCGTTGAGCGTGCGAACCGCGTCCCAGGTCCGCGCGACGGCGAGCACATCCTCCTTGCGTTCCACGGCCTCGCGGTAGCGTGCGGCGATTTCCTTGGGCAGCGTCTCGGCGTCGCCTTCGCGCACCCAGCCGAGGCGTTCCAGTTTTTCGAGTGATTCCACGAGTTTCCCATCGGCGGCGGCTTTCACCGCGTCGCGGTAGCCGCGCACGGCGCGCTTTTGCTCTCGCGACGAAACGGCGTCGGGATTCTGGCGCCGGATGGTGTCCAGCTTGACCGGATGCAGGCCGGCCTGCGTTTCGAGGATGCGCAGCGCATCCGAGGCGGCGACGGCCCCCTGCTGGCGCGTGTCGCCGGAGAGGATGACGCGCCCGCCGCACTCGCGCGCGGCCCCGACGATGCGCAGCATGTCCCTGCCGCCGATCTGCCCGGCCTCGTCCACGACCACGACCGTGCCGCGTTCAAGGGTCGCGTGGCTTGAAAAAGCCAGCAGCCGCGCCACGGTGTCGGCGTCCAAACCGTCGCGGCGCAGGTCGGCGGCCTGCTGGTGCTGCGGGGCGAACACGCGCACGGGATGCCCCGCTGTTTCCAAACCGCGCACGACCTCGCGCAGGGTGTGACTTTTGCCCGTGCCTGCTCCTCCTTGAAAAAGCGTGATAAAGTCGCGGCTGCGCAGGATGCGGATGACCGCGGAACGCTGGTCGGGCTTGAGGCCGGACGCGGGCGTGAAATGATCGTTGAACGGGTGGCAGGCATCGCGCCCGTCGCGCGCGGCCAGAATGAGGTTCCATTCGGCTTGAAGGGTTTCGCGATGGGTCAGTTTGCGCGTGCCGGCTTCGCGGAAAAAATCCCTGCCGGCGACGGCGGCTTCGAGGTCGGCGAGCGTGAAGGCTTCGCCGCGTCCGCGCATGAGCGCGGCGGACATCAATTCATAATCGGTGGACACGGCGTTGCGCTCGAAAACGTGTTTTTCCGCCCACGCGAAAAAACCGCCCACGTCCGGTTTTTTCGCGACAGCGGCGGCGGCTTCATTTGTCGCGGGTATTGGTAATTTCCCCGGAGCAATGCACGAGAGCGCGGCGCGTTCTTCGTGAGTCATTTCCGCGGCCCAGCGCGGACGCAGTTTTTCGGAGGACAGGCTTTTTATTTTGCGGCGGCGCACATCATGCGCGACCTGCTTGCGGAGATTTTTTTCATTGCCCCGCAACCCTTCCGTTTCGATGCGTTTCTGCGCTGCCTCGTCAATCTGGCGGTGGCGTTTTGAGAACCGCTCGACGACCGATTCCGGCACGCCGGCGATTTCAAAGTCGCGCGCGTTGTTGGTGAGCGTGTAGCCGAGTTCGCGCAGCCCCCTGGCGAGTTCGTGATAATAAAGATTCTCGGCAAATTTCTGCGCCCGATACATGCCGGTCGCGTGCAGCGCCTTCCACCGTTGCTCATCCCAGTCATAGGTGGCGTTCATAAAAATGCAGTGCGTGTGCAAATGGGGGTCGAGCTCGCGGCTGGTGTCGTGGCGGAACAGCGCGCAGAGCGTATTGCCCGTGACGCGCTCGGAGTTCGCACCGTCCTTGCGCACGCGCGTCTCGGCAAATTTTTCCAGCGCGTCCGCCATCGCGCGAGCCGCCTCGTCATGAAGTTTCAAAATCCGGTCATCCTGATACAACGCGACGATGGAAACAGACTTCGGCGGCGAAATCGTAAAATCGTAAAACACGCGCCGGTTCGACACCGTGAGATCGCCTTCGCGCCGGGTCGTGTTGCGGCGCGCGGTGAGCCATTGGCCGGTTTTCGGGCTCAACCCCTCGCACAGTTTTATAAACGCCTCCTCGGTGACTTTTTCATCGAGTCCGAGCAACGCCGCGCCCTCGCCGCGCCATTCGCCGGGGACGACATGGCCGTCCATGTAATAATCCCCGGTGGCAAGGTGCTCGCGAAAGTATCCCTTCGCGTTGGCAAGATTGAGTTGTGGCTTGGGCGTGAGCATCGAATAATAACGCGACCTGGCGCGCGGGAAACCACCCTCATCCGAGGCGTTGGGAAAACGCATCCGCGCTTCAAGTGGCAGGACGCATTTCCCCTTCGCCACCTGGCGAATGTTTTTTTAAGGACGGCTTCCATATATAGGGGTGCATGTAAATGCACCCGCGCGGCATGTCGCCGTGTGACCGGTTTTTATATACAGGTGTGGAGGCTTCGCACCGGCGCTTTTGATGTGCCCGACTTGCACGGAGTCGCGCCGCGCCCCTGCGTGCCTTGGGTCACGGCGTGACACCGTGCGGGGCGGATTGATAATCAGGCACGGGGCGGGAGGGCGCGAAGACACGGGCGCGCTCCTCGTTTCGCTCCACCTCCAAACCGTCGCGGGCGCGCTCGTTCCTCGCGCCGCCCCGCCCCGGTTTTCCGGTTCCGCTTCGCTGCGGGCGTCCCGTGACTTCGCGCCCGGCCTTTGTATAAAACACACGCTCTGCGGAAATGCGGACAACCGCGCCGGCAAGCATATAAATCATTCGTGGCCCGATGGAGGGGAATGTTTTTTGATATTACAGATTTTCCCGCAATTAACCCGTCATGATGTTTCGATGGGCAAATGCGCCTTCGATTACTTTCGGCTCATTCGCGCCGGATAATTATAAAACCGGACACGGCCGCCATCGCCACGCGCGAACGACCGCCTGTTTTACGAGCCCGCCATGCAACGCCGACTCATGCGCGAAGGCGCGTTGCGTCCGTCGTCCCTCCGTCCGCAGCGCGCCCCCGCGCCGTGGCGGAAACAACCCCGTCAGCCGGGCGAAGACTTGGGCGCGCCCGTCGCTTTCGGCGGGCCGTCGGGCGGGCGGCGGACCCGCTGCGCGCCCGCCTCCGCCGCCGTCACTGCCGCGCTCCAAGGCGTCCCAAGACTCCGCCGGGCCGGTGAAAAACCTCCATTCAGGGACGCGGAGAATCGAAAAAACAAAACCAGCCGGTTCATCCACCGGGGTGGTTTTTCAATATGAATATCGAGCGGCACGGCAACCGGGCGTGAATCGCCGCGAAGACGGATTTTCCACGAAGCATAAACACGCGGAGCGCGGGAGAAATTTTCATGCGCGCACGATGGTGGAATCAATCCGGCCAGCGCCGCCTCGACATGACTACTTCTCTCTCGTCGCATCCCATTTTACCACACTCGCGTCAAGGTGCTTCCGGCTCGTTCCTCGCCGTGCTCCACCTTGACGCGGTGTGCTGCGGGGACGATGCGAGTCGAGCAGAGCACCGGACAACCCGGCACGAGGCCGGGCGCGGAGCGCCGCGCGATTCCGCATCTCATATGGAAAATGCAACCGTAACAGCGGACAAGCCGCTCACCAAAAAAGAAACCGAATGCGCCGAGGCCGTCGCATCCTTGAAAAAATGGCTCAAGCCTGGCGACACCGTCTATACCATCCTGCGCCATGTCAGCGCCTCCGGCATGAGCCGTGGCATGGACGTTTATACAATCAGCGGTAATAAACCGCGCCGGCTGACATGGAGCGCGGCCAAGGCGCTTGACGCCACCTATGACCGCCGGAAAGAAACCCTCCGCGTGTCCGGGGTTGGCGAGGATGCGGGATTCGCCACGGTCTATCATCTCTCGTGCAAACTCTTCGGGGACGGATACGCCCTCCTGCACCGCTGGCTCTGAAGGCGCAGTCGCGAAACACATCCAGATGAAAGGAATGTCATGACAAACGAAGATTTATTTGGAAAACCGGTTTATTCATACACACGCAAACAGGCCATCGCCGACGGCGTGCTCATTGACCTCAGTGGCGACAAACTCATCCACGCTCACTGGAAATACCCGCTCGCGACCACCAGCACGGTGTGGGAGACTGTCCAAAGCGCCGTCCGCGATCATGACAACGACCTCAATGGAATCCTGCACGACCTCAGCGTGCTGGCCAAGCTGCGGATACGCAGCGGAAAAACCGCCGACTCCGACACGGCGCGCTTCACCGCAATTATTGGTAAACGCACGCGCGCGCTGAAACTCCACCTCGGCCTCGGTGACAACCACGAGCCGGTTTTGACCCTCATGTTCGACGACGAGGATTGAACGCCGGACGACGGCAAAAACCACAGGGGCGCGGCTCATCCGCGCCCCTGTTTTTTGACAGGGAAATGGGGGCATCCACCCGTGGAAAAAACAGGCCCGCCTGCTGCTGGTTACCCATGCTGGCACATCGTCAATGTAGAACGCTCCTGCGTCGCGTCTCCACACCGGACGCCTCCGCATCCGCTCCGGCGTCCTTTGACTTGATGTGCGCGGGCAACCGCGTGAATCGGCGGAGCCGATGACAACCCGGCACGAAGCCGGGAAACGGACTCCCGCGCGATTCCGCTAAAAAATGCGTATCTACGAGATTAAACTCACTTACAATCTCATCCAATCCGGACCGGCCGAGGCATTAAACTGCGCGGCCAAGGTGGTCGCCTATATGCAAGGCGCGTTCGATGCCTATCCCGAGCAGGAAATGTGTTACCTGATTTGCTTGAATCGGAAATTGAAGCCCACCGCCCGCATCATGATCACCCTGGGCACCCAGAGTGCCTCACTTCTCACCCCGCGCGAGTTTTACCGCGCCGCCATCGCCGCATCCGCCTCCACCGCTTGGACTTGGATATTTTTCATTCAGAGAACAGGGTCTGATCTAAGGAAAACCATCGCTGGCGGAAGGCCACGCAGTCATAATGCCACTTCCGCCAAGGTTCCCCGACACGCGCATATGACACCGCACCGGTGATTGCCTCGCCTGCGCACCGGCACACACTGCGCAACACACCGCCGAAAGCGCCAGCCACGGCCATGAGACGGCATCCTGCATGCGCGCCAAGGCTCCCTTTTTGTTCGCCAGAGAAATGAGGGGCATCCGCCCGTGGAAAAAAACAGGCCCGCCGCTGCTGGTTCCCAACGCGTATCACATCGTCAATGTAGTGCGCTCCTTCGTCGCGCCTCCACACCGGACGCCTCCGCATCCGCTTCGGCGTCCTTTGACTTGATGTGAGCGGGGAACCGCGTGAATCGGCGGAGCCGTCACGAATACCCCGGCACGGTGCCGGGAAACGGACTCCCGCGCGATTCCGCGAATCAACATGACAACAGAAACGGCATCCGCCCTCGAAACACGTTACCTGCCCAAGGGCCGCAGGCTCGGCTCCGTCCACCGGGAAATCCTTCATTATATAAACAGCGGGGAGACCGCGTTGTTCAGATTCCTTCGCGGTTATCTCAATGCCGCCTCGCTTTGGACATCCCGCGACGACAACGAAGAATACCTCGACGCCACCCACACTATCGAGGACATCGCAATCGCCTCGCTGGTGAGCGCATGGGCCGAGTGCTCGCAATTCTGCCGCGAATGCGCCACCGATTTGACCCACCTCGACGACGAGCGCAACGGCCACGACTTCTGGCTCACCCGCAATCACCACGGCAGCTACTGGGATGAGCCCGTCAATGACGAACTTGCCGAGTTCGCCATGCAGCAACTCACCCGCGCCAGCGAATCCTATGGCGAGGTCGATCTCCACATCGGCGACGACCGCAAACTCCACTTCAGCAACGAAAGGAGTTTTATATGAAAACCACCCCGCCAGACACGATACCGGAACAGCATCTTTTTACCGTCCGGGGCAGGCCGGTCATGTTTCGCAAGGACGGAATGTTCTTCGGCGCGCTCCACGCCACCGAGCGGGGACATTTCCCGGTAAGCTCCACGGGTTACTATTCCCTCGCCCAATTCACACTTTACGTGCGCGAAGGGGCCGGATTCTTCGATCTGCTTTCCCGGAATTTTCTGGAAAGCCTCGCCGCCGAACAGGAACGCGGGACTAAAGGAGTTCTGCACGATGTCATCCGGTGCGCCAATCGCGACATAGCCAATGAATATGCCTTCGTTCATTGCGCGCAGCGCGCGGCCCAGGCGTTCGCACACGGCTTGTTCGCCACCGACGCGCAACGCCGTGAACTTTGGCAGGCGGCGCATGAAACCTACTCGAACCTGTTCGACAGCGCCTTCGTCCGGCACGCCGCCAGGGACCGCCAGAATCCGCCGCGAAACATCGAGCCCGACCGGCGAACTTTCGACGCGTTGCGCCGCTGCATGCGCGGCGACTTTTCCTTCGACAACGCCGGCAGTCAGCCAACCGCCATCCTCATGACGAACTATTTCGAGCTGCCGCCGAAACGCGATGGAGAGCCCGTCATCACCGCCCCGGCGCGCACCCTCGCGCTCGATTTTGGCGACTGATCGTTGCTGCCGGCTGGCGGCAAGGAATGCCCGCCAGCCGTATTCTTCCTGCGGTGCCACGCGGCGGGCGGCAATCCGCGTTGGAATCAAACCACGCACAGACAGGCTTCGCTCCAATGCCGCGATATGCGGCATGTCGGGGTCGCGCCCGCAGTCGCGTTTGGAAGGCCCGCGCCCCGTGGCCGGCCATTTTACCACGGTGCGTCAAGGTTGTGTGCTCCTTCGTCGCACCTCCACCTTGACGCGCCGTGCTTTTTCGCGGCTATCGGGCGTTGCGCCCCATATAAATGACTCCAGTTGCCATCCGGGAAAAACAAGCGCGCGCGCTTTTGCCGCAGGCGTTGCCGTTGCCCGCCCGCGCCTTGTCTCCGGCATCCCGTGGCTGCATAGAGGTCTGGACACGAGCGCGCCCTGACCGGCAGCCCGCCAGCCGCCCGGTGGCGGCAAGCTACAAAACGGCACTGGCTATGACACTGCCGGAGCGCGTTGCGCCATCGGCAACCGACCCGGACGGTTAATCCCGGACGGAGACGCAAAAGACGCCAGCACTGCCGCGCGCCGCGCCAGCCCGGTCCGATCATGGATGCGCCCGATGAAAAAAACATGCAGGGATGCCCCGACGCACTTGCAGCCACGAGCGGAAGCGCGCAGCCAGCCGTGCAACAAAACCCGCCCCCGCGCAGGGCGCGGAATACTCGGAATATTCCTGAGACTGGCACAAGGACGTTTTTTCAAAAACAATCCTTGCCAGATCAAGCGGATTGCCGCAGGGTCATAGCATTCTTCAGTTGTATCCTATTTTTGGATACAATAAGGCTCTGCCAGCCGGTTTTTATCACGTGCGGTAGATGGCCAAAAGTTGCCAAAAACGATGTTTTTTGCTTCACTTCTTTACTTTGGGCTGACACTCTTTGCTTGTTCTAACTTACTAACCAACAACAAAGTCCGCCAAAACCAACAACTTGGCTGTCTTTCCTTCGCGGGCGTCCCGCCCGTGGGCTTGGCGACGCTTCGCGTCGTCTGCCGGCTGGAAGCCGGCGCTCCCAGTCGCTGGCGCGGCAGCGTTAACAACAGATATTAATATTGACGTTCCCATTTTGATGCCGGTTGGTTCAACCATCTTTGCCCCATGACTACACCCGCACCGAGAGAGCGAGAGAAACCGCGTCCGCGGCTGAAGCCGTTGGCGCTAGTAGTGTGGGGAGTGGTGGCGGCGCTGCTGGGGGTCTCGGCGGCGATCATCGCGCTGTCGCGGGGCGAGCCGGTCAACGCCATCTGGGTGGTGGTCGCCTCGGTGTGCGTCTTCGCGCTGGCCTACCGCTTTCATTCCGCCTGGCTGATGGCGAGGGTGCTCACCCTCGACGAAACCCGGGCCACCCCGGCGGTGGCCTTCGAGGACGGCAAGGACTTTGTGAAGACGCACCGCTGGGTGGTCTTCGGGCACCATTTCGCGGCCATCGCGGGGCCCGGGCCGCTGGTCGGGCCGGTGCTCGCCGCGCAGTTCGGCTACCTGCCCGGGTTGCTGTGGATTCTCGTCGGCGCGACCCTCGGCGGGGCGGTGCACGACTCGATTGTCCTGTTCTGCTCGATCCGGCGGCGGGGCAAGTCGCTCGGGCAGATGGTGCGCGAGGTCGGGCCTTCGCCGGCGCGGTCGCGCTGGTCGGCACGGTGGCGATTCTGGTCATCATCATCGCGGTGCTGGCGCTGGTGGTGCGGGCCTTGGCGGAGAGTCCCGGGGCTGTTCACCATCCGGCCACCGTGCCCATCGCCATGCTCGGGCGTGGGGCTCAAGTCGGGCAAGGTGCACGTGGGCTTCAGCGCCTTCGGCGTGGTCATGCTGCTTTTGTCGGTGGTGGCAGGCAAATGGATCCAGGGCACCGCGCTGGAGGGCTGGCTGACGCTGGAGGGCCGGCCGCTGGCCTGGGGCATCATGGGCTACGGGCTGCTGGCCAGCGTGCTGCCGGTCTGGCTGCTGCTCGCCCCAAGGGATTACCTGAGCACGTTCATGAAGATCGGCGCGGTGGCGCTCCTGGGCGTGGCGATCATTTTTCTGGCGCCGACCCTGCACATGCCCGCGCTGACGCGCTTCGTCGACGGAACCGGACCGGTGTTCGCCGGGAAGGTCTTCCCGTTCTGTTTCATCACCATCGCGTGCGCGGCGGTGTCGGGCTTCCATGCGTTGATCTCGTCGGGGACCACGCCGAAGCTGCTGGCGAAAGAGAAGGACATCCGGGTGGTGGGCTACGGGGCAATGATCACGGAGATGCTGGTGGGGGTGATGGCGCTGATCGCGGCGTGCGCCATGCAGCCCGGCGAGTATTTTGCCATCAACATGGCCGGGACGCCCGCGGAGGTGACCGCGCAGGTCACGGAGCTCGGTTTCCCGGTGAGCGAGGCGCAGATGGAAAAACTCGCCTCCGACGTGGGCGAGAAGACCATGATCGGGCGCACCGGGGGAGCGCCGACCTTTGCGGTGGGCATGGCGCGGATGTTTTCGAGCGTGCTGAAAAACCCCACGGCGATGGCCCTGTGGTATCACTTCGCGATCATGTTCGAGGCGCTGTTCATATTGACGACCATCGACGCGGGCACGCGGGTGGGGCGTTTTCTGGTGCAGGATTTGTTGGGCGGGATATGGCGGCCGCTGGGCAACACGCGCTCGACCGCGGCGAGCTGGGCGGCGAGCGTGCTGTTCGTGGCGGCCTGGGGCTGGTTTTTGTATCAGGGCGTGGTCGATCCCCACGGGGGCATCAACTCGCTGTGGCCGATCTTCGGGGTGGCCAACCAGCTGCTGGCGGTGATCGCCCTGTCGCTGGGCGCGACGGTGCTCATCAAGATGGGCCGGGCGCGCTACGCGTGGGTGGCGTGGCTGCCGCTGGCCTGGCTGCTGGCGGTGACGATGAGCGCGGGCTGGCAGAAAATCTTCGCGGCCGACCCACGGCTGGGCTTCCTGAGCGCGGCGCGCAGCCTAGCCGAAAGAATCGACGCGGGCGCGGCCTCGGGCGCGCCGCCCGGGCAGCTCGCGCAGTGGCGCCACCTCCTGCTCAACCAGTACGTGAACACCGCGGTGACCGCGAGCTTCCTCATCCTGGTCCTGCTCATCCTCGCCGCCTCCGCTCGCTCCTGGTGGCTCATGCTCGCCAGCAGGCAATCCATCCCCCTCCGCGAGGAACCGCGCATGCAGGCGGCGGCGAGCGGCGAATAGCGCGCGTTGCCGCTGGCGGAAGCGGCGGGTTGGGTGGCACGGGCGTCTCGCCCGTGTTTTTGGGGTTTTCACGAAGAAACACGGGCGAGACGCCCGTGCCACCCAACCCGCCGCATACCGTGCTTCCCGATAAAAACGCGCCGCGAACAATCGGCATCGTTCGCGGCGCGGACGTGTGAAACGCCGGCATCAAATCCCGGCCGTGCGGCTCAGCTCACCGCGATCTTGCGCGGCTTGCGCGATTCCGCCTTCGGGAGCGTGGCGCGCAGCACGCCGTCGGTCAGCTCGGCGCGGATTTTCTCCACGTCGATCGCATGGTCGTGATGCAATTCCAGCACGAAGGGCCGGTCGGTCGTCTCGCGATGCAGCGCCGTCCACCCCTGCGGCTGCCGCCACGTGCGGCCGCCGCGGATGACGAGCACGCCGTCATGATCGGTGATGTCGAGCGAGTCCTTGCCGACGCCGGGCAGTTGCACGGTGAGCGACCAGGCGTCGTCGCCGGCGGATTTCACCTCATAATAAGGACGAATGCCGGGCGTCTGCGCCGCGCTGTCATTGTTGCGGTCGGCTGCGGCAGGCTGGCGTTTGAACGAGGGAATAAGTGAGTTGAGCAGTGTCATGTTGGTTTCCTCCTGATGTGTGTGTTTATGGTTGGTTGATTTCTATTGCGGAGTGTCGTTGATGTGCGCCGGACGCCGGCGGGTTAGTTGACCGAAATCGCGACCTTGCGCGGCTTGGCCTCTTCCTTTTTCGGCAGCGTGACAGTGAGCACGCCGTTCTCGCTGGTCGCGGTGACCTTGTCTTCCTCCACGCTGTCGGGCAGGCTGAGCGAGCGGCTGATGGAGAAAGTCTCGCCGCCGTCTTCGCCCTCGGTTTTGCGCGTGGCGGAGATGTTCAGGTAGCCGTCCACGATCTCGACGTTGATGTCGGAGCGGGCGATGCCGGGCAGGTTGGCGCGCACGTAGGTGTTCCCCTCGTCCTCGTAGAGGTCGAGCGGGAAATGCCCGTCGTCGCGGATGTCGCCGCCGCTGCCGAGCACGGATTCGAACCAGCGGTCGACTTCGCTTTCCAGTCCGGCCCACGGGCTGCGACCGGCGAAGGCGAGGCTGCGGATGTCGGGCTGCGTGTAGTGTATGAGTCTCATGGTGTCTGTCCTTTCTTTTGGTGAGTTTGAGTGAATTGGTTTTTCTAACCGATGGCACTCGTTCAGCCGGATCGATGCCGGGAGGTCGCTCGCAACAAGCCTGTGCCCGTGAGCGACTTGTTTTCCGAAGGGCGGGCGCGGTGCGAAAAAATGTCCGCCTGCGTGTCACGGGTTCCGGGAAAAAACGGCACGGTCGCCCCGGCGCGGTTTGCGCAATCGCGGAAACGCTCTTGGCTTTGCGCCGGCGGATTTGTTATCCACCTCCCCAACGTGAACAACGAGGCCCAGCTCACGCTCTTCGATCTGCTCGCGCCGCAACACGGCGTGCACAAAGGCCCCTCGTCGTCGCATCCCTCCGTCCCGCCGCCGTCCATGCCGGCTCCTCCTCCGTCGCCGCCGGTCCCGCCGCGCCAACCGCAACCGCCGCAGCCTGCGCCGCCTCCGCTCGTGCTCTCTCCCACCCCGCCGGACACGGGGGACGACGCTCCGCAAATCCTCTTCGAACGCAGCCACCGCGCGCGCAACTACCGGCTCACGCTCCGGCGTGACGGCGTCGCGGTCGCCACCATCCCCGCACGCGGCAGCGAACGCGAGGCCCGGCGCTTCGTCAACGAGCACCTCGACTGGCTCCGGCGCGCCCGGGCGCGCCAGCGGCGGCGTCCGCGCGGCGCGGAAATCTGGACGCCCGGCACCCATGTCCTCTGGCGCGGATCGCTGCGCGCGATCGAGCGCGCCGGAGACGCGCCCGCGGACCGGCCCGCCGTGCTGCTCGGCGCGGAGCGTTTCCGCGTGGCGCGACTGGATGGCGATTTGCGCGCGACGCTGGAGGCGCATTTCCAGCGGCGCGCCCGCGTGGAGCTGCCCGCGCGCACCTGGCAGCTCGCCAGCGAGACCGGCGTCCCCGTGCGCGAGGTCACGGTGCGCAACCAGCGCACACGCTGGGGCTCCTGCTCGTCGTCGGGCGTGATTTCGCTGAACTGGCGGCTCGTGCAAACCCCCGACAGCGTGCGCGACTACATCATTTACCATGAGCTGATGCACTTGAAGGAAATGAACCACTCGCCCCGTTTTTGGGCGCGCGTCGGCGAAGTCTGCCCCGGCTGGCGCGACGCCGAGCGCTGGCTCAAGGAGAACGGCAGCCTGCTCGGCCTCTGAAGCGGCCCCGTTCGCGCCAGCGGCCCTGATTGATTTCCGAACCGCGCCGGCCCCGGGATCATCCGCGTCCGCCCGGAGCGAAATCTCATCGCAAACAACGTCGTTTGCATTAAACAGGATGCCCATGAACTCCCGTATTTTCACGCTCGCCATCGCGCTGCTCGGCCTTCCGGTTCTTGCCGTCGCCGGGGATCGCCGGCCATCAAGCCCGGATTCCAACGCAAATATCCAGCAACTGCTGGAGTTTCAACGCCAGCAGCAGGCCGACCGCGAGGCCTTTGCCCGCGCCTTCACCGCGGTGACCCAAGCCTCCTCGCCGCTGGAAAGCGTGACCAACGCGCTCGTGGCGGAAGTGCTCGCCCTCCGGCGCGACAACGACGCGCTCCGCGCGGAACTCGACGCCTTGAAAACCACCGTCAAGACGATGCAGGAAACGCAGGGAACGGCGGACAAAGCGGCGAAATAATCTTGGGGATTAGAACGAAACCGGGGTTTCGCCCCAAAATGGCGGAACGGCCTCCGTGTCGTCCGCATCGCCGGCAAAGTGATTCTCCATCGTGAATGCCATCCGGCGCGCCCCGCGCCGCGGCGTTTGCCGGCAGGGTCTTTTTTTTGCACTCGTCTTCGATTTTGATGTCACTTGTGTTCCACTTTTTCTGTTTTTGTCCCGATAGCCTCTCCGCACATCGATTCAAATGATTCCCTTCCGCCTAAAACTCATCCGACGCTGCGCCTTGGTCGTCGCGATGATCGGGATTGCGGCGGCGGGAATGGCCCAGCCGGCGCCGGACCGCGACGCGATTTCCCAACTGCAAGCCGCCCTGCCCGAGCGAAGCCTGCCGGGGCTCGATAGCCTGTTGCGCCGGGCGCTCGTAAACGCGCCCGAAGTCATCATGCGCGAATGGGCGCTCGCCGAGGCCGAGGCCAACACCCTTGTCGCCCGCGCGCCCATGCTCCCGCGCCTCGAGGCTTGGGCGAACGCCGGTGTGACATATGAACAGCGCAAGGAAACGTTGGACAGCAACCGGACACTGGAGGCCGTCCTCTACAACGTCGGCTTCTACCAGCCCGTCTTTCATTGGGGCGCGCTGGCCCAAAACTATCAGATCGGGAAACTGCGCCAGGCCATCTCCGAACGCAACATCTCCGAGACCCGGCGCCTGCTCGCGCTCGACATCCGCAGGCGCTACTTCGACCTGATGCTCGCAAAGAACGGTCTTCAGATCGCCCGCCAAAACCAGACTCGCGCCGAAGAGGAATACAAACAAATGGAGCAGTTGATCGCCGACGGCGTGCAGGCGGCGGGCGCGCTCGACGGCCCGCGCCGCAACCTCGACATCATCCGCCCCGAGGTGCGAAGGCAGGAGGTCGAGTACAACATGCTTCGCGAAAGCCTGCTGCGGCTCGCCGGCGTCACCGAGGCCGATCTCGACACCCTGCCGGAATCACTGCCGCCCTTCGGCAACCTCGACGCCGCGCTCGCGGCGCTCGTCAACACGCAAACAATCGCGATATCGAACAATCTCGCCGGTCTCAAAGACCAGATCGAGGTCGAGCGCCTGAATTATAAAATCCAGAAAACCCGCCTATATCCCAAATTCGGCCTCAGCCTTTCCGTCACCCAGGAAAACCGCTCGCCGGACAACAACGTCCTCGGTCCGAAATCGCTCATCACGAGCTGGAACGCGTTCGGCACCGTGAACTGGCGCATATTCGACAGCCAGGAAACGAAGGGGCTCCAGCTCGCCTCGCTCAACCGCCTGCGCGCGCTCGAAGTGAGCCGCGTGCAGACGGAAAAGCAGGAGGGCAGCGAGCGCGAAGCCGAGGCGCTGCGCCTGCAACTCCAGTGGGAGCGCCTGAAAAACACGGAGCTGGACCTGGGCCGCGCGCGGGGAGGACTGGAATTGACCGAGCACGATTTCGCCAACGGCTGGGCGTCGTCGCGCGCCGTGGAAGACACCCGCGCCCACCTGGCCAACGTGCTCCAGCAAACCAACGCCGAGCGCGCCGCGTTTGCCTCCGCGCTGGCGGCCTGCCTGTCCAACCGCGGGCGCGACCCGGCGGTGACCGGCGGAGGAAATTTTTAATGAAGTCGAAGACACTTTTGATAGCGCTCGCCGTGCTTCTCCTCGCCGGGGCGGCCGGCTGGGGAATATATTATCAGACACTGCCCGTCGCGGTGATGGACGCGGCCAGGCGCGGCGCCGCCGTGCGCATCGTCCCGGCCAACATATTGGTGAGCGAGTCCTTTAACATGGACATTAAAAGCGAGGCGGGCGGGCGCATCGTCGCCAGCCATGTCCAGCTCGGCCGCGAGGTGAAGGCCGGCGAGGTTTTATATCAAATCGACACGCGCGACCTGGAATTGGAAATCGAGCGCATAGAGTCGGAATACAAAGCCCTGAAGGCGCGCATCGCCATCGGCTCGGCGACGCGCTTCGAGGTCGCGACGGCGGAGGAAAACGTGCGCAACAACACGCGCCTCGTCGAGCAGGGCCGCGTGGCGCCCATCGACCTGGAACGCTCCAAGCGCGTCGTCGAGCAACTCAAGGACCGTCTCGCCAACGAGGAAATCAGCAATCAGCAGGCGCTCGAAAGCTACGAGAACACGCTGAAGCTGAAACGACGCATGCTGGAAAAGATGAGCGTGACCGTGGCGAATGACGGCACCATCGCGGAAATCTTTACGCGCACGGGCGACCTGATCGGCGGCGGGCAGGTGCTGGCGCGGGTCATTTCCAAGGAACGATTGGTGCAGGCGCAGATCAGCGAGGAAAATTTCGCGGGCGTGCGCCCGGGACTGCCGGTGAACGTGCAACTGCTCGGCTACGGCGGGCAGTTGTTCAAGGCCGGGGTCGAGCGCGTGCTGCCCAACGCGGACGAAAAAACCAAGCGTTACATCGCCTACCTGAAAGTTGACATGGCGGACGAATTGCTGGTCCCCGGCCTGACCGGCGAGGCCAGCATCACCGTGGACAGGCACGAGAACGCCCTGCTGGCCGACCGCCGCGGCGTGCTGGGCAACTCGGTCTTCACCGTGCGCGACGGGCGCGCGTGGCTGAAACCCGTGAGCACCGGGTTTGCGGGGCTCGATTATATTGAAATTCTCGACGGGCTCGCGGAAGGCGACGCGATCATCATCGATTCGCCGTCCGGATTCCGCGACGGACAGCGCGTGCGGGTGGCAAAGGCCCCGGAACGCCGGTAATGCTCACCAACCTCAAGATCGCGCTGCGGTTCCTGCTGGCCAAGCGGCGCTCCATGATGATGAGCCTCACGGGCATCGCGTTCGGCGTGGGCTTTATTATTCTCACCCAGGCGGTCACGACGGGCTTCCAGGAATTTTTTATCCGCACGATCCTGGGCACGGACGGCGCACTGCGGGTGGAGGACAAGTTTCAGGCGACGGTCGTGAACATGAGCGCGATCGACTCCGACGGGCGTTATGCCGGCGGCGTGGAAGTCGAGAGCAACCGGAAATATCAGGAGGGAGTCGCGGAGCCGGGACGGCTGATCGACGCGATCAAACGCTTTCCCGACGTAAGCGGCGTGTCGGAGGTGCTGCGCGGCAACGTGAGCATCCAGTCCGCGACGCGCGAGGAATCGGGGCAGGTGTATGGCATCGAATTGGAAAATCACATGGCCGTGTCCGACATCGGGCGCCAGATCGTGGTGGGAAACATGGACGATTTTCGCAAGGCCCCGGCCGGCGTGCTGGTGGGCTCGGCGCTCGCGAACCGGCTCCGGTTGCGCCCGGGCAATTCTGTCCTGATCTCCTACGGCGGCCAGTCCACCCGCTACCGCGTGTCGGCGATCTATGAAACCGGCATCCGCGACATCGACAAGGTGCGCGTGTTCATGCACCTCGGCGAGGCGCGCGTGCTGCTGCACAAACCCTACGGCGCGTCGTATCTGCAAGTCGGATTAAAAAACTCCGACCGGGCGCCGGAAATCGCGCGGCAGATCGAGATGATCGCGAGCCATCGCGCCGCCAGCTGGCAGGAGCGCGAAAAGGTGTGGCTCGATGTCTTCCGGTTCTTCCGCATCCTCGCGGCGATCACGGTGTTCACCATCATCGTGGTGTCGGGCCTGGGCATGTTCAACACGCTTGCGATGATCGTGATGGAGAAGACGAGGGAGATCGCCATCCTGCGCTCGATGGGCTACACGCGCATGGATATCGCGTTCGTATTCATGTTGCAGGGCGGGCTGGTGCTCGCGGCGGGCATCGCGCTCGGGTGGATGTTCGGCGCGCTGAGCACATGGGGCGTGTCGAGCGTGCCGGTCAGCGTGCGCGGCATCTTCTCCACCGACCACATCGTGGTGGCGTGGGATTTCGCGCATTATGCCGGGGCGGCGCTGGCGTCGTCGGTGGTGGTGTTGATCGCGAGTTGGATGCCGGCGCGCCGGGCGGCGCTGCTGGAGCCCGCGGCCATTATCCGGGGGGCCTCGCAATGAGCATGGCCGCATCTGGAAACAAGATGAAAAACGAGGCGATCCGCTGCGCGCGCCTCACGCGCTACCTGGGCGCGGGCGACGCGCGCGTGCATGTGCTGCGCGAGGTGTCGCTGGCGGTGGAGCCGGGCACGGTGTCGGCCATCGTCGGACCGTCGGGCTGCGGCAAAAGCACGCTGCTGTATCTGCTGGGCCTGCTGGACCGGCCGGATGGCGGCGAAATCTGGATCGCGAACGAGAATCTCGCGCAGGCCGGCGACGAAAAACGCACGCAGGTGCGCAACGAGCACATCGGCTTCGTCTTCCAGTTCCATTTCCTGCTGCCCGAGTTTTCCGCGCTGGAAAACGTGATGCTCCCCATGCGAAAACTCGGCCGCGCCACCCCCGCGCAAATGACCGCGCGCGCCGCCCAACTGCTGGACGCCGTCGGGCTCGGCGAAAAGACCCACCGGCTGGCCAACCAGCTCTCCGGCGGCGAGCAGCAGCGCGTGGCAATCGCGCGCGCCCTCGCAAATCAGCCCTCAATTATTCTCGCAGATGAGCCGACTGGAAACCTTGACGTGAAAAACTCCGGCATGGTTTTCGATCTGCTCACCCGCCTCGCCAAGGAAAACGGCCAGGCCATCATCCTCGTCACGCACAACCCCGACATCGCCGGGCGGTGCGATTTTTTACATCCCATGCGTGATGGTGTATTCGTATAACCCCTTTTTTTTCGATTATGATTTTACAAATATACTCGTAAAAAATGTTAGCAACATTACCATGCTGTATCAGCCTTATTGACAAAGCTGTGAAAATGCCACCTATTCGCAAGTCACTGGCTCAAGCGATCTCCTTTTTAATGAGTCGTGTATCCATGTTCTTTGATTTTCGCAAAATATGTTGTAGCGTATCTCAACTTACTTCGTGAAAGCCAATTCAGTCTGATTTGTCTGGCACTTCTGCCGGGCGAGTTGTCTGATTCATGGATACTAAGTCACCCAAACAGAACTACCACAAATAACACCAATGAAACCAACGTGTAAAAAAAACATGCGCGCATTGCGCAGCCTGGCCCTCGGCCTGACGGTGCTTTTTACGGCGAGCCTCTCGGCTAAGCCCCCGGCACAAAACTATCCGCAATATCCTCATCGTGATGGGACCGCCCAGACAACCGTCACGGCCCAACCCGCCACGAGCACGCAGACCTCGTCATACTCGTCGTCCTACACGAGTGCGTCCTCCTCTGAAAGCTCCGCCGCGGCGGCTTCGGCGACCTCGTCCTCGTCGGCCGCCTCCTCGTCCGCCGTGGCCGGGGCGGCGCTTGGCTCCCGCTTCGACTCGAATCTCTACACGGTTGAAAAGATACTCGTGAGCGCCCCCGGCCAGGTCGGCGCCGAATACAGCTACATCCTGCGTGTCACCGCGCTCGCCAACATCACGGACGTCAACATCTCCGAGACGCTTCCCGACGGGCTTGATCTCGTGAGCACCACCCCTCAGGCCACGCGCGACGGCCGGATCCTCCGCTGGGCCGCGCTCCCCTCGATGAGCGCCGGCCAGGTCGAGGAAAAGACCATCGTGGTGAAACCCACGCGCGAAGGCGATTTCCTGACGACTTCCAAGGTCTGCATCGATCCCGTCGTCATTCTCCCGCTGCGCGCCGGCACCCCGCGCCTCGCGCTCACCAAGACCGGACCGGCCACCGCTGAAGTCGGCAGCCAGTTTGCCTATGACATCACTGTCACCAACAACGGCACCGCGGACGCGAACGATGTCGTGATTGTGGACAACCTGCCCTCCGGCCTCAGCAGCTCCAGCGCGACCACCTTCCCGGTCGGCACCCTCGCGGCTGGCCAGAGCCGCACGGTCAGCGTGCCCGTCACCGCGGACAGCGCCGGTGAATACGTGAACAACGCCAGCGTGACCGCCAGCAACGCCGCCGCCACCGCCGCCTCCGCACCGACCAGGATCGTGACCTCGCGCATCAAGGTCGAAAAGACCGGACCGGAGCGCCTCTTCGTTTATGGTGACGCGACCTACAACATCACCGTCACCAATGACGGCGATGTCGCTCTCGAAAACATCACTGTCACCGACAACCTGCCCAAGAACGTCACCCTTGTCTCCGCCTCCGGCACCCCGAGCAACCAAAGCAAGGACCGCGTGGTCTGGACCATCCCGAACCTCGCCCCCGGCCAGAGCCTGACCGACTCGGTCACCATCAGCAGCAGCCAGCCGCAGACCACCACCAACAGCGTCACGGCCCGCGCCTCCAACGCCAAGGTCTCCGACACCGCCAGCGCGACCACCATCTGGGAAGGCGCCCCCGGCGTGCTGACCGAGATCGTGGACAACGTTGACCCGATCCGTGTCGGCAACGAGGTCGTCTACACCATCACCATCACCAACCAAGGCACCTTCCGCGAGGTCAACAGCCAGGTCCGCGTGGTCTTCAGCGATGAGATCACCCCGGTCTCCGTCACCGACCAGACCGCCACGATCAACGGCAAGGAAGTGGTTCTCCCGGATGTGGTCATCAAGCCCAAGGGCAAGACCCAGTTCAAGATTCACGCGAAGGCCGCCCAGTCCGGTGTCGCCACGACCCGCCTCGAGTTCAACTCCTCCTTCCTCCCCCGTCCGATGGTCAAGGAAGAGACAACCTTCGTTTACTAAGCCTCGCACCAAATAAACACACTGGGGCGCCTGTCTTCGGACAGGCATTACTCCCCGCCCGAAAAACCGGCGCCTAGTGTCTTTCCTAAAACCAAACAATGAGAACTACATTATCAATCATCGCACTTGCCCTCGCCGCCACCACCCTTGGCGCGCAGCAAGCCACCGAATGGACCGGTTCCGCGGACATCCGCTATACCGGCAAATACGTGTTCCGTGGCGCCCAGAAATCCGGACAGGCCCTCCAAGCCAATGTCGAGTTCAACCCGATCGGCGACGGTTTTTATGTCGGAGGCTGGTTCAACCAACCCTTCGATAGCGACTGGGACAACGAATTCGACCTCTTCGGCGGTTACCGCTACGAATACAAGGGAATCCAATTCGATGCCGGCCTCACCGGGTTTTTCTATCCGCAGGCCGACAACGAGAACACCGATTATTCGTATGAGATTGCCCTCGGCGCCAGCTATAACCTTGGCTCGCTCTGGGAAGCGCTCGACGGTCTGGGCGTCTCCGGCTACACCTACTACGACATCCGTCTCGAAACCCTCACCTTCGAGCTTTCGTCCGGTTATCGTTTTCCCTTCCAGCTCGCCCAGTTCAAGGCCAGCGCGGATGCCAGCGTCTTTGTCGGCTACAGCGATGCGGGTGACTACTATCCCGACGCGCCTGGCTCGAGCGTAAAGGACACATGGGTCTACTATGGAGCCACCTTGAGCACCACGGTCTGGTTTAACGAGACCTTGTCGGCCACCGCTGGCGTCCAATATGGCACCGCGAACAACCGCTCCGATCTGACGGCTGGCGGTCATGACCTCACCAACAAGGTGTGGGGATTCGTCGGCGTCGGCCTGAAGTGGTAATTCTTTCCTCCAAGAGGGTTCTCGCTTTTCGGGCGAGAACCCTTTTTTATTTTCAGAGCATTTCTCGGATAAACTGCAACTGCCCTAAACAGGCAAAACCTGAACAGAAAACCCGGTTGGATGGCTAGGCGAAGAAAAAACGGAAAAAACAATAACCTTCTGATTGTGATAGTATTGCTGCTATTGCTTCTGGTGGGTTACCTGGCTTTTTTCTGGTCGCCGGGCAAGGTCGCGACCGGTGCCTCGACCCCGCCTGCGTATCCTCCCTCATCCGCAGCCAGCCCGGTGAGCGGTGCACTCCCCGCCCCCTCGATTACTTTCCAGCTTCCCGTCTGGCCGGCCCCCCCGGCCACAGACATACCCCCACCGCCGGCGGCGGCCACCCCGCAGCAACCGGCCGCCACCGCGATCCCGCCGCCGCGTGTCAGTGTGCCGCCCGTCGAGACCGCTCCCGCGCGCACCGTCACCACCGCACAACCGCCCGCGCGAACAACACCTGCACCTCCCGCGCGCCAAGTCACCGTCCCGCGCCGTCCGGTTGCCCCCACGCGCCCGCCTCCGGCCGCCATCACACCCTTCTCAGGACGCTATGCCATCGTAGTCGAAAAAGGCATGAGTCCAGACGGCAGCCGGTATCTGCTGCGCTGCACTAATCCCGAAGGCCAGGGAGAGTATATTTTCGAAGTGGACGCCCAGACCTTCGGCGAGGCCGCTCCCGGCCTGATGTATCATCCCGGCAAGATTGCCGGCTGGCGCCTCATTTCCTCTCGATAACCGACGGGGAACAGGCTGCACGGCAACCTGCTTGATGGGCGCATTACTCATCTGATTTCTCGCATCCCTTTCCCTCGGTCAACTACGGGGGATATAAAGGAGAAGCTAAAATCTGAAAGATTTTTCAGGAAAAGCTTGTCTTCAAATTGAAGGCTGTTTTGGCTCCGCGACATTAAACCATATTAAAACAGTAGGAATATGAGTCTCATCACCCATGAAATCGCTCAGATTTATCACTCCGCCAGATCGGTGGCTGAGTTGTTGGGATTTCAAGAGTGTAGTCGCTAATCAGTTACCGAATCATCCCCAAAAGCCATCTTTACCCTGTTTTGTCCTTCACCACTCCGCTAACTCAAATAATCCAAATCATTACCATGAAACCTAATTCACTCATGTCTCGTTTTTTTGTATTTCTATCCATACTCGCAATCCTTGCCGTCGCGCCCTTTGCCAGCGCAAAGAACATTGAGTTGCTCAACGTCTCTTACGACCCGACGCGCGAGCTCTACGTCGATTTCAATACCGCCTTCGCCCGCTACTGGAAGGACAAGACCGGCGACAATGTCACCATCAAGCAGTCTCACGGCGGCTCCGGCAAGCAGGCCCGCACCGTCATCGACGGGCTCCGCGCCGATGTGGTCACGCTCGCACTGGCCGCCGATGTCTCCGCGCTCCACGACAAGGCCGACCTGATCCCCGCCGACTGGCAGAAACGCCTCCCTCACAACTCCGCGCCTTACACGAGCACCATCGTGTTTCTCGTCCGCGCCGGTAATCCGAAAAATCTCAAGGACTGGGGCGACCTCATCAAGCCCGGCGTCCAAGTCATCACGCCCAACCCGAAGACCTCCGGCGGCGCGCAATGGAATTTCCTCGCCGCTTGGGAATACGGCCGGCGCCACTTCGGCGGCGATGACGGCGCGCGCGACTTCGTGACCAAGCTCTACAAAAACGTGCCCGTGCTCGATGCCGGCGCGCGCGGCTCGACCACCACGTTTGTCCAGCGCGAAATCGGCGACGTGCTCCTCGCCTGGGAAAACGAGGCCTTTCTCTCGCTGAAGGAATTCGGCAAGGAAAAATTCGATATCGTCGTGCCTTCGCTCAGCATCCTCGCGGAGCCGACCGTGACCGTCGTGGACAAGGTCGTCGACCGCAAAGACACGCGCGAAGTCGCCGAGGCTTATCTGAATTATCTCTACTCCGACGAGGGGCAGGACATCGCCGGGAAACATTTTTATCGTCCGACCTCCGAGAAGGCGAAGGCGAAATACGCCACCCAGTTCCCGAAGGTCGATCTCATCACCATTGACGGCGCTTTCGGCGGCTGGCCCAGCGCGACCAAGACCTACTTCGTCGAAGGCGCCATCTTCGACCAGATCTTCCAGAAAAAATAATCCGGGAAGGCCCGAAAGCCCAATCGCGAATGAGCGCGAACCGGCGCGAATCGAAAAACAATGCCACGAAACCGCCGTCCCGCCTCCATTCGCATTCATCCGCGACCAGGCACCGCACACTCAACTCCATGAGCACGCATCTTTTCTCCCGCTTTTCAACCGTCACCAACGCCGCCGCGCCGGCGATTCCGCCCGCGGTCGCGCCGGATGCGCGCGCGTTTGCCGAACAGCTCAGCTCGCTCTATGCACTCTCGCACCGCTCCGATTACGTCTTCGGTTCTCCGCTCGGGCCGTTCTATCACCGGGCTCACTCGCTCCATATTCCTCGATTCGTTTATTTCGGCCCCAACTCGCACGATGAATCCCTCCGCCTCGCCTTCCATGCGGGCTTTGAGAGCGCGGATCTACGCGGTTCGCTCGCGCTGCTGCACTTGGTCGAGGGTCTCTCGCGCGCGCCCGATCTCGGCCAGGGACTGAACCTCTCCTTCTTTCCGCTCGTCGATGTCGCCAGCCTTTTCCACGGCGCGACCGGCCGCGACCTTTCACGCGCCGCCTGGAGTCATTCGCGCGCGCCCGAAATCGACCTGTTGCAAAAGGACGCCCGCGCCCGCGGCTACCACGGCTTCGTGCGCATCGAAACCGGGCGCGATTTCGACGGCATCGGCGTGCGTCTCCGCGACCACGCCGACGAGTTCATCAGCACGACCGGGGTCGAACTCGTCAACTCCGCCGACTTCGAGCCGCTGTCCGTCCGCTGGGAGGCCGATGCCGACCGCGATGCCCCCGTGCTCGACGGCCCGCTGACCATCGGCGACGACCTGCCCTTCCGCGCGTTTGAACTCACGCTACACGTCCCCGATGCCTGGGACAGCGCGACCTACAGCGAGGCCGTCGCCACCGTGTTGAAACGCTTCATCCTCCACTATCGCGGCCACCATGCCTACGGCCTGCATCTGTGACCGCGCCAAAAGAATCCATCCTCAACCGAAAAACCCCGGCGTCCGCTTGCCACATGGTTCAACTAGCCACCACTTCTCCCGTGCGCGATTTACACGACTTGCTTGACCCGCTGCTCGAACTGGCCGAGCAGAGCCACGACGTCATCGGCTCGATGGCCGGGACGTTTCGCGTCGGAAGCGCGCGCTATGGCATCCCGCGCTTTGTGTTTGTCGGGCCGCCCGCCGCCCATGAGCCCATCCGCCTCGGTCTTTTTGCCGGCATTCATGGCGACGAACCCGCGGGCTGCGAGGCGCTCGTGCGCTTCCTCTGCGATCTGGCGGAGAGCCCGGAGGACGTGGCCGGCTACGATCTCATCGTCTATCCCATCTGCAATCCCACCGGCTACGAGGACAACACGCGGCATAATTTCTCCGGACGCGACCTCAACCGCGAATTCTGGCGCGGCTCGCTCCAGCCCGAGGTGCGCATCCTCGAGCGCGAACTGCGGGCGCATCGCTTCGACGGCCTCATCACGCTCCATGCCGACGACACCTGCGACGGCGTTTACGGCTACACGCACGGGCGCGTGCTGAACGAGGCCCTGCTCCGGCCCGCACTCGATGCCGGCGCGCGCCACCTGCCGCGCGACACCCGCCCGCACATCGACGGCTTCACCGCCGCCGAAGGCATGATCTGCGAGTGTTTCCAAGGGGTGCTGGCCGCGCCGCCCGAACAGGCGCCCCGCCCGTTCGACGTGATTTTCGAAACCCCCGCCCTCGCGCCGCTCCCGCTGCAAGTCGAGGCATCGGTCGCCGCGCTTCATTCCATCCTGGCGCAATACCGCCAGTTCATCGCCTACGGCCAGTATCTCTGATGTCCCTTTTCCGCCGCCAACGCTCGGCCTTGCCGGGCCTCAACCTCACGCTCGGCTTCACCGTCTTTTACCTCGGCCTCATCGTGCTCCTGCCGCTCTCCGCCGCGTTCATCCGCACCTTCGGCATGACGTGGGAGGAATTCGTGGCGGCCGTTTCCTCGCCGCGCGTGTTCGCGTCCTATCGCATCACGTTTTTCGCGTCCTTCGCCGCCGCGCTCGTCAACATGGTCTTCGGCCTCGTCGTGGCGTGGGTGCTCACGCGCTACAGCTTTCCCGGCAAGCGCCTCGTGGACGCGCTGGTGGACCTGCCCTTCGCGCTACCCACAGCCGTCGCCGGCATCGCGCTCACGAGCATTTATGCGAAAAACGGCTGGGTCGGCACCTGGTTCGATCCGGACGGCCGCATGTTCCAAAAGCTCTTCGCGCACGAAGGACTGCTGGGCCGGCTCACCGGGCTCGACCTTTCCGGCGCAAAGCTCGCCTACTCGGAAATCGGCGTGTTCATCGCGCTCACCTTCATCGGCCTGCCCTTCGTCGTGCGCACCGTCCAGCCCATCCTCGAGGAACTCGAGCCCGAACTCGAGGAGGCGTCGGCCACCCTCGGCGCCAGCCGCTGGAAAACCGTCACGCGCGTCGTGCTGCCCGAGGTTTACCCGGCGCTCATCACCGGCTTCGCACTGGCCTTCGCGCGCGCCCTCGGCGAATACGGCTCGGTCGTGTTCATCTCGGGCAACATGCCCATGCGCACCGAAATCACCCCCTTCCTCATCATCACCAAGCTCGGCGAATACGACTACCGCGGCGCGACCGCCATCGCCGTCGTCATGCTGCTCGCGTCGTTCGTGCTGCTGCTGCTCATCAACCTCCTCCAGAAATGGAGCCGCCGCCATCAGGCGGTTTGAGCCCCGTCCGTTTTCGCCGCCATGTCCGCCGCCATCGCCTCCACGCTTGCCAGCCGCCGCGCCGCCGCCGCCCAGCCGCGCGCCACTCACGACGCGCCCTGGGTGCGCTGGCTCCTGATTTTCACCGCGCTCGGTTTCATCACCGCGTTTCTCGTGCTGCCGCTCGTTGCCGTATTCACCGAAGCACTACGCTCGGGCGTCGGCACCTATTTCGCCTCGATGGTCGATCCCGACGCGCTGGCCGCCATCCGCCTCACGCTGCTCACCGTGGTGTTTGCCGTGCCCGCGAACCTCGTTTTCGGCGTCGCGGCGGCGTGGGCCATCGCGAAGTTCAACTTCCCCGGCAAAAGCCTGCTCACCACGCTCATCGACCTGCCCTTCGCCGTGTCGCCCGTCATCGCGGGCCTCATCTTCGTGCTGGTTTTCGGGCTGCACGGCTGGTACGGCCAGTATCTCAACGCCGCCGATCCTTGGCTCCCGGGGTTGCGCGACTGGCTCGCCGCGCGCGACATCCGCATCGTGTTTGCCACGCCCGGCATCGTGCTCGCCACCGTGTTTGTCACCTTCCCCTTTGTCGCGCGCGAACTCATTCCCGTCATGCAGGCGCAGGGCAACGACGAGGAGCATGCCGCGCTCACGCTCGGCGCGAGCGGCTGGCAGACCTTCTGGCGCGTCACGCTCCCCAACATCAAATGGGGCCTCTTCTACGGCGTGATCCTCTGCAACGCCCGCGCCATGGGCGAATTCGGCGCCGTCTCCGTCGTGAGCGGGCACATCCGCGGCGAGACCAACACCATGCCCCTGCACGTGGAAATCCTCTACAACGAATACCAGTCCGCCGCCGCGTTCTCCGTGGCCTCGCTCCTCGCGCTCCTTGCCATCGTGACCCTCGTCGCCAAGACCATCATCGAACGCAAAGCCACCGCGGTGGACAAGTGACAAGTAGCAAGTAACAGGAAAAGAAACTCCCAAATTCCAAAACACCGCCTCCCATCAGTCCCATTTGTCCCATCGCCCCATCTTTCCGCAATCCGTATTCCGCAATCCGCACTTCAGATGAGCATCACCGCCACCGGCATCAGCAAAACCTTCGGGCACTTCGCCGCGCTCGACAACGTCAGCCTGCACGTGCCCGCCGGCAAACTCGTCGCGTTGCTCGGCCCGTCCGGCTCCGGCAAAACCACGCTCCTCCGTATCATCGCCGGGCTGGAGTTTGCCGATGCCGGCAGCGGGCACATCGCCTTCCACGGCGAGGACGTCACCCGCGTGCCCGCCGGCAAACGCGGCGTCGGCTTTGTTTTTCAGCACTACGCGCTCTTCCGCCACATGACCGTGTTTGACAACGTCGCCTTCGGCCTGCGCGTGCGTCCCCGCGCCCGGCGCCCCGCCCGCGCCGAAATCGCCGAGCGCGTCAACGAGCTTCTCCACCTCGTGCAGCTCGACGGGCTCGACCGCCGCTTCCCCAGCCAGCTCTCCGGCGGCCAGCGCCAGCGCGTCGCCCTCGCCCGCGCCCTCGCCGTCCGCCCGCGCGTGCTGCTCCTCGATGAACCCTTTGGCGCGCTCGACGCGAAAGTCCGCAAGGAACTCCGCCGCTGGCTCCGCAAATTCCACGAGGAAATCCAGCTCACCACCGTCTTTGTCACGCACGACCAGGAGGAGGCCCTCGAAATCGCCGACGAAGTCGTCATCATGAACAAGGCCCGCATCGAGCAAGTCGGCGCGCCGCAGGACGTTTACGACCGCCCGGCCTCGCCCTTCGTGCACAAGTTCATCGGCGACGTGAACATCCTGCGCGACAGCGCCGCCTGGGGCGCCACCGGCCCCATCCACGACAACGGCCGCCTCGCCGCCGACGGGCTCGTTTACGCCCGTCCCCACGAGATCGAGGTGCTTCCGCACGACCCTTCCGCCACCGGCGTCGCCGCCGTGCTTCGCTACGCGCACACCGCCGGCCCGCACCCGCGCCTCACCTTCGAAATCCTCTCCTCCCGGGAGCAAGTCGAGGCCGAGATCTCCCGCACCGAACTCGCCGCCCTCAACCTGCGCCCAAACGATCTCGCCCATCTCCGCCTCCGCCCGGCCCATACGTTCCAAGACTATTCCATTTGACCCGCCAACCGCGATCGCCTCGCCCGCGCCCGCCTCCGGCGACCTCTTCACCTGCAATAAAATCCGCGTTAATCTGCCTTCAATTTCCTGCTTTAATAGTTGAATTTCCTCATTTTTATAGTAATAAACCCAATAAACATAAGAAACCCTCCCACTCAACCCAACCACTACCATGGCCAAAATATACAACGACATCACCGAAACCATCGGAAACACGCCCCTCGTGCGTCTTAACCGCACCGCCGCCGCGCATGGCGCGCAGGCTGACATCCTGCTCAAGCTCGAATTCTTCAACCCGCTTTCCAGCGTGAAAGACCGCATCGGCTTCGCGATGGTGGACGACGCGCTCAAGTCCGGCAAAATCAACAAGGATTCCGTCCTCATCGAGCCCACCTCCGGCAACACCGGCATCGCGCTCGCCTTCGTCGCCGCCGCGAAGGGCCTCAAGCTCATCCTCACGATGCCCGAGACCATGTCGCTCGAACGCCGCAAGCTCCTCAAGGTGCTCGGCGCCCGCCTCGTCCTCACCGAGGGGCCGAAAGGCATGAAAGGCGCCATCGCCAAGGCCGAGGAACTCGCCGCGAAGATCCCGAACAGCGTCATCCTCCAGCAATTCGCCAACCCCGCCAACCCTGCCATCCACCGCGCCACCACCGCCGAGGAAATCTGGCGCGACACCGACGGCGCGGTTGACATCGTCGTGTCCGGCATCGGCACCGGCGGCACCATCACCGGCATCGGCGAAGTGCTCAAGGCGCGCAAGCCCGGCGTGAAAATCGTCGCGGTCGAGCCCGACGCCTCGCCCGTCCTCTCCGGCGGCCAGCCCGGCCCGCACAAGCTCCAGGGCATCGGCGCCGGCTTCGTCCCCTCCGTGCTCAACACGAAAATCTACGACGAAGTCATCCGCGTGAAGGACACCGACTCCGGCCCGATCTCGAAACAAGTCAACACGCTCGACGGCATTCCGATCGGTATCTCGTCCGGAGCGGCCGTGTGGGCCTCGCTCGAGCTGGCGAAACGCCCGGAAAACAAGGGCAAGAAGATCGTGGCGATCATTCCGTCCGCCAGCGAGCGCTACCTCTCCACCTGGCTCTTCGCCGACATCAGCGCCGAGTCCGACTCCATCGAGGATCTCATCCCGGCCGGGGTGTAATCCGCCCGAAAAATCTTTCTCTTTCTTCTTTATCTTTCCTCTTTCTCCTCCTGCCGCCTTCGAAGTTTTCGGTGGTTTTGGGGAGAAAAGAGTTTCCGCCGAAGCGAGAAGCCTGACAAGATAAAGGGGAAGAAAGATAAAAAAACGCCGCGTCGCATCCGCGGCGTTTTTCGTTTTTTCGTGCCATCCGCGCCCGTCCGTGTTCCCGATTAAGCACGATGCGTTTTCACAAATACCACGCCCTCGGCAACGACTACATCGTCCTCGATCCCTCGGACTTTCCCTCCTGGCAACCCGCGCCCACCGCCGGGCAAATCCGCGTCGTCTGCCATCGCAATTTCGGCGTCGGCTCGGACGGCATTCTCTGGGGTCCGCTGCCCTCGAAAAACAGCGATTTCGGCCTGCGCATTTTTAATCCCGACGGTTCCGAGGCCGAAAAATCCGGCAACGGCCTGCGCATCTTTTCGCGCTTTCTGTTCGACCAAAAACTCGTCGCCGGCGCCGGCAATATGGAACGCGGACGGCCCGTCCGCCATTCCGCGGACGAGCTGTCCGCATTCCAGACCGGCGCCGCCTTCACCATCGAAACGCCCGGCGGCCAGGTCCGATCCGTCATCAAGGAAAACGGCCGTCTCATCACCGTGGCGATGGGCCGGGTGAGTTTCGACAGCGCGAAAATCCCCGTCGCGCCCGCCGGCGCGTCGCGCGAGGTCGTCAACGAAACCCTCGCCGCCGGCGGGCGCAACTTCACGTTCTGCGCCGCCACCATCGGCAATCCGCATTGCGTGCTCCCGCTGCCCGACGCCGAGGTGACCGCCGCGCTCGCGCATCGCTTCGGCCCGCACATCGAAACCCATCCGCTTTTCCCGCACAAAACCAACGTCCAGTTCCTCAGCGTGCTCAACCGCGCCAATATCCGCATCGAAATCTGGGAGCGCGGGGCGGGTTACACGCTCGCCTCCGGCAGCAGCTCCAGCGCCGCCGCCGCCGTCGCGCACCGGCTCGGCCTGGTTGACCGCAACGTCACCGTGCACATGCCAGGCGGCAAAATCGGCATCGAGATCGGCGACGGCTTTTCCATCCTGATGACCGGCACCGTCAACAAGGTCGCCGACGGCGAAATGCATCCCGACCTGTTTGAAATAAACGTCTAGATATTAACGAAGGTGATGCGGAGGGGGTGCGGGATTGCGTGGCATGGGCGTCCTCGCCCATGTGTCCGTGGGTTTGCGGCGCGGAGCGCCGTCCACGGGCGAGTCGCCCGTGCCACTCGACCCGACCTCCGCTTTCCGCAGTTAAAAATCAAAACCAACAAAGTGAACCTAGTTCACCCCCAGCAAAACCAGCAGGATGCCGCCGGAAATGGCCGTGCCGAACACGCCTGCAAGATTCGGTCCCATCGCGTGATAAATCAGATAATTGCGGGGGTTGGCCTGCGTCCCCACTTGATGGGAGACACGCGCGGCAATGGGCACGGAGGCGATGCCGGCCGAACCGATCAGCGGGTTGATTTTGTTCTTGAGGAAAAGGTTCATGATCTTGGCCGTGACCACACCGGAGGCAGTGCCGAAAACGAACGCGATCAAACCGAGCCCGATAATTTGAAGCGTCTTGGCCGTAAGGAAGGTTTCAGCGGTCATGGTGGACCCGATGGCCGTCGTGAGCACGAGCGTGATGACGTTCAGCAACGTTCCTCCCGCGGTTTCGGCCAGGCGTCCCACCAACAATGATTCGCGCAGGAGATTGCCCAGCATCAGCATGGTGACAAGAGGAGCGACCGGCGGAAAACACAGGTTGACGATCATCGCGATCACGATCGGAAACAGGATTTTTTCGAGGCGGCTGACCGGACGCATCTGCTTCATGCTGATCTGGCGTTCTTCATTGGTGGTCAGCAGCCGCATGACGGGAGGCTGGATCAGGGGCATGAGCGCCATGTAGGAATAGGCGGCCACCGATACTTGCGGTAACAAGTGCGGCGCCAGTTTCATGGTGACAAAAATCGCCATCGGGCCGTCCGCCCCGCCGATGATTCCGATGGCGCCCGATTCCGGCAGCGAAAAGCCGATCGCTTGGGCCAGGATGAACGCCACAAAGATGCCCAAGTGCGCACCGGCGCCCAGAATGACCAGCTTGGGGTTGGCAATCATCGGGCCAAAATCGGTCAATGCTCCCACACCAAGAAAGATCAACGGCGGCACGATCAAGGAACTCACCCCCTGATAGGCATAGTGGAAAAGTCCTCCCGGTTGAACCAGGTCCGAACCGGGCACATTGACCACGATGCAGGCAAAGCCAATGCCCAGCAACAAGAACGGCTCGTATTTCTTGGCAATGGCCAGAAAAATCATCGCGCCGCCAATGGCGATCATGACCAGATTGCCCCACCAGAGCTGGGATATCCCCGTCTGCATGACCAGGGCCTTAAAAAGCGAACCAAATTGCTCTATCATAATACGATAAGAAATTAAAAACAAATGCGGGGCATTTGTTTGTCTTTATCAATGCCCGCCGCGCAGCTTGGTTTCGTCAATTTTCCAGCGTTTGTTCACCATCGGCAAAAGGCCGAGCACCACGCCGATAAAGGCGATGATAACAAAGCTGAGGAAAAAATCGATCATGCTGATTATAACAGCACCATAAACACTATCAGGAATCGTAATCATAACAAAACGTGGTCAATTTATAAGGAAAGAAGGAGAATCGAGTATGACAGAAAATTGCGAATGGCACTCCGCATATCTTGTCGTTTATTTTTCATTTATGCCTCAACCAACATTATGGTAATCCCCCTCCTGCCGGGAGGCCATGTCCTTGCGAGGCAGAGTCAAGACTCCGGCGAGTCCCCAAAAACCATGCCCGCTACGAATGCGAATCACTCAGGAGGCGATACCCGATGCTCGATTCTGTCTGGATGTAGCGGGGGGTGTTGGGATCGTCTTCGATTTTTTTCCGTAAACGCATCATAAACACACGGAGATAATGGGTCTGCTCTTCCGCACCCGGCCCCCATACTTCGGTGAGAATCTGCCGGTGCGTGAGCACCTTGTCCTGATGCGAGACTAGAAGCCGCAGGATGGCATATTCCTTCACGCTGAGTTTCACGAGTTCGCCGGCCTTGGTGACGCGCCGGTTGGCGAGATCCACCTCGACGGTGCCGAAACGGATGGTGGCTGGCGGCTCGTTGGGGCGGATTCTGCGCAGGAGCGCCCTCAGGCGGGCCAGAAGTTCGCCGCCCCCGAACGGTTTTATGAGATAATCATCGGCGCCGGCGTCGAGCGCCTCGATTTTTCGGCTCTCCTCGCCGAAAACCGAAAGGATGAGCACCGGCGTCTGGCTCCACTCGCGCAATCTCTTGAGCACGTCGATGCCCGACATGTCGGGCAGGCCCAAGTCGAGCACGATCACATCGGGCCGATGATGCGCCGCCTCGACAAGACCGGGACGCCCGGCCTCGACTTCGCGAACCTCATAACCGGCGTCTTCCAGGGTGAAGCGAAGCAGCCTGCGAATCTGGATTTCGTCATCGATAATCAAAACCGAGGGTTTGGGGGTCTGTTCGTTCATTCGTGAGGCACCGATTCGTGAACCTTGTGGGGCAGCTTGATCGTGAAGCGGGCGCCGCCCCCCGGATTGTCATCAGCCACGACATCGCCACCTTGTGCGAGCATAAAACCACGGACAATCGACAATCCCAGCCCGAGCCCGCCGGCCTTGGCCTGCTCCCCGCGCTCAAATTTTTGGAACAGCCTTGCCCTCGCCTCCTCCGTAAGGCCCGGCCCCCGGTCGGCCACCGTGATAAAAACCCACGCCTTGCCGGAATCCTGATTCTCAACCCCGGCGTGCACCGAGATGGGCGTGCCGGCGGGCGTGTGGTGGACGGCATTGAGCAAAAGATTGGACAGCACGTGCTCCATCAATACCGCGTCGGCCATGAACAGCGGCATCTCATCCGGCACTTTGACCGAGAATGGCCGGCTGGCCAGACCTTCGCCCACTGCGCGCCGGGCCGCCCCGATCAGGTCATGCACATCGCACCAGTCCATGCGCAACCGGAGGCGCCCCGCGTCAAGGCGCGTCTGGTCGAGCAGGTTGGCGACGAGGTGATCGAGCCGCCGGGCCGCGGTCACGATCTCCCGGGCCAAAATCTCCCGCCGGGCGCCTTTTTCCCGGGCCAGCCCTTCCGCCGCCGAACGCAGCACGGCGACCGGCGTCTTCAACTCATGCGAAACGCTGTCGAGCAGCGTGCGGTGCATGCGGTCGGATTCCGCCAGCAATTTTTCGCGTTCGCTGGCCTCCCGGAACTGTTCGCGCTCGATGAGCAACCCTATCTGCAGGGCAAACATTTCCATCAGCCTCAAGTAAGCCGGGGGCATCCTGTTTTTTTGCGAACCCCATCCGACCGAAAATATCCCGAGGCGCCGCTTCCCCTGCTGCACCGGTATGTGGATGTTCCCGCTCAACGAGACCGCCGTCCCGCTCCCCTCCCGCACGCAGGAAAACTCCTGGTCATCGAGTTTCAGGGAACTCCCCGAATGGGAGACAAAACGATTGTCGCCCTCGGGCAAGGACAGGGCGGTCGGCACGCCAAACAGGGCGTCCGCCTGCCGCAGCGCCACTTCTATGGCGTCATCGAGACTGCGCGCCGCATCCAGGGCGCGGGTCAGTTGCAAGATCACCGTGGCATTCCGTTCGCGCTGCCTTTCCTGCTGTTCCTTGGCCCGCAACCGGGCGGTCAACTGTCCCGCGACAAGCGCGACGACAAACCACGTGCCGAGAAAAATCCCGTCCTGCACATTGAGCGGCGCAAACGCCATCTGCGGCGCCACGATGAAAAAATTCCATGCCAGCACGCCGGCCACGGAGGCAAAAAGCACGGGCCAGCGGCTCACCCGCAAACACAGCATGATGACCGCAAACAAATAGATGTCGCCAAACACGCGGTAATCGGCCGGCACAAAACACGCGACAACGGTGACCATTGAGATGACCAGCACCACTTCGATGTATTCACGCAGCAACGACGGCTGATGTATTTCCCAGGAAAGCGGCGCGCCGGGACCAGACTCACGATTACGGGGGGGAATATCTGTCCGGGAAAAGAGCACTGGGAGCACAAGGGTTTTCGCTGGTGCCCGGAGTGGGGGTCGAACCCACACTCCTTTAAGGGGAACCGGATTTTGAGTCCGGCGCGTCTGCCAATTCCGCCATCCGGGCACGGATGCGAGGGAGTGACGCTAGAAACTCGCGCCTTGGTGTAAATCGCAAATTTCGTCCGGCGGCAGGCGCTCCTTCGGGTGCCCGGGCGTTACTCCGCCGACAATTCGTGCGCCAGCACGCTCAGGGCGTAAGTGGCGGCGGTCTCGCAACGCAGGACCAGCGGGCCGAGCGTGACGGGCTTGATGCCGCACTCCAGCGCAACCGCCATCTCGGCCGGCGAAAAATCCCCCTCGGGGCCGATCAGCCAGAGCGCGCGGCGCGGCAGGCGTCCGTTGTTGGCGGCGCGGAAATCCGCCAGAATCGTCTTCAACGAACACGCTCCTGGATGCAGGCTGGCGATCAGCCGCAAATCGTGGTCGTCCCGGCCCGCGCTCGCGCGCATGAACGCGGTCGCATTCTGCAGCGGCTCGATTTCGGGCAACCACGGGTTGCCGCATTGCTTCGCGGCCTCGAGCGCGGCGACGCGCCATTTGTCGATTTTCCTGTCCTCGCGGCCTCCGTCGAGATGCACCTGTGTGCGCTCGCTTTCGAGCGGGACGATGCGGCGCGCGCCGATCTCGGTCGCCTTGCGCACGATGGCATCCATCGTCTGCCCCTTGGGCAGCGCCTGCGCCAGCGTGATGGCAAACGGCAGCGGCGCGGCCTGGCGCACGGCCCGCACGCGGAGCACGGCCGCGTTTTTCGAGGCGTTGACCAGTTCGCAATCCCACTCGCGCCCGCGTCCGTCAAACGCCACCACCTGCGCGCCGGCGCGGGCGCGGTTGACGGCGACGAGATGATGCGACTCTTCCGGCGACAGGCGCAGTTCGGCGGCGGAAACAGCGTCGGTGTTTTCAGGCGGCGGGCAATGGACACGGAAATCGGGCATGGCGCGGAACGGGCACGATGGGTTTGGCGGGACCAAGTGAAACGCGCGTCGCGCCAAGGTGTCGAGGGCCGAAAACAACAAGGGCACCGGTGAAAAACCAGCGCCCTTGCCGACTTTAAGACTACAAACGAATCACTGAATGAACTGTTCTGACGCGGGGAAAGACGCACGGCATCGACGCAACGTTCAAATATGAGCGCGCCGGCCATCGATGGATTCTCTCCCGCGTTTTTCGGGCGAATACGAGGCGCGGCGCCGCAATTTGGATCGCCCGCCTCCCTGCTTCGTGCAAAATTCCATCCCTACCGGCGTCTTCCCATGCGCACACTTTGCCCGCTCATCCTCCTGCCCTCGCTTGCCATTCTATGGCAGGGCTGTGTTTCGCGACCGCCGCGTCCGGTCGCGCCGCCCGCCCCCGCGGCATCGGCATCTTCGTCCGGGGGTGCGGTCCGCCAGACGCCCGATGTCGTCGTTGTGCTTCACGGCCTCGGCCGCACGCGTGGGTCGATGAATCGTGCGGCCTCCATGCTGCGGCACGACGGCTACCGCGTGGTCAACGTTTCCTACCCTTCGCGCACGATGCCGCTGGAACAGCTCGCGAACGAATGGCTGCCCGCGATGCTGCGGGCGCACGGCGCGGACGGCGCGCCACGCCTGCATTTTGTCACCCACTCGATGGGCGGCATCATCGTGCGCCTCTGGCTGCGCGACAATCCCGCGCCGGCCAACCTCGGCCGCATCGTGATGATCGCGCCGCCCAATCATGGCAGCGAGGTGGTCGACCGGCTGCGCGGCAATCCTCTTTTCAGCCTGTTCACCGGCGTCAACGGCGCCCGGCTCGGCACGGGGACGGATTCGCTGCCCGCGCGGCTCGGCGCCGGGCCGGTGGCGGCGGAGATCGGCGTCATCGCGGGCAACCGCTCGCTCAATCCTGTATTTTCATGCTGGATACACGGTCCCGATGACGGCAAGGTCGGCGTTGCCAGCGCGCGGCTCGACGGCATGAGCGATTTCATCGAGTTTCCCTGCTCGCACACCTGGCTGTCATGGCGCCGTCCGGTGCTCGCCCAGGTGGGAGCGTTCCTGCGCGACGGCGAATTCGGGCATCTGTGATGCCGCCGTCCGGGCAGCCCCCTCCCGCGGCCGGCGGGGGCGAGTTCACGCATTCGTAACATTTTCGCCACAATTCCGCCGCACGCGTGGCGCAAGGTCTTGGTGCGCCCGGCGCGTTTGCCGGTCGCGCTCACCAAACACCAAGACCAAATGACCTCCTTCAGACTCCTCAAAAAACGACTCGCGCTCCTCTCGCTGGGCGCGCTCGTAGTCGGCGCCGCTTCCACCGCGCCCTCCGTCCGCGCCCAAGACAGCGGCGCCCTTCTGAACGTTCTCGTCCGCAAAGGCATCCTCTCCGACCAGGAGGCCGAGAATGTCCGCGCCGAACTCCAACACGAAGCCCTCGAGACTTCCGCCGGTAAATGGAATCTTTCCAGCGCGCTCAATGAGCTGAAACTCTCCGGCGATGCCCGTGCCCGCTATGAATATCGCTCCGGCGAAAACGGCAGCACCGGTGACCGCCAAGAGCGCAACCGCTTCCGCTACCGCTTTCGCCTCGGCCTTTCCGGCAAACTCGGCGACGGCTGGTTCTTCGGCACACGCCTCGAAACCGGTTCGGGCAACCGCTCCACCAATGTGACCGCCGGCGACTACTCCCTCTCACCCTTTGGCAAAGGCGGCAACAATGGCATCTACCTCGGCCAGGCCTATATCGGTCGCACGATGGGCGACTTCACCTTCACCGTGGGCCGCATGGCCAACCCGCTGATTACCTCGCCCATGATTTGGGATGACGACATCAACGTCGAAGGCCTCGCCGAGCAATGGGCGCATACCTCCGGCAACATCACCTACTTCGTCAATCTCGAGCAACTCGTGTATGACGGCGTAGGCACCTACAACGCCTTCGGCAGCAGCTCCGCGCGCTCCAACACATTCCTCTTCGGCAACCAAGTTGGTGCACGCCTGAAACTCTCCGGCGGAGCCACCATCCAAATCGCGCCTACCTATTACTTCTACAGCAACGATGGCGTCGGTCTGACCGCCCTCACCACCCCTAACAACGCCATTCACCGCCCCGTCGGTGTCTCCGTCCTCGACCTCCCGGTCGAATACAGCACCACGGTTCGTGGATTCCCGCTGAAGATCTGGGGTGAGTTCGCCATGAACCTCGACGCCGACGACCGCGCCGACGCCGCCGGCATCCCGACCGCGGACGGCGAGGACATCGCCTTGCAAATCGGCGCCGCCCTCGGCGCCACCAAGGTGAAAGGCGACTGGGAACTCCGCGCCTTTTACCAGGATGTCGCGGCCTTTGCCCTCGACACCAACCTCGTCGATTCCGACCTCTTCGACAGCCGCACCAACATGAAAGGCTTCGGGCTCGCCGCCACCTACGTGCTTGCCGACGGCATCAGCGTGAAAATCACCTACGCCGCCGCCGACCGCAAAAAGGACAATCTCGCCACTTATGGAGCCGGTGACATCGGCACGGCCAACCTCACCAAGTACCAGCTCTTCCAAACCGACATCAGCGTGAAATTCTAAGCCGCCACGCGTATCCAAAAAACACTTATACAAGCACCTAGTCGGACTCGTCCGATCAGTCCAGTCACAGCAATTCCGCATTCCCAAACCCATCCCAACCATGAAAAAACTAATCGCCATCGCCACCGCCGCGCTCGCCCTCACCGGCCTCGCCCGTGCCGACAAGCTCGTCATCAAGGGTTCCGACACGCTCGGAGCCAAGCTCGTGCCCATGCTGGCCGAGGAATACAAGGCCGCCAATCCCGGAACCTCGTTTGAAATCGCCGCCGAGGGCTCCACCACCGGCATCACCGCCATCATCGACAGCACCGCGCAGATCGGCATGTCCTCGCGCCGCGCCAAGGCCACCGAGCTCTCCGCCGGCAAGGCCAAGGGCGTCACGCTCAAGCCCATCATCGTCGCCTACGACGGCATCGGCGTCATCATCAACGCCGGCAATTCCGTCACCGGCCTGACCAAGCGCCAGATCGAGCAGATCTTCACCGGCGACATCACCGACTGGTCCGCGGTGGGCGGCAACCCGGGGAAAATCTCCATCTACACCCGCAACACCTCGTCCGGCACCTACGCCGACTTCAAGGAGCTCGCCATGAGCAAGCGCGACTACGCCGGCTCCTCGCAAAAGATGGCGGGCAACGAGCAGATCGCCTCCGAGGTCGCCCGCAATCCCAACGGCATCGGCTATGTCGGCCTCGCCTACCTCGACGTCCCCGGCATCAAGGTCGTGGCCATCGACGGCACGAAACCGAGCAAGGAATCCGTCCTCGCGAAACAGTATCCCTACGCCCGCCCGACCTTCTACTACACCAACGGCGATCCCGTCGGCGAGGCCGCGAAATTCGTCGAGTTCACCCTCAGCGACGCCGGCCAGCGCATCGCCGAGAAAGTAGGTTTCGTCGGCGTGCGGTAAAGGAACAGCACACACACGCCTCCCTCTCCTTCATGGGCTCCATGCGCCCCATCGGTCGCATGGAGCCCATTTTCCGAACGCCATCCCGCCATGCCCGCCACCGCCGAAAACACCATCCCGACCTCCGCCACGCCCGCGCGCCCGGCGTTCGCCATCACCAAGAAACGCACCCGCTTCCTCGGCCTCACGCTTGACGAATGCATCCAGGCGTTCTTCGGCGGCAACGCCCTCGTCGCGCTCATCGTGCTCGCGCTCATCATGGTGTTTCTCTTCCGCGAAGGCGCGGCGTTTTTCGGGCAGAACCAGCGCAACCTCATCGTTTACCGCCAGGCCGGACTCGAATACGTCGATCATATCCGGCGCCAGGAAACCGCCCACACCGCGCTCACCCGCCAGCTTTACGACCTGCGGCTCGCCGCCTTCACGCAGCTCACTCAAAAACAGCAGCTTTCTCCCGCCGACGCCAACGCCCGCCTCGCTGCGCTCGACGATTTTTCCGGCCGGTTCAGCGACGCCGTGATGCCGATTCGCGGCCTCGTCTCCGACCTCGGCGAAGTCGCCACCGCCATCAAGACGCGCTTCAACGTCAACGAGGACAAAACCACCCAGCGCGCCCAGCTTCTCGCCGAAGGCCACGCCGCGGAGGCCGCGCAGGTCGTCATCGAGCCGGTTGATTTCGCCGCCGAACTCCAGCCCATCCTCGACACCCTGCCGCTCTACCGCGAGACCAACGCCGCCTTCGCCGCCGGCCTCGAAACCCTGCTCTCCGCCGCCCCGCCGCTCTCCCAAATCGAACCGGGTCTCGACGCGCGCATGGACGAGTTCAAGCGGCAGACGCGCGCCTACATCGCCACGTTCCCGGAAATCGAGCGCAAGCTCGCCGCGTGGGACTACGCCAGACCCGTCCCTTTCACCGCCAGCCTCTCCGCGTTCATTTTCGGACGCGACTGGCTGACCGCGAGTTTCTGGCAGGACTGGTATGGCATCATCCCCCTGTTCACCGGCTCGCTGCTTGTATCCATCATTGCACTACTGATCGCCGTTCCGCTGGGCGTCGGCGCCGCCATCTACGTCAACCAGGTCGCCACCCCGCGCGAGCAGCGCCTCATCAAGCCCGCCATCGAGTTCATCTCGGCCTTTCCCTCCGTCGTGCTCGGCTTCTTCGGCATCGCCGTCCTCGGCGAGCTGCTGCGCCGCTTCTCCCAGGCCGACTGGGTGCACTGGGTGCCCGGCTTTCCCATCATCGAGCGCCTCAACGCCCTCACCGCCGGCTGCCTGCTCGCGCTCATCTCGATCCCCACGATCTTCACGCTGGCCGAGGACGCGCTCAACAACGTGCCCCGCGCGCTGAAGGAGGCGTCCTACGCGCTCGGCGCGAGCCGCCTCCAGACCATCATCAAAATCATCACGCCCGCCGCGCTCTCCGGCATCATCTCCGCCATCCTGCTCGGCTTCGGCCGCGTCATCGGCGAGACCATGATCGTGCTCCTCTGCGCCGGCAACCGCATCGCCATCCCCGACTTCACCTCCGGCCCCGCCGCCGTCACGCAGCCCGTGCACACCATGACCGGCATCATCGCGCAGGAGATGGGCGAGGTCGTGCGCGGCAGCATCCACTACCGCGCGCTCTTCGTGGTGGGCATCGTGCTCTTCCTCCTCTCGCTGGCGATAAACTACGCCGCCCAGAAAATCGTCACCCGCTACCGCATCGCCGAATGATGGACACCACCAAAAACGCCCCCGAGAATCCCTTCCGCTCCCGCGGCGGCGCCCTCGTCTGGCGCGAACGCGCCATCTTCTCGCTCTTCCGCGCCGCCACCTACTGCATTCTGCTCTGCGGCGCGCTTGTCCTTGGCAACATCGTCTTCAAGGGGGCCGGCACCGTCTTCTCGTCCCGGTTTCCCTTCGTCAACACGACCTTTTTCACCGAGGCGCCCGAGACCCTCCACGTCTTCGAATACGAAGGCGCCACGCACCGGCTCGGCGACCGCGACTACCGCGCCTTTCGCGCCACCGAGACCGCCCGCGCCGCCGCCGAAGGCCGCCCCGCGCCTCGCTTCGCCAACGAGCAATCCATCGTCTATTCCGCCGGCGGCATCCTCCCCTGCATCGTCGGCACGCTGCTTCTGGTCACCGGCTCGATGACCATCGCGCTCGTGCTCGGCGTCGCCAGCGCCGTCTATCTCAGCGAATACGCCAAATCCGGCCCCGTCGTGCGCATCATCCGCCTCGCCATCCTCAACCTCGCGGGCGTGCCCTCCATTGTTTTCGGCCTCTTCGGCTTCGGCATGTTCGTGATCTTTTTCGGCTGGAACGTCTCTCTCATGGCCGGCTGGTTCACCCTCGCCTTCATGGTGCTGCCCGTGGTCATCACCGCCAGCGAGGAATCGCTCAAGGCGGTCCCGCGCGGCTTCCGCGAGGGCTCGCTCGCGCTGGGCGCGACCAAGTGGCAGACCATCCGCAAATCCGTCCTTCCCTACGCGCTCCCCGGCATCCTCACCTCGTCGATTCTCGGCATCGCGCGCGTGGCCGGCGAGACCGCGCCGATCATGTTCACCGCGGCCTATGTCGTCCGCGACAAGCTCCCCTGGCAGGTTTCGGAAATCAGCGATTTCTTCTTCCAAGGCGTGATGGCGCTTCCCTACCATATCTACGTCGTCAGTTCCAAGATTCCGCAAAACGAATACACCGAACGCGTCCAATACGGCAGCGCCTTCGTCTTCCTCCTGCTCGTCGCCCTCATCGCCACCGCCTCCATCATCCTCCGCGCCCGCCTCCGCCGGGCCTACAAGTGGTGAAGGACGCCAAGTGCCAAGTAACAAGTGGCAAGTAACAAGAAAAGAAATCCAAAGCCAGAATCTCAAATTTCCAAACCAAGCCCGCCGCTCGCGCGTTTCCTTTCCGTGCGTTCTGTGGGCGATAAAACCAAAATGCCGATGACTCTCCAGCCGCCACGCACCATTCCAATCGAGAATCGGGAATCGAAAATCGAAAATTCTCCCCCTTCCCGCACCCTCATCGAAATCACCGATCTCGACTTCTACTACGGCGAGAAAAAGGCCCTCGACGACATCAACCTCCGCCTCCCCGAGAAACGCGTCACCGCCTTCATCGGCCCGTCCGGCTGCGGCAAGTCCACGCTCCTCCGCTGCTTCAACCGCATGAACGACCTCATCGACGGCACCGCCATCCGCCGCGGTTCCATCAAGATAAACGACATCGACATCAGCCGCCCCGACGTCGATCCCATCGAGCTCCGCAAGCGCGTCGGCATGGTTTTCCAGAAGTCCAATCCCTTCCCGAAGTCCATCTACGAAAACATCACCTACGGCCTTCGTATCCAGGGAATAAATACGAAATCCCGCCTCGACGAGGTGGTCGAGCGCAGCCTCCGCGGCGCCGCCCTCTGGGACGAGGTGAAGGACCGCCTCCACGAAAGCGGCCTCGGCCTCTCCGGCGGACAGCAACAGCGCCTCTGCATCGCCCGCGCCATCGCCGTCGGGCCGGAAATCATCCTCATGGACGAGCCCTGCTCCGCGCTTGACCCCATCGCCACCGCCAAAATCGAGGAGCTTATCCACGAGCTCAAGCGCCGCTACACCATCATCATCGTGACCCACTCCATGCAGCAGGCGGCCCGCTGCTCCGACTTCACCGCCTTCTTCTACCTCGGCCGCCTCATCGAGCACGCCGACACCCGCACCATCTTCATGAGCCCGTCCAATCCGCAAACCGAGGCCTACGTCAGCGGCCGCTTCGGCTGACCCGCCGCCTCGCCTCCTTCATCTTTATTCTTTCCTCTTTATCTTTCTCTTTCCTTCCTCTCCCGAATCCTCCGCTCTCTACGAGGGAAAGAAGAAAGATAAAGAGGAAAGAATAAAGAAAGCAACCGGGCTTCCGGTCCTCATTCCACTACACACTCCGAACTACGCATTCTCCCATGAAACGCTTCTTCGACACCGAGCTCGAAACCTTCCGCTCCCAGCTTGTCCTCATGGGCGAGAAGGCCATTGAGCACGTCCGTCTCGCGCTCCGCGCGCTCACCGAGTCTGACGCCGTCCTGGCGCAAAACGTCATCTCCGCCGACGACGAGATCGACCAGCTCGAAATCGCGATCGACGACGAGGCCGTGCGCTACATGAACCTCCGCGCGCCCATCGCCACCGACCTGCGCCTCGTCATCGTCGGCATGAAGGCCTCGCACGACCTCGAACGCGTCGGTGACGAGGCCACCGGCATCGCGAAGCGCGCCATCCGCCTCGCCGCCGAGCCCCCGCTCAAGCCCTATGTCGATATCCCCCGCATGTCATCCATCGCGCTCGAAATGCTCCGCGACGCGCTCGACTGCTTCCTCGAGGCCGACAACCAGGTCAAGGCGCTCTCCGTCATCCGCCGGGACCCCGAAGTCGATCAACTCAACAAGCAACTCTACCGCGAGCTGAGCAGTTTCATGATCGAGCGCCCCGATACCATCAGCCGCGCGCTGGAACTGATGTTCATTTCCAAGTCCCTCGAACGCATCGCCGACCACGCGACGAACATCGCCGAGGAAATGGTCTACCTGGCCCAGGCCCGCGACATCCGCCACGCCCCGGAATTGAAGAAAACGTAACCCTTCCCGCCCGCCCGGTCGTTCCCGTTCTCTTGCTTGTTCTCTCTTCTTCTTTCGTGAGGTTTCGAAAACGAGGAATGGGCAGGGGAACGAGAACGATCGGGCGCCATTCTTTATTCTTTTGCCCGTCGCGCATACCTGCTTCCATGCGGGGCTTATGCGCATCGTCATCCTAGGTTCCGGACGCGGCAGCAATGCCGCCGCCATCCTCGAAGCCGCCGGTCAGAATCGTCTGGGCCGGGCTCGTGTCGTCCAGATTTTTTCCGACAAACCCGGTGCCGGCATCCTCGCGCTCGGCCCGCGCTTTGGCGTGCCTGCGGCCCACCTCGACCCCGGTCCATTCAAGACCAAATTCGACGAAGCCGGCGAGACCCGCTACATCGAATCCATTCGCACCCTCGATCCCGGCCTCGTCGTCCTCGCCGGCTTCATGCGCATCCTCAAGCCCCGGTTCATCGACGCCTTTTCCCGCAAGATCATCAATCTCCACCCCAGCCTCCTGCCCAGCTTCCCCGGCCTCGACGGGATCGGCCAGGCCTGGCGGCGCGGCGTGAAAATCACCGGCTGCACCGTCCACTACGTCACCGCCGAGGTGGACGGAGGCCCCATCATCGACCAGTCCGCCGTTCGTATCGAAGAATCGGATACACTGGAAACGCTCGAACAGAAAATCCACTCCGCCGAGCACGCCCTCCTTCCCTCCGTCATCGCGCGGCTGAGCGCCCCCCCCTCGCAATAAGTCTCCCCGCTATCTTTCTTCTTTCCTCTTTATCTTTCTCTTTCTCCATCGCGCCCCGGAGACAGGGAGAAAGATAAAAGAGAAAGAATGAAGAGGAAAGAAAACGGACCAAGCCATGTCCCCCATCCTCATCGTCGAAGACGAGCCCGCCATCGCCGACACGCTCATTTACGCCCTCCGCACCGAGGGCTTCGAGCCGGTTTGGCGCGGCACGGGGCGCGAGGCGCTTGCCGCGCTCGATGCGCGCCTCTTCGCGCTCGTCATCCTCGACGTGGGCCTGCCCGACGCCAACGGCTTCGAACTCTGCAAGACCATCCGCGCCCGTTCGTCCACCCCCGTGCTTTTCCTGACGGCGCGCAGCGACGAAATCGACCGCATCGTCGGACTCGAGATCGGCGGTGACGACTATGTCACCAAGCCCTTCAGCCCCCGCGAGGTCAGCGCCCGGGTGAAGGCAATCCTGCGCCGCGCGAAACCCCGTGCCGCCGGGGACGCGCACGGAAGTCCCGCCGCCGTCGCCGCGCCTCCCGCCTCCGCGCCTCCGCCGGTTTTCGAACACGACGGCGACCGTTGCGAAATCCGCTTCCACGGTGCGCGCCTCGACCTCACGCGCTACGAATACCGCCTCCTGAAAGCACTCCTCTCCCACCCCGGGCGAGTCTTCTCGCGCGACGAACTCATGACCCGCGCCTGGGAGGACCCCGGCGCGAGTCTCGACCGCACGGTGGATGCGCACATCAAGACCCTCCGCTCCAAACTCCGCGCCTCCTCCTCCGGCGCCGACCCGATCCAGACTCATCGCGGCCTGGGCTACTCGCTGCGGGAAATATAAAAGCATCTTTCTCTTTATTCTTTATCTTTCCTCTTTCTCCCCTGCTTTCACCAGCATCCCCAAAGCCCCATCCAGAGAAAGATAAAGAGGAAAGAATAAAGAGAAAGACACGGAACCCATGACTATCCGCACCCGCATTCTCCTCGTTTACCTGCTGATTGTCGGAGGCGGTTTTTATTATCTCCTCCAGCGCAGCCTCGACGGGCTCGCCCCGCGCTACCTTGAGTCGATGGAGGAATCGCTCGCGGACACCGTCAACATCCTCGCCTCCGCCATCGAAGGCGTCACCGACTCCGATGTCATCGACCCGGCGCGGCTCCAGTCCCTGTTCGACGGGGCCTACGACCGCCGCTTCGAGGCGCTCATCTACACGATGACCAAGACCCGCGTGGACCTCCGCGTCTATGTCACCGACGCCGCCGGACGCGTCATCTACGATTCCGCCGGACGCGACACCGGCGCGGATTTTTCCACCTGGCTCGACGTCTCCAAGACGCTCCGCGGCGAATACGGCGCGCGCGCCACCCACGAGCGTCGCGGCGACCCGTCTTCATTCGTCATCTACATCGCCGCGCCGGTGAAATCCCGCGCCGATCCCGCCCGCGCCATCGGCGTCGTCTCCGTCGGCAAACCCACGGCCAGCATCAATGCCCTCGTCGAGGCCGCGCGCAAACGCATGTTTGTCGCCGGGCTCATCGGCGGCGGGCTGATCCTCGCCGTCGGCATCGCCTTCTCCATCTGGATCACGACGCCCGTCACGCGCCTCACCGCCTACGCCCGCGCCGTGCGCGACGGGCGCCCCGCCTCGCTCCCGCGCCTCGCCGGGCGCGAAGTCGGCGAGCTTCGCCAAGCCTTTGAGGAAATGCGCGCCGCGCTCGAGGGCAAAACCTACGTCGAGCGCTACGTGCAGACCCTCACCCACGAGATCAAATCCCCGCTCTCCGCCATCCGCGGCGCCGCCGAGATCCTCGCGGAAAATCCCCCGCCCGACGCGCACGACCGCTTCGTCGGCAACATCCGCACCGAGACCGCCCGCGTCCAGCGCATCGTCGACCAGCTCCTCCAGCTCGCCGCGCTCGAATCGCGCAAGGCCCGCGCCGAATCCGCGCACATCGACCTCGCCGCCATCGCCCGCGAGTGCGCCGCCGCCGCGGAGCCAGCCGCGCAAGCCCGCGGCATCGCGCTCTCGCTCGACGCCGCGCCCGCGCCGCTGCGCGGCGACAAAAACCTCCTCGCCCAGGCGCTTTCCAATCTCCTGCAAAACGCGATCGAGTTCACGCCCGCCGGCGGCCGCATCGCTTTCACCGTCGCGCCCGACCCGCAAACCCGCGAGGTCTTCGCGCGCGTCGAGGACACCGGTCCCGGCATTCCCGATTATGCCGCCGGACGCCTCTTCGATCGTTTCTATTCGCTGCCGCGTCCCGGCAGCGGCGCGAAAAGCACCGGGCTCGGGCTCAGCCTTGTCCGCGAGATCGCACATCTGCACAGCGGCGAAATCGCCGTCGCCAACCGTCCCGACGGCATACCCGGCACCCGCGCCGAACTGCGCCTGCCGCGCCGCGCCGTCTGATATCATTTCCGCCCGAAATTTATCTTTTAGGTAGGGCGAGGCGTCCCGCCGAGCCGCGGCTCAGCCGGAGGCTTCGCCCTACCGTGATCAGGTCTATAAAGGGTTCGAAAATGGCATGCTCAAAGAAGAACCTCGCCGCCGCTCCGATATTGCGCAGTCAGGAGCGCGGACATTCCTGTCCGCAACGGACACGTGCGGGCAGGAATGCCCGCATCAAAAAAACGGCGGCAAGGAACCGTTGTCGCGCAGCCCGCTCAGCCAAAGATTTCCTCGGGCTTGAAGAAACGCGCGATCTCGATCCTGCCGTTCTCGACGCTGTCCGACGCATGCACGACATTCACCGTCGATCCGGTGCCGAAATCGCCGCGAATCGTGCCCTTCGGGGCCTTCGTCGCATCGGTCGGCCCGAGCATCTCGCGCACGCGGCCAATCGCGCCTTTGCCCTCAAGCGCCATCACGATGACCGGGCGCGAGTTCATGAAATGCTCCAGGTTCGGATAAAACGGCCTGTCCGCCACGTGCGCGTAATGCTCGCGCAACAACTCCGGCGTGAGCCGTATCATCTTGATGCCGAGAATGGTGAAATCCGCGCGCTCGAAACGATCGAGCACCGTGCCCACGAGCTTCTTCTCCATGCAGTCAGGTTTGAAAATAATCAGCGTTCTTTGCATAAACGGAGCACCTTACGCATGACGCCCGGACGTGGGAAGCCAATTTAAGGACACGGTGTTCAAAACGATGTGAAAGCGACATTGTAGGGCTCGACCTTGCGTCGAGCCGCAAGCGGGCTGAGAGGCGGCGGAATCCCTTGATGATTTGGTGCGTTGTCTGGCTGGCGCGGCCTGACGCAAGGTCAGGCCCTACGGACGTGCCGTCACTGCATTGAAAGCATCCGGCAAAATCCGCCGCGCCGCTCAAATCGTCACTTCCTGGCGCGCCTTCTCGGCCAGCGCGGTGCTCAGGTAGCGTTCGCCGAAACTGCATCCGACCGTGACGATGTTTTTCCCGGCAAACTCCGGGCGGCTCGCCACGCGCAGCGCGGCCCACACATTCGCCCCGGTGGAGATGCCGCCGAGAATGCCTTCCTGCAACGCGAGCTGCCGGGCCGTCTCAAAAGCGTCGTCGTCCGTCACGGTCACCACTTCGTCGATGATCGCCGTGTTGCAGTTCTTCGGGACGAAACCCGCGCCGATGCCCTGGATCTTGTGGCGTCCGGGCTTGCCGCCGGACAGCACCGGGCTCGCCGCCGGCTCCACCGCGAAGGCCTTCATCGGATGGCGCGACTTGATGACCTCCGCCACGCCCGTAATCGTGCCGCCGGTGCCCACGCCCGCAACAAAGGCGTCCACTTTGCCCTCGAGCGCGCTCCAGATTTCTTCCGCCGTCGTGCGGCGGTGCACCTCGGGATTGGCCGGATTTTCAAATTGCTGCGGCATGAACGCCCGCGCGCCATATTGCGCCATGAGCTCGCCCGCGCGGCGAATGGCGCCGGGCATGCCCTCCGCGCCCGGCGTGAGCACGATTTCCGCGCCAAGCATGCGCAGCAGCACGCGCCGCTCGATGGACATCGTCTCGGGCATGGTGAGGATGAGTTTGTATCCGCGTTGCGAACACACGAAGGCGAGCGCGATGCCGGTGTTGCCCGACGTGGGCTCGATCACGACCGAGCCCGGCTTGAGCATGCCGTCGCGCTCCGCCGCCTCGATCATCGCGCGCCCGATGCGGTCCTTCACGCTCGCCAGCGGGTTGAAAAATTCCGCCTTCAGATAAACATTGGCCGGAATGCCCGTCGCGATGCGGTTGAGTTTGACGAGCGGCGTGTTGCCGATGGTGGCGACAATGTTCGGGAAAAGCGGTGTGGTGGACATGGCTGCAAACTCACACCCGCAGGACGCGCATCGTCAAGAACGCACGGAGGAGACGAAGAAAATCCCAAATCACGAAATCCCTTCCGGGCAAAGCGAGAAGCCGGACAATTTCAAAACATCACCAGCGTTAGAATCGGCGCCCACGCTGTTTGTTTATTGGGATTTCTCCCATTGGAATTTTTTTGGGATTTGGAATTTGGGATTTGTTATTTTCCAAGGACGTGCCTCAACGCCGCTTCCAGCCGGGCGTGGCGGAAGATGAAACCGGAATCGAGCAGCCGCTCCGGCATCAGGCGCTGGCTCGCCAGCAGCAGCCCGTCCGCGAAGGCGGCGCCGAATTTCAGGCGCAGCGCCCACGCCGGCGCGTTCAGCCAAGCTGCCTTGCCGAGCACGCGCGCAAGCGTCGCGGCAAACTCCGCGCCCGTCACCGGATTCGGCGAGGCCGCGTTGACCGGGCCTTCGCACGCCTGTGAAAGCACCGCATGGTAAATCGCGCCGACCGCGTCGTCGGCCAATGCCCAGCTCACCCATTGCCGCCCGTCGCCAAGCCGGCCGCCGCGTCCGCCGCGAAACGCCGGCAGCAGCCGCGCCAGCACGCCGCCCTCCGGGGACAGCACCATGCCGAAGCGCATCAGCGCCACCCGCAGCCCGAGTTCGCGCGCGGCCAGCGCCTCGCGCTCCCACGCCTCGCACACCTCCGCCAGAAACCCGTCGCCGCGCGGGCCCGCCTCATCGAGAACCGTGTCGCCGCGGGCCCCGTAGAAACCGGACGCGGACGCGTTTACCAGCAGGTGCGGGCGGTGTTTCATCTTTTCGACCGCCGCCACCAGCGTGCGCGTCGCGTGGACGCGGCTGCCGCGAATCGCATCGCGGCGCGAGGCCGTCCAGCGGCCCTCCGCGATGTCCTCGCCGGCCAGATTGACGATCACGTCCGCCCCGCGAAGCGCCGCCGCGTCCAGCGCGCCTTTCGCCGGGTCCCAAAAAAGCTCGTCGCCCGCCGCCGCCTCGCGCCGCACCAGGCGCAGCACCTCGTGGCCCTGCGTCCGCAAAAACACCGCCAGCGCGCGCCCGACCAGGCCCGACGCGCCCGCCACCGCGAATTTCATTTTCCGCACCGCGCCGTGCGCCGCGAGCAGTTCGATGTCATCGCTGACAGTGGTGTGCCGCCATGCAAACAGACGCGTCAGCCGCGCGTCGTCGTCCGCCGCCCCGGCGACCTCGTCGGTGAGCACACACGCCGCCGCGCCCTCCTCCTTCACCCGGCACGCATGCCCCGCCGGTTCACATCCGCGGGCCGCGCCGGGATTTTCTTCCCGCCACCACGGCGGGGTCAATCTCTCCTCCACGCCGGGGCGCGCCAGCCATGCCTTTACTTCGGAGGCCGGGCGGTGGATGAGGATGCTTTTGCTGAAAGTGGACGCACTCATGCGGAGGGAACCTGAAGTTGTTACCGCCGCGGCCCGTCCCGGCGCAATACCGCATTCGGACAAGCCGGGCCGCGGAGGTCGGCGGGTCAGCGCGTGCGCGCGCAGGTAATGCAGTCGCGCGGCTCGGGTCCTATCGTCGGGCACACGTGCCAGCGCCGCAGGATGCCCTCGCGGGCCATGCCGGCTTTTTCCATCACGCGGGCCGAGGCGGGATTTTCCACGTCGCAATACGCCCAGGCGCGGTGGATCGGGGGCTGGGCGAGCGCCCATTCCACGAGATGCGCGAGCGCCTCGGCCGCGTATCCGTGCCTCCAATACGCCCGGCCGAGCACGTAGCCGAAGAGCGCCTTGTGCCGCTCCGGCAGCACGGAGATGGAGCCGACCAGCGCCTCGGTGCCGCGGGTGAAAAGCAGCCAGGCGTAATGACTCCCGGGCGCAAGCGCCCCGCCTGCCCAATCGCGCGCGCGGGCGGCGAAAAACTCCGCGAGCGGCGGGATTTCCGAATAGGGCCGCCAGGAAAGATAACGTGTCGCCACGGGATCGCCGGCGTAGGATTCAAGCGCGGACGCCGCGTCGCCGGGACGCGGCGGGCGGGCAAAAAGGCGGGCGGTCGTGAAGGTCTCCGGAGGTCGCATGGAAATATCTGGGAGGATGGATGCAAGGGGCGCGACGCCGACAGGCGCGCCGATTTCAAAGCGGGAACGGGACTTGCAGTGTTGCAGGGATTCCGCCGCCGATGAAGACTAAAATGCACGTTGATCCAATCGCAATGGGAGGGCAGTTTTTCATCCCATGAAATACGACGTGGTCATCGCGGGCGGCGGGTTTGCGGGGGCGTATTGCGCAAAGGTGCTCGGCCGCGCGCTCGGCCGGGAGGGGGTGCGGCGGGTGGCATTGATCGCGGAGAGCAACGTGCTCGTTTTCCAGCCGATGCTCGCGGAAGTGGCGGGATCGGCGCTGCTGTCCTACGACGTGGTCAACCCGCTGCGCCAGTTCTGCCGCAACGTCGATGTGCTCCAGGGCGTGATCGAGCGCGTGGACTGGGCGGCGCGCCGGCTCTCGCTCAACGGCGGGCGCTTCACGCGCGACCACATGGTGGAGTTCCGCCACCTGGTGCTGGCGCTGGGCAGCGTGACGGACCTGGGCAAGGTGCCCGGCATGGCCGACTACGGCTGGCCGATGCGCACGGTGTCGGACGCGCTCCGGCTGCGCTCGGCCGTCATCAACCGGCTGGAGGAGGCCAACCTGGTCGAGGACGAAACGGTGCGCGCGCGCCTGCTCACGTTTGTGGTGGTGGGCGGCGGCTACACGGGCGTGGAGACGGCGGGCCAGCTGCTCGATTTCCTGCGCGAGGTGCGCGCGCTTTACGCGAATCTGCGCGAGGCCAGGGTGCGCGTGGTGCTGGTGCACAGCCGGGCGCATTTGCTGGAGGAAATCGGGCAAAAGCTCGGCGACTACGCGCAGCGCGTGCTGGAAAAACGCGGCATGGAGGTGCGGCTGAACTCCCGCGTGACCGAGGTGACGGCCGGGCGCGTGATGCTGGAGACCGGCCGGTTCATCGAGGCGCACACGATCATCTCGACCGTGGGCAACGCGCCCAATCCCGTCGTGCTCGATGTCTGCCGCCAGATCGCGGTCGAGGCGGTGAAGGGCCGCGTCCCCGTGGAGCCCGTGATGCGCGTGGCGGGGCAGCGCAATCTGTGGGTGATCGGCGACTGCGCGCAGGTGCCCTGGACCGATCGCGGCGAGGTGAAAATCGCGCCGCCCACCGCGCAGTTCGCGGTGCGGCAGGGAAAGCAGCTCGGGGAAAACCTCGCCCGCGTGCTGCGCGCCGAGGACGGGGCGCGGCGCGCGTCCGCCGGTAATGAAAAAGCGGATACGGCCCCGCTCTTCCCGGCGGCGCCGGGCGGCGCCGCCCCGGCCGGCGCGAAACTGCGCCCGTTTTCCTACCGCTACATGGGGCAGCTCGCCACGGTGGGCGAACGCGAGGCCGTCGCCGAGGTGTTCGGCTTCCGCTTCAGCGGATTCTTCGCGTGGTGGCTGTGGCGCACCATCTACATCGCGAAACTGCCGAGCATCGTGAAACGGCTGCGCGTGACGGTGGACTGGACCTTCGATTTCTTTTTTCCGCGCGACGTCAGCGTGGTGGCCCCGCCGCCGGAGGACGTCGTGCGCACGGTGCACGTGAGCGAGGGCGAGGCGCTGTTCGAGCGCGGCAACAAGGCCCGCGCCTACTTCATCGTGCGCCAAGGCTCGGTGACGATGACCGATGCGGCCAACGCGCGCGAGTTGCTGGAGGCGGGCAGCGTGATCGACGGCGACTGGGTCTCGCCCGACGGCAACTGGCGCGCGACGGCCGTCACGAACGAAACCACCGACCTGCTCATCCTGCGCGGCAAGGCGATGGAGATGCTGCGCCATGACCTGAAGCTGGTGCGGCGCGGCCCGGATGCCGCGCGGCATCACGGATTCCAGGGTTGAAGCCGGTCATCCCGCGGAGAGCGTGTTTTTCATTGCCGCGACGCGCGGCGCGAGGCGACGCTGGGCGGATGGAACTCTTTGAAATCAAAATCGAGGTGCCGGCCGCGGCCGCCGACGCGGTTGACGACGTGCTGCTCGAACTCGGCGTGGAAGGATGGAGCCTGCTGGAGGATGCCATCGCGAAACAAGCGTGGATCGTGGGCGTGTTTCCCGACGCGGCGGAGGCGCGCGCGCGCTGGGCGGAGTTGCGTCCGTTGCTGCCGGCCGGGGCCGTTCCGCCCGGCGAACCGGCGGAGCGCGCGCTCGGCGACCGCGACTGGCGCGACAGTTACAAGGCGCATTTCAAGGCCTGGCGGTTTGGCCGGCTGCATTGGGTGCCCGTCTGGGAGCGCGGCACCCACGTGCTGCCGGACGGCGACGCGGCCATCTGGCTCGACCCGGGGCTGGCGTTCGGCACCGGCAACCATGAGACGACGCGCCTCTGCGTGGAGCGTCTCGTCGGGCTCGGCGTGAATCCGGCGACCCGCGTCGCCGACGCGGGCTGCGGCTCCGGCATTCTCGCGCTCTCCGCGGCCCGCCTCGGCTGCGGACGAGTGATCGGTTTCGACAACGATCCCGAGGCCGTGCGCGTGAGCGGGGAAAACGCCGCCCTCAACGGGCTCGCGGGCCGCGTGGAATTCGCCACGGGGGATCTCGTATCCGGTTTTCAAGGACAGCAGTGGGACGTCGTGCTCGCGAACATCCTGGCCAACGTGCTCATCCAATTCGCGCGCGAACTGGCCGCGGCCGTCGCGCCGGGCGGCGCGCTGGTGCTGAGCGGCATCCTCGCGTCGGAAAACGCCCGGGTGCGGGAGGCGTTTGCCGCGATCGCGCCCGGTTGGCGGATGAGCTGGCGCGAAATGGGCGAGTGGTCGGATGTGCTGTTGCTCAGGCCGGCGTGAGTGCGGGCTGGACCGCCCCAAAAAAAATCTCAGCCGCCCGCAAACACCACGCGAAAACCCGCCTCGGCCAGGATGCGCGCGACCTCGTCGCGCTTGTCGCCCTGGATCTCGATGCGGCCGTCCTTCACCGTGCCGCCGACGCCGCACGCCGCGCGCATTTTTTTCGCGAGTTGCTCCTTCTCGGGCAGCCCAATGCCGGTGAAGCCCGACACGACTATCACCGTTTTTCCCCCGCGCCCGGCCTTTTCGCGCGTCACATCGACGCGTCCGCGGTTCTTCCTTGCGGCTTCGGCGGTCTGCTTCGGCGGAGGCGACGCCGCCGCCGTCCCGGCCTGCGGCAGCGCCCCGAGGCCGCCCGGCGCATCCAGCCCGCCAAACGGGTTCTGCCCGAGCGCCCGGCCGCCGTCCGTGGAGATTTTGTTAATTTTGCTCATGATGGGCACATACCCTACAAAGGCTTTCTAATCCACGCCAAGCCCGCACCGTCATCAGCCCCCGGTCTCGCGCTCCTCCAGAAACCGCAGCGCTTTCACATAACTGCGTCCCGCCAGAAAATGCTCCAGCTGCGCGTGCAGCCGCCCACGCCCGCGGCTCGCAAACTCGTCCAGCCGGGCGATCTCCTTCGCCACCGCCACGCCATCAGTATTTTTAATCCCCCGCAGCAGCAGGATTAGCGATTCTTTGATCTCATGTTCCATGCGTCCATGTAATGAAATTAATACCACCGCGGCAACCTGTTCAGAAAATGTTACTTTTTCTTATCCAACCGGTCCATGTCCCCTTTCAACTTGAGCCGGTCCGCCTCCCGGAGTATGCCTTGTCCCATAAAAAATGCGCCTCGTCCCCGCCGCATCGCCAAAACACCGCACGACGACCGTCCCGCCTTCGCGTCCCAGAGTCCGGACGCACTCAAACATCCTTGTCCAAAATGAATCAATCCACCGTCTCCGCCCGCGACAATGCCGACCTCATTGAGGCCGCCTATCGCATCTGGCTCGATAATCCCGACGCGGTTGACCCTACTTGGCGCGCCTTTTTCCAGGGTTTCACCCTGGGCTGCAACAACGACGCCTCGCTCACCACCCTCGCCTCCTCGCTCAACGCCACCGCCCCGCTCGGCGGCGTCTCCATCATCGACTCGCTCAAGCAGTCGCAGGTCCACTCGCTCATCTTCCACTACCGTTCGCTCGGCCACCTGCAGGCGCACCTCGATCCGCTCAACCCGCCCCCGCCGCCCTCGCCCCGCCTCTCGCTCGCCGAGTTCGGCCTCGCCGAGGGCGACCTCGACGAATCCTTCGACGTCGGCCACTACCTCGACGGCGGCCAGATGCGTCTGCGCGACCTCATCGCGTCGCTGGAAAAGACCTACTGCGGCCGCATCGGCGTGGAGTATATCCATATTCAGGATACGGAAATCCGCCGCTGGCTCCAGGTCTGCATGGAGCCGCCGCGCCTCCAGCCCTCGTTTGCCCGCGACCAGAAAATCCGCATCCTGCGCCGCCTCCACAAGGCCGAGCTGTTTGAAAAATTCCTCCACGCCAAATACGTCGGCCAGAAACGCTTCTCCCTCGAGGGCGGCGAGACCCTGATCGCCGCGCTCGACGCCATCATCGAGCATTGCCCCGGCCTCGGCGTCGAGGAGATCGTCATGGGCATGGCCCACCGCGGCCGCCTCTCCGTGCTCGCCAACATTCTGAGAAAACCCTTCGACATCCTCTTCGAGCAGTTTTCGGAAAACTATCTGCCCAACACCGTCGGCGGCGACGGCGACGTGAAATACCACCTCGGCTACGAGGCGCTCCTGAAAACCGCCGCCGGCCACCCCGTCGAGGTCCGCCTCGCCGCCAACCCCTCGCACCTCGAAATCGTCAACCCCGTCGTCGAGGGCAAAACCCGCGCGCGGCAGCGGCTCCTCGGCGACACCGAGACGCGCACCAAGGTGCTCCCCCTCCTCATCCACGGCGACGCCGCCATCGCCGGGCAGGGCGTCGTCGCCGAGACGCTCAATTTTTCCCAGCTTGCCGGCTACCGCACCGGCGGCACCCTGCACTTCGTCATCAACAACCAGATCGGCTTCACCACCCTCCCCTCCGACGGACGCTCCACCCGCTACTGCACCGATGTCGCCAAGATGATCGACGCGCCCGTCTTCCATGTGAACGGCGACGACCCCGAGGCCGTCTGCCTCGCCACGCTCCTCGCCCTCGATTTCCGCAACACTTTCCACCGCGACGCCGTCGTGGACATGTATTGCTACCGCCGCCACGGCCACAACGAATCCGACGAGCCCGCCTTCACCCAGCCCACCCTCTACAAAAAAATCGCCGCCCATCCGCTCATCTCGACGACCTACGCGGCCCGCCTCATCGCCGACGCCACCATCACCGACGCCGACAACGACGCGATCAAGGCCGAATACACCGCCGCCATGGAGGCGGCCTTCGCCAAGGCCCGGGCCGCCGAGGAAAAGGCCCGGGAAGCCGTCAACACCTACGACCCGGCCACCCGCCGCTTCCGCGGCTCCAACGCCGTTTTCCAGCCCTCCTACAAGCACACCCCCGTCGCCACCGGCGTCACCCGCGAGCTTCTGGAAAAATGCACGCGCGGCCTCACCGCCATCCCCGACGGCTTCAATATCAATTCCAAGATCAAGCGCCTCCTCGAAAACCGCGCCAAGTCCCTCGCCGAGGACGGCCCCGTGGACTGGGGCTACGCCGAGTCCCTCGCCTTCGGCACGCTCCTGCTCGAAGGCACGCCCGTGCGCCTCAGCGGCCAGGACTGCGAACGCGGCACCTTCAGCCACCGCCACGCCGTCCTCTACGACCAGGAAACGCGCGCGCGCCACGTCCCCCTCCAAAACCTCGCCCCCGACCAAGAGCGTTTCTGCGTTTACAACTCCCTGCTCTCCGAGGCCGCGGTCCTCGCCTTCGACTACGGCTACTCCATGGACTACCCGCGCATGCTCTGCATCTGGGAGGCCCAGTTCGGCGATTTCGCCAACGGCGCCCAGGTCGTCATCGACCAGTTCATCGTCAGCTCCGAGTCGAAATGGCAGCGTGCCAGCGGCCTCGTCATGCTCCTCCCCCACGGCTACGAAGGCCAGGGACCCGAGCACTCCAGCGCCCGCCTCGAACGCTACCTCCAGGCCTGCGCCGAAAACAACATCCAGGTGGCGAACCTCACCACCCCCGCGCAAATCTTCCACGTCCTCCGCCGCCAGATGAAGCGCGACTTCCGCAAGCCGCTGGTCGTCATGTCGCCCAAGTCGCTCCTGCGCCACCCCGCCGCCGTCTCGCGTATCCAGGATTTGACTACAGGCCGCTTCGAGGAAATCCTCGACGATCCCGCGCCCCCGAAAAAGGCCCCCGCGCGCATCATCCTGTGCTCCGGCAAGGTGTATTACGACCTTGCCGACTACCGCGACCGCAGGAAGATCACCGACACCGTCATCCTGCGCGTCGAGCAGCTCTACCCGCTGCACCGCAACCGCCTCGCCGAGCTCTCCGACACCTACGGCCACGGCGGCCGGCTCGTCTGGTGCCAGGAGGAGCCGCAAAACATGGGCGCATGGACCTGGATTGCCCCGCAGCTCGAGGAAATCTTCGGCCGCAAACCCGCCTACGCCGGCCGCAAGCCCTCCGCCAGCCCGGCCGTCGGCGCGCTCGCCATGCACAAACTCGAACTCACCACCCTCCTGCAGGACGCCTTTAACCTCTAAAACCGCGTTGCGCGCGGACATTCCGCATTCCAAAATCCGCATTTCCCCATGACCCTCATCGAAGTCAAAATCCCGCCCATGGGTGAGTCCATCACCACCGGAGTATTGGCCAAATGGCACGTCGCCGACGGCGACATCGTCAAGAAGGACCAGCCGCTCTACGAACTCGAAACCGACAAGATCACCTCCGAAGGCACCGCCGAGTCCGCCGGCAGGATCGCCCTGAAAGTGGCCGTCGGCGCCGAGGTGAAGATCGGCGAGCTCGTCGCCACCATCGACGCCGCCGCGGGCGCTTCGCCTGCGAAACCCGCCGCGGCCCCGGCCGCCTCGCCCGTCGCCGCCGCTGCGCCGGCCGCGCCAGCGACCGGGACCGCCGGCGTCCCGCCGGCAGACGGCGTAGCCGCCAAATCGGCCTTCCCCGCATCCCCTGCCGTCCGTCGTCTCGCCGCCGACACCGGCATCGACCCCGCGACCGTCCCCGGCACGGGCAAAGCCGGACGCGTCACGAAGGCCGATCTCCTCGCCGCCACCGCCGCGCCCCTGATTCAACGTGGCACGGGCGACTCGCCCGTGTCTGGAGGCGCGGACCGCCCGCCCGCTTCCTCCGCGCGCCAGACCCGCAAAAAACTCACTCCTCTCCGCCAGCGCATCGCCCAGCGCCTCGTGCAGGCCCAGCACGCCGCCGCGATGCTCACCACCTTCAACGAGTGCGACATGTCCGCCGTCATGGCCCTGCGCGCCAAATACCAGGACGACTTTGTCAAACGCAACGGCGTCAAGCTCGGCTTCATGTCCTTCTTCACCAAGGCCGTCGTCCACGCCCTCAGGGAAGTCCCCGCCATCAACGCCCAGCTCGACGGCGACACCATTGTCCAGAACCACTACTACGACATCGGCGTGGCCGTCTCCACCGAGAAAGGGCTGATGGTGCCGGTCGTCCGCGACTGCGACCGCCTCGACATGGCTGGTATCGAGCGCGCCATCGCCGACTCCGCCAAACGCGCCCGCGAGTCCAAGGTCACGCTGGCCGACCTCGAAGGCGGCGTCTTCACCATCACCAACGGCGGCATCTTCGGCTCGATGCTTTCGACGCCCATCCTGAACAGCCCCCAAAGCGCCATCCTCGGCCTGCACGCCATCAACGAACGCCCCGTGGCCCGCGACGGCCAGGTCGTCATCCGCCCGATGATGTATCTCGCCCTCAGCTACGACCACCGCCTGGTGGACGGCAAGGAAGCCGTCACCTTTCTGGTCAAAGTCAAACAGGCCATCGAGGATCCGACACGGCTGGCGCTGGGCGTCTAGCCTCCCACCCGCGGAAAAAAGACCCTCGCGGGTATTTTCTCCGTGTCCGTCGCGCCCTCCCTGGTTAAACACCAAACCATCATGACCCAATTCGACCTTCTCGTCATCGGCGGCGGCCCCGGCGGATACGTCTGCGCCTTCCGCGCCGCGCAACTCGGCCTCAACGTCGCGCTCGTGGAAAAACGCGCCACCCTGGGCGGCACCTGCCTCAACGTCGGCTGCATCCCCGCCAAGGCCCTCCTCCACAGCACCGAACACTACGTTTTCGCCAAAACCCACGCCGCCGCTCACGGCATCAAGTTCGACCACGTCGAGGCCGACCTCTCCACGCTGATGAAGCGCAAGGACGCCGTCGTCGCCAAGCTCACCGGCGGCGTCGCCCAGCTCGCCAAGGCCCGCAAGATCGCCGTCTTTACCGGCACGGCCTCCTTCGTCCCGGGCGCGGCGGCGCCCGGTTCGGGTGGCACGGGCGACTCGCCCGTGATTCCGCATTCCATCGAAATCCTCTCCCCCGCCCCCAAGCCGAACACCCCGCCCGTCCGCCAGACCGTCGCCGCCAAAGCCGTGGTCATCGCCACCGGCTCCGCCCCCGCCGCGCTTCCCTTCCTCCCCTTCGACGGCAAGACCATCATCAGCAGCGACCACGCCATCGCGCTCTCCGACATCCCGAAAAAACTCGTCGTCATCGGCGGCGGCGCCATCGGCCTCGAGCTTGGCTCGGTCTGGGCGCGCCTCGGCTCCGACGTCACCATTGTCGAATTTCTGCCCAAAATCGCCGCCACCGCCGACGACGACATCGTGCGCAACTTCACGCGCCTCCTCCAGAAACAAGGCCTGAAAATCGAGACCGGCGCGAAGGTCACCGGCGCGAAATCCCTCGGCCCCAGCGTCGTGCTCACCGCCGAGCGCGACGGCTCGCCCCTCGAATTTCCCGCCGACAAAATCCTCGTCGCCGTCGGCCGCCGCCCGTTCACCGACGGGCTCGGCCTCGACAAAATCGGCGTCGCCCTCGACGCCAAGGGCCGCGTGCAGGTGGACGCGCAACTCCGCACCAACATTCCCGGCATTTACGCCATCGGCGACGTCGTCGCCGGCCCCATGCTCGCGCACAAGGCCGAGGAGGACGGCGCGGCCGCCGCCGAATGGATCGCGGGCCGGCACGGCCACATCGACTGGGACCTCATGCCCGCCATCATCTACACCGCGCCCGAGCTCGCCACCGTCGGCCTCGGCGAGGACGCGGCCAAGGCCAAAGGCGTCGCGGTCAACACGGGCCGGTTCAATTTCGCCGCCAACGGCCGCGCCCTCGCCGCCGACGCGGCCGACGGCTGCGTGAAAATCATCTCCGACGCCGCGACCGACCGGCTCCTCGGCGCGCAAATCCTCGGCCACGGCGCGGGCGAGCTCATCGGCGAGGTGGTCGCGCACATGGAATACGGCGGCAGCGCCGAGGACCTCGCCCGCACCGTCCACGCCCACCCGACGATGAGCGAGGCGGTGAAGGAGGCCGCCCTCGCCGTATCCAAGTCAGCAATACACGCGCTCTGACCGGAACGGCGTCCCGTCGGGTGCGATTCAAAGTGGTGTCATTCTCTCTTTCCTCTTTATTCTTTATCTTTCTCTTTCGTCAGGAAGGGGCTGGGAGTTCCGAGCGAAGCGAGAAGCCTGACAAGAGGAAAGATAAAGAATAAAGAGGAAAGATTCCGGCGATGGCACGACTTTGAATTGCACCCCGCCCCGCCAAGTCCATCCCATTCCGCTAGACGCCGCCGCCGCCATGCGCTAGACACCGGTTCTCCTTATGCGCCCCGCCTTGCTTGAAAACCCGCGCGCGCTTGTCGTCCCGCTGCTGAATGTCCTGCTGGTGCTCTGCAGCCTGGGCGCGCTTGGCCTGTTCGTGCTGGTCGCGGGCTGGCCGCTCGGACCGGATGCGGAGCGCCAGGTCCGCCTCGCCACCCGCGCGGTGCTGGGCGTGTTTGTCGCGCAGGAAATCATCCGCATGTGGTTGCAGCGCCACCGGCTCGCCTACCTGAAAACCCGCAAGATCGAGGCCGCGCTCGTCGTGCTGATTCTCGCCGAGGTGAGTCTCGGGCCGCAGGTCCACGCGTGGATACGCACGGTGCTGCCGGACGCCTCGCCCGGCTCGCTCACGCTTTTTCTGCTCGCCTGCTCGCAGCTCACGCTGCTGGCGCTCATCGCGGTGCGCGCGCTCCGGCGCAACCGCCTGCTGGCCGCGCTCCGCCTCTCGCCCGGCATGCTGTTCATCCTGAGCTTCGCCCTGGTGATCGCATGCGGCACGCTGATGCTGAAAACCCCCAACGCCACCGTGCATGGCATCGGCTGGCTCGACGCTTTTTTCACCGCCACCAGCTCCGTCTGCGTGACCGGGCTGGGCGTCATCGATGTCTCAAGCGACCTCACGCGCCACGGCCAGTGGATCATCCTCGGGCTGGTCCAGGTAGGCGGGCTGGGCATGATGACGCTCACGTATTTCTTCGCCTATTTCCTCACCGGCGGCGTGTCGCTGCGCAACCGTATCGCGCTCCAGAACCTGCTCAACGAGGACAGCCTCGGCCAGATCGGCACCGTGCTCGGCGTCATCGTCGGCTTCACCCTCGCCGTCGAGCTGGCGGGGGCGGCGGCCATCCATTCGCTGCTCGCGGAGACCGGCGGGCTGCCGTCGGGCGAGGCGGTCTTCTTCTCGCTCTTCCACTCCGTGTCGGCGTTCTGCAATGCCGGCGTGTCCATCCTCCCCGGCAATCTGGCCGATCCCGCCATGCACGGCCGGACCGGCGTCATCGCCGTCATCATGGCGCTCATCGTCACCGGCGGCATCGGGTTTCCCGTGGTCAAGAATTTCTGGCAGGTGTTCATTGCGCAACTGCGAAGGCTGGCCGGGCTGCGCGTCGCGATCCCGCCGCGCCTCACCACCAACAGCCGCGTGGTGCTCGTCACCTCCGGCGTGCTGGTCGTCGGGGGCGCGGCGCTGATCTACCTGACCGAGTTTGTCTTCGCCGACGGGCGGCCCGCCACGAACATGAGCCCCTGGTTCACCGCTCTCTTCCAGTCCGTCGCGACGCGCTCCGCCGGGTTCAACGTCACGCCCACCGAGCTGCTCACGCCCGCCACCAGCATCCTCATGATGGCGCTCATGTTTGTCGGCGGCAGCCCGTCGAGCACCGCCGGCGGCATCAAGACCTCCACGCTCGCCGTCGCGGTGCTCGCGCTGCGCCGCGTCGTGCTCGGCCGCCCGGAGATCGAGGCATTCGGCCGCCGCATCCCCAACGAAACCGCCGACCGCGCCCTCGCCGTCATGCTGCTGGCCCTCGGCTTCTTCGTGCTCATCGCCACCACGCTCTGCATGCTCCACCCCGAGTTGCCGCCGCTCGACCTCGTCTTCGAGGCCATCGGCGCCGTCTCCACCGCCGGCCTCGCCCGCGGCGTCACCGGGGAACTCGGCCCCGCCGCCAAGCTCGTCATGATCGCGGGCATGTTCATCGGGCGCGTGGGCGTGCTCATGTTCCTTCTTTCCTTCATCCCCCGACGGGAGCGCGCCGGCTACCGCTACCCGGAGGCGACCATCGTCATCACCTGATCACCTGCCCCGCAAAATCATCCAACTTTCGAAAGACAATCACCATGAAATGCTGCGTAATCGGACTGGGCGTGTTCGGCAAAAACCTCGCCATCAACCTCGCGCAACTCGGCGCCGACGTGCTCGCGATCGACCGCCGCGAGGAAAACATCTCGCTCATCAAGGACGAAGTCGGCGCCGCCGTCGTGATGGACTTCGAGGACCCGACGCCGCTCGCGCATTTCCCCATCGCCGAGATGGACGCCGTCGTGGTCGCCATCGGCGACGATTTTGAAAGCTCGATGGCCTTCACCGTGAAAGTGCAGGAGCTGGGCGCGCAACGCATCGCCTGCCGCGTGCTCTCGCCCATGCACGAACGCCTCCTGCGCCTGATGAAAATCGACCGCCTCGTCGTCCCCGAGGAAGTCGCCGCGCGCGGTCTCGCGCACTCCCTGCTCATGCGCGGCGTGGTCGGCGGCTTCGACATGGGCGACGCGCATTCCATCATCGAGGCTCGCGTGCCCGCCCGGCTCGTCGGCAAGTCGCTCATCGACACCGGCGCGATTTTCAAGAAGGCCGGCGTGCGCATCGTGACCATCAAGCGCCTCGTCACCGGCGCGTTCGGCGGCCTGCTCAAGACCGCCGAGAAACGCCGCACCATGGGCGTCGTGGCCCTCGACGAAGTATTTCAGCAGGAGGACATCTTCGTGCTCTTCGGGGAGGAAAAAAACCTGCGCACCTTCCTCGACGATTATTCGGGCGAGTAGGGCATGCCCCGAAAAAATCGTTCTCGTTCTCTTTTCTGAAAAATAGAGCGAACGGGAACGATTTGACCTCAGCTCAGGTCCCGGATGCTTCCGAACTCCGGGTCGAACAGCCGCCGGTAAGTCCGCACGATCATGCCGTCGGTCAGCCCCGCCAGCCAGTCGCAAATGCAGCGCGCCTTTTCGTCCGTGCCGTGCGCCGTCAGAAGCTGGCGCGCCACGCGCGGCGGCAGGATTTTTATCCGGCGCTCCCCGTGCCCGGCGTAGTTTTCCCACGCCGCCTCCCACAGGCTGAACAGCACGCGCCGCGCCTTGTATTCGATCTGCTGGAGTTGCGGGCTTTCGAAAATGATGTCGTTGGCCATCTTTTTATAAAACAGCGCCTCGCTCTCCGCCTCCACGTCCACCAGCAACTCGAAGCGATAGCGGTGGGTGCGCCCCATCATGAAATTCTCGTCCTCGCGCTCGCGCAGCCGGCACGCCCGCACGAAGTGCCCGATGCGCCGCGCAAACCGCGACTCCAGCCGGTCGCGCCGGATCGCATCGATGAGCGTGTCCAGCCAGCGCTCGCGCAACGAATCCGCCTCCACGTTCCCCCGGGCGGCCCACGCCTCGATGCGCTCGATCGTGAGGAAGCCCGCCTTCACGCCGTCCACGATGTCGTTGAGCGAATAGGCCGTGTCGTCCGCCCAGTCCATGATCTGGCATTCCACCGACTTGAACTTGTTCAGCGCCTCGTCCTCGTGCAGCTCCTCCGGGATGGCCGCGCCGTCGAAGACAAAATCCCGGTGCGCGCGCTGCGAGTCGTAGATGAAGTGATGCTGCGGCGGCTTGGAAAACTCGTGGTAGAGTTTTTTGTATTTCAACACGCCGTCCGCCAGCGCGCGCGTCGGCTGCATGCCGCGGATGTCCGACTCCGTTTCGAAAATCGTGTCGGCCAGCAGCCGCAGCGTCTGCGCGTTGCCCTCGAAACCGCCGTGGGCGCGCATGATCTCCTGCAACGTGCGCTCGCCCGAATGCCCGAACGGCGGATGCCCCAGATCGTGCGCCAGGCACACCGCCTCGACCAGGTCGCCGTCGATATAAAAATCATCCGCCAGCAGCGCGTGGCTCGCGCAGGCCGGGGCGCGCAGAAACTGGCAGATGGACCGCCCGATCTGCGCCACCTCCATCGAATGCGTCAGCCGCGTGCGGTAAAAGTCATACTCGCCCGACAAAAACACCTGCGTCTTCGACTGGAGCTTCCGGAACGCGTGCGAATGGATGAGCCGGTCGCGGTCGATCTGGAACGGGCTGCGGTAATCCCCGGGCCGCGCCGCCTCGCCCGAAGCGGCCTGGAGTGTCTGCGTGTCGAACTCGGAGTAGAAGCGGTTTTGGCTTTTCATGCGGACGCCTCGACTCCAGCACACCGGCAGGCGGGTGCAACCCCAAGCTCTGTCCGCGCCCGGATCGGCCCCTTGGCCGGCGCCACTAAACTTCTGCGCTTGCCATCGTTCCTCGACATGAGTTTTCAAAATGCGCGAAAAACAATGACGCCACCTTCCACGCCACAATTCAGCAAAAGCAAATTGCAAGCGATGGTCGCCGAGGCCACGGCGGATTGTTACAACGAGTCCGAAAAAACCACCGGATTCTATACCATGATCGACGAGCACCTCGACCTGCCCTGCGAGGTCGTGATCGGCGGCGCACCGATGACGCTGGAAAGAATCAAGGTCACCGAGGACGACACCATCGAGGCCGTGTGCGCCAGCGGGCGGCACCGGCAAAACACCTCCGTGCTCGAACTCAAATTCGTGGCCCCGCTGCCCGCGGGATACGAGTGGGTCGAAGCCTACCGCCTCTGGAAAAACACGCCTGCCGGCCAGGCATAAACCGGCCTCCCCGCCCTCTCGGGAGGGCGGTTTCAGGTGAAATGCAAAACCCCGCACCGGTCCGGTGTCTGCTTGCATTCCGCAACTGGATGGCCGACTTTGGCTTCCATGTCTTTGCCCTTTCAAGGCCGCCGCAGCCCGCCGTTTGCATTAACGCGGTTTTTCTCCACCTTGCCTCGACAACTCCCCGCCTCGGAATGAACCTTAATACCTCCGGACATCGTCGCGCCTTCTTCGTAGTTGTACTCGCCGTCGCGATGCTGGCCGGCTTGCGCGCGCCGGCCGTCACCCCGGACGAACTCGCCGCGCTCCGCGAACAAGCCGCCGCAGGCTCCGCCGCCGCGCAATACGACCTCGGCCTCGTCTACCTGGACCGGCGGGAGTCGGTTTACGACCCCGCCGAGGCCTATGCCTGGATGCAACTCGCCGCCGACAACGGCGCCACCGGCATCGCCCTCGACGCCCTTCTCGCGCGCCTCAATGCGAGGCAAACCGCGCGCGCCCGCCAGCGCCTCGCGGAGCTTCGCGCCGACACCGCCCCGGTCAAAGCCGCCCGCCCGCCTGTGGCCGCCGCCGCGATCTCACCCGTCAGCGCCGCCCCCGGCAAAAGCCCGGTCGAAGCCGCGCCCCTGGCCGCCTCGCCTGTCGCCGCCGCCCGCATTTCCCCCGTGGAGACATCTCCGGTCAGCGCGCCGCCGCCCGTTTCCGAACCGGAGCCCGGGAAGGCCGCGCTCGCCGCCGCCCAGCTCGAGCTCGCCTCATCCCTCGCCAGCGAAAAACAACGCGCCGACAGCCTGGCCGGCGAACTCGCCGCCGCGCGCCAGTCAGCCGCCGCACTTGAAAAACGGCTCAACGAACTCTCCGGCGAAAACAAGACCCTGACCGGCCAGCTCGAACAGGCCCGCGACCTCGGCGAGCAGGCGCGCCTTGGCGCCAATGAAGAACTGGCCGCCCAGCGCGAAGCCCGCGCCTCGCTCGAACGGCAGGCCGCCGACCTCGCCGCGCGGCTTGCCGACGCTGAAAAGAAACTCGCGTCCGACTCCGACACCACGAAGCACGAGCAGCAAGCCGCCCTCGACCGCCAGACCCAGACCGCCGGCCAGCTCGAAACCGCCCGCACCCAACTCGCAACCGCGCAAGACGAAAACGCCCGCCTCAACCAGCAACTCTCCGAAGCGCAAGCCAGACACGGCGAGGCCTCCACACAAAACACCGCGCTCCAGCAGCAACTCGCCGACGCCCAAGGCCAGCTTGACGGGCTCCGCGCCGCCGCCGGGCAAACCACGGACGAAGCCAAATCGCTCCGCCGGCAACTCGCCGATGTCACCACCGCCCGAGACAGCCTGCAAACCCAGCTCGACGAAATCCGCGCGTCCGCCACCCGGTCCGACGCCGAGACCGGCGCGCTTCGCCAGCAGATCGAAACCCTCGAAGCCAGTCTCGCCGACGCCAAGACCCGCGTCGCCCGTTCCGCCGACGAAGCCGCGCAAGCGAAAACCGACAGCGAGAAACTGCGCCTCGAACGCGATGAGGCCCGCGAAAAAACCATCGCGGCGGAATCCGCCCTGGCCGGCGCCCGGACCCGCGCCGACACCGGCGCGAGCGAGCTTGAGACTGCCCGCGCCGAACATGAAAAGACCCTCGCGCTCCTTGCCGAAGCCCGCGCCCGGCTTGAGGACGAGCAGGCCAAAAACGCCCTCCTTGAGCAACAGGCCGGCGCCTCCGCCCAAAAACTTTCCGCCGACCTCGAAGCCGCCAAAGCCGAACTGGAAACCGTCCGGGCCGAGTTGGAAACCGCGCAGACGGAATCGGACAAGTCCCGCGCCCGAGCCGACGCCACCGCGGGCGAGCTTGAGGCCGCCCGCGCCGGGCACGAAAAGACCAGCGCGCTTCTTGCCGAGGCTCATGCCCGGCTCGACGCCACGCGCGCCGAGTCCGCCGCCTCGCAAAGTTCGGCGCAAACCCAGCTCGCGCAACTCCGCGAAACCGCCGACGCGCTCGCCGCCGAAAACGAAACCCTGAAAACGCGCCTCGCCGAACGCGCCGCCCAGTCCGCCGCGCCCACCGCCGCCATCCCCCCGCCGCCGGAAGCCGTCTCCTCGCGCAGCGCCCCCTCCCGCCCGCGGTCCGCCGCGCCCGCGCCGACGACCGCCGCCCCGCGTATGCACACGGTCAAGCCTGGCGAAACTCTTTCCGAAATCGCCAAGGCCTACTACGGCTCCGCCGCGCGCTGGCCTGAAATCTACGAAGCCAATCGCGACAAGCTGAAAGACCCCGCCGCGCTCGCCCTCGGCATGGAAATCGTCATCCCGTAACACATACCGGAACGCCTATTTTAATGTAATTTAATTCACTCTATTTTAATAGGATTTAATTCTTGACCAATTATACTAATAAAATCAAGTAACGACAATTCTGCGACCAGTCAACTGGAGGGGAACCACGGGGAGATTCACCACCATGTTGACGAAACACCTACAAATATCGAAAAAGAAGAAGACATTATTGTCTCATTATTATCATGAATTGCAGCAAATTGCATTATCTCCATTCATCGGGCGGAGAACTGCATATCCAGGAATCCTTGCGCTTGGTTTGTTTGCTTCCGCGGCTGTGATCCATGCCCAGTCCGTGGTGCCAGAGTCGAAATCAATCGAGCCATCTCCGGTTGTTCCCGTGGTTTCCTCCGATACTGGAGCCGCGTCTTCCGATCCATCCGCCAAGGATGTGGTGACACTCAGTCCTTTCCGCGTGAACTCATCCCGCGATGTGGGTTATGTCGCCCGGGAAACCCTTTCTGGCAGCCGCTTGAAGACCTCCCTCCGCGATGTCTCGTCCCAAGTTTCCATCATGACCCCGGAATTTCTGGCGGATGTGGGGGCCAACACGCTCGATGAGGCGCTGCGTTATTCGCTCAATGTGGAGAATCCGGGTGAATACTATGACGCCACCACGACCAACAATACCTCGCTTTCGCTGAACCCCTTCCTGGGTCCCAGCCGGACACGCGGGCTCGCGGTTTCGACCACCACCCACGATTTTTTCCCGACCTACCTGCCCATCGACACCTACAACACCGAGCGTTTCACCTTTGCCAGCGGTCCCAATGCCATTCTCTTTGGCTCCGGCAATCCGGCGGGCAGCATCGACACTTTGTTCAAGCGCGCCTTTCACGAAAGCTCCCGTTACAGTGCGGAATTCCGTTTCGACACCGAGGATGGCTGGCGCGCCGCGCTGGATGTCAACCAGCCGCTCTGGAAAAACATCGTTTCCATCCGCGCCACCGGCCTCAAGCAGCATGGCGAGAGCTTCCGCAAACCCAATTACGAGGATGCCGAACGCGGTTTTGTCACCCTGTCGGTCGATCCCGCACGCTGGCTCAGTCTCCGAGCCTGGTATGAGACCGTGGATATCAAGCGCCAGCCCGTGTATAACACCGTCGCCAAGGACCGGGTGACACCGTGGGTGGAGGCCGGACGGCCGATATACGACAACGCCTCGGGCAACCCGCTGCCCGCCAACAGCAACGATCCGTCGGCCCCGGGTTACTCGCCGGTCTTTCTTCCCTTCACCGGAAACAACGCCACAAGCCGGCAAGTCTACGTCACGGGACAATCCCTCGGAAACGTCCCGCTCGCCTACTGGACCAATACCGTCATCACCCGCGGCTATGACTCCATCATCCAGGGAGCCGACGGGTTCGAGCACAGCATCGGCGATGCCGCCGCGTTTCCGGTTGATGCCAACATCACCGGCAACGGCCTGCGCAACCAGCTGGATGGCGACCTGTGGGGCGTCAGCGTTGAGCTGAATCCCTTCAAGAATTTCTACGTGGAGCTCGGCTACAACGAGGAAAACTATGAGCAGCGTTTCGTGGAATACGGAGGCACCGGCGCCACCACCCTCGCGGTGGATGCGAACCGTTACCTGCCGGACGGGACCACGCTCAACCCCAACCAGGGGCGCTACTACGTGCAGGGCACGCTGAGCTCCGGGGCCGCGTGGAACCAAAGCCGCCACGCCCGCGTCACGGCGTCCTATGACCTCGATTTCACCCGGCGCGACGATTGGGCGCGCTGGCTTGGCCGCCTCCGGGTGGCCGGCATGCTGGCCCGCGACCGCAACTGGCGCATCCTGCAGCGGGCGGCGCCATCCGTGGCGGGCGGCGGCGAGGTGCCTTATCTCCGGGTCTATGTCGACCGGCAGGACGATCCGTCCGCCGAGGGCGTCTATCATGTGAACATCCCGGTCAACCTCTTCTCGGATTACACGCTTCCCGGCACGGCGACTGCCATCAATTCCCCTTTCGGTCCTCACGCCGTCTATTCCGCCGCCAACGGCGAGGCCACGGACATCGACACACGCCTCTTTGCCGCCCAGTATTATCTGCTGCAGGACCGCATCGTCCTCGCCTATGGAAAGAGGGCGGATGACAGCAGCGGTTCCCTGCCGGTCCGGCTGACCGACGCCGGCGGAAACCTGATCTCGCTCATTGATCGCCGGGACGGATTCGCCCACGCCAGCGACAAAAAACTCAAAACCGACCTCAAGGGCGTGGTGGTCCACCCGTACAAGTGGCTTTCTTTCCACTACAACGAATCCAACAGCCAGAATCCCTCCAGCACCTCGGCCATCAACCTCGACGGCTCGGCCAAGCCCTCCGGCGATGGCGAGGGCAAGGACTACGGCGTCAGCGTCCACCTGCTCAACGGCCTCGTCTCGCTGCGCGTGAACAAATACGAGTCGGTGCTGCTCGACGGCCTCTCCAGCTACCGCGCCGGCACCGGCATCGGCGGCATTAACCCATTCCGCGACACGGTGTATAACATCGAAAAAAGCGTGCTCGATGCCGGCGCGCCGCAAAACCCGGCGTTTGCCTCCTACGAGACGGCGGTGGCCGAAAACGCATCCGGCACCAGTTTTACCGGACGCGAGGTTTACGATGTGTCCTCCGATACGCGCTCGGAGGGCTACGAAGCAGAACTGGTGGCAAACCCGACCCCGGCCTGGCGCATCAGCATCGGGCTGGCGAAAACCAAGGCGTCGGAATCCAACATCGCGCAAGACTGGTTCGATTTTATCAACGCGCGCCTTCCCGTGTGGGCCGACTATGGAAACGCGGTCCTGCACAACAATGCCAGCCAGACCGTCGGGGGGTATATCAATTCCAACGTCATATCGAGCTGGAACTACATTCGCGAACTCGAGGGACGCTCGAATCCCGCGCTCCGCAAGTATCGCCTCAATGCCACCATGCGCTACACCTTTGAGCGCGGCGCGCTCAAGAACCTCTTCGTGGGCGGCTCGTATATCTGGCGCAGCAAAATGACGCTTGGCTATAAGACCAAAACCGTCCGGCCCGAAGACATGGAGTTCGCCTATCCCGGCCTGGTCACGGGTCCGCTGGAAACCATCGACATCAGCCAGCCGATTTACGGGAAACCCCTCACCGAGGTGGATGCGTTCATCGGCTACAGCCGCAAGATTTTCCGAGGCAGGATCGCGTGGCGCATCCAGGCCAACATCCGGAATCTCTTCGACAACCAGGATCGCCTCGCCCAGCGCGTTGACAGCGCGGGAGTCGTGCAAGTGTATAATCTCGTCGCCCCGCGCACCCTGGCCGTGACCAACACGTTTGAATTCTGACGCGCCGTCCCGCCGCGGCACTGGGCTGCGGCGGGATGCAGCCCAAAAGTTTTCGATCTTGGCCCCGTATCATACTGTCAAGCGCACCGCGCTCGCGACAGCACACGAAAAATCTGGACGATTCCCAACATGAATTCCCCGCTCCTTCGATTCTGCTCCCTTGCCCTGCTCGGCTCCATCATGACCATCGCACACGCTCAGGAGACCACCCTCCGCTGGCTCGATGAAACACCGCCCGCCCAAAACACCGGCGTGAGCTTCGGCGTCCCCTGGCCGCAGGGCGCGGTGGGACGCGACGCCGCCTTCACCCTCAGCGCGGACGGGCAGACGCTCCCCGTGCAAACCTGGCCGCTCGCCTACTGGCCCGACGGCTCGCTCAAATGGAGCGGCATCGCCACCGTCGTGCCCGCCGGATTCTCCATCGAGGCGAAACTGACCGTCGCCCAGTCGCCGGCCGCGGCGGGCGCGCTGCGCGTGACGCGCGACGGACGCGCCATCGTCATCGACACCGGCGCGCTCGTCTGCGCCATTCCCGGCGAAGGCGGCGAAAACCTCATCGATTCGCTCCGCATAGGCGACCGCGAGGCCGCGCGCGCGGGCAGGCTCGTCTGCCTCCTGCAAAACGGCCCCGCGCCCGAGCCCGACGACACCGCCGCGCCGGGACGCGAATCCTTCGCCAGCATCGTGAAATCCGCCGTCGTCGAGCAATCCGGCCCGGTGCGCGCCGTCGTGCGCCTTGAGGGCTTCCACCGCGGCGCGCGCTCGGGGCGCGAGTGGCTGCCGTTCACCGTGCGGCTCTATTTCTACAGCGGGCAAACGGCGGTGCGCATGGTGCACACCATCGTGTTTGACGGCGACCAGGAAAAGGACTTCGTGCGCGGGCTCGGCGTGCGCTTCGATGTCCCGATGCGCGAGCAGGTGCAAAACCGCACGGTGCGCTTCGCGGGTGAAAACGGCGGCGTGTGGTCGGAGCCGCTTCAGCCGGGCGGCGGCAGCATCGATCAGGAAACGGGAAAGCCCTTTGCCATCACCGGCGAGTTTTTTGAAAACGCGGTCTGGGACGACTTCAAGCTCGTGCAGCCCAATCCGCACGGCTTCAACATCGTCAAGCGCACCAACCGCTGGAGCACCTGGCTCGCCTCCGCCGCGGGCTCGCGCGCGGGCGGCTACGTGTTTGCCGGCGACCTCGGGGGCGGGCTCGGCGTCGGCATAAAGGACTTCTGGCAGTCCTATCCCGCCTCGCTCGAAGTCCGCCGCGCGAGCACCGCCACGGCGCAGCTCACCGCCTGGCTCTGGTCGCCCGACGCGCAGGAAATGGACATGCGCCACTACGACATCCGCGGGCACACCCTCCGCGCCTCCTACGAGGACGTGCAGCCCGGCATGAGCACGGCCTACGGCGTGGCCCGCACGAGCGAGCTGATGCTCTTCCCGTCCGCCGCCCTGCCCTCGCGCGCCGCCGCCGCGGCCGATGCCCGCGCGGGCTCGGCTCTGCCGCTGCTTGTATCCACCCCTGAATACATGCACTCCACGAAAGTTTTCGGCGTGTGGAGCCTGCCCGACCGCTCCACCGCCTTCAAAAGGCAGGCCGAGGACGGCCTCGACTCCGTGCTCGCGTTTTACCAGCGCCAGGTGGACGAGCGCGACTGGTACGGTTTCTGGCAATACGGCGACTTCATGCACTCGTATTCCGCGCCGCGCCACCTCTGGCATTACGACTGGGGCGGGCATGCGTGGCAGAACACCGAGCTCGGCGTGCCCCTCTGGCTCTGGTACAGCTTCCTGCGCACCGGGCGCGCCGACATCTTCCGCCTCGCCGAAGCCAACACCCGCAACACCAGCGAAACCAACGTCTATCACCTCGGCCCGATGGCCGGGCTCGGCTCGCGCCACAACGTCATCAAGTGGGGCTGCGGCGCGAAGGAGGCGCGCGTCAGCCAGGCCGTGCACTGGCGCGCGTTTTATTACCTGACCGCCGACGAGCGCACCGGCGACATCATGCGCATGACGACGAAGGCCGACGAATCCGTCGCCCGCTACGACCCCATGCGCCTCGCGCAGCCGCAAGTGCCCGGCGAGCCGGAATTCGACTCGCGCATCCGCATCGGCCCCGACTGGTTTGTGCTCGCCGGCAACTGGATGGCCGAGTGGGAGCGCACCGGCGACGCCCGCTGGCGCGACCGCATCCTCGCCGGCGTAGACTCCATCATGGCAATGCCCTACTGGATTCAAACCGGCCAGCGCAACGGCCTGAACCCCGACATCCTCACCGGTGAAATCGGCCCGCTCAAGGGCGGCGGCAGCATGACCGTCGGCTACGACATCAAGACCGGCAAGCTCACCCCCATCCGCGACCCGATCGCCAAGGAACCCGTCCCCGTGAGTTACAACCTCGCCACGATCCAGGGCGGCGCCGAGGTGATGTTCGAGCTGGTGGCGCTGCTCGGGCGCGAGGATTTCGCGCGCGCCTGGCTGCAATACTGCCGCATCGGCGGCGCGCCCGCCGACGTGCTGAAACGGGACCAGAAAACCGGCGACGAGGGCATGGACGCGCGCTACGTCCTGCGCGAGCAAAGCGGCCCGCGCATGGCGGCCTACGCCTACGCGCACACGAAAAGCGCGCCCTTCGCCGAGCGCGCCATCGCCGATTGGGCCCGCATGTCCACGCGCCGGGCCGCCCCGAAATGGATCAACGGGGCCGACTCGCTCAAGCCGGTCGAGGAATCGCTGGGCGTCTCCACCAACTCCGCCGCGCAAACCGGCCTCACCACGATTCAACTCCTCGAACTCTGCAAAGACCATCTTCCGGCCGACTCGGTGCCTTTTCCCGAGCCCCCCGTTCGCCGGCGCTGACACGAGGCCGCGATTGGCGGGTCGAGTGGCACGGGCGTCCCGCCCGTGGGTCCGCGTGGCATGGGCGACTCGCCCATGCGGTTTGGCAGCCGCACTGGTTTGCGCGCCAGCAGAACACGGGCGGGACGCCCGTGCCACTCGACCCAATCGCGGTTTTCAGGTTTATTTCGGCTGCTCGATCGCGATGACTTTGCCGTCCTTGAACTGCACGCGGGCTATTTCCTCAATGCGCGTGCGGTAAACCGGCTCGTGGATGGGCACGTAATAGGCAATCCAGCGTTTCGACTGGGCATCGTAGGTCATGTGACGGCGATAACCGACAAAATGCGTGCCGGCGTATTCCTGGTAATAATTGTTATAGATCCACGTGGTGTCCGCCCCGCCGGATGTGACCTTTTCCGTCACATGGTCAGGTTTGCCGAGCGCCATGTAAACCATGTCGATCGTGTAATCGAGCCCGACCGAGCCCTGGCGGATGCTGGCCTGCTCCTCGGGCGTGAGGGTGTCGAAAACGGCGGCCTTTTCCTTGATGCGGCTGCCGATGGTGCTGCATCCGGCAAAAACGAGCGCAAGCAGCGCAACGGCGAGCGCGGGGATGAGAGTGGTTATTTTCATAAGAAAAATGACCAGCGGAAAGCGGATGCGTTCCTCATGGCGTCGTCAAGGTCTTCCAGTTTGAGCATTTCCATTACAAATTGAACCCCTACAACCGCATCCGGCGCAGGCGGAGGGAGTTGCCGACGACACTGAGGGAACTGAGACTCATCGCCGCGGCGGCAAACATGGGATTAAGCTGCCAGCCAAAGACCGGATAGAGCAGCCCGGCCGCCAGCGGAATGCCAAGGCTGTTGTAGAAGAAGGCGAGAAAGAGATTCTGCCTGATGGAGCGCAGCGTGGCGCGGCTGAGATGAATGGCTTTCACGATGCCGCGCAGGTCGCCGCGCACGAGGACGAGGCCCGCGCTGGCCATCGCGACATCCGTGCCCGCGCCCATCGCGATGCTCACGTCGGCGGCGGCGAGCGCGGGGGCGTCGTTGAGCCCGTCGCCCGCGAAGATGACGGTCTCCCCGCGCGCCTGGTGCCCGCGCACGAGCTGCTGTTTCGAGGCGGGCGTGGCCCCGGCGTGAACGGCGTCGATCCCAAGCGGTCCCGCGATGGCGCGCGCCGCGCCTTCACGGTCGCCGGTGACCATCACGACGCGCAGCCCGAGGCGGTGCAGTTCGGCGATGGCCGCGGGCGTGGTCGGCTTCACCGTGTCGGAAAGCGCGAGCGTGGCCGCATGGCGTCCGTCGATGAGGAGGGCGACGAGGGTGGCCGAGTCTTGCGACGCGGGCGCCCCGCCCGCGGGACGGCGCTCCGCGCCTCCTTCCTCCGCGCGGGTCAGTTGTATTTGTTTTCCCGATACAATGGCGGTGACGCCGGCGCCCGGCGCGGCGGCAAAATTTTCGGCGGGAGGGAGCGCGAGCCCGCGCGCCTTTGCGGCCCCGGTGATGGCCCGGGCCAGCGGGTGCTCGCTGGGCGCCTCCGCGGCGGCGGCGAGGCGGAGCAACTCGTCCTCGGCGAGGTCGCAGCCGGGCGCGGGCACAATGCCGGTGAGCGCGGGGCGGCCCTCGGTGAGCGTGCCGGTCTTGTCGATGAGCAGGGTGCGGGCGGAGGAGAGCCGCTCCAGGGCGGCGGCATCCTTCACCAGCACGCCGGCCTGCGCGCCGCGGCCGATGCCGGTGACGAGCGCGACCGGCGTGGCCAGCCCGAGCGCGCAGGGGCACGCGATGATAAGCACGGCCACGGCGCTGAGCAGCGCGTGCGCGAACGCCGGCGCGGGCCCGAGCACGAGCCAGAGGACAAACGAAAGGGCGGACACGCCGAGCACCGCGGGCACGAACACCGCCGACACGCGGTCGGCCAGCCGCGCGATGGGCGCGTCGGTTTCCTGCGCCTCCTCGACCAGGCGGATGATTTGCGCGAGGAGCGTGTCGCGCCCCACGCGCGTGGCCCGGAAGAGAAACGCGCCGGTCGTGTTGAGCGTGCCCGCCGAGACCGCGTCGCCGGCCTTCTTTTCCACCGGCACGGGCTCGCCCGTGAGCATGGACTCGTTGACCGCGCTCGCGCCGGAAACGATGGCGCCGTCCACAGGCACCTTTTCGCCGGGACGCACGCGAAGGGTGTCGCCGGGCTGGATGGTTTCGAGCGGCACATCCTCCTCGCCTCCGTCGGCATGGACGAGATGCGCGGTGGCGGGCGCCAGAGCCATGAGCGCGCGAATGGCGGCGTCGGTGCGGGCGTGGGCGCGCTGCTCGATGATCTGTCCCAGGAGGACGAGCGTGGTGATGACGGCCGCGCCCTCGAAGTAAAGCGGCACGCCGTGCGCGGTCTGGAACGAGGGGGGCAGCGCGTCGCCGAGCAGGAGCGCGGCCGTGCTGTAAACATAGGCCGCGCCGGTGCCGGTCACGGTGAGGGTGAACATGTTGGTGTCGCGCTCGCGGATGGAGCGCCACCAGCGGCGGATGAAGAATTTTCCGCACCAGAAAAACACCGGCGTGGTGAGCGCGAATTGCAGCCAGCCGTTGAGCGCCGCGGGCGCGCCGGCGAAGAGACGGTGGAAAAACGCGGGCGCGATCATCTCGCCCATGGAGAGCACGAGCACGGGAAGCGTGAGCGCAAGCGCCACCCAGAACCGCGGCAGGAGCACGCGGGCGTCGGGCAGGCCCATGTAAACGGGCGCGTCGGACGGAGGCGCGCCGGTGTGATCGGTGTTTTTGTTTCCGGCGGGATCGCTGCAGTGGTCGGGCATGATGGTTAAATCTAGTGATACGCCGCGCGCGCCGCAACCCCTCGCTGAACGCGTCCGGCCGGGCGCAACCGTAGCACAGGCATCCTTGCCTGCCATCGTTATTTTATCGCGCGAAGCGCGGCTTTTTTGGAGTCACCGGCGCTTCGCGCCTTTGTTTTCGACGGCATATAGGATGCCCGCACCACGGATCATAAAATAATCCAGCTTTATCAGAATCCCATCCATTGCCATTCGCGCTCCCGATGGATAATATCAGTCAAACTTTCACCTCTCATGCCATCCGTCACCGTCACCCGCGAGACCCTTGTCATTCCCACCTACCTGCCGCACGCGCCGGACAAAAACCCGATGTTTCTGGAAAAGCGCGTCTATCAGGGCAGCAGCGGCAAAGTTTATCCGCTGCCGTTCACCGACCGCATCGCGCAGGAAAAAACCGACGAACGCTGGGAGGCCGTCCATATCGAAAACGAGTTCGTGCGCGTGACCGTGCTGCCGCAACTCGGCGGGCGCATCCATGCCGGCCTCGACAAGACCAACGGCTACGATTTTTTCTACCGGCAAAACGTCATCAAGCCCGCGCTGGTCGGCCTTGCCGGCCCGTGGATCTCGGGCGGCGTGGAGTTCAACTGGCCGCAGCATCACCGCCCCTCGACCTTCATGCCGGCGGACGTGTCGGTCGAGTCGCACCCGGACGGCTCGCGCACCGTCTGGATGAGCGAGCACGAGCCGCTCAACCGCATGAAGGGCATGCACGGCGTCCGCCTGTATCCGGATAAAAACTACATCGAGCTGAGGGCGCGCGTTTACAACGGCACGCCGGGCGCGCAGACCTTCCTCTGGTGGGCCAACGTCGGCGTGCGCGCGCACGCGCTCTACCAGTCGGTGTTTCCGCCCGACGTGCATTACGTGGCCGACCACGCGAAGCGCGCGATGAGCGGGTTTCCGCTCTGCCGCGGGCATTATTACGGCGTCGATTACGGCGCGCGCGCCGGCCGCAAAACCGCGCACGGCTACGCGGCCAACGACCTTTCGTGGTATGGCAACATCCCCGTCCCCACCTCCTACATGTGCATGGGCACGGGCGAGGATTTCTTCGGCGGCTACGACCACGCGCGCGAGGCCGGTGTCATCCACATCGCGAACCATCACATCTCGCCCGGAAAAAAACAATGGGTGTGGGGCAACGCCGGATTCGGCCACGCCTGGGACCGGCACCTGACCGACCACGACGAAAACGGCGAATGCGCGCCGTATGTCGAGCTGATGGCCGGCGTTTACACCGACAACCAGCCCGACTTCGCCTGGCTCATGCCGGGCGAGACGAAGACTTGGAGCCAGTATTGGTATCCGGTGCAAAAAATCGGCCCCGCGCAAAAGGCGAACCTCGACGCCGCCGCGAGCCTGCGCGTTGACGCGAAACGCGGCACCGCACGCATCGGCGTATCCGTTTCTTCACTACAAACCGGGGCCCGCGTGCGCCTGCTGGCGAAAGACCGGCTCGTGTGCGAGTTCACCCGCGACCTCGCCCCGGACCAGCCGCTCGTCGAGGAGATCAAACTGCCGCGCGCGCGCCGGCTCAGGGAAACCGACCTGCGCCTCGTCGTGTGCGCCGCCGGCGGCCGCGAACTCATCGCCCATTCCCCCAAGGCGCCGCCGCAAAAGAAAACCGTGCCGCCGCCCGCGACCGAGCCGCCGCTGCCCGCCGGCATTACGAACAACGACGAACTTTACGTGACGGGGCTTCACCTCGAACAGTATCGCCACGCCACGCGGCACCCCGAGCCTTACTGGCGCGAGGCGTTGCGCCGCGACCCGGGCGACTCGCGCTGTCACAACGCCCTTGGCCGCTGGCACCTGCGGCGCGGCGAACTTGCTGAGGCGGAGGCGCACTTCCGCGCCGCCATCGGGCGGCTGACGCGCCGCAACCCGAATCCCTGCGACGGCGAGCCGTGGTACAACCTCGGCCTGACCCTGCGCATGCGCGCCGAACGTGTCGCGTGTGTCCCCGCCGTGGGATCGTGTGGCATGGGCGTCTCGCCCATGTTGACGGCGCTCCGCGCCGCGGACGCAAGCCCACGGGCGAGTCGAGCGCGCCACGCAGCCCGCGCCGCCGCCGCTCCGCTGCTCGACGAAGCCTATGCGTTTTTCTACAAGGCCACTTGGAACCACGCGTGGCAGGCGGCCGGCTTTCACGCGCTGGCGGAGCTCGATTGCCTGCGCGGCGACTGGACGGCGGCGCTCGATCATCTCGACCGCGCGCTGCGCGTGAACACCGACAACCTCAAGGCCCGCGACCTGCGCGCGATCGTGCTGCGCAAGCTCGGCCGCGACGACGAGGCCGACGCGCAACTCCGCGACACGCTCGCGCTCGACCCGCTCGACTGGTGGGCGCGTTTCCTCAACGGCGAGCCGCTTTCCTGCGACATGCAAACGCGGCTCGACCTCGCGCTGGACTTCGCGCGCGCGGGCCTGTTTGCCGACGCGCTCGCGGTGCTGGAAGCCCGTGCCACTGGGAGCGCCGGCATCTTGCCGGCAGACGACGCGCAGCGTCGCCACATGGGCGGGCCGCCCATGCCACGCAACCCGCACGGGCTGGAAGCCCGTGCCACAACGGACGGCACCGCGCCGCTCGTGGTGTATTACCGCGCATGGCTGTGCGCGAGGCTCGGCCGCGCGGCCGAAACGCGGCGGCACCTCGCGGCGGCGGCCAAGGCGCCGCCGGATTACTGCTTCCCCGCGCGCCCGGAGGAAATCGCGATCCTGGAGTTCGCCATGCGCGAAAATCCGCGCGACGCCCGCGCCCCGTATTATCTGGGCAACCTGCTCTACGACCGCCGCCGCTTCGCCGACGCGATCGCGCTCTGGGAAAAATCCGCGCGGCTCGACCCGGCATTCTCCATCGTGTGGCGCAACCTCGGCATCGGCTGGTTCAACATCGCCGGGAAACCCGCGAAGGCGCGCGCGGCCTACGAGCGCGCCTTCAAGGCCGATCCGCGCGATGCGCGCTTGTTGTTCGAACGCGACCAGCTCTGGAAACGCATGGGCGAATCGCCCGCGCGTCGGCTGCGCGAGTTGGAACGCCATCCCGCGCTCACGAGCCGGCGCGACGACCTCTCGGTCGAGCTTTGCGCGCTGTATAATCAGGCGGGCGCGCCGGAAAAGGCGCTGCGGATTCTGGAATCGCGCCAGTTCCAGCCGTGGGAAGGCGGCGAGGGCCAGACGCTGGCGCAATACGCGCGGGCCGGCCTGCTGCTCGCCCGCGCGGCGCTGGACCGGGGCGATGCGCGCGGCGCGCGGCGGCGCTTGGAAAGCGTGCTCAATCCGCCGGAAAATCTCGGCGAAAACTGGCACCCGCTCGCGAATGGCAGCGAGATCTGGCATTGGCTCGGCGAGGCGTGCGCGATGGCGGGCGATGCGGCGGCGGCCAGAAAATACTGGCGGCAGGCCGCGGAGTTTCGCGGCGACTTTCAGGAGATGAGCGTGCGCGCGTTTTCGGAAATGACGTATTTCTCCGCGCTCGCGCTGCGCAGGCTCGGACGCGAAAAGGAGGCGGCCGACCTGTTGCGCGGCCTGCTCGCCCATGCGCGCGCGCTGGCGAAGGAGCAGGCAAAAATCGACTATTTCGCCACGTCGCTGCCGACGATGCTGCTTTTCGAGGACGACTTGCAGGCGCGCCAGGAAACCAAGGCCGCCTACATGGAGGCGCAGGCCCTGCACGGCCTCGGCAGGACGGCGGAGGCGAAGCGGCTGTTCGCAAAGGTGGCCAGACGCGACGCGAATTTCCCGTGGAGGATGATATGAGCGAATGGCGTGACACCATTTCCCAATGAAAAACACCTTTCAGACGGAGGGCCGAGCTCCTGCGAGGCCGTTGCCGGAAAACGGTGCGCATGACCGCAACGGCCTCGCAGGAGCTCGGCCCTCCATGAGGGTGAATCTCGTTTGGAAATGGCATGACAGGCATGCAGGGGCTTCGCTGGCGAAGCCCGTTCGCCAAGGGTTCTCGTTGCGGAATCCGCCCTTTGGTTTTTTCGCCGTCGCATGGGTTTTCTTTTTCAGCGTGCTCCCGGTCCCGGGCTTCGCAAGCGAAACCCCTGCTATTTTTCCTATGAACTCCTCCGATTTCACGATTTCTCTCGCCGGCGAATGGCGCGTACGCGCCACGGCGGAACGCACGGGCAATAACGACGGCGCGCCATTTCAAGCCGACGCCGTCGTGCGCCTGCCGGGCGCGCTGGCCGCGCAAGGCGTGGGCGAGGAAATCTCCGTCAACACGCCGTGGGTCGGGAGCATCTTCGACCCCGCGTGGTTCACCGAGCCGGAATACGCGCGCTGGCGCGTGCCGGGAAACATCAAGGTGCCGTTCTGGTTGCAGCCGGAGAAGTATTTTCGCGGCGTGGCGCGTTATGAGCGCGAGGTGGAGATTCCCGGCTCCTGGGCCGGGCGGCGCGTGGTGCTCGCGCTGGAGCGCGCGCATTGGGCGACGCGCGTCTGGATCGACGGGCGCGAGGCGGGACGCAACGACAGCCTGAGCACGCCGCACGAATACGACCTGGGCGCGGGCCTCGCCGCCGGCAAACACACGCTCGCCATCGAGGTGGACAACACCGTGGTGATCGATGTGGGACCCAACTCGCACAGCATCAGCGATCACACGCAAGGCAACTGGAACGGCGTCATCGGGCGCATCGAGTTGGTGGCGACCGCGACGGCATGGCTCGACGAGGTGCAGGTTTTCCCGAGCGTGGCGGCGCGCTCCGCGAGGGTGCGCGGACGCGTGGGCGGGGCGGAGACGCTGTCCGCCGGCGCCGTGGCCCGGGTGCGCGTCGAAAAACAAACGGCGGACGGAAGCCCCGGCGACGCGGCGCAGGCCCGCACTGCGGCGATCGGAAAAAACGGCGTCTTCGAGATCGAATGCCCGCTCGGTGCGGACGCCGAATTGTGGGATGAATTTAATCCGGCATTGTATCGCGCGGTGGTGTCGCTGGAGAACGGCGAAGCGCGCGCGGTCACCTTCGGCCTGCGCGAAGTCGGGACGGAAGGCACGCAGATCACGGTGAACGGGCGGCGCGTGTTTTTGCGCGGCACGCTGGAATGTGCGGCGTGGCCGCTCACCGGTTATCCGCCGGCGGATGTGGAATCGTGGCGGCGCATGCTGCGCGCGGCGCGGGCGCACGGGTTGAATCACATCCGGTTTCATTCGTGGTGCCCGCCCGAGGCGGCGTTCGTGGCGGGCGACGAGCTGGGTTTTTATTTCCAAATCGAGGTGGCGTCATGGCCGAACCAAGGCACGACGGTGGGCGACGGCGGCGCGCAGGACGCGTGGCTGGTGCGCGAGGCCGACCGCATCGTGCGCGCCTACGGGAGTCATCCGTCGTTCATGTTTTTCGCGGCTGGCAACGAGCCCGGCGGGCCGCACAGCGCGGCGTGGCTGACGTATTGGGTGGAGCGCATGAAGGCGCTCGACTCGCGGCGGCTGCACACCTGCTCGGCAGGCTGGCCGGAAATAGCGGCCAGCCAGTATCACGTCACGCACTGGCCGCGCACGCACCAGTGGCTGGACAACCTCAAGTCGCGCCTCAACGCGCTGCCGCCGGAAACGCGCACCGATTACCGCGACTTCATCGGCAAACGCGCCGTGCCCGTGGTGAGCCACGAAATCGGCCAGTGGTGCGTGTATCCCAACTTCGACGAGATGCCGAAATACACCGGCGTGATGAAGCCGCGAAACTTCGAGATTTTTCGCGAGACGCTCGCGGAGCACGGCATGGCCGGGCAGGCGCGCGAATTTCTGCACGCGTCGGGGAAATTGCAGGTTTTGTGTTACAAGGAGGAAATCGAGTCGGCGCTGCGCACGCCGGGCATGGGCGGGTTCCAGTTGCTCGGGTTGAGCGACTTCCCGGGGCAGGGCACGGCGCTGGTCGGCGTGCTGGACGCATTTTGGGAGGAAAAAGGCTACGTCGCCCCGGAGGAATGGCGAAGGTTCTGCGCCGGCACCGTGCCGCTGGCGCGCTTGGAACGGCGCGTGTTCGAGGCCGGCGACGAGTTGCGCGCGGAGATCGAGCTGGCGCACTACGGGCCGGCGGCGCTGGAAAAGGCCGTGGTGAAATGGAGGCTGGTGACCGGCAACGGAAGCGCCGTCACGGAAGGACGCCTGACCCCGCCGCAGGCGGTGGCAACCGGCGCGCTGACCGCGCTTGGGCGTGTGGAGGTGACGCTGGACGAGTCCATGCTCGCGGACGGCGGCGCGGCGCGAAAGCTGACGCTGGTCGTGTCGGTCGAGGACGGAGACGGAGGCGCGCGCGCCGAAAACGACTGGGATGTCTGGTTGTATCCAAAAAATGGATCGGCAGTGCGCGCCCCCGGCGCCGCGCCGCGCGACGCGGTGCTGGTTTGCAGCGAGTTCGACGCCGCGGCCGAGGCGGCGCTGCGCGAAGGCGGGGCTGTGCTGCTGGCCATCCCGCCGGAGCGCGTGCGCGGCGATGCGAAGCACGGGCGCGTGGAACTCGGTTTCACGAGCATTTTCTGGAACACATCCTGGTCGAACCGGCAGGCTCCGCACACGCTCGGGATCTTGTGCGATCCCGCGCACCCGGCGCTGGCGGGCTTCCCGACGGAATCGCACAGCAACTGGCAATGGTGGCATGTCGTGAGCCGCGCGTCCGCCATGATCCTCGATGAGCTGCCGCCGGAGCTGCGCCCGGTGATACAGGTGGTGGACGACTGGTTCACGCACCGGAAGCTCGCGCTGGCCTTCGAGTGCCGTGTCGGCGCGGGCCGGCTGCTGGTGTGCAGCGTCGATTTGCGCGAAGCAGACGGTGCGAATCCGGTCGTCCGGCAATTGCGCGCGAGCTTGCTGCGTTACGCGGCGGGCGCGGATTTCGCGCCGCGGGTGGAACTGGCGGCGGAGCAGGTGCGCGACCTGTTCACCCGCCGCTGAACATTTTTCGTCCGCGAGAACGCGTCCCCGGAGTCCCGCGCGCCAGACGGGTTCACAAGTTCTTCCCGCGGCAATAGGTCCGCAGGATGTCGAGGAAATTGTGCACCAGAGGGGAGGTTTCGTCCTTTCTCCAGATGGCGTGCAATTCGATCAGCAAATCCTTGCCCGTCTCCTTCAAGGGCCGGAAGGTGATTCCCTTGTAGGAGTGCAGGGTGACGACCTCAGGGGCGATGGAGAGCTCCTGCCCGCTCGCGATCATGGCGATGCCATTGTCGAAGGAGGTCACGTATTTTAACGGCGGCATTTTGACGGCGCGATTCCGGAAAAGATCGCGCAACGCCTCCTCGTGCCGCGAGTTCTTTATGTTCCCAAACGCCAGCAGCCGTTCCCGGGTCAGATCGGACAACGAAATCCAGCGCTTGCGCGCGAGCCGGTGGTCCGTGCCCAGCAGCACCTCAAGTGGCTTTTTATAAACCAGAAAATGCCGCGTGCCGGTCAGGATGTTCTTTTCGAAACTGGCCGCGAAACCGATCTGGATTTCCCGGGTTTGCAGGATGTCCGCCGCCTGCCGGTTGATATCCATCTCGGTCAATTCCACCTCGACCGCCGGATAGCGCTCGCGAAAGATCTTCAGGCTGTCCGGGATAAAGCCGTACGACAGCAGGCCGACATTGCCGATGCGCAGCGTGCCCCGCCTGCCTTTGGCCGCCTCCCTCACCGCCGTGGCGGCGCGTTCGGCCTTTTCCAGCACCTGCCGCGCCTCCTCCAGCAGGATCTCCCCGGCCGCCGTGAGCGTCACCGACATGGTGTCCCGCTCGAACAAACGCGCGTTGAGGAGCCCCTCCAAATCCTTGATCTGCACGCTCAGCGTCGGCGCCGAGACGTGCAGCCGCTCCGCCGCCCGCCGGAAATTCAATGCCTCGGCCACGGCCACGAAATACCGGAAATGCCTCAGTTCCATCCCGCCAACCATTAGGTATAAGCTAACAGCGTGCAAACAACAAAGTAATTCCCGTTTTGCTCCCCCGCTGGTATTCTCCGCTCCCTTCCCGGCGGCGATCGGCGGCGCCCGCGCAAGGCAACACATCATGAAGAAAAATCATCATTTCATCTCCAGCAGGCTGGACGGCACGCAAGACCCTCGAGGCACGCCGCCGCGCGCCCGGCCCGATCGCAAGACGGCCGAGGCCGCATTCAAACAACCCGCGTCTTCCACCCTCGTCCCCTTCCAGGCCATGGCCCGCATTGCCCGCGAGTGCGGCCTGCCCGACGACAGTAGCATCACCCTGCTCACGCTGATGACCGCCAGCCGCGTCGTGAACGCCCGGCTCGGAGTCATGTTCAAGGCGCTGGACACCTCGGAGGTCAAAATCTCCACCTTGATCACGCTGCTCGCGCTCGATCCCGCCCCGGCCATCCAGACCGATCTGGCCGGGTGCGCCCAAGTCAGCCGCACCACCATGACCGACACCATCGACGCGATGGCCGCCGACGGCCTGGTGACCCGCCACTCCGCCCCGGGTGACCGCCGGGCGCAGAACATCCGCCTGACCCCGGACGGACGGGTCTTCGCGCGCCACATCGTGCAGCCCCTGCTCATGATCCTGCACGAGTGCGCCGCCACGCTCACCCCGCAGGAACGCTGCCGACTGGCCCGGACCTGCACCCGGATTTGCGAGTATTTTTCCACTTCGTCCTGACCTCTTTTCCACTCCACACCATGCTGTCCAAACTTGTCCTTCCCCTGGCCGTTCTCGGCTCCCTCCTGCTGGCCGGCTGCCGGCAATCCGCGCCCGTCGGCGCGCCCGCCGGCCATCCGCTCGAAGTCGGCGTCGTCACGCTCGGCACCGCCCCCGTCGCGCAAACCCGCGAGCTGCCCGGCCGCACCGCCGCGCATCGCATCGCGCAGGTCCGGGCGCGGGTCAACGGCATCGTCCAAAAACGCTTCTTCACCGAGGGCGCCGACGTGCGGGAGGGCGAACTGCTCTACCAGATCGACCCGGCCCCGTATCAGGCCGTGCTCGACAGCGCCCGGGCCAGCCTCGCCCGCGCCGAGGCCAACCTGACGACGGCCCGGCTCCAGGCCGCCCGCTTCAAGGAACTCGTCGCCGTGCAGGCCGTCAGCCAGCAGCAATACGACGATGCGGTCGCCGCCGTCGGCGCCGGCACGGCCGAGGTGGCCGCCGCCCGCGCCGCCATCACCTCGGCGGAGATCGACCTCGGCTACACGAAAGTCACCTCGCCCATCGCCGGGCGCATCGGCCTGTCCGAAGTCACCGAGGGCGCCTACGTGCAGGCGGCGCAGGCCACGCTCCTGACCACGGTCCAGCAACTCGACCCGATCTACGTCAATCTCGTGCAACCCAGCGCCGAGGTCTCGCTCCTCAAGCGCGCGCTGGAAAAAGGCATCCTGCAATCCGGCGCCGGCAGGGACGGCACGCCCGTCCGCCTCCTCCTCGAGGACGGCACCGCCTACGAGCATGCGGGCGCGCTCCAGTTTTCCGATGTCACCGTGGACCGCGCGACCGGCTCCGTCACCCTGCGCGTCCTCTTCCCCAACCCCCGGGGCGATCTTCTGCCGGGCATGTTCGTGCGCGCCCGCTTCGACGAGGGCGTCAATCCGGAGACGCTGCTGGCCCCGCAGCAGGGCGTCGGCCGCAACTACCGCGGCCAGCCCACCGCCTGGGTGGTGACGCCGGACGGCAAGGCCGAGAATCGCGTCATCGAGACCGGGCCCACGCACGGCGACCAGTGGATCGTCACCGGCGGACTCAAGCCGGGAGACCGGGTCATTGTCACCAATCTCCAGCGTATCCGTGCGGGCACTACCGTGATTCCCGTCCCGTGGGAAAAGGCCGAAGGACCGCAGGACTGAAGGCTGAAAGAAAAACCTTTCCACCCGTCCCGCCGCACGTCGCATCACCCACCCGTTTTCAGCTTTTCCCATCATGGCCAAATTTTTCATCGACCGCCCGGTTTTCGCCTGGGTCATCGCCATCCTTCTCATGGGCGCGGGCCTGCTCGCCATCCGCACCCTGCCCGTCGCCCAGTATCCCGACATCGCCTCGCCGCAGGTGGAGATCGCCGCCTCCTATCCCGGCGCCTCGGCCGAGACGGTGCAGAACACCGTGGCCCAGGTCATCGAGCAGAACCTCACCGGCATCGACCACATCCGCTACATGGAGACGCGCAGCGACTCCGACGGCAACATCACCATCACGATCACCTTCAACAACGAGGCCGATCCCGACATCGCGCAGGTGCAGGTGCAGAACAAACTCCAGCTCGCCATGCCGCTGCTGCCGCAGGAAGTCCAGCAACTCGGTGTCACGGTCAAGAAATCCGTCCGCAATTTTCTCATCGCCTACGCCTTCTACTCGGAGGACGGCTCGCTCAACCGGGACGACATTTCCGATTTTCTTCACGCCAATCTCAAGGAGCCCGTCAGCCGCATCCCCGGCGTCGGCGATGTCATGGTCGCCGGCAGCCAGTATGCCATGCGCATCTGGCTCAACGCCGACCAGATGACCAACTACAACATCTCCGTCGCCGAGATCGCCGCCGCGCTGGAGGCGCAAAACGCGCAGGTCTCCGCCGGCCAGTTCGGCGGGGCGCCGGCCGTTCCCGGCCAGCGGCTCAACGCCAACATCACCATCCGCACCCGCCTGCAAAATCCCGGGGATTTCGAGAAGGTGCTCCTCCGGGTCAACGAGGACGGCTCCCGCGTGCGCCTCGGCGATGTCGCCCGCATCGAGCTCGGCAGCGAAACAGCATCCATCGCCGGCTTCTACAACGGCCATGCCGCCACCAGCGGGCTCCTCATCAAGCCGGCCACGGGCGCCAACGCGCTGGAAACGGTCGGGCTGCTCAACGACTACATCGCCTCGCAGCAGCCGTTTTTCCCCGGCGGCTTGAAATACACCGCCGCCTATGACACTTCGCCCTTTGTGCGGCTTTCCATCGAGGAGGTCGTCAAGACGCTGGTCGAGGCCATCGTCCTCGTGTTCCTCGTCATGTATCTGTTTTTGCAGAACATCCGGGCCACGATCATCCCGACCATCACCGTGCCGGTCGTGCTGCTGGGCACCTTCGCGGTGATGGCCGCGTGCGGATTCACCATCAACACCCTCACCCTCTTCGGCATGGTGCTGGCCATCGGCCTGCTGGTGGACGACGCCATCGTCGTGGTCGAGAACGTCGAGCGCGTGATGAACGAGGAGGGCCTGTCGCCGCGGGAGGCCACGCGAAAATCCATGGGGCAGATCACCGGGGCGCTCGTCGGCATCGCGCTCGTGCTCTCCGCAGTGTTCCTGCCCATGGCGTTTTTCGGCGGCGCCACCGGCATCATCTACCGGCAGTTCTCCATCACCATCGCCTCGGCCATGGCGCTCTCGGTCTTCATCGCCGTCACCCTCACGCCCGCCCTGTGCGCGACCCTGCTCAAGCCCATTCCCAAGGGGCGCCACGAAGTGAAACGCGGGTTCTTCGGCTGGTTCAACCGCGCCTTCAGCCGCGGCACCGATCTCTATGCCGGCAGCGTGCGCCACATGGTTCGCCGCTGGGGCCGCTCGCTCGTCATCTACGCCGGCATCACCGCGCTCATGGCCTGGGTTTTCCTGCGGCTGCCCACCTCCTTCCTGCCCGACGAGGACCAGGGCGTCCTGCTGTTCCAGGCGCAACTCCCGCCGGGCTCCACCCAGGAGCAGACCAACGCGGTGCTCCGCGACGTGGAGCGCTATTTCCTGGAGGAGGAAAAGGAGGCGGTCCAGTCGGTGATGGCGGTGTCCGGATTCAGCCTCGGCGGACGCGGCCAGAATGCCGGCATGGGTTTCATCAAGCTCAAGGACTGGGAGGAGCGGCCGGGAAAAAACCTCCGGGTCGATGCCGTCGCCGGTCGCGCCATGCGGCACTTCGCCTCGCTCAAGGAAGGGAGCGTGTTTGCCTTCCCGCCGCCGGCCATCATCGAACTCGGCACCGCCAACGGCTTCGAGTTCCAGTTGATCGACCGGTCCAACCAAGGCCACGAGGCGCTCATGGAGGCCAGGGGGCAGCTTCTCGGGCTGGCCGCCGCCGACCTGGATCTGGTCAACGTCCGGCCCAACGGCTTCGACGACGTGGCCGAATACCGCCTCCACATCGACGAGGAAAAAGCCTCCGCCTTCGGCCTTTCGCTCGGCCTGGTCAACCAGACCCTCGCCGCCTCCTGGGGCTCCGCCTACATCAACGACTTCACGCACCGGGGGCGCGTCAAGAAAGTTTATCTCCAGGCCGACGCGCCCTACCGCATGGTGCCGGAGGATTTCGCGAAATGGCATGTGCCCGGCGCAGACGGCGATCCTGTTCCCGTCAGCGCCTTCACCGAGGGCGAATGGACCTTCGGCTCGCCGCTCCTCGAACGCTTCAACGGCCTGCCCTCCATCGTCATCCAGGGCGAGGCCGCGCCCGGCAAAAGTTCGGGCGACGCGATGGGCGCGATGGAAAAATTGATGGAGAAGCTCCCGCCCGGTTTCAGCCATGCTTGGACCGCGCTTTCCTACGAGGAAAAACTTTCCGGCGCGCAGGCCCCGGCGCTCTACGCCATCTCGCTCGCCATCGTGTTTCTCTGCCTGGCGGCGCTCTACGAAAGCTGGTCGGTGCCCTTCTCCGTCATGCTCGTGGTGCCGCTCGGCATCGTCGGCGCGGTGCTCGCCGTCTGGCTGCGCGGGTTCAACAGCGACGTGTATTTCCAGGTCGGCCTCATCACCACCGTCGGCCTCTCGGCCAAGAACGCCATCCTCATCGTCGAGTTCGCCAAGGCCGCCTACGACCAGGGCACGGACCTGATCGAGGCCACCGTCCATGCCGCCCGGCAGCGCCTGCGGCCCATCCTGATGACCTCGCTCGCCTTCGGCTTCGGCGTGCTCCCGCTCGCCATCGCCAGCGGCGCGGGCTCCGGCTCGCAGAACGCCATCGGCACCAGCGTGCTCGGCGGCATCATCACCGCCACCGTCCTGGCGATCTTCCTCATCCCGGTGTTCTTCGTGACCGTCACCTGGCTCTTCCAGGGCCGCCGCCGCAAGGTCGCCGCCGCGCTCCCGACCGCGCTCCCCGAGGCTCCGGAGGCCCGGCACTGATTGGAGCATTTCCCGTTTAATTTGTCGCACCAAAAAAACTGCAGCCTGCATTCAAGGTAGGGAGGCCTCTCCGAGGCCTCCGTGATGAACGTCCCGAGCACCCATGATATTCCAACCATTTCACCACGCCCGGCGGAGGCCTCGGAGAGGCCTCCCTACCACGCCCGCAGTTGCGGTCCGTCCGGCGTCCATTTTCGCGGGCAAGGATGCCTGCGCCACGCGCTGGCGCGATCCCGCGACCGCCATGCATCGGCTTTCCATGACACCTTTCCGCGCGGGACCGTTTTCCCGAAAATGCATGCTCGGTATCCATTCATCAACGGACCGGCCCTGCGCGGATCAAATTCATTCCAGGCCCAACTTGTATCCGACATCATGATACGCATATCCACCCTCTCCTCAGCCATGCTCACGCTCGCCGCGCTGTTTGCGCTGGGCGGCTGCTCGCTGGCCCCGAAATACGAACGCCCCGCCGCGCCCGTCCCCGAGGTCTGGCCGGACCACGCCGGCACCCAGGCCCGGGCCGGCGCCGCAGGCTCTGCCGCCGCCGACATCGGCTGGGCCCGGTTCTTCGGAGATCCGCGCCTGCGCGCCCTCATCGCGCTCGGCCTCGAAAACAACCGCGACCTGCGCACCGCCCTTCTCCGGGTCGAGCAGGCCCGCGCGCAGTATCGCATCGAGCGCGCGCAGCTCCTGCCCGCGGTCGGCGCCAGCGGCTCCGGCGCGCGCGCCCGGACGCCCGCGGACCTGTCCTCCACCGGCCAGTCCTTCACCGGCGGCGAGTATCGCGCGGGCGGCGCGCTGGCCGCCTACGAAATCGATCTCTTTGGCCGCGTCCGCAGCCTCAAGGCCACCGCCCTCGAAACCTGGCTGGCCACCGAGGAAGCCAGGCGGGCGGCTCAGCTTTCCTACATTTCCACGCTCGCCGCCCAATACCTCGCCGAGCGTTCCGCCGGGGAACAGCTCGCGCTCGCGCGCCAGACCCTCGCGCTGGTCGAGGATTCCCACCGGCTCATCAAGCACCGCCACGATCACGGCATCGCCACCGAACTGGACCTGCGCACCGCCGAGGCCCAGGTGGCCGGCGCGCGCGCCGCCGCGGCCGAATCCACCCGCCTGCTCGACCAGGCGCGCAACGGTCTCGCCTATCTGGTCGGCGCGGCCCTGCCCGCCGATCTTCCGCCCGCGCTCCCCTTGGACAACCAAGCCCTCATCGCGGACCTCCCGGCCGGGCTTCCATCCGACCTGCTCCAGCGCCGCCCCGACATTCTTCAGGCCGAGCACACCCTGCGCTCCGCCAACGCCAGCATCGGCGCGGCCCGCGCCGCGTTTTTCCCCTCGATCACGCTCACCGCCTTCGGCGGCACCGGCAGCGCCGCCCTCGACGGCCTCTTCAAAGACGGCTCCGGCGCATGGAGCTTCGCGCCGCAAATCACGCTCCCGATCTTCACCGGCGGACGCAACCGCGCCAACCTCGACGCCGCCCAAATCCAGAAGCGCATCGAGATCGCCGCCTACGAAAAAGCCATCCAGGCGGCCTTCCGCGAAGTGGCCGACGGCCTCGCCGCCCGCGCCTCCTATGACGAGCAACTCGCCGCGCAACAAGCCCAAGTCGCCGCCAGCCGGGCGCGCTACGAACTCTCCAACGCGCGTTACCGGGGCGGAGTGGCCGACTATCTGGCCGTGCTCACCGCCCAGCAGGATTTGTTTGCCGCGCAGCAGGGCCTGATCCGCTCGCGCGCGCTCCACCTCACCAGCCTGGTCGACCTCTACAAGGCGCTCGGCGGCGGCTGGGTTGAAAAGTCTGAAGGACCGGAGGCTGACAACAAGCCGCCCGCCGCGACCTTCGCCGACACCGCCACGCCCCCTTTCCTCTTCCGATAAACCAACCCGCCCATCCCTCGGCCTTTTTTGTCATGTTCGCACCTCTCGACATCTTCCGCCCCCTGCGCGATGCGCAAGTCCGCGCCGCGCAGGAGCAGCAGTTGTTCTCCGGATGCGACTGGCTGCGGGTCGCGACCATCGTCCAATTTCTCTCCGCGCTCTACCCCGTTTACCTCTGGATCAGCCTGGAATGGCCCGGCCATCGAAACACCTCCGAGCCGGTCGTCAACCTGCTGCGGATTTCGGCCCTTTGTCTTCTCGGCCTCGGGCTGGTTTTTCTCCTGCTTTCATGGTGGGCAAAATATGCCCCCTTCCGTGCCGCGGTCATCGGCCTGGCGCTTTTCCTCGCCTGCAATGTCCTCGTGGCCGTGGCGCTCCCGCACCACTTCATCGACGGCGCGGCCTCCCGGCTGCTGGTCCTGCTCGGCCTGCTCATGGCCGTGCGCACCGGCTATCGCCGGCGCCGCCCCGCATGAGCCCCCGCCCTTGCGCAAAACCGCTTCAATCATTCCTTCGCCATGACGATCCTTTTTCCCACGCCTCCCCAGCCAATGCCCGACATCGGTCCGCGCCGCCGCGGAGGCTGGCCCGTGGCGCTGGTTTCCCTGGCCGGAAGCCTCGCCGCCCTCGCGTGCGGCTCGCTGCTCGCCCGCCAGCATCCCGTCCTCGCCCTTATTCCCGCGCTCGCCTTGGGAGGCCCCAGCGCCTGGGGCTGGTGGTGCGTCTGGCAGGCGGGGCGGGACAAAAGCCCCCTGCCGCGCTCGCACTCCCTGCTCGCCGGCACGCTCGGTTTCGATCTGTCCTGCACCGTGCGTGATGTGGCCGTCGCCGCTTTCTTCCTCGACGATCGGGTCCCGTCCGGCGGCGTCACGCGCCTGCTGGTTTTCCTGGAAAACTATGCCTCGCGCCGGCGCATCGTCCTGATGCGCATCGGGTGTCATCAGGGACTGGGGCTGCCGCAAGATCAGGAGCTCGCCTTGCATCTGCTTCCGGCCGAGGCGGCGGTTTACGAATTGCCGCTGCGCGTGTCCAAGGATTCCGCCACCGGCCATCATGCGTTGCCGTTGACCATCCGGGTCAGGCGGCCGCGCGGCAACGGGGTCAGGCTTCCCGGGGCGCGGCGGCATCTCTATAATATCTGGTGCTATCACTACACGGTGCCGTTCGAGGTCTGGCGGTGCCCCCTGGCGGATGCGCCCGGGCGGCAGTCGCTTCCCGCGCCGTCGTATCTGGTGCTGGCCTCGCCCGGCAAGGCGCAGCCCCGGCTCGAGGCATTGCAGAGACTCATGAGTGGAATCGGAGGCGTCCATGCATCTGTTTGACGAGTCTCCCGGGCAGGTCTCGATTCCAGAGCGGGAGAGCCCGGCCCCTCCGTCGGCGGCCAAAGGACCGCGAGGCGGGGGCCTCGACTTATCACCCGCCGATAAAATCGTTTACCAACTGTGCCTTCACTACGAGGACGGCGATTTTGCGGCCGGATGCGTGGAACTGCTGCGCGCCGGGAAATATGGCAACGCGCGGGTCTATCGTTACCGGGACGGAAAGCACGATCTGGTCGTGAAGGATTTTTCGCACTGCCCATGGTGGTTCCGTCTCACGCTCGGGCGGTTTTATGTGCATCGCGAGTGCCTGATGCGGCGCCTGCTGCAAGGCGTCCGCGGCGTGGCGGGAGAGGTCCACCAGCTCGGGCCGTTCTCGCTGGCCTATGGCTTTGTCGAAGGCAAATCCCTGGCCGGCCTGGCGGACGAAAACGCGCAACTGCCGCCGGAATTCTTCAGGCGCTGGCATGCGCTGACCATGGCGATGCACGCGCGAGGGGTGGCGCATTTGGACATGCGCAATCTCGGCAACATTCTGCTCGGAGCGGACGGATATCCGCACGTGATCGATTTTCAATCGGCGCTCCGGCTGCGTTCCCTGCCGAAATTCGCGCGCCGACTGCTGACCGACACCGATGTTTCGGCGATTTTGAAGGGATGGCTGCGGCTATGCCCGGAGCCGCTCGATCCCAAGTGGGCCGCGTTTTACAAGCGTTTCATGCGCTGGAGAAAATTCTGGATCTTCAAGGGATATCCCTTGAGCCGCTTCTTTAAAAAACGCCGGCCCGCGGGCGAAGGCATTCCCGATTCCCATAAAACGCTGAATCGCGAGGAGCCGAAAAAAACGCGCGATATGGAAATGGCGGCGGCGGGGGAAATGACGGATGACGAATCATCGTGCGGCGGCTGAGTTCGATGGCAGTTGGAGGAACGTTGAGGCCACTCAAAAAATAACGCGCCTCATGCGGCCTCATTTATGGAATGATAAAGGCAGGTCAAAAACGCCCCGCCCGTCACGCCTGCGCGGCATTGCGGGCGCGTCCGCCGCGCAATCCCATCCACGCGTGCGCCACCGATTCCGCGGAGGACCGCCAGTTGAAACTCGCCTCGTCGCCGTAGATGGTCCGGTCGCTTTGCCGCATGCCTTCGCCGTCGGCCACCCGCACGCGCAGGCAAAGTTTGCGCCCCGGTAACGCGCACGTATGCAGCGAGAGCGTGTCGCCCCCGTCCAAGGTCATCCGCGCCCGGCCGATTGCGTAATCTGCATGGCGTATCGTTGCTCCAGACACCAATGAAGGCGCCTGGAGGGAGAGGCACTCCTCCACCAGATCTAGGAACGACAGCAGACGCATAGGTCAATAATACTAAAATCATGGCATTATCGACCTCATCCCGGGAAACTGAAGCCATCCCGCGCGCCTTTTCGCCGGGTCGCAATTTCCCCTAAAGAGAAAAAAATCTGTCCGATAGTAGAAAGAACGGGGCAATATGCATTGGAGCCTCGTGACCTTTTCAATGGCCACACTTCACGAAATCAACGAAACCGCCTTCCGCGAAACCATCACACGGGCAGTCCAGGATGTGTTCAAAACCATGATCGGACAGTCAGCCGTGCATGCCAACGCGAACGAGGACCATAATCTCAAATCCCTTGCCATCAATGGCTCCCAGGTGGTCGGCTCCGTCGGCTTCATCGGTGACATCAACGGCCTCATCTATCTCTATTTCAGTCAGGATTTCGCCCAGGAGGCCGCGGGCTCCCTGCTGGGCATGACCACGCAGGAAATCGTGGAATCCGGCGACGAGGTCGTGAACGACGCCATCGGCGAGCTCACCAACATGACCGTGGGCGCGTTCAAAAACCAGTTGTGCGACCGGGGTTATCCCTGCCGGCTCACCATCCCGTCCATCCTGCGCGGCAGCAATTTTTCCATCGAACCCATCGGCTCCACGACCCGTCGTGTGTATCGGTTCAACATCGGCCGCCACACCTTGGTGGCCGACATCCTCATGAAGCCAGCCGACGCGATCGACGCCTAAGTCTGATTCCAGTCTCCCATGCGTTACAAAATTCTCACGGTAGATGATTCGAAAACGGTGCGCATCATCGTCAAGAAAGCGTTCCGGCTGTATGATTGCGATATCCTCGAAGCCGCCAACGGCGTCGAAGGGCTTGCCGTCGCCTCCAAGGAATCTCCCGATGCCATTCTCCTCGACGTGACCATGCCGGTCATGGATGGGGTGGAAATGCTCACCCGGCTCAAGTCCGACCCCGCCCTGAAAAACGTGCCGGTCGTCATGCTGACCGCGGAGGGCGGTCGCGACAATGTGCTCAAAATTGCGAAAATCGGCGTGCGCGATTATATCGTAAAACCTTTCAAGGAAGATGTCCTGATCCAGAAGGTCGGCCGCATCATCGACTTGAAGCCACTCGACGCGACCCCGTCCAAGGCCAAGTCCATTCTCGACGAGGCCAACTTGGTGGTCATCGAGGACAAGCCGGCCATCCTGCAGCAAATCCAGGACGGACTGCGCCACACGCCGTGGAAAGTCCACGGCATGGCCAGCACCACCGAGGCGTTGGATTTCTGCGCCAAGACGCCGCCCGATCTGGTCATGGTTTCGCTCTCGCTGCCGGACGAATCCGCTTTCACCTTTTTCCGCACCATCCGCAACAACCCCAAGCACAAATACACGCCCGTCTTCGGTCTGGTCGTGAAAACCGACAACGCCGCCCAGCAGCAGGCGCAGCAGGTGGGCTTCACCGCGCTGGCCACCAAGCCGCTCGACATGACCGAGGTGGAATCGAAGATCGCCAAGGCGATGAACCTGGACACCTCGCATCGCTACTTCAACATGGACAGCGGCATCCTCACGCTGGCCATTCCCGACAACCCCACCCAGCACGTCATCAACGAAATCACCAATTACCTCAAACCCAAGATCACCGAGGCGGTCGATGCCGGCATCGGCAAAGCCATCATCAATGTCCAGGCGTTGAAGCGCCTGGACATGACGATCATCAAGGTGCTGTTTCAGGCCATGCAGACCTGCCGCGAACTCGCGCTGCATTTCTGCCTCGTCGGCAACCCGGCCATCATCGCGGAATGCAAAGGCTTCGAGGACACCCGAAACTGGCAGTTCTATAATTCGCTGGAAGAGGCCCAGGCGAGCCTCGGGGCCATTTCTGTCACCTCAAGTTCCGCGTGATCGTGACGATTACCCACTTTTGTGAAAATCATCTCATGCCGCACCATCGCCGACCTTAAGGCCGCGCTTGCCTTCTATCCCGAAACCATGCAGGTGCAGGGAGAAAGTTTTGGCCGTCTGGGGGCCACGCCGTTCAAAAACCCGGACAAATCCCTCGCCATCCTGCTTGAAGGCGAGGGAATCAGCTGCCAGGAGTCGCGCCCCTACAAGGGCAGCGTGCTTGCCTTTGTGGATGCCAAGGACGGCCATCGTTATTTTGCCCAGGACGAAATGGGTGAATACTGGGCCCGCGAAGAGGCAAACGGGCGGACCGCCGCCCACGGGTTCGCCTCGGACAGGGACGCCTTCAAAATCGCCAAAAGCTCGGCGAGCTTTTTTGGCGGGCAGCCAGGCACCTTCTTTGTGGCGTGAGCCGGGATATCCCGGCGCAGTGAGCATCCCGCCCTCAACACGGTCTCAAACGTGTCGATATCAGAGGGCGGACGTCACTGCATCATGAATGACATGCTCCGTTTTTCTTCCGCGCATTCGGGCTGCCTGTTGCCCGGATCAGACTAATACCCATGGCGTATCATACATCACGCACAACCTTCGCCCGCGCACATCATCGAGCGATCTGCGGATGTCTGCTCCTGTCGTTGTTTGCCGGGGGACTTTCCGCCCTCCCCGCCCCCCAGCGCACCGGCGCTTTTGATTGGACGCCCAAGGGGAAACCGAAGCCGGAAAAACCCATGCGTTTCGGTTTGTCGCTGCCCCATCCGGAAATCGTCCGGCTGTTTGGGGACTCGCTGCCTTATCTCCCTTGCTTTGAACCGGCCGCCCTTCGTTTTGCCCCGGCGAGGCGCCCGCCGCCCGCCGCATCCGTGGCCTTGACATTGTCCGCCAAGGAACCGGTGCCGGACGAGCCCCCGGCTCCGCCTCCCCCGCCGAAACCGGACAATCCCTTCGAGATGCAGCCCGTTTCCATATCGGCGCCGCCCGTTTCGACACGGCGCCCTCTCATGCTGGAAGACTCGGCGAAGGGCGACTACCTGCCCGAGGACATACTCATGTATTTCCAACTGCCGGCACCCGCGCAACCGCCCAGCAAGGCGACCTACCGTCAGGAATAAACCACCATGCCATTTCCGCGCTTCGCCCGCCTTTTTCTCGCCTTGGCTCTTCCCGGCATGCCCGCGGCAATCTCCGCGCCGGACGATGCGCCGGCCGCCGCCGGACCGCCCCCGGCGGTGACGCCCGAGGAAACCACCGGACTGCTTCGCATCGCGGCCAGACAGCTCGCCAACGGCGATGCGGAGTCCGCCGAGGCCGCATACAAATACATCCTCGAGAAAAACCATCACGACACCGGCGGCGCCGGGATTCAGGAAGGATTGCTGGCGCTGGCCCGCGCCTACCGGCAACACGGCGACCGCGTGAAAGCCGTCGCCGTTTATGAAAAACTGCTGGCGGAGCATCCCCATTTTGAATCCGCGCCGGATGCCTACCTCGAACTCGGCCGCACGCTGCGCTCGATCGGCGCCTATGACCGCGCGATCGGCAAATTCTACAATGTGCTCCACAGCACGCTGAAGCTCTCCGGCGAACAGACCGAGCAGTACCGACGCCTGGCGCGCACCGCGCAGTTCGAGATTGCCGAGACGCACTTCGCCTCGGGCGACTATAATGAAGCCGCCCGCCTCTTCAGCCGGCTCAACCTCCTCGATCTCGCCGTCGCGGACCATGAGCGGGCCCGCTTTCGCGCGGCGATTTCGCTGCTGCGCAGCGGCAACCTCGAGGCCGCCGCATCCTCGCTCGAGTCATTCATCAAGACCACTCCCGACACCGAGGCCAGCGCCGAGGCGCGCTACCAGCTGGCGCTCGTGCTCGAACGTCTTGGCCGCGACCAGGAATCCCTGAACACATTCATGGACCTGCTCCGCAACGAGCACGTCCGCAACACCGAGACTTCCCCCGCGTGGAAGGACTGGCAGCGGCGCACCGGCAACCACCTGGCGAATTATTTTTATGACAAGGGGGACTATCGCAGCGCGCTGACCGTGCTCAACCGCCTCATCACGCTTTCCTCCGATGCGCGCTGGCAACTGCCGGTGTCATATCAAACCGCCCTTTGCCACGAACGCCTCCTGCAATATGACAAGGCCGTGGAGATCTACCGTCAGACCGCCGCCCTGCTGGCAAACGACACGGAATCACCGGCGGAATTGCAGGAAATCGTCCGCATGGCGGAATGGCATATCCGCCATATTCAATGGCTGGATGAAACCAACGGGCGAATCCGCTCCATCACCGAACCCCAGGGTTCCTCCGGGGCGTCCTCCTGATATAGAGCATTTCCTATTTATTCTGTCGCATGTAGGGCGCGACCTTGCGTCGCGCCGCGGGCACTAAACCGGCCTGACACAAGGTCAGGCCCTACGGGGACATGGTTTATTTACGACAGAATAAATAGGAAATGCTCTAGTATTTTCTTTCAACCTTGGCCCAAATGGCAGGGCGAGGCGACACCGCCGATCCGCGGCTCAGCCGGAGGCACCGTCCACCTTGATAAACCTATAAATGGTTCGGAAATGATATAAGGCCCAAACCTCCACCGGGGCATCCGTCGTCAGCCTTTTCCCCGCAATTCGTTTTTCAGCCGCAGCACCTTCGCATGGGCCTGCGACATGAATCCGCGCCAATTAAAGCTGGGGAAAACCCGGCCCCTCAGCACCTGCGCGGCCGGCGTGTCATGGATGTCGGAAGGCAGGGCATCCAGGCACTCGCCGCCGTCTCCGATCTGGTATTTGACGCACAGGTATCGGGCCAGCGAGACCACGCCGACGATATCCATGCCGTCGGTGGCCCCCGCCGGATCGTCGACCCAGCGGATCACATTGAGATAACATTCCGGGAAACGTTTTGCGGCCAGAAACTCGGCCCCGATCTCGCGCACGCTGCTCCCCAGATATCTCCGCTCGCCCTCATGCCGGGCGATGCGCCGGTTCCGCACATAATTCGTGATCGCGGGATAACTCGCCGGATGGAGGCGCAGCAATATCAACTGCCCCATGTCATGGATCAGCCCCGCGGTATATGCGACCGGCGTGAGATGGCCCCATTCCAAGGCCGAGCAGATGAACTCCGACATGTGCGCCACGCCCACTTGAAACATCCAGTATCGCTCCCAGGTCACGGGCTGGAAATGCCGCGCCTCGACCGTGATCATGGAGCGGCACAGCCCCTGAAGCCGCGCGGCTCCCAGCCACCCCACCGCCGCGCGCGGGCTGTCCATCGGGTCGATTGCCTCCCGGTTGAGATGATTCACGCTGACCAGAATCTGCACCGCCAGTCCCGGATCGCGCGCCACCAGGCGCGAAATCGAATCGAGGCTGGCCACGTTTGCCGACACCGCCATCTGGAACGCATCGGCCGCGCTCTCGATCACCGGGCAGGCGTTCATGCCCGCGACATTGTTCATCAGCTCCGCGGTCGAAATCACCGGCCCGGCGGAACAATCCGCCGACTGCCACCAGCGGCGGTCGTTCTCCTCGCGCGCCATCCGGCCGTCATCCACCTCCGCCACCGCGGCCCCCTGCTTGTCCTCGGGCACGCCGCAGAGCGCTTTCAGCACGGCGCAGGCATGTTCGAGCCGCTCGGCGATCTGCGCGCGCTCGATTCCGGCGTCGTCATCCAGCAGCTTCCACTCGGCCTCGTTGGCCAGGGCGGACAAATGGGCCGCAAACCCCGGAGCGCCCGCCTTTCGCGCCATCGTGATCAAGGCGTCGCCGCGCGTCTGGAACAGGTTCTCCTCCTTCTGCTCGCGCCAGGCCGCCGCCATCCCGCCCAATGCGTCCGCCAGCCGGCGACGTTCGTCCCGGATTTCCTCAAGCGCGAGCCCGCCTGTCTGCGCGGCCGCGGCCTCTTCCACCAGCAACGACGCGTGCCATCGGGGATGCGGCAGCTTGCCGATCTCCTGATAGATGGCCTGGTCGTCGTAGGGCTTGATCAGGTAGTTTTGCGGACGCAGCGCCAAGGCCGCACGCACCGACACCATGTCCGCCGCGCGCGTATAAATCACGATGGGCAACGCGCCGAGCAATCCGCTGGCCCTCACCCAGCGGACAAAATCCAGCCCGTCCACTCCGCACTCGAGTTTCGGCTCCACAATCGCCAGATCGTATTTCACGCGGCCGACCAAGCATTGCCAAGCCTCGGACGGCGTGCCAAACGCGTCACAACTGTGCTCGCCACGCACCAGTATGCTCTGGAGCACACGGTGGGCGCGTGGTTGGTCGTCGAGGAGTAACAGGCGTGCCATGGGAGGGAAACAAGGCCCGGCCCAAATCCATGCGGCCAATGCCGGACATCGGAACCAACGGCAAGGCGGGGCCGGATTATTACGATGCAGGTAACATCGGCCGATTTCGGGGAATCTGTAGCAAGATTCCCCGATGAATTCCCGCCCTTTTTGATACTATTGTTTAATCCGAAAAGAACGGCGCGCCGTCCGCGGGCTTTGCACTTTTTCCCTGTCCGAGCCGGGGCGCGACTTTCGTCTGGATCGAGGCGGCCGGCTTTCTGGCCGGCACCTCGGGCACGACGGGTTTTGTCGCCGCCGGGGCGACCGGCTTCGCCCGTTTTTGCTCCGTCGCAGCCGCCGCCGCGGGCACGGCGTCGCCATGCACCATCGCCATCAGCTTCTCCACCGCCGCGTTGACCTGCGCCGACTGTCCCTGCAATTCCTGCGCGGACGAGGCGCCCTGCTCGGCCAGGGCCGCGTTCGACTGCGTGATCTGGCTCATGCCCGCGACCGCCTGATTGAGCTGGCTGATGCCCTCGCTCTGCTCGTTCGACGATTGCGCGATGCCGCCCACCATCTCGTCCAGCTCCCGGATGCGCTCGACGATCTGGTCCAGGCTCGTCGCGACCTGGTTGCTGATGGCGACGCCCTGCTCGCTCTTCGCCGATGCGTCCGTGCTCTTGTCCGCCGTTTCCCTCGCGGCCTTGGCGCTGCGCTGGGCCAGATTCCGGACCTCCTCGGCGACCACGGCGAAACCGGCCCCGGCCTCGCCCGCGCGGGCCGCCTCGACCGCGGCGTTCAACGCGAGAATATTGGTCTGAAACGCGATTTCATCGATCGTCTTGATTATTTTGGAAATCTCCAAACTCGAATCCTGGATTCCCTTCATGGCCTCCTTCATCTGCGCCATGTCCTTCGCGCCCGAGTCAGCCTTGGCGCGGGCATCCGTGGCGAGGCTCTTCGCGGACTGCGCCGCCTCGGAATTGCGCTGCGTCATGCTCGCCATTTCGTGCAGCGACGCGCTGCTCTCCTCCAGCGAGGCCGCCTGCCGGCTGGCTCCGTCCGACAGCGCCTGGCTCACCTCCGCGACCGCCAGGGCAGACTGGTAGGTCTGCGCCGACTCGGCCGCCAACTGGTCCCCCACCAGCGAAATCGGGCGGGTGATGCTGCGAATGACAATCCAGACCACGGCCAATCCCAGCAGCACGCCGGCGATCGTGCATCCGAGCATGAGGGCCTCGCCGAAACGCTGCGTCGCCAGCATTTCGTCCTCGATCCGCGCCTGGTCCCGCTTCACCGACTCGCGCATCTGGTTGATCGTCGCGGTGAACTTGGGCGCGATCTGCGCCACCTCGTCCGCGACCACCGTGTTGCGGCGCTGCTTGAGGCCGATTGTTTCTTCGAGCGCGGCGCGATAGGTGCCGGCCGTTTCTTTCATGGAAACCAGCAATTTTTCCTTCACGGCATCCTTCAGGGACGCGTCCAGCGTCACCAATTCCTGGTAATCCTTCTGCAGCCGGCCGACCGCCTCCGCCACTTCACCGATGCTCTTCAAGGCGCTGTCCGCGTATTCCTGCCGGGCGGTGAGCAAAAACGAATTGGTGAAGCTGCTGCATTCGAAATAGGCCTTGAGCGCGCTCGATGTCTTGAACGCCGTGTTCATGTCACCCGAGCTCGTGGCGGCGGCCAGCACGTCCTGCAATCCCTTCGCGATGATTTCCCCCAAGGGCGTCAGCTTGTCCTTGGTGATCGCATCGAGTTCCTTGGTGTATTCGATCACCTTCTGGAAGCCCCGGTCATATCCGGTCAGCAATGTTTTTGCCTCCGCCAGTTGCCCGGCCCGCGCGCGGTCGGTGGTCACGCCGGCGGCCTGAGTCATCGCCTCCTCGAGCGACTTCCTCGACTTCTGGTATCGCTCGGCGTTGGCCAGGCTGCCATCCGCGAGAAAGGCGTTCACATTCAGCTGAATATCCAGCATGCCCGCCTCCACCAAGGCGGCCGTGTTGGTCTCGTCGGTCGTCCCGGCATACACATTGAACTTCCGGCTCGACGAGCCCACGGCGAGCCACGCCACGATCGCAACCGCGATCAGCAGCACCAGCACGAACACAAATCCCAATCCGATACGGCGCCCAATTGTCAGTGAGGCATGGAACATGATAAATGGCTTTCTATTAATATAACTTGTTTTTTTTCAGATAATAAACCAATCACAATTGCCCCCGCGGCCCGGTCCGTGACACAATATCCCCGGCGCAGGGGTGGCTCCGTGGCGGCTCGCGTCCGGCATCCGATAATTTCATATTGTCGTCATCAAAATCATGCGCGCATTTCATCGCTATTTACCCGGGAAATGGCTTTTCGCGCATGCAGGACAATAGGTGCATGCCGCGGCACGTCCTCCAATACAATAGGGAGACGACAGGAGTCTTGGAGTCATAAGAATTGCTGACGTCTATCGGCATCAACCGCAGAGACTTTAGCTGGAATGCGCGCTGTGCGTGATATTCTTGCGTCCCGGCCTTCGCGCGCCCCGCGGCGAGCGCAGGCACGACCGGCGCCTATTCCTCCGACTGGGGCCAGCTCAACGGTCGCAATTCCATGTCGCGGGGCACGCGCCCCTTCTTCTTGTGCCACACGATGATGGCCGCGGCCGCCCAGCGCATCAAGTCAGCCGAGGTCGCATCCGCGGACTGCGCCGCCTCCTCGAGCTCCTCCCGCATTTGCGAGGCCATGCGCACCGCCAGAAGCGAATCAAACTTGAGCGTTTTCTTAGACGATGACGACACGATGTATAGCAATCATATTTCTTCAGCTATTTCTTGCTTTATTTAGTTAGCTTTTGTTATCAAATGATAACTCGTATATGCATTCCATCGACATAATAAAATTAATGATGATAGAATAGATTCACCGGCGGATTCAATCACAGGCAGATTTTGCATACCGGATAATCGCGGCGCCAACATGATGCATCTCATCTCAACCCCCGGAAAACAAAGCGGATGCCCTGCATTTCTTCCGGGAATCCGCGCCAGGCTCCTGCCATCGTGAGACCGACCGCAGCCTTTCCGACCCAAGCCCCGCCCAATGACTCCCCTGAGGCGGCGCGCAACCGGGAATCCCGGGATGCGGCACGCACGGGCGCCATCCTGCTGGTCGCGCGATACCGCCTGTTTCGTGCCGGACTCCGCCTCGCCATCGAGCGTCACACCGGCGCGCCGGTCCTTGAATGCGACGGCCTCGACGCGCTCCCGCGCCAGACCACGGAAACCCCGCCGGGCATTGTTTTGGTTTATCTGCGCCGCCCGGCCGCTTCCGATACCGCAAACATCGCCGGACTGCGCCGCCGCTGGCCCCAAAGCCGGATCATGATCATTTCGGAGACCGTGCATCCATCCGTCGCCCACTCGCTCATCAAGGAGGGCGTCCGCGGATACCTCTTGGATCAAAATGGCGTGGATGAACTTAGGCAGGCCATCGAGACCGTCCGGCAGGATTATGTATATCTCAGCCCTGAAATCACGACCTCCCTGCTCGAAGACAAACGGGTGCACGAGGAGCAGGACATCATCCAGACAACCCAGCCCATCAATTCGCGCGAACGCGATATCCTGATACACATCGCGGAGGGTCTCCGTAACAAGGAAATCGCCGCGCGCCTCCACCTGAGCCTTAAGTCCGTGGAGACTTATCGTTATCGCCTGATGAAAAGGTTGGGCTGCGATCATGCGGCGGGATTGGTTCGGTATGCGATTCGAGCCGGGCTCATCGGCCCCTAGCCTGTCCTGACTCTTGGCCCTCGGCGGGGTTCGCCGGTTCGCGCGAATAGTAGAAACACTACAAAAGTGTAGAGATTTCCTCTTTTCAGCATTTTTGCCTTAACCCGATTAATAGGGTGCAAATGCAACCAAATGACTGCGCAGACCGCGCTTCCCGCAAGTCGGCCTCAATTGCCTTGAGGACGGCCCGCGGCGCAGCGTGCCCCTGTTATGCGCCGCAGCCCTGACAGATGAAAAAAAACTACAAACTTTCCACACGCCTCGCGATCGGATTTGGCAGCATCATCGCCATCATTACTCTTTTGGGAGGCATCACCCTTTGGAATCTGAAGAAAGGGGTTAACAACGCGCACCAGACCTCGGACCAGGGAGTTCCCACCGTCATCCTGGCCAATAAAATACAGGAACACATCATGGCATTGCGCTATGAGATGCGCGGATACTTGATGACGCATAAGCGGAACTTTCTTGAGAACGGGCAGCGGCATCTCGACAGCATCCACGCCGATCTCGGCCAGGCAGAGGAACTGGCGGCCTCCAACCTCAAATTGCGCGAGCTGATAAAGGCAACCGCCAAGGTACGGGCCCAGGTCGATTCCTATGAGGCCTGCCTGCAACAGATCATCCGGCAAATTGGAAATCTGGCCGCCGGTCATCTGCAACTCGACACGACCGCCAAGGAATTGGTCGCCCAGTTTGACGCGCTTCGCATTTCCCAGTTTCAATACTTTAACGAAGAGATCACCGCCGGGGCGACTCCCGCGCAAATCACGCAACGACTTGCGAAAATCAAAGCGGTCACGGATATCGAACGTCAGATCGCGGCCCTTCGCCTGCTGGTGTGGCGTTCGGAGGCAAACGACGATGTGAACGCACTCGAGCAGGCACAGCACATGGTGAATGCGATCACCGCCGCCCTCGCCGATCTGCGTAAAAACACTGTGCAGGATATCAATATAAGGCAAATCGCCAATGCCGAAAACGCGACCCTTGTCTACGGGAAAACCGTGGCAAGCTCGTTGTCCATTTGGACGGAATTGAACCGCCTTGCGGTTGAATGGACTGACATCAGCGCCAGTATGGCCTCGGACACCCAGGCATTGGCGGTGGAAGGACTCGACGAGATGAGAACCGATGCCAGACAAACCGCCAACGGACTTGATTTCGCCTATATTATCATGATGGTCGGGCTGGCGATTGCGTTGGTTGTCGGAGTCCTGCTCGCGATCACCCTCACCCGCTCAATCAGCAAACCCATTCAGGCCATCTCGGAAACACTCGGCCAGGGCGCCGACCAGACCGCCGCCGCCTCCGGGCAGGTTTCTTCCGCCAGCCAGACCCTGGCCGCCGGAGCGAGCGAGCAGGCGTCCGCGCTTGAGGAAACCAGCGCGTCATTGGAAGAACTCGCCGGCATGACCCGCCGCAACACTGACAACGCCCAGAAAATGAACACCCTCGCCCGCGATGCGCGAACCTCCGCCCAGGATGGCGCGCATAACATGGCGGCCATGACCGCGGCCATGAAGGAAATCGAGGCCAGCAGCGCGGGTGTCGCCAAGATCATCAAGACCATCGATGAAATTGCCTTCCAGACCAACATCCTCGCCCTCAACGCCGCGGTGGAGGCGGCCCGCGCCGGCGAGGCCGGCGCGGGATTCGCCGTCGTCGCCGAGGAAGTGCGCAACCTTGCCCAGCGCAGCGCCCAGTCGGCGCAGGAAACCGCCGTGAATATCGATACTGCCGTCAGCAAAACCCGGCACGGCGTGGAGCTCAGCGAAAAGGTCGCCGAAAGCCTGGAGCAAATCGTCGGAAAAATCCGCCAAGTCGATGAGCTCGCGGCGGAAGTGGCCACGGCATCCCGCGAGCAGGCCCAGGGCATCGAGCAGGCCAACACCGCGGTAAGCCAAATGGACAAGGTCACACAGTCCAACGCGGCAAGCGCCGAGGAAAGCGCCAGCGCGTCCGAGGAACTCAACGCCCAGGCAGACCAACTCAAGAGTGCGGCCCAGGCCCTGCTCCAGATTATCAACGGCGGAACGGCGCAAACAACACGCGCCCTGTCATAAAGACAGAAACGGTTCCTCGCTATTTTCGATGGTTGGTTTGCTTATTTAACCGCAGAGAACGCAAAGAACTCATGGAAAAACGGGATTGTTTCCTGCGCTCTTTGCGTTCTTTGCGGTTAATTTTTGTTGCTTTCAGTCATCGAAAATAGCGACGAACCACAAAAACATGGACGCACTTCACGGGGATCCGTATTACAAGATTTAGATACGGATACTTTTTATAGTAGCTCATCATGAGATGAGCCCATACCTTGAAGGGTGAGCTGGGTATTCTGATAGTTGCAGACATCCAAGACGCCATGTTCTTGAAAATAGGATGTCCGAAGCCGCACCCTCCGGGCACGCGGGAAGCACAGCTCCCGTCATATAAATAGTTGACAATATAATATACGGCAAATCGATCACTAACGCCATTTGCTTGCCGTTCCACGGCATTGAAGGCGGCAGGTTTTCGCATATCCCGGGGAATTAATTAATAATTTTGCGATTACGTAATCGCAAAGAAAATGCGGGAAATTTTTATTTTTATAAATCGGAGGCGGCATAATGCTCAAAATATAAAAAATTATAAATTAGCTCTTAATTATGGGTAAATAAATCCGATTTGGATTTTCAACGGCACGCCACCCATGGCATAAATCCACTCTCTTTTTCCAGTCTGTCCATGAATTGCAAAGAGATGCACAAAATCATCCCGAATTTGACCCAACAATGAGCACAGGAGACGAACCGTCATCGCCTCCAGATATCGAGAACACCGCTGCCGCAGGCCCCTTCACTGTTGATGAAAGCCTGATCAGGGAGCTGTCCTGCCAGTTGACGGGAGACATTATCCACAAGGTGAATACAGAGATATCGATCTACCGGGGACTCGTCGCCCACGGGAATCAGCTGTCCCGGCGCCAAACCAGGAGAACCAACCCGCCCCTGCTTGGGGAATTGCAATCCCTCCGGGATAAACTTTGTGAGTGCGAGAGCAAGCTGAGGGCGCACCTTGCGCGGGCGCGGGCGGCAAAATATTCCTAGTTGTCGCGCTGCCGGCGATGATGCCGGCATTTGCATGGTTTTGTTGTGCGGGAGAATCTTAGGTTTCCGGCAAAACCAATTCGGCTGCATCCCGGTATTCACGGAGCTTGTTGCGGAGGGTCCTGATGCTGATGCCGAGCAACTCGGCCGCCTTGGTGCGATTATCCCCGGTTATCTGCAAGGCATTCAAAATCGCCTGTTTTTCCAACTCCTGCAACGGGAGGATGCGATGGCTCGGGCTGGGCTCCGGCATCATTTCCTCCTGGATATCTTGCTCCTCGGTCTCCTCAAGTTCCGGGATTTCCCGCGGCGGGGCCAAGCGGCGCTGCGCATCCTCCGGCTCCGCGATCATCGGGACGGACGCGGCACTGCTTTCATCGTCGGCCCGCGCCCCGCCTCCCATGCTTCCGAGCAGGGAATCCAACCCAAGCGCCACGCTCGGCACGCGTGTTCTTCCCTCCGACAGAATCACTGCCCTCTCGATGGTGTTCTGCAACTCCCTCACATTGCCCGGCCACCGATAGGCAAGCAGGGTTGCAATTGCGTGGTCAGAAAATCCCTCCAGTCGCATCCGGTGTTTTCGCGAAAAACGCCGCAGGAAGTTTTCCGCCAGTGGAATAATATCCTCCGGGCGCTCCCGCAGCGCGGGAATATGCAATGAAAAAACATTAAGCCGGTAATATAAATCCGACCGGAAATCGCCTTTTCTCACACTCTCCTCGATATTCCGGTTCGAGGTGGCGATGACCCTCACGTTTACCTTTATCGTCCTGGAGCCCCCCACCCTCTCGAATTCCTTTTCCTGCAAAATCCTCAACAATTTTGCCTGAAGGTTGGACGAGATCTCGCTGATCTCGTCCAAAAGCAGCGTGCCCTGATGGGCGAGCTCAAAGCGGCCTTGGCGCCGGGCCGTGGCGCCGGTGAACGCCCCTTTTTCATGGCCGAACAATTCGCTTTCAATCAGGCTCTCGGAAAGCGCCGCGCAATTGACTTTGATATAGGGTCCGGTGCGGCGCGAGGAATGCCGGTATAATTCCCTGGCAATCATTTCCTTGCCGGTCCCGTTTTCCCCGGTGATCAACACCGTGGTGTCGGTGCGGGCCACGCGCCGGGCGAGCTGCAGCAGCCGCTTCATGGTCGGATTCTCGCCAATGATCTCCCCGTCGTCACCGTTATGGCTGCTCAAGTAGCTGTTGACCCTCAACAATTGCAGGCTGGATTCCGCCTTCCTCAAGATCAGGTCAACCTGGTCTAGTGAAAACGGTTTGACTATATAATCGAAAGCCCCCGCCTTCATGCACGAAACGGCGTGATCGATGGTTCCATGCCCGGTCATCATCACCACCAAGGGCCGCGCGGACATCAGGCTGACATGCTCCAGCAACTCATGTCCGTCACCATCAGGCAGACGCACATCCAGCAGCATCAGGTCAAACGATTCCTTCGCCATCAGGTCTGCGGCCCCCGCCATCGAGTCTGCCGTGAATACCGTGTATAGTTTGCGGGCAAGAAGATTCCTTAGGCTGGTCAATACCGTTGGGTCATCATCAAGAATGAGAATACGCTCCAGTGTCATTGTTCAGGGTTTCTTGATTGGCTGATTTCTGATGGCATTACTCTATTGGATGGAAAAATAGATATTAAAAATATACGACCCTATCATGGTTAAATAAGTGTCAATCTACTCTGAAATTATGATCCAAATTATCCATCTCTATTGTTTTGTCCGGCACCGCCGACATACTCACAAATCAATAACAACAAACAGGGAAGATCGCCCTGTTTTTTCTGCAATCATTGCTCCCCATCGCCATTGTCATACATCCATGATGCAAAATTATCATCAATCATGACGCAACCAGGCGGGGAGGCCGGCATTTCGATTCAAATCGGGCTGTCCTGTGACGAACAGGACTGCGCACATCCATGAATTCCCTTGTGCCCAAGCACTCCCCCGAGACCGAAGCATCTTCCTCTCCGAGCTCCGCTCAAAATACGCATGGGAGGGCATCAGGCATGAAGATCGGCACCAAAATTCTGTTGACCGCGCTCAGTGCGGTTATTGTCACCGCGCTCGCCTCCTTCATCACGGTCAGGATTCTGGCGGCGAAAAACCGCGTGGATGCCATCAGGGACGGGATGAGCACCATCCTCCACCAAGCCGAGCAGGTCGCCTCAACCATGGACGCCATGTACCGGGCGGAAGTCTTTGACCTGAAAAAACTCGTCCAGCAGGCGCAAAAGCAAACCGGCGGCCTTTCGCTGAAGGAGGGCTATCGAAAGACCGATCTCTACGAGATCGTGCCCATCGTCATCACATGGAAATCGATCCGGAATGCGGCGGAAAGGTCCGGCTATGATTTTGTAATTGCATCGATGCCCGGCCAGGAGGCCCGCAATCCCGCCAACGATGTCGGGAAAAATTATCCCGAGGTATTCAATGCCTTTGCCGCCAAGAACGAGGAATATTTTGCCTACGACTCGTCGCGAAAGGAAGTGCTGCTGGCGCATCCCGTGCGCCTGGCCAGAAGCTGCCTGGATTGCCACGGCTCGCCCAAGGGGAATCCCGGCGGCATGGATATTCTCGGCTTTCCCATGGAGGGCATGAAAGAAGGGGACATCCGGGGCGCGTTTATCCTCAAGACAAAAATCGGGAACGATCCCGTGGTCGCCGAGACGAGCTGGATGATGGCGCTGGTTTCCTCGGGCGTGTTTGTTCTGGTGGCGGGGTTGTTCTGGGGATTCAACCGGAATTATATAAACAAACCGCTGGGCAGGGCGATCGAGCATCTTTCCGCGAGCGCCGGGCATGTGACCTCGGCATCCGCGCAAATATCAAATTCCAGTCAGTCGCTGGCGGAAGGCGCGAATGAACAGGCCGCCGCCTTGGAGGAAACATCGGCGGCCTTGGAAGAGATGGCGAGCATGACGCAGAAAAACTCGGAAAGCGCCGATCAGGCCAAGGAACTGGCCGCGCGCACCCGCCTCGCCGCCAACACCGGCGCCAAGGATATGGAGTCCATGCGGGAAGCCATGATCGCCATCAAGACTTCGTCGCGGGAAATCTCGAAAATCGTCAGCGCCATCGATGAAATCGCCTTCCAGACCAACATCCTTGCCTTGAACGCCGCAGTGGAGGCTGCCCGCGCCGGCGAGACGGGCGCCGGCTTTGCCGTGGTGGCCGATGAAGTGCGCAGACTGGCGCTGCGTTCCGCGGAGGCGGCCCGCGAGACATCGCTCAAGATCGACGACTCGGTGACAAAGAGCGAGCACGGCGCCGCCATCTCCGACAAGGTCGCAAGCTCACTCCAGCAAATCGTGGAGCTGGCCCGCCAGGTGGACAGCCTGGTGGCCGAGATCGCGGTTTCCTCCAATGAACAGAGGCAGGGAATTTCCCAGGTAAACTCCGCCGTGGCCCAGATGGACCGGGTCACGCAGTCAAACGCGGCCGGCGCCGAGGAGTTTGCCAGCGCCTCGAGCGGATTGGCGGGGCAGGCCACCGAGCTGCTCAGGCTTGTGACCGAACTCAGCCTCAGCATCACCGGCACTGCCGACGACGGAAACCCAGAAGCCTGAGGCCAAGGAGCGGAGCGGGGCGTGAGCCCGCGCGGAATGTAACCCAATGGGGGTTACATTCACAGGGATATCATGGGTCGGCCTTCGCCATTGATAAAAGAAGCACGTGATACAATCGTGCCGATTGTTGAGCACGTTTCAAAACGACTGCGGCATTTATTATAGTATTTTCTCTCGACATTGGCCCAAATGGTAGGGCGAGGCGTCCCCGCTGAGCTGCGGCTCAGCCGGAGGCTTCGCCCTACCGGCGCTGCCGCGCCAATGCTAAATGAAAACACTATAAAATACCCGGGCTATGAATCGGCCAGCAGGACGACGAGCTTGCGCGGGGTCTCGATGGCTTGCGTCAGCATGGTGACCTGCGACTGGCTCAGGAATCCCAGCCGCACCAATGTGGTCATCTGCTCCGCCACATCCGCGTCTTCAATGCGCGACTGCTTGGTTTCCAGCAATTCACGGTTCGCGGTGAGCTTCCCCGCGGCGAGTTCGAGCCGGCTCTGCACCGCGCCCACCTCCGAAAAGGCCATGCCGATTTGGTCAATGGCCGCATTCAGGTCCGAGATCGCCGTGTCGTCGGACAGGCTCATGATAAAATTGCCGGACGCGTCCTGCTCGATGAGGCCCTTCGTGGCGCCGCTGCGCAGGTTGATGGTGGGAAATAAAACCACCTCGTCATCATACGCGCCAATCGCGACGAGCCCGCCTCCGTCCGGCCCGAACAAGTCGGCCCCGCCAAAGGTTCCCATCGGATTATCCACGCCGGCGCCGCCGATTTCCGCCGCCGTGCCGCCGATCATCGAGCGGAGCTGCTCCTGCAACTGCTGAAACTCCTGCGTATATAAAGAGGCGTCGCTCTGCTCCTGCGTGCCGTTTTTCGCATAGGCCGAAAGCTCGCTCATGCGCGTGAGAATGCTGGAGATGGCCGTGAGGTAGCCGCTCGTGGATTCCAGGCGGCTGATCCCGTTCTGGATGTTCACGCCCGCCGCCTCCAGGCGCGCCTGCTGGGAGGTCAGCTTGGCCGACGTCCCGGTGCCGGCTACATCGTCGGACGGGGTCAGCATGCGGTTGCCCGAGCTCAGGCGCATGAGCGCCTCGCTGTGGGCGGATTGGGTCGTTCCGAGGCGCGCCGCCAGATTGCCGCTGCCGGACCGGGGGAAGGAAATGACTGCCATGGTGGAAAAGTGTTGGTGGAATTCTCGAAACTTCGTTTATAAACCGCGAGGGATGCGAAGGGCTCGAAGGGAAATCAGAAACGGATTCATCGGGGCGTCCGACGCGGCAGCTTCGGGAGGGCCGGAATGGCGCCCGACGCGGCCGAGATGGCGGCGGCCTTGTTGATCGCGGCCATGTCGGCCAGGACTTCTTTCCTCACGATGGGAATCTCCCGGGGCGCGCTGATTCCGATCTTGACCGTGTCCGCGTCGATCCGCGTGACCACGATCTCGATGTTGTCACCGATCAGCACTCCTTCCCCCGCGCTCCTGGAAAGTATAAGCATGGCCGGAAAATCCTTTCAGCCCGCCGCGCCCAGCAACGGATGCCTCGCATTGAAGCGCCCGTGGTTGGCCAGGATCACCTGCCTGCCTATCTTGGTTTTCCAGTTCACCACGATCGGCCCGACCAAGTTCACGGTGGCCGTCACGGGCTCGTCGCGGTTGACGGTCACGATGTTCAGCACCAGCGCGTCGTCGGCGCTTTCCAGGCCGATCGCCGCCGCGTCCTCGTCGAACAGCTCGGGAACGTAATCCGCGATCAGGCCGACCGGCTCCACCACGACAAAATCGAGCGAGGGCTCGCCCACCAGCCGCAGCCAGCGGAGCGGAAGCTGGTCCGGGAGGTGAAACAGCTCCGCCTGGGTGTATTCCCGGAGCCCGACCAGCCCCCAGGGAAGTTGTATCCGGGCCGGCACTACACGCAGGACCGTCTTTTCCCCCGCCGGTGTGTCTTCAAGTACTTTCATGGTGGATCGGTAAATCAGCCCGCCCGCGCGTCACTCACAGGAAGTCGAGCAGCGACATGCGCATGATGTTGGACGATGACGCGAGCGCGGCCTCGTAGGCGGTGCTGACGCGCGAGAGCTTGACATAGGCCGTGGTGAGATCGACATCCGCGTCATTCGAGATCACCTGTTCCAGGTTGTCCATGCGGGATTCATGCTGGGTTTGCGTCACCTCGAGCCTCATTTGCACCGCTCCCTGCCCGCTCAACGCCGTGACGAACACATCCTCCGTGGCCTCCAGCCCGGCGCGAAGATCGTTCACCGCCGTGGTGTCGCCGGAGAGAAGCGCGTCGCGAAGCCCGACGAGCTGGTTGATGAAGTCCGCGATGCTCTCGTTGGTCGCGCCGGCCGATCCGGGCTTGATGGCGGAGCCGTCGGACACGGGAATCCCCAACTGGCTGGTGTTGCCGTTGTATTCGATCGCGTCGCCCGCGGCGTTCCAGGTGAAGGGCGCGGTGTCCACGGCGGTGCCCGCGAAAAGATAGTCGCCGCCAAAACGGCTGTTGCCGAGCGTGACCGCCTCCTCGATCAATTCATCGACCTCGGCCGCATAGGCGGCCATCGCGTCGGTGCTGATCGCGCCCGCGCCCAGGGTGGCGAGCTCGCCGGCGCGGTCGGAGACGGCCTTGATCTTCTCGAGGCCGCCATACGTCGCCTGCGACAGCTCAAGCGCCTTGCCGATGTTGGTCAGATACTGGCTGATCTTCCGCTGCTCGGTCTGGTTCGAAATCACGCGCCCGGCGGCCGCGGGATCATCGGAGGGATTGAATATCCGCTGGCCCGTCGCGACCTGGGTGTTGAACAGCGTCTGCTGCTCCCCGAGCTTGGTCAGCTGCCGCAATATGGAGTTGGAAACGGTATTGGTGGATACACGCATGATCGTGGTTCGGGTTGTGTCTTTTGGGTTGCGAAATCAGCCCACGCCGAGGCGGTTGATCACCGTGTCGAGCAGGTCGTCGATGATCGTCATGACGCGGGACGAGGCTTGGAAGGCGCGCTGGTATTTGGTCATGTTCACGACTTCCTCGTCCAGGGAAACCGCGCTCACGGAATCGCGCTGCTCCCGCACCAGCGTCTCGATGGTGCTTTGATCCGTGAGCCGGCTGGACGCGCTTTTTTTCGCCTGCCCCATCGCGCTGACGACGCCGGTAAAATAGCCCGTGAAGGTGCCGTTGATGGCATCGCCCGCGGAGGTGGAAAAGGTCTTGTCGGCCAGGGCCGCGACCGCCGAGGCCAGCTCGTTGTCGCCCGCGGCGCCGCCGTCGGTCGCGCGCAGCGTCTCGATCGAAAGGTTGCCGTCGAGCGCGATGGTCGCCGCCGTCACCGCGGCGGGATCAGGATCAAAGAAGAAATCGTAGCCGGCGGTGCCGGCGGGGTTGTAGGCCTCGTTGACCGATTTCACGAGCTGGCTGGCGAGCGTGTCGAGATTGTCGCGCAGGGTCTGGACGGAGCCGTCGCGCGCGGCGAGGCTGCCCTTGATCGCGCCGCCGGTGAGCGCCACGGCCGAGCCGGCCGCCACCACATCGGTGCCGTTGAACACGACCGGGGCGACCACGGTCCCGGCCGAGACCAGAGTGATTTCCGCGCCGCCCGTGTCCCGCACGAAGATGTCGATCTGGCCGTTGCCGGCGGAGGACTCGCGGGTTTCCACACCGATCAATTCGGACAGGGATTCGAGCGCCTGCTGCCTCTGGTCGCGCAAATCCACCGCCGAGCCCGGCGCGTTCATTTCGAAGCGGCTGATCTGGGCGTTGAGCGTGGCGAGGGAGGCGAGCAAATCATTCACCTCGCCCGCGTCCTGGTGGATGGAGGCGTCCAAGTCGGTCTGGATCTGGCCGAGCCGCTGGTCGGTCTGCCGTATCTGCCCGGCCAGAATGTCGGCGACTTCCAGCAGGTTCAGCTTTTCGCCCTGGTCGGTCGGGCTCGCGGCATACGAGGTAAACGCGTTGAAAAACTCGCTGAGCGCCGAAGACAATCCGCTCCCGCCGGAGGTGGTCACGTCGCTGGTCCGGTCAATCGACTCGCCGAGCACGGCCTCCGCCCGCGTGCAGGCATCGTATTGGGACTGGAGCGCGGACCTGAGGCCGACTTCCCGCAGCAGCTGCCGGTCGAGCAACGCGTCGCGAATCTGCTGGACGCTCTTGGCCTCGACGCCCATCGACTGCGCGCCCTGGGAGGTCTGCACGGTGCCGCGGCTGCCGTAGATCACACGCTGCCGGGCGTAGTTGTCGTTATTGACGTTCGCGATGTTGTTGCTGGTGACGTTCAGCGCGAGGGAATGCGCATTCAGCGCGGTCGCGGTGCGGGTAAGACTGTCGAGGAGGCCGGCCATATGAATGAATAAGGGTAAGACAAACGGGAAAAATCAGCCCAGCGCATCGAGCACCGCCGTCGTAGGCGCGGGCATGCGTCCGTCGGAGGCATAGGTGAGCGGGGAAACGGTTTGCGGCGCGAGTTGCGAGAGCGCCTCCTGCTGGAGCTTGAGGGTCCAGCTGATCAGGTTGTGGTTCTGGCGCGCGCGCCGCCTGACGCGGTGAATCAGGTTGTTGATGTCGGTGATCAGCGCATCGAGCAGGGGCCGGATGTCCGGATCGAAGAAGGACAGCATCTCGCGCAGGCCGGTCGTCTCAGGCATGCCGTTGGCCACGGCGAACCGCCGGAGCCAGGCCTCTCGGGAATTGCGATAGGCCTGGATCTCACGGGCCCGCTTTTCAATCGCCATCGCATCTGCCGTGATCGCATCGGCATCGCGGCGCCAAAGGTGCTCCTGCTGCCCGTCGTACAAGGCCAGCATCTCGCCGTAGCCTTCGAGCTCGTCACGCAAGCACTGGATAAGTTCGTTGGGTAAAGTATTCATCGCGCCTCTCGATCAGGAGACATCCCTTTCGGGGAAAGTTGCTGTTCCATGACCTGTCCCACACCCATGCCGCCCGCGCGGCTCATCGTGTCGGCGAGCGTGTCGGCGAGGATGTAGCCATACACGCCGGCGCCGCTGCCCGCGGAGCCCGACATCAGCGGGTCGAGCGCCGGTTTCAGAAGCTGGCGCAGCAGGATGGCCTCGAATTGCCGCGCCACTTTTTTTGCATCGGCGGACGATGCCGCCGCCGCTCCGCCGCCGCGCGCGGCGGTGACCGCCGGGGTGGAGGACAACTCGCGCGCCACGCTGCCCTGGGTGATGGAGGAAAGGGGATTCATCGCGGGAGTCGCTCAGTTGATCACCAGCTCGGCTTGGAGCGCGCCGGAGCGTTTCAAGGATTGGAAAATCGCCATCATCTCGCGCGTGCTCACGCCGAGCGCGTTGAGCGCGGCGGCGAGGCGCTCGATGGAACTCGTCTCGCCGATCACGTTGAAGCTGCCCCGCGCCTCCGCGACATCGGTCTGGGTCGAGGGCGTCACCACAGTCTGGCCCTGCCCAAACGGCCCGGGCTGGGAGACGCCGAGCGTGGAGGCCACGGTGATGGTCAGGGACCCGTGGCTGATCGCGACTTTCGAGAGGCGCACCGAGGAGGTGGCGACAATCGTGCCGGTGCGCTCGTTGATGACGATGCGCGCGGTCGTGTCGGGCGCGATCTCGATCGCACCGATCTCCGCGAGAAACGCCACCTCGCTGCCCGTGTAGGCCGGCGGCACGCGCACGTCGATGGTGGCGGCGTCGCGCGGGATGGCGGCGTTGGCGTGGACGGCGTTGATCGCCGTGGCCACGCGCGAGGCGGACGTGAAATCGGGATTGTGCAACTGCAACACAAGCACGCCGTCGCTCGTGAACGTGGTCGGGATCTCGCGCTCGACGATCGCGCCGTTGCTGATGCCGCCGGTCGTCGGGTGATTGCGCTGCACGGTGGCCCCGCCCGGCCCCGATGTTCCGCCGAGAAAACCGCCCACCGCGATGGGACCCTGGGCGACCGCGTAAACCCGTCCGTCGGCGCCAAGCAGCGGCGTCTGCAACAGCACGCCGCCTTGCAGCGATTTCGCGTCGCCCATGGACGCCACCGTCACGTCGATGCGCGCGCCCGGTTTCATGAACGCGGAAATGTCGGCCGTGATCATCACGGCCGCGGTGTTCTTGGCGCGGATTTGCTGGGTCGTGACCGTGAGGCCGTGGCGCTGGAGCACATTGGCCACCGCGCGCAGGGTGGACTGCGTGTTGGAATCGCCGTCCCCCGCGAGCCCAACCACCAGACCATAGCCCACGAGCTGGTTGTCACGCCCGCCTTCCACCAAGGACAGGTCCTTGATCCGCGACGCGTGGGCCGCGGCCAGACCGGCCAGCAAAAGTGTGACAAACAAGCGGAGCATGGTGTGCAGGTTGATTAGAAGGGACGAAGTTTTTCGTAGATGCGGCTCAGCCAGCCGCGCTTCTGGGCATCGGTAAGCGCGCCTTCGCTGATGAATTCCAAATTGGTGTCCGCGACATTGCTGGAGAGAACGGTGTTGGTGCTGCTGATATCGTCACGCCTGACGACTCCATGAAGAATAATATGCTGGGTTTCGCCGGAAAATGTGATGCGCCTGGCGCCGGCGATCACGAGGTTGCCATTGGGCAGCACGTCGGTGACGACCACCGCCGCGCGCGCGGTGATCACCTGCGCGTTGTTCACCGCGCCGCCGCCGGAAAACTCGCTCGCACCGGAAAACGAGACGCCGGGAAGAGCGCCGTTGTGCGTGCCGAACTTGCTGGCCGTCGACGGATACAGGAACTGGTTGACCGCCGCGTTGGCCGACGAGTTCGAGTTTGTCTGCTTGCTCTGGGTCGAGGACTGCGCGGCGGACTCCGCCACCACGATGGTGACGATGTCGCCGATGCGCCCGGCCTTGGGGTCAGCCACCAGCGACTGCTCCCGGCTGCCCGGGGCCGTCCAGAGCGACTGGGCCGCGGCCGGCAGCGCGGCAAGGGCAAGCACGACGAGCGGGAGGAGGTTATATTTATTCATATATATAAGTGATGTCTGGATTGGCCGCAAAGCCGCGAAGGATCGCGAAAAGGGAGCCGAAAAAATGTATTTATCATTATATTAATTCTGCAGGTTTCAGAAACGCACCTCGGCCCGCGACTCGGCCACGACCCGGGCGTTGAATTCTTTTTTCGAGACGGGATTGCGGAAGCGCACGATGTCGCCCTTGCCGCCGTCCTCCATGCAAATGCCGCGCAGGACGACCTGAAACGGCCCCTCCCCCGCCGAGATTTCCGCCGTCTCGCCGCGGCGCACCAGCGGCCGCTTGGCCACGTCGCGCCACGTCAACAGCCGGCCCGACGGCACCGCGCGCGCATAAACCAGATCGGCATCGACGCCGGCCAGCACGACATCGCGCTCGCGCAACGCGTTGAACCGGCGCCGATCCAGGGCCGCGCGCTGCACGCCGCTCCCGCGCTCGGCCGGCTCGCGCGTCACCAAGCCGTCACACCATTGTTGCGCGCGCACGGCCAGCGTCTGGTCGCGCACGACGCCTTGGGCAAACTCCATCCTCACGCGCACCAGCATCTGGGGCGCGAGCGCGGAGGGATATTCCAGCACCTTGACGCCGGTCGCCGCATCCATCGCCCGCGGCGGCTGTCCCGCCCACTCCAATATCAGCTCCCCCTCGACTTCGAGATGCACCGTAAGTTCGGCCTGCATCCGCGCCAGCAAGTCCGCGCCCGCGGTTGCCTGCTCCGCCCGGAGCAGAAACAATGCGGGCAGGACGACCGGCAACAAGATGATCAACAGGCGCCGCATCACGAAAACATCCTCAACGCTTGAGCTGCGTCACCTTCTCCAGCATTTCGTCCGATGCTTGGATCGCCTTGCTGCTCACCTCGTAGGCGCGCTGGGCGACGATGAGGTTCACCATTTCCTCCACCATGTTCACATTGGACGCCTCGAGATTGTATTGGTGGATGGTGCCGAACCCCTCCTCGCCCGGCTGCCCGGTCTCGGGCGTCCCGCTGGCGCCGGACTCCTCGAACAAGTTGCCGCCCACGCTGCGCAGGCCGGCGGGGTTGGCGAAACGCGTCAGCGTGAGCCGGAAGGTCTGGTTCCCGTTCGCCGTGGTGTAGGTCACCTCGCCGCCCTCGGAAATCGTGACGTCGGTGGTGCCGGCGGGAACCGCCTCGAAACCGCTCAGCACTTGCAGTCCGTTGGCCGTGACGATCTCGCCGTTGCCGTTCACCTTGAACGATCCGTCGCGCGTGTAGGCGATGGTGCCGTCGGTTCGTTGTACCTCAAAAAAACCGTCGCCGCGGATCGCCATGTCGAACCGCTCGCCGGACTCCGTCAACTGCCCTTGCGTGAACACGCGGGCGGTGGCGGACACCCGCGAGCCGTTGCCGATCTCGATGCCCGTGGGCAGCACATTGCCTCCGCCCGTCTCCGCGCCCGCGGCGCGCGTGCGCTGGTAGAGCATGTCCTGGAATTCGATTTTGCTGCGCTTGAAGCCCGCGGTGTTCACGTTCGCGAGATTGTTCGCGATGGTGTTGAGGTTGAGCTGCTGGGCGCCCATGCCGGTGGCGGCGGAGTAGAGTGAGAGGTTCATGGTCTGGTGGGAGGGTTACAAATCTGTCCGGGGAAATTCAGGAAAAAGCCTCGATCGTTTTTCCCATGAGGTCGTCGCGGCTTTGGATCATCTTGGCATTGACCTCGTAGGCGCGGGTGATCGCGATCAGGTCCACCATCTCGCGCAGCGGCGCCACGTTGCTCATCTCGATGCGCTCCTGCAGCACGCCGGGCTCCTCGATTTCCATCGGGGCCGCACCGGGCGACGCCGCGAAATAGCCGCCCGCTCGCGGGATCAACTGGCCGGGACGGTCAAACCGGTAAATGCCCAGGCGCCCGATGATGGTCTCGTCCTGCACCACGGTGCCCTCTTTGTTGACGATCACGTTGCCACCCTCGGGTTGAAGCTCGATGGGATCGCCGCCGTCGCTCAAGACCGGGAATCCCTCGGCCGTGACCAAGGTCCGTTCGGGCGATAATTGGAAGGAGCCCGCCCGCGTATAGAGCACTTGGCCGTCGGCGCCCCGCACCGAAAAAAATCCGTCCGACTCGATCACCATGTCCAGCTCCCGGTCGGTGGGCCGGATCTCGCCCTGCTGAAAGTTCACCGAACTGGACGTTTTTGGAAAAAACGCGGACAGCATCTCGCCTGCCCCGGGCCGGGAGGCGGTGTCGGGATACAGCTCGCCGGCAAAATTCGCGCCGATCTGCACCGTGCGGCGCTTGAAGCCGGACACCTCGCTCGAAGCCAGATTCTGAGTCACCACATTCTGCCACCGCTCCAAGGCGGACAGCGACGCTGCGTTCTGATAAATGCCGACATTCATTGCTGCCGTCAAGAAAGCAGCAATAATGCCACTATCACTATTAATTGATATATAATATATTATGTAACAATATCAATTGCCTGCCTAGTATCGTCAATCATCCGGCAAAATTTGCCTCCAAGGAAAAGGCGTGGCGTGGTTGACCGTCGTGCCGCCGTCTGGGTGGATTCATGTTTCTCGCGCGGTGCGTCGTAGCGCAGCGCAGGCATCCTTGCCTGCCGTCCTTGATATCGCGCGGAGCGCGGCATTTATTGGTTTTTGGAAAAAAGAATCAGCGGCGCTTCGCGCCTTCGGTTTCGACGGCAGGCAAGGATGCCTGCGCTACGCTCGCGCTGCCGCATGAGGCCGAGTGCCGCCCTCTCTCCCGGTTTTATTTGTCCATTCCCGCTCGTTTATTGCGGGGAGGCGGACTCCTCCTGCTCGTAGACGCAGTCGATCTCGACTTTCTCTCCGCAGGCGCAGGTGACGAGGATGCGCGTCACCCGTCCATCCTCGCGCACGCATTCGACCTTGGCCTTGGCCGAGGCCGCGCATTTCTCAGCCGCCGGCGCGGGGGGCGGCTCGGGCTCGGGACGCAGCGGGACAAACACTCGGTTGCCGGTGGTCCTCAACGAGGACAATCCGGCGCTGGGGCGGTCGCTCAGGAAGGATTTCATCGCGAATTATCTGGCTTTTCCATTTTCGGCGGGCGCTGGTGGCGCGGCGGCGCCGGTTCCCGATACGGACGCCGGGGTGGAGGCGCGGCGGCGGAGCGACATGCTCAGGGTCACGCGCTGGTTCGACTCGTCCGCGGCATCGAGTCCCGGCAGCGGCTTGGTGTCGGCAAACCCGGAAACCCGCTCGATCAGGTCCGGGTTCACCGCATAATGGGTCAGGGAGCGGCGGGAGGTGTTCGCAAAGTCGGACGAGAGCTCCCAGGACGAATAATCGGGATTCGCCATCGCCACGCCCTTCCGCGTGTGCCCCTCGATCACGACGTTGAACTGGTGGCGGTCGATGATCCACGCCAGCGTCTCCATCACGAAATTGCCCCAGTCGGTGAACTCGGCGCTGTCCTCCTTGAAGAGGGGGCGCTTGCCGCGATCATACAAGGTGACCTTGAGCCCGTCCGATGTGACCTGGATCTCGATCGGCCGTTCGCCCGCCACCTCGTCGAGGTTCAGCAGGCGGTAGAGGTTGTCGGCGATTTCCTGAAGAAACTGCGTGTCGATTTTTCTTTGGTCCACCAAGCCGGTGCCCTCATCGCCCTTGTCGCCCACCTTCTCCATGCGCACGGGCCGCATCCGCTCGACCGACAGGATGCCCGCCGCGCCGTCCAGCAGCGCTTTGCGGGGCGACTGGAAATACTGCGAGGTCGCGACCACGATGCTTTCGTCCTGGGCCGAAATCCACAGCACCATGAACAAGGCCATCATCGCGGTGACAAAATCCGCGTAGGCCACTTTCCAGGCTCCGCCGCCTCCTTTGCCGGCCATATCAGGAATGCCTCCTCATAATGGTGGTCATGCCTTGCCCGGCAGGGGCAGGCTCTTCAGCGCCGCTTCCAATTCGTCCGCGAGCGGCTGGACCGAGCTTTCCAACGAACGCCGCGCGACCTCGACCGCGGTGATGGGGGCGAGCCCCTTGGCGAAACCCGCGACGGCGACCTTGATGCAGCGCAGGTATTGCATTTCGTCGAGATTGTTCATGCGCACGCGGTTGGCCAGAGGGTTGACGAAGCCGTAGGCGCTGAACACGCCCAGCAGCGTGCCGGTGAGCGCGGCGGCCACGCGCTCGCCCACGACCTCGGGGCCGTCGGCCAGCGACGCCATCGTGTTGATGATGCCCAGCACCGCCGCCACGATGCCGATGCCCGGCAGCGAGTCGCCGACGAGTTGCAGCAGATGCACCGGGTGGTCCGCCTCCTCGGCCTTTGCGCCGAGTTCGGTGGACATCAGGGATTCGAGCTGGTCGGGCTTGATGCGGCCGTCCACCACCGGGCGGAGCGCGTTGATCAAAAAATTCCGGTGCTCCTCATGCGCCAGAAAATCCGGATATTTCCTCAGGATCACGCTCTGCTCCGGGTCGGATATGTGTTCCTCGAGCGCGATGAGCCCGTTGCGCCGGCCGAGGACAAACAGTTCGTAGAGCAGTTTCAGCAGGTCAAAATACCCGTCGCGCCGCGTCTTGCGCCCGAAGACGGCGCCGACGACCTTGCGCACGATGTCCCGCCCGACGTGCGGCGGGCTGGCGATGATGAGCAGCCCCAGCGCCATGCCGAAAATAATCACGTATTCGGATATGTGCAGCAGCACCAGCACGTTGCCGCCACCGAGGGCAAAGCCGCCCAGCGTGGCCAGCATCACGATCAGAATTCCGATCAATACCATCATAGGCGTGGGTCTCCCGGCCGCTGTTGCTCAACGATCCCGGACCCTGGCCACGTAGGCGCGAAGCGCGAGCACGGCCTGCGAGTGGATCTGGCAGATCCGGGATTCCGTGAGATGAAAAACCGCGGCGATCTCGGCCAACCGCATGTTTTCAAAATAATACATGGCGAGGACACGCTTCTGTATATCGGGCAATTCTGTCATTCGTTGAGCGATAAGTTGTTTCAGCTCGTCTTTCTCCATCGTGTCGCGCGCGAGCGTACCGTTTTTGTCCGGGATGATGTCGTGCAGCGACTCCCCGTTGTCCATCGGCTGGTCAATCGCCACAAAGGTCACGGGGCTCGATTCCTCCAGCCAGCGCGCGTAGTTTTTCGCCGACAGGCCGAGGTGTTCGCGCACCTCCTCGTCGGTCGCGGGACGCCCGTGCCGCTGCTCCAGCTCGGCGATCGCCTCCTTGATCTTGCGGGCCTTCACGCGGGCGCGGCGCGGGCACCAGTCGAGCCGGCGCAGTTCGTCGAGCACCGCGCCCCGGATGCGCAGCGACGCGTAGGCGGAAAACAGGCTGCCCTGCTCTGGATTGAAGCGGCGGAGCGCCGCCATCAACCCGATCACGCCCACGCTGTAGAGGTCCGCCACGTCCACATGCGCGGGCAGGTTGACCTTGATGCGATCCACCACGTTGCGGACCAGCGGCAGGTGGCGCTCGATGAGCCCGGTGTCGTCGCCGCTCCCATCCTGATACGCACGCCAGGCGGTGGAGACCGGGCGCGCCGGCGCGACTTTCTCTTCGGTGGGTTGTTCTGGAAGCGCGGTGAGCATGATGAAAAAAATCAGCGATGGGCGGCGGGTGCGGAGGCGGCGCGCGGCGCGGAGACGGCCGGCCGGCGCGGAAGCGCGCCGGGGCCGCCCGCCGGGCGGGCGCAGGCGGGGGCGGCGCCGGGGGCTTGGCGGCGCGGGCGGCTTGTTTTTCGTCGATCAACTGCCGCGCGGATTTGGCGGCCAGTCCCATCCACCAGCGCCCGATCAGGGCCGACGCGAGGCAACCGATCGCGGCATCCCGCAACACCACGTCAACCGCGCGTCCTGCATAAATCCCCGTGGCCAAAACCAGGGAAAACCCGATGAATCCGAATAAAAGAAAGGCTGCTCTCATTGGTGGTCGTTCCCTTCACGAGGCCGGAAGCGTCCGCTCCAGCATGGCCTCGATCACGTTCTCCGTGATGCCGGGCGCCCATCCCGCGCTTGCCGTCAGGAAGAGAGGCGCGAGTCCCTCGCCCAGCAACACCTCCCAGAGCCCCGGCCAGCACGACACCTCGTCGAGGTGCGTGAGCACCACATGCGTGGCGCCCAGGGCGCGCCCGGCCTTGCAGGCGGCTAGCAGCGATTTGTCCGCATAGGCGGCGTTCAGCACCAGCACCCGGCCGGTGATTTCCTCGCGCTCGAGGAAATCGCGCATCCGCGCGTTTGCCTCCGGGTCGGCGCTGATCGGGGGCGGATCGACATAGACGAAATCCCCGCCCGCCGGCGATGCCTCGCTCCCGTGCCGCACCAGCGGAATCCGCAGTTGCTCGCAACAGGCGGAAAGCGCCGGCGACACCGGGCCGGCATCCGGTTCCATCCACCACACCACGCCCAGCCGTCCGTGGCGGACGACTTCGCGATGCAGCCACCTGCACAACGCCGTGGTTTTTCCCGCGCCGGGCCCGCCCAGAAATGCCGTGCGCGCCGGCAGACTGCGGCCGCGATGCGCGGCCCCCAGACGGCACAAATCATCCCGCATCAACCCGAAGGATTCCGCGAGCGGCAGGTTGTCCGCGATGCCCGACCAGAACGGCAGCGACTCCATCTGCCGCAACGCCGCCTGCGAAACGCCGCGTCCGCGCAACCAGTCCGCCAAGGCCGGCGCGCCCGCCTCCGGTCCGCCCGCATCCGAAATCATCACCCCGCCGGACTGGAATCCCGCGACGGCGGGAATCCGGGTCGCGGCCTCGGAGGAGCCCGCCCGGCCTTCGAGCGGCGGCACTTCCGCGATCACCTCGATCCGGGACGCGCCGAGAAAACGCTGCCAGCCGCGCACCGGCACGGAGCGCACGGAGACCACTTTCGCCCGCTCGCCCAACTGCTGGCGGATCGCGCCGGCCGCCGCCTCGGCCGACCTCGCCACCAGGCGGAAGGTGCCGGACCTGAAATCGTTTGTTTTGTCCGCGCTCTTGTTCATGGTTTCACGTGGCCTTGGTTTCGGCCCGGGCGACGCCGGCCGGCAAAGTGATGGTGCCCGCGCTCTCGATGTCGCAGCCGGCGGGAATTTCCTGGTAAGCCAGCACGGTCAGGCGCGGGAAGGACGGCTCCAGGAAGCGTCGCAGCGCCAGGCGCAAATCCGCGCCAACCACGAGCACGGCCGGCTGTCCCGCCTCCAGAAAGGGCTTGGACTTCGACATCACCTCGGCGAGCAGATGCCGCCCCACCGAGGCGTCGAGGGCCAGGCTGATGTCCCCGGGCGCGCGGTGGATCTTCGAGATCAGGAGCTGCTCCATGCGCGGGTCCATCGTCACCGCCCGGACCACGCCGGGGCGGCTCTCGTATTCATGGACAAAATACATGCCTAGGTTGCGGCGCACCAGCTCGCTCAACTCGTCCGGATTTTTCGTGACCGGCGCGAAATCGGCGACGCCCTCCAGAATCACGGGCAGGTTCAGGATCGGCACGCTTTCCCGCAGCAGATTCTGCAGCACGCGCTGGATGATGCCCAAGTTGACGAGGTCCGGCAGCAGTTCCGCCACCAGCGCCGGGTGCGTCGTCTTGATATGGTCGACCAGACCCTGCACGTCCTGGCGCCCGAGCAGATGATGCGCCGCCCCCTTCAGCGCCTCGGTCAAATGCGTGACGATCACCGACGCGGCATCGACGACCGTGTAGCCGTTGATCTCGGCAGTGGTGCGCTCGCTCTCGGGCACCCACACCGCGTCGATGCCGAAGACCGGCTCCTTGCAGGACTTGCCCCGCAGCTTCACCTGCGAGCCGCTCACGTTCATGGCGAGCCATTCGCCGACCGAGACCGTGCCGCCCGCAAGCACGCGGCCGCGCAGGAGGAAACGGTAGGCGTTGCTCTCCAGCTCCAGATTGTCCCGCACCGAGATCGGCGGGACCACGAGCCCGCGGTCGCGCGCCAGCGTCTTGCGCGCGCCCGTGATGCGCGCCAGCAGGTCGCCGCCCTGCTTCGCGTCCGCCAGCGGGAGCAACCCGTAGCCCACCTCGACCGCGAACAAGTCCACGTCGGTCAGCTTGCGAATGTCCTCCGCCCCGCCGCCGGGCCTTGCGCCGCCGGCAGGCGCGCTTCCTCCGGCGGGGGACGATTCGCCGCCGGCCGCGTCCTTGGCCGCCCCCTTGAACGGCTTTTCCCCGCCCTCGCCCGCCAGCCGGGGAATGCTGCGCGCCACATAAAACAACAAGCCGCCCAGCAGCGCGAACGGCCAGAAGGGCATGCCGGGAATCAACCCGAAAACCATCATCATCCCGCCGACCACCTGCAACGCGCGCGGATAACGCAGCAACTGCCGGCCGACCTGCGCGCCGAGGTTCTCGTCCTCCGCCGCGCGCGTGACGAGCAGGCCCGCCGCCACCGACACGATCAGCGCCGGGATTTGCGCGACCAGACCGTCGCCGATCGAAAGCAGGGTGAACTTCGTCAGCGACTCCGTCAGCGTCAGGTCCATCTGGAAAACGCCGATGGCAAAACCGCCGATCACGTTGACCAGCGTGATGAGGATGCCGGCGATGGCGTCGCCGCGCACGAACTTCGACGCGCCGTCCATCGCGCCGTAGAAATCGGCCTCCTTCTGGATCTTGGTCCGCCGCGCCGTGGCCGCCGCCTCGTCGATGATGCCGGCGTTGAGCTCGGCGTCGATCGCCATCTGCTTTCCCGGCAGCGCGTCGAGCGTGAAGCGCGCGCTCACCTCCGCGATGCGCCCCGCGCCCTTGGTGATGACCACGAAGTTGATCACCACCAGGATCACGAACACCACGAAGCCGACGATGTAGTTGCCCTGAATGACAAAGTGGCCAAACGAATCGATGATCCCGCCCGCGTAGCCCTTGGTCAGGATCAGGCGCGTCGAGCAGATGTTGAGGGCGAGGCGATACAGCGTCAGCCCGAGCAGGATGGTGGGAAACCCGGAAAACTCCGCCGGCGCGCGCACGTAGATGATCACCAGCAGCACCAGCAGCGACATCGTGATGCTGACCGCCAGCAGCATGTCCAGCACGAAGGGCGGCACCGGCACGATCAGCATCAGCACGGTGGCGAACAGCGCCCCGATGAAAATCAGGTCGGCCTGGCGCAGCAGACTGCTGCCGGAGGCGGGATTCACTGCGGCGGAAGTCGAGGCGATCATGGCGTCAGGCGATGCCTCCCATTTCCGCGCGGCGCGCCTTCAGCCGGAAAAAGTAATACCGGTGCGTGCGGTAAACCATCACCAGGATCGCCGCCACCGCCTTGTAGAGCGAGACCGGGATCGGCTCGCCCACCACGCCCGTGCCGTGCAGCAGCTTCGCCACCGCACGGTCCTCCACCATCGGCACGCCGTGCTCGGCCGCGATCGCCTTGATGCGCATGGCCAGCCGGTTCTCGCCCTTGGCCAGCACCACCGGTGCGGAATCCACGCCGCGCTCGTATTTGAGCGCCACGGCGTAGTGCGTCGGGTTGGTCACCACCACGTCCGCCGTCGGCACCGCCGCGAGCATCTGGCGCTGCATCAGGCGGCGCGCCATCCGGCGCATCGCCGACTTCACGAGCGCGTCGCCCTCGGACTGGCGGCGCTCCTCCTTGAGCTCCTGCCGCGTCATCATCAGCTCGCGGTAGGTCTTGTATCGCTCGTATGAATACGCGATGGCCGCGATGACCGACATCGCGAGCAGCAGCCGGGCCAGCAGGGCCAGCGCGCTCTCGAAAATAAAACTGCCCAGGTAGGGCGTCTCGACCGGCGTGCTGAACAACGGGTCGCCGAGCAGCGTCCGCGCCGCCAGCCAGAGACTCACGCCGATCGCCGTCACCTTCAGGAAATCAATCGCGCCGTGCGTCAGCGTCCGCTTGGAAAACACCCGCTGGAAACCCTCGACCGGATTCAGCCGCTCGGGCTTCACGCCAAACGCCTTGGGCGTCAGTTGAAATCCCGTCTGGAGCCCGCCCGACATCAGCGCCGCCACGATGCCGGCCACCAGCACCGGCCCGAGCGCGCCGGCCAGCACCAGCCCGGCCTGCGCGAACTGCACCGGCACCACGCCCGGCTCGATGCGGATGAGATGGATGTGCCCGAAAATGCCGGCGCCAAACTCGGCCACCCGCCGCGCCCCCTCGCCCGCCGACAGCGAAAGCGCCCCGAACGCCGCGGCCAGCATGAACACGACGCCGAGCTCGGGCGACTTGGCGAACTGCCCGCGCTCGTGCGCGTCGTTCAGCCGCTTCTCGGAAGGAAGCTCGGTTTTTTGATCCTGATCGTGTTCGGCCATGCGGGAAGGTCGATATACGCAGGGTTAATGCCAAACCGCTTTTGTGTTACATAAAATATTGTTTATCAATTAATAACAAATTATATGGCCGCATATCATGCGTAGGGAAATTCGGGGCGACGCTTCGTGGCCGGTTTCACGGCAATTTTTGCCGGTCACTGCCGGCCCACCAATTCGAGCATCCACCACGGCAGGTTGTCGTTCCTGCGACGGCGTCGGCACGTCGAAACCCGGCGCGGCCATCAGGCCGAGCTCGTTGGCCATCATGCGTCCGCCCACTTCCGCGCCCGTGATGATCGTCCGCCCGACAAAGCCCAGCGCAAAGCCCAGCAGCAACTCGGCCACGACCGCCGTGACTAGTTGCCCCCAGCTTTCCAGCCGCGGCGTGGCTGTCCCGGCCAGCGGCCCCGCGACCAGGGTCGCGATCATCATCGAGCAGGCCACCCGCAGCGTCGGCGGCAGGGAGCGCCCCCCGGGGGCCGGCAGCAGCATCACGATCCCCGTGGCGCGCAGCCCGGTCATCAACCACAGCACGATCCAGTCGAATGACATCGGTTGCACCGGGCGTATCCTAAATTTGGTGACAATGCGGGGCGCCCGTCATCCCGCCACGATCGCCATGCGGGTGATGCACGAGGACGCGAATTCCGTCAGCGCCCGCAGCAGCCACGGCGCCAGCACGATCAACAACAGCGCGAGCCCGAGTATCTTCGGGCCGAAGGTGAGCGTCTGCTCCTGGATGCTCGTCACCGACTGCGCCAGGCTGGTCAGCAGGCCGATCAGCAGCATCAGCACGATAAACGGCGACGTCACGTAGAGCGCGAACAGCACCACTTGTTTCAAAAGATCAATCGCAGCCTCGGCATTCATGGGAAGATAGGTTCAGGAATTCACGGAGTTCACATTCGGAAGCTCTCCACCAGGCTGCGCACCACCAGATACCAGCCGTCCACGACGACAAACAACAGTATCTTGAAAGGCAGCGACACGATCGCCGGCGGCATCATCATCATGCCGAGCGACATGAGCACCGACGAGACCAGCAGGTCGATGACCAGGAAGGGCATGAACAACAAAAATCCCATCTGAAACGCGGTCTGCAGCTCGCTCACCACAAACGCCGGCACGATCACGCGCATCGGCAGCTCGTTCACCCGCGTCGGCGGGAACCGGCCCAGTTGGAGAAAAAACTCCAGGTCCCGCGCCCGCGTCTGCCGCAGCATGAACTCCCGCGCGGGCTCGGCCGCCGCCTTCAGCGCCTCGGTCGAGGTGATGGTGCCCGCCAGATACGGCTGCAGCGCGTTCTCGTTCGCCCGCTGGAAAACCGGCGCCATGATGAACAGCGTGAGAAAAAGCGAGAGCCCGATGACGATCTGGTTGGCCGGGGCGTTCGCCACGCCGAGCGCGGTGCGCACCAGCCCCAGCACGATCACGATGCGGGTGAAACTCGTCATGAGCATGATCAGCGACGGCGCCAGCGTCAGCAGCGTCATGACGATCACGATCTGGATCCCCACGCCGATGTCGCCGGAAGCCTCCGCTCCGTCCAGGCCGATCACCAGGCGGGGGCCTCTGGCCGCCGCCGGGGCGCCGCCCGGGGCCGGGGCGGTCTGCGCCCCGGCCAGCGCGGCCAGCCAGAACAACAGCGCCGCCGCCAAAAGCCATCGCCAGCAACGCGGCGGCCGCGGGAAAGCCCGGGCCGAAACAGCCGCGACCTGTGTATTCGAAATCACGATACGTCCTTTTTTTCTTCCGCCGCCGGATCGCCGTCCAGCCGGGCGACCAAGCCGATGCCGCCGGGCGTCACGCCGACGAGGAAACGCTGCCGGTCGCACACCACCACCGCCAGGTACTGCCGGTTGCCCAGCGCGCGCGTGCCCTCGATCTGGATGCGGCCGGCCAGCTTGCCGGCGGGGGTTGCGCGCCGCCGCGACCACAGGAACATCCAGCCCGCGCCGCCGCCGATCAGCAAGGCGATCACCAGCCAGAACGAGCCGCCGCCGCCCGGCCTGTCCTCAAACAGACGCGGCATGTGCGAGTCGCGCGGGGTCAAAACCATGTCGCCGGGCAATTCGCCCGGCTGCGTCGCCGGAGAAGGCCCGGCGTCAAGGGGCTGCGCCGCCTCCAATGCGGCGCAGCCCGCGATAGCTACCATTAGCAGCCAGCCAATGACGCTGGAAATTGACGCGCGCGGGCGCGCAAAACCGGGCGGACGCGCACTCCTCATGCAGGAGTCCCCTGCCCGGCCGCCTCCACCGGGGCGAGCCCCACCAGTTCGGTGATCTTGATGCCAAAGTTTTCCTCCACCACCACGACCTCGCCGAAGGCGATCAGCTTGCCGTTCACGTAGAGACCGACCGGGTCGATCGCCCTTTGCGTGAGCTGCACCACGGCGCCGGGCGACAGCGCCAGCACCTCGCGCATGGACAACTGGCAGGACCCCAGCTGCACGGTTACCTTCACCTTTACGTCCAGAACCAGATCGCCGTCTCTTCCATAAGCGGGGCTTCGGTCCAGCGAAAAGCGGTTGTTTGATTTTTACGGCCTGGTATTTCGATGCCCACGGTGCCGACGAATTTTTCGGTGTTCTCCAGCAAGAGGCGCGTGTCGCCGAGGATCTCGGCCGGAAGTCGAGCACGTCGCCCACGCGCAGGCTCCAATTCGCGCAGCGGCATCTCCCATGCGTTCCACTGCGCCGCACGTCCATCCACGGCGCCGGGCGACAGCGCCAGCACCTCGCGCATGGACAACTGGCAGGACCCCAGCTGCACGGTTACCTTCACCTTTACGTCCAGAACCAGATCAAGCGTCTTGTCTTCCATAAGCGGGGGCTTCGGCCGTATCCGAAGTGAAAAGCGGTTGTTTGATTTTTACGGCCACGTGGTCGCCTTCGATGCCCACGGTGCCGACGAATTTTTCGGTGTTCTCCAGCAAGAGGCGCGTGTCGCCGAGGATCTCGGCCGGAAGCTCGAGCACGTCGCCCACGCGCAGGCTCAGCAATTCGCGCAGCGGCATCTCCCATGCGTTCCACTGCGCCCGCACGTCCATCGCGATGTCCTCGCAGGCGGGTTTCCACTCCGTCTTTTTCGCCACGCCGCCGGAGGACGCCTCGCGCTGCCGCCGCGCCTGCATGCTGCGCACCATCGGCTCGATCGTGTAATACGGGATCCCGAGCTGCAACTGCTCCGCGCAGTCGCCGAAGTTCATTTCCAGCGCGAGCGCCAGCACGATGGCGTCGCGCGGCGAGGTCTGCAAAAACCGGCCGTTGTTCTCATGGCCCACGATCTGGGGCCGGAACGACTGCTCCGCCTTCCATTGCCCGCACCATTCCTCCAGCACGATGAGGATGATGTCCTCCAGCAGCGCGATCTCGATCTCCGTCAGGTAGCGTTCCGCCTTCACGGAATGCCCGCGGCCGCCGAGCATCCGGTCCACCAGCGTCAGGGCGAGGCGAGGGTTGATGTCGAGCACGCCGATGCCGCGCAAGGGCTCGGCCTTGAACAGGCAGATGTGCGTCGGGCTCGGCAGCGACTCGGTGAACTTCGAGTAGCTCAGGGTCGTGAGCCGCGCCATTTTCAGGCCGCACTCCATGCGCAGGAACAGGGACAGCCGCGCGCTCAGGTAGCGGATGAAATCCTCGTGCAGCAGCCGCAGCCGGCGCAGTTCCACCTCGGTCAGGAAAACCGGGTTGCGGAAATCGTAGGCCTCGATGCGGAATTTCGCGTTGGGCGCCGCGCGCCGTCCGTCGGAGCAAAATACCGGCGGCTTTTCCGCCTCGGTGGTTTGCGCCAGCAGACGGTCAATCTCGCTCTGGTCCAGCGCATCTATCGGGCCGTTGTGTGGGTCCTCTGCCATCGCGTGGGTGTTTTCGCTTACTGGACGACAAAGTCGGTGAAATAAACCTGCTCGGCCACATGCTGGCCGAGCGCCTGGTTGTAGGCGCTCACCAGCCGCTCGCGCACGAGGTTTTTCGCGCCCGCCTCCTCAAGGTCGGAGAGGGAAAGGGACGAGAGCACGTTCAGGGTCACGTCCAGCAGTTGCGCGCGACGCTGCTCGAATTGCTGCGCAAGCGTGGGCTCGTTGCCGATCACGACAAATCCCGCCTTCAGGTAACGCGTGCCCATCGTGCCGGAAAGGTTCACCACCACGTTGTCGAAGACATAGGTGGTGCCGGGAATGGCCGCGGCGGGCGCCGCGCCGGCGGCCGGGCGGGCTGACGCCCTGGCCTGGGCGGGCATTTCCGTCGCGAGCGTCGAGCGAAGCTGCGGAATCAGCACAAACCGGCCGACCGCCCACGTCAGCACCGGAGCCAGCGCCACGGCGACCGCCAACGGAATCCAGGCCGGCAGCGCGCGCCGGGAGCGGGGCGCGGCCTCGGTGTTCGGCGTCGCGGGAGTTGTGTCCTCAATTCGTGAAGGCATGGGCTTTAAAAAAGTAGGGCTGGTGACGTGCTCGCCGGGTCTTCACCGCGGTCAGCGTTTCATGTTGACGATTTCCTCCAGCACGGTGTCAGAAACCGTCACGATGCGCGAACTCGCCTGGAAGCTGCGCTGCATGGTGATCATTTTCGCGAACTCTTCCGTGAGGTCCACGTTCGACAACTCGAGCGATTGCGAGTCGATCGTGCCGAGACCGCCCTCGCCGGGCAGCCCCTTGGTGGCGTCGGTCCAGGTGTAAAGCGCGCCCGCGGCCTCGAACCCGGTGAACAGGTTCGCGCCCTCCGCCTCCAGCGCGCTCGGTCGGCGAAGTCCTGGATCGTGCCGAGACCGCCCTCGCCGGGCAGCCCCTTGGTGGCGTCGGTCCAGGTGTAAAGCGCGCCCGCGGCCTCGAACCCGGTGAACAGGTTCGCGCCCTCCGCCTCCAGCGCGCTCGGGTCGGCGAAGTCCTGCAGGCGCACGCGGTTGGTGGTCTTCGAGCTGCCGTCGGCATACGACTCGATCACATTGCCCGACGCATCGATGGCGAAGCTCGTCATCTCGTAGGTCTTCGTGGTGACCGCATCCGTGTAGGCGGAGCCGGCGGTGATGGTCTGCACGTCGCCAGGCGCGCCGGTGTAGGGCGTGCCGTCGAAGTATCCGGTCGGGCGGTCGGCCGGGTCGCCGATCTGGATGTCGCCGGCCACCGTCGGGGGCGTGCCGGTGAGACCCTGCACACGATAGCCGTCCGAGGTCACCAGGAAGCCGTTGTCGTCCTTGCGGAAATCGCCCGCGCGGGTCGCAAAGAGGCTGCCGTCCACGGGATTGCGGACGATGAAAAAGCCGTTGCCCGAAATCGCGAGATCGGTGGGCACGCCGGTGGACTCGATTCCGCCCTGGGTGAAGCGCGCCGCGATCCGGCCCACCGCCACGCCGGTGCCGACCTGCATGGCGGACTGGTTCGACGACGATCCGCTCGACGGCGCGGAGCTCTGCATGGTGTTGCTGAAGGTGTCGGAGAAGGTCGTGGACGAGCCCTTGTAGGCGACGGTGTTGACGTTGGCGATGTTGCTGCCGATGACTTCGAGGCCCTTGGTGAAAGCCTGCAGTCCGCTGATTCCCGAGGTGAGTGTGCCGATGAGTGCCATGGTGTGTTCCTTTTTTTTTGGGTTGGGTTGAATGAAAAGTTATTCGGTTGCCGCCGGCGAGGGCTCGGCGACGCCTGTCACCAGCCCGAAGGCGTAAAGTTTTCCGTCCACCTCGAGGTAAACATTGGACGAGTCCGCCTGGATCGAGTCCACCACGCCGGTGATCGTGCCGTCGCCAGTCGCGACCGTCACCTCCTTGCCGAGGAGGGTGGACGCCGCCTGCAGTTGCACGTCGGCGCGCAGGTATCCCATTTCCTTGACCAGCGCGCTGGTTTGCGAAAGCGCGCTGAACTGCGCCATCTGCGCGATGAACGCCGTGTCGTCCATCGGGCTGAGCGGGTCCTGGTTCTGCAACTGCACGCTCAACAACTCGAGGAAGTCGTCCTGCCCGAGTTCCTTTTTCGTCACCCTTGCCGACCCGGTGGAGTCGGCCGTGGAATTTGCGCTGGTGGGGGCAATGCCGGATATGGTGCTCATGATAATAAATTCGAATATTCCGCCGGTCACGCGGTGGTTGCCAAAAGACGCGTCCTTGTGCGTTCGCCGGTCGTGATTTCCGGGGATGACTCTTTTCTCTTGCGTGAAAACGGACCCGGTTCATCCGGGGCATGGGGCGTCCCGCCCGGCCGCGGCTGCCGCTCCTCGCCGGAGTGGAATCCGGCCTGCTCCTGAAAACCGCCTGTATCCATGTTTCCATTACCCGACGGCCGCGAGGGGACGATCTGCGGCTCCGCCCAAGGCAGGGCCGAATCCGCGGCTCGCGCCCCGTGCTGGCGCCACGCCAGGGCCAGCGACTCCCGCATGGTTTGCGAATCGCTGCGGAACACCGCATGCAACTGCCCGTCGCGCAGCGAAACCTCCACCGAGACAGGGCCGGCATGCTCCAAATCCACTTCCACCGTCACCTTGCCCTGATGGGTTCCCGCCAGGCCGTCGGCGGCCTCGATCACTTTCTCCACGAGCCGGACCGCCTCGACGCCGGACGAAACATTGCCGCCCTGCACGCCGGAGACAGCGGGGCCGGGCAGCGGGACGGAAGCGGTTGCGGAATCAGCGGACATGTGGACAGCGCTTTTCGCAGATTCGATGCCAACCTGCTTCCCATTGCCTCCTAAATGCTTATTATCAACAGGTTCAGGAGTATTATTTTCGGCCGCGTCCGCCCGCCCGCCGGCGCCGCGCAACAAACCGAAATTCCGCCCGGCAAAATATGCCGCCCGGTCGGGCGTGACGGCAACCGTGGCGGACGGTTCGGCCTCCCCGCTGTCCGGTTCGTCCTGCCACACCCCGTCCTCCTCATTATGTATCTGAATATCGGATACGAGATTGGTTTCCGGTTTCGCCACGCCGGCGGGCATGAGGGGGGCGGGCTGCCGCGCCATGCCGGCATCCGGCACGGCAACGCCGTCCGCGCGAATCCCGGCCTGCGCCGCGGGGAAACGTTCCGCCTGCGCGGGCATTTTCGGGTCAGCCGGGATTTCGGAACCGTCCGGAATTTCGGCATGGTCCGGCGGGATTGTCCCGGCGTCCGCGCCGCCGGTCGCCTGACGGAGCGGCGGCGTCCCCGCCGCCGGCTGAGGCGGCAATTCCGTCATCCCGCCGGCATCGGCATTCGTCATGCGCCGCGAAATCCGGTGCACAAATGTTTCTCCGCGCGGGATCACGGAATCCGACGCGATGGCCGGGGCGCCCGCGTCCGGCAAAAGGCGCGCACGCGCATCCCGCCCTTCCGGTCCGGGCGTCATCTTCAGGGAATCGGCCTCCCCTTCCTGCGGGCCATCATCGCCACCGGCGTCGCCGCTGCCGGCGACCAATGTATCCAATCCATGACTACCGGAATCATCCGCCACGGCCCCGGGCATCCACAGGCCGGGCATCATTGGGGCATTTTTTTCCTCCGCGGAAGAATCATCCTCCTCCTTCGCCACGCCATCCGCATCCTCATCACATGGCGCGCCCGCATCCTCGATGGCGGATGTCGCGGCCGGCACTGCCGGCCTGCCGTTTTCCCCGGACGCGACCTGCTCCATCAGTCCCTCGAAATCATCATGGGCGGTTGCGCCCCCGTCGCCGGCGGCTTCAGGATTTCCGGGCGTGACGGGAAGCGCGGGCGGCGCCATTTCGGCGGGCAGGACAGGGATGTTGGCCGACACGGTCATGGTGTGAAAATTTTTCAGGAACTGGTGGCCGGCGCCTTGGCCGGGCTGAGCAGGCGCAAACGCTCCGCGATGGTCGCGATGCGCTTGGCAAGGGCGGGGTCTTTTGCGGCGGCAACGGCCAGCTCCTCGAAGATCGGGCCGGTCACATCCGATTTCATGAACGAAAGCAGCTTCACGATCATCACATCGTCGAGTTCGAGCATGAGCGTCACCGCGGCCTTCGGCGTCAGGTTGCTGTAGGTTTGCGCCAGCGAGCGGAGGTTTTTCACCTCGCCCGCCTGGACTTCCACCAGGCGCCGGTCGATCTCCGCGCGCATGGATTCCAGCTCGGTCCGCAGCGTGCCGAGTTCGCGCTCCTCCGCCGCGAGCCGTTTTTCGCGAAACAGCAGCGCCTCCTCCCGCTTGGCGAGGAGCGCGCGGGCGTCCTTCAATTCGGCGGCGAGGCTGTCGATCTCGACCGTCCAGAAATCCCAGGGTTTCTCCGGTCTCTGCCCCGCCGTCTGCGCGGGAGAGCGCGTGGCGGCGGCCTCGACCGCGAGCGGCGCCGCCTCCAGCCAGAACAACCCCAGCCCGGAAATCACGCCGAGCAGGAGCGCCAGCGATGCAATCAAATATGGCAGTGGGAAACGTTTCATAAGACAAATGCCTCGCGATGCGCGCGCGCCGTTGCGAACTCGTCGAGCGCCGCCTGTTCGAGCCGGTCGCACTCCCGGCGGTAGGCGTCCCGGGCTCGCTGCTGCATGCGCTCGATCAACCGCAGCCGGGTGCGGGTCTCCATCCAGGCCATCTGCGCCCGGCGCCGCGCTTCATTGGCCTGGTCGAGGGCGGCCCGGGCGCGCTTGACCGCCTCATGGCACGCCTGGAAGGCGAGCAAAAACGCGGACTGCTCGCCGCCGCGGAAACGCCGCGCGCGGCTGGCCTCCAGCGTCCGTCCCGACTCCGCGAGGCGCGCTTCGGCGCGCGCCAGGGCTTGCTCCGCCGCCTCTGCCGCGCGCACGGCCGCCGCGAACGCCACGCGCGCCCGCTGCTCCTCCAGCGCCCGGATCGTCAGCACCGACTGCAACGAAAAACGAAACCGCCTCATGCCAGCGCTCCTTTCAATTTCGCGAACGCCTCGTCGCGCGGCGTGCACTCGTCGGTGCGCTGGCGCAGGAACCGGGTCAGCGGCTCCCGCACCGCCACCGCCCGGTCGAGCACCGGGTTCGCGCCCTTCTGGTAGGCGCCCACCGTGATCAAATCCTCGTTGCGCCGGTAAACCGCGAGCAGCTCGCGCGCGACGCCGGCGATCTCCACCTGCTCCGCCGTGCACACGTCGCGGTTGAGGCGGCTCACGCTTTCCAGCACGTCGATCGCCGGATAATGGTTGGCATGGGCCAGCGCGCGGGAAAGCACGAGGTGCCCGTCGAGAATGCCGCGCACCGCGTCGGCCACCGGCTCGTTCATGTCGTCGCCCTCCACCAGCACGGTGTAGAGCGCCGTGATCGTGCCGCGCTCGCCCGCGCCCGCCCGCTCCAGCAGCCGCGGCAGCAGCGCGAACACCGACGGCGTGTAGCCGCGCGTGGCGGGCGGCTCGCCCACCGCCAAGCCGATCTCGCGCTGCGCCATCGCGAAACGCGTCACCGAGTCCATTAGCAGCAGCACCCGCTTGCCCTGCTCGCGATACGCCTCGGCGACCGACGTGGCCAGAAACGCCGCCCGCAGCCGCAACGGCGCCGGCGTGTCCGACGTGGCCACGACCACGACCGAGCGGGCCAAGCCTTCCGGCCCGAGGTCCTTTTCCAAAAATTCGCGCACTTCCCGCCCGCGCTCGCCGACCAGGCCGATCACCACCACGTCCGCCTCCGCGCCGCGCGCGAGCATGCCGAGCAGGGTGGACTTGCCCACGCCGGAGCCCGCAAAAAGCCCCAGGCGCTGCCCGCAGCCGAGCGGGATGAAAGTGTCCAGCGCGCGCACGCCGGTGGGAAGCGGCTCGCGGATTTTTTTGCGCCGCAGCGGATGCGGCGGACGCGCCGCACCGGGCGCGGCTTCGCTCACCGGCACCGGCCCCTGGTCGTCGAAGGGCCGGCCCAGCGCATCCAGCACGCGGCCGAGCAACTGCGGCCCCGCCGTCGGCAGCGCCGGATTATCGCCCGCCGTCACCAGACAGCCAGCGTGCAGCCCGACCGTCTCCCCCAGCGGCATGAGCAGCACGCGCTCGCCGCGAAAACCCACCACCTCCGCCATGCCCCGGTAGTGGTTTCGCTCCGATCTCAAAATGCAGATGTCGCCGAGCCCGACATTCGGCCCCTCCGACTCGATCACGAGGCCGGTAACCGCGACCACGCGCCCGCGGCGGCGCACGGCGGAGGCGCGCCGCACCCGCGCGCGCAATTCATCGACATAGGTTTCCATTGCGGAGGTCATGCGCCGGTCAGTTCGCTTTTCAGCGCCTCCAGTTTCGCGGCCCGCCGTCCGTCCACCACGCCGAAGCGGCTGCGCACCATGCAATCGCCCGGCGAGAGGGTTTCATCCACCGCCAGTTTCAGGCCCGGGTAACGCGTCTGCCATTCCGGCAGCACGCGCTCGAGCAGGGCGGCGTCCCGCGAGCCGACCACCAGCTCCAGATCCTCGGTTTCGGGATGAAGCTGTTCGAGAACTTCCTCGCAGACGCGCTTCACCACCTTGGCCGGCGGCACGAACTCGCCCAACAAACGCTGCCCCACTTCCAGGGCCAGCGGCGGCAGCGCCGAGCGGACTTGGGCCAGCAGGTCGTCGTTCAGGCTCGCGAGCTTGGCAAAGACGCCCGTCTCCAGCGCCCGCACGCGGGCGGCCAGCGCGTCGATCTCCACTTGCGCACGCGCCCTCTCCCGCCGCGCGCCCTCGGCCATTCCCTCCTCCCGCGCCGCAGCCAGCGAGGCCGCGGTCGCATCCGCGCGGGCGGCGGCCGCCGCGCGGCCGACGGACTCCCTCGCGTCCAGCAAGGGACGGTCGAAACGGATGAGACAGGGAGCAGCAGAGGCCATGTTGAAAAAGTTGCGTCAATCGACCATTGCGGAGGCGCCGCCATCGAGGGTGATCGAGCCCTCCTCCTCCAGGTGGCGCACGGTCTGGATAATTTCGTCCTGCGCGGTTTCCACGTCGCGCAACCGCACGGGGCCGAGCATCGCGATTTCCTCGCGCAACGCTTCCGCCGCGCGCTTGGAAATCGATTCGTAGATGCGCGTGCGCAGCGATTCGCTGGCCGACTTCATGGCAATCGCCAGGCTGTTCGCGTCCACCTCGCGCATCACCCGTTGCAGGTCGGCCGGGGTGAGGCGCTTCAGGTCCTCGAAGCCGAACATCTTGTGACGAATGGCCGCGCCCAGCTCGCTGTTGCGCTCCTCCAGCCGCGCCAGCAGCGCCTTCGAGGCGTCCTTGTCGATCGCGTTGAGCAGGTCCGCGACCGCGCGCGGGCCGCCGCTGTGGTGAAAGGCGGGCGCGTTTTTGCGGTCGAAGTGGCGGCCGAGGTTGCGGACGATTTTCACGACGAGGTCGAGCGACGTGCTGTCGATGGTGCCGAGGCGCTCGAGCACCTCCTCGCGCAGTTCCGGGCCGAGCAAGGCGAAGACCTCGCCGGATTTCACCGGGTCGAGATAGGACAGGATGAACGCGATCGTCTGGGGCTGCTCCTGCTTGATCAGGTTGAAAATCTGCCGGCCTTCCATCTCCGCGATGTCCGCCACCACGTCCATCGAGGACATGGCCGGGGTCACGCCCACGCGGTTCAGGATGGCCGAGGCCTTGCTTTCCCCGCGCGCCAACTCAAGCGTGCTTTTGGCATACGGCATGCCGCCCAGGATCGAGGCCAGCCCCTCGCCGATCAGCGGAAGGAATTCCTCCACCGCCAAGGCGCGCACGTCGTCCGAGATGACATTGAACTGTCCCATTTCCCGGCACAGCACCTCGATCTCGCCGTCCTCGAACTGCCTGAACATCTCCGCGGCCGCCTCCGGGCCGATGACGATGAGGAAGACCGCCAGCTTTTGCTGGCGCGAAAGGTTTTTGTAGTCGATTTCAGCCATGGTGATCAGCGCGTCACGCGTTCCGTTTTTCTAGTTTTTCTTCGACGCCATCCATTCCCGCAGGACCGCGCCGACCTGCGCGGGCTTCTGCTTGATCAATTCGTTGAGCATTTCCGGGGTGATTTTCTCGGCCGGCGCGGGCGCCGCCGCCGCCTCGGCCGCCGCCGGGCCGGGCAGCGCCTCCAGCATCACCGGCTCGACCCGCTGCCGCCGCAACAGCCAGACAAAAATCAACAGCACCAGCAGCGCCAGCCCGACCGGGACGTAACGGCTGCCGATATCAAACCAGCGCTGGAGCCCGGCCTCGCCCTCCGCCTCGCCCGCGAGATCGGAAGGCACCGGCGCATTGAAGGGCACTTCCTGCAACGCCACCATGTCATCCACGCTCCGCCCCGCCTCCGGCCTGAGGCCGAGCGCGCGGACCACGATGGCTCGCAACCCGGCCAGCTCCTCCGTGTTTCTCGCCGCGGCGCCGCCCCCGGTGCGCTGCGCCAGAAACACCGCGGCGGTGAGGCCGCGCACCCGCCCGGGGTTGCGCGTGGTGTTGGTGAGCGTGCGGTTGATCTCGTAGGACGTGGTGCGGCTCTTGCGCGTCTGGTCGTTGGACACCACCGGGCGGTCCGCCTCGGCATCCGGCGGGGCGCCCGTGTTCGCGCTCGCGCCGACCACGCCGCCGACGCGCGCCTCCTGCGAATTGGTGACATCCTCGGTGTTGGTCTGCGTGCGCACCACCTGGCTGTCCGGGTCGAAGCGCTCCTCGACGAGCGTGGCCTGGTCCGTGTCGATGTCCGCCGACACGCGCACCACGACGTTGCCCGCGCCCACCACCGATTCGAGCATGGACTGGACCTTGCCCGCGAAATAGCTCTCCACCTCCTGCCGGTATTTGATCTGGCTGGACGCATTGGAAAGCGCCGGGTCGTCCTTCAATTCCGCCGACAGCACGCGGCCTTTCTGGTCCACCACCGCGACTTGGTCGGGCACGAGGCCCTGCACCGCGTTGGCCACGAGGTTGCGGATCGAGTCCACCGCCTCCGCGCCCAGCCGCGGGGCGGACAGCTCCACGAAGACCGACGCCGTGGGCTTGATGCCCTGGTCGGTCAGCAGCAGGCGGTTTTCCGGCTGCACGATCATCACCCGCGCGCGCGCCACGCCCTCGAACTGGGAGATGGTGCGCGAAAGCTCGCCCTGCAGCGCGCGCGTGTAGTTGGTGCGCTGCACGAAGTCGCTCAGGCCGAACTGCCCCTTGTCGAAAATCTCGAAGCCCACGCCCTCGCCGCCCGGGAGCCCCTTGCCCGCCAGCTCCATGCGCATGCGGTGCACGTCGGTCGAAGGCACATACACCGCCGAGCCGCCCGCCGCGATCCGGTGCGGCACGCCCATTTCCTGCAGCGTGCTGATCACCGCCGAGGCGTCCTTCTCCCCCAGCCTGCCGTAGAGCAACTGGTAATCGGGCTTGCGCGCCCAGGCCACCAGCCCGGCGAGCACGGCGACGACCACCAGGGCCGCCAGAATCAGCGACACCCGCTGGTTGATTCCTAGCTGCCGCCACAAGGCGAGCAATGACTGTGCAAATGATTTCATCGGCGGTGCATCAAGTTCGGCGGCCTCAGACGGTCATGCGCATCAGTTCCTGGTAACCTTCCACCGCCTTGTTGCGCACCTCGATCATGAGGCTGAAGGCCAGCGACGCTTCCTGCCGCGCCAGAATGCTCTCATGCAGCGTCGCGCCCTCGCCGAGCAGCACCGAGCGCGTCGCCGCCTCCGCCGTCTGCCGCTTCCCGTCGACCTCGCGAATCAGGCCCTCCAGCACCGCGCCGAAATCCGTCCCCGCGCCGGTGGCCGGCGCGCCCGCCGCGAGCCGGCGCAGGTCGGCGCCGGGGACTTTTTCCGGGCCGATGACATGCGCCAGCGGAATCTGGGAGGAAATGGGTGAGATCGGGCCGAGCAGGGACATGGTTGATTGTATTATATAAATGGATACTTATTAATGGAACAATCCGGCGGCGCCTAGCGCCCGATCTCCAGCGCCTTCAAGGCCATCTGGCGGGAGTTCTTGGCCACGGAGAGATTCGCCTCATAGGCGCGGGATGCCGTGATCAGGTCCACCATTTCGTAGGCGAGGTTGACGTTCGGCATCGTCACCATGCCGCCGGCATCGGCATCCGGGTGCTGCGGGTCGTAGACGCGCTCGCCCGGCGACTTGTCCGCCGCGACCGCGCCAACCCGCACCGTGTGCAACGGGCCCGTGAAGCCGGCCTGCTGGAGCAGCTCCGACTCAAACGACACCGTCTGCCGCTGGTAGGGCTGGCCGTCGGGCCCGCGCGTGGTGTGAGCGTTGGCGATGTTTTGCGCGATGATGTCCAGCCGGGTGCGCTGCGCGCCCAGCGCGCTCGCAGTGGCTTCGATTCCGGGGATGAGGTCCATGGGCGGGGAAAAGGCTAGGAGGTGTTGCGGCCGGTGATCGCGGTCCGCAGGTGTTTGATGTGGCTGCTCACCACGTCCGTGAGAAAATCGTATTCGACCGTGTTGCGGCTCATCTCCAGCAGCTCGTTCTCGATCTCCACCGAGTTGCCGTCCGGGCGCACCGTGCGCGCATGCTGGTCCGCCACCACGGACGCGGCCAGCTCCGACGCCGGCATCGCCATCTTGGCCTGCGTGGTGCGCAGCACCCGCACGAAATCCGGATCGACGTCCACGCGGCGGTATCCCGGCGTCTCGGCGTTGGCGATGTTCGAGGCGATGGCCTCGTGCCGGATCACCGCCATGTCCAACAACCTGCCTGCCATCTGATAGTTCGCTGATTGGAAAATGGGTTCGATCATGGTCCCGCCCTTATAGCAATGACGATGCCAGCGCCTTTAATAATCTCATATAGTATTATATAATAGCTGGATAAAAAACACGCAGAATGGCCGCTTCGGATTTTCTCCCGGGATCAATCTCCGCCCGGCACATTTTGCCGGGCCGCTTGTGCGGAGCCTCTTCATTTACCGGAAAACCGGCCGATAAGCAGAAGCATCCATCGTGATTTCAGCGTCTGATTACCACTTCATCCGTGAACTCGTTTATCGCCACAGCCGCATCGCTCTCGGGCCCGACAAAAAGGAGCTTGTTTCCGCGCGGCTGGGAAAACGCATGCGCGCCAGGCAGCTTCCCTCCATCGGCACCTATTGCCAGTTCCTGAAGACCGCGGAGGGCGCCGAGGAAATTGGCAACCTGATCGACGCCATCTCCACCAACCACACTTTCTTTTTTCGCGAGGAAGCCCATTTCAAGGCGCTGCGGGAGCAGATTCTCCCCGAGCTCGAGGAACGGCGCGTGCAAATGCGGTGGCCGGCGCTGCGCGTGTGGAGCGCCGCCTGCTCCAGCGGCGAGGAGCCCTACTCGATCGCCATCACGCTGGACCAGCACTTCGGCGCCGCGCCGTCGTGGCCGTGGTCCATCCAGGCGACCGACATCTCCCACCGGGTGCTGGAGCAGGCCCGGCAGGGCATCTACCCGGCGCAGGCCGTGGCCCGCATGCCGGTGAACACCGCCAAGTTGTATTTCTCTTCCGGATACGGCCCGCAGGAGGGCAACCACCGCGTGCGTCCCGCGCTCGCTTCGCGTGTGCGTTTCAGCCGGCTCAACCTCCTCGACGGCCCGCTCCCGTTCAACGAGCCCTTCCAGGTCATTTTCTGCCGCAACGTGATGATCTACTTCGACCGCGCCACCCAGGAGGAATTGATCGCGCGGCTGTCACGGATGCTTGTGCCCGGCGGCTGGCTTCTGGTAGGACATTCCGAAAGCCTTTCCACCATCCGTCACACTCTCAAGATGGTCCGTCCCGCCATTTATCGCACCCCGAATCCTTTCTCCCGATGACATCGCGACAAATCCGAGTGCTGGTCGTGGACGATTCCGCCGTGGTGCGGCGTCTCGTCAGCGAAACCCTTTCGCAGGATCCTGAAATCGTCGTGGTGGGAACCGCGATCGACCCTTATGCTGCCCGCGAGAAAATCGTCAGCCTGAAGCCCGACGTGCTCACGCTCGACCTGGAGATGCCGCGCATGGACGGGCTCACCTTTCTCCGCATCCTCATGACCGAGCGCCCGATGCCGGTCGTCATCATGAGCTCGCTCACCCAAAGCGGCTCGCACCAGGCCATCGAGGCCCTGCGCCTGGGCGCGGTGGATGTGCTCGCCAAGCCCGGCGGTCCCTATTCGTTTGGCGACATCGGTCCGCAACTGCTCGCCAAGGTCAAAGCCGCCGCGCAGGCCCGCTTAAAGGCGCTGCTCCCCCCGGGCAGCACGCCCGAGACGCCACGCGCGGCGCCGCCAGTACAAAACCCGATCCCGCCGCCCGCGCCAGTCCGCAAACCCGTCCCTCTCGCGCCCGCCTCCGTCTCCGACCGCCGCCTCATCGTGCTCGGCGCATCCACCGGCGGCACCGAGGCGCTGCGCCATGTCCTCACCCGCCTGCCCGCGGAGCTGCCGCCGGTCGCCATCGTGCAACACATCCCCGCGACATTTTCCCGCGCGTTTGCCGACCGGCTCAACACGCTCTGCCGCCTGACCGTGCGCGAGGCGACGGACGGCGAGCCGCTCGTCCCCGGCCTCGCGCTGGTCGCGCCGGGAAACTACCACATGCTGGTGCATTGGAGCGGAGGGTGCTATCGCGTCAAGGTCACCGACGGGCCGCGCATCTGGCACCAGCGCCCGGCGGTGGATCTGTTGTTCAAATCCGCGGCCGAGGCAGCCGGCAGCCGCGTCGTCGCCGGCGTGCTCACCGGCATGGGCAAGGACGGTGCCGAGGGGCTGCTGCGTCTCCGCCAGGCCGGGGCGGTCACCTTCGCGCAAGACGAGGCGAGCTGCGTCGTGTATGGCATGCCCCGGGCCGCCTGGGAACTGGGCGCGGCCCAGCGGCAGGCCTCGCTGGACGAGATGCCCGAGCTGATCCTGCGTTCGCTCGCCGCCATCGCCTGATGGCCGCCGCATCGTTTTCCGCCATGCCCGGATCACCCTCGCTTGCCGCTCTCTTTCCCCTCCGCGTCGTCGTCGGCGTCGGGGAACTGGCCGTCGCCAACAACCCGCAGGTCACGCTCAGCACCTACGCGCTCGGCTCCTGCGTCGCGGTCGTGATCTACGACCCGATCATCCGCAGCGGCGGGCTTCTTCACCTCATGCTGCCCGACTCGGCCATCGCCCCGGCCAAGGCCGCCCGGCAACCGGCCATGTTTGCCAACACCGGCCTGCCCGCGCTTTTCGATGCGCTGATGGGCATCAAGGTGGACCGCTTCCGTTCCAGGATATTTCTGGCCGGAGGCGCCAGCGTGCTCGACGGTCCCGATACCTTTCGCATCGGCGAACGCAACAGTGAGGCCGTGCAAACCATGCTTGCACGCCGGGGCGCCCGCGTGTCCGGCCACGATCTGGGCGGTGTCACCAACCGCACCATCCACCTCGAACTGTCCACCGGCCTGCTTGCGATCAAGCACCCCGCCCAAACCTTCCACGTCTCGCTCGGGCTTTGAGCGGCGGGGCGGAAGTGGAGGCAAGGCCAGTCCATCCTCAGACGCCGCTCAACTCCATAAGCTGCACTTTATTGCGGCGCATGCCAGAGGGGACGCGGCGCGGCTTTCTGTGGGCGTATTGCCGGACGTGAACTTTCCTTTCCTCCTCCAGGATGAATTGCTCGATATACCGGTCAAAGTACACCCCTTGAATGACATAGCTGGACCATGCGCTGAAATTCTGGCGAATATAATCCTCCCATTGCGCTATCTGCGACCCCGATGGCATCCCGCGCCGCGCGTCACCATTTCCCAAAGAAAGAAACTCCGCGTCCTCCCGGGCCATGAGCGATTGCGCCACGTGGCTGTAAGTCCAGGAAAGCCCATGATAGAAACGGACCTCGTGCTCCGTGCGCGCCCTCGAGAACCGGGACTCAAGCCGGTCCACAATCTCCATCTGCATGGAATTGATGCGTTTCAACGCGGTCTTCCATTTTTCACCAAAACGGCAGAATATGATCGTGGCAAATGTGCGCGCAACCATCTTGGACAATCGGATGTGGGGAAACATGCAATGCCTTCTCAGGAAGATTTTTCTTCCTGCAACCTGACATTCGAGCTCTCGAATGATTTCGTCCAGAACTTCCCTAGTGATAATCATTATAATCTTCTATATTAATCAAATCATTACATGAAAATGATTTGAGTTATATCCTGCCATATGGATGAACGCCTGCCGTGGTGATCGTCTTGCAATAATATAGCATGAAAATGCCTCGTTCGGGGAAGAAAATCCATCATTGGTCGGAAACAATATGACTGCGATTGGAAACGAATTGCTAAAATAAGTCATACGGCACATTCGCGATCTTTTTCCCCTTCCAATCCTGATTTCGGGTTATTTATAAAAAATTTTACCGATATTGCCGCCATCCCCCGCCGGAAAATCCAGCGTATTCATGCAGGCGACGGCCTGCCCTCCCTCTGGAATTGCAGTTTTATCCCATCCTTGCGGTCGAATGGGCACCAGAAATCATGGGCAGCACGACAATAAAATATCCCAGATGATGTCGTGATCTAATCGATCATCCCAAATCTGCCAAACCCTTCAGGCAATGCAACCCAATGGGTTACATTGTTCCGCCTGCGCTTCCTCAATACTCTCTATTATCACACTTCTTCTTTGCGCCATCAGGCGAATGCGGACGACACAGGGCGGCCCCGCCGCGCCCGAAATGCATTTTTTATATGTCCGGACGCCTTGATCCCTCAGGATTTCGGTTCCTCCCCAAAATGCGGGTAAGGAGGCAGATTGATAATAAACCGCGTATCGCCCGGCTGGCTGGAACAGGTCCAATGGCCGCAGTGGTGGGCGACGATGATCTCACAGATCCTCAGCCCCAGGCCACCTTCCGGTTTGGATGAACGCAAAATCCCTCGACGAAGGCTGGCCAGTTGCTGCGGAGTAAATCCGGGGCCATTGTCCCGGACAATCAGGCACGCGCCTTGATCCTTGCCGGGATGCACGGAGATGCGGATGCGCGACGCTCCCGCGGTAATGGCATTTTGCACTAGGTTCTGCACGAGCCGGCTGAGAAGATGATCCCAGCCTATGATGGGCGCCGGTGCCGCCGCGATGTCGATGAAGGCGTGCTGGGGGAAAAAGATCTGGACCACGTCCGATACAAGCGTGTCAAGCTCCACCGACTGCGGCGGCGAAGAAGGCGTAAGCTCCATCCAAGTGTGGGCAAGCCGCATTGCATAACGCGTGCATTGGTTGAGCTGATGAAAGAAATCGGGCGGTATATGGCGGCCGTTGTCGGAGGCATCGACCAGAAGGCAAAGGGATTGGAGCGGGGTGGCGATATCATGTGCGAACGCCCGCGCCGCTTGCGCCACAAATACGTTCTGTTCCTTGGCAATTGGATGCGCGGCGCTGAACGACGACGCGAGAGTGTCCCTGCTGTGACTTGATAACATAAGTTGAACTGGTGGATGTGGACTGTTGCTGGAAGTGCTGTTCACGACGGGAGGTGCCATGCTGCCTGCGACATGATAAGACACTGTTAACAAAACACCCTTGCTATCGGCAGGAAATGTTCGATGGATAAGGGGTAGCCAGCCGGAATAATCTTCGGAAACAAGATTACCGCTTGCTGCTCGTGGGAAAAATCCATAGCGGACACCTTACTAGATGGCGCGTTCGGTTATTCGAATTACTTTTTTCGAAATCCCGGGTTAGAAGCAGCATGATTGATCTGCTTTTATTTTTCTAATAACAAGGCCATGTCATTATATAGTGAAGGGGGCGCATCCACTTTATTCAAATGCCTGCATGCTGGTGCAATCATCTGACAAATGGATACAATAAAGCTTTCCCATACGTTATAATATTGCGTCTTCAACCGCCCCTCGTGCCGGGAAAAGGCTAGTGCAAGGCATTTCCATATGCTCTTCCGCCAATCTGCACATGCCTGCGCCCCGCGGCACGCGCCCATGCTCGAAGTTGCTAAAGCATGCATGCGTTTGGCCGATTAGAAGATGAATCATAATGCGAAATCGTTATCTTTTTTTATTGCTCGGCCTTTTGATGCTGGGTCCATCGACACTCCGGCCGGATACCAAGGCAGAACCTCCCGTTCTGGTGAGATCCGTGATGCCCAAATACCCCGAGGACCTGCGCAAGGAAGGCATTTCGGGTATTGTGACAGTGAGCTGCGTTGTCGACGACAAGGGCGACGTCCAGGACGCATCGGTGGTCAAGACGACTCACCCGGCCTTCTCAGCTCCCGCTCTGGAAGCGGTGTCAAAGTGGAAATTCAAACCCGCGAAAGAAAACGGCGCCCCGGTGGCCAAAAAAGTCATGCTGCCGCTTCACTTCAAGGTTGATGAATAATTAATTGATGCCGCATAATGCGGCCTCAGGCATGAAGTGAGCCGGCAAGCTGCGTTTCCCAAACGGCTGAAGCCGGCTCGCCTGTTTGCCTGCCGGCATTATTTGCCGTCCCTTCCATCGCTGGAATCCATCCACCGGAATCAAGTGTCCCGGTGGGTTTTTGTATCACTTCATTGAATTCATCATCCAAAATCCAGACTCGCATCAATGAAGCGATCGCGCATGTGCAGCATGGGCAGCTGGCGCGGGCCGAGGCCATTTTGCGACAGCTGGCGGTCGGCGCGCCGCGCCTTTCGCTCATCGCCGACCTCGCCGGGCAGGTTGCTTCTCTTCAAGGAAAACATGTCGAGTCCATCGCCCATTTCCGGCGCGCGCTGCATTTGGACCTGAAGTCCACGCCGATTGCCATCCGGCTGGCCGCGGCCCTGAATTCCGTCCAGCGGTTCAAGGAAGCGGAATCCATGCTACGGCAAATCACCCAAGGCACGCCCGGCCGCGCCGATGGCTGGAATGCCCTGGCCCACACGCTCGTCATGCAGGGAAAATTGGACGAGGCCGTGCCCTTCCATGAGCGCGCGGTGGAAACGGACCCGAAGTTTCCCGACGGCTGGTATCATTACGGCCTTACGCTCGCACTGCTCGGGCAGCTCTCCAAGGCACTGGGATGCCACGAACGGGCGCTTGCCGTCGATCCGTCCTTTGTGAAGGCGCGGTTTGGCCGCGCCCAATGCCTGCACAAGCTTTATCGCATCGAGGAGGCCCTGCAGGACTATGATGCCTTTATCAAGGCGCAGCCGTCCAACCTCGACGCCCGCAGCTACCGGCTCTACGCCTTGCAAAATATGGACGGCATCGACCCCGGGATGCTTTTCCAGGAACACGTCGCCTACGGGAAACTGCTCGAATCCTCGCCGGCGCCGGCTGCTCCCGCGCCTCCCGTAATCAAGGACCGCCCGCTCCGTCTCGCCATCCTTTCCCCCGACCTGCGGGAGCATTCCTGCGTGTATTTTATCGAGCCGTTGCTGAGGCATCTTGATCCGGCGCGCTTCGAGCTGTTTTTATATCACGATCACTTTTGTGAGGACTCCTTCACCGCACGGCTGAAATCCCTGGCCCGCGTCTGGCGCAACTTCATCGGCCTGCCATCCCAGCTGATCGTCCAGACGATCCGGACCGACCGTCCCGATATCCTGATCGACCTCAGCGGGCATATCGGGATGAGCATCCGGCTGCCCTTGTTTGCACGCCGCCTCGCGCCAGTCCAAGTCACCTATCTCGGTTATCCCGACACCACGGGGCTGACCACGATGGATTACCGCCTCACCGACGCGATCGCCGATCCGCCGGGCGATGCCGACCGGCGTCACACCGAAAAACTCGTCCGCTTCTCCTCGACCGCCTGGGCCTATCAGCCTCCCGCCACCGCTCCCGAGCCTGTCCCGCCGCCTGCCGCCTCCGGTCGTCCGATCACCTTCGGCTGCTTCAATAATCCGGTGAAATTCACCGACCGCATGTTCGCGGTCTGGGCCGAATTGCTCGCCGCCATCCCGGACTCTCGCCTGCTGATCAAGGGGCGCGACCTGCAAGATAAGGATGTCCGCCGGCGCATGCTGGCGCGCATGGAGAAGGCGGGGCTTCCGTCCACGCGCATCGATATGCTCGATCGGACCGCCAGCACCCGCTCCCACCTCGACCTTTATGCCGGCATAGACATCGCGCTCGACACGTTCCCCTATCATGGCACCACGACGACCTGCGAGGCGTTGTGGATGGGCCGCCCGGTGGTGACGCTCGCGGGCGACCGTCACGCCGCGCGCGTCGGCTGCTCATTGCTCGCCGCCATCGGACATTCCGAATGGATCGCGGAAACGCCGGCGGATTATGTCAGGATCGCCGCTCGCCTTGCGTCCGACCACGAAACCCTGCGCCAAATCTCAACCGGCCTGCGCGACGACATGCGCCGCTCCGCCCTGATGGATCACCCCGGCCAGTCCGCCCGCTTCGCGGATGCCCTCGCCCAATGCTGGGAAGCCAGGCTCCACGCTGGTGAGATCGAGAAATATTCCAGTGTTTCATAGTGTGCGACACTCAAATCCATATTAAAAAGAACGATGCATGGATAAAATGCAGGACGCTTATCTTCAGATTCCCTATTCAGGCGCAACTACAGCCGTGGTGATTGGAGAATCGACGATGCGAGAGGCCGATCTTCTGCCATTCCGCGCCGTGCTTTGGTTGACGCAAACAGAGAGTGACCCCGCCCTGCATGTCCCACGGGGCACAAGCCTCGAAGTCGTGCGGACGGATCGGTTGAATCCGGCTATGCTGGAACAGGCCATTGACCGCTTCGTCGCCCGAAATCCACGGCGCATGCCCTCATTATTTATCGCCACGGATGCGATGGCCGAGAAGCACGCATCATATCAACCGCTCATCCGGGAGGTGCGGCTGGCGCTTGAAGCCCACCACCGCGCACGGTTCACGCGCCAGCAGGATGGTTTTTTGTGGCAGCAGCATCTGCTGACCAACATGAGGGCGTATCTGGCATCCCGGTTCCCCTCCACTTGGGCCGGACGCCTGGGTGGATACCCGGCCGTGGTTTGCGGTGCCGGTCCTTCGCTCGATGTGTCAGCAACCGCCCTGGCCGGGATTTCAGATCGCGCGGTGGTGCTGGCCGCCGATTCGGCACTGCGCACGTTGGCCCGGCATGGAGTGCGGGCGGATTTCGCGGTATCCATTGATGTGGCCAAAACCCCCGAGAAATGTCTGCCAGAGGAGGGGGCATGGACGCCGGACCGGACCATCCTGTCGGCGATAAGCCCTCCCGCATGGAGCGAAAGGGCGGATGCCGGGAAACGATACTTTTTGTCCGGCCGCCAGATCACGCTCGACTGGCTGGCTTCGCTCGGGGTTGCCGGCACACCCGTGGCTGCAGTAGAAAATTGCGGGGCCACGGCCTTGCAACTCGCGAGATTCCTCGGATGCGAGCCGATCTACCTGTTCGGCATGGACCTGGCGCTGGACGCACGCGAGCCGTCCCGGCGCAACACGAAAGACGCGGATGGCGGACTCTATGTTAACTCCGGCTTCAACGCTTCGCTCCGAATGCCGACAGTGCCCGGCAATTATTCCGCAGTGGTGCCGACCCATGTCATCGGAGACTGGCGTGCGCTGGATGCACGCCTAGCCGACTGGCCGCCCGGACTCGTGCACAACGTGAACGACCGCGGTGCCCGCCTGCGCAACACAGTGTTGGTTAAGCCAGACAATTTTCGACTTGATGTGGCCGTGCCAGACGAGCCCAAGGTAACCGCGCTTCGCGCGTTGGATGAGACATCCGTCGATCGGAATGACAGCCTGCTGCAAGCTGCGCTCCAAGCATTGCGACGATCCGCCGCCCTGGGACGCGAGCGGCTTCCCTCGATACGAAAAGCACTGGCCCAAGGCGGACCCGAAAAGGCGGTTGGTCATCTGCGCCTGCTGTTGGTGGATGAAGGATTCGGCCGAGCCATGGGGGCCTTTGCGCTCAAGCTCATGCCTCATCTGGTTCCTCCCATCGAAGGCGATATCGCCTTCTGGACAAAACTGATCGACGAATGCGAGGAGCTTAGCGAACTCGCCGGAGCGGGGTGAGCAAGAGGTAGTGTCTGTCAAGTTTCGCAAGATTCATGACATGATAGTGGCCAATTCCAACGCCTGTCGTGGACTCTCTGCAAAGCGTTACGTGGGATGCCTGAAATCTGGCATCTTCCAGCCAATCTCGTCGCCAAGCGGCACGCATTTGGAGTCATCGCTCCATCCTCGAAAAATTTTTTGCCAGACGAATCCTATTTTTTCAACAGGATCTAAACACGAAGTCGGCTAGGCACGAACATCAAAAGCAAATCATTGGAATATAAGGATAACTAGCGTGCACGCTCCTCTTCTTGTAGCGGCCAACCGGCTTATGGATGGGCCAATTATTACGAACATGGCTCCGCCATTGCCAAGGATTATATCCTCCTTTCGACATTAACATTTCCTCCACTTGCTCACCGGTGATACCGCCCCCGAGTTGTCCAGCAATATGATCTATTTCTTCGCAGTATGCTTTGTAGTTGCCACATTTATTATAATTCGCCACCGCGTTTCCCGCCATGCGCACTACCCAATTACCTGTTAGCAAGTCAACAGACTTTGCGGTCCACTGATCCATAATATAGAAATCAGGCGTTGGACTAAAGAAATAGAGCAGCTTGGTGAAATAGGCAGGGCCAAGACCGCAAACCCTACCACAGCCGCAAAATAGATTGTAGGCTTGGCATCTTGTCATGTTTCCTCTGCGAAGTGCAGTCAGCTTTGGTATAATTTGCGCGTGATTGGCCCACGCCTTAACGACATGGCCAGCACCACCGAGTCCCGCACCTTGAGCGCCCCATGCCATGGCGCAGACATAACCAAATAATACTGGGTTGGCTGGGTTCCGGCAGATCGCTCGCACAGTTGTACGGCATATTTGAGTCGTTGGAAGCGGTATGGCACCGGCGGGAACGTTAGCCAGTTTATGAGTTGCCACCCATTGCGCGGGAGCGAATCCAACTGGGCCAGCCAAAGCATAAGGGATTCCTGCAAAAGTGTTCCAGTGTGGGTTGCGATATGGCGGTGGCATGATGAAAAAATGTTTTTCCGATTGAAGTTCAACCTATCCTTAAAAAATTTGTCCTAAGAATCCCTCTTCAGCAATCAGGCCCCATTCCCCCCCGCGTTTGCTCATACATTCGCCTATCAGCATCCGGTCTCCGATTTTGGAAGAGAACGGCTATTTCTTTGGCCAGCAATCTGGCCGATGATGGCGTGACCACGAATTCCCAAGGAGGATGCGCCAGATTGTAACGGGCAAATGTTGTTCCTTTCTGCAACAATCCCGACCAATAAGGAGCTTGCGGATACACCACAACATGTGGCACGGGAAGATCGCATAACAGATCGGACAAGCCACTGCGCAAGCTGCAAACGCCCACGCAGGCCATCGCCGTGGCACGCACATCTGGAAGCGCAATTTGCATGGATTCCCATCCGGGAGGTGGTTGGCTCCCTAGTGCCGCGTTGAGCACGACTCTCAATCCTGCGGAGACAAGTTCACTCCTTAGATCAAGCCAGAATGATTCCTCAATGCCACTTGTGGGTGTTGTTGTTGTTGTCGTGCTGACAAGAATCGTGGTAGCTGGATCGAACCCGCATGCCCTCAATGCATCAGTGGCCCGGGCGACATCGGCCATCGAAGGTCGCAGGGCCGTGCTTAATGTCGCCTGTGGGGTAAGTCCTAAACGGCAGCGATATGCGTCGATAAAATGAAACCCGCCATAACCGACAGCGCGCATCAGTTCCAAGCCCGGAAAGTGAGCATAATAAAATGCCCCGCCCCGAATCACCGGAGTCGTGATTGTCGATGGTTTTATCGTGGTCGGCCAGTCCAGATATCGCTCCGCCTTTGGAAAGAGACCGCTGAGAAAAGACAGTCTGGCCTTGCCAGCCATCCAGACGCGGAGACCATAACGCTCCCGAACTGCTTCCGCCAATCCTGCAACAATGTAGTGGTCGCCGATTCCCCAGTCGGCGACCAGCACACAGACGTCAGGAGGTGCTTGAAGCATAATACAGGAGGCTAAACAGACAAAATGGGGGATGACTGCGATTGCATCCCTGCGCGCCATTGTGGATGCCCGAGTTCGTCGGCAAGGTGCATCGCTTCCCATATGCACACATCCGCATTGAAATATTGCCATTGTCCCCACCGCCCCAGCCCATGCACGCCAAACGGCCTCAGGTGGTTGAGCACAGTCATCACTGAGGCAGCCCAGCCGCGTGACGGGACAGGATAGGCAAACGGATTAATTTCTGCATGGATCTCTCCCTGTCCGGCCTGCCAACGCTGCAGATTTGTCTCTCTGAAAATTCCGTTTGCGGCGCTGCGCGGCGCAAAATTGTGAATGAAAAAGCTGCGATGACGGGGCAACTGTTCATCTGGTTCATAGAGCCAGTGTGTGTCTGTTTCATAAGCGTCCTCATGCAGAGAGACGACCAGTTGCGTATGCCGCAGACGGCCAATGGCCTGCCGCGCTTCCTCGTTGAAAATCGGGGATCTTATCAGAGTCGGCCAAGGCGCCGTGTTGATGATCGTCCGGGCGCGAAACCGACCGTTGACGCATAGCACTCCACCAGGATTTTCTCGTTCGATTGTCGTCACTGGGCAATCTGTCAGCACAAATTTGTCCACCGGTTTGGCAATGGCATCAAACACCTGCTGAAAACCACCCGATGCCGGATAATAAAACTCGGCATGCGATGGCATATATTCTCGGCCAAACTCCCGGTTTAGGCACGCCTCGACAATCCGTCTTACGTCTATTCGAGGAATTTTGTGGAGCCAATCGATATCCATCTCGCTTGCGGGCACGCCCCATATCTTTCGATTGTAGGGCAGCATGTAACGCTCGGCAATGAGATCGCCCAGTTTCCAACGAATCCATGACTCAAAATGATCCGGCGGCGGGAGCCCCCGTGCCTCTCCGTTTTGCACCACGCTGATCAGATATTCTGCGCAAAGCGAGGATGGGAGTTGCCAGAGGTTGCTCTCCAGTGGAAAGTCCACCTCGCAGCCATCAATGACGATTCGCGACACACGTTGGAAAACATTGAATTCCGTCCGGGGCAAATGGCGAAAAATAAAATTCTGCACCTCTGGAAATTTCGTACACAGAAAATGACCGCCTCCGGTATCAAGCACATGCGGACCGATCCGCCGCGTGCGGCACAACCCCCCCGCCTCCGAACCGGCTTCTAGCAGGCAGATGCTCTCCACTCCGGACAACTGCAACAGTCGCGCCATGCTGACGCCCGAGATGCCTCCACCAATAATCAGATAATCGTAGATCATATTAAAATTCAGGACTGCTCATCTTCAGCAAGCTGCGCGCGAAGTTCATTGATACAAGCACTGCACAGGAACGGCATATAGCGATTGATTTTCATCACCGGCCAATGCCACCATTCGATACTTTGGAGAAAATCGATATGCTCATCGGGAAAACGCCATCGGATGTGACGCGCCGGTGACCCGGCAACAATGGCATAGGGGGGGACATCCTTGTTGACCAAGGAACATGCTCCAATGACTGCGCCGTTGCCAATGGTAACACCCCTGAAGAGCTTCACATCGTAGCCGATCCACACATCATGGCCGATACTAATTTCGCCACGATGAATACAGCCGCCATGCTCGGGCGCGGAGGGATAGGGAATTTCCTGCGTTCCAGGCCAGCGCTTGCGATGCCACTCATGCAAAAAAGGGTAGGTTGTAATCCAGTCGGTGCGGTGATCGAGACCTATGATTGTAAGATCCACGGCAATGGAACAAAAACGCCCGATAGAAACATGGACGGGAGCTTTACTGGGGTTTCGGAGACGATTGTCGTCGATATATGAATAATCTCCGATTTCCAGAGACAGGCCGGGATCAAGGGCGACACGATGGGGTGTTTGTGTGCGACTGGCGCATGGATTTGACAACGGTATCTGCTTCAATCCGGCAAGCAATGCAAGCGCAGTGCTATCGCTGGACCTTAGCCGTAAGACGCGGTCGAGTACCTGCGCGGCTTCCTGCTTCCGATCAAGCTTGATCAATACCGTCGCATATTGAATGAGCACATCCGGATTTTCAGGAGAAAGCTTCAGGGAAGCGTCAAATGCCAAGCAGGATGCAGCATAGTCTTCAATCTTAAAGGTGACTATACCCACTGCAGCATGAAGCTGAGCATGTTCGGGAGCAAGGACTACGGCCTGCTCTAGATATTGGCGGGCTCCATTCCAATCTTCGTTCGCAAAGCATACATTGGCCTGATGAAGTATCCTATTAAGCCGAGGCTGATCGATATTTTTTGGAGGCAAAATCATGAGAGAATGCACGGGATTTTATCAGCTCATATTATCAATGGCAGATGCACTTTCGGCTCCTGTGCGTCTGCAAGTTCATCTTTCGAAATCACGGATGCATCTTGGCGAGACAGGAGGTCGCTCCCAGCTGGATAAATGCCGTCAAACGGCGCCGGTTCCGGGCGGCCCGCCGCCAGCGAACGCCAGATCCAGTCACCCGCGTCGGGCATGACAAACGCCCCAGCCACGGCTTGTGCGCGGGCGACGAGTCCGGCATGTGTTTCCGGCTCCATCATGCGCCGTACGGTGTCTGCGACCGCACCCGGTTCATACGAGCAGCACATGCCGGTGCCCAGCGTGAGTACAAAGCGAGCCGCACAGGTTTCAGGACTGCCAAGCACCAGCATGGGAGTGTGCGTCTGGGTCAGGATAAACGCCATACGCGATGGCAGGCTGAGCCGGGTGATCCATTCGTTGTCCTCGCTCCCGTCCAGCATGCCACTGGGGATGATGACCAGAGGCATCTTCGCGATACGAGCCGCCAATTCCGGTTCAGACAGCGAAGCGAGCCTGCGGATGCCATCACATTCGAGTCCCTCATCGGAAGGCATCCAAGCGTAGTTGTGAGCCCCTCCTATCCACTCCAATGACAAACGACCGGACCGCGTGAGTTCTCGCAGTTGATTGAGCTGTCCGGCTGTCCAGATATTTCCCACCACCAGATGACGCGTAGAAGGCAACTTCGCCTGCCAGCAATTTTCACAACATTGCGCCACGGACGTCACAATGGGAGGCATCACTGCAAACGGCAGTCCGAAACATTTTTCATAGGCCTCCTTCATTTCCTGCGAGATAACCAGCCGCAAGCGCGACCGCTCGAACACCTGCTTTGCAATATTTCGCAAGCTCCCTCCCTTTCCGTAAACAAGCTGGTCATCCATGATGAAGATGCCCATGGGAGCGCCTGTCAGAATGCTAGCAATCAATGCATAGGCGAAATCCTGCGCCGAAAATGATACCACCAAGATACGCCTGATTTGATACTTCCCTAAGATGCCCTTCAAGAGATTGATCCGATTCTCCGTGGAGAGACCTGCCCGACCCAAGTCAAAGTGATCGCCTCCAAAATCCGTCTCGCCACCGAATTGGGACATCGAACGCAAGCACACAAAGGTATCCGCAGAGGGAAAATATCTTTGGAGAAGCACGCCTGTGCCATGCCGTCGATTGACTTCCGAGCTGGTAAGCAACAAGTCGCGCGGCTCACTCAGTTGCGCGGCGTTAACAAGTTTCAACCGGGGCATTGTGGCATACAACGCAGCCAAGCCGTCCGGAACAGCGTCCTCCAAAAACACCGTCACGTTAACCTCTGTCCGGCACCGCTCCTGAGTTGCCTCGTAATCCGGCAGAACTTTTTTCAGCCGCTGCGCATCCCCACTGAAATAGGGCTTCACTTCGCCAAGCTCGGCAAATGCCGGCTGAATGCCGTCGATTGCCAGCCGCCGGAAATCACGCTGGCGGCATTCCGCGCTCATGTGTTCGTCAAACCACCGTGCCCCGGCCTCGCCCATGGCACGGGTCACGACGGTATTCGCCAGTAAACGGAATGCATATTCTTTCAGTTCACTTGCCTCGTTGTACAAAAAGATGCCAACCGTCGCGGGAAAGAGCATGTCCAAGCCCGACTCCCTCGTTAATCTGTCGGTCAACAGCGCGCCACCCGCCGCCAGAATTTCGAAAACCCTCAAATTCAAATCGCCATTGAGACTGGTGTTGAGTCCGATCAGCGACGATCCATAAACACGCAGTCCCTCCTTCTGGCCCACTGTTTCGTGCCGCAGGGGAATGCCGGTCCCAGACAGCATCGATAGCAACGCCGAACGCCGCGGATGAAACTTCCCCGTCTGCCCGACAAAAGCCACGCAAGATTGCCGCTGTGCCGCGCGCGCGGCCTTCACCGTGGCATCGTCATGCGGGAAGGTAAGCCCCGGAAACCAAAAGAGGTTTTTTACACCCGCTGTCCGGAAAATGCCGGCATGGTGCCGGTCGTAAAGCAGCACGACCCGGTCAAAGGTTTCGGCCGCGATGTAGTTGAGCATGTTCGTCAGCGGCGACTGCATATGGTGCGTATCCGCCACGAGCAGCACGCGCGGGCACTTGAATGCCCGGAGATTGCGCGGCATGTTGCGCCGGCTCGCATCGGCCAGGCACACGACCACGTCGGGCTTCTGCTCCGGCGGCAAGCGCGCGGCGAGCGCGGCGAGATCATACGCCCCGACCGGAGTCCGGAAGGAAATCACCCGCCCGTCCTTTTTCTCATTTTCCCAGTCCGGGCCGCAGTTGATCTGTTCATCCCCGAGGCGGGGCGGCGCCATGTAGCTGGCGGGCGAAACGGTTGAAAAAAGCACACGCATGGCATCCGGGTTTAAGGGTAATACTGTTAAGGAGATTAAACCGCGAAGGACGCCAAGGATACGAAGCAAAGAGGATGGGACCGGTTTCGCTCATTTATGCCTGTCATAATGCAATCCATTTATAGGTGATGATTATTGAGGTAGTATGCTTTGTGTCCTTCGTGCCCTTTGCGGTTAGCTGAAGGGACCTCCTAGAAATTCATTTTAACCGCGAAGAACGCGAAGGGTTAAAAATCAAGTTATATATCTTCATTCAATATATTATAAAACAAATAGTTTTACGATTTCCTTCGCGTCCTTCGTGGTTAATCAAACGGTATTGGCATTAGGCGGGATAACGTCCGGTCAGCGCGGCTAGCTCGGGATGATCGGGATTGGTCGCGCGCAAGGCGCTCACCGCATCGCGGGCGATCTCCGTCGCGCCCACGCCCTCGGCGAGTTCGACCAGCAGCAGCCAGCCTTCGGCTCTCGAGCGATCAAGCCGCAGGCAGGTTTGCAGGGCGCGGGATGCTTCCCCTCTTTGATCGTCCGCCACCAGCGCGCGCGCAAGCGCGAACCAGTAATCCGCTTTATCCGGCCGCTGCTCCACCGCCGCCAGCAGATACGTCACCGCCCGCTTGGCCTGGCCGTCGGCCAGCGAGGCCGCCCCGAAGAGATGACGGGCCTCCGGGCTGTCCGGTGCGCAACGGAGCGCCTGCCCGGCTTCGAACAAGGCGGTTGAGATATCGTCGCGCGCAAGTGCCTCATGCCCTGCCGCGACCGCATCATCAACGGTCGTGAACACGCCGCAACGCAGAGGCTCCCGCGACATGCGAAAAAGCTCCCGGCCCGACAATTCCAGCTCGTCATACGCCGCCTCGAGCAGATGCCCGAACGCGTCGCCGGCCGCCAGTGTATCCAGAAATCCATGACCGTTTTCATTCAATCCGGCCAGGTGCCGGCGAAACGCGTCCCGCGTGTCCGCGGACATGGCGAGGCGGATCGCCCTGTCTTCATGATTGGCGCCGAACACATCGGCACCGGACACGGGATCGGCGGGCGAGCAATTCCAATCCGCACCGACATCCCCTGCCACGGGAATGCCTGCATGAAACGCGGCGGCGAGCCAGAATTCATGGACCGCGCCCGGCGCGACCAGATGGATGTCGGCCAGTCCGAGCACCGCCTGGTTTTCCTCATGGGTGGCATCATCGGGCGCCAGCACCATGACGCGGGACGGATCGCAACCGGCCGGCGCCAGCGCGTTCTGCAGCGCGCCCAGCAGGCGCTCGCCTCCGCCCGGCAGGCGGTTCGGCCCCGGCACCACGTAGGCCAGAAGGCGCGCGGCGGGCGCGGCCGCCAGAAGGCGCGCCCAGGCCTCGAGCGTCTGCTTCGCCACCGACGGGACGGACAGCATCGTGACCATCAGCACCGCGTCCGGCGGCAGGTTGAGATTGTCGCGCGAAAATTCCAGCCGGGTTTCGTTTTTCGCCGGTTGCAGCGCAAAGGCGCGGGCCGGCCCGCGCAACATGCCCAGTCGCTCGCTGAAACCTTCGCGCCTGTCGTCGTCTTCCGCGCCGCAGACACAAAGATCGATCTCCGGAAATCCCGATGTCGCGCCCGACTCGCCCAGCATGATTTGCAGCGGCGCATGACGATGCAGCGCCAGCCGGGCGACCGTGTCGCATGCCGACGCGATCGTTTCCGGAAACACGAGGACGTCGAGCGCGGCATATTGCAGCGTCGTCATTTGCTCGTCCTCGACCGCGGGCAGCACTTGAAATTCGGCGGCGCACGCGCGGCATTTTTGCGCGAACGGGGAATCATTTGCCGCATCGCGCGCGGAAAACAACACGACCTCAAAATCCGCGGGAGACAAGTGCTCGAAGCGGGCCAGCGCCGCGCAGGTGGCGGACGAGCGCGACCAGTCGTTCGCGACAAACCCCACGCGCAAGCGGCGCCCGATCCGGGAAAGCGGAGGCAATTCGGACAGGGCGGCGGGAACGCGGAAATACCGGGAGAGAATCCGCGCCCGCATCTCCGCATGATGGCGCAGGTTGAGACCGAGCGCATGCAGCGCGGAAAGCGACGAGAGCGGCAGCCAGGTCTCGATGGCCGAGATGACAGAGGCGGAGCCGATGTTGCGCTCGGACCAGCGGGCGAGATCGGTCAGATAAGCGAGCACCGATGCCGACCATGCCTCCGTCTCGCCGGCGAGCGGATCGAGCACGCCCGGCACGCCCAACCGCCACACCGCATAGTCCGGCCACAACCAGCCGGGCACGTCGGCCAGCGAGGGTGCGGACGGGCATCTCCACGCCGGGGCCGCCAGCATGGCTGCCAGCAGGCCGGGCCACCCCGCGACGCTCCATGCGTCGGCTTGCACCAGTGCATCCGGCTCCGTGGCGCGATCCAGCAAACCGCACTCCGTGATCTGCCGGACCAGCGAACGAATCCGTCCGACTTGCGGGCTGGCGACATCGGCCTTGCGCAAGCCTGCGACCGTCTCTGCGGTCTCGCGGCGCACACGATCAAATTGCGCCTGCGCCTCCGGATCGGCGGGCGCGGCGGCGCAGGCCGTCAGCGCGGCCTCCAGGGTGTCGAGGAGTTGCGGCAGCGATGGCCGCGAGGACGAATCATAAACGGGATCAACAATCATGATGGGGAGAACAAAGGACTTCGGAATGAGTTCTACTTTGTTAACTGAGGATACGCGGGCGGCCGGAGGGATTGCGTGGCATGGGCGACACCGCCCATGTGTCCGTGGGTTTGCGGCGCAGAGCGCCGTCCACGGGCGGGGACGCCCGTGCCACTCGGCCCTCCCTGCCTCGCATTAACCGCAGTCAAAAAAGTGGAATCAGCCGCGCTGCGCGCGATCAGTGGGGATGGCAGGCAGGATGCTTGCGCCACGGGTGTGCGGCCACGCGGATGGAGAAAGCGATGGGGTCGGAAAGTGCGCGCATGTCGGCATGGGCGTCCTCGCGCAAGCTTCCGTTCCCTGATTGAGGGACGACATGAGGCCACCGCCGTCCCTTCAAGCCAAGGCAGGCAGGGGCATTGACCCCAAAGCGAATGAACGGAGAGAAGCATTCTTCGCATTTGGCAGGTTTCATGCCATCACTGCGCAATGATGCGTAAACGCATGATATATAATACTATATATTCCTACGACTTTATCCGGACAAATTGGCGATTTATCACTCGGCAAAAAATGCCCCCGCACGGTTGGTTCGTGCGAGGGCACCCGTTTGTTGCCTTACGGGAGCAGCGGCACAGTGTTGCCACCGGGCCGCTGCTTTTCGGATTTTTCTTGGGCCAATGGATCGCTTTATCGCAACAGGGATAACGCGATCTGCGCGCTTTGGTTGGCTTGGGACAACATGGCGGTGCCGGCCTGCACGAGCGTGTTCCAACGCGCGAGCTGGGTCGATTCCTCCGCCACGTCCACATCGACGATGCGGCTGTTGGCGGCCTCCAGGTTGGTCTTGTTGGTCGTCAGCACGTCGGCGGCAAAGCCAAGGCGGCTCTGCTCGGCACCGTTGTTGGCGCGGAACGTGGCGATGTTCTGGATGGCGTCGTTGATGTCATCAATATCGATATCAGCAAGAGACGAAACACCGCTGCCGCTGATTGCGCCGACACCGTCGGTGTCATCGCTGAGGTCTTTGACAGTGATCGCCACGGTCTGGGATCCATCCTCGGAGACTTTCACCACATCAATAGCGTTGCTGCCCGAGTCACCGAACAAGGACACCCCGTTGAATGTCTCGGCTGCGAGCGAAGTCAACTGCAGCTGCAGTTGCTTGAATTCGACGTCGTAGTTGGCTTTGTCGGACGAATTTTTAGTTGGATCCTGATACAGCGTGTACAGCTCCGAGATGCGGTTGAGCACATCGCCGGTGGTCGCGAGCACACCATCCTGCGTCTGGAGATACGAGGTGGTGTTCGCGATGTTGGTATTCGCGGCGCTGGAACGCTTGGCCGCGGCCGAGAGCTTCATCGAAACCGCCAGACCACCCGCATCGTCGGAGGGGTTAACGATTTTCGATCCGCTCGAGAGGCGGTTGAGGCTGCGTTCCAACATCGTGTTGGAAGCGGCAAGATTGTTGGAGGCAATCGTCGCCGCGTAGTTCGAATTAATTACTACTGACATGGTTCTATCCTTGATAAGCGCGACGTCCGTCGTCGCCACGAACCTGAATAATACGGCATCAGGCTGTGCCGCTCCGGGCGAGTTGCCCGGAAGGGTGCCCCGATGATGAGCGCTGGCTGCCGATGGTGGCTATCATCAGGAATTAAATAAATGATTGTGATCTGAAAACCAATATCCCGTGATCGCGCCTCATATCCGGACAAGGGCTGAGATCACGGAACTTGATTGGGGCGGGCTCAGCCTCGGATCAGGCTGAGTGCGATCTGCGCGCTCTGGTTGGCTTGCGACAACATCGCCGTGCCGGCCTGCACCAGCGTGTTCCATCGCGCGAGTTCGGTGGACTCGTAGGCCACGTCCACATCGACGATGCGGCTGTTGGCGGCCTCGAGGTTGGCCTTGTTGGTGACGAGCACGTCGGAGGCAAAGCCGAGGCGGCTCTGCTCGGCACCGTTGTTGGCGCGATAAGTAGCCACTTGCTGGACTGCGGTCTTTAAGTCATCAATGTCGAAACCACCCAGCGTTCCACTGCCGTTCGAATCAGCAAAAACGCCCAACCCGGAGCTGAGATTTTTGGCCGAAATCTCGACGAGCTGAGAGCCGTCCTCGGAAACGGGCACATTGATGGGGGTCGCCGAAAAGAGGGCTTTGCTGTTGAATGTTTCCTCCGTGAGCGAAGCCAACTGCTTTTGGAGCTGCTTATATTCCTGATCGTAGTTGGCCAAGTCCAAGGAATTCTTGGTCGGGTCCTGATACAGGGTCCACAGCTCGCCAATGCGTTCGAGCACATCGCCGGAGGTGGAGAGCACGCCGTCCTGCGTCTGGAGGAACGACACGGCGTTGCCGATATTGATGGCCGCGGCGCCGGAGCGCTTGGCGGCGGCTGAGAGTTTCATCGAGACCGCGAGACCGCCGGCGTCATCGGCCGGGGAGACGATTTTCGAGCCGCTGGAAAGCCGGTTCAGGCTCTTCTGCAGCGAGCTGTTTGACGAGGCCAGGTTGTTTGATGCAACCGTGGCCGCATAGTTGGTGTTGATTACAACTGCCATACAATCATCCTTGATTTTGCTGCCCTGTCCGTAGGGCGACGGGCCGGGGGGAAGGAAGCCGGGCCGCTTCAGTCGCGAATCAAATCGCAACTGCTGGCATATACGGACCATGTGTGACGCGACTTTAGGCCAATTTCCGCCAGGCCGCGGCAGCGCCTCGTAGCGCAGGCATCTCGCCTGCCGTCGTTAATTTCTCGCGCGAAGCGCCCATTTATTTCCTGAAAAAGAACCAGCGGCGCTTCGCGCCTTCGGTCTTGACGGCAGGCAGGATGCCTGCGCTACGAGGCGCTGCCGCGCAGGCTTCCCGCAAGATCGGCCTGATAAATTCACCGCATTGCACTTTTACCCCCACAGGCCGTGCCGCCGCACTCAAGTGACCCGCGTCACGTGCCGATAGCATCACCCATATCAACTCTCCTGCATTATCATGGCTTCCGTAAAACTTTCTGGTCTCATAACGGGTTTCGATTCGGCCGCCTTCATCGACCAGATGATTGAACTCCAGCGCACCCCGATCACCACCCTGGAGAGCAAGCAGGCCCAGAACTCCAGCAAGGTCAGCGCGCTCAACGCACTCGGCTCCTACCTGACGTCGCTGCGCACGGCCACCGCCGCGCTCAAGGCCGACGGCGTCTTCAACGCACGCACCGGCACGGTCACCAACTCTTCCTGGAAAGTCTCCACCGGCGCGGGCGCGGCCACCGGCGACTATACGGTCAAGGTCACCAGCCTCGCCACCGCGGCCAAACTCTCCGGCGCGACCGGCATCAGCCAGGGCCTTTCCGCCACGGCGGATGTCTCCGCGCTCACCATCGCCACGCTTCCGACCGCCTCGTCCGTCAAGGCCGGCACGTTTACCGTGAACGGCGCGCAGGTCGGCGTCGCGCTCACCGATTCGCTTCAGGACGTGTTCGACAAGATTTCCGCCGCCACCGGCGGCACGGTCACCGCCAGCTATGATCCCGCGACCGACGGCATCGCGCTCACCAGCACCGACGGCTCGGAAATCGTGCTCGGCGCCGCCAACGACTCGAGCAACTTTCTCTCGGTCGCCAAGCTCTTCAGCAACGGCACCGATTCCGTTGCCAGCACGGCCGCGCTCGGCCGCGTCAGCACCACCAAGACGCTCGCCAGCGCCGGCCTCGCCGACACGGCGTTTTCCGGTTCCGGCACCTTTACCATCAACGGCGTCGAGATCGCCTACGATGCCGCGAACGATTCGCTCTCCAAGCTGCTCGCCCGCATCAACGCCAGCGACGCCGGCGTCAATGCCGCCTACGACGCGGCCAGCGACCGCGTCGTGCTCGCCAACAAAACCACCGGAGACACCGGCATCACAATCAACGACGACAGCGGCGGCATCCTCTCCGCGCTCGGACTGGCCCCGGCCTCCGCCCAACTGACGCGCGGCGCCAACGCCGTGTTTTCCATCAACGGCGGACCGGACATCACCAGCACGAGCAACACCTTTTCCGAAACCGAGCACGGCATCGCGGGCCTGAGCATCACGGCCACATCCGCCGGCGAGGAGACCGTCACCGTCGCCGCCGACACCGCGACGATGCGCTCGACGATCGAGAAATTCATCTCCGCCTATAATTCGCTCCAGACCTTCATCGACAACGTCACGGCCATCTCCGTCTCCGGCGACTCGGTGTCCACCTCGGTGCTCAGCGGCAACCGCGAGGTGTCGGGCTGGGCCAGCCAGTTGCGCTCGAGTGTTTTCGGCTCCATTTCCGGCCTCGACGGCAGCATTGTCCAGTTGGAGCAGCTCGGCATCGACTTCTCCGGCACCTCCACCCAGCTCAGCATCAAGGACTCCGACAAGCTCGACGCGGCGCTGGCCGGCTCGTCCGACGATGTCGCCGCGTTTTTCAGCGACAGCTCGGCCGGTTTCGCCACCCGGATCGACGGCCTGCTCAACACCTACGTGGGCGCCAACAACAGCAGCGGCCTGCTGAAAGGCATGACCGATTCGCTGACCACGGCCAACAAGCGCATCGACGAACAAATCGCCAAGCTGGAGGAACGACTGGAAAAAGAACGCGCGCGCATGGAGGCCGCCTTCACGGCCATGGAAGTCGCCTCGTCGAAATACACCCAGATGCAGCAGCAACTGATCAATGCCTTCGGCAACAACTCCAGCGATGAGTGATCCCCGCACCGGCACGCGCTTTCTCCCTTCCGTCTCCGCGAGGACACTCCTCGCGCGCGGCCTTGCGTTTGTGTTGCTGGCGCTCCTCGCGGGCTGCCTGTCCGCCCCGCTCGATCCGCTCAACCGCGGGCCGTTCTTCACCCCGGTCAATTTTCGCGGCTCGAAATCCTGGCCGTCGGATGTGCGGCGCGTGGCCGTCCTGCCGCTCGACGCGCACGGCGCGGCGCTGCCCGAGGACTTCGTCTCGTCGCTCGATCCGGTCTGGCTCGCCGCGCTCCAGGACACGCAGCGCGCCGAGTTTGTCCCCGTGTCGAGATACCAGCTCTCGCGCCTGTTTTCCGGCACGCGCTCGCTGGATTCGACCGGCCTCCTGCCCGAGCATTTCCTCCAGCGCGTCGCCGGCGCGACCGGTGCCGACGCCGTGCTTTTTTGCGATGTCACCGGAAGCAATCCCTATGCGCCGATGTCCATCGGCTTGCGGACGAAACTGGTGCATCTCCGCTCCGGCAGTCTCATCTGGGCCTGCGACGAACGTTTCGACGCCCGCGAGCCCGCCGTGGCCAATTCCGCTCGCCGCTTCGCCCGCGATTCCGGCAGCGCGCGCGGCGACGCCGTCACCGCCATCCTGCAAAGTCCCACCGCGTTCGCCGCCTACGCCTCGTCCAGCGTGGCCGCGACCTTTCCCAACCGTTAAAGCCAATCACCGCGCCGCATCCGGCCGTCAGAATCCCAACCGGCATTTTCAAATTTTCACCACGTCATGATTTCCCAAACATCCTCCACCCAAGGCGCGCAGGCGCCCCTGCAACTCCAGGGCCCGGCGGCCAACATCGGCGCGCGGCGTTCCACCCCGGGCGCGGACAGGCTTCTCCCCACCCGCATCTCGTCGTTGCAGCAGACGCTGACCCAGTATCCGGAAATCAGGCCCGAAGTCGTGGCCCGCGGCCGGGAGCTCTCCATCGATCCGGATTATCCGCCCGCCCATGTCGTGGAGACCGTGGCTGGTCTCATCGCCTCGTCGCCCGACCTCACCGAAACCGAAGAATCCTGAACCCCGCCATGCCCGCCACCGCCGGACTCGCCCGCATTTATCAAAAGCAGTCGATCCTGACCGCCAGCCCCGGACAACTCGTCCTCATGCTTTACGACGGCGCCCTGCGCTTCATGGCCCAGGCCCGCGAGGCCTTCAGCCTGCCGCGCGAAGACCTGCGCCGCATCGAGCACATCAATTCCGCGCTGCTGCGCAGCCAGGCCATCCTGGAGGAATTGCGCTCCAACCTCGACCTCGAACGCGGCGGCGAGTTTGCCGCCAATCTTTCCCGTCTCTACGATTATTACATCCGCCGCCTGCACGAGGCCAACCTGCGCAAGGAGGAGACCCCCGTGATCGAAATCGAAAAATTCGTCCGCGACCTGCGAGACGCGTGGGCGGAGATGCTTCGCACCGTCTCCGCGTGATTTTTCCCATGAGTGCGCCCGCAACCGCGTTCCGATTGATCCAGGCGCTGGAGGATCTCGCTTCCGAGGAGGACGCGGCCTTTGCCGCGAACGACTGGACCGGATTGCATGACATACTCGACCGCAAGCAGGTCGTGCTTGACGGGCTGATGGCGCACGTCGTCCATCACCAAAACCTGATCAGCAACGTGAAGCTCCGCGCGCGCGTGGCGGCGCTGCGGCAGCAGCACGCCTCACGCAACCGCCGGCTCGACGAGATCGCCAACCATGAGAGGCAGGAGCTGTCCAGGCTCGATCAAACGCGCCGGAACCTGATCAAGGTGCGGGATGCCTATATTAATTCTGAGTAGCGGGTTTTAAAGGCTGTCGCCGCCGGGTTTTTCCCGTGGAGGGACGGGCTCCATTTTGCCGCCGGCCCCGGTTCAATTCAAAATGTCCCCGCGCGCCGTCTTCAGGATGTCTCGACCACCGCCGCGTCCGGGCGGGGCTGGGCGGCGAGTTCCGCGACTTGGTGCAACGCATCCGGCGCGACCACGCGGTCGATGTCGAGCAGCGTTTTCACCACCTGTTTCACCTTCGCCAGACCGAGCAGGTAGCTCGTGTCGACCCGCGTGCCGAAATCCGGCGTCGGCTCGATTTCACCGGCGGAAAGATTCACCACCTCCTCGACACTGTCCACGATCAGGCCCATCTGCACGACGGGACCCTGCTGGATTTTCACCTGCACCACGACGATGCAGGTGCGGTCGGCCAGCTCCGCCTTGAGCCCGAATTTCAGGCGCAGGTCCACGACCGGGATGATGCGCCCGCGCAGGTTGATGATGCCCTTCACATACTCCGGCATCTGGGGCACCGGCGTGATTTTCTGGAGGCGGATGATCTCCCGCACCTTGAGGACGGCGATCCCGTAGGACTCGTTGTCAAGAACGACGGTCAGGTATTTGCCGGCGAGGCTGGCGGTGTTTTCGAGGACGGGCTTGCTCATGGTGCACGCATGCGGGCTGCAAGGTCTTATCGGGCGTTTTCAACCCGGCTTTAGCCGCTTCTTCCCTTAAAGTTTCGGCTGCGATGGCCGAAACATAAATGCAGGTGATATGTCATTCAACTCCCGCGCCTCCTCCATGTCCTTGCCTCCAGAAAAAAGCTCCCTTTTCGAGGACACCAGCAACCGCCTGGCCGGCGAGTCGATCCTTGCCCGCGCGGGCAGCGACGAAGGGCTGATCCCATCCTACAGCCTGTCGGCGGAACTGCTTGAGATCGTGGCCGGCATGCCGGCGGTCGAAAAGCCGCTGCGGGAACTGCAGGCCGCCCTGGGCAAACTGCTGGACGAGGCCAGGCCCTTCGACGAGGTGACGCTCGGCCACCTGCGGCGCGTGGCGGAGTGGCTGCCGTCGGTGCTGGAGGGCGGCGCGGAGGCCGCGCCCTCTCCCGCCATGCCCGCACCGCAGGAAACCCCGGCGGGAGGCACGCCGCCCGGCGCCCCTGCGGACGATCACGACGCCCAGCGCCCGGAGGCATGCGACACGCCGTTGCATATCGACTTGGAGGAAAACGGCGAATTGCTGGCCGAGTTTCATGCGGAAGCACTGGATCACCTGATGCAAATCGAGGCGTCCTTGCTCACGCTCGATTCCGCGCCCCAGGACCGCCCGGCCCTCGACAGCCTGTTTCGCTCGTTCCACACCATCAAGGGCGTGTCGGGCTTTCTCCACCTCACGCCGATGCACACGCTCACGCACGAGGTCGAGTCGCTGCTGGACTTGATCCGCATGGGCAAACGCAGGCTGACGCCGACCATCATCACGGAAATCCTGCGCAGCCGCGACGCGGTGCAGGGCATGGTGCGGCAAATCGCGATCGCGCTCGAGCAGGGCCGCGTGTCCACCGAGATCGTGAAAGTCTCGCACCTGATCGGCGCCGTGCGTCGCCTGGCCTCGGGCGCGGAGGATGCCGGGCCGGCCGACGCCGGGCAGAAACCGAAGCCCGACGAGAACGCATCCGCATCCGCCGCCGAACCCGCCGCCGCGGATGCGGGCGGCCGTTCCGGCTCCGCCTCGGGCGCGGCCTCCACCGTCCGGGTAAACACGGAGAAACTCGACGCGCTGATGGACGTCGTGGGCGAGTTGGTGATCGTGCAAAGCCAGTTGCAGGAATCGTCGCGCGCATTCGGCGAGGACGGCTCGCCGCTGGCGCGAAACCTCGGCCAGCTCCACCGCATCACCAAGGACATCCAGGAAACCGTCATGTCGTTGCGCATGGTGCCGGTGAAGCCGATGTTCCAGCGCATGGGCCGGCTGGTGCGCGACCTGTGCCGCGCCTGCGACAAGCGCGCCCGTTTCGTCACCAGCGGCGAGGAGACCGAAATCGACCGCACCGTGGTGGAGGAAATCACCGATCCGCTCGTGCACATGGTGCGCAACGCGCTCGACCACGGGCTGGAGCCGGAAGCCGGGCGGGTGGCGGCGGGCAAGGACCCGACCGGCACGCTCACGCTCGAGGCCTACCACGAGGGCAGCAGCTTGGTCATCGAGTTGCAGGACGACGGCCGGGGCATCGACCCGGAAAAGATCCTGGCCAAGGCCAAGGCGAAAGGTCTGGTGGCGGAGGGCGCGACCCTGGCCAGGGAGGAAATCATCAACCTGATCTTCCACGCGGGCTTCTCGACCGCGGAAAAAGTGACTTCGGTCTCGGGACGCGGCGTGGGCATGGATGTCGTGAAGCGCAACATCGAAAAACTGCGCGGCACGATCCAGATCGAGTCCGAGGTCGGGCGCGGCTCCACCTTCCGCGTCCGCCTGCCTCTGACCACGGCGATCATCGACGGGCTTCTGGTGCGGGTCGGCGCCGACCATTTCATCCTGCCGAGCACGATGGTGCAGATGGCGCTGCGTCCGTCGCGCTCGGCGTTGTCCACGATTCAAGGCCAGGGGGAGACGCTCGATCACAGGGGGAAATTTTTGCCGCTGCACCGCCTGCATCGCCGCTTCGGGATTCTGGAGGCGGTGGAGGACCCGTCGGCCGGGATTGTCGTCATCGTGGAAAACGCCGGGCGCTCCTTTGCGCTGCTCGTCGACGAACTGATCAACAAGCAGGAAGTCGTGGTCAAAAACCTGGGGAGTTTTCTCCAAAGCATTCCCGGAGTGGCCGGCGGCGCGATCCTGGGCGACGGCAATATCGCGTTGATCCTCGATCCATCGTCGCTCTGCGCGGCCTAGTCTTTTTCATGACCCCCTCAATAAATGAAGTATGCGAACAGGCGCTGCAACTTCCATGCGCGCCGATGCTCTTGCCTCGGTTGTTGGACGTGCTGGGCCGGACCGACCGGACGATTCAAGAGATAAAGGAGCTCATCCAGATCGACCCGGTTCTGGCCAGTTCCGTGCTGCGCCTGGCCAACTCGGCCTATTTTTCCGCTGGCAACGCGCGCATTGGCACGCTGCACGACGCGCTGCTGCGGCTCGGACAGCGGGAAGTGTTTCGCGTGGCCGCGCTGTCCATCGCCGGACGCTGGCTCACGCACGAAGTCGAAGGATATTGCTGGGAACCGGGTGATTTTTGCCGCATGTCGCTGGTCACGGCGGTTGCGGCCGAAGTGCTGGCGGAAAGAACGGGGCGCGTGCCCTCCGACGTCAGCTACGCGGCGGGGCTGGTCTGCGGAGTCGGAAAGCTCGCGATCGCCTACTCGTGCGGCGGGCATTTCGAGACGATCCGCGAATACCAGAAAATGGATGGCTGTACTTGGCTGGACGCGGAGTCGGCCGTGCTGGGCTTCAATTTCGCGACGGTGGGCGCGCGGCTGCTCACGCAGTGGAAGTTCCCGGATGCCTTTGTCGCGGTCGCCACCTACAATCCTCCCAACAACCGTCTCCCTGCGGAGCATCTGCCCCTCGCGGTGCATGTGCACGCCGCGAATTATCTCTCGGCCAGCATCGGCGTGGGGCAGGGCGAAGATGGTTTCCTGATCGCGCTGAACTCGAACCTGCTCCTCGAATGGGGTTTTACGGTCGATGTGCTGGAGGCGGCCCTGCCCGAAGTGCTCAACCGCGCCTCGCTGCTGCTGCGCCAGAAACTGGCTTCGGGCCCGATCGAGTTCTAGCGCGACCTCGTCGCGATGCACAGTCGATACCGGCATGCCGGTATCGGCCGCCTGCTGTTTTTAATGGCCGGGAAAAAGATCTGAGCAAAAAGAAACCAGGGGAATAAAGGCGAACCAGGTGGTTTTGAAGTATTTTAAATGATATTATAGCCGGGCCATTCGGCCCAAAACAACCCGGTCTTGCTGGGAATGCAACCCAATGGGTTGCATTCCCAGCGGCTGCAATTCTATTTAATAATGCTCCGGGTTTGTTTTTTCATCCTTTGCGTCTTCGCACCTTCGCTGTGAAACCAGCCCGGGAGAAATAAAGGCGGGCTGACTTCTCTTCTGGCGGACGGCTCCATCACTTAGGATACGGGCAATTTTTGCCCGGATACTGGGAGCGGATGCCCGAAAAATCCCGTATAGTGTGCAAACACTCTTGGTGCTCCCCTTCGAATCAATCCACCCTGCTTTTGCTCCGCCCTATGACCATACCCAATCATGGACCCGCCATCCTGATAATATCGGCGTTACTGACCATCAACTGTCTATCCGGCGCAGGCATTCCTCCCGTGGCGCCGCTGCCGGCCGAAAGGACGGTTGCACCCGGAAAATTTGAGCCCACTTGGGCGTCGCTGACTGAAAACTACCAGTGCCCGGAATGGTTCCGCGATGCCAAGCTGGGCATCTGGGCCCATTGGTCGGCGCAGTGCGTGCCCGGGCAGGGCGACTGGTATGCGCGCTCCATGTATGTGCAAGGCCACAAGCAATACCAATCCCATGTCGAACACTTCGGCCATCCCTCGGAATTCGGATTCATGGAGATCGATAATCTCTGGAAGGCGGACAAATGGGACCCGGAGGCGTTGATGGCCTTATACAAGGAAACCGGCGCCCGCTATTTCGTGGCGATGGCCAATCACGAGGACAATTTCGACGCGTATGATTCGAAATACCACGCATGGAATTCCGTCAACGTCGGTCCCAAAAAAGATATCGTGGGGACGTGGGCGCGCGCGGCCCGCAAAAACGGGCTGCGCTTCGGCGTGTCCAACCACTCGTCGCACGCCTGGCATTGGTTCCAGACCGCCTACGGTTATGACGCCGAGGGGCCGAAGGCCGGCGTGCGCTACGACGCCTGGCGGCTGACCAAGGCCGACGGAAAGGGCAAATGGTGGGAAGGGCTGGACCCCCGGGATTTATATTGCAAGCCGGCCATCGTCATTCCGGACGGCTTCACCTCCATGCAGGCCGCGCGCGAGTGGCATGACGCCAACAACCTGCCCTGGACCGAGGCCCCGCCGCCAGACGATCCGGAGTTCGCGAACAAATGGTTTTTCCGCCTGCAAAACCTGATGGATGCCTACAAGCCCGATTTTGTATATCTGGATAATTGGGACCTGCCGCTCGGCCAGGTGGGGCTGGATATCGTCGCGCATTATTATAATTCCAGCATGGCGCGCGACAACGGCCGCCTCGACGTGGTGCTCACGGCCAAGGGGCTCCCGGCGGAAAAACGGCGGGCCGCCGTGCCCGACTGGGAACGCAGCGTCAGCGACCGCATCCAGCCCGAGCCCTTCGAAACCGGGACCTGCATCGGCCAGTGGCATTATAAAGATGATATAGAATACAAATCGGTCCGCCAGGTCGTGCAGTTATTCGTGGACGTGGTGAGCAAAAACGGAACCATGCTGCTGAACATACCGCAGCGCGGCGACGGCTCCATCGACGAGCGGGAAGTGGCATTCCTGAAAAATTTCGCCGCCTGGACCAAAATCAACGGCGAGGGCATTTTCGACTCCCGGCCCTGGGAAACCTATGGTGAAGGCCCCACGCGCGTCGGCCGCGGGCGGGCGCGCGACGAGGCCATTCCCTACACGCAGGACGACATGCGCTTCACCGCCAAGGACGGCCGGCTTTATGTGTTCGTGCTTTCGCCGCCGGTCCGCCCGGTCACGGTGACCTCGCTCGGCCTGGGCGGGGAATTTGCGCGTCCGGTGGGACGAGTCGAACTGGTGGGCTCGGATGAGCAAATCAAATGGCGGCAGACGGACGAGGCCCTCGTTATCGAGCAGCCCGCCCGCCTGCCGTGCGAAGACGTGATTTCCTTCCGGATCACATGGAAATGACACCGAGGAGAATGCCTTATGAACCGCGCTTTTATATTGATCCTTTTTATCCTGCCCGCGGCCCTGCCGGGCGAGGAAGACATCCCGCTCGTCCCCTTCGTCATCAATCATCATGAGCGTATCGACTCACCCGCCGATGTTTCCTTCCTGCTCGATGCGCCCGCGGGCAGGGACGGCTTTGTGCGCGTCAAGGACGGCCATCTGTCCAAACCCGACGGCAGCCGCCTCCGCATTTGGGGCGTGAACCTGACGGGATGGGTGCGCGGCTCGACCATGCTTCCGCCGAAGGAAGAGGCCGCCTTGTGGGCCAGGACGCTCGCCCGCGCCGGGGTGAACTGCGTGCGGTTTCACTTCCTTGACCGCACGACGCGCAATGCGCAACAGGAGGAGGAAATCGAAATTCGAAGAAAGAAGGCCGAGACGGAGGGCCAGCGCTTCTCGTCGCCGCCCGCCGGCTTGATCGACGGCTCGCGCAACGACACCCTGGAGCTTGATGCCGGCGCCCTGGACCGTCTGGACTTTTTCGTGGCCGAGTTAAAAAAGGCGGGGATTTATACGAATTTGAATCTGAACGTGGGCCGCCATTACAAGGAGGGCGACGGGGTGCCGGACTATGAGCTGCTGGGCGTGGCCAAGGGCGTCACCTACATCGGTGAGCGGCTGATTGAACTGCAAAAGGACTATGCGCGCAAGCTGCTCACCCATTACAATCCCTATACAAAATCCGAATACCGCAACGAGCCCGCGGTCGCCACGGTGGAAATCGTGAACGAAAACTCCCTGTTCGAATTCTGGTTTCGCAACTGGCTTCGCGGCGAGCTGGCGCCGGGCGGGAAAAATCATCAGCTCGATTTTCCGCCGCGCTATGAACGACAGCTCACGGAGATGTATCAGGCCTGGCTGGCGGCCAACCGGACAGGCGAAGAGATCGCGCGACTAAGGAAGCTCGCGGCGGTCGCGCCCGGCGCGCCGGTTCCTCGTCTGCGGCGGGGGGATTTCAGCACCGCGCCCGACGAATTGTTCAGGGCCGAGGCGGATTTTTATACCCATGTCGAGACATCGTTCCTCACGGGCATGCATGCATTCCTCAAGGACGAACTCGGCGTGAAATCGCCGGTCATCGGAAACGCCGATCACACCTATTGGATACCGAGCCAGCCCATGCTGAGGGCCAATTCGCAGCTCGATTTCATCGACGGGCATGTTTACTGGCAGCATCCCGCGATATGGGGCGCGCGCAACACCCCCATGGTGGACCAGCCCACGCGCTCCACCATCGTGAAGCTCAGCCGCTCACCGTTCCTCAACCGCCCGTTCACCGTCAGCGAGGTGAACCATCCCAATCCCAACGACTATGCCGCCGAGATGATCCCAATCCTGGCCGCCTACGGCGCATTCCAGGACTGGGACGGCATCTATTTTTATACTTTCGAGCCAAAGATCGGCAACACGTGGGAGCCGTATGTGGCGGACGAGTTTGATATAACGCTGGACCCGGTGAAAATGTCACAAATGGGCGCGGGCGCGCTGCTCTTTTCCCGGTCCGACGTGAGCCCGGCCAGGCACACCGTCGCCCGCACTTACACCGCGGACCAAGTCACCGAAAGCATGCGCCTGCCCGCGGCCGAGCGCCCATATTTCACCCCCGGGTTTCCGCTCTCGCTGCCGCTGCGCCACGGCTCGCGCATCCGCAGCCTGGATGGCGGGCCGACCCAACAATTCGAGTCCGATCCCTCGCCGCCATATTTGTCGGACACCGGCGAACTGGCATGGCATGTGTCGGAGGCAAAGCGAGGCGCGGTCACAATCGACACACCCCGCACCCAGGCGGTGGTCGGGTTTGTGCGGAATAATCAATCGCGGACCCGCCATCTGATGCCGGAGATCAAAAACGATTTCTGCGCCGTCACGCTCTCCTCACTCACCGACGCACCCATCCAGCGCTCCCCCACCCTGCTGTTGATCGCTTGCGCGCGCTGGCAAAACACCGGATCGAAATGGAATGCGCGCCGGACGCTTTGGGACGAATGGGGCAAGGGTCCTACGCTCATCGAGCCGGTGACCGGCTGGCTCGTCCTTCAGGATTTGGATGGCGCGGTGGATGTGTCCGTCACGGCATTGGATGGCGCCGGGCGCTCCATCGGCAAACCGGCCAAGGCAAAGATGGTCGAGGACGGCTGGGAAGTGACGCTCGGAACGCCGTCCGCCACCCAATACATTATAAATGTGGCCCGGTGACTCCTGACGTCTCGCATATGGAAACTCCAAAAATTGATTTGAACCGCAAAGGACGCGAGGAATGGAGAATATAGTATTTTCTCTCAACATTAGCCCAAAGGTAGGGCGAGGCGTCCCCGCCGAGCCGCGGCTCAGCCGGAGGCTTCGCCCTACCGGCGCTGCCGCGCCAATGTTAAATGAAACCACTATAATATGATAATTTAAAAATCACAAAACGGACAATTTCACCTGGCATTATTTTCTTCGCACCCTTCGTGTCCTTCGCGGTTGATTTTAGAACTTCCCCCATAATATGAAACCGATCCTGCTTGCATTATGCCTGTCAGTTGTCGTGCCGCCGCTGGCGGCCGGGCCTGCGGCGCGCGAGGTGGTCGAGCCATTTGACTATCGCGGTGTCCGCCTGCTCGAAAGCCGCTGGTCGGCGCAGTTCCGGGAGGCGCGCGACTATTACTTAAGCGTGCCGGATGACGACATCCTGCACGGCTACCGAAAAGCCGCGGGGTTGCCCGCCCCGGGTGCGCCGCTCGGCGGCTGGTGCCGCCACAACAGCGACACCGTATTCGGCCAATGGCTCAGCGGCATGGCCCGCATTTATCGGGCGACCGGCGACGAGGCGATGCGCGACAAGGCGTCCCGCCTGCTCGCGGAATGGGCCAAAACCATCGGTCCCGACGGCGACTGCCGCATGGGGCTCTATGCCTACGACAAGGTCGTCTGCGGCTTGGTGGACCTCCATTCATACGCGGACGAGCCTTCCGCGCTGCCGTTGCTCAAGCGCACGCTGGAATGGTCGATGCGCACCTTCAGCAAGGAACGCACGCCCGAAACCCCCGAATCCACCAGCGGCAAACCGGGGGAATGGTACACTTTTGCCGAAAACCTTTACCGTGCCTATGAACTCATCGGTGACGAGAGGGTAAAGGAATTTGCCGACAGCTATCTGCATCCCGGTTACTGGAACAAATTCGCCCGGAGCCCGGAGCCGGAAAACGCCCACCACGTCCACGCCTACAGCCATGTGAACACCTTCAGCAGCGTGGCGATGGTGTATAAAATGACCGGCGACACGACCTACCTCGACATCATGCGGAATTTCCACGATTACATGCAGGCGACGCAGTGCTACGCCACCGGCGGCTTCGGCCCGATGGAGCGCATCGTGCCGCCCGACGGCACGCTCGGGCGCAGCCTGGAGGCGCGCAACGCCTCCTTCGAGACCGTCTGCGGCTCCTGGGCGGTGTTCAAGCTGGGCCGCTACCTTACGTCCTTCACCGGCGAGTCCCGCTACGGAGACTGGATCGAAAAACTTTTCTACAACGGCATCGGCGCCTCCCTGCCAATCACGGCCGGCGGCAAGACGTTCTATTATTCCGACTACCGTGTGGCCGGAGGGCTGAAAGTATATAAAGTGTCGCGTTATCCCTGCTGCGCCGGCACCTACATCCAGTGCGTGGCCGATTATCATAACCTCATCTATTATCGCGCGCCCTTCAGCCTCTATATCAATCTCTACGTTCCCTCGGAAGTGCGGTGGCAGGGGCCGTCCGGCGAGGTAACGCTGACCCAGGCCACAAACTATCCCGAGGAGGAAACTTCCGCGCTGAGCCTCACGATGCAGCAGCCGTCGCGCTTCAGCCTGAAATTCCGCGTGCCCGGCTGGGCCGAAAACATCTCCGCCACGGTCAACGGCGCCGAGGTGGTCAGCGCCCCGAAAAGCGGCGCGTGGGCGGAAATCGACCGCGTGTGGCAATCCGGCGACAAGATCGAGATTCGCATCCCGATGAAACCGCGCATGGAGCCGGTTGACTCCCGGCACCCGCGGCGGGTCGCGATTGTGCGGGGTCCGGTGACCCTGGCGATGGACGACTGGGTGTTTGAGGAAATCCCCCAACTGCCCGCGCTCGCCGACTTGGAACGGTGGCTGGTGCCGGACCGGGACCAGCCCGGAGTGTTCGGCATCGCGCCGCGCGACGGCAGGCAGCTTCAGGCAAAGTTCCGCCCGTTCTACATGTTCGGCGAAGTCACGCCCTATCGCATTTACCACGACCTGGACGCACCGCCCATCCCGGTCTGGTGAGTCGTCCATCCACGGCAGTGGCTCAGAATGATGCCGTTGCCCGGAATTCTTTCTCTTTCCTCTTTATCTTTATTCCTTCTCTTTCTCCCGATGGATAGTGGATGCTGACGGGGCGGAGGAGAAAGAGGAAAGAGAAAGAATAAAGAGGAAAGAATTATATAATATGACTCCACTTTGAATACGCCCTTTTCTCCGCGCACTCATTCCGAAACCGTAAACTTCTAAAAAAACAAATCCCATGTCCATCGTCCGCCTCGGCATGGCTGCGGCGATTCTGGCCGCCGCCTGCCCCGCCCTTTCGCAATCCGTCGAAAACACCGATCCCCTGCGCGCCGGGTTTGTCCATCCGCCGGCCTCGGCGCGGCCAAAAGCATTTTGGCAGTGGATGAACGGCCACGTAACGCGCGACGGCATCACGCGCGACCTCGAGGCGATGCGGCGCGTGGGACTGGGCGGCGTGCATATCTTCGATGGCGGCGCCTACCTGCCGTCCGGCCCCTCCGGCTATCTCAACGCGCGCTGGCGCGAGTTGATGACCCACGCGCTCAACGAGGGCGCGCGTCTCGGCCTCGACATCGGCATGCACAACGCCCCGGGGTGGTCGAGCAGCGGCGGCCCGTGGATCACGCCGCCGCGCTCGATGCAGCAGCTCGTCTGGACGGAAACCACCGTGCGCGGCCCGGGCATGATCGAAAAAACGCTGCCCCGCCCGCACGCCAACGAGGGCTGGTATCGCGACGCATTCGTGCTCGCCTTCCCGTCCCTGCCCGGCGAGGAGACGCCGTGTGAGGATTGTATCCATAAAATAACGACAAGCAGCGGCGGCGAGGTGAACAAGACCCATTTGAGCGACGGCCTGCCCTCCACCGGCCTGGACCTGGCGAAAGGCGAAACCCTCGTCGTCGAGTTGGGCGCGGACACCGAAATCCACGCGGTGACCGTCCACGGCCTCGACGGCAGGGCATTCCCGCCGCTGGCGCTCGAAGCGTCGACGGACGGCGCGCACTACGCGCCCTTGTGCCGGGTGACCGCCCCCGCCCGGCACGGCATCGCGGCGCCGGGGACCGCCGTCTTCCCGGCGAGAAAGGCGCGATACGTTCGCCTGGCGCCGGCAGCCGCCTGCGGGCTGTCCGAGTTCGTGCTGCACCGCGCGCCGCGCATCGAGGATTGGACGTTCAAGGCCAATTTCGCCTACCGCGTGAGCCGGCAGGTGGAAATGCCGGCGGGAGACGAATCCGTCCCGTCCATCGCGCCCCAGGCGGTGCGCGACATCACGGTGCACATGGACGCCAGCGGACAGCTTCGCTGGGACGCGCCGCCGGGGGCGTGGACGATTCTCCGCATCGGGCACACCGGCACGGGACAGGCAAATATTTCCGCGTCGGAAGCCGGGCATGGCCTGGAAACGGACAAGTTCAGCCGCGAGGCGACGGAATTTCATTTCAACCAAGTCGTCGGCCGGGTGCTCGCCGACGCGGAGGCGTCCGGCGGCGGCGGACGGCTCCACGGCGTGCTCATCGACAGCTATGAGGCCGGCATGCAGAACTGGACCGCCTCGTTTCCGGAGGAGTTCCGGCGGCGCGCGGGTTACGACATCCGCCCGCGCATGCCCGCGATGCTGGGACGCGTCGTGGGCGGCGCCATGGAATCCGAGCGTTTTTTGTATGACGTGCGCCGCGTGCAGACGGAGCTCATGGCGGAAAGCTACTACGGACGGATGGCGGAATTGTGCCGCGCGCGGGGTCTGGTTTTTGCCGCGGAAGGCTACGGCCAGGGCGTGTTCGACGAGCTGGATGTCGCCGGGCTGCCGGATGTGCCGATGGGCGAATTCTGGGTGCGCACGCCGTGGTCGCCCAACCGGACCGCAAAAATGGTGGCCTCCGCGGCCCACGTTTACGGCAAACCCGTCGTGGCCGCGGAAGCCTTCACCGGCGAAGAGGCGACCTCCCGCTGGCTGGAGTATCCGTATGCGCTGAAGGCGCTGGGCGACGACATGTTCGCCCTCGGCATCAATCAACTCGTCTTCCATCGCTACGTGCACCAGCCGCATCCGGATGCCGCGCCGGGCATGACCATGGGGCCGTTCGGTTTCTTCTTTGAGCGCACCAACACGTGGTTCGAGCAAAGCTCCGGCTGGCTGGCCTATCTGTCGCGCTGCCAGCACATGCTCCGCCAAGGCGTCCCAGCCGCCGATGTGCTGTATTTCACCGGCGAGCGCCCGCCCGGCAGCACGCAGTTTTTTATCCCGGCGCCGCCGCCCGGATACGATTACGACCTCGCCTCGGCAAAGGTGCTGCTCGATCGCGTGACCGTGAAAGACGGCCTGCTGACATTGCCGGAAGGCAACACCTACCGGATGCTGGTGTTGCCGCCCGGACTGAAAGCGATGACGCCGGAACTCGCCCGCAAATTGCGCGAATTTGCCCGGCAGGGCGCCGTCATCATCGGGCCGAGGCCGGAATGCTCCCCGTCGCTCCGCGGGCAGCCGGAAAGCGATCGCGAGGTGCGCCGCATCGCCGCCGAACTCTGGGACGCGGCCCCGGGCGGGCGACCGCTCGTCCGGCCAGCCGTCGCGATCGCGGACGCCGTCCGCGAGGCTGGCTTGAATCCGGATTTTGAATACACCAGCGCGGACGTCGGCGCGGAATTGTCCTGGCTGCACCGCAGGCTGCCCGACGGCGACCTGTATTTTGTCGCCAACCGCCAGCGCCTCACGGTGGAGGCAAGCTGCGTCTTTCGCGTGGCCGGCCGCCGCCCGGAACTCTGGAACCCGCAAACCGGCGAGACCGGTGACGCCGCGATCTATGCTTTTGAAGACACCCGCACGCGCATGCCGCTGCGCCTCGGGCCGGCGGAATCCGTGTTTGTCGTGTTCCGCAAACCGGCCGGCGGGGAAAACGCGGCATGGGTGCGCCGCGATGGACGCGAGATCCTGCACGCGGTGAAAACCGCCCGCCCGCCCGCGCCCGTCATCACGAATGAGTTCACCATGGCCGTCTGGGCCAAACCCGACATCGACCTGCGGCTCATGCCCGAAGAATCGACCTCGGGCCGGCTCGACGAGACGGGCAAGTTCTACGCGATCCCGGCGGCGGAAGGCGACACGCTCCACGGCGCCGGCCACGCCATCGCGGGACTGGCCATCGGGCGCAATGGCGCCTACGTGATCGAACGGGCGCGCGACCGCTCGCCCGCGGTGCTCGTCGAGCGGCGGCCGGTCTCCGGCTGGACGCATTTCGCCATGACCTATCGCGACGGGAAACCGCGCCTCTACATCGACGGCAAACTCGCGCGCGAGGGCCTGGCCTCCGGGAGCATCGTGCATCCCGGCGTCGGCTCGCCGCCACCGTCGCCCGGGGCCATCCTGCAATTCGACGGGCTCGCCGCCGTGATGGGCGCGTCGGGCCAGCCGCTGCCGCCCTCGCAAGGACGCTCGTTTCTCTTTGAGGGCAATATGACGGCGCCGGAATTGTTCGGCGAATGCCTGCCGGACGACGCCATCGCCGCACTGGCCGCGCGCGGCCTGCCTTCGCCGGAACCTCCGCCCGCGGTCGAGCTGTCGGCGCTGGATGACGGCTCGGTCACGGGCCTGTTCTGGTCGTCCGGCCATTACGAACTCCCGACCGGAAGCGCGCTCGCCGTCGCGGTGCCACCGCCCCTCGACATCGGGGGCGAGTGGCGGGTGGCGTTCCCTCCCGGACGGGGCGCGCCGGCGTCCGTCGTGATGGAATCGCCCGGCTCGTGGCACCGGCATGCCGATGCTGGCGTCCGGCATTTCTCCGGCACCGCCGTTTACACCAAGACCATCCGGGTGCCCGCCGCCTTCCTCGGCGGCGGGAAACGCGTGGTCCTCGACCTCGGGCGCGTGGAGGTGGTGGCCGAAGTGCGCGTGAACGGACACGCTTTCGCCCCGCTTTGGCAAGAGCCATTCCGCGTGGACGTGACCGACGCCATCCGGCCCGGGGACAACGCGCTGGAAATCCATGTGACAAACCTATGGGCGAACCGGCTGATCGGCGACGAATCGCTGCCCGCCGAGAATGAATATGAAAACGCGCACTGGCGGCACGGCATCAAGCGCCTGCCTTCCTGGTATGCCGAAGGCGCGCCCAAACCGGCGGGCGGGCGCACCACCTTCGCCACATGGCAATTTTATGACAAAGACGAGCCTCTGCTGGAATCCGGTCTGCTCGGCCCGGTGCGGCTGCTGAACCCGGTGCGGCGGACGTTCCCCGCCCGGTAAAAACAAAAGCCAAGCGCAGACGCGTGAGCGACTGGGAGCGCCGGCTTCCAGCCGGCAGGTAGCACGGGCGACTCGGCTGCGGGCTTGGCGACGCTTCGCGTCGTCTGCCGGCTGGAAGCCGGCGCTCCCAGTCGCTGGCGCGGGGGCGGACGGGCCACGGTTGCGATGGGCCGTGGCCGGGTGGAATGCTGGTCGCCCGTGCCACACGATCCTCCACTCGCGCAATCCGGGTTGAAATACCCAAAAATCGGACTGGCCGATAAACGGCGGGCGTGCCTGTTTTTCGGCACGCGCCGACGCTGGGAAACAACCGCGGCTCCATTGGCAGGGGCCGCAATTTCATCCCATGCAATTTCGCTTTTCCCTCCTCGCCGCGTTCGCGGCGGTCGCGTTCTGCGCGCTACCCGCGCGCGCCCTTGACCGGCCCGAAATCACGTTTCCCGTTTTTCAATTTCCGGCCGACCGGATTCCGCGCGTCGATGGCGACGGGGCCGACTGGGACATCGTGCCGGAGAGTTATGTGGTCGGCAGCAAAGAACTCGTGGACGGCTCGACAAAACCGCGCCAGCACGATCCCAAGAACCTCGATGTGCGCGTGCGCGTCGGCTGGGTGAAGGGGCTCAACCGGCTTTATTTTCTCTACGAAGCTTATGATGATTACTGGGATTTTTCCCAGCCCGGCCTGCACAACGACACCTTTGAATTGATCGTCGATGGCGATGCGTCGGGCGGCGTGCTGGTGGATTCGTCGCAGAAATCGGTCTGGAGGCCGGAGATCGTCGGCGAGCGCCGCATGACGCCGGACGGACGCATCAGCCCGGCCCAGGAAAAATGGGCGATTCACGGTGTGCATGCGCAGAACTACCACATCTTCACGCCCGCGGTGGACAAGGACTGGGCGCTCGCGTGGGGCTCGGCCACGTGGACGAAGGAACTGCCGTGGGCCAATGCCGCGACGAAGTTTGATTTCAAGCCCGGCGAGCCCGGGAAACTGACGCTCGAGTTCTGGATCACGCCCTTCGACTACGCGGGCCCCGAGGGCCCGGAACGCGCGGTGGAGTCGCTGCTCTACGAAAACAAAATCATCGGCCTGGGCTGGATCATCATCGACTACGACAACGCGGAGTCCGGCGGGCGAAACAACGGATTCTGGATGCTCGGACGGCAGCGCTCCATGTTTGGCGACGCGTCCGGCCTGCCCGCCTTCCGCCTCATGCCGCAGGAACCGTTTTTGCGGGAGAAGCGAATCGACGCGCAATGGTCGTTCAAGCTGGTGGACATCGACCGGCGGGTGGTGGCCTTCAAGGACGAATCCGTCGGCGAGGTCACCGCGTGGCATTGGGACTTCGGCGACGGCCAGACCTCCACGGAACAGCATCCGCTCCATGCCTACGAAAAACCCGGAAACTACGTGGTGATTCTCGACATCGAGGGGCCCGCCGGAAAGTCGCGCCACTCGAAAGTGTGGGACGTGCAGATGCGCTGAGGCCCGGGTTTGTGTCAGCGCCCTCTTTCTTCTTTCCTCTTTATCTTTCTCTTTCGTCAGGAACGAGTGGGGAGAAAGAGGAAAGAGAAAGAAGAAAGATTACGGCGGTGACATCATTTTGGGTTACACCCGCTGAGGCGCGACCCGCTGCATTTCGGGTTGCACGCCTGCGGATGCGTGCGCAAAACGGGCCTTTCATGGCACGATTTTCCGACTACGAAAACATCACTCCCGCATCGCAGGAGGCGCGATGAGCGGCACGCGCACTCATTACGACACGGTCATCATTGGCGCGGGCATGTCGGGGCTCGCGGCGGGCATCCGGCTCGCGCATTTCGGGCGGCGCGTGTGCATCTTCGAGCGGCACAACGCCGTCGGCGGGCTCAACAGCTTCTACAGCCAGGGCGGGCGGAAATTCGACGTCGGCCTGCACGCGGTGACCAATTACACGCGGCCCGGCGTGAAGGGCACGCCGTTGACGAAACTGCTGCGCCAGCTCCGCATCGACCGCGACGAATTTGCGTTGTGCGAACAGAAGCAGTCGCGCGTCGCGTTCGGGCCGCGGGGCGGGGTGTCGCTGCGTTTCACGAATGACTTTGCCGTGCTCGAAAGCGAGGTCGCGCAAACGTTTCCCGCGCAGATCGACGGATTCCGGCGGCTGGTCGCGGCGATCCGCTCGCATGACGACGTGTCGCTCGACGCGCGCCCGGTGCCGGCGCGGGAGGTGGTGCGCGCACACATCGGCGACCCGTTGCTGGAGGACATGCTGTTCTGCCCGGTCATGTACTACGGCAGCGCGCAGGAGCACGACATGGAGTTCGGCCAGTTCGTCATCATGTTCAAGGCGCTCTTCTTCGAGGGCTTCGCGCGTCCGCTGGACGGCGTGCGCGTGATCCTGCGCGTGCTGCTCGACAAATACCGGCAGGCCGGCGGCGAGCGGCGCATGAAGTGCGGCGTGAAAAAAATCATCGCGCGCGCGGGCCGGGCTGCGGCGCTCGTGCTCGACGACGGCACGGAAGTCACGGCCGACCACGTCATCAGCAGCATCGGCGCGCCGGAGACTGAGAGCCTGATTGTTGAATGCGGAATGCGGAATGCGGTTCCGAGCGCAGCGAGAAGCCTGACATGCGGAATGGAAGAAAAACAAGAACCCGCTGCAGCCGGAGGGCTTGAAATTCCGCAATCCGCAATCCGCATTCCGCATTCCTCGATTCCGCAGCCGGTCCAGCCGCCCGGGCGTTTGAGCTATGTCGAGACCATCAGCGTGCTCGACCGCGAGCCCGCCGCGCTGGGGTGGGGTGACGACACGATTGTGTTTTTCAACGACTCCCCGCGCTTCACCTACGCGCGGCCCGGCGGGCAGGTGGATTTGCGCAGCGGCGTGATTTGTTTTCCCAACAATTTCGCCTATCCCGACGGGCAGCGCCTGCCGGAAGGCTGGTTCCGCTGCACCTGTCTCGCGAATTACGACCGCTGGGCCGGCCTGCCGGAGGACGCCTATCGCGCGGACAAGGCGCGCTGGTTCGCCGCCATCACGCGCAACGCGCAACGCTTCCTGCCGCCGCTGCCGCCGGGCACGCTGGAGGCAGCGACGGCGGCGACCGACATGTTCACGCCGCGCACGATCACGCGCTACACGGACCGTGCCGCCGGCGCGATCTACGGTTCGCCGGTGAAAAACCGCCAGGGCCGCACGCGCCTGGAGAACCTCTATCTTTGCGGCACCGACCAGGGCTTTCTGGGCATCATCGGCGCGATGCTCAGCGGCATCTCGATGGCGAACTACCACATCCTGCAAAAGGGCTGAGCGCGGCGGCGGTCCTCGCGGCGCACGATTCTCACCGTTGACGGCGGGTGGATGGGATGTCTCGATACTGCGCCATGCCCCGCATCATAGACGCGCTCATCGGGCGCCTCGGCCCTGAAAACGTCCTCACGGAAAAAGAGGACATCCTGCCCTACGGCTTTGACGGCACCGCCGCCCTGAAACAACTCCCGCTCGCCGTCGTGTTCCCGCACGCCGCGGCGGAGGTGGCGACCGTCGTCCGGCTCGCGCGCGAAGAGCGTGTCCCCATCGTGACGCGCGGCAGCGGCACCGGACTTTCGGGCGGCAGCGTGCCGGCGCCCGGCGCGCTCGTGCTGTGCCTGGCGCATATGGACAAGGTGCTGGAGCTCGACACAAAAAATCTCACCCTGCTCGCCGAGGCCGGCGCGGTCACGCAGGACATCTACAACCGCGCCGACGCGGCCGGTTTGTTTTTCCCGCCCGACCCCGGCTCGATGAAAATTTCCACGATCGGGGGCAACGTCGCGGAAAACTCCGGCGGACTGCGCGGCCTGAAATACGGCGTCACGCGCGACTATGTGATGGGGCTGGAGGTCGTGCTCGCCGACGGTTCGACCTGCTGGCTGGGCAGCAAATGCGTAAAAGATGTCGCCGGCTACAATCTCCGCGATCTCTTCATCGGCAGCGAGGGCACGCTGGGCGTGATCACGAAGGTGCTGCTCAAGCTCCTGCCCAAGCCGGCCGCGCGCCAGACGCTGCTGGCCACGTTTGCCGCGATGGATGCCGCCGCCGGGACCGTCTCGGCCATCATCGCGGCCAAAATCATCCCGTGCACGCTGGAGTTTCTCGACCGCAAAACCATCCGGTGCGTGGAGGATTTCGCGCACGCCGGCCTGCCGCGCGACGCCGACGCGATCCTGCTGATCGAGACCGACGGGCACCCCGCGGCGGTCGCCGACGAGGCGGCGAAGATCGAGGAGCTTTGCGCCGCGCACGGCGCGACTTCGGTGAAACGCGCCACGTCCGCCGAGGAGGCCGTGCGCCTCGCAACGGCGCGCCGCAGCGCGTTCAGCGCGCTCGCCCGGCTCCGTCCGACCACGATCCTGGAGGACGTGACCGTGCCGCGCAGCGAACTCGCCGGCATGGTGCGCGCCGTGCAGGCGGTCGCGGAAAAACACCGCCTCGACATCGCGACCTTCGGGCACTTCGGCGACGGCAACCTGCACCCGACCATCCTCACCGACGAGCGCGACGCGGACGAAATGGCGCGCGTCGAGCTCGCGTTTGCCGACATCGTGGAGGCGGCGCTCGCGCGCGGCGGCACCATCACCGGCGAGCATGGCGTCGGGCTCGCGAAGAAACCGTATCTGAAACGCCAGCTCGGCGACGACAGCCACGCGCTGCTGCGCGCGGTCAAGCGGACCCTCGATCCCGAGGGGCTGCTCAATCCCGGCAAAATCCTCGACTGAAAATGAGCGCCGAACCCAACCTCCTGCGGGCGCTGGACTACTCGGTGCTGCAACAATGCATGCACTGCGGCATGTGCCTGCCGACCTGCCCGACCTACGCCGAGACCAAACTCGAACGGCATTCGCCGCGCGGGCGCATCGCGCTCATGCGCGCGATTGCCGACGGGGAGCTGGAGCTGTCGAAGTCGTTTGCCGAGGAAATGTATTACTGCCTCGGCTGCCTCGCGTGCACTTCGGCCTGTCCCGCCGGCGTGCACTACGCCGAACTTTTCGAGACCGCGCGCGCCGAGATCGAGCGCCGGCGCCTGCTGGACAGCCCGAAGCGAAACTTCATCCGCTGGTCGGTCGTGCGCGTGCTTTTCACCCGGCCCCGGCTGCTGCGTCTCGCCGGGCGTTTTCTCTGGCTCTGGCAGGCCAGCGGAGGCCAGTGGCTTTTTAGAAAACTCCGCCTCAACCGCCTGCTCCCGCGCAATCTCCGCCGCCTCGAACCGCAGGCGCCGCGAGCCTGCGCGAAGTTCAGCCACCAGCTCATCGCGCCGGTCGAGGGGCCGAAGGCGGAGCGCGCCCGGCGCCGCGTCGCGCTGCTGACCGGCTGCGTGCAGGATCTGGTTTTTTCGGACATCAACCGCGCGACGGTGGATGTGCTGCTCGCCAACGACTGCGAAGTCCACACCCCGCCGGTGCAGCCTTGCTGCGGCTCGCTGCACGCGCACAACGGCGACCTGCGCTCCGCCCGCGAACTCGCCCGCCGCCAGCTCGACCTGTTCGATCCGTTTGCGTTCGACGCGATCATCTCCAATGCCGGCGGCTGCGGCTCGCACCTGCGCGCCTACGGGCACCTGCTCCACGACGACGCGGATTACGCCGCGCGCGCCGCCGAGTGGTCGCGCAAAGTCCGCGACATCCACGAATTTCTGGTCGAGATCAACTTCCGCAAACCCGCCCCGCCCGCCGGTGCGGACGGGAACGCGGACATTCTTGTCCGCGATGTCGCGGGCAGGAATGCCCGCGCTCCTGAAAGAGGCGCGAGCATCGCGCCCTTGTCTGCTGCCGCTGCGCTGGCGCAATCCAAAATCGAAAATCTAAAATCCAAAATCACCCTGACCTATCACGAGAGCTGTCATCTTTGCCACGGCCAGAAGATCAGCGCGGCGCCGCGCGAGGTGCTGCGCGCGCTGCCCGGCGCGCGGCTCGTCGAATGCACCGAGTCGTCGTGGTGCTGCGGCTCGGCGGGCATCTACAACATCACGCAGCCGGAGACCTCCGCCTGGCTGCTCCAGCGCAAGATCGGCCACCTGCGGGAGACCCATGCCGCGGTGGTGGCCACGGCCAATCCCGGCTGCCACATCCAGATCGAAAACGGCCTGCGGGCGGACCGCGCCTCCGAAATCGCCGTGACCCATCCCGTGGTGCTGCTGGCGAAAGCCTACCGCGAGGAGGGAAAGACTTGATCCGCGGCGCCGGGCTTTCCCGCCTTCTTCCGCCATGCAAAAACCCCGCCCACCCAGCGCGACATCGCAAAGGCGGCCGGTGGGTTTTATAAATCAGTGCGCTGCCGCGTAGCGCAGGCATCCTTGCCTGCCGTCGAAACCGAAGGCGCGAAGCGCCGCTGACTTTCTCTCTTCAGAAAAAGAATGCGCGCTGCGCGCGATAAAGTAACGACGGCAGGCAAAGATGCCTGCACTACGGCGCGCTGCCGCGCGAGGGGTTGTCGGCCATTCCGGAAGAACTGGCCGGACGTTGAGATTATTCGGGCAGCTTCAGCAAACCCGGGTCCGCCGCCAGTTGATCCACGAGTTTGTTGTCAATGCAGGCGCGGATGACCTGGTTTTTCGGGAGATCCCGGCCGGCCTGTTCGAGCGTTTCCCGCGCGGCTTTATTGTCGCCCAATGATACAAGCAGGCGGATCTGATCGATGCGGATGTCGATGTCCTCGGGATTTTGCTTGATGAGCCGCTGGCATGCCTCGACGGCTTGTTGGCATGCCTTGCGGGCCTCCTTGTTTTTGCCAAGACGCAGGCGCACGTTCGCGAGATCGGCCCAATAATCATAGGCGTCGGGGTTGAATCCGAGCGCCTCGACCAGCAGGGTTTCGGCTTTGCCGATGTCGTTGAACTGGATTTCGGCGCGGGCCTTGGCGGCCCGGGCGTCGGCCTCGGCGCGATCGAGGTTGGTGATTTCGCGCGATTTTGAGCACGCGCCGAGAAACACGGCGAGCACGATGGCAAGAATGGGGACAACCCGGGTTTGCATGGAAAAACGCACATCCTGTGCGAAGCCCCGCCCGCGTTGCAATCCAAAGTAAGGCATGCCCGCGGGGCGGGGTTCTGCGCAAAGTGATGGCGGTTGCAGTCGGGCATGCGCGCCGCTCCCGGGTGTGTCGATGCGCTTTCAAAAGCTGCCGGCGGCTCCTTTCCTTGAATGAAACAATACGCTTTCAATCGCGTTTCCCGGATTTAAATTTGCGCCGATGACCATCAAGGAATTTTTCAAAAACGACCGCTATGCGGCCCTCTCCGGCGTCGAGCTGCTGGAGGCGGCGCCGGGCGCGGCCAAGGCGAGGATGGAGGTCCGGGACATGCACCTCAATGCCGGCAATGTGGTGCAGGGCGGTGCGATTTTCACCCTGGCCGATCTGACCTTCGGCGCCGCAGTCAACGCCTACGGCAACTGGGCCGTGTCCGTCGAAACCAGCATCCGCTATTTCCAAGGCGTGTCCACCGGCACGCTCTTCGCCGAGGCCCGCGCCGTGCATGTCCATCGCAAACTGGCGACTTTCGAGGTGACCGTGACCAATGAAAAGGAGGAGTTGATCGCCCTGTTCACCGCCACGGCCTACCGGAAGAAAAACGTTCTTCCGTTTGCGTGAAACCGCGTCTCACGCCAGCACTTCGCGCAGCGCGGCGAGCACGGCGGTGTTTTGCGCCTCGGTGCCGATGGTGATCCGTATCCAATCGGGCAGTTTGTAGCCGTCCATCGGGCGGACGATGATTTTGCGTTTTTGCAGGGTGTTGAAGACCTCGCGGCCGCGGCCGGTTTTCACCAAGATGAAATTGGCGAACGAAGGCACGTATTCCAGGCCGCCGGCGATTTGCGGGAGGTTTTTCTCAAAAAAACGCAGGCCGGCGAAGTTGACGCGGCTCGAGTCGGCGAGGTGCGCGTCGTCGTCGAGCGCGGCGGCGGCGGCGGCGGCGGACATGGCGCCGACGTTGAAAGGCTGCCGGACGCGGTTGAGCGCGGCGATGATGCGCTCGTGCCCGATGGCGTAGCCGATGCGCAGGCCGGCGAGGCCGTAGATTTTGGAAAACGTTCGCAGCAGCAGCACGTTTTCGCGGCCGGCACGGACGTGCTTCAGGAGGTCGGCGCGCATGGCGTCGGGCGGGTATTCGAAGTAGGCTTCGTCGAACACGGCGAGGACATGCGGCGGGACTTTTTCGATGAAGCGGTCGAGCGCGTCGGGGGCAAGGGCGGTGCCGGTGGGGTTGTTCGGGTTGCAGACGACGATGAGGCGCGTCTCCGGCGTGATGGCGGCGATCATGGCGTCGAGGTCATGGCCGAAGTTTTTCATGGGCGCGACGATGGCGCGGGAGTTGAAGAGCGCGGCGACGAGGCGGTAGACGGCGAAGGAGCCGTCGCTGACGACCATGTTGGTTTGCGGCGAGAGGAAGATGTGGCCGAGGAACTCGATCAGCTCGTTGCTGCCGGCGCCGAAGGCGAGGTTGCCGGCGCCGGTGCCGAGCCTGGCGGCGAGTTTCGTCTTCAGGTAAAAGCAGCCGCCGTCGGGGTAGCGGTGCATCTCACGCGCGGCGGCGGTCATGGCGGCGACGGCCTTGGGCGAGGGGCCGAGTTCGTTTTCGTTCGACGCGACCTTGATGATTTCGTCGAGGTTGAAGCCGAGTTCGCGCGCGACTTCCTCAATCGGGCGGCCGGGCTCATACACGGGCAGGTTTTCAATCCAAGGGTTGGGTGTCATTTTTGTTTTTCCGAATAAAATTCCTCCGCGGAGATGACGCCGGCGCCGGCGGTGCGGAGCGCGGCGGCGGCGGCGGCGGGGTCGTCGAAACAGATCACGATCATTGCCTTGTTGCCGGTGCCGCGGGCGAAGGCATACATGTATTCGACGCTGAGGCCGGCGCCGGCGGCGGTGCGAAGGACGGCCTCAAGGCCGCCGGGTTCGTCGGCGACCTCGATGGCGAGCACGTCGGTGGCCTTGACGGTGAAGCCGGCGCGTTCGAGGATGTCCTTGGCCTCGCGCCATTCGCGGATGATGAGGCGGATGATGCCGAACTCGGTGGTGTCGGCGAGCGTCATGGTGACGATGTTGATGCCGGCGCCGGCGAGGGCGCGGCAGACTTGGCCGAGATGGCCGGGGCGGTTTTCGAGGAAGACCGAGAGTTGCCGGATGTTATTCATGGTGTTTCTTCTCCCTCGTGGCGGCGGTCGATCACGCGTTTGGCCTTGCCCTCGCTGCGGGCGATGGTGTGCGGCTCGGCGAGGACGACGGGGATGCGCAGGCCGGTGGTGTGCTCGACGGCGTGGGCGAGGCGGCGGCGCATGGCCTCCAGCTCGCTGACGCGGTCGCTGAACATTTCCTTGGTGACCTCGACGCTGACCTCCATCTGGTCGAGGCCGCCCTTGCGGGTGAGGATGATCTGGTAGTGGGGCAGGGCTTTTTCGACGGAGAGGAGGGCGGCTTCGATTTGCGAGGGGAAGACGTTCACGCCGCGGATGATCATCATGTCGTCGCAGCGGGAGCGGATGCGGCGGATGCGGCGGAGGGTGCGCCCGCAGGCGCAGCGCCCGGGGATGATGGAGGTGATATCGTGCGTGCGGTAGCGGATCATCGGGAACGCCTTTTTCGTGAGCGTGGTGATGACCAGCTCGCCCTCGGCGCCGTCGGGCAGGACGGCGCCGGTGTCGGGGTCGACGATTTCCATGAGGAAGTGGTCCTCGAAGATGTGCATGCCGTTTTGCTCGGAGCACTCGATGCCGACGCCGGGGCCGATGATTTCGGACAGGCCGTAGATGTCGTGGGCGCGGATGCCGGACTCCCGCTGGATGTAGGCGCGCATGGCGTCGGACCACGGCTCGGCGCCGAAGACGCCGACGCGGAGCTTGAGTTCGGAGAAGGAGGTGCCGGATTCCTTGATGTGCTCGATGAGGTGGACGAAGTAGGACGGGGTGCAGCAAATCGCGGTGACGCCAAAATCTTTCAGCACCATCATTTGCCGCTCGGTGTTGCCGCCGGAGATGGGGATGACGGTGGCGCCGAGGCGCTCGCCGCCGCCGTGCGCGCCGAGGCCGCCGGTGAACAGTCCGTAGCCGTAGGCGTTCTGGAGCACGTCGTCGCCGCACATGCCGGCCATGACGAACGAGCGCAGCATGACCTCGCTCCACACGCCGAGGTCCTCCCGCGTGTAGCCGACGACAATGGGCTTGCCGGTGGTGCCGCTGGAGGCGTGGATGCGCACGACGTTGCCCATCGGCTCGGCGAAGAGTCCGTAGGGGTAGGTGTCGCGCAGGTCGTTCTTGTCGGTGAAGGGGAGCTTGGCGAGGTCGTCAAGCGAGCGCACGTCGTCGGGCGTGAGGCCACGCTCGTCCATGCGCCGGCGGAAGAGCGCGACGCGCTCGTGGCAGCGGCGGACGGTTTCCTGCAGGCGCGCGAGCTGGAGGGCGTGCAGGGCGTCCGGCTCCATGTAGTCGGGCGCGCATTCGGGGCGGAGGTCGTGCTTCATCGGGCGTGGCTCCTTCCCAGCTCAAACGCGGAGAGGTTGGCGTCGAGCAGCTTTGCGGGAAACGTGTCGCGGATGACGGCGCGCCAGTCCTCCGCCGGCACGTCGGCGAATTCGCGGCTGAGCATCCCGATCATGGCGGAGTTGAGCGCGCGCTTGTTGGCCAGCGCCGACTGGTCGAGCGTCGAGGCGCGGAGGATGACGGTGCGCGGCGAGCAGTCCGCCTCGTAGAGCGGGAGCTGGTCGTCCTGGAAGAGCACCAAAAAATCCGTCCCGCCCGCGGGAATCATCGGGCTGAAGACTTTTTCGCCGGCGCGCACGTCGCTGCAAACCGAGCCGCCGCGCTGGCTCATGCCGTGGACCTCGGCTTTTTTCACGTCCAGCCCGCGCCGGAAAAACACCTCGGCGAGGATCCGCGTGGCGGTGAGCACGCCCATGCCGCCGAGTCCGGCGATTTTCACGTTGACCATTTGGGTTTTCATTTTTTTTCGCCTCCCGCCGCCTTCGCGGCTGCCACGGCGGCGAGCACGCAGGGCCGCCGCGAGACAAAGACCGCGAGTTGTTCCTTTTCGAGCGCGTCGCGCACCGCGGCCTCGAATGCCTCCTCGTCACGCAACGGGTCGAACGTCTCCACGCGCGGAATGTTCATCGCGCGCGCGATTTTTTCGTAGTCAATCTTGCCGGCCGGGCTGCCATCGAGGTGCCTGCCGGTGCCGGGGTGGTGCTGCTGGCCGGTCATCGCGGTGGTCGCGTTGTCGAGGATGACGAGCACGTGGCCGGTGGGCGGCGTGTTGTAGGCCATCTCGGCCAGGCCGGTCAGCCCGCTGTGGAAAAATGTGCTGTCGCCGATCACGCTCACCACGCGCCGCGCCTCCTCGCGCGGCAGCGTGTGCCGCAGGCCGAGGCCGACGCCGATGCCCGCGCCCATGCAGATTTGCGTGTGCAGCGCGGAGAGTGGCGGCGTGGCCGCGAGCGTGTAGCAGCCGATGTCGCCCGCGACGAAGCAGCCGAGTTTCTTGAGCGAGGCAAACGTGCGCGAGTGCGGGCAGCCCGCGCAAAGCTGCGGCGGCACGGCGCGCGGCGGCGGCGGCTCCGGCGTGGCGTCGCCGGCGAGGAGGCGGCGCACCCGCGCGACGTTCAGCTCGCCGAAGCGGAACAGCTCCGGCGCGCCCTCGATTTTGCCGCCGGCGGCGCGGATGGCGTCGGCCAGCACCGGGTCGTTCTCCTCGATCACAAACGCGCGCGCCGCCGAGCGGACGAACGCAAGCACGGCGTTCATCGGCGGCGGATAAACCATGCCAATCTTGAAAAACGCGGCCTCCGGCGCGGCTTCGCGCGCGTATTGAAACGACGAGCCGGCGGTGACGATGCCCAGTGGCGCGGCCTTCCCGGCACCGTTGTCGCCGTCGCCGCCGAGGCGCAGATTCGGCCCCTCGGCCTCGTTCCACGCGGCGATTTCCGCGAGCTTGGCGCGCAACCGCTGGTGCGCCGGGCGCGCATGGCCGGGCACCATCACGTGGCGCGAAATGTCCGCCGGCGGCTTCAGCTCCTCCGGCGCCGGCGCCTCCGTCGGCGCGCGCGGCACGACGACGGAGCCGGAATGGCAGACGCGCGTCGTGAGCTTGAGCAGCACCGGGATGTGCCAGCGTCGCGAAAGCTCGAACGCCAGCCGTGTGAAATCGTAGGCGTCCTGCGAGTCCGACGGCTCCAGCAACGGCACCCCGGCGGCCACCGCGTAGCGGCGCGAGTCCTGCTCGTTCTGGCTCGACGCCATGCCCGGGTCGTCGGCGACCACGAACACCAGCGCGCCGTCCACCCCGCTGTAGGCGGCGGTGAAAAGCACGTCGGAGGCGACATTGAGGCCGACATGCTTCATGGTGACGAACGCGCCGGCGCCGGCGAACGCGACGCCGAGCGCGACCTCGGCGGCGACCTTTTCGTTTGGCGCCCATTCCGCCGGGCCGCCGAGCCGGTTGAACTCATCCAAAATCTCGCTCGAAGGCGTCCCGGGGTAGCCGGTGCCGCGCGCCGCGCCCGCGTGCCGGGCGCCGAGCGCCACGGCCTCGTTGCCCATGAGGAAATGCCGCGGCACCGGCGCGGACTTCTGATACAAAGGGGTTTCCATGATAAACGTTCCATTTTGAAGGGTACAATCCCCAGCGACGCAACCCCGAATAACCGGGGCCGGAATCTTTGGGCGGCGACTCAAAATGATGTCACCCCGCGGAACCTTTCCGGTTCTTCGCTATTTGGAACGGCTGTTTTCACGGCAAGGACGCAGAACCGGGTCACAGCATGCACAGAGCTCCGACACGGAGTTCAGGGAGGTTTATGATATCTCCAAACGAAAGTTATATTTTGGGTAGGGCGAGGCGTCCCGCCGAGCCGCGGGCGACCAACGGCTCGGCGGGACGCCTCGCCCTACCTTGATAAGTCTATAACTTACTATGTAACAATATCTTTTGAAATTTCATTTGCATGGCAGGCTGTCGCTTCGTTCGAAACTCCTCCTGACAGACATCGGAAGCTGCCGGCAGTTTTTGAAAATTCATCGACGCGGCGCAGGGCAGCGCGTTGGACGCGTCGCCGACTTCGCCTCATGGCTGCGATAGCCGCTTCGCGACGGCTCATTGCCGGCGTTTGTCCATGATCACGCGCTGGCCAGGCGGTTGGCGGTGTTGAGGTGGTCGGCGCCGGTGTATTTCTCGGATTGCTCGTCGGCGTGGTAGCTGGAGCGCACCAGCGGGCCGCTTTCGATCACGCCGATGCCGAGCGCGAGGCCGGACTTTTTCCAGTGCGCAAACTCCTCCGGCGGCACCCAGCGTTTCACGGGCCAGTGCTTGGGCGTGGGCTGGAGATACTGGCCGATGGTGACGATGTCGGTGCGGTCGTCGGCGATGTCGCGGAGGGTCTGCTCGATCTCGTGCCGCTCCTCGCCGAGGCCGAGCATGATGCCGGTCTTGGTGGTGAAGCCGCGGGCTTTCGCGTGGCGGAGGACGGAGCGGGAGCGGTCGTAGCGGGCCTGCACGCGCACGGGTTTTTGCAGGCGTTCGACGGTCTCCATGTTGTGATTGAAAATGTCGGGGCGCGCGTCGAGGACGGTGTCAACGTGCTCCATGTTGCCCTTGAAGTCGGGGACGAGGACTTCGATGGCGGTGCGGGGGTTGCGGTAGCGGATGGCGCGGATGGTGGCGGCCCACACGGAGGCGCCGCCGTCGAGCAGTTCGTCGCGGGCGACCGAGGTGATGACGCAATGGCGCAGGCCCATCCGGGCGACGGATTCGGCGACGCGCGCGGGTTCGCCGAGATCGAGTTCGGTGGGGCGTCCGGTGGCGATGGCGCAGAAGTTGCACGAGCGGGTGCAGATGTTGCCGAGGATCATCACGGTGGCGGTGCCGCGGGTCCAGCATTCGCCGAGGTTCGGGCACTGCGCGCTCTGGCAGACGGTGTGGAGGTGCTGGTTGTCCACGAGTTTGCGCACGGCGGCGTAACCGGTGCCGGTGGGAAGCTTGGCGCGGAGCCAGGAGGGTTTGCGCGTGGTGTCGGTGTCGGGCATGGGCGGAGGAGAAGTATCAAGTAACAAGTCGCAAGTAACAAGATGGATGTGTGCGCGAAACGCCTATCCGGCCTGGTCGTGCCAGCGCGGCCAGAGTTGCCAGAATTCGTCGTGGAGGACGCGTTTCACTTCGTCGGGGTCCACGTAGCGGCCGAACTCGGATTGCATGGAGGTCACGGTGCCGTCGCTGGCGGCGATGCCGCAGGGGACGATGCCGCCGAAGTGGCCGAGGTTGACGTTTACGTTGAGGGCGAAGCCGTGGTAGGCGACCCAGCGGCGGACGGCCACGCCGATGGCGGCGACCTTGCGCGGGCCGAGCCAGATGCCGGTCTTGCCGGGGCGGCGCGCGGCGGCGAGGCCGAGGTTGCCGAGGGTGTTGATCAGGACTTGCTCGAGGAGGCGCAGGTAGGCGTGCAGGTCCTTGCGCGGCGCGAGGGAGACGACGGGGTAGCCGACGATCTGCCCGGGGCCATGGTAGGTGATGTCGCCGCCGCGGTTGGTGCGGATGACTTCGACGCCTTCGGCGCGGAGCCGGGCTTCGTCCCAAAGGAGGTTGCCTTCGGCGCCGCCGCGCATGCCGATGGTGAAAACGGGGTCGTGCTCGGTGAGGACGAGCGTGTCGGTGATGCGGTTCTCGATGCGTTGCGTGACGAGTTCGTCCTGCATGCGCCAGGCGGCGTCATAACGCGTGCGGCCCCAGTCCAGCGTGACGGGCTCCGGCGCGGGGAACCCGGGCGCGGGCGGTGGCGTCGGGAGGACGGTGAGGTGCGGCGGCGGCGTTGGCGACTGCGCGGGCATGGGGCGGGAGTGTCGCAGGTTTGCGCGGCGGCGCAATCCCTCACGGCGTCGCGGCGGGGCGAATCACAAATTTTTGAGTAACACCAATTCCGAATGAAATTCACTCTTCTGGGTAGGGCGAGGCGTCCCCGCCGAGCCGTGGACCAGCAACGGCTCGGCGGGGACGCCTCGCCCTACCTAAAGTCTAAAAATGCTTCGAAGTATTTCCTGATGCAAAATTCAAGGCGCAAAAAAGCCCGGCTTCGTTGCCGAAGCCGGGCTTGGAAAAGAGGCGGGCGTAAAATTACGCCGAAGCTCGTCCTTAGCCGATCTTGACCAGAAGGGCTCCTTCCTCGACGCCGTCGCCGATGTTGGCGTGGGTGGAGAGGACTTTGCCGGCGACCGAGGCATAGATGTAGGTGTTCATCTTCATGGCCTCGATGGTCGCGACCTGGCCGCCTTCGGCCACGGTGTCGCCGACTTTCACGTCGATGGAGACGACTTTGCCGGCCAGCGGGCTGACGACGTCGCCGGCTCCGGCGGGAGCGGCGGGCTTGGGCGCCGCGGGGGCGGGCGCGGCGGGAGCAGGGGCGGCGACGCTGGCGCTGCGCACGGGGGCGGCGACAGGAGCCGCGGGAGCGGCGGCGGGGGTGCCTTCGTCGAGCATCTCGACGAGAACTTCATAGGCTTTACCTTCAACGGTGACGCGCAGTTTCTTCATAATGATGTGATCAGTTTTGGCTAAAATTAATTGAGTGGCTGGTTGGAGTTTTGCTTGGGTCGGGAAAACAGGGCTTAGCGGAACGAATGATGGGAAGTGTAAATCTGCCGCCGGCCTTCCAGCGCCCACATTTGCTGGAAGATATGAATGCCGGGGACGGGAAGCACGGATTTGACACGGGCACCGGGACCAAAAACACAGGAAATCGTGGCGGCGATGGCGACCATGATTTCAGGGTTTGGGTGATCGTTGGCGAGTGGATTTTTTTGCGGGATTGCAGCGGTCATGGGTGATTTACGAATTACGATTTGCGATTTACGATTTGAAGCTTCGCTTTCCTTTTTCGGGGCGGCTGTTTTCAATCGTAAATCGTAGCTCGTAATTTGTCCTTTTTAGAGCGGGATGTTGCCGTGCTTCTTGGGCGGGCGGGTTTCGCGCTTGCTGAGGGTGGCGCGGAGGGCCATGGCGAGCTTGGCGCGGGTCTCGGCGGGCTCGATGACGTCGGTGATCATCGCCTTGCTCGCGGCCTCGTAGGGGGAGGCGAACTTTTCGCGATACACCTCGGCGAGTTCCCTGGCCTTGGCGGCGGAGTCGGAGGCGGTCTCGATTTCCTTCTTGTAGAGGACCGCGACCGCGCCTTCCGCGCCCATGACGGCGATGTTGGCGGTGGGCCAGGCGAAGACCATGTCGGCGCCCATGTCGCGGGAGCACATGGCGAGGAAGGCGCCGCCGTAGGCCTTGCGCATGATGACGGTGATTTTCGGGACGGTGGCGGCGGCGTAGGCGAAGAGCATTTTCGCGCCGTGGCGGATGATGCCGCCCTGCTCCTGCTTGAGGCCGGGCATGAAGCCGGGGACGTCGACGAGGTTGACGATGGGGATGTTGAAGATGTTGGCGAAGCGGATGAAGCGGGCGGCCTTGTCAGAGGCGTCGATGTCGAGGCAGCCGGCCTTGAAGGCGGGCTGGTTGGCGATGATGCCCACGACGATGCCCTGGATGCGACCGTAGCCGATGACGATGTTTTTGGCGAAATCGCGCTGGACCTCGAGGAAGTCGGCGTTGTCCACGAGGCGGTTGATGACTTGGTGGACGTCGAAGGCGTCTTTCGGGTCGGAGGGGACGAGGTTGTTCATCTCCGGGTCCGGCGAGAGGTCGAGGGTGGGGGCCGCCTGGTGCGGGGGGTCCATGACGTTGTTCGACGGGAGGAAGGAGAAGAGTTTCTTCGTGATCTCGAAGGCGTGCTTGGAGTTTTCGGCAACGAAGTGGATGTTGCCGCTGATGGAGGCGTGGGCGGTGGCGGTGGCGAATTGCTCGAGCTTGGGGTCTTCGCCGGTGGCGGCCTTGATGACGTTGGGGCCGCAGATGAACATCTGGGCGTTCTCCTTGTTCATGATGATGAAGTCGGTCAGCGCGGGCGAGTAGGCCGCGCCGCCCGCGCAGGGGCCGGCGATGATCGAGATTTGCGGGACCACGCCGGAGAGGAGGACGTTGCGGAAGAAGATCTGGCCGTAGCCGGAGAGGGAGTCGTCGCCTTCCTGGATGCGCGCGCCGCCGGAGTCGTTGATGCCGATGACGGGCATGCCGGACTGCTGGGCGTAGTCGAGGAGGTCGCAGATTTTGCGGGCATGCATCTTGCCGAGGGCGCCGCCGCCGACGGTGAAGTCCTGCGCGAAGGCGGCCGCGGGGCGGCCGTCCACGTAGCCGATGGCGGTGATGACGCCGTCGCCGGGCATGGACTTGGTGTCCATGCCGAATTCGTGGCAGTCGTGCTGCACGTGCATGCCGAATTCCATGTACTGGCCGTGGTCGAAGAGGGCTTCGAGGCGTTCGCGGGCGTTGAGCTGGCCCTTTTTCTTGCGGGCGGCGAGTTTGTCGGCTCCGCCGGCGAGGAGTGCGATTTTGCGCTTTTCTTCGAGTTGTTTGAGGAGTGCGGGCGATATGGGCATGATTGGAAACGGTGGCGGTTTGGGAGGGACGGATAAGTGGCTGGGTGGCGGAAAAAAGGCGACGCGCACCAGGCGGGGCCGGGTGCGCGTCGGAAAGGGCTTAGTGTTTCTTGGCGCAGAGTTCGGTGAGGACGCCGTAGGTCGATTTGGGGTGGAGGAAGGCCACCTGCATCTCGTGCGCGCCGTTGACGGGCGTCTCGTTGATCAGGGCCACGCCGGCGCCCTTGGCGGTGGCGAGCTGGCCCGTGATGTCGTCGGTGCCGAAGGCGACGTGGTGGATGCCGCCCTTGGGGTTTTTCTCCAGAAACTTGGCGATGGGGCTGTCGGGCGAGGTGGGTTCGAGGAGCTCGATGTGCGTCTGGCCCACGGTAAAGAAGGCGGTGCGCACTTTCTGGGAAGGGACCTCCTCGCGGTGCTCGCACTTCAGGCCGAGGGCCTTCTCGTAATAACTCACTGTTTCGTCGAGCGAGTGAACTGCGATGCCCAAGTGATCGATTTTGGTAATCATGATTTGAATGAAAATGAAAAACTAGCCATTAAGCGGGGTTAATTCGCAAGGGAAAAGATTATGAGCAAATTTACTTGCCCCGCTCCGCATCATTTGGCGAAGGGTAAGCCTTCTTTGACAAAATCTGCGGAGTAAGAACGTTAAAAGATAGATAACCTCGCGGGTTTCCGCAACCCGGATCAGTCCAAAGTCCACATCTCTATGAGCACCACCGATACCCAATCCGTCCCACAAGCATCCCTCGATGCCGCGCGCGCCGCCTATGCCGGCTGGCGCAAGGTCGTCGAGGCCGAGCTGAAGGGCGTCCCGTTTGAAAAAAAGCTGGTCACGCGCACCGCCGAAGGCATTGCGCTGCAACCGGTTTACACGCGTGCCGACACCGCCGGGCTGCCCAATCTCGACAGCGCGCCGGGCGCAGCGCCGTTCCTGCGCGGCGCCAGCCGGAAGGGCTATCATGAGGCCCTGTGGGCTTTCGCCCAGGAGCTGGGTTTTGGCGGCGCGGCCGAGTTTAACGCCGCCCTCCTCTCCGACCTCCAGCGCGGCCAGAACAGCGTCGCCCTCTCGCTCGACCGCGCCGGACGCGCCGGGCTCGACCCGGATGCCGCCGCCGCCGATGTCGGGGCCGACGGCCTGTCCGTCGCCGACCTGGCCGACCTTTCCGCCGCCCTCGACAAGGTCGAGCTTACCGCCGTGCCCGTGCACATCCGCGCCGGCGCGACCGCGCTGCCCCTCGCCGGCCTCCTCGCCGCCCTGGCCCAAAAGCGCGGCATCGACCTCGGGAAAATCAACGGCTCCCTGACCGCCGACCCGCTCGGCGAACTCGCCGCCCGCGGCGCGCTCCCCGCCGGCATCGACGCCCTCTACGACGACTTGGCCGTCTGGACGACCTGGGCGGAGAAAAACGCCCCCGGCCTCGCCACCGTCGGCGTGGACGCGTCCGTGTGGCTCGACGGCGGCGGCAACGCCGTGCAGGACCTCGCCTTCGCGCTCGCCGCCGGGGTCGAATACGTGCGCGCCCTTGGCCGGCGCGGCCTCACCCCCGCGCAAGTCGCCTCGCGCCTCCGCTTCACCTTCGCCGTCGGCCCGCAATTCTTCATGGAGACCGCGAAGTTCCGCGCCTTCCGCCTGCTCTGGACGCGCGCCGCGACCGCCTTCGGCCTCGAGCCCGGGCAAACCCCGGTCAAGCTCCACGCCCGCACCGCCCGCTGGAACAAGACCGTGCTCGACATCAACGTCAACATGCTGCGCACCACCACCGAGGCGCTCTCCGCCGTGCTCGGCGGCGTCGACAGCCTCCACATCGCCCCCTACGACGAGGTCATGGGCGCGCCCGACGAATTCTCTCGCCGCATCTCGCGCAACATCCACACCCTCCTCTCCGAGGAATTCCACTTCACCGCCCCCAACGACCCCGCCGGCGGCTCCTTCTACATCGAGAAGCTCACCGACGAACTCGCCCGCAAGGCTTGGTCGCTCTTTCAGGAGGTCGAGAAACAAGGCGGCTTCCTCGCCGCGCTCAAGGCCGGCTTCCCGCAAGCCCAGGTCGCCGAGACCGCGAAGGGCAAATTCGACGGGCTCGACAAGCGCCGCATCGGCCTCGTCGGCACCAACCTTTTCCCCAACCTCAAGGAAAAGACCCCGCCCGCGCGCCCGTCCGCCACGCCGGAATTCGCCGCCGCCCGCGCCCAGGCCGTCAAGGCCCGCCGCTCCGCCACGATGACCCTGCGCCTGAAATTCACCAACTTCATCCTCGAAAAGACCCATCACGCCGAGAAGGAGTTCGACGCCGCCGTCCACGCCGCCGCGCAGGGCGCCACCATCGGGCAGCTCTTCGCCGCCATCCACTCCGGCGGCCAGCCGGACGCCGCCGTGACGCCCGTCACGCCGCACCGCGCCTCCGAAGGCTACGAAGCCCTCCGCGCCGCCTCCGCCGCCTACGCCGCGAAACACGGCGCGCGCCCGAAGGTCTTTGTCGCGAAGATGGGCCCCGTGCTCCAGCACAAGGCCCGCACCGACTTCACCGCCGGCTTCTTCGCCACGGGCGGCTTCGAGATGATCGCCAAGGAAGCCTTCGAGACCGCCGAGGCCGCCGCCCAGGCCGCCGTCGCCTCCGGCGCCCCCATCGCCGTGCTCGCCTCCACCGACGACACCTACCCGGTGCTCGCCCCCGCCTTTGCCAAGGCCGTGAAGGCCGCCAAGCCCGCCGTCAAGGTCATCCTCGCCGGCGCGCCCGCCGACGATGCCCTGATGGCCGCCTACAAGGAGGCCGGCTTCGACGACTTCATTCACATCCGCGCCAACGTCCGCGGCATGCTGGCAACCTTCCTCAAACAACTCGGCGCCCTCTGAGCCGCCCCCGGCGCCGGCGCGCGACCCGCGGTTTTTCCAAAAAACACCGCCCGACGCGCCCCCGGCGCCGTTCCCTCCTCCTCTTAATTCTTAACTCTTAATTCTTAATTTTTCCGCCATGAGCACTCAGTCTCCCGACTTCACCAAACTCGCCTACGACTCGTTCGAGTTTCCCGCCAGCGGCAAACCCGCCGCCGACACCGTCGAACTCACCGACGAACAAATCCCCGTCAAGGCCAACTACACCGCCGCCGACCTCGCCGGCTGCGCCACCCTCGACACCATGCCCGGCATCGCCCCCTTCACCCGCGGGCCCTACGCCACCATGTATGTCGCCAAGCCCTGGACCGTGCGCCAATACGCCGGCTTCTCCACCGCCGAGGAGTCCAACGCCTTCTACCGCCGCAACATCGCCGCCGGCCAGCAGGGCCTCTCCGTGGCCTTCGACCTCGCCACCCACCGCGGCTACGACTCTGACCACCCCCGCGTCGTCGGCGATGTCGGCAAGGCCGGCGTCGCGGTCGATTCCGTCCTCGACATGCAGACCCTCTTCTCGGGCATCCCCCTCGACAAGGTCTCCGTCTCCATGACCATGAACGGCGCCGTTCTCCCCGTCATGGCCTTCTACATCTGCGCCGCCCTCGAGCAGGGCGTAAAACTGGAGCAGCTCTCCGGCACCATCCAGAACGACATCCTGAAGGAGTTCATGGTGCGCAACACCTACATCTACCCGCCCACGCCCTCGATGAAGATCATCGCGGACATCTTCGAGTTCACCTCGCAAAAGATGCCCAAGTTCAACTCCATCTCCATCTCGGGCTACCACATGCAGGAGGCGGGCGCCACCGCCGACCTCGAGCTCGCCTACACCCTCGCCGACGGCCTCGACTACATCCGCACCGGCGTGAAGTCCGGCCTCGACGTCGACGCCTTCGCCCCGCGCCTCTCCTTCTTCTGGGCCATCGGCAAAAACTTCTTCATGGAAATCGCGAAGATGCGCGCCGGCCGCACCCTCTGGGACCGCATCGTCTCGCAATTCAACCCGAAGAACCCGAAGTCCCGCGCCCTCCGCACCCACTCGCAGACCTCCGGCTGGTCGCTCACCGAACAGGACCCCTTCAACAACGTCGGCCGCACCTGCCTCGAGGCCCTCGCCTCCACCCTCGGCCACACCCAGTCCCTCCACACCAACGCGCTCGACGAGGCCATCGCCCTCCCGACCGACTTCTCCGCCCGCATCGCCCGCAACACCCAGCTCTTCCTCCAAAACGAGACCGGCATCTGCAACGTCGTCGATCCCTTCGCCGGCTCCTACTACGTCGAGGCCCTCACCCGCGAGCTCACCGAGAAAGCCTGGGCCCACATCGAGGAGGTCGAGAAACTCGGCGGCATGACCAAGGCCATCGAGGCCGGCCTCCCCAAGCTCCGCATCGAGGAAGCCGCCGCCCGCCGCCAGGCCAAGATCGACTCCGGCAAGGAGACCATCACCGGCCTCAACAAATACCGCATGGAAAAAGAGGATCCGCTCGAAATCCTCGAAGTGGACAACACCGTCGTCCGCGAGGCCCAGATCAAGCGCCTCAAGGAACTGCGCGCCACCCGCGACGGCGCCAAGGCGCAGGCCGCCCTCGCCGCCCTCACCGAGTGCGCCGCCACCGGCAAGGGCAACCTCCTCGAACTCGCCGTCGCCGCCGCGCAGGCCCGCGCCTCGCTCGGCGAGATCAGCGACGCCCTCGAAAGCAAATTCGGCCGCTACCAGGCCACCATCCGCAGCATCTCAGGAGTCTATCGCATGGCATACGGAGACAATTCGGACATCAACGAAGTCCACACCCTCGTCAAAAAGTTCGAGGAGCGCGAAGGCCGCCGCCCCCGCATCCTCATCGCCAAGCTCGGGCAGGACGGCCACGACCGCGGCGCGAAGGTGGTCGCCACCGCGATGGCCGACCTCGGCTTCGACGTGGACATCGGCGCCCTGTTCCAGACCCCGGAGGAGGCGGCCCAGCAAGCCGTGGAAAACGACGTGCACGTGGTGGCGATGAGTTCCCTCGCCGCCGGCCACAAGACCCTCCTTCCTCAACTCGTCGCCGAACTCAAAAAACGCGGCCGCGAGGACATCCTGGTCATCTGCGGCGGCGTGATCCCCGCGCAGGACTACGACTACCTCCTGAAGAACGGCGCCAGCGCCATCTTCGGCCCCGGCACCGTGATCCCGAAGAGCACCAGAAAAATCCTAGAGCTGCTGCTGGAAAGACTATGAGGATTGAAAAATCCTCCGTTTTGGGGTTTCGTTTCGACGAAACCCCAAAACGGAATTCGAACAGCAAATTCACGATTTCCGACCAATTTAAATCCATTGATTTCTATTGGGTTAATTTATAGGAATTTCTGTAATGCCCCGATGGCATCCGCCAATGAGCATCAATCCCAAGCCCAAGTTGCTATTTCACAATCAAGGTGCTTTTCTAAAATCGCTGAAGGATATGCGGCGCTCTGGCGGTCCGAAGCAACAGGCAGGCGATCAGGTGTCCCAGATCATCGGCGACTTTACACTTAACGGCGCGACGTTGGCGAAACTAACGAATCATGGAGAAAGCAGAATCCCACACTGTGTGAAATACGATCTGCGCGGCAGCTGCCGACTGGTTACTGTCCAAAACGATGGGTGCATATGGTTCCTGTTCGTTGGCGATCATGACGACGTGGACCGCTGGATCGATGCTCATCCCGGACTTACTGTCGCCGCAGACAAGAAAAAGAAGATACATCAGCCCATCGTCAGCGCGCCCGGGACCACGCAACTGCCATCGCAAGGACTCATCGCAAGCACAGATGACCGTCCCCTGCTTAATCGAATCCCTTTCCCTGAGCTTGAGCAGTTGCTGCCTCAGGCAAAGCTTCGCAGGGATTTACGAGATGTGCGGGAAGAGACGGACGACGATACGATCCAAGAGATCGTCGAGTGCATCGGTGATTATGGGGTTCAGTCACTTGTTATCGATCTATTCACGCATCTCCGGAAAGGGGAGGTCGATGCCGCGCTCACTCGTATCGATCTCCATTTCGGGCGTGGAGTTGATGTGGTTGCCGAGCCAACAAACCTTGATGCAGCGCTCGCGACCGGGGAAAATTCCGAGTTGGTCACCGATCTTACGAGTTTGTCGCAGGCGGAACGCGAGCGACTGCTTTCTGATGACTTTGAACCGTGGCTACTTTGGCTACACCCAGATCAGAAGCGGGTCGTCGAAGCTGATTTCGATCTCCCTGCCGTCCTCAAGGGTGTTTCCGGATCAGGTAAGACTGTAATTCTTATCCATCGCGCACGTCGGCTGGCGCGGAAGTATCCGAATGAGACCATCGGCGTTTTGACTCTCAACCGTTCACTGGCGCGGCTGCTGCAGAACCTCATAAACAAGCTATGCGTCGATGGCGAGCAGACTCGCATCAAAGTCGAGGCCTTCTATGATTACTTCAAATCGGTCCTTCAGCATCTTGGAAGCGAAGCTTACCTGAAGGAGTATCTGCATGATGTTGTCCAATCTGAGCCTATCGCCCGGACTTTGGAGCGCGCGCTGGAAATGCACCAGAGTCTAGCGAACGACTTCAGCCCGCAGAGTGGCGAGACGCTCGATGATACATGGAACGAGTATTGGCAGATCGACGAAGACGAATTCCGACGGACCCGAGATGCAGTAGTTGAGGCGATCAAGCGCCGAGGCGAATATGATGTGAAGGCCTACTTGCGGGACGAATTTACCTTGATTCGCAGCGCATTTCCACGGGCAAAAAGGAACCGCCCCGGGACGGGTGAAAGCTATTACGAATATAAGCGTGAAGGGCGAGCCATCGAACTCATTGAAGGAGTCCGGCGAAACGTCCTCCGTATGCTCATGCGCTATGAGGAATACATGCTGGCTGGTGCAATGATGGACGAATTGGCCTTATCGCAAGCGATCATCCCCGCGCGCGTCCTATTGCGCGAATTGCCAGAGTCACTTAGCCGCCGATGCCTTTTGATTGATGAGTTTCAGGACTTTTCGACTCTGGAGCTATCCTTGCTGAAACAAATCCCGACCGAGACTGAAAATGATTTGTTCCTCGCTGGCGACACGGTCCAAAAAGTGATGGTGAAGGATTTTAATCTAGGTGCGGCATTATTAGACAGAAATTACGTCCGCACTCGAACGATCACAAAAAACTATCGAAATAGTCGGCAAATTCTCCAAGCGGCACACGAGTTGGTGAAGCACTACGGAGCCATTGCTGCGAAACATGAGCAGAGCATAGAGGTGCTTGATCCGGAACTGGCAGTTCGCGAGACGGCACCGCCAATCGCAATCAAAGCGACTGAACCGGTGGACGTAGCATGGAAAATGGCCCATGAATGGGTGGCAGCCGGCGCACGAGAATCTTGGTCAGTATGTATCGTCAGTGCGAATCCACTGACCCTGCCTCCGAGCCGCATCCTTGAACTCCGGCCGGAAGGAATACAGGCGGAGTGTCTTTCCGGCGACTATTTCCTACATCGGGATCGAATGGTGGTAGGCACACTGAGTGAAGTGAAAGGCTTCGAGTTCAGCCTGATCATTATCGTGGAGTGTGACCGCATGCTATTGCCAGACCGCTCGATTCCAGAGGAGGAACAGTGGCGGGACGCCCTGCGCTTGTATGTCGCTATGACTCGTGGTCGCGACCAGGTCGCGTTGATCTACAAAAACGAGCCCTCGGCTTTTTTGGACAAGATGAAAGAGCAGCTCGTATGGCGTGAGGATGCGTTTAATTATACCGGGCCTCGAATGTTTGCTGGTGCAGCAACACCCTCGCACCATACTCTGAAACCGACACCGGTAGTCGTGCCCAAAGTGGTCCTTCCCTCTGCGCCTTGGCCAGAAGGTCTCTCTCCAAATGCAAAGCTCTGCCTCCTCCGTTATTTTGAGCAACGCATCTATGTTCCGAAAAAGGAGCACGAGCCAAGCCCGGCACACATGCGCCAGTGTTATGGTCGTTGGCTCACTCCAAAGAACGTAGATGGCATCGCGGTTTCTCGGTTATTCGGTGAAGGCTCTTTTCGCCGAGATGTTGCAGAGGAAATCCATCGAGAACTCGGCCGCCACGGTTTCAAGTTAGTTTGGGACCGGTGAGAAAAGCTAAAAGGGAAAAGCTAAGGGCAGTCCAAAGGGGATAGGGGCAGTATTGTTGACTCTTGAAAGACAAGCCGCGTGGTGAGCGCGTCTTGTTTCGAGTCTTGCCCAAGACGAATCGCCAACCGCTTCCATTCCCCAAAAAACTATTGCCTCGCGGATGCGCGAAGCGCGGCCGGCCCGGCGCGAAAGCTGACGGGGTCAGGCTTGCTTTTTGCGATTAACGAAAGAGCAGGAATGATGATTATCTTCGCGTATGGTGCGTAAACTGCGAATTGCATACCCCGGCGCAGTCTATCATGTCATCCACCGAGGCATTTTGCGCATTCACTCATCGGTGTGAACGAATCCGATTTTTCGTTTGTGGAGTGGACCGTCCGGCATTGTAAGGTTGCGGATAGCTTCAATGAGGGCAGCGATTTGCTCATCGTGCGCGCCCAAACGCGCATCCAGTTCTGCTAATTTTGCGGTCAGGGCCTTGTGATTCACCATCATTTGCCTGAGTTTAATGAAAGCTCGAACCACCATGACGCCCATTTCCTCGGCGGTGGTCGAATTGATCACATTCGCCGCTTGAATTGCCCCATGCTCGGTGAATGCATAGGGTAGTGTGCTGCTAAATCGCAATTTACCAAGGTGGTCGCATTTTGCGACCACCTCTGACTTTTCCTCCGGTGTTAGCTGGAAGAGAAAGTCCTCTGGAAACCGTCGTTGGTTGCGCTTTACCTGCTCATTCAGACGTTTCGTGGTGACCCCGTAAAGTTGGGCCAAATCGCTGTCGATAAGCACACGCTGACCGCGCAGCACGAGGATTCTGGATTGGACATGCTCCACGGGAATGAGATCAAGAGGTAACATGGTAGGTTCTTATCGTTGTGCAACTTTCGGGACATGCAGCACAATGCGCTTTTTTGTCTTGAATACAATAGTTTTACACCTGCTGAGTAGGAAAGGTGGTCAGAACAACTCAACCCGGTGCCTTCACTTCTCTTCAGCAAGCAGGACCTCGTAGGAGCAGCCGATGGCTCTGCGGATGCGGCGTAGGGTTGATATCAGGATCGTTATGGCGCCAGCTTCGATTTTTTGGATTGTGCGGGGGGCCAAATCGGCCGCTTCGGCAAGTTCTTCTTGAGTCAGCCCCGCGAGTTTTCGCTGCAATTGAATATTGGAACCCACAATACTCAGCCAGCGAGAGTCGGTTTGTTTGGCACGTTGGGGGGATGGTTCTTTTTTCACGCCCCATTAGGGCGTATTCAGGGCTTGACTGAACACGACCCAACAGGTCGTTATATGTAAAAATAAATACCCCATCCAATTCGACTCAGGCAACTTCTCGCCTACCTCAACCATGAAACCCCGACAGATCCTTGGGCCTGCATCTGCAGGTTGTTTTTCATCTCGTTGGCATTGACCGCCTATTTACCGATTTCGTCGTCGGTCTCCGCCCGGTCACCCCACGCTGCCCTGGACATCGTGCTAAATCAGGCGGCAATCGTTACGGGTTGGCTCTCTTCGGCCTCGCTCCTACGGAAGACGAGTCTAGCAGACGTTTTTCTTCGGCATTGATCGCGGGAGAGCCTTCACCGAACCACCACCGGATGATGTTTGCTGCATATTCAGTCGGATTGCTGCTCAACGCTCCGCTGCGTCGCTCGATCTCGGAGGCGATGTGTTCGGGCAAGCTTATGGTGTAACGACGCTTCTCTGCCATGCTTGGAAATCTGGCTGTTTCAGAAAAAATGGCACTTGCTTTATTTGAAATCATATGCTTGCAGTAACTTTCATATGCTGCTTACGTTTCGGCGTTGGCTTAAACCTCAACCTTACCCGCAACCCATGAAATCCCTCGCATTGTTTCCATATCATGCCTTCGCATCCCCACGGCGCTACGTCGCAATCGCACTGTTCTGCCAACTGATGCTCTCCGCCCAGCAAACCCAGCCGCCGTCCGTCCGCCCCGCCCTTGCCCCGGACAACGACGAAGTCGTCGTCATGAGCGAGTTTTCGGTCAGCTCCACCAAGGACAAAAATTACGTCGCGTCCGAGTCGATCACGGGCACGCGCGTGGCCGCGAAAATCCGCGACCTGCCGTTTGTCGTCAACGCCGTCACCAGCGAGTTCCTCCTCGACTTCGCCGCGTTCGACATGGACGCCCAGCTCGGCTGGGTCGCCAACATCTCGCCGACTGACATCAACGGCAGCCTCATCCTGCGCGGGTTTGCCAGCACGCCCTACGTGGACGGCTTCCGCCGCCTCGGTCCGCTCGACCTCGTGGACACCGACCGCATCGAAATCATCAAGGGCCCCGCCGCCTCGATCTACGGCCAGACGCTGCCCGGCGGCGTGGTCAACTACACCAGCAAACGCCCCGAAACCAAGCGCCGCCAGCGCATCTCGTTTGCCGTCGGCAACGAAAGCCAGTTCCGCGCCGACCTCTCCTCGACCGGTCCCGTCGGCACGAGCACCAAATTCTACTACCTGGTCAACCTCGCCACGCAGAGACGCCATTACGAGCAGGACTGGGCCAGCCAGAAACGTCATACCATTTCCGCCCAGCTCATGTATAAGCCCGACGCGAAAACCAGCCTTTACATGAAAGTCTCCGGACAGAAGAGCCGTAACAACGACCGCCAGAGCATCCCGTGGCTCAAGACCTCGACGGCCGGCTTCTACACCGACAACGGCGGCAAGCTCGGCCTGAACGCCGACGGCACGCCCCTCAAATACACCTACCCCACGCTCAGCTACGACGCAGCCACCGGCGCCTACGCCACGGCCACCGCGACCGCCAACCTTCCGCTCAAGGAAGTCGTCGTCAAATACAACGCCGCGCCCGACGACCTGAAAAAATACTACGATTATCTGGAAAACCCCGCCGCGTGGAGCGCCCCGCTCGCCCTCTCGACCGCGCTCTCCACGACCAATTCCTAGGACCGCCTCGCCACCGAGTGGCCCGACCTGCACACCAACGGCACGCTCGCCTACACCGACACCACGCTCAAGACCGCCGGGCTCGGCGGCGAACGCCGCTGGAGCGATTTGCTCTCGTCGAAATTTACCTTCGACTACTTCGGCAGCCCGAGCGAACAGCAGACCAACTCCGGGAACCAGATGTATTACACCGACCCGAACTACCCCGACGGCAACGTCGGCGGCTCCACGCCCACCTGGCGCAAACGCAAATCCGACGGCCTCTCCGCGCAGCTCGACAACATGTTTTCCTTCAAGACCGGTCCCGTCCGCCACAAATTCCTCATCACCCTCGATTACACGCACAAAAAGGACAGCGACCGCCGCCTCACCACCGACACCGGCAGCAGCTTCCCCTCAAACGACCTCAGCGCCAGATACATCATCCGCGACAAGAACGACAACAGCGTCATCTATCCCCTCACGCTTCCCCTCGGGCCGCGCTCCACCGGCGTCCTCCGCTGGAACACCGCCGCCCAGTCCGCCACGCAGCCCATTCCCCAATACAGCTACTACGAAGGCGAACAACTCCTGCCCTGGCCGCACACCGATTACAGCTTCTGGTTTCCCACCTACGACGACTACTCGCGCCTCTACGTCCGCACCTCGAACGACACCATTGGCAAAAGCGACGACTACGGTGTCTTCGCCAGCGAACGCGCCACGTTTTTTGACGGCCGCCTCATGCTCCTCGTCGGAGGCCGCTTCGACCAGTTGCAAAACAATTTCCAGAACCGCGCCTCCACCGACCCTGCCATGCGCGCCAGCGCCTGGGATGACCACGCCTTCACCTATCAGGCCGGGCTCACCGGCTACGCCACCAGAAACATCATCCTCTTTGCCAACGCCAGCTCGGCCTACAACCCCAACATGCAGGTCGTCAGCAAACGCGTCTCCACCGTCACCTACGACGACGACGGCTATCCCACCGGCGAATCCGACGTGCGTTTTCTCTCGACCGTGCTGCCCAACGAAGAAGGCGACGGCTACGAATTCGGCACCCGCTTCGTCCTCTTCAAAGACCGCCTCAACATTACCGCCAGCCGCTTCGTGATCAACCGCGACAACAAGGTGGACAGCTACACCAATGAGTTTGGCATCAGCGAATACGTCGGCAACGGCTCGCAGCAATCCAAGGGCTACGAAGTCGAGTTCAACTGGGCCGTGACCGGCGCCCTTCAGGTCAACGGCGCCTATGGCTACAACGACACCCGCTACACCAGGAACAGCCTCGCCTACCTGGTCGGCGCGCCCACCGCGCAGAATGCGAAAAACAACTATTCGCTCCTCTTCCGCTACCGCTTCCGCAACGGCGCGCTCAAGGGCCTGAGCGTGCAGGGCGGCGTGCGCTACTATGACCGCTCGCTCATCAACGTGGGCAGCGGCGGCCTGATCACGACCAATCCCTACGCGACCGGCAGCTACAAGCCGCTCCTGCGCAACGCGCGCATGGGCACGGGCGTGCTGCCCTTCCCGACGCTCCCCGAAGGGCTCGTGATCCTGAGCCGCACCTGCACCGTGTCGAGAATCGACGGCGCCGGCAAACGCGTCGGCGGCGAGGAGCCCACCGGGGCCATAAACCCCAACACCGGCGCGCTCATGGTGAACAACCAGCTGGACAAAGGCTTCACGCCCGGCGTCAACATCCCGTCCGACTGGATCTCCTACACCGGCCAGCCGATGGAGGCGGGCAGGACGTATTATATAATCGACGGCGACGGGCAGACGAGCGCGAGTTACATCTACAAGGCGAACATAGACGACAACCGCGCCAATGTGTATAATCGGAGTTACGCCATCTACAACATCGGCGCGTCCTACACCTTCAAGACCGGCAGCCGCTGCGCGCACGCGCTGCGCTTCAACATAAGCAACCTCTTCGACAAGTTCTACACCTACGGCAACGGTGTCCGCGGCTACGGTCGCGAGTTCTCCGTGGGCTACTCGGTCGATTTCAGATAGCGGGAAGCCGACATGGCCGCGCCTGGATTCTGCCATTGGGAAAGGCAAAACTGACGGAGTCAGGCATGAATGGCGTTTAGTTAAAAGAGACGCTTGCGCAAGGAGCGGCGGCGTCCCGCCGCCGGACGAGGCGAAAGCCTCGCCCGTTTGCGCGCGTTTTATCGAGATATGACGGGCACGCGTTCCGCGTGTCGGGCGGCGGGACGCCGCCCCTCCCTGCGCAAGCGTGCTTTTAACAACAACCGCCCTTAATTGGCGTCGTTCCCGGCCTGACTTCATCAATATTTACCCTTGATTTCCTAAAACACCTGTCTCACCACATCGGTCAATCCGCCAGACTGACAATCCATCCGATCCACATTGGGATGACTCGATCAACACAATGGCTAAAGTCACACCTTGTCCCGAACCATTCAGCCTGCAAACAAACCCTGCGGACCTTGAGGATCTTCGGGCGCGGTTGCGGATGACGCGGTGGGCGGATGCGCCTGAGGGGGCCGGGTGGTCGGCCGGGGCCGAGCTTGGTTATCTTCGCGAACTGACTGACTATTGGATGAACGGGTTTGATTGGCCGACGCAGGAGAAGGCGATGGGCCGCTTGTCTCATTTTCGTGTCCGGCTTGTAGGTTTTCAGGATGGGTATGTTCATTTTGTGCATGTCAGGGCGGCCAAACCGTCTCAAACCACCTTGCCCTTGATTCTCTGTCACGGCTGGCCGGATTCGTTTTGGCGCTATTTGAAGGTGATCCCGCTCCTCACCAACCCCGGCGCATACGGTGGCGATCCGGCGGATGCGTTTGATGTCGTTGTGCCGGATATGCCCGGCTTCGGATATTCCGACCGGCCGCGCAGGCATGTGTTGAATTCCATGGAGGTCGCGGATCTGTGGGCGGAGTTGATGGATGTTCTCGGCTATGGCCAATTCGGTGCCGCGGGTGGCGACATGGGCAGCCACGTGAGCCGGTTTCTGGCGCTCAATCACAGTGCGCGGCTCGTGGCGGTGCATCGCATGGATGCAGGCCTGCCCAGGTTTGCCGGAGATCCGCAAAAACTCACGGCGGAGGAACGGCATTGGATGGAGAGTGCCGCCAAATGGGCTGCAAGCGAAGGCGCTTACGCGGCCATGCACAGCACAAAACCCCAGACTGCGGCTTTCGGCCTGAATGATTCGCCTGTCGGCCTTGCGGCATGGATTGTGGAAAAACTTCGCGGATGGAGCGACTGCGGCGGTGAGATCGGGCGCAGCTATACGAAGGATGAAATCCTCACGAACATCATGATCTATTGGCTCACGGAGACAATCGGATCATCCATGCGAACATATCGCGCGAATGCCGCGATCCCTGCGGAGCAATACACCCGGCGGGTGGAAGTGCCGTCGGGATTTTCGCTCTTTCGCGGAGACGTAATCCTCCCGCCGCATGCGTGGCTCAAACGCGTGGCGAATGTCGTCCGAATCACAGAGCCACCCCGTGGCGGTCACTTTGCCCCCTTTGAGGAACCCGAACTCTACGCCCAGGAATTGCGCGATTTCTTCCGTCCTTATCGGATACGGGTGTAGTTTGGGGAAGGGTGTCGTTCGTAGTGTTGGAAATGTGAAAAACAGCCATTCAAAATAGCGAGGAACTATTTTTAGATCCCCTTAAATATCTGCCCGCTTTTTCCCGTAGCGCTCCTCCTCGATTTCCTCGAGCGTCTTGCCGCGCGTTTCGGGGGCGAGCGCCACGCCGATCAGCAGCGCGATGACGAGAAACACGAGCATGGTGACACCGGCCACCTTGAAGCTCAACTTGGCAAGAATCGTGGGGAAAACAAACGACCAGAGCCCCACGCCCACGCGCACGATAAAAAACATCGCGCCCTGCGCCCCGGCCCGGTAGCGCGTGGGAAACAGTTCGCTGGCCCACAAGCCGTAAAATGCTTGCGCGCCGATGCCCGCCGACAACCCCCAGAGCGTGACAAACACGAGGAGCATGCCCCAGCCCATGCCGCCGAAAGTGAGCACGACCCACGCGATGACGCCCATCGCGGCCCCGATGCCGTAAAGCAGGCGGCGGCTCATGCGGTCCCCGAGCATCATGAACCCGCCCCAGGTCGCCGCCACCGTCATCGTCCAGAGCGCGGCTTGCAGGAGATTCGCCTGCGCCTGGCCCAGCCCGCCGACGGTTTCATAGACAAAGGGCATGAAAAAGCCCATCGCCCCCGCCACCAAGTTCCAGAAAAAATAAATGCCGAGCAGCAGCGCCAGTGGACGCCGGTTGACCTTGTCGGCAAACAATTCGACATACGCATGGCGTTTTTTCGTCCCTGCGTCCGGCTCGCTTTCCTCCCGCGCCTTTTCCTTTTTCCAGAGGCTGGATTCCGCCAGTCCCTGGCGGATATACCAAGTGATGAAGGCGATCACGAACAGGTGCAGAAAAATGATCCGGTTGCCGAGCAGCCCCAGCGGCGCGAGCAGCACCGCGAGGACAAACGTGATGGCCGGGCCGATGGACCAGGCGAGCTGGGCGGTGCCGACATGCGCGGCGCGTTTGGCGTGGGGTGCCTCCTCGGCGATGTAGGTCCACGACGCAGGCACGCCGGCGCCAACGGCGATGCCGGTCACGATGAAGCCGGCGAGCAGCATCGGGAAATTCACCGAGGCGGCGATGACCAGCACGCCGAGCATGTAAACGATCAGGTCGTAAGTGTAAATGAACTTGCGCCCGTATTTGTCGCACAGCCAGCCGCCCGCCAGCGCGCCAAAGGCCGCGCCGAAGGCGTTGGCGCTGAGCGCGCCCAGCAAGCCCACCATGAAGTTGTCCAGGCGCAGGTATTCCGTCCACAGCGAGAGCCCGCTGGCTCCCGCGATGATGGACCCCGCCTCGATGTAGTTGGCCATCGCGACGGAGATGGTCGCCTTCCAGCCGGTTGTTTTTTTGCTGCCGATGCCTGCCATGGGTTTGTTTGGGTTGATGGGTAAAGGTGCAACCAATGCACCGGCGCGACCGGGACACAAGCCAGGGAAAGCATGACAGTCAACGCGAGGCCGAAACCGGAAGCGATGTCGGACGAAGCGGCGGCGTCTGCATGGCCGTCCACGCGAAGGCCGCAAGACGCCGCGCCGCCGCGTGAGCGACTGGGAGCGCCGGCTTCCAGCCGGCAGGTTTTTCCCACCCGCCCCTCCATCGAACGCAGCGCGCTCACGCCTTCGCCATCAGCGCGCGGCAGGCGAGGAAGTCCTTGTGCAGGCGGTGGAAGACGGCGTATTTGGAATCATGATACGCCGCGACCCTGCCGCGCGAGGGCGCGATCACCTTGCCGGCGGCGTTCATCTTTTCCATCACGGCGAGCAGGCCGCCGTCGCCGCGCGCGGCCACCGCGCCGAGCACCGCCGAGCCGAGCAGCACGGCCTCGGGCTCCTTCGGGAGCACGAGCTTGCAGCCGGTGATGTCGGCATGCTCGCGCATGAAGACACGGTTTTTCGTGCCGCCGCCGCAGGCGAGAAGCATGTCGATCCGGTAACCCTTGCGGTTCATCTCCTCGACGATGTGGCGCGTGCCGTAGGCGAGCGCCTGGATCGTCGCGAGATACTGGCGCGCGAGATCGTCGGCGGTCGCGGAAAGCGTCAGGCCGGAAATGATGCCCTTGAGCGTTGGGTTCGCGCGCGGCGAGCGGTTGCCGTGGAAATAGGGGAGCACGTGCAATTCGCGGGTGAGCGCGGCCGGATGCGGGAGTTTTTCCGCAGCGGCCATGGCGTCGAGGCGGTCGTTGAGCAAATCGAAAATGCTTTTGCCCGCCTTCTTCGCCTCCTTCATCAGCGGACCGGACGCGGGGTGAGACTGGATGATGTGGTCAATGAGCGCGCCGACCGCGGACTGGCCGCCTTCGGTGAGCCACAGTCCGGGAATCATGGCGGAGAAATACGGGCCCCAGATGCCGTGGATGAAACGCGGCTTTTCCGAAGCGGCCATGTGGCAGGTGGACGTGCCGCCGATGAGCGCGAGGCGGTGATTGAGCGTCGCGGGCGTGACTTTTTCGCGCCCCAGCCTGGCGCCGAGCATGCCGAGGCCGCCGGCGTGCGCGTCGATGATCGACACGCCGACGGGCGTGCCGGCGACGAGGCCGAGTTCCTTCGCGGCCCTGGCGCTGAGGCCGTCGCCGACAGGCTCGCCCATGGGACGGACTTTTTGGCCGATGCGCCGGAAGGACTCGTCCGCGAGGTCGCCAAGCCCGATTTTGCGGAAATAGCCCGCGTCCCAGCCCGCGCCGTCGGGGCCTTTGTGGCCGAGGTAGGTCCATTTGCAGACGACGGAGCAGAGCGAACGCGTGTCGCTGCCGGTCGCGCGGTAAGTGAGAAAATCGGGCAGGTCGAAGAAGCGCGCGGTGGCTTTCCATGCGGCGGGCAGGTTTTCGCGGAGCCAGAGGAGCTTCGGCGTCTGCATCTCGGGCGAGATGACGCCGCCGACGTAGCGGAGCACGGGATGGCGGGTGGCGTTGATGCGGCCGGCCTGCGCGATGGCGCGGTGATCCATCCACACGATGACATTCTGCGCGGCCTTGCCGGTGGTGCTGAGCGAGACGGGGCGGTCGGCGGCGTCGAGCGCGACCAGGGAGCAGGTGGCGTCGAAACCCACGCCCTTGATGTCGGCGGGATTGACGCCGGATTTCGCGAGTGCGGCGCGGGTGGCGTCGCAGCAGGAGCGCCAGATGTTGTCGGAGGATTGCTCGACATGGTCGGTCGCGGGTTTCCACATCTGGATGGGGAAACTGGCCGAACCGGCCATGTTGCCATTTTGATCAAAGATACCGGCGCGGGCGCTGCCGGTGCCGACGTCGATGCCGAGGTAATAGGTGGTGTTCATGATGAAAAAATCGGTTTTTATTCAACCACGGGAAACGCGAAATCACGCAAGAATCATAAAGGTGAATTTGGAAAGCCCGGGGAACAGCAAGGGGCGCAAAAGCGGCGGCGCCCCGCCCTCACGGGAGCGCGTCGAGCCATTTGACGAAATCGTCCTTCCACCCGCCGGTTTCATGGCCGGGGGCGCGGCCGAGCGAAAAGCCGTGCGAGCCGGTGTTGTATTCGATGAGCGTCACGGGCACGTTCACCTTGCGAAGCGCGTCGGCCAGCAGACGGCTGTTCTCGATGGGCACGACCTTGTCATCCTTCGCGTGGACGAGAAAAAACGGCGGCAGACCCGGGCGAGCCCGGCGCTCCAGCGAATACTCCGCGACGCGCTCCGGCGACGGCGACGGGCCGAGAAGGTTGTCGCGCGAGCCTCGATGCGCATAGGGCGGGTCCATGCAAATGACGGGATAAAGCAGCGCCACGAAATCGGGCCTTGAGCCGTCCCCGGCCTGGCCGAAAAACGCCGTGCTACCCGCGAGGTGCCCGCCCGCCGAGCCCCCCATGATGCCGACGCGCTTCACCCCCCATGCGGCGGCATGGGCGCGCGCGTAACGGATCGCCTCAAGCGCGTCCTGCTGGCTGAGCGGCAGCGCATCGCCGGTGACACCGGGTTTCGGCAGGCGATATTTCAGCACGACAACCGTATAGCCGAGCTTTTGGAAATAGCGGGCGATCCAGTGTCCCTCGCGGTCGATGACGACCGCGCCGTATCCGCCGCCCGGGCATGCGACAATCGCCGTGCCGCGATTGTTCTCCGGCGCGGGCCGGTAAATGGTAAGGGTGGCGAAGGTGGTTTCCAGCAGGGTGCGGTTGAATCCGTGATCGTCCACACTCCGCGGGCGGAAGACAACCCTCTCGGCCGGCGATTCGTTTGCCTTCAGGTTCGGGTCGATCGGCCGGAGCGGATACTCCTCGACGGTTTGCGCGCCAAGGGAGGCGATGGAAACCAGCAAAAATACAGCGGCGAGGAAATGGAGGCGGGACCCTGTTTTTGTATTCATTTTATGAAGACGGATGAGCATCGGGGTTTTAAATGATTTGGCAAACGAAGACCCTATAGGCCGAAATGTTTTTTCATGAAGGCGACGCCCTCGGCGGGAAAATTGTGCCCGTCGCTTTTGTGCGCGACCACGCACTCGATATTAAGCGCGTCCATGTGCTTTTTCAGATACAGGCCGAGATTCGGATGGTGGATGCCGGTGCCGGCGCGACTGCTTGGCGGCACGGCGGTTTTCGGTTCCGTATAATATGCATACACCGGCGGGTCGTCCTTCGTCAGATAGGTGATGGGCGCGGCCTGCCCGTAAAGCCGGTGCGCTTTTTCCGAATCCGCCTCGCCGGGCTTCAGTCCATACATCGACACGAGCGCCTGATGCCGGGACGCGGCCTCGCCCGCGACTTCCCGGATCACGCGCGGATCGTAGGTCGGCTGTGCGCCGGCGACAACCACGCACGACACGCGTGTCGATTCGCGCGCGACCGGATCGTCGCTCTCCCGATCGGCCAGATCATCGTGAAACGCGATCCAAAGCGACGTGCCTGCCCCGGCGGAGCTCCCGATGAGCGCGACCCGGGCCGGGTCTATGTTCCACGCCTTCGCCGAATGCCGCGCAAACTGGAGCGCCCGCGCGCAATCCATATAGTGGCCGGGAAAGGAAACGTCGGGTGAGAGCCGGTAATTGGCCGCGGCCACCGTGATGCCGGCGCCCAGCGCCTCGCGCAGCACGGCGGGCCAGAGGTTGCCCTTGTCCCCGGCGCGAAAGCCTCCGCCGTGAAAATACAGCAGCAGCGGCGCGGGCTTGGCGGATTTCGCGAGCCACACGTCCATGACATTGCGCGCATGCGGGCCGTAGGAAACGTTGGCGAAATCCGGCGGCGGGAGTTTCGAGCGCGGGCCGTCCTGCGCGTTTGCCGCAAACGGCGAAGACAGGACACCGGCAAGCAGGATGGCGAGAAGGGCGGCGGGTTTCATGTTCATTTTGTATATCAAATGGGCTTCGCAAATAAACTCCCGCCGGAATCAATAAACAAGCTCGCGAAAGTTTTTCACGCGGTGAAAGGTGATGAGGTTTCCGTTGTGCGCGCTCTTGGCTCGCTTGTCGCCGCTGCGGGAAAGGATGACAAGATCGTCGCCGTCGATGTCCATGCTGGCATAGTGGCGCGAGGTCCGGCCGTTTTCCCCCGAGGTCGCGACGAGACCGGCAAAGCACCAGTCGACGAGATTCCTGGAAAAGTGCAGCACCAGACGCTGGCGCTCGTTGAAGGCGAGGTCGAAGCGGTCGGGCGGAAGCCGGTCGGCGCGGCGCATCGAATCGGTGGCCTGCGAGCCGAGCAGCCAGTAGAGCTTGGTTTTCGCATCGTAGAGGACATGGAAACGCAACTGCCCGCCGGGCACGGGCAGAAAGAGCATGTGCTTGCCCGAGGGAGCGTCCTGCAGCGACATGGTCATGCTGCCGTCATCGTTCTCGACGACCTTGGTCAGGCACGCGAACCCCGTGCCGCCCGTGTGCGCTCGGGCGAGTATATGAAAGGTGCGGCCTGACGGATCATACCAATAATGATCGGGGTCGAGGATTTGCACGACCCCCGGCTCGACCCAGCCGATGGGCGAAAAGCTGCGCTTCGGCGCCATCGGCTGGCGGTTGGGATAACTTTGCGGATAAAAAGGAATCCCGACATAGTCGATCTGCGGATCGTTCTCGCGCGTGCCGGGCAGCACATCGGAGAACACCAACCGGCTGGAAGTCGTCCAGTTTTGCGTTTTGGTGAGGTCCGACTTTTCCGCCGCGCGCAAAAGCACGAGCGCCTTTTCGGACGGCGCCCAGGCATCTATTTTCCGGCCCGCCAGTTCGTAGGCAATATAGACATTGCCCTTCGCGTGCCAGACATTCGCCGGAGTCTGCTGCCAGACGAGCTCCTTTCCGGTGAGGTTCACCGGGGCCGACCAGGTCTCGCCGTCGTCATCGGAGCGCGAGATGGGCAGGCCGGCGCCGGTCGCCAGATAATACAACGACCGCCCCGCCTTGAAAACGCGCCCTTGCAGGCTGGGCAGCTCGGCGCGCTGTTTCCATGAGCGCCCGCCGTCGTCGGACGTAAGCAGAACCTCGCGTTTCGGCTTCTTGGCCGAGTGTCTCGAATAGGCGGCGACCAGACGCCCCGAGTCCAGCCGCAGGATGGAGGGCGAATAGAGCGGCGTGTTCAGAGGGTCGTCAGATTCGCCCACCACGACAAAGTCATCCGCCAGCGGACGGACCGGACCGCCGGCCTGCGAGGCGCGAAGAGCCACCGTGCCAAAGAGCAGCAGACCGGCCAGGATACGAACGATATGAATATTCATTGGAATGAGGGAGTGTGTTGCCGCATGCCCGATTGCGTCCGGGCCATTCTGGCCGGAAAAGAACATATTATATCATTTTGCAGAAGCCGATGTTTTCCCGGAGCCGCCCAGGGATGCCACCAGCAGGCCGGCGAGCAGCAGCGCGGCGGTGCCGAAAACGATGGTCAGGAAGGAGTGGAACGGGCTTTGCCAGCCGGTGAAGAAACCGCCCATCTTCGGCGACACGCTCATCCAGAGGATCAACAGGACGCCGACCGCGACCCCGACGAGACCGGCGGGTTTGCCGGCGCGGCGCGACAGGAAGCCGAGCAGAAACAGGCCCAGCATGCCGCCGCCAAAGATGCCCGCCAGCGTCCACCACGCGTCGAGCGCGCTTTTTACATTGATCATGCCAAACGCAAACAAGGTCCCGAACACGCCCGCGGCGATCGTGCAGACATACAGCACGAGCATTTTCTGCCGCTCGGTCGCCTTCTTGTTTATATAGCGCTGGTAATAATCATTGAGAAAAATCGTGGCCGAAGAATTCAGACTGCTCGATATCGTGCTCATGGCCGCCGCGAAGATGGAGGCGATGAGCAGCCCCGTCACGCCTTTCGGCAGGACGGTCACGATAAACCACGGAAACACGTAATCGCTCTTGTTGGCGGCCCGGTATTCCAGCGGAAGCTCCGAAGGATGCGTCGTGTAATAGGCAAAGAGCGCGGTGCCGATGAAAAAGAACACCGCCGAGACGGGCACATACATCAGCGCTCCTATCCAGAGGCTCCTGCGCGCGTCCCTGTCCGACTTCGCCGTGTGAAAACGTTGCACATAATTCTGATCCACCCCGAAATTCTGCAGATTGATCACCACGCCGTATACAAGCACAACCCAGAACGTGGGCTCGGCGAGATTCAATCCCATGCTGCCGAGGCTGAACTTGTCGTGCTCCGCGGCGATCCGGAACAATTGTCCCGGCCCTTCGGGCAGGCCGGTGATCATGAGCACGGCGCACACCAGCGCGCCGAGAATCAGCACGACGGTCTGCATGGCCTCCGTCCAGATCACGCCGACGATGCCACCGACGAATGTATATAATGTCGTGCTGATGCCGGTGATCAATATGATCCAGCGGATGTCCCAGCCGAGCAGCACGTTCATGGGCAGCGCCATCATGTAGGTCACCGCCCCGATGCGCGCCAGCTGGGTGAGCAGATAGCAGGCGCTCGCGTAGATGCGCGCCCAGCCGCCGAAACGCTCCTCGAGGTGGGAATAGGCGGAAATGCAGCCGCTGTTCCTGTAAAATGGAATGAAATATTTGACGCCGATCCACGCCGCAACCGGGATGGCGAGGCTGAAGACAAACGAGTTCCAGTTCGAGGCGAACGCCTTTCCCGGCAGCGCGATGAAACTGATGCTGCTGATGTAGGTCCCGAGGATGGACAGCCCCGTGAGCCAGCCCGGCAGGCTGCTTTCGGCCGCGGTGAAGCCGTGCACGGAACGGCTCTTGCGCCAGCAGGCCAGCCCGATGGCCAGCGTGAGGGCGAAATAGGCAAGCAGGACGACGATATCGAGCGTGGCAAAATGGCTTTGTGCGGCGTTCATAGCAGTGAGGGATTGATGACGACATGCCTGATACGCTTGCGGTCCCATGTGTAGGTGGCGTGCACAAGCCCGTCGGCCGTCTGGATGATGGCCGGATACGCATAGCCCTCGGGCAGCGGCGCGTCGTCGAGCGTCACGGAACGCCGCCACTGGATGCCGTCGTCGGAAAGCGCGAGACCGATGGGATAACGCCAGCCTTTGCCTGGCCTGTCGGGACGATGGGCGGAGTGATTATATATGAGCAGCTGCCGCCCGTCCCGAAGCGTGACAGCGTCGGTGCCGGAATTCGGATTGGGCAGCCCCGTGGCGGCGAGCGGGCTCCACGTCCTGCCGCGGTCCTCCGACCAAGTCATGGCAATGACACCCTGGCGCGTGCGGCAAAGCGCCTCGAGGCGGCCTCCGGGGAAAAACAACACGCTGGGCTGGATGGCATCAAAATTCGGCCCCTTCCTCACCGGGCCGATGACTGTCCACGTTTTCCCCGCATCACGGGAACACTCGAAATGCACCTGCCAGCCATCCTTGCGCGATTCCGTGCTGGAAGGGGAAAGCCACGAGCCGTCGGTGAGGACAACCGGCTTGTTTTTTATCGGACCGAGAATGCCGTCGGGAAGCCGCTCGGGCGCACTCCACGTATGGCCGCCGTCGGTGGATTTTATTTGCATGCCCCACCATGTGGTCGGTGACGGACCCACTTTATAAAACAAGATCAACGGCGCACCTTTGCCCGGCGGCTGGAACAGAACGGGATTCCATGTCGGATGGCGTTTGCCGTCAGGCTGAAGGCCGTCGGCTACATTTTTCGCCTCCGCCCATTTGTCATTTTCAAAATGAGAAACCCAGATGCAGACGTCGGGATTTTTTTCCTTGGTGCCGCCGAACCACGCGGCCACGAGTTTTCCCGGCGAAGTTTCCACGATGGTCGAGGCGTGGCATTCAGGATAGGGCGCGGTTTCGTATATGAACCCGGAACGCAACACCGCCGGATGCGCGACCGCGCTGGCCAAGGCCAGGCAGCATGACAATAATAACGAGGGAATGAATAATATATAGCGGGGCATGGGGATTTTTGGGTTGCCGGCCCGGCGTCATGCCGGACCGGGTTGTAAAATAACGCGCCTCTTGGACGCGGCGGCCTGGGACAGGGCCAGGCCCTCGATCAATCAACGGGCGGCGGTCGCGGCGGGGACCGCATCGAAGCGCGGGAGACCCCACTGCTCGAAAGCGACGCCGAGATCCCGGACGATGCCATCATATATCTTTTGCGAACTCGGGGACACGCGCGCCTTGGGTTCGCCGGTGGGCACGCCGCGCGCGGCCATGCCGGCGGCGACGTTCAGCGGGAAGGTCAGGCGGTCCACGGTGTCGCCCACCTGCTTCAGGCGCTCAAACGCCGGATGAATGTCGCCGGGCGCGCCCTCGCGGCAGACTTTATACAAATGCAGCATCAGCTCCGGGGCGATGTTCGCCAGGCCGCCGATGCAGCCCACCGCGCCGAGGCCGAACACCTCTGGCAGGCGCGTGTCGGCGCCGGAAAACACGACGAAGTTCTTCTCCCTGCCGAGCGCGATGAGTTCCTTGTGATATTCGAACTCGCCGCCGCTTTGCTTGATGCCGGCCATATTGGCGCGGTCGGCAAAGGCGGCGACCGTCCCGATATTGATGCGCGTGCCGGTGAGGGACGGAAAATTATATAGAAACACCGGCAGTTGCGAGCTGTCCGCCGCGTGGAGGAAATGCTCCAGCACGTCATCCTGCGTGTTCGGATAAAAGCCGGGCGTCATGATGGTGACGGCGGGCAGGCCGAGCTGGCGGGCGGTGCGCCCGAGCTCGGCGACGACGCGCGGGCGGATGTCGCTGATGTTGGCCAGGACGGGCAGGGGCGCCGCCAGTTCCGCCACGGTCGCGAGCGCATCCTGGCGCTGCGCGACCGTCATGTGGGGAAACTCGCCCGTGCTGCCGAGCGCGAGAATGCCGTAAACGCCCTTGGCCTTGAGCCACGCGATATTGGCCGCGAGTTCGCGCTTGAGCAGGTTGCCCTCCGCATCGGCGGGCAGCCACAAGGCCGCGAGAATTCCTTTTTTCGGTACTTTGGATGACATGGTGTTATGGAATGAGTTGAATGGAAAATAATATTATTTTTCCGCGCGCGGATTTTTCATCAGGTAGAAAAACCCGTCCTCGGCGCCGACGAGCAGCTCCTTGATGCCGTCGCCGTCCCAATCCGCGGTGGTCGGCGAGGTGCTGTGTCCGGCGAGCTTTTTGCCGTCCACCGGCCCCATGTCCTTGAAAATCCATTCGCCGGGCTTCCGGGACACGTTTTTATAGAGATTGATATTCACGGTGTTGACGAGCAGGTCGAGCTTCCCGTCGCCGTCCCAGTCGGCAAACTCGAAGGTGCGCCGTCCGCTGCGGCCGGCCTCGCCGTAATTCATGCGCAGCGGGCCGTCCGACTCGCCGTCCTCTTTGGCCACGCCGCTGGAGTTGAACTCAGACAGCCCCTGCATCCTGAAGATGCGCCGGCCGGGCAGCACGAAATGGTTTCCGTCGCGGACAACGTGCTTGAAGAACGCGAGGTAACCCTCGTGGTCGGGCGCGACGAGATCGGGGACGCCGTCGCCGTCGATATCGATCATGTAGGGCGTGCAGCGCCACTGGAGCACCAGTTCGTCGCCCTCGGGGTCCCACCAGTTCCACGCCGGTTTTTGGACCGGACCGTCCCACGCCGCGCGGACGGGCTGCGCGGCGGCGAGTTTCGGCTGCGAACGGGTGCCGGTGTTTTTATACCAAAGGATTTTTCCGATGATGGAATTGGTCATGATGTCCGGCAGACCGTCTCCGTCCCAGTCGGCGACATGGATGTTGGTATAACCCCATTTGGCCTCGGCGGGCCCCTGGATGGAGCCGTTGTAGCCGGCCTGAATCCAGATGCGTTTGCCATCCGCCTCGAGAAACTCGGGCGCGGCCCAGCGGGCGGGACTGCCGCCGAGGTTTTTGATAAAGGCCATCTCGCCCGCGGTGTTGCCGGTCAATATGTCGATCAATCCGTCGCCGTCCCAGTCCACCGCCACCGGCGTGGTGAGCACGCCGAACTTCACGTGGTCGGCTTCCTGCCGGAAGAAGCGCGGCGGCTTGAACTCGGGCATGTTGCGCACGAGCGGCTCGTCGCGCGGATTGGAGCGCTGCTCCGACTTTATAATATTTCCGGTGTTTTCGAGCAGCGCCACATAGCCGTCCTCCTGGGCGACGATGAGGTCGAGCCTGCCGTCCTTGTTCCAGTCTTGGGCCGTGACCACGATCATCTCGAGCGGCATGGTGAGCGGCGCGCCGTCGAAAGTCAGGCGGCGGCCCGGGGCATAGTCGGGCTTTTCGCGCGTGCCGATGTTTTCATAAAAGGTGAGGCCGTCCACAAACTCGCCGCAGATGAGGTCGAGTTTCCCGGTGCCGCGGAAATCGCCGAACACCGGCGAGGGCATGCCGTATTGGTCGATGTCGCGTCCGTCGGTTTTCAGGCGGAAGGGCTCGGCGTAACGGGGTTTCTCGTTCGTGCCGAGGTTCTTCATTATATAAACGAACCCGTGCAAAGGGCCGTTCGTCCAGCGGCCGTTGGCATCGTAGGCGTTGTCCCATCCGTAATCCGTCCAGTCGCCGGCGCCGAGCACGAGGTCGAGCTTCCCGTCGCCGTCGAAATCGACGAAGCTCCACTGCTCGCCGCGGATGCGTCCGGAGGTTTTGTGGATCTCCTTGGCGATGAAGGGAAGCTCCTTGCGCGCTTTGCTCTTTGTATTGATGCCTGCCTTCAGAAAATCGGGATACTCATAATTTGCGGCGGTCACGCGCACGCTGCCATCGGGCAGGTAGGAGGGCGTGACATCGTTGCGGCCGGGGCCGAGGTAAACGGCCTTCTTGAAAACCTCCATGCCGGTGGCGGCATCCTTGCGTCCGGTGTTCTCAAAGTAATAAGTGCCGCGATCAGGGGATGCTCCGGCCACCACCACGAGGTCGGGCAGGCCGTCTCCGTTGAGGTCGCTCACCACCGGCCAGGCCCAGAGGCCGACGCCGAGGTTCACGACGGCGGAGGGATTGTTGTGTTCGAGCCGGGTGAGTTTTTCGGGCAGTTTTTTCTGCTGGGCGGCGGCCTCGGGGGCGGTTCCGGCGGCAAACAACGCCACCAGCGCAGCGCAAGCCAGCGCAGCCGGGATAGGAAGGGAATGACAATCAGAGGACCGGGGAGTGGATTCAACTGGATGGGACATGATGGATGGGAGTAAGGAATTTGGGTGAGTTAGCTAAATCGCTTGAGCTTAAGCGTGGGAACTTTTGTTGCTTCCAATTGAGCGATTAAAAATCATTTGCGGGATAGATAATTGACAAATTATGCTAAAATGATTTAGCCAGCGTCAAGGATTTTCTTCAGGCGACCTGATTTCGTGTTCTGCGGGCGGTGAGCAGCGGGCAGGGCGAGGCGTCCCGCCGAGCCGCCGCCCTGCCCCACCTGCCGACTGCTTGCCCGGCCTCTTTTTCAGAATGGGCGGCGGCGAGGAGGCCGGCGCTCCCTGACATGTCCGCTTCCCATCCATCGGACAAAAAAGGCGGCCGCGTGATGCGGCCGCCTCGGGGAAAAGTGATCGGGCAGTCGCCCGGCCTCAACTCTTGGCTCAAAACTTCAGGCGGACACCGGCTTGGATGCGCCAGCGCGAATCGCTGTTGTTGACCAAAAACTGCGAGCCCGAAGCGAAGTTGATCGTGCCATCGGAGTTGAGCGAGACGGTCGGGCGGATGCGGCCGTCGGCACCGTAGCTGGCGTTGCCGAGCACACGGTTCTGGTTGCTGTTGCTGGGATTGCCGAGTGTCTCGATGTAGTTGAAAATATCGTCGCTGAGCCAGCTGCCGAAGTTGATGAAGCTGGCGAAAACCTCGACCTTCACCGGACCATGGACATGAATCTCCTGGGAGAGGTGGAGATCGAGGCGGCTCTGCCACGGACCGAGGAAGGCGTTGCGCGGAGCGTAGCCGCCGGCGTGGGCGGCCAATTCGCTATTCTGCATAAAGGCGATGTAGGCATCGCGTGCTTCGGCGCTGCTCATGGCCGAGAAGTCGAAACGGGGATCGTCGACGCCAGTCGGGACGGCGAGGGTGTCGTTGCCGCTGGAGCCATCGCCGTTCAGGTCGCCCGAATAGACATAACTGTAGGGCAGGCCGCTGCGGCCTTCGTAATAGAGGGTGGCGGTGGTCTTGAATCGCTTGAAGAAATTAAATTCCTTGCTGATGGATGCCTGGATGCGATCCTTAACTTCATAATCGGAGCGGGTTCTCTCCACCTGGTTTTGGTTGAAGACGATGTTGTATTGCCACTGCGAGCTGGCGGTCGAGCTGCCGCCGGGCTGGGCCTCGGTGGCCTTGCCGCGGGTATAGGTGATATTGTAGGACCAGCCATCCTTGAACGGACGGTCGAGCGAGAAGGCAACATAGTCGGAGCCGCCGACATCGGTATTGCCGAAACGATACACGCGGTTGAAGGCCGTGCTCTGACGGCCTGAGAAGCGGGTGCGTCCGTCGGCGCCTTGGCCGATGGGGACCAGGTTGATCTGGTCATAGAAAATGGCTTCCATGACATCCGTGCGGATGTATTCGACCGAGAAAATCGAGTCGAGGAAGGGCAGTTTGATGTCCACGGCGAAGTTGCCGCGCATGTTGGTGGGGAGTTTCAGGCCCGGCTTCATGAAGGCGACGTCGCCGCCGCCGGTGGTCGCGGTGGTGGTGCCCATCGGATTGCCGGAATTGAAGGAGTAGATGGGATCGGTGCTGCCGAAGGTGCCGCCGAGGTATTGGCCCAGTGTCGGCAGGCCGAGGCCGGTGTCGGAAGAGGGCGTGAAGCGGCCAAAACCGGCGTTGCCGTAGGAATTGGAAACCCAGACCCACGGGTTGCGTCCGAGGAAGACGCCAACGCCGCCGCGGAGCTGGATCCTGCGCTCGTCGTCGAGGGCGTAGTTGAAGCTCAGGCGGGGAGCGAATTGGTCGGCGCCGTCGATGGTGCTGTCGTTGCGAACGCCAAATGCGGTTTCGAAGGCGGGGTTATAGGACGGGTCTATCGGGCTGCCGAGCACATCGTAGCGGAGGCCGAGCGTGACGTTGAAACGGTGGCTGGGTTCCCACTTGGCCTGGACGAAGAAGCCGGTCTGCTCGAAAGTGCTGACGTCGGTGCCGGGGAAGCCCTCGGTCGCGACGTTGCGGGCAAAGAAGACGGGCGTGGCGGTGGCCAGGTCGAAGCCCGGCGCATAGTTATAAACGAAACGACCGTAGGAGCCGTTGCGGAAGAGGTTTTCGAAATCGGTCTCCTCGCGGTCGAAACCGGCCTTGAAGGTGAGATCCTTCCACGAATAGGTGATGTTGCCGCTGTAGCCAATGGTTTTGCTGATGATGCCGTTGCCCATGCTGCTGTAGTCGGTGCCGAAGAGCAGGGCGGTGTTGGTGGTGAGGGCATCCCCGGTGGCGAAAGAGGTGCCGGGCACGTTGAGGAGGATGATCTCCGGCAGGTTGACCGGGGTGGAGCGCAGGGAGGTCGTGTCGTTCTTGGAGAAGGCGAACTCGGTCTTGAGATTCGGGGTCCAGTTGCTGAAGAGCTGGGCGGCCCATACTTCCTCGTTAACCGCAAGGGTATAGTATTTGGAATCAAAAGTGGTGACTCCGTTGGAGAATGAGGCGCCCAGGCCCGAGGGAAAGCCGGAGGGAGCGCCCGTGCTGCGGAAGTCGGGATAGCTGGGTTGATTGCCCTCGGTCTCGCTGTAGCGGACGGTCAACCGGTGATTCCTGGTGATGTTCCAGTCGATTTTCACGAGTTTCTTCTCGTCCTCAAGCAAGGCGCCGCCGACGCTGCCAAAGGAGCCAAAGTTGGGAGAACCGGGCAGGGAACCAAACTGGCCGGCCAGGCTGGAAAGCACGGTGCCGTCGGGTATGAAACCGGGATTGGTCGCGCCGCCGGAAGGGTTGCTGAACTTTTCATAATTCACGAAAAAGAACAGCTTGTCCTTGATGATCGGGCCGCCGAGGGTGGCGCCCCACGTGCGCTCGTAGAAGGTGGAGGTGCGCTGTCCGGCGGTGGTGCCGAAGACATCCTCCCCCTGCCATTTATAGGAAGTGTAAACGTAATAGGCGGAGCCGTGGAACTCGTTGGAGCCGCTCTTGCTCACCGCATTGATCGAGGCGCCGGCAAAGCCGCTTTGCGTGACATCGTAGGGCGTGAGCTGGATGCTGAAGTTTTCGAGCGCGTCGAGGGAGAAGGGATTCTTGAGGGAGAAGAGGCCGGTGGACGAGAGGCCGAAGTTGTCGTTCTGGCGGGCGCCGTCGATGGAGATCGAATTGTAGCGGTTGTTCATGCCGAGCGCGGTCACTTGCGCGCCGGAGCGGATCGAGACGAAGGGATTGGTCTTCATCATGTCGGCAAAGGAGCGGTTCGTGGTCGGCATGTTATTGATGGCATGGTTGTCGAGCACGCTGCTCGCGCCGGTGGCGGCGGCATTGAGGTCGTTGATGGAGGCGCCGACGACAAATCGTTCGAGCTGGATGACCTCGCCGGTGGCGACGAGGGTCACGTCGCTGTCGCCGCCCAGGCTGGTGTGGACGTTTGCGAGCGGCTTGATATCGTAGCCGGCGATGGTGGCGGAGACGGTGTAGGGGCCGCCGACGCGCAGGCCCGAGACACCGAAACGACCGGAGGCGCCCGTGATCGCGGTGGCGGCGGTGTTGGAGGGTGTGTGGATTACCGTGACGGCAGCGCCGGAGAGCGGCCGGCCGGCCTCATCGACCACGGTGCCGGTGATGCCGGAGGAAACGATGCCTTGGGCGGAAGCGGTGGGAAGGGACACCATGAAGGCAAATCCCGCCGCCGCGATGGTGAACAATTTCAAGAACGTTTTATGCATGGCATTGGTCGTTTGATTTGGGTTTCGAGAATATAGTCCCCAAAAAGACGATTAATACAGCGAACGGGGAATGGCAAAGGAGAGTCAAGTCCAGCACCCTTCCGTCACACGATATTTCCATGACCGTAACCTTTCGAAGGAAAAGGCATTTCAATGGGCCCTCCCGCGCGGAAAAATCGAGCGCGCGCATCCACGTTTTACCCGTGGGAAAAAATTCAAGGCGCCCGCAAAATACGGCCACCTTCGCAACATGCATCCAGCCTAATATTAATCATTTCTAAAAACCAGGTTCGTCGCTGTTTTCGATGCCTGAAAAAGCATGTTTTTCACGCGACGGCGCGACGGCACAAAAAAGGCGTCAAAGCGAATCCGGGCGAAGCGACATGCCTGCCATTCTCATGGAAATTATTAACTTGGCGAATCATATTAAAATAGCGAAGAACCCAAAACTATAACAATGGAGGGGCGGACTCCATGATGGCCGCGCTGGAGCGTTTTAAATAATATTGTGGCCGCGTCGGTTAACCCAAAGTGAGTCAGATTTCGCTGGCGCTGCAACCGATTGGGTTGCAGCGCCAGCGACTACAATTTTACTTGGGATGCCCTATTATATTCCTGAGCGTGGATTTATATAAAATCCGCCTTTATAAAATGCAGGGTAGGGTTTGGCACGGACAAGGATGCCCGTGCCACCCCGGGCATTGCCTTTACCGCTCCAAGGTCACGGCCATGAGGCCGATGACGACTTCGTTGCTCAGGGTGCGCAGGGTGAGCGAGCGCAGCTCTTTTTTCGGGTCGAGCGGGAGATGCAGCACGGTCGCCGCACCTCCGGGGATGGTGCGGCCATTGCCCTTGAACTCGTCCGCATCGAGCGCGCGAAATTCGCCGGTTTTCAGGTTCAGCCGCGCGGGCGGCGGCGTGTCACAGCGGAATTGATAGTCGTCGTAAAACAGGTCCTGCTCGATGGGCCACCACGTGTCGGGATTGCGCAAGGCGAGGCGGGTGTTCGTGCCGTCGGCGTAGGTGACAATCACCTCGCCGTTGTCGATGCGGCTTTGCATCCAGTTGGTCGAGCCCGCCATCAGGAAATACGCATGGCGCGCACGGCCTTCGAGTCGGACGGCCGCCTCGCCGGGGTAGTTGTCCCAAAGCGAGGTGAAAAGGATGTTCGGCGCCTCCGGCTCGCCCGGCGTGGCGAAAAAAACGCCGTTGGGAAGCGTGACACGGCCGCCGCCGGTCCGCGCGGCGGCGCGCAGACCGCTGTCGTCGATGTCGGCGGTGGCGTTCACGTGGCCGGCCCACGCGCCGATGCCTTGCTTCGGGATGGCGAGCGAGACGTGGGGCGAGCGCGGGGAGCGGTATTCGTTTTTGAAGATTTGCGTGACGCGGTCGTTGAAATGAGCGTCGAGATTCACCGGCGAGAATGTCGCACCCTCGGCAGGCGGAACACTCCAATCGATGGGCGGATTCAAAAGCCGCTGCAATGCGGCCTCAAAATGCGAGCCCGCAGGAAATTCATCGGCATCGGAATAGATAATGCCGTCGCCGCTCCATGTGATTTCGACCTCCAATTTTTTCGCCGGGATCAAGCGTTCGATGGCGAGATATTGACCGGGCAAATTCCGCGCGTGCAGCGTCCGGGTCTCGCCGGTCGTGGTGCATGTGACCGTCGCAGTGCCGCTCAAGACGGGGACACGCAGCGTGACGGGCGCCGGTAGCGGGCCGTGTTGCTCGATGACGAATCTTTGCACCTTGCCGTCGCGCTCAAACGTGTAGCTCACGTCGGGATGCTTGATCGAGGCGCGCGTCCATTTTCCGGGGAAGCCGGGCGCGATGACAAGCTCGCCGGCAAGCGCGTCGGGCTGCACGCCGAAAAGCCCCTCGACCACCGCGCGCGAGGTCACGCCGCTGCCGTCGGCAAAATCGCGCTGGGACTCGCGGCGGTAAACGTCGAGATAGTTGAGCGAGCCGACGTTGCCCGGACAGATGCCCATGAACATGCTCGCGAGCAGCGAGCTTTTCATGAGCGTGAACGCGCGCTCCGGCACTCCGGCCTGCCAGAGACCGAGCGCGGCGTGGATGTTTTCGCCCATGACGACATTGTTGACCGACCAGGTGTAGGGCATCCAGTCGGTGGAGGAGCGCACGCGGTAATCCCCGTCGTCCGGCACGCCGGGACCGCGCACCGGAATGGCGGGGTAACGCGCATTGACGTATCGGGCCATTGAATACGCCTCCTCGCGCGTGACGAGGCCGGCGTCCATCGTGTGATAAAACGACCAGAGGCCGGGGCTTTCGTGGAGACGGCCCAGGCCGAGGAGATCGCGGAACTCGCCGAACATGCCCACGCCGGGCATCCAGAGAAACTCGCGCATGGCGCGGGCGATGAGCGCGGCCTCGCGTTCGTAGGGCGTGGCGTCGAGACCGAGGAGACGCGCGAGGCGGGCGGCCTGGGTGTTGTGATACCAGGCGTAGGCGGAGGCGTAGGTGACGCCGCCGCCGTGATACTGAAGATCGTCGCTGGCCCAGATCTGCGCGTAGGCCTCGTAGAGCGGAAGTCTCTCGGGGCCGAACTCGCGGCGGAAAAGGCGGCGCTGCCATGCCAAATGGCGCTCGATGACGGGCCACAACTCGCGGGCAAAATCGAAGTCGCCCGTCCAGAGGAAATGGCGGAAGAGCGCGTCGATATAGACGGTGTTCATGTCGTAGTGCGAGTTGGCCATGTCGCCGTTGCTGTGGAGCGCGGCCTCGCTGCGGGCGAGGTTGGCGTTCTCGTCGGGCGGCGGGAGCTTTGCGGGGACGGGATCGGTGTTCTGGCGCGTGGCCCAGTAGGCGAGATGGCGGCGGGCGCGGTCGTGCCAGCCGAGCGCGTCCATCGCGTAGGGGCCGCGCCAGCCGAGGAGCTTGGAGCGCCACGCGATCGCGCCGTGCATGACCGCGCCCTGCGGCTCGTCCCAGACGGCGTCGGCGCCGATGTTGAGCGCGGCGACGGCGGCATTGATGAAGGGGTCGGGCGTCTCGACCGCGATTTGCGAGCGCACGGCCGCGAAATGCGCGGCGGCCTCGCCAAAGACGCGCGGCAGGTCGGCGGCGGCGCAGGCGGGCGCGAGCGGGATGGGCACGGGCACGGGTTTCGCGCCGGGGCGGCCGGCGGAGGTGACGGCGGCGTAATCGGCGAGCTCGGTGGAGACGGCGGCGGCGGAAGCGCCACCCGTATCTGTTTCCTGAATACGTTGCAGGCAAAGGAAGAGCGGCCCGACGCCGCCGGCTCCGGCGAGCGGCATCACGGCGGTGACGACCGGGGACTGCGGCACGGACGCGCCGCCGGCCGCGGAGGCGAGGAGCGCGGCGGGCGAGGACCAGTACGCGGCATCGGCCAGCGCGAGCCTCGCGGCGGCGGGGAACAGCCCGGCGATGGTCGCGGGGCGCGCGCGCAGCGTGAAGCGCGGGCCTTCGAGCGCGAAGGCGTTTCCGGCGCAGGCCTCGGGCTTGAGCTGGAAATACTCGCCGATGGGCACGGCCTCGGTGCCGATGTCGCCGTCGCGTTTGCCGCGTCTGCCATTGAGTCCGCCGTAGGCCGCGATGAGTTCGAGGCCGCCGACGGATGCGGGCGCGAGGTTTTTCGCCTCGACGCGCACGATGAGGCCGTCGGTCTGGTGGAGCGCAATGGCGTGGAGGCGCAGCACGGCATCCGCGCCGAGGAGCGGGTCGCGGATTTCGTAAAGCATTTCGCCGGGGCGGTAGCGGGCGGTGACGCGGGCGGCCTCGTGCAGCCATTTCGCGGAGCCGTCCGCCGCGCGGATGCCGAGGCGGAGGTTGCCGCCGCGACCGGGCAGGTAGAGCGAAAACTCGGGCATGTCGCCGGCATCGACACGGAAGGCGGTGTGGCCGCCGTAGAGCGGGCGGTTGAAAAACTCGCCGCCATTTTCGATGACGAAGTCGTGCCCGTCGGGCGCATAACGCAGCGGACGCTCGATGTTGTGGACAAGATTGGGCTGGAGGCCGCGCGGCTGGAACATTTGCGCGGCGGGCGCAGGCACGGACGCGGCAGAGAGCGCGAGGGGAATTGCGAGGAGGGCGAGGCGCGGGAACAGGGCGGAAGTTGGTTTCATTGGGCAGACAAGTCGAGGGCGGGCGGGACGGCTCGCCTTATCCAAGCACATGAAATGCGGCGGGAAACTCCTTTTGACATCGGACAGTTTGCAGGGCGGTTCTCCAAGAGGGATGCGCCCGGACTCTTTCCGCCGGTCCCGCGCCGCCGCGGGACGCGGGCATGGGGCGCGTTTCGGCGCAAAAAAGCCCGCGCCGTTTCGTGCGCGGGACTCGATCGGCGAATGATGCGTGGCGGAGAGTTCCCGTCCCGCATCGCGCGCGGAGGGATTCACTTCATCCAGCTCTTGAGCATCCAGACGATCTTCTGGTGCCACTGGAGGCGGGCGATGGCCATGTCCTGCGTCTCGGCGTCCTCGGCCTCGCCGGCGGCATCGCGCAGGGCGGTGAAATCCTTGATGGTCTTTTCGTGGGCCTCGAGCAGGCTCGTCACGTAGTCGCGGGCCGAAAGGGGGCCGGAAGGCTCCTGCAGGCCGGACACCTTGGCGAAACGCCCCAGCCCGCCGATGGCATAGGCCTTGAGAAACCGGATGCGCTCGGCCAGTTCGTCCACCGCGGTGAAGAGATCCTGGTATTGCTCCTCAAACGCCGTGTGCAGCGAGAAGAAGTTCGGGCCCTCGACATTCCAGTGCGCGCTATGCGTGAGCGCCATCAGCGAGTAGGAGTCGGCAAGGACGAGGTCGAGCAACTCGACCACGGGAGAGGCGGATTTGGATTTTTTGGATTTTTTCATAAGCGGATGGGATGAGTGAACCAGAAACGAAAATCCCTTTCAAGCAACGAGACCATGTATTTTCCGCACACCATGGATTTTGCCGGACATCCTAGAAAAACAAAATCCCCGGGCGCGGGGCGACCGGGGAAAAGGAAAACGCACTCGATGGCGCGTGGCGCGAAACTCAGGCCTCGGCCGCGGCAGGCTCGGCGGCGGGGGCGTTTTTGCGGGCTTTTTTGATGAGGCCCTTGGCGGTATCGGTCGGGAGCGCGCCCTTGGACAGCCAGTATTCGGCGCGGGCGACATCGAGGGAAAGCTGCTCCTTCTTCGAGCGGGGCGTATAGGTGCCGAGAATTTCGACCGCCGCGCCATCACGACGTGAACGGGCTTCGGCCACGACCACGTGGTAAATCGGGTTGTGAGTGGCGCCGATGCGGGAAAGACGGATTTTGAGAGCCATGTGATTAACTTTTACGGAGACTGTTTTTGGAAAAGTCGGTTAATGCACCGCCCCGCGCAAGCAATGTCAAGCGCACTCTTGCAAAGGTAAAACGATGCGCCGCATTTGTAAAAAACAGGCGCTGGACGGCGCGGTCGCGCTTCCGGAGGAAAACCAGGCGCCGCCAACGCAATTCCGCGCTCCGAAACCGCGCCTCCTGCCACCTCAATCGCCCCGGTGCCGCTCCCCCACCCGCTTGCGGGGTCGGTCGGCCGCCCGGACCGGAGAACTTCCCGCGCGTCGAATGGCTCCGAATCCGGCGCGCCGGGTGGGTCGCGGAGTGTCTCGAATCCGCCCGGCCCTCCGGCGTCCAGCCAGCCTTCTCCAGAGCGGCAGGCAAGAGGCGCGCACGGCGGCCCCGCGCGCGGTGCGGCAGCCTGTCCGTCCATCCGCTGGTGACGCGAAACGCGGTGATTTATAAATTTAACCTTATCGAAACATGGCTATTATAAAAAATTAAGCGGCCATGATTCGTCCGGTCGCGTCAAAATAATGCTAACAGGCGAAAATCAGCGGCAACTCAGGCCACCACGCAAGATTGCAGCAGTTCATGTGCTAACCACAGGCGATGCCATTATCAGGTTAATTAATGCAGCCGCATTCTTGCAAATTAATATATAATTAACCAGATCTGCCTCACTGAGTTAATTATATGTCAGTTAACTGCGTCTGTATTTCATTGTCTCGACAGATCACATCCAAGATACAGAACCAACCATGCTGAATAAATTTGGTCCACATCATGCAGTCAACGACCCGGTGCCGAAATATGGCGCGACTCGCGCGATTTCATGGAATCTACTACAAAATATAAGGGATTAGACCCTAGGCTCGCGACCTTCCTGGGAAACATGACTACGCGAGCCCGCCGGATTCGACATACCGGCGCGGACGAAGAACGCCTGCCTGAGATCCATCCGCTCGCGATGCCGGAGTGGGCATTGCACGGCATGTTTGCCCAAGGGCGCATAGTTGCCTGGGAAGGCGAGACGAGCCCGCTTTCCGCATCCTGCATCTTTCCGTCCACACCCGCGTTCATCCAGGCGCTGGCCCTGGACCAGGGACGCCGCTGGCATGAAATCATACACCCCGCGGACCAGACCCGGGTAAACAACTACTTTGGCGAACTCCCGCGCGACGGTCGCCCGCAATCCATCGAATACCGGCTTGTCGACAGAAACGGCAAGGACCTCTGGATACGGCATTCCATTGTGGATGTGGAGCCTCGCGACGGCAAAACCACCATCCGGGGATTCGTGGCGGACATCCAGGCCGAGAAAGCCAGCCAGCTCGAAAGCATCCAGGCGGGCGAGCGGGAGAAAAACCGCATCGCCCAGGATTTGCACGATGACCTGTGCCAGGTGCTGGCCGGCATCAGCCTGCTCATGCGCGCAACCGAGGATCGCATCATGGGACGGCTCCCGCAGGAGGCGAAGCAATTTCAGGAACTCAACCGCCAGCTCGGCGCCGCGATGGAGCGCACGCGCTCGCTCGCCCACGGGTTGTTCACCGACGCCATCCAGTTCAAGGACATCCGCGACGCGCTGGAAGACCTCGCCCGGCAGGTGCACATCCGCTTCGGCGTCGAGATCCGCACGCAGTTTCCCGCGTTCATTCCCGCGCACACCAGCTCGCAGGTCGTCCAGATTTACCGCATCGCCCAAGAGGCGATGAGCAACTCCGTCAGGCACGGCGGGGCGACGGAAATCACCCTCGCCCTCGCCCCATCCCCGGGACACGAGCGCATGCAGCTCACCGTGCAAGACAACGGCCGCGGCCTGCCCCAGACCCAGTCCGCCAAGGCGGGCATGGGATGGCACAGCATGCAGTGCCGGGCGGATCTGCTCGGGGCCGACATCCATCTGTACAATGACGGCCCGGGCGGGGCCGTGCTGCGTCTCATATATCCGGTTTTCCAGTGAATACTACGCCTGCAATGAACCAGAAAATCCGTGTATATATTGTCGATGACCATCCGCTCATGCGGCGGGGGCTCATCGAGCTTATCAACGGCCAGCCCGACATGACCTGCTGCGGCGAGGCCGAGGACTCCCCGACCGCGTTGAAAATGATATCAACGATCAAACCCGACCTGACCATCGTCGATATATCGCTCAAGGGCTACAATGGAATCGAGCTGATCAAAAACATCCGGGCGCTTGACCCCAAGGCGCAGATTCTCGTGCTGTCGATGCATGACGAGTCGATCTACGCCATGCGCGTGCTGAAGGCCGGGGCGAAGGCGTATGTCATGAAGCAGGAGATGAGCGACAAGGTCCTCGACGCCATCCGCCGCATTCGTTCCGGCAAGGTGTTCGTCAGCGACCGCGTGGCCAGCCGCATGCTCGATCATGTCGCCGGCGGGGGCGATCCCGGGCAGGGTTCGCCGGTGGACATATTAAGCGATCGCGAGCTGGAGATCGTGAGCATGATCGGCAACGGCCTGCCCACGCGCGACATCGCCGCGAAGCTGCACATCAGCATAAAAACCGTCGAGTCCCACCGGGCGCGAATCAAGGAAAAGCTCAGCATCACCAACGCCATCCAGCTCGTGCAGTTCTGCGTGCGCTGGGTCGAGGACGGGGCGCATTAGCGCGCGCCTTGGCCGCCGCCGGATCAAGCCGGGCTTTTCCGCTTCTTCACGCGCGGCGGCGTCCAGACGCGGATGAGGTATTCGGCAAGATTGCGCATGCTGGTGCGCGCGGCGGGCTCGGCCCGCGCGAGTTCGGCCAGTGACGGCACCACCCCGGCGCGCTCCATGTAATAATATCGCAACTCCCCGTCCAGCGCGGCGGCGGCGGAGAACTCATCCGGGCTTGCCGCCGCCGTCGCGCGCGTCTTGTCCATCCAGAATCGTTTTTCCTCCGGGTGGGTGTCGATATAATCAAACAGCTGCTGTTCAATCCGGTTGAGGCTCATGTGCGGCGGACGCCCACGCTGCGCGAGTCCGGCGCAAAAACAACCGCAAAAGCAGCCGGCCCGCCCCGCCGCCTTGAAAAATATCCCGTTCCCGCTTCTCGCGCGCCCGCGATCTGCTACGCTGCCATCCATGAAATTCCCGCCTCTCATCATTGTCATCGGCTGCGCGCTCGCCCTGTCCGGCTGCGGCGGACGCCAAAACCTGTCGGTCGCGGAGGCAAACAAAACCCGGACCCTGCTTGTCGGCAACCTGGCCGAACCCAATGACCTCGACCCGCACATCGCCGACAGCCACCAGACTTTCCAGATCATCATGGCGTTGTTCGAAGGGCTCGCCCAATACGACCCGGTCACCTGCGAGCCCCGCCCGGCGGTCGCGACCGGATGGAAAGTCTCCGACGACGGGCTGACGTGGACGTTTTCCCTGCGCCCGGACGCGCGCTGGTCAAACGGAGACCCGGTCACCGCGCACGATTTTGTCTTCGCGTATCGCCGGATGCTGTCGCCGGGCCTCGCGGCGGAATATGCCTACATGCTTTATGCGCTGAAGAACGGCGAGGCGTTCAACACGGGAAAAATCACCGCGCCCGGACAAATCGGCGCGCGGGCCGACGGCGACCACACGCTCGTGCTCGCGCTTGAGTATCCGGTGCCATATCTGCCCGCGATGGTGTGCCACTCCGCCTGGTATCCGGTGCACCCGCCGACCATCGGCAAATTCGGCCCCATAGACCAGCGGGGCACATTATGGACGCGCCCGGGCAACATGGTCGGCAACGGCTATTTCACCCTGGCGGAATGGACGCCGCACCAGCGCATCCGCTGCGTGAAAAGCGCGACCTACTGGGACCGCGAAAAAGTGCTGCTGAACGAGGTGGTGTTTTTCCCCATCGAAAACGAGGACGCCGAGGAGCGCGCCTTCCGCACCGGGCAATTGCATGTCACCGCCACGCTGCCCATCTCGAAAATCGCGGTTTATAAAAACGACCCGCGCGGCGTGTATAATCCCAGCCCCATGTTCGCGACGTATTTTTATCGCTTCAATGTCAACGCGCCCCCGCTGAACGACGTGCGGGTGCGCCGCGCGCTGGCGATGGCGATTGACCGCGAGCGGCTCGTGCAGTTTGTCGCGCGCGGCGACCAGATTCCGGCGGCAAACCTCACGCCGCCCGGCATCCCGGGTTTCGCACCCTCCGCGCGCCTCGGCACCGACATCGGGCAGGCGCAAAAGCTCCTGGCCGAGGCGGGCTTCCCGGGCGGCGCCGGCTTCCCCAGGCTGGAAATCTTGTTCAATACAAACCAGGGCCACCGGCAGATCGCGGAGGCCATCAGCGAGATGTGGCGGCGGAATCTCGGGATCGATATCGGATTATACAATCAGGAAGGCAAGGTGTGGTCTGAAACCATGCGCCGGCTGGATTATCAAATCAGCCGGACGGGATGGGTGGGCGACTATCTGGACCCGAGCACCTTTCTCGACATCATGGCGTCGGACAGCGGCAACAACCAGACGGGCTGGACCAACGCCGAATACGACCGCCTGCTGGCGCTGGCGCGCTCGGAACAAAGCCAGGCGAAACGCCTTGAATATTATCAACGCTGCGAGGAAATCCTCGCCGACGAGGCGCCGCTCACGCCGGTTTATTTTTATGTGCGCAACAACCTGCGCCTGCCCGGGGTGAAGGGCTGGACCGGAAACCCGCTCGACCTGCACCCGCTCAAGGGCGTGTATATCGAGCCGTAATGCCAATCCATGCCCCCGGGCCCGCCACGACAGGGACGCGCGGGGCCGGAGCTTTCGCGCGGCAGCGCGCTGATTTATACCAATTCCGAACCATTTATAGACTTATCAAGGTAGGGCGAGGCGTCCCCGCCGAGCCGCAGGCCAGCAACGGCTCGGCGGGACGCCTCGCCCTACCTTGAGCATTTTCGGTTTATTTTGTCGCATGTAGGGCGCGACCTTGCGTCGCGCCGCGGGCACTAAACCGGCCTGACACAAGGTCAGGCCCTACGGGGACATGGTTTATTTGCGACAGAATAAATAGGAAATGCTCTAAATATAAATTTCGTTCGGAAATGATATAGTTTATATGATCCGTATCCGCCAGTATCTCGCGTGATTCGCGAAGGATGCGTCATCATGATGATTCCCGCCACGCGTGCAGCGCCTGGAATTTCTGGCCGAGGTTGCCGGGGTGCAGGAGTTGCATGAGGGCGAGTTTGCGCGGGCTGGTCGCGGTCGGCTCGCCGGAAGCCTGCGCGGCGAGCCAGTCGGCGGCGTGGTGAATAAAAAACGCCTCCTGGCGCTCGACCACCGGCGGGGCGAAACGCGCGGATCTGAGCGCGCCGGAGAGCCAGTCCCAGCAGACATGGCAGGTGAGATCCTGCTCCCCGGGCCGCGCGAGCAGGTCGTTGTGCTGGCGGTGGCGGTAATAGGCGCGGGCGGTTCCGGCCGGCGTATCCTCCAGCAATTCGGGCCAGGTTTTCCCGTAATCGAAGGCGAGGAAGAGCCCGCTCCACGGCTGCGCGGCGATCCGGCGCGCGAGCCCGGCGGCGGCAAGCGGAAGGTCGAGGCGGTAGTTTTCGTGCCAGGGCACGGGAAGCACCGGCAGGCCGTCGCCGTCCGCGCCGGATTGCGTCGCCGCCATTTCCGTCTCGACCAGCCGGCCGGTGCGCAGCGCCACGCCGAGTTCGCGCCACGCGCCGCCGCGAAAGACCAGGCGGCGGCACGGCTGCGCGTCGAAGAGCTCGTTGGAAAACACCACGCAAGGCCCGGAAAGGTCGAGCGGCTCGCCGATGCGGATTTCGCGCGCGGCGGCAAATGGATGCGCGACGCCGGCAAGCACACCGGAGCCCGGCTCGGCCCCGATCTCGACAAAGGCAAAGTCCGCCGGGCGCGCGCGCCGCCGCGCGATCAACGCGCCCGCGGCGGCGCAGACGAGCTCGCCGAACACCGGCCCGACGGACGACGCGGTGTGGAAATCCGTGCCGGGCGCGCGCCCCACGCGGACACGGTCCCGCCGGTAGTAGCCCAGCGCGGGATCATAAAGCGCGAGATCCATGAACCGGTCGAACGGCATGACGCCGCCATCGCCGGCGCGCGCGCGAAAGCGTTCGAGAAAAGCGGGGCTGGGAGCGGTGGCGTCGGGTGCGGACATGGTTTGAACCGGAGAAAAAACAATCGGGCGCGCCGTGACGAATCCATTTACAAAAGCCGCGCAATGCGCACAGTGGCCGTTTCTTTTGTACATGAGCTCCACCTTGAAACGTATCCTGACCATCGCGTGCGGCGCGGTGCTGGGCTTGTTTATTGCAGACAGCGCGGTGCGGCTGGCCCGGACTTGGGGCTTGTTCCCGGGCGACGGGCTCGACAGCTCGTCGGCCTATGTGCGCGACGCGATGCTGCTCATCAACGAACACTACGTGGACGCCGACCGCGTGGGCTTCGGCGAGCTCGGCCGGTCGGCGCTGCACGGGCTGGTGGAGTCGCTTGACCCGCATTCGGAATTCATGGAGGCGCGCGAATTCAAGCTGCTGGAGGAGGACATAAGCAGCGAGTTCGGCGGCATCGGCGTGCAGGTGGAGATGCGCAAGGGGCGCGTCTATATCATCGCGCCGGTGGCGGGCGCCCCGGGCGAACGCGCGGGCATCCGCCGCGGCGACGAGATTGTCAGCATCGACGGAGACCGGCTCGAGCGCCCGACGATGGAGGACGTGGTGACGCGGCTGCGCGGAAAACCGAAATCCAGGGTGCGCCTCGGCCTGCTGCGCCCCGACGAGCAGCGCGAATACGAGGTCGCCCTCACGCGCGAGGTCATCCGCAGCGAAAGCGTGCGCGAGGTGCGCGTGCTCCCGGACTCGGGCGGCACGGGCTACCTGCAAATCACACAGTTCACGGAGCGCACCGGCGCGGAGTTTTCCGACGCGCTCCAGAAATTGCTCGGGCTAAACGCGCGCGCCCTCGTCATCGACCTGCGCAACAATCCCGGCGGCCTGCTCGACGCGGCGGTGGAAGTGGCGGAGCCGTTTTTCGAAAAGGGCGGGCTCATCGTTTACACGCAGGGACGCCGCGCGGACGACCGCAAGGAATACCGCGCCGGGTCGTCCGCCCCCCCGCTGCGGCTTCCGCTCGCCGTGCTCATCAACGCCGGCAGCGCCAGCGCCGCCGAGATCGTGGCCGGCGCGCTGAAGGACACGGGGCGCGCGGTCATTGTCGGGGAGCGCTCGTTCGGCAAGGGCTCGGTGCAGTCCATCTTCGAGTTGCGCGCGGGCGAGGCGGTGCGGCTGACGACGGCGCGGTATTACACGCCCGGCGGCGCGACCATCCACGAGCGCGGCGTGGAGCCGCAGGTCGAAGTCGTGTTGAGCGACGAGGAGGACGACAGCGTGGGGCTGCAACTCGCCCGCCCCGACATCAAGGACGCGGCGGCGTTCAAGGAACGCTTCGGCGCGGAATTGATGCCCGACCGTCAGTTGCAGGCCGCGGTCGAGGTGCTGCGCGGCGTGCTGGTCTTCGGCGAAGGCGCCGCAAGGGCAAAATAGAACCGACAAAATCATATTAAGCGCGAAGGACGCGAAGAGCGCGAAGCATTGGACGAATTTCAACGACCGCCAGGAGACGCGGGAGCCGCAAAAAGGATTTTGAAGCCTTCCCTGTATTTTGATTCGGAAGATATGATGACAAACAACATGGCCCCGCCTCCCGACCTCTTCGCATCCTTCGCGCCCTTCGCGGTTGCAACAAAATGATACTCGCCCTCGAAACCTCCTGCGATGAGACCGCCGTGGCGCTGTTCGATCCGGCGCGCGGGCTGACGCATGAGTGGGTGCACAGCCAGATCGCGCTGCACGGCCGTTACGGCGGCGTGGTGCCCGACCTTGCCACACGCGAGCACCTGCGCACCATCGCGCCGCTGCTGGAGCGCGCGCAGGAGGCCGCCGGGACGGGCTTCGGGGGCGTGCGGCGCATCGCCGTTACGCACGGGCCGGGGCTGGCGGGCTGCCTCGCCATCGGCACGGCGGCGGCCAAGGCCCTGGCGCTCTCGCTCCGCGTGCCGCTGATGGGCGTGAACCATCTGCGCGGGCATGCGTTTTCCCCCTTCATCACGCTGCATGCGGAGGCGCCCGGGGCCTTCGACGGGAAACTCGCCGCGCTGCTGCCGCATCTCGGGCTCATCGTCTCGGGCGGCAACACCCTGCTCTTCCGGCTCGACCGCGAGCGCCGCATCACCGTGCTTTCCTCGACGCGCGACGACGCGGCCGGCGAGGCGCTCGACAAGGGCGCGAAACTGCTCGGCCTCGGCTATCCCGGCGGACCGCTCATCGAAAAATGCGCGGCCTCGGGCGCGCCCGCCGCGTTCGATTTTCCGCGCGGCATCGGGCCGCGCAGCGATCTCGACTTCAGTTTCTCGGGGCTCAAGACCAGCCTGCGTTACCTGCTCGAAAAAATGACGCCGGAGGAAATCACGGCGCGGATGCCCGACCTCTGCGCGAGCTACCAGCAGGCCGTGATCGACGCGCTGGCGCGCAAGGCCGGGCTCGCGCTCGCGCAGGGCGGCGACTACGCGAGCATGGGCCTGTCGGGCGGCGTGGCCAACAACCGCGCGCTTCGCAACGCGCTCGCCGCCCTGGCGAGCCGCCGCCGCCTGCCGCTGCTCATGGCCGAGCCGAGGCACACCGGCGACAACGCCGGCATGATCGCCTTCGCCGCCTGGGCCGACCCGGCCGCGCAAAGCGTCCCCGTTGACCAGTTGCGCATCGAGCCGGGCCTGGAGCTGGCGTGAGGCGGACGAGCCCGCGCTCCCCGCCCGGAGCCGGCTCTCCATTGGATCCGAAAGTCGCGACGGGGTCGTGTGGCATGGGCGTCCCGCCCATGGACGGCGCTCCGCGCCGCCAAGCCTTCAAACCCACGGGCGAGCCGCCCGTGCCACCCAAACCGCCAATCGCGGGCACCCGGGTTCAAATCTCCAGCCCCAGCCCGCCGCCGGACGCCTCCTATTTTCGCAGCGATTTCAGCGCCTCGTTGATCTTGGCGAGGTCGCAACGCTCGGAATCATAGTCCGGGCCGAGCCATTCGATCCACTCGCGTCCGATGTCGGTGTGCGGCTCCTTGATGCAGGCGAGCATGTCGTGATACGCCTCCACGCCGCCGCAATCCTCGGGCGGCCCCGCGCGTTCGCCGGCGATGCAGGCCGGATAAGTGACGCTTTTCTCCGACGCGAGCGTCTTCTCGACCTTGATGTCCACGCGCCAGCCCTCGCCGAAAAAGTATTCGTAGAGAAACGCCCCGCGCGCGCCGAGGTCGAGATCGACGAGCGTGGCATCGCGGTCGTCGTCGATCGCCTGCCCCTCGACCCGCACCGGATTGCCGAGGCGCATGTCGTCGATGGTGAAACAGTGCGTCTGGTAATCATACCAGTCGAGCGCCACCTGGAGCGCGTCGTGCAGCTGGCTCAGCCACATGGATTCGCGCACGAGCAGGCGGCGCCAGATCGACGGCTGGCAATCGCGCACCGTGACGAGCAGGGAGAAAACTTTCTCCGCAGATTTCTTTTTGCCGGAACCGCCCGGCTGACCATCGAGCACTGATATCATGAATCGAAACCGTCTAGGCAAACCCGCCCGCCCTCCACAGGCAAGCCAAGGGAACAACCCCGCGGAAATACCCGCCAGAATGCCCCACTCTCCCGCTTGCACTCGCGCCCTCGAACCGTCAATTTGGGCGTCTTTTCACATTCACCATGGTCAAGGGCCAGAAAGTCGTCTGCATCAACGATACCTTCAAGGACTTCATCCGGGCAATCTACACGCAACTCCCGGTCAAGGGTGAAACCTACACCATTCGCGAAGTGTTCCTCGGCCGCGAGAAAGTCGTGAAAGGCGGCGAGTCCGCCACCGTCGGCCTGCTGCTGGAGGAACTGCGCAACCCGCCCGATCCGTTTCACGCCGGCCGGCAGGAACTCGGTTTCACCTCGGAACGCTTCGCCCCGCTGGACGAACTCCCGCCCGAGGAAACCGAGGTCGAGGAATCCGTCGGCGCCGGCGCCGGCGCGGGCATCGGCTTTGGCTACGGCAACAACTAAGCCGCTCCGCGGCAGTTTAAGTCACAAGTTTAAGTTGAAGCCCAAACCACCACATCACCGCCGCGCCACGCTTCACCTCAAACTCCCCTCTCACCCTCAACTTCAACTTAAACTTAAAACTTAAACTTCATTTCCTACCATGACCACATCCACAACCCGTCCCAAGAAAGTCGCGATTCTCACCGCCGGTGGACTCGCCCCCTGCCTTAGCTCCGCCATCGGCGGACTCATCGAGCGCTACACCGAGATCGCGCCCGACATCGAAATCATCGCCTATCGCGGAGGCTACAAGGGCCTCCTGCTCGGCGACAGCTACAAGATCGGCCCCGCCGAGCGCGCCCAGGCCCACATCCTCCACCGCCACGGCGGCAGCCCCATCGGCAACAGCCGCGTCAAGCTCACCAACGTCAAGGACTGCGTGAAACGCGGCCTCGTGAAGGAGGGCCAGGACCCGCAAAAAGTCGCCGCCGACCAGCTCATCAAGGACGGCGTGGACATCCTCCACACCATCGGCGGGGACGACACCAACACCGCCGCCGCCGACCTCGCCGCCTTCCTGGCGAAAAACAACTACGGCCTCACCGTCATCGGCCTCCCGAAGACCATCGACAACGACGTCTATCCCATCCGCCAGTCCCTCGGCGCCTGGACCGCCGCCGAGCACGGCGCGCGCTATTTCCAGAACGTCGTCGCCGAGGGCGGCGCGAACCCGCGCATGCTCATCATCCACGAAGTCATGGGCCGCAACTGCGGCTGGCTCACCGCCGCCACCGCCCGCGCCTACCGCCGCCTCCTCGACGCGCAGGACTACGCCCCCGGCCTCGGCCTCTCCCGCGCCAACCTCGAAGTCCACGGCATCTACATCCCCGAGATGGCCGTCGACCTCGCCGCCGAGGCCGCCCGCCTGAAGTCCCTCATGGACAAGCAGGACAACATCAACCTCTTCATCTCCGAAGGCGCCGGCGTGGAATCCATCGTCGCCGAGATGCAGGCCAAGGGCCAGGAAGTCCCCCGCGACGCCTTCGGCCACGTGAAACTCGACGCCGTCAACCCCGGCAAATGGTTCGGCGAGCAATTCGCGAAAATGATCGGCGCGGAAAAGACCCTCGTGCAAAAGAGCGGTTACTACGCCCGCGCCGCCGCCGCCAACACCGACGATCTGCGCCTGATCAAGAGCTGCACCGACCTCGCCGTCGAATGCGCGCTCCGGCGCGAAAGCGGCGTGATCGGCCACGACGAGGACAAGGCCGGCGTGCTCCGCGCCATCGAGTTCCCGCGCATCAAGGGCGGCAAGCCGTTTAATATAGACACCCCTTGGTTCACCGAGACGCTCGCCGCCATCGGCCAGCCGAAAGGTACCCGCGTCGCGGTGAAGCACTGAGCATAGCGCGCACGGCAAAAACCTCCGTTCCCCGGCCCGGCCGCCTCACGCGCGCCGGGCCGTTTTTTTAGCCACCAGTTTTCAAGACCGAGTCAAACCCAAAACGGCATTGACTATCATGAGGTTAATGCGACGATACCCGTCATGAAACGCCCCGCAAAAGCCAAACTTCGTTTGGCTTAATAACACTGTTTGGCAGAAGAATGATTCGCTACTCTCATGTTGCGTTACTGATACCCCTTTTCGAACCTTTAGGCAGAGAGGTTTCAGAATGTTTGCGCGTTACGCCGACGACTATCCGAGAATCTAGAGGTTATCGGCGCGGTAGCACTGATGAGCTTGAGCCGTGTATTGACTATACATGGATGCTTGATTCGAAGAAGGATGTTACGAATCAGCCAGTTGTTCGTCTTCATGCATTGCTATAGCATTTCAAATAAAGTTATAACCGCATGCGGAAAACCAGCCGAGGGCATCCTGAGGGGAGACGGCGAGCAAGGCCGAGGCGATGGCGTTGAGCAGATCGGAGTGGGTGCGAGCCTGGGCCTTGCGAAGGAGGGCCTTGACCTTGCTCCACATCATTTCGATGGGGTTGAGATCGGGAGAGTAAGCGGGAAGGAAGCGGACCTGTGCGCCGGCTTGTTCGATGAGGGCGAGCGTCCGGTCGTTTTTGTGGGCGCCAAGGTTGTCCATGACGACGATGTCTGCGGGCCGAAGCGTGGGCACGAGTATCTCGCGAACATAGGACTGGAAGACCTCGGTATTGGTGGCACCCTCGATGGTCATGCAGGCGGTGGTGCCGTCCAGCCGCACCGAGGAGATCATCGTGGTGGTGCCCCAATGCCCGTGCGGGGCATGGCAGACCAGTCGTTGGCCCTTGGGCGCGCGACCGCGCAAGCGCGTCATGTTCGTCTTGGCCGCCGACTCGTCGATAAAGACCAGCCGGGCCGGTCGAGCCCGCTTTGGCCGCGTCTCCATCGGCGGCGCGCTTTCGCGATGTCCGCCCGGTTTTGCTCAGCCGCATGGAGCGTCTTTTTTTATATGTCAGCCCCATCTTCTTGAGCACCCAGTGGATCGCCCCAATCGTGCAGTCCAGCCCCAGCCGCTCCTTCATCTGCGCCAGCGTCAGCTCCGGCTCTTGGGCGATCAGTTGCTTCAACGCCTGCCCATGCTCCGGCAGCACCTTCGCCTTCCTCCCGCAATACCTATACCTCGGCCTCAAATCCCCCGTCCTTTTCCTCTGCCTGAGCAGCTTCTTCACCAGCTCCAACGACACCTTGAACCTCCTCGCCACCTCTTCCCTGCTCCCCTCCTTCCCGTCATACGCCTCCACTATCCTCTCTCTCAGATCCATCGATATCGCTTTCTTCATCCTCTCTTCCTTATCTCTCTCCCTTTAGGTTACAACTTTATTTGAAATGCTATAGACCAAATCGAAGAATTTTCAGACAGGCTGCGTTTGTTAGACCCGAAGTATAAACCGTGGATTGATATACTATTCCATATTACACCACAGCATCCACATGGTATTACGGGAGAGTTTGACTGGATTACGCTGCCACCCGAAATGATGGGGCGAATGTCACGATTGCAGCTTATGCTTTCGTATGAGGTTATGTGGTTTGACCATCCCGACTGGCGACTTCCTTGGTATAAGAGGTTTTTGAGAAAGCTAAGAAAGTAAGAGCCGAACCACGCACCAGAGCCAACGCGACTGGCGTCGCGTTGTTCGGTGCTTTTGCACGCAACCGAGGCATCATTTTTTGTTCGCAATCGCGCGGCTCACCTCTATCGTTAAGCAAAAATTCGCCCATGCGCAGCATACTAGCCATGCTCACATCGATCCTCCTGTTGGGTGGCTGCTCAAAAGCCAAAGTATCGTCCGCAAAAATCGAGTGGATTCACCCAAACCTTAAAGTCACGAAAATCGACAATATTGCAGATCAGGCAACCGCATCTCGCCTATTTCGGTTGTTCGACAAGATTGATCGTAAGCAGGAGGGGACTCCTTGGGATACTCCATTCTATGACGCGGTCATCACATTTTTTATGTCGGACGGTCGGAGTTACCAAGCGAAGGTCTACCTCCCTAGAGAAAAGATTTTTTCTGGAATGTGGAAACATCCTGACGGAGTTCTGATGTATTTCGAAGCAGAAAATGGCCAATCGTCAGAATTGGTTGAGTTACTCGGCCCACTCCTCCCGTCCGAGCCGGTTTATCCGAGAACCGTGTATACTGTCCCGAATATTCCGTTCGACCGTGGTATTCCAAACTTCACGAAGAGCGCCCTTCCCATTAAGGGAGACTTCACACGTTGAGTATAAAGCCGAACCAGTAGGGCAAACCAACCGGGTCAGGCCTGAATGGCGCTAAGTTAAGAGAGACGCTTGCGCAAGGAGGGGCGGCGTCCCGCCGCTCGACGAGGCGAAAGCCTCGCCCGTTTGCGCGCGGTTTATCGAGAGACGATGGGCACGCGTTCCGCGTGTCGGGCGGCGGAATGCCGCCCCTCCTTGCGCAAGCGTGCTTTTAACCTTATTTCGGGTCGCGTCATGCATAAAGGACAGGTTAGAAACGGGTCATCTGGTTCACCGAGACCCTCGCCGCCATCGGCCAGCCAAAAGGTACCCGCGTCGCGGTGAAGCACTGAGCATAGCGCGCACGAAAAAAAACGTCCGTTCCCCGGCCCGGCCGCCTCGCGCGCGCCGGGCCGTTTTTTAGCCGCTAGCTTCAAGTACTAAACCGAACCCAACTCAGTATTGACTATCATGCGGTTAATTCAACGATACCTCCAATGAAACACCCCGCAAAAGCCAAACTCAGTTTGGCCTAATTTGTTTGGCAAAGATACTCCATGAAATCGGCTCAAACCGTAGTGCTCCTGTTACTCGGCCTTTTTGTGCTTTCGGCCGCACCAGACTTCATTCGATTCTTCAGGCATTTCAGCGACTACGTCGGCTTTGTTCAGGCTATTCGTGTCATTCAGTTGGCTCTTGGTTTGGCAATACTCGCAGGCATCCTTCTGCACTTTCTCAGATTCCGAAACCTGTCCTCAGCCTTAGTCTACATTGGAAGTGTGCTCGGATCACTCGGTGTGGTCCACCATGGTCATCCGTTGGCATATCCGGTAGCGTATTCATTCTACTTTACCCATTACCCTTCGACGATTGAGGATGTAAAAAGCGTTGTGGGAGTGCGCGTCGACTTGGTAATGATAACCCTCTTTATTCTCGCGCTCGTGCTGTCCTCAATTGCATGTAGAGCCGAACCAAGCGATACAGACACCCCCGACGTGTCCGAGAAAGAGTAAAGGGCTTTTAGGGGGCAAACCAACCGGGTTGGGTATTGCTGATTTTAAACGCGAAACCTGCGCGCCGTCCCTCGCTTTCTCCACCCTCAATCCTGCGTAACATGACTGCCCTGAAATACCTGTCGCTGCCCCTGATCTGCCTGTTTGCCGTTTCTGCCTTTGCTGAGGTCAAGCCGTCGGTCGAAGTGCAAAAACTGGCCCAGTCCGAAAAAATGTGGGACGGCACCCCGCTGCCCGCCTACCCTTCGGGCCAGCCGGAAATCACCGTCATCAAGGTCACCATCCCGCCGCACGGCACCCTGGCCTGGCACAAACATCCTTCCATCAATGCCGGTTATCTCCTGTCCGGCACGCTGACCGTCATCTCCGAGGACGGCAAACAACTGGTGCTAAAACCCGGCGACGCCCTGATCGAACTGGTGGACAAATACCACTGCGGCCGCAACGACGGCGACGACCCGGTGGAAATCGTAGTCTTCTACGCGGGCAAACACGGCGTCCCCCTGTCGGTCGCCCGCCAAGGGAGCGCAAACTACGGCTCCCGCGAGAGCTGTGCTCATTGATTACGCCTCCCCAAGGACAAGCCAAAGGGGGGTGTCCCAAAGCAGTGATGTCATTCCATCTTTCTCTTTATTCTTTCTTCTTTCTCTTTCGTCAGGAACGAGCAGGGAGTTCCGAGCGAAGCGAGAAGCCTGACAAGAGGAAAGATAAAGAATTAAGAGAAAGATTCCGGCGGGTGACATCACTGCTTTGAGCTACACCCGAAGTCACCCCTCGCCCGCATTTTGCATTGAGCTTTGCCGGGGGCGGTTTAATTCCTTGGCCTTTTTCCCATGCGCATCCGCTCCTTCCAAGGGCTCCGCCCGTCACCCGCCCAAGCCGCCCAAGTCGCCTGCGTCCCCTACGACGTGATCAACAGCCAGGAGGCCGCCAGGCTCGCCGAGGGCAATCCCCTCAGCCTGCTCCACGTCATCCGCCCCGAGATCGACCTGCCCGCGGGCATCGACCTGCACTCGGACCCGGTTTACGCCAAGGCGGTGGAAAACTTCCGCGCGTTTCAGGAAAAAGGCATCCTCCAGCGCGAGCCCGGGCGCTGCATCTACCTCTACAAGCTCCGCATGGGCGCGCACGAGCAGACCGGCGTCGTGGCCGTCTTCCACACCGACGACTACAACCGCGACATCATCAAAAAACACGAGAAGACCCGCCGCGACAAGGAGGACGACCGCACCCGCATCACGCACGAACTCAGCGCCAACCCCGAGCCGGTTTTCCTCACCTACCGCGACTCGTCCGAAATCGACGCCCTCGCCGACGCCGCCGTGAAGCAGGCGCCGCTCTTTGACTTCACCGCGCCCGACGGCATCCAGCACACGGTCTGGCGCGTGGCCGGCGGCGCGGACTTCGAACACGCCTTTGCCAAAATCCCCGTCGCCTACGTGGCCGACGGACACCACCGCAGCGCCAGCGCCGCGCGCGTGGGCCGCGAACGCCGCGAGGCCAACCCCGCCCACACCGGCGAGGAGGATTACAACTGGTTTCTCGCCACCATCTTCCCCGCGTCGCAACTGCAAGTGCTCCCCTACAACCGCCTCGTCCTCGACCTCAACGGCCTCGCGTCCGAGGCGTTCCTGAAAAAAGTGCGCGCCGTTTTCACGGTCACCGAAAGCGCGTCCGACAAGCCCGCCGCGCCCGCGCACGTAAATATGTATCTCGGCGGAAAATGGTTCGGCCTCGCGTGGCAAACCGACCCGGCCGCCGATCCCGTCTCGCAACTCGACGTGAGCGTGCTCCAGGAAAAACTGCTCGCGCCCGTGCTCGGCATCGACGACCCGCGCACAAGCAAGCGCATCGACTTCGTCGGCGGCATCCGCGGCACCGGCGAACTGGTGAAACGCGTGGACGGCGGCGAGGCCGCGGTGGCGTTTTCGATGTATCCCGTGACGGTGGACCAGCTCATGGCCATCGCCGACGCCGGCCAGATCATGCCGCCGAAAAGCACGTGGTTCGAACCCAAGCTCCGCTCCGGCCTGTTCGTGCACACATTCTGACGCCGCCCCGGGATCCGTAACGCCTTGGACGAAACGGATTCGGACTTTTGGAGGGCCGAGCTCCCGCGAGGCCGTCGCCGAAAAACGTTGCCTGAAACCGCGACGGCCTCGCGGGAGCTCGGCCCTCCAACAAAAAGCCCCTTTCTCGGTTTGGAAGTGGCATAGGGCGAGGCCGTAACAGAGCAGCGGAGTCTCCGCCGCCGCTCCGTTGCCCACTGCTCCCTGCAATCGCACCCGACGCCGGCCGCATCGTGTCCCGAGACTTGGCAGAAACCCAAATATGGGATTTATTTCCCATTCATCCCAATCCCACGCCATGAAAACATCACTGCTCGTTTTTCTGCTCGGTGTCGCGCTTGGCGCGATCGGATTTTATTACAGCCCCCTCCGCCAGGCCAGGGCGGACGCCGCCCCGCCGCGCGTCGTCGCCTCGAACAAAACGACCGCGTCCGACACATCCGGCAAAGCCGCCTCATCCGGCACGGCCACGGCTTCCGGCAGCGCGGCCACTTCCGGCTCGTCCGCGGGCACGGCCGCATCCGGCACCGCCAAGCCCACCGTCATGGAGCATGCGCGCGACACCGCGGCCGCCGCGCGCGACGCGGTCGCGCAGAAACTCGTCGAGTGGAAACTCACGCCGGCCGACATCAAGGAAGAGCTCGCCAAAACCTCGCGCGTGGTGCGCGAAAAGGCGCGATCCACCGGGACGGCGATTTCCGCCGGCGTCTCCAACGCCCGCATCATCGCGGTCATCAAGGCGAAATACACGCTCGACCGCGACCTCGACACCGCCGGCATCAGTGTCGATTGCGACGCGGGCAAGGTCACGCTCACCGGCACGCTCGCCGACGCCGCGCTCGTGGGCCGGGCCATCACGCTCGCGCTCGACACCGAGGGCGTCAACGAAGTCGTCTCGCTCCTCACCGTGTCCGCGCCCGCCGCGGATGCGGACAAGAAGGCCGACCCCGCCAAAAAATAAATCTCATCGGGAAACGGGATGCGGAATCGCCTGTCTGCCTCCGCATGCGCATCCATCGTCTTCCTTTTTTTCCCGACACCGCCATCCCCGACGCCCCGCCCGTGGAACCCTTGCCGCCGCTCCCCGCCGAACCCCGCCCCGGGCGCTACCGCCATTTCAAGGGCCACGAATACGAGGTGCTGGGCTGCGCCCGGCATTCGGAGACGCTGGAAATCCTCGTGATCTATCGTTCCGTCGAGGGTGACAATACCCTGTGGGCGCGTCCGCGCGCGATGTTCATGGACACCGTTGCGCTTCCGACCGGGGAGCAAGTTCCCCGTTTCGCGCGGGCGGATGGCGAATAGCGCGGAAACCCGGAAAAATTTCGGAAGATACCATTTGCCAACTGAAATGGCACCTTGGCAGAACGCGGTTTGGAGGGACGACCTCCATCTAAAGCCGGATTCTTATTGGTATAGTATTTTCTCTCGACATTGGCCCAAATGGTAGGGCGAGGCATCCCCGCCGAGCCTCGGCTCAGCCGGAGGCTTCGCCCTACCGACACTGCCGCGCCAATGTTAGAGCATTTCCTATTTATTCTGTCGCAAATAAACCATGTCCCCGTAGGGTCTGACCTTGTGTCAGGCCGGTTTAGTGCCCGCGGCGCGACGCAAGGTCGCGCCCTACATGCGACAAAATAAACCGAAAATGCTCTAATCGAAAATATTATAAAAGCCCTGGTATCATTTGCCCAAGGCGCCGCGGGCGGACGCCACGATGTGGGCGGGCGTCGTCCCGCAACAACCCCCGACGATGCGCGCGCCGAGCGCGAGGTAATGCGCCGCGGCTGCCGCGAAGGCCTCCGGGGTCGTGTGATAAACAATGCTGTCGCCGTCGCGCTCGGGGGAACCGGCGTTGGGTTGCACGATGACGGGGGCTCCGTTTGCGGCGGCAACGAGCCGGGCGCACAGCGTGGCGTAGTCGTCGAGGGAAAGTTGCGTGCCGCAATTGGCGCCGACGATGTCCGCCCCGGCCTCGAGCGCGGCCCGCACGGCGGCGGGGGCATCGGTGCCCATCATGGTGCGGAATCCGGACGGCGTGTGCTGAAAGGCATACGTGGCAATGACAAGCCGCGCGCCCGCCTCGCGCGCGGCAGCGATGGCGAGCGCGGCCTCGGCGGGGTCTGACATGGTCTCGACCAGAATGGCGTCGGCGCCGCCGTCGAGCAGCGCGGCGGCTTGCGCGCGGAAGGCGTCGGCCGCGGCGTCGGGCGTGGTTTCGCCGACGGGTTCAAGGATGCCGCCGAAGGGGCCGATGTCGCCGAGCACCCAGGCGCGTTCGCCGGCGACCTCGCGGGCGAGGCGCACGGCGGCGCGGTTGATGTCGGCGGCGCGTTCCGCGAGGCCGTGCGCGGCGAGCGCGAGGGCAGTGCCGCCGAAGGTATTGGTGGTAAGGAGGTCGGCGCCCGCGTCGAAATAGCGCCGGTGGACGAGGCGGACTTTTTCGGGCTGGTCGAGCACCCAGCGTTCGCAGGACTCGCCGGGGCGGAGGCCGAGTTGCTGGAGTTGCGTGCCGGTCGCGCCGTCGCATTGGAGCGGGCGGGCGGCGAGGGATTCAAGGAGGGTTTTTAGGCGGGGCATGGGAGGAATTGCGGAAAGTTCAAGGATAGCGCAAAAAAAGCAAACGGCGCAAACGATCAGGATTTCCAAACCAATGGTTTCAGGCCATCGCGTCTGGCCTCGGCGCGAATTTGTCGTCCGACTTTTTTGAAAGCCCTTTCGGCGCGGGCAATGAATTCGGATGATGCCTGACGTTTTGCCACAGAGGCCTTGCCTGCTTTTGTTTTCATGCGATGAGTAGTTTCCGGACGGAATCAATATCTGTCGAGATAGATGATGCGAGTTGCCGCGACGGAATTCGAGTGTTGTTCCAAATCACCCAGCGGGTGGCGAGTGGCAGATAATCCGCCAGCAGATGCCCGCGACTGCGGAAAAAACGCCGCTTTATGTCATCGCTGGGGACATCGTGGCCTCCTTTGCAAACGCGGCGGCGGACGCGGGCGATGGCTTGTTTCGGCGTTGCAAGCCAGAGGTAGTGAAGCTCGATTTCGTAGCCGAGCTCCAGCGCCCGCCGAAAAAGTTTGATGTAAGTTTTCCCGCTGAGCGTCGATTCGAGGGCAAAGGTTTCTTTGCGTTGCAGACAGGCGGAAATTTCCTCCAGCAGAATGCGCCCCGCCTTTATCGCGCTTTGCGCGGGCGCGAGCGGGGAGAGGCCGCGGGCGATTTCATCGGCGTTGAGGAAGCGCAGGCATTTGACCTCGCTCGGGAGGAAAATTTTGGCGAAGGTGGTTTTGCCCGCACCATTGCAGCCTGCGATGAGGTAGAGCGTGGGGCGGCGGCTCACTTTGCCCATGTGTCCTTCAGCGTGATCGTGCGGTTGAAGACGGGCCGGCCGGGCGCGCTGTCCTTGCGGTCGAGCGCAAAGTAACCGAGGCGTTCGAATTGGTAGCGAGTCTCCGCGTCGGCGTCCTTGAGGGACGGTTCGAGCTTGGCGGTGAGGACTTCGACCGAATGGGGATTGAGGTGGCCGAGATAGTTGTCGTCGGCGCCGGGCTCGGGGACGGTGAAGAGGCGGTCGTAGAGGCGCACCTCGGCGTCGACGGCGTCGCGCGCGCTCACCCAGTGGATGGTGCCTTTGACCTTGCGGTTGGAATCCGGCTGGCCGCTGCGGGTGGCGAGGTCGGCGGTGCAGCGGAGCTCGGTGATGTTGCCCGCGGCGTCCTTCACGATCTCGTCGAGCTTGATGATGCAGGCGTATTTGAGGCGGACCTCGCCGCCGGGCTTGAGGCGGTGGTATTTCGGCGGGGGAACCTCGGCGAAGTCGTCGGCCTCGATGTAAACCTCGCGGGTGAGCGCGAGGGGACGGGCGCCGAGGGCGGGATCGCCGGGGTGATTGGTGGCGGCGCACTCGATGGTCTCGCCGGGGGCGATGTTCGCGAGGGTGAGCTTGAGCGGGCGAAGGACGGCGAGGCGCCGGTGCGCGACGCGGTTGAGTTCGTCGCGGATCGCGTTTTCGTAAACGGGCAGCTCGGTAACGCCGTCGTATTTGGTGACGCCGACGCCGCGCGCGAAATTGCGGACGGCGGCGGCGGGCACGCCGCGGCGGCGGATGCCGCTGAGCGTGGGCATGCGGGGATCGTCCCAGCCGCTGACGACCTTTTCCTGCACGAGGCGCAGGAGGCGGCGTTTGCTGAAGAGGGTGTAGGCGAGGTTGAGTTTCGCGAACTCGTATTGGTGCGGGAGCGGGCGGGGCAGCCCGAGCGCCTCCAGAATCCAGTCGTAGAGCGGGCGGTGGGGGACGAACTCGAGCGTGCAGATCGAGTGCGTGATGCCCTCGATGTAGTCGGAGAGGCAGTGCGCGTAGTCGTAAAGCGGATACACGCACCAGCCGTCGCCGGCGTGGTGATGGGCGGTGTGGCGGATGCGGTAGAGGAGCGGGTCGCGCAGCCAGACGTTGGGCGAGGCCATGTCGATCTTCGCGCGCAGGGTGCGGGCGCCGTCGGGGAACTCGCCGGCGCGCATGCGGCGGAAGAGGTCGAGACTTTCCTCGATGATGCGGTCGCGCCAGGGGCTGGGGCGGCCGGGCTGGTCGGGAGCGCCGCGGTAGGCGTCGGTCTCCTCGGGGGAGAGGTCACAGACGTAGGCTTTGCCTTTGAGGATGAGCTGTTCGGCGTAGGCGTAGAGCGCGTCGAAGTAGTCGGAGGCGAAGAAGGGCGCCGTGTCCGCGGCGCCGGGTGCGGCGGGCGCGGCGTGGTAGTCGGGCGCGGCGCCGTCGCGGTCGGAGCGGGCGGGCTTGGCGCCGGCGGGCACGAGGCCGAGGCAGTGGTCCGCCCAGCCGTCGATGAGCCAGCGGACATCGGCAATGATGGACTCGACGTATTCGACCTCCTCCTTGGCGGGGTTGGTGTCGTCCATGCGGAGGTTGCAGCGTCCGTTGTTTTCGAGCGCGATGCCGAAGTTCAGGCAGATGGATTTGGCATGGCCGAGGTGGAGGTAGCCGTTGGGCTCGGGAGGAAAGCGGGTGATGATCCGGGAGTGCCGGCCCCCGGCGAGATCCTGCGCAACGATGTCGCGAATGAAATCGCCCGGCGCGGGCGCGTCGGCGGAGGAACTGGTCGGATGGCTGGCGTGGGAGTCGGCGGACATGACGGGCCAGCCAAGCAAAATGGGGCATCAAAGTAAAGCCGCGCACTTGCGCCACGCGCAGAGAGGGTGCAACTCAAAGTGATGTCACCGCCGGAATCTTTCCTCTTTATTCTTTATCTTTCCTCTTGTCAGGCTTCTCGCTTCTCTCGGAACTCCCTGCCCGTTCCTGACGAAAGAGAAAGATAAAGAGGAAAGAGGGAGTGACACAACTTTGAGTTACACCGGCGCAGAGAGGCACATGGCCCTGCCTCGCTCGCTTCTTGTGTCCCGCGGGCAAATGGCCTTATGCTGCCCGTTTTTCACATGAGCACGCCCAATACCATTGTCGCCCTGTTGCACGGTCCCGACCGCGCCGGGCTCGTTGCAAAAACCTCCGGATGGATCTACGAAAACGGCGGCAACATCCTGCACGCCGACCAGCATCGCGACATGGCGGCGGAAATTTTCTTCCAGCGCATCGAGTGGACCGCAGCCCCCTCGGGACTCGCCGCCGACGCCTCGCTTTTCAAACGCTTCGCCGAGACCCTGGGCATGACCGTGCGCGTCGCCGACGCCGCGCGGCGCACGAAGGTCGCGATCTTCGTCTCGAAGTTCGACCACTGTTTCCACGATCTCATCCTGCGCTGGAAATCCGGCGACCACGCGTGCGACATCGTCGCCATCGTGTCCAACCACCGCGATCTCGAGGCCGCCGCGAAAGGCTACGGCCTGCCTTATCATTACATCCCGGTGGCCGCCGGGACGAAGGCCGCCGCCGAGACGAAACAGCTCGAATTGCTCGACCAGCTCGGCATCGAGCTGGTCATCATGGCGCGCTACATGCAGGTGCTGTCGGCCGACTTTCTGGCGAAGTGCGCAAACCGTCCGGTGATCAACATCCACCATTCCTTCCTGCCCGCGTTTGCCGGCGGGCGCCCCTATCAGCAGGCGCACGAGCGCGGCGTGAAGCTCATCGGCGCCACCGCGCACTACGCCACGCCGGTGCTCGACGACGGCCCCATCATCCAGCAGGACGTCGTGCGGGTGACGCATCGCCACGGCGTGAACGACCTCGTCCGCAAGGGCCGCGACCTCGAAAAGATCGTCCTCGCCCAGGCGGTGCGCTGGCACCTGGAGCATCGCGTGCTCGTTTACGGCAACAAGACGGTTGTGTTCGATTGAGGCGCGGTCCTAAATGTGCCGCGAGTCGCCCTCGTCCTTTTTGGCGTAGCCGGTGTCCTGGCGCTGGTGGTTGACCTGGTTTTTTTTCACGTAGGCCTGGTACACATCGTCGGCGCTCATGCCGAGCGTCTGCGCGAGCGACACGAGGAAGTGGAACAAGTCAACCACCTCCACCTTCGCGTTCTGCTCGTCGAATTTCTGGTATTTCGCCCACCACTTCCACGGCACGGAGTCGATCAACTCCGCCGTCTCCTGCTGGAGCGCGCGGGTGTAGTTGAGCACCCACTTCGCTTTTTCCTCGTCACCGGCAGGCGGCAGCGCGACCCCGATGCGGCGATTGAGCGCGTCCTGCATGCGAAAGATTTCCTCGAGCTTGTCCATGCCCGCTAGCTAGGCGGCGGAGGCATGTGGGGCAACGCAAAAGGCGCGCCGCGCCCGCGCCGCCCATTTTATGCCCCCAAAAAGGATTTTACACAAAATTTTCTATTGAATCCCGCGACCCGCCATGACGGGATGGCTGCTTTGTCTATGCAAAAACCCTCCCCTGCCAGCCCCGCCACAAAGGTGAAATTTTTCAGCGGCGAAGACCTCCCGCTCGAATTGCACAAGGTGCGCGTCGTCCAGAAACTCCACCTCGTGCCCGTCGAGCGCCGCCTCGCCGCCATCACCGAGGCCAGTTTCAACACCTACCAGCTCAGCACGCGCGACATTTACCTCGACATGCTCACCGACAGCGGCGTGAACGCCATGAGCGACAACCAGACCGCCGCCATGCACCGCGCCGACGACGCCTACGCCGGCTCGCAAAGCTTCACCCGCCTGCGCGACGCCGTCGAGGAGGTGCTCGGCAAGAAATACCTCCTCCCCGTCCACCAGGGCCGCGCCGCCGAGAACGTCATCTCCCGCGCCTTCGTGAAGCCCGGCAGCATCCTGCCGATGAACTACCACTTCACCACCACGCTCGCCCACATCATGGAAAACGGCGGCAAGGTCGTCGAACTCCTCCACTACCCCGACGCGCTGCAAATCAGCAGCACGAACCCCTTCAAGGGCAACATGGACATCGCCGCCCTCGAAGCCCTCATCGCCCGGCACGGCCCCGCCCAAATCCCCTTCATCCGCATGGAGGCCTCCACGAACCTCATCGGCGGCCAGCCCTTCTCCATCGCCAACCTGCGCGAAGTGCGCCGCGTCGCCGACAAGCACGGCATCCTGCTCGTGCTCGACGCCTCGCTCATCGGCGAAAACTGCTACTTCATCAAAAAACGCGAGCCCGAGTTCAAGGACGCCTCCGTCGGCGAAATCCTCAAGGTCATGTGCGACCTGTGCCCCCTCGTCTATTTCTCGGCGCGCAAGCTCAGCTCGTCCCGCGGCGGCGGCATCTGCACCAACGACAAGGCCATCTACGACAAGCTGAAAAACCTCGTCGTCCTGTTCGAGGGCTTCGTCACCTACGGCGGCATCAGCGTCCGCGAAATCGAGTCGATGACGGTCGGCCTCCACGAGACCACCGACGAGACCGTCATCTCGCAAAGCCCCTCGTTCATCGAGTATTTCGTCAACGAGGCCGTGAAACGCGGCGTCCCGATGGTGACGCCCCCCGGCGGGCTGGGCGCGCACATCGACGCCGGCGGCATCCTCCCGCACGTCCCCCGCGAGGAATACCAGGCCGGCGCCTTCGCCGCCGCCCTCTACATCGCCGGCGCCATCCGCGGCATGGAGCGCGGCACCGTGTCGAGCGTCCGGGACGAAAACGGCAAGGACGTCCTCGCCGACATCGAACTGCTCCGGCTGGCGTTCCCGCGCCGCGTGTTCACGCTCTCGCAAACCCGCTACGCCCTCGACCGCCTCCACTGGCTTTACCTGAACCGCGGCCTCATCGGCGGCCTGAAATTCGTCGAGGAGCCGCCCGTGCTGCGCTTCTTCAACGGACGCCTCGCCCCCACCAGCGACTGGCCGCAGAAGCTCGCCGCGAAATTCCGCGAGGACTTCGGCGACAGCCTGTGAGCCGAGGGAAAGACTGTAAGGCCGAGGGACTGAAGGGCCGAAAAAAAACGCCCGCGGACCCTCCTTCAGCTCTTCAGCCTTTCAGTCCTTCAACCTTGCCCTGCCTTTCAACCCGCCGCCGTGCTTCCCAAACGGCCCGGCAACGCGTATAGTGTGCCGCATGTTTTTTCCGCAAGCCAGCTCCGCGCCCGCCTCTCGTCGCTGTTTTTATCTCGCGGCCTCCGCCGTGTTTGCCTTCGCCGTCGCCGTGGCTCCCGGCGCGCGCGCGGCGAAACCCGACGCCGCGCCCGGCCACGCCGCCCCGCCCGCGCTCGCGGTTGACGGCACGCCCGTCACGGAAGGCAAACGTCCCCCGCTCGTCAGCTACTCCGACGTCCTCGAGCCCGTGCAGAAGACCGTCGTGTCGGTCGCTTCCTCGCGCTACGTGCGCCAACGCCTGCCGTTCCCGTGGCTCGCGCCGGGCGGCGGACGCGAGTTCAAGCAGGAAGGCATCGGCTCCGGCGTCATCGTGACGCCCGACGGCTACATTCTCACCAACCACCATGTCGTCGAGGGCGCGGACGAGCTCATCGTGCGGCTCGCCGACGAGCGCGAGTTCAAGGCCGAGGTCGTCGGCTCCGACCCGAAGACCGACGTCGCCGTCATCAAGGTGGACGCCGCCGGCCTGCCCGCGGTCACGCTCGCCGACAGCGACAGGATCCGCGTGGGCGACATCGTGTTCGCCATCGGCAACCCGCTCGGCGTCGGCCAGACGGTCACGATGGGCATCGTCTCCGCGACGGGCCGCCGCGTCGGCATCCTCGACGAGGTCGCCGGCTACGAGGATTTCATCCAGACCGACGCCGCCATCAACCAAGGCAACTCCGGCGGCGCGCTGCTCGACGCGAAAGGCCGCCTCGTCGGCATCAACAGCGCCATCCTCTCGCCCACGCGCGGCAACATCGGCATCGGCTTCGCCATCCCGGTCAACCTCGCGCGCAACATCATGAACAGCCTCGTGACCAGCGGCAAAGTCTCGCGCGGCTTCCTCGGCGTGAGCGTGGATTCGCTCGGCGGCGAACTGGCCGAGACGCTCGGCCTGCCGCGCGACACCCGCGGCGTCATCATCACGGACCTCTCGCCCGGCGGCCCGGCCGAGCAGGCGGGCCTGCAACGCTACGACGTGATCACCGCCATCAACGGACAGCCCGTCACCACCTTTCAGGAACTCCGCCTCCAGGTCGCGCGCCAGCAGCCCGACAGCGAAATCGCGATCAGCCTTTTGCGCGACGGGAAAGAACAGCGCGTCACCGCGCGGCTCGGCGGACAGGGCGAGGCGCTCGGCTACAACGAGCTGCTTCCCGGCGTGCGCGTGAACCGGCTCACCGGCGAACTCCGCCGCAGCCTCAACATCGACCCTCGCCTCGACGGCCTCGTCATCGCGTCGGTGGACGACGATTCGCCCTACGCGGAGCGGCTCGCGCCCAACATGGTCATTGTCGAAATCAACCGCGTGCCCGCCGGCAGCATCGAGACCGCGCGCCGCTCGATCATCGCCGGACGCAATCTTTTCACCGTTTACCTGAACGGCGCATTCCGCCCGCTCGTGATCGTGGTGAAGTGAGAGGGGAATTTACGACTTACGACTTACGAATTACGATTGAAGGCAGGCGCCCCGAATGCGGCGAAAGCGTTGCGTTTGGGTTTTTCAATCGTAATTCGTAAATTCCCTCACGGGCGCTTTCGTTCCCTCTTCAATATCCTCCGCACGCGCCAGCGCTGGGCTTTGTTCACGATGAATCCCACGCAGTCAGGCGCGCCGCAGCAGCAGGGATGGTTGCGCCATTCGCTGTAAGGAAAGCCGTAGTCGTAGGTCAACTCCTCGCCCCCGGCGATGTCGCGCAGGGCGCTTATCCAGACATGCCCGCGCACGACGGCGGTCTCGCAATTCGGCGCGCAGGAGTGGTTGATGAAACGCACGATGTTGCGGGACAGGCGGCCGTCGAGGTCGTGGCGCTTGTTCAGCTCAAACACATACACGCTGCCGTCGCCGCCGCGCCGCAGGCGCGCGAGCCGGGCCTCGTCACGGCGGAGCGCCTCGGCCTTCGTGATGCGCTCGCCCGTGTATTCGGCGATGCGCTCGCCCGCCGGGATCGCCCGCCGCGCATAGACGCCGCGGCCGTGGATGGCCGAGCCGGCCTGGCGTATCCATTTATTGGATGCAGAGGCGGTTTTGACTTTGGTTTTTCGAAGGCTGGAAGCGGACATGCGGATTGGAAAAAATGGGCTCGGGGAGAATGAACAGCACCCGCCGTGGGTTTTCATCTTTCTCTTTCCTCTTTATCTTTATTCTTTCTCCTTTTTTGGCAAAGCACGGTGTCGTTTGGAGGATGAAGGAAAGAGAAAGATGAGAGCGGGACGCGCGCCATGCCTTTTCATGGGGCAAAAAAATCCTTACCAGCCCTGCACGAAACCGCCGGGGAAAATGCGCCCGGCGGCCGCGAGCACCTCGTCGGACTGGTAGGCCTTCACGAAGTTGCGCACCTCGGGGCTGTCCTTGTTGTCCTCGCGGGCGACGATCAGGTTCACATATGGCGAATCCTTGCCCTCGACAAAAAGCCCGTCGCGCGCGGGGTTGAGATCGATCTGGCTGGCGTAGGTGGTGTTGATGATCGCGAGATCCACGTCGGGCAGCGCGCGGGGCAGGTGCGCGGCGTCGAGTTCGGCGATCCTGAGCTTTTTCGGGTTGGCGGCGATGTCGAGGACGGTGGCGTCGATGCCGGCCCCGGGGCGCAGCGCGAGCAGTCCCTCGCGCGCGAGGAGCAGCAGGGCGCGCCCGAGGTTGGTGGGATCGTTGGGCACGGCGACGGTCGCGCCGTCGGCCAGCGCGGAGACGGACTTGATGCGTTTCGAGTATGCGGCGAGCGGATACACGAAGGTGTTGCCCACCGCGACGATCTTGTAGCCGCGGTCGCGCACCTGCGCGTCGAGGAACGGACGGTGCTGGAAGGCGTTGGCGTCGATGTCGCCCTGGTCGAGGGCGGCGTTGGGGATGTTGTAGTCGCTGAGGACAACGAGCTCGACTTCGAGCCCGTGGCGCTCCCGGGCCACCTTCACGGCGGCCTCGGCGAGCCGCTCCTCGGCCCCGGCGATGACGCCGACGCGGAGGTGGTTGGCGCGGGCCTTGCGCGGGCCGCAGCCTGCTGCCAGCGCGAGCAGCGGAACGGCCAGGGCGGTGGCGAGGAGGCGGAGGAAAGTGCGTTTTTTCATGATGAGGAATGCGGGAAAATGATTGCCCGATTAACCGCGAAGGATGCGGGGAAAGCGAAGAAGATTTTGAGCCCTTGCGTCGTCCTCCATTTTCGGACTCACCGCCGGTCCACGGCCGTGACGAGCCTGTCGCCGAGCCACTGGATGCCTTGCACGAGGACGATCAGGATGACCACCACGAGGATCATCACCAGCGGGTCGAAGCGCTGCCAGCCGTAGCGGTTGCCCACGTCGCCGAGGCCGCCGCCGCCGACCGCGCCGGCCATCGCGGAATAATTCACGAGCGTGACCAGCATCACCGTGACGCCGTGCAACAGTCCCGGCAGCGCCTCGGGCAGGAGCACGCGCCAGATGACGCTGCGCGCCGGGGCGCCCAGCGAACTGCCCGCCTCGATCAGGCTCGCCGGCACTTCCAGCAACGCGCCGTCCACCATGCGCGCCATGAAGGGAACCGCGCCGACCGCGAGCGGCACGATGGCCGCCGCCACGCCGATGGACGTGCCGGTGAGCAGGCGCGTGAACGGAATCATCGCCACGAGCAGGATGTAAAACGGCAGGGAGCGCCCGGCGTTGATGATCGCGCCGAGCAGGCCGTGCAGGCGCGGGCGGGCGAGGAAGCGCCCGGGCTTGGTGACAAACAACGCCACGCCCAGCGGCACGCCGCCGATCACGCCGACCACGCCCGAGACACACACCATCACCAGCGTCTCGCCGAGCGCGCGCAGCAGCAGAAAAGTCATTCCCCAAGTCATGGTCACAGGGGCGCATCCTCGGCGAGGCCGCCCCAAAAGGCAACACGGCTGAGCGGGGGAAGCCCATCCGGGTGTAACTCAAAGTCAAATTACCTGCCGGAATCTTTCCTCTTTATCTTTATCTTTCTCTTTCGTCAGGAACGGGCGGGGAGAAAGAAGAAAGATAAAGAGGAAAGATGGGATAACCTCACTTTGAGTCGCCCCGCCGTTGAGCGCCGTCGGACGGTTTCGCGACGTAATTCCTTGCCAACGGGCGCGGGCTGCGAACGTTGGCTCAATGACCGGAACCTCCTCAACGGACTCCCAACAACCGGCGACCCCCTGGTCGCTCGCGGTGATGCTGCTCGCGCGGTGGCTCGAAAAAAACGAGCGCGCCGACACGCTGCTCGAATCGCTGCCGCGCACGCTGGCCGGCGTCGAGCGGGGCCGCTGCCAGAGCCTGCTTTTCGGCGCCATCCGGCACATGGGCCGCATCGACGCGCATTTGTCGGCTCTGGTGGAGCGCGCGCCGCGTCCGCGCCTGAAGGCGGTGCTGCTGGTGGCGGGTTTTGAGTTGATCGAGGGCGGCGACGAGCATCACGCCGCGCGCGTGGTGCACCACGCGGTGGAGCAGACCAAGACGCTCGCGAGCGCGCCCGAGGCCCGGCTGGTCAACGCCGTCGTGCGCAGGCTCGCCGCCGCGCTGGCCGCGGACAACGCGCCGCCCGCGCTCGCGACGGCGGCGCAGCTGGCCGCCTGGTTCTCGCATCCGGAGTGGCTCGTGCAGCGCTGGCTGGCGCAATTCTCGGCGGCGGGAACGCGCGCCTTTTTGGAATGGAACCAGAAACCCGCGCCGGTGCTGGCGCGCTGGCGGCTGCGCGCGCGGGCGCCGTCGGACGCGGAACTCGCGTGGCTGGCGCCGACGCAATGGCCGGAGTTTTACGAGGTGCGCCCGGGGCACTGGGCCGAGACGGGCGCGGCTATCGCGGACGGGCGCATTTATGTGCAGGACGCGTCCACGCGCCTCGCCGTCGGGCTGCTCGCGCCGAGGCCGGGCGAGCGCATCCTCGACGCCTGCGCCGCGCCGGGCGGCAAGAGCATCCTGATCGCGGACATGCTGGCCGCCGCGAGGGAGGCGGGCGACGGCGCGCCCGCGCGGCTGGTGGCGCTGGATCTCCCGGGACCGCGCATCGACCGGCTGCGCGAGAACCTGGCGCGCGCGGCGGCGGGCGTGGAGGTGGCGCTGGTGCAGGCGGACCTGGCGAAGGCGGGGCGGCGCCTGTTTGCGGACCACAACCTGCCGGAGGAATACGACGCGGTGCTGCTCGACGCGCCGTGCTCCAACACGGGCGTGATGCGGCACCGCGTGGACGTGAAATGGCGGCTGCGCACGGGCGACATCGAGAAGCACGCGAAGCAGCAACTCGCGTTGCTCGACGCGGCGGCGCGGCGCGTGGCCGCGAGCGGACGCCTGGTTTACAGCACGTGCAGCGTGGACGAGGTGGAAAACGAGCGCGTGGTCTCGGCGTTTTTGGAGCGGGCCGGCGCCCGTTTCGAGCTTGAGAAAAGCGTGGTCGCCTATCCGTGGCTCTCCGGGCACGACGGCGCGGCGGCGTTCCTGCTGCGGCGGAAATGAGCGCGTGCGGAGTCGAGTCCGCGGCAGCGCGCCGTCGTAGCGCAGGCATCCCTGCCTGCCGTCAAAACCGAAGGCGCAAAGCGCCGCTGACTTTCTTCCAAGAAACAAATGAGCGCTTCGCGCGATAAAATAACGACGGCAGGCAGGGATGCCTGCGCTACGACGGCGCGCTGCCGCGCGTGATGCCAATTTCCCGAAGAAATTAGGTTTCCCAAATGGAGGGGCGGTCTCCGTGCCGTCCCGCCCATGGCTCAAATCCGGCCAGACGCCGGTGTCCAAAATCCGCCTTCGCGGGCGCCTATTTTCCGGCCCCGTTCTGGACGCGGTTTTCCAGCTCGCGGAGGACGAGATCGCGGCAGTTTTTCAGGTCGAGCTTGCCGGTGCCGAGCATCGGGACCTTGTCGGTCTGGACGACGATGCGGGGTATCCAGAGATTGGCCAGCCCCGCCTCGGTGAGCCTCGCGCGCAGCACCTCCGGGGTGAGCCCGGGACGCGAGGTGAGGAGCACCAAGGCCTCGCCCTTGCCGGGGTCGGGCACGCCGACGACCGCGATGGTCGCGCCGTCCTCGTTCTCGTCGCAGTCAAACGTGTCTATGATCGTCTGCTCGATGGTGCCGTGCGGGATCATCTCGCCGCCGATCTTGGAGAAGCGCGAGAGGCGTCCCTCGATGTAGAGGAAGCCGTCCTCGTCGAAGCGCGCGAGGTCGCCGGTGATGAACCAGCCCTTGTGAAACGCGGCGCGGGTTTTCTCCGGGTCCTTCAGGTAGCCGCCGAAGACGTTGGCGCCGCGAAAGAGGAGCATGCCGGTCTGGGTGACGGGGATCTCCTCCATCGTATCCGGATTCACAATACGCGCGGTGAGGCCGGGCAGCAGGCGCCCGACGGAGCCGAGACGCTTGCCGACCTGAAACTCGGCGGTCTCGGTGATGGCCGGCGGGTGGTGCTGGTTGACGTTGGTCACGGGCGTGGTTTCCGTGAGGCCGTAGCCTTGCATCACCTCGATGTGAAACTGGTCCACGAAGGCATTGTACATGTCCATCGGCATCTTTTCCGCGCCGGAGACGACGAGCTCCAGTGTGCGCAGTTCGCCGGGCTCGGCGCGCTTGAGCAGGGGGCGCAGAAACGCGGGCGCACCGATGAGCACGGTGGCGGCCTCCTCGCGGATGGAATCCACGATTTTGCGCGAATCGAGCGCGCTCGGGACGGTGACGGTGCGGCAGCCGCGCAGCATCATGTACCAAAGGGTGACCGTGAACCCGAAGCCGTGGAAAAGCGGCAGGCAGGCGAGCACCACGGCAGAGGGCGGCAGGACGGAGGTGGAGGAAATCTGCCAGCAGTTGGCCAGGATGTTGCGGTGCGTGAGCACGACGCCCTTCGGCTCGCCGGCGGTGCCGCTGGTGAAAAGCAGGCCGGCCTCCTCGTCGCCGCCGTGCCTGGGCACGCCGCGCAGGACGGGCAGAAGCTGGTTGGGCAGTATCCATGCCATGATCATCCAGAAGAGGATGGACAGTTTGCTCATCGCGCCGATTTCCTCCTTCAGGTCGATGGTGGAGGCGGGCCAGGGGAAGTGAGGCAGGCGCTCCTTCATGGCCGCGGCGGAGAAGACGGTTTGTATCTCGCCGATGCGCATGCTCGCCTCGGTGGAGGCGCGGCCGGCGGTGAAGTTCAGGTTGACGGGAACCTTGCCCGAGACGAGGACGGCGAGGTTGGCGATGGCGGCGCCGGCGCCGGGCGGGAGCACGATGCCGACGCGGTGCTCGGGGATGGTCTTGCGAATGCGGCCGGCAAGCGCGCAGGCGACGCCGATGAGCTTGAGCGAACTGACTTCGGCGCGATCGCCCGTCCGGTCGATGAACTGGATCTGGCGGGGGCGCTTGGCGAGGGCGCGGAGCACTTCGCGGCCAAGGTGCCGGTTGAGCACGTCGCGCTTGCGAAACGCCTCCTCGCCGAGGTCGAGCAAGTCCTGGCGCACGCGCGCGGGATCGGCCTCGCCGGGCGGGATGGGACGGCCGAAGCAGACGCAGACGGGCGTGCGTTTCAGGCGGGGGGACTTGAAGAGATAGCGGTTGTCGGAGAAGGAAAACACCGAGCCCCAAAGCCCGTCGTGCGCCACCGGCTGCACGGGCACGCCGGCGCGGCGGGCCACGAGTTCGAAACCGCGCTGGAGTTTCATCAGCTCGCCGGTGCGCGACACGCCGCCCTCGGGGAAGAGGAGCACGACCTCGCCCGCCTCGAGCGCCCGCGTGATGCGGCGCATGCTGTCGATGCTGTTCTGCGGCGAAACGATGATCGTGCCGGTGACCTCGTAGAACCAGTTGAAAAACCAGTTCTGGTTGAGCCCCGCCATGCCGAGGAAACGGATGCGCCGGGGGCACGCGAGCTGGAGCACGGCGATATCCATGAACGAGAGGTGATTCGCCACCAGCAGCACGCCGCCGCGCGCCGGGATGCGCCCGGCATGAAGCGCGCGGACGCGGTAAAACAGCCGGATGGACGGCAGCAAAAACAGCTCGAGCAGCCACGGGAGGTAAGTCCGACGGTTGGAGGAGGATGACATTCGCGAGGGGGTTATTTTGAAGAGGAGGCGATACTGGTTAACGACTCTTTCCACGAGCGCAAGTCAGACGCCAAGGCCGCAAAACCGGGGAAATCGTATTCCAGGCGGCGGGTGTCGTGCCGGTGCCGCCGCACTTCCGCCAGCGCCACCTCGGTCTCGTGCGCGAGGGTCGGCCGGTCGGTGCCGTAAACGCGGTTTTTCAGTTCCTTGCGCGTATAGGGCATCACGCCGCGGTGCTGTCCCGCGGCCCAGGCGGCCTCCGTGACCCGTTCGTCGCGCCCGCAGAGATACCACGCTTCCAGCGCCGGAACCGCGATGCCCACGCCGCGCAACAAGCGTGTGCGCCCATGCGCGGGCGGCAGGTTTTTGGTGGTTTTGCGAAAAATGCCGCGAAGCTGGCACATGCGGCAGCGCGGATGGTAGTAGCCGGGCGCGTCGTGCGGCGGCGTGTGCAGCACCGAGTCGTCCGCATCGACCACGACGACGAGCCCGTCGGCATCGGTGTTGAAATGGAGGTGGCGGATGACGGAGGGCAGCACTTGCGCGACCGACGGCCAGCCGCGCGCGCGCAGCGAGGGCTTGACGACGGCCACCGGCTGCCGCAGCACGGCCTCGACCAGCACCTGCACCGCCGCCTCGTCGGCCGGGGATTCGCTGAGAATGGCCAGCTTCATCACTTTTCGGCGGCGCCGGACGGGCCGGGTTCCTTTTCCTGCGGCACGCCGCCGAGAATGCCGGCGAACCACATGTCGCCGAGCGAGCCTTCCTCAAGCAGCTCGCCCAAGTCCCCGCGCTCGGACAACCGCCAGAAGCGCGCGAAGGCACCCTCCTTTTCCGAGACGACCACTTCCTCCGGATGTTCCTTGAAAAGGTCGAGCAGGTAGGGCGAATGCGAGGTCGCGATGACCTGCACCGGCGCGCGCCCGAGTCCCTGCGATTCCGGATGGCTGAGCCGGTAAAGCACGTCGCGCACCTCCCGCAGCAGCCGCGGATGAAAGCCGCGGTCGATTTCCTCGACGCACACGACGGACGGCGGGGTCGGCTCAAACGCGAGAGCGAGGATGGCGAGCAGATAGAGCGTGCCTTGCGAAAGATGGTCGGCCGGGATGAGTTCGCCGGTTTCCGCGAGATGCAGGCCGACCGACACCGTGCCGTCCCGCCCGATGTCCCAGCGCACATCGTCGTATTCGGGCAGGATCCGGCAGAGTTCCGCGCGCAATTCCCCGAACGCCGCCGGCGAGTGCATCTGCATGGTGGCGAGCACGGCGGCGAGATTGGCGCCGTTTGACATCAATTCCCCGCCGTCGCGCGAGGGGCTGCGCGACGCCAGCGCGCGGTGGTCAAACACATACGAGCGCATGCGCGCCAGTTGCGCGCGCAACCCGGCCCAGTCGTCCGCGCCCTCGCCCGTCGCCAGCGGAAACACTTGCAGCAAGTCGCACGAGGCGGCCGTCGCGCCGCTCATCACGACCTCCAGCGCGTCATGCGGCGGCGTGAAATGAAACGTCACCTCGGGGCCGCCCTGCGCCTCGCGCTCCTCGTCGGCGTTTCCGCGCAGGGGCAGCCTGGCGAGCGCGCGCAGGCGCATGAGGCCGTCGATCAAGCTCGTCTTGCCCGAGCCGTTGGGCCCGATGATGAGGTTGAAGGGCAGCAGATCCAGCCGCGCGTTTCGCAGCGCCCGGAAATTGCGAATGGCAACCGAAGAAATCACGCCGCGAGCCTCGCAAAAACGGAAGACGAGGCAATAGAGCATTTCAAGAAAACCGTGCCAGCATTTATAGACGGAGGGACGGCGCGCGGGATTGCGTGGCGCGGGCGACCCCGCCCATGAGTCCGTGGGTTTGCGGCGCGGAGCGCCGTCCACGGGCGGGCCGCCCGTGCCACTCGACCCGCGCTGCATCGCCTCATGCTCTGTCGGCAAGGTGGAGCCGACGCCTCGCCTTCCGTTTTTGCGAGGCCGCCGCGCGCCTTAATTAAACAGCGGGCGGCGCGCGCTGGTCTCGATGAACTCGCGGATTACTTCCATGCGTTTGCGCTGGCGGTCCTCCTCGGCGATTTCGTCGAGGGTGCGCTGGTTTTCGTTTTTCGCCATGGCCTTTCGCATCTTGGAAAGCGCGATGTTCTGGAGCTGCCGGACACGCTCGCGGGTGACGCGGAATTTCCGTCCGACCTCCTCGAGCGTCATCTCGGTCGCGCCTTCGAGCCCGAAGCGGAGCTTGATGATCTCGGCCTCGCGCGGATCGAGCGAGTTGACCATCGCGCGGAGATCGGAGTTGAGGTTCCGGTCGCGCAGGCTGTCGAACGGGTTGATGGCGTTTTCGTCGCTGACGATTTCGCCGAAGGTGGCCGAATCGCCGTCGTCGCCGATGGGCGCGTCCAGCGAAGTGGGGCGCACGCTGACGGATTTGAGGTGCGCGACTTTGCTGGTCGGCACCTGGAGCTCCATCGCGAGTTCCTCGTCGGTGGGCTCGCGCCCGAGCTCCTCGGTGAGGGCCATCGCGGTGCGGCGCATCTTGGAGATCTTGTCCACGAGGTGGACGGGCAGGCGGATGGTTTTGCTCTGGTTGGCGAGGGCGCGTTTGATGGATTGCTTGATCCACCAGGCGGCGTAGGTGGAGAGTTTGCCGCCCTTGCGCGGATCGAAACGCTCGACCGCCTTGATGAGGCCGATGTTGCCCTCGCTGATCAGGTCGAGGATGGGCAGGCCGAAGTCCTTGTAATCATGGGCAATCTTCACCACCAGGCGCAGGTTGGCCTTTATCATGTGGTCGCGGGCCTCGCGGTCCCCGCGCTGGATGCGGCGGGCGAGCGCGACCTCCTCCTTTTGCGAGAGGAGCGGTGTCTTCCCTATTTCCTGAAGGTAGAGCTGGAGGTTGCTCCGCTCGAGCGGGAGCGCCTCGGAGGGTGCGGGCGGATCGTTTTTTTCCAGAAACGATGGCGGCGCATCCGGCGGCATGACTGGCTGGGAACCGGGCAGCGGGGCGGAGTCGGAGTTGCCATCAGTTTCGAGCAGGCCGCGAAGTGCGTTGTTTTTTGGAACCATGGGTGTCCTTTCTTTGAAACTGCGTTAAACTTTCACTGACTGCAGGGACATCCACCCGGCCGCATCCCGTCCACGGCCAAGGGGATTGTTTAATGTTGATGTCTGCATACGGGCGAGGTCGCGATGCGAAAAGACACAAAAAAGTGTTAATATATCACAGTGCACTTGTGATACATGATGAATACGGACGGGCTTGTGAAAATGCCCTGAAGCTCGAAAAAGAATGAACGCCCTGCGTCCGCTCATAATTATTTTTTTATTTCTCTTTGGCACAGGCGGCGCAGAGTTCCCGGCCATGGAAAAATTGTTTTCGAAAATCGCAATCGTGGGGGCGGGCGCCATCGGATGTTATTACGGCGCCCGGCTGGCCCGGGCGGGCGGGGACGTGCGTTTCCTGATACGCAGTGATCTGGCCCGGGTGCGCGAGCGCGGGCTGCGCGTGAAGACGCCGGACGAGGAAATCGTCCTGCCCGGAGTGCACGCCGCCGGGACGCCGGAGGAGATCGGCCCATGCGACCTGGTGCTGGTCGCGCTGAAAACGACCGCCAATGCGGCGCTGGGACGGCTGCTCGGGCCGCTGGTGCACGGGCGCACGACCATCGTGACGCTGCAAAACGGGCTGGGCTCCGACGAGGAACTGGCGCGATTGTTCGGCGCGGAGCGCGTGGCGGGCGGCCTGTGCTTTATAGGCGTGAACCGCGTCGCGCCGGGCGAGATCGTCTGCCTCACGCCGGGCTCGGTGAGCTTCGGGGAATTCCAGCGGCCGGCGGGCGGGAGGGTGCGCGCGCTGGCGGACATGTTCTCGCGGGCCGGGGTCAGAACGATCGTGAGCGACAACCTCGCGGAGTTGCGCTGGAAAAAACTGGTCTGGAATGTGCCCTTCAACGGACTCGCCATCGCCGCGGGCGGTGTGACGACGGATGTGCTGACCGGCGACGAGGAACTGCTGGCGGCGGCGCGGGCCCTGATGCTCGAAATCGTGGCGGCGGCGCGGGCGGTGACCGGCTGCGAGATCCCGCCGCAATTTGTCGAAAAACAGATCGAGGTGACGAAAGCCATGGGACCTTACAAGCCGTCGAGCCTGATCGATTTCCTGGAAGGGCGGGAAGTCGAGGTGGAATCAATCTGGGGCGAGCCGCTGAGGCGCGCGCGCGCCGCCGGGGTGGATGCGCCGCGGCTGGCCATGTTATACGCGCTGGTGCGGCGGCTGGCGGCGCGGTGATGCAAAAACGCCCCGGCGGTCGGGGACCGCCGGGGCGTCAATGCATATTATGGAACTCGATTGCAAACAGGCTGGCCGCCACGGTCCATCCGGCCCTTGCTTGCCCGGCATGCGGCTGCGCCCTCAGGCGGCCGCGGCGGGAAGCTGGGACTTGGAACCCTTGAAACGGCGGTAGCCGACAAACCCGAGCAACGCACCCGCGCCGATCAAGCCGTAGGTCGAGGGCTCGGGAACGGCGGTCGCGCGCGGCGGAATGAACTGGAAGGCGACGACGAGGTCGTTGAAGTCGGCATCGTAGAACGCCGCCGAGTTGCGGGCGTCCTCGAAACCGACAAGCAGCGTGTCGAGGAGGCCGGTGACAAGGTCGCCATTGGCGTCGATGTAGGTCGTCTCCACCTGTGTCACCGTCCACTTGGTGTGCAACGAGAGGTCGCTTCCGGAATAGTCGTTGATCGCGCCGAAGGCATGGAACACACCGCCTTCGCCGCCACTGTTGAGGAAGAAATCCAGCGTCTCGCCGGCGGCATGGGGAATATAAACCTCATAACCGCTGACGGCGTTCGTCTCGCTGTCGATGCCGGTGAGCAGGGGGGTGTGCACGCCGGGCGCCGCGCTGGACATGTAGCCGAAGTCATTCAACCACGTGGCGGTTTCGCCGATATAGATCGCCTTTACTAACCCTGCATAATCAAAGGGGTTGTAGCCGAGTATGCTGGTCAGATTGATGGCCCCGTCGTTCCATGTGGAAATCACACTTGGCACGGTGGCGTCGGATGAGAAGTAAAAGCTTCCAAGTCCCGCGCTGTAGCTGACCACATTGCTTGCGTAGACTGGCGGCGCAAACGAGTTGGTAGCTGGCAACGGGTCAGGTAGCTGTGCATTCAAGGGCATTGCGAGCAAGGCGGCAAAACCCGTGATTGCCAATAGGCTGGCACGTATTTTTTTCATGATGGCTTTTCTGATTTTGGTTTATACAGAACAGGCAGGTCGCCATGCCGCCAAAGGGCCGCACTTCTCCTGCTTCAAATACAGGCTGACCGGGGAAAATAACGAGGCAAGGCGTTCATGGTAAGGACGGCCCCGCTTGGCCGCTGGGGGAATCCCTTACAAGCCCGGCCGCCGCCCGTCGCCATTATATATTTTCCCCTGGCGGGAAACGCGCCCGCGGCATTTGCCGCCATCGCATGGCGCCGGCGGCCCGCGACCGGAATGCATAAAAAAGGCCGCCCCTTTTCCGGGGCGGCCGGGCCATGTGGATGTGTTGTCGTTGCCGGCACGCCGCGCAATCAAGTCGCCGCGGCCTGGCGGCGGCTCGATTTGAAACGGCGATAACCGACGAGACCCAGCAACACGGAGGCGCCGATCAAGCCGTAGGTCGAGGGCTCGGGCACGGCGGTTTGCTGGGCGGGCAGGAACTGGAAGGCCACGACGAAGTCATTAAAGTCCTCATCATAGATGCCTTGGTCGTTGCGCGCATCCTCATATCCGACCAGGATCGTCGGAACAAAATCCGTCACCCAAGCGGAACCGTCCCAGTAATTGGTGAGGACCGAGGCCAAGGCCCAATAAGTATGGATCGAGGCGTCCGTCCCGGCATATTCATTGGAAAGCCCGAAAGCGTAGAACAATCCGCCCTCGCCGACCGGCCCTCCGCTGTTGACAAAGAAGTCCAAGGTTTCGCCGGCGCCGTAATTGACGACATGCTCGTAGCCGCTGACCGGATTGCCGCTGGTCACGTCCGTGACGAGAGGCACGTAACTCGGGGGCCCTGGCGGAATCTTGACATAACCGAAATCGTTTTCCCATTCGGCAGTCTTGCCGAGGTAGACGGCCTTTACCGCGCCGCCGCCAGCCTGCCAATATCCCGATACGTCGGCCTGCCCGGGCGCCCAGGTGCTGATGATGCTCGGAACCGTGTCGGTCGAATCAAAATACAAATTCTGGCCGAACAAACTGGCTCCCACGCCGAATTGGGCGTTATAGAGGCCGAGATTGGTGGCCGACGGTGATGAGAACAGGTTCACGCCGCTCGGAAACGGCGCGCCGATCTGGGCATTGGCGGTGAAGGTCAGTCCGGCGGCAAAGACCGCGGACAACATGAGTTTTGCAGACGTCTTCATGGTTTTATTTCCATTTTATACATGCATGCGGGGTGCTGGATGATTTTGCCGGTTGCGGCACACGCATCACAGCGGTTTACCCTGCACGTTGCCTTCCCTTCCCCAAAATTGCAAGTAATCGGCGGGTAGGAGTATGTCCGCGATCAATGTAGGGGAAACCATTATTAGCAAAACTGAAGATTTTATAATCCAATATCTTGCGCGCCAGAAAGTGAAATCCGATTGCGGACTGATTATCATATTCTATGACATGATAAACATCCGCGCCGGTTGCGACAGGCCGGCGGAGCCGCCCGCATTTGTTTATTTCCCCATGAGACGCCGGATTAGCCTGAATAATATAAACCATGCGGCACCGTCCGCATAATCACATCTTCACGATGCCGCATCATGCGATAAGAAATACTCCATTTAACCAAGTTTTAATCCGCCGCGCCTTGCAGTGCGCCTCCTCCAATCCATGATAACAAGTTATGACTTTACATCCCAAGAATCAAGAGGCTCAAAAACTTACCCTGGAAGAAATCACGTTCATAGAGCGGGCCAGACTTTCGCACAAATACACGGAATTCACCTTCACGACAAAACATGGCACCTACCGGGGATATGGCAGGACCATCGAGGAGGCCCTGGCCCATGTCACCCCCGCCGCGCCGCCGGAGCCCATCACCGCCCAGGCCGCCACCGTGCTTGCCATCGGCCGCGGTTTTTTCGCGAAATTCCTCAATAGCGGAAGCCCCAAGACAGAGCTGCATTTCGCCAAGGCCAAACTCTTTTCTCCGAACAATCCAAGGGAGCTCGAGGAAGTCATCTCGAGGCTCTCCGTCCTGGGTATCACTCCTGTGCATAAGAAGATAATAATCACCCAGGACCACTCCATGGCCGGCGATTTCCCCTCCGGGTATCCGGGCCAGGCATCCCTCTAGAATAGTTTGACAGGACCACCGCCGCCGCTGGCGATGTAACCCAATGGGTCACATCGCGTCGGGGAAACCTGACAATATTTCAGGCCACAAACCCGGCCGGGGTATTATGACCCGTTGGCCATCGAGTCTTTTTTCCAAGGTTGCCCAACTACGCAAAAGCCGCCCCATGCCAGCGGGGCGGCCTTGTGTGACTATTTTAATATTGGAGCGGTAGCGCCGGCAGGGCGAAGCCTCCGGCTGAGCCGCGGCTCGGCGGGGACGCCTCGCCCTACCATTTTGAGAGAATACTATAAACCGTTTCAGCGTCTGCTACTCGCCTGAAGGGACAACCCCTCCAGTTTGCCGGCTGCCACGGCATGACCACATGCCCTAGACGGATTGGGCGGGGGCGGGCTGGTGCCGGGACGCCCTGAAACGGCGATACCCCACAAGCCCGAGCAAAGCACCCGCGCCAATCAAGCCGTAGGTGGCGGGTTCGGGAACGGCGATTTGCTGGGCGGGCAGGAACTGGAAGGCCACGACAAAATCATTAAAATCCTGATCGTAATATCCCTGGTCGTTGCGCACATCCTCGAACCCGACCAGGATCGTGGGGACAAGGCCGGTCACCCATGCGCTGCCATCCCAGTATTCGGTATTGACGAGGACGGAGGACCAATAGGTATGCACAGAGCTATCCGCCCCGGCATACTCATTGGAGAGCCCGAAGGCATAGAACAATCCGCCCTCGCCGACCGGCCCTCCGCTATTGATAAAGAAGTCGAGCGTCTCGCCCGCGTCATAGTTGACAATATACTCATATCCGCTGACGGGGTTGCCGCTGGTCACGTCCGTGACAAGCGGGACGTAATTGGGGGGCCCGGGCGGGATTCTCACATAGCCAAAGTCATTTTCCCAACCGGCAGTCTTGCCCAGATAGATGGCCTTGACCGCGCCTCCGCCAGCTTCCCACAAGCCGGACACATTGGCCTGGCCAGGGGTCCACGTATTGATGACACTGGGCACCGTGACGGTGGTGTCAAAATACAGATTCTGCAGGAACAGGCTCGCGCCGGAACCGAACTGGGCGTTGTAGAGAGCGACGTTGGTCGCTGATGGCGATGAGAACAGATTAATACCGCTCGGAAACGATGGACTGATTTGGGCACTGGCCGTAAATGCCAGGCCGGCGGCAAAGGCCGCGGACAATATGAATTTTGCAGGCGTCTTCATAGTTTAGCTTTCCCACTATACATGCATGTTAGTTGCGTTGGACGACCATGATTGTCATAATTGCTGGAATCATAGCCTTTCGATTTGCATATTTCCTTCATCTCAAGACCGGTGCAAGCGTCTGCCGGGTAGGAGTACCCCCCCGGGCGGTGTGGGGGAATCTCCTATGCCTGAAATTACTTATGCCTTCGCGAACTGAAATGGCCCTGCCTGAAGCATAAAGCCCGTCCGCAAACAGGCATTATTCATTTCCCATCCGCCGAATGATATAGACCCGTTTCCCGCCCGGCATGCCATCCCGGCGTACTATTCGAGCGCAACGTGGTTCACGAGCTCGCCGATGCCCTCGATGCGCACACTCACCGTGTCGCCGGGTTGCAGGAAAACCGGCGGCTTTCGCGCGGCCCCGACGCCATGCGGCGTCCCGGTCAGGATAACGGTGCCGGCCAGCAGCGTCTTGCTGCCGCTGAGAAACGCGATGAGCGCGGCCACGTCGAAGACCATGTCGGACGTGGACGTATCCTGCATGACGCGGCCGTTGAGCGTGGTGGTGAGGCGCAGGCTGCCCGGGTCGCGAATTTCATCCGCGGTCACGAGCGCCGGGCCGAGCGGGCAAAAGGTATCGAAGCCCTTGCCCTGGCAGAACTGCCCCCCGCCCCACTCTTCCTGCCAGTCGCGGGCGGAGACATCGTTGGCCGCTGTGTATCCAAGAACATAGGACAGCGCATCCGCCTGCGAAACATTCTTGCAATCGCGGCCGATGACCACCGCGAGTTCGCCCTCGTAGTCCACTTTATGGCTGGCCAGGTGCGTGGGAATCCTGATGGGGGCGCCGGGGTGCTGCACGCTGGCGGTGTTTTTCATGAAAAGCATCGGGCGCTGCGGCAGCCCCTTGCCCGACTCCTCGGCATGCGCGCGGTAGTTCAGCCCGATGGCCATGATATTGGGCGGGCGCACCGGCAGCGGGGCAAGCAGCCCGCCGGGCATGGCGCGGCGGCCGGTCACGCGCCAGTCGCCCAGCAGATCGCCTTCGATGGCGAGCGCGGAGCCGTCGGGTTGAAGCACGGCAAAAGCCGGGCCGGTCGGAGCGAGGTGGCGGATGATTCTCATGATGCGGCGGTCAGGGCAACGGGCGAAAATGCTGATGAAAATGCCCTGCATGTCCGGCGGTCAAGCGTGTCCGTCCGAACCGGCTCCCGCTCCCGTTTCGCGTTGCCATCGCGATGCCGGGCTTTTGAGTCGATGGCTCCACTCAACGTCATTCCGACGCCATCATTCGCTTCAACCACGTTCCCCGCACGCCTGATTTCATCATGCTGATTTCCATCATCTCCGCCGTTGTCATCGGCTATTTTCTCGGCGCGCTGCCATTCGGATTTCTCGTCGCACGCTCGAAGGGAATAAACATTTTCGAGCACGGCAGCAAAAACCCGGGGGCGACCAACGTGAAGCGCGTGCTCGGCGAAAAGTTTGGCGCGAGCGGGAAGCGCGCGGGCAATCTCGTGTTTGCGCTCGACGCGCTCAAGGGCGCGGTGGCGGCGGGCTGGCCGTATGCGGTATTCCTGTGCCAAATGCTAAAATACCGTTTGCGAGGTGGTGTTGTCGCCGGAGTCAACGAACCGTTTGAAACCATATTGTGGTTGTGGGCGGCCATCGCCGGCCTAGTGGGCGCGCTGCTCGGGCACAGTTTTTCGTGCTTCACGCGCTTCAAGGGCGGCAAGGGCATCGCGACGGGCGCGGGCGGTTTTCTCGTGCTGATGCCGCTGTCCATCGCGCTGGCTGCGTCGCTGTGGGTGGGCGTGTTCAAGACGAGCCGCTACGTGTCGCTCGCATCGATTCTCGCGGCGCTGTCGCTGCCGGTGACGAGTTTTGTGACGGCGCGCCTGTGGGGTTTCCCGCCGGTGCAGATCGTGTGGCTGTCGGCGGCGATCGGCATGTTTGTGACCTACCGCCACCGCGCAAACATCGTGCGCCTGCTCAACGGCACGGAAAACCGGTTCGCGCGGAAAAGCTGAGCGGGCAGACGAGCCCTCCAGGGGATGCCTTACTTGCCCATCGGCAGCACATCGACCGGGTCGCCCGCGCGCAGCATGGCGTTGGGATTGACGATCACCGCCGTGTCCGCGGCCAGCGCGCCGGATGTCACCTCGATGCTCGGGCCGAGATTGCGGCCGGGCCGGACCTCGCTGAACGCCACCCGGCCCCCGTTCACGACCGCGATCGTGGTCCGTCCGCGATCGACCACCAGCGTGTTGGTGGGCACGACAAACGTGCCCGGCGACGGCGCCAGCTCGAACGCCGCGGTGCCGGTCAGCCCGGCGGGCAGGATGAAATCCGGGTTTTCCAGCAACAGCTCGACACGCATCGTGCCGGAGGCCGTGTCGAAGACGCGGCTGAAGCGCGCCACCTGCGCGGTAAAGACCCGGCCCGGCATTTCGTTGAAGCGCACGGTCGCCTCCGCGCCGACGGCAAGGCGCAGCGCGATGTCGGGCGAGGCATTGATGGCAAACCGCAGCCGGTCGATGCGCGCGACCCGGTAAAGCCAGCCGTCGGTCGCCGCGGCATCGCCGCGCACGTGGTCGCCGCGGTCGAAATTGCGCGCGGAGACCACGGCGTCGAACGGTGCGCGCACGGTGGCGAACTTCTGCAATTCCTCCAGCCGGGCGAGTTCCGCCCTGGCCGCGCGCACGGCGGCCTCGGTCTCGGTGGCGGTCGTGGTGCGCTGCTCGGATTCCTCCAGCGAAATCGCCCTGGCGCCGAGCAGATTAGTGGAACGCCCGGCGAGCACGCGGGCGTTTTTTTCGCGGGCGATGGCCTGGTCCACGGCGGCGCGGGCGCTCTCGACCGCGCGGTCGATTTCCGGGGCATCCACGGTGGCGAGCACGTCGCCGGCCCGCACCATGTCGCCGATGTCGAACTTGCGCTCGCGGACGATGCCGGTGGCCCGGGTATAAACGCTGACGGCCTCGTAGGGTTCGGTGCGGCCGGGGATTTGGTAAACGCGGGAAGCCGTCGCCGTGGACGGCGCGACGGTGCGGACAGTGGTCCGGTTGTCCTGCGCGACCAGCGCCGGAACGGCGGCGAGCAGCGACAGGACGACACTGAGACGGAGTGATGTGGCAGAGTTCATGAGATGTTGGAAAATACCCTGAAAAAGAACCGGGAGATGCATCAGGAGACGGACGTTTTCGCCCCGAACCGCGCGCGCACGGTGGCGAACACGATCGGGACAAGGAACAGCGAGGCGCAGGTGCCGAAGACGAGGCCGCCGATCACGGCGCGGCCGAGCGGGGCGTTTTGTTCGCCGCCCTCGGCGTGGCCGATCGCCATCGGGATGACGCCGAGAATCATCGCCAGCGCCGTCATCAGCACGGGGCGCAGGCGCGTGGTCGCGGCGTTGACCGCCGCATCGGGCGCGGACACGCCGGCGTTGGTCAGGTCGCGGGCGAAGCTGCTCACGAGCACGCTGTTGGCCGTGGAGACGCCGACCACCATGATGATGCCCATGAGCGCGGGCACGCTCAGCGGCGTGCCGGTCAGCCAGAGGGAAAAAAGCGCGCCCGACACCGCCACTGGCAGGCCGCTGATCGCCACGAACGGCAGGCTCCACGACTGGAAGTTCACCACCATGACCAGAAACACCAGCACCGCCGACAGGCCGAGCCCGCCGATCAGTTCCGAATAGGACGAACGCATGAGCGCAGCCTGCCCGGCCAGCTCGATGCGGTTGGCCGGCTTCAGGCGCGGGCGGAGTTCGTCGATGATTTTTTCGAGATCGGCGGTGAGGCCGCCGAGGTCACGCCCGGCGGCGTTGGCCACCACGGTCCAGGTCGGCTGCATGGTGGTGCGCGACACGCTCGCCGGCGCGCGCTTCTCCCCGACCGTGGCAAAGGTCCGCAACGGCACGGGAGCGCCGCCGCCGGTCGAGGGGCGGATGGGCAGGTTGAGCAGTTGCTCCACCGAGGTGAGAACCGACGGCGGCGCGATGACCTGCACGTCGTAGGCCGCGCCCGTCGCCGGGTCGGACCAGAAGCTGGGCGCCACCGAGCCGCCGCTGCCCAGCGCGGCGAGCAGCGCGCCGGACGCGTCCTGCTGCGTGATGCCGAGGGTGGCGGCGCGGGCGCGGTCCACGCGGATCGCGTAGCCCGGCTGGTCGAGCACCTCGCGCAGGGTCACGTCGGCGGCGCCGGGGATTTCCGCGAGCCGCCCGCGGAACTCCTGCGCGAGGACGAGGTTGCCCGCGATGTCGCGGCCGCTGAAACGCACCTCGAAGGTCGTCGGCGCGCCCGAGGCCAGCGTCTGGCTGGTGGCGTCGGCGGGACGGAAAAACGCCTGCACCCCGGGAAACTTTTCCGCGAGCATGGCGCGGATGTTTCCGATGTAGCGCTCGCTCGGCCCGTGTTCCGCGGCGAGCTGCACGAAGATTTCCCCGTCGGCCGAGCTGATGGCGGTGGTCTCCACCCACGCCTGGTTGACGGGGCTGGGCGTGCCGATGTTTTCCACGACGAATTGCAGCTCGTCGCGCGGGATGAGGCCGCGAATCTCGCGCTGCACGTCGGCCATGATGCGAGCGGTATCCTCGACCCGGATACCACTCGGCACGCGGATGAAGAGGCGGATGAGGCCGGCGTCGGTGGCCGGGAAAAACTCCCGGCCCGACTGCAAGGCGGCGAAGCAGCCCAGCGCGACGGCGGCGGCGGACGGCAGGAGGATGAGCCAGCGCCGCCGCACCAGAAGCGCGCCGAGGATGCGCCCTTGGAGGCGGGCGGCGCGCTCCACGGCGTGCTCGATGGCGTGATGCACGAGCCGAGGAAGAGCAGCACGACGGCGGCGACGAGACCGCCGACGAGCAGGATTTCGTGGCGCACGCCGTCCACCGCCGCGCGCACGAAGACGGACTGGTCGAAGATCGGCTCGATGCTCATGCCCGGCGGCGCGGAGGCGCGAATCTCGGGCATGCGCGCGAGGATGCCGTCGATGATGTCGACGGTGGACGCGTTGCCGAGCTTGAGGATGGAAACCATGACCGCGTTCTGGCCGTTGAGGCGGGCGATGTTGGTGGACACGGCCTCGCCGTCGCGCACGTTGGCAACATCGCGCAGCAGGATCATCTTGCCGTCCACCGAACGCAGCGGGAGGTCGAGAAATTCCTGGATGTTGTCCGGGCTGGCGTTGATTTCGACGGGCAGTTCGCGCTCGCCCTCGCGCAGGGAGCCGGAGGGAAGCGTGAGGTTCTGGCGGCCGATCACGGCGCTCACGTCGGCGGCGGACAGCCCGAAGGCATTGAGCGCGTCGGGATCGAGATCGACCATCACCTGCCGGGACGCGCCCCCGTAGGGCAGCGAGATGCGCATGCCGGGCACGCTCTGGAGCTGCGCGCGCAGGGCGAGGCGCGCGTAGTCGAAAAGCTGGCCGCCCGACATGATGTCCGACGACATCACGAGCTGGATGATCGGCACGCTCGACGGGCTGGTGCGCACGACGAGCGGCGGCGTGGTGCCCGCGGGCATGCGCCGGAGGATCGTCTGCGAGACGCCGGTCGTCTGCGTCATCGCGGTGTTGATGTCCACGTAGGGCTGGAAACGCAGCTTGATGAGCGCGGTGCCGTTGGAGGTCTCGGAGCGCACCTCGACGAGGTCGTCCACGTTGTTGAGGATCGCGATCTCGGAAAACGAGGTGAGTTTCGACGCCATCTCGGCGGCGTTGAGCCCGCCGTAGGTCCACACGACCATGAGTTCCGGGCTGTCCACGCGCGGCAGGATGTCGATGGACATGCGCCGGGCCGACATGATGCCGAACAACAGGATGAGGATGGCGAGGACACCGATGGTGTATTTGTAGCGGAGAGCGAAGAGGACGATCCACATGGCGGCGTGACGGCTTTGGCGGGCGGCGGAATGACGAAGGCCTTTAACATAGCAGAAACCGGGCTGCGAAGGTGTGCCGGGGGCCGACTGTTTTGTAATAAATCGTGCCGCGGCCGGGGCGGCCGGCACACTTTGTTACACTTTTCGGGGAGCACCCGGCAAAAGTTGTGCTAACATGGCGACATTTCACCTCGCATCCGAAGTCCGCACATGGAAACCGCGCCGCACATCGCCGTCGTCGACGATAACATGGAAATCCGCGAGCTGGTGATGCGCTATCTCGGCGAGCACGGCTACCGCGTGAGCGCGGCGGAAAACGCGGGCGCGTTTCTCCGGTTGCAGGAAAGCAGCCCGCCCGATCTCGTCGTGCTCGACATCATGATGCCGGGCACGGACGGGCTGGGCCTGTGCCGCGACCTGCGCGCCGCCAGCCCGGTGCCGATCATCTTCCTCACCGCGATCGCCGAGGACACGGACCGGATCGTCGGCCTGGAAATGGGCGCCGACGACTATCTCACCAAGCCGTTCAACCCGCGCGAATTGCTCGCCCGGATCAAGGCGGTGCTGCGCCGCGTCCAGGGCCAGCCCGCGCGCCGCGGGCCGGCGCGCGCCGGCAAAGTGCGATTCGGCGACCGGGTGCTCGACGTGAGCCGCCGCGAGGTGCTCGGGCCGGACGGCGTGGCCGTGCCGCTGAGCACCGCGGAGTTCCGGCTCCTCGGCGTGTTTCTCGAACATCCCGGCGCGGTGCTCAGCCGCGACCAGCTCCTCGACCTCACGCTCGGGCGCACCGCCGATGTGTGGGACCGCAGCGTGGACAACCAGGTGAGCCGCCTGCGCCGCAAAATCGAGACCGACCCCGCCCGGCCCGTGCTCATCAAGACCTGCTGGGGCGACGGATACCAGTTCACCACCGAGATCGAACCGGCATGAAACGCTTCGGTTTGCGCACCCTCAGCAGCCAGCTCATCGGTGTGATGCTGCTCGCCATCGCGCTCTCGCAAGGCGTGTCGCTGTATGTGTTCCACCGCGAGCACCAGCGCAGCATGCGCGGCGTGCTGCGCGACGAATGCCTCGGCCGCATCGCCTCCGCCATGCGCCTCGTCCAGGTGACGCCGCCCGACCAGCGCGCCGCCACGCTCGCCGCCGTGAGCACCCCGCTCACGCGCTACTGGCTCACGCCCGATCCGCCCGCGTCGTCCGCCGGCTGGCAGCAGTCCGCGCGCGAGCAACTCCTGCGCCACACGCTCTCCGCCGACCACGGGCAGCCCACGCCCAGCCTGTTTCAACACGACCCGATGCTCGACCGGCGCTCGGCCGCGGAATGGGAGGAACTCCCGGCCGACACCTGGCTCGTCGGCCTGCCCGTGCGCCAGCTCGACCTCGCGCCGTGGAACGGCTTCGGCTTCGCGCTCCGGCTCGGCGGCGGCGACTGGCTCAACACCGTTTTCGCCAAGCCCGACTACCTCACGAAGACGCGGCTCACCACCGAGTATTACGCCGCGCTCATCGCCACCGCGCTGCTTTTTGCCTTCGCCGCCTGGCTGATCGCCCGGCGCATCTCGTGCCCCCTGCGCACGCTCGCCCGCTCGGCGGAACGGCTCGGGCGCGGCGAGAGCCCGGAACTGCTGCCCGAGGAAGGACCCGACGACATCCGCGCCACCGCCATCACCTTCAACCGCATGCAGGTGCGCCTCCGGCGTTTCGTGGAAGACCGCACGCAGATGATCGCCGCCATCAGCCACGACCTGCGCACGCCCATCACCTCGCTCCGCCTGCGCGCCGAGTATGTCGAGGACCCTGAGATGCGGGAAAATGATCGGCACGCTCGACGGCATGCAGGCGATGACGCAGGCCGTGCTCGCCTTTGCCCGCGAGGAATCGACGGCGGAAACCACGCGCACCGTCGATATGGCGACTGGCTCAACACCGTTTTCGCCAAGCCCGACTACCTCACGAAGACGCGGCTCACCACCGAGTATTACGCCGCGCTCATCGCCACCGCGCTGCTTTTTGCCTTCGCCGCCTGGCTGATCGCCCGGCGCATCTCGTGCCCCCTGCGCACGCTCGCCCGCTCGGCGGAACGGCTCGGGCGCGGCGAGAGCCCGGAACTGCTGCCCGAGGAAGGACCCGACGACATCCGCGCCACCGCCATCACCTTCAACCGCATGCAGGTGCGCCTCCGGCGTTTCGTGGAAGACCGCACGCAGATGATCGCCGCCATCAGCCACGACCTGCGCACGCCCATCACCTCGCTCCGCCTGCGCGCCGAGTATGTCGAGGACCCCGAGATGCGGGAAAAAATGATCGGCACGCTCGACGGCATGCAGGCGATGACGCAGGCCGTGCTCGCCTTTGCCCGCGAGGAATCGACGGCGGAAACCACGCGCACCGTCGATATCGACGCGCTCATCGAAAGCGTCTGCGACGACCTCGCCGGCCTCGGCTGGGACGTGAAGTTCGCCGACGGGCACCGCATTCCCTTCCGCTGCCGTCCCGACGGGCTGAAGCGTGCGCTGGCCAACATCATCGAAAACGCCGTGCGCTACGGCCAGCGCGCGCGCGTCCACCTCGACCTCGCGGCCGAATGCCTCGGCATCGTCATCGACGACGACGGGCCGGGCATCGCCGCGGAGGACCGCGAGCGCGTGTTCGCGCCGTTTTTCCGGCTGGAAAGCTCGCGCAACCGCGCCACCGGCGGCGTCGGTCTCGGCCTGGCCATCGCCCGCTCCATCGTCCGCGCGCACGGCGGCGACATCGTGCTCGCCAACCGCGCCGAGGGCGGCCTCCGCGCGACCATCCGCCTGCCCGTGGCGAAATAAGGCGCGGACGGGGAATCCCGCGCCCTTTTTGCCCGTGTGCAACCCCCGTCGGAATCTTTCCTCTTTATTCTTTATCTTTCCTCTTTCTCCCTGCTTGTGCCTGACGAAAGAGAAAGAGAAAGAGAAAGAGAAAGAGAAAGAATAAAGAGGAAAGATTCCGGCGGGTGGCATCCCTTTGGGGTACCCCCTTCTGCCCGCCGCCGCGCACGCATCCTTGCCAGCCGGCGGGAGTTGGTGGTTGGCTTCGCGGCAAAGATGCAGGCCGAAAAAATCACCAGTCTCCAGAACCCGCGCGTGAAACAGCTCGTGAAACTGCGCGACCGGCGTCCGCGCGACGAGGCGGGCGTGTTCCTCGTCGAAGGCTACCGCCAGATCCGCCGCGCGCTCGAAAAGGACATCGCGCTGTCCGAACTGTATTTTTCGCCGGACTGGTTTCTGGGCGAAAACGAGCCCGCGCTCATCGAGCGGGCGGCGGCGGCGGGCGCGGCGCTCTTCGAATTGTCGAAGGACGCCTTTGCCAAGGTCGCCTACCGCGAGCGCCCCGACGGGCTGCTCGCCACCGCGCCGCAATGGCGGCGCTCCCTCGCCGACCTCGCCGCGCGGCTTGACGCGCCCGCCGGTGGCCGCGCTCCGTTCCTGCTCGTGGTCGAGGCCATCGAAAAGCCGGGCAATCTCGGCACCATCCTGCGCAGCGCCGACGCGGCCGGCGCGGACGCGGTGATCGTGTGCGACCCGGTCACCGACATCTTCAACCCCAACGTCGTGCGCTCCTCGACCGGCGTGCTCTTCTCGGTGCCCGTGGTCGTGGAGGAAAGCAGCCCGGTGCGCGCGTGGCTGCGCGGGCGCGGCATCCGCGCCGTCGCCACCACGCCGTCGGCCGACGCGCTTTACACCGACACCGATTTGCGCGGCCCGCTCGCCATCGTGATGGGCAGCGAGCAATACGGCCTGAGCGATTTCTGGCTGCGCGAAAGCGACGCGCGCGTGCGCATCCCGATGGCCGGCCAGGCCGACTCGCTCAACGTCGCGATGGCGACCATCATCACGCTGTTCGAAGCCGTGCGCCAGCGCGGCTGAATGCGATGCGCGGGCGCGGCGAAAACAGTTTTGCGGAAACACCCACTGCCGGCGGACGCGCGGCAGGAGATCATGGCGCGCAAGATCAAACCGGCCCGGGCAAACCCCGTAGCGCAGGCATCCTTGCCTGCCGTCGGAAAGAAATTCGCGCGAAGCGCGGCACTTGTTCCTTGGAAAAAAGTCAGCGGCGCTTCGCGCCTTTCGTTTTCGACGGCAGGCAGGATGCCTGCGCTACGCCACGCGCCGCCGCGCGCAGTGGCCGCCTGCCGGCGGCGCTGTTCGCGCTGGTGCTGTGTTTCGCGAGCGGCCTTTTGCGGGCGGACGGCGATGGCGGGCGCGCCGTCGCGCTCGACATCCCGATCCTCACGGCGGGATACGGGAGCGCGTTTTTCGAGGAAACCGCGCGGGAGTTCGAGCGGCTGCGCCCGGGCGTGCGGGTCAACATTTCCGGCGATGCGCGCGTGCATGAAAAGGTGCGCATCCGCGTGATGGCGGACGAACCGCCCGACGCGACCGACGCGGTGCTGCTCTATGACACGCTCATCGGCTCGGGCCGGATCCTCGACCTCGCGCCGTGGCTCGACGGACCGAACTGGGAAGGCGACGCGCGCTGGCGCGACACGTTTCTGCCCGGCGTGCTCGACCGCTGGACGCGCGAAAGCGGCGCGGGCTGCCAGCCCGTGGATTCGGGTGGCATGGGCGACTCGCCCATGTTTCCGCCGCACGAACACGGGCGAGTCGCCCGTGCCACTTCGCGCGCGTTTGCGCTGCCGTTTGCCCATGCGGTGTGGGTTGTGTTTTATAACGAAGGGCTTTTCGAGGCCCGAGGCTGGAGCGTGCCGCGCACGTGGGACGAGTTTTTCGCGTTGTGCGAGGACATGCGCGGGGCGGACGTCGCGCCGCTCACGCTGCCGGGGGTTTACATGCGCTACGGCGACGCGTTTTTGCGCGCGGCGCACTACAACCTCGCCGGGCCGGAGGGATTTCGCGCGTATCAGGAGCTGATGCCGGGCGCCTACAACGACCCGCGGTTCGTGCGCGCGGCGGAGGTGCTGCGGCGCGTGAGCGCGGGCGGGCTGCTGCGCGGCTGGGAGGGCATGACGCACACGGCGGCGCAGCAGGCGTTTCTCGACGGACGCGCGGCGATGACGGTGAGCGCGTCGTGGTTCGTGAGCGAGATGCGCGGAAAAATCCCGGCGGGCTTCCGGCTGGGCGCATTCAACCTGCCGGTGTTCGCGGACGGCGAGCCGGCGGCGGCGGGCGGGAGCGTGGCCGCCGGCTCGCGCGGCGCGACGGGCGCGGTGCAGGCGCAGAGCGCGTATTACTTTTTGTTCGCGACGGGCGACGCGGAGCGCGAGCGGGCGACGGTGGATTTTTTTCGGTTCCTCACCTCGCGGGAGCGGGCGCGGGCATTTGCCCGGACGCTCGACGCGCCGGTGGCGTTGCGCGCGGTGCGCCCGGAGGATTACGCGTCGCACGCGATGCGGCAGATCGCGGCGATGACGCGCGACGCGCCGGCGGTGTTCGACTCGGCGCCGCCGGCGTCGGCGGAGTTCCAGGCGCTCATCAGCCAGGCGATGACCGACGCGCGCGAGCAGTTGATGACGGGGCGGGCGACGGCGGCGGAGTTTGGCGCGCAACTGGAAGCGGCGGCGGCGCGCGAGCGGGCGCGCGCGGCGGATCCCGGCCGGGTGGAGGCGCGGCATCCGCTGAAGGCGGCGGCGTTGCTGCTGGCGGTGGCGGCGCTGGCGGGCGGCTGGCTCGGCGGAGCGCGGACGCGGGGCGGACGGCCCGCGGCGAAAGCGCCGCCGGAAGGCAGGGGCGGCGGCGCGGGAAAGGACGCCGCCCTGCCGGCGCGCGCCACCCGGGGACGGCGCGCCACGCTGCGGCCCGCGTTCGCGGCGGGATTCGTGGGGCCGGCGCTGGCGCTGTTCGGCGCGTTCGTCATCGCGCCGGGCGCGGCCTCGCTGGCGTGGGCGTTCACGCGCTGGGACGGGTTTTCGGAGCGGTCGTGGGCGGGCCTGTTCAATTTCAAGTGGCTGCTGCTGGAGAGCGACACGTTCTGGTTCGCGTTAAAAAACAACCTCTACCTCATGGTGGTGCCGACGCTGTTCGTGGTGCCGCTGGCCCTTGTATTGGCCGCGCTGATACATCGCGGCGTGCGGGGCGCGGGGGTGTTTCGCGCGGTGTTTCTGTTTCCCAACCTGCTCGGCGGCATCGCGGCGACGCTGCTGTGGATGCACGCCTACGACCCGCACGGCGGCCTGGTGAACGCGGCGCTCGCGCGGCTGGGCGCGTGGACGGGCATCGGGTGGCTCCAGGCGTTCGAGGGCTTCGCGTGGTTGTCGCCGGAAAACCTGTATCGCGCGCTCATCCCGATTTACCTGTGGATGGCGTGCGGGTTCAACCTCGTGCTCTACCTCGCGGCGATGCAGGGCATCAACCCGGAGCTCTACGAGGCGGCGGAGCTGGACGGCGCGTCGGCGGCGCGGCAGTTTTTCACCATCACGCTGCCGCTCATCCGCGGCGTGCTGGCCATCTCGGCGGTGTTCATCGTCATCGCGGGGCTGAACACGTTTGAAATGGTCTGGCTGCTCACCTCGCAGGACCCGGCGAGCGGCTCGCATGTGCTGAGCACGCTGATGGTTTCGACGATGTTCAAGGAGTTCCAGATCGGCCGCGCCACGGCCATCGCGGTGGTGATGTTCGTGCTCGTGATGGCCGGCTCCGCGCTGGTGCTGCGCGCGATGAAAACACGGGAGGAGCCGGAATGAAAAGACAACGGCACGATCTTTCCCGCCGGCTGGTTTTCGCGGCGTTGTGCGGCTATCTGCTGTGGGTGGTTTACCCGATGGCGTGGGTGGCCTACAGCTCGCTCAAGCCCGACGAGGCGGTGTTTCGCGACGCGTTTGCCCTGCCGGAACTCGACGTGCTCCAGTGGGGCAACTACGCGCGGGCGTGGAGCGAGGCGCGGTTCGGCGCGTATTTCTTCAACAGCGTCGCGGTCACGTCGGCCTCCGTGGCGCTGATCCTGCTGCTCGGCTCGATGGCGGCGTATGCGCTCAGCCGGTTCCATCATCCGCTGGGCAACGCCGTTTACTGGCTGTTTCTCGCGGGGCTGATGATCCCGGTGCAGTTGAGCGTGGTGCCGCTGTTCTTCGAGCTGCGCGCGCTCGGCCTGCTCAACTCGCGCCTCGGCCTCGTGCTGGTTTACACGGCCAACGGGCTGCCGTTCGCGGTGTTCATCCTCGCGGGATTTTTCCGCGCGCTGCCGCGCTCGCTCTACGAGGCGGCGGTGGTGGACGGCTGCGGCGAGGCCGGGGCGTTCTGGCGCGTGATGCTCCCGCTGGCGCGGCCGGGGCTCGTGACCGTGGCGATCTTCCAGTTCATCGGCATCTGGAAGGAGTATTTTTTCGCGTTCATGTTCACCTCGGGCGCGGGCGGCGACAGCGCGCGCACGCTGCCCATCGGGCTGGCAAACCTCTCCATCACCGCGCAATACCAGAACGACTACGCCATGCTCTTCGCGGGCGTGATCATCGTGACGATCCCCATCCTGCTCATCTATCTCGCGCTGCAAAAACATCTCGTGCGCGGTGTGACGGCGGGCGCGCTGAAGGGCTGAGGCGCGGACCGGTGATACGCCTTCCGGGGCCGGCGGCGGCCTTTCGCGCTGTATTCATCCTGTTGTGCAAATCATGTCCTTTCGGTCAAATTTTGCATCGGATTTTTGTCTCCAAGGCATGTATCCAAGCGGGCAGTCAATTTGCAAAAAACCCCGCTTTATGCTTCAGTAAAACCCTCACAAGACGGCGGCGGTTCAAGCCGCGCCGGCACTGTATCCGCCCAAGCGGATAATCGTGTAATTTCAAGCCGTTTTTTCTCAAAAAAAGCTGCGGATTTGACTTGTAAAAAATTCTTTCCCGCGCAATTTTTACATGAAGTATTCCCCTGTGAATAACTTTCCAGCAAATTGCCCCATAATCAGTTATGAAACCAAAAAAAATTTGCCATTTAACAACAAAAAGACTCGCCTTGCCAAAAAATTAGCCCACTACATGGAACCTTTCCGCCCTATGAAAAAAAACAGCCCAATTTCCATCGCCAACATCCTTCCCTCCGACTCTTCCGCGACCGCTCCGAAGGGCGCCCAGCTGCTGAACCGTTCCATCCCTGCGGATGCCCGCATGGTCGTAAAACGCGACGGTTCCCGCGCCCGCTTTGACCAGAACAAAATCACCCGCGCCATCGCCCTCGCCTTCTACGACGTCCGCAACGACAACGCCCCCAATCCCTCCCGCGACGACTTCCTCGCCCAATACGGCCTCGACAACGACACCTTCATCGAAGCCGTGAAAATCGGCGAGGGCGTCTCGCAGATGCTCGAGCTCTACTACCGCGACGGCAAGCATCCCACCATCGAGCAGGTGCAGGACGCCACCGAAAAGGCCATCGCCGCCTCCGGCAACTGGGAGGTCGCCCGCTCCTACGTCCTCTACCGTATCCAGCACGCCACCACACGGCTGGCCAAATACGAGGAAAACGGCCTCGGCGACTACATCGCCATGGCCAAATACGCCCGCTACCGCCCCGAGCTCGGCCGCCGCGAGACCTTCCCCGAGGCCGTGGAACGCGTGCGCGACATGCACAGCACCTTCTTTGCCAGCAAGCTCGACGCGAAAATCCCCGCCACGCTGCCCGCCGACATCGCCGGGCTCGCCGGCCCCGCCGCCGCGCAACTCACCGCCGCCCTCGGCGGCAAGACCCTCCACGACCTCATCCACCTCGTCTTCGACAAGGTCTCCTCCAAGGAAGTCCTCCCCTCCATGCGCTCCATGCAATTCGGCGGCGAGGCCATCCTGAAAAACCACAGCCGCATGTTCAATTGCAGCTTCGCCAACGTGGACCGCGTCGAGTTTTTCCGCGAATATTTCTACCTCCTCCTCAGCGGCTGCGGCGTCGGCTTCTCCGTCCAAAAACACCACGTCGCCCTCCTGCCCCCGCTGCCCGCCCGCGGCAACGAATACGACCTCCCCGTCTGGCACTACCACATCGGCGACACCATCGAGGGCTGGTCCGACGCGCTCCACGCGCTCTTCATCTCCTTCTACGAGAGCAAAAAAATCGAGTTCGATTACTCGATCATCCGCGGACGCGGCATCGCCCTCAAGACCTCCGGCGGCAAGGCCCCCGGCCACCTCCCCCTCAAGCGCGCGCTCAATCAGGTCGAGGAAATCCTCAACCAAGCCTCCGGCCGCGCCCTCCGCCCGATCGAGGTTTACGACATCAACATGTTCGTGGCCAAGGCGGTCCTCGCCGGCGGCATCCGCCGCTCCGCCACCATCTGCCTCTTCTCCCCCGACGACGAGGAAATGATGAACGCCAAGACCGGCAACTGGTTCGAAAAATACCCCCAGCGCTCCGCCTCGAACAACTCCGCCGTCCTCGCCCGCGCCGAGAACAACCACGAAAACTTCAAGAAACTCTTCAAGGCCCAGAAGGAATTCGGCGAGCCCGGCTTCTTCTTCTGCGACCATCCCGACGCCGGCTGCAACCCCTGCGCCGAGATCAACCTCCTCCCCGTGGTGGACTGGGAGCTTTCCGGCGAGGAATACAGCAAGCTCCTCGCCTGGGGCTACAAGGGCGAGCTCCCCGGCATCAACCGGCTCTCCGGCTTCCAGATGTGCAATCTGACGACCATCAACGGCCGCGCCGCCGAGACCGAGGAAGCCTTCTACTCCGCCTGCATCGCCGCCACCGCCATCGGCACGCTGCAAGCCGCCTACACCGACATGCCCTACCTCGGGCCCGTCACCCGCCTCATCAACGAGCACGACGCCCTCCTCGGCGTCTCCATCTGCGGGTTCATGGACAATCCCAACATCCTCTTCGACTCCGACATCCTCGCCCGCGGCGCCAGCCTCTGCCGCGCCACCAACCGCCTCGTCGCGCGCCTCATCGGCATCCGCCCCGCGGCCAAGCTCACCACCTGCAAGCCCGAGGGCACCGCCTCGCTCCTCCTCAACGCCGCCAGCGGCATCCACCCGCACCACGCCCGCCATTACTTCCGCCGCGTGCAGGCCAACCGCAAGGAGCCCATCTACGCCTTCTTCAAGAGCATCAACCCGCAGATGGCCGAGGCATCCGTTTACAGCCCCGAGACCGACGACGTCATCAGCTTCCCCGTCGAGGCCGCGCCGCAGGCGATCCTCCGCAAGGACATCAACGCCGTCCAGTTCCTCCAGCTCGTCGCCCTCGTGCAGCACTCCTGGGTCATCCCCGGCGGCGACCCCGAGTCCCGCTCGCCCAACCTCCACCACAACGTCTCCAACACCTGCACCGTGCGCCAGGACGAGTGGAACGACGTGGCCGAATTCATTTGGGAGAACCGCGAATCCTTCACCGGCGTCTCGCTCCTGCAGGATGCGGGCGACAAAGTCTATCCGCAGGCCCCGCGCGAGGAGATCGTCACCGAGACCGACGTCGCCAAGTGGAACGCCCTCAAGCCGCGCCGCGTGGATTACACGAAGATGCGCGAGGCCACCGACGAGACGAACCTCAAGGACATCGTGGCCTGCGCCGGCGGCGCCTGCGAGATTGTCTGAGCTTTCCCGGGAGCTGCAAACAACGACTCACCACCCGACGCGCGGCCCAAAACGCCGCGCGTTTTTCTTTTCGGTCACCCCGATGTCCGATGCCGGAATCCTGGTTTGCCACATGAGGGGGACGGCGGCAGCATTCATACTTCCGTGATGCCTCGTCCGCAGCAAAAGACCTTTCGCCCCAGACTCGCGCCCCGGCTGGGAATGCTCCTTTTCAACGGGATCATGCTTGCCGCATGTGTATGTGTTGTCGTGTTTCTTGGCGTCCCGGACAAACCGTTCATGATGCTGGCTGCATTCCTCCTGCTTGGGTGGTCATGCAGGACCGCCGCCTCGGTGGTTGCCTGCCTTAGGCAAATCCACGTCACTCCGGAAGGCATCCGGAAAACGCCTCTGGGATTTCATCTCCGCTGGAAGGAAATCGCACGCTGGTCGGTTGAAAACGCCGGGGACTCCGCGAATTTTTACCCGCACAAAAAAACGCGCCCGAAAAAGATCTCCGCATCGGAGGCCGGCGTCCCCGGATTCGGAAGGTTCGTCGCCGAAGTCAGGATGCACCTGGGCAACGAAACCGAAACCCCGTGAACTGGCTCGCGCATCTCCACCTCTCGAAACCGGCGCCCGCGTTTCGCATCGGCAGCCTCCTGCCGGACTTCACCACGCCCGCGTGCATCGCCGCGCTGCCGGAGGAATTCCAACGCGGCGCGGAATGCCACCGGCGCATCGACGCGTTCACCGATGCGCATCCGGTCGTGCGTCGCAGCATGGCGCGCGTCGGCCCGCACTACCGCCGCTTCGCCGGCGTGCTGGTGGACGTCTTCTACGACCATATCCTCGCGCGCGACTGGGCATCCCATGCCGGGATTCCCCTGCCCGCCTTCGCCGCCGAAATCTACGACGGCTTCCGCTCCCAGCGGACTCTCCTGCCGGACGACCTCAACGCCCGTTTCGACCTCATGATCGAGCACGACTGGCTGTGCGGCTACCGCGAGCTGGCCGGCATCCGCGCCGCGCTCGCCCGCCTCTCCTCCCGCCTGCGCCGCCCCTTCGATCTCGCCGCCGCGACCGACATCCTCGCGCAAAACCACGAGGCTTTCCGCTCCGACTTCAACACGTATTTCCCGCAGTTGCGCGCGCACGTGGCGGCTTTCATGGGCGGCGTTTGCGGAGACAGCGCACCCAAGAACGGAATGGACCAGGGCAGCGGGCTCGCGTCAGCGCGTAGCGCAGGCATCCTGCCTGCCGTCGAAACAAAAGGCGCGAAGCGCCGCTGACTTTTTTAAAAAAGAATGCCGCGCTTCGCGCGATATTCTAACCACGGCAGGCAAGGATGCCTGCGCTACGCACGCTGACGCGTGGCTGTTTGCCTCTTTGTGTCATGCGCCAGCATCACGTTCTGTCGCACCCTCCTCCAATCCTGCGGGACGTTCGTCCCGTCCGGCGGCGGAGACGCCGCCGCTCCACGGCATGTCGTCTCCGTTCCATCGGGCACGCATGGGCCAAGCCGCCCAAGCAGCGGGGCTACCAGTTGCGGCGGTAGCCGAGATTCAACGCCCACGGGCGCTCGTAGCCGCCGGCCTTGTTGTATTCATAATCAAAATACACCTGGCTCGACGGATCGATGAGGTAGCTCGCGCCCAGGCCGGTCTCGAAACGCCAGCCGTCGAGGGCCGGGGCGTAGATGCCGCCCCCGGCGTAAACTTCGCCGCCGTCCGTGTTGCTGCGCACGGTGCCGAACTTCGCATAGGGCCGCCAGGCGCCGAGGTCCACGCCGCCGCGCAGTTGCAGGCGGTATTGGAAGGCCGTGGCCTTGCGGATGCTCACGTCGATGGTCTGCAAGGAGGAGCTGGCGGCCGTGTAATCCTCGCCGTCGATATAGGCCACGGCGGCCTGCACGGAGGGCTCCAGCCAGACATGGCGTTTCCGGAGGCGGCGCCCGGCCTCGACGGAAAAGCCGTAGAGGAGGTTGGAATAATCGGCGCGGGTGAGTTGCCCGTCATCGGAACGGGCGTCGAGCCGGTTGTCGTAGCGGTCGATGCGGGCGACGAGATCGGCGTACCAGCCGGAGGCGTGCAGCCACGTCGCATAGACGCCCGCGCCCACGCTGCCGGTGGTGCTTTCCCCGTGGTTGTCGTGGTCCCGGCTGCTTTGTCCCATCGCGATGAAGCCGCCGGCGAAGAAGTCGCCGGCATCCATGCCGAAGGCGCGGTCGAGCCCGGCGGTCACACCAAAGGTGTCCTGGTCGAAGGCCGCGCCCGCCGCGTCCTTGCCGGCGCTCAGGTGATAGGCGCCGGTGCGCACCCAGACATTGCCGGTGGGGGTGGTGTCCCCGCCTCGCCCGACGGCGGGAATGCCGCCGCTCCGCAGTTCGCCCATGCGGAGGCGCAACGAATCGAGACTGTAATGCCAGTCGATGGACAGCACGCCCGCGGTCAGGAGAATGGCGTCGGCGGCGCGGCTTTGGGCGCTGCGTCCGAGATACCAGGTGAGCGGATCGGAAGCCAGCGGGTCATCGGGATCGCCTTGAAAAAGCGCGTAGCTGTGCATGCCGGCATCGATCGCGTTGGCGGTGAAAGTCGCATCGCCGGCCCCGATTGCGACAATCCCCATGGACAGCGTCGATGGATTCGCGGGCGCGCCGCCGAGGGCGGTGAGCAGAAGCGTGTGCGTCCCGGTGGCGGTGCCGGTGACGACGATCCGGTCCGCCTCCTGCGTGGCGAGATTTACGTCCATCGTGTAGGTGCCGTGGCCTGAAAGGCCGGCGACGGTGAGGGCCTGTCCGAGGGCGACAAAGTCCACGCGGCCATCGTTGCGCAGGTGCCCGAGATGCTGGCCGAAACCGCCGAGGTTGAGCACCGCGCCGCCGGCGACCCGGTGTTCGCTGGACGCGGAAAACTGGTTGGCGGCGGTGGCGCGGAGCGTGCCGGCCTGGATCTCGGTGAGCCCGGCGTGGGTTTGCGCCGCGCCGAGGACGACCACGCCGTCGCCGGTCTTGACGAGATTGCCGGCGGTCAGCGCGGTGGCGAAAACCAGTTCGTCTTCCTCCGCGGCGGTGTTGAGTTCGACCGTGGCGGAGGGCGCGTTGTTGATCGCATGGGAGAATGTCGCATGGCCGGGAATCGCGATCTGCACGTGTCCGGTGTTGCCGAGCGATGCGCCCGCAGCCATCGCGTCCTGCGCGATGACACGCGTGGTGCCGGTGTTGCCGATCATGCCCGAATCATTGGCCACGGCGTGGGCGGCGGCGAGAACCAGCAGTCCCGCGTTGGCGAGAGTCGCGGCGGAGCCGGCGGCGGCGGAACCGCTGAGCGTCAGCGCGCTGGTTGCGTCGATGTCGATTGCGCCCTGAAAGCCGTCATTGGCACGGGCAATGGTAATCGCGGAGGCATCGCGCAACTGGAGGGTGACGCGCCCCTCGAGTGGATTGGCGAGCGCGCCGTTGAAGTTTTCCAAGCGCAGGGTGCCTTGATCGGCGCTGAAAACGGCGGCCGTGCCCAGCGCGTCGGAGTTTCGCGCCCGCAGCGTGCCGCCGCCGTCGAGGGTAAACGCGGCGCCTTGGCCGAAGGCGCTGTTGTTTCCGCTCACCAGCACAGTCCGGCCGCCGCCAATGGCGACCGTGGTCCCGGCCGTTCCCGAAAGCGACTTGGCGAACGTGCCGCTCACGGCGAATTGCAGCCATGAATCGCCGTCGAGCTGGATCGTGCCTTCGTCGCCCAAAGCCGAGAGGTTTTCAAGGATGGCGTGGCCCGGCGAACTGGAATCGCCCAGGCGCACATTGCCCCTGAAGGCGGTGTTGGCGCCGTCGGCGCGCAGCACCGCGCCCCCGCCGATTTGCAGCGACGAATCCGCGCCGCCCGCGAGCGCGTCATGACCGGCGACGGTGCTGGTGCCGGCAAGGTTGATGTTGCCGTTATAGGCAGGGTTTCCCCTGATGACAAATGTCCCGCTGGCGCCAAGGTCGAGCCGCCCGCCCGCGTTTATGGCGAGGTCTCCGGCGGTCTGGAATTTTCCGTCCAGATCGAAGACAGAACCGTCCTCGATGGTGAGCGCGCTGGTTTGCCCGAGCGAATGATGGGCGCCCGCCACCACGGTGGTGCTGCCCGAGATGCGGGTCGCGCCCGTGTAGTCATTGCCGGTGAGATGGGCGAGGGTGATGGTTTCCCCGCCGGTGAAAGCAAATCCCGAGGCGCCGGTGCCGGTGAGCCGCGCCCCGAGGGTTTTGTCGATGGAGCCGGTCGGGTCGATCACAACGCTTTCGGCATCGTGCGTGGCCTCGATCGCGGCAATGCCGTAGCCGAGCCAGATGCCGCTGTCATCAAATGCGCCGCTCGCCACGGCCGTGTAGCCGTAGTGGAGGAGGCCGGTTTCCACCGCGCCGGTTTTGATCATGGCGGCCGAGCCGCTGAGCGCCGCCCCGTCGAGGCCGGTGACGGCGATGTTGCCGGCGAGCGCGGTGTGGGTTGCCTTGACGACCTGTTTCGAAAAAGTGCCATCAAGGTCGAACACGCTGGCGTCGAGCGCGGAGTGCGTGTCGATGCCGGCGAGCAACGCCGTGTCCACGGCCATGGTGCTGCCGGAGCCGGTGCCGGCAAGGCTCCCGACCGTGAGCAGGTGCGGCGAAAACTCCAGGCTCGCCGCGTCGCGCCGCACTTCGAGGCCGCCGCCCGCGAGGTCGAGGCCGTTGATTGATCCGCTCCCGTCAATGCGGAGTTTGCCGCCGTCGGCGAGCTGGAGCGTGGCGCGCCCGAGGATCTCATCGGTGGGCGCGGTGAGCGCGGCGACGCCGAGCGTGCTGCTGTTTTGCAGGCGCACCGTGCCGTTGAAACCACCCGCGGCCTGCACGACGGTGAAGAAGCCGCCCGTCTCGCCCGCGCCGTCGAGCGCGAGCGTGCCGCCGCCGTTAAGGGCGCCGCCGGGGAGATTGCGGGCGGCACCGATTTGGACCACGCCCTGGCTTATGTCCAACGCGCCGGGCAGGGCGGAATTGTCCGCGGCAAGCACCAGTTTTCCGGCGCCCGTTTTCGCAAGCCCGGAAAGATCGTCCGGCGCGGAGGCAAACTGGTTCGTCGCGGTGACGGTGAGGCCGCTCGCGATGTCGAGCGTCAGCGCGGCCTGTCCCGCGGGCAGGGAACTGCCGGTGAGCGTGAGCGCGCCGAGATTGCGGAAAAAGTCCGCCGAGTCCGCCGATGCGCGGACCGTGCCGCCGTTCAGGATGACCGTCGCGGTTCCGTCGCCGCGCCGGAACCCGCTCGTGGCGATCAAACCGCCGCGAAGCTCCAGCCGCCCCTCCGCGCCGGGGGAAGCGCCCAGCATGATGCCATCGTCGGCGCGCAACACCGCCTGCTCCGTCAGGGCCAGCGCCCCGGAGCCGGTCTGGCCCACCGCAAAATAGCCGGTGTTTTCCCACGCGCCGGAACCGCTTATGGCGACGCGCCCCGCCGCTGCCGGCCCGGAGCCGATCACCGTGGAGCCGCTCGTCACGATGCCGCCATCAAGAACGTTCAATGTCCCGTTTCCGGCGAGCCCGACATGCATCGCTTCCGCCGAAACCTGCGAGCCCGCGCCGCCGAGATTGACCACGGCGGCTCCATCAGACCCGGACGCCACGATGACCGCCGTCCCGTGGACCACGCCCGCAAGTGCGAGCGTGCCGCCGTCCGCGACCAAGTGACCGCCGCCGAGCGTGTTGCTGCCGCTCAGGGCAAGCAGCCCCGCGCCGGTTTTTCGCAGTGCGACAGCGGGGACGCCCGGGTCGCCATTCGTGAAGGTGAAGTTGTTGGTCGCCGTGACGCCGACGCCGTCATCCACCTCGAACGCAAGCGCCGGCGTGGCCGCGAGCCCGCTGCCGCTGATCTCGATGCCGCCGAGATTCTGGAAAAAATCGGCATTGTCCGCCAGCGCGCGGATGGTCCCGCCATTGAGGAAGAGGGCCGCCGTGCCGTCGCCTTTGACCAGTCCGGTCGTTTCCAGCATACCACCCTTCAGCGTCAAAGCGCCTGCTCCGCCGGTCTGGGCGCCCAAGGTGACGAGCCCTGCGAGCCGGACGGTGGCTTGATCCTGAATGATGACGCCGCCGGTCCCGGACAATCCGACTGCAAGATACTGCGCCTCGATCAAACCGGACCCGCTCACCGTGACCAAGCCGTCGCCCGTCGCAGCCATGCCAACATCGAGATGGCCGGCGACGATCTTTCCGTTGTCTGCAATCGAAAGCCGCCCGGCGCCGGAATCACCGATTTTCAGCGGGGAGGCACTTTGCCAGAGCCCCTGCGCCGTCACGGCGAGTGCGCCGTCGGCTCCGGCTGCCCCGCCGATCACCCCGGCCGCATCGTTGAGCGTGCCGGTCAGCGCCACGGTGCCGCCGTGGACGACCAGCCCTCCGGCGTCAAACCAGCTGCTGCCGCTGAGCGTGAGCAAACCGCCGCCGGATTTTAAAAGCGCGCGGAACGGTGACGGCGCCGTCCCGGAGGCGACGCTGAAGTTGTTCGTCGCCGTGATTGCCAGGCCGGAATCGACGATGAGCGTGAGCGCGGCGGAGTCGTCATCGACGCCGCTGCCATCAAGCACGAGATCTCCGAGGTTGTTGAAAAAATCGGTGCCGCCGGCCAACGCGCGGATGGCGCCGCCGTTCAGCTCAAGATCCGCCGTGCCCTGCCTGCGAGCCAGTCCTTTCGTCTCGAGCACGCCGCCCCTTAAAGCCAGCGAACCCGTGCCGCTTGCGTCCCGTCCGATATACGTTGTGCCCCCGACATGCACCGTCCCGCTTTCCGCGATCGTGAGCGCCCCCGCCCCCGAATAGCCGATGTAGAGATCTTCGGTCATGGACCAGCGCCCGGAGCCACCCACTGCCGCGCTGCCGCTGGCCGCGGCGCCATATCCCAGATACGAAGCCCGGCTTGAAACGGCGCCGCTCCCGGAAAGCTCCAGTGCCCCCCGGCCCTGACTGCCAACATAGAGGTATGAGGAGTTTATCCAAGAGCCCGTGTCGCCAACGGAAACCGCGCCGATGCCCTGAGCCGTGTTTCCGATATGGCCCATGAAATTGGAAACGGAGCCGCTGCCGATGATAGTCACCGTGCCCCGGCCCTGATCGCCCACGAGCAGCCCGCTTGTGTTTTTCCAGAAGCCCGAATCACTGACTGTAACCAGCCCGGCCCCGGATGCAGTCTGGCCGACATACCCGAAGGAGCTGGTCACACCGCCGTTTCCGGCGATAACCAACGCGCCCGTCCCGCTCGCACCGACATAAAGCTCGCTGCCATTCGCCCATCGGCCCGTCCCGCCTAGGACGACGGACGCCGCCTGCCCTGCGGCATTGGCGACATACCCGCGCGCCGAGCCCAGCGACCCTGAAATCGCGAGCGTGCCTCCGGTTGCCAGCAGGTTGCCCGATGCCAGGTCCACATGGCCAGAAAACAAAAGCTCGCCCCCGCCGCTTTTCGTCAGTCCGTCCGCCCCGATGATATCCGTCGCGATTGCGGCCGCCACGCCGTCCCGGACATTGATGTATGCCGAACCGGTCATGTGCAGCGCATGGCCGCCGGTGGAAGTGACGACATACGGCCCCGTCCGGAATTCCAACCCCGCCACGGAAACATCCTCGGCAAGGTTGATTGTCCCCGAGCCGGAATCGAAAATCGCCGTGCCGCCTGACCAATCCGAGTCCGCCTCCCCGGTGCTGGATCCGGTCCACGAAAACGACGACGCGCTCCAATCGAAACCGCTCCCCAAATCGCCGCGCCAGAACCGGGTGTTCCCGACGAAACTCACCGTATCGATCCCGATATAGTCACTGTTGCTCCCGGAAGGACCCGCGCCAGTCACGAAATACCGCAAGGCGAATCGTCCCTCGACCGCCTCCGCAAGGCCGCTGACGGTGACCGTATACTGCGTCCAGGCTGTGGGATATACGCCTGACTGCAGGCTGGGATTGATCGAAAGCAATAGCGTCGCAAAATCGCCGGTGGCTGTCGAGGAGGCGCCGACATTGGTCGAGTCGCCGTTGAGGCTCAGACGCAGCTCCAGCCGGTCCGGATAATCTATTCCGGCCATTTTTCGGGTATAAAATGTAAACGTGTCTCCGTTGCCGATCATGACAGATGGCGTTACCAGCCAGTTGCTGATCGTTCCGGCGCCGCCGGTTGTATTGTTGAAATTGGCACCGATATACGCATTCGGAGCGCCGGCATGGGAAGCAAACGTTTCCACACTGTTGCCTTGAAACCAAGTGGTGCTGCCCAGTGGCGAACTGTTGTTCTGCATCACCCATCCTGCGCTCCCAAGCGATGAAATGTCATCGAACCCCTCGGTGAAACTCTGCGCCGGTGCCGGTATGGCGTGGGCAAACAGGAACAGGACCCAGAAGATCGGTGCGCGGCTGCGGTAAGCTCCCCTCCGGCAGGAGGCGGAGAATTGCGATGAAACAAGAGTCATGGCTGGCTGGATACGGGAAGCACTCCCCATGAAATCCGAATATGCAATCCAGGAATGCACGCCGGCGTATCGCGCTCACGGCATCCGGCTATGCAAAAAAATCACATCCCGCTATCTATTAAAATTTTAATCATTCTATTAAATAACATATAAAACAACAAGCCAACAAGATAGCCAACGCTCACGCGCTCCACCCGCGATCCAATTGGCAAATACGATTCCTATAAAATAGCCTACCCATCATAACCCAGGATCATTCGATAGAATAATACCGTAGTCAAATTTTCGCTAAATAAAAGACTGGCTGCGGCAGAAATCCATCAATGAACTCTGCATATCCTAAAACACACATGAAAGAGTGTGAACGATTCTGAATCCCGCTGGCTGTTTGCGCAAAACCTGATTTTCCATGCTGCCTGCATATCTATCACCGCGGGGCCGCCAGCCAAGGTGGTGTTCGGCAAGTGTCACACACGATCATTCATATAGGCAGAACCCCTGCTCTGACGGATAACCCGGACACAAAGTCTTCCACCGCATTGCCGCTCGTTATGATAAACTTCAAACAACACTCACAGTCTTGCTTGCCATCGTCTGCATATTCGTCCAGCGCAGATCCTAATCCTTTTTATTTACCAAACAGCCATGATGTCATTCTGCCGCCGCCTCGGCCATGGCGACAATGTTTTCCGGTGGCACATTGGGCAGGAGTGACTCATGACTTGGCGAAACAATATAATTCGGCCCCAACAGATCTTTCAGGCGGCGCACCTCATCCCGGACGCTCTGTGTCGTTTCAAAGGGCAGGATGTGCTGCGTATCTACACCGCCCATAAAAACAATTTTTCCGTTATACTTCTTCGCCAATGCCGCGGCATCCATGTTCTTTGCGCGTGCTTGGATCGGATGCAACACATCCACCCCCGAGTCGATGAGACGGGGAATAACACGGTCAATGGCCCCGCATGAATGAAATACCACCCTGTATCCATAATGATGCGCCTGATCGGCAAGCTCCCGAAAATAGGGCAGGACAAAATGCTCAAAGTGTTCCGGTGAGATGAGCAGATCAAGTTGAGTGCCCAAGTCGTTGCCTAAAAAGAAAGCGTCGATCCGGTCCCCCGCCTGTTCAAAGAGCTGCTTGTTTGCCTCAAGATAAAAATCCACGACATGCCGCGTCACAGCTTCCACTACGTTCGGCGTGGTATGCATCTTTATAAAATAATCCTCCATGCCGAAGAAATTGCATACCTTATGATAAAAACAACTCCACATGCCGCTCAAAACCGCCTGTCCTGCCGCCACGGTCCGCTCTATTTCTGCCAGGGTTTCGCCAAAGTCCAGTTCTTCGAGTCGCGGCCAGCGAAACCTTTCGATTTCAGCCACATCCTCGACATCGGCGAAGACCCCCGGTTCGCTCAGGGAGGTGCGCTCCCGTCCGCCAAACTCGTCAAACATGGTGCGTTTCGGATTGGCCCACACGCGGTGATCCTCCGGCATCACCCACCGGCACGTCGAGTTCAGTTTTAGACCGAGCTCAAAATCATCCTTCACTTGGAAATAAGACTGAAGCCTCCCTATGCTTTCAGGGTTCGGATACCCGTGCCAAAACCCGCAGTGTGAGGCCTCGCGTTTGACTATGGCATGAAAATGCTCCTTTTTTGTCTCTGGTGTCGTCTGCTTCATACGAAATATTGCGCTGGGATAAATGTTGCCATTGACTGGACTCAGGGCGGGGTTGATTTTTTCGGTTTCATGTTTCAACCGCCTTTGAGCGATGGCATATCGCCTTGTCCTGACGCCGTATTGCCATGTTTTTTCTCCGCGATTCAGTCATGGACGGTTTTCCCGATAGCTTCATGCTCTTTCTAAGGTTGTCCGTCAGTCCCTATTCCATCCGGCGACCGTTTCGACAATGCCGTCGTAGGAACATCTGGAACATGGTGCCGCCGTGCCGATGAGCCCACCTCCATTATGCACGAACAGGGATTTCATGATTTTTATATCACGCAAAATTTCGGCGGCGTCGCCCCTGGCCAGCACGCCCTGACGGTCGAGCTCGCCCCAGAATGTCACCTCGCCCCGGAAATCGTGCGAAAGCCTCTCCTTGTCCATGATCCACAACTGCGAGTTAATCGCCGAGACCCCAAGTTCCACCAAGTCGCAAAAAATGGATTCGATGCATCCGTCGCTGTGGAAAAACACGTGCCGCCCGGCCTTCCTTATCTTGCCTATGATCGCCTTATAGCGGGGCTTGTAAATACGCCGCCATGTAAGTGGCGAGATGAGCAGCGACCCCTGCGATCCCCAGTCGTCGGCAATCAACAGGTTGTCAATGTCGTATTGCAGCCATTTATCAACCCATTTGTCGTAATAATCATAAACGATATCGAGAAGCGTATAAAACTCGTCGCTTTCCTCGGCAATGTCCATGAGCAAGTTTTCCGTGCCTCGGATATGCTGCATGCGCTCAAAGAGATTCATGTTAGAGCGGGGAAATATAAACCTGTCACGGTGTTGCCGGATATCCTCGGCAAGGTTCTCGCGGCCCTCGTCTATGATATGATAAGGTGCCTTGAACTTTTTCAATCCATCCCATGTGGCAAGAGGCGGCTCTTTGACCTCGCCGATGATGCCCGGCTGATGGTTGTGCCAGACACAACCCCAAGCGTCCCGTCCCGTGCCGGCGGCGTAGCGGTCGAACGGGTATTCAGCGTCCTTGTGATCAGGACGATGAAAGTCCATGTCATATTTATCAACCTCGGCGCGAAGTTTCTGTCCGTATTTGATAAAAACCTCCGGCAGCGCCCAGCTCAGCACCGGGATTTTGTCGGGATGATTGAAAGTCAGCGTGCGCTGGACGCGTTCCCTGCCTGTCATTGTCATGTTGGAATGATGTTAATATAACGAAACGGGTGATTTGTCCGGCGGCTCATTCGTTCGACTCCACCTCCCGGAACGTACCCAGCGGCATGCCTAACTGCGCCTTCTTGTATTGTTTTTTCGGACGCGAAATCGGCAGGTCGGCATTGACATGCTTGTGCCACGCATTGATGGCCGCGCGCATTTCCTCCACCTTGCCCGGCATGTCATTGGCCAGATTGGTTCTTTCCGAAACATCCTCCCGCAGGTTGTAAAGCTCCACCATTTTCGGGTCCTCGAAGAAGTCCATCAACTTGTAATCCCCGTTTCGAACCGCCGTGGCGGGACGCCAGCTGAGTATTGATTTTTCCCCGAAGTCGGATCCGAAATTATAGTGGGGATAAAAGAAAAACAAGTTCCTCGGCGCCAGGCTCCCCTTGCCGGCAAAGAGCGGCGTCAGGCTGACGCCATCTGTTTCGCCGGTCGCTCCGGCGGGCGCGCCGGAGACCGCGGCAAACGTCGACATGTAATCAACGCTGATGACCGGCTCGCTGCATGTTCCGCCCGCTAGGATGTGCCCCGGCCAGCGCATGATCAATGGAATCCTTATTCCGCCCTCCGCGAGAGTGTGCTTGCCCCATTTCAGCGGGGTGTTGTAAGTGACTATTTCATAGTCTGATAGACTGTTCCTTCCGCCGTTGTCGGAGGTGAAAACCACGAGTGTGTCATCGGCGATGCCCAATTCGTCGAGTTTGGCCAGGAGCCGCCCGATGCCGCGGTCAAAATACTCTATCATGGCGGCGTAAGGAGCGTTGCTGTGGATGCGTCCGGGCTTTCTCTTTTCCTTATATTTGGCAATCAGCTCGTCCGGAGTCTGTATCGGCAGGTGCGGAGCGTAATGGGCGAGATAAAGGAAAAACGGACTGCCCTTGTTCGCCTCAATAAATTTAATCGCATTGTCATTGAAATAATTGATGCACTTGTAATCACTCTTCCCATAAGGCGACTTGTTGTTGGGATCCTTGACGATAAAATCAAAGCCGGCGTCCTTCTGGGTATATCCGGGCTTGTTTTGGTCGCCCAAATGCCACTTGCCGATGCAAGCCGTGACGTAGCCGGCGGATTTCATCATTTTGCCCAAAGTGGGTTCTGACTTTGGGAGGTTGATGTGCTTCAGCGGCTCTATCAACGGCGTCATGCGGTCCGCCTGCTTTGGCCCGGTCGGATCCGTCATTCCAAACCGGGCCTGGTAGCGCCCGGTCATGAAACCCGCGCGGGACGGCATGCAAACCGGCGCCGTCACATAGGCGTTTGTGAAATACAGTCCCTGACCGCGCAGCCGGTCGATGTTCGGTGTTTCTATAAAATCGCTCCCGAAACAACCGCCGTCCGTCCAGCCCATGTCATCCGCCACTATGAATACAATATTGGGCCTGGCACCCGCCGGATTCTTTGCCTGCGCCTGCGCTTGGATGGACACGGGCGCGAGGCCGGTGGCAAAGCCGAGCCCGAGCGACGCAGTTTTGCGGAGCCGGGATTTCATATCGAAATAATGCTTTTGTTTTTTCATATTCTGCATGTGTTTGGGTTCACGAAAGGGATTGTGTTCGGAAGAGTTGAAAAGCAGGGTGGAGAAGGCCGTTTTTATTCTTTGCTTTCAGGATCCGTCCTGAAAGGCCGCAAGGGAAGCCCGCTGCCATTTTCAACGGAGAGCACGGGATTATCGGCCCAACCGTAGCGAACCGCCACGGGAGAAGGAATGTCCTTGTTCCAGACAACGATTTCATCACCCTCAACACACCCCTCGGCCCACTTCCAGAGACCGTCGCCGCCGCGAATGGCAAAGCCTTTCAATGAATCCGTGTTCAAGCGAAGCCCCCTGGTGTGCTTGAAGCGCAGCCGCGCCTTGCCTCCCTCGATTTGAAACCCCGCCAGCTCGGGACTGCGGGGATCGTCCATTGTCACTGCATAAACATCCGCGAGAGCCAAGCCGGCAAGCCTCCGTCCCAGCGGTTTCTTGTTTGGATAATGGACATCGTCCGCCAGACCGAGGTCAACGGCGGTCGCCACTCCGGTTTTGGGAAGCAGAAGCGCACCCGCCTGAGCTTCTCGAATAAAGGCAAAACCGCCCTCCACGGGAACGGTCTGCGGCGCCTTGAAGTTGGCAATCTCGACATAATAAAAAGGCAGTTCCTCGTTCCAGTTTTTTCTCAACGATTTTATCAAGGTCTGAACCAGCTCCGAATATTCACCCGGGCGGGAGGAGTTGTTTTCCGCCTGATACCAGATGATTCCTGTTATTGTATAGGGCACCAGTCCGTGCAGCATAGCATTATACAAACGCGATGGGGCGCCTTTGTTTTTCGGATTGTAAGGCTCGGGCGGCTTGGTTGAGTTATATTTGTGCTGGAGCTGGGGCGTTGGATATTTCTTTTGCCAAACCGCCAGCTTTGCCTCGTAGTCGGCCATCTTCGGCTCCCAGCCTTGCAACGCCTTCAAATGCCGTTCCCGAACAGCCCCCGCCACAGAGGTTTTCCCAAGCGCGTCTGCTGGAATCCATGCTTCTATGGGAGTTCCGCCGATAGAGGAAACAATCATGCCGACGGGGCGCTCCAGCTTATCGTGCAGGGCTTGCGCAAAATACCAGGCGACAGCCGGAAAATGGCGCGCATTATGGGAGGTAATGACAACCCACTCACCATTCACATCATCACGAGGCAGGTCCTCGCCCTCCCGGGCGACATTAAAAAGACGAATGGCCGGGGATATCCGGTCCGCATACCGTTTCTCCTCCTCTTGGATTTCCTTGGGAACGTTGGCAGCGCCCATCGAAAAACCCATGTTGGATTGTCCGGAGCCCAGCCAGACCTCGCCCACAATCACATCCTGTATATGCTTTTCCGTCCCCGCGCCGGCGGTGATTCTCAAGGAGCCTGTCACATTGACGCTTAGCGCGGGCAGGCGGCCAGACCAGCAACCGGTGATGTCGGCAACCGCCTCAAAGGAGGATTCTTGGTCGCCCTTGGCCGGAACAAAAACCACGCGCACCGGAGTCCCCGGCACCGCCCAACCCCAAATAGCCGCCGGACACCCGGCCTGTAACACCATGTGGTCGCTGATGAGCCGGGGCAGCCGCAGCGCCGTCGCATCCGCCTCTCCATGGGCGTACGCGGCGGCCAGCGCCAAGGCGCATATTAACAAAAACCGGGGGAATTTTTTATTATTCATGTTCATAAATCAGGCGTAATTTTTCCTGCGAACCACGGGTGATCTCATAACGAAAATGCTCTCCATGCGGTCCCTCCAGCCTCAACTTCCCGTCCAGCACGAGCTTGTTGGCGAAAACCACGTCAAACACGGCGCCCTTCGTCGGTTTGTATCCTTTGGAAAGCCGGATTTCAATCGAGCTTCCATCGCCAAAACGAACCGTGGAGCCACCACTTTCCTCCTTCCAGATTAATTCGTCATATTTTTTGGCATTCTCCAGTGTCACGATCATTTTCCCCCTCCCGGACTGATAATATGTCTCCGGCTGTTTAGCGCGAAGCACCACGGAACCGACGGCATCATCCCCGCCCGGACTCAAGACGCCGCCTTCGTTGCCCAAGCTGACGGCTGCGTATTTTGTATTCAATGTTCCGCCCTGCCATTCAAACCGCGCTGTTCCCGCGCCTGCCGAGATGCCCTGGCTATCTCCGCCGGCGGTGATGTTCAGGATGCCTCCGTGCAATTGATAAATGCCGGTGCCTCCGTTGCGGGTCAGTTGCAGCCCGGCAGGACTTTCGATGGTCACGACACCGCCTCGTTGTATAAAAATCCCCGTGCCGTCATCCCGTCCGGCCATGTGTCCGGCCAGAATAAAATACGCGCCCTTCGCGGCGTCGGCGCGCAGCGTCCCGCCGAGCATTTCGACGGTGCCTGCGCCCTTGGGCCCCTTGCCCTGAAAATTTGACACGCGCAGTGCGGCTCCATCACGGAGAGTCAGCTTGGTTTTATCACCCAATAATTTAAACGCCGACACCTGGGCGCTTCCCGACAGGAAAATTTCGGTGGCGGTATTGTAGATATAAGCAGTGTCGCCCTTGCCCGGACGAAGACCCGGCTCGATCGCGGTCCCGATTTTGGATGTCCACAAATCCCCGCCCCACTCTCCACTCTTGCGGGTGTAACAGGTGGCTGCGTCAACGGACAGGACGGACAGCGCGCATAGTGTGAAGGCCGCCACCGGATTTATGATGGTTTTTAGATTTTTTCTCATGATGTTTGTCTCAATTGAATATGGTTGGGATCAACGATCAGGCTTGGGATACTCTCACTCGGATGAGTTTTGTATAATATCGATCCACTTGAGCCGCAATCCGCCCTCGGGCGGATTGACGGCGATGATATCGATGTGGTTCCCGCCGTTGGCCAGCAGTCCCGCCGGCACCTGCCACGCGAGGTATTGGGTGGCGCCGCCGAAGCCCGCCTTGAATGGGGTTGGAAATGGGTATGCCTTGCCGCCCGCCTCGGTCGCCTTTAATTCCACGCCGTTCAACACGACCTTCCACTCGCCGCGTGCTATTTTCTCCGGGACGGCGCGCTCGTCGGCGCGACTCTCCGCCGTGGTGACCAACTGCAGCCGGAGAGCCCCGGCCTTGTTGCCCTTGGCGGGGGCAATGTCCATGGTGTAACCGCGTTTTTGTCCCTTAACAAAAAGCACGTTGTCCTGGGCTTGAAAGAAATAGCCCGGCGCTCCGGCCAAGGCATCCGAGCTGGCCACGGCGGACAGTTCCTCAAACGGAGGCTCGTTGAAAGGCCTCCGCTGTTCCCTGCATCCGCCATGTTCACGATAATAGGCAAAATTGAAAAAGCTCATGCCGTCCGCGCCGCGCGCGTAGCCGATACGGGCGGTTGTTTCCAGCATCTCCTTTGTGCTTCTCCGGTAAGTATGATCATCATATCCGGGGCCTCCAAACTTCCATGTTTGCGGCGTGTGGGTAAGCTCCAGATAAATGCGCGCGTCCGGCGCGGCTTGGCGCAGGGCGGCGACATTTGTCTGCTGGGTAAGCCGGTAGGAGGGGCTGACATTGAAATAATCAATGCCCGCCTTGCGCCATGCGTCAGGATCCAAACCGATATCCCTCCACTCCGCCTCGTTGACTGGAATGCGTGCGCCGAGATAACGGTGGCCTTCGTTGTTTTTTGCCGACGCCTGCTCCAGCAATATCCGTATTTTGCCAATAAAATCGCACATTACCTCCACGCGGACCGCCATCGGTGTGTCATCCGGAAAATAATAGGGATGGCGCAGGAAATCCAACTCGATGCCGTCAAGGGCGGGGTAGATTTCGACAATCTCAGCCAGCATGCGCTCTTTATGGGCGCGCGCCTCGGGGATGAGCCAGTTGTGCACGCGGTCCTTCATGAGCCGGGAAGGCGGCGGTCCAAGACGGTATTCCGGGTGCTCCACATAAAAACGATTGAGAGCGTGGGCAACCTCGCCGGGAACTTTTTCATCCCACGTGCGCTCTTGATGATGCCCATCGTTGCAACGAAACGAGATGAGCGCGGCCACGTTGTTCTTGTGGCACTCGTCGATGAATACGCCCAGAATGTCGCCACCCGCAAGCAGGTAGCGATGCTCCGACAGATCCGGTTCGACACCGTAGCGCTCGCGGAACCACTGTTCGTGCTCCGCGAGGGGGATGATCTTACTCGGCCACCACGGCACCCAGCTGTGCGCGGGACTGATCAGCTGCGCGTCCACGCCGGGTCTCACGGCCTCGCGCACGCTCGCGCGAATTTGTTCCTCGGCCAGCATACGGGGACGCTCTTTGGACGCCTTGTTGTATGGGCTGACACAATTGAGAATGTTGGTGGTGTCGTTGTTATAGATCACGCGCCAAGGAGGATTCTGGGCGGCATCAAGCCCCGCGCAGGACACCGCGATACACAGTGGAATTAAAATGCGTGATTTCATGATCATGTGATTCATCGTTATGTGGTGAATGGAGTTTCGTGCAGATGGGAACAATCTTCCGGTTTTAGAACAAGAGCCTCGCGGTCAAGAGAAAGTTGCGCGGCGTCTCCCAATAATAATTGTTTGGAGTGGCGACGCGCGCCGGGGTTGACACATCGCCACCGGGCGGCCTCATGATGGTGTCGTAATAAACCGGTTTGTCGTAATCCAGCGCGTTGTTCACATTAAGGGAGATGACCAGCTCCGCCTTGTTCTTGAAAATCCTCCGCTTGTAGGAAATCGCCAGCGTGGCCAGATAATAACCGTCCAAGTAAACCGCGTCGTCCTTGCCCACGGAAGGATCGTCAATCGCGGCGCCCGGATTGTCCGGCTCCGCGATGGTGTCCGCGCCCTTGAAACCAATCGGCTGTTTTCCCCGGTAATTAAATCCACCCCCGATGGTGACGCCCTTCAGGAATCCGCGGGAAAAGGCATAGTCGGTGAACAGGTTCGCCGTCACCTCGGACACGCGCGTGGTGGGCATGCGGGCGGAATAGGCATCAATGGTGTTTTGAATCGTGTTCCAAGCGGTGACAGCCGTCTGCCCGTCCGTATCCATGCCCGGCCCGGTGGAAGCAAATTTCTCGGCAGCATCAAACACACCGCCTGCATCGCGGATGATTTGTATCAACGTGGCCTTGTTTGCGTTGTAATAGGCAAAACTGTCCTTGTGTCCGTTGGTGTCCCATGTCCTGGGGAGGGCGGCGTTGAAAAGCAGTCGCCAGTTTTTCGCGAGATTGGCCGTAAGCTCAAATTCAAATCCCTCGGTCTCCCGGTTGGCAAAATCACTGAAACCCGTGGGCAGTAGGGGCAGGTATTTATTATATTGATACCCCCCTTCCAAGGGGCGCGCCTTGAGAATCCTGGGCAGCTCGGCACCAAACCCGGTGGTTGAGGCGCGCGCGTTCTTCTCAAGTCCCTGATAATAACTCGCGGTGGCCACCGCGCGGCCCCCCAGCAGGGTGAACCGCAGGCCGGCATCCCAGCCTTGGGAAGACACGTGCTTCGCCAAGCTGCCGTTAAGCCGAAAGTCTCCCTGCGGGGGCACAAACGACTGGGCGAAATTCACAAACGGGCTGATATGCCGGGTCGCATGCCACACTGTTCCCACGGAGACGGTCGTGACGCCTCCTTTCTGGCCGGGCGGTGAATAATCATCTTGAAAGTGATCGTCGGCATAGCGCATGTCCGCCGCCCTCGCACCCTGCGGGTCCCTTGGCCTGACATCGGCCGGCAACTCGGGCCCGTAGGGAATCCCGTCGGCGTCGCGCAGCCGGTAGGTTAGCGAGCCATAGCTGGCCGGCGCCGCCGGCTTGGCCTGCCAGTCCGTCCCGTTCCAGTCGAGTGGGAAGTTCCCCAGCCAGTCGAGGGCCTCCTGTCGAGTCTTGTAGCGATCGTGCCGGGCGGCGAGCACGAGGCTCAGCCGGTTGTTGAGCAGCTTGGCGTTGGTCGCGACCTGAATGTAGGTGTAATCAATTTCACTGATTTGGTTTTGGGCCGAGTTGGTAAAGTCGCGCACCTGCCCCGCCGGCGTGTCCGCCGTCGTACCCGCCACGGGATCGACATACCGCCATGTGTCGGGCATCGGGCGTGTCCGGGGCTGGTCGGTGTAAAAATAATACCGGAAGGCGATGGCCGTGGAGCCGTTGTAGTCGGTCCATTTGGTCGGGTCGTCGCCCGCCCGGAGTGCATACCAATACAATTCGGAAACCTCCCGCGCGTTTGACACGCCGCCCATGAGGCTGAAGGTGAAGTTTCCGACCGCCCCGGCGTCCAGCACATAACCCAAGGCCACGCGCGCGTTCACACGGTCCCGGTCCTTGATGCTCGGGTTTGAATCGTGCTGGGCGTAGGGCTGGAGATAGTTCGGATTATCATCGCCCTCGGGCGTCTTTTTATTCACATCAATATACACATTGGCCATGCCGCGCGATATTCCCATGTCGGTGGTGACGCGCTCGGACTGCCGGTTGAGAGCCAGCTCCATGAAGAAATTGCGCCCGATTTGCTGTGTCAGGGACACGGTATAGCTGTCGTTGTCCACGCCATAGATGGGCTCGTTGGTGAACGAGGAAAACTCGCGTCTGGGGATGCGAAAATAAGAATTGTTGATGGCGTTGTCATACAAGTCCGCCGGCAGGTTCTGCTGCTCCCGGATGTTTCTCCCGCTGATGTTCGGATTCATGCCGGCAAACGGCACGCCAGCCACCAGCGAGCCGGTATAGGCGCCAGCGCCAAATGTCTGCCCCCAGTTGGCATAGTTGATGAGACGTCCGTCCAGCGCGGGCGTGTAGATGAGCCGGCCTCGCCCGGTGTTCGTAATTTTGTTTATGCCTGTGAGGGTGCGGTCCCCCGGCAGGACGTTGTAGGTGTCCACCGAGGACACCCCGTCCCAGCCACTGAGTTGGTCCATGAAATTGGCGGTTATCGAGCGTTTCATTTTGCCCTGCTCCACCTCCATGCGGATTTCCGTCCCCTTCGAGAGTTTCAAGGTTCCCGCCAGCGTCAGCCCCTTGGTTTCCGAGTAATCTGTCGTGCGCCAGCCGTCGCGCTCCTGCCAAAGCGCGTTGGCACGAAAGGACAGGTTTTTCCCCACCGGCTGATTATAATCCAGCGTGGTTCGCAGGTTTCCCCACGAGCCGTAGGCCGCGCGAACATCCAGCTTCCTTTTTCCGATCAATGCCCGCTTGGTTATGCTATTCACCGCCCCGCCCAGCGAGTTCGATCCGAACAGGACGGCGTTGGGCCCCCGGGCGAGGTCGAGGCGCTCAAGATTATAACCATCGAAATTATAGTTAACGGGAAAGAAGTTTTTCTGGATGCTGGTGCCGATGCCGCGGGAGCGGATGCTGACGGTCTCGCCGGTGCCATATTGGGTGCCGTCGCGCTTGGTGGACTGGGTATTGGTTGACCACTCGTGCATTTCGGACAGGTCGGCCAGTTGCATGGCATCAATGAACTCCCTGGTGAGCACAGTATAGGCGATGGGGGTGTCCTTCAAGTCGGTGGCGAGCCTGCCCCCGGTCAGCATGCTGGCGGCGACGAAGCCCTGATCGCGCTCGGTCTGCACCTCGAACGGGCTCATGATCACAACATCGTCCTCCGCGATGCCCGCGGCGTCCCCCCGCGTCTCCCCGGAAGCGGGAGCAGGCGGGCGATCCTGCGCATCAGCCTCTGAGGCAGCCGCCTGTGGCGCCTGCTGGCTCCATAACCAGCAGGGGGTGAGAATGCCGGCGATCAACAGGGCAGACAGGAGAGGACGATTGATAGGTATCTCGGTATTCATTTTTTGGGGCGTTGAGGATTATGATATTAATGTCTATGCAATTGGGGAGGATCTGACCGCCTGCCAGGCAAGACTGACACGCTGGAAATTGTCCACGACCGACTCATCCTCTGATCTTCCGGGGAATGGATTAAGCTCCAGCACCACGTCACCGCGCTTTTTCGTGGACAGAAACCCGGTGTCCAAAAGCGCCTGCAAGGCGATCTGCAACTGCGGCACATCGATCTCGCCTCCCGGATAACCAACCGGAGGGTGCCGGTCGCCGTAGAAAGGATCGGCGGTGTCTTTCATGACGCAGTTGCCGAGATGCACTCGTTTCAGCCATTTGGCTGAACGCCGGATCGAGCTGACGAGTTCCTCGCGCATGAGCGGAAGGTGCGCGATATCGAGCTCAATGCCGATATTGGGAAAATTCCGCGCCACACGCTCGACCAATTCGATGTTTTTATCCAGCGGTCCGTATAAATACGACTTGTCGAAATCGTAGTCGAACGGCTCCAGCAGTGCGTCGATATTGTGCTTCGCAAGCGCCTCGCACAGCCAGCAGCAAAAATCATAAAACGCGTCATGGTTGGCCTGCGCGCCCCTGGCGTAAGCGGGGCCGCCCGAGGCGAAGATAAAACCGGAGCAGCCGCACGCGCCGGCCTGCTCCACCATGTCGGCGATGATCATGCGCATCTGCGCCTGCTCGAAATAGGAATCCGAAGCGAAAGATATCTTTCTCAATGGCACAAGATGCGTGGCATAAACGATATTTTGCATGCCACTGGCTTTGATGGAGGGGACCAGACGAGCCTGGCGCTCGCTGCCATAGGGCAGGCAGAAATCAAAGGTTTCGATGTCGGTGCGCCGGAGAAACTTTTCCAGCGTGGCGACATGATAATCTGGGTCGGACATGCAGCGCGAATACAGCATGTGATAGACAACCCCGAGACGGGCATAACGGGCGAGTGATTCTTGCATTTTTATAATTTTGTTTCTAACCGCGAATGGGCGCCGATGGCCTTTGTTTATTCGCGTATATTATCGGATTAAAACTTATTGATTGCTCTTATTTGAGGGTGAATGATTTTCTTGCCGTTTCCATGGCGGTCCGGGCCGACTGGTTTATCAAAATGATGTCAGCATCCAGACAGATGAAAGTATAGCCGAGCGCCACGGCCTCGTTCAATTTCTCACGGGTCGAGTTGACGATGTGCTGCCCGGCGACCTTCCCGTGGCGGCGGCAGGCGTCGACCAGCGACGCATAGGCTTTTTTCAGATAGGGATGCTGGGTCTGGCCCGGAACACCGTAGGAGCCGCTCATATCGTAAGGTCCGATAAAAATGCCGTCGATACCCTGAACGGCGAGTATCTCCTCGATATTGTCCACTCCCGCCTTGGTTTCGATCATCGCGATGACGACCACGCTTTTGTTGGCTGTCGTGGCATATTCATCAAAACTCGATCCCCAGTCATTCATGCGTCCGAAGCAGTAGCCGCGCACGCCGTCCGGCGGATACTTGGCGGCCGCCACGGCGGTGCGGGCCTGGGCGGCGGTCTCCACCATGGGCACGATCACTCCCGCCGCCCCCACATCAAGGCACTGGCGGATTTCGATGGTATCGGCCCTGCTTACGCGCACAAGCAAGGCGGTGTCGCGTCCATGGATGGCCCGCGCGATACTCTCCACCCCCTGAATGCCGACCGATGTGTGCTCGCAATCTATGCCAAGCCACGCGAAACCCGCATTTGCCAGTATTTCGGCACAGGTGGGGGACGAGGTCTGTATCCAGGAACCAATGATAGGTTCTTTTTCATCAAGCGCCTTGCGCAGGCGCAATTCAGATCCGTTGAACATAAAATATATATTTTGAAGATTATAGTTTTGCCTGCACCCTGAGCTTGAGCTGCCAGTAGTCCGCCCATGCAGCGGTCACAGAAGACGCGTCGATGCGGATTGAATCATCGGATATGAACAAACCACCCGCCTGTCGTCGGAGCTCATCGAGATAGGCGCCGGGCTTGAACGCGCAGACCAATCCGACCGGGCCTAGTTTCCACGGCGCGGTGGCGGGCGGCTGCCTGGCAAGCGCGACGGCGGCGGCGCGGAGCCGCCCGAGGACATCCGCCAGCGCGAAGCACTCCCCGCCAAACGGAGCCCGGGAAATCTTGGTCTCCACGGTGACAACGCCGGGGACGAGCCCCCTGGCTTCCTCCGTGCCGGCCGAATCAGCGGCCACCAGCACCAACGGCACGCCGAAATCGCCCGCGATGGCCGTTTCCATGCCGATTTCCCCGACCAGGTTTCCATTTATATAAATCGCCTTGAAGTCCGGCTCGTAAGTGTGGCTGAGCAGGTGTCCCGCGCCCTCCATGGAGTGAAAACCCTGCAAAATCAACCCGTCGCAAGCGGCGCCAAGCCCGCCGGCCCAGTCCGCGCGATAGGGCGGTTTTCCGCAGAACGCGCGCACGCCGCGCGGCAGGCGCGCGACGTCTATGTTCCGCCCGAACCAATGCTCGTCGTAAATTGACACCTCCCCCGCCCCGCCCTCCAGCAGACCCTCCACCAGCGCGAGCAGCTCCTGCATGAACCACTCCCGGCCCTGCGCGTACTCCGACGCGCCAGGGGTCACCTGTGGCATACCGACGATGCCGGCAACGCCCTCCATGTCACAACGGATGTGAAAATTTCGCTTTTTCATGAATATGATTTTTATGATAATGCCGATAAATCAGGATGCGTTTTACCAGGTGTAACCGATGGTGAGATTTGCCGTGTATCCTTTGCGTTGTTCACAAAGCTCGGCCGCCCCGGACAGACCGATGTGCATATGCTTTCCGAACTGCAATGACATGCCCAGATCCACCATTCCGCCGACACCGGCGAGGTCGCTGTCGAACACATAATCCCCCACGCGCACCCGGCTCTTCCCCTTGCACTCGTAAAGAACGGCGGCCTGGGCGTAAAGGAAACCCCGGCAGTTTTTCCAAAAGGAAAACTCGTGCACCGTGCGGGCGCCTGCGCGCACTTCTAACGAGTTGGCGCCGCTTATCCGGTAGGCCCGGCCAAACGAATCCGACGCATCCTCAATATCATGATCCTGCCAGACCGTCTGGACAAAGGGCACGACGTTCTCCCGCCCGGCAATCAAATACCCGAGCTCCGCCGACACGGCGCGGCTGTGGCCGGTGGTGGAAAACTCCGCCGCGCCCGGCACCAGCACCTGATAATCCTCGCGCGAACGGCGGAAAACCGCGTCGGCATACCAGTTGCCGGCGGTGACGCTGGCATACAAGCCAAGGCCGTCCGACTCCGTGTCTGCTTCGGACGCGCCGCCAGCCTGGTCCATGTTTGCGTTAATATAATCAACAAACACGCCGACCGCCGCGCCCGCCGTGTCTCCGTGGCCCCGCCACTCGCCGCCGGCCTGCATGCCTTTTATATGGCCGCGCGCGCCTTGATACAATCCGGTGTCTATTTTGTCATAGCGATAAAGTGCGTTCACCCAGATGCCGCCCGAATCGTTTGTCTTTTCAACACCCCGCGCCGAGGAAATCCTCCGGCTCAGCGCGTCCATTGACGCCTTGCCCATCAGCAGGGCCGTGGTGTCCAGCCCCGTGAGCGCCGGGGCCACCGGATCGAGCGTCGTCCGCCAGCCGTGCTCGGTGGCGGACTTGACATAGCCCCACAGATAAGGATCGTCCGCCACCCTGATCGCGCCAGAGTCGCCGGTCTGGAAAACCGCGCCGGAGTCGAAATCGCCGCCATCGACCAGCGTGATGGTCTGGATTTCCGCAGCGGTCAGCGGCGGTGCCGCCGTCCCGGAAACGTAGTCGAGTTTTAGCCAAGTCGTGCCCGACACGGTTCCGTTCAATTGCAGCTTGTCAGCGACGGTGCTTCCGTTGCCTGCGATGCGCAGCACCACCGCGCCGCCGTCACCATGGTAGGCGCCGTTGACGGTCAGCGTCTTGAAGTCGGTCGCGCCGGCGGCCCGTCCGACGTAGATGGCGCCGCGGTTGGTCAGCACCGCGCCGGGAAGCAATTCGATGGTCGCGTCGGCGGGCGCGCGGAGTTTCACGGCGGTGTCCGAGAGGGCGTCCAGAGTGGTTTCCAAGGTGAGGGCACGCGCGATGCGCAGGGGCACGCCGCCGGAGAGGTGCAACTCGCCCTCTTTCATGATGATGCTGTCGGCGCTGATGACGGCGGTGGCACCGAGCACGAAGATGCCCTTGCCGCGTTTCTCCAAAACGCCGGTGCCGGTGATGCTGCCGGAAAAAACAAGCCGGTCGCCGCTGGTGATATTAAACGCGGCGGTGGCACTGGTGGCGATTTCCGTGTCAACCGTGAGGGTGCCGCTGCCGGCGAGGGCGGCACCGTTGTTCAAAATCACATTTCCAATCCGCAGATGCTCGGTGCCGTCGCCAGTGATGCCGCCGGCACGGACGGAGCCGCCGGCGAGAATTTCAACGACGTTCGGCGCGTGGCCGACACCGCCAAAGACCGCGCCAGCCTCAACGTTGATTTTTCCGCCCAACACGCCGCCGTTGAGGAGGATCGCCCCCTCCCCCACCCTCACGGTGCCGGCGTAGGCGGCGCTGTCACCCGCGAGCACGAGCCGGCCCGCGCCGGTCTTGACGAGCACGGCGGTTTCTCCGGGCGCGGACAGCGCACCGGTGTGCTTCACGGAGAATGCCTGCGTGTTCAGCGTGCCGGTCGCGCCGGGCAAGGCCTCGATCTTGTTGGGCAGGGCGGCGATGTCGGCCATCGCCTGAAGCGCACCGCCGGCGGTGAACACGATGGCTGTGCCGCTGGTGTCAATCTGCTCCGCGCGGTCGAAGGCGACGATGCCGCCGCGAAGGTCGATGCCGTCCGCGAAGATGTTGGCGGTGTTGGCGAACAAGACCGTGCCGTCCATCACGCGCATCCCGTCCGTGAAACTGTTGGCCGCGTTCTCAAACACCACCGTGCCCGCGCCCTCTTTTATAAAACCGCCGCCGGCAGGGGTAAACTCGGTGCCGGTCTGGCTGGTGGCGTCAATCTCGATGCCGCCACCGTTGAAACGGTAGTTCGCGGTGCCCGTCACGCGCATTTCGGCCACGGTGACCATCGTGGCGTCAATGGTGATGTTGCGGTCGTTCACATGGGCCGCGTCGGCGGTTCCGTCGAACACCACGCTGTCGCCGCGGGCGAACGAGATGGGGGCCGCGCCGGACTCCCACTGCTTGCCGGCGCTCCAAGTGACGCCGCCGCCCGTCCAAGTGATGACCTCGCTCCGTGCGTTTTCCATGTACAGGCTCAACGTGCCGCCGGCCACGCTCACGGTCCCGGTCTCGCGGTCGCTGAGCACGCGCCCGTTGTCCCGCACGACAGCGCCGCCAGCGAGGGCGGCAAGGCCGCCGGTGACGGAGCCAAATTCGGCGAGGGTGTAGTTGCCGTCGATGAGGCGGCTCACGTCGATGACCAGGCTGGCGCCGGCACCGGCGGAGAGCACTTCGAGTTCGTCCGCCACGAGCCGTGAGTTCACGCTCGCCGCCGGATCGGCGGCGCCGGAAATGATATTAAAGTTCATCACGGCGCTGTCGGCCAGCGTGAGCTTGCGCATGGCCAGCGTCTCGGCGGTTTGCGCGCCCGGCATCCCGATTTGCAGGCCGCCGCCGTCGGCAAGACTCACGGCGTCCGCCCCGCCGGCACCACCGAACACGGCACCGCCGGCGACTTGGAGGGAGCCGCCGAGCTTAGCCGGGACGTCGAGGAGCAGCCGGCCCGCCGCGACCGCGGTGGAGCCGGTGAACGACGCGAGGTTGTCGGCACCGAGCACAAGCGCGCCGGAGCCGGTTTTTATAAAATTCGCCGCTGCCGTGCCGACAATCACGGAGTCGGCGCGGAAGGTCGCGGCGGCATCCTGGACATCAATCCCGGCGGTGGCACCGGCGGTGATTTCGAGTCGCGCGGCGAGGGTGCCGCCAGCGCCGGGGGCCGCGCGCAGGGTGCCGCTGCCATCAAACAAGATGGTGCCGCTGGCCGCGCCAAGCTGGTCGGTGTCGTTGAATTGGATGACGCCGCCCGCCCCGCCGGCGACGCCGATCTGGATGCCGCCGCCGAACAGATTTCCGCCGGTGTTTTCAAACACGAGCGCGCCGGCTCCGGTTTTTATCAATTTTCCGCTGGTGCCGCTGCCGGTGATCTTGCTTTCAGCCAGCGCACTCGCACTGGTGACGCGGATGCCGCCCGAGCCGGTAAACGCATAGGTGCCGCTGGCGGCGGTGACGTTCATCTCGGAGACGGTGACGCCGGCACCGGCGAGGCGGACGGCGCGTTTGTCCATGGCGGCGGCGTCGCCGAAAGTCACGCTGTCGCCGGTGAGGAAATGCGTGGCCTCCGCGCCGGGGGCCGCGCCATCGCTCCAGCCGGCGGCGCCGTTGCGCCAGACGCCGTCGGCGGAGCCGGTCCAGTGGAGGGCGAGGCCGTAGGTGGTGTTGCTCAGGAGGACGAGGGAGCTGCCGGAGAGGGCGAGGTCGGCGGTGGTGGCGCTGTTGCGCGCACCGTCGGCATCGAGGACAAGGCGGGCGAGGTCGAGGCCGGCACCGGTCCAAGTGGCGAGGGTGAAGTTTTGGCCGGCGGTGGTGAGGCCGAGGGCGAGGGTGACGGTGCCGGTCTGGACAATCTGCCCGGTGCCGGTGATGGCGAGGCGGTCGGCGGTGTTGCCGGGGAAGAGGTCGAGGGCGATGCGGGCGCCGTTGTCGAGGGCGAGGGTGGTGCTGTCGTTGAGGGTGCCGGCGGCGGTGGCGTCGTCGAGGCCGACCTGGAGAGTGGCGCCGCTGGCGATGGTGGCGGAGAGATTGATGGCACCGAGGCCGCCGAAGGTGGCGCCGGCGGCGACGGTGACCCGTCCGTTGGCGTGGCCGAGGTTGGCGGCGGTGTTGCCGAGGAGGACGCGGCCCTCGTTGATGGCAAAGGTGCTCTGGAAGGCGCGGTTTTCGCCGTGGAGGACGAGGTCGCCGGCGCCGTTTTTGGTGATGAAGGATCCATTGGCGCCGCCGAGGGAGTCGGCGTGGCGGTCGGCGGCGCCGGGCGCGCCGAGCGCGAGGGTCATGCCGCCGGCGATGTTAAACACGAGCCGGGCACCGGCGGCGCCGACGTGGAAGAAATTGCCGACGCTGGCGTTGGAGACGGGCGCGATGTTGTTGATGACCTGCTCGGCGGTGACGCCTCCGGCGGTGGCGATGTTGCCGGCGGTGTTGCCGGTGTAGGAATAATAATCGCGGCCGCCGTCGCCGGTCAGGTTGATTTCGACGTAGCTGCCGGCGTTGCCGAGGGAGACACCGCCGCCGGTGTGGCCGGCCCAGTTATCGGTGAAGGTGACATTGTTGAGGATAAGGGAGGCGGCGGATGGCATGAGGATGGCGCCGCCGCGCGAGACGGCGCGGTTGCCGGCGAAAGTGCCGCCGGTGACGATGGCGGTGCCGCTGTTTACAAGGATGGCGCCACCACCGGCGGCGGCGGCATAGGCGCGGGTGCTGCGGTTGCCGATGAAGTCAACATTGGTGAGCGAGAGAAAGCCGGACTTGTAGATGGCACCGCCGCTGTTGGCGGACAAGGAGGTGAACACGGTGCGGCCAGTGGATCCGGAGGGTCCGATGATCAGCGAGCCGGCGACAGCGTTGATGTTGAAGGAGCCGCCCTGATCGTTGGACTCGCCGCGGAAGGTGAGCGTGGCGCCGTCGGCGACGCGGTATTCGAAGCTGGAGCCGCCCACGGTCAGGCGGTCGGAAAGGGTGGTGTCCTGATCAATGAGAACCGGCTGGGCATCCGCCGGCCATACGAGCGCGAGGAGGGAGGCCAGCAGCGACGGCGCGAAGACGGACGCGCGGGAGCGGCGGGATGCCGACGGGGTTCCGGAATGGATGGCTTTTTTCATGGTTTGAAATGGCTGGGGGTCGATGGCGTTTTAATTCATGCCTTACCACAGGCGGCGGAGGCCGAGGTTGACGGTGAAGTTTTCCATTTTGTCGGCCATGTATAACGAGGCGTCGAGCGACAGCGCCCAGTGCCGGCCCATTTCCAAAGCCGCGCCGCCCTCGAGCAGCACACCCGTGCCCTTGGTGCGGTTGTCGCGGAATTTCCGCGTGGCGGTCTCCTCGAACTCGGTGTCCGCGAACCGGGTCGCGTCCACGGTCACCTCGGTGCCGCCCTCGAGCTCGCGGGCAAGCGCGATGCCGAGACGCGGGACCAGCCGCGTTTTTGCCCCCCACGCAAACTGGTTCCACATGCGCACTCCGGCGCGGCACTCGAGCGACTCGGCGCCGTCGATCCGGTAGACGCGGTCGAAGGAGTCCGTCGTCGCGTCAATGTCATGCGTCAGCCAGCCGACTCTGGCGTAGGGGACAATTTTTTCACCGCTCCGGGTTTTTATCATATAACCAAGCTCCAGCGCGCCGCCGCGGCTTTCGCCTTCGGTATCGAAGGACGCGGCGCCCGGCACCGTGACGGTGTAGTCCTCGCGCGCGGCGCGGAAGAGCGCGTCCACATAGAACGAGCGGAAATCATACGAGAGATAAACGCCCGCGCCGTTGGCCGTGGTCTCGGCGGAACCCGAGTCCCCCAGGAAATGCAGGTCCGATTTTGCGTAATCGTAGAACACGCCGGCGGTCAGCGCCCAAGTGTCGCCGGACCAGCGTTTGTCCGCGCCGGTTTGCACGCCGTAAGTGGAAGCATCGCCGCCGTCGTAAGCGCCCGACTTGAGCCGGTCGTAGCCATAAAGGCCGCCGGCCCACAGAGCACCGCCATGCGACGCGCCGCCGGAGCGCGCAAGCGCGAGGCGGTTGGCGAGCGCGCCGAGCGACGTCTTGCCGATCAGGATCGGGGCCACGTCCATGCCGAGCACGGCGGGCAGCTCGGCGGGGATGGTCTTGATGTAAAGGAAGCCGTCGGGCGAAAGCATCAGGTCGTAGCCGCCGCTGGTGTAACGTTCGGCGAGCCGGAACGCGGCGCCGCCGTCCATGCCCTGGCCCGCCTCGATGAGTTGGATCCGCGTGTCGCCAGCGGCGGCGGAGGTTGTTTCCATATTCAGGAACACCAGCGTCTCGCCGGTGGCGCTGCCGGAAATGGCGAGACGGTCGGCGTTGACGATGAGGTTTTCACTCAGCAGCACGTTCAGGCGGATTTCGCCGTAGCCGTTGTAATCGCCGGTAATGGCCATCCGCCCGAAGTCGGCGCCGTCGGCGGCCTTGCCGATGCGCAGCACGCCGTTGTTCACGAACAGGGGCGCGGTGATTTGCGAGGCGCCGGAGGCCGCGAACGACGAACCCACGGCGATGTTGAAGGTGTGGCCGATGGCGAGCGGCACGGCGCCGTTCAACACGAGGCCTCCCTCGCGCAGGTTAAGCGTGCCGGCGGAGAGGCTGCCGCCGCTGCCAAGGACCAGCGTGCCGGAGCCAATCTTGCTCACCACGCCGGTGGCGCCGGTGATGGTGCCGGCGAGGGCGGCGGTGCCCGAGAGCTGCTCGATTTCCACCACAGACTGGTTTTGGATGACACCCGCGAGACCGGCGGGCGTGCCACGCAGCACACCGCCGGCGACGGTCACTCCGCCCGCGTTGGCCAGCGTGCCGGAAATCACGAGCGTGCCCGCGCCAGCCTTGGCCAGCGCGCCGTCGCCCAGCGTGCCCGCCCACGCGGTCGTCCTGCCGGCGGCGACTTCGACGGTGCCGCCGGCAGCGGCAAACTCCAGCGCACGCTGGGTGGTGAAATCGCCGTCCACATAAAGCGCGCCGCCCTCGAACACTACGGCGCGGCGCAGCGCGGTGTCGCCCAGGCTCGCGTCCGCGGCCACTTGCAACACGCCGCTGCGCAGCCGCGTGAGGCCGGCGTAGGAATTGGAGCCCGTCAGCGCCACCGTGCCCGAGCCGGTGTCAACGACGACGTAAACGCCCTGCGTCGCGGTCGTGGTGCCGCCGATCTGGAAACCGAACACGCCGGGCGTGGCGAGCGCGATCTGGTCATTCGCCCCGATGACCCGTCCGGTGTCGCCGGACAAGCGCAAGCCGGTCCAGTCGTTGGCGCCGGCGGGGTCGGTGCCGGAGAAGCCCGCCGTCTCGGACAAATCGAGCCAGCCACCGTTCAGGACAAAGGAATGCGACACGGCGGCGGGCGCGGCGATGTCGCGCAGCATGAGCACGCCGTCGTCGATTTGCGTGGCGGCGTGGCCGAGCGCGGCGGCAGTGGCGTAAACCAGTTCGCCGCCGCCGGATTTGGCTAGTGTGCCGGTGCCGTCGAGCGTGGCAGTGACGGCCAGCCGCCCGCCGGCCCCAATGTCCGCCGTCACCAAGCCGCCGGCGGCGCCGATTGTCGCGGCGCCGGCCAGCGTGCCGGTGCCCGCGAGGCGCGAGCCGTCCGCCAGCGCCACCGCCGCGAGGGTCAGTTTTTCCATCGCACCGCCGACGGGCGAACCGACTTGGAGCGTCGCGCCGTTGGCAACCGTCACCGTGCCGGAGACCGAGCCGGCACCGCCAAAGACCGCGCCGGCGCCGACGGTCACCGCGCCGCCGAGCGCGGCGTCGGGCGAGCCCAGAAACATCCCGCCCGCAGCGACAGTGACGCTGGCGGCGGCGTTGGTGTTGGCGCCCGTCAGCGTGAACACGCCGGAGCCGGTTTTCACGAGCGTGCCGGCAGAGGCGGCGTCATACGTGCCGGACCAGACCAGCGTGCTTTGCGTCCCGACGACATCAAACGTCGCGCTTCTGCCGGCGGCGATGGCGAGTTTGTTCGCGATGGTGCCGCTGGCGGTCGGACGCAGCGTGGCGGAGTCGAGGAAGGTGATGCCGGCGGTGCCGGTGGTGGCGAGCTGCGCGCCGTCGTTGAACGCAATCACTCCGCCGGAGAGTTCGATGCCGCCCTTGAAAAGGTTGCCGCCGGTGTTTTCAAAGGCGAGCGTGCCTGCGCCGTCTTTTTTGAGTTTGCCGTCAACGCCCGTGCTGCCGCTGAGCGTGCCGATGGCGGCGTCGGTCATGATGCCGCCGGCGCCGTAAAAGCGGAGGTCACCCGCGCCGTTCACCCGCAGGTCGGAAGCGATGACGTCGGCGTTGACCTCGACGGCGCGCGGGGCGGGAGCCGCGCCGGTCGAACTGAAAACCGCGACGTCGCCGTCAACAAAAGCCAGGGGCGCGCCAAGCGGGTCGAGCCAGTCGAGGCCGCCGGCCCAAGCGGTGCCGGCGGCGCCGGTCCAGCGCATGATGTCGTTGCGGCTTTGCTCGACGGTGATGTAAAGCCGGCCGGCTGCGGCGGCGGTGTCGAACAGCACGCGCTGGCGTCCGCCCAGCTCAAAGTTGTCGCCGTAGGTGACGTGCGCGCCGGCCAGCGCGGTGCCGCTGCCGATGTCATACACGCCGGGCAGGAGACTGCTGAGGTTGATGGTGTAGAGCGACAGGTCGCCGCCACCGGCGAGGAGGTTGAGCGTGCCGGCCTCCAGCCTGGAGTTCACGCTTTGTGCGGCGGTCGTGGTGCCGCTGACAAGGTTGATGCTGACAATGCCGCCGGCGGCTAGGTTGAGCGTGCCGACGGAGAGCGTGCCCGCCGCATCGGCGGCTCCGGGACGGAGAATGCCGCCGGACTCGACGGTGACGGCCGCCGCCGATCCGGAGCCGCCGAAGGTCGCGCCGTTTTTCACCAGCGCCACCCCGCCGAGACGGGCGGCGGTGGCGAGCAGAAGCGTGCCGGCGTCCGCGCGCGTCGTGCCGGTGAAGGCCGAAGAGTCGCCGGTCAGCGTGAGCGTGCCGGAGCCGATTTTGGCGAAAATGGCAGAGGCGTCCGCACCGGTGAGCGTGCCGGCGTAGGCGGTGTCGAACGCCAGCGTGTCGAATGCCGCGGTTTTGCCTGCGGCGATGTGAATGGGCGCGGCGAGTGTGCCGGAAACAGCGCCGCCGGCAGCGGCGCGCAGCGTGCCGGTGGCGGTGAACTCGATGGCCCGGCCGGCACCGAGGCCGAGTTGCGCGGCGGCGGTGTAGGCGAGCACGCCGCCCTGGATTTCGACGCCGTTTTCAAAGAGGTTCGCGCCGGTGTTTTCAAAGGCGAGCGCGCCCGCGCCGGTCTTGATGAGTTTGCCGCTGGTGCCGGTGGCGGTGATTTTGGTGTCGGCGAGCGCGCTGGTGGCGGTGACGAGAATGCCGCCCGAGCCGGTGAAAATGTAAGCGCCGCTGGTGGCGGTGACGTTCATCTCGGAGGCGGTGGCGCCGGCGGCGGCGATGGTGACGACACGTTTGTCCGGCGCGGCGGCGTCGCCGAAGGTCACGCTGTCGCCGGTGAGAAAATGCGTCGCCTCTGAGCCGGGGGCCGCGCCGTCGCTCCAATTTGCGGCGCGGTCGGCCCAGATGCCGTCGTCGAGGCCGGTCCAGCGCAACGCAAGGCCGAAGGTGGTGTTGCTTTGGAGGAGAAGCGAGTTGCCGGAGAGCGCGAGGTCGGCGGCGGTGGCACTGTGACGGGCGGAGGAGTCCTCGCCGTTGAAGGTGAGACGGAGGTCGGCGAGGTTCAGGCCGCTGCCGCCGGTCCAAGTGGCGAGGGTGAAGTTGCTGCCGGTTTGGGTGGCGCCAAGGTTGATGGTGACGGTGCCGGTCTGGTTGAGCGCGGCGGCGGAGAGGAGGTCGGCGGAGTTGCCGGCAAAGAGGTCGAGGTCGAGGCGGGAGTTGTTGTCGAAAAAGAGGGTGCCGCTGGCGGTGAGCGTGCCGGAGGAGGTGGCGCCGTCGAGACCGACTTGGAGCACGCCCCCGGCGGCGATGGAGGAGGAGGCGGTGATTTTGCCCAGGCCGCCGAAGGTGGCGTTTTCGACGAGGACGCGGGCATTGGCGTCGGTGCCCCAAGAGGCGGCGTTGTTGCCGAGGAGGACTTTGCCGGCGGTAATGGCGAGGGTGCCGCCGGCGCCGGTGCTGTTGCCGTGGAGGACGAGGGTGCCGGCCCCTTGCTTTTTGTAGAGGGCGCCGCCGCCGCCCTTGAGGGTGTCGGCGTCGGGCGCGGAAGGGTCGCCGATGACAAGGGTGACGGCGTCGGCGATGTTGAGGATGAGGGTGGCGCCGTTGGCGGTGGCGTTGTAGAAGCCGCCGTTTATGGCGACGGCGGCGGGGGCTGTGTTATCGGCGATGTCGGCGGCGGAGGCGTTGGCGTTGCCTGCGAGGTTGCCGGTGAAGGCATAGTGGTCGCGGGCGCCGTCCTTGGTCATGTTGATTTCGACGACGGCGGAAGCGTGGCCGCTCATGATGGCGCCGCCGTTGGCCCCGGCCCAGTTGTCGGTGAAGGTGACGTTGTTGAGGGTGGTGGTGCCCGCCTGGTTGATGTAGATGGCGCCGGCGCGCTGGGAGGCGCGGTTGGAGGCGAAGGTAACGTCGGTGAAGGTGGCCTGGTTGACGGTTTGGTTTATATAGATGGCACCGCCGAAGCCGGTGGCGGCGTAGTTGCCGGAGAGGGTGCCGCCGGTCATGGAGAGGGTGCCGCCGAGGCGGATGGCGCCGCCGGAGACCTGGGCGGAGTTGTCGATGAAGCTGACGTTGGTGAGAGTGGTGAGGGCGGTGTTGTCGGCGCGGATGGCACCGCCGCCGGCGTTGTTGCTGGTGGTGAGGCTGCGATTGTTGATGAAGGTGACGTTGGTGAGGGAGACGGTGCCGGTGTTCCGGAACGCGCCGGCCTCACCAGAGGTGGTGGCGGTGAAGATGGCGCCGCCGGTGCCGCCGGGCGTGGCCGGGCCGATGACGAGGGCACCGGCGGCGTTGTTGATGTCGAAGACCCCGCCGAGACCGCTTTGGGTGCCGGTGAAGGTGAGCGTGACACCGTCGGCGATTTGGTATTCGCGGGTGACGCCGGCGCCGAGGGCGACGCGATCCCCGGTGCCGGCAATGGTGACGGTGGTGTCGCTGGTGACGGGGATGACGGTTTGCGCGCGCAACGGGAAGGCGAGGGCAAGGAGGCAGGCGGCCAGCGAGGCGAGGACGGCACTCACGCGCGGGGCAGGGATTTGCAAAGGGGCAAGGGTGGGCATGGCTCGTTTCATGATGGCTGGTGTTTGGGGCTGGCAGTGTTTGAACGGGGACGGCGCGCGGGCGATTTGTGCGCGTTTCTTTTGGAAGACGGCCCACCGCCGCCTGCATCGTTTCCGGCGAACGGGGAGATGCCACGACGGAGGCGGAAGGCGGCGAGGGCGCCGATGGCGTAGTAAAGGTAGGCCGAGGGGGCGCCGCCGCCGCTTTTTCCTTCATCCCCGCCGCCCGCTCCGGGCGTGCCGTTGTTGCCGGGGGTGTTGGTGGCGTCGGGGGCGAGGGTGAGGGTGACAACCTCGGCGGTGCCGCTGGCGAGGGTGATTTTGCGAATGGCGGCGTTGCCGGTGTCGGCGACGTAAAGGTCGCCGGCGGCGTCGAGCGCGATGTCGGCGGGGGCGTTGAACCATGCGGCGGTGCCCGTGCCGTCCTGATAACCGGGGACGCCGGGGATGGCGGGCGCGGTGTCGTCGCCAGGATGGCCGGCGAGGGTGCGGAGGGTGCCGGAGCGGAGTTCGCGGACGAGGTGGTTGCCGGTGTCGGCGATATAGAGGCTGCCGTCCGCCGCGCCGCCGCGGAGAAGGCCGTCCGCAACGAGGGCGCCGGGTGAGCGGAGGCGCGCGACAGCGGCGGGGCCATCGACGCAGCCCGCCTCGCCGGCGGCACCGGCGATGGTCGCGACCTCGCGGGTGTCCGGGGCGATGACGCGGATGGCGTGGTTGCCGGTGTCGGCCACGTAGAGCCAGCCGGCGGCGTCCACCGCGATGCCCCGGGGCGAGTCGAAGGTGGCGGCGGTGCCGCTGGCGTCGAGCGCGCCGGGAGCGCCGTTGCCGGCGATGGTGGCGACAGAGCCCGAGCCGGCGGCGATCATGCGGATGAGGTGGTTGCCGGTGTCGGCGATGTAAGTGTTGCCCAGATTATCAACGGCCACGGCAGCGGGCTGGTTGAGCGGGGGCGCGGCGGAGGCGGCCAGCGTGATCGTCGCGCCGTCGGCGGCGACGGCACGGATGGTGTTGTTGCCGGTGTCGGCGATGTGGAGTTTTCCGCTGGCGGGGCTGATCTTGAGACCACGCGGGTGATCGAAGCGAGCGGCGCCAGCGGGACCATCGGCGGCGCCGGACGCGCCGGGCGAGCCGGCAAGGGTGGTGATGGTTTTGCGGTCGGCGGCTATTTTCTGGATGGCGTGGCGGGCATTGTCGGCAACGTAGAGGTTGCCCGAGGTGTCGAGCACAAGGCCGGCGGGCTGCGGGAAAACGTCGGGGGCGACGGTGAGGGTGGCGGGAGGGCTGATGGCGGGCTGGCCGTAACCGTTGTCGGCGACGCAGCGGTATTGCCAGCCGTTCATGGCGGCGGTGGCGCCGGTGATGGCGAGGGCGGCGGTGGCGGCGCCGGTGTGGATGGCATCGTCAGTGACGTTTTCCCATTCGCCGCCGGGCTTGAGCACCTGCCACTGGCAGGACGGCGCGGGATTGCCCTGGGCGGTGGCGGTAAACACCACAGAGGCAGACTGGCCGGCGGTGGCGTTGGCATTGGCTGGCGCGGCGGGCAGGCCGGGAGGGACGGCGAGGGCGAAGGCGGCGTCGCTGCGCAGTTCGGAGCCGTCCTTCATGCGCAGGGTGATTTTGCCGCCGCTGGCGAGAAACGGCGGGGCGGTGGCGGTGATTTGCGCGGACGAGTCCACGCGGAAGGCGGCGGCGGGCACGTCAGCGAAATACACTTGGGCAACGTCCGTGAGGTCGTCGCCGGCGATGGTGGCCTCGCCGCCAGCGGCGACGATTTCGGGGATGGCGGCGAGGATGGGCGAGAGGGGCTGGGTGATCTCGACCCATTTGAGGCGGAGACCGTTGGAAGGAAGCCCGTCAGGGAGATCGAGGGCGCGGACGAAGAGAGTGTTGGCACCGTCGCGGAGGAGGCCGGCGGGCACATTCCAGGAGAGGTATTGCGAGGCGTGCCCAAAGCCGGCCTTGATCGGGGTCTCAAAGGGATAAGCCGCGTCGAGCCGGACGGCGGGGGCGAGTTGGACGCCGTTAAGCGTGACGAGCCATTCGCCGCGCGAGACGTTCGATGGCGGGGTGGTTTCGTCGCCGGTCCATTCGTCGTTGGTGATGAGCTGAAGGCGGAGGGTGCCGGCGGTGTTTCTTTTGCGCGGAAGAATGTCGAGCTGGAACTCCCGCGAGTTGTTCGAAGCGCCCGCCCCGTCGGTGAAGAGCAGACCCCCGACCTCCAGGAAAAAGTAGCCGGGCGGTTGTTCGAGGGCGGCGCGGTCGAGGAGGCCGGGGATAAGCTCGAAGGGCGGTTCGTTGAAGGGGCCGACGCGCTCGGAGAAGCTGCCGTGCTTGCGGTAATAGACGAAGTTGAAAAAGGAGAGGCCGTCGGCGCCGCGCGCGAGGGCGATGCGGGAGGTGTTTTCCAGCATTTCCTTGGTGGTGCGGCGGAAGCAACTGTTGCCGTAGCCGGTGACGCCGGTGAAATTCCAGACTTGGGACTGTTGGAAAAGCGTATAATAAATGGTGGCGTCCGGGACGGCGGCACGGAGGGCGGCGAGGGCGGTTTGCTGGCTGGTGCGGGCGGCGGAGGGTTTCATGTTGAACCACTCGATGCCCTGCCGGCGCCACTCGACGGGGTCGAAGCCGACGTCGTTCCATTCTGCCTGGTCGGCCGGCATCTGGGCGCCGAGCCATTTGTGCTGGCCGGGCTTGGCGGTGGCATCGAGGATGGCGCGGACTTTGCCGATAAAGGCGGACATGATGACGACGCGCTCCGCGCGCTCCTCGTCGGTGGAGGCGGTCGGGAAATAGATTTGGTAGCGCATGAAGTCGAGTTCGAGGCCGTCGAAATCGTAGCGCCCGAGCATTTCGGCGATGAGGTCGAGCTTGTATTGCCTGACTTCGGGGATGAGCCAGTTGTGCAATTTGACATTGTTATTGGTGGAGCCGGCGACGTCGCGGATGTCGGGATTAAGGCGATACTCCGGGTGCTCGACGTAGAATTTCGCCAGCGACTGGACCATGGCGCCGCGCAAGCCCTCGGCGTAGGTGGCATAGGCGTATTCGAGGTGGTGGGCGTCGTTCAGGCGGAAGGAAGCGAGGGCGGCGACACGATGTTTTTTGCACTCGTCTATAAAGACGCCGATCATGTCGCCGCCGGCGAGGAGGTATTTGTGGTAGGCGTTGGCGGGTTCGAGGCCGTAGTGTTCGCGGAACCACGCCTCCTGCGCCTCCAACGGCGCAATTTCGCTTTTCCACCAGGGCACCCAGCCCATGCCGGGCTGGATGAGCTGGGCGTCCACGCCGGCGACGGCGGCCTCGGCCACGCTCGCGCGGATCTTGGCGTCGGTGAGGCCGTCGGTGTTTCTGTCACCGTTCGGGTTGTAGGAGCTGACGCAGTTGAGTATATTGGTGGCGTCGTTGTTGAATATCATCCGCCAGCCCGGCCCCGAGCGCGGGGCGGCTTCGATGGAGACGATGCACGCGGCGACGAGGACGGCGGCAAGGCAGACGGCGGGGTGGCGGGATGACTTCATGGCGGGGCGGGGTATTATCTGGCGCCGGGGGTTGCCGGTTGGAGAATTTCAATCCAGCGGAGACGCAGGGGCGGGGCTTTTTCGCTGTCGATTGTGATGATGTTGTCGCCGTCCTTCAGCAATCCGGCGGGAATGGCAAAGGAAAGGTATTGCTGCGGGTGGCCAAAGCCGGCCTTGAAGGGCGTGGGAAACGGATAGGCGGTGGCGAGGGACTTGGCGGCGGCGAGAGGCTTGCCGTTAAGCGTGACGGCCCACGCGCCGCGGTCGGGCGTGTCGGGTTTGTCCAGCTCGCTGCTCCTGGATTCCCGGTCGGTGAGCATCTGGATGCGCAGGGTGGCCGCGCCGTTGCCGGCGGCGGGGACGATGTTCATTTTATATTCGCGCTTGTAGCCGGGCTTGGGGAAGAGCTCGTGCTCGGCTTTCAGATAGAAATAGCCGTCGGCCCGCGAAATTTTGTCCTTGTCCGTCAACGCGGGCAGATAATCGAAGGGCGGTTCGTCGAACGGGCCCCGCTCCTTGGGCGGCGCGCCGTGATTGCGGTAATAAACAAAGTTGAAAAAACTCACCCCGTCTGCTCCCCGGGCATAGGCCTGGCGGGCAGTGTTTATAAACATTTCCCTGGTGCTGCGTCTCCAGCAGTGGCCGTCATAACCCGAGGCGCCGAATTTCCATGTCTGCGTGGTGTGTGTGAGCTCCAGATATATTTTGGCATCGGGCGCGTCCTTGCGCAGCGCGGCGACACCGGTTTGCTGCGTCATGTTATAGGAAGGGCTTATATTGAAATAATCCACTCCCGCCTTGCGCCACGCGGACGGTTCCAAGCCGACATCCCGCCACTCGGCCTCATTGACGGGCACGCGCACGCCGAGATAACGATGTTTGCCACTGGTTTTCGCAGCCACCTCGTCCAAGCGCGCACGCGCCTTGCGGATAAAATCGCACATCACCTCCACACGGGCGGCCATCGGCGTGTCATCCGGAAAATAATAAGGGTGACGCAGGAAATCCAACTCGATGCCGTCAAGGGTGGGATAGACTTCGATCACCTCGGCGAGCAGACGCTCCTTGTGGGCGCGCGCTTCGGGGACGAGCCAGTTGTGCACACGGTCTTTTATCGCGCGCGAGGGAAGGGGCGCGATGCGATATTGCGGGTGCTCCACATAGAAACGGTTGATGCAGTGGGCGACGCCGCCGGGGACTTTTTCATCCCAGGAACGCTCCTGATGATGGCCGTCGTTGCAGCGGAAGGAGACGAGGGCGGCGACGTTGTTTTTATGGCATTCGTCGATGAAGACGCCGACGATGTCGCCGCCGGCGAGGAGGTAGCGGTGCTCGGCGAGGTCGGGCTCGGTGCCGTAGCGCTCGCGAAACCATTGCTCGTGCTCGGCGAGGGGGACAATCTTGCTGGGCCACCACGGCACCCAGCTTGTGCAAGGTTGGATGAGCTGGGCGTCCATCCCGGGGACGACGGCCTCGCGCACGCTGGCGCGGATTTTCTCGTCGGTCAGTTGGTTGTCTTTTTTGCTTTGGGAGCGGCCTTCGTTAAAGGGGCTGACGCAGTTGAGAATGTTGGTGGTGTCGTTGTCATAAATCATGCGCCAGGGGGGATTCTGGGCGGCATGAAGCAGGGCGCTTGATGACACCATGCCCAGAAGGAGAAAGGGGATGCGTTTTTTCATGTTTATATCGGGTTTGCCGGGTTTGGGATGTATCGGGAGAGGTGTGTCGGTGAAGGAAGCAGGCGGACAGGTTTGCGGGACGCGGGGATTTGGCCCAGTGGCGTCAAAGGGTGCCCTCCTTGGCGCGCAGCGCCATCGGCTTGTAGCCCTCGGAGTAATTGATCTGAGTCGCGAAAAGCCATTCGTGATAGTTTTCCTTCATCTCGCGCGCCAAGGCGGCGTGGGCCGGGGCGGCGATGAGGTTGGTTAATTCATAGGGATCCTGCTTGAGATTAAAGAGGTGCTCCCTGCCCTGCTGATAAAACCACTTGTAGTCACCCTTGCGCGTCATGCAGGAAAGTTTGTTGCGGAAATAGATTTCCGAGAAAACCGTGCGTCCGTCGTCCTCCGTCACCTCGCCGCGCACGATGGGCAGGAGGGAGCGGGTGACGCGCTGCGGCGACACCTTTCCGCCCGCCGCCTCGACCACCGTGGCATATACATCGTTCAAGCTCACGGGGACGCCGGATTCCGGCGCGGCGACCTTGACGCCTTTGGGCGGGCGCACCCACATGGGAACGCCCACCGATTCCTCGTAAAAGGAGCCTTTTGCCATCGCGCCGTGCGCGCCCATCATGTCGCCGTGATCGGAGATGAAGATGATGAGCGTGTTGTCCCAGTTGCCGCGTTTTTTCAGTGCGTCAAACACCTTGCCCACGCAGTGGTCGATATAGGTGATTTTTCCGAGGTAATTGGCCCGCATTTTGCGCCATTGCCGTTCGTCATATTTATAGCCGCCACTGCTGATGGGGAATTTGAGATTGGGCGGCATCGCCAGCGAGTCGGGGTCATACATCGAAGCATAGGGCTCGGGAGCATCGAGGGGGTTGTGGGGACCGAACCAACTCGCGACGAGAAAGAGCGGTTTGTCCAGAGGCTGCTTTTGCAGGAACTCGATTGTGCGGTTGGCAACGAACATTTCGTTGTGCTCCTCGGGCGTGCATGCGGATGCCTTGGGCAGGTAGCTGTCGTTTCTCAGGCGGTGAGCAAGGTCGGAGGCGACGGCCTCCCATTTGCCGATGCTTTTCAGATAGCGGGCATAGTCGGACTTCGGGGCGCCGGGGGTGGAGAACGGACTGGGGATGTTGTCCACGTGGTCGAGTTTCAGCGCGGCGTAAAAGGCGTCCGGGTTGGCAAGCGACTGTTGTTTCCACATGTTACCCGAAAGCCAGTGAGTCTTGCCGATTTGGGCGGTGGTGTAGCCAGCGGTCTTCATGTCGGCAAACAAGCGCGCCTGCGCGACGATCGGCGCCCATTCGATGGTGTTGCCCCAAAGCCCGGTGCTGTGGGGGAACAAACCTGTCAGCAGGTCGGTGCGCGCGGGCATGCTGATAGGACAACTGGAGTAAGCGCAGCCAAAACGCATGCCTTCGCGGGCGACGGCATCCAGGTTTGGCGTGCGCACGGGCGAGCCCCAGCGAGAGGTTTCCCGTGTGCTCCACTGGTCGGTGAAAATGACAAATATGTCTGGCTTTCCGAAAGCCGCCGGTGGTTGTGCATCGGGTTCATCTCCGGCAAATGCAGCAACGTCGCGCCGACCCAGAATCCGCCCCAAGGCCACCAGCCCGGATGCTTTTATGAAGGTCCGCCTGGCGATTGAGGCACGTTTTGATCTTCCAACGGGCTCCAGAGGAGATGGATTGTGTAACCTCATAAAATTCATCGAATAATAAAATAAAATGAAAAGGCCGGGGCTTGGCTTTTTGGGGATGGACGGGGAAATTACGAGAATGGGCAGGGTGCAATGTCAGTGAACTTACCATGTTATAACACGTCAAGTTCTTTTTAATTTTTCTCGAATTTTGTTCGCTATTCACATCATTCCATGACTGGGTAACACGTAATTTCTCCTTGCGTCTGCTGTTATTTCACCATGGGCGATCCTTCCTCTTCATTTGTGCTGAATACCGCTTTTGCCGTTTCGGATGGCAAAACAGGAACAACCGACAGCCATCTGTCTGTAACTGCCGACCGGGTCCGTCAAAAATTGCTGGATCTTATCCTGAGCGGAGAAATCGCCGCCGGCACGCGCCTTGACCAACGCCAACTCGCCAAGCGGCTGGAAACGACCACCGCCCCCTTGCGGGAGGCATTCAGCGCGCTGGAAAACGAAGGGTTGCTGGTGCGCCAGCAGGGACTCGGTGTTTTTTGCCGTGTCTATACCGTTCCCGAAATCGAGGAGATGGTCGAAATCCGCGGCGTGCTTGAGTCGCTGGCGGCACGGCGGGCGACGGCGCACATCACCGCGGTGGAAGCCAATGAACTGAGGGAAATTGCGATGCAGCTCAGCCAGCCGATCAAACCGGACGGCGTGAGCGAGTTTCTCCAATGCCACGTCGGCTTTCACAAGCGTGTCATCCAGATTTCGCGCAGCCCCCGCTTGCAGGCATTGCTCGAATTCCACCACTTCGTTGACGTGGTGCTGGCCAACATCGCGCCCCAGCTTTGGAAAATCGAACCTCACGATCATCTCGGTTTGGTCAACGCGCTGGAAAGCGGAAATCCCGAATGGGCCGAGCAGGCCATGCGCAACCACATCGCGCCGACCTATCAAAAACGCTTTGCCGCCTTGCGCGCCCGCTTCGGCGAGGGTCCGATTTTTTCTCAACGGACGGCGTGATTTCAATTTCCAGTGAGAAGGACAGGGGAAATTCCGGGCAGACTGAAGAGCGATTTCTATATTCATAAATGACACGAGACCGGAGACTGTCTCAATACACGCATTCCCGCCCGGCGGCGGCAAAGGCTTTCAGGTTTTCCACCGGCGCCTCGAAAAAATGGTCGGCGGCCGAACATATATAACCTCCGTCTTTCCCAAAACCCTCAAACAGCCTTTTTGTTTCCGCGCGGATTTTTTGGGGAGTGCCGGTGCCCAGCATGTTGAACTGGTCCATGCCGCCGATCATGGCGCGCTTCCCGGCAAACACCGCCCGGACTTTCTCCGGCCCGGTGATGTTGCCGCCCACGCCCGGAGGCGAAAGCGTCTCAGATGCATCGGCCCCGTTTTTTAATAGCAAATCCAAGATAAACATCATGCCGCCGCAAGTGTGGTAGGTGCTGCGCAGTCCGACGGCCCGCAGTGCGTCGTGCATTTGCCTGTCGTAGGGCAGGCAAAATTCCTCGTGCAGTTTCGGGGAAATCAGCGTGTCGCTCGAAGCGCCGCCGCCGGTCTCGATCAAGTCAAACTTCGCGCCCTTGAGTTGCTCCTCGATGAAGCGAAGTTTTTTGCGCATGAGCGATTGCAGCAGCGCGTGCACCCAATCCGGATTGTCCATTGCCTCGACGATCAATTCCTCGGCCTCCATCAGGTAGCAGGCGTGCTGCCAGCAACCGGCCTGGCCACCCCAGACGTGGCCGCGCAGGATGCCGGCGTCGCCGACCCGGTCGTATTCTTTTGATATGGCGGCATGGTTGAGCTTGGTGACCGGCATGTATTTGTCGATCAACTCGAGGTCCTCCGGCTTTTTTATAAGATACTCGGTGGTCCAGGTGGTCATGCGGTTGCCGCCGCGCTTTTGGGTAAGCGTGCCGCCGGGTGTATGGATGGTGTGGTGATAGAGTCGGTCGTCGGGGTCAGTGCGCACGACCTCGACCTCCTCCCTCCACTCGGGACTTTGCGCGACCTGCCGCCCGATGGCGGGATTCCAGTCGTCGCAGCTCCGCTCCGCATATTGTATGGAGGCATCGAGATCGGTCTGTTTGAACGCCTCAAGGGCATCCGCCCCGCGCATGGCAGTATCGAGGTGATATTTCTGCCACTGGTGCACAGTCACAGGCAGACGGTCGGGTTTTTCCAAAGCCAGCGCCCGAAGCATGCGTTCTTTTGAGGTCATGGTATTATGAAAAGGTTGGATTATTATTGTTGTTCTTCGAGGATCTTGATCGCGAGCTGCCCTCAGCGGACGGACTCGGAGAGCAGGTGAATAGCGGCAGACTCGTCCTCCTCAATACCAGGGAAGCGACCGATCGCGGGATCGAGGAATATGTTGTCATTCACATCATCATTGGCAGTGCTGACCTCTCCGATGATACATTCGGCGCTCACAGGCCCAAAAGCATGCCAGATGCCCGGTGTGAGCGTGACACGGTGGCCGGCGGGAAGAACAAGAAGCCGCCCGGCGGGAATGGACACAGGGACACCATTGATGGCAAGCCTGAGCGGCGCATCTCCCGGCGTGTGCGCATCCGTGCCGGCAGGGGGACGAACCGCATGAAGGGCAAGAGCGAGTTCGCCGACGCGGCAGATGATATCCTCCTTTTTCTTTGCGTGCGTATGGCATGGTGCCATCTGCCCGCGCCATGCGTACATGAGTTTCTCGCAATACTCGGGTTCGGCGGCAAGATTTACCAAAGTGAGTCCGCACTGGTCAAAATTACCCAACCCGAAGTCAGTGATATCCCATTGAGGTGCGGGAGGGAGCGCCCAATGATGGCGCGTAAAGCACGCGAGAGCTTTGCGATAGGCAAGGTTTATAATGGAGCGTTTCATTATATGGAAAATTATATATTATGCGACACGCCATCCCGCTCGCGGCGCAGCCCGAGGCTGATGAATGAGAAGGGGCCGATTTCAACTTCACCGCCGGCGGGAAACGGTTTGTCAGCAGCCCCCGGCAACGCTTTTTCCAATATTGAAAGATGCCAGCCCGCCGGCGCCGCGATATGCGCCGTGCCGCGCCGTCCCATGCTTTCGTGCAGGCGCAGCACCCAGTTGTCTGCATCGACCGGCACGGCCCAGAGCGGCGCCATCGACGGCATGCCTTCGATGGCCGGCATGACGGCGGCATCCCGATTGCCGGATGCCACGCGCAGCGGCTCCGCAAAAACCGTCTCCGCGAGCGCCGCGGGATAAGCTTCGCGCGGCGAGTCCGCTGCGAGCCGCCCGAGCGCAAGGCGGATGGCATGCCGTCCGAGGTCGCTCCACGGGCAGCGCTCGGGACCGCTGCGAAACGCGGGAGGAAACGCCGTCGTGGCCGTGACCTTGGCCGATTTCAATAGGCTCACGCCGATGATGCCGTCGCGCGCCGAAAACCCATATTTCGCCTCCGCCAGCAAAAACGCACCCTCCTGCCGCCCGTCATCGGCGGCCATGACCCAGCGATTCGCGGGCACCTCCCACTGCGCCGATTGCTGCGGGTCACCCGGTTGCTGCAAACGCCACTCGCCGCCAAAGGCCGCGCCAAACAGCGCCGTCTGGCCGCGAAACGGCGTCGGCGCCTCGAAGCGCAGCAGGCTTTCCGGTTCGCGCCAGTCCACCTTCAACTCGACCTCCAGCGCGACACCGCCCGCGCGCAAACGCCACAGCACGTCCACCGTCGATTCGCCGCGCGACCAGCGTTGCGCGAGGCCGGCCCAGCCCGGACCGCTTTCGATCCGGCCCGCGTCGCGAAGCGCCAGCGGCCTGCCGGTGTCGAGCGCCTGCCGGTCGATTTCCCAAGCCTCCAAATCATACGGCACGTCGCGATATGCGATGAGCCGCGGCGCGCCCGCTAGCGCGTCGGCGCCGTTGACCGACAGACGCGCGAGCAGGCCGCGCCGGTCGAAACGCGCCTCGACGATGCCGTTGGACAACCGGTTCTTTTCCGCGACAAGCGCGGGAGCGGACTCGGCCGCGCGTGTAGTTGAATTTTCACTACACGCCAGCGGCGGCAGCGTGACGAGCCGCCCGTTTTTGCCGCCTTGCCAGGCTTGCAGCGGGAGCGGCAGCGGGTTGAAGAGCGTCTCGTTTTGTTTCGCGGACGTTTTTTCGCCACTGGCGCCGGCGCGTTTCGCGAGCGTGTCCCGCGCGTCCTGCAACACCTCTTTTTCAAGCCGCTTGAGCTCGGGGACAATCTCCTCGTAAACCTCGTGAACCGAGCTGCCCGGCAGGCAGTCGTGGAATTGCGCGAACACGAGCCGCGCCCAGAAACGCGCGTCCACCGGACCCGCGCCCGCGGCGCAACGCGCCGCCTCCGCCGTCTGCAACGCGCGCTCGAGCCTCCGGTAAACCTCCTTGACCTCCGCCTGCGTCGTGTAGGTGCCGCGATGCGCCTCCAGAGAAATCTCGCCGCGCCAGACCGGCAGCCGGTCGCGCACTTTTTCCAAGCGCGCATAAAACTCGTCGATGCGCCCCCAGCGCGCCGCGGGCTGGTTGCGCAAGTCCGCCTGCCGCCGCACGCGTTCGATGATGTCCGCGGTCGGCCCGCCGCCGCCGTCGCCCCAGCCACTCGGCAACAGAAATTCATCGTGCACGTCGGCCTGGCTGTTGGCCTCGCTTTCGAGACGCAGGTTTTTCGGCCGCGCCGGATTATTATAGCCGATGGCGCGCGAGACGTGCGCGAGCACCTCGGCGCCGTCGTTTCCGCGCCAGACAAAACTCGAATGCGGAAATTTGTTGATCATGCGCCAAACGAGTTTGTTCGTGAAAAACCAGGACACGTCCGCCAGTTGCATGAGCCGCGGCAGACAGCCGCTGAAGCCAAACGCATCCGGCAGCCAGAGCACGGGCGACGGTGCGCCCTGGAGCGTCTTGAACCGTTCCTGTCCGATCAATAAACTGCGCAAAATCGCCTCGCCGCATGGCATCAGCGTGTCCGATTCCACATACATCGCACCGGTCGCCTCCCAGCGCCCGCCCGCGATCTGGCGGCGCACCTGCGTCATCAGCCCGGGCGCGCGCCGTTCCACCGCCTCGTAACTGGCCGGTTGCGAGTAGCCAAAATGAAATTCCGGATAACGGTCCAGCAACGTGCGCACGGTCGCGAAGGTGCGCACCGCCTTCTGCTCGCCAGTCGCCTCGGGCCACAACCACACGAGGTCGATGTGCGCGTGGCCCGTGAGCACCGCTTTGCAGACATCCCCGCTTTCGCGCAGGCGCCGGTAGATTTTCTTAAGCTCGCGTCGAAGCGCCGCCGCTCCCTGGTCGTGATACACGCTCACCGCGTCATCCAGCTCGCGCATCACCGCGCGCAGCAACGGCGACACGCGGTCGAGCGTCGGGCGCCAGCGATTCGCGAGCCCCGTGCCCACGCCATCGGGCAAAAACGCCGACGACGCGCTGTCCATCTCGGGCCAGTTGCGGAAGCCCGCAACCAGTTGCTCGGCCTCGGCGGGAAGCGCGCGGCGGATCTCCTCCTCCAGCCAGTCGGTCAAAACCTCCAGGTCGAAATACGCCAGCCACGCATCTTCGTTTTTCCGCACCAGCCGCGCGTGATTGAGAATCGAGCCCACCGGGCCGATGCCCTTCGCCGCCGCGTGCCAGATGCCCGACTGGCAGAAGATGCTCTCCAGCCAGACTTCGCCCGCGCCCTTCGGCCACGGCCACTGGCGGTGCGTGGCGTCGAATCCGAACAGCGGGCTGCCGTCGAGCCACGCCGTCGCCTCCGCGTTGTCGTCCCAGTGCAAATGGTCGTCCGGGCGCGGGGTGTATCCATCCGGCAATGACACACGGAACCACGTCGTCGAAAACCCCGGCGCCTTCCACGCCGACGGCACCGCGACCGGGCTGAGCGCGGACTGCCGCGCCTTCTCGAAGGGGAAACCGCCCGCGACGGGGCGCGTCCGCCGCACTTCGAGCGGCACGGGGTCGCGCCACACCGAAAGCGCAAGGCGCGTCAGCGCGCGGCGGAGCCGCGGGAAAAGCAACTGGGGGAAATAAAGCAGCCGGGAGTTTGTGGACATGGCGATGATTGGATCGGGAATATATTAATTGCGGGTCGCGGTCAGCGCCGCGGACTGGCCGGGAATCTCGATGGTCAGGCCGGAGTCGCTCCACGCGCCCTCCTTGAGCTGGAACACGCGCAGGTTGCCCTCACCGAACTGGCCGGCCACGAGCGTGCGGCTGTCGGCGGTGAACGCCGCGCCCTGGAGGACATTCTTCAGATCAAGCGACTGCTCCCTTTTGATGGCGCCATCCTTGTTGACCGAGTATATATATACGCGCGACGGCTGGCCGAACCAGAGATTGTTTTTGATGAGCATATTGGCTCCGTCGAAGCACGTGACCGCCACCCAGCGGCCGTCCGGTGATATAAAAACACCCTCCGGCGTGCGTCCGGTCGGAATGGTTTCCCGTATCCGCCATGCCCCGTCATGCTCTTCCAGCACGCACATGACATCATCAACCGTGCAGCCCACCAGCGCCCGTTTCCCGTCCGGGAGAAAACCGATGTGATAGGCGCCGCGCGGCAGTTGCAGCCGCTGCTTCTCCACCAGCGCGCCGTCCGCTTCCACTCTCAGCACCAGAAGCGTGGCCGTGGTGTGCAAAGTCGCAAAGGCGGTGCGCTCATCAGGCGATAATTCAATGTCCGAAAGCGAGTCCGCACCCGTGGCAAAAGTCCATTTGCCCTTCACCTGCATTCCGTCATCGCGCAAGCCGACCAGCCCCACCGCCCCCTCGGCGCGCAACGCCACCCAGGCCCGCTTCGCATCGCGGGAAAACGCGATGCCCGAGACCTGCGCGCCGACTTCGATCTCCCCCGCCCGCGCCCATCCATTTGCGCCTGGGCGCAGCCGTGTGACCCGCGAATCCGTTCGCAGTTTCCCCGCGTCGTCCGGATCGGGCTGCATCGCCGCCGACACGAGGATCTCCCCTCCGTCCGCGCTCACCGCCACGCAGGACGGCGGGCCGATGACGCTGCACGGCACGCCTTCCACATGCCACGCGCGCACCGGAGAGGCCGAAAAGTCCACCACCGTCACACCGCCGGGCCGGGCACCGGGGCGCACAAACATGTTTCCCGCGTAGCCGCTGGCCTGGTCGTTGGCGGAAACCACCAGCATGCGCGCGGGCGCGGCGGCGCACCAGGGCGCGCACACGAGCAGGATGGTGGCGGCGAAATGCTTTAATCGGCGCGACGCATGCGCGGATGAGGATGCGCGCGTATATGTGTCGATTATGGTCTTGCACTCCTTCCTCATGGTTTTGCGGTTTGTGTTTGCACATCCGCGGTCGCGTCCGCGGCGGGATTTTTCACGGGTGGCATGAATTTGTTGAACACAATCGCGAACGTCGGCAGCCCCAAGTTCGACAAGACTGGAATCCAGAACGGATCGGGCGCCCACGCCATCCACTTCCACGTGTGCGCCGCGAACCAGACCAGCACAATGCCCACCGTGCAAGCCGCCGCGCACAACGAGGCCCGCGCGCTGATGCGATGCCCGAAAAAGCCGATGAGAAACAAGCCGAACAACCCGGCGGAAAACAGCATCTGCCCCGTCGCCTGCAAATCCTGCAAAGTCTGGGTGCGCAACACGTGGATGAGCAGCGCCAGCACGATCATGATCACGCCGAGCGCCCGCGTGGTGGCGCGCCCCAGCTTCAACTCGTCCCGCGCCTCCGCCGGACCGCGGAAAAACCGGTGATGAAAATCCCCCGCCCATGTCACCGCGCACGCATTCAGGATGGGGGCGAGCGTGCTCAGCGCGGCCATCAGGATCGCGCCCAGCACGAGTCCCGTGACCGCGGGCGGCAGTTGCGACGCCATGAAATACGGGACGATTTTCTCCGGGGCCGACACCGTGAACTCCGCGACCACCGGGTCCGGGTTCACCTTGTAATAAGTCCAGAGCGTGGTGCCGAGGAAGTTGAAATACAGCCATACCGGCACCACCGTGACCGCGCCGATTGCCACGGCGATGCGCGCCTGCCGCATGTTCTTCGGCGCGCGGTAGCGCTGGATGAAATCCTGCCGCGTGGAGTAGTCGGAGGCATTATAGAAAAGCGACGCGAGCACCATCACCCACACCGTCTTTTCGACAAAAGTAAACTCAAACGAACCAAGCGACATCTTCCCCGCCGGCACCGCCAAGTCCACGACCGTGCCCAATCCCCCGGGAATCGCATACAAGACCACCGGCACCATGATCACCGCGCCCATCACCAAAACGATGGCCTGAAAAAACTCGGTCCACACCACCGCCTCGAAACCGCCCATCATCGAATAAAGCGTCGCGGCGATTCCCAATATCAACATCAGCCAGATGGCCGGAATGCCAAAAAACACCTCCAGCGACAGGCAGGTCACGTAAAGCACCACGCCGAGCCGGAGGACATTGAACAACAAAAAACCGCCGGCCGCGTAAACCCGGGCCCACGCGCCGAAACGCTGCTCAAGAAAAGCGTAGCCGCTGGGCGTGGACGCCTTGCGAAAAAACGGGATCAACACCACGATGGCAAACACCGCCATGATGAGAAAACTGAAGCTCGGCACCACCCAGCGGTAATCCTCCTTGAAGCTGAAGCCGGGAATCGCGAGGAAAGTCATCGCGCTGATCATCGAGGCGCTGATGGAAATGCCGACCAGCCAGCCGGGCATGTCGCCGCCGCCCAAAAAATAAGACTTCGCGTTCTTTTGGCGCCGGGAGAAATATTGTCCTATGCCAAGGGAGACCACGAGGCATATCGACAGGATGGCGAGGTATATAATCCGCGTGCCCATCGACAGCGGAGCCATGGCGAGAATATTATCAGAAAGCATGAATCCTTGGAGTAGTGTTTATTGTTTTAGTGGGAAAATGACTGGGGGACTTTGTCATGCGTATCCGGCACAGCCGGGTATTGAACCCGGTGCCTGTAACGTGTCGGACTCCGCCCGCATTGCAGGATAGCTTCGGTGCAAACCCGCCAAACAACCAACCATGTGGAGAAACGTGCGTCCTCTCGTTGGCCGAATCAGCCGAGCCGGGTGCCGGACTTCCGGAAGTCTGCCATGCGCAATTTTCATGCAACTAATTGTTGGCGATGTAAATATGACAATCATGCTCAAAAAATACCATGCCAACGACTCGAACTCTCCATAGGTGCCCTCTCGCAGGGCCTGGTGCCGCTCGTCAGGGGGGGTGATGTGCTCCTTTTGGGGTTTGCCAGCCTCTGAGTTCATGCAATTTAATTCTCTCAAATAAAACGGTTTAAGGGGACCATCAAAATGGCATGCGGGATTTCGAATAGGGGTAAAAAATTAAGACGGACAGCAATAACTCTGTTATAACAGGCAATGTCAATCCCTTTTTCTTCCTCATTTCAAGGTCCCCTTGGCTGAACGCCTAGCACTTGGTTTTGGGCTGGCCTGACTCCTGGTGGCATGCATATGCACGGGTTCAGCCTGAATCGGCCTGAATGATCATGCTGTATTTGCGCGGCCTGAATGGATAACCAAGGATGCCCGGGAAAACCTATTCCCGGGCATTCTGTTTTATGGAATATGAGCTTTGGCGGAGCATGAAGGACCCTGCCAGCCATTTGGAACGGGGTTCTCAACTGATGGAAATATGGATTTGTGACCAAGGGCAGGAATCCAAATTCCCCGGCTGCATTTTCATAGATCCATCAGACCAAAAAATAGTTACAGGCATTCAGCTCGGATTATTGCGAAAACCATTAAGCACCCGGGCGGGCATCACGAAGCTTCATTCCGGATTCAGCACATGATAATTATGCATTATTTTATTATATTGTGAATATTCTATCAATACATGGTTACATCTTGCAAAATTCACGGATAATGCGTGCGACTAACATTTCGCGTCTGGAAATAACCACAATGCAAACAAGGGAAATATCTCTCGCTCCATGATCACAGCCACAGGAACACTATTCGCATCGCGTCCCCATGGCATGGTCGTGAACGGGCCCTTCAATGCGCCCAGGCAGGAAATCAAGGTGGAATAGGCGGCTATTCCCCATTATTATAAATAACTTGGAGAAAAACCTTCATGCCAGCAAGCCAGCCATTATTCGCCACAAATGCAATCACATATCGTAATGTTGGCATTAAATACAATGTATTCCATCGCATCAGACACATGACTTGCATATATATGGCAGATATTGCCCGCAGCCAATTATTCCCATAGCAGCTTGCTGCCAATAAGTTGAATTTATAATAATCTAAAGGAAGCCAAAAGGCAGGTGCGCCTGAGTTTTGTTCACAAGTTCTTGGATTAAAACCCTCTTCCTCGCCAAATGAACAATCAGTATTTCCGCAACAGCGTCCTGTTTGCACCGTTTGTCCTTACCCTTTCCATCGGATTGCTCTTTTTCCTTTCCTGGCAGCTCATCGATGACGAGCAGGTGCAGATGGTCCTCGCAGCGGGCATTCTGGCGCTGCTGTTCCTGCTTCGCGGCCTGCGGATGCAGCACTTCCGGGTGCTGTTCATCTTCCTCGTCACCTACCTGTCGTTTTCCTATTTCGTGTGGCGCTGCACGCAAACCCTCAGCTACCACGATCCGGTCAGTTTCGTTTTTGCCATTCTGCTGTTTGTCGCCGAACTGCATGGTTTTGTGCTGCTCGGGCTGTCCAATTTCACCAACATCAAACCCCTCTATCGCAAGAGCGTTCCCTTGCCCGCGAACGAAAGGGAATGGCCGACGGTGGACGTCTTTATTCCCACTTACAACGAGGACATCTCCATCGTCGAGACCACCGCGCTCGCCGCGCTCCAGATCGACTGGCCGAAGGACAAGCTGCGCATTTACGTGCTCGACGACGGCGGCACCGAGGCCCGCCTCCACCACGCCGACCCGGCCATCGCCGCCACCGCCAGCCAGCGCCGCGACGCGCTCGGCGCGCTCTGCCGTCGCCACGGCATCACCTACCTCGCCCGCGAGAAAAACGTCCACGCCAAGGCGGGCAACCTCAACGCAGGCCTCCAGTGCAGCTCGGGCGCGCTCATCCTCATCCTCGACGCCGATCACGTGCCCGCGAGCGACATTCTCAAGCGCACCGCGGGCGTCTTCCTTACCGACCACCGACTCTTTCTCGTCCAGACGCCGCACTTTTTCGGCAACCCCGATCCCGTCGAGAAAAACCTGCGCACCTTTTCCGTGATGCCCGGAGAGAACGAAATGTTCTATCACGGCGTGCAACTCGGCCTCGACAACTGGAACGCCGCCTTCTTCTGCGGCTCCGCCGCCGTCCTCCGCCGGCGGGCGCTCGAGGAATGCGGCGGCTTCTCCGGCCAGTCGATCACCGAGGACGCCGAGACGGCGCTCACCCTGCACGCCGCCGGCTACCACTCCGCCTACATCGACCGCCCGATGGTCTGCGGGCTCGCCTGCGAATCCATTCCCGCTTTCCTCCAGCAGCGCTGCCGCTGGGGCATGGGCATGGTGCAGATTTTCCTGCTCAAGAACCCGCTCTTCCTGCGCGGGCTCACCTTCCCGCAGCGCATCTGCTACCTGAGCAGTTGCTTCTACTGGCTGTTCCCCTTCAGCCGCCTCTTTTTCCTGCTTTCGCCGCTGCTCTTCCTGCTTTTCGGCCTCAAGATCTACGACACCACCGGCACGCAGTTTCTCATCTTCGCGCTGCCCCACCTGATTGGCGGGCAGCTGCTCCACAGCTACCTGTTCGGACGCCTGCGGTGGAGCTTCATCGGCGACATTTACGAGATCATCCAGTCGATTCCGCTGCTGCCCGCGTTGATCGGCACCATGCTGCGGCCGCGCGCCCCCATCTTCAAGGTCACCAGCAAGGGCGAACGCCTCGAGGCCGACCATCTCTCGCCCTTCGCCCGCCCCTATGTCTATCTGCTCCTCATCAACATTGCCGCCCTCGTCGCCGGCTGGTTCCGCGCCTCCGCATCCGGCGCCTTCGCCTCGGCCGCGATCACGATGGGCTGGGCCGCGCTCAACAGCCTGTTCCTCCTCGCCTGTGTCGGCGTGATGCTGGAGCGCCGCCAGCTCCGCGCTTTCCCGCGTCTGCCGGCCTTCGACTCCGTCACCTTCACGCACGGCGGCCATACGTGGATCGGCCGGCTCTTCAATCTTTCCAACACCGGCGCCGGTTTCCATATCCAGGCCGACTCGCAACGCGTCCTCCCGCACTTCGACGGCGAAAGCATTCTCACCGTCCGCGATCGCTCCGGCCAGCTTCTCCACCTGCACGGGCGCGTCTGCAACGGACGCCATACACGCGACGGCTTCGAGATAGGTTTCCATTTCGAACCGCGCGACGACGCGGAGACCCTCGCCCGCATCCGCTTCGTCTATGGCGACAGCGAGCGATGGACGGCCTTCCAACAATCCCGTCACCGCAACAAGGGCATCCTCTCCGCGCTCGTTTTCGTGCTGCGCATCGGCAGCCTTTCCGCGCTCGAATATTTCGGCCACTGGGTTCTCCGCCTTCTCGGCGGCGCCCGCTCCGGCCGTCCTCCTGTGTTCTCCATCCGCTCCGCCAACTCCAGCACCACCCCGCCCCTCCCGCAAACCAGCGCCGATTTGCACAAGACGCCCCAGCGCGTCTATCGCGTCGATCCCGCCGGGCATATCTGAATCATGAAAACAACCGTAGCCACTCTTGTCCTGCTTGCCGCTCTTTCATCCGAGGCCCCGGCGGAAATTCTTCTCCCCCTGCTCGAAGATGTGCCGGTCCGCACCGCCGCGCCTGCCGGCGACCAAGCCGCTTCGGCTCCGATAGTCGCTGGTGATAAAGTAACCACCCATTTATCAACAATTTCGGAATCGGCCGGGGTAAATATTCTCTTGAGGGAATCTCTGCCGCCGGCTGGGAACCTTGGAAACCCGCCGTCACTCCCCCGCCCGTTGTCTCCACACCCCCTGCGCCACCCGCAGTCCCACCTGCGGCTACCCCGCCACCGCCGCCGGCTGCGACTCCGGCCACTCCCCCCGCGCCTGATCCCATCGCCCCGGCGAGTCCTGCCCCGCCCGCCGCCGACGCGAAAGCACAAACTCCTGAGCCCAAACCCGGCAGCGAAACCGCCCCCGCCATCTGGCAAGTCACGCTTGCCGAGCTCCTGCCTTCCGCATCCGCTGCCCTTCCCGATCTCGCGCGCCTCGACCTCACACCGGCCCGACCGGCGCGGAAAGTCGCCTTCACACTCTCCACACGCGACCTGCCGCAAAGCGCCACGCTGACACTCGCCTGGAACCACTCCCGGCTGCTCCCTGCTTCCGGGGCTCTTCTGGAGGTCAGGCTCAACGGCATGCTCGTCGCCCAACCCTCGTTCGCAGCCTCCGGCGATGCCGACCCCGCCGCCGTCACCTCCCGCATCGCGCTTCCGGCCCGGCTGTTCCGGCCCGGCGCCAACACCCTGTCGTTCATCCTGGCCAGCCTTCCCGCGAAACTCCCTCCCGCTCCGGCCGGCTCCGTATCCCTTCCCTCGATACAAATCGAGGCCGGACGGTCCACCCTCGCCGCCACCGGTCCCGCCTCGCCCGCCGCGCCCCGGCTGCTCAATGAACTCGCCGCCTGGCTCGCGCCGCGCCCGGGCGAGACCTTCCCCCTCCATGTTTCCATCCCGCAATCATCGCCGCTCGACGACGCCCTGCTCACCGCCGGCGCCATCGCCGCGCAAGGCATTGTCCTCCGCCTGCCGGAAAACGCCCGCTATCATCTCACCTTCAGCCCCCGCCTCCGCCGCGCGCAGGACAATCTTTTGATCGGCACCTTCGCGCAGGTCCTTCCCTTTCTGCCCGAAGACGCCGCGTTCCTCCCTTGGCAGGGACCCGTCATCGCGCTCAGGCACCTGCCCGGCGATCCTTCGTCCGCGCTCATTGTCGTCACCGGCCCCTCCGAGCAGGACGTCATCACCGCGGCCTCCGCCTTCGCCGCCGCCGGCTTTCCCCTGCCCGCCTCTCCGGTGACGCTGGCCGCGCAACCCGAAAACTACTCCGGCTGCTCATGGCCGGTGGCCGATCTCACCCCCGCCGGCACGCCCCCGGCCGCCGCCGCCACCGGTCTGTTTCCCCGCATCTTTCGCGACCGCGCCGCGCCGCCTTCCAGTCCGGCCGCCATGCCGCCGCTCTTTGTCCGGCTCCTCGACGGCGACCCGCGCACGGTGACCGCGATGTGGGATTTAGTCTGCCAGATCGCCCGGCGCGAACATCATCCCCTCATCCATTTGCAGGCTTCCTTCAATCCGCCCGCCTCCGCCGTATCCGTGCTGCACCTCGAAGTCGGCCTCCTCCCGCAATGGACGCCCGCGCAGCACAAACGTCACCCGTTGCGACTCGCCGCCGATGGCGTGGTCGAATACACCGACCGGCTTCCCCTCCCCTCCGCCAGGACCGCCGGCGCCCGGCAGAAGCCGCCCCTGCTCGACTGGCTCGTCAGGCACGAACCCGACGCGCCCCGCGCACGCTCCGCGCTCACTTGGCGCGTGCCGGCCGCCGACTTCACCGGCGCCGCCCTCATGCTGGCGGATCCCGACCCGGACGCCTCTCCCGCCATCATCCTTGCCGCCATCGATCCCGGCCTCCTCCAGGCCGCCGTCGAGCACCTGCAAACCGCGCCGCTCGACTGGTTCGCCACGCCGGCCCGACGGCTTCTCGTCTGGTCGCCCGACACTCCCCTCGCCCGCCTCGCCGTGACCCCGCCGCCCGATGACGCCGCCGCCGAGGCCGTCATGCCGGCCGACCCATCCCCCCATCCTCCCGAGGCCGGCCCCGCGACCGCCCTCGCCCGGCGACCGGCCGTCATCATCGCGCTGGCCGTCCTCGTCTTCATCGGCGCCCTGGCCCTGGTCACCCACCGCGTGCTTCGCCGCGCCCAGAAAAAAACGCGCATCCCCACCCTTGCCACATGATCTCCCGCGGCCTGCGCTTCCTCCTTTTGCCCGTCATCCTCGCCGTGCCCGTCGCGCTCTGCGCCGCGGCCGGGCCTCATCCCGCCGCGGCATCTTACGAAGACTTCAAGACCCGCTTCATCACGCCGCGCGGCCGCGTCGTCGATACCGGCAACAACTACATCAGCCATTCCGAAGGCCAGGGCTACGGCATGCTTTTCGCCGCCGCCTTCAACGACCGCGCCACCTTCGAGCTGCTCTGGCGGTGGACCCGCGAGCAACTCCAGATTCGCGACACCGACAAGCTCCTCGCCTGGCGCTGGGTGCCCACGCCCTACGGCGGCTTTGTGGACGACATGAACAACGCCACCGACGGCGATCTCCTCGTGGCCTGGGCGCTCCATTGCGCCGACCGCCGCTGGCGGGTGCCCGCCTTCCGCGACGCCTCGCGCGCCATCCTCGACGACGTGGAGCGCCATCTCGTGGCCGAGCAACCCCTCCCGCCCCCCGCCCGGCCCAAGCGCCTTGCGCTCCTGCCCGGCCGCGACGGTTTTGTTTCCCCCGAAGGCATCACCGTCAACCTCTCCTACTACGTCTGGCCCGCGCTCGCCGACTTCGCCGCCGCCGACACCCGCCCCTCCGGCCAGAGCCCGTGGCGGCAACTCCTCGACGACGGCCTCACCCTGCTTTCGCTTGCCCGCTTCGGCCCCCATTCCCTTCCCGCCAACTGGATCCTCCTCGACGACGGCCCCGCGCCGCGTCCCGCGCCGGGGCATCCGGCCGCCTTCGGCTACGATGCCGTGCGCATCCCGCTCTACCTCGCCTGGTATCAGCCCCGCCATCCCGCGCTCTCCCCCGTGCTCGGGCACTGGGCCGGCCCTGAATGGCGCAACCGCCCCGTCAGCGAAATCACCCTCGAGTCCCCGCCGCCTCCGCCATCCTCCCTGCCCGCGGACGCCTCCGCCCCGCCCGCATCCGCAATGGCCGCGCATCCGGCCAGCCCGGGGCTGATCACCCTGGTCAACACCATCGGGCGGCTCCGCCTTGGACACAATTGGACTCCCGTCGCCCTCCCGACACCGTCCTCGGACGACGACTACTACTCGGCCTGCCTCGCCCTTCTTTCCCGGCTCGCCCTCGCCGCCAATACCACGCGCCGCCTGTCCCCGGCCGAGCTTTACGACACGCCATGAGCAGCACCCGGCCAGTCTTTCTCAGTCTTGTTTTTCTGGCGCTTCCCGCCGCATTGCCTCCGTCCGCATATGCCGGCGCCTTCGACGATTCCGCCGCGCCCTTCACCGGCGACGTGCGCCGGGGAACGGCCGGCCTTGCCATCGCGCCCCGGATGCCGGCCACCTCACGCCATGCGGTCGCCCTCTTCGACGATCCCGATCCCCCCATTTCCGTCGCGGCCGTTCCTGCCGCCCCGGCCGCGACGATCGCCCCCGCCGGCCCGACGGCGCCGCCCCCGCCAACGCCAACGCCTCCCGCCCAGCCCGCGCCGCCTCCCTCGGTCTCCGAAATCCTCGAAAACGGCTCCAACGCCGAACTCGCCGCGCTCGGCAACGAGGCGCACGCCCGCCGCGACGCCTCCCTCGCCGAGGCCATCGCCTGGGCCTGGTATCGGCGCTCCGACCATGCCCCGGCCAGCCTCTGGTTCGCGCAAGCCGCCGCCTGGGGGGCCGGCGGCGATGACATCCCCTATGGCCGCGCCGTCGCCGCCCTCGGCGAGGACCGCCCCGATCTCGCCCGCCAGCATCTCGCGCCGCTTGTCCGCCGCGGCGTCGAAAAGGCCCTCGTCCTCAACGCCGATCTCAACGCCCGCCTCGCCTCCGAAGCCTACGAAGGCGGACGCTACCCCGACACCATCGCGCTCCTCAACCAGGTTTACCGGCAGCGTTACCTCAGCCACCGCGAGCAAATCCTTCTCGCCTGGTCGTATCTGCGCACCGGCGACGCCGCCAAAAGCGCCTCCATCTTCGAGGGACTCTACCGGGCCTGCAAAGACCAGGCCAGCGCGGACGGCCTTGTCACCGCCGTGCTCGCCCTCCCGGCTCCGCCCGGCGCGGAGCCTCCGCTCGCCCGCCTTTATCGTCTCGGCGCCACCGTCGGCGGACCGCTCAACGGCAACCCCGCCATCATCGCCGCCGCGCCGCCCGTCGCGGTGGAAGCCGCCGCCGCCCGCGCCGCCAATCAGGGCCGGCACGTCGCCGCGCTGGCCGCCATCAAGGACAGCCGGAAGCGCGGCGAATCCTTGCCCGCGGTCACCGCCACGCTCGCCGACCGGCTCTCCGGCCTTGCCTCCCCTGCCTTCACCTTGTCCGGCGCCTATTCCTCCAAGTCCGGCACCGAGGGCCTCGGCCAGCTCAGCATCAGCGACCTGTCTTTCTTCAATGCCCGCGCGATCATCGCCGGCCGCCACGAAATCTCTTTCCGAGCCAGCCACGTCCGGTTGAAAACCGGCATGCCGGAAGCCAGCGAATACAACCCCATCGGGATTCCCCCGGTCATCCCGCCCCGCGACTACTCCGATCCGGTGATTCCAGAGTATCCGGATTTCAACCAGAAACCGACCGACCACGTTTACGATTACGACACCGCCTTCTCCTGGCGTTATCACGGCGGCAACTGGTCACCGTGGTTTGTCTTCGGCGCCGCCCCCGAGGGCATCCGCAAACGCAATTACAACGTCCAGGCCGGCATCACCTACGTCGGGGATGACAACGCCATGTTCGAGGCGGCGATCTTCGATCTTCCGGTCAAGGACTCCCTGCTTTCCTACACCGGCATCCGCGATCCCTGGACGGGGGCTTCCTGGGGGCAGGTCATGACCACCGGCGCCCGGCTGGTCGCCTCCCGTCCGCTCGAAAACGACTGGGCCATCCGGGCCGAAGGCCACGCCTCCCAGCTCACCGGCGACCACGTGGAGACCAACTACGGCCTCGGTTTCAACCTCGGCCTGCGCAAGAACCTGCCCCCGGACCTGCTCCCGCTCGGCGAGCTTGCCTACCTCACCATCGGGCCCGACGTCAGCTTCCTCCACTACGAGAAAAACCTCGGCAAATTCACCTGGGGACACGGCGGCTATTTCAGCCCCGAATACCTTTTCCAGGCCGACATCGGCGCCAATCTCCTCACCCGGGAAGACACCTTCTGGCTGGCCAAGATCGACGCCCTCCTCGGCTATCAGGCCAACGAGCAGGCCGGCGCCCCGTATTACCCCGGTCTTTCCAGCGCCGAAAACCTGCGCTACCCCGGCACCACCACCTCGGGCCTGATTTTCTCCCTTCGCGCGCGCGCCGCGTTCATGCTTTCGCCGCACTGGATGGTCGGCGGCTTCATCGACGCCAACAAGACGGCGGACTACAACGCCTACGGCATCGGCATGCATCTCACCTATTTCTTCGCCCACCGCCTCGGCCTCTACCGGGAAGACCTTCAACTGCCCATCTGGTGAAAACCACACGCAAAAAAAAGGAAACCCTCCCCCTCCTCACCCTCCTTGCCGGCATGGTGCACAAGGCGCTGCACGACCGGCTCACCGACCTGCCCAACCGGTTCTTCTTCGACGAGGAAATTGTCCAGAACCTCAAGGATGCCCGCAAATCCGGCGCCCGCATCGCCCTTGTCCTGATCGACCTGGACAATTTCAAGGAACTCAACGACGCCTACGGCCACAAGGCCGGCGACCTCCTGCTCCGCCAACTCGTGGACCGGCTCCGCCCCCTCATCCCTCCGCCCGAGTATCTCGTCCGCTGGGGCGGCGACGAGTTCCTCTGGGTCGTCCCCGGCCTGGAATCGGAAGAAAAGCTCGTCGCCCGCTTCTCCGACATCCTGCAAGCCATCCATGTCGTCGGACGGGAAAACCCCCTTGCGATCGAGCTTACCGCCAGCATCGGCCACGCCATCTACCCGGACCACAGCCGCTCGCTCGACCGCCTGCTGCAACTGGCCGACTACGCGATGTATCAGGTGAAAAACTCCGGGAAGAACAACTTCTTCACCGGCCAGCACGACTCGCCCGGCCCCGTCGGCGGCGGCACCCGCCGGATCCTGAAGAACCGCGCCATCCCCTCCGTCCTCTTCGACCGCCTCAACGCCTCGCTCAAGACCGAGAACATCACGTTCGTCTACCAGCCCGTCCGGGACATGGACTCCGGCGCCATCCACTCGCTCGAATGCCTCCTGCGCTGGCACGACGAAAAACTCGGCGAGGTCCTTCCCCTCGAATTCATCCCCTATGCCGAACGCAACGGCCTCATCATTCCCATCGGCTACTCCCTCATGGAAAAGGCGGTCGCCCGGCTGCGCGAATGGAAACAGCGGCAGCCCGGCCTGCGCCTCTCGATCAACCTCTCGCTGCCCCAGCTTCTCGACTACCAGCTCTACCCCACCCTCGCCCGCCTGTGCCGCGAGCACCACATCGCGCATGACGACATCATCTTCGAGATCACCGAGCGCCAGTCCTTCCTCGAGCGCCCGGTCTGCCAGGAAAAGCTGAAATTTCTCCGCCGCCATGACTTTCATCTCGCGCTCGACGATTTCGGCATCGGCTGGTCCAACTTCGAGTCGCTCTACAAGCTGCCCTTCGATTTCATCAAAATCGACAAGACCATCGTCCAGAGCGCCCACACGCCGAAGGGCAACCGCGTCATGAACGCCATCGTGCAACTTTGCCGCGCCCTCGGGATGAGTCCGGTGGCCGAAGGCATCGAGACCGGCTTTTCCGACCAGGTCGTCCACGAACTCGGCGTCTCCCTTCGCCAAGGCTTTTTCCACGGCCCGCCGGCCACCGAAAACGCAACCTCCGCCCTGCTCTTGAAACCACGCTGATACCATCAGCCCATGGAAATTGGGGTTTTGATGGAGGGCCGAGCTCCTGCGAGGCCGTTGCCGAAAAACATGGCGTCTAGCCGCAACGGCCTCGCAGGAGCTCGGCCCTCCAAAAGACCAAATATCATTGGTAATTGGCATGACTCGCGGGCTGGCGCATTTCGGCCTCCCCGTCTCCGCGGCGGTCTTGGCCGCGCGCCCATCGCCATGCGCGATGATCAGGGTGCCTCCCTGAGCGGCACGCTGTTGTTCTTGCGGGAAATCTCCTCGATGCGGTGATCGGGATCGACCACGAGGCGCGCGGCGGCGAGATCGGCGTCCGGGGGAAAAACGAGTTCGATCGATCCGGTTTTTGGATACAGGTCGAGGGGCGCGGGGATCGGGGGAACCGGCGCGGACGCGAGAATCCCGCCGGAGGCGTCTACGAGGGCGAGCGTCGATGCCGGGGCATCGACCGAGCCGAGATTGTGGACGACGACGCCGAGCACGCCAGACGCGCGGCGCGTGATGTCGCGGGGCTCGATGCCGAGATCGGCCCGTTGCGAGTAGGGCGTGCCGGAGGCTGTCTTGCGAAAGCCGAGCACGCTCGTGGCACGGGCCGGAAACACGAGGTCGATGTCGTCGTCGCGCCCGAAGGCGTGCGTGCGCGCGGGCTGGATGGAGGCGTCGGCGCGGTGGTCGTTGTCGAGATCGATGCCCTGGGTGACTTCCCATTGGCCGGGGTTGAGGACCGGGCCGCCGGTGAGGGTGGCGCGCACGGGCGCACCGTCGAGGTTGCAGACGATAAGCGTGAACGCGTCGGGCGTGGCGTCGGGGATGAGGATGGCGAGGCTTTGCGCGGTGGCCGGAGCGTGGAAACGCCAGCTCACGGCATGCCCGTGGAAGATGGAATTGCGGGCGAGCGCGATGCCGCCGAGGCGCGCGCGCTGGAGGTCGGAGGTGGGCACGCCCACGCGGTCGATCCAGAGCGAACCCTCGGTGTTGATGTATTCAAGAAGCTGGCACGCGCGAATCTGCGCCGTGTAGGTGTCGGCGAGGAGCGCCGTGTTTCCGGTGAGCTGCCAGCGGAGATACTCGAAGGAGGCGCCGCGCTGGATGCCCGCGAGGGTGCGGTTCCCGTCGGCGCGGCCCGGGGCGGAAACGGAGCCGGGCGGAACAAAGGCGCGCCCGGCATCGGCCGCGGTCAACCGGGCCGGATCGACGCGGTCGCGCAGCCCGAGGATGTCGATGGCATTGGCGTTTATGTTGGCGAGGGCGGTCACGCCTCCGTCGAAGACGGGGTCGAGGTATTTCGGGTCCGACGTCCACTGCCAGGCATTCCAGAAGAGCGGCCAGGGAAAATAGGGATGCACCGGGTCGGCGAGGGCGGCATCGTCCTCGAAGCGGATGATGGCGGGAATGCCGTGCCGGCCATCGGCGCCGGCCCGGCGGTGGGCGAGGAGTCCGTCGGCAAGCTCGGTGAGGAGACGGCGCGCGCCGGGGTTGCCATTGTAGTCGGCGAGGAGGTGCGCGGGCTGGAACGTGAGGTAGGCGTAGGCGCGCGCGGCGCCCCAGGGCATCTCGGTGGCGATGCGGTTGGCGCCGTAGTAGGAGGAGCGCACATGGCGGTGGCCGGCGGCATTGACGCCGGTGATGCCGTGAAGCGCGCGGGTGGTTTCCATGGCGCGCTCCAGCAGGAGCGGACTGGAGGGCCGGGCGATGAGGCATTCCCCGAGGGCGTTGATTCCCTCCTCGTAGTTGTGCAGCTCGTCGGTCTGGATGGTGTTGAGGCCGCGGGTAAACATGCCGCGGGCATAGGCGGCTTCGAGCAGGGCGAGGTTGGAGGCGCGGATTTTTTCGGGATCGACGCCCATGAGCGCGAGACCGGGCCAGGTGTTGGTGAGGTCGGTGTCGTCGGAGATGCCGCCGCCAAATTCGCCATCGGCGAGCTGCCGGTGGTCGATATACCAGTTCACGAATTTGGCGACGTGGCCGAGGAGCTGGACCTGGCGCGCGGCCCAGAGCGGCGCCCCGTCCGCGGGATCGGGAAGCGGAGGAACGTCGGGCTCCAGAACAGGTCCGGCGGCCGGCCCCACGGCGGCGGCGTAGAGACGCCCGAGATGATGCGTGGGATTGACGCGCAGCAGGTCACCGAGGTCGGCGGCGAAGCGAGTCCAGAGGGAAAACTTGGGGCCGCGGGGCTTTTCCTCCACCTGCATGGCATAATTGTCGCGGACCTGCGTGAAGCGATCGAGCTCGTGCTCGGCGCGCGCGGCCTCGCGGGGTTTGAACACGAGGCGAATTTCGGCGCCAGCAAGGGCGCCGGGAGTGAAATCGGGCGAGGCGGAGGCAAGGGTGAGCCAAAGGGATTTGCCGGGCGGGAGAAGGCGGTCGCGCAAGTCGAGCCAAAGCGTGCGCGGCGGGGTGGCGGAACCGTCGGAGCGCAGGCTGAAGGAGAAATCGAGGAGGTTGCGCGCGGGCCAGAGCGGGTCCTTGACCTGAATATTGAAGGGGACGAGGCCGCCGGGGTGCGTGGGCGCGAGCGGAAGCAAGGGGAGGTCGATGGCGATGCCGTCGAGGGCGTCGTCGCGCGAGTCCCAATCGTTGGGGACAAGGATGTGGACGAGCGGAAGCCCGGCGGCGGCGGGCAGGTTGACACCGTCGGCAGGCGCGGACGCGTCGGCCCTCGCGGGCGACGCGACGAGGACCGCGCGCTCGTCGGCGGGATGGCGTCCGGCGATGTGTGCGGCGAGCGCGGCAAGTGGCGGCGGAAGCCCGTCCGGTCCCGGCAGGCCGAGGCGCCGGACGAGCCGGGGAGCGGAGGCCGGCCCGGCGGCGGCCGTGACGTGGTAGGCGGAAAGCTCGCCGATGGGCTCCTCCTGCATTGTATTTATGAATCGGATACGCTGGCCGATGACGGGCCGTTCGAGCCGGTGCGCGGTTCTTTCCCGGGCGCGCGGACGCTCGAAGAGCGGCGTGACGGCGGCGGCGGTGTCGTCGTAGGGCGGAATTTCGCCGGCGGCGGTGTCGTAGCCGATGCGCCGCCCGCCGGGGAAGGCGAGCAGCTCCATCCTGCCCCAGGCGGCGCCGGAAATCTCAAGGTGATTCCACGGCTCGGGCGGCAGGTGGAAGGTGATGGCGTTGCCCGAGGCGCTGTAGCAATCCCAGTCGGGCAACTGGAAGTAGTCGTTGCGCCCCGGGAGGCGCGAGCGGTTGTAAACGCCGGGCCAGGTGGTTTCGCGGATGCCATCGGTGGCCTTCCACCACCAGCGTTTCAGGTCGAAGGCATCGTGGATCTCGACCTTGCGGACGGTCGTCGCCGGGGCGTCCAACGCGGGCGGCGCGGCGGCGGGGAGGTCCCAGCCGTGGCGGAAATACCATTCGTCGCGCCAGCGGGAATCGGCGAGGCTGCGGGCGGGCGCAGCGGAAACGACGGGCTCGCCCGCGACCTCCGAGGCGAGGCGGGCGAGCCCGGCTTCGTCGAGCATGTGGTCGTAGATGCGGATCTCGTCGATGTCGCCGCCGCGGGTGAAGCTGTAGGCGCTCTGGACGGCATACGGGCTGATGATGCGGGAATGCGGGCCGAACTGGTCGAGGGCGATGTCATAGCGCGCGGGCGCGGCGAGACGTTTTTCGGCGGCAAGTTTTCCGTTGATATAAAGACAAACGCCGCGGGTTTCATCCCAGGAAAACGCGATGTGCGTCCATTGCGACGGCGAGGGAAAGGGCGCGAGGGTGGCGGAGACCCGGGTGCGCGAGAGGCTGGCGTCGGTCACGAAGGCGTCGAAACCGCGCCCGTTGTAGTCGATGCGCAGCCAGGTCATGTCCCAGCTCGAGTGGTCGCCGAACCCCACGCGAAAGACGGGAAACTCGGTCGGCCCGACGGGATAGCGCGAGCGCCAGAAAAAGGAGAGCGTGCCGCGCTGGGCAAAGATATTGCCGGGGGCGCTCCACGCGAGCCGCTGGAAATCGCCGCAACTGAGCGCGGGGCCGCGCGCGCCGTCGGGGATGGTGGTGACGCCGGAGGCAAAGGTGGCCCCGGGCGCGCCGGCGGCGGAATAGTCGGCGTTTGTCCCGTGGTCGGCGGACAGGTGGAAAAGCAGGCCGGTCCCGGGCGCCGCGCCTGCGACCGTCGCCGCCCCTATCCAGGCGGGAAAAAACAAAACGGCGGAAACGAGGACGAAATGAAACCGGAGGCAGAATCGCATGATAAGCCGGAAAGCAGATGATATCAGTGAAGGCCCGGCCTCCCCGGCACGCCCGGGGAGGCACATGATCTTCGCTTGGCAGGGGACTGGCGGATGCATTTAGAAATCGAACGTGGCCGTGAGTATGAATTGGCGGGAATCAATAATACGGTAGGCATAAGGCCGGCCCAGCCAGTCCGCCCTCATGGGTTTCAGTTCGCCGTCCTGGAAGAGATCGGCCACGTTGAGCTGCAATTTCATGCGCACCTTGTCGTTGAGAATCTTGTGCGTGTAGGAAATCCAGAGGTCGGTGTACCACGTCGCGTCATCATAAATGGGTCGGTTGATGTCCGATATGTCCAGCGTCGTGCCGTTGTTTCCGGAGGATTTACCGTAATAACCGATGATGGCCTTGTCCGTCCAACGCTGGGCGCCGCCGACGGCCCAGCCTTTCAACAGGCCGCGGTCAAACGCGTAATTGGTCACCAGGGTGAAATTATACTTGCGCTGCCCCATGGCCTGCTGGCCCTCCATGTCCTTTTGCAGGATGGCGTTCGGAACCAGCACCGCCTTGTAATAATTTTCCACCGTGGTCCATCCGACGTTGCTGTTCTGGGTGATGGTGGTTGCGTTGTTCGCATCCCTGAAGTTGACGCTGTTCCAGAAGACCTCGATGTCGCCCCTGGCCTCGCTGCTGGGATTATCGGAAACAATATAACTGTTGATGCCTCCAAGCCGGTTCAGTGTGGCCAGCCCCGTGGCATTCAGGAAGTCCATGGCCCGGGCGGCGTCCCACACGGGCTTGCGCAGCGCGAACCACTCCTCGTATTCCTTGTTGATATTGGTGTTTGTGGTCGTGACCTTGCTCGCGGTCGCCTTGATGGTCCAATTGGGCAATGGATTATAATTGACCGACACCTCCACGCCCTTCGCCTTGGCGGAAGTGGTTCCCCTGACGATTCCGCCCAGATGCCTGTAATAATCATAGTCGTTCAGCCCCCACTTTTCGCCCACCCATTGCTGCATCGCCCTTACCTTGTCCGGGTCCGTGTTGGACTTGCCGACAGTCCAGGGATTCGTCCAGTCCGTGGTCGAGGGATCGCCGCCGTCATTGAGCATGTAGATATGCTCCAGCCAGCCGCGGTAGGCGGTGGTGTCGATATGATAAATGAGTCGCTCCAGCGCGCCGTTATACGGCACGTTGTCGTTGTTGGACTCGAACCAGTTCACCCGGGCAAAGAGCTTGTTTTTGAAGAGCGAAAACTGGACGCCGTAGTCTTTCCCTTCGCCCTGGGGCTTGGGCAGCACGGTGCCGAACGGATCGACATAAGTCGAATCCGGGGCGTCGAAATTATCCGATTTGTTGTAACTGAAACCGAGGTTTTCGACAAATTCCCAAAAGAGGCTGCCGCCGGAGCGTTTCGCGATGGACTCCCAGTTGAGGAAGGGCTTCACGACCGCCCCAACGGTGTTGGTGACGCCGCTCAGCCTGCTCCAGTCGTTCCAGTGCTTGAAGACTTCCCCGTATTGATAATAACCGTCGGAAAAATACATTTTATCCCAATCGACCTGCGCGATGTCGGCGGGCTTGGTGGCGGTGTTGCGCGTGCGATTGATATCGCGGCGGATGCCCGCGGTGGTGATGATGCGGTCCTCCCACAGGTAGCCGGTCCAGCCCGCGCTGTAGGAGGTGAGCTTGCGCGCCGACATCCCCGTGTCGGTCTCGGAGACGTTCCAAATCATGGTCATGTCCACCTCCTTGAACTGGTTTTGCGCATAATCGTAAACCGCGATGGGAGCGGTGAGGACGCTGGCGTCAAGCCCGCCGGATGCCTGGGTGACGCTGCCGGCGGAGGGGCCTCCCGCGATATCGGAGAGATAGAAATGACGGCGGATGGTGCTGCCGTTGCCCGACTGCCTTTTCCAACCTGCGACAGTGGGATTCGACGTGTAGCGATACTCGCCCTCCGTCGAACCGTAGCCATAGCTCAGGCGACGGCGGAGGCCGGTCTGCTCATGGTCCAGATAGGACGCCAGTCCCATGATCTGGTGGCGGCCAAGCCACCTGGTCCAGTTGCTGTTCTTGGTGAAATCGGGCGTGTAGGCGAGCATGGCGCGATATTGGTCAACCGTCGCGGAGTTCTCTATGCGGTCGATGGCCGCATCGTCCTGCACATAGGGCTGGCCGAAAAAGGGATTCGGCGTCCCGTCCGAATTATACATATTGGTGTCCACCCTGAGGGTGGTCGTGTTCAACTGGCCCACAGTGTAGCTTTGCAGCGAGTCGAAATCCTGCCGGAACCAGCCGGCGTTGAAATGAAGCAGCCCGGAGACGATCTCCTGCTCGATCTCGACATTATAATTGGTGTTCCGCTGGCTGCCGAAATTCATGGTGAGGAGGTTGACCTTCTTCCAGTCATAGATCGAGCGGTCGGTCACGCCCGGGTAGAGTTTCTGGCCGAAATAAGGCTCGTCAATCGACATGGAGTAAGGCGAGTTCTCCACCTGCCACCAGTCGTAGATGTCCGTCCAAGCCTGATTATCATAAACATAATTGGCGTCCCCCGCGGTGGTGCTGAACGGATAACGGGTGGCGGCCGGCTCGTTCCAATGGCCGGTCGCCGGCCGGTTGCCGCCCAGGGGCTGGAACCAGCGTTGCAAGTTCCCGTTGGAAACCTGCATGATCGTCCGCGCATTATACGTGGCCATGCCCGGCACATAGAGGATGGAGTTGACGTCGCTGATCGCGTTTCCGCTGAAGATGGAGATGCCGTTGTATTGGGTTTTGTCGGCATTCCACTTGGTCCCGTCAAAGTCCTCGCGTTGCTCGATATAATTCCTGAGCGTATCCGCCATGTATGAATTCGGCGAACCCACGAGCATGGAAATTTCCTCCCCCGTGGCCAGCGAGACGAATTTGTGGGTCCTCGCATCATACACGGGCATGCCGACAAACTTGCCGTTGGGCAGCGTGGCGTTGCGCCATTCGCTCACACCGTCGATGGGGGAAAGCGTGTTCGGGCGGCGGTTGTCATTATCATAACCCTCGATGGTGGCGCGCAGCGTGGTCTTCTTGAAGGGCTTGTAGGTGATCGCGCCATACTGGCGGCGGGTTATGTCATAGGAGGGCTTTCGCTCGAATTGCTGGTCGTTATACAAAAGCGCGCCGTAGATGGCGAGTTTGCCGTCGATCAGGCTTTTATTGAACGAGAAGCTGGCGCGCTCGGAGCCGCGGTCGTCCACGCGGATTTGCACCTGCGCGTTGTTTTTGTTTAGCTGGGCCTGGGCGGTGCTTTGGTTGACGATGCCCGCCGGGCTGCCCATGCCGAAGAGCATGGAGTTGGGGCCGCGATTGATTTCGACGGAGGCGGTGTTGTAGGAATCGAACGGTATCTGGGGAAGCGTCTGATAATAATTGAGCGCAAAGCTGGGCGAGCCGAGGCCTCGGACGCGGTTGGCCGTGGCGTTGGTGGAGGCGGTCAGCGCGCCGCCGATGTTGCCCCCGGCAATCGATTCGAACACCCCGTCGGGGCGGTTGCCGTTCCTGACATCCGGCGTGTAAGTGGTGGAGCCCTCGGTGCCGAGTTCGTAGCGGAAAATATCGTTCACATCGAGCGAGGCCGTATCATCCATTTGTTGCTTGGTGACGACCGTGATGGCCGCGCCCAAGTCCGCTATATTTGTTCTCATGCGGCTGCCTGCGAGGGTGTTCTCGGCGAAATATCCCTTCTCCCTCGTGGAATCCACCTGGAAGGGAGACAGCATGATCACCTCATCGCCGGAAGTCGGGGTAACCTGTTGTCGAATCTATATTTGCAGCGGAAGAAACAGGCTCGTTGACGACGGTATCATTTCTGACGGCCTGGGCAAAAACGGATGACGCTGAAACGACGGCGAGAAAAACGCCGCCCATCATCCGCGCGAGGATAGGATGCTCATATCGGGAGTGCATGGGTATGGGGGACCTTGGTTATAGTTTTTATTACAAGTGTATAATAAAATCCGAACTCGTGTATTTATTGCCAATTTTCCGAATATATCCAGTTCGTGGAATTATTACAGTAAGACCAAACACCATGAGTATAAAAGAAGGCGTCATGCCGCCGCTCTTTCATTTTAGTCTTTCACTTTTGGGGTTTTGTCCGGCGGTGAATATTAAAAGCATCCGGCAGAATGCAATGCGGGGACTTCGCAAGCCCGGCCCCTGCCTGCGACTGCGCGCCGTCGCGGTCTCGCCGCATTGACACCCTTCGCAATTGCATCCGCCTGCCGCGGCATGGCTGACGACAGGCTTGACGTTGATGACGCCGGGGAATGAATTGGCGCCTCCTGTTTTTTGAAACCCTTCCAGGCCCTCCATCAAAAGGGCCGACGCGCATCGCCTCAGGGAACGCCGTGCAAACCGGCGACAGTCGCGCTGCGGTATCGAGCGTTTTTCCCTCCCGTCCCGACGCGGACCTTTCGCGCCGGGTAAACCGCCAGTCCCGCCTGCAACGCGGGGTGAAGGCCGGAGGGGGATGTCGGGGATGTCCTCTCCCCGCGCGCCCGGAGTCCGAATACCTGACGACGCGTTTTTCCGACTTCATCGCTCGAATGAAAAATCATCCTCCTGCCCGCGGCGCCGTCGCCGCGACTTGCTTTTGGCTGCGCCGCTTCCGTCCGGCCGCGATTCTCCGTGTCAAGCCGTCCGGCCGCGGCGCGCTTGCAGCCGCCGGCCTGCTCATGGCGGCGGGTGCGTTTGCGGAGGGTGCGTTTCCGATGGCAATCACGGACGGGTTTGGGCGACGGGTGGTGATTGCGCAGCGGCCCGAGCGCATCGTGTCGCTGGCGCCGTCGCTCACGGAAACCGTGTTTGCGGTCGGCAATGGCGCACGGCTGGCGGGGGTCACGCGTTTTTGCAATTTTCCCGCCGAGGCGGAGGCGCTGCCCAAGGTGGGCGGGTTTGCGGCGCGCACGATCAGCATCGAGGCGATCGTGGCGCTGCGTCCGGACATCGTGCTGGCGGGCGACGAGGGCCAGCGTCCGGTGGTCGAGGCGCTGGAGCGGCTGGGAATCCCGGTGGTGGCGGCGAGGGTGACGGATTTTGAAACGCTGTTCGCGTCGATCCGGTTGCAGGGACGGCTGGCGGGGCGAGAAACGGAAACGGATGCGTTGATCGCGGGGCTGCGCGCGCGGGTGGAGGCGGTGGCGCGGCGGGCGGCGGAAATCCCGGAGGAAAAGCGCGTGCGGGTTTACTGGGAGGCGTTCGACGAGCCGTTGATGAGCGCGGGGCCGCGCAGCCTGATCGGCCGGCAAATCGCGCTGGCAGGAGGCGTGAATATTTTCGGCGAGGCGCGCGAGCCGTATCCGCACGTGAGCGGCGAGGCGGTCGTGGCGCGCAATCCGCAAATCATCATGAACTCGCGCATCCTCCCCGCGCGGATGTCGCTGACGGCCGGGCGGCTGGCGCGGCGTCCGGGCTGGGCGGGCATCGACGCGGTGCGCGAAGGTCGGGTGTTCACGCTGCCCGACGAGCTGGTGACACGCGCGGGACCGCGCCTGGTGGACGGGCTGGAATTGATGGCGCGGACGATTTACCCGGGATGGTTCGATGCGGGAACGGAGGCGCAACGTTAAGCGATGAGCCGCGCGCGCACAGGCTTCTTTCTAAAACCACCGGGCTGGCGGCGGACGCCGGTTTTGCTGGCCGCGCTCGGCGTGGCGCTGGTCGTCGCGGTGCTGGCGAGCCTGGGACTGGGCTCGGTGACAATGGGACCGGGACGGGTGGTGGCGGCGGTGCTCCGCTCGGCCTCGGCGCAGGCGACGGATGTCGTGATCGTGTGGGACCTGCGGCTGCCGCGGACGCTGCTCGCGGCGTTGGTGGGCGGGGCGCTGGCGGCGGCGGGCGCGGCGTTTCAAGGGTTGTTTCGCAACCCGCTCGCCGACCCGCATGTGATCGGGGCGTCGAGCGGCGCGGCGCTCGGGGCGACGGTGGCGATTTCGTCCGGTTTGGGCGCGACGACCCTGGGATTCGGACCGGTGCCGCTGGCCGCGTTCGCCGGCGCGCTGGCGACGGTGGCGGTGGTGTATGCGGTGGCGGAGTCGGGCGCGGGCGGCGCGTCGGTCGCAGGGCTGCTGCTGGCGGGGACGGCGATGGGGTCGATGCTGTCGGCGCTGGTTTCGTTTTTGCTCATCTGGCAGGAGCAGCCGTGGTTTCATGTGTTTGGCTGGCTGCTGGGCGGATTTTCGGGGCGTTCGTGGCATCATTTGTGGGTTGCGCTGCCGTGGCTGGCCGCGGGCTCGGGCGCGCTCTGGCTGATGTCGCGTCCGCTGGATGCGCTGACGGGCGGCGACGACGTGGCGCGGGGGCTCGGGTTGTCGATCCGGACGACGCGGCTGCTGCTCGTGAGCGCGGCGGGACTGGTGGTGGCGGCGGCGGTGGCGGTGAGCGGCATCATCGGTTTCGTGGGGCTGGTGGCGCCGCACATCGCGCGGTGGCTGGTGGGCGCGGGCCATGCGCGGATGATTCCGGTGAGCGTGCTGCTGGGCGCGGTGTTGCTCGTGGCGGCGGACACGGCGGCGCGGACGTTGCTGGCGGCCACGGAGATCCCGGTGGGCATCCTGACCGCGGCGCTGGGCGGGCCGTATTTTTTGTGGCTGCTGAAAACGCGCGGGAGGCGCATGGCGGCATGAGCGGCGGCGGGGCGATTTTGCGGGCGGTCAACCTGCACTGCGGCTACGGCTGCGTGGAGGTGCTCGGCGGCGTGAACCTGGAGGCGCGCGAGGGCGAGGTGCTGGCGCTCATCGGGCCGAACGGCACGGGCAAGACGACGCTGCTGCACACGCTGGGGCGGCTGCTCCCGGCGCAACGCGGCGAGGTGCGGCTGGGCGGGCGGGCGCTGCGCGGCATGCGGTCGCGCGAAGTGGCGCGCATGCTGGCGCTGGCCCCGCAGCGGGCGCCGCACTCGGCCTGGCCGCTCGCGGTGGCGGAGGCCGTTGCGCGCGCCGCACCGGGCTGGCTGCTGCCGCTCACGGCGGCGGACCAGGCGGCGGTCGACGCGGCGATGGCGCGCATGCGCGTCGCCGCGCTGGCGGGCCGGACGCTCTCGACCCTGTCGGGCGGGGAGCTGCGGCGGGTGATCCTGGCGCGCGCCCTGGCGCAGGCCCCGCGCGTGCTGCTGCTCGACGAGCCCGCGACATATCTGGATTTGCAACACCAGGCGGAACTGCTCGCGCTGGTGCGCTCGCTGGCGCGCGACGACGGGCTGGCGGTGGTGCTGACGATGCACGACCTGTCGCTGGCGGCGTTGTGCGCCGACCGGGTGGCGCTGCTCGCGCCGGGCGGGCTGCGCGTGACGGGGACGCCCGCCGAGGTGCTGCGCGAGGAGATATTGCGCCCGGTGTATGGCGAGCGGCTGGAAGTGTTCGCCCATCCCGCCAGCGGCAGCCCCGTGGTGCTGCCTCTGGCCGAGCGGTGAGCCGCGTCACGGGACCGAAGCGTGCACAGGCGCCCATTGGAAAACGGCACCTGTTTTCACGTCCGCGCTCAGGGCTGGCCGTAGTAGGCGCCGGGACCGTGTTTGCGTTTGAAATGTTTGTTGAGGAGCGCGGGCTCGATGGGGGCGAGGGAAGGGTCGAGTTGCAGGGACATGAGCGCCATGCGGGCGATGCACTCGACGGCCACGGCGACCTCCACGGCTTTCGCGACGGTCGGCCCCCACGTGAAGGGCGCGTGGCGGTTGACGAGGATCGCAGGGTAGTCGAGCGGGGATTTTTTCCGCCGCCCGAAGTGCTCGACGATGACGTTGCCCGTCTCCCATTCGTAGGCGCCGCCGCCGATTTCGGCGTCGGTCAGTTTGCGGGTGACGGGGATGTCGCCGAAAAAATAATCCGCGTGCGTGGTGCCGAAAATGGGGATTTCCCGCCCGGCCTGGGCGAAGGCGGTGGCGTGCGAGGAGTGCGTGTGCACGACGCCGCCGATCTCGGGAAACGCAAGGAAGAGGCGGCGGTGCGTGGGCGTGTCGGAGGAGGGGCGGAGTTTGTTCGCGGGCTCGACGGGGCGGCCTTCGAGGTCGATGAGCACCATGTCGGCGGGCTTGAGCGCGGCGTAGTCCACGCCGCTGGGCTTGATCGCGAAGACGCCGCGGGCGCGGTCGATGGCGCTGGCGTTGCCGAAGGTGAGGTTGATGAGGCCGTGGCGCGGGAGCGCGAGGTTGGCCTCGCAGGCCTCGCGTTTGAGTTCGGTGTAGTCGGCGGGCATGTTTTTTTGTCAACCGCGAAGGACGCGAAGGGCGCGAAGAAAAATCATGATTGTTCTTCGCATCCTTTGCGTCCTTCGCGGTTGTTTTAATGGTTCCGGTTTTTCAATTCCGCAGCCCTTGGGCGGTGGCGTAATAGAGGTCGTTGTGGCGAAGCCGGTCCTTGAACTCGCGCAGGCGGGTGTCGCGGTCGATGACGGCAAGCTCGATGCCGGCGATGTTGGCAAAGTCCTCCAGATGCTCGGTCTTGACCGCGTAACTGTAGCCGGTGTGGTGCGCGCCGCCGGCCTGGATCCAGGCGGCGAGCGCGGTGCGGAAATCGGGCCGGCATTTCCAGACGGCGCGGGCGACGGGGAGCCGGGGCAGCGGTTTCGGGGGCCTGATGGCGGTGACTTCGTTGACGACGAGGCGGAAGTGGTTGCCCAGGTCGATGAGGGAGGCGTTGACGGCGTCGCCGGCGGGCGCGTCGAAAACGAGGCGCACGGGGTCGTCCTTGCCGCCGATGCCGAGGGGATGGATTTCGAGCGAGGGTTTTTTGCCGGGCGCGGCGATGCTCGGGCAGATTTCGAGCATGTGGGAGCCGAGCACGAGCGGGTTTTTCGGGTCGAGGTGGTAGGTATAGTCCTCCATGAAGGAGGTGCCGCCCTTGAGTCCGTGGGCCATGACTTTCATGGCGCGGACGAGCGCGGCGGTTTTCCAGTCGCCTTCGCCGCCGAAGCCGTAGCCGTCGGCCATGAGGCGCTGGACGGGGAGGCCGGGGAGCTGGTTGAGACCGTGCAAAACCTCGAAGGTGTCGGTGAAGGCTTTCGCGCCGGTTTCGTCCAGGAGCGCGCGGAGGCCGAGCTCGATGCGCGCGGCGTCGCGGAGCGAGGCGTGGCGCGTGCCGCCCTTGCGGAGGGCGGGGGCGAGCGTGTAGGCGGCGGCGTATTCGGCGGCGAGGGCGTCCACGGATTTTTCGGAGACGTCCGCGATGCGTTCGACGAGGTCGCCGATGCCGTGGCTGTTGACGGAAAAGCCGAAGCGGATCTCGGCGCCGACCTTGTCGCCCTCGGTGACGGCGACCTGGCGCATGTTGTCGTCGAGGCGGAGGACGCGCGCGCCCTGCCAGTCGTGCCAGGCGCGGGCGGCGCGGGCCCAGGCGTCGATGCGGTCGTGGACCTCGGGCTCGCTCCAGTGGCCGACGACGACCTTGCGCTCGAGGCGGAGGCGGGTGTGGATGAAGCCCGCCTCGCGGTCGCCGTGCGCGGCCTGGTTGAGGTTCATGAAATCCATGTCGATCGTGCCCCAGGGGAGATCGCGATTGTATTGGGTGTGCAGGTGAAGGAAGGGTTTTTTCAGGCCGGCGAGTCCGCGTATCCACATTTTGGATGGCGAGAAGGTGTGCATCCAGAGGATGAGGCCGGCGCAGCCTTCGTCGGCGTTGGCCTCGGCCATCACGCGGGTGATTTCATCGGGCGTGGTGAGGAGCGCCTTGTAAACGACGCGCGCGCCCCGGATGCGCCCGGAGGCGCCGAGCGCGGCGGCGATTTTTTGCGCGTTTTCCGCGACTTGCTTGAGCGGGCCGGGGCCGTAGAGGTGCTGCGAGCCGCAGAGGAACCAGATTTCGGGCGTGGCGAGATTTTTCATGATGGGCGGGAGTGAAAATATCAAAGACACCTCCCCTTCTTTCCTCTTTATTCTTTCTCTTTCCTCTTTCTCTTCGGACCGTGATGCGGCGGGAGAAAGATAAAGAGAAAGAATAAAGAGGAAAGAGAGAGGGGCGAACGGGTTTGGTCAGGATTGGGATTCCTTGATGGCGAGGAGGTCTTTCATGACGGCGGAGAGGTCGGCGTTTTTATCGAGACCGCCGAAGGCGTCGTGGAGTTTGCGATACAGCGCGTAGAGCCGGTCGTAGGTTTTGCGGGCGGCGGTGCGGGGGCGGTAAACGGTTTTTTTGAGGCGTGTCATTTTGCGCTGCGCGGCGGGGAAATCCTTGTGCTCGCCGGCGAGGACGGCGGCGCTGACGGCCGCGCCAAGCGCGCAGGCTTGCGAGGAACCGGCGAGGTGCATGGGGATGCCGAGCACGTCGGCGTAGATTTGCATGAGCATCGGGTCCTTCTCGGCGATGCCGCCCGCGCAGACGATGCGCCGGACCGGGACGCCGTAGCCGCGGATGCGTTCCACGATGGCGCGCGCGCCGAAGGCGGTGGCCTCGATGAGCGCGCGGTAGATTTCGGCGCGCGTGGTGTGGAGCGTCTGCCCGAGGAGCAGGCCGGTGAGGCGCTGGTCCACGAGAATGGTGCGGTTGCCGTTGTTCCAGTCGAGGGCGAGCAGGCCGGCCCGGCCGGGCTTTTGCGCGGCGACCTCGGCGGCGAGCCGGCGGTGAAGGCTGCCGTCGCCGGCGCAGACGGTCTCGACCCACCACTTGAAAATGTCGCCGACGGCGGACTGGCCGGCCTCGATGCCGAAATAGCCGGGCAGGATCGCGCCGCGCACGATGCCGCAGATGCCGGGGATGTCGGCCACGGTTTTCCGCGTGGAGACGACGGCGCAGTCGCAGGTCGAGGTGCCGATGACTTTCACCAGCGTGCCCTCGGCGACACCGCTGCCGATGGCGCCGTAGTGCACGTCCATCTCGCCGATGGCGACGGGGATGCCGGCGGGCAGGCCGAGTTTTCCGGCCCACCGGGGGCAGAGGCGCCCGGCGGAGACGGTGGCGTCGTGCGCCTTTTCGTAGAGGCGGTCGCGAAGCGCGGCGAGGCGCGGGTCGAGGAGCGCAAGGAACTCCTTGTCGGGCAGGCCGCCCCACTCGTCGGCGTAGAGGGCCTTGTGGCCGGCGCAGCAGACGCCGCGCCTGATGGCGGCGGGATCGCGCACGCCGGCGAGCACGGAGGGAATCCAGTCGGCCAGCTCGACCCAGGAATGCGCGGCGGCAAAGACGCGCGGGGCGATGTCCAGGCAGCGCCAGATTTTCGACCAGAACCATTCGGAGGAATACGTGTTGCCGCACTTGGCGATGTAGCGCGGGCGGTGTTCCGCGGCCAGCGCGGTGATGCGCGCGGCCTCGCGGTGGGCGGTGTGGTCCTTCCAGAGCCAGCACTGGGTGTGAAGGTTGTCACGGAATTTTGGATACAGAGCGAGCGGGGTGTTCGTCTTGTCCACGGGCAGCGGGCTGGAGCCGGTGGTGTCCACGCCGATGCCGACGACCCTGCGCGCGTCGAATCCCTTTTGTTTTTTTGCGGCGGCGAGCGCGGCGCGGACGCTCTTTTCGAGGCCGCGCAGGTGGTCGCCGGGGTGCTGGCGGGCGAGGTTGTGGTCGCGCGGGTCGAGGAGCACGCCCTGCCGTCCGGAGGGATAGTCAAAGACGGCGGAGCCGAGTTCCGCGCCGTCGGAGCAGCGCACGACGAGCGCGCGGACGGAGTTGGTGCCGTAATCGAGGCCGATGGTGAACATGGGAGGCTGAAATGACGAAATCGGGAGCGGGGATGTGAGACGAGGCTGACGGAGTATGCGGGGCAGCGTGAACCGGCGGCGGCGGGCGGGAAACGGCGGGAATACTTGACAGTCAAGCCAGGGCGGGCAGGCTTGCGCGATTCAGGCCGCGCAAGGGCGCGTCCGGAGGAAAACCTGAGTTTTGAAAAACCAAACCCCCGCACAAACATCACACCATGGAGACAAAGCGCGTGACGATGGCCGCGGTGGCGGCGGCGGCGGGGGTTTCCAAGAACACCGTGTCGCTGGCGTTGCGCGGCGACCGGCAGATCCCGGCGGCGACGCGGGCGCGGATAGAGGCGCTGGCGGGGGAGCTCGGCTACGCGCGCAACCCGGTGGTGGCGGAATTGATGAGCGAGCTTTCGCGTTCGCGCGTGGCGGGGTTCCGGCGCACGCTCGCGCTCATCAACGCGAACGAGGACGAGCGGGCGTTCGAGCGTCACCCGACGATCCCGCATTACGTGGCGGGCTGCCGCGAGCGGGCCGCGTTTCTCGGCTACAAGTTCGACGAGTTCTGGCTGCACGACCCGGAGCTGGACGGCACGCGGCTGCGGCGGATTTTGCATGCGCGCGGGATCCGCGGCATCATCGTCACCGGGTTGATGCGCGGGAACGTCCTGCCGGAGCGGTTTGCCGGGCTGTGGCCGGATTTTCCGAGCGTGGTGACGGGCGTGCGCACGCGCGGGCCGACGCTGTCGTTTTGCTGCGTGGATCATCACGAGCTGGTGGTGGAGGCGATGGAACGGGTGCTGCTGCTCGGCTACCGGCGGCCGGCGCTGGTGGTGGACGAGACGATTGACCGGCTGGTGGACCGGCGTTTCAGCGCGGGCATGTGGGTGGGGCAGCAGGCGCTGCCGGCGGCGCGGCGCGTGGCGGGTTTTTACCAGGTGCAGGCGGCGCGGACGCGGCGGGAGTTGTTCGAAAGATGGTTCCGGCGGGCGCGGCCCGACGTGATCCTCACGCTCAACCGCCGCGTGCGCGAGTGGCTGGGCGAGCTCGGCGTGGAGTCGCCGCGCGACATCGGGCTGGTGCAGCTCGAGCGGCGGCGCGGCACGATGAACTGGGCGGGCATGGACCAGCACAACGATCTCGCGGGCGCGGCGGCGGTGGACATGCTCGCGGGCATGCTGCACGGTCATGAGGAGGGCGTGCCATTATTTCCGCGCGCGACACTCATCGGCGGCTCGTGGCGCGATGGCGCGACGGTGCGGAAAACCGGCGATGTCGAATCTTGAAAACACCGGACCTTCCGCCGCCAAAAACAAGGAGCAGCCGGATCGAAATCATCCCGGCGTGTGAAGGCACCAACGCGACTGCCAGCAAGGGAGCCGCGTCTGCACGCAGCGTAGCGCTGGCATTGCTTGCGGTCGCATCCCAAAAACCGAACGGGCGTCAGAAATAAGTTGCACTGTCCGCGCACAAGGCCTACACGCCCATTTATCGTCGGAGTTTGAGCAGCAATCAATCCCCGGCGTCCGTTCTTTCGACAACGCTTGGGTAGCACAGGGAAGGCCGTGAAAACCGGCCACAGTTGCGCTACGGTAACGCATCAGACCAGACTTCCACCCGCCGCATTCCGCGCGCGGGGCAACGCCAATCGGGTTCACATCCGGTGAAGGCCAGAAGCGAGGCAGAAGCGCGGCGACAGCCGCGCTTCGACACATGCGGAGTCCGAACATCTGGCTGCCATGAGTTCTCACACGCCCCGGCGCGGTTGCGCGCGCCGGATCAGCACAACTTCAACGCAAAATTGAAGCGTGAGAGTGGCAACTTGGTTGCACGGGGTTCCCTTGGTTCACGGCGTCTTTGCGCCGGTCCGCAAGCGGGCATCCCGCGCCGGCTGGTTTCTGCTCTTGCCTGAAACCATCCGCCAAACCCATGTCCGAGTCCGCCACGGCCCGCGTCAACGCGCGCCTTTCAGTCGAATCAATGCCCGTCTCCACGAGACTGCGCTTCGCCGTGCCCGCGTCATGCCGCGCGGTTTCCTTCGTCCGCGCATCCCGCGTTTGCTGAAATCGTGAGCGCAGCGGCGACACGCATTCCGGCTCGGCCCTTGCGCCGGGCCTCTTTCCCTTCCGGGCGCGCCCCGCGCCGTCCTGCGGGCGAGGGCTCGCCCGCGTCCAATTTCAACCCCGTGCCGGGGCCGCATGCAGGCACGCCATCGGGGCATCGCGGCAGCCTGTCGAGAGACAGCCGCGGGTGCTCGCCCCGTCGCGTGAAGGCCCGGACAGCCCGCCTGCGCGACATCCCGGCACGGGGTTTGAAAAACAACGCGGCGCCCCGCCCCTGCGCGCAATCCGTGCCCGCGCTCCTCCGCTCCCGTCCCGGCGCGCCGCGCCATGTTGTATCCATTATTTAATTACATGACCTCCATCGACCAGATTCGCGAAATCTTCCACCAAATCGCCGGCGTGCTGGTGTGGCCCGTGCTGCTCGGGCTCGTCGGGCTCGCCGCCGCCATGCTCGTCTCGCTCGGGGCGTTTGCCCGCGAAGCGTTCGACCGCCGCCGCGGGCGGCGCGCCTCGCTCGGGCGCGACCATGCGGCGCTCAACCGCGCCGCCGCCGACTCCCACGAGGACATCGAGCTCATCATGGAGGCCGTGCTCCAGTCGTCCGACCGCCGGCGCTGGCGTTCGCTCGGCCGCCTGCGCCTCGCGGTGCGCGTCGGCCCCTCGCTCGGCCTCATGGGCACGCTCATCCCGATGGCCGACGCGCTCCAGGGGCTCGCCGAGGGCAATCTCCCGGCGCTCGCCAGCAACATGGTCACGGCGTTCGCCGCCACGGTCATCGGCCTGGGCATCAGCGTCACCGCCTACCTCGTCGCCGCGGCGCGCGAAAGCTGGGTGCGCGCCGACAGCGAGGCGCTCGCCTTCCACGCCGAGCACCTGCTCCGCGAAATCAAATCCGCCGACGAGCGCCGCGCCGCCTGCGCGATGAAAGGAGAGGTGCCCTGATGCGCTTCGTGCAACGCACCCGCCGTGCCGCCCACGGCCCCGCGCCCGGCGAGGACGAGGACCCGCTCGCCGGCATCGCGAATCTCTTCGACGTGAGCGTCGCCTTCATCGTCGCGCTGCTCATCGCGCTGTTCGCGCTTTTTTCCGCCGGCACCTTCCTCGACAAAAACTCCGAGGTCACGCTCGTGAAGACCACCGCTGACGGCGAGACCGAGATCATCACGAAAAAAGGCGCGGAGATCAAGGTGCAGAAGGTCACCGACAAAAACCTCTCCGGCCAGGGCACGCGCCTCGGCACCGCCTACCGCCTTGCCGGCGGCCAGGTCGTTTACGTGCCCGATGGCGACGCTCCCGATGCCGCCCGATGAAAACTTTCCCGCCAGTCCAAGCGCCAATTTGGAGGTGCATCCGAGGTCAGCGGATGCCCTCCAACGCCGTGACCGCCTCGGCAAAAGAAGCGGTCACGGCAACGCGCGGACGGTGCGTCCAGCCGCCGCATCGCAACTTTCCCGTTCATGCTCCCAATGAATAAAACCAACCGCCATCCAGCATCGTCCGCAGCCGCGGCGCTCGCCGCCCTGTGCTGCCTTTCCCCCATCGCGCCCGCCGCGCCCGCAACCACCGCTCACGGCACCCCCGAGGGCGACGAGATCATCAAGCTCGACGAAATGAACGTCACCGCCATGCGCGAGGCGAAGCGTTTCTACGAGACGCCCGCCTCCACCTTCACGCTGGCCCTGGACGACATCAAGGCCGCCGGCGGCGACAGCGCGTATGATGTCGTGCGTTTCGCCGACGGCGTCGCCATCGACTCGATGGGCCCCGCCGGCCAGTCCTACGGGGCCATGACCTCGAAGACCGTCATGCGCGGCTCGCGCCGGGGCACGCTCATTCTCATCGACGGCATGCCCGCCAACACCAACGGCTACTACAACATGGAGGACATCCCCGTGCAGACCATCGGGCGCATCGAGATGGTGAAAGGCGCGGGCTCCACCCTGTATGGCAGCGAGGCCATCGGCGGGGTCATCAACATCATCACCGACCACTCGCCCGTCAACGCCGCCGCCGCGACCTGGGGCGGCAATGATTACGAAAACTACAGCATCGCCCTTCGCGAACCCTGGTCGGCATGGGGCCGGTCCGGCGTCGCCGGCATCGCCGCCAATTATCAGAAGCTCGGGGAGGTGAAGCGCATGTCGAGCAGCGGCCTGGGCATGGGCGGCAGCAAAAAACGCCTCGCGCGCTTCGACGGCTCCATCGGCCACTGGAACGTCTCCTATCAGTATTCGGACAACAAATACTCGTTTGACACCTACAACAAGGCCACCTGGGACACCGCTACCGTCACGCAAAAAGCGCACTATGACGACACCAAGCACTATGTGCGCGGCACGGGCCGCGGCGCGCACTGGCGGGCGGGCTTCTACGCCAATGTCCACCAACGCTACGCGCACACGGACAGAAACCTCACCACCGTGCCCGTCGTCAGTGCCGACAACGACTACGACGCGCGCGTCTTCGGCGGCGACTTCCAATACACCTGGAAGCCGGCCTGGGCCGAGTTCATGTTCGGCGTGAGCGCCAGCCGCGAGGATTTCACCACCGATGATTATCTCAAGGGCACCGGCACCGACTCCAGCCGCGAAACCGTCGCCGCCTTCGTGCGCGGCTCGAAGACGTTTCTCGACACCTGGACGGCGTCCGTGAGCCTGCGCGAGACCTACGTGAGCAGCGGCGACCTGACCGCCTTCACCCCGCAAATCCAACTGCTCAAAACCTTCCCGCGCAAGTTCAGCGCCTACGCCAACGTCGGGCGCTCGTTTGCCATGCCCACGCTTAACCAGCTCTACGGGCCCAGCGGCACCCTGAGCACCTCCAACGCGAACCTCGATCCCGAGGAGGGCTGGAACTACGAGGCCGGCGTGAAGTGGGAAGGCGGGCGCACGCTCGCCAGCCTCGCCGTATTCCACATGGATTTCGACCACATCACCTACGTGCCCCATCCGACCGATCCCGATTTGTTGATCCCGGAATCGGTCCCCTTCCGCAACACGGGCGTCGAACTCTCCGTCACGCAAAAAATCCTGGGCTGCCTCGAGATCGAGGCCGGCGCCTCCTACGGCGCGCCCGAGGAAAAAACCGTTCACAATGGCCCGTGGAATCGCGTTTACGGCCGCGTGCAGGCCAACGCCCGCGTGCGCTGGGCGTGGGACCGCTACTTCGCCTCGTTCAACATTTCCTACCTCGGCGACCGCGTCTATGGCCGCAGCCACATGCTCCCCACCCTGCTCAAGGCCGGCATGGACCTCGGCAGGCATCTCCAGCTCACCGTGACGGTGGACAACGTCTTCGACCGCATCGACGTCACCAACCATACCTCGACCACCACCGACTACTACTCGATGCCCAGATGGGTGAAGGTGGCGTTCGCGGCCACGTTCTGATGAACGGCCTTCGCGCAACATCCCCCTCCCTCCCGGGGCGCGCACGCGCCCCGCGCGCCGGCAGGATGCCGGCGTTCCCGGTCGCCATCGCGTCCTCCCGCCGCCTCATCCGCCGTGCCGGATGCGACTGCGCGCGAGCGACTGGGAGCGCCGGCTTCCAGCCGGCAGGTCTTCCCTCCCTGCCCCGCCCTAAACGCCGAAGCCCCCTCTTTTTCCACCCTTCCCATGAATCATCCCGTTGACCGCATTCCGCTACTCCTCGTTTTCCTCGCGACGCTTGCGTTCCTCTCCGCCGCATCCGCCGCGCCAGGCGACTCGCCGCAGCGCGGCGCCATCTGCATCCTCTCCGGCGACACGCACTCGCCCGCCGCCGTCGGCGCGGTGCGCGAACTGCTCGCGAGCCCCGACTTCGCCGGCATCAAACTCTCGGTCGTGCCCGACCTCGGCGCGACCGAGGCCGACCTCGCCCGCATCCGCGCGGCCGATATTGTCATCCTTTACGCGCGCGGACGCGACCGCATCGCCACCGTCGCCGACGAACTCGCCGCCGTCACCGCGCGCGGCGGCGCCGTCTATGTCGTCGGCCCGTCGATTCAGGACGATTTCGACGGGCTCAAGCTCACGCGCGACCAGGAAATCTCCGCCTACTTTGCCGCCGGCGGACGAGCAAACATGATCCAGATGATTCGCGTCGCCGCCGCGCGCAAACTCGCGCCCGGCATCATCGTCGAGCCGCCCGTCCCGATCCCCGAGTCCGGCTTCTACGACGTGGCGCGCGCCCGCGTCATCACCGATTACGACGAATACCGCCGCGCCTATCTCATGGAACGCGGGCGGCTCGCCCGCCAGCCAGCGGACGAGCCGTCCGCGCTCCATACCCATGCCGCCGCCGACTCCGCGCGCGCCTCGCGCCCGTGGGTCGGCCTCATGCTCCCGCGCTCCTACGTCGAATCCGATGCCGCCGCCACCATCGAGGCCGTCGCCGCCGCGCTCGAACAACGCGGCCTCAATGTCCTCGCCGGGTTCAGCGCCTCCAACAACAAACCCCTCCGTGCGCTTTTCCTCAACGCCGACGGCACCCCGCGCGTCGTTGCCTTCGCCAGCCTCACGCTCAAGATGGGCTTCTCGCCGCAAATGGTCGGCCCCGCGCTTTCCGAGATCGGTGCGCCCGTGGTCAACGGCATTTCGCTCGGCTCGCAAAGCCACGGGGAATGGGAGGACTCGCCCACCGGCATCGCCGTGCCCGAGCGCTGGTGGCAGCTCAGCGGCCCCGAACTTGCCGGGGCCGTCGCGCCCACGGTCATTGCCGCGAAGGAGCGCGTCGAGGACGCCGCCATCGGTTCCGCCTACGTCGTCCACGTGCCCATCGCCGAGCGTGTCGCGCAGTTCGCCGAGCGCGTCGCGCGGTGGGTGCGCCTGCGCCACGCCGCCGCCGCCGACCGGCGCGTGGCCGTCATCTATTACAACTACACGCCGGGCAAGGCCAGTATCGGCGCGTCCTACCTCAACGTCCTGCCGCAATCGCTCTGGCAGATCCTCGCGCGCCTGCGAGCCGACGGCTACGACGACGCCAACTCGCCCGCCACGCCCGGCGCCCTCTTCGACGACATCCTCTCCTTCGGCACCAACGCCCGCCCCGGCGACGCCGGCGACATGGAGCGCCTTGTGCGCGGCGGCCGCGCCGTGCTCTGGCCCGTATCCGAATACAGGATACTGTTCGACCGCCTCCCCGAAAAACTCCGCGCGCCCATCCTGAAAAAATGGGGCGAGCCCGAGACGAGCCGGACGATGGTCTGGCGCGACAGCGCGGGCACGCCGTTCTTCGTTTTCCCGACGCACCGCTGGGGCAACATCGTCTTCGCGCCGCAACCCGTGCGCGGCTGGGGCGAGGACCCGACCGCGTCCTATCACGATCTCCAGCTTCCCGTGCACCACCAATACCTCGCGTTCTACCTCTGGCTGCAAACGCGGTTCGACGCCGACGCCATCGTGCATGTCGGCCGCCACGCCACGCACGAATGGATGCCCGGCAAGGAGGCCGGCTTCACGCCCGCCGATCCCGGCGAGGCGCTCGTCGCCGCGATTCCCCAACTCTACATCTACATCGTGGACGGCATCGGCGAGGGCTTGCAGGCCAAGCGCCGCGGCATGGCGGCCATCATCACGCACATGACGCCGCCCCTCGACCGCGCCAGCCTCAGCCCGGAGTTGCGCGAGCTGAAGGGCCGCATCAACGACTACCACGTCGCCCTTGAGAAAGGCTCCATCGCCAGCGGGGACACGCTCCGCGAAATCGTCGCGAGCGCGCAAAAAATGGGCATCCTCCTCGACCTCGGCATCACGCCCGCGACGGACGGCCCGCCGCTCACGCACGAACAAATCGACGAAATCGAGGATCACATCGCCGGCATCGGCGACCGCCTCACGCCCTTCGGCCTGCACACCTTCGGCGTCTCGCCCGACGAGAAAGCCCGCCGCTCCACCGCCGAGGCGATTCTCGAAGCCGAGACCGGCGTCGCCGCCACGCCCCCGTCCGAAGTTTCGCATCCGCGAAAAAACGCCACCGGCGCTATGGAGCGCGGGCGGCCCGCCCGCCCGCCTGCGGACAAGCCGTCCGCGCTCCATACCACCGCCGCCGACCGCGCCCGGCGCCTTGCCGACCTCATGGCCCGCATCGAGGCGTCCGGCCCCGCCGAACTCGACGCGCTCTCCGCCGGCCTCTCCGGCCGCTACATCGCCGCCGGTCCCGGCAACGATCCCGTGCGCCAGCCTGATTCGCTGCCCACCGGGAAAAACTTCTACGGCTTCGATCCCACGCGCCTGCCCACGCGCGCCAGTTACGAGACCGGCGCGCGCCTCGCCGCCGAACTTGTCGAAAGCCACCGCGCCAGGCACAACGGCGAATACCCCGACCGCCTCACGTTCAATCTCTGGAGCGGCGAAACCAACCGCCACGAGGGCGTCATGGAAGCGCAGATCTTCGCGCTCCTCGGCGTGCGCCCCGTGTGGAACAACTACGGACGCGTCGATGCCGTCGAGCTCATCCCGCGCGAAAACCTCGGACGTCCCCGCATCGATGTCACCGTCGCGCCGTCGGGCCTGTATCGCGACGCGTTTCCCGTGCTCATGCACCTCATCGACGAGGCCGTCACGCTCGCAAAAAAATCCCCCGAGCCCGACAACGTGATCGCGCGCAACATCGCCGCCGCCCGCGCCGAACTCGTCGCCCGGGGTGTCCCCGCCGACGAGGCGGAACGCCTCGCCACCGTGCGCCTCTTCACCGTCCCCGTCGGCGCTTACGGCGCGGGCATCGAAAAAGTCATCACCGACGACAAAGGCTGGAGCGACGAGTCGCAGGTCGCCGACGTGTTCATGAACCGCATGTCGCACCTCTTCGGCCAGGGCTTCTGGGGCGAGGACCCCGCCGCCGCCGCGAAAGACCCGGAGCTGGCGAAGCATGTTTTTCGCCTCGCGCTCAAAGGCTCCAAGGGCGTCATCCACAGCCGCTCCGGCGCGGTGTATGCCTCGCTCGACATCGACGACTTCTACCAATACCTCGGCGGCACCGCCATGGCCATCCGCCAGGTTGACGGCAAAACGCCCGACGTGCTCGTCACCGACATGAGCAACCCGCGCGTCGCCGAGACCGTCACGCTCGAACGCTTCATGGGCAAGGAACTCCGCGCCCGCTACCTCAACCCCAAATGGGTGGACGCCATGCTCGACGAAGGCTACGCCGGCGCCCGCTTCATCATGCGCATGACCGACAACCTCTGGGGCTGGCAGGTCACCGTGCCCGAGGCCGTGGGCAACGAAAAATGGCAGGAAATGTTCGAGGTGTATGTGCGGGACAAATACGATCTCGACGTGCGCGCCCGCTTCGAGGCCGCCGGCAACCTCCGCGCCTACCAGTCGATGGTGGACCGCATGCTCGTCGCCGTGGACAAAGGCTACTGGGCCGCCGCGCCCGAAACCGTCGCCGAACTCCGCGACGCCTCCGCGAAAGCCGCGCAACAAATCGCCGCCGGGGAGAAAGCCGAAATGGAAAACCTCCGCGCCAGCGCCCCGCTCCCCGAGTTCGGCCCCGCGCCCGCCGCGCCGGCGCCCGATGCCGCGCCCGCTTCCGCCAGTGCGCCCCCTCCGCCCGCCACGCAGGCGCAACCGCCGCCATCACCCGCCGCCCCGCCGCCTCCCGCGACGCAGCAGGTCGAGGGCAAGGCACTGGAGGAAGTCGCCCCGCCGCGCCCGCCCGCTGCCACGGGCCATATTCCCATGCGCGTCGTCCTCGGCATCGCCGCCGCGCTCGTCCTCGTCGCCTTCGGCTGGTTCCGCCAGAGCCGCCGCCTATAGGGGCTTCGCTTGCGAAGCCCGCCGCGCGGCAACCGCCCGAACATCCTTCCATCCACTGACCAAATGGAAAACCAGAACCAAACCTCCCCGATCTCCTCATCCGACACGGACGCCCATCGTCAACGCATGGCCCGCCGCAAGGAAATCCAGGACAAACGCATGGCCGAAACCACGGCCGAAAAAGGCCTCGTCATCGTCCACACCGGCCCCGGCAAGGGCAAGACCACCGCCGCGCTCGGCATGGTGCTGCGCTCGCTCGGCCACGGCTACCGCGTCGCCATCGTGCAATTCATCAAGGGCGCGTGGGAGCCCGCCGAAAAGAATGCCTTCGCGCACTGGGGCGACCAGCTCGCTTTCCACGCCATGGGCGAAGGCTTCAGCTGGGTCACACAGGACCGCGCGCGCGACACCACCTCCGCGCAAAAAGCCTGGGCGGCCGCGCTCGGTTATGTCGCGAATCCGGACTACCGTCTCGTGCTCCTCGACGAAATCAACGTCGCGCTGCGCCACGGTTATCTCACCGTTGACCAGGTTCTGGACGGCCTCGCGCGCAAACCCGCGCTCACCCACGTCATCCTGACCGGACGCGGCGCGCCCGCCGCGCTCATCGACCGGGCCGACCTCGTCACCGAGATGACGCTCGTCAAGCACCCCTTGAAGGACCAGCGCATCCGCGCCCAGCCCGGCATCGAATACTGATGGGCACGTCATGAAACCCGATCCGCACGATACCGAGGAGCCCTCCGAAACCGCGGCAGCGACTGGGAGCGCCGGCTTCCAGCCGGCAGACGGCGCAACGCGCCACCCTCGTTCCTTGTCTCCCAAATCTGCCGGCTGGAAGCCGGCGCTCCCAGTCGCTGCCGCGTCATAGGGATGCCGCCACCGCCAATGAACCAGCCCGCCATCATTCTCCTCTCCCACGCCGAAACCGACCTCCTCGCGCTCGACCGCGCCCGCGCGCGCCTGCCCGCCGGTTTTCCCGCCGTCGCCGGCCATTCCCTCAACCCCATCCAGGAAGAAGACGAACTCGCCGCGCTGCTCGCCCCCGCGCTTTTGCCCCGCTCCGTCCTCATCGCCCGCATCCACGGCAAACTCTCCGGCGTCCCCGGCTTGGCCGGACTCGCCCGCGCCGCGCGCCGGCCCGGTTCCCCTTTCCTGCTCATCGCCATCAGCGGCGTCGAGGACGCCGATCCCGCGCTGGCCGACGCCTCCACCTGCGCGCCCTCCGTCGCCGCCACCGTCGCCGCCTACCTCATGGCCGGCGGCGTGGCCAACATGGCCAACGCGCTCCGCTATGTCGCGCATCATTGCCTCGGCGCCGAGCCCGACTTTGCCCCGCCCGCCGCAATGCCCGCGCACGGCCTCTACCATCCCGACCTGCTCGTCACCACGCGCGACGAGTGGCTGGCGCACCGCGATGCCGCCCGTCCGCTCGCGCTGGTCGTTTTTTATCGTGCGCACGTCCTCGCCGGAAACCTCGATTTCGTGGACTGCATCATCCGCGCCCTCGGCGCCCGCGGCCTCGACGCCGTCGCCGTATTCACCACTTCACTACGCGACTGCGATCCCGGCGGCATGCCCGCCGCGCTCGCCCTCCCCGGCGTGTCTCCCGACATCATCATCAACACCGTCAGCTATCCCCTCGCCCGTCCCGACGCCGGCGACAACGGCGATGCCGCCACCCCCGCCACCGGCGCGGCAGCGCCCATTCCGCATTCCGAACTCCGCATTCCGCATTCCCAGAATCCCTTTGTCCGCCTCGATGCCCCCGTGCTCCAGGCCATCGCCTGCGGCGCCCCGCGCGACTCATGGGCCGCCTCCGCGCGCGGCCTCAGCCCGACCGAGACCGCCGTCAACGTCGCCCTCCCCGAATTCGACGGACGCATCATCACCGTGTCCGTTTCCTTCAAGGAAAACCATCGCTACGTCCCCGACGGCGAACGCATCGCGCGCGTCGCCGGCCTCGCCGCCCGGCTCGTCGCGCTCCGCCGCAAGCCCGCGCGCGAAAAACGCGTCGCCATCATCCTCACCAACAGCGCAGGCAAGGCCCAGAAAGTCGGGGGTGCCGTCGGCCTCGACACCCCCGCCTCGCTTCTTCACCTGCTCGACGCGCTCCGCGCAAATGGCTACGCCATCCCGCCCTTCGCCGGCACCTCCGACGAGCTTTTCGCCGCGCTGCTCGGACGCGGCTGCTACGACGAAAAATACCCGCTCGACCCCGCCGCCGCGCACAAGTATCCACGTTCAGAATACACCGCGTGGTTCCGTTCGCTGCCCGCCGCGCTGCAAACGCACATGCGCGAGACCTGGGGCGAGCCTGCCGCTCACGGCCCCACGGCCGCGCCCGTCCGCTGGACACCCGTCGGCAAAAGCGCCTCCTCCCGCCTGCTCCCGCTGCCCGACGAGCCGCACACCGACGACACCCACTTCCATTTCGCCGCGCTCGAACTCGGCAACGTCCTCGTCGCCCTCCAGCCCCCGCGCGGCTTCGGCCTGGACCCGGATGCGATCTACCACGCCACCGACCTCGTGCCCACGCACCACTACGCCGCATTTTACCGCTGGCTCGCCGCCGCGTGGCGCGCCGACGCCGTCGTCCATCTCGGCAAGCACGGCACGCTCGAATGGCTCCCCGGCAAGGCCGTCGCGCTTTCCGAGGCCTGCGCCCCCGACGCGCTTCTCGGCGACCTGCCGCTCTTCTATCCCTTTGTCGTCAACGACCCCGGCGAAGGCGCGCAGGCCAAGCGCCGCGCCCACGCCGTCATCATCGACCACCTCGTGCCGCCGCTCACCCACGCCGACCTGCACGGGCCGGTCGACACGCTCGCCCGCGTGATCGAGGAGTATTACCGGGCCGAGGCGCTCGACCCGGCCAAGCTCCCGCTCCTTCAGGCGCAGATCTGGGAACTCGTCCGCGGCGCCCGCCTGGTTGACGACCTGCGCGAAATCCGCCGCCAGCGCCACGGCGACCACACGCACGAATGGGACGAGCGGCCCGGCGAATCCGGCGCGCCGCGCTCGCTCGAAAAACTCAACGCCCGCGACATGGCCCACCTCGTCGAGGACCTCGACGCCTATCTCTGCGAACTCGGGCGCGCCCAGATCCGCCACGGCCTGCACATCCTCGGCCGTCCGCCCGAAGGCGAGGCCCTCGTCGACATGCTCTTCGCCCTCACGCGCCATCCCAACGGCGAAATCCCCTCGCTGACGGAAACGCTCGCCGCCGCCGATGCCGCTGGCGCGGGGTTGTGTGGCACGGGCGTCCCGCCCGTGGACGGCGGCAGCGCCGCCGCCGGTTCGCGTGGCATGGGCGACCCGCCCATGCCTTCAAACCACGGGCGGGACGCCCGTGCCACCCAATCCACCCAAGCCGCAGACGACCATGCCCGCGCGCTCATCCGCCGGCTCGTCGAAAACAATTTCAACATCGAGACAAGCTCCGCGCCCGCAGCCGCCGTCCGCATCCTCGATTACATGGCCACAAGGCTCGCCCCCGCGCTCGCCCGCACCACCGACGAAATCGACTCCCTCCTCCGCGCCCTCGACGGTCGCTACATTCCCGCCGGACCCTCCGGCGCGCCCAGCCGCGGCATGGCCCACGTGCTTCCCACCGGGCGCAACTTCTACAATGTCGATCCCCGCGCCCTGCCCTCGCGCGCCGCGTGGACCGTCGGCCAGGCGCTCGCCCGCGACGCCATCGAACGCCACACGGCCGAAACCGGCGCGCCCCCGGCAAGCATCGCGCTCAGCATCTGGGGCACCGCCACCATGCGCACCGGCGGCGACGAAATCGCGCAGGCCCTCGCCCTCATCGGCGTCCGCCCGCAATGGCACGCCGACACACGCCGCACCGCCGGCTTTGAAATCATCCCGCCCGCCGAACTCGGCCGCCCCCGGATCGACGTGACCCTGCGCGTCAGCGGTTTTTTTCGCGACGCCTTCCCGCAGCTCATGCGCCTGTTTGACGACGCCGTGCGCGCCGTTGCCGCGCTCGACGAGCCGCCCGCGCAGAACCACGTCCGCGCGCACTGGCTGGCCGACACCGCCGCGCTGGTCGGCGAAGGCATCGACCCCGCCGCCGCGCGCGGCCGGGCGGGCCGCCGCGTTTTCAGCTCCAAGCCCGGCGCCTACGGCACCGGCCTGCTCGACCTCATCGAAAACCACAACTGGCGCGGCGCCGACGACCTCGCGCGCGCCTTTCTCGCCTGGGGCGGCTGGGCCTACGGCGGCGACACGCCCGGCGGCACCGAAGCCACCGCCGATTTTCGCCGCCGCCTCGCCACCGTCGATCTTGCCCTGCACAACCAGGACAACCGCGAGCACGACCTCTTCGACTCCGACGATTATTTCCAGTTTCAAGGCGGTCTCATCGCCGCCATCTCCGCGCTTTCCGGCCGCAAACCCCGCGCGTATTTCGGCGACAGCTCCGACCCCGCGCGCCCGGTCAACCGCACGCTCCAGGCCGAGGCGCTCCGTGTCCACCGCACCCGCGTCGTGAATCCCAAGTGGCTCGCCGCCATCCGCCGCCACGGCTACAAAGGCGGACTCGAGATGGCGGCGACCGTAGATTACATGTTCGGCTACTCCGCCACCGCCGGCGTCATCACCGACTGGATGTATGAGGACGCCGCCGCGGCCTATACCAAGGGCGAGTCCCGCGACTTTCTCCGCCGGTCGAATCCGTGGGCGCTCCACGCCATCGCCGAGCGCATGCTCGAGGCCGGCCAGCGCGGCCTCTGGAACGCAAAACCCGAAACCCTCGCCCACCTGCGGGAAACCCTGCTGGAAACCGAGTCCGTCCTTGAATCCAAAACATGAATACATCCGCGCCCCCGCCCTTCCCCTTCACCGCCATTGTCGGCCAGGACGACCTCCGCCTCGCGCTCCTGCTCAACGCCATCGATCCGCGCATCGGCGGCGTCCTCATCCGCGGCGAACGCGGCACGGCCAAAAGCACCGCCGCCCGCGGCCTCGCCGCGCTGATGAATAATCCCGCCGCCGCCAATATGGAACGCGGGCGGCCCGCCCGCTCCGCCCGCCCGCTCGCGGCGGCGGACGAGCCGCCCGCGTTCCATATCGCCGCCGCCGCGCCCTTCATCGAACTGCCCTTGGGCGCGACCGAGGACCGTGTCATCGGCACGCTGGATCTCGAACCCGCCCTCCGCGAAGGCCGCCGGCGGCTCCGCCCCGGCCTGCTCTCGCAAGCCGACGGTGGCGTCCTCTACGTGGACGAGGTCAACCTGCTCCCCGACCACCTCGTCGATCTGCTCCTCGACGCAGCCGCCGGCGGCTGCGTGCGCGTCGAGCGCGACGGCATCTCCGAATCCGCCCCCGCGCGCTTCATCCTCATCGGCAGCATGAATCCCGAGGAAGGCGAGCTTCGCCCCCAATTCCTCGACCGCTTCGGCCTCTGCGTGCACGTCGCCACGCCCGCCGACCACGCGCTCCGCGTCGAGACCATCCGCCGCCGCCTCGCCTACGAGGCCGATCCGCCCGCATTCGTCGGCGCCGAGGAAACGGCCGCGCAACAACTCCGCGCCCGCCTCGCCGCCGCCCGCGCCCGCCTCCAGGCGATTCCGCTCGACGACACCACCCTGGCCCAGGCCGCCTCGCTTTGCGCCGGCCTCAAACTCGACGGCGCGCGCGGCGACCTCGCCCTCGTGCGCGCCGCCCGCGCCATCGCCGCGTGGGAAAACGCCGCCGCCATCACCGACGCGCATATCCGCCAGGCCGCCCGGCTCGCGCTCCCGCACCGCAAACGCAAAAAACCTTTCGAGCCGGTAAAAATGGAAGCGATCCCCAACCGCTTGGACGACGCTGGCGCCGGCTCGCGTGGCACGGACGTCCCACCCGTGGGATCGGGTGGCACGGGCGTCCCGCCCGTGTCTTTGTCGGAGGAGAACGAGAAAGATAAAGAGGAAAGAATAAAGAATCCCTCTGCCCCTCTTTCTCTTTCTTCTTTCTCTGACGGCGGCGCGGGCGACCCGCCCATGTTTTCGGACCACGGGCGGGACGCCCGTGCCACCCAACCCGCGCCTGCCGCGCCTTCGCCGGGAACCATCGCCCTCGAACTCGAAAAAAACTCCGCCGTCTCCATATCCGCCGGCGGACGCCGCGACACCGCCTCGCAACCCGCCGGCGGAGTCATCCGCAGCGTGCCCTTGCGCGAAGGCGGTTCGCTTGCCGTTGCGCCCACGCTCACCGCCGCCGCGCTGCGCACTTCAAGCGGTGCCGTCGCCGGCCAAAGCGGAAGCGGCGTCCCGCCGCTCGCCGCAAGCGGCAAGATGCCGCTTCCACCCTCCGCCGTCCCTCATGCCGCATTCCCCACTCCGCATTCCGCATTTGCCGCGCTCGCCCTTCACCGCGCCGACCTCCGCCAGCACGAGCGCGCCGGGCGCGGCGCGGCGCGCGTGCTCTTCATCGTCGATGCCAGCGGCTCGATGTCCGCGCAACACCGCCTCGCGCTCGCCAAAGGCGCGGCCACCGGGCTGCTCGCCGGCAGCTACCAGAAACGCGACGAGGTCGCCCTCATGGTTTTTTGCGGCGAATCCGCCGGACTGCCCGTACCCTTCACCCGCGACGTTGACCGCGTGGAACGCGCCCTGCGCGACGTGCCCACCGGCGGGCGCACCCCGCTCGCCGCCGCGCTGGCCGATGCCGCCGCGCTTCTTGCCGTCCACGGCCCCGCGCTCCTCGTCGTGTTCACCGACGGTCGCGCCAACGTCCCGCTCCATCCCGGCGCCGATCCGTGGCAGGAATCCCTGGCGGCGGCCAAGACGCTCGCGCCCGCCGCCACCGGCGCGCTTGTCGTCGATTGCGAGGCCGGCCCCGTCGCCCTCGGGCGCGCCCGCGACCTTGCCGACGCCCTGGAGGCCGAATGCGAGCACCTCGCCGCGCTCGACGAACCCGCCCTCACGCTCCGCATCCGCAAACAGCTCACATCCTGACTCCCTCCATCTTTCTCTCTCTCCTCTTTCTCTTTATTCTTTCTCTTTCCTCTTTCTCCCCATCCCCGAGTCACCCTGCGGGCGAGAGAAAGAGGAAAGATAAAGAGAAAGAATAAAGAAACCAATCCGCCGCACACCGCATTTTTTCCACTCCCAACCCACACTCATCATGCACATCATGGAAGGCTATCTCCCCGCCGCCCACGCCATTGGCTGGACGGCCGCCGCCGCGCCCTTTCTCGCCTACGGCGTGAAAAAGCTCGCCCGGCAAATGCGCGAACATCCCGAAAGCCGGCTCCTCCTCGGCGCGAGCACCGGCTTCGTGTTTGTTCTCTCCTCGCTCAAACTTCCATCCGTCACCGGAAGCTGCTCGCATCCCACCGGCATCGGTTTCGGCACCACGCTCTTCGGGCCCGGCATCATGTTCGTCGCCGGTTTTGTCGTGCTGCTTTTCCAGGCGCTCCTCCTCGCGCACGGGGGCCTCACCACGCTCGGCGCAAACACCTTTTCCATGGCCATCGTCGGCGGGCTTGTCGCGTGGGGCGTGTTCCGCGCCGCCACCGTGCTCCGCCTTTCCTCCGGCGCCGCCGTCTTTCTCGCCGCGATGCTTTCCGATCTCGCCACCTACGTGGTCACCTCGCTCCAGCTCGCGCTCGCGTTTCCCGATCCAGCCGGCGGCTTCACCGCCGCCGCCGCGAAATTCCTCTCCATCTTCGCCTTCACGCAACTCCCCCTCGCCGTCATCGAAGGGCTCCTCAGCGTCCTCGTGATGAACCTCCTCCGCGCGCATGCCGCCCCGCAGCTCGCGGCCCTCATCGCCCCTGCCGACCCCGCTGACCCCAATTCGTAATTTGTCATTCGTCATTCGTAATTTCTGCAATCTCCGTCCCGCCATGAAACGCCAAAACCTGCTGCTGCTTCTCGCCGCCCTTGCGATTGCCATCCTCCCGCTCTTCATCATCCGCCCGCCCGCAGGCGACGCCGCCGAAATTTTTACCGGCGCCGACGGCCAAGCCGAAACTGTCATCACCGGACTCCGTCCCGATTACAAACCCTGGTTCGCCCCGCTCTGGGAGCCGCCGAGCGGCGAAATCGAAAGCCTCCTGTTCGGCCTGCAAGCGGCCATCGGCGCCGGCCTCATCGGCTATTGCCTGGGTTTCTACCGCGGACGAAGCAACCCACAATAATGCCAGCCCTCTCTTTCCTCTTTATTCTTTCTCTTTCCTCTTTCTCCGTTTTCCGCGCCGAAACGGGAATCCCAAGAGAAAGAATAAAGAGGAAAGAGGAGGCTGGCATCACTTCAGGTTACATCCGGCAAAGCCCCCGCATATTATCACCATCCTCCGCTCACCCATGCTCCGCCTCATCGACATCAACGCCCACACCAACCGCTGGCGCGCCAAGACCGGCGCGGTGATGCTGCTGTGCGCGGGCCTGATGGCATGCGCGCTGTTCCTGCCGCCGGTGGCGTGCGCGCCGCTCATCCTCGCCGCCACCTGGCTCGCCGCCCTCGCGGGCGCGCGCGTGCCGGCGCGCGATTTCGCGAAAGCCTTTGTCATCCCGATGGGATTTCTCGCCACCGGCGCGCTTGCGCTCTGCCTGTCGCTCACCTGGGACGACGGCGTCCGCATCGCGTTCGCGCGCGAGGGCGCGCGCACCGCGCTTCAAACTTCCTGCCGCGCGGCGGCCGCGCTTTCCGTCACGCTGCTTTATGCCTTCACCTCGCCGCTTTCCCGCACGCTCGCGCTGCTTCGCCGCTTTCGCGTGCCGGCCGCGCTCATCGACCTCATGGGCCTCGCCTACCGGACGATCTTCCTGCTCGACGAAAGCCGCGCGGCCATCCTCCGCGCGCAACAAAACCGGCTCGGCTGGCGCAACGCGCGCCGCGCCCTTCGTTCGGCGGGCCTCGCGGCGGCGGCGCTCTTCACCCGCACCCACGCGCGCGCCGCGCGGCTCGAACGCGGGTTGCAGTCGCGCGGTTACGACGGAGGCGCGCTTCCCGTCCTCCTTCCTCCCTCCGCGGCCTCGGCGCGAGATTACGCCCTCGCCCTCCTTGTCCCCGCGCTTGTCGCCGCCACAACGCTCCTCCTCTGAATCCCTCCTCCCATCGTTCTCTTACTCGTTCTCGTTCTCTCTCCTCAAAACGACGCGCAAAACAGAAGAGAGAACGAGTAAGAGAACGAGAACGATAAAAAAACTCCGCAGCCCTCCCAACCCTCCCCGCCCTTCTCCCAATTCTTAATTTTTAATTCTTAATTCTTAATTTTCCTTCTCATGCCACCTCCCATCCTTGAAGCCCGTGACCTGCATTTCGCCTGGCCCGGCATGGCGCGCGCGGCCGGGCTGTGCGGCGCGCAACGCCTCCGCGCGCTCGACGGCGTGTCGCTCGCGCTGCGGCCCGGCGCGCGCCTCGCGCTGCTCGGCGCCAACGGCTCCGGCAAGTCCACCCTGCTCCTCCACCTCAACGGCACCCTGCGCCCCGATTCCGGCGTCGTCCTCCACGACGGCGCGCCGCTCGACCACTCCAAGCGCGGCCTCCTCGCGCTCCGCCAGCGCGTCGCGCTCGTGTTCCAGGACCCCGACGACCAGCTCTTCGCCGGCACGCTCGCGCAGGACGTTTCCTTCGGCCCGCTCAACCTCGGCCTCGCCGGCGACGCGGTCGCGCAACGCGTCGCCGAAGCGCTTGCCGCCGTCGGCCTGGAAAACCTCGGCGAAATGCCGCTGCACATGCTCAGCCACGGCCAGCGCAAACGCGCCGCCATCGCCGGCGCGCTCGCCATGCGCCCGCGCGCGCTCCTCCTCGACGAACCCACCGCCGGCCTCGACCCCGAGGGCGTTTCATCGCTGCTCGCGCACCTCGACGACCTCAACGCGCAAGGCATCGCGATCCTTTTTTCCACGCATCATCTCGATCTCGCCCGCGCCTGGGCGGACGAGGCCGCCATCATGTCCGAGGGCCGCGTTCTCGCGCATGATGGCGGCGAGGCGGTTTTTTCCAATGAGGAACTGCTGCAAACGGCGCGGCTCCGGTGTGCGCCGCACCGCCGCGCTCAACGCGCACCCGGACATGCCTGAGGCTACCCGCAACATTCCGCGCATTGTCGTCGCCGGGACGTCGTCCGGCGTTGGCAAGACCACCGTTGCCGTGGGGCTTGTCGCCGCGCTGCGGGCGCGGGGACTCGTCGTGCAATCCTTCAAGTGCGGGCCGGATTACATCGATCCCTCCTACCACAGCCGCGCCGCGGGGCGCCCCTGCCGCAATCTCGATTCGTGGATGCTCGACGATTCGCGGGTGGCCGGTGTTTTCGGGCGCGCCTGCGCGGGCGCCGACATCGCCGTCATCGAGGGCGTGATGGGGCTTTTTGACGGCAGTGATTTCGAGGACGACCGCGCATCCGCCGCGCAGATTGCCAGGCTCCTGGACGCGCCCGTGCTGCTCGTTTTGGATATCTCCAAGTCGGCGCGGAGCATCGCCGCGGTGGCGCGGGGATTCGAGCACTTTGACCCCGGGACGCCGGTGGCGGCGTTTGTGCTCAACAATGCGGGCACCGAGGCCCATGCGGGCGGTTGCGCCGCCGCCATCGCCCGCCACTGCCGCGCGCCGGTGGTCGGCTGGCTGCCCCGCAATGCCGCGTTTGCCGTGGGCGAGCGCCATCTCGGGCTGGTTTACGAAAGCGGGCGGCGCGCATCGGACGAGTTCATTCGGGGGCTCGGCGCCGAAGTGGCGAAGCGATTCGACCTGGATGCAATCATCGGGCTGGCGGCGCGCATCACGCCGCCGGCCGCCGCCCCGGACTTGCGATGTCTGCCGGAACCGGGGCGCGGGCGCGGCGCCTCGCAAACCCCTCGTCCGCTGCTCGCCGTGGCGCGCGATGACGCGTTCTGTTTTTATTACCCGGACAATCTCGACTTGCTCGAAGCCGCGGGCGCCCGGATTGCCTATTTCAAGCCGGCGCAAGGCGAGCGGCCGCCGCCGGGCGCGGCCGGGGTGTATCTGGGCGGCGGATACCCGGAGCTTCACGCCAAGGCCCTGTCGGAAAACAGCGCGCTTTGGAACGACCTGAAAAATGCGCACGCGCGCGGCGTCCCGATTTTCGCGGAGTGCGGCGGTTTCATGGCCCTGGCCGGGACGCTCGTCGATGCCGAAGGCCGGCGCTGGCCGATGGCCGGGCTCGTCCCCGGTGTTGTCCGCATGGGCGGGCGGCTGGCCGGTTTCGGCTACCGTCACGCCACCGCGTTGAGGTCGAATTTTCTCGTCGCGGCGGGCGAGACATTGCGCGCGCACGAGTTCCATTACAGCACATGGGAAATCGAGGCGCCGGACCCGGGAGGCGGCGCCGCGACGCATGTCCCGTTCGCGTGGCTGTCGCGCGCCGCCCGGCGGGACGCCCCCGGCGCGCCTTGCGGCTGCGCGCATGGCAACCTGCTCGCCAGTTATCTGCACATGCATTTCGGGCAGCGCGACGGCCTCGCGGAACGCTTTGTGGCGCGCATGAGAGATCCCCTCGCCGGGCCGCCGGAATAATTTTCCCAGCATAAACAAACGGGCCAATGAACACACAAAACCTGATTCCAGTCACCGTCCTCACCGGCTTCCTCGGCGCCGGCAAGACCACGCTCCTCAACCGCATCCTCGCCAACCGCCGGGGACGCCGCATCGCCGTCATAGAAAATGAATACGGCGAAGTCGGCGTGGACAACCAGCTCGTCATCCGCGAACGCGAGGAGATCTTTGAGATGAACAACGGCTGCATCTGCTGCACCGTGCGCGGCGACCTCATCCGCATCCTCACCCGCCTCGCGCAAAGCGACCGCCGCATCGACGCCGTGGTCATCGAAACCACCGGCCTCGCCAACCCCGGCCCCGTCGCGCTCACCTTCTTCACCGATCCCGGCGTGCGCGCCCGCTACCACCTCGACGCCATCGTCACCCTCGTCGATGCGCGCCACATCGCGGCACACTGGGATTCGAGCGACGAGGCGCAAAAACAGATCGCCTTCGCCGACACCATCCTCCTCAACAAAACCGACCTCGTCGCCGACGACGAGCTTGCCGCCATCGAGGCGCGCCTCCGCCGGATGAATCCCGCCGCCCGCCTCCACCGCGCGCGCAACGCCGCCGTCCCGCTCGAGCATGTCCTCAACCTCGGCGGCTTCGACCTCGACCGCGCCACGCAGGTCGATCCGCGGTTCATGGAACCCGAATATCCCTTCGAGTGGGGCGGCATCCACGACCTTCCCGCCGGCGCCGCCACGCTCACGCTCGACGAGGGCCCCGACCCCGCGATGGACGCCGTCCTCCTTCCCGTTCCCGACGCCTCCGAAGCATCATTCGCCGCCGCGCGCGACCGCGCCGTGCTCGCCTTTTCCGCCGAGCCCCGCGAACTCGCGCCCGGCACGCCGCTCCTGCCCGACGGCAGGCTGCACCGCCTCGCCTTCCCGGCGTTTCCCGCCGTCTTCCCCGTCGGCATCGCCACGGCCGGCCACTACGCGCTTTTCACCCAGCATCATCCCGACGAGTTCGACGCCCGCCTCGCCGCAGCAGGCGACAAGGACAAAAAACTCGCGCCCCTGCGCGAGCGCGCCTTCAAGGCGACGCACACGCACGACGGCGCGGTCGGCTCCGTCGGCATCGCGATGGAAGGCGAGTTCGACGGCGCCAGCCTCAACGCCTGGCTCGGCGAACTCCTCGCGCAAAAAGGCACCGACATCTACCGCAGCAAAGGCGTCCTCGCCGTGCGCGGCTCGAAGGAGCGCATCATTTTCCAAGGCGTGCACATGCTCTTCGACTCCCGCGCCGGGGCACCCTGGAAATCCGGCGAAAAACGTCAAAACACCTTCGTCTTCATCGGCCGCGACCTCGACCGCGCCGCCCTTGCCGCCGGTTTCAGACGCTGCCTGGCGGAATAGGCGAAGGCAGGATGGAAGCAATCAGGAGGCATGCCGCTTCCGAACTGAAATGATCCCTTTGGAAAATATGCCAGTGGAGGGACAGCGTCCCTCCTGACTTTTTCCATCCTCCCATCCATTCTTTGTGCCGCGCGCATTTTTCCCTCGCAGCGTAGTGGCGGCGGGTATAAGCACTCGCGCTTCTTTCCGATGAAGCACTTCCTCAAAGAGACCGATTTCAAGCCCCGCGAGGTGGCGGAAATTTTTGCCCTTGCCCGCGAGTTGAAGCAGAAACGCGGACGCCACACGCCGCCCGTGCTTCAGCACCAGACATGGGCGATGATCTTCTCCAAATCGAGCACGCGCACGCGGGTCTCGTTCGAGGTCGGCATCCACGAACTCGGAGGCAATCCGCTTTTCCTCAACAAAGGCGACATCCAGCTCGGGCGCGGCGAAACGGTGGCCGACACCGCCCGCGTGCTTTCGCGTTTCGTGCACGGGCTCATCGTGCGCACGTTCGACCACGCCGAGGTCGAGGAACTCGCGCGCGCCGGCAGCATTCCCGTCATCAACGCGCTGACCGATTTTCTCCATCCGTGCCAGATTTACACGGACGCCTTCACCATGGCCGAGCGCTGGGCGCCGAAGGGCGGGGATCTGTTCGCGTCGCTGAAAGGCCGCAAGATCGCGTTTCTCGGCGACACGGCCTGCAACATGGCGAACTCATGGATCCTCGGCGCAAATCTCTTCGGCATGAAAATCTCGCTCGCAGGCCCGAAAGGGTTCGAGCCCCCGAAGGAGCTCGACGCGCTGCTCGCGAAGGAAGGCTTCGCGGGCGGATATGAATTCACCACCGACGCGCGCGAGGCGGTGAGAGACGCCGACGTGGTTTACACCGACGTGTGGGTGAGCATGGGCAAGGAGGCCGAGGCCGCGGAGCGCATCAAGACAATGTCGCCCTACGCCGTGACCGCGGAACTTTTCGCCGCCGCGAAGCCCGACGCCTGGTTCATGCACTGCCTGCCCGCCTACGTCGGCAAGGAAGTGACGCAGGAGGTCCTGGACAACCCGCGCTCAATCATCTTCGACCAGGCCGAAAACCGGCTGCACACGCAGAAGGCCATCATGGCGGTCCTGGCGCAACAGCCGCGCGCGTGACGCGAGAAAGTTCGTGCCGAGGTTGAAAGTGGAGGCCTTGTCCCAAACTTCCACCGATGGAACATAACATCAAATCCCGCCGAGGGCTCACCTTTGTCGAGGTGCTCGGCATACTCGTCGTCATTTCGGTGCTGCTGTCCGTGGTTTCGGCCGGCGTGTTGGCGCGCATCAACCGGAGCCGGGTCGAATCCACCGTCTCCAACCTGGAAAAGCTGGAGACGGCGCTGGCCCGGTATGCCGCCCTCCCCGAGGCATCCGGCCTGATGCCTTTCACCAAGGGCCGCGGCATCGTCCGCACGGCCGATGGCCCCGGCCCCGACGCCAGCCTGGATGAAAACGACAACGGCACGCCCGAGTTCTGTCTGGAGGCGGTGTTGCTCGCGACCCGGACGCTGGACCGACTCCCGGACTGGCGCACGGGCCGTGATCCGGTCCAGGGCGGCGCCATCCAGCCTGCCGACATCGTCGGCTGGAACCGGCAGCTCCGCGCATTCACGGCCGGCTTGAAACCCGACGGCTCCCCCGCCGCCAGCGTGCAGGATTGGAGCAAAGTCGTCCGTTCCGAGTGCGCCCCGGTTGACACGGGGATCGCCGCCTCCGCCGTCGGGACCAACGCCGGCGGAGGACTGATGAGCGTCCATGGCGTGAACTTTTACCTCGATGGCTCCTCCGGGCTCCCGGACGGACGCTGCGCCTACGTCGTCTTTCCCGGCCTGTCCCTGGCGGATTGCGCGATGCTCTCGAAAAAAATCAACGGCGCGCTGAACGTCATCGACACCAAGCGCCCCGACTCCGAGGCCAGCCGCCGCCAGTCGTCCGGTCGCTTCGTGGTCGATGCCCGGGCCGCCAGTGCGGATGCCGACGGCACCTTCACCGCCTTCTGCTACCTCAAAAACACGCGGTAAAACCGCGGTTTCAACCGGACGAACGGTTCCCGGGCCGCCAAAACTCTGACCGTAAACCGCGCCCGCCGGTTTACCCGGCGCGGAAATGGCGGTTGAGTATGCTTGCCTCCGCGGGCGCGCCCGCGCGCGTCATGCGCGCCACGTCCGCCCGATTTCGTATCCGTTTTTCATGACACAATGACATATCGCATCCGCTTCCTTTCCGCCCTTGCCGTCCCCCTCGTCTCGCTTGCGATTCCGCCCGCGGCCGCCGCGCCGGTCACCGTCACGGTCGATGCTGCCGCGCCCGGCATCCCGGTCAGCCCGCTCATGCACGGACTGTTTTTCGAGGACATCAATTACGGCGCGGACGGCGGGCTCTACGCCGAACTCGTGCAGAACCGCTCCTTCGAGCACGCCGATTCGTTCTATGCGTGGGGCCTCGTGAACCGTGGCGCCGACGCCTCCGCCGGCATCTCGGCCGAGACCCCGCTCAACCCGAATAATCCGCATTTCCTCCGCCTCGCCGTGCGCGACCCCGGCGAAGGCTTCGGCGTCGCCAACTACGGCTTCGGCGGCATCGCCGTCCGGGCCGGGGAAAATTACCTCGTCTCGCTGCGCGCCCGCGCCGCGGACGGCTTCTCCGGCGCGCTCGCCGTCGCCATCGAGGACGAGACCGGGCGCGTGCTCGGCCGATGCCGCATCGAAAACATCGCCACGGCCTGGACCCGCCGCGACGCCGTCATCGCCGTTCCGCCCTCGTCCGCCTCGCGCCTGCCCGTGCCGTTCACCGGCACCGGGCGGGCCCGCCTCGTCGTCACCGCTGATGCCGCCGGCACCATCGACCTCGATGTCATTTCGCTTTTCCCGGAAAACACCTGGAAACAACGCCCCAACGGCCTGCGCGCCGACCTCGTGCAAATGCTCGCCGACATGCGCCCCGGCTTCCTGCGCTTCCCCGGCGGCTGCATCGTCGAGGGCTCCGACCTTGCCAACGCCTATCGATGGAAGGACACCGTCGGCGACATCGCCGCGCGGCCCGAAAACCGGAACCGCTGGCAGCATGCCCTCCATCGCGATCACGCGCCGCAGTATTACCAGTCCTACGGGCTGGGTTTCTTCGAGTATTTCCAACTTTGCGAGGACATCGGCGCCGCCCCCGTGCCGGTCATCAACTGCGGCATGGCCTGCCAATACCAGACCGGGGAGCTTGTCCCGCTCGGCGAGCTGGGGCCTTTTGTGCGGGACGCGCTCGACCTCGTCGAGTTCGCCAACGGTCCCGTTGACAGCAAGTGGGGCGGCGTCCGCGCCGCGATGGGGCACCCGGCGCCTTTCAACCTGAAATACCTCGGCATCGGCAACGAGCAATGGGGCGAACCGTATTTCGAGCGCTACACGGTTTTCCACGACGCGCTCAAGGCCGCGCATCCTGAAATCGTTCTCATCACCACCTCGGGACCCGGCGTGGACGACCAGTGGTGGCGGCTGGCATGGGACAAATTCAAGGCCGGCACGCCCGCCGAAATCGTGGACGAGCACTACTACCGCCCGCCCGCGTGGTTCTTTGCCCAAGCGGACCGTTACGATCGCCACGACCGCGCCGGCCCGAAGGTTTTTGCCGGCGAATTCGCCGCGCACGAAACCGACCGGCGCAACACGCTCCGCGCCGCGTTGTCCGAGGCGGCCTTCATGACCGGCCTCCTCCGCAACGCCGATGTCGTCACCATGGCCGCCTACGCGCCGCTTTTCGCGAAAAGCGGCGCCACGCAGTGGGCGCCCGACCTCGTCTGGTTCGACCACGACCGCGTTTACGGCACGCCCTCCTACCACGTGCAAAAGGCCTTCTCGCGCCATCGGCCCGACCGCGTCCTGCCGACGACGCTCGCCGTGCCCCCGCAACCCGCGCCCGCGTATCCCGGGAGCGCGGGCGTGGGCACGTGGCACAGCCGGGCCGAGTTCAAGGATTTCGTCATCACCCGCGGCGGGCGCGAACTCTTCCGCGCCGACTTCGCCGGCGGAAAACAACTCGCCGCCTGGCAGACCCGGGGCGGCGCGTGGGCCATCCGCGACGGCGCGCTTCGCCAGGAAAACCCGGACGAGCCCGACGTGCGCGCCCTCGCCGTCGATGGCGCGTGGACCGATTACACGCTTTCCGTGAAAGCCCGCAAACTCGGCGGCGAGGAGGGTTTCCTCGTTTTCTTCCAGGCCGAACCCGGCGGCGAGACCGGGCGCCTCAACCTCGGTTCGTATCGGAATACCCAATACACGCTCAACCTCGGCGGCGCCCCCGCCGCCAGCGCCGCCGGCCGCATCGAGGACGGGCGCTGGTATGACATCAGGGTCGAGGTCTCGGGCGGGGCGGTGAAATGCTGGCTCGACGGCGCGCTCATTCTCGAAGGCGCGCGCCGGCCGCCCGCGGTCCTCTACGCCGTCGCCGGCCGCGACGACCGAGCGGGCGAAATCATCCTCCACCTCGTCAACCCCGCCGACCGTCCGCTCGACGCGGCCATCGGGCTCGAGGGCGTGCAAACCATCGCGGACACGGGACGTGTCTCCCTTCTCACCGCCGGGAGTCTCGACGACACCAACACCCTCGATGCCCCCGATCAGGTTTCTCCGCGCGAGGAGACTATTGCCGTCCCGGGGCCGCGTTTTCGCCACACCGTGCCCGCCCGGTCGCACACCGTCCTGCGCGTGCAGGCAAAATGACCATGAAGCGTTTTTCGTTTATAGTATTTTCCCGACATTTGCACAGACTTTAGGTAGGGCGAACCCTCCGGGTGAGCCGCGGCTCGGCGGGGACGCCTCGCCCTACCCTCATGTGTAAATATTGAGAGAACCTGCTCTAAAGCGCCTCGATGGCCAGCGTGTGCCTGACGGGGGAGACGGAGGCTTTTGACTCGGCGACGAGGGCGGCGGATTTTTTGAGAATCAACTCCTGCCGGGCGGCCGTGTTTTTCTCCTCGCCGGGGAAATGTTTTGTCCAGACGGGGAGCGAGGTGAGCAGGATCTTCACGGCGTCGGTCTCGTAGGCTTGCTGGGCCATCACGGTTTCGTGGACGCGGGCGAAGGCGTCGCAGAAGGGATTGTCCAGAAACTCGGCGGCAAGGTTGATGCCGCGCTCCAAGTCGGCGGCGGCGAACTCGCGCGCGGCTTTGCCCCAGGTGACCTTCACCCGCGGCGCGGGGGCGTTTTTCACGACGAGGGTGTAGCGGTTCAGGTCGTCGTTGAAGGGAAGAAACTCGACCATGCGGCGCGCGCTGGCGATGTCGCCGCCGCCGTCGAAAAAGCAGAACGGATAACGCGTCGATTCAAGTTCGACGGCGGTGCGGGTGGCGGCGAGCACGCGGTGGCCGCCGGTGGCGGTGGCGCGGCCCGCGGCGCAGTCCCATGTGATGGCGCCGATGTCGCCGTCACAGCCGAGCGCCTTCAGGAAGGCATAAGCCATGACGAGGTGGCCGTTCGCGCCGGGATGCACGCCGTCGCCGCCGGCCACGGGATGGTCGGGGCCGTATTTCGCCTTGGCCTTTTTCATCGCGGCGAGCATCGCGCCATGCACGTCGGCGAAGCGGGCGCCGTGTTTTTCGGCGACCTCGCGGGCGATGTCGCCGAGGGCGGCGAGGGTTTCGTTGTAGGCGTCGGGGGAGAGGCGGCGGAAGGTGCCGGTATCGACGACGCCGGGCGAGCCGACGACGATGTCGCGCACGCCGGCGGCCTTGAAGTTGGCGACGATGCCGTCGAGGGACTGGCGGTAGCGGTCGAGACGCTCGCCGGCTTGGGCGACGGGCAGGTAGCCGCCGTCGTTCATGCCGAAGCAGGTGGCGGCGACGGTCGGGCGGAACGGCGCGACATTCTGGTGGAGGCGGGAGAGGAAGCCCCAAGTGGTGTCGCCGCCCCAGCCGAACTGGATGGCGGAGAGGTTGGCGGCGGGCTGGCAGGCGAGGAGGTAGTCCTCGATAAACACGCTGTAGCGTTTCTGCTCGGTGATGGAGTCGCCGCAGACGGCGAGCTTGTCGCCGGGACGGAGCAGCAACGGCGCGGCCTGCTGGGCGAGCGGCGCGAGGAGGAAGAGAAGGAGTGATGCCAAGATGCGGGTGCGCATGGGGGAAAATTGTTCGTTTTTATTGAACAGAAAGAAACAAAGGGAAACGAAGAATACATTTCCAAATCATGGCCTTCTTGGCGCCCTTCGTTTCCTTCTGTTCAAAATAATGGTTCGATTTTTTATAACCGCTAAAAACGCGAAAGGGCGCGAAAGGAAATAGATTGGGTTTCGCGGGTTTTGGCGTTTTTCGCGGTTTATTAAAAAGTCTTCGTGTCTTTGTGGTGAATTTAATGGTTTGTTTTTATCAAAACACGGCCTTCATGCCGGCGGTCCAGACGGCTTCGTATTGGAGGCGGCGGTAGGCCTTCAGCAACTCGGGAGTGTCGGGGGCGTAGCGGAGATGCTCCTGGGTGTAGTTGTTGATGTCGCGGCCGTTGATGAAGAGGGAGAGGTTTTTGGTGAGCTTTACGGTGAGGTCGAGGTCGAGGCGGAAGGTGGGCTGGATATATTCATAGGTTCCGGGGGCGTAGCGACCGTTGGCCGTGCCGATCTCGACCGCGTAATAGGCCCGGCGCTGGGTGTCGTTCCATTTGCCGCTCACGGCGACAGTGAAATATTTGCGCTCAAGAGTGAGGCTGCCGCCTGCGCTCCAAGGGAAGAGATACATCTTCTGCGCGCCGAAGGAGGCGGCGAGTTCGTCGCCTCCGGTGATGGTGGAGCGGGAAATATTAAACCGCACGCGGAGGCCGCGCGCCCAGTTTGGGAGGAGCGGATCGAGGTTATAGCGTCCGCTCAGCTCCAGGCCGGAGGTGACGAGCGTGCCGGGGATGCGTTCGGGGCGGACGAGGTAGGCGTTGGGGAACTCGGTCAGGTCGAGGCCGTAAAATTCGATGATGTCGCGACTGTCATCCACGGAGAGGGTGCGGTCGGCATAGGCGTCGTTAATCCAGCGGCGGTAGCCGCGCAGGGTGAGGTCGCCGATTTTATCGGAATAGAGTTCGAGGGAGAGGGAGATATTTTGCGATTTCCACGGGTCGAGGTTGGGATTGGTCACCCGGATGGCCATGTCGCCCGAGGAGACGGCGACGAGATTGCTGACGACGCCGGGGACGATGTTATACACATCGGGGCGTCCGATGGTTTGCGAGTAGGACGCGCGGGCGACAAGGTTGGCGGTGAGGTTGTAGCGGGCGTTCACGCTGGGGAAGAGGTCGGTGTAGCTTTTTTCAGCGCGCCTGCCGCGGGGAGTATAGATGAGCTTGGCGGCGGCGAGGGAGTTGCGGGGGTAAATGTAGTCCATCAGGCCGGTGTCAGGGCGGAGGGCACGGTTGGCGGAAGGGTCAACGCCCGCGCCCTCCGCTTCGTCGTCGGTGCGTTCGGCGCGCAGGCCCCAGACGACGAGCAGGCGGTGATCGAGGAAACTGCTGTCCACGCGCAGGTAGGCGGAGGTGATGGTCTCGCGGAAATATTTGTTGTTGATGACGGCCGTCACGTAGTCGTTGCCGGGGTTGATGGATTTGAACATGCCCGGATTGGCTTTGTAGAAGAGGGCCATTTTGTGCAGGTCCATGCTGGGGAGCACGCCGTAGCCGAGGGGAAGGACCCGGTTGTAGCCGTCGCTGACGAAACCGGTGTAGGGCACGTCGATGCCGTCGTAATAAAAGCCGCCGCCGGTGCCGAAGGCTTCGTCGTAGCGCTGGTCGCGTTTCCAGTCGTTGTAATCGAAACCGAGCTTGGCGATGTGGTAGGTGTGGCCAATGTCAAAGTTGCGCGAGAGGCTGCCGGCGAGCTGGACTTTGCGATCGCCGGTCCAGTCGGGTTTGATGCGGAAGCGGGGCAGCGAGGTGTAGCCGACGGTGTCGCGAGTGGTGTTGATGGTGACGGTTTCGGCGCGCACGCCTCCGCCGCCCTCGGCGGAATAGAGGGAGGCAAGGTCAAAGGGGGAGACAGGCACGCCGTTGTGGGCGGCGGTGATGGAGCCGATGTCCCATTTCTGGATGTCCGCGAAGGTGATGTTGACGGTGTCCACGACCGACCAGCCGCCGAAAAGGAGGTCGCGGGAGAGGTCAACGGAGGTGCGTCCGGCCTCGCCTTGACTGGCAAGCAACTCGGCGGCCCAGTCGTGGGTGCGCCAGCGGTATTTCAGGCTGAACTGGCGGTTTTTGTCTATGAAGTCGTTGTAGGTGGTGGCGTTGACGACCTGCGTGCCGTCGTCGTGCAGGCTGGCGGGGGTGTTGGTGACGCGGTCGGTGGCGGCGCCGGTCCATTCGTCGCCGGTGGTGGAGGCGCCCCAGTTGATGCGCGCGCGACCCATGTCCCAAGAGGCGCGGCGCTGGCCGTTTTGCTGTTCGTTGTAGCTTTGGGTCCAGCCGAGGGAAAGGGTGCTGTTGCGCGTGAGCTTGTAGTCGACGGTCAGGTTGACGCTGTCGCGGGTGTAGGTGCTGTTGTTGTCGTAGAGGTCGAAGGCGTGGAGATAATATTTATAAACCCGTCCGGTGGCGGGATCGTCGTTGAGGTAGCCCCATTCGGACTGGTTTTCGGAGAGGGCGTTGTAGTTGGCGGTGACGCTGCGGGTCACGGCGGAGTAGCTTTTCGGGGAGACGCTGTGGGTGAGGTTGAGGGAGAAGCCGAGGCGCTTGCTGAGGGGGACGATGGCGCTGAAGGCGGCGCCGGCGTGGACGGGGGTTTGCGTGCCGTTGAGCGGGGCGCTGCGCTGGGAGAGGGTGACGCTTTTGGCGTTGGCCGAGCCGAAGAGCTGGACGGTATATTGCGGGCGGGCGCGCTCGAAGGCGCTTTTGGGGACGAGGTTGACAGAGCCGGCAAGGGCGCTGCCGGGGCTGTCAGGCGTGGGAGAGCGATTGACCTCGACGCGGGAAATGTTGTTGGCGGATAGCTGCATGAGGTTTACGGAGCGCTGGTTGGCGTTGCCGTATTCGTTTTGCGTGAGGTAGGACGAACTGATGGCGTCGAGACCGCCGACGGTGACGGGCACGTTGGCGCTGGGGGCGCCGGAAAGGGTGATGGCGTTGCCGAAGCCGGAGTCGTCATTTTCCAGTTCGACGCCAGGGAGAAACTTGAGGGCGCCGGTGATGCTGCCGTCGCCGGTGAAACCCATTTCCTCAATGGAGACAACGTTGCGGATGTTTTCGGCGAAACGCTGGCTGTTGAGGGCGATGGCGGCGCCGGTGAGGTCGCGCTTGGATTCGACGACGAAGGCGTCGAGCATGACCACCTTCCCGTCGCCGTCGGGTGCGGCGGGCCCGGAAGCGAGGGCGGTCATGCTGAGGTTGAGCGTGGGCGCGTCCACGGCTTGGCCGGGGACGACGTCAACAGTGGTGGTGACGGGCGGCATGCCGGTGAATGCCGCCTCGACGGTGACAGTGCCGGCGGGCACGCCGGCGAGCCAATAGCGGCCTTCGGGGTCGGTGAGGGCCTCGATGCGGAGGCTGCCGTCGGCGACGGAGAGGACACGGACGCGGGCTTGGTAAATGTAGTCACCCGTGTCGGCATTGAGCACCCGGCCTTGCACGGAACCGGTGGCGGGTTGTTGGGAAAGGGCTGAAGGGCTGAACGGCTGAAGGGCTGAAAGAAGAAACGCGAGGGCGAGGGAAAGGAGCGCGGACATTCTTGTCCGCGTTGGCTCTCGTCGCGGGCTGGAAAGCCCGCGCTCCTTTGAAATCGAGACGCGCCGGCGGAGAAGCGCGAGGAGGGCGAGGGCGGGGAAATACCAGAAACAGGGCGCGCCGCCGCCGGACGTGTTTTCGCCGCCGGGGTGACCGTGGTTCTCCACCGGGGGAAGAGGCTGGCTCCAAGTGCCGGTGACGGTGAGGGTGGTCACGGTGGCACCGGCAGGGTCAAAGACGCGGATGGCGGCATTGCCGGTGTCGGCGATGTAGAGGAAGCCATCGGGGCCGAGGGCGAGGCCGCGCGGGTTGTTGAAACGGGCGAGCGTGCCGGTGGCGTCGGCGGTGCCGGTGGTTTGCGCGGCGCCGGCGAGCGTGCGCACTTCGCCGGTGGCGGTGTCAACGCCGCGGAGGGTGGAGTTGCTGGAATCGGCGACGTAGAGGGTGCCCCCATCGAGCGCGAGGCCGGCGGGACTGCCGAAGCGGGCATCCGTGCCGGTGCCGTCCGCCATGCCGGACGTGCCGATTTGTCCGGCGAGAGTGCTGACCACGCGGTCGGGCGCGGGGGAGATGACGCGGATGGCGCGGTTGTTGAAATCGGCCACGTAGATGCTGCCGTCGGGACCGACGGCGACGGCGTTCGGAGCGTTGAAGGTCGCGAATTCGGCGGGGCCGTCGTCGGTGCCGCTGATGGCGGTGGTGGTGACGACGGTGCCGGTGACATGGACGGTGGTGCCGCTGGGGCCGGCGATGGTGGCGGTGACCAGGGTGGTGGCGGTGTCAATGAGGCCGGCGATGGTGGTGACGGCGCCGGCGGGGGAGATGTGGCGGATGGCGTGATTGCCGCTGTCGGCGATATAGAAGCCGCCGGCGGGATCGGGGGCGAGGCCGGCGGGAGCGCGGAAGAGGGCGTCCGCGCCGGTGGCGTCGCGCCAGCCGGCGCTGCCGCTGACGCCGGTGATGAGGGCGAAGCCGGCGAGGGTGCTGGCAGTGCCGTCGGGGGAAACACGGCGGATGAGGTGATTGCCGGAGTCGGCCACGTAGAGGAGCCCGTCGGCGCCGGCAACGAGTCCGCGAGGGGTGTTGAAGCGGGCGGTGGAGCCGGAGCCGTTGGTGCTGCCGGTGCCGCCGGTCACGCCGGCGAGGACAAGGAGGTCGTTTTGCGAGGTGATTTGGCGGATGACGTGTTGGCCGCTGTCGGCGACGTAGAGGTTGCCGGCGGCATCGAATGCGAGGGCGGCGGGCGCGCTGCCGAGGCGCGTCTGGGCGACCTTGAGGGTGACGGCGGCGCTGGTGGCAGAGTGGCCGGTGGCGTTGGATGCGATGTAGCGGAACTGCCAGCTGCTCATGGCGCCGGAGACTGTCTTCAAGGTGAGCGTGGCGGTGTCGGGCGAGAGCGCGTAGGCGGCGGAGTCGAGCGCAGAGATGGACTGCCAAGTCGCGCCATTGTCGTTGGAAAACTCCCATGCGTAGGCGGGCGCGGGCGTGCCGGCGGCGGCGGCCGTGAGGATGGCGTCGGCGCCCTCGGCCACGTCGCCGGGCAATACGGGCGCGACGGGATTTTCCGGCGGGAGGCCGACTGAATACATGCTGCCGCTGGTGGCGGTGCCGGTGGTGGCGTGGACGTAGAGGTAGCCGGGATCGGGGATGCCGGCGGGCACGGCGGAGACGGTGATGGATGTGCCGGAGTCCACGCTGTAATGGCCGGCGGCGGAAACGTTGCCGAAGACGACATCGGTGACGAAGGAGGTGCCGCCGGCGGCGAAGTTGTAGCCGGTGATGGCGACAGGCGCGCCAATCATCACGGCGGCGGGCGAAAAGGTGTTTATGACGGGCGGGAGCGGCGGCGGGTTTTCGCCGATGTCGAGCTGGCCGGTGGCGTCGGCGAAAAGGGCGTTGTGTTTGCCGGGTTGCATCAGCGAAGGCGCGGCGGGCACGTCGGCGGGCTGGTCGCCGGCAGTTCCCGGCACGCCGGGGCGGAGGACGGAGAGGATCGTGACCACGTCGCCGGCGGCGCGCGCACCGGTGACGGTGGCGGCGAAGTGCTCCTTTTGCGGATGGCGCGGGTAGTTGCCGGGCGGATACATCGGCGACTCGTAGGTTGACCGGACGAGGGAGACGGACACGGGCGAGACGCCCGTGCCACTCGAACCGGCGGCGGCGAAGTCATAGCGCAACGGCGCGGGCGGCTCGGCGGCTTTGTCGCGAGGATCGTCGCTGTAATATTGCTGGACGTCGTCGCGGACAACGACGGTGCCGCCCGAGGCGCTCACGAGGTTTTGCGCGTGCCAGACAGGACCGACGGTGTAGTCGCCGGCCTCGGTGAACTCGAAAGTGTCGAGCACGAGGAGCGCGCCGTCGGCCTTGCGGAGGCGGAGGTCGCGGCTGTGCGCGATCTGTCGCCCGGCGCTGTCGAGCATGACGCGGGTAAGGCCGCCTTTGGGCGCGGTGTCGTCCCCGGCGGCATAGGCGTCGAGCGTGAAGGAACCGGCGGTGGTGCGGAGGGTGGCGGTGGCGGGGCGTCCGTCGGCGGCTCCGGCGGGGAGGAAGGAGGCGCCGTTGAAGCCGAATTGCGGCGCGTAGTCGGGATGCGAGCTTTGCCACTCGACGAGCAGGTATTGGTAGGGCGAGAGGTCGAGAGGCGCGGACAGACCGGAGACGGTGATGAAGGCGACCTCGCCGGGAGTGAAGCCGGCGTCGGCGAAGTTCGCAGTGAGGCCGAGGTCCACGGTTTCGCCGTCGGGTTTCACGCCCTTGATGGAGAGCACTTGCAGGTTGAACGAGACCGATGTCGCGCCAGTGTTTTCGGCACGGAAGAACAGGCCGCTGACCTTGGCCGGGTCGAGCACGGGGCCGCCGGTGTAGGTGCCGGGGTGGCGAAAGTTCACCAGCCAGCGGGTCGGCACGCCGGGTGCGTGGCGGCCGGTCGGCGCGAGAAAATCCTCGCCGGGGCGCGTCGCCCAGACGCCCTGCATTTCGTTGGCGAAGGTGTCGAGGCGCGCCTGCGAGTGCAGGAGCACGGAGGAGCCGGAGGTATGGAGCAGGAGCGCGCCACCGTCCTCGTGGCCGTGATAGCCGCCGTCGTGGAGGTCAACGGCGGCGTAGGCATCGGCGGCGGTCGTGCCGGTGCGCAGGTAAAGTTTGTCGAAGAAAACGTCGCCGAAGTCGCCGGTGCGGGTGGTGACGACCGCGCCGGGGCGGTCGGCGGGGACGAGAGCAGCAGGCGTGGCGTCCACGGCGCGGCAGGCATCCACCAACGCGCTGGTTTCGTCGATTTCCATGCCGGGGTTGCGGGCGATGAAGGCGGCGACGGCGGTGGCGTTTTCCAGGAAGTCGGAGCGCTGGTAGAGGTGGCCGAGGCGTTCGAAGGCGGAGAGCCAGAAGGTGAGACCGTGGTTCCAGTAGCAGTTGCCGTAGTCGGGCATGACGCCGTTGGGCGCGACGAGGTGGGCGAAGCGGGCGAAGAACGCCTCGGTCTCGGGCGTGAGGAGGTCGCCGAGCCGGTCCATCGCGACGGCCTGGCGGAGCGTGGTGGAGGCCCAGAGACCGTTGTAGCCGCGGGCGTCCTCAAAGGTGTCGATGACGTTGGCGGCGGCGCCGGGGGCTTTCCACGCGGGGGCGGCGTGCCGCCAGTCGTTCCAGATGGCATTGGCGAACTGGAGCCAGTCGGCGCGGTGCGCGTGGGCGGCGAGCGAGGGGATGGCGGCGACGGCGGCGAGGCCCGAGCCGCGCGAGGAGGCGCGGTTGAAGCTGCCGTATTCGAGGCCGCCGGTCATCACGGCGTCGGCGCAGAGGGCGAGCTTTTGCTCGATGTCGGCCAGCTCCGGCGCGGTGAACTCGCCGAGGCCGGCGAGCAGTTGGTAAAGCTCGACCACGGTGTCGAGGCCGAAGGACAACTCGTCGGCCTGACGGTCGGCGATGGTGGTGGTGGCGTCGTAGGCGGCGGTGTTTTGCGCGGCGTTAAGGGTGGCGAGCAGGCATTTTTTGGCGAGGTCGAGGTAGCTGTCGCGCGTCTGCTTCTTGCCGCCGGTCACATCCGCCGGCACGAGCGAGGCGCGGTAGGCCTGCAGGAGGGCGTAGCCGATGGTGAAGCGGGAGACGAGCTTGCTGCCGGCCACGGTGCCGTCGCCGTAGCCGGCGAGGATGCGCGCGGGCATGATGCTGCCCTGCGCGGCGATGGCGCGGTCAATGAGCGCGAGGTAGGCGCGGTGCGCGGCGGCGCGGCGGGCGTCGCCGGCGTCGGACGCCTCCCACGCGGGCGGATAAGGGAGGATGTTGGAGTCGGGCTCGGCGTCCTTGCCCTCGTAATAGACGGCGCGCACCTGCCCGGCGGTGAGGGTGGAGTCGTAGATGCGGATGTCGTCGAGAAAGCCGGGGAAACCGCCGTTACGGTTGGAGTGGCCGATGCGGATGTCGCCGGCGGCGGTCGGCTCGGCAAATTCGGTGGCGGCGCTGGCGGTTTCACCCATCGCGTAGGGCTCGCGATCCTCGGTGGCGCCGTAGAATTTTGCGCCGATTTTTTCCTCCCAAGTGACGGCGAAAAACTTCCATGTGCCGGCAGTGGCATCCACGCCGTCGTCGTTGCCGAGGGTGGTGAAATCCACGCCGCCGATGCGAGCCTGAAGGCGGCGGGCGTTGCGGTGGTAGATATGGAAGTTCATGCCCATGTGGCGGAGGAGATAGGCGTTGTTGAGACTGGCAACATCGACGTCGGCGTTTGGTCTATACCAGCCGGTGATGGTCATTTTTTTGAACTTGGGCAGGCCGGTTTGCACCTGACTGGTGGCGTAGGCGGCGGGCGGCTCGACCGGCGTGATGGCGGCGCCGGGCGAGGCGGGGGCATTTACTTGGTTGGTCGAGAGGTCGAGCGAGCGACCCTTGCCGGCGACGCCGCTGGCGTCCGCGCCGATTTCCGCGCCAACGGTGCCGCTGAACGTGGTGAGGTTGTAGCCGGTGAGCGTGCCGCTGTTGGCAGCGGCGACGGCGCCGTCCGCCTCCTCGAAGGTGTAACGAATCATCGGCGCGGGCGGCGGCGTGTAGATGACGTAGGGAGCCGGCGCGGCGAAGGTGCCGGTGGCGGTGACGACTTTCACCGCGCCGGTGTCCGGAATGCCGCCGGGCACCGCGCGCACGGTGATTTGCGTGTCCGAGTCCACCGTGAAATTGCCCTCGCCGACGATTTTCGTGTCGAAGAGCACGTCGGTGATCACGCTCGCGGTGCCGGACATGAAGTTGCCGCCGGTGAGGACGACGCCGTCGCCGATGACGATTTCCCCCGGCGCGAAGCCGCTGATGAAGGGCGAGGCAAGCGTGTAGGTGCCGGTGCTGAAGGTGGTGCCGCCGGCGGAGACGAGGCCGATGGCCGCGCTGCCGGGGATGCCGTCGGGGATCGGAGCCACGATGAGTTGCGTGCCGGACACCACGGTGAAATTCGCCATGCCGGTGGAGACGTCGCCGAAAAGCACGTCGGTGACGAGCGTTCTGCCGTCCACGATAAAGTTGCTGCCGGTGACGGTGAGCGTGCCGCCGATGGCGATGCTTTCCGGCGTGAAGCTGGCGATGGCCGGCAAAATCAACTGATACGCGCCGGGCGCGAGCGCCACGCCGGCGGGACCGGTGACGCCGATGGTGCCGGTGACGGGGATGCCGGCGGGCACGGCGGTGACGGTAATTTGCGTGCCGGAGTCCACCGTCCAGTTGCCGGCGCCGGCGGAGACGGTGGCGAAGAGCACGTCGTTCACGAGCGAGCTGCCGCTGACGGTGTCGATGAAGTTGCTGCCGGTGAGGGTGACGGTGCCGCCGGTGAGAATGTTTTCCGGGGTGAAACCGGTGACGGCGAGCGGGGGAATGGGCGGGGTGTCGGGCTTCAGTTCATCATAAACGGCCTGCACCTGCGAGGCCGTGAGCGCGGTGTCGTAAACGCGGAGGTCGTCGAGAAACGCCTTGAGCGAGCCGGTGCTGCCGGTGCCGGCGCGACCCATGTTGAGCTGCTGCGCGGCGGCGGACATGGTTTGCGCGGCGACAGCGGCGGCGGCGGACGCGAGCGCGGGCGCGGCGGTTTCGTCGCCGACATACCATTGCGCGGCGGTGGCGGTTTCGTCCCAGACGACGGTGACGAATTTCCATTTGCCGGCGTCGGCGGCGGTGAGGAGGTTGTTGGAGGATCCAAAGTCGCGGTTGGCGGTGCCGTTGCCGACGGTGAGGACGAGGCGTCCGTTTGAGTTTGTAGTGACGCGCCAGCCATCGTTGCCGGAGTTGTTGCGGAGAACAAAAATGCCGGAACTGGTCCAGAGTTCTGGAACTTTCAGCCAGAACGAGACGGAGAGCGCGGTGAGGCCGGTGAGCGAGGCGTGCGAGGCGGTGGTGCCGTAGGCGGCGGCGGTGCCGTTCATGGGGTTTTGAGTGAGGTCGAGCGCGCGACCTTGGCCGAACGCGCCGCCACCGGCTGCGGTGACGCGCGTGGCCGCGCCGATGCTGCTTGCGCCGATGTTGTAGTCGACGCCGAGCGTGCCGGAGTTGGTGATGGCGGTGGGGGCGGTGTTGGCGTCGCCGACAGGTGCGTCGTCGTCGAACGTGTAGCGCACCAGCGGTTCGGGCGGCGGCGGGGGTTTCGCCTCGTCATAGACGGCGGCGATTTGCGCGGCGTCGAGCGCGCGGTCGTAGATGCGGATGTCGGCGAGCGCGCCCTTGAAGGCATTGCCGGAGCCGCCGCAGCCGAGCTTGAGGTCGTAGGCGGCGGGTTGCGCCATCGCGCCGGTGCCGGCGGAGTGCCTCGGCGCGGCGTCGGCGCGCGGGGCGTTTTGCTCGTCGCCGACATACCATTGCGCGCCGCCGGTGCCGGTGGCGCCGGCTTTCCATGAGACAGCGATGAACTGCCACGTGCCGGTGCCGGTGGCGAGGAGCGTGCCGGAGGAGTTGAGGTTGCCGTTTGAAGTGTTGCCGTCGAAGACGGTGAGGCGGAGCTGTCGGTCGTTGAGGGCGGTGATTTGCCAGCCGGTTTTGCTGTCAACGGCGTTGCGGAAAAGGGTGACGTTGTTCGCGAGGTCGGCGGCGGGGTTGAGCCAGCCGGTGACGGTCATTTCGGAAAAGTTGCCGGCGGCGGTTTGCGAGACGGCGAGCTTTGTTTGCACGCCGGTGCCGGCCATCGTGCCAAGCGAGAGATCGAGGGCGCGACCGTTGGCGAACGGGCCGGAGCCGTCGGCGCCGGCGACGGGGTAAATGGTGGCGGCGTTCGCGCCGGAGGCGGAGTCGGTGCGCAGGTTGAAGTCGGAGGCGGAAGTTGTCAGCCCAACGCCGGTGCCGGTGTTGGCGACACGGGAGTTGTTCGGAATTGAGCCGGTGGTGAGCGCGGAAAAATCCCAGCGGATGAACGGCTCCGGCGGCGGCTCGGCGGGTTTTATCGAGGCGTGAATCTCTGCGATTTGCGCGGCGTCGAGTGCGGTGTCGTAGATGCGGATGTCGGCGAGCTTGCCCTTGAGCGCGCCGCCGGAGGCCTGGTTGCTTTGCGCGCCGAGTTGGAGAGGGGCCTTGGTGCCGGCGGCGGCATCGTAGGCGAAGGCATTGGTGTTGGCGGCGCCGGCGGCGACGGGCGCGCCGGAGGCGGTGTCGTCGCCCGCATACCATTGCGCGCCGCCGGTGGCGGTCCATGTGACGGCGAAGAATTGCCAGGTGCCGGTGCCGGTGGAAAACGTGGCGGCGGGCGCGTCGTAATTGCGCGCGGCGGTGGCGACCATGCCGAGGCGGAGGGCGCCGGTGTTGCCGGGGAAAATGATCTGCCAGCCGTGCTTGGGGGAGTTCACGTAGCAGCGGGCGATGGTGACGTTTTGGTTGGCGGAGGGCAGCGCGTCGTCGAGCAAAAACCAGCCGGTGACGGTCATGGCATCGCGGGGGACGTGGGCTTCCTGGTAGGTGGCGGCGGCATTGTTGCCGATGTAGGCTTGCTGGGCGTAGCCGTTGCCCATCGCGGTGGCGCCGGAGAGGTCGAGAAACGGCGCCGCGCCGAACGGCCCGCCGACGGCGGCGCCGAACGTGGGTGCGGGGAGGTTTACGGAGTCGCGGGTGTTGATGGCGAGCGTCTGGTCGAAGACGACGCCGCCGGTGCCGGAGTTCGCCGCGACGGTGCCGGTGCCGACGAATGTGTAGTGGACGACCGGCTCCGGCAGCGCGGTCTGCGCGGTGGAGAGGAGCGGCGATAGCAGCGATGGAAGAATGAACAGGAGGCGTGGCCACAATGTTTTTTTCATGATAATGGCGCAGATTTATTTTTGGGATTTACCAGTGAGAGGGGAGAACAACGGGGCGGACAGGTTGTTGAAGATGGCGCCAATCAAACAGGCATGCCGGGAAAGTCAGGGGATTCGTTTTGCAATCGTTGCAATCACGGAGAGATCCCGTCCCGTTCAAGCATCCCTGCCAGACCGCGCCACCCCGTGTCCCTAGCCAGCCGCGGTCATAACGCGCATCCGGCCCGTCAACCGGCGATGCCACTCCGTGTCGCGCCACATGCCTCGGAACTGCGGGCCGCAAAAATTCGAGGTGCACATCGCGCGCCAGCGCCCGGTCGCCAATGCGGCGTCCACGCCGAACTCGCAGCCTTCCTTCACCCAGCCCCAGTCCAGCAGCGGCCAGTCCTTGTAATCCACCACGCTCCAGCCCTCGGTGGTCGCCAGCGGCCGGTCCGCGGCGCGCGAGGCGTCGGCGGTTTTTGTTATAATATTCTTTAACAAGCCCAGCCAGTGCCCCGGATCGGATCTATACAGCGCCTCGCCGTGACGCGCGAGATTATCATAACCCTTCGGGTCAAACAATTCGTAGGCGTAGCCGGCGCGCTTATAAAAATCGCTGGTATTGGCGCTCGCCATCCAAAGATGCGCTTCGATGAAATCAAACGCCGATACATCCACCTCGCCATAGCGCCACGGACGCGTGTTGGTCGAGACCGTCAGCGGCAGGGAGGGAAAGCGCTCGCGCACGAGTGCCAGCGCGGTGTTCAGCCAGGCGAGCGACGGCGGCGAATCCCATTCGTCCGGCGCATATTGGGGCGGGTTATGGAAAATCGGCGCCCATTCGGAATGCGTCCACTCGTTGCACAAATCGACATACAGCAGCGCTTGCAGCAGGCCCTCCCCGGCCAGCCGCTCCAGCACGCCGAGCCACGCATCCGCATGGCGGAGCGGCGTGGTGACATGGGTGCGGATATTATCAACATCGCGGCGGAACCAGGTGGACAGGCCGACGCGGATGTTGCGCGCGGCGCAGGCTTGTATAAATTTCACCAGCGCCGGACCGGGACGCACCCGGCAGCGCGAGGGCGCGCCCCAGTCCTGGGTGTTCCAGCACGGCAGCAGCTCCCATTCGCGGTCGAAATTCGCCGCGAGCAGATGGGGATAGGCGTCGATGCGCACGGCCTCGTAACCGCGCTCCGCCAGTTCGTCCAGCGCGCGGTCCCAATCCTCGTAACCCGCGCCCGGCCAGCGCCGCTCCAGCCACGAGAAATCCCACATGGCGATGGGAATGACATGACCGGCGGCAAACAAGGGAGCGCCTGCATTCTCGGTGGAAGTTTGCATGGGGAGTTTCATAGAACAGATTGGCGCTTGTTGAACAGAAGGAAACAAAGAGGAACAAAGGACATTTTTATATTATGGTCCCCTTTGTTTTCTTCCGTTCAGAATAATGGCTGGTCTTTAATGATCACGAAGATGCACTCTACAAGTGCGGAACCGATCGGCCTGACAAAGGCGCAGGATTGAATTCCTTTTCCTTGTGCTTCTTTGCGGCTATTTTATCGGTTTTTTTATTGCGCCATTTATGAATCAGCATTGGTGCAATTTTTCCAACTCCTCGCCGGAGCCGTGCTTCCTGGCGGCGGCAACGAAGGCGCTGACGTTTTCCGGCGGGGTGTTCCGTCCCATCGCGCAGCCGGAACTGATGATCAGTCCCCGGCCTTTCGTGGCGAGGACGAGTTGTTTGACGGCCTCGTCGATTTGTTCCGGTTTGCCGAACACCAGCGGGTGGCTTGGATTGATATTGCCCATCAGCACGGTTGACGCGGGCAGCGTTTCCCGTGCCTTTTTCATGTCCACCTGCCAGTCCACTTCGAGGATTTTGGCGCCGGTGGCGCCCATGTCGGGGATGATGGCGCCGGCGTTGCCGCAGATGTGCAGCGAAAGCGGCAGGCCGTGCGCTTGTATTTCCGCCGCGGCGCGGCGCTCGTTTTCAAAGGCGAACTCGCGATACATGCCGGGCGAGATCAGGCTGGGGCCGGCCAGTCCTTCGCCGATCGAGGTGACGTGCGCGCCCGCCTCCTTTTGCGCCTTGGCGAAGGCGACGCAGCATTTGCGCCCGAAGTCCAGCACGTCGGCGATCAGCGCCTTGTCCGCGGTCATGAGGTCCATCATGAACTGCGTCATGCCGCGCAACAGGCACGCGATGCTGAACGGCCCCTGGTCGGCCCGGCCCATGATGAGGACGTGGCCGCCGATTGCATCCGACAGGGTCTTGGTCGCCTCAAGCCATTCGGGCAGCCGGCCCGCCGTCCAGGGATCGGGGACCTCAAGATCATGCACGTCGCGCAAATCCTTCAGCACGGGCCGCTCCTCGTCCACGATGGCGGGCTCGGTGTCGCGATAGATCACCCTGGCGCCGATGGCCTCGGCGATCGCCGCGTCGTCGAAATCAATCACGCAGCCGTCGTAGCCGTGCTTTTCCTGCGAGATGCGGTGTGCCGCGGCCATTTTCCTGCCATTGCGCGACACATCGGACATCTTAAAGCCGGCCGTCTCGACGGCATACATGAAGCTCTGCGGCACGACGGGCAGCGTGTCAGGCATCCTGCCATCCAGCACGGCCAGGCAGCGTTCGAGCGATGTCATGGGTCTCATGGCGCGGGGGAAACGGCGGTCGGGGAGAAAACGAGCGCGCGGGCGAGCGCGAGCAGGGCCAGCCCTTGCGCAAACGGGGTCGTCGCATACGGGATGGCGTTGTAGGAGGCGGCGTCCGGCTTGACGGGCGTGCCGGCGGAGGCGTGCGTGAGTTCGCCGTTTTCGTTGATCCAGCCAAACACCCGTTCGAGCGCGCGTCCGGCCGCGGCGCGCAGGCCGGCGTCGGCGGCGAGGCCGAGTTCGGTCGCGCGCAAAAACGCGCAGGCAAACGCCGCCGTGCAGGACGCCTCCAGATACGTGCCGGGCTCGTCCATGACGGTGCGCCATGCGCCGGAGGCGTCCTGCGTGGCGAGGGCGCCGGCGAACTGGCGGCGCAGATTCGCGAGGATCGTGGCGCGCGCCGGATGGCTGTCGCCGAGCAGCGCGAGCACCTCGGTGACGGCGATGGCATGCCAGCCGTTGCCCCGTCCCCAGAGCGTGCCGATGGGGGTTTTCCCCGTGTCGTCGTAACCGTGGAAAAGCAGGCCGGTGCGCGGGTCGCCAAGGTAACGGTAGTGGCTGACAAACTGGCGCGCCGCCTGGTCGAGCAGCGCGCCGTCGCCGGTCATGCGGCCCCATTTCGCGAGGAAAAGCGCGCCCATGAAAAGCGTGTCGGCCCAGACCTGGCGGGGATAAATGGCGTCGTGCTCGAAGGTGCCGTCGGGCAGCCGCGGCGCCTGCGTCATGCACCATGCGGCATAGTCGCGGCACAGCCTTTCGTATTCAGCTTTTGGATGCAGCTCATGCAGGCAGGCGATGGTGAGGAGCGGCGCGGTGGTGTTGATGCTTTTGGGCGGGATGCCCTCGGCGAGCCGGGCTGCGAGCCACTCCTCGATGAAGCGGCGATGGCGCGCGTCGTCCAGCGCCAGGCCGGCCTGCCAGAGCCCGTGGAGCGCGACGCCTTGATGCCATTCCCAGTTGGAAAAATCGATGTTGAAGTCGGCATGGATGGCGCTGTGCCTGCCGGAGGCGGGCGTCATGGTGCGTTCGCTTAGCCTGGCAAGAAGCGCGCGGGTGTTTGTCCGGGTGTGCATGGGTTGGGAAGGGGCGGAGGAAAACGCGAGGGCCGGGCCATTTGAGGCAAGGTTTCCGGCAAGGTCACGGCGGACGAAATGCAACCGTTACAAGCATGGACGGGTGCAACCCAAAGTTGTGTCAGCACCCTCTTTCTTCTTTCCTCTTTATCTTTCTCTTTCGTCAGGAACGAGTGGGGAGAAAGAGGAAAGAGAAAGAAGAAAGAGGAAAGATTCCGGCGGTGACACAACTTTGAGTTGCACCCAGCACGCACCGCCGGCCCCTCCCCTTCCCGTCGGAACGCGCAAGGAGACGGCGACGATTTTACGTGGCCGGGCGGATCGTCGGGCCGTCCATCCAGCGGCCTTCGATATGGATGGTTTTCGGATGCGCGGGCGCGCCGCGTTCGAACTGGTGGATTTGCGTGACGACGGATTCAACGGCGATGGCGCCCTGCAATGCGGCCTCGAGGTCGAGCCCCGCGCAGGGGATGGGGGACTCGTTCAGGTTCAGATTGAAAAAACCGATGTCCTCCGGCACGCGCAGCCCCTCGTCCCGCAGCCAGCCGATGATTTCTGTTTTGTGGCCGACAAGGATGTCGGGTTGGTATTCGCGAAACCACGACAGAAAGGCCGGGCGCTGGAGGACTTTCTGCTCCAGCTCCGGGATGTGCTTGAGCGCGGGCATGATCCGCTGAAAAGCCGCGAAGGCGCCGGACCATTTGTAGGCCAGAATGATGTCCTTGTGGGTTTCGATGAAAAAACCGAAGCGCTTGTAGCCGCGCCCGGCCAAGCGGGTGAGCGCCATGTGGATCGTGCGGTGGTGATCGATGCCCGAGGCGTGCAGCACGGGGCTGGTGATCGCATGGTCGATCTGGGTGCTGGCAAAATGCGACCAGTCGAACCGGGAAAAATCCGCGCGGGTTCGCGCATTGAGAAAAATCAAGCCGGTGATGCCGCGGCTGCGAAGCACGCGGTTGAGCGCGGCATGGCGGATGTCCTTGGGAATGTGGCTGAGGACGTCGAGCTTGAAGCCGAGTTCGGCGGCGCGGAGCCTGGCGCCTGCGACCAGCCCGGCATGAAACGGGAGCAGCGCCTGCTTTCCCGGCAGGGTGATGCAGATGAGCGCGAGATTGCCGAGGTAGCTTTGCTGGGCCGACCGGCGCAGGCTCGACATGATCGCGCCGACGAGCGGCGGGCGCTTGTAGCCGAGCTCATCGGCGATGCGCCGGACCTTGATGCGCGTGGGCTCGCGCACCAGCGGCGAGTCGCTCAAGGCCCGCGAAACGGTGGCGACCGACAGGCCTGCGCGGCGGGCGATGGTTTTCAGGGATTGGGGCATGGCGGCGATAATGACCGGACGAAAACAACTGTTGGGCAAGCCGCCGCGATCAGGCAAACCGCGTCCTCATCCGGTCACGCGGCACAGGCCCCGTGACGCCGGGCGGGCCCGAACTGTACTAAAGCGCGCCGGCATCCTGTTGCGGCTGGAACACTGGCAGCTCCCTGCGCACGAGTGCCACGGTCTCGCGCGCTTTCTCCATTGATGGCGCGGCATGCCAGATGATGGTCCTGTTTCGCCTCAATAGATCGAGATTATCCTCGATTTCCTTGTGCGAGAGTTCCACGACGACGATTTTATCGCGCAGCACCTCCTCGTATTCGCGATAAACATCAATCGCCCGGTCGCTGTTCGGGTCGCTGGAGATTTGCAGCCACTTGATCTGCGGGACCGAGGCGAATTGCGGGATGTTTTTCTTTCCGAGCGAATGCGTGTGCAACATGACATTCTCATAGGCCGCGCAGACTTTCCGCATATACGGCAGGCCGAATTCCTCATAGTTCGCCACGGACATCATGCACGAGGCGTCATCCGAAAGATGCCCTGCGCAGGGCCGGGGCAGCCATATGTCGAAACCGGTGACCACTCCGCCTTCGAGGACCGTCGCCTCCTGGAGCTGGCGGTCCATGGTAAAACGCGCCGCCGCCGCGCAGAAATCCATCAACTGGTGCAGCTCATCGGGATGGTCGTAGATATCCGTGAACAGATCATTGCCCCGCACGATGTTTGCAATATCCAGCGGGCCGTCGGCCCCGCGCAGTTTGGCGGCAAACAGCTCTCCCCACTTCTCGCGGCAATGCCTTATCCCGTCCACGACCATGCGCAGCCACGGGTGATTTTCATCCAGCTTGAGATTATCAAAATCCTTCCAGTCCGGCAAAATCTGATGATTGAAACTGGTTCCGCCGGTGAACTCTACTTCGCCGCCGAGAAAGGCGGTGTGCTCGGCGATGCCATACCAAGGCGCGATTGCCGGGATCAGATCGTCATCCAAGCCCTGCCTGCGCTCCCAGAAACGCGTCACGGCCGCCACCCGGTCGTCAATATAAGGAATCATCTCTCCGGGCAGCCTCCACTTTTCCAACGGCTTGGACGATTGCAGGGAAATGCCCTCGCCGCCCAGCACCTGCACGAGGGCGGCACCGCGCCGCGGCGTCGCATAAAACGCCTTCGTGCGTGCGATGACGGCTTTGTAATCGGGCCGGAATTGCATGGGAAAAGACCGGTTTTTATTTTATGACTTCATGCCAGCGCGGCATCTTGTCCTTTATAAGCGGATTCCGGAAATCATCGGCGCCTTGATACATGTGCTTGTTAAGCGGCATGTCGAAGAGGGTCTTCCCGTCATATTGCAACTCGCAGCCGTAGAAAAACCCGATTTCCCTGGCGCCGTCCTTGTGCTCGCGCACAAAGGAAAAATCGGAGTCGGTGCGCAGTTTCCCGTAAGTGATGGAACCCGTGCGCCAGTCGAACATCGGCCGGCCGCGGAGGTTCGTGAGCCCAATGGTCTGATCGAGCTTCAGTCCGACCGTGACCGGGTCGCCATTGAGCGTGAACGCGAGCCCGAGGGTGCGGTTGTCATCGTGTTCGCCGGTGATGACACGCACGTCCTCCAGCATCGCCGGGGTGAACGTTCCGGGCTTGTGCGGGCGGAGCACGGTCACGAATGCGAGGCGCTGCCCCTTGAAGAAATAGGTGTTCAGGTATTGATAAAACACCTTGGACGGATTGAAACGGCGCTCGATTTCCTTCACGCGGATGACGCTGTCGAACTTTCCGGCGAACTGGATGAGCAGTTCCTGGTTGTGGCTGTTCGGCCAGTATTCCTTGCGGATCGGGATGCGCTCCGGCCAGCTCACGACATAACCCTCGCCCTGCTTCAGTATGTTGTCGGGATGCCAGACGTTGGCGAACACCTTCACGCCCGGCTCGTCGATCAGGATGGAATCCACAATTATATACAGGCCCGTTTCCGGCGCGAACAGGACGATGCGGTCGCCGGTGTAACCGCGCTCCCGGTCAACGAGACGGGTCCGGGAATAATCAAGGCTGCCGAAATTGCCGAAATGAATCTTCTCCGTCCGCACCGGATGGTAGGCCCGGTCCTTCGTGATATAATCAAAAGCGTCGCCTTCGTAAGGCATCATCTGGCCAGTGCGCGCGACGATTTTATTATGATAATAGTCGGCGCGCCAGCCGTCCTCCCAAGTCTGCACCGATGTATGGCGGTAGCCGCCGTCGGCCAGCAGCACGGTGCTGCCCGCCATCAGCAGGTCGATGGCGTTTTCGTCACCGTGCCCGTGCGTGGGCTTTTCCTGGAAGGCGTTGAGCTGTGCGTTCAGGTAATCGCGCGAAAAGCGCCCGTAAGGGCCCTCGTCGCGGTAATTGAGCATGGCGTAATCGCCGTTTGGACTGCGGAAGGTGATTTTTTTTGAAACCAGATCGTCCACGACCTCGGCGGATCGATTCTGGGCCAGCGGCTCCAGCGGAACGGAGGCATCCATCCAGCGCAACGCGAGACCAATGCCATAGAAGGTGTCGCCGTCCAGCTTCTTGTAATAATCCAGGGTTGCATCATACAGCCTCCGCGCGGTCTCGAGGTAGCTTCCGTCTTTATAATAACTGCCCGCGCGCACAAGATTCGCAACCAGCCACGACCAGTTATGGGTCCAGTCGCCGTCGCCCCAGTCGGGCATCAGGCCGTTGGGCATGAGCAGCCCCCTGGCGTAGTCGAAATAGAAGCGCGTGGTGACGGCCTTCATGTGAGAATCCGCCCGGCCTTGCAACTCCGCCAGGTTCAGCGTGTAGGTTTGCCAGAACGGGAGATAGATGGAGGCGTCCTCGATCGACCATTGGAACATGCTGTCCGCGGCAAGCGCTTCGCCGTAGCGTTTCCACTTTCCGGCCTCGGGCGCATCCGGCACGGCCTCGGCTGCGAACAGGAACGCCGCGCCATCGATCAGCCCGCGATTATGCGCGCCGAAATCCGTGTAATCATAATGTGTCGCAATGCTCGCGATGATCTGCTCGTCGATCATCCGGCGCTGCCCGGGTTTGAGCGCGCCCTTCTTCTGCAAATATATATAGGCTTCGCAAAACGGCACCATGTTGCGAAACCCGTCGATGAAGGGTGTTTGTTTGCCGTCCGGCGCGCGCGCGGCCTCGACCAGGGACACGATGTCCGCCTGCGCCCACGCGAGGAATTGCGCGTCGCCGGTGACCGCGTGGAGGTTGACCGACGCCGCGAGGGTGTACGCGTAGCCGCGATTGGGCTTGAGCGCTCCCCGTGAAACGGCGCGGGCGAAACCCTCGTGGGATCTTTGCACGGCGGCGATCGTGTCGTTGAGCATTTGCTGTTTGAAGGCGGCGGTGCCGGCCGCGCCGGCTGGCGCAGCCCGGGCGGTCAGGGGGACAAGCATGGCGAGGATGAGGGCGAGGGCGGTTGTTCTCATGGTGAAAGTTCCAAGGGCGGGTTTGATCATGGCGCGCACGGCGGGAAAGCGAAAGGCTCGACTGGATCGTGTTGCATGTCGGGAGAAGGAAGGGACGGCGCAAAAGCAGGCGAAAGCAATAACCTCATTTGCTGGCAGATCCGTCCCCGATGCGCACGCCCGATGAGATGTAACCGTTGCAGGGAGGGCTTCCGCTCTTATTGCAACGTTTGCATTTTCTTTCGGCTGACAGCATCCCCTTGTTTCCCCTGAGTGGCGCGGTCATTGCGCGCCCCGCGCTTCCTTGAAGTCCCCGTCCGCCACGCTTCTCGATTCCCGCATCCAATCAATCCGCCAACCATGAGAAAACATATCCGCTCCGTTTTCCTGTCCGCCCTGGCCGCCGCGTTTGCCGTGGCGTTGCCCGCCCAAGTCGTGCGCTACGGCTTCGACTCCACCTACAAACTCGCCTCCGCGCAATGGACGCCCAACACCGGCTCCGGCGGCGAGAAATCCGCGAAAGGCGCCACGCAGATCAACAGCCTCGACCTGCGCATGTTCGCCGTGGGCGGCGCAAACGCCGACCTCGCCACCGCGCCCGGCGTCGCCGGCAAGGGCCGCGCGCTCGACCTCACCGGCAACACGCCCGGCACCATCAACGGGGCCGTCGCGCAGCAGTCCACCGCGTCGCCCGGCGGCTTCAAGTCGCTCACCATCACCGGCTGGATGAAACCCGCCGCGCCGTTGCAAAAGGACATGACGCTCATCCGCAGTTTCACCACCGGCCCCTCCGGCGGCGGATTCTGGATTTCCGCGACCAGCCCCAACGCGCTGGTGCTCCTGCTCAGCGACGGCCCAAAGTCCGCGAAATTTCCCGTGCACGCGTCCGCCGTCGCCGCGCAGGACAAGTGGGTGTTCTTCGCCGTCTCGTGGGATGGCGCGGCCGGCCTCGCCAACTGGTATTTCGGCGGCGAGGCCGATGCGCCCGCCGCCCCGGTTCGGGTGGCCGCCCCCGCCTCCATCGGCATGACGCTCACCGCCACGAAGCAGATGGCCGTCGGCCGCGCGAGCTCCAAGAGCCCCGGCTTCTGCGGCCTTTTCGATGATATCCAGATCTTCGATACAGCGCTCGCACGGGAAAAGATCGAGGAGATCCGCCAGTCCGCGCTCGGCCGGTGATCTTTTTCGAGCAGAAAAACAACCGCGAAGGACGCGAAGGGCACGAAGAAGACAATAAAAACCACCGGCCTTATATCTATTGGGAGGATCTAAAAATAACAGCGAAGGGCGCAAAGGATGCGAAGAAAATAATCCTGATGGGAATTATTATATTTATAATACATTGTAAATAAATTAATTATGTTATTATTAATGCTTCGCGCTCTTTGCGTCCTTCGCTGTTAAAATGAATTTTTAGAAGTTCCCTTAATTTATTGATCTATAAAATTCCCCTTCGTTTGGGCCGTTGTTTCCCTTGTCATCGTCTGCTCAATTTTTGGGGATCTCGCATCCATCCTCGTTCCGCAATCGCACTGCCATGACTCTCCCCGCCCATCGCCGCCTCGTGTCCTTGATCCAATCCTGCCTCGGCGCGCTCTTCCTTCTCGCGCTGCTTTCCGCCGTCCGCGCCGACGTGCGCCTCGCCGCGCCGTTCGGCGACAACGCCGTCCTCCAGCGGGACAAGCCCGTCGCCGTCTGGGGCGAGGCCGACCCCGGCGAAAAAGTCTCCGTGTTTCTCGGCGCGCGCACCGCCGCGACCATCGCGGGGGCCGACGGGCGCTGGCTCGTCCGCCTCGATCCCTTGCCCGCCAGCGCGGAACCCGCCGAGCTGGTCGTCACCGGTAGGAATCAGGTCGTCCTCAAAAACATACTCGTCGGCGACGTGTGGCTCTGCGCCGGCCAGTCCAACATGGAGTGGAATGTCGCCCGCGCCGACAACGCCGCCGCCGAGCTCGCCGCCGCCAGCCATTCCGGCATTCGTTTCATCAAAATCGACCGCGCCATCGGCGACGCGCCCGCAGCCCGCGCCACCGGCGCATGGCGCGTCTGCACGCCGCGCGACATCGGCGGCTGCTCCGCCGTCGCCTACTTTTTCGCCCGCGACATCCACCGCGAGACCGGCGTCCCCGTCGGCCTCGTGCAAAGCTCGTGGAGCGGCGCGATGATCGAATCCTTCCTGCCCGCCGACACGCTCGCCTCGACCGAGTTCGCCGCCGTCGGGAAACGCTGGCGGCAAACCCTCGACGCCTGGCCGGTCAACAAAAAGAAATACGACGCCGACCAGTCCGCCTGGGAAAAAGAGCGCGATGCCGCCGCGGAGAAAAACCTGCCCTTCGACAAACCCGCCCCGCGCCCGCCCGTCGGTCCCGGCCACCGCGACCAGCCTTCCGGCATCTACAACGCCATGGTCCATCCGCTGGCGCCCTTCGGCCTGCGCGGCTTCCTTTGGTATCAGGGCGAGGGCAACGCCCAGCGCTTCGATGAATACCACGCGCTCTTCACCACGCTCATCCGCTCCTGGCGCGCCGCGTTTCAGCAGGGCGACCTGCCCTTCTACTGGGTGCAACTCCCCAACTACAAAGCCGGGCGCGGCGACGCCCGCATGCGCGCGTTCCTTCGCGAGGCGCAGGACCAGGCGCTCTCACTGCCCGCCACCGGACAGGCCGTCACCATCGACATTGGCAACCCCGACGACGAGCACCCGACCAACAAGCAGGAAGTCGGCCGCCGCCTCGCCCTCATCGCCCTCGCCAACCTTTACGGCAAACCCGTCGCCTGGCAAAGCCCGCGCCTTGTTTCGGCCCGCCCCGACGGCGCGACCCTGCGCGTCGCCCTGGCTCACGCCGACGGGCTCGCCAGTGGCGAAGTGGCAAGTGACAAGTATCAAGTGACAAAAAGCATGCCTGCCGCCGCGCTCGCCTTCGAACTCGCCGGGGCCGACCGCGAGTTTTTCCCCGCCGCTGCCACGATCAACCAGGACGGCACGCTCACGCTCGCCTCGCCGGACGTTCCCGCGCCCGTGGCCGCGCGTTACGCGTGGTTCAACGCCCCCGCCGCCACGCTGCGCAACGCCGCCGGCCTGCCGCTCGCGCCCTTCCGCACCGACGACTGGCCGGCCCTCGACGTCTCCCGCACCAGCGCGGTCACGCCCCAGGATAAAGGCTCGGGCCGCGCGCAGGATTATTTTTTGGAAAAACACGCCGCCTTCCTCGCCCGCGCCAAGGAAGGCCCGGTCAACCTCCTCTTTATCGGCGACTCCATCACCGACGGCTGGAGCAAGGCCCCCGACATCTGGGAAAACCATTTCGGACGCTATCAGCCCGCCAATTTCGGCATCTCCGGCGACTCCACCCAGCACGTCCTCTGGCGCATCGCCCACGGCGAACTCGATCACATCGCGCCGAAGGTCGTCGTCCTCATGATCGGCACCAACAACACCGCCAGCAACACGCCCGCCGAGATCGCCGACGGCGTCGCCCGCGTCATCCGCCGCATTCGGGAAAAACTCCCGCAAACCAAGATCCTTCTCCTCGCCATCTTCCCGCGCGGCCCGCGCCAGAACACCGGCTATTACGACGACGGCATCCGCCGCATGGAAGTCATCAACGAGGTCAACCTCGACCTCTCCCGCCTCGCCGACGGAAGCCGTATCCGCTTTTTGAATATCAACGACACTTTCCTCGGACCCGACGGCAGGATTCCCGCCAACGTGATGCCCGACCAGCTCCATCCCGGCCCGAAAGGCTACCAGCTTTGGGCCGACGCCATGCAGTCCCTGCTCGACGAGATGATGGCCGAGTGAACGCGTCTCCAGACGCAGGGGTTTCGCCCGGAGTCCGTCTCGCAACATGGTTTTGAGGATAACCGGAAATGAGGGAGGCACGAGCGCACGGTGTTTTTATAGTGTTTTCATTTAACATTGACGCGGCAGCGTCGGTAGGGCGAAGCCTCCGGCTGAGCCGCGGCTCGGCGGGGACGCCTCGCCCTACCAGTTGGGACAAGGTTGAGAGAAAATACTATAAAAGGATGATTCGACGTTTTCAGTGGAGACAGGAGTGCGGGTCTGGTCGTATCGCCGGCAGAGGCTGGCCGTGAAGCGGGGATGGCAAATCAAAACGATCTTTGGCCGGCCCATTTGACTCTCCGGCTCCGCCCCCTTTCCTGAAGAGATGAAATCATGTCTGGGCATGATGTCTCTGTGCACATTTCGCGAAGGAGCGTTTCTCCTCGTTCTCTCCTGCACCGGCTTGGCTGCGTTTGCGTCTTCCGCTGCATCCGCGTCCGATGCCGCGCCCCTGTCTCTTTCTCCTCTCGTCGTGACTGCCTACCGGGCGCCGCAATCCGCCGCCGCGCTTCCCTTGTCCGTGGATGTCCTGTCGGCTGACGATCTCCTCGCCTCCCCTTCGTTCGCCATCGACGACACGCTGCGCAGCGTTCCCGCCTTCAGCCTCTTTCGGCGGTCGGGCAGCCTCACGGCCAACCCCACCGCCCAAGGCGTTTCGCTCCGCGGGCTCGGCCCCAGCGGCGCCAGCCGTTCGCTTGTCCTGCTCGACGGCGTCCCGCTTAACGATCCCTTCGGCGGCTGGATCGCGTGGACCAAAATTCCACGCCTTTCGCTCTCCTCCGTCGAGATCGTGCGCGGTGGCGGTTCCGGCGCCTGGGGCAACGCCGCCCTTGGCGGCACCGTGCAACTCCTCACCAGCCCGCTGCCGGCGGCTGCATCAGCCGCCGAGGCGCCCGACTCGTCCGCCTCTCGCGCCATGATCGAGGTGACGGGCGGAGACTTTTCGACCCTGGGCGGAGAAGTCCTGTTTACCCGGGCGGCGATTGCGGCCGCCGACAGCGGCGGCGCGTCGTTCCTCGCACGCACTTCCCTGTCGCTCTCCGCCGCCGCCTTCACGACCGGCGGTGTTTATCTGGTGCGCAATCCGGGAACCATCGACCGGGCCGCCGATCTCGAGTATTGGCGCGCCCAGGCTTCCGTCCGCGCGGCGCTGGCCGGTCCGGTGGACCTCATTGTCACGGCGCGCGCCTATGCCGAGGATCGCGGCAATGGCACTCCGCTCCAGCGCAACGCCTCGCGCGAGACCTTTGTCGCCGCCACGCTCACCAACCGGCCCGCGCCCGTCACCGCCAGCCGGCGGCCCGATTTTAATTTGTCCCTGTATTTCCAAAAACAGTCCTTTAAGAGCTTTTTCTCATCCGTGAATGCCGACCGCACGGCCGAAACCCCCGCCAGCGACCAATACGACGTGCCCGCCACCGCCATGGGCGCCGCTTTTACCGCCACGTGGGGCCGGCCAGAGGATACCGCCCGCTTCACGGCCGGCGCCGATTTTCGCCGGGTGGGGGGAGAGACGCGCGAGGATTATCTCTACTCCGCCGCGATCGACACCTTCACCCGCCGGCGTTTTGCCGGAGGCGGGCAGGCTTTCGCCGGCGGTTTCGCCCGCTATGAGCACCGCTTTTCTCCGCGCTGGCGCGGCTCGCTCGGAGCACGCGTCGATTACTGGACCAACCGCGACGGACATCGCCGCGAATGGGATACCACGACGGCCGCGCCCGGCTTCCTCCGCGATGATCGTTACCCTGCCGCGGACGGCATCGAATTCAGTCCCGAGGCCGGATTTGTCTGGCAGGCCGCGCCGTGGCTTCGTGCCCGGGGCTCCATCTATCGGGCGTTTCGCGTCCCCACGCTGAACGAATACCACCGCCCTTTTCGCGTGGGCCCCGTCACCACCGAGGCCAATCCGGAGCTTTCGCCGGAAACGCTTGCCGGCGGCGAACTCGGCCTCGAGCTCGAGCACAGCCGCGCGGGGGCCTCGCTCACACTTTTTCTCAACCGGCTCGATGATGCCGTCGCCAACGTGACTGTCGCCCCCGATACCCGCCAGCGGCGCAACCTCGACCATGTCCGGCTGCAAGGACTGGAAGCCTCGGTCCATGCGCGCCCGCATCCTTCAGTGTATTTTAAATTAGGATACATTTTCAGCGACGCCCGCGCGGCCGCTCCCGGCACCGGGATCGACGCCAAACGCCTCGCCCAGGCGCCCCGGCACACCCTTTCCGTCTCGGCGCGCTGGCATGCCCCCGGCGCCGTCGAGATCAACGCCCGCGCGCGCTGGACCAGCGAGCAGTACGAGGACGACGAAAACACGCTCCGACTGGCCGCCGCCGCGGTCTTCGATCTCGGCCTCTCACGCCGCTTGGGCCGCGATTGGGAGATTTTTGCCGCGGTGGAAAACCTCTTCGATGCCGAGGTGCAGACCGGTCGCACCGCCGCCGGGGTGATCAGCATCGGCCCGCCCCGTCAGACTCGCGCCGGAGTGCGATGGAACTGGTGAGCCTTCCATCGATTCATCTCGCCAGGGCATTTAAATTAAACTGTAGCCGTGGCTCGGAATGGAGGGGCGGCCTCCGTGTCGTCCGCTTCGGCGCAGCGGAACGACACGGAGATCGTACCTCCCAAAAATACGCCGTTGCCGGCCAATGAATCCTACTCATGCCGCAATATCATCACCCCCGCCGCGGATGGCACGCGCGCCTCGCCGGGCTTTGACTCCACGTCGATGGGTCCGGAGGTTTCCGCCGGGCGCAACACGGAGACAATCGACACGCGTTCGCCCGCCCTGCGCGCGCCTTCGCAGACCGCGGCAAAATGTTCTTTTTGCGGATGGCCGTGCGCGTAGTCGTAGGTTTGGGAGACGATCCGCAACGCCTCCGTGCCGGCAAAATCGAAACGCAGCGCCAGCGGCGGCTGCGCGACGATGGTTTTCCTTTTTTGAAACTGCGCGTCGTCGCGCGCCACGACGCATGAGGCATCCCGGCTGACGATGGCTTGCGCATGCCAGACCGGACCAAACGCATACACTCCGGCCTCCGTAAACTCAAAGGTGTCCAGCACCACCAGCGCGCCGTCGGTGTCACGCAACCTGAGTTCGCGCGAATGCCGGATGCGGCGTCCCGACGCGTCGAGCATCTCCCGCGTAAAGCCGCCGCCGGCCACCGACGCGTCCGGGTTCACCCGGGCCGAAAGCATGCGCGATCCGGCGCGGGCGCGCAGGCCGCCGGCCTTGTTCGGGCCGCCGTTGAACGCCGCGCTCTCGAAACCCATCCATTCCACCGCCTGCGGCACGTTGCTCTTCCAGCTCACGAGCAGGTGCGAGAACTCCGACCAGTCCGCAACCCCAAGGTCCGCCGGACCGAGGAAAGCGCGCTCGCCGGGCTTTTTCGCCGAGTAGCGCTGGCTTCCCGACCAGCCCGGGTGGATGAGTTTCGTGCTCCCATCGGGCCGCACGCCGATGACATCGCGCACTTCCAGCACACCCTCGCCGGTGAAGCCCTCCGGGTCGCCCAGCCGGAAAAAAATCCTCCGCATGCGCGCCGGGTCGATGGTGTGGCCGCCCATGTGCGTGCCCGGCCAGCGGAAGTTCACCAGCCAGCGCGTCCATTCGCCGGGGCGGTGCTGCGACGCGCCGTCGGCCAGCAGTTCATCCGCGGTTTGCGCCGACCAGACGCCCTGATGCTGGTTGGCGAAAACCTCCAGCCGCCCAAGCGTGTGCAGCAGCACGTGCGGACCTTTTGTATAAAGCGCGATGCTCCCGCCGTCCGCGTGGCCGTGATAACCGCCATCGTGCAAATCCACGCAGACATATGCCGCGTCCGGCGACTCGCCGGTGCGCAAATATAATTTGTCATATAGAACATCGCCGTAGTCCGTCACGCGCGTGGTGAGCACGGAGCGCGGGCGCGGCGGCATCGGCGGCGCGGCGGGCGCGATGATGCGGCAGGCGTCCGCCAGAGCCTCCATCTCGCCCAGGTCCAATTCGGGATGGCTGGCGAGAAAACGCGCGATGCGCGCGGCGTTGTCCAGAAAATCGGCGCGTTTATAAAATGCGCCGATGCGCTCCGCCGCATACACCCAGTGCTCCAGGCCGTGCACCCAATAGCAATTCCCGAAGTCCGGCATCGCCCCGTTCGGGGCCACCATGCCGGAAAACCGCGCGAACATCGCCGCGACCCGCGGGTCGCGCAAATCGCCGAGCCGCCCGAGCGATTCCGCGAGCCTGAACGTCGCGTATATCCAGAGGCCGTTGTAGCCGCGCGCGTCCTCGATGGTGTCCCGCGAACGCATCCAATCCACCTCCCAAACGTCGGTTGCGAACGCCCGCCAGGCCGCGGCGCGCGCGTCATCCGGCAGCACGCGCGCGGTCTCCGCCAAGCCGAGCGCCACGTAGGCGGCGCGGTTGAAACTGCCGCGCTCCGCCTTCAACTCCAGCACGGCCTGAGCTCCGTCGCCGAGCGCGGCGTGCACGGTTTGTTTTTCCTCCGCGCCCAGTGCGCGGAGTTTGTCCAGCTCTTCGTAGAGCGCGACACACGTCGCCTGCGAAAACTCGTTCTGGTCCGCCTGCGCCTTGCGGTCGGTGCGCGCAGCGGTGGCGAAAGCGAGCAGCGCGCGCCGGGCGTTGTTTATATAGCGGTCACGCGCGGCCTTTTCCGCGCCGGGGGCGTCCGCCGGGATGAGCGACGCGCGGCAGGCCTGCGCGTAAAACAAAAACAACGTGAAGCGCGAGACGGCCTTTTGTTGCGCTTCCACCTTGTCGAGCTGACGCTCCTGCGCGGCGGAGTTTTTCGCGATGGAGCGCTCCAGCAGGGTCAGGAAAAGCCGCCGCGCCTCGTCGCGCCGCGCATCCGCGCCCGTTTCCGCAATCCATGCCGGAGGAAAGGGGAGCCCCAGTTCGGAGGCGGAATCGCGGATGGGGCCGGCATCCGCGGCGTGAATCTTGCCCGCGACTGCAAACAAAAGCGCGGTCTGGGCTGAAAGCAAAACGCGGACAACATGGCGGAGGCGGGGCATGGGAAAGGTGTTCTTTTGGCGGCCATGCTGGCCGTGCGCCGCGACATCGTCAGCCAGGAAATTTTGCAATCGTTGCAGGAGCCCTGCCTCAAATCAGCGCGCGAGAAAAGGTGGCACAGACATTCCTGTCTGTGCCGGATGGCGTGGCCATCAGCTGTCAAACAGCAATCTCCAATCCGCCATCCGCAGGGTGCGATTCAAAGTGGTGTCATTCCATCTTTCCTCTTTATTCTTTATCTTTCTCTTTCGTCAGGAACGGGCTGGGAGAAAGAGAAAAGATAAAGAATAAAGAGGAAAGATTCCGGCGATGGCACGACTTTGAATTGCACCCCATCGCAAGCTGCACAGACAGGAATGTCTGTGCCACCTTGCCGCCGCGCCTTTGGCGCCGGAATGCACCGCGATATAAACATCCGCAAAAAAGGCACGCCGTATTTCCCGGCGTGCCTTTGCGGGCAATTGGCTGAATTGTTGAATATGTTATTTCCCCAGCAGTTTCTTGATCTCGGGGACCACCGCGTCGGCCCAGCGGGTGTAGCCTTCGGTGTTCAAGTGCAGAAGGTCGGGCATGATGTCGCGCGAGAGGACGCCGTCCTTGGTCAGGAAGACGCCGCCGATGTCCTTGTAGAAGACTTTCTTTCCGTCGGCGAGCTTGGCGATGAGGACGTTGGCCTTGGTGTTGTTGACACGCTTCGGGTCATCGGGTTTTTCGCCACGGGGGAAGATGCCGAGGATGAGGACTTTCGCGGCGGGCTTGCGCTGCTGGATGGCCTTGACGATGGCGTCCACGCCGGCGGCGATGTCGGCGGGCGGGTCCATGCGGGCGCCAGTGTTGTTGGTGCCGATCATCATGACGACGAGCTTGGGGTCGGATTTCCCGTCGAAGAGGCCGTTTTCGACGCGCCAGAGGAGGTGCTCGGTGCGGTCGCCGCCGATGCCGGAGGGCTCGGCGCCGAGCGGGGCGAGCTTGGCGTCCCACACGGCCTTGCCGCCGGTTTTGCTGGGGGTTTTGCGCCCCTCGTTTGTCTCGCCGCAGACCCATTCCCACTGGTGGGTGATGGAGTCGCCGAGAAAGAGGATATCGAAACCGCCCTTTTGGGCGCGCTTCTTGAGCATTTCGGCGCGCTCGACGAAGGATTTGACGGGCTTGCCGTCCTTGTCGGTCTTGATTTGAGGCGTGGCGGCGACGGGCGGCGACGCGAAGGCGAAGGCGGGCGCGAACAGCGCGAAACTGAGGAGCAATGAGGCGAGTTTTTTATTCATGGGAGTGAACTTTGATACGGGGCGAAGCGATGCGCCCGCGACCGGCGAAAGTCAATCCATGATGCATCCCGGCCCGGATGAGCTCTCCCCGGTTTGTCGCCGAAGGAATATCTTTTCAGCCGGTCAGCCGGTTTATAAAAACATGCTGTCGCGATTATATAAGGTTTTTTCCGCGCGCCATCCGGCGCATGCGGATTTGACTGGCGCGGCAAAATCGCATCCACATTGGCCCATGCCCCCGTCGCTGAAAAACATCGCCCTGCACACCGGCCTCTCGGTCGCCACGGTGTCGCGGGCGCTGCGCGGGTCGGACCTGGTCAACGAGGAGACGCGCGCGCTCGTCGAGCAGGCCGCCTCGGAGCTTGGCTACACCCGCCCGCCGCTGGTCGGCGCCATCATGTCGAGCCTGCGGCGCTCGGCGCAGCACAGTTACCTCGGCAATCTCGCGCTCATTCACATCGCCTCGCCGGGGCAGTCGGAGTGGATCCCGTTTCACAAGGAGTCCATCGAGGGCGCGCAGGCGCGCGCGGCGGAGCTGGGCTTCAAGCTCAGCGTGTTCAAGCACGCGCCGGTGGACAACCGCCACGCCGCGCTCAACCGCGTGCTGCGCAGCCGCGGCATCACGGGGCTGATTTTCATCAACGCGCAGGCGCGCGCCGATTTTTCGCGTTTCGACTGGTCGCCCTTCGCTGCGGTGCAGATCGACTATCCCGTCTCCGACCCGGTGCTGCACACCTCGGGCATCGACCACCACCGCACCATCCAGATGGCGCTCACGCGGCTCGCGGGGCTCGGCTACCGGCGCATCGGCTTTTTCATCGAACGCTACAAGGACCACCGGCTCGCCTACAAATGGTCGGGCGCGTTCGCGGCGTTCCAGCGCGGCATGCCGGAGTTGAAGCCCATTCCCGAGCTGGAACAGCCGGTGATCGAGAAGGCGGATTTCCTGCGCTGGTTCAAAAAGCACAGGCCGGACGTGCTCGTCGGCCACAAGACCGCCGTGATCGACTGGCTGCGCGGCGAGCATGTGCGGGTGCCCGAGGACGCGGGCTTCTTCAATCTGAACTGGAACGAATCCGACATCCCCTGCGCGGGTCTCGATCTGGAGGCGCGCCTGCAGGGCGCGGTGGCGGTCGAGCATGTCGTCACGCAAATCCACCAGTTCGAGAAAGGAGTGCCCGCGCATCCGAAGACGATCTATATCGAGGGCCGCTGGGTGGACGGCCCGACGCTGCTGACGAAGGGGAAATAAATCTCCCTCGCTCATCATCCCCCATGTTTTTACGTTCTTTCCTCTTTATTCTTTCTCTTTCTTCTTTCTCCCCGTTTTTCACTCCCCGTTTCGATTCCTGACGAAAGAGGAACGAGGAAAGAGAAAGAATAAAGAGGAAAGAAAACGGAAGCGGGAACGCGAACGAGTTTGGAAACAGGAAAACCCACCCGCTCTTTTGCAACGGTTGCAAAACACCGCCCGTGACACCCGGCGGGCTTTGCCGCACTCATGATGCCGTCCAGTTCTCCCCGCTCTCTCAAGCATCTCTTCACGATCCCCGCTCCGGTCCTTCATGCACACTCTCTCCGACACCCGCACCCTTCTTGCCCAGCTCGCCTCGCGCACCATCGCGCGCGCGTCCGCGAGCGACACGCATCCCGATCTCGCCATCAATTTTTCCACCTGGCAATGGCATCAGGGTGTCGCGCTTTTCGGGCTGCTCCGCGCCAACGCCGCGCTCGGCGATCCGGCCGTCGCCGCGTTCATCGACGACTGGATACGCGCCCGCCTCGCCGCCGGCGACCCGCCCAAGAGCATCAACACCACCGCCCCGCTCCTCACCGTCGCCCACCTGTTCGAGAAAAACCGCGACGCGCGCCTCGGCCGCCTCTGCCAGTCGTTCGCCGACTGGTGCATGCGCGGCGCGCCCCGCCTGCCCGCCGGCACCTTCGAGCACTCCTGCACCGACAATGTTTACCCGCAGCAAGTCTGGGCCGACACGCTTTTCATGGGTTGCATTTTCCTCGCGAAATGGGGCCGCATCACCGGCGAGGCCGCGCTCGTGGACGAGGCAGCGCGCCAGTTCACCGACCACTACCAACTCCTGCGCGACGCCGCCACCGGCCTGATCTTCCACGGTTACGACGGCAACAAGCGCGCGCACATCGGCACGATCTGGGGACGCGGCAACGGCTGGTTTGCCATCGCCGCCAACGAAGTCCTCTCGCTCCTCGGCCCCGCGCATCCCGCGCACGCCGCCATCCTCCGCGACCTGCGCGCGCACCTCGCCGGGGCCGCCGCCGCGCAGGACGCCTCCGGCGCGTGGCACACCGTCATGGACGCGCCCGCCACCTACCTCGAGGCGACGAGCACGGCGGCCTTTGCCTGCGCGCTCACGACCGCGGCCGCGCACGGCCGCATCGGCGCCGAGCTGTCGGACAACGCCGCCCGCGCAATGGAACGCACCCGCTCGTGGATAAACGACGCGGGGGACCTCACGCATGCCTCGGCCGGCACGCCCGTGATGCCCGACACCGCCGGCTACAACGCCATCCCCTTCGCAGTGACCACCTTCTCCCAAGGCCTCGGCATGCTCGCCCTGGCGAGCGCGATTGAATACTCCGCCCAATGAACAAAAACCTCCGTTACCTCCCGCGCGCGCTGTTTCTGCTCCCCGTCCTCGCCGCCATCGCCGCATCCGCGCAACCGCTCTGGCAGGGCGACCCCGGAAAAGGCGCCGCCGAACTCGAGGCCCAATGGCAAACCCTCACGCGCCCCGACGCGGTCGTCGGCATCCGCGGCGTGCTGCGTTTCGCGGTCGAGGCCGCCGCGCTCGACTGGCATCCCGGGCGCGTCGAGCACGCGCTGGAGTTTGCCCGCGGCATGCAGGACCTCGATCCCGCCAGCCCCACGCACGGAAATTTCCGCTGGTATTCGAACCAGCCGCGCCCCGTCGATCTCAACGCCGCCGAATTCGCCGCGCAGCTCCTCGGCGTGCTTCATGCGCAAAGCCGCGACCGGCTCACGCCCGCCGCGCGCGACCGGCTGCGCGAGCTCATGACCGACGCCATCGAGGGCATGAAGCTGCATCAGGTGAAACTTCCCTACACCAACATCTGGTTGAAAAAGACCTGGTGCCTCATCGCGCTCGGCGAGGCGCTCGGCCGCCCCGATGTCGCGGACGACGGCTACGCGCGCCTGGCCGAATGGCTGCGCTTCACCGCGGCCAACGGCATCTGCGAATTCAACGCCGTCACCTACTACGGCACCGACCTCGACTCGCTCAACCTCATCGCCAAATACGCCGCGCGGCCCGAAGGCCGCGCCCTCGCGCTGAAGGCCGCCCGTTATCTCTGGACCGCCGCCGCCGCGAACTGGTTCGCCGCCGGCGACCGGCTCGGCGGAGCCAACGCGCGCAGCTACGACTACCTTTTCGGCCACGGCTATTTCGAGTGCTTCACCTGGACGGCGGGCTGGCTGCGCGCCCGGCCCGACATCGAAAACGCCGGATGGATCGGTTCGAATCACGACAATCTCGTCGCCTTCCGCAACGCCGCCCACCTGCCCGCGCCGCGCGAATGGACGGAGCCCGTTCGCGCACAAATCCCCCGCACCGTCGTGCAACGCTGGGGCGAGGCGCCCGCGCGCACCGCGGTGCATTGGGTCGGACGCCACGCCGGCCTCGGCACGTCCGGCGAGGCTTACTCGCGCGAGGACCGCGCGCTCGTCATCGACCTCGGCGACTCGCCCGCCATCCCGCAGCTCACGCTGTTCATGGACGGGCGCGGCGACCCGTTCGGCACGAAAAAGGTCAAGGGGGCCGACGCGCACGCCAAGGCGCTCCACCTCGTGCCCTTCATCGCCTCCGTGCAACGCGGCCCCGAGGCGCTGCAACTCCTCTCGCTCGAACCGCTCGGCCCCGCCGCCCGCTTCAAGCCCAAGCCCGGCGAGCTTTCCTGCCTCCTCACGCATCTCACGATCCCGCGCGAGGCCGAGGTCTGGGCCGGGGACGCGCGCCTGAAACCCGGCACGCCCGCGAAGCCCGCCGTCATCCCGCCCGGCGCGCCGCTCTTCGCGCGCATCGGCGATGCCGCCGCCGCCATTCGTATCCTGTATTCCGATACGACGGACGGCGACCGTCCCGCTGAAATCCGGTTCATCGACGACGGCCGCGCGGCGAAAGCCCGCCGCCTCACCCTTGTCCACGACACCGCCGAGCCCAAGGGCCGCGCCACCGTGGTCGCGTGGCTGCGCGTCGCCGAGGGGCTGGATGACGCGGGCTTCGCCGCCTTCCGCCAAACCTTCGCCAGCGCCGCCGCCGGGGTGAAAAAGGAAGGTTCCGTCATCAAGGCCACCGCCGCCGGCCTCGCCGCGCCGCTCCGCATCGAGGCCGACGTGGAGAAACAGGAGCGCCTGCTCCTCGAAGGCGGCGAGCCCCGCCCTGCCCTGCTGACCGTCAACGGCCGCGAGATCGGCTTCGAACTCCTCGGCGAATTTTTGACGCGGCCATGAGTTTTTGCATCAGTCCGATCCATCGCCGTAGGGCGCGACCTTGCGTCGCGCCGCACATGGCGAAAAACAGTCCGCCGGAGCCGGCATGGCGACACCGGCACCGACACCGCGACGCTCGCGGCCTGACACAAGGTCAGGCCCTACGACGCGCCGCCTACTTTCTTCAACTTAAACTTCCAACTTAAACTCACCCCCTCCATGTCCCCCGTCCTCGCCACCGCCACGTTCACCCCGCGCACGCTTTCGCTGCCCGACTACGTCATGCTCGCGCTCTACTTCGCGCTCAATCTCGGCATCGGCTGGTGGTGCGCGCGGCGCAAGAAGAACTCCGCGGGCGACTACTTCCTCGGCGGCGGGCGCGTCCTGTGGTGGGCGGCGGCCATCAGCTTTTTCGCCACCTCGACCAGCAGCATCAGCTTCATGGCGCTGCCGGCCAAGGCCTACACCACCGACTGGCTCGCGTTCGGCTCGGCCCCGGCGCAGGCGTTCGCCGGCATCCTGGTCGGCCTCGTGTTTGTCGCCGGGTTGCGGCGCATGAACATGACCACGATTTTTTCGTATCTGGAACGCCGCTACGACCGTCGCGTGCGCCTGCTCGGCGCGGGGCTGGGCGTGTTTCTGAAAGTGGGCGGACGCATGAGCGTCGTGCTCCTGCTGCCCGCGCTCGCGCTCTCCACCGTCACCGGGCTCAACGTTTACCTGAGCATCGCGCTCATGGGCGGCGTGACCACCATCTATGCGCTGGAGGGCGGCTTCGAGGCCGTCATCTGGACGGAGGTGCTGCAGGTCGCCGTGACCTTCGGCGGCGTGGCGGTCGCGTTCTGGTTCCTCACGCGCGGCGTGGACGGCGGTTTTTCCGGCATCATCGCGAACGGCATGGCGGCGGACAAATTCCGCGCCATCTCGTGGGATCCGGATGTCACCCAGCCGACGGTCGTCGTCTTCATCGGCATGTTTTTTGCGACCATCTTCACGCAAATCTCCGACCAGCCGCTCATGCAGCGCATGCTCGCCTCCGCGAATGTGAAGGAGGCCAAGCGCACCGTCGTCATCGGCAACATCATCGGGCTCGCCAGTTCGGTGGTGTTCTTCTTTGTCGGCTCGTCGCTGTGGGTGTTTTACCAAGCCAATCCCGGCCGCCTCGAAGCCGGCCTGCCGAACGACGCGATTTTCCCCTACTTCATCGCCAACGAGCTGCCGCGCGGCGTGGTCGGCCTGATCGTGGCGGGCCTGTTCGCCGCGTCGATGGGCGCGCTCAGCAGCATCCTCAACGCCACGGCGTCGGTGGTCGTGTCCGATTTTCAGGGCACGCTCTGGCCGCGTTCGACCGAGCGCCACCGCATGCGCCTCGCGCAGGCCACGACGCTCGTCTGCGGCGTGCTGGCCACGCTCTTTGCCATGTATCTTGCGCGGCTGAACGTCGCCTCGCTCTGGGACCAGTTCATCAAGCTGGTCGCGCTGATCGGCGGCGGCTTCCCCGGCGTGTTCGCGCTCGGCCTGCTCTCGCGCCGCGCCAACGCCACCGGCGTGATGGTCGGCGCCGTCGCGAGCATCGGCGTGACCTGGTGGGTGCAGACCTACACGGCGACAAATCCCTTCTTCCACGGCTTCGTCGCCATCGCCTCCTGCATGCTCATCGGATACGTCGCCAGTTTGCTGACCGCGCGCGCCTCCGACAAAAAAGACCTCTCCGGCCTGACCGTCTGGGACCGCAGCACCAAGGAAATGGCGAAGATTGACTGACCGCACGGAAGACGCCGGAGGAGACAAAGGCGTTTTCGGCATGACATGAGCGATCAGGCAATGTGTTTGGGCAGTCCCGCGATTCCCCCTTCCCCATTAATTTATTATATTTCAGATTCGTTGCTGTTTGCGATGTCTGGAAAAGCATGTTTTGAACAGCAAAGACGCAAAAAGACAAATGAAGTCTGTTTTGACACAAAGGGCACAGAGCGCTGACACGGAGAGCACAGGGAGGGAAAAGACCTTTCCTTTCATAGTCTCCGTGACCTCTGTGTGTCGCGCTCTGTGTTCTCTGTGTCAAAACAGACTTACTCAATTTTCTTTGGTAGGCGCTCTTATATGAAATTCAGTAGATCGATATTTTTTATAAAATTTCCCTTCACTGTCTTGCCAGGCCTGTGGCTTCGCTCGGGACTTTGCGTCTTTGCTGTGAAAAACAACCGTCCCAAATAACGACGAACCAGTCTTATGTTTCCCGAAAACTTCATCTGGGGCGCGGCGACCGCCGCTTATCAAATCGAGGGCGCCGTCGCCGAGGACGGGCGCGGGCCGTCCGTGTGGGACGACCTCGTGCGCCAGCCCGGACGCATCTGGGAGGGCCACACCGGAGAGACCGCCTGCGACCATTATCACCGCTGGCGCGAGGATGTCGCGCTGATGAAGGAAATCGGCCTGCGCGCCTACCGCTTCTCCATCGCCTGGCCGCGCGTGCTGCCCGAGGGCGCCGGCGCGCCCAACGAAAAAGGGCTCGCCTTCTACGACCGCCTCGTGGATGCGCTCCTCGACGCCGGCATCCAGCCCTGGGTGACGTTGTTTCACTGGGACTACCCGCTCGCGCTTTACCGCCGCGGCGGCTGGCTGAGCCCCGACAGCCCGTCATGGTTTGCCGATTACACCGCGCTGGTCGCGCGCCGCCTCGGCGACCGCGTGGCCGGCTGGTTCACGCACAACGAGCCGCAGTGCTTCATCGGCGTCGGCTTGCAGGAAGGCCGGCACGCGCCGGGTCTGAAGCTGGGCCTCTCCGACGTGCTCGTCGCCGCGCACCACACGCTCCTCGCCCACGGCCGCGCCGTGCAAACGCTCCGCGCGCACGTCCGCAAGGACGCGAAAATCGGCTGGGCCCCCATCGGCCACGTGCATGTTCCCGCGACCGGTTCAGCCGCCGACATCGCCGCCGCGAAACGCGCCACCTTCTCCATCGAAAACGATTTCATGAAGAACAACACCTGGTGGTCCGATCCCGTTTACCTCGGCCGCTACCCGGAGGACGGGCTTGCCCGCTTCGCGCCGCACCTGCCGAAAATCACCGACGCGGACCTGCGCGAAATCCACCAGCCGCTCGACCTCTGCGGGCTCAACATCTACACCGCCGAGCGCCTCGTGCGCGCCGGCCCGGACGGCCGCGCGGTCACGGTGGCCGAGCCGCCCGGCTTCGCGATGACGCACATGCGCGGCACCGTGCATCCCGAGGCGCTGTATTACGGCGCGAAGTTTTTCCACGAACGCTACCGGCTCCCGATTTGCATCACGGAAAACGGACTCTCCTGCGCGGACTGGGTCGCGCGGGACGGCGGCGTGCACGACCCGAACCGTATCGACTTCCTCTCGCGCTACCTGGGCGAATTTGCCCGCGCCGGGCACGAGGGCGTGCCGCTGGCGGGATATTTCCAGTGGTCGCTGCTCGACAACTTCGAGTGGGCGCAAGGCTACCAGCACCGCTTTGGCCTGGTGCATGTCGATTTCGCCACGCAAAAACGCACCCTGAAAGACTCCGCCCGCTGGTATCGCGAAACCATCGCCGCCAACGGGGCGAATTGCGCCTGACCAAGGGCGGCTTCACGGCGCCCTTGCCTTTTTGGAGCAACGGCCTTCGTGCCGTCCGGTTCGGGTGGCATGGGCGTCCCGCCCATGCGACGGCGCTCTGCGCCGCGAGGTTCCGATCAACATGGGCAGAGTCGCCCATGCCACCCAATCCCACGGGCGGGACGCCCGTGCCACGCAAACCACACGGAAAGACGGCACGGAGGCCGTCCTTCCAAAAAATAATCCCGTCCGAGGAATGACCGTAAGGTTGACCCGGATGGTTGCGATCTCGGCAAGAAGTCGCGTTGACAACGCCTTGGGCCGTCGCCGAGACCGACTGTCAGGTATTGTTTCGGATTGAGCAAAGCCTCTCAAGTGATGTTGGATTACCTGTCCCGATCACCCTAAAAATATCGCCCATGAGTTCATCCCTCCCCTCTGTCCAAGATTCCGCCGTGCCCGCGCCATCCGCATCGAAACCGCGTCTTTTCCGGGGGGCCGACGGAAAGAGTTACGCGATTATTTTCCTGCTCCTTTGCTCGCTCTTTCTCCTTTGGGGATTCTGCAACGGGATGATCGACGCGATGGACAAGCATTTTCAGGACAAGCTGCACCTGTCGCGCTCGCAGTCGGCCTGGGTGCAGTTCGCCCACTATCTCGGCTACTTCCTCATCGCGCTGCCGGCGGGCGGGCTCTGCCGCAGGCTCGGCTACAAGGGCGGCATCATCACCGGCCTCGGCGTCGTCGCGGCGGGGGCGTTCTGGTTCGTCCCGGCCACGCACATCGACGCGTTCTGGGCCTTCCTGCTCGGCGTGTGCGTCATCGCCATGGGCCTCACGTTTCTCGAAACCGTCGCGAATCCCTACACCACCGTGCTCGGCCACAAGGACTACGCCTCCACGCGCATCAACCTCGCGCAGTCCTGCAACGGCATCGGCTTCATGATGGGGCCGATCATCGGCGGCATGTTTTTCTACGGCAGCGCCAGCGCGGCCGAAAACCACGAGCGCCTCTACATCCCTTACGCCGCGGTCGGCGTCATCGTGCTCGTGCTCGCGCTTGTCTTTGCCTGCGTGAAAATCCCCGACCTCCAGACCGAGGACGCCTACAACCTCGACAAGGACGAAACCGCCGGCGCGGAAAAAACGGGCCTGAACCGGAGCGGCCTCAAGGGCCTGGCCATCGGCATCGCCGCCGGGCTGGTGCTGGGAGCGGCGTATCTGTGGCATGGGTCCGCGTCGGCGGAAAAGGCCGCCGGGCTGGAGCAGGCGTTGATCTGCCTGCTGTTCGTGGTGATGCCGGGACTGCTGGGGTTCATCCTTGGAAACTATCTCTCGCTTTGGAAACACCTGCACGTGGCGGGCGGCGTGTTCGCGCAATTCCTCTACGTCGCGGCGCAGGCGGGCATCTTCAGCTTCTTCATCAACTACGTCGTGGCCGACATGCCTCCCATCCCGCACGGCGCCGCCGGGGTGTTGCAGGCGTTCCGCGACATTTTTCCCGGCGACAGCGAGGTCGTCCACACCCAGGCAAACGGGCTGATTTTCATCAACGAGGCCGGCGCCACGATCCTGCAAGGCTGGGTCGCCTTCGGGCTGTTCCTGCTCGGGCGTCTCGCCGGCGCGGCCATCCTCGCGGTGGCGCCCGCGCACCGCGTGCTCGGGATTTACGGCGCCGTCAACGCGGCGCTCATGGTGCTTATTTTCATGCAGCTCGGCTGGGTGTCGGTCGTCGCGGTGTTCGCCAGCTTCTTCTTCATGTCGATCATGTTTCCGACGATTTTTGCGCTGGGGATTTTCGGGCTGGGGCGCAAGGCGAAGCTCGCGTCGTCGTTCCTCGTCATGGCCATCATGGGCGGCGCCATCATGCCGAAGCTCATGGGATGGTTCAGCGACCGGTTCGGCGAGGCGGCCGCGCATTACGGGCGCGAGGTGACGGGGCACAACCAGCACCTGATGTCGCCCGGTTTTGCGGTGCCGCTGTTCTGCTTCGCGGTGATCGCGATCTACGGGTTCACCTGGCGGAAGCTGAGCAAAACCGACGGGCCCGTCGCGCTGGACACGAGCAAGTCGCACTAGAAACGCCCGCGGGCCGCTGTTTCCGTCCCCTTACTCGTTCTTTTTGTTTTTTGAACCGCGAAGGACGCGAAGAGCGCGAAGATGGAAATACTGCCATCATGGCTTTCCATTAAGCCACGGTTGATTACATCACGGCGGCTTTGTTTTCCAATCTTCGCATCCTTCGCGCCCTTCGCGGTTAATTTTTGAAACCTCCCTTTTGCATTTTCCCCGCGCACCGGAATGGGGAACGAGGTGCGAGACGGACTGGCGCCGGGCGCGCGGAAGCGTTTTCCGCGAAACGGAAGATTGACCGCCGCGACGCCGGCTTATGTTGTTAAGCAATCATGGCAAAAGCGGTAACGATGAAGACAATCGCCCGGCAGGCGGGGGTGACGGAGGCGACGGTGTCGATGAGCCTCGCGAACAATTCCCGCATCCCCGCGAAAACCCGCGAGCGCATCCAGGCCATCGCCGGAAGGCTGGGTTACACGCCGCATCCTTATGTGTCGGCGTTGCTGCGCCTCCGCCGCCAGGGCCGCGCGGTGAAGGACCGCCCCGTGCTGGCGCTCGTCAATGCGTTTGACCGCGCCGACGGCTGGAAGAACGCCGAGGGGCCGACCGTCCGGCAGATGCGGGACGGCGCGATCGGGCAGGCCGCGTTGCGCGGTTACAGGACGGAGGAATTCTGGCTGCGCCGCGACGACATGTCGCCGGAACGGTTGAGCGAGGTGCTGCATGCCCGCGGCATTCGCGGGCTCCTGCTCAGCCCGCTCGCCGAGGGCGCCGCCACGCCGGCGTTGAAATGGGACTACTTTGCCAGCGTCTGCCTGAGCGTGCCGCTCGCGCCGCTCACCATCACGACCGTCTGCAACGATCATTTTCTCTCATGCCTGCAAACGGCGCGGGAATGCCACCGGCTGGGCTACCGCCGCATGGGACTGGTGTTGCGCAAAATGCACCGCGAGCGTTTCCAGGGACGCTGGGACGGCGGCATGCAGGTCGCGCCGCTGCTGCTGCCGAAAATCAGGCTCGTGAAGACGCTGCTGCTCGAAACCTGGGACGCGGAGGCGGAGTTTGCCGCCTGGTTCCGGCGGGAGCAGCCCGAGGTCATCATCTCGCCCGGCGCGGAGTGGTTTCACCCGATGCTGGCCCGGATGGGTGTCGCCGTGCCGGACGATGTCGGCCTGGCCGGGCTGGCCTGCTCGCACCTCGGGCACGAATGCAGCGGCGTGTATCAGGACGGCCGCGCCATCGGCGCCACGGCCATCGACACGCTGGTGGCGAAGGTGGAGCGCTTCGAGCACGGCCTGCCCGGGCAGCCGGTGAACATCATGCTCGAGAGCGTCTGGAATCCGGGAAAAACCTTGCGCGCGGTTCGATGAGTTGAATGGCTGAAAAATCAACCACGGAGACACGGCGCACACGGAGCCATGAAAGAGAAAACATTCTCTCACAAAGGCACGAAGGCACAAAGAAGGAGGGGGATGTTTCCCATTCCTTTGTGCCTTCGTGCCTTTGTGAGAGATAAAAAAACTCCCTCTGGCCTCCGTGCTCTCCGCGTCTCCGTGGTTTAATCTCTCTTCCCGGCCATCGAAAAGAGCGACGAACCAGATTCACCCTTTTGGAGGGACGGCCGCGCGCACTCACAACAGCTCGTAGCTTCCGATCTGTGTCGGCGTGCGCAGCATGGGCAGCACGCGCTCCAGCAGGATGCCTTCCCGGTTGTCGTGCTCGTAGCCGAAGGTCGCGCGGATGCCGGTGAGGATGAACTGCACCGCCCGGTCGAGCGCGATGGGCAGGCTGTCGCCTTGCAGCAGCGAGCCCGTCACCACGCTCGTGAACGTGTCGCCCGTGCCCGGATAATGCGCGGGCAGGTAGCTGCACGACGCCTTCCAGAAACGGTCGTGCTTCCGGTCGTAGGCGACGACCGAGGTCGTGCGCCACGACTCGTCCTCGGGCACGCCGGTCACGATCACCACGTCGGGGCCGAGCTCCGCGAGCGTCTTCAAATGCGATTTCAGCCGCGCCGTCTCGACAAACGGCTGCCAGGGCTGGCCGAGCAGCAAAAACATCTCGGTGATATTGGGGGTGATCACGCGCGCCAGCCTTGCCAGCGTGCGCATCTCCCCGACCATGGCGGGATCGAGCGAGGCGTAGAGTTTTCCGTTGTCGCCGAGCACGGGATCCACCACCACGAGCTGCCCGCCGGACGCGAAATGCGCGATGAGCTCGGACACGATCGCGGCCTGGCGCGGCGAGCCGAGATAACCGCTGTAGATGGCGTCGAACTCCAGCCCCATCTTTTTCCAATGCCGGACAAACTGCCCCATTTCCTCGGTGAGGTCCCGGAAATAAAATTCCGGATACTGGGTGTGGGCCGAAAGAATGGCGGTGGGCAGTGGGCAGACCTCGATGCCCATCGACGACAACACGGGGATGACCGCCGTCAGCGAGACACGTCCGCAGCCGGACAGGTCGTGCACCGCGGCGACTTTTTTGGTGATGTTGCTCATAAAAAAACAGGACGGACCGATGAACCGCGAAGAACGCGAAGGATGCGAAGCAAATTTTCAGCCCGCGGCAGCGCCCTCGGATGCGTAGCGCAGGCATCCTTGCCTGCGCGAACCGGCCGGATTCCAGAGGGAAGCCGGGGACTTCACGAAAAAGTTGCCAGTTGATGGCGGCAACCTGATCGATGAAGTCAAAAAAGACCGCATTCACCATCAAGCCGTTCAAGAATCGCAACGGCACGATCTCCTACCGCGTGGCCGGCTGGCTGCTCGGCGAGCGCATCCGCAAAAACTTCAAAACCCGGGAGGCCGCCATCCTTGAACGCGGCACCCTGCAACTCAAGCAGGCGCAGGCCGACTCGGACTTGCGCGTGACCTCCACGTTCCTTACTGAGCCCCAGTTGCGCGAGGCCGAGGCCGCGTTTCTCAAGCTCAAGGACAGGCCGCGCGCGCTGACGTTCTACCTCGACGTTGGCCTTGAAACCCATCGCGAGCCGAAGTCCGACCACCTCCTTGCCGATGCGATCGTCGCCTACCTCGCGGAGCGCACCAAGGAAGTGACCCGAAAAGCCATTTGCCAGCGGCAGCTCAATGCCATCCGCATCGAATTGACGCTCTTCAAGGAATACTTCCCCGACCGCAGCGTGGGCGAACTGACGACCGAAGAACTCCTAAAATACCTCCGCAGGGACGGAGCCGCGGCAAAGACGCAGAACAACCGCCGCGCCACCTTGTCCACGTTTTTCAAATACGCCCTCGCCCAAGGCTGGCTGCTGGAAAACCCGGCCAAGGCCATTGTCCGGCAGCGCACCGGGCATAACCGGGGCTCGGCCCCGGCACTGAACGCCGCACAAGCCGCGCAACTCATGGCGCACGTCGAGACCGTCCACGGCGGGGCGCTCGTGCCGTATTTCGCGCTATGCCTGTTTGCCGGCATCCGGCCCGAGGGGGAGATCACCAAGCTGCCCGCCGCCGATGTGCGGCTTGAAAACAACGCCATCACCATCGAACCAGATGTGTCGAAGGTGAACATGCGCCGCCTTGTGACCATCCAGCCCAATCTTGCGGCGTGGCTCCAAGCGTATCCGTTGGACCAATACCCTATCATTCCGTCGAAGGACAAAATGAAGAACGTGGCCGGGAAAATCACGCACATCCGGCGGCAATTCAAACTCGGGCATGACGTGTTGCGGCACACGTTTATTTCGATGCACGTTGGAAAATTCCGCTCGATGGGCGATGCGGCGTTGCAGGCGGGCAACTCGGAAAAAATCATCCGCCGCCATTACCTGAACGTGACCACGCCGCAGGAGGCCGACGCTTTCTTCAAAATTATGCCATCATGCCGGGAGCGGCATAGGGCGAAGAAGGCACCGGAAGCGAACACGGCGGAGGCGAACACGACGCCGGGCGTCACCATTGCCGCCGCCGAGCCCAACGAGCCGGGCCGGCTCGCGGCCTAGAACGGTGGCGGTGTGGCGCGGGTGGCCGCCAAGGCCGCCTGTGCCATGCCGTCGTTTTTTGCGCCGCCCCACTTGGGGATGTGCACTCAGCGCAGACGCTCCGCTCGCGTGGACGCTGGAATGCAGCATCCCGCATTCCTCTCCGAAGCCGCCGCGCATCCGCGCGCAATCAGTCGTAACACGAATTTCCCACACGTGGGAAATTTCCTCCGAAAATCCGCCCGCAAGCCCTGCACCACGCAGGGCTTTTTACTTCTCAAACGACCCCATCCCCCGCAAAAGAAAAACGACACGGAAACGCATTCCGTGTCGTTTTTCTGGAAAACGCAGACAGCCAATCCTTCAGGTCACCTGACTGGTGGCGATGCCGCCGGCTCTGTTTTTGGCTGGACGAGCAGTTGCTCGATAAATGCCTCCGTGGCCGGAAACGTTGTCCGATACGACGCGGGAAAACTGCGCATGCAGCCCAGTTGGAAGGCCTGGATGTCCTCCAGCATCTCGTGCAGGCAAAACCCGATCACTGTCACGTGATGGCGGGCGAAGTGCAATTCCAGCCGTTCCCTGCCTTCCTCGCGGGCGAGACTCAGCGAGTTCAAACCAGACCACCGCAGCATCCATTCCGTTTCCTGCCACGGACAAAGCCGGATCATGGCAACGGGCTCATGCCCGTAATGCCTTTCCATGCAGTAGATGCTTGAACCTCTCTTGGCCAATAACGCTGCTTTTAAGCTCATATTCGTATTCCTTTTTGATGATTAATGTTGTTTTCCATATACGCAGTTTCCTCATGCGGGTAATCCTGCCCGATGAAGCACTGCCTCGACACCCTGTTGCCCGCGTCAACTGACGGCGTCATCCCCAGCTTCAAGTCCAGGGCAAGCTCACGCTCCCCGGCCTGCCGGACATGCTCCCGCAACGCCGCCTTGTCGGGCGTAAAAACAAGCACCTGCTTTCGCCCCCGGGAGACAGACACATACCATTGATGCGCGTGGGTGGCGGCCTGATTGCCGGCATCCGCCATCAACACCGTATCGACCGTCTTGCCTTGCGAGCCATAGGAGGTCACCGCATACCCGCGCACGAAAAGCCGCTGGGCGGGCTCCATCGTTTTCTCGATTCCCCTCGCGTCCTTGACCACGACGGCTCCGTCATCCGCGATGCTTTGCACGGTGACCAGTTCGCCGTTGTTGATGCGGTGGCCCTCGCGCGAGTTGCCGTTGAACTTGACCTGCAAGCGGTCCCCCGGGGCGACTTCCAAGGACACGGGCATTGCGGCGATAAAACGCTCCGCATAACGGAAGCTCACCCTGCTGGATACGCCGTCCTTTTCCAGAATGACGCCATGGTCATCCGTCCCGACCACGGGGCAAATGTCCCCCTTGGCAAACCGGCCGTAACCACGAACAAAACACACATGGTAGTCGGACTGGTAAAATCGAGGGTCCACTTTCTGGGCCGCATTCAGGTCAACAGGCTGGCAGGTGTCGACGCGCACTCCGCGACCAATGATGCCTGCTTCAAACAATTTCGCCCTGATTGCCTCATTGGTTTGACGAACCTCCTCCCTTGTTTGGGCGACTACCAGCACCCACTCTTTTCGCTCAACGGCGGCCAGATATTCCGAGGCAAGCGCATTCCGACAGTCCTCGACGGCGACTTCGCGGATGCAGCCCAGACGATCCAAAGCGTCAAACGACTCCGCGGTTTTCCCCTCCGCCGCCAGCTTCACCGCGTTTCTGTAATGACGGATGAATGTGCGTTCCGCCGATGTCCCGGCCCGCGACGGGTCCTGCCTTCGGATCGACCGGAGCACGGCCGGTTTCAGTCCGGCATGGCTTTCAATGGCACGCAGCGCATCGGAAAACGCAACGGCTCCATGCTGCCGGGTGTCCCCGGACAGGATCAGCCGTCCGCCGTTCGATTGCACGACACAAATCAATTCAGCGAGCTGTTGCGCCCCGACCTGCCCGGCCTCATCCACCATCACGACCGCGTTTTGAGGCAGTTGCTTTCGCTGCAAAAACGACGCAAGCGTTTCGGCCTCCAGCCCGTCCGCCTGCAAGTCCTGCGCTTGCTGGCGTTGGGGCGCCAGCACCACGACCGGTCTTTGTGCCGCCGACAGCCCCCGTGCCACTTCTTTCAGGGCAAAACTTTTTCCCGTTCCGGCACCACCGCGAAACAGGGTGATAAAATCACAACTGCCGAGGATCTTTTTTACGGCCATCGCCTGTTCATGCGAAAGCGCCGGAGACGCCTGATAGTTTGGATTCAGCGCGGGAAACCGGCCGCGCCCATCGGCGGCGGCCATCACGACTGCCAGTTCGCAATTAAAAACTTCGCGCACCGTGAGCTTGTCCGTTCCCGGCTCTTTCAGATAACCGCGCTCCGACAGGGCCTGGCGCAACGCATCAAGATCGAAGTCCTGCCCGCGTCCACGCTCCAAGGCGGCGGCCAGCAACTCATGCTCATGGACGACGGAGCGCCGCTCAAAAAGATGCTGCTCGGCCCATTGCATGATGCCGGACAGGGCCGGCTTGACCGCAGGCAAAGGCACTATCGTCGTCAATGCTTTCAGGGCGGCGACTTCTTCACGCTGCATTTCCCCGCACCATCGGGCACGCAACCGCTCCGCATTCGAGTTCTTCAGTTTTCGTCGGCGGTTCCCGTGCGCGATCTGTTCGCGCAGGTCTTTGATATTTTCAGGGGACTCGCCTTCCAGCAACCGCCTGCGCGCCTCCTCGTCAATTTGATGATGCCGCTTGGAAAACCGTTCGATGACGCTGGCGGGGACATGCCTTATCTCGAAGCCCGCCGGGCTGTTGAGGATTTCATAGCCGAGGAACGCAGCCCTTTGGCCAGTTCATGCCGGTAAAGGTTGGTGGCAAACCGATGCGCCCGATACATGCCCGAAGGCTCCAGCGCCTTCCACCTGTCTTCCACCGGGTCAAAGGTCGCGTTCATGACCACGCAGTGGGTGTGCAGATGCGGATCGAGTTCCCGGCTCGTCTCATGGCGGAAGCACGCGCTGATGATGTTTCCGGTAACCCGTTCGCCGTTTTTACTGGATTTGCGCACCCGCGTTTCCGCACGCTTTTCGAGTTCCGACAGGGCCATTCGGACAGCGTTTTCGTGCAACTCGATAATACGCTCATCCTGATAAAGTGCGACAATGGAAACGCTTTTGGAGGTGCCATCGTGAAGTCAAAAGACGCGCCGGTTGGCCTTGGCCCGACCGCCCTCGCGCCTGACCGAGTTCATGCGCTGCCCCAGTTTCAAGCCGGTTTGCGGATGCAATCCCTCGCACAAGGCGATGAAGGATTTTTCCGTCACGGGGCCATCCAGGCCGAGTTTGTCAGCACCTTGGCCGAACCATTCGCCGAGGACTTTTTGCCCCTCGGAATAATAGTCGCCCTGCCCCAGATGTTCGCGAAAATACTGCCTCGCAGTTTTCAGGTTATATTGGATTTTTGTCTGTATCATGGTCACATTTGCCGACACGGCGGCCATGCACTTATGAAACGAAGCCTCGTTTCTTTTGGTTGAGACACCCTACTCCTTGCGCCCAGGCGCAACGCGGAGTCTTTCATAAGTGAGGCCGCATGCCGGTCGCACTTGCGACCGCGTCAACCGAAGCGCTTTTTCTTCAATCTGTGAAAACGAACACGCGCACCGGACATGGACAAATGCGGGCCGCGCTGCGCTGTTTCGGCCCGCCATTGTCCCGCCGGTAATGACTGCGGCACGGGCATGGGAACACGGTATTTGCTCCAGCTCTTGGGAGCTTCCGCAAGCACCGCGATCCCATGCCGTCCGGGTTGAAAAACTGGCACTCGCCTGTTTGTTATGGGAGGCTATTCAGAAAAACACTTCCGGAGAATTTCGTAGAGAGGCCGGAGGTCCCGGCGGATGGATTCATGCGAGAGTTTGCCACGGGACGGGTGCAAGTCTTGCCGCAGAGCAAGCACCAGCCTGTTTGACAAACTCACATGGCGGGGCAACTGGAGGGCAATGGCGTTTTCGGACTTCCGTTTTGGTTCGGTGGCGATGCCGAGGCGCGCATACGCCTGCCTCAAACTCATGCCAGCAAAGGCGGATGTATCCGCAACCGTGCGGGCAAGTTTCATGTAGCGTTGGGCAGTGCGGACGCTCCCCTTGAAATTGGCCTCCAGCCACAGAAGCCATGAGCCCGCATCCATCTGTTTGCGAACCCGGTGTTTTTCGGCGAGGAGCAATTTGCCCGCCTGCCATGCCGCCGACAAGGCTTCATCGAGCAGTGTCCGCGACTGGCTGGAAATCGCTTCCACGCGGGAGTGCAGCTGGTTGATCTGTTCGGCGGCAGAAATCCTTTCGCATGTGTTCATGCGGTGGATGATATTCCATCATTTCATCGGGAAATAGGGGCTTTCGCTTAGGTGTAATTTGCCCGGGTTTCCGGAGAGGCAAGATGCCGCTCCAAATATAGCCGCTTAGGTATCAAAGGCTCGCGTCCCTCAATTCCGGTCCGTCATCGCCGCCGCCCCATACCGCGTAACGAAACCAACCGTCCCGCGACAGGTTCAACGTTCCGAACGACTCGGGCGACAAATTCAGCCCGCCGACCACCACGATGCGCCGCGCCGGGTTTTTCGGATGGCGCATGACCGCTTGAATGGCGATGCCGTCGCCAAACCATGACCGTTCGCCCCAAGTGATGCCGTCTCCTGTTATCGTCACGCCCAGTCCCCTGTCCAACTCGCGCCAGACCGAGTTCGTCCGTGCGTTGCCGATGAGCACGAGATTGGAGTTCCGCATTTCCTCTGCCGCCAGTTCGCTATCCATGACCATCCGGCATCCGCTGAAATGGGTTTTCCGCCACCCGGCTTGAATCGCCTCCGCGACGGTGGCGTTGGCCGCGTTCTCCTCATCGTTTCCCGTCGACCCGATCACCACCCAAAATTTCTCTGTCAGCACGTCCTGCACCGAGCCCCGGCGGACGCGCTCCGCGCCATCCTCCCAGCTAATTCCACCGCGCTGCTGCGCGGCCCATTCAATCAAATCCTCCCATGCGCCCAAATGTGCCGACTCCCTTCTGGGCGGCGTTTCAAAACGCACAGGCGCGCCCGCACGCACGGCCTTGGTTACGAATGCCTTTGATGTTTTCAAATCCCCATGCCCCGGTTCGTTGCCGCCGTCGTTGATGATAAAAACATCGGGAGTTTTTCTTTTTAGAAAAGCACTCATCCGATCTCCTCTCATAAACCATTCCCGAAATTCCTTTCTTTTCGAAAAAGCGGCCACAAGGTTTCGGGGCATGTTTTGGTCGAGGACAAATTCCGGGTTCAGGACGGCGATCCCGGCAAAACGTCCGGGCCAGCTTGCGCAGGCATCGAAAGCCAGCGGTGCGGCGCTGCACATGCCCATCAAGGTCACGCGATTGCGATCAAATAGATAATTCCGGCCAACCGCTTCCAGCACCTCCGCGAGATGGGCGGATTCCATCGGCAGGCCGGTGGGTCGGTTGTGATAGCCGGACCAAAGCAAAATGACGCCGTGCCTTTCCGCGAGTTTGGCCATTCGGTCCGCCAGATGATGATCGTCCAGAAACGGACTTTCCAAAAAGGGTTTGGCGGCGGAAACGGCGGTGGGAAGAATGACGACAAGCGGCAGAGCGGAAGCGTCCTTTTTATAGCAGGAAGGAACATATATCCGGTAGCATTGTTGGGAATCGTCGATTCTTGATACAAAACCATTCAAATGCAGGCCGGTCACATGGGAAAACGGCTCCTCGCCCCGGCGGACTCGCATCAATGCCTCCTGTGTGATCCATAGCTCATGCACAAACCGGCGCTCCCAACCGCGCCCGCCGCCAATCGGATCGGGATTCTCGCCCTTCCCTGCATTGTTTTTCTCAAATTGGGAGGCAAGGAATCCAAGCCGGGCCTTGAGTGCCGCAAAACCGCCATGCTCCTGCAAACGGAAAGGAAGGGCGTCTATTTCCAAAAGGGCGTCTTGAAGCGCATGCGCCGGGTGTCCGACAAGCAGCCTTTCATAATATTCCTTGCCGTTGACCTCAAGCACCACCTTGTGCAGTCCGCTTTGCGCAGTTGCCTTGTCCCATTGCACCTTGTTGCCCACCAGCCCCCCTGTCCGTTCGCCCGTGATTGAACGGACATGCCCGGTAAATTTGACAGAGAAAGGCGCGCCTCTGGGGGCGGCCGCCACTGGCTCATCAAATGTATAATAAATATTCTTTCTCATGATGGATTTTTCGAGCGAGGATTGCGCCGCAAGCGTGGCTTGGGCGGTTTTTACTCCGGCCAGGGACAAGTACGCGCAAAATCCCCACAAGGTATCCTGCCTTGGTATTTTCACCACGACCAGATTGTCACCCGGTGCAATCGGCACTTTGGTCAAATCCCTGTATATGAACAGGGATCGCCTGCCCTTGGGGGCGAAAACACGTTTCCCGTTCGCAAACACCCGGGATACGCCCGTGCTGCCGATCAGCATCCATGCGTTGGTTTTTTTGGTCGATGTTACATTGAACGCGACATAGGCGACCATTCCATCCGTTTCCTTTGATTCCGGTTGGTTGAAAGCATGATTAAAATCAACAAAATGGCGGCGCTCGTTCATGACGAACCACTTTGGATAAATCGTGCCCTCCCCATCCGGCACCCCGATGGCTTTTAATTTCTTGGAAAATTCATCCACGCTGGCGATGCTTTCGCTTAGATTGACGCGCTCCAGATAATCAATCTTGTCAAAATCCTCCCCTTTTTTGATTTGAAAAGGCCCAATGACCAAGTGGTCTTTGATCTCTGCTCCGATAGATTTTGAAACCACCACCGGCAGGCGGACGCCGCTTGGCGCGGGTTCCTTTTCAGACGCGGCATGAGCATGCTGAAACGTCAAGGAAATCGACGCCAGAACAAGACCGAAAACCTGTCTTGAATGCAATGCGGCCCGGCCAATGATTTTTGACCACAGATAGACACGAATCAAAACAGGCATTAACATTTGTTGCTTCATGATATTATTGGATTTTATCCGCATCTATTTGCGTTCATCTGTAGTTAAATCAAGTGGTGTTGGCCTTAATCTTCAAATCACACCGTGGCGCTGTCTAGCGGACGAGCGTTACCCTCCCGTTTTGTAACTCCCATCGCAGGCGCTTCCAGTCTCCGTCCGGTGGCTTCATTTTCATCGTCACCCGGTTTCCGGCGCGAAAATAATCGTATTTGGTATCGTTGATTTTCTCTACACTGAAAGGTTTTCTATAAAAGGAATCGCCTCGTCCATATCCTCTGTTTGCCTTCCACGAAACGTTCATGTCCTTGGCTCCGATTCGCCTTACCCGCTCGACCAAACCGTTTTTGTTGTAAGAAAGCTCGATGATTGCGGTCCCGATCTCCTCGTCGATGATCCGCGCCATCCGCCCCTGCTCGTCCTCGACAAACACATAACGGTTTTCCCCGCAGCGCAGCACCGACGGATTTCCGCTTGCGCTCCATTCCACGGACGCCAGCACCCGGTTTCCGGCGCGAATTTCGGCAATTTTGCCACCGTTGGCCTTGACCGAGAGGAGCTTGTTTTCCGGGTTGCGAATCGCGGCCAAACCGCCGCTTTTATAACCCAGCTCCCAGTTTTCATTCCTCACCCATGCGTCCCCTTCGTCATTCCATCCCGCCAGAGTGTTATTTAACCGGGCAAACTTTGGAAAATGGGCGGGGAATCCGCCCATTCGGATATCCGGCGGATTTTTCGGAACCGCATCCTCCCGGGCATGGACAGCCATTTTGCCTCCACCCGGTGTTTCCCATAAAAATTCGCCGGTCTCGCGCTCCCACACGGAGGTCTCGAAGGGCAGCAAATGAAACCGGCTGCCCGGCGCGACGTAATCTTCCGTTTCTGTCGCGTGGTCAATAAGCACCTCGAAAGAAATCCCCTCCGAAAGCTCGACTGTGCATAGCTTGATGCGCAGAAACAAATCTCCGTCCTGATTCAGATCGCCCAGCGTCAGCCGCTGCGCGGGCAAAAACGGATTCGCGAGAATAATGCCCGTCGTGAGAACCAGATAAAGGGCAATACCGCTGAAAAACACGGGCGGGACGCCTGTGCGCTTTTTCCGCATGTAAAATCGTTGCGTCACCAAAAAAATCCTTTCGCTTGATTGATGACATCCATGCCGCAAAAACCACCGAGCGAGCCGCTTTCCCGTTGCATGATGCCGGCCCGGGTTTCTTTTCTCCATGCTGCATCTCCGCCCGTGCTGTCATATTTGGGCAACCACACCGTCATTAAAATTTCTTTCGGTGGCATGACAAACCCGCCGCGCGGGTGAATCACAAGCCAGCGTTTGGTCCCTAGCGGCGGCAAGCTGGGCAGCCAGCGGACAGCGTTGCCAAATACGGCGATGTCATAATTGCCCATGGGCAGAGTTTCGGGCGGGGCGCGCCTTGGGTCAAGAATCACAAATTCGCGATACAGCGGACTGGCTGACAGCATCGCCCGCAATTTCTTGCCGTATAATGTGCCGAGTTCGGCCCGGTCGCAGAAAACCAGCAGCTTTTGCGCATCCGCCGAAACCTCTCCGCCGGGCGTTTCTGTTTTTATGAGCCTGATCGCGCCACCTTCCGTCAACCCCGCCCGTAAATCATAATCACCCACGTAAAGCCTGCCCCAGCCCCACAAGCCCGCCAGCGCCAACGCGGCGAAACACGCGGTTCCGCTTGCCAGCTTCGCCCAAGGCAGAACGCGTCGGAGGACAAAGGCACGGGTGCACAGCACCACGACATTAAACAGGACAATCCAGTTTACCGTCATGTAATCCTGCGCTGTGCAGGTCAGTCCGCACAGCAGCACCGGCAGCAGTGACACCGCCGCGCAAATTCCGAACGCGGAGACATAACGCGGACAGTCAGATTTGCCTGCTGTTAGGCACAGACGGACTTGGCAGTCCGGGCCACGGCAGACGCCAAACCATACCGACGCCATCACCATAAACCCAAAAAACAACACCAACCCCAACGCCGGCAACCCCCGCTCCACCGCAATCTCAAGATAGCTGTTCAACAATCCCGTGTAGGAATAGTTCAGGCGCTCGGGCTGATACCACTGGCTGAAAAAATGCCCGCTCTCCCCGATGCCGATTCCCGTTAGCGGTTCAATAAAACTCATCGGCCCCGCCGCCCGCCATAATTCGAGGCGGTTGAGGATGGAGGCATCGCCGCCGCCTACCATGTCTCCTATGCGCTTACCCGCCGGAAATATGAAAAGCGAAAGAAGCAGGGCCATCAATCCGGTCACGCACGGCACGGCGGCATACCTGCGTAAAACCAGACCATGGCGACGCGTCAGAAAGAAAATCGCGATGAATAACAATAATCCCGCGAGAATCGGCCCACGCGAACCGGTGAGAGCAAGGCAAACCGCCGCCCCTGCCGCCATGATTGACACAACAACACGCAGTGCACGATGGGAGGGGAAGAGCAACAGGGGCAGGCACAGCCATGCGACCATCGCCGCCATGACCATCCCGCATTCTATCGGCGACTCAAAGCACGCCCGCCACCTTTCATTCGAGAAAAATTGATTTATGGAAACCCATGGTTGGAATGTGGTTTGCATATCCCTAGCCATTGTATTATTCCATGCCGATAACCTCGCCCTCGCCGATATCAACGCGGAGACGGTCGTCATAGCATGTCACTTTTTTGAAATCACGGCCTATTCCCGTGATCGCCCCCTCCGCCTTTGCACCATCCTCCGCCACCGGGGCGGCTGTTCGCAGGCGCACATGGTAGGTGGTGGAAAGCGGCATTTCACAGTCAGGAGCATGGCTGAAAGTCCTGCGAATTTCCAAAAGCTCCAGTTCCACGCCCGCCGTGTCGCGCACCCTGATCCCGTCGCGAAAAATCGTTTTATAGTCAACGAGGTCGCCCGTGGACATATCGACCATGTATTCGATTCTCCGTTCCTGCCTGACACCATAGTCCTCGTTTTTTATATAGAACCTGTTGAATTCATAATCAGATCGATGGCGCGTCAGGAATGTATATTTTAATACATTGCCAAGGGCTTCCATATGGCACGAACCGTGTTTAATATTCGCCTCCAGTGCTTTTATCCATTCCTTGCGCTTTTTCTTTTTTCCGTATAACTCGAGCGCACCTTCCGCGATGGCATTTTTTTGCTTCTCAGTGGGCGGCCTGTTGTGAAGAAGAACCATAGCGCGTCTTTCCGCCGGCGGCTTCGCGGCATTATAATGATATATCGTTTTGGCGATTCTGCCGTCCGGGCGGTCGTATGTTTCCTTATAGGTGTATGATTTGCAGGAAAAAGAAAAACGGTCCATCTTGGTCGCAGCCTCAATGAGCGGTTTGAATTCGTCCCGTTCGCTGGCTTTCCCGTCGCGAACGGCGGCGGGTTTGATTGCCACGACGCCGCTCCCCGTCGGCGGCATGAAATTCGGGTCCGCATGCAAACTGGCTTTCCCCAACGCCGGGGGAACAGTGACGGGTGTGATTGCGGCGACATTGGCTCCCATGTGCGGCGAGGTGTGCGCATCCGGCCCCGGCTGTTTTTTCCCCGGCAAAACGCAGCCAGTTGTCGCGGATGCCAAAAACAGCAGACCAGTCAAGGCTCGACACAAAGCCGAAAGAGGCACGATGTTTATTTAACAATCGTCCCCCTAGGCAGGGTTAGCATGCCTCCAATCCGAGGAAGCGAAGTATATGTCAACTTCGGCGGGGTCTCTCCTTTCTTAATAGAGGAAGAATTGTAGTTAGCCACCATTACCGAGAGCCCCCAATAGATATATACATTATCCTCTTTTATTTTTTTATAAATTTTATCATAAAATACTCCGATCGGCAGCCATATTTCAACAGAAGAGCCTGATTTAATAGTATGGGTCATCAATCTTGACCCACCGTTCGGAACGTACTCACTAGCCCAGTCTTTGTTGCTTGAGATCATCGGCGTTTTGTCTGTCGAAAAAAACAATGAAGTATATCCGGGAATCCCTATCGAGGGTTCCCATAGATGATATTCTTTTTCTGAATCATTTACAAAAATAAATTTCATTTGAAGCCCCCCCGCACGAGGCTCAAGCGTCACAGTATATCGGATCGCGGTATCTGGAATACTCCCAGAATTAGCCGATATTGCTTCGGCGTTTAAGGAAATAGAAAATGCCATTCCGATAATGCAGTATAATATTTTATTTGACATTATTTTTATTATTTTAATAATCCATTATTTTTGGAGTCTGCTCCGGGGTCCTTTATTCACTTATATACCATTGAAGCGGTCCCGTGCTAAAAGAATAAATATTAGTTGCCCGGCGCATAATTATAAGTTCCTTGCATAAGCCTGACCTCTGCGAGAGCAGCGTTTAGCATGGCTTCATCAACGGAGGTCAGATCCTCACCATTAAATGATCCATCATTAATGGTTCTTTCTATAAACTCTATCTGTGCCTGATGAGCAAGGTATTCGCTTTCGCTTTTATATCCGTTCGAACTCCCTAATTGTGCCCCCTCGGGCAATGTCAGACCATCGTAATCACCCCCTAATATTGGATTTCTTTGAATCGCCCCATTAATATGATTCTCTTCATGGACGTTAACACTTTCTCGCAATATATTAGCCACAAGGTCGTTGCCTGCTTCCCTCGCGTCTCTCAATTTGCCCCAATTATTTTCAGTGATCATAACCACTAAATGTCCATTCACCACTTGGCACCATCCTACAAGGGAGCTGGTATCCTGTCCCATTGTAAGCCCGACCCATTAATAGGAAAAATAATACCGATGTGTTTATTTCATCCCAGTCAACGCAGTTCAATCGTATTCAAATCATCCCAAGGATCATAGTCGGGCCATTCAGGAATTTCCGGCCACTCAGGCGGTTCGTAATCACCGCCGGTGGTCCATCATCCCCGCCGCCAACAGTAATTCCATCCATCACGACAACCTCTGTCTCTGGGATACCATCGTTATCTAAATCCATCATTATGACTTCGTAGGCTCCGAGTCGGCATATAAATGACAGCGTGACTATCAGCGATAGAATGGTAAGCTTGATTTTCATCTGGTTTGATTTTTCGGCATTAATTTCCGGGGATATGAAAGCTCAGTCAGTTACTTATTATGAAAATCAACCGGAATCCTCATCCTGATGGGCGTGGATTGACCATTTTTTTTAGCGGGCGTAAATTTCCACGTTTTCACGGCGTTCACGGCCGCGTCGGCGAACTCGGGGTGCGTGCTCTTGACCACTTGAATGCCCTGCGGCGTGCCGTTTTCGGCCACAACGAACTCGACCACCGCGCTGCCCTTCACGTCAAGCGAGGCGAAGCCGCTCGGGAACTTCGGCTTGGTCATGGAGAGAATTTTCGGCGGCGTAATGCCCTCTGATTTCACCTTTAGTGAATTCGCCGTGACGATGTCGTTCCATTCCGAATAAGTCGCCTTGGTTGCCGTCCTGATCGCTTGATAAACGTCGATGCCTTCGCGGGCGAGGTGCCGCGCATACCGGCTCCTCCAATCCTGACCCGCCGCGCCAAGTTCCAACCATTGCATCGCGGTATCGGGGTTCCTGCCCAGCGCATAAGTCAAGGCCACGAGGAGAGCGGCGTCGTCGCGACCCGCGTCAAACGACTGCTCGGCGTAGTCCCGTATCGCCAGAAGGTTTTTCAGAGAAGGTTCGCCCCCCAGCATCATGAGGCCGAGCGCCTTGGCCGCCGATGCGTTGCCGTCGCGAGCGGCATCCGTCAACAGGCCGACCCTCTCCGAGGCTTGCGCCGGGGTGAGTTGCACGCCAGTGGCACGGGCGTTTTTGAGCATGAGTTGAGCCAGTTCGTATTTCGCCTTGCTGGAGCCGTTCTCGATGGCGAAGCGCAGCCACTCCTCCGCCAGCGCGGGGTCTTGGGCGACCACCTTGCCGTCCTTGTAGAGGCGGGCGACAGTTTGCAGCGCGTCGGCGTTGCCGTCCTTTGCCGCATCCAGTAGCAATGCCAGTCCCTCGTCGCCGCGCCCCGGCACCTCGACGAGGCGAGCGCCTTTCAAAAACTTCGCCTCGCTGCTGCCCGCTTCAATGGCCTTTTCCAAGTAAAACTCCGCCCGCACCTCGTCGGCCTTCACAATTTTCCCCTCCATGTAAGCGCGGGCAAGAGCCGCGTAGGCATCGGTGTAGCCGGCATCGGCAGCCTCTTTGAAAAATCCCATCGCATTTTTGGCGTCCACGCCGTCCACTTTTCCGTCCCGTGCGAGCACGCCCATGCGATACCATGCCTCGGCGCTGCCTAGCGCGGCGGCTTGTCGGTAGAGCGCAAACGCCTTTTGCAGGTCCACCTGTGTTCCGTTCAATCCGAGCTCCAAGGCCCGCGCCCGCTCCAGCAGGCGCAACCCTTCCGTCGTGGACGTTTTCGCCGTTTTTTTCTGTTCCTGCTTTGGGGCAGCCAACCCATTCGTGCCCGACTGCACCTCCCCATCGAGTGCGGACGGCTCTGTTGTCTGGGCTACCGAAGGTTTTAGGGAAAATTGCAATGAAGACGCCGGAGCGGTCCAGTTTGAAGAGAAAAACCGCACCCGGCGATCACACCGACTGCCGCGAGCAAGTCCCCAATGACAAACCATGTTTTGGGACGTTTATTAGGAATGCGCATGATTGGAAAATTGGGGAGGGGGTGCGGTTCAAATCAAGCAGAGGACACAAGCAAGTATCAAAATTACATATAGTTACCTTCATCTCGTCAATCAGATTTCCCATTTTTTTACAATAATAGGGTTTTGTCTCTGAAATTGATCCCGTCATGTATCCAATTTTAATGACAAGATGGCGGGCCATCCTGACGACACGGCTGATGAAGCGGCGAGCCACCGCAGGGCCGACGCCCGCGAAGGCGCGCCGCGCGCTCGTCCCTCGCTTTGCGTCGCGTCCACGCGGCGGGGCGGCAAAAACCACGCGGCACGTGGAAGCAGACACGGGCGCGTCCTCGCTGCGCTCCGGGCGTCCCGCGACTGCTTTCCGGGCCGGCAACCGGCAGGCCGCGCGTCTGCCCGATGTCAGGCATGCACCGCAGGCACGCGGGGATTTTATCAGGCGAAAACAGGGTGAAACCCATGCGCCCGATGGTCGTTTGCCAAGGGCGGGAGGCTGCCCCAAACGTATTGCGCGCGGCGGAACCCCCTGAAACGCACCCGGCCATGCCTTGACCTGGCAAGCGGGGAAAGACCACACGTCGCGCCCCGTTGCTGATGATGGCGTGGCGTGCAAGGTCGTGCGCTCCTCCGTCGCGCCTCCACCTTGCACACCACACCCGATCCGCAACTATGGGGCGCGGAGGTGTGCCGGCCGCCGCCGGCAGCAAAAGCATACGGCACACGCCAGCCATGACCCGCACACGCCGACCGGCGGCACGCGACTTGCGGCATTCCACGCATGCGTCGCCAGAACAACCATTCGGGCAGGCGCGCATGGAGGAGAGGAAACACCCCCGCTCGCACCGGTACGGGAAATCCCGGAAATCCGGGCTCGCCAAACCGGGCGGATTCCCCATTATTTAATCCGAATTTAATTTCGTATTCAAATTATGGATACAAGCGAGGCGACACCTTTGCGGAAACCGCATGCCGTTGCCAAAAAGTTGCCAGAAACGGTGTTTTTTGCTTCACTTTTCCTCTCCGACCTGCCACTCTCTTCCTGTTCTAAACCACTAACCATCAAATAAGTCCGCTAATACGAGCGACTTATTCGTGAAGATAACGCAGGCATCCTTGCCTGCCATCGAAACGAAAGGCGCGAAGCGCCGCTGACTTTTTTCTTCCCAAACCAATAAATGCCGCGCTTCGCGCGATCCCCTTCGACGGCAGGCAGGATGCCTGCGCCACGCCGCCCGGCGCGCTTCCGGCTTGTATGAAATCCGGGGGCGGGCAGCTTGGCGGGATGATCGTTTGCTGCCAGCCGGGGTTTGAGTCGTTTGCCGAAAAGGAACTGCGCGCGCACGGGATTCCCGTCGCGGAACGCGGCCCGGGCTGGCTGCGGGCGGACGCGCATGCCGCGCCGCCAGAACTGTGCTTCGCGTATGCGATCCTGCCGGACGCGGTCGAAGTGGCGGGCGACTCGGTCAACGCGCTGGCGGCGCGCGCGGCCGAGGTGTTTTTCGCGTCGGCGCGCGAGGAGCGCTTCGAGCACGCATGGCCGCTGGCGGTGCGTTTTGCGGGCGGCCTCGACGGACTGGGCCGGCGGGCGGACGGCGTGGAACGCGCGTTGCTGGAGCTGGTGCGCAAGCGGATGTCGCGCGTCGCGCGGCTGGCGGAGCAGAAGGCGCCGCGCGGCATCGGGCGGGCGCGGGGCCTGTTTTTGTTCTTTGCCGATTTTGGGCGGCTGTTTGTCGCGCGCGAGTGCCTATGCGGCGGCCAGCGTCGGATGGCGGACGATCCTCTCGCGCCGTCGCGTTCGTATCTGAAGGTCGAGGAAGCCTACGGAGTGCTCGGGCGCGAGCCGGCGGAGGGGGAGACGGTGGCGGACTTGGGAGCGGCGCCGGGCGGCTGGAGCTACAGCGCGGCCAGGCGCGGCGCCCGCGTGGTGGCGGTGGACAACGGCCCGCTCAAGGGCGGCGCGCTGGGGCATCCGCTGATCGAGCATCGGCGCGAGGACGCGTTTCGTTTTCAGCCGGGGCCGGATGCTCGGTTCGACTGGCTATTCTGTGACCTCGTGGAGGAACCGCATCACGTGATGCGAGACATCGTCGAGCCCTGGCTGACGCGCGGCTGGTGCCGCCGGTTTGTGGTGATCCTGAAATTCGGCCGCGTCGATCCGGTGGCCTTGTTGCGCGAAATCACCGCGCCGGGCGGCGTGCTGGCGACGCGAACCGAGGGTCTGCGCGCGCGGCACTTGTATCATGATCGCGAGGAGTTCACGCTGGTCGGCGAGGTGCGTTGAAAAAAATGATGAATGATTTTCAACCACAGATGGACATAGATAAAGAGAGCGAAGAAGCCATACTCACATGAAACCAAAGGAGATTCCGGTTTGCGGCGAGGCCGCGGTGCGGGCGGTGTTCGACAAGAACCCGGACGCGGTGCGCCGGCTGTTTTTTGATTATCCGACATCGCGACGCTCCGCCAAGTTGTCGAGCCGCATGGCCAGGGCCCGGCGGGTTTATCGCGTGGTGGAGCCCGGCGAGCTGGCAAAAATCGCGGGCACGGTGCACCATGGCGGAATCGTGGCGATCGTGGAACAGCAGCCGTTGCGGGAAGCGACGGCGGCTGATGCGCTGGCATGGACCGGCGCGGCGGCGGGGGGAAGGCGCGCGGGCCCGGCGTTGCTGGTGCTGGACGGCGTGGGCAACGCTCACAACCTCGGGGCGATTGCCCGGACCGCGGCGTTTTTCGGAGTGCCGCGCCTAGTGATCGCGGACGACGCCCGGCAGGCGCTTCCGGGCGAGGCGGCGCACCGCGTGGCGGAAGGCGGCCTGGAGCATGTGGAGCTGTTCATCACGCGCGGGCTGCCGGAATTTTTGCGGGGAATCGCTCCGGGTTACGAAGTCATCGGCACGGCGGTGGCGGGGGCGCGCCCGCTCGCCGAGGTGTCGCGCGCGGCGGCGGTTTCGCGCCGCCCGGTGGCGCTGGTGCTGGGCAACGAGGAACACGGCCTCTCGCCCGGAGCGGCGGCGGCGTGCTCGCGGCTGGTGACGATTCCGGGCAGCGGACGGGTCGAGTCGCTGAATGTTTCCGTGGCGGCGGGGGTGCTGATATGGGAATTGCTGGCCGGGGGTTGATTGTGCCGGACTTTGCGGATACACTGGAGCCCGGTTGTCTGCGGCGGATTGCTTGATTAAAGGCTTTTACAAGAAGCTGACGGATGTTGGCACGCGGACGGCTAAATTCCGACGTGTCCATGAACTCCGAATCATTCCCAATCGAAGAATACGAGGTAGTTCGCTTTGTGTACGCCATGTCGCCGGACGGCGTGCCTGAGGCTCGTGGCGAGACCCGCGCGATCCGCCACACCATCGAGGATGCGTTTTCCAAAACAAAGGATTGCGTGCTCGATGAATGGGAGCGTCTGCGCGACCAGGCCTTGTTGAGCGGCCTGGATGGCCCGCGCGGATTTGAGGTGATCGACACCGAATACGGCTACGACCTGCTGGTCGAGGGCGAGCTGGTGGTGCGTTACCTGATTCACGTGCGCGAGGTCTCGGCGACATAGGGCATTGCAAATGACCTCCCAACCGGATCATCCGGCCTGAAATGCACCAAGTTCCGCATGCCATGTAACCCGTTGGGTTACATGGCATGCAGCGTTTTCGGTTCCTCGCTATTTTCGATGGCTGGTTTGCTTATTTAACCGCAGAGAACGCAAAGAACTCATGGAAAAACAGGATTGTTTCCTGCGCTCTTTGCGTTCTTTGCGGTTAATTTTTTGTTGCTTTCAGTCATCGAAAATAGCGACGAACCCATCAATTAGTGGAAATGAGTTTTCTGTCATTAGTGGTTAAAAACAAACCAAACATCTCCTTTCATGGCTCCGTGCTCTCCGTGCTCCGTGGTTTAATCTCAGCATCTACCGCCGTCATGACGGCAAACTTGTCCCAACCATCATGCCGGACTTCGAGTGATGATGCTCTATGGCGAAGCTCCGGCCAGCCTGGCGGCCCCGACGATGACGCTGTTATTCGAATAACGCGCGGCGGCTTTTTTCAGGAAGTCGATGACATTGGGAGGCGGTTGCGCCGGGCTGCTTGACATGACCCTGGCAAAGGTCTCGCAAACATCCTCGTCGGGAACTCCCTGGCTGAGCGCGACACTCAGCATGCCCATGATTTCAACCGTCTCGTCCATGCTCAATTTCGCGCCTTCCGGCCTGGCCGACAGCGCGTCCTGCAAACGCAATTTCGCCGCCACGATGCGCGCGCGCAAGGGCGGCCGCGGCAGTTTCATCAGCGTCTGGACAATCTTGCGCGCCCGCGCCTCCGAACCGGCCCGCTGCTCGAGCAGGGCGAGCACGGCGAGCATCTCCGGCTCCCGCTCGCCGCGCCAGTAGGCGATGCGCAGCTTGTCCAGCGCGAGGTCGGGACGCCCCAGCGCGATGAAGGCTTCCGCCTGCAAGCGCGCCGCCTCGGCCTGCGTGGCCTGGCTCACGCCGATCTCCGGCATGGGCGGAATTTTTCCCCGCAGCTCATGATGCTTATAGGCGGCGAATGTGCGTATATAAACGGACAGCTTCGAGAGCATCTTCTTTGTATCGAAACCGAACACTTCTTTGAAGAGCGCCTCGGTCAGCTCCTCCCCGGCGCTTTGCCGTTCGACCAGACTCATGAGTTTTTGCCGGTGCTTTCCGTTGTCCCCGTAGAGGCCGTAGTGCACCAGCGCCGACGCCACCTGGGTTTCCTCAAACTCAAATTCCCCGTTTTTTTTCAACATCGGCAGCAGTGACGACAAATGGATCGAAACGGGCGCCACGCGGGTGGACACGGTCGGGGGCGGCGGCACGCCGCCATCTATGAGCGTCTGCGCGTTCGTGCTGATGTCCGACCTCGTTTCCGTCGGGACGCTCACGTTGATCCGGGCAAAGGTGATGCGGGTCCGGCTGACTTCCGTGGAGGCGATCAGCCATTTCATCCCGAGCAGGAACCACGCGGGCGGGGGCCGCGAAAACGAGTTCAAGGCCAGCGCGACCTGTTCCTGGCTCACGGACGCGGCCAGTTTCTCCTCCTGCGGCCTCGAAACATCCGCGAGCGGATTTCCCGCGTTTACCCATGCGGCGACCTGGTCGCCGCGCATGGCCGCATAGACAAACCCGGCCGGCAGCGGTTTGTCCCAGTCCTCGCCGTCATCCACCCGGGTGGTTCCGTCGCCCGCCACGTCGATATGCAGGGACGTGCTGAAGCCCTGCGCGGAGCTGAGCCATTGCAGGCCGGTCGTCAGACCCGATGTGCTCACGCTGCCGGGCTGGACGCCGGTTTTTATGGGATCGCCCTCCCATGCGGCCCCATCGGGCAGCCGCCAGTCCTCGCCGGCCCCGCGACTGCCGTCGAGGATCACGACGGCGGGGCGGCGCGGCTGCATCTGCACCAGCATCGGCCACAGCAGCGTCCCGGCGAACTGGCGCAATTGGAGTTCGTTTATAAAAAGCCGCGTATTTTGTTCCGAAAGGTTTGAGAGCACATAATAGCCGGGCGCCACCAGGACACTCTTGCCGCGTTCCAGCACGAGCGCGGGAACCGACACATGCCGCCAAGTCTCCGGGATGGGCAAAATGCGGTCGGCCCGCACCTGATATGCGGGCATCTCGACGACAATGCTTGTCTCCGGCGCCGCCTGCAAGGCGCACCCGAAAACAATCCCCAAAACGGAAATCCATCGCCTCATGATTTTGTCCGGTTTTATTTGACCACGGATTGCACGGATTATCACGGATAAGAAAAAGATCTGGCAAACCGTTGATTTTATCCGTGGCCATCCATGCAACCTGTGGACAGTTTATTGGTTCGTTTTTATTGAACAGAAGGAAACAAAGGGAACAAAGAATACTTTTTATTAAATGGTTTTCTTGGTTATCTTTGTTTTCTTCTGTTCAAAATAATGGTTGGTTTGTTTTAGACGGAATTCATTGATTGAAAAGGCGAATATCCAGACGGCGGAAAGAGCGCGGGAGTAACCACTCCCGCGCTCACCCCTACTATAACCGCATGCGCAAGCATGCCCATGCAGCAAATTGGCGCCGCCTGCAAACAGCCATGACATTTTGATTGACTGATTATCTGGAGGAACGACCTCCGTGTCGTCCCTCCAAGACACGTTCCTGGTAATGCGTCCTTCAATTTATAAGTGGTATATCGGTGGTTTTTTTGAACCGCAGATGATCACAGATTCACGAGGATATTTTTATCTTTATTCGTATTTATCCGCGCCCATCTGCGGTTGTTAAAGTGTCTTTTATCAGAACATGAATGCCACACCGTCACGGATGCGTATTCACGGGACAACATACACCACAAAATCCGCCCACTGCAAGGGACTTGAGATTGACTGCGGATATTGAGTGTATATAAACGCCCAGAAACGATGGTATCCCGTTTGAGTGGGGGTATAATAAAATGTTTTCACGGCAAGATCATTACTCGCACTTGGCGCGTAGATTTCGCTTGTGTGAAGATATAAACATGAGCCGGGAAGAGGGGAATCCGGCTCGTCAAGATATATCTGCATGTCGGAAAGCCAGCCGTCCGGGCTGGCGACCGTGTATTTGAGCCTAACAGTTTTTCCTAATTTCACGGTTAATATGTTCGAGTCCGCGCTGTCATACCACATGTCATGTGTCATGGTGGTCCCGTCAGATACGTGTGCGCGTATCATGCCATAGACCTGATTAGCGGGAGGCGGGAGCGGTGACAATTCTGGTTCGTCATTAGGAGAAGGTTGAGTGGGAGGCGGCGGGGTGCCACCGCCATTACCTCCACCACCCCCGGGGACCGAAAGTCCGGTTCCGCCGCATACTTCGCATGTGATCGCCTCTATTGTGTTGTCTATTATATATCCCCAACCAAAACAGTCATCGCAGTCAATAGGCACTGGGTTTTCGATCATTACTAGCCCGTTTCCGAAACAGTATGAGCAGTCCACCTTGTAGTATTGACCGGTGTTCCAGTCCAAGAACTCCTGCTTACCAGTGCCGTCACATACGCCACAATTTTCCCATCCAGATGGTGCATCGCTATGGCCACTGCCACCGCAACTATCACAGGTGATTCTGCTGGTCGATGGCCATCTGAAACCCAAGCCGCCGCAATCTCCACAGTTCAGGCTCTGAGAGTATGATATTGCTGATAAGAAACCCAATATCAGCAACACGACAAACAGCGGGAAAACGCCGCGCTTTCCGATATGGAACTCATCCATTGATGTTTTCACGGTAACAGCTCCTTTGGCCGCTTGCGGGTTATTGGTTTTTGCTTGGGCGCTCCAATAAAGCAGCGGCATTGACCTTATTGAAGCGCCCAAGAATTGATTTAGAGCATTTTCAAATTTCCAAGCCTGCTTTTGAATACAGGCGGGGTGTTACAGGTGGGCTAGAATGCGAAGCTCACGCTGGCGCGGATGCCCATGCTTTCGTCGCAAGCGCCGTTGTATTGGGCGGTGTAGTGCACGCCCCAGCGCCATGCCTTGGAGAGCTGCCATTCGACACCGGCATCGACCCTCATGCCGTTGCCCTCGATGCCGGGCACCTTGAGCAGGTATGAGCGGCCGAGCAACTCCGCCTGGATGTCGCGCTCGCCGGTCTCGAACTCGCGCACGTAGGCCATGTGCAGGTAGGGGCGGATGAGGCCATGCGAGGACTCGAAGGCGCGGGAGAGCCGCACACCGAGACGCGCTTGCAGCGAGGTCTCGCTTTGCGACCCCACGACGAGGGGGCTATCCCAGCCGGTCTCGGTGAAGCCGTCGGCCTTCCAGTTCAGCCACTGGAGGCCGAGCACGGGCGACACGTCCACCCAAGGGTGCTTGTAGGTGTAGGCGGCGGACAGCGCCACGCCCAAGCGGGAGCCGTCGGTGTCGGACCTGGCGAGGGTGCCGAGGGTGGAGCGGATCATGGATATGTCACGGCTGGCGTCATAACTGTCGGTGCCGTAGAAGGCGGCGGCGTTAAACTGCCACGGACCGAGATTATGCCGCCCGTAGAGGCCGAGGGTAAGTCCCTTGCCCTTGGCGCTGCCGCCGTTGAGGTCGTAGTCATAGTCGGTGGTTTCATACGCGAGCCAGCCGCCGGCGACGGTGTTTTCGTTGAGCGCATAATCCGCGCCGGCAAGCACGGTGCTGGTGGCGTAGTTGGAGTAGGGCGCGTAGGCGTCGGCCTGGCGCGAGGATTCCTGCCACCAGCCTTGCAGGTAGGTCTGCACGGAGCCCTTGGCGCGTCCATAGCCGGCATCCTGCATAAGGCGGTCCTCGACGGACTGCACCATCGAATTGGTGCGAAGCACGGCGGAGGGGAACCATGCCTGGTGGACGACGGGGGTGAGCTGGTCCATGGCCTGCTTGACATAGACGACGGAGGGCAGGGCGTCGAACATCGTGTAAAGCCTGTCCGCTATGACTTTGTCCGCGCTGCTGCCGGAGGCCCAGTGGATGCCGTCGATGATAGAGGCGATGGTCCCGTAGTTGCCCACCATAGTGGGGTGCTCGGCGAAGGTTTCGTAGCCGACGAGGATAATATCAAGATAGTCGGAACCGAGCACGTAGGAGGCCTGCTGTCTGAGTTTTTGCGGGAGGGATGATGATGCGAAGTCGCCCGTGATGCTGCCGCCGTTTACTTCGACCACGCGGAAGGTCTGGGTGCCGGACACGATGGGGACGGTGCTGGTCGTCCAAGCGGCGGCGAGATTGGCGTCGCCGAGCACCATGTCACCGTTTATCTTGATTTTGTCGGCGATGCCGTAGTCCACCAAATCAATGCTGAGAGAGCCCTTGGTGATGGTGAGGGTGCCCGTGATGGTGAGGGTGCCGGCGGCGGTCTTGTCGCCGCCGGTGATGTTCGAGGCGTTTTGGAGGGTCACGTTGCCATAGATGTTGCCTATGCCGCCGACCCAGGAACCGCCGGTATCGCCCAGAATGGGGCCGCGGTGGTAGCCGTCCACGACATAGCCGCCATTGGCGCCGCGGAGGCGCATGTTGCCGGGGTGGATCACCGTGCCGGTGGTGGTGACGCGGGTGATGCCCGTGCCCCATTTTTCCGATTGCAGGGCGGTCGCGATGTTGGTCGCCGAGATATGGAGCATGGCATCGGTGATGCCCTCGGGCAGCTCGTAGCCGTCGCCATTGGAGTAACGGGCGCGCCACGCCGCTTCCGCGGTCGCCCAGTCGTCCTGAATGAGGAGGCCCTCCCATTTTTCCTCCCTGCCGGTGCCGACGCCCTGGCTGAGGGTGCCGCGGTGAAAGCCGAGGTAAACCGTGGCGTCCTGGCCAATGTTAAAGCCGCCGACGAGCGCGGTGCCCGCCAAGGTGACGGAGCCGGGGTCGGCGGCGGTGCCGGTGGCGATGGTGAAGTAGTCGTCCATCGTGCGGAAATCGAGCACGGCGTTGCCGGTCATGTTGAGGAAGGCGTAGGTGAGGCCGGAGGTGCTCTTCGCCGGGAGCGGGGTCCTGATGGTGCCCGAGGAGCCGGTGGTCAGGATCGGCGTGGTGCCGGAGTTTGCATTATAGCCCTCAAAGGCATCCGGGGAGAACGTGAGGCGGGTGTTGTTCCCCATGTTAATGGTGAAATTATGCCGGTAGGAACTGTTGCCCACGCTGGTGCCATCGCCATTGTTATCAGCATTAGTAGCGCCACCCTCGGAGAACGGGTGCGTGCCGCGCCCGGTGATATTGAGGGTGAGCGTGCCGGAACCGGCGCTTTTGAGGTTGAGCTCGTAGGTGTAGTTCGAGCCGGCGCGGATGGAATAGATGTCCACCTGCCGGTCGGTCGCGCCGGTGATCGCCATGTCGATTGTCTTGTTGGCAGGCAGCGGCATCAGGCGGATGTCGTGCTGACCGTCGCCGGGAGCGCCACCGTCCCAATTCTGGTTGTCGAAGAAATCGCTGGTGATGCCTTTCCAACTGGACGTGCCGGTGAGCACGGCCTGCGTAGGCGTGGGCAGGCCGCCAGGCCCCCCGTATTGGGCCATGGAAACGGCAGCGGTCATGACCGCTGCGAGCACCGCAAGGGTGGGACGGATGATGTTTTTGATGTTGAAATTCATGATGTTAAATCTCCTTGGTGACTTGTCTGGTTGTTGTCGTGAGATTTGAGGCGCGCGTTAAAAATCGGCGCGGACACCGACGTTTACCACCATGCCGGCCTCATAGTAGCCGGCGGTGCGGTCGAAAATGGTGCGCTCGTCGGGCACGTCGTTGAAGTTGCGCCAGTCGAAGTAAGCCTGCCAGTGGCGGCTGAGCTTGTAGTTCATGCTGAAGTCGAGGCGGATGTTCTCGGCGTAACGGGTCTCGGCCAAGGTGGTGCTATCGACGCTACGCGCGTAATCGTCCGTCCACATGGCTGTGACCGACGCGCCGAATTTGCTGCCCTTGTAGGAGAGGGCGGCGGTGCCGAAGCGCCGCTTGATGTCGTTGAGCGGAACATCCTTCCATTCTGGCGGACGGCTGTTGAATTCCTCGGCAGCTTCATCGTCTATGGAGGTGGCGGCGGAAGCGCGCCAAGGATACTTGGCCTTCGGGTCGCAAATGGAAATGGAAGCGTAGAACTCGACACGGTCGAGCCAGCTCGCGATGAAACCGAGGCGCTGCTGGTAGCTGAGCTCGACGCCGTAGTTGCGTCCGTCGCCGACGTTTTCGTTCTGGCTCACTTTCCAGAGTTCCGTCATCTCCGCGCCCTCCTCGGAGGAAAAGGTGTAGGGCTCGTAGTGATCGGTGCTCATGATGTAATTTTTGTAGGGTTGATAGAAGACGGAGACCGTGGCGGAACCGTATTTCTTGAAGTAATACTCCAAGCGCGCCTGATAGAGATTGTAGGTCTGGGGGACGAGATCGGGGTTGGGGCGGCGGATCAGCTTGAAGGAGGGAACGATGTCATCATTCCCGATCCAGACCACGTCCTCCAAGCGCGGGCGCCCGATGCCGGTGGTGAAGGAGGCGCGGGCGATGAGGTTGGGCGTGATGTCATACTTGAGCTGGAGGTTGGGGAAGATCTTGTCGTAGTTGTAGTCGCGCGTTGCCGCCCTGTATTGCAGCTCGGCGAGTTCGTAGGGGCGCTCGATGTCCCAGCGGTAGTATTGGCCGCCCGGGGTCACGACATCGAACCTGCCGCCCGCCCCGTAGGGATCCTCGGCGCTTCTTTCGGCCCTCAAGTAGATGTTGCCCCAGCCCGTGAGCCAGGTGGCCTCGTAGCGGACGCCGGCGAGGACGGTGAGGTTGGAGACGTTGGCGGTAGCCATGATGTAGCCAGCGAACACACGCTCCCGCGCCTGCTTGTCGCCGCTCTTTTCGCGACCGAACTCGGACTCGGGGAGATAATTGCCCTTGTTGCCGAATTCGACCCTGCGGTCGTAAAACTGTCCGGGATTGGCGCGGAAATAGTCATACACCGAGTAGGGCGAGATCCATTGGGGGACGGCCAAATCGAAGCCTCTCCATGTGTTTCCATAAGTGGTGTCGGCAAACTGCTGGACTGTGGGCTCGGCGGCGGTGCCGAACGCCGACTGAGCGGAGTCGCCGGTGAGCCTGATTTCCTTCCAATACCTCTTGGTATCGCGCTTTTGCTGGTTGAAACTGGCTCCGGTCTTGATTTTCACGGGAAAGCTCGTCGTGCCGGCCCTGTTGGAGACGGTGAGGGGGAAGGAAACGTTAAACTTGGCCCCCATCTGGTCGTCGCTGCCATAGTTAAAGTCCTGCCAGATACCCAGATTTTTATACTTGGAGACGTCGAGATAGGTCTGCTCGGGCAGATTGTCGATGCTGCCGCTGGTGCCGGTCTGATAGATTTTACCGTCGGCCTGGCCGGAGACGCCATACACCGACAGGTTGATGCCGTTCTGGAGGGTCCGGACTTCAAAGTTTTCACTGGGGTCGCGGTCGGACTTGGACTGCGAGACGTAGGCGTCGTAGTCGATCTCGAAACGTCCGAATTTATGCTGGGCACCGATGGCGACGTTCCAGAGCTTGGTGTTCTCGTTTTCGAGCTTGGAATACGCCCGCGCGGTCGAGTTCATGCCGACGATCTGCTCAAAGTTAGATGCCGGGTGAGTGTTCGAACCGCTCACTACTGCGCCGAGGTGCGTGCCGGCCTCGACCTGGAAAGCGTGCGAATACTGGCCGATGCCGACGTCCTGCGTGTAGCCGGTGCGAAGGAAGACGGAGGTGTTGTCCGAGAGCTTCCAGTCGAGGTTGATGTTGAGGTTGCGGCGCTCGGTGGCGGCGCCTACTTCCGTCCACCTCACGTTGCCGACGGTGCCGTCTGATGACTTTGAGGCGATGCCGTTTTCCTCTGCGGTAAGATTGAACGAGTAGGGCACGTTGTAGTTGTTATTCTGGCGATATTTTTGGAAGAAATTGGCGACGATGGAGACGCCGATGGGACGGACGGAGCCGAACGCCTCGGTGTATTGAAACATGAAGCCGGGCTTGATCTTGCGGTCGGGCGTGCGATTGCCGCCGGGAGTCTTTTCGACATCAAACGCGGAAGTGTTGATGCTGAGGTTGCCGTCGATGCGGACGCGGCGTCCTTTCTGGGCAAAGGCGTTTTTGGTCTTGAAATTGACCGAGCCGCCCATGCTGTTCGCCGACTGGTCGGGCGTGGGGGCAAAATTCACCTCGATGGTCTCGATGTTCTGCACCGCGAAGGATTTGAGATCAAGGGCGCGGCTGGTGCCGCCGCCGCCGGAGGCGATGGGATTGCCGTCGAGCGTGATGCTCGCCATCTGCGGATCCATGCCACGGATGCGAATCTGGGTGGGATCCTCGCCGCCGTTGTAGTCGATGGCGACGCCGGGGAGTTTTTTCATGAGCTCGCCGACGTTGCCGTCCACCATGTTGCCGAAGGCGTCGGCAGCGACGATGTTTTTCATGGTGCTGGCGAAGCGCTGGTCCTGCAGTGCCTTGGCCGCTCCCTCGCGCTCGCTGGAGACAGTGAACGCCTCCAGGTGATACACGTTGGAGGTCAGGCCGAAATCCGCCGTCGCGGTCTGCCCGGCGGCGACCGTTACGGGGGTCGTGGCGCTATCAAGGTCGGTGTAGGCGGCGCGCACGGTGTAGTCGCCCGGCGCGAGGCTGGCGATGCGGTAGGCGCCGAGGTCGTCGGTAAGCGCCCTGAGATCGGTGCCGTCCACAGTGACGACGGCGTTGGCCAGATACCGACCCGTGGCCTGATTCATCACCCGCCCGGTGATAACACCCGTATCCTGCTGGGCGGGCGCGGAGAGCGGGAGGAAAACAAGCGCGAATAAAACGGCAAAATGATACAGAAGTGTGAATTTATTAAACGGCGATGCCGGCGTATTGAACTTTGTTGGTTTATGCATGGTGTGCAGGTTGTGGACTGATTGGGTTGGAGTAATGGGAAATCAGACGGGGTGGCTGCGGGGATAAAGGGGCCGGCTTTTAAAAGCGAAGTGGAATGGGAGGAGGGTAACGGGAAACGACTATATAAAAACGACTATATAAAATTACCAAATGGCGAGGGGCACCCGCCTCCCCAGTTTTGGGGATTTTTTCGCCATTGAGTTTCCGTTTTGCGCTCCCGATTTATTGATATGAAATGCCGCCCCGCCCTGCATCATCTTGTCCGCCTTCCGCGCCGAACCACGGGAATACCGTGAGGAGCGCGACAGCGACCGGGAGCGCCGTCGCACGGGCGGGCCGCCCGTGGGTTTTGTTTTTGCTTTTGCTCGCCGCCGGGATGCCGCCCTGCCCGTCCGTCCGCGCGGATGACGAACCGGCGCGGGCCGACGGGCAATACCTCGCCCGCGAATGGCTCACCGACGACGGGCTGCCGCACAACGCCGTCAACGCCGTGGTGCGCGACTCCAAGGGTTTCCTGTGGCTCGGCACGATGGGCGGACTGGCGCGCTTTGACGGGAGCAACTTTGTAGAGTTTCCGCTGCCCGCCGACATGACAGCGGACGGCTTCAACATTCGCGCGCTGGCCGTGGACGACGACGACTCGCTGCTCATGATCACGGCAAACAACCAGGTCGTGCGCCTGCGCGACGGCGAGTTCAACCTGCATCCTGTCAACGCCACGCTCCCGCGAGGCAGCCTGCTCGACCTCGGCGTGGGCGCTAACCGCTCGCTCTGGATCGGCCTCGCCTCCCCCGCGGCCATCGTCCGCTGGCACAACGGCGTGACCACGGTGTTTGGCGCGAACGTCGGCGTCAAACGCCGCTCGGGACGCTTCATGTTCGTGCGCGGGAAAAACGGCGCGACCTGGATGGCGGGCGGGGATTTTCTCGCGTGGCACGACGAGGACGGGTTGCACCGGCACACCGGCCGCGCGGGGCGCTCGCTCTTCATCGCGCCGTCGCGCTCGGGCGGACTGTGGATCGCCGCCCGCGAGCACCTGGCGCGGCTGGAAAACGGCAACTGGCGCGTCGTGCTCTCCGGCCAGGGCTGGCCCGCCGCGCAGATCGGCATCCAGGACATGTTCGAAGACACCACCGGCGCGCTCTGGATCGCCACGCGGCGCGACGGTGTCTTCCGCCTCGTGGACGGCACGCTGGAGACCGTGCTCGTGCCGGTGCGGCGCGAGCGCGTGCTCTCCATCATGGACGACATCGAGGGCAACATCTGGCTGGGCATGAACGGCGGCGGCCTCGTGCGCCTGAAACCAAAACACCACGTGCTGCTCAACCAGTCCGCCGGGCTGCCGCAGGAGATAAGCTCCTCGGTCTGCGAGGATGACACCGGCGCGCTCTGGTGCGCGAACCAGGCCGGCGGCCTTGTGCGGGTGAAGGACGGCCGGGTGGACATCGCCGCCACCGTTCCCGTCGAGCGCAATTTTTACGCCAACAATGTCTGCGTGGACCGGCCGGCGGGCCGGGTCTGGGTCGGCACGATCAGCGGGCTTTATTCGACGCCGGTGAACGGCCCGTGGGTCCTGCGGCGCGAAGCCTGCGAGGGGTGCAACGTGCAGACACTGTTCCTCGCGGGCAACGGCGACCTGTGGCTGAGCTGGAACAGCGCCCGCCTCGGCGTGCTCCGCGACGGCGTGCTGCGCGAGTTCACCGCCGACGACGGCTTTCCGGGCTCGCGGGTCGCCTCCATCGGGGAGCGCGCGGGCGGCGAAATCTGGGTCGGCCTGGAAAACGGCGCCCTGTTCCGCCTGGCCGGCGGCAAACTCGTGGAGGAGCCCATCCCGCCCGCGGCGCGTTTTGCCCGGCTGCACGCGCTGCTCACCGACGCGGAAAACCGGCTCTGGATCGGCACCAGCAACGGCCTGCTCCTGTGGCGCGGCGCGCGCTCGCGGCTCTTCACGCGCGCCGACGGGCTGCCCGACGACATCATCAACCAGATCGTCATCGACGACAACAGCCGCCTGTGGGCCAGCAGCCGCCGCGGCATCTTTCACCTGCCGCTCGCGCAGCTCACCGCCGCCGCGGACGCGCCGGGCCGCGCGCTCACGCCCGTGCTGCTCGGCCGCGACGACGACCTCGACGGCGTGGCGGGCTTTCTCGGCGCCCAGCCGATGGCCTGGAAAGGCCGCGACGGGCGCGTGTGGATGGTCACCTACCGCGGCGTCGCCGGTCTCGACCCCATCGGCCCCGTGGAAAAACGCGCCCCCCTCCCCGTGCATATCGACCGCGCGACGGTGGACGGTGTCGCGATGAAGCTGGCGCCCGGCGAAGAACTGCGCACCGGCGCGCAACCCAGGCAGCTCGAACTCGAGTTCGCCGCCCTCAATTTTTCCACGCCCGACCGCACGCGCATGCGCCGCATGCTGGAAGGCTTCGACGTGGGCTGGGTGGATGCCGGCCGCGAGCGCTTCTGCGTCTATCCGCATCTGCCGCCCGGGCGCTATGTGTTTCGCGTGGAGGCATCCGACGGCGAAAACCGCTGGGCGGACGGGCAGGCGTCGCTCGCCATCGTCGTGCCGCCCGCGTGGTGGCAGACCTGGTGGACGCGCGCGGGCTTCCTGCTGGTGTTTGCCGCGCTCGTGGCGCTGCTCGCCCGCGCCGGCTCCAATCATCTCCTCAAGCGCAAACTCAAGCGCCTCCAGCAGGAAAACGCCCTCGAGCGCGAACGCGCCCGCATCGCCCGCGACCTCCACGACGACCTCGGCGGCCGCATGACCCGCATCGGCTTCGTCGCCGACCGCCTGCATCGCAAGGTGGAGGACCCCGAGCAAAAGGAACAACTCGGGCGCCTCGCCGCCCAGTCGCGCTACCTGATCGAGGACCTCGAAGGCATCATTTGGACTGTAAACCCGCAAAATGATTCCTGGCAGCGGCTGGCCGCGTATATCTCCCGCTACGCCCACAGTCATCTCCGTGACACCGGAATCCTCTGCACGGTGGATGGCGCCAGCGACATACCCGACCAACCGATTTCGCCCGATGTCCGGCATCACCTGCTCGCCATCGCGAAAGAGGCCCTCAACAACATGCTCAAGCACTCGCAAGCCAGCCGCGCCAGCCTCAGCCTCGCCGCTGAAGGCGGCATTTTCCGCATGCGTCTCCACGACGACGGACGCGGATTCGACAGCGCGGCGGCGGAGAGGGACGACGGGAATGGCCTGGTCAACATGCGCGCGCGCATGGCCGAGGTCGGCGGGCGCATCGACATCATGAGCCGGCCCGGCGAGGGGACGGACATCGTCGTCGATGTTCCGATGCAATATCGTCCGCCCCCGGTCCGGCAGGCGGCGGGCAAGCCGCACCCGCCCCGATGCCCATCTCCGTAGCCATTGTCGAAGACAACTCCGATCTCGCCGAGGAAATCACCCAGATCATCACCGACGCCCCCGACCTCCAGCTCGCCTGCTGCTGCCGCAACGTGCGCGCCGCGCTGTCCCGCATCCCCGCCGCCGAGCCCGATGTCGTCATCATGGACATCAACCTCCCCGACGGCTCCGGCATCGAGGCCACCGCCCGGCTGAAGCAGCAACTCCCGCGCACCGAGGTGATGATCTTCACCATCTACGAGGACAGCGACGAAATTTTCCATGCGCTCGAGGCCGGGGCCAGCGGCTACCTGCTCAAGCGCGCCCCGACCGACGAACTCCTCCGCTCCATCCGCGACATCATGGACGGCAACGTCCCCATGACCAGCGAAGTCGCGCGCAAAGTCATCCAGTCCTTCCAGAAAAAGCGCATGGGCTCGCAGGTCGTCAACGCGACCGCGGACCGGCTCACCCCGCGCGAGACCGACATCCTCGAGCTGCTGGCGAAGGGTTTTCCGTCAAAGGAAATCGCCAGCCTGCGCTGCATCAGCGTGCAGACGGTGAACAGCCACCTGAAGAACATCTACGACAAGCTCCACGTCCACTCCCGCACCGAGGCGGTGATAAAGTATCTCGGGTGACAGGCCGGAGGAGGGCGAATCGTTCTCTTCCCCTTGGCGCGGGAGCGCCCCGTAGCGCAGGCATCCCTGCCTGCCGTCGTTATTTTCTCGCGCGAAGCGCGGCATTTATTGGTTTCGTTTAGGAAGAAAAAAATCAGCGGCGCTACGCGCCTTTCTGTTTCGACGGCAGGCAGGATGCCTGCGCTACGCCACGGATGAGCCGCCCCGGATTCATCACCCCGCCACGTCATTTCGCCGGCCTCGGCATTCTTCCGGGCTGTTTCCGCGCTTTTATTTTTGCCCGGGGTGCGTCATGTTGCCGCGTATGACGCCTTCGGATTACATTGATGCGCATTCGGATGAAATCACCGCCTTGCTTCGCGATCTCGTGCGCATCCCGACCGTCAACCCGCCGGGCGAAAATTACGCCGTCATCACCGCGCTGCTCGCCCGCGAGATGACGGCGGGCGGCCTGAAAACGCGCCGTCTGGCGGTGCCGCGCGCGCTCCTCAAAAAAACGCTGCCGCCCGCGCAGCACGCCTTTCCGCGCTACAACCTCCTCGGCACCCGGCGCGCGCGCGGCGCGAAAAAGACCATCCATTTCAACGCCCACTACGACGTCGTGCCCGCGCCGCCGGACGGCTGGCGGCACGGCGGACCCTTCAGCGGCGCGCTCGCGGGCGGCAGCGTGCACGGGCGCGGCGCCGCCGACATGAAGGGCTCGATGGCAAGCCTGCTCGCGGCGCTGCGCGCGCTCCGCGCCGCCGGCGTGGAGCCGCGCATGAACATCGAAGTGTCGTTCACCGCCGACGAGGAAACCGACTCGGCGCTCGGCGCGGAATGGCTCGTCCGGCACGCGCCCATCCGCCCCGATTACGTGATCGTGATGGAGGGCGGCGAGCGCGGCGAAGTATGCTGCGGACACAATGGCGTCGTGTGGCTGCTGGTCACCGTGCACGGGCGCGCCGCCCACGGCTCGCGCCCCGAGCTCGGCGTCAACGCGCTCGAGAAAATGTCCGCGCTCGTGCTCGCGCTCGACGAGCACAAGGCCGCGCTCGCCCGCCGGCGTTTCACCACGCCGCAGGGCCGCGTGATGACGCCCACGCTCAACCTCGGCGGCGTGTTCGCCCAGGGGCCGGGCGGAAAGATCAACACCGTGCCGGACTCGGCCTCGTTTTCCATCGACCGGCGCGTGCTCGCCATCGAAACGGTGGCCGCGGCGGAACGCGAGCTGCGGGCCTTCCTGCGCGCGGCGGCGCGGCGCATCCCGGGCTGCCGGATAAGCGTGGAAAAGGTCTCGCACAACCATCCGTGCTTCAGCGAGCCCGCCCATCCGTTTTTCGGGGCGATGGCCCGCGCGGTGGCGCGCGTGCGCGGGCGGCCGGCGAGATTCTCGGTTTCGACCGGATTCAACGACATGCACTTCTTTGCCCATCACTTGAAAATCCCGACCCTCGGCTACGGCCCCGGCGGGGAAAAATGCCACGCGGTGGACGAGCACGCGCCGGTGCGCGAGCTGGTTTCGTGCGCGAAAATCTACGCGCGGCTGCTGGCGGAATTCGAGGGTTGAGCGCAAACCGTCCATGAATCCCGCCCTTTTTCGCACGGCCGCGCTGCTGTCGGCCATGATCGCCGGCGCGCTCATCCCGGGCGCACATGTATTGAGATTTTTGATACCATGGCTGATCGTCGCGATGCTGTTCGTCGTGTTTCTCGGCACGCGCTTCACCGGCGCCACGCTCACGCGCTCGCACGGCTGGCTGCTCGCGGCAAATGTCGCGATGGGGTTCGCCGGCTTCGGCATCGGCTGGCTGGCCGGCGGGCGCGACGTGGCGCTCGCCGGGTTTTTCGCGGGCGTCGCCCCGACGGCGACGGCGGCGGTCGTGGTCACGGGATTTCTCGGCGGGCGGCGGGACTACGTCGCCGGCGCGATGGTGCTCACCAACACGCTCATCTCGCTGCTGCTGCCGGTGCTGCTGCCGCTCGTGCTGGGGCGCGCGACGCCGCGCGTGATCGCCGACGTGGCGGGCAGCGTGGGCTTTCTTGTGTTCATGCCGATGGCCGCGGCGCTCGTGGTGCGGCGGGTTTTCCCCGCCGCGCAGGCGCTCCCGGCGCGGCTCGGCAACGCCTCCTTCGGCGCGTGGGTCCTCGCGCTGTTCCTGATCACGGCCAACGCCTCCTGGTTCCTGCGCCACGAATCCACGGCGACGGGCGCCGAGCTGCTGCACATCGCGCTCGTGACGGTGATCGTGTGCGCGATGAATTTCGCGCTCGGGCGGCTGATCGGCGGACGGGACTTCCCGCGCGAGGCCAGCCAGTCGCTCGGCCAGAAGAACACGAATTTCACGATCTATCTGGCGATGACCTACGCGAGCCCGCTCGTCGCGCTCGGTCCGACCTGCTATGTCATCTGCCACAATCTTTGGAACTCCTGGCAGCTCCACCGCCGCGGACGGACATCCGTTTAGGGCATTTCAAATGGAGGGCCGAGCTCCTGCGAGGCCGTCACGGTTGGATGCCATGTTTTTCGGCGACGGCCTCGCAGGAGCTCGGCCCTCCAAAAGTCCAATTACCATTGGCGATTGGCATTACACCGCATCGGCGGCGGGCGGCGCGGATGGTTCCCTCACTGCGCCTGCTTTGCGATTTTATAGGCCGGCGGTTTTTCGCCGGGCGGAAGCGCCAGCAGGTCGTAATCGCGGCAATCGGTGATCCTCACCTCGGCGAATGCGCCCACGGGAAGCGTCTTGGGGACATACACGCGGCCGTCGATGTCGGGGGCGTCGGCCTCGCCGCGCGCGACGCCGGGCTCGTCGACCAGCACGCGCTGTGTCCGGCCCACAAAGGAGCGGCTGACGCCGGCGGCGACTTCCTGTTGCAGCGCCATCACGCGGTGCCAGCGCGCGTCCTTGGTCTTGGCCGTGTGCTGCCCGTCCATTTTCGCGGCGCGCGTGCCCTCCTCCTGCGAATAGCGAAAGACGCCGAGCCGCTCGAACCGGGTCTCGCGGATGAATTCGCAGAGCTCGTCGACGTCGGCCTCGGTTTCGCCGGGAAAGCCGACGATGAAGGTGGTGCGGAGCGCGATGCCGGGGATGCCGGCGCGGATGCGCGTGACGAGGTCGCGGATGTGGGCCGACGAGGTCTCGCGCTTCATCGTGCCGAGCATGTGGTCGCTGATGTGCTGCAACGGCATGTCCACGTAGCGGGCGACTTTCGGGCATTCGGCGATGGTGCGGATGAGTTCGTCGCTCCAATGCGCGGGATGCGTGTAGAGCAGGCGTATCCAGAAATCGCCTTCGATGGCCTGGAGTTCGCGGATGAGCGTGGTGAGCGCGGAGCCGCGCGTGGAATCGACGGGCGTGCGCGGATTGGGGCGCTCGTCCCAGGTGTCCATGCCGAAAAAGGTGGTGTCCTGCGAGATGAGGTTGATCTCGCGCACGCCCTCGGCGACGAGGCGGCGCGCCTCGGCCACGACGCTCGCGACGGTGCGCGAGCGATGGCGCCCGCGGATTTGCGGGATGATGCAGAATGCGCAGGGGTGGTTGCAGCCCTCGGCGATTTTTATGTAGGCGTAGTGGCGCGGCGTGAGGCGGAAGCGCGGCGTGTCGTAGTCGGGGATGTAGGTGGAGCGCGGCGTGACGAAGCTGCCGGGGGCGTCCTTGCGCCCGCGTTCCCGGGCGAAAATCTCCTCGATGATGGGGGCGACCTTGGTGACCTGGTCGAGGCCGATGAAGGCATCGACCTCCGGCAGGGCGTGGGGGAGCTCCTTGGCGTAGCGTTGCGCCATGCAGCCGGCGACGATGAGCTTTTGGTCCTTGCGGCGTTTGCGCAGGCTGCGGTCCTGGTGCGAGGCGAGGATGGTGTTGATGGATTCCTCCTTCGACGAGTCGAGGAACGAGCAGGTGTTGACAATGACGACGTCGGCATTCCCGGCCTCGGGGATCACGGTCATGCCCGCGCGCTGGATGTGGCCGACCATGATCTCGCTATCGACGAGGTTCTTGGCGCAACCGAGGGAGATGAGGCTGACTTTGATCATGGCTAAAGTTTGCTGGGAAGCGCGTTATTTTGCCTGGCGGCTTTCTTCGCGCTGGCGGCGCTTTCGCTTCAGGTAAGCGATGCGGCGTTTCTTTTTGATGACCTTGTTGTATTGTTTGCCCATGGGTTGAAAGTGTGAAAGGAGGGAGAGTGAGGAAAGCCGGGCGGGGGAGTCAAGCGCGCGGTCGCGCCGTCTGGCGTCGGGCGGGCGATGCCGGCAAATGGCGCGAAGCGGCGGGCCGTCGCCTTTCCTTGGCCGGGACGCCGCCGCTCCGATGCCACGGATTCCATTCATCCCGTCCGCTCCTGGATATATTCCTGCTTCAGGCCCAGTTCCTCCGGCGCGTGGAGCACGAGCATCTTCCGGCGAATGTCCGCCGGCACGTCCGCGGCGGTCAACTTCGACACGACCACCATCAACCCGATCGCGAGCGGCACGGTCCAGATGGCCGGTTGTTCGCACAGGATGCGCAGCAGCGGATGCCCCGCCCAGAAGGCGGCCAGGTCGATTTTTTTCAGGTCGCCCAGGTTGATGATGGTCGTGCACGCCAGCGCCGCGAGGCCGCCGCCCAGCATGCCGGCCGCCGCGCCTTTCATGGTCATGCCGCGCCACCACACGCTCATGAAGAGCAGCGGGAAATAACTCGCCGCCGCGATGGCGAACGCCTGGCCGACCATGAAGTTGATCTGGAGCTGCTCGACTTGCGTGCCGAGCAAAATGGACACGCCGCCGATGAGCACCGCCGAGAGCTTGAACATGCGCAGGCGCTGCTCCGCCGTCGAATGCGGATACAGCATCCGCCCGTAAACATCGTGCGCGAGCGCGCCGGTCATCGACACCAGCAGGCCGCTGAACGTGCTCATGAACGCCGCGAACGCCCCCGCGCACGTGATGCCGCTCAACACCGAGCCGAGCATGCCGTAGCGCTCGTTCACGAGGCGCGGCAGCTCCAGCACGATCTTGTCGGGCCCCTTCGCGCCGCCCGCCGCGTAAAGCTCCGGCAGCAGATTGCGCCCGAGCACGCCGAAGACCGGCGGAAAAACATAAAACGCGCCGATCAATATCATCACCCACATGGTGGTGCGCCGCGCCGCCGCGCCGTTGGGGTTGGTGTAAAAGCGCACCAGGATATGCGGCAGCCCCGCCGTGCCGCACACCAGCGCGATGATGAGCGAGTAGGTATAGAGCAATGAATACGGCCGCACCTCCTCCGGCGACAGGCCGGCCGCGCGCGCGGCCTTCGTGGTGAGCGGCCCGAACGGGTTCAGCCACGCGGGGTCGGAGGGAGCGCCAGCCGCGGGCGCACGGATCCCGGCGGGCGGCGCGTCCTCCGCCGCCACGACGGCGGCAGGCTGCGCCGGGGTGTTGTTCAGGTCCAGATGCCTGCCGTAGCCGCCGAACACAAAGAGCAGCACGAAGACCGGCACGCTGATGGCGAACATTTTCAGCCAGTATTGAAACGCCTGCACGAGCGTGATGCCCTTCATGCCGCCGAGCGCGACGTTCAGCGTGATGACCGCGCCGACGATCGCCACGCCGACCCAATACGGCATGCCCGGGAAAATATAGGCGAGCGTGGTCCCCGCGCCCTTCATCTGCGGCATCGCGTAGAAGAAGCCGATGAATAATACAAAGCACACCGCGATTTTTCTGAACAGCGGCGAGTCGTAGCGTCCTTCCGCGAAGTCGGGGATGGTGTAGGCGCCGAAGCGGCGCAGCGGTCCCGCGATGAACAACAATAAGAACAAATACCCGCACGCGTAACAAACCGGATACCAGAGCGCGTCGTATCCGGACGACATCACCATGCCGGCGATGCCCATGAACGAGGCGGCGGAAAGGTATTCGCCGGAGATGGCGGATGCGTTCCAGCCGACGGACACCGAGCGGCCCGCGACAAAGAAGTCGCTCGCGGTGCGCGATTTTTTCGCCGAGCGAAACCCCATCCAGATGGTCGCGACGACGGTGAGTAGAGAGAAGATGAGAATCCACGGGTCGATGGATTGCTGGGCGCCCGTGATGGCGGAAGAGGCGGAAGGATTCATGTGTGGAAGTCGCGGGAGGCGTCGGCGGGTTTGGGTTGCGTGGACTGCGGGGCGCGGGCGGCGGCGACCTCGGCCGTCTCAAGCGCGGCGGAGCGGCGGATGAACGCATAGGCGATGATCCAGACAAACGGAAAAAACAGCACGCCGAGCAGCAGCCACGTGAGCGTGAAGCCGGCGACGCGCGCCGCCATGAAGGCGGGCGCGACGAAGTTGGCGAGCGGCACGCCGACGAGACCGATGAGAAACGCAAACGCGCAGGCAATGGAGAGCTTGAGCTGGCGGCGCATGAGCGCGCGCAGAAACGGCTCGCTGTGCACGACATCACCGTGAGGAGGAAGGGATGGGGAGGGCATTCGCCCTCAACGTGCGCCACACCCGCGCATGGGCAACCGCCGCAGGGTTAAAAAGGCGGTGAAATTGCAGGCGCATGCGTGCGACCGCGCCAGCGCCGCGACCGTCCGGGGCCGGGTCTTACGGCGAAGGCGCGGCCGCCAGCGCGAGTTCATGCGTGATGGCGAGCGCATCGGCAAAGGCGGTGTCGTGCGTGGCGAGGACGAGGAGGCCGCGATAGTTTTTCAGTGCGTGCTCGAGCAATTCCTGGCTTTGGAAGTCGAGGTGGTTCGTCGGCTCGTCGAGCAGGATGGCCTGGGGAATCGATTCGGCGAGGAAGAGCCGGGCGAGGGCCGCGCGCATGCGTTCGCCGCCGCTGAGCGTGCCGACGGGTTGCGCGACGCGCGCGCCGGTGAAGCCGTAGAAGGCGAGTTCGTTGCGGAGTTGCACGGGCGTGAAGCGGGTGTGCGGCGCGAGCTGGTCGAGGATGGATTGGCCGTCGCGCAGAAGCGTCTGGTGCTGATCGAGATGGTGCAACGGGCGTTCGGACCGGCGAAGCTCGCCGGTGAGCTCAAAGGTGGCGGCACTGGCGGAAAAAGGAGCGCGGACATGGCAGACTGTCGCTGACGCTCGAAACTTGTCCGCGTGGGCAGCGGGGTGGAGTTCGGGACGGGCTGCGGGTTGGGTCGCGGGCAGGTCTTTGTTGCCGTCGTCACGCGCCATGCGGCCGAGCAGCGCGGCGAGCAGGGTGCTCTTGCCGGAGCCGTTGGGGCCGTGGATGCGCCAGCGCTCTGAACCGGCCATGGTGAAGTTGAGCGGCGCGGGCCAGAGGGGTGCGAGGGCGTTGAGGAAGCGAAGGTTGAGGTCGCGGGCGGCGAAAAAAATTTGTCCGGCGGCGGGCGCGGCGGAGGCGAAATCGAGGCGCAGAAACGGATCGCGGTCGAGCGTGTCGGCTGCCTCGCGGAGGCGCGCGCCGGCCTCGGCGAGCGCGTCGTCGGTGACGTGGTGAAGCTTGCCGAGCGTGGCCTGCGCCTCGCGCTTGCGGGCCCCGGCGATGATGCGGGGGATGCCGCCGCCGGAGGCGTTGCGCGCGGCCTGCCGCATGCGGGTTTCCTGGGCGGCGAGTTGTTCGCGGCGTTGCTGCTCGGCGTGTTTCTTGTCACGGCGGGCCTGGCGGAGTTGTTCGGACTGGAGGGCGCGGGTGTGCCGGCGCTGCTCCCAGTATGCGGGAAACGCGCCGGTGAAACTGCGGAGGCCGCGCGGGGTGAGTTCCACGATCTCGTCCACGTGATGCAGGAGCTGGCGGTCGTGCGTGATGATGACGAGGCCGCGTCCGGCCCAGGCGCGGAGCAGCGTGACAAGGATGGCGCGTCCATCGGCGTCGAGATGATTGGAGGGCTCGTCGAGGATGAGGAAATCGTCGCCGTGCGCGCCGGGGTTGGCGAGGAGGCGCAGGAGGCGGAGTTTCAGCCACTCGCCTCCGCTGAGGTCGCGAAGCGCGCGCCCGTCGGGGAGCGCGTCGAGCCATGCCCGGGCGCAATCAGGGAGCGGCGCGTCGAGCCCGGCCCAGAAATCCTCGAGCGCGTCGGCGACGGTGGCGGCGGCGCTGCCGGTGATGGCGGCGCGCGGCTCGTCCTGCGGGAGATAACGCACCGAAAGGCGGGCCGGTTTCGCGATCGTGCCCCGGGTGGGGGAGAGTTGTCCGGCGAGGAGGCGCGCGAGGGTGGATTTGCCGACGCCGTTGGCGCCGACCAGGCCGTGGCGGTGCGGACGGAAGGTGAAGTCGAGGCGGTCGAGGAGCGGCGCGCCGTCTTCGTGGTCGTAGGAAAGATCGTGGAGGGTCAGCATGATTGCGGAATGAAGGAGGCGGGCGGCGTGTAGTTATAAATCGGATACGAGGTCGGCAGACGGAAACACGGATGCGCGAGGCGTGACGCGAATCGGGTGCTGGCAACCGCCCGGCTGGTGTGCCGCGCGATGGGAATGGTTTCGCGCGGCGGCGCCGTTGTGGTTTTTGTCGCGAAGAATCGCTCCTGATTCGGGAGCCGGTTCGCTCGTCAACGGCGCGGAGGGCGGCTGGCAATTAGTCGTTCATTTCGCCAGCGACTGAAATGCACGACCCGCGGAGGGGCAAGCATGGAATCCCCCGTCATGCGCAAGGGTGCGGGCGGATTGCAACCCATCAGGTTGCAAAACAGGGCAAGATGCCCGGCCGTCATGCGTGGTGCGTGGTGTATGTCGGGCAGGCGGAAGATCGCGGGGGAGTCAGAGCGAGAGGTCCCGTCCGCTGCGTTTTTCCGAGAGCCAATGCAGGAGGCGGAGCGTGATTTCGGCGTCCGGCAGGCGGGAACGGCTGTGCAGGAAATCCTGAAGGCGCTGGCGGGGTATGCCGAGATAACGCGCGAGTCTCGCCTTGGCGCCGTGGGCGGCTTTCAATTAAGTGGCGCAGATGTTCCATAACGGGGTTTCATGCCCCTGCCGGCTTGTGAGTTCCGGCGTTTTCCGGGATTGCTTGAGCGCCTTGGTGGCGCGGTCCGCGGCGACTTCGACCGCGTCGAAAATCAACTCGCCCAAGGTCCGCCATGACTGCATGGCGGGATGAACAGGAGGTTGAGGCATTGCTGCAACCCAATTGGTTACAGCTTGTTTCTCAACATGCTTTTTACCGGGATGTCCCCGCGGGGCAGGGTAAGCGCGGGGAGGTTTGTAACCCATTGGCGTCGGCGACCAGCTGGAGGTCGTGTGCGGTGTTCTTTGACTCAGGAACCGGCGCACGCACGGGCATGGTGGAGGGTGCGAATTTTTTCGAGCTGGGTTTCGGGATCACGAAAGAGCGCGGGCGTCCAGAGGCGGTGCAGGTGCCAGCCTTGAGAGCGAAGAATAGTGGCACGGAAAAGTTCCCACGCGATGGGATCGGGGGTTTTGTTGTAGCGGTTAAAATCGACGAGCACACCCAATGTGACGTCCTCGGGCATTTCGGGATGGGTGAGGGCTGCGTCGATGCAAAATCCGTCGTTACCCCAATAGGTGGTGGAACCGATTTGGTGACGCGCGAGGAGCACCCGGGCAAGGGATTCGGCGACCGGCGAGGACGCGCCGGTTTCATTGGTTTCACAAACCGGGGCAGCGTCGCTGCGGGCGGTCTCGAGATGGTCATGCCATTGCTGGTAGAGCTCGCCGAGGCGTTCAGCGTAACGCAGGTAAGCGTAGAGCTGGTGTCGTCCGGTGAGGCGCGCGCCGGGCTCGGGGGCGGCGAGATATTCAGCGCGTGGGATGGACGTGAGGATGTGGATTGCGGAACGGGCCCGGGTGACAAGGACGTTGAGGCGGCGCTCACCGCCGAGGCGCGAGAGCGCGCCAAAGTTGCGGCGGAATTTCCCCTCTTTATCCACGCCGAAGGTGGTGGAAATAATCATGTGGTCGCGCTCGTCGCCCTGCACATTTTCGAGGTTCTTGACGAAGAGCCCTTCAAAGGAATCCCGTCCGCGGCGTTTGCGCGCGATTTCGAGACGCGCGGCAAATTCGGGCTCGGCAGCGGCTTTTTCATCGAGCGCATCGAGAATAAGGTCGCGCTGGTTGATATTAAAGCAGGCGATGCCGATTGAGGGAGGCTCGTCGGAGGCGAGGAGCTCGGCCACGAGGCCGGCGGCGGTCCGCGCCTCGTTGGGATTGCCGCGTTCGTGGTAGAGGCCATTGACGTGGGTAAGCTGGATGGGAACGCGGACGGCCTTGTTGCGAGGATGGCCGGGAATGGGCTGGAGGCGGCTGGAGTAGAAGGCGTCGTTGGAAAAGCCGATGAGCGCCTCGTTGCGCGAGCGGTAGTGGACATCGAGAAACGCTTCCTGCACCTCCAGGTTGAGCGCGGCGGAGAGCAGGTCTTCGGTCTCGCTTTGTTGCTGCTCGAAAACCTCCCCGGCGGTTTCGGCGGCGGTATTGTCGCTTTCGGCGAGTGATTGCTCAAAGAAACGCGTGGGCGGGAGCTGTTTTGGATCGCCGGCGATGACGACACGGCATCCGCGCAGGAGCACAGGCAGCGCTTCTTCGAGACGGCACTGGCTGGCTTCGTCGAACACAATCATGTCGAAGAGCGGCGTACGCGGAAAAATCTGCGCCACCGTGGAGGGACTGGCCATCCACACGGGGCAGAGGTCGAAGAGCGGATCGCCGCCGGGAGTGTCTGCACCGGCCGCGATCATTTGGCGGAGCTTGAGCGCGCGCTGGCCGCGTACGAACAATCGCTGGCGGATGGATGCGCCGAGGGTATTCAGGCGCGTGCCGGTGGCGGCGAGAAGACGCGCGCGCCAGAGTTCCCGCCAGCGATGAACCACGTGCTCGCGCACAAGCGCCTGTTTTTCGGCGGTGCGTTCGGCGAGTTCGGAAAACGCGGCCTCGACTCGCTGCGTGTCGATGCGCGCGAGCGTCTCGTCCTCGCGCAGCCGCTGCCGGATGGCACGGGCGAGCGCGGTGGCGCGAAGCGCGGGCTCGGCGACGGACCAGTCAAGCGACTGGGCGATGGCGGCATCGAGGGATCGTGCGAGCGGCGCGGGTAGTGTGCGAAGCCGGTCCACGAGACGCACGGCATCATCGAGCGTTGGCGCGAAATCGAGCAGCGCGGCGGTGTGAGCGGCGGGTTGGCATTCGTTTCCGATCCAGACGCGCAGGTCGGAGGCGATGGAGTCGGGGGTGAACAGGCCGGATTCCTCCATGGCCCGGTGAAGTGCCGCCAGTGCGTCGGCAAGCGCGGCGGAGGCGCGGAGGGACTGCGGTGCGGTGCCGGCGGACGAGGTGGCGGCGAGAAGGACTTGGATGCGCGCGGTAAAGCTTGGAAGACAGGGGGATTGAAGTGTCGTATGAATTGCAAACACTTCAGGCAGACCATCGCGGAGTGTTACGAGTTCGGCATCAGGCGCGAGGGACGCGAGCGGGTTTCCGCGGACTTGCGCGAGAAAGTCGCTCCAGAGCCAGCGGGCGCGCAGCCCCTGATAAAGGAGACGGGCGCGAGGGAGCGCATCGGGGGAATCGAGGGCGAGCCCGAGCGGCGCGAGTGCGGCGCGGGCGGCTTTTTTGGCGGAGAAGGCGAGGAAACGTTTGAGACTGCCGGCAAACGCGGACCACGCATCGAGCGCGGCGAGGCGGAGGTTGGTTTCGCCGAGCGAAGGCAAGCCGGAGCCGAGGGCGAGCACAAGTTCGCGGTCGGGCGGCGTGTCGAGCAACGCAGCCGCGGGCGCGAGTCCGGCATGGCGTTTTACCAGTGGTTCGATGGTGGAGCCCGCAAACGTAAGCGTGGCGAGATAGGCGGCGTCGGAGGTGGCGGCGATACGGCGGAGAAGTTTTTCCAGCACGTCGGCGAGGTGGCGTCGCGCTGCGGATTGGTCAGCAAGCGCGATGTCTGGCGTGAGCGCGGGCAAGATGGCATCGGTGGCGTCAAAGTTTTCGACGGCAAGCGCGAGGCGATGGAGATTTTCAAGCGTGGTTTTGGTGGCGACGGGCTCGCGCGCGAGCCAGGCGTTAATCCCGATGCCGAGGCGGCCATGGTAAGGCGATTCGTGCCAGCGGGCGGCGGCGGCGCGACGCAGCACTTCCTCGGCGTCGGCGCGGTGGGTGTCCAGCATGGAGGAAGTGAGCCCGTCGATTTCGGGAATGACGGTCCCGCTGAGGGCCCGCAGGCTGAGCCATTGCCCGGTGAGGTTGTGGAACGAATCCGTCTCGGGCATCACGCCATGGAGCCGGTCAAAGGCAGAGCGGAGCTCGTCGCGCAGGGAAGCAAGACGCTGTTCAACACGCCGGAGCTCAGTGGCGGGATTGCGCGGGGCGAATGGCTCGGGCAGGGATTCGAGACGATCGCGAAGGCCGAGGTAAAGCTGGCGCCGGTCATGCGAAGGATCGTGGATGACGCCGCAAAGTTCGCCGAGCCCCATGCCGTCCAGCCGGTATTTCACCACGTCGAGCGCGGTGCGTTTGTCGCAGACAAAGAGGACACGTTCGCCCCGCGCGAGATGGTCGCCGATAATGTTGGCGATGGTCTGGCTCTTCCCGGTGCCGGGCGGACCGTGGATGACGAGCGCGGTGCTGCGGCGCGCGTGGGCGACGGCTTCAGTCTGACAAGGATCGGCGTGCGTGATGAGAAAAGGCGCGGCGTCGCTCAAAGCGGCGGGGGAGTCTGGAAGCGGTGGCGGCGTGGCCGCCTGAATGTCGCGGTGGTGGCTCGCGGTGTGATTCCATTCGCGCGCGGCGGGCAGGTCGTGCGGCGCGGGTTCGTTGAGCGCGAGGGGGGAGAGGAAAGCGCGAACCGGATTTTCGAGTGCGCGCTCGTTTTCGATCATCCATTTGGTATCGCGCAGGAGACCGGGATTGGTGAGCGGGAAAAGCCCCAGCACGGCCGAGGGAACAAGCGAAGTGCAATCGGGAAGCGCATCGGCGCGCGGCACCGGCTGGAGCGGCGTGGCGGCGGTGAAGGCATCGCGGGAAAAGGGAAGTCCGGTCGCGCGAGTGACGAGCGCGAGCACGTCGGTGATTTCCTGCCAGGGATTTTCGCCGGTATCGTCGGCGAAGAGGGTGTCGGTGTCCTCGCCTGTCTGTTGTTCAATCCAAGCGAGCAGCGCGGGGTTCGGAATGATGAGGTCGCTGCCGTCGCCGGCCGTCTCGATGGTGACTCCGGTGCGCCCGCCTTGGCGAACGCGAAGATTGACCGGGGCAAGCAACACGGGGGCGAGCAGGTTTTTTGTTTGAAAGCCGCGGCGTGCGCCGCCGTTGGCCGCGGGAATGGCGATGAGAGGAAAGCCCAGGAAGAGCGCATTTTCGCCGTGGTCATTATAATAGTCGGTGGCGTCGGTGGCTATTTCCCGGAGCTTGGCGAGGACACGCCGTTGACGCTCGGCGGCGCGGGCGGCGGCTTTTTGCTCGTCAGACCACTCTTTCTCGGGATACGGCGGGGGCGTGAACGCGGGCGTCTTGGCGGGAAACTCGACTGAACGTGTCGGCGGGCCAAAAAGCAAACCAAGCGCGGAGGCCGAAGCGGTGCCTTGAAATGCATCCAGTTCGGTGAAGTCGATCCGCTGGCGGCTGTTGTGCGGGCGGGCATTGAGACCGGGCCCGTGCGCGAGACTGGCGTTGAGCCGCTGAAGCATGGTTTCGAGGATCATGATGGAAACGGGGAGGATGCGCGTGGTGTCGCGGATGATTATGGCTAGATGTGGACGGACGCGCGGCAAGCGCAGATTCTTGTTGTTGGGTCAAGGTGTGCGCATGAGACAAGGCAGACGGTCCTTCAGGGAGGAAAACCGGCGATTGTTTTTTCCCGCGCGGTGCGCTTGGATGGGCGGCGTGACCAGGAACGAGATTGCCGATGTGCTCAACGATATCGCGGTGCTGCTCGAACTAAAGGGCGAGAATCCGTTCAAGACGCGCGCCTATCAGGCCGGGGCGCGCACGCTGGAGGCGCTGGAGGAGGACCTCGGCGCGGTCATCGCGGAGGGACGGCTCGGCTCGCTCAAGGGCATCGGCGAGGCACTGGCGAAAAAAATCACGGAGCTGCACGAAACGGGCCGGCTGGACTTTTATGAAAAGCTGCGCGCGTCCATCGCGCCCGGGCTGGTCGAGATGCTTGAAATTCCGGGGCTCGGCGCGAAAAAAATCAAGGCGCTGCACGAAAAGCTCGGCATCGATACGATCTCCGCGCTCGACCATGCCTGCCGCGACGGGCTCGTCGCCGGCCTGGCCGGATTCGGCGAGAAAACACAGGAGAACATCCTCGCCGGCATCAGGAATCGCGAGGCCTACGGGAAGCGCCATCTCTGGTGGGACGCGGCGGGCGTGGCGGAGCCGATCCTGGCGAGGCTGCGCGGATTGCCGCAAGTGCGCCGCGCGGAGCACGCGGGCAGCCTGCGGCGCGGGCTGGAAACGGTGGGCGACCTCGACTTCATCGCGGCGGTGCGCGCCGGGGAGGACGCCGCGCCGGTGGCGGACTGGTTTGCCGCGCAGCCGGGCGTGCAGGAGGTCACGGCGCGCGGCGTGACGAAGGCGAGCGTGCGCTTCGAGGGTGGCCTGCAGGCGGATTTGCGCATCGTGCCCGAGGAGCAATTCGCGTTTGCGCTGCATCATTTCACGGGATCGAAGGACCACAACGTGCAGATGCGCCAGCGGGCGCTCGCGCGCGGGCTGAGCCTCAGCGAGTGGGGGCTGGAGCCGGCGGAAGGCGAGGGCACGGTGAAGGCAAAGGCGGCGGCGGGCGCGGCGAAACACATCAGGGTCGCCAGCGAGGAGGAGCTTTTCAAGGCGCTCGGGCTGGCGTTCATCCCGCCGGAGCTGCGCGAGGGGCTCGGCGAGATCGCGGCGGCGGAGGCGGGAAAGCTTCCGCGCCTGGTCGGGGCGGCGGACCTACGCGGCGTGTTTCACAACCACACGACCGAGTCCGACGGGCGCAACACGCTCGAGGAAATGGCCGCGGCGGCGCAGGACCTGGGCTGGGAATACCTCGGCATCGCCGATCATTCGAAATCGAGCTTCCAGGCGCGCGGGCTCGACGAGGAGCGCCTGCTGGCGCAGATCGGTCGTATCGAAAAACTAAATACAGCGGGAAAATTCACCGTGCATGTATTTGCGGGCACGGAGTGCGACATCCTCCGGGACGGGCGGCTGGACTTCGACGACGTGGTGCTGGCGCGGCTGGACTACGTGGTGGCGTCGGTGCACAACGCGTTTTCGCTGGACGAGGACGCGATGACCGCGCGCATCATCCGCGCCATCGAAAACCCGCACGTGACCATGCTCGGGCACCTGACGGGGCGGCTGCTGCTGCGCCGCGAGGGCTACCGCGTGAATGCCGCGAAGATCATCGACGCGGCGATCGCGAACGGGGTGGTCATCGAGCTCAACGCCAACCCGTGGCGGCTCGACATGGACTGGCGCCACTGGCGCCGGGCGGCGGAGCGCGGGTTGCTTTGCTCGATCAATCCCGATGCTCACGAGACGGCGGGGCTCGCGTATGTGGCGGCCGGCGTGAACGCGGCGCGCAAGGGCTGGCTGGAAAAGAAGCATGTGGTCAACACGCTGCCGCTTGCGAAGATGAAGGCCTGGCTGCGCGAGTGAGCCCGGCCACGGGATGAAAGGCGCGCGGCGACGTGACGATGTCGTTTTTCAGAAATGCAAAATCACACGGAGAACCATGGCAGTGTTTTTTCCGGAGGGACGGCCTCCGTGCCGTCCGCGCCAGCCCTGAGAGGGCGGCACGGAGGCCGCCCCTCCGGAGGCATGAAAGGCGGCGCGCGGTGATGAAGGCATGGTTGCGAAAAGCGTGGGCGCGGTTGCGCGGGGGTGACGCGGACAAGGCCGGCGCGCCCCGCGGCGGCAGGACGGAGAAACAACAACACGGCGCGGAGGGCGAGCGGGCGGCGGCGGAGTTTCTGCGGCGCGAGCGCGGCATGAAAATCGTGGCGCGCAACTGGCGCAGTCCGCGCGATCGCCGCGACGAGATCGACCTCGTGTGCCGCGATGGCGGGGCGCTGGTGTTTGTCGAGGTGAAGACGCGCGCGGCCGGCGCGCTGGCGCAGGGGGCGGACGTGGTGGACGCGCGCAAAAAGAAAACGCTGCGGCGCGCGGTGTCGGTGTATTTGTGGAGTTTGGGCGAGGCGGCGCGCCCGCGCACGACGCGGTTTGACGTGGTCGAGGTGGAGCGGTTTCCGGACGGGCGGATGGAGGTGCGGCATTTCGAAAACGTGCCGCTGTTCGCGCGCGGGTCGGGGATGTGAGCGCGCGGAGACGGGATCTCTTATGCCAATTCCGAACAAGATTGTCACTTTAGCGGCGCGGTCGGAAGGCGGCGGGTTGCGTGCCATGGGCGTCCCCGCCCATGTTTTTTGGGGATGGCGGCGCGGAGCGCCGTGGCACGGGCGAGCCGCCCGTGCCACTCGATCCGGCAGGGCGGCGCAAAAGTGCCATTGCAGTTCGCCAATGGTATTACTCCGCAGGAACGATGCGGATGCTTTCGATGGCGAGGCGCTCGATGGGCGTGCTGCGTTCGCCGCCGGGCTGGCAGGGAACGGTCGCCAGGCGTTCGAGCACGTCGTCGCCGCCCACGAGTTCGCCGAAGGCGGTGTATTGACGGTCGAGGAAACGCGCGTCGCCGTGGCAGATGAAGAACTGGCTGCCGGCGGAATCGGGATGCTGCGAGCGGGCCATGGAGATGACGCCGCGCACGTGCGGCTTGGCGTTGAACTCGGCCTTGATCTGGTAGCCGGGACCGCCGGTGCCGGGCATGCCGTCCGACCCTTCCTTGGTGTTGGGACAGCCGCCCTGGATCATGAATCCCTTGATGACGCGATGGAACGCGAGGCCGTCGTAGAAGCCTTCGTTGGCGAGTTTCTTGAAGTTGGCGACCGTCTTCGGCGCGACTTCGGGCCAGAAGGCGATGGTCATTTCCCCGTAGGGGGTCTTGATGACGGCGTTTTCTTTGGGCGTGTTTGTGCTCATGAAGGGCCAAGCAAAACGCGACGCGAGCGCGCCGGGCAAGGATGAAGTGCCCGCGCGCGGACCACAAGGGAAGCGATGTCAGCAAAAGACGTGATATGCCGGGCATGCGGGCGTAGCGCAGGCATCTTGCCGGCACGAAAGGCCCGATTTCCAGAGGGAAGCCGGAGATTTCATGAATAGGTTGCCACGTGAGGGCGGCAACCTATCGATGAAACAAAAAAAATCCGCATTCACGATCAAGCCGTTCAAGAATCGCAACGGCGTGATTTCATTCCGCGTAGCCGGCTGGTTGCTCGGCGAGCGCATCCGCAAGAACTTCAAGACCCGCGAGGATGCCATTGCAGAGCGCGCCGCGCTCGAACTGCGCGTGCTCCAGTCGCAATCCAACCTGCGCGGCGCGAGCACATTTCTGACCGAGGCGCAGTTGCGCGAGGCCGAGGCCGCGTTTCTCCGGCTGGAGAAGGCGCGGCGTCCGCTCACGTTTTACCTCGACTACGCGCTGGCCAATTACCGCGAGCCCGAGGCCGCGCTGAAAATCACCGATGCCGTCACGACTTACATGAAGGCGCGCAAGGAGGACGTGCAACAGGCGTTGATAGGCAAACGGCAGTTGCGGAACATCCGGCTGGAGCTGACGGAGTTCCAGCGGCATTTTCCGACGCAGACGCTTGCGGAGGCGGGCACGGAGGCGTTGCACGCCTACATCCGGCGCGACAGTGGCTCGCTGAAGACGCAGAACAACCGGCGCGGCGTGCTGTGCGCGTTTTTCAACCACGCGGTGCGCAAGGAATGGGTGGGCGGCAACCCGGTGGCGAAAATCCCGCGCAACCGCATCGAGCACAATCGCGGCAGCGCCGAGGCGCTGACGGCGGAGCGCGCCGCGCAACTCATGGCGCATGTGGAGACTGTCCACGACGGAGCATTCGTGCCGTTTTTCGCGTTGTGCCTGTTCGCCGGCATCCGCCCCGAGGGGGAGATTTCCAAGCTGCCCGCGTGCGACGTGCGGCTGGAAAACAGTGCCATCACCATCGAGCCATGGGTGTCGAAGGTGAATATGCGCCGGCTGGTGACCATCCAGCCGAACCTCGCGACGTGGCTCAAAGCCTATCCGCTGGACGAATATCCGATCATTCCGCCCAAGGAGAAGATGAAGAGCATTGCCAAAAAACTCACGCGCATCCGCCAAAAATTCGGCGTGGGGCACGACGTGTTGCGGCACACGTTTATTTCGATGCATGTTGGAAAATTCCGTTCGATGGGCGACACGGCGTTGCAGGCGGGCAATTCGGAAAGCATCATCCGCCGCCATTACCTGAACGTGACCACGCCGCAGGAGGCCGGAACCTTCTTTGCCATCATGCCGATGCTTCGCGCCGTGCCGCAAACGGAGCCAGCGCCGCAGGCAGAGAGCGCGCCCACGCCCGCGCCCACGTCCGACCCGCAAAACCGGCTCGCCGCATAAACCCGCAACCGGGCGGATGCGGTTTCCCCGCCGCATCCGCCCTTCCTCCCCCCCTCCCGCCTCCGCCCGGCTTTTTTCGTTTCCGCGCCGCACCTGCGGAGAGCCAAGGCACGCCCACGGAATGGAAGCCCCCCGCGCGCCACGTGATGCGCGCACATGGGCGTATGAACTCCACCTCCACCGCTCCCACCACGCCAGCCCCCGCCCCCGCGCAGACGCGCGCGCATCCCGCGCTCACGGACATCAACGGCCTGCGCCTCAGCGGGATTTTCCCGCAGGGGCGCGAGCCGTCCGTGCGCACGCTGCGCGAATGGACGCGCACCCGCCGAATCCCGCATCACCGCGTCGGGCACTTTGTATATTACGACCTTGCCGAGGTCTCCGCGCATATCCGCACCCGGCTGCTCGTGCCCGCGCGCGGATAAAACCGCCCATAATACGACAGGAAATCCCAACGCCACATGCGCCATGCGTGTGGCGTTTTTATATACATCGAAAAGCCCTGCGCGAAATCCGGGCAAACCCGCGATGAAGCGCGCCGCTATTTTGATTTTATAAACGCTGGCAGGATGCGGGGTGAGGCAACAACATGAATACACAAAATAAAACCAATCCCGCCCAGTCCGCCCCAAACCCCGCCCGCGCGTCCGCCGGCGACGACGCGTTTTTCCAAAACCCCGTTGACCCCAAAGCCGAGGCCCGCGCGATGGCGGCGGAGGCCATCGCGCACGTGCTGCTGTGGATTTCCGAGGGCACCACGCTGGAGCAGCGCGGACTGCGCGCGTCCATCGTGCTGCGCCAGGTCCGCCCCGACCTCATCGGCGGCATGACGCTGGAGGCGCTCGGCGAACAGGCCGGCTGCACCCCGCAGACCGTCCACAAACTTGCGGACGATTTCCGCCAAAGCATGGGTCTCGTATCATGAACACGGATACACTTATGCCGCCCCCTGCCCAGTGCAACGTCACGCCCGCGCCCCCGGCGCGCGAGACATCCGCCTTTTTGGAAATCAACCGCCTGCACGTAGAGGCGCGGCGGCTTGCCGGCGACTCCCGCCGCTCGCTCGACGCCGCGCTGTCCGCCGCATGGCGCGCGGGGCAACTCCTCATCGCGGAAAAGGCGCGCATCCGCCGCCGCGCCGGGCAGGGAGCATGGCTCGGGTGGCTGGAAACACGTTTTCACGGCGGAGTGCGCACCGCGCAACGCTACATGCAGCTTGCCCGCCGCGCGGACACCCCGGGCGCGTTGCGCGGACTCGGCCTGCGGCAGGCGTATCTGCGGCTGGGCATTCCCATTTCGTCAAAAACTTCCGGCGAAGACCGGCGCGTCCGCCCGCCAAAGCTCCCGCCCATCGTCACGCTTGCCGCCAGACTGACACGCCTGCTGCGCCGGCAGGCGCGCCTCGGCATGGACATCCAGTTTCCCGACGACCTCCGGGTGCTCCATAGTCAACTGGCCATTTTGTTAAAAAATACGGGAACGGATACCGCCGTTTGATTTTGGTCAATTGGTTCCCCAAAAAAAGCGCATGGGTTCAATACAAGCGGGCGGTGATTTTGTATAAATAATCAGGAGATGCCCGGCAATGGGGCCGGCAATCCGGCTCACCTGTGCCAGCCAAAGCTTCAATAATTAAAGAAACGCTCCATGCCGCATGCAATGGCAGGGATGCCGGCATTTTTCTACTGTCCGCGCAATGCTTGCGTGAAGAAACCGGAGAACGTCACCGGCTTATTGTGATGCCGGAGATGAAATCCGAGGCGCGAATTGACTGGCGGAACGAAAAAAGCGGAGAACGCGGCACCTTCACCGTTCGCGGACAGAATGTGATTTTTATACACAAACAGGCAAGCTATGCCCTCCATTGGAAACAAGAGGCGCTGATGCTTTGCTTTTGCGCGGAGGATGAGGCGCAACCGCCCGCCAAAAAGAAGCCATTGGACAAGGTGCGGCACAGTCCGTTGTGGGAGCTGGCGCGGCACGATTGCATCATCATGAACGTAATCCGGTTTCTCGTTGAATCCGGTCATCATACGCAACCCGCTTGTCACGTGAGTTGCTTCGGGCATTTTTGCTCCGCCCTGGGTTTCCTCCTGCTTGACGCACTGACGCGCGGAAAGGAAAAGAAAACCGCGCCCGCAACCATGAACCCCGAGCGCCTGCAACACGTTCTGGACCACATTGACAAAAATCTGCACGGGAAGATTGCGGTAAAAACACTGGCGGACATCGCGTGCCTGAGCCGGACCCACTTCAAGCTGTTATTCAAAGCCAGCACCGGCATGCCGGCACGCGATCATATATTCAGGGAACGGATACGCAGGGCGCAGGCATTGCTCCGGCAGGGCGGCATGCGTATCTCCGAGGTGGCCGCCCTTTCCGGCTTTTGCGATCAAAGCCACCTTGACCGTTGTTTTCGCCGCTTCTGCCAGTGCTCGCCAAGGGATTTTGCTCAAAAATATCCAATCATTACTAAAAAAAGCCCGGGCATCCAATCCAAGCCCGGAAAAACCGGGCATAATGGCGGCACACTTTGACCGGATTCCGCATGACGCGAGCCGGAAAGACAAATTCCAGCCATGAAAAAACTCCCTTCCTCCCGAGGCGCTTTGATCGCGTTTCTCGCCTCGCTTTTCACCTTGCCGGAATGGGCGGCGACGACAGCCTCCGCCGCAATCACGGACGGCTCTTCATTGGGCGTTCCGCTCATTCTGGCCCAGGTTCCCTCGCAGGTTAAGACCGGCTTCCAATACGGCCTCGGCCTCCTCTTCATGATCGGCTTCCCCGAGGTCAAGGCCAAGGTCGAGGAGCGCATCAAAAACGTCCCCGCCGAGAACCGCCAGCGCGCCTTCGTGCGCGTCGCCAAGGACGAGGCCATGCGCCAGACCATGCGGCAGGGACAAGGACAGCCGCCCCCCTCCCAAGGCATCGGGGTGTGAAAGCAATTACGAATGACGAATTACGAATTGAAACCAGTGGCGCAAAGGCGCGGCTTGGAAATTCGTCATTCGTAATTTGTAATTCGTAATTATCCCGTCCCCACCATGTCCTCCGGCTCCGCGTTTGCCGACGCCATCCTGTCGCTGTCGGCGGATTCCAACGATTCGGCTTGCGTCGCGCTTTTTATGCAACTGCTGCGCGAATCGCCCGGCTTGCGCTACTGGCTCGCCACGGTGTTCCTTGAACCGCGCACACGCGCGCGCCTTGCGCGTTATCTGCGCGACAAGGAACGCCCGCCGGGGCACGCCAGCCAAGGGCGCAATTTGCTCGCATGGCTGGCCCATGCCAACACCGCGCTCGAAACCGACGCTGCCAGACTTGCGCATGCTCGCGCACCGGCTTCCGCCGCGCCCTACGGCGGGCTTACGCGCGGGCAGGTTGCCGGGCTCATCCGCCGCTGCCAATCGGGCGGCGAAGGCGATGTCGCGCTCGCCTCGTTCCTGCTTGCCCGTGCATGGTGGCAGTCTCCCGCAGGCGCGCCTCCGAATGCTTCGCTTTTGCTCCTTGGCGGCTTGTTTTTGCAGGCAGTGTTTGCCGGCGATGCCCCATCGGGGCCGCTCATTCGCCATCTCACCAAGGCCATGGAGTTTTTCCACGGGCGCCCGCGCGGCTCCATCACCCGCTCGCACTACGGCCATGCCAGTTGGTGGAAACTTTCCGTGCTGCATTACATGCTCAACCATCCCAGACCGCGCTATCGCACGCGGGATTTTATAAAACATCTGGACGCGCAAAAAATCACCGTCGATGCGAAAGACCTGCGCCGTTTCTGTAAAAGACACGGCATCGTCAGGGATACTCGCCCCGGCAGGCCAAAACTATAAACAGGTTCACTGATGTTTTTTCTTGGAAAGCAAACGGCCGTAGAAGGCGCGAAGATTGCGCGACAGGTGGCTTTGGTCGGCAAAGCCTGCCTGGGTGGCTATCTCCGACATGCGCATGCCTCCGCGTTGCAAAAGCTCCAGCGCACGATGAACACGCTGTATGAGGATGTATCGCTGCGGGGCATAGCCGGTTGACGCCTTGAATTTGCGACCGAAATGGCTCCTGCTGATGCCGGCGACACGGGCCAGTTCCCATATTTCGAAGCGCTCTGAAATATGCTCGTTTATCCAGTCATGAACGAGCTTCAGTTGCATATTCTGCAACCCCGCTGATTTTTGCACCCGCGCCTTCGCGCGTGAGCGTATTCGGATGAGTTGCGCTCCCAGAAAAATGCCGGCCACCCGCAGGTGCAACGGATGCAGCCGGTCATGCTGGCGGCAAAGCTCGGCCATGAGCAGCACAAGGCCCAAGGTCAGCAAATCGCAGGCAAGAAGCTCGCCCCAATGATGAATGGCGACATCCTTCCAGCCGTCGTTTGGCGATATCTGCGCCATAAAAGCCTCGCTGATATACAAACAGACGAGCGGGGCGGGAGCATACCATCGGAGGGAATGGGGCAGATTTTTCTCGATAAAGCACACCTGCTGGCCCGAAACCCGCCGCTTGCATTGCGAGCCGTCGGCCATGCGCCATGTAATCTCTGCATCGGAGCAGGCATCCAGCATCAAAATAAATTGATGGCGGTCGTGGACATGTTCCTCCCAATAGTGTGCGGGATGCACGGCATAGCCGATGTCAACGGATTCGTCGTTGATGCGAACAAGACAATCTCCGGCGGGGTAAGGTGGATTGCGGCATGTGGAATCGATGGATTGGGACATTCCTATTCTTTCAATTCCCGTGTCAGTTTGCGTGCAGTCTGGATGTTCGGCTGGGGCGGCGGTGTCATGCCTTCGCCAAGATAGAAGCTTGGGTGCGGCGGCTGGTTGTAGGCTGTGTTTTGCCATGCGATAGCGGTGCGATACTGGCGGTCATGCATGAGCGTGAACAGGCGGTGCCTAGTCGGGATCGTCGTGGTGTATATGCGCAACTCGCGATTGTCTTTCGTGCGCCAGATGACCTCCTCGCGCCAGTCGCCGAAAATATCACCGCTCAGGCAGGGCGTGGCCTTGGTGCCGTTGTTGGAGTCGCATTCGGCGTCAGTGAAAAGCACGTCAGATTTTTCCGTTTTCCAATTCCATTTGGAAATAGTCACATCGTCGAGAAGCTCGCGGAGGAAATCGCCATCCCACCAGAGAAGGAAGTTCTTTTGTCGTGGCATTTTTTCCGAAACGACATTGCCTTTGCAATCGTAGAGCGCGCCGCGCGAGGCCCACATTTCGTAACCGGGTGTGCGCGGGTCGATATCGGCGGCGACGCCGCGCCCGACATCACCCCACTTTTCACCAGAGCGCCCGAAAATAAGCCGGCCCGTGCGCGCGTCGCGAAACTCGATGGCCGCGTCGCGATATTGTTTCGGACCTTCGTGCACCATCCACACCTGCATGTCTTTGCCGGATGGGTCCATGACGGTGAGGTGCTGCGCGTCACCGTGGCCGAGGCCGGTCGAATAGAGCCCCTTGCCGTCATGGTCTATGGCCGCGGCACCGTAGATAAGCTCGTCGCGACCGTCGCCATCGACATCACCGACGAGCACGCTGTGCGCGCCTTGGCCGCGATAGCTTTCATTGCCGGGCGTGCCATCGTCGCTGTCAAAAACCCAGCGTTGCGTGAGCTTGCCGTCGCGCCAGTCCCAGGCGGCGATCACCGCGCGTGTATAGTAACCGCGACACATGACGAGACTCGGGCGCTGCCCGTCGAGATAGGCGACGCAGGCCAGAAAGCGATCGGAGCGGTTGCCGCGCGAGTCGCCCCAACCGGAGCCGTCTCCACCGCGCGGCGGCACGTAATCGACGGTGGCCATCGCCGCGCCGGTGCGCCCGTTGAAAACAGTCAGGTATTCCGGGCCGCTGAGGATGCGACCGCGCCCGTTGCGATAATCGGCCTTGGCGTCGCCGATGATTTTGCCCGTGCCATCAACGGTGCCGTCGGCGGTTTTGCAGGCGACCTCGGCGATGCCGTCGCCGTCGAGATCATAAACCTGGAATTGAGTGTAGTGCGCGCCGGCGCGGATGTTTCTGCCGAGGTCGATGCGCCAGAAAAACGTGCCGTCCAACTTGTAGGCGTCGAGATATACATTGCCCGTGTAGCCGTCGTGCGCATTGTCGTGCGAATTGGTCGGATCCCATTTCACGACGATTTCGTATTCGCCGTCTCCGTCGAGGTCGCCGACGGAGCAATCGTTGGCATTGTAGGTGTATGCGACGCCATCGGGTGTCGTGCCTCCCTCTGGAATACGCAGCGGAACGGGAATATATTGGCGCACCGGGGCGTTGGCCGGAAGCGTGTTGAGCACAGTCGCTGTTTTCGTATCGCCGGGCGTGTCACCGCATGGCAGCTCCTTGCCTGTGTCTCGTGAAACCGCGCGGATCGCATAGGTGTTGCTCCTTGAAAAATCCGCCGTGTCGTCGGTGAAATTCGTACTCTGGGTGAGCGGTGTTTTATTCAATTTCACGAGCACCCCGCCATCGGTCGAGCGATATATATTAAAAGCGACATCGGCCGCCTCCGTGCCGAGAAGCCGCCAACTCACAAATGCACCCGACTCCGTCGCGCGCACGGCCACGACACCACGATCGAGATTCTCCATGAGCGAGGGAGGTGACGCTTGGGCAGCAGCGGAAAAGCCGGACACGCCAAGGGCGCAACCGGTGATAACAAAGGCCCCGAGCGTTTGCAGGGATTTTATATTGAGAGACATCATAAGGGAAAAGGAACTGTGGCGGCGGGCACGGCCACGCCGCCACGCAGTGTGCGCAGAGTCACACCATCCACCCAAAGCGCGGGGATGGTCGTGGTCGAAGGATGCTCCGGGAGGCCGTGTTCGTTACGGTAGATTTGACCGATCACCAACTCGATGCCACGCGCACCGACCAGACGCGGCTGCTGGTCAAGTCCCGAGCAGGCGATATCGGGGTTTTTTGTGATATTCAGGCAGCAAAAACCGTGGGTGTCCGGGATTTTTGCACCGCACGCGCGCATCCAGTCCATCACGACGGCATCGTGACCAATCACGACGTCGGGATTGTGTTTGCGAAACCATTCCGAAAAGCCGCCGTGTTCCATTTCCGGCATGACAAGCGGATGAACTTTCGGGCGCTTGCCGGGACCGCCTTGGCCAAACCACCAGAGGTCTTCCCAACGACAAGGCAGGCGATCCTCCTCGCTTTTCTGCAATACAAGGCCGGGACGGCGATAGCCAAGCGCGCGCAGGCGCCCGATCACCAGGCGCATCGCATTGTAATGATCCGGGCAGATGTTGTGGAGCGCCGGCTGTCCCGTTTCGCAATCGGCATAAACTGCCGAGTGACGCGACCAATCATGCCCGGCCATGGTGGAACGATCTTTGACGGGCAGGAGAAGCACGCCATAGATGTCGCGTTCCTGAAGAATGGCGTCGATTGGTTGACCGCAGATCCCGTGATCGCGCGCACGAAAAATCTCGGATTTGAAACCAAGCTCAACCGCGCGATCGCCGGCGCCCTCGGCGAGTTCGCGATGATAGCTAGCAGAGCTGGGCGGACGCCCTTCGGCACCGTCAAGATCGACGATGGCCACCACGCCTTGGAAGGCGCTCCCGCACTGCCGGCGCATCCGGGACATGACCGCTCCCACCAGCGGATTGCGCTGGTAGCCTAGGGCTTTTGCGGCGGCTTGCACGCGTTTGCGTGTTTCGAGTTTGATGTTGGGATTATTGCGAAGCCCCTCGGACACGGTGCTGTGCGAAAGGCCGAGGGCACGCGCAATGTCACGGGTCGAAGGTTTTTTGGAGAATGCCAGGGTTTGCACGGGGCGGGGATTCTATTGTTGTGATGTTATCAAAACCGCGCCGCCCTCGCATACCCCCCAATATTAGGTGTTTTGTCATTGTTTTTGAAATACGCGCATGGCTTTGGCAAAGCGGGCGCCCATTTGTTGCTGCGCGTCGGCGGAGAAGTGGAGTTTGTCGCCCAAGTCCCCGAGGCCGGCGGAGTCGGCGAAGCCCACGCGGGGAACGATGTCGGGGATGCGTCGGATGGCACCGCGCACAGTGTCGGCGAAAGGATATTTTTCAGGCAGGAGAAATTCGCCGATCTGGCCAACCATGATGGGAAGATCGGGCCGGCCGAGATCGTTACGCAGATCCTGAAGCATCCGGGCAAGGCGCGTCTCGTAGGTGCCGGCGTTCTCCCGGCTGGTGGTATCGGATTCGCCTTGGTGCCAGAGCACGCCTTTGATGAGGCCGGCTTGCGCCGCGAGCCTGGCGCGACTCACGGTTTGCTCGTAATACTCGGCGCCCTTGATCCAGCGGCGAAGGGAACTGCCACCAACGGCGCAGGGCACGAGGCCAATGGTGATTTTAGGGTCCGCCGTCTTGAGCATTTCGCGGGCAAAGGGAATGCCGAGGCCGATGCCGGGCAGGGTGCGCCCCCGTTGGGGATGCAGCGGATCGCGGGCGACGAGCCACCTACCGTCGGCATGAAGTGCGAGAATTCGCGGATCATCGCTCTGGGCGTCGAGCGTCCTCCGATCGCGGCCCGCCATGTTGGATTGTCCCATCAGCAGGTAGATGTGGAAAAACTCTCTGGCCGGCGGGGTGGCGGGCGCGGCGGGTTCTCCCGTTTGCGCCAGCATGGTGCCCGCCGCAAACACGGATAGCAACGCAAGTGAACGCGAGAACATGCAAATCAATCCGGCAATGCGTGACGAATAAAGGTGATGGATCATGGCGGGACGGAGGACGCGGGTTTCAATGCCACGTGACAGTGATGGGGTCTTTGTCCGGGGCGGCGTCGATTTGGATGGCACCGGGCACAACACGGACCGGCAGTTCGCCGCCCGCGCGTTTGGCGCGCGCGGAGGTGACGACGGGTGCCTCGATAACGAGGGTGAGCGGCACATTGTAAACGGCGGGCTCGAGCGTGCTGGAAAGCACGCACACGAGACGACCCGGAATAGGGCTGGAAACAACGAGCCGGGCATTGTCGCGCTCCTTCACGTAACGGGCGACGTTGGCAAAGGTATCAACCCATATTTCGTGCGCGCGGCCTTTTACGTGACGAAAGTGGTCGCGCAGGATTTCCGGGTCGGTGAAGGCGGCGTAACCGCGGCCGATTCCGTGCGCCATGATGATGCCCCAAGCACGGTCGCGCACCTGTTTGTCCGTCCAGTTTTCGAGCCATTCGACGGTGGTTTTTCCGCCGCCCACTCCCGTCTGATAATCGCGGCTGGCAACATGGTATTTGAGCACCGCGGCCTTGGTTTCGGGCGTGGACTGGTTGAATGGAAACGCAAGGGTGAGGGGCGGGCGACCGATGCGGGTTTTGATCGCATCGAAGGCTTTGGCCAGCTCGGCGTCCACTTCCTCCGGTGCGAGCTTCGGGAGTGCGCGGTGAGACCAGGTGTGGCTGGCGATTTCGTGTCCCTGCCCCGCCATCTCGCGCAACTCGGGCCAGGTGATGCCGCCCCAGGCGCGTTTGGCATCCTGCTTGCGCTCGGCCTCCTCGATGCTCGGAGCAACATGGCCGGGAATGACAAAAAAAGTGCCTTTGAAACCGGCCTCGTTGAGCATGGGAACAGCCAATGTGTATTGGTCGCGCAGGCCGTCGTCGAAGGTGTAACTGATGGCGGCGGCGCGGTCGCCGGCAAATCTTGCGATGCGAAGCTGGGGTGGAGTGGCCCCTGACGCCGCCAGGCAGCACGCTGCAAACGCGAGTGCACATGAGGTGAGTTGTTTTGTAATATTCAATATGATACAGAGTTTTCCCCTTCCGGGTGTCTTTTATAAATCGAATTATGAAAAAAACGGACCGAGAATAGGCGCAAAAAAATGCAATGGATAAATTTTATAATATTCCGTTCGTTTGTGGAGCCCCAGTGAAATTCTGTTTTGAATCAAGTGCCCCCTCTGCGCCATGTGATGCGTCTGCGTAATATCAGTTTCATGGAACAGGGCGACCCATCGCACGCAGGGTTGGGCCATCAATCCAGCGCGCGGGAATGGTCGTGGTGGACGGCTGGACCGGGATGCCATATTCGTTGCGATGGAGTTGCGCGATGAGCAGCTCGATGCCGCGCGCGCCGAGCAATCGAGGTTGGAGATCCAAGCCGGCGCAGGGGACATCGGGATTCATCATCGTGTTAAGGCAGCAATAGCCGTGGGTTCGCGGGATCCTTGCGCCCGCCTCGCGCATCCAGCCCATGACCTCGGCACGGTGACAAAGCACGACGTCGGGGTTGTGTTTCTTGAACCACTTGGTGAAGCCTTTTTGTCCGATATCGCCAGGCAGGTGAACGGGGATCTTCACTCGGGGCGTGCCAATGTGGGTTTGATACGCCCAATGCGCAGCCTCCCAGAGGTGCAGGAGGCGTTCGTCATGATGACGCTGGAGCACAAGACCGGGGCGTTTGTAACCGAGCGCGCGGAGCTGCCGCAGGGCCATGAGCATAGCGCGGAAATGATTCGGGCAAATGCTGTGCAGCGCGGGATGTTCAATCACGCAATCAGTGTAAACGCCGGCATAGCGCGTCCAGTCGAGCGGGGTGACGTCGGGATTATCGCTCACGGGCAGGAAAAACACGGCGTGGATGCCGCGCGATTGGAGAATCGTGTCGAGACGCCGCGTAGTCATGCCCCCATGTCCGACGATGAAAACCTCGGCCCTGAAACCGAGCTCGGCCGCGCGGTCGATGGCCCCCTTGGAGAGTTCGCGATGGTAATACGCCTGTGAAGGCGGGCGGCTTTCGGGGCCATCAAGGTCAACGATGGCAATGACACCGAGAAGGACGCCCGCGCGCGAGCGGCGCATCTCGGACATGAGCACGCTGGCGAGCGGGTTTTTGCGGTAGCCGGCAGCCTGGGCCGCGACACACACGCGCCGGCGCGTTTCGGCGTTGACACGCGGGGTGTCGCGAAGCGCCTCCGACACGGTAGTGTGCGAGAGGCCCAGCACGCGCGCAAGGTGACGGATTGATGGAGTTGCCGGGATCACCCAAAATTGGATTTAATTACAAAAACATTATAAAGATCGGGAACGGAGCAATTTGTAATACTGCCTGGGGTTATTTCAGCCTTTCATAGAACTCGACTTCGATAATGCTTAGCGTGGCGCTTCCGCCGTGGCCGGCGCCGGTAGATGCGTTTTCCTTGTTGGCAACCTCCGTGATCGCAAACGCGTCACGCGCTTCCGAGTCACCGATTAGCTCAATGCGTGCGAGCGTGCCCGCGGCACGCGCGGACAATGGCAACGTCACGTAGCCGAGATTTTTCGCCGTCAGGCCGCGGAAAACCTCGTTTCCATCCAGCGTCACGCGCACCGGATAACTGCGCTGGCGCCATCCGGTGAGCTTAAGCGTGACCTCGCTGAGCAGGGCAGAACGAGCCAGTGTGTATTCTATCCACGCGGATGCCTTGTCATTCGAACTCGCCCACGAGGTGGTTTCGTCGTCATCGAAGCTTTTCGCCGCATCTATTTCGTTCGAGCCAGCGCGCGCGGAGGAGATTTCGATGGGCGTGCGCGTGATTTTATACGAGGGCATCACGGGCGTCGGGCCGCGATCGGCGATTGCGATGGTATCAACAGGTGCGACCGGCGCGAGGCCATTGGCCGACGCCACCTCGACGGATTTGAGGGTGAGAGCGGCAGGCTTGAGCGAGCCGGATTTTGCGCGGAGGGTGATCGCGCCCGGCTCGCGCGTGGTGCGGACGAGCACACGGTTCACGCCACATTCGACAGGAAGTTTTTTGGCAAGTATATAATTGCCCGGCCCCTGTGCGATGCCGCCGCGCCACTCGGCGGGGCCTTCGAGCGCAAACTCCACCAGGTCGAGCGCGGTGGGGCAACGGCGGCCTTCGCTATCGATAACTTCGACTTCGACGAGCAAGAGGTCGTGTCCGTCGGCCTTGTATGTTTCCTTGCCGATGTTTTTCAGGCGCAACGCGGCAGGCGCTCCGGTGGTCAGCAGGGCCGTCTCGGTGATTTTAGTGCCGTTGGCATCGTAACCGACAGCACGGAGTTCGCCGGCTTGCCAAGTGACGTTTTCGAAGGTGTGGAGGAACCGACTGCTTTGCGCGCTACGTCCGAGGGATTTGCCATTGAGAAAAAGTTCCACGGCTTCGGCGCTGGAAACCACATGGACGGCTTTCACGGTGCCGGGCGCGTAGTTCCAGTGGCCAATGATGTGCGTGCGGATATTTTCAACGTCCACCCAGCCGTCCCACATGACTTGATGCGCGAAGAAGCCATCCTTCGGAATGCGCATGGCATCAACCTCGCCGCTGCGGCGGTAATTCTCAGCGCCGCGGTGATGCGTATTGGAATCGGAGAAAACAATATTCACACCGCCGCTGCTCACGCGTTTTCCCGTGCCGGGGCGTTCGCGCCAGTAGTCATGCCAGCGAACAACGTTCTCGATGGCGTGCGAGTCCCGGTTGCGGTTATAGGAGCTCGCGTTCTGGCCGTTGTGGAGCGGGCCGTCGCCGTCCTTGTGGAAGGGCGGCGAAAATTCGTCCCAGTATTTGCGCAATCCCTCGTCGCGCGAATATTCCATGGCCCAAAACGGAATGCGCGCGCTTTTGTTTATATAAAGCATGTGCCCGCCGTATTCGGCTACACGGCTGTTGAGCATATCGCGGCTGCCGCTGGCGCGCCCGCCATGCGGGTCGTATTTGTCGCGAAGGGTCTTCATTTGCGTCATGTGTTCCTCGGAGACGCCGTTGTTGCCGGACTCATAAAATAGGATGCTGGGGTTGTTGCGATTATAGATAATGGCGTCGCGCATGATCTCCAAACGCTGCTCCCAGCGGCGTCCGCCAACGTCCTTTTCGGAATCGCCGGCGGGCATGGCCTGAATAAGGCCGACGCGGTCGCAGGATTCGACATCCTGCTTCCACGGAGTGATGTGCATCCAGCGCACGAGATTGCCGCCGCTCGCGACCATGAGGCCGTTGCTGTAATCGCTGAGCCACGCGGGCACACTCGCGCCGATGGCGGGCCACTCGTTCGAAGTGCGCTGCGCGTAGCCGTGCATCTGGATAACGCGGTCGTTGAGTTTTACCATGCCGTTTGCGAACTCGGTTTTGCGGAAACCAGTGCGCGTGATGACGGTGTCAGAAGGTTTGCCATCGACGAGCAGCGTGGTGCGCACGTCGTAGAGCGTACCGTGCCCCCAACTCCAAAAATCGATGTTGGCGGCGCGGACGCTGGCTTTGACGATGGCGGTTTTACCACGCGCGAGCGTGGTAGGCACGGATGCGCTGGCCTTCAGGCCGAGCGCGGGGATTTCCATTGTGTATAAAAACGTCTGCGTCCCGCCGGTTTCGTTGCGCACCTCGGATTCGGCGTGAATGGTGGCGGCGTGGCTGGCGATGTCGAAATCGGTTGCGTAGATATAAACACCGGTCGTCTGGAGATTGGAATAGAGCGGAAGCGTTTGATATAATTTCCCGGTGACGTGCAGGCGGACGTTTTTCGTAATGCCGCCGTAGTTGGCGTTGAAGTTTTTGTCGGCCCACTGGTAGCGCTGACGTGTGGCCTTCTCGCGGTAATCCCATGCGTTGTCAGTGCGCACGGCGACGACATTCCCGCCCGCGACGACATGCGGCGTGATGTCGAAACCAAACGACATGACTCCGTTTTCGCTCAAGCCGGCGCGTTTGCCGTTTATATACACCTCGGCAGCCTGGCGCACCCCCTCGAACTCTATGAACACTTTCGCATCCTTGAGTTGACCGGCGGTCAGCGTGAAGTGTTTTCTATACCACGCGATGCCGGTGGAGTGGTCCTTGATGTCCTTGCGGAAGGCGTCGTCCTCGTTCCATGCGCGCGGGAGCGTTACGAGTTTCCAACGAGAATCGTCGAAGCGTTTTGCACCGGCATCCGCCGGATCGCCGACGTGGAGAAGCCAGTCGAGATTGAGGTTGTAAGACTCGCGCCCGGCAAAGGCGGAATGCGTGAAAAGAAGGCCGGCTATTATACAGAGGATTCTTGCGGGACTCATGATATTATTGAAATGCGATTATTTAAGGGTTACAAAATATTTTTGAACCGCAGATGAGCGGATAAAAAATGACGCCGCCTTGATCCGTGTTTAATGAACAAAAGGAGGAGGCAGTCAGTTTAGGTTCAAAGCTTATGCTCAGCCAGCGGCTTGACGCGCCCGCATTCTCCAGCTTAAACATCCAGCCTAAACTGATTGCTTCCACATCATTCAAAGCAAGGAACCCTATTACTCCTCCGCCTTCACGGGGCCGATGTTGGTTATCGCATTGTCCTTGTCGAAAAGCTTCAGCCAATACCAATACTGTTTGCCCGTGTCAGAAATTGTGTCCACATAGGCTATATCGCCGCGACGGCAGACTTTCACCCTTTTGCGATTTTTGACATCCGGTTTATCGTTGCGGATGATCTCGACACGGCGCCAGTTCCCTTCGGGAAGCGTCCATGTGAGCGTGACCTTGTCCCCTTTGCGCCCAGCTTTGAGGCTGCCGTTTGTTTGGGCGGCTGCGGCGGCTTCCGGCTGCTTTGGTTCCGATTGTTTTTCCGAAGCAGCCCAAACGGTGCTTGATAAAACGATGGAGGCAATGCTACCGAAGACGAAGAGCCATTTTATGATATTATTCATGATCATGTGTTATGTATATTTGGATTTTTGGTTGTGCGGTGGGTTTTGAGAATCACCATGCGGTGTTTTCAAAATTGTTTTCAGGCCCCATGGTGCGCGCAGAGTCATCAGCTTCCCTCGGGTTTGATTAAGTCGCGCGCGGGCGGGCTTGGCGGTATCGCAAAGGCCGAGGGGGCGTCGGGCTGTCCAGGGTTGAACTTGCCGACGTCGGGCGCGAGGCGCGGAGCCAGTTCGGGAACGACGGCGCGGATCTCCTCGACAATGCAGCGGGCAAGCTCGTAGGCGCCGTAGTTGCTGAAATGCGAATTATCAGCGATTGGCTTGGGCTGGTTTGGGTAGGTGTTTGCGGGGACGTGCACGAAGGCGGCCTTGGATTTTTCCTGGCCGAGCGCGACAAACAGGCGCCCGCTGGCTGCATGCAGGTCGATGAAGGGAATTTTTTTCTCCTCCGCGACCTTGCGCACGGCAGCAGGATAATCGCCAAGCGTGTCTACGAGCGAACCGTCTTTCGCGAAGCGGCGGCGATACATGGGGGAAATCAGCACGGGTTTTCCTTGTTTTTCGGCGATAGCGTCAACGTATTGGCGGAGATTCCCGGCGTAGGTGGTGAAGGCACCGCCACCCTTTTCCTTCATGTCGTTATGACCAAATTGTATGAACACATAATCGCCCGGCTTGATTGTGCTGAGGATTTTATCGAGACGGTTTTGCCGACGGAAGGAGCTGAGCGTGAGGCCGGACTGGGCGTAGTTAGCGACAACCGTGCCCGGTGCGAAAAAGCGCGGGAGCATCTGGCCCCATGATGTCCAAGGCTCCCTCGGGCCGTCGGTCACGGTGGAATCGCCCGCGAGGAATACGGTCAGCGCGGAGTCGTTGCGTCTGATTTCCAAGCCAGCGACGGATGGATGTGGTCCGTTGAATTCGAGCGTGAGCCTGCCATCCCAATTCGCGGAGTCGGCTTCGCCCGGTTTCAGGGAAACGTTTTTGAACGTGCCTGCGATGGGCGGCGTGTGGACATTGACCGTGAAGGTTCGCGCGATGAAAGCGCCCTTGGCGGTTTTTACGGATTCGAGCATCAGTCGGCGATTCTCGGCCTTGATGGTGGTGTCGGATGCGGCGGACGGGTCGCCGAGATGGACGGTGACGTCGTAGTTACCCTCGGGCAGGTCTACCGCAAAGAAAAACGGTTTGTCGCTTGTGAGCGCGCCGGTTTTGAACGCGGCGTTGCCGTTTGCAGGCACGTCGCGAAGACCGTCGGCACTGACAAAGCCATGGCCGCGTTCTTGCGTGTAGGCGGCGCCGATGCCGGGGCCGAAATCGAAGCGCTCCGGCACGGAGCCGGCGGCGCAAACCGTGGTGGCAAAAACGGACGCAAATACAAGGGGAACGCAATGTTGTTTGTGCATGATGTTAAAAACGAGTGTTAAGGTGCAAAGGCCAACCACTGGGGGCGCGCGGTGTCGCGAGTCTCCACGTTCGCATGGGTTCAGGCATCGACGGCAGGGCCGGCATCCAGTTTGGATGCCTCGGCAATGGTTTTGTTTTTCGGATAGCGTTTCGCGGCTTCACGCAGGAAGGCGGCGAGACCGGCGTCCGGGGCGACGGAGCTATGGGTGACCACCTCGGCTAGCGTGGTGCAAAGGTCCTCGGTGGTCAGGCCGCCGGCGAGCGCGCCGCTCAATACGGAGATCAACTCAGAGGTTTCCTCCGCGCCGAGTTTCGCGCCGGGCAGCTTGATGGCGAGCGTGTCCTTGAGCCGGATGCGGGCGGCGGTGATGTAGGCGCGGGGCGGTGGCTTGGGCAGGGCCAGCAGCGGTTGGATGAGCTTGCGGGCGCGGGACTCGGAGCCGGATTGTTGCTCGAGCATGGCGAGTATGGCGAGCATGGCGGGATCGCGCTCGCCGCGCCAGTAGGCGACGCGCAGCTCGTTGAGGGCCTTCGCGAGGGCACCCTGCGCAATATGCACCTCGGCCTTGATGCGGGCGACCTCCGCCTGCGTGGCTTCGCGGTAAACCGGCGGGGGCATCGGCGGGATGTCGCCCTTTATATCCATGCTTTTATAGAAGGCAAAATCGCGCGAATAGACAGCGAGGTTTGTTTCCATGCGGCTTATGCCGGAGTTGAACAGGCCGGAGCCGAAGGTTTCATTGAACAACGCCTCGGTCGGCGGCTCGCCGCGCTCGAGCCTGTCCACAAATTTCATGAAGCGTGGAGCGAATTTCCCCTTTTCGGCGTAGAGGCCGTAGTGGACAAAGACGGAGGCGAGCCGCGACTCTTCGGTGGTAAAGCTGTCGCCGTCCTTTTTTTGAAAAATATCGGAGAGATTAGGCATATGGCGTCCGGTGAATTTATCGCGCACAAGGGCGAATTGGATGTGGGTTTGCGAAACCTGCGTGCTGCCGAGGAGGCTGCCGAGACCGCGGGCAAACCAAGGCGGCGGTTTTTGCGCGAGCGAGTTGAGCGCGAACATGCTCAACTCGTAGCTCAAGGTCGCGGCGAGGCGCTCCTCGCTGGGGCGCTCCGCGCCCGCCGCCGGGTCGCCGGCGCGGATGAGCGCAGTGAGCGGGCCTCCATTTGCCACCAGTTTCACAAAACCTTCCGCGAGCGGTTTTGTCTCGTATTCCTCCGAGGCTTGGCGCTCTTCGGTTCTGCGCGCGTTCTCGCCCGGCGGCACGGGGGGGGCCAAGCCGGTCTCCTCGCCGGGTTCCGGGACCGCGCCGAGGCCGTATTCGGCCGCAAACGCCCGGGAAGCGTCGGCGGCCACGATGAAGCCGCTGGCCTCCACGCCGGTGGCGTCGGCTCCGTCCGCTAGGGGCAATGCGGTGTCCGGCACGATGGGGTCGCCCTCCCAGGCCCCGCTCAATTGCAACACCGGACCCGGCAGCGACAGGAACTGCTGGTTGATGTCAACGACGACATACACGGGTGACTTCGGCAGGGCCTGCGTGAGCATCGGCCAGATATAGGTGGCGGCGAACTGGCGCAACTGCAATTCCTCGACGAGCACCCTGGTCTGGCTGGCGTTGAGGTTGGAGAGCATTTCATAGCCGGGCGCGACGATGCTGCGCTTGCCGCGCAGCAGCTCCAGCGCGGGCACCTTTACATAGTGCCATTGCTCGGGGGGCGGCAGGATGCGGCTGTCGCGCACCACATACGGCTCCATTTCGACGAGGGGGCCGGAGGTTTCCGCTTTTTTTGCGGATGGTTTTTCCTGTCCGGACGCGCTCCCCAAAAACAAGGTAGCGCACAGCAGGCAAAACAGAATGTTTTTCATCATAATAAAGAATCCTTAAATGTGGATGGCTCGTCGCCTTTTGTTCATTCCATGGTTTTTGAACTGCCTTTGGGGGCAAATTCGGCCTTAACCGGGCCTTGCACAACAAACGTCCCCTCATGCAGCAATGCCTCAATCCAATACCAATAATCCGCCTCGGGGTCGGGCAATTCATCAATCCTGCTGCTGCTCCATTCCAAGGTCGTAAGGATTTCTTGTCGGTTGTTCTTGGGATTAGTGGATCTTATAATCCTTATGTGTCGATACTTTATATTGGGAAAACTCCACGCTATGGTGGCGGTAGCGTTGTCACGACGGACCTGCCACGGATATTTGTCTGAAATCCTTGAATAACTGCCAATTTTCCGATCATCGGCCCCAACCCTCACCGGCCCCAAGGTTTTCGCTCCTCCTTCCGGTGGCGTGACTTTGAGCCAATACCAATAGGAGCTGGTATCGGGCAGAGTGTCTTCATACCGTCTTGTTTCGGGCTTCAGGAGCGCCGATCGATGCCTATTCCTTGGCCTGCCCGTGGTATTCCTGAGAACTTCAATGGATTTGCATGCCGAAAAATCATGGAACCATTCCAAGCTGACGAGATGGCCGTTTCTGGTTGCTGAAAAGACGGCGGCGGGAGCCACGCCATCCTCATATATGATGTCGGGCACAACGGCTTTCTGTTGCGCTTCCTTTGAGCAAGACGCCCCAAGAAGCATGCAAAACAACCCGACGAGATGGATGCTGATTTTGATTTTCATATGGGCATGGATTGTTGAAAATATAATAGGGAGAACACGCATTCAGTCATTCTCCCCGGAGACGGGCATCCCCAGTTTTCCAATGATTCCGCGCTTCAAGCGATCCCCTTCCATTTCAATGACACCGCAATCAAACCAAGCCCTGCATGGGTTGATATTTGTCGCGAATATCAAATTCCGCAAATCCCCGGCACCGACCAGCAAGATATGATTTTCCCGATTTGAGGGGTTCCGGCATATTGCCATGAACGCGGATTCGCCGGAGAAGGGACGCCCGCTTATTGCCAATTCGCCATTCCCCACTTTCACGGGCAGCCCCAACTCCAGTTTTTTCCAAACGCTGTTGCTTTCGGGATTCCCAACCAGAATCAATGATTTGGTTTTCAAGTCATCTTTCGTAACGTCCCTGTCTTTTTTTACAATAAAATCAGCGCCGTAAAACTGCCGGTTATACATCCCCGACAACAAGCGCATGGCCGCGCGGATGTGGAATGCGCCCCCCGGACCGGACGAAGCCCCCTCGACGACAATAAACGGGCGGGAAAATATCTCCGATATTGGACCGGCATAGCCGGATTCGTCGAGGCCATTGGCCGGGGCGCTGTCATGCCCGTCATTTTTGCAATGGGCCAGCCATCCAAAAATCATATCCCAAAGCTCCACACCGGTTGGACGCCTGCCCAGCAAATGCTTGATATCGTTCCGTAGAGGCAACGCTGCTTGCAAGAACTCTTCGGACAGCTTCATTTCCCCGTGGCCTTCCGTCCTTGAGCCATCGTTAAGAACAAATATATTAATCCCCGGATTATTAGCAACCCTCCCGGAAGGATTGATTGCCTCAAGCCACTCATCCAACGACCCCGGCGAATCTTTCTCGATTGATGCTTTTCCGTCGAAAATCGCCCGATCATAAACGATGGCTGCAAAGCGTTTGGGATATTTCATAACCAGTCGCCCGGCGTAAAAGCCACCGCTGCAAATCCCATAGAGACTTATCCTTGAGGCATCAATATTGTAATCTTTCTCAACGGCCCTTAACGCCTCCCCGGCATGAACGGATTCATACGACCAGCCCTCGGGGGCGTTTCTGTATCCAGGCCATAGAATTCCAACCCCGTGCTTCTCGGCGAACCTGCAAATTTGAACGGCATTGCGGTGCGACGCCATGAAGGGGCTCTCAATAAACGGCCTGCCCCTTGCGGATATGGCCGTCGGCATGATGAGCATCAGGGGAATGCCCCGGGCGCGCGTGTAATTTGACGGAATGTATAGTCGGTAGAATTGCCGGGAGCGGTCAATTTCAGAGGTAAATCCACGAATGTGCAATCCTGGGGTGTCCCTGGCATAATCTCCGGTGTTTCTTTCCCTCAGTTTCATCAACTCTGACAGGCTTCCGAGCGTGTAAACAACCTTTTCCTGCCACGCACGGTTGTTTGCATCGTAATTTGATTTGTCCAAAAGAATCTTCCCTCGTATGATCTGTGCCTCAATGTTGAGTTGAGCGCCATCGTCCCATGAGAACTTTGCGAGCGCGTTTTTCATATCCTCGAACACTCTCCGGGGGGAGCCCACCAAGAAATACTCATAAGCCTCGTCCTTGTTCGATTTGTAGGAAATTTTATAGAATCCCTCGCCCAGATAATCCAGGCCATTTCGCAAGACACTGCCGCTTCTGAGGCTTTCTTTTTTCAGCACTATTTGGCCGGTCGCCATGTCATGAACTTCCACAGAGACGGCCAATCTGCCCAACAAATCATCCCATTTGAGCGTCGGAACCTCGCGATCGCTCGCCTTGGCATATATTTGTTTGTTTAAAAAGCCCCCCGTCGTATTCCACGCGGCTTGAAAATCCTTGGATTGATCCAGCGCCATCAACATCCGGAGCCTCGGAGGACCGGCTGGAGAGACGATTTTGATAAAACACATGTTCTCTCCCTCCTCCAGCGGAACGGGAATCAAGGAATTGATTCCAAGCTCCACATTTTCCGTCGGCACCAGTTCCTTCACCAGCTTGGAATTGACATACACAGCAAGCCTATTGTCCGTGTCCACTTCGAGAATCGCAGTTTGACGCTGTGGCGAAATCGCACGGAATGCCATGGCCGACACCTGGCTGTCTTTCCATGATATTTTATTAAAATAAGCGTCCTCGGCGTCCAAACTCAACAATGCTGGCAATGCCCCGTTTATTCCTGCCTCGCGGGCGGTCAATTTCAATCGCGCGCTGTCCCGCTCATAATTCAACCGGACAGTATCTTTCCATGAATTTCGACCATTCGCCTTAAAATCCGTGTCCCAAGAACCCAAAAAATTATACTTGGATATTTCGCATGCCCCCTTGCCAAGATCCATACTGACAATCTCCGTCTTTTCAAACCACCGGGTCATCTCCCGGCCATCCCCGGCGTCCAGCGTGCTTATGCCAAAAATAACGAGGCAAATGTTTGCGGCAAGAATGCGCCCCGTTTTTGACACAAGAGGATTGAAGGAGTGTGTGATTTTCCAAGACATTGTTAATTCAAATAGGTTTTCAGTCTGACGCGCCTTGGTGAGACGGTATATTCTCTAAAATTCTGCGCCCATCCGGCGCACGCTTGTAGCGCGCCCTGATTTCCCGATCCGGGAGGATTTGGACCAAGCCCTTGGCTGTCAGCCTCGTCTCGCTTACAAAGCCCTTTTTTTTATCCCTGATGACGATATAGTTGATTCCGACTTTTGTTCCATATTCATACGTAAAGTCGTTGTCCTCGCGAAGCGCGACCGGGGGATCGCCGAAACTGAAAACCTTGGCGGGATGCCTCCGTTCACGCCACGCATACTTGTTGCCATTGCCATTTTCGGTGCTCCAGCTTTTCAATAATAAATTTTCGTATTGCAATGAGACGCTGCCGCAATCCCCCCCCTTGATCCTTGTGAGACAACAGTCGTCCGACCAAGACAGGACATTGCGTTTTGTATCCGAAAATTCCATAACTTGGACGTATCCAAACTCGCAATATTCGATCTTTAATATTTGCCTGCCATTTCCCGCCGCGTCCAGCCGGGAAGCTTGGAGAATGGATTCCCTGTCGGTTGCAAACACAACCAGACCCCAAACGGGGTCGGTGATCCTATCCAGCCATCCATTTTTATAGCACCATTCCTGTCCATTGGCATGGTTCAATCTTGCGCCAATGCCGTCCGGGGCGGCACGGACGAACCAGCCTGACACAGAATCCTTATAGGCGTTTATTTTATGGAAAGCAATTTTCCGCCCATCCGGTCTTATCCAAGTCATGTCCCCGCCTTTGTTTTGGTGAAGGCAAGTCCGCAAGCCTGTGATTTGCCATTCCGACTTGGCACCACGTTCGCGGGAAGGCGTCACTTTGTGTATCGCGACAAACCTGAAACCGAGCTTGGACAATTCGGGAGTGGAACCCAGATTGAATCTCACACGGGGCAGCCCCCACAAGTCCACATGTCCCAGATTGTGCACAATCTGCGCGCTTATGGAATCCTCCCCGGCGCTGACACACGGCAAAAGTGTGCAGAAGAGCAACGGAAGCAATGTCAACCAGTAAGGCATGTCAAAACGAAGCATTATTTGAGCAGGCAAACAACCGTCTCCAAAAAACAATATTTTCCCGCACGATAATTCGCTGCCCGAGTTGAGGGGAATAAACCGGCTTGATATTCATAGTGGTGGCCCAACGCCGCCACGGCAGACTGTGTTCCGAGGAATCCTGCTCCGGCAGGCATAGCAACAGCCTCGGGCAATCAATCTTGGCACCGTCGCCGCGACGCGGCGGCGCGGTCGGGTGCAGCAAGACAATATTCCCGTCGTCATGAGGGGTGTCAAAAATGCGCGTGGCATGGAATCCCGCATAGATTCGTGGATTCCCCGAGGGCTTTTCTTCCCGTCCCGTAACATGCCACGGCGGATATATAATCGCACTCCGGACGGAAAACAACGGGGCGGCGGCTCTGATGGCGCGTCCGTAAAAAGGCCCGAAAACCGCCCCATCCGCCCAGATTTCCACCTGCGCGCGGGGATTGTCCGCGCCTCCCGGGTGCCCGCGTTTGCACAGCGTGACTTTATCGGTGGCGCTATCCTTGATTACCAACCATTCATAACGCCGAGACGCATGCCGACCTGCGCACCAAAGGGCAGCCGTGGCAGCACAGGAAACCAAAGCGGCCCGGAACAACGCGCCAAGGACGGCGCGCACCTGCGAACGGGCCGCGCCAACCACGATCAAAAACATCGCGAACAGAGGGAAGATCCATAGCAAGGGCTCCATCCACAGGCTGCTCCAGACATTGGCCAATCCCCACGCAACCAGGCAGGCTCCGGCAGCCGCCATTAATAAGGAGTGCTCTCGTGTAACCGACAAAATGACAAGAAACGCCAGCAGCAACACGGCAACCGCCAGCAGGTGCAGCCCGTATTCCACGGCGACATCCAGGTAGCTGTTGACAAAGCCGACCGGCCGCTCCGCCGCATCCAAGGATTGATACCAATTGGCATATGCAAGTCCCCCGTTCCGAAAACCCCAGCCATTAAAGGGCGAGTCGTGGACCATGGCAAGAGCGCCCCGCCACATTTCCAAGCGGTTGGAAACGGACTTGTCCGTCGCGAGGTGTCCCGGCGAAAATCTTCCGACGGCCCCCACCAGCACCAGAAGCAGAGCGGCAACCGCAACGCGCGGCGCAATCGCCTTCAGGCATGCGGAAAGCCGGACCGGCCCGAGCCTGACGACAAAAAAGAACAAGGCCGCTCCGGCGGCGGCCATGAAACCGCCCCGCGAGCAGGTCTTTGCCAGCAAAAACCAAACCGTCAGCTCAAGCAAAAGCAGAAAAGGATGCGCATACCCAAGCGCACGATGTTCCTTCTTTTTGGCCGTGACAAAACCGGCAATTACCCAAACCAGAATTAAAACAAACACCAAAAATGCCGCCCATGCATTTGGATTGGGCCAGTAAACGCTCCATCTCAAATTTCCGTTGTGAAAATATTCGGAGGGCATATGCGGAGTTGCTATTTTTTATTTGCCACCTGCCTGCCTTCATTGCCGGTCAGTCCGCTCCATATCTGTTTCAGCACATCCATTTGCCGGGGGCTTAAAAAATCACCCGCCTCTTTTATTATCACTTCTTCTTTTGCGGATAGCATACGCGCTGATGCCTTGGCAATGCCGGGCGCGCGCGATCTGATATGCTCATTGGCCAGCATGACACCGTTGTCCTTGAAAAGGCGCACCATCTTATCGACATCTTCAGCGTCGAGTTCGCATCCCGATTCTTTCATTTGCTCCGAAATGGAACCGGCCAGCTCCCTGCAAGGCTTTGTATCACGATAATAAACCAACGCCTCAAACACCTCGTCGCCAAGCGGCTCTCTCAGGTCGGATTCAAACTGCCGCCGCCGGGCATCCAGATTAGCCCTTCTGATCGCGGGATCAACATTCCGGTTCATCCCGCCTTGGCGCATCACATTACGGATTGTTTCCAAATCCCGTGCCAAGGCGGCGCAGATCAAGTTTTTTTTCTCCTCACTCATTGGATATTTTGAGAAAAATGCCCCGTATTCTTTTTCAAATTCCGTCAGTCTGTTCGTACCTGTTGCGCCCTGCCTCCGGCTTGCGCCCGGATTTGTCATCCTAACGGCACTCCCATCGGGGTTGCCATATTGCTTGGGGTTCCGTCCTGACGCGGACCAGCCGTCCGTCCCATCTGGAATTGATCCACCCTTCGGGTGCTGCGGATTTCCGTTCGCGCCTGGAGGCAAAGCCCCGCCCTTCCCAGACGCGACCGCATGGAATATATTCATGGCAGCGCTGACCGTTAAAAGTGACAGCAGGATTATCACTGCCGGGATATATTTGATTTTCATGATTAGTTATTAGTGCGTTGTTTTTCTTTCACCGTGACCGGTATTTTGCGCTGGCGCGCCTTGGGATTTCACAATAGCATTTAGTTTTCCACTGACTCGCTATTTATCTTGCTGACAAGGCCGTCCCAGTAGAATCTCATTGCCTCCGCTTGATTTGGATTTATGATCGCGCCAGCTTCCCTCATCACATTGCTCTCTGCGCTTGTGAGCGAACGTAAAATATTCTTGCTCGCATAAGGTATTCGCAACCTATACCACTCTTCATCGTAACGCACTCCGTTTTTTTTGAGAACATCGACCAGCAAATCGACCTGATCAGCGCTTAGTTCCGACCCCGTCACGGCGATTTGTCCGGCGATTTCATTGGCCAGTCTTCGCTGACTCAGTGTTTTTTGATAATACACAAACGCCTCGAATGTCTCGTCACCAATCGACCCTCGAAGAGCCTCCGCAAGCAGGCGCGCCCCTTCTTCCACATTCGCCATTCTGACTTCCATGTCCCCCTTTCCCAGCTCGCCCCGACGCATCAAGCTCAGGGTGAAATCGTTATTTTTATCCAAGGCTATCCGTATCAATTCCTGCTGACCTTCGCTTAGCGAGTGTTTTGCAAAAAACGCCGCATAGTCCCTTTCGAACCGCTGGATTGTCAGCGGTTTTTCACTTGTTGCGAATGGTTTTCCGCCATGGCCTTGAGATGTTTTTTTGCTGTTTTTGGCATCCTTGGCCCTGGCAATTGTCTTGGCGACAACATCGCTCCTTTCCTTGGAACCGGCACCAGCAGTCTTTCTCTTTGCGCCGTTATCTTTTGAGGACTGAAACAAATCTCGTCGTAGAGACAGATTGCCTTGGTTCACGTCCGCAAACCCCTTTGACCCATACCCGGAATTCCTGGCCTTCTCATCATTTTGCCTCTCGTCGTCCGAAGCACTCCCGGCGTAGCGCCAGCCTCCAAATGCATTCGCGAGCAGGCTGTTCCCAGACTTGACCGCATGGATGTTTACGGCGACGCTGGCCGTCAACAGCAAGAGCAGGGTTGCCAAAATAAAAATATATTTAACTTTCATGATGATCAATTATTGATATTCATAGGCAAGACCTTGTTATGCCATGGAGGAACCACCTTCCAATTCCGCCAGCCACTCATTTAGAAGTTCGATTTCATCGTGTTTCGCCTCAATATTGAGGTTAAGATTCTGAATTTCTTGCGCGATTTCACTCAAATCAAACTCGATTGATGAGATATCAGATTGGGCATTCTCAATAATTTCACTCACATCGTCAAGATCCGCCAGCACCGCCTCTAGGGAATCAACATATCCGAGCAATTCGGATTCCATCGCGTATATTATCCCGCTGAGATCATCCGCGTCGTTTTGAATATTCGAGATGCCTGTTTCCACCGCCTCCGCAGCCGACTCAGTTTGCTCGAGTTGCTGCTCATATCCGCCAATCTGGCTCTCAATCTGGCCCATCTCCACATAGATCATTTCCAACTCCACAGCTACATATTCCTCGTCCGACGCGTCGTAATCCCCGTTGTCCATCGCCGCTTCCAATGCATCGGCCTCGCCTTGCAGCTCATTAATTTGATCGTTCAGGATATCAATGGTGTCCGTGATGTCTTGGATCTCCTCCAAGTATGCATCCAAAGTTTCGTTGGCGTCGGCTATTTGATCAAAAAGCGAATCATATAGGCTTTGGTAAGCATCAATATCAGACTGTATTGTTTCAAGTTGTTGATCCAACCCGCCCTTTTCGGAATCTAGATTGGTCTGTGTGTCAAGCGCGTCATTCAGCAGCGCCTGTGCCAGAGCCAACTCACCTTCGAGACCGGATTTTTCAACCAAGGCGTCATCATACGCCTGCTGCAACTCAACGAGCTCATCATTGAGCCCGAATATCATCGCCCGCAACTCGTCCGCGGTCATGGCACCGCAGACCATCCCGAATGACATGCAAAGAAAAAGGCAAAACGTTGCCGACAGTTTTTTGTAAATGTTGATGTTGGTTTTCATGGGTTTGATTTGGTTGGTGTTTAATTCTGAAAAATTTTGTTCATTCTGTCTAAAAATAAGATTCGGTTTTGTTGGTCAGAACGCATAGGTAACGCCGCCGCGGATGCCGACATTTTCGTTGGCGGCGCCGCGGTATTCGGAATGGTAGCGCAGGTCGATGCGGAGCTTGCGGGTCGCGCTCCAGTCGATGCCGGCGTCCAATCGCCAGCCGTTGGCGTTGATGCCGGGGGATTCGATGTCGATGCGCCCGCCGAAGAGGTCGGCGCTGAGCACGCGGGTGTCGCTTTCAAACTCAGCCAGCCACGCGTAATGGAGAAAGGGGCGCAACATGCCCGCCTTGGTACTGAAGCTGCGCGCGACGCGGACACCCAACTTGCCTTGGAGGGAAGTCTCCTTTTGTTCGTAAACAGACAGGCTGGCTTCGCCGGCGTTGCGTTCCTGAAAGGCGTCGGCTTTCCAATCCAGCCATTGCGCGCCGACGATGGGGGTGACTTCAAACCAAGGAAGATTGAGCGTGAAGGCGAGCGAGGCGGCGGCACCGAGGCGGGTGCCGCCGGTGTCGGCGTCGGCCCAGGTGGCGAGCCGGGTGAGCGCCACGGAGCGGGAGGATTTATAATCGTCGGCGCCGTAGAAGCCGGCCAAGTTGAACTGGAAGCGGCCCTTGTTATAGCGCGCATTGAGTCCGAAGGTGTAACTGTCCACGTCGCAGGAGCCGCCGGCGGTGTCGAGATCGAACTCGGTTTGCTCGTAAGCGGCAAAGGCGCCGAGGATGGCGTTTTCGCCGAACGCATAATCGACACCCGCGACCGAGGCAATGACGCCGTAGTTGGAATAGGCGGCAAGGGCATCGCGGGCATGCGACGCCTCCTGCCGGTAACCTTCGAGGAAGGTTTGCCACGAGCGTTTTTTGCGCTTGAAGGCGGCGTCCTGATACATCCTGTCCTCCATGCTCTGCACCATCGAGTTGGCGCGGACGACGGCAGAGGGGAACCACGACTGGTAGTTGCTGGGGGTGAGCTGGTCGAGAACGTCGCGGTAGAGCATGATGGAGGGCTGGCGGTTGAGGGCGTCGAAGAGTGGCTCGAAGGTTTGGTAAACATCCCCATTATTGGCCGCCAAGGCGTAAACCTCGTCGACTTTTTCAGCCGCCGCCAAGTATTTGCCGGCGAGTTGGGGCGAACTGGCGAAGGGAAGTTGTTCGAAGGAGACGAGGAGAGTGCGTTTTTCGTGGAGGACGCCGCCAATGGTTTCGTTTTGAACATCCCAAGCCCAGGAGTAGCGGATGGAGGTGCTGGAGGGGAAGGAGACGTGGGTGTCGGCGAAGTTGCCGTCGAGGGCGCCGGCGGTGCCGGTAATGACGCCGTCGGTCACGGTCTCGGTGACGGGGGCGGTGACGGTCATGAGAGCGTAGGTGCCGGTGACGAGGGGAAAGGTGTCGGCGAGGCCGACGACGAGGTTGGCATCGCCGGGGGCGGTGGGATGCGCGGGGCTGTGGACGGTGAGGGTGCCGGAGATGGCGAGGCGGTCATATACGGTGGGAGTGACGAGGTCGAAGCTGAGGTTGCCGTAGAGATTGACATTGCCGTTGATGGTGAGAGGGGCGTCGGCGGCGGTGTTGCGGCGACCGGGCGTAAGCTGGCCGCCTCCTTCGACGGTGACGTTGCCGTTGATAATGCCACTGCCGCCGAGGGTGGACGCCGACCATATGTCGATGTTGCCGTTGTGGACGCCGTCCACAATGTATTGGGCTCGGCTGCCGCGGAGGCGGAAGGCTGCGCGGCCATCGCCGGTGAAGTTGACGATGCCGGTCATATGAGTGATGTCGCCATAGACGTCGCAGGTGGCGTTGCCGGTGTTGTCACCGTAGAAGAGGCCGGACATTTCGCTGGTCTGGCCGGTGCCGAGGCTGGCGTTGATGCTCACGTTCCGCGCGCCGACGTAGATCACAGTGCCCGGGTCGGTGCGGAGGAGAGCACCGATTTCGACGGTTGCGGTGCGGCTGGCATTGGTGGTGGTGACGCTGCCGGATTGCATCCAGACGAAGGGGACGTTGCCGGACTGGGAGACGTCCATCTCGGCATTGCCGAGGAGGGTGAAGACGCCGAGTCCGAGGCCGCTGGCGGCGAGGCGCACACCAGCGGAGGAGTTGGCGAGAGTGAGGCGAGTGTAGGGGTGGAGGATGACATTCGTGGCGAGCCGGGTGGTGGCGTTGCCGGTGGTGTCGGGCCGTGTGATGCGGTAGGAGGAGCCCATTTCGGCACCGATGACACCGTTGAAAACGAAACCGCGTCCAACGGGGTTGATTTCGAGCCAGCCGTTTTCGTTGCCCGCGAACTCAAGGGTGTAGGCCTTGCTGGCACCGGTCTGGATGCTATAGAGGGTGAGGCGTTTGTCGCCGGCATCGGTGTGGTTATAGGTGATGCGCTTGTTGGGGATGGCGGGGTCGCCGGGCAGGCGGATGGCGATGTCGGGGCCTTCGAGGACGACGGGGGAGCCGTTGTCGGTGCGCCAGTTGGCGGGGTTAAGGAAGTTGTTGTCCACCGCGCCGGTCCAGTCGGTGAAGTGGTCCGGGATGGGCGTGAGCTGGGCGCGGAGGGCCGCTGCCGACAAAAGGGCGAGGGCGAGAGGGAGGGATTTGGCGAGGAATTTCATGTTATGGAAAGGAGGATTGAAATGCGGAATGCCGGACTCCGGCAGGGATTGCGTGCTTGTGGTTTGTCAGTTCCGCATTTTCGTTCAGAAGTTGGCGCGGACGCCGAGGTTCACGACGGTGCCGGCGGTGAAGTAGCCGCCGGTACGGTCGAAAATTTTGCGGTCGTCGCCCTGCGCGGTGATATTGCGCCAGTCGAAGCTGGCGGACCAGCGGCTGCTGATCTTGTAGCTGAGGCTGAGGTCGAAGCGGAGGGATTCATTCTGCCAAGTGACCTCAAAGGGGTTGGTCCTGAGCCTGCGCACGTAGCGGTCAACCCAGAAGCCGGCAATTTTGCCGCTCCAGCGTCTGCCATTGTAGCGAAGCTGGAGGGAGGCAGAATGCTTTTTGATGTTGGTGGTGGGAATCGTCTCCAGAATCATCGGGCTCAGCAGGTATTCGAGCATGATGTCGGGACTGACGGTGGAGGAGGGTTTGTCGATGGTGTGGCGTTTGACCTGGCGAACGGGATCAGCGTAGGAATAGACGCCATAAAGCTCAATGTTGCGCAGGCTTTCGTGGATGAACCCGAGGCGCTGGCGGTAGGCCAGCTCGAAGCCTTGGTTCGAGCCTGTGCCGATGTTTCGCGGGGTGGTGATGGCCCAGAGTCCGGCGGGCATGCCTTCCCTATACAATATATCGTCGGCGGTTGCATTTTCGGGCACATCGGTGACGGTGGCCTCCTCGGGGATATCGGTGACGGTGAGGAAGGTGAGGTCGTTTTCGATGAGGTTTTTCATCTTCTGGTGGAAGAGGGAGAGGGTGAGCACGCCGCCGTCGCGTCCGCTGGGATACCACTCGAAGGCGACATCGTATTTTTCGGAGGTCGAGGGTTTAAGCTCGGGGTTGCCGCGGTCGATGGTGCGGTAGGCGTCGTTCCATTCCTCATCGGCCATCATCTGGCCGAGCGGAGGGCGGCCGATGCTGGTGGTGCGGGCGAAGCGGACGTTGATGTTCTTGTGGGGCGTCCACCTAAACTGGAGGTTGGGGAAGGCACGGGGGGCCTTTGGTTTCACGTTGTCGTAATACTTCCGGGTGAAGAGCAGGCGCATTTTTTCATCGAAGCCGATGCCGAGAAGCGGGTTGGGTATGTAGGAGGGGTTGTTGATGGGGTGAAAGTCGGGAGCCTGAATCATCGGGGAAACGGTGTCGAATTTTCCGCCGGTGGCGAAATACTCGGAGTTCCAGCGCTCGACCGATGGACCCCAGCCGCTCTGGCGCGAATCCTCGAAGCGCATGCCGGTGGTCATGACAAGATTGCGGAGCAGGCGGACGGTGAACATAAAGTAGGCGGCTTGGTTGGATTCCTCCTGGTATTTCGCGCCGCGCAACTCGGTGTAAAGGTCGCCGGAGGTGGAGGTGTCCTCGTTTTTGGTGTAAAACGCCTCGGGGGTCGCCTGAAGATAGTCATAAATGGCATAGGGGTTGACCCAGACGGGGACTGGCACATCGAAGCCCCAATCGTTTTTGAAATAGGGGTCGGAGAACTGGCGCAGGGCGGGTTCGGAGGGTGTGCCGAAGTTGGGGAGGTTGGCGCCGCCGGTCATGCGGTAGCGGCGCTGGAAGCGGCGGGTGTCGGTGGAGCTTTCGCCGTAGCTGGCGCCGATCTTGGTCTCCACGATAATGGAATGGTCGGTAAAGGGCACGGTGAAGGCCAGCGGGGGCAGGGTGAGGTCCACCTTGGCGCCGCGGTTTTCGCGGGTGGTGAGGCGCATGCTCTGGTAGAGGATGAGGTTGCTGTAGTTGTCGATGTTCTGGTAGCTGCGCGGGTCGTCGGCGGTGATGACGCCCAGGCCGTCGTGGGAGGTCTGGACGATGCGGCCGGTGCCGTTGCCAGAGAGGTCGAAGATGTTGAGACCGAAGCCGGTGGCGTTGTATTCGACGCGGAAGTTCTTTTCCGGGTCGGGGTCCACCTCGGCGCGGCTCCAATTGGCGGAGTAATCGAGGCGGAAGTTGCCGAAGCGGTGCTTGCCGCCGCCGCTGACGGCGAAGTTGCGGTTGTTGGGGGAACTGACGCTGTTGCTCATGCTGATGGTAGTGCCGTTGGGCGAGACCATGGTGTCGAGGTCCGAGCCGTCGCCGCGGGTACCTGCGGCGACGTTCATATAGCGGGAGTAGGCGCCGATGCCGCGGACGAAGCTGGCGGAGGTTTTGAGGTAAAACGTATGATTTTTGGACGCGAAGGGCTGGAAGTCGAGGTTGAGCGAGATGGAGCGGCTTTCGGACTGGCTGGCCCCTTCGGTCCACTGCAAACGGCTCACGTAGCCGACGGTGTCCGGCGTGACTTTGTTGCCGGTGAGCAGCAACGACTCCGGCGTGTAGGTGTAAAGCCAGTCGTTGCGGCCGGGCAGGCCATATTCATTGTTATAACGGTAATTGCGGCTGAAACTGGCGCTGAGGGCGACGCCGATTTTGCGCTTTGTGCCAAAGGATTCCGAATAAGAGAGGCCGAAGCCGGGCTGGATTTTGCGGGTGGGGGTGCGCGCACCGCCGGGGGTTTTGTCGAAGTCGAGCTCGGCGGTGTTGAGGCTCAGGCCGCTGTTGAAGGTGATGCGGCGTCCGCGCTGGGTGAGGGCGCTCTTGGTGGTGATTTCGACCGCGCCGCCCATGCTGCCGGCTGACTTGTCGGGCGTGGGGGCGATGTCGATGGTGATGCTCTCGATGTTTTCCAAGGCGACGGTTTTCAGGTTGAAAGCGCGGCTTTCGGTGGCGGTGCCGTTGCCGATCCGGGCTTCGCCGTCGAGGCCGGCGGTGGCGACGTCGTTGCCGTCCATGGTGACGTTGGTGGCCTCGGGGTCCATGCCGCGGATGCGCATGGTGGAGGCGTCCTCGCCGTCGTAATCAATGGTGACGCCGGGGAGGTTTTTCATGAGTTCGCCGAAGTTGCTGTCCACGATGTTGCCGAAGGAGTCAGCGGCAAAGATGGCCTTCTGGGTGGCGGACATGCGCTGTTCCTGCAATATGCGGGCCGAGCCCTCGGCTTCACCCGCGACCACGAATTTTTCCATCACATAAACCTGTGCGGTGAGGTTGAAGTCGGCGGCGGCCTCGATGCCGTCGGCGACGGTGACTGTCTGCGTCTTTTTGTCGAGACCGGCGTAGGAGGCGGTGACGCGGGCGGCACCGGCGGGGACGTTGACGAGGCGGTAGGAACCGGTCGAGTCGGTGGTGGTCTCGATGCTCGTGCCCTCAATGGTGACGAGCGCGCTGCCGAGGTATTGGCCGGTGGCTTGGTTAAGGATGCGGCCGGTAATGGAACCGGAGCCAGTTTGCTGGGAAAAAACTGAGGGGCTGAAAGGCTGAGAAACTGAAAGGAAAAATGCGAGGGCAAGAAGGATCGTGTGGCGACGGGCGGCGCTGCGGCGCAGCGCACGAAACGCGGCAAGAAGCGCGAGGGCGCCCAGATACCAGAGGGCGGGCGCGCCGCCGCCATGGCCACCACCGCCACCGCCGGCGCCACCGTTGGGTTGGTTCGGGCTGGCGTCGGAGACGGAAAGAAACGCGCTGGCGGTGCGGGTGCCCATCGGGTTGGTAGCCATCACGCTATAGTCGGCCACGTCGGAGAGTTGCACGTTTTCGATGATGAGCGTGGCGGAGGTGGCGCCGGGGATGACGATACCGTCCTTATACCATTGGTAGGTGGGAGCGGGAGCACCGGTTGCCGCGGCGGTGAGGGTGGCGGTGGAGCCGAGGGGCACGGACTGGCTGGCGGGCGGGGTGAGGATGGAGGGGCCGATTTGCAAGACGCGGACGGTGTGGTTGCCGGTGTCGAGCACGTAGATTTCGCCGTTGACGGCATCGATGGCGACGCCGCGCGGGCTGTCGAGCAGCGACTGGTCCACGGCGCCGTCGGCGGTACCGGGCTCGTCGGCATTGCCGGCGAAGGTGATGACGGCCCCGGTGGCGGTGTCGAGCGAGCGGATGGTGTGGTTGCCGGTGTCGGCCACGAGGAGGACACCGGCGGCGTCGAGCGCGAGGCCGGTGGGCGAGTTGAAACGCGCGCCGGTGTCGCCGTCGTTGCCGCCAATTTCGCCGGCGATGCCGGCGAGGATGGTGACTTCGCCGGTGGTGGTGTCGAGGCTGCGTATGGCATGGTTGCCGGTGTCGGCGATGTAGAGGCACGCGCCATCAGAGGAGAGGGCGAGACCGGTGGGCGAACTGAAGGCGGCGGTGCCGCCAACACCGTTGGCGTAACCATCCGCACCGGTGCCGCCGACGGTGGTCATGGTGCCGGTGGCAGGGTCGATTTTGCGGATGAGGTGGTTGCCGGTGTCGGCCACGTAGAGCGCGCCAGTCACGACGTCGAGAGCGAGGCCGGCCGGGGTGTTAAGCGCGGGGGCGTTGCCGGTGAGCGCGAGCGGGGTGAGGGCGCCGGTGGAGGGGTCCACTTTTGTGATGGCGCCGGCCTCGGCGACGTAGAGGGTGGCACCGTCGGCGGAGATGACGATGGCGGCGGGCTGGCTGAGGCCGGTGACGAGGGTGGAGACGGTGCCGTCGGGCGCAAGGGCGCGGATGGCGTTGTTGGCGGTATCGGCGATGTAGAGCGTGCCGTCGGGACCAACCACGGCGGCGCCAGGGGAGTTGAAGCGCGCGGTTTCGCCCGGACCATCGTCGGCGCCGGATGCGCCCGCCTCCCCGGCGAGTGTGGTTAGCGCGGAGGCGCCGTTGATGGTGATGACGACGAGCTTGGCACCGGAACCGGTGATGTTGGAGGCGACAAAAGCGACCTCGAAGACGCCGCCGACGAGGGGCGCGCCGCTGATTTCACCGGTCCTAGGGTTGACGTTGAGGCCGCTGGGGATGCTGGTGACGCCATAGGTGCGCATGTAGGCGGGATACATATTGGAGGCGAGGAGGGTGTGGTTGAAGGGCACGCCGACGGCAGTGGTGAAATGATCGGGGCTCAGGATCTCCGGCGCAGGCGGGTTGACGGTGATGGTGACGCTATAGCTGGTGGTGCCGGAGAGGTTCCACGCGGAGATGGTGCCTTGGATGACGAGCGGGGCAGTACCGGAGGTGGCCACGTTGGGGCAGGCGCCGGTGATGAGTCCGGTGGCGCTGTCAACGGAGAGGTAAGCGGCGGGATTGGCGGCGACTCCGCCGATGGACTCGGTGAAGCCGCTGATGGAGTAGCCGAGCGGCTCGTAATTCCACTCCGGCTGCCACGAGAACGCCTCGTGCTGCACGGCGATGGTGGAGGTGGTAGTGAGCAGCATGGGCCGCGGGTGGGTAACGGTGAGCGAGAGCGAGAGCGTGCCTGCGCCGCCGAGGTTGGAGGCGGTGAGGGGAACGTCGGTGGCGCCAACCTGCTCAGGCGTGCCGGTGATGCGGCCGCGGGCGGCGTCGAAGACGAGGCCGGGGGGCAGCGCGCTAGCGGTGTAGCCGGTGACGGGGCGGTCGGCCGTGATCTGGTAGGACATTTGGCGTCCGCGCTGGACGATGATGGCCGCCTCGCTGGTGATGGCCGGCGGCGGTGGCGTGGTGTCATACACGATGAGGCGCAGGGTGCCGTCAACGGCGCCGGAGGTGTTTTCGGCGCGGAACTGGACGGCATGCTCGCCGGCGGCGGCGAGAGCGCCGGAGAGGATGCCGGTGGCAGGGTCGAAGGCGAGACCGGCGGGCAAGTCTCCGACGACGGAGAACTGCGTGGGTGCGACGGGGTCGCCAGTGGCGGTGAGGGTATAGCTGAAGGGCTGACCGGTGATGGCCTCGGCCACGAGCACGCTGGTGAGTACCGGGCGGGGAATTTCGCCGCCGGTGACGGTGACGCGGATCTGGTTTTCGCCGACGTAGGCGAGCGCGCCGGTGACGCCGGGGGCATCGGGCGACGACCATTCGAGCGAGGGGCGTCCGGAGAAGTCGAAATCGGAGAAGAGCGCGGTGTAGACGCCGTTGGTGATTTTGCCGCCAACGGGAATGACGGGGCGGACCTTGAGGGCGCCGCCCTCGAACTTGACCGCGCCGCCGACGGTGGGGCCGGCGAGTTCGCCGGTGGCGGGGTCGGCGGCGAGGAGCAGTCCGGCACCGTCTTGGAAGGTGATATCGGGCGCGATGATGGCGGAGCCGCCGAAGGCCGCCGAGCTGCCGACGAGGATGGCGCCGGTGCCGTCGTGCCGCCCGGTGAGGAGCAGGCCGCCGTCATAGACGGCGGTGTTGCCTGTGTGGGCGAGTGAACCGGTGAGGGTCATCATGCCGGTGCCGGTCTTGTGGAAGTTGGACAGGCCGGCGATGCTGCCAGCGAAGGTGGTGTCCACGTTTTTCGCGCCGACGCGGTAGGTGACCATGTAGCCGTTGGCACCGCCGCCCAAGCGGACATCGGGGCTGGAGCCGGCGAGCGCGCCGATGACGAAGGTGTTGCCGCCAGAACTGGTCGTATGCGAGAGGTTGGCGGATTTTCCCAGCACGAGCGTGGTGTTGAGGTAGCCGGTCGCCCAGTTGAGGTTGCCGGCGGCGGTGGGGATGCGCATGCCGCCTTCGCCGTTTATTATCAGTGTGCCGTTGAATGACTCGGGGTTGAACAGGTCGAAATCGGCACGGCTGATGGTGGTGGCGAAGTTGATGGCGAGGGTGCCGCTGCCCATCGGGCGTCCGCGCATGGTGAAGCGGTTGCGGCGGAGGTCAATGACGCCGGACTCACCCTCGTCCACGAAATAGGCGAGTGACTCACCGCCGACGCTGCCAGCGGTGTCGGTGTAGTTGACGGCGAGGGTGCCGCCGTTGAACACGACCGAGCCGTTGTAGGTCTGGTAGCGCAGCACCTCGCCGGAATCGAGTGTCATGAGGCCGACCCAGCCGGAGACGGCAGCGGGGAAAACGACGGTGCCGCTGCCCTGCATGTGCAGCGAGGCGGTGCCGGAAATGGTGGTGCTCGCCGAGGTGACGATGCGCAGGGTGCCCACCGAGTTGTTAAAGGTGAGGTCCGCGGGGATGTAGGCGACCGAGCCGGTGGCGGCGAGCTCGTCGGGGACGACGAGGGTGACGGTGTCGGTGACGGCGGCATCGTCGAACCAAAGCCGGGCGCCGTCGGTGTAAGTGGCGGGGGCGCCATTTTTGGTCCAGTTGGGCGTGGTGGTGTCCCAGTCGCCGTTGACGGCACCGGTCCAGACAAGCGCGTCGGCGGGGGGAGGCTCGACGATAACGAGGGTGAGCATGGCGGCGACGGAGCCAACGGGGTTGACGGCGGCGATGGCGACACTGCTGGCGCCGGGGGCGGCGGGCGTGCCGGAGATGAGGCCGGTGGCGGGGTTGACGGCGAGGCTGTCGGGCAGGCCCTCGGCGGCGTAGGTGGAGGGATTGCCGGTGGCGGCGATCTGGTAGGAGAAGGGTTGTCCGGCGGTGCCGGTGACGCGGAGCGGACTGGTGATGACGGGCATCTCGTAGGCGTTGAGCACGAGCGTGGCCGTGCCGGTGCCGACGGCGTTGGTGGCGGTGAGGGTGACGTTGCTGGTGCCGACGGTGGTGACGGCGCCGGAGATGACGCCGGTGGCGGGGTCAAGCGAGAGGCCACCGGGCAGGCCGACGGCGGTGAAGCCGGTGAGCAGGCCGGGGAGCGCGGTGATGCGGTAGCTGAACGGCGCGCCGACGGCGGCGGCGGCGGTGAGCGGGCTGGTGATGGACGGCGCAACCGAGGGCGCGGGCGGGGCGTCGATGGTGATAACGAGCGTCTGCGTGGCGGTGCCGCCGAGGTTGGAGGCGGTGATGGTGACGCTGGTGGCGCCAACGGCGTCGGACGTGCCGGGCGGGGTGCCTGTGATCTCGCCGGTGGCGGGGTTGAGGGAGAGACCCTCGGGGAGACCGGTGGCGGCGTAGCGGTCGGGGATGTTGGTCGCCGCAATCTGGTAGCTGAACGGGATGCCGGCAGTGCCGGTGGCGGTGAGCGAGCTGGTGATGGCGGGCGGCTGCGGGACGTTGAGTGTGACGGTGATCTTGTCAACGGTGCGGTTGAAGACGACTTCGCCGTCCACACGCGGGCCGGTCCAGGTGATGACCGACGCGCCGGTGATGCCCTCGGTGGCCTCAAGCACGGTATAGGTATGCGTGCCGGTGAAAATGGGATCGCCGTCCCCGGTGCTGATAGTGGAGACGTTGAGCGTGGCGCCGAGAGTGGCGGCGCCGATCACATGGGGACCGGAGAGGATGCCGGAGCCGACGCCGGGCGTGGAGTTGAAGGTGCCGACGAGCAGGGTCGCGCCGTCGGCGAGGGTGAGGTCGCCGGCGACGAAACTGTTGCCGCCGAAGCCCGCGCCGGGAGCGATGGAGACAGGGCTCTGGCCAAAGAACGCGCCCGCGAGGTGGAGCGTGCCGGACTCGACGGTGGTGGCGCCGCCGTGGGGGCTGGTGCCGGTGAGGGTAAGCACGCCGGTGCCGATCTTGGTGAGGGAGGCCTTGGCGGAGGAACTGGCGTCAATGAACTCGCCGCCGTAGGTGGTGTCGAGGTTTTTGCCGCCGACGACGTAGGTGGTGCCGGGGGCCTTGTCGGAGGACTTTAATTGCGCGTAGGTGCCGGTGCTGGCGAGGGCACCAATGGTGACGGTGGGGACGGCGAGACCGGCGTATTCCTCGAGGCGTGTGTTGTCGAGGACGAGGGTGGTGTTTTCGAGGACGGAGGCGACGGTGGCGGGGCGGTGCTGGAACGCGCGGACGGCGGTGGCGGTGTTGGAGGAGAGAACGAGGTTGCCGGTGAAACCAGCGAACTGGGCGTCGAGGAACTGGATTCTGTCGCCATCAGCGACGATTTTGAGGGTGCCGGCGCCGGTGAGGATGGTGGTGAACTTGAGGACGCGGGAGTTGTTGTTACCGATGAAGACACCCTCGGCATCCTTGGGGACGTGGAGCGGCCAGCCGGGTGTGCCGAAATTGGCCTCGCCGCCGGTGTAGCGGGTGTGGGTGAGGGTGCCGCCGGCGAAGACGACGGGACCGAGGGTCGGGGAGGCGGGGGCGGTGTTGGTGAGATACGCCTCCATGATGCCGGCCTCCAGCGTGGTGGTGCCGGTGAAGGCGCCGACGGCGCCGTTGTGGCCGGTGAAGGCGAGCTTGCCGGCGCCGCGCTTGATGAGGGGCGTCGTGCCGGTGATGCCGCCCGTGGCGGTGGTGGTGGCAAAGGCAAGGTCGCCCGCGATATCAACGGTGACGGAACCGGGGGCGACGGGCGCGGGGAAGGCGACGGTGCCAGTGACGGAGGAGTCGTTAAACACCACGGTGTCGCCGTTGGTGTAGAGCGCGGGGGCGCCGTCGCGGGTCCAGTTTGCGGTGGCGGTGTCCCAGTCGGGGGTGACGGCACCGTTCCAGACGAGGGCGCCAGCGGGGGCCGGCTCGACGGCGAAGAGGGTGAGCGCGGCGGTGGCGCGGAGATGACACCGGTGGCGGGGGCGAAGGCGAAGCCGTCGGGCAGCGGCTCGGCGGCGAAGGACGCGGGGGTGTTGGTGGCGGCGATTTGGTAGGCGAAGGGCAGGCCGACGGTGCCGGTGGCGCGGAGCGGACTGGTGATGGCGGGGGCGAGGGAGGTGACGGTGAGGTCAAGAGTCTTGGTGTCGGAGCCGGCAGGGTTGGTGGCGGTGAGGGTGCCGGTGAAGGCGCCGATGCCGGTGGGGGTGCCGGAGATGACGCCGGTGGCGGCGGCGAGCGAGAGGCCGGAAGGCAGGCCGGTGGCGGCGAAGGTGTTGCCGGGACCGCCCTCGGCGGTGATGGTATAGCTGAAGGCGCCGCCGACAATGCCCTCGGCGGTGGCAGCGCTGGTGATGACGGGCGGGGCGTAGGCGGTGAGGACGAGGCCGGCGGTGCCGGTGCCGACGGCGTTGGTGGCGGAAAGGGTGATGGTGGTCGCGCCCCAGGCGGAGGGAGTGCCGGAGACGAGGCCGGTGACGGCGTTGAGAGCGAGGCCGGCGGGCAGCGGCGCGGCGGCGTAGCCGCTGATGGGGCCGGGGGCGGCGGCGATCTGGTAGGAAAACGGCGCGCCGACGGTGCCGGTGGCGGTTGGTGCGCTGGTGATGGACGGTGCGACAGTCGGCACGTCCGCCGACTCGATGGTGAGGACGAGGTTCCGGGTGTCGGAGCCGCCGGCGTTGGTGGCGGTGATGGCCACGGTGCTGGTGGCGACGACGGAGGGCAGGCCGGAGATGACGCCGGTGGTGGTGGCGACGGAGAGGCCGGAGGGAAGTCCGGTGGCGGTGTAGCTGGCCGGATTGTTGGTCGCGACAATCTGGTAGCTGAACGGGATGCCGGCGGTGCCGGTGGCGGTGAGCGCGCTGGTGATGACAGGCGCGTGCGGTGTGATAGTGGCGGTGATGCTGTCGGTGGTCTGCGCGAGGGCGACATTGCCGTCCACCGCCGGTCCGGTCCAGGCAAGCACGGGAGCGCCGGCGATGCCGCCAGCGGCGTGGAGCACGGTGATGGTGTGGGTGCCGGAGGCGAGCGCGGCGCCGGCGGGAGCATGGAGGGAGATGTTGAGCGTGGCACCGAGGGTGGCGGCACCGGCGACCTCGAGGCCGGCGGCGCCGCCGCTTTCGGAGACGGCGGCGAAAAGGGTGGCACCGTCGGCGACGGTGACGTTGCCGGTGACGCTACCGGAGCCGCCGAGGGAGCCGGTGGCTGCGACAGTGACGGGGGAGGCGGCGGTGAACGCGCCCGCGAGGTTGAGCGCGCCGGCCTGCACGATGGTGGAGCCGGTGTGCGCGGTGGTGCCGGAGAGGGTGAGGACGCCGGCGCCGACTTTGGTGAGGGAGGCGGGGTTGGAGGCGCTGCCGTCGGCGAAGTCGCCGGCGTAGGTGGTGTCGAGGTTTTTGCCGCCGATGATATAGTGCGTGCCGAGGGATTGGTTGAGGGCCTGAAGGCGGGCGAAGGTGCCGGAACTGGAAAGGGCGCCGATGCGCAATTCCTTGAAGTTGGCGGCGTTGGTATTGTATTGCGCCAAGGTGGCGTTTTCGAGGACGAGGATGATGTTGTCGAAGGAGGAGGCGCGGTTTAAGGGGCGGTTGTTGACGGTGCGGATCGCACCGGTGGAGACAAAGCGGAGTTCGCCGGTGAAGCCGGACAAATCCGTGTCGAGCAACTCGAAGTAGTAGCTGCTGGCACCGGTGGCGTTGGTGACATCGACGGCGAGGGTGCCGCCGCCGGTGAGGATGGTCTGGAATTTGAGTTTGCGGGAGGTGTTCGCGACGAACGCGCCTGTCTGTCCGTCGGGCACGTGGAAGGCCTGGTCGGTCAGGCTGGTCTCGCCGCTGGTGTAGCGGGTGTGGGTGAGGGTGCCGCCGGCGAAGACGATGGGGCCGAGGGAGGGGGCGATGTCGGTGTTGTTGAGGCGCTGAAGGAGGATGCCGGCCTCGATGGTGGTGGTGCCGGTGTAGGCGGTGCCGTTTTTGCCGGAGAAGGAGAGTGTGCCCCCGCCGCGCTTGGTGAGCGGGGCCGTGCCGGTGATGGCGGCGGCGGCGGTGGTGGCGAAGACGAGGTCGCGCGAGGTGTCAACGACAATGGAGCCGGGCGCGACATTGGCGGGGAAGGCGATGGTGCCGGTGACGGAGGTGTCGTCAAAGACGACATCGGCACCGTCGGCGTAGGCGGTGGCGGCACCTTCGCGCGTCCAGTTGTTCTGAGTGGTGGCGTCCCAGTTGTTGCTCGCACTGCCGGTCCAAATGAGCGGTTGCGCGGCGAGCGGGAGCGCGCCGGACAAGGCGAGGAGAAGCAATGAAACCGCAGCCATAACGGGGCGCGGCAGCACGGGGGCGGAGGTAGTTTGGTGGTACATGGATGATGTGGATTCAGATTAAAAGCCGGAGGGGTGTTTTATGTTAAAACGCGAAGGATGCGAAGGATGCGAAGAGTGAATATTTTAGACGTCGGCAGACCTGCTTTTTTGCAGACCCCTTTCAGGACGGCGAGCCCCGCGAGGGCGGGCAGATACCAGAAGCCGGGGGCACCGCCGCCACCCCCTCCTTGGTCGCTGCCCCCGGAAGGGAGAGGTGTGGAGGTGCCGCTGGATGTCGCAGTGACGGCGAGCGTGGCGGGGGTGGTGGCGAGGGTGCCCATTTCGTTGAAAACGAGCGCGGTGTAGGCGCCGTCGTGCGCCGGGGCTGCGACAGGGATGGTGTAATTGTAATTTGTGGCGCTGGCGATGGTGTCGCCGTTTTTGCGCCATTCGTAGGCCGGATTGGGCGCGCCGATGGCGAGGACCTCGAAGGTGGCGGTGGCACCGGGGGCGACGGTTTTATTTTCGGGGTGCTTCAAAATGCGCGGCCCGTCAAGGAGGACGCGGATGGTGTGATTGCCGGTGTCGGCGATGTAGAGGTCGCCGGTGGCGGCGTCGAAGGCGAGGCCGGCGGGTGAGCGGAGGCGGGCGGCGGAGCCGAGCCCGTCGGCAGAGCCAGGGTTGCCGGTGAGGCCGGCAACGCTGGTGGTGGCGCTGGTGAACGCGTCGATACGGCGGATGGTGTGGCTGGCGGTGTCGGCGATGTAGAGGTTCCCAGCGTCGTCGGCAATCTGGTTGGCGGGTGAGGGAAAGGCGGGGGCCTGTTCGACGGTGGTGACGGTGCCGTCGGACGCGATTTTGCGGATAACGCGATTGCCGGTGTCGGCGACATAAACGCTGCCGTCGGCGCCGACAACGAGTGCGTCGGGGAAGTGGAAGCGGGCGGCGGAGGCGGGGCCGTTGGCGACGCCGGGCACGCCGGCTGCACCGGCCAAGGTGACGAGCGCGATGGTGGCGGAGGCGACTGGCGGCGGGGCGACGGGGACGAAGGTGACGGCGATCTCGCCGGCCACCGAGGTGTCGAGCCGGCCCGAGGGGTCGCCTGCCCAGACGAGGGTGGCGTTGTTGGCGAGCGCGCCGGCAGAGACGAAGAGGCGGTAGCGTTGGCTGGCGATGTTTTCAAAAAACGGCGGCGGCACGACGGTGACGGTGCCGGAAAGCGTGACAGCGCCGGTAATGGCGAGGCCTGAATCGGGCTCGGACGGGAGTTGCCAGCGCGCGCCGTTTTCGAGGGTGAGCGAGCCGCCGAGCGCGCCGGCACCGCCGATGGTCGCATCGCTTTTCACGGTGACGGCGGTCGCGCCGAGCGCGCCGTCCACGATGAGCGCGCCGGCGATGACGGTGGTCTCTCGGGTGTAAGTGCTGGTGCCGGTGAGGGTGAGCGCGCCGGGGCCGACTTTTTCAAGGGCGGCGTAGCCGGAGCCGTTGGCGATGGCGCCCGCGAAGACGGTATCGCCGCCCTTGGCACCGATCTGCCAGCGGAGGGTACGGCCCGAGGTGGGGCCGCCGGAGAGTTCCGAGCCGGGCTCGCCCGAGAGCGCGCCGAGAGGGACGGTGACGCCCGAGGAAGGAACCGATTTTATATAATACGCGGACGCGCTGGCGGCGAGGTGCAGCATGGCGGCGGGCAGGCCGGCGGCGTTGTTCAAACGGAACTCGCCGCCGCCGGAGGCTGCGATGATGTTGAGGCGCCCGGCGAAGGCGGACCAGTCGCCGGCGATGTCGGAGCGGACGTAGGGCGTGCGATAATCGAGCGTGCCGGAGCCGGTGAGCGCGCCGTCGAGCACGCAGCGGCCGTCGGCCTCAAGACGCGCGGCGGCGCCGGCCGGCACATGAACGGGCCACGCGGCGTGCTCGGAGCCGCGCTTGTCGGACATGGCGAGGGCGCCGCCCTTCAGAGTGACGGTGCCGGAGCCGATGCCGCCACTGTTGGCGATGACGCCGGCAAGGAGCAGGCGACCCTCCTCGATAACGACACCGCCCTCGTGTGTGTTGGCGGAGGCGAGGGTGAGGAGGCCGGGGCCGGTCTTGTGCAGCGCGCCGGGGCCGGTGAGCGTGCCGGAGATTTGCAGGTAGTCCGTTGTATTTGAAACATGGATGCACGCGCCGTCCACGCCTAGCGTGAGGCAGCGGTTGGTGTTGGCCGGGGCGTCGAGGCGGAGGGTGCCGCCGTTGAGCACGAGATTGGCGGCGGCGGAGGAGGACGCGCCGAGCGGACCGGGTTCGCCGGCGTCGCCGATGGCGGTTACGGCGAGCACGCCGCCGGTGATGGTGGTTGCGCCGGTGTGGGTGTTGGCGGTGGCGAGGGTGAGCGTGCCCGCGCCGGATTTGTTCAACCCGCCCGCGCCGGAAATGAAGCCCGCACCGGAGAGCGTATAGTCGGCGGTGCCGGTGACGGTGAGCGCGGCGACGGAAAGCTCGCCGTCGAGGGTGACGGCGGGGTGCGCCGCGCCAGCATCGTCGAAGATGATGGCGTCGCCGGGGACGAAGACCTCGGCGGCGGCACCCTGCGTCCAGTTGGGCGACGAGGCGATGTCCCAGATGTCGGAATTTGCGCCTCCAATCCAAGTGACGGTCGCAGGTGCGCGCAGGGTCGGCACCGTGAGCGTAAGGGCGCCGTCCTGGATGGAGGCGATGAAGGGCGTGCCTTTGGGCGTTTGAATGGAAATTTTGGACAGGTCGGCGGTGATGGTTCCGCCGGAGCAGGTGATGAGCGGGTAGTTTCCAGGAGAGAGCGGGGTGCCGGGACTGGCGACGTTGCGGACGATGATGGTGGTGAGGTCGGAGAGAGTGACGGCGCCGGTGACGGCGACGCGGTCATTCGCGCCTGCGGGCGTGCCGGCGGTGTCGAGGATGAGCACGGAGCGGTCGACGGTGGCGAGGCCGGCGTGGAACGCGAGCGTGCCGGTGGCCGATGCCGTGCCGGGTGAGAGCGCGCCGTTTTCGTTGATGGTGACGGACTGGCTGATGGTGCCGGAGCCTTCGAGCCGTCCGCCGGTTTTGCCTTCGGCTGCAGCGCCGCCCCAGACTCCGCCCCAAACCTCGACGGGGGAATTTGAAAGCGCGCCGTTCACGACAAGCGCGCCGTCCCACACAGTTGTTTTTCCAAAATAGTCATGCGTGTTTTCAAGCGTGAGCGAGCCCGCGCCGGCCTTGGTGAGCGTGGCCGCGCCGGTGATTTTGCCGGCGCCGGTAAACGTGTAGTTGTGTGGCGAATACACGGCGACGGATTGAGGGGCGAGGTTACCAGCGAGCACGATGGGTGCCTGCGACGCGCCCGAAAGGTCGAAGAGCACGGACTGGCCGTCGGCGTAGGCGGCGGGCGCGGGCGTGGCACCGGGTGTGACAGCGTCGCGAAGCCAGTTCTGCGCGCCGCCGGCGCTCCAGTCGGCGGAGGCGGAGCCGCTCCAAGTGAGCGCAGCCGGCGTCATCGGCGGTGGGGCGGGCGGCGGCATGGCATAGCCGAGATAATAGTCAACGTAGCTGCCCTGCACGTAGCCCTTGGTCGTGGTTTGCGCGCGATACTGCGGGTTGTGCATGAGAGTGCGGAGGCGGTTTGTCGCGGGGCTGGTGGTGGTAAGGATGCGCAGCTCGGTGCAGTCGCTTTTGACGAGCACGATTTCCTCGCGCCAGTCGCCGAGGATGTCGCCCCAGAACGCGGGGCGCCCACCGGAGCCGGCGATGTTGGAATAGTCGCCGCCGACGCTGTAGAGATTTTTGCCGCCGACATAGACGCGGTCGCTGTTGCCCGTCGCGGGATTGAATTTTTCGATGATGGGGTTTTTACCGTAGGTACTGATGCCGCCGATGAATTCGCGGGCGAGGTCGGAGTCCCACCACAGCCCCTCGGAAGGCCAGACTTCCTTGTCGTAAAGCGGGTCGCCCTTGGCGGAGAAAACGCCGCGCTGGGTGGAGAACATTTCATAGCCGCGGGAGTCCGGCGTGAGATCCGCGGCGAGGCCGCGCCCGACGTCGCAGACGGAACCGGCATACCATTTTTTCAGATACCTGCCGGTGCCCGCCTCATAGAGCGCGGTGGCGAGCATGGCGGAGTTGTTTTGCTGGATGACGTAGGTTTCGAGGCCGGGGTGGTCAGGGTCGATGTCGGTGATGTGGTAGCGGTCGCCGTGGGAGACGCCGGGAACGCGGAAGAGCTGCGTGCCGTCGTGGTCAATAACGTGGCCGATCTCGCAGATTTCGTCGCGACCGTCGTTGTCCACGTCGGCGATGCGGAGCGAGTGGGACTCGGCACCGGGGAGGACGCGCTGATCCTGCTCAAGCTGCCAGAGGCGCACGAGTTGGCCGTCGCGGAAATTCCACGCGGTGAAAACGTAGAAGTGGTCGAGGTAGGTGGGACTGTTCTTGTCCCGGTCGCGGTTCATGCCGTAGAAGACGACACTGGGACGGACGCCGTCGAGCCAGGCGATGCCGAGGCGGAAGGTGAGCGGGCCGTAGCGGTTCCAAGTGGTCTCGATGGGGGCGCGGGCTTTTTCGGTGCCGGTGAGGCCGTCGATGATGGAGACAAACTGGGCGCTGTTATCGGGGGCGGTGACGGAGAAGGTGGGCGCGCCGTCGGCGCTGGCGCCGGTGACGCCGTTGGCGGTGCGGACGACGACCTCGGCGCGGCCGTCGCCGTCGAGGTCGAAGACGGTGACGCTGTCGGAGGCGCCGACGCTGATGACGGACGCGCCGCGCGCGTCCTTGGAATTCGGGCCGAGGCTCAGGCGCCAGAGAAAGGTGCCGTCGCGTTTGTAGGCTTCGAGAAACTGGCCGTAGGCGCTGGAGCCTTCGGCATCCTCGTCATTGGTCTCGTCGGTGTCGGAGTTTTTCGACGAGTGCCGGTCAACGACGAAGTCATATTCGCCGTCGCCGTCGAGGTCACCGACCCAGCAAAACTTAACCGTGTAAGGACCGTCGGGGCCGGTGTCCTGGCGGAGCGGGAGCGTGAAGTACTGGCGGCGCGGCGCGCTGGCCGGGAGGGTGAACGGCGCGCCCGCCTGCGCGGTTTGCTCGACGCCGCCGATGACGGGGCGCACATGGTAGGTGATGGTGTCGTTGAAGGCGCTGCTGCCGGGTTTGTCGCTGTAGTCGGTGGTGGCGGTGATGGGCGCGGTGTTGATTTTTTTCGGGGTGCCGGCGGCACCGAGTTGCCGGTAGAGGTTGAAGGCAATGTCCTCCGGGTCACTTCCGAGCATGCGCCTCCTTGCCCCGACGCCAGTCGCGGAACTTTAATTTCGCCCATGTCGCCCCTGATATTGTTTTTGCGCCTCTTGCGCCTTTTCACGGCTATTGATAATTTTCGGCTTTCTTCATTTATCCGGAGCACGGGTTTGGTTTTCGCGATGCTGGCAATGGCATCGCCGTTATATATAACGGGCGCGCCGCCATGGAACCGGGACGACTCCATGCTCTCCATAGGAGAGTTTGTCGTGTCAACGTGGCATGGGGAGGGCGGCCTGCCGCACAATGCCATCAACGATGTGGTGCGCGACCCGCGCGGTTTTCTGTGGCTGGGCACGCAAGGCGGCGTGGCGCGTTTCGATGGACGGTATTTTATTGATTATCCCATGCCGGGCGAGTTTGCCCAAGGCCGGCCCGAGATACGTGCGCTAGCCGTGGAGGACGAATGCACCATGGTGATGCTCACGGGACACGGAAAACTCGTGCGTTTGCGAGATGGAAAATTCGAGCCGCACCCGGCTGATGCGCTCATAAGGAATGCCTCGGCGGCGGACCTCGCGGTCGATGAAACAGGCGCTCTTTGGATAGGCACGGTGGCTCCCGTTTCCCTCATGCGCTGGGATGGCCGGCGCATGGAAACGTTCGGGCCGGAATCGGGCGTAGGGCGGCGTAGCTCGCGGTTCTGCATCGTGTCCGAAGGAAAAAACCGCACGTGGGTGGCGAGCGGCGATTTTCTGGGCTGGCATGATACAGACGGACTGCACCGCCACAAGTTGCTGCCCGATTACTCGATCATGGCGGCCAAGGCGCGCGAGGGCGGCTTGTGGGTTGCCGGCCGCGACAGGCTCGCAAGATTCGAGGACGGGAAATGGCGCGTTGTGCTGGAGGGCGCCGACTGGCCGGCGGCGCAAGTCGGTATTCAGGATATCTACGAAACCGCCGACGGCGTGCTTTGGCTGGCAACCCGTCGCAACGGCGTGCTCCGGTTCGTTGATGGCAAACTGACGCGCCTGGCCTTGCGACACGACCGCGTCGAATCAATTAACGAAGACATAGACGGCAATGTGTGGCTCGGCACCAATGGCGGCGGCCTCATCCGGCTGAAACGAAAACACCACGTGATCATAAACACGGCGCTGGGCATGCCCAAGGACACCAGTTCCTCCATCACCGAGGACGAGACGGGCGCGCTCTGGTTCGCCAACCAGTCGGGCGGCCCGGTACGCATCAAGAACGGTCTGACGCTCGTGATTCGCACGGGATCCGGGCGCATCCCCTACGCAAGCAACATTTGCGCCGACCAGCGCGGCACCGTTTGGATCGGCGCGCTCGACGGACTCTACTCCACACCCGCTGTGCAGCCGAGTGATGATGCGCGGGTGCTGCGCCGCCACGATTTCAACATCACCAATGTCCAGACACTCTTTTGCGCCAGCGGCGGCGATGTCTGGATAAGCTGGGCAAACGGGCGCATCGGACGCCTGCACGATGAAAAATTGCGCGAGTTCACAAAAAAGGAAGGCTGGCCCGGAAAACGTGTCGCCGGCGTGATCGAACAACAAGGCCCTGATGGCCCGGAGATCTGGGTCGCCACGCATTACGGCCTGTTGTTCAAACTCGCAAAAGACAGTGAAAGCTTCGCCGAGCAGCCCCTCCCTCCCAAGCTGAAAGCCGTCCAGATTTACGCACTCCATGCGGACGCCGACAACCGGCTCTGGCTGGCCACCTCGGTCGGCTTGCTGCTCTGGGACAAACAAAATCCAATGCTCTTCACCTGCGCGGATGGTTTCCCGGACGACGTCCTTTACCAAGTCATTTCCGACAACCACAACCGCCTCTGGACAAGCAGTCGTCGCGGTATCTTTTGCGTCGAAATCGGCAAACTGCTCGCCGCGAAATTAGCGCCGGGCCGCTCCGTCCCCGTCACACTCTTTGGCCGCGACGATAATCTCGAAGGACTCTCCGGCATGATCGGCGGGCAGCCCATGACATGGAAAAGCCGTGACGGGCGCGTATGGTTCGCGACCTACCGCGGCGTGGTGGGCTTCGACGCCACCAGGCCGTCCGTGGAGACAGCAAGGAAACAGCCGGTTTACATTGACGGCCTGTCCGCAAACGGCGCTTACACCGGCATTCACTCCGGCAACGCTCCCGGCGACAGCCAAAAGCCTCTGCGCATCGGCCCCCATGCAACGCAGGTCGAGTTCTCGTTTGCCGCGCTGAACTTTTCATCGCCGGAGCGCACGCGCGTGCGCCGCATGCTGGAGGGTTTCGACTTGGACTGGATCGATGCCACTGGGGAACGCTCCAGCGTGTATTCCCGCCTGCTGCCCGGAAAATACATTTTCCACGTCGAGAGCATGGATGCCGGCGGCAGCGCGCCCGGCGCGCAAAGTTCGCTCGTGATTGAAATCGCGGCCACATGGTGGCAGACTGGCTGGTTCCGCGCCGCCATCGCGCTGGTCATCGTCTTTGCCGTGGCGTGGATCGCGCGCCGCGTCTCGAACCGCATACTCCGGCAACGCCTGCGCCGCCTCGAACTCGAAAAGGCCCTCGACCGGGAACGCGTCCGGATCGCGCGCGACCTTCATGACGAGCTCGGCAGCCGCATAAGCCAGGTGGGATTTGTCGCCGACTCCGTCTGCCGCAAGGCCGACGACCCTCGGCAAAAGGAAAAACTCTCGGGACTCGCCATCCAGTCGCGAGAGCTCGTCGAGGACCTCCATCGCATCGTGTGGACTGTAAACCCACAAAACGACTCGTGGCAGCGGCTCGCAGCCTACATATCACGCTACACCCAGCGCCTTCTGCATGACACACCCATTACCTGCACCATTGACGGGGTGGATGCCATTCCCGACATCCCCGTGACACCCGAAATCCGCCACCACCTTGCTGCCATCACAAAGGAAGCGCTGAACAACACGCTCAAATATGCGCAGGCCGACCACATCAAAATCCAGATGAACGCCGACCACGGGCACTTTACAATGAGCATCAGCGACAACGGCCGCGGCTTCGATCCAGCGGCATTGCGGGAAGATGACCACTACGGCTTGGACAACATGCGCGAGCGCATGGCCGAAGCCGGAGGACAAATCGAAATCAAAGCCGGCCCAGGCGAAGGCACCCAAATCATGCTCAACATATCCTTGCAGTATCGCCCGCCCCATTCCCCTGGGAACAGCGATTGATCCACCATTTTCCCCAATATCCCAATGCCCATCTCAGTTGCCATAGTCGAAGACAGCGCCGCATGGACCAAGGAACTCGAACAGGTCATCGCCCGTGACTCCGGGCTTCAGCTCGCGTGCACCTGCCGCCGCATGCGCAGCGCGCTCAAACAGATTCCCCCGCTCACGCCCGATGTCGTGCTCATGGACATCAATCTGCCCGATGGCTCGGGCATCGAAGCCACCGCCCGACTCAAGGACATGCTGCCCAAAACCGAGGTGCTCATCTTTACCGTTTACGAGGACACCGAGGAAATATTCAGGGCGCTCGAAGCCGGCGCAAGCGGCTACCTGTTGAAACGCTCATCCGATGCCGACGTCCTGAATGCGATTCACAACCTCATGAAAGGCGAGGTGCCGATGACCGGGGAAATCGCGCGCAAGATCATCCAGTCATTCCAGAAAAAACAGCCCATCCCGAAGGAACGCATAAAAGATGAAAACCTGACGCGCCGGGAAATGGACATCCTGCAAGCGCTGGCCCGCGGACTCTCGATGAAGGAAATCGCCAAGGAATGTTCGATCAGCCCCGGCACGGTGAATTGCCATCTGAAAAACATCTACGCCAAACTCCACGTCCACTCCCGCATGGAGGCCGTGATGAAGTTTCTCGGGTGAGTTTCGCTCCTGCATGCACGGTACCCAGCGCCGGGCATTTTGAATCGGGCGGATGCAATCCTGTTTAAAACGTTTTATCGTCGGTTTTTGTCGCCATCGCCATGCGCCTTGTCCAGTCGCAGACTTGGATGTGTCGTGAGAATTGTCATCTGTTGAATGGCAATCTGGTTGAGGCGTTCGAGACGTTCTTTTTGCGGGAGTTTTTCGGAAATGAATAGGGCGTTGAGATTTTCCAAGTTGGAGAGGCAAACGAGTTGGGTGGTGCCGGCCTCGTCGCGCATGTTTCCCTTTTTGCCGGGGTTGGCGGCGCGCCATTGCGCGGCGGTTTTACCGAAGAGCGCAAGGTTGAGCACGTCGGCTTCGCTGGCGTAGATTTGCGAGGTCTGGCTTGGCGTGAGTTTTTCCGGGATCAGGTGTGTCTGAATGGCGTCCGTATGAATGCGGTAGTTAATGCGGGCAAGGTTGCGGCGGATGTCCCAGCCAAGGGTTTTGCGCTCCTCATCCTTGAGCCGTTGAAACTCTTTTATGAGATAGAGTTTGAACTCGACCGAAATCCACGACGCGAACTCGAAGGCGATGTCCTTGTGGGCGTAGGTGCCACCATAGCGTCCGGGTTTGGATACGAGCCCGATGGCTCCGGTCTTTTCGATCCATTGCTTGGGAGTAAGGGTGAAACTGTTCAGACCTGCTTGAATTCTAAACCCGTCGAATTCGACGGGTTTAAAACTGGGATTATTGAGTTGTTCCCAGATGCCGAGAAACTCAAGCGTGTTACGATTGCGCAGCCAGTTGCGGATGAGATCGTCGGTGCTGTCTTGGTTCTTGTAACGGGCGATGTCCGTGAGGCTGATGAAATCGTCCTCATTATGCGTGTAGTGGGCAACATCTTGGTCAAGGACAGTGAGTTTTGTCATGGGGCGAAGGTTATGCGTTCGGGAATTCGGATATTGCGAGTGAATGTCGTATTGTTATCGCGGACAAGCGAATAAACCTAAAACCGCGATTGGATGGGGTGAAGCGCCCACTGGGGGAACAGGGAACCGCACCGAAGACAAGCGCGGGGAGATACAGGGCATCGCGATATAAGAGGAGGCAGAAACCGCGGGTTATTGTTGGGACGGCAGCAGCGGAATCTGTTTCAAATAGGTCGCGAGCCTGGGCTCGGCGACTGGCAGCGCCTGCATCACGAGACCGAGCATCGCACGGGCGCCTTTTTCATTGAAGTGCGTGCGGTCGCCTTTCTTGTTCGCAAACTTGGCGGCGCCCGCCGGGCCGAGTCGCTCGACGAGTTCCTTGCTCGCCGCGTGCAGATCGATCACCGCGATGTTTTTTTCCGCGCCGACCGCCTTCATCGCGTCGGCGTAGGGCTGGAGTTCGTTTTTGAGTTTTCCGTCGTCGTTGAAGAGCCTGCGCACCATCGGCGTCACGAGAACCGGCACCGCGCCGATGGAGTGCGCTTCGTCAATATAACGGCGCAAGTAGTTCTTGTAATCGGTGGCAGCGTTGGTGGACTCGGGATTCTCCGGTGCGTGAGAATCGTTATGGCCGAATTGGATGAAGACGTAGTCGGGTTTTTCCGCCAGGGCCTTTTTCCAGCGGCCTTCCTTTATAAATGTCTTGGTACTCCGACCCGCGGCGGCGAGGTTGGTGACTTTGACGGTGCCGTCCTTGAATTGTGCCTCAAGGAACTGTCCCCAGCCACGATCGGGGCGCGCCTCGGGATAATTGCAGACGGTCGAGTCGCCTATGACGACGATGCGCAGCGGTGTCGGCGTGGCGGCGGACATGAAGCCGGGGATAATAAGCAATGCGGCAAGGAGGAACTTTTTCATACTTTTGATTCGCAATGATGTCGCCGGATTTGCCCGCCAAGCTCAATCTTCAAATAGGTTGGTGCATCCCGGCATTTTTATTATTCCATGCACCAACCCATTCGCATGGCGAAGTCGGCTTGGAATTGAGGACGCCAACGATTCTCCGGTGCGTGGATCGAGGCCGGGAATATCGCCGCCGCCTCGGCCTCTTTATATTGGCTCCCCCCGGCGCGGGTTGGAGACGTGCCTCCAGTCTAGAAAGCCACGAGGGGCGCCTCTTTGCAGACGGTCGGTCCATGACGATGCGCAGCGGTGTCGGCGTGGCGGCGACATGAAGCCGGGGATAATAAGCAATGCGGCAAGGAGGAACTTTTTCATACTTTTGATTCGCAATGATGTCGCCGGATTTGCCCGCCAAGCTCAATCTTCAAATAGGTTGGTGCATCCCGGCATTTTTATTATTCCATGCACCAACCCATTCGCATGGCGAAGTCGGCTTGGAATTGAGGACGCCAACGATGCACGGCGGCGCGCGGATCGAGTCCGGGAATATCACGCCACCAGCCATCGGCACTCTTTTCATATTGGCCGCCCCAACCGGGCCTGGCCGGGTCGGAGGGATCGTTGCCTCCAGTCGGTAGAAAGAAAAACCACGAGGGTGTGTCGCCTTCTTTCATGCAACCGTACGGGTTGGGGGCGGTCCATGTTTTTATCGGGTAAAGCGCGCCGAGCGGGCCTTTGCCACGCACATTCACCTCAATCCATTCGCGACTGGTGAGCGATTCATCCCCGCCGAGATACATACCGCGAAATGTCGCAGCGCGCTTGTCGCGGTCTTTCGGCGCCACCGTGAGAATGTAGCACATGCCGGGAAACTCTCCGCGCATCCAGTCGGCGATGCCGTCCTGGTCCATGATGTCGTAAACGCGAAAGCGCTGAACGAATCGCGCCAGTCCCGAGAAGCCACGATCATGCTTCACGCGCCAGAGCGCCTGCGCCAAATCATTCTGCCCGCCCCAGATTGCGATGTTCAATGGCCGTTCCGGCGTGCCGGCATCCACACATTCGATGAGCCAGCGCGAGCCTTCGGTGTCGTGGCCTTCGCCGACGTGTCCGTGACCGCGCCGTGGATTGCCAGACTTGACCCGCGCCATCAGTTCCTGCTCCGTCGGCCAGCCATCCGCGTGCCTGGCGAGATTTACGCGCACCTTGCCATAGGCAGATACAATCTCGCGAATCAGATCGGGGCGCGTGATGGCTTTCTTCAGTTCTCCCGGTGTTCCGGAGGCGCTGGCGATCAGCCCTTCGATCTGGAATTCATTGGCATACACCATCAGACGCACCATGGACTGTTGATCGTCGGGATCACCGCCGATGTCCGTGAGCACGCACAGGCGCGGGCGGTCCTTCGCAATCGCTACCGTCGCCAGCAGGAATAATGTGATGATGAAACGCATGGGGGTTAGCAGGGGGATTTGGAGAAATTTTTCGACGTTGCGATGGCGATGGCGCGGTGGCGGTAGCTTCCCCCGACAGCGCGATAGGGATAGTTCCGTATTTGCAGGGCGTCTTCACCTCGCCTTATATCAATTGCCTATCATATTCACCCCTTTGGCAGGGCGGTCTCGCCGAGACCGCCGGAATGACTCGGCGAGCCGTCCCCACCCTTGCTGAAGTCAAATTCACTTATGGGTGTCATCGTCACGGGTTTGATGGAGCCATCCTCATTATAAAAAAGCGGTTCGACACAAACGCGGCGCTCCCAGTTGCTGGGACCGGCAACATGGTAAACGAGATACCATTGGCCCTTGAACTCCGTGATCGAGCCGTGGACGTTGAGCGAGTGGTTGTCCAGTATTTCTCCCTTGTATTCAAACGGCCCCAGCGGACTCTTTGCCGTGCTATAAACCATCACATTGGCCTTCTGTCCGGGCGGCCTCGTCGGATAGCTCGCATAATAAATGCCATTCCGTTTGTGAATCCAGACACCTTCGTAAAACCTTGGCATGTCCAAAATCTGAATCGGCCCATCCCGTGTAATCATGTCCTCCTTGAGCTTCACGACGCCAAGCTGATAGGCGCCGCCGACGTAGAGATATGCCTGTCCGTCATCATCAATAAATATATTCGGATCGATCATGTAGCGGATGCCCGCCTCGTTCTTTTTGACCAGTGGCTCGCCCAGCGCGTCCTTAAAAGGCCCGGTGGAGAAATCGGAAACCGCCACACCGATTTGCCCGCCGGCGGGGAAATAAAAATAGTATTTCCCGTTTCGTTCAATGCAATCCGGCGCCCACGCCTCCGTGTCGGCCCAGGAAATGTCTTTTAGGGCAAAAATGACGCCATGATCATTCCACTTGATCATGTCCTCGGAGGAGAAGACATGCCAGTCCACCATACCCTTCCAGTTTCTGGCTCCCGGAGCGTCGTGCGAGGGATAGATATAAAATTTACCATTAAAAACGCGGGCGGAGGGATCGGCGTGGAAATCAGGTAAGATCGGCCGCTGGGCCCGCACGATGGTCGGACCCGCAATGCAGAGCAATGAGGCCAGCAGCCAGATGCCTCGCATCGGAATGCGTTGCATTATAGTAACTTGATGGGTTTCAATGCTCATTGTGGTTTACCTGTTCGGGTTGTCTTTGTCGGGCTCCTCGATGAAGGTGCCGATCGTGATGTTTTTCTCTGTGACATTTTCGGCGTGCTCATAGCGGTTCTTCTGGCCACGGGCGGTGTTGATGGCGATGCCGTCTAGCGTCACGTTTCTCACAGGCAGGTCCCTGTCGCCAAGAATGCGGAACGGTGTGAAGGTTTCGCCGACCTTTATATTTCTCATCGTGATATTGCGTACCGGGGTGAGGCGCTCCTCGTAGGCGGGGACGAGTTTGCGCCATTGGTAAAGAACGTCGGTCTCGATGCCGAACACACCCATTCGAAAATTGGTGGCGGATGCGTCGATGTTCTCCACCGTGATGTTTTCCACAAAACCGCCGCGCCGCCGATTGGTTTTAACATAGAGAATGTTGAACGGCTTCTTTGTTTTCGCCTCGAAGCGGCAATCATGCGCGTAAACATTGCGGATGCCGCCGGAAAGTTCGCTGCCGATGGCGATGAGCTGATGCCCGTTGAGAACGGTGCAGTTGCGGATGACGATGTTTTCGGATGGCGTGGCCAGCCGCCAGCCATCGTGATTGGTGCCGGACTTGATGGCGATGGCGTCGTCGCCCTGATCAAAGCGACAGTTTTCAACAAGGAGGTTGCGCGTGCCCTCGGGGTCGATGCCGTCGTTGTTGTGTCCGTGCGCTGAGACGTCAATGCGGCGGACGACAACGGAGTCGCAGAGCAGCAGGTGGATCGTCCAGAAGGGGCTGTCGCGGATTGTCACACCCTCGATGAGAACGTTGTTGCAGCGGTTGAATTGGACGAGTTGGGGGCGGAGGTTGTTTTCACCCTCTGCCATCTGGCGTTTTTCAACGGGCACACCGGTCGATCCCATCGCGTAGAGTCGCTTGAGTGCTTCCATGTGCGCGGGCGGGCGGCCCGACCATTTTTTCCATGTGCCCATGCGGGGTGCGATTTTACCTTCGCCGGTGATGGCAACGTTTTCGCAGCGGAACGCATAGACGAGGGGCGAGTAGTTGAAGCACTCCCAGCCTTCCCAGCTCGACTGCACGGCGGGCAGGTAGTCTTGTGGGTTGTCGCTGAAGGAGAGCACGGCATCCTTCTCGAGGTGGAGACGGACGTTGCTGCGCAGGTGAATGGCGCCGGTCAGCCAGTCGCCGGCGGGAATGACAACGCGCCCGCCGCCGGCCTCGTGGCAGGCGGCGATGGCGTTGCGAATAGCCACGGTGTTGTCGGTTTCACCACCGGGCTTCGCGTCAAAATCGGTGATAATAAAATCGCGCTCGGGAAAAACCGGAACCCGGATTGGCGGCATGAAAAACGGCGCCTCCACGTGGATTTCCTCATGGCGGATTTTATCGGCGCCGGCCTGGGGTGTCGCGGTGGCGGCGGGCAACACGAAAACAGCCCCGATAGCCAGCGATACCGCGGTCCAAAGCAGGATCTGGTCAATCTTTGCTTTCATTCAGTTCGAATTTTATAAATGAGTGCGGATGCATACCTGAAAAGAGATGGCCGTATATCCCGCCGGTTAAGAACAAAAACATGTCATGATTTATCATCACTGGCTTGTAACCATCAGTATCTTCTCAGCGCTTTTTAGTCCGGGAGCAGACGCCCGGATTGCCACTTCGCCGGGCGACTGGCCGGCGCGGAGGATGGCGAGCGCGCGGCCATTGTGCAGTCTCCGTTTGTAATTCATCGCTGCGATGATCGCCGTTATCCACCGCGATCAGACGGGCCGCGCCGGACACCTCAAACGTCACCTCGCCGATAGCGTCCGGCACATCGCGACCCTCGCTGTCAACGGCGCGCACTTTTATATACTGCAAATCAAGCCCGTCGGCCTGCCATTCGCCAGTTTCCGCCTCAAACCGCAAGGCGACGGCCTTCCCCGTGGTTTCGAGTTGATGGCGGGCCACCTCCCTGCCGCCGTTGCGCGCCACGGCCTCCACCCTGCCCTCGCTGTAAGGCATATCCTTCCAAAAAATGGCATTCCGGCGCGATGGATCATCAATTATATTTTTTTGGATACCGAGAGACTTGCCGTTTATGAACAACTCCACTTCCTCCGCATTTGTATAAGTGACCAAATTCAGCCTGGCACCCGGCGCGCGGTTCCAATGCGACGACATGGGCATTTGTCCCACCATGACATCGTTCCATTCAATGCTTTCCTCCTCCTTGTCCACCACCCCGATGCGCACCACCGGTGCATCGTCAAACATGCTTTTGATAAAATAAGCCTGCGGGAAGGGTTCAAGTGAATGATCAAAGTATGAGTAATTCCAGCCCTTCGCCGGCCAGCCTTTCGACTCACCCCAGTATTCAATGCCGCCCCAGTAGGCAAGCCCGGCGACCTTGTCGAGATCCATGCCGAAGTAGGCTTTTCCCATATCGGCCGTCGCGGCCTCGCTCTGGTAAAGAATCAGGTGCGGATGCAGTTTGGCATATTCCGGGAATGCGTAATAAGTGTAATTATAGCTGGCAACCTCAGTGACAACCGACAGTTCGGGAGGCTCAATCACGGTCTTGAATTCAGGTTCCCTGTGCCTGATCGCCCCCTTGCGCGCCGGAAACATGGCTACCGTCGTTTTGCGTGTTGGGTCGTGGCGTTTTACCAACACGTCAAGGATGCGGTAGCTGGTCACGCCCCAGTCGCCGGTGGGGTATCCCGCCAAATCCTCGCGCATTTGCAGTTCGTTGCCGAGGCTCCACATGATCACCGACGGGTGATTGCGGTCGCGTTTTATCCATTCGGGAATTGCCGCGGGCCACAATTGCGTCCACGGAACGCGCCCGGCCCAATAGCTTGTGCCTCCCCATTTATCAAACAGTTCGTCCACAATCAAAAAACCGTGCTTGTCGGCGAGGCGCAGAAACGACTTGGAGTAGGGATTGTGCGAGGTGCGGACATGATTAAAGCCGAAGGCCTTCAGCGTTTCAAACTGCCGCTCAATGGCCCGCTCGTAGGCGGCGGCGCCCACCGCGCCCAAGTCGTGGTGATTGGCAATTCCCTTTAGTATGACTTTTTTGCCATTGAGCTTGAAACCGTATTCAGGCGAAAATTCGATGTGGCGGATGCCGAAGGTCTCCGTCACGCGGTCAACAATTTTGCCGTCCAATGTGAGTGTGATTACCGCTGAATATAAATGAGGCGTCTCGCACGACCACAATTGCGGTGTTTTGATATTCACGACCGGAAGCGCGACCTCATCCGTCTGTTTCCTTGATTTCACCGGGGCTGCCCGATGCGTCGCGGCGACCTGCCGCCCATCGGGAGCGTAGATTTTTGCCTCAATGCCCACGGACAATTGTTTGCCGCGCAATCCCTCTACCTCGACCTGGATGCTGACCTCGGCATTGTGCTCCGAAACCTCCGGCGTTGTTATAAAGACGCCGTGCCGGGCGACGGCTATGTCACCTTTCACCAATAAATGCACATCGCGGTATAAACCGCCGCCGGTATACCAGCGCGAGTTGCCGTCCTTGCCGGTGTCGGCCCTCACGACGATCACATTTCCATCCTCATATTTTATATATTTCGTGACATCGGCCTCGAAGCCGAGATAGCCGTAATCCGTCCCGCCCACCTTTGTCCCGTTGAACCAGACATCGCCCGCCAGCAGGATTCCTTCAAAATCCAGCACCACGCGTTTGCCTTTCCACGCCGGATCGGCCTTGAACGATTTGCGATACCAACCAGCACCCATTTTCTTGAACCCACGCGAGCCCTTGGCAGACTTGTTCCAAGGCTGCTCGATCTGGAAGTCGTGCGGCAAATCAAGCGCGCGCCAGCCCGAGTCATTATAGGCGGCGGATTGCGCGCCATCCGCGTCGCCCGCGTGAAACTTCCATCCGAAATTAAACAACAGGGACGCGCGGTCGTCACCCGCGAACAGCGAAGATGCCACCAGCAGGCCGATTATTGTCAGCATGATTTTCTTATGCATGATTATGTTTGGGTTGTAATGATTGTTGTAGCAATTGGCGAGCAGCCCAGGATCGATGCCGACGGTCCACACCGCTGCTTGGGTTTCTCCAGCGACAATAAATGCACGAGCGCCCAGTCCTGATCGTTGAGCAAAGCGCGGCGCCCAAGGGCGAAAGGAGTTTTTTCGTCATGCGACAAGATGAGGTTGGACTTGTTGGGTAGGGTGCTGAATCGGGTTGGATTTGGGCTCCATGTTATCAGAAACCGTGGAACCGCCGCATCTCTAATATTAGGGATTTTTTGCACACGCCACTTTGCACTTTTCGGGCAAGGATATGGTAGCCTAAATTTCATAACATAATGATTAATATTGACTTGAAAAACAAAAATGGCACTTAATTTGCAATACGCATCGTGGACACAGTGAAACTCCAATAAGCAGGTGACAATCAGCGCCATCCGGCCCGGATTGGACGCACGGTTTCAGCACGAAACCGATGCTGGTCGCAAGCGGCAATTCTGTGTGTTGGATACACATTGCGCCCAAACGGTGTGCATCCCGATGCATGGGCCCGCCGATTGCATCGGCCAAGTTTGCCCGCAGCCGCCATGGAAGCCGACCTTTGAAAATCACACCAGTAGAAGCATCATGCCAAAGCCATGCGCTGCACAATCGTGTGTTTCCGCAACCGTCACTGGACTAATCTTGGCCTTAAAATCCATTTGGGAATGATGTCATGCAGCCAATGCATTTAATGCATTTTGCATGCAGCTTTCATCAATAGTGCTACGGCCACTCGGTCTTGCAAGAATCGCTCGACCGCGCTGCGCATGGGACGCGCGCCAAGCGTCTTGTGAAACCCCGCCCGCAGGATCGCCTCCACATCGTCGGGCGTGATTTCCAAATCATGCCCGAGCCCGCGCAGCCGCGCCAGTTCGCCCGCGATCATGGCCTCGCAAATCTCCCGCTGCACCGCATACGGCAACCGCGCAAACACCACCTTTTCCGTCATGCGCCCCACCAGTTCGGGACGCAGTGTTTGATTCACCCGCGCCAATACCGTGCGCTCAATGCTCGCGAACGGTGCGGACTGCATCCGCATCGCCTCCGCCGCGCCGATGTTCGATGTGCATACGATATAATATCCCGAAAGGTTTTTCCTCTCGCCGCTTGCCAGCGTAATGCTCGCGTCATCCAGAATCTGCAAAAACAAGTCCAGCACGAGTGGATGCGCCTTTTCGATTTCATCAAACAAAAGAGTTCCGCCATTGCCGCCGCCACCGTCGCCCTGCGCGGCCTCCGTCTTCGCCAGCGCCCGGCCAAGCAAGCCAATATCGCCGACCTTCTCGCCAATCAGTTTTTCAACCGAGGCTTGGTTTTGGTATTCCGACATGTCAAAGCGCAGCGGCTTCGCCCCGCCGAACAAATACCCCGTGAACGCATTCGTTATCTCCGTCTTGCCCGTCCCCGTCGGGCCGACGAAGAGGAACGAGCCTTTGGGCCGTCCCGGATGAGAGAGGCCGAGTTCGCCGCGCCGCAACACCGATTCCACGCACCCGATGACATGCGCCTGCCCCTTGATGTGCCCGCGCAGATGCGCGCCGAGGTCGCGAAGCTGTTCGCGCCGCTGGCGAAACCAGTCATCGCCGATGTTTTTAATGGGTCGAAATTCTCTCATGGCAAAACGAGCTTAACGAAACCATCCGCACACGCGCCCGTCCGCATCGCGCGGCGGCAGCACCACGCGCCGAAACCCGGCCTCGCAGTGCTGCACGACCGCCTGAAACTTCCGCAACCGCCGAAACTCGTGCGGCTCTATATAATACTTTTCCTCCTCGGAATAGGAGGATGTCCGCCTGCCGGCAGAGTAACCATAACTGTGTTTCCTATACTTCTTCTTGCCCAGCGTATCCGCCGCGATTTTCGCGGATTCCTCGTCGGCGGCCTTGAACATGACGCGGTTCGCCATGTTCGCGATAAAAACCCGGGCCTTTTGCTCGTCGCCAATCGGCGGAATGAGCGACGTGTAACTCTGCGTCGCCGCGACCACCGTCGCCCTGGCCTCGCGCATCACGTCCACGACATTGTAATCACTCGTGCCATCGTGATTCGCCGTCACGATTTTTTGCGCCTCGTCAGCCCATAATATTAATAAATTGTCATTCGCCCGCTCCTTCGAGGTGCGGTCGAAGCGCAGCAGCACATGCGAATAGAACACGAGCTTGAGCAGCGTGTGAATGTATCTGCGTTCCGTTTTGAAACGTTGCGGAATCGAAACGCAAATCACCTTGCCCCGGTCGATCTCCGCAAACGAAAGCGTTGATTTCTCGGGACAAAACACCCTCGCGATGTCGGGATGCGTAAAATGCTTCAACCGGTTCGCCAGCGTGCCGCGCACGCCGCCCAGTTGATCCTTCGGCTGGCTGGCGATCTGCGTTTCGTAATACTCCATCAGTTCGCGCGACTCCGGCGTGTTTTTTTCATCCAGTATGCCGATAATGTCCTTCGTCCATGCGTCCGATGAGAGCATTTCATAGGCGTGGTTGAGCGTGACGGACAACCCGGCGCACTCCAGCGCCTGAAACGCAAAATCCATCTGGATTTCCGCCTGTGTCTTGAAAAACGACTGGTCGCCGTCCTGCCCGAGCGAGGCGGCGACATCGCAGACATCCTTCGCCTTGGCCGAAAAGGGCAGGCGCGCGTCCTCAAGATAGTTGAACGTGTGCGGCGGCTCCCAATCCGCAGGCGCGCCGTCCGGCCGCACTTGCAGCAAAATCAAGTCCTGTTCGCGCCCGAGGTGCCTGAACATCGCCGAAAGCGTCTCCCAGTAAAGCCCCTTGTCATCGATGCAGATGCCACCCCAGTGCGGACAGTTTTTCGAGACCTGCCAGAGCATGGCGTTGATGGCCGAGAGCGTTTTCCCCGAACCCGTCTCGCCCGTCACCAGCCAGCCCCGGCAAAAATCATTCAGCGACCACGAAAACCCGCCCAGCGTCAGAATCGGCCTCACACGCGGGCGACCGCGCGCCGCCATCACACCGCACGCCACCTGCCAGACGGCAAACACGGCGAACACCGCCGTCATCGCCAGCGCCGCGCCCGGCGGCATGGCGGCGCGCCGCGCGAAAAACGCGCAGCCAAGGCTCACGGCAGCGAGAAGAAAACGAAACAGCATAAGTGCAAATGCCGCGCGCAACCTTGCACACAGCCTCGCCATTATGCCCGAAAACACCGCGCCCGGCTTGGACATTCAGACCATTTTCAGGGACGAAACGACCATGCTTATTTTGCCACCACGTTTATTTCCGAAACCACAGGCGCGGGTGCGGCGACGCCCGCCGTGGCAGCCTGGTAGCTTTCCGAAACCTCGCGCAATTCACGCAGGGCGAACGCTCCGATGGCATCGACCACGCCGCCGAGGTTGTGCCCGCGCACGGAGACATCGTGGCTCATAAAGACCAGACGCAAGTGCTCGCATTTGCCCGTGCCATCGCCAGTCGCTACATCCGGTTCGTAACTCACGCCGTGGAAACAAGCCCACGGAAGCAGCCAGCATTGTTTGTCCCGCCTTATGAGGCGCAGGAATGGCGGTGGCGTCGCCGAAGTCTCGCGTTTTTCGGACGCGGCACTGCCGTTTCCGGACGATGTGATATTACCACCGGCGGCCCGGGCCAGGCGGTGGCGTTCGATTTCATTTTTCAGGCTCATAATTGTATTCCCCTTGATTGGTCTTGTTGCGGTTGCTGTTTCTGTTGCGGAGGCGGCACCCATTGCCGGAGCGATTCGTGCAAACGTTGCTGCGCCTTCAACGACAACTGGTGCTGAAATGCCTCCTTGAGTCTCTGGCGCACGGCCTCGGCGGTCGCCTCGTCGGGCTTGACAGACAGCGCCAGTTCGCGGTCGGACTCGCGCTCGACGTTCAGCCGCAGCGCCTCCTTGTCGCTGGTAAACACGACGACTTTCCGCCGCGCCCGCGATATGCCCACATACCATTGCTGGCGGCTCATCATAGACGCTTGTTCGCCGTCATGGGCGACGAGCACGGTATCGACGGTCTTGCCCTGCGAGGCATAGGTCGTAACCGCGTAGCCGCGCACAAACATCCGCTGCGACGGCGCGAGCGTTTTCGAGACTCCCGCGTCATCACGCACGCGGATGCGCCCGTCCTTCATCACGCGCCGCACCGTCACCAGTTCGCCGTTGCGAACCGCCGCGCCGTCGGCGGATTTACTGTTGAACTTCATCTGCAAGCGGTCGCCCCGCGCCAGTTCCAATTCACTCGTCCTGGTGACGACAAAGCGGTCCGCGCATTTGTAGCTCACGGTCGTGGCGCGCCCGTCCTTGCGCAAGGTAACGCCGTGTTCGTCGGCACCGGCAATCTCGCACCAGTCCCCCCGCTGAAAACGTCCGTAACCGCGAATGAACAAAACCCCTGAGTCCGGCGTGTAGAAGCGCGCATCATGCTTTTGCGCCTCGCTCAAGTCTACCGACTGCCACGACACCACCGGCCTGCCCGCGCCCAGCCTGCCGGTCTCGCGCAGACGCGCGCGGATGGCGTCGTTGGCCGCGTGCACGTCATCCCAGGTCTGCGCCACCGCGAGCACCCGTTCCTTGCGGCTCAGCGCCCCGCAATATTCACGCGCCAGTTCCACCATGCGTTCGCCGGCATCAAGTTCACGAATGCACCCCATTGCATCCAGTTTGTCGAATGAAGCCGCCAGCCGGCCCTCCGCCGCAGCCTTCACCGCCGAGCGGTATTTTCGCACAAACGCCTTTTCTTCCCGCGATGCCACCGCCTCCGGGTCCTGCCTTCGGATTTTTTTCAAATGCACCGTCTGCAAATTCGTGTGCTCCTCGATGGCACGCAGCGCGTCCGAGGCGGCCACGGCACCCTGCTGCCGCGTGTCGCCCGACAGGATCAACCGCCCGCCGCAGGCCCGCACCTGGTCAACCAGCGCGCGCATGTCGCGCCCGCCGATCTGCCCGGCCTCATCGAGAATCACGACCGCTCCGCGCGGCAGTTGCCCTCCCGCCCCGTCCGCGCCTCCCGCCAGCAGCTTTGCCAAAGTGTCCGCCGAGGCGAGGCCGTCGCGACGCAAATCTGCCGCCTGCTGGTGTTGCGGCGCGAACACGAGCACGGGATGCCCCGCCGCCTCCACCCCCCGCACGACCTCGCGCACCGCAAATGTTTTCCCCACTCCCGCCGCCCCTTGGAACACCGTGATAAAATCCCGGCTGCGCAGGATGCGCAGCACCGCTCCGCGCTGTTCCGCCGACAACGATTCCGCCGGTTGATGCCCCGCGTTGAACGCGGCATGGCTTCGCATCCCGTTTTGCGCGTCGAGCACAAGGGAAAACTCGCACACCAGCGCCTCGCGGTTGGTCAGCTTGCGCGACTTCGCATCGCGAATGTAATCGCGCTTCGCCATCTCGTTTTCCAAGTCTTCCAAGGAAAAATTTTGACCGCGCCCGCGAGCCAGGGCCGCCGACATCAGCTCGTAGTCGCCGACCACCGAACGCCGCTCAAACAGGTGCTCGTCCGCCCATGCCACAAATCCGGGCAGCCCGCATTTTTCCGAGGACTCCACCGGCAGCGGCGGCGGCAGGCGCGCCGGCTCCAACTTTGCCAGCGCCTCATGTTCGGAGGCGGGCATTTCCGAGGCCCAGCGCGGATGCAGTTTTTCCGCGCACAGGCTTCTTATTTTGCGCCGCCGCTTGTCCTGCGCGACCTGCGCGCGGAGAGCCTTTTCGTTGCCACGCAATCCTTCCTCCGCGATGCGTTTTTTCGTCTCCGCATCAATCTGCTGATGCCGCTTGGAAAAGCGGGCAATCACGCCCTCCGGCACCCCCTGAATCTCAAATCCGGTCGGCGTGTTGACGATTTCATAGCCAAGATTTCGGAGCCCCTTCGCCATCTCATGGTAGTAAAGATTCTCGGCGAACTTTTGGGCGCGATACATGCCCGTCGCGTGAAGCGCCTTCCACTTTTCCTCCGTCCAGTCGTAGGTCGCGTTGAACACCACGCAGTGCGTGTGCAGGTGCGGATCAAGCTCCCGGCTGGTGTCATGCCGGAACAACGCGGCGACGATTCCCCCGGTCACGCGCTCGCCGTTCTCGCCGTCCTTGCGCACGCGCGTCTCGGCGAACTTTTCCAATTCATCCACCATCGCGCGAACGGCGCGGTCATGGAGTTCGATAATCCGGGCATCCTGCCAAAGCGCGACCACCGAAATCGACTTCGGCGGACTGATCGTGAAGTCGTAAAACACGCGGCGGTTCGACACCGTGTGTTCGCCTTCCCGACGGGTCGTGTTGCGCCGCATCGTCAAGAGTTGTCCGGTTTCCGGGTGCTGACCCTCGCACATCGCCAAGAAACTTTTTTCATCCACCACGCCGTCGAGTCCGAGCATGGACGCGGCGACACCGCGCCACTCGCCGCGCACCACATGGCCGTCCATGTAGTAGTCTCCCGTGGCCAGATGCTCGCGAAAATACCCCTCCGCGTTGGACAAATTCAACTGCGGCTTGGCCGTCAGCATGGCAGCACCTCCCTCGCGACACGCGCGTGAAGAATGCGGACAGGCCGCGCCCACCCGGAACGCACTCGCGTTCTTTTTGAGCAATACGCCTCTCCCCTTGCCGTGGCCGGCAATGATTTTTTCGGGCCTTGCATGACCGCAGCCTACCGGAGGCGCGCGAAAAGAAATAGGGGCGGTATCCACATTCCAAATACCCGGATTTCCGGCGACATGCGGACGGCGCACGGGCGCGACCGCATGACGCCTGTCCGCACTGCCCGACCTTCACAAAATCGCGCCGCGCCCCCGCGTGCCTTGTGGCGCGGCGCGACCTCGTGAGGCGCGGGGACGCACCGGCGCACGGACGGGGAGCCAGAACGTCGGCGGGCGGAGGCGGGGCGCGGGTGCGCGCGCGCCGCCGGTGAGGCGGTGCCCTCTTTTTTTGCGCGCCTCCGCCCGCCGCCGTCCATGCTCCCCTGGCGCGGGAAAACACTCCGCATTTTGCTCCGCCGGAAATGCGGACAATGGCCGCGTGACACGCCACCGGGCATTAAGAAATCTGCCCTGCCCGTCGTCCACAATCACCCTATCACATCGGTCAATGTAGAGCTCGCTGGCGTTCGCCTCCACACCGCCCGTCCGCGCGGGGCGCAGCCGGGCTTTGACTCGATGTGAGTCCGGACGGACGAGATCGGGCGAGGCCGAGGATAACCCGGCACACCGCCGGGAACGGACCGCGCCTGATTTCATTTCCGAACATGAATCAAAAGGCTCGAACCAAACGCGACCTCGCCAGAACCGAAAGCACCCAGGCCATCGAAAGACTCCGCAAGAATTACCTCAAGGTCGGCGACACCGTTTACGTCTTTCTCCGCCGCATCAGCAGGAGCGGCACGTGCCGATGGATTGACCTTTACACCGTGCGCGAAAAAAAGCCGCTGCGCATCACCTGGAGCGCGGCCAAGGCGCTGGCCACCCGATACGATTCGCGACGCGAGGCCATCCGTGTGGAGGGTTGTGGTTTCGATTGCGGCCACTCGCTGGTGCATGACCTCGCATGGCGGCTTTTCGGCAACAGCGACGCCCTTGACCACCGCTGGCTTTGACCGGCATCCGGCGGCGTCCCGCACGGCGCGGCGGCGCCCGCCTTCGTCGTGTTTTTATCCGGGCAACCGCTCGCGGGCAATCACGCCGGACGGACGCGAGCCCGTATTTTATATTTGGATACAATCGAGAAAAATTGCGCCCGGAAAATCGCGTTGCGCACCCGCGCACTCCATCGTCACCACGCTTAAAACCCTTGCCTGCTGCGTGTTCCGAATTGTGTCACACCCGTCAATGTATTGCTCGCCCTCGCAAGCTCGGGCTGCGCTCCACACCGGACGCCTCCGCACCTGCTCCGGCGTCCTTTGACTGGGTGTGCCCTCGGAACGACGTGAATCGGGCAAGGCTGTCACGAATACCCCGGCATGTCGCCGGAAGCGGACTGCGCCTGATTCCGCCAAATCACATGACAACCGAAACGACCTGCGTGTTGGAAACACTCCACCTGCCCCAAGGCCGCAAGCGCGCCTCCATCCACCGGGAACTTCTCCACCACATCGAGGCTGGCGAAACCCTGCTCTTCCGAGTCCTTCGCGGCTACATAGGCGCAGCGCTCTGGACATCCAGCGACGACAACGGCACCCCGCTTGACCGCGACCACGGCATCGCCGACCTCGCGGTCGAATCGCTCATCAGCGCCTGGGTCGAATGCTCCTGCTTCTGCCGCGAATGCGAAACCGATCTGACCCACCTCGACGACGAGCGCAACGGCCACGACTTCTGGCTCACCCGCAACCACCACGGCGGCTACTTGGACGAGTCCGTGAACGACGAGCCTGCCGAGTTCGCCATGCAGCAACTCACCCGTGCCGGCGAGTCCTTCGGCGAAGTCGATCTCTACATCGGCGACGACCGCAAACTTCACTTCAGCAACGAAAGCCGCGTCGCATGAAAACGAGTCAAACCCCGACCTTCCGTCCGTTGCTCGAGCAACTCATCCGCCGCCACGACGCGCACACGGTGTTCACAGCATTCGCATCTTTGGCCGCTTGCGCGCTCGCGCACGGCACCCGCGAAGCCGAATACCTCGAAGAGGCCAAACGCTGGAGCAGGAACGAACTGGAAATTTTCAGCCACGCCCTTGCCGCACTGGTCATGGAAATGGAGGCCCAGCCCTTCACCGACTTGCTCGGCGGTCACTACATGGAACTGGCCCTCTCCCATAAAGGGCAGAAATGGAATGGCGAGTTTCACACCCCGCAGAACATCTGCGAGATGATCGCCCACATGCTTGCCGGTGACTCATCGCTGCCGCCAGAAGGCCCCGTCACGCTCTGCGAACCGGCCTGCGGCGCGGGAGCGATGATCCTGGCCTACGCCAAGGCGCTCTCACCGGAGAACCGCTGCCGTTTGCGGGTCACCGCCATCGACATCAGCAAGACCGCCTGTGACATGTGCTTCATCAACAGCACCCTCTGGGGTATCCCAGTCGAGATTGTCCACGGCAACACCATCGCGATGAAATTCTTCGCCTCATGGCGGAACATCCACTGGGTTTTCCGGGGACGCCTCCATCTCTTCGCCGGACTTGCCGCCGCACAAAACCAGACAGACGCGCCGCAATCCGAAAACGGGAACGAAAATGAAACGATGATGCCGCTCGCAACCGCTCTCATCGCATCCACCGCCGCACAACAGGGACAACCGCCCACGCCGGAGAAAGCCGAGCAAATCAAAGCCGCGCTTGGACAGCAAATGTTCGACTTCGCATGACCCCGGTTCGGGAAACCCAAGGAAGAGTGAGGGGAGCCCCGGCGCAGGCTCACTTTGGTCATGTTTCCCTTGCGGGATGGCCGACCTTGCGGATTGGGAATTTCCTCACATCGCGCCCCGTTGCCGATTGTGGCGTCGCGTGCAAGGTCCGCTTCGCTCTCCACCTTGCACGCGACACCCGATCCGGCAACTACTGGGGCGCGGAGGTTCGCTGGCCGCTGCCAGCACAAAGAGAACACGGCAGACGCCTCGTGACCGCGACCCGCGCAGGGCTGGCGTTGCCAGCCCACCGGCTTGCGCGCCTCTTTTGGCTGGCCGGCGTTTCCGTTTCTTCCCGCCGCCCGTCCATGCAATCCACCGCCGGACGCGCCTGCCCCAAACTCAAGCCACCTTTGGCGCGACCGGCGCGAACGCTCCGCGCCAAGAATGCGACGCCGCGCCCCCTGCAAACCGACTCGCCTGACGGAATCGAAAAAACGCCCGCCACCGCAATGATGCCGCCACCCGGCGCACGCGCACCAAGGCCGCAAACCACCCGCGCCGGACAGCCGTCACCACTTCAAAAGGCTTCCCAACGGCGACAACCGCCTTTCCGCATCACCGGGAAGACCCCGACCGACGGGAGGGCAACCGGCGGAAGAATCCGCGCCATTGGCACGCAACAGCAACTTATGGAAACCCCAAAAATACCGGGACAAAAATGGGGCTCGACCAGCCGGACGGATTCCCGCATTATCAACGAATGGGAATTTGTATCCATGATTTGAATACAAATAAGGGGCTCGCCCCGTATCCAAGTCCCTCCGGAAGGTTGACAGGAAGTTGCCAAAAATGCTGTTTTTTGCTTCCCCTCCCCGCAACAACCTGCCACACTCTGCCCGTTCTAAATCATTAACCATCAAACAAGTCCGCTATTACTAGCGACTTATTCATGCCCAGCGTGCCGGCATCTTGCCTGCCGTCGAAACAGAAAGGCGCGAAGCGCCGCTGATTTTTTTCTTCCCAAACGAAGCCAATAAATGCCGCGCTTCGCGCGAGAAATAACGACGGCAGGCAAGGATGCCTGCGCTACGCATGCCGCGTCTCCCCTCGCCCGGCCTGCTCACGCGTGGCCAAACGCCGGATCGACGGCCGCGATGGCGGATTCGGCCCGCGGCGCGGGCGCGGCATGCGGCAATGAAAATAACAGCCGCGCGGACTCGTCCCATGTGTTGCGGCGCGCCCAGTCGCGTCCGGCGTCGCCGAGGCGCCGGCGCAAAGCGGGCTCGCGAATGAGCCTTTCGAAGGCCGCGACGAGACGGTCGGGTTCGTCGGGCGGCGCGAGCAGGCCGGTGGCGCCGTCGATCACCGCCTCGGGCACGCCGCCGACCTGATGCGCGACCACGGGCAGGCCGTGGGCGGAGGCCTCCAGGTAAACGAGCCCGAAACCTTCCACACTCATGCCGTGGTTGATGCTCGTCATCGCGAAGATGTCCGCCCGGCGGTAAACCGCGCCGAGCTCATGGTTGGGAATGTTGCCCAGGAAGTGCACGGGGAACGGCGCATGCGCGGCGGTGGCGCGGAGCTGCTTTTCGAAAGCACCGCGGCCGCGCGTGCCGACAAGCCAGTATTCGACTTTCTGGTGCAACTCCGGGGGCAGCATCTCCAGGGCGCGAAGCGTGTGATGCTGGCCTTTGCGCGGATGCAGCCGCCCGACGGTGAGGATGACGGCGCGGCCGTTTTTTGGGGGAAGAATCGACGGCGGCGCGGGGACATGGTCAGTGTTTGACAGGCCCACCCGGAGCGCGCCGGGCGTGAGAATGGTTTTCCTCCGGGCATTGGGGAAACGCAGGCAGAGCAGGTCGCGCGTGAAACGTGTCAGCACGCTCACCTTGGAAGCATGGTCGATGAGCCGTCGCGCCAGCGGACGGATGATCGGATGACGATGGAAGCGAAGGATCTCCGAGCCATGCACCGTGAGCACGAGGCGGCGGGGGCGGAAGGCGCTTATGAATTGCAAATACATCATCGCCAGCAATGGCCCCGGCTCGGGCATATACACGGTGGCATGGCGCAGCCGGCGGCGCTCGCGGATGAGCTCGATGCCGAGACGGACCTGACAACCGAGATCATGCGTGCCCTTGAGCGTCAGGCGCCGTATCTTGAACGGCCAAGGCTTCTCCTGATCGAGCGGAGCGGCTTGCGCCCAGACCTCGACATCGTGGCCAAGGCGGGCGGCGGCGCAGGCGATCTCCTCCGCAAACGTCGCGATGCCGCCACGTTTCGGATAAAATTCATGTGTGATCAGGATAATCGGTTCCGCGTGTGGTTTTTCAGACATCTTGATGCGTGTGATGACAGTTTTTTATGTCAAAAATGTTGAGAATGAGCAACCTGTAGAAAAGTCAAAAACTCATGGAAAAAAGAAATGAAGGATTCTTGCTTTTGGATTATGAGACTTTTTTATCAGACGCCTTATCCTATAGTTGGAATTAGAATCATGGCCTGTGTGATGGTTGGAACCACAAGAATCATTGCCTTACTGTCCACACAGAGGGAGATCCGTTCCTTCGGTACTGTAATGCATGATGATGCTTCTTATAATAAGAAACCCGGATATGATGCTGACCGTCATAGTGCTCCGTGACAGGGATGAGAATGAATCATTGTCTTGCATTTAATCACAATTTATTTATATTCCTACATATTTTTTTACGATGACCGATTCCGCCAACAACAACCCGTCCAAAGACGATTCTTCCAAGAACACCGCTGGCACCACCCCGCCATTGCCCACCCAAACGCAGGAAAATGACGAAGCGGCGTTGCGCGAATCCTTGAAACGCTGCTCGCCCGTTACGGTCGAGGCGGCGCTGGCCTTCCGGGTCACGCGCGATCCGGCGTTTGTGCCAGCCATTGTTATCGGCATCGTGGAGCGGTTTGTGGAGCCCGATTTGCGTTCGAAACTCAAGGGCGGCGCGGACGACGTGCGCCTCATCGACGATCTCGGCATCGACTCGCTCACGATGATGGAAATCGTGATTCTGGTGGAGGAGGTCCTGCAGGTGCAGATCAATAACGACGAGTTGCGCAACCTGCGCAGCATCGGGGAAGTAAAAGTGTTTATTGATTGCAAGCTCCGCGGCGTGCCGCCGCCGGCCCCGGCGCGTTTCCTGCCCATCGAGCAGATCGCCGCCGTCATGCCGATGCAGCCGCCGTTTTTGTTTCTCAACGAAGCGTCCGTCGGCGCCTCGGGCGCGGAGGGGAAATACAAGATCACCGGCGACGAGTTCTTCCTCCAGGGCCACTTCAAGGGCAACCCCGTCATGCCCGCATCCATGATGCTTGAGGCGCTGGGCCAGCTCGCCGTGCTCGCGCTTGTCGAGGGGATCATCCCTTCCGAAGACGGCCTCGCGGTCGATCCGGCTACGATTTATTTTACTTCATGCGAAGGCGTGCGCTGCCACCGGATCTGCCGGCCCGGCGATCTGCTTTCACTCTCCGTGAAACCGAAGCGCGCAAAAATGCCGCTGGCGACGTTCGAGGGCCAGATCCGCGTCGGCCAGGAAAAAGCCGTCGTGGTCGAGGAAATCACGCTGACGTTTGGATACGCCGGCGCACCCGCCGCCGGCACGGCGCCCGTCGAAAACACCACTGCGACCGCGCTCGAAACCACGGATTCCGCGGCCACGGCCCCCGCGAACAGCTGAAAAATTATTTTTCGGGATTTTCGATTCTCGATTTTCAAATGGGCGTCACCGCGCCGTTACGCATTTGAAACGGCAGCTCCATCAATCGAAAATCCAAATCTCCCTTCATGCCCAAAGTCTTCATCACCGGCCTCGGCTTTATCACCAGCATCGGCAACGATGCCGCCGCCGTCACCCAAAGCCTGCGCGAACTCCGCCACGGCATGGTCGTGTATCCGCCCTTCCAGAAAGCGGACTGCCCGGTGAAAATCGCCGCGCCCGTGAAGGACTTCGACACCGACTCGCCCGACCCCGAGGACTGGACCTATCCCGAGTGCTACCGCGTGCGCCGCGAGGTGCTCCGCAGCATGGGCCCCAACGCCTTCTACGCCTGGTGCGCCATGCGCCAGGCCATTGAGGACGCGCGCCTCGCCGAGGACGACATCTCCAACGAGGACACCGGCCTCTACGCCGCCTCGGGCGGCTCCCCGCACCTCTTCGGGCACCTCCTCAACAAAATGCATGACCAAGGCGTCATGCGCTGCTCGCCCATGGGCATCGTCGCCGCCATCTCCGGCACGGTGAATTTCAACCTCGTCGCGCAATTCAGAATCAAAGGCGCCTCCACCGGCTTCTCCTCGGCCTGCGCCTCCTCCTCGCACGCGCTCGGCTTCGCCCGCGACGAAATCGCGCTCGGCCGCCAGAAACGCATGTTTGTCGTCGGCGCCGAGGACGGCAACACCGACAGCATCCTGCCCTTTGCCGGCATGCGCGCCCTCTCGCTCCAGACCGACCCCGCCCTCGCCTCGCGCCCCTTCGATGCCGCGCGCGACGGCTTCGTCGGCACCGGCGGCGCGGCCGTCGTCGTGCTCGAAAGCGAGGACGAGGCGGCGCGGCGCGGCGCGCGCCCCTATTGCGAAGTCGCCGGCTGGGGCCAGGCTTCCGACGGCCACAACGTCGCCATCTCCCATCCCGAAGGCCACGGCCTCGCCGCCGCGATGACGCGCGCCCTGCGCTCCGCCGCGCTCGAGCCCGCCGCCATCGACTACGTCAACGCCCACGCCACCTCCACGCCCATCGGCGACATCTCCGAGGCGCACGCCCTGCGCGCCGTGTTCGGCCCCTCCGGCGCGCGCCCGCTCGTGAGCAGCACCAAGGCGCTCACCGGCCACGGCCTCTCGCTTGCCGGCGCGCTGGAGACCGGCATCTGCGCCCTCGCGCTCCGCGACGGTTTTGTCCCCGGCTCCGCGCACATCACGCAACTCGACCCCGCCTGCGCCGACCTCAACATCCCGCGCGAAACCCTGGAAAAACAAATCACCCGCGTCCTGAACAATAGCAGCGGCTTCGGCGGGGCGAACGTGGCCATCGTGCTGAAAAAATCCTGACCGCGGATGAATAAAACCGAACCAGTATTTTGAACAGAAGGAAACAAAGATGACCAAAAAAACAATGATCATAAAAGGTATTCTTCGCTCCCTTTGTTTCCTTCTGTCCAATAAAACCGAACCAATATTCTGAACCACGAAAAACGCCAAACCACGCGAAAGCGATCCCTGCCTTTTCGCGGTTTTCGCGGTTTAAATAAACCGAACCATTATTTTTTAGCAGGATTACAGTATTTTTCAGGATTATCATGATTAAAACCCAATCCTGTTAATCCTGAAAAATCCTGTAATCCTGTCCCAAAAAAACGAACCAGTGAATTGCCCACGGAACATACGGAAATAATAATACAAAAAATTCCCCCCGCGACCCTCCGCGGTCAAGTTTCTCATTATATAAAAAATGCCGCCGCCGCTCTCGACCCGCTATCGCACCGCCTTCGTCACCGGCGCCTCGTCCGGGCTCGGCCGTGCGTTCGCGGAGATGCTCCTCGCCGAGGGCGCGCGCGTGTGGGGCACGTCGCGCGACACCGCCCGCCTCGCATCGCTCGCCGCCCATCCCGCCTTCACCCCCGTCGCGCTCGACCTGGCCGACGGCACCGCCGCCGAAACCGCCTACGCCCGCGCCGCGGCGCAAGCCGCCGCCGGCGACTCCGGCGCCGCGCCCGGTTTCGACCTCGTCATCAACAACGCCGGCTTCGGCCGCTTCTCGCCCTTTGCCGGGACGCGGGATTTCGCCGTCTGGCAAACCCAGCTCGACGCCATGCTCACCCATACCGCCCGCCTCGCCCATGCCGCGCTGCGCGGCATGATGGCGCGGGGCCGCGGCTGCCTCGTCAATGTCTCCTCGCTCGCCGCCGAGTTTCCGCTGCCCTTCATGGCCGGCTACAACATCGCCAAGGCCGGGCTCTCCGCGCTCAGCGAAAGCCTGATTTTTGAAACCCGGGGCACCCCCGTCGTCGTCATGGATTTCCGGCCCGGCGACTACCGCACCGCCTTCAACGAGGTCATCCAAGCCGAGGCCGCCGCCCGCCAAGCCACCCCGTCCTCTTCGCCACCCAATCCACCCATGCCTGACAACACAAACATCGCCGCGACCCACGGACCGGAACCCGGCGCGCCGCCGCTCCGCGTCCCGCATCCCCGCCTGTCCCGCGCCTGGGATGCGCTCGAGAAAAATCTCCGGGCATCGCCGCCGCCCGAACGCGCCGCGCGCGACCTCCGCCGCGCGCTTCTGCGCGGGCGTCCCGGCATTGTCCGCTCGGGTTCATTTTTCCAGGCGCGCCTTGCGCCCCTGGCCACGCGCATGATGCCGGCCCGCCTGCGCCGGGCCGTCCTGGCGCGTTATTTCGGAGCCGCCTGACCGTGGCCAGGCTCCGCATCCTTGTCCTCACCTCAAGCACCGGCGGCGGCCACGATTCCCGCGCCAATGCCTTTGCCGAGTGGTGCTTCGCGCTCTACGACCACGACATCGAGGTGCGCATCGAGCAGATGCTCGAAAAATCCTCCGTGATCAACCGCGGCGGCGTGAACTTCTACAACTGGATCCAGCGCCGCCTGCCCGCGCTGCACACCGCCTTCTACACCGCCGTCGAGGGGCTGCGCTTCCTCAACCGCCGCAGTGTCGTGATCGGGCGCGGCTATTACGACCGCGCGCTCGCGGAGTTCCGCCCGCACCTCGTCTTCAGCGTGCACGATTGCCTGAACCGCGGCTACTTCCAGCGCGCCCGCAAAATCCTCGGCGCGCAAAACGTCCGCTGCGCCACCTATTGCGGCGAGTTCTCCGGCGGCTGGGGCTACAGCGCGAACTGGCTCGAACCCTCCGTTGATCTCTACATCTCGCGCACCGCCACCGCCCGCGACTACGCCGTCAGGCACGGCATTCCGCCGGAACGCGCCCGCGTGCGCGGGCACCTCATGAGCCCGCGCGCGCATCTCGAGCAGATGGATGCCGGCCAGCGGCTCCACCACCTCAAACGCAAGCTTCGCCTGCGTCCCGACCGGTTCACCGTCTTTCTCGCCACCGGCACCAATGGCGCCAACAATCACTTCGCGCTCCTGCCCTCGCTCGTGCGCCACGCCGGCCGCTGCCAGGCCATCATCATCTGCGGACGCAATCGCGAGATTTACAACCAGCTTGTCCACTGGCGCACGCGCCATCCGGAGTTCTCCTGCCATATCGAAGGTTACTCCGAGGACGTGCACCTGCTCATGCAATGCAGCGACGCCATCGTCACGCGCGGCGGCACCACCACCTGCGCCAAGGCCCTGCATTATTGCTGTCCGATCATCTTCAACGCCTTCGGCGGCATCATGCCGCAGGAGCGGCTCACCCTGAAATTTTTCAGGAACGGAGCCGGCAGCGGCCTCATCCGCGACGCAAACGAGTTCACCGAAATCATCGACCGCTGGATGGCCGATCCCGCGAGTTACGCCGCGTATAAGAACCAGTTCACCGCCGTGCGTTACGAGGAGGACCCGACGCTGCTGATCGACGAGCTTGTCGCCCTCGCCCGCGAGGCCGCGCCCGGCGAGGAACCCGCCCGGCAGCCCTTCCCGCCCAGGAATGGCAACGGCCTGGCACATTAGTATCCGATGATCTGATACCATTTATTGAACTGAATTTTATTAGGCAGGGCGAGGCGCCCCCGCCGAGCCGCGGCTCAGCACGGAGGCTTCGCCCTACCTTGATAAGTCTATAACTGGTTCGAAAATGGCATGATACCATTTATGAATGGAACTCAGATTTTTTGGTGGAGGGCCGGGCTCCCGCGAGGCCGTCGCGGTGTGACGCAATGTTTTTCCACGATGGCCTCGCGGGAGCCCGGCCCTCCAAAAGTCGAAATTCATTTCACGTCTGGCATGCTGTGTCTTCCGGCTACCTTGCGCCGGCGGTTTCGCGGCTGAAAATTTTTCGCGACATTTCGCGCGTTTCGCGGTTCATCCATCACATGCGTTCCAAACCCATTCCCGGCTCCACCGGCGAAGTGCTCGCCTGCCTGCCCTCCCCTTACCTGCCGCACGCGGCGACCGGGCTGCTTTACCTCCCGCGCTTCATCGCGAAGTGCAAATACACCAAGGCGCACGGCTCCCTGCCGCCCAGTTACGCGAAAAACTACAAACGCGGGCTCGACCGCTTTCTTTCGCTGCACCTCGGCGTCGATCCCTCCGCCGTGGAGGAAATCGTGCACACCTCCGCCGACGACGCGGAGATCGACCGCCGCCTGCTCGCGCTTTTTCCCGCCGATGTGCGCGCCGCAAAATGGAACCGCGACCTCGTGCAAAAAGGCATGACGCCCGCCGGCCAGGATTTTCTGCGCGAGGCGCTCACCGCGATGGGCTGCGCCGACCGTGCCGGGGAAATCAAAAGCGTGCCGGACCTGATCGACTTCGACGAAGGCCGCATCGAGTGAGTCCGTCTCCTTCTGTTCAAATAATGGTTCGGTTTATCTCACACCAAGGCACGAAGGCACAAAGTGCCGGGAAGTGTGCCATTATAATTCATTCCTTTGTGTCTTTGTGCCTTGGTGTGAGATAAATGGTTCGTTTTATTTAACCATGGATTTCAAGGATTATCACGGATGAGAAAAAGACTCGGAAAACCGTTGGTTGTATCCGTGTCCCTCCGTGCAATCCGTGATTAATTTATCGGTTTTATTTTAATTAACCGCAGAGAGCACAAAGACCCCATGTCATTTCGCCTCTGCGTGAGTTTTTGCATGTTTGTGTTTCCCCAAAACGCCTAGTTCTACTTTGTTAAACTGAGGTTACGCGAACGGGCCGAGGGATTGCGTGGCATGGGCGTCTCGCCCATGTGCCCGGGGTTTGCGGCGCGGAGCGCCGCCCACGGGCGGGGTCGCCCGTGCCACCCGCCCCACCCTGCCTCGCGTAACACCAGTTTAACAAAGTAGAACTAGAACGTCTGCGGCATCCTCATGCCCAAGCGGCCGCGCAGCAGGTGCGCGCGCCCGGCAAGCCGCATCCCGGAATTTCCCAGCAGGCGCGACATCCAATGCAGCATCCGGGCGCTGTGCGTGGCCGGACGCGTGCGCAGGAGGATGCGGCGGTTGTAACGCAGCAGCCAGCGCGGCATGCGCGGCGCGTTGAGCAGAAGCTCGCGATAAAGCGGACCGTATTTCTCAAGCCACTCGGCGCGGTCAAACTCGACGGACTGGCCGCTCGCGCGCAGGCGGGCCAGGTTGCGCTTCACCTGCATCGCGCAGCAGGCGGCCTTGCGCCCGCTGCGGTTCGATTCGCTGGTGTAACGCCCGTCGCTTTCGTGCGAGCGGTAGAAGCTCAGCGTGGCGGCGAGCTGCGCCGCCCCGCCGGCCAGCGCGAGCCGGAACCACATGTCCCAGTCGCCCGAGTAAACCGAGTTTTGCGGAAACCCGCCGAGCGCGAGCGCGGTTTCCCGGTGCATCAACTGCCCCGGAAACGCGAACTGGTTTTTCGCCGCAAACTCCCGCAACGGCACCATGCGCCAGCGCGCGCCGGGCGGGCATTCGTTTTTATGGAAAAAGGGCTCGCCGTCGCGTGAAACAAAAGTCGTCGCGCCGCAGAAAAGCGCGCACGAGTCCACCTCCGGCGCGACCTCCAGGATGCGCTCGACGAAATCCGGCGCGAGCATGTCGTCGTCGTGCAGCACCGAGATCCACGGCGTCGGGCTGCGGCGGATGGCGAGGTTCATGTTGCCGAACTGGCGCACATTGGCCTCGTTGCGATGATACTCCACGCGCCCGCCGAACTTCGCGAGCATGCGGTCGAGCGCCCGCCGGTCGAGGCAGCCGTCGTCGTGCAGCAGCACGCGCACCGGCACGGTCTGGTTGACCGCCGACGCGAGCGCCTGCTCGAGAAAATCGAGCCGCCGATACATCGTGACCCCGATCGAAATGTCATTCGCGGAAAGCTGCATACGATCACCGATGTTAGCGGGTTTTCCTCCAAAAACCATCAGGGCATCCCTGATTGGCCGGATTCACGGAGGATTTACCGCCAAGTTAATCCCAAGGATATTTTGAATGGCCGCAAAGAAGCGCCAAAAAGCACAAAAATGGAAGTGCCCTCCTGTTTCTTTTTATCAGGCCACTCGCAAACTCGTTGTGCCTTTTTGCGGCTATTCATTTCTTCGGTTACGGCTGCGCCGCTCCAAGTCCATTTGTGGTTAAAAAACCTCTTATTTGGCCTCAAGGCGTGAGAGCCGCTCCAGATTTTGCCGCGCCTCCTGCAACCCCGGCTGCAATCGCAGCGCTTCCCGAGCTTGCGCCAATGCGTCCTGGATGCGACCGAGTTTTTCGAGCGCAATGGCGTAGCCGAGATGGATGACCGCCTGGTCGGGGGCTCTTTTCAACGCTTCCTCGTATTGCACGATGGCCTCGGTATGGCGTCCGCATTGCGTGAGCGCGACGGCGTAGTTATAACGGACGCTCGCGCGCGAGGGATCGGCGCGCAAGGCTTCTTCATAATGCGGCAGGCTTTCCCCGCTGCGCTCCAGCGCGACAAGGATGTTGGCGAGCAGAAACCGGTTCGCGGGATTGCCGGGAACGGCGTCCACCATCGCCTGTGCCAGCAGATGCGCCGCCTGCGTGTCCCCCTGGGCCATGAGCGCGGCCGCCCGCCCGCCGACATGGCGCTGTTTCTCGGGGTCTTTTTCCAGACAAAGTTTATATTGTGCGGCGGCCTCGGCATAACGCTTCACCCCATACAACGCATCGGCATAGCCTAGGCGCGCCTGCACATCATCGGGAGGCCCCGCCGCGAGCTCCGCCTCGAAATAAGGGATGGCCTCCTGCCAGCGTCCCAATTGAGAGAGGAGGCGCGCAACGTTGTCTTGAATGTCGACACTCGCCGGGGCGAGCGCGGCGGCTTTTTTGTAATACTCCAGCGCCACATCCAATTGGCCGCCTTCACGCGCCTTGATATTACCCCGGTTGTTCCATGCCTCGGGATTCCGGTCATCAGCCGCCAATGCCTTTTTGAAGCACTCCTCCGCGGCGGCAAGGTTGTTTTTGGCGAAATGGACATTGCCCATGATGACGAGCCCGGCGGTGCTGCCGGGGTCCGCCGCCAGAAGCCGCTGACACACCGTCATGGCCTCGTCAAAACGGTTCAATTTCAAAAGCGCCTGGCAATAATTCGTATAAAAAACATCCTCACGGGACACTTTCCTGCCGTTGGCCTGCTCGTAGTAATAAATCGCCTCTTCGTAATTGCCGATTGTCGCGTAAGCGTGCCCGAGGTTGTTGTAATGATCGCCACGGCTGGGGTGGAGGGTCACGGCTTTTTCCAAAAAAGGCAATCCCTCGCTGGCCCGTCCGAGCCGGACCAACATATTGCCATAGTTCCCGTTTGCGCGCGCGCTGACCGGATATTTCCGGACGATATCCGTCCACAGGGTGTCGTCATCGACATAGACCTTGTTGCGGTCAAAGGTCATCACCGCAAAGAGTGCGACGATCGGAATGCCGACCCATAAAACGCGACGGGAAAGAAAATGATAACCGGCCAGCACTACCGCAGCCACCACGGCGGTCAGCGAAAGATACATGCGGTGCTCGGCGACCACTTGCGTGGCCACCGGGATCACGGTGGTTGTCGGGGCCAGCACCGCGAGGTAGAACAACCCAAGCCATCCGGCGCGGGGGCGTTTCCAATACAACAAAAAACAGGCCGCCACAAAAACCAGCACCAAAAGCATCTGCCACCATACTTCCGTTGCCTTGGTATATACAAACAGGCCGTAATCGAACACCAGGGGATGGGGAATAAACGACAGATAGAGATAACGGACGAACGCCCAGCATTGAGTCAGCGCATAGGGCCACCATGTGATTTCCGAATCCGCGGAGAACCCGACGGTGCCGCCCCGACCGCCGGCGCCGGCCACCAGCAGCGCCAGCGGAATCCAGGTGAGGGCATAGGCGGCATGCCAGCGCCAGCGGCGGCGCAAGGCTTCGCGGATCGATCCGGCGACAAACGCAGCGTCATAAAGCACGATCATCACCGGCGCCGACACCATCACCTCTTTCGTGGCCATGCCGGCCAGACAGGAAAGCCAAGAGACGCCCAGCCAGAGGTAATTTACGATTTGCGGTTTTCGACTGTCGATTGAGGCGCTTTCGCGCCGTGCCCTATCCGGTCCTTTTTCCCCTCCTTCATTCGTCAATCGGAATTCAGAATTTGTAATTTTCTCCCTAGCGGCGCGAATGAAACCATATAGCGTCAGCAAATAAAACAGGGCCATCAATGACTCCGCGCGCTGCACCATGTAGGTCACGGCCTCGGTTGCCAGGGGATGCACCAGCCAAATTGCCGCCGCCAGCCAGCCGAGCATGAACGCGGAATCGCCGAAGCGCTCGCGCAACCCCGGCAGCAGCAAGGTGCGCCGCACGATGCCGAGCAGTGCGAGTCCTGCCAGCCAATGAATGAGCAGATTGCCCGTATGATAGCTCCAGACGCCGGTCCCGCTGATTTTGTAATTGATCGCAAAGCTCAGGTTGAGCACCGGACGCCCGCTGGCTGTCTCGCCGTTCTTCATGTCCGGGGCAAGCGCCGTGCCCCATTGCCGGATGCTCGTGTTGTCCTGTATGGACATTACATCATCAAAGATGAAGGGGAAGTGAAACGTGTTATGGTATGCGGCCAGTGTAACCAGAAACAATAGGCCCGTCGCGATAAGAAGGTGTCGTCGCGGGATGGCACCGGAGCCGTTTGGAACGGGGGATGGGCTCGTTTGTTTATCTCTGGTCAAGGACATGAGGCTTGGACGCAGGCAGGGTGCCAAGCTCCCTCGATTTTCCAAGAATAAAAAGGCTTATTGGTATGATCGCAATGGCCGCGATGCCGTCCGTAGCGCAGCCATCCTTGCCTGCCGGCGAGAACAATGGCGCAAAGCGCCGCTACTTCTTTCTTTTCCTAAAAAGTGCCGCGCTTCGCGCGATCATCTGACGACGGCAGGCAAGGATGCCTGCGCTACGATGCTGTATATCGCATCTGCCTTCAACTTTGCGAATCAAGGCTGCCCATTGTCGGCAGCCTTGAAGCTCCAGATTATGCCATCAATCATATTCGACTCCGGAAACGGCGGCAGTTGATACGACTGATACCGGCCCTCCTTGTAAACAAGCGCCGTCACCTTCTCATTGAGACGCGCCCTGAGGGTGAATTTACCGTCCTTGTCCGCATAGGCAGTGGCATCAATCCCGTGATTGGTTGCCATGCCGAGATGCCTTCGTTCCGAGTAGAACCACAAAACGGCAAAGGGCACGGCCTGCCCATCAGCCTCGGAAACGACCTCTCCGGAAATCGTCCTATGCGCAGGACGATCGGTATAGATCATGCAGCCGGAGCCCAAAAGCATGGCCATAATCAAGGACAGGGAAACGACTGCTTTCATGATGACGTTTGGAGGCTTCGCGGTCGGTTTGATGCCATTTATAGTGTTTTCATTTAACATTGGCGCGGCAGCGACGGTAGGGCGAAGCCTCCGGCTGAGTCGCGGCTCGGCAGGGACGCCTCCCCCTACCATTTGGACCGAAGTTGAGAGAAAATACTATACAAACTGACATGGCGCTTTTGGTGGAGGGACGGCCTCCGTGCCGTCTACCCGCCCGGAAACGGACGACACGGAGGCCGCCCCTCCAGATTATCACGTTATTATACGTTCCGAATGACGGATCGATCTCGGAAGAGGTAGCTTTTATGATAGATTAATCCCAATAATACTCCTGGCTTCCCATAAGGCATGCAGTATAAGAATAAGGAGCGTAAAGCTCAAACACCGGGCTTTCGTATTCGGCGTCGTTTGGCACCTTGAACCTAATTCTTAGCAGATCGCCATCTGCAACGTTATTCGCGTTATATGTTACAAAAATATGACTCATTGCAAAATACGTGCCACAATACTCCGGCATATACGGGTCCTCCTCATAACCATATGCTTCCCAAGACGGACAAAAACCTATTTCCTGATTCTTTGACACGTTGTAAACCTCAAGAATCGTGCATCCCTCAGTCTGCACGTATTCATAATTTTCCAGATTGGTAAAGTGAACCTCGAACAGGGAATACCAATCTTCAAACGTCACGGGGTCGCCGGAATACATCACGCGGTTGGTGATGCTATCGAATGGATTGGCTTTGGTCGGCGTCGTTGGTTGCGCAGTGGTCGCGCTCGTTGCGATTATCATGAGCGCAAACAGCAGGGCGCACAGGATGCTGGGATGGGTTTTCATATTTTGAGTTTAATTATGCAGGATTCTTGATATCAATGTTCATTGTTTCCATAAACAGGTATCAGAAATAATTCTTCACGCCGAAGCGGAAATCCACGCCGCTGAGGGTTTCATCCCTGGTGATTTCCGGGGAATACACATAGGTGCTGTTTGGCGAGTTGAGGATGTTGCTGGCCGTGGCATATAGATAGAAGCCCTTGGAAAAACGGTAGGTCAGCTCGGCGTTAAGCAGGAAGCGGGCGTGGTGCCCCTGTTTGCCGTTGTAGTTCTCCTCGGAGTCGTTCCAACTGACAATATAACGGTCCCTCCAGTTGCCGCTGACGCGGAGGTAGAGGCTCCGGTTGGTGTAGCTGAGGCCGCCCGAGGCGAGCTTGGGGGCCGCCGAAGCGCCGGTTTTCCTCCAGTTCGGGATGATGTTGGTGAAATTGGCATCGATTTGCAGACCGGGGATGGCGGGGATGCGCTGGCGGTAGGCGAACTCCAGCGTCTGCATCGACCGGGCGTCGACGCTTTCGGGTTTCCAAGTATAAATCGTGTATTGGCTGCCCAGGAAGCTGTTGATGGTGTCCAGGCCATACAGGTCTATGAGCGCCCGCATTTCCGGGTTGTCGAGGTCGGATGGCACCTCCTGGGTAGTGTAGGTGGCGCCGTCCCACTGGCGGTAGGAATAGGTAAAGGTGAAGGAGCCGGCGGGTTCGAAATAATATTCCACGGCTGCGGAGTAGGTCTTGAAGTGGTCCGGGGTGAGGTTCGGATTCGGGGCGGTGGCGGTTTGGCCCGAGTCGTTGACCTTCCAGTTGCCGGCGAGTTTTTCCACGCTGACGCGCCCGAAGCCCTCGCTGTAGCCCAAGTGGGCGGTCAGGTTGGGGGTGAAATCATATTTCATAGCGGCGCTGGGCAGCCAGAACGAATAGGAATTCGTGGTTTTCACGCGCTGGCCGTTTTTATACAGATAATCAACAAACGTGGTGGTGTTTTCGGCCTCCGCGCCGCTGATGCCGAGATCGTTGAGCGCCTGCGCCTTGGTGCGGGGAATCAGGGTGCGGGCTGTTTGGTCGGTGTATTCATAACGGTAGCCCGCCTGGAAAACCCATCCCGCCCAAGGCCGCACTTCGCCCATGAGATAGCCCGCGAAGATGGTTTCGGAAAGGTCGCGCCGTCCGGTGTAGCCCGCGATGCGTTCGTTTAACCTGTCAGCCGAGGTTTGATAAAACCTCCCGTTGGGATTGCCCGGGTCACCCGTGAGAGGATTAGGCGCCACATACGCGCCATACCGCTGGAATTCCTGATAAAGCCGTGTCTGGTTTACTACGGGGATGTTCAGACTGGCGATATTCCCGCCAAAACGGGGATCGAAGTGGTAGGGAGACAGGAAATAGGCCGAGGAAAGAGAGGGGACGTCGGGATTATTTGCGCTACCAAGAGCGTCGTAGCTGGACGAACTGCTGCCGCCGCCGGTTCCCACTCCATTGAGCAGATTGGAACCGACATACTGATAATGATTGGCCAAGGCGGCGCCGCCGCTGTCGGTGGGCTGCCAAGCGTTGTATTTACTCTGCCGGCCATTGAAGCCCGTCTTGAGCCAGAAGGGGAACTTGGTCGGGGCGTCCCAGCGCAGGTCGGCTTTCACGGTGGGGATGGTCTGTTTGTTGTTGGTGGGCAGGGGATCCGTTATGGCTGACGTTCCGTTTTGCCCGTAAAAGCCAATGTCCCCCAATTCCGCCACATAGGTTTCGTTGGGCGTCAAGGTGAGCCGGTCACCACGGTAGAAGGACCAGTCCATCTCTCTCGTGTCGGTGCGCTGCCCCCAGAGGACGGTGGCGCTGCCTCCCTCGCCGCCCGTGCTCATAAAGTTGATTTGCGGAAACCATTTGCCATTGGAAGGCTTGTTTTTGCCCACCGCGTAGGACCACATGGCGACGGCATTGAATTGGAAGCGATAGCGTTTCCAATCGAAGGTACCGGTGATGGTGTCGGTGTTGCTGGTGCCGTGGGTGGCCGATTGCGAAGTCTCGACCCGGGTTCCGCTGCTGGTTTCATCCGCCATCCACAGGAGGAGGCTGCTTTCGTCGGACGTGTTGCCTTTTTTGCCCGGTTCGCCAGCTCGGAAGGCGACCGTCCGGTTGAACGAGGTGGTTTCCCTCATTTCATGTTCGAGCCGGATGGAGGATTTGGCATAAGGGCTGATTTTCCAGTCGAAACGGACGCTGGCCTTGGCGCGCTCGCTCTGGGTTTGCGAATTCCGATAGGTCATCCTGGTCACAAAGGGATTTCCCACCACCCAGGAGCGTTCATCGATCTCGATGGTGCCCCGGTTGTTTTCGCGGAAATCCGTCTGGGCACTGGCCTCGATCATAAGCCCCATTTTATTGCTGTTGAACGGGGTCGAGTAAGCCAAGCTGAAGCCGGGCTGGAGTTTGAAGCTTTTCCCGTCGTCGGCGCCGGGGGTGCGCTTGAAGTCCATGTTGTCGGAATTGGTGGTGAGAAAGACGTTGTAGCGCAGGACGGCCTCCTTGCGGTCGAAGGCGCTCTTGGATTTCATGCTGATGCCGCCGGCCGGGGCGTCGCCCTCCATATCGGCGCTCACCGTGCGGCGAATCTCGATGCTTTCGATGCCATTGATCGAGATCTGGTCGAACTGGAAGGTGCGGGAGTTATCATCGAAGCCGCCTTTCGCGCCGCTGGCCATGCGCGCGCCATCCATATAGACGCCGGTGTATTGTGGATCCATGCCGCCGAGGCTGATTTCGCTGGCCTCGCCGGTCACGTCGTCCTCCAGCACGCTGATGCCGGGCGCTTGGCGGAGAAACTCGGCGATGTTGCCGTTTGGCACGGTGCCGAAGCTGTCCGCGGCCAGCACCGTGGACATGGTCATGCTATTTTTCTGCTCCATGAAGGCGCGGGCGTTGCCGGAGCGGTTCGTGGTGACAGTGAGGCCTTCCAATATAATCACCTTGTCCTCCTTTTGGTCTCCCTTCACGCCGGGCGTGACCGGGCCGGTGGGCGTGAGGCGCAGCTCGAAGTCGGCGGTGACCTGACCACCCGGCGTCACCGTGACGGTTTTCCGCTCGGTGACATAGCCGGCGTAGCTGGCCGCCACCGTCACCTCGCCAACCGGGACGTTGTTGAGGATATAGAAGCCACCCTGCTCGGAAACGGTCGCGAGGGTGGCACCCTCCACGGCGACATCCGCGCTGGGCATGTAGCGGCTGCTGTCGGCGTCGTAAACGCGTCCGTAAATCGCGCCGGTAGCCGCCTGCTGGGCGAACGCCGTACATGCACACAACAGGCCGAGGACGATGCCTGCCAAGAGCGTGGACATTCCTGTCCGCGTGGCTGTCGCGGGCAGGAATGCCCGCGCTCCTAATTTCATTGGGGAATGGGTGTTGGTGTTCATAAATTTTGCCGGTTTGAGGGTTGTGGTCTTCGGTGGCCGTCGGGCGTGGGTTTACCAGTGGTAGTTCACACCCGTCGCGAGGGAGTAGTTGTTGGTGGCCTTGCCCCCGGTGAACCCATAGGTGAGGTAAAGCTGGAGGTTCCTCCTGAAAATCGCGGCCACACCGCCCTGAACGGTAAAATAGCTGCCGTTCATGTCATTGTTCACATTGTGATCGTCCACCCAAATCAGGTAATCATTACCCGAGACGCGACCGGTGGCAGCACCTCCCCATGGACGAAAGGCCCAAGTTTCGTTTAGCTCGAGGTGCGAGCCCCAGCGGAACCCAAGCTCAATCTTGGTGGTGGAGGGGGCGTCGAAGTGATACCTGCGCCCGTTTGAGGAGGCGGGATCGTAGATCGGGTTGTAGCCGTCGGTTGTGGTCAGGTGCGCGGGCTCAGCGATGCTGGAGACCGAACTGAAGTCATGCTTCTGCATCCCGGCGGAGGTGTAGATTTCTAACTGCCCGAGTCCTTCCGGGGTAATGATGACACCCAGTTCGGCGGACGCGCCAGTGCGCGAGCCCTTGACCGTGCCGTCCAAGTCAAACGGAACGTTGCCGTCGATCTCGGCCTTGTATTTGGTGTCAGGGCTGTATTCGACCAGCGCGTCGAGATACAAGCGCCACCAGCGGGCGGAGGCATAACCAGTGAAGGCGCTGACATTCGCCTCCAAGCTGGATTGGTCCGGACGCTCGGCGCGAATGGCTGTGAGGGAGTAGGCACCGCCGACGCTGATGGAGGGAACGCGGCTGAATTTGCCAACCTCATCCTTGGCGAAGGCATAGTCGGCGCCCACCTGGATATGCTCCTGTTTGATGCGGGTGCCGTTGTAGTATTCCTTGCGGACGCGCTCGGTGGTGTGTGTGAGGTTGCTCCAGAGATTCCAACCCTTTTCGAGCGCGTCGTGGCGAGCGTTGATATGCTGGTGAACAGCCTTGATGCCGTTCCAGCCCACCATGTCGGCCACGGCGGGTGCAGCGCCGATCATCGGGAGGTCAACATCCTGAATACCCACGTTGATGTTGCGGAAATACCAATTGCCGTTCTTGCCCTGGACGAGCTTGTAGTTGTCCCGCGACTCCGAGTAGTCGATCTCGCTCTGGCCGTAGGTGATGCTGCTGTCAGTGATGAAGGCGGTGCTCGCCACGTCGATGACGTCCGTTATGACGAGGGTGCCGCTCGTCTCGACGGTGCCGCTGGTTGTGACCGTGCCGCTGATCCCGAGGATGCGGGTGCTGCTGGCCACGAGGGAGGCGATGGAGCCGTCCAGATTGAAAAGGTGGTCGTTCTTGGTCGCCGTCGAAAGGGTGCCGCTTCTCGTCGTGGTGGAGGCGCTGCTGCTGCTCACGATGGTCCCGCTCACCATGACGGTGGTCACCGTGGTGGTGGTGATCACATCATAGGTGCCGGTCGTCACCGTGGCGAAGGGGACGATGGAGCCGATCGTGGCGGTCGGAAGGATGCTCTGGTCCCAGTCATTGTCATCCATGACCAGTTTCAGGTTTCGCGACCCTCCTGAGGTGGCGAAGATGAGCGAATCGCGCTTCGGGGATATGATCGGGTTGATGGAGTCGGCCCGTCCGTCCGGGCGGAAATAGGTGCCGGTGCCGACGACATTCGTGACGGACGAGGCCGTGTCCAGTGACGCGACATTTCTGAGGATCACGTGGGTCGTGCCGCTCGAATTACCGCTGACGGTCACGTTGTTGACCAGCGCCCCGTCGCGGTAGGTGTGCAACAGCAGGACGCCGCCGTCGCTTTGATAATTGCCTTGCACGTAGATGCTGGTGTCGCCGACGCCGGGGTCCCGGTTGTGCTCGGAGTCCCTCAATTCGGACGGCGGCTTCTGCGCGTCGCCGATTACCGGCGTCCTTGCCAGCAGGCCGTTATTGACAAGCGTGCCGGCGACCAAGTGGGAAGTCACGAGAAGCTGCGCCCCCGGCCGCACGAGCAGCGTATCCGCGACGGTCAGCCCAGTGCTGCTGGACACCTGCAACTGGCCGGACTGGAGGTCGTAGTTGGAGGCGGCGACGAAGCCGGTGTCATTCAGAATGACGCCGCCAGCGGAACCCGTCTGGATTTGAATGACGTTTCCGGTCCCGGAAACCCGCCCTTTGAACGTGTCGTTCCTGATTTGGTTGAACACCAGCAGACTGTCGTTCTGGATCAGGTTTTCGCCCAACCCCAAGGCGGTGGCCTCAAGGGTGCCGTTCTTGATCGCGACATCCGGCGATTTCGCCGTGACCCCGGCTTCGTCGGTCACGAAGATGCCGTTGAAGTTGATGCTCTCGTTGGCGAGAAAAACGGTGCCCGTGAAGTTGGCGTCGAGGAGAAACTGGCCGGTGCTCAGGTCCCTGCCGTCCGAGTCCTTGTAATTATTGGCGCCGGCATTGGTTGTGATTTTGCCGCCTCTGATTGTCCAGTTGCTGGTGCCGGTAAACGTCATGTCCGCGACCCAGACGCCACTCAAATCGACGGCGATGTTCCGGTTGGCCTCGTTGCCGGCATCGTAAAGGTTCCCGCTGTCATTCTTGGCGCCGAAGACCACGCTGTCCCCGTCGGCAAACGTTTTGTCAGAGGCAACGGGTATATGCCAGTTTTCGAGCATGGTATTCCATGCCGCGCCACTTTCGCCAGTCCAGTAAAGCCGGGCATTTACGACCGTGGAGTCTAGTTGGAGCTTGGTCGTGTCGTAGAAATTGGTCTGGCTGACGAGAGTGAGCCCTTCACCAAGGATGGATGAAAGATCACCCAAGCTGGATGGGAATGCATCCATGTTCCGTGTCAGGCTTGGGTTGGTCCCTGTGACGGTCCCCGTAATGGTTTCCGTAAATTTCCCCGAAGCATCCTTGGCATAAGTCAGAGTAGAAGTGACAGTAATCCAATCGCCGGTAGTATCATCTATCTTACTGCCGGTGACAATGATAGCGGAGCCGGCAAGCTCATATCCGACCTGTGTCTGGTAACGCGTTTCATCAACCGCGATGCCACCTTTGGTTATCACGAAATCCGTGGCCGTTACAAACCTGTCGGACACCAGAGTCGTGCCGCTATTGCCAATGCTGAGGGTGCCACTGTCCACCGAGCTGGTGTTTCCGGACAGTGAGATATAGCCAGTCGAGGCGGTCTGAATAAGCGTCGTAATGCCGTTGCCCATACGGTTAAAATCCAAAGTCGTGATACCCGTGAGGTCTGCCGCTCCGCCGACACTGACCACGTCGGTGCTGTATTCATTGCTCTTGCTGAGCACGGCGTTGTAAATCAGGGTGGCCGAGTTCAAGTTAAGATCGCCGGCGATCGTGAGCGTCTGAGCCCCGTAATCGTTTGCGGTCGCCGCCATACGCCCGAAGGTGGCGCCGCCGTCGATGGACAGCCGGCCGCCATTCACGGCGAGGTCACCGCCGATGGTGGCCGCACCGCCGAGCAGGGCACCGGCGCCCACGTTGACCTTGCTGGCCGCGGAGCCGAACACAGAGCCTTCGCCGAGCAGTGTAGCGCCGGTGTTCACATTCAACGTACCCGCGAAATCCGAGCTGTCGGAATTGATTGAAAGGATGCCCGCGCCGTTTTTGTTGATGACTGAATCCGCCGCGCCGGAGATGGAGTCCGCCGCGCTGATGTTGGCCGCGGTGCGGAGCGCGCGGTCGCCTTGGAGGCCAAACATCACCGTCCTGCCGTCGGCGACATCCACATTGACCTCGGCCCCGGCTTCGAGGGCAAGCGCACCGCCGCCCGCGCCCGACGTGTTGTTCAGGAAGAGCATGTCGCCATCCGCCTTGAGATTGAGGGTCGCGCCCGCGTCGACATGGAACACGCCGCCCGCGTCCGCACCGGTGGCGTTGTTGAGCACGGCGAGCTGGCTGGCGTCGCTGGTCGCGAGGGTCGCGATGTTGCCCGCCGCGACGTCGAGGCGTTGCGAATCGAGGCTTTGCGCCCCATCCAAAACCATCTGCCCGGTGACGAGCAGGGCGGCACCGTTGTCCGTCGTGTTAGCAAACTCGATCTTGCTCAACGCCGCACCCAACTGCGCCGCGGTGCCCGCGGCGACCGTGCCTCCGGTGATGAGGATGCCACCGGTGAATTCGTTGCGCTGGCCTAGGCCCGTCGCATTGGCGAGGGTCAGGATTTTGCCAGTTCCGCTCATGGTCAGGCGTCCGTCGGCCGCCGCCTCCGCGCTGCCGCCCCAGGCATCGGCCTCGGTGGTGATGCCGTGGGCACCGGCAAATGTATAGTTGCCGTCAACCGTCATGCCGGCCACGCCGACGTTTTCGTCCACGGACACGGTTTCCCCTGCGCCAGCAAAACGGACCACGTCGCCGAGGACGTAGTCAGAGTCGCCATTCGTCATGTTGCCGCTGACCGATGTCCACGAATTGCTGCCTCCGGCGTCGTTCCAGTCCAGAACCAAGTTGCTGGTGGAATAATTTAGCGTGAGGTCGTTGCCCATCGCTGACGCACCAATGGTCAGGCGCGTGCCAAAGGATCCCAAGTCGGTGCCTTTGTAATCAAACCAATACGAGGCAGTGTCGTTGAGCGCTCCCGCCGCGTCCGCGATGACAAACGCCCCTTGAGCCAACGAAGTCAGGCTGATGTCAGTCGAGCCCGAGAGGGTGATGTCATCAGCCACGATTTTGTCGCTCGTGCTGCCGGCAAAGAGGCCGACCGCCAAGGCGGCGTTGTTCAGGGTGATGTCCGCGAGCGTGGTCGCGTCCTTGGCCAGGGTGAGGGTTTGCGCGGCGGTGTGGCTGGTGATGACATCACCCACAGAAATTGAGACGATCTGGCCGGAAGCGAGCGTGGTCAGGCCGAGGTTCAGCCGCCCGTTGCCGGCCAGGTGGAGCCCGGCCGCCGCCCCTAGGGTGACGCCGCCCGTGCCCGCGTTCAACGTCAGCGCGCCGCCGCCGAGCACGCGCAGGGTGGCGCCGTCGCCGATGGTGATGGTCTCGGCGTTGATGGTGGCGTTGGCCTCCAGCGTGGCGGGGCCTTTCAGGTCAAACAACGTTCCGGCCTGGCTCACGTTCGCGGCGGAGCCCCAATGCAGATCGGAGCCCGTGCCGGAAATGCGCAGCGTGCCGTGGCCGACGGTGGTGACGCCCTCGATGTCCGCGCTGGCGTTCTCCAGCCAGACCAAGCCGGTCGGCGTGGTGTTGGCCAGAATCTGGGGCGCCGTCGCGGCATCGCCGATGGACACGCGGTCGCTCGTGGTCCTGACCACGGTCGTCTTTGTGCCGGACGCGACGGTGACCGTGGTTTCGACCACAGTCGTGCCGTTGGTGGACGAGGTCACGGTTGTGCCATTCGCGTCGGCCGTCGTGCCCGTGGTCGTGGTGCTATAGGTCATCCGCGCGCTGTCTTGGATCGTGTTGATATTGACCAGCAGGTTTTTTCCCGTGTGATCCATCTCGATGCCGCCGTCCATGTAAATTTGCATCCCCGCATAGGCGTCGAGGTTGATGACGCCGGCGATAGGGCTCAGGCCGGTGACCGCTCCGGCGCCCACATAAATGTCGTTGGCCCGGCCCGAGTGCGGGTCCAGCCGCAGGTAGCCGTCAGCGCTGATGCCGCCGTCGTTGGTTCGGGTCGGGTCGAGGATTTTGTTGAAATCCACCAAGTCCACCACCTCGTCCACGGGCAACCCGTCCGACCCGGTCACCGTGACCGTCCCGGTTTCGTAGATGGTGACGCCCGCGCGATTGCCCTTGAAAAGGATGTCGGCCACCCGCGCGTTCAGGTTGAGTTGCGGCGCGTTACTCAAAATGCTGGCATGGGTCGCGGTGGAAACCAAGCCGATGGCGATGGCGCCACCCTCGCCGCCTGCGTAGTTGTCGATGAATTTCGCGCCGGAGCCGATGAGGAGCTTGGCGCCGTCATAGGAGCCGATGGCACCGCCGTCCTTCATCGCCACGTTGTCCTTGAGCAGGCCCCAGTCGCCCGCCGTCGAGTAGGTGCCCGCGGGCTTCCAGTCCAGCGGGTTCAGCACCAGCGACCACGGCGTGCCATAGCGCGTCTGCACGGTCGCCGGCGGCGCGCCGGAGCCGATGAGGAGGGCGCCGCCGCTGCCTTTCGCCTGATTGTGCCAGAAGGAATACAGGGACTCGACGTAAAACCCGCCGGTTGCGAACGCGGCGCCGCCGCCCCACAGGGGTACATCGTTCACCCGGACGCCGTCCCCCGCCTTCACGGGGTCCTTGGAGTAGGCGATGTTTCCGTGCATGGTCAGCATGGAGCCGGCCCCGGCCTTGCCGAAGTACAGGGCGGTGGAGGTCATGCTGGCCTTGTCCCAAACCCAAGTGTCGGACCGTGCCGCGCCGTAATGGCCCGCCTGAATGGCGCCGCCATTCACATCGGCGGCATTGCCCGTAAACGTGGCGTCGGCAAAGAACATCGCGCCAAAATACTGCATGGGGTTCGAGGCGTTATTATTGTTCAACATGATGTCTAGGGCGCCGCCGTTGCCGTTCGTGCTGTTGCGCAGGAAGGCCGCCGGCGCGCCCTCGCGAAAGACCAGATACGAGCCGTAGGTGTGGATCGCGCCGCCGCCGCGCACCTTGGCACCGTAGTCGCTCAGGCCGGTCACGGTGTTGGTGCCCGAGAACACACCGGTGGTGGTTTCCCCGTACCATATATTCACGGGCACGCCCTCCTCGAGTTTTTCCGACATCACACCGGTCCCGGACGTGATGTTGACCGGCGGGACGAAGCTGGCGTCGGCATCCATGCTGCTGTAGATCAACTCCCAATCCGGCCTGAACCCGGACACGTTGTCCGTGAAGAGCGCGGGCGCGTAAAAATCAAAGTAGCTGTTGTTGCCCTTGTTGTCAGAATAAGCCTCGGCAATGGCACCGCCGTAGCCGCTCGACTGGTTGGCGACGAAATAGCTTTCCCCGTTAAAAACCGTCTTGTTGTTGTCGGCGCCATAGGTATAGGCGCCGCCGTTGCCACCGCCGCGGCTGCTCGTCGCCTGCGGGTAGAGGCCCGCGATGTTGCCCATGAAAATGGTCCTCCCGTTGAACCGGACGGTGGAGCCATTGTGAACCGTTATTGCACCGCCCTCGGCGGAAGCCATGTTGCCGATAAAGATCGCATCCCGGTTAAAGATGAGGTTCTGCCCGCCTGTACCGACGCGCATGGCACCGCCGCTGCCGTCGTAGGAACTGCCGCCGGCGATGTTGAACATGAAGATGCCGCCCTGCTGCGTGTTATACTGCGCGCCAGCCATGTTGCCCACGAAGTAGGCGTTGCCGTCGAACTGGATGGATTCCTCCCCCAAGATCGCCCCTCCCTTGTTGCGGGCGATATTGGCGACAAAAGCGACGTTGCCCTTGATCTGCACCGTACCGCGAACGGTCTCGTTTGCGATGCCTTTGCCGTTGGAACGATAGAGGGAGAGCGCGCCGCCATCGCCCGTGCTGTAGCCACCGTAGAAAATGACGTGCTCTAGGGTGATCATCGAAGTGCCGCCGATGGCCGGGGGACTGTATTCATTAAAATACTCCATGAATTTATTCCGCGTCCCCGGCGCGGGCGTCAGGATGGCCCAGGCCGCGTTCTGCATGTCCAGCCGGGGCGTCAGCACATCCTTGGTGGGGTCCAGCGCGTCGGATGAATAAACGGAAATCGGCCAGACATTGAAGCCGTTCGTGGTGCCACTATAATCTTTGATCCACTGCGGCGTCTCCGTGTTGTCCTGGATGATTCGGCCCGAGAGATACACCCGGTCGCTCTGGGTGAAAAACGAGGGCATCAGCTCGGCGAGCGACGGCATCTTCCCGATCAACTCATTCAACCGCGCATATGGGTTGAAGCGGCTGTAAACCGACGGATCGCCGTCCTCGCGCCCCGCGTAGGTGCTGAGGGTGCCGTTTGAGCGTTGGATGGCGACCATGATTGTCGGATCAATCGCGACCCACGGCGTGAATGGGATGAAGTCGGGATTGCTGGTTTTGCCCGCGTCCAGCACAACCGAGTCATTTCGGCGCAGCCGCTGCGTGGGCGCCGGGTTGTTCGCGGAGCCAAGCCCGGTGCCGCTGAGTTCGTAGGTATCGCCGGAAAGGGCCACGCCTGATGCGACGACAACCAAGGTCGCTGCCAAGGAGCGGAGCTTTGATTTCCCTCCAACATACAAGAGAGGGGAACCACAGGGGCGATTAACGCGCGGTGATATGATGTGGGAGTTCATAATGATATAAGTTGTATTAAATTTTTGGGGTGTGACTTTTCCTCAGACTGCTGCGTGTATTTTTGATCAATTGTACTTTATTTAAAACAGTCGTCCAGGATCGGAGTGTTTATATGCAGTGCGCCGATTGTTGGGGACTGTCCCGGGTAAGGCCGCCCGGGATGGATGATAATTGATGCAGGCTGCATGGCATTTTTGAAAAAGTGCAGGACGTTCTTTATGTGGTTTTATGGATGGGGAAACTTTGACCAATCTCCGGCCGGACGGCATGGAATGGCGAAAGCCGGAAGCAGCATCGGATGAAGGGATGACGGATTGATGTGATATTTTCCAAGGGGGACGAAGGCGGGGATGGGCCACCAGAAGGCGGTGATAACAAATATTGAGCGGGTGTCGTTCTGCCCAATATCAGCATAGAAACAATGCGTCCCAAATCGGACAGTCCGGAACTGTCTCTGACTCCAGAACATTTTGGGGATATCGGGGCATGACATTTAGAGAGAAAACGGCACTTTCCCCTTCTTATGTAGCGCAGACTGAAAAATCCGTTTCTGGCTGTTGACCGCCGGGTTGAAAATGTGCGCCATGCGGCAGCCCCAAATGCAAATCCTGTTCGCAAATGGCATAAATCGGACTGTCCGAAAATACCTTGGATTGTGCCCCGGCACAGGTCGGTCCACCAAACCCTTTTCTTTCTTGCGTATCTCACACCAAGAAGAGCCATACCCGCCATAATCTCCCAATAACAATCCTCCCCCTGTCATGTTTTCATCTATAAAAACACGCCTCAGATCATTCCAAATCCCGGGAATTTTTATACTCCTGTTCATAATACCGCTTCGCGCCTCCCAGTCCGTCCCGCCTGCCTTTCCCGGGGCGGAGGGATTCGGCGCGCTGGCGACCGGCGGGCGCGGGGGCGAGGTTTATCATGTCATAAACCTGGATGATTCCGGCCCCGGTTCGTTTCGCGATGCCGTCAGCCAGCCGAACCGGACCGTGGTGTTCGATATTGGCGGGGTCATCAATATAACGAGCCGCCTGCAAGTCGCGGCCAACATCACCATCGCCGGGCAGACCGCGCCGGGGGACGGCGTCACGGTTTACGGCGAGCGCGTGGCGTTCTCCGACAACACCATCGTCCGGCACATGCGTTTCCACGGCAGCATCACCATGCCGCGCGGCGGATGCACCGTGATCATCGACAACCTCAAAAACGCCATTTTCGACCATGTCTCCATCGCCTGGGGCCGCTGGGACAATATCCACATCAAGGGGACGTCCGATGTCACGCTCCAGTATTGCCTGATTGCGGAGGGCATTGACCCGCAAATGTTTGGCGCCTTGATCGAGCGCCCGCAGAACATCACCATCCACCACTGCCTGTGGAGCAACAACCAGAGCCGAAATCCGAAGGGCAAGGCGGGACTTCAGTATTATAACAATGTCGTTTACAACTGGAAGGTCTCCGGCTTCGTGGGCGGCCATTCCGCCGCCGACCATTATCAGGACATGATAAACAATTACTTCATCGCCGGCCCCAACTCATCGGACAGGTTCATCGCCGGGTTCACGGCCACCGACCACGTATATCACCGGGGCAATCATGCGGACCTCGACAAGGACGGGAAGCTGAACGGCCGGCTTGTCACGGACGAGGATTTCATCTCGGCAAAGGCCACGCTGCTTCCCGCGGCCACCCACACGGCCCCTGTCCCCGTCACCCTTGATGCCGCGGAAGCGGCGGCGGAAAAAGTGCTCGCGGGCGCCGGAGCCTCGTTGAAGCGCGATGCCGTGGATGCCCGGCAGATCGAACAAGTGAAATCGTTCGGCAAACTGGGGAAAATCATCCTGCGCGAGTCCGACGTGGGCGGGCAACCGGCGATGGAAAGCGGCGCGGCCCTGCCGGATTCGGACCGGGACGGCATCCCGGACGCATGGGAGAAAGCCCACGGACTCGATCCCCGGAATCCTGACGACGGACGGCAAATCCAGCCCGACGGATATTCCAATCTGGAGCACTACATGAATTCGATTCCAGGAATGACGTTGTCCGGCAGGTCCTGATCGAATATATCAAACCTCCCATCAGACCGCCGGACCTGCCTCCCTTCATTTGACTTTTGGCCAACCTTGACGAGATTTATAATCCACACCCAGCCAGCTAGGGTATCCTCTCAATAGAAGCACATACCTCCCGGAAAATGCATTATACCCAAGCCCTCCATAATTCACTGCTCGCCTCTGTCATTGCCTCGGCTTTGCTGTCCGGCGCCCTTCAGGCGCAGCAGATGCCCGAAGCCACAACCGCGCCTGAAGAACCGCAACGAAATATTCCCATTGCCGCCAGTCCCGCCAGCGCCCGCTCCGGCCTCGCCCTGCCCGATGACATCATCGAACTGTCCGTTTTCACGGTGGAAGAAAGCAAAAACCGCGGGTACCAGGCATCCCGCACCATGTCGGGTACGCGCCTGAACACCGCGCTCGAAGACATTGCGGCGTCCATCTCCGTTGTCACCAAGGAACAGATGATGGACACCGCCTCGGTTGATATTAATGATATCTTCCTCTACGAGGCGAACACCGAGGGGACGATGCAATACACCGATTTCCAGTTTTTGCCGTCATCCGGCTCGACGGGAGACATGTATGTTGACAAGACCGGCAATTCGCCGGCATCGGCCAACCGCATCCGCGGCGTGGGGGCCGCCAACATGTCCGTCGGCGGGTTTGAGTCGTCAAGCGGAATCCCGATTGACAGCTATAATGTCGCGGCCGTGGAAATCAGTCGCGGCCCGAATGCCAATATCTTCGGCCTCGGCGGGGCATCCGGCACGGTGAATCTCGTCCTCGCCGAGGCAAACCTGCAAAAAGCCGCGGGCACGGCGCAATTCCGTTTTGACAGTTATGGCGGCTTTCGAATGAACGGGAATTACAACATCCCGATCAAAAAAGAAGTGCTGGCCCTTCTCGTTGCCGGCGTGCACGACGAAAAAGGCTTTACAAGAAAGCCTTCCTTTGACGACACGGACCGCCTGACCGCAGCGCTCAAGTTCCGCCCCTTCAAATCGACCGTGATTCGTGTTTCCTACGAGGATTATCGCAACGCCGCCTCCCGCCCGAACTCCATAACCCCCACGGACTACGCGACTCCTTGGATCGAGGCCGGACGCCCCACATGGAATCCGCTCACAGGCACCCTGACCAGGGCCGATGGCACCGTGCTGGCAAGCGGCGTTCGATATAACGACAAACGGACCCAGCTCATGCCGACGGTCGGCGGACTGGGCGGCCCGCTTTACGCCGGCTATGGGGTCACGGTTTACAACGACTCCTTCAACACCCGGGCGCTCCAGCAATTTATCGACAACGGTCAAATCGCGTATTTTTCCATGGCCCGCAAGCCCGATGACATCACGTCAGGCACGCCGTCGCCCTCCACGGTCTCAAACAACACGTATTATTATGTCACGTCCGGCCCGATTTACAACGCGCGCCACGAGGTGCTGTGGAAGCCTTACGGAGTCTCCAATAAGGCCTTGTATGACTGGGAAAACATCAATTTTTACGCGCCCAATCGCGAGGAAACCGACAACTGGTCGCTCCGCCTGTCCCTCGAGCAGGATGTGTTTAAGACCTCAAACCAATACCTCGGCGTGCAACTCGGCTATTTCAAGGAAAAAACCGACACTTATCGCTCCAACCTGATCGGCAACAGCAGCGGCATCCCCACCAACCTGATGATCGACGTGAACGAATACCTCCTGGACGGCACGCCCAATCCCTATTTTCTCCGCCCCTTCATGGCGGGCTCCGAGGCCCAGCGCCAGTGGTATCAGGACGACTCGGAAATCGCCAAGGTGAACATGGTGTATCAACTGGACCTCTCCAAGAACAAAGGCTGGACGCGGTGGCTGGGCAGACACACCGCCACCGCTTACGGAGAATATCGCGAGCGCGAATATGGCACGCTTGGTTATCGCGATTATGTTCTCCGGGATGATTCTTTGGCTTGGTATCCCAAGCACAACGCCTCCGGCGTCGTGCAAAACGAGGCATCCACCACTTACCGGCAGACCACGCGGTATTACATGGGGGACGGCGCCGGCTATAATATCGACTACCCGGCCATTCGCCCGTCCGCTCTTTACGGCGAAAACCACGACCTTTACTGGTACGATGCGCTAGCCGGACAATGGGTGACGCAGCCGGTTTCCATCGGCGAGCTTTATGACGCCAACCGCATGAAGCATGCGGAACGGCGGACCCTCGGCGTTGTTTACCAAGGCAGTTTCCTCGACGACCGCATCGTGCCCATGTTCGGTTATCGCAAAGACCGGACCATTGACTGGGAGGGGAAAGAGCGTGTTTGGGACGCCAATGGATTCCCCGATATCAGCCCGGTTTACGTGTTTGATGATCCGAATTACGGATATTCAAAAAACTACAACAGCGGCATCACCCGCCAGGCCGGCGTGGTGCTGAAGCCGTTCGACTGGCTGCATCTCCATTACAACCAATCCACCAGCTTCCAGCCGGAATCACTGCTCTGGGACCTTTACGGCGGCGTTCTCAAAAATCCAAAAGGGGACAGCAAGGATTATGGATTCCGCCTGTATCTGGGAAAACAAAAGCAGCTTTATATCGGGTTCAACCAATATGAAATGACCGAGGAACACACCCGCACCGGGAACAGCGCGGGAACATGGGCGCAGCGGGCGCTTCGCCTGTATATGGACTATGAGCGCGATGAGTTTCCGACCGAACGTGATGAATGGAACCTCGAGGCGCAGGCCTATCTCTGGGTTCTTTCAGCGAAAGGAATCACGCCCCAGGATGCCGTTGACCGCCATCTTTATGACGATGATCCAGTCGGCCAGGAGGAACGGGAGGCGCTTCGCAAAGAGGCATGGAACACTTATATCGATCCGCTCGGAGGGCTGAACTATGATTTCTGGCTGTGGCATATGGGCGGCACCAAGAAAGCCTATGGGGATGACGATAGTGTCTCGGCCCGGGGAAAGGAAATCGAAATCAATTGGAACCCAAATCAATATCTGACGCTGAAGGCATCGATCACGCAGAAGAAGGCGTTTGACACCAGCGCCTCTTATTTCACGGCCAAATGGTTGCAGGAGCATCTGCCCATTTTGCAATCCATCATGATCCCTTCCGACTTCAAAGAGTGGAACGGAAGCGCCTGGGTGCCTTCCGATCTTGCAGGCAAGCCCTGGTGGTCGACATATGGAGTGGACAAGGACGGGGGATACTGGACCGGCGACAATAATCCCCAGGTGTTCTACGAAAAGAACATCCAGCCCCAGATGGCATTGCAAACCGCCACGGTCGGGCAGCAAAAACCACAGACTCGCGAGTGGACGGTCACGGCCTCCGCCGCCTACAAACTGGCGGGGCTCAAGACCGACAACTTCCTTAAAAACATCGATGTCGGGGGTTCCATGCGCTGGTTCGACGAGGGTGCGATCGGGTATCTTGCCCTTGAGCCGGACAACCCCGACGAGCGTTATCTTAATTACGACCCGAACCGGCCGGTTTATGACAATTCCTGGTTCGAGTTCGATTTCTGGGCGCGCTACCGGTTGAAGCTCCTCGATGACAAGGTGCGCTGTTCCATCCAAATCAATATCCGCAATGCCTTCGAGGGTGGCGAACTGCGCACCGTCGGCGTGAATCCCGACGGCACGCCGAGAAATTACCGCATCATCGACCCACGCTGGATATCTCTCACCACCACGTTTGATTTTTAATAATCGCGGAATTTAGAGTCGTTCCGCCCGCAGATTATGACATCTGCGGGCGTTTTGGCCTGCTAATATTTCCGGACAGCTGAATTATCTTGTTGCCTCAACTTGTTTCATCATGATTCTGACAGTCCGTATGCCCACCCCCACCCTGCGTACCCTGGCCAAATCGCTGGGCCTTTCCCGCACCACGGTTTCCGAGGCGCTGCGCGGATCGCCTTGCGTGAAGGCCGACACCATGGAACGCGTGCGCGCGGCCGCCAAGGCCGCCGGGTATCAGCCCAATCCTCTGGCCGGCGCGGTCATGTCGGAGTTGCGGCGTTCGCGCGGCGGCACGTTTCGCGGCGTCATCGCCATCCTCACCCTCGACGAGCCCGACCGGCCCGATTACGCGAAACGCTTCTACCGTGAGTTCACCCGCGGGGCCACCGAACGGGCGGCGACGCTCGGGTTCAAGGTCGAAGCGTTCACCGCGGGCGGAAAAACCGGCATCACCATGCACCGTCTCGACCAGATACTCCAGTCGCGCGGCATCCAGGGCATCATCATCCTGCCGGTCTGGGGCGATCCGGATTTCTCCGCGCTGAGCTGGTCGCGCTATGCCGGGGTCTATACGGATTATTATATAAAACAGCCCGCGCTCCACGCCATCTGCCCCGATCACTACCGTTCGCTCATCAACGTGCTGCACCGCCTGCACGCGCTGGGCTACAAGCGCCCGGGGCTTTTCATGCAAAAGCACCACGACGAGCGCCTGCTCTACCGCTGGCAGGGGGCGTTTCTTTCCTTTCAATACAATCATCCCGAGGCCGGCAACGTGCCGCCGCTGGTCGCGGACGAAATCACGCGGGATAATTTCGAGCCCTGGTTCCGGAAGCACGCGCCGGATGTCGTGCTCGGCCACCAGAGCGAGGCGATCGACTGGATGAGGGCGGCCGGGGCGAGGATTCCCAAGACCCAAGGATTCTTCTGCCTGAACACGCTGCGCCAGCACACGCCCTGCGCGGGGCTCGACCAGTGCCCGGAGACCATCGGCTCGCGCGCGGCCGAGGCGGTGATCGCAAAACTGCATCGCAATGAATGCGGCGCGACCAGCACGGTTTCGCTGACCACGATTCCCAGCCACTGGGTGGACGGCCCGACCATCCGCAGCAAACCGCTGAAAAGCAGAATCGACGAGCTCAGACAGGCCTCCTCGCTGCCGGGCAACCTCGCGCTGTGATGTCGCGCGAAGCGACATGCCTGCCATGCCTTTCCAAATTATGGTCTTCCTGGGGCCCCTCGTTTCCTTCTGTTCAAAATAATGGTTCGATTTTATTAACCACGAAGGACGCGAAGAGCGCGACGTAAATCATGATTGCTCTTTGCATCCTTCGCGTTCTTCGCGGTTAATTTAATGGTTCTTCATTTTTGGACAGAATGGATTTTTCATTCTGTCTGAATAAAGGGTTCGTTTCCCCTCAAAACATCCGCGCGTAGCGGTCTATTTCCCACTGCGTGATTTGCTGGCGGTAGGCGCGCCACTCCTCGGATTTGTAACGAACAAACTCGTCGCGCAATTCCCTGCCGAGCACGCGCTCCGTGAAAGGATCGCCGGCGAAGGCGGCGACCGCCTCCTGAAGCGACTGCGGGAGGTGGCAGATGCCCTGCGCGGCCAGTTGCTCGTCGGTGTAGGCGTAGAGGTTTTCCTCGCGGGGGCGGCCCGGATCGAGTTTTTCGCGGATGCCTTCCAGCCCGGCGGCCAGCACCAGCGTGGCGGCGAGATAGGGATTGCAGGACGAGTCGGCGTTGCGGCTTTCGCAACGACCGCCGCTCATCGGCACACGGATGGAATTCGTCCGGTTGTTGGTGCCGAAGCTGTTGAAGACCGGCGCCCACGAGTAATAATTCATGAGGCCGCGCCGGACGAGGCGTTTGTAGCTGTTCACCGTCGGGGCCATCGCCGCGCAGATCGCCGGGCCGTGCCTGAGGATGCCGCCGATGAAGTGGTAGGCGACGGGGCTGAGGCCCAGGCCCAGAGGGTCGGCGGCTTTGTCGTGCGCGAATGCGTTTTTTCCGGTTTCCAAATCATAAAGCGACATGTTGAAATGCGCACCGTTGCCCGTTTTGTCTGCAAACGGTTTCGGCATGAAGGTGGCCAGCAGCCCCTCCTCCTCCGCGTAATGCTTGGCCATCGTGCGGAAAAACACATAGCGGTCGCACATGGTGAGCGCGTCGGAATATTTAAAATCGAACTCGAATTGCGACGGCGCGTCCTCGTGATCGAGCGAATACAAATCCCAGCCGAGCTGGTCGATGGCGGAGGAAACCTTGTCCAGCCAGGTGTAGCGCCGGAAAAAGCGGCGGATGTCATAACAGGTCTTGTTGAGCTGGTCGTCGGCATTGGGAATGCCGATGCGCCCCGCGTCGTCGAGCTTCACGACAAAAACCTCGCATTCGATGCCGAGATTGAAGCCGAAGCCCAGCGACGTCGCGTCGGCGAGCACCTTTTTGAGCGCGACGCGCGTGTTTATTTCGTAGGGCTCGCCGTGAAAGGTGTTGTCCGCCGGGAACCAGGCGACCTCCCGGTTCCACGGGAGGATGACGCCCCGGTCGAGATCGGGGAGCGACGCGATTTCGTCGTCGTTGGGCGACTGCCCGAGCCCGTCGAGCGCGTAGCCCGTATATAATTCCGAGCCATGCGCGAAATGGAGGAAGTGGTCGATGGGGACAAACTTCCCCTTGGGCACGCCGTGGATGTCCACATACGCGCCGACGCAATATTTCACGCCCTTGGCCTTCAGTTCCTTCTGGAGGGAGAGGATTTCATGTTCTGTTTTCATGTTATATATAATACAATTTTCGAATAGGTGTTCTGTTTAGAGCAGTTTTGGGTTAAACTATTTCCAAACGAAATTCATATTTTGGGTAGGGCGAGGCGTCCCCGCCGAGCCGCGGCTCAGCCGGAGGCTTCGCCCTACCTTGATAAATCTATAAATGGTTCGGAAATGGTATTGAACAGTCGGAAATTTCCAACAATGGCGCGGGGTCCGCGGCTCACCCGTTCGGGCCGTTGGCGTCGTGCGTGGGGACGAGAGGACTTTTTTCGCGCAGTCCCTTGCGGACGATTCCGGCCACGTCCGCCACGAGCCAGCGGAAGAGGCGCTCGCCCTGCGCAAGGGAGGCGCGGCTGGGATGGCCGGTGACGCCGTTGGTGCTTGTATGGTTGACCGGATGCGCGAAAACGGCGCCGACGGTGCGGTCGGGGTCGTCGGATTTTTTTATCAAATCCGGGCGCGTGATTTCCGGCGCGCGGGCGAGCATGAGCGCGGTCTCGGCCTGGTTGGCGTGCCAGTCCCGCGCGTCGGCGAAAAACGTTTTTTGCGTGCGCGGGCTGGCGGTGGCGGTGTTGACCAGCGCCACCATGAAACCGTCGTGATGGTAGCGGAGGTTTTCGAGCGCGCAACGGAGCGGGGCGGCGTTGGTGACGTGGCTGTTTATTATAAAGAGTTTTTTGAAGCCGGCCCGCCAGAGCCAGCCGCCGATGTCCGTGACGAGGGCGATCAGGGTCTGGGGCTGGAGCGACAGCGTTCCGGGCCAGCGGTGCGAGTGGCCGAGCGAGCATCCGTAGGGAAGCGCGGGGAGCGCGGGCACGGAGGTCGCGGCGGAGACGGCGGCGCAGACATCGGCGGCCAGGACCGTGTCCATCCCGGTGCCCAGGTGCGGGCCGTGTTGCTCGGTCGCCCCGCACGGCAGGAGCACCGCGTCCATGCCGCCGGCGCGCAGTCGCCCGATTTCAGGCCAGGTCAGTTGCGACCAGAGGACGGGGTGCGGGCGGGGGCGGTTGGCTTTGGCGCGTTTCATGACCTTTTGTCGCAGGCCGGCATTTGGGCGGGGCGGCGGATGAATTTATTCGACGTCGTCGCCCGCGGCGGTGAGGCGGACGATGGGCAGGCGCTCCTGCTCGTCCGGACGGATTTCGGTTCTCGGATGGATAAGCTCGTCGAGGCGGCGGCGCGTGGCCTGGAATTCCGGGGAATTGAGCTGGGAAAAATGGCGCGGCCTGGGCACCGGCACTTCCATGACCTCGGCCACTTCGCCCGGATGCGCCTTGAGCACGAGGATGCGATCGGCCAAGAGGATGGCCTCGTCGAGGTCATGCGTGATGAACAGGATGGTGACATCCACGTTGCGCCAGATCTCCATCAGGTGCGACTGCATCTGCGCGCGGGTTTGCGCGTCGAGCGCGCCGAACGGCTCGTCCATGAGCAGCACGCGCGGATTGGGAGCGAGCGCGCGGGCGATGGCGACGCGTTGTTTCATGCCGCCGGAGAGCTGGTTGGGATAGACGTCGTAGAATTTGCGGAGTCCCACGAGATCGAGCCATTGCATCGCCTCGCGCGCGGCCTCCGACGATTCCGCGCCCTGCATCTGAAGGCCGAACATGACGTTTTCCTTGACCGTGAGCCACGGGAAAAGGGTGTATCCTTGAAAAACCATGCCGCGATCCGGCCCCGGCCCGCTCACTTTTTTCCCATCGATGAGAAGTTCCCCCGAAGTGCTTTCGTCGAGGCCGGCGATGAGCCGGATGAGCGTGGATTTTCCGCAGCCCGACGGTCCGATCACGCAGACAAACTCGCGCCGGTGCACATCGAAGGAAATATCCTTGAGCGCCACCACAGGGGCTTTTTCGCCGGAAAATTCGCGTCCGATGCCCCTCACGGAAAGCACGACGGGGCGCTCCTTGATCTTGCGAAAACGCTCCGTCACGGCGGGAGATTGCAGTTTGTAATCAGGAAGGCTCATCGGTGTTTTTGGGCGAGGTTGGCAGGGAACCGGCCGGAATTGGGCCCGCCGCCATTTCGGCGGCCTGCGCCGGGATGGGCAGTCCGCGCGCGGCGCAGGCCGCGAGGAAGCGCCGGTGCTGGACTTCCTTCGACGGCGCGAGGAGGCCCTCGGTGTTTTTTATGAAGGAGAAAAACGCGCGCACCCGGCTCGGCCTCGGGTTTTTCCACGCGAAGATATGCCGTCCGAGCCAGGCGAGGAACTGGTCGGTGGAAAGGCCGATGACACCGATGATGATGATCGCGGCATATACATTGTCGAAATTGCGGTATTTGGCCTGTTGATTGATAAAAAACGTAATCCCGCTGCTGACGCCGATGACCTCGGCCACGATCAGATAAGTCCACGCCCAGCCAAGGAGGATGCGGAGATCGTTATATAGATCGGGCAAGCTGGCGGGCACGAGGACGCGCAGGACGAGGTGGCGGCGCTTGGCGCCGAGGGTTTGCGCCGCCTCGAGCAGGCCGCCATCGACCTTGCGGACCGTGTTGGCGACCACGAGCACCTGCTGGAAAAGCGTCCCGATGACGATGATTGCGATTTTCGGTTCCAGATGGATGCCGAAGATCGCAACCATCAGGGCGCCGAAGGCCGGGGCGGGCATGTAGCGCACAAAATCGACAAAGGGTTCCGTGACGCGCGACACGCTCGCATACGCGCCGCACAGAACCCCGAGAGGCACGCCGAGGACGCTCGAGATGAGAAACCCCCAGAAGATGGTTTGCAGGCTCATGCCCAGGCTTTCATGCAGCCAGCGGTCGCCCTTCAGCGCGGGTTCGGTGGTGAACGCGGTGTAAAGCGCGCGCACCACATTGTGCGGCGCCGGCAGGTAGATGGGATTGGCCCTTTCTCCCCGGGGAGGCCTGCCGCCCGCGCGCAGGACATTGTCCGCTTCTTTCTGAAATTCGTCCCGGTCAACCAGGGTGCCCGTCCGTATCCAGGCGACGTCCCCCGAGTCGGTGACCTTGATCATCGGATGCCAGATCCACGGCACGTAGCTGACACAACCCCAGAGCGCGAGCGGCAGCAGAAATGCCAGCAGGCCGAGCATGGCGCGCTGCCGGGGCTGGAGTTCCCGGCGGATTGAAAACCAGTGGAGGCGGGACATGAAAAAGTCTTGGTCGTATATTACTGGAAGTCCGATTCGGAACAACGGCCTGCGCCCTTCGCCTGTTTTTATCTTTCCTCTTTATTCTTTCTCTTTCCTCTTTCTCTCCTCTTTCGCGAACCTCCTTGAATGGAGGGGAGAAAGAGGAAAGAGAAAGAATAAAGAGGAAAGAACTTTTAAGGAAATCTCGAAAAGGCGGAGGACTTTTCTTTTTACTTCAAGGCGTCGGCCGTGACCGATGCGTCTATATAAGCCGGGACATCCTGCGCCTTCTTATACACGCTGTTTTTGACATTAAAATCGTCCGCTATCACCGACGATCCGAGGATGGAATCGAACCCCTTGCTCGTGGAGGAAAGATATTTGTAGCCCTCGGCCAGCGTGAGGAAATGCGTGCCGGGCATGAATTGCTCGTAATCCTTGGCCGACACCCCCGCGCGGGCGGCCATTATCTTGATGCCATCGGCACGGGTTTTCGGGTCGGCCAGATAGGCCACGACCTTGTCCCAAACCTTCACGAATTTCACCCAGTCGGCCCGGCGTTGGGCGAGGCTTTGGGGCGTGGCGACCACCATGTCGTAAATCAGGCCGGGCTCGTCCGCGCTCGAATAAACCACCGTGGAGCCGGGCACCGCCTTGAGGGCCTGCCCGGAGTTTGGCTGCCAGGCCGCGACCGCGTCCACCTGCCCGGAGGCAAGGACCTGCGGGGTTTGGTTGGTGGGGGTGGGCACGAGTTCGACATCCGCCTCGGTCATCCCGTGTTTTTTGAGGCCGTTCAGCAGCAGGAGATGATCGACAAAGCCGATTTCGACGGCGATCTTTTTCCCCTTGAGTTCCTTGAGCGACTTTATGCCCGGACGGGCGATGATCATGTCGTTTCCGTCGGAATAGTCCGTGAGGAGAATCATGATATTCTTCGCCCCGCCCGCCCCGGTCACGAGGGAATCGCCGTTGGTCACGGTGACGGCGTCCACCTGGCCGGCGATAAACGCTTCCATCGACGGACCGTATTCGAACCACAAGAGATCGACCTCGACGCCGGCTTCCTTGAACCAGCCCTTTTGTTCGGCAATGGCGAGGGCGGTCCAGCCGGGATAATCGGAATAGGCGACTTTCAGGGGCGCCGCGGGCAGAACCGCGGAACCCAAAACGAATGCGCACGCGGCGCAGAGGACGTGGCGGAGGAAGCGTGAAGGATTCATAATGATCATGATTCGGTGTTACAAAATTTCAATTTTGTGTTACGCGAATCAGAAAGCATACCCTGTGCCATGCGCAACCCATGCGCAAAAACAAGCGGCGCGCCAAAGACCCCGGAAAGCGAAAGGGTTAGGCGCGGGATGGCCGGAGCGCCCGGCCGCCAATACCAATTGGACACTTTGAAAAATCAACCTCCACAAGTTCCACGGTAGGGAGGCCTCTCCGAGACCTCCGTCACCACTTCAACCCTCCAATGAAATTCCAAACCGCCCTCTCCGCCCGACGGAGGCCTCGGAGAGGCCTCCCTACCGCCTACGGCTATTTTTTCAAAGCGGCCTTTTATGGAGAACCAGGCGCCCGCGATGCCGTCGCGGATTGAACCGTTCCGTCCCGGCGCCGCGTGGCGGGTTGGCGAAGGAATGGTGTCATGGTGACGAGCGCGCCGGTAAGGACTCCGGCAAGGTGCGCGAGGGGGACAGGTGCAAACGCGGTGGTCGCGCCGACAAAGAAGGCGGTGCCGGTGGCGAGTTCGTAGGCGCATTTGGCGAGCGCAGCCGCAAAGGCGAGCACGGCGAGGGCAAGGGTGAAGTGATGCCGCGCGCGCAGGCCGTCGCGAAAAAGGTGCCCGACGATCACGCCGTAGGCGGCGCAGTCGAGCCCGGAGAGACCGCGATAATGAGTGAAGTGCGGCTGGAGCGCCCAGACGAGGAGCGTGATGGCGGGCGCGGAAACGGCGAGCGCGGCGAGCCAGTCGCGGCGGGATTTGCCCTCGGCCATCGTGCCGAGGAGCAGCAGCGCGAAAACGTCCCAACGCAGGTGCGAGACGCCGAAGTGCGTGAGATGCGCGGTGAGGAACCGCCAGAGTTCGCCGCGCGCAATGGCGTCGCGGTCGAATTGGAGGGCGTCGGTGAACGCGGGCGGCAGCGCGGCGGCGAGCAGGGCGAGCGCGGCGAGGGCGAGGGTGACAAGGGGGAAACGGCGCATGGCGGAAAAGTTGAAAGGCAAGGGCGCAAGGAGGGCTGGCTGAGGATGCCAGATTGTCTGTCTAATCCGTCTTCATCCATGCCATCCGTGATCAACCTCTTTGGTCGTGGCTACGCCACGCTGGGGTTGGTGTGTTTTCAAGATTGAGTGGTTGTTGTGCGACCGAAAGTGCCGGCATGCGGGCGGCGCGGGCTTGTTGCCCGCGCCGCTCAATCCGACGGCTTCGCCGTCTGCCGGCTGGAAGCCGGCGCTCCCAGTCGCTGACGCGGTTTCGCGAGGGCTCAGTCGTCGCGCGATTTTTGAGCCATCGCGCGGCGGCCGAGCCAGGCGGCCCAGGCGAGGAAGGCGAAGAAGAGCAGGAAGGCGATGTCCGTGGACTCCAGCGCGCCGCCTCCACCGCCGCCGAAACCACGGGAGCGGCTGACGTGGGGAGCGGGCGCGGAGTAAGCGGGCTGGTTCGCGTCAACCTGGTAGTTGGTCGCGACGGTTTGCGCGCGGGCGCTTTGGGCGGCGCGTTCGAGGGCGGTGCGGTCGCGGTTTTTGCGGTCGATACCGCGGGCGTCGTGGGTGGCGTCGTCGAGCACGACCATCGCGGTGTGGTCGGTGACGAGCTGGTAGGCCACGCCGAGGTTCGTGATGGCGTCCTTCGCCTCGGCGGCGGGGGTCTGGCCGATGGCTTCCTTCAGCTCGATTTGCTCGATTTGGGCGAGGGCCCAGAGGCGTTCGAGTTCGGGATTGGCGGTGTCGGTTTCGGGGAAGTCGAAGGTGGTGGTGTAGGTTTTGTCCTCGCCGGTGAGGCGGGCGTTGAGGGTGAGGGTGGCCTTGCCGGGTTTGTCGTAGCGGCCGAAGAGGACAAGCTGCTGGCCGTGGTAGATTTTTTGCGGGTTGTCCCCGGTGAGGTCGGTGGTGCCGCCACCGGAGAACTTGAAGGTGGCGTGGTGGAGGGCTTCGTGGGTGATCTTCGATTTGGCAAGGAGGAGCTGGCCGACGATGTCGTCGTCGTTGGAGACGCCGGCGTAGAAGCCGCCGGTGGCGTCGGCCATGGCGCGCATGAGGGGCCAGTTGGTGGAATTGCCCATGAGGAAGCCGAAGAAGCGGATGTCGTGCTGCTTGAGGAGGGCGTGGAAGGCGCGCGGGTCAACGATGCCCTGGTTGGTCACGCCGTCGGTGACGAGGACGAGCGAGGTGGCGCGGTCGGCGTCGAGCCGGGTGAGCGCGACTTGCAGGCCGGCGTAGATGTTGGTGCCGCCGGAGGGCGCGAGGGAGCGGACGAGGGTGATGGCGTTCCGGACGTTGTCGGGCGTGGCGGGCGTCCAGGGAAGAAGCTCGCGGGCGTTGTTGTTGAAGGTAACGATGCGGAAGCGGTCGCCGGGGGACATCTTGCCGAGGGCCTGGGTGATGCCGTTGGCGAGCGTGGCGATTTTGCCCTGCATGGAGCCGGAGACATCGAGCACGTAGGTGTAGTCGGCGCCGCGGGTGATGGGCTGGAGGTCGAGCCCGGGCGTGACGACGGCCATGAAGGTGCCGGGCTTGCCGGGCGCGGCGCGGTAGGGAACGACTTCGACGCGGCCGGGGAGGTCGGCGGCGAGGCGGTAGTAGAGGACGAAGTCGCGGGCGAGCTTCGCGCCGGCGCGGTCGAGCGCGAACCGGTAGTGGCCTGTATCCAGTTTTTGGATAACAGATTCATTCTCGAAGCCCGGCGCGCGGAGGTCGTCAATGGGCCAGGCGGATTTCAGCTCGACGTTGATGGAGAGGCGGCCCTCGACTTGGGTGTTGGCGGGCTGCCAGAAATTCTGCGCGCGGTCGTCGGTGCCGCCTTCCTCAAGCGGGTAGAGGTAGCGGCCGACGCCGGTGTCGATTTCGAGCGGCTGGTAGTAAACGAAACGCAGGCGGGTCTCGGCGCCGGCGCGGACGGGCGAGACGCGGAATTCGTAGGTCTGGAAGGTGTTCTTGGCGGCGAGGCCGGCGTCGTTGCCGCGAGATTTTTCCTCGTTGTAGATGGTCTCGGCCGCGGCGCGCGGGAGCACTTCGCCGTTCAGCGTTTTTTCGCCGGCCTGGATGGTGACTTCGGAGAGGCTGGCGCTTTTCGGCACGGGAAAGGCGTAAACGGCCTCGAGGTCGGCGGCGTTGGGATTGAAAAAGGTTTGGAGAACTTCGGTCTGGGCAAAGCCGTTGTTGATGGTGACGTTGACCTGATGGTCACGAATCTGGATCGTGGCGGCGGACGAGCCGACGGGCGTGAGGGTGCCGGCGGCATGGAGGCCGGTCATCACGCCGAGCAGCGCGAGCATGGCGGCAAACGCGGCGAGAAAAGAGAGCCAGCGGAATGCGCGGTGAGCGCGGACAAGGTTGGGAGCGTAGGTGCGGGATGTGGTTTTCATGACGAATGCACCTATTGCCGGAGTCATGCCAGCAGAAAATCATTCACACATAATAAATTAATAAACAATATGATATGATTTAAATCGGGTATATTCCTGGCCTGCGTGATTGACAAAATATGACTATCATTTGTCATTTTTTGATGACAAATAAGGCGAACCACTAGATAGCCACAAAAATGCACAAGAGGCACAAAACAATCACTCAATCCTGTGTCTCTTTGCGGCTATTAAAACCAAGGTTTTTATGAGACGGTTGTTTTCCGACGAGGAGCTGGCGTTTGCGGACTGCGTGGGACGGGTGAACCGGGCGAATCCGTTTTTGCCGGAGCGCATCGAATGGGAACGCAAGGCGCTCGGGGCGGAATTCGCCGAGGCTGCGGCGGACTGGAACGTGCAGTCGCACGCAAAAACGCTCCCGAACCCGAACCTCTCCCGCCTGCTGGAGAGAGCCTGTGTATTGACGGAACGGATACGGACCGACTGGCCGCGCAACGGACGGGTGACGCGCGCGGAGGGCGAGGCGCATGTGGCGCTCGTGGCGTTCCGGATTTTTCACGCGTTCGCGGAGCGGTTTGACGGGCTGATCCGCGAGGGCGAGGCGCGACGGGCGCGGGGCGGCGGCGAGCCGCCGGGACGGGTGCGGTTTTTCGCCGAGGCGCGCGCCGAGATGGAGCGGCTGCTCGCCGTGCCGGGGCTGCGCCTGATCGGGGAGACGGGCGCGGTGGAGCACTTTTTCGCGCTGGCGTTTCAGATGCGGCGGGCGTTCTTTCATATTTTCGGCGCGCTGGCGGGTGGATCGGCGCCGATGGCGCGGCTGCGCGCGGCGATCTGGCAGTCGATTTTCACGCACGATTTTACGCGCTACCGGCGGACGCTTTTTTCCCGGATGGGGGATTTCGCGACACTGGTCATCGGGCCGTCGGGCACGGGCAAGGAACTGGTGGCGCGGGCCATCGCGCTGTCGCGCTATGTGGCGTTTGACTCGAAACGCGGAATGTTCGCGGAAGATTTCGCCGGGGCGTTTTTCCCGCTCAACTTGTCCGCGCTGTCGCCGACATTGATCGAGTCGGAATTGTTCGGGCACCGGCGGGGGGCGTTTACGGGCGCGCTGGCGGACCGGGCGGGCTGGATGGAGGTCTGCCCGGCGGCGGGCGCGGTGTTTCTGGACGAAATCGGCGACGTGGACGCGGGCATCCAGGTGAAGCTGCTGCGGGTGTTGCAGGCGCGGACATTCCAGAGGCTGGGCGACACGGAGTCGCGGGTGTTTCAGGGGAAAGTCATCGCGGCGACGAATCGCGACCTGCCGGCGGAGATTCGCGCGGGGCGCTTTCGCGAGGATTTTTATTACCGGCTTTGCTCGGACGTGGTGCGCACGCCGTCGCTGCGCGAGCAGCTCGACGGGGCCGGCGCGGGCGAGCTGGCGTCGCTGGCGGAGCACGCGGCCCGACGGCTGGTGGGCGCGGGCGAGGCGGAGGCCTTCGCGCGCGAGGCGGTGGCGTGGATGACAAAAAACCTCGGCGCGGACTACGCGTGGCCGGGAAATTTCCGCGAACTGGAGCAGTGCATGCGAAATCTGCTCGTGCGCGGCGAATACCGCCCGGCGGGGCCGCTCGCGGGCGGGGCGGCGGACGACTGGAACGCGCTCATCGGCGGCGGGCGGCTGACGGCGGAGGAACTCCTGCGGCGCTACACGCGGCTGGTGCATGCGCAGGCCGGCACGGTGGAGGAGACGGCGCGGCGGCTCGATCTCGACCGGCGCACGGTGAAGGCGCGGCTGGGATGAGCCGGACGGCACCTCATTTCGGATGATTTATGTTCGTCAATGAAATACGAAATTCAGCCGCCTTCCTCGTAATTTTCACTGTAGGTGAAACCCCCAAGACCCACTAGGGCGAATTCCTCCTTGGATTTGGCACGGGGCGTGGTCAAGGTTCCCGCGAACACTATGAAAATCTGCTGCATTGGCGCCGGTTACGTCGGCGGGCCCACGATGGCCATGATTGCGCTGAAAGCGCCCGACATTCAAGTGACCGTGGTTGATTTGAACGAGGCGCGCATCGCCGACTGGAATTCCGACGCGCTGCCGGTCTATGAGCCGGGGCTCGAGGAGGTGGTGAAACAGAGCCGCGGCCGGAACCTGTTTTTCTCCACCGACGTGACGAAGGGCATCCGCGAGGCGGACATCATTTTCGTGGCGGTCAACACGCCGACCAAAACCTACGGCGTGGGCGCGGGCGCGGCGGCGGACCTGCGCTTCATCGAGTCGGTCGCGCGCAGCATCGCCAAGGTGGCCACGGGGCCGAAGATCATCGTCGAGAAATCGACCATCCCGGTGAAGACCGCCGAGACGATCAAGGAAATCCTCGCCGCCAATTCCAACGGGCTGAAATTCTCCGTGCTGTCGAATCCCGAGTTTCTCGCCGAGGGCACGGCGGTGCAGGATTTGGTCGCGCCCGACCGCGTGCTCATCGGCGGCGAAAACACGCCCGAGGGCCAGGCCGCGCTCAAGGCGCTCGCCGATGTGTATGCGCGCTGGGTGCCGCGCGACCGCATCATCACGACCAATCTCTGGTCGTCGGAACTCTCGAAGCTCGTGGCCAACGCGTTTCTCGCGCAGCGCATCTCGTCCATCAATTCCATCTCGGCGCTCTGCGAGGCGACCGGCGCGGACGTGGACGAAGTGGCGCACGCGATCGGCCGCGACAGCCGCATCGGCCCGAAATTCTTGAAGGCCTCCGTCGGCTTCGGCGGCTCGTGCTTCCAGAAGGACATCCTGAACCTCGTGTATCTCTGCCAGCATTTCGGGCTGCCGGACGTGGCCGCGTATTGGGACCACGTGGTGCGGATAAACGATTACCAGAAGCACCGTTTCTCCGCGAAAATCGTCCGCACGCTTTTCAACACGGTGGCCGACAAAAAAATCGCCGTGCTCGGCTTCGCCTTCAAGAAAGACACTAACGACACGCGCGAATCCGCCGCCATCAACGTGTGCCGCGACCTGCTGGCCGAGCAGGCCAACGTCGCCGTCTATGACCCGAAGGTGCCCGCCGCCGAGATCATCGCGGACACGCTCGGCAAGGGAAACGCCAACCCGCGCCTGACCGTGGCGCAGACCGCCTACGAAGCCTGCGAGGGCGCGCACGCCATCGCGGTCGTGACGGAATGGGACGAGTTCAAGACGCTCGATTTCGCCAAAATCCACGCGGGCATGCCGAAGCCGGCGTTCCTGTTCGACGGGCGAAACATCCTCGACCTGGCGAAGCTGCGCGAGACCGGGTTCCGGGCGTTCGGCATCGGCAAGTGAAAAGGAAACACGGGCTGCGAGCCCGTGGATTCGAGTGGCATGGGCTTGGAAAGTAGCACGGGCATCTTGCCCGTGAACGGCGAAGCCGTCGTAGGGCCTGACCTTGTGCCGCGAACACCCTGCCGCGTCCGCCTGCGCTCTCGCCAATCGCGGCGCGACGCAAGGTCGCGCCCTACCTCGTGGCACGGGCGTCCCGCCCGTGTGGTTTGCGTGGCCCGGACGGCTTGTCCCTGCCACGGCGCGATGTCACGCCTGCCCGTCTTCGTTTTCCCTGGCCGCCTTGGGCAGGATCAAGTTCAGCACGATGCCGAGGATGCCGGCCAGCCCGATGCCCTCCAGCGCGAAGGAGCTCTTGTCGCCGATCACCATGCCGCCGATGCCGCACACGAGGATGAGCGACACGATGGTCATGTTGCGCGGTTCGAGCAAATCCTGTTTCGCGCGCACCAGCGTTTGCAGGCCCACGGTGGCGATGGCACCGAAAAGCAGCGTCATGATGCCGCCCATCACCGGCACGGGGATCGACGCGAGCACCGCCCCCACCTTGCCGACGAACGCCAGCGCCACCGCCGTGATCGCGGCCCAGGTCATGATCGCCGGGTTGAACGCCCGCGTGAGCGCCACCGCTCCGATCACCTCGCTGTAAGTCGTGCAGGGCGGACCGCCGAACAGGCCCGCCACCGAGGTTGCCAGCCCGTCGCCGACCAGACACCGATGGATGCCGGGATCGGCCACGTAGTCGCGTCCGGTGATCTGGCTGATGGCCTGGATCGCGCCGTAATGCTCGATGATGGGCGCGAGCGCGACGGGCGCGATGAACAGGATCGCGGACAGGTTCCACACCGGCGCGGTGAACGACGGCACCGCGATCCACGCGGCGGCCTTGATGGCCGTGAAATCGACAAAACCGAACGCCACCGACGCCACATAGCCCGCGCCGATGCCGCACAGGATCGGCAGCAGCCGCAGCATCCCGCGTCCGCGCAGCGAGACGAGGATCATCGTGAGCAGCGAGATGCCCGCGATGACGAGCGCCTGCCACGCCGGGATCGTGCAGCCGGGCGTCCGGCCCATCGCCATCGATGCGCCCACCGGCGCGAGCAACAGGCCGATCACCATCACGACCGGGCCGATGACGACCGGCGGAAGGATTTTTTGCAGGAACCCGATCCCGCGCCACTTGATCAACGCACCCACGATGAAATACATGACCCCGGCGCCGATCAACCCGCACAACGTGCCGGGGATGCCCCATTGCTGCACGCCCGCGCTGATCGGCGCGATGAACGCGAAGCTCGACGCGATGAACACCGGCACTTTCCCGCGCGTGACGACCTGATAAATCAGCGTGCCGAGGCCGGCGGTGAAGAGCGCGACATTGGGGTTCAGCCCGGTGAGGATCGGCACGAGCACCAGCGCACCGAAGGCCACGAAGAGCATCTGTGCTCCGACGACGGCGTCGCCGAAACGGAATTTATAGTCGGGTGAAGAGGCGTGTTTTTTCATGCGGGAAAGACTTGGGGGGACAATCGGAGGTTTTGGACGAGGCAGGACAGCCGGCGCCGCTCCACCACTCGCTTCCCTCCCCCCGCCGGAATCTTTCTTCTTTCCTCCTTATCTTTCTCTTTCTCCCTGTCCGTTCCTGACGAAAGAGAAAGATAAAGAGAAAGAGGAAAGAAAAATCCCGGTGCGGCGGTCTCACTTTGGGCCGCAGTCGGAGGAGGTTTCACGGGGTGGAAGCCGCGCAGCCGGGACCAGAGCTAGCCTCTCCCCCGTGCCGGGAAAAGCCAGAAACTCGCTTAAAATGAATTTCTTTTGTGGAATCCTGCCGCGTAATCCGCTTTGTTCCACCTCTTTTCCGGTCATGACTCCCTCCAATAATTCCTCCGATGCCGCCAAGAATCCCGCCAACGGACGCGGCGCCGATCTCGAGATCAAAGACGCGCAACTTATCTTCGATGCCGCGTGGGAGGATCTTGAGGATCATTACGGCCGCGAAAACCTGCGCTTCCCGAAGGAACTCATCCTGCTCGGCGGCGCGCCCGGCGCGGGCAAGGGCACCAACACCGCCTTCATCCTGAAGGCGCGCGGGCTCACCTGCCCGCCCATCGTCATCAGCGCACTGCTCGACACGCCCGAGGCCCGCCGCATCAAGGACACCGGCGGTATGGTCGGCGACCGCGAGGTGATCGGCATCCTTTTCCGCGAGCTGCTCCGGCCCGAGTATCGCGACGGCGTCCTCCTCGACGGATTTCCGCGCACGAAAGTGCAGGTGGAGTGCCTGAAAATGCTCGTCGGCAAAATGCACGAGCTGCGCCATGAGTTTTTTCACACCCCGATCGGCATCCATTTCCGCCACCCCACGATCCACATCATGGTGCTCTTCGTGGATGAAAAGATCAGCGTCGAGCGTCAGCTCAAGCGCGGCCGCGAGATCCTCGCGCACAACGAGGAAGTCCGCCGCACCGGCATCGGCGAGCTGCTGGAGGAGCGTCCCACCGACTACGACGTGCCGCTCGCGCAGCGCCGCTACCGGGTTTTCAAGGACCAGACCTGGGCCGCGCTGCAATCACTGAAGGAGATCTTCCACTACCATTTTGTCGATGCGCAGGGGTCGTTGGACGAAGTGGAAAAGAACATCCTGCAGGAACTCGATTATCAAAGTTCGCTCGAGCTCGATCCGCGCACGTTTGACCGGCTGCGCTGCCTGCCGGAGGCGCGCGAGATCACCCTTCACGCACGCCAGGAACTGGTGAAGCGGCTCGATTCCTACGAACTGGAGAACACCGAGCTGTTCGCGAAGGTCGTGGCATTTATCGACAAGAAGATGATGCCGATCATCCGCAGCCATGCGATCTCGGGCCGCTCGTTGATCAACACGGAGGACCCGCTGCTCGACAACCCGCTCGCGATGACGATGCTCATCGACGTGTTTTCGGAGCGCGGCTACCATGCGGTCATTGACCTGAGCAGAGTCGAGACGCCCGAGCGGGTTGACCTGGCGACGGGCGCGATTCAATGCCGCCTGAAGAAAGTCTTCCACATCACGGTCAATTTCCGCGGGTCCGAGATTCGCCGCGGATGAGCGAGAGCCCGCGCGCGGCAGCTTGAGTTCAGGGCATTCCCTGACCCCCGCGCCACCTTCTCTCTGGGTCCGAACATCCAGATGACATGGCTCTTTTGCGCCGCCCTGCCGGGTCGAGTGGCACGGGCGACTCGCCCGTGCGACGGCGCTCCGCGCCGCCCTCCCCAAAAAACATGGGCGGGGACGCCCATGCCACGCAATCCGCAGCCTTCCGGCTGCGCCGCCAAATCACCGATCTGATTCGCCACTGGCCCGGTCAACGTGAACGATTCATGGCAGATAGAGCTTTTAAAAAATCCGTGGCCGCATTCATAGATGGAGGGACGATCTCCGTGTCGCCCCCGCTCCAAAGCGGACGGCACGGAGGCCGTCCCTCCGATTCAAGTATCGATCTCAGTTTAATTTGATATGCGCTCGTCTCATTGTGTGCATTCCCCTCCCCTCTTCTCTCCCAACAGATTTTTGTTCGCGTCACGTCCTTTTTTAATTTGTGTTGATTTTTTTGTAAATCACCCATGCCCAAAACGCTGTTAGTCACCGGTTCGTCCGGTCTCATTGGTTCGGAAGTGTGCGCTTATTTTGCGCGCGAGCTTGGCTACGCTGTCCACGGCGTGGACAACAACCAGCGCGCGGTCTTCTTCGGTCCGCAGGGCGACACGCGCTGGAACCAGGCGCGGCTGGCGCGCGAGCTGCCGGGTTTCCGCCATCATGAGCTGGACATCCGCGACCGGGCCGGCGTGCTGGCGCTGGTGCGGGAGCTTCGCCCCTCGGTCATCGTGCACACCGCCGCGCAGCCCTCGCACGACCGCGCCGCGGCGATTCCCTTCGACGACTTCGACACCAACGCCGGGGGCACGCTCAACCTGCTGGAGGCGGCGCGCCAGGCCTGCCCCGAGTCGCCCTTCATCCACATGTCTACCAACAAGGTTTACGGCGACGCGCCCAACCGCATCGCGCTCGCCGAGCTGGACACCCGCTGGGACTACGCGGACCCGGCCTACGCGCACGGCATCGCCGAGACCTTCACCATCGACCAGTCGAAGCACTCGCTTTTCGGCGCCTCGAAGGCCGCCGCCGACATCATGGTGCAGGAATACGGCCGCTACTTCAACCTGCCCGCCTGCGCGCTGCGCGGCGGCTGCCTGACCGGCCCGAACCACTCCGGCGTCGAGCTGCACGGCTTCCTCTCCTACCTCGTGAAGTGCAATCTCGAGGGCCGCGAGTACAAGGTCTTTGGATACAAGGGCAAGCAGGTGCGCGACAACATCCACTCGCTCGACGTGGCCCGCTTCATGGCCGCCTTTGCCGCCGCGCCCCGGGCCGGCGAGGTTTACAACATCGGCGGAGGCAAGGCCAACTCCTGCTCCATCCTCGAAGCCTTCGCGCTGGTGGAAAAGCACAGCGGCAAAAAACAAATCCACACCTACGTGGAGCAAAACCGCGCCGGCGACCACATCTGCTACTACAGCGATCTGCACAAGATGCGCGCCCACTATCCCGCGTGGGACATTTCCGTCTCCCTCGACGAGACCATCCGCCAGATCGTCGAGGCCCACCGCGCGCGCCTGTGAAAACGGCCGTCCTCATATATGAAAACAAATAAACCGGCAGCGGGAGGTACGGCGTGGATGTAGTCGAAAATTTTTCCCGAAACCCAAAAACCAAGTCTTGGGTGAAGCACATCCGCTGGAGTTGCGATCCGCTGCCGGCACCAGCGGATCGCGGGACACTGATTCCGCTCGGGCTGGGCAACAGCCTCGGCGACTGCTGCCTGAACAACGGCGGCACCGTGGTTGTCACGCGGGGCATGAACCGGTTACTGGATTTCGACGCGGAAACAGGCCTCATCCGTTGCGAGGCGGGCGCGACACTCGACGAGGTGCTGCGGTTCGCGGTGCCGCGCGGATGGTTTTTGCCGACCACACCCGGCACGAGTTTTATCACCGTCGGCGGTGCCGTCGCTAACGACGTTCACGGCAAAAACCACCATTGGGCGGGGTCGTTCGGCTGCCATGTGACGCGCCTCGAACTGCTGCGCTCGGATGGCCGGCGGCTCGTTTGTTCGCTGGCGGAAAACAGCGATTTTTTCGCCGCGACCATCGGTGGCATGGGCCTCACGGGATTGATTACATGGGTGGAGTTCCGCCTGCGGCGCATTGTCAGCACGATGATTGAAACCGAGTCGGTGAAATTCCGCGACCTCGATGAATTCTTCGATGTGTCCGAGGGCACCGACGCACGTTGCGAGCACACGGTCGCGTGGGTGGATTGTGTGACACGCGGGCGTGGAATTTTGATGTGCGGCAACAATGTTGACGATGCCGGCGCCGCTGGCGCCACGCTGAAACCACATACGGAACCGCGGCTGAATTTTCCGCACGGGTTCCCGTCGTGCGCGCTGAACCGGTTTTCCATCCGTCTGTTCAACCAGCTTTATTACAGCCGGCAGTTGCGGAAACGGGTGAGGGGCCTCCAGCATTACTCGCAGTTTTTCTACCCGCTCGATGTAGTCAAAAACTGGCATCGCGTGTATGGCGCGCCCGGATTTTTCGAGGCGCAAATCGTGCTGCCGCCGGACGTGGCGAAGGAAGCGTTGCGCGAAATTTTCAAGCAGGCCGCGCGTTTCGGACAAGGCGCGTTTCTGGTCGTGCTGAAAAAACTCGGCTCGATTCGTTCACCCGGCCTCATGTCTTTCCCTCGTCCGGGCGTGACGCTCGGGATTGATTTTCCCAACAAGGGCGAACGCACGAAAAAACTTTTCACGGAAATCTTTCGCATCGGACTGGACACCGGCGCCGCGTTCAATCCCGGCAAGGACGCCCTCATGCCGCCGGAGTGTTTTGCGAAAACCTGCCCCAATTTGGAATCCTTCAGCGCGTTCATTGACCCCGCGTTTTCCTCGAACGCATGGCGGCGCCTTACCAAAGGACTTCTCTGAACAGGCGTTTTCCATGAAAACATGCATTCAAAAAGCATTTCTCGTCGGCGCCACCTCCGGTATTGCGCAAGCGTTGGCCGAACGGCTCGCGGCCTCGGGCGCGGCGCTGTTTCTGGCGGGCCGTTCCGGGGGGAAACTCGACCTCATGGCGCGCGATTTGCGGCTGCGCCACGGCGCGCGGGTGGAGACGCTGGCGGTGGAGTTCGAAAAGACGGAGGGCCACGCTGGCGCGGTGCGTCGTGCATGGGAATGGCTGGGCGGCGCGGACGCGTCCTTCGTCTGCCACGGCGCGCTCATTGACCAGAAAGTATGCGAACGGGATTTTGGCGAGGCGACGCGCTCCTTTCAAATTAACCTGCTGAGCGCGGCTTCCTTCGCTGGCGAAATCGCCAACCGCATGGAAGCCGCCGGGCACGGCACGCTGGTGGTGATTTCCTCGGTGGCGGGCGATCGCGGACGCCAGAGCAACTACGCCTACGGCGCGGCCAAGGCCGGACTGACCGCCTTTCTCCAAGGACTGCGCAACCGCCTGTTCCCATCGGGCGCGCGGGTGCTGACAGTGAAGCCGGGCTACGTGGACACGCCGATGGCCGCGCACATCCGCAGCTCGCTGAAGGTGTCCGCCGACCGAGCGGCCCGCGATATCTTGTGCGCGGCGGAAAAAGGTTGCGACACACTCTACACGCCGTGGTTCTGGCGCCCCATCATGCTGGTTGTGCGCCTGATTCCCGAATACGTTTTCAAACGGATGAAATTATGAGCGCACACATTATTTTCCCATTGTCAGCGGCGCCATGCCGGCCGGCACTGATTATTGCGATCACAGCCGGCGCAGGCGGAATCCGCTATTTGAATTTCTAAAAACCGTTCATATGAACCCCGATGAATATACCAACTTGAACCGGCTGGAGGGCGCGCATTGGTATTACGCTGGCAAGCGCGAAATTGTGCGTTACTGGCTGAATTATTTTCACCCCATGGCCACATCGGCGACGCTGCTGGACTGCGGCGCCGGCACGGGCGCGTTTGCAGCGGAAATGTCCGCCGCCAGCGGCACAACCGACGCGGGCCGGTGCAAGGTAGTGGCGCTGGATGATCATGACGAGTCGCTGGAAATTTTGCGTGTAAAACTGGGCGCGGAAAATGTCGTGCGCGGGGATTGCACACACATCCCGATGGCGGATGCGTTTTGTGATTATTTGACCGCGCTGGATGTCATTGAGCACATCCCCGACGACGTCGGGGCGGTGAAGGAATTTGTGCGCGTCTTGAAACCGGGTGGGCTGGCGGTGATTACCGTGCCGGCACTGCAATGTTTGTGGAGCGACTGGGACTTGTCGTTGCACCATCAGCGACGGTATGACCGGCGGCAGTTGACCGCGCTGCTGCAAGCGGCGGGGCTGGAGGTTTTGCACGTCAATTATATAAACGTGGCGGCGTTCCCGGCGGTGTGGTTCATCAGGAAAAGACGGGCGCAGGGAAAACAGGCCAACACGCGGCGCATGGAGGATTCGCTGCCGTCACCGGTTATAAACAGGATTCTGAAAATGCTGTTCGTGATGCCGGCCTGCCAGCGGCTGGTTCCGTTTCCCTTTGGCGTCGGCCTGCTGGCGGTGGCGAAAAAATTATGAGCGCAACTGCAAATCCGGAAAAATCTGGCAATATAAACCGCCCGCCGCTGGTCACGGTGATCACGCCGTTGTGGAATGAAAACGACGCGATCCCCGCGCTCGTTGCCGCGCTACGGCGGTTGTTTCAGGACACCTCGGCCGATTGGGAATGGCTGGCCGTGGACGACGGCAGCAGTGACGATACCGCGGCGCGCGTGCGCGGGGAGATGCGCGGCATGGCGCGCGCGCGACTGGTCTGCCTGACGCGCAATTTTGGCCAGCAGGCCGCCTACCGCGCGGGGCTGGACCATGCGGCCGGTGACGCCGTGGTTTTTCTCGATGCCGATTTGCAAGATCCGCCCGAAGTCATCCCCGAAATGCTTGCGCGCTGGCGCGAGGGCGCACGGCTGGTCGTCGGACGGCGCCGCTCGCGCCCGGAGCGCGGCGTGCGTGGGTTGTTGCTGCGGGGTTTTCATGTGGTCTTCGGGCGGCTGACCAACAACGTGATGCCCCATGACAGCGGCACGTTTGGACTGATGGATCGCTTGGTGGTGGAGGAATTGAAACGGCTACCCGAACGCAATTTGTTTTTGCCGGCGCTGCGTTGCTGGCTCGGATACAAACAGGCAGAGGTCTGGTATGACCGCCACGAACGGGCGGGCGCGCCGAAGCAGACTTACGCAAAACTGTTCAACTACGCCTGGAACGGCATCACCAGTTTCAGCGAAATCCCGCTGCGCTTCATCTCGTGGCTCGGCGTGACACTGTGCGTGTTCGCCACGCTGTGCGCCGCGCTGATTTTCGCGCAGCGCGTCGGCCAGTGGTTCGGCTGGTGGACCGACCGCCTCGTCGTCGGCTTTACCACGCAAACCATCGGCATCTTTTTTCTCGGCGGCGTGCAACTCCTCTGCATCGGCATCGTCGGCGAATATCTGGCGCGGATTTATCGCGAAATCAAGGGCCGTCCGCACTATCTCGTGGAGCGGGTCGAAGAGGCACACGACCGGGATGTTTTAAAACATGAATGACAATTCCGATAACGCGCCCAGCATTCCGCTGTCAGCGGAAGCGCCATCATCACTGTCAGCGTCGGCACCCGGCGGTGGCGCTATTGTTGGCGGTGGCGCTGACACCGCCGCCCGCCGCTACCGCTGGCGCGTGGCGATTTGCATGGCCACGCTGGTAGTGTCGGCATTCATGCTGTTTTATAATCTCGGCCGCTATTCGCTGTGGGGCGACGAGGCTCTGACAGCGTTGAAGGGCACGGGCGTGATGGAGACGGGCGACACGACGGCGGTGCTGAAAAATGGCAATATCATCGCATGGGCAAGCGGGCGCGAACTGGTCGGGCTGAAAGTGCGCGCCATGCCGCCGGCGATGTTTTATGCAACGGCCGCCTCGTTCTCCGTATTCGGCGTCGGTGCATGGCAGGCACGGCTGCCATTCGCGCTGTGCGGGTTGCTGACAGTGGCGCTGATGCTGTGGTGGGCGCGCCGCGCAAGCCCGCGCTACCTGTTCGCGCTGTCGCTGGGCATCATCGGCAACGCCTCCATGTTTTTGTATTTTCGCAACTGCCGCTATTATGCGCTGGCTGTGCTGGCCGCCACGGTGGTCGCGTGGTGCTACCACCGCTGGGACGGGCGCAAACGCTGGCTCGCGGGCCTCGCCGCCGCGTCGTCGGTGCTGTTCGCCGCCCATTACTCCATGTATGTCATGGTTTACACGGCGCTGTTCGTGGATTTCATTGTGTGGCGCCGGCGGGAGCGGCGGCTCGCGGTCGGCGACTGGCTGGTTGTCTGGCTGCCGCAGATTATTATTAACACCGCTGTTTTCCTGATTTGGTGCCCCCTCAAAACTCCCACGGGCGACTCCTTGCTAACCAAAAGCCTGCTCGACCGGTTGACGCTGTGGTGGTGGCATTTGCGCGACCTCAACACGGTTGAATATCTCTCGTGGCCGCTGATTCTGCTTGCGTTCATGATCAGCGCGGCGCGGCTGAAAAAAACACCGCTTCCAACCGCCGTTCCGCGGGCGCTGACCGCCATTGTGATAATGACGCTGGTGTTGACCGGCGTCACCAACCAACTTACCAGCGTCACCTCATACGCCGACGTGCGCTACCTGCTTCCCGTGCTGCCGCTCGGCATCGCATTGACTGCGTGGGCCGTGTGCCGCCTGTCGTTTGGGCATATAGTGCTGACGGTGCCGCTGGCGGTACTGGTGTTTTTCAGCAATATCACCCACGGCGGCATGTTTTTCAAATGGAGCGGTGCTCGTTCGACCGCGTGGTGCTATGTCAGGGAACTCCTTTCGCCAAATCCCGAACCCTACCGCCCTACCGCTGATTGGCTCAACGCCCACGCCGCCCCCGGCGACACGGTGTATGTCGGCAACGGTATGAACGGATGTTATCCACTAATGTTTTTGGCGCCACAGTTGCGCTATGCGTGGCAACTCAACGACCGTTCCCGGGCCGCATTCAAAGATTTGCCGCCCGTGCATATAAAGGGCGAGGTTATGCCGGACTGGCTTGTCGGCTTCGGACCGTATGTCGGGCAGCTGCAAAACGACCTGAGGCGATATGGCGCGCCGGGCGTGAATTATCACTTGGCGGCCAAAGTGGATGTGTTCTGGCCGGAATTATATCGTCCGGAATTATTCTGGCGGACATTCAGTCCCATCACCAGCTATGATAAGAATCGGGATGTGGTGTTCATCTTCAAACGGGCCGGCGAGCCGGGAAAATAGCCTCCCTTTTCGTTTTCAAACTATCGGTCATCATGTGACGGTGCTGGAAAAGGACGCCGGGCGGCCATCAGCCCCGCGCACTCGCGAGGCGGGTTTTCCCCATCGCAATCATTGTTAGCGCCAACGTCAATATGGAGAGGGAAATAATGGTGCAAAGGACGAAGTGCCGCGGAACAAACTTGAATTCAATCCGGTGCTGGCCAGCTGGAACGCCAATGCCCATGAACATGTAGTTGACGCGATGGATGGGGGTCTCCTGTCCGTCAATAAAAGCGCGCCAGCCGGGATACCAAGTATCGCCAAACCACAACAATCGCGCGCCCGCCGCCTCGGTACGCAAAATGACACGGCTGTTTTTTATCAACTCGATTTCCAGCCGTCCAATGGTTGCGCCCGACACGGCGGCGTCCGGTGACGGCACGCTGCCGCGCATCTCCTTCGCGCCATACCAGCAGGCCGGCTCGGCCAGCGGCATGCCGGGGGAAGCCTGGCCGGCGGCGAGTTTGCTCAGCACCTCGCTATCCGTCGCCGCCACTGCCACCGTGTCAAATAATTTGAACCGGGGCAGGGCGGTTGCGCGTTCGATAACGCGCAAATCCCGCGATGCGTTGCCCCATAAAACATTCTGCCACGGCGCGCCTTGGACGAGCCACTTGACTCCAAACCAGTCCAGCGCACAGTTGGCGGCGGCGGCATTTTGCCCATAAATCACACTGTTCAGGTGATGCCATTTCAAAAACTTGGTGCCGGCCTGATATTGCTGGTGGACGCCGTCCGCGAGCCACATACCGCCGCTACCCGCCTGTCGCGCCCAGAGGTAAATCTCGGGGCGTGGGTCGGCATAAAGATATTGCTGCACTGCGGAGTAGGGCGAGAAGGCGCGGTAATGCACATCGGCCAGATGCTCGCGCAGGACCGGCATGGGCGCGACGATTGCGCCGCCAGCGGCGGCGGGATGCAACTGCCGCGAAACCACCAGCAGATTGGCAAACGCCAGTAGCGCGCCGGCGACCGCCAGTCGCGAAGTCGGGAAACGAGACTTGCGCGCCGCTAGCGTCCACGCGAATGCCAGAGCCAGAAAACCCCACGCCACCAATCCGAGCCGGGCCGCGCGGGCTAATGTTTCTTCCGGGATTTTTGCTTGCGCATTGCCCAGCAAATCCACCGCGAAGTCCGGCTTCATCCACAAGGCGGCGGCGAACAAACCGCCGACCATGACCACCACGCCCAAACCCATCGTCAGCGTCTTGTTTTTTTTGTCCGTGACGGAAGGTCGGCGCAACAACGTGTCAATGCCAAGCGCCGCCAGGACGAGCAACCCCAGCACAACCAAAACCAAAAATTTCGCCGGGAACCGGAAGCGGTTCATCAGCGGCACGTGCGCATGCCACCAACCGTAAAGCGGCGTGTGCGCGCCCAGCGACAGCAGGACGCCGATCAGGATCATCGCCGTCGCCACCCATGCCCAGATCTTGCGCCTGCCGCTCAAATCGAGAAAGGCAAACGGCGCACTGACGACGGGCAGCGCGCCGAGGTAAAACGCGCCGATCCAATATTCAAAAAGACCGGATTCCCAATGCTTGTCCGGCCAGCCAGGAAAGCCGCCCAAAAACGGAAAAATCACCCCGAGCAAATGCGCCGGCTGCATGGACGCCATGTCGAAGCGCGAATCAAACGTCCCGGCGCGCTCGGAATAGGGAAGCAATTCCCACATGGACACGATTTGCGGCAGCGTCATCAACAACCCCACAAGGCCACTGACACCCACAAACAGCAGCAACGTCACCCCAGTCCGCCATTTTCTTTCGCTGATGACGGCGGCGATTATATACAGCGCGTAACCGACGCCGGGATAAATAATCATCTCGGGAAAATTCGCGAAGAACTGCACAGCGAACAACAACGCCAATGCGCCGACCAGCCGGCGCTGGCGCCAGATTTCCCCCGGCGGATACCCGCCATCGGCGGCAAGTCGCGCGTGGAAACGCGCCAGCATACCGAAAATCCACGGCACCCAGACACCGGCGGCGCCGTTGAAGGGAAACTCAAGCTGCGCCACCAGCCAGGTGCCGAACATGAACGAGACGCCGGCAATGAACGCCGCGGCCGCCGCAACGTTGATTTGGCGGCAGAAAAACCACATGCCCAGCCCGCCGATGAAAAAGTGAAGCAGCCAGAACAGATTCATTGCCAGCGCCGGCTGAAAAAATAAAAATAATATATTGGGTGGATAGAACGCTTGCGAGGTCGTGTCGGCAATCAGCGGCTTGCCTCCGCCCCAGTAAGGATTCCAAAACGGCGTGTCGCCATTCAGCAGTCCTTGGGTTTCAAACACGGCAGTTTGAAAAAAGCCCGACAACATGTCACGGGACAGGAAAATTTTTCCAAAAAACAAAAGGTCCCCGAGAAAAACAACCGCCAGCGCAAACAACCAAAACACTGGCGACGAGAAACAGATGGAACTAAAATTTTTCATAATGACTCAGGTTGGACGGGAAAGGATTTCCATTCCACGGGCAGATTCGTCTCCAATACCCGCTCCCGCACCAGTTCCATCGCTGCCTCCAGCCGCCCGCCGCCAGCCCTGGCGCGATCCAGATACTCCGGACGGGCCAACCCCATGCGCAACAGCCGGAATCCGATGCTCACCCGCAGCACGCCGAAGCCGTATTTGACGCTGCGGGCGAAATTAATGGACGATGCTTCCGGGAAGTATTTTGTCGGACAGGAAATTTCCGCGATTTCAAAATCCCACGCGCGGCATTGTGCCAGCATTTGGTTGTCGAACACAAAATCGTCCGAGTTGGCCAACAGCGGCAGCGTCTCCAGCACACGGCGTGAAAAGGCGCGGTAACCGGTGTGGTATTCCGACAATTTCAAGCCCAGCAACAGGTTTTGAAACAGTGTCAGCGCGCGGTTGGAAATGTATTTGTAAAGCGGCATCCCCCCCTTGAGCGCACCGCGCCCGAGGATGCGCGAGGCGATGGCGGCGTCATACACGCCGGAAGCCACCATGCCCGCGAGCGCCGGCAGCAGACGCGGTTCGTATTGGTAATCGGGATGCACCATGACCACCACGTCCGCCTTGGTCCCCAGCGCGAAGGCATAACAAGTCTTCTGGTTGCCTCCGTAACCGTGGTTGGTTCTATGAAACACATAACCAACGCCGAGCCGGCGTGCGACCTCGCGGGTGTCGTCATGGCTGCCATCGTCCACGACAATGATTTCATCCGCCACCGTGCGGTCAATGGCGGCGACCGTTTGCTCAAGGGTTTTGCCGGCATTGTAAGCCGGCATCACTACGCAAATGTTCTTATTACCAATCATATGACCGTTTAAACAAGTCATTATAGCCTCCAAATGCGAAACAAAAATGGGGGATACAGTAAAATCCCGAAGAGGCATCGGAAGCACGCCAGATTACGGCCAGCGGTGCGTTCGCGCCACGCCCGGCCCGTTTGATAAGGTGCCCGATTGAAGCTTTTATGTGCCTGTAATAGAAAACTGCCACCGAACAACTTCGCATCCGCGTCCCCGCCGCCCGCGCCCCCAAGGTGCGAACAATCACTCGGCATCGACACCGGCAGCCTCGTCAACAAGCTCTTCGCCCAAGTCGCCTGCGCCACGCCCTTCCGTTCCGCATTGCCGAAACCGACCCCGAGACGGAGGAAATCCGCAACGACCCCGCCGCTATGCTATGTCCGCCATCAACGCGCACAAGGCCGGGAAATCAAGCGCTGGCATACGATGGAGGAGGTCTTCGGCAAGGACGCGGATGAATAATGGTTCGTCGCTATTTTCGATGGCTGTCCGATGTTTTTCCGATCATAGAGCGATGACACAGAGAGGAATCTTCTTGTTTTCTCCGTGCACTCCGTGTCCGCACTCTGTGACTTGGTTTTGCATCTTTGCTGTGAAAAACAGTTATTCAAAATAGCAACGAACCATTTTACGGAGCAGGAATGGTGATCGAATGTGTTTACGCCGGGGAGCGGGCGACCATTTATCAAACCTTTGTCCCACCCCGGATAAGGTGAAGCTCCCCCGGAGGCTCCGGGGAGGGTTCATGACCGTAATGCCATATGCGCGGGTTGAGTCGCCCGTGCCTCTCAACCCGCCACTTTCGTCGGTTCCGCCATTTTCCGAAAAGGTCTGGCATCAAGCGCCGGCGCTTTTTTGCGCCGCGGGGCCAATCCTCGCTTGCATTTTTCCCCCACGCGCCCAATGCGTTGCATGCTTTTCGAGAATGCATGCGCCAGCAGCCTCCCGTCGTCCTGTTTCCGGCATCAAGCTGATGAACCGGAGCCTCGGCGTTTGGACCGTGCTCGTGTTCGCTTTCCTCTACCTGCCGATCATCGTGCTCATCGCCTATTCGTTCAACAGCTCCCGGCTGAACCTCGTCTGGGAAGGTTTTACGATGAAGTGGTATGCGGCGCTGGCCGGCCATGCCCCCATCATCCGCGCGCTGAAAAACACGCTCTACATCGGCGCGCTCGCCACCGTGTTTTCCGTCCTCATCGGCACGGCCGGCGCGTGGCTGCTTTATCGCTACCGGTATCGCTTCGCGCGCTCGATCCAGGCGCTGATCTGCGTGCCCATGATCATGCCCGAAATCGTCATGGGCATCAGCCTGCTGATCTTTTTCACCGTGCTGAAAATGGAGCTGGGCTTCACCACGGTCGTCATCTCGCACGTGACGTTCTGCTTTCCGTTCGTGCTCGTGGCGGTGCAGGCCCGGCTCGACGGGCTCGACCCGGCGCTGGAGGAGGCCGCGCTCGACCTCGGCGCGACGCCGTTGCAGGCCTTCTGGCTGGTCATCGTGCCGTGCCTCTGGCCCGCGATTCTCAGCGGCGGGCTGATGGCGTTCACCCTGTCGATCGACGAGCTCATCATCACCTTTTTCACGCGCGGGCCGACGTCGCCGACGCTGCCGACCGTGGTTTTTGGCATGGTCAAGAAGGGCCTCGACCCCATGATCAACGCGCTGTCCACCGTGTTCCTCGTCACCACCATCGCTTTTGTCTTGTTCTCCGAATATCTGCGCCGGCTCGCCGCCGCGCCGGTGAACGGCCAACCCAAGATCACATCCCCGCATCGCTCATGAAAAAACACCGCATCCTCACCCGCACCGCCGCCCTCGCCGCGGTGGCGCTCGCCGCCTTCGCGGCCACCTCGTGCGCCCCCCGTGCCACTGACAAGGAAGTCAATATCTTCGCCTGGTCGGAATACATCCCGCAGGCGGTGCTCGACGGTTTCACGAAGGAAACCGGCATCAAGGTCAACTACGAGACATTCTCCTCCGGCGAGGAAATGCTCGCGAAAGTCCTCGCCGGCGGCACGGCCTACGACCTCGTGCAGCCCTGCGACTACATCGCCGAGGCGATGGTCAGGGAAAACCTCCTCGTGCCGCTCGACTACGCAAAACTGCCCAACTTCAAGCACATCCTCCCCGAGTTCCAAAAACTCCCCTACGACCCCGAGCAAAAATTCACCGTGCCCTACATGGTCAGCACCGTCGGCATCGTCGTGAACACCGAAAAAGTCAAGGACCCCATCCGCGGCTACGGCGATGTTTTCCAGGAGAAAAACAAGGGCCGCATCGTCGTGGTGGACGACGGGCGCGAACTCGTCTCCTGGGCCTTCGCCACCCTCGGCATCGGCATCAACGACATCACGCCCGACACCCTCGCGAAGGCGCGCCCCGTGCTCGAAAAATGGGTCAAGCTCGTCAAGGTCTTCGACTCCGACAGCCCGAAGACATCGCTGACCAACGGCGACGTTGACATCGGCATCGTCTGGGGCGGCGAGGCCGCCATCCTCTGGAAGGAAAACAAAAAATTCCACTACGTGCTCCCCGTCGAGGGCACGCACTCGTTTGTGGACGCCTTCGCCATCTCCAACAAATCGAAGAACCTCGACGCCGCGCACAAATTCCTCGACTACATCCTGCGCCCCGAGGTCAGCGTGCTCATCTCGCGCGACTTCCCCTACACCAACCCCAACGGCGGCGCCCGCAAGCTCCTCGACCCCGACGAGCTCGCCAACCCCGCCAGCTACCCGCCCAAGGGCCTCTACGAAATCTTCCGCCACATCGGCAAGAGCAGCGAGGACATCGACGCGCTCTACACCGACCTGAAGAACGCGGCCAAGTAAAGCCATTGGTGAATCACTATGGCGCCTAGGCAGAAATACGGGTTGGAGGGACGGCCTCCGTGCCGTCCATTCGTCCGTCAGCGGACGACACGGAGACCGTCCCTCCAAGTGATGCGGCAGCACGCCGTAGCGCAGGCGTCCCCGCCTGCCGTCGAAAATGCAAGCGCGAAGCGCCGCCGGCTCTTTCCCAAAAGACAAAAGCCGCGCTTCGCGCGCCCCCCCGGGGACGGCAGGCAGGGATGCCTGCGCTACGTGCCCGCCGGGCGCTGCCCGACGGTCCGCGCCGGATTGAGTGGCATGGGCGTCCCGCCCATGTGCTTGGAAATTTTGCGGCGCGGAGCGCCGTCCACGGGCGGGACGCCCGTGCCACCCGACCCGTGTTTCCCTTCTTTTCCGAAAAAGTCCATCCTCGCGACCTCGCCGCGCGCCCGCGCGGCTTCCGCCACCCGCCGTTCGCTCCGCAAGCAGCGCCGCCTGCGCCGCGGCCGACCGCCGACCTTCCGCGTGACCGCCCCCCGCCCGGCGCACCTCCCGGGCGGCGCGGCCACGGCTATTTTCCCCTGACCGCCAATCCGCCGTCCGCGCGCCACCGACCGACACGAGAGATGCAAGCCGTCGCCAAGCTCGAAACCAACAATCCCCGCGCCCGCGCCCCGCGCCTCACTGGATGGCTGCTCCTCGCGCCCATGCTCGCATGGCTGCTCCTCTTTGTCGTCGCCCCCATGGCGATCCTGCTCGTTTACAGCTTTTGCCAGCGCGACGACCTGGGCCGCGTCGTCCATGAGTTCACCTGGGAAAACTACGCCCGCGTCTTCGACCCCATTTACCTCAACATCCTCGGGCGCTCCGTCGGCTACGCCGCCATCACGACCGTCATCTGCATCGCCGTCGGGTTTCCCGCCGCCTGGTTTATCGCGCGCCAGACGCCCGTGATGCGCAACCGCCTCGTGATGCTCGTCATGATCCCCTTCTGGACGAGTTTCCTCATCCGCACCTACGCGTGGATCACGATCCTCAAGGAGCAGGGCCTCCTGAACGGCCTCTTGCAGGCCGCCAGCCTCACCAGCGGGCCCATCGAGTTTCTCTACACGCCGGCGGCCGTGATCATCGGCCTCGTCTATGCGTATCTTCCGTTCATGATCCTGCCCATTTACGGCAGCGCGGAAAAACTCGACTTCGCGCTCGTCGAGGCCGCCTACGATCTCGGCGCCGGCCCCGTGCGCGTCTTCCGCGAGGTCATCATCCCGCTCACGCGCCCCGGCATCGCCGCCGGCACGCTGCTCACCTTCGTGCCCGCCATCGGCATGTTCGCCATCACCGACCTGATGGGCGGCGCGAAAGTCCCGATGATCGGCAACGTCATCCAGAAACAGTTCGGCGGGGCGCGCAACGCTCCCTTCGGCGCCGCGCTCGGCGTCATCTTCACCCTCCTGTTCATCCTCGCCTACATCCTCGTCCAGCGACGCGGCACGCGCGTCTCCAAAGCCAAAGCCCACAAGACATGATCGACATTTGCGGAGTCACCAAACGCTTCGGCGACTTCACCGCCGTTGACAACGTAACCTCCACATCGAGGCCGGCGAATTCATCACGCTGCTCGGACCCTCCGGCTGCGGCAAGACCACGCTCCTGCGCGCGCTCTCCGGCTTCGAGACACCCGACGAGGGCTCCATCCATCTGGCCGGCAAGGACGTCACGCATCTCCCGCCCTACCGCCGCAGCGTCAACCAGGTTTTCCAGTCCTACGCGCTTTTCCCGCACATGACCGTGCGCCAGAACATCGCCTTCGGCCTGCGCATGAAAAAAGTCCCCGCCGTCGAGGCCGGCATCCGCGTGGACGAGGCCATCGAGCTCGTCGCTCTGCGCGGCTTCGAAAACCGCCGCCCCCACCAACTTTCCGGCGGCCAGCGCCAGCGCGTCGCGCTGGCCCGCGCGCTGGTGCCGCGCCCGCACGTGCTCCTCCTCGACGAGCCGCTCTCCGCGCTCGACGCGAAGCTCCGCCGCCAGATGCAGCTTGAGTTGAAGCGCATCCAGAAGCGCCTCGGCATGACCTTCGTCTTCGTCACGCACGACCAGGAGGAGGCGCTCACCATGAGCGACCGCATCGCGGTCTTCAACGAAGGCCGCATCGAGCAGCTCGGCACGCCCGGCGAAATCTACCACAACCCGCGCACCGCCTTCGTGGCTGACTTCATCGGCGAGGCGAACCTCGTGCCCGCCACGCTCGTCTCCCGCAACGGCTCCGCCACCTGTGTCGTGCGCCTCGACGGCGGCCTCAACCTCACGCTCAAGACCGGCCAGTGGCCCGATGGCTTGCAACGCGCGCACCTCGCCATCCGCCCGGAAAAGATCCTCATCTCGAAATCGCTCATCCTGGAGGAAAACGTCTTCGAGGCGCGCGTGACTGAGGAGGTTTTCCAAGGCGTGCTCGACCGCCTTTCCCTGGAGTGCGCCAACGGCGGCATCCGCCTGACCGCGGTGGTGGCCAACGAAAGCGCCATCATGGAGGCGATTCACGAAGGCGACAGCGTCTGGTGCGGCCTCCACAGCGACGACGTGGTGGTCGTTCCATGAAGGCTCGCTGCGCGCGACCGGCGCGCACCGTCTTTGGGATTTCGGAACTTGAAATTTTTTTGGGATTTGGTCCCTGGGATTTGGGATTTGCGAGCGCCAGCTCGCCCCGCGTCAGCCCGCCACCCATGCGATGCCGAGCTTGATCCAAAGCGGGATGGTGAGAATGCCGAGGACGGTGGTGCCGATGACGACTTGCGCGGCGATGAGCGGCTGGCCGCCGTAGTGGCGCGCGATGGCGATCGGCATCATGCCGGCGGGCATCGCGCCCTGGATGATGAGCACCTGCCGCATCTCGTCGGAACACGGCAGGTATTTCGCCAGCACGAGATACACCAGCGGGAAAAGGCCGAGGCGCAGCACGCAGGAAACCGTGGTGATCTTGGCATCCACCAGCGAGCGCGGGCGCTCCAGGTATTCGTCGATCGTGCAGCCGATGAGCAGCAGCCCGAGCGGAATGGCGCACACGGCGCATTGGTGGATGATGTCGGCGAGCACGCCGGGCATGCGCGCGCCGAGCCCGGTGAGGTTGAAGGCGAGGCCGAGGACGAGCGCGATGATGGGGCCGTTGAAAAGTTTCCTCCAGCCCTCGCGCAGGGAAAGCCCGGCGAGCACGAGGATGCCCACGGTCCAGATGGAAGCCTCGCAGCCGACGTTGTGCACGAGGAGCACGCCGAGCGCGTCGGGGCCGAAGATCGCGAGAAGCAGCGAGATGGCGAAATAGCCGTAGTTGTTGATGCCGGAGGCAAACGCGAAGGTGCGCAGGCCGCGGCCGACGGTGAGGCCGAGGGCGCGCCCGATGAAGAGCGACGCCACCATGCAGCCGGACATCACCACGAGGCCGGAGAGCGGCGCCAGCAGCAGGTTGGACGGATCGCGCAGGGCGGGGTTGTTGGCGACGTTCTCGAAGATGAGGCAGGGGTAGAGGCAGTTGACGACGGTCTTGAGGACGCTCGCGTCGGCCTCGGACGTCATCCATTTGAGGCGTCGCAGCCCGATGCCGATGGCAATCATCCCGAAGACGGGAAGGATCGAGACGAGAATTTGCCAGTAGGAGAGCATGGGGGAAGTAACAAGTGACAAGTGACAAGTGGCAAGGCTCGCCGCGCGCGAAGCCGGACGAAGCGAGAAGCTTGACAATCCCAAAACGGTGCGCGCTTCGCGCGACCCAATGCCAAATTTTCGAGAAAATTGAATCTCTCAACTGGAGGGCCGAGCTCCCGCGAGGCCGTCGCCAAAAAACGGTGCGTTTACCCGCGACGGCCTCGCGGGAGCTCGGCCCTCCAAATTTCAAAGACGCCGCCGCTCCTTCAGGCCGTGCCAAGCGTGGGTGGCTTTTGGGATTTGGGATTGTCAGACTGTCGCTAACGCTCGGTAGCGGGCGCAGCGATCTCGCACGGCAGCAATGCCGCATCCGTCATGCCATGGATGATTTTTTTGTCGGGCGGGCAGAAGGTCGCGAGCGCGCCGCTGAGGACGGGCTTGCCGCCGAGGTTGAAGAAATACGGGCAGAGGCGCAGGCGTCCGTCCACCTCGCGCGGCTGCTGTTCGCGGTCGTAAACGCGGTGGCGGGCGCGGCGCGGTTTTTTGTATTCCTGCAACACGTGCGGGTTCGCCGGGGCGTCCTTCACAGCGATGTCGATGCCGGCCTGCCACTCCTCACGCGAGCAGTCGCTGCCGAGCACGACGCTGCGCGCGCCCCAGGCGGTTTCGTGGTAGCCGCTGATTTTGATGATGAGCTCGCGTTCCTTCTGCGACGCGGCGGCGAGCTGGCGCCAGTCGGTCAGGGCGCGCCCGCCGACACGCGGCCCCTCCAGCACCGCGCCCGGCGGCAGCGGCGCGGGATCGATCACCCACGACATGGGAATGAGTTTTTTGAGCAGTTGCAGCGTCTGTTTGCCCAAGGTCTCGGCCCAGAAATCGGCGAGCAGGTGGTGGTGGAAAAGCGCGAAGCCGAGTTTTTCCTCCTGGAAATGACGCATGGGCGGCGCGATGGCGAGTTCGCCGGCCTGCCATGATTCGAGGATGGCGTCGGCGATGCGGATGTTCGCGAGGTCGAAGAGCTCGAAGAAGCGGTAGATGATGTCGATTTTTTCGGGGTTGCCCTCGATGTCGAGGCAGATGGTGTTGCCGAGCGGGAACAGGTCCTCGGGATCGAGGCAAAAGACGCGCTTGCCCTGGAGCTGGAGCTGCTCGGCGAGCCAGTGCATCTCGGGCCGGTAGGTGGCCGCCTCGTCGCTGACCACGAGCGCGATGAGCGGCGAGCGCAGGTCGGGGCGCAGCGCGGCGAGCGAGTCGTGGAAATTGCGGATCATCGCGTCGCCCGCGCCGAGGATGCCGGAATCAGTATCCGTTTTCCCGATACCATCGTCCGTCCCGCCGTAGAGCCGGTTGAGAAACGCGGTCAGGCCGATGCCGCCGGGGACGGAATCGAGCTCGCTCATCACGAAACCCTCGTCGGTGAGCAGCAGGTCGGGGCGGAGGACGGTGGGAAAAGCGCCGCGGTTGCGGGGATGGCGGGCGTGCGCGACGATCCCGGCGGGCTTTCCGCGGTCGAGATAATCGGCCACCCACGGGGCGAGCAGGGGCTTGTTGCGCAGGAGGTTCTTGCCGGAGGCGGAGCGCAGGTAAAGGGTTTCGAGCGCGTGGTGAAATTCGAGGCAGGCGGCGCCGATGGCGTTGAGCTCGCCGGCTTGCGCGGCGGTGAGCGGCCATGCCGCGGGTGAAAGCTGCCAGGTTTTGTCCTCGAAAAGGGATTGGGCGTGAAGCGCGTTGCGGATGGTTTCGTAGGAAAGGTCTGGCATGGCTTGGCCCGTCATCGCACGCCGAATCGGGCGCGAGCGCAACACCGCAGCGCGGCCGGCGGCTCTTTTGGGCCGGCCCGACAAGGGTTCCGCCATGACACCATGGTCAAAATGAATCGGACTTCTGGAGGGCCGAGCTCCCGCGAGGCCGTCGCGGTTAAGCGCAACATTTTCCGGCGACGGCCTCGCGGGAGCTCGGCCCTCCACCCGAAAATTTGTCCGTGGTCAAGGAGCGCGGCGACGGCCATCGAAAAAGCGGGGAGCCGTCTATTGCCCCTGCGCCGACAGGTCGGCGAATTCGGCCATGCTCTTCACCGGCCACTCCTTGTTCGTGCGGCGCACGTGGCCGGCGAGGACGCCGCCGGGCCCGAGTTCGAGAAAGCTCGTCGCGCCCGCGGCCTGCGCCGAGCGGAGGCAATCCTCCCAGAGCACCGACGACACCACCTGTTTCACCAACGCGGCGCGGATGTCCGCGGGTTCGCTGACGGCCTTGCCGGTCGTGTTGGTGAACACCATGAAGCGCGGCGCGGCAAACGCGACCGTCTCCAGGAACTTCGCAAACGCGTCGCGCGCCGGGGCCATCAGGCGGCTGTGGTAGGCGCCGGCGACATTGAGCTCCATCGCCTTTTTGATGCCGCGCGCCTTGGCGGCGGCGACCGCGTCCACGATTTTTTGCTTCTCGCCGGAGATGATGATTTGGCCGGGGCAGTTGAAATTCGCGGTCTCGACATCGAACTCCGCGCAGAGCTTCGCGACCGTCTCGCGCGTCTCTCCCACGATGGCGGCCATGCCGCCGGCCGATTGCTCGCACGCGATCTGCATGAGGCGGCCGCGTTCGGCGACGACGCGCAGGCCGGTGGCGAAGTCGAACACGCCCGCCGCCGTGAGCGCGGTGATTTCGCCGAGGCTGAGCCCGAGTGCGAACTTGGCGTCGCCTTCGGCCAGCCGGCCCTGTTCCTTGAGCGCCGCGAGCAGCGCGAGGCCGTGCACAAAGAGCGCGGGCTGGCAGACCTTGGTCTGCGTGAGGTCGGCGTCGGGGCCCTCGAACGAAATGGCCTTCAAGTCCCAGCCAAGCACGGCGTTGGCCTCGTCATAGAGGGCGCGCGCGGCGGCGGAGTTATCGTAGAGCGATTTGCCCATTCCGACTTTCTGGGCGCCTTGTCCGGCGAAGAGGAGTGCGAGTGACATGTGTGCGTGGAGGTTTGAGTTATGTGTCTGTTCGTCGAAACGAAACCGGCATACGTAAGCACCGCCGCGCTAGAAACCAAGCCGGAAAAACCGGACCCAAAATTGGTGCGGCTGGACGGAATCGAACCGACGAGACCTGCTTGGAAGGCAGGAGTTTTACCACTAAACTACAGCCGCGAACAAAACGCCGCACAGCCTTTCCCCGCGCGCGCCTTTGGTCAAGCCCGCGCTTTCAGCCGCAAAAAGCCCCTCCGTTTCCCGCTTGCGCGGCAATCCCTGTCGCTCAACTCTCATTCACTTCCTACGCCCATGCCAAAACGCACCGACCTCGAGTCCATCCTCATCATTGGCGCCGGCCCGATCATCATCGGGCAAGCCTGCGAGTTTGATTACTCCGGCACCCAGGCCTGCAAGGCCCTGAAGGAGGAAGGCTACCGCGTCATCCTCGTAAACTCCAACCCGGCCACCATCATGACCGACCCGGAGTTTGCCGATGTCACCTACATCGAGCCCCTCACGCGCGAGGTCCTGGAAAAAATCATCGCGGTCGAGCGCCCCTCCGCGCTCCTGCCCACCCTCGGCGGCCAGACCGCGCTCAATCTCTCGATGGAACTCCATCACGCCGGCGTGCTCGAGCGTTACGGCGTCGAGATGATCGGCGCCAAGCCCCACGCCATCGCCAAGGGCGAGGACCGCGAACTCTTCAAGCAGGCCATGATCAAGATCGGCCTCGATGTCGCCCGCTCCCGCACGGTCAAGACCCTCGACGAGGCCCATGCCGCCGCGAAGGAACTTGGCAACTTCCCCCTCATCATCCGCCCTTCCTTCACGCTCGGAGGCTCCGGCGGCGGCATCGCCTACAACCGCGAGGAATTCGACCGCATCACCGCCAACGGCCTCGACCTGTCCCCCGTGCACGAAGTCCTCATCGAGGAATGCCTGCTCGGCTGGAAGGAATTCGAGATGGAGGTCATGCGCGACCACAAGGACCAGTGCGTGGTCATCTGCTCCATCGAAAACTTCGACCCCATGGGCGTGCACACCGGCGACTCCATCACCGTCGCCCCCGCCATGACGCTCACGGACAAGGAATACCAGATCATGCGCGACGCCTCCTTCGCCGTCATCCGCGAAATCGGCGTCGCCACCGGCGGCTCCAATATCCAGTTCTCCGTCTGCCCGAACACCGGCCGCATGGTCGTCATCGAGATGAACCCCCGCGTCTCGCGCTCCTCCGCGCTCGCCTCGAAAGCCACCGGCTTCCCCATCGCGAAAATCGCCGCCAAGCTCGCCGTCGGCTACACGCTCGACGAACTCCCCAACGACATCACCCGCGTCACCCCCGCCTCCTTCGAGCCCACCATCGACTACATCGTCACCAAGATCCCCCGCTTCACCTTCGAAAAATTCCCCGACGCCGACCCCACGCTCACCTCCGCCATGAAGTCCGTCGGCGAGGCCATGGCCATCGGGCGCACGTTTAAGGAATCCTTCCAGAAGGCCCTGCGCTCCCTCGAAACCGGCGCGCGCGGCTTCGGCGGCGGCGGCAAGCTCGGCGACGACGACATCCCCGACGGCAAGCTCATCAAGCAGAAACTCGCCACGCCGAACGCCGAGCGGGTCTTCTACATCCGCCACGCCTTCCAGGCCGGCTACAGCGACCAGCAGGTCTTCGACCTCACCAAGATCGACCCGTGGTTCATCCGCCAGCTCCGCGAAATCCACGACATGGAGCTCGAGCTGAAAAAACACACGCTGGCCACCATCGACGCCACGCTCTTCCGCCGCGCCAAGGAGTTCGGCTTCTCCGACCCGCAGCTCGCCCATCACTTCCGCACCACGCCCGAGGCCGTCCGCGCCGCCCGCAGGTCCGCCGGCATCCACACCACGTATCGGCTTGTGGATACCTGCGCCGCCGAGTTCGAGGCCGTCACGCCCTACTACTACTCCAGCTACGGCGACGAAAACGAAATCAAGCCCTCCGCGCGGAAAAAGATCATGATCCTCGGCGGCGGCCCCAACCGCATCGGCCAGGGCATCGAGTTCGACTACTGCTGCGTCCACGCCTCCTTCGCCCTCCGCGAAATCGGCTATGAAAGCGTCATGGTCAACTCCAACCCCGAGACCGTCTCCACCGACTACGACACGAGCGACAAACTCTACTTCGAGCCGCTCACGCTCGAGGACGTGCTGGAAATCTACGAGCAGGAAAAATGCGACGGCGCCATCGTGCAATTCGGCGGCCAGACCCCGCTCAACCTCGCCACCGCCCTGAAGGCCGCCGGCGTCAACATCATCGGCACCAGCCCCGAGTCCATCGACACCGCCGAGGACCGCAAGCTCTTCGCCGCCATCCTGCGCAAGCTCGACCTGCGCCAGCCCGCCAACCGCACCGCGCTCAACGAAACCGAGGCCCTCGTCTTCGCCCGCGAAGTCGGCTTCCCCGTGCTCCTGCGCCCCTCGTTCGTGCTCGGCGGACGCGGCATGTTCATCGTTTACAACGAGGACGAATTCCGCGCCGTCATCAAGGAAGCCTTCGCCGCCATGCCCGGCAAGCCCGTGCTCATCGACAAGTTCCTCGAGGACGCGGTCGAGCTCGACGTCGATTGCATCAGCGACGGCGACACCACCGTCATCGGCGGCATGCTCGAGCACATCGAATACGCCGGCGTCCACTCCGGCGACGCCGCCATGGTCATGCCCCCGCACACGCTCGGCGCGGACATCCTCCGCACCGTGCGCGAGGCCACGCACGCGCTCGCCCGCGAGCTCCGCGTCGTCGGCCTCATGAACATCCAATACGCCATCAAGGACAACCAGCTCTACGTCCTCGAAGTCAATCCCCGCGCCTCCCGCACCGTGCCCTTCGTGTCCAAGGCCATCGGCATCCCCCTCGCCAAGCTCGCCGCCAAGGTCATGACCGGCGCGAAGCTCCGCGACCTCGGCTTCACCCGCGAGCACACCCCGCGGCACTGGTGCGTGAAGGAAGCCGTCTTCCCCTTCAACCGCTTCCCCGGCGCCACCATCATGCTCGGGCCCGAGATGCGCTCCACCGGCGAAGTCATGGGCCTCGACTCCGACCTCGGCCTCGCCTTCGCCAAGGCGCAGGCCGCCGCCAAGCCCGGCCTCCCGCTGCAAGGCGGCGTCTTCCTTTCGGTGAAGGACGAGGACAAAATCCGCGCCACCGCCCTTGCCCGCGAACTCGCCGCGCTCGGCTTCGAAATCTACGCCACGAGCGGCACCGCCGGCCACCTCGCCGAGCACGGCATCAAGGTCCACGAGCTCGCCAAGATCGGCGAAGGCCGGCCCGACTCCATCGACGTCATCAAGAACGGCCAGATCCAGCTCGTGCTCAACACCCCCAGCGGCATGATCCCGCGCCAGGACGAAAACAAGATCCGCTCCGCCGCCTACGCCAACAACATCTGCATCATGACCACCCTCACCGGCGCCCAAGCCGCCATCGACGGCATCAAGGCCCTGAAGAAAAACTCCCTCACCCCCCGCCCGCTCCAGACCTACATCAAGGACATCGTCCAGGCGAATTGAGGAGCTATTTTATTGAACAGAAGGAAACGGAGGGAACGAAGAGAACAATATGACAAAAGGGTCTTCTTCGTTCCCTCCGTTTCCTTCTGTTCAATAAAAACGAACCACTAAAATAGCCACAAAGATGCACAAGAAGCACAAAAACAATCACTCAATCTTGTGCCTTTTGAGCCTCTTTGTGGCCATTAAAATCGAACCCATAAGTTGCCCACGGAAATGATAATTCAAAAAATCTTCCGTGTGTTCCGTGGGCCAATAAAATAATCATCACCATGCGCACCCGCTCCATTCACACCCTCGCCATCGTCGTCCTCGCGGCCGCGACCCTCGTCCTTTCGGCCTGCTCGAAAAACGAACCGCCCCCGCCGCCCGCCGCATCTGCGCCGCCGCCCGCTCCCGCCGGGCTCGCGCCCTCGGACTCCGACAAACAAACCGCCATCGGCCGCGCCCTCGACAGCGCGCGCGCCATCGCCGGGACGCAAGCAACCGCCGCGCAACTCCAATCCCTCTACGCCCCGCAACTCGATGCCCTCAAGACCGGCCTCGCCGCCGCGCAGCCCGTCATGGAATCCAAGGCCGCCGCCGTGCTTCCCGCCGCCGCGACCTCCGCCTACAGCCAGCTCAAAACCCTCGTCCCCGAACTCGGCGAACTCGTCGACTCGCTCAAGCAATATCCTTCCGACGCCCCCACCGATCTCGTCCAGCGCCTCCAAACCGACTTTGCCAAGGCCCAGAGCCTCTACGCCCAGGTCAAACCGTTGCTCGGGAAATAGCCCAAGGGAGTGGCCATGATGCCATTTCCGAGTCATTTTTAGATTCATCGAGGCAGGGCGTCGCTTGCGACGCCCGGTTTGCCGACACGCTGTTCGCGGGCATCGCTCGCGATGCCCCTGCGGGCCAGGCCATTTCCTAGAAATTAAGCCCGAAAAGGAACCTCGTGCGTTCGTAGTCGGGCACGCGCGGGTCGGGATTGTGGTAACGCACCTCGTGGCGCAAGGTGAGGGACAGCACCTCGGTGATCTTTTTCGTCAGCTCCAATTCGTTCAGCCAGCCGGAGGCATAAGAGTCGTCCAGGATGAAATACCACGCACCCCGCTCGGTGATCGAGACGCGCCACGGCAGTTGCAGGCTCGCCTCGCCGAAAAGCGACTCCACCGAGTACCTGGTGTTTTCCTGCGCGTGGTTCATCGGCCAGGTGTTGAAAATGTTCTCCGCCACGCCGAGATGGAGCCGGTATCGCTTGGACTTCAGGAGGTGGCGGCCCAAGCCGAGTTGCTGCTGGAGCAGGGTCGCCTTCGAACTCTTGCGGTCGCGCTCAAAGTAGGGGCGGTATTCGCCGAACCAGTTTTCCCCGAAAGAATGCCGCCAGTAGCCGGACGCCTTGAAAATGTCCACGGCGGTCACGTCGTTGTCCCGGCGAAACTCATAACGCGGCTCGATCTGCACCTCGTCGTATTTCCATGTGCGTTTCACGCGCGCCTCGGCCGTGTAGAGGCTGCGGTCCGCGGTGTCCCGGATGACGTTCGCCGAAAACGCAATGCGCCCGTGCCAGCCGCCCCACCATTTGATGAAGCCCTTGCCCAGACGCACGGTGGTGGCGGCCGGCGGTTTCGGTTTCGTGCCGGCGGGTTTCACCGGCGGAGCGGCGGACGGCGTCCCCGGCTTGGGCGGGGCGGTTTTTTCCCCGGTCGCGGCGACCGCGGGGACCTCCGGTTTCGGCGGGGCGGCGGAAGGCTTCGGCGGGGCTTTTTCCCCGGGGGACTTCTTGAGCTTTCCTCCCGTATCAAGCGCGATTTCCGTCTCGGTGATGAGCGGCGCGGGCGGCGCGGTGAGCTCGACGGTCGCGTCGGACTCGCGCACGCTCAAGTCGCCAAACCGCTCCGAACGAAACACAATCTGCCCGCCCTCCTTCTTTATAAAGGTGCCGTTCACCCGGTCCCCGTTGTCGAATTTCAGCACATCGGCGCGCAATCCGGCGCCGAGCGGGAGAATGACGCCACAAATCGCGGCAAAGACCAGTTTGCCGGGGGACATTATGGAGTTTGGGAAGCTGAAGTCCACCGCCGGGGTTCGTCGCTATTCCTGATGGTTTTGCCAGCCTTGGACATCACATCTTGCTCCCTTGGGTTGCGGAGCTCCACCTTCGCGATTGCCCGCAGGGGCACGGTGCTCTGCGACTTGGGGCGTCCGAGGATTGAGAGGTCCTCCGGCGGGGCACATTTGCCCAGGTGCATCCTCAACCCGACGGGCGCCTCCTCATCGAGCTTGAGCGTGGGGATCTCCCTCAAAACGGAATCGAGCACCCGGGCCTGCGCCTGATAATACAGGCCCCTTTTGGCATAGACGCCGCCCTTGATGATGATTTCGGCTCCGTTGGCCAGGCGCCCGCGCACGACAAAAGAATACCGCGCCATGGGCAGCGAATCGATCAGGACGGGCCCGCCCGCGTCTTCCGGTGGCGCGGGCTTTTGGCCTGCGCCACTCCCGGTTTGTTCATGGGTCTGCATGGCCTTCGTTCACCAGAGCCGGCGGTAGCCGAGGTTGAGGGACCAGGGGCGCTCGTAATGGGCGGCCCGGCCGTATTCGTAATCAAAATACAACTGGCTGAGGTCGTTGAGGCGGTAGCCCGTGCCAAAGCCGAACTCCACCCGCCAGCCGTCCAGCCCCAGCGCCGCAGGGTCGAACCGCCGCTCGTGCGCGGTGATCTCTCCGCCGCCGGTGTCCGTCCTGACCACTCCGAACTTCCCGTAGGGCGTCCAGCGCGTGTCCCTGAACTGCCGGCCAAAGCGCACCTGCCCGCGATACTGCGCGGCGGTGGCGTCGTCCACCTTCACCGCGATCGCCACGTTTGCCGGCGTCGTGCGGTAGCTCGCCCCGGTCAGCCGCGCCACCGCCGCCTGTGCCACCGGCTCCACCCACCAGCCGTCGGCGCGCTCAAGGCGGCGGCCCACTTCCAGCGACGCGCCAAAGGCTTCGCTGTTGTAGCGCCCGCGCACGGGGCGGCCGTTCACCGTGCTCACTTCAAAGCTGTGCTTGTAGCGGTCGGCCTTGAGCACGAGATCGGCGTGCCAGCCGTTGGTTTTGAGCATCGTCCCGTAAAGGCCCACGGAGGCGCTGCCGGTCTCGCCGTCGCTGTTGCGGCCAAAGTCCCGGGTGATGCGCCCCATGTCGATGAACGCCCCGAGCAGGTTCACTCCGCTCTCCGTCGCGAAGGCTTTGTCCCCGCCCGCGGTCACCCCGTAGGCGTATTGCTCCACGCCGCGCCCGGTCAGAATGTTGTCGGCGTTGAGCCGGTAGCCGCGGCTGCGCACCCAGACGTTGCCGCCGATGCCGGAGGCATCGGAGTTTAAGTTGAAAGTTGAAGTTGAAGCAGAGGCCAGCAGTTCGGCGCGGACGTCGCCCATGCGCAGATAGAGCGCGTCCAGCGAGTAGTGCCAGTCCTGCCCGATCAGCGCGGCGGTGTCGATGATAGCGTCGGCCGCCTGCGACAGGCCCGTGCTGTAAAGATACCACGTACCCGGGTTGAGTGGCAGCGTGCTGTCCGCCGCGGCTCCATTCGCAAACTCAAACTCCGACAGCCCGAGTGTGATCTTTTCGCCCTCCAACTGGTAAACCGCCGCGCCGTTCAAATCGGTGATGAGCGGGATCGCTGTCTCGTCGCTGCTCGGTTCTCCCCCCAACGCGTTCACGCTCACGGTGAACGCACCCGCGCTGCTGCCCGTCACGGCCAGGTGGTTGGCGACCGCAGCGGGGGCATTCGTGCCGGACACGTTGGTGAAGTCCACGTTGAACTCCAGCCTCGCGTTGCTCCCGGCCAGGCTCGCCACCGTGCCGGTCTTGAACAACCCGGTACCGGCGTGGATGAAGCCGAGTTTCGCGCCGTCGAGCGTCACATGGCCGAGGCGCGCGCCGTCGAGGGCGAACCAGATTTCCGAGCGGTTGTCGGCGCGCACGCGGGCGGCGGCGTCGCCCAGCGCCTGCGTCGCGCCGAGGTAAACTTTCGCGTTTTCCAGCACGCTGTTCGCGATGGCGTTGTCGTGCGCGATGGCCAGCGTGCCGCTGTTGGTGATGGCGAGGGTGCCGGAGCCGTTGACCGTGTTGGCCAGCGTGCCGGAAACATTGCGGTATTCCAGGGTCGCCCCGGGGTTCACGTCCACCCCGGCGGCGCTGAGCGCCATGAGGTCTTCGAGGAGGAGCCGTCCGCCTTGCACGCGGGCCGAGCCGTTGAAACCGGGGTTAGCCGTCGTGATCGCCACCGTGCCGCTGCTGGCTTTGATGAAGACGCCCGAGCCGGAAAGCGCGTTGGCCAGCGTGCCGCTGTTCGCGGGGGCGATGTCGAGCCGCAGCGTCCCGTCGCCGGTGATCGCTCCGCTGCCCAGGCCGGCCACGTGCCTGAGGTCGGCGGTCGCCCCGGCGGCGATGGTCGTGCTCGCGCTCAGGCCGGCGTTCGCGTTGGTTATGGTCAGCGTGTTGCTTTGCACCACCAGCGCCCCGCTGCCGCTGAGCACCCCGCCGCTCGTGCTGTTGCCGCCGCTGCCGCTGATGGCCAGCGTGCCGCCGTTGAAGAGCAGCGCACCGGCGTTGTCGAGCGCGCCGACGGTCTGCGCGGTGGCGTTGAGGTCGGCGGTCGCGGTGGAGGTGATCGCCAGCAGGGACGTGCCCCCGAGCGCGCCGCTGTTGCCGGTGACGAGCGTGCCGGAGGTCACGAAGGTCGTGCCCGTGTAGCTGTTGGCGCCGTGGTTGATCGTGATGGCGCTGCTGGCGCTGATTTGCAGGTTGCCCGAGCCGCTGACGAGGGCGTGCAGCTCGTCGGCACCGGCGAGCACGGCGTTGGCGATGTCGTGGTCGAGCACGGTGGTCTGGCCGGCGATGAGATCGAGGGCGATGAGTTCGTAGCCGAGGTGCAGGCCGCTGCCGCTCACCGTGGCCGCAAAGTCGTAAGTGCCCAGCGCGGTGGTCGCGCTGCTTTGGACAATGCCGTGTTGTGTCGCATCGGTGATCTGGCTGCCGTTCTGGTCAACCAGATTGCTGCCGCTGACCTGAGTCGCGCCGGTGTGCGCGGTCGCGGCGATGAGCTGGATGTCGTGGCTTTCGTCCTGTTGCAACAGCGGGAGCGATTGGCCGAAGCTGCCCGTGTCCACCATCACCACCGTCGAGCCGCTCATGGAGAGCGTGCCGGTGTTCACGATGCCTGCCGCCGCCATGCCGCTGGCGTCGAGCGTGAAGGCGATGGTGCCGCTGGTGAGCGTCAGGTTGCCGACATTTTGCGTGCCGGTCGCGACGGCAGTCCGGTTGTTCGTGTCGATGTTGAGCGTCGCGTTGACCAAGTTGCTGCCGGTCAGCGTGAAGGTGTTGTTTTGCAGTTGCACCGTGCCGCTGAACGCCGTGCCGGTCGCCGCGCCGAAACCGAAGGCGCCGGCGTTGCCGACGAGCAGGTTGCCCGCGCCGGTGAGCTGCTGGTTGAACTCGTAGCCGCCGCCCATGCCCATGAGCGCGAGATTGCCGCCCGATGCGATGTTGACTCTCGTCGTGCCGCTCGCGCCGAGGTTTTGCTGCGCGGTCATCGTGCCGCTGCCGGTCACGTTCCACGCTCCGGTGAAGCTGCTGTTTGTGCCCGTGACCGCCACGCCCGCGCCGCTGAGTTGTGCCGTGCCCGTGCCGATGGTGTTGTTGGCAAACGTGCCGGTGAAGGCGAGGTCGAGCATACTGGTCACATTTGCCGTGCCGGTGCCGATGGCGTTTTGCGCGGTCAGCGAGAGCGTGCCGGCGTTGACGAGCGTGTTGCCCGTGTAGGCGTTGCTGTAGCTGATCGTGATCGTATTCGCGTCTTCCTTGACGAGCATGCCGCTGCCGCTGATCTCATTCGTCATCTGTAATTCGTAATTCGTCATTCCTCCCAGTGTCAGCGTGCCGCTGTCGGTGACTTTGCCCGTGCCGAGGCTCGCGCTGCCGGTGGCCTTCAGCGCGCTGCCGGCGGCGATTTGCCAGGTGCCGCTGAAGGTGTTCGTGCCGGCGAGAATAACGTTCGCGGCGTTCGTCGCGCTGACGATGCCCGTGCCGTCGATTGGTTTCGAGAGGGTGCCGGTGGCGCCGGCGAGTTGGAGTTCGGCGTTTGTCGCGACGCACGCCGTGCCGGTGCGGCCGATTGCGTCGGTGTTGGCGAGGATTGTCGTGCCACTCACGCCGACATTGGCCGTGAAGTTTACGTTGGTGCTGGTGATGGTCGCGAGACCCGCAATGCCCAGACTGCCCGACCCGGCGAGGGTCCCGTCGATCCGGCCTCCGCCGATTGCCTGCGTCTTGCCGTTCAGGTCGTAGGCGGCGGTGTTTGAGATCGCGAGCCATGACGTGTGGCCCAGTGCGTTGTTCGTGCCGGAAACGAGGGTGCCGCTGGTCACGAAGGTCGTGCCGGTATAACTGTTGCCGGCGTTGTTGAGCCTGATGGCATTGCTCGCGCTGATTTGCAGATTGCCCGAACCGCTGATGAGCGCGTGCAGTTCATCCGCACCAAGCGGACTGGTCAGATCGCCATTGAGCACCGTGGTCTGACTGGCGAGCAGTTCCAGCGCGACCAGTTCGTAGCCCAGCCACAGGCCGCTGCCGCTCACCGTCGCGGCAAAGTTGTAGGTGCCGCTTGCGGTGGTCGCGCTGTTTTGGATAATGTCGCGCCGGGTGGCGTTCGTCAGTTCGTTGCCATTGTGGTCAACGAGGTTGCTGCCGCTGACCTGGGTCGCGCCGGTGTGTGCGGTCGCGGCGATGAGCTGGATGTCGCGACTTTCATCCTGTTGCAACAGCGGGAGCGATTGGCCGAAGCTGCCCGTGTCCACCATCACCACTGTCGAGCCGCTCATTGAGAGCGTGCCAGTGTTCACGATGCCTGCCGCCGCCGTGCCGCTGGCGTCGAGCGTGAAGGCGATCGTGCCGCTGGTGAGCGTCAGGTTGCCGACATTTTGCGTGCCGGTCGCGACGGTCGTCTTGTTGTTCACGTCGATGTTGAGCGTCGCGTTGACCAGGTTGCTGCCGGTCAGCGTGAAGGTGTTGTTTTGCAGTTGCACCGTGCCGGTGAAGGCCGTGCCCGTCGCCGTGCCGAAGCCGAAGGCGCCGGCGTTGCCGACGAGCAGGTTGCCCGCGCCGGTGAGCTGCTGGTTGAACTCGTAGCCGCCGCCCATGTCCATGAGCGCGAGATTGCCGCCCGATGCGATGTTGACTTTCGTCGTGCCGCTCGCGCCGAGGTTCTGCTGCGCGGTCATCGTGCCGCTGCCGGTCACGTTCCACGCTCCGATGAAGCTGCTGTTTGTGCCCGTGACCGCCACGCCCGCGCCGCTGAGTTGCGCCGTGCCCGTGCCGATGGTGTTGTTGGCAAAAGTGCCGGTGAGGGCGAGATTGAGCACGCCGGTTACGTTTGCGGTGCCGGTGCCGATGGCGTTTTGCGCAGTGAGCGAGAGCGTGCCGGCATTCACGAGCGTGTTGCCCGTGTAGGCGTTGCTGTGGCTGATCGTGATCGTATTCGCGTCTTCCTTGACGAGCATGCCGCTGCCGCTGATCTCATTCGTCATCTGTAATTCGTAATTCGTCATTCCTCCCAGTGTCAGCGTGCCGCTGTCGGTGACTTTGCCCGCGCCGAGGCTGTCGGCGGTGATCGCTTTGAAGTTGCTGTCACCCGCAATCGACCATGTGCCGCTGAACGCGCTGTTCGCGCCGCCGAGCTCGACGCTGGCCGCGCCGGTCGCGCTGACGAGGCCCGTGCCGCTGAAGGTGTTGGCGTTCGTGCCGGTGGCGGCGGCGAAGATGAACGCGCCATTGTCGGTAATCGCACCGATGCCCAAGCCGCTGACGTTGTTCACGACAATCGCCGCTCCATTGTTGATGGTGCCGCTCACCGTGGTGTTGTTCGAACCGCTGACGGTCAGCGTGCTGCTTTGCACGATGAGCGCGCCGCTGCCGCCGAGCGTGCCGGTTGACGTGCTGTTGCCCGTCGTGCCTCTGATGGTGAGCGTGCCGTTGTTGAAGTTCAGCACGCCGCTGTTGTCCAGCGCGCCGACCGTCTGCGTCTTGCCGTTCAAGTCGAAGGTCGCGTCGTTGTCCAGCAGGCTGGTGCTGCCGGTGGCGTTGTTGCTGTAGGCGACAAAGGCACCGCTGGCGATGTGCGTGCTGCCGCTGTAATCGCTCGCCGCGCTGCCGATTTCATACGCGCCGGTGCCGTTGAACACGAACCCGCCGCTGCCGGTCAGCTTCGCGGTCAGCCGGTTGTCCGCGTCCTGCGTGCCTGCGTTGCTGACGGTGATGAACGTGCCGCTGTTGGCGGACAGCTCGGTCAAGCCGTAGGTGATGTACAGCCCCTTGTGCATGCCGTCGTCGAGCACCTGCCCGGTGTAATCATACTTCGCCGTGCCGCTGGCGCCGCCGTTCTGACTGACGCTGACGCCGTTCACGCTGCCGATGGCGCTGCCGCTGAAGTTTTGCAAGGCCAGTTGCGCGCCGGCGTCGTTGACGCTGCCGGTGGCGCTGACCAGCGTGGCGAACACGGTGCCGGTGTCCTGGTAGAAAAAGTCCTGCCCGCCGGGCGTGCTCTGGCTGACAAAGTTGTAGTTGTCCAGTTGCACCTTGCTCGCTGACGGTGCGCTCAAATCGCCCGCCGTCAGCGAGCCGCTGGTGGTGACGGCGTCGGCCATGTTTATCTTCAATACGCCGCCCTCGAACGCCAGGCCGCCGAGGAAATATGTGCCACTGTCAGCGAGTGTCGTGCCGGATGCGCCGAGCGAAAGCGTCGCGTTCTTCATGATGCCGGTGCCGCTCGTGGCGCTGACGGCCACGCCCGCGGCGATGTTGTCCAGTTGGAAGAAGCCGGTCTTCACGTCAACGGTCCCGCTGAACGCGGTGGTGTTCGTCGCTGACGTTGCGAAGTTGAACGTGCCGCCGCTGGCCAAGTCCACCGTCAGCGTGCCGTCGCCGGTGAGCGAGTTGATGAACGTCCAAGTGCTGGCGCTGACGGTCAGGTTGCCGCCGTCAAGGTTGACCCTGCCGCTGTTGCCGAGGTTGGTTTGCGAGGTCACCAATCCCCGGCCGGTCACCAGCCAGTTGTTGATGCTGTTGCCGCCGGTGAGGTTCACGCTGCCACTGACCAGCGCGGTGCCGCCGCCGGTGGTGTGGTTCGCGTAAGCGCCGGTGCCGCTCAAATTCAGAATGCCGGCCGCGCTGACGCCGACCGTGCCGCTGCCCGCGCCGTGGAGGTTGCGCAATTCCAGCGTGCCGCCGCTGACCAGCGCACCGCCGCTGAAGGTGTTGCTGCTGGTGACGAGCAGCAGGCCATCGCCGGCTTTCGTCAAAGTTTTGCCATCCCAGTCGCTGGCGTAGCTGCCCGCGCCCATCGTGTCGCTGAGGGCGAGGTCAACCATAAAGGTCGAGCCGCTGCCAATCGTGAACGTGCCGCTGCCGTTGGCCGCGTCCGCCAGCCAGCGCAGGCCGGTGCCGATGACGTAGCTGGTGCCGGTGGTGGTCTTATAAACGCCGCCGTAAAGGTAGTCCGGCAGCGCCGCGTTGATGGCGTGGTTGTTGGTGCCGTTCACCGTGATGGTCGCAAAGGTGCCGCTGATCACGCCGCCTGTCGCGGTGACCAGATACTGCAACGCGCTGTTCGCCACCGCGCTGGCCGTCGCGTAGGTGCCGCTGATACCGGTCGCGCTGGTCACCGCCAGCGTGCCGCCCACCGTCGCCGTGTTCGCGTACACAAAGGCGTCGTTCGCGCCGCGGCCCGCCACGTCCAGTGTCAGCGTGCTTTGCGCGTTCTGTGCATACGTGCCGCCCGCCGTCACCACACCGCTGCCGCTGACGGTCATGCCGCCGCGTCCGCCATCGTCGCCGAGAATGACGCTGTCACCCAGTTGCAGGCGGGCGTCGCTGACGCTGACCGTGCCGGTGCCCTCCGTGCCGTTGCCGACGATCAAATTGGCGGAGCCGCTTATCACCGCGCCGTTGCCCACCGTCAGCGCGCCGCTGCCGGTGTAGGCCGCCGGGTCCGCCGGCAGCGCGTAGCCATGACCCATGCCGATGTAAATGTCACCGCCGGTGCTGAAAGAGGAACCCTCGCCGCTCACGCTGATGCTGCCCGACGCGCTGGTGGCGCTGCCGCTGGTCTGCGCCCCGCTCCAGCCGATTAAACCGACATACACCGCCGTGTTGCCCGTGCCGGTGAACGCGCCGCCGTCGGTGATTTCCAGCAAACCGGTCGCGCCGTCGCCGACGGTGAGCTGCAACCCGGTCACGTTCAACCGCGAGCCGCTGCCGGTCACCAAAACCGTCCCCTCGCCCGGCGTCGCGCCGAGATAGGGTTGTTCGTTGAGAATGAAGCCGCCGATGGACGCCGCCGCCGAGCGCACTTCCGCGCCGTTTTCAATCACCAGCCGCCCGCTGCCGCTCGCCCCCACCGTCAACGTGGTCTTGCTGACGACACTGCCCTGCGTGAGAATCTGTGAACCGCTGCCGCTGACCGTGACCAGGCCGGTGCTGCCGGGGCCGGTGCCGATATTCAGCCGGTCGGTCTCCACCCGCGAGCCGTCGGATACCGACAGCCCACCGTCGCCGAAGCCGCCGACCGTGAGGCGCGAGTCCGCCGCGTAATGGTTGAGCCACACCGATGAGCCGGTCAGCGTGACCGTGCCCGACGAGCCGGCCTCTTGCCCGATTTGCACGCGATAATTCGGGCTGGCCAGATACGCCGCGCCGACCGTGACCAGCGTGCCGCTGTTGCCGAGGTTCAAGACACCCGTGCCGCCGACGCCGACTGCGAGCGCGCCGGTGTTCCACACCCCGCCGCTGACGGTGGCCGTGCCGCCGTCCACCACGCCCGCCGTGCCGCCGACGTAGCCGGTGATGTTCAGCACGCCTTCCCGCACCAGCGTCGTGCCGGTGTAGGTGTTGGTCGCGCTCAGGGTCAGCGTGCCCTCGCCGAGCTTGGTCAGGGACTTGCCGTCCCAGCCGAACTGGGTGCCGCCGACGTTGACCAGACCGACGCCGGCCTGCCCGCTGAGGGTCGGCAGGGCGTCAATCACGAAGGTGCTGCCACCGTCGATGGTGAAGGTGCCGCTGTTAATCGTGTCGTCCGCCGCATACCAGCGCAGGCCGTAGCCGACCGCGTAGGTGCTGCCGCTGTTGATGATTTGGCCGCCGCCGTAGAGGTAATCCTGCGCCGACTGGTCAACGCCGGTCACTGTGGCGAACGTCCCGCTGATGGTGCCGCCGGTCGTGCTCAGGATGTATTGCAGGCCGTTATTGGCCACGATGCCCGAGGCGCTGCCGCTGTTGTTGAACGACGCGAAGTTGAGCACGTTGAGCGTGCCGCCGATGGTGGCAGTGCCGGCGGTGATGTAGTTGTCGGTCGCGTTGCGCCCGGCGGTGTCCACCGTCAGCGTGGCGGCGGATTGACGATATGACGTGCCGACGTTGAGGTGCGCGCCGCCGCTCATCGCCAGCGCACTGTCGTTGACGGCGCTGCCGGTCGTCGTAAATTTGCCGTTGTTGGTGAACGCCAGCGTGCCGCCGTTAACCAGCAGCGTGCCCGCAGTGCCGCTGTCGTGCGTGATGGTCACCGTGCTTGCGTCTTGCTTCAGCAACACACCGGTGCCGCTGATGGTGTTCGCGGTGTTGAGCGTCCAATCCGCGGGCTGGAAAGCCCGCGCTCCCGTGATGAGGGTGCCACTGACATTCACTTTGCCCGCGCCGAGGCTCGTGCTGCCGGTGGCTTTCAGCGCGCTGTCCGCCGCGATGGTCCACGTGCCGCTGAAGGCGCTGTTGCTGCCGCCGAGGATGACGTTCGCCGCGCTGGTCGCGCTGACGATGCCGGTGCCGCTGATATTGTTCAAATTGGTGCCGGTAGCGCCGACCCATTCCAGCAGGCCGCTGACATTCAGCGCGCTGTCGCCCAGGCCCGACACGCTGTCGAGGCTGGCCGTCGCGTTGTTCGCGATGCTGCCGGTGCCGTGCAGGTTCGCGTTCGTGCCGCTGACGGTCAGGTGGCCGAAGTTGAGGTTCAGCGTGCCGCTGCCCGTCAGCGCGTTGTTGCCGGATACCGTGCCGCCGCCGGCTGCCGTCGCCGTCACTCCGGGCTGGCCGGAGGTGTTGTCCCGGATGTTCAGCACGCCGTTGTTGAGGTTGATCTGGCCGCCATTGGAGATTTGCACGCCGCCGACATTGGTCACGTTGCCGCCGAGGTTCAGGACCGCGCCGGTTTGTGTCGCGCTCACCATGACCGTGTGGCGCGTGCCGCTGCCAAGGGCTTCGCTGTTCGTCACGACCAGGGTCGTGCTGCCGCTGATGAAGGTCGTGCCTGTGTAGCTGTTCGCCGCGTTCAGGCGGATGCCTGTGCCGGTGTTGCTCACGTCGCTGTAGCGCACGTTGCCCGAGCCGGCCGAGCCGCTGTAGGCCGCGCCGTCCGCCGCGTTGTGGATGTAGTCCGTCAGCGCGATGCCGAACGCGTTGTTCGAGTCGCCGGTTCCCAGCGCCACTTCGAGCGTCCGGGCTTGGAAAATTTCGATTTGGTCGAGCGCGAAACCCACCCGCAGGTCGTGGCTGTTGGTTCCGGTCGCCTCGTAGGCGGTCCAGTCAAACACGCCCTTGCCCACTTCCGCGCCGTTTTGTCCGATGCCTTGCCGCATCGGCGTGGTCAGGTTGTTCCACGATGCCCCGTTGTTGGTGGAGTATTTGAGGTTCGCCCAGTTCATCGCGCCGAGGATGTCCATGTCGCTCTTGCCCAAGAGCAGCGAGTCGGCGCCGGTGACCACCGTCGAGAACAGCGAGGCCAGGGTCTGCGTTCCGCTCGTGTTGGCTTGCAGGGTGTTTTGCAGGTTCAGCCTGAACTCCGTCGCCGCGCTGATGTTGATCGTGCCCGAACTCAGGTAGGCCACGGGATTGTTTGCGCCGTCGAAGTTCCACTGGAATACGCCGCCGGCAAAGTCCACCCCGCCTTCGATGCGGCGTGCGCTTCCGCTGTTCGCGAGGAGCGAACCGTAGCTGCCGTCCTTCGTCCGCAAGGACGAGGTGCCCGCGTTCAGGAACGCCTCCGCCGTCTGGTTGATCTCGTATTCGGCGTGGCGCATCTCCACCGCGCCGTGGAAGTCGCGCCCGTATTGCGCGGCCTTCACCGCGGTATTGGCAAAGCTGAAGTCATAGGTCCCGCTCGCGTGGCTGGTCTCCCCAAGGTCCACCACCAGCGTGCCCCCGCCCTCGAGCGTGTTCACCAGTCCGTAGTTGCCGCCGTTTTCGCCGAGGTGGAAGACCGCGCCCTCGCGGATGTCCACCACGTCCGTCACTCCCACCGTGGCCGCCGTGCCCACCGCCCCGCCGTTGGCGATTTTCATGGTGCCGCTTTCAACCACGCTCCCGCCGGTGTGCTTCTGCTCCACTCCGTCGAACAGCAGCACGCCGCCGCCGCGCTGCACCACCGTGCCGCTGCCGGCAATCGTCCCGCTGTAGGCAATCGTGTCGCCGCGGTTGAACACCAGCGACGCTCCCGCGTCCACGTTCACCGTCTTGCCCGCATCCGTCATCGCCAGGATGCTGCCGCTCGTCCCGCCGTCGCCGATCTGCAATTCCCCGCCGTTCACCGTGGTCGTGCCGGTGTAGGGGTTGTTCCCGGTGAGCGTCAAATTGCCCGCGCCGGTCTTGACCATGTTCGCGCCGCTGATGACGCCCGATTGCGTCGCCGTTCCGCCGGCGACGTTAAACGTGCCGGAGGCGAGCACGTTCACGGCGTTCGAGAGCGTGATGCCGTCGTTGTAGGCGAGCGTGGTCGCATCATTCAGTGTGAGCGTGCCGGTGCCGAGGGCGTCGTCGCCGGCGATGGTCAGCACGCCGGACCGGACGAGGCTGTTGCCCGTGTAACCGCCGCTGGAACCGGAGAGCGCGACGGTGCCGCTGACGATGAGCGAGCCGCTGCCGGCGAGGGTGTTGTCCATCGTGCCGCTGGTGAAGGTCAGCACGAGGGACGAAAGGGACTCAAGGGACGCAAGGGATCGTCCCAAGGCGCCGGCACCGGCGGCGACGAGCGCGCCGGCGCGGACGGCGGTCGTGCCGGTGTGGGCGTTGCTGGCGGTGAGCGTCAGCGTGCCGGAGCCGCCCTTGACGAAGCCGCGGGAGCCGCTGATGACGCCGCTGAGCGTGCCGCTGTTCGCGCCGGTGTTGAGTTCGCCGCCGCCGGCGATGATGTTGTTGGCGAGATTCAGGCCGTCCGCGTCGAGGCGCACCGTGCCGGAAGACACGGGCGGGACGCACGTGCCACCCGAACCGCCCAGCGTCAGCGTGCCCGTGCCGAGGGCGGCGTTGTTCGCGATGCCCGTGATGCCGCCGGCGGCGGTGTAGCCGCCGGTGAAAGTGTTCGCGTTGGTCAGGAGCAGGGTGCCTTCGCCCGTTTTCGTGAGGGAGCCGGTGCCGCTCAGGGTGCCCGTCGCGGTCAGGGTGTCGGAGGCGGAGGCGATGTCGAGCCCGCCGCCGCGGATGGCGCCGTTGCCGGAGAAGGTCGCGCTGCCGATCAGGCCCAGCGTGCCGCCGAGTGCGTAATTGTTCGCCAGCAGGCGGTCCACGCCGCCGGTGTCCAGCGCGCCGTTGTTGAAGGTCAGCTGGCTCGTGCCCAAGGCGCCGTCGTGACCCATGCGCACCGTGCCCGCGTTCAGGGTGAAGCCGGCGGTGAAGTAGTTTGCGGCATCGAAGACCACCATGCCGCCGCCTTCCTTGCTCACGGCACGCCCATTGGCCGTGATGCTTTTCGCGAAGGCCAGCGTGCCGCTGTCCGCATTGGTGATTTCCAGTGCGTCGTTCAGGCTTATCAGCGCGTCTATCACCACCGAGTTCTTGTTCGTCATCTGGATGAATGCCGCCCCGGCCGTCCGGTCGAAGGTCAGGCCGTAGCCGTTGCCGCCGTCGGAGATCGCGTAGTTGTCCGCCGTGTTGCTGCTCAACACCAGGCCGCCCAGCGTCACGTTTTGCGCCAGCTCCACCGTCTTGCCGTCCAAAGAGGGATCGAGGTCGGCGAACAGCGCCACCGCGTCCACCGCGCTCGGCGTGCTGTTCGGGTCCCAGTTGAGCATTTGGTTCACATGCCAGATGTTCGTGTTGTTGCTTCCGCTCCATTCCGCGCCGGTGCCGATGGGCACCAGCTCCAGCAACCCGAGGTAGTTGCGCGTCGCGCGCGCGCCGGGCAGGTATTGCACGCCGGGGCGCGTGTCGTGGAACGTGATCGAGCCGAGCAGCGCGCCCGACGGCGCGGCGTTCGCGAATTGCAGCCGCGTGACGCCGCCGCCGGCAAGCTCGCCGGCCCAGTTGTCCACCAGCAGCGAGCCCGGCCAAGCGCCCGCCGCCCCGCCGAGGGTGAGCACTCCGCCGCCGTTCAGGTCCAGGATGCCGCCGCCCGTGCCGATATCGAGCAGCGCGCTGGAGAGGGTCGCCTCGTAGCCGGGCATCACCTCCAGCCGCATGCCGTTCGAGAGGGTGAGCTTTTCCACGCCGGGGGAATTCACGTTGTAAAGCTCAAGGCTACCGCCGGTGATGTTCAGGTTCTTCGTGAAGATTTGCCCGCCCTGCCAGGACACCACGCCGCCGGCGAGATGGAATTCATCGCCGAGCACGTTGATGTTGCCGCCCGTGATGCCGACGCTGCCCGCGCCGGTTTTGATGAGGTTGCCGGCGATGTTCAGCCAGCCGTATTGGTTGCCGGCGACCGTCATCACCGCGTCGGGGTTCAGGCGGGTTTCCACGCCGCTGCCGGCGAGCGTGCCGGATTGCCCGGTGACGTTGACGTTCGCGCGGTAGGCGTCGCTGTTGCCGACCAAGTTCATGTTGCCCGCGAGGGTCACGGTGGCAGTCGAGACAAGCTCCAGCGTGCGGTTGTAGTTGCCGCTTACGAAGGTCACGTGGCCGCCGCCGCCGAAGTAGTTTTCGCCGAGGACGTATTTGCCCAGCGTGATGTTGCCCGACCCGGCCATTGCCGAGAGCGTGCCCTGGACGATTTGCGTGTTGCCGGTGTAGTCGCTCGCGTTGCTTTCCAGCCAGAGCGTGCCGACGCCGGTCTTGATGAGGCCGCCGTTGCCGGTGAAGGAGAGGTTTTCGCCGAAGGCCACCGTGCCGCCAGTGATGGTCAGGGTGTAGAACGAGTTGAGGGTGGAGGCCTGCGCCAGGGCCGGGGCGAGCGTCAGCAGTCCCGCCGCGCCGTTGAACCGGGCCTCGGTGTAGCTGGTGCTGGTGAAATTCACCGGGTTGGCGAGCGTGACCGCGCGGGCACTGGAGGCCAGCGTGGTGACGTAGTTGGAGTTGCGGACAAAGAGCGTGCCGGTGCCGATGGCGTGGTCGTCGCCCACGGCCAGCGTGCCGACATCCAGATAGGTGTTGCCGGTGTAGGAATTGCTGCCGAGCAGCACCAGCGTGCCCGCCTGTCCATAGCCGTTGTAGCCCACGGTCAGATTGCCGGTGCCGGCCAGGTGGTGGCCGGCGGTGAAGGTCAGCGTCCGGTTGTTCTCAATGCTGGGCCGGAAGCTGGTCATGGTGCTGGTGCCGACGTAATCCAAGATCAGGTCGCCGCCATACAGCTTGAAGTAATCGGTAAACTGAAACTGGTTGGAAAGCGTCCGCGTGCCGCCGACGACATACATCGCCGCGTCGCCGCTCTGCCATGTGACCTTGCCGGTGCCGAGCGCGGTGTCGGTGCCGACGTAAACGTTGCTGAATTGCGCGCCGGCAATCAGCCCGCCGCTCCAGCCGGAGTTGTCGCCGAGGAAGCGCACGTTGGACTTTTGCGCGACCTTCAGCGCGCCCGATCCGGCCAGGGGCAGGTCGAAAACGAGCGTGCTGTAGCCGTTGTGGGTGGCGCCGCTGTTCGCGCCGTTGCCGTTGAGCTCCCAGGTGCCGGAGGCGATGAAGCCGGTGCCGGGGGAGCGCAGCCACAGCGAACTGGCGTTGTTTTCGAGCGTCTGGCCGAAGAAAATATTGCCCTTGATTTCGAGCGCGCCGACGGTCACGTCGCGAGTGACGCCGGTGACGTCGTTGGAACCTTGCGAGCCAGGGCGGAGGCCATACCAGAGGCCGGGCGTGCCGTCGCCGATGGTCAGCGTGCCGGTGCCGAAGAGCGTGCCGTTGGCGCCGATGCGGATGACCGGCATGTTGCTGGCGAGCGCGGCGGTGGCGGCGCTGCCGATGAAGCGAAAGCCGCCGGCGAAGTCGCTGGTGCTCGTGCCGCCGGCCTCGGTGGTGCCGAGAATCAGGCCGTAAGCGCTGCTGGCATAACCGGTGTAGGCAATGCCGCCGTCGCCGGTGATGCGGCCGTTCAGGGCGGTGCGGCTGTAGGAGTCGTAATGGTTGAAGTTCTCGATGAGCAGGTCGTCCTCCAGCAGGAGCGTGCTGTTGATGGTGAGCAGATTGCCGTTGCTGGTGTTCAGATGCGCGGGGCTGCCGCCATTGTCGAAGGCGAGTGTGCCGCCGGAGAGGATGATGCGGGCGTTGTTGCTGGAGACTTCCAGCGTGCCGACTTTGAACGCGCCGTCCACAGTGATGGTTTTGCCGTCGAGTTTTTGGTCGATGTCGCGGATCCCGGCGTAGGCGCCGGGGGCGTTGGGCACGTGGCCGCTGGCCCAGTTGGTGGCGGAGTTCCAGGTGGCGCCGGTATAGTCGTCGCCGATGTTGCCGCTCCACTCGTCAATCGCCGCGCCGGTGGGGGCGAGATAGTATTTCGTGCCGCTGGCATCGGCGAGGAATATCGCGCCGGGGGCGCGTCCGGCGAAGGCGATGCGGTCGAGCTGGGCGGCGTAGTTGCCGGCGTTGCCGGCGGTGATGTTGCCGATGTAGATGTAGTTGTTGGTCACGCCGAGGTGCCCGGTGTAGTTCCAGTCGTTGTCGTCGTTGGCGAGGTTGAGCTGCATGGCGGGCGTCCAATCGCTGGGCGAGGTGCCGCTGAGGCTGGAAAAGGTCAGCACGCTGTCCTTTTCCATGTAGATGCCGGCGTTGCCGGTCAGGCGCAGGACGCCGAGGGTGTTGGCGGTGGTGGTGCCGGCGCGGAGCTGGCCGCCGGCGAGGTTGACGGTGCCGAATCCGTTGCCGCTTTGGTTCAAAATCAACTGCCCGCCGCTGATGCTCAGCGCGTTGGCGGAGACCGTCGTGGACAGCCACAAGTCGCCGATATTGCTTTTGGACAGGGTGGAGATGCCCGTGAGCGCCTGGCCGGTGATCGCGCTGGAGCCGGTGGTGCTGAAGGTCAGGTTCGGCGCGCCGGCCAGCGTGACGCCGTTGTTGATGAGCGTGATGGCGTTTTGGAACGTCAGGCCGCCGCCACCGCCCTGGGTGACGAGGGTGCCAGTGTTTTGCAGGGTCACGGTGCCGTTGCTGTAGAAGCCGAGGTAGCCGTTGTTCACGACCACGGTGCCGCGCAGCTCGGCGAAGTTTCCGCCGAGGCTGTTCCACAACGTCGCGCCGCCGCTGATGTTGATCGAGCCGCTGCCGAGGTAATTCTGGCCGGGCGCGAGCGCGCCGATGACCAGGCCGCCCGAGCGAACCTCGGTGTAGAGGTAGCCCGAATTCAGGAACAGGCCGCCCTCGAAGGTGTTGCCGCCGCTGTTCAGGTAGAGCGCGCCCATGGTGCCGGCCTTGGCAAGGCCGCCGGAGCCGACGAGGTTGGTGGTGGCGCTGAAGGTGACCGAACGGCCGTAGCTGATGTTCTGCGCGGCCTCGTTGACGGTGATGGTGCGGGTGCCGGTGAGGACGACATCGCCGCCGTAGCCGAAGGTGATGTAGCTGGCGGTGAAGTTGCCCTCGATGGCGAGGGGATTGGTGACGATGGTCGTGGCGCGGTCGGTGCTGTTGCCACCGCCCATGATCCTGCCGCCGAGGATGGTGAGGGTGCCGGAGCCGAGGGCGTGCAGGTCGGTGTTGGCCGTGCCCATAATGCCGAGCCAGCCGGTGCTTTCCAGAACGGTGCCGCCGGTGTAAGAGCTGGCGTTGGTCAAATGGCCGTAGCCCCGGACAATCAGCGCGCCGCTGCCGGAAATGGTGCCGGCGATGCCCCGCATCATGCTGGAGGCACGGCCCACATCCCAAATCAGGTCGCTCTTCAGGACAAACGCGCCCATGGTGCGGTCCAAGTGGGTCGAGGGGCTCGTGGTGGTCTGGATAATCGCCGCCGCCGAGCCGGACACGCCGGTGTCCCAGATGACGGTGCCGCCGCTCGGCCCGCCGCCGTTGTAGCTTTCGTTGATGAGCCACTGGCCGACGGTAACGGTGCCGGTGATGTTGATGTTGGCGTTGCCGGGAGCGCGATCCACCCGCACGATCGCGCCGGGGTGGTTGGGGATTTCCATGCCGGCGATGTTGGCGCCGGAACCCCAGTTGCGGTAGTCGAAGTAGTTGTTGTTCGCCGCGCCCGTCCAGGTGCCGGTCATGAAGGTGGTGGGTTTGTAGAGGCCGCCGCCGATCGCGGTAACGCCTTTCTCGAAGCCGTAAACCCAAACGTCGGAGGGGTTGACACCGCCGGTGAGGCGAAGGATGTCGTCGCGGACGGCGGTGCCGCCGAGGAGGCCGTCGGGGTTGCCCTCCCAGTTGAGGATGTTGATGTCGCCGGTGTTCGCGCCGGCGAGGGTGAGGGTGCTGGCGGAACCGGGAGCGCCCATGTCCATGAGCAGCGCTGCGAGGTTGCCGACGGTGATGTTACGGAGGGTCTGGTCGGTGCTGTTGAGGCGGAGGGTGGCGACGTTGTAGTAGGTATCGAAGGCGGTTTGGTAGCCGTCGAGGACGGCGATGCTGGCGACGGTGTCGAACTGGCCGGACTTGCCGAGGATGACTTCCTGCGTGAGCGCACCGGTGCCGGTGATGCCGAGGGCGAGCGTGCCGGAGAGGGCGAGATCGGCGGTCGCGCCGAGGGCGAGCGTGCCGGAGCGGAAAAGGAGGTTTTGCGCGGAAAGGAGCGTGATGTCGCTGCCGATGACGAGCGAGCCGGGGCCGGTTTTGGTGATGTCGCCGAGGCCGGTGATGGCGGCGGCGGAACCGTTGCCGTTGATGCGCTGGATGCTGGTCGCGGTCGCGCCGGGGCCGGATTCGAGGAGGAGGTTGGGGGCGTTGAGGATCGTGCCGGAGAGGTAGGCGAGGTCAAGGCCGCCGAGGCGCAGCGTGCCGGACGCGGCAGGTGTCGCGCCGCCGGAGAGGGTGCCGCCGTTGAGGATGAACGCGCCGCCGGTGTGGCTGGTGGCGTCTTTAAGAATGTCCACGCGGGAGTTGCCGGCGAGGGTGAGGGCATGGCCGGAGAGTTGGACGGTCTGGTTTGCGGCGGAGGTGAGGATTTGGAGGACGGCGGCGTTGCCGGTGAGAGCGATGTCGCCGATGCCGAGGTTGTTCTGCCCGGCGGCGAGCGCGCCGAGGGTGATGCCGCCGCCCGCGCCGCCGGCGAGGGTGGTCTCGGTGCGTCCGCCGTTGAGGAGCAAGCCGCCGTTGAAGGTGTTGCTGGTGCTGTCGAGGCGGAGGACGCCGACGCCGTTTTTCACGACGGAACCACCCGCGCCGGTGATCGCGCCGGTGATGGCGGCGGTGGCTGTCTGGAAGAGGGTGCTGATATCGAGGGTATGCGCGCCGAGGTCGACGGGGCCATTGAGGGTGAGGGTGGAAGGGTAGCCGTCGGCCGGGTCGGCCAGGAAGACGCCGAGATTCGATGCGAGCGCGATGGTCGAGGAGACGGTGACATGGTGGTTGTTCTCCACGCGCCAGATGGCGGAGGAAGCGCCGCCGCTGTCGAAGGCAATGAGGCCGCCGTTGAAAGCGAGATTGGTGGCGGTCTCGGTGCCCTGCTGTCCGCTGATGAGCAGCGAGCCGAGCGTGATCGAGCCGCTAATGGTGACCGTCTTGTCACCGGGGACGGCGAGGGCGTTGAAGATGGCGATATCGCCGGGGGCGTTCGGAACGCCGCCGCCGAGCCAGTTGGAGGCGTCGGACCAAGTGCCGCCGGGGGTCTGCCAAGTGGACTGGGCCGTGAGGCACGGGGCTGGCACGACGAGAAAGAGTGCGAGGGCGGCAAGTGTAGCGGGGATGAATTTTATATTCATTAGATTTTTACAAAAAGAAGCAAGGGCCTTGCTAGATAAAAAATTAAGCGGATTACATCATACCATTTATAGAATTAATCTGTGCGGCTACTGCGCCGGCGCATGGGAGAGGCGAAACATGGCCAACAGATGCACCTCGCCGGTATCAAATGGTGACCTTGTCCAGTCCCTCCATGTCTCCACATTTTGCGTGAGTCTGCATATGTTTATCGCGCCATGCGTAATTATACTGCGATTTATAAAGTAAACTAAATGATTGATATAGATATAAGTTATAGCATCTGATGAAATTTATCACACTACCCGCATCAGCCGCGATGGCATTCAAGCCGCGCTGCAAGCAAATGGTCGGAAAGAACGATATAACACCTTACAAATGCATATTTATGGCGACAATCGAGGGGATTTTTGACACATGTCAAATCTTTATTATGAAATGAAGAAATTTCTTTAAAAAATTATGAATTACAAACATTCCCAATATAATTCGCATACGAATGGTAGACTAACAAAATAATCGCCATTGATATACTTATTTTATTGGCGATATTATTTATTGTGCATCCGTTTCGCAACATGATGAGATGCTGGTGCACCACGAAAATCATCAAGGGCGGCACCGCTTGTGCCGCCCCTCCATTGTTATCAATCGCAACCACACCCAAAATCGGCGCTGCCCCGGTTTGGGTGTCGTGCGCCGCCTTCAAACGGTGCATGGCGAAGCGCGCGGAATTTTTTCAGGTTGAATCCCTCTGACACTGACGGAATGTTCGCCATCATCACCACCGCCATGACCTACGCCGACATCGCCGCCGCCCTTCCAGCCAAAGCCGTCACGTCCATCGACGGACTCCCTTTCCCGAAAATCGCCTCGGGCAAGGTCCGCGAGATCTTCGATCTCGGCGACGCGCTCCTCATCGCCGCCACCGACCGGCTGTCCGCCTTCGACGTGATCCTGCCCGACGGCATCCCCGGCAAGGGCATCATCCTCACGCAAATCAGCAACTGGTGGTTCGCGCAAACCGCCTCGGCCGGCATCATCCCGAATCACCTCCTGCCCGACCAGCCCGGCGAATTCGCCCGGCGCGGCATCGCCGACCGCGACCTCCGGCTCCGCAGCATGATCGTGCGCAAACTCAAGCCGCTCACCATCGAATGCGTCGTGCGCGGCTACCTCGTCGGCAGCGGCTGGTCCTCGTATCAGAAGACCGGCGAAGTCTGCGGCATCCGGCTCCCCGCCGGCCTCCGCCAAGCCGACCGCCTGCCCGCGCCGATTTTCACCCCGACCACGAAAGCGGAAAAAGGCGCGCACGACGAACCCATCAACGACGCGCAGGGCGCCGCCGCCGTCGGGGCCGCGCTCTACGAAAAAGCGAAGTCCGCGAGCCTCGCGCTGTATTCACTCGGCCATGACAGGGCCGCCGCCGCCGGCATGATCCTGGCCGACACGAAATTCGAATTCGGCACCGACCCCGCCGGCAACCTCGTGCTCATCGACGAAATTCTCACGCCCGACTCGTCCCGCTACTGGCCCGCCGACCGCTACGCGCCGAACCAGTCGCCCCCGAGCTACGACAAGCAATTTGTCCGCGACCACCTGCTCGCCATCAAGTGGAACCAGCAGCCGCCCGCCCCCGCCCTTCCCGCCGAGGTCATCCGCGGCACCCAGGAAAAATACCTGGCCGCGCTGAAGAACCTGATCGGGTGAAACCCGCCCACCCTTGGTCAGGGCATCCGCAGCACAAACCGCCACGGCTTGCCGGCCCACTCGGGGCCGGCGTAGGCGACGCCGATGCGCGGGGTCGTTTGTATCCATCTTTTTAACACACGCGGCGCCCCGGCGGGACGCTCCTCCAGCCATAATCCGCCGGCCTCGTCCAGCGCGGAGCACCCGTTGAGCCCCCGCCCGATGCCGAGGACGCGCGTCAGACGCCCGGGGCCGGATACGTCGGCCAGACCGCGGATGAGCACCGCCGCGGGGAATCCCACCGGCCCGGTCACGAGGTTCAGCATTTCGTGGACCCCGTAGCAAAGATACACATACCACAGGCCACCAGCGCGATACATCACATCCGTGCGGGCGGTGCGACCTTTGCTGGCGTGGCAGGCCAGATCGGTTTCCCCGTGATACGCCTCGGTTTCCGTGATGATGTGGCGCGTCACGCGACCGTCGGGATGACGGCGAACCAGCATTTGGCCGAGCAAATCGCGGGCGATGGCGGCGGTGCTTCTGTTTTGCACAACTTTGGCTTTGATTGGCACGGGCATCGGGCTTTGAGTCGCCAGTCTCCACACAATTTTATCCAACGCAATGCCCGCGCGCACCTCCCTGCTCCATCGCAACCTGCGTCTATGCACTTACGACGGTCTCGCGGCCATGCCGATCTGCTACCTCGTGCTGCCGAGCAATTTCATCGTGGCGGCGCTGCTCACGGGCCAGTTCAGGTTGCAGCCGGAAATCTACGGGTTGATCTGCTCCCTGCCGTTCTGGGGAAATTTCGTGCAGGCGTTTTTGATGCCGTTCATCAATCGCGCCCTGCCGCCGCGCTCGGTGTCCATCGTCTCCGCCCTCACGCAGGGGGCGGCGTGGGCGGCGCTGGCGGTCGCGATCGGCCTGCTGCCGCCGGACGAGCCGGAGGCAACCGGACGCTGGTTCCTGCTGCTCCTGGCCGTGTCGGCGGCAGCGACCGCGATGGCGGCGGTGAGCTGGACCTCCTGGATCCAGGAATGGGTGCCGATGCGGATACGCGGGAAATACTTCGGCCTGCGCAACCGCCTCAACCAGATCGTGCAACTCGTGTTTCTGCTCGTCACCGGGCAGTTGCTCGCGCGCATGGGCGGCACGGTGCGGGCCTTCCAGGTGTTGATCGGCGTGGCGGTGTTTTTCCGCATTCTGTCGGTCGTCGCCCAATACCGCACGCACGCCGGGCTCGCGCCCGCGCAAGGCGGCGACCGCCGCCTGCCGTGGCGCGCGCAGTTCACGGAGCTGGCGCGCTGCTCGCCGTTCAAGTGGTTCGTCGCGTATGGCGCGGTGTGGGGTTTCGCGGCGAATTGCATCGGGCCGTTTTACCCGGTGTTCATGCTGGAGCAGTTGCGGCTCTCGCTGGCCGACATCAGTTTTCTCGTCGTGCTCTCGAGCATCGGCGGCGCGGTGTCGTATCCCGCGTGGGGCGCGCTGGCCGACCGCTTTGGCAACAGGCCGGTGATGCTTTTCGCGATGATCGCGTGGCAGCTCCAGAATTTGCTCTGGTGCATTCTCAACCCGTCCAACACGTGGATCCTGTATGTCATGTGGGCCTTTGGCGGGGTCATGGGCGCGGGCTTCGCGCTCAGCCTGTTCGCCATCCAGCTCAAAATCATCCCGCGCGCCGCCAAGACCCTCGCCATCAGCCTGAACCTCGCCGTCACCGCGCTCGTCACCGCCATCGCCCCGATGATCGGCGGCGTGCTGCTGGAGCAGCTGCTCCATGCCGGCTATGATCCGATAATCGTGTTTCACGGCCTATTTCTCATTCAACCCGTGATGGCGATCCTCGGCTGCCTGCTGCTCATGCGGGTGCAGGAAGTCAACTCGCGCCCGCTCTCCAACGTCATTGGCGCGATGCGAAACATCCGCACCCTCAGCGCCATGGTCGGCCTCGGCTTCCTGGTCGACCATGTCTTTGTGCGGCGGCGGAAGAAAGTGTGACAAACAACAGGCAATAAGAAGACACCGCGCCGTCGCGGTGCATCCTCCGCATGGCGCAACGCGCCGCTGTTTCTTGCCACTTGCCACTTGTCACTTCTTATTTCCTCCACTCGCCACTTCCCCCTCATGATCCTCACCCTCACCGGAAACCTCCTGGCCGAGCGCACGCTGGAGTTTGACGCGTGGCGGCCCGGCAAGACCCAGCGCGCCCGGCACGCCTCGTTCCAGGTCGGCGGCAAGGGCGTCAATGTATCCAAAATGCTGGCACGCCTCGGTGCGCCCACGACCGCGCTCTGCTTCGCCGGCGGCGCGCCCGGCGACGAATGTGCCGCGTGGCTGCGCGGAAGCGGCATCGGCCATCGCATTTTCCGGACGGACGCCGCCACGCGCACCGGCACCGTCGTCCGCGCGCCCGGCCAGCCCGAAACGACCTTTCTCGGCCCCGATGCCGCGCCCGATGCCGAGGCGCTCGCCGCCTGCGCCGCGTGGCTCGACGCACGGCTCCCCGACGCGCAAACCGCCCTCGCGCTCTGCGGCAGCTTTCCCGGCTGGGACGCCGCTGGCGGCGAGGTTCTGCGCGCCACGCTGGCGCGCTGGGCCGCGGCGGGACGATTGTTTGTCGATGCCTACGGCCCGCCGCTCACGTGGGCCGTGGGGCAACCCGCCGGGCTGATCAAGATCAACCGCGACGAACTCATCCAGCTTGCCGGCGCCGGCGGCGCCGCGCGCCCCACCGCCGAACTCCTCGCGGAGACGCGCCGCCGCCATCCCGCCGTGCGCCGCTGGATCATCAGCGACGGCCCCCGCGAAGTCTGGTTTGCCGAGGCCGGGGACGCGCCGCCCGCGAGCCTCCTGCCGCCGCCGGTGCGCGAAATTTCCCCCACCGGCTCGGGCGACGTGCTCCTTGCCTGCATTCTTCACAGCCTGTTGATAAATCGTGAAAAATCGCTCGCAAAGACGCTCTCTTTCGCGTTGCCTTACTCTGCAGCGAACGCGGCAAGTCCCGGCGTCGCTGATTTCGACTTGAACCAACTCCCCAACCCAAGGTCTGTTTCAACACCATGAACCGCACACTACTTATCGTCCTGGCAGTCATCGCGCTCTTGGTCGGCGCCTTTTTTGGCTACAAGAGCTATCAATCCAATCTCGAGCGCGAACGCGCCGAGGAACGCGCCCGGCAAGAACAAACCGAGCTTACCCGGCAGGCCGACGAGCTTCGCCAGAAAGCCGCCGCCGAAGCCGAGGCCACCCGCCTCGCGGAGGAAAAGGCGCGCCGCGAGGCCGCCGCCGCCGCCGCCGAAATCGCCCGCCTCCGTTCCGAGCAAGCCCAGGCCGAGGCCGCCCGCAAGGTCGCCGAGGCCGAGGCCGCCCGCGCCCTCGCCGCGCGCGAGGCCGCCACCCGGGAAAAAGAAGCCGCCGTCGGCGAAGCCCGCCGCCAGGCCGAGGAACGCGAAAAGGCCGCGCTCGCCGCCGAGCAATCCCGCAAGGAGGCGCTCGCCCGGATCGCCGCACTGGAGCAGGAGAAAGCCGCCGCCGCGGACCGCGAGGCAGCCCGCCTCGCCGCGCTCAAGCAACAGCAGGAACTCGAGGCCAGCCGCGCGGGCGGGTCCTCCGTCGCCTCCTCGTCCGCCACCAGCCGCCGCACACTGCCCATCAGCGCCGGATTGCCGAGCGACTACAAACGCGCGCCGCACTACTACATGGAGCAATCCCTCAAGGCCGCGGCTGAATCGAACTGAGCCGCCCTTCGCTTCGCGTCCTGCAAAAATTCCATCCCGGCCGCGCCTGCAAAGGCGCGGCTTTTTTTGTCGATAGTGACGCGTGGCAAGTCCGGCGTTGTCAGCGGCGCGGCTCGGCTCGATAGTTTGCGGCATCATGACTGTCCAGGAACGTCTCGCCGCTCATCTTGCCAAAACGCCCGACACCGCCCGCGCCAACTGGGTCGCCGCCAACGCGACCGTCGTCGGCGATGTCACGCTCGGGCCGAAATCCAGCGTGTTCTACGGCGCGGTGCTGCGCGGCGACATCGCCCGCATCGTGCTCGGCGAGGGTTCCAACATCCAGGACAACTGCGTCGTCCATCTTGCCGACGACCTCGACGCCATCATCGGCGACTGGGTGACGGTCGGCCACGCCGCCATCATCCATGCCTGCACCATCGAGGACGAGTGCCTCATCGGCATGGGCGCGACCGTGCTGGACGGCGCGCGCGTCGGCGCGCGCAGCATCGTCGGCGCGGGCGCGGTGGTGACGCCGCGCACGGTGATTCCGCCCGGCTCCATGGTGCTCGGCGCCCCCGCCAAGGTCGTCCGCCAGCTCAGCGAGGAAGAGCAGAAAAAACTGCGCGGCTGGGCCGAGAAATACGTCCACGTTTCCGCCGCTCACGCCGCCGCGGAACGCAAGGCGTAGGACGGCCCGTTTTAGGAAAGACGCGCCTTCCGTGCCGTCCTTATGCCATTTCCAAACCCTTTATAGACTTATCAAGGTAGGGCGAGGCGTCCCGCCGAGCCGCGAGCGATTCACACGGCTCGGCGGGACGCCTCGCCCTACCATTAACGGCTTCCATAATGTGATTTGCATTCGCAAATGGTATGATTGGTATCACACCTCCACCAGTTCGCGGGCCGCGGATTCCTCCACGATCGCGTGGAGTTTGCCCATGCGCGGCTCCTCTTCACTGACCGAGGCCAGCGAAATGTAGCGCGCCTCCGGCAAAGCCTCGCCGGCCTCCGCGTCGGGCACCGTGTTCGCCGCGACGTCGAACGGCGCGGCGATGCGGATCATGTGGGTGTCGAACATGTGGAGACGCGAACCGGGAAGCCGCTGGCCCGCGCCGGTCGGACAATTCATCCAGAGGCGCACGGAGAGATGATGGTTGCCCGGCGTGATGTCGGGGCGCACGCGGACGGGCAGGCAATACACCGCCGCCTGGCCGGCTGCGAGGTGCAGGCGCGTGATAGTCGCCTCGGGCCGGCCAATGCCGGGCAGATGGCCCAGGCGCAGGTTCACGATGCGGTGCCGCGAGGCATAGTTTTCCAAAAACACGAGCAGGCGCATCGTGCCGCCGCGTGGCGTCGAATCGGGCAGGAAAAACGCCGCCGCCACGACATCGCGGCAGGTGCAAAGCAGGTCGAAGCCGAGTTCGCCGGCGAGCACGGAATGGGAATAGGGAGCGTCGTGACGCGTGGCCCGCCACGCGGAGAACACGCTCCAGAATCCCCGCGCGGCAAGGCCGAGAAACACGACGGCGAGAATCCACGCGTAATCGGAAACGTGCCGCGTGAGCAGCGCCGCCGAGGCCACGCCCGCGAGCAGCGCGACGATGGAATAAAACGCCACCCGTATGCCGCCGCGGCAGGTTGGGCCGCTGTCGGGCGTGATGTCGGGGGTTTCGGTTTGGAGAATCGCTGATTTGTTCATAATGTGTAAGGGGTTGTGACTTTTTTATCTTTCTTCTTTATTCTTTCTCTTTCCTCTTTCTCTCCAAGGAAGAACCGGGGCGGAGGAAAGGGAGAAAGAGGAAAGAGAAAGAATAAAGAGGAAAGATATGCATGACATCTTCTCAGGCCGAATGGCGGCGGCGGTAGCCGGTGCGCACGGCCATGAGAAGCCCGAGCAGGACGAGGATTTTCGAGGCGAGTCCGTCGAGCATGTGCTGCGGCTGGTAAAAGGCGGCGAGCCCCTGGAGCATGAGATAGAACACCAACGCGGCGCACGCGGCGCGGAAGGGCGCGAATTTCGCCCACCACCAGAGGAGCAGCAGAATCACGCTCACGGTCAGCATACCGCAGGCGATTTTTTGCGTGTGGGCGGGGGGCGCGGAGGTCTCGTCGTGATGCACCAGCATCAGCTCAGTCACCCACAAATAAAGCGGGTAGAGCGCAGTCAGGAATTGCACGAGGGCGCTGACAAAAAGCCAGTCGCGTCCCGAGAGGATTTGCTGCTCGCGCGCCGAGCGGGCCTGACACTCGCGCAACACACGAAACGGTGAATGTTCGATTGTGTTCATGATGGGTTTCGGGGATGACAAAAGTATGGTCTCCGGGATTTTTTAAGCAACAGTGGAAAAGTTTTTTTCCAGTTGCTTATGAGTATTATAATATTTCAGGCGCGGTTTTGCAGCGGATGACGGGAGATATATTAAAACAAAATTTTTACCACGGTATGCTTTCCCCTCATTTTCATTCGTTTGTCGATTCACGCGTCCGTCCTGGCTGCGAAACAGTTTGGGAAGGAAAACGATTATTTGTTCGCGACGGCCTGCCCGGCGGTCGTTTCCAGCCAGCCGCCGCCGAGGGCCTTGTAGAGCCCGACGAGATTCGAAAGATCGGCGAAGCGGGCTTGGATAAGGCCTTGTTGCGCACTGAAGAGATTCTGTTGCGCCGAGAGGACGGTGAGGTAGTTGTCCACGCCTTGCTGGTAGCGGAGGTCGGAGAGATCGTAGCGGCGCTGCTCCGCGGCGACGCGGTTTTCCTGCGCGGTGATCTGCACCGCCAGCAACTCGCGCGAGGCGAGCGCGTCGGCGACCTCGCGAAAGGCGGTCTGCACGGCCATCTCGTATTGCGCGACGGTGATTTGCTGCGCGGCCTGCGCCGATTTCAGCACGGCGCGGTTGCGGCCGCCGGTGAAGAGGGGAAGCGTGATTGTCGGCGAAAAGCTCCACATGCCGGAGCCGGACTTGAAGAGGCCGTCAAGCTCGGCGCTGGCGGTGCCGCCAAACGCGGTGAGCGTGATCGAGGGGAAGAAGTTCGCGCGGGCGGCGCCGATGCTGGCGTTGGCGGAGCGGAGCGCGTGCTCGGCCTGGAGGATGTCGGGACGGCGCGCGAGCAAGTCGGACGGCAGGCCGGCGGGCAGGCCGGCGCGGAGTCCTTGCGAGCCGAGCGGCACGGGCGGCGGCAGGTCGGCGGGAAGCGGCGCGCCGACGAGGAGCATGAGGGCGTTTTCGGCCAGCGCGCGCTGGCGGGTGTATTCGGCGAGGCTGGCCTGCGCGGCGAAGACCTGCGTCTCGGCGGTGCGGAGGTCGAGCTCGGAAACCGTGCCGGCCTCGTAACGGCGCTTCACGAGGTTGTAGGAGTCCTCGACGAGCTTGAGGGTTTCGCGCACGAGGGCGAGCTGCTCGTCGGTGGAGCGCTCGAGGATGTATTGCGTGGCGATGGAGGCGACGAGCGCGAGCTGAGCGGAGCGGCGGCCTTCCTCGGTGGCGAGGTAGGTCTCCAGCGCCGCGTCCTTCAGGCTGCGCACGCGCCCGAAGAAATCGAGCTCGTAGGAGGTGACGCCGAGGCCGACGCTGTATTGGCTGGAGGTGACGGCCTGGCCGGAGGAGTTGAGGTCGCCGGGCGTGCGCTGGCGGGTGCCGGAGCCGCTCGCGCCGATGTCCGGGAAGAGGCTGGAGCGCTCGATCTGGTATTGGGCGCGGACCTGCTCGACCCGGAGCGCGGCCACGCGGAGGTCGCGGTTGTTTTCGAGGCCGAGCGCGATGATGCGGCGCAGGCGCTCGTCGTCGAAGAAATCGCGCCAGCCGATGTCCGCGGCGGCAAGCGCGGGCGAGGCCGGCGCGCCGGTGGCGGCGGAGGCGCGCGCGAAGGTCGCGGGGACCTGCGCGTCGGGCTGCTCGTAGTTCGGCGCCATCGTGCAGCCGCCGGCGGCGGCGAGGATGGCGAGGGCGGCCAGCACGGCGATGCGGCGCGGGAACGGTTGCTGGGAGGCAGACTGGGAATTCATCGGGAAACGGTGTGTGTATTCGGATTGTTGATACTATGGGTGTTTCTCGCCCGCCTCGGTTTTCAGGACGGCGGCGTGCGCGGCCATGCGGCGGTCGGACTTGAAGAGCCTTGTCACGGCGACGAAGAACATCGGGACAAAGAAGATGGCAAGCACGGTGCCGGTGACGACGCCGCCGAGCACGCTGGTGCCGATGGCGTTTTGCGAGCCGGAGCCCGCGCCGCTGGAGATCGCGAGCGGGATGACGCCGCAGCCGAAGGCGAGCGAGGTCATGAGAATCGGGCGGAGGCGGAGGCGGGCCGCATGCAGCGTCGCCTCGACCAGTCCCATGCCGCTCTCAAACGCCTCCTTCGCGAACTCGACGATGAGGATGGCGTTTTTCGAGGACAGGCCGACGGTCGTGAGCAGGCCGACCTGGAAATACACGTCGTTCGACAGGCCGCGCATCGTCACCGCGAGCACGGCGCCGATGACGCCGAGCGGCACGACGAGCATGACCGAGAAGGGAATCGACCAGCTTTCATACAATGCGGCGAGACAGAGGAACACGACGATGAGCGAAATCGCATACAACATCGGCGCCTGGTCGCCAGAGATTTTTTCCTCGTAGGAAAGGCCGCTCCACGCGAGGCCAATGCTGCTGGACAGGTTGCTTTCCACGATGGATTGCATGGCGTTCATCGCGGTGCCGGTGCTCTTGCCCGGCGCGGCGCTGCCCTGGATGGTGACGGACGGGAAGCCGTTGAAACGGTCGAGCGCGGGCGGGCCGTATTCCCAGCGCGTGGTGGCGAAGTCGGAGAAGGGCACCATCTCGCCCCGGTTGTTGCGCACATACCAGAAGTCGAGGTCCTCGGGCATCATGCGGTAGGGCGCGTCGGCCTGGATGTAGACGCGCTTCACGCGGCCTCGGTCGACGAAGTCGCTGAAGTAGGTCGAGCCCCAGGCGGACGAGAGCGTCTGGTTCACCTCGGCGATGGAGAGGCCGAGCGCGGAGGCTTTTTCGAGGTCCACGTCGATGTGAAACTGGGGAGTGTCGTCGAGGCCGTTGACGCGCACGGCGACGACGTCGGTATTCTGCCTGGAAAGGCCGATGAGCCGGTCGCGCTGCTCGAGCAGGGCCGCGTGGCCGATGCCTTCGCGGTCCTGGATGCGCAGTTCGAAGCCGTCCGCCGTGCCGAGCTCGGTGATGGCTGGCGGCTGGAAGGCGAAGGTGAGCGCCACCTGCATCTGCGAAAAATGCGCCATGGCGCGGCCGACGACCGCGGGCACTTTCAGGCGGTCCTCCTTGCGCAGGCTCCAGTCGCGGAATTTCACGAAGCCGAGGGAGGTGTTTTGTCCACGTCCGCCGAAACTGAACCCGGCGATGGCAAAGATGTTCTCCACCGCTTCTTTCTCTTCCACAAGGAAGTAATGCTCCACTTCCTTGATGACGGCGAGGGTCTGCTCCTGCGTCGAGCCCGGCGGCAGGATCGCCTGCATGAAGGCGATGCCCTGGTCTTCGTTGGGGAGAAACGCCTTCGGCAGCCTGACGAAGGCGTAGCCGAGCGCGCCGACGATGAGCGCGTAGAGGAGCAGGAAGCGGACCGGCCGCTTGGTGATGCCGGAGACGCCGCGGCCATAAAGGTGCGTGCCGCGCTCGAAGGAGCGGTTGAACCAGCCGAAAAAGCCGCGCTTCTCGGCGTGTTCACCGCGCCTGACCGGCTTCAGGATGCCGGCGCAAAGCGCGGGCGTGAGCACGATGGCGACCACGACGGACAACATCATCGCGGACGCGATGGTGATCGAGAACTGGCGGTAAATCACGCCCGTCGAACCGCCGAAAAACGCCATCGGCACAAACACCGCCGAGAGCACGAGCGCGATGCCGACGAGCGCGCTGGTGATCTGGCCCATGGATTTTTTCGTCGCCTCCTTGGGCGACAATCCTTCCTCGGCCATCACGCGCTCCACGTTTTCCACGACCACGATGGCGTCGTCCACCAGCAGGCCGATCGCCAGCACGAGGCCGAACATGGTGAGCGTGTTGATGCTGAAGCCGAACATCGCCATGACCGCAAAGGTGCCCAGCAGCACGACCGGCACCGCGATGGTCGGGATGATGGTCGCGCGGATGTTTTGCAGGAACAGGTACATGACGAGGAACACGAGCACGATGGCCTCGATGAGCGTCTTCACCACTTCCTCGATGGAGAGGCGCACGAACGGCGCGGTGTCCATCGGATACACCACCTTGAGCCCCTCCGGAAAATAGCGCGAGAGGCTGGCCAGTTCCTTGTGCACGAGGTCGGAGGTGGCGAGCGCATTGGCGCCGGAGGCGAGCCTGATGCCGAGGCCGGCCGCGGGGTTGCCGCTGAAGCGCGCGCGGAAGTAATAATTTTCGCGGTCCTTCTCGACGCGGGCCACGTCGCGGAGCCGCACCTGCGAGCCGTCGGGCGCGACGCGCACCAGGATGTCCTCGAATTCCTCGGCGGTGTTGAGGCGCTCCTGGGCGATGATGGTGGCGTTGAGCCGCACGCCGGGCTCGGCGGGCGCGCCGCTGAGTTCGCCGACGGCGACCTGCGCGTTTTGCGAGGTGATGGCGGCGATCACCTCGCTCACGGTGAGGTTGTAGTTGTTGAGCGCGTCGGGATTGAGCCAGATGCGCATGGCGTATTTGGCGCCGAAGAACTGCGCCTCGCCGACGCCGCGCAGGCGGCTGATCGGGTCCTGCACCGAGGTCGCGATGTAGTCGGCGATGTCGGACTCGTTCATGCTGCCGTCGGCGGAATAAAAGCCGGCCACCATGAGGAAGTTTCGCGTGGCCTTTCTCACGGTCACGCCCTGGTCCTGCACTTCCTTCGGGAGCAGCGGCAGCGCGAGCTGCATCTTGTTTTGCACCTGCATCTGCGCGATGTCGGGATTGGTCCCCTGCTCGAAGGTCAGCGTGAGCGAAAGGCTGCCGTCCGCGCTGCTGGTGGATTCCATGTAGCGCATGTTGTCGATGCCGTTCATCTGCTGCTCGATGATCTGGGCGACGGAGTCCTGCACGGTCTGGGCGGAGGCGCCCGGATAGACCGCGCTCACCGAGATGGAGGGCGGCGCGACGTCAGGGTATTGCGAAACGGGAAGCCGCGTGATGGACAGCAGTCCCGCGAGCATCATGAAGATGGCGATGACCCAGGCGAAGACGGGCCGTTCGATAAAAAATTTTGCCATGGAGGATTCTCCTGTGTTGGGCGCTGGTTAAAATGGTTCGGCGCGCGCGAATTACTCGGCGGCGGTTTTCGGCTCGGTGATGGGCAGCGAGCCGATGGACTGGCCCGCGGGCACGGGCTTCACCGGCATGCCCTGGCGGACGCGCTGGAGGTTCTCGACGACGACTTGTTCGCCGGCCTTCAGGCCGTCGGTGACGAGCCAGTGATCGGCGATGGTGCGCTCGGTCTTGAGGATGCGCAGCTCGGTGATGTCCTGCCCCTGGTCGTTCTTGACGACAACGAGCGCGGTCGGGTCGCCCTTCATGCTGCGCGACACGCCTTGTTGCGGCACGAGCACGGCGTTCGGGCTCACGCCCTCGACGATCTCGGCGCGCACAAACAGGCCCGGCAGCAGGTCGGGCACGCCGCCGCCGTCCTTGTTGGGATTCGGAAATTCCGCGCGCAGGAGAATCGACGAGGTCGATTGCTCGACCGTGATGTCGGTGAACTGGAGTTTGCCCTCGAGTTTGTATTCGCGTCCGTCGTGGAAAAACAGCTTCACCCGCGCCGCGTCCTCGGGCGAGATTTGCAGCGTGCCCTTCTTGCGGTCTTCCTCGAGCTTGAGCACCTGACCGGCGGGCTGCACGATGTCCACGTAGATCGGGTCGATCTGCTGCACGACGGCCATGAGCGTCGCGGCGCCGGCCTGCACATAGGCGCCCTCGGTGACTTCCGACTTGCCGATGCGGCCGGAGATGGGCGCGTAAACCTTCGTGTAGGCGAGGTTGATCTCGGCATTGACCACGGCGGCCTTGCCCGCGGCGACATCGGCCTCGAACGCCTTGGCCTGCGCCACGGCGTTGTCGTAGTCCTGCTGGCTGATGGCCTTGTCGCGGGCAAGCTCGGCATAGCGCCCGGCCTGCGCCTTGGCCGAGACGAGGTTCGCCTCGGAACGGGCGAGCGTGGCGCGGGCGCTGGCCAGCGCGGCCTCATACGGCGCGGGATCGATCTGGTAAAGCTGCCGGCCTTCCTGCACCACCTCGCCCTCGGTGAAGAGACGCTTCAGCACGATGCCGTTCACCCGCGCGCGCACCTCGGCGACGCGGAAGGCGGACGTGCGCCCGGGGAGCTTCTTGCGCAGCGTGACCGGCTGCGCCTTGAGCGTGACCACGCCGACCGCGGTGACCGGGGCGGAGCCTCCGCCTTGCGGCGCGCCTTTCTTGCCGCAGCCGGAAAAGCCGAGCATGGCCGCGCCGGCGGCGAGAATCGAGACAACGGAAATCGCGGCGCGAATGCCCCGCTGGGTTGTGGTTTTCTTCATTGGTGTTGGAATTCGTTTGGAAAAGACAGGCGGGAAAATGTGACAAAAAAGTTCTCGGAAAAATTTCTGCGGAAAAAGACCAGCACGACGCGGGCCGACGCGGCGCGGATGCGTTACTTTTTGAGCGCCGCTCCTTTTCGCGCGGCGCTCCGCGTATCGCTCGGAGGCGCGCGCAGGCCCGCCGCGCAAAAGGCCAGCAGCCGCCGCATCTCCACTTCGGGCCTCGCGCGCCGGCCCCGCATGCGCTCCTGCATCGACGCGAACAGCAGGTGGTGGTGCAGCACGCCCATCGCCAGCGACGAGCGCCAGTCCAGCTCGTCGGCCGGCACCGACGGCACCGCCTTCCTGAGCAATACCCCGAATCGCACGCGGAACGGCTCGAACTGCGCCGTCGCCACCGCGCTGACCATGGCCTCCTCCTCGAAAAAGAACCGGCTCATCATCTTCGCCACGCCCTCCTGGCGCCGCCGCGTCCTCGCGTCTCTGGCCATGCAGGGGCCGAGAAACGCCTCCATCAACGCCTCCACCGTCGCGCCGCCCCTGCTCTGCTCGATGACGTCCAGCGCCGCCATGCGGCGGTCGAACAGGTCGGACATGCGCCGCTCCAGCACCGCCCGCAACAGCCTGTCCTTCGAGCCGAAATGGTAATTGATGGCCGCGAGGTTGACGCGCGCCTCGCGCGAGATGTCGCGGATCGACACGGCGCGCACGCCGTTTTTCGCGATGAGCTCCTCGGTGGTGTCGAGTATGACCGTCTTGGTCGGGCATTCGCCCTCCCCGGCATGGTCGGGACATTTATGCGTTGTTTTTTCAGGCAGCATTCAAACGTATGTTTGAAACGCTTGTTGGCGGCGGGCCGGATTGTCAAGCGGGCAAAATGCGCGCGCCGGAGAAATTCCGGGATTGGACTGGATTTTGACAATCGCGCCCCTCCCTTGGCGCGGCCGGGGCGCGTCAGGCCGCGGCTTGGCGCGCCCCGGCCTTGGCGACCAGCACCTTGTCCACGCGGTGGCGGTCCATGTCCACCACCTCGAAGCGCCACCCGGCGTGTTCGAAATAGTCGCCGGCCTCGGGGATGCGTCCGAAATACGTCACGATGAAGCCGCCCAGGGTTTGGAAATCGGCGTCGTCCTCGTTGGGCAGCTCGTCGAGGTCGAGCAGGGTTTTCAACTCGCCGGCCGGCAGGGTCGCGTCGATGAGCCACGAGCCGTCCTCGCGGCGTTTGGCGGCGGGTGCGTCGCGGCGGCCGTGCCCGTGCGCGGGCAGGTCGCCGACGATGGCTTCGAGCACGTCGATCAGCGTCGCGAGCCCTTGGATGGAGCCGAACTCATCGGTCACGAGCGCGATGTGCTTGCCGGATTTCTTGAACGCCTCGAGCAACTGGATCGCCACCATGGTCTCCGGCACGACGAGCGGCGGCAGCAGCAGGTCCTTCAGGCTGGATTTCAAGCCGATGGCCGAGTGCGCCCAGAGCGCCTTCACCGCGACCATGCCGAGCACCTGGTCATGGTTTCCCTGATACACCGGGAAATACGAATGCCCGCTGGCGACGATTTTCCGCCAGCTCGCCTCCTCGGGGTCGTCGATGTTGATGAAGACAATCTTGGGCCTGGGCGTCATGAGCGCCGTCACGGGCAGTTTGTCGAGCTCGAGCACGCCCTCGACCATTTCCTTTTCCGTGCGGTTGAACACGCCCGCGTGCATGCCCTGCTCGATGAGGATGTTGACCTCCTCCTCCGACACCGGCGTCTCCTGCGGCTGCTCGCGCACGCCGAACAACCCCATCACCTTGTCGGTGGAAAACGTGAGCAGCCAGACGACCGGGCTCACGAACTTCGCGAGCTTGTTGACGAAGGGCGCGAGTCCGATCGCCACGCGCTCGGGCGCGGCGAGCGCGAGGCGCTTGGGCACGAGTTCGCCGAGCACGACGGTGCACATCGTCAGCAACAGCGTCATCACCACGAGGGCGACGGGACGCGCGTATTCGGCCAGAAGGGGCAGGCGCGTGAGCGGTTCGGCCAGTTTTCCCGCCATGGTCTCGCCGCTGTACATGCCGATTCCGATCCCCAGCAACGTGATGAAAACCTGCACGGCGGAGAGGAACCGCGCCGGTTCGGACGCCGTGGCGAGGGCGGCCTTCGCCCGCACATCGCCTTCGTCGACGCGCTGCTTCAGCCGTGCTTTCCGCGCGGATACCACCGCGATTTCGGCCATGGCAAACACGCCGTTTGCCAGCAACATGAGCAGGAGGATGAATATTTCTGTCGTAAGGCCGGACATCACGGAAGGTCGCCACGATAGCCGCGGTGCGGCGACTGGCAACATATTTGCCCGGCTCCCTCATGACGTTCCCGCCAATTCCTTGTAAAACAAATGTCACCCGCGGCGCTGGCGTTTTCAAGGCTGACATTGTGCGCGGCACCACCCACATTGCGCGGTGTTAACCCATGAGCACGATCACCACTCGCGTTTTTCCCATGCTTGCGATTGCCGCCGCCGCGACGCTGGCCGGATGCAAATCCGTCCCGCTTACCGAGGACAAGAGCATGGTCGCCGTGTATCAATTCGGTGAATTCAAGATGCTGCTCAACACCACCGCGCCGCACGCGGCGGAAGTGACGCAGCGGGTGCTCAAGGAGCAGGGGCTCTACCAGACCGAGTTTGCGCAAAGCACCTATGAGGCGCGCATCACGGCGCGCGCCGTCGGCGACCAGAAGGTCTCGATCATCATCCAGGAAGAAAACCGCAACCAGACGATGCTGCGCATCCGCTGGGGCACGAGCGGCGACCTCAAGAAGTCCCGCCGCCTCTACGAGGCCATCGAGGCCGGCGTGGACCGTCCGTGATGCCGCCCCGCTCCGATGGCGAGGTTTTCCTCGTCAGGTCATTTTGGCGGGGACTTTTTCTCGCCGCGATTTTGTTGTGACAATCCGCCGGCCTCGCGCGCGAGGCCGATCAATAATGACCATGCCTTTCACCCCGTCTGCGCAAAATCATCACCCGGCCCGGCTGTCCTTCCGGCGGTTTCAGCACGATTGCTAATTCTCACCTTGCCGCGGTTGCGTCCCGGTCATGGGCACGAAACGCACGTCCATGACGCTCTGGCGGCGCACCCTGCCTTTCTTTTTTCTGAGCAGCACCAGCTCCTGCACCGCGCCCTCTTCTCCGACGGGGATGATCATGCGCCCGCCCTCCTTGAGCTGGGCGACCAGCGGCGCCGGCACGTGGTCGGGCGCGCAGGTGACGATGATCGCGTCAAACGGCGACGCCTCCGCCCACCCTTGGTAACCGTCGCCGGCGCGCGTGCGGACGCTGGCGTATCCCAGCCTCGCCAGTGTCTTCTCCGCGCGCCACGCCAGCGGCTCCACGATTTCAATCGAGCAAACCTCCTTCACCAGCATGGAAAGCACCGCGGCCTGATAACCCGAGCCGGTGCCGATTTCCAGCACGCGGTCCTCCGGCCCCGGCGCGAGCGCCTCGGTCATGAACGCGACGATATAGGGCTGCGAAATCGTCTGTTCCCAACCGATGGGCAGAGGCCGGTCGTCGTAGGCGAGATGCCGGATTTTTTCCGGGACAAATTCCTCGCGCGGCACCGTCCGCATCGCGCGGAGCACATCGGGATGGCCGATGCCGCGCGGCAGCAACTGCCGCCTCACCATGTCCTCACGCTGTTTTTTCGCATCCGGCGCGTCCGCCGCCCGCGCCACACCGAGCAGGCATCCGCATGCGAGCAGCAAAAGCAAAAAGGCGGGCAGGATCGGGGCCATGCAGGAAAGATCGGGTTCTCCGCAACATGCCACAATACCGCGGAATTGCACCGAAAAAACCGCCCGCCCGCGGCATGCCGGCGCCTACCCTGCGCGCGCCGGCACGCGTTTTTGCGTTTGGCGCCAGATGGCGAGCAAGGCGGCAAAATCCGCGTTGCGGGTCGTGCTTTTTATGCGGTGGTCAAACTTGTGCGCCTCGCGCAGCTCGGCCTCCGCCGTGCGCAAGCGGCATTCCATGTCCTCGGTGGTGTTTTGACCGCGGCCGACCATGCGCGCGCGCAGCACCGCAATCGGCACCTCGATGAAAACCGTCGCCATGTGCCGCGCGAGGAGCGGGTTGGCGGCGGCCGCGCGGCGAAAGTTGTCCACGCCCTGCACGTCGATGTTGATGACGAGGCTGCGCCCGGCCGCGAGCGGATCGAGCACCGACGACGCGAGCGTGCCATAGCGGTTTTTTCCGTGCACCCACGCCCATTCGAGAAACGCGCCCGCGACGACTTTCGCGTCGAATTGCCCCGGCGTGAGGAAATGGTAGTGCACGCCGTCCACCTCGCCGGCGCGCGGCTCGCGGGTGGTCGTGGTGACGACGCGCGAAAACACCGGCACCTCCGCCACGAGCCGGTCGCAAAGCGTGGTTTTCCCCGAACCCGCCGGACCGGCGATGACGAGGAGAACGGGCGCGGAAGCGGCGGCGGCGTTTCCGGCCGCGATGTCGGAGGCGATGCTGGCGGACGAGGACATGGCGCGACCTGTTGCCTGAATCCCGTTCATTCAATACGTGAGCGCCACCGCGCCGAGCAGCAGCCCGTAGGCGAGCATCGCCGCGCCGAGCATCCGCGCCCGCGGCAGCCGCGCGAAGAGCCACTGGAGCAGGTCCCGCATCCGGTAGGGCACGACCGCGAAATACATCGCCGCCGCGACGCCCGCATAGACCAGCGTGACCATGAACAGGCGCTGTGGATGATCGTATTCCATGAACGCCGCGCGCAGCAACGGCCACGCCGTCAGCACCATCAGCACGCACAGCCCGCGCACGGCGAGAAACTCCGGCACGTAATAAAACGCCGCCACCGCCACCGCGCCGAAGATGAACATGAACGGCCTCGACGACTCGAACAGCACGAGGTCCGCCGCGGACAGGCCGTTCACCACCCAAAGGAACCACAACGCCCCGCCGCCGAAGAAAACGATGGCCGCCTTGCGCGAACGCGGCAGCGCCTTGAGCGACGAGACAATGACGGAATTGCTCACGAGCAAAAGCGCGCCGAGCGCGATGAGAAAAATGCCGGGAAGCAGGGTGGCGGTGGTGAGGCTCATTTGAAGCAGGAAATCAAAGCGTGTTGCTCCCGAATAGAGAACGAGAACGAGTAAGAGAACGAGAACGATTTTTATGGCACCCCCGCCAGCACCAGTTCCCCATACAGCGAACTCACCGTCGCTCGTTCGACGCGCAGCGGCACGAACTGCCCGGCCAGCCGGGGACTCGCGTCGAAAATCGCCACGCGGTTGCCGCGCGTGCGCCCGATGAAATGCCGGCCGGTCTTGTCCCGCCCCTCCACGAGCACCTCCTGCGTCGTGCCGACCAGCGAGGCATTGCGGCGCAGCGAGTTCTGCTTCAAGATTTCGAGCAGCACCTGATTGCGGTGCTCCTTCACCTCGTCGGGAATCTGGTCGCCCATCTCCGCAGCGGGCGTGCCGGTGCGCACGGAGTATTTGAAAATGTAGGCCATGTCGTAGTTGCACGCCTCGAACAACGTGCGCGTTTGCTCGAAGTCCGCGTCGGTCTCGCCGGGAAAGCCGACGATCACGTCGGTCGAGAAATACATGTCCGGACGCACGGCGCGCAGCGAGTCCACGATCTCCTTGTATTTGTCGCGTGAATACGGGCGCTTCATCGCGCGCAGGATGCGGTCGCTGCCCGACTGCATCGGCAGGTGCACGCATTCGCAGAGTTTGGGCAGGCGCCCGAACGCGTCCACGAGGTCCTGCCTGAAGCCGCGCGGATGCGGCGACGTGAACCGGATGCGCCCGACGCCCTCGAGCGCGTGCACGCGCTCCAGCAAACGCACAAACGGCGACACGCCCGCGCGTCCGTCCTCCGCCGGCTCCGCGGCGGACTCGCGCCGCCCGTAGCTCGTCACGATCTGCCCGAGCAGCGTCACCTCGCGCACGCCGCGCGCCGCCAGCGCCTCGACCTCGCGCACGATGTCGTCCATGGGGCGCGAGCGCTCGTCGCCGCGCGTCTTCGGCACGATGCAAAATGAGCAATGCATGTCGCATCCCTGCTGGATCGACACAAACGCGCTCACCTGCCGCGCCTCGTCCCCGTCCGCCGCGCCATCACGCCCGCCGTCACCGCCGGCGACGGCCTCGCTCGTATCCGATTTCCCATTACGGACCGCCACGCTGCCCTCGCCGCCGTCCGCCGCCAAGAGGTGATCCTTGATCCTGTTCTGCGAGTCCTTCTCCTCGCGGATGTCGATGATCGTCTCGCCGAACGGCACGCCCGCCTCGCGCGCGGCGCGCAGGTTGTCCAGAAAGCCGGGCACCTGGTGAAATTTTTGCGTGCCCACGATGAGGTCCACGTCGGGCAGGCGGTCGAGCAGCGCGGCGCCGCGGTTTTGCGCCATGCAGCCGAGGATGCCGAGGATGAAGTCGGGCTGGCGGCGCTTGCGTCCGCGCAGGTGGGCGGCCTTGCCGATGGCCTTTTGCTCCGCGGCATCGCGCACGCTGCACGTGTTGAGCAGCATGATGTCGCACTCGTCTTCTGAGCCGACGATGCGATACCCCCGGGCGCGCAGCATCGCCGCGACCGCCTCGCTGTCGCGCTCGTTCATCTGGCACCCGTAAGTTTTGATGTAGACCCGGTTCATGCGGAAAACGCCCGGCCGGCGCGTGCGCCAAGAGGGCGGGAGGGATTGACCTAGGTAAACGCGGCCCGCTTCGCGTCAAACGGGAAACTCGCAACCCACCGCCGCCTCGCCGCCCTCCGACCAGCTCAGCAGCGCGCCCGGCTCCGCGCCGTCCACCGATAACATTGCAAGCCCCATGCACTTCGCCAGCCCGCTGCCCTCGTCGGTGCGCGCCATCGAGCGCAACTCCCCCACTTTCCGTCCGCCGGCAAATAATCCCGCCGGCAACACCCGCTCCGGCGATGCGTCCGGACCGCCGCCCCGCGCCTCCTCCCAGCGCACGCGCCACAAGCGCCGCCGCACGCGTCCCAGCGACTTGAGCCGCGAGATCACCTCCTGCCCGAGGTAGCAGCCCTTGGTGTAGGAAATCGCGTCGCGCTCCAGCCCGGCTTCATTCGGCAAATCTCCCGGCCCCGCGTCGCGCGGCACCATCGGCACGCCCGCCTCAATGCGCCTCCGCTCCATCTCCGAAAAGCCGACTTCCTCCGCTTCGCTCAAAAACTCACAGCCCGCTTCCGGCTCTGCGTCCACCGGGCGCAGCCACTCCCAACACTCGCCGCCTCCGCGCCGCCCGCGAAACATCACGCCGCCGCCCTGTTTTCGCAGCTCACTCACCACGGGGCCCCCGATATCCAGCAAACAAACCCCATTCCACCGCGCGGTTTCATCCTCCACCACCACGTCGTCCGCCACGATATACCGCTCCAGCCGTTCCCGAATCGCCTGCCCGCAGCCCTCATAACTCGCCAAAACCCACTCTGCCTCCTTCACCCTGAACAAAAAACCGTCCGCCTCCACCCGTCCTTTTTGGTTCAACCATAATCCATACACGACATCCTGAAGGCCAATAGGTTTCAGATCCTGCGTAAACTGTCCCTGCAAAAATTCCGGGGCATCCAGACCGGAAATCCGTAAAAATGCGGCGGGCCGATAGTGAAATACGCGGACATGTTTCCCAAAAATCATAGCGTTTAATTATATAACAAATAGCAAATTGCAAAAACAGCTTGGAAAAAAATCAAAGTTTTTGTTGACGAAGACCCGCCAATGTTATCTCTTGGCAACATCAAATTTCACTTCTCCCGCATAGCGGGAGTTTTGGGGTAACTAAGAAAGCAAATGGCCGGTCGCTTAGGGGTAGGCGACCGGCCAACTTTTTATCCGGATTCAGAGATCGTCGAACATAGGCCGCGAAACCCCATTTCCTATCTGACCCGCAGGCACTGCTGAGCGGCCTCTTTTCCACTCGCTTCGAGTCCCCGCCCTCTCAGTCACCAACCCATCTTTTCCAAGATGCTTTGCAAAACGGTTCTCCTTGCCTTCGGCAATTGAAAAATATTCAATCACAAGATACTATATTACAGTCGCTTAAATATGCTAAATCGCTTTTTTCAAAAAAAGCATTGACCGAAGCCCGATAATTTCTTCTTCTCACAACATCAAATTTCACTTCTCCCGCATAGCGGGAGTTTTGGGGTAACTAAGAAAGCAAATGGCCGGTCGCTTAGGGGTAGGCGACCGGCCAACTTTTTGTCCGGATTCGGCGGCCCGCCCGCCGGACTTCATTCCCGCCATTGACCCCGTGCGCGACACTCCCTTTCTTGCGCAACTCTCATGCTCACTCTGGCCGACGTTTCCAAATCCTACGGCACACGCGAACTCTTCTCCGACGTGTCGCTCTTCATCGCGCGCAACGACCGCCTCGGCCTCGTCGGCCCCAACGGCGCCGGCAAGTCCACCCTCTTCAACCTCATCCTCGGCGAGGAACGCCCCGACTCCGGCGAGATCACGTGGGAACGCGGCGCCGACTTCGGCTATCTCCCGCAGGAAAGCGCCCCGGCCTCCGACGAAACCATCCTCCACATCGCCACCAGCGGCAAAAAACTCGAACCCACCGAGGACGACTGGGACATCGACTACACCCTCGAACCCCGCGCCCGCAAAATCCTCGCCGGCCTCGGCTTCAAGGAAGGCGACGCCGACAAACCCGCCCGCACCTTCTCCGGCGGCTGGATCATGCGCGCCCACCTCGCCCGCCTGCTCGTCGCCGAACCCGCGCTGCTCCTCCTTGACGAGCCGACCAACCACCTCGACCTCGAGGCGCTCCTCTGGTTTCAGGACTACCTCACCCGCTACCCCGGCGGCCTCGTCGTCATCTCGCACGACCGCGCCTTCCTCAACGCGCTTTGCACCGGCATCCTCGAACTCCGCGCCTGCACCCTCCACTACTACCACGGCAACTACGACAACTACCTTGTCGAAAAAGAAGCCCGCAAGGCCCAGCAACTCGCCCAATTCAAGAACCAGCAGCGCGAAATCGACCACCTCCAAAAATTCGTGGACCGCTTCGGCGCCAAGGCCTCCCTCGCCTCCCGCGCCAAGTCCAAGGAAAAACAAATCGAGCGCCTCAAGGAAGACGCCATCGACGAGCCCGAGGACGATCTCTCGCGCATCCATTTCAAATTTCCCCAGCCTCCGCGCTCCGGCCTGAAAGTCATCGAACTGCTCAACGTCCACCAATCCTACGGGGACCACGTCGTTTACCGCGACCTCAACTTCACCGCCGAACGCGGCCAGCGCATCGTCCTCGTCGGCCCCAACGGCGCCGGCAAATCCACCCTCCTGAAAATCCTCGGCGACGTCATTCCGATCGATGCCGGCACCCGCGAACCCGGCTCCAACGTCACCACCGGCTACTTCGCCCAAAACCGCCTCGACAACCTGAAGGCTGGCGCGACCGTCCTGGACAACGTCATGGAGCTGCGCACCGCCGAAAACCAGCTCACCGAGCAGCAGGCCCGCGCCATCCTCGGCGCCTTTCTTTTCCGCAAGGACGACGTCTTCAAAAAAGTCAGCGTGCTCTCCGGCGGCGAAAAATCTCGCCTCGCCCTCGCGCGGCTCCTCGTCAAGCCGCCGAACCTCCTCCTCATGGACGAGCCCACGACGCACCTCGACATCCCCTCGATCGACGCGCTCGTCGCCGCCCTGAAAGCCTACGAAGGCACGCTCATCTTCATCAGCCACGACGTGTATTTCATCCGCGCCCTCGCGGAAAATGTCCTCCACGTCCACAGCGGCCGTCTCACGCCCTACGCGGGCAACTATGATTATTATCTGGAAAAATCCCGCGCCACCAACGAACGCGCCGCCCTGACCGCCGGTTTCACCGACGCCCGCCCGCAGCAAACCGCCGGAAGTGGCGCGGACGTCCGGCCCGTGACCGACGCCGCGCCAAATCCCGCCGCCACGCCCGCAAAATCCGCCGCCGCGAAACTCACTCCCAATCAAATCGCCCGCCTCCGCGACGAAGTCGCCCGTCTGGAAAGAGATGTCACCGAGATCGAGAAACGCCAGGCCGAGCTCACCGCCGCTCTGGAGGCACCCGAGACCTACGCCGACCACGGCAAAGCCCTCGCCCTCAACCGCGAACTAACGGCCGTCGTTGACCAGCTCCAAGCCGCCACCGAAGCATGGGAAGAAGCCGCCACCCGCCTCACCGAAGCGATGGCGTAGGCGAGGCGGCGGCGCGGCCGACGCCAGTTTAAGTTGAAGTTTAAGTTGAAGTCGGAAAACGTGGGCGCCTCGCGCCGCTGACTTAACTTCAACTTAAACTTCCAACTTAAACCGGCCGGCGCAGCCGGCCCGCTCCCACCGTGGACACCGTTTTCACCCTCCAAGACCTTCGTGACTGGAACCGCCCCGGCACCTCGCTTGCCGTGCTCGGGCACCCCATCAAGCACTCGCTCAGCCCCGCCATGCACAACGCCGCGCTCGCCGAGATGGCCCGCGCCGACTCCCGCTTCTCCGACTGGCGCTACCACCGCTTCGACATCCCCCCCGACGATCTTCCTGCCGCACTCGAACTGCTCCACCGGAAAAAATTCCTCGGCGTCAACCTCACCGTCCCGCACAAGATCCTCGCCTTCGACCTCGTCGCCGAGGTCGACCCCGCCGCCCGCCCCATCGGCGCCATCAACACCCTGCATTGGACGCCCGCCGGCTGGCGCGGACACAACACCGACGGCTACGGCCTCGCCACCGCCATCCGCGAAACCCTCGCCCGCGAACTCGCCGGCGCGCCCGTCATCCTCCTCGGCGCGGGCGGCGCCGCGCGCGGCGCCGCCGTCGAATGCCTCCAGCGCCGCTGCGCCTCGCTCTGGATCGCCAACCGCACCCGCGCCAACCTCGACGCTCTGCTCGCCGCCCTGCGTCCGCTCGCCGGCGCCGGGACGATTCCCCTCCACGGCTTCAATCCCGCCACGCCGCCCGACGGCATTCCCGCCGCCGCGCTCGTCATCAACGCCACCTCCGCCGGCCTGCGCGATAGCGACCCGGCGCCGCTCGACCTCGCGCGCCTCGCCTGCCGACCCGCGGGCGTGTTCGACATGATTTACAATCCCCCGCAAACCCGCCTCCTTGCCCAAGCCGCTGCGCTCGGCCTGCCCGCCGCCAACGGCCTCGCCATGCTCGTGCACCAAGGCGTCCGCGCGCTCGAAATCTGGACCGGCAAGCCGCCTCCCGTCGAGCCGATGCGCCGCGCCGCCGGACAAATGTAGGACTTGCGCTTCCCTCTACTTCGTTCCTGACGAAAGAGAACGATAAAGAGGGAACTGCTTGGTGAAGGGCTGTTGTCGTTAAAAAACACACTTGCGCAGGGAGGGCGGCGTCCCGCCGCCCGACACGCGGAACGCGTGCCCGTCGAGTCCCGATAAAATCATCCACAAAGGGAGGCTTTCGCCTCGTTCGGCGGCGGGACGCCGCCGCTCCCTGCGCAAGCGTCTCATAACTAACAGCCATTCGCTACCGCCCTCGCCTTGAATTGTATCCGCCCCGTTCCATAAAAAAAATCTAAGACACGCGCCGCCCGGCGTCCGCAGCTTGCGCCCGCGCCTCATCGCAGCGCAACCTGCCCGCATTCAGGCCAAACCGATGCGCGTCGCAATCATCAGCCTCTCCGAAAAAGGCCGGCAGGACGGGCCGGCGTTGCGCAATCTGCACGCCGTCTCCACCCCGCGCACCCATGAGCTGGTGGACAACCCCGACGACGCGGAGCTGGTCATCTTCACCGACCTCGCGCCCGATGCGCATTATCGCAGCCTGCGCGCCCATCCGCTGCCGCGGCGGCGTCCGGCGGACTGCTTCACCGTTTACCACTGGCACGAACCCTACGGCCTGTTGCCCGGGCTTTACACCGAGACGCCGCGCCTGCGCATCGGCTCGCGCCGGCATCGCGCGGGCCTCTACTGGCCGGAACGCCACACCAACCCGCTCGTCTCCACGCACCTGCCGCTCCCCGAAAAGGACCGCCCGTGGCTGTTTTCGTTTCTCGGACGCGACAGCCACCCGGTGCGCGCGCGGGTTTTTTCGCTGCCGCCCGGCCATGGCGGCAAACGCGCGCTCATCGAGGACACCGGCCGCTACGACCATTGGAAGACCACCGGCGAGGCGCGGGACGCGGCGCTGCAAAATTACGTGGACTCCGCCCGCGACTCGTATTTCGGCCTCTGCCCGCGCGGGCTGCGCAAGCCGTCCATCCGCCTTTTCGAGATGATGCAACTCGGCGTGTGCCCCGTCGTGCTGGCCGACGGCTACGTGTTTCCGACCGGACCGCGCTGGGAGGATTTCTGCCTCATCATCAAGGAGCGCGACGCGGGCCGCCTCTGGGAAATCCTGACGGGACGCGAGGCCGAGGCCATCGAACGCGGACGGCTGGCGCGCGAGGAGTGGGAACGCTGGTTCGCGGTGGAGCGGCAGTTCAACTACATCGTCGGGCAGCTCGCCGCCATCCGCGCCCGCCCGCGCGCCTGGCCCGAGGGCTGGCTGCGCGGCGCGCGCATGCAGGCGCGTATCTGGACAACGGATACGCTCGCCCGCCTCGACCGGCTGCGCGCGCGTCTGTAGGCTGGCGCCTTGCCGCCGCCGGCAGGCGGATCATCCCATACCCCGGACCAAATGCGATGGATGACCTTGGAGGGTTGTGCCCCGGATGCCTTGTTCCCGTAGAGAAATATCAAATCTATATATAATCCTCTTTTTTGCTGCATCACAATAGGTTCTAGGCATATATTCAAGGTCTCCCCGCAAAAACCCTTGACCCCGCGCCCCCGCGCTACGTCATGCTTTCGCCTTAACGACGACACACAGATGCAACGAAACCAGCGAGGAACCCATGATTTTCCCCGCCGTAGTGTGACCACCCGCCCCGCGCCTGCCGGCGCGGGGTTTGTTTTTGGCCCGGTTTCCTCCCTTTTCATTAATAAACCAAACACCAGCGCCAGCATAACACCATGAGCGACAAACTCACCCACGAATGCGGCATCGCCCTCATCCGCCTGAAAAAACCTCTCTCGCATTATCAGGAGAAATACGGCTCTCCGCTCTGGGGCTTCACCAAGCTCTATCTCCTTATGGAGAAACAGCACAACCGTGGCCAGGACGGCGCCGGCGTCGCCTGCGTGAAACTCGACGTCCCGCCCGGCGAGCCCTTCCTGTTCCGCGAACGCTGCGTCAAAACCAACCCCCTCGACCGCATCTTCAAAACCCTCCAGTCCGACTACGCCAAAAAAACCGCCTCCGGCCTCATCCATCCCGAATTTGCCGACACCGTCCGCAAGCACTTCGACTTCGGCGGCGAACTGCTCATGGGCCACCTCCGCTACGGCACCTCCGGCGGCTACTCCCTCAGTTCCTGCCACCCCTTCTTCCGCCGCAGCCCCTGGCCCACCCGCAACCTCGCCCTTTGCGGGAACTTCAACATGACCAACACCGAGGAGCTCAACAGCAGCCTCATCGCCATGGGCCACCACCCCATCTTCGCGACCGACACCCAGGCGCTCCTCGAAAAAATCGGCTTCTATCTCGACGAGGAGCACGAGGACATCTACCGCTTCCTCCGCTCCCGCGGCCTCACCGGCACCGAGCTTTCCCGGCGCATCTCCGACGACCTCGACCTTGCCCGCGTCCTCACCCGCGCCTCCCAGAACTGGGACGGCGGCTACACCCTCTGCGGCCTCATCGGCAACGGCGACGCCTTTGTCGCGCGCGACCCCGCCGGCATCCGCCCCTGCTGGCGCTACGAGGACGACGAGGTCATCGCCTTCGCCTCCGAGCGCGCCCCGCTCATGACCGTCTTCGACGCCGCCGCCGAGACCACCAGCGAGGTTCCCCCCGGCCACGTCGTCGTCGTCAAGAAAAACGGCGCCGTCTCCTCCGCGCCCTTCACCGCGCCGCTGCCCCGCGCCGCCTGCTCCTTCGAGCGCATCTATTTTTCCCGCGGCAACGACCTCGACATCTACGCCGAGCGCAAGGCCCTCGGCGGCGGCCTCGCCGACCAAGTCATCGCCGCCATCGACCACGACTGGGGCAACACCATCTTCTCCTTCATCCCCAACACCGCCGAAGTCGGCTACTTCGGCCTCCTCCACACCCTGCGCGAACGCCGCCGCGACGAGGTGAAAAAAATCATCCTCGATGCCTCCCGCGCCGGCACCCTCGACGAGGCCATGCTCGACGAGGTCATCCTGCGCAACTGGCCCCGCGGCGAAAAAGTCGTCAGCAAGGACATCAAGCTCCGCACCTTCATCGGCGAGGAGGGCGCGCGCAACCTGCTCGCCAGCCACGTCTATGACATCACCTACGGCACCGTCCGCCCCGGCATCGACAACCTCGTCTGCGTCGATGACTCCATCGTGCGCGGCACCACGCTGCGAAAGTCGATCCTGCGCATGCTCTCGCGCCTCAACCCGAAGAAAATCGTCATCGCCTCGACCGCGCCGCAAATCCGCTACCCCGACTGCTATGGCATCGACATGTCGGAACTCGGCAAATTCATCGCCTTCGAGGCCGCTATCTCCCTCATCAAGGAACGCGGCAAGGAAAGCCTCCTCAACGAGGTTTACCAGCTCTGCCGCCAGGCCGTGGAACGCGGCGAGACGGAGAACCACGTCCGTAAAATCTACGACTCCTTCACCGCGGACGAAATCTCCAAAAAAATCGCCGATCTCGTCCGCCCCCGGCGCAACATCGCCTGGGACGGCCCGTTGGAAATCATCTTCCAAAGCATCGCCAACCTGCATGCCGCGGTGCCGAATCACACCGGCGACTGGTATTTCACCGGCAAATACCCGACGCCCGGCGGCTACCGCGTGGTGAACCAGGCTTATATCAATTACTACGAAAAAGCCGACGGCAGAAGCTACTGACGCGGCGGAAAAGTGGCACAGGCATTCCTGTCTGTGCGGCTTGGCGGCTGAACCGTGGGCGATGCTTGAATTGGAGGGACGGCCTCCGTGCCGTCCGCTTCGACGCAGAAGGACGACGCGGAGGTCGTCCCTCCATCTATAAATGCGGCCTCGGTATTTTTTGATATAGTATTTTCTCTCAACATTGGCCCAAAAGGTAGGGCGAGGCGTCCCCTCCGAACCTCGGCTCAGCCGGAGGCTTCGCCCTACCAGCGCTGCCGCGCCGCCGTTAAATGAAAACACTATATACTCCAATAAAAACCCCGGGGCCATCGCGGCCCCGGGGTTTGTTTTCAGACGAAGGCGGATGAGCCTCGCGATGCCGGGCTACCCGACCCGGACCGCTTCGAAGAACCCAATCCGTTCCAAGTCCGCCTTCAGCGCCGCCTCCTGGGCGGAAGTGATTTGCGACAACGGCTGCCGCACCGGCCCGCAATCCAGCCCGATGAGCTTCATGATCACCTTGTTCGCCGACATCCCGCCGTATTTGCAAAATACCTCGATGAATTGTATCGACTTCAATTGCTCCCTGCGTGCCGCCGCCATGTCCCCCGCCTTGTAGGCTTTGATCACGCGATTGTAGATGGGCGCCGCGTAGTTGTAGGTGCTGCCCACCGCCCCGGTCGCGCCCATCACCAGCGCGGACAATAATATTTCATCGCGGCCGAAAAGCACATCGTAGCCGCCTTCTCCCGCCGCCAGCGCGCTGCTGAAGTCCATGATGTTTTCATGCGTGAACTTGATCCCCCCGAAATTCGGGATGCGCTTCACCGCCAGCGGGGCGAAATCCACCATCGCGAAATTCACCCCGGTCATGGCCGGCATGTGGTAATAATAAAACGGCGTCCCCGGCGCGGCGCTCGCGATGCCCGCGCACCAATCGACCAGTTCCGACACCGAGCCGGGGCGGAAAAAGCACGGCGCAATGGCCGCGACGGCCTCGGCGCCGATCTTTTCGGCATGCGCGGCCAGCGCGCGGGAATCGACCAGGCTGTTGTGGCCGACATGCACGATGAGATTGAGCTTCCCGGCGGTGGCCTTGCGCCACGCCTCGGCCGCAATCATGCGCTCCTCGTTGGACATCGACGAGCCCTCGCCCGTCGTGCCGCAGACAAAGGCCCCGCTCACGCCGGTCGCCGCGTAGTGGTCGGCCAGCCGCGGAATCATCGCCAGGTTCAGGGCCCCATTTGCATCAAATGGAGTAAACGGGGCCGCTACCAGCCCGGTTAAATGGAATTTGTTGTTGTTCATGGATGTTGACGGAAAAATTTGTTTTTAGTCACCGGCAAGGTTTGATTATTAGTGCGTCTATCAAAAAGAAAATTGAAGAAGTCTGTTTTGACACAGAGGGCACAGAGCGCGACCCGCAGAGGGCGCGGAGGCCAAGCCTGAAAAATTCTTTTCTTTCTCTGTGATCTCTGCGTCAGAGCTCTGTGCCCTCTGTGTCAAAACGGACTTCATTTGCGTTTTCGCGTCTTTATATTGGTTATTTTCTCAGGTGCTTTTAATGTCTGTCAGCGGTTTATTATATAAAAGCCTCGGGGAGTTCGGCGCGGGCGGTTGCGCCGATCTTCCTCGCCAGGTCGTCCGGCGCGAACCCGTAGGGCCAGCGCAGCCGCGTCGTGAGCCCCGGCAGCCAGCCCCCCGCCACCGCCGCCGTCTTGTCCGCCGCCATGTTGCTCAAGCCGTGTTGGGTGATCACCGGCGCAATGTTCCCCGCCCAGAACGCCGCGATGCGTTTGCCCAGCGCGGCTCCCGCAACCGGGTCGCTCACGCAGAGTTCATACCAGCGCTGCGCAAACTTCGGGCTCAGGCAGGCCACGTTGGAATACGCCCCGCGCGCGCCGTGCCCGAGGCCGACGTGCAGGAAGTGCCCGGGGATGAAAATCGAAAGCCGCGTCATGAGCGGGCGCATCGCCCCATACCACGCCTCGTCGCCTCCGGGCACCTTCATCCCCGCCACGCCGGCGACGCGGTCCGCGATCTTCGCCCACTCGGCGGGCGTGAGTTTGCGTTTCGCGTGCGGCGGATTATACACGATCAGGGGGATCGGCGCGGCCTCCGCCGCCATCACTTCGAGGAAGCGCAGGATCTCGTCCAGGGTCGGCGGGAACCAGTCCGGCAGCGTGACCTGGAAGGCCGACGGCCGCAATGCCTTCGCGCGGCGGAGCCGTTCCCGCGCGGTCTGCGCGCACGGGTGCGCGGCACCGACCTGGAAGGGCATCCCCGCGGCGTTGCACTTTTCGGCCAGGAGCGCGTTGATTTTGTCGAACTCATCCTCGGTCTGCGCATAAAACTCGCCCGCGCTTCCGTTCGAGTAGATGCCGTTGACCTTGGCGGTTATAAAATAATCCACTTCCGACGACAGCAGCTCGTAATCGATGCTGTCGTCGGGCCGGACGGGCAGGAGCAGCGTGGCCCAGTTTCCGCGGATTTCCTTGGCGGCGAGGGGGTTCATGGGTGTGAGTCTTGTGCGATGGGTTTTATATTATTGCCGCCTCCAGGACACCTTTTCGAGGTGCGCCCCGGAGGAGACCAGTTGGGGGCTCAGGCGGTCTTCATCACCGTGTTGCGCAAGGGCTCGCCCGCCTTGAATTTTTTCAGGTTGCCGATGGCGAGGTCGGCCAGCCGCTCGTGCTCGCGCACCGAGCGTCCGCTGCAATGCGGCGTGAGCAGGCAGTTCGGCGCGGTCCACAGCGGGCTGGCCGGGTTGAGCGGCTCCTCCGTGAACACGTCCAGCCCGGCAAAGCCGAGCCGGCCGTTGCGCAGCGCCTCCACCACGTCGTCGATCACGTAGTGCGCTCCCCGCGCCAGCGCATACAGGCTGGTTCCGGGACGCATCGCCTCAAAGATCTTTTTGTTGAAGCAGCCCGTCGTCTGCGGCGTGAGCGGCAGCGTGATGAACACATGGTCGGCCTTCGACACCGCGAGGGCCAGTTGCTCGAGCGGGTAGATTTCTTTCGCGATGGGGTGGCTCTTCGCGATGTCCACCCCGATCACGGTCATGCCCAGGCCGTGGCACAGGCGCGCCACTTCGCTGCCGATGTTGCCCAAGCCGCACACGCAGGCGGTCTTCTCGAACACCTCGCGGTAGGGGGGCCGGCGCTCGAAGCGCCGGTTCACCGTGTCCACTGCGTGCACGTGCAGGTTGCGCGTGCCCGCCAGCATCATCGCGATGCCGTGCTCGGCCACGGGGATGGACATCGTCCCCGCCGCGTTGCACATCACGAAATGCGGCTTGGTCTCCAGCCCCTTGCCCACGTATTTTTCAAAACCGGTGCTCCCGCACTGGAAATAGGCGATGCTGCTTTCCAGCACCCATTTCGGGTCCGGCCAGCCCAGCGCGATGTCGCTGCGGTTGAGCTCCGCCCGGGCGTCGGCCTCGGGCGTGTTCTGCGGCAGCCAGGCCAGATCCACCTCCAGCTCCGCGCAGGCTTTTTCAAAGCGCGCGCGCGGCGCGGCGTCCGCATAAAAGGCGTCGTGGCTGGCGTATAATTTCAGTTTCTTCGACATAGGTTGGAATAGAGGAAAGGTTTTAATGAACCGCGAAATACGCTAAATTTCGCCAAAAAGGATTGGTTTTTATAACCGCGAAGGATGCGAAGAGAAGGCAATGCATCGGATATTTTTATTCTTCGCGCTCTTCGTGTCCTTCGCGGTTATATTAAAAAAAGGTTTTGGTTTTTGGCGGTTTTTGGCAATTTTCGCGGTTTATATTGATTTGTTATTTCTTGAGCGCGGCGAGGTTCTTCTTCGGATAACCGACCGTGCTGTAGAAGGAGCCGGGGCGGTAGGGATAGCGTTTTTCGACATCCTCGGGGAGCTTCACGCCGAGGCCCGGCTCGGTCGGGGCCGCGATGCCGCCGTTGACGAGCGTGAGCGGCTTGACGAGGAACTCCTCGCGCAGCGGAAACGGATTGTTCGGAAGCTCGAGGATGGTGCAGTTCGGCGAGGCGAATGCGGCGTGATAGTTGCCCATGATGCCGACGCCGCCGGCCCAGGTGTGGACGGCGATTTTAATAAACTTGCGCTCGCACATCTGCGCGATGCGGCGGAAGGCGGAGATGCCGCCGATGATGGCCGCGTCGGGCTGGAAGAGATCGAGCGCGCCGGCCTCGAGGTAGTTTTCCGCCTCGGGGAAGCTGGAGACGGTCTCGCCGCCCGCGATGATGCAGTCCGTCCCGGCGCGGATTTTCGCGAAGCCCTTGTAGTCGGTGACCTCGCAGGGTTCCTCGACGAAGAGAAGGTTGTAGGGTTCGAGCGAACGGACGATGGAGATGGCCTCCTTGTAATTCCATGCCTTCGGGTTCACGCCCTGGCAGGCGTCCACGCCGAGGCCGGTGCCCTTGCCGAGCACCTCGCGCGAGTAGGCGACCTTCTCGACGATCTCGTGCGGCTCCAGGTAGTTGATGCGGATCTTGACCGCTCCGTATCCGAGTTTCTGATATCCGATCAGCTCCTCCTTGAGCTCGGGGAAGGGCTTGTTGTTGCCGCCGCTGGCGTAGGCGGGGATGTGATCGTGCACCTTGCCGCCGAGCAGCTGGTGGACGGGGACGCCGAGCGCCTTGCCCTTGAGATCCCAGAGCGCCATCTCGATGCCGCCCGCAATGCTGGCGGACATGCCGAAACGGCCCCAGTAGTAGATGGCGAGCTTGAGGATATTGGCGATGCCGGCGATATCCGATGGATCGCGGCCGATGAGGTCGATTTCGAGCTGCTTCACGATGGCCTGCGTGGCCTCGGGCGCGAAGACGCCGATGTAGGTCTCGCCGAGACCGTAGAGACCCTCGTCGGTCTCTATTTTAATCACCGAGATGGTGCGGTGGCCGTCGGCGAAGCAAAATTCGCGCTCCAGGTCGCCGGGAATGGCGTAGGGCGCCGAAAGGAGAAGGCATTTTACTGCTGTGATTTTCATGCGGAGGAATTGATTATATAGGCTGACGATAAAAATGCATTTATTCGGCCTTCAGATCGCCGGGCGAGAAGGTCTGGAATGTGATTTTCTTATACAATTCGCCGCCCGCGCCCTTTTCATAAAGGCAGGCGGCGGTTTTCTCATCGACGCGCACGAGGCAGGAATAGGCGGACGGCCCCTTGTGCAGCAGCAACGACCCGGGCCAGGTTTTCCCGTCGTCGGTGCTGGCGCGGACGGTCATTTGCACGCGTTTCTTTTTGCCGGCGGGATTGGAAAACAACAGCAGACCGCCGCCCGGCAGCGCGGCGTCTTCCCAGCGCAGAATGCTGCCCTGGCAGGGCGGATCGGTCTGCTCGGCGACCTGTTGCGGTTTGCCCCAGGTCACGCCGCCGTCGGCGCTGACAGACTGCGTGCGGCAGCCGTGCGGGTAGCCGCTGCGCATGTTCAATATCAATTTCCCGGGCGACCCGAATCCCTCGACCACCTGGGTCTCGCCGACCAGGCCGCGCATGTCCTTGCCGGGCTTCCACGTTTTTCCGTGATCGTCGGAATAAAACACACCGGCGGCGCGCGGATTGCCGTGGCAGATGGGGACCACGAGCCGCCCGGCATGCGGCCCGTTTTTGATTTGTATGCCGATGCCGGGGCCGGTCGCATACCAGCGCCAGTCGGGATGCTTCACGTCCATGGTGAGTTCCTCCATGGGTTCCCACGTGAGGCCGTTATCCTTGGAATGCGTCGCCCAGACGGTGCGCGTGCCGGCGGACTCGCCGTTCGAAATCGCCTCCTGCGTGTCGGCGCCGAGGTTGTGCGACGCGAACAGCCAGACAAATCCGGTCGTCTCATCGAGCACCGGGCAGGGATTGCCGCAGGTGTTGCCGCCGTCGTCCCAGACGAGGATGGCGGGGCCCCAGGTTCTGCCGCCGTCAGTGGAACGCTTGACCAGCAGGTCGATGTCTCCGCGGTCGGACCTGCTTTTCACCCGGCCCTCGCAAAACGCGAGCAGCGAGCCGTCGGCCGCCTTTATAATCGCGGGAATACGATAATACGCATAACCATCACGGCCGCTCGTATAGACATCCGTCTCGAATGCGGACGCCCTGGACAAAAGAAGCGCGAGGACCGCCGCAGCCATGATGATTATCTTTTGCATCGTATTGATGATTATTTTTCCAGCGATCCTGCTACTTCTTGATCGTGCCGAAAGTCAGGCCAGTGGTGTCCTTGCGCGACGGAAAGACGAGGCTGCACACCCAGCCGACGATGAAGCATGTGAGCATGCCTATGGCGGCATAGAGGAAAAAGTGAAGCTGGGTGCAATGCTGCACATAGGCCAATACCGCGATGCTCGCGACGGCGCCGCACAGCGCGCCGACACCGCTGGCGCGTTTTGTAAAGATCCCCAAGGCGAAAAGCCCGGCGAGGCCGCTGGCGGCAAGACCGACCAGGCTGCTATAGGCATCCCAGAGTGAGGCGAGGTTGAGCTTGGCGAGCACGAGCGCGCAGACGGTGGCGAACGCCCCGAGCAGCGCCGTGAGCACGCGCGCCAGGCGAAGCGCGGCGGCGTCCTTCGCCCTGCCGCCAAAGCGTTCGTAAAAGTCGGTCATGATCGCCGTGACCACGCTGTTCAGGCTGCCCGACACCGTGGACTGGGCCGCGGCAAACACGCCGGCAATGACCAGCCCCGCGATGCCGACCGGGAGATTCTGCACAATATACGCGGGGAAAATGGAATCGGTCGCCTGCGACGGGTCCAGCTTGTCCGGATGCGCCTTGTAAAATACGAACAGGGCCGTGCCGATGATAAAAAATAAAATGGTGGAGGGAATCGCAAGGAGGGCGTTGAACCAGATGGAGCGCGCGGCCTTCTTTTCGCTGTCGGTCGTCATATAGCGCTGCACCACGGCCTGGTCGCTGGTGTAGGGGACGAGCTGCGCGAATATGTTGCCTATCAATATAACCCAAAATGCATTGGCCGCCGTGGTCGGGCTCCAGGTGAAATTAAACAGATGGAATTTATTGTTTTCGACCGCGGTGCTCCAGAACCCGGCCAGGCCGCCCTCCGAGCCGAACGCAATCATGATGAAACTGATCAATGCCGCGCCCAGCAGCAGGAACGTCTGCGCGACGTCCGTCCAGATGACGGCCTCCATGCCGCCCATCACGGTATAGACCACGCAGAGCACACCCATGAGGATGATGCAGGTGCTCACGTCCAGGTCGCTCACCGTGGCGAGCGCGATGGACGGAAGCAGGAGCACGATGGCCTGGCGCCCCACCTGGAATAATATAAATGCGGCGCTTCCGTATATGCGCACGGGCAGGCTGAAGCGCTTTTCCAGATATTCATACGCCGAGGTTATGTTCAGACGGCGGAAAAACGGCAGGTAAACGGAAATCAACACCGGCGCGATGAGCAGGATGGGAAGGTTTGCCCAGATGAAGGTCCAGTCGGTCGCGTAGGCTTTGGCGGGAATCGCCATGAAGGTAAGCGAGCTGAGCATCGTCGCGTAAATGGCCATGCCCGCGGCCCACCATGGAATACGTCCGCCGGCCTTGAAGTAGTCGTCGGTGTTTTTGTTGCGGCGCGTGCACACCCAGCCGATGCCCACCATGCCCAGCAAATAGCCGGCGAGGGTGGCGTAGTTGACCCAGCCGAAGGTCGCCTTGGTCTCGATGACCGTCGCCTTCCAGACCTCGGGCGACCGCGTGCCCGGCATGCGTTCGCCGCCGGTGACGACAAAACCGCCGTTCCACGGCACCATCGATGTCGTGACCAGCGAGAAGGGAACCTCGCCCACGCGCGTCCAGGTGTCGGTGATGCTGTGATAGGCGAGCACGTCGCGCGGAAAACCCTTGTGCTGCGTCTGCTGCGCGCCGACGAGATTGCGCTGCAAGCCGTCGTCGCCGCCGAGCACAAACAGATGCGTCTGGCCGACCGGCACCGCGGGCGACGGCGGCGCGACCGACGCGCGCGGCAGGCCGGCGAGCTGTTTCCAGCCAAGCTCGGGATGGAAACTCCAGGCGTCGCGGAGATATTCGCGAACGGGTTTTCCGTCGTCATCGGGGACGAGCTGGGTGCCTCCGAACAGATAAAACGCCGGGCCGGTCGCGGTGACGATCACACCCGCGGCGGCCAGGAAACGCCCGCCGCCCGGGCACGGCGGGAGCTCCTTCCAGCCGGCGGCGGTGTTGTTCAAATCCAGACTGTAAAACACATTCGCGGCCTCGCTCGCATTGGCCTCGGGAACCGTCAGCCCGCCCGCGATATATACAATGCCCCTGATGATCGCGCCCGCCTGGCAGGAGAGCGGCCTGGGCATCTTCGGCAGGGCGGAGAACTTGAATTTGCCGTCCTTCTCGCGGGTGACGAACCACGCGTCGTCGAAGTGCCCGGCGGCGTCGCCGCCGCCAAACATCACAAAGCCGTCCTTCCACGGGAACGACAAGCCGTAGCCGCCCGCGCGCGGGAGCCTGCCGCCCACATGCCATTCCCTGGCGCCGGGCTCGAGGGTGTAAATGGTGTCATACCAGACTTTCGTGCCGCCCTCCCACGGACGCTGGTCGGGGAAGTTGGAGCCGCCCGCGACCACGAGCGCGCCGCCGGCCACGCCGCCGTAGCTGCCGGCAAAGCCTTCCCTGTCGGGGATGGAGGGCAGTTGTTCCCATGTGAGCACCGGCTTCTCCCGCGAAGGCAGGGCGGCCTCCTGCGCGGAGGCCGTCAGGATGGCGGCTCCGAACAAACAACAGAGCGTGAAAATGAGTTTCTTGGGGGATGTCATGAAAATGGATTAAGGGGACGGGGAAAGAATGCCGCACAAGAAACCAAGGGTCTCCCCTCCCCTCAATACCAAGGGGATGGTATAAAAAGTGAACCATATGGGGCGCGCCCAATTGGGAGGAGCGCGGGGTGTCAACCAACCGCTCTCGTTCTCTTACTCGTTCTCTCGAACGGATGAGAAAAAAGAACGAGAACGATTGAGGGGCGAGCCTGGTTCGTTACCTTATTTCCAGCGCCCACACATCGGGGGAGCGATAGCCGGGGAGTCGTTCGCCGTTCACCACGATCCACTTGCCATGCCATTCCACGGTGGGAACCGTGGCGCGGGAAAAGGGCGTCTTGCCCGCGATCTCCCACTTGTCGGCATCCGGCTTGTAGGCAAGCACATCGCGCGGGAAACCGGGATGCGAGGGATGCCCGTTGAGGTGGCTTTTGGTGCCGTCGTCGCCCGTACATACCAGCACGCTTCCATCAGGCGCGACCGGCGCCGGTGTCGCAGCCGCCGCGGCCACGCGCGGCGCCATGTCGGCGACGCGACGCCACACGCCGGCACCGATGTCGTAGGCATGACCATCGGCGAGAAGCGGTTCGCGCTCGGGCCGGCCATTCGCCCCGGACCGCAAAGCCACCCCGCTGAACAGATAAAACTCGCCGCCCTGCCCCGCCCCCTTCTGGCGCCCCGCCGCAACGGCGAGCATGCGCTCGCGCCCGGGCCAGGGCGGAAGCTCACGCCACCCGGTGGCGGTGCGGGTCAAATCGAGCGCCCAGAACGTGTGCATCGCCCGTGTCGAATCCGGCGCCTCGATGCCGCCCGCAAGATAGAACACGTCGCCGACCAGCGCGCCGCTGGAAAACGCGCACGGACGCGGCAGCGCCGGCAGCGTCTCGACCGCGAGTTCGCCGCCGTTCCACTTGAGCTTATACACATCGCGGAAATGCTCGCGCGCATCGCCGCCGCCGGCGCAGATCACGCCGCCGCCATGCGTCACCGAAATACCATAAGCGCACGGCCTCGGCAGGCGCCCGGCCACGCGCCACGCGCCGTCGGGCGAGGGAAGCGCAAAGACCGTGTCATACCAGATTTTCGTGCCGCCCTCCCACGGACGCTTGGCGGGAAAGTTCGCGCCGCCGCCGACCAGCAGCGCGTCATTGCCAATCCCGGCAAAGGGAGATGCGAAACCCTCGGCGTCGGGGACGGAGGGAAGTTGGGTCCAGAGGAGTTGCATAGGTGTGAATGATATACGGGATAATCCCAAGGCAGGGCGGGGCATCCTCGCCGGGCCGCGGATCAACCTGAGGTTTCGCCCTACCGGGACCGCCGCGCAACATCAATTAATAAAATGTGATGCCGCAGGAAAACTCGACGACGCGGCCCGCGCGGGTCCTCCATTGGTATTCGCTGGCGAAAGTCATGATATCGGTTTCGTCGAGAATATTCTTGGCGTTAAGCGCAAGCCGGACTTGCGGGCTTTTGCGGTTTTTCGGCGTGAGCTTGAAATTATAGGTGATGCCGGCGTCCACCTGCCACGTGGCGGGGACCGGCCCCCAAACCGGCTCGTCCCGGCGCGAGGCGTTTAGATTGGTCTCCGCGAGGTTGCGCTCGCCATTATAAATCAACCCCAGCCGGAGAGACATGCCCTTGACGGGAAAATTGTTCCAGCGGGACAACATAGTGAACGAGTGCCTCGGCATCCGGTCCATGCTGGCAATATAGCGTTTGTAGCGGGGATCGTCCTTCGTTTCCGTGAGCGCGTAGCCGCCGAACAAATTCCAGTTGTCGGTGGGGCGCAAATTATAGCCGACCTCGATACCCTCGGTCTTTCGCCCGAGAACGGGGACGAAGAAGCCGGAGTTTTCCGGGTCAGCGGCCGATGTGTTGTTATGCTCGATATGATACCAAGTCACGAGCCCCTGCACGCGGCCGTCCGCGAGGTTTATTTTTAGTCCGATTTCGCGCTGCTGCCCGGTCTCGGGATCGAGAAAGCCGCCGTCAACCGTCGGACGGGCCTGCGCCTGGGGTGAGAAGGAGCGGTTGAGGTTTCCGTATAATGAGAACCGCCCGGCTGAGTCGATATGCCACACGGCCCCGGCATTGTGGGCGACACCGTCGTCCCACCGCTCGATTTTCGTGGCGGCCGGCTGCACCGCGTTGCCGGACACCCAGTCCCAGCGGCCTTGATAATTGCGGGCATAACGCGCGCCGATGTTCACAAAAACCCTGTTCTCCCAGAAGGAAAAAATATCAGTCAAATACACCTCCGTGTTGCGCGTGGTGGTGTCGCGCAGTATGGAGGGAAACAGCACCGGGGTGTTGCGGGCGAACGATTTTTCCCGGTCGAATATGTTAATCGGCATGACCAGATGCGGATTCAGCCCCGCCAGCGTCGGGTCTTCGAGCACCTTGTCAATAGTGAGATCCCGGTAGTCCTTCCCGTCTGGGGTCAGCACGTTTGAAACGGATTGGTTCGGACCGACGATGCCGGTATTGTCATATTTTTGCTGGCCCACGGGAATAATGCCAAGGCTGGGATCGCGATTAAGGTAAGTGGCGTTGGTGATTCCCCCGAAATTATACGACGTGACCTTTTGGTCCATGAACATCCGCTGGTCCATATACGACAGCCCGACCAGCACGCGGTGATACACCGGGCCGGTGTCGAACTTGGCGGAAAGCTCGTTGCGCCACTGGTAATTGTCATAGTCCCGGTCGTCGGACGTGGCGCGACGTGGCAGCAGTGCGGCGTCCTTGAGGATGATCAACCCGCCGGCGTCCGGCGCGGTCTCCGCGTTGGCCTGTTTTTGTTTTTCATACAGGAACTGGGAGCGGAGCTGGAGTCTGTTATTAAAGGCGTGCTGAAAATCGACCATGCCGATATGACGCTGGGTGTCACGCATGTCATCGGGTTCGACAAGATTCATCCGCCGGTTGCCATAAGTAAGATAGGTGCCGCCCTGCACGAGTTCCTTCCGCCCTGTTTCCGGATTCACCGCGACGGTGCCGCCCACAATCATTCCATCGGGGTCGCCGTTCAGGATGGGCGCGCTCCAAAGATTCTGCCGCTGCAGTTTGTTATAAAAATACTCGATATTCAGCTTGGTGGCCCTGGTGGGAGTCCAGGTGAAGGCCGCGCCCGCGCTGGTTTCCTTGCGGAAGGTGCTCCACGGGGATGCAACCGTGCCGTCCTCCCATTCCGCGTTCAGGCGGAGGAGGTATTTTTTCCCGGCGTCCAGCGGGATGTTGGTGTCGAACTCCCCGCGCCACAGGCCGAGCGTCCCGTAGATGGCGCGGGCCGACGACTGGCGCGAGGGACGCGGGCGCTTGGTCTCGCGGTTGACCACGCCGCCAAAGCCGCCGGGACCGAAAATGACGGCGTTGGGCCCCTTGATAATAGTAACGCGTTCTATATTGGCCAACTGTGTGACGCCAATCCCGCCCGTAAGAGGAAATCCATTGAGGAAGACGGTGTTGGCGCTTAGAATGCCGCGCATCATGAAACCCTCGCTGTCACCGGATTTGGCAATCGAGGGATCGTAAATCAGAATGTCGTCGATGTCACGCGCCATGAGGTCGTTGATAAACTCCTCGTTGAGCACGTTCACGTTCATCGGGATGTCCGATATCGGCGTGTCCATGCGCATCACGTCGGCGCTGCTCATCGACTGGTAGCCCACGTCCTTCGAGGTCGTCACCTCGAAGGCGGAAAGTTGGACCACCTCGTCGTCGGGCGCGGTTCCATTATCGGGGGCCGTCGTGCTCTGGCCCCGGGCCAAAGGCGCCGCCGACAGCGCAAGCAGCCAAAGCGCGGCAGGGGTGATGTAGGATTGTATTTTCATAATAAAGGAGGTCGGGTTTCTGTTTTTATTAATGCCGCCCCGCGGCGGCTGTGCGGCAGCCTACCAGTTCCAACGGATGCTGGCGTTTGCCGAGTGGCGGTCGTGGTCCTGGCCGTTCTCGTAATCGTAGGCAAAGGCGAGGGTGGACCTGGCGCCCAACACGAAGCGCAGGCCCAGACCCGCCACGCAGCCGGCCTGCCTGTATTCCCCGGTGGAGCCGATGCGGACTTTGTCACCGAGATTATTGGAAAGCTGCGCGGTGATGACGGCGGGATCGGCCTGCAGCACGGCGCGCCAGCCAAAGAGAAAATCAATCACGGCGGGCAGGTTTCGCCCCAGCGTGAAGCCCTGGGAAACCCGCACGCTCATGAAACTGTCCCAGCGATCCGCGCTAAAATCGTCAACCAGCACCGCGCCCGGACCGTTCTCGCCCTGGTCCTTATAATCGAGGCCCATGTAAGTCACAGAGAAGGCGGGTTTGATCGCGCCGTTTTTCCACGGGTTGATCACGAAACCGATCTCCGCGCCGCCGCCGAGAACGCCCGCATTATAATTTCCCTTCGCATAGCCGGTCTGCTCAAAGCGGGATGTGTCGGCGTCGATTGATCCGGCCATGAGGTCGGCGGCAAAATAGAGCTGCCCGAACTTCACCGCGCCGTAAACACCCGCATAGGGCATCTCGGCCTCGGTTTCGGCATGATTATCGGTCTTTATCGAATTATAATTATAGCCAATATAACCGCCGACAACCAGCCGGCTTGAGATTAATTTGTCATAGCCGGCCATGCCGCCATAAGTGTGACCGGCGAAGCCAACCCGGCCGGGGGCGCTGTCGTAATCGGAAAAGCTGCCGACACCCTTGATCCAGAAATTGCGCCCGGGATCGCCGGGCCGGCGGCCCATAATCGGCATGAGGAAACTCTCGCCGAGGCGCGAATACACCGCGCCCGTCGTGGCGGTCATCGCATCGAAGGCGGCGGCCACGTCCTTGCCGGCGTGGGTGGCGGGATTGACCTTCGTGACGCGCAGGTCGCCGTTGTCGGTGGTGACGCTTATCTCGGCATCACCGGCCTCGAAGAAGGCGTTGCTGGTCACGGACGCGGCGTCAACCAGCCAGATGGAGCCCGAAGGCGCGGCGCCGAGATCGACAATGGAGCCCTCATCGAACGTGAGATCGCCGGAGAGCTTCAATAGCGGGACGCTAGCGGTGGCGTTGCGGAAACTGATTTTGCCGCCGTCATAGACCCGCATGGATTGCGCCAGGGTGTTGGGCTGGCCGATGGTGAGACTGCCGCCGCCCTCGACGGAAACCGCGGATGTCGCGCCACCCAGCGCGCCCGGATGGCCGGCGGTCGCCTTCGCGTGCTGCATGACGCGAAAGGCGCTGAGCGAATTGGCGCCGGCAACGAGCAGCGGGCCCGTGTCGGGACCGTCAATGCCGAAGACCGCCAGCGAACCGCCGGCGATCGCTCCGGACAGGACGGCCCCGGGGGGATTTCCGCCGGACGTCGCATTATAAACGCGGAGCGTGTTGCCGTTGAGGTTTATATTGTTTCCAATGGTGTTCCCCGCCGAAATTCCCAGCAGCGTGCTCGTGCCGGTCACGCCGAGCGCGCCGGTGCCGAGCGACTGGTCGTGGCGCACGAGCAGCGAGCCGCCGCGAAGCTCCGTCGCGCCGTGCGTGTTCGCCGTTTGCAGGATGAGAGCGTGGGCGCCGTCCTTCACGAGCGTGCCCGGGCCGGAGACGGAGCCCGAAAGGGTGACAACGCCGCCGCCGGCGGCAAGCACCGCGCTTTTGCCCGGGTCAATTATTATATTGTTCGTGATCTGCGTGCTGCCGCTGACACGCAAGGTCCCCGTCTCCCTGAACATGACGGCCGCCGCCCCGGTCTGCAACTGGTCGCCGCGCTGGATCTCAATGGCGCCGCCGTGAATATACACGCCGCCGTTGAATACATTGGCCCCGTTGTTGAACACGAGCGCGCCGGAGCCCCGCTTGACAAGCTGCCCGGAGCCGGAGGCCACCACATCCGCCTCGGCGTCCCCGGATGTGTATTTGGACGCCGTGATGCCGCCCGCGCCGGTAAAGGCGATGGAGGAGTCACCATCGACCAGCATGCCGGTGACAAAAACAGGCGAGGCGAGGTCAATCGACCTGGCCGCCGCGTCGGCCTGAAATTCGACCAGGTCTCCCGAGGCGAATTTCACCACGCCGGGATCATTCACCCCCTGCCAGTTGTTGTCGGAATTATTCCACGCGCCGCCGGTCGCCGGGCCGGTCCATTTCATCCTGCTGGCCTGGCTGGTCCAGACGCTCACGAGAAAATCCGAGGCGTCGGATATTAACTTCGCGCCCTGGCGCGCGTCGTCGGAAATCGTGATGTCGCCATTGGCGGCAAACCGGAGCGTGTCCGCGCCGTTTGCGATGAGCGTATTATACAGGGTGATGGCCCCCAGATTATAGGTGCCGCTGGCGAAAGCCTGCATGTTGAGAATGTTGGTGCCGCCGGTCTCGATTATAACGCCGTTGTGGTCGAACCTCGATGAGGTGCCGGAGGCGGAGGCGACATATGAAATGGTCGCGTTGTCCAGCGCGAGGCGCCCGTCGATGGAGAAGGTGCCGGCTTCGGCGTCGGAAACGCCGACCTGGAGCGCGGCGCCGTTGGAAACCATGACATTGGCGGCGCCAGCGGCGTCGGCATTGGCGGCTTTCCCAAGCCCGCCGAAAGCGGCGGCCGTGGCGACCGTGATGGTCGAACTCCCCAGCAGGGCGCCGTCATTGCCGAGAAGCAGGCGGCCGCCGGAAACCTCGGTCGAGCCGCGCCAGTAGGAATTGTCGGCGTTGAGGATCAGGTCGCCGCCGCCGGTTTTTATAATTTTCGCGGCGGTGCCGCCGGCGGTCGCGGCACTGGCGAAGGAATCGGAATTTTTGTCGGAGGCAGCGGGGTCGCCGATGGCGAGGGAGACGCCTGCGTCGATGTCGAAGCGCGCGCCGCCGCCGCCGGCCGCGTAATAAAATCCACCAGCCTCCGCCCTGGCGACGGGCGCGGTGTTGGCGGTGACGGCGGCGGTGGTGACGCCGTCCAATCCAGCGCGGTTGCCGGACCATCGAGAGGCGGTGCCGCCGGCGGCGGTCATTTTGAAAACCAGTTCGCCGCCGATGTGGCCGGCGCGGATGGCGCCGCCGAGGGTGCCGGCCCAGTTGTCCTTGAAAACGACGTTGGTGAACGTGGCGCTGTAAGCGAAGGCGCCGATATCGAGCACGCCGGAGGTGGTCTTGGCGCGGTTGGCCTCGAAGAGGACGTTGTCCAGCGTGAGCCGTCCGGTCGCAGCCTGGATGCCGAAGACGCCGATTTGCGCGTTGAGGGCGTAATTGCCGAGAAACGTGCCGCCTGATATGAGAACCGTGCCGTTTTGCACACGGGACACGCCGGTGTTGCCGTAACTGAAATTATCCTCGAACAGCACGTCGCGCATCGTGATGGCGGCGTCGCCCGCGTTGATTTGAAAAACGCCGGACACACCGGCCGTGCCGGCGCCACCGCTGTTGCCAATAAAATCCGCGCCGGTGACGAGCACGGTGGCGTCGGTCGTGATGCCGAGGATGCTCCCGCCGGCGGAGTTCCTGTAAATGTCCTTGAACACGACCCGCCCGGTGCCGCCCTCGGAGACCGGCCCGATGGCCAGCGTGCCCGTGCCGAGCGACGGAAACAGCGAGCCGCCGGAGCCGGTGCGGAGGATGGTGAGGGTCGCCCCGTCCGCCACTTTTATTTCACGGGTCGTGATGGTCTCGTTGTGCGCGAGCGTGACGGTGGCGCTGGTGGTCACCGGGCTGGCGATTTCGGCGGCGGGCGCGGCGGGAACGGCAAGAAGGAAAACAGGGGCGGATTTGATAATAAACTTAATCATAAAATGGGTTCGGTTTTAATGGCCGCAAAGAGGCGCAAGAGGCACAAAACGGGATGGTGTTTTCCCTGTGCTTTTGTGCTTCTCCGCGGCTATTGTATTGGTTCGGTTTTGTTTTCACCAAGCGAGGCGGATGACGGCGTTGACCGAATGGCGATTATAATCACTGCCGGTTTCGTAATCATAGCCGGCCGAGAACAGGGAATTGCGGGTGATGGCAAAACGCACACCGAGGCCGGCCATAAAAGCGCCGCGGTCGTAGTTGTCGCCGATGAGCGTGAAGGTATCCGCGGGGCTGGCGGCAAAGGCGGCGGCGAGATGATTTTGCTCGTCCTTCAGCGCGGCGCGCCAGCCGAGCAGGAGGTCGAACACGCCGGGCAGTTTCCACGGCGTGGCAAACCCCTGGGAGACTTGCACGCTCGCGAGGCCTTCCCAACGCTCGGTTTTGAAGTTATCCACCAGAATCGCACCCGGGCCGGTTTCGCTCTGCTCATGATAATCGAGGCTCATGTAGCGCACGGCGACAGCGGGCTTGATCGTGCCGTTTTTCCAGGCAGCCAACACCGTGCCGATTTCAACGCCGCCGCCGGCGGTGTAGGCATTGTATTCGCCGGTGGCGTAGCCGGTCTGCTCGAAGCGGGAGGTATCCGCATCGAACGTCCCGATCGTGATGTCGCCGGCGATATAAACCGGGCCGAAGCGCATCACGCCGTAAGCGCCGCCGTAAGGCAGGTCGGCATTGGTCTCGGCCTGGTTGTCGGTTCTGATTTTCACATGAGAAAATCCCGCGTAGGCGCCAATCAGGAATTTTTCGGAAACCGCGTAATCAAAGCCCGCGATTGCACCGTAGGCATCGTCCTTGTAACCGATCCGTCCGTCGCCGCCATCGCGATCGCCAAAGGTGCCGATGCCTTTTATCCAGAAACTATTCGCAGGATCATTGGACCGGCGCCCGGTGCGGGCATTGAGGAAGCTCTCGCCGAGACGCGAGTAAACCGCGGTGATGGACGCGGTCATCGCGTCGAAGGCGACGGCAATGTCCTTGCCTGGGTTGGCCGCCTGGTTGACGGCGCCGACGATGAGGTTGCCGTCTCCATCGATCGCAAAGGCGGTCACGTCCATGCCGGTGTTGGGGCCGGTATCATAAACGACACCGTTGTCAGTGATGCCCGAGGCCGCCCTGGCCAGCGTATGGGAGCCGGAGGTCACCATGCCGAGGGCGAGGGTGGAGCTGGCTTGCAGGGTGAGCGCGCCCGCGAGGTTCAGCATGGGCTGGCCGTCCGCGATGGCGTTGAACACGAGCTTGCCGCCGGCGGCCACGGTCAGGTTTTTCGCGGCGGTGTTGGCGACGCCGAGGTTGAGTGTGCCGCCGTTGTTGACGGCGACGTCGGAGGTCGCGCCGCCAAGCGCGCCCGCCACGCCGGCGGTGAGGTTTGCGCCTTGGCTAAGGGTGAGTCGCTGCAACGCGTTCGCTCCGCCAAAGGCCAGCGTGCTGTTGCCAATCTCCACCGCGTTGCCGGTGAGAGCGTTGTTCACGCTGCCGGAGACGATGTCCCGAAACTCAAGCGTGGAGGTCGCGCCGATGGCGACCGCACCCGCGCCGATGGCGGAGGCGTGGTTCGCCGCGACCACACGGGCGGTATTGATGTGGAGGCCGCCGCTGAAGGTGTTCGCGCCCGCGAGACCGATGGTGCCGGTGCCGTCGAGGGTGAGCGCGCCCGCGCCGCCGATGACTCCGGCGAGGGCGGCATTGTTCGCGCCGGCGTCGAGCGTGAGGCCGGAGGCGCCGAGGTTGATGGCGTTGGCGATGGCGAGGCCGTCGGCGTCGAGGTAAAGCACGGGCGGGACGCCCGTGCCACCCGATCCGGAGGCGGCGGTGACCGCAAGTGTGCCGGTGCCGAGCGCGGCGTTGTGTCCGAGTCCGAGCGTGCCGGCCGCGAGGTCCACGCCGCCGGTGTGGGCGCTGGAGCCGGTGAGCGAAAGTTTTCCGGCTCCGGTCTTGACGAGTTTGCCCGCGCCGCTGAACGCGCCGGAGAAGGCGGTCGTGCCGGTGTTTTGCGCGGTGAGGGTCGAGGAGCCGAGCAGGACGGCGCCCGCCCCGGTGAGGTTTTGCGCGGTCTGGTCGTGGCCGCCGAGGTCGAGGGCCGCGCCGGACTTCACGTCAACGGAGGTGCTCGCGGCAAAGGCGTTGCCGACACCGGCCTTCAGGGTGCCGGTGTTGACGATGGTCGTGCCGGTGTGGGTGTTTTGTCTCTCAAGGGTGATCGCCCCGGCGGCGTTGATCTCGACCGCGCCGGAGCCGGTGAGCACGGCGGAGAGGGTCGAGTCCGTGGCGCTGGTGTTGTCGAGGATGAGGGTTTTGCCGTCATGGATATCAATCTGTGAAAGACCATAACCCATGTAGATACCGTCGGTTTGCTTGCTCGCGGCATAGCTGTAGCTGGCAGTGGCGACGGTGCCGCCGATGGTCTGAACAACGCTGGCGGTGGCGGCGGCAAGCGCGGAGCCGTCGAGCGCGGTGAGCGTCACGTCGCCGGAGCCGGTGACGGCGCCCGCGGCGACGAGTCTCACGTTGGCCGCGCCGTCCTGGTCGAGGAGGTTGAGGGCGGGCGGGACGGCGGGGTTGTATTGGGTTCCTGAATACTGCGAGGCATCCACGCCGATGCTGGTGCTGCCCGTGCCGAGGTCGAGGGTGGCGACGGTGAGGAGCTTGCCGACGGGGACTCCGCCGACGGTCTCGATGTCGAGGCGTCCGCCCGCGAGGGTGAGGGTGGCGATGGTGAAGGCGGCGCCGCTTTTTTGCGCGACCGCATCGGCGTTGAGCACGAGGTTCGCGCCGGCGCCGGAAAGCGCGGCGGCGGCGTTTTCGTCGAGCGTCAGCGTGCCTTTGTTCAGCCGGAGCGTGCCGGTGAAGGTGCTGGTGTTGTTGGCAAAACTGAACGCGTCGGCGGTGGCGGCGAGGTTGATGTTGACGATGCCGTTGCCGGCGAGGGCGCGGGTGAAGGAGAACGGGGACGACGCGGCGGTGGCGATGTCGAGCGTGCCGGCGCTGCCGACCGCAACGGTGCCGTTGGCGGAACCGAGGGCGGAGGCGGTCGCGGCGACGAGCGCGCCTTCATTGACGGCGAGCGCGCCGGCAAAGGTGTTGCCGCCGGTGAGGGCGAGCGTGCCGGTGCCGATCTTGGCCAGGCCGCCGTCACCGCTGATCACTCCGGCGAGCGTGCCGCTGTTCGCGGCGGTGTCGAGGACGAGGGTGTTGGCGGAGGCGCCGAGGGCAATGGCGTTGGCCAGCGCGAGGTCGGCGGCGGCGAGGCGCACGGTGGCGTTGCCGGCATTGACGAGCGTGCCGGTGCCGAGGGCGTTGTTGTGGCCGAGGGCGAGCACGCCGGCGGCGAGCGTGGTGTTGCCGGCATGGGTGTTGGCGGCGGTGAGGGTGAGCGTGCCGGTGCCGATCTTGGCGAGGCCGCCGGTCGTCCCCGCGATGGCGCCGGAGAGGGTCGTGGCGTGGGCTTGCGTGTCGATGGTCAGCGTGTTCGCGCCGAGGTCGATGGTGTTGGCCAGCGCGAGGGCGTCGATGCCGGCCTGAAGGGTCGCCGCGCCGCCGACGGTGATTGGCGAAGTGCCGGAGGCGCCCGCGCTGGCGAGAGCGAGCGTGCCGGAGTTCAGGTCGATGCCGCCTTTGAAGTCGTTGGTGCCGGTGTTGGCGAGGGTGAGTTTGCCGGCGCCGCTCTTGACGAGTTTGCCGGTGGCGGTGAAGGCTTCGGAGCCGATCTTGCTCGCGGCGTCGGCGGTGATGGCCGCGCCGGTGAAGCTGTAGTCGGCGGCGCCGTCCACTTCCATGCCGGAGACCGTGATGGAGGAACCGGCGATGGCGATGGCGTGCGTGGCGGGCAGTGAATCGGTGTCGTTGAAAACGACTTTGTCACCCTCGGCGAAGGTGGTGACGTCGTTGCTGCCGCTCCAGTTCCGGCTGGCGTCGTCCCATGTGGTGGCGGCAGCGCCGGTGCCCGTCCAGGTAAGCGCGCGCGAGTCGTCGGAGGAGCCGGTGACGACGAGGTCGTTGCCCGAAGTCGAGAGGCGCATGATCTGGCGCGCGCCGGATTGCACGCGCCCGCCGATGGTGACGGCGAGGTTTTCAAGGTCGTCCACGCCGGCGGCCCCGCCGTTGACCGTGATAATGGTGCCCGAGCCGAGAAGGAAACGGCTCACGTCGATGATGTTGGAGCCCGTCACCGCGGCGAGCGTGGCGACGGTGAGTTTGTCGGCGGTGCGAATCGCGTCCTGCTCGAAGAGGTCGAACTTGAGGGTCGCACCCTGAAGCGTGAGGTTTTCGATGGAGAGCTGCTCGGCCAGCGCGGGATCGCCGGCCGCGCTGTGGTCCGCGCCGACCTGTAGAATCGAGCCGGCCTGCGCGATCACGGCGCCGGTGTAGGCGCCCGCGCCGCCGAACAGCGCGCCGCTGCCGGTGGTGACGGCGCCGCCGAGCTTCGCGCCGGCGTTGCCGAGGAGGAGCGAGCCGGCGTTCACGTTGAACGCGGCGGTGTAGGCGCTGCTGTCGGCGTGGAGCACGAGCGCGCCCGCGCCGTTTTTGTCGATGGCCGAGGTGGCGTGCGAACTGGCAAGCGTGTCCTTCGCGGTGTCGGACGCCGAGCCGATGACAAGAGTCTGGCTGCCGCTGATGTCGATGGCGGCGCGGGCGGCGGCTCCGTTTTGATAAAGGAAGCCGCCGCTCGCAGCGGAAGCGGCGGTATTGCCGGCATAGGTCGCGCTGGTGGCGAGGTTGAGGATGAGCGTGCCGGTGTTGTAGATGGCGCCGCCGGTGCCGGTGGCCGTGTTGCCGGTGAAGATCGCGTTGTTCAAGGTGAGCAACGAGCTGGCCTGCGAATTATTGATGGCGCCCCCGACGCGCGCCGCGCCGCTGGCGGCGTTGCCCTCGAAGGTGGCATTGTCGAGCCGCACCTTGCTGTTTGCGCCGGTCTGCATGGCGCCGCCGTTGGCCAGGCTGCTGTTGTTTTTGAACAGCACTTCCATCGCGCCGGTGCCGGTGGCGGAAATGATTTCAAAATCATTGTTGTTGCCGATGAACAGCACGCCGCCGCCGGAAGTGGACTTGATATCCTCAAAGGCCAGCGTCTTGCCCTCCGCCACAAGAAAACCGCCATTCACGGCGTTTGCCGGACTGGCAATGGAGGCCATGTTCAGCCGTGAATTATTATTGGTTCCGCTTTCACCGAGAAATGTCAGATTATCATTAATGACAATGCGCGGCGCCGTGGCCGTGCCGCCACCGAAGATCACCACGCCCAGTCGGGCGCCAAGTTGCCCCGCAACGGATACGGCAATCCTGCCGTCGTTATGCGTGATGCCGGCAAAAGCGTTCGCTCCCGCGTTATCAAAGGTGAGCGTGCCGGTGCCGGATTTTTCGAGCTTTCCGGTCGTGCCCGAAAATCCCGCATCGGCGGAAGCGGCGTTGATGGTGATGCCACCGCCAGTGAAAGTATAGCTGCCATCGCCCTCCACCTTCATGCCGGAAACAGTCACGCCCTCCCCGGCTACAGTGATGGTGCGGTGAGCCGGGTTGGTGGTATCCGCAGTGCTGTCGAAGGTGACGGCATCGCCGGTTGCAAACCGTGTCTCGGCGGGAACGGGGAGCACGTCGGCCCAATTGGCCGCGGCGGTGGACCACTGCGCGCTTTCGGAACCGGTCCACACCAGCGCGAGATTGGAAAGCGTGTTATTGAGCACAAGATCCTGGCCGGATTTGGCAAGCGAAGTGGAGACGATGGTGCGCGGGCCGCCCGCGAGGGTGCCGGTGATGTTGAGGCTGAAGTTGGAGGCATCCCCGGTGAAGCTCGACGAGCTGATCAGCGTGTAGGAGGAGGCCGAACCGAGGCCGGTGATATTGAGCGTGTTGGTCCCGGTGTCGGCGGTGAGCAGGTCGGCGATAATCTGGTCGTAGGTGCCGGCAGCCCCGTTGCTGCCGAAGAGGTCGAAGGCAAGGGAGACGCCGCCCTCAAGCGTGAGGGCGTTGCTGCCGGTGCGGGAGAAGGCGAGAGATTGCCCGGCGACCGCGCCATCGGCGCCGACCTGGAGGATCGAACCGGCCCTGGCGGTGAGGGACACAATGCCCTCGGCGCCGTTTTGCGCAAAGGCCTGGAGCGTGCCCACGCCGCCAAAGGCCGCGCCGGATTCCAGCGTGATGGCGCCGCCGAGCTTCGCGTCGGAGTTGCCGAGGATGAGACGGCCCGCGTTCACGGCGACGCCGCCCTGCCAGTAGGAATTGTCGGCGTTGAGAATGAGGTCGCCGGAGCCGGATTTGATGATTCTGGCCCCGTTGCCAGCACTGGCGATGGAATCGACGGCCTTGTTCGTTCCGGTCGCCAACCCAATGCTCAAGGCCACACCATCAGCAATATCGAGTTCCATGGAACTGGCCAGCGTCGCATAATAAAATCCACCGCCCTTGGCCTGGGCAATTGGCATGGCCGTGTCACTTCCATCAAGCATAGCGTCGGTGACAGCCGTTGTGTCGCTGGCCGCAATATTGCCGGCATAGCTGTAATTACTGGTGCCGCCGCTGTCTGTCATCGCGATTGTGAACGCCGTGTCGTTCTGGTTCGACCATACCGCCCCACCGACCCTACCGGCCCAATTGTTACTGAATATGACATTTTGAAAAATAATATTGCTGGCGGGATTGCCTGTGATGCCCACGGCGCCTCCATCGGTGCGGGCTCGATTTTTTTCGAAAAGCACGCCAGCCAGGCTTGTGCTCCCGGACCCCGTGTGGGTGATGCCAAGGGCACCGGTATGCAAGTCGGAATAGTTACTGGAAAACCTGCCCCCAGTCATGCCTAATATGCCCGCGTTGCGTATTGCACCGGTGTTGCCGCCGACGCCCGTGTGGTTCCCTTCAAAAATGACATTGGCAAGCGCCGCCTTTGCAGTGGCTGCGTTGAGCTGCATGGCGCCGGAGACCTTGGTTCCAATATTATAATTCCCCTTGAGCAACACATCCTGAAGGGAAATGCTTCCTGATGCGACATATATGGCGCCGCCATGACTGTTCGCCCGGTTATTTATAAATTCCCCATTCGTGATACTTACGGATGCATTTGCACCGGTCATGTAAATTGCCCCGCCAAAGGCGCCGTTTGTATCCTCAGCCCCCGCGTGATTTTCCTCGAACCTGACATTTGAAAGGATGACGGCCCCGTTGCCGCTGGTGGCGATCGCCCCGCCATGCCTGTTCTGGCCGAACGTGGTGTTGCTGGAAAACAGGGCGTTTGTAATATCAATCGTGCCGGTACTGAATATCACCCCGCCTGTTCCGGATGTCCTGTTGCCGACAAACCTCACGGTGCCGGAGGAGACTGCCGGTCCGATGAGAAGCGTCCGCCCGTTGCCGATGCTGAATGCCGCGCCGTTTAAGGCGGCGGATGCGCTGTTGGCGAATGACAAGGCCGCGCCATCGGCGATTTCGTAGGTGCGGTCTTCAGCCGCGGCCCCGATGACGGTGCGGGTGGAAACCGTGGTGTCGGAGGTTATGACCATTGTCTGGCCATTCGCATATGGGTAACCCGCCAGTGTAATAATCAGGGACAAATAACGCCGCCAAAAAACCGTCAACCCACCACCTCGACGCCTGTTGGTTAAATTACTTATTACTATAGTCATATAAATTTTACATCAACTCTTGTCTTGCCGTTTAATAAATTGGGCCCCAGCCGGCTTGCCTCAGCCCAAGGGTGTGTTTTATTTCATCGAGTCCTTCCCGTCGGTCAGCCATTCGAGGTTGAAACGGGCGATGCTGAGGAAGCGGGTGTTGAGGTTGTTGCCTTCCACGAAACCGCGCTCGTAGAGACAATAGATCGTGCCGTCGGGCGCGACCGCGATGTCGGCGTAACCGCCGCGACCGGAATCGAGGGTTTTGGCGACAGGCCAGGTTTTGCCTTCGTCGTGGCTCAGGCGCACGGTGACCTTGGCGCGGGGACGGGCCCCCCAGGTGGCGCGGATGACCTCGGTGTCGTCCGGATTATAGGGATGCACGTAGAGAAGGCGGGATTTTCCGCCGTCCCTGCCGCTGCTCAGGCGCGTGACGGTGGCGAAGGAAATGGGCGAATAAAGCTCGGGCTGGAGCGCGGGCTTGGTCCAGCCGGTGGCGCCATCCTTCGAATAGGAAACGGCATGGCAGTAGGCGCCGGGCTCCTCGTTGCGTATATAGAGCGCGACGCGTCCGTCGTCGAGTTGCACGGCGGCGGTTTCATTCATGTTTTTCAGCGTGTCGGGAAGAATTTCGCCGCAGTGCCAGGTCTTGCCGCTGTCGTCGCTGTAGATGGTGGCGACGACGGAAGGGCGGTGCGCCTTCGTGCCGCTGTTGCAAAGCCACACGGGAACGACCAGGCGGCCGTTATCAAGCTGGATGGCGTGGCCGGGGCCGGGGGCAATGACATTCCAATTGTAGTTATATTTGGTGCGGAACTCCTCCAGCGCAGGCGTAATTTCCACGGGCTCGCTCCAAGTCACGCCTTCGTCGGCGCTGGTTTTGTGGAAGACGCGGGCGTAGTTGGTTTGATAAAGGAAATGCAGTCCGCCGGTCTTGCGGTTCACGATCACGACGGGATTGTCCACCGTGACCTTGCCGGGGGCGCTGGCGATGACGACGCGCTCCTGCCAGGTTTTTCCTCCATCGATGCTGCGACGCATCATGAGGTCGATCTTGGCCCAATCGGACACGGCGCGACGGGCGGAATTGATGGCGATGACCGTGCCTTTCGGTGTCACGACGAGGCAGGGAATACGATAGGAAAGATAACCTTCCTGGCCGACCTCGAAAAGATCGGTTTGCTCAAAGGACGGGGCCGCGGCATGGGCGGCGACGGCTGCGAATACAATGCCGGCGGCAAGCAGGCCGCGGGCGAGGAGGGACGGGCACTTGGATTTATTCATGGGAAATTCAGGACAGGGATAATCAACGCCGCGAAAGGAAACCGGCGGGGCGGGAACTAATAATGGAAAGGCGTGACGGGTGCGGGGAAGCTAGCGCCAAGGAAAACGCCGCAACCGCAAGCAACAAGGGGAACATCATGGTCCTTTCAATGCACCTTGCCCCGGGAGATCGAGTGAGGCGCCGCAACGCGAGCGCATCCCCAAGTGGCGCCGCCTTGCCGCCTGCATATCATTCCCCGTAGCGCAGGCATCCCTGCCTGCCGTCGATACTTGATCGCGCGAAGCGCGGCATTTGTTTTTGAAAAAGAGAGTCAGCGGCGCTTCGCGCCTTTATTTGCGACGGCAGGCAGGGATGCCTGCGCTACGATGGTTATTCCCAATCGTCGGTGCGGAAGGGGGCGGCGAGGAGACCGCCGCCGTTGGCGAGATTGCCGAGCGGATTGGTTGCCCAGGCGTAGCGCACTGCCACGGGTTTTTTCACGGCGGAGGAGGAAAGGATGACCCTGCCATCCTCGATGCGGGCGTCGGCCCACACGAATTTTTTGTCGGCACCGGCAATGGCGAAGCCTTTTAGCTCGCCGCCCGCCGTCCGCAATCCGTCGGCGTGGTCGAAGGTGACGGTCACCTGATTTTTGTCGAACGCCGCCGATTTATACATCGGGGCCATCCAATATTTAACCGGCCTCGCATATACATCGTGCAGCGCGATGAGCGCGAGGCGGTGGGCAAAGTCGGCCTTGTTCTGCGGATGACCGTTTTTCTCGTCGCCGAGGCCGAGCGTCACGGCCATGCCGGTCCTGGACAGGCGCAGCGCCTGCGCCTGACGCTCGCGGAGGAGCACGCCCCAGCCTTTGGGCTCGCTGGGGAGTTTCTGGAGGGCGCGGGTTTCGGGGAGTTGCACCCACAAGAACCACATGTCACGGCCCCACTGCGCGCGCCAGTCCTTGATGAGCGTCTCCATCTGGAGACCGTAGTATCCGGCGGTTTGATACAAGGCGTCGCGCTCGCCCTGATACCAGAGGACGCCGCGGATTGCGCAAGGGATCACGGGGGCGACCATGCCGTTGAACAGGCCGCCGTTTTTATACATGACGGCCAGGTTCTTGAACGGCGGCGGGGCCTTGGGCGCGGGCCGGCCGGCGTCGAGCGCCTCCTTGCGCTGGAGGAGCCATGCGCGTTTGGCTTCGTCGGCCTCCTTTTGCGCGGCGGCGGGATCGTAGCCGGGTTTCAATTGTCTGGCGTTCCAGTCGAAGGAGGGCTTCAGCCCCGGTTCGCTTTTCTGCGCGGGCAGGCTGGTCCATGCCGAGATGGGCGTGCCCCCGACCGCGGTGTTTATAAATCCAAACGGCACATCAAGTGCCTGCTGGATCTCGCGTCCGAAATAATATCCGATGGCGGAAAATTTGGCCGCGGTGCCGGGCGTGCAGACAATCCAGCGTCCGGGGCGGTCGGTGTCGGGCTTGTCCGGCGGGACGTCGAGTTTATATATGCTATATACATACTCGTCGTCGTGCACGAACATGCGCAGGCGCGGGTGGACGGCGGCGGCGATTTCCGCGTCGGCGTTGTCCACCTGGCCGTGCAGGCCCTTCATCTGCATCGCCATGTTGGACTGGCCGGAGCCGAGCCACACTTCGCCGACGAGCACATCGGCGACCTCCAGCCTGTTGGCTCCGCGCACCGTGAGGGTTTGGGCGGAGGAGGCCGCCTGGAGCGGGGCCAGCTTGACGCGCCACGCGCCATCGGCCGCGGCCCTGGCGGAGACGGTCTGCCCGGCAAAGGCAACCGTGATCGCCTCGCCCGGTTCGGCCCAACCCCAGACAGGAACATCGGCGCCGGCCTGAAGGACCATGTGATCGGAAATGATCGCGGGCAAACGCACGGCGGCGCGCGCGAAGGCCGGGGCCAAAACCAGCAGCGACAGGAGAAGGACGGAGAGTTTTTTCATAAAGTATTCCGGGGCGCACCATGGTTCTTTTTTATAGTCCGCGGAACACACGGAATACACGGAAAGAAGATTTTGTTTTTTCATTTTTCTGCGTGTTGCGTGGGTTGTTTTATTAGTTCGTTTTTTTATCTCACACAAAGGCACGAAGGCACAAAGCGCCGAGAAGTGTGCCATTATAATTCATTCCTTTGTGTCTTTGCGCCTTTGTGTGAGATAAATGGTTGGTTTATTTTAGACAGAATGAACGGAATTAATAGAATGAATGCCGTCCCTTGGGCGGTCCGGGGCAGGAGAAACCTACATTGTTATTTTACGGTCTTCGCGCCCTTCGCGGTTGATGTTTCAAGCAGCCCGCCTTATTGGCCGGCGGCTTCCTTTTTCGGCTTGAAGGCTCCGGCGCGCTTCTTCCCCTCGGCGCGGTCGGCGTCGCTGATTTTCTTTTCGAGCGCGGCAAGCTGCCTGATCGAGCCTTTGTGCCCCTGCGCCGCGGCCAGGGAAAGCCATTTGTAGGACTCGGCCATGTCCTTGTATTTCGAGGTCTTTTGGCAGCGCACGCCGAGATTGCCCTGCGCGCCCGCGTTGCCTTGGCTGGCCGCGCGGAGATACCACGCCATCGCCTGGTCGAAGTCCTTTGCCACGCCCATGCCGCGCTCGTAACGAAGTGCGACGGCGAGTTGGGCCTTGTCATCGCCTTTTTCGGCGCGGGCGAGGAAGCTTTGGAATTTCCGCGCCTCATTGGCGTCTTGCGCGAAGAGCGTGGTGGAGAAAAAGGCGAGCGCGGCGAGGAGAAGGAGCCGGGCGGTGTGTTTTGGGAGCATGATGAGGCGTGGGTGTGTTTTGGGTTGGCGGCCCGCGGGCCGGGGTGTCTGCCGCGGCGCACGGCGGGCGCGGCGTGGGAATAAGAATGGCGCAGTATGGGTTTCGCCGCGGCGGCGGAACAATGGCAAAGCCATGGTTCTCTGAATGCACCTTGATCCATGCGCGCGCCGCGCGCAGCCCACGTTGTGCTCGTCATGGGCGCGATGGCTTGCCAGTCTCGCGGCCATGAAAAATCCCTCCGTCGATGCGGCCGGCATGCCCGCGGCCGTCCGTCTTTTCGCGAAATTCGAGACCGAGATGAGCGTGCGCCCGGACGACATCGATCTTTACCAGCATGTGCACAGCACGCGCTATCTCGACTATGTGCTGGCGGCGCGGTTTGAGCAGATGGAGCGTTGTTACGGCATGTCGATGCAGGAATTTTCGGCGCGCGGGCTCGGCTGGTATATGGCCTCGGCGACGATTCACTACCGGCGTCCGTTGGGCTGGGGCGATCGCTTCATCGTGCGCACGTGGGTGGATCGGATCGCCGAAAACGGACAGGGCCTGCGCGTGCAATTCGAGCTGGAGAAACTGCCCAACAAAAAACGCGTTTGCGACGGCCACAGCGACTATACACTGGTTTCGCTCGCCACTGGACGAGGTATGGTCATTCCCGATGAAATTCTATCCAAGTATACTGTCTTACAATAGTTTAAGTCCTATTTTGCATGTTAAGTTTTTCTGATACCCATACGCATTTTCAAGGACTTGCGAAATTCACCTTGCCTTTGTGCCGCAAGTGTATGGGCTCCGCGGACTCGTTAGAGAACGATAGGTGACAGCAACTGGTGAGTCGTCAGGAGAGCGCAGTGTTCAAGTGATGATTTCGAAACCCGACGGTCGGGAACGGACTGGCAGCCGCGCTTCTTCTACGAACTCAGAACATGACAGGTAATTCAAAACTATACGTCGGCAACATGTCGTTCAAAACGACTGAGGAAGAGCTCCGCGCCGCTTTCGAGCAGTTCGGTGCCGTGACCGATGTTTATGTCGCCATGGATCGCATGACCGGACGCCCCCGCGGTTTCGCGTTTGTGACCATGGGCACGCCGGAGGAAGCAAAGCTCGCGGCTGAAAAATTGAACGGCGTCGATCTCGGCGGCCGTGCCCTCACCGTCAACGAAGCCCGTCCGAAGGAAGAAGGCGGTGGCCGTTCCTTTGGTGGTGGTGGCGGTGGCGGCCGCGGAGGTTTCCGTGGCGGCGACCGTCGCGGCGGCGGCGGCGGTGGCTATCGCGGCGATCGCGAGAGCCGCGAAAGCTACTAAACCAGTTCAGTCCGACCGGACTGATTTTTAAAAAACCGGGGCCGCAATGGTCCCGGTTTTTTGTTTTCAAGATCGGGCCGCTCTCCCCCGCAGGCGAGGGCGTCCCTATTTTGCCATTTGCCAAACCCCGCCCGCCTCCTGCACACTCGCGCCCTTTTCAATTTTTCACATCGCATCCGCCCGAATCCCTCCGCGCTCTCCGTGGTCAACTAATTCCGAACTCCGCATTCCGCATTTCCCAATGATCTCCTGGCTGCTCAAGAAATTCTCCGGTCGTCACTATCGCAAGTTCCTCGAAAAGGCGCGCCCCATCGTCGCGCGCATTAACGAGATCGAGGCCTCCTACCAGTCGCTCGCCGACGAACAACTCCGCGCCAAGACCGACGAGTTCCGCGCCCGCGTGAAAGCCGGCGAGACCCTCGACTCCATTCTTCCCGAAGCCTTCGCCACGGTCAAAAACGCCGCCCGCCGCATCTCCGACCCCGCGCATCCGCTCCACCGGCACACCGTTTGCGAGCACGAGCAGGAATGGAACATGATCCACTTCGACGTGCAGCTCATCGGCGGCATCGCCATCCACCAGGGCAAGATCGCCGAGATGGCCACCGGCGAAGGCAAAACCCTCGTCTCCACCCTCCCCCTCTACCTCAACTCCCTCAACGGCCGCAACGCCCAGCTCGTCACCGTCAACGACTACCTCGCCCGCCGCGACTCCGAGTGGATGGGCCACCTCTACGGCTTCCTCGGCGTATCCGTCGGCTGCATACAGCAGCAGATGCCCAACGACCTCCGCCGCATCCAATACGCCTGCGACATCACCTACGGCACCGCCTCCGAGTTCGGTTTCGACTACCTCCGCGACAACGGCATGGCCACCCGCAAGGAGGACCAGGTGCAGCGCGAGCACTGGTTCTGCATCGTGGACGAAATCGACTCCATCCTCGTGGACGAGGCCCGCACCCCGCTCATCATTTCCGGCCCCGCCCCCATCGAGCGCGAGCAGCCCTTCACCCGCCTCAAGCCCGGCATCGAGCGCCTCGTCAACGAGCAGATCCGCCTCTGCAACCGCCTCGTCTCCGAGGCCCGCGACCTCCTCGAAGCCGCCCCCGGCCTCGCCTCCAACGCCGAAACCCGCCAGCAGGCCGCGATGAAAATGCTCCAGGTCAAACTCGGCGGCCCCACCAACAAGCAACTCCTCCGCCTCCTCGAAAACCCCGACTGGCGCAAGCTCCTCGACAAGACCGAGACCGAGATGCACAGCGACTTCCAGAAGGAGCAGCTCTTTCGCCTCAAGGAACAACTCTTCTACGTCATCGACGAACGCCAGCACCAGGCCGACCTCACCGAAATCGGGCGCACCAAACTCCGCCCCGACAACCCCGACGCCTTTGTCCTCCCCGACCTCGCCACCCAGTTCAGCGAACTCGAAAAAGACGAACGCTTCACCCCCGAACAACGCGAGGACATCAAGCGCAAGGCCCAGGACGACTACGCCACCGTCTCGGAGGAAATCCACTCCATCTCCCAGCTCCTTCGCGCCTACTCCCTCTACGAAAAGGACGTCGAATACGTCGTGCAGGAAGGCAAGGTCATGATCGTGGACGAAAACACCGGCCGCGTCATGCCCGGCCGCCGCTGGTCCGACGGGCTCCACCAGGCCATCGAGGCCAAGGAAAACGTCGCCATCGAGCGCGAGACCCGCACCTACGCGACCATCACGATCCAGAATTATTTCCGCATGTATGAAAAACTCGCCGGCATGACCGGCACGGCGGAAACCGAGGCCACCGAGTTCAACGACATCTACCGCCTCGGCGTGCAAGTCATCCCCACCAACCGTCCCTGCATCCGCATCGACCAGAACGACTCCATCTTCAAGACCCGCCGCGACAAATTCAACGCCGTCGTCCACGAAATCGAGGCCGCCCATCGCCGCGGCCAGCCCGTCCTCGTCGGCACCGCCTCCGTCGAGTCCTCCGAAGTCCTCTCGCGCATGCTCAAGCGCACCGGCATCGTCCACACCGTCCTCAACGCCAAGTTCCACCAGCAGGAAGCCGACATCGTGGCCCGCGCCGGCCAGCGCGGCGCCGTCACCATCGCCACCAACATGGCCGGCCGCGGCACCGACATCAAACTCGGCGAAGGCGTCCGCTACAACGTCGCCGGCGCCACCCACCCCGACCCCGAGAAAGCGAAACAAAAAATCCTCCAATACACCCTCACCGAGCCGAAAACCGGCGAAGTCAAAACCTACGACTCCGACAGCGAGGACGCCGCCGGCCTCCAGCTCACCCCCGCCACCAAGGAAGCCGGCGGCCTCTACGTCATCGGCACCGAGCGCCACCAGTCCCGCCGCATCGACCGCCAGCTCCGCGGCCGCTGCTCCCGCCAGGGCGACCCCGGCCTGACGAAGTTTTTCCTCTCGCTCGAGGACGACCTCATGCGCCTCTTCCTCCAGGGCAACCTCGCCTCGCGCCTCATGGAAGGCACGATGAAGGAAGGCGAGGAGCTCCAGCACCCCTGGCTCAACCGCTCCATCGAAAGCGCGCAGAAGAAAGTCGAGCAGCAAAACTACTCCGCCCGCAAACGCCTCCTCCAATACGACGACGTGCTCAACAAGCAGCGCGAGGTCATCTACGGCATCCGCAACGCCGCCATCCACGCCGACCGCCCGAAGGACATCATCTTCGAGCAAGTCGAGGAGGAGATCGCCAACCGCGTCGCCACCGCCGGCTTCGGCGAAAAAATCGGCACCACGCAGGCCTCCATCGAAAGCCTCACCGGCTGGGTCAACGCCCACTTCCCCATCGCGCTGAAAGTCTCCGAACTCACCGGCGACGACCCCGAGGCCGTCATCAAACTCGTCGTTGACCGCGTCAAGAAAGCCTACGAGGTGAAGGAATCGGTCGAACTGCCCGAGGCGCTCGGCTCGCTCGAACGCTATGTCATCATCAATGCCATCGACCAGCACTGGCAGGAGCACCTCACCGAGATGGAAAACCTCCGCCAGGCCGTCGGCCTGCGCAGCTACGGCCAGAAGGATCCGCTCGTCGAATACAAGAGCGAAGCCTACAAGTATTTCGAGGAACTGATGAACAGCGTGCGCCTGCAAATCTGCACCGGCCTCTTCCGCAGCGCGAGCAACCTGCAAGCCTTCGAGAACATGCTCTCGCTCCTCAGCCGCAACGCGAAGACCGTCGGCCCCGACAACGCGGACGCCGCCGGCGCCGCCGTCCGGCGGGCCACCGCGCAGGTGAAGACCACCATCACCAGCGGAGGCTCCGCCGCCGCCACCGCCGCGCCCGTGAGCGACACCCCCGAGGAGGAGATCAAACTCCCGAAGGTGACGGTGCGCCGCGAGATGCCCAAAGTGGGCCGCAACGACCCCTGCCCCTGCGGCAGCGGCAAAAAATTCAAGAACTGCCACGGCAGGTAAAAATCCCAAATCACGAAATCCCAAATCCAAAAAAAATTCCAATAATCAAAAGGCCAAAATCTCAAAGAGGCGGTCCCGCGCCGGTGATTGTTTGGGATTTGGTAGTTTGAAATTTGGAATTTTTTTGGGATTTGGGATTTCGTGATTTGGGATTTCTCCGCGAATTTTGGCTTTGTTTTTTCCGGTGCTCCGCGCAGCGTCGCGGAATGGACACGCAACAACAGGAAGTCCTCGACATTTTCACCCGCACCCGCGCTCTGTTGCGCGGGCATTTCGTCCTGCGCTCCGGCCTGCACAGCGGACACTTTTTCCAGTGCGCGCAAGTCTGCCAGCACATGGACGCCGTCACGCGGCTCGCGGAATTGCTGGTCGCAAAAATCGACGGCTGGTCGTTCACCACCGTGCTCGCCCCGGCGATGGGCGGGCTCGTCATCGGGCAGGAGGTGGCGCGCCAGACCGGGTCGCGCTTCCTGTTCGCCGAAAAGGATAACAACACGCTCGTGATGCGGCGCGGCTTCAAGCTCGCGCCCGGCGAGCGCGTGCTCGTGGTCGAGGACGTCGTCACGCGCGGCGGCCGCGTGGTCGAGGCGCTCGACATCGTGAAAAAAGCCGGCGGTGTCGCGGCCGGCGTGGCGATGCTGGTGGACCGCAGCTCGGGCGCCACGAAGTTCGGCGTGCCCTCGGTCGCGCTGCTCGAACTGAGTTTCCCCACCTACCCCGCCGACCAGCTCCCGCCCGAACTCGCGGCCCTGCCGGCGGAAAAACCGGGAAGCTGAGCCAATTTGCGAATTATACTATTTGTGAATCGAAATGACACTTTTGCTGGAGGGACGACCTCCGTGTCGTCCATCCGCCCGGAAACGGACGGCACGGAGGCCGTTTCTCCAAGCCGCCGTTACCCCAAAGTGCCATTCCGGTTCGCAAATGGTATAAAATTTTCGATTAACAGTGACGCGGCAGCGCCGGTAGGGCGAAGCCTCCGGCTGAGCCGAGGCTCGGCGGGGACGCCTCGCCCTACCTTTTGGGCCAAGGTTGAGAGAAAATACTATACCACGAATTGCGATTGGCGATTTGGCGCCGCCGCGCCGGAAAGGGGCGACGCCTTGGAATCCGCGCCGTGAAACCCGGCAAAAAAAGAAAGCTCGTCAAGCGCATGCTCATCATCGGGATCGCCCTCGCCGGTGCGTTCATGGCCGCCGCCCTCGCCTATATGCAACATCCGAAATTCGGACGGCTGCCGCGCGGCGAGCGCCTGACCAGGATACAACAGTCGCCCCATTATAAAGACGGACGCTTTCAGAATATCGCGCCCACGCCGATGCTGGCCGGGGACGTGAGCACGTTCGCGCTCTACAGGGAGTTTTTCTTTGGCGACAAATCCAGGCGGACCCCGCCCGCGCCGCTTCCCTCGGTGAAAAGCGACTTGAGGAGCCTCGACGCCGAAAAAGACGCGCTGGTCTGGTTCGGCCACTCGTCGTATTTTCTGCAAATCGGCGGAAAGCGGATGCTGGTGGACCCGGTTTTCAGCGGGGCGGCCTCGCCGGTTTCATTCACCACCCGCGCCTTCGCCGGGTCGGATATATATACGGCGGACGACATGCCCGGCATCGACTACCTGTTTATCACGCACGACCACTGGGATCACCTGGACTATGAAACGGTCAGGAAACTGAAGCCCAAGGTCGGGAAAATAATATGCGGGCTAGGGACCGGCGAGCACCTTGAATATTGGGGTTTCGCCCGGGACCGCATCATCGAGCTGGATTGGGACGAGGAATGCCTGCCGGACGATGGCGTCACGGTGAATTGTTTCACGGCGCGGCATTTTTCCGGGCGGGCGTTTTCGCGCGACCGTTCGCTCTGGGCGTCGTTTCTGGTCAAAGTGCGGGATTACACATTCTACATCGGCGGGGACAGCGGCTACGGCGCGCATTTTGCCGGGATCGGGGACAAGTCCGGCGCCATCGACCTGGCGATCCTGGAGAACGGCCAGTATGATAAAAACTGGAAATACATCCACATGATGCCGGAGGAAGTTTTGCAGGCGGCGGACGACTTGAAGGCGCGGCGGTTGCTGCCGGTGCACTCGGCGAAGTTTTCCATTTCCAACCATGCGTGGGACGATCCGTTGCGGAGACTCTCCGCGGCGCACCGGGCCGCCGGCTCGAAAATCATCCTGCTGACGCCGCGCATCGGCGAGGTGGTGGATCTGCATGACGGGGCGCGCGAATTTCCCCGCTGGTGGGAGAGTGTCGGGGCCGGGTCGCCGTGACCCGAGGTCAAATTACGAATTACAAATGACGAATTACGAATTTGGCGCTGCCGCGCCGATACTGTCGGTTGGAGCGGCAGCTCCAAATTCGTAATTCGTCATTTGTAATTCGTAATTGGTCCCCCCCTTACCAGGCCCGGCGGTAGCCGAGGCTCAGGGACCAGGGGCGCTCGTAGGCGTCGGCCTTGTTGTATTCATAATCGAAATACAACTGGCTTTGCGCGTCGATGAGGTAGCCGGCGCCCAGGCCGGCCTCGAAACGCCAGCCGTCGAAGCCGGGCGTCCACTCGCGGCCTTCCACGTGCAGCTTGCCGCCGCCCGTGTCGCTCTTGACCTCCGCCACGCGGAGATAGGGACGCCAGCGGCCGAGATCCACGCCGCCGCGCATTTGCAGGCGGTATTGCGCCGCCGTCGCGCCGTCGATGCGCACATGGATGGGCTCGTGGTAAACGGTCTGGCGCTCCGTGTCGTAGGTCTCGCTGCCGAAACGGGCCAGCGCCATCTGCACCGAGGGCTCCAGCCAGAGGTTGCCCGAGGTCACGTAGCGGCCCAGTTCCAGCGACGCGCCCATCGCCTCGCTGCCGTAGCGCGCGTCGGTCACAAAGCCGTCCACCGCCTGCGAGTGCAGCTTGTTGCTGTTGCGGTCGGCGCGCAGCACGAAGTCGCCATACCAGCCGTCCTTGTGCAGCACTGTCGCGTAGCCGCCCAAGCCAAAGCCGGAGGTCTCGCCGCTGCCGTGGCGCTCAAAGTCCCGCTCGTGCCGGGCGAAGGAGAGGAAACCGCCGGCCAGCAGCGTGAGGTCACCGGACAGGTCGATGCGCCGGTCTCCGCCTGCGGTCATCCCGAAGCTGTCCTGCGTGAAGCCGTCCCCGGCGAGGCCGCCGCCCGCGTTGAGCCGGTAGGTGTTGGCCGTCACCCACACGTTTCCGTTTTCGGGCAGCCCGCCCATGCGCAACTCGCCCATGCGCTTGCGCAGGCTGTCCAGCGAATAGTGCCAGTCGAGCCCGGCCACCCCGGCGGTCCAGTAGATCGCGTCGCCGGCGCGGCTGCGCGCATCGCCGCCGGACAGGTAGAACTTGTTTGTCTCCGGCATGATTCTTCCGCCGTCGCCGCGATAGAGCCGGTAGGTGTGCGCGCCCATCTCGAATTCGTTGGAGGTGATGTCGAGCACGGCGGGGTCGTCGCTGGCAGCCATCGGCAGGGCGAGCATGTCGAGGGCGTAGGTGCGCTTCGCATCGTCGATTTCCGTGGTGGTGGTGCGGTGGAGCACGAAGCGGTGCGTGCCGGTGGCCAGCGTGCCGACCTGAAGCCTGTCGCTGAGGCGGCCGGCGAGGTCGATGTTCAGGTGCTGCTCGGTCGCGCCGGTAAGTTCGCCGGTGGTCAAGGTGGCGTAGGCCGAGGCTGGCAGCGGCTGGTTGTCGGGGGCGATGTGGGCAATCTGGTCGGTGTGATAATACACGCGGGCAGGAATGCCCGCGCTCCCGGGCGCACCGTGGAGGCGCTGGAGGGTTTGGTTGTGGCCGGCGAGGTCGAAGGCCGCATTCTCAAGGGTCAGGCCCGCGCTGGCGGCAAACACGTTGGTCGTGCCGGAGCGCAGGGTGTCGCCCCGCACGTAGGTCGCGCCGGTGTAGGTTTGCTGGCGCTGCACGACGGTGGTGCCGCCGCCGATGATGTCCACGGCGCCCGCGCCGGCGATGGCGGTGTCGATGTAGAAATTGTCGGAGCGGTCGAGGATGAGCTTCGTGTCGGCGGCGGCGAGCGTGACGGAGCGGTCGAGGCGGTCGTCCGCCCAGCCGTTGCCGATGCCGCCGCCGGTGCCGATTTGCGCCGTGCCGCGGTTGACGAGCAGGGCGATGTCGTTCGCGCCGGAGAGCGTGGCGAGCGCGGCGGCGTTTTGCACCAGGGTGCCGGAGCCGGTGAGCGGGCCGGTGAAGGCGGTGTCACCGGAGCCGGCTTTCACCTCAATGATGCCGTCGGCGGCGACGGTGTTGGCAAAGGTGACCGCGTCGGAACGCCAGAGCGCGAAGGTGCCTCCGGCGGCCACGGACACGCGGCTGGCGGAGGCGAGCGCGCCGAGGGTCGTGCCGTCGCCGAGGGTGAGGGTCGCGCCGGTCTGCACGGCGGTCGTGCCGGTGTAGGAGCCGGTGCCGGTGAGGGCGAGGTTGCCGCCCGCGAGCGCGAGCCCGCCCGCGCCGCCGGTGACCGCGCCGGAGAGCGTGCCGGTAAAGCCGGTGTTATCCACCGTGAGAGTGGCGTCGCGCAGCGCCACGGAGCCGCTGCCGGAGAAATCCTGCACGCGCTGGTTTGCGGTGCCGAGGTCGAAGCCGGTGCGCTCCCCGTCAAGCGTCACGCGCGTGCTGCTGGCAATGATGTCGGCGATGCCGTCGCCGGCCTTGAGCACGGCGGAACCGGTGATGAGTGTCGCGCCGGTGTAGCCGGCCTGCTGCGCGAGGGTGATGGTGTCGGCGCCGGTGAAGATGAAACCCGCGCCGGCGCCGGCGAGTTTCGCGCTGAGGGTCTTGTCATGCGAGCCGGTCGGGTCGAGCGTGATGGCGGTGGTGGCGTGCGTGCTTTCGATGGCGGTCACGCCGTAGTCGAGATAGACGCCCGGGCCGGAGGCGCCGCTGGCGGGGTCGATGGCGGGATCGTAATAGACGGCTTTGTAGCCGTGGGTGATTTTGCCGATGATGTCCGTGCCGGTGGCGTCGTAGAAATCCATCGTGCCGCTTTCGCCCAGCGCGGCGGTGGCGGTGTCCACCAGCGAGTAGGCCGTGCCGTGGCCCACGGAGGAGGAGCCGGTGACTTTCACGATGGGGGTGCGGTTGTCGGAGATGACAATCGCGTCCACGTCGAAGATGTTGGCGGTGAGCGCGCCGGTGCCGGGCGGGCGCGGGAGGTCGAGACCGGTGAGCGCGCCGTCGCCCAGGCCGAAGGAGCCGTTGGCGCCGGCCAGCGTGCCCACGGTGAGCACGCAGGGGGTGATGGGCGAGGCGGCGGTGTCGGTCATGATGAAGACGCGTCCGCCGTCGAAGTGGAGCCCGCCGATCGTGCGGTCGGCGTCGAGCGTGGTCTCGGAATTTGCGCCGAGCAGCAGCGTGGCGCCGGCGAGCGCGGCCTCGGCGTTGTCGTCGAGGCGGAAGTAGCCCGTGCGCGTCGCGCCGCGCACGCCGATGGTGCCGGTGAAGGCGTTGCCGGCGGCCGCGGCGAGGACGAACTCCCCGCCCGCGGTGGCGGCGGCGTTGTAGAGGTCAATATAGCCCGCGCCAGTGAGCGGGCTGGCGAAGGTGGCGGCGGCGGTGCCGCTTTTCCTGACTTGCAAGGTCGCGCCGGCGGTCACGTCGGCGGGGGCTGCGTTGAGCTGGTGCGCGGCCCAGTCCACGGCGAGGGTGCCGGCCTGCACGAGCGTGGCCTGCTGGGCGAGGCCGGCGAGGCTCGCGGCGGGGGAGTCGAGGTCCCAAGCGCCGGAGCCGGTTTTCACGAGGGTGCCGGTGAACACGGTGCTGCCGGTGACGGCGGCGGCGTAGGACTGCGAGCCGGACGCGCCGGCGAGGGTGAGCGTGGAGGCGTCGCCGTTGATTTCGAGCGCGCCGGCAAGCGTGCTGCCGTTCCAGAGGCGGACTTCGTTGGCGGCGTTGGCCTCGAGGAAGATGGCCCACGTGCCGCCGCTGATGAGGCCGCCGGTGGTGTTGGTGACGAGGGCGCGCTCCCCGGCATAGATGCCAGGCCCGGTCATGCCTGTGATCGTGCCGGAATTGACAACATCGAGGCTGCCGAATGTGGCAATGCCCCTCCAGCCGCCCTCGATCAGGCCTGCGCTGTTGTTGGTGACGGTGATCAAGGTGCCGGCGTTGGTGCTGTAAACACCGTCGCCGGCCGAGCCATCGGTGCCGCTGATAATGCCGGAGTTGGCCACGGTGCCGCCGGCATACAAATTGATGCCCTCGTAAACGCCCTGGATGAGGCCGGCGTTGGTGACGGTGGCGATGCCATCGGAGTAAACGCCCCTGCCCGAGAATGCCTGCCCGAGAATTGCGCCGGAGTTGAACACGGTGCCGCCGGCGCCCAGCCAGACGCCGTGGGCGGCGCCGGTGATGGAGCCGCTGGTGGTGTTGGTGACGAGGGCGGCGCCGTTCTCCGCAAGGACGCCGTAGCCGCCCGCTCCTGTGCCGGCGATGGCGCCGGCATTGGCCACGGTGCCACCGGCGGCGAGCCAGACGCCGATATTGGAGCCGCTGATGTGACCGCCGGTGCCGTTGTCCACGAAAGCGGGCGTGGCAATGGCGTAAACGCCGTGATAGCCGCCCGTGATGCTGCCGGTGTTGGCCACGCTGCCGCCGGCGTTAAGATAAACGCCATACCAGTCGCCGTGAATGCGCGCCCCGGCATTGTTGGTCACGTCGCCGGCGGCGGAAAGCCAGACGCCTTGCTGTCCGCCGCTGATGGCGCCGCCCGCGTTGTTGGTGACGGAGACAGGCGCGCCCCAGGCGTAGACGCCGCTGTCGTTTCCGCCCGCGAGGGTGCCGCTGTTGGCGACCGTGCCGCCCGCCGCGAGATAGATGCCATCCTCGCCGCCGGTGACAAGCCCGCCGGTGGTGTTGCTGATGAGCACCGAGGCATTGGCGGCATAAATGCCGTAGCTGCTTGCCGCCGTGCCGGTGATGGTGCCGCTGTTATGGAGCGTGCCGCCGGCGGCGAGGTTGACGCCGGTCGAGCCGCCTTGAATCAAACCGGTGTTTGTGCCGGTGAGCCGGCCGCTCGCGCCGACGCCGGCGCCGGCCAGTCCGCGAATCGTGCCGGAATTGGACAGCGTGCTGCTGTTGGTGAGAAGAAGGCCGTCCTGCCCGCCCTCGATGAGGCCGGAGGCGCTGTTGGTGACGAGGCGGATGTTGGCATTCATGCCGATGCCGGCGGCGGACGTGCCGGTGATGGTGCCGGAGTTGGTCACCGTGCCGCTGGCGTCGAGGATGATGTTGGCGCCATACGCGCCGCCCTGGATGAGGCCGTCGTTGGCGAGCGAGAGCGTGCCGCGCGACCACAGGCCGTAGCCGGCGGCGGACGTGCCGATGATGGCGCCGCTGTTGGTGACGGTGCCGCCCTCGATCCAGACGCCGGCGCTCACGCCTTGGACAAGGGCGCCGGCGCCGTTGGTGAGAAGATTGGCCGGGGTGTCATTGAAAAATGACACGCCATACCTGCCTCCACCGATGATGGTGCCGGTGTTGCGCACCTCGCCAATGCCGTCATTGCCACCGAAATAGACGCCGTCAGCCCCGCCAGTATCGGTGCCAAGGATGTAGCCGCTGTTCCACACCGTGCCGCCAGCCACGGCGTTCACGCCATAAGCAACGCCCTCGATCCGGCCGCCCGTGGTGTTGCTCACCCAGGCGCCCCAGGTGTTGCCTCCCATATTCACGCCACGATAGCCGCCCTTGATGGTGCCGCTGTTCCGAATCGTGCCGCCGGAGGCGAGTTGGATGGCGTCATTGCTCGCCTCGATGCGGCCGCCTGCGTTGTCCACGACCACGGAGCCCGTCGCATTGATGCCGATGCCATTATATGACAACGTGGCGCTGACGATGCCGGCGTTCCACACCGTGCCGCCTTGGTACAGGTAAAGACCGTAGTCCCCGCCCTGAATGAGACCGGAGGTGGAGTTGCTGCCGGTAAACGCGCCGTAGCTTTCGATGCCGCCGCCGGCGCCGGCGCCGCGAATCGTGCCGGAGTTGAACAATACGACGATGCCGTTCGCGGCGGTAACACCGACGCGGCCCTCGATCAGGCCGGTGTTGGCGGCGGCAAACGTGCCGCTAAAGCTGGCACCGTAGCCGTAGCCGGAGCCGTCAGTGTCGCCGCGGATGGTGCCGGAGTTGGCCAGCGTGCCGCCATTACTCAGAGCCAAGCCGTGCGCGGTCCCTTCGATGAGGCCGAGGTTGGTGACGAGGGACGTGCCGCCGACCATGACTCCGCTGCCGCCATTGACGCTGGTGGCCGAGATGATGCCGGAATTCCACAACGTGCTGGTGGAAGGGAAAACCGCGCCATAGGAACTGCCTTGGATGAGGCCGGTGTTGGTGGCGGTAAAAGCGCCGTAAACCTGAATGCCGTAACCGTAGCTTCCCGTGCTCGTGATGGCGCCGTGGTTGACCAGCGTGCCGCCTTGATACAGGTAAAGACCGTAAGCGCCGCCTTGAACGAGGCCGGAGGTGGAATTGGTTACGAGGACTGGACCCGCTTCCGCAGAAATGCCGCTGCCCGTGTTTTGGTGCGTGCCCGAAATGGTGCCGGAGTTGGCGACGGTGCCGCCGTAGACGAGATACATGCCGGAATTGCCGCCCTGGATGAGCGCGCCGGCGGCGTTGGTGACGGACACGGAGGCGTTCAGGGCCTGCACGCCATGGCGGGCCGTGCCCTCGATGCGGGCGTTGTTCACCAGCGTGCCGGAGCTGGCGAAGGCCACGCCGACCTCGGTGCCGACGAGGCTCATGGCGTTGGCGTGGTTCGCGCCGTCGGCCAGCGTGAGCGCGGTGCCCGTGGCGCTGATGGTGCCGGAGCCGGCGAGGGTGGACCAAGCGGAGAGCCACACGCCGGAGCCGGTGATGAGGCCGTCGTTCACGACCGAGGTGGTGCCGCCGGCATAGACGCCGCGAATGGTGCCGGTGGCGAGGTTTTCCACGAGAGCATCGCCGTCGGCGACGTAAACGCCCCAGCCGTCCGCGGCGGTGGCGTTGATGATGCCGGAGTTGCGGATGGTGCCGCCGGCGGCGAGCCAGACACCCGCCGTGCCGCCTTCGATGAGGCCGGAGGTGGAGTTGGTGACGAGGAGGGAGGAAGAGGCGGAGTATATGCCAAAGCTGCCAGCGGACGTGCCTGTGATGGTGCCGAAGTTTGTAATCTCGCTGCCGGTGGCGGCGGCTCCATTGAGCCAGACACCGTATTGGAGCCCCTGAACCAAACCGGAATTGGTGAGGGAAAGCGGACCTCCTTCGGCGTGAACAGCCCTGCCGTTGGCAGTGGCAACGGCCTTGATGGTACCGGAGTTGGTCACCGTGCCACCGGGGGCGGCGAAGTAAACGCCCTGCAATGCGCCCTCGACCAGACCGCCAGAGCGATTGTCGAGCAGGATGGCAGCGGGAGAAGAGGTGACGCCTCGGCTATTCGCCCCCGTGCCGGAGATCGTGCCAAAGTTAATGATTTCGCTGCCAGCGGCATTGGCGTGGCCAAACTGAATGCCGAAGGTGCCCGTAATGAGCCCGGTATTGGTGCCACTGAGCAGATTTTGGGCATAAACTCCCACGCCAGCGGGACCCGTGCCACTAACAGTGCCGGAGTTGTCCAGAATGTTGTTCGTGGAAGTCGAACCAAAATTGATGCCGTATTTGCTGCCGGCAAAGATGCCGGTGTTGACGACCTTGGTCATGCCATTGGTGGTGAGGCCCTCGCCGTTGGAGGCCGTGCCTGTGACGAGGCCAGCGTTGGTCACAGTGCCGCCGCTGTTGAAATACACACCGTGCTGGCCTCCCGTGATGAGACCACCAGCCTCGTTGGCCAGTTCAATAGAGGCTCCGCTGTTCACCCTAATACCACGGCTCACGCCCCCCGCGCCGAGGATCGTGCCGGAATTGGTAAACACACTGCCATTGGCGGCCGCGGCGAAATCCATGCCGTAGGTGCCGCCCTCGATGAGTCCAGAATTGGATCCAGTGATGAGGGCACCGGCATAAATACCGACTCCACCGGCGTGGGCGGTGGAGGAAATGATGCCGGCGTTGAGGAGTGTGCCGCTGATGGCAAAATCAACCGCGCGACGAGCTGTGGTCGCATCCGTGGCCTCAATGCGCCCAGTGGCCTCGTTGACCAGCGTCACGGGGCTCGTGGCGACCCGCACGGCATAGGAGCCCGTGCTGACGACGGTCGCGCTGATGGTCAGCGTGCCGCCCGTGGTGTGCTCAACGGCAATGCCCGTGGCGGTGGTATCGGTGTTTATGATGGTCTGCGCGCGCAAGCCCGCGCCCGTCGACGTGAGCAGGAGCGCGGTGAGGACGAAAAGCGCCGGCAGTGGCAGCCGACGCTGCGGACGCAGACCGGAGGTGTTGGGTTGGGAATGCTCGGAAACCGGGCGTGTTTCTGCGTGGTGGGTTTTGTCTGGATTCATGGCGATCAGTGGCTCTTGGGTGAATGGAGGGATGGCTTGAGGCCTGCGACCGATGGAGTGGCAGTTTCTTCATCGATAGCCCAAATTTGGTTTCTATTTATAATATCAGGTTAATAATCGATATAAAACAATGCCTTCCTGCAGGTAAATTGGCGCTTACATCAATAATTGATATGCCTTCATTATGGTAAAAAAGATATTATCATTAAAATACGGGGATGCGAGTAGAAAGTTTGGAAATCCCGCTATTTCCCGCGTTTCCAAGATTCACCCCCAAAAAAAGCCCCCGGATTTCTCCGGGGGCCGTTCTTGTTTGGTTCTACTAAGAAAACACACTCAACGATTGCGGGAGTGACGGAGGTCACGCCCATAATCGATGACCGCCACGGTGAGGAGCGAAGCTACGGCTCCGTAACCGAGGAGACTCTCAATCCTGATGTTCGTGTCCACAGTCGCGAGGACCGCGACGATGGCCGCAAAGCCACCGAGCACAAGAGCAGGAATCAAGCGGTTGGTTTTCATGTTTTTGCTTTCTGTTTTAGGTTAGCCGCACCTCGATACGAAATGCGGGATGCAATGATGATACAACACATCTGGAATAGGAGAAATAATTGCTTTCTATTGAATTCATAGGAGGAAGCTATATATGCTTGAATTGGAAGATTAAGTTTAGGCTAGGAAATCATCGCAACTGATTGATCCTCTTTAATTTCAGACTTATTGCATGGAGCTTCAACAACTACGCTATCTCGTCGCCGTGGCCGAGACCGGGAATTTCACCCGGGCGGCCGAGCGCTGCTTTGTCACTCAACCATCTCTCAGTCAGCAGATAATAAATCTGGAGACCGAGCTGGGCCATAAACTCTTCCACCGGCTGGGACGCCGGGCGGTGCCGACCGAGACGGGCGAGATGTTCATCGGACGCGCCCGCCGCATCCTGTTTGAGGTGGAAACGGCGGCCAAGGAGATTCAGGACAGCCCGTCCCAGGAGCGGCGCATCACGGTGGGCGCCACCCCGAGCATCATGCCCTACTGGCTGCCGCCGCTTATCCTGGAGGCGACCGGGCGGTTTCCGGGCTTGGTGATCAACACGCTGGAAAACTTCCACGCGCCGCTGCTCAACGCGGTGGTGGACGGCGAGGTTGACCTGGCATTGATTTCGATGCCGGTGGACGACCACCGCGTGGCTGCGGAGGTCCTGTTTCGGGAGCCGCTGCTGCTGGTCGTCGCCGAAGGCCATCCGCTGGCGTCCAAGCCGGAGGTGACGGCGCACGATCTGGCGGATGAGACCTTTGTGCTGCTCGGGCATTCCAGCAGCCTGGCCTCGCAAATCCAGCGATTCTGCGGCGACCACGATTTCGAGCCGCGCAGCGGGCATCATTGCGCGCAGATACGCACCGTGAAATCACTCGTGGCGGTCGGCGCGGGGATCTCCATTTTGCCAAAATCGGCCCGCACCAGCGTGGACCCGGTGAGCCTGGTTTACCGGAAGCTGAGCGGTCGCGCCCCCTATCGGGAAATCGCCCTTGTGCGCCACCTCCAGCGTTACCAAAGCCACGGCGCGAACCAGTTCATCACGCTCCTGCGGGAAAATGTGCGGGCCTTGGACGCGGGCAAAAGGGAGACCGGGGGTAAGGCCGGCAAATGACAGCCCAAAAAATCGTTCGGTTTTATCTCACACCAAGGCACGAAGGCACAAAGTACCGGCAAGTGTGCCGTTATGATTCATTCCTTTGTGCCTTCGTGCCTTGGTGTGAGATAAATGGTTCCCTTGCCCGTTCCCCTTCCCGTTCACTCGTTTTGATTTCGGAACGCTTCCTGCATGGGCACGATCACGGCTGGCAAACAAACATCGCGCGCGCCCGAAAAACCGCCAACATCCGCGCGCACCATTTTCCATCGCATGAAAACCGTTCGCATAGGCATCGCAGGACTCGGCATGGGCACGCTCCATGCCAACAACATCCTTTCCGGCCAAATCCCGCGCCTCGAGCTCGCCGCCGTCGCCGACATGGACGAGGCGCGCCGCGCCGCGTTTCCCGGCGTCAAGGGCTTCGCCACCGCCGAGGAGATGATCGGCTCCGGGCTGATCGACGCGATCCTCGTCGCCACGCCGCACTACTCGCACACGCCGATCGGCATCGCGGCGCTGCAGGCCGGGCTGCACGTGATGATGGAAAAACCGCTCGTCGTGCACAAGGCCGAGGCGCGCCGCCTGCTCGACGCGCACACCGGCAAAAAACAGGTCTTCGCGGTGATGTTCAACCAGCGCACCGATCCGTATTACCGGAAAATCCGCGAATACATCCGCAACGGCGACCTCGGCGAGGTGCGCCGCGTGAACTGGATCGTGACCGACTGGTTCCGCACCGAGGCCTACTACGCCTCGAGCGCCTGGCGCGCCACGTGGAAGGGCGAGGGCGGCGGCGTGCTGCTCAACCAGTGCCCGCACAACCTCGACATGCTCCAGTGGCTCTTCGGCCTGCCCGCGCGCGTGCGCGCCCACGCCGGGTTCGGGCGCTACCACCGCATCGAGGTCGAGGACGATGTCACGGCCTACATCGAGTTTTCCAACGGCGCGACCGGCGTGTTTGTCGCCTCCACCGGCGAGGCGCCCGGCACCAACCGCCTCGAAATCACCGGCGAGCGCGGCCGTGTCGTGTATGAGAACGACCGGATCACCTTCACGCAAAACGCCGCCCCGATGACGCAGTTCAGCCGCGTGACCGCCGAGGCGTTCGCGCGTCCCGCCACAACGGAGCATGTCTTCGACGCGCCGGACCACGGCGAGCAGCACGCCGGCATCCTGAAGAATTTCACCGGCGCGATTCTCGACGGGGAAAAACTGATCGCGCCCGCGTCCGAGGGGCTGGCCTCCGTCGAGATTGCCAACGCGATGCTGCTCTCCGCGTGGCTGGACAAGGACATCCCGTTCCCGCTCGACGCGGAGCTTTACGAAAAAATGCTCAACCAGCGCATCGCGATCTCCAGCGCGCCCAAGGTGAGGAAAACCGTCGTGAACCAGCCCGATTTTTCGAAATCGTTCCGGCGCTGAGCGACGAAAACGGCCGGGCTTGGTTTTATATAACCGCGAAGAATACGAAGGGCGCGAAAAATATAATACCATTCCCGAACTATTTATAGACTTATCATGGTAGGGCGAGGCGTCCCGCCGAGCCGCGAACCGTTCACGGCTCGGCGGGACGCCTCGCCCTACCTGAATATAAATTTCGTTTGGAAACGATATAAGGGCCGGGTGCCACTCAACGTGCTGTCAGGCCGGGTGGCGCGGGCCTCTCTTTGCATCCCACCCATAAAACCGGCACGCATTTTTTCCGCGCTCTTCGCGTCCTTCGCGGTTATATAAAATCCATGCGCTTTCGGGGATATTCCGCATCCTTCGCCGCCGCCAGAGTCATGCCTGACGCGCCCGCCCGGCCGCCAGCCGCAACGACGCGAAGGCCGCCGCCGCGCACACCGCGAGCGTCACGCCCATGGGCGCCGCGCTCTCCGTGCCGAAGCAACCCGCCAGCGCGCCCGCCAGCCCGCCCATGCCGAATTGCAGCGTGCCGAGCAACGCCGCCGCGCTTCCCGCCGCGCGCCCAAACGGCTCCAGCGCCAGCGCAATCGCGTTCGGCCCCACCATGCCGCCCGACGCCAGGGTCAAAAAGAGCATCGCCACCATCGCCGGGAAACCCCCGAGCCCCGTCCACGCGCACACCGCCAGCGCCAGCCCCGCGAGCAGCACCACGGCCAGCACGACGCCGAGTATCCGCCCCGGCGCGTGATTGTGCAGCAGCTTCCGGTTGAGCGCCGCCGCGCCGAGCATCCCCAGCGCATTGAGCCCGAAAAACGCCGAGAACCCCGCCGGCGACACGCCGTTCAACTCGATGAACACATGCGGCGAGCACGTGATGTAGGTGAACAAGGCCCCGGCGTTGAAGCCGAGTACCAGCGCGTAACCCAGGAAACGCCGTTCGCCCAGCAGCCGCCAGTAGCCCGCGACCGCCGACAGCACGCCCAGCCGGCTCCGCCGTTCCGCCGGCAGCGATTCCGGCAGCCCGAACATCACCGCCAGCCACGCCGTCACCCCCACCGCCAGCAACACCCAGAAAATGCCGCGCCACCCGCCCAGCGGCAGGATTTGCGCCCCCGCTATCGGCGCGAGGATCGGGGCCGCGCCCATGACGATCATCAACAACGAAAACGCCGACGCCGACTCGCGCCCCGAGAACCGGTCGCGGACGACGGCCCGCGAGAGCACCATCCCCGCCGCGCCGCCCAGCGCCATCGCCACCCGCCAGCCGATCAGCTCACCCGCCGACCCCGCGCTCGCGCAGCCCACCGACGCCAGCGCGAACAGCGCCAGCCCGCACAGCAACGGACGCCGCCGTCCGAACCGGTCGGAGAGCGGCCCGTAGATCATTTGGGAGAGCGCCACCGCGATGAAAAAGACGGACAGGCTGAATTGCGCCGCGCTCTCGCTGGTGCGCAGGTCGCGGGCGATTTGCGGCAGCGCGGGCAGATACATGTCGGTCGCAAGCGGCCCGAACGCGGCGAGCAGGGCGAGGATCAGGATCAATCGGTAGTAGCGCGCCCCGGCCCTTGCCGGCGGCGCGTGGTGGACAGTGTCGGTGTTTGCAACCATCCCGCGCAGATTACGTTTTCCGGGTTTTGTGTCATGTGGCTTTTTTAAAAAACCGGGACGTCTCCGTTTGGCGTGAGGTTTCCAGAGCACGCGTCAACGCGTGGCGCAGGCATCCTTGCCTGCCGTCCTCAAAAGGTCGCGCGAAGCGCGGCATTTTTCCGAGAGAAAGAGAATCAGCGGCGCGGCGCGCCTTTGGTTTCGACGGCAGGCAGGATGCTACGCTACGAAACGCCCGCGCCGCTCCTGCGCGGAATTTTTTCCCGGGCGGGGCCGCGGCCGCGCTCAGATTTGCGTGCGGAAGTAGGCGATGGCCCGCTTGAGGCCCTCCTCCAGCGGGATTTTCGGCTCCCAGCCGAGGACTTTTTTCGCCAGCGAGATGTCGGGACGGCGCTGCTTCGGGTCGTCGGACGGAAGCGGATGGTGGACGATTTTGGATTTGCCGCCGACCTGCTTGAGCACGGCCTCGGCCAGCCCGAGCATGGTGAACTCGCCCGGGTTGCCGCAGTTCAGCGGGCCGACGATCTCGGCCTGGTTCATGAAGCGCACAAAGCCTTCGATGAGGTCGTCCACATAGCAGAAGGAGCGCGTCTGCGAACCGTCGCCGTAGATGGTGAGGTCGTCGCCGCGCAGCGCCTGCACGATGAAGTTCGACACGACGCGTCCGTCGTTGGGGAGCATGCGCGGGCCGTAGGTGTTGAAGATACGGATGACGCGGATATCGACCTTGTTTTCGCGGTGGTAATCGAAGAAGAGCGTCTCGGCGCAACGCTTGCCCTCGTCGTAGCAGGAGCGGCGCCCGATGGGGTTGACGTTGCCCCAGTAGTCCTCGGGCTGCGGGTGCACGTGCGGGTCGCCGTAAACCTCCGACGTGCTCGCCTGAAACACCCGCGCGCGCACGCGCTTGGCGAGGCCGAGGCAGTTGATCGCGCCCATCACCGAGGTCTTGGTGGTCTTGATGGGATTGTACTGGTAGTGCGGCGGCGAGGCGGGACAGGCGAGGTTGTAGATCTGGTCCACCTCGAACTTGAACGGGTCGATCACGTCGTGCCGCACGAGTTCGAAACGCGGATGGCCGGCGAGGTGCGCGATGTTGGCCTTGCGGCCGGTGAAGAAGTTGTCGAGGCAGATGACCTCGTGCCCATCATTGATGAGACGGTCGCAAAGATTGGAGCCGAGGAAGCCTGCGCCCCCTGTCACAAGAATACGCATACTGGGGTGCACGATGCGGAAAGCCCGCCGACGGGCCAGCGAAATCAGCACGGGGAAACCATTAACAAAAAATTCGTAGGGGCGCGGCGGCGCGGTGCGGACAGAAATGCCCGCGCGCCTCGAAAACACCCCGCGCTTGCGCCGCGCGGCCGTTGCGTCATTTTCCCGTCATGCTTTCGCGCCGCGCCTTTCATTTTCTCACGCCCGCCCTGCTCCTCGCCGCGCTGGTGGCCGGCGGATGCGGGAAGCCGCCCTACGACACGCCGGTGAAGGCGGAAAGCGTCGAGCAACTGAATGTTTCCATCAGCTTTCTCGCCCGGCAGCTCGGTGCCGCGGAGACACAGGAAATCCACGCCTGCCTCGATGAGATCCGCCTCTCGCTCATGCAGCTCCAAGGCGCGGGCGGCCCCGCCGCCATCAACCGCGCCCTCTGCCAGAACGTCAACGGGCTGCCGCTCAAGTCCATCGTCGCACTCGGCTACGAATTGCGCATCGACCGGCTCGAACAGGAAAAGGCCGCGCTGGTGGAGGATCTCGCCTACAAGGAAAAACTCCGCACGAGCCCCGGCGACACCGCCTCCGCCACGACCCTGGCCAACCTGAAAATCGTCGGGCGCGAGCAGCTCGAAAAAATCAACGACAGAATCGAGCAAAGCAAAAAACGCCTCGAGGCGTTCCGCCAGCAGCACAACCTCGGCGGACATCCCGCCGCCAAGCCCATCCCCGACAAAAGCAACGCATAACCGCCGTCGCGTAACGGACGACGATGCCAGGCCGCATCCAATCACATGGCACCGGCGTCCCTATGCCATTCATAAGCAAGACTTGCCCTTCAGGCAGGGCGAGGCGTCCCGCCGAGCCGCGGCCCAGCCGGAGGCTGCGCCCTGCCATTAATGGCATCTACTGCGCCCTTCTCATTCGCAAATGGCATTCTATCTTCGGATATTTGGGGCTCGGTCTCCGAATTGCAGGGTGCAAGCAGCGATCCGATGCATATTGCGAAATGCACTGAAATCACGTTTTTGCAGGCTTCTTATATTATAATTAACTTATTGACTATAGCCATATTATAAAATAAATCAGCGATTGGCACGCGGATGGCTTTTATGGCGGCAGTTTCAACTACCATCACCATGAACCTGCCAAACGCCATCAGTCTTCTAGCCCTCGGAATTATTATGCGTCTGCTGCCCATCATAGCGCCGTCATGGGTGCCGGTTGACCCGTCGATCGGGACCAGCGCGCGCGAATTGTGGCTGATTCTGACTGGTTATGTGATTGGCGGGACCGGCGCGGTCTGGCTGCTGCGCGAGGGCACGCGGAAAACCGTGTTGGTGCTGGGCCAGGCCAATGCGCGGCTGCATGCGCTGGCCGAGGCCCGTGCGGAACGGCTCGCCCGCCGCTCCGGCGCCCTTCGGGACGCGGGCGCGCGCGTGAGGATGTAGTAGCAACGGGCTCGTTCTCGTTCTCTTGCTCATTCCCGTTCTCTCTTCCGGGACGTTTCGAGAACGCGCAGGAGAACGATCGATCATGAAAAGCGGTTTGCCAGCGATGTGGCGCGGGGGTTCACTTCATGGCTCCCATGTCCAACGCCGCCGCATCCTCCGCCTCCGCTCCCTCATCTCCAGTCATCGACCGGTTTTCGCTGCCCGACGCATCCGGGCATTTCGGCTCGTATGGCGGCGTGTTTGTGCCGGAAACCTTGATCACCGCGCTCCAGGAACTCGCGGCGGAATACGGACGCGCGCGGGTTGACCCGGCGTTTCAGGCCGAGCTGCGCCATCACCTGAAGGAATTTGCAGGGCGTCCGACGGAGTTATATTTCGCGGAGCGCCTCACTGAATACTGCGGCGGGGCGAAAATTTATTTCAAGCGCGAGGACCTGCTGCACACCGGCGCGCACAAAATCAACAATGCCCTCGCGCAGGCGCTGCTCGCGCGGCGCATGGGCAAGACCCGCATCATCGCCGAGACCGGCGCGGGCCAGCACGGCGTGGCGACCGCGGCGGCCTGCGCGAAGTTCGGCCTGCAATGCGTGGTCTATATGGGCGCGCATGACATGGAGCGCCAGGCGCTGAACGTGTTTCGCATGCGGCTCATGGGCGCGGAAGTGCGCGGCGTCGAGGCCGGACAAAAGACCCTCAAGGAGGCGATCAACGAGGCGATGCGCGACTGGGTGACCAATGTGCGCGGCACGCACTACATCCTCGGCACGGCCTACGGCTCGCACCCGTATCCGATGATGGTGCGCGATTTTCACCGCGTGATCGGCCTCGAGGCCAAGGAGCAAATCCTCGCGCGCGAAGGACGCCTGCCCGACGAAATGATCGCGTGCGTGGGCGGCGGCTCCAATGCGATCGGGCTGTTCTTCGAGTTTCTGGAGGAGCCCGGCGTGCGCCTGATCGGCGTGGAGGCCGGCGGCCGCGGCATCGCGCGCGGCGAGCACGCGGCGCGCTTCGCCGGCGGACGGCTGGGCGTGCTCCAAGGCTGCAAGACCTACCTGCTGCAAGACGGCGACGGGCAGATCGAGCTGACGCATTCCGTGAGCGCCGGCCTCGACTACGCCGCGGTCGGCCCCGAGCACACCTACTATCGCGACCGAGGCCGTATCGAATTCGCCTACGCGTGCGACGACGAGGTGCTGGAGGCCTTCCAGCTTGTCTCGCGCCTGGAGGGAATCATCCCCGCGCTCGAAAGCACGCACGCGATCGTGCACGGGATGAAGCGCGCCAAGGCGCTGCCCAAGGACAAGCTCGTCGTGGTGAACCTCTCGGGCCGGGGAGACAAGGATGTGCAGCAAGTCGCCGCGATGCTCGCGGCGACTTGAAGTGGCAAGACCCAAGTAGCAAGTATCAAGAGTACGGACAGGCATGAGTGGGCGAACGAATGATCTGACAGATCGAACTTTTGCGTTTGCTCAACGCGTGCGTCGTTTTGTGAACAGGCTGCCCCGGCAACCTTCGAATTATGAAGACAGCAAACAACTCGTGCGTTCGTCAGGGTCGGTCGCAGCCAATTATATCGAGTCACAAGAAGGGCTCAGCAGAAAAGACTTCTTCTACCGGATAAAAGTCTGTCGCAAAGAAGCCCGTGAAAGCGCGCTTTGGCTGCGGCTGCTGGAAACCGGGGGCGATGCCACGCTCGACAGTGAGCGCCATGCGCTCGCACAGGAGGCCGGCGAATTGAAGCGAATCTTTTCCAGCATCGCGGGCAAGGACGACACGGGTTGATCCTTGCCTGCTCTTTTCTTGCCACTTGTTACTTGCCACTTGTTACTTCTTCTCATGCGAAGCATGACCGGCTATGGCCGCGCGTCCGCCGCGCTCGGCAACCACACCCTCACCGTCCAAGTCAATTCCGTGAATCGCAAGACGCTCGATCTCGCGATCTCACTGCCCCCCGAATGGGCGGAATTCGAGGCGGCCTCGGGCGAGCTGGTGCGCAGATACGCGGCGCGCGGAAAGGTGGGCGCGCGCTTCGATGTCACCGGCGGCGAAGGCGCGCCGGCGCAGGCCGTCACGTGGGACGAGGCCGCGGTCGAGGCCACGCTCGACCGGCTCGTCGCGCAGGCGGCGCGGCGCGGCGCGCAACCGCCGCCCGTCGTCACGCCGGAACTCGTGTGGAGCGTGGCGAGCGCGCAGCGCAGGAAAACCGAGCTGCCCGCCGACGACGGGACGCGGACCCTCGTGCTCGGCACGCTGGAGGAGGCGCTGAAGGCGTTCGCCGCGATGCGCGAAAACGAGGGCGCCGCGCTCCTGAAGGACTTTCTCGCCCGCATCGAAACGCTCGCGGCGCACATCGCCGCCATCGCGGAGCTCGCGCCGCAAGTCGCGCCCGCCTGGCGCGACCAGTTGATGAAGCGGCTGCGCGACGCCGGGCTCGAGCTGGACGCCGGCGACGAGCGCGTGCTGCGCGAGGTCGCGCTCTTCGCCGACCGCTGCGACATCACCGAGGAGCTCACGCGCCTGCGCAGCCACCTCGACCAGTTCGCCGCCCTGCTGCGCGGCGACGCGGAGATGGGACGCAAAGCCGAGTTCATCCTCCAGGAAATCGGCCGCGAGGTGAACACGATCGGCAGCAAGGCGAACAACCTCGAAATCTCGCGCCGCGTCATCGAGCTGAAAAACGAGCTCGAGCGCATCCGCGAGCAGATCGCGAACGTCGAGTGAGGCCCCGGATCGCGCGCGGCCGGCCGGAAATTGCGTATCCATAAAAAGAATACTGATAAAAAAATTACAGATAGGCTTGAACACCTTCTGTTTTTCCGCAAAGTAAGGTGCTGCGGCACAAGCGCGACACCCCGGGCACCGCTCAAAACCATACGAGAAGTTGTCAGGGGCATCGAGCATCCGTAAGTAACAACATAATAGATTATGGCCCAAAAAACCACAAAGACTGCCAAGAAAGCCGTCGCCAAAAAGGCTCCGGCCAAGAAAGCTGTAGCCAAGAAGGCTCCGGCCAAGAAAGCCGTTGCCAAGAAGGCCCCGGCCAAGAAGGCAGCCAAGAAGAAATAATATTTCTTCTGGCTTTTCGCTTGAGCCACGCTTCCTCAAGGGGGCGTGGCTCATTTTTTTCGGAGAGGGAAACCGGCGGCATCATGCCGCGCGCCGCCGTATCCAGAAAGTGGAGAGCGAGGCCGCCAGCGAGAGGGCGGGCAACGCGGCGCATGAAATTACGGGGCCAAAAAAGTAACTGATGTTACGCGGACGGCCCGAGGGATTGCGTGGCACGGGCGTCTCGCCCGTGTGGATTGTGTGGCATGGGCGTCCCCGCCCATGTTTTCGAAAGCTGGCCCCGCGAAGCACGGGCGTCCCGCCCGTGCCACGCGACCAGTCGTGTCGCGCATCAGACGCGCACGCGCGCCGCCGCGATGCGGGCAAAGCGTGGGAGCACGGAGGCCGCGAGCGGGGTCTCCTCGATGCCGGCCCGCAGCGCCGCGACGTCGTGCCCTTCCGCCCGAAGCTCGGCCTCGGTGCAGTCAAGATAAAGCCGCGATATGTCCGCGCTGAACTCGGGATGGAATTGCACGCCCCACGCGCACGCGCCGATGCGGAAGGCGTGGTGCGGCTCAAAATCGTTTTCCGCCAGCAGCACCGCGCCCGGCGGCAGCCGCAACACGGTCTGGCTGTGCGACACCGCCGCCGAAAACACATGCGGGAAACCGGCGAACAACGCGTCGCCATCCGCCTCGGGGCGGAGGCGGATGGCGGCATTGCCGAGTTCGTCGCCGCGCGGATGCCAGCCGGCCTCGCCGCCGAGCGCGTGCGCGAGGAGCTGGTGCCCGTAGCAAATGCCGAGCACCGGGACTTCGTTCGCCACGAGCCGCGCCAGCCAGCGCGCGGTCGCCTCGCTCCAAGGCGCGTGGTCGGTCACCATCGCATGCGAGCCGGTCACCACCACGCCGGCGGGCGATTCATGGCGGGCGAGCCCCGCGCCGTCGTCGGCCCGCGGATCGACGACGGCGACGGACAGATCGACGCCGGCCTCGTCCAGACCGGCCCGCACCCAGTGCTCGAAGTCGCCGTGCACCGCCGCGATCCGCCCGAACGTATCGCCGAGTTTGATGACAAGAATCGGTTCGCTCATGATATGATCATGAAACAAAGCAATCAACGTGCCGCAAGGCCCCGCGCCGTTTTCGCCCGCGCCGCCGCGACGCAAAGGAGCGCGGGCATTCTTGCCCGCGAAAACGGGGGCGGTTTCCAGCCGTCGATTGTGCGGCAGGTCCAGCTCGGGCGCAGGCAGGCGATGTGGAATGTCGTCAGCATGGGCGACCCGACCCGCCCATGCCGGTCGATCCTCGCGGGCAGGAATGCCCGCGCTCCTTTGGCGGACACCTTGGGATCACATCAACCCGAGGTGCGCGCGGGCGAGCGTGACGGCGGCGATGGCCGCGGTCTCGGTGCGAAGGACGCGGGGGCCGAGGTGCGCGAGGACGCAACCGGAGGCGCGAAACAGGTCGCGCTCGGCGGCGGTCCAGCCGCGCTCGGAACCGAGGGCAAGGACAAGCGGGCGCGGCGGCTCGTGCGCGGACCGGGGCGGCAACGACGCGAGGAACCGGCTGAGCGATTGCGGCGCCTCGTAGTTGTCGAGCGCGATGCGAATGGCGTCGGCGGAAAGCGCGGCGAAGGCCTCGGGAAGCGTTTGCGTCCAAGTGACGCGCGGGATGCGCGTGCAGAAGGCCTGCGCCGCCCCGGCCACGAGGTGCCGGCGCCATTCGCCGGTGCTCCAAAGCGTGCTGAGGGCGTAGGACGGCTCGCCGCGCCCGGTGGCGGCGAAATGGATTTCGGCGACCCCGAGCGCGGTCGCCTCATTGAGGATTTTGCGCGCGGTCTGCGGGCGCGGCAGACCGACGATGAGCGCGATGGGCGGCGGAGGCGGCGGGGGCGCGGCGTCCCACGCGAAAGCGAGCGCGAGCGCGCCGGGCGTGACCGCGACGAGCGTGCCTTTGCCACGCGGCCCGTCGATGAGGCCGGCGTCGAAGGTGTCGCCGACGCGGCGGCGAAGCACATCGAGGATGTGCGCGGCGCGCGGGTCCGAGTGCGGAAGCGGCGCGGAGATTTCGTCGGCGGTGAAGAGGATGATGTTCACGAGAATCCGCCGCCTTTGGCGCGGCCCGCGTTTTTTATTTCAGGAAATGCCCGGCAATCCCGACCAATGTGCCGATGACGACGGAATTGGCGGCGATGACCGGCAACGGTTTCCTGTCCGTCGCCCCGACATGTATTAATATGGGGAGCATCAATGCAAACGAGATCAGCCCGCCTTCCAGCCACCATGGCACATGGGGCAGATCGATATTCACGATAATGATCGAGATGAAGAAGAAATACAAGAACGCCGCGATGGTCGAATGCCGCGGCAGTTTCCGGATGATCATGGGCGTGACATCGACCGCTCCGGCCACGAGACCAATTATCGCGGATAATAACAAGGCGTCCATTGTCCTTCGTTATTTCGCCCAAAAATCACCCGGCGAGAATCGCGTCGATTTGGGCCAGTTCGCCGGCGGTGAAACGCGGGTTTTCCAGCGCGCCGAGGTTGTCCTCGATTTGCCTGACCTTGCTGGCGCCGATGAGCGCGGTGGTCACGGCGGGCTGGCGGAGCACCCAGGCGAGGGCCATTTGCGCGAGAGATTGGCCGCGAGCCTGGGCGAGGGCGTGGAGGGCGCGGATCTGGACGACCTTGGCCTCGGTGATGTGCTCGGGTTTCAGGAAACGCGGGTCGTGCGCGGCGCGGGAATCGGCCGGGATGCCGTCGAGGTAGCGGTCGGTGAGGAGTCCTTGCGCAAGCGGGCAGAAGGGAATGCAGCCGATGCCTTCGCGCGCGAGCACGTCGAGGAGTCCGTTTTCCACGGTGCGGTCAAACATGTGGTATTTCGGCTGGTGGAGGAGGCAGGGCGTGCCGAGGTCGCGGAGGATGGCGGCGGCGCGGGCGGTCTGGTCGGGGTTGTAGTTGGAGAGGGCGACGTAGAGGGCCTTGCCGGAGCGCACGGCGTGGGCGAGCGCGCCCATGGACTCCTCAAGCGGCGTTTCGGGGTCGGGACGGTGGTGGTAGAAGATGTCGACGTAGTCGAGACCGAGGCGGCGGAGGCTCTGGTCGAGGGACGCGAGCAGGAATTTGCGCGAGCCGAAATCGCCGTAGGGGCCGTCCCAGCCGTAATAGCCGGCCTTGGTGGAAATGATGAGCTCGTCGCGGTGGGCGGCGAGGTCCTCGCGGAGGATGCGACCGAAACAACGCTCGGCGGCGCCGACGGGCGGACCGTAGTTGTTGGCGATGTCGAAGTGGGTGATGCCGAGGTCGAACGCGCGCAGGACGAGGGCGCGGCTGTCGGCATGCGGGGTGATGTCGCCGAAATTGTGCCAGAGGCCGAGCGAGAGGCGCGGGAGTTTCAGGCCGCTGCGGCCGCAGCGTTGATAAAGGGCGGGATTGGAATAGCGGGACGGCGAGGGTGTGTGCATAAGGGAGGAGCGAACGGTGAAAAGGAAAAGAGTGAAAGGCGCAGTCTGCGCAGGCGTCCGCTCTTCTGCAAGCATGGCGGGAGTTGACGGTTGGAATGGAACAGCGACCGGACATAAAGCCCCGCCGCGGGCGATCGTTTCGCGCAACACCCACGACATCCCGACGCACCCGCACAACTTTCACCGGCTGTTTACCACATTCGGCCTTCACGTCATGCAGCTAATATTGCCTATTAGTTCAGCTTGATGAACGCGCCGACCCCTACGTCGCGCTCAGGGCACCAAAAAATCAGCTTCGTCCCTTCCGCTTTTAGTCCCGGTCCTCGCCTTGCCGCACTTCTCCGCGCATTTGCCCGCATGCTTTCACCTGCTTCATTTTTCCGGTGCCTTCACGCCTCCGCCATGCTGCGGCGGATGCGACGGGCCGGTTCGCGTTTTTGTCCGCGCCTCCCGGCTTTTCCGCGCGCCGCGCGCGCTGCCGCGCTGCTCGCGCTTCCCGTGATTTTTGGCGGCTGGCTTTCCGGCCCTCAATCGACCCTCGACACCGAAGGGCCGGTTGCGGAAAGCCAACGCCATCTCTTTTATACCACGCTCTGGGTCACCGTGGTCATTTTCGTGCTCGTGGCGTCGGTGCTGGCCTACGCCACGATAAAATTCCGCGCGCGCACCTCGGCCGACGAACACGCCGAGCCGCCCCCGCAAAGCCACGGCAACCCGTTGGTCGAGCTCACGCTCATCGGCCTGTCCGTCGCCGCGCTCGTCGTCATCGCGATTCCGACCCTGCGGGGCATCATGTACACCTACGACGTGCCCGAGGCCGAGCGGGCCGGCGCCTACGAAGTCACCGCGACCGGTTTCCAATGGTGGTTCAAATTCGACTATCCCGCCGAGGAAGTCGAACTCCCCAACAACGCCGGGCGCGCCCCGCTCACCGTCGCCAACGAGCTCGTCATCCCCGCCGGCCGCGCCGTGCGCATCGACCTCCGCGCCTACGACGTCATCCACAGCTTCTGGGTCCCCAAACTCGCGGGCAAGGTCGACATGATCCCGAACCGGGGCAACCACCTCTGGCTCAAGGCCGACCGCCCCGGCTACTATTGGGGCCAGTGCGCGGAGTTCTGCGGCGAGTCGCACGCCGTGATGCGCTTCCGCGTCATCGCGCTCGCCGCGGATGAGTTTGCCGCGTGGCTGGAAAACCAGAAACACAACGCCCGCGACACCGCCGCGCAATCCGCCGGGGACAACAACGACACCGCGCCCGCCGCCCGCGTGCAATTTGCCGCCTACGAAAAAATCCCGCGCAACACGCCCGGCTGGTCGGCGGACTTCGACGCCGACCCGCTCGTAAACTGGCGCCGCCAGCAGGAGCCGCGCCCGGCCGGCAGCCCGCCCGCGGACGCCGCGCTCATCGCCCGCGGCCGCGCGCTCTTCACCGAAAAAACCTGCATCACCTGCCACACCATCCGCGGCCACCACATCGGCGGCGCGCCCTTCGCGCCCGACCTCACGCACGTCGCCACGCGCACGACCATCGCCGGCGGCCTGCTCGAAAACACCGGCGCCAACCTCCACCGCTGGATCACCGATCCCGACGGCGTGAAACCCGGCAACAAGATGTGGCGCGGCGTCGGCGGCATGTCGGGCTACACCGTCCGCGACGACGACAACACCCTCGACTGGCGCACGCACATCGCCGTCACCGCCCCCGAGGCCGCCGCCCTCGTCGCCTACCTGCAAAGCCTGAAATGAACCGCCCGCCATGCCCTCCTCTCTTTCTTCTTTCCTCCCTGTCTTGGCAGACGGTCGCTTCGCCGGAACTCTTTCCTTCCGCGGCCCGCGACATCCGCCCGAAAACGCCTCCTCCGGCCTTGAGAAAGAATAACGAGAAAGAGGAAAGAGAAAGATAACCAGACTGCCCGCGTCGTTTATATCCAAACAATGGATACCACAGCCACACCCGCCCCCCTTCCCCGCCCCGCCGCGCCGCCGTCGCCCGGCTACTCCCCGCGCGCGCATCCCGATTACGCCCGCACCGCCGAGCGCCGCCCGTGGTTTTTCACCCGCCCGACCGCCGGGACCGGCCTCGTCTCCTGGCTCACTACCGTCGACCACAAACGCATCGGCATCCTCTACGGCATCTCGGCGCTGTTCTTTTTCCTCGTCGGCGGCGTCGAGGCGCTGCTCATCCGCATCCAGCTCGCCGTCCCGAACAACACCTTCCTCACCCACGCCGCCTACAACGAGCTCTTCACCATGCATGCGACGACGATGATCTTCCTCGCCGTCATGCCGCTCTCCACCGCCGCGTTCAACTACATCATGCCGCTGCAAATCGGCGCGCGCGACGTGGCCTTCCCGCGCCTCAACGGCTTCGCCTTCTGGCTCTTCCTCGCCGGCGCCATCGTGCTGAACGTCGGCTGGTTCGTCCGCTCCGGCGCGCCCGACGTCGGCTGGTTCGGCTACGCCCCGCTCACCTCCGCCGCCTACTCCAACCAGTTTCGCACCGACATCTCCACCGACCTCTGGATCGTCGGCCTGCAAATCCTCGGCGCGTCCTCCGTCATCGGCTCGCTGAATTTCATCGTCACCATCATCAACCTCCGCGCCCCCGGCATGACCATGATGCGCCTGCCGGTGTTCACGTGGATGACGCTCATCACCGCGTTTCTCATCATCCTCTCCTTCCCCGCCATCACCATCGCGCTCGTCGAACTCATGATGGACCGCGGTTTCGGCGCGAATTTCTTCGAGGTCTCCAACGGCGGCCTGCCCATCCTCTGGCAGCACCTGTTCTGGATCTTCGGCCACCCCGAGGTTTACATCCTCATCCTGCCCGCGATGGGCATCATCTCGGAAATCCTTCCGTGCTTTTCCAGAAAACCGCTCTTCGGTTATCCCATCGTGGTGTTCTCCGGCGCGTGCATCGGCCTGCTCGGCTTCGGCGTGTGGTCGCACCACATGTTCACCACCGGCATGGGCACGCTCGCCACGGCGGCGTTCTCGCTCGCGACCATGGCCATCGCGGTGCCGACCGGCGTGAAAATTTTCAACTGGATCGGCACGCTCTGGGGCGGGCATCTCATGATGCGCACGCCCATGATGTTCGCGCTCGGCTTTGTGTGGATGTTCATGATCGGCGGCTTCTCCGGCATCATGCACTCCGCCGCGCCCGCCGACTCGCAGCAACAGGACAGCTACTTCGTCGTCGCGCATTTTCACTACGTGCTCATCGGCGGCTCCATCTTCGCGCTCCTCGCCGGCATCCACTACTGGTTCCCGCTCGTGACCGGCCGCCTCGTCGACGAATTCTGGGGCAAGCTCTCCTTCTGGGTCATCTTCACCGGCTTCAACGTCACCTTTTTCCCCATGCACTTCCTCGGCCTCAACGGCATGCCCCGCCGCACCGCCGTGTACGACGGCAACATGGGCTGGAACACCCCCAATTTCATCTCGACCGTCGGCGCCTTCGTGCTCGGCATCGGCATCGCCATCTATTTCGCCGCGCTCATCCGCTCCTATCGGAAAGGCCCGCGCGTCAACCGCGACCCCTGGGACGCCCGCACCCTCGAATGGTCGGTCGCCTCCTGCCCGCCGCCCGACTACAACTTCGCCGTCACTCCGCGCGTGCAGGCCAGGGATGCCTTCTGGCACGAAAAACGTAACACGGGCCACCTGCCCGCGCACGCCCGCCAGCCGGCTCCCGCCGCCGAACACGCTCCCGGGCAAACCCAAACCGCCCACGCCTCTCACGACGTTCACGGCCACGGCATCCACATGCCCAGCCAGTCCTGGTTCCCGATTGTCACGGCGCTGGGCATCCTCATCGGCGGCCTCTTCATGGCCAACCACAACTACATCGGCGCCATCGGCGGCGCGCTCCTTCTCTTTGCCGGCGCGACCCTCTGGGCCTTCGAAGGCCCGGGCGGATATCACGTGTTTCCGGAGGAAAGTAACAAGTGACAAGGATCAAGTAACAAGAAACGCCCGCCTGAGGTTCTAATAAGCGCTCGTGTGTTCCGTGGGCCACAGATCCCGCACCTCACCATTCCGAATTCCGCAATCCGCATTTCCCTCATGTCTCTCGCACCCGCAGCTCACACTCCGCCTGCCGCCGTCGCCCACCACGACGACGCGGCGGCCAGCGGCATCCCGAACAAAAAGCTCTTCATGTGGGCCTTCCTTGCGTCGGACTGCATGTTTTTCGGCGCGCTCATTTCCACGCATCTCATCTACCGCCTGCATCCGCCGCCGGGCTCGCCGCATCCGCGCGACATCTTCAGCATCGAGCTCACCTCCTTCTCGACCTTCATCCTGCTCATGTCGTCCCTGTTGATGGCCATCGCCGTCAACTCCATCCAGAAGGACCAGGTCCGCGCCACCCGCCACAACCTTCTCGGCACGATCTTCTTCGGGCTCATCTTTCTCGGCTGCCAGGTGTATGAGTTCCGGCACTTCGTCCATGAGAAAGACCTCACGCTCTCCAACGGCATCTTCGGCTCCACCTTCTACACGCTCACCGGCACGCACGGCTGCCACGTCGCCATCGGCGTCCTCTGGCTGATCCTCATGTATATCCGCAGCTTCAAGCCCGCCGATCCCGCCCGCCCCTGGCTCGCGCTCGCCGTCGCGCACTTCGCGATCTTTCTCGTCGCCATCATCGCCGGGATGGCCGCCGTGCTCGGTTTCGTGCACGCCGTCGAGGCGCACGGCCTCATGGGCGCGCTGGTCGAGTTTTTCAACGGCAACATGGTCCCCTTCCTCGTGACCCTGCTCGCCCTCACCGGGCTTGCCGTGTTCGGGCGCTACACCGGCCCGGTCGATTTCGGCGAGCCCAATGCCATCGACGTCGAATCCATGGGCCTCTACTGGCATTTCGTGGACATCGTCTGGATCGTCATCTTCACCGCCGTGTATTTGATGGAATACGTTCCCTGACCCATTCCCGAATCTTTCCTCTTTCCTCTTTATCTTTATCTTTCTTCCGGCGCCACCCGGCGCGCCCAATCCAGAGAAAGAGGAAAGATAAAGAATAAAGAGAAAGATTATAAACCTCATCCTCATCTTCTCCTCCCATGCCCGCTCCATCCATCCACACCCACGAGGGCAAATTTCACCTCTTCATCCAGATCGCGATGCTCCTCGCCGTCATCACCGGCCTGGAAATCATCATCGTGTATCTTCCCATCGCGAAATGGATCGTCGTCGCCTCGCTTGTCGTGCTGTCGCTGGTGAAATTCCTCTTCGTCATCTTCGCCTTCATGCACCTGCGCTGGGATCGGCGCTTCTGCACGATCCTCTTCTTCATCGGACTGTTTCTCGCGACCCTCATCGGCTGGGCGCTCCTCTCCCTTTTCAACTCCGAATCCAGCGCCCCGCTCGAAACCGCCGGGCTCACCCGGTCCGCGCCAGCCGCACCGAGCGCACCTGGTATTGCGTAAACGGCACGCGCAGCCCGCCGTCCGCGTCCGTCGCCCGCGCGGCGGATTCCTCCGGCTCCCCGTCCATCGTCGCCGGCATCGCGCTCCATCCCGGCGCCGGACGGACAAACGCCGTCCCGCCGCGCCCCTGCGTCTCATGGAGACGCAAAATCCATCCGTCCCGCACCGGCTCGGCCCACGCGGGGACCAGCGACGGCGCGCCGTCAACCGACCGCAGCCCCGCGCTCGCCGCCGGACCTTCGTGCGGCACGCAAGGGGTGAAAAGCGTGTCGGCCAGCAACGCCGGCTGCGTGTCGGGCGCGCCGTCCGCCGAGAAATGCGTGAGCGCCAGCCGCGCGCAGTGCCGCCCGAGGTCGGAATGCACCGGACGGCCCGGCGTCTCGCGGATTTGCGGATGATGATCGGCCTCGGTCACGAACGCGCTGCGCAGCAGGCTCACGCCCGCGACACCCTCGCGCACCGACACGCCGTATTTCGCCTCGCTCACGATGGACAACCCCTCCGCATGCGCGTCGTCGAGCACGGTCAGCCAGCGGCTCATGGGCAGCTCCCAGTTCGCCTCCTCGCGTGCGTATCCCGGCCATTGCCCGCGCAACACGCTGCCGAACGGCGCGCCGAACCGCGCGTCCCGCCCCGCGTAGCGCGTCGCAAAAATCGCCTTCATCCACATGAGCGGGTCGTGCCAGTCGATGTCGTAGTCCACGCGCAGCACCGGCTCGTGCGCGGTCAGCGAATAGCGCGCGATCACGCGGCTCTTCGCGCCCACGCGCCACGGGAAACTCACGCTGGCCGTCAGCCCGTCCACCGCGACCACCGGCGCGCCGTCCGGACGCGCCTCCTGCCCGGCGACCAGCGCCGTGCGGTCAACGTCCCACGCCGCGAAATCCGCCGGATGATCGGGATACGCGACGAGTCTGCCGGTGCCGGCGTCGAGTGCGACCTCGCGTCCGTCCACCATCAGACGCGTGAGCAGGCTGTCCGCCTCAAATTCGGCGCGCACGCGCTCGTTTTCCAAGAAATCAACCCCGCCGCGCGGCGCGTTTGCCTCGACTGTTTTCAGCTGCCCGGCCGGCGCGCCGGAAAGCGGCGGGAGTTCATAACAACGCCCGCCGTCCGTCCACGTGCGCGTCACCGCGAGAGGGTTGAACCATCCGCGCGCAGACTCATGTATTTCCGGAGGGGCGACCTCCGTGTCGTCCGCATTCGCTGGAGGACGGCACGGAGGCCGTCCCTCCATTTTGCCCGACGACAGCACCTCCGCCGCGCCGCCCAGCGCGTCCGCCGCGAGCTGTTCCAATTCGGGAATCGCCCGCGCGTAAACCTCCCAAATCGAGCTGCCCGGGATGTGGTCGTGAAATTGCGAAAACACCAGCCGCTTCCACGCGTGCGCGCCCACCGGTCCCGCGCCGGTCGCGGCGTGCGCGGCCTCCTGGATTTGCAACGCGCGCTCCAGCGCGCGAAACGCCGCCTTCAGCCGCCCGTGCGTCGTGAACACGCCGCGGTGCAGCTCCAGCAGCAGTTCGCCCGTCACGGCCGGCAGCTCGTCGCGCACCGCGCCCAGCCGGTCGAAAAACGCCTCGATGCCGCCCCATTCCACGCGCGGCACGCCGGCGAGGCTGCGCACGCGGCGCGCCCGCTCGAGCATTTCCTCCGTCGGCCCGCCGCCGCCGTCGCCGTAGCCGGTCGGCACGAGAAACTCGGGATGCACGGCGGCCTGCTGATGGTGCAGCGCGTCCTCGCGCAAACGGCGGATGTCCACCGCCTCGTTGTAATCGTGCAGCAGCACGATGTGCGCCGCGACCTCCGAGCCGTCGGCCCCGCGCCAGCGGAAGCTCGTGTGCGGAAACCGGTTCACCGTGCTCCAAGAAAGTTTGGTCGTGAAAAAGCCCTCCACGCCGCAGCCGCGCAGAAGCTGCGGCATGCAACCGCTGTAGCCAAAGACATCCGGCAGCCAGAACACCCGCGCGCGCCCGCCGCCGCGCAGCGCCGCAAACTCGCGCTGCCCGATGCGCAGCCCGCGCAGCAGCGCCTCGCCGCACGGGAGCTGCGTGTCGCACTCCACGTAGCCCGCGCCGGTCGCCTCCCAGCGTCCCGCGGCGATGAGCCCGCGCACGCGCTCGTGCAACGCCGGCGCGTGGCGGCGCACGGCCTCGTAGCTCGCCGGTTGCGAATAGCCGAAGCGAAATTCCGGATACTCCCGCAGCAGCCGCGCCTGCGTGGCCCAGGTGTGGATGGCCTTGAACTCGCCCACGCGCTCGGGCCACAGCCACACGAGGTCGATGTGCGCATGCCCGGTCAGCACCGCCCGTAACGCATCGGGCGCGGCGGGGAAATCGCGCATGATTTTTTTCAGCTCCGCCGAAAACGCCTCCGACCCGTCGCGGTCGAGCGCATCCACGGCCCGGTCGAGCAGCCGGCACCAGCGCCGGAAAAGCGGACTCGCCCGCAACACCGGCGGCGTGAACCGCACCGGATCGGTGAACACCTTCGGCGTCGGTCCGACCGGCGCGGGCGGCTGGAAATCGCGATGCTCCGCCTCCAGCACGTCGAGCAACACCTTCAAGTCGTTCCACGCATCCCATGCCAGGTCATCGCGCGCGAACAGCCGCGGCGGCGCGAACCGGCTGCCGCGCTCGTCGAGCGGCGAGGCCTCGCCGGCGAGCCAGATGGCCGAGCGGATGCACACCGCCTCCACCAGCGCCTCGCGCGCGCCCGCCGGCAGCGGGCAGTATTTGTGCGCCACGTCGAGCCCGGACCAGGGCTCGACGTTTACATACAACGTCGCCTCCGCTTGGTCGCGCCATTCGAGATAGCGCGTGCGCTTGTCCCCGTCCGGCGCGGCGGGCAGCGCGAGCCGGAACCAGCGCTGAGCGTATTTCGGCCCCCAGTGAAACTCACCGGCGTCGTTCAACACCACCGGCGAAAAATCGACGCCGGCGAGCTGCCCCGGCACGCGAAAACCGGGCTCGGGGAAACTGCGCGTCTGCGCGATTTCGATGCGCGCGGCCTCATCCGGCAGCGGCTGCCAGATGCGCGCCTGCAAACGCCGCGCCGCCTCGGCGACGCGCGCGGGAATGAGCTGCGTGAGAAAAGTGCGTGGAAGCATGGGATGGAAAAAATTTATGACGCCATTGATGAATTAAAATACCCTTTTGGTGGAGGGCCGAGCTCCTGCGAGGCCGTCGCGGAAAAACGCCGCGTATAACCGCGACGGCCTCGCGGGAGCTCGGCCCTCCAGAAGAGTGAATTTCGTTCGGAATTGGTATGACGCCCCGGATAAAGGAGCTTCTGACGAAAAAGAACGGCCCCTTCCGGGACCGTCCTCGCGTGATTGATTCGGAAAAACCTCGCTGGCTTCTACTCAACATATCTCTTGCGACCGCAACGGCGCAGCAGCAGCAACAAGCCCAGCACACCCGCCAGCCATCCACTGGGCGCGCCGCCACCGGTGTCGAAATCACCGTCGGAAAGCGGCGGATCGTTGCCGGTCACGGTCAATGCCAGGCGGTCGCTGCTCCTGCCGACTTCATTGGCGGCAATCACCGAATACACCCCGGCATCGGCGGTGCGCAGCGAGACGATTTCCAAGGTTGCCCCGGTGGCGCCGGAAATCAGCGCGCCATCCTTATACCATTGATAGGTGGCGGACGGCGAGGCGCGCACGGTGCCGTCAAAGGTGACTGTCGCCCTCGTGGCGGCACTGGTGTTTGCGAGCGGAATGACCGGCGCCGGACTTGCCAGGATAATACGCACGGCGGCATTCCCCGTATCCATCACATGGACAAATCCGTCCGGATTGATCGCGATGCCGGCGGGCCCGTTGAGCTCGCCATCCGCGTTGTCGGCGACCGTTGCCGTCTGCCGCGAAACCGGATCATACGCGCGCACCTTGCCGCTTCCGGTATCGGCGATGTAAACCAAGCCGGACGCGTCGATGGCGACCGCCTCCGGTGTGCTCAATCCTGTCGCGGCAGTCGTCACCGCGCCGGTGGCCAGGTTGACCTCCTTCAGGGTGTTGCTCGCGGCGTCCGCAATATAGAGCCTGCCCGTCGCCTCGTTGAGGGCGAGGCCGGCGGGCGAGTTGAGACCGGTTTCGACCAGCGTTGCGATTGTCCCGTCCACGGCGATTTTCCTGAGTTTGTTGGTGTCGATTTCGGAAACATACACGGTGCCGTCACCCGCCACGGCCAGGCCGCCGATGTCGCCAAGCCCGGCGGCCAGGGCGGGCGTCACGGGCGTGCCGTCGGCGTGCAGTTTCGTGATGCTGCCGTCGCTGGCGCCGACGTAGAACGTGCCGTCGCCGGCGATGGCGATCGCGGTCGCATTTGCGATGGCCGCAAAGGTGGAAACGCTGTCGTCGGTCACCGCGATTTTCTTGATGGCACCGGCATCCACGACGAAGAGGTTGCCCGCGGCGTCAAACACGCCGGCCGCCGGACTGTTGAGGGCGGGCGTGTTTTCCACGACGGACTCGACCTCCACGATGCCCGCGATGGTGATGACGATCTCCGCGCGTGCCGAGCCGGCTGCATTGGCGGCGGTCAGCGTGACGTTGAATTTTCCGCTGATCGCCGGCGTGCCGGAAATTTCGCCGGTGGATGCATTGAGACTCAGCCCTTCGGGAAGACCAGTCGCGGTGTAACTGGAGGGGAGGTGGTTCGCCGTGATTTGGTAAGTGAAGCCGGTGCCGAGGGAGCCGTCCGCCGTGGCGGAGCCGGAAATCACCGGGGCATATCGCACCGGGTTGATGGTGAGCGCCAGCGTCGCGGTGTCCGCCCCTTTGCTGTTGGTTGCGGACAGGACGATCTGGCTGGAGCCGGAGGCAGTCGGTATGCCGGCGATTTCACCGGTGGCGGGGTCGATGGACAGTCCGCCAGGCAATGGCGAGGCGCCGAAAGCGTCCGGTTCGTTGGTGGCCGTGATGTTGTATAGGAACGGCTCGCCGACATAAGCCGGGGCGGCGGTGGCGCTGGTTATCACCGGCGGGAAAAGCTCCTCGGCGATGGTCATCACCAAGGTCGCCGTGCCGGTGCCCGCCGGGTTGGTGGCGGACAGCCCGACATTAAAGGTGCCGGATTGGGCGGGCGCGCCCGAAATCAAGCCTGTCGCAGTGTTTATATTAAGACCGGAAGGCAGCCCGGTCGCGCCATAACTGGCGGGCGAGTGGTTTGCGACGATCTGATAGGAAAACGGCTCGGCCACCGCCCCCGACTTCGTGAGCGCGCTGGAAATGACCGGACTCAGGCTGGCGCCAGCGACTGGATGGCTCGGAACTCCCTCGCCCGCGGCGGCGCCGATGGATGCGACGGTGTAATAATAAACGGTATCGGCTGCTGCGGCGATGTCACTATAAGTGGTGGCGGCGAGGTTCTGCGCCAGCACCGTCCACGGGCCGGCCGGAGCGGGTGCGCGACGGACCGTGTAGCCGGTTGCGCCGGTCACGGCGCTCCATGACAGCGTGAGCGGCGGGCTGCCGCTGGTCGCCACCAAGCCGGCGGGCGGACGTGGTTTCACCAATACAAAACGAACGGCATCGGCAATGACGTAGGTGCCCGCGGCCGTGCCGTCATTTTTAATCACCACGCCACCCGCAGCACCTGCCGCGCCGGCGGCGAAATCATACGTGCCGAGCAGCATCCACGTGCCGCTGTTGGCCTTTTGGTTGACGGTCACGGAATGGGTGCCGGCGGTGTCCGTGATCTCAACCGGGGTATTATTCGGCCGGTTGCCGTTCGCCACCCATCGTATATAAACATCGTAGCCGCCGGCGGTGGCGATGGCGGGCGTGAACGCGGCGCTTTTGCCGCCCTTGCCGGCATTCCCGTCATGAAGGTAATTCGCCCCGTAAGAATCCAAGGGAAACTTGGTATTGCCAAAAGGCGCCGAGACAGAGGCGGTCCACGCGCCGGTGAGCGTGACAAACGGCGCGCCATCGAGATTGTCTATGATGGACTTGAACGGTACCGCCGAGACCGGCGCCGATGCCGCGCTTTCGCCGCCGGGCGCGACGGCGGTGACAGTATAATAAACCGGCGCGCCGTCGGCCAGGCCGGTGTCGGTGTATTCGGTGGCGGTGATGCCGGAGGAGACAGTGGTATAAACACCGTCGGCGGCGGTGGCGCGTTTTATAATATATGAATCCGCCTCGAAAACGGGAGCCCATTTGAGCGTGATTTGCCCGGCGGCGGGAGTGGCGCGCAAACCCGCCGGCGCCGATGCCGCGCCGCCCGACGCCGAGGCGCCCAGGCGCACAATCGTGACGCGGTCGGTGACGGCGACGCTGAGCGCGCCGCCGGCGATGGGCGCATCCGTCGCGCTCATCACTCCGGTGTCATCGAGGGTGAAGATGCGCGCGCCCTGGATGGAGGCGGGAAGGGCAAGCGAGACGGTTTGCGGCGGGTTGTCGAATATTGCGCCGTCGGTGGTGGCGTTGTAACTTGATATTCCGAGCCAGAGGCAGAGGTAGAAATCGCCGTTGCGTTTCTGGAAAAGCGCGGAGCACACGTTGCCGGTGTCGCCGGACATGGTGTAATCAAGCGTGCCGGCGGCAAACGCGGAGCCGGGGTCTTTCAAAACAGAGAGCAGGTTTTTTACGGCGTGATAAGCCGGTTTGGGGGCGAGGTTGTTTTGTATCAGCCCGAAATTCTGTTCATTCACCGTGGTCGGCGCCGGCGGGTCCACGCTGACATTCCAGCCCTCGTCCACCAGTTCGTAGGCGGCGGTGACGGCGAAACCCTTCAGGAAATGCGCCAGAAAATAACGCGGCATGTAGCGCCCCTGCACGACGGGAGGCCATACTTGGGGGGATGCCCCGGACACCGTCGGCGCGCCGCCTTCCGTGACAATCATCCCCTTGCCGGGCGCCTGCGCTTGCGCGCAATTTTCAATCACAAAATCAATGCCCCGGATGGTGCCGGTCTCCGGCTCTCGCCCGTAATAATAATGATGAATGTTGCTGTAATCCACATGGGCGCCCAGATCGCCGGTTTTCAGGTAAGGCGAGTCGGCCTCCGTCACCGGCGCCGACTGCGGTGTTTGAAAAGATGGCCCGATGAGCGGAATGTCCGCGAGGGCGGGGTCGGCGGCAAGCCGGGCCTTCGCGGACGCCGTGGCGGCCTTGATATAATTTATATAATAAGAGTCCGACGCCGGGTCGTCGGAAAGCGTCGCGGTGTCGCCGGGGTGCCAGCGGGTGGCTGCGCGCTGGCTCGCGCTGTCGAGCTCGTTGTTCATCTCGACAAACGCGACCGTGTCGCGCCCGGCCTTGCGGATAAAATCGTCGATATTATACACCGGCGTCGTGGCGTTGCCGTAGGACTCGCCCGCGGCCCAGTAGTTGGGGTCGGGACGGAGGCCGGCGGCGGGATGGATGGTAATGATGCTCTTCACCCCGGCGTCGGCGAGCCACTGGATGCGTTTGATAAAATCGTCGCTGCTGCCGGTGTCGCGAATGTGGCGGATGCCCGAGTCCACCAGCAAGTCGGCGAGCTGGTCGAACTTCGCCATATAGACATCCGGGAACGGCGTGGTCGTGCTCCCGCCCTTGCGCCAGTGGGTGGCGACGGCGGTGGAGGCGACAAAGCTGTCCGCCTGGCTGGCTTGCGCCGGCTCGGCGACGACGTCGGGGACGGGGAGCAGGGGCGCGCACACGGCGGCGGCCAGCGTCATCCAGGTCCACTTCAGGAGGGGCGTTTTTTTCATGATGCGTTGCGAGGGTTTGCGAATGATTAAACTGGATCCCGGGGGATCGGGCTTGGGAACGCGGGTGATTCTTGCGGACGGGGGCCGGGGGACAATCCAAGTGCGGCGCGGCGGGACAAGGGCAATTCCACGGGTGGAACGCCGGGCTTACACAGCTTCGCCGGCCGGTTTTATGATATCCTTGCTTCGTATAAAGAACGCCATCACGAGCGCGGCGCACGGATGCAGGAAGCCCATCACGATAAAAAGCGTGTCCATGCCGAACAAGGTGGCCGCCTGGCCGATGAGCCAGTTGAACACGATCGCCCCCGTCGCGCCAAACGCGCCCGCGATGCCGTAAACGCTGGCCACGTTTCCCACCGGGAAAATTTGCGCGATGATGGGCGCGATGGAGCCGAGCCAGGCGTTGCACAACACGGCGATGATGCAAAACAGCACGATGGTCGGCATGATGGGCATATGAGGTATCAGCCAGCAAAGCGGCCCCGCCACCGCTGTTGCCATGACGAGATATTTGCGCCCGCGCAGGCCGGCGAGCTTGGCGCGGTGGTCGGACAGCGCGGTGAACGCCAGTCCGCCGAGCGTCGCACACAAAAACGGAATCCACCCAATGACACCGAGCAGTCCAATGGAAACCTGCTTCGACTCCTGCAAATATCCCGGCATCCAGAACAGACAGAAATACCAAACCGGGTCACTGAGAAGCCGCACAAGGATCACGCCCCAGAGCGGACGCTGCCGCCAGAGCCGGCCCCACGGAAGCGGCGGCGCGGCGGCGGCGGGTTGCGTGGCATGGACGTCCCCGCCCATGTTTTTCGGGGATGGCGGCGCGGAGCACCGTCGCACGGGCGGGTCGCCCGTGCCACCCGATCCGGCTGACGGCTCCCGGTATTTCGTCCACCACAACCACGCCAGCATGATCCCGAGCGCGCCCGGCACGACGAAGGCCAGTCGCCAGTGAAAGTGAATCGTCAGCCATGCGATGATGGGCACCGCCGTGATGCTCCCGATGCTTGTCCCGATGGTGGCGAGCGCCATGAAGACCCCGCGGTTTTTATCCGCCGCCCAGACGGTGGACACGCGCATGGTCACCGGAAACAAACCCGGCTCCGCCAGCCCGAGAAAACCGCGCAAAATAATCATCAGCCAAAGCGTGTGCGCAAGCCCGCAGCCCACCGTCACCAGCGACCACACAAACACAAACAACGTCAGCGCCATCCTTGGCCCGATGCGGTCCACCACCCAGCCGCTGCCGATATAGGCAAGGGCGTAACAGGCGGTGAAGGCGTTCACAAGCAGCGCGTAGCCGGAATCGTCAATTTCGAACGCCGCCTTGATGGTCGTCTTGAGGACGGAGACGGTCTGCCGGTCAAACTGGTTCAGGTAGCCGATGAAAATCAGCAGCCCGAGAATCAGCCAGCGGTAGTTCGGCGAGAGCGGCTTCGCGGCGGCGGGGTTTGCGACGATCATGGCACGGGACTGGGATTTGTTCAAAACCTGACCTCGATGGAACCGGCGAAGGTGCGCGGCATGCCGTAGAAATTATAAGAGGAAAAATATTCCTTGTCGGTCAGGTTGTTGATCTCGCCGCGAAGCGTGACCGGCATTTTCCCGACTTTAAAGGAATAGGTGAGGCTGAGGTCGAGCTTGGTATAGGAGGGCGCCTCAATGCCGGGCTGGTCCCACCAGCCGAACTGGGTGCGGCGGCCGGACATGTATACGACGCCCAGCCCGCCCGCCAGTCCCTTGAGCGCGCCATTGGAAATGCGATAATGGTTCCAGAGCGTGACCTGGTGCTTGGGCACGTTGGCGACGCGGCCGAGGCGCTGGACGAGATTCTGGTAGGCCTTGACGACTTCCGCATCGATATAGGAATAACCAAATGTGAGCTGCCAGGGCTTCGCCGGTTGCGCCTGGAGCGTGAACTCCACGCCCTTGCTCTCTATTTCACCGGAGGCGATGTAGTAGCCCGAGTGATCGGGGTCGGTGCTGGCGGTGTTCCTCTGCTTGAGCGAATAGGCCGTGACCGTGCCGGAAAGCTTGTCCTTGATGATATTGTATTTGAAACCGAAGTCCCAGCCCTCGCCCTCGATGGGGTCGATCAGCTTGCCGTCGTAGGTATAATAAAGCGGCTGCGGATTGAAGGACTGGCTGAAACTGACGAAGGCCGACAGCCCGGGAACGATTTTATAGGAAGCTCCGTAAGACTGGACGATATTGTCGTCGGTGGACTGCTGGCGCGAATTAACGGCCGGGTCGATGTTCTTTAAAATATTATCGATATAGGTGTAACGAATGGATTGAAGGAGAGTAAGGCGCCGCTTGAAGAATTGCAGGATGTTGTTCATCGAAACACTCTCATAACGGGCGAGGGTGCGGCGAAGGGTAAAGATGTCAAAATCGGACGGCGCGCCGAAGTCATAATTGCTGGGGCCGTTTTTATCGAGATAAACCCGCGGAAGGACTCCGGTGAAGGTTCTCCGGTAGATGTCGTTCTTCGTATCAAAGTAATAATAGTCGGCGCCGAACATGAGCTTGTGGTCTATCCCCCAGTATTGAAACTGCCCCACCGCGTAAACCTGCGGATTGACGGCATAGCTGACCGCATCCGGCATGTAATCAATCTGGGTGCGGGAAACGGCCCGGACTCCGCTGGGATCGGCCGCGCCCGTGGCGGGATTCACCAAGACAATCTGGGACCCCATGCTGGGGAGCAGGCGCGCCACATCCTGATAGGTGTACATGAGGCCGACACGGAACGTCCATGCGCGGTTGAGCTGATACGTAAAGTCGGTCAGCGCCGAGACCTGGTCCGTGTTGGCGTAGGCATTGGGACCGTAGCTGTTGAACGAGTGGGAGACATCGTGAACGTAGGTCCGGGTGCTGGCGCCGGTAAGCGTATAGTAACCGATGTCCGCGCTGGGAATGACCTTGCTGCGGATGAACTGGACATCGGACTGGAGCGTGATCTTCGAACTCGGTTTCCAAAGCGCGGTGCCCGCGACGACATGGCGCTTGCGGTTCGCGAAATCCTGATGCGAATCGAAATCCTCGTAAACCGCCGCGAGGCGGTAGGAGAGGGATTTGCTCCGCGTGAGCGGACCGCCATTGACGAGTTGCGCGCGGAAGCGGTCATAGCTTTCGTAGCGGCTGGAAAGGGATGACGACTGCTTCGCGGGCGGTTTGCGGGTGATATAGTTGCGGGTGCCGCCGGGCTCGATGGGGCCGGAAAAGGTGGAGGACGGACCTTTTATGATTTCGATGCGGTCAAGCAACACCGGGTCCACGATGAAGGACGAAGGGAAGCCGTTGCGATAAGAGGTGCTGGTCTGGATGCCGCGGATAATGAAACGCCCGCCGTAGGCATCGTCCGCGCCGGGAGTGTCGTCCGCGTAGGTGATGCCGGCGGAGTATTGCAACGCCTGCTGCATGTCGATCGCGCCGATGTCCTTGATGAATTCGGAAGTGACCACATCGACCGTCTTCGGGAGTTCAAGCAGGTTGGTGTTCAGGCGCGTGCCGGACACGGCGTTGGTGGCGCCGTAGCTGTCGTCTTTCTGGTCCCTCACCTCAAATGGCGTGAGGACAACGATGTCTCCTTCGTCTTCCGGAATGGCCGGCGAGGTGCCGGTTTGTTGCGCGCCCAGGATGCAGGGTGCGAGCAGGAGGACCGGAAATAAACGCGTCAGTTTGGGTGTGCTCATGTTGGGATTCACGGTTTGTGTTTTGAAACGGGGTTGAGGGGAGGCCGTTGTCCGTGTTGATCGGGATTGTTTGCAGTCGTGCGGGTTGTCCAAGTGGAAGCGCCCTGGGATGGCGATGTGAGTTCCGCCAATGGAACGCCTAGCGCCCCCATATCTCCACCTCGTCGAGCGTGCCGCCGGCGGCGGGCCATTCGACGACGAGCTTCACGTGGCGGGCGCGCACGTCGTCGAGGCCGGCGATGAGCTCCATTTCGTTCGCGGTCCACGCGATGGTCTTTTGCAGCGCGAACGAGCCGCCATCCTCGCTCGTGAGCACGCGCACTTCGCGCGGCTGGACAGGCTCGGGGCCGGCGACGATGTTCAGGCGGCGGAGGGCATGCGCGTCCCGCAGGTCAAACACCACCTCGACTTGCCGCGACGGGTAGCGCGCGTAGAATGTCTTCACGTAGTCGCCCCGGTTGAAACTGTTGCGCTCGCCGCCGATGCTGCCGAAACCGCCCGTCAGCGCCTCGCCGGGTTTGGTGCGGCCGGCCTTGCTGATGGGATCGGCGGCGGCCCACGACGGATCGGTGTAGCGGTAGGTCGCGCCGGTTTTCTTTTTATACGGATAATCGTCGGGGTAGCGCGCATTGTCGGTCAGCAGCAGCGGGATGTCCGCGGGGACAGGCGCGCCCTCGACCCAGGTCGCGGCGATCGCGCGGTCTTCGCCGGCGGTATTCCAGCGCGCGACGAGGGGATAAATCCAATCGGGCGCCATGCGCCTGCCGTCGGGTTCCGCCGTGATGGTGAAGCTCGCCTCGGCGGACGCTCCGGGGGCGAGCGCGGGCGTGGCGGCATTGCTCCCGGAAATCGTCCAGCCCGCGGGCGCAAGCAGGCGCAGTCCGCCCTCGGGGAGCGTGGCGCCGGTGGTGTTGAAGAGCGTGGCGCTCACGGCAAACGTCGCGCCGGGCGCGACCTTCGCGGTCTGGCCGTCCGCCGATACCGCGCCGGTCTCGATGCGCGAGAGGCCGATGAGCGGGTCGTGCTTTCGGAAAAAATACAACACACCGGCGCTCGCCACCTCCGGCAGCGACACACGGTGCAACGCGCCGGAGACACGCCTCACTTTCACCGGATGCAGCCCGGCGTCCTCTGCCGCCGCCCAGAGCGCGCTTTCCCATGCGCCATCGGGAAGCGGCAACTCGATCTCACCCGCGGGGATTTTTTCCTGCGGGTCAAGTTGCGCGCGATCGGCCACGACGACGGCAATGTTTCCCGCCGCGTCAACATACGGCTGCTCGATGCGAATGATGCGCGTGGCATCGCCGCCGCCGGAAACAACCGCCGTGGCCGGCTTCACGCCGGCGCGCGCGAGCAGGCCGCCGAGCCACGCGCCGATGTCGAACTCGCCGGGGAACGCCGCGTAGTGCTCGCTGCCGGCGGTGGGGGCGGCCACGGACTGCGTGGATGCGAGCGCGTCGGCCTTCCGGTCGTGGACAAGGGAGCCGAGTTCGAAAGGCAGCAGCAGGATGCGGCCGTCGTGGAAGGTTTTCAGGAGCGCGAGCGGCGCGCCTTTCTCGTCCTTCGCCAGCACCTCGGCGTCACTCACGGTAATGCTGACGGGGGTCTTTGCGGCGACCCGGCGGCCATCGAGTTCAAAGCCGATTTCGCCCGGCGCAGGCAAACGCGTCACCTCGACGCCCATCGGCTTGGCGAAGGCGTTGAGCTTGCGGTGGTGCTGGTCAAAGTAGCCGGGCATCGTGTCGGCGACGAGCACGCGGCCCGAGGCGGTGAAGCGCGCGATGGCCTCGCATTCGCGGGGCGCGAGATGCTCCGCGCCTACGAGCACGAGCGCGTCGTAGGCCGCGAGATAATCGTCCCGGAGCTTCTCGTAGGGCAGCACGTCCACCCAGTAACCCTGTTCGCGCAGCCAGCGGAAAACCATCCAGCGGTGATTGCGCGGATAGGAGAAACGGCCCTCGTTTTTGTTCCGGTCCGACCGCTCCGAAAGCAGGATGTCGCGCTTCGGCACGAGCATGGCGATGCGCGGCAGGCCGGGCGCGGGGACGGCGTCGGTCCAGAACTTTTCGCTGCGGTGCACCGCGCCCGCCCAGCGCGCGGCGTAGAAGAGCTTGTCCTTCGGCCGCCCCGTCACGGGGTCAATGAACGCGAAGGTGTTGAAGTCGTCCTTTTTCGGCGCGCCGATGTATCCAGGCGTGAAATACATCATGCCCTTCACGCCGTTGGCCAGCAGCCGCCACTCGGTGGCGGCAAACTGGTGACCGGGGCCGCCGTGGTTGTTGTTTTCGCAAAGCATCACGCCGAAGCCGGGCGCGCGGTCGGCGGGGCGGATGCAGTTATAAATGTAGTTCGCCTCATAGGCCTGCCGGTCGCCAGCGCCATACATGTCGATGCCATAGAGCCCGCCGCCGTAGGGACGCACGGCCTCGGCGAAACTTCCGTGGTCCATCATGCGCATGCGGGCGCAGTCGGGCACTTCAAGGGTGATCTGCGTGCTCTTGTGCACCACGCCGCGCTTGCGCGGATCGGCCTCGCGCATCGCCGCCATTTGCTCGGCCATCACGTGGGTGAAAAACCCGGCCTGAAACTCGCACCAGTCGAGAAACAGTCCCGGATTCTTCGCGTATTCGTCCACATCGGGCGTGTGCGCGGCGAGCCTGGCGTCGAATTTCTTGAATGTCGTGCCGCCCCACGCCTCGTTGAGCGCGGCAATGTCGCCGCCGTAGGCGCGCTTCAGCCACTCGACAAAGAGTTTTTTGGCTCCGGGCGAATGATTCGGGCGCGCCTCCCACTCGTTGTCGAGCCCCCAGCGCACGACGCTGTTGTCGATCGGCGAGCCGGCGCGGGACTTCACATGCTCGGTGACATATTGCTTGAGAAACAGGCGGGTGTTCGGGTCGAAAACATCGCAAAGGTCGATGATCTTCGGGAGATCGCGCGTCCTCTCGCTCGGGTGCGCGTAGGGTTTGCCATCCGGGCCGATGGCCAGGCGCAGCGGCCCGATGCCCTTCACCGGCCCGGTCTGCGTCGCGCCGTTTCTCAACGCCGCGCTGAACAGTCCCGCCAGGCTGTCGGCCGGCAGCGCCATGCTGTAATGCTGAAGGCCCAACCGCGACTGGAGATACGCGGACGGTCCTGGATACGGCAGCCCTTTCACAACCGAGTCAAACATCGCGGTGTCCTGCGCCTGGTTGTAACCGAGCTGCACCACCTGCTCCGGACGACCGCGCACGAAGCCCATCGGATACGCGCCTTCGCGCGGGCTGCCATCGGCGTTGCGCAGCAGCGAATACGCGGACGAGTTTTCGAGCGGGTCGGACGCGGCGGTCGCCGCCGGGAGGGCAAACGCGGCGAGCACGATCACGAAAAATCTCAGGCTGGGCATGCAGGCAAACGGTAGCGGGTGTTTTGAGGTCGTCATGGATTTTATTGGGAAAGTTTTCAGGCTGTCGGAACGGAGGCGGCGGGCAGCAGCCGGTCGAGGCCGGAGACCACGAGATCCGCATCGCGCAAAATCGCCGCGTCTCCGATGCCCACCACGCGCATGCCCGCGCGCCGGGCCGCCTCCACGCCGGCGGCGGCGTCCTCGAACACCACGCAGTCGGCCGGCGCCAGCGCCAGCTCCCGCGCAGCCAGAAGGAAGACCTCGGGATCGGGCTTGGCGTTGGTCACCCTGGTGCCGTCGATCACCGCATCGAACAACCCGGCGATGCCCAGCCGTTGCAGGATCATCCCGGCGTTTTTGCTCGCCGATCCGAGCGCGACGCGGCGTCCGGCCGCGCGTTGCGCCAGAAGATAGTCGCGCGCGCCGGGCAGAAGCTCGCTTCCGTCCATGCGCGCGAGGGACTCGACATACCAGCGGTTCTTTTTCTCCGCGAGCGCGGCCTTCTTTTCCACGCCGAGGGAAAGCCCCCCGGCCTCCAGCAATAGCTCCAGCGAGCGGGCGCGGCTCACGCCCTTGAGCCGTTCGTTGTCCGCAAGGCTGAACTCGAAGCCGAGTTCGGATGCGAGCCGCCGCCACGCAAGGTAATGATAGCGGGCCGTGTCGACGATCACGCCGTCGAGGTCAAAAATGGCGCCGCGCGACTGAAGCATCGGGTCGTTGATCATGGCTGGAAGATTCACGCGGTTGCCGTGGCCGAGGTGATGGTCTCGCCCGGCGCGCAATCGCGGCGCGCGCCGCCGTGCAGCTCAAACGCCGCCGGCGCGGTGTTCGCCGCATCGGCCGTCACGGTGATCGCGGCGCGCGTGACGCGCACCGCGAACCATTGGCCGCGCGTGCAGAAACGGAACGCCAGGGCGCGCCATGCGGACGGCAGTATCGGATTTACGGATACGAAATCGCGCGCCATGCGCAGCCCGCCGAAGCCGAGCACGGCGGTCATCCACGCGCCGCCGTTCGCCGCCGGGTGCGTGCCGCCGATGTAGAGCGGGCCGACGTATTGTTTTGAGTTGCCCGTCAGGTCGATGGTCGCGGTCTTGAGAAAGTAGCGATACGCCCAGTCCGTCTTGCCGATGTCGGCCGCCACGAGCGCGTAAACGCACGGGCTGAGACTGGAACCGTGCTCGGTGCGCGGCTCGTAATACTCCCAGTTGGCGCGCTTGACCTCGTCGGAAAACTCGTCGCGAAACAGGTGCGTCATCAACACCACGTCGGCCTGCTTGATGACCTTGGTGTTCGCCGCCACGCCGTGGGTCGCGCCCCAGTATTCGTTCGGCTTGATGACGCGGGCGCGCACCTCGGCCAGGCTCGCGTCCTCCAGCCGGCGGTAGCCGTCGAATTGCTCGATGATTCCGGTGCCGGGCGCGGGCTGCGGACGGTAAAGCGCCGCCGCCATCTCCTCCAGCCGGCGCGCGTCGTCCCCGTAGTCGAGGCGCGCGACCAGCTCCGCACGGGCCGCCTGCGCGTGCTCCGCCAGCAACGCCAGCGTGTCGAGGGCGATGCGCAGCGTGGCCGCGACCATGGCATTGGTGAAGGCGTTGTTGTCCACGCGCTCGTGGTATTCGTCGGGACCGACGACATCGCGCAGCTCAAACCGGCGCGTGTCGGGATTGATGCAGGCGCGGGAAAGGAAAAAACGCGCGCACTCCAGCACGACCTCCGCGCCCGTGCCGGCGAGGAAGCCGAGGTCGCCCGTCTGCTCGAAATGCCGCCACACCGCCACCGCCACATCGGCGCTGATGTGCACCTGCCTGTCGCGGAAATATGTGCGCAGCGGACGGCCGGTGAACACGTCGGTGACGTTGAAATACGTGCAGGCGTCGTCGCCCGTCTCCTGGCTTTCCCACGCGTAGAACGCGCCGCGAAACCCGAGGTCGGCCGCCTTGCGCCGCGCACCGTCGAGCGTATGCCGCCGGTAGGCGAGCAGCCGCCGCGCCGTCTCGGGCTGCGTGTGGTTGAAGAACGGCAGCATGAAGATTTCCGTGTCCCAAAACACGCCGCCCTTGTAAACCTGTCCCGACAGCCCGCGCGCCGGAATCGACACGCGATCCGAGTGCCCCGGCGCGATGATGAGGAGCTGGTAGATGCTGTGCCGAAGCGCCAGTTGCGCCCCGTCGTCACCCTCGATTTGCACGTCCGAGCGCGCCCAGCGCTCCGCCCAGACCGCGCGGTGCGCGGCAAGCAGCGCATCGTAACCGGCGGCCCGCGCCGCGCGGCAGGCCGCCGCCGCGGCATCCGCGGCGGACGGCGCGGGGCGACCTTCCCCATCCACGCCGTCGTCCGCGAAAATCGCTATGTATTGAACAAATGAATACTCAATGCCGGCCCGCGCGACGAGCGTCATGCGACGAAGAATCCTGGGCGCGCCGATTGCCCCGCTGTCGCCGGAGACAGCGGATTGAGTGGCACGGGCGACTCGCCCGTGTTCTTCGGCATTCGCGGCGCGGAGCGCCGCCGCATGGGCGAGTCGCCCATGCCACCCTATCATTTCGTCGCCGCGCAAATCGTCCTTGGCAAACGCCGGCTCCACCGCGGCCGCGACGGCCACCGCCCGTCCCTGTTCCTGCGTGCGGGCGGCGAGCCGCATCACGCCGCCGCGTTCAGACTCGGCGAAATCCCGCAAATGGGGGCCGTTCAAATCCCACACGTCGCCGTCGATGCCCGCCTCGATGACGAGCCGGCAGCCGCCCGATGTGCTCACCGCGAAACGCAACGCGCCGATATGCGTGTCGGCCGCGCTCAGGAAACGTTCCGCCCGCAGCGTCACTTCGCAGCCGTCATCCAGGCGGAACACCGTTTCACGCGAGTGCAGCGCCGCGCGCAAGTCGAGCCGCTGGCGGTGCGCGGACGGCGCGCGCGACTCCGGCGACAGCAGTTCGCCGTCGAGCCACACGCGCACGAAGAAGGGATTCGGGGCGTTGACCGGCTCGCGCCATTTCCCCGGGACCTGGTCGTAGAGCCCCGCCAGCGTGCAGGCGGCGAGCTGCCGCCTGGAAAATTCCTCCAGCGTGCCGCGCACACCGGCGCGCCCGTTTCCGATCATGAACTTGCAGCCGTTCTTCTCGATGGCCGCCGGGTCAAACGCGGTGTCCTCCACCATCCAGCCGCGGCTGGCGGACGGCGGTGCGGGGTGCTGACGGAAGCTTTCTTTTATCGCGGTCATGATGATGCTCCCACGGGATTCATGAACCGCCAAACTCCGCAACCAGGCGGCAAGCGCGCTCAAGCTCATGCGGACGGATTTCCAGCCATACATGCGCCAGCGACGGGTTCTTCAGCCGACGCAGGACCGCCTCGCACGAATCCAGCGAGCCTAGCAGTTGCATTTTCAGCCCGGCGGACTCGACAGCCTCGAACACTTCCGGCCATTCCGATTGCGGCGGCTGGCCCGTGCCGGGCACCCACTGAATGCCGCGTAAGTTGGGGATGGTCAGCAAATGCGGCAGGTGCGGCAACTCACCCTTGCCGTCCAGATGATAGAAAGGATGCGCGAGCCGCACGCAATTTTCCTCAAGGCGCGGACGGACGAACTCGCAAAACATCGCCGGTGAAATCATGTAGGAAAAATCCGACTGCAACATGTCACAAGTCCCGGACGAGAGCAGGCCGGCCCAGCAACTTGAAACCAGCGCCCGGGCGCGGATCATCGTGTCGAAATGATCATACGCGACCGCGCGCGCGGCCTGCTCCTCTCCGGTCAGCCGTTTGACTTCGGCGGGGTCGTCGAGCAGGTCGAGCATCAGCGCCTCGGAGTTGCGCAGGGTCGCCAGGATGTCGAGCACGCCGCCCAAGTCGGTCATGCCGGGAATCAGCGGCTGCTTGTCCAAGCGCGATAGTTGCTCGTGGTAAAGTTCCGTCAACCAGAGCGCCCAGTCGCTCCGCGGGTCGAAGACAATGCGCATTCCGGACAGCGGCAGGCCGGCGAATTGCCCCGGCTCGAACCAAACCGTGTCCTTCCCCGCATGGCCCGTGCCGCCGACCAGGGCCGCCAGCACGCCGGGGCCGAAGTTCATCCATTGCAGCGGAAATCCGTCCCCGATGTAGCGGCGGGAGGAGAGCTTGAAATACTCCGCGTCAATGATGTCCGCCGGGGCAGCATCGCGCGGATACTCGGGGATGAACGACCGCGGCTCCAGTCTTGATACCGGCAGCGTGGGCTCGGCGCCGGTGCAAACGATGTTAAAAACCGGACGGCCAAGCTCGCCGCGCCACCACTGGTCATTGACGGCGATGACGGAGGAGAGATCGACCTCCTGGAGGGTCTTGGCTTTCATGGGCGGGAGAGCGCGGGCAGGGCGCGGAGTTGTTTATCCATCGCCGCGCGTATTGAACCGGATGATACGGTTGAGAGCGGAATCTTCGCCTGCGCGGCGAGCGCCGCCCCCGTGCCGGCGGCCTCGCCGAGGCCCATGCAGGTCGGCATCACGCGGAAACTCCCCGCCGCCTCGTGCGTGGCGCTGATGCAGCGGCCGGCGGCGGCGATGTTTTCCAGATTGGCAGGAAGCAGGCAGCCCCACGGAATGCCGTAAACATGGCCGGACGGCATCGACTCGAACTGCGTCGCCGCGCTGTCCGGGCTGTGCACGTCGATCGGATAGGCGCAGCGCGTAATCGTGTCGTTCGGCATGCGGCTCGCGCGTACGTCGTCCTCGGTGAGCACGGCGCGCCCGACGATGCGGCGGCTCTCGCGCACGCCGATTTGCGGGCCGGTCTGCGCCAGATGCGCATCGGCGAAGCCGGGGATGTGGTTGCGGAAAAAGCGCGCCAACTCGCCGGCCTGACGGCGGCCCTCGATCTCGGCGCGCGTGACATCGAGCGGGTCGCACGCGCTGAGCCCGTTGATGCGCGTGCCATTGATGGTGACGCGGGTCGGGTCGCCGGGCGCGGCCCAGAGCATGGCGATGTTTTCTCGCGGGATGGTCCATTCGCCGGCGGCGCGGGCGCGGGAGGCTTCCGCGCCGAAACAGTCGCACTTGACCGCGTAGCGCCCGGCCTCGATGGGCAGGCCGGCATCCGCCCACGCGCGCGGGTCGAATCCCGCCAGTTGCACCACCATCGACATCGGCTGGGCGCGTCCGTCGCTGTTGCGGCCGTGCGTGGTCTGCGCGCCCGCGGAGGCGCACACATCGGCGTCGCCGGTGGCATCGATCACATAATCGGCACGCACGCGGATGCGCGCGTTTTTCGCCACGAACTCGACCCGCCATGCACCGTCGTCCGCGCGTGCCACGCGATCCAGCAGACAATGATAAAGCAGCGTCACGCCCGCGCGGAGGAGCGTTTCCTCCATGAGTGTTTTGGTGAACTCCGGGTCGATGTAGTCCGCGTGCGCGTAGCCGACGTGATAGGAAAGCCCCGCCGCGCGCAGCCGTCCGATGAGTCCGCGATAAGCCGCCTCGCTCAAGTCCTCGCCGCCGCCGCGATAGTTCAGATAGCAGCTCAGGTTTGCAGCCGCGCCCATGCCGCCAAGGTAGCCGTGATGTTCGACGAGGAGGACCTTGCACCCCGCCCTGCTCGCGGCGAGCGCCGCGCCATAACCGGCGGGGCCGCCGCCGACGACCAGACACGGGGTGGTAAAATCGCAGGGTTTCGCTTGCATGACGACATGCTCAACCACGCCGCGGGAAAACAACCAGCCGGGACGCCGCGCGATGCGCGGCTGGATTCCACCCGCGGAACGGGTGTAACTCAAAGTTGTGTCACTCCCTCTTTCTTCTTTCCTCTTTATCTTTCGTCAGGCACGAGCAGGGAGAAAGAGGAAAGATTCCGGCGGTGACATCACTTTGAGTTGCAACCCCGCGGAACAGGGCGGGGCGAATAAAGATTGCCTCGCCGCACCCGCCTCGGATTCAGTTGCCCGCAAAATGAGCCCGCCCCGGCAAGAACGAACCGAGACCCCGCTGACCCAAGGCATCGCCGTCGTGCGCCTGCTGCTCCAGCGCGGCTATGCGCTCGGCGTCACGCAGATCGCCGCCGATCTCGGCATGCCGAAATCTTCGCTGCACCGCCTGCTGAAGACCCTCTGCCAGATCGGTTTTCTCCAGCAAAATCCGCGCAATCACCGCTACGGCGTGGACGCGGGGATCTTTGCCTTCGTGCACGAGATCGCCGCCCATTTCGCGCGCAACATGAGCCTCGACACCGCACTGCGCAAAGCGGCCGCGACGCTCGACGCCAGCGTGTATATCGACATGCTCGGCGGGCGCAATGCCTACGTGGTGTGCGCCGCCGGCGACGAGGGCAACACCCTGCGCCTCGGCATGAACAGCCCCATACACGCCTCGTCGCCGGGCAAGATCCTCGTCGCGCAAATGCCCGAATCCTCGTGGCCCGCCTACGCACCGCGCGAGGACGACGAGGCGGTCACGCCCTGCACCAACCTTTCGCCCGAACGCTTCTATGCGCAGCTCCGCCAGGCGCGCGAGGCCGGCTTCGCCTGGAACATCCGCGAAACCAGCGTCGATCACGTGTCGGTTGCCGCCGTGGTGCGCGAGCCGCTCGTCAACCCGCCGCGCCTCGCCGTCGCGATCCTGCTCCGCCACGATGCCTATCTGCATCGCGACCAGCACGAACTCGAGCAATCCGTCCTCGCCCTCGCCGACCGCCTCGGCCGCGTGCTGGCCGTGAAACGGTGAGCGCAAATCGCCGGACTGCGCGACGCGTCAGCCTTACTGCTTCAGCAAAAACCGCAGCGCCGCGAAATATCCCTCCAAGCCCAGGCCGGTCACCATGCCGACGCACGCCGGCGCGGTGAGCGACTTGTGGCGGAATTCCTCGCGCTTGTAGATATTCGAAATGTGCACCTCCACCGTCGGCAGGTGCGCGCCCAGCAGCGCGTCCCGCAAGCCCACGCTCGTGTGCGTGAGCGCGCCGAAATTCACGACGAGGCCGTCCGCCTTTGCGTCCGCCAGCGCCGCGATCCGGTCAATCAACGCCCCCTCGTGGTTCGATTGGAAAAACTCCAGCCGCGCCGCGCCGTCGAACTCCGCGCGCAGCCGCTCCTCCAGTTGCGCCAGCGTGGTCGCGCCGTAAATCTCCGGCTCGCGTTTGCCGAGCCGGTCGAGATTGGGGCCGTTGAGGATGCCGATGGTTTTCATGGAATATAGTTTAAGTTGAGGGTGAGGGTGATGTTTAAGGGCGGTTTGAAAAATTTGATTTAATCGCGGAAGCGCGGAAAGGCTGAATTTAATGGCGGGCAATCATGGCAAAACAGGTTCCGCGTTTTCGTTTTTTCCGCGCTTCCGCGATTAAAATGCAAACCTGTTTTTCAGAGCGGATTCTCCGTGGCGATGAACTCCCATGGCAGTCCGAATTTTTCCGCCAGTTCCGCCGCGAGCGCGCGCACGCCGTGGGTCTCGGTCGCGTAGTGGCCGCACAAATACACGTTCAACCCCGATTCCTGCGCCACGTTGAACCACTCCTCGCGCAGTTCGCCCGTCACCAGCGTCGTCACGCCCACCGCCAGCATCCCGGGGATGGCGCTGTTGCCGCTCCCGCTGCAAAACGCCACCTTGCCCGGCCGCTCCGGCCCGCATTCCACCGGCACCACGCGCGCGTAGAGCGATTCCAGCCGCGACCGCAGCGCCGCCCGCGTGTCCGCCCACGCCGCCACCCAGCCCACCGGCTCGCCGTCGCGCACGAGAAACGGCTCGTCCGGCGCGAGCCCGAGTTGGCGGGCGAGCAGGGCGTTGTTGCCGATCTCCGGGTGCGCGTCGAGCGGCAGATGGCACGAATACAGCGCGCAATTTCCAAGCACCAGCGTGCTCACCCGCCCGTAAACCGGCCCGGTGATCGGACGCGGCATGTCCCAGAACATCCCGTGGTGCGCGACCAGAAAATCCACGCCCGCCGCGACCGCCTTGCGAAACGGTGCCACGCCCGAGTCCACGATCGCGCCGACCTTGGTCACGCGCCCGTCGTTCGCGACCTGCAACCCGTTGAACGCCCCCGGCGCGTCCTTGAACGCCGCGCGCCGCGTGCGTGTGTCGCAATAGTCAACCAATTCCTGAAGCGAAGCCATGCCCTACCCTCGCCCCGCGCCGCTCTTCGGTCAACCGCGAAGCCGTCGGGGCATGCGGCACATCGCGAGGCGAAAACCGCGAGAGCCTCGCATTTCTCATAAAAGCCGGACTCAAAGGCCAAATCTGTGAGAACATCCTATTGACAAACATGAAGATAGATTAAATGCCTTGTGCATGAAAACCTCCTGCCCGGCCAAGGCCGGTTTAGCCTGATAACACAGTCCGGCAAGAATATCACCATGCACCGCTATATTGCCCGATTCATTGGTTGTATTATACTCGGTATTGTATTTTCGATTCCCACATTTTTGGCATCCTGGGGGTCCGGCCTCGCTCCCGTCGGAAAGAAGCAGATCACAGTGCGAACCGATGGCACGACATCGGACGTTATTGCTGCCATCGAATCGTTAGAAAGAAAAGACCTGACGATTCGGGCCACGGACAAGCCTGTAACTTTGCATCCTATCAGCATGCCCATTGTGGCGGCACTGACGATGACAGGCATGCTGTGGATCGCGTGCGGTGTTGTGAAGCGGGTCGAGGAATCGCTGTCCTCGCCAAAGAAGAACGCGTTGAACCAGTAGGCAGGGGCAGTTTAAAGGGACGGCGTAATATTGATCCCGTGACGGCAAAAGACATACAGAAAGAACTTGAAGCGCTCTCCACTCCGGAGAAAAAAGAGTTCCTGCCCCGCTTCTTCAAGACGGGGAAAGGCCAGTATGGAGAAGGGGACAAGTTTATCGGAGTGGTGGTGCCGGATACCCGCAAGGTGGCCAAAAGCCACAAGGATATATCGCATGCCGAGATCATCAAACTTCTGCACAGTGAATACCACGAATGCCGCCTGTGTGCGTTATTGATCTTGGTGGAAAGGTTCAAGAAGGCAAAGGAGTCGGAAAGAAAGGAAATTTATGAATTTTATCTGTCTTCCACCCGTTGGATCAACAACTGGGATTTGGTCGACCTCAGCGCCAAGGACATAGTGGGAGAATATCTCGTGGACAAGGACAGGGCCATTTTATACAAGCTGGCGAAAAGCGAACTGTTATGGGACCAGCGCATAGCCATACTTGCCACATTCGCCTTTATCAGGCGGGGTGATCTCGATGATATATTTGCCCTGTCCCAAAAATTATTGCGGCACAGGCACGACTTGATGCACAAGGCCGTCGGCTGGATGCTTCGCGAAGCGGGGAAAAAAGATAAAAACAAACTTTGCGGCTTTCTCGACCGCCATCGCGGAGAAATGCCGCGCACCATGCTCCGCTATTCCTTGGAAAAATTCAGCGCGGAGGAGAGGGCGCATTATATGAGAAGATAATAGATTGCCTTTCGTTTATTCTGTCTCAACTGGCAGGGTCGGCTCGCGTGTCTGTTTAGCGTGATTACTGCTTCGCGCGGCAGCGCGCGTAGCGCAGGCATCCCTGCCTGCCGTCGAAACCGAAGGCGCGAAGCGACGCCGACTTTCTCTCTTTCCCCTAATAAATGCCGCGCTTCGCGCGATCACATCAGGACGGCAGGCAGGATGCCTGCGCTACGCGCGCTGCCGCGCGAACCTGAAATCACGCTCAATGGATACCTTCACCGGCAAAGCCCCTCACATATATCCCAAGCTTTTCACGCTTCCGCCAGCAGCGCTGCGCGCTCGCGGGCCTGGGTGGCGGAGGGCGCCTCGCCGGCGAGCCAGCGGCGCACGCGGGCTTCGAGGAAGTCTATATACATCGGCTGGTCGTTGAGGCAGGGGATTTGATAATAAGATTCGCCGCCCGCATCCAGGAAGGTCTTCCGGCCCGCGATGGCGATTTCCTCCAGGGTCTCAAGGCAGTCGGTCACGAACGCCGGCGACATCACGAGCAGGCGCTTCACGCCGGCGGACGGCAGGCGCGCGAGGGTCTCGTCGGTGAAGGGCGAGAGCCAGGGCTCGCCCACGAGCCGCGATTGGAAGGACACCGAGTAGCGCCCGGCGGCGAGCGCGGCGCGGCGCACGAAAGCCTGCGTGGTGCGGAGGCATTGCGCCTTGTAGCAGGTGCCGTGCACGGGCGAGTCGATCTCGCAGCAGCCGCGCACGAGGGTGCAGTGCGCGCGCGAGGTGTCGGCCTTGCGCAGGTGGCGCTCGGGGATGCCGTGATAGCTGAAAAGCAGGAGGTCGTGCGGCTGCGCGAGCGCGGGACGCGCGGACGCCACCAGCGCGTCGATGTAATCGGCGTCGTTATAGAAAGGCTGCACGCAGTCCACGCGCAGCTCCGGCGCGAGGCGCGCGGCCTGCTCGTAAACCTCGGCCACCACCGTCTCCCACGACGACATGGCGTAGTGCGGATACTGCGGGAAAAGCAGCGCGTGCTCCACGCCGTCGGCGGCGAGTTGCGCGACCACCGACGCGATGGACGGCTCCCCGTAGCGCATCGCCAGATACACGGGCGTTTCTCCGCCCTGCGCAGTTCTTTCCTCTTTTTCTTTCCTCTCCGTCCTCTCAGAACCGGACGACACGGAGGTCGTCCCTCCAGCGGAATGGTTTTTGTCCCCTGCGCCTTCCGCGGCGGCGGCCAGGCGCGCGGCGAGCTTGTCGCGCACGGAGCGCGAGGTGACGATGAGCGGCGAGCCTTCCGGCGTCCAGATGGTGGAGTAGGCGTGGGCCGAGTTTTCGACGCGCTTGCGGATGATGATCTGGTTGACCAGAAACGAGCGCAGCAGCCGGTTGTCCGGTTTGTCGATGACGCGCGGATCGCCCAGAAATTCGCTCAGGTAGCGGCGCACGTCGGGCACGCTGGTGGAGTCGGGGGAGCCGAGGTTGACGAGAAGAACGGCGCGCTTGGGCATGGAGCCGGGATTCTCGGCGCGGTTGCCCCCGGAAGTCAATGGATGCGTAAACTACGCCAAGAGTTTTGCCTTTAGTTGACAGCCGCGCGTGTCATACGCTCGGCGTTCACTTTTGTTTAACCGGCGCAACCGCCACGCACTCTCCTTATGAGCACATCACGCAAACCCGTTGTCCTTATCATTCGCGACGGCTGGGGCAAAAATCCCCGGCCCGAGCAACACGACTTCAATGCCGTCGAGCTGGCGAAGCATCCCGCCGACGACATGCTGCACGCGAAGTATCCCTTCGCGCTGGTCAAGGCCAGCGGCCTCGATGTCGGCCTGCCCGACGGCGTGATGGGCAACAGCGAAGTCGGCCACGAAAACATCGGCGCGGGCCGCATCGTGGACCAGGAACTCGTGCGCATCAACAAGCTCTTCTCCGAAAAACGCCTCGCCGCCAACACGGTCTGGCGCGCCGCCGTCGAGCGCGTGAAAAAGAACCCGTCGGCCAGGCTCCACCTCATGGGCATCGTCTCCGACGCCGGCGTGCACGGCATGCTGGAGCACCTCTACGGCCTCCTCGCCCAGGCCAAGGCCGACGGCGTCGGCGCGAACCAAGTCTTCATCCACGCCTTCACCGACGGGCGCGACACGCCGCCGCACAGCGGCCTCGGCTACGTGAAACAGGTCGAGGCGAAATGCCGCGAAATCGGCATCGGCAAAATCGCCAGCGTGTGCGGACGCTTCTGGGCCATGGACCGCGACAACCGCTGGGAGCGCGTCAGCAAAGCCTACAACCTGCTCACCGGCCGCGCCATCGCGGCCACCGCGCCCAGCGCCGAGGCCGCCGTGCAGCACTACTACGACCATCCGCTCGGCGAAACGCAGAAGGGCGACGAGTTCGTCACGCCCACCGCCGTGACCGGCGCCGACGGCAAGCCGCTCGCCACCATCGCCGACGGCGACGCCGTCATTTTCTACAACTACCGCGGCGACCGCCCGCGCGAAATCACCAAGGCCTTTGTCATCGACGGATTCGACGGTTTCGACCGCGGCAAAAAACTCGACCTCTACTACGCCACCATGGCCGAATACGAGGCCGGCCTGCCCGTGCACGTGATCCTGCCGAAGCCGGAAAAGTTGAAAAACATCCTCGGCCAGGTCGTGGCCGACGCCGGCATCGCGCAATTCCGCTGCGCCGAGACCGAGAAGAACCCGCACGTCACCTTTTTCTTCAACAACTATCGCAAGGACCCCTTCCCCGGCGAGGACCGCGTGTGTCCCGCCAGCCCGAAAGTCCCCACCTACGACATGCAGCCGGAAATGTCCGCCGCCGAGGTCACGCGCCTCACGAAGGATGCGATCCTCTCCGGCAAATACGGCCTCGTCGTGGTGAACTTCGCCAACCCCGACATGGTCGGCCACACCGGCTCGCTGCCCGCCGCGATCAAGGCAGTCGAGGCGACCGACGCCGGCGTGGGCACGCTGCTCGCCGCCGTGGAAAAGATGGGCGGCCACGCCGTGGTCTGCGCCGACCACGGCAACTGCGAGCAGATGTGGGACCCGTCCGTGAACGGCCCGCACACCGCGCACACTCTGAATCTCGTGGAGGTGTTTGTATTCGGAAACGGATACGCCGCCGGAAAAACGAAGATGCGCGCGGGCGGCCGCCTCGGCGACCTCGCCCCGACGATCCTCGCGCTGATGGGGCTGCCCAAGCCCGCCGAGATGACCGGCGAAAGCCTGATCCTCGGTTGATTCCGAGGCTCCATGCACTCCCGGGCGAGTGCATGGCCAGTTGGGGGGCAACCGGAAGTAACGTCAGCCGCTCTTTCTTCTTTCCTCTTTATCTTTCTCTTTCTCCCGCCGGCCCTCTTTTTGGGACGGAAAAAGAGAAAGAGGAAAGATTTCCGGCAGAACGGCATTGCTGCCGGCTGCTCCCCAAATCGGGGCCGGCCGCCCCGTCCTGTTCCCATTTGACAACACCGTCATGTGAAGCATATTACACGACGGACAAGACGCATGCGCTGCGTCATTCCATAGCCTCAACCCAAAATCACCATGGCAAAGGAATATACGAACGGGGAAATCACGATTGTCTGGCAGCCGGAAAAATGCGCCCACGCGGGTGTCTGCGCCAAGACGCTGCCGGAAGTTTACAAGCCGCAGGAGCGTCCGTGGATCAGGCCGGACAAGGCGACGACGGCGGAACTCAAGCGGCAGATCGACCAATGCCCGTCAGGCGCCCTGTCGTGGCGCGCGGGCGGCAGACAGGCGGCATGACAACGAAAGGATGCCGATGAAAACGGAACTGTTTTTGGCCGACACGCGCGGGCATGCGAACCATGGCTGGCTGGACACGCACCACACGTTCAGTTTCGCGGGTTATCACGACCCTGCGCGCGTGCAATTCGGAGTGCTGCGCGTGGTGAATGACGACATTGTCGCGCCGGGCATGGGCTTCGGGACGCACCCGCACGCCAACATGGAGATTGTCTCGATTCCCTTGCGCGGCGCCCTGCGGCACAAGGACAGCATGGGCAACGGCGGCGTGATTCGCGCGGGCGAGATCCAGGTAATGAGCGCAGGGAGCGGGATTACGCACAGCGAGTTTAACGCGAGCACGGACGAGGACGTGAATTTTTTCCAGATCTGGATTTTCCCCAACAAACGAAATGTCACGCCACGCTACGAGCAGAAAAAAATGGACTTGTTGAAAAACCAACTGACGCAGGTTGTCTCGCCAAGCGCGGGCGACGCGGGCGTGTGGTTGCATCAGGACGCCTGGTTCCACATGGGCGTTTTCGACGAGGGTCGGGTGTTTGATTACAAATTGAAGAAGAGCGGCGACGGACTTTTTGCGATGGTGATCGAGGGAAAGTTCGAGGCCGACGGAAAGGCGCTGGAGCGGCGCGACGCGGTTGGAATCACCGGCACGGACGCGGTGGCGTTCAAAACCCTGTCGCCGGACGCGCAGATTTTGCTGGTCGAGGTGCCGATGACGGGAAATCCGTCCGGCTGAACTTTCGCGACGAAGCGCGCATGCGCCCCGCTTTTCATACCATTCTCGAATCATCTAATGGTAGGGCGAGGCGTCCCGCCGAGCCGCGAACAGCCAACGGCTCGGCGGGACGCCTCGCCCTACCGAAATATGGATTTTGCCCGGAGATGGCATTGCCGGTCCGGGCCCTGAAAACGCCGGTTGTCACCGCTCCACCTTCAGCGGCGTGAGCGTCACGGGACCGAGAAGGCCGGAGGGCTGAAGCGGCCACAGGCCCGCGTCGAGCGGCTTGTAGTGCGCGTTGACGAAATTGATTTCGTGGAAATTTTTCCAGACCACGCCGCGCTGGTCCAGGTCGCGGATGCGGTTCGCGGCGAGGTTTGTCACCTCGATGGCGAGGTGGTTCTTGCCGGGACGCAGGCAATGGCCGATGCGCGCGCGGAAGGGCAGGCACCAGAGCAGGCCGACATCGCGGCCGTTGACGAGCACGCGCGCGGTCTCGCGCACGTCGCCGAGGTCGAGCCACCAGTCCTCGACCTCCGCGCCCTCGGGCGCGGCCGGCAGCTCGAAATCGAGTTCGTAGCGCGCCATGCCGGCGAAACGCCCGGCCTCGCCGCCCTGGTCGGTCCAAGAGGTGAGCGCGGCGGTTTTGAAGGGCGGCGGAAGCTGCGGGCCGCCGCTCGCAAAGGTGACCGTCCACCTGCCGCCGAGGGCGGCGGGCTCGCCCACGGGGGCGGAATAGGTCCATGACGCGGCATTTTCCGGGACGGCCTCGCCCGCGTAGGTGCGGACGATGATGGACTGGCCGGGCGCGAGTTGCAGGCCGACGGAAAGCGTGGCGGGCGTGCCGGCATCGGAATCGGCGCGGGCGGCGGAATAGCGGGCCATGCCGGACACGCCGGAAAGCGGGTCGTAGAGCGCGGCGGCGGCATCCTCGGTGACGAGCGGGGCGGCGTCGGAGTAGGGCTTGTCCGTGAGATTGGCGATGAACCAGATGTGGCCGTCGGGCAGCGCGCGCCGGACGAAGCGCAAGCCGCTGTCGGCGATGGTCTCGCGGGCGACGGGCACGAGGCCGAGAAGCGTGTCGAGATCGTCGCCGACATAGACGTTGCCCTTGCCGAGCATCGCGGCGCGCACGGCGGTGCCGGGCGGCGGGAGCTCGATGCGCGCGAGTTGTTCCGCAAACTCGGCGCGGCGGCTTTCGAGCCGGGCGAAACCGGGCACGTCGGCGGGCATGGCGTCGAAGAAGAGAATCCGCGCGCCCTGGCTCGCGAGGTCGAGCAGGCGGCGGAGCGTGGCGGCGGGCATGTGGCCGGTCCGGGGCACGAGGACGGCCTGGTATTCGGCGGTCCCGATGGTCCTCAGCCTGCTGCTCCTGGGAACGCAGGCCGTGGTGCGTAGTTGTTCGTCGGATACGAAATCAAACGTGTATCCGCGGTCGATCAGCGCCTGCGCGAGCCGGCCGGCCGGCGCCTCGGTGAGCCAGTCGTGGCCGTGCATGCCGAGGTTGCGGTTCCAGCCTTTCGGGTCGTGCCAGAGGTCGTAAACCGGCCAGTAGAGGAGGATGCCGTTGTCGGGCCGGCCGGCCTGGAGGAAGGACTGGACGCGGGTGATGTAGGCGTTGAGCGCGGCGAATTCGTGCCAGAGCGGATTGCGCGGGTTGTATTGGGTGGAGGCGTAGAAGAGCCAGCCAGGCCAGGGCGCGTCGGCGGGGCTGAAGCACGAGCCGTGGTAAAAGATGTGGTTGATCCCGGTGAGGAAAAGCTGGTCAAGCTCGGGCTTGAGCCCGGAGGGCGCCTCGTGGAAATGCTCGCGCGCCCACGTGAAGGCCTCGGACGAGGCGAGTTTTTTCCCGGCCACGTGCGCGGCGGACGAGGCGAGCTGGTTGACGAGCGGTTGCGGCACCTCGCGGCTGCGCTCCTCCGGCGGATTGCGGTAGAACGGAATCGGGAAATCGGTGGAGCCGAAAATCTCCGTCTCGGGGATGTCGGAGAGCGCGTAGAGGTCGAGAAGATTGGCGGGCGCGCCGTGCGCCTGCTCGCGGCTGATGCCGCCGACCGAGCGCGTCCACGTGTGCCAGGCGCGGACGTAGTCCATGTGCAGGGCGGCGAGCGTCTCGCGGTAATCGGACTTGATGCGCGCGATCGTGTCGGCGTCGCTTTCGGCGGCGGGCGCGGCGGCGAGCATCGCGGCGTGAGCGGCGAGGTCGTAGCCATGCCGTTTGCGGAAGGCGTCGGGGAGTTCCGCGGCCCAGTTGGCCTTATATTCGAACGAATCGTGGAACTGCGCGCGGATGGCGCCGGGCGGGAGCTGCTTGAGCGCGGCGGTGAACGGTTCGAGGTAATGCGCGAGCGCGGCGGTCGAATAGGGATTGAGCACGGGGCCCGCGCCGCCCGGCGCGGAGCGTTTCACGCGAAAGTCCGTCGGCTTCGGCGTGAATTTTCCGTCCGTGATTTCGATGGCGAGCTCGGCGTCCTCCGGGCGGACTTGCGGGCCGCCGAAAGGCCAGCCGGTGCCCGTCGCCATGTCCACGCCGAGCCCGAGCCGGGCGGCCTCGGCGGCGGTGTGGCGCAGCACCTCGATATAACGCGGGGAGAGAAAGGCGATGTAGCGGCGCTCAAACCCCCGCGCGCCGTAGATGGGCGTGATCTCCACGCCGCCGAGGCCCGCGCCGGCAAATGCGGCCAGCTCGCGCGTGAGGTTGGCCTCGTCCACCGCGCTGCCCGGCCACCACCAGCGCGTCCACGGCCGCGTCACGCGGGTGGTTTCGGGCCACGCGGGCGGCTGCGCGGTGTCGCCGCCGGACTGCGGAGCGGCGTCCGAAGGGCGAGGCTCGTCGTCTGCGTGTATCGAAAAAAAGGATACCGCCTGCAACATCGCCAGGACGAGGGTGAATGAGGATCGGGTCATGTGCGCTGACATGGGAAGTCGGGGGTTGGAAGGAATGTTCACACTGTAACCACAAATGCGTCATTCAAGACGCGGCCATATTGACAGTCAACGGGCGGATGGCCCGGGCTGCATTGGTCAGCAAAACGCGCCCTTGGTTCGCCATCGCAAGCAATTTGCCTGACACGCGCGCGAACCGAGGCAAAAGAGCAGCCGCGGCGTTTGGCGGTCAGGGCACGGCGGGATGCAACCTAATAGGTTGCATTTCCGGGAAAGCCGGTGTGCCTTATCTAGTTACGACATTATTTAAGTTGCTAGGCGTCTCCCAAGGCCTTGCGCAGGGCTGCCAGCTCGCCGCGCAACTGCGCGACCTCCGCTTCGAGCGCATCGAGGCGCTGCGCGACCTCGGGCGGGAGCGTCATCGTCACGGTGACGGGGGCCGGAACCGCGCCTCCGATGTCGGCGGCGGACGGTTCGCCGGTGAGAAGCTGCGCCCAGCGCGCCTCTTTCTGTCCGGTCTGCCGCGCGAGTTTTCGTGTGAGCGATCCCGACGGGCGCACGGCCAGATCGGCGAGAATCTGCTCAATCTCGCCCGCATCCGGCATCGCGTGCATGCGCTCGGCGCGGGCGCGCAGCTCCGCGGTCGTTTGCGGGCCGCGCAGCAAGAGTTCCGCCAGCAACACGCGCGCGACGGACTCGACCGGCCAGACCAGATCGAGCGTCTGCTTGTATTTCGGCACGCGGGCATCCGCGCCGGCGAAAAGCGTGGCGAGCTGCTTCTGCCGCAAGCCGTCGAGCGCCAGCTCGACCTCGCCCGCCGAGGCCTCGATGACCGGCGCGCGGTTGTTGCGCTGGTTGCAGGCGTTGACCAGGGCGTTGAGCGAGAGCGGGTAAACGTCGGGCGTGGCCAGTTCCTTCTCGATCAGGCAGCCAAGCACGCGCGCCTCGAGCGCGGAGAGCAGCAGCCCGGCCGGCGCGGCGGACGCGGATGCGGATGCGCCGGCATCGTCGGGAGACGCGGACATGGCGGAGGCGGGAATCGAGTCGGGGGAAAGCGGGTCGGCGTTCATGCGGCGATCTTCATCGCGGACAAACGCAGGCCGCAAGCGCAGAGGGAGCGACGGCAGGCGGCCCGCGAGGCGCCACCGCCCATTTTCAAGACCGGCCGGGGCGGGTTTGCTGGCGCGAGGAATCGCGGGAGGACGACGAACGCGGGGATGCCGTCGCCTTGTCCTGTCTTTCCGATGAGCGGCCCGGCGCGACTGCCCGCGGCTGGGTGCGCGCCGGCGGCTGGGACGGACGCGCCTGTTGCGACGGAGCGGGCTGCACGGACGGACGGGGCTGCTGCCGGGATGGCCGGACGGCCTGCTGCTGGAGGGGCGATGGCGAGGTGCGCTGAACCTGGCGCGGGACGGTCGTGTTTGCGGCGCGCCTGTCGGTCATGGTGGCGGCGGACTGGCGCCCATGGATTCGCGGATGGCCGGTCGGCGCGGTCGCGCGATTGTCGAAGCCGGCCGGCCCGTCGTAGTGCGTGCGGGTCGTCGTGTGCCGGTTGAAGTGCGTCGTGGTGATGTTGCTGGCGGTTTCCTGCCGGTCGAATGACTGGTGGCGCGGCGGCGGACGGCTGCCGGGATTGCGCCCGGGCGGAGGATTGGTCGGGCGCTGGTCGGACGGACGCTGGTAATTCGGCGGACGCGGATGGCGGTGCGGCGGATTGGCGTGCGCCCAGTCCGGGTTGCCGCGGGGCGGGCGCGGATGGATGACCGGGCCGGGCGGACGGTGAGGCGGCGGCGGGCGGTGCGGATTGGGCCGCCAAGTGTGCCGGTATTTCAGATGCGGCGGCGGGGGCGGCCCGTAACGCCACGCGGGGCGGTAATACCATGAGGGCGACCACGCGCCGATCCAGATGCTGCGGCCGATCCAGTTGCAATCGTAGGAAAGCCACGGGCCGCAGGGCCAGGCGGGGCCATAGTAGTAGCGCACCCGGCTCACATAAACGACGGCGGGGTCGTAATAGGGCACATAAACCACCTCGGTGCGCGTGGGGATGATGCGGATGTAGTCGCCCTCGTTGACCACGGTGAGCTGCTCGTTGCTCGGGAGGTTGCCGACGGACTGGGCCTGGCCGCGAAGCCGCTGGACGGCGGCCATCACGTCTTCGGGCTGGGCGATGACGGCGGCGCCGAGTTGCTGCGTCCAGGCGAGGTTTTCGTCCATCCAGCGCAGCACGTCCGGATAATGCGCGAGGGCGCGCACGCTGGCGTCCCAAGGCTGGTTGTCGATTTGCGCGGCGTCGCCGCCGTTCTCGAGGTAACGCGCGGCAAGCACGATGTCGGCGGGATTGGTGGACGCGGGCAGGATGACGGCGAGGAGCGTGTCGGGATACAACGCGACGGGACCGGCAAGCGTGTCGAGGGCGGAAGCGTCAAGCCGGGCGGTCTCGGCGGCGGCGGGAGATGGGTCGGCCCGCATGGCACCTGCGAGGAGGATGCCCAGGCCCAGAAAAAGGAAGGTGATCGTTTTCATGGGGAGGATGATTTTGGGCGTTTCTTTCCATGAAGGACTCCATTTCCCCGGAAAAGATGCGGGAAGTTTGCGTTTTTGGCCGCAAGGGACGGCACCGGCGTCTGGAGGATTATCGAGGTTTCGTGCCGGACAATCCCACCGCCTTGCGCAGGGAATAGCGGGTGCGGGCGAGCAGCGGGCGCAGGGGCGAGTTCCGCAAGTATTGGCGGACGTTGAGTTTCGCGCGCCAGCCGGGCCAGCCGGCGACGGCCAGGGCGTCCACAAAGGGCTGGCGCGCAGCGGCGGGGTAGCCGCAATGCCAGGGTTTGTTGCGTCCGGAATAATGCAGCAGCGCGGCGTCGGCCGGGATGTCGTGGCGCTCGTAGAGCTGATGGTTCCAGCGCGAGGGAAGCCGCGCCCATTCGCGGCGGAAAAAAACGTTCAGCGCATCCTGATCGTGAGAAATGAACTGGTGCTGCTCGGCCAGGGCGAGGCAGGTGTGCAGCGCGCCGCGGCGGCGCCATTCGGCGATATTGATGACGAGGAAACCGGCGTTGAAATAAAGCTCGTCGGGCGTGGTGCCCGCGGCGAGCACCGCGGACTGGCGGCCGATCTGGTGCTGGAAGCGCGCGTCGGGATAATTGGGCGCGGCCCAGACCGGGTGGACGGGTTGGGCGCGGGCGGTGTCGAGAAGCGGCGCGGGATTTTCCAGAAAAACGATGTCGGTGTCGAAATAGACGCAGAAATCGTCCTCGATGTGGTCGGCGACAAAGAGGCGGGCGTAGGTCAGGAGGCTGCCTTCGAGCGCGGGGGCGCGGCAGTGAGGCGGCCAGCGAAACGGGACAAACTGGAGGCGCGCGGCGGAGCCATGCCGGCGGGAGGCATGGTCGGCGAGGCGCGCGCAGACGTGCGCCGGGAAACCGCCGTCGAGGACGGTGAGATTGAACGGGGTGCCGGCGGGAAGAACCTCGACGAGCGAGCCGACGGCGGCGATGAGCCCCCAGGTGACGCCTGCGTCGCCCGAGGTGAGAAAAGAGAGTGGTGCGGTCATGCGTGGGCGTGGAAAAACCTGGAGCGCACGAGTTCGAGCACGTGACGGGTGGTGCGCCGGAGGAATCTGGGGTTTCGCCAGAGGTGCAGGCGGGGACGGTTCAACCTGCGGGCGAGCCGGTTGTAGTAACGGTTGATTTCGCGGTCGAAACGGTAGCGGTGAAAGGGCTTCGAGAAACGCTGGCTCATGTTGACGCCGTGCTGGCGATAGAGCGTCCAGGGATCGTCGAGCGTGACGGCTCGCCCGCGCAGGACGGCGTTGATGCAAAAGGCGATGTCCGGGCTCATGTGCGGATAGGCCGCGAGATCGAGCGGCATGATTTTTGCCAGAAGTTCGCGGCGCATGGCGAGGGCGCTGGTCGGATAGAAAAAATCGAGATCGTGGAGGCGGCGTATCTGGCGCTCGATGGCGACGCCGTGCGTCCACTCGTGGCGGATGACGCCGAGGGAGCGCCCATCCGCGTCGATGCGGGCCAGCGGAGCCTGCACGAGCATGACGCCGGGATCGGCGGCGAAGGCGCGCCCGTAGGCGTCGAGTTTGCCGGGCAGAAAGGCGTCGTCGCTGTCGAGGAGGAAAACGAGATCGGTGTCGGGGCGGCTGTGGCGGTGGCCCTGATTGATGGCGTTGATGAGGGCGGCGCGGTTGGAGCCGGCGAACTTCGGCGCGAGGACGGCGCGGATGCGGCCGCCATAGGAGGCGAGGATGGCGCGACTGTCGTCGGTGCTGCCGTCGTCGTATACGACGATTTCGTCGCCGGGGCGGACTTGCGCCAAGGCGGAGTCGATGCACGCGCGAAGGAAGGGCGCGTAGTTGTGGTTGTTGATGAGGATCGAGCGAGTCGGCATGGCGCGCGAAGGCCGCGGCGGGCTGGAGGGCGCGACGGCGCGATTGCGTGACGGATTATAGCATCCATCACGCCAATGCTCAAATGATTGGGCGAAGTTGGGGCGGACGGAGTCCGGCGCGGCGGGGAATTTTCTCGTTTTGTTTATGATTTCGCCGGGACGGGAAGAGGCAGGCGCGGGGCGCGGCAGGAAGCAACGCCAGCAAAGCTACGGATGCGGCCAGGCGACGCGGCTATGTTCCTGCCTGCGCCACGCGTTCACGCGAAGCGCGGGGCGAGGGCGGCGTGGAGTTCGCGGATGAGCGACTCGGTCGTCTCCCAGCCGATGCAGCCGTCGGTGATGGACACGCCGTAGCGGAGTTTTTCCCTCGGCTGCGGGAAGGGCTGGTTGCCCGGGAGCAGGTTGCTCTCGACCATCGCGCCCATGACGGCGGTGTCGGCGGCGATGAGCTGGCGGGTGATCTCGCGCAGCACTTCGGCCTGGCGCTCGGGCTTCTTGGCGGAATTGTCGTGGCTGCAATCGACGAGAATGGAGCGCGACAGGCCGGCCTTCGCGAGCGCGGCGGCGGCCTCGGCGATGTGGGCGGCGGAGTAGTTCGGGCCTTTCGCGCCGCCGCGCAGGACGATGTGGCAGTAGGGGTTGCCGCGCGTGACGATGGCCGAGGCGCGGCCATCGGTGTCGATGCCGAGGAAAGTCTGGGGCTGGGAGCCGGCCTTGATGGCGTTGATGGCGGCGGCGAGCGTGCCGTCGGTGCTGTTTTTGAAGCCGAGCGGCATGGAAAGGCCCGAGGCCATCTGACGATGCGTTTGCGACTCGGTGGTGCGCGCGCCGATGGCCGACCAGCAGATGAGGTCGGCGATGTATTGCGGCGTGATGGGATCGAGCAGCTCGGTCGCGGTCGGCAGGCCGAGGTCGAGCACCTCGCGCAGGAAACGGCGCGCGGCGAGCAGGCCGGCGGCGATGTCATGCGAGCCGTCGAGCCTCGGATCCATGATGAGCCCCTTCCAGCCGATGGCCGTGCGGGGTTTTTCAAAATACACGCGCATCACGATCAGCACGCGGTCGGCGACTTCGCGGGCGAGCGCGGCGAGGCGGCGGGCGTATTCGGCGCCGGCGGCGGTGTCATGGATGGAGCAGGGCCCGACAATGAGCAGGAAACGTTTGTCCGCCGAGAAGAGCAGGCGCTGGATTTCCTCGCGGGTGCGGGCGATAAACTCGGCCTGCGCCTCGGTCTTCGGCTCGGCGGCGAGCAACTCGGCGGGCGAGGGGAGACGGCGTGTCTCCACCACATTGATGTCGGAGGTCTTTTGCATGGCAGACCGGCCAGACTGGCACAGTGCGGGTGGCGTGCAAGCGCGCGGTGCGGCAGCGCCCTGCCCGCCGCTCGCCGCGCCACCGCCGCCAAATTCTCTTTCGACAGCCCGGGCGGGTTTTGCTTGGATCGGCGCTCCATGTTTCCACAAGTGGCAACCCTGCTCGGAATCCTGACCGTCGGGCTGGTGAGTCCCGGCCCGGACTTTTTTCTCGTGCTGAAAAACAGCATGAGCGGCTCGCGCTCGCGCGCGTTTGCGACCGGCATCGGCATCGCGGTCGGCCTCACCATGCAGGTGGTCGCGCTCTCGCTCGGACTGGCGGTCGCCCCGCCGGTCGTGCTGCGCTGCATCCAGCTCGCGGGCGCAGGCGTGCTGATCTGGCTCGGGCTGCGCGCGCTGCTCTCGCGTCCGGCCCCCGTTCCGCCCGCGGCCATTCAAGCGGCGGCCCGCGCGACCGCGGTCGGCGGCGCGACGCCGCAGGACGGCCCGGACGAACGCAGGCAGGCGATGGCGGGGTTCATGGAAGGCTTTTTGTGCAACGCCACCAACGTGAAGGTGTTCATCTTCTTCGTGAGCATTTTCTCGCAATTCCTGCCGGCGGGCGCGCCGTGGCAATGGCGCGTGGCGGTCCCGGTGATCGTGGTACTGCACGGCGCGATCATGTGGTCGCTCATCACCGCGGCGCTGCTGTCGCCCCCGGTGGCCTCGCGGCTCGCGCGGGCGCAACGCTGGCTGCCCCGGGTGTTCGGCGTGGTGCTGATCGGTTTCGCCGCCTTCGTGATCTGGGAGGCGGCGCGCGGCGCGTGGTGAGCGCGCGCGGGGCGCGTTTTTCCACAAGTCAGGCAGGGGCGAGGGGGGATAATTCAAAACACCCCGCCTCTTTCTCTTTATTCTTTATCTTTCCTCTTTCTCTTTCGTCAGGAACAGGGAACAGGGAACAGGGAACAGGAACAGGAACAGGGAACAGGGAACAGGGAACAGGGAACAGGGAACAGGGAAGAGAAAGAGGAAAGATAAAGAATAAAGAGAAAGATAAAAAATCAGCGCATCCGGGCGAAAAACCAGGCGCCGATGAGGATCATCGCGGCGCTGGGCACGCAGGCCGCGACGAGCGGGTCGAGCGTGCCGCGCACGCCGAGCGCGGTGGCGAATTTCATCAGCACGAAATAAAGCAGGAACAACCCCAGCGATTTCGACACGCCCACGGCCGGATTCACGCGCACGCCGGACACCGCAAACGGAATCGCGATCGCGATCACGATCAGCGGCCCGAGCGTGCTCGCGAGCACCTCGTAATAGCGGATCAGGTAGATCGTGAGCTTCGGGTTGTCGTCGCTCTGGAAATACTCGATGATGCGCCGCAGCTCGAAAAACGAAAGGTCATTCGGCTTCACGTCAAACACGAGCATGAGCGCGGGATCCTCGGTGTAATAGGACATGACGCGCTCGTCGAAATTCACCACCCGCGTCTCATGGCCCGTTTCGAGATCGAACCATGTTTCGCGCCCGCGCAGAAAAACCCAGCAGCCGCGCTCCTGGTCGTAACGCGCCTCCTCGGCGTAAAAACGGATTTTTTCCTGCCGCTTCAGCGTGAGCTCCGACACGCTCACGCCATAGGCCCGCTGCGCGAACCGGCTGTAACGGTTGATGAACCAAAGCCGGCCCGCCTGCTGGTTGTCGAACGTGACCGTGCGCGTCACGCCCACCGCCGACGCCTCCTGCGCCTGCGCGGCCTCGTGCTTGAACCCCATCTGTTCCAGCAACGACCGCGAGGCCTCCACCGACCACGGCACCACGCTGGCGTTGAGCCCCCACATGACGCCGCACAACACCAGCCCTGCGAGCCAGATGGCGCGCGTGATGCGGAAGATGCCCAGCCCAGCCGCGCGCATGGCGGTGATTTCGTTGCTGCGGTGGAGCTGCCCGAGCGCATAAAGCAGCGAGACCAGCACGATGACGGGCAGCACAAACGAAAGGAAACTCGGGATGGTGATGATGAAATAATACGCCATGTCCCCGAGACCCGCGCCCATGTTTTGCAGGTCGCGAAAATCCGAATACATCGCCTGGATGAGCAGCAGTCCGACCGTGGCGGCCAGCACCAAGGCAAAGATGGTGAGCCATTCGCGTAAGATGTGCCGGTCAATCGTGTTCAACTCGCCCGATAAAAGGAGCACGGTGATGGTTGGCAAAACCCAAAAAAAACGAAATCGTGCACCCGCCGCCCCGAGCCTTCACTCAACACCCATCGGGCAATCCCCAAAAAATGGACAGGGCGCCAAGTCAAAAAACTGTCTGAAAATGTCACCCCTTGCCACCCGCATGCGTCATTCCTAGCCTCCCGTCCAAGAAATTTACTTCCCGACCCATGAATACAGCCAACCCTGCCGCACCCGCGATATTTGCCCCCCTTACCCTGCGTGAGAAGGCGTTCTACTTCTGGAGCGCCGTTTTTGTCATCGGCAACCTTGCCCTGCCGCAACTCAGCCACCTCGCGCCGCTCGGAGGAAAAACGCTCCTGCCGATTTATTTCTTCACGCTCATCGCCGCCGTCCGCTGCGGCTGGCAGGCCGGCGTGCTCGTCGCGCTCGCCTCGCCTCTGCTCAACCACGCCCTCTTCGGCATGCCGCCCGCCGCCATGCTGCCGGTGATCCTGGCGAAATCCCTCCTCATCGCCGCGCTTGCGCCGCTCGTCACCCGCCGTCTGGGCGTCACCCTCGCCGCGCTCGCGCTCGCCGTCGTCTCCTACCAGGTGGCCGGCGGCCTCTTCGAGTGGGCATGGACCGGCAGCCCCGCCAAGGCGCTTCAAGACATCCGCATCGGCTGGCCCGGCATGCTGCTCCAGGTCATCGGCGGCCTCATCGTGCTGCGGCTGCTTGCGAGACAGCTTCCGTTCCCCTCCGCCCGCTCGTAAATGACGGGGAGCCGGCCATGACAGTCGCCGCCGACCAAAAAACCTTCGCGGACATCATCGCCCGCCTGCGCGTCCTCGCGATCCCGGAGGAGTTCGACATGATCGTCGCCATCGCCAACGGCGGCCTTCTCCCCGCCGCGCTCCTCCACGAACGCCTCGGCCTCGAGGTCAACGTGCTTCGCATCAACTGGCGCGCCCCCGACAACACCCCGCGCGGCCCCGCCCCGCGCCTCCTCCGCGAGCCTGATTTCGACTTCGCCGGCAAACGCCTCCTGCTGGCCGACGACCGCATCAAGTCCGGCACGACCATCGTCTTCGCGAAGCAGGTTCTCTCCGCCGCCGCCCTCATCCGCACCTTCGCCATCAACGGCGCCGCCGACTACGCCCTCTACGACGAGGACTGCTTCCGCATGCCCTGGCGGCTCTGAAATCATATGACCAATCAGCAAGCATAAACCGCGAAGGACACGAAGAGCGCGAAGGATAACCACAGCCAGTTTTTCCGCTCCCCATTTCGCTCACGAACCAACTCCTCCTTTTTCTTCGCACCCTTCGCGCCCTTGGCGGTTTGCAACCAGCTCCCATCCTTTATGAACACCCGTCGTGATTTTCTCAAAAAAGGCTTCGCCGTCGGCGCCGCCTTCTCGCTCGCCGATCTGGGCGGCCTCTTCTCCACCGCCGCCCGCGCCGACGACGCGCCCGCCGCAAAAGCCGGCGCTCCGAAGCTCGTCGCCATCCGCGACGGCGACCGCACCGTCATGCTCGACCGCGCCATCAACGAACTCGGCGGCATGTCCGCCTTCGTGCGCCCCGGCCAGACCGTCGTCATCAAGCCCAACATCGGCTGGGACGTCGTCCCCGAACGCTCCGCCAACACCCACCCCGACATCGTCCGCCGCCTCATCGAGCTCTGTCTCGCCGCCGGGGCCTCCAGCGTGTCCGTCTTCGACCACACCTGCGACGCCTGGGAGCGCGCCTACGACCACAGCGGCATCGCCCAGGCCGTGAAGGATGCCGGCGGGAAAATGGTTCCCGGCCACGACGAATCCTACTACCGCGAGGTCGAAGTCCCCGGCGGGGAAAAACTCAAAACCGTGCGCGTCCACTCGCTCATCCTCGACAGCGACGTGTTCATCAACGCCCCCGTGCTCAAGCACCACGGCGGCGCGACCATGACCGCCTGCATGAAAAACCTCATGGGCGCCATCTGGGACCGCGGCTTTTTCCACCGCAACAACCTGCACCAGTGCATCACCGATTTCGTGCGCTTCAAGCGCCCCGCGCTCAATGTCCTCGACGCCTACGCCCCGATGATGCGCAACGGCCCGCGCGGCAAGAGCGCCGAGGATCTCATCCACACGCGCACGCTCCTCGCCTCGACCGACATCGTCGCCATCGACGCCGCCGCCTCGAAAATCCTCGGTCACGCGGAAACCGGCATCGAACACGTCCGCTTGGGCGCCGCCGCCGGCCTCGGCGTCGGCGAATTGAGCAAAGTCGACATCCAGCGCATCAAGCTCGCCGCCTAACGTTTGAAAATCCCAAATCTCGAAAACCCAAATCCAAAAAAAATCCCAAATCTCAAAATCCGAAATTCCAAAAACAACACCGGCACCGGAGCGGCACATTCTTTGTCGAGCCCGGTCGCCGTCCATTGCCACCCGTCGAAACATGTCACCGCCCGGTGGTTCGCCAGCACCGGCATCGGCGCTGACTTTTTTGAGATTTGGATATTCCGGGATTCGGAATTTTTTTGGGATTGTCAGGCTTCTCGCTTCGCGCGGAAGGGATTTCGAGATTTGAAATTTTGCCACTGATTCCGCCATTCCCCCGCGCCGCCGCCTCTTTCCTTCCCATGCGTTCTCGCAACCTCCCGAAACTGCTCCGTGTCGTCATCGCCCTCGCGTGCTTCGCCGTGGCGCTGGTTGCCTTTCTCGACTACCGCGACCTCGTCCCCGCCGCGCCCAAGCACGCCATCGCCGCCGCGCAATTCGTGCCTTCCGCGCTCGCGCTCGGCACCGGCGCGGCGCTCTCGCTCGCCTGCCTCGTCATCCTCGCCGCCACCCTCGCGCTCGGCCGCGTGTATTGCTCGACGCTCTGCCCGCTCGGCGTGTTTCAGGACATCGTCTCGCGCGCGGCGGCCCTCGCGCGCAAAATTTTCGGCAAAAGAAAAACGTTTCTCCCCTTCCGCCCCGCGCACGAAAAGACCCGTCACGTCATCCTCGTGCTCGCGCTGCTCGCCGTCGCAGCCGGCTGGGGCGGCTTCGCGCTCGCGTGGCTCGACCCCTACAGCAACTTCGGGCGCTTCGCCGGCACGCTCTTCCGCCCGCCCGTCATCCTTGCCAACAACCTCGTCGCCGCCCTCGCGCAAAAAGCCGGTTTCAACGCCGTCCCTCCCGTCGGCGTTCCCTGGGCCGGCATCGGCGTGTTTCTCCCCGTGCTCGCGATCTTCGGCGTCGTCACCGTGATGTCGGCGTGGCGCGGACGGCTCTACTGCAACACCGTCTGCCCCGTCGGCACGCTGCTCGGTCTTGTCTCGCGCCGCGCGCTCTGGCGTCTCGCCATCGACCAGACCGCCTGCGTGCGCTGCGGGGACTGCCTGAAGAATTGCAAGGCCCAATGCATCGACCTCCGCACGCAAACCATCGACCACTCGCGCTGCGTCGGCTGCTTCGACTGCATTGCCGTCTGCGACGAGAACGGCATCGGCCACCGCTGGCTCGGCCGCGCGCCGAAAGGCCCGCCGAAAAATCCCCGCGTCCCGCAAAGGAAAAACTTTTCCCAGCCGGCGCAAAGCGGGGACTCCACCTCGCGCCGCTCCTTCATCGCCGCCAACCTCGCCGGCGCGCTTGCCCTCGGCACGGCCGCGCCACTTTTCGCCGCGGCGCATGCCGGCGGCGACGGCGAGCGTCACCGGGAGCGCCATCGCGCCGGCGGACGCGCCATTGCCCCGCCTGGCTCGCGCGGCGCGCGCGAGTTCACCGCGCGCTGCACCGCCTGCCAGCTCTGCGTGAGCGCGTGCCCCAGCCATGTCATCGAGCCCGCGCTTCTGGCTTACGGCACCCTCAACGGCATGCTGAAGCCGCGCCTGAACTTCGACCACAGCTTTTGCAATTTCGACTGCACCGTGTGCGGCGAGGTTTGCCCCGACGGCGCCATCCAGCCGCTCACCCGCGACACGAAGCACACCACGCGCATCGGCGTGGCCGAGGTGACGCTCTCGCATTGCATCGTCATCACCGAGGACACCGCCTGCGGCGCGTGCGCCGAGCACTGCCCGACCGCGGCGTTGCAAATGAAACCGGGCGACGCCCGCTTCGCCCAGCCGGAAGTCAGCGCGGAATACTGCATCGGCTGCGGCGCCTGCCAATACGCCTGCCCCGCGCACCCGGTGAAAGCGGTCATCGTGCGCGGCCTGGCGAAGCATGAAACCGCCAGCGTGCTGGTGCAGGAAAAAGCCGAGGCCCCGAAAGGGACCGAGGGCGATTTCGCGTTTTAGCCGGTTTTGTTTTTGCGGTATAAACGCAGCAGACCGAGCGCAGCCAGCGCGATGACAAACCACGGCGAAGGCGCGCCGCCGCCACCACCGCCGCTTCCTCCAGTCGAACCGCCACCGCCGCCGGTATTCCCTCCTGTGCCGCCGCCGGTGGTTCCCGAAGAGACGGGCGTCACCGCCAGCGTGGTGACCTCGCGCGTGGCGAGATTGAGCTTGCGGATGACGGAGTTCGCGGTGTCGGCGATGTAGAGATTCCCGGATGAATCATAGGCCACATCATGCGGATGGTCGAACCATGCATCCTCCGCGCTGCCATCCTTGAGTCCATGCACACCGGGATTGCCCGCGAGGGTGGTGACTTCGCCGACGGCCGAAACACGGCGAATGGTGGAGTTGTTGGTATCGGCAATATAAAGGTTGCCGGAGGAATCGGTGGCGAGACCTCGGGGTGAATTAAATTCCGCCGCGCGCCCCGTGCCATCCCGCCAGCCGCCGGTGCCGGAACCGGCAAGGGTGGACACACTGCCCGAAGAAGAGACAATCCGGATGGCATGATTGCCGGCATCGGCGACAACAAGGTCGGCGCCGGTGGCTTTTCTCACCATGCCTGACGGCTGGTTGAATCGGGCGTCAGACCGTGCATTGTCGAGATAACCCGCCTGATCGGGGAATCCTGCTTTTATTGGCACGCGGGTGGTGCCGCTAATAGTCTCGATGGGGCCGAAGATTGCGTGTCCGGGATTGGCAGAGAAACAAACCTCGTCGCCGTATATGCTGGAAACCACCGAATAGGGAGTGATGGTCACGGATGTCGTGGTAAAACGCATCGTATATGTAATTTGTCCGTTGGTTGAGAGATAACGCAAGGCGTTGTTGCCTGAATCAGCAATATAAAGAGTGCTGCCGGCCGCGGATATGCCCATGGGCTGGCTGAAGCGGACGGAAGCGCCTGTGCCGTGCGCATACCCGCTTTGTCCTGTGGCACCGGCCAGCACGGCCGATTGAAGATTCGATAATCCGACTTTTTGCACGGTATGCAAACTCGCGTCGGTTATATAAAGTGCGCCACCTGACACAACCAGGCCCTTGGGCTGGGAAAACTGCGCGGAAAGAACGGCGAGAGTGATGGGGGCGCCGGTGGAGTCGCCTTGGGAATTGGTGGCAACGCAGCGATATTTGTAACCGTTCATGCCGGCGGTGACGTTGCTGATATCCAGCATGCTGCTGGAGGCGCCGTGATAATTTGCATTATCGGACAGGTTGTTCCATGTGCCGCCTCCATCGGTGGAAATCTGCCAGCGGTAGGCCGGCGACGGGTGGCCGGATGCATCGGCGGAAAGCGTGACATCACGGCCAACGACGACACCCTGACTGGTAATCCCGTTGTGATGGATTGGTGCGTGCACCACGGAGAGCGTTGCGGGATTGGTGACGGCGATGCCGTAGAGATTTTCGGCGGCGCATCGATACTGCCCAAGATGCATCGGCGCGTTCACATTGTTCAGCGTAAGCGTGGCATTGATGGCGCCCCCGACCGGCGCCCATGTCGAACCGCCAGTGGTCGAAACCTCCCACTGGAGCGCGGGCGCGGGCGCGCCGGAAAACGCGGCGATCAACGAGACGCTGGCCCCGGCGTTCACGGTTTGCGAAACCGGGTGCGTTATGACGGACGGCGGATAGGCGACGGTGACGGTAAATGGAGTGCCCGTTACCAAGCCGTGCGCGTTCGTGGCGACGAAGCGGTAGCGGTTGCCCGTGATGGCGAGCGGAGCGTTGGAAATCGTGAGCGTGCCGTGCGCGTCAATCCCGTGGATGAGGTCGGCGGAGAGGTCTGCCCAAGTCGCGCCATCGTCGGTGGAGACCTGCCAGACAATCGTGGGGGCGGGCGTGCCGAGCACGGGGGCCTCGATGCTGATGGTGTTGCCCAAACGCACAAGCTGGTCGGGAATCGGTTCGCCGGGCACGGGCGGGTAAGCCGCCGAGTAAGTCGCGGCGCTGGAGACAACGCCGTCGAAGGTGCCGACGTGGATGGACTGGCCGTCCTCGACGGGAACGATTGGCGCGTAGGCGGTGATTTGCGTGTCGGAATCAACGGTGTAATTATCCGCTTCGATGCTGCCGAAATAAACACCGGCGAGATGATGAAAATTGGAGCCGGTGATGACGACTTTGGTTTGTGTGGTGATATTGGCCGGCGAGAAGCCGGTGATCACGGGCGGCGGCGGCGGGTCGAGCCGGATATCGCCGGTGGCGATGAAGAGGGTGTGGTTCCTGCCGGCGGAAACGGCGTCAACATTGGCGGCGACCTCAATGGGAATGTTGGAACTGTCGAAAGTGCCATTGCCAAACTGCCCGTGGGTGTTGTCGCCCATGGCCCGCAATCTGTTATCGTTGGTTATATATAATGTATGCTGTGAGTTTGTGCTCACGGCCCTGACGTTGGTTGCGATTTGGGCGGGCACGGTTATGCGGGCATTGGCACCGCTGCCAAGCTGCCCGGAAGAATTAAGGCCGACGGCCCACAGGGAATCGTCGTTTTTTATCCAAAGACTGTGTTCGCCACTTGCGGCGATGGCGGCGACATTGTTGTCAATCCGCACCGGAGGCAAAACAGACCAGTTGGAAACAGGTTGTCCAAGTTGATAATTAAAATTTAAACCCATTCCCCAAAGAGTGCGGTCAGACTTGATATAAAGGCCATGGGCGGCGCCGGCCGCGACCGCCACGGCATCGGCGGCTATTTGCCTGGGGGTAAACAAATAGCCATAACTGCTGTCACCGCTCTCAACAAGTCCCGCATTCTGTCCCATGCCCCAAAGAGAGCCGTCGGATTTTATAAACAAGGTGTGCGCCCCTCCCGCCGCCACCGACACCGCGCCGGGCGCGATGCTTGTCCATCTGCGGACATCGCTGACGGTATGAGGCGCGTAATCCGAGGAAGAGCCAACCTGCCTTTCATAATTGTGCCCGACGCCAAACAGCACCCCGTCCGGTCTTATATACATGCTATACTCAACGGAAGCCGCGACAAACGCGGCCGAGGATGCCGTCTGCACCGGGGCCGGGTAATTCCCGACGGGATGAAGCCCCATTTTCCAATACCCGTTGCCGCCGGCCGTCCATAGCGTCCCGTCGTCCTTTATATACATGCTATAATATGAGCCGGCGGAAATGAAACGCACATCCGCGTCGATTTGCACGGGGATCGCGCGCCGTTGGAGCGAGCCTCCCGGCACCCCTGTCCCGAGCTGTCCGGGCTCATTGTTTCCCACGGCCCACAACTCCCGGACGAGGCTGCCGGCCGGCGCCTGGGTTATCGTATGAACAAGGCCGGCCACACTGACAGTCGCCGCGCGCTGAACCGGAAGGGGGTTGGGCGCCACGGTCACCTCGATGAAATCCGAGGAATTTCCTTCTTTCTTGGAAAAGGCCAGCCAGGGCGAATCAGTGGAAACGGCCCACGAGAAGGCCGAATTTACTTGGAGCATATATACAACGCGCCCGCAACCGGTGCGTTTCTGTTCCGGGAAAAGGCCGATGCCCCTGCCGCCGGCGGCGGGCTCTATTCCGGCCGCGACCTCGTCGCTGGTGACGGAACCCGCGATATTTGAGGCGACCACCTTGTATTTGTCCGTGTTCCCGGAGCGAATATTACTCACAGTCAACAATGGCCCCGAATTGATCATTTTGACGCCGTTCTTATGCCATTCATAATCCGGGGCGGGATCGCCGTCGGCAAACACGGAAAAGGTGACGCTTCCGCCCTCATAGGCCGTCTGGTCCCTGGGTTGCGTGATGATCACCGGGGCGGACGCGGGCGCGACGGCAACGGCAACTTCTTTGCTTTCGACGCTTCCCCCGGGATTGGTGACGACAAGTTTATAGGTTCCAGAATCGGAAACCGCGGCGCTTGATATGAAAAAGCTATGGCTTGTGGCGCCGGCTATCGCCTGCCCGTCCTTATACCACTGGCAGGAATAACCGCCCGAGCTTGTCACGCCAGCTTCCAAATAAATCCCTTTCCCTTGTGTCAAATACAGGTCGCTCGGTTGAAGTCGAAAGGTCGGAACCGGCGGCAGGTTGACCGTGAGCACAGCCGCGCTGCTGAGCTGTTCGCCGCCGGCGTTCCAGACCCGCACGGCATAGCTTCCCGCGTCATCGATTTGCGGACTATAAATGGACAACACGCTGGAGTTGACGCCGCCGTAGTGGGATGAGGCCGTCAAATCCGCGCCGTTTTTTTCCCACTGGTATCTCAATCCAATTCCGACGGCACCGACTGAAAAAGTCACCGAATAATCCCCCGCCAGTGTCGTGCGGTTTTCGGGATGCGTCGAAATTGTCGGAGCAGGCGGCAGGTCAATGATTACGATCGCCTCGTTGCTTTGCGTGCCGCCGCCCTGGTTCGTGACCACCGCGCGATACCGTCCGGAATGGGCCGTTGTGTAATTATTTATAGACAATCTGGCCACTGGATTAGCATAAGATATGACATTTGTAGAATAATCCCCGCCCGTCTCAATATCCACATCATCCTTTTGCCAGCGGAAGCTCAAGCTGCCTTGCCCGCTGGCCGTGACGGTCAGTTCAATGGGCGCCGACTGCCCTTCGAACCGCGTGACATTCGCCGGGTGTTCCACAATCGTCGGAGGCTCCGGCAAGGTTACTGCAATGCTTGCCGGCTCGCTCACGGTTTCACCGCCCGCATTGCCGACCCTGACCCGGTATTCTCCCGCATCGGACGCCTCCGGGGAATAGACATATAGAGTGGGGCCGTTGACGCCGGAGTAATGCGAACTCGGGACCAGGTCCACGCCGTCCTTTTGCCATTGGAAGCTCAATGTGCCCGCGCCTGTCGCCCAAACATCAATCAAAAAATGGGAAGCCGTGGCCGAGACGGTCTTGGACTGCGGGTGGGTGATGATGGCCGGCGGCGGCGGGGCGGTCACGGTAACAGTCGCGGGGGCGCTCGTGGCCTCACCGCCGGCGTTGCGGACTTTTATTGCATATTGCCCCGCGTCGGCGGCGACGGGGGCGAGCACGGTCAGCGTCGCGCTGGTGGCGTCGGCGACGCGCGCCGATGTTGCCATATCCACGCCGTTCTTTTGCCATTGGTAGCGCAGCGCGCCGGGGCCGCTGGCCGCGGCGGTGAGCGTGAAGCTCGCGGCCTCGGTGTGGGTGGCCGTGTTTTGCGGGTACTGGGTGATAGTGGGCGCGTTGACGGCGGTCGCGACGCCGGCGGTGAGCGTGTATTGGCCGATGCTGCCGTAGCGGGTGTAGCCCTCGGTCAGGCCGCCGCCATAGGCGGCGCCCTGAATTTTTATATAATAGGTGCCCGGCGAAAGTTTCTTTTCAATAAGGGCGGACAGGGACAGCGAGGGGTTGTCGGTGACGAGCGGGTTTCCACCCGCGTCCAGGAGCTGCATGAGGATGTCGAGCCTGGGCGTAGTGGCGGCGGGTTCGGCGGAGAAAGAACAGGTTTTTTCCGCCGCAAGGGTGAAGGTAAACCACGCCTCGTCCGCCGCCGACGTGAGGACGCCCGACTTCGTCACGCTGCCGGAGGCCGGAAGACCGAGCGCGGTGGCGGCGGCACGCGTGCCGCCAATGCCGTCGTTGAAAAAGCCGAAACCGTTGGTCGAACTGCTGATGATCGCGAGGTCGTCCTCGGTGCTGCTGGCGTAGGCATACTCTCCTTTGCTCCATTGCGTGATGTTCCTGTAGGAGGGGTTGCCCATGATCGGCCCCCAGGACATTTCGCCGGTGCCGTGGCCGCCGAAATACTCGCTGCGCGCGCCCGTGGCGGGATTATAGGTGCCGTCGTGGATCAAACCGAGCGTGTGGCCAAGCTCGTGCGCGGAGACCATGGCAATATACGTATAAAACGAAGGGACAAAGATCCAGCACGGGGTGTCGCCGGCGAACAAGCTGCCGGCCCTGGCAAAACTGTGCCGAAGCGCGACGCCGCGGGTGCCGGTCGAGCTGGTGTACCATTGGTAGGTCGGCGTGATGATGCAGCGCATGCGTTTGCCGGCGGGCATGGCGGCATAACGCGCGGCGTTGGTGGTGACGTCGATGTTGAAGGGACTGTAGGCTTCGCTGACCCCCTGCCAGACATCCCTGATTTGCGCCTCGGTGAGATTGGCGGCGGCGGCGTTGATGGTGGCGCCGCCGTTCCAGTAGGGGTCGTTCACCACCGCGCCGTCGAAGTCGAGATAGAGCACGGCGGGCGCGGCGGGACGGCTGCTGAGCGAGGGGACGGCGGCGGCTTGCGGCGCGGGCGCGACAGCGTCGGCGGCGAAGGCTTGCACGGCTTGCCGGCCCGCGGCGGCATCCGCATCCGTGTCGCCGGGCGGGTCCTGATAGGGAAAACAAATGACATCGCCCAAGGGGAGGGCTTCCATGCGCGAATTGTCCGGGCGTCCGCCGGGTTCGATCGCATAGGCGAGTTCCATGCCGGGCAGCAGGATGTGCCCCATGAGCTGCAATTTATCATTGAGCGCGAGGGCGAAGGAGCCGCGTTCTTTCTCCGGCAACCCGCCGCCGATGCGCAGCACGCCGTTGTCGTTGAGGACGAGGTTGACGTGGCCGCGCGTGACTTCTCCGTTGGGCAGCGCGAGCTCGATGTCGTCGCCCTGTTTCAGATTCCACAGCGTCTCAGCCGCCGGACGGGTGTCGAGATCGGCCACCACGACGGCGGAATGCTCCGGTGCCGCATCCGGCGCGGATGCCATTTGGCGCGGAGTCAACCGCCACAAGGCGTCCGCCGTAAACGCTGGCCAGGGTTCCTCCACCGCGGTGGCGTTTCCCTCCGCCTCTCCCGTGCCGCCTGCATCGCGCGGTTGCGCGTTTTGCCGCGATGCATTCTGCGAAACGGTGGTGCTGCCCTTGGGCGGCGTTGGTCGCGGTGGATTGCGGCTGGCAGCTAAAAACGCAATGATTACGGCAGCACAGGCACAGGCCACGCCAGCCGTGATCTTGAATCCGGAGGTTTTCATGGAAGTGGGGTTGAATTTTTAACTCACCAAGGGCTCATGACTTAAGTCTTCGAAAATATTTCGTGATCAAACCAAGGATCCAGGCGATTGCAACACCGCAAAACGCACAACGAGCCCCGTGCACCGTTAATAATCAGCCCGAGGGGCAGGAGTTTTACCTTCCATATGTCAGGCCCGACGGCAAAACATACTGCAAGGCCGTGGCGCGTGCGCGTTGCGGCCTCGCGGAGCGACGCCCTCCCGCTTGTTTCGGGTGGGCGCGGATCGGCAAGTTTCTTATTCGCCGAGCAGGCGCCTGACCTCGGTTTCGAGTTTGCCGCCGCGCGCGTTGGTCGAGACGACTTTGCCCTCCTGGTCGAGCAGGAACATCGCCGGGATGCCCGTGATGGCGTATTCAACGGCGAATTTGTTCTGCCAGCCCTTGCCGTCGAAATACTGCGGCCAGGGCATGGATTCCTTCTCGATAAATTTGAGGAGCTTTTGTTTGTCGCGCTCGCTGTCGAGCGAGATGCCGACGATTTCGAAGCCCTTGTCGTGATACGCGGCATGGACTTTTTTCATCTCGGGCAGTTCGGCGATGCAGGGGCCGCACCACGTGGCCCAGAAATCGATGAGCACGACTTTGCCGCGCAGTTTTTTCAGGTCCACCTCGCGCCCGTCGATCGCGGTGTAGGCGATGTCGAGGGGCTTTTGTATTTTCTCAAAAAAGCCGACACGCGTCCTGGCGTAATCGCGCACGGCGGCGTTGGGCGAGTCGAAGAAGGTCTTGAGGGTTTCAATTTCGTCGTCCTTGCCCATGCCCTTGCGGAACGAAACGTAATAGGAGACGGCGCCGCCCGACTGGCTGTCGGGCCAGCGGGCGAAAAACGCTTCGAAGATGCCGCGGATTTCGTCGAGATCGACGGGCTTCTTGTCGCGCATGAGCCCGGCGTAGGCCTCGTTGAGTTTCGCGAAGGTGTCGCGCGTGTCGAGTTCCTCGCGCGCGGCGGCAGTCAGGTCGGTGGCGGAGCGGAGCGCGGTCTCGAGTTGCTCGGCGCGCTGCCGCCAGGCCTCGGCGGCGGCGGTGTCGAATTCGGCGACAGGCTCGGCGTCCGGCCCGGCGACAGGGACGAGGCTCTTGTAGAAACGCGGCTGGTAGCGGCGCATGATCATGACGGCGTCCCAGCGGCGCGGGTCGGACGGATTTCCCGTGTAGATCGCAAGGGCTTTTTCGCCGATGGCCTGGCACTGCCGGTCAAACCAGAGGTTGTGCTCGATGGGCGAGATGCCTTCGGGCGGCGGTGTCTGCGAGAGCGTTTTCAATTCGTCGAGCGCGCCGGCGAGCGGGTCGGCCGCGGCGATTGCCGCGGGCGCGGCCTGTTCCGGCGGCGCGGCGGATGCGGCGGTTTGTTTTTGGTCGCCGCAGCCGGCGAGGGCGAGGGCGGCGAAGAGGGATAGGGCGATGGTGGTTTTCATGATAAACAAATGGCGCAGGAAGGGCTTCGTTTTTCGAGGCCCTTCCTGCGAGGCGAGTGTGTGTCGATGCGGGTCAGAAACTCTTTTTTACCTGCACGTAGAGGAATCGCTGGCGCGGATCGTCGTAGCCGTTGTAGTAGCTGGAACCGTCGGTGACGAAGGCGGGCTTGCGGTTGAAGATATTGAGCATGCCGACCGTCCAAGTGGTGCCGGCAAACCAAGTGTCGGATCTGCTCAAGCGGGTTCTTTGGTAGGGTACCGAATAGGAGATTTGGTAATCCCAATTAAGGATGGAGGCGATGTGGCTGCCGTCGTAGCCGGCGGCGTTCGGGAAGTTCGCGGAGGGCGTGTTGGTGTTGGTGCGGTAGGTGTGGGTGTAACGCGCGGTCACGGTGTTGGTCCAGCGTTTCTTGGCCCAAGTGAAGACGCTGGCGCCGCGCCAGCGGAGCGGACCACCCGCGCCGACGGTGTTGATCGGGCGGACCAGCGGGGATTCCTGCATGACGAACTGGTTGGTGTAGGTGGCCGAGGTGAGCCAGTCAAAAGTGCCCCAGCGTTCGGTGGCGCGAAGGTAGCGGAGCTTGAAATCAACGCCGTCGGTCTCGATGCGGTCGGCATTGAGCGTGCGCGAGTCGATGGAGATCACGCGTCCGAGCCATCCCTTGGCGATGTCCTCGGGGGTGGGGTCGGCGCGCGTGATGTTGGCGTGGAAGATGTCGGCGTGGGCGAGGATGTCGGGGAAGTTGGTGATATAGATGCCGTCCTTCTTTTTGGTTTTCCAGTAATCGACGGAAAGCGTGACGCCGGGCAGGAAGCGCGGGGTCAGGATGACACCGTAGTTGGCCGATTTCGAGGTCTCCGGGCGCAGGTTGGGGTTGCCGCCCATGGTCACGCTTATGAAAGCCATGTCGGGGGGAACGGTGGTAAAATCCGCCTGCATGGTGTAGCCGCGCGCGGAGTCGGGAAAAACGCCGGGGACTTGCTGCGTGAAAACCGGGGAGCCGATGTCGTCCCAGTTCGGGGGATAAAATCCTTCCGTGTAGGAGGCGCGCAGGGCGATGTCCTTGGTGACTTGGAGCTTCACGGCGCCCACATAGGTGTGCGCGTCCACGTCGCTGCTGACGGGCAGGCCGGAGCTGGCGTTGATGCCACCGCTTTTGTTCGATTCCCACGAGGCGCTGAAGTTGAGGTCGAGCGCGTCAACGGGCACGGGGCGCCACTTGGCGCCAAGAACAGGAATGACCGCCTCGAAGCCGCCCTGCCATGTCTTGCGCGTGCTGTCGTTCGACGACGATTCGTATTGATCGGCATTGTTGAAATATTCCACTCCGCGGTATGACTGCCCTTGGACGTATTCCCAGCTCGAGTATCTGCCGATAAACGAGGCGCGCAGCGGCCCGGCGGGCAGCTCGAACACGTCCCCGGTGACGCGGGCATTTCCCTCGAAAAGCGTCGTGCGCGAGTGGCTGTTGCGCGCGTAGTTGAAATATTGATCCAGCAGTTCCCGGCTGATCGGGTAAAGCGAGTGATCGGCGAAGACATTGTAGGCCGTGCGCGCCTCGGGCGATATGATGCCTTCCAGCGCCAGACGCGGGTTGCCGCTTGCGAGCCTGTTATCCGAGTAATCGACGGTGCCGTCCGCCGACCATTCCCAATTTTTGCCGATCCAGCCGCGCACGCCCGCGACGGCGCGCACACTGTCATAGCGCGAATTGTCATTTGCCTCGGGAAGGTCGGGGGTGTCGAGATAGACCGTGACGGTTTTCCCAAAGGGGTTTGCGGGATCGGCGGCATCCAGTGTCGTGGAAGTCTGCCTCGGACTGTTGTAACTTTGGCGCGTGCGCCCGTAGGTGAATTCGCCGTAGCCGCGCAAGATTTTGGGGATGAAATCGTATTCCACCTGCGCGTTGGCGGAAAACACCTCCATGGGCTTGTAGAGCACCACGCGTCCGAGGCTTTCGCCCTTGTTGACCACGCCGGCGGTTGGCGTGAAGTCGGCGATGGTGAGCGCCTGCGCTTGCGCGGGAGAAAGCCCCTTGGGTATGGCCGCGTAGCGCGCGCTTGTGGCTCCGGGGATGCCGAGGGTGGGCGCTGGATCCGACAGGGAGGTGAGCGCGACCATGCCCACCCCAAAAGAGCGGATGCCGTAATCCTCGAACGCCGACACACCGTATTGGTTCTTGAGCGTGGTGTCGGGGCCGTAACGCCTCCACGCCTCGTCCAGATAGTCGCGGTCGCGCGCGTAGAGCGGGTTGCGGTGCTGGTAATTGAGCGTGAGCGTCATGTTGCCGCGCCCGTGGCCGAAGGAAATGCCCTCGACATAATTCAGGCGATACTCGGTCGCGCCTCCCTCAGTCGCGGAGCCGATGTAAGCGGTCAGGTCGCGCCCGTGGTAATCGCGGCGCAAAATGATGTTGATGCCGCCGCTGATCGCGCCCGCGCCGTAAATCGCGGAGGCGGCGGAGGGCAGGATTTCGATGCGCTCGATGGCTGCCAGCGGGATGCGAGAGAGATCGGGTCCGCCGTTGTCCGTGTCGCCGCTGCGAGGGAGCGCGCGCCCGTTGACAAGAACGACCGTCTGATCCGACGAGAAGCCGCGCAATCCGACAGTCGAAAACTTAACCCATCCACCGCCGGACTCAACGAGGTTTCCCGGCGCGGTCTGCAAGAGACTCGCTCCAGCCGTGGTTTGCGGCAGGTTGCGCATGAGTTCCTCGATGCTCGTAAACCCCATGCGCTCGATGTCCACACGGCTGATGATGTCCTGGTAGACGGGCGCGTTTTCGCCGCTTTGCAGAAGGCTTTTGTTGATGAGTCCGTCGACGCGCTGGGCGGTGACTTCAAATTTTTCGAGCTGCACCGCGCTGCCCGGGTCATCAGGCGAATCGCCGGCAGGTGGGGGCGTGCTGCTTTGCGCCGCGAGGTTTGCGGCAAACGCGGGTATCGCGAGAAATGCAAACAGGGCGTGTCTGCGCGCGGACAGGGAGCGTGTGGTATGGTGCATTGTAGTCGGCGACTACAGTCCCTGTATGCATAGGGCAGGCCAAAGTTACCCAGAACGGATGAAAGAAAGGAGGATGCTCAAACAGCGGGACGAAGGAACGCTCCCAGTCGCTCACGCGCCAGCGCGGCCTCTTATGACCTCCGATGTGGGCGGCCACGGACAAGGCCGGACGCGGATCGCGTCAGACCGTCGGGAGCGTGCCTCCGTCGATGACGTATTCGCTGCCGGTGATGGCCGAGGCGCGGTCGGAGGCCAGGAACGCCACCAGCTCGGCCACCTCCCCGGGGCGGTTGGGCCGGCCCAGCGGGATGCCACCGAGCGCATCCATCAACTGCCGGCGCGCCGTTGTCTCGTCGACTCCGGCGTCCGCCGCCAGCCGGGCGATCAACCCGGTCGCCGAGGCGGTTTCCGTAAAACCCGGCGCCACCGTGTTCACCCGCACGCCCCGCGGGCCGACTTCGTTGGCCAGGCCCTTGCTGTAGGTCGCCAGGGCCGCCTTGGCCGCGGCATAGGCCAGCGTCGCCTCGAACAACGGCAGCCGGCGCTGGATGGAGGTGATGTGAACGATCACGCCCGCCGCCTGCCGCAGCATCGCGGGAAGCAGCGCGCGGTCGAGCCGCACCGCGGAAAGCAGGTTCAGCTCCAGCGTCTCCTGCCACATCGCATCGGTCAGCGCCAGCACGCCTCCGCCGGGCGCGGTCGAACCGCCGAGATTGCTGACGAGGATGTCCACTCCGCCCCGCCATTCCTCGACGACGCGGGCCACCTCCCCGACGCCTTCGGCGGTGCCGATGTCGGCGGCGACAAACCGGACGCCCGGCGGCAGGCCCGGGGCGGGCGAACGGGCGGTCGCGATGACATCGGCGCCGCCGGCGGCCAGACGGCAGACGATGGCGGCGCCGATTCCCCGGGTGCCGCCGGTGACAAGCGCGCGCTTGCCGGCAAATTCGGTGGGATCGATGGGCATGGCGGAAGAAACGGTGGCGGACATTTCAGGGAGCGATGGCCAGCGCGGCGATTTTCCCGCCCTCGATGGTGAAACGAAAACGAAGCCGGACCGGGCTTCCCTCGAAGTCGCCGGAGACCTCGCCCGCCAGCACGGCGCCGTCGTCAAGCGGCGAAACTTCGTCCACGGCCAGCACGGCGCGGTAGTTGCGGCTCACGTCGGCATACCATGCCGCGATCGCCGGGCGGCCGCGGTATTCGTGGCCCTCGTCGCGGACGAGCGCGTCGTCGGTGAAGCAGGCGGCCAAGGCCGCGCTGTCGTGGCGGTTGTGGGCTGCGACAAACGCAGCGAGGAGCGGAGTGAGTGAAATCGACATGCCCCATTCTGCCACAGGCCACTGACAGCCCTGTGTCAGCAGGGTTGCCCCGGGGCGATTTTGTGATGGCTCGCCGCCGCCGCGCCCGCGTCCGCGAGCAGTTTTCGCAAGCGGGCCGGGGACAGCACGGTGGCGGCGGTCCCGAAGGAGAGCAGCCAGCCGACGAGCCGGTCCCATTCCACCGCGGCAAGCGTGAACACGATGCCGTTTTCGCCGGGCTGCTCATTCATGATGCCCTGCCACCATTCGCGTTTCACCCGGTCGGCCGCGAGCGGCGCGAATCTTATCCGGGCTTGCAGGGTCGGCGCCGGCATCGTCTCCCGCATGAAACCGGCGAGGTCGAAATCCGCCCGCGGCGCGAAATTTTCGCGGGCAACCCGCACCTCGCTCATCCGGTCCGTGCGGAAGTCCCGATACGCGCCGCGCGTCCGGCACCAGGCGATCAAGTGCCAGCGTTCGAGGTAATGGATCAGCCCCTGCGGCTCGACCGTGCGCGGCTCGGGCCCGTCCCTGCCCGCGCCCTGATAGAAAAATTGCAGCACCTGCCGTCCGGACAGCGCCCGCTGGATCAGGTCGAGCGACGCCTGCGGCGGGCGCGGCGGACTGGCCGTGGTCGCGAGGGCGCGCTCCAGCCTCGACAGCCGGTCCTGCTCGCCGCGGGGCAGCACCGCCCTCACCTTGGCCACGGCCGAACGCATCTGCGTCGCGACGGAGGCGTCGGTGAAGCGCTCGACCAGCAGGCCGCCAACCGCCAGCGCGTGGGCCTCCCCCGGGGTGAAATTGACCGGCGGAAGCAGGTAGCCGCGCCGCAGCGCATAACCGACGCCCGCTTCCGCCACGATCGGCACGCCCGCCTCGCCCAGCGCCGCCAGATCGCGGTAGACCGTGCGCACGCTCAAGCCGAAATGACGGGCCATTTCGCCGGCCGTGATCACGCGCCTGGATTGCAGAAGAAGGATCTGGGCGAGCAAACGGTCCACCCGGTTCATGGCCGGGTTGTGCAGAAGAATGCGGGCGTTGGCAATGCCGGCGAACGGTCCGGCCCGGAAGGCCCGGCGGGACCGCTCATGCGCCCAGGCAACGCACGGTCATCTCGCGCAGGACATCCTCCTGCTCGGCCGGCCTGCGGATGATCTCTTCGAAGGCGTTGACCAGCTCCATCTGGTTGTCAATGAGGCGGCGCATGCCCGGGAGTTTTTTGGCATCGGCCAGCTTGCCCAGGTAAAAGGGATGCTGCGTGAAGAGATTGTAGGCGCTTTTCTCCGTCGCACCCGCGAAATGCCGCCCGTAGGTCTCCGCCGCGCGGTCGAGGTCGGCCTTGCTGAAGCCGCGCGGCCCGGGCCGCAAATCGCCCGCGTCCACCAGCGCGCGCACCTGAAGCAGCAGGCGGTTGCGATTTTGGAGCGACGAGATGACCGGGCGCGCGTCGCCGCCGCCGAAAAAATGCCGGTGCAGCGCGGCCAGCGTCCATTTCAGGTCGCCGCTGAAAAACGCCTCCGCCGCCTCGAAGAAATCGCCCTCGGCGACGTTGGGCGTGAGCTCGTCCACGAGCGGCTCCTCGATCACGGCCGCGCCCTCGTCAAGCGCGGTGGCGAGCTTGTGCGTCTCCTCGATGAGCAGGCGGGTGTTGGGGCCCACGCGCGCGAGCAGCAGGCGCAGCGCGCCTTCGCTGAAGGTCACGCCCAGCACGCGCGCCTCGGCCATGACGACGCCGGCGAGCGCGTCGGCATTTTTGTCGGTGTCGGTCCCGCCGGTGAACACGAAGTCGGCGGTCTTCTCGCACCATTTATAAAACGCCCGCCGCCGGTCGATGGGCGCGGCGGTGATGAGCACGAGCACCTCGGCGGGATTCACCTTGGCGAGCAGCTCCTGCAAATCCTCCACGACCTTGAGCGTGCTCTCGGCGCGGCCGGTCGGAGTGTCGGCGAGGAAGTTCACGTCCTTCAGCCACACGAGACGCCTGCCGCCGAACATCGACACGGTTTGCACGCTCTCGCGAAAGCGTCCCACGGCGGCCTCGACCTCGGCGACATTACTGGCGAAGCCGCTCAGCATCTCGCGGGAAAACTCGTCCTCGACCTCGCGCGCCAGTTCGCCGAAACGCGTTTTGCCCGCGCGGTTGACCAGAAAGTCATCCGCGCCGCAGACAAAGATGAAGGGCTTCGCCGAGGACATGGCGCTAGGGAGAAGTAACAAGTAACAAGTGGCAAGTAACAAGACGGGAGGCGGGACGGGGGCGACGGCACAAAAGGCGGAGGCACATGGTGCGATCCAAAGGATGTCACACTGCCGCCCTCTTTCCTCTTTATTCTTTCTCTTTCCTCTTTCTCCCTGCTCGTCCCTGACGAACGAGGAAAGAGGGCGTGGCGATACTTTGCATCACCTCTGTGCCGGCGCGGGCGGCGGCATGAGCGCGGGATTGATCAGGATATGCAAATCGTCCGCCACGCGCGCCGCCCGCGAAAGCGGAAAGCCCGGCGGCACGCGCCCCGTCGCCAACCCGCGGTAAACCTGCGCCCAGGCGGCCGTCTCGCCTGCCGCCGCCGTCTCCCCGCCTTTCGCCAACTCCGCGAAAAACGGCCGCGCCAGCGTGTGCGGGGTGAGCACGAGCGCGGCCTGCGGTTGCAGCGCATTGACCTCCAGAAAATCGCGCACCGTCGCCGGCTGCGCCCAAACGCGTCCGCCCGCCCCTCCCGCCGCGCCGCCGCCATACCAGGCCGCGCCCGCCGGCACATCGCACATCCAGCCCGCCTCGCGCCCGGACATGGCGGCCGCGACACTCTCGCTTTCGACCTGGCGCGCCACGCCTTGGAACAGCGCCGGATAATACGGCGGGTAGCTGAAATGCAGCTTGCGCGGCTCCGCCAGCTCGCGCGCGAGCGGCAGCGCCTGCACCGCCAGCAACACCCACGCCGCCCGCGCCGCGTGCGCGCCGAGCGTCGCGTGGCTCGCCACCAGCACCGTGAAAAACCGCGCGCCAAACACCGCCATCACCGGCGCCGCGCACACCCACGGCGAACGCTCCCCCTCGCCCGAGTCGAGAAACGCCCGCGCCACCACCCACGCGCCCAGCGCCGCGACGAAAAGCCAGCGCGCTCCATTCGCCTCCCCGCGGCGAAACCGATACAGGCAGCCCGCCACAAAAAACGCCGTCAGCAACAAACCGCCGCCGCTCCACGCCTCCACGCCCAGGCCGCGTTGCAGGCTCGTGAGCACCTTGTTGCCCAGCTTCGCCACGTCGATGCGCGGCGCATCGGGCGAGAAGGTCGCCCGCACGGTCGCGGGCTCGGCAGTCGGATCACCCGCCTTCAACGCCACACCCTGCCACGCAAACGCCAGCGGATTGCCCGTCAGCGCGATGTTGCGTCCGACCCACGGCCCCGCCACGACCGCAAACGCCGCCAGCAGCACCGCCGCCGTGCGCGCTCCCGCGCGGCGCCGCCATGCCCCCGCGAGCGCCACCGGCAGCACCGCCAGCGCCGCGTAGTCGGTCAAAAACAGCAGTCCGCACACCACGCCCGCGCCCGCCGCCGGCAGGACGGATGCGGCACGCGCATCCCGTCTGCGCGGGTCGGGTGGCACGGGCGTCCCGCCCGTGGGATTGTGTGGCATGGGCGACCCGCCCATGTTTTCGAGCGATTGCCCCGCGAAGCACGGGCGAGACGCCCGTGCCACCCGATCCGCCGCCGCTTCGATTTGAAACAGCGCGAGCAACAATACCATCGCCAGCGGCGCTCCATTTACCGCCACCGTCGCCTGCCAGACCGGGGCCGACACCAGCATCGCGCCCATCGCCACCCACGCCGTCGGCGCGTCAAACCACCGCCGCGCCAGCCGCCACGTCTGCCACGCCGCGCACCAAAGCAGCAGCACGTTCAGCGCGAGCAGCACGTAGTCCGCCCGAAATCCGTTCGGCGGCTCGGGCGCCCGGCCGAACAACCCCGCGCGCGTCTCCGCCGGAAAAACCTTCAACGCCCCCGCGATGACCAGCGGATAGAGCGGCGCGTGATGCAGCTCCGGCAGCGCCGCCTCCGCGCCCGGCTCGAAACGCTCCCGCGCCCAGGCCGCCGTCTGCGGATAATTCACCGGCGTGGAGAACCCGCGTCCCTCCGCGAGCTGCCGTGCCATCGCCGCCTGCGCGAGCGTTTCCTCCGATGCCGGTCCGCGGAATTGTTTGTATCCGACCAATCCTGACAAAATCAGCACGCCCGCCACAAACGCGGCGCGCCGCAGCCAGAGCGTCCCGTCGCCCACTTCCAGCCAGTGCACCCATTCCTGAAGCGAACGCGCGCTCATGGCGTGGCGCGAGCATCGCGGCCTGCGAAAAAGCAGGCGGCCTCCAGCCGTTTGGACGGCGGAGCCGCCGGATCTCGTAGCGCAGGCATCCTGCCTGCCGTCGTTTCCCGGCGCGAAGCGCCGCTGACTTGAAAACCACCGCGCTGCGCGCCGCCGCTTGGGGACGGCAGGCAGGATGCCTGCGCTACGAGGCGAGGCCACGTCCTTCGTCCGCCGCGCATTTTGCCCGCGGCCCTCATCGATCGATCACGTCGAGTTCCGGCCATTGCGCGAGCTTGCGGTGCAGCGTGCGGCGGCTGATGCCCATGAGTCCGGCCGCGCGCGTGCGGTTGCCGCGCGCCTTCAGCAACGCCTCGCGCAGCAGCCGCTTCTCGTTTTCCTCCACCGACAGCGAGGCGCCCGCAGCGCCCGCCGGGAGCGCCGGCATCCTGCCGGCATTGTCCGCGGGAGCGGGCATCCCCGCCGTGTCCGCCCCCGCGCCGGCCGCCGACGGCAGCATCAATGCCGGGGCCTCGCCGCGGAAACGCGGCTCCAGATCGAACTCCGTGAGCTTGCCGCCGCGGTGCAGCACGACCGCGTTTTCCACGAAATTGCGCAGCTCGCGGATGTTGCCCGGCCACGGATACGCCTGCAAATAACGCAGCGCGCCCGGCTCGACGGTGAGCGGCGGCACGGCATTTTCCTTGCTGAATTGCGCGATGTAATGCGCCAGCAGCAGCGGGATGTCGTCGGGACGGACGCGCAGCGGCGGCATCGTGATGCGCACCACGTTCAGGCGGAAAAACAAATCCTCGCGAAACTTCCCCTCGCGCACCATCTGCTCCAAGGTGCGGTTCGTCGCCGCCACCAGCCGCACGTCGAGCTGGATGGGCTTCGTGCCGCCCACGCGCTCGATGGTCTTGGTCTCCAGAAAACGCAGCAGCTTCACCTGCGTGGAGGCCGAGATCTCGCCGATCTCGTCGAGAAACAAGGTGCCGCCATCCGCCGCCTCGAAACGCCCCACGCGCCGCTCCGTCGCGCCGGTGAACGCGCCGCGCTCGTGCCCGAAAATCTCGCTCTCCAGCAGGTTCTCCGACAACGCCGCGCAGTGCACCGCGACAAACGGCGCGCGCGCGCGCGGGCTCGACTGGTGGACGGCCTGCGCCACGAGCTCCTTGCCCGTGCCCGACTCGCCCTCGACGAGGATGGTGGCGCGCGAAGGCGCGACGAGCCGCACGCGGTCGATCACGTCCTTCAGCGCCTGCGAATTGCCGACGATGCCATCGAAGTTGTATTTCTCGTCGAGCCGCTCGTGCAGTTGTTTGACCTCGATTTCGAGCGTCTTGGTCTTGAGCGCGCGCTGGATGAGCACCTCGAGGCGCTCGATGTTGACCGGCTTGGTGAGAAAATCGACCGCGCCGCGCTTCATCGCCTCGACGGCGGTCTCGATGTTGCCGTAGGCGGTCATCATGATGACGGCGGGCTTGTTCGGCAGTGCGAGCGCGCGGTCGATCACGCGCAGGCCCGATTTGCCCGGCATGCGCAGGTCGGTGACGATGACGTCGAACTCCTGCGCGTCCATGAGGTTGGCCGCCTCGTCGGCGCTGCCGGCGACGGAGACATCGAAGTTGTCTTCCAACGCCTGTTGCAGCCCTTCGCGGGTATGTTTCTCGTCATCGACGATGAGGACGCTCGGCACCATGGCGCCCCTATTCACGCCGCCCCGGGCGGCGCGGTCAAGCCCCGCGAGGAAATTACGATTTACTGATTACGATGTACGATTTGAGGGCGCAGCCGCGCCGTCATGCGCATGGCGCGGCTGCGCCCAAATCGTAAATCGTCCATCGTAAATCGTAATTTTTCCCCTCACAGCTCCGTGTATTTGTCCGAGCGCCCGCGCGCTTTTTCGACGGGGTATTTTTTGGCGTTGGCGGACATCTTTGCCTCGATCACGGCGGCCACGTCCATGCCGGTCATGTTGGCGAACTCCAGCGCGTAGATCACGACGTCGGCCAGTTCCTCCTCGATTTTTTTGCGCCGCGCCTCGTCGCGCGCGACGGCGCGCGATGCCTCCGGGGTGCTCCACAAGAAGTGCTCCATCAACTCGCCGGCCTCGGCGGCGAGCGCCATGCTCAGGTTCTTGGGGGCGTGAAACTGCTCCCATTCGCGTTCGCGCGCAAAGGCCAGCACGCGAGCCTTCAGTTCCGCCAGTGTCGTAGTCGAGTCGGAGAGGGCATTCATTGGTCTGGTTGTAAAGCATGGACGAAATCGTCACAAAACGAAAATTAAATCTTGGCGGTTGGCCCGGCACCTGCTGAGATGCATCCGCAACGTTCATTACATGAGTCTGCATCACCAACATCTTCGCGCTTGCGCCGACGCTTCGTTTACGAAGGTCGTGTGTGCCCGCGCCCAGATGCAGCAGGCCATTGTCAAATGGACGAAACGATCCACCGGCACGGGCTTTGAGGCCTAAACACTCCGCAAGCACGGAAACAGTTTAGCCCATTTTTTTAAGCCCGGCCTTTCACAAGAAGAGCACGAGTCAACCGCCATGCATACCATGATCCATCCGCTCAACACCGCCACCGCCTCCAGTCGCGCCCACGAGTCTTCGGACAAATCGTTCCGAAGCCCTCACTACGACTGCACGGAACAGGACGACACGATGCGGCTCACGGTTTATGTGCCCGGGGTTGATGCGGCCGGCGTGGAGATCACCGCGCGCGGCCCCGACCTCACCGTGATCGCCCGCAAGACCCGTTTTGTGCGCGACAACTGGAAGGCGCTCCACCTGGAAAACGCGCAACGCGACTACATGCTCAGGCTGCGCATCGGCCACGGCTACGATCACGACGGCATCGCGGCGGAACTGAACCGCGGCATCCTCACGATCGCGCTGCCGCGGCGCGCGCCCGCGCCCGCCATCGCGCCGGTGCTCCGCCACTGCTTCGCGGCGTGAGCCGGCGCGCAGCGCCGGCAAATCCCAAATCACGAAATTCCAAAGCCCAAAAAATCTCAAATTCCAAAAGACCGAAATTCCAAAGGCGCATGCCGCCGGCGCGGTTCTGTTTTTTTTGAAATTTGAAATTTTAAAATTTGGAATTTTTTTGGGATTTGGGATTTCGTGATTTGGAATTTGCCGGTGCCGTCGGCACCGGCCTATGCACTGCGTTCCAACATCACGCGCACGATGCCGCCGGTGAGGTATTCGGCGATGTCATCGACGAACCGCTGGAAATCGACCGCAGCCGAGCCGTCCGCGCGGTCGGAGATCACGCGGACAATCGCCGCCGGCACGCCGCCCATCTCGTGGCAGACCTGCGCCACCGCCGCGCCCTCCATCTCGACGCCGAGCGCGTCCGGCTGCAAGCCGCGCAGCGCCGCCGCCTGCGCGGCCCCGCCCACGAACTGGTCGCCGCTGATCACCAGCCCCCGCCGGACCGACGGCGTGGCGATGCCGAAGGCCGCCCGCCGCTCCGCCGGAATCTCCGCCTCCAGCGCGCCCGCGATGTAGGCGCGCGCGGCGGCCTCGGCCTCGGGCGCAAGCGCGGCGGGAAACTCGGAGCGATTGAGCAGCGGCACCTCGAAACGCGGGAAAATCGGGCGCGCATCCATGTCGTGTTGCAAGAGCCGGTCGGCGATCACCACGTCGCCCGGGCGCAGCCTCGGGTCGAGCGCGCCGGCCACGCCGGTGAAAATGACGCGATCCACGCCGAACCGCTCCAGCAACAGCGTGGTGGTCAGGGCCGCGGAGACTTTTCCGACGCGCGACAAGGCCAGCACGATGCGCCGCCCGCCCCACTCGCCCTCATGGAATGTCCGCGTGCCGACCACGACGCTCCGGTGCGCCGTCATGCAGCGTTTGATCAAGGCCACCTCCTGGGGCAGCGCGCCGAGAATGCCAAATTTCATATCAGGTCGAATCTGCGAATCGGAAAGGCGCCGAGTCAACGCGCCAACGCTTGGGCGCGCGCGATTTGCCTTGTTTCCGGGCTTGCGGACGAGACGGTGGAAATTCACCTTTTTGCATCTTCCTGACATGTCCAGCGACCCGCTCATCACCCGCCTCAAACACCTTATCGTGGAAACCCTCAACCTTGAGGACATCAACCCCGATGAAATCGACGAAAACGCGCCGCTCATCGGCTCCGGGCTCGCGCTCGATTCCATCGACGCGCTCGAGCTCGTCGTGAAGCTCGAGAAGGAATTCGGCATCAAAATCAGCAGCAGCGAGGAATCCAAGGCCGCCCTCGCCAGCGTCAAGGCGCTCGCCGATTTCATCCGCGAACGCTCCGGCGGTGCCGCCTCGGATTAAGTCGATTTTGATCGACTTAATCCGACTCAAATCGCGCCGCCGCAAAAAATCGCCGCCGCCAACCACGCCATGCCCGCCCCCGTCCGCCTCGCCGCCTGCGAATGCCTCACGCCTTTCGGCGGGACGGCGGACACGCTCGCGGCGTTGCTGCGCGGGAAAAGCGCGTTGCGCGCGACGCCGGTGCTCGGGCGCGAGGGCGGCGACGCGGTGCCGCTGGCGCTGCTGCCGGGGCGCGCGCTCGACGAGACCGCGCCGCCCGCGTGGCTGGCGGCGCTGCGCGGGTTTCTCGCGCCGGTTTGCGGGCCGGACTGGGGCGCGGCCCGGCGGCCGGTTTGCGTGACGAGCAGCAACTTCGGCGTGGGCAGCCTCTACGCGTTTCGGCGCTCGGGCGACGCGGCGCACACGCCGCATGGCTCCACGCACGGCTCGGTCGCGCTGGTGCGCGGGGCGTGCGGCTGGGGCGAAAATGTCACGGTGTTTTCGCATGCGTGCGTGTCGGCGCACCTCGGCCTGCTGCACGCCGCGCGGCTGGTCGGGAGCGGCGCGGCGGACGAGGCGCTGGTGGTGTCGTATGACTTTTTGAGCCCGTTTGTGGCGGGGGGTTTTCACGCGCTGAAAATCCTCAACGCCGATTTCCCCGCGCCCTACTGCGAGCGCGCGACCGGCTCCATCGGGCTCGGCGACGGCGCGGCGTTCGCGATCGTGGCGCGCGACCGCGGCGACTTCGCGCTCGGCGCGCACGCGCTGCACAACGAGATGTTTCACGCCACGGCGAACCAGCCCGACGGCGCGGGGTTCGCGACGGCGTTCGCGCCCGTGGCGCGCGCGGCGGCGGAGCGCGGCCTGCGCAACCTCTGGGTGAAGGGGCACGGCACCGGCACGCTGGAGGCGGGCCGGCTCGAAACCGCGGCGGTGGCGGCGGCGTTTCCCGGCGCGCGGCTCACCGGCTGGAAAGGCGGGCTGGGGCACACGCTCGGCAGTTGCGGGCTGGTCGAGCTGGCGGTGGCGGCGGCGGCGATGCGCGGCGGGCGCGCGCCCGGCGTGGCCGGCGGCGCGGCGCCCGCGTTTGCGGATCACGTGGCGCTCGACGCCATCGACACCGGCGCGAGCGACGGCGTCGTTTGCGCGAGCAACGCTTTCGGCGGCGCGCACGCGGCGCTGCTTCTTCATCATGTTTGAACGCCTCATCACCGCCCTCCATACCGACTCCGCCTGCGCCGGAGACGAGGAGCCGTCCGCCACGCGCGAACGCCTGAAGGCGTGCTTCCCGCCCGGCGCGGCGCGGCGCATGACGCAGCTCGGCATGCTCGTGAGCGCGGCGCTCGCGCGCGTGGAGCCGGGCGCGGACGACGCCATCATCTACGCCACGCAATTCGGCGAGGGGCGCACGCTGGAGTCGTTCCTGGAAAGTTTTCCGGCCGCGAGCCCGACGGGTTTCCAGACCTCGATCCATCCCGGCGCGGTGCAGCAGGGCATGATCCGCCGCGCGCAGCCGGTGCGCGAATTTTTTCCGATGGCGGGCGGCGCGTTTCTGCCGGGGCAGGCGCTGCTGGCCGCGATGCTTTCCCCGGCGCCGCGCGTGGTGCTTTGCGGCGGTGAGGAGCGGGGCACGTGGCTGCGCGAGGTCGGCGCGGCGGCCGGCGCGACCTTCGCGTATGCGCTGGCGCTGCTGGGTATCAATAAATCGGATACAAATGAAAATGCGGCGCATGCGGAGAGGGCGCTTGGCCGCGTCATGCTCGCGCCCGCGGATGAACCGGCGGCGGGGCTTGCGCCCGCGGAGTGGTTCGCGTTGCTGCACGGGCGGAAAAACTTCGACGGCATCGCCGCGCCCGGCTGGCGGCTGCGTCTCACCTGGAGCGACGCATGAACGCTTCCTCCGCCACTCCTCATGCCCCCGCGCGCCGCAATCCCGGGCCGAGCTGGGGCTATCGTTTCCTGCGCGCGGCGGACCGCGTGCTGCCCGAGCGCATCTACAAGCCGCTGCGCGCGCTCGGCACGCTCATCGCGATGACGCGCATGCCCGCCGAGCGCCGCCACTCGCGCGAATATCTTTCCATCGTGCTCGGCCGGCGACCGGCCTGGCGCGAGGTCTTCCGGCATTTTTTCGCGTTCGAGGAAATGCTGATGGACCGCCTCCGCGTCGCCGGCGGCCGCGATTACCGCACGACCTTCGGGCCGGACACGGCGGATTTCAAGGCGTGGCTCGAGCACGGCGGACGTGTGCTGATCGGCTCGTTTCACGTGGGCGCGTCGGATTTGCAGGGCTGCCAGATCGGCGGCTACGAGCACCTTGCCGTGCGCATCGTGCGGCAGCGCGTGGGCAACTCGCACGACACCGACAAGCTCGCCGAGCGTTTCGGCGAGCGCCTGAAATTCATCTGGATCAACGAGCCGCAGGAGGCGCTCTACGCGCTGAAGGTCGCCGCCGATTCGTCCGCGGCCATCGTGATGCATTGCGACCGCGTGGAGTTCAGCGCGCGCACGGCGGCGTTTGAGTTTCTCGGCGCGCGGCGGCTGTTTCCGGTGACCATCTACAACCTCGCGCTTATCTTCAACCGGCCCGTGATTCTCGCCGTCGGCATGCCGAGCGGGCCGGCGGCGGCGGTGCTGCACGCGTCGCCGCGCTTCGATCCCGTCGAAGGCGAGCCGCGCGCCGCCGCGATGCGCCGGGCGCACGCGCATTTCCAGGCGTTTCTGGGCAGGCTCGAAGCCCTGCTGCACTCCGATCCGTGGCAGTGGTTTAATTTCATTCCGCTGAATCCGGTGGCGGAGGGGGCTGCGGCGGGCGGACAAGGAGGAGAAAACAGATGAGCGCCGTCGTCGCGCCTTGTTCTTCCCTCTTTATTCTTTCTCTTTCCTCTTTCTCTCCTCTCCGCGTTTTTTTGGAGAAAGAGGAAAGAGAAAGAATAAAGAGGAAAGAGCACGGGCGGGGAGGTCGGCCCGCGCCATGACCCGCCGTATCGCATGCATTTATTATGCCCTCGCCTACTATGCCTCGTGGGCCTGGTTCGGCCTCGGCGGATGCGCCGTGAACCTGCTCAGCCTGCCGTTGCTGCCGTGGCGGCAATCCCCGCGGGTGAACCGCCTCGCGCGCCGCGCGGTGCGCGTGCTGTTCCGCCAATGGGTGTTCTGGTTTCGCACCAGCCGCATGCTGCGCATCACATGGCGCGGTTTCGCGAGGCCGGCGGCGGCGCCGGCGGCCCGCCCCGGCACGGTGTTCATCGCGAATCATCCGACGCTGGTTGACGCGCCCATTTTGCTCGCGCGGCTGCCCGCCGACACCGTTTGCATTTTCAAACCCGCGCTCATGCGCAATCCGGCCATCGGCCCGGCGGCGATCGTGGGCGGGCACGCCTCGGGCACGGGCGGCATCGACCTCGTGCGCGATCTCGCGGAGCGAATCGCCGGCGGGCTTTCGCTGCTCATTTTCCCCGAAGGCACGCGCACCGACGCGGGCGCGGCGCTGAACCCGCTCAAGCCCGGCTTTGCGCTCATCGCCAACCGCGCCGGCGCGGCGGTGCGACTCGTGCGCATCCGCAGTTCGCGCGGGCTCGTGCCGCGCGGACGCGCGTGGTGGAAGCCGCCGGCGGTGCTGCCGGCCACGCTGGAATTTGCGCTCGACCGCGAGTGGCCGCATGACCCGCGAAAGCCGGCGGCGGCATTGACCGCTGAAATCGAGGCGTATTTGCGCGGGGAACTGGTAAAGGAGGCCGGGCGATGAGCGCATCACCGACATTTTATCGTTCTCTTATGCCATTTACGAACAAGCTTGTCCCTTCAGGTAGGGCGAGGCGTCCCGCCGAGCCGCAATCCGCCAACGGCTCGGCGGGACGCCTCGCCCTACCACTCATGACGTCTCATAGTGCCATTCTCATTCGTAAGTGGTGTTGCTCGTTCTCGAAACAGTGCGAAAACCAAAAAGAGGACGAGCAAGAGAACTGTCTTCCCGCATGAACCCTCCCGTTTCCAGCACGCATCTTGTCCTTGTCCCGAGTTACAACACCGGGGCGGAGCTGCTGCTTTCCACGGTGCGCGGCGCGCTGGCGCACTGGCGTCCGGTCTGGGTGGTGGTTGACGGCAGCAACGACGGCAGCGCCGAGGCCGTCGCGCGGCTTGCGCTGGAGGAGCCGGGCTTGCGCGTCATCATGCGCGCGAAGAACGGGGGCAAGGGGGCGGCCGTGCTCGAAGGCGCGGAGCTGGCGGCGGCGAAGGGGTTTTCCCACGTGCTCGTGATGGACGCCGACGGGCAGCACCCGGCCGGCCGTATCCAGGATTTCATGACAGCCTCGCTGCGCGAGCCGTCCGCGCTCGTGCTGGGACGCCCGGTGTTCGGCCCGGAGGCGCCGCCGGTGCGGCTGAAGGGGCGCAGGCTCAGCGTCGGGCTGGTGCATTGCGAGTGCCTCGGCGGCGGCATCGACGATCCGTTGTTCGGTTTTCGGGTGTATCCCGTCGCGCCGCTCGTGCGCGTGATGAGGCGCACGCGGTTTGCGCGGCGCTACGACTTCGATCCCGAGATGGCGGTGCGTTTGTTCTGGGCGGGCGTGCCCACGGTGAACATTCCGGCGGCGTGCCGCTACCTGTCGCGCGCGGATGGCGGCGTGTCGCACTTTCATTACGTGCGCGACAACATCCGCATGGCCTGGCTGCACACGCGGCTCATCGCCGCGCTGCTGTTGTGGCAATGGCCGGCGGCGCGGCGCGCGCAAAGGAAGAGGAAATGATTTTCGATGTCAGGTTTCTCAAATACCAAAATCCCAGCGTCACCCATGACCAAACTTCCATCGCTCCGCCCCGTTCTCGTCATCCTTCTGCTGCTCGCCGCCATCGTGCGCGCCGCGCCGCCAGCGGAACCGGGGCCGGTCATCGAGGCGGGCCGGAACGACGGCGAGTGGCGCTGGTTGTTTTCCGCGCTCGCGGCGAAGGGCGCGATGATGTCCACCTTCACCGAGGAGCGCTGGTTTTCCATGCGCAAGACGCCGACCGTGCTTCAAGGCGAGATGCGTCTGCTGCCGGGCCGCGGGCTGAGCCTGCATTACACGGAGCCCGAGGAGCAGTTGCTCGTGGTGGACGACGCGGGCCTGCTGATGCGCGACGCAAAGGGGCGGACGCGCGAGATCAAAACCGAAGCGCGCGCGGCGGGGCTGTCGGCGGCGTTGCTGCCGGTGATGCAGTTCGACCTGGAAAAACTGCGGGAGGATTTTTATCTGCACGCGGCGCGCGACGGAAACGACTGGCGCCTGGATTTTGTGCCGCGCGACCGCGAACTGGCGCGCACGCTGGGCAGCCTGGTCGTGACCGGCATCGGCACGACGGTGCGGCGGCTGGAATTTCGCCACTCGGCCAGGCAGCGCATCGTGGTCATCATCAAAACCGCCGACACAGGCGTGACGTTCTCGGAGGAGGACGCGCGGAGATTTTTCAGGTGAGCGACAAGCAATGAATCCCCTGAAACAGAAATGGCTCGCGCGCGCCCTGCTCCTGACCGGGGCGGTTGTGGGCGGGGCGTGGCTGTGGTCGTTGGATTTTTCGCGAAAGATTTCGCATGATCTCCTCGACCTCGTCCCGAGCGGGGAACGCGCGGCGGAACTGGCGGTGGTGCGCTCGCTGGCGAACGAGAAGCAGGCGCGGGTGGCGTTGTTCGCGTTGCGCGCGCCGGAGGGAAGCGCGCGCGCGGGCGAAGCGGCGGAGGCGTTCGCGGGCGCGCTGCGCGCGTCGCCGGCGTTTGCCGAGGTGGAGATGGCGGGCGACACCCGTTCGCGCGACGCGCTGGGCCGGCAGATTTTCGAGCAGCGCATGGAGCTGTTGCTGCCCGGCTGGCTGGCGGAGAAGCGGCGGGAGTTCGAGTCGGCGACGGAAACGGCGGCGGCGGATTTTCCCGCCTGGCTGGCGGAACGGACGGCGGCGGAACTGGAGGCGTTTCTGGCCCGGCCGGAGGCCCTGGCGTTTCAGGAGGTGCTGCCGGCGGACCCGTTGCTGCTGCTGCCGGGACTGGTGGAAAAGGTGATGGCGCTCGGCGGGGAGCCGGCGGCGCCGGCGGGAATGTCGCTGGTGTGGGCGCTGACGCGCGACAAGCCGATGGACGAGGCGGGACAGGGGCCGGTGTTCGCGGCCGTGGAGACGGCGCTGGCGGCGGCGCGCGCGGTGGAGCCGGGGGTGTCGCTGCGGTGGACGGGCATCGCGCGGTTCGTGGAGGAAAACAGCCGCCGCATCCAGCATGAGATGTCGCTGCTGAACGCGCTTTCGCTCGTGGCGGTGCTCGGGGTGGCGGCGGTCTGCCTGCGGCGGATACCGAAGGCGCTGCACCTCGCGCCGGTCGTGCTGGGCGCGGTGCTGGGGGCGTGGGTGGCCGTGACGCTGGCGTTTGAGCGCGTGCACGTGCTGGTGTTTGTCATCGGCTCGCTGCTGGCGGGCGTGGCGATCGACTACGGGTTCTATCTTTATCTCCAGCCGCCGTTGTATCCGGGTGAGCACTACAGCGAAAAGGCGCGCCGGCTGATGAAACCGCTGCTGGGGAGCGCGCTGACCACGGTCATCGGGTTTTCGCTGCTGATGTTCTCCGACCTTCCGCTGATCCGCCAGCTCGGGGTGTTTGTCAGCGCGGGGCTGCTGGCGGCGCTGGCGGCGGCGCTGCTGTGGTTCGCGCAGGTGCGCGAGCCATTCATGCAGACGCGGGCGTTTGCCCGGGCGCAGGCGCGTCCGTCGCGGCGGGGGCGCGGGGCGGCGCGGGTGGCGCTGGGCGTCATCGCGGCGGCGGCGCTGGGCGGGCCGTGGCTGCTGCATTGGCGCGACAATATTCGCGAGCTGGAAATCCCGACCCCGGAGCTGCGGCGCGAGGCGATGGAGCTGCGGGCGTTGTTCGGGGAATCGGCGCAGCGCACGATTTACCTGACGCGCGGCGCGACGCCGGGCGCGGCCCGGGAGTCGCTGGAGACGTTTTTTGCGTGGCACGCCGAGGCGTTTCCGGGGAGCGCGGCGGCGTCGCTGGGGCAGGCGCTGCCGTTGCCGGGGGATTGGGACGCGGCGGACGCGCGGCTGGCGGAGCTGGAGCGCGGGGATTTTGCCAAAAAACTTCGCGCGGCGCTGGCGCGGCGGGAATTCGACGCGGAGGGATTCGGGCCGTTTTTCGCGGCGTGGGGGAAGAGGATGACGACCGCGAAAAATTACGACGACGCGACGCGCGCGCTGGCGGGGGCGTTGCGCGGGCGGATGTCTCTGTTGATGTCAACGACGCCGGGCGAAAGCTGGTTTTTGACCGTGGCCAATCACGCGCCGGGCGCGGAGCCGCCGGCGGAGCTGGGCACCATCAGCCTCGATCAGCTGGAGACGCTGAACCGCCTGTTTGCGCGGTATCGCGTGTCGGCGCTGCGCCTGAGCGCGCTCGGGCTGGCGCTGGTAGGGCTGAGCATGTGGGTGATTTACGGCGTGGGGCGCGGCACGCGGATTTTCGCGACGCCGGTAGGGTCGTGCCTGTTTGCGTTCGGCGTGCTCGGGCTGGCGGGGCAGACCTTGAACCTGTTTCATCTGCTGGGCGCGTTTCTCGGTGTCTGCCTGAGCCATAACTACGCGATTTTCGCCGCGGAAAACGATGCCCGGGGCGAGGAGCCGCCGCCGTCCATCCGGCTGTCTGCGCTGAGCACGGCCGCCTCGTTCGGGGTGCTGGCGCTGAGCCACATCCCGGTGGTGAAGGCGCTGGGCTCCACGGTGGCGCTGATTGTGCTGGGCGCGCTCGCAATCGTGGAGTTGAAACGCGTGGCGCGGTGCGCCAAGGCTAATGAAAAATGCAGAATGAATAATGTGAAATGATGAGCGACGAACACATGTGCCAGTGCCGCGCGGGGAACGCGCCGGATGTATCTGAAACAAGGATACAGACGGACGGACGCGGGTCACGCGGCGGGGGTGGTGGCGGCGGGCGGGTTTTGTTGATCAATCTCAATCGCTACGAGCAGCCGTATCCGGTTTATCCGCTGGGGCTGAGTTATGTGGACGGGGCGTTGCGCGCCGCGGGATTCGAGACGCGGCTGTGGGATTCCTACGCGGGACGGGGCACGATCGAGGAGTGCCTCGACGCCTTCCAGCCGGATTTCGTGGGGCTTTCATTGCGCAACATCGACAACGCGCAGAGCCACAACCCGCTGTCGTTTGTGCGCGACCTGGCGGATTGCTGCGGGCGGCTGCGTCCGCGCACGCGCGCGCCGCTCATCGTGGGCGGGAGCGGCTTTTCCGTTTTCCCGAAGGAGCTGCTGGAGCTGACCGGCGCGGATTACGGCGTGCAGGGCGAGGGCGAGACGGTCCTCGTGGAATTAATGGCGGCCTTGCGCGACGGGCGCGGTGTCGAGGGGCTGCCGGGCGTGGCGTGGCGCGACGCGGAAGGCGCGACGCATTGCAACGCGCGGCTGGCCGTGCAGGCGGGGTTCACCGCCGAGCCCGCGCACGATCCGGTGGTGCTCAAGGCCTACGCGGCGCACGGCTCGCTCATCGGCGTGCAGACCCAGCGCGGCTGCCCGCTGAAATGCTGTTACTGCGCGTATCCGCTCATCGAGGGGCGGCGCAGCCGGTTCCGCAGCGGGCCGGAGGTCGCGGAGGAGATGTCGCGGCTGGCGGCGGAGGGCGTGCGCTATACGTTCGTCGTCGATTCGGTTTTCAACACCCGCGACGACCACGTGGTCGAGGTCTGCGAGGCGCTCATCAAGGCCGGCATCGACATGGAATGGGAGTGTTTCCTGCGGCCGCGCGGGGTGAGCCGCGAATTGCTCGCGCTGATGCGGCGCGCGGGGCTGCGGCACGTGGAGTTCGGCTCGGACAGTTTTTGCGACCCGGTGCTCGCGCGCTACGGGAAAAGTTTCACCTACGACGACGTGCGCCGCATCAGCGAGGACGCCGCCGCGCTCGACATCAAATACAGCCACTTCCTGATTTTCGGCGGCCCGGGCGAGACGCCGGAATCGGTCGAGGAAACGCTGCGCCGCGCGGAGACGCTGCCGGGCGCGTTTTATTTCGCGACCATCGGCATGCGGATTTACCCGGGCACGGCGCTCTGGGAGCAGGCCGGCCCCGGGGCGACGGGCGAGCGGCCGGAGGATTTTCTCGGCGTGCCGCGCTTTTATCTGGAGCCGCCGCTGACGGTGGAGAGCCTCTATTCGCGTCTGTGGAAAGTGCGGGAAAACGCGCACAACTGGGTGGTGGGCGACCCGCCGCCGGCGTTTGTGGCGACGATGGAAAAACTCCGCAAACGCGGCATTCGCGGCCCGCTCTGGGAATACATCGAGGTGCTGCAACGCTACGCAGGGGCGAAGGGCTGATACTATTTCCCAATGAAAATCACCTTTCGTCTGGAGGGCCGAGCTCCTGCGAGGCCGTCGCGGTTATACGCGATGTTTTTCCGCGACGGCCTCGCAGGAGCTCGGCCCTCCAGACGGGTGAATCTCGTTCGGAATTGGCATGAGGGAGGCGGGCGTGGACGCGCCCGGGTCCCCGGCGGCGCTTACTTCAACAGCTTCGCGAGCGGCTCCCTGATGGCGTCGGCCCAGATCTTGTAACCCTGCTCGTTGGGGTGCAGCAAATCCGGCATGATGTCGCGCGGGAGCGTGCCGTCGGACGTGAGGAATTTCGGGCCGATATCCAGGAAGAAGACGCTTTTCCCGTCGTGCAGCGGGGCGATGAGCTTGTTGAGCTCGTTGACCTGCGCGCGCGATTTCGAGTCTTTTTCGCCGCGTGGAAACACGGCGAGCAGGAGGATTTTCGCATCGGGCAGTTTCGCGCGCAGGTAGCTGACCAGCGTGGCGACGCCCTCGGCGATTTCCGGCGAGGTGTTGCGCGGGGTCTTCTTGTCGCTCTCGAAGCCGGTGTTGTTCGTGCCGATCATCATCACGATGGCTTTCGGGCGGAGCGCGCCGATCTCGCCGTTTTGCAGGCGCCAGAGCAGGTGCTGCGTGCGGTCGCCGCTGATGCCGAAGTTCACCGCGTGGAGCGGCGCGTAGTTTTCATTCCAGGTTTCGAGTCCCTTTTTGCGCCAGCCGTCGGTGATGGAATCGCCGAGGAACAGCACTTGGCAGCCGGTTTCTTTTTTGGCGATTTCGACGAAACCTTCGTGGCGTTTCACCCAGTTTTCGCTGCGGGGCACCGGCTCGATCGCGGTGTTGGCGAAGACGGCGGCGGGGATGACGAGGGCAAAAGCCAGCAGGCTGGCGAGGATGCGGACAGGGGATGTTTTCATGTTTTTGCAGGATTGGAGAATTAAGCGAACCGCCTCAACGATGCCTCCGCCCCGAGGGAACACAACAAGGAGTTTTCCGCCCGCGGCCATCTCTCCTCTTGATTTTCCCGAAAGTCCGCTAAAATCACCGCTCCCTGTTTCCGTTCCCAACATTTTCCTGTCAACACACGCAACCTACAACATCCACCACCATCACCATGTCCGACACCGCCGCCGCCCCCCAGAAGTTCGAGTTCCAGGCCGAGATCAAACAGCTCCTCGATATCGTCATCCACTCGCTCTACACCGAGAAGGAAATCTTCATCCGCGAGCTCACCTCGAACGCGTCCGACGCCCTCGAAAAGCTCCGCCACCTCCAGCTCACCGAGAAAAACATCCTCGACGACAACCTCCCGCTGGAAATCAACATCACCACCGACGACACCGCCAAGACCATCACCATCCAGGATTTCGGCATCGGCATGACCAGCGCCGAGCTGGTCGAAAACCTCGGCACCATCGCGCATTCCGGCTCGAAGGCTTTCCTCAAGGCCCTCGGCGAGTCCGGCCAGAAAAACGCCAATCTCATCGGCCAGTTCGGCGTCGGTTTCTATTCCGCCTTCATGGTCGCGAAAACCGTGACGGTCCGCTCGCGCTCCTGGCGCGCCGACGAGCCCGGCCACGTCTGGACGAGCGACGGCTCCGGCTCCTACACCCTCTCGCCCTCCGACGGTGAACGCCGCGGCACCAAGATCGTCATCCAGCTCAAGGACGACGCCACCGACTTCGCCGCCGACTCCCGGGTGAAGGACATCCTCGAACGCTACTCCGCCTTCGTCACCTTCCCCATCAACCTCAACGGCAAACGCATCAACACCGTCCAGGCGCTCTGGCTGCGCAACAAGAACGAAATCAAGGACGAGGAATACACCGAGTTCTACAAGTTCCAGGCCCACGCCTACGACGACCCGCGCCTGCGCCTTCACTTCAGCGCCGACGCGCCCCTCTCCATCAACGCCCTCCTCTTCGTCCCCAAGGAGAACACCGAGCGCTACGGCCTCGCCCGCCTCGAACCCGCCGTCTCCCTCTACTGCCGCAAAGTCCTCATCGACGCCCGCCCGAAAGACCTCCTCCCCGAATGGCTCCGTTTCCTCAAGGGAGTCGTGGACAGCGAGGACCTCCCGCTCAACATCTCCCGCGAGACCATGCAGGACAAGGCCCTGCTCGACAAAATCGGCAAGGTCATCACCAAGCGCTTCCTCAAATTCCTCGAGGACGAAGCCAAGTCCCGGCCCGAGTCCTACGACGAATTTTACCGGCAGTTCGGCATCTTCATCAAGGAAGGCGCCGCCCTCGATTTCACCCACAAGGAGCAACTCACCAAACTCCTCCGCTACGAGTCCTCGCTCACCGACAAAGGCAAGGCCACCTCGCTCGCCGACTACGTCTCGCGCATGAAGGAAGGCCAGGCGGAAATCTACTACCTCGTCGGCGCCAGCCGCGAGGCCATCGAAAGCGGCCCCTATCTGGAAGGCTTCAAGTCCCGCAACCTCGAAGTCCTCTTCTGCTACGAGCCCGTCGATGAATACGTGATGAACAACGTCCGCGAATACGACGGCAAAAAACTCACCGCCGCCGACCACGCCGACGTGAAACTCCCCGACGCGCCCAAGCCCCCCGCCGACGCCACGCTCTCCGAAGCCGACACCAAGACGCTCGTCGAATGGCTCGCCAAAACCCTCGCCGCCCACGGCGTGGCCGAGGTGAAAGCCAGCGACCGCCTCGTCGATTCGCCCGCGCTCGCGCTCAACGCCGACAAGTTCATGACCCCGCACATGCGCCGCATGATGAAAGCCATGAACAAGGACGAAGGCAGCGCGCCCCTCCGCGTGAACCTGGAAATCAACCCGGCCTCGCCCGTCATCAAGCACCTCTTCGCCACGCACACCGCCGCGCCGGAGAAAGCCGCGCTGGTCGCCGAGCAAATCCTGGACAACGCCCTCATCGCCGCCGGTCTCCTGGAGGACGCCAGCAAGATGGTCTCCCGCATTTACAAGCTGCTCGAAACCGTGTGAGGCCAACAGCCGGAGCCGCCCTTTCGTAGCGCAGGCATCCCTGCCTGCGCGAACCGGCCGGTTTCCAGAGGGAAGCCGGGGACTTCACAGAAAAGTTGCCAGTTGACGGCGGCAACCTGACCGATGAAGTCAAAAAAGACCGCATTCACCATCAAGCCGTTCAAGAATCGCAACGGCACGATCTCCTACCGCGTGGCCGGCTGGCTGCTGGGCGAGCGCATCCGCAAAAACTTCAAAACTCGGGAGGCCGCCATCCTTGAACGCGGAACCCTGCAACTCAAGCAGGCGCAGGCCGATTCGGACTTGCGCGTGACCTCGACTTTCCTCACCGAGCCCCAGTTGCGCGAGGCCGAGGCCGCATTTCTCAAGCTCAAGGACAGGCCGCGCACGCTGACGTTCTACCTCGACCTTGGCCTTGAAACCCACCGCGAGCCGAAGTCCGACCACCTCCTTGCTGATGCGATTGTCGCCTACCTCGCGGAGCGCACCAAGGACGTGACCCGAAAGGCCATCTGTCAGCGGCAGCTCAATGCCATCCGCATCGAATTGACGCTCTTCAAGGAAGAGTTTCCCGATTGTACCTTGGGTGAATTGACGACCGAGAAACTCCTAAAATACCTCCGTCGGGACTCTGCCACGGCGAAGACGCAGAACAACCGCCGCGCCACCCTGTCCACCTTTTTCAAATACGCCCTCGCCCAAGGCTGGTTGCTGGAAAACCCGGCCAAGGCCATTGTCCGGCAGCGCACCGGGCACAACCGGGGCTCGGCCCCGGCGCTGAACGCCGCGCAGGCCGCCGAACTCATGGCGCACGTGGAAACCGTCCACGACGGGGCGCTCGTGCCGTATTTCGCGCTGTGCCTGTTCGCCGGCATCCGGCCCGAGGGGGAGGTCACCAAGCTGCCCGCCGACGACGTGCGCGTGGAAACCGCCGCGATCACCATCGAGCCGTGGGTGTCGAAGGTGAACATGCGCCGTCTCGTGACCATTCAGCCGAACCTTGCGGCATGGCTCCAAGCGTATCCGCTGGAAAAATACCCCATCATCCCGTCCAAGGACAAGATGAAGAACGTCACCGGAAAAATCACGCGCATCCGGCGGCAATTCACACTCGGGCACGACGTGTTGCGGCACACGTTTATTTCGATGCACGTGGCAAAGTTCCGCTCGATGGGCGACGCGGCGTTGCAGGCGGGCAACTCGGAAAAAATCATCCGCCGGCATTACCTGAATGTGACCACCCCGCAGGAGGCGGAGGCATTCTTCGGGATTGTGCCATTGAAAAAATCGGAGGCGAAAGCGCCACAGGCCGTCCCGGTCACCGTCGCCCCTGCCGCCGCCACGCTTCCCGAGGCCCCCCGGCTCGCGGCCTGAACGCCAGGGACGCCGCGTGCCACGGCACGGCGTGGACGGGCGCAAAGGCCGGTCCGCCCCATGCCGTGCTTCCCCGTCGTTTTGGGCCGCCCCATTCGGGGATGCGCAATCGGCACAGCCGCCGTATTGCGATGACCGCGTGACAAGGGCATGGAAACCACGCGAAACACCAACCGCCGCCACCAGAAGCACCGCGCCGTTGCCAATGCCGCCGCGCGACCAGGCGCGGGACTAATTTCCCATATGTGGGAAATTCACCGGAAGCACTCCGCACTCGCATCGCACGAAAACCACCCATGGGCCTGCATCACGCGGAGCCTGTTTTGAAGGATACGGGGAGCGCCGCGTCTGGCGAGACCATGGCCGCGTTTGCCGACACGGCTTCCTGCACTTATGAAACGAAGCATCGTTTCTTTGAGCTGAGACACCACACCCGCTGCCGCCACCGCCGCAAACGTCACCGGCAATGATGCCGACATCCAGTCGCTCACCGACATCAACGGACTGCACATGAACGGGATTTTCCCGCGAGGAAAAGAACCCTCGATCCACACGCCGCACAGGACCAAGCGCCGCCGTATCCCCGTTCACCGCCTCGACTGACACCGAGCAATTTTCCACCCGTGAAAAATTCCACCTGAAACGTAAGCATGCAATTGTGACGTGTAGTGGAGGAGACGAGAGACTGGAGTAGCGTTAGCGAAATTACAACTCATAGGGGACAGAAGCGAACCCCGTCTGGCAATCAATGAGGAGTCATGGCACAACTGCCTGTGCGTGCTGTGCTTTCCGCCCAAGTTGGAAACGGGGCCAACGACTGCGGCAGGACACCGATGGGGAGGATTCCAGCTCTTCAAACTTTTTCGCACTCACCTCTGTTTCTCTATGCTGGAAAATAAGATATGAATAATAAATAGACCAAACCAAGTTTTGACAAAAATCAACCGAATATTCACTTTTATCTTAATTTAACATTGAGCATTGGGGAGATAGCCTTCCGCAAAACAAACCCGCAGCCCAGTGATCATCCCGTCAAACCCGCCAGCACATGCCATCAACTACCACACACCTGACCCGCATACTACTGACCGTGGGCATTGCGGTCCTCGGCTTCACTGTTCCATCCCATGCCCAAGCAATCAACACCGCGCCGCTCTCCGGCATCATTCGAACCGAGGATGGCCGGCCTGTCGGTGGGGCACGAGTTAAAATCACCCATGAGCCGACAGCTACCGTAACGCACGCCGTGTCCGCGCCGGACGGCTCCTATGTCAGCCGCGGTTTGCGACCGGGCGGCCCTTATACCGTTCTCGCGGAAGCGTCCGGCTACCATGCGGTTGAAGTGAAGGACGTGCATCTTGCCGTGGAATCCGGCGCCAGCGTGAACGTCGCCATGCGCCCGTCGGACATCGTTTATCTGGAAAAATTCTCCGTCGTCGCCGACGCCACCGACCCGCTCTTCGACCCCGCCGCGACCGACAAGGGCACTTATTTGAGCAGCCGCGACATTGAAAACACGATCACCGGCGACCGCTCCATCAACAGTCTCGCCGCCTCCGACCCGCGCATCATCTACAACCGCGACCCCGCCGCCAAATCCATCTCCGTAAACGGCCTCAACAACCGCTACAACTCCATCATGGTCGATGGTGTCAGCGCCTCCGACCCCTTCGGCCTCAACGCCAACAACACCGCCGCCGAGCGCAACCCCATCCCCGTCGAGGCCATCGAGGCCGTCGCCATCAGCGCCTCGCCCTACGACGTGCGCAAGGGCAACGCCATCGGCGCCTTCCTCAACAGCATCACCAAGAGCGGCGGCAACGAATTCCACGGCTCCCTCTACTACGCCTATCGCGACGCCGACTTCGTGGGCGAGCGCCTCGACGGCCGGAAATACCCCGTCTCTGCCTTCAAGGAGCAAACCTTCGGCGCCAGTCTCGGCGGCCCCATCATCCCGAAAAGACTCTTCTTCTTCGCCTCCTACGAAAAAGTGGACGAGGACCGCGACGCCCCTCGCCCCGGCGCATGGGCGGACGCCGCCGTCATCGCCCAAATCAAGGCCGCCGCCGAACACCTCGGCTTCAACCCCGGCGACGTCGGCGCGCCCGGCGGAAACAAATACGAGGACACCAACCTCTTCCTCAAGGCCGACTGGCAAATCAATGACGACCACCGCCTCTCCGCCTCCTACCGGGGCTCCGATTCCACCCGCCCCAAGTTCCCCGGCTTCAGCACCGGCTCCGGCATCAACAACTTCTCTTTCTCCAACTCCTGGTATGACCAGACCCTGAAAAACGATTCCTTCTCCGCCCAGCTTGTCAGCCGCTGGACCGACAGATGGAACACCGAAATCGCCGTCTCCCGCAGCAAATACTCCAGCAAACCCGACATCGGCGTCCCCCAGCCCTACCTGCAAATCCAGAGAATCTCCGTGCCCGGCTCTGCCAACACCGCCTACGCCACCATCGGCACCGACTACAGCTACCATGTCAACGCCCTCGAAGTCGAAAGCACCACCGCCGAACTCTACAGCACCTACGCGCTCGGCGCGGGCCACACCCTCCACGCCGGCCTGCAATACGAGACCAGCGATGTCTATAATATTTATATGCAGCACGCCTACGGCAGCTACGAATTTGCCACCTTGGGCGAGTTCCTCGCCATCGCCGACCCCGTCACCGGCGTGAACAACGGTACCCTCGACTACTACCGCTACCGCTACGCCGCGCCCATCCCCGGCGTGAACCCCGCCGCCGAGTTCACCGAAGGCAAGCTCGGCGTCTTCGTCCGCGACGTGTGGCGCCTCCACCCACGCTTTCAAGTGGACATGGGCCTGCGCCTCGACACCGCCATCATCGGCGACGACGTGCCCTTCAACCAGAGCTTCTACAACACCTTCGGCGTGCGCAACGACGCCACTTACGATGGCAAGACCATCGTCCAGCCCCGCGTCGGCTTCAACTGGCAGCCCAAGATTAATGACGGCATCCTCCGCACCATCGTGCGTGGCGGCGCCGGACTTTTCTACGGCGGCATGCCCCGCGTCTGGCTCTCCAACAGCTACGCCAATACCGGCATGAACTACGTCAGCTACTCCGCCGGCACCAGCATCACCGGCGACGACCCCGCGCCCGCCGTCTCCGGCGACTTGGGCAATCAATCAACACCGGCCAGCCTCCCGCCCAAGCAACTCGTCTCCTTCATGAGCCCCGCCTTCCGCCTCCCCTCCATGTGGAAAGCCAACCTCGCCATCGAGCGCGAACTCGGACTCTGGGGCATGAAAGCCACCTTCGAGTTGGAAAAATCATGGGTCAAGGACGACGTCCATTTCAGGAACATCAACCTCAGGCAAACCGCCACCGCCTCCGATGGCCGCGCCCTCTACGCCGGCACCTACGCGGGCGGCACGCCCGGCGGCGGCACCGCCGTCCGCTCCACCGCCTTCGACAACCGCATCGTCGAAATCACCAACACCGGCAAGGGCCACTCCGACACCTTCATCTTCATGCTTGAGCGCCCCCGCAAAAAAGACGGCTGGTCGTGGACGCTCTCCTACGCCTACACCGACAGGAAGGAAGTCACCCAAGGCAACGCCTCCACGCCCGGCTCGCTCTGGTCAAACCGGACGGTGTTCAACGCCAACGACGAGGAGCTGCATCGCGGCGACCTGGAAATCCGCCACAGCATCAAGGCCCGCGTGACGAAGGAATTCAACCTCCTCCCCGCTGTGGGCCGCACGACCGTCACCCTCCGCTACGAAGGGCGCAGCGGCCTGCCCTTCAGCATCGTCGGCAGAAACGACATCAACCTCGACGGCTACACGCAAAACGACCTCCTCTACATCCCCCACCGCGACGGCGACCCGCTCGCCGTCTTCGCCTCCGCCGCCGACAAGGAAATTTTCTACCGCATCGTTGACCGCTACGGCCTGCGCGAAGGCTCCGCCGTCTCCGCCAACAGTTGCACCTACCCGTGGGTCAACCTCGTTGACCTCGCCCTCTCGCAGGAAGTCAAACTCCCCGGCTGGCGCCACAAGCTGAAAGTGGGCGTTGACATCCTCAACCTCGGCAACCTCCTCAACGACAAATGGGGCGTCATCCACGGCAGCAGCCAGTTCTTCACGAAAAAGCAGGCCGCGGCCAATGTTGTGTATAACAAGGACACCGGCCAATACACCTACAGCGCCGCCAACGCCGAACTCGCCGCCGGCAAGTTCGCGCCCGAACTGAGCAACTACATCGGCGAGCCCGCCGCCACCCGCTGGTCGATCCTGTTCAGCGTGAGGTATGAGTTCTGAGGCCGGGGTGAGCATGTTCGTTTTTTTAATCGCGGAAGCGCGGAAGGACGAAAAAAGAAAATGGGTTTTATTTAACAGAAGGAAACGAAGGGAACCAAGAAAACCATAATCATAAAAGTATTCTTCGTTCCCTTTGTTTCCTTCTGTTAAAAACAATGGTTCAATTTTTTATTTCACAGCGAAGGCGCGAAGGGATTTTATAATCGGTATTCTTTGCGAAACTTTGCGCCGCTTTGCCCCTTTGCTGTTAATTTATTGGTTCGTTTTTATTTTAATATCATAACAGACATTGCAAACAGAACCCATTCATAGCCCCACCGGGGCCGTCTTCGCGACCACCCAATGGAGCGTCGTTTACGCCGCCGCGCAATCGCGGCAGCCCGGCGCAAGCGACGCGCTCACACAACTCTGCCGCCATTACTGGACGCCCCTCTACGCCTTCGCGCGACGCCAGGGGCTCGACCCGCACGACGCCCGCGACCTGGTGCAGGGCTTCTTCGAGTCGCTCCTCGCCAGCCGCACCTATGCAAACGCCACCCCCGCGCGCGGGAAATTCCGCTCCTTCCTCATCGGCGGCCTCAAACACTACCAAGGCGACATGCGCGACAGGGCCGAAGCCCTCAAGCGCGGCGGCGGCTCGACCATCATCCCCCTGAACGAAAACGCCCTCGAAGACCGTTATGCCGCCGGCGCGGCTTCGCTCTCCCCCGAAAAAGCCTACGAACGCCGCTGGGCCATCGCCGTCATCGACCACGCGCTGGCCGGCCTGCGCGCCGAGTTCGACGCCGCGGACAACGCCGCCGCCTTCGCCGTCATGGTCCCGTTCCTCACCGGCGACCCGACCCAGTCCTACGACGACGCCTGCCGGACGCTCGGCGTCTCGCTCCCCGCCTTCAAGGCGCAGGTCCACCGCCTGCGCATAAAATTCCGCGCCCACCTGCGCCGCGAAATCGCCGCCACCGTCGATTCGCCCCTCGAAATCGACGAGGAGATGCGCCACCTGCGCGAAATCCTGGCCTCCTGAGCGGAGGAAAACCAAACCAATAAATTAACCACAAAGAACGCAAAGATTTGAAAACATGATCTTCCCTGAATTCTTTGCGTTCTCTGCGGTTATAAAAACGAACCATTAAAATGGCCGCAAAGACGCACAAGAAGCACAAAAAACAATCACTCCATCTTGTGCCTTTTGTGCCTCTTTGTGGCTATTAAAACCGAACCAATAAACCGGCATTCCCCTGAACCCCGCGCCTGACAACCTTTGCCCGCGCTGCGGCACCCCCCTGCCGCCCGCCGCCACCGACGACGACGCGCCGCCGCTCTGCCCCGTGTGCCTGCTCGACGCCGCGCTCGACCTCGGCGACGCCGGCGCGGACACCCGCGCGCCCTTCACCAGCCCCGCCGCCGGCAAGCCCGGCAACTTCGGGCATTTCGCGCTTGAGGAGGAAATCGGGCGCGGCGGCATGGGCATCGTGTATCGAGCCCGCGAATACGCCTCGGGCCGCGTCGTCGCGCTCAAGATGATGCACCTCCTGCACCTCCAGACCCCCGAGATGATGAGCCGCTTCGAGTCGGAGGTCCGCGCCGTCGCCTCCCTCGACCACCCCGGCATCATGCCCGTTTACGAGGTCGGCCATTGCGACGGCATCCCGTATTTCAGCATGAAGTTCGCCGAACGCGGTTCGCTCGCCGGCAAGGCCCGCGACCATGCCGGCGACCCGCGCGCCGTCGCCGCGCTCGTCGCCAAGCTCGCCCGCGCCGTGTTCCACGCGCACCGGCGCGGCGTCATCCACCGCGATCTCAAGCCCGGCAACATCCTCCTCGACGCGGACGGCGAGCCTTACGTCGCCGATTTCGGCATCGCAAAAATCATCGGCGAGCACGACCGCACCGCCACTGCCACGCGCGCCCTCGGCACGCCCGCCTATCTCGCGCCCGAGCTGGCGCGCGGCGGCCCCGTCGAAATCACCACCGCCGTGGACATCTACGGCCTCGGCGCCATCCTCTACGAATTGCTGACGGGCCGCCCGCCCGCCACCGGCTCCAGCCCGCTCGAAGTTTTCCGCCAGATCGCCCAAGGCGCCCCGCCCGCGCCGCGTGCGCTTGTCCCCGCGCTCAGCCGCGACCTCTCCGCCGTGTGCATGAAGTGCCTCGCCCCGTTCCCGGACAACCGCTACGCCAGCGCCGCCGAACTTGCCGACGACCTCGACAACTACCTCGCCGGGCGCCCCGTGCTCGCCCGCCCGCCCGGGATGGCCGGGCAAATCCGGCTTTTTTGCCGCCGCCAACCCGTCGTTGCCGGCCTCGCCGCGGGCATCGCCGTGCTCCTCGCGGCCATCGGCGCGGGCAGCACCATCGCCGCCGTCACCGTCGCCGCGCAACGCGACCGCGCCCTCCACGCCGAGCAATCCGCACAAGACCGACTCCACGATTCGCTCCTCATGCAGGCGCGCCTCGGACGCCAGACCGGACAGGCCGGCCAGCGCTTCGACGGCCTCGATGTCCTCCGCCAGGCCGCCGCCATCCGCACCACCGCCGACTTGCGCGACGAAGCCGCCGCGCTCCTCACCCTCACCGACCTGCGCGTCGGGCGCACCACGCAAGTCCGCGAGTCCCCGAACTTCCCCGTCTCATTCGACCCCGCGCTCGAACGTTACCTCGTCTGCGTGCAAAAGGACAACGCCCTCTCCCTCCGCCGCCTCTCCGACCACGCCGAAATCGCCGCCTTCCCCGGCACCGCGAAAAACGTTCTCTCGCTCTCGCCCTTTTCCGCCGACGGACGCTACGTCGCCTCGCGCCACTACGACGGCCCCATCCGCGTCTGGGACACCCGCGAGCTCCGCATGGCCTTTGAGCTCCGGCAGACACCACCCAAAAAGCGCCCCTACCAAAGCGTCCGCTTCTGGTTCGGCTGCGCGTTCTCGCGCGATGGCAAACTCGCCGCCATCGAGCTGGCCGAAGGCGGCTACACCGTCCACGAGACCGCCACCGGAAAAGAACTCGCGCGCTTCCCCGACAAATTCAGCGCCTACGCCCTCGCCCTCGATGGCGACGGACGCCGCCTCGCCTACGCCGACCGCGGCGCCGGCATGGTCGAAATCCGCGACACCCTCACCGGCGAAAAACGCCACACCCTCGAACACCCCTCCGAAGTCTTCTGCCTCGAATGGAGCCCCGACGGCGCGCTCCTCGCCGTCGGCTGCACCGACGCGCTCATCTACATCTGGAACACCGCCACCGGCGAGCGCCACCGTGTGCTCGACGAGCACCGCAACCGCGTCACCCACCTCGCCTTTTCGCCCGACGGACGCGTCCTCGCCTCCACCTCGCAGGAGAAAAACATCATCCTCTGGGACCCCGAGTCCGGCAAAAAACTCGTCTCCTACCCCGACCTCGGCCACGAACCCGTGCTCCGTTTTTCGCGCGACGGCAAACGCCTCGTCTCGACCAATTTTCAAGTCAACGCCACCGTATTCGAAGTCGCCACGGACGACGGCATCAGCCTCGCCTTCTCCCCGCCAGGCCGCAGCCACAACGCCGTCGTCACCGCCAGCGTCGATTTCTCGCCCGACGAACGCTGGCTCGTCTCCTCCACGCGCCGCGCCATCAGCCTCTGGGACCTCCGCCGCCACCGCCTCGCCGCCAGTCTCCAACCCGGCGGCGACACCGAGACCTCCGCGCTCTTCACGCCCGACGGCGCCGCCCTCCTTGTCGCCAACCGCGCCACCGGCCTCGCGCGCCATCCCTTCGACCCCGCCAACGCCGACGCGCCTTTGGGCCGGCCCGCGCTGTTGATGAAAGAGCCGGACTTCACCCTCAGCGATTTCGGCGCCAGCAAACACCACGCCCTTCTCGCCAACCGCGCCACCGGCCACGCCCTCCTCTGGCCGCTCGATGCCGCCGGCGGCGCGCTCCGCCGCTTCGCCGTGCAACCGGAGGCGCTCTCCGCCGCGCTCTCGCCCGATGGGAAAATCCTCGCCACCACCACCTCCGGCCAAAGCACCCGCACGCCCTCCTTCAAAGTTCACCTCTGGGACGCCGCCACCGGCGAAAAACTCCGCGAACTCGAAGGCGGCCACGGCGGACTCGTCCGTTTCACGCCCGACGGCGCGCGCCTCCTCGCCTCCGGCCACGGCCCCTTCGCCGCGTGGGATCTCGCCACGCTGACCCTCGTCCCCGGCGCCCCGCGCCTCACCGAAACGCTCGGCTTCTCCCTCTCCCCCGATGGGCGCTATCTCTGCCTGTCCGGCGGCGACAAAATCGCCCTGTATCAAGGAAAAAACTACGAGGACTTGGTCATCCAGCTCCAACCCCTCGGCGTCCGCAACGCCGGCAGCCGCGTGACCTTCAGCCGCACAGGAAATCTCCTCGCCGTGCAGGAAAGCGACGGCGTCGTGCGCATCTGGGACCTGCCCAAACTCCGCGCCAAGCTCGCCGAACTCTCCCTCGACTGGCCCGACAAGTAGCCCCCCGGACGTCCGCGGCATTTTCAGGAGCGCGGACATTCCTGCCCGCGATGTCGCGGGCTGGTTCCGAGCGAAGCGAGAAGCTTGACAAGCCCGCGCTCCTGTTCACGGGCACGGACGCCCGTGCCACGCGACCCGGTGTTTTCGTCCATTGCGCAGTGGTGCCGTTGCACGCCCGAAAAATGTCCGGGAAAACCTCCCTTCCGTCTCTTCAAAAAAGATTTTTCCACTGAAAACGGCGGAAACCCAAAATACCCCGCAACCCGCCGCGCGAAAATCCCAAAGACAAGGGTGAACCAATCCGCGCACCCTTGAAAACCGCACCCGCCCACCGCTGCCCGCGCTGCAACAGCACGCTTCCACCCTTCGCAGACGGGACGCTTCCCGTCTGCCGCGTGTGCCTGCTCGACTCCGTGCTCGACCCCGCCGCCGCCGATGCCCCCGGCGGGCTTTCCGGCAACGGTCCCCTGTCCTTCGTCCGTGACACCGCTCCCGTCACTCCAGCCGGTTCCACCGACGCCCCCGGCGACCTTCAGGGCGACTTCGGCCACTTTGTCCTTGAGGAGGAACTCGGTCGCGGCGGCATGAGCGTCGTTTACCGCGCCGTCGAATGCGAGTCGGGCCGCGTCGTCGCCCTCAAGATGCTCCAGCTCCTTTTCCTGCGCACGCCGGAAATGCTCCGCCGCTTCGAGGCCGAGGTGCGCGCCATCGCGAACCTCGACCACCCCAACATCATTCCCATGTATGAGGTCGGCCAGCACGACGGCCTGCCCTACTTCAGCATGAAACTCGCCGAGCGCGGCTCCCTGGCGGGAAACACGGCCCGCTATCGCGCCAGCCCGCGCGCCGCCGCCGGCCTCCTCGCAAAGCTCGCCCGCGCCGTCTTCTACGCCCACCAGCGCGGCGTCATCCACCGCGACCTCAAGCCCGGCAACATCCTCCTCGACGCCGGCCACGAGCCCTACATCGCCGACTTCGGCATCGCAAAAATCACGACCGACACCGGCAACGCCGCCGTCGCCGTGCGCCCCACCCTCGCCCTCGGCACGCCCAACTACCTCGCGCCCGAGCTCGCAGGCTCCAGTGCCAGCGGCACGTCGGGCGAAGTCACCACCGCCGTGGACATCTACGGCCTCGGCGCCATTCTCTACGAGTTGCTCACGGGCCGACCGCCCGCCACGGGCGCGACGACTTTCGAGGTTATCGAAAATCTCTCCAAAGGCCCGCCGCCCCCGCCCCGCGCCGTCAACCCCGCCATCGACCGCGACCTCGGCACGTTGTGCCTGAAATGCCTCGCGCGCAATCCCGCCGACCGCTACGCCAGCGCCGCCGCCCTCGCCGACGACCTCGACAACTACCTCGCGGGCCGCCCCGTCCTCGCCAGCCCGCCGGGACTCGCCGGCCAGGTCTGGCGCTTCTGCCGCCGCCAGCCCGTCGTCTCCTCGCTCGCCGCCAGCGTTGTCATTCTTCTTGCCGTTGTCGCCGGTGTCAGCATTGGCTCCGCCCTCAACATCGCCGCGCAACGCGACCGCGCCGTCGCCGCCGAACGCGGCGCGCAGGACGAACTCTACAAATCCCTCCTCATGCAAGTGCGTTTCGGGCGCCAGACCGGCCAGGCCGGGCACCGCTTCGAGGGCATCGAGTCGCTGCGCGCCGCCACGCGTATCCGCGCCAGCGACGAAATCCGCAGCGAAGCCGCCGCCCTCCTTTCCCTCACCGACTTGCGCCCCGCCCGCGTCACCGCCGTCCGCGCCTCGCCAAACTACCCCGTCGCCTTCGATGCCGCGCTCGCGCGCTACCTCGTGTGCACCGACAAGGACGACGCCCTCGCCCTCCGCCGCCTCGACGACCACGCCGAGCTCGCCCGCTACCCCGGCACCGGCGGCACCATCCTCTCCCTCTCGCCCTTTTCCGACGACGGACGCTACGCCGCATCCCGCCACATCAACGGCTTCATCCGCGTCTGGGACACCCGCGAGCACCGCCTCGCCTTCGAGCTGCCCGGCCGCGTGGCCCGCAACCGCCCCTACCAAAGCACGCGCTTCTGGCACGGCTGCGCGTTTTCGCGGGATGGCAAGCTCGCCGCCATCGAACTGGCCGCCGGCGGCTACACCGTCCACGACACCGCCACCGGCAGCGAACTCGCCCGCTCCGCTACCCCCGGCGCCCCGCTCGCGCTCGCCTTTGACCACACCGGCCAAAAACTCGCCGTCGCCGACCGCGGCCTCGCCACCGTCGAAATCCGCGACCCGCTCACCGGCGCGACGCTCCGCGCCCTCGCACACCCCGCCGGCGTGTCCTTTCTCGACTGGAGCCCCGACGGCACCACCCTCGCCGTCGGTTGCAACGACGGCGGCGTTTACCTCTGGGACGCCGCCACCGGCGAGCAACTCCGCGTGCTCGACGCCCACCGCAACCGCGTCACCCATTTCGCCTTCTCGCCCGACGGACGCCTCCTCGCCACCACCTCGCAGGACAAAAAAATCTCCCTCTGGGACACCGCCGCCGGCAAACGCCTCGTGTCTTACTCGAACCACGGCCACGAACCCGTGCTCCGCTTCTCGCGCGACGGCACCCGCCTCGTCTCCACCAACTTCCTCCCCGAGGCCACGCTCTTTGAAATCGTCACCGGCGACGCCGTCTGCCGCACCTTCACCCCGCCCGGGCGCGGCAACGACGCCACCGTCACCGCCGCCGTCGATTTCTCGCCCGACGCCCGCTGGCTCGCCACCTCCACGCGCCGCGCCGTCTTCCTCTGGGATCTCGACCGCCATCGCCTCGCCGCCAGCCTCCAGCCCGGCCCCGAGACCGAGACCTCCGCCCTCTTCACCCCCGCCGCCTCCGCCCTCCTCGTCGCCACCCGCAACACCGGCCTCGCCCGCTACCCCTTCGACCCCGCCAACCCCGCCGAGCCCCTCGGCCCGCCCGCCATGCTCACCACCGCGCAAGGCTACGTGCTGAGCGACTTCGGCCAAAACCCCCGCCACGCCCTCCTCGCCAACCGAAACGACGGCGCCGTCCTCCTCTGGCCGCTCGCCCCCGCCGCCGGCCAGCCCCGCCGCTTCCGCGTCCAAAACGAGGCCCTCTCCGCCGCCCTCTCCCCCGACGGCAAAATCCTCGCCACCACCTCCGCCGCGCAAAGCAGCCGCTCCGCCTCCAAAATCGTCCACCTCTGGGACGCCGCCACCGGCGAAAAACTCCGCGAGCTCGACGGCGGCGAGGCCGGCCTCGTCCGCTTCTCCACCGACGGGCGCCGCATCCTCGCCTCCGGCCGCCGCGCCTTCTCCATCTGGGACGCCGCCACCGGCGAACGCCTCCCCGGCGCGCCCGACCTCGCGAACTTTCTCTCCTTCAGCCTCTCGCCCGACGGACGCTACCTGTGCGCCTCCGGCGCGGCCCGCGTCATCCTCTACCAAGGCGAGAACTACGCCGAGCCCGTCATCCATCTCTCCCTCGACAGCGAACGCAATGCCGGCAGTCGCACCGCCTTCAGCGCCGACAGCCGCCTGCTCGCCGTCCACGAAAGCGACGGCGTCATCCACCTCTGGGACCTGCCCGCCCTCCGCGCCGCCCTCGCCCCCCTCGGCCTCGACTGGCCCGACCCCGCGCAAAAATAATCCGAAATTTTCCCGCAACTTCTCCCAGCCCTTTCCCAAAGGATGGTTGGACGGGTCTCATGCCCGGCCACCCGACCATCAATTCCGACCTTCTCCTCCCTTCAACCCTCCACTCGTATCATGAAAAACAAAAAACATCACATCGCCATCATCACCGCCGCGCTCGCGGCCCTCTTCGCCTCGGGGTGCACCACCCCGGCGGGCCAGAAAGTCCAGGAAGGCAACCAGCAGGCCAACCAGGTCATGGACGGCGTTGACTCCGCCAACAGCACCGCCAACCGCGCCGCCGACACCGCCAACACCACCGCCGACACCGTCAACAAGGTCAACGAAACCCTCAACCGCTTCTTCAAGTAACCAATAAAATAGCCGCAAAGCCGCGCAGGAAGCACAAGGCGAAACACTCACGCCCGTGCCTTTCGCTCCTCTCTCTGATTATTAAAACCGAACCCTTTATCTCACACAAAGGCGCCAAGACACAAAGGAGTGAATCATACCGGCACACCGCCCTGCTCTTTGTGCCTTCGTGCCTTTGTGTGAGATAAAAAACCGAACCATTAAAATTAATCGCCCCCCTCCCACCCGCACACACAACATGAAAATCGAACTAAACCCAAAAGAACTCTTCTCCTTCGAGAAGGTCATCTCCCCCGCGACCATCAAACTGGTCTTCTTCGCCGCCGTCGCCGTCAAGCTCGTTGACGCGATTGTCGATCTCATCCGCTACCGCTTCACCGGCTACGCCGTCATGGATTTCCTGACCGGCGTCATCCTCTGGGCGGTGTCAACATTCCTCGCCGCGCAGTTGCTCCTTGCCCTCCAGCAAAAATTTGCGCCCGAGCCGCCCGCCGCGCCTCCGCCCCCGGCCCCGCAAGCCTGACCCGCGCCGCATCCACCCATCCGTCCCATCAGCCCAAACCCTCCCATCATGAAATACACACCCACCACCAGCCGCGCGCTCCCGCGCCGCCATATCATCCCCGGCCTGCTGGCCGTTATAATATCCACCGTTTCCCTCGCCGCCGCGCCCGCGACCGCCACCAAGCAGGCCCCCGCCGCCGCCAAGACCGCCGTCACCGGCACCAAATCCGTGCAGGCCAGAGCCGACGTCACCGGCACCGTGCGTATTACCGGCACCAAGAGCATGGAAGGCACGGTGGTGACGGCGACCAAAACCTACGAGTGCACCAAATGCACCCAGCGCAAAGACGGCACCATCACCACCCCGCCACCCACCACCGTCGGCGGCGAAAAATGCAAGCACACATGGAATAGCACCCCCGCCAGCCTCGCGCAATACAAGCACACCTGCACGAACCAAGGCTGCACCGAATCCGTCACCAACACCAGCTCCTCACCGAGCAGCCAGATGCTCTCCTCCATGACTTGCAATACCTTGCCTCACACATGGGCGCAGATAGCCGATCACGGCAGCGACCCCATCGGCTTTGCGTCATCCCGCGCATACACACTCGTCCACAAATGCAGCAAGTGCAACTTTGTATATACGGATGTCAACGATAACATCAAGGCCACGCCGCCCAAAAACAACCCCGCCGGCACCAGTTGCGGCTCCAACCACAATTACGTGTTTGTCGAGGGATTTGCCAGTTACCGGTGCAATATTTGCCGCCGGACGGAGCGGCTCCCCTTTGGCGCCTCGGTGCGCCAAAGCGGGAAGCCCCCGCCGCCCCCGCCCGCAAAAACCTGCCCGACAAAGCATGCGTTCAAGAGCGCTCCTTACTCTCCGGCGACCTACACGCACAAGTGCTCCGGCTGCAACAAAACCATCAACGCCTCCACCAGCGCCACCGCCCCCGACACCCGCGACTGCCCCAAAGGCCCGCACGTCTGGAAATAATAATCCGCTGACACTTCCCCACGGCGCGGGTTGCGGTGACAAACGTGAACACTACACTCACCAGCAAACCGCGCACCCAATCCGCGCCGTGGGCAAACCAGCATAAAAACCGTCCGCGGATTATCATGATTAAAACTCAATCCTGTTAATCCTGAAAAATCCTGCAATCCTGTCCAAAAAACCGAGCCAATAAAGATCCTCGGGGCAAGCCCCGAGGTATTGAAGACACCAGCAACGGATTCCGTTGCCCTGATAAACGAAGCAAGCTTCGGGGTATTGCACCCAAAGAGAATAAATTAGCCAAAATGGACAGAATGAAAAACCATTCCGTTCATTTCATTAAATTCTGTTCATTCTGTCTAAAAATAACGAACCATTATTTTTAACAGAAGGAAACGAAGGACACCAAGAAGACAATAATCATAAAATGTATTCTTCGCTCCCTTCGTTTCCTTCTGTTTAATAAAAACCGAACCAATAAATTAACCACAAAGAACTCAAAGATTTGAAAACATGATCTTCCCTGGGTTCTTTGCGTTCTCTTCGGTTAATAAAAACGAACCGATAAAATGGCCGCTCCACGAACGAAGCGGGTGGCCGGACAAAACGCGCAGGATGCGCAAAGAAAAACACCTCAATCTTGTGCCTTTTGCGCCTCTTTGTGGCTATTAAAAAACGAACCACTAAAAACATCATGAAACACCCGGCCCTCCCCTTCCTTCTTGCGACGCTCGCCCTCGTCCCCGCCGCGCCCGCCCGCGCCCAAGTCTCCCTCGATAACGCCGCCACGCCCGTCGCCGTCGTCGGACAATGCCCGACCATCCCCTCCGGTGCTGCCCTCGCCGCCCACTACTGCGGTCTCGACGCCCCGTCGGCGTCCGAATTCGCAGCCAAACTGGACGCCCTCCAAGAGCAAGCCATCAAAGCCAGACAGCGTGAACTCGAACCGTTCATGGAAGCCGCCGTCGCAGCCGCCAGCAAACAACTCAAAGCCACGACTGGCAAAACCATCGCCGAAGTCGAAGCCATGTCCGACGCCCAACGCAAAGCCTATGCTGAATCCGTCGCCGACCAAGAGGCGAAAAAACTCACCGGCCGCTCCGTCGCCGACCTGCAAAACATGTCCCCCGCCGAGCAGGAAAAAATGGGCATGGAACTCGCCAATAAAATGCTCGCCGGCTCCGGCGTCTCCGGCCTCGACATGTCCGATCTCCTGAAAATGCAGGACATGAGCGAGGAGCAGCTCCTCGCCCAAATGCAGAAAAAAGGCGTCACCGTCGCCGGTCTCTCCATCGAGGAAATCCAAAACCTGCAAGGTATGAGCGACGACATGGCATCCGTCTATATGCAGGAGCAAGGTCGCATGGACCGCGTGCAGGAATCCGGTGCCATCGCCAAAAAAACGAAAACGCCCGACATCCTCGCCCCCGGCGTCACCGCCGCCCAAATAGACGCCGCTGGCAAAAAATCCAAAAACTCCTCCTCGTTCGGCCTGCAAATCCTTGAGGAACGCAACCTCGCCCTCCAGCAAAGCATGGAACTCTATAAACAAACCGAGCCTTACTGGAAAAAAGCCAACGCGACGCGCAAAACCAAGGACGGCTACGACACGCAACCCTCCCCCGAGGAGCGCGCCGCCATCCTCGCCCCTGCCTTCGACCTCGTGCGCGACTATATTATCAAACGCCAAGGCCGCCTAAAATCCCTGCTCCCCCTCGCCGCCGAAATAGACGCCGCAAACAAAGCCCAGCTGTCCCTCCTAAAAAACACCGCCACCGCCGCCGCCATGCAACCCGAGCTGCTCGCATGGGAAATAGCCGGCGAATACCTCGAAATGACTGGCAAGGCCCTCAGCGGCCACCCGTGACCGCCTGTCCAATGACTTTCAAGTCCATCCGGACTGAACCCAAGACACAAACCAAACATAAAATCATGCAAAATAGCATAAAACTCACGGGCGCGCTTTTCGCCTCCGTTCTCCTCGCCGGCGCGGCCCGGGCTGAAATCGCCCTTGTCCCCGGCCTCAATATCACCGGCTACGCCGCCGGTTCTGTCGGCTACGACCGGCTGGATTTCGACGCCGGCGATGACGCGGACGAGGCGCGCATGGACCTGGACGCCATCCGTCTGGACGCGCTCTTTAATTATAACGACACTGTCAGCGCCAAACTCAGCCTCTATTCACTCGCTGGCGACGGGCTCGTGGTGCCCGAGGCATTCGTTTCCTATAAAACCGGCGACCTCACCGTCACCGCCGGGCGTTTCCTGACCTGGGCCGGCTACGAATCCTTTGACATCCCGGCGGCCGGCGCGATCACCTCCGGCGACGTCTTTGGCCTCCTTCCCAAGCACCACAACGGCGTGAAGGCGACCTGGGCCCTCGATAATTTCACCGTGGGCGCTGCCCTGCTGGACTCGGTATGGGGCTACACCTACTACAAGGGCGACGGCGACATCAACCACGGCAGCCTCGGCGCCGAATTATACGCGGCCTACGACGACAAGACCTTCAGCTTCGCCGCCACCATCGCCTACGAACACGACCATGTGCTGATGGACGCCGACGCGTTGAATATCAATGTCTGGGGTCAGTATTACATCGACAGCAGCAAAACCACCCTCGGCGCCGAGTTTACCTACCAGCGAAGCGAAAACAAACTGGGCCACGGCGACGCCTTCAGCGCCCTGCTGTTCGCCAGGCAGGCGCTCGGTGACAAATGGACGCTCGCCGGCCGCGTCTCCGCCGGCAGGGCCGATGCCGACATCGGCTCCGTCGGGCTTGACGATCCCGGTTTCGTCAAGCTGTCCGTCATCCCCGCCGTGGCGCTCAGCGAAAACCTCGAGGTCCGCGCCGAGGTGAGCTACGGCGCGTATGATAATTATTATGACCTCGACGGCCTCGCGCCCCGCGAACTGAAAAACGAGGTCTTCGCTGGCGTGCAGGTCATCTTCAAATTCTGACGCACCCCGCGCAAATAAACACACCGGCGGCGGAAAACCGCCGCCGGTTTATAATCAACTAAAAAATCCATTCCTCAAAATATTTTCCCATCCCTCCATGACTGTTCCCGTCCTTAAATCGCGCATTGCCATTCCCGCCGCGCTCTGTGCCGCTCTGCTTCTCGCAGGTTGCGGAAAATCGCAAAAAACCGGAACCGCCTACGAGTCCGACGCAAAATCCAACCTCGCCCGCGCCGAGAAATCCATGAAAGGCGAGCACGACATGTCGGACTGGCAGTTGAAAAAAAATGGCCGAAATCGGCAAGTCCGTCCCCGGCAAAAGCGTCGTAGAGGAACATTCGGGCCAAGGCTACACCTACCGTGTCCGCCTCTTCGAGGACGGGAAATATAAAACGACGGTCACCCGCCTCCTTCTTTCCGAGGACTATGCCGACCGCTACGAAAGCGAGCGCGAAAATATGAGCGTCGGAGTCATCGAAGAGGCGGACAAGGCCCGGCGCTACATCCGCAGCACCTACGACGAGTATAAATACCGGGACAAAACCTGGCAGGAGGTTTACGACGACCAGAAATCCTGGGTCGAGAAAAACGCCGCCGCCGCCGCCGAATACAACATGAAATCCGGCTACCGCCTTGTCGAATGACAAAGAGGCAGGGCGGCTTCGCCGAAAGCCGCCGCCCCGCAACTCCATCCATCCCACCACTCCCATCCCTCACATTTCTCCCATTCTTCCCATCTTCCCCCCATGAATACAAAACACACCACCTGCCTCCTCCTCACCACAATCGCGGCCATCGCCGCGTTGTCCCTCGCCGGCTGCGGCAAATCCGGCTCGTCCGGCCCGTCCGCGTCCGGCTCTTCCTCCGCCCGCGAAGGCGCCCTCTCCATAAAATATAAAAAGGACAATACCGTTTACATCTTCACCAAAAGCGCCGACGGTCAGAAAAAGCGCATGGATAGCATATCCAGTCACGACGGCCACCAGCACCAGGAAACGCAGATATGGGACCGCAACGGCGGCCCCAACAAAAAAGGCATCGTCCACAAATACGAGGATGGCGCGTGGAAGGAACTCCTCCGCACCGACGCCAGCGGCAATCTCGACATGGCCGCCCTCCGCGTCGAGCAGAACCTCAACAACGCCTTCTCCGACCCCGTCGCCGACCTGACCAAATACTATGTCCACGAAAAGGTAGGCTTCACCAAGCAGCCCTCCGTCACCATCGCCGGCAAAACCTGCGACGTCTATGCCGGCGTGCGCCCGGAGAACACCGGAGGCCTGCCGCGCTACGGCGACCTGAACTTCGGGAAGTCCTACGAGGAAATCGCCGTCTGGAACGGTATCACCATGCGCCTGAAATACACCCGGACGCTCTCCAACGGCGCCAAAGAGGAAACCGTCTGCCTTGAGGCGCTGGCCGTCACCCAAAAAGTCCCCGACTCCGCCTTCACCAAGACCCTCGAAACCACCTGGATCAAATAAGAACCAACAAACAAACTCACCACAAAGACACAAAGATCACAAGAAAACCCTAATCATGGTTTTATACACAAACCTCCTTTTTCGTCCTTTGAGTTCTTTGTGTCTTTGTGTCTTTGTGGTTAATAAAAATCATCACCATCATGACCGCAAAATCCACCGCCAAAATCCTCATGCGGTTCCTACCACTGCTTTTAATCGCATCGGTCCTCCCGGCCCGTGCCGCCGTCGTCTCGCCCTTCATCCGCGCGGGCGTTGACTACAGCAAACCCAACGCCATCGAGGAAGTCCGGGGTGCCAATTCCGACAACTGGAAGGACAAGCTCGACGGCTGGAAGCCCGGCTACTTCGCCGAGATCGGCCTCACCCTTTTCGACAGTCACACCTTCGGCCTCGAAGCCGGATATATGAAAATCAGCGATTCCGTGGACAATTCGCTCATCGGCTCCGGCACCGGCCAGACGCCGGTTGCCATCACCGAAAAAACCCAAATCCCGATTCTCCTCAATTACCGCTACACCCTCGGCCTCGGCCCCGTCGGCCTCTACGTCGGCGCCTCCGTCGGCATGATGAGCGACAAGGCCGGCTGGAAGGCCGATGTCAACCACGCGATCGAAAACTACAAGGATTCCAACTGGATCGGCCTCTACGGCGCGACCGCCGGCGTCGTTATAAAACTCGGCAAGACATGGGCGCTGGATGTCGGCGCCCGCGCTCTGGCCTCCAAGGAAAAAACCTTCTCCGACAACGTCGAGGACGAGTCCGTCACCATCGGCAAAAACAAACTCTACTGGCGCCCCAACGTCCGCGCCGCCCTGAGCTGCCGCTGGTGAGAACCGAACCGATATTTTGAACAGAAGAAAACGAAGGACGCCAGGAAAACCATAATTATAAAATGTATTCTTCGCTCCCTTTGTTTCCTTCTGTTCAATAAAAACCGAACCTTTATTTTAACAGGATTTCAAGATCTGGCAGGATTATAGTATTATTTGCACATGCACCAGGTAGGGCGAACCCTCCGGGTGAGCCGCGGCTCGGCGGGGACGCCTCGCCCTGCCGTTATGTATAAATATCGATAGAAAATACTATAAAAACAAGCCTGACAACCAAAACCACCTTCCCCGCGAATGGACACCGCTGGCACGGATATTTTTTCCAAAACCACGAGGAGCCACGCAAAACAACGGCCGAGAGGTTTGATCCGCGCCCGGCCGTGTTCATTCGCGGTCAATAAATTTCCCCGCCATGCCCGACGAAAACCAACCCGACACCACCGCCGCGCCCATTGACGCGCCCGCCGCTCCTGAAAACCCGCCGACGCCGCAGCCGGCGGACGCGCCCCCGCCGCCGGAAGGCCGCTGGGTGTGGGTCGCCGACACCGCGCAACCCTCACAATCCGCGCAACTCTCGCAGCCCGCACCCGCCCCGGCTCCCGTGCCCGCGGCGGCGCCCGCACCCGTTGCGGACACCGCGCCCGCCGCCGCTCCCGGCGCGTCGCCGGCATCCGCCGCGCCGGAGAAGCGTTTCAGCAAACTCTCGCTCGTCACGCTGCTGGCTGGCCTGCTTGTGCTCATCTGGCCGTTCACGATCATCTGCGGCCATATCGCGCGCGGGCGCATCCGTCGCTCCAAGGGCGCTCTCACCGGCGGCGGCGTGGCGCTGCTCGGGCTGTTGCTCGGCTACCTCGGCATGGTGGCCTGCGTCGCCTCGACGGTCTCCGGCGGCCTCTGGATCTGGCGCACCAGCTCCGGCATCCGCGACGACATCGCCGCCGGGCGCGACCCGGCGGAGGCGGTGGTCAGCCGCGTCGCCCCGGCGGTCTCGAAGCTCGGCGAGCCGCTCGTCAAGGGCATCATGAAGAGCGAGGCCCTCCTCCCCGCCGGCGTGCGCGAGCAAATCAACACCGCGCTCGACGAATCCGCCGACCAGCGCCTCTCCCTCGCCGGCCAGTGGCTGCTCCAGCAGGCCGCCGCCAACGGCGGGTGCCTGCCCGGCACGCTCGACGGCTTTGGCAAAAACGCCCTCGGCTCCCTCGGCACGCAACTGCCGGGCGGCGCCGCCCCCGCCGCTCCCGCGCAACCCGGCGACGCCGCCGGCGCCGCGCTGCCCGGCGGCATGCCGCTGCCGGCCTCCGGCATGGCGTCCGCGCTCGGCGGCCTCGACCTCTCGATGTTCTCCTCGATTCTCACGCGCGGCCTCGCCGTCGTCCCCGGCCTCACGACCGCCCTGCCGCCCGACACCGTCGCCCTGCATTACACAAAACCGCTCGCCGACGGCACCGTGCCGGTCTTCCTGCTCGGCGGCGAAACCGCCCGCCTCCAGCCCGGCGACCCGCGCCTCGCGGGCCTCGCGCTCGAAAAGTGACAGCAATCTCCGTGGTTTGAGTGGCACGGGCGTCACGCCCGTGGGTTTGGCGTTTTTCCGGCAAAGCATGGGCGGGACGCCCATGCCACACGAACCGGCGGCTTCGCCGTCCACGGGCGAGGACGCCCGTGCCACTCAAGCCACGCTTGCCCGGACGGCCCGATTGCGACCAAGCAAAGGCCATTCCGAAAGTTTTTTCAAAAAAATCCGGATAAATCCGCAACTCTTGGCGGTGTTTCCCCAATGGATGGGTGGACGAAACTATTCCGCTCCCATTCCCATCCATGAAAACCACCAAACTATCACTCACCCGCTGCCTCGCGACCTTCGCGGCGGCGCTTCTCATCGCGCTGGGCGCGCCCGCCGCCGCCACCGCGCAGCCGGAGTCGGCTGCATCCGCCGTCCCTGCGTCCGTCCTCGTCACGCTCGACCCGCAAGGCGGCGCGTTCCCCGCCGCCGCCGCCAACGCCAACGCCGCCACGCCCGCCACCCTCGCCGTCACGCCCGGCGAAGCCTACGGCGCGCTCCCCGTGCCCGCGCGCGACGGCCACGTCTTCCACGGCTGGTGGACGCTCCCCGACGGCACCGGCGCGCTCATCACGCCCGGCACCCTCGTGCCGGTGCCGGCAAACACCGCCGCCGCCGCGCCCGCGTCCGCCAGCGACACCGCCCTCACGCTTTACGCCAAATGGTCGCCCGCCGCCGCGTCCGTGGCCGCCGCCGCTCCCGCCGCTCCCGCGCCTGCCGCCGCCGCGCTTCCCGACGAAATCATAGACGTCTCCCTGCTTGTTCCCGGCACGGGCACAATCCGCGGCAACGGCTGGCAGTTCCAGTCCACCGGCACTGGCCACGCCAACATCAACACGGTGTATCTCTTTAATTATGCCTACAATTTCATCCTGACCGGCACCGGCGCGGCCGGCGTGGATGTGGAAGCGTATCGGTGGTCCGGCACGCCAGCCTGCACCATCACCCTCGACAACCTCTCGCTCACCGGCATCCGGGGCCGGTCCCTTGCCTCGATGAGCTTAAAGACGGACGGCGGAAACCTCACCATTTACGCGAAAAACAACACGGTCATCACCGGACGTTCCCCGGCAGGCGGCATTTGGGTTAGCGCCACCGGCGCCACCACCGGCACGCTCACCCTCGACCTCGCCCCCGGCGCCGTGCTCGACACCACCAGCGCCGACGGCGGCGGCCTCACCTGCAGCGGCACCGCCGCCGGCGCCGCCCTCGTCGTGCAAGGCTCCGGCACGCTCAACGCCCTCACCGCCAGCGGCACCGACGTTTTTGGCACGTCCATTGGGGATGCCCTCTTCGGCTACCGCGTGCCCGCCGCGGGCATCCTCGTGGAAGGCCCCGTGCTCCTCACCGGCAGCGTCGCCGTCAACGCCATCGGCGGCAACTACTCCGGCACCTACACCACCCCATCCAACTACGCCCCCGGCGACGGCGTGCGCGCCGCCGCGCTCACCCTCGACGGCGCGGCCCGCCTCACCGCCGCCGCCGGCAGCTACACCGGCACGCTCACCGCCTCCGGCTCCGGGCGCACCGGCGGCAACGGCATCGTCCTCTTCGCCGCCTCCGCCACCGCGCCCGCCGCGCTCACCGTCAACTCCACCGCCGCAAACGCCCTCGTCGCCACCGGCGGCGCCACCGCCGCCTCCGGTGCCGTCCCCGCGTGGACCGGCAACGGCGTCGCCGCCATTGACATAAATTATCCGACCGACCTCGTCATCAGCGGCACCGGCCAAATCAAAACCGCCGGCCACAACGGCGTTTATTCCGACGGCGACCTCGCCATCAACGGCGGCAAAATCACCGCCGAGGGCCGCGGCTCCGGCTACGCCCTCCACGCCGCCGGTGGCGTCGCCACCGGCACCGTCACCCTCGCCAACACCGCCGCCCTCATCGTCACCGCCACCAACCGCGACACCCCCGCCAACATCGTCAAAGGCACGCTCGTTGACCCCGGCCACAAACTAAACGCCACCGGCACGACGACCGGCACCGGTGGCACCGGAAATAATAACAACACCGGCGGCGGCGGTGGTGGCGCGCCCTCGCTCCCCTTGCTGGCGCTCCTCGCCCTCCTCGCCGCCCTCCGCGCGAGGAAAACCACCCGCGAATAACAAAACCGGGCCGATAAATTAACCACGGAGACACGGAGGACACGGAGTCATGAAAGAGAATTTTATTAAAAAACTCCCTCCGAACTCCATGTCCTCCGTGCCTCCGTGGTTAAATAAAACCGAACCAATAAATTGAACCACAAAGAACGCAGAAAACGCAAAGACTGATAAATATGATTTTTCCATGAGTTCTTTGCGTTCTTTGCGGTTAATTAAAAACGAACCATTATTTCTAACAGAAGGAAACGAAGGGAACCAGGAAAACCATAATCATAAAATGTATTCTTCGTTCACTTCGTTTCCTTCTGTTCAATAAAGATTGAACCAAAAAATTTAACCGCAAAGAACGCAATGGGCGCAAAAAATGATCATACTCCTCCCTGCGTTCTTTGCGTTCTCTGCGGTTAATAAAAAAACACCCGAACTTAAATTTTTCCTCCATCATGAACACACATAACAAACAACACACCAAGCCGCTGGCCCTCGCCGCCGCGCTTCTCATCACGCTGGGCGCGCTCGCCGCGCCCGCGTCCGCCGCCTCGGATTTCGAGGGGCGCATCGACATGAAAATCAGCAACCCGCAATCCAAGGAAAACAACAACGCCGTCATCAGCACCTATATAAAAATGCCGAAACTGCGCATCGAGATGAATGCCGCGCTCGACGTGAGCGGCACCGCCGCCAAGCCCGGCAAAAAGCAGGCGCAGGAGTTTGCCATGACGATCATCACCGACACCGAGACCGAGGAAAACCTCATCCTCATGCCGCAGCAGAAAATGTATATGGTGTCGAAAGGCAACCGCGGCAACGCCTCCGCGTCCGGCCAGGCCGAGGACGCCTACAAGCCCACCGGACGCACCGACACCATCCTCGGCCATCGCGTCGAGGAATACGCCAGCACCGGCTCCGGCGAATACACGGAAATGTGGCTCGCCAGCGGCCTCGGCGCCTTCCGCATGGCCGGCACCGGCCCGAACGCCAGGCAGCAGGAAAAGAAAGGCTGGGAAAAATTCCTGGAGGAGAAGGGCCTGTTCCCGCTGAAAGTCACCACCTATAAAAAGGAGGGCGACGACAAGATGATGTATCAAATGGAGGTGATCAAAATCGAAAAAGGCAGCCAGCCCGACTCGCTCTTCGTCCCTCCCGCCGATTACAAAAGACTCGACATGGGCGGCATGTTCGGCGGCATGTCGGACGCCATGAAGGACGCCGCCGCCGAAAGCGCCAAGGAAGGCGCGAAGGATGCCGCCAAGCAAAAAGCCAAAAGCAGCGTCTGGGACCGGCTCAAGAATCTCGGGAAATAACCCCGCCCCGCCCGGACAAACGATGCGACTATATTTAAACATGGAGATACAGAGACCGGGGAAAGTTCTTTAATAAATTCTCTTTCATAACTCCGTGCCCTCCGTGTCTCCGTGGTTGATTTATTGGTTCGTTTTTATTGAACAGAAGGAAACGAAGGGAACGAAGAATACCTTTTTATGATTATTATCTTCTTTGTTCCCTTTGTTTCCTTCTGTTAAAAATAATGGTTTGTTTTTGCCGTCCACAAATTACACGGATTCGCACGGATTATTTTTATAATTTATTTTTCAATCTGTGTTAATCTGTAAAATCCGTGGACAGTTTATCGGTTCGGTTGTTATTAACAGCAAAGGCGCAAAGTCCGCGAAGGGGCGCGAAGGTTTTTGAAGGGTTTGTTTTCTTCGCGAAACTTTTCCGCGCTTTGCTCCTTTGCTGTTAATTTAGTGACTCGTTTTATTTCACCATCCGGGTTTCCAGAAGATTGGCACGACACCCTTTTCCGAATGCCCACAACGAAACCATCCGCGCGCCTGCGCGCCGTCGCGCCGTTTGTCATCGCCGTCGCCGTCACGCTGTTGTTCGCCGCCAGCGGCATCACCGACGCGCTCGACCGCGCGTGGTTCGATCTGCTCCAGCGCGCCCTCGCCCGGAGCGGGCCCGCGCCGGACGACACCGCCATCGTGCTCGTGGACGAGCAGTCGTTGCAAGCCCTCGGCGCCGATCCCTACGCCATGCGCTGGCCGTGGCCGCGCCGCGCCTTCGCGGGGCTTTTCACCGCGCTGCACCGCGCGGGTGCGAGGCACGTCGTGGCGGATTTTCTTTTTCTGGAAAACTCCTCCGACGCTGCGGACGACGCGTTGCTCGGCTCCGCCGCCGCAGGTTTGCGCGACATCACGCTCGGCGCGCTGCGCCGGCCCGCCCCCGGCGCGCCGCCCGCGCTGCCTGTCGTATGGCCGGAGGCGTTTCGCCGGGAACACGCCTCTTTTTTCGACGGCGGCACCGCCCGGTCGCGCTGGGGCTGGGTTGATGTTTCGCCCGATGCCGACGGCATCCAGCGCCGCTACACGCCCGCCGGTTCGCTGGGCGCGGCGGCGCTGGCGGAAAACAAACATATGCCCGGCGGCGAGCATCTCCTGCGCTGGGCCGGCGGGCTTGAACAGCTCAAGGCGCGCGGCGTGCCCGTGCTGCCCGCCGCGCCTTTCGCCGCAGCGGGCATGGCGATTCTAAACGAAGCATGCGCGCGCACCGGCGAGTTCGAAAATCCCGCCGCGCTCGGCGCCGCCATCGGGACGGAGCCCGCTCCTGTCGGCGGAATTTTCGAGCGCGTGCGCGGGCGCGTGGTGTTCGTAGGGGCCAACGCGGCGGGCGCCTTCGACGCCATCGCCACGCCCGCCGACGCGCCGGAGCCGGGTGTCATCGCGCATTGGACGGCGTTCGCCAACCTGCGCGCCGGCACCCTCACGCGCGACGCGGGCCGCGCTCCCGTGCTGGCGGCGGCGCTGGCGGCGATGCTCGCCGTGGCGCACGCCTCCCCTCGCCGGCGGCGAGGCCGGGCGGACGGCGGACATTCCCCGCAGGCAGGCGGGCTGCGCGCGCCCGCCGCCGTCGCCGTCGCGGTGACGCTGCTCGCGCTCCCCGGCGGCGCGGCGCTGCTGCATTTCGGCAACATCTGGCTCGCGCCGTCCCTCGTCGTCATCGGCTCGGTGGCCGCGTTCGGCGCCGGTGTCGCCGACGGTTATTTGCGCGAACGCGCGCTCAAGCGCGAAATCCAGACGTGGTTCGGCGCCTATGTGTCGCCCGCCGTGGTTGAAAAATTGATACGCGATCCCGGCTCGCTCGCGCTCGGCGGCGAGCGGCGCGAACTGACGGTGTTTTTTTCGGACATCGCCGGCTTCACCTCGCTCAGCGAGCGGCTGGACTCCGCGCAACTCGTCGCGCTCGTGAACGGCTACCTGCACGAGTTCAGCGAGGGCGTGCTCGCGCACGGCTGCTACATCGACAAATACATCGGCGACGCGCTCATGGGCGTCTTCGGCGCGCCCGGGCCGCTGGAAAACCACGCGCTCGCCGCATGCCGTGCCGCGCTCGAATGCCGCCGCCGGCTCGACGCCATCAACGAGCGTCTCGAACGCGACCACGGCATGCGGCTGGGCGTGCGCATCGGCATCAACACCGGCCCGATGGTCGTCGGCAACGTGGGCACGGAGAAAAAGAAAAACTACACCGTGCTCGGCGACGCGGTGAACCTCGCCGCGCGCCTCGAAAGCGCAAACAAGCAGTTCGGCACCGGCATCCTCATCGGCCCGCTCACCGCCGCGCGCGTGGCCGGGCTGCTGGCGACGCGCCCCGTCGGCCTGCTCCGCGTGAAAGGCAAGGCCGAGGCCGTGGCCGTGCACGAGCTCGTGGGCGAGCCCGATTCGCTCACCGCCGCGCAACGCGGGCACCTGGGTGCCTGCGCGGAGGGTTTCGCGGCGTGGTGCGAACGCCGTTTCGCCGATGCCGCCGCCGCCTACGCCCGCGCGGTCGCGCTCCGTGCCGACGACACCGTCTCCGCGCGCTACCACGAGGCCGCGCTCACCCTCGCCGCCAGTCCGCCCCCGGAGGATTGGGACCCGGTGATCGAGCTGCATTCAAAATGAGAACCTTGTCACAAACCATCTGCGGGCGCCCGTCCGCGGTTGAAAAAATGCCCGTCAGACCATGAAAACCACCACTAGAACCACCATGAAAACATCCGCATTCATCCTGCTAATCCCGCTCCTGCTTGCCGCCGCCCCGGCGGCGCGGGCCGCGTTCGCCAAGGGCGACACCGCCTACGCCAAACGTCTGGAGACCCTGCTGCTCACCGGGCCGGGGCCGTTTGCCGGGGCCGGCGGCAAGGTCGCCTTCGGCGCGCCGCTTAAAATCGAGGAGATGCGCGGCTCGTGGCTGCGCGTGTCGGCCAAAAAACCGAAGACCGCCGGCTGGGTCTATGCCGGCAACGTCGCCGGTGAAAAACCGTCCATCCCGCCCGCCTCGGGCATGACGGCGGACACCGCGTCGGGCACCGCCGTCGCCGCCGCCGCGCGCCCCCTCACGCGCATCGCGGGCGACTACGCGGAAAAACGCAGCCTCGACCCCGGCGGCGACGAGTGGCTGACCGCGTTTGCCGCGGCCATCGTCGAGGAGGACATCATCATCTGGCTCATCGAAAACAAGAAAGGGGAATACCAGCAATGAAACCGCGTTTTTTTAAAACACACATTCGTGCCATCGCCGCCGGCGCCGTGATCGCTCTCGCATCGGCGGGCATTGCGCGCGCCGGCCTGCTGGACAAAATCCGCGACGCGGGCGGCGCCCTCCAAAAGGCAAAGGACACCACGCAAAAGGCCGCGACCGTGACGAAAAAAACCAAGCGCGTCGCCGACGGCGTGCGGGGTTTCCCGCTGGAGCAGGAAATCGCGCTGGGCGAGGCCGTCTCGCTCGAAATCACCGCCCGCTTCGGCGGCGTCTGGCGGGACGAGGAGGCCACGCGCCGCGTCAACCTCCTCGGCAAGGCCCTCGCCCGCTACTGCGACCGGCAGGAACTCGGCTGGGTCTTCGGCCTGCTCGACTCCGACACCATCAACGCCTACTCCGCGCCCGGCGGACGCGTTTTCATCACGCGCGGTCTCTACAAGCTCGCGGGCGCTGACGACGAGCTGGCCGGCATCCTCGCGCACGAGATCACGCACATCACGCGCCGCCACGCGCTCGCCAGCCTGCGCCGCGGCGAGTTGCTGGCCGCCAGCCTCGATTTGGCCGGCGAGGCCGTCGCCGACCTGAAGGCGTTTGGCGATGACATCCAGACTGTCACCAGCGCGCTCTTTGAAAAAGGACTCGACCCTGCGAGCGAGTTCGACGCCGACGCCGGCGCGGTGACACTGTGCGAAGTCACCGGTTTCAGGCCCGGCGGCTTGCGCGCCGCGCTCGAAGCGGTCGCAGCCGCCACCGCCGGCGATGCCCGGAAACCGTCCGACATCTTCGGCACGCACCCGCCGATCGCCACGCGCATCACGCGCCTGCCGGAATAGCGAGGCGGCTGCGCCGCCAGTTGAAGTTTAAGTTGAAGTGAAAGGAAGAAAACCCGCCGCAGCCGGAAACTTAAACTTAAACTTTAATCCTCATGCCCACCCACGATATCGCGCTCATCGTCACGCTCGCGGCAGGTTTTGTCCTGGCCTTTGTGTTTGGCTTCGCCGTCAGCAAGGTTTCGCTGCCGCCGCTGGTCGGCTACCTGCTGGCCGGCGTGGTCATCGGGCCGTTCACGCCGGGCTTCGTCGCCGACACGGCGCTGGCGGGGCAACTCGCGGAAATCGGCGTGATGCTGCTCATGTTCGGCGTCGGGCTGCATTTTTCCATGTCCGATCTCATGGCCGTGCGAAGGATCGCCATCTTGGGGGCCGTCGCGCAAATCGCGGTCGCCATGGCGTTGGGGGCGGGCCTGGCCGTGTTGTGGGGCTGGGGGCTCGGCGGTGGCATCATGTTCGGACTTTGCCTCTCGGTGGCGAGCACGGTCGTGCTCCTGCGCGCGCTGGACGAGCGCAACCTGGTTGACTCGCCCAACGGGCGCATCGCGGTCGGCTGGCTGATTGTCGAGGACCTCGCGATGGTGTTGGTGCTGGTGCTGCTGCCGGCGTTCACGGAGCTGCTCGGCGGGCAGGCGCCGGGGACAGAGCACGGCGCGGACGGCGCCGCCGGCGCGCACGGGCTAACGTTCACGCTGGCGGTCACATTGCTCAAGGTCGGGGCGTTCGTGGCCCTGGCGATGATTCTCGGGCCGCGCGTGGTGCCGTGGGTGCTGCGGCAGGTGGCGCGCACGGGGTCGCGCGAGTTGTTCACGCTCGCGGTGCTGGCGGTGGCGCTGGGCATCGCCTACGGGGCGACGCGGGTCTTCGGCGTCTCGTTTGCGCTGGGCGCGTTTTTCGCGGGCATGGTGCTCAACGGCTCCGATTTCAGCCACAAGGCCGCCACCAATTCGCTGCCGTTGCAGGATGCGTTTGCGGTGTTGTTTTTCGTGTCGGTGGGGATGCTGTTCGATCCCATGATAATCGTGCGCGAGCCGCTCATGCTTGCGGGCGTGCTGCTGGTGATCCTGATCGGCAAAACGCTCGCCGCCGCGGGCATCGTGCTCGTGCTCGGCTACCCGTTGAGCACGGCGTTCCTGGTCGCCGCGTCGCTTGCGCAGGTCGGCGAGTTTTCGTTCATCCTCGGCGGCCTCGGCATCAGCTGCAAGCTGCTCCCGTCCGACGGGCTCAGCCTCATTTTGGGCGGCTCGTTGTTCTCCATCACGTTCAGCCCGCTGGTTTTTCAGGCTGCCGACGCGCTGGCCGCCCGCATCCTGAAAAATGCCGCCTGGAAGACGCGCTTCGAGACAAGCCGCCGGGAGCGCTTCGTGCGCATCCAGAAGGACTTTGACGACGCCCGCGAGCGCGCCCGCAAAAAGGCCGCCGCGCGCAAGACCGTCTCGCCCGAGCAACTCGCCGAGCGTTTTCCGCTCTTCAGCGGCCTCGCGCCCGAGCAGCGCGAGGTCGTGGCGCTGCATTTCAACACCGTGGAGGCCCAGCCCGGACAGCGCATCATCCGCGCGGGCGACGAGGCCGACACCGCCTACTTCATCGCCTCGGGCGAGGTGGAAATCTCCGTGACGGGGCGCAAAATCAAGCTGCAAGCCGGCGACTTTTTTGGCGAGATGGCGCTCCTCAGCAAGGCGCGCCGCACGGCGGATGTCACGGCGATCGACTACACGCAACTGCTCCGGCTCAGCCGCGCCGACTTTCTTCGGTTCATGAAAAAACATCCCGACATCCGCGACCATGTTACGGCCCTGGCCCATGAGCGCGAAACCATGAACCGCACACAGCCTCCTTTTGGGGAAACTTCCGCCCCGGAATCCTCGGAATCACGCGCAGTGTGACCAAAAACACGGACGCTCCCGCCATTACGAGAGCCCCGGCGAGGCAAATCATCTCGGATTGGCTTGCTCGCATCTCAAATAGCATTGCCGAAAGACGGTTGGTGTCGTGCCGGAACAATGCGGCGATGACCCCGCCGGTCTCGCGTTCGATGTTTGCGCCGTCCTTGCGCACCCGCGTCTCGGCGAACTTTTCCAGCTCATCGACCATCACGCGCACGACCCGGTCATGGAGCTCGATAATCCGGGCATCCTGATAAAGCGCGATAACGGAAACCGACTTCGGCGGGCTGATTGTAAAATCGTAAAACACACGATGATTTGACACGGTCTTGTTTGCGTCACGCCATGTCGTATTGCGACGCGCGGTCAGCCGTTGTCCGGTTTCCGGATGCAGCCCGTCGCACAGCCCGAGGAAACTTTTTTCATCCACCACGCTTTCGCGCCCGAGCATGGACGCGGCGACGCCGCGCCACTCGCCGGCCACCACATGGCCGTCCATGTAGTAGTCGCCCACGGCCAGATGCTCGCAGAATATCCTCGCGCATTGGCCAGATTCAATTGAGGCTTGGGAGTCCGCATCTCTCATATAAGGGTTTGCCGTCAACCAACGCAGCCGCGCCATGAATGCGGACAGGCCACCTTCACCCGGAACGCACCAGCGTTCTTTTGAGCGAGGACGCCTTTCCCCTTGCGCCCGGGCGCAATGATTTTTTCGGGGCGCTCACGCCCCGCGCACTGTCGGCGTCGTGCGACTCAAAACCGGGTCATCCAATACACCGGGTTTGTCCGGATTCGCAGGATGCGCGACTGAGTGACGCATCCGCCGCCCTCCGATTTTTGCGCACTCGCGGCGCATCATCGCCCCCTTGTTTTACGACGTGACATCAAGAAACTCGCGGGCAACCGGAGCGCGGGCACGGGGTCGAAATGCTGGCCGGCGATGGCGGACGCACGGACCTTCGCGACCCGCTGGCGAAACGGCTGCCCCCATTTCCCACGGGCCGCCACGCGCTGCCATCCCCGCTTGCCTGACACCAGAAAAACATCGCGCACTTTGCGCCGCAAAAAATCCGGGCATCGGCGTTCGGGACTGTTTCGCAACCATTGCGGAAAACCCCGTCCGTCGCGCGCGCATCGCAGCCGCGTGGCGTATCCAAATTTTATGACAAAAAACGCACCCTCCTGCCGGCATGGCTGATTGGCTTGGCGACGGCCCGCCCAAAAAAGCGGGCGGCGGCTCAATCAACCCACAAACAGCATCCGCCCGTTGAAGCGACGATTCCCCGCAAGGCCGACACCCGCGAGGCCACGCCGCGCCCTCGTTCCTCGCTTGCGGCGTGTCCACGCGGCGGGACGGTAAAACCACGCGTCACCCGGAAGCAGACGCGGGCGCGTCCTCGCTGCGCTCCGGTCGTCCCGCGACTGCTTCCGGGCCGGCGGCCCCCCAACCGGCAGGCCGCGCGCCTGCCCGATGGCAGGCGTGCACCGCAGGTACGCGGAGGAATTTTATCAGGCGGAAACAGGGGAATCTCATGCGCCGGTCGTCATTCGCCAAGGGCGGAAGACTGTCCCGAACGCATTGCGCGCGGCGGAAATCGCTGAAACGCACCCCGGCCATGCCTTGACTTGGCAAGCGGGGATAGACCACACGTCGCGCCCCGTTGCCGATGATGGTGTCGCACGCAAGGTTCGCTACGCTCTCCACCTTGCCCGCGACACCCGATCCGCAATTATGGGGCGCGAAGGTGTGCCGGCCGCCGCCAGCAGCAAAAGCACACGGCAGACGCCGCCCCACGGTCCGCACACGTCGACACGCGACTTGCGCCACTCCGCGCGCGCGGCAGCCGTGAAAACCTCCAAAACAGGGCTCGCCAAACAGGACGGATTCCCGCATTATCCGATCTGGATTTGATTTTGTATTCATGATATGGATACAAGCGAGGCAACACCTTTACGGGAACCGCATAACGTTGCCAAAAAGTTGCCAGAAATGATGTTTTTTGCTTCACTTTTCCTCTCCGACCTGCCACTCTCTTCCCGTTCTAAACTATTAACCATCAACTAGCCCTTGTCGAAGGGACGGCTGGCCTGCTGCGGGGCGTCGTTGCGCGTGCTCATGGCCTTCATGGAGCAGAAGCTGGCGTAGCCGAAGGGCGTGATGGAGGCTTCCGCGCCTCCTGCGATCATGATGTCGGCGTCGCCCCGGCGGATCATGTGCATGGATTCGCCGATGCAGTGGGTGGCGGTGGCGCAGGCGGAGACGAGGCCGAAATTGGGGCCGCGCGCGCCGATCTCGATGGCGAAGAGACCGCTGCACATGTTGCCGATCAGCGAGGGAATGGTGAAGGGCGAGACCTTGCGGGGGCCGCCTTCGATGAGGCGCTTGAGCTGGGTTTCGTAGGTGGACATGCCGCCGATGCCGGAGCCGATGACGACGCCGACGCGGTCGGCGTCCTCCCCGGCCATGTCGAGTCCGGCGTCCTTGAAGGCCTGCTTGGCGGCGGCCATGCCGAAGTGGGTGTAGCGGTCGTTGCGACGGGCTTCCTTGGGGTCCCAGTGGTTTTCGATGTTCCAGTCACGGACTTCGGCGCCGATCTGGCAGGTGAAGTTCGTGGGATCAAACTGGGTGACGCGGTCGATGCCGCTTTTGCCCGCGAGGAGGTTGCTCCAGAAAGTGTCCACGTCGTGACCGATGGAGGCGATGGCGCCGAGGCCGGTGACGACCACGCGTTGGCTGGGAGGAAGGTTGGATGCCATAGGATAATGGATGAAATGAAACGGTAGAGGCTTTTTTGGGCCCAAGCAAAGCCCGGAAAATTTTCGATTTTGGATTCTCGATTTTCGATTGGGCGCTACCGCGCCGTTTTGCTGACGGAGCGGCAGCTCCACCAATCGAAAATCGAGAATCCAAAATCGAAAATAAAAAAGGCGTCCCGCCTTGAGTCTCGTTGGAGGCTCCGGGCGGGGCGCCGTTTGGAAATGCGTTTGGGCCAGAAAGGCTCAGGCCGCGCCGGCCTTGCCTTTGATGTAGTCGATGACCTGGCCGACGGTCGTGAGTTTCTCGGCGTCGGATTCAGGGATTTCGCCCTTGATCTCGTCCTTGAACTCTTCTTCGAAGGCCATGATGAGTTCGACCGTGTCGAGGGAATCGGCGCCGAGGTCGTCCAAGAAGGAAGCCTGCGGGGTGATTTGCTCTTCGTTGACGTTAAGCTGGTTGACGATGATTTCCTTAACGCGTTGTTCGATGGTTTTTTGTTCAGCCATGTGGGTTGGATTACTGAGAGTTGAAAACAGGGTCACATTGCCATGCCGCCGTCAACGGTAAAAACTTGGCCGGTGATGTAGCCGGCTTCCTCGCTGCAGAGGAACGCGGTGGCGTGGGCGATGTCGGCGGGGTCGCCCATGCGCTGCATCGGCACCTGCGCGACGGCGGCTTTCTGCACCTCCTCGCTGAGCACGGCGGTCATGTCGGTCTTGATGAAGCCGGGGGCGACGACGTTGGCGGTGACGCCGCGTTTGGCGAATTCGCGCGCGACGGCCTTGGTGAAGGCGATCATGCCGCCCTTCGCGGCGGCGTAGTTGGCCTGGCCGGCGTTGCCGATGAGGCCGACGACCGAGGCGATGTTGACGATGCGGCCGTGGCGGGCGCGGCACATGGGCCAGCCGATGGCCTTGGTCCAGTAAAAGGCGCTGTTGAGGTTGGTCTGGATGACGGCGTTCCAGTCGGCGTCGGACATGCGCGCGAGCAGGCCGTCGCGGGTGATGCCGGCGTTGTTGACGAGGATGTCGATCCTGCCGTGCTTCGCGAGGAGCGCCTCGGCGGCCTGGGTGACGGCGGCGGAGTCGGACACATCGACGGCGAGCGCCTCGGCCTTGCCGCCGGCGGCGGTGATGGCGGCGGCGACGGAGCCGCACGAGTCGGCGGATTTCGAGACGCAGATGACGGTGACGCCCGCGGCGGCGAGCGTCTCGGCGATGGCCTTGCCGATGCCGCGTCCGGCGCCGGTGATGAGTGCGATGCGATGGTTGAAGGTCATTGGGAAACGCGAATAAAAGGTGAAGGCTGACGGCTGGACCGGGAAAACGGAAGACGGAAAATCGAGCGCGGCGGTGCCCCGAAAATTGCCCCGAAATTCTCAGGACGACGCGCGCGGCGGAATGTGTTAGCGTGCGTCCATGCGAATGAGCCACGCACAGATGTATGAGCGCGTCCTCGCCTCCGACGCGAGTTGCAACGGGCGTTTCTTCCTCGGCGTGCTCACCACCGGCATTTACTGCCTGCCGTCGTGCCGGGCGCGGAAGCCGAAGGCGGAAAACATCCGCTTCTTCCCATCCTGCCAGACGGCGCGCGAGGCGGGTTTGCGCGCGTGTAAAAAATGCCATCCCGACGATTTCGAGCGCGGGGCCGATCCGGTGCTCGAAACCGTCGAGGCGCTCGTCGCCGAGGTGCGCGCGGAGCCCCGGAAGTTTCCCGACGCGCGCGCCATCGTGCGGCGCTCGGGATTTGGGGCGACGCGGGTGTTCGAGTTGTTCCGGCTGCACTATCACACCACGCCCGCGGACTTGCTGGCCGAGGCGCGGGTGGCAGCGGCGCGGCGCATGCTGCTGGACGGGAAACGAAGCGGGTCGCTGCTCGATGTCGCGGAGGCGGCGGGATTCGAGTCGCAGTCGGCGTTTCACGAGCATTTCCGCCGTCTCAACGGCCTCACGCCGTCCGCCTATCGCGAACTCGGCGCGGACGATGACGCCACCGCCGCGCGCGGCTTCACCGTCACGCTGCCCGCCGGTTACCCGCTCGCGCTTTTGTGGCGCACGCTCGGGCGCGACCCGAATGGCGTCACCGAGAGGCTGGAGGGCGGCGTTTTCCGGGCGGCGATCCGCATCGGCGCGGACGGCGCGCCGGCGTTGCTCACGATGCGGTTCGAGGACGGCGGCCGCGTGCGCGCGTCGTGTTCGCGCGGCCCGGCGCATGGGGCGCACGCGGTCGTCGCGCGGGTGCTTGGCCTGTCGCAGGACGCCGCCGCGTTTGCGCGGCTGGCGCGGCGGCTCGGGTTTGCCCGGCTCGTGAAGGGGCGCGAGGGCCTGCGGCTGGTGCAGACGGTGTCCGCTTTCGACGGGCTGGCGTGGGCCATCATCGGGCAGCAGATCAACCTGCCCTTCGCCTTCCAGCTCCGCCAGCGCCTCGCGCTGCACGCGGGCGAGCCGGCGGGGGACGGACTCGTCGCGCTGCCGGCCCCCGCGACGGTGGCGGCGCTGGCGCCGGAGGCGTTGTGCGCGCTGAAGTTTTCAAGGCAAAAGGCGGACTACCTCATCAACGCCGCGCGGCTCATCGTTTCCGGGCGGCTCGATCTCGAAGGGCTGCGCGCGATGTCGGCCACGCGGGTGGAGCGCATCCTGGCGGCGGTGCGCGGGCTCGGGCCGTGGTCGGTCAATTACCTCATGATGCGCTCGCTCGGCTTCGCCGACTGCGTGCCCTACGGCGACACCGGCCTGACGAGCGGGCTGCAACTGTTGATGAAGCTCGAACAACGTCCCGGCGCGGACGCCACGCGACGGTTGATGACTGTGTTTTCGCCGCATCGCAGCCTGGCCACCGCGCATTTATGGCAGATGAAACAATCCATTTCCTGAATACATCATGAACTACTATTACGATACCTTTTCCGCGCCGATGACCGACGGGTTTTCCGTCGTGGTTGACGCGGACGGCAACGTGGTCGCGACCGCGTTTGGCGGCGGTGAATGGCTGCGCGGGCGTTTCGAGGGCGGCGAACTCGTGCGCGACCCGAAACGCGCGCGCGCGGCCCGCGCGCAAATCGAGGAGTATTTCGCCGGCGCGCGCCGCGCGTTCGATCTGCCGCTCAAGCCGGCGGGCTCGCCCTACCAGCTCCGCGTGTGGGAGGCGTTGCGGGCGATCCCGTTTGGCGAGACGCGGAATTACGGCGGGCTCGCGCGGGCGCTGCGCTCCTCGGCTCGCGCGGTGGGCCGGGCGAACGGGGCGAACCCGATCGCGCTGATCGTGCCCTGTCACCGCGTGATCGGCGCGGACGGCTCGCTGACGGGGTTCGCCTATGGCACGGAAGCCAAGCGCAGGCTGCTCGCCCACGAAGGCGTGGAGCCGTGGGCGTCGGAGCTGGTGTGATCGTCCCGCGACGGTGTGAACACCGCCGCCGCGACTGGAACACAAGCCGTGCAAGCCACGGAAGCCGCTGCGGTCTGCCTTCCAGTCGCGCCGACCGTGTTCACACGGGCAAAAGGCCGCCACACCGCCCACCCCTGCGCTTGCCCCGGAGACACGCCGCCGCCACCATCGCCCGCCATGAACTACCGCGCCCGTTTTCACGACTACCGCGAGCCGGCGTTCTACATGCTCACGCTCGTCTCGAAAAACCGGCAGCCTCGCTTCTCCACCTGCGCCGATGACCGCGTGGTTTTCACCACCGACGGCGGTATCGCCCACCGCTTCTGGCATAACATCCCGAAACGTTTTCCCGAAATCAAGACGGGCACCCTTGTCGTCATGCCCGATCACATCCACGGCATTTTGTGCGTCACGCAGCGCATGGGAAAACCGCTCGGTGTGGCGGTGCGGGCGTTCAAATCGCTGACAACGGGCGAACTGCGCCGCCAGCATCGCGTCCCGGCCCTTGAGGTCTGGGAACCCGGCTACCACGACCACGTTTTATACAGCGCGGGCGCGCTGCGGGCTTGGACGCGCTACCTCATGGACAACCCGCGCCGGTATTGCCTGAAAAAGGCCAATCCTGATTTGTTTCGCCGCGCGGAGGGGCTCGCGCATCCGGCGCTGCCGTCCGGCCAAAACTGGACGGGCTACGGCAACCGCTTCCTGCTCGACCGCCCGGAAAAACTCGCCGTCCGCGTCTCGCGCAAGGCCGCGCCGGGGGCAATCGCCACGTTGCGCGAAAAGACGCTGGGGGCCGTGGCGGCGGGCGCGGTGGTCGTTTCGCCATTCATCTCGCCCGGCGAAAAGACAATCGCACGGGCAGTTCTGGCTGCGGAGCGCGGCGCGGTCATTCTGATGAAGCCCGACGGCTTCCCGCCGTTCTTCAAGCCCAAGGGCCGCTATTTTGACGTCTGCGCCGAAGGCCGCCTGCTCATCCTCTCCGCTTCGCTGCCGGCAGAGAAGCCAGTCGCGCTCACACGCGAAGTTTGTGTGGCCATGAACGACTGGTGCGGGCACATCGCGGGGACGGGGAAAAGGAAGGGCAGAGTGAACCGCCCGCGCAATAGGAACACAAACCAGGCCGGCGCGTGCGGGAGACAGGCAGCACGCGCAAGAGCACGGCGGACCCCGGCTTGCGTTCCTGTCATGCCGCCCATGTTCGCACGGGCAAAAAAAAAGAAGGCCGGAGGATTGCTCCGGCCTTCTCGCTATAGATTTTTAGTTACCCGAGGCGGGACTTGAGGGCTTCGCGCTCGGCCTTCAGCGCGGCGGGGAGCTTCGCGCCGACTTTTTCGAAGAACGACGCCTGATCCTCGACCTCCGCTTTCCACTTGGTCGTATCAACGGCCTGAAGCTCGTCGAAGGCGGCTTTCGAGAAGTCCGCGCCCGACCAGTCGAGGTCGTCGTAGGAAGGCTGGTAACCGATCTTGGTCTCGACGGCCTTGGCGCAGTCGCAGCCGATGGCGCGGCCGACGATCCACTTGAGGACGCGGGCGTTTTCGCCGAAGCCGGGCCACATGAATTTGCCGGCGGCGTCCTTGCGGAACCAGTTCACGTGGAAGACGGCGGGCATCTTCTTGGCCTTCTTGGCCATGTTGAGCCAGTGCTGGAAGTAGTCGCCGACGTGGTAGCCGCAGAAAGGCAGCATGGCCATCGGGTCGCGGCGGACCTGGCCGACTTTGCCGGCGGCGGCGGCGGTCATCTCGGAGCCCATGGTGGCGGCGATGTAAACGCCCTGCTCCCAGCTCTTCGCCTGATAGACGAGGGGCATGGTGTCGGGGCGGCGTCCGCCGAAGATGAAGGCGCTGATGGGCACGCCGGCGGGATCCTCCCACGCGGGGTCGATGGTCGGGCACTGGGAGGCGGGCGCGGTGAAGCGGGAGTTGGCGTGCGCGGCCTTGACGCCGGTCTTGCCGATCTCGGGCGTCCACTTGTTGCCCTGCCAGTCGATGCACTCGGCGGGGGGCGTGTCGGTCATGCCTTCCCACCACACGCCGCCTTCGGGTGTGAGGGCGACGTTGGTGAAGATGGTGTTCTTCGCGAGCGACGCCATGGCATTCGGGTTGGTCTTGACGGAGGTGCCGGGGGCGACGCCGAAGAAGCCGGCCTCGGGGTTGATGGCGCGGAGGACGCCGTTGGCGTCGGGCTTGATCCACGCGATGTCGTCGCCGACGGTCCAGACCTTCCAGCCTTTTTCGAGGAGGGCCGGGGGCGGGATGAGCATGGCGAAGTTGGTCTTGCCGCAGGCGGAGGGGAAGGCGGCGGAGACGTAGGTGCGGTCGCCTTTCGGGCTTTCAACGCCGAGGATGAGCATGTGCTCGGCCATCCAGCCTTCGTCGCGGGCCATGTTGGAGGCGATGCGGAGCGCGAAGCACTTTTTGCCGAGGAGGGCGTTGCCGCCGTAGCCGGAGCCAAAGGACCAGATTTCGCGGGTCTCGGGGAAGTGAACGATGTATTTTTCCTTGTTGCAGGGCCAGATGACGTCCTTCTGGCCGGGGGCGAGGGGGGCGCCGACGGTGTGCATGCAGGGGACAAAGGGCTTTTCATCCTTGTCGATTTCCTTGATCACGGCGGCGCCGATGCGGGCCATGATGCGCATGTTGACCACGACGTAGGCGGAGTCGGTGAGCTCGACGCCGATCTGGGCGATGGGGGAGCCGATGGGGCCCATGCTGTAGGGGAGGACATACATGGTGCGCCCCTTCATACAGCCCTTGAAGAGGCCGTTGAGGCGGGCGCGCATGGTGGCGGGGTCCTCCCAGTTGTTAGTCGGGCCGGCGTCATCCTTGGACTTGGAGCAGATGAAGGTGCGTTCCTCGACGCGGGCGACGTCGCCGGCATCGGAGCGGGCATAGTAGCAGCCGGGCCAGAGTTTTTCGTTGAGTTTGATGAAGGTGCCGGCCTTCACGAGGGCGGCGCAGAGGGTGTCGTTTTCCTGCTGCGATCCGTCCACCCAGTGGACATTGGCGGGCTCGCAGAGGGCGACCATTTTTTCGACCCAGCTGAGAAGCTTCGGGTTTTTGCTAAGGGGGACGGAGGGATTTCTCTGGCTCATAGGTTTCTGTTTTATGGTTTCAGGTTCGTGCAGTGTGTCTGACGAAAGGGATCTGTGGTTGTTTGCTGGAATGCGGCGGATGGTCGCGGACCATGCCGGGAGAGTCGTCTAACTTGGCAAAGGTTTCACCGCGTTCCCAGTAAAAAAACTTTGCGAATCGTGAAAGGTTTCAAGGGATGCCGGTTGCCAAGGCAGGCTGAAGAGAATCAGTCATTTCCCGGAAGCAAATCCTCGGTTTTTTATTCCGCCTCTAATTAGTTTATCTTATTTATATTATCATTTGTGTACTTGGCTTGGGGCCGCATTCCGTGTTGCGGTGCGAATGTCGCCGGATACGGTGGCGCCTTTCTCCCGCATGACCGACGAAGCCAAAAAGAAACACCCGCGCCTGACCGCGCTGCGCAACGGATTTGTCTCGGGCATCGTGCTGCTCGCGCCCATCGGCATCACGGTGTTTGTGTTCTCGTGGATTTTCAAGAAGGCCGGCGGTGTCGTGCGCCCGCTTTTCCAGGATTACCTGCCCGCCAACATCCGCCCCGACAGCATCGTGTGGGACATCCTCGCGACGTTTGTGCTCATCGCGCTCATCACGCTGCTCGGCCTGATTTCCCGCTACGTGTTGAGCAAATATTTCCTCGGGCTGGTGGACCGTTTCATCCGCAGCATCCCCGCGGTAAGCTCGGTATATAACGCCATCAAGCAGATCATCGACACCTTCGGCACGCAGAATCGCAACGTCTTCAGCAAGGTCGTGCTCGTGGAGTTTCCGCGCAAGGGCATGTATTCGGTCGGGTTTCTGACGAACAAGATGCACGGCGAGGTGCAGGAAAAAACCGCCGAGGTCGTGTGGTCGGTGTTCATCCCGACCACGCCGAATCCGACGACGGGCTTTCTCGTGATGCTGCCGAGCGAACACATCACCGAACTCGACATGAGCGTGGGCGACGGCATGAAGCTCATCATTTCCGGTGGCGCCGTCTCGCCGCCGTGGCCGATGACCACCGAGCAGCGACTCGCGCACGAGGCGGCGGCGGGAAAGGAACCTGTCCCATCCATCGCGCCGCCGCAGGGTTGACCGGCATAGAATCAGCCCCATGCCCGCGCAGCCCCTCGACACCGAAGCCATCGTCGTCTCGCGCCGGCCGCCGTCGGATTCGTTTCAGGTTCTCACGCTGCTTTCCGCCGAGCACGGCATGCTGACCGCGCTCCAGCGGGTCGCCCAGAAATCCGCCGCCAGCGCCCCCGTGCTCGATCTGTTCGACGAGGCTGCGTTCGTGCTCGAAAGCTCCAATCAGGGCCGGACCTGGTTTATCAAGGAAGCGCGCCTGCTTGCGCGCCATCCCGGCATCGGCCGCGACTACGAGACGCTCCGGCACGCCTCCGACTTCGCGGCCATCCTCGCGCGCAATCACATCCCCGAGGAGACGCGCGGCTCGGTGCACGCCCTGCTGCGCGAGGCGCTCGTCGCGTTTGCCGGGGCGGGGCGCCCCGACATCGTTTACCTGAAATGCCTTTATCGCCTCGCGCGCGACGAGGGCTACCCGGTGCGCCAGCAATGGTTTCCCGCGCTGCCCGCCGCCGACCGAGAGGCGGTCGCGGCGATTCTCAACCAGCCCGTCTCCGGCCAGACCGCCGCGCCCGCCGCCGTCGCGCGCTATCGCGACCGCCTCGAAGCCTACCTGCGTTTGCACACGGACATCCTGCTGGATTTGTATGCCGCCGCGAGGTTTGACAGGGTTGTGACAAAGGTTTGAGAGGAAACCGTGAAATCAGGCCGATTTGCAGGGGCGTTGCACCCGGACGGGAAGCGGGTTGCAGCGGGCAATCAGCGCGGCGTGATGATGACCTCTTTGTAGCGTTTCGCCGGACCACCCTTGTTGGCGATGCCCTTGGCCCGGTCGATCGACTTGATGCGGAAGCCGGGCATCAGGCTGCGCACCTCCTCGCAGTCCTGGAAGGTGAAGAGCCATTTGCCTTTCAGGCCGCCCAGACGCTCACAGAAGGCTGTGAGATCGGCCACGCTCCAGCCATCATAGTTCTCGCCGCCGCTGTCGAGATAGGGCGGATCGACGAAAAAGAAGGTCTCGGGCGCATCGTAGAGTTCGAAGATCTTTACCCAGTTACGGTGCTCGATCGTAGTGCGGTCGAGACGATGGCTCAGCGTGCGGATGGCCACCAAGCGCTGCGCCCGCGAGGTCAGAGGCTGCTTGCGGCTGATGGCAAAGCTCGTGCCCTGCCCGCCGAAGCTGAGGCGGTTGCGGATAAACCACCGCGCTGCCCGCTGGATCTCGGTGAGTCCGGGCTGCTGGCAATAGTCCTCGAAGTCTTGTCGGGAGTTAAGCACGAGATCGAGCTCATCGAGCACCGGGTCGAGGTGGTATTTGCAGCAGCGATAAAAGCTCACGAGGTCACCGTTGATGTCGTTGATGATTTCGACCGGGCTTGGCTGCTTGGCGCAGAAGAGCGCGAGGCCTCCGCCGAAAACCTCACAATAAGCTGTGTGCGTCGGAATGAGCGGCAGCAGGTATTTGAGGAGGCGGGTTTTGCCGCCCGCCCAGCCGATGACGGGCTTGGCAGGCGCGAGGGTTTGGGTATCGGGTTGGGTGTTCATAAGAAAGGGGGACCGCGCTACCAGAAAGCCTCCACCACGGGCTCGAGGGCGCGCAGGGCGGCGCGGTCGTCGGCGGTGGCCTCAATCTGGCCGGCGAGCACGGCCTCACGCGCGAAGCAGCCTTGCTTGTGGCTCGCCGCTGCATCGAAGAGCGCGGCGCATTGCGCGTTATTGAGCATGAGCCAAGTTGCATCCGCGCATTTCCAGTTAGTCGTGAAGTCCGGATCGGTGCCCGCGGCGGTGAACACTCCGAGGATGCTCGTTTGCGAGCGGTCGTCGCTGGCAATCGGGCGATCGAGGAAAACGAAGCCGCCCGTCTCGACCTCCCAGCGGCGCTCGGCGAGGCGCGCGCGGAGCCGGGCGCGCAGATCGGCGGCGGTCACGACGGCAGGCGGGCGAGCTTCGGCCGCACCGCCGGCCAGCGCGGCGGGGATGTCGGCGGGGTCGGCGAGATCCGGGAAATACCTCCGGCCGAGAAACGCACCGCCCTCGGCGGTGTAGCAGGCGATGAGAATCCCGGATACCTCGACATCCTCCATCACCTCGTAGTAGCCCACCCCTTTGATTTGCGGATTGATCGATGGCATAAAATCACGACGGCCATGTCGGCGGGGACTTCGGGCCGCCGAAGGCATTGGTGTAGTGGTCGGTGGTGATGGAGTCGGTATAGCCGGAGCGTGTGGCGTAAGCCTGCACGCGGAGCCACCACCGGCCCTGCGTGCTGAATGCCTCGCCGGAGTAGCCGGCGGGCAGCGTATACCAGCCCGTGGTCAGCACGCCGGGACTGGTCACGGTCACGTTGCCACCAGCTGTCTTGAACTGCCACTGCCAGCCGGGTTTGACGTAGCCGTGGACGCGGTAGTGGATGGTCGCCGCGGTGTCGGTGCAACGCAGCGCGTAAGAGATGACGTTGCCGGGGTAGCTGACCCCATGCGCCACCGCAGGCACAGTGGTCGCGCCGGAGGTGTAGTAACCCTCGACCTCGGGCGTGCTGCGACCGGTGAAGCGGCCGGTGGCGCGGGAGACGGGTTTGCGCTCAAAGCCGCGCGCGCGCAGCCGGCAGGAGCGGTCGAGGGTGAGGGGAAGCCGCGGCGCATCCTCGTCGATGCCCCAAAGCGACTCGACCGGCCAGTCCGGCGACTCGACGGTGACATCGGAGCCATCGAGCGTGTAGTGCACCTCCTGCCAACCCGCCGCGGCGACACGCACTTGCAGCGTGCCGGAGAAACTGCCCATCGGCGGATCGAGCACGAGGAGCCCGAATTCGCCCGCCGGAATCTCGTAGGAGGTGAGGCCGAAGGTGAACGGCCGCGGCGCGCAGTCCTCCAGCGGACGCAGCCGCGCGGGCTCGGCGGGCTGGAGTTTGAAGTAGACCGGATCGAGCGTCGCGGCGAGTTCGGCGAAGTCCGCGTGCTCGACCACGGCGAGCTGGTCGCGGCGGATAAACCAGACCTCGTCGCCGGCCACGAACTCGCGCATCGCGGTGCCCTGCCGCCCGCGCAGCACGGTGACATCGAGCACGCCGGGCGCCGAGGCGACAAACTCCACGCACGAGCACACCTCGAGCCACGGGATGCCGGCGTCATCCTCGCCTGTGCCGAAGTCATCCACGATGACGACCGGCGGCGGCGGGTTGATCGTGAACGGCATGATGCCACCGCCCGCGGGCGCGGACTGGGGCTCGGCCTCCACGCCGGGTTTGATGATGATCGCGAGCAGCGCGTCGTCGCTAGCGGCGACCGCGCCGGGGTTTTCGGAGATGATCTCGTCGCCGAAGGTGTCGAGGATTTCGACGCTGACGGTGGTGTCGCCATCCTCGTCGGCGAGCGCGGCGTGGAGCCGGCCGCGCAGCGCGAAGGAGCGCGTGCCGCCGATGCGCGGGAAAAGATCGTCGGAGTTTTTGTCGAAAAAAATGCGGTAGCCGGTGACCATGCCGCCGGGCCGCGAGGCGAGGATGCCGACGCAGTTTGCCTTGCCCTCGGCGAGCGACGGAGGGACCGAGAAAAAGCGCGCGTAAACGATGTCGGGCACAGGCGTGGGCGGCGCCGGCGGGCCGAGCGGATCATCGGGCGGTAGCACGGTCACCGGCGCGAGCGTGCGCTCGGCCTCGAGCTTGAGCTGCATCTCGTCGCCGGCCTCGCGGCGCGTGATCTCCAGCACGCGGCAGACTTGCAGGCGCTGCAGGCCGCCGGGCTCGGGGTCGATGTCGACGCGCACGTGGTCGCCGACTTGCAGGCCATCGTAGCGCGCGGCGCGCACGGAGAGCGTGCGCTCGGCACCGGGCGTGCCGCGCCGTTGCGCGTGGGCCTGCAGGTGGGAGACCGCCTGCGCGTGCCGCGTGATGAGGTTGCGGCGCAGGGTTTCGGGCCGCTTGGTGCCGGCGGCATAACGGGCGCGCGGGTCATCGTATTTCACGCTGCGCTCCTTGAAGTTTTTCGTGCGGTCGTTGTAGGTGCAGCGCCAGCGGGTGACGACATCGTCCCAAGTCTCGATCTTGGACTTGGGGCGGCCGTTGAGCGCGGCCTCGTCAATCACCGGCAGGCTCTCCACATCGATTTCCTCCGGGGGAGTCCAGATGCCGATTTCGAGCTTGCCGGTGAGGCGATTGGGCCGCGGGTAGCCATCCACCATCGCGAGCAGGTCCGTGATCGCGGCCTTGGCCGCGGCCTGCTTGGTGAGCACGAGCGACACGCTGGTGAGCGCGTTGCGCGCCTGGGCGATTTCGGCCGCGGCCTGGAACGAGGGGAGGTCGATCATGTCCGCCGTCCAGCCGAGGCCGGCGTCGGAGGTGAGCAGCTCGGCGATGATCGCAATCACGTTGGCCTGGCCATCGGTGAGCTGCGCGGCCTCGCCGGCGACGATCGCCTGGCGCGGAGCGCGGCGGATGTAGAAGCGCACGGTGGGCGCGGTGGTGCGCTCCTGGCCAAATAAAAAATCCTTGAGGATGGCGTAGCAGATGCCGGTGTAGGCGGGATGCCGGTGGCCGAGGGTGTTGTTTTCGGCGAAGAGCACCGGGTCGGTCTCGAGCTGGGTGTCGAGGCCCCAGCGGAAAATGATGGTGCCGTAGTCGGGCACGTCGACGGCGACGGGGTTGGGCGAGCTGGAGCGGGAAAGCGAGCCCTCCCACTTGAGCTCGTCGTCGACCTCGATGCCGTAGATTTCATCGGACGGGCCGAGGCAGAGCGCGCCGACGATGGTGCCGTAGTAGTTGTAGCTGCTGGAGCCGCCGCCGCCTTTGCCGCTGCCCATTATTTCTTCCCCCGCTGATCGGCGGGGGCCTCCCTTGCGAATTGGTTATAGATGGGGGATATCCAGTGCATGGATACAACGACCTCGCCGGCGACATAGGGCACCGGCACGGCCTCCTGGTTGGTGGTCTGCGTGTCCTCGTCGATGCCCGCGAGGTCGAGCGTGGGGGGGCCGGGATTGCGTGAACCGGAACTCATGGTGAAAAATTAATCACGGAAGATGCGCTGCCACGGCAGCGGCCGGCGGGTGGTGACGATGTTGTGCGCGTAGGTCGGGTCATCGAACTGACTGAACGCGGTGCCGCTGTGGCGCAGCGCGTGGACGATGCGCGACCCGTGGCCGGGCTCCGCGCCGGGCAGCACGATCGCGACGTGCTTGGCGGTCGCTCCCTGGCGATAGACGATCAGGTCGCCGGAAAGGACGGGCTCTTGCGAGAGCGGGATGGCGAAGCGGCCGGCAAGCTGACCATCGATGTAGGCGAGCATGGTGTCGGCCGGATTGTGCATGAGCCGGCGGGCGCTGCCGCTCGGGATGTCGAAGGGCTCGAGCGCGCCGGTCTCTATATAAAGATGCGACACCAGCATGTGGCAGCAGACGCCGCCGCGCGGGCCGCGCACGGCGCTGTTCTCGCGGAAGGGCGTGCCGCGCCATGACTCGGCGGCAGCGACGAGCACGGCGATTTTCTGCGTGGTGTCGTAGTAGGAGGGCGTCATTTTTTTCCTTGTGATGTGTCTTTTTTGATCGGCTTGAGCGCGGGGTTGCCCACGGGCACGAAGGGGAAGCCGCCGTAGCGCTGGAAATTTTGGAAGACCTGGCACCGGCTCGGCGAGCCGTCACAGGCGGGATAAAACTTGACCGTGCCGGCGGGCGGGAGGTCGAAGGGCTGCGAGAGCGTGAGCGTGAGCGAACCGCCCGCGAGCGCGGTCGAGGAAAGAATCGAGCGTGACTGGAAGCCGTCGCCGTCGCCGAACTCCACGCGGCCGCGCGCAAACCAGCCCGCGGCGAGCTCCATCGCGGCGCCGCCGGCGCGCACGACACCGGTGAGCGCGAGCGCGGCGCCGTCGTAGGCGGCGACCGCGCCGGTGAAGGTCCAGGTGGAGAGCAGCACGCCGCACACCAGCGAGCCGAATTCAAGGTTACAATCGGCCTGCACGATCATATCAGGCACGTTGTTTTGCAGGTCGGCGAGCAGGTGCGCGACTTCGCAGGTGATTTTCGGACCGTCAAAATTGGGCTTTCCCACGCGGCCGGCGAAGCGGAGCTGCGCGGTTTCGGCCAGCCCATTTTCGTCGGGGGAACAGCGGAGGATTTCGAGCTTCAGCGGCCCCTCGAGGCGGGGCGGATCGAGCAGCATGAGGGGGTTTCCCTCCCAAGCGGAGGCGGTGAGCTTGACCTTGGTCTGCTCGGGCTCGAGCGACTCGGTGATGTCGCCGTGCTCGATCTTTTGCGCGAGGTAGAGCTCGCCGGCCGCGACGAGGTTGCGCTCGTAGCCGGTGCAGCGATACACGACTTGCTGCGTGCCGAGCCCGTAGGTGAAGCGGAAGAGTTGCGCGCGGCGCGGGAGCGCGCCCATGGTCACGCCGGGCGTCTCGCCGACGGGCGGCGCGGCCTCGTGCGGCAGCTCCAGAAAGTCGATCCGCGTGTGCGTGATGCGGCCGTTGGCGAAGGTGAGGTCGAGCGTCTTTTTCGCGAAACGGGCGACAATCGGACCATCGTGCGGATGATTGACGGCAAACAGCTCGACCGGGCCGCGGCGGCGATGGAAGAAGGCGACGAGACGCGCGAGCTCGGCGTGGGAAAAGGTGTTGAACTGGGCCTGCAGCACGCGGGCGTGCGGCTGCGGGTAGTAGGTGGTCGCTGGCGTGCGGCCCTCGCCGATCTGCTCGCGCTCGATTTCGTAGGAGACGCCGCCGGCGCGCACCTCGTCGGCCCAGTTGGGCGCGAAAGGGAACACCGGGCGGCCGGCGCCGTCGATTTCCTCGGCGGTGTCGTCAGCGGAGCGCGGAGCGAAGATGGCCGGGGCCGTATCCTCAAACTCGATCGACGCGCCGAGGAGGTTGCGGTTGAGCGCGACCGGGTCGGGCAGCTTTTTGAGCACACCGAGCAGGAGCGGGACACGCAGGGCGCGCTCGCTGAACGATGCGAGCTGCTCGGGCAACGGGTCCTCGTGCACCTCCCAAAGCGAGAGATCGCGCTCCATCGTGAGCCAGAGGCTGGTCTGCACGGGCGAGGGCGCGGCGAGGTTGACGCCGGCGATATAGATCGCGCCGTCGGGCGCGGTGAGGATGTTGCCGGCGGCATCGGTGTAGATGATGCGGCCGTCGACGAGCCGGTGCGCGAGCGGCCACAGCGGCATGAGCACGCGGGTGGACCCGAGCTGGCGCAGCGCGGCGCGGAAGGCCGCGCTCTCGTCGGCGCGCAGGAAGAGGGAGCACTTGAAGGAGGTGGCGCGCAGGGTGTGCGCCGCGGTTTCGCGCGACTCGATGCCGCCCAGGCTGCGCGTGATCGAGGCATTGGCCTCAAGCGTGAGCGCGGGTTTCTCCGCCGCCCAGTTTGCGAGGTAGGGCAGGAGAAAAACGTCTTCTCCTCGGAGGTTGGTCGGGATCATGGATGAATGGCGAATGGGGGGATCAGTGGCCGTAGAGTTCTATTTCGCCGAGGTCGGCGTTGGTGCTCGCTCCCCAGATCTGGGTGACGGTGATGCGGATGTATTGGCACGCCGTCGGCGTGATTGACTTATCGAGCGTGACCTGCTGCGCGGCGGTGGCGTTGGCGATGTCTCCATCCGCGCTGGTATAAACATCCGTCCAGTCCGACGCATCGCTGCTGACTTGCACGATGATGTTTCTCGCGAGCTGGTTGAACCCGCTGTTCCTCGAATAAAGCACGATGCGAGTGAATGTTTTCGTGGAGCCGAGATTCACCTGTATCCACTGGTTGCCCACGCCGCTCGAATTATACAGATTGCCGCCGCCGCCGCCCGCCCAGCCGCTGGCGTTGAAGGCTTGGTCGAAGCAACGAAAGGCTTGATTGACAGGGTTGGCGTCCCAAACCGAGGAAACCGTGATCACAAAAGGCGACGGGGCCGTGTTGCTCGTCATGGCCGGGGTGAGCAGCACTTCCTCCTCGTCCGCTGCCTCGAAGATCAGCTGCGTGCCGAGGTAGCGTTTGGCGATGCCCTGCGGGCCGAGCGTGATGCCGCTGTCGGTGTTGATGCGTTGCGTGCCGAGGAAAACGTCGGCGGCGCAGGCGAGGGCGGCGAGAAGGGAGGCAATTAATAAAATGCGTTTCATCGAGGGGGAAAATCAGTTGGTGGTGGTGAGAGTCAGTGGCCGTAGAGTCGGATTTCACCCAGGGACGCCGATCCGTTTTGGGTATGGTTCCCGGTGAAAACAAATTTGAGTTCCTGCGCTTGCAGTCCGGTGATGGCCGTGTCGAGAGTGGTGTCCCCGGCCGCGACGGGGGCGGCGGGATTATAGGTGCCAAAATAAGCCCACTCGTCGGTCGATGAGTTTCTATAATAAAGCTCGAACTCAGTTACATAATAGTTGGGCCAGTTGTATTCCACCCGCTGGTCGATTGCCAATCTCGTGACGGTGCGCACGGCGTCGAGACGAATCGACAACCAATGAGTGCCGGCGCTCAACACAGAGGACCAGCCATTGACGGCTTGCTGGTCGAACGCCCGCCAAGCAGCCCAATCGGACGCGTTAAATTGGCTGCTCGCTGCGACCACGAAGGGGGCCGGCGTGGTGTTGCTCGTCATGGCCGGGGTGAGCAGCACTTCCTCCTCAGCCGACGCTTCGAAGATCAACTGCGTGCCGAGGTAGCGTTTCGCGATGCCCTGCGGGCCGAGCGTGATGCCGCTGTCGGTGTTGATGCGCTGCGTGCCGAGGAAAACGTCGGCGGCGCAGGCGAGCGCGGAGAGGAGAGCGGCGATTATAAAAAGGCGCTTCATCGTGAATGTCAGTTGCCCGAGGTTCCCGTTGTCCAAAGCTGACCCTCGGCAGGCGGCCACACGTTGGCATTCACGAGGCTTCGCCAGACTGTGCCGCTGTATAAAACGAGAGCGCCGAGCGCGTAGGCGTCATGGCCTCCGGTTGGCTGCACCCACGCGGCGGGCGCGCCGTCCGGGCCGGGCGTTTGCTCCAGTTTCCAGAGCGCGGACACGCGCGGCGGCTCCCAGCCCGATTGCGTGATGTGCGATTGCATAACCGCGTAGGTCTGGCCGCCGTGCGTGCGCTTCGCGCCGACGGCAACGGTTTCGCCGGGCTGCCACTCGACGGTTTCGGTGCTCGCCAGTCGCGCGATCTGCTGCTCGGCCCTGGCTTTGCTTGCGGCCTGCGCGATCTCCACGGCTGGGATTTCCGTCACAATCGCGGCAATCTGCGTATCGCTCATGTTTGCCGCGATATAGACGGCGTTTGTATAGGCATCGGCACCGGCAATCTTCAACAGCTTCCCGGATTCGGGACGAACGACGCGCCCGTAGGCGGAGTCGTTTTTGATGGTGAACGCGCCGGCGGTGCAAAACGCAGCCAGCGCGAGGAGGGTGATGATTATTTTTTTCATGAGATTATTGCTCGAAAATGTTGTATTCCGTGTTCGAATCCTTGACGGGGATGGCGTCGTATTCCGCCTGCGTGCCATACCATTTCTTGATGATCGCGCCGCTGTTCTGGTCGGGCACGATATCGTAGAGCAGGTAGTTGACGTTGGTTTCCACCACATCAACCGCGTTCCACACCGCGTTGCCCGAAACCGGGTTGGAGCTGCCTTGGTCGACACTCTCGTCAATGGTTAACATGTTTTGCTTCGTATCGAGCTGGGATTTGTTTACGGCATCGAGCGCGCTCGCGCCCGCTTTCACGCCGCGCAGTAGCATGCCGCCGCCAAAAGACCCCGTGCCGGAGGTGTTGTAGAGCGTCACCGCACCATAGGCCGATGTGCCGTAGAAAGTGAACGCGCCAGCCTGAAAGCCGATGCCGCCGGCCCCGCTCCCTGTTATAAAAAGCTCGTCATTGGGCGTCTCATTCGACCGCTCGTAAATCGCGCTGTTGATTCCGGTGGCGGGAAGAGAGGAAGGCCCGCCGCCGCCCGTCGCCACCACCCATGCGCTGTTCTTCCGGACATACTCGCTGCCGTTGGCAGGAGCGTCGGTGAGGATGCGAGTCCAATTGCCCCATACACCGACACTTTTAATACGAGTGTAAGGGCTCGCCAGTCGCGCGATCTGCTGCTCGGCCTGGCTTTGCGGCCTGCGCGATCTCCACGGCTGGGATTTCCGTCACAATCGCGGCAATCTGCGTATCGCTCATGTTTGCCGCGATATAGACGGCGTTTGTATAGGCATCGGCACCGGCAATCTTCAACAGCTTCCCGGATTCGGGACGAACGACGCGCCCGTAGGCGGAGTCGTTTTTGATGGTGAACGCGCCGGCGGTGCAAAACGCAGCCAGCGCGAGGAGGGTGATGATTATTTTTTTCATGAGATTATTGCTCGAAAATGTTGTATTCCGTGTTCGAATCCTTGACGGGGATGGCGTCGTATTCCGCCTGCGTGCCATACCATTTCTTGATGATCGCGCCGCTGTTCTGGTCGGGCACGATATCGTAGAGCAGGTAGTTGACGTTGGTTTCCACCACATCAACCGCGTTCCACACCGCGTTGCCCGAAACCGGGTTGGAGCTGCCTTGGTCGACACTCTCGTCAATGGTTAACATGTTTTGCTTCGTATCGAGCTGGGATTTGTTTACGGCATCGAGCGCGCTCGCGCCCGCTTTCACGCCGCGCAGTAGCATGCCGCCGCCAAAAGACCCCGTGCCGGAGGTGTTGTAGAGCGTCACCGCACCATAGGCCGATGTGCCGTAGAAAGTGAACGCGCCAGCCTGAAAGCCGATGCCGCCGGCCCCGCTCCCTGTTATAAAAAGCTCGTCATTGGGCGTCTCATTCGACCGCTCGTAAATCGCGCTGTTGATTCCGGTGGCGGGAAGAGAGGAAGGCCCGCCGCCGCCCGTCGCCACCACCCATGCGCTGTTCTTCCGGACATACTCGCTGCCGTTGGCAGGAGCGTCGGTGAGGATGCGAGTCCAATTGCCCCATACACCGACACTTTTAATACGAGTGTAAAGGGCTCCAGTCCCAGCGTGCGCGGCATATTGTGTTACATAGTCAGGCTGAATGCCGACGACCCACCCGTAAAACCAACCAACATCAGGAGCATGAGCAGCTGTGTCACCGCCATACGCAATCCCGGCTTCAAGGGCATCGTTCCAATCTGCAAGACCGATACCACCGTATTGCACAGCAGGCGCAAGCCTCGGCGGCAGCGCATACTGCGGATGAGGATTCGCCGCGGCAGTGTGCGAGGTGAGAGCCTGCCCGAGCTCGTCGAGGGTGACGGCGTAGCCGGCGAGATCGGCGGAGAGGTTGGAGACGGCCTGCATGGACGCTTTGCCGGCGAGCTGCGCGGAGAGGTCGGACACATCGGTGTTGAGGTCGGCGAGCTGTGATTGGATCGTGGATACAGCCGAGCCGAGCAGCGAGAGATCGGCGGCCTGGGCGAAGGTCGCGATCGCGGTGGTGCCCGGCACGCGATCGGCACCAAAGGAGAGCAGGCTGTTGGGCTGCGGAGTGACGGAGCGATCGACCCACTCGGTGCCGGCGGCGTTGCGCTGTTGGAGCTCGAAGGAGTTTGCAGGGGGAGCGGCCGTGCTCGTGCAGGCCGCGAGCAACATCGCTGCAAGGGTGGCGATGAGGGATTGAATTTTGTTTTTCATAACCGCGAAGGATGCGAAGAGGGTTAGATGAGTTTGTGCCACTGGCCGTCGTCGCCGCGCCGCCAGAACTCGATGCGATCGCGCGCGGGATTGTAGATGCGCTTGTAGGTGCGGGCGGGCGGCTGCGGGTCGAGCGCGGCGAGGAGGTCGGCGATCGGCGCGCCGGCCGCCGCGGCATCGGAGAGCGCATGGTCGATGTCGCAGATGGCCTCGAGCGGGACGAGCTGGTCGACGCCACCCTGCACCACGACGACATGGGCGTCGCGCGCGGGCGTGAGGAGCACGGGGATTTCGGAGAGCTTTTTGTAGGTGTCGGGCATCAGAGTTCGGAGAGGATGTTTTTTATCAGCTGTTCATGCGGAAAAACTCGCGGGTGATGTCGCGGACGGTGTCGCGGAAATCGCCCGAGGTGAGGATGTCGTTGCGGGCGGCGGCCCAGTCCATGAAGAAGCGCTGCGTGATGTTCGGCGCGGGCGGCTGGCCGAGCGCGGAGGCCAGCGCGGCGACACCACCGCCGGAGGAGACCGACGGCGCGCTGGTCGCGGTGAGCTGCGCCGCCGGCAGCGAGGCAAAGGGAGTCTCGGCCAGGGAAGAGGTGATGATCGCCGGATCGTAGGTGCCGGCGTTGATTTGCGAGAGCATGCTGTCGCCGTATTTCGCGCGCGATGCGCCGCGGATCACGAACTCGTCGCCGTCGCTGCCGTCGTTGAGGACCGCGAGGGTGTTGCGGCCGCGCACGCGGCCGCCGCCGGCAAAGGCGCTGGCCGCGGCGAGGACCAGCGCAAGCGCGAGCGCGCCGAAGATCAGCGCGACACCGAACGAACTGATGCCGCTGGCGACGGCGCCGGGCATGGCGCTGGCGGCGACGGCGGCATTGGCCGCGACGGTTTTGCCCGTCTGCTGCGTGCGGATGGCATCCTGCGTCGCCGAGATGCCGACCATGCCGGTCTTGATGAGGGCGGTGTTCATCACCCATTGAATCCCCATTTGGACAAGCGTATCCAACAACTGCCGAAAGACGGTATCGCCCAGGGCAAGGAGCGCATCGCCAAACTGCCCGGTGCCGGCCGCCCAGTTGTAGATCTCGTCGGTGATGCCCCGCGCGGTGTCGAGGAGTGTGCCGCTGGTAAAGTCGGCGAATTGATTACCGACCGTGCCGAGCTGCGAGGAGTAGTTGAGCAGGCCGGCCTCGACGCCCTCGCCCGCGGTGAGTCCCGAGCCGTCGAAGGTTTTGGTGTAATTATCCCGAGCCTTATCGATGTCACGCTTTTCAGTCGGCACGCCTCCTCCAAGGCGTTGAATCTCGCGCACGAGGGCGTCGATTCTGGCCTCGAGTGCGGCGCGCTCGGAGTCGCTGAGCTCGCCCGATTCGAGCATCTCCGCACGCCGGTCGATCATCTCGGAAAGAAGCCTGCCCTCCTCGGCGATGAGTTTGTTGAGCTCCTCCTGGCGCTGAATGCGCGTGAGATCGGGATTGGAGGCGACGATCTCCTTGTTGTGGCGGATTTGGGCGAGTGCGGACTGCTCCTCGATGTCGGCAACCTTCGCAGTTTCGTCGGCGAGTTGTTTTGTGGTGGTGACGCGTCTATCGCCGGCTTGGGCCTTGGCCCGCTCATCGGCGGTTTCTTTTTCGATCTCGGCGACCTTGAGGTCGACATCCTTGAACTGCTGGAGGCGCTGACTGGCGGCGTCGAGGCCGGAGGCGGTTTTTTGCGCGCCGGCCTCGGCGGCGGCGAGGTTACTCCCGAGCGTGGCCATGGCGCGGGCGCGGTTTTCCTCAATGGTCTTGAGCTCGCTTTCCTGGGCGATCTGGCGGTTGAGCGAGTCGATTTGTTTTTGGAGTTCGACGCCTTTTTGGAAGTCGCCGGGCGCGGAGGGATTTTCTTCGTCCTCGGGCGCGGCGACGCCCATGCCGCGAAGCATGGCCGGGCTGGATGCCGCCTGAGCCTGAAGGTCCCTGATTGCGGCCTTGAGCGTGTCGACTTTGGCGGTGTCGATCCAGGCGTCCTTGGGTTTTTCCCTGGCCGCGGCGAGGGCGGTTTGCGCGACCTCCAATTCACGATCGGCGAGGGTCTTGGCCTCCTCGGCAAGTCGTTTTTGGTCGGCAAGGAGCTTTGCCTTGTCCGCCAGAGTGAGGGCCTCGAGGTCGGCGATGAGCTGCTGCTCCTTGATGATTTTCTGCTCGGGCGACAGGGAACTGTCGTTGCGGATTTTCACCTGAGCGAGCGCGAGTTCGGCGCGGCGGATTCTCTGCGTGGCCTCGAACTGTCGCTCGAGGGCGGCGCCGGCCTCGTCGTAGAATCGCATCGCCTCGGTGAGCGCGGTGGCGAATGCGCTGGCGCTGGCCTTGGCGAGATCGTCGGCGCTTTCCCTGGCGCGGTCGAGCGACCAGGCAAATTCGTCGGCGGCGCGGGCGGCCTCCGCGGCCAGACCAGCCTGCCAGATGGAATACAGTTTCATGCCGACGGCGGTGACGGCGGCGAGGGCCAGGCCGAGCGGCCCCATCATGGAAACGAAGACGCCGCGCACGGCGTTGACGGCACCGACGACATTGCCTGAGAGCACGCCGGCCAGGAGCATGTTGGCGCGCTGGAGGTTCTCGGTTTTGAGCGTGGCCTGACCCAGCCCGGTCCCCATGCCCATCGCCGACTTCGTGCCGGCGTCGGCCAGTTGCTTGAGGTTTGCAAGCTCCGTGTTGGTCTTCTGCAAGGCGGCCAGATCGCCTTTCACCCTGGCGAGCTCCGCATTCAGGTTCACCACTGCTTTCGCGCTCTCGGTCGCCTCGACCTTGGTCTTCTGCAGCTCCTCACGCGCGCGATTGGCCCCGGCGAGCTCGTCGCGGATTTTGATGAGGATTTCGAGCGTGGTGTTGTCGTCGGCCATTGTATAATCAGCTAAAGCGCGCTTGGATTATTTTATCCATCACGGTGTCGAAGCGGGCGGCGGCTTCATCGTCACCGACATCGGGGGAGCGTCGAAGGCTGTCGCGGTATTCGCTGGCGGCGGCGGCGGCACCTTTGAGACCAAAGGCGCAGGCGGCGGCGTGGTAGGCGGAGTCGAGATGCCGGAGGGCGCGGAGGCGCCCGGCGGCGGCGTGCTGGTCGAGGGCGAGGGTGAGCTGGTCGAGGCTCCAGTCGCGCCAGATCTCGGCGTAGGTGCGGCCGAGGAGGGCGACGCCGGCAGCGACGAGAGCACCGAGCCCACCAGATGCTTCACCATTTTCTCCATCGCCTCCTGCATCATCGACGCCTGGAAGGCGTAGAGCCGCTTGAGCATGCCTTCCAAACTGCCGATCGTATTTTTCCTGCGCTCGATCTGACCAAGCGCGATAGGAAAATTTAGCTCGTCGGCGACGGCAAGCAGCGCGATCTGCCCCGCGATTGTATATATGTCGGCCGCGTGCTTTCCCTTGTATTTATTATCCCAGTGCGCGGATTTCCCGAGGCAGAGCTCGATGCGCTCCTGCTCTTTGCCAGCGAGCATGAGCTCGACGTAGGTCTCGGCAAAGCGCAGAGGGAGCTGGCGCACGAAAACACGCTCGGCGGGGGCGTTGTTGCGAAGGGCGAGGACGCGGCGGCCGCCGCACGCGGTATCGAGGTCGCGCTCGGCCTTGGATTTTTTGGGTGGTCTGTCAGGCATCGGGGGAAAATTACGAATTACGAATGAGGGGAGGCGCTGCCGCGCCGTTTTCGCCGCGGCAGCGCCGGTGATCTTCTTGTTACTTGCCACTTCGCCGCCGTCAGGCGGGGACGACCTGGACCACGCAGGGCGTGGTGACGAGGGTGCCGCTCGCGCTGGCGACTTCGCAGACGTAGCCGCCGGCGTCGGTCTCGGCGGCCTCGGCCACGGTGTAGGCCGCGGCGGTGGCGCCCGCGATGGCCACGCCGTTTTTCTTCCATTGGTAACCGGTGGGCGCGGACCCGCTGGTGGTCACGGTGAGGGTGAGCGGGGCGCCTTCGTTCACGCTGAGCGAGGCCGGCGGTTGCGTGGCAATGGTGGTGCCGGCAGTGACATCGGCATTGAATTCCCAATGAAGATCGCTGGCGCCGGTGTTGGTGAATTTGAGGGTGGCGAAACTGTAGGTCTTGTCGCCGAACTTGACCTGCCCGTCGCGCTGCGCCGAGCAGGGGAATGGGGCGACGTAGGCTTTCACCTTGCCGGAATTATCCTTGGGATCGCGAAGCCAGATCTCGGAGGTTCCGTCGGAGAGGCCGTTGAGCGAGCCGCCGAGAGCCTCGATGACTTTGAAAATATTGTAGCACTTCAAGGCGACCGATTCATTGGAGTCGACCTGGTCGCGCCGGATCGGACGCAGTTTGCCGTCGACACCGGGAAACGGGAGTGCGGAAATTTCCGCCGTGCCGTCGTAATCAACGAGGTCGACGAGAAAGATGTAGGGCGTGGCCGGAGTGGCGGCGGGCGTGTATTTGAGCACGCTGCGCGTGATGTAGGTCGTATTTGCCGCTTCGAGTGCCGCGGCGGGGATGGGAGGGACTGACATGGTAGTGTATTTGGTTTTTGGTTACGGGTGGATTAGAAGCGCAGCGGCGTGCTGACGCGAAGGTGGTGGGTGACGAGGCCGGCAGGGGCGTCCTCGACGAAGTCGTGGCCGAGGATGCGCCACGGGCACGTCGCGGTGGCGACGAGGTGCTGGTGATTCTCGGCCTCGATGGCGGCGATGGCCTCGGCGAGGGCGTCGAGCGCGGTGTAGGCGGACTCCATGAGGGGATTGTGGATGATCGCGGCCGTGAGCTCCTCGGTGAGCACGGCGGGCGCGGGCTCGTCGTCGCCCAAGCGCTGGCCGCGCGCGGTGGTGATGACCACGCACAGGCCGAGCTTGGCGAGCTCGATATCGAGCTTGCTCTCAATGTTGGCCAGCTCCTCGGTGAGGATGGGCACGCCGGCGAAATACTCATGCGCGGCGATCACGTCGCGGAGCTGGTTTTGGAGCTGGATGAAGGGATTCATGGGAATTAATAATTAAGAATTAAAAATTATGAATTGAGGTCAGCGGCGGAGAAAATTGCGGGAGAGGAAGCCGCGGGCTTCCTGCACGAGTCGGATGAGGACGAACTCGCGCGGGGGAAGCGCGGCCGGATCGCGGCGCACGCGCACGCGGGGCGTGAGCCGCCAGTAGGCGACGAGGCGTTTGCCTTCGCGGCGCACGAGGTAGCCGCCGCCTTTGCCGAAGCGGGAGCGGAAAAAGAAGATGTCGGGAATGGGGTTGTCGCGCGGGTTTTTGCCGGCGACCTCGGGGCGCAGCGGGATGGAGACATTCTTTTTGCCGGCGCGCGGTCCCCAGGTGCCGCCGTAGACGTGCGCGTTGATGGCGCGATCGGCGACCACGACGACGGCCTGCGTGTCGGTGGTCTGCGAGGTGTCGAGCTCGGTGGCGCCGGCGATGCGGCGTTTCCAGAAGTGCGAGCGTGGCCAGCCGCGCGCGTTGGGCGCGCCCTGGTCCTTGGCGCGGAACCAGGCGCGATACTCGTTGCGCCCGGCGCGGCCGAGCGCGAGCATGAGCGGGCGGCGGCGGCCGGGCTGCAGCGCGGCGTGGATGCGCTGGAGCTCGGGGCTCGCGGTGTCGCGGATGACCTGGACGGGGTCGCTCATGGGTTGACTTTCAAGCCTCCACGGGGTTGATTGTGCCCGCGCATCGAGGAGCGTCGCGGACGTAAAGCACCGGGGCTCGCGCAGGCGACCGCATCGGGGCACTCGGTGGCAAGAGGGGGCGGGGTCTTCATGGCCTCGCCCCTCCTGTTTTCACCCAGGTGGTTTTCACGCCCCAGCGCTTGCCCGCGCCGGCGCCGGCGGCGGCCGTGCGGTCGAAGACGATGGTCGTGAGGGTGCCGCCGTAGTCGGCGCGAAATTCGTAGGTGCCGGGCTGGGTGCCGGGCAGGATCTGATCGGGCGAGCGCCAGACCTGCGGGATCAACTGCAGGTCGATGAGGTTGACAGGGCGGTTGGCGGAATCGGCCTCGGCCGCGATGTGGCGGCGCTGGATGTGGCGCAGCTCGTTGGCCGAGAGCCGCAGCTCCGCGCCGGCGAGCTCCGCGGCCTGCGCGGCGACCTGCGGCGAGGCGGTGCCGAGGGAGATGTCCCAGGTGACGGCGGGATCGGCGAGGGCTTTTTCGTAGAGGCCGAGCACGCGCTGGCCCTGCCACGTGATGCGGCCGTCGCGGGCGACGTCGACCTGATCGCCGAAGACATCCCTGAAGCCGTCGAGGAGCGCGGGTGTGGCCTCGGGGACGGCGGCCTCGAGCTTCGCATTAAAATCGGCCTCGATGGAGCGCGGGCGCTCGCCGGGCTTGATGAGGCCGAGCGCCTCGGCCTCGTCGCGGCCGATGTCCTCGACGCCCATGCCGGAGCCGAAATCGAACGGCGGCCAGGGCTTCCCGAAGCGGGAAATTTTTTCCCAGATTGCGTCGGACTTGAGCGCGATCATGCGCCCGCCGTAGAAGCTGCCGCCGGCGTTGGCCCAGATCGAGGCCCAGTCGCGCGGCTCCTCGCGGTCCTCGTGGCGCACGAGCTCCTGCGCGGGATACTCGTCGAGGAGGTCGGGGTCCTGGCCGGTCTGCCAGGCGGCGGCCTCGCGGGCGTCGGCGACGTTGTGCTCGTAGACGAGGCTGAGGCGGCGGTTGCTGGTGATGTCGGTGAGCTCGCCGCTGTCGCCGGGCGCGGCGCCGAGGAGCCGGCGCATGTCGCTGACGAAGTTCGCGCGGTCCATGCGGCCGGCGTCGGCCATGGAGAGGGCGTCGCGGATTTTTTGCTGCGCGGTGGCGACGGTGCGCAGGCTTTCCACCCGCGACATGAAAAACGCGCGCTCCTTGAGGCCGAGGTCCATCTGCGCCCACTGGGCCGACGACAACGCCGAGGCGACCGGAGTGCGGGACTCCAGTTGCGCGACGGCGGCGTCGAGGGGCATGGGCGCGAGGGTGAGCATGGGAGCGTATCCGTTTTATTGATACTTCAAAGTCCGCTGAGCGATTCGCCGGTGAGCGGGCGGCTTGCGGAGGAGATGACCTGCGAGCCGCCGCCGGATTGCACGACCGGGCCGGGCTCGGGATCGTCGGCGATCTCGACCGGCCACTTGCCGGCATTGAGCTGCTCGAGACGTTTCTGGTAGGTGCGCTCATCCTCCTTTTCGGTGTCGTTGAGCGGCATGAGCGCGCGGCCCTTGAGCTTGCGCACCACGGCGAGCACGGCGAGGTCGAGCAGGCTGGCCGGGATCTTGGCCGCGTCGCGATCAACGCGGTATTTCCCGCTGAACGCGATGGCCGCGCGGATCTCGACGACGGTGCGGGTGATCGCGGGGGGAAGCGGATCGGGCTGGCCCTCGGCCAGCACCTTGGTGCGCAGCGGCTCGACGAGCTTCGCGGTGCGCGACTCGTGCAGGTTTTCGAGGGTGATGGGTATCCAGCGGGACATGGGAAAAAGGAGCGCGGGCGCGGGCGCACCCGCGCTCCACGGGATCAGGCGATGGTGCCTTTCTTGAGGCCGAGGGTGGTGGTGATGATGATGTTCGAGTAGTGCTCGACCGAGATGTCGGTGAACTTGTCGTGCTCCTCGACATACACGCGGTGGCGGCCCGCGCCGGTGGGCGTGACGAAACGCTTGATGTTGGAGGGCTCGTCCTTCATCAGGCCGGAGCGAGCGTAGTAGGCGACGACCAGCTTGCCGACGATGTCGGCCTTGGCGTTCGCGCCCGCCTGGTAGACCGCCTCGCTCACGGTGAGCTTTTCGACCATGAGCTTGGCGGCGACCTGATCGGGCGAGAGATCGGCGCGGCGGCCGGCGTGCGGTGTGTTCTGACCTTCGTAGGCATCGGCGCGTGCGTCCCAGCCTTCACCGCCCATGAGCAGCCGGTTGGGGCGGATACCGGACTCGAGCTTGCAAGCGCGCAGGAGCTTGCGGATGTCGGAGTCGGGGTTGGCGGCTTCCGCGCCCCAGTTGAAGGCGGTGTTGTCGGCGGCGGCGAGCAGGCCGGCGACGGCGCGGCGCAGATCATTGCGCGTGAGCCGGCGCAGGAGGAAGCCGGTGTAGCGCTCGCGCCAGTCGGTGCCGAGCACGTCGTCGTGGTCGACGCGGATGGTGAGGCCCTTGTTGAGCGTTTTCGCGAGGGCGGTATCGTTGCCGAAATCGACGCGCTTGAAGGCGGCGCCGATCGCGCGGATGTCGTCGAGCTCGGTGAGGAAGAAGTCGGAATTGATCATCTTCTTGAACTCGACGAGGCGGGGGGACTCGACGGCGGGGGCGACCTGCTCGAGCAGATCGTCGAGGTTTTCGGGATCGTTCCAGCCCACGGTGTAGGCGGTGAGCGGCTCGCTGTAGTTGCGCGAGGCGAAGCGGCTCTCGTTGGAGGCGACAATCACGCCGGAGGCGATGTTGCCGGTGTCGGCACCGAGCGGCGCGGTGAGGAGGAGGGATTCAGTTTTCATGGAGGGAGCGCCGGCGGGAGGCCGGCAGTTTGAGTTGGAAGTTTAAGTTGAGGGCGTGTGACGGTTTGGAATCTGCCTTAGCCGGCGGTGACGACAGTCGGGATGCCGGCGATGGGATCGATCTCGACGAGGTCGCCGGCAGCGGCGGCGGCGGTGAGCGCGCGGCCCACGAGGATGTAGGTGCCGGCGGCGGCGGGGAGCGCCTGCACGCGGCCGGCGGCGGCGGGCACGACATAGCTGCCGGCGGCGATCTCGCCGGCGGCGCGCACGAGGATCGTGGTGTCGCTCGAGCCGAGCAGCGAGACGTTGACGGGATCTTCCGCCGCCTCGGCCTGATCGGTGATCACGCCGATGGGCTTGTCGGCCGCGGCGGCGGGCACGACGTGATTCGCGTCGGCGCCGAACTTGCCAAGCAGGTAGGACTCGCCGATGGCGGCGCCGGCGAACTTGGTGATGCGGCCGGCGTGCGTGCCTTCGGCGATGTTGCAGGCCGTCACGAGGCGGCGATGGCAAAAGCGGAAGGCAAACCAGGCAAACGCGACGATGGCGAAGGCGATGACGGCGAGGACGGCGAGCGCGGCGTTGATGAACGCCGGCGGATAGAAGTGAGAGGCTGCGAGGATATTCATGGTAGGATGAGTTGAGTTTAGGTGGAGGGCGCCCGCCGCGCCCGTTGGCTGTCGGCTTTGGCGTTTGTGATGTGTGGTTTGTTAGTTGGTGGCGGTGGTGAAGAGATCGGGTTTGGCGGCCTTCACGGCGGTGAAGGCGCGGTGATAGTCCTTGCGCGGATCGAGGCCGTTTTCCTTGCAATGCCTGGCCACGGCTTCGTTGATGGCGGTGATGCGTTCGGCGCTGGCGGCGACCTCGGCCTTGCGCTCGCCCAGGCCGGCGACCTTCGACTGCGTGTTGATCGCGGGCTTGAGCTCGGTGAGCCCGGCCTCGATGGCGGCAAAGTCGCTTGCGGCGACGAGCTTGCCGGTCCACTCGGCACGCTGGGCCTCGGTGATGCGGCCGGTGTTGATCGCAATGGTGACGACCTGCCCGGCGCGGGCGGCGCGCTCGCTGGTCGCGGCGGCCTTGGCGGTGTCGCGTTCGTCGCGGAGCGCGGCAGCCTCGTTTTGGGCGATCGTGAGCTGGGTTTTCATGCCGGGCAGGGACGCGGAGGCGGTGACGGCGGCTTGCGCAAACGGCACGGCCTCGTTGATAGCCGCGGCGAATTGCTCGTCCGTGGCGTCGGCGGCGACGGTTTTGCCGAGGGCCGCGAGGAGTTTGATGATGTGTTCTTTGTTCATGGCGGAAAAAGAGTCGGCGGGCTCGTTGAGGCCGATGGAGTTGCCGGGGATATTGGGGGTGTTGGTCAGGCCCATGGAGTAGAGCAGGACCGGGCGGAAGGCTTTGCGGCCTTTGTGCGTGATGGGGCGCATGCCCCAGCGCGGGCTGTGGAAGGCGTAGGGAGCGGCATCGCCGCTCACGAGCGACTTGCCCTCATCGTTAAAGGCCACGAAGCCATACAGGCCGTCGTCGCGCGCCTCCATTTTCTTGACGCGGGCGACGGCGCGCATGGGTGCGCCGGGATTTTTCTGAGCCCAGCGCGGATCGTCGGGGTGCCCGACGTAGTAGGGCGGCCCGCGGAAGAGGCGCTGCGCTTTGCCGAGGATGGAGTTGAAGTCGGCCGTCATCTCCTCCGCAGCGGCACGGTCGAAGACCTGCAGGCCCACCTCGTTGGGAAATTCCCCGTAGGGGGACAGGCGCACCCAGTCCTGATCGGCGGCGGGCGCAACATCGTTAAAAGCGGCAACCGCGGCCACGAGCCTTTCCGGGCCGGTTTCGTTAATCGCGACCACGCGCGCGGCAGGCTTGCAAACCCCCTTGCAATGGCTTGCAAACCCGATGCGCGGGGAAATACGGGCAAGCAGCCGGGGCACCGAAAAGGGAGGCTTATTTTTTGAGCTATTGGTTTTCATGGTTTCAAGGCATTGGCCACCCCTTCCACGGCGGCGGGGGCGAGGACTTTTTCCCAGGCGGCGGCGAGGGCGGGATCGGCGAGCAGGCGCGGCGCGTGCGCGGCGATCGCGGCCTCGAAGGCTTTGAGCGCGGCGGGGGTGTCGGCGTCACCGGCGCGCTCCACGACGGCGAGCGCGTCGAGCAGCGGGGCGAGCGCGGCGCGCTCGGCCCCGGTGAGCAGCGCCAGGGCGCGGGCGTTGTAGAGCGCGTCGGTGGCGCTTTCGTTGATGGCTTCGCGGCGCGCGGCTTCGTCCGCGCCGGGCGGGAAGGACGGGGCCGGAGCGGCGGGCGGGGCGAGCAGTTCGTCCTCCTCGTCGGGCAGCGGGCGCTGGTAGCGCTCGGCGAATTGCTTTTTGGAGATCGGGTGCCCGTTTTGCAGTGCGAACGCATCGACCTTCAGGTCGGTATCGATGTTCTTTTTGTCCGCGCCGCGCACCTGGAAGTAGGCCAGCACGGGCGTATCGGGGCCATACACATACTCGATGACGAGCCGGTCGAGCTTGGTCTGGAGCGACTCGGAGAGCCATTGCGCGTCGTCGGCCTCGAGCGCGGCGGACTCCTCGCCTTGCAGGCTGGCGCCCTGGCCCTGCCCCTGCCCGGCGCTGATGGTGGACAGATCGGCCCCGCGCCAGAGCGCGGCGAGGGCGCGGTCCATGCGCTCGACCAGCTTCGGGTAGGGCAGCTCGCCGGTGGTGGAAAACTCGATGGTCTTGATCTCGCTGGAGCGGTTGCGCACCCACTTGAATTCCTTGGCCGCCTCGGTGACGGCCTGGACGAGCTGTTTCCATTCCTCGCTGCCGGGCTGTGCGTCGGTCACACCCTCGATGCCGGGCATGCCGGCGCGCTCGCTGTAGATGAGCCAGTCGCGCAGCGGCAGGTGCTTGAAGGTCCAGGCGACGGCGCAGGCGATCGACACGCCGAGGCCCTTGGTGACCATCCACGCGCCGCGCTCCATCGCCACGCCGTCGTAGCCGTAGGGCTCCTCGATGAAGCGCATGCGGCCGGTGGTGTTCTCGAAAAACCAGAGCGGCACCTGCCAGAGCGTGGCGGTGTAGCGGCCCTTTGCCGCCGGCTGCCAGACGATGTGGTGTACGGCGTAGCGTTTGCCCTTCGCGTCCATCATCTGCCGGAGCAGGAGCGAGACGCCGCCCTCTTCGTCGAGGTCGAGCGCGTTGGTCACGCTCAGGTGATTATAAAAATGCTCGAGCGTTTCCTTTTGCTTCTCCGCCTGCTCGGCCTGCGCCGCGTCCTCGGTGTCGATGGTGAGGATCTCGTAACCGTGACGGGCGACGGCGGCCTTGGCCTTGGGCACGACGCACATGAGCGTGTCGTCGGTCTCCTCGATCGCATCCATGCTCATCGCGAGGTCGCGCAGCCGGCCGGCGCGGAACTCCTGCAACTGCCGGGTGAGCACGGCCGGGTCGAAATTCGCCAGCGGGTTGAAGCGCGAGCGGCGTTGCGCGCTGACGATGTCGAGGTTAAAGCCGGGCGTTGCAGTGCTCATAAAACGGTCCTCCGGTTGGTGAAGGGGATGGCAGGCTCGGCCACGAGTTCCCGGCCGGAGACAGCCTCGAAGGCGAAGGGCGCGGCCTTCGCGCTGCCGCCGATGGTCTCGGCCAGCCGCGCATAGGTGGCGGAAAGCAGGTAGTGGTTTTCGACCTTGTCGACGAAGTGCTCCTCGCCGGTCTTTTCATTGCGCTCCTTTTTGGACCCGGTGAGAAAGTGACGCCCGAGGATCTCGGCGGCGGGCGGCGAGCCGGTGACGACTTCGGGCAGGCGCAGGATCGGCTCCTCGCGCGTCTTTCCGTTCACCACATGCACGAGCCCTTCCTTGATGGTGAGAAGCTCGTTGATGATGGCTTGGATCGACTCGTCGCGGTTGCACTGGATGACCGGGTAGAACTTGCCCTCCTGAGTGATGCCGAGCTTGTGGCGCACGCCCTGCCCGTCCTTGAGCGCGAACTCCACGACGGCGGCGCGCAGCCCCTTCCACTTGGAGTTCGGACCATCCCACGCGAGGCCGCCGGGAAATTGGATATAGGCTTTCTCGGGATCGGCGATCGTGGGCCACTTATACTCGAGGAGTTCATGCAGCGCCCAAGTGATGTGCCGCGCCTCATCGGCGGCGGGACGCGCGTCGATGAAGAGGCACGAGAGGCCCATGCGATGAAAAAGCTCGATGGCGCGCGCCTTCACGCGGCCGAGTGCGATCTGCTCGGCGTAACGCAGGCGCACGTCGAGCGGATCACGCACCTCGCGGCAGGTGAACCAGCAGCGGTCGCCGGTGTCGAGCCCGCCGAAGCGCACGGCGGCGGCATCCGGGGTTTGCGAGAGGGTGAAGCGCGAGACCGAGCGCGCGCGCTCGATGATCGCCTGATCGAGCTGCTGGAGCGTGCTGCGCGGCATGGCCTGCCGGTCGCAGCAAAAGACGATCATCTGCTCGGGATCGGCGACGGCATCGCGCCAGTGCGCGACGATCTGCGCGAGGTCGATGGCGTCGATGCCGAACTGCGAGACGCGCATGGAGAACTTGCGTTCCTTGATTCGGTCGGGGCGTCGGCAAACCCAGCGGCCGACGCGGCGATCGAGCGGCGTGCCGGTGGTCGGATTGGCAAAATAATAGACGGCCTCGGGATCGTATTCGGCGATCACCTCATCGCTGCCGGGCCGTTTGAAAACGCCCTCCCAGCCGAGTTGGGGATCGGTGGGCCTCGGCGTGCCATCCATCGCCATGCGGCAGATCTGCGGCCAGTGTTCTTCGGGGCAAAAGCTGTCGCCGGTCTGAGAATCAATGAGCTCCCACACTTCCTGCGTGCCGGCTTCGAACTCCGCGTTCTGCCCGGCACCGGCGTAGCGCTGCGTGCCGATCACGAGCGAGAAGCGCAGATCGCTGGAGGTCATGCGTCCCTTGAGGTATTTCGCGCGATCGGGCGGGATGTCGTCTTTTTCATCCTGCGACACAGCGACATCATGCGCGTACCGGACAAGTCGATGACCTCGGGGCGGAACTTGCCGTCGACCACGCCCTGCACGAGGTCGTCGTCGGGCAGGTAGTAGCCGACGTTGCGGAAGGCGACGCCGGTGATGTAGGCGTTGAAGTTCAGGCCAAGGATGGTCTTGCCCCACTGGGCGCCGCCGCACACGGCGAGCGAGGCGTCCTTGAGCGGCTTGCCGGTGTGCGAGCCGAGGATCTCGTCGATGCGATCGGCGATGCCGGCGATGGCCTCGCGTCCGTCGAACGAATACGGTGCGGAGCCGTGCTTCGTTTTCACGCGGGCGTGCTTGTCCAAAAATTCGCGGTAGGAGCGAACGTCCGGCACCTCGGCGAGTTTTTCCCTGGAGGAAATCTTCGCGTCGAGCGCGGCGATGGCGGAGGTCGATTTGCGACGGTCGCTCATGCCTCGCCCTCCGTGCTGCGCAGGACCGCGGCCTTGAATTTTTCAAACAGCTGCAGCGCCTCTGCATTGCCCTTGATTTCGGCGTGCAGCGCGTCGAGTCCCTTCTCGATGTCGCTCTTCACCTGCTGCCGGAATTTGTCGAGGTTGAGCGCGAGCTCCTTTTGCTTGAGTTGCAGCCGGGCCGAGTCGCCGATGATCTTGGCCAGCGTGGCGAGGTCGCTCACATCGGAACCCTGCGTGCGCGACAAGACGAAGGCGCGCTCCTGGATGAGCGCGAGCGTGGCGGCGTTAAAATCCTCGCCGGTGGACTTGGCGGCCTCGCGCACCTGCGAGGCAAACTCGCGGGCGTGCTCGCTGCTGCGCTGCCAGCATTGCGTGGCATAGAAGTTCACCAGCGCGCCGATGGAGGTGCGCACGTTGAAATCCTGCCAGAGGCGATCGCGCGCGATTTCGTAGGAGACGTTCTCCTCGGCCAGCCAGCGCACGAGCATCTCGCGCTGGTGAGGCGGGAGCGACTTGAGCTTGGCGTCTGAGCGTGGCTTTTTCAAAGGAGTGTATTCGTTTTATTGATACTTGTTAAAGGGTGCCGCGGTTCGCCGCCGCGGCGCGGCTCACGCTTGCGACGGCGCGCGCGGCGTGGCGCATCCGGCGTTCGACCCGGCGTGACGAGGAAATTGCAGCCGGCCGGCAGCGTGGGAGGTCAACATGCGAAACCCCTCCGTATTGCTTTCGCGGCGGAAGGACGGCGCCGCGCCCGATGATCGGCGGGAACCGGCCGGCTGGTTATGGCCCCTGACGTTATCATGACGGGGGAAATCATTGCTTGAGGGCGGCACGCCCGGTGGTGGTGATGGTCCAGGTGCGGGCATCGTCATCGAGCGGCGCGGGCACGTAGTCGGCGAGCCGGCGGTCGCGCAGCCAGGAGAGCTCCTGCCGCAAGTCGGCGAGCGTGGTGCCGGGCAGGCGCTGGCACACGCAGGTGAGGAGCCCCTCCTGGGTGAGTGTGCCGTGGGGCGCGCCGGCGAGCTCGGCGAGGATGGTGGTGCGGAGGACGGCGGGTGACATGGCTACAAAAGTCCTTTCGTGGTGCGCAGGAGCTCGACGGTCTTGCGCGGGGTTTCGCCGACCTCGGTCGCGAGCTTGTCGATGCGGTCGTGGATGCGGATGTCGCGCTGTTCTCCGTCGGAGGAGATTCTTTCGAGGCCCTCGCGCAGCTCGGCCAGCTCCTGGTTGACCTCGCCGCGCTCGCGGCCGATGCGACCGTGCACGTTGGTGAGCTCCTTCGAAAAGGTCTCGCGGTCCACGTATTGCCGGTGCAGCGGCGGATCGGCGCGCGGCTCGAGTTGCGCGGCCTCCTCGCGGCGATGCTTGAGAAAGTCCCAAAGCCAGCGCGACAGGAGGATGATGACGAGCACGGCAGTGCCGATGGTCTGGACACTGATCGGCTCGGTGGTTTGGGCGAGGAGGGGGATCATGGGCATGCGAGAAATGCGAGAACGAGGAACAGCCACCAGGATTCGTTGCCGTGGAGGGCAAAAACCACGCAGGCCGCGAGGCAGGCCAATGCGAAGACCGAGCGGCAAATGATTTCCACCGTGCACTTCATTTTTTGATCAACGCCTCCAGTTCGATGATGCGGCGCACGTAGCGCACCTCGGCGGCATCGCGCTCGGCGATGTAAGCGGGTGAGACGAGCTGCAACTCCGCAGTGAGCGTGACGGTATTTTCGATTTTCGATTCTCGATTCTCGATTTCGTTCACCGCGACGGAGCGCAGTTGATTTTCGGAGGCGGCATCGGGAAGCGTGATGACGGTGCCGGGCGGCAGCGCGACGCGGTAGGCGTTACCCTGCGCCGTCACCGCCGCGCTCGGGCGTGGTGAGGTCGCGCAGCCGGCGGCGAAACACATCGGCAGAAGCAAAATCGCCGCTGCGCTCCAGGCGCTCGATTGCGCCGGGGAGCGTCGCGATCTCGGCCGCGCGGGCCGCGGCAGACTCATCCGCCGGAGTGCTGCGCAGGCGCTTCTGGATATGCTCGACCACCAGCGGCACGATAGCCGCGAGCACGGGGATGAGGGCGATAATGATGTCGAGCATCGGGCCATCTGTATTGGTTTTATCGATACGGTATGTCTGCGGCCTGCCTCTCTCGCGCTAGGTGAGATCCTTCACCAGCCGGTGCAGGAGGGGCTCGACGCCGTATTTCTCGGCGGTCGCCTTGATCTGGTCCTTCACTTTTTTCTCGGCGGCGACCACCTCGGGAATCGTGGTGGCAAGCTCGATGCCCTTGACGAGGGTCTCGTTCAGCTTCTGCGCGGACTTTTTGCTTTTGTTTTGCCAGATCGCGATGACCGACGGGATGAAGGCGACCGCCGCGGCGATGAAGCCGGTCGAGAGATACCAGGGCGTGGCGGAGGAGACAACGGTATTGGCGGCGGCGGTGTCGCCGGCGAGGACGAGGAGCGGAAGGCTCACGAACGCGAACAGCATCGCGAGCATGACGAGGAGGAACGGTTTGGTTTTCATGGGTGGGAAAGAGGAGGATCAGGAACGGGAGGTTGCCCTGGCGGCGCGGGGGCGTTTAGATGCCGGGGATGAATGAGCCCGGCCCCTGGACTTTGTTTGAGATGCTTGTGCGCGTGCGGCCTTCGCCGCGGCATCCCCAGTATTGGAATTTCGAATGGGGGATTCTGCACATTGTGCTTTACGCGCCTTCGGGCGAGGATGCGGCGGGGCGGGCGGCTGCAATAACGGGACAATTGCCGTATGAAACGGCGAGCCCGCGCGTGAGGTTTCGCGAAGTTCCCTCCGCACCAGAGCCGCGCTTATTACAAGCCGTAGAGGATGCGCGGCATTTGGGAGTCGGCATTTTCCTGATCGGCGCGCCGACTGGCTCGGATGAGATCGAAGGGTTTGACGAGCGCGACTCATAGGATCTCCCCCGAGGGTTTGAGGATGGCGCCGCTCGCATTGTCGGCGGCGCGGCGGGCGCACTCGCGCTTCCACCATTTGGCCACATTGCCGGGGCTCGCCACGCCCTCGGCGGCGGCGGCTGTCACCCAGTTTTCGCCGGCATTCACTCGGGCAACCACGCGGCGGTAGTCCGCGAGGGTGGCGCCATTGACGGCGCGGGCCGGCGGCTTCGCGCGCGGCGCGACGAGGATGCCGCGCGCGAACTTGAAAAACATTTCCTCGCTGCCGGTGAGCTTGATGAGGCGCCCGGCGGCGTGCAGCGCGACCTCGACCTCGCCGGCCTTGACGACGGGCGGGGAAAATGCGAGGATTGGGATCGTGGTGGTGACGGCTGCGCTCATGCGCCGGCCTCCGTGGTTGGGGATTGCGATGAAGTGGCCGCAGACGCAGGCTCACGGCGCATGAAGACCTTCGAAATCTTCCTTAAAAACGGAACCGTGGCCCGCGTGCACGCGGCCAAAATCGACCTCGCCGGCGAAGCCAAAGGGGTATTATACACAGCCGGCATCGGCGGCGGCTGGACGCTGACGGACGAGGCGGGCGAGATCGTGGCGGAATTTCTTCCCGAGCAGGTGGCGGGCTTTTCTAGCAAGCTGGCAAGCGAAATGCAAGACGGCGGCAGCCCGCGCATAAGCTCGTGATCGGCGGGGATGCGCACATGCCCGCCGCTGGCGAACCGGATATCCCAACCCAAGACTTTTCCATCCACGATTATCTCCCGGATGCACTCGACGCGCTCCGGAGACAGCCACGCGCGCGGACGCTCCGTGCCGTTGACGGAGCCGGCGTTTTCTGCTTCGCTCTGCGTTGCTGTGGTGACTGCCGCACTCATGGTGAGCGCAGTATCACACAAAGGAGGGCAAGGGGGTTAGCCGCAGCTTGGTTAGCTTGCTTAACTCAGGGGTATTTTTATCCCCACCCCGGTTTGGGCGTGCACCGCACGCGCGAGGGATGTCATGACGGGAGCATGAAATCCCTCACCAAAAAATCGCTTGGCAAACTCACCGCGGCGCTGCGGGAGCGCGCCTGCTTCACGGCAACGGATGCAGCCCATCGGGATTTTCTGGATGCGGCTTCCCGTCGCGTTCGGCGTGCTTCCAGAGGCCCTGGCAGCCGTCCGTCTCCCAAGAGTCGGCAAGCAGGTAGGCGAGAAATTCCCTGAGCCCCATGCCGGGCGCCTTGCCGGTTTGCGCCGCGGCGAGGGCGAGCTGGGCCGCCCACTCGATGCGGCGGCGCACCAGCCATGCCTCGAGTGCCGACAAGTCGAAGGAGGTGTCGCTCGCGGCGAGCCGGCGCATCTTTGCGGAAATGGCCTTGCGCGTGGCAAACTCGTGCTTGCAGGCGGTAAACCAAAAGTCGGGCGTGTCCTCGGGCGGCAGTTCCGGGGGCCACTCGCGCGGCAGCTGCTCTCCGAGCCAGCGCAGCATGTTCATCGCTTCATCGTAGGTTTCGAGGCGGTCTGCTCCGGGGCTCATGGGGGAGGGAGTTGTTTTTGGAGGCGCTTGAGCTTTTCCTGCATGGCGGCCACTTCCTGGAGCATGGTCGCAACCTGCTGGTGCCAGTGGCCGGGCTCGGCGCGAAGTTCCCCGGCAAGGATGTCGAGGATGCGCTGGCTTTGGGCGGTGGGGCGCGAGCCGTTGATGGCGCGCGAGACCGAGGCAGGGGCGAGGTCGTGGGAGGCGGCCCATTGGGCGATGGTGAGGCCGTGGCGGGCGAGGTAGTCGTGGACTGCCTGCTGATCGAGGTTGTAATGCTGGAGGGGCTTTTCCTGGGGGTGATAAAGGGTGCGGTATTTGTCGAGCGTGTGCCAATTGCGCCCGGCGTTTACCCATTCGCGCCAGGCATTGTAGATGCGCTTGGCGGAGAGGCCGGTGCGTTTTTTCCCCTCGAAGTCGGTGCCTTCGTAGCGCTCGGCGATCCAGCCGGCGCAGTCCTGCTTGACCTTGGCGCGGTCCATTTCGAGGCAGCGGTCGAGCCGGTCGAGGATGAGGGTGCGGCGGTTAAGCGGCAGGGACTGAAACTCGGGGTCGGCCGCGGGGTCGCGGTAAGGCGGTATGGGCTGGCGCTTGCGCTTTCCGAACATGGCAGGGGGATTAGCTGTATGATAGCTTTAGGGTGGAACGCAGCGGGCAATCGGCATGGGGGCACTGAATCACGAGCCGGATTTCGATTTTTTTGCCCCGCGAGCAAGTGCATCTCCGCCAATCGCCATGGTTCCCGTATTACCCTTGGCGTTGATTTTGATAGCAGCACCCCGCGGAAGAACCACTTCATCTGGAACAATCACCCCTAAGTCGCGTTTCATTTTTTCGGCAATGGCATCGCGTATAAATTGGGATAGAAGAAAGCGTTTTTTCCGGAGCCGCTCTTGAAGGGTTTGCTTAAGAGTGCGATCCATCCAGATGGATACCATCACTTGGGTCTTGCTGCGTTGATTGCTCATTAAGGGGGAATGTTTAAACAAAAGAGAATCAATCCTCGTAGAAAAAACTTGCAAGCGCGTTAAAAGGTGTATGAACACCTATGTACACCTTATGAAAGAGCGCCGCACCAACCAAGCATACATCGGACTCTGGATGCCGCTTCCGCTCGTTCGCCGACTGAAGCAGACAGCGCAACAACGCGACAGCGACATGTCGAAATTCATCCGCTCGGCGATTCGCGAGAAGCTGGAGCGCCGCCCCATCGCACGGAAGGAGGCGGCATGAGCAATCTGGAAAAACTGCGAGATGCTGCGGATGACCTGGAAGCGGCGGTCTACACCCTGGAGCTGCGCGCCGGCGTGTCGGACCGGGAGCAGGAGGCGCAGGACATCGCCGAGGCACGGATACGCGCGCGGCGCGTGCTCGAACTGCTGCTCAACTTCCGGGCGGCGAAAGGAGGGAAGGGAGCATGAGCGGGATCACTCCATCAGCCTCCAGCCGGGTCGCGCCAGAAGCCGGCGATGACGCGCTCGGGGCCGGCCTTGGGCAGGTAAACGACATGCGCGACGCACTGGCTAAAATGTGCGATGACGGAGGCATCCTGGCCGGAATTAAGCGCACCGCGGAAAACAATGGTATGCGGTTCGACGTAGCGGATTTCCCGGAAGAAGACATTGAATGCCTGAACGAGTATGTCGTGATCTTCCGGGGCCGAGCGAACGAGTTGCTCAACCTCATTTTTGAGCGCGACAAAGAACGCCTCGCCCGAGAGGTAGTGGTGCATGCCTCTGACCTCGGGAATCCGCAGGGGGCCGGGAAACCGGCCGAGGGGATTGGGAATGGAGAGCAGCGCCTCGCGGGCGATGTCGCCCGCGGAGGGATTATTTTTGGAGGAAGTCATAGCACCTCCGAGGGAACCGCGGCGGCGGGCGGGGCGCAAACCCGCGCCGCCGCGGCTTCCGCCCCCGGCGCGCTCCCTCCTTCAACTTCAACTTAAAACTTAAACGTTTATTCCCCCATGCCCGCGCCGCTGCTCAAACACCCCGAGCTGATGCTCGACTTCCTCATCCCCGCCGGGCGCGAGAAGCTGCGGCTCGACGAGGTTGCACGCATCCTGAGCGACGACGGAGGCAAGCCGGTGAGCGTGCAGAGCCTGCGCAACGGGCTGGAAAGCGGGGCGATCTTCGGGGCGCGGTTCAACTTCTCGGCGAGGCCGGACGCGCGGGAGCGGCACCGCCTGCAGTGGATGCTGCGCGGCGACGTGCTGCTCGCGCTGCTGGAGGCGCGCACCGCGCCGGAGGACGAGCGGCTGCGGCGGTTTCTCGAGGTGCTGCGCACCTTCTCCCGCGAGGCGCTGGACATGGTGGCGGCGCACACGGCGGCGGCGCGGGCGCGGGCACCAATGACAAGTTCCAGGTGACAAGTATCAAGTAAATGAATACAAAATCAAAAACCTCAAACGCGCTGGTGCTGACCGAGGCGCCGGAGTGGAAGATCACCGGGGCCGAGGCGCTCGAGGGGCTCAAGCGCGCGGCCGTGGACCAACTGGCCGCCGTCGGGCAGATGGAAAACAAAGCCGCGATGGGCGGCACGCTCGCCGGCCTCACGCTCCTGCGCGTGAAGGCCAGCATGGAGCGGGGACGTTTCGATGGCTGGCTGGCCGAAAAGGAAAAGTCCACCACTGGTGGACGAATTAAACCGTCTCGGTCAACGGCTTACAATTACATGAAACTCGCCACGGTGTTTCTGGAAAAGGCGAAGGTCACCAAGCCGGACCTGCTGACACTGCCGGGCGACCAGCTCACACTGAGCGAGATCAGCGCGGAGGGCGACGCGCGGGAGTTATTCCTTAAGCTGCAAAAATTCACGGGCGGCCACTCGCTGAATGAGCTGCTGATCAAGCACGACATCAAGAGCGGCGGCCTGAAAAAGGAGCTCGCGAAACCCGCGCCGGATGACGAGCCCGCCCCGCCGCCCACGCCCGAGGAAATGTTTGAGATGGCGCGCGACGAGATCGGCGGCGCGCTCGAGCGCATCGAGCACCTCCTCATCAAGGAGAACCGGCTGCAACACCTGTTTGACCACCCCGACGAGCTCCGCGGCGTGATGGAAAGCCTGCGGCTGCTCACCGAAAAGGTCGAAATGATCCTGGAGCCGCTGCTCGGCGTAAAACCCAAGGCCGCGAAACGCGGCAAGTAACAAGTATCAAGTCCCAAGTATCAATTAACTGAATACAATTATGAACGCCATCAATTATCCGACACCGCCACTCCCTGCTCTCCCGACAGCCAGCGCTCCCGAAACTCAAGATACCATCGATCTATCAGATAAAGCTCCAAAACTCGCTCTGCCGAAGATTTCGGAAGCGGATGCCCGGCGAGTCTATGCATGGTTGCGTAAGCAGTTGCGTAGCGAAAGCGCGCAAGGAGCACGCGCGAGACAATCGGATCGAGCCAAGAGAACGTCTCCAAAAGGCTTGGGTCGCGAGCAATCCACCGGCGTATCCACTCATCACAAGCTTGATCAGTTTCTCGCGTACACGCGCAGGTTTCTGGCGGCACAATCCGCTCCAGCAACGCGTGCGCCATCATCCGTGTCAGCTCCTCAATCTGCGTCCAGTCACTCATGCGCCTGAGTGTGCACGCCGCTCCGCCAAACCCAATCCCAAACACACCCTTCCCGCCATGATTTCAACCGCCCTGCAACACGCATCCACCGACCTTGCAATCCCCGCGCACGACGCGCCGCCGTTTGCCGTGCCCTTCGCCGACCTCGCCGAGTTTGGCGCGCTGCCCGAGAAGCGGCGCGTGGAGCTGCAGGTCACCCTCTCGCTGCTGGCCCGCGTGCACGCGCTGCGCGGTGAGGGCCGCTCGCTCGAGCTCGCCGTCGCCACGGTCGCGGCCTCGGCGCGGCAGCAGGTGCGCGGGGCGGCGCCGGGCACGCTCACCCGCAAATACTACCTCTACCTCGGCGCCAAGGGCGACTGGCGCGCGCTCATCAAGGGCTACCGCGGCCCGTCGGCGCTGCCGGCGGAATTTGTCGAATACATCCGCGCGCTGGCCGAGGACAACCACCGCTCGATGAACGAGGCGTGGGCGCTGCTGCGCGAGGAGATCTGGCCGAGCGGCCGGCCGGTGCCCGGCTACGGCACGTGGATGGAATGGTATATGAAAACATACCCCGCGCGCGCGCTGCCCAATGTGTATCCACGCGGCCAATACCCGCGCGGGTGGAGCCGCCGCAACCTCTACCGCAAGGCGCCGACCAAGGGCGCGCGCATGCTCGCGCTGCGCGGGCTGGCGGCGGCGAAAAAACACTTCCCGAGCGTGCGGCGCGACCCGAGCAGCCTGCGCCCGCTCGAGCTGATCGTGATCGACGACTTCGAGCTCGACTGCCTGTGCGTGTTTCCCGGCGACCGGAACCACAAGCCGCAGATCGGCCGCGTGGCCGGCCTGCTGGCGATGGATGTCGCCACGCGGCGCAAGCTGCACTGGGGCATCGGCCAGCGGCTGGAGCGCGAGGAGCAGCAGCCCGACGGCACGGTGCGCACGGTGCGCACCGGCATCGCCCGCGTGGACATGCAGGCGCTGCTGCACGGGCTCTTCGCCCGGACCGGCCTGCCGCCCTGGCCGGTCACGCTGCTGGTCGAAAACGCCAGCGCCTCGATCTCGCCGGAGATGGAGCTGTCGCTCTCCACGCTCTTCGAGGGCCGCGTGCGCGTGGAGCGCACGGGGCTGATCGACCATCGCACGCTGACCAACGGCTTCACCGAGCGCGGCGGCAAGCCGTGGGAAAAGGGCTGGGTGGAATCGCTCTTCAACCAGCTCTGGAACCTGCTCGGCGCGATGCCCGGCTACAAGGGCAGCAACCAGCGGCTGAACGCGCCGGCCAACCTCGACGCGGCGATCTCCTACACGAAGGTGCTCCTCGGCCAGGGCGAGCGCGCGCTGAACCTGCCGCCGGAAAAGATCGCGCTGCTGCGCCTGCCCTTCCCCTCGCCCGAGGCGGTGGAGCGCGCCTTTGCCTGGGCCTGCGCCACGAGCGACGCGCGCACCGACCACCGCTACACCGGCTTCGACCGGGTGACCGAGTTTCTGCCCGAGCCGGGCGCGGAGCCCCGGCCCTTCGCCGACCTCGCGCTGCTGCCGCCCGAGGCGCAGGCGCGGGTGGAAATCGTCGAGCGCATGGAGGCGCCGGTGGAGCGCTGGGCGCGGCTGTCGCTCGATGTATCATTCCAGCGGATACCCGCCGAGGTGCTCGCGCTGCTGCTGCTCACGCCGAAAAAGGTGACCTACCGCAACCACGCGATCACCTTCGCGCACGACAAGGACGGCTACACCTACGTGGACGAGACCGGCGAGGTCTTCCGCGGCGCGGGCGACGGCGCGGAGTATCTCGCCTACTTCGACGCGGCGGCCCCCGAGCGGCTCACGCTGGCCGACATGACCGGCGCCTACGCGGGCACGCTCGCTCGCCTGGGGGGCAAACGCGGGCTCGTGGACATCCGCGACAAGGAGGCGCTGGCCGAGGCCGCCGCGCTGCAGGCCACGGTCGTGAACCGCGCGCTCGCCGAGGTGCGCGCGCGGCACGAGGAGCCCAACGCGCAGCTCGCGCTCGACCGCGCGCACAACGAGAAAATCGTCGCCGCGCACAAGGCGGAGACCGCCGGGCTGGGCAAGGCCGAGCGCCTCGCCCTCGCCGGCGCCGAGCGCGCCGCGCAGGCCGTGCGCGAGCGCGAGACCGGCAAGGCGCTGGCCCGCGCATCGCGCGACACCGCCACCCTGCTCGAAACCGACGACGGCGATCGCGCCGCCGCCGGGGACAATTTCACCGCGCCCGGAGTCACCGGGCGCGACCTCCTCTAAACGCGATGGCCCGCGGCGCGACAACGCCGCGGGCCGGAGCAAAACCACAACATCACAAAAGCAAGGAAGGACATCATGGCCGCTCAAGACACAACCAGCACAGGCGCCGATGCGGGTCAAGAACCCGTCACCGGACGCGTGGCCGAAACCGTAAGCGCATCGTGGAGCGTATCGCTCGACGATCTGCGCACCAACCTCACGCACGAAAAAAACAAGCCCGAGGACATCGAGAACTTTGTCTGGTGCTACCTCTACTGCACCGACTCCGCGCACCCCATGCGCCGCGAGGAGTTTGCCCGGAAAATCGCGGTCGTGGACCACACCACGATCCTCAAGCTGATCCGCGGCACGTATCGGCATCCCGAAACGGGCGAGCGCATGCCCATCCCCGAAAAACTGGGCCGCGCGCTGACGATGTTCCGGCAGCTCGAGACCGACCGCGCCCGCAACCTGCGCCCGGCGATCTCGCGCACGCCCACGCTGGCGCGCATCTGGACCGCGTGCGACCTCGCGCGCGAGAGCCAGTCGCCGGTGTTTCTGATCGGCCCCTCCCACATCGGCAAGACGGTGGGGCTGACGAGCTACAGGGACGACCACGACCACGGCATGACCTGCTACGCGCGCCTGCGCGCGGCCAGCGGCCTGGGCGGCATGATCAAGGAGATCGCCCTCGCGATCGGTGGCATCGGCATGAAGGGCAACACGGCCACGCTGATCGAGAGCATCAAGCGCAGGCTCAAGCCCAACATGCTGCTGATCCTCGACGAGGTGCACGAGCTCATGTATACCTACCGCAAGGAGTCGTTCTTCGCGTGCCTGGAGGTGATCCGCGAGATCTACGATGCCTGCGGCTGCGGCCTGCTGCTCTGCGGCACTTCGCTGCTGATGAAAAGGGTGCGCGAAAACCGCGGCGAGCTCGAGCAGCTGCTGCGGCGCGGCGTGCACAAGGTGATCCTGCCCTCGCAGCCGACGAAGGAGGACCTCACCGTCATCCTCGGCGACTACAACCTGCATTTCCCGGAAAAGGGATACACGTGCGCGGTGCGCTTCGGCACGAAGGACATCTCCGACACTCCCTACGAGATCCTCCGCCAAGTGGGCTCGGAGGACGGCCTGAAGGCCATCACCGAGCGCCTGCGCTACGGCCTGAAATTCGCGCGCAAGGACAACGCCCGGCTGAAGTGGGAGCACGTGGTGCGCGCGCACCTCACGATCAAGCAAAACGAAATCCCCGGCGACGACTGGTGAAAACCCCGAGCAAAAGGACAAAAATGGACACGGAAAACGCAATCATCACAGACACGATGCTCGGGCAGGAAGACCACGGCATCCTGACCTGCTGCCTCACGCTGAAAGCCACGAGCGGCACATTCCGGTTCGGCGGCTACCAGCTCGACCACCTTCACCTTTCCGACAGCAAAGGAAAAACGGGCCGGATCGGCACCGCCTTCGGGATGGAATTTGTCCGCCGCGTTATGGAGGTCGCGGGCGTGGACAGCTGGGAAAAACTCAAAGGCATATACATCCGCATCGATGTGAAAAGCCATAGCGTAGTAGCCATCCGGCACATCATCGAGGACAAATATTTTCGTCCTGAAGATGACCCGGTCCTGTTGCGCCTCGTCGGCAAAAAGGAGATGTCATGAGCGAGCGTCACTTCACCGTGCTTTTCACCCTGCCCGCCGTGGTGCGCCTGCGTGATGGCTCGTTCGGCAGCATCGAGCACGTCGTCGATGGCACCGAGCCGATGATCCTTCTCGGCTATCGCGCGGCCGACAACTCGGAGCAGCTCTGGCGCTTCGACGGCTGCTGGCGCGAAGACGGGAGCGAGCACCTGCTCGATATCGTCGCGAAGGTCATCACCGCACCGGACGGGAAGATCTCCGTCGAGAAGTTCGCAACCACGCACACCAAAACCGACGCGCTCAAGGCATGGATCGAAGCCTACTTTGAGCAGATCATGAAGCAGCCCGGTTTCACGCCAGGAGGGAAAATATCATGAGCGCCGACCTCCGCCGCCATCCCGTCGCCGGCCTGCGGGTCATCGCCAGCCGCCGCCGCCTCTCCGCCGAGGCGCGCGCCGTCCTCGTCATCGGTGCCGCGACCCTCGCGGCCCTCGCCGCCATCGCAACCGCCGCAGCCCTCCTCGCGCCATGACCTACGACGATCTCCTCGACCTAGTCGCCCATCACACCGCCGAGGCCGATTACCATCTGAAAGCCTTCCAGCGCGTCCGCGAAGCAGGCAATGCGCACGCTGCTTACGAACATTACAAAAAACACAAACAGCACGCCGGCTGGAGCATCAACCTAATCGGAATGGCCGATGGATTCGCGCAGGCGTTCCCCGAACTAAAAACATTATCCAAGCAAACCAAGTAACCAAAAACCAAATACACACCTATGCCACTGACAAAAGAAGAGCTCTCGGAACGCGCGCAACTGGTGCGCATCCACGAGGCCAACTGCAAGATCGAATACCCCACCGCCGACGAACTGAATTTCCGTCTGGCGATCATGAAAAAACTCGCCTCCGGCATGCAGCTCAGGGAGCTGCGCGCCGCAACCATCACCGGCCCGGTCGCCGCCGCCCCGCAACGCCCAATGAAAGGAAGAACATGAAAACCAAAGGCGTCTCCTTTCTCTCCCTCCTCGGCCTGCTCTTCATCGGCCTGAAACTCGGCGGCGCCATCGGCTGGTCGTGGTGGTGGGTGCTCGCCCCGCTGTGGATGCCGGCCGCACTGGCCGCGTTTCTGTTCATGCTCATCGGCATCATCGCCGTGATCTGCGACGGGGACATCAGGAAATATGTCCGCCGTAGTTAACCCATAAGGATGTATAAAAACAATGGATACTGAAACAACCACCCCCGACACCGAGACGCCGAGGTGGGCGATCGTCGAGCTCATGGGGCACATCCGCTACGGCGGGCTCGTGAGCAAGGACACCATGTTCGGCACCGCGCTGCTGCGCATCGAGGTGCCGACGGGCGAGACGACGTTTACCACGCAACTGGTCAACCCGTCCTCGCTCTACCGCCTCACCTTTTGCACCGAGGAGCTCGCGCGCCTCGCCGCGACCAGCGGCCAGCAAAAACCGATCAGCGACTGGGAGCTCGCGAATCTCGAAAAAACCAAAGCGCTCCCCGAGCTCGAGGCCCGCAACAACGACGACGGCGAGGAGGCCGACTGGCCATGAACAAACCCCGCGAATTAGCCGAGGCGCATGTGCGCGGAGTGGTCGAGTCCATCATGGCAAACGAGCCCACCATCGCGTTTGGCGAGCGCGACGGCCCGTGCGTCGTCGAATACCGTGACTGGACTTATAGAAACTGGCCGGCACGCCGCGCCTTCTCGTGCCTCGGCTGCAAACACCTCACGTGCGAGCCGGAATACAGTACCAATTTTTGCGAGCATCCGGACTTCCACGAGGCATACGGATGCCACCAATCCGTCGCCAATAATTCATGGATGAGGAAGGATATCTCGATCATTCACGCCTTCTCATGCCCCGTGCTTAGGCGGCTTGGTGTCGATGCACACTGCCCGCAACCTAATCCGCTCGAAGTGCTCCAGCAGAGCAGGCCCGCGTCGAATGCATATCGCAGCGAAGCGGAGATTTTCGCGATCCCCCAGTCGGTCCCCTACTATACCGCTGAGGCTTACGAGCGCGGTGAGCGCGTGGACCGCCAGCACCCAACATATTAAAGTTCCCCATGCCTCTCCCACTCGCCAACGCACGCCGGCTCGCCGAGCGCATCGTCGCTGAGATCACCCCGTTTTGCGAGCGCATCGATATCGCCGGGAGCATCCGCCGCGCCCGTCCAGAAGTCGGCGACATCGACATCGTGTGCCTGCCGCTGCCGGGTCGCCTCTACTACATCGAGCTCCGCTGCACGCACCGGGGCCGCATCAGCAAGCGCGGGGATCAATACATGCTGGTCGAGCTGCCCGGCGGAATCCAGCTCGACCTATGGTTCTCGCACGCGGAGACCGACGACTTGTTTGCGCCGCAGCCATGCAACCACGGCATGCTCCTGCTCGCACGCACCGGCAGCGCAGCCCACAACATCCACCTCGCGTCGCGCGCGAAAAAAATGGGCCTGCACTTCCACCCGCACCGCGGCATCCTGCGCGGCGCGTGGCCCGGCGCCCCGGTCGTCGCGAGCGACACGGAGGAGGACATCTTCCACGCGCTCGGGCTGGATTTCGTCGCGCCGGAGAGGAGGGAACGGTGAAACCACGCCGCCACGTCTTCATGTTCCAACCGCGTTTCGTGCCGCTCATCCTCGACGGCACGAAGACATCGACGATCCGGTTGCCGCGCAAGCGCGAGGTGCGCGTCGGCGATATCTGCGACCTGCGCACGTGGACCGGGCGTCCGTATGCCAGCAAGCAACGCAAGCTGCGCGAGGTCGTATGCGCGGCGGTTTTGTCCGTCGAAATCGACGAGTCGTGGGAGGTGTGGCTGCACGGCAACAAACGCCTCGAAATAAAAGAGCGCCGCGCCCTGGCGCGGGGCGAGGGTTTTTATTCGCCGATGGACATGCTCACCTGGTTCCGCGACACCCACGGCATGCCCTTCCGCGGCACGCTCTACAGGTGGAAGGAGGGGCTCGCATGACTCCGAGGGTGAAAAGTTATTTTTCCGGTGCCGGGTTGATGGACCTGGGTTTGATGCGCGGCGGCGTGAACATTGTGCAGAGCTTCGAGATCGACACAAAGTGCTGCGCCACGCTGCGCGCGAATTTTACCCATGAGGTAAGGGAGTGCGACATGCGGGGGAAGCTCGTCGAGGATGAGGCCGCCGGAGAGGTGATGGTGGCCACGTATCCCTGCACGAGATATTCAACCGCGGCGGATATCAGCGGCCGGCGCACCGGCGATGATTTATACCTGCACTTTTTCCGGCACGTGGCCATCGGACGCCCGGAGGTTTATGTGCTGGAAAACGTGCCAGGTATGAAGAAATTCCCGGTGGTGATGGAGGCCATGACCAGACTGCCGGGCTACTACGTGGTTGTTTTTTGCCCGGTGGACTCGGCGATCTGGCTTCCGCAGCGGCGGGAGCGGTTGATCATTTTCGGTGCGCGCCGGCATTTTTCCTGGAGGCCGCCGCAGGCGGCGAGGCGGACGCGGTTGCGTGATGTGCTGGAGCGGAGTCCGTGCCTTCCGGAGGTGCCCGCTTATGTGCGTCGGAGGCTGTCGGGCGCGTATCGCGACCGGCCAATCATCAGTGATCCGGCTCGGGATGACATGGCACCGACGTGTGTGGCCCACTACTCCAAGGACCTGAGCACGCGGCTGGTGGCGGACCGGCGGTGGCCAGGCGGCGCCCGGCCGTATTCAGTGAGGGAATACGCGAGGCTGCAGGGTGTGCCTGATTCCTTCCGCTTCGTGGGCAGCAACTCGGATGCCTACCGCATGATCGGCAACGGCGTGTCGGTGCCGGTCGGGGAGTGGGTGGGCAGGGAGTTGTGCCGGTATTTCAATTCGGCTACACGGGAAAGGAGGGGCTGTGAATAAGCTCGTTTTAGATGCGTGCTGTGGGACCAGAATGTTCTGGTTCGATAAAAATGATCCGCGTGCCGTGTTCATCGACAAGCGCGCGGAGTCATTCCTCGCCGACAACCGGAAGGGTCGAAAAATGCTGCATGTGGCCCCGGACCTGGTCGCCGATTTCACCGCACTGCCTTTTCCCGACCGGTGCTTTTCGCTCGTCGTTTTCGATCCTCCACACCTCACCCGCAATGGAAAAACCAGCCGCATGCACAAGAAATACGGCTCGCTTGTCGGCGACTGGCGCGAGGAACTGCGCCAGGGATTTTCCGAGTGTTTCCGCGTCCTGAAACGAAACGGCATCCTGGTCTTTAAGTGGAACGAGGTGGACATCCCGGTCTCCCAAATCCTCGCCCTCACGCCAGAACGGCCGCTGTTCGGCAACCGCTGCGGCAAGCAGTCCCGTAGTCACTGGATCGTCTTTCTCAAACCATGACGCCACGACAACAGGGCATGTATTGGAGAGAGTGGGGCCGGTGTCGCGAATACTTCCGCGGGCGCGGGCTCACGAGCGCGGAGTGCGACGCCAAGCGCCACGAACTGCACCGCCGGGCGCTGGGCCGCGACAAGAGCAGCAAGAGGTTTCGCAACGCCGACCTCGACAAGGTCATCGCCGCGTTTCGCGCCGTGTGGGACGACGCCAACTTCGACGCGCAGATGCGCCAGCAGGAGCAGCCGGACCAGCGGCGCGAGGATATGATCACGCGGTGCTGGGACGCGGCGCGGGTGTGCATGGGTGGTGATCCTGCGCCGGATACCACCCTGGCCTACCTGGACGGGACCGCGCATAAAATCTTCAAAGTTGAATTCTCCGCGCTCGACGAGCGCCGGCTCGGTGTGGTGATGGGCATCCTCGAAAAGCAGGAGGACAGGGTGCGGGAGCGCGATATCAAGCAGGTGGAAAAAATGGAGGAGGAGCCGTTTTAGCCATGACCAGACGCGAACAATCCGCCTACGACGAGGGCAAGCTCGCCCGCCTCATGGATGAGCGCAATACCGCCAGCGGCTCGCGCAGCCGCTGTCCCTACCGCGCCGTCGACCACGTGCGCGCCTGGAAACAGGGTTACCAGGATCAGCTTTCCTCCAGCCCGCCGCGTGCGCGCACGCCCGAAGACGATGCTCGCGCCGCCGCCTTCTGCAGCGCCATCGAGGCATGGTGCGCGCGCACCAAATAGCCATGCCCGATATGCAACTCGCCCTCGTGTTTTCCCGCCCGCGCGACACCTCCGCGCGGGAGGGCACGCTGGTCGAGTTTTTGCGCGGGCGCGGCTGGATGACCGCTCTGCAGATCGGCGAGGCGTTGCGCTGGTCCGACCGCCTCGTGCGCGAGATCGCCTCGTCGAGCGATGCCGTCATCAGCTACCCCGGCTCGCCCGGCTACAAGCTCCTCGGCGAGTGCACGCGCGACGAATACGAGCGCTACCGCCTCGCCCGCCGCAGCCAGGCCAGGGACATGATCGCAAAGGTCATCCGCACCGACCGCGTCTACTACCGCCGCCCGCCCGTCACACCATGAACTCCATCGAAGCCTACCTGCACGATCGCGAAAACGCGCTCCGGCAACGCGAGATCCCCGCCGATCTCCTCGCATGGTTCAATCACGGCCTCTCGCCAGAGGATCGCCTGCTGAAATTCGACGGCTGGGTGCGCGCCGAGCTTGCCCGCCGGCTCGATTGGTCATGGGCCGGAGCCGCGAAGCAAAAGCGCATCGAGCAATGCCGTCTGCACCTCGAGCGCCTTGTGCTCGGCCTCTGGCGTCGCGGCTGGATGCTCGATGGTAAGCGCCTCGCCTTCCACATCACCACGTGCCTCGATGCCGTCGGCGAGTATCAACTCCGGGGCGCGGTCAATGACTTCTGGTCCTATTTCAAAGCCTGCGTCGACCGCTACGTCGGGGCCAACGCCGAGGAGCTGCGCACCGAGGCCATGCGTGTCGGCTCGCACGTAAACCAGCTTCTGGATGCGTTTGGAGTGACCCGCCGCCCCTCCGCCCCGACCATGCCTGAGCTCATCGCGCAGCGCGCAGATGAGGTCACCAAGGCCAAAACCCTGCGCGAAAAGCAGGCCGCCGCGCGCCGGCTGCAAAAGCAAAGCAACCCCGATGCACCCCTCTTGCCGGGCCTCGGCATCCCCCCTGCAACGCCCCGGCAGCGGCCACACCGGGCGGCTGATTCCTCTCAAACCTTTGGCAAACCGGGGAATTCTGGCATGATTTCCTCTCAAACCTGACCGGCGCGGCTGATTTTTCCTAAGTCGTTGCCTTTCGGTTTCGTTCAGCCTCGTGCGCGCTGATTTGCCCTTATCTCAGACCCCATGGCAACCCTCAGATTGAACGTGACAGGGCGAAACTGGCGGAGGAGGAGGGATTCGAACCCCCGGCAAGCGTAAGCCTGCGTCTGATTTCAAGTCAGGTGCCTTAAACCAGCTCAGCCACTCCTCCGTGAGTGTGAACCCCGCACACTGCGCGACTCCGCGGATAATTCAAGCCTGCGCTTTCTGTTGAGGCGGCGGCATTCCGCCTCTGTTTCATTTCCGCAAAATCCGTGCAATCGCGGAGCAACTCGCAGGCAAATGTGTCGTATATCCAAACACCGACACTTGCGAACCGCCATGGACCACTTCGACCAAGACGAGACCACGCCCCGCCCGGGCTGGTTTTCATTGCGAAGGCTGCGGAGAAAACTCCAGCGCCTCCGCCCGCTTCGTCTTGAGCGCGACACCGCATGGACCGGACCGGGCGAACTCTGGCACGGCACGCGCCCCAATCTTACCGAGCTGACGTTCCGCATCGACGACGGCGGCGCGCGCATCCTGCGCATCGAGGTCCGCCTGCGCCAGGACGGCACCGGCGGCTCCACCGTGCGCCAGCTCGAACGCTGGCTGAGGCATCGCGGCATCACCCGCATCAACGGCCTCGCGCGCGCCGCCGCCGTGCCCTTCTGGCGGACGCTCGGCTACCGCGTCTCGCCCGGCCAGCTCTTCGAGAAGGAGCTGCCGCCCCGCCGCCGCAGGCGCACCGGCAGGGCTTCCTAAGCCTGCGCGCACACTGCTCCGCGGGCTGCGCGCGGTTCCCTGGCCGCACCCTTTTGCCCACCTCGTCATCCTTGTCCGGTCCAATCACTTCGCCGGCGAGCCAAATTGCTGATTTGAATTCCCCGCCCAACTAGCCATCGGTGTTACCGTGGCCAAGAAACGCACCGAACTTCGCAGCACCCAATCCGCCCGCAAGCGCACATCGCCCGCGCAACCCGCCACCGCAGCCGCACTGCCCGCCGACGCCGGCTTCATCCGCCTGCGCGGTGTCCGCCAGAACAACCTCAAGGGCTTCGACCTCGATATTCCCCTCGGCAGCTACATCGCCGTCACCGGACTGAGCGGCGCGGGCAAGTCCTCGCTTGTTTTCGACACGCTCCACGCCGAGGGCCAGCGCCGCTATGTCGAGACATTCAGCGCCTACACGCGCCAGTTTCTCGACCTGCTCGACAAGCCCAAGGTCGATTCCGTCGAAAACATCCGCCCGTCCATCGCGATCGAGCAAACCAACACCGTCAAGACCTCCCGCTCGACCGTCGGCACCATGACCGAGCTGACCGACTTTTTCAAAGTTTGGTTCAGCCATGTCGCCGAGTGCTACGACCCGGAAACCGGGGAAAAAGTCGAGGACGACACGCCGCAAACCATCTGGCGGAAAACCCTCGCCGCCGCGTCCGGCCAGACCTTGGTTGTCGCCTTTCAGGTGACGCGCCCGGCCAGCCTCGCGTGGCCCGAGATCCTGAAAAATCTCAAAGCCCAATCCTACCTGCGCGTCCTTGTGCCAAAAGACACCGCCGCCGTGCGCGCCGCCGTAGGGCCTGACCTTGCGTCAGGCCGCGCCCGCGCCACCGCTTCCAATTCCGCGCTGCGCGTTCCGCACGCCGCATTCAGAATCGACGACCTCCTCGCCGACACCGCGCCGCTCGACCATGCCGCGCACATTCTCGTCGCCCAGGACCGCATCGAAATCACGGACGCCAGCCGCGCCCGTTTCATCGAGGCCGCCGAGGCCGCGCTTCATTTCGGCCACGGCCGGCTCCATCTCTTCGCCAGCGCGCCCGCCGCCACCGGTGCCGCCGCCGCCCTCCAGCCCTCCGTCCCTTCGTCCGTTCAGTCCTTTCTCCTCCACGCGTCTTTTTCCACCGGCCTGCATTCGCCCGCCACGGGCCGCACCTTCCGCCCGGCCACACCCGCGCTTTTTTCCTTCAACTCCCCGCTCGGCGCCTGCCCGCGCTGCCGCGGCTTCGGGCGCATCATCGAGATCGACTACCGCCTCGCCATTCCCGACGCCAGCCTCAGCATCGAGCAAGGGGCGATCAAGGCTTTCGAGGGCCAGGTTTACAGCATGTCGCGCGACGACCTCATCCGCGCCGCCCACCGGCACAAGATCCCCACCGGCGTCCCCTATGCCGCCCTCACGGAAAAACAGCGCGATTTTGTCATTTACGGCGAACCCGAATACCGCGCCCGCAAAGCCCGCGGCGGGGAAATCGGCTACGAGGAGGACATCTGGTATGGCGTGAAGGGCTTTTTCGACTGGCTCGAAAAAAACACCTACAAAATGCCCGTGCGCGTGTTTCTCTCCCGCTATCGCGCCTACAACCCCTGCCCCGACTGCCGCGGCCAGCGCCTCCAGCCCGAGGCGCTGTGCTGGAAATGGCTCGGCCGCACGCTCCCCGAGCTCTACACGCTACCCGTCGGCGAACTCCTCGCACTCATCGGCGATTCGTCCGAATCCACCCTGGCCCGTCCGTCCGCCTCCCTCGAAACCCATTCCGCCAAGCTCGCGCACGACAGCATTCTCACGCGCCTCCGCTACCTCGTCCAAGTCGGCCTCGGCTACCTCACGCTGGACCGCTCCTCGAAAACCCTCAGCGGCGGCGAGGTCGAGCGTGTCAACCTCACCTCCTGCCTCGGCACCTCGCTGGTTGACACCCTCTTCGTCCTCGACGAGCCCAGCGTCGGCCTGCATCCCCGCGACATCGACCGCCTCATCGCCATCATCCGCACGCTCACCGACGCGGGCAACACCGTCGTCGTCGTCGAGCACGACGAGGCCATGATCCGCGCCGCCGACCACATCATCGAGGTCGGCCCCGAGCCCGGCGCGCGCGGCGGCCGCATTGTATTCAGCGGACAACTACAAGCGCTCCTCGCCGAGCCCGCCAGCATCACCGGCGCCTACCTGAGCGGACGCGAGACCATCGCGGCGCCGCAAACACGCCGCCCCGTCGCCGGCGGCGCCACCGCCGCCGCCGGCACCGCCTTCCTCCGTTTCGAGGGTGCCTCCAAGCACAACATCCGCGACCTCTCGCTCACGCTGCCGCTCAACCGCCTCGTCTGCCTCTCCGGCGTCTCCGGCTCCGGCAAATCCACCCTGCTGGACAACATCATCCACCAGGGCATCCTCTCCGCCCGCCACCAGCTCACCGAGGATCCCGCCTCCATCTCCCGTATCGAAGGACTGGATACCATTGGCGAGATCGTCCTCGTTGACCAGTCCCCGCTCAGCCGCACCCCGCGCTCCAATCCCGCCCTCTACACCGAGGCCTGGGAGCACATCCGCGAGCTCTACGCCGCCACGCCCGCCGCCCAGTCGGCGGGCTACACCGCCTCCAGTTTCTCCTTCAATGCCGGCGACGGCCGTTGCGAGCACTGCAACGGCCTCGGCTCCGAGCGCGTCGAGATGCAGTTTCTCTCCGATGTTTACGTGCCCTGCCCGGTTTGCGAAGGCCGTCGCTTCAAGCCCGAAATCCTCGCCATCACCTGGCGCGACCGCTCCATTTCCGATCTGCTCAACACCAGCATCGACGATGCCCTCGCCCTCTTCGCCGACGAGCCTGTCATCCACGCCCGCCTCTCCACCCTCGCCACCGTCGGCCTCGGCTACCTCACCCTCGGCCAGCCGCTCAACACCCTGAGCGGCGGCGAATCCCAGCGCCTGAAACTCGTGCGGCACCTGCCGAATGCCGAATGCGGAACGCGGAGTGCGGAATTAAAAACCACTCAACCCGACACCCCGCCGCCCGCCGCCGTCCCTTCCGCTCCGCCGCTTGCGTCCGCTCATTCCGCGCTCCGCGCTTCCAAATCCGCAATCCGCACTCCACATTCCGCATTCCCAAAAGGAGCTTTGCTCCTTTTGGACGAGCCCACCACCGGCCTGCACCGCCACGACGTCAAGCGCCTCCTCTCCGTCCTCCAGGCGCTGGTCGATGCCGGCCACAGCGTCATCGTCATCGAGCACAACCTCGATGTCCTCAAGTCCGCCGACTGGCTCATCGAGATCGGCCCCGAGGCCGGCGCCGACGGCGGCCGCATTGTCGCCGAAGGCACGCCCGAGCAGATCGCCCAAACCAACACCGCCACCGCGCCCTACCTCGCGGCGGCGCTTGCCGCCGCAAATTCCAAATCCCAGATCGCAGATCCAAAAAAAAATTCAAAAAACAAATCCCAAAAATCCGCCTCCGCGTCCGCTGCCGGCGCGGCGGCGCCCCATTCCGCAATCCGCATTCCGCAATCCGCGTTGGCCATCACCGGCGCGAGGGAGAACAACCTCAAAAACCTTTCCCTCACCATCCCGCACCGCCGGCTCAACGTCGTCACCGGCGTCTCCGGCTCCGGGAAAAGCACGCTCGCTTTCGACATCGTCTTCGCCGAGGGCCAGCGCCGCTTCATGGAATCCATGTCGCCCTACGCGCGCCAGTTCGTCGAGCAGCTCCCCCGCCCCGACATCGACCGCCTCACCGGCATTCCGCCCACCGTCGCCATCGAGCAACGCGTCACGCGCGGCACCCGCAAGTCCACCGTCGCCACCATCACCGAGGTCGCCCAATACCTCCGCCTCCTCTACGCCCGCCTCGGCGTCCAGCACCACCCCGACACCGGCCGCCCGGTCGAACCGCTCACGCCCGCGCAACTCAAGCAACTCCTCCTCCGCGTGCTCCACGGCGCGCCCGCGGCCAGAAAAGCGCGCCACCTCTACCTCTGCGCCCCGCTCATTCGCGGACGCAAGGGCCACCACCAGCCGATCGCCACCTGGATCGAGAAACAAGGCTACGCGCTCATGCGCGCGGACGGGCGCCTCCTGCCCGTGGCCAAATTCCAGAAACTCGACCGCTACAAGGAGCACGACATCGAAGCCGTCACCGCCGACCTCAAGACCGATGCCAATCCCGGCGCCGCCCTCGACGAAGGACTCCGCCTCGGTCGCGGCACCTGTTTCCTCCTCACCGAGAAAAACGAAATCCTCAGCTATTTCTCCACCACCCACACCGACGCCGAGACGGGCGAGTCCTTCCCCGAACTCGACCCCAAGCATTTCTCCTTCAATTCCCCCCGCGGCTGGTGCCCCGCCTGCCGCGGCCACGGGCGCATTTATCCCTGGATGCTCCAACTCGACCAGGAAGACGCCGACAACGCCGACCAGACCCTTCTCCTCCGCACCTACGGCGTCGAGCATGCCGACGACGTGGGTGACGCCGGACGCCCCTGCCCCGAATGCCACGGCGACCGCCTGAACCGCACCGCCCGCGCCGTAAAGCTGCGCTTCACAAGCAATGACGAATTACGAGTGACGAATGACGAATTTAGAAAAAAGGAAAGCCTCCCTGCCCCCTCCGCCGCCATTCGTAATTCCCCCCTCGCCCCTTATCTGGCCAAGCTCACCGCCGAGGCCGCCACGCGACCCGCGACGACCGCCCGCGCCGCCGCCACTCGCTCCGCATCCTCCAATCCGCAATCCGCCTTTTCCCTTTCCCTGCCCGAGCTTCTCCGCGCCACGCCCGGCCAGCTCCTCGCGCTCCTGCGCCGGCTCGACCTTCCCGACGCCCGCGCCCGCGCCATCACCCAGGACATCCTTCCGCAAATCGAGGAACGCCTCCGCTTCCTCGATCACGTCGGGCTCGGCTATCTCTCGCTCGACCGCCCGACCGAGACGCTCAGCGGCGGCGAGGCCCAGCGCATCCGCCTCGCCGCGCAGCTTGGCTCCAACCTCTCCGGCGTGCTCTACGTCCTCGACGAACCCAGCATCGGCCTGCACGCCCGCGACAACGACCGCCTCATCGAAACCCTGAAGACGCTGCGCGAGAAAGGAAACACCCTGCTGGTGGTCGAGCACGACGACGAGTTGATGACCCAGGCCGACCACATCATCGACCTCGGTCCGGCGGCCGGTATCCACGGCGGCGAACTCCTGGCCGAGGGCACGCCGGAGGAAATCAAAAAATCCCCCGCCTCCCTCACCGGCCTGTTCCTCGCCAAAGGCATCAAACACCCGGTCCGCGGCAGCTACCGCGATTTGCCGAAATCACCGCCTCCCTCAAAAACAAAATAGAAACCCCGGCATGTCCCGCGCCGCCCGACTGCTCGAGCTTCTGCAACTCCTCCGCCGTCACCGCCGCCCCGTGACCGGGGCCGCGCTTTCCGCCGAACTCGGCGTCAGCCTGCGCACGCTTTACCGCGACATCGCCGCGCTTCAGGCCCAGGGCGCGCCCGTCGAGGGCGAACGTGGCCTGGGTTACATCCTGCGCCCCGGCTTCACCCTGCCGCCGCTCATGTTTTCCGGGGAGGAAATCGAAGCCCTCGTGCTCGGCTCGCGCTGGGTCGCCTCGCGCGGCGACGACAAGCTCGCCCGCTCCGCCCGCGACGCGCTCGCCAAAATCCGCGCCGTTGTCCCGCCCGCCCTGCGCGACGAACTCGACGCCTCCACCCTGCTCATCGGCCCGCCTCCCGGACACGCCGCCACCGGTGATGACAACCGCCTCGAACTGATCCGGCGCGCCATTCGCGCCGGGCGCAAACTCACCCTCACCTACCAGGACGGCAACGGGACCCCCAGCACGCGCACGCTCTGGCCCTTCGCGCTCGGCTACTTCGAGCACGTCCGCGTGCTCGTCGCCTGGTGCGAACTCCGCCAGGACTACCGCTCCTTCCGCACCGACCGCATCCAAAAACTGACCATCGAAGAATCCGCCATCCCGCGCAAGCGCGCCGCGCTGCTCCGCGAATGGAAACTCCGCCAGCAAATACCCGAATAGCCCATTGCGCGCGTCCCGCGACACAACTGACAAAACCTGTCACCCATGCCCGTTATCATTGCGGGCGATGAAAACAAACACCCATCCGAACGGACCCGCCATGGTCGTGCGCCACGTGGCCGCCACCGCCGCCAGCACGGCCTTTTATTCGCGTCTCCGCGCCCGCGTCCGCGCGGGCCATGCCGCCTTCGCCATATATACAATACCATTTTCCAATTATTTATGGACTTATCAAGACAGAGGGGAGCCTCCGGCTGAGCCGCGGCTCGGCGGGGACGCCTCGCCCTACCTCAAATATAAATCTCGGTCGTAAATGGTATAAGTCAGAACGACCGACCAACCTGAAAAAGGAGACAGCCATGAACGCAAAAAAGGAATTGGAAAAAATCATGTCCGGGACGGAGAGGATTGCGCTTGCTTCCTCTGTCGATAATATTCCGAACGTAAGAATATTGAACTTTGTTTATCTTGAGAGGGAAAAGATATTGTATTTCGCTTCAACCAAGGGAGACCCAAAGGAAAAGGAGTTTCTCAAAAACAATAAGGTCGCATTGACAACCATTCCCTCAAGAGGCCTTTCCCATGTCAGAATCCATGACGCCGTCGTCGAAAGAAGCAAAAGGAGCATTTGGGATTTAAAAAATGAATTTGTCGCAAAGATGCCTTGGTATAATGAAAACATAGAGCGAAACGGCGATACATTGAATCTTTATGAAGTTCATTTCTCGAGGTTGATGCTGCTGGCGGGACCGGACAGATCCCTGCAAATAGAACTATAATACCATTTATGAATGGGAATGGCCCTTTAGCAAAGGCACGGCGTGGAGGGACGACCTCCGTGTCGTCCGCTTCCGGGCAGAAGGACGACACGGAGGTCGTCCCTCCAGCTAAAGGGCCATTTTGTTTCATAATTGGTATTATAAATGGTTCTCCGGGTGCGCGGCAGCGACTGGGAGCGCCGGCATCCTGCCGGCTTTGGCGGCGCGGAGCGCCGTCGCACGGGCGGGACGCCCGTGCCACGCAATCCGCGCGACGCAAAAAAAGCGGGCCGCGCTGGAGGCGCGGCCCGCTTCGGGGCGGGATGCAAATGTATCCTGTTTCCGGTTACAGGCGACCGGCGTAGATCGCGGTGGCGCCGAGCTGCTCCTCGATGCGGAGGAGCTGGTTGTATTTCGCGATGCGGTCGCTGCGGCTGGCCGAGCCGGTCTTGATCTGGCCGCAGTTGGTGGCGACGGCGAGGTCGGCGATGGTCGCGTCCTCGGTCTCGCCGGAGCGGTGGGAGAGGACGGCGGTGTAGGCCGCCTTGTGCGCCATCTCGACGGCGTCGAGCGTCTCGGTGAGCGAGCCGATCTGGTTGACCTTGACGAGAATCGAGTTCGCCACGCCTTGCGCGATGCCCTTGCGGAGGAAGTCCACGTTGGTGACGAAGAGGTCGTCGCCCACGAGCTGCACCTTGTCGCCGATGGCGTCGGTGAGCTTCTTCCAGGTGGCCCAGTCGTTCTCGGCGGCGCCGTCCTCGATGGAGTCGATCGGGTATTTCGCGGTGAGTTCCTTGTAGTATTCGACGAATTCGTCGCCGGTGAACTGGCGGCCGTCGGACTTCTTGAAGACGTATTTGCCGGTCTTCTTGTCGATGAACTCGGAGGAGGCGACGTCGAGGGCGAGCATGATGTCCTTGCCGAGCTTGTAGCCGGCGGCCTTCACGGCGGCGGCGATGGCGTCGAGCGCGTCGGTGGTGGAGGCGAGGTTGGGGGCGAAGCCGCCCTCGTCGCCGACGGCGGTGGAGAGGCCCTTGGCCTTGAGCACGCCCTTGAGCGCGTGGAAGACTTCGCAGCCGGCGCGGAGGGCCTGGCTGAAGGTGTCGAAGTTCACGGGGCGGATCATGAATTCCTGGAAGTCGATGGGGGCGTCGGAATGCGCGCCGCCGTTCATGATGTTCATCATGGGGACGGGGAGGACTTTCGCGTTGGGGCCGCCAACGTATTTGTAGAGGGGCTGGCCGAGGGCGTTGGCGGCGGCGTGCGCGGTGGCGAGGGAGACGCCGAGGATGGCGTTGGCGCCGAGCTTGGACTTGGTGCCGGTGCCGTCGAGCTTGAGCATCTGCTTGTCCACGCCGACCTGGTCGAGGGCGTCGAAGCCGATGAGCTCGGGGGCGATCTTGTTGTTCACGTTGGCGACGGCGGCGAGCACGCCTTTGCCGCCGAAGCGCTTTTTGCCATCGACGCCCTTGGGCAGCAGCTTGGCGGCGGCGGGGGTGCCGTCGCGCAGTTCGAGGGCCTCGTGTTCGCCGGTGGAGGCGCCGGAGGGAACGGCCGCGCGGCCAAAGCCGCCGTCGGCGAGGTAAACGTCGACCTCGACGGTCGGATTTCCGCGGGAGTCGATGATCTCGCGCGCCTTGATTTCAGTAATCGTGGTGGTGTTCATGGAGAGAAACTTTCTGGTTCTCGTTGAGAGGATGAAAGGCGGATTGAATCGGGTCCGCGATGTAAGGAAAAGGCGAAAGTGCGCGCAAACGTTGAAAGTGCGGGGACGGTGAAATGAAAAACCGCGGGCCCCGTGCGGGGCGTCCGCGGTTTTTTATGCGGCACGAAATGCGGCGCGCTTAAGCCGGGCCGGAGCCGTGGCTGGTGGCATCGACGGAGAACCGTCCGCCGCCGGCCAGGACGATCGCGGCGAAGCCGGCGAGGTAGATGAAGGCCAGTTCCCCGCTCTGCTGGCCTGTAAGCTGCGAGTTGTGCACGGCGAAAAACGCGATCGCCATCGCCGCCGCGCCGCCCAGCGCCGCGAGGCGCGTGAACAGACCGACCACCAGCAGCGCCGAGCACACCACTTCGCTGAAGATGGCGAGGATGAGCGTGGTTTTTTGTCCGAGGCCGAAGGGGTCCGGGAAATGGCTGACCATGGCCGAGAAATTCACGACTTTCACCCAGCCGTGCAGCAGGAGCATGGACAGCCCGAGCCATGCGCGAAGCGCGAGCAGGGCCAGATTCACGCTGACCGGCACCGCGCGGAGTTGGAGGATGTTGACGAGGGAACTCATGACGCGCCCATCATGGGTATCAGCCGCGCCAAGACAAGCCGCCGATGGAGGGCGTGTCCGGTATTACATCCGCTTCAAACCGCCCCCCCCGCCCTGCCGTGACGACCGGCCCTCGCGGCGCCGATCAGCCTTTTGCCCTGGTTTTCGCGTTCTTGATCCTCCAGCCGATCCACAGCACCGCCACCCACGGCGGAATCAGCACCACCGAGGTCCACATGCCCGGCTGCGTCGCCATGACGACCAGGATGAAGAGAACGAACGCAAGGCAGATCCAGTTGGTATAGGGCGCGCCGAGCGACCGGAAGCGCGGCACATGGCCCTCGCGTTTTTTCGCCCGCCGGAATTTCAGGTGCGTGAAGCTGATCAACGCCCAGTTCAGCACCAGCGCTGCCACGACCAGCGCGATGAGGTAACTGAGCGCCTGCGCGGGCATCGTGTAGTTGATGATCACGCCGGCGCCGGTGCCGAGCGCGGACAGGCCGAGCGCGTGGACCGGCACGCCGCGGCGGTCCAGTTTCAACAGACTCTTCGGCGCGCTGCCTTTTTGCGCGAGGCCGAAGAGCATGCGGCTGTTGCAATACACGCCGCTGTTATAAACCGAAAGCGCGGCGGTCAGGATGACGAAATTCAGGATGTGCGCCGCATACGGGATGTGCATGTGTTTCAGAATGAGCACAAACGGACTCGCCCCGTAACTGTCGCCCGCCGCTCCCGCCGCGGCGAGGTCGGCCACCATTTGCGGCCAGGGCTTGAGCGCCAGCATGACGGCGACCGCGCCGACATAAAAAATCAGGATGCGGAAAAGGACCTGGTTGATCGCCTTCGGGATGGTCTTGTGCGGTTCGGCGGTCTCGGCCGCGCTCACGCCGACAAGCTCCAGGCCGCCGAAGGAAAACATGATGATCACGAGCGCGATGCAGAACGGCTCGAAACCGTTGGCAAAAAAGCCGCCTTCGAGCGCCCAGAGATTGGAAAGCGCCGCGTCCGGCCCCGCCCCGCCGGTCAGCAGCAGCCAGGCGCCAAATACAATCATGCCGATGACCGCGAGCACCTTGATGATGGCGAACCAGAACTCGGCCTCGCCGAAAATCTTCACGTTGGCGAGATTGATGGCGTTGATGACGATGAAGAAAACCAGCACCGGTATCCACTGCGGCATGGCGGGCCACCAGTAGTGAATATATTTCGCCACCGCCGTGAGCTCGGTCATGCCGACGAGCACGTAGAGCACCCAGTAATTCCAGCCGGAGAAAAAGCCCGCGAAGCCGCTCCAGTATTTATGGGCGAAATGGCTGAACGAACCCGCGACCGGCTCCTCGACCACCATTTCGCCGAGCTGGCGCATGATGAGAAACTCGATGATGCCGCCGATGACATAACCGAGCATCATGGACGGGCCGGCGAGCTTGATGACGCCGGCCGAGCCGAGAAACAGGCCCGTGCCGATGGCCCCGCCGAGGGCGATGAGCTGGATGTGCCGGTTTTTCAGGCCGCGCTTGAGCGTGCCGTCGGCATTGTGAGTGGGCGGCATGGCGGCGGGTGACGACGAATCCATCCGCCCCATCCATGTGAATATGCGGACGTTTTCAACAGCGTTTTATACAGATGGATTGCGCCGGATGCGTGGCCCAACACGATGCCGCCCTCCGAAATCTTTCCTCTTTATTCTTTCTCTTTCCTCTTTCTCTCCAAAACGTTTGGCGAGGAGAGAAAGAGAAAGAATAAAGAGGAAAGAAGAAAGATTCCGGCGGTTCAGTCCCGCCCGCGATACGAATGGAAAATAAACGGATTGCGCCAATTCCGGAGGAGCAGGTAGCCTGCCCCTCCCTTTCGTGCAGGCTCCAGCCATGAAAATTCCGCTCCGCATGTCGTGCCTCGTTTTTTTCGCCCTCGGCACAGGGGCGCACGCGCGCGCGGCCTACGCGCCGGTTCCGGAAGTCGAGCAGGGGAAAATGCTGACGTTTTATGTGAGCGGCCGGGTTTACCACGACACCAACATCTTCGGCGCGCCGCGGAACGAAATCTCCAGCATGGTGCATGAGTTGCAGCCCACCGCGGTCTTCAACATGTCCGCCACGCCGCAGACGTTTTTGTCCGCGTCCTACCAGCTCACGCTCGACTATTTCGAGGATCGTCCCGGCGACCGGACCATCGCCAGCCACAGCATGAGCGCGCGCGTGGCGCATACCTTCAGCCCGCGGCTGGAAGGCGAGATCAGCGACGTTTTCCAGATCGTGAAAAATCCCGAGTCGCTGCTTCCGGGTGTGTCCACCGTGCTGAACAGCGACCAGTCCTACAATTTCAACCAGCTCGACGGCCGCCTGCGTTACACCTGGACGAAGCGCACCGGGCTCGCCCTCAAGGCGCGCGCGGTCGATTTTGCCTACAAGACCGGCTCCATCGCCGAGGACATCGACCACGCCGAGTATCTCGCCGGGCTCGAGATGACGCACGCGATGCGCGAGGAATTGCAGGCCGTCGTCGAATACCGGCGCCGGCTCATCCGCTATGACCGCGACGGCTGGCGCAAGGACAAGGACTCCGACTACCTGCTCGCCGGCGCCGACTACGCGCTGGGCAAACGCAGCGCGCTCACCGGGCGGCTCGGCGGCGAGTGGATTCGCCGCAAGGGCGATGACGACTCGGTCGTGCCCTACGCGGAGCTGGCCTGGAAACATGACTACAGCGCCAATTCGTATTGGTCAGTCGGATACGCGTTTTCCGTGGTCGAGTCCTCCAACCTCGACCTCTACACCGATTCCTACACGCACCGCTTTTTCGCCAACATCCAGCACTCGCTCACCCCGCGCCTCACCGCATCGGGCTCCCTGAACTATGAACCCGGGACGCTCAACGGCCGCAAAGGACTGTCCGAAGACCGCGACGAGACCAACCTCCGCGTCGGCGCCGCCGTTACTTACTCGATATCAAAATATTGGGCATTTTCGACCACGCTCGACTACGACAGGATCGACTCCGACGACCCCGTGCGCGAACTCGAGCGCCTCCGCGGCGGCGCGAGCGTGCGCTATGTTTTCTAGCGCAACCGATTGGCTGGCGCTGCGTCTTCCCCGTCCTATAAATAGCTTGCTGCACGTTTGTATCACAAATTGCCTAGCCCACCGCCGCGACCCATGGCCCGACCCGATTCCAGTTCCGAAACCGCCGCTTTGCCCGAGTTTTTCCAGGTTCTCCGCCAAAGAAAATTTCTCATTCTCTTGGTCATGGCGCTGGTGGTCGGCACCGCGGCGGTCGTCACCGCGCTGCTGCCGAAGTGGTATCTTTCGACCATCAACATCCGTGTCGAAAAACCCGAGGGCAAGGTGGTCTTCGAAAACCAGGCCAACAATTACTACGACCCCTACTTTTTGCAGGACCAGTTCAAGGTCATCCAGTCGCCGAAGATCCTCAACCCTGTCATCGAAAACCTCGGCCTGAACCGGAGGATCGCCGCTCTCCTCGGCGCGTCCGCGCCGTATCCCACCGACGTCACCTACGAGTATCTCACCAAGAAGATGCTCCGCGTCGAAATGCCGCGCAACACCTCGCTCCTCGAGGTGAACGTCTTCTCGCGGGACGCCGCGCTCGCGGCCGCCATCGCCAACGAGATCGCCCGCGCCTACTCCGAGGACCGCATCGCCTTCGCCACCGCCGAGCAGCGGGCCGGCCTCGATCAGCTTCGCAGGGAACTCGCCGGCCAGGAGCGCGCCGTCGCCACGCAGCGCGACCTCGTCGAAAAACTCCGCGCCCAGCTCAACATCTCCGGCGTGAACCTCGTCACCCCGCAGGGCGGCGACATCGAGATCGAGACGCTGCGCCAGATGCAGAACACGCTCGTCGCGCTCAGGGTCGACGCCATCGGGCGGCGGGCCCGCTATGAGAATTTCAAAAAAATCCCCGAAGCCGACCGTGCCAACCTCGTCAATTCCGAGCTCATCACCGACACCAACATCCAGAATCTTCTCCAGGCCTACCTCGTCGCCGACCAGAACGTCACGCGCCTCCGCTCCCGGCTGGGCGAGGCGCACCCGGAGCTCATCACCGCGACCGATAACCGCGCGAAAATCCGCGAACAGCTCGACGCCCAGCTCCGCGGCTACGAGAACGGGCTCGAAATTTCCTGCAAGGAAGCCGAGGCCCGCGTCGCCGAGCTCGAAAAACAACTCGAGGAGGCCCGCGCCCGGCAAATCACCTCCTCGACCGACCGCATGCGCCCGTTCGAGGAGGCCGTACGCAAGCTCGATGACGAGACCCGCCTGCTCTCCACCGTCAAGCTCGTCCTCCGCCAGCGCGAGATCGACTACCAGGTGCCCAAGCGCACCATCGAGATCCTCAACACCGCCGAGCCCGCCCGCCGCGCCGCGCGCCCGAGCTGGCCGCTCAACCTCACCTTCGCGTTTCTCTTCGGCGCCGTGCTGGGAGTCGGCGCCGCCGTGCTCATCGAGTTTTTCGACGCCAGCTTCCGCGGCGTCGCCGACGTCGAACGCCGCCTCCAGCGCCCCGTGCTCGGCGTCATTCCCGCCTCCGCCACCGCGAGGCGGCCCAACGAGGACAGCGGCGATCCCGCCGACGCGGAACCCTTCCGCGTGTTGCAGACCAACATCTCGCTCGCGCGCAAGGACGCCGCGCCCGGCCGCACGCTGGTCATGCTCTCCGCCGGTCCCGGCGAAGGCAAATCCACCACCCTCCTCCGCCTCGCCCGCGCGATGGGCGAGGCCGGCGCCCGCGTGCTCCTCATCGATTCCGATCTCCGCCGCCCCACGCAGCACCAGCTCACCGGGGCCGCGAAGGAGCCCGGCCTCGCCGACCTGCTGCAAGGCAAGGCGACGCTCGACGACGTCACGCGCCGCTCCATCGCGCCCAACCTCGATTTCATCCCCTGCGGCTCCGTCGGCGGCTTCACGCTCAGCCTGCTTTACGCCGACCGCCTGAAGGCGCTGCTCGCCGGGCTCGGGAAAAGCTACGACCGCATCATGTTCGACGCCCCGCCGATCATCGGGGTGAGCGACGCCTCCGTCATCACGAGCCTGGTGGACGACGTGCTCCTGCTCGTGCAATACCGCCGCAACCCGCAAAGCATGGTCGTCCGCGCGCAGCAGATCATCGCCGGCCTGCACAAGGAAATCCTCGGCATCGTGCTCAATCGCGTCCCCAAGAACGCGGGTGATGACTACGGCTACTACACCAACAACTATGCCTATTACAGTTCGCGCGACGTCCGCCGCCGCTCCCGCAGGCACCGTTCCGGCCGCGACCGCGACGACGAGGCCGACGCCCGCGAAACCTTCACCGAACCGGAACGATAAGCACGAGCGTGGCCGACAAGACCGCGCGGCAGCGCGAGCGTAGCGCAGGCATCTTTGCCTGCCGTCGAAAAAGAAAGGCGCGAAGCGCCGCTGACTCTTTTTCTTTTCCTGAAAAATGCCGCGCTTCGCGCGATAAGGTAACGATGGCAGGCAAGGATGCCTGGGCTACGCGTTGACGCGTTGCCGCCCGCTCCTCGCCAGGCGGATACCGCTGCTTTGCGAAGCCTTTGCCGGCCGCCCCGGGAATCCCGGCATTGCCAAAGGCGGAACGGCGCGCTCAAGCTGGTCGCGCCATGGATGCCTACGCACATGCCCGCCAGCTCATCGACCAAGCCCACTCCGCCGACCCGGCGCGCACCGGCGACGGACATCCCGCCGAGCTTGTTTACGCGGACAACATGGAACGCTGGCTCCTCCGCCTCGCGCCCGGTGCCCCGCCTTTGCTCCGGCTCGGCGCGCGATGCCAGCATCTCGAACGCTGGTCGGTCCCGCGCTCCAGCTACCCCGAAGGCCGCGCCGCGTATCTTTCGTGGCGGAAGTCGCTCTACAAAAAACAAGCCGACCGCGCACGCGAACTGCTGCTCGAGGCCGGCGTGGCCGCCGCCGAAGCGGACGAGGTCGCGGTGTGGGTTTCCAAGACCGGGCTCAAGGTCAACGCCAGCACACAGGCGCTCGAGGACGCGGCCTGCCTCGTGTTTCTCGAAAAGGAAATCAACGCCTTCGCCACGCAACACGCCGATTACCCGCGCGAGAAATTTGTCGATATCATCCGCAAGACCTGGCGCAAAATGACGCCCGCCGCGCAGGCGCTCGCGCTGACGATCAACCTTTCCCCGGAAATCGGCGCACTGGTGAACGAGGCATTGGCCGGACAAGCCCCGGACCCCAAACCTCAAATTCCAAGACAATCCCCTTAGGGGAAATTTTTAAAATAGCGCACTTTGAAAAATCCAGAAAAGAAAATTTTAATCGCGGAAGCACGGAATGCCGGAAACACGGAATGTCATAATATGAAAAGGATTTCATGATTTTTCGCGCTTCAGCCCTTTCGCGTTTCCGCGATTAAAATGTATTTTTCAAACTGCCCAATATAAAGAGCCCGCGCCGTTTTTCCGGCCTTTGGTGCTAAAATTTATTTTTTTAGGGATGCCCGGGCTCTCCTCAGATTTTCCGCTCCTCCCGACATTCGTTTTCCATCCTTTGGTTTTCCCACCTTCTCCATGAAACCCACCCTTCTCGTCCTCGCCGCCGGCATGGGCTCGCGTTACGGCGGCCTCAAACAAATCGACCCGGTCGGGCCGTCCGGCGAAACGCTGCTCGACTACTCGGTGTTCGATGCGATCCGCGCCGGCTTTGGGCGCGTCGTGTTTGTGATTCGCCGCGACTTCGAGGCGTTGTTTCGCGGAAAAATCGGCGCGAAATATTCGGGCCGCGCGCAGGTCGATTATGCATTTCAGTCGCCGGACGACCTGCCGCCCGGCTTTGCCGCATCGCCGGAGCGCGTGAAACCGTGGGGCACGGGGCACGCCGCCTGGTGCGCGCGCGAAATCGTGCGGGAGCCGTTCGCGGTCATCAACGCCGACGATTTTTACGGGGCGGACGCGTTCCGCCGGCTCGCGGATTTTCTGCGCGGCGCGCGGGACGACGAGGCCGCGCTCGTGGGCTTCACGCTTTCGCGCACGCTGTCGGAAAGCGGCGCGGTCTCGCGCGGCGTGTGCGATGTCGCGCCGGGCGGTTTGCTGCGCGGCATCACCGAGCATACCCGCATCGTGCCGGCGGATGTCGGTCCCGGAAAAAAATTCAGTGGAAACGAGACGGTCTCGATGAACTGCTGGGGATTCGCGCCGCGGATTTTCGAGGGACTTGGCTCGGGGTTTTCGGAATTTCTCAAAATATCCGCCGCCTTGCCGTCGGCGGAGTTTTATCTGCCCGCGGCGGTCTCCGCAATGGTCGCACACGGCACGCTCACCGTGCGCGCGCTCACGGCCGACGCGGACTGGTTCGGCATCACCCACCGCGAAGACAAACCGCGCGTCGCCGCCGCCATCGCCGCGCTGGTAAAGGCGGGGGCGTATCCGGCGAAATTGTTTTAGGGAAACGCACGCCTTGATAGGAGCGGCGGCGGGGGCGCCACTGCTTCGGCAGTGATTTCCCCGATGGTGGCCGATACCAATGTCCTGATGAATTTGGGCTTTATACATCACCGCGCTTCGCGCCTTCTGTTTCGACGGCAGGCAAGGATGCCTGCGCTACGGCGCGCTGCCGCGCGCATCTGTCACTGACTCCACGGAGACCGTCCCTCCATTATGGCTGCACTGTTATATTTTGAGTGCGGATTGGTATAAACCCTCCGAGGATGTAACCCAATGGATTACAATCCAGCACGAAAATACAATAGATTATACCAATTACCAATGAAATTTACACTTTAGGTAGGGCGAGGCGTCCCGCCGAGCCGTTGCTGGTCTCCGGCTCGGCGGGACGCCTCGCCCTACCTAAAGTATGAAAATGGTATTATACGGGCGATGCCCTGAATGCCCTTGGCGAAAAACGGGGCCGCCGGCTGGGCAGGACTCCATGGCATTTTATTATTTCGCGCCGGGCGCGGGAACGGCGGTGATGAAACGGTCGAGCGGCGTGTTGTCTTTGATGAAACCGAGCTCGCGCGCCTGCTTCACGAGTTTCTCGAAAGGCGGAAGGGATGCGTCGGCGGTGAAATGAAGGCGCTTCCACGACGCTTTCACCAAGTCGAGCGGGATTTCGCGTTTCACGGTCTCGGTGATGCCGCGCTGCACAAGCGCCTGTGCCTCGGCGGGGTTTTTGTTCACCCACTCGGTGAGTTCGCGATGCGCCTGGGTGAAGCGCGCGACCAATTCCGGCTTCTCCTTGAGCGCGCGCACGCTGGCGACGAGCACCGTGGTGATCGCGTCGGATTCGTCCACCAGCACCCTGCCGCCCGCCTCGCGCTCGATGCGCGAGACCCACGGCTCCACCGTCCAGACGGCGTCGATCTGGCCTTGCTGGAAAAGCGCGAGCTGGTCGGGATTGGCGGTCGGGATGACGGAGACGTCGCCGCCGGTCTGCGTGACGTGGAAGCCCTGCGCGCCGAGCCACACGCGCGCGGCGATGTCCTGGGTGTTGCCGAATTGCGGCGTGGCGAGTTTCTTGCCGGCGAAGTCGGCGGGTTTGTTGATGTTCGCGGCGGGACGGATGAGGAGCGCGGCGCCGCCGTTGGCCGAGCCGGCGACCACGCGGATGTCCTCGCCCTTGGTGCGCATGTAGGCGTTGAGCGAGGGATTCGGGCCGACGTAGGTCATGTCGATGGAGTTGACCATCATGCTTTCCATCGCGGTGGGGCCGGCGTTGAAGGCAAACCACTCGACGCGCACGCCGGGGCCGAGGCGCTGTTCGAACCACGCCTGTTCCTTTTTCTCGGCGGTGAGCGTGCTGCCGATCACGCCTTGCGCATGCGTGATGTTGGGGAAATAGCCGACGCGCAGCACGGTCTGGTCGGCGGTTTTCCGGCCGCAGCCGGAGAACACAAACGCGAGCGCGGGCAGCAGGAGCGCGCAGATGAAGGCGGGGAAGCGAGGGTGTTTTTGGATCATGGCGGGTCGATGGTTTGGTGTTGACTTAAATAAACCGCGAAGGACGCGAAGAGCGCGAAGGATTTTTATCAATTCATCCACGAGAAGCGCGAAACAGCGGGCGTGGTGCCTTTCTTTGCGTTCCTTCGCATCCTTCGCGGTTATCAAATTATGGGCCTGGCCTCAAATGCCTTCGCGGTAGAGAAATTCGCCGAGGCCGGTCTCGAAGGGCGTGGTGAGGGGCGAGGGTTTTTTCGAGGCGTCGGAGCGGCGGGTTTTCGGCTTGCCGTCGCGCGCGCCGGTCACGTGCGGGCTGACCACGAAGGGGAGGTTGACGTTGTCGGCGCGCATCTTGCGGAGCGCCACGCCGGCCACGTCGGCGAGGGTGTAGCGGTCGAGGATGTTGCTGATGGCGTTGCGGACATCGAGCATGAGCATGCGCAGGCCGCAATGGGTCTCGTCCGGGCACGAGCATTTTTCGTAGGCGGTCTGGCTGACGCAGCCGATGGGCGCGAGGGGGCCGTCGAGGTGGCGCACGATCTGCCCGGCGACGATTTCACGGGCCGGGCGGGCAAGGCGGTAGCCGCCGTATTTCCCGCGCACGCTTTCGAGGAAGCCGCCCTGCTTGAGCGCGAGGAGGATTTGCTCGAGGAATTTCACGGGGATCTTCTCGCTCTCCGCGAGCTCGCTGAGTTGCAGCAAATCGCGACCCAGCTCGTGGGCAATCGCCATGTCAATCATGGCGCGAAGGCCATATTCGCCGCGTTTGGAGAGGTTCATCGTCAGGACAATGTAGATCAATGCGGTATGGATTGGGAAGCCGCTTCATGGTGAAAAAGGAGAAAAAGGTGCGCCGGGGACGCAGCCGCCGGCTGCGGGGCGGCGTGGAATGGACGGACTGCCCGCGTGGCGCCGCGTTTTTCTCAAAGTTTTTTCCCGCTTGGGGTTCGCAAAGGCGACGGCATGTGTGCAGGCTTCCTGTCGTGCATCGCCCAGACGTCGCCCAACACGCCCGAACTGTCGGCAAACAACGCCCGCTGTCACTCGGCGTCATCTTCCTGACGCTCTACATCGACTTGGTCGGGTTCTCCATCATTTTTCCGCTGGGACCCGATTTGCTCGGGCATTACCTTGCGATCGACGGCGAGGGCGGCCTCCTCGGCGGACTCGCGCGGCAACTCGCCGCCGCGGCGCGTTTTTTCGGCAATGACTCGCATCTGCCGGTCGTGCTGTTCGGCGGGCTGGTGAGCTCGGTGTTCTCGGTGCTCCAGTTCGTGTTTGCGCCGTTCTGGGGCGGGCTGTCCGACCGGCGCGGGCGGCGCGGGGTGCTGTTTTTCACCGTGGCGGGCACTGCGGCGAGCTACCTGCTCTGGGTCTTCAGCGGCTCGTTCTGGGTTTTCCTGCTGGCGCGCGTGCTGGGCGGGGCGTTTGGCGGCAATCTTTCCGTCGCCACCGCGGCGGTGGCCGACGTGACCACGCGCGAGGAGCGCTCGCGCGCGATGGGCATGGTGGGCGCGGCGTTCGGGCTCGGGCTGGTGACGGGGCCGCTCATCGGGGCGCTCACGGCGCGCATCAATCTGCTCGATGCGTGGCCGGGGCTCGCGGCGTGGGGCGTGAATCCGTTTTCCGCGTCGGCGCTGGCGGCGTTCGCGCTGGCGCTGGTGAACTTCGTGTGGATCGGGCTGCGTTTCCGGGAAACGCTCACGGACGAGGCGCGGCGGCAGTCGGCGGAGCCGCGGCTGCGCAATCCGCTGCGCGCAATCCTCTCGCTCGACAACGCGCCCGTGCGCGGCGTGAACCTGGTGGCGTTCGTGTATGCGCTGGCGTTTGTCGCGATGGAAACGACGCTGGTGTTCCTGAGCGCGGAGCGTTTCGGCTACCGTCCATGGGACAACGGCATGCTCATGGGTTTTCTCGGGCTGTGCTCGATCCTCACGCAGGGGATGATCGTGCGGCGGCTTTATAAACGGCTGCGCGAGACCACCGTGCTGGCGGCCGGGCTGGCATGCTCGACGCTCGGGTTTCTCGCGGTGGGCTATGCGCCCGCGCCGTGGGTGCTTTATGCGGGCGTGGGGTTGCTCGCGCTCGGCGGCGGCCTGGTCAATCCATCCACCACCGGGCTCATCTCGCTCTACGCGGGCGCGGCGGAGCAGGGGCGCGTGCTGGGCATCTACCGCTCGCTCGGCTCGCTGGCGCGCGCGGTCACGCCCATCGCGGCAGGCGTGATTTTTTTCACGCTGAGCGCGCACCGGCTTTACTTGCTGGCGGCATTGCTGGCATTTTGCGCGTGGCTGTTAAGCAGACGACTGCCGCAGCCGGAAAAATAACGAATGCCACGCCCGCGCCAAAACCCTCCCGCCGCCCCGGCCGCCCCGGTCCGCCGCCCCGTGTTCGCGTCGCGCGCGGCGGCCGGCCTGCTGCTGGCGGCGCTGGTGCTCGCGTTTTCCGGCTGCTCGAATCTCACGCGGCTCTACAAGCGCGAATCGCGCCCCGGCCAGACCAAGGTGCGCGCGGACGTGGTCGAGGTGAAGTCGCAGGTCATCGGCTCGCACTTCGTGGTCGAGGCCAAGGGGGACAAGCGCGGCCCATGGCGCTTCCTCATCGACACCGGCTCGTCGGTCACGCTCGTGTCGGAGGAATTTTACAAGGCCAACGCGATGCGCGACACGCGGCTCTCCTCCTCGAGCGTCGGCGTGCGCTCGGCCAGCGGGCAGGTCGCGTATCTCCAGTCGGGCAACGTGCGCGAGATCCAGCTCGGCAACGGCGGCGCCCGCTTCCTGAACGTGCCCGTGCTGCTCTACAACTGCGGCGAGCTGTCCGCGCACCTCGGCGTGAAAATCGACGGCGTACTCGGTTTCCCGTTGTTTCGCGACACGGTGTTCACGCTCGATTACCCGCGCGGACGCATGACCATCTCGCCCGCCAGACGCGAGCCCCCGGCGCAAGGGCGGCTGATCGCCTTCAACAACGACCAGCGCACGCCCATCATCCCCGTGCAGCTCGGCGGCGAGACCTTCGCCGTGCTGATTGACTCCGGCAGCGACGCGCCGCTCATGCTCAACCCCGTGGGCCTGCATCCGCGCTTCTCGGTCGAGCCCCGTCCCGGCGCGGCCGTGGGCACGCTCACCGGCGACCGCAACCAAGTGATCGGCCGCCTCGCCGGCACGCTGAATCTCGGCGGCCACCAGTTTGAGCAGCCGCTCGCCGACCTCACCGACCAACTCTCGGCCATCGGCGGGAAAATCCTGTGCCACTTCCGCGTCACCTTCATGCCCGCGCGCAACCAGATGCTGTTTTACCGCGACTCCGACACCCCCGTCACGATGGGCCCGCTGCGCAGTCCGGGCCTGAGCTTTTCCAAGACGCCCGCCTACTGGCGCGTGCTCGGCGTCGTGCCCGGCTCGCCCGCCGAGGCGAGAGGGGTGAGAAAGGGCGACCTCGTGTCGCGCATCAACGGCGAACCGGTGTCCAACTGGTCGCTGCAACGCTTCGACGCACAGGTGCGCCACGCCGACGAGATCACCTTCACCTTCGTGCGCGGCAGCGACGAGGCGCCGGTCATCATCCCGACATTCAACTTGGTGCCGTGAGTCGTGAGCCCCCTCTCTCAACGCCCGCCGTGCTTTATCTTGAGGCATGCGCAACATTTGGCTCTTTACAATACATCATCAAATACTGATATGTTGATTCATCAATGATTCCCGACCTGCCCATCGCTGATCTTTTTGCCCAAGGCCGGCCCCTGCGCTCGCTGGAATTTTTCCCGCCGAAGGATGACGCGGGCGTCGCCGGGCTGCGCGAAACGGCCACGGCATTGCGGCGCATCAGGCCGGATTTCGTGTCGGTCACCTACGGGGCGGGCGGCGGCACGCGCGAACGCACGACGCAGGTGTCGGCGTTGCTGCGCGGGGAACTCGGGTTCACCGTGATGCCGCACCTGACCTGCGTCGGGCATTCGCGCGCGGAACTGGAGGGGATGGCCGACCGCATCCACGCCGGAGGCTTCCGCAACATCATGGCGCTGCGCGGCGACCCGCCGCGCGGCGCGACGGAGTTCAAGCCCGCGCCCGACGGACTGCGCCACGCCAACGAACTGGTGGCGCTGCTCAAGGCGCGCCACCCGGACTTCTGCCTCGGCGTCGGCGGTTATCCCGAGCGTCATCCGGAAGCGCCGTCGATGGAGGCGGACCTGGACAACTTGAAACGCAAGGTGGACGCGGGCGCGGCGTTCGTGACCACGCAGTTGTTTTTCGACAACAACGCCTATTACCGCTTCGTGGACCGCTGCCGCGCGCGCGGCATTCTCGTGCCCGTGGTGCCGGGCATCATGCCCGTGCTTTCACTCAACCAGACGCAACGCTTCACGCAAATGTGCGGGGTCGCGCTGCCGGCGGTGCTGACGAAACGCCTGGAAGCCGCGGGTGACGACGCCGGCACGGCGGAGGCGGTGGGCATCGACTGGGCGCTGGCGCAAATCCGCGACCTGCTGGCCAACGGCGCGCCGGGCTATCACGTGTATATCCTGAACCGCGCCAAGTCCGCCCTCGCGCTCGCGGCCGGCCTGGCGGCGTGACGCGATTGCCGAAAGGGGCATGAACGGCGGCGCTCAGCCCGTCAGCTCCACCGCGCCGTTTGCCCGCGGCTCGCCGCCCAGCGCATCGACCAGCGCACCCTCGCAAGGCACGCGCACGAGCAGAACATCGCGGCGGCGCGCCGCTTCGCGCCAGAGTGCGAAATGCCGCGCGTAGGCGTCGCGATAACGCGCGGCCAGCGCGTCGTCGATGCGCTGGCGCCGCGTTCCGCCCGTCTCGCAATCCGTCAGTTCCATGTTGCCCCGTCCGGGGGCCTCGGCCTCGGATTCCAGCGCGGGGGCGAACACCAGCGCCAGCCCCCCGCCCGCGGACATGCCCGCAAGCAGCGGAGCCGGATCGCCCGGAAACAACAAGTCCGACACGAACACCTTCAGCGCGCCCGCGCGCCACGGCAGCGGGCCGGGCAAGCCCGCCGCGTCACGGGCGGCGGCGTCCCTGCCTGCTGTGGAAAAGCGTCCGATCCGCCCCGCGCGGGCGGATTCCGCCGGCACGGATCGTATCATACTTCCGGATACCGAATGCACGCGCGACGGCGCGCCCGCGCGGTCGGCGCTCGCCACGCAAAACGCCGCGAGCGCGTCGAGCCGCGCCGCCTTTGCCGCCGTGAAAGTCATCGAGCCCGACACATCCACCATCACGTCCACCAGCGGCGACACCTCCGCGCGATAGAGCTTCATCGTGAGCTGCCCGGTGCGCGCGTAGGCCGCCCAATGGATGTGGCGCGGGTCGTCGCCCGGGATGTAGTCGCGGTGATCCTGGAAATCGATCGAGCTGCCCGCGCCGGCGCCCTGCCACGCGCCCTGCCGCCCGCGCCACACCTGTCTGCCAAATGGCAGGTGGTAGCGTGCCGCCGCGAGCGCTCCTTCGCGCATCGCGGCGAGTTCCGCGTTTTTCAGCGCGGCGTCCGTGGACAAAGCGGCGGCGGCATCGCTCATTTGCGGCCCGCCTCCCCGGCCTTCCCCGCATCCCTCGTTCCGTCTGGCCTGGCAAAGTCGCGCACGCGCTTCCAGTAGGGCCGTGTTTTCCACCAGTACAGCAACGCCAGCACGCCCATCATCAATGCCTGCCGCATGACAATCGACGCATCAAAGTCTGACACGCGGTTCATCAGCTTCACATCCACCCAGAAACTGCACACCGGCAGCATCGAGCAGACCATGCTGCCCACGCCCTTTATCCACATCATGATTTCGTTGAACTCGTGGATGTTGACGATGATGGCGGACAGCACCCCGCCGACCGCCTGCATCGCGAGAAAGAACAGCCACCCGAGCCGCATCAGGCGCGGGATGAAGGCCAGCAGCACCATCGGGCCGACCAGCGCCGGCCACATCTGCGTGACCAGCCACACGAACCCAAAAGTGTGCCGCCCCAGTTCGGGCCGGAGAAATACAAGCGCCATCGCGCCCGCAAGCACGATGCCGCCCGCCGCGAATACCGCCGCGCTCTGCCAGCCGGGCAGGAGCGCCCGCCCGGCGAGCGCGCGCCATCCTCCGCGCCCCGTCCATGCCCGCGCCTGCACCGCCATCGGCTCGCCGCGCATCATCATCTCCAGACCGCACATCAGCAGCATCGCGACCAGCGCAAACACGAACTGTCCCGTCGCCATGTCCGCGCCCCTGAACCACGCCAGCAACGGCACCGGGATGAAACCCGGCAGGCTGATGAGGCGCGTGGAAACCGCGTGGTTTTCCGACGGCGGCGCGATCTGCCGCACCGCCTGGATCAGGCAGAACACCAGCACCAGCGCCGCGTCGAAAACCACCAGCGCCCACACGAGCCAGTCCGCGCTGCCGAGTCCCCGGAAAAGCGAACCGCGCCGGAACGCCATGGCAAAAAAACCCACGCCCGACATCTGCATCACCACCAAAAAACCAATCGCGACCACGACGCGCAAAAACGGCGACAATGCCGACAGCCACAACGTCGCCGCCGTCAGCACGCCGCAGGCGCCATACAGGCACGCGGCCACCAGCAGGTCGTCGAGCAGATCGACCGACCCGAAAAAATACCGCACCACGCCATAGGGCAGCAGCGCCATCGCGAGCAGCGCGGCCTGCGCCATGAGCGAAGTCCACTTGCCCAGCACGACGCGCCACGACGACAGACGCGTGAGCAGCAGCAGGTCGATGTTGCGCCCGGTGATTTCGCCGCGCAGCCCGGCCAGGCCGCGCAGCGGCGTGAGCACGACGAATGTGCCGCCGAGCACGCCCCAAAAGAAGGCGTTGACGGTGCCCAGCGCCGCGCCCGGCGCGCCCATCTCGGCGACAAACGCGCCGATCAGCATGAATACCATCACGAATTGAAACCCGACGAGCGCGCCCACAAACGCCCGCGTGCGCAGTCCCTGGCGAAGCTCCTTGACCAGCATCGGCGGCAGCCAGGCGGGGAAGTCAAAGCGCGGCGCGCGCGCGGCCGGTTCATGCGGCGCGGCGGCGGCGGGAACGGCGGGAGGGGCGGAAAAGGATGCGTCACTCATGGTGCGGGAAAAAGCGAAGTGAAAAGGGGGCATCGATTGGCGCGGCAGCGACTGGGAGCGCCGGCATCCTGCCGGCAGACGGCGCGCCGCGCCGCCGGATCGAGTGGCACGGGCGGCCCGCCCGTGCGGCGGCGCTCCCGGTCGCTCGCGCGTTTTCGAGGCGTCACGACGCGCCTCCTTCCTCCGCCGGCGGCGTTTGCGGCGGGAGCGGCGGCGGCACGGCGGGCGGGCGAACGCCGCCGTTCCCGTCCTTGCGGCGCAGCATGTCCACAAACGCCTCCTCCAGCCTGCGCTCCTGGCGGCGGAACTCCACCACCTCCAGGTCCGCCGCGAGCCGGCGCAGCTCGACCGCGATGGCCGCGGGCCCGGGCGAGGCAAACTCCGCCCGCGCGCCGTCGCGGCGCGCCTCGACCAGCCTCCAGCCGGGGCGCGCCAGCATCCACGCGGCCAGCGCTTCCGCGCCGCCCGCGCCGTGTATCACGATATCGAATACCGATGCGCCCGGGTCGTCGCGGCGCCGCAGGCTTTCCTTGTCGCCGTGGTGCACGACGCGGCCCGCGTCCATGAACACGAGCGTGTCGCACATCTCGCCGAGCTCGGACAGGATGTGCGAGCTGATGAGCAGCGTCTTGCCGCGCGCGCGCAGGATGCGCACGAGGTTCTTGAACTCGAGGCGCGCCTTCGGGTCGAGCCCGGCGGCGGGCTCGTCGAGGATGAGAAACTCCGGGTCGTTGAGCAGCGTGCGCCCGAGGCAGAGGCGTTGCATCTGCCCTTTCGAGAGCGCCGGGGCGGGGCGGTCGCGCAACGGCGCGAGATCGGTGAAATCCATCACCTCGGCCACCTGCCGCTCCAGTTCGACGCCGCGATAGCCGTGGGCGCGCGCGAAAAAGTCGAGGTAGTCAAACACCGTCGTGTCGCCGTAGGGCGTGAAGTGGTCCGGCATCCAGCCGATGCGGCGGCGCACGAGGTTCGGATGATCGACGATGTCGATGCCGCCGATGCGCACGCTGCCGGAGTCCGGCAGGTCGAGCGTGGCGAGGATGCGCATCGTGGTGGTCTTGCCCGCGCCGTTCGCGCCGATGAGGCCCACCACCTGCCCGGGTTCCAGCGTGAACGACACGCCGTCCACCGCGCGCACCGCGCCAAACGCGCGCGTGAGCTGCCGCACCTCGACGAGCGGGGCGGTCGTGGTTGTCGCGATGTTGCTCATGGCCCGCGCGCCTCCTCCACGCGGCCGGTGTAGAGGACGGTGTCGTCCCGCCAGCGGATGGACTTGAGCGTGCCGAGCGGGGCGAGATCGGACGCCCCTCCCGCCCCGCCCCATGCGTAGAAATGGCCGCGCTCGATTCCGCCCGGGTTGATCTTCCGGGCAAACCGGGCGGCGGCCGCGCCCGGGCTGAGTTTTTCGAGCGGCGTGCGCCTGCCCGGCGCGAGTTCCTCCACGCCCCAGGATTCGCCCGCGCCGTCGATGTAGGTGAAATTGTTCAGCGCGGTCGTCAGGCTTGAAAGCACGACCGGCGGCGCGCCGTTTTTCCCGGCGGCGAGTTCCACCCGCGCTCGGGTCGGCGTGACGCGCCAGAGCGAGTGCACCTGGCGCTTGCGGCTCTCGAACCACGCGCCGTCCGCGCGCCCGGCCTCGCGGTTCATGCGGATGCCATTGGCATCGCCGTGACGGAATTCGCGCGACAGCGCCGTGTCGTCCTCGATGGCGAAGGACTTCCCGATCAGCACGCCCGTGCGCGAGACCTGCTGCTGGAAAACCGCCGCCTTGTTTTCGCCCGGCATGAGCACGACGAGCGCGCGCCGCGTGCCCGCGCCGCCGAATCCGTCGGCCAGCACGATCACCGCGCCGAGCAGCACCGACGCGAGCACCGAGATCGCCGGCACGGTGAGAAACAGCCGGTGGCGGCGCCGCTCCGGCGCGAGGAAATAAATGTTCACCGGCCCGACCACGATGCCGAACGCAATCAGGAACAGCACCAGCAGCAGCGTGCCGCGCTCGACCTCCCACGCCTCCAAATCGTCGTTGTCCAGAAGCGTGACGAGCCGGCTCCACGGACCCCGCAGCCAGGAATCGCTCTCTTCGTCGGACTCGCCGGCGCGGCGGCGGCTCCCATAATGCGGGCCTTGTTTTTTCCACTCGTCCTTCTTCGCGCGGCAGACCGTGACCAGATCCTCCGCGCTGCCCGGCGTGATTGCGCCCATGCCGAGACTCCCGGACGGCCGCGCGTCCCGCACCTGAAACGGTCGCTCCCGAACCAGCCAGAGCGTCCCGCCCAGCGCCACCCATTCGCGCAAGGCCGCGCGGCGCGCGCCGTCGAGCGCGTCGAACTCGTCCGCCCCCATCGCCACGAAATCAAACGGCGACCACACGCGCCAGTCCGCCGGCCAGCGCGCGGGCGCGCAGATGTTGAGCGAGATGTCGGCGCCCAGCGTCGAGCCGGCCCCGTCGTCGCGCGACATGATCGCGCGCACCGCAGACTCCTGCGCGGGCGTGACCGCGATGATCGGGCCGGAGACGCTGTCGGTCGAGAACCTGCCGCCCCCGCCCGGCACGCCGGGTCCCGAGCCGGCGGCCTCCGTGAAGGAGTAGGCGCCCCGGTCGGATTTCGCGGAACCGGGCACGAACACGACCGCCTCGCTCGCGGACTGCGCCGGAAGACGGAACCGCCCGGACGAGCCGACGCGCCTGCCGTCACGGTATCCCTCCACGGTCTCGAACCGGATATGCCACTCGCCCGCGCGCTCCATGTGGTTTTCGATTTTCACCGTCACCGGCAGGAAACCGCGTCCGCTCCACGCGCGGCTGGCCGACTCCAACGCGATTCTCGCAACCTCTTCGTCCGCGCGAACCGTCGCCGAGTCCTGCGCGAACACCGGCGCCATGACGGCGAAGAGCAGCGCGAAAAGCGGGGCCATCCGCGCCGGCAAAATCCGTCCCGCCATTAGTATCCAATTATATAATACATGCTTCATCGCGCGCGTCACCGGATCTTCGCCGCCGCGAGCGAATCGGGCAGCGCCTTGGATTGCACCGGCACCCCGGCCAGCAGTTTTTCCACCACGCCCGCGGGCGTCGCGCCGTCGAGCCTCGCCGTGTGCTCCAGCAAAATGCGGTGCACCAGCACCGGCCGCGCCACCGCCTGCACGTCCTCGAAGCTGGTGTGCGGCCGCCCGTGCCTCAATCCGCGCGCCCGGGCCGCCGCCGCCAGCGCCAGCGCCGCGCGCGGGCTCGCGCCGAACCTCACGCCCGCCGACGCCGCCGACTCGCCGGGATGCGTCGCGTTGACCAGCCGCGCGATGTAGGCCGCGACAACCTCGGGCACATGCACGCGCCGCGCCAGCGCGACGAGCCGCGCAAACTCCTCCGCGCCCAGCACGACGGGGACGTCCGGCTCCGCGCCGATCTCGCGGTTCAGCACGATGCGCTGGAGCACGTCGGCGGAATTCCGCCGCACCTCGATCTTGAAAAGAAAACGGTCGAGCTGCGCCTCGGGCAGCGGATACGTCCCCTCGAGGTCGATGGGGTTTTGCGTGGCGAGCACAAAAAACGGATCGGGCAGCGCGTGCGTCTCGCCGCCGGCCGACACGCGCCGCTCCTGCATCGCCTCGAGCAGCGCCGACTGCGTCTTCGGCGAGGCGCGGTTGATTTCGTCGGCCAGCAGGATGTTCGCAAACACCGGCCCTTTCTGGAACACGAACTGTCGCTGGCCGTCCACGTCCTGAAGCACGGGGTTGCCGGTGATGTCGCCCGGCAGCAAATCCGGCGTGAACTGCACGCGCCGCGCCTCCAGCCCGAGCGCCTTCGCCAGGCCCTTGACCAGCTCGGTTTTTCCGAGCCCCGGCAGGCCCTCCAGCAGGATGTGCCCGCGCGCCAGCACGCCGGTGACGACGAGCTCGATCAATTCATGCTGGCCGAACAGCACGTCATCCAGCGCGTCGAGCAGGCGCTGGAGCGAGGCCGACGCCGACGCGAGTTCGGCATCATTCAACACGGCGGGGATGGGCGGAGGATTTGTCATTAGAAAATGAATACAGGGATTGAAAATGGACCCGGACGGCCAGCCCGTGCTGGCCGCGCGAAACGCCGCCTTGTCGCGCAGGCACCTTGCCTGCCGTCCAGACAAATGCGCGCAGCGCGGTGACTAAAAAAAACGGCGGCGCGGCGCGGCCGAAAACGATGGCAGGCAAGGATGACTGCGCTACGGCGCGCGCGGCGCATGTCTGCCATTTCTCCCCTCATTTGAAGAACTCCTTCAGCGCCTCGCGCTCGGCCGGCGTCAGCCGGTCCACCCACACGGCCTCGCCGCCTTGCGCGGCGCCGGCCACGCCGCCGGCGTTCGTCAGGCCCTGCATCGCGGCCGGGTCGATTTCATGCTCGCCCTGTCGCGTGCCGATGCGGTCGCCCAGCGCGGCGCGCGAAAAATCGTCATTGCGCACCGTCTGCGCCCGGCCCGGGCCAACATCGCTTTTCCGGTCGGAAAACGTCAGCGGCGCGTCGCCGCGTCCGCGGGCCGGCGAGCCGCCGCCGGCCGCCGCCAGCGCGCCGTCACCGCCCTGCCCCGGCACGAGCAGCACCGCGTCCGGCTCTCCCTCGCCTTCGCCCGCCACCCACGCCTTTTCGCCGTTCCCGCCCGCCGCGCCTTTCACTCCGCGCACAACATGTCCGGCCTGCGCGAGCTTCCGCCCGAGCGCGGCGGCCTCCTCCGGGGAAAGCGTTTTCAGTTGAGACGGGTCGAGCCCCTCCAGCCCCCGCAATGCCTCCGCCAGCCCGCCGCCGGCCGTGAGTTCGCCGTCGCGCAATCCGTGCAACGCCGCGTCGAGCCGCGCATCCATTTCCCGAAGCTGCCCGTCCGTGAGCGCGTCGCGCGCGGCCGTGTCGCCAAGCGCGCGCATCGTGCCGGCCACCGTGTCGAAATGCTTCGCCAGTCCGTCCATCGCGCCCTCGGTTTGCCGCCGGAGCGCGTCCGCCGCCTCCAGCGCCGAGTGGGAGTATTGCTCGTCGAGCGGGCGCCCCGCGAGTTCCCGCGCGCGCTGCTCCAGCGACTCCACCGACGAGCGGTCGATCATTTCCATCTTCGCCAGCTCCTCCAGCCAGGCCTCGGTTTGCGCGAGCGCGGGCGGTTTCTCCCAAAAACGCACCGGACCCGCCGCCGATTCCGGCACCGGCAGCCACGCGCCCGCAAGCAGCAGCGCAGCAGCGCCGCCGGTCCAGCCCGCCAGCGCGCCGACGCGGTAACGCAAAATCCCGCCCGGCCCGTCCTCCCCGCGCCCTCCTGCCGCCGGCCAAGCCGACACCCCTGCTTCCGCCGCGCTCAGCCCCGCATCCAGCCCGAGCTGGTATTCGAGAAACACACGGGCGTCGGCGCGGGAAAAAAATCCCCGGCGCGCCCGCCGCCACGCGACAAACGCCGCCGCGGCCACGCCGGCCAGCAACACCCACCACCCCCAGGCCACCGGCCCGTGCAGCCTGCGCAAGGCGAACACCGCCACCGCGGCAGCCGCCCCGACGCCAAACAATAACGGCGCAAACTTTTCCGCCCACAGGATGCTGTTGACGCGCCGCGCCACCGCCGCCACGGCCCGGCCCCAAAATACCTGTGTGTTGCTGCCCTGCATGAACGGCAGCACACTGGCGCTGTTGCAGGTCACTTACAAGCCCCGCCGGACCGCCCGGCATAAAAAAATCCGCTCTGCCAAAAAGGCGGAGCCGAGACGGCGCTTGATACCAATCAACCAAGGGTAATTGGGACGGGAACGGGACTTTCGGAGGGACGGCCTCCATTTGAAAAATCCAATTTCCTCGGGGAATCGGTATAATGTCAGGGTCTGCGGAATCGTGCCCGTGCTCTTCTCTCCTTTTCCGAAGGTCCCGAGAATGGGCAAGAGGTTTTAAAGCGTCTGACAAAATAACCAACGCAAAGACGCGAAGAGGTAAACGAAATCAGTTTTAACACAGAGGTCACAGAGCGCGGCCCACAGAGGTCACAGAGGCCAAATCAGAAAAAAATATTCCCCCCTCTCTCTGTGTCCTCTGTGTCAGAGCTCTGTGTCCTCTGTGTTAAAACTGATTTCCTCAATTATTTTGATAGACACTCTCATAAACCACGCCCCGGCGCTCATCGCACGCGCCTGGCCACTTCGTTCTTCAACGACGCGCCCTTTATGTTGACCGGGCCGAGCTTGCCGTTGGCATCGAAGATGAACCCCGTCGGAAACGACTTCACGTTGAATTTCTCGCAGAGTTCGCCGTCCTTGCCCTTGCCGTCGAAATATTGCGGCCACTTGATTTTGTTTTTCCTGATGAATTCAAGCGCCTCGGCGCGCTTCTCCTCGGGATCGCAGCACACGCCGATGACCTCGAATTTCCTCCGGCTGGTGTCGAAATACACGTCGAGAATCTTGTCGATGTCCGCGACCGCGCCTTTCGCGTCGGTGGTCCAGAAATAAAGATAAACGACCTTGCCCTGGAGTTTCTTGAAATCGATTTCCTTGCCTTTGCCCTTTGCATCGAGCTCGGTGAACTTCAGGTCGAACGGCTCCTTGCGGATGGCGAACCAGACGCTCTCGGTCTTCGCCCAGTTGGCGGTCGCCCTGTCCTTGCTGTTGACGAGATGGTTCAACTGCGCCTCGGTCGTGGCGGGGCTCACCAGGCTGACAAAATCATAAAAGCCTTCCTCGCGGTCCTTGAGATAACGGAGGCCGGAGCCGCCGGGCATTTCGGTGAGCGCGTCGATTTTTCCACGCCACGAGGCGAGCATGTTCTGGATGTCCCGGGAGCTTCGGCCGAGCCCGCCGCTCTGCTGGAGCTGGATGATGCGCTCGCGCGTCTCGCCCTGGACCATCGCCACGTCGAGCGCGCTGAGCGCGGCCTTGGTGTCGTTGCTGACCTGCTGGCCGGAGTGGAGTTTGCTGACCACGTCAAATTGCACCATGGAAAACCACGAAAGCCGGCGCGGTCCGTCATTTTTTCCGGACATGAATCCCGCGACGTCGATCATGTTTTTGATGACGGTGTTGGCGCGGCCCGATTTTGGAAAATCGGCGAGGAAATTCACTCCGGCCGAACGCAGGCTCACGAGCGTAGCGTCTTCCGGTTTTGTCTTGGCCTGGTTGAAGAGGGCGGTGAACGCAGCGAGGGCTCCCTTTTCATCCTGTTGAGCCTGCGAGAACAGCGGGCAGAAAAAAGCGGCCGTCAAAATGAATGCGAGGAATCGTCGTGTCATGGTTTTTCAAGGGTCGAGGGTTAACGTTTGGGGAGGGAGGAGGTTTACCTTTGAAAAACCATCGTGCCATTTGCAAGGGTTGATTCCCCTCGCCGGGCATTTTTTTCGCGAGCTAATCGCCGGTGTTGCCCCCGCTTATCCACCGGAAAGGAGGGCTTCGACCGCCGCGACCGCGCGCGTCTCGCGGGCGTGCCAATCGCCGCCGATCTCGATCCGCGGCAACCCGCGCGACACCAGGGCCTCGCGCCAGAGCCGCATGCACATCTGCCGGCCCGCTTCGTCGGCGAAATAGCGCTGCGGGTCGGGAGCAAACGCGATGTCGGTCTTGCACAACAAATAAAGCGCGTAGTTCCGCGCCCGCGCCCCGGCCTGCTCGCGCACCCACGCCGGGCATTTTCCGGGAAACAGCAAATCCGCCCACAACACGTTCGTGAGCAGCTCCGTGTCGCAGAAAACCACGCGGCGCGCGCGCGCGGCGGCGTCCTCCTCCGCGGCGATTTGCCCGCGGGCGATGGCGTCGAGGTCCTCCGCCGTCACGCGCCCGTCGTGCTCGTCCCAGAAACGCCGCACATACTCCGGCGCCCACGGCTCGCCGAAATGCGCCGCGAGCTTTTCCGCCAGCGAGGTCTTCCCGGTCGATTCCGGCCCGAACACCGCCACGCGCAGCACGCTCATGCGGCCTCCTCCCGCCTCTCTTGCGCCGCGCCCTGCGCGCGCATCGTTCGCGCCCACGCCACCCATCCGAGCAGGCCGAGCGCCAGATAAACCAGATAGAGAAACGCCGTGAACGCCATCGCCGCGCTCCAATACGACACGATCGCGGTGAGATTCACCGCCACCCACAGCGCCCAGTTCTCGACGTTCTTGCGCGCCTGCAGCACCTGCGCCGCCACGCTGAACGACGCGATGAACGCATCGCGAAACGGCATCGGCGCGTCCGTCCACTGCCGCGACGCCAGCCCCCACGCGACCGTCGCCGCGCCCGCCGCGCCGAGCACCGCCGCGCGCCCGGGCCACGACAGCCGCGCGACCGGCAGCTCCGGCGCGTCGCCCCGGTCGCGCACCCAGTGCCGCCAGCCCCAGGCGAGCGTGACGAAAAAGAAAACCTGCAACAGCGCGTCGGCATAAAACTTCGTCCTGAAAAACAGAATCCCCTGCACGCTCACCGCCAGCAGCCCGACCGGAAACGCCGCCAGCTTCCGCCGCGTCATGAGCCACACGCCGAGCACGCCCAATAACAAGTTCGACAAATCCAGCCCCGACGCCGACGCGAACCCGTCCGCGATGTTTTTTATGATTTCGCTCATTTGATAATAAAAACCGCGGGATGATTAAACCGCGAAATGGCGCATGGCGCATAAATGACTCTTCAGGTCTGCTGCGTCCTCTCGCGCCGCTGCCGGCGTCTCATTTCCCGCCTTCGCGTTCTTCGCGCCCTTCGCGGTTGCCATCATTCTTTTTGTCCGTGTTTATTTCCGCGACAAACGCCTCCATCGCCTCGCGCGTGATGACGTGCCTCGCGCCGCAGCGCGGGCAGCGGATTTCGATTTTCACCTCGCCGCCAAACAAACCCTCCGGGTCCTCGCGCATCGTCGGTGCGAGCACCTCCATCATGCGCGGCTGGTTGCAGCCGCAGTGCCAGCGGTAAATCCGCCGCTCCATGAGCGCGAGCGTCTCCGTCCGGTCGAGCGCGCGCACCGCGTCCACGGTCAGCGCGTCGAACCACGCCGCGTCGCAATCGGGGTGCGAGCTCACCATGACAAACTCCTCCTCCGCGATCTGGAAAAACCGCACCGGGCGCTGCTCGCTTTGCCGGTAAAACGCCTCCACCGCCGCGAGGGGATCGCCGCCGGCAAACCCGGTCGTGCTGCGCCGCTTCGGCTGCCGCGGCCGCACCACGTCGGCATAAAACAGGTTCGACTCCATCTCGCGCACGCCCTCGGCAAACACGCGCCCCGTCACCGCCCCGGTCTCGTTGTCCCCGGTGAGGAAGATGTTGAGCAGCGGTTCCTGGAAGTGAAGGGTCCAGGCCGTCATCTCGTTCCACGGACGCGACGCGCAATGCAGCACGAATCCCGCCAGCGCGCGCTTGAACAGCTCCGCATGCGCCTCCGCCACGTCGATGCGCTGCTCCCCGTTATGGAGGAAATAATCGACAAACAGCTCGCCGAACGCCGCGCGCGCGACGAGCGCGTTGCGTCCGCGCACGAAATACGTGCGCACCTCGTGGCCCGCGTCGGCCTGGTTGACGGGAGAGTTCTCAGCCATCCGGTCAACTCAACGCACAATCCCGGCGATGGAAAGCCGGAAGAACGCCCCTACCCGACGCCTTCCAGCAAAAGCGTCCGGCCGCGCCGCGGCACTGACCCCTTGCGCCCCCTTTTCATGGGCAGAAAAGTGACAAAAATCAACCTACCCCCTTTGGCTCCTTCTCAGTGATCGCCGGGGCTGCTACGGCGCGTTGTCAAAGATGATGTCATCCTTTTGGCGCTTCGAAGCGCCGCCGAAATTATAGACGAGACCAACGTAGAATATGCGCGAACTTCGCCGACGGGTGATTTCGTCACGGAGGCTCGGGGTATCGATGAGAGTCCGCTCCTTGAGCGAATTGAACACATCCGAAACCGTCGCAATCACCGCGACTTTCTTGTTCGCGAACGTGTGCCGTAGGCCGATGTTGAGCACCGATGTCGGATAGCGATAGCCCTGCGGAGTCAAACGCTTGGCCGAATAGTTCGCGTTGAGCTGAACCAAGGTCGCGGGTGATACATCCCAGCCAAGATTGACCTTGGCATCCCAGGCAATGGCGCTGCGTGGCTCGGTGAAGCCAAGATTCCCAGCGTCGATTTCGCTGCGATAGACATTGCCGCTAAAATTCAGCCCCAGCCGATCCCAGAACCGGCGCGCGGCACCGAGTTCGAGACCACTCGCCCTACTGGTGGAAAGATTCTCCTTGGTGGTCAGCAGAGTGGTTGAATCCACAAAACGCGTTACCTCAGTGATACCATTGTAGCGGTATCGATAATAGGCCGTCGCGAGATACGTGGTGTCGTTGTTCTTCATCTGCCATCCAGCCTCGATGGAATGAATCTGCTCCGGCTGAAGGTGCGGATTCCCCGCGCGCAGATTGAACGGATCCTGGTATTCCGGGAATGGATTCAAATCGTCACCCTCGGGACGGCGCACGCGGTGGCTGTAATTGAGCTGCAGCTGTTGCGCGGCCGGAAGATCGTATGTGAGATGCAAGGTCGGATATATGTTCCGGTAATTATCGCCACCGTCCTGACCAGTGGTGATCTGGTGAGTCTCGATCTTCACATCCTCGAACCGCAGGCCGCCCATCGCGCCGAAGCTCCCAAAATGACGTTCGACGGTGAGATACAAGGCGTGAATCCGGGAGTCGTATTTGAAGCGATTGGTCTTGGTCGTATCCGGGATGAAGAGCCCGCTGACCGGATCGAGATCGCTCACTCGGAAATCCGCATCGCTGCCCTCAAACAAGCCCGCGTAGCCTACTTCTAGTTTGGCATCCTTGCCAAGCGGGCTGGAATAGTCGGCCGTCGCTTCGGTCGAGTTCTCGATTACCTTGATGAGATTGTTGTTCGCAGAGGCAGGGGTTACCGGAAAGAGATAGGTGTTCTGGTAGTGATTGTCCTCCTGTTCAGTCGTCCGTCCGTGCTTGACCTCAACGCTCAATTCGCGGTCTTCGGCAAAGGAGTGGGCCAGTGTGCCACCGAATTCGATGTCTTTCTCATACTCTGGGTCATAGCGTGTCCGCTTGTAGTCACTCACGGAGGCACCACCGGCTGAGGTCGCATAATGCTGGTCGGCCCGCCGGAGAAAATCACGGTAGTTGTAGCTCACGTTCGCCCCCAGGGTTGTGCCCTTGCTCGGCACATACTCCACGCCCCCTTGGAAAATTCGTGAGCGGGGTCGACTGGTTTCCTGAGTCTGCTGCCGGGTAATGCTGGTAACACCGGTAAGCGGATCTGCAAAGATGCGTGTTTCGCTGCTCTCCCGGGGCCGATCATCCTGACGAATGGAGGCCGAGCCGTAGTAGTTGAACGCCCCCGCATGAACATTCCCGGACACGCTGAAGTTGTAGCGCTGGTTGTTACCGACGTTCATGCTCACGCTGCCGGCAGTGCCAGACTTTTGCTTGCTCTTCATCACGATGTTGATGACGCCAGCGGTGCCATCGGGCCGATACTTCGCGGACGGATTTGTGATGACTTCGATTCGCTCAATCGAGTCCGCCGGCATCTGCTCCAATGCGGCGGCACGGTTGCGCCCCATGAGCGTGGACGATTTCCCGTTGATCAAGATAGTGACATCCGAGGAACCGCGGAGGCTTACGTTGCCTTCGATGTCCACCTGCACGGCGGGCACGTTTTGGAGCAGGTCGCTGGCAGAGCCAGCGGCGCTCTGCAAATCCTTCCCTACGTGGTAAACTTTGCGATCAATGGCATTGTCGAAAGATTCCTGCTTTCCCTGCACCTGAAACTTGTCGAGCTGAACCAAAGCCCCAGTGTCGGTTTGAAGCCGCCCCAAATCGTGCGCAGCCTCTTTTCCGTCCAGTTCGAATACACCGGTGATATTTGGGGATGTTCCAGCTTCACCATAAATCGCTTCGTATTGCCCCGCAGGAACGTCCGGGAGTGTGAACCGTCCAGTTGCATCGGTCGTGCCGGAGGCGGCAACTTCACCTGTGGCGACTTTTTTCAAGGTGACCGTGACGTGTTGGATAGGATGATCGCCGGCTGGATTCACAATCGTCCCGGATACCGCAGTTTGAGAACGAACAGTCAGCCCAAGGATGGCACAGGTGAGGATAAACGAGATCGCGTAGCGTTGTTTCATTTAGTAATCGGCGGAGAGATTAGGCACCGTTTTAGAGACTTCATTGGCAAAGGAATTGGCCGGTTAGGCTTTCCCGTTGAACGAATCGATTGTCTTGAGGAGGTTCGCGACAGCCTGCGCGCAATCGGCGGTTTTCGGTTTATCGGCTCGCAGAGCGGCGAGGGCGCGATCAATCGCCTTGTCCACCATGTGCCAGTCAGAGGCCGCATGCGGCTTCAAACCGGCCTCGGCGGAATCCCACGTAACCTCCAAATCCTTGATGCGGGTCTTCGCTCCGGCCAGATCTCCCTTGGCAATGATTGTCGCCACATCAGCGGCTATCGCTCGGAAAACGGACAAATCACCCAGCTTTGAAGGAGTTCCAGTCACTTGGATGCTGGATCTCTGGGGACTCGGCCTGTCCGCCGCAGAAGTATTGCCCGCGCTGAACACAGCCAATGCAACCAGTGCAGAGGCGACGATAACAGGTTGAATGCCACGATGGGTCGGTTTCATATTGATTGTGGGTTGATGTGATACAGAAAAGTCAGTCTGCGCTTGCTCCGGGTCCTTTCGCCCGCTGCCCGAACTGGGCATAGGCAACAAGGATTACGATCACCGAGAGAAATATGGCGCTGGTGCGCATCGCCCCCAGGCCGATGCCTCCGTAAGCTTCCGCTTGAGTCAGCAAATCCCCCAAAGAGGCCCCCAACGGACGCGTAAGAATATACGTGATCCAAAAAGCCAGCACGGAGGGCGCTCCAAAGCGCCACGCCACAAAGACGACTGCGATGAGCGCGCTAAAAACTCCCACCCCCAACCTGAAGCCCATACCCAGCTCTTCTGTGACCAGATCACCAGCGGCAGTGCCAAGAGCAAAGGTGCAGAGAATCGTTGCCCAATAGAACAACTCCCGACGACGAGTAACGATGGTGTGGATTGAAAGGGTATGTTCGACCGCGTTCCAAATCGTGAAGAGAGCAAGCAAACAGACCGCAAATACCTCCGTGCTGAGATTCAAGCCAATCTCAAGGTCATCGGTGAGGAAATCGGTAATCTGCGTGCCGACGATACTGATCAGCACAACCGTCAGCCAATAAATCCACGGGACATAATGGCGAAACCGTAATTGGAGGAACAATGCACCGCCCAAAAGCCCCCCCATTACAACCTGTGTCGTATTCTGCCCCCATCCTGCCTCTACCGCCAAGTAGTCGGCCATCGTTTCACCAACGGTCGTTGAGAGGATTTTGATCAGCCAGAAGGCAAACGTCACCTCTGGAACTTTATTTAGCATGCTGGGATTCGAGAAATTTTTCATGAGACGAATTCACATGCTCTCAGGTGAGCAATCCGAGAGCTGTTGAAGTGATAGTGGGGTTGATTGGGTGGAAAAGTGCCGGACGAAGTGCTTCATGCCGAACTGCACCCATGACATGCCGTGGGACTCCGCCTCAGCCAGGGCTTGGGCCACTGCCCAGCCGTCGTGCCGAATACGATAGCAAGCCACGACTGTTCCCGTCCGGTCTGCGCCACGTCGGCAATGGACAAATACGGGGCTGGAAACGCCCCCGATGAGTTTTAGGACTTTTTCGAGCTGCTCGTGTGTCGGCGCTTTATAGCCGTGCATTGGCAACGAATAGTAATCCATCCCTGCTGCACGCACCCGCCGTTCTTCTTCAGGGTCTCCGTCTCCCGGCATTCGAAGATTCACCACGGTGCGCACGCCCATTACCGCAAGGCGCGTGTATCCGTTCTCGTCGGGCTGAGCGCCACGATACAACCGTGAATCCACGCGATCAAAGTTTTTCAGACCAGCCGATGCCAGCGGCCCCTGCGGGATCGACGCGCAAGCGCTAGGCGACAGCGCCAGCGAAAGCAGCAAGCACAGCCGGAGGATCAGCGCCGGCCATAACGGCCAATCAATGTTCACGCTTTTCATGAGGAGCCTCAGAAAGTTTTCCCGATCACGAGCCCGCCTCCGCGCCCATCGATGTAGGGACTGATGTTGAATGCATTTTCCTTGGGCTTGTTGTGGCGATGCACGATTGCCCGACCGACGACGGTGCCGATGATCGCACCGGCAACCACGTCACTGGCGTAGTGAGCGTTCTGCTCGATGCGGGAATATCCGACCAAACCAGCCACCCCGTAACTCAATCCCTGCACCCACCATTGGTCATAGTGGGCTGCGATCACCGAAGCCACGGCGAAGGCCTGCGTCGTATGGCCAGAAGGGAACGAATGATTGCCGCTGAACGGTTGGAAATCGAAGACTCCGCTCGATGCGTTCGGCCTCACTCGGCCGACCGCCCACTTGAGCGTCGGAGTCACAATGCCCGCGGCAATGATGCTGGCGGTAACACCATCCAGTGCGACCGACTTCGATTTCTGGTCTCGGGCTAGTTGCCCGTAAGTCTCGAAAGCACCGAGCACCAGCCACGCTCCCTCCGCTCCGAACCTCTGAGCATTTTGGGTGAAGGTGTTGAGACTTTTTGTGCGGTGCTCCTGAGACTCCTCGCGAATCTGCCTATCCAAGGCACTGGAAGCCAGGACCAGTGAGGTCAGTCCCCCGGCGATCATCCATTCTTGCCTGTCCCAATGCAGTGGTGACGTGAGAAGGACGCCCGTATCGCCAACGAGCAGATCAACGTATTCGCGTGAAAAAAGGCTTTCGGGGCGCCGCCCCAAATCCTCAGTGAACGCGCGCCCGGACGAGGTATGCGTCAAATCGCTGACCATCCAAAAATGCGATTCCGCGGCACGAGCCCTAAATGAACCAGCTATGAAGATAACCAACGCGTATTTCGCCGCGCGTAGTGAGCAAATGGATGAATTGAACACGCGCTGTCTGACTGCTGCTCCATCCAATCATTAGAATCATGACAATGCGGTAATACACTCGTCATTCGACGCTTTACGCTCACGCCGCTTTGGGGCTCATCTGTCGGCAGCTCTGTTCCGCTTCATGCAGCGCGAGAGAGTTGCCTCGCATACAGACCGAGCGAACAAAATTACCAGCCAGTTACTTGATGATGACAGAACTGACATCTTCCTAACGAGGCAGGGCTCCTAGGGTCATACGCTGCGTAAATCTGCCAACGGGCTCATTTCCGCACCTCTCTTCAGCTTTGGCCTTGAGCTTTTCTCTAGCACCATCCTCCTCCTTCTCGACCCAATGTTTCCGTCCCAAATGGACACAAGATCTTATGTTGTCAGCCTTGGCGTTAACACTGTGGTTCGGTCTGTTTTTGGGCGTCCGACCGTTGGGCAATCCAGACGAATGCCGTTACACAGAGATTCCTCGCGAGATAGCAGCGACCGGCGACTATCTGACCCCGCGCCTCAACGGCGTAAAATACTTCGAGAAGCCGTGTCTTGTCCTAGGACTGTAGAGCTATGGCGATTCTTGAAATATGCGATGATTGGCGGCTCTACATTCGCCCTCGATCTACTCCTTTTATTCCTGCTCAAGGAGCTGATTAATTTACACTACGCATTCGCAGCGAGCATCGCCTTCTTCGTTGCTGTCTCGATCAACTATGCAGTCAGTCGATCCGTTGTGTTCAAAGGCACAGTTCGCTCCTTCAACTCCGGCTATCTGATCTTCGTGTTCATCGCAGGTGGCGGCCTCGTGGCGGTCGCCTTGCTCATGCTCCTGTGCGTGGACATGCTTGGAATGAACTATCTGCTCGCGAGGATCACCATCGCCTGTTTGGTTGGTATCTGGACTTACCTGATGAACTTGTTCATAAACTTCAAAGTAGCAGGCAAGCCGTGACTAAGCTATGCGTGTCCTCGTAATAGAAGATGATAAGAAGGTCGCAGCGCTGGTGCGAGCCGGCCTTGAGGAACGGGGTTTCCAAGTCGAAGTATGCCATGATGGTGACTCGGCTACAACCAGAGCCACGAGTGAGACTTTCGACGCATTGGTCATGGATGTCATGTTGCCTGGGCGCGACGGTCTCAGCATCCTGCGCAAGCTGCGTGAGGCCCACAACGCTGTCCCGGTGCTTCTCCTGACGGCTCGCGGCGATCTCAACGAGCGAGTCGAGGGCCTGAATCTCGGTGCTGACGACTATCTGCCCAAGCCGTTTGCGATCACGGAGCTCGTGGCTCGCCTCAATGCCATTTTGCGCCGCCGTTCCGGCGTGGGTCTGAACATCCAATCTTACGCCGATCTCACGCTCAATTTTTCCAGCCGTGAAGTCCACCGCGGCGAACGACACATCGAACTCACAACTCGCGAATTCGCGGTGCTGGAGTGCCTCCTGCGCACCCCGGGCAAGGTAGTTAGTCGAGTCGAACTCAGCCAAATTGTTTGGGGGCACCAGTTCGATGCCGGCACCAATTTCGTCGACGTTGCCATTCAGCGCCTTCGCCGAAAGGTGGACGATCCGTTCCCACGACAACTGATTCAGACCTATCGGGGCATCGGATATGCCCTGCAAACCGACTCATGAAAGCGTGGCCCGTTCGCTTAAGGTTTGCCTGCTGGACTGCCGGCCTGGTCGGATTCGCGTTGTTCGTCTATTCGGGCTTCACGCTGGCAAACCTTTACCACGAGCAAATTGAGGCGGTCGATCTTGAGCTTACCGCCGACGGCCGACGCTTAGGCGGACTTCCGGACGTGGCTCAGATTCAGGCAGCGATTGTCGAGGACGAGCGTTATACACCTTGGCTGAGCTACGCCGTCTTCGACAAATCAGGCAGCCTGCAATACCGGAGCAAACAACTCCCTGAATCAGTCGCGAGCGAAGCACTCACACAAGACAAACATCATACCGTCCGGGAGGGAGCCAGCCGGTGGCGGATGGGAAGATTCCCCGGATCTGGAATCGTGCTTGTAGTAGCCTACGACTTGGATGAGGTCCGCGACATCATGGTCGATCTTGTCATCGCTTACGCGCTCTCTCTGCCGGTGGTCGTGTTTATCGCAGCGGCCGGTGGATGGTGGGTATCCGGCCGCGCACTCCAACCCGTTCGCGACCTTGCGACGTCGGTTGAACAGGTTCAGGCAGAGAGCCTCGATCATCGTGTTCCGGTTCCGGTGGCATCAGATGAAATCCAACGACTGAGTGCAGCTTTCAACGACATGCTGGAGCGTCTGGAGGCGGGCTTCGAGCAGACACAGCGCTTTGCTGCTGATGCTTCACACGAACTTAGAACACCGCTAACCATCATCCGTGGAGAGATCGAGCGGTTGATGCGCGCACCGGGCATCATGCCTGACCATCAGGAGAAGCTGGTAAGCGTCCAAGAGGAGATTGAACGCCTTCAACACATTACGGATAATCTTCTGCTACTCACCTTGTTTGATCGAGGCCACGTTCAGTTCGAAGCTCAACTTTTGGACTTTTCTGCATTGGTGCGGGATGCCTGCGAAGACGCTGAACTCCTGGGAGAGACAGCAAATATCCACATCGAACAGAAACTTTCCAGAGACCTGTTCGTACGAGGCGATGCGGGACATATCCGTCGCGTTGTCTTGAATCTTTTGGATAACGCCGTGAAGTTCAATGTGCCTGACGGACTTGTGCGCTGCACGCTAACTGGAACCGGCCAAGCCATCATTCTGCGGATTGAAAATACCGGCCCAGGAATCGGCGACGAGTCGAAAGCGCGCTTATTTCAGCGCTTCTTCCGAGCGGATCCAAGCCGAAACGACACACAGCGTGGTCACGGCTTAGGGCTTAGCCTCAGTCGAGAGATCGCTCGCGCTCACGGCGGAGATTTGACTGTTGCAGATTCCACCGCGCCGGGCTGGACAGGGTTCATCTTCACCCTGCCTCAAGCCTCCTCTCGCAATAGCATATGAACTGGATCATCTGGTCACTGTTGTCTGCGCTCTTTGCCGGCTTAACGGCGATTTTCGCCAAGATCGGTGTCGCAAACATCGGTTCCAATCTGGCGACAGCGATTCGCACCTGTGTCATCCTCGTGCTAGTATGGGTCATTGCCATCGCCACCAAGGAATCCTCCGCGATTGCGACCCTCACCAAGCGCCATTGGCTCTTCCTCATCCTCTCTGGCTTGGCGACCGGACTCTCTTGGCTGTGCTATTTTCGGGCACTGCAACTGGGCGAGGCTTCCCGCGTCGCGCCGATTGATAAGTTGAGCATCGTCTTTGTGCTCCTTTTCGCCGGACTGTTTTTACACGAGCCGATCACGTGGAAAAGCATGTGCGGTGTCGGACTGATCGTGTGCGGTGGCATCCTACTGGCTTTGAAATAGTCCGGTCGCGCCGCCACTCATACCATTTCTCAGTCAAAGACATAATAATTCGATAAAACGCGGCGGAGGGTGCATGTAAAAACATGAGACCGCCAAAAGTGTTTCCCGAAGGAACAGCCAGACGCCTGGAGCACTTGCGCAAGACCGTTCGCAAACCGGACGAACGCACGCGTATAAAAACAGACTCGATGCGCTCTTGCTGGATGCCGCTAGGCCCATGCGAATCACCCGCTTTCCTTGGAACCATTCCCCATAGTTGTTATATCTTTGACTGAAAATGGTTATGACTTTGCTTCGCGATTTCGTCGCCTCCACGGATGCAAAAAGACCAAAGCGAAGCCGCTTGCTCCTGGCGCCGCCATGTTTTTCCAACCGCCTTTCCTCACACCCCCTCGCGCAGCAGGGTGACGAGCTTGGCCAGCGTTTCCCTGTCCGGCAGGCCCATGAGGCTGATCTGGATCCAGTTGCGGTCGCGCAGGTAGGCGCTGCGGTAGCTGAGCAAAAAGCCCGCCTTCTCCAGCGCCTCCCCGGTCGCCCAGGCATTGCCGCCCGCGTGCGGGACGAGCGTGATGACCGCCGGGCAGGCGTGCTCCTTCGGCGCGAGCAGGTCGTAGGGCGTGCTTTTCAGTTCGCCGCAAAGCCATTCGGAAAGCGCGGCGATCCTGGCGTGGCGCTCGGCAAAGTCCTGCTCGCCGAGCGAGGCGGCCAGCGCGGCCACGAGGTTCGACGAGTGCGTGAAGGCCACGCCCTCGCTCGCCTGCCAGTATCCAACATCCAGATACGAGGGCATCCCCCTGGGCGTGGCGGCGATGGGCTCGTGGTGAAACACCACGCCGAGCCCCGGATAGCTGCACAGGCCCTTGCTGCTCACCGCCGTGGCGAGGTGCACGCCGTCGAGCGAGAGCGGCACGTTGCCCATCGAGCTGATCGTGTCCACGCAGAGCCGCAGGCCGCGGTCACGCGCGAGCTCCTTCCATTCGTCGAGCGGGTTGAGGATGCTGGTCGAGGTTTCATGATGCACGCCCCACACCCAGCCGCCCGAGGGCAGCGAGTCGAAGGCGCGGAGCATTTCATCGCGGTCGAAGGGCCTGCCCCAGCCGGCGGAAACGACTTGGTGATCGAGCTCGGCGCGGCGGGCCTGCCCGGCGATGCGGGAGCCGAACTCGCCGTTGACAAACACCACGCCGGGGCGGCGGAGCTGGCGGAGCTGCCACGAGACCATGTCGTTGACGAGCGTGCCGGAGCCGGGAACGACTTGGCAGTGGCGGGCGCTGGCGATACGGCAAAGCTCGGTGCGCACGCTGAAGAGCAGCTTGTAAAACTCCTCCGAGCGGTGCCAGAGCGGGAAATTGCCCATCGCGGCGCGCACGCGCGGCGACACCGGCACGGGGCCGGGGATGAGCGGCACGAGGTCGGGCGCCGCGCTCGGGAGTTTCGCGAGGTTGAAGCGCACGGTCTCGGCCTTTGATCCGCGCAGAAACATCGGCTGGAATTGCGCATCACCCGTGCCGACGAGCGGGCCGAACGGCTCGAAACCGAGGTGCTTGTAAAGTTTGAGCTGGCGCACGGTCGCCGAGATGATGGCGAGGTCCCAGCCGCGCGGCTTGGCCAGCACGAAGACCTGCTCCATCATCATGCGAAAAGTGGCGCGTCCGCGGAAATCGCGCTCGACCGCGAGCAGGCGGATTTCGAGCACGCCATTGTGCGGCGGCATGTGCCGGTCGAGATCGGGGATCTTCGCGTCCATCGAAAACGGACGCTTGTCGCGCAACGCCATCATGCCGACCACGCGCTCGCGCTGCTTGACGACGAGGTAGAGGTTTTCGTGGTGAAACTTGTCCACGAGCCGACGCTCCGGGTTCGGCGGATGCTGCGGGATTTCCTCGACGAAGGTGCGGTAGTTCAGGCGGTGCACCTGCTCGATTTCGTCGGGGGTGTCGGCGAGCTTGCAAATGAGCTCGCCGGAGCCGTCCGCATCCGCGCTGTTGCGCGCGTCTGTCGGCGGGGCAGAAGACGCGGCATCCTTGGTGGCAATTAACTCGTCGGTGGTGTTCACGCTATGGGTTTTTTTGAACGACTTGCTGGCCGAACGCTTTTTGAAAATTGGCACGGTGAGCAAAAAGCACCAGCGCGATGGTAAGCGAGGCAAATAATAATGCATTTACATCGCGGGTGAGCAGCCAAAGCAGCGGCAGTTGCGCGACCATCCCGCATAATGCCCCCATCATAAGCCCCTTGTGCAACAACTTCCAAAAGATGAGCCCGGCGGCGAACGGCGCCGCCAGCGACAGCGGCGCGAGCACGAGCCATGCGCCGAGAAAGCACCCGATGCCCTTGCCTCCGTGGAATTTCAGGAAAACCGGCCACACATGCCCCGTGACGACGGCAAGCACGCAAGCCGTCCCCGGCGCGAGGTCGCCCGAAATGACGCCGCCCTGGCCAAGCAGCCACGGCAGCGCGGCGGCGAGCGCGCCCTTGGCCATGTCGAGCACGAGCACGATGGCGAAACCCCTGCCCCCAAGCATGCGGCCGACATTGGTCGCCCCGGTCGCCCCGCTCCCCTGGCCGCGCACGTCGCCGCCGGTCTTCAACCGGACCAGAAACCAGCCCGGCGAAATACTGCCGAGCAGGTAGGCGAACAATACGGTCAACCAAGGAATATGTTCCATGTGATGCGAAAGAGTTAGGGAAAGCGTCAACACGGGCCAGCGTGACCTGCGGCAGGGCACGGGGCCTGAGGTGGCGCGAATGGGCAGAGTAATCGGCGCGAAAGCATTCCGGTTAGTTCAATGGATTTTCCTCACAGGCGCAAATCTAAGTTCGACGGGCAAAATAGCACACACATGGCCGGCTGTCGGCCATGCCCGCACGGCTTTTGCCCTAAAATTTCTCGCCCGCTGCGCGCCCCGCCTTTTACCCTTTTTTGCGCGGCTTGCTCTTTCACGTTTTCTGGCAAGCATTAGAAACTTACCCATCCTCATCACTTAAAAACCATGCCGGACGAAACCTTGATCACGCACCGCTGGAAATTTACCCGCATCGGCGGCCTCGACCAAGTCTCCCTCGAGACCACGGACGATCTTCTCAACCTCAAGCATCTCGACCAGAAACTCTGGGTCGCGCTCAGTTGCCCGGTGCAAGGCCTTGAGCTCGACGAAAAAACCCTCGCCCTCATCGACACCGACGGCGACGGCCGCATCCGCGTGCCCGAACTGCTCGCCGCGATCGACTGGCTCCGCCCTCACCTCGCCGACCTCGCATCCGTCCTCAAGCCCGCCCCCGCCCTGCCCCTCTCCGCCATCAATGCGGAGACACCCGAGGGCGCCGCCGTGCTGGCCTCTGCGAAACAAGTCCTCGCCTATCTCGGCAAACCCGGCGCGGACGCCATCTCCGTCGAAAACACCTCCGACTCGAAAAAAATCTTCGCCGGGACCCGCTTCAACGGCGACGGCGTCATCCCCGCCGCCGCCGCCGACACCGACGAACTCAAGCAGCTCGTCGCCGACATCATCGACACGCAAGGCGCCGAGACCGACCTCAGCGGCGAGCCCGGCATCAACCTCGCCAAGCTCGACCAGTTCCACGCCGACATCGCCGCGCACGCCGCCTGGGCCGGCAACACCGATCCCGCCGTCCACGTCCTCGGCGCCGACACCGCCGCCGCGCATACCGCGCTCAAGACCGTCCGCGCCAAGATCGACGACTACTTCACGCGCTGCCGCCTCGCCGCCTTCGACGCCCGCGCCATCACCGCGCTCAACCGCGCCGAGGCCGACTACGCCGCCATCGCCGCGCAGGACCTGCACGCCGGCGCCGACGGCGGCATCGGCGCGTTTCCTCTCGCTCACGTCGGGCCCGGCCGCCCGCTTCCGCTCGCCGAGGGCGTGAATCCCGCCTGGGCCGCCGCCATCCGCGAACTCCACGCCCGCGTCGTCACGCCGCTCCTCGGCGCGGACAAGACCGCGCTCACCGCCGACGAATGGACCGCGCTCGCCGCCAGGTTTTCCGCCCACGAGGCCTGGCTCGCCGCCCGCGCCGGCGACTCCATCGCCAAACTCGGGCTCGACCGTATCCGTAAAATAAATACCTACAACCGCCGCGATGAACTCGCCGCCCTCATCGCCCGGGACCGCGAGCTCGAGCCCCAGGCGCTCGCCATCGCCAGCGTCGACCGCCTCGCCCGCTATTATCGCGACATCGGCACGCTGCTCCGGAACTTTGTCAACTTCCACGATTTCTACGACCCCTCCACGCACGGCATTTTCCAGGCCGGCACGCTCTACCTCGACGCCCGCAGCTGCGAGCTGTGCGTGCGCGTGAACGATCCCGCGGCCCACTCCGTGCTCGCCGCGCTCAGCCGCGTTTACATCGCCTATTGCGATCTCAAGCGCCCCGACGGCGCGACCATGAAAATCGCGGCCTGCTTCACCCAAGGCGATTCCGATTATCTCATCGTCGGCCGCAACGGCCTTTTCTACGACACGAAGGGACGCGACTGGGACGCCACCATCACCAAGATCGTGGAAACCCCGATCAGCATCCGGCAGGCCTTCTGGTCGCCCTACAAGAAACTCGTCCGCTTCATCGAGGAACAGGTCGCGAAACGCGCCGCCGCCGCCGATGCCGCCTCGACCGAGAAACTCAACACCACCGCCACCGCCGTGGCCCACGCCGACCAGGCCGCCCCCGCCGCGCCGCCCCCGGCCCCGAAGAAAATCGACATCGGCACCGTCGCCGCGCTCGGCGTGGCCGTCGGCGCCATCGGCGGCGCGCTCGGTGCCATCGCCACCGGCCTCGCGCGCCTGTCAGTCTGGCAGATTCCGCTCGTGCTGCTCGGGGTCATCCTCGTCATTTCCCTGCCCTCGATGCTCATCGCGTGGCTGAAGCTCCGCCAGCGCACGCTCGGGCCGATCCTCGACGCGACCGGCTGGGCCATCAACGGCCGCGTGAAGATCAACTTCCCGCTCGGCACCGCGCTCACCGACCGCGCCCAGCTTCCACCCGGCGCAAAACGCAGCCTCGACGATCCCTTCGAGGACAAGGCGCCTGCGCGCCGCCGCCGCTGGTTCATCTTCATCCTGCTGCTCGTCCTCGCCGCGCTTGCCATCCGCTGGGATCACAACCGCCGCGGCCACTACTTTTGGCAAAAACCCGCCGCCCCCGTCGAAGTCGCCGCGCCCGCCGCCGAATCGCAACCCCATCCGTAAGGCGGCAGGTTAAACACAGACGGGCTCCCTGCGTTTGGCGTGATCGACAGATCCGCGCGTCAGCGCGTGTGGCGCAGCATCCTTGCGCCGTCCTCAAAAGGTCGCGCGAAGCGCGGCATTTTTTCTGAAAAAAAGAAAAATCAGCGGCGCTTCGCGCCTTTCGTTTTCGATGGCAGGCAGGGATGCGCTACGGCGCGCTGCCGCACAAAAAGGAGAGGCGGGCGCTCTCTTGCCCTGCAAGCGATCCCGCTCACGGCAGGAATCTTTCGCTGAGGTTCGCATCCGCCGCCGGGTCGGGGCCGGGCCCGCGCACCAGCCGCCGGCGCATTCGCGCCACCAATCGATAAACCGCGTCCCGCCATGACGGCGGCCAGATGCGCACACACCATGCGGCGGCGTGCCAGACTCCGCCGGCCAGCGAGAGCGCGCGCCAAATCGCCCCGGTCCGCAGAAAATAGCCCGACCGCGTCCCGTCTCGTTCACCGCACAGGACCAGCACCATGCTGTCCGGCTTCGGGTCATCCGGACCGAACCCCGCCTCGCGCCAGAATGCCGCCGCGGTCGCGCCCGACAGCCGCGCGAAACGCAGCGCGCCGCGCCGGTCAGCCCGCGCCAGCCGCCGCACGCACCAGCGGCACAGACCGCATTCGTCGTCATACAACAGCAGCGCGGCGGCGCGGCCGCCGGCCGGTCCTGACGGGCGATGGATGTTCACGCGAGGCGCCATCGCAAGGCCCGGCCGCCAGGGTCAGATCTTCCCGGCCTTGCGCGCGGTCGTGAGATTGTGGAAATCGACGAAGAGCGGGTCGGCGTCGTTCGGGCCGGGCGCGGCTTCGGGATGGTATTGGACCGAAAACACCGGCAGCTCGGTGTGGCGCAGGCCCTCGACCGTGCCGTCGTTGAGGTTGACCTCGGTGACTTTCGCGCCGCGCTGCTCGATGGATTTCGGGTCGGTCGCGAAGCCGTGGTTTTGCGCGGTGATGGAGACTTTTCCCGTTTCGAGATTCTTCACCGGCTGGTTGCCGCCGCGATGGCCGAACTTGAGCTTGAAGGTGGTGCCGCCGAGCGCGTGCGTGATGAGCTGGTGGCCGAGGCAGATGCCGAAAATCGGAAAGTCGGGCAGCAGGTCCGTCACCATCTTGTGGATGTAGGGCAGCGCGGCGGGATCGCCGGGGCCGTTGGAAAGAAACACGGCGTCGGGCTTGTGCTCGCGGACTTCCCCGGCGGTAGCGGTGGCGGGAAAAACCTCCACGTCGAAGCCGTGGCGGATGAGCTTGCGGAAGATGGTGTGCTTCGCGCCGAAATCGAAGGCGGCGACGCGGTGGCGCTGCGCGGGCGGCGTGCGCGCGTTGAGCGTCGTGCCGACGGGCAGAAAGGCCGTGTTGTAGTTGGCGGGATCGGAACCGCTCCAGATGTAGGGCGCCTTGCACGAGACAAATTTCACGTAGTCGGAGCCCTCCATGTCCTGCCACGCGCGGGCGCGGGCGACGGCTTCCTCGTCGGAAAGCGGCAGCGTGCTCAGGCAGCATTTCATGCTGCCGGTGACGCGGAGCTTCTTCGTGATGGCGCGCGTGTCCACCTCGGCGAGGCCGGGGATGTTGTATTTCTTGAGATAGGCCTCGAGCGAGAGCTCGCTGCGCCAGTTGCTGACGATGGGCGAGGCCTCGCGCACGATGAAGCCCGACACGCGCAGCGCGTCGTCCTCGGCGTCCTCGGCGTTGACGCCGTAGTTGCCGATGTGGACGGCGGTCATGGTGACGATCTGGCCGAAGTAGGAGGGATCGGTGAGGATTTCCTGATAGCCAGTCATCGACGTGTTGAAAACGCACTCGCCGGCGACGGCGGTGTCGGCGCCGAACGCGCGTCCGTGGAACACGGAACCGTCTTCGAGTGCGAGAACCCCGGGCTTGTAGGTGGACATCAAAACGGAAGACAAAACCCTCCGCCCTCCGCTGCCAAGACGAAAGGAGGGGCGGGGAATGCTGGGTGCAACCCAAAGTGAAGTCACCGCCGGAATCTTTCCTCTTTATTCTTTATCTTTCCTCTTTCGTCAGGCTTCTCGCTTCGCCCGGAACTCCCTGCCCGTTCCTGACGAAAGAGAAAGATAAAGAGGAAAGAAGAAAGAGGGGGTGGCGCGACTTTGAGTCACACCCGAATCTTGGCGCCCTTTTCTTTGGGTTTGCAGCGCCCGGCGCGCCGCCGCATGCTGGTCCCTTTCTTTTCATCCATGAAAATCGTCCTCGCATACTCCGGCGGCCTCGACACGTCGGTCATCGTCAAGTGGCTTCGCGAAACCTACGACGCCGAAATCGTCACCTTCGCGGCCGATGTCGGCCAGGAGGAGGAACTCAAGGGCCTCTCGCAAAAGGCGCGCAAGACCGGCGCGGCGAAGCATTACACGCTCGACCTCGTCGAGGAATTCGCCCGCGACTTCATCTACCCGATGATCCGCGCCAATGCCGTTTACGAGGGGCAGTATTACCTCGGCACCTCCATCGCTCGCCCGCTCATCGCCAAGGCGCAGGTGGACATCGCGCGCAAGGAAAAAGCGGACACCGTGGCGCACGGCGCCACCGGCAAGGGCAACGACCAGTGCCGTTTCGAGATGACCTACATGGCGCTCGCCCCCGGCCTCGCCATCATCTCGCCGTGGAAGCTCGACGCCTTCCGCGACGCCTTCCCCGGCCGCGCCGAGATGATCGCCTATTGCGAAAAGCACAAGATCCCCGTCGAGGCATCGCTGAAAAAGCCCTACTCGATGGACCGCAACCTCCTCCACATCTCCTACGAGGCCGGCATCCTCGAGGACCCGTGGTTCGACCCGACCACGCCGGAAAACAAGGCCATGTTCAAGCTCACCGTCTCGCCCGAGGACGCGCCCGACCAGGCCGAATACATCGAGCTCGACTTCGAAAAAGGCGACTGCGTGGCCGTGAACGGCAAGAAGCTCACGCCCGGCAAGGTCATGAAGACCCTCAACAAACTCGCCGGCAAACACGGCATCGGCCGCGTGGACTTGGTCGAAAACCGCTTCGTCGGCATGAAGAGCCGCGGCGTCTATGAGACCCCCGGCGGCACCATCCTGATGCACGCGCACAAGCAGGTCGAAAGCCTCACGCTCGACCGCGAGGTGCAGCACCTGCGCGACTCGCTCATCCCGAAATACGCCGAACTCGTTTACAACGGCTTCTGGTTCGCGCCCGAGCGCGAGGCGTTGCAGGCGCTGGTGGACGAGAGCCAGAAATATGTCACCGGCACCGTGCGCCTGAAGCTCTACAAGGGCAACGTCGTCACCTGCGGCCGCAAGTCGAAGTATTCGCTCTACGACGAGAACATCGCGTCGATGGAAGGCGTGCGGAGCTGGTATAACCAGAACGACGCGACCGGCTTCATCCGCCTGAACGGCCTGCGCCTCCGCGCCCGCAACATTGCCCAGGGCGGCCCGCGCATCGGCGGCTGAGCGCCCTTGCTAGGCGCGGCGGCATCCGTGGCACAGGCATCCCTGCCTGCCGCCGTCGGGTGCCGGGTGATCGCGCGAAGCGCGGCATTTTTTTGAAAAGAAAAAAAGCCAGCGACGCTTCGCGCCTTCTTTTTCGACGGCAGACAGGGATGCCGACGCCACGGCGCGCTGCCGCGGGCCGGCGCTTCACGGCATCGGGTTGATTCCCTCCGCGCGGACGACCCACTTGCCGTTTTTCGGGAAGCCGGGCGCGGGGCCTTCGGGCGCGCCGTCCCAGCCGCCGGCCATGAGCGCGACGGCGCTCAGGAAGGAGCCGTTCACCGGCATGTAGGCCGGGCAGCCATCGGGCTCCTTCGGGCGGGGCACGAAGCCTTGCACCTTGAAGCGCGCCCTTGGGTCGTCGTTGGTGACGATGTCCACGGCAAGCTCGGGCTCGTTCAGGCGCGCGGCGGTGTTGGCGCCCTGGCCCATGGCCCAGCTGTTCCAGCGTTTGACCCCGCCGCCGCTGCGGCGGTGCACCTCGTCGAGGGTGGCGCGCATGATTTTGGGATCGATCATCGGGGTCTGCGGCACGTAGCCGAGCGCGTAGAGCATGGAGGAGGGCACGCCGCCGGTGGGTTTGTCGTAAATGTGCGGCTCGGTTTCGATTTCGATGTATTTGCCGTCAACCACGGCGGGGCGGGCGAGTTTTTCCAAAATGTCGGCCCAGCGCGGCTCGGGCGCGAGACCGAGTCGGGCGCGCCAGTCCTGCGCGACTTTCAGGCCGTAATACCAGAGGGCGAGCTCGAAGGTCGGATTTTGGGTTTCGTTTTCGTGGGAGGACTCGGTCGAGGCCTTGAGCGGCGGGCCGAGCACGTAGCGGCCGGTGGCTTTGTCGAAGAACGCGTAGGAGGCGAGAAACTTCGCCGACTCGAAAACGATGTCCTTGTATTGGGCGAGGGTGGCGGGCGAGGGCTTGGCGCGGTAAACGAGTTCGCAGAGGTAGATGGGGTTGGGAAAGTTCCAGATGATGAAGGGATTGATGCCCCCGGGCGTGGGATGTCCGTCGACCGCGGTCATCTTGGGCCAGCGCGCGCCGTCGAAACCTTTGCTGGCGGCGTCGGCCTGCGCGAGCGGGAGGATTTTTCGATACCACGAGAGCCCGTTTTCGAGCAACTCGGGACGGCCCCATTGGGCGAAATGCGCGGAGTGGATGAGATAGACCTCGGAGTTGTGCTTGCCGAACCAAGTGGGCGTGACCAGACCGCATTCGGAAGGCGGGAAGTGGCCGGAGTAGTGCACCTTGGTGATGTATTGCGAGAGGACGATGCGGCGCTCGAGTTCGTGCGCGCGCGGGTCGGTGCTGAGCGAAAGGTCCACGGCGCCGCCGCGCGTCCAGAAGTCGCGCCAGCCTTGCGTGCTCGCCGCGCGGGTTTCGTCGAAGGTCGGCAGCGCGCGCGCCGCGAGAGAGAGGACATCGCCGGTGATCACGTTGGCGAGGGGGTCCGCAGGGGCGAATTCGCACGTGAAATCGAGCTGGCCGCCCTGGACGGCCTCGGTGCGCAGGCGAAAGTCATGCGGCGCGACTTCGGCGAGGCCGGCCACGCCGTCCCAAGCGAGGCGCACGCGGTAGCTGGTCGTGTCGGCGACGCGTTCGAGGCTCGCGTGATTTTTGCCCTTGTCCGCGATGGTGGTGCGGTGCGCGCCGGGCTGGTCCCAGATGAGCGGGGGCTTGTTTTTCACACTGGCGCGATAGGCGTAGGGAAAATGAAAACGCACCTCCAGCCGTCCGGTCTGGAGCAACAGCGAGCGCACGCGCACCGACACGAGGCTGCGCTCCGGATGCGCGATGGTGACGACCTCCACCGGCTCGCCGCCAAGCAGGTAGCGGCTGGTCACGATGCCGGTCCAGAGGTCGAGGCGCTGGTTCACGCCCGTGATGTCGGCGGGGGCGAGTTCGCGACCGTCGTAGATGAACGAAAGCTGGCCGAGGGCGGCGGGATGCGGATTTTCGCGAAAATATTTTCCGGCGGGACTTTTTTCGAGCGCCGCGTAAGGCACCTGCCGCCCGTGAAAATCGTAAAGCTTCATCGTGTCGGCGAGCGTGAAGCCGTCGGGATTTGGAAACGAATGCCAGCCCCAGGTCGAAAGCGTCTCGGTGGGGACGCCCTTGTCGCGATAAAGCGTCTCGAAGCTCTGGAGGCCGGTGGCGTCCATCGTGAACGCGAAATCGCCGTTGCCGACGCTGAGTGCGGCCTCGGGATCGAGCGCGGTGACGCGCACCTCGTGCCGGCGTACGAGCGCCTCGCGATCGATGGGCGCGGCGGAAAGGTTGAGAGACGGAAGGGCCGAAAGGCCAAAGGCCAGGAGGGGGAGGAGGCGGAGGGGAAGTTTCATTGGGAGAAAAAAAGATGGCGGCAAACGGGGAAAAAGAAACGGGCGGGAAAATCGGACAGTCATGGAATACGCCTGCCGGTATCTTTCCTCTTTATTCTTTCTCTTTGTCTTTCTCCTCAAGCGTTTGGTTTTTCGGGATGAACGAAAGGGAGAAAGAGGTTTCGAGCGAAGCGACAGTCTGCCAAGAGAAGAATAAAGAGGAAAGACGGCCTGTCGTGACCCTGGTTCGTCCGACCGGCATCCCCCGCCATTTCCCCGCCCTCTCCCAAAACATTTGCCCCGTCCGCCCGCGCGCCTCACGTTGCCCTGTTCCTTATGGCGCTAGTCAATCTGCTCGACGTGAACCTCAGCTTCGGCGGCCCGGCGGTCCTGGAAAACGTGAACTTCCAGGTCGACCCCGGCGAGCGCGTCTGCCTGGTCGGGCGCAACGGCGCCGGCAAGACCACGCTCATGCGCGTCATCGCCGGCGAACTCGCGCCCGACACCGGCGTCGTTTCGCGCCAGCCCGGCGCGCGCTTCACCCGCCTCGCCCAGGAAATTCCCGCCGGCCTCGACGGCACGGTGCACGACCTCGTCGCCGCCGCGGCCCTCGCCCCGCGCGACGAGCACGACCACGAGGAGGATTGGCAGCGCGAGCTCCGCCTCGAAAACCTCCTCGAACGGCTCGGCCTCGCGCCCGCCGCGCCGTTCGCCTCGCTCTCCGGCGGCCTCAAACGCCGCGCGCTCCTCGCACGCGCCCTCGCCGGGCGCCCCGACCTGCTGCTCCTCGACGAGCCGACCAACCACCTCGACCTCGCCTCCATCCTCTGGCTCGAGGAATTTCTTCTCACCGAAAAAATTCCCCTCTTCTTCGTCACGCACGACCGCGCCTTTCTCCGTCGCCTCGCCACCCGCATCGTCGAACTCGACCGCGGCCGCCTTTCGAGCTGGGCCTGCGACTACGACACCTACCTCGCCCGCAAGCAGGACGTCCTCGAGGCTGAGGAGCGCCAGCAGGCCGCCGCCGACAAGAAACTCGCGCAGGAGGAAGAATGGTCGCGCCGCAAGCCCAGCGCCCAGCGCAAACGCGCCGGTGCTCGCCTCCAGCAGCTCGCCGCCCTCCGCGCCGAGCGCCGTGCCCGGCGCGAGCGCCAGGGCTCGGTCAACCTGCGCCTCGCCGACGCCGCCGAATCCGGCGTGAAAGTCATCGAGGCCGACGCCGTCTCCTTCTCGTATCCAGGAAACAACGACACCGGCGGCGCCCCCGCCCCGCTCATCCGCGACCTGACCGCCACCATCACCCGAGGCGACAAGATCGGCATCATCGGCCCCAACGGCGCCGGCAAGTCCACCCTCATCCGCCTCCTCCTCGGCCAGCTCGCCCCGACCGCCGGCGCCATCAAGCACGGCACCAACCTCGAAATCGTTTACTACGACCAGCTCCGCGCCCAGATCGACGACGACAAATCCGTCGCCGACAACATCGCCGGCGGCAACACCACCGTTACCATCGACGGACGCCAGCGCCACGTCATCACCTACCTGCAGGACTTCCTTTTCGAACCCGCGCGCGCCCGCACGCCCGCGCGGGTCCTCTCCGGCGGCGAACGCAACCGCCTCCTCCTCGCCCGCCTCTTCACGAAGCCCGCCAACGTCCTCGTGCTCGACGAGCCGACCAACGACCTCGACGCCGAGACGCTCGACCTGCTGGAAAACCTCCTCGTCGAATACGCCGGCACGCTCCTCCTCGTGAGCCACGACCGCGACTTCCTCGACAACGTCGTCACCGGCACGATGGTTTTCGAAGGCGACGGCCGCGTCGCCGAATACATCGGCGGCTACACCGACTGGAAACAACAGCACGACCGCGCCGAGGCCGCGAAGGCGAGACAAACCGCCGCGCAACAGGCCGCCGCCGGCAACAGTGGCGCGGGCGACTCGCCTGCGGACGGCGCGCCCGCCGCGCCGCGCCCGGCGAAACCGCGCAAGCTCACCAACAAGGAGCAGCGCGAGCTGGAGGACCTTCCCGCGCGGATCGAAGCCCTCGAAACCGAGCAGGGCGGGCTCACGGCCAGGCTCGCCAGCCCCGATTTCTACCAGCGCGAGCCCGGAGCGTCCGGGGCCGTGAATGCCCGCCTCGACGAAATCGAGCAGGAACTCGCCGCCGCCTTTGCCCGCTGGGAGGAACTCGAAACCCGCAGGAACGCCGCCGCCGGTTGATCATGTCAATCCACACCCGGAAAGGCGTGATGGAGGGACGACAAAGTGATGCCAGCGCCAAGGAGGTTACAGTCGGGGAGAAGCGGCCATGCGTAGCGCAGCGACGGTAATCACCGTCGCTGCGCTACGCATGGCCGCCCGGCATATCACGTCTTTTTCTGGCATCGCTTTCCGGCGCCCATTGCTAAACGGAGGCGGTGGGAATGTTTTGCCCGCTTGCGCGCGGGCGCGGGCGCGCCATCATCGGGCTTTCGCGTTTCATCGTGAAAACCATCCTCCTCCTCGTCTGTTCCAACATCTTCATGACGCTCGCCTGGTATGGGCATCTGAAATTCAAATTCCTCGAAGGCCGGCACGTCGCCCTCGTCATCCTCGTCTCGTGGGGCATCGCGTTTTTCGAATACTGCCTGATGGTGCCCGCCAACCGCGCCGGCTACCTGACGGGCGCGTTCAGCGGCTACCAGCTGAAAATCATCCAGGAAGTCATCACGCTCACGGTCTTCGTGGTGTTCGCGTGGCTCGTGCTCGGCGAGCGCCTCGCCTGGAACTACGCGGTGAGCTTCGCCTTCATCCTGCTCGCCGTGTATTTCGCCGTCGCCTTCAAGCCCTCGGCGTGACACGCCCAAAAAATCGTTCTCGTTCTCTCATTTTCTGTTTCTTTCCTCTTTCCTCTTTATCTTTCTCTTTATCCTCATTCCGCCAGCGGCACTGCCTGAGGAGAAGAGAAAGAATAAAGAGGAAAGAAAATAAGAGAACGAGAACGATTGGGCCGGGGCCGAAAGCCCCATGACAATTCCCTGACAATTCCCTGACGCCGCGCTGACAACCCGCGCGTGCGTTTGTGCTTCAATGGCCCCGCCATGAAACACATCCTCACGCCCAAGATACCGCGCGTCACCGCGTTTCCCGCCGCCCTTGCCGCGGCTTTTGCCCTGGCCTTCAGCCTCCAGCCCCCGGCCTTTTCCGCTGCCGACGCAGCCCGCCCGCCCGCCGTCAGCCTGCGCGTCGATCTCGACCGTTCCGTCCTCGCCGCGGACACCACGGAAAAAGCCATCGTGAAAATCTGCCTCGACGGTGTCCGCCTTCCGCGGCCCGAGGCGCGCCAGCCCGTCAACCTCTCCATCGTCCTCGACCGCTCCGGCTCGATGAGCGGCGAGCGCATCGAGCGCGCCAAGGAAGCCGCTGTCGAGGCCGTCTCCCGGCTCGGCCCCGACGACATCCTCTCGCTCGTCGTCTATGACAACAATGCCGACACGCTCATTCCCGCGCGGCGCGTCGGCGTCGGGCGCGAAATCGAAGCCGTCATCCGCTCCATCCGCGCCGGCGGCAGCACCGCGCTCTATGCCGGCGTCAACCAAGGCGCCTCCGAACTCCGCAAAAACATCGAGGATCGCCGCTACGTGCACCGCATCATCCTCCTTTCCGACGGCCAGGCCAACCAGGGCCCCTCCACGCCCGACGAACTCGGACGCCTCGGCGCCGCCCTCGTCAAGGAAGGCATCTCCGTAACCACCATCGGCGTCGGCCTCGGCTACAACGAGGACCTCATGACCCGCCTCGCGCTCCGCAGCGACGGCAACACCTATTTCGCCGAGTCCGGCGCCGCGCTCCCGCGCATCTTCGCCGCGGAGCTCGGCGACGTGCTCAACGTCGTCGCCCGTCGCGCCGTCATCCTCGTCGAGTTTCCCGACGGCATCCGCCCGCTCGCCCTCGTCGGGCGCCAGGGCACCATCGACGGCCCGCGCGCCGAAATCCCGCTCGGCCAGATCTACGGCGGCCAGGAGAAATTCGCCCTCGTCGAAGTCGAGGTCAGCCCGACCCGCACCGGCGCCGAGCGCGAAATCGCCCGCGCCCGCATCACCTGCGAGGACATCGCCGCCCAGCGCACCGTCGAGCTCACCGCGCTCGGACGAGCCCGTTTTTCCGCCGACCAGTCCGCCGTCATCGCCTCGGCCAACCACCAGGTGCAGGCCGACTTCGCCGCCAACCGCACCGCCGAGGTCAAGGACAAGGCCATCGAACTCATCGACGCCGGCAAGCAGTTCGAAGCCGCGAAACTCCTGCGCTCGAACTCAACATATATGGATAACTATGGCAAAAATTACGACAATCGCGCCGTCATCGAATTATCCGCCAAAAACGACGCCGAGGCCGAGATTGTGGAGTTAAGCCAGTTCTCCGTCGAAACCCGCAAACAATTCCGCACCGACAACGCAAACACCGTGAACCAGCAAAACACCTCCTCCTCCAGCGTCGCGCCTTCAAAGAAAAAGAAGTGACGCCCCGCGCAAAACGCGAATTCGTAGGGCCTGACCTTGTGTCAGGCCGCGAGCGTGAAGCCCGGCGGCGAATGGCTTGATGCATGGAGCGTTTTCGCCATTCGCAGCTCCCCATCATTTCGCGGCCCGACGCAAGGTCGGGCCCTACGGGACCGCGTGAAGAAACATCGTTGGGCGCATGCATCAATTGTGTCCGTAATCCGGCATAAATTTCACCCACGCGCCCTGCCCGTGCCTTCACCGCCGATGTTTCCAGCATGACCCAAAATTCTTCCTTTGCCTCCTTCGTGTTCATCGCGGTTACTTGCGGCAACTTCCCGCCTCCGCCGGCCTCATGATCTCCGTTTCCCGACGCGTGCTGCTTTACTGGCTCCTCCTGCTCGTCCCCACGCTCATCGTGGGCGCGGGGGCGTTCTGGCTCGTGCAGCGCGAGGAAGTCCGCATCAACGAACGCCAGCGCTCCGCCGACACCACCCGCCGCGCCGCCATCGAGGCGCGCACCCGCCTCATCGCCGAGAACATCGAGGTCATCGTCAGCGACGTGCAGGCCGGCCTCATGGCCACGCTCAACGACGCGCCCGACACCAGCCCCGCCGCGTTCCTCTCCGAGTGGCGCCGCGCCAATCCGCTCGTGCACGACACCTTCCAGGCCAGCGGCGCCGGGCGGCTCCTCTGGGGCCGCGCCTCCGACGCCACCCTCGCCTGGCTCGCCACCTCCCCGTGGCGCGAGCCCGCGCACCACCCCGCCGCCGCCTCCACCGACGAAGAACTCGCGCGCGCCAACGACTTTCTCCTGGACACACCGCCGGACATCGCGGCCTCCCGCCAGCGCGACCAGCGCGCGCCCGCCGCCAATGTCGGCAATTTCAGCATCGCCCGGCAGGAACTCCAGCAGGTCGCCAAGGTGCAAAACCGCGCCGACTACCCGCTCTCTGCCAACGCCGGCGCGCCTCCCTCCTCAAAAATCGCCGATGCCCGCCACGGGAGCGCGGGCATTCCTGCCCGCGTCCCTGCGTCCGCCACCCTCGACGCCGAAATCGCCGCCGCCGCCGGCGGGATTCCGGCTCGCGCCGCCGAACTTTCGCTTGATGAAGCTTCCTCTTCCATCGCCGAACGGCGCGGCAGTGCCCAATCCGAAATCGAAAATCCAAAATCGAAAATCACCCGCCCCGCCCCCGAACGCACCGGCTGGACTCCGTGGCGCGACGCCTCGGGCACGCCGCACCTTCACGGCTGGAGGCTCTGCGTCAACGGCACCGTGCTCGTCGTGGAGATCGACCTCGACGCCATCGCCACCCGCCTCCGCGACGTGCTCCCGGTCAACATCGAGTCCGACGAGGCCTACGCCATCGGCGAAATCGGCCACCCGCCCACGCACACCGTGGGGCGCATCGAGGACGCGCCTGCTAAATCCTCGTCCGCCAAAACCGCGCGCAAGCCCGCCATCACGCTGCCCATCTCCGCCAGCCTCCTTCCCGGTTGGGCCGTCGCCGGCTACGCTGCGCCCGCTGCCGCGTCCAACGGTGGGCGCGCCTTTTTCCTCCTCGGCACGCTCCTCGTCGCCACCTTTGTCATCGCCATCCTCGCCGGCGGCGCGCTCCTCGTGCGCCAGGCCCGCCTCAGTGCCGCCGAGTCCGCGCAAAAAACCTCCTTCGTCGCCAACGTCTCCCACGAACTCAAAACCCCGCTCACCACCATCCGCCTCTACGCCGAGCTGCTCGAGCAGGGCCGCGTGCGCGACGACGCACGGCGCGCCGGTTACCTCCAGACCATCAGCCGCGAAACCCAACGCCTCGCCCGCCTCGTCAACAACGTCCTCGATTTTTCGCGCCTTGAGCAGGGCCGCAAAAAACTCGACCTCGCGCCGCACGACCTCCGCGAGGAAATCGCCCGCATCCTCGACCGCCACGCGCCGCGCGTCGCCGAGGCCGGGCTGCGCCTTGACCTGATGCGCCCCGACGCGCCCTGTGTCGTCACGACCGACCTCGACGCGGTTGAACAAATCGTCATCAACCTCCTCGACAACGCCTGCAAATACGCCGCCGCCGGCGGCGAAGTCGCGGTGGCGCTAATGGACAGTGACGCGGGCGACCCGCCCATGCCACAAACCCCGCGTAATCCACACGAGCAGACAGCCTGTGCCCCTTTCAGGAGCGCGGGCAGGGCGGACTGCCGGCCTTCGGCCTCGAAACCTGCCCGCGACATCGCGGACAAGAATGTCCGCGCTCCTGTTCATGGACAGGCAGCCCGCGCCGCCGTGTCCGTCATCGTCTCCGACCGCGGCCCCGGCATCCCGCCCTCGCACCACGCGCTCATTTTCGAGAAATTCCACCGCGTGGACGACACCCTGACCGCCGCGCAAGGCGGCGCGGGGCTCGGCCTGAGCATCGCCCGCCAGCTTGCCCGCGCCCTCGGCGGCGAGCTGGCCTATTCGCCCCGCGAGGGCGGCGGCAGCCACTTCACGCTCACGCTGCCCTGCCGGACGGCGCGGGCCGATGAAGCATGAAAAAACGAAAGGCCTTTTCCACCTTGCCCATCAGCGAAGCGTTAACATGAAAGCCCGCATCCTCATCGCCGAAGACGACGCCAACATCCGCCTCGGCCTCATGGCCGTGCTCGAGAGCGAGGGCCACGCCGTCACCGCCGCCTCCGACGGCGCACAGGCGCTCAAACTGTATCCACAAATGAAATACGACCTCGTCGTCCTCGACATCATGATGCCGGGGATGAGCGGTTATGACGTCTGCCGCGAAATCCGCGCGCGCGACCCGCGCGTCCCCGTGCTTTTCCTCTCCGCGAAGGGCGAGGAAATCGACAAGGTGGTCGGCCTGAAGCTCGGCGCCGACGACTACATGACCAAGCCCTTCGGCGTGCACGAGCTTCTCGCCCGCGTCGAGGCGCTGCTGCGCCGCGCGCGCTCCGGCGCCGCGTCCGCCGCCCCGGGATCAAACCCCGCCGCCGCCGCGCTCCCGCCGGTCTTCCGCCTCGGCGCGGCGGCCATCGACCGCAGGCGGTTCACCGCCGCGCTTCCCGGTGCGGAGCCGGTCACGCTCACCGCCCGCGAGCTGCGCCTCGCGGAGGAATTTGCCGCGCATCCCGGCGAAGTCCTCACCCGCGACGCGCTGCTCAACGCCGTCTGGGGCGTCGATTATTACGGCACCACCCGCACGCTCGACCAGCACATCGCGCAGCTCCGCAGGAAAATCGACCCGCCCGGCGCGAAATCGTCCGCCATCACCACCCTTCACGGCACCGGTTACCGCCACGACCCGGCGCCGCCGCCCGGCGGTTGAGCGCACCACCGCCGGACGCGCCTTCGCGCGTCCTTATATCAATCCCGAACCATTTTTCACCCTTTCGGTAGGGCGAGGCGTCCCCGCCGAGCCGTTGCTGGCCTCCGGCTCGGCGGGGACGCCTCGCCCTACCGAAAGGGTGATTTTCATTGGAAATTGGTATTATGCCTTCATCGCGGCGGCGTATGATTTTTCGGCAAAGGGCCAGTTGACGACGTTCCACCAAGCCGCGATGTAGTCGGCGCGCCGATTCTGGTATTTGAGATAATATGCGTGCTCCCACACATCCAGCCCGACGACGGGAACGTCGCCCGTGAGGAACGGCGAGTCCTGGTTCGCGGTGGACGTGATCGCGAGTTTTCCCTTGCTCGCGACCAGCCACGCCCAGCCGCTGCCGAAGCGTTTCATGGCGGTGTCGGCAAACTGCGTCTTGAACGCCTCGAAACTCCCGAACGCCCCGGCGATGGCGGCGCCCAAGGCGCCGGACGGCGCGCCGCCCGCGTGCGGCGCGAGGCTTTGCCAGAAAAACGTGTGGTTCGCGTGGCCTCCGACGTTGTTGCGCAGCGCGGCGCGGATCGCCTCCGGCGCGCCGTCGAGCCGCGCGAGCAATTCCTCCGCGCCCAGGCTCGCCAGCGCGGGCTGGTCCGCGAGCGCCTTGTTGGCGTTGGCGATGTAGGCCTGATGATGCTTCGTGTAGTGAATCTCCATCGTGCGTCCGTCGATGTGCGGCTCGAGCGCGTCAAACGCATAGGGCAGTTTCGGCAGGGCAAACGGCCCGGCAGGCGGGACCGCCGGAGCCACCCCGGCGGAAGCGGGATCGGCGGAAAGCGCGCGGCCGGAAAACAGGCCGAGGCCGAGCAACGCGGCCGTGCCGCCGAGGGTCTTGAGGGCGTCGCGACGCGACACGCGCGGCGACAGCGGGAGGGAGGAGTCGGGTTTCATGTGTATCAAAAAAGCAGATAAGACGTGAAGCGCAACTGATGGATGCAATAAGTGCCCGGCGGTTCCATTTTTGGAAGCGACGCGGGCCGCCGCCGCCGGAACCTGCCCGCCCGGCGGCATCAGGCCCAAGGCGAATCCGGGCCATGCGTAGAACGCATAACGGCGGATGCGCCCGTGCATTATGCGAAAGCCCGTCCGTGTGCTACTGTTGCCGGCATGAAAATTTCCGCCCGTGTTGCAAAAGCCCTCCGCCTCGCCGCCGCCGTGGTGCTGCTCTCTGCCGCCGGTGGCTGGCTCGCGGGCGGGGCGCATCGCGGATGGACGGCGACGAGCGTCGTGGAAATGCAGCACGACGAAATCACCGGCATCGAGTTTCCCGTGCGCAAGGCCGCGTTTGTGCCCGGCGTGGAATTTCCCGCCGCGGGCGGTGCCCTCGCGCTGGCCCTGCTCGCGCTGAGTTTTCTGCCCCGCCGTTCCGCCGCCACCACGGGAAGCGCGCACGCCGCCCGGGCCTGAGTCCTCTTTTCCCTCCAACCAGAAACCAACACAACCCGCTCCCATGAAAAGCAATGCAATCCGCTCCCTTCTCTTAACCGCAGCGACGCTCGGCGCCGCCGCCCTGTCCGCGAACGCCGCGTCCCTGAGCTACGATTTCAAGGACCCGAAAGGCGTCAACAACGTGCAGTTCAAACTCGACGCGCCGCTCGAATCCATCACCGGCACGGCGACCGGCATCAGCGGCGAGGTCACCTTTGATCCGGCCCGGCCCGGCGCGACGACCGGGCGCATCGTGCTGGCCGCCTCCTCGCTCACCGTCGGCAATCCCATGATGGGCGAGCACCTGCACAGCGCGGGCTGGCTCGACGTGAAACAGTTTCCCGAGATCGTCTTCGAAGCCGTCTCGCTCGCCAACGTGCGCACGCAGGGCGCGCAGACTCTCGCCGACGTGTCGGGCAGGCTCACGCTCAAAGGCGTGACGAAAGACGTGACCGTGCCGGTTTCCCTCACCCATCTCCCCGACAAACTCGGCGCGCGCCTCGGCGACCCGAACCTGAAAGGCGACCTTCTCGTGCTGCGCGCGACCTTCGAGATCAACCGCGGCGACTATAACATTCAACCGGGCCAGAACACCGACAAGGTGGCCGAGACCATCCACCTCTCGCTCAGCATCGCCGGCGCGGCGAAGAAGTAACCCGGGCATTGCACATGTCTTTCCTGCGCGAAATCCATGCCGGGGAGGCATGGGCTTCGCCCGCAGCAAGGACGCGGCAGCGCGCAGCGCAGGCAGGGAAGCCTTATAGGACACTGGCCAAGACCGGCGCAGTTCTATAACGAAGCCGGTCTTGGCCAGTGGTTCGGGGAGGGGCGGACGGCCGTCCGCCCCTCCCCTGTCCGCCGAAAGTCTGATGGGATGCCATGAGCCCTTGAGCTCGCAGCGCAGCGACAGACCCGGCGGGCACCGCTGGCAGCAACTCGAACCGTTGTCTGCGCCCTTGAGCGCGTCTCGATAAGAAGGAGTCCTGCCATGCCAAACCAATATAAACACATCGGCGTTGATCTCGCCAAGTCCAGTTTCGTCGCGGACCTGCCCAAGGGCGTGACGAGCTTCGCGCAGAGCCCTGCGGGCCTGCTGCGTTTCCTCTCGCAGTTGCCCGCCCGCGCGTGGGTCGTCTGCGAGGCCACCGGCGGTTACGAAAGAGCCCTCGCGCGCGCCTGCCACCAGGCTGGCGTGCGCGTGAGCGTGGTCAACCCCAGGCGCGTGCGCGAGTTCGCCAAGTCCCAGGGCATCCTGGCCAAGACCGACCGCATCGACACCGGCCTGCCCCTGCTCGAAAGCCTGGCCGCCGCGCGCCGCGCCCTGCTGGAGCAGCACATCAAGCAGATCGACGCCGAGATGGAACGCGTGATCGCCGCCGACCTGCTCGGCGTCGCACCCCTCCCCAACCAAAGCGGCTCCGCTGACAAACCCCGCCATATCGCAGGCGGCCGCCACCGCCTCAGAAAAATCCTCTACATGGCCGCACTGAGCGCCGCCCGCCATAACCCGCTCCTCAGCGCCCTCTACCGCCGGCTCCGCGAAAAAGGCAAACCCGTCAAAGTCGCCCTCTCCGCCCTCATGCGCAAACTCATCGAACTGCTCAATCTTCTCCTCAAATATCCTAATTTTTCTTGCGCGTTGATCACCGTTGCTTATAGCCATAATAAAAAAATTTGATGGCAGGTCGGCCCAATGGCCTGTTTCCTGCATGTTGCCTGATCCATAAACCCGGCGGCATGGCCCGCCGTCCGGCAGGATCTGTTTCTGCGCAAGGATTTGATAAATAGATTATTGTGAGATAAATTACGAGGATGAAACCGCCGTCAACCGGCTGGTTCACAACAGATTAAACCTGTTTGCCATTCCAACCCGACAGACCTGTCCCAACGCCGCCCATGGCCAGAATCCTCCCGTCACCGTTCTATCACCCGGAGCAGGAACATGATGCCTGCGGGGTCGGCTTTGTCGCCCGGCTCTCCGGCGAGCGCTCCACCGATGTCGTTCACCGCGCCATCACCGCGCTCCGCTCGCTCGCGCATCGCGGCGCCATCGACGCCGATGCCATCACGGGCGACGGCGCCGGGATTCTCACCCAGATTCCGCACGAGCTTTTCCGCCATTTTCTCGACACGCACAACATCCCGCTCGCCCGCGACACCGACCTCGGCGTGGGCATGATTTTTCTGCCGCCCGACGACGAGCCCGCGCAGGCCCGCGGCCGCGCCATCATCGAGGAGGCCGTCCGCGCCGAGGGGCTTGCCTGGCTTTGCTGGCGGGACGTCCCCGTCGGTCCCGGCTGCCTTGGCCGCAAGGCCGCCGACACGCTTCCGCTCATCACCCAGGCGCTCGTCGCGCGCGCGGGCGGCATGGGCGACGACGAATTCGAGCGGCGTCTTTTTCTCGCGCAGAAAACCATCGAGCGCCGCGCCGGCGAGGCGAAGCTCGCGGGCCTCTACCTCTGCTCCTTCTCCTCTCGCACCATCGTTTACAAGGGCCTGCTCACTCCCGCGCAGATCCGTCCGTTTTATCCCGACCTGAAGTCGCCGCGCTTCACCAGCAGCTTCGCCATCTTCCACCAGCGCTACTCGACCAACACCTTCCCGAACTGGCACCTCGCGCACCCGTTCCGCATGCTCGCCCACAACGGCGAGATCAACACCATCCGCGGCAACCGCAATCTCATGCGCGCCCGCCAGCGCGCCGCCGCGCACGGCGTCTGGGGCGCGCGTTTCCCCGACCTGCACCCGCTCGTCCAGCCCGGCGCGAGCGACTCCGCCTCCTTCGACAACGCCCTCCAGCTCCTCACCCTCGGCGGCCGCTCGCCGCTGGAGGCCATCATGCTGCTCATGCCCGAGGCCTGGGAGAAAAACCCGCGCCTCTCCGACGCCGACCGCGCCTTCCACCGCTACCATTCCTGCATGATCGAGCCGTGGGACGGCCCCGCCGCGATGGTCTTCACCGACGGCAAAATCCTCGGCGCCTCGCTCGACCGCAACGGTCTGCGCCCCGCCCGCTATAAAATCTACGACGACGGCTACGTCATCCTCGGCTCCGAGGCCGGCCTCGTGCACGACTTCCCCGGCAAGGTCGTCGAGTCCGGCCGCCTCGGCCCCGGCCGCATGATCGCCATCGACCTCGCGGAAAAGAAGTTTTACCGCGACGCCGAACTGAAATCCCGCTTCACCGCCAACCCGCGCTACCTCGACTGGTGCGCCGCCCGCCTCATCAACCTCGGCGAATTTCTGAAAAACGAAACCGACCCGAAAAATGGCGTGGGCGAGGCAGACTGTCCGCCTTCGTCCTCGAAACCTGCCTGCGCCGACGGCGAAGCCGCGTTGTCCGCCGCCGATTCGTCCCTGCTTCGCCACCAGATCGCCTTCGGCTACGACCTCGACGAACGCGAACTCATCCTCGCCCCGCTCGCCGAGGGCAAGGAACCCACCGGCTCGATGGGCGACGACACCCCGCTCGCCGTCCTCTCGCGCCGCCCGCGCCTGCTCTACACCTACTTCAAGCAACTCTTCGCGCAGGTCACCAACCCGCCCATCGACTCGATCCGCGAAAAGTCCGTCATGTCGCTCGCCATGGTCCTCGGCGGACGTCTCGGCCTCTTCGAGGAATTTCCCGAGACCAGCGGCTTCGTCGAGCTCGATTCCCCCGTGCTGCTCGACCACGAACTGGCGGCGCTTTTCCGCGTCCCCATGCTCGCCGGACGCGTCACCCGCCTCGCCGCGCACTTCGATGCCGGCGGAGGCACCCGCGCTCTCGAACCCGCGCTGAAAGACCTTGCCCGCCTCGCCGCCGAAGCCGTCGAGGCCGGGGCCAAACTCATCGTCCTTTCCGACCAGGCCCTCGACGCCGGCCGCGCCGCGATCCCCATGCTGCTCGCCGTCGGCGCCGTGCACCAGCACCTCGTCCGCGCCGGCCTGCGCCTCAAGTGCGACCTCGTGGCCCAGACTGGCGAAGCCCGCGACGTCCACCAGCTCGCCACCCTCGTCGGTTTCGGCGCCAACGCCGTCAACCCCTGGCTCGCGCTCCACCTTGTCGGCGAAATCGCCACCGAAAAAGCCAACGGCGCGGCAGCGCCCGTAGGGCCTGACCTTGCGTCAGGCCGCGCCGCCCAATCCGTCCCGCCTGCTCCTGAATTCGCCGCCCAACCCGCCGCCGCCCGCGAAAACTACCGTCGCGCCCTCGACGCCGGCCTGCTCAAGGTCATGGCCAAGATGGGCATCTCCACCCTCGCGAGCTATTGCGGCTCGCAACTCTTCGAGGCCATCGGCATCTCCACGCTCGTGATCGAGGAATGCTTCACCGGCACGCCCTCGCCCATCGAAGGCGTGACCTACCGCGAGATCGCCGCCGAGTCGCTCCGCCGCCACGCGTCTGCCTTTCCCGAGGAAGCCGCACCATCGGCCGCGACGACCGATTCAGCGACTCCGCCCCCGCCCGCCACCGCCACCCTCGCGCTGCATCACGAAGGCTACTTCCGCGTGAACAAAAAAGGCGACGGCGAGTTCCACGCCTGGAGCCCCAAATACGTCGCCACCATGACCAAGTTTGTCCGCTCGCCGGGGGCCGGTTCCGACTTCGATCTCGTGCGCGCCCAGGCCGACGAACACCAGCCCGTCGCGCTGAAGGACCTGCTCCGCATCCGTTTCGGCCTGCGCCCGCACATCCCGCTCGACGAGGTCGAACCCGCCGAGGACATCCGCCGCCGCTTCACCACCGCCGGCATGTCGCTCGGCGCGCTTTCGCCCGAGGCGCACGAGACGCTCGCCATCGCCATGAACCGCATCGGCGGCAAGTCCAACAGCGGCGAAGGCGGCGAGGATCCCGCCCGCTTCTCCGTCCGCGAAAACGGCGACAGCGCCAACTCCGCCATCAAGCAAGTCGCCTCCGGGCGCTTCGGCGTCACCGCCGAATACCTCGCCAACGCCAGGGAAATCGAGATCAAGATGGCCCAGGGCGCCAAGCCCGGCGAAGGCGGCCAGCTCCCCGGCTACAAGATCACCGACCTCATCGCGCGCCTCCGCCACAGCACGCCCGGCGTCACGCTCATCTCCCCGCCGCCGCACCACGACATCTATTCCATCGAGGACCTCGCGCAGCTCATCTTCGACCTCAAGGAAGTCAACCCGCGCGCCAAGGTCTGCGTGAAACTCGTCGCCTGCTCCGGCGTCGGCACCGTCGCCGCCGGCGTGGCCAAGGCCTACGCCGACGTCGTCCTCGTCTCCGGGCACGAAGGCGGCACTGGCGCCGCGCCGCTCGCCTCCGTGAAGCACGCCGGCTCCTCTTGGGAACTCGGCGTCGCCGAGGCGCACCATGTGCTCATGATGAACGGCCTGCGCAACCGCATCACCCTCCGCACCGACGGCGGCATGAAGACCGGCCGCGACATCGTCATCGCCGCTATCCTCGGCGCCGAGGAATACAACTTCGGCACCGCCGCGCTCATCGCCGCCGGCTGCGCCATGTTCCGCGTCTGCCACCTCAACACCTGTCCCGTCGGCGTCACCACCCAGCGCGAAGACCTCCGCGCCAAGTTCCGCGGCAAGCCCGAAAACGTCATCAACTTTTTCAACGCCGTGGCCGAGGACGTCCGCCACTACCTCGCCAAGCTCGGCGCCCGCACCCTCAACGAAATCATCGGCCGCACCGAGCTCCTCGAGCAGATCGACGACCCGGCCAACCCGAAGACCCGCCTGCTCGACCTCCAGCGCCTCCTCCACAACCCCGACCCGTCGAACGAACTCGACCGCTACCACACCCGCGAGCGCAACGAACGCTTCGGCCACGACGGCTCGCTCGACGAGGTGATCCTGCAAGAGGCGCGCGACGTCATTCGGGGCAAATGCGCGCGCCTCTCCGCCCGCTACAAGGTGGAAAACATTCACCGCGACATCGGCACCTTTCTCTCCGGCGTCATCGCCTACGGTCTCGGCCAGCGCGGTCTCCCGCCCGGCACCATCGACCTCACCTTCACCGGCTCGGCCGGCCAGTCCTTCGGCGCCTTCCTCGTCAACGGCATCCGCCTCACCCTCCTCGGCGAGGCCAACGACTACGTCGGCAAAGGCATGGGCGGCGGCGAGATCGTCATCCGCCCCCCGCGCGCAGCGGCCTACGCCTGGCACAAAAATTCGCTCATCGGCAACACCTGCCTCTACGGCGCGACCTCCGGACGGTTCTTCGCCGCCGGGCGCGCCGGCGAACGCTTCGCCGTGCGCAACAGCGGCGCGACGGCGGTGGTGGAAGGCGTGGGCGACCACGGCTGCGAATACATGACCGGCGGCGTGGTGGTCGTCCTCGGCTCGACCGGCGTGAATTTCGGCGCCGGCATGAGCGGCGGCCTGGCCTTTGTTTACGACGAGGCGGATGAATTTCCCCAAAACATAAATCCGCAGATGATCTCCCTCGACCGCCTTGGCGACGAAGGCGAAACCGGATCCCTGCGCCGCCTGATCGAGCAACACGCCGGACAGACCGCCAGTCCCCATGCCCGCGCGCTTCTGGAAGACTGGCCTGCGGCGGCGGCGAAATTCTGGAAAGTCATCCCGCACCCGCCCACCCCGGAAACACCGAAACCCGTTTACCAATTTCCCGCCGAGCTGATGGTGGCATAAGCCACTGGGAGAACCGAAAAAATCCTTTCAGGAAAACCACATTTTTAAATAAGGGACAGGTTAAAAATATATTGACAAGCATTTCAACTTCGATCCATTCTCGCTATCTCTTTCCATGAGAACCGCGCGCATCAAGGTTTCCCCGGTTGAAGGCGAGGCCGTTTACCATTGCATGACGCGGACGGTGAACGGCGAGCGTCTGCTCGACGACCCCGCGAAGGAAACCCTGCGCAAACAGCTCTGGCAAGTGGCCGACTATTGCGGGGTGCAGATTCTCACTTACACCATCCTTTCCAACCACTTTCACGTGCTCGCCCGCGTGCCGCCCGCCGCGGAGATTTCCGACATCGAGCTGCTGCGCCGCTACCGCGTGATGTACCCCAAGCCCACCCCCTACCAAGCGGCCCGGCTCGACGTAATCGAGGCTCAACTCAAAACCGTCGGCCCCGAGGCCGACGCGTGGCGCAAGCGCCAACTCGCGCTCATGGGCGACATCTCGCAGTTCATGAAGCTCCTGAAACAACGCTTCTCAGTCTGGTTCAACCGCAGCCACCGCCGCTACGGCACGCTCTGGTCAGAACGCTTCAAATCCGTCCTTCTCGAACCGAAGGGTCGCGTGCTCGAAACCATGGCCGCCTACATCGACCTGAACTGCGTGCGCGCCGGCCTCGCGGCCGACCCGAAGGACTACCGTTTCTGCGGCTACGCCGAGGCGGTGGCCGGCGGCAAACCGGCACGGGCCGGCCTCGCGCACATCATCGGCGAGAGCAAACTCTGGTCCGCCGTGCAGGCGGCCTACCGCGAATCGCTCTTCGGCAAGGGCAGCGTGCCCAGGGAGCGGGCCGCCGCCCTTACGCCGGAGCAGCTCGGGCAGGTGCTCAAAGCCAAGGCACGCCTGCCGCTGGCGACTGTATTGCGCTGCCGGATACGTTACTTCACCGACGGCGCGGTGCTCGGCGGCAAAGCTTTCGTCGCGCAACACCTCGCGCGCTACCGCCGCAACCTCCACCGCCGCGCGCACAGCGTCCCCCGCCCGCTGCCCGCGCTCACCGACTGGGGCGGCGAGCTGACCACCCTGCGCGGCCTGCGCAAGCAATCCTTTGGCCTATAACCGCAAGGGTCTAAAATACCACACCCTCGTGGCCAGGCGAAGGCGCGCGTTCACTCCCGCCCCTCCTTCAATCTCGCCCGCAACTCCGCGACGAGCGCCTTGATGGCCGCCGCGATTTCACCGGCCTCGCGCATCACGCCGTCGAGCCACGCGACCTCGGTCAGGTTTTGCCCGGTGCAACACTCGGCGGCGAGACGGGCGTCCTCGATGAAATCGAGCGCCTTTTTCAACCGCACGATGGTCGCCGCAGCGAACATCAGCGGCGGCGGCCATTCCTCGTGCGCGCCAAGCGCCCCGGCGAGTTTCGGGCCGGCACACATCAGGCTCGACACAAGCTGCAACACCGGGTGCTCGCCATGCGCGTCAGCCGGGCACCAGTTTCGTTCCTCCACGTCCTTGCTCACACGCAGCGCCAGTTCCCGGGCGCGCATCGTCAACGGATGCCCGCGCGGTTCTTCCGGCCCTTTCCACGCTTCCGATTCCATCTCGCGCAACACTTCCTCGGCGCCGGCGTTCAGGTCGTCGAGACGGCGCTGGTTGTCCGCCAGTTGCTCCGGAGTGGGCTCGGACTCGCCGCGTTCCCGACGCCGGCGCGTGATTTCCTCGTCGAGGATTTTTTCGAAATCGGCTCCCTCGCCTTCGCGCTCCATGCGCGCCATGATGCGATCCACCAGCAAATCGGACTCGGCCTGCGTCCGGTCGGCTTCTTCCTCGGTCGGCGGACGCCACTCGTCATCTTCGTCCGCCTCGGCGTTTTCCCGCGATTCCTTCCATGCCTCGCCTTCGGGCGCGCCAGCGAAGTCCGGGTTGTGAATGATGGTGACCGGATCGTCGTCCGCCCCGGCTGCGAGAGCATCGTCGTGGGCGGCCTTTTCCCCGGGCGACAGCTCCCACGTCGGCGCGTCGGCCGAAATCTGCAAGGCGTAGGGCGCCTCGATCACGATGCGCCCGTCGGTTTCGCTGAACCACTCGAAATAGAGCACGTTGCCCCAATGGCACGGCAGCGGTCTGCCGGTCTTGTAATACTCGCCGATCCGGTCGAGCGGCACGTCGGGAATCCTCACCTTGCGCGACGCGGTGATGCGGCCGGCCGTGCCGTGCTGCCTGAGGCTCAAGCCGTCCAGCCTCCCCGGTTTTGCGTCGGGATTGGTGAACGCGATGAAACGCCCGTGCAAATCCGGCTGCGCGTCGCCGGCCAGGCGAATTTCCATCGGCGTCTCCTCGTCCCCGCAAAACCACAGCCGCGCCGTAATGCGTCCGCGGATACGGTTGTCGATCTCGCCGCGCGAGACATGCTCTTCGATGCGCCATGCCATGATGCCTTATAGAATCGCGGATCGGTGGAAAACGGAATGCGAAAAATGATTCGGCGGCGGAAACGGGGTGGCGCGACTCGTCATCCCGTCGGGCGGCGGGGACGCCGCCGCTCCGTCACGACTTTGCCTCATTGCCGCCATCCGCAAGGGCCATCCGGAGGGATGCCGTTGTGGCTCAGGCTTGCGGAGCCGGATTCCCTGCCGCCGTCGCTCCCTCCGCATGTTTCCTCGCCGCGCGCCAGTAGCGCTTGGGGGAAATCCCATGGATGCGCTTGAACGCGTTGCTGAAGGCGCTTTCGGACGCATAGCCGAATCTTTCCGCGAGCATCGACACCGTGGGATTTTCCTCGCGCAGCGCCTTGGCCGCCAAACGCATCCGCCACCCGGCCAGATACGACAGCGGCGCCTCGCCCGCGACCGACTTGAAATGCATCGCAAAGGTCGTGCGCGACATCGAGGCCGCCCTGGCCAGCTCCCCCAGGTGCCAGACGCGGCCGGGATCGCCGTGCATCAGGCGGAGCGCCGGCGCGATCCTTCGGTCTCCGATTGCCCGGAACAGGCCCGCCGCTTTTTGCGACGCGGATGACTCGAGATAAACCCGCAATATTTGCACAAACATCATCTGCACGAGCAGCGCCGACGAAAGCGCGCCGCCCGGCAACTCGCCGGCCCGCTCCCGTGCGAGCTGGCCGAGCAGCCACTTTATCGCCGCCGCCTCCGGCGCCGTGCCGCGGACGTGGATCAATTGCGGCAGGATATCCGCCAGCATGGCGCCACCCGCCGGATCGAGCCGCACATGTCCGCCTATCTGGATGCAGTCGGCCTTGCGGCCCAAGCGCGCGGTTTTGTCGGCGCCGCCTTTGAACAGGCGCAGGGCATCGACGGGCTTGGCGTCCAAATCGCTTGCGAGCACAAACCCGCGCTCTCCCGAAAACAAAAACACGTCGCCCTCGGCGACGCGCACGGGCCGCTTCCATCCGTCAATGCACAGCAGGCAGCTCCCTTTCACCAGGGCGAAGAACTTGATTTTGTCGGGTTGCGGAAAACGGATTGCCCACGAGCCCCCGGCGGTGAAGCCGCCCGCGATGACGGGCTCGGCCTTCACCAGTCTGAGGATGTCGGAAAAAGGATCGGAGATCATGTCCGGACTTTCGCGCATGTTTTGTGGATTTTCAATTATAGACCGTTCACCGCATCAGGCATATACTCGTATCGAACACCATAAATCCGGGAAAAATGAATACGCACACGGTAAACACGACAAACACGACGCAAACGGCGCAGCGCCCCTTCGGTTCCGCCTTCGGGGCCTCCTCGACGGCCGACGATGTCATCGCCGGCATCGATCTCGCGGGCAAGACCGCCATCGTCACCGGCGGCTACGCGGGCATCGGGCTGGAAATCGTCCGCGTCCTGCGCGCCGCGGGGGCGAGAGTCATCGTGCCGGCTCGCGACCTGGTCAAGGCGTCCGCCGCGCTCGCGCGTTTCGACGGCGTCGCTATCGAGCCGATGGACCTGATGAACCCGGCGTCCATCGACGCCTTCGCGAAAAAATACAACGCCGCCGCCGGGCCGCTTCATATTTTGATCAACAACGCCGGCATCATGGCCTGCCCGCTGATGCGCGACGCGCGCGGGCATGAGGCGCAGTTTTCCACCAATCATCTCGGGCATTTCCAGCTCACCGCGCGCCTGTGGCCCGCGCTTCGAAGGGCCGGAGGCGCGCGCGTGGTCGCCGTCTCCTCGCGCGGGCACCGTTATTCCCCCGTCGTTTTCGAGGACATTGATTTCCTGAAACGCGAATACCAGCCGTGGCTCGGCTACGGTCAGTCGAAAAGCGCGAACATCCTTTTCGCGCTGGAGCTGGACAGGCGCGGCGCGCCCGACGGCATCCGTGCGTTTTCCGCGCATCCCGGCAGCATCGTGAACACCGACCTCTCCCGCCATCTCGCAAAGGGAGCCCTGGCCGCCATGGGAGTTGTTGACGGCGGCGGAAACCCGATCCTCGATCCGCTGCGGCAGATGAAAACCGTGGCGCAGGGAGCGGCCACGATTGTCTGGTGCGCGACCAATCCGGCGCTGGCGGGCAAAGGCGGCGTGTATTGCGAAAACAATGACATCGCCCCGCTGTGCACCGACCAGAGCCCCTTGGACCCCGTAAGCGGCGCGGATGCGAACGGCAATTTCGGCGTGATGCCCCACGCCATCGACCCCGCCGCGGCCGCCCGCCTTTGGGACGTGAGCGGACAAATGCTGGGGTGAGCGGTGCATGGGCCGCCTGTCCGCGGGCGGCCCGATCCGGCATGTGGCCCCAAACCCAATACGTCGCAAACATGAAGTCCGGTTTAATGGGAGTGTAACCCAATGGGTTACATTGCATCGACTGCGGTTCTATTAAGAGCGTCTAACAAAAATAACGGGGAACCATTTAGAATAAAGCAGAAGCACGCGGTCCGCACGCGCTCATTTCAACGCCTTCTTGTATTCCGCCAGCGCCATCACGTCCCTCACCTGCGCCTTCCTGCTTACATTTATGCTCAGGGGGACCAGCTTTCCGGCGGCCCCGGCCCGCGCGAATGCCGTTTTTATATTTTCATCCACGTCCAGTCCCGCCACGCCCGCGCGGGTTTTCTCCGTGAAATAAAAACCCGTTTTGATATATCCGTCCCATGCCGACAGCCAGAAGACGGTCTTCTTCTTATACACAACCTTGCATAGCCACGCTTTCCCGTCCTTGTAATAATTCCAGGTCATTTCCAGTCCCGCCGCGCCCGCGGCCGCCGCCAGCGTTTCGTAGGCTGCATGGGCGCGTCCCAGTGCTTTTTTCAAAATATCCGCATCCGGTTTGATATCCGGGTCATTCAACAAAGGTTTTTCCATGGCTGGCAAAAAGGGCTGCCGCCAGCCTGCGGGCGCAGCGGTCTTTGTCAGCCACTTTTTTGGGAAGGAAACGCATCAAGGCGGCCGGTCCGGTTCGGGTTCGCGCGCCTTCCGCGTTTTCGTCCTCCAGGCGCGCGGGGTTTCGCCGGTCGCGCGTTGAAAGGCGCGGGCGAAATGGAACCGGCTGGCGAACCCGCATTCTCCCGCGACGGCCTCGGTTTTCGCATTCGTCGTGCCCAGCAGCAGCCGCGCGTGGGCGAGGCGCAGGCGCATCAGCTCGCCGCTGAGCGTGCGACCGGTCTGCTCGCGGAAACGCGCCTGCAATCCCCGCAGCGGCACCCCGGCGTGCGCGGCCGCGTCGCCCACCCGGATGGCCGTGCGGAAGTGCGCGCGCAAAAACCCGAGCGCGGTCGCCACCCGCAAATCGCGCACCGGCAGCGTGTCGGTCGAGCGGCGCGCGGTCACGCCCTTCACCGGGATGACCACGGGCGCGCGCGGCGCGGCGCGCCCGTCCATCAGCCGGTCGAGGGTGGCGGCGGCGGTGAGGCCGAGTTGCTCGTAGTTGCAGTTCACGCTGCTGAGCGGCACCGGGTTGAAACGGCAGAGGATTTCCGTGTCGTCCACGCCGACCACCGCCAGTTCCTCGGGCACGCGCCGCCCGGCGTGCAGGCATGCGTGGATGACCGCGACGGCGTTGACGTCGTTGGCCGCCATGAGGCCCATCGGCGCGGGCAGGCGCGGCAGGCGGCGGGCGAGGGTGCGAAACGGCAGCTCGGTGAAATGCCCGCCGGCCTCGCGCACGCAACGCGCAAACGCGTCGCTGCGCCGGCGCTCGATCGGGTTTTCGTCAAAGAGCACGTAGCCGAGGCTCCGGAAGCCGAGATCCAGCAGGTGGCGCGCGGCGCAACGCCCGACTTCCTCGTGGCTGATGACCACGTGCGCGTCGCCGCACGCCCGCCCGAGCGGCTGGAGGCTCACGCTCGGCACGCCCGCGCGCTCCATGAAACGCACCAGCGGGCGCAGCGGCGCGGTCACGCCGGGATTGGCGATGATGCCGTCGCCGTCCCAGTGCCGCAGGTCGGGCAGCTTGTGCGTCCAGCGCATTTCGCAATCGAGAGCCCATCCCCGCTCCGCCGCGTAGCGCGCCACGCCTTCCATCACGCGATCCTCCCACCAATACATGGCGAGCAGCACGCGGCGGCGTCTGGCGGCGGGTTTTCTGGTTCCGGGCATTCGCGCAAAATGTCACATTTTTGGCCGCAGAAAAGCACCTTTTGCGTCTGGTTTATGCGATGGAAAACCGCCATGATTGCGGGATGCGTTTTCTGCTTCGCCATCCCCTCCTCCTCGCCGCCGCCGCTGTCGCCTGCGTTTCCGCCAAGGGCGACGACGACAACAAAGGAGCGCGGGCTTTCCAGCCCGCGACCCTCGCGGACAAAAATGTCCGTGCCCCTTTCCATGTCGCCGCACAGCCGGTGCGCGATGTTTTCAACTTCAACCTCGACTGGCGCCTGCACGTCGGCGACCCGGCGGGCGCGCAGGCGCCGGACTTCGACGACCGCGCGTGGAAGCGCGTCACACTGCCGCACGCGTGGAACGAGGACGACGCGTTCAGGCGCGACATCCGCGACCACTCGACCGGCGTCGCGTGGTATCGGAAAACCTTCACGCTCCCGCCCGGCAGCGAGGGGAAAAAGGTGTTTGTCGAGTTCGAGGGCGTGCGGCAGGCGGGCGAATTTTTCCTCAACGGCCGCGCCGTCGGCCTCAGTGAAAACGGCGTGATGGCGGTCGGCCTCGACCTCACCGACTTCGTGCGCCCGCCCGGCCAGCCCAACGTCCTCGCCGTGCGCACCGACAACGACTGGGACTACCGCGAGCGCGCCACCGGCCAGCGTTACCAGTGGGCCGACAAAAACTTCAACGCCAACTATGGCGGCCTCACCAAAAACGCGCGCCTGCACCTCGCCGGGAAACTTTACCAGACGCTGCCGCTTTTCTCGAACCTCGGCACGACCGGCGTGTATGTTTACGCGACCGGCCACGATGTCGCGCGCGGCGCGGCCACGCTCACCGCCGAGTCCGAGGTGCGCAACGAAACCGCCGCCCCGCAGACCGTCGCGTATCGCGTGTCTGTCGCCGACATGGACGGCCGCGTGGTCGCGATCTTCGCCAGCACCGACGCCGACGCCGGGGAATTTTCGATTCTCGATTCTCGATTCTCGATTGAGGCGCTACCGCGCCCGGTGGAAGGGGAGAATGCGACGGGAGCGGCAGCTCCCCCAATCGTTCCGAGCGAAGCGACATGCCCGCCAAATCGAAAATCGAGAATCAAAAATCTCGCCACGCTCGCGCCCGGCGAAACGAAAACCCTGCGCGCCTCGCGCCGCGTCGAGGGCCTGCACTTCTGGAGCTGGGGCTACGGTTATCTCTACACGGTGACGACGGAGCTGCTCGTTGACGGGCGGGTGGTGGATCGCGTCGCCACGCGCACGGGCTTTCGCAAGACGGATTTCTCGCGCGGCCTCATCACGCTCAACGACCGCGTGCTCCAGATGAAAGGCCACGCGCAGCGCACCTCGAACGAATGGCCCGCGCTCGGCCTGTCCGTGCCGCCGTGGCTGAGCGATTTCAGCAACGGCCTCATCGTCGAGGGCAACGGCAACCTCGTGCGCTGGATGCACGTCACGCCGTGGAAGCAGGACATCGAGTCGTGCGACCGCGTCGGCCTCATCCAGGCCATGCCCGCCGGCGATTCCGAGCGCGATCCCGACGGTCGCCGCTGGGGCCAGCGCGTCGAGCTCATGCGCGACGCCATCATCTACAACCGCAACAACCCCAGCATCCTTTTCTACGAGTGCGGCAACCGCGGCATCAGCGAGGAGCACATGCGCGAGATGAAGGCGCTCCGCGACGCCTACGACCCGCACGGGGGCCGCGCCATCGGCTCGCGCGAAATGCTCGCCAGCCGCGTGGCCGAATACGGCGGCGAGATGCTCTACATCAACAAAAGCGCGCGCCTCCCGTTCTGGGCCACCGAGTATTCGCGCGACGAGGGCCTGCGCAAATACTGGGACGAGTTTTCCCCGCCGTATCACCGGGACGGCGACGGCCCGCCCTACCGCGACAAACCCGCGCCCGAATACAACCGCAACCAGGACTCGCACGCCATCGAGAACGTCACGCGCTGGTTCGACTACTGGCGCGAGCGCCCCGGCACCGGCGCGCGCGTGAGCAGCGGCGGCGTGAACATCATCTTTTCCGATTCCAACACCCATCATCGCGGCGCCGAGAACTACCGCCGCAGCGGCGAGGTCGATGCCATGCGCATCCCGAAGGACGGCTTCTTCGCGCACCAGGTGATGTGGGACGGCTGGGTGGACGTGGAGCGTCCGCGCATCCACGTGCTCGGCCATTGGAACTACGCGCCCGGCGTGGTGAAGAGCGTCCACGCCGTGTCGTCCGCCGACGAGGTGGAGTTTTTCCTCAACGGCCGCCCGCTCGGGCGCGGCGCGCAGAGCCGCCGGTTCCTGTTCACGCTCGAAAACGTCGCGTGGGAGCCGGGCGAGTTGTGCGCGGTCGGCTATGCGAAACGCCGCGACGGCACGCGCGAGCAGGTTTGCGAAACCGCGCACATCACCGCGGGCGAACCCGCCGCCCTGCGCCTGCGCGCCATGACGGGCCCGGCCGGTTTCAAGGCCGACGGCGCCGACGTGGCGCTGGTCGAGTTCGAGGTCGTCGATGCGCAGGGCCGCCGCTGCCCCACCGCGCTCAATCCCGTGACCTTCGCGCTCGACGGCCCCGCCGAATGGCGCGGCGGCATCGCGCAAGGCCCGGGCAACCACATCCTCGACACCACGCTGCCCGTCGAGGGCGGCGTGAACCGCGTGCTCGTGCGCTCCACCCGCGAGGCCGGAGTCGTCACGCTGCGCGCCACCTCGCCGGGCTTGCGCGCCGCCGCCGTGGAACTCGTCACGACCGCCGTCGCCGCCGACGCGGGCGGGCTCGCGCGCGCGCTGCCGGCGGACGCCCTGCCATCGTATTTGAAGCGCGGCCCGACGCCCGCCACGCCGTCGTTCACGCCCACGCGCATCGCCGTGCCCATCCAAAGCGCCACCGCCGGTTCCAATGCCGGGGAGGCGTGGGCGGCGTTCGACGACGACGAGACCACCCGTTGGAGAAACGACGGCGCCATCGAAACGGCCTGGCTCACCTGCACGCTCGCCCGTCCCGCCGTGCTCGGCGAACTGACCATGAAACTCACTGGCTGGCGCCAGCAGACCTACCCGCTGGTCGTGCTCGTTGACGGGCAGGAAGTCTGGCGTGGCGAAACCGGGCGCAGCCTGGGTTACATCACCCTCCCACTCAAACCCGTGCGGGGCCGCGAACTCACGCTCAAGCTCGTCGGCGCCGGCGAATCCACAGACGCGTTTGGCATCACCGAACTCGAGGCGCCGCCGCCCGGAAAGATTCCCGACCCCGGCTCCGTGCAAGTCCGCGCCGGCGTGCTCAGCATCATCGAGCTGGAATGCTACGAGGCCGTCGAGCCCCCGATGTAGGGGCTTCGCTTGTGACGCCCGTCGCGGTGCGCCCGCGCCCAGATCCAAACCTCATCACGTCTCCCTAAAAAGTTCTTTCTTCTTTCTCTTTATCTTTCCTCTTTCTCATCCCTTTTGCGGCCTGCTTCAAGGCTGGCGACTGGCTGGGAGAAAGATAAAGATAAAGAGGAAAGAGAAAGATATGGGACCGAACCGGACGACACGGAGGCCGTCCCTCCAGAATAACACACCCTAACGACCGCAGACCGGCCTGCCTTGCCACATCCCTGCGCGACATTTTTCAAAACCGACAACGACCATGAAACTCCCACGCACTCTCGCCCTTGCGCTCGCCGCCACCGTCCTCGCCGCCCACCCCATGGGCGCGGCGGCGCCCGATGCTTCATTATTCATTTTAAATTCCTCATCAGGCGGCGAAACCGCCGCCCCCGCCGCCCTCTACCGCGACGGCTGGATCGATTTCAACAAGAACGGCGCGAAGGACCCCTACGAGGACCCCGCGCTGTCCGTTGACGCGCGCATCGAAGACCTCCTCGCGCGCATGACGCTGGAGGAAAAAACCGCGCAGATGGTCACGCTCTACGGCTTCCCGCGCGTCGCGAAGGACGAACTGCCCACGCCCGCGTGGAAGGACGCGTTCTGGAAGGACGGCATCGGCAACATCGATGAGCACATGAACGGCAACACCGGCTGGACCAACAACCTCGTCCGCCCGAAACACGCCCTGCCTTGGTCGCTCCACACCCGCGCCATCAACGAAGTCCAGCGCTGGTTCGTCGAGCAGACGCGCCTCGGCATCCCGGTCGATTTCACCAACGAGGGCATCCGCGGCCTCCTCCACGCCAAGGCCACCAGCTTCCCCGCGCAACTCGCCGTCGCCAGCACTTGGGACCGCGGTCTGGTCGCCCGCATCGGCCGCATCACCGGGCGCGAGGGCCGCGCGCTCGGCTACACCAACGTCTATTCCCCCGTGCTCGACCTCGCCCGCGACCCGCGCTGGGGCCGCGTCATCGAGACCTACGGCGAGGACCCGTTTCTCGTCGGCGAACTCGGCGTCGAGCAGGTCCGCGGCATCCAGTCGCAGCGCGTCGTCTCCACGTTGAAGCACTTCGCCGTTTACAGCATCCCGAAAGGCGGGCGCGACGGCACCGCGCGCACCGACCCGCAGGCCACCTGGCGCGACGTGCAGACGCTCCACCTCGCGCCTTTCCGCCGCGCCGTGCGCGACGCCGGCGCCCTCGGCGTCATGGCCTCCTACAACGACTACGACGGCATCCCCATGGAGGCCAACAAACTCTTCCTCACCGACATCCTGCGCGGCGAGTATCGATTTAATGGATACGTCGTGTCCGACAGCGCCGCGGTCGAGTTCATCCACACCAAGCACCGCACCGCCGCCACGCCCGCCGACGCCATCCGCCAGTCCGTCGAGGCCGGCCTCAACATCCGCACCAACTTCACCCCGCCCGAGGACTACGGCGAGCCGCTCCGGCGGCTCGTGCGCGACGGCCTGCTTTCCGAGAACCTCATCGACCGGCGCGTGCGCGAGATTCTCCGCGTGAAGTTCTGGCTCGGCCTCTTTGACCAGCCCTATTCGCCCGCGCCCGCCGAGGCCGACCGCATCGTGCGCCATCCCGACCACCTGGCCGTCGCCGCCGAGGCCGCGCGAAAATCAATCGTCCTGCTCAAGAACGAAAACCACGCGCTGCCGCTCGATGCGAAAAAGATCGGGCGCATCCTCGTCGCCGGCCCGCTTGCCGACGACGCGCACGGCTGGTGGTCGCGCTACGGCGCGCAACTCCTCGATTTCGTCACGCCGCTCGCCGGCATCCGCGCCCGCGCCGCGTCCGCCGGCATCGAGGTGTCTTATGAAAAGGGCGTCGCCGTGAAGGACGCCGCTTTTCCCGAAAGCGACGTGTATAAAGAAGCGCCCGATGCCGCCGTGCGCGCCGGCATCGCCGCCGCCGTCGCCGCCGCGCGCGGCGTGGACGTGATCATCGCCACGCTCGGCGAAACCGACGACCTCTGCCGCGAATCCGCCAGCCGCATCAGCCTGAACCTGCCCGGCTATCAGGAGGAACTGCTCCAGGCGCTCCACGCCACCGGCAAGCCCGTCGTCCTCGTGCTCAGCAACGGACGCCCGCTCTCCGTGAACTGGGCCGCGAAGCACATCCCTGCCATCGTCGAGATGTGGTTCCCCGGCGAGGAAGGCGGCGCCGCGCTCGCCGACATTCTTTTCGGCGATTACAATCCTAGCGGGCGACTTCCCATCACGTTTCCGAAAAGCGCCGGGCAGATCCAGATGAACTTCCCCGCGCGCCCCGGCTCGCAAGGCCGCGACTACGGCCAGGTCGAGGGCATCCTGTTTCCCTTCGGCCACGGGCTCGGCTACACGACGTTTGCCTATTCCAACCTGAAAATCACGCCGGACAAACAAGGCCCGCAAGGCCGCGTCGAGGTATCCTGCGACGTGACCAACACCGGCACGCGCGCCGGAGACGAGATCGTGCAACTCTATCTGCGCGACGACTACAGCAGCGTCGTCACCTTCGAAAGCGTGCTGCGCGGCTTCGAGCGCGTGACGCTCGCGCCCGGCGAAACCCGGACCGTGCGTTTCACGCTTCGCCCCGAACACCTCGCGCTCTACGACCGCCTGCACCAGTGGACGGTCGAGCCCGGGCATTTCAGCGTGATGGTCGGCGCGTCCTCGGAGGACATCCGCCTGCGCGGCGGCTTCGACATCGTCGATGCCGCCGGCCGCCTCGAACGGCCGGCCGGCGCGACCGACGACCTCGACCCGCGCTGAGGCGGGGATAAGGCCGTTTACGGCATGGATTTGGGCTTTTGGAGGGCCGAGCTCCCGCGAGGCCGTCGCGGATAGACGCCACGTTTCCCGGCCACGGCCTCGCGGGAGCTCGGCCCTCCACGGCTGATTTTCCACCGCAAAATTTCCGCCCGCTTCCCCGGTCGCGATTTTCGCCGATTCGTTTATCCGCGTTTCACGCCGGACATTTCCGCACCCGCCGCATGATGGCGCCGAACAGCACTTCCGGCTTCGCGTCCAGTGCCCGCGCCAGCCAGAGAAATTCCACAAGGTCGAGCCGCCGCTCGCCCTGCTCGATTTTTGCAATCACCGATTGCGGCCAGCCGCACCCTGACGCCACGGCCGCCTGAGTCAGCCCGCGCCGCTTGCGCTCCTCGCGCAACGCCAGTCGCACGGCCTCGCCCTCGGCGGAGAACAATGACTTCTCGGAAAAATTGCCCATTCGTCAGGCAATTTATATCCGATCGGATAAATTATCCTAAAATCGGATAATTTACTTGTGCCGGTCTCCCCCCGCCTGCATATGCTTCCGCGCTGTCCCGACGCGCGTCGCCCGCGACAAATTTCAAACAACAATCGCAGTGAAAATGGGAACTCTGCCGGCCGCCCTGTTCGCGGCTTTGCTTCAAATTGCCGCGCCCGCCGCCAGCGACACCGCGACTTTCGCCCCGCGAGGCGGCTTGCTCGACGCGCGCCCCATGACCCTCCTCGTCACCCCCCGCGACGCCTCCTCCGCCGCCGGCACGTGGCATTTCACCGGGCTGGACGGCCAGCTCACCTCCGCCTCCGCAGGCAGCGCCGGCCGCGTCCAAGGCTCCGTCACCGTCGCCGCCAGCGGTGCGCTCACCTTCTCGTGGGACCCCACGGCCGACCTGACCCTGTCCTTCGCCGCCGACCCCGCCGCGCCCGCGTGCGTTACCGCCAGCACCGTCGCCCTCATCGCCGGCGCTGCCGGCGCGACCTTCGATGCCCGCGCCAAACTGCTCAAGATCGACGCCGACACGTGGACGCTCCAAACCGTCAGCCTGGCCAGGAGCGGCGCCACTGTCACCGGAGGCCGCGTCATCGCCGGCATCCTCCACCGCGACCCTCTGCCGGCGCCCGGCGCCGCCGTTTGGGAAAGGGAGGTCGACTCCAACGACACCAAATTCAGCCTCTACGGCGACGGCGGCTACTACAACAGCTACGAGGGAGCCGCCACCCAATGCTTCCTGTTCAACCAGACCCTCGACGGTCCGTATAGGGCGTATTTCTATGGCGGCGGGGAGGACTGCCGCAACGGCGCCCAAAACACATGGAGAAAATATTACGCCGTCACCCGCAGCGCCGACGGTGGCATTTGGTCCCGCCTCATCCACGGCGGCGACCCCTTCGAACTGCACACCAAGTGGGAAGGCTCCACATTTTACTATACCGAGACTTACAAACACGGCGGCGGCGGCGCCTACGAAAACAAGGACAAGTGGGAAAACGGTGTCTGGTATCGGTGGGATGATCGCGACAACGCTTGGAAAGCGGAAGACGGCATCGGCGGCCTTTTGCCCGACGGCAGTTTTTACGCTGCCGACGATGGCGGCAAGAACGGGATGATTTTCGGGAAAAGGCTCCTCTTCCAGCTCCCCGGCGATCGTCTCGCACTCGCCCATGTCTCGTTCGACGCAGGAGGCGAACTCTATTCCCGCGCATGGGTCGAAAGCACACCCTTCGGCAGCGGTGACAGCAATGGCAATGGCGGCGGAAACAGCGGTGGAGGTGAAGGCGGAGGAGGCGGAGGTGCCCCCGTGCTCCCCGCGCTGGCCTTGCTCGCTGCGCTCCTTGCCCTGCGGGTCCGCAAAAAATAGGAGCGCGGGCATGGCAACCCGTGGGTGCGATTCGAAGTGGTGCCAGAATCAAAAGGGATAAGGAAAAACGCTTGCGCGGGAGCGGCGGCGTCCCGCCGCCGGACGCGAGCAATGCGAGCGCCCGTTCACATGCAGGTTTTCGCGCATCCAATCGCAAATGGGCGAGGCTTCGCCTCGTCCGGCGGCGGGACGCCGCCGCTCCGTGCGCAAGCGTCCCTTGATGGCACGACTTTGAATCGCACCCAAAACCCGCCCGTGCCGGAAATTTGAGTTTGCCACCCGCGGGGCACGGCGGATTGTCTCAACCCTCACGTTCATTTTTCAACCAGCACCCAAAACCATCACCACATCGCCATGGCCGAACTCGTAGGAAACGTCTTGGTGGGCCAGTCCGGAGGCCCCACCGCCGTCATTAATGCCAGCATCGCCGGAGTCGTCTCCGAGGCGCTCAACCACGAGTGCATCGAGGAAATTTACGGCTCGCTCAACGGCGTGCTCGGAATCCTCAACGAGGAATTCGTCGATCTCGCCTCCGAGTCGCAGCAGACCATCCGCGGACTCCGCCACACGCCCGGCGCCGCCCTCGGCACCTGCCGTTACAAGCTCAAGAAAATCCAGGACTTCGAGCGCGTCCTCGAAGTTTTCAAGGCCCACAATATCCGCTATTTCTTCTACGCCGGCGGCAACGACTCGCAGGACACCGCCGACAAAATCTCCAAGCTCGCGCAGGAACAGGGCTATGACCTCCGCGTCATCGGCATCCCGAAGACCATCGACAACGACCTCCCCGTGACCGACCACTGCCCCGGCTACGGCTCCGTCATCAAATACATTTGCACCACCGTCCGCGAAGTCGCCTGCGACAACGAGGCCATGGGCCAGGGCGACCTCGTGCAGATCGTCGAGGTCATGGGCCGCAACGCCGGCTGGATCGCCGCCGGCGCCGCGCTCGCCAAGCGCCGCGACCACCCGCACGACCCGCCGCACCTCATCTACCTCCCCGAGGTGGCCTTCACCACCGAGAAATTCGTCGCCGACGTGCAGCGCGTGCTCAAGCGCGAGAAATACTGCCTCATCGTCGTCGGCGAGGGCTTGGTCGACCCCGACGGCAACTACATCTCCGCCGATGACAAGACCGACGCCTTCGGCCACGCCCAGCTCGGCGGCGCCGCCGAGTATCTCCAAAGCCTCGTCGAGCAAAACCTCCCGGGCGTGAAGGCCCGCACCGTGAAGCTCGGCATGGCCCAGCGCGCCGCCGCCCACGCCGGTTCGAAAGCCGACGCCGACGAGGGCTTCCTCGCCGGCCAGGCCGCCGTGAAAGCCGCCGTGCTCGAAGCCGAGACCGACAAGATGGTCACGCTCGTCCGCGGCGACACCGATCACTATAGCTGCGAGACCGGCCTCGCCCCGCTCGCCGACATCGCCAACGGGGTCAAGAAACTCCCCCGCGAGTGGATCAACGAGGACGGCGTGAGCATGAGCCACCAATTCGTGCGCTACGCCCAGCCCCTCATCCAGGGCGAGACGGCGGTCCCGCACGAAAACGGCCTCCCCGTTTACGCCAAGCTCGACAAGGTCCGCGTGGACAAGCTCCTCACGCCCTACGAGGTCTGAGCCTGGGGTCGCAGTTTCAATTTCATTGATTTCAATCACCAAACCGCCCGTCGATCGGGCGGTTTTTTCGTTTCGTCCGGCGTGGCCGCCAGCAGGGACATGGCGCTTGGCCTTATCGCGCCTGTCTTCGGCAGGGGAATTCCCAATGATATAGTGTTTTCATTTAACAGTGGCGCGGCAGCGCCGGTAGGGCGAAGCCTCCGGCTGAGCCGAGGCTCGGCGGGGACGCCTCGCCCTACCTTTTGGGCCAAGGTTGAGAGAAAATACTATAATTGGTTTTGGAGTCCACTTCCGGACGAATGGACGGGTCCCTCCGGAAGAAGAGCCATTCTCGATCATAAATGGCCTGAAGCCGGACGATGGATAGGGCTACAGCAGCGCGCCGATCTGCTCGAAATACAGGTCCACCCAGCGGTGCAGCACGAGGAAATACAGCAGCGCGCCCGCCGCCAGCATCGGGCCGTAGGGCACGTGCGCGCCCATGCCGATCTCGGCGGGCTCGTCGCCGGGTTCGAGCGCCTTGACCTGCACTTTCCTGCCGCGGATTTTTCCCCACGCGAGCGCGAGGACGAACCACGCCGAACCGAGCAGCGCGCCGCCGAAAATCGCCACCACCGCCCCCTGCCAGCCGCAGAACGCCCCGATCGCACCGAGGAATTTCACGTCGCCGAAGCCCATCGCCTCCTTCCGCAAAACCGCCTCCGCGATGAGCGCGATCCACAGGATGAGCGCCGAGCCGATGAGCAGGCCCTTGAGCGCGATGACGCCGGAGCGCAGCGCCGCGACGATGAAAATCTCGTGCGCCTGCCCGTGCAGCGACGGCACCGCGCAGGCCAGGATCACGCCGGCCACGCCGAGCCCGATGGTGAACACGTCGGGGATCTCGAAGTGGTCCAAGTCGATGAACGTGGCGCAGATCAGCGCGCTCACAAAGAGCATCCCGCAAAGCGCCTTGGCCGGCGGAAACAGGAGCCAGCAGGCCAGAAACAACAGCGCCGTGAGCGCCTCGATGGCCGGGTAACGGAACGAATAGGGCCGCCCGCAGCAGCGCGCCCGCCCGCGCAGGATGAACCAGCTCAGGATCGGTATGTTGTCGAACCACGCGATGGGTTTCCCGCACGCGCAATGCGAGCCGGGCCGCACCACGGATTGCCCAGCCGGGATGCGGTAGATGCAGACATTGAGGAAGCTGCCGACGCACGCCCCGAACAGGAAAACCGCCGCCGGGAAAAACCACGGCATGGAAGTGGAGAGGGTGGAGTAAAGGGAACTCATGGTGCGGATGCCGGCATTGCCGCAAATGACGGCGCGCCCCCGGACGGTTGTCAAAGTCCGAAAAGCATCCCCGGCGGCGCGGGGAGTGGCCCCAGGCGGCGGCATTTTGGCTGTTTTTCCGTTGGCGAAAACGCGCGCGCTTGGTCTAACTGGCGGCTTGCCGTGATGACCAAGAAAAAATCCGCCGCCGTTGATAACAACAATAACAGGAGCGCGGGCATTCCTGCCCGCGTCGTCGCGGACAAGTTCCGAGCGGAGCGAGAAGCCTGCCATGTCCGCGCTCCCGTTTCCTCCGACGCCGCCACGATCCCGAACGTCCTCGCCGAGCGTTACGCCTCGCCCGCGCTGAAGGCCGTCTGGTCGCCCGCCGGGCGCATCGGCATCGAGCGCGATTTCTGGATCGCCGTGATGAAGGCGCAGCGCGATCTCGGCGTCGCGATTCCCGCGCAGGCCATCGCCGACTACGAGCGCGTGAAAGGCGACATCAACCTCGCCCGCATCGCGGAACGCGAGCGCCTCACCCTGCACGACGTGAAGGCGCGCATCGAGGAGTTTTCCGGGCTGGCGGGGCACGAGTGCATCCATCTGGGCCTGACCAGCCGCGACCTCACCGAGAACGTCGAGCAGCTCCAGGTGCACCGCTCGCTCGGCGTCGTGCGCATGAAGGCCGCCGCCGCGCTCCTCGCGCTGGCGAAACAGGCGCGCGCGCACCGCGCGCTCATGCTCACCGGCCGCACGCACAATGTCCCCGCGCAGCCCACGACGCTCGGCAAGCGCCTCGCGATGTTCGGGCAGGAGCTGCTGGCGGCGTTCACGCGCATCGACGAGCTTGCGGCGCGTTATCCCGTGCGCGGCCTGAAGGGCGCGGTCGGCACGCAGCTCGACCAGCTCACGCTTCTCGGCGGCAGCGCGGCCAAGGTCGCGAGGCTGGAGGCGCGCGTGGTGAAACACCTCGGCTTCAAGACACCGCTCTTCGCGGTCGGGCAGGTTTACCCGCGCTCGCTCGACTTCGAGGTCGTGTCGGCGCTGCACCAGCTCGCCGCCGCCGCCGCGAGTTTCGCCACCACGCTGCGCCTCATGGCCGGGCAGGGACTGCTCACCGAAGGCTTCCAGAAGGGCCAGGTCGGCTCGTCCGCCATGCCACACAAGGTCAACGCGCGCAACTGCGAGCGCATTTGCGGCTTTGCGACGATTCTCAGCGGCTACGTGACGATGACCGGCGCGCTCGCCGGGCACCAGTGGAACGAGGGCGACGTGTCATGCTCGGTCGTGCGCCGCGTGGCGCTGCCGGACGCGTTTTTCGCCATCGACGGGTTGCTCGAAACCTACCTCACGGTGCTGCGGCAGATGGAAATCTTTCCGGCGGCCATCGCGGCGGAAAACACCCGCAACCTCCCCTTCCTCGCCACGACCACGATCCTCATGGAGGCGGTCAAGGCCGGCGCGGGCCGCGAGACCGCGCACGAGGCGATCAAGGAGCACGCGCTCGCCGCCGCCAAGGCGATGCGCTCGGGCGGCGACGCCGACCTCGTCGGACGCCTCGCCGGCGATGCGCGCCTGAAACTCACGCGCGCCAAACTCGAAGCGATCCTTTCCGAGGGCAGCCGTTTTGTCGGCGCGGCCCCGCAGCAGGTGGACATGTTCGTCGCCGAGGCGCGCCGCGCCGCCGCCAAGGTAAAAGGCGCCGCGGGCTACCAGCCGGGACGGCTGCTGTGATGGCGCCGCCGATTTCGTAGGGCGCGACCTTGCGTCGCGCCGCGCATGACGGGAAACGGTTCGCAGTCGGTGCCGGTGCCGGCGCGGTGTTCGCGGCCTGACACGAGGTCAGGCCCTACAAAATGGCGCCGGCGGCGGCTCAACCGAAACGTTTTGGGAAACGGCGGAACAATTCGTCCACGCCGCGCGCGAAGGCCGATTCCGGCGGACCCTCCGGGGCGGCGAAGGTCGCCGCCGCCCTTGCGTCCGGGGTGCCGTGCGGCATGGCGACCGACACGCCCGCCCATTGAAAGAGCGGCACGTCGTTGTCGCCGTCGCCAAAACCCAGCGCGTCCGCGGCATCCACGCCGAGATGCGCCGCCAGCGAGGCCATGGCCGCGCCCTTGGTCGCCTCGGGCGGGACAAACTCCAGCATGCGCGCGCTGGTGCGCACCTTCGTCGCATGCGTCCGCGCCAGCGAGGGGGCCGCGAACGCGCGGTCGATGGCCTCGGGCTCGGCATCCCAGACGAGCTTGAAAATCTTTCGCTCCAGCAACCCGGCCTCGTCCACCCGCACGACGCGGCGCCCGGCCAGTTCCTCGTAATGCCGGAGCGCCGGCCCTTCCGATTCCAGCTTGCACGCAAACACATCGTTGTCGGAATAAACCACCACCGCGAACCCCCAGGCGCGTCCGAGTGCCAGCGCCTCGCGGGCGTGCTCCGCCGCCAAAAACCGTTGCTCCAGCACGCGGCCGCGCGCCAGGTCCGACACTTCCCCGCCCTGCGCGGACACCAGCCAGCGAATGCCGCCCAGCGATTCGGCATAAGGGCGGATGGTGTGGTGATGCCGCCCCGAGGCCGGCACGACCTCCACCCCCGCCGCTTGCAGGCGCGCCACAGCCCGCCGGTTTTCGTCCCCGATACGCGAGTCCGGTCCGAGCAAGGTTCCATCGAGATCAATCGCAGCCAGCCTGAATTTGCCTGATTTTGCTTGTTTCATATCAATATTTCAGCCAATTTTGGCCGAAAATCAGCTTTTTCAAGCAAAATAATGCAATAACACGCATAAACAGGCAAATCCGAAGACAAATATGCTCACCCAAGAACGTCATGCTTTCATCATGGAGAAGCTCGTCACGGCAGGGCGTGTGCTTTCGTCGGAACTCAGCGGCGAGCTGGGTGTTTCGGAAGACACGATCCGCCGCGACCTGCGGCAGCTCTCCGCCTCGGGCCTGCTGCTGAAGGTCCACGGCGGCGCCGTGCCGCGTTCCAACATCGAGCTTGAGTTCAACAATCGCGCCCGCGCGCAGTTGCCCGAGAAACGCGCCATCGCCGCCGCCGCCATCCGGTTCCTGCGCCCGCAGACGGTGGTGTTTTTCGACGCGGGCACGTCCGTGCTCGAGGTGGCGCGCGCGGTGCCGCGCGACCTCGCGTTTACCGCCGTGACCCACAGTCCGCTGGCCGCCGCCGCGCTGGCCGACCTGCCGTCGGTCGAGGTGCATCTCATCGGCGGAATGATCCTCAAGCGCGGCATCGTCGCCACCGGGCCGGACACGATTGACGGCTACCGGAAAATCCGCGCCGACATCGGTTTTTTCGGCGTCGCGTGCATCGACGTGGAGGCGGGCATGACCGATCCGTCGCACGAGGAGGCGGCGGTGAAGGCGGCGATGATCGAAAACACCGCCACCACGGTGATCCTCGCCGTCTCGGACAAGCTCGGCAAGGTCTCAAACTTCGTCACCGCGCCCACCGCGACCTTCGATCACTTGGTGACGGACGCCGGCGCGCCCGAATCCGTGCTCGCCGCCTGGCGCGCCGCCGGCGTGGACGTGCTCGTGGCGGGGGCGCCCGGCAGCGGCAGCAGATCGTAGTGGCGCGGAACCAGATTTTTTTAACCGCGAAGGACGCAAAGAGCGCGAAGAAGATCATGATTGCCCTTCGCGTTCTTCGCGTCCTTTGCGGTTAATTCCGCTTTGTTAACCGAGTTTACGCGGACGGCCCGAGGGGATTGCGTGGCATGGGCGTCCCCGCCCATGCGTCCGGGGGGTTGCGGCGCGGAGCGCCGTCCACGGGCGGGGACGCCCGTGCCACACGACCCGCCCCGCCTCGGCTCACCGCGCGATGTCGCGCTGGCCGAGAATGGTGTGACCGCAAAGGAACAGGCAGCGCGCGGCCTCCTCGGGATATTCCACGTGCAGCGCCAGCGCGGATTTTTCGCCGGGACGTTTTATGAAACTATACAGGTAGTGGATGTTGATCTCCGCCTCGAAGAGCGCGGCGAGGATTTTGCCGAGGTCGGCCTCGCTCGCGATGCTCACCACCAGCACGTCGTTTTCCGTGTAAGGAAAATCATTGTTGATCATCAGCTCCCGAGCGCGGTCGGGATCGTCGACCACGATGCGCAGGATGGTGCTGTGCGTGGTGTCGAGCGCGGTGACGGCGACGATGTGGACGTCGTGTTCCGCGAAAAGCGCGGCGAGATCGTGCAGGCGGCCGATGCGGTTTTCGGTGAAAATGGAAAACTGCCTCACCGGGTCGCTGGAATAGGAAGTGATTTCGGCGGACATGGCTGCGGGGAAAGCAATCTGGCACGCCGCCGCGCGGAGTCAGTTTTCTTTTTTCGGGCGGTAAAACAAGGCCGTGGCTCCCACCGAGCCGACGCAGGCGCAGCGGCCCTCAGCGGCGATTTGCCCGCAGAGCGCGGCGCGTTCCCGCCGGTCGGTCCCGAGAAAGCGCAGCTTGACGAGCGCCTGCGCGTCGAGCGCGCGCTGCAACTCGCCGAGAAACGCGGGCGTGAGGCCGGCTTTGCCGAGCTTGAGGGCGGGCGCGAGAAGCTGGCCCATGCCGCGAAGACGCGTTTTTTCGGCGCCGGTAAGGATGATATCGGACATGGAAAGGCAGTGAGGCGGGGCCGCCGTCGCGCCCGGCGCGAGCCGCCGGTTGCGCGGCGGGCGGTGGGCGCGATGCGAGCCGCCGGGGCCGGTCAGGGCGCAGCGACGTCGGCGGCGCTGCGCATGGACGCGGTGTCGCGCGTGCCGTCCACCCGGCGCGGCTCGGGCATGGGATAGCGCGTGCCGCCGATTTCCATGTCGAGGTTCTGGAACGGCTCGGCCTCGATGCGCAGCGCGCCGCGGCGCGGGATCACGCGCGATTCGCCGGCCGGGATGGTGCCCTGATAGAGGATGGCGCCGCCGGAGGCCATGTTGGCTTTCACGACGACAGGGCCGTTTTTGGACACAAGCGTGAGCACGGTCTCGCCGGCCTGCGGGCGCAGCCAGACCTCGGAGGGCACGGCGGCCTGCGCGGCCGAGGTGTCGGTCTTCGCGCCGCGCCCGCCGAAAATCGCCCAAAGCAGCACGATGATGATGACGAGCGTGCCGACGGCGATGGCTCCGGCCTTGACGAGGAGTTTTTTGTCGATGGGCAGCCCGCCGGACGAGTGCGGGACAAAGGTGGCGGGATTGCGCGGCGCGGAGGAGGGCTGCTCGACCGGGCTGACTCCGCCATGCGCGGGGCCTTCCGCCGCGGCGGCGGATTGCTGCGCGGCGGCGGCGGACGGCGTTTCCTTCGGCGCGGAGGAACTCGAGATATCCATGCGGCCGTAAACCTCGCGGCTCAGCGGCGAACGCGACTTGCCGGCGGTGGCGAGGCCGAGCGCGTTGTAGTCGCTGATGATTTTGTCGGCGGGCAGCTTCAGATAATTGGCATACGAGCGGAGGAACCCGCGCACATAAATTTCGGGCAGGCGGATGTCGTATTGGTTGCCCTCGAATTTGTGGAGATACTCGCTGCGGATTTTGATGGCTTCCGCGGCTTCGCGAATGGTGATGCCTTTGCGCTTGCGGGCTTCTTCAAGACGTTCGCCGATGGATTGCATGGTGGGGAGTTAAGGGCAAAAGACGTGGAAAGGGGAAGGAGGAAGTGGTTGTCGGGCGCGCTTTCTAGCCCAAATGCGGCGCGGTGGCAAGCGGCTTGGTGCAGGGCGGGAAAATGGAGGAGGCGGGCCGAAACGTCCCGGAAAGGAGCGCGGGCATTCCTGCCCGCGACGGGCGGAAGATTTCGCGGGCAGGAATGCCCGCGCTCCTGTAATGGGGGCGAGTCGAGAGTTTCTCCGTTCAGGCCGGCCCGCTCGAAAGGCGGCGCGGGGTGGCAAAGTCAGAACCTTACCTTCACGCCGGTCTGGATCTGCCAGCGGGAGGCGCTGGTCTGGAGGGACTGGGGCTTCGGGGGACCGGTGAACGTGTAGTGATACTGGTTGGTGGCGGGATTGTATTTCCCGTTGGCCACGGCGAGGCCGAAGGGGAAATTGACCTGATAAAACCGGCCCCAAGCAGGGTTGAGCAGGTTGGCGAGGTTGATTATATTGCAGAAAAACTCGGCGTGCAGTGTGCTCCAAATCGGGATCTGTTGCGCAAATTGCAGATCGACGCGGTGCTGGAATTTGCTGCGCTCGCTGTTGCGCGGGACGACCTGCCCGGCGAAACGCGCGAGCGCGGGGTTGGTTTCGAGATAGGCGAAGAAGGCGTCGCGCTGCGCGGGGTCGGGCCAGTGGACCGCGGGGTCGCCGGGGCCGGCGGGAACATAAAAGAGGTCGTTGTTGCGGTCGGCGGCGTCGCCGTTGATGTCGTTGCTGAATATAAAACTGTAGGGACGCCCGCTGTGGCCCTGGTAATATAATGTGAGCGTGCTCTGGAATTTCCGGATGAGCGAAAAGCGGAAGGTCGCGCCGGCGGTCACCCGGTCGCGAATCTGCGTGTTGGCGGTGCCGGACTCGTCGTCGTTCGGGTCGAGGCTCATGCGCGTGGAAAAGTTGGTGGAACCGGTCTTGGAGGTCGCGGGGTTCACGTCGCGGGCGATGCTGTTGGTATAGGAAAGCGAGGCGCCCCACCAGCCGCGCACCGGGCGTCGTAAGCGGAGGGTGACCTGGCGGGCGTCGCCGCCGGAGGTGTTGGTGAGCAGATACACATCGGCGAACTGGTCGTGCGCATACTGGCTGTTGGCGACACGGTTGAGGAAGGTGCTTTTGCCGGCGTCGGTGAGGCGCTCGCCGTAGATGGCGCGCCCGTCCGGGCCGGTGGCGGTGCGGCGCAGGTTTATATTCCGGTAGGCCATGCCCTGGTTGGTCCAGGTTTGCAGGAGTTCGGCGGTGGCGGTCAGGTCGAGCCAGGGGAGTTTGTAATCAACAGCGAGGTTGGCGCGGGTGATCTCGGGAAGGTGAAAATTTTCGTCCATCAGGTCCACGCTCATGCGCGCGGCGGAGGGCGCGCCCTTCGGCTGGTTGTCGGGGTCGGGCGAGAAGCCGCCGGAGGTCTTTGTGTTGGTCAGGGTGGCGAAGCCGGTGTTCGAGTAGGCGCCGGACATCCAGACGCCGGGCGCGCGCCCCTGAAAAACGCCGGCGCCGCCGCGCACCTGCAGGCGGCGGGCGGGGCCGCCCTGCCAAGTAAAACCGAAACGGGGCGAGAGGGTATAAGCGCCGTCGAGGGTGTGGTCGTTTCTCAGGCCGAAGGTTTTTTCGACGGCGGCGTTGTAGTCGGGCCGGTCGGTCATGACGGGATAATCGAGGCGGAGGCCGAGCGTTATATAAAGGCGGCGGGCCGCGCGCCACACGTCCTGCATATAAAACGCGTCCACGCCGTAGCCCCAGTCCACGCCGGGGGAGCGGCCCTCCTGCGGGTATTTATAGGTGAAGGAGGAGGGTTTTCCGTTTATAAAATTGTCTATATTGGCAAAGGTGTAGGCGCCCCAGGCGTAGTCGAGGTAGTTGTTGACAAATTCGTTGCGCTGGAGGTCGAAGCCCGCGGAGAACCGGTGCGCGCCGGGCGTCCAGATGACGCTGCCCGCGGCCTGGGCGACGCGGGTGTCGAGCGTGTTGAGCTGGCTGGTGGCGTCCGCGCCAATATACACCGAGCCGGTGCCGCCGTCGGCGCCTTCCAGATTGTTGATGCGGACTTGGGGGAAACGGGTCGCGGGGTTGCGATCGGAGGAGTAGCGTTGATGCGCGATTTTCAAGTCGGTGTTGAGCGCATTTGACCATCGGCTGAACAATTGGGCCGACCAGGCGTCGAGGTTTTGTTCGCTCTCATACCAGTGGCCGCTGAGCGAGACGACATTGCTGGAGGAGTAGTCTGCGAATATGGGATGCGTGCCGCGGGTGCGGCTGTAACGGGCGGTGAGGCGGTGCCGGACGGTAATATTCCAGTCGAGCTTGGCGAGGTATTTGTCGTCCTCCATGCGCTGGTTGCCGGGGTTGACGAGGTCGCCGGGGTCGTGGCCGTAAGTCGCGGTGGCGTCCTTGATGGTGTCGAGCGCGGCGGCGGACGGCGTGAAGCCGGGCGTGGGCGCGGGCTCGGTGCGTTGCGAGTGTTCGTAGGAGACAAAGAAAAAAAGGCGGCCGGGGACAACGGGGCCGCCGAGCGTGAGGCCGTAGGTTTGGCTGTCGAAGGGGTCGCGCGTGCCGTCCACGGGGTGCTTGGCGCGGTATTTTTCGTTGCGCCAGAAATACCAGGCGGAGCCTCGGAAGCGGTTGCCGCCGCTTTTGGTGACGGCGTTGATGGACGCGCCGGTAAAGCCGCCGCGGTTGGCCTCGTAAGGAGAGACGTCGATGCTGACGGCCTCGACGGTTTCCATGGAAAAGGGGTTTCCCTGCGAGGGGAGGTTGTTGTAAGTGATGCCGAAGGCGTCGTCGAGGCGCACGCCGTCGATTTGCAGGGCGTTGAAAAAACTGTTCTGCCCGGCCGCGCTGAGTTCGGTGTAGGTGTCGTCCTCGGCGGGCAGCAGGACAAGGCGCGGGTCGTTGCGGGCGTATTCGTTGATGGAGCCCTCGATGGCGGGTTGCTCCTCGATGGCGCGCTCACCGAGGACCGTGCCCGCGCCCGCCGCAGAGGTATCGCGGCGGGCGGTGACAATCATGCGCTCCAGCCGATGAACCTCCTCCCCGCCACCGCCGGGGCGTTCCATCACGATGTCGAGCATCTGGCGCTCACCGGGGCCGAACGCGAGCGGGCCGATGACGCGCGATTCGAAACCGTCCGCCGAAATCGCCAGCGTGTGTCCGCCGCCGACACGCAGTCCGTCCAGCGTGAAATCGCCGGAGCGGTTGGTGTGCACGCGTGCGGCGAAGCCGCTTGGCCCGTGCTTCAGCATGACCAAGGCGCCGGTGATCGGCGCACCGGACATATCACTTACCAAGCCGGAAAGGCTGGCGGTCGTCTCGGTTTGGGCATTCCCGGAATGGTGTGCGACAAGCACCAAAGCATATATGCAAAAATAGCGTACCACACCATTCGAAGGCATCATTGACAGAAGTTTGCCTTGTTTTTGTATGCATCATGCTTCGAATGTCTATAAAAAATATCATTATGATGGATAGTTTGCAAATTATCGCATCTTAAATGCCGATGATATCGCTTTTATGATGTCAACAAACCGCTAAATAAAAAGAGGCAGGCCGGGAGGATTTGGTGGCGAGTTCGCCCAAGCAGGCGGGCGAGCCGCGCGCGAGATCCCGGCAGATTTGCGGCCGGCGGTCGTAGATCGTGCAAAACCACTCCGTCGCGCCGTCATGCGCGCGCCGCGGTCGCAGCGCGGCGCAATGCCCGTCGGTCAGGCGCATGTAGGCGCGATGGCCGATGAAATGCGTCACGCGTTCCGCGTCGGCGCCGAGCCGCGCCCAATCCGCGCCGCTCACGCGCACGTAGGTTTCCAGCGTGGAAAAACAACACACGCCGCAACGCAGACAATCGCCGGGCACGCTGTCATGCATGAAAGGAAAACGGTGGACGGGCGCACACGCTAGGCGCGGGGCGTGCGAAAGGCACGCTGGATTTTTGGCGGAACGAGACGGGCCGCGCGCGGCTACCGGGCGAAGCGGCGGGCGAGTTCGGACTGGGTCAGTTCGATGAACGTGGGGCGCCCGGCCGGGCTGGTGAGCGGGGTCTCGCACGCGAAGAGATGCCCGAGGGTGGAGCGGATTTCGGATTCGCCGACCGTGGCGGGAAGCCGGATGGCCTTGGTGACGGCGAGGCGGGCCAGCTCGTCGCGGGCGAGGTCGATGCTTTTGTCCTGCAAGCGGCCTTCGCGGAGCGCGCCGAGGAGGTCGCGCACGAAAGGATCGGCGTCGGCGGGTTCCATCCAGGCGGGCACGCTTTCGATGCGGAAGAAGTTGCGCCCAAACTCGGTGATCTCGAAGCCGTGGCGGTTGAAGAAATCGAGGCGGTCGAGCAGGAGCGCGGTGGCGATGGCGTCGAGCTCGACGGGGACGGGCAGAAGGAGCCGCTGGCTGGGGACCTCGCCGGAGCGGAACTGATCGCGGAGGCGTTCGAACCAGATGCGCTCGTGCGCGGCGCGGCGGTCCAGCAGGACGAGCCCCGAGGCGGTTTCGAAGAGCGCGTAAGTGGAGTGCGCGAGGCCGAGGTAACGCCAGGCGGGGGCGGCGCGGGCAAATGCGGATTGCGGATCGCGGATCGCGGATTGGGCGTCGCCAGCGGCGGCGGCGGCCCGCAATGGAGGGGCGCCGGGCGATGGCGTAGTTGATTTCTGAATACCGAAAGAGCGGGGCGGCGGGAGGACGCGCGGGACAGGGAACGCAGAGGCGGGGGCGGCGGATTGGGTGGCACGGGCGTCCCGCCCGTGTTCGTTTGGCGGAAGCATGGGCGGGACGCCCGTGCCACCGCCAGCCGAACCCGCGTGGGGGCCCGCGTCATCCAGCCCCGCCTTGCCTGCCGCGGTCTGGCCGTGCGCGCGCAGGGTTTCGAGAATGGCGCGGATGACGAAGCCGCGCACGGCCGGCTCGCTGCGGAAACGGACTTCGCGCTTGGCCGGGTGCACGTTCACGTCCACCGCGGCGGGGTCGATCTCGAAGAAGATGAAGGCGACGGGATAACGGCCCTTGGGGAGCGATTCGTGGAAACTCTCGATGAGCGCGTAGTTGAGCGTGCGGCTGTCCACGGGGCGGTGGTTGATGAAGGTGATCATCTCGTGCCGCGTGGAGCGGCCCTGGCCGGGGCCGCCGATGAGGCCGGCGAGGCGCATGCCGTTTTCGGCGGCCTCGACGGGGATGAGCCCGTCGGCGATTTGCCGCCCGAAGATGCCCGCGACGCGCTCGGCGAGGGTGTCGCATTGGGGGGAGCGGAAGATGACGCGGCCGTCCTCGACGAGGGTGAAGGCGACGCGCGGGAAGGCGAGCGCGTAGAGGCGCACGGCGTGGATGATGTGCGCGGCCTCGGTGTTGTCGCTTTTCAGGAATTTGCGGCGCGCGGGGACGGAGTTGAAGAGATGCGTGACCTCGATGCGCGTGCCGGGGGGGCGGCCGCATTCGCGGACGTGGACGAGCCTGCCGCCGTTGACGACGACCTCGGTGCCGGCGTCGGCGGAGGGCTCGCGGGTTTGCAGTTGGAAATGGGACACGCTGGCGATGGAGGGCACGGCCTCGCCGCGGAAGCCGAGGGTGCCGAGGCGGTCGAGGTCGGCGGCCTCGGTGATCTTGCTGGTGGCGTGGCGCTCGAGGGCGAGGAGGGCGTCGTCGCGCGACATGCCGGAGCCGTTGTCCTCGATGCGCATGAGAGAACGTCCGCCGTGGCGGAACTCGACCTCGACGCGGGTGGCGCCGGCGTCGAGGGCGTTTTCCACCAGCTCCTTCACGACCGCGGCGGGGCGCTCGATGACTTCGCCGGCGGCGATCTGGTTCGCCACGCGGTCGGGGAGGACTCGGATTTTGGAGGAGCCGGACACAGTGAAAGGTTTTTGACGGGGGAGCGTGAAACGGGAGGAAAAAATCCCAAATCCCGAAATTCTAAATCCCAAAAAAATTTCAAATTCCAAATATCCAAATCTCAAGAAACTGGCGGCAGGCACGGCGCTTCAGCGGAGCATTTCCGCGCACCCGACAAGGCACGGCCTCGCCCGTTGGAATTTCGAGATTTGGAATTTTTGAGTTCACGAGAGCAATTTTTCCCAGCGTTTGAATTGTTTCCTTACCTGCGCGGGGCCCGGCATGCCGGTGCCGCGGCGTTTTTCCATGGCGCGCTTGAGGTCGAAGACCGCCGTCCAGTCCTCCGCGAAGGCGGGGTGGATTTTCCGCACCTCGGCGAAGGGAACCTCGTGCAGCGGCACGCCCAGCGTTTCCGCCGCGCGCACGACGGCGCCGACGGCATGGTGCGCCTCGCGGAAGGGAACGCCGCGCTCGACCAGGTAGTCGGCGAGGTCGGTCGCGAGCAGGGCCGGGTCGGCCACGGCGGCGGCGCAGCGGTCGCGGTTCATCTTGAGGCCGGTGAAAGTGCCGGCGAGCACGTCGGCGCAGAGCGAGGCCTGGTCGAAGCTGTCGAAGAGCGGCGGCTTGTCCTCCTGGAGGTCGCGGTTGTAGGTGAGCGGGAGGCCCTTCGCGAGCGTGAGGAGCGTGTGGAGGTTGCCTTGCAGGCGGGCGGACTTGCCGCGGAGGAGTTCGCACGAGTCGGGGTTCTTTTTCTGCGGCATGAGCGAGGAGCCGGTGCAGAAGGCGTCGGGCAGGTCGGCGAACTTGAACTCGGCGCTCGACCAGAGAATCAGGTCCTCGGCGATGCGCGAGAGGTGCACGCCGAAGAGCGCGCAGGCGTGCGCGAACTCGATGAAGAGGTCGCGGTCGGCGACGGTGTCCATGCTGTTCTGCGTGACTTGCGGGCGGCCGCGCGCATCGACGAAGCCGAGGGCGCGCGCGGTGAACTCGCGGTCGATGGGGAGCGTGGTGCCGGCGATGGCGCCGGAGCCGAGCGGGCACCAGTTGGCGCGCGCGGCGGTGTCGGCGAGGCGCGCGCGGTCGCGCTGGAGCATTTCGAGCCAGGCGAAGAGGTGGTGCGCGAGGAACACGGGCTGGGCGCGCTGGAGGTGCGTGTATCCGGGAATCAATACATCGGCGTGCCCGCGCGCGGCGGCGAGGATGGCGCGCTGGGCGGCGGCGATTTTTTCGGAGAGCGCGGCGCAGGCGTGCCGGAGGAAGAGGCGCATGTCGGTCGCGACCTGGTCGTTGCGGCTGCGGGCGGTGTGGAGCTTGGCGGCGGCGGGGACGCGCCGGGTGAGCGCCTGCTCGATGTTCATGTGCACGTCCTCGAGCTTCACGTCCCACGCGAACCTGCCCGCGTCGATCTCGGCGAGGATGGCGTCGAGGCCGGCGTGGATGGCGTCGCGCTCGGCGGCGGTGAGGATGCCGGCGTGCGCGAGCATGGCGGAGTGGGCCTTGCTGCCGGCGATGTCGAAGGGCGCGAGGCGGCGGTCAAACGAAACCGATTCGCTGAACGCGAGCATGAGCTCGGCGGGACCGGCGGAGAAGCGGCCTCCCCAGGTGGCCTGGGCGGCTTTGGTTTGGGCGGGTTTGGCTTTGGCCATGATCGGGAGATGAGTGGAGGGTGGCGGTGAGGAGAGTGGAAGTCAGAGGCGGGCGGGCACGGGATGCGGATGGGTATCGCACGCGGTGAGGGGCGCGGGGGCAACGCGAAAGCGCGGAAAGGCGGGAGTTGCGCGCGGGGGCGATTGGGGCAAGAGTGGGCGCATGTTTTTGCGATTCGCCGTGCTTGCCGCCGCGTTGTGCGCGGGGGGCGCGCCTGCCGCCGCCGAACCGGCGCCGGGGGGCGCGGCGGCCGCCGCGCATCCTTACGCGACCGTGGTCGTGCCGCGCATGAAAACCTCCATCTATGTCGGGAGTGTCGCGCTGGAGATGACCGCGCTCACGCGCAACGACGCCGGCCGCTACGACGCGGGCTACAAGGCCAGGGTGACGCCGTATTTTTTCTGCAACGAGAGCGGCCGCCTGTGGATCGATTTCTCCGACGAACAACTCGCGCAACTCGAGCGCGGCGAGCGCGTGGCCTTCACGGGCGGCGCGAAAACCGCCGGCGGCAAGGAGCGCCGCGTCGAGGGCCACGCGACGCCGTCCGCCCCCGGCGTGCGCGACGGGAAGATCAAGGTGCGCGTGTTCGTCACGGCGAAGACCCAGTTGATTTTCAACACCACCTACCGCTTTGCCGAAACCTCCGCGACCGGGGCGCCGTCATTCATCGGCGGCGCCCCGGCGTTGTGAGCGTCCGGCGCAGACGAGCCTTGCACCGCGCGCCGGCCGGGGCCAAATAACACCGGTCTTTTTCGTCTTCCCGCCCATGATTCCCTTCCGTTCCTTCGCCTGCCGGCTCCCGTATCCCAAGCTGATTCCCTCCGCCTGTCTGGCCGCCGGTGTTTTTCTGGGCGGCTGCTCCAGCCAGCCCGACTATGTGCCGGAAAACACGCCCGAGCAGCAGGCCGAGCGTCCGACGATGCAGGGGCAGGAGGCATTTTTTGACGGCAAGCTGCTCGTCGAGGCGAATCTGGGGCGCGGTTTCCGGCTCCGGCAGGTGCGCAAAAAGGATTTCCAGAACCGCGCCGGGCTCGGCGACGGTTTCACGGACGTGTACATGCTGGAGGAACCGGAGCCCGAGGAGCAGGTTTACATCCCGCGCATGGCCAACAGCACGCTGCCGCCGGTCGCGCTGCGCCTGCGCGTGACCAACGGCACCGACGCGCCCGTGGACGTGGAGTTCCTGCATTGCGATTCCTCGCTCGGCAACTTTGCCGTGCGGCCCGAGCATCTCACCATCGCGCCCGGCGAATCCGGCCTGCCCGACCCCATGACCTCGCTCCTCGGCGTGATGAACAACGAAATCCAGCTCAAGGTCGGCCTGCGCCTCGCCGGGAAATCCGAGTCGAAGGTCGTGACGCTGAAAGTGCTGCCCGGGCAAAACATGGACGAGGCGCGCCCAGGCCACCGGGGCGGCCCCCGCGCCCATCGCGACTGAGGCCGACGCGGCGCGCCGCGCGAGTCACCGCCCCCCGCGCCGCGCGCCGGGCGGGAATTTGCGCAGGTATTTCAGCGCCACCTCGAATTCCCCCGGCATTTCCGCCCGGATGGTCACGGGCTCGCGGGTCAGCGGATGCCGGACCGTGAGTTCGCTCGCGTGCAGCGCGAGGCGCGAGATGAGCGGCTTCTCGTCCGCGCGGCCCTTGTATCCACGTTTCAATGACGACAGCAGCAGGCTCTCCCCCGGGTCGCCGTAGAACGGGTCGTTGAGCACGGGCGCGCCTGCCGCGGCCAGGTGCACGCGGATCTGGTGCGTGCGGCCGGTGAGCGGGCGGCACTCGAAGAGCGTGTATTTGCCAAAACACTCCAGGGCGCGAAATTCCGTCGCGCTCGGCTTGCCGCCGCGCTTGCGAAACACGCGCATGCGCCCGGGGTTCGACTCGTCCTGCCCGAGCGCGAGGTCGATGACGAACGCCTCGGGCAGGCCGCCCGACGGCGTGCGCGCGACCGCGGGCGCGGCGAGCTTCATCGCGCGCTCCGGCGGCAGCATGACGCAGAGCGCGAGGTATTTTTTCCCCGCGGTTTTCGACTGGAACTGCCCGCTCAGGAAATCCAGCGCGGCCTTGTTTTTCGCGCAAAGCACCACGCCGCTCGTGTCGGCGTCGAGGCGGTGGACATTGGCCACGCCGTGGCCCAGCTTTTCGTGGACCAGCCCCATGAGGTTTTCGCGCGTCTTGTCCCAGCGATCGGGCGCGATGAGCAGGCCGCTCGGCTTGTCGAACGCGATCATGGAGTCGTCTTCAAAAATGACTGGAGGCAGGGCCACGCCGCAGAAAAACCCGGCCGGACGCGCGCGGAAAGCCGAAAAACCGGCAAAACGTGCCCTCAGTCCGATGTCCGCCCGGTGCCGCGATGGTCAAAAGTAACCAATCCGGCTAATTTTGACCATTAGACTTTCTGCAATGATAAAGAGATTTTGGCTGCTTTTTCGCAAAAGAACGTCGTTTTGGTAAAAATTGTGTTCGTAGCCGGGAATGGCCGCAGGCTTTTACAGTTTGGCATGGGCACTGCTTGTTGAGGGACTGCTTACATCTGCCCTGCTTCGGCAGGGTCTTGGGGTAACATGGATGTTCAGCCGCAAGGCTGGACAAACGAAAATATAGGGCCCGCCGTTAGGGGTTATCGGCGGGCCCTCTTTTTTTGTCCGGCTCGTTTTCGTTTCCGAAATGACCCGAAAAGCAGAAAGAGGCGGGCTGGGCGGGCCGTGGCCGGCCACGTTTTTTGGCCCGCGGGTGAAACATGCTTGGCACCTTTTGCGTCTTGCCTGTCCATCTTCCTCACTCACACGCCCATGAAAAAAATCCCGTCCCTCCTCCTCGCCGTCGCGTTTGCATCCAGCCTCGCCCTGGCCGACGCGCCGAACACCATCGACCTGCCCGCGCCCTCGAAATCCGGCGGCACGCCCGTGCTCACCGCCATGGCCAAGCGCAAATCCGCGCGCGCCTTTGCCGACAAGGCGCTCACGCCGAAGCAGATGTCCGACCTGCTCTGGTCCGCCGCCGGAGTGAATCGCGCCGACGGGCGCCGCACCGTGCCGTCCGCGCGCAACAAGCAGGAGGTTTCCGTGTATGCGGTCACGGCGACCGGCGCATGGCTTTACGATGCCGTAAACAACAAGCTCGTCGCCGTGGCTGGCGGCGACCTGCGCGCGCTCACCGGCCACCAAGACTATGTGAAGACCGCCGCGGTGAACCTCGTCTATGTTTTCGACGAGACCAAGGCCGGCGGCAAATCCGAGCGCGACCTGCAATGGGGCGCGGTGAGCGCCGGCGCGATGTGCCAGAACGCGTATCTGTATTGCACCTCCGAGGAGCTCGCCTGCGTGGTGCGCGGCCTCTTCGACGCCGGGCCGCTGGCGAATGCGCTGCAACTCAAGCCCGGCCAGACCATCGTCATCACCCAAAGCGTGGGCGTGCCCGCCGCGCCCTGACCGGCGCGCGCAGATTGGATTGAGTGGCGTGGGCGTCCCCGCCCGCGGCATTTACAGGAGCGCGGGCTTTCCAGCCCGCGACATCGCGGACAGGAATGTCCGCGCTCCTGTCCACGGGCGGGACGCCCGTGCCACTCGGACCGGACCGGCGTTCCGCCTGTTTCCGTGCATTGCCAATGTCCGCGAATCGCATACACGTGATTCATCCCACCGCCGCACATGCGTCTTTTTCTACCCGCGCTCCTTCTCATGTCCGCCATCCTGCCCGCCGCCTCCACCTCGTCCGCCGAACGCCTCGTTTATTTCGGCACCTACACGCGCAGCAACGCCAGCGAAGGCGTTTATATGGCGCGTTTCGATCCGCGCACCGGCGCGCTCTCGCGGCCCGGGCTCGCGGCGCGCCTCTCGAATCCGACCTTCCTCGCGCAGCATCCCTCGCTCCCGGTGCTCTACGCGATCGGCGACGACGGCGCGAAGCCGGCGCACGGGATGGTGAGCGCCTTCCGCATCAATCCGGCGGACGGCGCGCTCGCGCCTCTCAACGAAATCATCATCCCCGAGGAAAAGTCCGCGGCCGCGCACATCGCCGTCGATGCCGGCGGGCGCGCCGTGTTCACCGCGCACTATGGCGGCGGGTTTGTCGCCGCCGTCACGCTTGAGCCCGACGGCTCGCTCGACCATTTTGCCGGCGCGGTCCGGCATCGCGAAACCGGCGCGCATCCGCAGCAATCCTCGCCGCACCCGCATTGCATCCATCCGCTTCCCGGGGACGGCCCCGTGCTTTCCGCCGACCTCGCCGCCGACAAGGTTTTCGCGCACCGGTTCGACTACGGGCGCGGCGCGTTCGTGTCCGATCAGCCCGCCGTGGCGGCGGCGTTCGCGCCGGGCTCGGGCACGCGCCACATCGCGTTTTCGGCGGACTGGCGTTTTGCCTATGTCGTCAACGAACTCGCCGCCACCGTGACCGCCTGCGAACTCGACGCGCGGAGCGGCGCGTTGCGCGAAATCCAGACGATCTCCACCGTGCCGGAAAATTTCTCCGGACGCCGCTGGGCGTCGGAGGTCGCGGTGCATCCGTCGGGCAAGTTCCTCTACGCCTCCAACCGCGCCGACCACGAGAGCATCGCGGTCTTCGCCATCGACGCGGGCACCGGCCGCCTGGCTTTCGTCGGGCACGCCACGGGCCTCGCGCATCCGCGCCATTTTGCCATCGACCCGTCGGGCGGCTGGCTGCTTTGCGCCAACCACGACGCGAACAACATTGTCGTTTTCCGCATCGACCCCGCCACGGGCGGCCTCGCGCCCGCCGGCGATCCCGTCCCGGTTCCCGCCGCCGTGTGCGTGCGGTTTGCCAGATAAACCCGAATTTTTCGACTCCTTGGGTCTGATACCCCGGAGTTTGACTCGGCTTGTCGGAGCGGCGGCGTCCTCGCCGCCGGACGGGGCGTCAGCCCCGCAGACTCGGGAGGGCGGGCTATCGCGCGGAGGGCTTCAACTGCGCCGTGAGGAACGCATCCACTTCATCGAGCAGCCCGCGGGCCGCGTATTCCGGGCCGCCGTGGGCCGCGCCCTCGATGACCTTCAGCTTTGAAAACACTCCGGCCTTCCGCAGCGCCGCGTCGAGGCGGCGGCTTTGCGAGATCGGCACGACAGGGTCGTCCGTGCCGTGCACGATGAAAAATGCCGCGTCGCTTTTCGTCACGTAGGTGACCGGGCTCGCAGCGGCCGCTTTTTCGGGATTGTCCCTGACCGCCGCGCCGATGAGCCGCGACTCGGCGCTTTCGGGTCCGCCCAAGGAGGGTTTCTCTTTCAGCAGGCTGCGGTCGCAAAAATCCGTCGGCCCGTAATAGTCGACGACCGCCTGCACGCCGCTGGAAAAATCGAGGTTTTCGCCTGTGTCGAAGGCGCGCGTGTCGCCGGTCGTGCCGAGCAACGCCACCAGATGCCCGCCTGCCGACGAGCCCCACGCGGCGATGCGGTCCGGGTCGATGTCGTGGGACGTGGCATGGGCGCGGAGCCAGCGGATGGCGGCCTTGCAGTCTTCGAGTTGCGCGGGAAACACCGCCGTGTCGCTCAGCCGGTAGCCGATGCTCGCGACCGCGTAACCGCGCGCCGTGAACCCGTTGGCCGCGGGCAGGCAGCGGCCCTTGTCGCTGCCGCGCCATCCGCCGCCATGCACCCAGACGATCAGCGGCAGCGGCCGGCCGCTTTTCTTTTTGGGCAGGTAGAGGTCGAGTTTCTGCCGCTCATGTCCGCCGGTGACATAGGGAATGTCCCGCAGGATTTTCGCATCGGGCGGCGCGGGCGGCTGGGCGGCGGGCGCGCCGCCGGTCAGGGCAGGGAGAGTCATGACGAAAAGAATAAGGAGGCGGATGTTCACGAATAACAACGACGTCCGGGAACGGGGACCGGCTACCCGGGAGATGGCGCCGTCATCGCAAACCGGAAACGCCGAGATTCGCACGCCGGGGGCGCGTTTGTGAAGCCTGCAAACACGGAGGGCATCACGGGAGGGCAACAGGAAGTGGTGTCAGCCAAGCGCTGCCGCGCCAGCGACTGGGAGCGCCGGCTTCCAGCCGGCAGACGACGCGAAGCGTCGCCAAGCCCCCGGCGAGTCGCCCGTGCCGCCCCGCGCATCCACCCTCGTGGCTCTGCGCGGTTTTTGTGGCGCGATTATTTTCAAAATCGTCTTGTCGGGTGCCCGGATCGTGTCCGTTATGGCTCCCCCTCGCATAAATCCGGCAAGGAGGGCGGGGCCGCAATTCAGGGTTTTTCCCTCTCACATGCCTGTGCATTTTTCATGTCCACCGATGTCACTCCCGAACGGATCAGCGAACTCGCTGGTACCGTGCTCGCCCGCATTCGTGATTCCATCAAGGAAATCAACGAGATCAACCTTCAGGCCCGCATCCTCGCTTTCAATGCGCAGCTGGAGGCTTCCCGCGCCGGGGAGTCCGGGCGGGGATTTGCGGTCGTCGGGCAGGAAATGGTGAGTTTTTCCAACCGCACCCAGGCCGCCGCCCGCACCATCGAGATGGAAGCGGAGGGGCGCATGCGCAGCCTGGCCGAAATCAGCCACCAGCTCGCCACACGTCTGAGCGACGTGCGGAGCACGCGCCTCTGCGACTTGGCGCGGGTGAACATCGACCTCATCGACCGCAATCTCTACGAACGTTCCTGCGACGTGCGCTGGTGGGCGACCGACGCCTCCGTCGTGGCCGCGCTCGAATCGCCCGGCCACGAGACGGCGCGCCACGCCGGCCGGCGCCTCGGCGTCATCCTCAAGGCCTACACGGTTTATTTCGACATCGTGCTCGCCGACCTGAACGGGACGATCATCGCCAACGGCCGGCCCGACCAGTTCCGCTCGACCGGCTCGGCGCATCGCCCGGCGCCCTGGTTTGCCACGGCGCTGGCCACGGAAAGCGGTGACGAGTTCGGCTTCCAGGGGGTCCACGCCTCGGCGCTGGTCGGGGGCCGGCGCGCCTTGGTTTATTCCTGCAAGGTGTGTCGCGGCGGCGACGCCCGCGGCGAGCCGCTCGGCGTGCTCGGCATTGTTTTCAACTGGGACGGCCTTGCGCAGAAAATCATGCGCGAGACGCCCGACCAGCGTCCCTCGACCCGCATCTGCATCGTCGATGACAGCGGGCTCGTGCTCGCCGACACCGCGGACCGCATCCTCGCGGAGCGCCTCGACTGGCCGGAGCGCTCCCGGCTTTTCAGCCAGAAAGTCGGCGCCTGCATTGCCATGTTCAAGGACGTCCGCACCCGCGTCGCCCACGCCCAGTCGCCGGGCTTCGAGACCTACCGCACCGGCTGGCATTCGGTGATACTGGAAAACGCCGACGGATGATAAGCGACCGCACCATCCGTCGGTGCGTGGCCCATTTCGGCGGTCCGGCGGGAGATGCCGGTTAACGGAGCGTGACGGACGGCTTTTCGTTGCTTGCGCCGGCCTTCACCACACCTGCTCGTCCAGCATCGCGAAGAGCTCCGGCTCGCTGATGCGCTTTTGCTGCATGGTGTCGCGGTCGCGGAGGGTGAAGGTGCCGTCCTTCTCGATCGTGTCGAAATCGATGGTCACGCACCACGGCGTGCCAATCTCGTCCTGCCGGCGGTAGCGGCGGCCGATGGCGCCCGACTCGTCGTAGAAGGCGGTGTATTTGCGTTTGACCTTCTTGTATAATTCCTGCGCGCGCGCCACCAGATGCTCCTTGTTTTTCAGGAGCGGGAGCACGGCCACTTTCACCGGGGCGATGCGCGGGGAAAGGCGCAGCACGGTGCGGGTCTCGGCCTTGCCTTTCTCGTCGGCCACCTGTTCCTCGGCGTAGGCGGAGCAGAGCACGGCGAGGAATATGCGGTCCACGCCGACCGCCGGCTCGATCACGTGCGGGACGAATTTTTTCCTGGTCGCCTCGTCGAAGATTTCCTGCGGCTTGCCGGAGGCGTTGGCGTGCTGCGTGAGGTCGTAGGCGCCGCGCGCGGCGATGCCCCAGAGTTCCTGCACGCCGAAGGGGTATTTATACATGATGTCCGTGGTGCCGCGCGAATAGAACGCCAGCTTCGCCTTCGGGTGGTCGTAGAGGCTGAGGTGCGACTCGGGCAGGCCGATGGAGATGAGCCAGCGGCGGCACCACTCGATCCATTCCTTGTGGCATTTCTCCCAGTCGGCGTCCTCGTGGATGAAGTATTCCATCTCCATCTGCTCGAATTCGCGCGAGCGGAAGATGAAGTTGCGGGGGGTGATCTCGTTGCGGAAGGATTTCCCGGTCTGCGCGATGCCGAAGGGAAGTTTCACGCGGCCGGTGTCCACGACGTTTTTGAAATCGACGAACATGCCTTGCGCGGTCTCGGGGCGCAGGTAGGCGACGGCCGAGGCGTCGCGCAGCGCGCCGACGTAGGTCTCGAACATCATGTTGAACGCGCGCGGCGGCGTGAGGCTGCCGGGCTCGCCGGTGGCGGGGGAGGGGATCTGAGGGATTTCCTCGGGGCGGGCCTCGGTCATGTCGCGCGGCTCGACCGGGGCGAGCGCGCCCTGGAGGGCTTTTTTGCGCTTGAACGTCTCGGCGGCGGCCTGGAGCTCGGCGGCGGTGTTTTCGCTTTCGAGGGCGGAGACATAGCCGGCGGTCTTGCCGTCGATGACGACGGGCGAGAAAAAAAGCTGGTCGGCGCGGAACCGCTGCTTGGAGACCTTGCAATCGACGAGCGGGTCGGTGAAGCCGGCGACGTGGCCGGAGGCCTCCCAGACCTTGGGGTGCATGATGATGGAGGACTCGATGCCGACGATGTCCTCGCGGCGGCGCACCATGTCGTTCCACCAGCAGTCGCGGATGTTTTTCTTCAGCTCGACGCCGAGCGGCCCGTAGTCGAAGAAGCCGTTGAGCCCGCCGTAGATTTCGGAGGACTGGAAGATGAAGCCGCGGCGTTTGCAGAGCGCGACGATGGTTTCCATGGAGACTTCGGCGGAGGAGGACGGCGTGGACATGGCGGAAAGTTTAAGTTGGAAGTTGAAGTTGAAAGGGCTGGGACGGCGCGCGTGGAGCGATGAAAAAGGGCGGACTATAAGCGGGGCGCCGAGAGCGGGTCAATGGCGGGGTTGGCGGACGGCAGGGAGCGCCCCAAACTGCGCGCCAGTCTGAAATCGTTTTCGCTCTCGTTCTCTTACTCGTTCTCGAAACGTTCCGTAAACAAAGGAGAGAACGAGCAAGAGAACGAGAGCGATTGGATGATGCGTTTTTTCCCCGTCGCTTAACGTCGCAGGCCGCGGTGGAGGCGGCTGGCGGGCTTGGGCGCGGTGTCCTGCTGCGCGTTTTCGTCGAAGAGCGCGGAATAGATATAGTCGAAGCCGTCGAGTTTCTTGCGCTCGATGCTGGCGTTGATGAAGCGCTCGATGGAGCGCGCGTCGCGCACGTCGTCCTCGGTGACGAGGGTGAAGGCCTCGCCGGTTTTTTGCGCGCGGCCCGTGCGTCCGATGCGATGCACGTAGTCCTCGGGATTCTCGGGCACGTCGTAGTTGATGACGTGCGAGACGTCCGCGATGTCGAGGCCGCGGGCGGCGATGTCGGTCGCGACGAGCACCTCGTATTTGCCGGACTTGAAGCCCGCGAGCGCCTCGGTGCGCTCGCGCTGGTTGCGGTCGGAGTGGAGCACGCCGACGGTGTGGCCGGCGCGCGCGAGGCGCCGCGCGATGCGGTCGGCGCCGAATTTCGTGCGGCTGAAAATGATGACGCTGTGGAAATCGGTGCGCCGGAGAAGCTCGTCGAGGAGGTCGGGTTTTTGCGAGACGACGACGGGATAGAACGCGTGCGAGACGGTCTCGGCGGGCGTGCGCTGGCGGCCGATTTTCACCTCGACGGGATCGCGCAGGGCCCACGAGGCGAGCTGGGTGATCTCGGGCGGGAGCGTGGCGGTGAAGAAAAGCGTCTGCCGTTCGCGCGGGCATTTTTGCACGATGCGCTTCACGTCGGGCAGGAAGCCCATGTCGAGCATGCGGTCCACCTCGTCGAGCACGAGGACCTCGATGTGGTCGAGCGAGACGGTGCCCTGCTCCATGTGGTCGAGCAGGCGGCCGGGCGTGGCGGCGAGGATGTCCACGCCGCGGGCGAGGTCGTCGCGCTGGCGTCCGTATCCGACTCCTCCATACACGATGGTGACGTCAAGGTCGGTGTACTGGCTGTATTTGTTGAACGCCTCCTCGACCTGAAGCGCGAGTTCGCGGGTGGGCTCGAGGACGAGGCAGCGGAGGCGGCCGTGCGCGCCGAGGCGCTGGAGGATGGGCAGGGCGAAGGCGGCGGTCTTGCCGGTGCCGGTCTGCGCGGAGCCGGCCACGTCGCGGCCGGCGAGGATGTGCGGGATGGCCTGCGCCTGGATGGGCGTGGGCTCGGTATAGCCTTTTTGGGCGGCGGCGTAGGCGACGCGGTCGTTGAGGCCGAGCTTGGAAAACGCGGTGTCCTGCGGAGGCACGTCGGCGATTTGTTTGCGCGGGCCGCTGCGGAGCGGCGGCTCGTAGCGTTCGCCCTGCGGGGCGCGGGGCTCGCCGCGGTCGGAACGTCCTCCGTCGCGCGAACCGCGGGCGCCGAGGGAGCCGGAGCGTTTTCCCGCGCCGCCGCCGGAGCGCTGCTGCTGCGGGTCGCGGTCGCGCCTGCCGTCGCGGCGTTTTTCGCCGCGCGGACGGGAATCGTCAAAGCGCGGTTTGTCGTGGCGACGGCCCTGCCCGCCTTCGTTGCGGGAGGAGGATTTGGAAGAGGATTGTCCGCCGGTCTTGCTGGCGGCCGGCTTTTTTTTCGAAGGCGCGAGCGTCTCGCGAATCTTCGACATGATCTTTCTAAGCATAGTGTGTAAAGCGACAGCGTTTCCGAATCCGCCGGCTTTGACAACCACGGAGATGAGGGGGCGGGAACGGGATTCCAAAGCGAGGGGCACTCCCTCTTTCCTCTTTATTCTTTCTCTTTCCCCCCTTCCCGGGGCGCCCGCTTGCCGACAGCGGAAAAAGCAGAGAAAGAGGAAAGAGAAAGAATAAAGAGGAAAGAAGAGGGCGGAAGACGGGTGACATCACTTTTGGCGTTTTTTCGGACGCCTGTCCGCGTATTCCATTGACTCGTTGCGCGAACACCGGTGTCGTGTTCGTAGAATCCCACGCCTATGAAAGACCACCCCTTCCTGCCCGAAAACTTCCTGCTCAACACCGACTGGGCGCGCACACTCTACTTCGAGCACGCCGTTCCGCAGCCGATCTTCGACTACCACTGCCACCTGCCGCCCGACCAGATCGCCTCGAACCGCCAGTTCGAAAACCTCTTCCAGATCTGGCTGGCCGGCGACCATTACAAATGGCGCGCCATGCGCTCCAACGGCATCAATGAGGACCTCATCACCGGCAACAAAACCAGCGACTACGACAAGTTCCTCGCCTACGCCCGCACCGTCCCGCAGACGCTGCGCAATCCCCTCTACCACTGGTCGCACCTCGAGCTGCGCCGCTATTTCGGCATCGACCTAGTCATCAACGAGGCCAACGCCCCGAAAATCTGGGAGCTGGCCAACGCCAGACTCGCCACGCCCGAGTTCACCACCCAGGGCATTTTGCGCAAGAACCGCGTCAACGTCGTGTGTACCACCGACGACCCGGTGGACTCGCTCGAACACCACATCGCGATCAAAAAGGCCGGCCTGCCCACGCGCGTGCACCCGACCTTCCGGCCCGACAAGGCCATGGTCGTCCACGCGCCCGCCGTGTTCAACGCGTGGTGCGACCAGCTCGCCGCCTCCTCCGGTGTGGAGGTGCGCGACCTCGCCTCCTTCCTCGATGCCATCGACAAGCGCCACGCCTTCTTCCACTCCCTCGGCGGACGGCTCTCCGACCACGGCCTCGAATTCATTCCCGACACTGATTGCACCGAGACCGAGGCATCGGCCATCTTCGCGGCCGCGCGTGCCGGCAAAGCCGCCGGCCCCGAGCAAGCCGCCCGGTTCACCTGGTTCATGATGCTCTTCTTCGGCCGGCTCGACGCGAAGCGCGGCTGGACCAAACAGCTCCACCTCGGCGCGCTGCGCAACAATAACAGCCGCCTGCTCAAGCGCCTCGGCGCCGATGCAGGCGTGGACTCCATCGGCGACTTCCCGCAGGCGCGCGGTCTCGCCCGCTACCTCGACCGGCTCGACTCGGCCGGCGAGCTGCCGAAAACCGTCCTCTACAACCTCAATCCCTCCGACAATTACGTCTTCGCCACGATGATCGGCAACGTGCAGGACGACCTCGCGCCGGGCAAGATCCAGTTCGGCAGCGGCTGGTGGTTCCTCGACCAGAAGGAAGGCATGGAGTGGCAGCTCAACGCCCTCTCGCAACTGGGCCTGCTCAGCCGCTTCGTGGGCATGCTGACCGATTCGCGCAGCTTCATGAGCTACGTGCGCCACGAGTATTTCCGGCGCCTGCTCTGCTCAATGATCGGCGCGGATGTGGAGGCCGGCCTCATCCCCGCCGACCGCGCGCTGGTCGGCGGCATGATCGAGGACATCTGCTACAAAAACGCCCTTCGCTACTTCGGCCTCGAGGCGGGAACGCTGTAGCGCGAGTCGCAGCGGAAGGCGGCGGGTTGCGTGGCATGGGCGTCCCCGCCCATGTTTTTTGGGATGGCGGCGCGGGGCGCCGTCGCACGGGCGGGCCGCCCGTGCCACTCGATCCGGCAGGGCGGCGCAAAAGCGCCATTGCAGTTCGCCAATGGTCTATAACGGATGTCACGCCGCCAGCGCCGGATAATCCGTGTAACCCGTCGCGCCCTCGGCGTAAAATGTGTCGGGCCTCGCCGGGTTCAGCGGGGCGCCGAGCGCGAAGCGTCGCGGCAGGTCGGGATTGGCAATGAAGGGCACGCCGAACGCCACCGCGTCGGCCTCGCCCGCGGCCAGCACCCGCTCCGCGGTCTCTTTCGTAAAACCCTCGTTGGCGACAAACGCGCCGCCAAACGCGGCCTTGAGTTGCGGGCCGATGCGCGGGGCGTCGCCCTCCAGCGATTCGCGGATGAAAATGAAGGCGATTTTCCGGCGGCCCAGTTCGCGCGCGACGTAGCTGAAAGTTCCCAGCGGATCGGAATCGCTCATCGAGTGCGAGCCGCCGCGCGGGGCGAGGTGCACGCCGACCCGGCCCGGTCCCCAGACGGAGATGGCTGCGTCTGTCGCCTCGAGCAGGAAGCGGGCGCGGTTCTCGACCGGGCCGCCGTAGGCGTCGGTCCGGCGGTTGGTGCCGTCCTGCAGGAACTGGTCGGGCAGGTAGCCGTTGGCGCCGTGGATTTCGACCCCGTCGAAGCCGGCCTCCTTCGCGTTGGCCGCGCCCTGGCGGTAGGCCTCGATGATGCCGGGAATCTCGCCGGTCTCCAGTGCGCGCGGCGTGACGTAGGGCGTGAGCGGGCGGACGAGGCTCACATGGCCTTCCGGCGGGATGGCGCTGGGCGCCACGGGCAGTTCTCCGTTGAGGAAAAGCGGGTGCGAGACGCGGCCGACGTGCCAGAGTTGCAGCACGATCCGCCCGCCCGCGTCATGGACCGCCCGCGTGACGAGTTTCCAGCCGGCGACCTGTTCGGGCGACCAGATGCCGGGCGTGTCGCGATAACCCACGCCTTGCGGCGTGACGGAGGTGGCCTCGCTGAGGATGAGGCCGGCCGAGGCGCGTTGCGCATAATACCCGGCCATGAGGGCGTTGGGCACGCGGCCGGCGCCGGCGCGGCTGCGCGTGAGCGGGGCCATGACGATGCGGTTGGGGAGATGGAGGTCGCCGAACGCGACGGGATCGAAGAGTGCGGACATAAAGATGGCGGCTGCGGCTTTGCGGGACCGGTTGTAGTTGGATTCAGGATACGGCGGGCGGGTTGCGCTCGGCGAACTGGGCCTGATGCCAGTAGGGATAGGGCGCAGGCCGCGCGCTCGCCGCGTCGAGCCGGGCGACCTGCGCGGGGGCGAGGTTCCAGCCAGTGGCGCCGAGATTCTGGCGAAGCTGCTCCTCGTTGCGCGCGCCGATGATGACGGTCGCCACCGTCGGGCGCTGGAGCAGCCAGTTGAGCGCGACCTGCGGCACGGTTTTTCCGGTTTCCCGGGCGACTTCGTCGAGCGCGTCGACCACTTGGTAAAGATATTCGTCGTCCACCTGCGGGCCGCGGTCGGTCACGTCCTTGGCGTGCAGCCGGCTGGTCTCCGGCAACGGCTGGCCGCGGCGAATTTTGCCGGTGAGCCTGCCCCAGCCGAGGGGGCTCCACACGACCGCGCCGACCCCTTGGTCGAGCCCGAGCGGCATCAACTCGTGCTCATAGTCGCGGCCGACCAGCGAGTAGTAGGCCTGGTGGGCCACGTAGCGGGCGAGCCCGAGCCGGGCGGAGGCGGCGAGCGATTTCATCAGGTGCCAGCCGGAGAAATTCGAGCAGCCGAGGTAGCGGATTTTCCCTGCGCGCACGAGATCGTCGAGCGCGCCCAGCGTCTCCTCGACGGGCGTGAGCGCATCGAAACCGTGGAGCTGGTAGAGGTCGATGTAGTCGGTGCCCAGCCGCCGCAGGCTGCCCTCCACCGCGCGGATCAGGTGGTGGCGCGACGAGCCCACGTCGTTCGGCCCGTCGCCGGCGCGAAACGTGCCCTTGGTCGAGATGAGCACCTGGTCGCGGCGTCCCTTGATGGCCTGGCCGAGAACTTCCTCGGCGCGTCCCGCCGAGTAGATGTCGGCGGAGTCGAATAGATTGAGCCCCGCTTCGAGGCAGATGTCCACGAGGCGCGTGGCCTCGGCCGCTTCGTTCGCGCCCCAAGCCTTGAAGAAGGCATTGTTGGAGCCGCCGAAGGTTCCCGTGCCCAGGCTCAATGCCGGCACCTTGAGGCCAGAGGCCCCGAGCTTTCTGTATTCCATGGTTTTTGAATCGGTTGAAATCGGAAAAAGAACTGCCTCCTAGCTTGCGCGGGCGTGCTCCCATCTCAACCGGCTCGTCGGGGACTCGGCCGGGTTTGTCCGGTAGTTTTCGCGGATATCGAGGCGGAATTCCCCGGGGGACACGCCGGTCTCGCGGCGGAAGGCCCGGGCGAAATACGACGGGTCCTTGAAGCCGAGCCCGTAGGCGATCTCCGAGACGCTCAGCGGCGAATGCAGCAGGAGTCGCCGCGCCTCCAGCAGCACGCGGGCGCGCACGAGGTCGCCGGCCGAGCGGCCGGTCCAGGCGCGCAGCGTGTCGTTGAGATGGCCCGATGTGACCCCGAGCGCCCGGGCGTGGTTGCCGACCGAGCCGGTTTCGCGGAATTTTTCCTCCAGCCGCAGGCGGAAGCGCCGGACCAGCACCGGCGCGCGGGCGGCCTTTTCCGTCGGCTCCGGCATGGCGGCGGCGTGCAGCCGCGCGGCCCAGGTGAACGCAATGCGCAGGTAATCGCGCAGCACGGCCAGCCAGCCGTCGGCCTGCGCCGCGAATTCGCGCTCGATCTGGGCGGTCACGCAGTCGAGGGCGGACGCCGCCGGGTCGTCCTCCGCCACCGGCAGCACCGGCGGCGCGCCGCCGTCGAACACGAAGGGATACCCGAGCAGCCCGCTCGGCGGCGGCTCGCGCCCGTCGAAAAACGCCTCGGTGAACCCGACCATGATGCCCCGCAACCCGGCTGCATCCGGCCACGCATGCACCTGCCCGGGGCTGACGATCACCAGCGAGCGGCCGCGCAGGGCGTGGCGCCGGAAGTCGTTGAAATGCGAGCCTTCGCCCGTGACCCAGAAAAACTCGAAGTGATCGTGCCGGTGGCAGGCCGCCTTTTGCGGGCAGCGTTCGAGCGAATCTTCGACCCGCCCGACAAAAATCCCGCGCTGCGCGACCTCCGCCGGACGGCAGTCGCGCAGGGTGTGCAATGGGACGGAAGACCGGCGCAGCATGCTGCCGGTCACGCTTGCCCGCCCCGGCAGGGGAGGCAAGCACGACGGCGTAAAATCGCCGTTTGTCCGGCGCCACCCCGCCCGCGCCCCTCCAATGCCTCGAAGCTCTTTACGGCATCATGGCATGCGGGGCACACCGGAACCGCACGCAAAGAGGGCGCTCAGGAATCGATGCCCTCCAGCCATGCGCTGACTTTCGCGCGAGCCTCCTTGCCCTCGGCCACGAGGTTCCCGGCGGCATCGTAAATCTGGAAATGGGGGATGGACTTGAGCTGGTATTGCTGCGCGACCGGCGATTTCCAGTCGATGCCCTTGGTCTTGGGGCGGTTGATATCGACCTTGACCACGGCGATGTCGTCGCGCTGCGCGTGGAGTTTGTCGAGCAGCGGCGAGAGGCGCACGCAGGGCGGGCAGTATTTGCTGGTGAAATCGACCACGGTGGTTTTTCCGGCGACGAGATGCTCGGCCAGGGTGACTTTTTCGCCGTGGGAAATGATGGCGGGGGTGTCGCCTTTTTCGGCGGCGTGGATGAACGGCGCGAGGGGGGCGATGGCGAGCGCAAGCAGGAGGGCGGGGATGGTTTTTTTCATGATGGAAAGGGTTGCGTTTCCGGGTTTGGACTGGCCGGGTCAGGAAACAATAAAACCACGCGGGCGGCGGCGTGTCAACGGACACGGCGCGGTTTTACGCCTGCGCGTGGTGTGACTCAAAGCGAAGCTGGAGCGAGGGGGGCAATCACGCACGCCGTCACTCCTTATTGCATTTTCCTATTGCCTTGAGAGTCGCACCCTGCCCGCGCGTGGCGTCAGGCGGCGGGGGTGACGCCTTTCTTGAGGATGATGTTGCCGTATTTGGCGGTCTCGCCGGTCATCACGACGGCAAAGGCGGAGCGGGTGCGTTCGTAGAAGGCGAAGCGGTCGATGCGCGTGAGGGCGGGCGCGGCGGGCGCGTGTTTGCGGATGGGCGCGAGGTAGGCGGCCTCGACGGCGGGGTCGAGCGAATCGCCGGGGACGGCGGCCATCATCACGAGCGGATCGGACACGTAGGTGTCGATTTCGAGGAGCGGCAGGATGGCGTCGAGGAGTGCGGCGATGCGCAGGCCGTCGGCGCGGAGCACGCGGGCGTTGAAGCTTTCGCCGGGGAAATGCGCGTCGGCGAGGACGATTTCGTCGCCGTGGCCCATGCGGGCGAGCACGGCAAGCAGTTCGGGGCTGATGAGCGGGGAGATGCCTTTGAGCATGGCGTTTTTTTTGCGGGTTGCAGAAGTGAAATTCAGCGTCGATGGGGACGCGGATTCCCGAAAAGCACAAAGCGAAAATTCCAATGGAAGCCGGATGTGCCCACTCCGGACACCCCGCCATGCCGCGGCGGCTCAAACTGCGGCCAATGTTCTTTCTCTTTCCTCTTTATCTTTATTCTTTCTCCATCAAGTGCCGTGGCCTTGGGGAAGAAAGAGAAAGAATAAAGATAAAGAGGAAAGAGAAAGATGACGGGGCCGGCGTTTGAGTGCGCCCTGTTCCGCTATGACATGTCGGCGAGGGCCGGCTTGAGCACGGCGCCCTTGACGCGGATGCCTTCCATTTTTTGCACGATGAAGGCCGCCTCGTTTTCGTCCACATCGACAAGCGTGTGACGCTGGTGGATGTCGATGGCGCCGACGACGCTGGCGGGCAGGCGCGTGACGCCGGTGACCTTGCCCACGATGTCCGCCGGCGTGACGAGGTCTTTGCGTCCGACGTTGAAAAACAGCGTAGCGAAGCCCGCCTCGCGGCCCGTGCGCGCGGGGCGCTCGTATTTCTGTTTCGAGGGGCGGGCAGGACCCGGCTCGCCGGGATCGCAAGTGTCGTCCTCGGGGGAGAAGGTTTGCGCGAGGTCGTGTTTATCGCGGGCGCGGTTTGCCGGCGCGGCGGCGGCATCGCGCGGCGCGGCGCGGGCAGCCTGGCCGTGGTCTTGGGACTGGCGGCGCGGAGCGCCGTCCACGGGGGGGACGCCCGTGTCACGTTGGGCGCGCTGGCGCGCGGCGGACGGCACGGAGGCCGTCCCTCCATTGTCGCAGGGCTCGCGCTCTTGTTTTTTCGGCGCGGCGGCGGGCTTGCCGTCGCCCTGCATGATGTGGATGAGCGCGGCGATGATGTCGGTGCTGGTGTAGCCTTGCTCGAGCAGGCGGTCGATGATGCGGTCCTGTTTCGCGAAGGCGCCGTCGTCGAGCGTGGCGCGGAGTTTTTCGAAAAACTGGTTTTCGCGCGCCTCCTCCACGAGGTCGAGCGAGGGGACGCGTTCGCGGCGGAGGTTGAGTTTGCCGTAGCGCACCATCGACTGGAGTTTGTAGAGCTCGCGGCCGGAGACGAAGGTGAAGGCGCGGCCGGACTTGCCGGCGCGGCCGGTGCGGCCGATGCGGTGCGTGTAGTCCTCGGCGTCGTTGGGGAGGTCGAAGTTGAAGACGACCTCGAGGTCGTCCACGTCGAGGCCGCGGGCGGCGACGTCGGTGGCGATGAGAAATTCGAAACCGCGGCGGCGGAATTTTTCCATCACGCGCGTGCGCTGCGCCTGCGAGATGTCGCCGTGCAGCCGCTCGACCGCGTAGCCGCGCGCCTGCAGGTGGTCGTTGAGCTCGTCCACCATGATTTTCGTGGAGCAGAATACGATGCCGTAGCTGAAGTCGTGCATGTCGATGAGGCGCGTGAGCACCTCGAGTTTCGAGCGGCGCTCGACCTCGAAATAAACCTGGTCCACCTTCGGGGCGTTTTGCGCCTGCGCCTCGATTTTCACCCATTGCGGGTCGCGGCTGTAGCGGCGGATGAGCTCCTGGATGGCGCGCGGCATCGTGGCAGAGAAAAACAGGAACTGCCGCTCGGCGGGCGCCTGCGAGAGCACGCGCTCGATGTCCTCGCGGAAGCCCATGTCGAGCATGCGGTCGGCCTCGTCGAGCACGAGCAGCTTGAGCGAGTCGAGCTTGAGCGTGCCGCGCTCCATGTGGTCGAGCACGCGGCCGGGCGTGCCGATGACGATTTGCACGCCGGAGGCGAGGGCGCGGAACTGGCGCTCGTAGGATTGGCCGCCGAAAATGGGCACGGCGTGCACGCCGCGCTTGAAGAGCGAGATTTTGGCGACCTCCTCGGAGACCTGCACGGCGAGCTCGCGCGTGGGGCAGAGCACGAGCACCTGGACGGCGCGGTTTTTCGGGTCGGTTTTTTCGACGGCGGGAATGGCGAACGCGGCGGTCTTGCCCGAGCCGGTGGAGGACTGGCCGACGAGGTCGCGGCCTTCGAGGATGGGCGGGATGGCGGCCGTCTGGATGGGCGAGGTCTCCTCGAAGCCCATCTTGTCAACGGCCTTGAGGATTTCGGGGGAAAGCCCGAGTTCGGCGAAGCGCAGGTGTTGCATCGGGCGAGCAATGCAGAAGCGCAGAGGCGACGCGAGGCTGGTTTTGCAAGGAGCGGGGCGACGGGGCGGGCGCAAATGCTTTGCCTGCGGAGCACTCACGGCAGCGCGGGTGTTTTGGGAGGCCGGATGCGTAACGATTTTCGGATGATCGGCATTGTTAACGCCGGCCTGCAGACCACTTTCTTTCGCAACCGGGCCGACATGCCCGTGTATCTCCCCTCAAAGCCAACCTTTCTTATTGTATTGGAGCCATGTTTTTTCGCATTTCAATATTCACCGGCGTGTTGCTTCTGGCCTCGTTTGTTCCTTCAACCCGGGCTGCGCAGTCCACGGCCAAAACACAACTGCTGCGGCTCGGCACGCGGGAAATAGCTACCGACAAGGCCACGGCTTACGGAACGCCGGTCGTCCCCATGTGGCGCGCGCCGATGCCGGCCGAGGACGGCTCAAGAGCCGCCGGCTTCCCCATCCTCAAGACCGCGGAGCATTTTGAAGTATGGCGTCCGAAATCCCGCCGCGACGGCGCTTATAATCACTATGCCTGCTTGATATATTATGGAGGGCGTTTTTATGCGATGTGGGGAAACCACCCATTCGGAGAGGACGGCCCGGGGCAGCGGGTGTTGTTTGCCTCATCGCAGGATGGGAAACAATGGGCCTTCCACGGAGAATTTTGTCCGGCGCCCGGCCCGGTGTTGAACACGGACAAACAAGGCATTCACCTGAAACCCGACCGATGGGTGGTCGCTGACGGGAAATTATATGGAATCGTCTATGTGCACGGCGCCGGCATCTATCCCATCGCCCGCGAACTCACTGCGCAGGGAAAGCCCGGGGCGGCGTTCCTGTTGCGGCAACTGCCGGAGAATGGGCGACTGCCCTCGTTCATGCCGGGGGCGCGGGAAATCCCGGAAACCGCCGCCAGGATCAGGCAATGGTATGCGGACAACGACACCATAAGCTGGTGGGCTCACTCCGCCGGCGAGCGCATCGTGCATTCGCGCGGCATCGATGGCGCCAGGTTGATCGAGCCCTTCATGTATAGGAGCAAGGCAGGTCTGGTCGTGCTTCAGCGTTCGTTTCAAAAAAAGGGCGAGGAGCCGGTGCTGAACAACCGGATGTATGCAAGCTTCCCCGATGGCAAAGGCGGCTGGTCAAAGCCGCATCCGACGGACATACCCGACGCGCCGAGCCGCGCGCAGGCGCACCGGCTTTCAGACGGGCGGGTGCTGCTGATAGGCAACCAGATCGCCCCTCGTTTCGACAGCGGGCTTTATCTGCCGCGCGATCCGCTGACCCTCTCAACCAGCGCCGACGGCGAGGCGTTCGACCGTGTGTTCGCTCTGCGCGCGGGCGCGTCGAGGGGACCGCGTTTTTCGGGAATCACCGGCCGCGCGCGCGGCACCGCGTTTGGCTACCCGAGCATGATCATGCACAACGGCGTGATTCACGTTTTATATTCGATCAACAAGGAGGACATGGCGGTTTCGTCAGTCTCCCTCGACTCAATAAAATAAACCGGGGACCGCGTCCCTCCCCGCCCAAACCCAGAGCCACCATGCGTGCATCCGCCCAGTTTCGTCTAGCCGGCATATTATCATGCCTGCTCTCCGTCGCCGCCCCCGCATCCGCGAACAGTGCGAACGGGGCGCGCGAAATCTCCCTGGCCGAAGCCTTGGAGCTGGCGCTGGAGCCGCCGGTTTTTAATACAAATCCCGGTCCTGAGTATTCCGACAAAGCGCGGAATTACGGCATGGTCATCGGCATGGACCGAACGCCGAAGGGCAGGATATGGGCGGTCTGGGTCGCGGGAGGGGACAGCGAGGATGGCTATTTTGTCGCGGCCACCAGCGATGACAACGGCAGGACGTGGAGCAAGCCCCGGCTGGTGATAGACCCGGTCGAGGCCGCCAATGGATTGAAGCGCCGCACATTGGTGGGGGTGCCTTGGACCGACCCGCTGGGCCGGCTCTGGTTGTTCTTCGACCAGTCCATGGGCTATTTCGACGGCAGGGGCGGATCGTGGGCCGCGATTTGCGAAAACCCCGACTCCGACAATCCGGTCTGGTCGGCGCCCCGGCGCATTTGGCACGGCGCCACGCTCAACAAACCTGTCGTCCTGTCCAATGGCGAGTGGCTGCTGCCGGTCTCATTGTGGACGCGCGACTGGATTCGCTCCGAAATGAAAGTGAAGCCGGAGACCGAAAAATTCCCCGGCTTCAGCGAGCTTTTTCATGACTTGGACGACATGCGCATGGCGCACTGGTTTGCCTCGTCCGACCAGGGGAAAACCTGGACCCGGCGCGGCGGCGTGGCGCCGGAAGGCCGCAGGTTTGACGAGCACACGCTCGTGGAGCTGAAGGACGGGCGCCTGTGGATGCTGAGCCGCACCCAGGACGGGCTGGTCGAAGCCTTTTCCTCCGATTTTGGGGAAACCTGGACCGAGCCCCAGCCCTCCCCCGTCAAGCATGTGATAAAAGGCGCGCGCGTATTCTTCCGCCGGCTGGCCTCGGGCGGCATCCTGCTCGTCAAGCTCGGGAAAATCGGCGAGCAGCTTGAAAAACGCGGACAGCTCATGGCCTTTGTTTCCTATGACGAGGGCGGGACCTGGAGCAAGGGGCTCATGCTCGACGAGCGCGCGAATGTCACCTATCCCGACGGCTTTCAGTCCCCGGACGGCGACATTTATATAATCTACGACCGCCAGCGCGCCGCCGAGAGGGAAATATTATATGCGAGGTTTACCGAGGAGGATCTCCGGCAAGGCGCCTTCAAATCAAAACAATCCAGAGCCAAGCAACTGGTGAACAAGGCGCTCGGTCCCGCCAAAAAGAAAAAATAGAGAACGCGCCGCGCCCCACGCGGAGAAGGAACATACAAAACGGGATACTTAACGATTTTCGAAACCGCGGGCTTACACGCCGCCTCGCGCCATGCAGACTTGTTTTGCCAGTTGCCATCCCAAAAACCATGAGAACGCGCCTGTCCCTCGCCCTCCTTCTCCCGATTCTCCATGCTTGCACGGTTCTCCTGCCCGCGCAAAACGCATCCGCCCCGGGGCCCGCCGGGGATGACGGGGAAATCGTCAAGCTCGACACGTTTGAAGTCGTCTCGGGCGATGACACCGGCTACGCCGCGACCGACTCCATCACCGGCACGCGCGTGGCCACCCTCATCCGCGACCTGCCCTACACGGTAAACGTGGTCATGAGCGAATTCATGGAGGATTTTGCCCTGCTGGAATTGCCCGAGCAATTTGCCTACACCAGCTCCTTCAGCCCGGACTCCGATGTCGAGGGCTCGTATTCGCTGCGCGGCGTTCCCAACAGCGCCCAGCTCAGGAACGGTTTCAGGCGCGGAGGCTTGGTGGACAGGATCAACATCAGCCGCGTGGAAGTGATCAAGGGGCCCGCGGCGTCCATCTATGGACAAACCCAGCCCGGCGGCATGATCAATGTGGTGACCACCAAGCCGAAATCCAAGCCCGGCTATTATCTGGGCCTCTCCGCCGGGAGCTACGACTCGGAGCGTGTCGAGATGAGCGCGACGGGCCCGTTGTTCAGCGGCAAGCGGGCCCGGACGACCTACCTGTTGAGCGCCTCCAGCTACAAGCGAAATTACGAGCAGGAATTCCGGCACACGGACCAGCAAATGTGGGCGCTGGTCGTCTCCCACAAGTTTTCCGCGGACACCTCTCTGAGTGTCGAATATGAACACTTGGAAAAGGACATGGGACGCGGCACCGCCCTGCCGTTCACCATCGCGGGCGGGCAAAATGACTCGGTGGGCCGGGGCAGGCGCACCGGCTACGCCTACGAGCTGTTCTCCTTCAGCCTCCAGGGACCGCATGAATACAATGACCGGGCCGTCACCACCTTCAATGTCGCATTCGAGCACCGGTTTGGCCGGGTGCTGTCCATGAAGGCGTCGTTCAACTACGACGACCGGGATTTCTGGCGGCTGCGTTCCGTGGGCGACCGCTTCGCGGCGGACACGCGCAACATCATTTTCCGCGAGCCCGAATACAGCACCATTTTCCAATACTCAAGGGGAGCGCAAATCGACTTCCTGGCGCATTGGCGCGCGCGTGACCTAGGCTGGGAGCAGCGGGTGCTCCTGACGCTTGATTACAATTTTATCAATGACGCCCGGCAGACATGGCAAACCCCGTCGGCTGTTTATAACGACTCCCGCTACAACGTGCGGAATCTCAACGTGGACAACCCCGATTACTTCCTGCTGCCCCACAATCCGGATTTATATACCGATCGCACCCGCGATGACATTAACAGGACCGGCGTTTACGGGTTCTTTCTCCGGTATCAAATCAGCGCGATGCAGGGGCGGCTGGTTGGCGTCGCCGGCACGCGTTTCGATTACGTCGATTTCGACCTGCAAGACCAGGCCGGGGGCTCCGGAGCCACCGTTTACACGGCGAAGCACAGTGCGAACGCCGTCACCCCGCAGGCCGGCCTGAATTACAAGATAACCCCGGAGCATACGTTCTTCGTCAACTACAGCACCTCGTTCATGCCGCAAGGGCAGTTGGGCGATGACGGGGAGAAACTCGACAACGAGGAGGGCATCGGCTACGAGGCCGGATTCAAATCCCTTCTCTTCAACAAGCGCCTGAGCGTGACCGCCAGCATTTATTCCATCGAGAAAAAAGGGGTGAAAACCACCGAGACGGAAGATTTCCCGGAACTCGACGCGGACGGCAATCCCGTCCTGGATCCCGAAACCGGCGACCCGGTGCTCAGAGCCCGGTCAATCACCCGCACGATGGGCACCGTGAAGTCGGAGGGAATCGAGATGGATTTCAATTATCAAGTCGGGAAACAATTTCAGTTGCTCGGCGGCTGGGGATACACGAACCCGCGCCTGACCTATGCGGGAAACGACCTCGACGCCGTGGGCCGCCGCCCCGCGAAAACAGCCAAGATGAACGGCGGCGTCGCCGGGAAATACAGTTTTAAATCCGGATGGCTCAAGGGACTCGCGCTTAACCTCGGTGTCCGTTACATGGGAAATTCCTACCCGACGGCGCCCACCACCGGCGGCATCAGGGATAGCGACGACTATGTGAGGAGCAACGACGGGCGGAGGGACATCCGCGTGCCCTCCTATATCGTGTGGGATGCGGGCGCGGCCTATGAATGGCGGACGGGAAAGTTCAGGCACCGCGTGCGCATCAACTTCAAGAACATTTTTGACAGACAATATATTGATACGGGCGCCTTCGCCGGCGAGCGATTCGGCGCGTATGCCGGCTACACGCTGCGCTTCTGATCCTGTTTCCGGAAAACCCGCCAAATACAATCCCCGCAGAACATTCATTTTACGTCTCCTTCCATGCACACGAATGTCGCCAGCCGCTTCGCAGCGCCTCTTATCAAACTGACAGGCGGAATCATTTTTGTTTCCGCCATATTCCCGTTTTTCATGATGCCGCTCGGCGCGCAGACCGCGCCGCCGGCGCCGGCGGAATCCGAGCCGGAGCAGGTTTATATCCTGGAGGAATTCCGGGTCGAATCGACGGGCGTGAAAGACCATGTGAAGACCGACGAGACGCTCGGCGCCATGCGCATCAACACGCGCATGGTGGATTCGCCGATAAGCGTGACGGTGCTGCCGACGGAGTTTGTGGAGAATTTCATGCTCGAGGAGGTCGATGACCAGCTGTCCTACGTGGCGGGCGGCAACATCGCGGGTGAGCGGCAGAGCGGCACCGGCGGCTATGTGTCGTTTCGCGGGTTCCAGCCGCAGTTTTACCGCAACGGTTTCCAGCGGATCGGCATCGCCGAGACCGTGAACCTGGAGCGGGTGGAGTTTATAAAAGGGCCGCTCGCGGCCACTTTCGGACTCACGGAGCCGGGCGGCGTGGTGAACTACGTCACCCAGCGCCCGTTCAGAAAACGCAGCGTGAAAGTGGCGACCCGCATGGGCTCGTATGATTATCAAAGATACGAGGCGCACATAAACACGGGGCCGCTCGACAACAAACGGGTGTTCGCCCGTTTCGACGCCACCTATACGGACACGGGCGGGTTCCAAGATTTCTTTTATAGCGAGACCCTCGCGACCAGCGGCGCGGTGACTTTCCAGCCGGGCCGGAACACCACGATCACGGTCGAGCTTGAGCGCATGAGGCGCGTCATGAACCGCGGTTCGGCCGGAATCACCACGTCGTATCCGTCCACATGGATCAGTCCGGTCACCGGCGTGGCGGCAGGCGCGAGCGTCACCGGCGGCATCGCGCAGGACCTTACGCGCCAGGGGTTCAATCCGCTCGGCCCCGACTTCGAACAAATCCGCGACATCACCACGCTCGACGTGCGTGTCGAGCAGCGGCTCAACAGCTTCATGAGCCTGCGCGTGAACCTGCAATGGTGGCAACGCCCCTACGAGTCGTGGACATGGACGACCACCTCCTCCACCAGCTCGGCACCGAGTTATTCCACGGCGACTGGAAACTTTAATAATCGCGACCCATTCCACGACAAGGCGGACGCCGTGACTTATCAGGGACAGGTGGATTTGCTGACCGCATTCAAGCTCGGCCCGACCGCCCACAAGCTTCTGTTCACTTGTGATTTTTCCGATTATTTTTCGGAGGACTGGGGATGGAAAATGACCACGGAGGACCGCAACAACCTGCCGGCCGGCGTGCGGACATTGAATGCCGCCAATCCCGATTTCTCCGGCTACGACCGCAGCCTGCTCACGCGCGAGGTCGAGCATTTCCAGCCCGACCGCAAGATGACGGGTTTCCTGCTCTCCGAGCGCATGGCGCTGGGCCACTTGGCGTTGCTTTTTGCCTCATGCCGTTACGACCGGCTTGAGGTTGACTATGTTGATTATCTCAACCCGCAAAGCTCCGGAAAAAAGGACGAGGGCGCATGGAGCTGGAGCCTCGGCGCCAACGTCCCGATCCTCGGCGACAGGCTTGTGGTGTTCGGAAACCACAGCACATCGTTCACCCCCTCGACCACCCGCGACCGGGGCACCGGCAAGCTTCAGGATAATGTGAACGCCTCCGGCTACGAGGCGGGCGTCAAGGGCGAGCTTGTGGAGGGGAAGGCGTTCTGGACGGCCTCGGTTTACCGGATCGACCGCGATAATATTCCCCAGTTGAACGCCCTGTATTCCGACGAGGATGATTACGAAAGCGGGAGGCCCCAGTATCTGGGCTCGGGCCAGGAACGCTCGGAAGGCTTCGAGGTTGAGGTGTTCGCGGATATGGCGCCTGGCGTTTCCGTGATGGCGGCCGGCTCCTATATGAATGCGCGCACGATCAAATCACCCAACGATACGGCCAAGGAAGGCATCGTCTTGCTACGCGCGCCGCACCGCACCGGGAGCGCGTCGATCACGTATCAAATCCAGTCGGGCTGGCTCAGGCGCCTCAAGCTCGGCTTCTCCGCGCGCTACACCGACCGCTACGTGGCCCGTTACGGCACCGCGGGCTCGCAGATCACGGGGCGCGGGGAGATAACCAACAAGCTCCAGTTGAATTACGGCCCGGCCAACCGCATCGAGGAGGTGCGTCCCAGCGCGACGATTTACGACCTGTCTGTCAGCTATCCTTTCACCATAAGGAAATACCGGCACCGCGTGGGTCTGAACATCAAAAACCTTTTCGACAAGGAGTGGTGGTCCGCCTCGGGCCGCAAGAACGACGAGCGCGCGTTTTTCGCCCGCTACGAGCTTGGTTTTTAAGCCACGGCGCACACGCCCTGCCGCCGTGTTTTCCCGGAATAAATCAGGTCGGAGTGCTGGCCGGAATCATATTTGAAAAAACGCTGACGCAACATCAAACAAAGGACTTCTCCATTCCCTCCTCCCCTCTGTCATGAAACGCCCGGACAAAATCTCCATCATATTGGCCGCTCTTGCGCTCGGCGCCGGGCATCTGCCTTCGGCCGAAGTATTATATAATGGCATCCGCCTGCCTGACGAATGGCCGCCACGCGGCCTCGACCCGAAGTCCGACGCGCCCATGGATGTGCCGTATTTGAAAAACCCGCCCGCCGTGATTCCGATAGGCATAGGCAGGCAGCTGTTCGTGGATGATTTTTTGATCGAGAAAACCGATTTGCGTCGCACATTTCACAAACCCAAGGACCATCCCGGCAATCCCGTGCTGGTCCCTGCGACGGCGGCCGAGCTGGCACGGACAAAGGGCAGCGAGGGCGAGCAGGAGGCGGTTTGCTACCTGGGGGCCGGCGGTGTTTTTTACGACCCTGCGGATGCATTGTTCAAGATGTGGTATACCGCCGGATGGCGCGGAGGGATTGCGATGGCGACCAGCCGGGACGGTTTCGCCTGGGAGCGTCCCGAACTCGGACTGGCGGGCGGAAACGTGGTGCTCGCCCCCGGAATGAACGAACCCAAGGCTGGCTGGGATAACGGCGTTTATCTCGATTTGGCCACCCGCAATCCATCGGAGCGCTTCAAGTTTCTCGCGCAGCGTCCGAAAAAAGGCCACACGCTCCACACTTCCACCGACGGGCGCGCCTGGTCGCGGGGCGTGACCGCCGGGCCGGCGGCGGATTACTGCTCGTTTTTCTATAATCCATTCCGCGATGTCTGGGTGCACAGCATCAAGCGCAATGGCCCGCGCGGGCGCGCGCGGGATTACGCCGAGTCCCGCGAGTTCATGCGCCCCGGCATTTATAGACACTCGGTGTATTGGACAAATGCCGACCGGCTCGACCACCCGGATCCCGCCGTCGGGGATGCCGCGCAATTATACATCCTGCACGGCATGGCCTATGAAAGCATTCTGCTGGGGATGTTCTCCATTCACCTTGGCCCCCACAATACCCTATGCGACGAGGGCCGTTTTCCGAAAATCACCGAACTCAAGCTCGGCTTCAGCCGCGACGGGTTTCATTGGGACCGGCCGCAGCGGGAGCCCTTTATACAAGCCACGCGCAAGGAGGGGGACTGGAATCGCGGCTATCTGCACGGCGCCACGGGAGTCTGCCTGGTGGCGGGAGACTGGCTGTATTTTTCCTACACGGGCTATTCCGGCATTTCGCCGACCGGCTGGCGAGGACTCTATACAGGGGCGAGCATCGGCATGGCGGTTTTGCGTCGCGACGGTTTTGCATCGATGGATGCCGACGGAAAGGACGGAACACTCACCACGCGCCCCGTGCGATTCGGCGGACGGCATTTGTTTGTAAACGTGGATTGCCCGGGAGGCGGGCTCCTCGCAGAGGTGCTGGATGCCAGCGGCGAAGTGATAAACGGCTACGCAAAATCGGATTGCCTGCCGGTGAGAGCAAACAAGACGCTGGTTGCCGTCGGCTGGAAGGGCGGCAGAGACTTGGCGGCACTGGGCGATACTCCGGTGCGTTTCCGTTTTTATCTAAGCAACGGGAAATTGTATTCCTTCTGGGTCGGCAAGGACGAATCGGGGGCCAGCCTGGGCTTTGTGGCGGCGGGCGGGCCGGGCTATGATAGAATCTACGACACCAAAGGACTCCATGCCTATGAAGAGGCAAGGGCGGTCATGCCGGCGGCGATGTCGTTGGAATGACCCCGGGTCTGATGGAGCGGGAACGTTTCGGGCTTTCGGTGAATCTGGCCGTCGCCCCATGGTTCCAATGGCCGGGCATGGTGTGGGTGATGGGATGGGCGGGCACTCCCTTTTCGTTGCGCTCTATCTGGCTGATCAATTGGTCCACCGCCACCGCGCCGACCATTTCTCCGTCCTGTATGATGCCGCTTAGCCGGTCGCCTTCGCCGGGCACCAGCAAGCCGACCATGCCGATGTCCCCCGGCACGGAGCGTCCCGATTCGCGGATGATGGATTCCAGTTTGCCCAGCACCGGTCCGATGATCACGTCGGGTCTTTCATGCTCGATCCAGTCGAGCACCGCGTCGCGGGTCCATTCGCTGACAACGAGCGGCTTGGGCGGCCGCTTTGCAGGGTTGCGTCTTTGCGAAAACAAATAAGCCGCCTCCCAGCGATGCTCCAATCGCTCGGTTGTCTCCCTGCGCACCGCGAAGCCCGGTCTCCGATAGCCCAGCCTGGCGCATTCCTCCAGCGCAAGCAGCATGCCCTGGTAATAATCGGTGGAGACGCGGTGAAACTGCCTGGTGGACGGAGTGAGCCCGAGCACGACGACGGAAAACGCCGACCACGATATGTCCACCGTGATGCGCGTGCTCGGTATCGGCGCGAGCAGCAGGCCGGGGATTCCCCTGGCGAAGAGCATTTTCCCGAAGCGCTGGTTGCTCATCCCGTCCTGATAAAGCCAGAAATGCTCCAGTTTATAATTGCGCTCGGTGGCGCGGGCGAGGGCGCCGGCAAACATCTGCCGGAATATGGGCGAGGGATGCTGCTTCCATTCGTTCGCGGATGGAAAGGCAGTGACAAACGCCAGCGTGAGGTGGCTCGCCGGGCTGGCATTGCGGCGGCGCGCCTGCATGAGCGCGGCCACGAGCGGATTGGGGCGGTAGCCGAGCTCCCTGCACACGCGCAGCACACGTTCGCGGGTGGCCGCGGATACGTCCGCCTTGTTGGACAGGCATTTTGAAACAGTGGCGACCGACACCCGGGCGACCCGGGCGATATTGCGCATGGTATTCGGGGTGTCGGGCATGGGACGTCTGAATAGCAAGGTCGCGAACGGAGGGAGGTCAAGACTTGCGTAACGATTTTCGAAAACAGCCTCTTTCATCCCGCCCGCGGCGGCCTAGGGTGGCCGTGTTCCTCCCTGTTTCATCACTTTTTCTTTCGCCAACCATCACCCCGGTCAAAAGTTTCCTGCCCATGCGCCATAGCCCTGAAAAATCCCCCAAGCCATTTCTTCTTCTCGCGGCGGCCGGAAGCGTCGCGTTCATGGCCTGCTGGGCCTTGGGAAAAGCCGCGCCGGGGGGCTTTTTGCTGGCGGGCGCGTTTCTTTTTTTCTCCTGCGCCTGTTCCCGCATCGAGAAGCTGAAGAGCCTCACCTACACGATGCTTATATTATGCCTTGTGTGCGTGGCCATGTTTTATCCGAAGCCGCTGCAAGGCTGGGGCGACTTCAAGTATGTGACGCTCATACCGGTGTTGCTGCAAATCATCATGTTTGGCGTGGGGTCGCAAATGAGCCTGAAGGAGTTCGAGGGCGTGGTCCACATGCCGAAGGCGGTCTGCATCGGGCTGGTGTGCCATTATACAATCATGCCGCTCATGGGTTTTGTGTTGTCCCGACTGGTCGCGTTTGACGGCGCGGGCATCGCCTCGGCCATGGGGCTGGCGGAGGCGGGCACAATCGACCCCGCGCGCGCGGCGGCCCTTTCCGGCGCGATATCCGCCGGCATCGTGCTGATCGGATGCTCCCCGAGCGGGCTGGCTTCCAATGTCATGTGTTTTCTGGCGCGCGGAAACCTGGCGCTGTCGGTCACGATCGCGGCGTGCTCGACCCTGCTGGCGCCGCTGATGACGCCCGTCCTGATGAAGCTCCTGGCGGGCACGCTCGTGGAGGTGCGGGTGCTCGACATGATGCACGATGTCATACGCATGCTTATATATCCCATCATGGCGGGATTGTTGTTCAACGCCGTGGCCACGATGAAGCCGCGCGCGCAAATCGCCAGGGAGGGGCTGTTGTTTCTCGGGCTGATTCTGGTTTTGCAAACCGCGACCGGGTTTCCGCGCGGATTAAGCGCGCCGCTGATCGGCCGGGGCATCCTGCAGACCGCGGGGATCGTGCTCGTGCTTGCGCCGCTCGCGGGATTGCTGGTGCGTTTCATGACAAAGGGAAACGAGGAGACCGTGAAGCGGGCGATGGCGCTTTTTTCCATGATCGCCGTCTGCACGATTCTCACTGTCATCACGGCGGCGAACCGCGACAGCCTGATAAAGATCGGTGTGATGATGATTGTTGTCATGTTCATACACAACGTCGCCGGTTATTTCATAGGCTATTGGTCCTCCCGGGTGGCGGGGCTGGACGAGCGCTCCTGCCGCACGGTCGCGTTCGAGGTCGGGCAGCAGAACGGCGGGCTTGCGAACGGCATAGCCGCGAGTCTGCCGCTGGAGGCGCCCGTCAAGGCCCTGATGGGCATCGCGCCGGCGGTGTTCGGCGCGCTCCAGAATATCACCGGCTCCGCGCTGGCCACCTGGTGGCGGGGCGTGCCGATTCGCGACACCGCGCCGGAAAACAAGCCGGGGAACGATCGCTGATTCTCACCAATAATAATCCGCCGCATTCTTACTTGAACCTCAACTCCCAGACAAATCATGCATACTCGCACCCACACCACCCGCCACCCCTCGATGCCGGGGCGGGCCGCGCGCCTGCTCGCCGCGTCGGCCTGCCTGCTTTTGGCCGTCGCCGCGCCCGCCCAGCAACCGGCGGCCCCCGCCGCAAAAGCCGACAAGTTCGACCGCGCCGAATTGCGCGAGATCGCCGACCTGGCGTTGATACCGCCTGTCATCAACCCCTCGCCGCTGCCGCGCTATGATTACGACACGCAGGATTATGTGATGGCACTCACGACAGAGCGGACGCCGAAGGGGCGCATCTGGACCGCGTGGATCGGCGGCGGGGATAGTCCGAAAGCCTTTCTGCTGGCGGCAAGCAGCGACGACAACGGCGAAACGTGGAGCAAGCCGCGCCTTGTCATTGACGCCCAGTCGCCGAACCTGCCCATTCCGCGCACCGTCATCATCGGCAATTTCTGGACCGACCCACTGGGGCGGCTCTGGTTGTTTTTTGACCAGACGATGAATCATTTCGACGGACGCTCCGGTCTGTGGGCGACCATTTGCGAAAACCCCGACGACGCCAGCCCCGCCTGGTCGCCGCCCAGGCGCATCTGGCACGGCTCCATGCTGAACAAACCGACCGTCCTCTCCTCGGGCGAGTGGCTGCTGCCCGCCTACCTGTTGCAACGGGATGGAATCGGCCCCTTCAAGGGCAAAAACGTCTTCTCCGAACTCGACCCGCAGCGCGGTGTGAACGTGCTCGCGTCCTCCGACCAGGGCAAGACATGGAGCCTGCGCGGCCTCCGCCCATTCCCCAATCCCGACTGGCATGAGGCGATGATTGTGGAAAAGAAAAACGGGAAGCTCTGGATGATGGCGCGGACGAAAAAAGGCATCATGGAAAGTTTTTCCGACGACCAGGGCGCCACATGGAGCGAGCCGGCGGGCACCGCCGCGAATATACGAAACACCAACTCACGCTTCTTTTTCCGCCGCCTGGCCTCGGGCCGGTTGCTGCTCGTGAAAAACGGGGACGAACTGCACAAGAGCAAGGGACGCCTCCAGCTCAGCGCGTGGCTGTCCGACGACGATGGCGCCACGTGGAAAGGCGGCTTGCTCATCGAGGATCGTGTCGAGAAAAGAGCCACCTATCCCGACGGCTTCCAGGCGCCCGATGGCACGATTTATATAGCCTACGACTACAACCGCGGTCCCGGACAGATTCTCATGGGTCGTTTTACCGAGGCCGACATACTGGCCGGAAAGCCGGTCGACCCGCGGACAAAGTTAAAAATGGTCGTCGCCCGCCCGCTGAAAAAGCAAGAGCCGCAGGCGGAAGCGGGGGCGGAATAAAACTTTCCTGAACATGGCAGCAGAAACGCGCAACAATATATATTACTGGAAATGCGACCGCCCGGCGTCCCTGCACGGCACCACAGGGGACGCGGCGCAACGCGCCGGGGATGACTTGCTGCGGCAGGTTGCCGCCATGCTGGCGGGGCGGTTTGGCGCGGCGCCGGCCGATTTGCGCCCGGGCGGAGGGCAGGGCAATCATTTTATATTTCGCGCCACGATTGCGGAAAAAGACTGCATGATCCGCATCGAGGACGGCCCCGAGCGGGACGACTACATGGAGGTCGAGGCGCATGTGATCGACTTGATAAAAAAGGCCGGCGTGCCGGGCTGGAATTTCCTCGGCGTGGATTCGAGCCGGGCGGAGGTTCCGTTCGCATGGCAGGTCATCGAGCGCGTGCCGGGGCATGACCTCAACCTGTTGCTGAAGGAGGGGCGCCTCGATTTGCATTCATGCGCGGAGCAAATCGGCGCGCACGTCGCCCGGTGGCAGTCGATACGCCCGGAGGGATTCGGCCCGTTCCGGCCCGGCGTGCTGCGCGCCGCGGGGCGGCTGGCCGGTTATCACTCGGCTTACGGGCAATATTATAACACGAGGCTGGAGGCCCACCTCGGCTATCTTGTCAAAGAGAATTTTATATCAAACGCGGAGGCGGCAGGCATCGCCGGCGCAATCCGCGACAACGCCGCCGTGCTGCGGCTGCCCGACGACGAGGGCGGCTGCCTTGTCCACAAGGATCTCGCGCTTTGGAATGTCATCGGGGACGCGCCGGATCGCATCGCGGCGGTGATCGACTGGGACGACACGGTTTCGGGCGACCCGATGGACGATATTTCCCTGCTGGGATGTTTTTATGGCGGGGATGTGATTGCACGCGCGCTGGCCGGATACGCGTCGGTGCGCAGGCTGCCGCCGTTTCATGAAAAACGTTTCTGGCTGCACCTGCTTCGCAACATGCTCTGGAAGTCGGTCATTCGCGTCGGCGCGGGCTATTTCAGCATGAACAGCGGCCTCTTCCTCATTGGCGCGGGCAGCGACGGTGCGGGGCTGCGCGATTTCACCCTCAAGCGCATTCGCACCGCCGTGCGCGGGCTGCGCGATTCCCTACTCCCCGAATTTTTATGAGCAACACGCTTCAAAAAAACTTGCGAGGTTCCGCCGGCACCATCGGCACCTGGCTGTCCATCGGATCGCCCATCATCGCGGAACTCGCCGCGGAATGCGGCTTCGACTGGCTCCTGTTCGATTTCGAGCATGGGTGTGCCTCCGAGGCATCCTTGATCGGAAATTTGCAGGCGCTGAACGGCTCCGCATGCGTGCCAATCGTGCGCGTCGGCGCGCCGCATCCCGACCTTCTCATGCGGGTGCTCGACTGGGGGGCAAAGGGGGTCATGGTCCCGCATGTCGAGTCTGCGGACGACGCCGAGGCGTGCGTGCAGGCGATGCATTATCCTCCGCGCGGGCGCCGGGGGTTTTCCAGGTCGGTGCGCACCTATCGCTACGGCGTGCGCCCGCCCGCGATGGATGCGCTGGAGAAGCCGGTGTTTATTGCGCAAATCGAAACGCTCAAGGGCGTGCGCAATGCCGCGGCAATAGCGGCGGTGGACGGGGTTGACATGCTCTTCGTCGGTCCCGCGGACCTGTCGCTTGATATACAAGCGAGGCAGGAAGGGCATGACAGCCGTCCGGATTATGACGCATGCCTGAAAGCCGTCGTGGAAGCCGCCCGCGCCGCCGGCAAATCCACCGGCATCCTGGTCCGCAACAGCGATGACATACACCCTCTTGGCATGATGGGCTTTCATCATCTGGCGGTCGATTCGGACCTGGCGATCCTGCGCAACCGTTATCAACAGCTGCTCCCGTCGGCCAGGGCCGCGGCAGCGCCATGAGGCGCCGCAGGCCAAAGCTTTTTCAAGACGAAACAGTCAGTGATCCCAAAATCCATACACGATTATGAAAGCAACAACCACTGCCCCGCATCATATATCACCCGGCCGTTGCCAGGTGTCGTGTGTCATCCGGGCTTTCCCTTCTGCTCTGCTGGCGACGCTCCTCATCGCCACGGTGCCCCCTGCGGATGGCTCGACGTGGACGGGAACCGCCACGGGAAATGAAACCAACTGGTTTGCCGGTGGAAACTGGGACAGCGGCGGCGTGCCGACGGCTTCCGACGACGTGACTATAAACCGGTCTGCCGGCCCGGTCATCACCACCGGCTCCGCCGTCGCGAAAGTTGTCAGGGTCGGCAGCAGCGGAACAGGGCAGTTGATCCTGCGAGGCGACTCGGCCCTGGCCTCGACGGGCAATTCGGCCATCGCATACGGCGGAACCGGACACGTTCTGCTGGAAGGCGGCGCGCGATGGGATGTGACCGGAGGGTTGTATCTTGCGGAAAACGGGGGTGACGGGACGCTGGACATCGGCGGCGTGGCGGTGGTCAAGACGACCGCGTTTTCCTCGATTGCCAGAAGCGGAGGCGGGCAGGGAACCGTGAATATCTCCGGTTCCGCTTTTTTTGACGTGGCCAACAGTCTTTTTATCGGAGACGCCGGGCACGGCACATTAAACATGAGCGGCTCGGCGCGGGCGCAAAACATAGGAAGCGGGGATCTGATCATAGGGCGGGGCGCAAACTATTCCGGCACGGTGACACTCCGCGATTTCGCGGCATACACGGCGGGCCGGGACATAATTTTGGGCGACGGCGGCAGCAGCCGCGGCGAATTGTATCTAAATGATAATTCCACGGTGCAGGTCACGAGGGATGTCATCATAGGCAGGGGAGCCGGTGCCACCGGCACGATCGCCCTCGGCGGCTCCGCGAAATTGACAATGAGCGCCAACCTTACGATTGGCGGCGCCAGCGGCATCACCAGTGCCCATGGTGAGCTGCACCTGAGCGACTATGCCTTTGTCCAAGTCGGGACAGATGCCTATATAGCCAGATATTCCACCAATACCAACAGCGACGGGATCGTCACCGTGCAGGACTCGTCCACGCTCGCCGTCGGGGGCATTTTCCGCGTGGGCGGCTATGGCAGCGGCACCTTGATTGTGAAGGACAACGCGCTTTATACAAACACGCAGACCGTGCTGGGGCAGTATGGAAACGCGGCGGGCGTGGCCGTGGTGAGCGGCTCGGCGACATGGATCACCCACGGGCTCGTCCACATCGGCTACCGCGGCAACGGCTCGCTCACGCTCGAAAACGGCGGGCACGTAATGGCCGGCACCCGCATCACCTTGGGCAGCGAAACCGACGGGACGGGCGACAGCATCCTGCGCATCACAGGCACCACGGCGGGCCTGATCACCGGCACCGACGGTGCCAGCCCCACCGTCATCCGCGGCGGCTCGTCGTCGGGGGCCAAGAAAGTTATCTTCGACCACGGCGACGCCAATTATACTTTTGTCAGTCACCTCGAGGGCACGCTCGCCGTGGAGCACTCCGGGGCGGGATACACGTTGCTCACGGGCAGCAACAATTACACGGGCGGCACTGTCATCAATGGAGGCACGCTCGCGGGCAGCACCGCCAGCCTGCAAGGCCCCATCACGACAAACGCCGTCGCCCTCCTCGCCGAGACCGCGGGCGTGACCGGCACCTACGCAGGGGCGGTTGACGGCGCGGGCGTCCTCGCAATCGGTGGCGGCACCGTGGAACTGGCGGGGGATTTCTCGGCCTTTGACGGCACCGTGGCCGTCCGCGAAGGCACGCTGCTCCTCGCGGGCGCGGCGGCGGCCTCTGTCAAAAAAATAACCCTCTCCGCCGCCGCCACCTATGACGGCGGCTGGACGGCTGGCGCGGACCGGCTCCTCGCCGGCTCGGGCACCGTCACCGGCAATGTCTCCCTCGACAACGGCGCGATCCTGCGGGCCGGCGGCGACACCGCCTCGCCCGGCACGCTCACCATCGGCGGCGATCTCGTCATTAATAATTCCACCCTGCGCTTCGGTCTTTTTGATAATAATATAAGCGACTCGATCAACATTCTCGGCACGCTCACCGCCACGGGTATCAACACCATTGATATAAGCACGATGATCTCCGGCTCCTACACGCTGGGCAACATCGCCGGGCTGGCCGGCGCGCGCTTGGTCATTGGCGGCGAGGAGCAGGTTGCCGGCGGACGGCAGAGCGCGACGCTGCTCGAGGACCCTGCCACGCCCGGCAACCTCGTGCTCATATTCAACGCCGACATCTCCACCCTCCTCAGGTGGACCGGCTCCAGCACGGCGCTCATCAACATCAGCGACGACAACTGGACGAACGGCGGCTCGATCACAAAATTCGCGCCGGGCGACACGGTGATCTTCGACGGCGCGGCGGACGCCGCCAACCCCGGACGCCGCGCCATCACGCTGGGCGCGGGCGCGCTGAAGGTGTCCGACATGCGCGTGGAAGGCGCCGCCGATTACACCTTCACCGGCTCCGGCGGCATCACCGCCGACGCGAGTTTCGTCGTGACCGAAAACGGCAACGCCAACAACCTCGTCAACGCCGAAGGCAAGCTCCTAAAGACGGGCGCGGGCACGCTCGCGTTTGAAAACACCGGCACAAACAGTTTCGCCGGCGGCATCGAAATCGCGGGCGGGGCGATTGTTTTCAACTCCCCTGCCCAACTCGGCGGCGCGACCCCCAACGCGATCACCTTCACCGCGACCGGCACGCTGGCCGCCGGTGCGGACGGGCTCTCGCTTGCCAACGAAATCACCATCGCCCCCAATGCCGCCGCCACGCTCGACACGCGGGGGCACGCGCTCGCCTACGCGGGCGCGTCCGGCGCGTCGTCGAGCGGTACGCTCACGAAACGCGGCACCGGCACGCTCTCCGTCACCGGCACGCTCCGGGCCGCGAACATCGTCCTCGCGCAAGGCGACCTCGCTCTTGCCCCGGGCGCGCAAATCCTCGCCGTCACCGAGGTCGTTGTCCGTCCCGATACCACATGGAGCGGCGAGGGCGTGGTGATCACGCCGAGATTTGTCAACCAGGGCCTCTTCGACGCCCGCGCCTCCGGCGGCGAAATCAGGGGCACGTTTGTCAACCAAGGCGTCCTCAAGATCGGCAAGGCTGCCGGCGCCGCTTCGCACGGCACGCTGCGGATTGACGGCGACTACACCGGCGACGGCGGCACGATAGGCCTCGACATGACCCTCAATGCGGCGGGCACGGCGGTCACGCACGACAAGCTGCTCGTCACGGGCAATGTTTCCGGCAGCACGGCCATCTCGTTCCAATCCGCGCCCGCCGCCGAGCGGCTCAAGGGCGGCGTGGATGCGCTCCCCGCCCTGCCGGCGTGGCTGGACGCGGCCGGCACCCTCGATCCGGGCGCCTTCACGCAAGCCGGGACCGTCGAGTTTGGCGGGAGGGCGTATTTCATGGACTTCTCCACTGGCAAATGGATCGCAGGTCTCGCACCCGCGGTGCCGGCGATCGTGTGCGTGGACGCCGCGGCCATATTAATAGGCAAGGCTTCCTTCGCTTCGCTATCGAATCGCCTGGTGCAGGCCCGCGCGACAAACACCGCGCGCGGCATGGAGTTGTGGGTGGGTGGGCTCAGCCGGCGCGAGAAACTGGGCGGCTCGCTTTACGACGGGGCGAAGGCGGACACGCAGGGCGTGCAAGCCGGCATCGATTGGGCAAAACCCTTGGGCGACGGCGGTTTTTCCTTCGGCCTTTATTTCGATTATGCAAAGTCCGACATGCATCTCGGGGACCGTGCCGCGTCAACGGACACCGAGGCCACCGCTGGCGGGCTCTATGCCTCGTGGACTTTGGGGAAATGGTATCTGGACATGATGCTGAGGCGCGCGAACGAGCACTATGACGTCGCGCCCCGCAATACCGCCCCGTTTTCCATGAAAGGCGACTCGTGGGGCGGCTCCATCGAAACCGGGATCGCGCTGCCGCTTGGCCGCGCCTGGCGCCTCGAGCCCCAGGCCCAGTTGATATATCAAACCCATGATATCGACAAAGCAAAGGACACGATCGGGCGCACCTATGAAATAGACAGTGCCGACTCGCTCGACGGGCGCGTCGGCGTGAAGCTCTGGAGAGATATGCCATGGCGCAACGGCATGCGCAAGTTCACCCCCTATATAAGGGCCAGCTGGTTGTATGAGTTCAAAGGCGCCTCCATCGTGCATGTCGGCGATGAAGAGCCGTTCCGAAACGATCTCGGCGGCTCCACCGGGATGATCGATCTCGGCATCGCTCTGGAGCTGGGCCGCGGATTCGCCATAAACGCCAAGGGGTCCTGGTTCTTTGGCGGCATGACCACCGGCCATAGTATTGATGCCGGCCTCGGTTATGCATGGTGACGGCGGGCACGGTGAGGATTTACTGGAATTAATATATAATATGAGAACATCCCTTGTCGCATGCGCATTTATTGCCGCCACATTCTCCCCGGCCGGGACGCCCGGCGCGAGCGCGGAAGGGCTCGCCCAGGCAATCGTGATCGCGAATGACGATGCCGTCATATATAATTCGAGAGGCGAGTCCGGCATCCGGACCGATGCCGGCCCCGGGAGTGTGACGGCGGTTGTCTTTTCCGGGGAAATTCCACGCGTCGCCACTGTCGCCGACATACCGGCCAGCCTGACCGGAGCCCCAGTATCCATTGCGCTGCATCCGGGACGGCCCCTCGTCATCGTCACGTCCGCCATGCGGCAAGTGGTGGATGCGGGGAAGGCGAAACAAGAGCCCGACAACCGGGTTTCGTTGTTGCGCCTGGAGGACGGCGTGTTGACGAGGATCGCCGCGCTGGAAGTCGGCTCGCAGCCATCGGGCGTGTCCTTTTCCCCCGACGGCTCATTGGCCTATGTCGCCAACCGCAATGAGGGCTCCGTCTCAGTCATCGAGGTGTCGGAGAACGCCATGAAAGAACGCGCGCGGGTGACCCTGGCCGCGAAGGAGGCGTCGCTCGCCCACATGCAACTGTCCCCGAACGGCACACGCGCCCTGGCCACGTTAAATAATACAAACGAGATTTTGTTTATGACCATTGATCCGCAGGGCGTGCCCGTGGTGACGCAACGAATCAAAGCTGGGAAAGGTCCGTATGCGGCGCGGTTCAGCCCCGATGGACGCGTGGCGGTGGTGGCCCACATCTGGTCCGACGAGGTCGTATTTTTTTCGGTCGGTGGCGGCGGTCTCCATGAAACCGGACGCGTGAAGACGGCCCGGATTCCCGAGGGGATTGATATAAGCCGCGACGGGGAGTGGCTGGCGGTCAACTGTCTCGGCGGGTTCGGGGTTGTCGATACCGCGCATCCGGAGTTCGGAAAAACGGGACGTGTATATTTGCTCCAGCGCGAAGGCGACCGGTATGTCCCGCGGGATGATCTGCCTGTGCCCGACGGACCTCAATTTGCCGTGTTTACACCGTCGGGGAAACATTTGGCGGTGGCCGGCACCGGCTCGAAGAAACTGCGTCTGTTTGACTGCGCGGACGGGCGTTTGCGGCCCGCGCACATTGACATAAACCTGCCTTCGGAGCCCGCCGCCGCCCATCGGCTTTGATTTTGCCTTCCTTATGTTTTTGCGGCGGCGGGCGGCGCCAGCGGCGGGACTTTTGCGAGGCGCAGCGCGATCAGCAGCGCGACCGCCAGCAGGCCCGCTATAAACAATCCCACGCCCGCCCAGCCGGCGTGGTGCCAGAAAAATCCGCCGCCCGTCCCCGCCACGCTTGAGCCGGTGTAATACAGGATAAGGTAAAGCGACGACGCCTGCCCGCGCGCCCGGAGCGCCCGGCGTCCGATCCAACTGCTCGCGACCGAGTGCGCGCCAAAAAAACCGAACGTGAACACCAGCATCCCGGCCAGCACCAGCCAAAGCGGTTCCGCCAAGGTTATAAGCACGCCGGCGAGCATCGCCGCGATCACGGCGCGAAACACGCGCCGGCGTCCGAGCTTGTCGGCCAGCGCGCCGACGCGCGTCGAGCTGTAGATGCCTGTCAGATACACCGCGGAGACAAAACCGACGAGCGCCTGGCTCAGGTTGTAGGGCGCGCCGAGGAGCCGGTAGGTGATGTAGTTGAAAAAAGTCACAAACCCGCCCATCAGCAAAAACCCCTCGGCGAACAGCCATGGCAGCGCGGCGTCCGCCAGGTGCAGGCGGAAGTTCGCGGCGAGGGCGCGCACGTTCAGCGGCGTGGCGCAAAAATGCCGGGAGGGCGGGGCGAGCTTGTGGAAGGCGAGCGCGGCCAGCGTCGCCAGGACGCCCATGATCCCGAGCGCCACGCGCCATGAAACGAAATCCACGATCACGCCCGTCAGCAAGCGCCCGGACATGCCGCCGATGGCGTTGCCGGCAATGTAAAGGCCCATCGCAAGGCCAAGCACCTTGGGTTGGATCTCCTCGCTCAAATAGGTCATGGCGACGGCGACCAGCCCGCTCAGGAACAGGCCGGTCAGCACGCGTGTCGCGATCACGCCGTGCCAAGTCGGCATGAGGGCGGTGGCGAGCATGGAGAAGGCCGCGCCAAACAGCGCGGTGAGCATGACGGGCTTGCGTCCAATGGCGTCGGACAGCGGCCCGGTGAAGACGAGTCCGCAGGCGAGCGTGATGGTCGAGGCCGAGAGCACCAGGCTGCTCGCGGCCGCGCCGAGCCCGAAGTCCTTCGCAAAGACGGGCATGAGCGGCTGCACGCAATACAGCAGCGCGAAGGTGGCGAAGCCTGCGGCGAACAGCGCCAGCAGCGTCCGCCAGAACGCGGGCGTCCCCCGCTCGATAAAACCGGCCCCCGGGGACGCGGGCGTCGCGCCGCCGCTTTCCGCCGCGACGAGCGCCTCGGCGGGGGGCAAAATCACCCCGTCGTTGTTGATGCTTCCCCTGCCGCCGCTGTCACGGTCGATCTTCCCGTCAGTGGCGGCGGATTTCCTCGCGTTCTGGTCTGGGTTCATTGCTGTGGGCAAAATGAAATTCCCTGCCGTCCCCCCCTGTTTGGCCCAAGGAATCACGGCACGCGAGACATTCCGCGGGGCGCGCGTGTTCCGCGCGCGCGCGGAGGCTGGCATCGTGTTGCGATTCCCCTTTATTCCGCCGCCGGGATCACGGTCTGGATGTGCAGGTCCTTGAGTTGTTTCGCGGTGACGGGCGTCGGGCTTTGGGTCATCAGGCACTGGCCTTTTTGCGTCTTCGGGAACGCGATGACGTCGCGGATGCTCGTCGTGCCGCACAGGAGCGCCACGAGGCGGTCGAGCCCGAAGGCGATGCCGCCATGCGGGGGCGCGCCGTAGGTGAACGCCTTCAGCATGTAGCCGAAGCGGCTTTCCACCACGTCCTGCGGGATTTTCAGCACGTCCTCGAACACCTTTTTCTGCAACGCCGGCTGGTGGATGCGGATCGAGCCGCCGCCGAGTTCCATGCCGTTCAGCACGAGGTCGTAGTGCTGGCCGCGCACGCGCTTCGGGTCGCTGTCTAGATATTGTGCGTCCTCCGGCACGGGTGCGGTGAAGGGATGGTGCGTGGCGACGTAGCGGTTCTCCGCCTCGTCGTAGGTCATGAGCGGGAAATCGACCACCCAGAGGAATTTCCAGTCGTCGTGGCGGATGGCGAGCCGGCCGCGTTTCTGGAGCAGCGCGGCGACGTCGAGGCGGATGCGTCCGAGGATGGCGCAGGCGCGCTCCCATTCGGCGGCGGCGAAGAAGACGATGTCGCCCTCGGCGATGTCGAGGCGCCGGGTCAGCTCGGCTTTTTCCGCATCGGAGAAAAACTTCACGATGGGCGATTTCCATTCGCCGTTTTCAACCTTGATGAAGGCGAGGCCTTTCGCGCCGAGCGACTTGGCGGCGTCCTCGAGCGCCTTCATCTCGCCTTGCGTGATGTCGGCGAGGCTCTTGGCGTTGAGCGCCTTGACCGCGCCGCCCTTGGCGACCGTGGACTGGAAGACCTTGAAGGCGGAGCTTTTGAAGGTTTCGGAGAAATCCTGGAGTTCGAGGCCGAAGCGCAGGTCGGGTTTGTCCACGCCGAAGCGGTTCATCGCCTCGGTGAACGGCATGCGCAGGAAGGGAGTCTGGATGTCGGTGCCGAGCACGTCCTTCCAAACCTTTTTCAGCATGCCCTCGAAGATGCGGTAAACGTCCTCGCGGTCGATGAACGACGCCTCGACGTCCACCTGCGTAAACTCCATCTGGCGGTCGGCGCGCAGGTCCTCGTCGCGGAAGCAGCGCGCGATCTGGAAGTAGCGTTCCACGCCGGCGACCATGAGGATTTGCTTGAACTGTTGCGGCGACTGCGAGAGCGCGTAGAACTGGCCGGGGTGGATGCGCGAGGGCACGAGGTATTCGCGCGCGCCCTCGGGCGTGGATTTGAAGAGCGCGGGCGTCTCGACCTCGATGAATTCCTGCGCGTCGAAATAATCGCGGATGGCCTTGGTGGCGCGGTGGCGGATGCGGAGGTTGTTGCGCATCTTGGGACGGCGCAGGTCGAGGTAGCGGTAGGTGAGGCGCAGGTCCTCGTTGACCTTGTCGCCGCCGGCGTCGTCGAGCGGGAAGGGCGGGGTGTCGGAGATGTTGAAAATTTCCAGCGCGGCGGCCTCGACCTCGATGGCGCCGGTGGGAAGCGAGGGGTTGGCGGTGCCTTCGGGGCGGGCGCTGACCTGGCCGGAGACGGCGATGACGGACTCGGGTTTGACGCTGGCGACGGCGGCGGCGATGCCGGGATTGGAGAGCGGTTCGAGTTTGATTTGCGTGACGCCCTTGCGGTCGCGCAGGTCGATGAAAATGATGCCGCCTTGGTCGCGGATGGTGTCCACCCAGCCGGCGAGCGTGACGGACGCGCCGATGTCGGCCTGGGTGAGTTGGGCACAGTGATGGGTGCTCTTCATGGCAAGAGATGCGTGTGGTGAAAAGGGCCGAGCAAACCGGGTGCGGGGGCGCGCGGCAAACAGAAAACAAGGCGGGGCGCGGGAGGAAGGCGGCGCAGCCCAAAGAGGGTGTGTGTCATCCCGCCGGAATCTTTCCTCTTTCTTCTTTATCTTTCCTCTTTCTCCCTGTCCGTCCTGACGAAAGAGAAAGATAAAGAAGAAAGAGGAAAGATTCCGGCAAAGAGGCATCCACTGTGGGTTGCACTCTTGTCAATGTGCGTCCCATGCCCCGCATTTGACTTGGCGCGGAGTATGCGATTAGATGGGGCTTCAAATTTTTCGAGACGCCACCGTGACCACTGTTGATTGCATTGATGTTCCTTTGTTTGCCAATCGCGCCGATGCGCTGGGGCGCGCCAGCGGCGAGCTTTTGCCCGCGCCGCTCGAATCCGAAATCCGGCGAATTTACGAGCGGAGCCCGCTTTACGGGGCGCGGTTCCCGTTGCACGAGGAGCCGTTGCAGTGGGGGTGCTACCGGGAGATCCCGGCACTTTCGAAGCAGGAAATCGTCGAGCGCGGCCACACGGCGTTTTTTGATGATTACCGTTTGGTGGAGCGCGGGTTGCAGGAGAAGCGGTTTGAGTATGAATCGACCTCCGGCACTACGGCGGGGCCGATGACGGTCATCATGGAGGAGGGTTGGTGGGACGCGCAGACGCGGCGCGCCTACCGGGCGCATCCGCTGCTGGCGCCGTTTGCGGACAAACCGCACCGGAAGTGCGTGCTGGCGCCGGTGGGGTGTTCGTCGAATCTCTGCCCGTATGAGGATCATCCGTTCCCGCACCGGTATTTCGACGGGACGGTTTATCTCAACTTGAGCAGCGACCCGTTTGTGTTTCCCGAGAGCGAGTGGGACCGGATCGTGGTGGAGTTGCAGGCGGTGCAGCCGGATATTCTGGAGGGCGAGCCGGTTTATTTGTCGCTGCTGGCGCGGGCGGCGCGGAAGCGCGGGGTCAGCGTGCCGAGCATCAAGGTGGTCATCCTGACCTACGGGAAGGCGAGCTTGCAGCACAGCCAGCGGGTGGCGGAGGTGTTTCCCGCGCCGCAGGTGGACCTGTATGGCTCGACCGAGGCGGGTTACCTTTTTGTGGGCGAGGCGTTTAAGGACGACTCGCGCGTGATTGACGAGAACGCCTTCGTGGAACTCGCGCCGTGGCGCGGGGCGGCGGATGTGTTTCAGATTTACGTGACGACGCGGGGGCGCGAGGCGATGCCGCTGTTGCGCTACTATACGGGCGACATCGTGCGGCGGATGCCCACGGGCGGGTTCCGGCTGCTGGGACGGGAGCGGGATTTGTTTTTCCGCGAGGACGGCGCGGTGGTGTCGGCCTCGGAAATCGACGCGGCCATCCCGGCGGAGTTCCGCTGCTGGCATCACAGCCTCGTGCAGACGGGCGAATCGCGCTGGGATTTCCACTACGTGGCGGACGATACCGCGCCGGAATCGCTGGCGGGGCGAATCGCGGAAGTGCTTGGCGGGCGGACGCGGGTGAATGCGTTCCGGCGCCGCTCCATCACGCCGGCGGCGAGTGGAAAATTCAGTCTCCTTAAGCCCCTCTGAAATTGAGACGCTGTCTCTTTGATGTATTTCTAATCTTCTGTGAGATTTAAGTTTGCCTACTAATACCCCTCCGCCTGTTATTCTCAAAACGATGCCCTTTACTTGAGAAGGCGGTAGCGTTTACGAACGCAGTGTGCGCGTTTATGCGTCGCACTTGGCATTTGTTTTTTTCACCACATCAGACACCACAAACACCCTGCGATGAAATCCATCGTCAACTTGTTCAAATCTTCCATCGGCCGAAAATTTCTCATGGCCCTGACCGGCCTCGTGCTGGTGGGCTTTGTAGCGGGCCACTTGGTCGGCAATTTGCAGATCTTCTCCCATCCGGACAAGATCAACGGCTACGCGCACTTCCTCCAGTCGCTCGGGCCCGCGCTTTGGGGCATCCGGGCGTTTCTGCTCCTGTGCGTGGTCATCCACGTGTGGGCTGCGCTCACGCTCATGATTGAGAGCAAGGCCGCCCGCGGTCCCGAGAAATACGGGGTGCACAAGTGGCTTCAGGCCGCCTTCGCGTCGCGCTACATGCGCCTGACCGGCCTCGTGGTGCTGGCCTTTATCGTTTACCACATCCTCCATTTCACCGTCGGCGTCGCGCAGCACGCCACCTTCAAGACCCAGCTCGCCGAATACACGATGCACGACGGCTTCCACCTGCTCGGCTTCCCCATCGTCGACGCCGGCCAGCATGTGCATGATGTTTACAGCATGGTGTTTCTCGGGTTCATGAACCCGTGGGTGTCGGCCTTTTACATCGTGGCCGTCGGCTTGCTCACGCTGCATCTCCTGCACGGCATCGACTCGCTCTTCCAGACCTTCGGCTGGCGCAATCACCGATGGTCCTGCTGCCTGCGAAAACTCGTCGCCCTCTTCTGCCTCGTGTATTTCCTCGGCAACCTCGCCATTCCCGGCTCCATCCTCACCGGCCTCGTGAAACCCGCGCCGGGCACCACCGCCGCGCTGGTTTGCGCCGCCGGCGGCCCGGCCTGCTGCTCCGCCGGCCACGCCGGCGCGAAGTAAACCCGGCCAATCCACTCACCACCCAACCCATTCCCGAACACCTTTTCCCGCCATGGCCAACCTCGAATCCAAGATTCCCTCCGGCCCCCTCGCCACCAAATGGAGCAGCTTCAAGTCCGAGTCGCTCAAGCTCGTCAACCCCGCCAACAAGCGCAAATACGAAGTCATCGTCGTCGGCGCGGGGCTTGCTGGCGCCTCCGCCGCGGCCACCCTCGCCGAACTCGGCTACAAGGTGAAGTGCTTCATCTTCCACGACAGCCCCCGCCGCGCCCACTCCATCGCCGCCCAGGGTGGCATCAACGCCGCCAAGAACTACCAGAATGACGGCGACAGCGTCTACCGCCTTTTCTACGACACCATCAAGGGCGGCGACTACCGCTCCCGCGAGGCCAACGTCCACCGCCTCGCCGAGGTCTCGGTCAACATCATCGACCAATGCGCCGCGCAAGGCGTCCCCTTCGCCCGCGAATACGGCGGCCTCCTCGCCAACCGCTCCTTCGGCGGCGCGCAAGTCTCCCGCACCTTCTACGCCCGCGGCCAGACCGGCCAGCAGCTCCTCCTCGGCGCCTACTCCGCGCTCATGAAGGAAGCCGGCCGCAACGCCGTGCAAATCTTCCCCAACGAGGAAATGTCCGAGCTCGTCATCATCGACGGCCAGGCCAAGGGCATCATCACCCGCAACCTCAACACCGGCGAAATCCGCCGCTGGGCCGCCGACGCCGTCATCCTCGCCACCGGCGGCTACGGCAACGTCTTCAACCTCGCCACCTACGCCCGCAACTCCAACGCCACCGCCATCTGGCGCGCCTACAAGCGCGGCGCCTGCTTCGCCAACCCCTGCTTCACCCAAATCCACCCCACCTGCATCCCCGTCTCCGGCGACTACCAGTCGAAGCTGACCCTCATGTCCGAATCGCTCCGCAACGACGGACGCATCTGGGTGCCGAAAAAAGCCGACGACTGCGGCAAAATCCCCGCCACCATCCCCGAGGAAGACCGCGACTATTATCTCGAGCGCATCTACCCGAGCTTCGGCAACCTCGCCCCCCGCGACGTCTCCTCCCGCGCCGCCAAGCGCATGTGCGACGAAGGCCGCGGCGTCGGTGAAGGCGGGCGCGGCGTTTACCTCGACTTTGCCGACGCCATCAACCGCCTCGGCGAAAACGTCGTCCGCGAACGCTACGGCAACCTCTTCGACATCTACCACGAGATCACCAACGAAAACGCCTACAAGACGCCCATGCGCATCTACCCCGCCGTCCACTACACCATGGGCGGCCTCTGGGTGGATTATAACCTGATGTCGAACGTCCCCGGCCTCTTCGTCCTCGGCGAGGCCAACTTCTCCGACCACGGCGCGAACCGCCTCGGCGCCTCCGCCCTCATGCAGGGCCTGGCCGACGGCTACTTCGTCATCCCCTACACCATCGGCAACTACCTCGCCACCCAGAAACCCAACTCCCGCCCCGCCACCGACCGCGCCGAGTTTGCCGACGCCGAGAAAGCCGTCCGCGACATCAACAACCGCCTCCTCGCCGCCAACGGCAAGGAATCCGTCGCCCATTTCCACAAGCGCCTCGGCCTCATCATGTGGGAAAACTGCGGCATGGCCCGCACCAAGGAGACCCTCGAAAAAGCCCTCCGCGAAATCCCCCTCCTCCGCGAGGAATACTGGGCCAACGTCAAGGTCCCCGGCGCCGGCGCCGGCCTCAACCAATCCCTTGAAAACGCCTGGCGCGTGGCCGACTACATGGAACTAGCCGAACTGATGTGCCGCGACGCGCTCACCCGCGAGGAAAGCTGCGGCGGCCACTTCCGCGAGGAATACCAATACCCGGACGGCGAGTGCAAACGTGACGACGTCAATTTCGCGCACGTCGCCGCCTGGGAATACCAAGGCCCCGGCAAGACGCCCCTCCGCAACACCGAGCCGCTCGGCTACGAAACCGTCAAGATGAGCGTGCGCTCCTACAAGTAATCAGCGAACCGCAGCCCTTTACCAACCACTACCATGGTCGCCGAAAATTCCACCAAGAACATCTCCGTCACCCTGCGCGTCTGGCGCCAGGCCGGCCCCGCCGAGCCCGGCAAGTTCGTCGAATACCAAGCGAAGAACTGCAACCCCAACATGTCCTTCCTTGAAATGCTCGACGTCGTGAACGACGAGCTCGTGCACGCCGGCGAGGAGCCCATCGCCTTTGCGCACGACTGCCGCGAAGGCATCTGCGGCACCTGCTCGCTCGTCATCGACGGCAAGCCGCACGGCCCGCACAAGGGCATCGCCTCCTGCCAGACCTACATGCGCAGCTTCGCCGACGGCGCGGTCATCACCGTCGAGCCCTTCCGCGCGAAACCCTTCCCGGTCATCAAGGACCTCGTCACCGACCGCTCGGCCTTCGACAAGATCCAGCAGTCCGGCGGCTTCATCAGCATCCGCACCGGCGCGGCGCCCGACGCCAACTCCATCCCCGTGCCGAAGGACAACGCCGAGCTCGCGATGGACGCCGCCGCGTGCATCGGCTGCGGCGCCTGCGTGGCCGCCTGCAAGAACGCCAGCGCCATGCTCTTCGTCGCGGCGAAAGTCTCCCAGTTCGCCCTGCTTCCCCAAGGCCAGCCCGAGCGCGCCAAGCGCGTCCTCGCCATGGTGGGCAAGATGGACGAGCTCGGCTTCGGCAGCTGCACCAACCAATACGAATGCAGCGCCGCGTGCCCGAAGCAGATCAGCCACGACTTCATCGCGCGCCTGAATCGCGAATACATCAAGGCCACCTTCAGCACCGCCTTCAAGCCCGTGAGCGAGGCCGGCGGCGGCGCGGGCTGAAGCGGTACGGGCCGCCAGCCCGTGGTTCCGCAGCACACCTCTCACCCAAGCGCGCCGCAAACCCGGCGCGCTTTTTATTGAGGCAACCCCGTCCTCTTGAATTTTGCCAGCAGCCGCCCTTCGTTTTTTCGCGCCAACTCATGCTCCCAGATGCGCATCACGTGCCAGCCCTTCGCGCGCAACGTCCGATTCACTTCCTTGTCGCGCGCTTTGTTGCGCTTGATCTTCTCGCGCCAAAACTTCGCATTGCTGGCCGGCTGCGTGCCGTGGCGCGGACAGCCGTGCCAGAAACAGCCGTCGACAAACACCGCCAGCCTCAACGTGCGAAACACAAAATCCGGTTTTCCGAAAAGCGGAATGCCGCGCCGCCATCCGCAAATGCGATGCGCGTGAAAAAATGCAATGAGCCGCAGTTCGGTGCCCTTGTTGCCCGAGCCGCGTATTCGCGCCATCACGGCGGAGCGTTCTGCCTTGGTATAAATGTCTGGCATAGTGCTTAGGTGCTTGTTTCTGAATCCAATCCTCAAGAATTTGCCACAAAAAGTCGGGCAACAATACGGGCAATTTGATATGCAAGCAAAGGGGGCACGGCGTTGCCGACTTGATGGTATTGCGCAGTGCGTGGCCCTTCGAAAAAATAATTATCTGGGAATGTCTGTAACCGCGCTGCTTCTCGCACAGTCAGGCTACGACATTGAGCAGGATCATAGTGAATGAAATAATGTCCATCTTTGGAAATATGCGAAGTGATGGTTGTGGATGGACGACGACGGCGTTGGACTCGGAAGCGATCATTAAACATGGCTCCGGTGATGGCTTCATCAACATTTTCATGGTCAGGCAGAAGTTCGGATGGAAAATGCTCCAAGCTGGGTGTTTGATTCATTAGCCGAGCAAACTGTGCGGCAAAAAGATAACGATGTAAGTCCTCCCGAATGTGGCCGCGTGTGACGTGATTACAGAAGCCCTTGAGCTTTGGATCGCGCAACCAAGTTTTTGCAAACTTTGGCGCAGGAGTTCCGGTAACAAATTCGCTGCCGCGCTGTAGTTTATCGCTCATGTTGCTCAATACCTTTTTGATGGCCCACCGTAAAGCAGGGGTCACGGCAGATTCAGCCAAGGCAGATGATCCGGCGAGTGCCCGAATGGCGGCGAGCCAGTTTTCTCCACTGTCATCCTCTTTGGACAATCCGCTGCGCAAACGTGGAAGGTCACTGATGGCTTTTTCAATGGGAATTTGTTTTTTTGCTCGGCGCAATATGTCAGGTATGTGCGGCCAGTCAGAGCGTATGCCAAGCAGGATGACGCGATGGCGGGCTTGCGGAATGCCATATTCTTCCGCCCGGACGACGAAATTCTGCGGCGGGATTTCGCCCAGCAGATCAGGTTGATTGCACACCAACGAAAACAACTTGTAACCCAATGGTACTGCTTGATTCGCCTCGGGAACAGCTTTCAGCGGTTCGGAAAGATCTCCCCTGATTTTTTGAAAGATACCTGCCTCGTTCACGGTGGCGGACAACATGCCCTTAACATTTTCCATTACGAACACAGGCGGTCGGTGCATGGCTAGGATACGAAGGTATTGCTGATAGAGCAGATGCTTTTCGTCAGAGGCGAATGTTGGATCATTTTTTCGCCGTGAACGGCCTACAAGGGAATATGCCTGACAAGGCGGCCCTCCGATAAGAACCCAATCTTTGGATTGGCCAATGGTATCGCGTATTCGTTTGTCCACGGTTTCAGAAGAAAAATTTTTTGAACCCAATTCCGCGTGCCATGCTTCACGTCTGGCGTTTTCCGCTTCATCGGAGAATTTTTCGAATAGAGCTTCTCGTGAAATTAAGCCGGACAGGCGTTGATAATATTCTGAAGGGGCTTGCTTATCCGGGAATTGGCGAAAAAAAGCACGCAGTTCAAGTGTTTGATGGGCAAGCGGATCTTTTTCAATGGACAGGCCAATCTTGAACACAGCTATTCCTTGGTGCCGGAACGCAGAAAAGCCTTCACCCAAGCCACCAGGTCCGGCAAATAGATCGATTATTGGAATGGGCATGAGAGGGGCATGCTAGCGCGCCGTTTATTTAGTGCGCGAGCATAACTGGAGCCTGCTTAGGCTGACTTTGTCTTGAACCGATCGAATTCCTTTGGCAGCAGCCGCAGAATTTCGTCAGCACTCATGCCATAAAGATACCAAGTGAGATCGAGCTGGTTGACCAGATCTGCCAGCCGGCGGGCAGCTCCTTTGACGCTTGACCCCGCACCACGACGGAAATTTCCCTTTTCATGGTCATAATAGAGTTTGGTGGCTACTTCAGCCATGGCTGGATTGGTAACGAGTTCCTTTCTGGCCGCGAGCTGCTCGGCTATTTCGCCGGGCTTCCATAACGGATTACAAAGATAGGCAAGTGCGCGCTCTGGATTATCGTCATGAGCGCGAACGATGAGGAATGGCCCAAGAAGCAGGTGGCGGTAAAAACGCTGAAAATTGTCAACTTGTGGAATAAGACGCTCAAATGCCATGACTTTTCGTGAGCCATGTCCATCTGCAGGACACACTTGATCGAAAAAGAACAATGTCAGCCATCCCCAAAGTCCTGCATCGCGTTCAGGGCGCTGGACATCAGATTTCTCAAGCAAATTATGGAGATATTTTCCTGCTTCCAAGCGGTTTGTGAAATCATGAGCATCGACATGAACATCAGTTTTGACGACTTCTGTCAGAGAATCGTCTTCCAGCAACTCCCGGGGCGGTAAAAGCACTGGATTCGAGGCAAGATTGTTTCGGTAATCAATGAATGCGTTCAATCCTGTTGAATTAAATCGGCGCAATATCATTTATTGTCCTCCTCATTCATGGCGAGTTCGAGCGTTTCGCGTATTTTATGGTGTCTTGAGAAGGCGGCGACCGCAGAATCGATCCATATTTCCCGATCATCACGATCTCCCACGTGGGGCAGCGGTTCCATGCCCCCTAGATTTCGAGCAAATTTAACCCAATCGGCCTTCCAGCCTTCATCTTCGTCTTCGTCCGTGTATTCGTTTTTTGGGTCAAGCAGCACCTTGGTTAGCATTTGCCGCATTACTTCTGGATAAACGAGTGCAATAAAATAAGGCGAGCGCGTCATCGCCTTCCAAGTGGGGCGTGCGTCCCTGTTTACAAGAAGCTTTGGGGGATCACTTTCCAAATCAAGTTTCCACAGGAGCTGGTCAAGGGTGTCGGGTTCGGGCGTGATGAGTGGCCGCCGAAGGTCGTCCACATCACCGGTCTTCACGTAACGGAGCCCATCCGCCTCGGCTACAAGCTTATTATGCTCGGCCCCTTGGCACATCACAACTCGCACGCGAAACAATATTCCTTCTGCTCCATCAAATTCAGTCAATCGACGATCCGCCGCTGGACGCAGAAGAGAAATCGTTCCCCACCTAAATTGCATCCAGAGATTTTGGCGATGGGCTTCAACCCATACTTCTGCGTTATGGGGAAACTTATACGAAGTGATCCGTTGCAGATCTGCATCGAAAACCCAAATGCCGGCTTCTTCACGCAGGCGAATGGAAATATCCTGCCGTTTGATTACACGGCGTTGGGTGTAGTTAAACGTCCGTTTCATTGGTATGTTTCAGTTCGATTGCGCGTACAACGAGATCGCGATTGCGGTCGAATCCCGACACGCCAAACGCAAAGTCTGGCTGTTTGATTTCCAGTTCGATGGTATTATCGCTGTTGTCCTTCCATGACACACCGATGGGTTTGGGTTCAAGACGCAAGGGTGATCGTAGAAATTGAAAGTCATCTGGCGACCAGCGTTTGATGGCATTACCTCGGCGAACGGCATACCCCACTTCGATTCGCATCCTGATGGGAAATATACTGGGAGGCGCGTTACCAGCAATAATTTGGAAACCGTCAGCCGACTTTCGAATATCAAAGCGTCGAAGTTTGGGCTTTGGGATGTCGGGATTATCGTCCGGGCCGGGCGTCGGTGCGCCGGGCTTTGGCTTTGTTTTTTTTTCCACAACGCTGCTATCATCGGCAGGTAGAAAGAAATGATCGATAAGAAGTGTTGGGTCTCCCTTTCTGTCCGCAGCGTGCAGTCGCTGAACAATTTCATAAACACTGCGAGTCACAAATCGGATGGTGTCAGCACCGTAAACATAACGATTGTGAAATTTCGGCGAGTCCTTTTGCCATTGAGTATGGTTCACTCCTTCGGCATCGCCGAGCAAACCTGCAATCGGACGACGATCAACGACAACCAGCGAGCGACTGTTGCCGATGACTGGTGAACGAATGTCGGTGATGACTATTCCATCGCGAAGAAATATCGTGCGATGTCCGTGGTCGCGGCATGGCATAAAGAATACACGGAAACAGGATGCCTGCTCTGTTGCATCCTTTGCTTTTGGTCGCACCTGAATGGGGACTTCAACGGCAAATCGCTGGCCTGTTTCGATGTGTTTCTTGAGCTCGGCCAAAATATCTTCCGGCAGAAGCTCAGCAGCGCATTTTCCCCAGTTTGGACATTTCTCTGTTGTCGGCGGCAGTTTGACAACCTGCTCTGCCTTCACAAAGGCGGCCCATGCAGCAAAATCAATAACAGCAGCCTCGTTTATTGGGAGCAAATCCCTGTGCAGCATCACTGTTTCGGCATTGAATGTCCATGAGCCTTCCGGCGCTTCAAGTTCGACGACAAGTTCACCTTGAAGAATAGGCCAGAAAAAATTACGAACAATACCACGACGAATATCGTCCGAATTCATCCGCTCATCAACCCATGGCACTACGAGCGAAAGCCCTTTCTCAAGGTTTCGGTTAAGCTGAAATGCTTGGACAAATTGATTCAAAAAAGATTCTTCAATGACAGGGGTAACGGGACGATCTGTATTTTCCTGCAAACCAAACCATCCATCGGGATCATAATCATCATTTTCGATGGTTCGTGAGCGAATGACAGCGGATCCCATCAACACACGGTTTGGCTCATCGGTCCTCACTGTCAGGCCAAAGACCGTATTAACGAGGCTGGCGGTAGGAAAAACCTGTTTACCGATGCCCCATCGGCCAAGGCTATCACCTGTCTTGGATGAACGTCCTTCCGCTCTGAAAAAGCTCCAGAATGCATTTTTTGTTGAATCCTCCAAGCGCCACGCTTCCACATCTCCATCCAAGCCCGTTGTGCCGAGGTCTTCGAAAACAAAATAACCCGGAACGGTTTTGAAGACGGAATTGCTATTTGTTGATTGGATGCCGGATTCAAAGTGCTTTTCTGCTCCAGCGAAAAGCGAGTGAAGCATGCTTTTCGCGTTACCTGTCGCCTGCGGCACCAAGCGTATCCGGATTCGCACATCCCGAACGCCAGAGGTCATGTCAGCGGCATCAATGGAATTTTGTATGGCCTCGCGCACAAGCGCCTCGCTCAGATTTTCCAAGCTTTCCGCAGTGAAAAACGCATCGTTTGTAGAGTCTCTCATGCGGTCACATGGACGCCGCCGATTAAAATGCCAAGAAGGGGTGGAAAGCATGGAATGAAACGAGAATTATGTTTTCAGATACATTGGTTAAGCTTACATGGATAATGTTAACTTTGACGTTTGATCAATGAGGGTACAACTCAAAATCGTGTCAGTTTGCCCAATAGGGTGTAACCGGAAGTGGTGTCAAACATGGGCGAGACGCCCATGCTACTCGATCTGACGGCTTCGCCGTCCACGGGCAGGATGCGCCCGTGCCACTCAACCTTGACTCCACTTCCGGCTGCATCCTCGCGGGAGAACCGGGAATCCGGACGGTTTATCATCCACGGACGCCGGTCGCATCGTGAGGCACGACCGCTCCACGTTCACGGGCTACAGAGACAGCCGGGCAGGGCCGCGTTTACCGCTTCGTTTTCAGCGCGGCCTCGATCTGTTTGCAGGCCAGGCGCAGGACTTGCAGGCGGGCGTATTGCTTGTTGTTGGCGGGGATCAGGTGCCACGGGGCGGCCGGCGTCTCGGTGAGGGCAAACATGTCCGACAGCGCGGCCTCGTAGGCGGTCCACTTGCGGCGGTTGCGCCAATCCTCGGCATTGATCTTGTGGCGCTTGTAGGGCGTGCGCTCGCGCAGGCGGAATCGGCGCAGCTGCTCATCCTTGCTGATGTGCAGCCAGAATTTCACCACGACGGCGCCGTGCTCGACGAGCTGCTGCTCGAAGTCGTTGATCTCGTCGTAGGCGCGGTGCCATTCGTCCGCGCGGGCGAAACCCTCCACCCGCTCCACGAGCACGCGGCCATACCAGGACCGGTCGAAAACCGTCACGCGTCCGTCGCGCGGCAGACAGCGCCAGAAACGCCAGAGATAATGATGCGCCTTTTCCTCGTCGGTGGGCTTCGCGACCGGGATGACGCGATAGGCGCGCGCGTCGATGGCGCTGACGAGGCGGCGGATGGAGCCGCCTTTGCCGGCGGCATCCCAGCCCTCGAAGACAAACACGACCGAGCGCTTCGCGTCCTGCGCGCCGCGCACGGCGCGGTGGAGGCGACCGAGCCATTTTTCGCGTTTGTCGCGGTATTCCTGCTCGGTGAGTTCCTGGTCGAGCGGAAGAGCGCCGAGGCGGCGGCGGCCGGCGGCGGTGACGGCGCGGGGGACCGGCTTCGGGCGCGGGACGGCGGTCTCCCTCGCGCCGAGCATGCGGCGATGCTCGTCGAAACGCTTGATGAGGATTTCGGTGAGCGTGAGGTTGCGCGCCCGCTCGTCCTCGATGTCGAGCACGACCCAGGGCGCGGCGGGCGTGTGCGTCTGGTCGAGCACGTAACGCGAGGCGCGCGCGAGGCGGTCGTAGCTGCGGTGCTGATACCAATGCTCGGGCGTCACGCGCCACGCGGTGTCCCGGTTTTTTTCGAGCGCGCGAAGGTGTCTGCCTTGGTTGGCTTTCGAGACGTGCAGCCAGAGTTTGATGATGAGCGTGCCGTTGTCGGTGAGCAGTTTTTCAAACTGGCCGATGTGCTTGAGCAGGTCGTGCGCATCGTCCCGGGCGCGCTTGCCGCGGCGGCTGTTTCCGCGCAGCGCCTCGGCATACCACGAGCCGATGTAGATGCCGATGCAGCCGTTGGCGGGCAGGTTGCGCCAGAAGCGCCACATGAAGGGCCGCTCGCGCTCCTCGTCGGACGGCTCCATGAAGGCGAAGGTCTCGACCCCGCGCGGGTCGAGCCAGCCGGTGAGCGTGTTGATGTATTCGCTGCGGCCCGAGCCTTCGAGACCGGCGACGATCAGCATGACCTTGAAGGGGAATTGCTTCAGCCGCACCTGCATTTGCACGAGCTGCTCGCGCAGTCGCGGAAGCGCATCGTCGTAGGCCTTTTTCGACATGCGTGTGGTTTCGCCCGAATGTGCCATGAGGACGAAAAAGTTGCGCGCGCGCGCACTGGCTGTCGAGCGCGCATGAATATTTTTTCGGACGCGGTCAACTCTTGACCCAAATTCACGGTAAAACCTCTTGCACGGGCGGCGGGTTTTGCGGCATGCATTGTTTGACTGTCATACGGACGGCGGTTTGCCGGCCCGCCATGAGGTCGTTTTTGCTTCGCCTGTTCTTCCAAGCACGGACCCCTTCCCAATTCCCAAAACACCATGCCCACCTCATTCCTCGGCGTTGTTTTCCACTGGCTCGGCGGCCTGGCCTCCGGCTCCTTCTATGTGCCCTACAAGGGCGTGAAAAAATGGTCGTGGGAGACCTACTGGCTCGTCGGCGGGTTCTTTTCCTGGATCATCTGCCCGATTTTTTTCGCGTCGGCGATGACCAATGACCTCTTCGCGGTCATCCGCGCGCAAAGCTGGAACACGCTTTGCGTCACCTACCTCTTCGGCGTGATGTGGGGCATGGGCGGGCTGACGTTCGGGCTGACGATGCGCTACCTCGGCATGTCGCTGGGCATGGGGGTGGCGCTGGGCTACTGCACGGTGTTCGGCACGCTGCTGCCGCCGATCTTCAAGGTGTTTGTGGACGTGCCCGACGTGTATATCGCCGAGACCATCGGGCAGATTTTCGCCACCACGCCGGGCAAGATCACGCTGGCCGGCATCGTCGTGACCATGGCCGGCATCGCCATCGCGGCCTACGCGGGGCTGACGAAGGAGCGCGAGATGCCGGAGGCGGAAAAGAAGAAGGCCATCGCGGAGTTCAATTTCAGGAAGGGCATCCTGGTGGCGACGTTTTCCGGGGTGATGAGCGCGGGCATGGCGTTCGCGATGAGCGCGGGCAACCCGATCGGCACCGCCTCGCTCGCGGCCGGCACGGACTCGATCTGGACGGGCCTGCCGAAACTGGTGGTGATCCTGCTGGGCGGGTTCACGACGAATTTCATCTGGTGCGTGCTGCTGAACATCAAGAACCGGACCGGCTACCAATACCTGGCCAGCCACGTGCGGCCCGAGCACGCGGGCGTCGCGCCGATGCACCTGGCGGGCGGCCCGGCGGCGGAGCCGTCGCGCGAGCAGCTCAAGGTGCCGGTGGCGCCGAACTACCTGTTTTCCGCGCTGGCGGGTGCGACGTGGTATTTCCAGTTTTTCTTCTACACGATGGGCGAGACGAAGATGAAGGAGGCAAACTCGGATTTCGCGAGCTGGACGCTGCACATGGCGAGCATCATCATCTTCAGCACGCTGTGGGGGATTTATTTCAAGGAATGGAAGGGCGCGAGCGCGAAGGCGCGCGGCCTGATCTTCGCGGGCATCGCGACGCTGGTGTTTTCGACCGTGGTCATCGGTTTCGGCACCTGGCTGAAGACCCGCGGTTGAGCGGCGGCGCGAAGAGGCGGCGCGCAACCATCCCTGCCTCCTCCGTTTGGCAGGGAGCAGGCGCTGCCGCGCGAAGCGGAAGCCACGTTATACGGTCACGGCTTTCCCGGCCGGATAATGACGCCTGCCGTTCGGCACCGTTTAATAATACCAATTCCGAACGAAATTTATCCTTTTTCTCCGTGCCGTCCGGTTTAGGTAGGGCGAGGCGTCCCGCCGAGCCGTTGGCGCTCGCGGCTCGGCGGGACGCCTCGCCCTACCTAAAATATAAAGCTCGTTCGGAAATGGTATAATAATAAAAGCCACGGAGCTTTCCGCGCTCCCTTCAGTCGCGCATGTGCGCGAGCGTCATGTCGCCCGCGCCGGCGTTGTTGCCATGGTATTTTCTTTCAACATCGGCCCAAATGGCAAAGCGAGGCGTCCCCGCCGGGCCGCGGCTCAGCCGGAGGCTTCGCCCTGCCGGCGCTGCCGCGCCAATGTTAAATGAAAACACCAATATTTATAATTTGTAGAACTGCTCCCAGCCGGCGCGGGGCGGGATGTGCGCGAGGAGGGCGTTGGCGGCGGCGTTGTTTGTGATGCGTTTTGCCTTCGCATCGAATTTTAATGTCTCGCCGGGCCGGCAGACGCGCTGGGCGATGATGCCGATTGCCATCGTCTGGCAGAGGGGGCCGCTGACGGCAAAGGGGGAATGGGGCTGCTCTTCGCCGAGGATGGAGCGGAGGAAGTTGCCGTAGTGCGCGTCGGGTTTGTCCTTGCGATAGTCCGGGTAATTTTCCCCGGCGCCGGCGATTTGTTTCAACACGCTGCCGTGCGAGCCGCCTTGGAAAATGGCGCCGTCGGCGCGGTAAAGTTCCTTGCCGGGAGGCGGATTTTTTTTGGCGCGGCCGCCGGTGCCGCCACCGGGCGTGGGGATGGATTTGTCCTCCTCGATGGCGCCGGCGCCGGCGGGGAGCGGCGGGAGGTTTTCCATGCCGTCATACCACCAGAGGTCGAGGGCGGGGTTGGCGGCGTCGCGCGCGGGGAACTTGAACTGCAATGTCGTCGCCTGCGGAAAAACAAATTTGTTCCAGCCGTCGAGTTTCACGGCGGCGACTTCGGTCGGATAACCGAGCCGCAGAAATTCGTGCGCGGTGTCGAAAATGTGCGCGCCCCAGTCGCCGAGCGCGCCGTTGCCGAAGTCGAACCAGCAGCGCCATTCGCCGTCGAGGTAGCGCGTGCTGCACGGGTGGTCGGAGGCGGTGGCGAGCCAGGCGTTCCAGTCGAGCCAGTCGGGCGCGAGCTCGGCGGGGAAATAATTGTCGAGGCCGCGGAACTCCGGCTTTTTCGCCCAGTGCCAGCGGCGGTCGTTGTTCATGTGGGCGTTTATGCGGGTGATGTTTTTTAATATGCCGGCCTCCGCCCAGTTTTTGAACTGGTAATAATTGGCGGACGAGTGGCCCTGGTTGCCCATTTGGGTGACGAGCGCGGCGCCGGTGCGCGTTTTGTATTTGGCGGCGGCGGCGATGAGGAGGTCTATCTGGTCGAAGGTGTGGGCGACGGGTTTTTCGACATAGACGTGCAGGCCGAGCGAGAGCGCCAGCATCGCGGCGGGGAAGTGCGAGAAATCGGGCGTGGCGACGAGGACGGCGTCGAGATCCCGCGCGTTTTCGTCGAGGAGGCGGCGGAAGTCGCGGTAGAGTTTCGCCTTGGGGAATTGTTTTATGGTGGCGACGGTGCGGTGGTGGCCGAGTTCGGTGTCGCAGAGGGCGACGACCTCGGTGAGGCCGGTTTTCTCGAATTGTTTGATGTCGGCGGCTCCCTGGTTGCCGATGCCGATGTAGGCGATGCGGATTTTTTGCGAGGCGCCGGAGGTGGGGTGGCCGGCGTCATCGGCGCCGGCGGTGTCTGTTTTCTTTGTGGCGGCGGCGGCAAGGTTTGCCGGGAGGGCGCCGGCGATGAAGGGGAAGGCGCCGGCGGCGAGGATTTGCTTGAGGAATGGGCGGCGCCGGAGGGCGGCGGTGCCGGAGGTGTTTGTATTATTATTGCTGGGCATGACGGGGGAGGTTGAGGCTTGTTTTATGGGTGCTTTGAAAAACTCAAAACAATCCGGTTTTTAACCGCAAAGGACGCAAAAGGCGCAAAGATTCCAAAACATGATTTCTCTCTGATTTCCTTGCGTCCTCTGCGGTTAATTTCGCGGCTGATTTGTTTTTGGGTTCTTCAAGTCGTCCTTAACACTGATGGTTTTTATATTATTGCCGGCGCCGGCGGTGATTTTGTTTATTTTAACTCGCGGATTTTTATGCTGCGGAAGCGGACTTGGTTGCCGTGGTCTTGCAGGAGGATGGGGCCTTTCGGGGCGAGGCCAAAGCCGGGCGTCTTTTTATATTTGCTGATGGCGACGAGCGCGTTGAATTCCGCCGAACCGCGCTCGTAGGCGACGGTGCGGACGCCGTTCAACCAATGCTCGACGTGCCCGTCGGGGCGGACGACGATGCGCGCGTGCTGCCATTCGCCGGGTTTCGGGATGACGCCCAGGCCCTTGACGCGCAAGGTGTCCGGCGCGATGAGGTCGTAGAGACCGGCGAGGCAGCGGTTGCCGTCGCGGCCGAGTTTCGCGTCGGGGTGTTTTTTGTCGTCGAGGATTTGATATTCGAGGCCGATGGCGGAGCCGCCGCCGCCGATGGAGTCGAGTTTTTCGACGACAAAATATTTCACGCCGCTGTTCGCGCCGGGCGTGAACTTGAATTCGAGTTGCAGCTCGAACGCGGAGAATTCCGCCTCGGTGACGATGTCGCCGCCGTTTTTCGACTCGGCGCCGCCGGATTCGTTGACGATGAGTTCGCCGTTTTCGATTTTCCAGCCGGCGGCGGGGAAGGTGGTTTTGCGCGCGCCGCGCCAGCCCGCGGTGGTGCTGCCGTCCCAGAGCAGGCGCCAGCCGGCGGCGCGCTCGGCGGGGGAGAGGTCGTTGGGGAGCAGGTTGCGCTGGAAAACGGAGGCGTCGTCGGGCGTGGGGACGAGGTCGCGCGTCTGGATGCGGATGTCGCGCCAGCGGGTTTTGCGACCGGCCGCGGCGGGGTCGGTTTTGGAGACGGAGTGGACTTGCAGCGCGATGAAGCCGGCCGGCGTGAGGCTGTCCGCGACGCTCGCGACGGGGACGCCGTTGACCCAGGTGCGGAGCGAGGAGCCGATGGCCTCGATGCGGAGGCGGTTCCACTGGCCGGTGCGGTAGAGCGTCGCGCCCCGCGGGTTCATGTCGCCGGTGTAGAGCCAGCCGCGGCGCGCCTCGTCGTAGATGCCGCCGGTCCAGGCGCGCGGGGCGGGGTCGATCTCGAACTGGTAGCCGAAGACGAGAGGCGGCTTGCCGTTTTGGGCCGGGCGCAACTCGCTGCGGAATTGCACGCCGCCGTTCTTGGCCTGCTCGGCGTCCTGCATGACCTCCATCTCGAGGATGAAGTCGCCGTAGGGGCGCTCGGTGGCGAGGAAGCTGTTGGGCGAATTGTTGACGGTGGTGCCGACGATGCAGCCGGCGGCGACCTCGTAGGTGGCGTTGCCGGCGACTTGTTTCCAGCCGGAGAGATCGCGGCCGTTGAACAACGGCTCCCACGGCCCGGCTTGGAGGGCGAGCGGGGCGAGCGCAAAGGCGGACAGCAACCACGGCAAGGACAGGGCGCGCACGCGGCGGCGCGCATTCGGAGGGAGGGATGGTTTCATAAGAGCGAGCAGGGGGAATGGGAAACTGACGGAGATGAAGCGGACATTAAACAGCCGCCCCGGGAAAAAATGCAATCCGGCAAATGGGGCGGGATCGTGCGGCAGGGGAAAAGGGCTCCCCCCCTCCCCCGCCCCGCCTTCGCCCTTCCCTTCTGTCTTGAGCGCGGGGCGGCGGGGCGCGAAGCTCGGCCTTTCCTTTTCCTCACCGCGCATGTCGAAACCCTCCTATCTCGCACCCGAATCGGATATGTTCAACACCGGGCCGTCCTATTGGCAGACCAACGCCTGGTGGATGGCTCCGCTGGCGGTCTTTGCGCTCACGGTGGCGATGACCGTGTTTTCCTTTCCCCCCTTCAACGCGGGCGAGCTCGCCTATATCTTCGCGGTGCCGGCGATTTTCTGGGCCTTCAAGCGGCCCCGGCTGAAAGTGTTCCTCCCGGTCGTGTTCGGCGCGCAGGCGGCGGCCTGGACGATTCTGCTCGCGTGGCTGCACAATGTCACGTGGCTGGGCCTGTTTCTGCTCGGGCCGTTTGTCGGCGCGTGGATCGGGCTCTGGTATGCCGCCGTGTGGTGGGCCGCCCCGCGCGCCCTGGGTAAACCGGCGCCGGTGCGCGTGGCGATCATGCTCGGCCTGGCCGGATTGTGGGTGCTCATCGAGTGGACGCGCCTGTGGTTCCTGAGCGGGTTTCCCTGGCTGCCGCTCGCGGCCAGCCAGTGGACGAGGCCGTTTCTGCTGCAAGTCGCGGCGGTGACCGGCGCCGGCGGCATTTCATTCGTATTGATATGCTTCAATCTCGGCGCGGCGGCGGGTTTGTACCGGCTGTTTTTCGAGCGCGAGCTGAAGGGCCTGAGACGGCGCAGCCCGGAGTTCATGGCCGCGCTGCTGGTGCTCGGCACGTCGTTCCTGTGGGTCGGCGATTACATGGATTCCAGCGGCAGGCGGGAAAGGGTGGCGTTGATCGCGGTGGTGGAGCCCAATATCCCGCAGGCGGTGAAATGGGACCCGGCCAAGGCGGACGGCATCCTCGACGCGCTCGCCAAGCTCACGGAACGCGCGTCGCTCACGTTTCCCGACCTGATCCTGTGGCCGGAGTCGGCCATGCCGTTCGCGCTGAAGGGCGACGGCCCCGAGGCGCGCCAGTGGGTCGAGAGCCTCGCGCGCCGCGTCAACACGCCGCTGCTGATCGGCGGCGACAGCGTCGAAACCCTGCCCGACGGCACGCGCGCGTGGTATAACGCCGCCTTCGTGGTCGATCCGGAGGCGGGCCTGCGCGAACACTACTACAAAAAACGCCACCTGGTGCCCTTCGGCGAGTATGTGCCGTTTCGCCCGTTGCTCGGCTGGCTCAGCAAGATCACCGACGTGGGCGAAGGCGACTTCCACCCGGGCGGGATTTCGGGCCCCCTCATCTGCGGCACGCGGCGCACCGACGTGTTCGCGGCCGGCCCGCTGATCTGCTACGAGGACATTTTCCCGAACCTCACCCGCGACAACACCGAGCTCGGCGCCGACCTGCACGTGGTGCTCACCAACAACGGCTGGTTCGGCCAGGGCGGGGCCGCCTGGCAGCACGCGGCGCACTCGATCCTGCGCGCGGTGGAGACGCGCCGGCCGGTCGTGCGCTGCAGCAACGGCGGCTGGAACGGCTGGATCGACGAATTTGGCCGGACCCACGATGTGATGACCAACCCGGACGGCTCCATCTACCTGCGCGGCACGCACACCTTCGACGTGCGGCGCTCCACCAGTTGGAAGGAGCGGGAGACGTTCTACGTGCGCCACGGCGACTGGTTCCTGTGGGCCTGCGCCGGCCTGCTGGTGCTCGGCCTGGCGGCGGTGCGCTTCGGCCACCTGAGGGTCGCTTCGCGGCCGGATTAAGCTGGACGCTTCAAGTTCAAGTGAAACCCGCCGGGAGTTTGGCCTTAATCTTAAACGTCCAACTTGGACTGCCCGGCTTCGCCCGCCGCCGCGTTTCAGCATTTTCAAACCGCGCGAATCGTCCATAGTGGCGGTTTCTCATTTCTCCGCGCATCCGCATCGCGGCATTTTCGCACACCATCACCTTTCACCAACATGGAGCAGCTTCACGCCTACTGGCGCATGGAATACATCGAGGCCCCGCGCCTCCCCGCGTCGAAACGCCCCTTCACCGACCTGCCCGCGCTCGGTGACGACCGCGCCGCGCTCATCGTGCATCGCAGCCCCCTCTCCTACCTAATGCTCAACCGCTACCCCTACAATCCCGGCCACCTCCTCGCCATCCCCTTCCGCGAAGTCGCCGACATCGAGGAACTCGACCCCGCCGAACGCGCCGACCTCTTCGACATCATCGTCTTCGCCAAGCGCCTCCTGCGCGCGACCATCAAGCCCGACGCCTTCAACCTCGGCTTCAACCTCGGCATCGCGTCCGGCGGCAGCATCGCGCACCTGCACGGCCACATCGTCCCACGCTGGAACGGCGACAACAACTTCATGCCCGTCCTCGGCCAGACCCGCGTGCTCCCGCAGGCGCTCGAAACCATCTGGGAAAAACTCTCCGCCGCCGCCGCCGTGGAAACCAAAAAGTAAGAACCGCTCTTAAGATTCAAGGGAACTTCTAAAAATTGATTATAACCGCAAATGAACGACAAAGGCCTTTGTTTATTGGCGTTCATTCCCGGTTATAAACCGAACCGTTAAATTAACCGCAAAGTCCGCAAAAACGCAAAGAATGCAAAAAACCGCCGGAACTCCGCCGCCTCTCCTTTGCGCTCTTTGTGGTTAAAAAACCGAATCATTAAATTAGCCACAAAAATGCACAAGAAGCACAAGACAATCACCCAATTTTGTGCCTTTTGCGCCTCTTTGTGGCTATTAAAACCGAGCCATCAAACAAACCAAACCCATTGATGTTCATTCGCGGTTAACTTGAAAACCTCCCTTGAGAAAAACCCCGCCGCGCCCGCTTCTTAATTTTCCTCCATGCCCGCCCGCACCCTGCACTTTCCCAGCCCGCGCCACCTTCACCAGCTCTACGCCGGCCGCGAGGAAAACCTCGCCCACGCCGAGAAGCAGCTCGGCGTCACCCTCGCCACGCGCGAGGACTGGCTGAAAATCGACGGCCCCGCCGACGCCGTCGCGCGCGCCGAGGCGCTTTTCAACATCCTCAACGACGCCCGCGCGCAGGGCGTCGTCATCCACTCCACCGATTTTCACCGCTTCGTGGACACCATCGCGCGCGGCGAACTCGACCAGCTCCGCGCCCTCCTCGCCGAGCCCCTCGTCATCGCCACCCGCCGCAAGACCATAATCCCCAAGACCCTCGGCCAGAAACTCTACCTCCAGTCCATTCGCGCCAACCCCGTCGTCTTCGGCATCGGCCCCGCCGGCACCGGCAAGACCTACCTCGCCATGGCCGCCGCCATCTCCGCGCTCCTGAAAAACGAGGTCGAGCGCATCATCCTCACCCGCCCCGCCGTCGAGGCCGGCGAGGCGCTCGGCTTCCTGCCCGGCGACCTCCGCGAAAAAATCCTCCCCTACCTCCGCCCGCTCTACGACGCGATGCACGACATGCTCGAACCCGACGACGTGGCGCGCCTCACCGAAAAAGGCATCATCGAGATCGCCCCCCTCGCCTACATGCGCGGCCGCACCCTCGCCCAGTCCTTCATCGTGCTCGACGAGGCCCAGAACACCACCCCCGAGCAGATGATGATGTTCCTCACCCGCCTCGGGACGAACTCCCGCATGGTGGTCACCGGCGACGTCACCCAGATCGACCTCCCCCGCGCAAAACAATCCGGCCTGCTGGAGGTGAGCCGCATCCTCCGCGACATTCCCGGCATCGACATCCATCATTTCAGCGGCGCGGACGTCGTCCGCCACCCCCTCGTCCTCCGCATCATCGAAGCCTACGAACGCTACAAAAACCCCATCGCCGGCGATGCCGTCGAATGAGGGCGCCCCGCTGTTTTGCAGGATTGTTTTTCACGCGACGGTGCCAACGACGCGGCGGACGAAAGGCTGGCTGCGGGCGATTCGCGAGGCATTGGGATTGAGCCAGCGCGACATCGCCTCGCGAATGCGCGGCCGGCGGCGGCGGGCCGTTGACATGGGGCGCGGGCTCAAACCTCGCGCAATCCGTCGATGTTCGCGCGGGCTACATCGCCGCGCTGAAAGCAGCCGACCAAGGCGACATGCAACAGTTGATTGCCTTCGCGAAGAGTTGAAACAGCGCGGCGCCCCGCCCCCGCTCCGGGGTGTTTATATATGATGCCAATTACAAATTGAATTCCGATTTATGGAGGGACGATCTCCGTCCCGACCCCTTTGGGCTTGGCCCCAAAAGCAGCCTGCGCCCTGCGCCTCCCGCCCATTACAAAATAACCTCCTTCTTGTAATTACTTGTCACTTGCCCAATTCAGCGATCCCGGCATTTTTTCATCCCATCCATTGGGCGCGTCCCCGTGCCGCGAATGATCCGAACCTCAAAAAACAAAATCATGCCAAACCAAAAAATCGAATATCCCAAAACACTGACAACCGCCGCCTGGAAGAAGGCCAAATCCATATTCAACAACAATACTGGAATCAGCGAAACATTGCGGGCGGCGGAAGCCGCGTTCAGGGCGGCCTCCGCCGATATTGACGCCATCAACAATATATATGCTGGAGATTCCGCGGACGGAAAGTTCCTCAATATAAGCGGGTATCCCGCCTTCCTGGCGGATTGCAAACGACTGACCAACAGCAAAGCCGTCGAAAATTATAAAAAGTCACTCTGGACGGTGAGAGATCAATGCAAGAAGGTCGCCGCGGAGAAATCCATGTCCTCCAAGCAAAAAGGAATCGTGCTGGACATGGCCAAGACCGCCGACCTTCAGTCCGTTTCTGTCAATGCCAACTCCATCAGCGGATTCCTGACCCAGGAGGCCAAAAGATGGTCCTCATCCTTTGACTCGGTGCTGGAGGCGACATTCGGCCCCGTGAAACTCAAGGCCGCCGCCGGAAGGGCCGTCACTTTCCTGAAAACCGTCAAAGGCCAGGCCACCCCCGAGGCGAAGCTCAAGGAATTTAATAAAGGCATAACGACGGCGGCAAGGGACATCACCCAGATCCTGATGAACCGGGTTAACAACAAATATCAAATCCCCTACACGGCGTCTTCCTCGGAAAAGCAGGCGGCGGAAGGGCTTGTCAAATTTGCCAATAACAACCACGCCGCCACCGCCAAGAATCTGGATGCTGAGATTAAAGAAGTGGAATCATTGCTGAGGATCACGGCGTCAGTCACCGCGACAAAAGCGCCCACGTGCAAAGAGCTGTTCGGCGGTCCGTAACCAGGCTGCCGGACGCCAAAAGGGCGTCGGGACGGAATGGCGCTTGGATAAGGGCTGTTCCGTCAAAAAGCACGCTTGCGCAAGGAGGGGCGGCGTCTCGCCGCCCGACACGCGGAACGCGTGCCCGTCGTGTCTCGATGAACCGCGCGCAAACTGGCGAGGCTTCCGCCTCGTCCGGCGGCGGGACGCCGCCGCTCCGTGCGCAAGCGTCTCTCTCTTATCTCAGCGTCATTCAGGCCAGACCCTACTTTTTCCCGGTGAGCCCCACTTTGGCGTTCAGTTGTTTTGTCAATAACGCCTTATAGCCTTCGCTCCAGTTTTTTGACACCTGCGGACCGTATAGCTCCGCCGCCGCCTCGTCATATTTGATGCAAAGGTAATATGTCCAGCCATCGTTCCAATATTGCCCGATGGCGGTCGAGTCAGTCGTTGACACGATTTCCCATTTCCTTGCCTTCATGGCGTCAACCACACATGCGCCGACATCGGCCATGCCGAGTCCGCCCGGCACGGGCACGGAGGCTATGCGGCCGCCCCATTCGCCGGCTTGTATTTTATCAAGACCGGGCATCCCGGCCTTGTCCTTGATATCCTCGTCCCTGGCGGCGGCGACCTTTTTCCTGACACTATCCGCCACGTTTTCGGTGAAATTAAAGACCCACTGGGATTTCCCGAAATTTATATGATTAAAAACAATATCAAACGATGTCTTGAAGGAGGCGTAATACACGGAGCCAGCCTTGAGATCAAGCGTGCGCACGATGGGCTCCTTGCTTCTTTTTTTCTCCGTGGCAAAGGTCGCGGACACCGTGTATGTTCCCGGGGGCATGTCCACGAAGGTCCATCCGCCCGAAAGGGACAATCTGCCCGGTTTCCCCGAGCGGCGCCACTTCTTGCTTTCGTTGCCCGAGAATTCAAGGGTCAGCCCGCCTTCGATGATGACGGTGGCGACTTCCGATTGCGGTTTTATTGCATTGCCCGGATACGCATACCATATTCTCGGGTTTCCGCGGGTGCCCGGTTTGGCCGGTTTCTCATCCGCCGGCTCGCCGTCCGCCGCCGCCATATTCATGGCAAAGCATGCACACGCTATTAATGTTAACAGACAATTATTCATTTTTGAGTTTGGCATGGAAATTTGGAACATCGTTGAGTCTAATCATTCAATCCGCCTTTATGAATTGCCGCCCGACGGGCGGCAGTGAGGAGGCCAGGGTGCTGTTTGTTGATTTCTGGAGGGACGGCCTCCAACTCATGTCTCCACCGGGATTTTAGAGCATTTTTCGTTTACTTGGTCGTATTATTATCATCGCCCAGACAAAGTAGCACAGGCATTCCTGCCTGTGCCAGAGGGCAAGGTTGCCAGCCGCCGAGCCGCACAGACAGGAATGTCTGTGCTACTTTTCCGCCGAGCTTTTGACTCAGGCGGCGGCGGGCGACGGCCTAGAATTTCCAGCCGAACGTGACGGAAACCCAGTGGGAGTTGGCCGCCTTCAGGCCCGTCTCGGGCTCATCGTCATAAAAACTATACTCCGTCTTGCCTAGGCGGAGAAAACGATACCCGGCATCCACGTAAAACTTGGAGGACAGATGATAGGTAATGCCCACGCCGGCCCCCACCGCATAGGTGGTGTCAGAGACGCTTGCCGAATAATGACCCGAGGGGTCGTCCTCCTTTTCGTCAATTTGCATGGTGATGCTCCCGAGCGTCGGCGTCAGCCGAAGTTCGCAACGTCCGGCCTGGTCAAGCTGGACGCAATAACTGTAGGAGACCAGCACGGGTATTGCGGTAATGTCCGCCTTCCATGAATAATCCTCGCCGGATTCTTTTGCATCGGACACATAACCGCCGGCCTCGATCTGGATTTTGTGGTTTGGGCTGATCCGCCAGCCGAAGCTCAGGCTGCCGCCGACGAACTTCCCGAGGTCGTCATTGACATCGTCGCCCTCGGTGGTCTTCAGGTCGGCTTTCATGAAGCCGGGGCCGGCCTCGAGATAGAAGTTCGGGCCGGAGTCCTTCGGGAGCACGTAGGCGCCGCCTTGCCGGGCGAACGAAATCGCGCCTGCGGCAAGCAGGCCGATGGTTAACAGGATCGTTTTTGACACGTGTGTTTTCATTGATGTCATTTTTTGTCTTTTTGTTGTTGTCTTGCTCCGGACATGCGCAGGCATGTCGCGGGGAAGCTGGTTGCGGGGAAACCCCAAAGAGGCGGATCGCTCGCGAGTGTCTTGTTAACAAGCCTCGAACGGCCCCCTTTGGCTCCCTTATTCATCGCCATCGAACGTTACTCCTTTTTCTCTTAATAGTTTTATCACCTCTTTTCGCCATTGAGACAAGGAGTCTCCGGGTATTGTCATGTCTCTCTTCAAATCCGTGAGCAATGAAAACTTTCCGCTGATCACTATCGTAGGATCGGCACCAGCTTCCAACATCATATAGACCATATCATATCTATTAAATATGGCCGCATACATCATAGGCGTGCTTGGATGTGCGGCATTCAAATCTGCACCATACTTTATCAATAATTCGAGTTGTGCTATCCCATCATGTTTTTTCTCATAGAAACTAATACAGTCAAATATAACCGTTTCTTTCATAATCGGATTATATAAATTTGGATTTCCGCCATACTTTAACGTAATCTCAAGGAACCAAGGGTCCCGATGCCGAGCAGCCACAGATACGGCTGATGCACCACTGAAAAATCCATACCTTGCCAGGTCGGTCGCCGGCATTTGCAAATTAGGGTCGGCCCCGTGCTGGAGCAGCCATTCGTAGCTTCTTTTGTTGCCTTGCCAGAGTGCCCATATCAATGCCGTCATTCCCTCGCGTCCTTGGCGATTTATATCGGCTCCACGTCGCAGTTGCCTCTCCATTTCCTTTGTGTCTCCATAACCTGACGCCTTGAGAAATTCATACTGCGGACCTGGCCCGAAAAAACTGCCCGCGCTCACGAATGACAGGGATGTGCATCCTGTAAAAAAGACACAGGCTGAAATAATCAAAAAAACAAATGCCTTCATATAAAAAACGATTAATTGATGGTTGTTTCCATTGAGACTATGGACCTTTCGCTCCAGTAGTGCCGCTAGTTTTAATAGGCGGGATTACTTTTATCAAATCAGGCGCGCCCAAGCTGCGCAAAATTGATACGGAACCGTGGTTAAGGAAATTGCTCAAGCCCGGCAGCGTTGTGATTTTGAGGGACACCTGCTGACCCAACGCATCTGCTAATGGTGTCAGTGCCTGGAAAGAAGTCAATGGCTCAAGGGGTATGTAGAAATTATTAATTTTCCCGGAATCAAGATTTGTATTTATTTTATAATTTTCAGGGTTCACACCAGCGGCATTAAAAGTGATTGCAGAAAGACCCCATCGAACGGAGGCCAGTCCAGCCTCACCTCCGCCAAGTGAATGACCCGTCAATATTATTTTCGATTCTGGAAATTGTTTCTGTATTGTATTTGCAAGTTTCATAGCATCTACGTATTTTTTGGATTCGAAACCAACAGCATTCCCCGTGTCAGTCACCAGCCAGTCCCTTGCCGAGGCGGAACCCCTGTAAGATATGACTATTTCTCCTGTTGACTCCATTTGGAAAACGACGGCATCAGTGCCATCATCCTTTTCACTATACGCACTGAGCACTTTCATGCCGGGCGGAGCGGCGGAGCCCGAATAATACGCAGCGACCGATGCGGCCCCCAAGTTTCTGGCCAGTTCCGGGGATATCAAATCATTTCCGTTTTCATCCTTGGGAATATTTGCAGAAAAAACGCCCGGCAGTTGTTGGTCGAGCTGATGCAAGGCGTGATAGATTTCCCTGTGAGCATATTGATTCAAGATTGTCGCATCATTGCCCGTGGAGGCGCCGGCGATGGCATTGCCCGTAAGCGCCCCGGCGGCGGCGCTGATCAGAAGCGAGCCAAGCGTGGAGCCGGCGGTTGGACTGTTTAAGTCCCCATATATATCGAATGAGCCAGAATCCGCCGAGGTCGCGGCCGCCGCGCCGGCCGCGCCAGCGACAACATTGCCGCCTCCAAGTTTGGCGGCAATTCCTCCGATGGCAGTATTCAACAAGAGATTGGCGGCTTGCCCTTCGCCATAGAGAAGGTATGCGGTGTTCTTTTGTTCCCCGGCCTGTTCCTTGGTGATAAACCCGTCGTCCAAATCCTTCTGGATTTGGTCCAGTTTGCGTTCATAGAGGGCGGAGACGATGGTGCCCGCGTTCGCGTAGGCCTCTTCGCCGAAGACCCGCGCGAGTTCCTGCCGCTCCTGGATTTTTTGCAGGTCGAATTTGTTCTCCAGGGCTCCGTCGTTGGCGTGAGCGGTATCGCGGGAGAGTCCGGCGAGGCTATCGTACATCCGGTTGCCGGAGGCGTCGAAGTCGTCGCGCACGATGATGGTCCCGTCGGATATGGCGCTGCGGGTGGTGCCGTCCGCCTTTTCGTTTTGCGGCATTCCGATGGCGGGCGTGATGCCACTGCCGCCGTAATTAAAATTGCCCTCCTTGTCGAACGAACCTCCCGATCCCACGCTCGCGCCGATGCTTTCCGTCTCGTAGTCGGCGTGGTTGGCGATGTCGGTGAAGCCGATGGTCTCGGTCGAAAGGCGGTTCTTCGCGGCGTCCGCCCCGCTCGCGATGACCGCGCCGGTGAGTTGCGTGTGCCCGCCGACGTTGATGTCGAAGCCGCCCCCGCCGGCGAACAGGCCGGTCTGCTCGCGCACGCTGGCGTAGTCGCTGTCGGTCTTGTCGCGGTTGTAGGAGGCGTGCGCCTCGCCGCTCATGCTGCCGATGGTGAAGCTCGCCCCGCCGCCGGCCTGCTCCTGCCTGGCCTTGTAATAATCGCTGTCCTGGCGGCTTTCCAGCGTGAGGCCTCCGCCGATGTCGGCGAGGATGGTGTCGCCGCGCACCACGGCCCCGGCGAGCGTGGTGTCGCGGCCGGAGACGAGGGTGAGCGTGCCGGCGGCGGCGAGGTGGCTGTTGAGGTTTTCCGCGCCGCTGCCTTTCTCGAAGCCTTTGCCCGTCTCGGCGTCGGCGAAGATTTTTATGCCCACGCCGCCCTGCCCCACGCTGAGCGCCACGCCGCCTTCCCAGCCGCTGTTCTTGTTGCTGCCGTCCTGGCGGTGCGTGTCGAGGGCGCTTTCGACGAGGATGTCGTTTTTCGCGGCGAGGGTGACATTTTGGCCGGAGAGGTCGCTGCCGGCGATGTGGATGTCGCCGGAACCGCCTGTAGCGGGGTTTAAGTTTAAGTCGGAAGTTGAAGAGGGGGCGGCTGCGCCGTCCACGGGCGGGACGCCCGTGCCACCCGAACCGTCGCCGCGCGCGACCAGGGTGAGGTCGCCGGCGGTGTCGAGCCGGCTGCCGAGGTGGCTGGTGCTTTCCCATTCGCTTTCGCTGCGGCTGCTTTTCGCGCCGACGGCGACGGCCAGCTCGATGCCCGCCGCAGAACCGGCCGCGCCCGCTCCGCCGTCGCTGGCCGCACCCGCCACGGCCTGCGCGCCTCGATACAATCCGTAGCCCTGCCGCGCGGCGCGCGCCGCGTAGAGTCCTTGCAGGCGCGCATCGCCGGCCTGCTCCGCGCGCTCGATGGTGTCCACCAGCGCCAGTCCGGCGTCCACGATGCCGCCTTGCAGGCGCACGGTCAGCCCGCCCTGGCTGAAGCTCTGCCTAATGCCGCCCGCGCTGGTCTGCTCCGCCGCGAGGATGGAGATGCGGTCGGCGTCGATGGACAGGCCGGTCTGCGAGAAAAGCTCGGAGCCGACGACGCGGGTCTCGCCGCCGGAGCGGATGTCGATGCGCCCTTCGGTCGAGCCGATGAGCGAGCCGACGGCATAGGTTCCGTTTTCGTCCTGGGCAAAGCCGGTCTTTTGCTGCCCGAAGGTGACGGAGAGGCGCCCGCTATCGAACATGCCGCTGGTCTTGGTGGATTGCTCGTAAGTGGCGCTGCGGGTTTCGGCGGCGGCCTCGATGCGCACGTCACGGGCGGCCTCCAGATAGATGTCATGGTCGGCGGCAACGGTGGAGCCGCGTATGCCGAGGTCGCGGCCGGCTGACAGGGCGATGGTGTCGGCGGTGACGAGGCTGCCGTTGGCCGCGGTCTGCTCGGCGGCGGTGTCGGACGCGTTTTTTTCGGAGCGGAACTGGCTGGCGTTTTTGACGCGCGCGGCGGCGCTGTCGGTCTGCGTGTCGAGGGTTTCGCGCAGGGTGATGTCGCGGGCGGCCACCATGCCCAGCGCGCCGCCGGCACTGAGGTAGGAGCCTTCGATGGCGATGTCGCCGGAGCCGCCTGCGGCGGAGTTGAAGCTTAAGTTGGAAGTGGAAACGGGGGCGGCTGCGCCGTCTGCCGGCAGGATGCCGGCGCTCCCAGTGTCGCCGCGCGCGATCAGGGTGAGGTCGCCGCCGGTCTGGAGCACCGAACCGCGCTGGGTGACGGTGGTCTGCGTGGCGGTGGCCTCACTGGATTTGCTGCCGACGGAAACGGCGACCACGCTCGTCAGGGGCGACGCGCCAAAGGCTTCGAGTCCATCGGAGTTGATGAGCCAGCCCGAGGCGCTGCGCAGGCGGTCAAGGTTGGAAAGACGCGCGTCGGCGACTTCCTCCGCGCCCTGCATGGTCTTGCCCTGGGCGGCATAGAGAGCTTCGAAGGGGCCGCCGCGAATGGCGAGGGAAACGCCGCTCTGCTTGAACTTCTCGGTGCGGGTGGCGGTGCTGTTCTGCGCGGCAGCGGCAATGCTGATGCCGGCGGCGTCGATGGACAGCCCGGCCTGCGAGACAAGCTCGCTGCCGATGATGCGCGCGTCGCCCCCGGCCGCGAGGTCGACGCGGCCCCCGGCGGAGCCGATGACGCTGGACCGGGCGATGGTTTGCCCGGCGGTCTCGTCGATGGAGTGCCGCTGTTTGCCGACGCTGAGGCTGGTGGGCGAGAGCGAGAGCAGGCCGCTCTTTTTCACCTCCCTGTAGTGCTCTTCCGAATACGTTTCTTCCGCCGCCGCGACGGTGAGGTCGCGCGCGGCGGAGAGCGCGATGTCGCGGTCGGCGGCGACGGCCGAGCCGATCACGGTGAGGTCGCGCCCGGCCCGCACGGTGACGCTGTCGCCGCTGAGGGTCGCGCCCACCGCGCCGGTGTAGTCCACGCGGTCGTAGGTCGTCGTGGTCTTGCTGCTGAGCACGCCGGACTTCTTGCGCATCGACTCGGTGATGGATTCGTGGTGCTCGCCCTCGGCGGCGAGCGTGATGTCGCCGGTCGCGGCGGCGGTGATCGAGCCGGCGGCGCGGAGGTAGGCGCTGGTCAAGGTGATGTTGCCGGAGGACTCGGGCGGGACGTCCGAGACACCCAAGCCCACGGGCGAGCCGCCCGTGCCACCCGAACCGATGTCGCCGGCCTGGAGGGCGATGTTGCCGCCGCTTTGCAGCGTCGCGCCGAGCACGGTCTCGTCGTCGTGCATCGCGCGGTCCATGCGCTTTTTGGAAGTGACTTTGGAGTCGAGGAAATCCCGGTCAATTTCAGCGGTGATGTTGATGTTGCCCGTGGCGAGAATGCCGGTGTCGCCTCCGGCACTGATTTGGGCACTGGCGATGTTGATATTGCCAAGCGATGCGGGAACGCCCTCGGCGCCTGCGTCCCCGGCGCGAAGGATGAGGTTGCCGCCTGTTTCGAGCGTGGTGAGCGTGTGGGTGATTTGCCCGCCCTTGGCGTAGGTGCCTCCGCCGCCGGTGCTGAAACTGTTCACGCTTCTGACCGTATCGAGCGTGAGGTCACGGCCTGCGATGAGGGTGGTGTCGCCCCCGGCACTGGCGGCGACTCCCGTCAGGGCAAGGTCGCGCCCGGCTTGCATCGCGAGGTTGCCGCCTGCGGCGAGAGTCTGGTCGCTGACCTGGGTGCGGGTGCCTGCCAAGCCGTAGTCGGTGGTTTCGGCGACACTGGCGAGGCGGATGTCCCGGCCTGCCACAAGCGTGGCACTGCCCCCGGCGTTGATGCCGCCCGCATAGCTGGTGATGTCGGTTTTGGCGACGAGGGTCATGTTGCCGCCGGATTTCAAACTGCCGCCGTCGTTGAGCATATCGGCGGCTTGCAGGCGCATGTCGCGGTCGGCGCGGACAGTGCCGCGATTGGTCAGGTCGCCCGTGATAGTGAGGTCGATGTCATTCGCGGCAATGACCGCTCCGCTTTCGATGGTGGCGCGGGTGGCCGCGGAAAGATAGACCACGGGCGCAAGGACGGCCTGCCCGTCGACCATGGTTTCGACCAGCCAGACGATGTCTTTTTCGAGATTCGCGATCTGGTCGGCACTGAGCGCGATGCCGGGGCGAAGGTCATAGGCCGCGGCAATGTCGGTGGCATTGTCCATGAGCCCCATGAACTGCTCGTCCTCGGCGCGGTAGTCGCCCAGGAAGCGGCGCCCGGTCAGCGCGGTGACCTGGTCGAGGATGAGACGGCTTTCATAAAAACCGTCGCCGAGGCGTTTGTGCATCATCTGCGGGTCAACGCCCATGCGCTCAAAAAAATAATCCGAGGAAATGTAATTATTCCAGTCGGTGAAGCGCGGGTCGGTGACAATGAGGTAGGGTGTCGACGGGTCGGTGACGACGGAGTAGATCGGATTTTGCGGGACGGTGAAATCAACCTCGCCGGGCGCGGTGATGGTGAGCGTCGGCAAAGTCTTGCCTCCGGGAATGCGGCCTTCGCTTCCGTCACCGGCGGGCGGTGTCACGGGTGCGAGCGTGGTATCCTGGTCGGAGTCAACGCCGCCAATGCCCTGCTCGTTGCCCGCGACCGTCGTGTCGCCGCTGGTGTCGGTGGCGTCGTGGCCGGAAATCGTCCCGGCCCCCGTGTTTGCATTAACGGCCGTGCCGTCAAAACTCGTGTCGGTGTCGCCGTATTTGGTGCGGACGGGTTTGCCGGCGGCTTCGCCGTTGTAGAGTTCGCGCACCGAGCCGGTGATGGTGTCCGCGGTGATGCGGGCACCAAAACGAGCATCGGGAATGTCGGTCAGTTCGTCTTCAATGATCCATGTGCCGATGGTCTTGTTGTCATATTTGGCCCTGCCGAAGGTTTGCGGACGCTTGTCCATCTCATGAATATCAACGCGGCCGGCGGTGCCATGGACAATGCGGACGGTGTTTGATTCGCCCAGGTTGTTGATTGCGCCGCTGTCTTTATAGACAAGCGCATTACCGACGGCAATGGTGCCGAGGTAATTCGTGGCGTCGTTGACTGAAAATGTAAGATTGCTGCCAATCAGAAGACGAGCCTCGGGGCTGTCCTGGGTGACGCGGGTTTTGTAGATGTATTTCGTGTATTGGAGCCAGGTGGAGCCTTCGTTTCTTTTCCCATACCATACGCTGATACCATCATGGAGACTGCCATTGGAAGGTTTGCGGATGGTGAACGAATGCGTGGTGTCGAGGTTGTTTTGGTCGAAGTATTCGGTCGAATCGAGATAGGTTTCCGTCGCGAAAGAATCTTTCTTGTTTTCAAAAGTGTCCGCGTAAACTGTGGCATCGCCAAATGCCTCGATGGTGGATGAAGCATTAAGAACGCGCCCGGCGCGGGAAACGGGATTGCCGTCTTCATCGAGTCCGCCCCGCCCGGCGATGGTGAGATTTCCGAGGGTGAAAATATTCGCGCCCGTGGTCGTGGTGCCGGTCACTCCATTGTCGCGGGTATTGGAAAGAAGATCGCTGGTGAACAGGCCGAGGTATTGGGTGCTGGCGATAAGGGCACCCGCGCCCGTATTATGGATTTCACGGGCATCAAGACTTACGATCTGGCCGATGATGACGGAACGATTGTCGAGGTAATCCGAATTGGTGCTGATGGCGTCGGCGTCGATGCGTCCGAGGTTGGTAATTTTTCCAGCCGTGATGAGGCTGAGTCCGCCTGCATTCAAAGTTGCCCCGGCATTATTGGTGATGTTGCCGCTGGCATTGATGGTGGCGAGGCCATAGGCGAGAAGGCTGGATTCGGCATTGACGAAGCTGCCATTGCGCAAATTGAGGGTGAGATTGTTGTTGGCCCAGATCTCCTGCGTGCCGTCCAGCGTGAATCCGCCATTGGCAATATCGAGGGCGAGATTTCGGCCTGCAATGATGGAGCCTCCCGTGTTGGACAGGGTGTTTGTCGTTATATTGGCACTGCCGCCAGCCCCGGCGGCTATGATGCCGGATGTATTGTCGAGGGCCGCGTTTTGGTTGGCGATGGTGAGGGTCCCGCTTGCGGTGATAAAACCATCGGTATTGTCGAGAACCGTGCCGGTGCTGTTGGAAATGGAGAGATCGCCGGCGGCCTGAATGACGCCCTCAACATTATTGAGTGAAGCGTTGCCCGTGGAGATGGTCAGATTTTCAAAAGCGCGAAGCGTGCCTTCGTTGTTGTCGACCCCGTTGACGGAATTAAGCGCAAGCGTTTTGCCGGACTGCATGAGCCCGTCTTGCGCATTGGTGATATGGCCTGCGGCGATGTTTGCGCCGCCAAGGGCAATGATGGTTCCTGCGTTATTGTTGAGGGTGCCGGTGAGGGTGATTGAAAGATCGTCCTCGGTGGCGAGGTATCCATCCGCAGTGTTGTCGAGGGTGCTGGCGGTGAGGGCGAGACTGCCGCCTGTGGAAAGCGCGCCTCCCGTGTTTATCAGGTCGGCTTGAAGGGAGAGGGCCGCATTTCCAAGCGCGGTGATTTTGCCTCCGGTGTTGTCAAGGGCGCCATTCGTTGTCGCCAGCGCAATATCTCCATTGGAAAAGATGCCGCCAGTGGTGCCGGAATTGGTGTTGGCGATGCTGGCAGCCGTTATGCGAAGGTCGCTGTCGGCGGCAATGGCTCCTTCGTCGAGATTATCAAGGGTGCCGCCAAGGGTGATGGTGGCGGTGCCTGTGGAGCCGATGTGGCCCGTGGTGTTGTCGAGATTCCGGGATGTAATGAGTATGCCGCCTCCCATGACAAGACCGCCGGCATTCAAGAGATCGTCGCGAACGGTGACAGTGGCGGAGGAGCCTGCGGAAAGACCGCCAAGCCGGTTGTCGAGGTTTCCGGCCGTTGCTGAAATAACCAGCGCGCCGTTGGCCGAGACAAGACCGAGCGCGTTGCCGATCGAGGCGGCGGTAAGGGTGGCGGCCCGGTCGGCGATGATTTCGCCTGCGCTGTTGTTGAAGTTTCCGGTAACGGCAAAGGTGATGTTGCCCGTGCTTCGGATGATGCCCGTGTCGTTGTCGAAGCCGGAGGCGGTGACGTTTATGCCTTGGCCGCCTGCAATGAGAATGCCGAAGTCGCCATTGTTCCAGTTGCCGGAAACCACGGCGTCAATGCCCGCGCCGCTTTTGAAAATCCCATGGCGATTATCGGCGGCAGCGGCGGCGAGGGTGATTTTGCCGCCACTGAGAATCTGAGCATCGTCGGTGTTGATGAGGGTGCCTGTGAGCGTGATGTCCGTAATGCCGCCGAAAGTGACAACACCCTCCGCGGTGTTATTGAGGGTGCCGGCCTCAAGGGAGGCGCTGGCATTTCCGCCAATATAACCGAGGGTATTGTCGATGGTGCCGTTATGGGTGACTATTGCCAGGCCGCCATTGGAGAGGATCTGTCCGGCGGTGTTGTCGAGCAGGCCGTTGAGATCGAGGGCAAGCCGTCCGCCTGCGGAGATGGCACCATGGATGTTTTCAAGATCGCCCGCGAGGGTGATGCTGGCGTTGTCGGCGGCGTAGATTTGGGCATATGAACCGTTGTTCGTCAGCGTGGCGGCGTTGAGGGCAAGCAAGCCCGTGCTGGTGATGACGCCCTGGGTGTTGTCAAATTCACCCGTATGCAAAACGACATTGGCAATGCGTCCGGTGCCCGTGGTGCCGATGTAGCCCGACTGGTTTATCAATGCGGCGGTGCCTGTATTGATCGTGAAATTTCCTTCCGAGAAAATCGCGCCCCCCGTGTTGTCAAGCTGGCCCGAAGTGGTCAGGGCAAGCGTATTGCCGCCGGCAATACGCGCATAAAGCCCGGTGTTGGCAATCGGGCCTGCGGCGGCGAGCGCGAGGTTGCCGCGTGTCGCGGTGATGCTGCCGTTGTTGTTGCTGAGTGCTCCGGGGGTGACGATGTCGAGGTCATTGCCGGCGGAGATATATGCGCCGTCATTGATCAGCGTCACGGAAGCATCGGTGAGCGTGATACGGATGTTTTCAAGTGCGCTTACCTGAGCGTTGGCATTGTCGAGACCCCGGGCGGTCAGCGTAAGCGACGAGTTCGTGCTGAGTGCCGCATCGGTTCCGGTATTGCCGACTGCCCCCGACTCGGCACTGAGCGAAAGAGGTCCGGAAGCGTAGATGATTCCCGTATTGGCGATATTGCCGGCGGTGGCCGTCACGTTTGCCGCGCCCGCGGAGGAGGAAATTTCGCCCGTGTTCGTTATGCCGGCCGCACGAATATCGAGGCCGCCTGCTGCGGTGATAATGCCGTCTGCATTATCAAGCGTGCCGGTCAAAAGTGCGGCGAGCTTCCCGTTGGCGTCAATGGCTCCGTGGGTATTGTCCAATGAGGCAGCGGTGACGGCGATGTCGCTTGCGCCTGCAATAACTCCGTGAATGTTGGCGAGACCGTCTGTGAGCGTGAGCGCAATCGCGGAGTCGGAAACGAGATTGCCGCGGGTATTGTCGAGCGCATGGGCGAGAAGCGTGAGACTGCCGGACGCAAGGATGTTGCCATCGGTGTTATCAAGGGTGTCCGGCTGGTTTTTGAGCGTGAGGCTTCCGACTGACTGGATCACCCCCGATCTGTTGGCGAAGGCTCCGGCGAGGTTGGTGATGGCAAGGTCGCCTTCACTGAGAAGCTGTCCGCCCGTGTTGGTGAATCCGTTGCGCGTGATGAACGTCGCATTGTTGAAAGCGGCGATGTAACCGGTCGTGTTGTCGAGGGAGTGGGCGGCAATCGCGACATTGCCAAAACTGTTGATCGTTCCGCTTATGTTGGTGAACGCCCCTGCAACGGTGAGGTTGAGTGTGCCGCCGCCTGTTTGTGCGATGATGCCCTGATTGTCGTTGGCGAAGCTGCCCGCCACAATGGCGATGCCGGCGGCATTGATATGACCCGCGCTGTTGTCGAATTTCCCGGGAGTGGAGACGGTGAGAACATCCGCGCCAAGTCTCGCGCCATTGTGGATGACATCGCCGGAACGGGCCGTGATGGAGAGACTGGAGGCTTGGGTGGTGGCGCGCGACAGATCAAGGGAGCTGGCGGTCAGCGTGATATTCCGGCCTGCGTAGTGCCGGCCGTCTGTCGCGTCGAAATCCGCACCGGCGGTGGCGGTGATGCCGGCGTTCGCGTTGGTGAAGTTCCCGTTGGTATCCAGACCCGCTGCGACAATGCCGCTGTTTTTGATCGACCCGTCCGCCGTCAAAACAACGTCCTTTTGCGAAGCAAGAAGTCCTGTGTTTTCAATGGCTCCCCGTGTGATGAGCGCGGTGTTTTCCGCTGCATGGAGGTTTCCGCTATTGGCAACCCCCTCGCGGGCACGAATGTCCAAGGCGGCGTCCGAGGTCGTCTGGCCCTGGAGGACGACCCTGCCCTCGCTGGTGAGCGTGAAGCCGCCGATGCCCGCCGCGAGGTCGCCGCGGGTGTTCACGCCGAGGCCGTCCTCGGTGCCGACGAGGCGGATGCGGCCCGCATACATGCCGCCGAGCGCGGCCACGTCCAGCGCGACGAGCGGCGCGGCCTCGGCCGGGTCGGCGGCGATTTTTTCCGCATCAAGCGTGTCGTATTTTACCCGGTTTGCGCCTGTGACGATGTTGAGTTTTTTGGCAAATACCTGCGCGTTGATTTCGACGGCGCGGGCGAGGATGTCGAACTGGTCGGCGAGATCGGCGTAGGCGCCGAGATGGGGGTGGTCACCCTCGCCGCTGCCGTCGATAACAACCTTGCCTCCTCGGACGGCGAAGCTGCGCAAGTTTCCGGTCTCATCAAATTCAGGGCGACCCGTGGCGAGCAGGGCGCGGCTGGTGTTGATGAAACCGAAGTTCGCGCCGTAGATGCCGTTCGGGTTGGCGATGATCACGTCGGCGCGGTTGCCCGCGACTTCGAGGTAGCCGTTGAGCCGGGAAATGTCCGGGCCGGTGACCTCGTTGAGGATGAGGCGCGCGCTGTCGTTGGGGTTGAAGTGGACGTTCTTGTCGATCCAGCCGGCGAGCTGGGTGTTGGTTTCCCGGCCGGAGTTGTTGAGGATGGCGCCCTGGCCGGGGACGTTGAAGTCCTGGTATTTGTTGTGGGAAACACCCCGGTCGTTCGGGCGGACGATGTTGATGACGGGGACTCCGTTCGCGCTGCCGTCGATGGACGGGCGGTTCGCGCCGGCGCCGGGGTCGGCGACGATGCCGCCGGCCACGCATACGGAGGGCAGCGACATCTCCGCGAAAAACACGGACGCGACCAGGAGGTTCAGCCAGCGGCGCGGGCGCAGGAGAAAGGAGGGGCGATGGCGGGTTTTCATGGCGGGCGGACGGGTGATGCTCATGGCGGCATGGTTTGTAGGTTAAAATTGGATACCGGCTTGCGCGGTGCAGGTGGCGCGGGCGGTGTGGAGGCCGCGGGGCTTGTACAGCGGGCGGCCCACCGTCGCGTCGTAGTAGAACGCCCCCCGGCCGCCGCGCAGCCCGAGGGCGCAGCCGGCCAGCGTGCCGCCGGGCAGATACCGGCTCGCGGGGCCGGCCACATGGCCGCCGTCGAGCGCGAGGTAGAGCGTCTGGCCCGTGCGCCAGAGGGCGACGCCGAGGTCGTGGCGGAGCGTGAGGCCTTTTTCGGCGCCGAGGGTCTGGCGCCCGTCGAAGCCGCGCACGGTGTAGCGCCCGCCGATGGAAAAATATTCCGAGCCCTGGAGCGTGTCGCCGGTCAGTTGCGCGCGGAAGGCCGTGTGCGCGTGCAGGCGGGCGGGGCCGATGGAGAAAGGGATGCGCAGCACGGCGTCGGCGGTGAGCGCGTGGTAAAAGTTCGTCGGCGAGCCGTCGGCGCGCGGCTGGAGGTCGCCGGTCGCGCCGAACCACGGGACGCCATTGCGGAAGGCGACCGACGCGTCGAGCAGGGCGCGCCCGAGGTTGCGCTGGTGCAGGAGGGCAAGCTCCAGCGTGCCGGTGTCGCGCCGCTGCACCTCCAGCTCCACGCCGTCGATGAAATTGCGATTGCGCCGCCAGGAGACGCGGGTCTGCGCAGTGGTCTTGGAGTTCTGGTCGCGATGCGCCAGAAATTGCACGCGGGCCTCCACGCTGCGGCTTTTGCCGGAGGATTCGTAGGGGTTGTAGTAGCCCTGGACGGTCTGGCGGTAGTCGTAGGCGTTGTAGCTGGCGTGCGCCGTCCAGTAGCCGAAGGGGAGGCTGTAAGTGAGGTTGTCGCCGCCGGTGCCCTGGCCCGAGGCGGTGGCGACCGCGCCGTTGCGGGTGAAGGCGAGAAGGTCGTTCAAGGAAAGGGGATTGTCCCAAAAGGCGGTCGCGCTGCCCTGCCAGCGGCCGGTGTTTTGGTCGCCGCCGTTGTCGATGCCGAGGTGCCCGCGCAGCGGGAAACGGTTTTTACGCGTGACCAGCACGTCGCTTTGGCCGGGCCGCGCGCCGGGCTTCAGCTCCATCGTCACGTCCTGCGAGGGCACGCGCTTCATCTGCTCGAGGCCCTGCTCGATGTCGCGGAGGTTGAGCAGTCCCCCGGCGCGCGCGGGGAAGGCGTTGCGCCACGTGCCGCCCCGCCCGGCGTCGCCGGGGGCAAAGCCGATTTTTCCCACCGTGCCCGGCGCCACGACGAGGCGCAGGGTGCGCGTGCCCGCGATGTCCTGCTCCGGCAGGAGCACGCGCGTGGTCACATAGCCGCGCTCGAGGCAGGCGTGGGAGAGCGCGCGAATCGCATGCCGTATCCCCGCCATGCCGAGACGCCTGCCCTCGTAGCGCGCGGCGAGCGGAGCCAGCCAGGGAAAACGCCGCCCGCCCTCCACTTCCACACGGTCGATGCTAAACCCATCCGGCGATTCGGGGATGGCATCGGAAACCGTCCCGGCGGCCGGTTGCAAATCCACCCGAGGCTGTTCGAACCGCCCCTGTTGCTCCGCCTGTTCCTGCTGCTGGCGGCGGCGGATTTCCTCACGATCGGCTTGCAAATCCTGCTGAACCGGAAGTGGTTGCGAAAAAATGCCTGAATACGAAAATAATGTGAAAACAAGAAACAGGAGCTTTTGCTCCCGGCGGCGTCCATTGTCCTCACTTATTTGCATCTATGAACCGTGTGAATAAAACAAAAATGGAGTCAAATTTAATTATATCTCACAAATATTATTATACATTTGTACATTTATTGCTCCATTCGTTTTCCGACCCGGCTTCTGCCATTTTTTTGCAGACCGGGGAGCCGCCGCCTCGGGCCCATGTACAAGCGAACGGGGCTTCGTTTATCCTAGCTAACTGCCCGCGGCTTCGCCACGCTCGGGGCTCTTCGTCTGTTCATCATGTCGATTTTTGCCAAATTTCGCGGCAACCTGTCTGCGCCGCGCAAACGAAAAACCGCGCGAAGCTCCGGTGTCGCCGACTTCTTCCAGTCGAGCCGCATCGTCGCCGCGTTCATTTTCTTTGTCACCGTCGTCGCCATCGTCGGCATCAGTTTCGTCGGCATCCATGCCGTCAATCTTCCCGTCCTCCCCAACCAGATCGCCTCCACCCGCATCGTCGCCTCGGAGTCGTTTTCCTACCAGAGCGCGGAAAAAACCCGCCTCGCCCGCGAGCAAATCCGCAACCGCGTGCCCCGCGTCTATCGCCTCGATTACGGCGAACTGCGCCGTTTCGAAAGCGCCATCCAGACGCTCCTCCGCGACCTCGAGAAGCTCGACATCGAGCATCCCCGCAGCGCGGCGCAGGCGGCGGCGCCGGGCGACGAGGCCGAGGACGCCGACGGCACCGCCGCCCCGGCCGGGAAGCAGGCCGACGCGGAATCGTCCAGCGATTCCGCCACGGCGGACACCGGCGCGGCGGCGTCCGCCGTCCCCGTGAAACCCACCCGCCCCCGCCCGCCGCCCGATTCACCGGAACGCCGCGCCGCGCTGGCCGCCATCCTCGACGCCTTCAACGCCCGCGGCCCCTACCACGCCGGCATCAACGACATTCGCACGCTCCTGAATTACGGCGACGCGGCCGCCCGCCGCGCCCTCGTCGAGTCCGCGCTCGTCGTCCTCCGCGGCCTCTACCAGGAGGGTATCCACGACGAGAGCCCGCTCTTCGCCTCCCCGGGCGCGCCCGGCAAGGTGGCCGTTTTCCGCATCAGCCGCCCCGGCGGCGCCAGCGAGCAGCACACCGTGCAGTCCCTCGAAGCCGCCGAGCGTTTTCTCCGCATCAACCTCGAAACCCCCGGCACGGACAGCCGCACCCTGCTCGCCCTCTTCCGCATCTTCCACAACGGCCTCAACCCCAACCTCGTCTTCGACACCGACTCCTCCGACCACCTCCAGGAGGAAACCCTCAAAAACCTCCAGCCCGTCACCGTCCAGGTCGAGCGCGGCCAGACCATCGTCGAGCCCGGCATCCGCGTCACCCCCGAGCAATACGAAATGCTGGAGGCGCACCGCCGTTACCTTTACGAGCACGGCGGGGCCGACACCATGGAAGCGCTCGAGTTTTTCCGCCGCGTCCTCTTCGTCCTCGCCATGGTCATCGCCTGCGTCGTCTATATCCGCATCGAGGACCGCGAGACGCTCCAGAACAACGGCCGCCTCGCCCTCCTCGCCCTCGTCGTCATCGCCAACCTCGGCCTCATCCGCTTCACCTACTGGCTGAGCGAGCTGCCCTATTTCATCCAGAACTCCTCCATCGCCTCGCTGCTGCCCTATGTCGCGCCCACCGCCATCGCCGCGCTCCTCGTCGCCATCCTGATCGACACCGGCTCGGCCATCTTCATGGCGCTGCTCGTGTCGATTTTCACCAGCGTCATCTTCGGCAACCGCCTCGACCTGCTCGTCGTCACGTTCCTCGCCTCGATGGTCGGCATCTTTTTCTGCCAGCAGGTCCGCCGCCGCGGCTCCGTCGTGCGCGCCGCCACCCTCGGCGGGCTCACGGTCGCCGTCTTCGCGCTCCTCCTCGGCATCATCGACCAGCAGCCCATCCTGCGCGCCCCCTTCACCGTCCCCGGGCAAATGCTCGCCGGCCTCTGCAACGGCCTGCTCACCGGCATCATCGTCGCCGGCATTCTCCCCGTGATCGAGGGCCTCTTCAAGCGCACCACCGACATCACGCTGCTCGAACTCACCGACTTCAACCACCCGCTCCTGCGCTTCATGCAGATGGAGGCGCCCGGCACCTATCACCACTCCCTCGTCGTCGCGCAACTCTCCGAAAACGCCGCCGCCGCCATCGGCGCCAATCCCCTGCTCGCGCGCGTCTGCGCCCTGTTCCACGACATCGGCAAGACCAGCAAGCCCGAGTATTTCACCGAAAACCAGCGCGACCGCGCCAACCCCCACGACGAAAGCAACCCCTCCCTCTCCGCCCTCATCATCAAGGCGCATGTGAAGGACGGCGTGGACCTCGCGCTCAAGCACAAGCTCCCCCGCGCCGTCATCGACGTCATCCAGCAGCACCACGGCACCACCCTCATCCGCTTCTTCCTCCAGCGCGCGCTCAACCAGACCCGGCTGCAAAGCGCCACCAGCTTCCCCATCGCCGCGCCCGGCGCCACCCTCCCGCCCGCCCCGCCCACGGGCTCCAAGTCCCCGATTCCCACCTCCGGCTCCAAACCCCCGATTCCCGTCACCCCCACGCCCACGCCCCTCCGTCCCGAGCACCTGAAGGTCATCGAGACCACTTACCGCTACGACGGCCCGCGCCCCCGCTTCAAGGAAAGCGCCATCATCCACCTCGCCGACTCGGTCGAGGCCGCCTCGCGCTCCCTGCGCCGCGTGACCCCGCAGCACCTCGGCGAACTCATCGGCCACCTCTTCGAGGAGCGCCTGCAGGACGGCCAGCTCGACGAATGCCCGCTCACGCTCGCCGAGCTGGCGAAGATCAAGGACAGTTTCGCCCGCACGCTCCTCAACATGCTCCACTCCCGCGTCGCCTACCCGCCCGCCGACGCCGAGCAAAAACCCGCGCCCGAAACCCGCGAGGGCGGGGCGTCCAAGGATTGAACAGAAGGCAACGAAGAGAAGGAAGAAGACGTTTTTTAGACAGAATGAACAAAATGGCTGAAAATTAACATAATGAAACTCATCAAATTACCAATTCCGTCTATTCTTTTCCATTCTGTTCATTCTGTCTAAAAAACAATATCCTCTTCGTTCCCTTCGTTTCCTCTCTGTTCAAGAATTATCATATCCTTCCTTGGCGCATTATAATTAAAACCGTGGCCTCGCGCAGAGACGCAGGGAGAAGAAATTCTTCTTTTTCGCGACTCCGAGCGAAACAAATTCTGATGAAACGGCCATGTCTTTAGTTGAATGCTCCAAACTTCCCACTTCAACCGGCCGCACAGCGGCCCCCGCCCGTGCCCGTCCGCGAAATCAGCATCCACAACGCCCACCCTCGCCTGCGCCTCGACCGCCGCGCCATCGCCGTCGCCATCGCCCGGCTCGACGCGCAGGCGGGCCGTTTTCGCGGCGGCTGCCCGCCCGGCGAACTCTCCATCGCCTTTCTCACCGACCCCGCGCTCGCCGCGCTGCACGCGAGCTTCCTCGACGATCCGACGACCACCGACGTCATCACCTTCGAGGGCAACCCCGCCCTCGGCGTCGCGGGCGAAGTCTGCGTCTCGGCCGACACCGCCGCCGCCTATGCCGCCGCGCACGGGCGCGACTTTTCCGCCGAGCTCACGCTCTACGTCGTCCACGGCTGGCTGCACCTCGCCGGCTACGACGACCTGCGCCCGCAAAAAAAACGCCTCATGCGCGCTGCCGAGAAACGCGCCATGGCCCTGCTTCACGACGCCGGGGCGGAGCCCGTTTTCCAACTCCGCCCCGCGCGCAAACCGGCGTGACACACGGCGAGGCCGGCGCTGAACGCGAACTACCATCCGCATCGGGCTGACCTTTTTCAAGCCCACTTCCCCCGACCGCAGCGTGCGCGAACTGCCACCGGCAGGCTGCGTGACACCCGCATAAAGCTGACGATGCGCCCTCCCTTCACGGCTTGCGCCAAACCTACCTGCGGCCAGCTCGCCCAAAAGCAACAGGCAGCCATGCCAAGACCACTCGTGCCCCTCGCGCTTTATGCGTGACTGCGCGCAGGATGCGAATCCCCATCCGAGGCACGCACGATTAAAGCAATTTTCGTTTATTCTGTCGCAAATAAACAGCGGCCCCGTAGGGCCTGACCTTGCGTCAGGCCGCGATGTTTCCAGTGCGCAACGCGGCTCCTTCATCCATGCCAGCCTGGCTCGACGCAAGGTCGAGCCCTACATGCGATAGAACAAACGAAAATTGCTCTAAAACCGAATTTATGCAGACCGAGCGACGGGTTTTTCCAAATCCGCCGCCAAGAAACCCTGGTTAACCGGAATTCAAACCGGCGAAAATCATTCGTGTAGGCAGCCATTATTGATAAACAAAAGTAAATTTGACAGCCGTCCCAAAAATCATTCGCTAGGCCCCGACAGCATGAAAATGCAAAGAATTTTCCTTCTGTCGCCAAAATGCTTCTGCCACTTGCCACAGCGTTCAATTTTGCCGGCTGCATGCGCAGCGGAGCGAACGCTATTGCAAGTAATTCGGGGGATGGACCGGGCCGCGTAATCTTTTGTTACATAAATAGTTTTAACTCTATAGCCGGAATAACTGCGCAAAGCGCAAAAGACATACGTTGGCCGGTATGGATACGCGGCGGCCACGGAGGGATCGCGCCGCGCCGCGATTTGATGCCGGTGAGACATCAGGACTGCATGCACCCCCTGCATCCGCGTTCGTCGGCTCCACGACCCCGTCTCTTCGCCTAGGAAATCGCAGAAGAGCCAAGCCTGCCAATGACCCGCAGCATCACTTTCATATTGTAAAAATAAAATGAATATAGCCCTTCACGCTCTCCGCCTTCCGGTCGCAGCTCTTCTGGCTTCCGTCCTCTCGGCACCCGCCCTTCGCGCCCAAGTTTCCGGCACTTTCACCGGCTCCGGCACCAACTGGGCCGACGCCGCCAACTGGTCGCCCGCCGCCGTCCCGGACAACTCCGGCGACGCCGCCACATTCAACGTCACCTCGAACACCTCCCTCGCCAACAAGACCGTCACCCTCGGCGGCGCGGGCCAGCAGCGCACGCTCGGCGCGCTCACCATCGTCGGCGGCCCGAGCGTGAACGCCTCCGGCACGCTCACCCTCGGCGCCGCCGGACAGGTGCTCCGCTTCGACAACGGCCCCGCCGACGCGCTCCTCTCGCTCTCCGGCGGCGTCAGCCTGCGCCTCCTCGCCGATGTCTCCGCCGCCGGCAACCTCGCCATCCAGAACGACTCCGGCATGGTCGGCTCCATCACCCTCGCCGGCGACACCGCCGTCACCGGCACCGCGCTCTTCTCCAACGCCGACCCCTACGCCGCCATCACCGTCTCCGGCCCCTTCTCCGCCGCCGCCCTCTCCAAGGACGGCGCGGGGCGCCTTGTCCTCAACTCCGCCGCCACCATTGCCGGCCCCGTCAACTTCAACAACGGCACCCTCGTCATCGGCGCCGATAATGCCCTCGGCTCCGGCACGCTCGTCCTTGCCGGCTCCGGCGCACGCCGCATCAACCTCGCCAACGCCACCGGCCGCACCCTCGCCAACGCCATTGACCTCTCCTCTATCGACCTCGCCGTCGGACGCGAGGACCAGGCCACCGCCACGACCACCGGCACTCTCACCCTCAACCCCGCCGCCGCCGCCCTCTCCTCCATTGGCGCGGGCCAGCGCGCCATCACCGTCGATGCCCTCACCAGCCTTGTCTTCGGCGCGAACCAGTCCTTCTCCGGCGCGGGCACGCTCGTCAAGCAGGGCGGCGGCGTCCTCACCCTCGGCGGCGCGCAGAGCACCTTCGCCGCGCTCGATGTGCGCCTCGGCGCCGTGCGCGGCAGCCTCTCCGGCGACATGACCCTCGGCTCCGGCCCCAGCATCTTCGGCGCGGGCAACATCACCGTCGATGGCGGCAACACCATTCTCGAAGTCACCTCCTCCAACCCCGCCGCCACCCTCACCCTCGGCGCGGGCGCGGCCATCACCCTCTCCAATTACGCCACCTTCCGCCTGACAAACGCCACCCTCGCCCTTCTCGATGGCGCCATCGACCTCGGCGGCACCGGCATCCTCGACTACGGCTCCGGCAGCGTCATCCTCGGCAGCACGCAAATCCTCAACGCCCCCGCCGCCGGCTTCAACTTCGGCGCAAACCTCGTCTTCACCGACGCCACCGGCATCGCCGCCAATTCCGCCCACCGCTTCAATCTCACCGGTGCCGGCGCGCAGACGCTCAGCTACGACACCCGCTACGGCTCCGCTCTCGCCGGCGCCATCACTGTCAACGCCGCCATCGTGAAAACCGGCTCCGGCGTCACCAGCCTCGACTCCTCCATCACCACGCTCTCCCTCGCCAACACCCTCCGGCTCGACGCCGGCGTCTTCGACCTCGGCGCGACCTCCAGCCTCGACGCCGCCGGCGGCGTTTCCATCGGCGCGGGCAGCCTCTCCCTCGGCAAGACCGGCCAGCTCGCCGGCGCGCTCGCCTTCGACGGCGCCTCCACCGGCTACGTCCGGCTCAACGGCTATTCGCAAACCCTCTCGGGCGTGGCCGTCGGCGCGGGCACGCTCGCCCGCATCCAGCTTGGCGGCGACATCGCCACCGCCACCACTCTCGACCTCGGCGCGCTCTCCTTTGCCGACACCGCGGGCATCCTCGGCATCTACGGATACCTCCCCGGCGCGAGCACGGACCGCGTCCTCCTCGCCGCCTCGCCCACCGCCGGCCAGCTTGCAAACCAGGTCTGGTTCCACGGCTACAATCCCGGCGCGACCTGGGCCTCCGGCGAACTCCTCATCCCCATGCTTCCCGACGGCATCACGCCCGACTTCCTCCAGGCCGAGTGGACGGGCGGCGCCAACACCCTCGACGCCTCCGACTACCGCAACTGGCGCGTCAGCGGCACCGACATCGTCCACCCCTTCGCCCTCCCCAACGCCCCCGGCGCCATCGCCATCCTTGGCGACGCCGGCGGCTCGCTCGGCGGCAAGACCGTCGCCGGCGCGGGCTTCGCCTCCGTCAGCGGCACGTGGACGCTGGGCAAGCTGGCCATGAACAACAACCCCGGCGGCTCCGCCTATGGCGTGAATGTCGGCACCCTGCTCATGGACAGCGGGCGCGCCGGCGTCCCGGCGGTCATAGCCATCAACAACTACAGCTGGAACACCCTTTCCGGCAACATCCGCCTGGCTTCCGACCTGAGCATCGAGGGAGGCGCGAACATCTATTTTAACCCCGCCATCACCGGCACGCACGACATCATCATCAACCGCAACGGTGGCGCGCCGACCAGCCTCGTTGAAAACCGCTTCGGCGGCGTGAACACGGGCTGGACGGGCAACCTCATCGTCAACGGTGGCCGTATTTCCCGGCAAAACAATAACGCCTGGGGCGACATCACCAGCGCCGCGCTCCTCTCCGGCTCCATCAACACCATCACCTTCAACGGCGGCGGTATCCGCGGCATGGCGAACAACAACAAAATCTCCGTCCCCAACCGCATCTTCATCAGAAACGACTTCGCCGCCAACAACACCACCTTCACGTGGGACGGCGACATCCTCCTGGATGCCTCGGCCAAGACCTCCGGCACTTACACTATAAATGTCGACGAAAGCACCGTGAGCCCCGTGGGCGTGCGCGCCTCGCTCACCTTCAGCGCGAGCACCCACCTCGTCGGCGATGCCGGGCTGGTTTTTATGGGCAGTCACACGAAGGAAATCCTCAGCGGCTCCAACACCTTCTCCGGCGGGCTGGGTGTCAACGGCGGCACGCTTTACACCACGGTGGGCGCGGGCGGACTGACCATCGGCAGGCTCGACGCGGGTAACAACTACCTCGGCATCGGCGACATCACTGTGACCAGCGGCCAGCTCTACGTGGATACGCAGGGCAACGACACGCGCATCGGCGGCGCCGCTCCCGCCGCGCCGGTCAATCTCAACCTCGGCAACAACCAAACCCTGTTCTTTGCCGGCGGCGGCACCGTGTTTTTCGGCGCGGACAGTTTCGCCAAAAGCATCGCCTCCGGCGGCGGTATTTTCAAGGTTTCCGGCGACCTCGTGCTTGACGGCGGCGTCTTTGGCGACGGCGGCGTGACCGCCGCCCAGAACATCAACCTGTATTTTGACACCACCACCAATCCCGCCGGCCAGTCTTTCATCACCAAGGGGGCCGGTGGCGGCGGCATTGTAAGCGGCATCAACACCATCCACAAACAAGGTCCCGGCCAGACCACGCTTGACAGTGCGCTCACCTTCAAACCCGCGGGTTCGATACACCTTGACGGCGGCGTGCTCCAGCTCACGGCCGATAATCAGGTTGTTCAATATTCCGGAGCGACCGCGCCCGGCGTCGTCTTGAACGGCGGCGCGCTGGCGGTGGAACACACCAGTCAGGATCTCGGTTTGCTGTATCTTCGTGCCGGCGGCGGTTCGCTGTTGCTGGGCGCGGACGGACGGTTGACCTTTGCGGGCGCGGCCTCGGGCACGGCGAATTGGAGCACCGCCGATATTCTTTCCATCCAGAACACCAGCGGCGTCTGGAACACCGACGGCACCGGTGCCTATGTCCGCTTTGCCGCCGACCCCAATCTGCCCGCCCTCGACAACATCGCGCTCACCGGCTACGAGGCCGGTGTGCAGGTCGTCACCGACGGCGGCTATTGGTATCTGAAAAACGCCGCCACCGCCGTCGCCACCATCGAGTGGACGGGCGGCCCCGGCGCGACCGGCACCCTCTGGAGCGCCGGCGCCGGCTGGCTCAACACCGCCGCCCCCGGCCAGGCCCCCAACGGCATCGACGTGAGCGTCTCCATCAAGGACATCGACAGCAGTCTCGCCACCAAGACCATCGACGTGGACGGCAACTTTACCCTCTCGCGCCTGAACGTCCTCTCCGCCCAGCCCTCCGTGAAACTCGGCGGCAGCGGCACCCTGATCTTTGACAAAAACACCTACGACGCCCGCCTCCTCCACGCCGGCGGCTCCGTCCTCGCCATCAACAACGCCGTCAAGCTCGACACGGACATCGAGCTGGCCGCCACCGTGCCCGTGGCCACCGGCTATCTGGACTGGCGCGGCGCGGTCGGCGGCGACGGCGGCATCACCAAAACCGGCGCGGGCACCCTCCTCCTCTCCTCCGGCAACACCTACTCCGGCGGCTTCACCTGGCGGGACTCCTCCGTCATCCAGCTCTACGGTGCGAACGCCGCCGTCTCCGGCAGCGGCTACTTCGGCACCGGCACCCTCGTCATCGGCGACGGCGCCGACAAGAGATTCTACCTCGAAACCTATAACGAGCAACTCGCCTCCGGCGCGGTGGACTCCGCCGCGACCTCGCGCACCATCGCCTCCGACGTCATCCTGCGCGGCCACCTCTATCACCAGCGGCAGACGGCTCTCGGCGCGGTGGTGGCAAACACGGCCGGCGCGGTCTCCACGCTGACTTTCGCCGGCAACGTGTTCGTGGACGACCTCGGCACCGGCGCCACCTGGATCATCGACAACTACGGCAACAACAACAGCAGCCCCTATGTCACCACCGTCTTCAACGGCAACCTCTCGGGTGCGGGCAATATCAACCAGACCGGCTACGGCCGGGTTTATTACAACGGCGACAACAGCGCCTTCACCGGCAACTACCGACTGGCAAGCAAGGTGTATGTGAAATACGACAACCCCTTCGGCACGACCGGCACGCTCACCATCGCCGGCGCGATCAACAGCAGCTTCATCCAGGCCAACAACGGCAGCGCCACGATCTCCATCCCCAACGTGCTGAACATCACCAGCGGCAATAATTACAACGGCAACCTGCTCTTCAACCTCGACAGCGGCTCGACCGGCCGGAAGAGCACTGTCTCCGCCGGGCAGCAGGGACTCGGCGGCAGCGGCGGCACCCTCACCTTTGGCAAGGACCATGTCATCGCGGGCGCCGGCGGCTTTTTCACCGGCGCGGAGAGCAGTTGGAGCAGAAGCGGCGCCATCCGCTTCCTCGGTGCCAACGAGTTCGCCGGCGGCATCACGCACCATTCCTCGATCGTCCAGGTCGGGCACGACTCCGTATGGGCCGGCGGCACCCTCGCCGGCGGCGCGCTCGGCACCGGCACTCTCAGATTTCTGAAAAACAGCGCCGTCTTCGGCGCCTACGTCGGGGCCGACAGCGTTGACCCCTCCGCCACCTCCATCCGCGTCTCCAACCCCGTGCTCTTTGACGCCAACGGCATCACCATCACCAACGCCGGCTCCGCCACCACGCTCATCCTCGACACCGGCAGCATCGCCCTCCGCAACGGCAAGGCCGACATGACCTTCAACATCACCAACGCCGGCCAGACCCTCCGCGTCGATTCCCTCCTCCACGACAAAAACGCCTCCACCGCCGGCGGCATCACCAAGACCGGCGCCGGCGTCCTCGAACTCACCAACGTCGACAACCAGATCACCGACGGCATCGAGGTGCAGACCGGCACCGTCCGCTACACCGCCGCCGCCACCGCCGACGACATCCAGGTCGGCTCCGGCGTGGCCGGCGACACCGCCTTCGGCACCGGCACGCTCACGACCAACGGCGCCTCCAGCGCCTTCCAGGTCGTCGCCGCCGACAGCGGCACCGTCACCATCGCCGGCGGCGACCGCCTCCTGCTCAACAACAACGGCCGCTTCATCGTGAGCGGCAGCGACGTGACCACCGTCCTCGCGCACAACGGCGCGCTCCTCAGCACGAGCGCGGCGGGCCAGCAGGGCGTGCTCGTCGCCGACCGCGTGAAAACCGCCGGCAACTACACCCTCGGCGTGAAGCTCGCCGCGCAAAATTGGGAGCTGGGCGCGGGCACCGTCAACCTCGCCGCCGCAAACCTCCTCGACGCCACCGGCACCATCACCCTCGGCGCCGGCGCGACGCTCGCCATCAACCAGAACACGCAGGCGCTCTCGAGCCTCCTCGTCACCGGCGACGCCTTCATCGACGTGGCCGGGGGCACGCCCTCGAACCCCGTCACCCTCCTCCTCGGCGACATCCGCGTCAACGCCGGCTCGCTGCTCGCCTTCACCGGCTGGAATGGCGACCAGCAGACCGGCCTCGGCTCGACCATCATCCAGAGCACCCTCGCGGTGGGCCGCGTGATCGACAACGTGACGCTCGACGGCCTCGTCAACTCAGTGCGCGTCTGGCGCAACAACAACGGCGACCGCGTCCTCCTCCCCTACGACGCCAACTACACCTGGAGCGGCTCGAACCACGACAGCGTCTGGGGCGTCAACAACTGGTTCACCAACGTCTCCCCCCTCACGCACAGCGCCATCAAGCAGCCCGGCATCGCCGGCGACTCCGCCATCTTCGACACCGCCTACGCCTCCCTCGCGGGCGCGGACACCACGATCACCGTCCTGGCCGACAAAACCCTCGGACGCTTCAAGTTCACCGGCGCGGGCAGCGGCACCCTCGCCTTCAACACCGGCGGCGGCAGCCTCAAGCTCCAGACGGTTGACAACATCACCCCGGGCAACACCTCCGAGATCTCCAACGAAAGCGGTCTGGACGTGGTCTTCAATCTTCCTGTCATGCTCGGCTTTGACGGGGTGAGCGTGGGCGAAAACCTCGACATCGTGCAGAACGGCCCCGGCCGCACCATCTTCAACAGCGCGATCAGCGGCCCCGCGTCGAGCGTGAGCGTGCAGGGTTCCGGCACGGGCGCGGTCGTCTTCAACGCGCGAAACACCTTTTCAGGCAGCTTCACCCTCGCCTCCGGCAACATCTGGCTGGGCGTCGACGGCGACGCCGCCGGCGGCCCGCTGGGCTACGGGCGGATCGCCTTCCAAAGCGGCACGGTGCGCGGCGTGCAGTCCTCCGGCGGCGGCTACACCGACAGCCAGCGCACGCTGGAGCGCGACTACATCCTCGACGGCGGCTTCGCGCTCACCGGCACGGGCGCGCTCGGACTGCACGGCAACGGCACGCTGCTGGCCGACTCCGCGCTCACCGTCGCCGACGCCGCGGGCCTGCTCACCCTCGGCACCTCGGCCCACGCGCTGGCCGTGGCCGGCGACCGCACCCTGACGACCGACGGCCCCGGCGCCGTCCGCATCGCCGGGGTGGCGCTCCCCGGCTCCCTCGCAATCTCCACCCTCGGCACCGGCACGACGACCATCGCCGGGCAGATCGCCGGCACCGGCACGCTCTCGAAAACCGGTTCCGGCGTGCTGGCCCTCGCCGGCGGCAACACGTTCAGCGGCGGCGCGACTCTCTCCGGCGGCGTGACCGCCATCGGCGACAACGCCGCGCTCGGCACCGGCACGGCGACGCTGGACAGCGGCACGCTGCGCCTCGACGCAAACGGCCTGGCCCTCGCGAACGCCCTCGCGCTCGCCGGCCAGGGCACGCTGGACACCCAGGCGAACAGCGGCACGCTCGCGGGCGCGATCAGCGGCGCCGGGCTGCTGGCGAAGGCCGGCTCCGGCACGCTGACGCTGACCGCAGGCAACAGCCACACCGGCACGACCGCCGTGAACGCCGGCGCGCTCGTGGCCCGCGACGCCGATGCCCTGGGCGCATCCGCCCTGCACGCCGCCTTGGGCGCATCCGCCGTGCTCGATTTCAGCGGCACCTTCGACAACGCCGTGGCCGGCGCCGGCCACGTGCTCGTGCACGGCGCGTCCGTCCGCATCGACAACGCCGACAACAGCGCCTTCACCGGCACATGGACCGTGGCCCAAGACGCCGGCGCGCTCATCAACGACGCCGCCGACCTCGGCGCAAACGCCAGGGTCGCCCTCGCCGCGGGCGGCACGCTCGCGACCGATGGCGCGGCGAACATGACCTTCAACAACGCGCTCACCGGCGACGGCGCGCTCAAGCTCGGCGGCAGCGGCACGCACGCCCTCGGCGCGGGCGTGGGCGCGGCCTTTGCCGGCACCGTGGAAGCGGCCTCCGGCCGCTTCATCTGGGACGCCAACGCCTCCGCCGCGCTCGCCAGCGCGACGCTCGCCGCGACCGGCGGCCTCACCGACATCGCCGCCGGCGCGCAAACCGCAAAAACCCTCGCGCTGGGCGGCGGCACGCTCGCCTTCACCGGCACCGCCACCGTGACCGGCCTCGCCATCGCCGCCGGCGGCAGCACCGCCGTGCTCCTCGACCAGGCGAAACTCAACGGCCGCCCGCTGCTCCAGCAAGACGAGGCGGTCAACGAAACCCTCGTCATCGCGTCCAACTGGACGGGCGCGCTCGCCGATCTGCGCCTCGTCGACGCCGCCGGCGCGACGCTCGGCACGACCTCCACCCTCGCCATCGGAAGCGGCACGGAGGCCCTCGGCCTCTACAGCAACACCCTTGCCCGCGCCGGCAACAACCTGACCCTCGGCCATGGCCTGCAAGAAATCCAGCTCCAGGCCGGCAAAACCCTCGTGCTTGACGGCGATGCGACCGCGCCCTCCGGCGGCGCCGAACTGCACGCGCTCATCAGCGGCTCCGGCAACCTGCAAATCAGCGCGACCGGCGCCGTCACGCTCAATACCGCGGAGACCTACACCGGCACGACCACGACGGCCACCGGCACGCTGCGCGCGGGCGTGGCCGACGTGATCGCGGCCAGCGCGGCCCTCGTGAACAACGCGGTGTTTGACACCGCCTCCCTCCACCAGACCCTCCAAAACCTCACCGGCAGCGGCACGGTGCTCTTCGGCGGCGGCACGCTCACCGTGCGAAGCGGCTCCTACGCCGGCGTGCTCTCCGGCGCCGCCACCGTGCTCGACAAAACCACTGAGGGCCTGCTGATCCTGAGTGCGAGCAATGCGTACAGTGGCACGACGGTGGTGGGCGCCGGGACGCTGCGTGCGACGCACCTCGGTGCGCTGGGCTCGTCCCTTGCGTCCGTTTCGTCCCTTGCGTCCTTGGAGCTGGCCGGCCTCAGCGGCACGCTCACGAACGCCCTGGCCGGCACCGGCACGCTGCGGGTGGCGGGCAGCGCCGACCTCGACTACCGGGGCGGGGCCTCCGGGTGGGCGGGCGTGACGCGGATCGACTCGGGCCGGCTCCGCGTGAACACCGTGCTGGGGACGGCGGCCTCGGCGCTGCAGGTTTACGCCGGCGGCACGCTCGGGGGCGGCGGCACGCTGGGGGGCAATGTTTACCTCAACGCCGGCGGGCACCTCGCGCCGGGCAACAGCCCGGGGGTGACCACGATCCTCGGCGACCTCGCGCTCGCCGACGGCGGGCACCTCGACTTCGAGCTGGGCGCGGTCACCAGCCCCGGGCACCTCGACCAGAGCGCGGCCGGCGTGAACGACCGCATCGACGTGCACGGCAGCGTCGTCATGGGCGGGACGACGACGGTGAACCTCACCGGGACGGGCGCGGCGCTGGCGAAGGGTGAATACGACCTCATCCGCTACGGCCTCACCGGCGGCGCGCTTTCCGGCAGCGCCGGCAACCTCGCGTTCGGCACGTTCAACGGCGCGGCGGTCAGCGGCCTGGCCGACGCGGACAAGTTCCTGTTCAGCACGGCCGAGACCGGCTGGGTCAAGCTGCTCTACGACTTTGGCTACTTCACCTACTGGGACGGGGGCGACAACAGCGCCGGGCAGTGGACCAACGCCAGCGTGGAAGGCGGCTCCGGCACGTGGCACGCGCCGGGGGCGGCCAGCGCCTACACCGCGTGGAGCGGCAGCAACGGCGCGCCCAACGGGGAATGGCTCGGCGCGCCCGCCGAGGCCGCGGGCTTCGCGATCTTCGGGGGGGCGAGCGGGACGGTCACGGTGGACAACACCGCCGCCGGCAGCTTCACCGGCGGCACGATCGCCCTCAGCGGGGCGCAGTTCAAAACCGAAGGCTACCTGCTCACCGGCGGCACGCTGGCGACCGGCGGCACCGGCGCGGTGGTCTTCAACATGACCGCGGGGGCGACCATCGCGACGAGCCTCACCGGCACGCACGCGATCGAGAAGGCCGGCGCGGGCACGCTCACCCTGGCCGGCGCGAACACCACCACCGGCACGATCGGCATCCTCGACGGCGCGCTGGTCATGACGCACACCGGCGCGCTGGGCTCCGGCGCGGTCGTCATCGGCGCGGGCTCCGGCGCGACGGAAAAAGTCCTGCGCGTGGCCACCGGGGACATCGTGTTTGCCAGCACCCTCAGCGGCACCGGCGTCCTGCACGTTGACCTCGGTTCTTCAACTTCAACTTTCAACTTCAACTCCAGCGCCGCAGGCGCTGGCTTCACGGGCACGGCGCTCTTCGAGACCGGCGCCTACGCGCTGGACAACAACGCGCTGGCCTCCGCCGCCGTGGTGCTGGGCACGGCCAACACGACGACGGTCGCCACCGGCACGCAGCGCCTGGGCAGCGGCAACCCCGGCGGCCTGAAGATCGACGGCGCGGACGTGGTCTTCGCCTACACGACCGGCTCGCGGGCCGATGGGGTCATCCTCACCGACACGCTCGACGGCGCCAGCGGCACGATCACCGTCGCCAACAACCACGCCGCCACCGGCACGACCGGCCTTTTGGACCAGAACCTGCTCCGGCAGGACGAGGCCACGCTGGTGCGCCTGGTGAACGCATATTCCACCACCGGCACGAACCTGGCGCTGGCCGGGGGCGGCACGACGACCGCCGCGGTGCGCGACGCCGGCAGCACGGTGACGGCCACCGCGACCTACACGCAGGCGCTCGACTACGCCACCGGCGGCCCGGCCTCTCCGTGAACTACGCGCTCACGCAGCTCGACCTGCTCGCCGGGCAGACCACGACGCTCTCCGGCGACGAGGCCGCGCCGCCGGCGGGGCCGACTTCACCGCGCTCATCACCGGCTCCGGCAACCTGCAAATCGCCGCCAGCAACGCCCTCACCCTCAGCCACAGCAACGCCTACACCGGCACGACGACGATCGCCAGCGGCACCGTGATCGCCGGTGCCGACGACGCGCTGGGCCGCACGTCCTTCCTGTCCCTTGAGTCCCTTGCGTCCTTTGACCTCGCGGGCCACTCGCAGACCCTCGCCAGCGGCAGCGTCACCGGCGCGCTCCTCGACAGCGTTGGCAGCGGCTCGCTCGGCGTGACCGGCCTGCTGGAGATCACCAGCGCCAACGCCGGCTTCGCCGCCAGTGTCGGCGTGACCGGCACGGCCGTGCTCCACCACACCTCCGCCCTCGGCGACAGCGGCACGCTGACCCTATGGAGCGCGGGCGGCCCGCCCGCTTCCGGCCTTGTCCGCCTCGACAACGCCACCGGCACCCTTTCAAAAGCAATCGCCGGCAGCGGCACCGTCGCGCTGGCGAACAGCAGCAGCGTGGCGCTGACCGGGACGAACACGCTCTCCGGCGCGTGGACCGTCGCCGCCGCTAGCGCGCTCAGCGCGAGCTCGACCGCAAACCTCGGCCTCGCCGGCATCCTCCTCGACGGCCGGCTCACGGTCGCGAACGCCGCGAACGAAACCCTCGGCAACGCCCTCACCGGCACCGGCACTTTTAACAAAACCGCCGCCGGCAACCTGACCATCAGCCAGTCGAACACCTTCGCCGGGAGCGCCGGCATCCTTGCCGGCACCCTGACGCTCGCCGACCTCGGCGGCCTCGGCTCCGCAACCATCGCGAACAGCTCCACGCTCGACCTCGCCGGCACCGGCGCCTTCGCCAACGCCGTCAGCGGCACGGGCGTGACCGTCGCCAGCGGCGGCGTGAGCCTGCGCGGGGCGAACACGGGCTTCACCGGCACGCTCAGCGTGACCGGCACGGCGGACATCACCGCCAGCACGCAAATCGGCGGCACCGGGGCGAAGGTGGTCATCGCCGCCGGCGGCGAACTGGCCACGACCGCGACCACCTTTGTCCACGCGCTGGCCGGCAGCGGCGTCCTCGCGGTGAATGCGTCCACGAACGGCGGCGTCTTCGACTTCGAGGCGGCCAGCGGCACGGCCTTCGCCGGGACGGTCAAGCTCGACGCGACCACGATGCACCTCGGCACGGGCGCCGCGCACGCCCACAACGCCCTCGCGCTGGCCGGCGCCAAGCTGCGCGTGCTCGCCGGCTCGACCCTCGCCACCCACGCCGAGACCCGCAAACTCGGCGCGCTCGACCTGGGCGCGGGCGGCGTGACGCTGCTCGACATGACCGCCGTCGTCCCGGCGCAAGTCCTGCAAACCGGCACGCTCTCGGTGGACAGCGGCGCGCGGGTCGCCTTCAGGGGCTACACCGGCTCGGGCACGGTCAACAGCACCGGCACGAACCCGAAAAACTTCCTCGACCAGGACTCGCTCAACGACACCGCGACGCTGCTGGTCGCCGCCGACGCGCTCGCCGCCGGAACCGATGGGAAACAGATCACCCTCACGCAGGAGGACGGCGCCACGCCGCTCACCGGCGGCCGGCGGATCGACTACGGCAACGTGACGGCCACCTACGACTACACCGGCGTGACCGCCGGCACCGCGACCGCGCGGGCCATCCTCGGCAGCGCGACCGCGAGCGCCGGCCTGTATTACAACTACGCGCTGACCGTGCTCGACATCAAGAGCGGCACCACGCTCACGCTCACCACGGCGGGCGCCGACGACCGCACCCTCGCCGCCGAAATCACCGGCGCGGGCAACCTCGAACTTGTCGCCTCCGCCGGCGCCCTCACGCTGAGCCACAGCAACAGCCACACCGGCACGACGACCCTCGCCAGCGGCACCGTGATCGCCGGTGCCGACGACGCCCTCGGCCGCACGTCCCATCTGTCCCTTGTGTCCCTTGCGTCCTTTGATCTCGCGGGCCGCACGCAGACGCTCGCCAGCGGCAGCATCGCTGGCGCGCTCCTCGACAGCGTTGGCAGCGGCTCGCTCGGCGTCACCGGCCTGCTGGACATCACCAGCGCCAACGCCGGCTTCGCCGCCGATGTCGGCGTGACCGGCACGGCCGTCCTGCACCACACGCAGGCGCTGGGCGACAGCGGCACGCTGACCGCCGGCGGCCTCGTGCAGCTCACCGGCGCGACCGGCACGCTCGCGAAACAAATCGCCGGCAGCGGCACCGTCGCGCTGGTGGACAGCAGCAGCGTGGCGCTGACCGGCGCGAACGAGCTCGGCGCCGCCGGCGAATGGAACATCGCCGCCGGCAGCGCGCTCAGCGCCAGCTCGACCGCGAACCTCTCCGAGGCCGGCATCCTCCTCGACGGCCTGCTCACGGTCGCGAACACCGCCGCCGAAACCCTCGGCAACGCGCTTTCCGGCTCCGGCACGTTCAACAAGGACGCCGCCGGCAACCTGACCATCAGCCGCTCGAACGCCTTCACCGGGAGCGCCGGCATCCTTGCCGGCACCCTGACCCTCGCGAACAGCCTCGACGGCCTCGGCGCCGCCACCATCGCGAACAGCTCCACGCTCGCGCTCAGCGGCACCGGCGCCTTCGCCAACACCGTGAGCGGCACCGGCGTGAACCTCGTCAGCGGCAGCGTCGCGCTCACCGGGACCAATACAGCCTTCACCGGCACGCTCGCCGTCACCGGCACGGCCGCGATCACCGGCAACGATAACATCGGCGGCACCGGCGCGGGCGGCGCCTCCGTCGTCCTCGCGCAGACCGGCGCACTGGCCACGACCGCGACGAGCTTCGTCCACGCGCTCAGCGGCGACGGCCTGCTCGCCGTTGAGTCCGTCAGCGGCGCCTTCGACTTCGTTGCCACGACCGGCTCGAACTTCGCCGGCACGGTCGCGCTGGCGGACACCGCGCTCACCCTCGGCACGAACGCCGCGCACGCCTTCAACGCCGCCGCGCTGGCCAACGCCACGCTGCGCCTCGACGCCGGCGGCGCGCTCCACGCCAACCGCGAGACCGCCCGCATCGGCGGCCTCACGCTCAACGCCGGCGCGCTCTGGCTGCCGATGAACGGCGTCGATCCCGAGGAGGTCCTCCACGTCGGCACGCTCTCCGTCGCCGACCTCGCCAGCACCGTCGTTTTCGAAAACTACGCCGGCGGCACGGCCGCGATCGGCGACGCCGCGCGGCAGAAAAACTGGCTCGACCAGGACAACCTCACCGACAACGCCACGCTGCTGGTCTCCGCCGGCACCCTCGCCGAGGCCGCGCCGCGCCAGATCGCCGTCACCAGGGCCGACGGCAGCGCGCTCGAAAACGGCCAGGTGATCGAGCACGACGAGGTTTTGGCCATCTACAACTACACCGCGCAGACCACCGGCAGCGCCACCGTCTACACCGGCACGGCCCTCGCCCCCGGCCTGTATTACGACTACGTGCTCGCCGAGCTGAACGTGAAGAGTGGCACCACCCTCGTCCTCACCGACGCGGGCGCGACCGACAGCACCCTCACCGCCGCCCTCACCGGCGAGGGCGGCGTCACCTACACGACCGGCTCGTCGCTCACCCTCGCCGGCGCGAACACCTACACTGGCTCCAGCACGATCACGACCGGCGCCCTCATCGCCGGCGCCGACCACGTCTTGGGCGACACGTCCTTTCTGTCCATTGAGTCCCCTGCGTCCTTTGACCTCGCCGGCCACACGCAAACCCTCCGCGGCGGCGGCCAGATCGACGGCCGCCTCACCGGCACCGGCGCGCTCACCCTCGCCGGCGGCACGCTGACCATCACCAGCGCGAACCCCGGCTACACCGCGCAAACCAACATCAACGCCAACGCGACCGCGCACCTGGCCGACACCGCCGGCCTGGGCTCCGGCGGCATCCAGCTCGACGGCACGCTGCGCACCGCCGCCACCGGCGCGCTGCAAAACACCCTCTCCGGTTACGGCCTGTTCCACGCCGCCGCCGGCGCCGTCACGCTCGCCCGCGACAGCGCCGGCTTCCACGGCACCGGCAGCATCGCCGCCGGGGCGCGCGTCACCGCCACGCACGAAAACGCCCTCGGCGACGCCGCCATCGGCGTCGCCTCCGGCGCGACCTTCGAGCAGAAAGACTTCACCGGCGTCCTGCGCAACGCGCTCTCCGGCGCGGGCACGCACCTCGTGACCAACGCCACGCTGTTCCTCGAAAACGACCCCGCCGCCTACCAAATCGCGAACACCACGCTCGACGCGCGCGCCGCGCTCGTGCTCGATGCTGACGGATACCGGTTCGGCACGCTCAACATGAACGGCGGCGCGCTGGCCTTCTCCGCCGCGAACCCGGCCGGCTCCGCGACCATCGCGACCCTCGGCAATACTTCGGGCAACTTTTACCTGAACGCCGACCTCTCCGGCCTGGCCGGCGGCGGCATCGTGCCCGCCGGCATGATCGCGAACTTTTTGGACATCCTCGATGACGGCGCCGGCGCGCACCGCGTGCACCTCGACACCCACGGCACCGAGCCCGCCGGCCCGAACATCGCGCTGGAGCTCATCCACACCGGCGGCACGCTCAGCACCTTCGACCTCGTCGGCGGCCGCATCGAGACCGAGCTCACCTCGCTCGAACTCATGCGCGGCGACGGCAGCGCCTACATCCCCGATCCCCACACGGTGTACCTGACCGACGCCGGGCTCTCACACGCCGCCGACGCCATCCTCAACACCGCCGGCACGCTCGCGCTGGACTGGGCCAGCGCCCTCGACAGCCTCCACCTGCGCATGGGTGACCTCCGCGCCGAAAACCTCGCCTCCCTTGACGGCGGCCACGCCGCCGCCATAAAAGGAGGCAACGCCTCCGGCAACGTCTGGGTGCGCTCGCGCGGCTACCGCCTCGACGCCTCGAACCGCGTCTCCGGCATGGCCTTCGAGCAGCACGGCTACGGCATGACCGCCGGCCTCGACCGGGCCTTCGCGACCGAGACCGGCGCGAACCTCCTCGGCGGCTTCATCGACATGGGCGGGGTCAGCCGCAGGTTCGACAACGCCGGCACCGGCGAAACCCGCAATGCCGGCGTCGGCGCCTACGCCACGCTCCTGCGCGCGGACGGCTGGTTCCTCGACGCGGTCGGGCGCGCCGACCGGTATAAAAACGCGTTCGACGCCCGCGCCGCCAACGGGCGCGTGACGCACGCCGGCTACAACGTGAAAGGCCTGGGCCTGAGCCTGGAGGCGGGCCGCCGCCTCCAGCGCGCCGACGGCTGGTGGCTCGAGCCCGCCGCGCAGGCCTCCGTGCTCTGGCTGGGCCGCGCCGCCTACGACACCCGCCCCACCCCCGGCCAGCGCGCGATCAAGGTGCGCGTGGACGACTCCGAAACCTGGCAGTACCGCGCGCTCCTGCGCTTCGGCCGCCGGCTCCCCGGCAGCCGGTGGCATCCCTACGGCAAGCTTGCCGCCGTCGCGGTCGATTCCAATGGCGGCGGCATCACCGCCCACGGCAAGACGTTTACCGCCGGCTTCGACGGCAAGCGCGTCGAGTTCGGCCTGGGCGCTGGCTACCGCGTCAACGACCTCAGCCAGCTGTACATCGACTACGAATACGCACGCGCCCCCAGCTACGAGCGCCCCTGGGCACTCAGCCTCGGCTACCGCCGCCTCTGGTAATAGGATGCTTTAATAGGGTGCTTTCGTTTGACAGGGGCGCGGCAGCGCCGGCACGGCGAAGCCCCCGGCCAAGCCGTTGCTGACCCGCGGCTCGGCCGGGACGCCTCGCCCTACCGGCGCCGCCGCGCCAATGCCAGCCATATTGGTTTTGGAAAGAAAAGAAGAGCAGCGGCGCTTCGCGCCATTGTTTTCGACGGCAGGCAGGATGCCTGCGCTACGCACGGCTGCGTTTCACGAACCGGGCGCCTTCATTGCAGCTTCATCGGCAGGGCACGGACGCGGGCGGTCAGGGCGTTGAGCGTCACGCTGGTTTTCTGGTCGGCCATGTCGTCGCCGGTCCGCAGGGTGTGCGCGGGGAGGAAATTGTTTATCACCACGCAATAGCTGCTGTTGACCATGATGCCGAGCAGTTCGCCGGTTTTGCTGATCACGAGGTCGCCTCGCAGGCTGCTGAAAAAGGGCTTGTCCATCTTCACGTAGCCGGGCTGCGTGGGGTCGAGCTTGAAGGGCAGCTCGGCGTAGCCTTTGCCGCCGTTGCTGATGAGCACGGCCTCGGGGAACTTGAAGGGATCGAGCGCGGTTTCGTAGATTTTCGCGCCGAGCGCGGCGGCCTCCTGCTCGGTCACGGGCAGCGTGACGAGGCGCGGATCCAGCGAGAGGAAGTTGATCGCGGCGACGGGCGTGCGCGCGCCGTCCTTCACGAAGGCGGCGCGGACTCGCGTCCAGTCGGGATTGGCCTCGCGAAAGGTGAAGGGCGTGTCGTCCACGTGGAGGATGGCGTAGATGTTCTCGCCGTCGCGGACGAGCACGGTCTGCGGGTCGCGGTCGCGGGTGATGCCGCCCAGGAGCGAGGAGCGGTAAAGCGTGAAGGAGGCCTGCACGCGGTTGGCCAAAAATTCGCTGAAGAGGGTGTTGGCGTTGATGGGGCGGTTGTCGCGGATCTCCTGCGTGAGGGCGGTGGATTTCTCGGCGAGCTGGCCGACGCCCTGGGCGAGTTGCGTGGTGGTTTCGAGGGCCTTCACGCGTTCCTCGCGCTCGGCCTGCACCTGTTCCTTCAGGGTCTCGGCGGTCTGGCGCAGGATGACTTTTTCCTGCTCGGCGACTTTCACGGCGACGTTGAGGTTTTCGATTTTTTCGCGGGCGGCGGCCTGCTCCTGCGCGAGTTTTTCGACTTCCTGCCTGCGGCGCTCGGCCTCGGTCTGGGTTTGCTCAAGGTCGCGCTGGAGTTGCGCGAGACGCTCCTTGGAGACATTGGCGTCGCGGGCGGCGAGTTCGTAGCGTTGGGCGAGGTCGGCGGCGGACTGCTGGGTCTCAGAGAGGGAGACGGAGAGTTTGGCCCGGTCGGCTTCGAGGCGGGAAAGGTTTTGTTCGCGCTGCTGGAGTTGCTGTTCGGTGGCCTGGAGCTGGGCGAGGGTCTGCTCGCGCTGGGCGCGTTCGTCCTCGAGGGACATTTTCATGAGGGAGACGAGGTCGTCGTCCTTGCTGGCGGGCGCGGAGCCCTCGGGGGTGGTGGCCGAGAGTTGCGCGGCGGTGGGCTGCGGGTCGGCGGGGATGGCTTCCTCCCACCGCGTGAGCGCGAGGAGGTTCAGGAGGAGAAAGTCGCAGATGATGAGGAGAAGCGTCTTGTTCATGGCGAGGCTGCGTTGCCCGCGGGGCGGGAGGAGCGGAATGTCACAAAACGGAACGCACGGCGGGAGCCGGCTGGTGGAGGTCGCCGACGGCCTGCGATTCGAGGATGAGGCGGCGCTTGGCGTTGCGGACGTGGCGGATTTTCACGATGGCCACGCAGAGGATGCCGAAGAGGTTGGACGAATACGCGGCCAGCAGGTTGGCCTGGATGAGGCCCATCACCTGGAGGACGAGGGCGGTGGCCGTGCCGGCAATGCCGATGTAGAGCCCGCCGTCGAAGAGGTTTTCCTCGTTTTCCATGAGACGGAGCTTGAGCTGCGGCGCGAGGGGCTGGCGCTCGATGCCGCGTATCTTGAAGAGGCAGATGAGATACATCGTGACTTGGAGGAAGGCGAAGAAGCCGATGGAGATGATGGTGGCTGAGTCCATGGTGGGTGGTGTTGCTGATTCGAGTCGGACGGGTGAAACGGGTGAGTCGGAGAGAACGGGAAGGAGGAGCTTGAGCTTAAATTCGGACGGCGGGGCGGCTTTGACAAGGAAGGGTTCGGTGGCGAGGACGAGGAGCGCGCCGATCATCGCGGCGAGGATGCCGCTGCGGGCGCGGAGCGGCGGGGTGGCCGGGCTGGCGGCGGCAAGCAGGTGCTCGAGCGCGTGAAAGAGGCAGAACGCGCCGAGGAAAAACCCGAGGTATTTCGCGACGAGCATGATCTGCGGGTGGACCAGCGCCAGGGTGGCGGCGGGGCCGAGGACGGGGCCGCCGGCGTGGTTGACGGGGATCTGGCGGGCAAGGAGCAGGCGCGCGGCGCCCTCGCCGCCGGCCAGCGCGAGGCGGAGGTCGGCGAGGCCGTGTTTCCCGTAACGCATGAGGTAGTCGGCGACGGTGTCGGCCGAGCCGGTGAAAAGCGCGGCGGTGTAGATGAGCGGGAGGTCGTCGGAGGCCACGCGGGCGAGCTGGGCGAATTCGCCGACGGTGCGCACGCTGCCGCTCACGCGGAGCAGCTCGGCGAGCTGCATCCAGTTGAGGCGCTTGCCGAGCGAGAGGAGGTCGATGTAGAAATCCTCGAGCGGGCCCATTTGCTTTTGCGCGACGGCGGCCTCGGCGAGGCCGCGGAGCTCGCGCTGGAGCGGGCCGGAGAGGTTTTCCGACTGGTAGAGGAGCGCGGCGAGGAGGATGACCGCGTCGAGCGACTGGCCGCCGGGATGCGTGGCGGGGACGAAGCGGGTCGTGCCCTGGATTTCGCGGGTCTGGAGGACGGATTGCACGCCGAGCGAGCGCGAGCCGGAAAGGAAAAGGAGGAGCGACTGGCGGGCCTTTTGCGCGATAAAAAACTCGAGCACGGGCGTGGAGGCGGCGCGGCCGATGTTTTCCTTGAGGTTGAAGAGCGGGTCGAGAAACGGGTCCCAGCCGCCCCACGGCACCCACTCGGGGCGGCGGGTCTCCACATTCCGGATACTGAGCGCAAGCGCGTCGGCGCCGGGGTCGTCCACGAGGCGGGCGGCGGCGAGGACGAGCTGGGCGGAGCCGAGTTTCTCCGACTCGATGCGCTGGCGTCCGTAATCGGCGACGGCCGGCGTGCCGTGTCCGGCCTCGCGGAGGAGCGCGGGCGTGAGGGATTTCAGGTTGACCGGGGTCATCCACGCGCACGCGATGAGGAGCAGCCCGGCGGCAAGCCAGACCGCGCCCATGAGCGGATTGCGTTTCTTCGCGCGAGTTGCGCCGGTGGTGGACATTTGAAAAGGCGGAGAATAGGGGTTGCGGACGGCCGGTGGCAAACCCACGATTTGAAACTGAACGTCTCGACCCATGCTGCTGCCAATTGTTCAATACAATGATCCGGTTTTAAGAAAAAAGGGAGTGAATATCACCGTGTTCGACGACGCGCTTGCGCAGCTCGGGCGCGACATGATCGAGACCATGAACGCCGCCAATGGCATCGGCCTGGCCGCGCAACAAATCGGGCGTGCCATCCAGTTTTGCGTGGTGGATGTGTCGCGCGCCGACCCGGACTTCGACTGGGATCTCGACGGCAGCCACCCGCCGCTGGAGCTGTTCATGCCGATGATGATCGCCAACCCGGTCATCAAGAAACACGCCGCCGCCGGCTCGGAAACGGACTCGGAGGGCTGTCTGTCGTTCGGAAAAATCCGCGGCGAGGTGGAGCGCCCCTCTGAAATCACCGTGATGTTTCAGGACGCCCAAGGCGTGCCGCACACGTTCATCTGCAACGGGCTCCTCGCCCGCTGCATCCAGCACGAGACGGATCACCTGAACGGCGTGCTGTTCATCGACCGCATGGCGAAAAAGGAACGCGCCAAGATCGACGCCGCCATCAAGGCGCACGCGAAGGCGACGAAGGAAGGCGCGGCGAAAGGTCTGGCCGGGCCGCAGGCGTAGCGCAGGCATCCCTGCCTGCCGTCGAACCTATCCTGCGCGAAGCGCGGCATTTTTCAGAAAAGACAATCAGCGGCGCTACGCGCCTTTTGGTTTCGACGGCAGGCAGGGATGCCGCGCGCTACGGCGCGCGGCCGCGCGAACCTGTATCTCACGCTTGCCGGATACGGGCGCGCTTACCGCTTCCCCGCCCGCCACGCCTCCCACACCGCGTCGGTGAAGCGCATGTAGCGGAGGCCGGTCGCGAAATCGGTCAGGCGCACGGGCGCGCCTTCACGGATGCTGGCGACAAAATCCGCCTCGACCCGCCATTCGCCCCGGTCGGCGTCGGGGATGACGACTTGTTGCGAAGTGCCCTGGAGCGGTTTGTGGCGGAGGATTTCGTTGTCGAGGTCGAGGCGCAGGCCGCCCGCGCTGCCGTTGAGACGGATTTCGTTGCGCGGGAGCGTGGTCTCCACGCCGCTCAGGTGGATGACCAGGCGCGCGCCGGTCCGCGGAAAACGCGCCAGCACGGTGAGGCTTTCGGGAATTTGCACCCGGCGCGGGCGTCCGTCCTCGCCGGGACGTTCGGCGGTGAACACCGCGCCGTCCGCCGCGACGACCTCGGCGTCGTCATCGAGCCAGCGCAGAAGCGCCTCGTAGTGGATGCCGAGTGTCATGATGTTGTGCCCGCTTCTTTCGACGTCCTGCCGCCAGGTGAGCGGCGCGGAGGCGTCGGCTTGGGCGACGCCGGTCTGCGTGATGGTGATTTCGCGCAGCGCGCCGATCACGCCGCTGTCGAGCAGGCGGCGGATGGTGGCGTCAAACGCGAGTGTGAGCGGCGCGGGCACGATCTGCGCGACGATGCCGGGCTGTTTCCGCCCCGCCTCCTGCAACGCCCCGAGCATCGCCACGGCCTCGTCGGCGTTGCGCGCCATGCGGGCCTCGGTGAGCACGTGTTTGCCGGCGCGGAGCGCTGCGATGGACGCCTCCGCGTGCAGCCACGGCCAGGTGCCGATGCAGACGGCGTCGATGTCGGGCGCATCGATGATCTCGCGCCAGTCGGCGGCGGCGCGCGCGATCCCGAACTCCTTGGCGGCGCGCCTGGACGATTCGCGCGAACGGTTGGCGACGGCCGCGAGTTCCACGCCCGGCAGCGCGCGAAAGCCGGGGATGTGGCGCAGGCGGGTGTTGGCCCCCGCGCCGATGAAGCCGATGCGAAGCGGTTTTTGCGACATGCGCCCAAGCATGGCCCTGTTTTCCGCGCGGGCAAATCCGAAGCGCGCCTCCCTCCGATCCACCCAGGAAACACCCGGCTCCGCGCCCGTGCTCTTTCTTCTTTCCTCTTTCTCTTTATTCTTTCTCCCATTTCCCGGTCCGCCGTTTTCCTGACGAAAGAGAAAGAGGAAAGAGGGTTGCCCGCGCGGCATCTTGCATAAACTTGAGTCCTTCCGCGCCCCCATGAAATACATTCTCGCCCTCGACCAAGGCACGACCTCCAGCCGCGCGATCGTCTTCAACCGCCGCGGCCGCATCCGCGCCCTCGCGCAGCACGAGTTTCCGCAACACTACCCGCGCCCCAGCTGGGTCGAGCACGATCCCGCCGACCTGTGGACCACCACGCGCCGCGCCGCCATCGCCGCCGTGGCCGACGCCAACCTCACCGGCGCCGGCATCGCGGCCATCGGCCTGACCAACCAGCGCGAAACCACGCTCCTCTGGGACCGCGCCACCGGCCGCCCCCTCGCGCCCGCCATCGTGTGGCAGGACCGCCGCACCGCGCCCCTTTGCGAAAAACTCCGCGCCGCCGGGCACTCCGAGCTCATCCGCCGCAAAACCGGCCTGCTCCCCGACCCGTATTTTTCCGGCACCAAGCTCCGCTGGCTGCTCGATCGCGTGCCCGGCGCGCGCCGCCGCGCCGAACGCGGAGAGCTCGCCTTCGGCACGGTGGACACCTGGCTCCTCTGGCGGCTCACCGGCGGCCGCGTCCACGCCACCGATCTCACCAACGCCTCCCGCACCCTCCTCTGCGACATCCATCGCGCCTGCTGGGATGACGAGCTCCTCGCGCTTCTGGGCATCCCCCGCGCCGTGCTCCCCGAAATCCGCTCCTCCAGCGAATTTTTTGGCGAAGTGACGGCCATCCCCGCGCTGCGCGGCGTCCCCATTACCGGCGTGGCCGGCGACCAGCACGCAGCCCTCTTCGGCCAGGCCTGCTTCCGCCCCGGCATGGCCAAAAACACCTACGGCACCGGCTGCTTCATGCTCCTGCACACCGGCGGGAAGGCCGTCGTATCCAAAAACAAACTACTCACGACCCCCGCCTGGCGGCTCGGCCCGTCCGCGCCGGTCGAATACGCGCTTGAAGGCAGCGTCTTCACCGGCGGGGCCGTGGTGCAATGGCTGCGCGACGGCCTCGGCCTCATCGCCCGTTCCTCCGACATCGAGGCGCTCGCCGCCGGCGTGCCCGACAACGGCGGCGTTTACCTCGTGCCCGCCTTCACCGGCCTCGGCGCGCCGCACTGGGACGCCGCCGCGCGCGGCACCATCACCGGCGTCACGCGCGGCACGACGGCGGGACACCTCGCCCGCGCCGCCGTCGAAAGCATCGCCTACCAGGTCGCCGACCTCATCGGCGCGATGGAATCCGACGCCGGCCTGCGCCTGCGCGAACTGCGCGTGGACGGCGGCGCGACCGCCAACAACGCGCTCCTCCAGTTCCAATCCACGCTCCTGCGCCGCGCCGTCGTGCGCCCGCGCGTGACCGAGACCACCGCGCTCGGCGCGGCCTACCTCGCCGGGCTCGCGGCGGGCTACTGGAAAAGCCGCGACGAGATCGCCGCCCTCTGGCAACCCGGGCGCGTCTTCAAGCCCGACGCAAAGGAATCCGCGCGCGTCCGCCGCCAGCACGCCCAATGGCGCCACGCGGTCGAGCGCGCGAAAAACTGGGCGGTGTGATCTTCGGAAACGTCGGGCGCCGCCCCTTCATAAGCCCCAAGGCATCTCATGAATTTTGTAACCCATTAGGTTACATTGGACGTCCGGATTGTCCACGAGCCGGACTTTCGCTGTCCTGCTCGCGCGAGGAGCGCCGGTGTTATACCAATTCCGAACGGAATTCACACTTCTGGAGGGCCGAGCTCCTGCGAGGCCGTCGCGGAAAAACCTCGCGTATAACCGCGACGGCCTCGCAGGAGCTCGGCCCTCCACCAAAAGGGTGATTTTCATTGGGAAATGGTGTTATTCGAGATACTTCGCCTGCAAGGCGGCGCGGGCGGGCGCGTCGAGGCCGAACTCGGCGGCGAGCCAGGCGTCCGCTCCGCCCCGTGACTCGATGGAGTTAAGAGCGACGGCGATGAACTCCTCGCGCGCCGCCATGAGCACGCGCATGTGCTCCATCGCGAGGCCGTCGAGTTCGCCGGCGAGGGCGGTTTGCACGCGCTCGCGGTGCGGCGCGAGGGTTTGCTCGGTGCGCGTGTAGTCGGCGATGATGGTCGCGCGGCCCGCGCCGAGCGCGAGCAGCACGACGGCGGCGGCCACGCCGGTGCGGTCCTTGCCGACGGCGCAATGAAAGACCGTCGCCGTATCCGTTTTTTGGATAACGGCCATCAGCCGGCGGTAGGCGCGGTTTTCGAGCGGAAGCTCGCGGTAGAGGTCGCGCATGAATTTTCGCGGGTCCAGCCTCGCTAGGAACGCGGGGCTGAACTCGTCAATGGTCGCGCTCACGCCGCGCCCCACGGGGTTCGCGGGGATGTTTTCGTAGCGCGCGCCGTCCCAGAGCGCGCCGGGTTCCCTCGCGGCCTCGTCGGCGTCGCGAAAGTCGAGCACCCGCGTGAGCCGCGCGGCGGCGAGATGGTCGCGATCAGCGGGCGTAAGGTGCGCGAGCGAACCGGAGCGGAACAGCAGGCCGGGCCGGACGCGGCGCCCGTCCGCGGCGGGCAGGCCGCCGAGATCGCGGAAATTGACGCCGCCTTCGAGCGGCGCGACGGACAGAGACGGAGCGGGTGGTTGCTGGTTCATAAAACGGGCGGCGGTTGCGGCGTGTCGGGGCCAATCGGGACGGGCGGACCGAGGAAGTGCGGCCGCGTGTCAAGCAGGTTGACATCGACGCAGGCGGCGAGGCGGGCGAACTGCTCGCGGATTTTTACCTTCACCGTGTGAATGCGCGGCGGGTCCGGCGCGATGAATCCCGACGCGCGCAGGCCGTTCTTTTGCGCGAGATAAAGCGCGCGCTCGACGTGGAATTTTTGGGAAATCACGAGGCATTCGCCGTCGCCGAGTCGAAAGATTTCCTTTGCGCGCACCACGGAGTCGAGCGTGCGGAAGCCGGCGTAGTCAAGATATACCCGGTCGGCCGGCACGCCGGCGGCCACGAGATCGTCGCGCATGTCGGCCGGTTCGTTGTAGGCGGCGCGTGAGTTGTCGCCGCTGACGAGCAGCCAATCCACCTTGCCCGCGTGAAAAAGCGAGGCGGCGGTTTCGACACGGTGTTTATAGTGCAGATTGACCGCGCCGGATTTCAGGGAACGCGCCGAGCCGAGCACAAGGCCGACGCGGTGGCGCGGCACGGTGTCGATGTCGGCGAAGCAGCGTCCGCGCGCGGCGGATTGGATGGCATGATTGGCCAGCGCAATGGCCGCGAGACCGGCCATCGGAAGCAGCAGGGCGGCAAACCGGAAGGAGCGTTGTTTGAAGAGGCGGATCTGAAAAATTCTTTGGAAACGACTCATGGAAAATCGTCTTCCATCGCCGCAAAATTTGACGGTAAGCACAAGGCGCAATGCGTTGCCGCGCCATGCTTTCAAAGGCAATTTCTGGGTCCCTCCCCGAAGGGTTATCCTCGCCGTTTGACGGGATGGCCCGTGTCTTTTGAAGGGCGCGCTGGCGCGCGTCCGGCGGCGGGGACACCGCCGCTCCGGGGCGCCTCACTTGTAAGTCTGCGTTTTTTTCCACGCGGAGCGGTCGGTGAAGGTCGGGGTTTGCTCCGTTTTCGGGGCGTGGTCGCGGGCGTAGGCGAGGATGGTGGCCTGGCGGCGCGTGTCGGGGGCGAGCGCGGTTTTCAAGAGTTGTTCGACGCGGGATTTGGCGAGCCGGTCGAGCGCCTTCAGGGTTTCCTCGCGGCGGGCCCAGTCGGCGGCGCGCTGGTAGGCGAGCGTGAAGAGGCGGGCGGCGCGCTCCGGGATGGTTTTGTCTTTTTCCTCGAGTTGCGCGCGCGCGCCTTCGACGAGCGCGGCCCATTCGTCGCCAGTGAGCGCGGCGAACTGGGCGGGGAAGGTGGCGATGAAAGTGTCGGCCCGCGCGGCCAGTTCGTCGGCGGAATGCGTGCCGGACTGGATGAGAAAATTCAGCGTGGTCTGCGTCTCCCGGGTCGCGGCCCAGGCCTGGGCGACGTAGCCGAGCTGCTGGCGGGTGCGGAGTTCGGTGAAAAAGGGTTCGCCGACGAAATTGTTCAGGATGAGCGCGGCGGCGCGGTGTTCGGGGTCGTCGGGGCCGAGGATGTAATCGCGGAGGAAGGCGGAGTTGTTGCCGGGCAGCGTTTCGGCGGCGAGGAGATCGGCGGCGGCGCGGACGAGGAGCCGGGGCGCGAGGAGCGGGTCGGCGGCGGGCGGCGGCGCGACGGCGAGTTTTTCCGCCACGCGACGGGCGGTCGCGGCGGCCTCGGCGGCGGTGAGGTTGCCGTAGGCAAGGGCTTCGAGACGGGCGCCGGAGCGGAGTTTTTTCGCGAAGGCGCGAATGTCGCCGAGGGTGGCGCGTTGCGCGGCGGGGAGTTGTTCGTCGGGGCGGTAGTTGTTTTCGAAAACGGTGGCGCGAAGGGTCGCGCCGGCGACGGCGTAGGCCTCGGCGCGGAGGAAGCTGGAAAGCTCGCGGACCAGCGCGTCCTGAAGCGCGGCGTAGCGTTCGGCGGTGAGGTCGATTTCGACCAGCCCGGCGGCGAGCGTGTCGAGCAGGCGACCGGCGGACTCGTCGTAGCCGGAGACGGAAAACGCGAGGCCGTCCGGCGTGGCTTCGAGGGTGTAGGCGAGGCCGGCCTCGGCGGCGGGATAGGTGGTCTCGTTGAGCGCCTCGCGGACGCAGGCGGCGTAAAGGCGCAGGAGAACGGCGTCCTCCAGCGTGGCGAGGGAGCGGGGCATGCGCAGGAGAAAACGCTGGGAGGACATGGGCCGGTGGAACTCCGCGTCCTGCGCGTAGTAGAGGCTGAGGGCGGGCTCGTCTATGAGCTGGAGCGGCATGGCCGGCAGGAGGTCGGTGCGTCCGGGGATGTAGGGATTGGGCGCGGGCGGATGGAGGACGTTGTCGCGCGCGGGCTGGACGAGGGCCTGCCAGACCGGGCCGGTGTCCTCGGCGTAGGAGTAACGGGTGCCATACCAGGGCTCGGTGCGGTCGGCGGGCTGGTTCTTGGCGGTGAGGGTGGCGAGGAGATTGTCCGGGCGAAGCGCGTCGAGGAGGCGCTGGTAGGCGGCGGGATCGGGCGCAAGCCAGAGGTAGGGTTCGCGGTCGGCGATTTCGAGCGGGTATTGGAGGGCGAGGTTGGCCAGCTCGATGGCGCGCGACATGCCCTCGCCCTTGTCTTGGAACGCCTCGTCGAGGCGGGCCATGGCCTGGCGTTCGCGGAAGAGGTGTTCGGGGTAACCGGCGCGGCGGAGCGAGTCGATGGCGGAGAAAACGCGGGCCAGGACGGTCCGGTGGTTTTCGACTCCGGCGGGGGTGAGGGTGATGTTGACCAGGCACGAGCCGTAGGTCTCGGTCTCCCCGTCGAGGTAGGCGCCGAGCGCGGTGGCGAGGCCGTCCCGCTTGAGCGAGGAAAGAAGGGAGCCCTCGCCCTCGTGGCCGAGAATGAAGCTGAGCAGCGCGGCGGGCTTGGAGGCGTAGTCGGCGCGGAATCCGGGCAGCGGGAAGAGGAGCGTGAGTTGCTGGAGGTCCTTGACCGGCTGCATGCGGATGAGGCGCAGGGCGGGCTTCGGCGGAAGAAACCCGGGCGGCGGCGCGACGGGGGAGATGCGGCGGTTTTCGACGGCGGAAAAGCAGGCGCGGGCGAGCTGCTCAAGCTGGTCGAGCGAGGCCTTGCCGGTGAGGGCGAGGGCCATGCGGTTGGCGCTGTAATGCGCGCGATAGAAGGCGAGCAGCTCGTCGCGGGTGGTGCCGGCGAGCGTGGCGGCGTTGCCGATGGCGAAGTGGTGCTCGGGATGGTCTTTTTCAAAAAAACCCTGCATGAGCTGGAACTGCCGCCAGAGGTCGTTCTCGAGGCGCATCTGGAACTCGGAGTTGACGGCGTTGATTTCGCGTTCCGTGAATTCGGGCGTGAAGAGCGGCGCGATGAAGAACTGCGCAAAAACGTCGAGCGCCTCGGCAAAGGCTTCGTGGCGAACTTCGAAGTGGTAATTCGTGACGGAGCCGGCGGTGTAGGCGTTCCACGCGCCGGCGTTGGCGTCGATGAAACGCTGGTAGCGGCCGGCGTCGGGGTATTTCTCGGTGCCGAGGAAGAGCATGTGCTCGAGGAAATGCGCGAGGCCGTCGCGCCCCTCGGGGTCGTCGAGCGAGCCGGCGCCGACGGCGACGGACGCGGCGGATTTGTTGAGGCGCGGGTCGGAGACGAGGAGGACGCGCAGGCCGTTGTCGAGCACGAGGTGGCGGACGGCGGACTCGTCATTCACGGCGCGCGGGCGCGGGGGAACGTCGGCGGGGGGAGGCGAGTCGGCGGTGGCGAAGGCGGGGACGGCGGGAAGGGCGATCAGTTTTGGCGGGTGCAACGTGGCGGAGGCCGGAACGGACGCCGCGAACAAAAACGCGAACGCGGACGCCAAAAACACTCCGGGCACGCGAACCGAGGCGGACGGGAATTTCATGCGGGAAACGGATGCCAGACGGCATCCGGGAGCAATCGAAAAGACGGAGCGGCGGGCGTTTCTTGCGTTTTTACCGCGACATGACTGGATCGAAACCATGGCCTTGATCCTCGCCACCATCGCCGCGCTGCTTCCCATCATCAACCCGTTCAGCACCGCTCCGCTGTTTCTTGCCATCACGCAAGGCTACTCGGAGGAGGAACGCGTCTCGCAGGCGAGGCGCGGCATTTGCTACATGATCGCCATCCTCGGGTGCTTTCTGCTGGGCGGCAGCTTCATCATGAATTTCTTCGGCCTGTCGCTGCCCGGCCTGCGCATCGCGGGCGGCATTCTGGTGGCGGGCGTGGGCGCGCGCATGCTCTACCCGAAGGACGACCACGGGCAGACTCCGGAGGAAAAAGTCGAGTCGGAGAAGAAGAAGGACATCTCGTTCACCCCGCTGGCGATGCCCAGCCTGAGCGGCCCCGGGGCGATCTCGGTCACGATCGGGCTGACCTCAATGGCATCCGGCTGGCTGGATTACGTCTGGATTTTCGCAGGGATTCTGGTCGTCGCCGCGATTGCCTACGCGGTGCTCCGGCTTTCAACGCGGCTGGTCCGCATCCTCGGCGTCAACGGCCTGCATGCCATGACCAAAATCATGGGCTTCCTGATTCTCTGCGTGGGCATTCAATTCATCGTCAACGGAGTGCAGGGAATCGCCACGAACCCGGATTTCCTCCACGCCATTCGCGACGCGCTGAACACCGGCGCGCCGGAGTAATCCCGCGCGGACGCGCCGCGGCGATGCTTGCGCCCCCGCCCGCGTCCGGCTTTAAACTCCCGGTCCTATGCCACGCTCCAGCCTGCCACTCGACCGTCGTCTCCGGCAGGAGATATTGTTTGCCCGCGCCCGCGTTTACCATTTCGGGCAGCCCACGCCGCTCGAACGGCTCGTGCTGACCGACGGCCTGCCGGGCCCCGAAATCTGGGTGAAACGCGAGGATCTCTCGCCCGTCAAGGCCTACAAGTGGCGCGGCGCGTGCAACCGCATGGCCGTCCTCACGCCCGCCGAACGCGCGCGCGGCGTCGTCACCGCCTCCGCCGGAAACCACGCCCAGGGCGTCGCGCTCGCCGCCCGCGTGCTCGGCATCCGCGCCCGCATCTACATGCCGCGCCCCACCCCGCGCGTGAAACAAAACGCCGTCCGCTTGCACGGCGGCGAGTTCGTGCAAATCATCCTCGCGGGCGACAGCTACGACGAGGCCGTCACCACCGCGCGCGACGACGAGCGGCGCACCGGCGCCGTTTACATCCACGCCTACGACGACCTCCAGGTCATGGCCGGGCAGGGCACGCTGGCCGACGAAATCGTCCTCTCCGAGCACGGCCCCTTCGACGCGGCCTTCCTCCAGATCGGCGGCGGCGGCCTTGCCGCGGCCGTCTCCTGCTGGCTCAAGACCTACTGGCCCGAAATCGAAGCCATCGGTGTCGAAGGCGAAGGCCAGGCGTCCATGAAGGCTGCGTTCGACGCCGGCCGCCGCGTGCAGCTCGACACCGTTGACATCTTCTGCGACGGCACCGCGGTCCGGAAGGCCGGCGACCTCCCCTACCGCATCTGCCGCGAAACGCTCTCGCGCATCGAAACCGTCACCAACGACGAGGTCGGCGCCGCCATCCGCGTCCTCTGGGAGACGCTCCGCTGCGTGTCCGAGCCCTCCGGCGCGCTCGGCCTCGCCGCCGTGTTGAAAAACCGCGCCGCCCTCGCCGGCAAACGCGTGCTCGTGATCGTCTCCGGCGCCAACATCGACCTCCTCCAGCTCAGCCTCATCGCCCAGTCCGCCAACGCCCCGGCCGCGCCGGCGCGCACGCTCCGCATCCGCATCCCGGAGAAACGCGGCACCATGCTCCGCCTGCTCGACTCCTGTTTCGCCGGACTCGACATCACCGACTTCCAATACGGCAAGCAAACCAGCGACGACGCTTGGCCCGTCTTTACCATCGCCGCCGAGACCCCCGGCGCGCTCGCCGAGGTGCCCTCGCGCCTCGACGCGCACGGATACGAGTGGGAGGACATCACCGGCGCGGTCGATGTCACCTTCCGCGCCATCCCGCTGCGCGGCGACCTGCTCGCCGCGCCGCTCTTCCTGCGGCTCGATTTTTATGAACGCCCCGGCGCGCTCCACGATTTTCTGGACAAACGCGTGCGGGACCGCGCCAGTTTTTGTTATTTCAATTACCGCCAGTCCGGCGAACGCATCGGCCGGGCGCTGATCGGCCTCGATTTCGAGGATGAAAAACACCGCGACCTTTTTCTCAAAAACCTCCCCGAGCAAGGCGACGGCTACCGCTCCTGCAAACCCGTCGCCGCCCCCGCCCACAAAAGGCTCTCGTCCATGTGACCACGCGGGATGCCCGTCCGTCCGGTCGCAATCCAACGTGATTCCCCACGCGCCGGAATCTTTCCTCTTTATCTTTCTCTTTCATCAGGAACGGGCGGGAAGAAAGAGGAAAGATAAAGAATAAAGAGGAAAGATTCCGGCGCGTGGCATCACATTAAGTTGCGCCTCGTCTGTCTTGCCCTGGCCTTCACGCTCCGGTTATATCCCCGGCTCTCCTCGCATGGACGCAACCGCCTCCCACTCCACCCAGACCCCCGACACGGCTGCGCGCAAGGAACGCGTCGCCCGCTGGTCCGTGTTTGCCAGCGCCGCGCTCGCCGCCGGCAAACTCGTCGCGGGGCTGCTCTCCGGCTCGCTCGCGCTGCTCTCCGAGGCGGCGCACGCGCTGGTGGACACCTTCGCGACCCTCGTGACCTGGGTGGCGGTGCGCGCCTCCGGCAAGCCCGCCGACGCCGAGCACCACTACGGCCACGGCAAATTCGAGAGCGTCGCCGCGCTGGTCGAGACCGGCATCCTCGTGGCGCTCGCGCTCGGCGTGGCCGCGCAGGCCGTGCGCCAGTTTCTCGCCGGCGGCAACCCCATCGAGGGCTCGCCGCTGGTGTTTGGCGTGCTGGGCGTTTCCATCATCGTCGACCTGAACCGCATTCGCGTGCTGCGCAAAGTCGCCCGCGAGACCGGCAGCCACGCGCTCGCGGCCGACGCGCTGCACTTCGCCTCCGACCTCGCGGGCTCGTTCACCGTGCTGCTCGGCTTCGGCGCCGCCGCGCTCGGGTTCCGCTATGGCGACACGCTCGCGGCGATCCTCGTGGCGGTTTACATCGCGGCGGCGGGTTGCCGTCTCGGCAAACGCACGCTCGCGACCCTGCTCGACACCGCGCCGCCGGGCCGCTCCGAACAAATGCGCGCGCTCATCGCGGGCGTGCCCGGCGTGGCCGGCATCCGCGAGCTGCGCCTTCGCCCCGGCGGCAACGAAATCTTCGGCGAACTCGCCATCGATGTCGCGCGCACCCTGCCGCTCGACCGCGTGGACGCCATCAAGGCCCGCATCCACGAAGCCATCCGCGCCGCGTTTCCCGACACCGTGCTCACCGTGAGCACCCGTCCGCGCGCGCTGGAAACGGAAACGGTGCGCGACCGCGTCATGCTCATCGCGCAAAAACGCCAGGTGCCCGTGCACCACGTCACGGTGCAGGAACTCGACGGGCGTCTGTCGGTGAGCCTCGACCTCGAAGTGGACGGGCACATGTGGCTCGGCGACGCGCACCAGGTCGCCTCGTCCATCGAAGCGGCCATCCGCGATGAATTCGGCCCGGCCACCGAGGTCGAGACGCACATCGAGCCGCTCGAAGCCGCCCATCTCCCCGGCCAGGATGCGCCGTCCGAGCTCACCGGCCGTGTCGCCGCCACGCTCGCCGCGCTTGCCGCCGGCACCGACCTCATCGGTGACATCCACAACGTTCGTGTGCGCCGCACGCCCGCCGGGCTCGTGGTCAATTATCACTGCCGGGTCGATGGCCGGCAGACTGTCGCCGCCGTGCATGACCGCGTCGATGCCATCGAGCACGCCATCCGCGTGGAGCACCCCGAGATCGTCCGCGTGACCGGGCACACCGACTTGCGCAAAAACAAACCGCCGTCTGCCGGCGCCTGATGCCATTTCTCCATCGCCTTCCGGGCATAAAATGCGACCGCGGTATTTCTTGAAATGCCTGGCCGCGTGCGTCCCGAGTCGGCTGCTCCAAGACGTTTCCCCTATTTCGCGCTTCCGCGGCCAGGCACTGCCGACAAAAGGCATTGCAAATGAATGCTTGACGTAAAAAACGTGCAAAAGCAGCCTATCGCAAGTCTTGCACTTTGCAAATAGTAACCTGTTTGCATCGAGACCAACTCACTAAAAACCTTATGAAACCTGCACAGTTCGTTCCTCGTCTCATCGCCTACATTATTGACGGCGTCATCAGTTGTATTCCTCTCGTCGGATTGATCTATATCTTCACGAAGGATGCGCTTCCCTTCCTCAAGGGCCAGAGCATCGGCCGCAAGGTGATGAAGCTGAAATGCGTCATGGAAGACGGCTCCTCGATGGAAGGCCAATGGGGCCCTTGCATCATTCGCCAGATCGTCCTCTGCATCCCGTTCTTCGCTCTTGTTGAGCTCTACATGGTGCTCGTCAAAAACAAGGAAACCGGCATCCGTTTCGGCGACCAGTGGGCCAAGACCAAGGTCGTCTCCGTCGAATAAGCACTGCGCAAATCGTCTTTTCCGGGGAACCCCGGCCGTCAAAGGCCGGGGTTCTTTTTTGCCGCGAAGACCCGGCGCAGAAATTCCACGGATTGCGCGAGTTCGTCCGCGGTCGCGGTGAGCGGCGGGAGGAGGCGGATGACGTTGTTGCCCGCGGTCGGAACCAGAAAGCCGGCCTCGCGCAGCGCGGCGACGTAGGGCGCGGGATCGCCGGCGAGTTGCAGGCCGACGAGGTAGCCCAGGCCGCGGACCTCGCGGAGCTGCGCGGGAAACTCCGCTGCCAGCCCGCGGAGCGCGGCATGCCACGGGGCGCTTTGCGCGACGATTTTCTCCAGCAGGTTCTCGCGCTCGATGATGTCGAGCGTGGCGAGCGCGGCGGCGCAGGCGAGCGGCGTGCCGCCAAACGTCGAGCCGTGCGAGCCGGGATGGAAGAGCCCGGCGTGTTTCTCGTCCAGCCACATGGCGCCGATCGGAAAGCCGCCGCCGAGCCCCTTGGCCATGCCGATGGCGTCGGGCCGCACGCCGGCGGCGTGCTCGAAGGCGTAAAACCTGCCGGTGCGGGCGAGGCCGCATTGCACCTCGTCGAGGAGCAGGAGGAGATCGTGGCGGTCGCAGAGCGCGCGCAGGCCGCGCAGGAACTCCGGCGTGCAGGGATTGATCCCGCTTTCGCCCTGGATGGTTTCGACAAAAATGGCGGCGGTCCGGTCGTCGATGAGGGCCTCGAAGCTGGCGAGGTTGTTGAGTTCGCCGAAGACGAAGCCGGGCACGAGCGGACGGAAGCCTTTCTGGATTTTCTCCTGCGGCGTGGCGCTCATGCCGCCAAAGGTGCGGCCGTGAAAGGCGTTTTTGGCGCAGATGACTTTGTGGCAGCGCCCTTCCTCCCCGCCGGATTTTTTCATGCCGTGGAGGCGGGAGAGCTTGATGAGGGCCTCGTTGGCCTCGGTGCCGCTGTTGCAGAAAAAAACGCGGCCCGGCCCGGCCCGCCCGACGAGGCGGCGGGCAAGCTCGCCCTGGCGGGGATTGCGGTAGAGGTTGCTGGTATGGACGAGCTCGGCGGCCTGGCGCTGCACGGCGGCGACCCAGTGCGGATGGCTGTGGCCGACGGCGGTCACGGCGATGCCCGCGCTGAAATCGAGATAGCACCGGCCCTCGTCGTCCCAGACATGGGCGCCTTCGCCGCGCACGAGCGTGAGCGGGGCGCGTCCGTAGTTTTTCAAGACATATGCGTCGTAGAGATCGGCGGTGGTCATGGGAGATTTTCGATTTTGGATTCTCGATTTGGCGGGCATGTCGCTTCGCTCGGAACGATTGGCGGCGCTGCCGCGCCGGGGGGGGGAAGAACGAAGCGCGGCGGCGGGTTTTGTTTTTCGGCGGATTGCGCGGGCGGGCGGGTGCGGCGCGGTTGTAGTGAGATTATTGATACAATTTTGATTTCCAAATCCTCGATTTCCGGCCGGTCGACCCCGGCGCGACAGCGCCGCCAATCGAAAATCGATCGAGAATCCAAAATCGAAAATTCCTCATCCCTGCACGATCTCGGTGCCGATGCCCTTGTCGGTGAAGATTTCCAGCAGCAGGCTGTGCGGGAGGCGTCCGTCGATGAAGTGCACGCGCTGCACGCCCTCCTGCAACGCGCGGATGGCGCTGGCGACTTTCGGGCGCATGCCTTTGTCGATCACGCCGGCTTTCTTGAGCGGATCGACCTGCGAGACCTTCAGCGTCGAGATGAGGGAGTCGGGATTCGCCGGGTCGGAGAGCAGGCCGGGCACGTCGCTCATGTAAACGAGCCGGCGCGCGCGCAACGCGCTGGCGACACGGCCGGCGGCCACGTCGGCGTTGATGTTGTAGGGCTTCTCGTCGGCGAAGCCCTCGGCGACGGGCGAGATGACGGGCAGGAAGCCGTCGGCGATTTCCTTTTTGATCACCTTGGCCTTCACCTCGGTGATGTCGCCGACGTAGCCGAGATCGACGGGGTTGCCGTCGTCGTCCACGGCGAGCTTTTCGCAGGCGAGCACGGTGTCGCCGGGCAGCCCCTTCGGTTTCGCGCCCGCGCTGGCGATGGCGGCGCACACGTCGCGGTTCACCACCTCGTCGAGGGTGCGCTTCACGATGGCGACGGCGGCCTCGTCGGTCACGCGCATGCCGTTGACGAAATTCGCCTTCAGGCCCGACTCGGCCATGGCCTTCGTGATGGCCTTGCCGCCGCCGTGCACGACGACGACGTTGATGCCGACCGCGGCGAGAAACGCGATGTCGCAGGCCACGCGGCCGCGGGCGACGGGATCAGGGTCGTCCATGAAGCTCCCGCCGTATTTCACGACAAAAGTGGAGCCTCGGAAATCCTGGATGTAGGGGAGTGCCTCAAGCAGCACCTTCGTCTTGGCGGTGATTTCAGCGACGTTCATTGCGGGTCAGGGCACGCGGCCGGCGGCCGCATGGAAGTGGTGGAGTTTGGTGAAAACGCTCACGGCTTGTTTGAAGAGGAATGCAACACCTATCGCATTCGCTCGCGGTTTTTCGATAAAATTTTGGGGCCGGATGAAAGAATTCACGAAGGGGAAACCCGGCCCTCGCGCGGCGCCATCCTCAAAATCGGCTTCACTTCCCGCGCGCTTCGTCCACTTCTCGAGGCCACCGTGCCCAGCACCCATCTCACCTTCACCTCACGCGACGCGCACCGCGCCTGGCTCGGCGGCCAGGCCGCCCTGCCCGCCGGCTTCCGCGTCGGCGCCACGCGCTTCGACTTCACGCCGCGCGAGGCGCCCAAGCCCGCCCGCATGACGCTCACGCTCATCGCGCTCGACCGGCCCACGCCCGACTTCGCCGCCGTCTTCACCCGCAACGCCTTTCCCGGCGCGCCCGTCATCATCGGCCGCCGGCGCCTCGCGGAACCCTCGCTCGGCGCCATCATCATCAACAACAAAATCTCCAACGTCTGCGCGCCCGACGGCCTCGAAACCGCCGCGCGCGTCTGCGCCGAGACCGCGCGCCACCTCGGCCTCGCCCCGGAGCAGGTCCTCCCCTCCTCCACCGGCGTCATCGGCTGGAGCCTGCCCGCCGGCGCGATGGTCGCCGCGCTCCCGCAGGCCGTCGCCGCGCTCTCCGCCGGCAGCGTCCTCCCCGCCGCCGAGGGCATCGTCACCACCGACCTCTACCCGAAAATCCGCCGCGCCGCCGTCGGCCGGACCGGCGCGAGCATCGTCGGCATCGCCAAGGGCGCGGGCATGATCGAGCCGAACCTCGCCACCATGCTCGTGTATGTCTTGACCGACCTCGCCGTCCCGCGCGACACGCTCCGCGCCATGCTCGCCCGCGTCGTCGATGACAGTTTCAACACCATCAGCATCGACAGCGACACCAGCACGTCCGACACCGTCGTGCTGCTCTCCTCCGGCAAAATCCCCGCCGCCGCCGATCACGCCGCCTTCGAAACCGCCCTCGCGCAGGTCTGCCGCGACCTCGCCGAGGATGTCGTCCGCAACGGCGAAGGCGTGCGCCACGTCATCCGCGTGCGCGTCGCCGGCGCGCCCGACCGCGCCACGGCCCGCGCGCTCGGCAAGGCCGTCGTCAACGCCCCGCTTTTCAAATGTGCCGTCGCGGGCAACGACCCCAACGTCGGCCGCCTCGTCCAGGCCATCGGCAAGCACGTCGGCGCGCACGCTCCCGGCCTCGACCTCGGCCGCCTGCGCGCGCGCATGGGCGGCATCGAGATCTTCGCCGGCGGCGCCTTCCAGCTCGACCCGCAAAAAGAGGTCGCGCTCGTCGCCCACCTGCGCGACGCCGAACTCTACGCCAGCGTGCCGACCGCCGACGGCATTTTCACGCCGCCGGTGAATTATCCCGCGCACGAACGCTGCGTGGAAATCGACCTCGATCTCGCGAGCGGCGCCGGAGCCTGCACCGTCCTCGGCGGCGACCTCACCCACGAATACGTGACGGAAAACGCCGACTACCGGAGCTGAGGCCAATCGGCCTTCAAGCAAGTTCCAAGCATCAAGTCCCAAGCGACAAGAAGAGCCCGCGCCGCTGAAAAATGCGAAGCGGCCCCGTAGCGCAGGCATCCTTGCCTGCCGTCGAACCTATCTTGCGCGAAGCGCGGCATTTTTCAGAAAAGACAATCAGCGGCGCTACGCGCCTTTTGGTTTCGACGGCAGGCAGGATGCCTGCGCTACGAAGCATCGGCGGGGACTTGCACGGTGTCGCGCGCCGGCGACGGCGCGTTTACGGTCGCACGGCCGCGATGGTTTGGAATAGTTGCGCCACCAGCTCGCGGATGTTTTTCGCGGCGGTTTCGGGCACCATCGCGTCCTGCAGCGACATCGGGCGCGGCATGATGGAGAACACGCCTGCGATGCCGATGCGGTTGATCGCCGCCGTGTCCTCGACGCCGCCCGCCAGGGCGATCACCGGCACGCCGCGCCGGGCCGCCGCCGCCGCGACGCCCTGCGGGGCCTTGCCCATCGCGGTCTGCGCATCCATGCGACCCTCCCCGGTGATGACGAGGCTCGCGCCATCGAGGAGATTTTCGAACCGGAGCGTCTCGAGCACCAGCGCGATGCCCGGTTGCAGGCGCGCGCCGAGAAACGCCAGCAGGCCGCCGCCCATGCCGCCCGCCGCGCCCGCGCCGGGTTCGGCGTCGATGTCACGGCCGGTGTGCGCTTTTATCACCGCGGCGAACTGGGCGAGCCCGCGGTCGAGCACGGCGACCATTTGCGGATCGGCGCCTTTTTGCGGGCCGTAAACATGCGCCGCGCCACGCGGGCCGGAAAACGGGTTGTCCACATCGCACGCGACGCGAAATTCCGCCTCGCGCAGCAATGGGTTCGCGCCGGAGCCGTCGATGCGCGCGATGGTTTTCAGGATTTTTCCACCGTGCCCGAGTTCGGTCCCGGCGGCATCGAGGAACCGGAATCCCAGCGCCTGCAACAGGCCCGTGCCGGCGTCGTTGGTCGCGCTGCCGCCGATGCCGAGAATGAAACGCCGGCAGCCGCGCCGGAGCGCGTCGGCGATCAATTCGCCCGTGCCGAGGGTCGTGGTTTCCATCGGATTCCGCTCGCCGGGCGGCACGAGCGGCAGGCCGCTGGCCGAGGCCATTTCGATGACGGCGGTGCGCCCGTCGCCGAGGATGCCGTAGGACGCGGCGACCGGGCGCATGAGCGGGCCGTGGACGGTGAGCGTGTGCGTCCGCCCGCCGGTGGCCCAGACCAGCGCCTGCACGGTGCCCTCGCCGCCGTCGGCCACGGGCACCTTGACCACCTCGCAGCGCGGGTGCACGGCTTTGATGCCGGCCTCGATCGCGCCGGCGACCTCAAGCGAATCGAGGCACCCTTTGAACGAATCCACTGCGACGACGATTTTTTTCATGGGGAGTTTCCGGAATAATAAAACAGGTTCGACGCTATTTTCGATGAAAAGTCCGGTTGTTTTAGTCACAGAGTTCACGGAGCGCGGACACAGAGGACACGGAGGAAGTTCAAAATCAAACCTCTGTGGACTCTGTGCCGGAGCTCTGTGTGCTCTGTGACTTGGTTTTGCTTCTTTGCCATGAAAAACAGCCATCAAAATAGCGAGGAACCATAAAAAAAGGCTGACGCGGCGAAGCGGCCTCGCGGCGGCTCACGGCGTGACGATGAGCTGCGCGCAGAGTTCTTTCTTGAAATAGGTCCGGGCAAAGGCGCGCAGGGCGTCGATGGTCACGGCGTCGATGTGGGCGTCGTAATTTTGCCAGTCGTTCACGGGCTGGCCGTAGAGGGCGTTGAGGCCGGCCTGCATGGCGCGCGAGGAATTGGTTTGCAGGCTCATGCGGCGGGCCGCCTTCAGCCGGGTCCGGCAGCGGGCGAGTTCGTCGTCCGCGGGGCCTTCGGTCTGGATGCGGCGGATCTCGGCGTCGATTTCGTCCAAAACCTGCGCCTGGTGCGCGGGCGCGGTGCCGGCATAAAAGGCAAACATGGCCGTATCCAGCCCGGTAATACGCGTGGAGCGGACAAAGTAGGCGAGCCCTTTCTCCTCGCGGACGCGCTCGAAGAGGCGCGAGCTCATGCCGCTGAAAAGTTCGTCGGCGACTTCGCCGACGTAGTAGTCGGCGGCGCGGAGCGCGGGGCCGGGATAGGCCTGGTAGACGACGGCTTGCTCGCGGGGCTGGCGCTCGATGTGTTCGCCGGGATAGGCGGGAAGCTGTTTCGGCGCGTCGGGCGCGGGGAGGCCGCCGCGGGGGATGCGGGCGAGGAGGGCTTTCAGTTCGGGGACGAGTTTGCGCGGGTCGAAATCGCCGGCGACGGCGAGGATGGTGTTTTCGGCGACGTGGATTTTTTTCCAGAGGGCGCGGAGGTCGGCGGGCGCGAGGGCGCGGAGGCCGGGGGCGTCGCCGGCGGCGTTGAGCGCGAGAGGATGCGGGCCGAAGAATTTTTGGCGCAGGAGCTTCTGGCCGTAGGTGACGACATCGTCGTCGTCCTGGAGCAGGGCGGCGAGCTGGGCCTCGCGTTCCGTGGCGAAGGAGGCGGGCGCGAAGGCGGGCAGGCGGATGGCTTCGTCGAGCAGGGTGAGGGCGCGGCCGGCGTCGGTGGGAAGGACTTCGAGGGCAAGGCCGAGGGAGTTGTTTCCGGCAAAGGGGTAGAAGGCGCCGCCGGCTTCCTCGATGTGCTGCGCGACTTCGGCGGCGGTGCGGCGGCGGGTGTCGCGGGTGAGGAGGGTGGCGAGGAGCTGGGTGGCGCCGCGTTTGCCGGGCTCTTCGTGGAGGGGGCCGCCGCGATGGAGAAGGCGGAGGTGGAGATTGGGCAGATGATGGTCGGGCTGGAGGAGGAGGCGCGCGCCATTGGGGAGGCGGAGTTCCTCGAATTGCGGATTGGCGGCGGCGGGTTTGCGACCCAATGGGTTACAAGTTGCGCTGGTGGCGGCGGCGGGTTTGTTTTCGACGGGGTTCAGCGAGACGGTCGTGAGGTGCTCGGGGACGAGGTGGGTCTTGAGCACGCGGCGGAGGTCGGCGGGAGTGGCGGCGTGGAGGCGTTCGAAATAAATGCGGGCGTGGTCGAGGTCGCCGATGACGACTTCGGCGGCACCGAGGCGCGCGGCCTGGCCGCTCATGGTTTTGCGGGTGTTGATTTCGGAGACGGTGAGCTGGCGGATGGCTTTCTTGAGGTGGGCGGGGGTGAGCGCGCGGAGGCTGGCGGCGCAATGGCCGAGGATTTCATGGACGGCTTCGGCGGCGGGCGCGCGTCTGGCCGGATCGCAGGTGTAGGAAATGGTGAAGAGCCCGGCGGCGCCGGGTGTCCAGCTGTGGGCGTCGATGGCGTGGACGAGGCGCTTTTTTTCGCGGACGGTCTGCCAGAGGATGGAACTGTCGCCGCCGCCGAGGATGGTGGCGAGGAGATCGAGAAGAGGAGCATCGGGGTGGGTGAGTCCGGGGATTTGCCAGGCGAGCCCGGCCCGCGTGATTTCCACGTCCTCGTGCAGGTGGAGGGCGCGGGGGGCGAGTTGGGCGGGCTCGCCGGGGACGAGGACGGGCGCGAGCAGGGCGCGGGGGGCGGAGCCGAAATGGCGGTCGATTTCGGGAAGGATGGCGGCGGGGTCGATCTGGCCGGCGATGACGAGGGTGATGTTGTTGGGGACGTAGCGGGCGCGGTAGTAGGCGAGGAGCTGGTCCCGGGTGATGGAGGCGAAGAGAGACCGATATCCAATGATCGGATACCGGTAGGGATGCTGGCGGAAGGCGGTTTCGAAAAGGGCCTCGGAGAGGCGCTGGTCGGGGTCGTCGCGGCACATGTCGATCTCGCGAAGGATGACATCCTTTTCGCGGGCGGTTTCGTCCTCCGGGAGGGTGGAGTGGAGGGCGAGGTCGGCGAGCAGGTCGATGGCGATGGCGGCATGCTCGGAGGGAAGGTCGATGTAATAGACCGTGCGATCGAAGGTGGTGTAGGCGTTGATGTAGCCGCCGTGGGCCTGCACGGTGGCGGAAATCTCGCGCCCGGCGCGGCGGGCGGTGCCTTTGAAGAGCATGTGCTCGAGGTAGTGCGACAGGCCGGCGCCGAGGTGGGCGTTTTCGTGGATGCTGCCGGTTTTCACCCAGACCTGCACGGAGGCGACGGGGGCGGAGGCATCGGGCTTGAGGAGGACGGTGAGCCCGTTGGGGAGGACGGTGCGCGTGACGGGTTCGCGCCAGAAGGGGGCGAGCAGGGCGAGGTCGGAGGTGATCCGGGCGGCGGCCTGGCGTTGGGATTTCTTGGTGCGCGGGCGGGCGGTGCGTTTGGCGGGCATGCGGATGATCAAGACGAATTGTTAAAGTCGGGCTCGCGAGACAAAAACGCCGCGCAGTCAGGCGCGGCTTTTGTGAAGGGGGATGCGCCGCGGTGGGCGCGGCGCGGGCGATGGCACGGGTTTACGCCGCGGGGTCGGCGACGAATGCGCGCGGCTTGCGGGCGGGAAGGAAGGGTTTTACGAATGCCTCCTCAAACGTATAAATGGAGGCGAAATCCTCCCGGCGATCGTTTTCGGTTTTTGAAAAAATTTTATAATCGATGAGATTGAAGACGATTTCACCGAAGTCCTCGCAACGGGTGATGCCCCATGCGTCAAAAACGGTTTTTACGAGCGGGCCGAACTGGTCGAGCGCATATTGCCGCAATCCCTCAAGGAGCTCCGGGCCGCTGACGTGACGGGTGTGCGCACCTTTTTCGGCCTGTTTTTTACGGATGTTCTTTACCGTGTGATCGAGCGCTTCGCGAACGAACGAGTAGGCGCGCCGGTCATAGCGTGGGTCTTCTTTGCAGATTTGTTCGACGACCTCGTTAAATTTTACGTCCTGCATGGTGCGGTGGGCTGGGAAAGGGCTGAGAGTGGATGGAAAGGCTGGCCGAGGCAATCCCGCAACTTGCATATAGCTTGAGAAACTAGAGTGGATATGTATATTTGTTGCGATAATGTGACTTTGTGAAAAAATTTGGGATTATTTAATTGCATTTTCAGTGCGAAAAGGTTTTCTGAAGACATTTTCCAGCATGATTGCGTCAACACAAACCAACCATCCGATCGCTTCGCTTAGTTCCGATCGCAACCCCCAAACTCCCATTGATTTTGCGTGCTCGCGGTTAAAGGCTTCGGGTCTTCGTATCACCCAACCCCGCATCGCCATTCTTTCCTCGCTCATTCAGAGGTCGATGCCTGCCAGCATAGAACAGATCCATGGTGACCTGCCTCCCGACACCTGTGACCTTGTTACTGTATATCGCTGTCTGGCAGTATTTCAGGAAATCGGCTTGGTGCGCCTGAGCTATTTCCATAACGGCACCAGCGCCTACCAGATCACACTCAATAACGAGGAGCCGCCCTATCATGTGATATGCAAGGATACGGGTAAAATTGAGGAGCTCGACGCCGCAAACGCGGCCGAGCTTCGCGCGGTTCTGGGCCGTATCGAGGAATCCCTTCGGGCGCGCGGCCATGAGAGTGTCTCGCACATCGCGGAATTTTTTATCGGCAAATCCAAACTCGCCGAGGAAATGGCCGGACGCCGGGGCGCTGCCGAGGTTCCGCAGGCCATCCAGCAACGGTCCCAGTCATCGGTGCCGGTGCCGTAAAACGCAAAATTATAAAGGTAAGCATCACCAAAGAACCACGGTCTCCCAAGATCGTGGTTCTTTGGTTTTGGGAAGCCCGGTTATTTTGACGGGTTTGCACATGGTGCACCGCGGGAACCAAAATTAATTGCTTTTCAGTGGCCGGTGCCCGGGCGCAACGTCGTTTGCGCCGCCTGAGGCAAACTCCCTTGCCATGGCTCGCTTCGTTTCAAGTTCCCTCCCGCCCTGCATCATGAAATCCGTCATCCTTGCTTTGTGTTTCATTGCGTTCAGCCAGCTCGTGTCTGCGCCGCTCTCGGCCCAGACCGCCCCTGCCGCGGCCAAACGGCCGTCCAATTATGTTGGCGAACTTGTAAAAACCATTCAGCCGGCACGCGAGCTGGTTTATAAAAAAATCAATGGCCGCGAACTGCGCCTGTATATTTTCGAGCCGTCGGGCAAGGCGGCCGGGCCGCGTCCGTGCTTCGTGTCGTATCACGGCGGCGGGTGGACGTCCGGCGGGCCCCGCTCGATGTTTTCGTTCACCGAATGGGCGGCGAAGCACGGCATGGTGGGCATCAGCGTGGAATACCGCCGTTACAAGGCGGGCACGGACGTGACGGTTTTCGATTGCGTGAAAGACGCCCGTTCCGCGATGCGCTATATCCGCGCGCATGCCGCCGAACTCGGCATCGATCCCAACCGCATCGCGGCCAACGGCGCGTCGGCGGGCGGGCATTTGGCGGCGGCCACCGCGCTTTTCACCGGAATCGATGAAGCAACCGACGATCGCTCCGTGTCGTGTGTGCCGCAGGCCCTGGTCTTGTTTTCCCCGGTCATCGACACGTCCGCCGAAGGCTACGGCAACAAGAAGATCGGCGAGCGCTGGAAAGAGCTGTCGCCCGCCGACCGCGTGGTGAAGGGCGTGCCGCCGACGCTCTTGTTTCACGGGACGGGCGACACCACCACGCCGTTCAAGGGCGCGGAGAAATTCCAGCTCGCGATGACCCGGGCCGGCAACAAGATCGAACTCGTCGCGGTCGAGGGCGCGATTCATACTTATATGTTCAAGGATGCCGCGCTCTACGACGAAACGCTTCGGCGCATGGAGGCGTTCCTGCGCGGCCTCGGTTTTGCCGGGAAATAACAACGGGCTGGCGCGCCGCCGCGTTCCCTTTGAAAAACTTGGGATTTCCCTGTGCCGCGCGCGGGGTTTGTCATGGTTCAATTACGGGACCTTGGCTTGATCCTTGCGGAGCGCGGGGTTTGATTCGATTGGTTGGTCGCGCTGTCCCGCCGACCGCCCCCCATCGCCTCCATTTATCGACCGCCGCCGCCTGCAGCGGCTTCTTTTTCCCGTATTTTTTGATTCGTCATGATTGCCGTTTCCCCACCCCCGGGTTTACCGTCCCGCCGTCGCGACCGTCGCAAGATCGAGCTGGTCGAGAACCTGATGGATTTGATACCCCAGCGAAATTCCCTCGTCAGCCAGGTGGTCGAGACCATCCAGTCGGGCATCGACAAAAATGTCTGGCGCGAATGGCTGCCCAGCGAGCGCGCGCTGGCGGAATCGCTGCACGTGAGCCGCAACACCCTGCGCGCCGCCATCGCGCAGCTTGAGCGCACCGGCGTCGTGCGGGCCGAACACCCGCTGGGCACGCGCATCGTCACGAAGCGGGGCAAGCCCGGCTCCGGAAAAAAGCACCACGTCGTCGCGTTGCTCATGCCCGAACCCATCACCGCGCTCCGCCCGAAAATCGCCCTCATCGTGGACGAGTTGCGCGGGCATCTCGCCGAACTCGGTTTCCGCCTGCACCTGTTTCACGGCGAGCACTATTTCGCCGCCGGGGCCAGCCGCCGTCTGCAACGTCTCGTCGCCGACAATCCTCATGATTGCTGGATTCTCACGCTCGTGCCCGATCGCGTGAAGCTGTGGTTTCAGGAGCAGGGCATTCCGTGTGTCGTGTCGGGCACATGCGGGCCGGGGTTGAAGCTGCCTTTTGTCGACCTCGACTACCATGCGCTCTGCCGGCACGCCGCCGGCCAGATGACCAGCCTCGGGCACAAGCGCATCGTTTTCCTCACCGAAAAATCCACCAAGGCCGGCGACGTCGCCAGCGAGCGCGGGTTTGTCGAGGGCATCGAATCCGCCAGCGACGGGGACGCCAAGGGCTTCGTGGTGCACCACCAAAACACCAACCACAGCGTGCTCAAGACGCTCGACCGCCTCTTCCACGACGGCCCCGCCAATCCGCCTCCGACCGCGATGTTTGTGGCCAACCCGCATTTTTATCTGCTCGTGCTCACCTATCTGCACGGCCTCGGGCTGCGGGTGCCCGCCGACATCTCGCTCGTGTGCCGCGACGACGATTCGTTCTTGAATTATATCCATCCCGTGCCGACCCGCTATTCCTTTGACGAAGCCTCGTTCGCGCGCCGCCTGTTCAAGCTCATCATGCAAACCGTCGAGGGCTCCCACATCGTGAAAAAGGACATCCGCATCATGCCCGACTATAGAAAAGGCGCCACCCTCGCCGCGCCGGGCGGCGAGCCCGCCCAGAATCCATCCGCGATTGAATAAACCCGGCAATTTCCCATCCATGCAAACCAGCCGCCTTGCCTTCCTCCTCCTGTTGATTCTGGCCGCGCCCCTCGGCGCCGCGCCCCTGTTCGAAACGATGGAATTGTTTCCGTCCACGCCGGACAACAAGCCGAATTACCGCATCCCCTCCATCATCCGCGCGCCGAACAACGACATCCTCGCCATCGTCGAGCGCCGCAATCACGGGATCGGCGATGTCGGCGACATTGACATTGTGATGCGCCGCAGCGCCGACCGGGGCAGGACATGGTCGGAGATCCAGACCATCGTCGACGACGGCACCAACACATCCACCGACATCACCACCTGCATCGACTGTGAGACGGGGCGGATTTTCGTGTTTTTCCTGCGTGACAAGAAAAAATACGCCTACGTCGCCAGCGACGACAGCGGAAAAAACTGGACCGGCATCGTGATGATTCACGACTCCGTCACCAAGCCCGAATGGGACCGGCTCGGCTTGAAGCCGGACCAGGACGTGGACGGCTCCACCGATCCCGAAAGCGACAAAAAGGCGTCGAAAGTCGTCCAGTGGAAACGCAACTGGATACAGCGCTACGGCGTCGGGCCCGGCTCGGCGGGCATCCAGCTCAAGCACGGTCCGCACAAGGGCCGCCTGCTCATTCCGGGCCGCCACATGGAGCAGGAAGGCAAATCCCGCCCCGGCTACACGCATGTCTTTTATAGTGACGATCACGGCAGGACATGGCAGCTCGGCGCCACAAAGATTATAAAATACGGCAACGAAAACCAGCTCGTCGAGCTGCCCGACGGCACGATCATGATGAACGCCCGCAATGTTTACAGCCGCTCCGCGCCTGACAACGCCCGCCGCCTGGTCGCGCTCAGCCGCGACGGGGGCATGACCTGGCCGACTGTCTGGCACGATGAGGCGCTGGTGAGTCTGCCGTGCCACGCCGCGACGCTTTTATATGACTATCCGGCGTCGCCGGACAATGGCGTCCTGCTCTTCGCCAATCCGGCGAGCCCCTTCCGCCAGAAGGAGCATCCCTACGGGCGCTACAACATGACCGTGCGCTGGAGCCGTGACAACGGAAACACCTGGAGCGCGGGCCGCATGATCTACCCGCACACCAGCTCCTATAATGACATGACCATGCTCGACGACGGCACCATCGCCATGATCTACGAGCGCGGGGACAAGGACTCGGTCAAATACTGGGACTCGCTGCATTTCGTCCGTTTCAACCTCGAATGGCTTTTCGCCCCGCCGCACGCGCCGTGGAACCCGTGAGGCAGGGCGTCGCCACCGATTGAATTGTGCGCGGAAGATTGGTTCTACTTTGTTAACTGAGGTTAACGCGGACGGGCCGCGGGATTGCGTGGCATGGGCGACTCGCCCATGCGGTTTGGCCGCCCGCACTGGTTTGTGCGCCAACAGAACACGGGCGGGACGCCCGTGCCACTCAAACCGCCAATCGCGGTTTCCGGGTTTAATTTCCTCGCGTCACTTCAATCGTATAAACATCCCTCGCCCCGGGCGCGGCGATTTTGAAGCTGATGCGGTAGATGCTGTCGCCCCAGTTGCGGCGGATATTGTTGTCGGACTCCTCATCCAGTTTCATCTTTTCAATTTCAATGTCCGCTTCGGCGCCGGTGAATTTTATAATAAACGGCGTCTCCGCGCCCGCGCCGTTTTTCCCGCGAATGGTCACCTCGTTTGCGCCGGTGACGCTGGCGGGGTGGCACGTCATCAGGCGCTCAATCACACCCCCGGTCTTTGTCAGGTCGGTCTCGTCGCGCACGATCACGCCGCGCCCGCGCTGGAGCGTGACGGAGCGCCGCCAGTTTTTCACGCCGGCTTCCTTGGGATATGCCCCGGCGAGGTCGGCGGAAAACGTCGCGGCGCCGCGGTCGAAACGCGCCTCGCGCGCCTTGTGGCCGGCGCCCGCGCGCTGCGGCACGCCGTTGATTTGCGGAACGTTGTGGTGGTCGGAATTGTTGTTCCAAAGTTCGTAACGCTGCTTGCTGAAGGTCTTGGCGGTATAGGTGCCCTGACCGATGTCTATCAAGACCGGCTGGCCGTCGTAATACACAATGAAATTGCCAATGTCATTGTGGTTGTGGCTCTCGGCGTTGTGGCCGCCCTTGGCGGCGAAATAAAAACCGGCGTCGGAGCCGCCGGTCTCTCTCGCCGCGACCACTTGCAAATCCGGGAACCACACCTCGCCGTAAAGCGGCGCAGCCGGCGGCGTGGCCTCCATTTCCGCGCGAGAGAACAAATCGTGGAAAATCCGCGCGTAATGCGCGCGCCAGGCGCCGGGGCCGCGCCAGTCGGCGGTGGCGCGGCCGAAGCCCGCCATGCCGGCGTCGCCAATGTCCCGCCCGAACCGCCAGACCAGCGTGCCCTCCGAGGAGATCCGCGGCGCCGCGTCGGCAAAATTGATGGCATACCTTGTCTTGTCGCTGATCTGGACGCGCGCGATGTATCTGAGCATGTTTTGTATCTTTTCGTTTTTATACAAATCGGCGAACGCGCCGTTCGTGGCCGAGTTGAGCAGCACAAGGCTGTCGTAAAGCGAGCCGCCGGCGACGTTCCAGTAGCCCGGCCCCTCGTCGCAGCCGCCGTCCCGCGGATACGGCGTCAGAAAATAATCCAGCGTTTCCACTACTTTCGCGACGTGCGCGGCGCGCGCGGCCTCGTCCTTTTCCATCAACAGCGCGCTGGCCAGCCAGTTTGAGCAAATCCACGGGTTCCAGTTGTTGGTGCCGGTCATCCAGCCGTGTTTCCGGTGGTTTTTGGGCAGCATCACCGGTTGCAGGATGCGGCGGGCGATCTCGGCGTGGATGCGCGCGCGGATTTTCGGCGAGACAGCGTCGAGTTTTTCGCCGAGAAAATAATCCGTCCACGCCAGCAGTTCCGAGGTGGTGGCGGCGAACAGGTCGACAAACGGGTCGTCAACGTCCATCAGGCCGTCCCTTTCGCGCAGGTGCGCCGACACGCCCCACCACGACTCCTCGCAAATGGCCCAGACGCCGTTTATAATCTGGTCCATAAAGCGCCCTTTGTCTTCGGCCAGCTCGGCGACGAGCAGCGCGGCCAGCGTGGCGCGGCGCTGGAAACTGACGTGCTCGTAATGCGAGCGGTTGCCGGTGCGCACAAATTCCAGCGACAGCGTGGCCGGCAGCGCAGGCCATTTGAAGCCGATGTTTTGCTCCGCGTATTTTATATAACCGTCGAGCAGCCGGCGGTCGGCCTTTTCCCACGCGGCGCGGTCGCCGGCGCGCGGAAACGGCGTCCACTGGTCGCGCGGAATGAGGCGGCGCTGGAGTTCCGCGGTGGTGGCGCCGGCTGCGAGCAGGCCCGGCGTCGGCGCGGCGGGCGGGGTTTGCGCCGCCAGCGGCGCCGCCGCGAGGATGGAAAACACGAGGAGTGCGAGGGGTCGGATATGTTTTTTCATGATGGGCTTGGAAAAATTTGAAGGCGATTGGTTGTATCTGGTGCAGCCGGCTCATCCGCGCGGGGCGAATTGCCGTCGATAATTCGCGGGCGTGCGCCCGGTCCGGCGGACGAACGCCCGATGGAACGCCACCGCGTCGGCATAGCCGGTTTTGCCCGCGATTTCCTTGATCGTCCCGCGGGTCTCGCGCAGCAGGCGTTGGGCCTCGTTCATGCGCAGGCGCAGCAGAAACGCCGCGGGGCGTTCGTTGAATGCGGCCGTGAAAAGCAGCCGGAAATGCGCGGCGGAATAACCGGCGCGCCGCGCCATCTCGCCCACCGTGACCACGCCGCCGCGCGTGCGGGCCCAGGTCATGATTTGATGCAGGCTTTCCGCACTGGATGTTTCCGGCGGCGGGCGTGATGGCGCGGCTTGCAGGAAACGCCCCAGCAGCAGCGTCAGTTGCGCCGCCCGCAAAGCGGTGTTCACGGCGTTTGCAGGCCGGGTGGCGAGTTCCATCGCGCGCGCCACATCGCGATCCACGGAGTTTGCATTGGGGCCGGCGAGCAGGGCGAATCCCTGCTTCCTGCCCGCCCACGCGCGCAGCACGGCATTTTCGGAATCGACCGGCTCCTCCAGCGCGAAATGCTGCACGGATGCGCGGACGCGCCCGTCTCCGGCGGCGCCGCCGGAAAACGGCGTGTGCGGGAATATCAGCACGCTTTCCCCTGATTTCAGAAAAAACTCCGGCGTGTCGCCCACGCGCAGCCGCAACCGGCCCGCGTGCACGTGCAGCAAATCGAAGTGCGGCCACGCCACCGGCGCGATGGTGTGCCGCCGGTCGAACTGGCCGTAACTGTGCAGCAGGAGGCGCAGCATGATGTTAGTATCAATAGATCGGCGTTTCTATCAATTGAAAACAAAGCCGCCCTTTGGCATTATCCTTGGATTCGATTCCGACGATATTCGGAAATATCAATCCAAACCCCGCCATGACTTCGCGCGAACGCATCCTTGCCGCCATCAACCACGAGCGCCCCGACAGAATCCCATGTGATTTCCATGGCATGGACGCCTGCAACAAGGCGCTCTTTGCCCGGCTCGGAGCCCACGATTATCCCTCGCTGATGGATCGTCTCGGCTACGATATGATCGACATCCGGGGCATCGTCGATCCCGACTGGGTCGCGCCGTTTCCGAAGGTGCGCGAACTCGGCGGCGGCGAGTTTCAGGACTGGCTCGGTTTTAGAAGAAAACGCATGCAGACGGCCTTTGGCGAGATCACCGAGCACTCCGACTTTGTGTGGAAGAACGCTCAAACCATCGCCGACCTGGCCGATGGCGAGACATTCACCTTTCCCAAAGTCGAATGGTTCGATTTCAGCACGATGCCGGGCCGGCTCGACCCATTCGCCGGCCGCGCCGTCATGGCGTCGGGAGCGAGCGTGTTTCAGCATCCCACGCTGGTGCGCGGGCTCGATAATGTCCTCTGCGACCTCTACGAGGCGCCCGAACTCGTCGGGCATGTCAGCAAACTATACACCGACTTCTATCTGGCTTATTTCGACCGCATGCTCTCCGCGTGCGCCGGCAAAATAGACATCCTGCGCTGCGCCGATGACTTCGGCACGCAGCAGGCGCTTCTCATCAAGCCGGAATTTTTCCGGCAGTTCTTTCGCGAGCCGCTCAAGCAACTCGTCGATCTCGCGCACAGCCACGGCGTGAAGTTCATGTTTCACTCCTGCGGGTCGATCCGTCCGCTCATACGCGATCTCATGGAAATCGGCGTGGACATCCTCGATCCCATCCAGCCCATGGCCGTTGACATGAACCTCGCCGATCTCAAGGCGGAGTTTGGCGCGGAGATTTGTTTTCACGGTTCGGTTTGCACGCAAAGCACGCTGCCCGACGGCACGCCGGAGGACGTGCGGCGCGAGGTCTTCTCGCGTCTCGAATTATTCAGGGGGGAAGGTGGTTTCATCCTCGCGCCCGCCCACATCGTGCAGCCCGACGTGCCGGTTGAGAATATCATCGCGCTGTATGACGCGGCCCGGGAATTCAACGCGCGCTGAACATCGGTCATGATGGAAAATTTTAAATAATGCCTCAGCCGGATTGCCTGACCTAAATCCGGCCGGGTTTTTGCCGGGAATGCAACCCATTGGGTTACATTGCAGCGGGCGCACGGCCGGTGTCTGGCATGGGCTGCATGGTTCTTTCAGAAAACCATGCGATTGGATTTGGGATGCCTGTCATTTCGGGATAGGATGAGGTGCCGCCCCAGCTTCGGCCTCACACCCAACTCCCAAAAATACCATCATGCATCCTCGCTCATTCCTTTCGCTGCGGGCGCTCGGCGTGCTTGCGTGTGCGTTTGTCGCCGCGCCGGCTGCCGTGAGCCAGTCTGTCCCGGCAGACACCGCTCCCGTCGCCTCCGATGGAGTTGTCAAGCTCCCGGTCTTTGATGTCACGACCAGCGGCGACGTCGGTTATCTCTCCCGCAATGCGGAGAGCGCCACCCGGCTCAATGTCCCCCTGAGTGACATCCCCCAGAACGTGGTTGTATTCAACGCGGAGTTTCTGGAGGACATCATGGCCCAGGACATCACTGATGTCGCGCTCTATGATCCGTCGATCAACGCTTATAATGAAAATGATAATTTCACCATGCGCGGGTTCGGCGGCACGGCCGCCACCGCGGCGGGGGGAAATTATTTCAACGGGTTTCCGCAGGCCACGGCGCTCGGTTCCCAGACCCTGGTCAACACGGGGCGAATCGAGGTGCTGAAGGGCCCGAACGCGGTGCTGTATGGCTCGGGCGCGTTCGGCGGCACCATCAACCGCATATCGAAAAAGCCGCTGCCGCACGAATACAATCGCCTGGATTTCCTTGTCGATTCCGAGGGGTATCTCACCGCCAAGGCGGACAGCAGCGCCCCGCTGCCGGGGCGGAGGCTGGGATACCGCCTCAACATGCTGTGGGCGGACGGCGATGACGTGCGCAACAATCCCAAGAGCGCCTTTGTGGTCGCGCCGACCATTTCGTGGGAAATAACGGACAACACGCTGTTGATTGTCGAATATACCCACCAGCGCGAGGAGCGGGTCGGGAACTGGGAGTTTCCGATCGCCAATGGCGATCCGCTGCACTTGCGCGTCAACGACGGCACGGTGCGCGATGTCGATATCCGGCGGTTTCTCGGCGAAAGCGATGACAACCGCAAGGTGACCCGAAATATAGTTTACGCGGATCTTCGCCACGAATTCTCCAGAAACCTTATCTTTCGCGCCATGTTCAACATGGAGTCGAAGGACCAGTTGACCGACGAGACGCTGGTTGACGGGACGCAACTGGTCATCACGGACACGACGGCTTACGTGCCCCGGGCCTACCGTGAAAACGACCAGTGGGACGACGGCTGGCGTTTGCGAACGGAAATGGTGGCCAAGTTCAACACGTGGGGGCTGAAGCACCAGCTCCTCGGCGGCTTCGGATGGGAAAAGCAAAAGACAAGGCGCCATCGTCTTCAGACTGCGGCCAACAACGGGCCGGACTTTCTGCCCGATCGTTATCAGCCTGCCGACATCTTCGACCATGTGCCGGGGCCGATCACGAACCTCCCGCCCATGACGGTGACATTGGACGATTTCACCGACACCAAGACGCCGTCGTTATATGTGAGCGACCTCGCTTCGGTCCTGGACGAGCGGCTGTTTTTCCAGGCGGGTTTTCGTTATGTGGAGACGGAAAGGGAGTTGGCGAACTACAGAACCGGCGCGCGCAGTTCCGGTTCCGAAGGCTCCACCACGCACAGCCTCGGTTTTGTTTATCATCTGACGGCGGACAAGCAGTGGTCGGTCTATGCGAACAACAACACGACCTATGTCCCGAACTTCACGGTGAATCCCGACGGTTCGCAACTCGACTCGATGACGGGTGATCAATACGAGGGCGGCCTCAAGTTTTCCCATGGCGATAGGTTCAACGTGCTCCTTTGTTATTTTGATATCAGACAGAGCAATGTGCCGGCGCCGGATCCGAATCGCGATGATTATCAGACGACCATCGACGGCCTGCACAGCAAGGGCCTTGAAGTGAATTTCAACTGGAATCCTTCGGGCGAATGGTCGGTTTTTGGCGGCTACGCCTACACGCACAGCATCAACACGCAGACCGGCGAGCGCCATTACAGGTCGCCGTTGCACGCCGTGTCGATGTTCGGGCGTTATAGTATAAGGCGTGGCGTGCTCAAGGGGCTGTCGTTCAATGCCGGGGCCATCTGGCGCTCCTACACGCTCCCGCAAATGGCGACCACGCGGCCGGAGCCGATCTGGGATGTGCCGGAATACATACGTTTCGACGCCGGCATCGGATACAAATTCAACGTCGGCGGGATGAGCTGGCAGGTGACGGCGAAGGTCAAGAACATCGACGACCGCATCAATTATCTCGCGACCTATAATGTGCGCGTGCAGGTTGACGACCCGCGCGTATGGATTCTCGGTTTGAACACGGAGTTCTGACGGAGCCGCGCGGAGCGCGCCGACCTGTTCCCTGACCGCCGGACTCCACCAGGGATCCAGCAGGAAAATGTAGTCGGCGGTGTGCAGCGTGATGCCGGTATTCACCCGGCCCCATGCTACGCGATACCCTCCCTGCTCCATTTTTATTGCGACACAATAAACCAAACGCACTCTGGGGCCGCGGAGTGAAGATCCATATCGCCGGACAGTTTAAAAGCGAAGGGTGGCGGCATGATGCCTTTCTTTTATAATTATGGGGCTTGGTCTTACTGTAATAATTCGACGAACTGGATATATCCGAAAAATCGGCAATAAATACACGAATTCGGATTTTATTATACACTTGTAATAAAAACTATAACCCAGTCCCCATACCCATGCACTCCAGATACGAGCATCCTATCCTCGCGCGGATGACGAGCGGTGTTTTCTTCGCCGTCGTTGCAGCGTCATCCGCTTTTGCCCAAGCCGTCAGAAATGATACTGTCGTCAACGAACCTGCCTCTTCCTATTCAGATATAGATTCATCAACAAGTTATAAATCTTCGGGGACTTCTGACGATGAGGTGATCATGTTGTCCCCCTTCCAAGTGGATTCCACAAGGGAGAAGGGATATTTCGCCGAGAACACGCTCGCGGGCAGCCGCATGAGAACAAACATCTCGGACTTGGGTGCGGCGATCACAGTCGTCACCAAGCAGCAAATGGAGGATACCGCTTCGCTGGATGTGAATGATATCTTCCGCTACGAAATCGGCACGGAAGGTTCCACGAGTTACACGCCCCAGGCGCCGTCGATGAGTTCCAACGGCATAGCGGACCCGATTGCCGGTGCTTCATTTGGAAACTCTATGACGGCGTCCACCAACGCCACCGCCAACCGTGTCCGCGGCCTCGGCTCGCCCAGCTTCGCGCTGAATTATTATCAGACGATCTCCCAGGTGCCGTTCGACTCCTACAACGCCGCTTCTTTTGAAATCAACCGCGGCCCCAATTCCATGCTCTTCGGCATGGGCAGCCCGGCGGGCATCGTCAATCAAAGCACCGCCCAGGCCCAGCTAAACAAAAACAACGCGCAGGTGCAGGTCCGGGTGGATGACCGCGGTTCGAATCGCGCCAGCCTGTCCTTCAACAAGAGCCTGATCGACGACAAGCTCGCCATCTACGGCGCGCTTCTGTATGACGACAAGCAGTTCGAACGCAAACCCTCTTATGACATCTCGCGCCGCCAGTATGGCACCATCACCTACAAGCCCTTCAAAAAGAGCACGCTTCGCGCCAGCATTGAGGGTTATAACAATGACAACCGCCGTGCGAACAACCTCACCCCCATCGACGGCGTGAGCGAGTGGCGCAAGGCTGGCAAGCCGTATTACAACGCGCTCACCCAGGAGATCATCAGCGGTGCGACGGGGCAGGTGCTGGGCATTCTTGCGCCCTCGATCGACTCCCGCAACGCGCAGGCGGTCATAGACCGCGCGGCCGCCATGCTGCCCAATGGCTACAGCGATCTCACAGCATTAAAGAGAAGCAAGGACGATCCAAACAAGATCACCGACCTCCAATATAATGGCGTCTCCATCTTCGGCACGGGCGCCTTGACCAGCATGAACTCCATCCTCTACGTGCCGGGCATAACATTCCAAAACGGCCGCGCGACCATGCAAATCGCCGACGGGGCCCTGCAACAATGGTACAAAGGCGTGGACAGGCAGGTGACCGGTTTTGACAGCAAGGGCAAGACGTATGCGTTCAGGACCGGCTTTGACGACGATTCGAGCGGAACGCCTTACGTGTATGACAACCCTGTCTGGGGGATGATGTATGATCGCTCCAATTCGGAGTCCACCCTCTGGACCAGGCAAAACGCCTACAGCGGCATCCTCAATATGAAATACGATACCGTGACGGACTCGTCCATTTACGACTGGAAGCATGTGAACATTTTCCAGATGAATTTCGGCAGGCAGCGGAACACCAATTACAATATCGAATTGGAGCAGGAGATTCTTCCCAATCTGCTCCATTTCAGCGCCGGCTGGTTCCGCCAGGATTTCGATTCGATGCAGAGCTACACGGTGGCCCAAATGACCACCGCCACCCTCTATGTGGACACCAACAAGTATTATCCGGATGGCACCCCAAATCCCTACTTCGAGAAAGCCTATGCGGTGGACCTGGAGCCCGACCGCATGGAAGACTCCCAAGAGGTTGACCAGTATCGCGCCATGATTGCCTTCACGCCTGACTTCACCCAAAACAACAACTGGACCAAATGGCTCGGGCGCCACCAAATCCTCGGCCTGGCCTCCTATGTGGACGACGTGCGCACCACCATTCGCCGGCGCCTGGAATACGCCGATGGATCAAGGGACGGAAAACTCCGCTATATGAACAACCCAAACGTGGCGGGATGGAACATGGAAAGCACCACTGTCCGCCGTTATTTCTACCTCTCCGACTCGGGAGACACCGTGAACAAAGCCTCGGGCACGTTTGACGCCGACATCATCACCGATTCGATCAGGAGTTACGACTACACCACGGGGGAGTGGAAGGATGAGGAGATGACCATGATCTGGAATGCCTTCGCCATCGGGACCGATCGGTGGGCTCGCAAACTCACCTCCTACAGCGGGGCTTGGAACGGGTATTTGTGGGATGACCGGATCATCGCCACCGCGGGTGTCCGGCGCGACATCAACCGCACCCGCGGCGTCAGCAACGCGGGAATGACGAACGCTGAAAAATGGGTTGATGGCTATTACCAATACGGGGAAGTCTTTAAACGCTGGAATGACTGGAACAGGCTGGCCGGGACCACCTCCACCATGGGAGCGGTCGTGAAACCCTTCCTGCACTGGGAGCCAATTCACAAGCGCTCCGGCGACAATCTCTTCTGGGAACTTGTCGAGAATCTCGGGTTTAGCTATAACAAATCCGACAACTTTGACGCTCCGTCAACAACCGCCGTGGATCTGGCCGGCAATGTGCTGCCCAAGCCTGTGGGCGATGGCAAGGACTATGGCGTCCAGTTTTCGCTTTTCAAGGGCAAGCTCTACGCCCGCCTTAACTGGTATGAGGCCACCAATAATAATGCGATCATGGAGAACGCAAGCATGACGCTGGAGCGCCTCTGGTGGCATATAGACTCCACCGCCTACCGGAGCTGGCTGTCGAACATTTACATGCTCAACAACGGAGTGGACCCCCTGGCCGATTCCGAATGGAAAACCAAGGCGGCCACCTATTGCGAGGTGTCGGACACTGCGATTCCCGCTAATGTGCAGGCGATGCAGGCCTGGGTGGTCCAGCAATGGGGCTTGGGCGATTGGGATTATTATAGAAATCTTGGCGGCGTGATTCGCGGCACCAGCTCGACCAAGGCCAAGGGCGTTGAGTTGACCGTCAATTACAATCCCCTGCTCAATTGGACCATCAAAGTGACCGCCTCCAAAAACAAGACCACCTATGGCAATGTCATGCCGGAATATGACGCGTGGATTGCGGTGCGCAAACCCCAGTGGGACAGCGCCAATGCCGCGGATTTACTGGTTCCCGGTGTAAGGGAAAAATATGCCGGCGGGGAAGTCATCGGCGCTGACGGCAGCCGAATCAGGCTTACGAGTTTCTGGGACAGCTACGGCTATTATGACACCAATGCCAACGGCGAAAAAGGCGGCACCACTATCACTGCGACCAATACCAGCGGCTGGACCAGCAGCGAAGGCTACTATAATACAGTGATGGTCCCATACGCCCTCATGTCGAAATCCCTTGAGGGCCAGATTGCCCCCGGACAACGCGAGTATAGTGCCACCGTGGTGACTAATTACGCGTTTGATCGCGGGGCGTTGAAGGGCTGGTCCATCGGCGGCGCCCAGCGCTATGCGAGCAAGACCATTATTGGCTATTATGGCAAGGCCAGCGGAGCCAACACGATACCCGACCCGGATGACCCGACAAAGCAAAAGGAGCTTCTTGACATGGTGGATGTCGGCCGCCCCGTCTATGACGATCCCGTTTGGTATACGGACATCTGGATTGCCTATACCTGCAAGATCTTCAGCGACAAGGTGCGCATGAAATTGCAACTCAATGTGGCGGACGTCTTCCAGGACGGCGAACTGAAGCCGGTCGCGGTAAACTACGATGGAAAACCCTACGCCTATCGCATTGTCGATCCACGCACGTTTATTCTTACCGCCACGTTTGATTTTTGATCCTGCCAGGTGAGATTATGGCCAGTTATAGTATTTTCTTTCACCATTGGCCCAAATGGCAGGGCGAGGCGTCCCCGCCGAGCCTCGGCTCAGCCGGAGGCTTCGCCCTACCGGCGCTGCCGCGCCACTGTTAAATGAAAACACTATACCAGTTTTCCTAGTTGTTGGGACTTCTGGAGTCCTCGTTCGCCCGTGACGGACGGCACGGAGGCCGTCCCTCTATTCGAAAGGTCCAATTTAGTCGGGAAATTGGCCTCAGATTGTCGCGAACTCGGCCTCGGGATCGACGACCTCGTTGGTCGTGAGCTGGAGGAGGTCGCGCAGGGAGGAGAAATGCTGGGTGAGGTCGAAGTCGCCGCCGAGACCGCCGACGAGTTTTTCGAACAGGTCGCGCTTCGTCTCCTTCAACGCCTGGATGCGCTCCTCGATCGTGCCGGCCGTGACCATGCGGTAGACAAACACCGTGCTCGTCTGGCCGATGCGGTGCACGCGGTCGATGGCCTGCTCCTCGACCGCCGGGTTCCACCAGGGGTCGAGCAGGAAAATGTAGTCGGCGGCGTGCAGCGTGATGCCGGTCCCGCCGGCCTTGAGCGAGACGAGAAACGCCGCGGGGCCGGCGGCGCTTTGGAAGGCCTGCACGGGCTTGAGGCGGTCGGCGGTCATGCCCGTGATCTCGAAGCGCGGCAGGTCGGGATACGCAGCGGCGAGCGCCTCGTGCACGCGCTCGAGGAGCATGACGAATTGGGAGAAGATGACGACCTTGTGCCCGCCGCTGATGATCTCGGCGAGTTTCTCGACGAGGAGCTTGATTTTGCCCGAGTCGGAAACGGGTGTGTCGAGCCACGGGACCATGTCGGGGTCGCAGCAAATCTGGCGCAGGCGGGTGAGCAGGGCGAGGAAGCCGAAGCTGCGCTTGCGGAGCGCGGTGTTCATGTCGTCGCCGAGGCGTTCGAGCCCCTCGGAGCAAATGCGGGCGTATTCGGCGCGCTGCACGTCGGTGAGCGGGCAGAGGAGCTCCATCTCGACTTTCTGCGGAAGCTCGGTGGCGACCTCGCGCTTGGTGCGGCGGAGGATGAAGGGGGCGATTTGCGCGCGGATGCGGGCGAGCGTGCCTTCGCGGTCGGCGGCGAGCGCGGCCTCGAAGGCGGCGCGGGTGCCGAGCAGGCCGGGCAGCAGGTAGCGGAAGATCGACCAGAGGTCGAGCTGGCGGTTCTCAAGCGGCGTGCCGGAGAGGACGATGCGGTGCGCGGCGCGGATGGCGAAGCAGGTCTTGGTGGTCTTGGCGTCGGGGTTCTTGATGAACTGGCCTTCGTCGAGCACGGCGTAGGCGAACTCGGTGGCGTCGAGCTGTTCGCGATGGCGGCGGAGTTGCGCGTAGCTGGCGAGCCAGAGCACGCCGCCGGACCAGAGGCCGGTTTGGGGACGGACCGCGAAGTCGTGCGTGTTTTTCAGCACCTCGACGGTGAACTGCGGGAAAAACTGCGCGATTTCCTCCTGCCAGACCGGAACGACGCTCGCGGGGCAGACGATGAGCGAGGGTTTGTCCGGCACGGGGCGGGAGGCGAGCAGCGAGAGGACCTGGAGGGTTTTGCCCAGGCCCATCTCGTCGGCAAGCAGGCCGTGGCAGTCGTTGTCGGCCAGATGGCGCATCCATTCCACGCCGCGGCGCTGGTAGGGGCGGAGCAGCGCGGGGAGCCCGGCCGCGGGCGGCGGCGCGGGGGAAAGGGCGGGCGGCGTGAGGACGCGCTGGCGCCAGGCTTCGAGTTCGGGCGAGAGGACGAGCTTGAGGCGGGCGTCGTTGAAGAGCGAAAAGACGAGGTAGGGCGAAGGTGACGCGCTGCCGGGGCCGCCGATGTCGGAGAGGTTGCGCTGCCACTGGTCGAAGGTCTCGGCGCGCTCGGGCGCGAGCGTGACGATGCCGATGCCGGGCAGCAGCGTGGGCTGGGCGCCGCGCCGGGCGACGAGCGCGGCCTCCTCGTCGGAAAGGAGGCGTTCGCCGGCCTTGAAAATCCAGCGCAGGTCGAGCGCGCCGCCGGGCTGGGCGCCGCCCGCGCCGGGGGCGGCTTTTCCGGCCGGGCGCGTGGAGGCGACTGCCTCGATTTCCAAGGTGCGCGGGCCGTCGAGGAGGAGCGCGACGTCGTCGGCGATTTCGATGGCGAAAAGGCGTTTCCAAGCGGGGAGGATGGCCCGGAGAAAATCGGGGAGCGCGCCGATGGAGCCGAGCAGATAGACGCCGGTTTTCTGGTCGTAGGAAAAATGCGCCTTGCGCGAGTAGGCGGCGAGGCCGATGAGGCGGGCGCGTTCGGCCGATGTGATGGCGGGCAGGGATTTCGCGGCGTCGGACGCGGCCTGCCCGAGCGCCGGGATGCGGATGCCGTCGGGATTCTGCCAGAAGGCCTCGAAGGCGAGCCCGGCGGGCTGGATGGTGAAAACGAGCAGAAGCGGGCGCGCCGGGCCGGACGCAAGGGAGGAGGGTTTGGCGGCGGGCGCACCGGCCGGGGCGGATGAGGCCGGGGCGGCGCCATTTCCGGACACGCCCGGGCCGGGCGGCGCGGCGTCGGCGGGTCCGGCGGCGGGCAAGTCGGTGATTTCGAGCGGAAGCGGGGAGACCTCGTCACAAACCAGCTCCTCGATTTCGTGCAGGCCGGCGATGGCGAGCGCCTTGGCCAAGTCTTGGTCGGTGCTGGAGGAGCGGACGTGGAGCCGGCCGTTTTCCCACTCGATGACGGCGTATTCGTCCTTTTTCTGGATGCGGCGGTGGATGATGGCGTCCTTGTCGGTCAGCTCCAGTTCGCGCACTTCGCCGTCGCGATAAATCCGGCGTCCCTCGTCGAGCTGGCCGGCGCTGAAAAATCGCGCCCAGTCCGATTCCAGTTTTTCAAACCAGAACTCAAGCGACTGCGGGGTGTAGATGCGCTTTGGGCCGTGCGGTTGCATGCGACGAAAAGAGAAGACCGTAGACTCGGAAATGGGCGGTTCAAACTCTTTTTGCCGCGGGTGTTTTTGTTGGTTACGGCCCAACGTGATGGCGTTCGGGCAACGGTGCGTGCGCATACCGCGGCAGATGCAGGAATCCTGCCGGATGCGCGGCGCGGATTTTCCGCCAGTCAGAAACGCGGCCCGCGTCCGATGCCCGCGTCATTCGCCGCGGAATTCCTCCTCCTCGTCGTCCACGAGGTCGGTGGATTCGTTCGGGTCGAGCGGCGGGCGCGATGAACTCAGGCGGATGGTGCGCTCGGGCTCGGCGGCCTGCTCGCTCATGAAGGCGATGAGGCGGTCGTTGAATTCCTTGGCGGGATCGTGGCCGATCTTTTTCAGGGCCTGCGTGAGCGCGGCGACCTCGACGAGGCGCGCCATGTCGCGGCCGGGGCGCACGTAGAGAATGATATGCGGAACCTTGATGCCGAGGATCTCGTAGAAATTTTCCTCGAGGCCGGTGCGCTCCTCGATGACGTCGGGCGTCCATTCATACATGGAGATGACCATGTCGATGCGTTTCTCGACGCGGATGCAGCGGATGCCGAACATCTCGGTGACGTTGATGATGCCGATGCCGCGGCATTCCATGTAGCCGCGGTTCAGCGCGCGGGAGGAGGCGACGAGTTCGCGCTCGTCGAGGAGCTTGATGACGGTGAGGTCGTCGGCCACGAGGGAATGGCCGCGCTCGATGAGGGCGAGGGCGCATTCGCTCTTGCCGACGCCGGAGCCGCCGCGGAGCATCACGCCGATGCCGCGGATGTCGAGGGTGGTGGCGTGCTCGGAGACGGAGGGGGCGAACTCGTTGTCGATGTAGAGCGTGGCGAGGTTGATGAAGTGCATCGTGATTTTCGGGGTGCGGAAAATCGCGAGGCGCCGTTCCTTGGCCACGGCGAGCATGGCGGGAGTGGGGATGAAATTGCGGGTGAGGACCAGGCAGGGGATCTGGCGGTCGGCCATGCCGGTGATGATCTCGCGCTGGCGTTCGTCGGAGAGGGTTTTGAGAAACGTCATCTCGGCGGCGCCGAGCACCTGGATGCGGCGTTGCGCGAAGTATTTGAAGAACCCGGTGAGCGCGAGCGAGGGGCGGTTGATGCTGCCTTCGCGGATGATGCGGTGGAGCCCGTCGGCGCCGGTGACGAGCTCGAGCTTGAGCTTGGCGCGGTAGGTTTCGAAAAAGTGCGCGACGGTGATGCCTTGGAGTGCCTTGGGCATGGTTTGTATAAAGTTCAGAGATAGTTTGAAAAATACATTTTAATCGCGGAAACGCGAAAGGGCTGAAGCGCGAAAAATCATGAAGTTCTTTTTATATCATGGCATTCCGTGTTTCCGAAATTCCGTGCTTCCGCGATTAAAACTCTTTTCCCTGGATTTTTCAAAATGCGCTTAAACGTCAAAGGTTGAAGTCCTTGCCGAGGTAGAATTCGCGGGCCTGCGGGTCGTTGATGAGATAGGCGCTGGTGCCGGCGGTGAGGACCTTGCCTTTGTGGATGATGTAGGCGCGGTCAACGATGCGCAGGGTCTCGCGGACCTGGTGGTCGGTGATGAGGATGCCGATGCCGCGCTGCTTGAGGGCGAGGATCATCTTTTGCACGTCGGCGACGGAGATGGGATCGACGCCGGCGAAGGGCTCGTCCATGAGGAGGAATTTCGGGCGGGTGACGAGGGCGCGGGCGATTTCGAGACGGCGGCGCTCGCCGCCGGAGAGCGTGTAGGCGCGTTGCTTGGCGACGTGCGTGAGGTGGAGTTCCTCAAGGTGATGGCGGACGCGGGCGGCGCGTTCGCGGCGCGGGATGCCGAGGGTCTCGACGATGGCGAGGATGTTGTCCTCGACGGTGAGCTTGCGGAAGATGGAGGCTTCCTGCGGGAGGTAGCCGACGCCGTGGCGGGCGCGTTCGTGCATGCGCAGGCGGGTGGCGTCGCGGCCGTCGAGCAGGACGCGTCCGCCGGTGGCGGGCACGAGGCCGACGATCATGTAGAAGGTGGTGGTCTTGCCGGCTCCGTTGGGGCCGAGGAGGCCGACGACCTCGCCGGCGTGGATGTTGATGTCAACGCCATCGACGACGTTGCGGCGGCCGTAGGTTTTGACGAGGGATTCGGTGCGGATCTCGGCGGAAGGCGGAATGGCGTCGCCGAGTGCGGCGGCGGGTGCGGGCGTGGCGGTGATGGGAGGCGTGTCGCTCATGAGGTTGCGGTGCCGGCGGGTGCTGCGGGTGTTTCCTTGTTATACCATTTACAGTCAAAATCACCCTTCAGGTAGGGCGAGGCGTCCCGCCGAGCCGCGAGCGGTTCACACGGCTCGGCGGGACGCCTCGCCCTACCATTAACGGCTTCCATAGTGTGATTTTCATTCGCAAATGGTATTACTTGTCACTTGTCACTTGCCGGCGCCGCGGGCGCCGGCGGCGGCTGGTCCTTGTCGAAGCCGAGGTCGCGGATCGGGGGAAAGGTGATGCGGACGTTTTTGCCTTCGACGCGGCGTTCGCCCCGGCGGAGGATGACGGGGTCGCCGGTGGCGCGGGAGCCGTTGGCGTGGTCGATGACGACGGGATTTTCGGTGAGGATGACCTTGTCCTCGCGCGGGAGCAGTTCGGCGCGGCCGCAGGTGGCCTCGCGTTCGCCCTGGACGATGTTGACGCTGCCGATGGCGAGGAGGCGCTGGAGTTTCTCGAAGTTGCCGATGGTGGCGGTCTTGTCCCCGATGTTGGTGGCGGTGAGTTCGAGGCGGTCGCAGGTGAGGCGCATGTTCGTGGCGGCGGCCTTCACGCTGCCGGTGAGGATGGCGTGGGTGATGCCTTCGGAGGTCGTCCACATCTCGAGGGTGTCGCTGGTGATGACGGTTTCCTCCCCGGACGCGGCAGGCGGGGCGGCGGGCGGCGGGGTTTGCGCGGGGAGCGCGGGCGAAAGAAAAGGCGCAAGGAGGAGAGCGATGATGGCGGCGGCCAGGCGTGGAATCGTAGCGCAGGCATCCCTGCCTGCCGTCGTTGTCTTATCGGGCGAAGCGCGGCATTCTCTTGGAAAAAGAATAAAGCCAGCGGCGCTTCGCGCCTTCTGTTTTGACGGCAGGCAGGATGCCTGCGCTACGAAGGAACGGTGCCGCGCGGATGGAGAGAGGGACGGATTCATTTCAAGATGTCCTGCAATGGGGCCGGGAAGACTAGGCGGACGTTTTTGTTTATCCAAAGCTTTTTCTGGCCGTGGTCGTAAGCCCAATCCTCGCCGGAGGCGTCGATTTCGTTTTCGTGCACGAGGCGCACGCTTTCCTTGCCGCTGGCGCGCGGGGCGGCGGTGTTTTTTAGGAAGAAGCTGGCAGTGGGCGCGGTGAGCCGGGTTTCGACGCGCATGGTGCCGTCGCCGGGATAAATCGCGAGATCGAGGTTGGTGACATCGATTTGCTCGGGGCCGATGTAGCGGCCTTCGCTGCCGGTGAGGAGGCTGGTGCGGTAGCCCTGCTCATTGAAGGCGGGGAGGCGGAAGTTTTTCACCGGAGCGCTGGTGGAGATGGAGGGTTTGGCGGCGGGGTCCGCGGCAGGGGAGGAGGGAATGAAAAATGAACAATGAATAATGAATAATGAAAAGGCGATGGGCGCGATGCGGCGGGCAGCGGCGCGGGGGCAATCGCGGCCTGACGCGAGGTCAGGCCCTACGGCGGCGGTGGGCGGGTTGTCCGGGAGATTATTCATTTTCCATTGTTCATTTTCCATTCCCCGTGTCGTGACGCGAAGCGAGGATGAGATCACATATTTCGCGGACGGCGCCGAGACCGGCGGGCCGGGCGGTGACATAGCCGGCGGCGGCGAGCGCAGAGGGCATCGCGGTGGGGACGCTGACGCCGATGCCGGCCCACGCGATGGCGGGGGCGTCGATGTCGTCGTCGCCCATGTAGGCGATTTGCGAGGCGTCGAGCCGGTGCTGCGCGGCGAGTTCGCAAAGGACGGAGAGTTTGTCGTTTTTGCCTTGGACAAGGTGCGGGATTTTGAGTTCGGCGCCGCGCACGGTGGTCGCGCCGGAGTGGCGGCCGGAGATCCAGGCGGTGACCACGCCGGCGGCGGCGAGGCGGACGAGCCCGAGGCCGTCGAGCACGCTGAAGGTCTTGGTCTCGGTGCCGTCGGCGGAGACATGGATGGTGCCGTCGGTGAGGATGCCATCGACATCCATCGCAAAGAGGGCGATGCGTGACCAGGCGGCGGGTGGAATTGGTGTTTTGGGAGCCACGATTGAGAGCAAGCGGCGATAGGGAGTATGGCGCAACAGTATCGTGAGGAATTCCATCCATTCAGTGTCAGGCACCCGGGCTCGGAGCAAACAGGAAGATCGCGCTCAGCCCATCCACTCCACGATTTGCGCGATGATTTTTTCCGTCGTCGGGCGGAAGGCCTGTTCGAGCTCGGGGGCGAAGGGGACCGGGATGTCGAGCGAGGCGATGCGAAGCGGGGGGGCTTCGAAGTCGAAGAAGTTTTGCTCGGCGAGGCGGCTGACAAGCTCGGCGCCGAAGCCGTGGGTGCGGCGGCCTTCGTGCAGGACAATCAGCCGGTGCGTGCGCGCCAGGGAGGCGTGGATGGCGTCGAGCTTGAGCGGGGCGAGGCAGCGGAGGTCGAAGAGGTCGATGGCGCGCTCGTATTCGGTTTCCAGATACGCGCAGGCCTCGGCGGCGTGGAGGGTCATCTCGCCGTAGGTGACGAGGGTGGCGTAGTCGCCGGCGCGGAGGCGCGCGGGCTGCCAGATGTCGCGGTAGCCCGGGTCCCACGCGACCGGGTGTTTGCCGCGGCGGTAGAGGGCTTTGTGCTCGAAGACGAGGACGGGGTTGTCGTCCTCGTAGGCCGCGAGGATGGCGTTGAACGCGTCCTGCGGGGTGCTCGGGTAAAGGGCCTTGAGGCCGGGCATGGAGAGGAAGAGCGATTCGAGTTCCTGCGAGTGGAAGGAGCCGAAGGTGAGGCCGCCGCCGCAGGGCAGGCGAAGGACGAGGGGAACCGCGGCGCCGGAGCGGAAGCGGTAGGTGGCGGCGTTGAGGGCGATCTGGGTGGCGGCTTCGGTGGAGAAGTCGGCGAATTGAAACTCCTCGACCGGCCGGTGCGCGCCGAGGGCGAGGCCGATGGCGTAGCCGGTGCAGGCGGACTCGGCGAGGGGGACGTTCATGACGCGGGCGCGTCCGAAGTCGCGGTAGAGGTGCTCGGTGACCTTGAACGCGCCGCCGTAGGCGGCGATGTCCTGGCCGAGGAGGAGCGACTCGGGGCGCTCGGCGAGGATTTTGCGGAGGGCTGCGTTGATGGCCTGGGCCATCGTCAGTGAATGCGGATTGCGGATGGTGGAATGCGGATTGGGCGCTGCCGCGCCGGTGCCGCCGCCATCAGCAGCGGCGATGTCAGGGCGCCAGGGAAACGGCGCCGCTGGCGGGGCGTAGAGGTCGGCCTCCAGCTTGCCGGGAGCGGGCGCGGCGGGACGGGGGACGTTGAGGCAATGCTGGATGCAGGCTTCGAGGTAGGCGGCCAGTTCGGCGTCGATGGCGGCGAGCCGCGCCGTGTGGCCTTCGGCGGCGAGCCGGGCGCGGAATTTCGGCAACGGATCGGCGGCCTGGATGGCGGCGTTTTCCCCGGGGGTGATGTAATCGCAGGTGTCGTAGGCGGCGTGTCCACGGAGCCGCACGGTCTCGGCCTCGATGAGCATGGGGCGCGAGGTGGCGCGCACCTTGGCGATGGCGGCGGCGAGCTGGCGGGTGGTTTCGGCGGGGTCGCCGAGGGTGTCGATGTTGAGGCTTTCGATGCCGTAGGCGGCGGCGCGCTGGCTGAGGCGGATGTTGGCGGGGTATTGCTCGGCGGCGGGAGTGGAGTAGGCGTAGCGATTGTTTTCGATGATGAAAAGGACGGGGAGATCGAGGAGGGCGGCCAGGTTGAGGGTTTCGTGGACGTCGCCGGTCGAGGACGCGCCCTCGCCGAAGAGACCGAGCCCGATGGCGGGGATGCCGGAGCGGCGCTGGGAGTCGGTGCGCCCGGCGACATGGGAGAGCATGGCGCCGAGGTGGCTGATCATGGGGAGCGCGCGGTTGGCCGGGTCGCCGTAGTGGACGTTGCCCTCGCGGGCGCGGGTGGGGCTGGCGGAGTTGGCGAAGTATTGGTTGAGATGGTCGCAGAGTTGTCCGCTCCAAATGAGATGGCCGCCGAGGTGGCGGTGGGTGAAGGATATGACGTCGATGTTTTTGTCGGCGAGGAGGGCGAGGGGAACGATGAGCCCTTCATGGCCCTGGCCGCCGGTGACGGTTCCCTTGATGAGGCCTTGGCGGAAGAGATCGAGGATGCGGTTGTCGGTGAGGCGGGAATATTGCATCCAGGTGTAGATACGCAGGAGCGCCTCGGCGGGCCGGGCGGCGAGTTCGGCGACGCTCAGGTCGCGCTGCTGGAGAATCGCGGGAGTGGTGGGAAAGGCCATGTTTTGGGGAATGACCCTGAGGGCGGAGGCGCGGAAGGGAAAGACTGAAAAGCCGCGCGCACACGGGATGCGGGAGCAGGCCGGAGAGGGGGCAGGCAGGCCCGGCCACCCGTCCGTGCGTCCGTTTTCCTCTTCGCGCGTTCTCCGTTTTCCAATCCGAAGAATGAAGAAGGAGAAAGAATAAAGAGGAATGGGATCGAAGCGGGAATCAATACACGCCCAGTTCCGGATGCGCGGCGGCGTGAGCCCGCGCGTAGTCGGCGAAGCCCTGCTTTAGTTTCAGCGTGACGGAGCGCGCATCATCGAGCTTGTAGCGATGATCGTCGATGGACGAGACAGGCGTGAGATCCTTCGTGCTGGATAACAAGAAGCATTCGTCCATGCGCGCGATGTCCTCCGGCATGATCCGCTCCTCGCGCGCCGGGATGCCGAGCGCGGGCGCGACTTTTTCGAGAAGGATGCCGCGCGTGATCCCGGCAAGGATGCCGGCCCCGACCGGCGGCGTGAGGACCGCGCCGTCGCGCACGAATGCGATGTTGCACACGGCGGCCTCGGTGATCTCGCCGGCGAGATTCAGGATGACGACCTCGTCGGCGCCGCGCAGGCGCGCCTCGCGCAGGCAGAGTATATTATTGAGATAATTGCCGGTTTTCCACGCGGGGTTGAGCGCCTCGCGGGCGTTGCGCCGGTAGTCGCGGGCCAGTGACAGGCTCAGCCCGGCGCGGAATTTCTCCCCGGAGTAGAGCGTGTTTTCCTGGATGAGTATTATGAAGTCGGGATTCGCCGCGAGCGCGGTGTCGAGGCCGATGGCGCCGCCGCCGCGCGTGACTTGCAGGCGTATATAAACATCGCCCGTTCCCGGGATGTGCCGGCGAAACTCCGTCACCGCCCGCTTGATCTCGCCGAGTATTTGCGCCCGCGAAAAAGGCAGCGGCATGTGCAGCGCGGCGGCGGAGCGCTCCAGCCGCGCCCAATGCTCCTCCCAGCCGAATATGACGCCATGATACGTGCGCCATACCTCATAAATTGCATCACCGTATAAAAAACCGCGGTTCAGGGGGGAGATGGACGGCTCGGACGCCGGGTGCAGCCTGCCGTTGGTGTTTGCCTGGATATATTTGCTCATTGGAAAAACGTGCAGCGGCAACCAATCCTCTCATCATCCCGGCGTCGCAAGTGCGAAAAAAAAAGCTCCCGGAATTCCGGGAGCCTTGATGGAATAGTTTCAATCGCGACCGATTGCTCAACCGCGCTTTTTGACCAGACCGAATTCCTTCTTGATGTTCTGGACGCTCGGAAGCGAGATGCCCAGCTCCTTGGCAATCACGGCGCCGGTTTTGCCCGCCTCGACCAAGGTTTTCACCTGGGCCTTGAGCTCGGGCGTGATGCGCGCGCGCTTGCCGCGCTTTTTGCCGGCGGCCTTGGGGGCTTTTTCAGCCTTGGGGGCGACGGCGGGAGCCTTCTCCACCTTGGCGGCCTTCGCTGCCTTGGCAGGACGGCCGGGTTTGCGGCCGGGGCGGGGAGCGCCGGCGGCATACTTGAGAGCCTTGATGAAGGACTCGAGATCCGAGAAGCCAAATTCCGTGTGGAGGCGCGAAAGCTTCTGCTTGATTTCTTTCTCAAGCGAGTTTTCGAGCTCGGCCACCTTGGCTTTGGCTGCTTCCAATTGTTTGATTACGTCAATAGCCATACAGAACCTAAAAGATATTACATTCACCAATATGCAAGCACTATATTCTAATAAATATCGATTTTTATGGTCATTACTCCATGACTAAATCCTTTGCCATATCGTAAGTTTTTAACATTTTTATAGTTATGATTTATTTGTAAGACACTGATAGTTAATATATAATGGAATAGAATGCGCGCCGGAACACCTGGCGGAATTTATGAAGGGTTGAATGAGAATCAGTCGGATTTGATGAATGGAGAGATGATTTCAAACGAATTGTCTAAATTCGCAACTGCATATGTAACAGTTGATTATGATACAATCAGATTCATCCAAAGGAAGGTTTTGCGCGTAATAAAGCCCCGCCACTGATAAACAGACAGCGGGCGGACCGGCCTTCGGCTTCAGCGGGCTTTGTCGGACATGCCTCTATTTAATCTTCGTGCTCCGACGACCCATATCGGACCTCCGGGTTTTTGCCGGGTTCCAATGGTGTTTTGATTTGTGCCACGAGCCGCCAGGCGGGCAAGAAAACGGGCATGGGGTTCGAGCGGGCGCGGTCTGTCATGGGCGATGCAACGATTTCAGGAGTTCCGGCGCCAATTCCCGCCACATTTCCTGGCGCGGGCCGCCTGCATTTTCGCCGTGCCAAGCCGCGCCGGCCGTCTTTATCATGCGGGGCATCCATCATGAATAATCTCAACGGACGCATCCTTGTCACCGGCGGGGCCGGATTTATCGGCAGCGCGCTCGTGTGGGCGCTCAACCGGCGCGGCATCGACGACATTATAGTCACCGATTGCCTCGGGCAGGACGAGAAATGGCGCAACCTGGTGCCGCTGCGCTTCGCCGACTACGTGGAGGCGGATGTATTCAGGAACAAAATACGCGAGCAGGCCGGCGCCTTTGGCAAATTCACCGCCATCTTCCATCTCGGCGCGTGCTCGGCCACGACCGAAAAAAACGCCGCCTACCTGGCGGACAACAATTATGGTTTCACCAAGGAGCTCGCCTTCTGGACGCTCGCGCAGCAGGCGCGTTTTGTTTATGCCTCCTCGGCGGCCACCTATGGCGACGGCGCGCGGGGAATGGACGACCGCGCGCCGGATCTGCACGCGCTCAGGCCGCTCAACATGTATGGATATTCGAAGCACCTCTTTGACCTTCATGCGCAGCGCCTCGGCCTGCTCGACCGCATCGTGGGCGTGAAATACTTCAATGTTTTCGGACCGAACGAAGACCACAAGGGCGACATGCGCAGCCTGGTGAGCAAGGCCTACCAGCAGATTCTCGAGACCGGCAGGGTGCGCCTCTTCAAAAGCCATCATCCCGATTACAGGGATGGCGAGCAGATGCGTGATTTTCTCTATGTGAAGGACGCGGTGGAGATGACACTACACTTTGCCGAGACCGCCACCGCGGCCGGGGGGCTCTACAATCTCGGCTCGGGGGAGGCGAACACGTGGCTCGCGCTGGCCCGGGCAATATTCGCCGCGCTCGGGCGCGAGCCGGAAATCGAGTTTGTGGACATGCCGGAAGCGCTGCGGGGCAAGTATCAATACTACACGAAAGCCGACATATCCAAACTGCGCGAAAGCGGATATGCCGCGCAGGTCACGCCGCTCGCCGAAGCGGTGCACGACTACGTGCAGAACCATCTCGTGCCGGGGAAGAAACTCGGCGAATAATGCCGGTGTGGTTTTCGGAGGAGCCGGCATCTTGCCGGCTCTTCGCGGCGCGCCGTGAAGCCGGGACTGCGGGGTGCCTGACAAAATTCAGGAGCACTCATGATACCATTTTCGAACCATCTTCACACTTTGGGTAGGGCGAGGCGTCCCCGCCGAGCCGGAGGCCAGCAACGGCTCGGCGGGGACGCCTCGCCCTACCCTACATTGGGAATTGGATGATACAGAAGGGCGCGGAGAACTGGCGTAAAACGCACCAGACCGTAAGGGCTTCGCTTGCGAAGCCCTTACTACACTACAGCCCGTCAGCGGAGCGGGCTTCGTTCCTTTTGTGTCATTACAATCAGGCAAATCCATTCTGCTGGCTGCACTGAACCCGACAAGAAGCGTGTTGTGTCATTCGCGCCGGCGGGTGGACAACATGCGCAGGACAAGGGCCGCCGCGGCGAGGGCGAGAAACCACCCGGACGTAGCGCCGCCGCCGCCGTTTTCCTTTTCATGGAAGGAGAGGACGGCCTCGTAGCTGGTGACCGAACCGGCGTCATTGGTGACGACGACACGGTAGGAGCCGGCGTCGCCGGGTTTGGCATAGACGATGAAAAGCGCGTCCGTGTTGGCGCCTGCGATGTCCGCGCCGTCTTTCTGCCATTGATAGCGCAGTTCGTCGCCGGAGGCCTTGACGGTGAAGCTCGCGGTGTCGCCGGGGCGGATGGCTTGCGCGACGGGATGGCGGGTAATTCTAGGCGGGGCGAGTTCGCCGACGGTCACCGTGTAGGCGCCGCTGACCACGGTCTCGCCGGAGGTAAGCGTCAAAGCGACGGAATAGGGCCCGGCGTGGAGGGCGGACTTGGCGTCGGCGACGGAGTAGTTGATGGCGGTGGCATCCGGGATGGGGAAGTTGTCGAGGTGCCATTGATACGAGACCGGGGAGAGTCCCTGGGCATGGGCCACGAGCATGAAGCTGCCGCCATTGGGCACGGCGTTGTCGGGGCCGATGACGGAGGCGGAGCCGGACACCTGCGGCGGTGTGAGCGAGGCCGCGCCGGCGGTGTTGCCGGCGTGGACGGGGACGAGCGTGCCGACGGTTTCCGCGGTATCGAGGACATGGGAGTATGAGGGGACAAACACAATGTCCTCGCCGGGGTCGGTGGTGCCGGTGGTGTTGACATAGGTGTTGCCGATCATGCGGATCGAGCCGGCCGGCAGCTTGGCGAGAGGGTCGAGCATGTCCTGATAGAGGTTGTGCGCGGAGAGGAGTTGGGACTGGTCGCCGGCGACGGTGGCGGAGGTGTTGTTTTCGGAGAGGAGGTAGTTGGCGAACATGTGGACGTATCCGAAGCTGGATACCGGCATGCCCGCGACGCAGCCCTCGGACCAGTGGTTGTGGTGCAGGGTGACGCGGTTGAGTTTGCTTTCGTCGCCCGGCGCGCCGATGCGCATGGCGGTGCGCTGCCCGGCGAAGCCGCCGGTGTAATAGAACTCGCTCCAGGAAACGGTGATGTTGTCCGAACCGTTGCCGATGGAGACGAGGGCGCCGTCGCAGTCGAAGAAGGTGCAATGCGTGACCAGCACGCCGGTCGCGCCGGAGAGGGCGAGGCCGTTGCCGGCGGCATTGGTGAAGTTGAGGCCGCGGAGGATGACGTTGCCGGTGCCGGCGGGGAGGGTGAGCAGGCCGGAAATCGTGGAGTCCGAGTTTTGCCCGAGAAGGGTTTTGTTGGAGGCAACGGTCACCGGACCGCCGACAGAGGAGAGGTCGAGCAGACCGGAAACAATCACGACGGCGGGCTCGGGGGACTCGACCAGCGCCTTGAAATCAGCCGCGGTGGACACCAGCACGGCCGGAGTGTCGCCGCCGCCGGTGATGCCGCTGGCGGAGCCGTTGGGAGCAGGCAGGGCAATGACGGCCAGTTCCAGACGGTCGGAGGAGAGCTCGGGCGAGAGGAGCACGCCGTCGCCGGGCATGGGGACGAGGTCGGCGCCGGTGAGATCGGTCGAGCCGAAGGTGGCGACGGTGACGCGCGAGCCGGGGGCGAGGGACAGGCCATCGCCGATGCGCAGGGCAACCGGCCCGGCTCCCTGTTTGTTCAGGGCGGCAACGGTCAGCGGCGCGGCGCCGACGACCAAACCGCCGCCATTGAGCACGACGGGGCGGTTGATGGTGCCTGAACCGCCGAGGAACGCGCCGGCGTTGACCGTGAGCGGGTTGGTATCGGCGGCGAGGCTGCCGTTGACCGCGAGCGTGCCGTCGTTGACCGCGATGGCGCCGGTGTGGGTGTTGGCGGCGGAGAGGGTGAGGGTGCCGCCGCCGGTCTTCGTCATGGTGCCGGAGCCGCTGAGCACGCCGGCGAGAGTGATGTCGTGCGGGACGCCGGCGGCGCTGGCGGCCTTGATGGTGATGTTGCCGCTGCCGCTGGTGACGACCATCGGGACGGTGGTGGACCAAGTGGAGTCCGCGCCGAGGGTGCCGCGGGTGAGGTTGATGTTGGTGGTGAAGGCGCCGTTTTTCACGAGGCCTTGTTCGCCGAGGTAAAGGGCGGCGCTGGCGGCGTTGAGGTTGATGGTGGCGGAGCCGGCGGTGACCGTGGAGTCGTAACCGAGGGCGATGCGGGCGGCGGTGACGGTGCCGCCGGTGATGTGAAGCTCGGCAATATTGTTGGCGTTGGAGCCGTTTTTGCGGGACATGACGATGCCGTTGACGGTGTCGGTCGAGACAAGTTCGCCGCTGGTGACGCGGATTTGGCCGCCGCGCCCGCTGCTGGCCTGCCAGCCGTTCCAAAGCGGGCCGGTGACGATGAGCTTGCCGCCTTCGACGGAGACCGCGCCCCAAGAGTTGTTGGTGGCAACGCCAAGGGTGCCGATGGTCGCGGTGCCGCCTTTGACAATGAGGCCGTTGCCATAGCCGCCGGAACCGTCGGCGCTGCGCTGGAGCATGATTTCATCGGCTGTCATGATGCCGCCGGTGACTTGGATGCGGCCGTTGCGGTTGTTGCCGGAGGTGATGGCCTTGAAGTCGGCCCTGCCGTCGCTCACGAGAATCATGTTTTCCGAGGTGAACACCATGTTCACGCCGGCGGTTGTCGAGAACGTGCCGCCCGCAACGATGAGGCCGGAGCCGGCGGCGGGAAGGTTGAGCGGCTGGGTCATGTTGAGCGCCGCGCCGGGGCCGAGCCTGAGATAGCCTTGCTGGACACCGATCGAGCCGGAGAAGACGCCGATGTTGTTGAGTTGAAGCGTGCCCCATCCGGTTTTGAGCAGGCCGGAGCTTGAGCTGAATGGCGTGTCGATGATCACCGGGTAATTCCGGCCATTGGCGGCCTTGTGGTAGTCCTGGGTGCCGCCATCGCCCATGTTCTCGTAGGTGACTTTGACCTCGGGCGTGGCTCCGCCGAGGTTGGCGAGGGTAATGGAGGCGTTGGTCGAAGTGCCGGCCACGCGCCATGCGCCGGGGGAATCTTCATCGGCGTCGGCAAAGATGAGCCGGCCAAGGGTGAGCGGGGAGTCGAGGGTGACGGTGGCGGTCTCCTCGATGTCGATGCCGCTGAAATCCGCCGTCGCGCCAAGGCCGCCGGCAACGGCGCCTTGATACCACAGGCTGGCGGCGTTCCATGCACCCGCGCCGTCCTCGCCTCCCTCCCACCAGCCGCTGCCGGGGTGGCGCATGGTGAAGGTCTGGCCTCCCGTGTAGGCGGCGGTGCCGGAGTTGCCCGCGAGGTCGGTGATGCCGGTCTGGTTGGTTTTGAGATCGAGGCGGAGGGTGTTGTCGCCGCCCGCGCCGGTCACGGAAACATCGTAGGTGCTGGCGTCAACCTGCGAGAGGTTTGAGATGTCGCCGGTCACGGTGGAGTCGCCTTTCGTGAGCGTGAAGTTGTCTGTCTGCACGCCGTTTACAGGCTCGGAGAAGGTGACGCGGTAAACGAGATTCTGCTCGGCGGTGCCCGTCCTGTCGGCGGGAGAGAGGCGGCGGATGCCCGCGACGGTGGGCCGGGTCTTGTCAATCGTCACGACGAAGGGCGCGGACATGGCGCTGGGCGTGCCGCCGGTGTCGGCGGTGGCGAGGAAGGTCGGTGCCGCTGGCGGCGAGGAGGCGATAAACCTGGACGATGTCGCCGGCACGCGCGGTCCCGGAAAACGACAGCGTCCCCGAATTGGTGATCTGGTCCGAGTCAGATGAGCCGGTGTCAGGTGTGACCAGGGTAAAGACCGGCGGCGGGATGCCCATGTCAACGCTGAGCGGAGTCGAGGCGGCGCTGGTGTTGTCCACCAAGTCGGTCGCGGTGGCGGTGAAGGTGTATGCTGCGTCAGCAAAGGTGACGCCCGCATCGCAGACCGCATCCCAGTTGCCGTAGCCATCGGCGGTGCCGGTGGCGACGATGCCGAGGACCGCCTCCGACACGGTGATGGTGGCATAGGGCGCGGCGGTGCCGCTAAAGGTTTTTTCGGTGGCGGAGACGACGAAGCGGTCGATCACGGGCGCGGCATCGGCGGTGTTTTTCACGTGCACGGCGTGGGCGGCGGAGGGGAGCGAGAGGGTGTCGTCGGCGCGCCGCACGCGGGCTGTGAAGGCGTATTGGCGCTCCGTCACGCCGCTGGGCGCCAGGCTCCAGTTGCCGCCGGCGTCCGCGGTCGTCGTGCCGACGAGATCGCCGGTATCGACCCGGGACACCTCCACGGTCGCGCCCGCCGGGGCGGTGCCATGGATGGAGAGGGCGGCGCTGTTGGTGATGCTGCCGCCGGTGAGCGGGTCGGAGGCGGACACTCCCGAGGCCGGCGTGATGCCGGTGATGACGGCCTCGGGCACGCCGGAGGTGACAATGGAGTTGAGGTAGAATTCGAGGTTGGTGTAGCCGTCGGCGCGCACGGTGTTCGCGTAGGCGGTGTCCGCCGGGGAGGGGCGGCCCATCGCGCCGGCCCACCAGTCGGGGATGCCGGTGGCGTTGGTATCGGCGGGCGGGATGCCGCCGGTCATGGCGGGCTGGCCGCCGACATCGCCCTCGCGCGCGACGAGGGCGCCGAGCATGCCGTAGGAGGAGAGCTGGGCGATCATGCGGGCGTCCACGGGGTCGCGACGGTCGGAGGCGCCGGCCTTGGCCATGACTTTTTGGAGGGCGGTCGCGGCATCGTCCGTGGTGACGGCCACGGGGGAGAGGTTGCTGCGCGAGGTCGCGAGCGCGGCGCCGGCCCTGGTGAAATCGGTGTCCGTGACAAGACGCCCGTTGAGCGAGCCGTTTTTGTCGGTGTCCGCGTAATTGCCGCTGTGATAAACGTGGTCGGTGGAGCCAAACCCGGAGATGAAGCTGCTCGATGAGCTCGGGCCGCCGATAAAATAATTGTTGATAAGGTCCTGATAGAAATGGCCCGAGGAATGCCCGCCCACGAAGCCAGAGCCGCCCCAGTTATAGACGACGTTGTTGATGTATTCGATGTCGGCCTTGGCCTTGGGGTTGCGGCTGTGGTTGTTGGCCCAAAAGGTGTGGTGGACGGTGATTTTTTTCGCCCCCTCGAAAAGCGCGCCGAGATATTGCGGGAGGATGGCCTCGCCGACGAGGCAGTATTGGAAGGTGATGTCGGTGGAGTTGCTATCGAGTTTTATATTGTCCCAACGGCCCCAGGTCACGGAGACGTGATCGAAGATGACATTGGCCGCGCCGCCGGCGGAGAGGGCGTAGTTGCTGCTGGGCATGTCGATGGAGCCGTGGATGCGCAGGTAGCGGCAGATGACGTTATTCTTGAAGGCGACCGTGTTGCCGTAAACGGTGATGCCGTCGCCCGGCGCGGTCTGGCCGGCGATGGTGATGTTCCCCCGTACGGTGACGGTGCTGTTGATATTGATGACGCCGCCCACGGCAAAGACGACGGTGCGGGGAGTTGACCCGGTGGTGACGGCGTCGCGGAAGGAGCCCGCGCCGGAGTCGTTCAGGTTGGTGACGATATAGATCTCGCCTCCACGCCCGCCCGTCGCGGCGGCGCCGAAACCTTCCGCGCCGGGAAACGCCGGCACGGCGCCGAGGCAGGCGAGGCTGAGTGTGCTTGATACAAGCGCGGCGGCGAGCGCACGCGTCAGTTTGTGGAAGACATGCGGGTTCATATAAAAACTTTTATTATTCGGGCATGCCTCCTGTTCAGAACGCGGGGCGAAAAACAGGGCGGCAGGGGAATGGTGTGGCTGGAAAATAGAGATAAAGGGCGACGGGTGCCGGGGAGGTTTCCACTACAATTCGACTCACACCGACAAACAACCGGTATATATACCGGACAGTCCGTGTGCGAACACGGCGACGGTGATTTCGAAAACCGGCGGCATGTGATGCGCCGGTATGACAAAGCCGGGGTCATGCGGCCCCGGCTTTGTCATATATCATGATTGCGCGGCGTGCCGCGAATCATGCCAATTCCGAACGAATTCACTCTTTTGGAGGGCCGAGCTCCTGCGAGGCCGTCGCGGAAAAACGTCACGTATAACCGCGACGGCCTCGCAGGAGCTCGGCCCTCCAGCAAAAAGGGTGATTTTTGGGGGAAATGGTATCAGGCGGCTCTATAAATGGCGGCGTCCGGCCAGGCCGCGCAGGGCGAGGAGCGCGGCGGAGAGGGCGAGGAGCCACCAAGTGGGGGCGCCGCCACCGCCGCCGCTTGGTTTTTCCTCAAGGGAGAGGCGGGCCTCGTAGCTGGTGGCCGCGCCGTGGTCGTTGCTCACGATGACGCGGTAAACACCGGCATCGGACGATTTCGCATAGACGACGAAGAGCGCGTCGGAGGTGGCGCCGGCGATGTCCACGCCGTCCTTCTGCCATTGGTAGCGCAGGCCGTTGCCGGTCGCGTTGACGCTGAAGCTCGCGGTGCCGCCGGGCTGGATGGATTGCGCGACGGGGTGGCGCGTGATGCGCGGCGGGGAGACATCGGCCGCGGTGATTTTCGCGGATTCAAAGGCGTCCACGGCGTTTTGCAACATGCGCAGGGCGGTAGCCGTCTCGGTCTGCGTGACGCCGGTTTTGCCCGCCACGGCCTTGACGGTGCCGATGACCGCGTCAAGCGCGTCCACGGCGGCCTGCGGATACTGGCCCTCGGCAGTGCCGACAACGGCGTCGGCCAAGAGCGCGTCGGCGTCGGCGATCCCGGCGTTCAACGCCGAGAAGTCCACGACCAATGCCGCCGTCTCGAAGGCCTCCACGGCGGTTTGCAGCGTGTCGAGCGCGGCGGTGATGGCGGCTTGCGTGGGGGCGGGCGCGGCGGCGGCGTTGAGCGCGGCGTCGATGGCGTCGGCGAGCGCGTCAATGTCGGCCTGCGCGTGCTGGCCGTGGCCGGAACCGGCGGAGGCGCGGGCGTGGAGCGAGGCGGCGCCGGCGATGGCGGTTTGCAGCGCGGAGAAGTCCACGGTCACGCGCGCCGCCGCGAACGCGGCCCCGGCGTTTTGCAGCGCGCCAAGGGCGGTGTTGACCCCGACTGGCGTGATCCCGGCCTGGCCGGAAACGGCTTGCGCGGTGTCGCGAGCGTCGGCGAACACGTCGATGGCGGCCTGCGGATGCCCGCCCTGCCCGACTGGCAGCAGCGCGCGGCAGCGTCGCGTCCGCAGACAGCCGCCGTGAACGCCGTCATCACAGCGGGCTATGGTGACGGCAAGCGTGACGACGACCGCTTCCGCATCGGCAATGGCGGTGGCGAGCGAGTCAATGTCGGTCTGCGAATGCTGCCCATGACCCTCGCCGGCAAGGGCGCCGGAATGCAGCGCGCCGGCTTCGCCGATGGCGTCGAGCAGGGCGGTGAAATCGACGGAAATCACGGCGTCCTCGAACGCTTCCATCGCGTTTTGCAGCGCGGTGAGCGCCACGTCCAGTTCAGCCTGGGTGACGTGCTGTTTGGTGCGGACGGAGGTTACGGTGCTGATGGCCGTGTCCAGTGTGTCGAGGGCGCTTTGCGGGTATTGCCCGTCGCCGGGGCCGACGCTGGCGGCGGCGAGGAGGGCGTTTGCGTCGTCGAGCATCTCGTCGAGCGCGGTGAAGTCCACTGCGATTCGCGAATCGGCGGCGGTGTCGGTGGCGGCTTGCAGGGAGGCGAGCAGGGCGGGGGTGTCCCCGCCTTGCTGCGCGGTGACTATGGCGGCGGTGAGGGCGTCGATGACGGCTTGCGGATACTGGCCATCGCCGTTGCCGATGGAGATGTCGGCGAGAAACGTCTGGGCTGCAGCGATGGCGGCGGTGAGCGCGTCGGCGGGAGTGCGGACAACCAGCTCAAGCCTGGCTGAGACCACCTGCACGGCGGCGACGTCGGACAAGCGTGCGAAGTCGGCGTCTGCGAGGGTGGTGGCGCCGATGGTGGCCAGCGTGTAGGTGCCGGCGGTGGCGGGGAGGCCACCCGCGACGGTTACGTTGATGCGGCCGGCGCCAGTCTTGGCGAGCGTTTGCCCGATGGCGAGGGCGGGGGGCGCGGACGTATCGAGGACGAGGGTGGCGCCAGCATGGAGGATGACGGGGCGGTTGATGGTGCCGCTGCCGGAAAGGGTCGCGCCACTGGCGACGGTAACGGCGGCGGTGGCGGCGGCGAGGGAGCCGTTCACGTTGAGCGCGCCCTCGCTGACGGCGACCGGGCCGGTGAAGGTGTTCGCGGCGGCGAGCGCGAGCGTGCCGGAGCCGGCCTTGGTGAAGCCGCCGGCGCCGGAGAGGACGCCGTTGAGGGTGATGTTACGGGCGGCGCCGGCCTCGTCGTCGGCGCGCAGTTCGATGTCGCCGGACAGCGTCATGGGCACGCTGGAGCTCCAAGTGGCTTTCGCGCCGAGCACGCCGCTGGTGAAATTGACGGACGTGACAAGGGCCGCGCCCCCGTTTTTCACGATGCCGCCGGAGCCGAGGAAGAGCGTGCCGCCGTCGATGTTCACGAACGTGGTGCCCGAGGTGACGCTGGCCGAGGCGCCGAGGGTGATTTTCTCGACCTGGCTCACGCCGCCGAGGAAGTTGAGGTAGGAGGTGTTGCCGGCGGAGGCGCCCGGCCTCGCGTTCATCACGATGCCGGAGGCGGTGTTGGTGGAGACGAATCTGCCGCCGGTCACGCGGAGGGCGCCGCCGCGGTTGGAGTTGGTGTTGAGATTGGCGATGGTGAGCACGCCGCTCACGGTGAGCTGTCCGCCCTCGACGGACATCAGGGCGTTGGAGGCCCCGGTGCCCAAGCTTACCGCGCCGCTCACCGTCGTGGTGCCGCCGGTGATCACGATGCCCCGGTCGAAGTTGGTGATATTGCCGTCAGTGCTGCGCTGTATGGTGATGGATGACAGCGACACGAGGCCGCCTTCAAAGCGGACGGCGAGGCCGTTGCCGTTGTTGTCCGACGTGAACGCGCCGCTGCTGAGGGTGCCGGACTTGACCGTGAATCTTGGCGTCGCGCCAGTGATGCTTACCGAGGAGGGTCTGGCATAGCCGCCATCAAGGACGAACGCCTTTTCGGTTTGCACGGTGAGGGTGCCGAGCGAGCCGTAGTAGCCGCCGGTGGTGACGGCGAGGGTGCCGGCATTCACGCTGATGGCTCCGGAGAGCGGGCTGCTGCCGGAGAGGGTGAGCGCGGCCGTGCCGGACTTGTTGAAGCCGACCGTGCCGGCGAGAGGCGCGGCGATGACGGTGTCGGCATCCACCGTGACGACGGGTGCGGCCAAGCCGGTGACGAGCGTGAGCGCGACGGGCACGCCGGACTTCGGAGCGATGCGCCAGCTGCCGGCGGTGCCGGCATCGGCGTCGGCGAAATTGAGGTTCGTGATCGTCCGCGCGGCATCGAGGGTCACGACGGTTTCGCCGGTGATGTCGAGCGTGTCGAACTTGGCGGTCTTGGAGGGGCCCTCGGCCATGACGGTGTTTTCCCAGTTGTCGAAATCGCCCCAGTTTCCACCGGCGGGGTTGGTCCAGGTGCCGTCGCCCCGGAGCGAGCGGGTGTAGGTTTCACTGGCGGTGAAGTCCGCAGCCATGGCGTTGCCAGCGATGTCGGTCAGCCCGGCCTTGTTGATGTTCAGGGCGAGCCTGCCCTCGCCGGTCACGTTGGTGGAGACAAGGACAATGCTCGCGTCATCGGGCGTCACTTGGTGGGTGAATGACGTGACGGCGAGGTCGCCTGCGGAAGGCACGGGCGAGAAGCTGGAGGCTTGCAGGCCGGAGACGGGTTCGGAAAACGCGACCTTAAAGACGAGCGCGCCGGCCTGAACGGTTTCGGAGAGGGGGTTGTGGCGGGTGACGGCGAGCACCGTCGGAGGCGCGGTGTCGATTTTCACCGCGACGGGAAGGGACGAGGGGCTTTTGGCCGGACCGCTGGCAGTCACGGCGGCGAACACATACTCGCCGTCGGCCAGCGTGCCGGCGGCGGGATATGGCAGGCTCCATGCGCCGGCGGCATCCGCCATGACCGTGCCGATGTCGCCGGTGCCGGCGAGCGAGATCGTGACGGAGGCGCTGGCGCCGGCGGTGCCTTGCAGCGTGATGACGCCGGCGCTGGTGATGAAGTCGCCAGCGGTCGCGGTGTCGGGCGTGATGCCGGTGATGGCCGGGGTGGTGATGGCAGTGTCAACGGTCTCGGTGGCCGAAGCTCCGGCGCCGGGGTTGCCGGCGATGTCCTCCACGGTGGCCGTGAAGTTGTGCGAGGCTGGCGTGACGGTGGCTGCGTAAGGGAACGACCAGACTCCCGCCGCGTCCACGAGGGCGGCGCCAAGCACGGCACCGTCCATGCTGACCGTGACGCGGCCAAGCGGGATGGCGGTGCCGGTGATGAGGAGGCCGGAGGCGCCGCTGGACACACGCTCGACGACGGGGGCAGGCGGGGGCGCGGTGAAGATGACGACGGAGAAGACAGCGGATTGCAGGCCGGTGCGACCCTGGCCGTCGGTCGCGGTGGCGGCGAAGGGATACTCGCCCTCGGGGAGCGTGGTGGCGGTATAGTCGAATGTCCATGCGCCGGTCACGCCGTCCGCCACGGCGGCACCGAGCTGACCGTCGCCGGGGAGGTCGAGGCGGAAGATTTTAACCGTGGCGCCGGGCTGTGCTGTGCCGTGGAGGGTGATTTGCGGTGTCTTGGTGATGGCGTCGGAGGCGGACAGGCCGCTGTCGGGCGTGATGCCGGTGATGACCGGCGCCGCCGGGCCGAGCAACTGGGGAAGCGAGGTGGCGAAGACGGGGCGGGGCGGGGCCTCCATCTGCGCGCCGATGTAGTAGCTGGGGTGCGGGGGCTGGTTGTAGGCGACGTTTTGCCAGGCGATGGCGAGGCGATACTGGCGGTCGTGCATGAGCGTGGTGAAGCGATGGTTTGTCGCGGCGGTGGTGGTGTAGATGCGCAGGGCGGTGTCGCCGCTCTCGGCAACGATCAACTCCTCACGCCAGTCGCCGAGGATGTCGCCGCTGAGGGCGGGGTTGGCCTTGGTGCCGTTGCCGGAGTGCACGCCGGAGGGGGCGAACAGGGAGGAGGCGCTGCTGCCGTTCCATTTGGTGATGGTGGTGCCGTCGAGGAGCTCGCGCTGGAGGTCGCCGTCCCACCAGATCATGAAGTTCATGGCGGGGCGGTTGGCGCTGATTTGCGTGAGCGTGGAGGCGTCGATGACATTGGCGGCGGCGCCCCAGACTTGGTAGCCGGGGTAGCGCGCGTCGATGTGGCCCGCGCCGGCGCGTCCGGTGTCGCCGGTGGCAGTGAGGCGGAGGAGGATTTCGCCGGTGCGGACGTCACGGAGGGAGTGGCCGTAGGGAGATTCCTCGTGGCAGACCCAGACTTGCTGGCCGGGGCGGCTGGGAATCATTTTCGAGACGTGCATGGCGTCGCCGTGGCCGAGGCCGGTGGAGTAGAGGCCGGTGCCGTCGTTGTTGACGGTCATGGAGCCGTAGATGATTTCGTCGCAGCCGTCGCCGTCCACGTCGGCGACGGTGAGGTTGTGATTGCCCTGGCCGGCGTAGGCGCTGTTGGGCTTGCCGTCGGCGCCGTTGCCGGGGGCGGCGCTGTCGAAGAGCCAGCGTTGCGTGAGCTGGCCGTCGCGCCAATCCCACGCGACGAGGAAGGTGCGCGTGTAATAGCCGCGGCACATGATGATGCTGGGACGCCTGCCGTCGAGGTAGGCGACGGCGGCGAGGTAGCGGTTCATGCGATTGCCGTAATTGTCGCCCCAGAGCGCGTTTTGGCGGGTGGCGTCGGGGTTGTCGGCGTGGTTGTCGGGGTCGCGCTGGGGCAGGTATTGGGTGGTGGCGAGCGCCGCGCCGGTGAGTCCGTCGAAGACGGTGAGGAACTCAGGGCCGCTGAGGACGTAGCCGTCGGTGGTGCGGTAGTCGGCGGCGGCGTTGCCGATTACGGTGCCGTCGCCGTCGATGGTGCCGTCGGCGGTCTTGCAGGCGAGCTCGGCTTTGCCGTCGCCGTCGAAGTCATAAACGAGATACTGCGTGTAGTGCGCGCCGGAGCGGATGTTTCTGCCGAGATCAATGCGCCAGAGGCGGGTGCCGTCGAGCTTGTAGGCGTCGAGGTAGGTGTTGCCGGTGTAGCCGGCCTGGGAGTTGTCCTTGGCGTTGGAGGGATACCACTTGACGATGATCTCGTATTCGCCGTCGCCGTCGAGGTCGCCCACGGAGCAGTCGTTTATCTCGTAGGTGCAGGTGGAGTTGTCGGGCATCGTCATGCTTCCGGGGCGCTGGAGCGCGATGCGCAGGTAAGGCTGGCTGGTGTTGATGCCCGCGGCCATGGCGAACGAGCCGTCCGCCGTCCTTTCCACGCCGTAGGTGACCGGGCGGACAGTGTAGGTGTTTTGTTTGGCGAAGTCCACCGGCGTGTCCTCGAAGCTGGTGGCGGCGGTGAGCGGCTGGGCGTTGAGTTTCACGGGCGCGCCGCCGTCGGTGCTGCGGTAGAGGTTGAAGGCGGTGCCCTCGGGGTCGGTGCCGAGGAGGCGCCAGCTTACGAAGGCCTTGGATGACGAGGCGGGCACGGCGACGACGCCGCGCCCGAGGTTTTCCATCAGGAATGGAGCCGTCTGGGCGGAGATGGCCGCAATAATTCCGGATGCGGCGAGCAGGAGGCATGACAAGAATTTCGTATTGTTCATGGGAGAAGGGCAGGGAATTGAAAAAACATCCGGGTTTATCGGACGGGATTCAGGGAATGGCAGGGTCAACTATTGTCGTGCCGCGGGCGGCACTTTATGAATGTAAAATAAAACTAAAGCAGCCGGACTTTCATTTCGCCCCTCCCCTGCCGGCAAAATCATCTACTGTCGTACAGTATGAATAAAAATCATACAGTATGAGTATAAGCGTGGGCTCCTTTATCCCGAAATCCGCGATAGGATCGAGTGGCATGGGCGACTCGCCCATGCGCTGACGGTGCGCCTTGGTTTGTGCGTCAAGCCACACGGGCGAGTCGCCCGCGCCACCCGATCCTTTTTGCGAGGCTTTCGCCTCGCCCGGCGACGGGGGCGCCGCCGCTCCGATACACGGCTATCGCGGCATCCGGCGTCAATACCGGCGCCCCGAAGCAATCAGGTTTTGCAAAGCAGCAGCGGTCTCCGCGCCGTCCTCATTCGCTCCGCGAGCGCGGGATTTTCCGGCGGCCCCGTCACGGAATGCGCAGTTGCATGCCGACGCGCAGGTCGGTCTTGCTGCGCAGCACGTCGCGGTTGGCGTTAAAGATCGCCTCGACCCGCGCGTTGGAGGCGGTGCCGTAATACTGGCGGGCGATGTTATACAGGCTGTCCCCGGCGCGCACGGTGTGGGTGCGCGCGGCCGCTTGGGGCGGCGGCGGTTGCGCGGGTTGTTGCTGCTGTTGCTGGGACTGGGAGGAGGACGCGCCGGACGGACGCGCGGGCGTGGAGACGCTTGCGTTCGGGTTTGGGTTGGGCGTGGGATCAAACGTCGCCACCGGGTAAACCTCGTTCGCGGCGGCCGGGGCGGCCTGCACGACCGTGCCTCCGTTGTTCGGCGCGGCCAGGCCGGCGGCGGCCCGGGTGGAGGTGAGCGCGGCCTGAAGTTGCTCGTTTTCGCGCTGGAGCCGCTGGAGCGCGTCGGCGTAGTCGGCGGGCGCGAGCGGGCTGGCGTCGAGCGGCCGGCCCGGCAGCGTGCGCGCGTATTCGCGCATCGACGCCTCGAGGCGCTGGCGCACGAGGTCGGACTGGGGCGAGTTGGGCTTCAACTCGCGGTATTTGCGGAAGTGGTAGATGGCGGCGATGGGGTCGTTGATGTGCTGCTGGTAGAGCAGGCCGATTTCGAGGTGCGATTCGGCGGCGTTGTTGAGGCCGCGTTTTTCCAGGACCTTGTTGAACTCCGCCAGCGCCTCCTGGTTGCGGCCCTGGCGCAGCAGCTCCTTGCCGCGGCGGTAGGCGGGCTCGTCCACCTCGGCGGTGGCCGGCGGCGAATCCCCGCGCTCGCATCCCGCCGCGAAGAGCAGCGCCGCAAGGGCCAGCAGGGCGAGGGTGAAAAAACGGTTTCGCATCGGTTCGGGAAAGGATTTGAACGAAAAAAACTTCCGCTTACTTTCGCAAGCCTGTCATCGACTGACGACCTTATTTTCAAATGTCCCTCGCCACCAAAACCGCCCTGGCCCGCGCGCGCGCCTGCATCCAGATCGAGATCGACGCGCTCGCCGAGACCGCCCGCACCCTCGACAAGTCCTTCGCCGACACCGCCCGCGCGGTCGAGGCGTCCGCCGCCGCCGGCGCCAAGCTCATTTTTTCCGGCATCGGCAAATCCGCCCACATCGCGCAAAAACTCGCGGGCACCTTCAACAGCACCGGCATCCCCTCCTGTTTCCTCGACGCCGTCCACGCGCTCCACGGCGACCTCGGGCTTTGCGCCGAGGGCGACCACGCCATCCTCGCGAGCAACAGCGGCCAGTCCGAGGAGGTGCTCCGGCTCGTGCCCGTGCTCAAGCGTTTCGGCGTGAAAATCACCGCGCTCACGAGCGCGCCGGATTCCGACCTCGCGCGCCACGCCGACCACCTGCTGCTCTACCGCGTGCCGCGCGAGGCGTGCCCGCTTGCGCTCGCGCCGACCGCCAGCACGACCGCCGCGCTCGCGCTCGGGGACGCGCTGGCGATGGTGCTGCTCCAGAGCCGCGGCGTCACGCGCGAGGATTTTGCGCGCTACCATCCGGCCGGCAACCTCGGGCGCCTGCTGCTGCTGAAGGTGCGCGACATCATGCGCACCGGCGACCGTCTGCCGGTGATGCGCGACACCGGTTCGCTCCAGAACGCGATTCTGGCCATGACCGCCGCGAAGTCCGGAAGCATCGCGCTCACGCATCCGGGGACGGGCAAGCTCACCGGCATCCTCACCGACGGCGATTTCCGCCGCAGCGCGCTCACCGGGCCGGGATTTTTGGAAAAACCGGTGTCCGCGTTCATGACCCGCGCGCCGAAGGTCATCGGCGAGGATGCGCTCGGCGTGGAAGCGGTGCGCATGTTCGAGGCCCACAAGATCGACGACCTCATCGTGGTGGACCGCGCCGGCCGCCCGGTCGGCCTCGTGGACGGCCAGGATTTGCCGAAGCTGAAGGTGGTGTAAGACCAATTCCGAACCAATTTCAGACTTATCAAGCTAGGGCGAGGCGTCCCGCCGAGCCGTTGCAGGCCCACGGCTCGGCGGGACGCCTCGCCCTACCCAAAAGAGGGTCTCCAAGCACTCACCAGTCCTGGGCTTTCGCGATGGCCTCCCAGGAGGCGCGCACCTCGGGCGGGAGCGGCTGAGCGGCGAGCCAAGTGACGGCGAGGGAGTTGCATGACGCCGCCGACGCTGCCAACCCGCCGCCATCGCAGTCAACGCACGCAAACCGGCGCTCCCCGGAAATTTGCGCGTCTCTTGGCCAAAGGTGCGGGCAAAGAACCATGCCCGTGTGGTTGTTTTCCACGGTCGTCCTGCAAAAAGTGGGCAAAACCTTCCCCCTCCGTCCCCCGTCCCGGTCGTTGCCCGCTTGATATGATTATTTCCAGCCGCCTTTTACAATCCTGCCGTACCCTTGCCGGCGCGGGCATTTTTGTGTTCGCTTTTGTCGCCGCACCGGCGGATGCGGCCGAGCTTTTCTGGTCGGGACGCGAGTCCGCCGACTGGTCGAACCCGCGAAACTGGAACTCGCATGTTCCGGCCACGCCGGACGCAGCCCCGCAGCACCTGAATTTTGACCGGCATTCCGCCAAGCCCTCCGCCTTCAGTCCGAATCTCGACACCGACCTCACCGCCGCCTCGCTGCGCTTTCACGGCGGCGATTTCACGCTCGGGTCGTCCGCGAACAAAAAACTTTCGCTGCTCCTCAACAGCACCATCGATGCAGACGCCACCATCGTGAACATCGTCGGCGGCAACACGATCAACCACGACGTGGCGTTCACCGGCGGCGTCAACAACGCCCGCGCCGTTTACGTGGACAGCGGCACGCTGCGGTTTGGCGCGGGCGCGACGCTCGACTTCAGCGGCATGCTGAAGGAGGGCGTCGGCCTTGCCCTCACGCATGTTTACGTGGCCGGCGGCGCGCGGCTGGTTTCCGACGGCGCCGTGAAGGCCGCAGGCACGCGGGGCGCGGGCACCAGCGTCGCGCTGCTCAAGACCGGCGGCGGCACCTGGACGATCAACAGCGACAACAACGACCTCTCGCTCCTGACCAATTTCCGCATCCAGGAAGGAGCCCTCGACATCACCCGGCCCGGCGGCCTCGGCGCCACGAGCATCGGCTGCTCGGGCGACGGGCACCGCGCCATCTACATCAACACCCCCGGCGGCACGCTCGCCGCGTCGTTCAACTTCATCGCGGGCGGCTCCAATTCCAGCCTCACCATCGGCACCCAGCTCGCCTCCGGCACCGTGAGCTTCACCGGAGCCATGGCGCTTTCCTCCGCCGGCATCGCCGACACGGACAGCCGCGCCACCCGGTTCGCCGCGCCCGAAGGCGCGACCGTGGTGGTGGGCGGAGTCATCGGCGACTCGCACGCCACCAACGCCAACCGGCAGGGCGGCATCGACAAGACCGGCGGCGGCGCGCTCATCCTCACCGGCAACAACACCTACACCCAAGGCACCACCGTCAGCTCGGGCACGGTGTTTTTCAACAACGCCGCCTCATCCTCCGGCAACGGCGCCGTCATCGTGAAGGAGGGCGCGTCCATCGCGGGCTGGAGCGACGTCAACGCCGGCGGCAGAATCGTCGGCACCGTCGTCACCGGCGGCACCACCGCCACCATCATCCCCGGCAACGGCGACCATGCGGCCGCGACGCCGCTCGGCGCGACCCGCCTCACCATCGGCGGCAATCTCGATGTCACCGCCGGCGCGCGCATCCATGTCAACAGTTCAACCAGCCTCCAAGTCATGGCCACCGGGACACTGATCGGCGCCGCCTCCTCCCGCGTGATTGTTGACTTCACCGGGTCGGCCTTCGCCGGGGGCGCCCTGCCGGCGGACGTGTTGCTGGTGAGCTTTGCGTCCGCCTCGGGGATCGACGCCTCGGCATTCAGCGCCGCCGGTCTCCCGGCCGGACGGACGGCGACCTTTTCCATCGCGAACGGCAACAGGCTCAGGGTGTCCTTCGCCGACCCATAGGCCGTTTCCCCTCCGTCCGCAAAACGCCCGATTTCAACCCATCCCGTTTTATGAAAACCCGTCCCTCTTCCGCCCTGCTTCCGCGCCGCGTCCCCCTTTCTCTGTTCCTGCTGCTTTCCGTCCTCGGCCTTCAACTCCCCGGGCTTCTCTCCGCCGCGCCGCTCTTCGAGAGCATGCTGCTTTTTCCCGGCAGCGAAAACGACCGGCCCAACTACCGCATCCCCTCGCTCGCCCGCGCGAAAAACGGCGACCTCCTCGCCATCGTGGAGAAGCGCAACAGCGGCATCGGCGACGTGGGCGACACCGACATCGTCATGCGCCGCAGCACCGACAACGGCCGGACCTGGGGCGAAATCGAAACCATCTTCGACGACGGCATCAGCACCTGCACCGACATCACCACCGTCGTCACCGATGCCGGCCCGAGTTCCAGCCGCATTTTTCTCTTCTTCCTCAAAAACAAAAAGAAGTTCGCCTATGTCTACAGCGACAACCACGGCGCGACGTGGGCGAACGCCGGCGTGAATCCAAATCCTGGATACGAAGGCCTCCCCATGCCCTTCGTCATCCACGACCAGGTCACGGTCAACGACCACGGCGCGAAAGCCGGCTGGGATTACCTCGACGGCGCCGCCTCCAACAACGCCGCCGACCAGCCCGCCGCGCCCGGCTCTCAATCCGCCGAGTGGGAGCGTGACTGGACGCAGCGCTACGGCATCGGCCCGGGCAACGCCGCCATCCAGCTCAGGCACGGCGCGCACGCCGGCCGCATCCTCGTCTCCGCCCGCCACCGCGAGCGCATCGGCGGCGGCATCCAGACTTGGGCGCACGTCTTCCACAGCGACGACGGCGGCGCCACTTGGCAGCTCGCCCCCGCCGCTACCCGCATTCTCCAGAACGGCAGCGAGTCCCAGCTCGTCGAGCTGCCCGACGGCACCGTTTACTTGAATCTCCGCAACGAAACCACCGCCGACCGCGCCGCCGACGCCTCTTTCCGCTACGTCGCCGTTTCGACCGACGGCGGCTCCACGTGGGGCGCGCCCGCCAACGCGCCCGGCCACAAGGACACCCAGCTCGTCTCCACCGTCTGCCACGCCGCCGTCGAACTCTACGAGAATCCCGCCAACGCCTCCGATCCCGACAACGGCACCGTGCTCTTCGCCAATCCGTTCAGCAGCCATCGCGAGGAGGACCACCCCTACGGACGCTACCGCATGAGCATGCGCCGCAGCACCGCCGTCGCGCCCGGCGGAGCCGTCACTTGGAGCGACCCAAAAGTCATCTATCCGCATCCCGCTTCCTACGCCGACATCGCCGTGCTGGCGGACGGCGACATCGGCCTCATCTACGAACGCGGCGACCCCGGCACCAACAGCTATTGGAGCGAGCTCCACTTCGCCCGCTTCAACCTGGAGTGGCTCAAAACTCCCGCCGCCCGCCCCGCCACTGTGCCCGTGCGGCTCGCAAATCTCTTCTCGGAAGGCATGGTGCTCCAGCGCGGCAAGGACGTTCCCGTCTGGGGTTACGCCTCCGCCGGCGACACCGTCACCGTCGCCTTCGCCGGGCAGACCCGCACCGCCACCGCCGACGCCGACGGGCGCTGGGTGGCCGTGCTCGACCCGATGGACGCCAGCGCCACGCCGCGCGACATGACCGTCACCGGCCCCGGCGCGGACAACGTCATCCACATCGGCAACATCCTCCTCGGCGACGTGTGGATCGCCTCCGGCCAGTCCAACATGAATTGGGACTTGAACATGGTCGCCCGCGAATACCCGGACGGAGCCGCCGCGATCCAGGCCGACATCGCGGCCGCCACCCACCTCGTCCGCCAGTTCGAGGCCGTCGGCACCACCGGCTCCGGCGCGGACACCTTCGGGCGCAACGAGCCCGACGACAACGTCACCGGCGTCTGGACCTGGAGCAGCCCCAGCACGCTCACCACCGGCAATTTTTCCGCCACGGCCTGGTATTTCGCCCGCGAAATCTGCGAAAGGACGGGCGTGCCCGTCGGCATCATCAACGCCTCCGTCGGCGGCACCGTGATCGAGGCGTGGGCCGACCCGCAGACCCTGGACGACCCCGCGCTCGCCTTCGCCCGGGAGCCCTGGCCGGGCAAGGGCAAACGCGACACCGCCTCCAACCTCTACAACGCGCTCGTGGCCCCGCTCACGCCGGTGGCGCTGAAAGGCTTCATCTGGTATCAAGGCGAGCACAACGCCGCCCGTGCCGGCAGCTACGCCGCCGTCTTCACCCCCTTCATCAACGGCTGGCGCGCCCGCTTCGACGCGTCCTCCGCGCCTTTTTATTTCGTCCAGCTTCCCAACTTTTCCACCTCTGACGACTGGGTCGGGCTCCGCGCCGCGCAGGCCACCGCGCTCGCCCTGCCCGCCACCGGCATGGCCGTGGCCATCGACATCGGCAACGACGGCAACATCCATCCGGGCAACAAACGCGATGTCGGCCTGCGCCTCGCCCGCCTCGCGCGCCATCACGACTACGGAGAGACCGCGCTCGAATACTCCGGCCCGGTGCCCGGCAACGTCGCCGCCGCCGGCAGCCAGCTCGTCATCGCTTTTGACCACGCCGACGGCCTGCATCTGGACACCGCGAAAAACCGCCCCGGCCTCCCCGCCTTTGAAATCGCCGCCGCCACCGGCGCTTTTTTCCCCGCCACCCCCGCGCTCGAAGGCCGGACCCTCCGCCTCTTCGCGCCCGAGGTGCCCGCGCCGCGTCGCGCCCGCTACGCCTGGCACAACACGCCGTCCACGCCACTCTACAATGCCGCCGGTCTCCCCGCCGCGCCCTTTTCCGTCGAAGCCGGCCTTTCGCCTTCCGATTTAATGCCGCCCGGCGACCAGACCGCCGCTCCCGGCCAGCAGATCACCCTCCGCGCCGACATCGCCGGGGATTCCACCGCGGCCTTCATCCGCTGGCAGGTCTCCGCCGACGGCGTCAACTGGCGCGACATCGGCGCCGACCCCGCCGACGCCGGTGTTTATTCCGGAGAAACCACCGCCGCGCTCGTCATCAAGGCCGCGACCGCCGGCATGGACGGGCTCCGCTTCCGTTACCTCGCCGGCACGACGGCGGACAACGGCGTGCCCAGCCCGGTCTCGACGCTCGCCGTGGCCGGCGCGCCGGCTTGGTCCGCCCCGGTGGCGCTCGCCACCGTTCCTGACGGCGGTTACTATGTCGCCACCGGCCCCGGCACCTACATCGCCCAAGGCGACGGCATCTGGCGCGTCCTGCCCGACGGCAAAGCCTGGTTTTTTGCCGGTGATAACCAGGGGACCGTTGTCGCCGGTTCCATCGGTTTTAATGGCTGGAATCCGTATTCATCCTTCCACTTCGCCCCGCAGGCTCTCGCCCTCCGTTCGGGCACGCTCTACGCGGCAGACATCTACAACGATGTTATCAACGCCATTTCCACGTCCGCCACCGCCCCGGGCTCCATCGCCATTTTTGCCGGTAATTCCGGCACGGGCGGCTTCGCCGACGGCACCGGCACCGGCGCGTATTTCAAAGACCCCTCCGGCCTCGCCTTCACCCCCGACGGCACGCTTTACGTCGCCGACACCGCCAACCGCGCCATCCGCAAAATCACCCCCGGCGGCGTTGTAACCACCCTCGTCACCACCGCCAGCCTCGCCGCGCCCGCCGGCCTCGACATCTCGGCCGACGGCGGCACCCTCTTCGTGGCCGACGCAGGCGCCCACATCATCCGCGCCATTGCGCTGCCCGGCGGCGCGGCCACCCTCGTCGCCGGTGTGACCGGCTCCGCCGGTTGCTCCGAGGGCTCCGCCGGGCAAACCCGCCTCGACTCCCCCGCCGATCTGGTCGTGGCCGATTCGGGAAACCTCTACGTGGCCGACACGGGCAACTCCCGCATTCTCGAAATCACTCCCGCCGGCGTCACGCGCACCCTCGCCGGCAGCCCTGCCGGCGAACCCGGTTTCATTGATGCCAACGGCACCGCCGCGCGTTTCGACCGACCCCACGGCCTGATCCTCGACGCTTCCGGCACGCTCCATGTGGCCGACACCGGCAACAGCGTCCTCCGTCGCATTTCACCTGCCGACGAAGTCACGACCCTGCTCCTCTCCCAGACCACGCCTCCCGGCGGCGAGAACAACAACGGCGGAAACGACAATGGCGGCGAAACCAATAATGGAGGAAGCGGCGGCGGTGGCGGCAGTGGTGGCGGCGCGCCCGGCGCATGGTTCTTTTTCGCCTGTGCCGCCATCACGACCGTGCGCCTCTGCAAACAATTCCGCGGCGCATCCCACAGCGGATGATATAGTATGTTCTCTCAACCTTGGCCCAAATGGTAGGGCGAGGCGTCCCCGCCGAGCCTCGGCTCAGCCGGAGGCTTCGCCCTACCGGCGCTGCCGCGCCAATATTAAATGAAAAACATTATAAATGGAGGGACGGCCTCCATGCCGTCCTTATATAATATAATCACAAGCATCGCGGCGACGGACGGCACGAAGGCCGTCCCTCCAAAAATCAATCAGCCCGACTCAACCGCGCCGGTCACACCAACGCCCATCACACCAGCGGCGTTTCACCGGGGACGGGGATTTTCACGGGCGGGGCGTCGCCGAAGGCGTAGGCGGGCGGCGTGAGGTCGAGCTTGGAGGCCTTGAGCATCCATTCGTAGTTGATCTCGCGTCCGGTGTAGGCCGACTCGCGTCCGAGGATGGCGGTGAGCGTGCTCTCGGCGATGCGCCTGGCGTCGTTGATCGGCTTGCCGGCGCGGACGCTGGCGATGAGGTCAACGTGCTCCTGCACCATGCCCTGGTTGCGCTCGCCCTCGAAGGTCCAGGCGTTTTTGCCGGTGATGCTGCCGCGTTTTGGCTCGGCGTTGCCGAGCGTGCCGGTGAGGCGCTCGCCCTCGCGGCTGGCGGCGCCCTTGGTGTGGCGGCAGTAACTGGCCACGCGCGCGCCGTTGGCGTATTCAAACTCGACGGAGAAATGGTCCCAGATTTCGCCGTATTTCGGGTCGGTGCGCCACTGGCGCCCGCCCATGCCGAGCGCCTTCACCGGCGGGCCGCCGAAGGCCCAGTTGATGACGTCGATGTTGTGAATGTGCTGCTCGACGATGTGGTCGCCGCACAGCCAGTTGAAGTAATACCAGTTGCGAATTTGGTATTCCATCTCGGTCCATTCGGGCTGGCGTCCGCGGTGCCAGAGGCCGCCGCCGAGCCAGTAGCACTGGCCGCCGGTGATCTCGCCGATGGCGCCGTCCTGCACGCGTTGCATGATGGCCTGGAAGCTGTTCGTGTGGCGGCGCTGGGTGCCGGTGCCGATGGCGAGTTTCTTCTGTTTGGCGAGTTCGCCGACGGCGATGACGCGGCGGACGCCGGCGGGATCAACGGCGACGGGCTTCTCGGCGAAGACGTGGATGCCGGCGTTGATGGCGGCCTCCATGTGCGGCGGGCGGAAGCCGGGCGGCGTGGCGAGGATGACGAGGTCGATGCCGGAATTGATCACGCCCTTGTAGGCGTCGAAGCCGGAGAAGCAGCGTTCGTCGGTGACGGCGTTGCGGTCCGCGTCGAGCGGCGGGCGCGGGCGGTTGCCGGGCTGGCCCTTGGTGAAGAGGTCGCGCGCGGCCTCGACGCGGTCGGCAAAGATGTCGCCGAGCGCCCAGAGTTGCACGGCGGGGTCGGCGGCGATGCAGTCGCGGACCGCGCCGATGCCGCGTCCGCCGCAGCCGACGAGGCCGATTTTCAGGCGGTCGGAGCCGGCGGCAAAGACGCTCGCGGGCAGGCCGGCGAGCAGCGGGATGGCGGAGAGCGCGGCGCAGTCGCCCAAAAAGGCGCGGCGGGAAAGCGGACGGGGGGCGGAGGGGATGGCGGGTTTGATCATGGCGGGTATTTATTGTCCACGGATTACACAGATTCACACGGATTTTTTGGCGGGATTGTTTTTAATCCGTGATAACCTGTGCAAGCTGTGGACTATATTATTGGTTCGGTTTTTTAATCTCACACAAAGGCACGAAGGCACAAAGGAATGAATCATAACGGCACACTTGCCGGCACTTTGTGCCTTCGTGCCTTTGTGTGAGATTAATGGTTCTTTATTTTTAGACAGAATGAACGGAATTTATTCATTCTGTTAGTTTTTATTTAGTCCATTCTGTCTAAATAAAAGATTTGTTTCCGGGGTTACAACGGCTCCAGGCGCACGTTGCGGAACTCGATGGCGGCGCCTTCGGTTTGCAGGCAGATGCGGCCCTCGGTCACGTTCAGGCCGGTGGCGCGGTTTTGTTCGACGCCGTTGACCTTGAGCACGACGGTGTCGGCGCGGCAGGTGATTTCGTAGCGGTTCCACTCGCCGACGGGTTTTTCGGAGGAGTCGCGGGCTTTCTGGATGCGGCGGTTGCTGAGCGCGCTTTTGCGGGCTTTTTCGTCGTTGCCGGCGGCGGCGAGGGCTTTGTCGCGCAGGGCGCGGAGTTCGGCGGTCTCGACACCGGCGATGACGAAGAAGTCGCCGGCGTTGTTTTCCTGGAGCTGCGCCTCGAGGCTCCTCGGCCAGACGCCGAGGCGCGTGTCGTCGTCGTTCTGCATGTGGAGGAGCACGCCGTTGTTGCGCAGGCCGGGCTTGCCGTCCCGGCCGGCGGGCGCGGGGCCGCTCCAGCGCCACTCGACGATGAGCTTGTAGTCGCGGTAGCTTTTCGCGGTGTAAAGGTAGCCGTTGGGCCGGCCGGTGACGCTGATGACGCCGTCGGCGACGCTCCAGGTGGCGGCGGTTTCACTGCCCTTGGGCGCGATGACGGCGAGCCAGCCGTCGAGGTTTTTGCCGTTGAAGAGCTCGATGGGGGTGTCGGGTTTGATGGCGGTGCCACCGGCGGCGTTTGCGCTGGCGGCGGCGAGGGCCGCGAGAAATGCGGCGGCAACGAGGGCAATGATGCGGGAGTGCATGAGGGTGTGTGGGTTGTTTTTGGGAATGAGGGGAGAGCGAGGCCTAAAAGAACAGTCTCGACGGCTGATGCTGGCAACCAGCGATGGAATCAAACAGTCAAGTCGCGTCATGTCCATGCCGCGAATGAGATTTGTCGATTAATATTTATGCTCCGGACCTCTCTTCAGGCGGGAGATGGTTTTGCGCGAGGCGGAGGGCGGCGAGCGCGAGAAGCCAGGAAATGACCGTGCCGGTGGCGAGGTCCCACGGCCAGTGCATGCCGAGCGTCATGCGGGAGCAGGCGGTCAGCGCGCCCCAGAGCACGACGGCGGCGCAGGCCGCGCGGTGGCGGCGCGTCCGGAAGAGGCCGACGCACAGGAGCGTCCACGTGGCGGAGAAAAGCGTGTGGCCGGAGGGAAAGGAGTAGCCGGTTTCGCGCTGCCAGTGCTCGCGGAGCGGCGCGGGCACGGCGGGATCGGCGGCGGTTTGTCGTATCCAGGCGGCGCGCTCGCCGCGGGTCATCTCGTAAAACGCGTCGGATGACGTGCCTTGCCGCGCGGCGAGCCAGTCCACGTAGGGGCGCGAGTCGCGGACGGTGTTTTTTATCGCGGCCTTGGCGCCTTGTCCGGCCAGCACGGCGGCGAGGCAGAGCGCGGCAAGGGCGCAGGCCTGCCGCGGGCGGGCGCGGTGCATCCACCAGATGGCGGCGGAAAACACGGCGCAGGTCGCGAGCGCCCAGGGGAAGCCCGCCGTGTCGGTGAGCGCGATTTGCGCGCGCAGCCACGCGCTGTCCGCCGGGGGCCGCCAGGCCCAGCCGGAGAACCAGACGGCAAGCGAGGGGAGCAGGAGGAGCACGGCGGCGGCGGTGACGGGTCTGGGGAACGGGCGCATGGCGGGAGAGGGAAGTAACAAGTGACAAGCATCAAGTGACAAGAAAACAGATTTTGGGAACAGGCGGACTTCGGGAGCCGTCCCGCGGCTTCCGTTTCCTGCCACTTGATACTTGTTACTTGATTCCTCCTTGGTTTCCATGGGCGGCATCATTCCCCGCCGCGATGGAACAGATTCCCCAAAGACATTTTTTGATCACGCAGGTCGTCGGCATTCTGCAGGATGGCATCGCGGGCGGAAAATGGCAGGACTGGCTGCCGAGCGAGCGGGCGCTCGCGGAGCAGTTGCACGTGAGCCGCAACACCTTGCGCGCCGCCATCGCGCAGCTTTGCGAGCAGGGCGTGCTGGAGGCGCGCCGGCCCATCGGCACGCGCATCATGCGGGGAGGCAAACCGCAGGAACCGCGCGCCCGGACGCACACCATCGGGCTGCTTTCGCCGGAGCCGATCGACCTCTTCCGGCCCAACGTGGCGCTCATCATCGACGAGCTGCGCGCCCAGCTCGCGGAGATCGGCTACCGGCTGCGCGTGCACCACGGCGACAAATACTACGCGCCGCAGGGCCTGCCGCGGGCGCTGTCGGGACTCGTGGAGGGTAACCCGCACGATTGCTGGGTGCTCGTGATGGCGACGGAGGAGGTGAAGCGCTGGTTTTATGAAACGGGCGTGAAGTGCGTCGTGTCCGGTTCGTGCGGACCGGAGGCCGATCTGCCTTTTGTGGATCTGGATTATCGCGCGCTTTGCCGCCACGCCGCCGGGCAGATGATTGCGAAAGGCCACAAGCGACTCGCTTATCTGGCGGAAAAAACCAACCGCACCGGCGTCGTGGACGGGTTGCGCGGCTTCCTGGAGGGCGTCGAGCCCGCCGCCGCGCGCGGCGTGACGGGCGAGGCGGTCTGGCACCAGGCCACCGCGGCGAGCATCACGCGCGCGCTGGAGCGTTTGCTCGCCCGCAAGGAGTGGCCGACGGCCCTGCTCGTGGTGAACCCGAACCACTACCTGCTCGCGCTCACCTGGCTGCAGCGCCGGGGGCTGCGCGTGCCGGAGGACATCTCGCTGGTGAGCCCGGACCACGATCCGTTCCTGTCGTTCACGCATCCGCCGCCGACGCACTACGCGTTCAACGCGCACGCGTTTGCCAAGCGGCTTTTCAAGCTGATCATGCTCGTGGTCGCCGACGAGGTGATCACGAAGAAGGACATCCGCATCATGCCGGATTACGTGAAGGGCGCGACCCTCGGCGAGGCGGCGGAGGGGCCGCCGCCGGTTTAAGCGGGAAGTTGGAGTTTAAGTCGAGGTTGAGATTGAAAAAGCGCGGGCGCCTCGCACCGCCGGCCGAGCTTCAGCTTTCAACTCTCAACTTTGTAATACCAATTCCCGATGAAAAATATCCTTTCGATGGAGGGCCGAGCTCCTGCGAGGCCGTCGCCGGAAAACGTTGCGTCCGACCGCGACGGCCTCGCAGGAGCTCGGCCCTCCATTTGTCCAATTATCATTGGGAATGGGTATAATACGCCTTGAACCACTCCACGAAGCGGGCGAGGCCGTCTTCGAGCGGAGTCTTCGGCTCGAAGCCGACGGCGGCATGGATGCGTGCGAGGCTGGCGCAGGTCTCGGGCATGTCGCCGGGTTGCGGCGGGAGAAGCTCGATGCGGGCCTTTTTGCCGAGCAGCGTTTCCAGCATTTGCACGAAGAGGCGGACCTCCACCGGGCGGTTATGCCCGATGTTGAAGATGCGGCTGGGCGCGGCGGCGGGTTCGCCGGGCGCGGCATCCGTGTTTTGGGCAAACGGGTAGAGGAGCACTTTCAACACGCCGTCCACGATGTCGTCGATGTAGGTGAAATCGCGCAGCGAGCGGCCTTCGTTGAAAAGGCGCAGCGGTTTTTCCTCGGTGATGGCCTTGGAGAAAATGACCGGGGCCATGTCGGGCCGGCCCCACGGGCCGTAAACGGTGAAGAAGCGCAGGCCGGTGAGCGCGAGGCCGTGGATGTGCGCGTAGCTGTGCGCGATGAGCTCGTCGGCGCGCTTGGTCGCCCCGTAAAAGGACAGCGGCCGGTCGGCCGCCTGGTCCTCGGAAAAGGGGATGCGCGCGCCGGCGCCATACACGCTGCTCGACGAGGCATAGACCAGGTGCCTCGGCGGATGGGCGCGGGCCGCTTCGAGGACGTTGAGAAACCCGGTGATGTTGCTCTGCACGTAGGCGGCGGGATTCTCGATGCTGTAGCGCACGCCGGCCTGCGCGCCGAGGTGCACGACGTAATCGGGCTGGAAATTCGCGTGGATGCCTCCGTAGGCGGCGGCATCGCTGAAATCGGCCTGGATAAAGCGGAAATTCTTGTGCGCCTCGAGTTGCGCGAGGCGGGCGCGCTTGAGCGCGGCGGGGTAGTAGTCGTTGAGATTGTCGATGCCGAGCACGTCGGCGTTTCCGCTGGCGGCGAGTTTGCGGCTGACGTGATAACCTATGAATCCGGCCGCGCCGGTCACGAGGACTTTCATGCGGCGGTTGATACGGCAGGTCCCGGGCCGCGGCTAGGCAAAATTTCCCGGCGCGGCGCGCGCGTCCATTTTGACCGGCGTTTCACCACGCGCGGCGGCGGGAAAATTAGCCGCGCGCCTGGAGAGCGGCGCGGGCCGTTAGCCGAACTGCTATCCGCGGGGTTTTTACGGTTTCAGTTGTGCGCGGGGAAAAACGTTTTATATTTCACGGGAATCCAAATGTCCGCGCGGCCTTCGCGCCGCGGACAAACGAAGACTGCATCATGAACATCAAAGCATACCTGAAGCCTTGGTGCGGCTGGTCAAACGGCGTGCGCGCCGTCATGCGCAAATACGACCTGCCGTTCGAGGACATCGACATCATCAACAACCGCGACAACTACGCCGAGATGGTCGCGAAATCCGGCCAGCCGCTTTCGCCGTGCGTCGAGATCGACGGCGTGATGCTCGCGGATGTATCAGGCGAGGAGGTCGAAAATTACCTTCTGGCCAACAATCTGGTCAAACCCACCGCCATCACGGCCGACGCCCCGACCAACTCGGGTTGTTCCGACGAGGAGCACGCCCGGCAGTCCGAGACGGCGACGACCCGAACCATCAGGTTCTTTTAGACCACCGGCGCCGGATTGACTCACCCGAAAGCACTTCGACAAGCCGGCTCCGCACCAGCGAGGCCGGCTTTTTGGTCCCGGCGCCTTTCAGCCATGCATGCCGGCCCTAAAAAAACATGATCGACCGCCGTTAAAACGCTTCCCATGCGGCGTGGTTATGCCTCATTGTGTCCAGTTGCCTAGCTTGAGACATCATCTACTTCTACCGCCTCCAGCATCACTTTTCCCGTGAAGACCGCGTTGACCGACCAAACCGCCACTGACCACACGAGCCCGCACGCTCCCGCCGCACGCTCCGCCGCCGACGGTTCCTCCGTCGCGCGTCCCCAAACCACCTCCCTGCGTCCCGGCAAACAGGGCCTCTACGATCCCTGGTTCGAACACGATGCGTGCGGCGTCGGCTTCGTCGTGGACATGAAGGGCCGCGCCTCCCACCGCATCGTCGAGCAGGGCCTCGAAGTCCTCGAAAAACTCGACCACCGCGGCGCCACCGGCGCCGAGACCAACACCGGCGACGGCGCCGGCATCCTCCTGCAAATCCCGCACGAATTTCTCGTCCGCGTCTGCAAATCCGTCAGCATCACGCTCCCGGAGCGCGGCCATTACGGCACCGGCCTCGTCTTCCTCCCGCGCAATCCCGCCCAGCGCCGCAAGCTCGAAAACCACTTCGCCCAGATCATCCGCAGCGAAGGCCAGACTTTCCTCGGCTGGCGCACCGTGCCCACCAACAACAGCATGCTGGGCGACACCGCCAAGGGCTGCGAGCCCTTCATCCGCCAGATCTTCATCGGACGCTCGCCCAAGGTCGCCGACGAACTTGCCTTCGAGCGCAAGCTCTACGTCATCCGCAAGCGCGCCTCCCACGAGGTCGTCAGCGAGGGCCTCGGCGGCGCCGACATGTGGTATCAGCCCAGCCTCTCCTCGCGCACCATCGTTTACAAGGGGATGCTGCTCACCACGCAGCTCAAGGAATACTTCCTCGACCTCCGCGAGCCCGACCTGAAAACCGCCATCGCGCTCGTCCACTCGCGTTTCTCCACCAACACCTTCCCGAGCTGGGACCGTGCCCACCCGTATCGCTACATCGCGCACAACGGCGAGATCAACACCCTGCGCGGCAACGTCAACTGGATGCACGCCCGCCAGGCGCTCTTCGACTCCGACCTCTTCGGCGACGACATCAAGAAAATCCTCCCCGTCATCAACCCCAACGGCAGCGACTCGGCCATGTTCGACAACACCCTCGAACTCCTCCACCTCGCCGGCCGTTCCCTGCCGCACGCCGCCATGATGATGATCCCCGAGCCCTGGTCGAACCACAAGACCATGGACCCGGCCCGCCGCGCCTTCTACCAATACCACGCCTGCCTCATGGAGCCTTGGGACGGCCCCGCCGCCATCGCCTTCACCGACGGCAAGCTCATCGGCACCATCCTCGATCGCAACGGCCTCCGCCCCGCCCGCTACTACATCACCAAGGACGACCTCGTCATCCTCGCCTCCGAGGCCGGCGTCCTCGACGGCATCCCCTCCTCCGAAATCGCCACCAAGGGTCGCCTCCAGCCCGGCCGCATGTTTCTGGTGGATACGGTCAAAGGCTGCATTCTCGACGACGAGGAAGTGAAAAACCAGCTCGCCGCCGAGTATCCTTACCAGCAATGGCTCGACGAATACCTCGTCTACCTCAAGGACCTCCCTGCCGCGCCCGACCTGCCCGCGCCCGACCCCGACACGCTCAAGCAGCGCCAGCTCGCCTTCGGCTACACCTATGAGGACGAACGCGTCGTCCTCTCGCCCATGGCGCGCGACGGCGTCGAGGGCGTCGGCTCGATGGGCAACGACACGCCCCTCGCCGTCCTCTCCAACCAGCCGCGCCTGCTCTACGATTATTTCAAGCAGCTCTTCGCGCAGGTCACCAACCCGCCCATCGACTGCATCCGCGAGGAAATCATCACCTCCGCCGAGACCCGCCTCGGCACCGAGGGCAACCTCCTCAACCCGCAGCCCTCGGCCTGCCGCCGCGTCGAGCTCGACTGGCCCGTCCTCACCAACGACGAGCTGGCGAAAATCCGCCGCATGCAGCTCCCCGGCCTCAAGGTCGCCACGCTCCCGATCCTCTTCCGCGTTTCCCGCGGCGAAAAGGGCCTGAGCAAGGCCATGGACGAGCTTTTCCGCGAAGCCCGCCGCCTCATCACCGAGGAGGAGGCCAGCGTCCTCATTCTCAGCGATCGCGGCGTCAACAAGGACAACGCCCCCATCCCCGCGCTCCTCGCCGTCGCCGGCCTCCACCACTATCTCATCCGCGAGGGACTCCGCACCCAGGCCAGCCTTGTCATCGAGACCGGCGAGGCCCGCCAGGTGCACCACTTTGCGCTGCTCATCGGCTACGGCATCAGCGCCGTGAATCCCTATCTCGCCTTCGAGACCATCGACGACCTCATCCACCAGGACCTGCTCCCCGGCCTCGACCACAAGACCGCCTGCAAGAACTTCGTGAAGGCCGCCGCCAAGGGCGTGGTCAAGGTCATGTCCAAGATGGGCATTTCCTCCATCCAGAGCTACCGCGGCGCGCAGGTCTTCGAAGCCGTCGGCCTCGACCAGAACGTCGTGGACCTCTACTTCACCTGGACGCCCTCGCGCATCGGCGGCATCGGCCTCGACACCGTGGCCGAGGAAGTGCTCATCCGCCACCGCGCCGCCTTCGACCCGCGCGGCCCCGTCGCCACCCACGACCCCGCGCTGCCCGCCGGCGGCCAGTTCAAGTGGCGCGATTCCGGCGAGTTCCACCTCTTCAACCCGGAATCCATCCACACGCTGCAAAAAGCCGTCCGCACCGGCTCCTACGACGTCTTCAAGACCTACACGCGCCTCATCGACGAGCAGGGCAAAAACCTCTGCACCCTGCGCGGCCTGCTCGATTTCAAGCCCTCCGACGCCATTCCCATCGAGGAGGTCGAGTCCGTCGAGTCCATCGTCAAGCGCTTCAAGACCGGCGCCATGTCCTACGGCTCCATCTCGCAGGAGGCGCACGAGACGCTCGCCATCGCCATGAACCGCCTCGGCGGCAAGTCCAACACCGGCGAAGGCGGCGAGGACCCCGCCCGCTTCACGCCCCTGCCCAACGGCGATTCCAAAAACTCCGCCATCAAGCAGGTCGCCTCCGGCCGCTTCGGCGTCACCAGCGAATACCTCGTCAGCGCCCGCGAAATCCAGATCAAGATGGCCCAGGGCGCCAAGCCCGGCGAAGGCGGCCAGCTCCCCGGCCCCAAGGTTTATCCCTGGGTCGCGCGCACCCGCCACACTACCGCCGGCGTCGGCCTCATCTCGCCCCCGCCGCACCACGACATCTACTCGATCGAGGACCTCGCCGAGCTCATCCACGACCTCAAGAACGCCAACCGCGGCGCCCGCATCAGCGTGAAACTCGTGGCCGAGGTCGGCGTCGGCACCATCGCCGCCGGCGTCTCGAAAGCCCACGCCGATGTCGTGCTCATTTCCGGGCACGACGGCGGCACCGGCGCCTCCCCGCTCAACTCCATCTGGCACGCCGGCCTGCCTTGGGAACTCGGCCTCGCCGAGACGCACCAGACCCTCGTCCTCAACAACCTCCGCAGCCGCATCGCCGTCGAGACCGACGGCCAGCTCAAGACCGGCCGCGACGTCATCATCGCCGCCCTCCTCGGCGCCGAGGAGTTCGGCTTCGCCACCACCGCGCTCGTCTCCACCGGCTGCATCATGATGCGCGCCTGCCAGCTCAACACCTGCCCGGCCGGCGTCGCCACTCAGGACCCGCGCCTGCGCAAGCAGTTCACCGGCAAGCCCGAGCACGTCATCAACTTCATGACCTTCATCGCGCAGGAAGTCCGCGAGCTCATGGCCCGGCTCGGCTTCCGCACCCTCGCCGAAATGGTCGGGCGCGTTGACCGCCTCGAAGCCCGCCAGGCCGTCGAGCACTGGAAGGCGAAAGGGCTCGACTTCTCCAACATCCTCTACGTGCCCGATTCCGGCCCCGAAGTCGGCCGCTATTGCCAGATCCCGCAGGACCACGGCCTCGAAAAGTCGCTCGACGTGGCCACCCTCCTCGACATCTGCAAACCCGCCATCGAGAAAGGCGAGAAAGTCGTCGCCGAGGTTCCCGTGCGCAACATCAACCGCGTCGTCGGCACCATCACCGGCAGCGAAGTCACCCGCAAGTGGGGCGCGAAGGGGCTGCCCGACGATACCATCGACATCCGCTTCAACGGCAGCGCCGGCCAGAGCTTCGGCGCGTTCATCCCGCGCGGCATGACCTTCCGCCTTTACGGCGACGCCAACGACTACGTCGGCAAAGGCCTTTCCGGCGGACGCATCATCATCCGCCCGCCCGAAGGCAGCACCTTCGACCCGTCGAAAAACATCATCGCCGGCAACGTCGCCCTCTACGGCGCGACCTCGGGCGAGCTCTTTGTCGGCGGCATGGCCGGCGAACGCTTCTGCGTGCGCAACTCCGGCGCCACCGCCGTGGTCGAGGCCGTCGGCGACCACGGCCTCGAATACATGACCGGAGGCCGTGTCGTAATCCTCGGCCCCACCGGCCGCAACCTCGCCGCCGGCATGTCGGGCGGCGTCGCCTACGTCCTCGACGAGCGCGGCGTCCTTGCCGCCAACATCAACGCCGGCATGGTGAATATCGAAAAAGTGGATACCGAAGCCGAGGCGGCCGAACTCCGCGGCCTCATCGAACGCCATGCCGCCTGCACCGGCAGCACCCTGGCCCGCCGCGTGCTCGACATCTGGGACGCCTTGCTCCCCAAGTTCGTCAAGATCATGCCCAAGGACTACAAGCGCATGCTGGAGCGCATCGCGGAGGCGAAGTCCGAGGGGCTTGCCGGCGACGACGCGATCATGGCCGCCTTCGAGGCCAACGCCCGCGACCTGAGCCGCGTGGGCGGCAACTGAAGCACACCACCACTTAATATTCACATCGACTTCCGACTACCATGGGCAAACCAACCGGCTTCCTCGAATATATGCGGGAAATCCCCGTCGATCGCTCCCCCCTCGACCGCCTCAAAGACTGGTCCGAGTTTCATCTCCACATGGACGAGAAGAAACTCCGCAACCAAGGCGCGCGGTGCATGGATTGCGGCGTCCCCTTCTGCCACACCGGCCGCCTCGTCAGCGGCATGGCGGCGGGCTGTCCCATCCACAACCTCATCCCCGAGTTCAACGACCTCGTCTTCCGCGGGCTCTGGCAGCAGGCCTACGAGCGCCTGAGCAAGACCAACAACTTCCCCGAGTTCACCGGCCGCGTCTGCCCCGCGCCCTGCGAAGGCTCCTGCGTGCTCGGCATCCACAACCCGCCCGTCGCGATCAAGAACAACGAATACTCCATCATCGAGCGCGCCTTCGAGGAAGGCTGGGTGCTGCCCCGCGCGCCCCGGACCCGCACCGGCAAAACGGTCGCCGTCATCGGCTCCGGCCCCTCCGGCCTCGCCGCCGCCGCGCAGCTCAACGCCGCCGGGCACGCCGTGACCGTTTACGAGCGCGCCGACCGCCCCGGCGGTCTCCTCATGTATGGCATCCCCAACATGAAACTCGACAAGCGCGACGTCGTCCTCCGCCGCGTCGAGCTCATGAAGCAGGAAGGCATCACCTTCATCTGCAACGCCAGCATCGGCGGCAACGGCCCCGCCGACATCGACCCCCGCGAAATCCTCGACAAGCACGACGCGCTCGTCCTCTGCACGGGCGCCACGCACCCGCGCAACCTCGCGATCGAAGGCCGCCAGTTCGCCGGCGTGCACTTCGCCATGGAATTTCTCACGTCCAGCACCAAGGCGCTGCTGGACCAGGCGCAGCCCGCCATCACCGCCGCCGGCAAGCACGTCGTCGTCATCGGCGGCGGCGACACCGGCACCGACTGCGTGGGCACCTCGCTCCGGCAGGGCTGCCGTTCCGTCACGCAAATCGAGATCATGGCCAAGCCCCCGCTCGAGCGCCAGCCCAACAATCCCTGGCCCGAATGGCCCAAGGTCCTCAAGACCGACTACGGCCAGGAGGAGGCCATCGCAAAACAAGGCGCCGACCCCCGGCTCTTCCTGACCACCGTGAAAAAGTTCCTCGGCGACAAAAACGGCCGCCTTGAAAAACTCGTCACCGTGCAAATCAAGTGGGACAAGAACGACAAGGGCCAGTTTGTTCCCGTCGAGCAGCCCGGCACCGAAAAGGAACTCCCCGCGCAGCTCGCCCTCATCGCGATGGGCTTCCTCGGCCCCGAGCAGCAGCTCCTCAAGGAACTCGGGCTGGAAACCGACGCCCGCAGCAACATCAAGGCGGAGCACGAAAAGCACCGGACGAACCACCCGAAAATCTTCGCCGCCGGCGACTGCCGCCGCGGCCAGAGCCTCGTCGTCTGGGCCATCAACGAAGGCCGCGCCGCCGCCCGCGAATGCGATCGCTTCCTCATGGGCGCGACGCAGCTGCCGTGAGGCCCGTCCGTTTATTCATATTGCAAAGCCGTATCCGCATTTTCCATACATTGCAGGCGTCACATGCCGAAAAAAACCTTCCCGCTCAGCGCCGCGCAGCTTGAGGAACTCGCCCGGAAACACGCCACGCCGTTCCATCTGTATGACGAGGCGGCCATCCGCGCCAACGCCCGCGCCCTCAAGGCCGCGTTCGCCTGGAATCCGGGCTTCCGCGAATATTACGCCGTCAAGGCCGCGCCGAATCCGTTCCTGTTGAAAATCCTGAAGTCGGAAGGCTTCGGCATGGATTGCTCGTCGCTCCCGGAGCTGGTGCTCTCGGAGACGGTCGGCGTGCGCGGCGAGGAGGTCATTTTCACCTCGAACGACACGCCGGCGGAGGAATTCGTCGCGGCGGTGAAACTCGGCGCGATCGTCAACCTCGACGACATCACGCACATCCCGTTCCTGGAAAAGCACGCCGGCCTGCCGGAGCTGGTCTGCTGCCGCTACAACCCCGGCAAGCTCAAGGAAGGCAACGCCATCATCGGCCACCCCGAGGAGGCGAAATACGGCTTCACGCGCGCCCAGCTTTTCGAGGGCTACCGCATCCTGCGCGACAAGGGCGTGAAGCGCTTCGGCCTTCACACCATGGTCGCCTCGAACGAACTGGACGCCGCCTACTTCATCGAGACCGCGCAGCTCCTCTTCGACCTCGTGGCCGAGATCTCCGCGCAACTCGGCATCCGTTTCGAGTTCGTGAACATCGGCGGCGGCATCGGCATCCCCTACAAGCCGGAACAGGAGCCGGTTGACCTGAACCGTGTCGGCGAGGGCATCCGCAGCCTTTACGCCGAGAAAATCGAAAAGACCGGCCTCGCGCCGCTCGACATCCGCATGGAATGCGGCCGCATGGTCACCGGTCCCTACGGCTGGCTGGTGAGCCGCGTCCTGCACCGGAAAAGCACCTACAAGGACTACGTCGGGCTCGACGCGTGCATGGCCAACCTGATGCGCCCCGCGCTTTACGGCGCGTATCATCACATTTCCGTGCCGGCCAAAGAACACCTGCCGCACGATTTTGTCTGCGACGTGACCGGTTCGCTTTGCGAAAACAACGACAAGTTCGCCATCGACCGCGCCCTGCCGCGCGTGGAGCCGGGCGACCTGGTCATCATTCACGACGCCGGGGCGCACGGCCACGCCATGGGTTTCAATTACAACGCAAAACTGCGCTCGGCGGAACTGCTGCTGCGCGAAAACGGCGAAGTGGTGCAAATCCGCCGCGCCGAAACCATCGCCGACTACTTCGCCACGCTCGATTTCGAATCGTTGAAAACCTTCGCGTGACAAACGGGGGCATTCGTAGCGCAGCAACGGTGATCAACGCGCAAGAGAAAAGTTAGGATATTTGAGGAGAAGATTGAGCAGTTCGATGAGTTTGCGCATGAGGGCGGAGAGAGCGACTTTGACGGGTTTGCCGCGTGCGCGGAGGCGCTGGTAGAAGGCGCAGAGAACGGGGTTGTGGCGGGCGGCGCTCAGTGCGGCCATGTAGACGGTTTTGCGCAGGCGGTGGCGGCCGCCCCTCGATGTGGCGGGATTTGTCGCAAGTGCCGCTTTGGGCGGCGATGGGTGCGACGCCGAGCAGGGCGGCGGCCTGGCCCTTTTCGAGCGAGCCGAGCTCGGGCATGAGGGCGAGCACGGCGGCGGTGGTGACCGGGCCGACGCCCTGGACCTGGGCGCAGCGTGCGGCGCGGTCCGCCAGGTCGCGGTCGGCGGCAATCACGCGTTCCATCTCGGCGTCGATCTGCTTGATGTGCCGCTCCAGCAGGGCGCGGCGCGCGGCGGCCAGGCCTTCGAGCAGGGGCAGGCCGGTGGCGTGCTCGGCCTGGTTGGTCTCGTGCTTGAGCGCCTCGACCAGGGCCTCGCGCGCCTGGAGCAGTTCGCGCAGCACCGCCTCGGCTTGGACGGGCGCGCGGCTGGCGCGCAGTTTTTCGGTTTTGCGCGCGAACAGGCTGAGCAGGCGCGCGTCGATGCGGTCGGTCTTGGCCAGGATGCCCTGGGACCTGGCGAACTGGCGCACGCGCCTGGGGTTGACCACGCTCACACGCACGCCGACCTGATGGCAGGCGCGCGCGAGGGCTCTTTCGTAACCGCCGGTGGCCTCGCAGACCACCCACGCGCCGGCGGGCAGTCGCGAGAGGAGGCCGCGCAAGCCCGCAGGGCTCTGCGCGAAGCTCGTCACGCCCTTGGGCAGGTCCGCGACGAAACTGGACTTGGCGAGATCAACGCCGATGTGTTTATATTGGTTTGGCATGGCAGGACTCCTTCTTATCGAGACGCGCTCAAGGGCGCAGACAACGGTTCGAGTTGCTGCCAGCGGTGCCCGCCGGGTCTGTCGCTGCGCTGCGAGCTCAAGGGCTCATGGCATCCAATCAGACTTTCGGCGGACAGGGGAGGGGCGTCCTGCAGGACGCCCCTCCCCCAACCACTGGCCAAGACCGGCTTCGTTATAGGACTGCGCCCGTCTTGGCCAGTGTCCTATAAGGCATCCCTGCCTGCCGTCGAAAAAGAAAGGCGCGAAACGCCGCTGACTTTTTCTTCCCAAACGAAACCAGTAAATGCCGCGCTTCGCGCGATCACCCGGTGACGGCAGGCAGGATGCCTGCGCTACGAATGCCCCTCGCGGGCCTGCAATCCTGCCAGACGGATACAAGTCGCTTTGCACTCTTTTCCCCCGTGTTCCAAAAACCGGCCGAGCAGACCTGTCTCGTGAACAAGGCAGGCTAAATGCATTGCCACGTGCGGCGCCGGCGCGTGTGCTGGGCGCCGCATGGATCTGGCCCTCGAAGTTCTTGCGTGGACGGTGCTCGTCGTCTGCTGCCTGGGCGGCGTGATCGGCGTGATTCTGCCGGTTGTGCCGGGGGCGTTTCTTATCCTTGCGGGGGCCGTCGTGCACAAGCTGATGCTGCCGGGATGGCTTTCGTGGTGGACGATCGGTGTGCTTGCGGTCGTGGCGGTCCTGGACCGCGCGGTGGATATCCTCGGCACGGTGCTTGGCGCGCGGTGGGCGGGGGCGACGCGCTGGGGGCTGGCGGGCGCGGCTGCGGGCGGAGTGGTGGGATTGTTTTTCGGGCTGCCCGGCCTGTTGCTCGGACCGGTGATCGGCGCGTTTTGCGCCGAGGTGGTGTTTGCGCGGCGCGGCATGGAGGCTTCGGTAAAATCCGGCGTGGGCGCAGGCATCGGTTTCGGCGTGTCCACCGCGCTCAAGGTCGCGCTGGCCCTGTTCATGGTGGCGCTGGTGGCGTTTGACGTGATGATGGGCTGATGGCCCGGACGAACAGGATTTGCCCCAGGTAGGGCGAGGCGTCCCGCCGAGCCGCGGGCGGCAAACGGCTCGGCGGGACGCCTCGCCCTACCTATGGTGCTATTTTTCAATCACTAATGGCATCACAATGCGATCTTGGAGCGTCAGCATAAAAAAACCCGGCAACCTTTCGGCTGCCGGGTTTTAAACTAGGAACGTAAGACTGATCTTTTGATTCGTGTGACCGGAGTCACATTAGAATTTGAAGACCGCCTGCACGCCGACGAAGAATCCATCGTCATACGGAGTCTTGTCGAAAGTCGTATAGCTCACTTCACCGCGGACTTCGAGGTTTTCGGTAAGCGTCAGGCTGGGCGCCACGGTGGCTTTGACGAAGGAGGCTTTGTCAGGGATGTTATCCGCATCAAGCTGACCGCCAGAAAGGCGGCCTGTGATCGCCCACTTTTCAGTGATCGCCTGCTTGACGGAGACTTGGGCGGTGTAGATGTCGGAGTCGATGAGAGCGGGAACGCTGAAAGGAGAGGTCCACGCATCGGCCTGCTGGTAGTTAACCTCAATGCCGAGGGTGGTCTTGCTGCTGTCGATGTAGTATTGACCCCAGATATTCACATAGAAGGTATCATCAGAGGAAATATGCTCATCAAGGAGACCGTGCACGTGATCATGCTGATAGCCGATGGTGGCAGCGGCGCTGAAGGTCTGGTCGTTGTAGCCAAAGTAGAGCTCGGCACCAAGGCTGCCCTTGTTGATGTCGCCATCACCACGGTAGGCGGTGGGACCATACACAGAGTCAAGAACGGCTCCGCCAACAGTAAAGTTGTCGAAGGTATAGGTGACTTTCACGCCGTCGTGATGGCTGGGGATGATGCCCGTCCACTCATCAGCGTAGGTGATCGCGTTGAGTGCCGGGATGTCAAAGGACTCGTAGCCAGCCCAGGTCAGGAAGCGACCGGCGGTGGCGACGATGCCATTGCCGAAGTCGTAGGAGACATAAGCCTCGGGCACCACGACGTCGTCCCCGGCGGGGGAATAGAGACTGATCTTGGCGCTGGTCTTGTCGTATTTGAAGTTGGCGTTCAAACGAACGGCATCCAAATCCATGGTGGAGTCGTCGGTATTTCCACCGGCCTCGTATTTATACCGGGAATACTGCGCGGAACCTGCGGCGTAGCCATCGACGCTGAGGTTGGGATTGAGGGAGATTTCGGCGAGGGCCGAGCCCGCAAACAGCGCGGAGGCAAAAGCTGCACCCGCGATTTTGAGTTTGTTGTTCATAGTGAGGTTGTCGTTAGGTTTGCCTTCAGGCTGGCGATTTGAGAGGCGAACATGGTTCTATCTCTCGTGTCTCCAACCAGAAAAGTTGTAATGGAGGAAGCCAAGAACGACACGAACTGTCGAGAAAATGTTGCAGCGTTTTATCGAAGATATTCGATCGTTTTTATTAACCCATTGATAACAAACAAGATGAATTATATGTTTTTTTGAACGTTTCTGATCGGGCTGCGATTATTCATCATTTTTACAGTAATTGACGTATCCAATCCTGCCTTGATTTGAGAGAGGGAAGGACGATACGGAAGTCGTCTCTCCATAACTTACGGCCATGGTTATGCTTAAATCCTTAATACGCCGTGGAGCCCGCCTTCGCGCCGGCAGGCTCTGGCACGCGTTGAGGCGCACCGGCGAGGGACTTGGCGAGTTCGCGCAGGCCGAGGGTCATGACCTTGAGGTCGCCGCCGGGGCAGAGGAACTGGGCGCCCATTTCAATGGCCCTGCCATACATCTCGGGGCCGACGGCGACGGTGCCCCAGAACTTGCCCGCGGCGCGGGCGGCGGCGGCCACCTTCGCCATGGCCTTGCGCACCTCCTCGTGCCCGATCTGCCCGGGCAGCCCGATGCTCGCCGAGTAGTCGCCGGGACCGAAGAACAGGCCGCTGACACCGGGCACCGCCGCGATCTGGGCGGCGTTTTCCACCGCCTGCGTGTGCTCGATCTGGCAGAGGATCATCGTCTCGGTGTTCTGGTGGCGCATGTATTCGATGGCCGGATGCGCCGCGTAGCCGCTGTCGATGTTGCCCCCGTTCCAGCCCCGCTGGCCGGTGACCTCGCCGGGCGCGGGCTGGGGGTTGTTGAACTTGGCCCACGAGACGATGCGCCGCGCCTCCTCGGCGTCGGCCACCATCGAGCACATCAGCCCGCCCGCGCCCGTCTCCAGCGTGCGCATCACCACCTGGTAGTCGGTGGCCTTCAGCCGCGCGATGGTCGTCACCGGGCTGGCCTTGGCCACCAGGCACAGCGTCGCAAGTTCCTGCGTGGGTATGTCGAAATGCTCCAGGTCGAACCAGATCGCGTCGAAATAGCCCGAACGCGCCACGAAATCCACATGCCGCGGACTCGCAAAGTTGCCCGTCACATACACGCTGACCACCCCGCCTTCGCGGATCTTGGCCAACGCGCGGTTGGGAGGAAGATGATTGTTACTGCTCATGAAAAGAGGATTGAGGGATGCGATTTCAACGAGGGAAGCGGCGGGCGGGCCGTCACAAAGACATCGTCGTTTTTACATGAAATTGGGAAGGGGTGTTTTGATCTCCCGCGCGGAAGCGTGAGAATATCGCTGACGGGGACCAGCCAACAGCACCGGCGGCGGGAGAACAATTCCCGCATTGTGGTTCCCCAAGGAAACCGATTAAAACGACTTCCACCAACGGCAATACTTCCCCGATATGGTTGACACGCTCCCCAGACAATGCCCCCGACCTATCAGTCCATCAGCGCCCAAGTCGCGAACATCATCCGCGACGAACTCAATGCCGGCACATGGAAGGATGCGCTTCCCGGAGAGCGGCAGCTTTCCGAGCGCCTGAGTGTCAGCCGGAAAACCATCCGCAAGGCCCTCGCCATGCTGCGCGCGGAAGGCGTCATCCGCACGGAGCGCAGCCGTGCCAGCGCGCCCATTCAGCGCGCCAGCAAGACGCGCCGCAAGTCCGGCCCGGTCACCCGCGCCGCGTTGCTGCTGCCCGAGCCGATCGAGGGCGCGCGCCCCTTCACCGTGCTCTGGGTCAACCATCTCATGACGCTGCTGCACCATGCCGGCATGGAGCTGGAGGTCATGGCGGGCTGGAAATATTTTGGCCAGAACGCCGCGCAATCGCTGCAAAAGCTCGTGGGCACGCACCCCGGGCGCTGCTGGATACTCGCGCGCTCGCATCGCCCGCTTCAGGAATGGTTCGCCGCCAGCGGCCTGCCGGCGCTCGTCGCGGGCTCGACTCACGAGGGCGTGGAGCTGCCCTGCGTGGACATCGACCATCACGCGCTCTGCCGCCATGCCGCGCTGGCCTTCATGCGGGAGGGCCACCGGCGGCTGGTGCTGTTTCTGGAAAAGACCGAGCACGGCGGCGACCTGGCCAGCGAGCAGGGTTTTCGCGACGGCATCGTCGAGTTTGAAAACGCGGAGGCGCCGCTCATCTGCCGCCCCGCCAAGGGAGCCGCCTCGATCGTGCGCGAGCTACGCCGCATCCTCGCCATGCGGCCCGCGCCGACCGGGTTTTTGCTGAGCAATTCCTTCTCCTATCTGACGGTGCTCAGCTATCTCGCCTCGCAAGGTCTGCGCGTGCCGCAGGACGTGTCGCTCATCTCGCGCGACGAGGAGCCCTTCCTGCCCTATCTGCATCCCACGCCGACGCGCTACGCCGCGCCCCCGGCCAAATTCGCCACGGCGCTGTATCAAGCCATCAAGCGCGTGATCGAGCAAGGCGCGCCGCGCCGCTTCGACGTGCGCATCATGCCCGATTTCATCAAAGGCGGCACCGTGGCGCCGCACACGGGCGACTGAAGAGGCGTTTTTTAGACAGAATGAACAGAATGGGGGAGAATAAACAGAATTGGTAATTTATGAATCCCATTCTGTTAATTTTTATCGATTCTGTTCATTCTGTCTAAGAACAATGACGGCAGCGGGACGGTTTTGTTTTCGAACAGCTCCATCAACACCAGCAGCCCCGTCCAGGGGCACATCGGGTCGCACAACTCCACGTCGCCGCCGCGCCCGGTGACCGCCGAGAAATTCTCGAACAGTCCGCCGCTTTCGCGCCAGTTGCGCTCGTATAATTCCGTCGAGCGCCGCGCGAGCTCCGCTGCCGCCTCGTGGCGGCCGGCGCGCTTCAGCCCGAGATACACCAGGAAATTCAACGGCGCCCAGATGCGGCCGCGCCAGTAGTGCTGTTCCGGATACGCGGGGTCGGAGCGCGGCACCGACGGGATGACCCACTCGCCCCAATACTCCGCCTCGTTTAATAAATGCCGCTCCAGCATCGCATCCGCCTGGCGCCCGGTCACCGCGCCCGTGAGCAAGGGGTAAAAACAGGTCGGCGAGGTGCGCGGGGTGAATTCGCCGGTGTCGGTGCGCACGTTTTGGAAGATGCCCGCGTCCTCGTTCCAGAGCCGCCCGAGCGCGTCGCGATAGGCGGCGCCGCGCGCATCCAGTTCGCGCGCCTCGGCCTCCAGCCCCAGCTCCCGCGCCAGCCGCGCGAGCGCCTCGCAATCCAGAATATAAAGCGCGTTCAGCCCGACATCGGCCAGCGCCATCAGGTGCGTCGCGGTGTCAAACGGAATATCGTCCCACATCGGCGCGTTGTCCGGCCCGCCCTCCAGCTTCGCGCCGCGCAGCGTGTTGGGTTGCAGAACTTCCGCCAGGTCGCCGACCCGCGGCTCAAACGGATGCGACCCGGGCGAAAGCAGGCCGAGCCGGTTTTTGCGCGCCTTGTCCCACCAGCGGTTCCACGCCAGCAGCGGCCTCCAGACCTCGCGCAGGTATTTCCCGTTCGGGCGCAATTCGTGCAGCGCCAGCACGCCCAGCCCGCCGATGCACGGCTGGGAGCGGTCGAGCGAGCTGCGCCCGCTGCCGTTGACGACATTGGGCACGAATTCGCCGTCCACCATCTCCCGAAAAACCTCGCGCACGCAGCTCCATGCCAGCTCCGCATCGTCAAGCGCCAGCAGCCAGCCGAGGAAAAAGCTGTCCCAGCAAAAAATGCCGTAGCCGAGCCGGTCCACGTTCCACTGGCGCGACGGCGTGGTGATGACGCGTTTATATAAAGGCTCATATACGGTGTTCCACGCCAGGCATGCGCGCGCGCCGGCCTGCCGCTCCGCCGCGGCCCCGAAACGCGCGCGGCTCGCCGCCTCCTGTTCGCGGGCCGCGTTTACCAAGGCGGCGATTTCCGCCATGCCCCGGTCCCTCGACGTGGAAATGCCGACATCGCCCGCAAGACCCAGCACCCAGCTCGGGAAACGCCGGGCCAGAAACCCCTCCGTCGCCGGGATCTCCGTGCAATATATATCCATCTCAAAACCCGCCGCGCGCGCGCCGATCACGCGCGGCGCGGACATTATAAAATGCCCCGGCTTGTTCCACAAGAACGCCCCCTCGACCGCCATCGAGGGCGGCCTCGGCCCGGAGTGGCTTGTTTTTATCAACAACACCAAGTCCCGCTCCCCCACCCTCGCGCTTTCCACGCTGATGCGCGCGTCGCCCATCTCCACGGTCAGCGCCGTATAGCCTCCGTCCAGCGCGTGAGGCCCCGGACGCACGCGCACGCGCCGCGCGGCGATTTCCGATTCCGCCAGCTTCACGCCGGCGGTCGCGCCCACCGATTTCGGCCCGAACGCCGTGTCCTCGATCATGGTGAGCATGCCGTGGTGGCAGAACGAAAGCCGCAGCGACAAACCCTCCGGCATGAGCACGTGGTTGAGCACGCTGCGCGTGTCCCAAGTATTCCATCCCTGCGCGCGTGTGGTCGTCAAGACGCGTCCGTTTCCCGATGGCTGACTCATGGTTTATTGGAAAAGTGATAAGAATTTATTTCTGAACAGAAGAAAACGGAGGGAACGAAGAAGGCGTTTTTTTTAGACAGAATGAACAGAATGGGAAAAAATAAACAGAATTAGTAATTTGATGAATCTCATTATGTTAATTTTCATTCATTCTGTTCATTCTGTCCAAAAGCAATATCTTCGTTTCCTTCTGTTCAAATCAAACCGCAATTATTCGGCGGCCAGCGGGGGAAACGCCGAGATGCGCAGCCGCGCCGCGCCCATCGGAATGAGCGTGATGTCCTCAAGCCTCCCGTCGGTTTTAGCCGGATAAAGCGGCAGCACGGGGCAAAATCCCGTCGCGGTCGGCGTCCAGTCCGGAACGCGCGCCCCCTTCGCCCTGAGCTCGACCGGCGCGCTTTCGTGCGTCCACGGATAATTATCCTCCGGCCACGGCCTTTTGACGACCTGGAATGACGACTCCAGGTTTTTCATGTCGCATGCCAATGCGTAATTCCACGCGCTGCCGGGCTTCAGCTCCCACGCGGGCCACCGGCTCCAGTCAACCTGTTTCTGGATTCTGTTTTTCTCGCTTTTCGCAACCGACATCGAATCGATTTTGTTATAGTTCTCCGCAATCTTGAGCGAGAACGTGAGCGGGCCGTAATTTATGCTCAGGCTGCGCTGGTTCACATCCCACTGCCGCGCCTGAAGGCGCATCGGGAGCTTCAGCACCACCCTGTCACCGTCCGCCCATTCGCGCCGGATGCGCACATAGCCGCCCGCCGCCAGCCCCGTCTTTTCCCCGGCGCCGTTCACCGCGATGCTCGCGCCGTCGCACCACGCGGGGATTCTCACGTATAAAGGAAAATCCGTCTTTCGCGGCACGCCGATCTCGAAGCTCACTTGCTCCTCAAACGGATAGGCCGTGCGCTCGGTGACGGTCACCTCGACGCCGTTCGCAACCTTGGCCCGCGCCGACGAGGCCCCGAACAAAACCGCCGCCAAGCCGTTGTCCGCCGTGGCCAGCCACAAATGCCCGGCATAATACGGCCAGCCCTGCGTGTGGTTGTGCTGGCAGCACCGGTGCGCCGTGGGATTATATAAAAAATATCCCGCGCGTTTCGCCTCGACCGAATGAATCGCGGGATGGTGCGTCGCATTGTCGCCGATGATCTGGTTCGGCGCGGTGAAATAGCGCAGCGCCTTGTAATCCGGCATGAACGCCGCCGGATAGGTGTTGAACGCGACATCCTCGCAGTTCTCCGCCCACATCGGGTCGCCCGTGATGCGCAGCAGCAGCTCGTCCGACGCCATCTGCTCGACCATGCCGCAGGTCTCGGCCGCCTGGCGCGGGTCGATGTGGCCGATGCGCGAGTGCTCGTCGCCGCCGAACATCCCGCCCGGCACCTGCCCGAACGCGCGCCGTATCAGCCAGAAATTATTATAGGCCGCGCGCAGGTCCGGCGCCTCCCCGCTCTGCATCCACCAGATCGCAGGCTCGCGAAAGCCCTGCGCGATATCGACATTGTGCCAGATGGGCAGGTCGCTTTCCTGCCGCCAGTTTGCCGCGCTGCGGTGGATTTTTTCCGCGAGCTCCAGGAGCCATTTCTCGCCGGTAATATTATACAGCCAGTAAACGCTGTAGAGATTGTCCCCGGCGCGGAGCTTTTCCCACGGCCTCGATGTTTTCAAAAATTTGTCCTCGGGCTGGCGGAGCTGCCATTGGAAATAGTTTTTCATCAATCCCAGGACACGCCCGTCGCCGGAATACTCGTAATACGACTGGAGGCACCACAGCATGATCATGTTGCCCCACAGGTCGGGCAGCCCGGCCCGGTCGAACCACGGCCCGAAATAGCCGTCCTCCCGCTGGCTGGCGAGCGCGCCCTCGATCCAGGTGCGCGCCTCCTTGATCACCGCGTCGTCGCCGAGAATGTAGCCCATGCTGGAGAATCCCTTCAGCCAGTAAGGGACTTCTTCGAACTTGTTTTTGCCCTCGCCGTCGGGGCTCAGCCAGGCGTTGTTTTCCTTGTTCAGATAATTGCTGACTTCGTGGAGATGCCCGGCGAGGCCGTTGCGCTGCCGGACGAGCACCTCGCGAATCCAGCCCTCCGGCCGCACCGCGCCCGGCGGCAGCTTTATAAAGGACGACGGCTGAAGCGGCGCACGATTTCCGACATAATGACTGTTCCCCGGGGCGGTTGGCGGGCGGGCCATCCACTCGATGTCCGATAATGCCGGCGTAACAAGAGCGGGGAAAAAGGCTCCGGCAAGTGCGAGCAGTATTCTGGTGTTCATGTTATTTTTGAGATTCCAAATATCATGCCATCGACGAACAAGATTTGCCTCTTAGTCAGGGCGAGGTGTCCCCGCCGAGCCGCGGCTCAGCCGGAGGCTTCGCCCTACCACTAACGGCATCCATGGCGTTATTCTCATTCGGGAATGGTATCGGAAGCGGTGCGCAAAGCAGCATGGATATTCCTCTCCGGGCTACTTTGGCGGCGCGGCATCGGTGAGCGGCCAGGCCGCCAGCCAGTCGCGGAGCAATTCGCGCCAGCGCCACGTCACGTCGGCGGAATAGGCGAAAAGCCGTCCGTGGCCGCCGCGCGGGAACACATGCAGCTCCGCCGGCACGCCGGCGGCCCAGCACGCCTTGGCGAACACGATGCTGTTGTCCACTGAAATCAAATCATCATCCGCCGCGTGAAATATGAACGCGGGCGGATTCTGCTTCGTCACGTGCAATTCCGGCGACACCGCTTTTTTTAATGCGTCCGACGGCGAATCCCCGAGCAGGCGGGGAAATGTTTTGGAGTTTCCGGTTTGCCCCAGCACCGCCGAGATCACCGGATACGCGAGGATCAGCCTGTCCGGGCGGGCGGAGACCGTCGCCGCCAGATCGTCATTGGCATCGCGATACACCGTCGGGCGCGTGGCCACCAGCGCGGCCAGATGGCCGCCCGCGCTTCCGCCCATGAGCGCGAGGTTGTGCGCCGGCACCTTCAATTCCCCGGCCTGGCTGCGCAGCAAACGGATGGCCCTCGCGGCATCGGCATAGGGCGCAGGGTGCCGTGTTTTCACGCGGTAATTCACCACGGCCGCCGTGTAGCCGAGCATGCGAAAATATTCGGCGAACAATTTTTCGTAGGGGCTCAGGCTGCCGTAGCCGCCGCCGGGGCAGATCACGATCACCGCCGGGATGGCGTGCCCGGGCGAGATGGGATAAAAAATCTCCATCGTCGGGCGCGGCCCCTGCGCAGGATTATTCGGGCTGCCGTCCGGCCAGAGATTCACCACGCGGTGCAGCAAGGGCGCCGCATCCGCCGCCCGCGCGGCGATAATCCCCGCGCAGGCAATCGTGATCATGACGGCGACGAGACGCCACCGGACTTGCAAAACGCCTTTCATGCGACTGATGGCCTGGTTTTTGCCTTACCAAAGCAGGCTCACGCCGAGGTCGAAGCCGAAGCCTTTGACGCGCTCGCCAAATCCATACGAACCCTTGGCGCTCACACCAAGCGAACGCCCGACTTGCAGGGTGACGCCGAGGTCCACGATGCCTTTGCTGCCGCCGAGGTCGCTTTCATAGACCCTGTCGGCGACCGCGATCGCGGTGTCGCCCATGAATTCATAAAGATAGCTCACCCGGAGCCAGGGCATGATCTTGCAACCCGGCTTCCACTCATGCTCGAGCCACAGGCGGAGGCCGGCGCGCCCCTCCAGCGAATCGGCGCTGTCAATATCATACACGCGGCCGACGTAATCGGTGGGGTCGTCGATGCTGTGCGTTTGATAAACGAGCTGGACCTGCGGCTCCCAGTTCACGTAACCGCCCCGGTCCAGAAACGAACGGCCCACCTCGATCGAGCCGGCCCAACTGTCGCCCTTTGTGCTGAAGGTAGGGTTGCCCGGCACGTTGATGTCATAATCCTCCGTCGCGCCGCGCCCCAGCAGGTCTACATACCAGCGGCCCACCTTGTAGGTTCCATAAACGCCGTAGCCATTGGCCTCGGTGCTCGTGCTGGTGATCGAGACCACGCTGTGCTGGTGCATGTCGGACTTGGCATAATCATAAAACGCGCCAACGGCGAGGCGGCCTCCGCCGAGATTCCAGCTCCAGTCGGCGCCGACTTGCACGCCCTGCGTGTCGATTTTGCTGCCGTCGTAGAAATTCAGCTTGATCTCGTCGTCCTGTTGCAGGCCGTTCACCCAGAGCTGCAATCCGCGCGACGCGTCGAGCGTCCGCGTCACCATCAGGCGCTGGCTGAGCGAGGCCAGGGAGGCCTTGCCGATCAGGATCGAGGCGGCGTCCACGCCGAGCATGAGCGGAAGGGTGGGCGAAATCGACTGCGTCCAGCCCCAGGTGCCGTCGGAATTGCGCACCAAGGTGCGGAGGAGGCCGTTGTCCAGCTCCAGCGGCGCGCAGACCACGTCGGCGGTGACGGACGCGGGATCGGTGGTGATGAGCGGGGCCACGTTGGTCCAGTCGGCATCGTAGCGGAGAATCGCGTCCTGCTCGAACCGGATGTTGACCGTGCCGCTGACGGCGCCGGTGACTTCGAGGACGTCGTTTAGCACGAGGTAGCCGGTTTGGTCGGGGCCGATGCCAAGCACGATGGCGCCCGTGTCATGCCCGACATAGTTGCCCGTGAGGGTGACTTTTCGATATGGATTGGGGTCGCCGGTAATGAGTCCGCCGGCCTTTCCGATACGAAGCTCGCCGGCATTGGTCAGTGTGAACGATGCTCCGCCCGTGGTCAGCGGCTGGGCGTTGGGCACGCGCAACACGCCGTTTTCCCTGATGTTGATGGCTTGGCGGACATGCGTGGCTCCGTCCACGGAGAGGTGAAGAAGGCCGCCGCCGACTTCCAGCACGCCGACATCCACGGCACCCCGCAATATGAGGCCCGCAGGGCCGGTCTTAACCAGCGTGCCCGCGGTGCCGGTGATCGCCCCGTCCCAGATCACCATCGTCCCCGTGCCGGACTGCCCAGCCGTATAAAGGGCGGCCGTCACGCCGTCGGCGATATCGACGGCGTTCGCCAGCGTGAGGGAGTTGGTGTTGGCGCGCAGCGTGCCGCTGCCGGTGAAGGATATGGGCGTCTCCCCGTTCCCCAACTGCGCGGTGGTGTCGAACGCGACCGCGCCGCCGGCGATCTCGATGCCGCCCTTGAAGACATTCGTCCCGGTGTTGGCAAAAGTGAGCATGCCCGCGCCGGTTTTCACGAGTTTGCCCCCGGGCGCGGACACGCCCGTGGTGCCGCCGATTTCCACGACAAAATCGGGATCGGCCGTGATGCCGCCGGAGCCGGTGAAGGTGTAATCGGCGGCGCTGGAGACCAGCATGTCGGAGACACGGGCGCCGCCCGTGCCGAGCTCGATGGAGCGGGCGGCGGCGGGAAGCGCGGCGTCGAACACCACGCGGTCGCCGGCGGCAAACTGGGTGACGCCGCCGGAGCCGGTCCAGTTATGGCCGGCGATGTCCCACGAGGGCGCGCCGCCGGTGCCCGTCCACGTGACCACGCGCGAGTAATCGGAAACGGCGTGGAGGATGAGGTCGCCCCCGCTTTGCGAAAGCGAGGCCGACTGGCGGCCCACCTCGGGCAGCACCTCGCCGTTGAGGGTGAGCTGGATGTTTCCATACAGCGAGCCGATGTTGCCGAGATTGAAGATGCCGCTTTGCACGGACTGGATGTCGAGGCGGTTGCCGCCCGCGAGGGTGATCGCGCCGGCGCCCGCGAGCATGACGCGGTCGCTCAGCCCGTAGCCGTCCGTGCCCGTGCCGGCGAAGAGATCCATCGCGATGATGCCGCCGCTGGCGAGCGTGACGCTGTCGGTCAGCGTCAGGATTTGCGCCCCGGTGACGCCGTCCGCGCCGGGGCGGACCAGCGAGGCGTTCAGCGCGACGCCGGTGGACAGCGTGCCCGAGCCAGCGAGCCCGAGGCCGGTGCCGTAGCTGATCGGCGCGGCGGAGTCCAAGGCGAAAACGCCGCCGCCGAGCACTTCAAGCACCGCGCCGTTGTCAAAGGCGATGCTGCCCGCGCGGAGCAGGCCGTTGAGGGACAGCGTGGCGCCCGTCCCCACCTCGAACGAGCCCGCGTTGTTCGCGGCCCCGTAGGTCGCGCCACCGTCCAGCCGGAACACTCCCGCCTCCACCGTGGTGTCGGCGACGATGTCCGACACGTGCTCGCGAAACACCACCGTGCCCGCGCCGGTCTTGGTCACGGTGAGCACGGTGGTGCCGGTGGCCGAAACGGGATCGTGGAAGCGGATCGTCCGCCCGGCCGCGGCATCCAGGGTCAGCGTGCCGGTGGCGCCGCCGAAATACACCGCGTTGGCCGCGCCCGCCGCGCTCACCGTCATGGTGCCGCCGGTGGCGAGCGTGTCGGTGCCGGTGAGGGTCGCGCCGCTGGTGTTGCCCTCGAACACGATGTCGCCGCTGGTGGCCGCAAGCGTGAGCGAGCGTCCGTCGCCGGCGTAAATGGCACCGCCGTTGCCGCCCGCGTGGTTGTCCAAAAACGAAACCGCGCCGGCGATGCGCATGTCGGCGGAGGCGCTCATGGTCGCGAGCGCGCCGCCGTTGCGGGCCGCGATGTTGCGCGCGAAGGTGCCGCTGTTGTTTATCTCCAGGGCGCCCATCGCGAGCGCGCCGCCGTCCACTCCGGCTTGGTTGTCAAGAAACTCAAACGCCCCGTTCAGGGTCATCCGCGTGGCGCCGCGAATGCCGCCGCCGTTGCTCACGGCGGTGTTGCCCGTCACGGACAGCATGGCGCTGTTGATGTCGATGTCGCCCGCCATCATGCCGCCGCCGGCGCCGCCGGCGCGGTTGTTTTTAAAAACCGTCGTCGCGCCGTTGAAGGACAGGGTCGTGCTGTTGGCGGTGTAGATGCCGCCGCCGTTGCCGGTGGCGCCGGCGCTGTTGCCCTCAAAAAAGGCGTCGCCTTGGAAGGTCAGCACGCCGCCATTGAGAAAGATCGCCCCGCCGGAGGCGCCCAGGCTGGCGTTTTTCCAAAAGGTCGCGCTTTGCATGAAAAGCAGGGTGTTGCCCGTGTTGCCATAAATGGCCCCGCCGGAGCGCCCGGCAGTATTGCTGGTGAACAGGGCGGTTTGCTGGAAGGTAAACTCCGAGCTGGCGTTCGCGCCGCCGGAGTAAATCGCCCCGCCGTTTCTGGCGTTGACGGTGTCAAACGTGCCCGTCGAGACCGAGTAGCCGGCCTTGTTGCCGTCGAAAACCACGGCGCCGGCGAACGTGAGGGAACCGTTCTGCGTCGAGACGGCGCCGCCGGTCGCGGTGGAGACGTTGTCTTTGAAAATCACATCCCCGGCGAGGATCAGGAGATTGGTCGCGGTGTTGCCGGCGACATACAAGCCGCCGCCGGTCGCGTTCATGTTGGCGTTTGCGACGATCAGGCGGTCCAGCGTCACGGTCTTGGCCGTGACGGCGGTGGCGTTGGTGAACCGCAAGGGCCGCTTGTTGACGGCCCCGCTCGCGTCCCAAAGCGCCCACTGGCCGGCGACCTGATCCTCCTGCCTGATGGTGATGCCGGACGCCGCGATCTCGGCATTCGTGCCGGACACCACCCACTCATTGACGCCCAGCACCGTGCCGTTTGACAAGGTGACATTGCCGGAGCTGCCGGAGAGTTTCAGGATGTCATTGTTGGCGAGGCCGGGCAAGGCGTCGCCCGTCGAAAATGTATATTCGGCCGCCGGAAGCCGCGGGCCCGGCAGGGAAAGCGCGCACACGCAGGCGGCCGGCAGCAAACGGCGGAGGAAGGCAATACGGGGGGCAAATGTTTTCATGGGATTCATCATTTGTTATATTGGTTGCGCCCGGTCAGAGCTTGATGGTGTAGGCCAGCGAGAGGTTGAACTCCGGCATCACCTGGCGGTTGCGCTGGATGACGTCTTGGTTGAGCAGGTTGGCCGCCGTCGCGCTGACCTCATGCTGCCATTTCCCGACGCGCCACTTGTAGGCAATGCTGGCGCGGGTGGAAAAATAATCGCCGATTTTAATATCCCGGAAACCCGAATGGGAGAGGACATACGTTTTCCCGTTGGGCAGCGTGGTGCTGATGCCGCCGCGGTCGGACCAGGGATAGGATTCGCCGGTGTAGGTGACGCCCAGGGTGGTGCGGAAGCCCCGCAGGAAGCCGCGCTTCCATACCTGGGTCCAGGCGAGGTAGGCGTTGTGCTGGGGGATGCCGGCCATGGGGCGGTTGAGCGCGTCGTAGTCGTTGCCCTTGTCGGTGTATTTGGCGTTGGTGTAGCCGTAGCCGAAGCGGAGGTTGGTAGTGAAGCGCGGGTTGTCCAGGCGGTAGGTCGCGTCGAACTCCAGCCCGCGCGAAAAGATTTCGCCGATGCGGCGGGTGTCGCCGTTGTCATCGGTGGCCTGCACGCCGCGGCGGACGATATAAAAACCGCCAAACGTGAACCTGAGCCGGTTGTCGAAAACATCCACCTTCACGCCGTAATCGAGCCCGAAGCCGGTTTCGTTCTCGATGCTGGTGATGTCGCGGTCGGGGACGTAGCTGTTGGTTTGCGAGTTAACAAAAAAGGACCTGGCGTAGTTGGCGTAGCCGCGCACGCCCTCGACCACGTCGAAGTTGATGCCGATGTTGGGAGTGAAATTATCGACATCGAGCTTCCACGAACGGACGCCGTAGAAATCGTTTGTGGGGTCCTCGTCGCGGACCTCCTTTTCACGCCGCAGGTCCTGCTTCATGTAATCATAACGGATGCCGCCCGCGATGATAAAGCGTCCGCCCCAAGCCGCCGTCTGGTGCCGCAAGAACATGCCGTAAACCTCGGTGGTGCAGTCGTCCCAGCGGTAGAGGGAATAAAGATATTCATCCGGCGAGGGCCAGAAATAGTTGGGATTTTCCGGATCGAGCACCCGGCCGAAACCACTCGCGTTGGCGTCGGCGGCGGCCATCCGCCACTGGGGGTTGGTGCGGTTGTAACTTGAATAATCAATCGTGAACAGGGTGCGGTTTTCGAGCGCGCCACGGGCCAGCCAGTAATGGGCGAGCAGGTCGGCCTGCGCGCCGTAGCCGGACTCGTCGCCGGAGCTGATGCCGGGAAGGCGGTTGGTGATCATGCCCGGGTTGGGCGTGGTCTCCACGCCGGAGCCATTCAGGGACGACTCATCATAAAAGGGGTTCACGCCGCCGGAGACGTTGTTCGACTGGCCATTCACATTGCGCTTGAACCAGTTGCCCGCGACGCGCAGGGACAGCACCCGGTTGAAGCGGTGCTCGAAGGTGGCGTTGTAGGTGACGAGGCTGCGCCAGCTCAGCTCGTTCGGCCCATACCAGTTGAAGCCCGCCACCTCGGTGGCGAGGCGCGGGTAAGTGGCCGCGCCGAGGCCGGTCCTGCCGCCATGACGCACCGCCGGCACCGGCGCCGTGAGGTGTGCCAGGCGATCGGTGAACTCCGCCTCGATGAGCAGGCTGGTGTTTTGGGAAAATTTGTGCTGCACCGCGGCGGAGAGAAGCCGCGAGCGGAGGTCGGCGTAAGGCTGGTCGTAATCGGTCCTGAAATACGAGGCGTCGATGATGAACGAGGTCTTGCCGGACGGATGCATGGTCAGCGGCCCCGTGACCTCGGCGTCGAAGCCGAAAAGATTGTTCGAGCCCACACGGGTGGCCAGCTTCGCGGTCTTTTTCAGCTTCGGTTTTTTGGTGACAATGTTGACCAGGCCGGCGGGCAGGCACTCGCCATAAACGGCCGCCGACGGGCCCTTGATGATTTCGATGCGCTCGATGTTGGCGCGATTGACCACGCCGATGCGGAGGAAGCCGTTGCGCAATTGTTTCCCGACGCCGGTGCCGCGCATGTTGATATTGCCGCTGCCGGAATCAAACCCCCCGAACGAACTGGCGTAGGCAAAATCCTCTTCGAGGTCCGTGAAACCCAGATCCTCGATGAATTCCATCGTGATCACCTCGATCGCGTAGGGCAGGTTCTGGATTTTCTCGGCCACGCGCGAGCCGGTGGCGGCCATCGAGGCGCCGTAGCCGTCGTCCGGCCGCGAGGTGACGGTGAATTCGGACATCTCGATGACATCCTCATCGGCAGGCCCGGCCGGGCGCTCTTGGGCCAGGCACAAGCCCGCGGCAAAGGTGCATGCGGTCAGGAGGAATCGCCACTTGGGACGGGGAAACGCCGGGGATGGGGATGTTTTCATTGGGAGGATGCTGGTGCGGTTAGTGGATTCAACAAACGAAACGACGGGGAGCGGGGAGGAGGGAATGCAACATGAATGAACCCCGCCGGGGGATTCGTTCAACCGTGATGAATTGGTCTCCGCCAGAGACCGGCACCCGGCAACGACACCACGGTTGCGGGGACCAGTTCCGTGCCGGGCCGCGCGTGCCGCGGCGGGGGCTTCGTTTGCGAAACCCATGGCGAACCAGGCGCGCGGGCGGCGGCCTGGCACAAGGCCCTGCATATCGTGTTTTCAGTACATTGGCGCGGCAGCGCCTGTAAGGCGAAGCCTCCGGCTGAGCCGCGGCTCGGCGGGGACGCCTCGCCCTGCCACCATTTGGGCCAATGGTGAGAGAAAATACTATATCAGACTACAAATCCACTTGGAGCGGTGTGCCGATTCGGGCGGCGGCACCGGCTTGCGCACCGTTTATATACACGCGCAGGCCCGCGCCGCGGTGGAATTTTTCGCCGGTCTTGTCATAAATGATGGTGAGGTCGCGGCCGTGGTAGCGCACGTTTTCGAGGCAGAACCAATCCCAGTCTTCGGGGATGATCGGGTTGACGGTGAGCATGTCGCCCTCGGCTGGGCGGAGACCGGCGAGCATGGTGATGACGAGATCGCAAAAGGTGGAGTGGTTGTAGTCCTTGCTGTGCTGCTCGGGCTGGCGCCACTGGCCTTTGTTATATACTTTGAAACGCGCGCGGGAGAGCCAGTCACCGTTGAGGGGGTTGAGGTTTTCGTCTATCCAAGGGACGAGCGTGCCGTCGTCGAGGCGGAGTTTGTGCGAGCGGGCGTAGGTAAGGAAGGTGTCGAGCCAGATTGTTTTCAGCTCTGCGAAGTCGGCGGCAGCGGCGGAAACAGGAGCGCGGACATTCCTGTCCGCGGAATCGCGGGCTGAAAAGCCCGCGCTCCTTCGCGGATCGTTGATCACGTTGGCGAGCGCGGTGAGGGTTTGCGCGGTGGCAAAGGGCCAGGAGGGACCGTTCCACTGGCAGAAGCGGCGGCCGGAATAGGCGAGGAGGAAATATTTTCCGCGCTGCTCGCAGGTGGTCGGACCGAAGGGGGCGCGAAATCCGTCCCAATCGGCAAGCTGGAGCCAGGCGTCATCGCGCGCCGGCTCCGGCATGGCGTTGTCGAAATACCAGGGCGTGTAGCCGTGGAGCTCGCGGTCGGTGTTGAGACGGAGGGCGGAGGAGGAAGACGGCGGGGTTTTCCCGCGAAAGGCGACTTTGTAGAAGCGGGTATTTTCGTCCCAGAGTTTTTCGTCGCGCAGCGCAAGGATTTCGGCGGCGGTCTTTTCAAATTCGGCGGCGGTGGCGGCGTCGCCGGCGCGTTTGGCGAGGGAGGCGATGGCCAGGGCGTCGGCCGCCATGTAGGAGTTGATGGTGGCGCGGTAGTGATTGTCGGAGTCGTGGTCCTTCCCGCCAAACTCGGCGAAGGCGGACGATTCCTCCATGCCGTCGAAGAGGTCGCGCTGCCAGAAAAGACCGTTGGGATCGCGGCGGATTTTTTCCCACTCGCGGAAGTTGTGGACGAGCTTGGGGAGGAGTTCGCGGACGAGGGCGTCGGAGCCGGTGGCGCGCGCCTGCTGGAGGAGCGAGTCGGCGAGCCAGACGGAGTAGCGGCGGAGGAATTTTTCCTCGGCGACGCCGGCGAGCCAGAAGCGCGCGTAGTCGTCGAGGTAGCGCGGGTCGCGCAGCCAGCGGCCTTCGCGGAACTGGTGGCCGACGGGGCAGCTGATGATGTTTTCCGGCCCGGCGTGCGGCACGGGCGCGAGGAACTCGGTGATGACGTGGCCGCCGGCGGCGGTTTTGCGGATGTGTTTTCTGAACGTCCACCAGCGGAAATAATACGTGCGCTCGACATCGGGGTCGGGGCAGAGGAAGCGCGGGCAGTTTTCGAGGAGGAAGGCGGCGGCGGCGGAGTTTGTAATGGATTGTGGATACAGCTCGGTGTCGCGCGCGTTGAAGGTTTCCACATAATTGGAAACAACGGAATCGGGGATGATGGCGCCGGCGCCAGCGGTGTTAATATGCAACGGGAATTGCACCATGAGCATGGCGATCAGGAGGCGGTGTTTCATGGGTTGGGGAATTATTTTTTCTCTCACAAAGGCGCAAAGGCACAAAGAAAGTCAAAAACGGAAAGAGGAAAACAAGCCGCCGACACCACCAATCCCTTGCCTCTTGCCTTCCATCCCCTTTGTGCCTTTGTGAGAGAATGTTTTAATGGTTGGTTTTATTTGCCGGCACCGTTTTTTTGGGCGGCTCGTTTTTGGGAGAGGAAATCCCACAGCGCGGCGTCGGTTTCGGAGAGCTTGAAGCGGACGGCGACGACGTAGTTGCCCTCGTCGCCCTCCGTGTATTTGGCGTAGGTGGTGGCCACGAGGGTGGCGTCGGGGAGGACTTCGAGGCCGGGGTAGCCGCAGTCGTCCATGAGGCGCCCGGGGAAATTTTTCCCGCGGCGGTGATTGTGGATGAGTTTGACGCGATAGAGGCCGGGTTTGCCGTTGACGATGTCGTCGTAGCGCCCGACCCACGCGACGAAGTGGTTGTTGGTGGGGCTGGTTTTGCGGCCGACGTCGCGGAAGACGACGACGAGGCGCCCGTCGGGCGTGTAGCTGGCCTTGTGGCGGTCGCCCCAGAGGGTCCGGGGGAGTTTTTTCTCCTTCGACCAGGTGCGGCCCTCGTCGTCGCTGGTCATGAAGAGGGACTCGTGCCTGGCGTCCTCGCGGATGAGGCAGAGGAGCTGTTTGCCGTCGGGCGAGCGGACGATCTCGGGCTCGCAAAGGCGGAGGCCGGGGAGGTCGCGGACGATCTCGTAGTCGGACCAGGTGAGGCCGCCGTCGGTGGAGAAACTTTGCGCGAGGACGTTGGAGCGTTTCTCCTTGGTCTCGCCGGGGCGACGGATGTTGGTCATGGCCAGGAGCCGCCTGCCGCCGTCAACGGGCTTCACGTCGGTGAAGGGCATGACGGAGGGGCCGAGACCGGCGCCGGCGGGCTGCATGGGCGACCACGTTTTGCCGTCGTCCTCGGAGTAGGCGCGCCGCATGACGCCCTTTTGCTGGGCAAAGACGACGAGGCGCGCCTTCCCCTCCGGGTCGGCGAGGCGGTAGATGGCGGGGCAGTTGCTCGTTGTCTTCCAATTTTCCGGCACGGGGAGGAGGTCGCTCCACGTGAGGCCGCCGTCGTCGCTGCGCTTCATGGGGCCGCAAGGCCCGCCGTGGCCGATGGTCCAGACGCAGTAGATGGTCCTGCCGTCGGGCAGCAGCACGGTGGTGGGGTGGCCCTGGTAAATCTCCGTCGTGCCGCGCGCGACGACGACGTGGCGCGCGGCGGCTTCGGCGGGGCCGGAGAGATCCACCGTCGCCAGCGGAAAATCCGCCGAGGGAGGAATGACGGATGCCATCGCGAAGGCATGGAGAAAAAGGAGGGCGGCGGGGAGGAGGCAGCGTGTGGTCATGGAAGTGGGATGGAGCAATGGCTTAGTTTGTGGGAAACCCCACGCGGACCTCAAGGCCGCAGCGTGTAATGATGCCGATAATGATATAAATTTCCCGACACGGGCCGGCGACGGCCGGAGCTAGAACTTGAACGTGTTGGTCCAAGTGATGCTGCGCGGGGCGACGGTTTCGTAGGCGGAGCGGCGGATGGCGGCGTTATTGTCGGGGCGGCGTTCGTGAAAGCCCCACAGGGCGTCCGGGCGGGTCAGCATTTGCTGCCGGTCAAAGAGGTTGGTGACGAGGAGCTGGGAGGTCCACAGGAGGCGTCCGAACCGGCGGGTGTAACTGCACAGGAGATTGGCGCGGACGAGGGCGGGGCGCTTGTGGAGGAGGCGGGGGGCATCCTCGGCGTAGCCGTTTTCATAATAATAAAAATCGTTGCGCTCCCACTCGCCGATGACGGTCAGGCCGAGGCGCAGGCCTTTGAGCGGGCCGCGCTGGAGGGTGTAGGTGTTGGTCAGGTTGAGGCTTACCTCCGGGTAGCCGGTGGTGCGTTCGCCGCGGAGCGAGGTGGTGGCGGCTTGCAGGGGAGTGACGCCGGTGAGCTGGTATTCCGACATGGGGCGGCCCACCTCGCCGGTGTTGATGCGCGCGGGGCCGGCGTCGGATTGCAGGAGGGTCTGGATGCCGCTGGCGCGGAAGTGGCCGTTGTCGGGGTCGGGATCGGCGTAATACAAATCGGCGGGGTTGCTGAGTTTTTCGACGGTGAGCGGCACGAAGCCGGCCTGCCCGGCGACGCCGGGGGTGGAGCTGAAAGACGCCTCGCGGACATACACGACGGGGCCGTTTTTGCCATAGGTGAGGCGTCCGTCCTCGGTGACGTGGAATTTGTCGTTATATAAAACATTATACTGGGTGTCGTTGCCGATGGTGCCGCGGATGAAGGCGGCGGAGAGGCGGGTCTGCCAGCCTTTCATGGGGGAGGCGACGACGGAGACTTGCACGCCGTAGGATTTTTTCTTGATCGCGATGTAGCGCCCGCGCTGTTCGCCGGAGTAGCCGTTGATGCCCTCGGGATTGATCAGGCTCATCATTTCGCTGCGCAGGGCGTAGGGTTCATCCTCGGCCTGCAATTCGTAGAAGGAGATGGAGCCGGAGACGCGGTTGCGGTCGTCGCCGATTTTCAGGCCGACCTCCTCGCCGAGGGAGTGGGAGACGGGAAGCGGGGCGCCGTAGGGGTCGGCCATGATGTTGAGCGCCATTTCGGGGAGGTTGTAGGTGTCGGAAACGAGGGCGTAGGCGCGGAGCCAGCGGTTGAGGTCGTAGTTCAGCCCGGCGGAGAAGCTCCAGGTCTTGCCCTCGGCGACGAGCGCCGTCGTCGGGCGGCTGGGCCACTGGTGATTAAACACATTCATATAACGGAGGCCGAACAGCGAGGTGAGGCGTCCGTCGCCCCATTGCGTGTAATTGAGGGCGTAGCCGCCGCGGTTGTAGGATCGGCTGCGGATGTTGATGCCGCCGCTGCTGGCGTCGTCGGGATTGAGGCCGCGGGGGTTTTCGGGGGTGGCGGGGATGGCGTTTTCGGGGTTCATGACGTCGATGATGGCGTATTGGTATTTGGCCACGTCGGGGTTGGCGTTGTTCATGTTGCCGGTGAACGTGTCGAGGTAACGCCCGGAGCGGAGGTCGGGGAGCGGATCGTTGACGGCGCCGCCGCTGACGACCCACCAGGGGATGGTGGGCCTCATGCGGGAGCCGGAGGCGTTGCGGCGGAGGTTGCCGTCGGCGTCGGCTTGGTAATAGGTGTAGCCGAGGTTGACGTAGCGGGCCTCGGTGTAGTCGGCGGCGATGGAGGTCTGGCTGCGGGCGAGGCCGCCGAAGAAGGTGTTGGTGAGGAGAGCGGAGACACGGAAGGACTTGGAGTGGGAAGGCTGGCTGGCCCAGCCGTGGCGGGTGCTGTTGGAGTTGGGTTGCATCACCCATTCATCCAGATTGGAGGGATTGCCCGACGCGACGGACTCGGGGGCGAAGAGATTGCCGCCGCGGCCATACAGGATGCTGTCGCGGTCCTGGTAGCCGGCGGAAAGCTGGGTGGAAAACCATTTGCTCCATTTGGTCTCGACGATGGCGGAGACCATGGTGGCGGTGCGTTCTTCGCTGTAGCTGGCGCCCCAGTAGGAATCAAGATTTTCCCAGTCGATGCGCCCATTGGCGATGGTGCCGGCGCCGGCGGCGGCGGCGGGGTCGGTCGGCGCGTCCATCTGGCCGGTGGTCATGAGGTAGCGGACGGACAAACCGTGGCGGGCGTCGGCGGCGGCGCTGCCGAGGTTGAGAGTCAGGCCGGCGGGGAGGAGCCGGTCAAAGTGCGTGTATTTGCCGGTGAGCCGGATGACGGTGTGGTTGCCGAGGCGGACGGCGGCCTGCATATAGGCGCCGGTGAGCGGGCCTCCGATCCAGAGGCGGTGGTCGCCGAGTTTTTCCGAGAGCACGGAGGCAACCAGCGCGAAACGCCGGGTGCCGAGCGTCTGTTCGAGCGTGGCGCTGTATTGGCCGTCGTCATTGATGCGGAATCGGATGGTCGAACCGGGGCGTTTGTTGAAACGGGCCTGCTTGGATATGTAATTGATGACGCCGCCGCCGCCGCCGTTTCCATACAACAATGCCTGCGGGCCGTTGATGACCTCGACGCGTTCGATGCCGAGTTTGTTGCTCATGCCGGTGCCGATGGGCGAGGGGAGCATGAAGTTGTCCTGCTTGACGGCGGCGGCGCCGAAGCCGCGCAGCGTGACGCCGGAGGAGACGCTGTCGCCGCCGGCGCGGTCCATGGGCAGGAACGCGGAGCCGCCTTCGGGGTCGCCGGCGACGGAGCCGAGGCCGGCGCCGGCGGAATAGTCGCGGAGCATTTGCTCAAGGGAGACGCTGAGCACGTCCTCCATGAACGCCTCGGTGAAGATGTCGGCGGAGATGGGGAGCTTGCCGAGCTCGGCATTGAAGCTGGTGATCGAGTTGGAGTTGAGGGCGTCGTAGCGATCGTCGGCGCTGGCGGTGACCTCAAAAGCGTTGAGTTCCACGATCTCGCCGTCGTCGGTGCCGGCGGACGCACTTTTGTCGGAGACGGCCTGGGCGGGGCAGTCCGTGGAAAAAACCATGGCGGCGAGGAGAAGCGCGGGGAGGGCGGAGTGTTTCATGGATGTCAGGCTTATTTTATTAAATTCAGTTTATTTTTTATTAACCACCAATCTTCACTAATAATCGGAACACCAATGGGTGCCGGTGTCCTGTTTGTATTATTAGTATTTTGTTTTTTTAGTGAAAATTGGCGGTTAATAAAATGGTTCTTATTTTTTAGACAGAATGGACGGAATGAAATGGAATGGACGGAATGGATTCTTCATTTTGTTCATTCTTTCCCGTTCTGTTCATTCTGTCTAAAATATTGGTTCGTTTTATTTAACCACGGAGGCGCGGAGGACACGGAGTTCGGAAGGAGTTTCTTTATTAAAGATCTTCTTCATGGCTCCGTGCCCTCCGTGTCTCCGTGGTTAATTTAATGATTCGTCTTATAATTTACCAGAGGTAGCTTATATTAAGATCGAAGGCGGCGCCCTGGGTGGACTCGCCGGTGTAGATGGAGGCGGAGGCGCCGGCGCCGAAGTGCCGGCCGAGCCGAAGGTCGGCGCCGAGGTCGAATATCTCGCGGCGGCCGCGGAGGGTGTTTTTATATACGGCGTCGGAACCGGCGACCTTGACCTCGGTGGCGCCGTCGAATTCGTAGGCAAAGCTGGCGCGGAGAAAGGGACGGAGGAGGGCCGAGCCGATTTTGTAATCGTGCCAGAGGCGCACGCCGAAGCGGCCTTCGACCGAGGCGGCGCGGGCGATGTCGTAGGCGAAGCCGGCGGCGTCGGTGGCACCATCGGTGTCGCGCGTCTGGTAGGTGATCTGGAGTTGCGGCTCCCAGTTGAGGAAGCCGCCGGCGTCGAGGAAGGTGACGCCGCTCTCGAAGGAGCCGGCCCAGCCGTCGCCCGAGGTGGAGAAGCGGGGTTTGCCGGGGACATTGATGTCGTAGTCGTCGTTGGAGAGACGGAGGAGGGCGTTGAAATACCAACGTCCGGGACGGTGGGAAAGATAGGCGCCGAAGCCGCGGCTTTCGGAGGCGGTGCCGGTTTTCACACGGGCGGTGTCCTGGTCGAGGTCGGAGGTGGCGAAATCGACAAAGAAGCCGTGGGTGGCGGTGCCGGCAGCGGTGGAATATGTCCACTCGGCGCCGGCGGCGGCGCCGGTGGCGGTGTGGTGGGCGCCTTCGTAGAGGGCCCGGGCGGCGGTGAGTTTGTCGGCGGCGTGGAATCCGTTCAGCCAGAGTGAGAATCCACGGGCGCCGGCGATGGCCCCGGCACGGGAGGACTGGAGGCGGGCGCCGAGGGCGTCGAGGGCGGCGCGCCCGACAAGGAGCGAGGCGGCGTCCACGCCGAGGAGGGCGGGCACCTCGGGGGCGACGTAGGTTTCCCAGCCGATGCCGGTGGCAGGGTCGTAGCGAAGCCAGGCGGCGGTGCCGTCGTCGAGGCTGACGGGATTGGAGGTGATGGCGACGTCGGCGGCGAAGGCGCCGGCGGCGACGGGGACGAGGGTGGCGAAGTCGGTGTTGGCGGCGAGGAGGCTGGTTTGGTGGAAGTTGACGTCGAGCGCGCCGGCGAGGGTGCCGGTGATGACGAGGCGGTCGGCGACGCCGGTGCCGGGCACGGCGTAGTTGCGCCCGATGGTGAGCTCGACGGCGCTGCCGGCGCCGGCGGTGTAGTCGCCGGCAATGGTGAGCGCGCCGTAGGTGTCGGCGCCGGCGGCGCGGCCGATTTTAAGCGTGCCGTGGTTCGTGAAGGCGAGGGCGGCGAGACGGGGCTGCACGGTGATGCCGGCGCCGGTGGCGGAGAGGGTGGCGCCTTGGGCGACGACGAAAGTGTCGGCGCGGACGGGCGCGCCTTCGGCCAGGATGGCGCCGCCTTGCGCGAGGGTGAACGCGCCGGCGGTGATGGCGGCGTCCGCGAAGGTGACGACGCCGGCGCCGGTCTTCCTGACTTCGCCCGCGCCCGTGATCGTGCCGGTGAAGAGGCCCGCGCTTGCCTGGGCGAGGACCACGCCGGTGTCATTGGCGATGCGGCTGGTGAGGCTCGTCGTGTCGCCCTGCAAGGTGCCGGCGGAGACGCGAATCTCCGCGATGGTTTTCCCGCCCCCGGCGAGCACGAGCGTGCCCGCGCCATTTTTTTGGAGCGCGCCCGGGCCGGCAAGCGTGCCGGAGAGCGTCATGTCATACGCGCCCGTGTCGATGATCCCGACGGTGTCCGCCTCGACGACAAAGGTGCCGGCAAGGGCGGTGGCGGCATTGACGGCGGACTTGAGGACGCCGCCGCCGCCTTGCCTGAAGGTGATGGGCGCGCCCTCGGTGCCGAGTTGCGCGGCGTTGTTGAAGACGAGGACGCCGCCGTGGATGTCGATGCCGCCAGCGAAGACGTTTGCGCCGGTGTTTTCAAACGAGAGCGTGCCGGAGCCGGCCATGACGAGCCGGCCGGCGGCGTTGGCCACCGCGGAACTGCCGCCGATTTTCACCTCGAAGGAGGAGCGGGCGGCGATGCCGCCGCTGCCGGTGAAGGCGTAGTTTTCCGCGCCTCGTATCCACATATCAGATACGTTTACGCCGCCGCCCTGGATTTCGACGGAACGGGCGGCGGGAGTGTCGGCGGTGCCGCTGAAGACGACGCGGTCGCCGCCTGCGTAGAGGCTGACGGAGTCGAAATCGGTCCAGCTTTGCGCGCTGATGTCCCAGCGCGCGCCGGAGGCGCCGGTCCAGGTGAGGACGCGGGAGTAGTCGGCGCCGGCGTAGAGGATGAGGCTGCCGTTGGTGGCCGAGAGAACGGCGGTCTGGCGCCCGCCGAGGTCGGAGCTGCCGTTGAGGGTGACGGCGAGGTGGGGCAGGAAGTCGCCGATCGAGCCGAGGTTGAAGGTGCCGCTCTGGAGGGATTTCAGGTTGATGGTGTGGCCTGCGCCGGCGAAGGTGCCGCTGAAGTTGACGCGGTCGCTGAGGTCGTAGCCGTCGCCGGCGTCGCCGTCATACAAATACAGGTTTATGACGGCGCTGTCGTCGAGGGTGACGGAATCGGCGAGGGTGAGGTCTTGGGCGGCGGTGCCGTCGCCGGGCGTGATGTTGGTGACGCCGAGCGAAGGCGCGCCGGTGGTGATGGTGCCGGAGCCGGCGAGGACGAAGCCGGCGGCGAAGTTGCGGACGTCGGCCTCGATGCGGAGGTTGCCGCCGGCGGCCTTGAGGAGGGCGCCGGTTTCGAGGGTGAGCGTGCCGGTGCGGATGGTGCCGGCGCCGGCGAGCGCCGCGCCGTTTTTGACGAGGACGGAGCCTTGCGTGGTGGAGGAGCCGAAGACGGCATCGTTGGAGAGCTGGAACGATCCCTCGTAAACGGAAACGTTGGCGTTGGGCACGGCGGATTCGTGGGTGTCGAAGATGACGGCGCCGGCGCCGGTCTTATAGACATTGAGGATGGCCCCGGCCCCGGCGCCGATGGGGTCGTGGAAGCGGATGGCGCGGTTTTCGGCGGCTTCGAGGTTGAGGGTGGAAGTGGTGCTGGCGGCGAAATAGACGGCCTGGGCATTGCCGGTGCTGGTGACGGTGAGGGCGGCCCAGGCGGTGCCGCCGGTGGCGAGGACGGCGTCGCGGTTTATGACGGCCTGCCTGCGGTTGCCCTCGAAGAGGATGTCACCGCCGGTGGCGGCGAGGGAAAAGGCGCTGTTTTGGGCGAACTGGATGGCACCGCCGCCGGTGCCTTGGGTGATGTTGTCGAGGAAGGCGATGCCGCCGGTGGCGGCGGTGATGGTGACGGCACCGCCGGCTTTGTTGTGATAAATGGCGGCGCCGGCGGAGGTGGCAATGTTGCCGGTGAAGGTGCCGGTGGCGTTGATGCGGATGTCGCCGGTGCCGTAGATGGCAGCCCCCCAGCCGGAGCCGCCGCCGCCGCCGCCAATCATGTTGGAGTCGAAGAGGAACGGAGTATTTATTTCGAGGAGGCCGGTGGCGCGGATGGCGCCGCCGGTGGAGTTGGTGTCGTGGTGGTTGGTGTTGAGGTTGCTGGTGGCGATGAACGTGCCGGAGAGGATCTTGATGGTGCCGGAGGCGATGGCGCCGCCGTTGGCGGAGGCGACGTTTTTCTCAAAACGGTAGGTGGCGCCGGGGCCGCCGTCGAAGATGACGGAAGCCTGGTCAGGGGTGTAGATGGCGCCGCCGTGGGTGGAGGTGCCGGAGATGTTTTCGGAAAAGAGGGTGTTGCCCTTGAAGAGGAGGGTGCCGGCGGTGCCGGCAGCGGCGTCGAGGTAAATGGCGCCGCCGGACCTTAGGCGACCACGGTTGCCGGCGAAGGTGGCATCGGACTCGAAGGTGAGCGAGTGGCCGGCGTTGAGGAAGATGGCGCCGCCACCGCCGCCGGCGGTGTTGCTGAGGAAGAAAACCGGTTTTTCAAAGATGATTTTCGAGGTGACGGCGCCGGCGGTGCTGCCGAGGCCGGCGCCATTGCCATTGGCGGCGGTGGCGGCGGCCCATGTGCCGGAAACGGGGTAGAGGCCGGCGGTGTTGGCGCTGAAGATGACGGTGCCGCCAAAGGTGAGGGAAGCGCCGTCGGTGCCGACACCGGAGCCGTTGGAGGCGCGGATGGTGTTGGCGTGAAAAACGGCGTCGCCGTTGATGCGCAGGAAGGTGGTGGCGTTGCCGGCGACGTAAGCGCCGCCGCCCCTCGTGGTGGAGTTGCCGCCGGTGACGATGAGGTGGTCGAGCGTGAGGATGCGATTGTTCGAGGCCGCGACGGCGGTGAGGCGGAGGGGGCGGATGTTGGTGGTGTCGCTGGACCAGCCGGCGTTATCAATTACGGCCCACGAGTCGGCGACTTTGTCCTCCTGCTCGAAAGTCACGTCGTTAACCGCGAAGTTGAACGACAAAGGAGTGACGGCCCACTCGTTCACGGTGAGGCTGGTCGGCGCGCCGCCGATGCCGGCGCCGGGGAGGGCAATCAGGCCGGCGCTGCCGGAGATGCGCACGGTGTCGCCGGCGGCGAGCGTGGGCATCGGGTCACCAGTATGGAAGGTGTGGGTCGCGGCAGGCAGGCCAGCGGCGATCAGTGCGAACGCGAGCGCGAGCGGCGCGTGGGAAATCAGCCGCGAAGCCGGGGGTATATTGTTCATATATAATTAAATACGATAATTTTTTACGGCAATTGATCGAGGGGGAGGCGGGCTTTCAGGCCGCCGGGCGGACGGAGTTGTTGGTTGTGTTCGAGGAGGGCGGCATGGCCGATGCGGTTGATCACTTCGTTTGTTTTCCCGCAGCCGCCGCCTTGCTCTTCGCGCGGATTTTTTCGCGCTGGATTTTTTTCTGCTCCGGGGTGAAGAGGCCGGAGAGTTCTTGATTAAAACCCTTGTTGATGCGGTTGATTTTTTCGTTTTTGGCCGCTTGGTGGAGCGAGGTGTCGGACTGCGCGGCGGCAATGTCGGCGGATTGTTTTTCGAGGAGCGCCTGAATTTGTTTTTTCTGGCCGGCGGAGAGCGAATAATCGCGATCCAATTCCTCCAGCCGCGCGCGGATTTTTTCGGCGAATGGAGGCTCCGGGCTGCCGGAGGGCAGCCGGTCGAGGGGGATGGCGGCGTTCAGGCCACCGAGCAGGTGGAGCTGTTTTTTGTATTCGATGAGGGAGATATAATCTATGCGGTGATTGTTCTTCGGGGCGCGGGCGACGACGAGCGGCTTGCTCCAAGTGGCGCCTTCGTCGCGGGAGGTGGCGAGGACGAGTTCGCGGCGCTGCCAGCTCGCGAGGGCGAGGGAGCGCTGGCCGGAATCCGCACCGCCTTGCATGGGCGGGACCCAGCCCTCGGAATCCTGCCAGGGATTCCAGACGAGCACGAGGCGTCCGTCGGAAAGGCGCAGGATGGCGGCGGGCGAGGAGCTGGCGCGGACCGGGGTCGGACGCAGGGGTGTCCAAGTGAGTCCGTCGTCGGTGGAGCGGGATTCCCAAAGGGTGCCGAGATTGGTGCGGAAGAGAATCCAGACGGCGCCGGCGGGGTCGCGCAGTTGTATCATCACCGGCTCGACGAGGCCGTCGTGGTTTCCGTTGGAGTTGGGAAGGTCGAAGCGGGCGGGGAGCTCGCGCCAGGTGCGCCCGTCATCGGTGGAGCGGAGCACGGCGACGGTGTGGCGGCCGGGTTTGGGCGTGCGGTATTGGGCGAGAAGGAGCAGGGTTTTGCGCGGGGTTTCAACGATGTTGCGCGGCGGGAAACCGATGGTGAGCGCGGGGTCGGAAATCATGGCGGGCGACGACCAGGTTTTGCCCTCGTCGGTGGAGCGGGTGGCGAAAAGCTGCCCGCCGGTCAGGCGCGGGTTGTAGTCGCGGGTTGTCTTGTCCCAGAATTCGCCGAGTTTTTCCGGGGTGTGGGGCGCGCGGAGGATGACAATCCACGCGCCGGCGGAGGTGACGCCGATGCGGACAATGCGCAGCGCGGGCCGGAAGCCGGGGGCGACGGGGATGACGGTCGGGAAGGTCTTCATGCCGTCGGTGGAGACGAGGAGGTCGCTTCCCGCCGAGGCGGCGAGGATGCGCCCGTCAGGGAGGGCGTAATGGCAAAGACCGCGCGGGGACGGGCGGAGCGGGACGAAGCCGTTGCCGGGGATGAGGTGGTCGGCGGAGTTGAAGGACTCGGCCGCGCCGGCGGCAAGCGCGAGGAAAAGCAGGAGAAGTGCGTATATTTGTTTCACGGCGGGGAAAGGGGGATGTGTCGGCAGGAACGCACACCCGGTGCCGACGGAAAAGGAGGGCCTGTCGGTTTCCCAAGGATACCAATGAAACTCCGTATCCGGACCAAAACCAAAATGTATAATAATATCAGCAATGATATAAATCTTCCGGCATTCGGCATCATGCGCCCCGGCGGCGGCGGATTAGGGCATTTTTCGTCCCCCGCTATTTTGAATGTCAGATTGGAAGAAACATCAGGCCTCTTCGGGGAATCATGATGCACAGAATATTCCGATCCGCACCGGTTTGAGCGGCACGGGCGACCCGCCCGTGGGTTTAGCGACGCGGTGGCGCCGCCCACGGACAGGTCGCCCGTGCCGCTCAAGCCACGCTTCCGTCCGGCATCGAAAGCAGTGGATAATCTGCGCTTGCGAAGCCCCGCACGGCGAAAAGCCGCGACGTCCCCGGTTTTCCCGCCGCTGTCACCGGCTCGTGTTATTCGACGAGGGTTTTATATATGCAGAGGTGGCGGTAGGTTTGGCCGGGGCGGAGGATGGTGGAGGGGAATGCCGGCTGGTTGGGGCTGTCGGGGTAGTGTTGCGTTTCGAGGCAGAAAGCGGTGCGGTGGGCGTAGGTTTTGCCGTGTTTGCCTTTAAAAGTGTCGTTCAGAAAGTTGCCGCCGTAGAACTGGATGGCGGGCTGGTCGGTGCGGACTTCGAGGACGCGGCCGCTGGCGGGTTCAACGGCGCGGGCGGCGAGGTAGAGCTTGCCGGTGCCGGCGTCGGTGGCGGGGCGGTCGAGGATCCAGTTGTGGTCGTAGCCGGCGCCGTTTTTGAGTTGGGTGAAGTCGGCGTTGATGCGGGCGCCGATGGGGACGGGCGCGCGGAAGTCCATGGGCGTTCCTTCGACGGCGGGGAGTTCGCCGGTGGGGATGAGGTCGGGGGCGACGGGAGTGTAGTGGCTGGCGTGGAGGGTGAGGAGATGGTCGTTGATGGTGCGGAGGCGGTCGCCATCGGTGCCGTCGCGGGTGCCGTGGAGGTTGAAGAAGGAGTGGTGAGTGAGGTTGACGGGGGTGGGTTTGTCGGTGGTGGCTTCGTAGGTGATTTTGAGTTCGTTGTCGTCGGTCAACGTGTAGACCATTTTGACTTGGAGGTTGCCGGGGAAGCCCTGGTCGCCGTCTTGCGAGAGGTGGGTGAACTCGAGGGTGCGGTGGTCGGGTTGCCTGGTGTCCCAGACGAATGACTGGAAGCCGCGCGGGCCGCCGTGAAGGGCGTTTTCGCCGTTGTTGGCAGGGATGGCGTAGTGCGCTCCGTCGAGGGTGAATCTGCCTTTGGCGATGCGGTTGCCGTAGCGGCCGATGGCGGCGCCGAAGTAGGGTTCGGCAGAGGCGACGTAGCCTTGGACGTTATCGTAGCCGAGGACGATGTCGTCGAATTTCCCGGCGCGGTCGGGGGTGAGCCAGGAAACGACGCGGGCACCATAACTTGTCACGGCGATCTCGACGCCGTTTTTGTTCGTGAGGACGTAGAGATCGGATTTTTTCCCGTCAATTTCCTGCTGGAAGTCGGTACGGAGCAGGCCGGATTTGGTGATGGGGATGACGGTATGTTCGATTTTGATGCAGGCGGTCATGGCAAACAGGAGGGAGATGGCCAGCAAGGCCGGGATGGTTGTTGTTTTCATAGCGAGAAGGACATGGGGGACGGAAGGATCTAAAAATACATTTTTGAACAGAAGGAAACAAAGAAGAACCAAGAAGACATCTTGTATAGTCCTCTTGGTTCCCTTCGGTTTCTTCCGTTCAAGATAATGGTTGATTTTTATTATCCACAGATTGCGCAGATTGGCACGGATTTTTTAAATTAGAAACGGTGAAAATCCGTGTAATCTGTGGATAGCTTCGAGGTTCCTGATTCCCCTTCGTTCTCCCTGGTGCCTTCTGTTCGATTTTTTGGCTCTTCCCTCACTTCTGCTTTTTCTTCGCCAGCTTGAGGAGCATCTGGTCGGTCTCCTGCAAATTAAAGCGGACGCTCACCACGGAGTTCAGCTCCGGGCCGTCGGTGTATTTGGTATAAGTGGTCGCGACAACGGTGCCGTCGGGCAGCACCTCGACGCCGGAGTAGCCGCAATCCCAGTCGCGGAAGCGTCCGTTGGGCATGTTCCAGCGGTGGTTGTTGATCAGCTTTATGCGGTAGAGCCCTTTTTTCCCGTTGACGATATCATCATATCTGCCGACCCACGCCACAAAGTGGTTTCGCGTCGGACTGGGCCGGCCGGTGTCGCGGAAACACACGACGAGGCGGCCGTCCGGCGTGTATTTTGCTTTATGGCGGTCGCCCCACAGGCCTCTCGGCAAAAACTTCGGCTTCGACCAGGTGCGGCCCTCGTCGTCGCTGGTCATGTAGAGCGACTCGTGCTTTACGTTTTCGCGTATGAGGCAGAGAAGTTGTTTGCCATCGGGCGAGCGGACGAGCTCCGGTTCGCAGGGCTTGCGGTCGGGGATGTCGAGCACGACGCGCCACGGCGCGCTCCAGGTGAAGCCGCCGTCCTCGGAGATGCTTTGCGCAATGACATTGGAAGTCTTGTCCTTGGTTTCGCCCGGCCGGCGGATGTTGGTGACGCCGAGCAGACGCTTGCCGCCGTCGATGGGCTTGATGTCGCAAAACGGCATCGCGGTGCCGCCGAGGCCCGACGGTCTCATGGGCGACCAGGTCTTGCCCTCGTCCTCGGAATACGAGTAGTGCATGGTCTTGCCCTCGTCGGGGCCGTGCCCGGCAAACACGAACAAGCGCGCCACGCCCTTGGGATCCACGAGCCGGTAAATCGTCGGGCAGTTGCTGGCCTTGCTCCAGTTCTCCGGCACGGGCAGCAGGTCGCTCCAGGTTTTCCCGCCGTCGTCGCTGCGCTTCAACGGGCCGCACGGGCCGCCGTGCCCGATGGTCCAGACGCAATACATGGTCTTGCCATCGGGCAACAGCACGGTGGTCGGGTGGCCTTGGTAAATCTCCTCGGTGCCGCGCGCGACCACGACCTGGCGCGAGGCGTCGCCCGACAGGTCTAGCGTGGGGATGGGCATCTCGCGCGACGCGGGGACATACCCCTGCGCCCGCGCCGGGACGGACGCGAGCAGCGCGGACAACAGGACAATGCAAAGGGAGGACGATTTCATAGGCAATGAGGGTCTGCGAGGGAACTCGGGGAATATCCCCACATGAACACGCCCGCCCCTGCCGGTTTCAATCACGACCTGCCGGTTTCCCGCGGATACCGCGCAGGGGAATTGCCCGTGCTAGATCTCGAAAATCCCCCGCAACGGCAGGTCGCGCGACGAAGGCCCGACCAGCACCTCGAATTCGCCCGGCTCCACCTTCCAGCCATGCGCGTCCGCATCCCAAAAACCGAGCGCGCCCGCGTCCATCTCGATCGTGACGGATTGCGATTCGCCGGGCGCGAGCGAGACGCGCTTGAATCCCTTCAGCTCCTTCGGCGGGCGCGGCACGCTGCTCTTCACGTCGGCCACATACAGTTGCGCAATTTCGTCGCCGGCGCGCCGGCCGGTGTTTTTGAGCGTGAAGCTGACACCAATGCGCCCGCCCTCCATCCGCTTGATCGCGAGGCTGCCGTATTCAAATTTTGTATACGACAGACCGTGCCCGAAAGCAAAGCGCGGCTCGATCTTTCCTGCGTCATACCAGCGATACCCGGTGAACACGCCTTCCTTGTAGTGTATATTATACACGTCGATGACGGTTTTGTTTTCGCGGCTCATGAACGAGCCGAGCCGCTTCCGCTCCACCATCGCCGCGGGAAAACTGGCGCCGATGTCGTGAGGCTTGTCGGCATAGGCATGGCCGGGCGAGTCCGCGAAGTGTTTTTCAATGGTGAACGGCAGCTTGCCCGACGGATTGATCCTGCCCGCCAGGACGTCCGCCAGCGCGTCCGCGCCCGTTTGCCCGCCGTAAAAGGCGTGCACGATGGCTGCGGCCGGAGGAGCCCAATCCATTTCCACGCCGCCGCCGGCGATCACGCACACGACGGTTTTCGGGTTCAGCGCGACGCAGCGCCGGATGAGCGCGTCGTCGGGCAGCACAAACGGGCGGTCCCGCCCCTCGCGCTCCGCACCGCCGCCCTCGAGCGGAAATCCGGGAAACACCAGCACCAGCGAGGCCGATTTGATCTGTTCGTCAGTCGGGGCATCCACGGCGGCGACCCGGCCCGGAAACAATTCCTCCATCGCTCGCGCGCAGCTTTTGCTGTCGTAACCTTGGACAAACGCCGCGCCGCCGCCGGCGAGTCCCTCCCGCGCGGCGTTGTTGCCGGTCACGAGCACGGTGCCTTTCACCGCCGCGGGGGAGATCGGGAGGACGCCGTTGTTCTGCAATAACACAATGCCGCGATCGTTCACGGTCCGGGCAACTCCGGCACGCTCCTTCCATCGGCCCATTAATTCCGGTTTATGAAAATCCGGCTCATAGAATCCGGCGGCGATGCAGGTTTTTAATATGCTCAGCGCCATGCGGTCTATGGCCGGCGAGCCAAGCAGTTTTTCGCGGGCCCGGCGCAGGCTGAACCCGTCGGGTTTTTCGAGATCGTTGCCCGAGGCCGCGAGCTTTTCGCCGTCCCAGGTCGAGGCCCAGTCCGTCATGCACAGCCACTGGAAGCCAAGCCGGCCGCGCAGCAGGCCGTTCACAATGGCGGAATCCTGGCCGGCCCACTCGCCGTTGACCTGGTTATATGAAGTCATCACCGCCCACGCGCCCGCATCCACCCCGGCCTTGAAGGGCGGCAGGTAGATCTCCTGGAGCGTGCGCTCGTCGATGACCGAGTTGCTGCTGCGCCGGTAATGCTCCGCCTCGTTTCCTATAAAATGCTTGAGCGTCGCGCCCACGCCCCGCCCCTGCAATCCGCGCACGTAATTCTCCACCATGCGCGAAACGAGAAACGGGTCCTCGCCGAAGTATTCGAAATTCCTTCCGCCCACGGAAAGCCGGTAGCCGTTCATGCCCGGCCCGAGCAGCACATGCACGCCGCCCGCGCGCATCTCCTCGCCGATCGCGGCGGCGTAGGCGGCGGCGAGCCCGCAGTCCCAAGTCGCCGCCAAGGTCATCGTGCAGGGAAACGCGGTGGTTTTTTCATAAACCTCCGTGGGCGTGCCCTTGATGATGCGGATGCCGGCCGAGGCATCGGCGAAATGCACCGGCGGGATGCCCAGTCGCGGCACGCCGCTGATGCCAAAGGAGTTCCCGCCCGCCACCATCTCGAAACGTTCCTCCGGCGTGAGCAGCGCCAGCAATCGCCCGGCCTGCGCGACGGCGGCGGCGGGAGCCGCGGGACGCCTGAGCAGGGCGGCCACTCCGGCGTCGGGCGCGGCGGAAAGGGAGAGCGCGATTGACAGCAACACAAGCGAGGCGGGGAGATGTTTCATGAGTCCGGCTTTATTTGAGAAAGATTTTTCGGCGGGAAACCGCAATTCATGGGGAATGTGACAACAACCCCGTCGTCGCTGGCTCTGGCAAGCTGCCACGGGTGGTTCCCAAAGGGAACCGATTGAGGAGGATTGTCCATCCCCCGGCATGCGCTGTTTTATATTCAAAACTCCCCGAGGATTTCCCCCGCCACTTTTCATGAGCCATCCGATCAAAAACTTCACGCGTCACGGCATTCCCGCCCAAGGCTGGAACACCTGGAACACGCGCAGCGTGCTCAGCCATGTGCTCATGCCCGAGGCCCTCGCGCTCAACCTCTCCTTCTGCCACTACGGCATGCTGAAGCTCGTCGCGGACGCGTTTTTCGAGGTGCGCGAGCAGGGCGCATCCGCCGGCGTGCGCCTCGTGGAGTCGGAAGTGTCGCTGCCGCCGCGCCGCGTGGGCGTGCAACCGGGCCGCCACGCCTACGACGCGAGCTACACCGCGGTCACCGTGCTTCTGGGCGAGGTTTCCATCCTCGTGGAAACCGCCGCCACCGACGAACGCGAAATCGTCATCCTCGCCACGCCGCTTTCGCAGGCCGCGCACCGGCCGGTGTCGATGATCGTGGAGGCCGCCGTGCTTTGGAACCGCCCCGGGCACGTCGGGCAGGCTGCCCCGTGCGAATGGCGCGCCGCCTGCGGCGGCGGCGAAGTGGGTATCCATTGTACAAATACACCCGTCCGCGACCCCAACGCCGGCTGCCGCTCCCCGTATTGGGTGTTCGAGCTCACCGGCCCGGCGGGCATCTCCGCCGGGGGCGCGCCGCGCCCGCTCGACGAGATCACCGCGCTCATCGCCGGCGCCCGCGCGCGGGAAAACGCCTCCCACCAAAGCTACGGCGAATTTGCCGGGCTCCACGCCGCCTACCAGGCCTGCCTCGCATGGAACACGTTTTTCGACCCCGCCTTCGACCGCGTGCTCACGACCTCGTCGCGCCCGTGGAACGTCCTCCGCCTCGGCTACGGCCTGTTCTGCTGGGACACTTTCACCTTTGCATGGATGCAACTCGCCGACTGCCCCGCGCTCGCCCGCAACTCCATGCTGGAGGTGTTCCGCGAGATGGTGGACGGAAAATTCGTCCCCAATGTCGTCAACGGCAGCGGACGCCGCTCCTGGGACCGCTCGCAGCCGCCGCTCGCCGGCATCACCATGCTCGCCATCCACGAATCCGCGCCCGACCTGCCTTTTCTGGAAAACATCTGGCCCGCGCTCCTCGCCTGGAACCGCTGGTGGCACGAGGCGCGCCGCAACCCTAGCGGCCTGCTCTCCTGGGGTTCCAACCCCGTCGAGCCCAAGACCGGCGATCTCGCCGAGTTCATCCAGCCCGCCACGCCCTTCGGCGCCTCGCTCGAATCCGGCCAAGACAACTCGCCCATGTATGACGGCGTGCCGTTCGACGAGGACTCGCACCTCATGATGCTCAGCGACGTGGGGCTGGCCTCGTTGTATATAACCGACTGCCAGTCCCTCACCATCCTCGCGCGCCGCCTCGGCCGCGACTCCGACGCCGCCGAGCTCGACGAACGCGGCGGCCATTATGCAAAAAAACTCGCCGCGCTCTGGAACCCCGGCGCGGGCATCTTCCAGAACCGCCGCACCGACACCGGCGAGTTCAGCCCGCGCCTCTCCCCCACCCTCTTCTATCCCCTGCTGGCCGGCGTCGCCACCGGGGAGCAGGCGGACTCGATGGTGGACAACTACCTGCTCAACCCCGGGAAATTCTGGGGCGAATGGGTCCTCCCCGCCGTGCCGCGGGACGATCCCGCGTATCCGGAACAGCACTACTGGCGCGGCCGCATCTGGGCCGTCCTGAACTTCCTCGTCTATCTCGGCCTCAAGCGCGCCGGCCGCGACGACGCGGCCGACCAGCTCGCCCGGCGCTCCCGCGAGCTTTTCAAGCGAAACTGGGACGCGCGCCACGGCGTTTTCGAAAACTACTCCGCCGTCACCGGCAAGGCTGCGGAGGAGAAATTCTGCGACCCCATGTGTGCATGGAGCGGCCTGCTCGCCTTCATGGAGTTCATGGAAAACGGACGCATCCCGCTCCCGTCCCTCCTCCGCCCCTGACACCAACTCCATCTTTCTCTTTCCTCCTTATCTTTCTCCCCGCTCGTTCCTGACGAAAGAGAAAGATAAAGAGGAAAGAGAAAGATATTAAATCCCGCCCTCATGATAAACGACATCGACAGACGCATAAATCGCTACCTTGAGTTTTATAAAAAGGAGGAGCCCGCCCTGCTGCTGCACGTGCGCTGCCTGAACCGGATGGCCGACCCGGGAAAACAGTCCTATCTCAACACCCTCTGGCATTCGGACTTTCATAAAAAGGAACACCGGGAAAAATTCTTCGACGACCTTTACGACGAAGTCATGGACGAAAACCGGCTCCACCCGCTGGCGGATGATTATTTGCCCTCGGGCAAGATTGTCTGGGGGCCGATTTTCAGCGTCATCATCAAAGACCGGCCCATCAACGCGCAGGAACACTCAAGCTGGCTCGAACCCTGCCTTCCCGACCTGGGCGAAATCGACCGCCTCCGGTTCAAACTGGATGAGAACAATTTCTGGTGGCAGTTATACAAAGAAGCCAAGGAAAACCTCTCCCGGCGGCTGGAGTTTGTCACCCCGGTCTATCATCAGGGAATCCTCGATCTCGCGTGGGATTTGCGCGGGAATGACCTGTATACCGACTTCTATGAAGACCCGGAGCAGGCTCTGAAACTGGTCGAATTCTGCACCGATGCGCTCATCCGCATCGGCGACGCCTCGCGTGCCATCCGCCCCGCCGACGCGCGCACCGATTACTGGGTGCCGGGCTGGGGTTTCAACGCGCTGGTGCCCGGCTACGGCGGCATCACCACCTGCGACACTTCCTGCCAGCTCAGCCCGGAATTCTTCCAGGCCTTCGAGGTGCCGTATATGGAGAAAATCCAAAACCACGCCCCCGGCTGGCTGCTGCACTCGCATTCCGTGGGCGCGCGGCACCAGCGGACTTATGCAACGCTGCCCGGGCTGGAAATCCTCCAGATCGTGGCCGATCCCAACATCCCCACGCCCGCCGAGAGCATGCCCGACATCGTGGACCGGATCGGACTGAAGCCGGTCATCATCACCACCACGCCCGACATGATATATAAAAACATCGACGCCCTGAAACGCGCGCGCGCCGTCATCCGAGCCAGTGTCGCCGATGAAAAGGAAGGCGCGGAGCTGCTTGCCTTCGTGCGCCGCCATTCGCGGATTTCCGACTAGAAGAAAACCAACCATTAATTTGAACAGAAGGAAACGAAGGGCACTAAGAAAACAATAATCATAAAAGGTATTCTTCACTCCCTTCGTTTCCTTCTGTTCAATAAAAAACCATTTTTATGAATAACCCGACCACCCCCGAAACCGCGCAGGCCGCCGCGCCCGCGACAGCCATCGCCGATCCGCTTGGCCGCGGCGCGCACCCGGGCCCATGGCGCTTCGCCCCGTGCATCGGCACATGGCAGGGCTTGATAAACCCGGTGCTCGTGAGCGTGCCGGTGATCCTCCTCAAGTCGATGGGCGTCTCCAACACCGTCATCGGCTGGGCCTCGTTCGCCACCCTGCCCATGGCGGTCAAGTTTCTCTTCGGCCCGGTGATCGACGCCAACAAGACCAAGCGGTGGTGGATTCTCCGCTCCGGCGAATGGCTCATGGTCAGCCTCGTGCTGCTCGCGCTGTCGCTGATGCAGTCGTCGTTTTCCCTCTGGCTTTATCTCAGCGCGCTCACGGTGCTGGCCGTGGCAAAATCATTCCAGCAAATCGCCCTGCAAGGCTTTTTCACGCTCTCGCTCACCAAAACCGAGCAGGCTCTCTTTTCCGGCCTCGATCCCGTGTTCGGGCGCGTGGCCACGGTGATATCCGGCTCCGTGCTCATAGCGCTCGCCGGCATCGTCGGCGAGCGCTATGGCGATCCCCGGATCACGTGGGGAAGTTATTTCGGCATCCTTATCATCATTTTCGGCCTGCTTTATATATATACCCGCAAGACGTTTCCCCATCCGGCGGCCGACCACGCGCACCGCGATTCCTCCGGCAAGACCGCCGCGCTCCCCTTTGCCGACGTGCTCAGGAATTATTTTTCCCTGCCCCATTTGTGGGCGGGAATCGTCTATATCTTTTTCCTGCGCTCCGGCGAAACGTTCATCGCCAAGATGGGGCCGGCCTTCCTCATGGACAAGCCGGATGCCGGAGGACTGGACTTGTCGATCCCCGAGGTCGGCGTGCTCACCGGCGTCATGTCCATCTGCGCGATGGCCGGCGGCACGCTGTCGGGCGTGCTCTTGAGAAGCCGCGGCCTGCGCAAGGTCGTGTGGCCGTTCACGCTGGCGGCCATCTTCCCGAGCATGGTCTATGTTTACCTCTCCCTGCACAGTACCGCGCACCATGCGATCACGATTGATTTCGCATTCATTGGTATAAACCGCGCCTGGCAATTCGACTGGGTGCTGGCGCTGCTGCTGGGCATAGAGAACTTCGGCTTCGGCCTCGGGTTTACCGTGATGAATTTTTTCATGTTCCGCATGGCCGCGGGATCAAAGTATCCCGCCTCCATCGTCGCATTGAACGCCTCGGTGATTTATCTGAGCTACCTGATCTTCGGCGCCATCAGCGGCGTGATTCAGGAAACCGTCGGCTACGCCTGGCTGTTCGCCCTCAGCATCCTCGTTTCCCTGCCGGCTTTCGCGGCGATACCGTTTCTGAATTACAAGCTGGACGAACGCTGAAACGATCCCAGTGAGGGAGACGGGGCCGCCGTAGCGCAGGCCTCCTGCCTGCCGTCGAATTTTTTTGCGCGAAGCGCGGCATTCTTTTTGAAAAAAGAAAAGGGCCAGCGGCGCTTCGCGCTTTCTTTTTCGACGGCAGGCAGGATGCCTGCGCTACGCCATGCGCCCCCGCGTCACCACGCGCCGGCCTTTGGCGACCCGATCGACGAACCCCGGATCAAATCCGGCGTGATGCGGACTTCGAACGCCCCCGCCGCGGGATCGCCCGTCAGCCGGAGGACCGCCTCGAACAAGGCCGTGCCCAGTTTGGCGGCGGGAACAAAATGCCGCGTCGGCAGCGGATACAAATAATTGAGAAACGGCTCGTCGCTGCGCGAGGCGATGGAAATGTCCTGCGGCACGCGCAATCCCCGCGAGGCGAGGTAGCTGAACGCCGTCACATAGGAGAGCGAGTTGCTCAGCAGGATGCCGGTCGGCGGCGACTTCATGCTCAGGATGCGCGCCATTTCGCGCATGATTGCCGACGTGCTCTTTGACGGCCGGCAGATGACCAGCGGCTCGGCGTCATCGTAGGCGGAAATCGCAGTGCGAAAACCGCGCTCGCACGCCACCTCGCCGCCATGCTCGGTTTTTTCCAAAAACAGCGCCAGCCGCCGGTGCCCCTGACGCAGAAACTCCAGCGCCGCCTCATGGCACAGCGCGCGATAATCGACATCGACGCTAGGCAGGCGCACCCCGGCCAGGGCCGTCCCCGACACCAGCGCGAGTTCGCCGCTGCCGGCAAACCATTCCTGCAATGGCCGGTGCGAACGGCTCAATATCCAGCAACGCCCCGGATGCGTGTCCACCAGCCGCCGCAGCGACTGCCCGGCCTGCTGTCCGAAATACCGCCAGCCCGCCATGACCTCCATTTCGAAGCCGGCATCGTGGGCCAGCGCCATGAGCCGGTTGATCCAGAGCACGGTGAAGGGCCGCGCCGTCTCGATCGATTCCGGCAGCAGCAGGGCGATGCGTTTCGCCGGCCCGGAGCTGGCGCGGATATGGAGCTTGCGCGGGACGGGGGTGTTGACCCGGTTGTCCAGCGTGTGGATGGACCCCTCCTCGCGCAAAATCGAGAGCGCCTTGCGCACGGTTTTCCGGCTGACGCTGAGCCGCTCCGCCAGCTGCCGCTCGCCGGGCAGGACGTTCCGCCAGGTTTCCTTGCGCACTTTTTCTCGCAATATGTCCGCGACCTGCGCGCTGATGGATCGGTATTTCGGGGGCATGGTGATGGTGGAAAGAAAAGCCTCAGCCTGAGAGAGTGTGTCCGCCAGAGGCATCACCAATGATGACATCTTGGTCTCCCGAGGGAACCGAAATGTCATGCTCTCTGCGCGGCACTGCCGATCATTCTTGAGGCAATGGACCGCCGGGGCTGTCTACCGCCAGCGCTCCAGTTTGCTGACGATGTATTTTTGCTCCTCCATCCCGTTTGTCGCGAGGCACAAATAGATCCCCCGCGGGTGAATCCGCTCCATAAAGGCATCGAGTTCGGATGGTTCCAGATCCACGACGACGCCCTTGCCTGCATGCTGGATTTTCTCGATCAGCCCGCACCATTGCATGATGGGCTTGTCCCCGCCCACGCCCTGCACCCACTGGATTCCGTCGATTTCCTTGATGGCCAAAAAGTCGTCCAGATGGCCGGCCACTCCCCTGCCGTCCATGTGCAGAATGTTGCGCCCGGCGAGCCGCACCTCCTCGAGAATCGACGGCAGCGCGAACTCGCGGAAGAATTCGCGCGACAGCATCGAGGACAAGTCCGCACTGGGAATATGAAATGATTCTTGCGACGGGATGCCGATCCACGTCGTCGAAGGCTGCCCATGATCGCGCAGGATTTTATTAAAGTGACCGAATACAAAGGCGAAGTGCGAGGCGCAGCGGGCGATGAATGTTTTCACGCCTTCGGGATCGTCATACATTTCCACAAGCAATCGCTCCGTCCCGAGAAACGCGTCGGCGCAGTCCACGCCGGTGTGTATGTCGGTGTAGCCCACGAGGTATTTGCCCGTGCAGCGGGAAAGCGCGAGGAGCGTCATGCATTCGAGTTTCTTGAAATATTCATTGTCCGTGGAAAACCGGATCCTTCCGAGTTCCCGGCAACTCCGGGCCGTGGGCCTCGCCCATGTGGTGACATCCCCGAATTCCACCTCGCAGCCGAGCATGCAGGGATACGCATTCGGGCCGAGATTCGGCCAAAAGAGAGGAAAGGTTTCCGCGACAAACTCCCGCCCCGCGATGTCCCGCTCGAATTTCCCGACTTGGTATTCCGCGTCGAACCACTTGTCCTTGGGCGAGGGCCAGCGTGACGAATCATCGACGACATTATATTGCTCGTTATGCGCCGAGAAACGCACCGGGGGGCGGTCGAGCAGTTCATTCGCATACCATGCGTTCACACGCTCCATGCATTTTTCGAAGTCGGGCTTGGTTTCCAGGATCATGGCGATAGACAAATATAATCAGAATACCAAATACATGCCGACAAACGCGGCGAGATACAACAGCCACCACAGACCGTAACGCCTATGCCACGGCCTTGGTCCGGCCATTCTGGCGGATGACATGGGGACGGCATCCAATATTTTCAGTTTTTCCGGAGATGGCGCAGGAGTAAGCAGACTCACGACCACAAAAACGGTCACGAGCAAAATGGCAAAAAAAGGCAGCAGGTGGTAAAAGTGCATGGATGCAATGCGCTCCGGAAGGAGCCATTTGCAACCCGGAAGCGTTGATGTGACGATATAATATGCCCCGAACGCGGCGCCGGTGGCGAGTGTCGCCACGCATCCCTGCCCCGTCCCCCTTCGCCAGAAACGCCCCAGCAAATAACAGAGCCCGCAGGGCAGCGTCATGAATCCCCCGAATTTCAATAGCAGGCTGAAAATCCCCTGCTCGGCCGCAAGGAAAACCGGAGCGGCGGCGATTCCCCAAATAATGTTCGCCGTGGCTGCCGATTTGCCCACGAGCAGCGCCTCGCGTTCAGGGGCCTTTTTTCGGATGGCCGGATACAGGTCGATGGAAACGATGCTGGACATCGCATTGATGCCGGATTCCTGGGTGTTCAGCAGCGAAGTGAGCAAGCCGGCAAATGCGATGCCGGAAATCCCGGCCGGGAGCAGTTCCCTTATCATGGTGCTATACGCCGTGTCGGGCGCGATGCCGGGGAACAACTGCGCGGCGAGCAGTCCTGGAACGATAAAAAGCGCGAATCCGCACATTTTCAGAAAAGCCCCGAGCAGCATCCCGGCCTGCGCGTGCTCCAGATTTTTCGCGCCGAGCACACGTTGCAGCATGCTAATATTTGAGAACGCCCACAGGCATGATGCCAGCAACTGCCCCGTAAACATGGCGGTCCATGGGAATTCCGGATCACTGTGCGGGCGGAGCAGCTCAAGCGTTTCCGACGGAGCGTTCTGGAAAAGCACCGCCAGTCCTCCCAGTTTGATGATGCCCACGATTGATACGGTGAGGCTGCCTATGATTATAATCGCAGCCTGCAACATATCGACGACCACCACGGCCGTAAGCCCGCCCACAACCGCATAAACCCCGGCGGTGCATGCGATGATGCAACCGGTGATATAAATGTTGGCCGTGTTGATCTCGATGCCGAGCAGGCTGAGAATGGCAAGCGAACCCGTGTACATGCTCAGCGGGCTGATCACGACGGCCAGCAGGACAAAGATCCCTCCATAAAAGAACTTGGCCCACCGGTTATAGCGCAGCTCGAGGAACTGCGGAAGCGTGGTGATATTTGAGCGCAGATAAAGGGGAACAAATACGACTGCCGATATAGTCAGGCCCAAACCACCCAGCAGATCCGGCGTCAAGGCGGCCACGCCGATCCGGTAGGCCATGCCCGTGCCGCCGATGAACGCGCCGATCCCGACGTTGGTGGAAAAAAGCGAAAACCCGACCATGACCCACGTGAACTGGCGCCCGCCGAGGAAATACCCCTCGCTGGTCTTCGACTTGTTGCGTCCCACCCAAATCCCCAGCGCGGTAATCCCGGCGAGGTAGGCGATCACCACCGCGAGATCAAGCAGGTTGAATTTTGACAACTCGCTCATGGGGTCAGGCCGGTGTCCCGGCTGATTCGTCGAAATGCTTCAATGCGCGAGAGGAAATCAACGGCATATGGTCCTCCAGCAAGCCCGCCGATGCGGGCGCATCGCCGAAATCCGGCACCGGCAGCACCGCCCCCTCCTTGAGCGCCGATTCATGGGCGACGATACCCGGGGCGTTGTAGGCGGCGGCCCGCCACGCATGATTCGGCGGGAGCAGGCCGGTCGTCACGGCACGACAGAAATCATCGACCAGAAACTGGTGCGAACCGAAATGCCCGTTGGGCAGGGTGCGGAACGACTCGGGCAGGCGTTCATTGGGATGCACCATGGAGGAATATGAGAAAAAATCCTCCTGCTCGCCAGTCCGCAATCCAGTCCCGTTGTCCGCGCCGCCCGCCGGCCCCCTGCCGCATTGCAAGAACTCGCCAAGCGGAAACAGGCGGCGGTCGTGTGTCGCCCAAATCAACGAATCGCCCTGCTCCTCGAAGTTGGCCTTTGTGCCAAACAGTGTCACACGCACGCCGTTTCCCCGCCCATAACCGACGCGACGAAATTCGTTCAGCCTCGCCATGCCCCCGTCGGCGGTGCGCAGAAGCGCAGTTTCGTTGCTGAACACGTTGTTCCACTCATTGGCTCCCTCGCGGAAAATGCCGTCGTCATGACGATCCCGCCAGCCGAGCGCGCTCACTTGGGTGAATTTTGAGCCGGTGACGCCGATTATCATGCTGGCGGAATGCGTCGGATAAAGCATCGGGGGAAAACCCGCCACGCGTTTCCAGCCATCCCCGCCACTATGCTGGAACGCACCATAAAAACCATGCTCCATGTCATGCATATATTCGCCCTCGCCATATACAAAAAGCCCGAAGTCGCCGCGCCGCCAGCGATGCCGGCAGTATATGTTTGACGGATAATAATAGCTGGTTTCGCCAAGCATATAGGTGAGCCCGGTGCGCCGCACCGCGTCGGTCAGCGCGGCCAGCTCGTCGAGTGCCTGCGCCGCGGGCACGGCGCAATACACATGCTTGCCCGCCGCCAGCCCCGCGAGCGCCAGCGGGGCGTGCAGGTGGCGTTGCGTGAAAATCGCAATCGCATCGACATCCTTGGCGGCAATCGCCTCCGTCGCCGAGACAAACACACGCCCGATTCCAAATTCAGACGCCACCTCGGCCAGCCGGCCCGGCAGTGCTTCGGCCAGAGACAATTGCGCCACGGCCGGGTGCGCTTGAAAGAGGGGGATGAACCTGCGGGAAAAAACACCCGCGCCAATGACGCAGAGATTGAAGGTTTTCATATGATGAGGCCGGAGCCGCCCGGGGAATATACGGACAGGAACCGTGCGCGCATCATAGCTGGTCATGGGAAAGTCCGCCTCTTGTCGGTTGACCAAAAACTCCGGGATTCTCAGGTTACCGGTCATGCCCGTCGCCTGCCCCGCTTCACATGCCACCGCCCGCAATTCGCTCGGATTCGCGGGCGCGCGACGCCCGCCGCATCTCGCGATACGAGGCCACCAGCATCAGGACATCGAGCTGAATTTCATACCTGACGGCACCATGACCTACCTTCTCGGAGGGCAGCTTGTCACCGTGCCCGCCGCGCGTCTGGCGGTGCTATGGGCGGAAACGCCCCACCAAGTGGTCGCACTCTCCGGGACGGCTGATTTTTTTTGGTTCACCCTCCCGTTTGCCTGGGTCATACAGCTCGGTCTCCCACCGGGCATGATCGATCGCCTGCTTTCCGGCCACCTGCTGGTCGCGCAGGACGGCAATGCCGCCGATGAACGCCAGTGCGTGCGCTGGCTGGACGCGTTGCGTGAAACGGGCGACGCCATCAGGCAGGCGGTCCGGTTGGAGCTTGAAGCCGCGCTCTGGCGCATGTCGCTCGCCCCGTCGGCATCGGCTGCCTATGCAGGGAATGACACAAACAACCGCCGGTTGCCGGCGAGCCATCTTGCCTTGCATATACAACGGATGGCGGGGGTCATTGCCACGGGATACACTGGAGAGTTGTCGATCAGCGATATTGTCCGTCCCACCGGATTGAACGAAAATTATGCCATGACCCTGTTCCGCCAGATATGCGGGATGACATTGCGGGATTATGTCACCCGGCACCGGCTTTCCCATGCGCGCCGCATGCTGGCCACGACATCGGAAAAGGTAATCACCATCGCGATGGAAAGCGGGTTCGGCTCGATGAGCCGTTTCTACGAAGCGTTCAAGAAAGCCGAAGGGTGCTCGCCGGAACATTTCCGCAAACGCCAGTCCGCCACGCTGTCGGGCATGATGCCGTGAAATGGATAAAGATTTACCAACTCACCCGGACGACTGAGTTAAAAGTATGCCGGATGGTATCGTTGTCATGGTCTCCCGCCGGAATGTAATCAAAGTCATACGCAAGCGCGAACAGCATCCTTCGTGAGAGGGCCATGCGCAGCCCCACCCCCGCGGTCACTCCGCTGGAATCATATTCATCGCCCCGGATTTGCAGGCGCGCGTTCGGATAATCAACCAAGGTCGCCCAGGCGTCGGTGATTTTGGTGTGAACGCGCTGGCGCCAGCCCGCGCTCAAGTCCACCATGCCGGGCAGGCCCCAAGCCGTCGTGATTTCCTTGCTGGCGTCGCAGCCGAACACGGCCTGCACGGTGCGGGCGCCCATGTTGTCCAGCCGCACGGCACCCTTGCCGGTTTCGGCGTAATGGCGGAAGTCGAGGCTCATGTAGTGCAGCCCGACCGACGGGCGCAGGCTGCCGTTCGCGAACAATGGCAGCATGCAGCCGACCTCCATCTTGGCGCCGGCGTGGTCCATGTTATAGGAGCCGGTGACGATGTTGCCGTGGTCCTCGCGGCGCTCGGTGTCGGCGGAACCGGAGCCGAGGTTGAAATCGGCGGTGGCGTAAACATTTCCCCGCCGGATCGCGCCATACAATCCCAAATGCGGCAGGCCCATGTCCGTGGTCGCGTTGTTGGTGGTTTCCAGGCGGGCGGCGGTGTAGCCCGCGTAAATGCCGGCCATGATGTTCCGCTCGGAAATCCAATCGTAACCGACAATGCCGCCGTAGGAGGCGGCGGTGTAGCCGAGATGCCCGGCATCGTCGCCATACTCGGCGAACGAGCCGATGGCGCGGAACCAGAGCGCCCGCCCGCCCGGGCCCTCCTCCTTGCCCAGCAACGGGGCGATGAACTCCTCGCTGATGTGGGTATAAACGGCGCGCGTGGCCGCGAGCATGGCATCGAAGCCGACGACGATGTCCTTGCCCGGCTCCAGCGCCTTGTTGTAGGCGGTGACGACCAGCGTGTCGCCGTTGACGATGTCCGCCACCATGAACATGCCGCCTTGGTGAGGATCGTAGGCGGGCAGGTTCGGGATGCCGCCGTAGGCGACGGCGGCGGTGTAGATGCCGGTGGGCATGATGCCGTCGAGGCGGATTTCGCCGCCGTTCATGAAATTCAGCGTGCCGGAAAGCGCCACCGAGCTCATGCCATTGTTGGTGGTCGGGGCGAACACCAGCGCGCCGCCATCCACGTCCAGGTTGTTCGCCAGCGTGCCCGGATATACTATTTTCAACCAGCCGCCTTCCCCGACCATGACATCCGCGGCCGTCCCGCCGAGCGCGCCAACCGCGGCGGCTGTGATTTTGGAATCCGCGCCGACAACGAAAGTCCGCAGGGTGTTGGCGCCGTTGAGAGACAGCGTGCTGGAGGTGAACAGCACGCGATCACCCCGCAGGCTCCCGCGCACCTGGCCCGAGCCGACACCCTGAAACTCCAGCACCGAGCCGTCGCGGATGTCCACGGCGTCGGCAATGGACTCGGCCCTCCTGGCGATCGTGCGAGCGTTGTTTATCTCCAGGTCGACAGTGTTGTTGCCCGAGAGGGCCAGCGTGCCCGTGCCCTCAATGACAAGGCGGTCGCCGCTGATTTTTCCGGAAAACTCCACGCCGCGCCCGTTGGTCTCGATGGCAAGCGTGTTCGTGCCCGCCGCGATGTCGTTGGCGACAGCCAGCCCGTCCGCCTCGATGTCCAGTGTCGCGGAGGATGCCGCGACCGCCAGCGTGCCGGAGCCAAGCGCATCGTTGTTGGCCAGCCCGAGCCGTCCTTCCTCCAGAATGATGCCGCCCGTGTGCGAGCTTGAACCGGAGAGCGTCCATTTGCCCGCGCCCTGCTTGACGACCGTGCCCGCGCCGGCGAAACCGCCGGCAAAACCGGTGTCGTCGCCGATGCTCATCGCGAGCCTGGCGGTGCCAAGCTCGACCGTGCCCGCGCCTTGCAGCCGCGCGAGTGTCTGATCGTGTCCGTCGAGGTCGAGTGTCGCGCCGGCGTCCAACACGATGGTCGCGTCCGCCGCCGCCGTGAGCACATCCGCCGCCCCGGCGCGCAACACGCCGCCGCGCACCGCGAGCGTGCCGGAAAAGCCGCTGGTGTCCGCGCCGAGCACCACCGCGCCGTCGCCGGTCTTGGCCAGCGTGGAGTCCGCCGCGCCGGTGAGCGCGCCGCCCAGCGCCAGCGTGTGGCCGGCGCTGTCGATGGCGCCGGTGACGCCTGATGCGACGGAGACAGTGTCATCGAGCGCCAAGTCCGCCGCCGCCCGGAGCGTGCCGCCGCCGAGGAAAGTGATGCCCGTGCTGTCCGACGTGGTGAGCTGGTCGCCCCGGCTGAAGGCGAGCACGCCGCCGTCGATCTGGACGCCGCCGGCGAAGGTGTTTGCCCCGTTCGCCAGCGTGAGCGTGCCGCTCCCGGTTTTCACCAGTCTGCCCGTGGCATCGGTGATGTGAGCGACGCCGCCCGCGTCCGGCTGCACGTTGCCCGCGTCGGCGTGGATGCCGCCGCCGGTGAACGTGTAATCCGCGCCGCCGCCGACCGTCATGTCGGCGACACGCACCTCCTCCGCGTCAACGAAAATGCTCCGGCTGCCCGGCTGCCCGGCGTCCGTGGCGCCGTCGAAGATGACGCGGTCGCCGTAGCTGAACTGGTTCACTGCGCCACCGTCCGTCCAGCTTGCCGCCGCCAGGCTCCAAGTGGAGCCGCTGTTGCCCGTCCATGTCATCACGCGGGACTGGTCGGCGGTCGTGACCAGTTGCAGCACGCCGCCCGCGTCGGTGAGCGCCGCCGAGAGCCGCCCGCCGGGGAGCAGCGTCATGCCGCTGAGCGTCACGCGCCCCGCGCCGGGCGCGGCGAGGCCGGTGAGGTTGCCGAGGTTGAACGTGCCCGAGGCGAAGGAGGCCAGATTGATGCTGTTGACGCCGCTGATGCTGGCCGCGCCCTCGTCAATGACGCGGTCGCTCTTCAGGTAGCCGCCGGTGTCGGCGTCCTTGAACAAACCCAGGCGCAGGATTGCGTCTCCGGTCAGGGTGAGGTTGTGCACGGTAAGCGTGCCCGCTTGCGCGCTGTCGAGACCGGCGTCGAGGATGCCGCCGGCGGCAACCTTGACCGAGCCGCCCGCGCCCGCCGTGCCCGAGCCGCCGAGGGTCGCGCCGGAGGCCACGGTAATATTTCCGCCAAGCACGGCGGTTTCCGCCAGCGTGAGCGCGCCTCCGGCCACCGCGACCGAACCGGAGAAGCCTGCGTTGCCGCCGGTGAGCAGCACGGAGCCCGCGCCGGTCTTGCGCAGAGCCGCGCCCGCCCCGCCCGAGGCGAGCGTGCCGCCGTGGACGAGGGCGGCGCCTTCGTCCACCAGCAACTCGGCGGTTTTTCCGGCGGCGATGGCGATTGTTTCCGCCAGCGTGCCGCTGGCGGAGGAAATTGCGCGCAACGTGCCTGAATCGGAAAACAGGATGCCACCCGTGCCGGACCCAAGCTGCGCCGCGCGGTCAAAGGCAATCACGCCGCCCGCGATTTCGATGCCGCCCGCGAAGGTGTTCGTCCCCGTGTTGGCGAAGACCAGCTCGCCCGCGCCGCTTTTTTTCAACTTGCCCGTGGGCGTAAACGCCGCGGTGTCCACCGCGGCGGCATCGGCCTCGATGCCGCCCTCGCCCCGGAACACATAACGCGCCGTCCCCGACACCTCCATGCCCGAGACCACCACGCCGCCGGCCTCGATGGTGATGTCGCGGTTGGCGGGATTGGCGGCGTCGGCCTCGCCGTCGAAGACGACGCTGTCGGCGTTGAAAAAGCGATCCTCGACCAGCCCGCCGGCGGCGGCCCAGTTGCGCTGCGCGCCCGTGGGGCGGCGCGTCCATTCGCCGCCCTCCGCGCCGGTCCAGTGCATGACGAGGTTGTTGACGGCGGTGTTGGTGATGACGAGGGAACTGCCATCGAGGGAGAGCTTGGCGTCGCTGCGGGGGCTGTTGGCCGCGCCGGCGATGGTGAGGGAGAGGTTGGCGAGACTGGCAATGCCCGAGCCCGACCACTCCATGAGCGTGAACGTGCCCGTGGCCAGCAGACCGACGTTGACGGTGGCGGGGCCGGTGAGGGCAAGGTTGCCGGTGACGCTGAGTTTGCTGGCCGAGCCGCCGGCGAAGAGGTCGTGGTTGAAGGTGACGCCGGTGCCGGCGGTGACGTTGCCGAGCACGGTGAGCGTCTCCGCGGCGGCGGCGGTGTCGTTGCCCGCGGCGAGGGTCGCGCCATCGGCGAGCGTCACGCTGGTGCGCCCGGCAAGGATGGCGCCGGCCTGGTTGCGGGTGACGAGCGTGCCGGAGCCGCCGAGGGTCGCGCCGCCGGCGACGGTGACGGAGCCGCCGAGCTGGGCGTTCTGGTTGCCGAGGAACAGAGAGCCGGCGCCGATGTTGACCTCGCCTTGGAAATAGGAGTTGTCGGCGTGCAGCACGAGCCTGCCCGCGCCGGTGCCGGCCAGGTCAAGTTTTCCGGTGGCGCCGCTGGCGTCGGACGACGCGATGGAGTCCCACGAGGAGGGATTGCCGGCCTCGCCGATGGAGACGGTGACGTTGTCCGCAATTTCGAACCGGAGGCGGGTGCCCCCCGTGGCCGAGAAATAAAAGCCGCCCGCCTTGGCCGCGGGCGTGAAGGCGATGGTGCCGGATTGCGCCGCGGTGATTTCCGTCGCCGTGAGCACCGAGCCTTTCGCGACATTGCCCGAATAGATAAAATCGCTGATGCCGGTCGTTCCGGTGAACCGGAGCGAGATCCCGTCAACATCGGCGGCGCCTGCGTTGGCCGTGTCATAGATCGCGCCGCCGCCAACTCCGGCGAAATTGCCGCCAAATCCAACCGTGTCCCAAAACTCAACCGAATGATTGCCCTGCGTCGCGGCGGCGCCGCCCGCCCGCGCCGCCCAGTTGCCCGAAAAAACGCTCTCCCTGAGCACGCTTATCGGCGCGTTGCCGCTTATCGGCATGCCAAGCGCCCCGCCAAACCCGGAGCTCGTGGCCGTGCCGTCGGCGTAGTTGCCGGTAAATATTCCCGAGTTTACGGTGATGCTGCTGTAAGCCCTGAACACCCCGCCGTTGGGCGCGTGGTTTTTTTCAAACAACACGCTGTCCAGCACCACCGCACCCGTGTTGGAGGCTGTCCGGATCGCGCCGCCGCCGGTGGCGTTGGAGGACGAGTTGCCGATGAAGGAGACGTTGGTGAAATACAATCTTACGCCGCCCCCCAGGTAAAACACCCCGCCCTGGCCGGAGGTCTGGTTGTTCAGGAACACCAAGCGCCCGGTCGAGCCTGTCGGCGCGATCGTGAACATCCTGCTGGTGGCGGGGGCGAAAACGCCGCCGTTGGCGGTCGAAACGGCGTTGGAGATGGTGACGGTGACGCCGTCGGCGATATTATAGGTGGTGTCCTGGGGCGCCTGGCGGATGGTGGCGTCATACATCATGTCCGCATCGAAGTTAAAGATGCCGCTGACCGGCGGCTGCTCCTGCGCCGGGGCGGACGGTGAGAGCGCCAAGGCGGCGAGGGCCGGCGCGCATGCGCGGAGAAAGATTGTGCGTTTTGCGTTCTTCATAAAGTTACCCTTTCTGAGTTTTTAGAAACACGGCGTGCCGTCCGTTTTGCCGCCTGGGTTGCTGGTGATTTTATATACGTTTATGGCTGGATTCGGCACGGGCCTTATTCCGCGCCCTTTTCGCCAAAGGGAATCGCGTCAGTCCTGAAGGGCGGGGCGGGCAGGCCGTCCTGGTTGCGCAGGCTGGCCGCGCCGGCCAGACGCCATCCGTAGCGGACGAACGCGGGCGCTTTCACCGATGGGGAAGTCACGACGACCGAGGAGCCGTCCACCTCCGCGCTGGCGGGTTTGTATTTTCCATCGCTCCCGGCCAGCTCAAAGCCGCCGGGTTTGGGTGCGGCTGAAACCAGCCCGCCGGGGCAGTTGGCAAAATCGATGCGGAATCCGTTCGCGACCGGTTGCGCGCCGCGCGGCACCGGGCCGGCATCCTGAACGCTTTGCTTATATGCGTTTTTCAACGCGAGCCGCGCCAGCCGGTTTGCCGCCGCCTGCTTGTTTTTCGGGCGGGGTGCTTCCGGATCGCCGATGTCGATCGTGACTGCCTGGCCAGTGGCGGGAAGAAGCAGCGCCCTGGACTGCGCTTCGCGAAAATACGCCCATCGTTCCGTGTGCCTGGACTTCGTCTCGCCGTAGGTGCTGAGCTGCAACCAGTAGAATGGCAGATCATCCTGCGCGAAGGCTCGCCGCCAGCCCTTGATCAAGGAGGCAAAATACTGCGCGTATTCGTCTGGATTGCCGCTCATCGCATCAGTCTCGCCGGTGGCCAGAATCACCCCGGCCAATGCATAGGGCGCGAGCGGATGAATCATGCCGTTGTAGATGCCGCCTAGCGCGGTGTTCTGCCCCGGTCCGGACGGGCGGCGCGGGCGCGGTTTATCAAACGGCTTTCCATCGACGTTCGCCTTGGTCTGGGCGTCCTTCCACGCGTTCATATCAGCGGTGAATTTTTCCAGTGCCGCCGGATAGTCGCGGAGCGTCGCCTCCCAGCGCTTATGCAACGCGGCAAATGCCGGGCCGAGGCGCGGATCGCTCGACTCCGCGCCCAGCCACGCCTCGACGGGGGCGTAGCTCCACGAGCAATTGATAATGCCAACGGGAACATCCAGTTGTTTATAAAGATCGCGCGCAAAAAAATATCCCAAGGCGCTGAATTCCCCGACAGTTTTTGGATTGGCGGACGTCCATTTGCCACCCGCCACCTCCTCCGCCGTTTCCTTCGACCTCCGCTCAATCCTGATTTCGCGGATTTCCGAGAAACTGGCCGTCGCGATCACGTCCGCCGCATTCTGCGCGTCGCGCACCGGCATCTCCATGTTGGACTGCCCGGCGGCCAGCCAGACCTCGCCGACCACCACGTCGTTCGCCACCAAGGTTTCCGTTTTTCCCGAGACGGCCAGCTCCACGCCCTGCTTGCTTGGCGCGAGCGCGGCCAGCGTCGCTTTCCAGCGTCCGCTGGCATCCGCGGTGGCGGAAACTTTCTGGCCCGCGAATGAAACGGTGACGTTTTCGCCCGCCGCCGCCCGCCCCCAAACCGGAACAGGCCTGCCGTGCTGGAGAACGGCGTGGTCGCGAAACAGCGGCGCAAACTCCAGGCCGGCCCGGATGCTGGCGGCGGGGGCCGTCATTCCCTTCTCCTTCAAAAACGCCAGGTCAAAGCACACCAGCGTGAGTTTTTCGGAATAGATTTCTTTCCCGTTTTCATACAGGAGCAGCACCTTGCCGTCGCGCGTCATCGCGAGGTCGGAATACCCAGAAAAGCCGGGCGTGATGAGGCAGGATTCGTCCCACGTGTCGCCGTCGTCATGACTCAGCCGCACGGTGAGGCGGGCGCGGGAGCTGAAAACGGTCCTGCCCTTTTCGGGGGTAATCTTGCCCTGGTCGAGATTGGAGAACACCACGCGCCTGTCCTCCTGCCCGAAGACTTCCGAGCACGCCAGCAGGCTGCCCTGGTTGACGGGGTCGGGCAGGCTTTCTTCAATTTTCGGCTCGCTCCAGGTGAGGCCGCCGTCGCTGCTCAGGCTGGTGGCACGGAAATAGCCGTCGTGCCAGCGCATGTTTATCATCAGCTTGCCGTCGGAACGCTCGATAACGGTGCTCTCGCTCAATTCGCCGATGGTGTGCGGCACGATGCCGCCGGGCTTCCATGTTTGCCCGTGATCGTCGCTGTAGATAACGCCCGTCCGCCGCTTCACGCCGTCCTGCGGCGGCCCGGCGGGCTTTAATGGCACAACCAGGCGTCCGGAGCGCATTTGCAGGCCGTGCCCCGGCCCGGTCAGCATGTGGACCCACTTGAAACCGATGCGCTTGCATTGCGCGTCCACCACGTCCGTAATCTCGCGCGGGGCCGTGAACGACAGGCCGTCGTCCGTGCTTTTCATATAAAACAGTTTTTTGCCGTCCTCGCACAGGAGCAGGTGCACATCGCCGGTCTGACGGTCCGCGATGGGCACGGGATTCCCGATGGTTATCCTGCCTTCATCGATTCCATGCACGCGCAGAATCGGCCCCCAAGTGCGCCCGCCGTCCGTGCTCCGGCGCAGCAGGATGTCAATCGCGCCGTTGTCGCTGGAGCTGTTTCGCCGTCCCTCGCAGAAGGCGAGGATGGAGCCCTTGGTCGTAACCACCATGGCGGGAATCCGGTAAGTATGATACGCGCCCCTCCCGCCAATAAACAAATCCTGTCCCCAAAATGCGGGAGCGCCCGCGGGCTCGCCGCCCCGCGCCGGGACAACGGAAAACATACCGGCAAACGCGGACGCCAGCAGCAAGACCGCGTGATAATACGGAAACATAAATGATATGATTTTGTTCATTGGGTTCACTCTCCCTGCTTGTTTTTATCCACTATTTTTTCAGCCCTGCGTATTTTGACCAAAAGCACCCCGTGCCGCGGGATTTCGGCGGAAAATTCGCCCTCGAACGAACCGAGATCCTGCTGCCTCCATAAATCGCGCACGACGCGCGCGCCGTGGATGCCAAGGTTATCCCAGCGCGCGGTCACTTTTGCGGGCAATTCCCCCCGGTTGAACAAACCGACGGCCACCGAGCCATCCGCCAGCGGTCGCGCCCACACTTCGAGATTGCGATCCCGGGCCACGCGCCGGGCCGCCCGGCCCAGAGGATCCTGATTCACGGCAATGACCTCATCATTGGTGAGCAGATTGAGCGTGAAATCGTCAAGCTTGGTGAGGTCGCATCCGATGAGCAGAGGCGCGGCCAGCAAACTCCAGAGCGACACATGCGTGTATTGTTCGTCCGGCGCAAGCCGTGAGGCGCGACGAGCCGCATGCCATCCCACGTGCCCGACGACAAGCATGTCGGGATCGTTCCAGCGCCCCGGCCCGGTGTATTGAGCCAGTTCGCTTTGCGAAAAACCAATGCCCGACATGCTCGACCATGTATCAATGATATCGCGAGTAGTGCGCCACAGATTGGCACCCACATCCGCGCCCCATTCCCAGCTATCGCCAAGTCCATACTGGCACATGCTGAACACGATGTCGCGCGGCTGTTTCGCGAGCGCCTCGTGCATGACGATGAACGGCCTTTGCAGTTCCGTCTTTGATATGCGGTCGTATGGCGGTGTGAAAAAACGGTAGGAACACCAGTCGTATTTTAATAAATCGAATCCCCACTCCGCGAACCGCCGCGCGTCCTGCTCCTCGTGCCCGAAACTCCCGGTGCACCGGCCGCAGGTGAGGGGACCGGGCGAACTGTAAATGCCAATTTTCAAGCCGAGCGAATGCACATGATCGACCAGCCCCTGCATGTCGGCAAAACGCGGATTCGCGTTGATGCGTCCCTCCCCGTCGCGCGCCGGACCCGCCAGCCGGGGCAGATCATCCGCGCCAGGAATTTTTAGCGGTGCATAGCCGCGCTCGATGGCGCGCTCCGCCAGTTTCTCCCAAAGCGCATCATCCGGCGGCGGCCGCGTCATCCAAAAATCATCTATATTGATATACGACCACCCGTGATTCCGGAGCCCGTGTTTGACAAACAGATCGGCCGTGGTCCGCACATCCTCCGCGGTCACATGGTCGGCAAAACAGTTCCAGCTGTTCCACCCCATCGGGGGTGTCAGCGCGAGCGTGTCACCAACCACAAAGGTGATTTCGCGGGTCGCCGTCCCGAGTGCGTTGCTTGCGCTGACGGACACGGGGTATTTGCCGGGCCGCGCGACTTTTCCCGAGAAACGCCCCGTCGCCGCGTCCAGCGCCAATCCCGAAGGCAGGTTTGTCGCGGAAAAGCGCATGGGCCCGTCCCCCGTTGACGCGACCTGAAAGAGCACGGGGCTGCCCGGGCGCACGCCGAAGACCGCCGCGCCATTGATGCGCGGTTCCCGCGGCGTCGGCGGCGTAAGGATATAGGGTTTCTCACGCGGAGGGATCACCGCCTTGGGCGCCTCGCCTTCGTATGAAATCCGCGCGTCGGCCCAAGCCGTGTGCACATTGAAATAATCAGGCGACTGCACGGCCAGAACCAATGATTTGATTCCCTTAATATCCAAGTTTATCTCTTTTGCCGCCTCGCCGCGCTTGATTGGCGCGCCTTCATATAACATGCGGCCATCGCCCAGGATTTCATACCAGACCGGACCGGGATCGGGGGAGTCGTCGGTGAGCCCCGTCCATGCGGTAAAGCGGGTGGCGCGCCCATCCAGCTCGATTTGCAAACGCGAAATGCCATGCATGCCGAACCCGTCCGCGAATTTCCTGCCTCCAATCGAAATCGGGTTGCCGGAAACGGTCTTTCCCGGTTTCGGCGGCGGAGCGATGCGCGAGCGCACATGCACCACACAATCGAGGTCCAGCGCGGAAAGCGGCGTGCCTTCCGCCCCTTGGAGACCGATGGCGGGGAGGAACGCGGCGGCCACGATCGGGATACATTTTATATAATCATTCATGCCGGGGGGCCGTTGAGTCATATTAGAATCGCCCTTCCACGCCCACCATGATATAAGACGGGGTGACGTAGCGTTGATAGCTATCTGCGTAGGCCGGCGTGTCGGACGCGCGGCGATATACATAGCGGTCGCCGGCCAGGATATCATTCCAATTTACATAGACGGAAAATGCCCGTGAAAAACTGTATTTTGCGTTGAGGCCGCAGAGCAGGTAGGAGTCCTGATAATCATAAACCTTGTCGGGGAGAACGGGCATGTAATTGGCGTTGGATGTGCCTGGCGCGACGGCGACCATCCCTTTTTTGGTCTCGGCCTGATAGGCGAAGGAGAAGCGGAGCGAGAAGCGCGGGCGGATATAATTCACGCCCCAGGAAAGCGCGTCGGGGGTGAAGCCGGTAAAATCCTCGGCGTTTTTCCCACCCACTTCCAAGTGCGTATAATTTACCCATACCTGCGTTTTCTGAAGCCATTGCGGGAGGAAGAGCAGGTCCTGCCGATAGCTGAATTCCACGCCGGTCAGGTGAGCGTCGCCCCAGTTGACCCAGCGGTTTAGCACGTAGCCCTGCTCAAGCATGTAGGCGATGTCATTCTCGGCTATGTCGTAGCCCTGAAGAACCTCCTCGGTGGCGGCCGGAGCCTCTTTCCCGAAAAAATTGGTCACGCGTTTGTGGTAAACGCCGACGGAGCCGAAGCCGCCCTTGAAGAGGTAGGAGTCGAGCGAAAGGTGGAAGCTGTCCGCCGTCCACGGCTTCAGCCCGGGATTGCCCACCGTAATGGTGCGCGCCAGCTCCGGGTCGCTCGTCCCGGGATCCGGAATGGTGATGCCGGCCACGACGTAGCTCACGTCCGGCCTTCCGATGGTGCGGGCGTAGGCGGCGCGGGCCACGAGGTTGGCGGTGAGGGCATAGTTGATGTTGAGGCTGGGATAAAAGCCGTCGTAATCCTGCCCCTCGTGGAGGGCGCGCTCCTGCCACTTGAGCCGCATTTGCTCCTTGGTGTCGTTGGTGACAAGCAGGTAGCCGCCGGCGGGGTCTTGGATACGGTTGCCGTTTTCGTCCTTCAGGTAGATGGCGGAGTCGTCGCGGCGCACGCTCCAGCCATCGAGCTTGGTCTTCTCATAGCGCACGCCGCCGGTCATGCTCAGCCGGTTTTGAAAGAGACGCAGGTCAAATCGCAGGTATCCCGCGGAGACGTCCTCGATCATTTTCTTCGAGTTTTGCGCGAGGTTTTGGATGGCGGAGTCGTTCAACGAGAACCAGCCGTCGTCCTGGTGCTCCAGAAACAGGTTGTATAATTTCACCGGGCTGATCCAGCGCACAGGGTGACCGTTCATCGTCACGCCGATGGCCTCGTCCATCACGTCATATTGCGACATGGATTGCCCGTAGGGGCCGTTGAAGGCGTAGGGGTCCGTCCTGCGGCGGTCGTCCTTTTCGAGCCGGTTCATCGACGCGCCGGCCTTGAGCTGAAACTGGCGGCTGAAAATGCGGGTCACATCGACACGGCCCGAATACAGGTCGGTTTTATACACGCCGTACTCGTTGCGGACGGAGTTGAGGTTGTAGGTTGCCCCATCGTAGGGATCCACGACCTCGGGATTGGTGGCGCTGTTGGTCGTGATGGTGTAGCTGGTCGGGAGGATGCTGTCGCCCTCGCCGATGCCGTCGCCGCGCATGTTGAGGCTGATGCGCGAGGCGTAGTAGCCGTTGAAGTAGCCCTTGCCCTCGTTGGTGCGCGTACGGATGGCGTGCGAATAATAGCCCTTCGCGTCCACGTGCCACTTCGGACCGCGATGCTTGTATTGCAGGGTCGCGTGGGTGTTCTCCGTCGCGTTTTCGTAGTTGAGCGACGTATTGCCGCCCATCTCGATGACGCCCCTGCCCGCCTTGGAGGAGGTGTAATGAGCGGGGTCGTCGCTGACGGGATCGTAGGCGTTGGAGGAGTGGAAGCGGGTGGTCAGGCGGCTGGTGGCCGTCTCGGCCGTGGTCTCGCGGTATTGGAGGCTGAGCGACAGCGTGTCGTTTCGCGCGATTTTCCATTCCATCGCGGCCTGAAGGTTCTCAATCGCGGTAATCTGGGCGATCTGCGACCACTGGGCGGTCGCCAGCGCGATGTCCTTTGGCACGTCGTTGCCCTGCGCGTCCTTCACCGAGTATCTCAGGTTCCAAAGGGCGTTTTCGTTCGGTGTGTCCTCGGCGGGACGCTGTCTCCACGACCGCGAGGCTCCCAGGCTGAAGGCCAGCCTCTTGCCCACCGGCACCACCAGCATCACACTGGCGGACGGCTGCTTGGTTTTGGGCGAAAGTTGCCGCACCGGCTGCCGGCTGCCGCCGTCGAAGGACAATCCCTCCTTGTTGTTAAAATTCATATACAACTGGTAGTCGAGGTAGGCGCGCTTCGTTCCCAGCAAGCTCTTGCTCACGAGGTTCAGCGAACCACCCAGACCCGAGGCCGGCATGTCGGGCGTGGGCACTTTGGTGACCTCGACGCGCTCGATGTTCACCATCGGCACTTCCTGCAACGCCAGCGTGCGTCCGCTGGTCGTGCCGACTCCGGTGCTGGCGATGTCGCCGCCGTCAAGCTGCATATTCGTAAATTCCGCGCCGAAGCCGCCGAGCGCGAGCTGGCCCGGGTTTTCCCCGTCGTCCACGATGGCCACGCCCGGCAGGAAACGGATGTAGTCACCGATGTTTTCCTGCCCGTAGCTGCCGAGATCCTCGAATGCCACCACGTTTTTTATATTGGCCGCGTGGCGCTGCTCGTTCATGGCCAGCGCCTGGGCGCTCATCGCCTGGTCGGCCACCACCTCGAATTTTTCCAGCAGGACAACATCGTCGCCGGCGGCGGTGCCGCCACCGCGTACGGAGCCAAGGAGCGCGAGCTGGAAATCGCGGACGGCGGTTTTGCCCGGCGCCACCGTCACGGTGGCGGTTTGCGAATCGAATCCCAGATACGAGACCTCCAGTGACACCTCCCCGACCGGCATCTGGGGAAAAAAGAAGCGCCCTTCATCATCCGTAAGCACCTCCTGAGGAGTACCCTTGATGCCCACCTTCACCCTGCCTACCGGAAGCCCGTTGGTCGAATTATATACAACGCCCTCGATGTTGCCAGTGCCCGCGGCTTCCGCCGGCTGGGCTTCGATCAAAGATGCGAGCGGGGCGACGACCATGGTGAGAACAAAAAGCGTCCCCCATCGAAGAATCTGGCCGGGCAATACACACAACGGACGAGTAATGATATTCTTGGTTTTCATTGGAGGGTAAATATCTTTGATGCTGTCGTTGCCCGTCGCCGGGCGGGAATGCCGGAGGAGATATACGGCGGGGAATGGGTGATGAGGGGATTTGTGACGGAAAAGTTATTTTCAAGGCGCGCCAGCGATACTTCAAAGTTATGGTAACCGGAGGAGACCGTTGCTCCCGCCGCACGGTGCATTCGATTCGGCGCGCCCTCCCTGCGGGGTAAAAATCAGGGCGCGGACGGAACTGCGAAGACCCCGTTTCGCTCCAGATCGAGCACAGTCTCACGTCCGCCGGCGTGAAACCGGACGCGCGCCGGGCCGGGGCGCAGGTTGATGATGCGCAGCACCGCGCCGCTCCAGTCGGTGTCGACGCGCACGCCGCAGCCGGCACGGAAGATTTCGCGCCCATTGATGCGCGCGCCGGCGACGCCGTCCTTGCTTTCAATCGTATAAGCGTCGCCATCCCAGTGCTGGGTGTAAGTCGTGGCGTGGCCTTCGCGCCCAAGCGCGCCCCAGTGCAGCTCGTCAAACTCGACGTTGACGCCGTAGAAGCGCGACATGTATTCGAGCACGGCGAGGAGCGTGGGGCCGTAGTCAACGCGGTTTTTATACGGCGAGGGCGCGCCGGTGCGCGGGTCCCATTGCTGCGGAAATGTTTTTGTCCGCCCGGCGTTGGCGATGAGTTTTTCGCCAATCAAGACCATCTCCGCGTTGAAGCCGTAGTTTTCAAGGGCGCGGATGGCGCGCTGGTAGGTGAGACCCATCGGCTCGCCGCTCCAGTCGTTGGGGCCGGCGCGGTAAATGGGGTCGTTGATGGCGACGGAGGGCAGCGGAAAGGGCGTCCAAAATTCGTCGGGGTTGAGCAGGTGCTCGCGCACGAAGCGCCCGGCCATTTCCGGCGTGAACACGCCGTGGTGCATTGCGCGCAGGTTGTTGTGCAGGAGGGCGGGCATGGTTTTGTTGTCGCGGTCGCGGTCGAAACAGGCGCCGCGCTTGTCGTCCCACAAATACGCGCGGAGTTTTTCGCGCACGGCGGCGGCCTTGGCGAGCCACTCGCGCTCCCTGCCGTTGCCGAGCAAAACGGAGAGGCGGGCGAGCGTGGCCCGGGCATCATAAGAATAGGCCATGAAGTCCATGCTCTCGACCGGAAACACGGGGTCGTCAGGCGGCGCCTCGCCGGGCCAGCCGCCGCGGTTGAGCTTGGTGCCGGCGAAGCGGTTGGAGTTGTCCTCGCCGGTGTCCCAGACCGACCATGTCTCAAGGCATCCGTCGCCGTCGGAGTCACGATAGCGCCAGAGATAGGCGTCGAATTTTTCCAAGGAATCGTAAAGCTGGCGGAGATAGGCGGTGTCGCGTTTTTTGTTCCAATAATAAAGGTTGAGCGCGTGGAACGGGAAACAGAAACCCTGCGTGTGCGTATAGACGGGCAGGAGTTTCTGGTCGCGGTTGTGGTGGCGGATGAGGCCGGGGTAGCGCCCGTTGGGCAGTTGCTGTTCGATGAAGAGTAGCGTGTTGTTGAACGCGGTGGTCATGTTGCGCTTGGCGTTCATCTCGCCGCCCATCGGCTGGGTTTCGATCCAGATGCCGTTATAGCCGCCGCCTTCGATGAGCACCGGGCGCCCGGCGAAACTTTTCTCATTCGCCCTGCCGGTCATTTCGGCGGCGGCATAAAGGCCCCCGAGAAACGTGTCGGAAGTTCGAAACTCCACGCTGGTCGCGACCAGGGACGCACCGGCCTGGCCTGAGACCGGCGCTGCGGCCAGGAACAACACCATCGGCAGAGCCAAGCGAAGCGTGCAAAAAAGAAAATAAACGGACCGGCAATGAAAACGCCCATTCCCCTCCGAACGAATATCGCCTCCGAGAATTTCTTTATATCGTATTTTGTTCATATGCAAAATAGTCTCCAGCGCGCCGTTCGGGCAGAGTTTCCCGAAATAAAAATTTATTTATGAAATAATCCCACCACAAACCCCCGCAGCCGATCCTCTGCCGGCGCGGGCTCGAGGAGGCTGACCGCGTAGCCGACGGCGAACACCACCAGCATGGAGAAAAATCCATACCAGAGCATCGCCACATCGGTGCCCCGCCATAACCAGATCGCAGATGCAAAGCCGGCCAGCATGCCAATCAAGGCGCCGCGCGCGGTGGCGCGCCGGAAGAGCATGCCGAGCAAGAATGTGCCGACCAGGCTTCCGCCAAACAAATTGCCTATCAAAATCGATGCCTCCAGTATATTGCCGAATTTGTCACCGAAACACGCCAGCGTCGTGGCCAGCGCGCCCAATAGAAAAGTGCACCAGCGCCCGGCACGCACCCCCGGTTTCCGCGACGTCACACGGGGCCACACATCGGTCAGCGTCACCGTCGCCATCGAGTTCAACACCGCGCTCATGGTGGACATCGCCGCCGCGAGAATCGCCGCCACCAGCACGCCTTTTATCCCATGCGGGAGCTCTTCGATGATGAATTTCGGAAAAATATCATTCGGTCCGATATCCGAGGTAATCTTTCCCGGATAAGCCTGATAGAAGGCAAACAGGGCCGCACCAATAAAAAATATCGCAAAACCAACCGCGGCCGCGGCGATCATCGAGGTGATCATCGCCAGGTTGGACTGGCGTATGTTCGCGGTCGTCAGATAGCGCTGCACCTCCGCCTGATCGACGCCGAACTGGCTGAGCGTAAACACCGTTCCGCCAAACAGAGCGCCGAGGAAGGTGTAGGACTCCGTCAGGCTCCAGGAGAAGTTGAAGAAATTCAGCCGCCCGTGCTCGTTGGCGATGGCGATGACCGCAGGCACGCCTCCGTCCACCTTGCTGCAAACCAAACCGAGCACGAAAAAGATCGCCCCGATGAAGATTCCCAGTTGCAGCGTGTCCGTCCATATGACGGCCTTGATGCCGCCCGCTGTCGTATATAATACGGTGATCAATCCCACCGCGATGACAATGCCGCCGGGCGAAACCCCGATCATGCGCGCCAGCACCAAGGCGGGCGCATACATGCAAATCGCCAGATAACCCGACTTGAGCAGCAGGAACAAAACGCTCGCCATCAACTTGACGCGGACATCGAAACGGCGCTCGAGGTATTCATAGATTGAATAGACATTCAGCCGGAAAAACATCGGCAATATGATGCCGCAGATCACACCGAGCACGATTGGCATGGCCAGCCGATACTGGAGGAACTGCAAATTGCCCGAAAACGCCATGCCGGGACCGCCCAGAAACGACACCGCGCTGACAATCGTCGCAATGCCGGAAAACATCGCCGCATACCACGGCACGTTGCGGTCGCCGAGAAAATAGTCCTTCAAGGATTTCTGTTTCCCGGCGAACAGCGCCGCCACGCCGCAAACCATGGCGAAATAGACGAGGAGGATTATATAATCGAGGGTATTCATGAAATTTGTTTTTATTCACCACTCTACGAGGCGAAGCCGAGTGGCCTGACAAGGCGCGAAGAGCACAAAGGAAAGAACTTGTTGGAAACAATCCTTTGCGATCTTTGTGCTGTTGCGGTGAGTTTATTGATTTGCTTTTTTCATTATATAAACGTTGCGCGCCCGGAGGCCGGGCGCGGGCTCCCCGCCGGCCACGAGCCAGCGGCCGCCCAGATCCGCCACCGCCACGGATGCCGCGCCGAGGGGCATCCTGCCGGCGGCGCGCCATCGGTTTGTGCCCGCGTCGTATAGCGCCATGTGGTCCGGCAGGGCGGGAGCCGGATTCGCATCCGGCCCCGTCATCCGCGCGAGGTGGCTTCCGTCGGAGCCGCCCATCACGACCATCTCGCTGTCGGCCGTGCGCGCCGCCGCGGGCAGCAGCGCGCGCCAGGGCAGCGGCGCGACAGGCGACCACGCGCCGGTTTCAAAATCATAGGAAAAACCGTCCGCAAGGTAGTCCGTCTCCACCACGCGGCCCGCGGCCTCCGCCCGCCCTCCGAATACGAACAGCCGCTCGCCCGCGCCCGCGCGCAGCACCGCCGCCGCCGCGCCGAAGCGCGGCGTGCCCGGCAATGACGGCAGCTCGCGCCAGGCCGCGCCGGTTTCCCCGCCCGTCGCGGCGGCAAGGTCGAGCTGCATGAGCCGGCGCGACGCGCGCCCGCGGTTTTCCCCTCCGATAATATATATTTTTCCGCCCCGGTAAACGGCGGCGGCGTTGGCGGACGGCCCCGGCAGCGGCGGGAGCGGCGTCCGGACAACACGGCCCGCAGCCCCGTCCCATTTCAATATAAACACGTCCGCGACCGGGCCGGACTCGCCGTTTCCGCCCATGATCACGATCCCGTGTTCCGTCGTGACCGACGCGCCCTCGCCGAGGCCGGCGGGCAGCGCCGCCGCGTCGATCTCCCAAGCCGCGCCCTCGGGTGCGTCGGCGGGACGCGTGAACACACGGCGCGCATACGTCTTTTTTCCACCCTGGCTTGCGGGCACGGGGAAATACGAACCGCCGGCGAGGATGACGCGGCCGTGGCTCAGCCCGGCATACATGGCCTTCAGCCCGGCCGGTTCCGGCAGGTCGGCGGCGCGCACCCAAGTGAAATCCGCATCGGTTGGCGGGATCACGGGCGCGGAGAAAGCTCGGATGCCGGCAAACAGGCACACGGCGGGTGCGATGAAGGGATGTTTTTTGAAAAAACGCATGAGCGAGCGGGTAAGGCGGGGGAATATCGGACTGCATGGACACAAATCCAAGCGAGTCGAACAAACAACATGCGTCGGTATCCCGAGGTGACCACGATGCCCCGAAAGCCCCCCGTCCGCGCGGGCCTTCAAAACAAAGCTTGAAACAAACCGCCGCCCGCTCACTTAGTTTGCGCAGCCATGCGGGACACCGATGGCGGATCGCGGGGTTTGCGCCCCGTTCCGTAGGTGTCGCAATCACGCCGGCCCGCGCCGGCATACGCTGCAATCAGAACCGTGGCCGCTCCGGTGCAACGACGGCGAGAAACCATCATCCATCATGGCCTGGCTTTACCTTTTTGTCGCAGGATTATTCGAAATCGTCTGGGCGCTCGGCATGAAGCAGTCCGACGGGTTTACGCGGCTGTGGCCGAGCGTGATCACGTTCGTGTTCATGCTGCTGAGCTTCGCGCTGCTTGCGCTCGCGATGAAACAACTGCCCCTGGGCACGGCTTACGCGGTGTGGACCGGCATCGGCGCGGCGGGCGCGGCCATCGCGGGCATGTGTTTCATGGGCGAGCCGCGCGACGCCCTCCGCATCCTGTGCGTCGCGCTCATCGTGGGCGGCGTGATCGGCTTGAAATTGCTGGCCAAGACAAATGCCTGACCCACCCCACCGGGGCGTGCCCGTCCCGACCGCCGCGCCCTTTCAATTTGAAATGGCGGGTCCACCAATTTTTTTCCCATCCCCGCGCTTTTCCCTTCGCGCCGCCGGGTCCAGCCGTTAAAGACGAGCCCCAATCATGTCATGGCTCCATCGCATCGAGCGCTGGCTCGAACCTTTCGCCATCCGCAACATCACGATCTACATCGTCGCCGGGCAGCTTCTCGCGCTCGGCGCCGCGATGCTCCGGCTGATCGATCCTTTTCTGCTGCAACTTTATCCCGCGCTCGTGCTCGAAGGCCAGTGGTGGCGGCTCGTCACATTTGTGTTTCTGCCGCCGATTCCCGTCTCGACCTTCGGCGTCATCGGGGCGGCGTTTGCGCTTTATCTGCTCTACCTCTACGGCACCGCGCTTGAGCACCATTGGAGCACGGTCCGCTACAACCTCTTTCTTTTCATCGGCTACGCGCTCACCGTCGGGCTGTCCTTCATCACGCCCGGCTATCCCGCCAGCAACACCTTCATCGCCGGGTCGCTCTTTCTCGCCTTTGCGTTTCTCTTCCCGGACTTCACGCTCCACCTGTTTTTCATCCTGCCGGTGCGCATCAAGTGGATCGCGCTCTTCACGTGGATCCTATACGGCTACAGCTTCATCACGGGCGGCCTCGCGACCCGGCTCACCATCATCGCCGCGGTCGGAAACTTCCTTCTCTTCTTTGCCCGCGCCATCTGGCAAAACGCGCGGCACGGCCGCCGCCGCATGGCCGGGCAGGCGCGGCGCATCGCCACGGCCAACGAGCCCCGCCACCGCTGCCACGTGTGCGGCAAGACCGACCGCACCCATCCGCAGGAGGACTTCCGCTACTGCTCCAAGTGCGCGGGCGACTACTGCTACTGCTCCGAGCATATCCGCAACCACGAACACATCGTCGCCGAGCCGCCGGCCAAATCCTGAACCCTCCCGCCCGCCGCCAGCCCATGAATCTCTCACCCGGACAACTCACCGCCGCGCTCATCTCCTACGCCATCGTCATCGTGAGCCTCAGCGCGCACGAATGGGGCCACGCGTGGACGGCCGACCGGCTCGGCGACGACACCGCGCGGCGCATGGGACGCGTGACCTTGAACCCGCTCGCGCACATCGACCTCATCGGCACCGTCGTCATCCCATTCATCGCCATTCTCACCGGCATTCCCATCATCGGCTGGGCCAAGCCCGTCCTCATCAACCCGGACAACCTCCCCCGCACCTCGCAACGCGCCTGGGTCACCATCGCGGGCCCGGCGATGAACCTCCTCCTCGCGCTGGCCGGCACCATCGTATTCGCGCTCGTCGTCCGCGCCGCACCGGACGCGCCCTGGCTTCCCGGCCTGCTTTCCAGCATCATCGTCATCAACATCAGCCTGATGGTGTTCAACCTCCTGCCTGTGCCGCCGCTCGACGGCTCGAAATTCCTCATGTATTGGTTCGGCATGAGCGAGCGCGCCTACATCGCGTTCGCGCGCTACGGCTGGCTCATCCTCATGGTGCTTTTCAACATCCCGCAAACCCGCGGCTTTCTCGGTTCGCTCATCGGCCACGCGCTCAAACCCTTCGTCGCCCTCCTGCAATTCCTGACGTGAAAAAAAACGTCCGCAAAAAACACCCCGATGCCGACGGCGGCGTCGGCAAGGATCAAGGGTCAAGTAATACAAGTGACAAGGCCCCGCCCGCCGGGCCGCGCAACGCTCCCTGCGCGCCCCGCGCCCGCCGGCCCGCGCCATCAGCCGCCGCGCCAAGCCACACTCCGCAGTCCGCACTCCACCTTTCCCCCGCGCTCCCCGTCTCCTCGCAACTCGCCACGCTCCGCGCTTGGCTCGACTTTGCCATCGACGCCTACGAGCGCGCCGGGCTCGCCCTCGGCCAGATCGCCACCGACGCCCACGACGAGGCGCTCTACCTCCTGCTCCACACGCTCGGCTGGCCGCTCGACAGCGAACCCGCCGCGCTCGACCGTCCGCTCGACCCCGCGCAACGCATCGCCCTGCGCGCCGTCCTCCAGCGCCGCGTCGTCGAGCGCATCCCCGCCGCCTACATCACGCGCGAGGCCTGGCTCGGCGATCTGCGCTTTTACGTCGATGAGCGCGTGCTCATCCCGCGCTCCTATTTCCTGGAAATCATCCCCGGCCTCGCCGCCGGCGGCCTCGCCTTCGCCACCGACACCGCGTTTGTCCCGGAAAAAGTCCGCCGCGTCACGGATGTCTGCACCGGCTCCGGCTGCCTCGCCATCCTGCTCGCGAAGCACTTCCCCAAGGCCGCCGTCGATGCCATCGACCTGTCGCCCGGCGCGCTCGAAGTCGCGCGGATCAACGTCGATGCGCACCGCCTCGCCCGCCGCGTCGCGCTGCATCGCAGCGACGTGTTCGACGCCGTGCCGCCCGCGCGTTACGATGTGATTCTCAGCAACCCGCCCTACGAGCCCAGCCGCATCTGCGACGCGCTCCCGGAGGAATTTCGCAAGGAGCCGCGCCTCGCGCTCGACGGCGGGCGGGACGGGCTCGACATCATCAGAAAACTCCTGCGCCAGTCCGCCGCGCGCCTTGCGCCGGACGGCATCGTGCTGATCGAGGTCGGCGGTCTGCGCCGCGCGATGGACCGGGCCTTCGCCGCGCTGGAGCCGCATTGGCTCCACACCGAGGACGGCAGCGACTGCGTCTGTGTCATCCACGCCCGCCGCCTGGCCGCCCATGCGGACAGCCTCTGACAGCATTTGCCAATAATACCATTTCCGCCCGAAATTTATAGTTTAGGTAGGGCGAGGCGTCCCCGCCGAGCCGCGGCTCAGCCGGAGGCTTCGCCCTACCTTGATAAGTCTATAAGTCATATGATAATCAAATTCTTGCTGAGAGCAGGTCCACCGCCGAACCCATCAAGATTCTTGCATCACAAGACCGGATACTTCTTCAGCCCGAGAAGCTGGCAGCCGGCCCTGAGCACGAAGAGTGGATTATAAACCAGATAACGGCGCCAGAGACGGCGCGGCTCGACACAGAGGCGGAAAAACCACTCCAAGCCGCAACGCCGCATCCAGCGCGGGGCCTGCCGGAGCGTCCCGGCATGAAAATCAAACGCCGCGCCCACGCCGATCATCAGCGTGGCGTCGAGCGTTTCCAGATGGCGCGCCATGAACCGCTCCTGCTTCGGCGCGCCGAGCCCCACCCACATGATGTCCGGCCGGGCCGCGCGCACGGCCGCGGCGAGCCGCCTTTCATCGTCATCCGTCAGCTCGCGGAACGGCGGGCACCACGTGCCGGCAATGCGCGCGCGCGGAAACCGCCCGAGCAGCTTTTGCCTCAACAACTCCGCCACGCCTTCCGCGCCGCCGCAGAGAAAATGCGCGGCCTCGCCGTTTTGCGTGGCGCGAAAGACCTCCAGCATCAGGTCCGGGCCGTAAACGCGCCCGATGTCGCCGCCCACGCGCCACTTCGCGAGCCAGACCAGCGGCATGCCGTCGGTGGCGGTGAGCATGGCGCGGTTGTAGATGCGCTTGAGGTCCGGGTCGCGCTGCGCCTCGGAAATCCCGTGCACGGCGGCGAGGCAGACGCAGCCCTTGCGCCGCGCCTTCACCGCGTCCATGATGGCGGCGGTCGCAACCGGGAGGTTCATTGCGTGGACGGCGACCCCGAGGACATTGAAGGTGGGAATGGGCAAGGCGGAAGAGCGGGGTCACTCCGGGAATTTTTTCGAGCGCACGGCCTCGGCAAAAGCCGCAAACCCCTTCTGGTATTCCGCGCCCGCGTTTGCAAATTGTTTGACGAAGCCGGGCAGATACTCGGACGGGGTGAGCCCGAGCAGATCGTGCGCGACCAGCACCTGCCCGTCGCAATGCGGCCCCGCGCTGATGCCGATGGTCGGCACGCCCGCGGCCTCGGTGATGGCGCGCGCGCATTCGGAGTCGGTGAGCTCGATGAGCAGGGCAAACACGCCCGCCTGCTCGAGCGCGCGGGCGTCGGCGAGGAGCGCGTCGCGTTCGGCGGCGGCGGCCCCGAATTTTTTGTAGCGGCCGAGCGCGAGGACTTGCTGCGGCTTCAAGCCGATGTGGCCCCACACGGGAATGCCGGCGGCGGTGAGGCGCGCGACCACGGGCGCGATTTCCGCGCCGCCCTCGATCTTCACCGCCCCGGCCCCGGCCTGCTGGAGAATGCGCTGGCAGGAGGCGAGCACATGGTCGAAGGAGTAATGCGCCTCGGCAAAGGGCAGGTCGGCGGCGACCAGGGCGGCGGGGCGCGCGCGGACGACGGCCGCGGTGTGATGGCAGATGTCGTCGAGCGTGACCGGGACGGTGTGCTCGTGGCCGAGCACGACGTTGCCCAGGGAATCGCCCACGAGAATGATATCGACGCCCGCCGCGTCGGCATAGCGCGCCGTGGGAGCGTCATAAGCCGTGACGACGACGATGGGCTGCCGGCCCTTGAGTTTGCGAATGCTGTGCGTGGTGGTTTTCGGCATTTGTTTTTGCGGTTATGAGGCTAAAAACCGTCATTGCAAGGTAGCACAGGCACGACGGGCCGCGAGCCTTCGGCCCCGAAACCAGTGCAAAAACACGCCGGCTTTCCTGCGCAACCACGCAGGCCGCACGCGGCATTAAAGGACGCGCGGAAAGAAAAAATGGCGCGCACGGGTGTTTTATATTGAAAAATCGAACCGAAATTGCCGTTAGTTGGACTAACCCTCTCGAAATGATTTTGCGTATCCTGAAAAACCTGTTTCGCCGTCCGCCTATCCGCATGGGCCGGGTGGATAACAGTCGGATTCGCACCACGACCATCCGCAATTCGGGTTTCGTGAGTTTTATTTCCGCGACGGGCAGCCTGAGGGCGCGCAACACCGACCACTACGACGCGCGCCTGCGCCGCCGCCGTTTTTTCAAGAGCCTGGTGATCGCGACTCTAAGCGCCGGCGGTGCATGGATCGTGATCGAAAGCGCCCGCGCTCTGACGCTGTTCTGAGCGGGGCGGAAAGCGCAAGGCGACCCGGCATGGCCGATTTTCGCCGGAGGCGCGCGCCAGCGCGCCGCGTGGCGCAGGCTTCCGGCCGCCTCACTTCGTCAGTTCGCTGCGGTAGACGACCGTGTCGCGCGGAGCTTCGCCGAGGGTCGTGGTCGCGGCGACCGTGACGGTGAACTGTTGCGTGAGACTGTCGATGGCGCGACCACTGGCGTCGAGGAAGGTGAGCGTCGCCGGGTAGTCGCCGGGCGCGAGCTTGAGCGCGTGGAAACTCAGGTAGCGCGGCAGGTTGTCCCACTGGCGCGTGTCGGCGTCGGGCGTCGTGGCGGCGGAGGTGAGCTTGCTGATCAGGCCCACGGCGGCGAGCGCAAGGGCGGCCGTGCCGGAGTCTTCCCCGCGGCTGTTGGCGGCGATGACCGCGCCCATGAGGGCGACGTCGCCCACGGTATTGGCGCCGGTTTTGAAGACGGCCTTGTTGCCCAGAATATGGTCCATCACGCGTCCGCCGCGCGTGATGGCTTGAAAAAAGAGATCGTCGTAGGCCGGCAGCATGACGGTGCGCCCGGCGATTTCGAGGCGCGCGGCGGACGCGGTGACGGGGCCGGCCTGGAAACGCAGCATCTCGCCGTATTGGCCGGCGGCGACTTTGCGCGGGCCGCGGCCGAACTCGACGAAAAAGAGCACGTTGGCCGACGGGTCGTAGGGCAGGGGCTCGGGGCGGCTTTGCGCGCGGGCGCTGGCGACGGCGCGGGCGAGCGCGTCGGAGCCGTTGCCGCCGAGTTTCGCCGTGACGTAGCCATCGAGGTAGTCGCAGAGCACGTAGTCGCCGGCATAGGTCTTTTCCTCGGCGTCGCTGTCGAGCAGCTCGGCGGTGCGGAAGAGCGCGCGGGCGTTGTCGGGCTCGCCGTCGCGCCAGTAGAGGATGGCCCGGTAGTAGTTGGCCATGACGCGTTCGTAGGGTTCGCCGATGAAGGGCTTGTCGGACTCGTTGCGGAACATGCGCCGGGACTTGGCGGCATCGGCGCTGATATTGCCGTAGTTGGCGGCGGCGGTCATGAGGGCGTCGTCGAGCAGGGATTTCGTCTCGCCGGGTTCGCCCCGGCGCAAGGTGGTGGCGGCGAGGCGATACTGGTAGAGAACTTTGTCTTTCTTGGGCGCGGCGTCGATATAGGCCCGGCCGTCCACGATCGGGTCGCCGGTCGGCGTGATGCGGGGCATCGTGGGCGCGCTGGCGCAGCCGGCCAGAAAGAGCAGGGCGATGGCAAAGGCGGCAAAGGTGCTGGCGGTTGCGCGGGTTTTCACGGGTTTCCGGACAATGGCAGATAAGGAAGACGCGGGCGAAAGCGAGGAAGTGAAACGAGTTTGGCGGAAAAGTGAAGCACGGCGGCGGCTCTTTGATTGCACGGCGGGAAAAAGATTTGGGTTCCTGTCTATTTTGAATGGCTGTTTTTCATGGCAAAGAAGCAAAACCAAGTCACAGAGCACACAGAGCTCCGACACAGAGTCCACAGAGGTTCGATTTTGAACTTCCTCCGTGAACTCTGTGTCCGCGCTCCGTGAACTCTGTGACTAAAACAACCGGACTTTTCATCGAAAATAGCGTCGAACCAAGATTTGAGACAGCGGATGGCGGCGAATGTTGACGCGCTTTGGGCTCGTGCCCGGCGGGCGGCGGCGGACGTCTTTTCCTGTTGCCGCCATTTGCGCTCGTCCGCGGTCAATGCTATGCTGGCGGCACCATGCTGCGTTATTCACTTATCTTCCTGATTGTGGCCATCATTGCGGCGGTGCTGGGATTCGGCGGTTTGGCAGGCACGGCCGCGTCAATCGCGAAAATCCTGTTCTTTGTGTTTCTGGTGATTTTCGTGATTTCGCTGCTCATCGGACGCAGGCCGCCGACCGCCTGACCGGCAAACACGGGGCGCCCGGCCCGGGTGGCGGATTCATTGGTTTTCCGCCTTCGTTTCGCGCGCCTCGGCCAGGGCTTTCGCGGCCATCTGTTTTCGCAACTGCCGGAAATGCTGCATGCCGGTGCGCACCGAGGTGAACAGGTTTTGGCGGCCGATCTCGTTGATCACGCCGGATTGCTCGAGCGCCGCCCGGAAGCCTTTGTGCGGGCGCGCCAGCGCGAGCGTCACGCCCCGCGCACGCAGGCCGGCGCACAGTTCCCGCAGCACCTCCAGCCCGGTCACGTCGGTCTGCCCGACCATCTCCGCGACAAAGAGCACGGCGGCGGGCGCTTTTTCCGCGTCCACCAGTTTCAGCACGCGCTCCTTGAAATAGTCGGCGTTGAAGAACAGCAGCGGGGAGTCGAAGCGATACACGACCACGCCCGGCACGGTGCGGGCGTCGGGATGGGTGCGCACGTCCACCTGGCCGTCCACGCCGCGTTTCCAGCCCAGCACCGCGTCCGCCGGGCGGTAGAGAAGCTGGAGCGTGCGCAGCAGCGTGAGGCCGATGGCGAAGATGATGCCCGGCAGCACGCCGATCGTCAGCACGCCGATGGTCGTGGCGATCGAGAGCCAGAACTCAAACCGGCTCGCGCGCCGCACCAGCCGCAGCGCCTTCAGGTCGATCAGCCCGAATCCCGCCACCACGAGCACCGCGCCCAGCGCCGGCGCCGGCACCCAGGACAGCGGCACGGTCAGGAACAGCAGCACGCACACGATGGCGAGCGCCGCGACCACGCCGACGAGGTGGCTCCTGCCGCCCGCGAGGTCGTTGACCGCCGTGCGCGAGTCCGCGCCGCTGATGGGAAAGCCTTGGCAGAGCGCCGAGCCGATGTCGGCCACGCCGAACGCCATGAACTCGTGGTTCGGGTTGAGCGCGCCTCCGCTTTTGTTGGCGAAACTCCGCGCCGTGAGCATGCCGCTGCAAAAACTGACCACCGTGATGCTCACCGCGCCCTCGAACAGGCGCGCCAGCGAGCCCGCATCGACCAGGGGCAGACGCGGCAGGGGCAGGCTGGCCTCGATGTGCCCGGTGAGCGCCACGCCGTGCCGGTCGAGATGGAGCACAAACGCCGCGGCCGCGCCCGCCACGATCGCGAGCAGCGGCGCGGGCCAGCGCGGGCGCAGCCGTTTCACCCCGACGGTGACCGCCAGCGCGAACAGCCCCGCCGCGAGCGTCGGCCAGTGTATCTCGTCCAGCCGCACGGCGGTTTGCCAAAGCCCTTCGAAAAATCTGGAGTGAGGGGCGGCGTAGCCGAGGATTTTTGCCAGTTGTCCCGCGATGATGCTGATGCCGATGCCGTTGAGGAAGCCGACCAGAATCGGGCGGGAGAGGAAATTGGCCACAAAGCCGAACCGCAGCATGCCCGCCAGAATCGAGCACACGCCGACCATGAGGGTGAGCACCGCGCACAACGCGACCGTCTGCTCCGGGCCCGCCACCGCCAGCGGCATCAGCACCGCGCCGACCAGGGTGCACGTGGCCGCGTCCGGCCCGACCTGCAACTGCCTCGACCCGCCCACGAGCGCGTAAAGCAGCATCGGCAGGATGCACGAATAAAGCCCGACCTCGGGCGGCAGCCCGGCGAGTTGCGCGTAGGCGATGGCCGTCGGCACCTGGACGGCCGCGACCGAGAGCCCCGCGAACACATCGCTTTGCAACCAGTCCTTCTGGTAATGCCGCAACGAGGCCAGCCCTGGCATGAACCGGTTGATGAATTTTTCGGCAGGCATGGGGTGAGGGGGCGGATGGGCTCTTAATCTTTCTCTTTATTCTTTCCTCTTTATCTTTCTCCCCTCCGAAAATGCCTGTTTTTCCAACCCGTTGGAAGGGAGAAAGAGAAAGATAAAGAGGAAAGAATAAAGAAGGATGGAGAACGGGAGCGATTTTTCGGGGCCGCATTTTGACGGTTGGCGGGCGGGGACGGGAGCGCATGATGGCGCGGCATGAGAACCCTTGCGATTGGCGATATCCACGGCTCGCTTGCCGCCCTGGAGACGCTGGCATCCGCGCTTTGTATCAAAAAAGACGATACACTGGTGATGCTGGGCGACTACGTGGACCGCGGGCCGGATTCGCGCGGGGTGGTCGAGTACCTGCTCGCCCTGCGCGGGCGCGCGAACCTCGTCACGCTGCTCGGCAACCACGAAATCGCGATGATGGATTCCCGGCGGGACCGGAAGATGCTCGCGCAATGGCTCGCGCTTTTCGGCGGCGAGGCGACGCTCGCCTCCTACGGCGTGCCCGCGCTCGGGGAGGTGCCGAGCGCGCATTGGGAATTTTTCAAAAGCTGCCGGGCGTATTATGAGACGGACACGGATTTTTTCGTCCATGCGGGCGCCGCGCCCGACCTGCCGCTCGACCGGCAGCCGGCGGACATGCTTTTTTGGAAACGCTTTGAAAATCCCGCGCCACACTGCTCGGGCAAGCGCATGATTTGCGGCCATACGATCCAGTCCGGCGGGGTGCCGCGCGACCTCGGCCACGCCGTGTGCCTCGACACCGCCGCCTATGACGGCGACGGCTGGCTCACCTGTCTCGACACGCGCGCCAACCGCTACTGGCAGGCCAACAACCGCCGCGAGTTGCGCGAGGGAATGCTCGGACGTGGCTGATACCAATTCCGAATGAAATTCACTCTTCTGGAGGGCCGAGCTCCTGCGAGGCCGTCGCGGAAAAACGTCACGTATAACCCCGACGGCCTCGCAGGAGCTCGGCCCTCCAGCAAAAGGTGATTTTCATTGAGAAATGGTATGATGCCGTAGCCAAAGGAGCGCGGGCATGGCGGACTGTCGCTGACGCTCGAAACCTGCCCGCGTCCCGGTTTCTCACGGTTCTGTTAAAGCGTTATTCCAGTTCGGAAATGGTATGATACCAGTTCCCAGTCATTTATAGATTTATCAAGGGTAGGGCGAAGCCTCCCGCTGAGCCGCGGCTCGGCGGGGACGCCTCGCCCTACCGAAAAGATAATTTTTGGTCGTAAAGGGTATTATTTCAGGCATCGGCCTTACTTTTTCACCCCGGCCCGCTCCAGGAGCCATTCGTCGATGGCGACGTTTTCCTCGGGGATGGTGTTGTGGCCGGTGATGAGGGCGAGGTTCAGCGCCTTCGGGGCTTTTATGACATTATAAGCGGCGAACATCGAGGTGGGCGGGCAGGTTTCATCGTTGTAGCCCCACGAATAAAGGCCGGGGGCCTTGATGCGGCGGGCGAAGTTGACCGCGTCGTAATAGGCGGTGGTGGCGATCTTGGCCGGGTTTTGCGCGTGGAAGCCGGCGGTGCCGGTTTTCGAATCGGGACGGAACATGTGCGGCCAGCCGCCCGCGCGGCCGTGCAGGTAGCCGGTCACGTCGCAGTAAGCCGGATACACGGGCGCGACCGCGGTCACGCGCGGATCGAGGCCGGCGGTGACGAGGGAGAGCTGGCCGCCCTGGCTGCCGCCGGTCACGAGGAGGTTCTTGCCGTCGTGGTTGGGGAGCGAGAGGAGGTAGTCGTTGGCGCGCACGCAGCCGAGGTAAACGCGGCGGTAGTAGTAGGCGTCCTTGTCGTCGAGGTTGTAGGCCCAGTAGGCTTTGAGCGCGCCGGTGCGCATCTGGTCGTAGGCGTAGGCGGGCAGGTCGACGGGGATGCCGTGGATGCCGATGTTGAGCGTGATGACGCCGCGCGAGGCGAGCTCGGTGCTGACGGGCACGTAGGGGCGCACGCCGGCGCCGGGCACGCGGAGGATGGCGGGATAGCTGCCGGGGGCCTTCGGCTCGCAGAGGATGCCGTAGATGCGGCTGGTGTAGCGGCTGTCGCCGCCGATGACGCGGAAGCTGACGTGGTAAACGTTCACGTCGCTCGTGCAGTATTCGGGGAGCAGGGTGCGGGTGGGCTCCATCGGCACGGTGGCGAGCTCGGCCTTGCCGGCGTCCCAGAACGCGTCGAAGTCGTCCGGCTGGGCCTGCGTGGGCTGGATTTTCTCGGGGGAAAAGGCGGCGGTGGCGAGGCCGCGGTAGGTCTTGCCGCCGACCGTGGCGGTGACGATGCAGCGAATCAGGCCGGGCTCCTTCAGCGTGCCGGCGTCCACGACGAGGCCGCCCGCGGGGACGGCGACGCCGGTTTTCTCGACGGCGGGGGGCATCTGCTCGGGGCCGACCTTGTAGGAGACGGTCGCGCCGGCGAGCGGGTTGTTGTCGGCGAGCACGCTGATGGTGAATTTCGCGGGCTGGCCGGTCGCGTAGGTCCAGTCGGCGTGGTCGGGCGCGACGACGACTTGCACGGTGGCGAGGCGCGCCTGCGCAAACGCGGGCACGGGCTGGACCGGCGAGGCGGCCGGGGCGGCAAAGGCCGCGCTCGCGACGATGGCGAGCCCGGCGGTGAGGAGGGCGGGTAGTTTTTTCATAGGTTATCGCGGATTGTGGGAAAAAGGGGGGCGATGATGCGAAAAAGAAAGGATGTTTTGTTGCAAAGATATGGCCGAAGGGGATGTTTGCACGGTTTAGGCTCGCAAGCAGGGTGTTATTTGGAATGCGTTGGCCTCTACTCGCAACACTCATATGGCCCTTTGGGAATACAAAATTATCACCAGCGGCGCTCACGGTTTCGCCAATCCGTCGCTGCTGGAAAAACATCTCAACACACTCGGCAAGGACGAGTGGGAGATCATCCACTTTCAAACCCAGCCCGACAATCCCCTCGCTTTCCACGGCCTCGCGCGCCGCTCCACGCAGCGCGACTGGACGCCGCCGGAGACGCCGGCCGCGGCGGCGGGCGCGCCGCCCAAGCCGGCGGTGTCGCTGTTTGATGCGCCGTCCGCGCCGCCGGCCCAGCCTGCGGTTTCGCAGGCGCCGGCCCAGCCGCCCGCGTCACTGCCGTCGTCCGCGCCGTCCTCCGCGGATCTGCCCCCGCCGGTCCCGACGCCCGGCAACGCCCCGGCCGGCGTCGCCGCCGACAAGTCCGCCATCCGGCCCGTCCGCGACACCGAGCGCGACCTCGATCCCGACGCGCAGGACGAGGACGACTCCGCCGACAACGATTGGGACAACCTCGAGGACATGGACGACGACCTGCCGACATTCTTCGACGCGCTCAAACCCCACTTCCGCCGCAATCCCAAGGGCCCCGGCTCGTCCGTCAGCATCGAGTTTCTCGCCAAACGCTGGGAGCAGCGCGAGGCCGACCTCGTCGGCGCATTGAAAGAGTGCGGTCTCTCCATCCCGGAAACCGAGGAGGCCGACCCGGAGTATTTCGAGTTCGAGGAAGACCTTTACTGGGTAAACCGCAACAACCGCGGCCAGCTTTTCATCAACACCCGCGAAAAACCGCGGCCCGTCTTCCGGGTCGTCCAGGCCACGCCGCTGTCGCCCGACGATCCCGCCGCCGCCGAGCTGGCAGCCGAACGCGAGGCCGAGAAAGCCGAGATTGAAAAACGCAAGGCCGAGCGCGCGGCCCGCCAGGCCGCCGCCGAGGCCGCGGCCGCCGCCCGCGCCGAGGAAGCCGCCAAGCGCCGCGCCGCGCACGAAGCCGCCGCGAAAGAGCGCGGCGAAGCTGATGCCGCCGGTGAGACCGGCCCGCGTCCCGAACCGGCCCCGGCTGGCGACGACGCGCCGTCCGCAGGCGCCGCCGAGGCCGGCGGGCCGCTGCCCGAAGGCGCGGCGTTGCTTGCCAAAATCCGCCCCATGATGCGCCGCAACCGCCGCGGCCCCGGCTACTCCGGCAGCATCGGCTTCCTCGCCCGCGCCTTGCACGAGGAGGAGGAAACGCTTGCCGCCGCCCTCGCCGCGCTCGGCCTCCACCCGCCGGCGACCGCCGGCGAAAAACCGGTTTTCGTCGAGATCGGAAACGGCCTCTATTGGCTCAACAAAGACAACCGCGGCGGCATCTGGATCAACGGACGGGAAAAGAAAGAGCAAAAACCCAGGCTGGACGCCGGGGAGACCAAGGCAAACCCGGAGGCCGCGGCTGAAGAAAAACCGGGCGCCACCGAAAACGAGGCGCCCGCCTTGCCGGATGCCCCCGCCGCCGAGGAACACGCTGCGGGCGCCGGCACGCCGCCTCCTGCGGCGCCCCGGCCGGAATCCGAAGCCGCCGCAGCTCCTGAATCGCCCGCCGAAGAATCCGGCGAGCTTCAGCTTCAACTTGAAACCCCGGCCGAAACCGCCGGGGGCTCCTCCGCGTCGTCGGCCTCCTCCGACAACCTCGCGCTTTCCGCCGTCCGCCTGCTGATGAAGCCCAACAAGCGCGGCAGCGGCGTATCCGGCGAGACCGGCTTCCTGGCCCGGGCGCTGGACAAGCCCGAGGCCGAGTTCATGGGCACGCTCATCGCGACCGGCCTGGTGGTGCCCGAGGACAGCGGGCAGAAACCGATCTTTGTCGAGCACGACGGCGAGATTTACTGGTTCAGCAAATACCCGAAGGACGGCACGATCTGGCTCAACGCCAAGCCGGCGAGGTCCGCGGCGAAAAAGAAATCCGCCGCCCGCACCCGCGCCAAAAGCAACTGAGAACGCGAGGAGCCGCCCAAAAAATTAACCGCAAAGAGCACAAGGAGCGCAAAGATTGGAGAATATAGTTTTCTCTGAGTTCCTTGCGTTCTTTGTGGTTATAAAACCAGACCCTGAACCGCGGCGAAGCCGTCCTTGAATCATGCGCATCACCGGAGGCATCGCCCGCGGCATTCCGCTCGCGGTTCCCAAGGGTGACGCGGTGCGCCCGGCGACGGACGGGATGCGCCAAGCGGTTTTTTCGAGCATCGCGTCGCGCGTGCCCGGCGCGTGGTTTCTCGATCTTTGCGCGGGCAGCGGCGCCTACGGCCTCGAGGCCGTGAGCCGCGGCGCGGCGGGCGGCGTGTTCGTGGAAAAAAACGCGAAGGCCGCCGCCTGCCTGCGGCGCAACATCGAGGCCGTCGCCCAAAGCGCCGCTGCCGGCTCTTCCGGGAGCGCGGGCATTCCTGCCCGCGACACCGCTCCTCACGCTATCGCCGCCCGCCTCGCCATCGCGCAAACCGACGCGCTCACTTGGACACCCGCGCCCGGCGCGCCGCCGCCCGATCTGGTTTTTATCGATCCTCCCTACGAAATCATCCCGGAATTTGCCCCGCGCATCTTCGCGATGCTGGCCGCGCTCCTCGCGCCGCATCCCGATCCCGTGATCATCTTCGAGATGCCCGGCGAGCTCACCCTCGCCGCGCCCGCCGGCTGGGAATGCGCCAAACGCCTCGGCAAAGGTGCCCGCCAGCCCACTGCGGCGTTTTATAAAAAGAGCGCGGCCATGTAGGAGTCCCGCAAGCGAGGCTCCATTTCGTATTCTAGAACAATTTTCGTTTATTCTGTCGCAAATAAACAGCGGCCCCGTAGGGCCTGACCTTGCGTCAGGCCGCGATGTTTCCAGTGCGCAACGCGGCTCCTTCATCCATGCCATCCCGGCTCGACGCAAGGTCGAGCCCTACATGCGACAGAATAAACGAAAATTGCTCTATTATATCCAAAACCTCAATACGCCACCCCGGCCGCGCTTCGCCAGCGGTCGAGCGTGTCGAGGTTGCCGAGCGTGTCGGCCCAGCTCATCGGCGCGGCCTCCACGCGGCCGGCGGCGATCGCCTCCGCCACCACGTCGGCCTCCAGCGCGTATTCGTCGCCGGCAAAGGGCAGCACGATCTCCTCCGGCGCCGCCGCGCCCTCGCGGTGCAGCCAGATGCGCGCGTCGGCGTCGCCGTTGCGCGTCGGCTTCCACGGCCACGGCACATGCAGCCAGCCTTTTGTGCCGTAGATGCGCGCGCTGTTGTCCTGTTGCAGGCCGATTCCGGCCGACACCTGCGCGATCATCCCGGTCTCGAACCGCAGCGTCGCCGCCGTGTAAACATCCACGCCTGTCTCCGGGTGCGCCAGCCCCGCGCCCGTCACCTCCACCGGGTCGAGAAACGCCTTTCCCGCCGCCGCGCCCGCGACGAGGCGCGACAACGACACCGGGTAGCAGCCCACGTCGAGGATGCCGCCGCCGCCCAGCTCCCGCGCCCACAGGCGCGACTTCGGATCGAAGGGCCGGTTGATGCCGAACGCCGCCTGCACCAGCCCCACGCGGCCCAGCGCGCCGTCGCGCACCAGTTCCGCGATCTTCAAGGTCTGCGCGTGGCAGCGATACATGAACGCCTCCATCAGGAACACGCCGTGCCGCCGCGCCGCGTCGATCATCCGCGCGCCCTCCGCGCGGCTCATGCCGAGCGGTTTTTCGCAGAGGATGTGCTTGCCCGCCTCCGCCGCCTTCAGCACCCATTCGAGATGCCCCGGGTGCGGCGTGGCGACATACACCGCGGCCACCTCCGGGTCGGCCAGCAGCGCCTCGTAGCTGCCATGCGCGCGCGGGATGCGGTGCTCGCCCGCGAAGCGCCGCGCCGATTCCTCCGTCCGGCTCCCGGCCGCCACCACCACGCCCGTGCGCGACGCCGCCACGCCCAAGGCGAATTTTTTGGCGATGCCGCCCGTCGCGAGAATGCCCCATTTCAGTTTTGGTTTCATACGGCGACTACACGGGAAAGTTTCGTGTTTTGAAAACACAAATCCCAAAAGGCGCGGCACGGGGTGTAACTCAAAGTGGTGTCACTCCCTCTTTCTTCTTTCCTCTTTATCTTTCTCTTTCGTCAGGAACGGGCAGGGAGAAAGAGGAAAGATAAAGAATAAAGAGGAAAGATTCCGGCGGTGACATCACTTTGAGTTGCACCCGCGACACGGACGCGACAGCGACTGGGAGCGCCGGCATCCTGCCGGCATTGGCGGCGCGAAGCGCCGAGGCATGGGCGTTCCCGCCCATGCCTCGCCATCCTGCGCGCGATATCAGTTGTTAACCGGGATTTGGATTTTTTTGGGATTTGGAATTTCAAAACACGGGATTTCCGTTTTCCCTCGCTGCTCCCGCCGACAAAAACGGCGGGCCGCAGAACCATCATGATACCGCGAAAATTTGATTTCGACACTGTCTGGCCGCGAGCGGGAACCGACTCGCAAAAGTGGCAGAAATACGCCGGCCGGGACATCCTGCCCATGTGGGTGGCCGACATGGACTTCCAGTCGCCGCCCGCGGTGCTCGAAGCGCTTTACCTCCGTGCCTCGCACGGCATCTTCGGCTACGCCCGCCCCACCAAGGCCGAGGTCGAGGCGGTGGTGCAGTCCATGCAGTCCCGCTATGCGTGGCGCATCGACCCCGCGTGGATCGTCTGGCTGCCCGGCCTCGTCGTCGGCCTCAATCTCGCCGCCCAGGCTTTCGCGCAGCCCGGCGACCAGGTCGTCTGCAACACGCCCGTCTATCCCCCGTTTCTCACCGCGCCGCGCAACTCCGGACGCGAGGCGCTGGCCGTCCCGCTCGCCTATGACTCGGCCGCGCGCCGCTGGTCGATTGATTTCGACGCCCTCGCCGCCGCCGTCACCCCGCGCACCAAGCTCTATTTCCTCTGCAACCCGCACAATCCCGTCGCGCGCGTCTTCGACCGCGACGAACTCCTCCGGCTCGCCGCCTTCTGCCTCGAGCATCGCATCCTCCTTTGCTCCGACGAGATTCACTGCGACCTCATCCTCAACGAGTCCCGCCGGCACACGCCGGTCGCCTCGCTCGACGACGAGATCGCCGCCGGCACCATCACGCTCATGGCGCCGAGCAAGACCTACAACATTCCCGGCCTGGGCACCTCGTTCGCCATCATCAGCGACCCGAAACTCCGCGCCGCCTTTGTGCGCGCCTCCGCGGGGATCGTGGCCGAGGTCAATGCGTTCGGCTACGCGGCCTGCGCGGCCGCCTACCGGCACTGCGAACCGTGGCGCCGCACCTTGATCGGCTACCTGCGCGCCAACCGCGACCTCCTCGTCCGTCACGTCGAGCGGGATCTTCCCGGTGTGACCATCGACGCGCCCATCGAGGCCACCTATCTCGGCTGGCTCAACGTCGGCGCGCTCGGGCTGAAGGACCCGGTCGGGCATTTCGAGCAGCACGGCGTCGGTTTGAGCGAAGGCGCGTATTTCGGCACCCCGCCCGGCCAAAACGTCCGCATCAATTTCGGCTGTCCCCGCTCCACGCTGGAGGAAGGCCTGCGCCGCCTGAAAGCCGGCATCCTCGCCGCGGGAAAATAACCCGGACAGACGGCGCGTGGGGCGGCGCAGGCGTAGCGTAGCGCAGGCATCCTTGCCTGCCGTCGTTATTTTATCGCGCGAAGCGCTCATTTGTTTCTTGGAGGGTCAGCGGCGCTTCGCGCCTTCGGTTTCGACGGCAGGCAGGATGCCTTATAGGACACTGGCCAAGACAGGCGCAGTCCTATAACGAAGCCGGTCTTGGCCAGAGGTTCGGGGAGGGGCGTCCTGCAGGACGCCCCTCCCCTGTCCGCCGAAAGTCTGATGGGATGCCATGAGCCCTGGAGCTCGCAGCGCAGCGACAGACCCGGCGGGCACCGCTGGCAGCAACTCGAACCGTTGTCTGCGCCCTTGAGCGCGTCTCGATAAGAAGGAGTCCTGCCATGCCAAACCAATATAAACACATTGGCGTTGATCTCGCCAAGTCCAGTTTCGTCGCGGACCTGCCCAAGGACGTGACGAGCTTCGCGCAGAGTCCTGCGGGCCTGCTGCGTTTCCTCTCGCAATTGCCCGCCCGCGCGTGGGTCGTGTGCGAGGCCACCGGCGGCTATGAAAGAGCCCTCGCGCGCGCCTGCCACCAGGCCGGCGTGCGCGTGAGCGTGGTCAACCCCAGGCGCGTGCGCGAGTTCGCCAGGTCCTAGGGCATCCTGGCCAAGACCGACCGCATCGACGCGCGCCTGCTCAGCCTGTTCGCGCGCAAAACCGAAAAACTGCGCGCCAGCCGCGCGCCCGTCCCAGCCGAGGCGGTGCTGCGCGAACTGCTCCAGGCGCGCGAGGCCCTGGTCGAGGCGCTCGAAGACGCCAACGGCCGAGCACGCCACCGGCCTGCCCCTGCTCGAAGGCCTGACCGCCGCGCGCCGCGCCCTGCTGGAGCGGCACATCAAGCAGATCGGCGCCGAGATGGAACGCGTGATTGCCGCCGACCGCGACCTGGCGGACCGCGCCGCACGCTGCGCCCAGGTCCAGGGCGTCGGCCCGGTCACCACCGCCGCCGTGCTCGCCCTCATGCCCGAGCTCGGCTCGCTCGAAAAGCGCCAGGCCGCCGCCCTGCTCGGCGTCGCACCCCTCCCCAACCAAAGCGGCACTTGCGACAAATCCCGCCACATCGAGGGCGGACGCCACCGCCTGCGCAAAACCGTCTACATGGCCGCACTGAGCGCCGCCCGCCACAACCCCGTTCTCTGCGCCTTCTACCAGCGCCTCCGCGCACGCGGCAAACCCGTCAAAGTCGCTCTCTCCGCCCTCATGCGCAAACTCATCGAACTGCTCTATCTTCTCCTCAAATATCCTAACTCTTCTCTTGCGCGTTGATCACCGTTGCTGCGCTACGGGTGGCGCACCGGCAGTCCCGGTGGCGCGCACATCTTTTTACCCGGCAGGTCTTGCCTAATGCTCAATGGTGATCTGGTCCACGACCACACTGGCATCGATGCCGTGGAGGCGGACCGTCCGGGCGGTGGCGGGGAGCGGCACGGAAATCGTGCGGCGGTTGGCCAGGACGCCTTGGGCCCAGGCGGGGCCGCCGTCGTCAATGTCGAGGGTGAGCAGTTGCGGCGGGGCGCCGTCGATGGAGAGCGCGAGCCGGAGCTGCCCGCCGCCGTCGATGGCATGTGTAGGTAAAATATGAATACGCAGGAAAAGCGGTTTTCCGGCGGCGCGGGTTTCGAGGTCGGCGGGAAGCTCGTAGAGAAGCGCGGGGGCGTCGGTCGCGGCGCGGTCGGACGGGATGGCGGCGGCGGTCACCGGCTCGATGACGTGGACGGTGCCCGCGCGTCCGAGACCGTTGACCGGCACCCAGCGGCTGGCCGCGCCGGGCGCGGCCCCGGAGAGGCGCGGCACGGCCACGGGATCGGCGGGGCGCGGCGGGAGCGGAGTCTGAAAGGCGGGCACGCGCCAGGGCGCGATGCGCATGCTTTTCCAGTCGCCGTCGGCGGGTTCGAGTTGCATCAGGCGGTTCCACTTTCCGCCGGCGATTTGGGTGTTGTAGCGGCGGGTGAGGCGGGCGAGCTGCACGTTGAGCACGTCGCCGAGGTAGCCGAGTTTTTGCAGCGTGGCATCGTCGCCGCCGAGTCCCTTCAACGCGGCCTCCTCGCCCGCGAGGTAGCGGTTGTTGGCGAGGATGGAGCCTTGCACGGGATAATCGACGAGCTGGTAAAAGGCGTCCTGCTTGTGCGCGGGGATGCGGTGGCGCAGGCCGGCGAGCAGTTCCTGCATGGTGAGCGCGGCGGCGCGGCGGCGTTCGAGGCCGGTGGGCGCGAGGTCGGAGGGACGCGGCTTCTCGCGCGGGAGCCACCATTGGAGATGCTCGGGTTTCCGTTCGTAGTTGAATTGGTAATACATTTCCATGACGCGCGCGATGTCGGGCGCGGCCTCGGCGCCGAATTCGCGCGCGGCCCATTCGGGCCAAAACCGGTCGAGATTTTCGCGGCGCCAGCGGCGGATGTCCCAGGCCATTTGCAGGAAGAACTCGGTGCAGGCCTCGGCGGGCTTGATGTCGCCGACGTTGACGATCCAGATGCGGTCCGCGCCGTGGGCGTGGGCCTTGTTCATTTCCTCCCAGATGAGCGCGGGCGGCGTGGTGCAGAGCCAGAGATAGGCGAGCGGCCGTCCGAGGTAGGAGATGTGGTAGTAGATGCCGAAACCGCCGGGATGGGACGAACGCGGAGTTCGGAATGCGGAATGCGGAGTTTCGGCGGACGGCGCGGCGCTGTCCGCTCTTGTTACTTGCAACTTGTCACTTGCCACTTGCCCGCCGCCAGCGGCGGCGGGCGGCGGAAGATTGCGGATGTAGCCGAAGTTGTCGTCGGGAAACAGGATCGTCACGTCGTCGGGGACGCGCAGGCCCTGGCGGTAGAGGCCGAGGACTTCCTTGTAGGCGCAGAACATCTGCGGGATGCGCTCGACGGCGGTGTCCGGGATGTGCCTGGCGAGGAGCGCGCGCTGGTCGGCGAAGATTTGCTCCAGCGCGGCGATGCGTTCGGCGTCGGTTTTCGGGCCGACCATGCCGCTGTCGTGGATGCCGCGCATGCCGAGGGTGTAGATGTTTTCGTAGCGGGCGTTGGTCGCGACGCGCTCGTCCCAGTAGCGGAGCACGCCGTCGCGGTTGGCGGTGTAATTGTAGTCGGCGGCGGGCGCGGTCCACTCGGTGACGTTGTTGCGGAGCATGGGCTCGGCGTGCGAGGTGCCCATGACGATGGCGTAGTCGTCGGCGAGGGCGGCGCTGGCGGGATTGCTGTTGAAGGCGGGCGAGCATTTGTGCATCGCGGGCCAGAGCGTGTTGGCCTTCAGGCGGAGCAGCAGCTCGAAGACGCGGGCGTAGGTTTTCGGGCCGATGCCGCCATGCTCCGGCTCGAAGGTGTTCGCCGCCCACGGCTGGAGCCCCCAGTCCTCGTCGTTGATGAAGATGCCGCGGTATTTGACCGAGGGCGGCCCGAAAACGCGCGCGCCGGCGGGAAGCGTGTATTCGGTTTTTGGCGACGGGGCGACGTCGGCCCACCAGTGCCAGGGCGACACGCCGATCATCTGCGAGAGCTCGTAAACGCCAAACGCCGTCCCGCGCCGGTCGCTGCCGGCGATGACGAGGGCGCGCGCGATGCTGGAGCCGGGAAAAGGGTCGTCGACCACGGTGATGAGAAACGTTTCCCACTGCCCGCGCAGCGGCGCGATGTCGGCGGCGGCAAGTTTGCCGGAGGAAACCAGCGCATCGATGAGCGGGCTGCGGCCCAGCGTGCCGATGAGGACGGCGGCGGGGGAAAAACCGGGGGCTGAAGGCTGAAAATCGAACGAAGGGGGAAGCGCGGCGAATGCGGGCTCACGTCCGGAGATGCGCCCGATGTCGGCGGCAAGATCACGGGCGGCGATGGCGACGACCTTATGATCTGTATCTGAAAACAGGATACCCGCCGCGCCCTCCGGCGAGAAAAGGGTGAACCCGGCGCGGGCGGAATCATCCGCGCGGGAAACGCACGCCGCGAGGCAAAGGGCCGCGAGCGCGATCAAGGCATGACGGAATGAGGCAGATGGCATGAAAGAGATAGTAGGCGTTGGCCGCTGGCGGCGCAATCAAGGCTTCAGGTCGATGCGGGTGACGGCGTCGCGGTCGCAGGAGAGGATGCCGTTTTCCTCGCGCAGCTCGACGACCTGGATCGAGCTGCGGCGGAGCGCGGACGCGTTCCGGTCGTCGGGCGAAATGGTGCCGTCGCGCCCGGGGTGCGTGAAATAAAAACACCACGCGCGCCCGCCGTCGGCGCTCACGACGACGCAGCAGTGCCCGCCGTTTACGCCGTCGTCCGGGCCGCGCCCGGGCGTGGCGAGCAGGTTGTCCGCCTGCGCGGTCCAGTTGAGCAGGTCGTCCGAGCGGTAAACGCCGAGCCCGCGCCAGAGATCCACGAGCATCCAATGACGGCCTTTCCAGCGAAACACAAACGGTCCCTCGCCCGGCCGCTCGCCGACGCCGGAGACCTTGCCCTTGTCGGTCCAGTGATAGAGGTCGGGGCTGTCCGCGTAATAGATGGATTTGCCGTCGCGCTCGTTGTTATACCAGAGGCGCCAGCCGCCGCCGGGCAGCGGGAACACGCAGGCGTCGATCACGCGGTCGGAGGCGAGCTTGAGGGTGGACTCGTAGCGCCAGTCGATCAGGTCGCGGCTGGTCAGGTGGACGATGTCGCGCGGGTGTCTCCAATCCTTGAATACGCCCGGCACGAGCGTGAGGAACATGTGGTAAAGGCCGTCGTGCCCGATCACGTCCGGCGCCCAGTGCGTGAGCAGGGCGTCCTTCCCTCCCGCCCCGGCTTCGCCGCCCTCCGGCGCGGGCAGGCCGTGAAAGCGCGCGTCGCCGCGCCGCGTCCAGGTCGCGCCGCCGTCGGTGGATTCGGCGATGCCCACGGGCGTGCCGTGCACCCAGGCCACGCCGTCGAGCCCGGCGACGTTGGCGCGGCGGTTGGTGTAGAACATGAACCAGCGTGCTTCAGCTTTGTTCCAGATGACGACGGGATCAGCCGCGCCGTCAAAGATCGGGTCGCGGAAAAGCGGCTTGGGCGCGGGTTTGCCGGGGCGTTCCGTCGCGGCGGGCGCGGCGGCGGCATCGGCCAAGGGAACCAGCGCGAGACAGAGGGCAAGAAGGGTAAGGCGAGGCATGATGCCGCAATGTGGCGGCGCGGTTTCCCGGCGCAATCGTGGGGCCGGCAAACAGTAAGAGCGAGATGTCGTGTATCTTCAGAATTGCCCGGAGAATGGCATTGCTCATAATCACGGGCATGAAATGCGCTGCCCCTCACGTCTGCATCATTATAATTCTGCTTTTTTCCGGATGCCAATCGGCACGTCCGGTCATGCCTGCGCCTGTTATAGCATGGAGTCGGTTGGATTTCACACCGCGCGCACCCAAGGCACCGACCGAGCAACAACGCCAGGCGATGATGGCGATAAACCGCGCGACGGGGATTTCCGAGGATATCCCTCAAACACTACCAATGCCGCCTCAAATAGATTGCATCCCACTAAGCGAGGACGAAAAAACTGCGCTTCAAAAGAAAATCGGCGGTAGCTTCGATACCATGCGAAGGCTGAAAGAGCATGTGCCACCCAAGGTCCGTCCGCCAGTGTATCCATTCGCGGTTGCGAAACGAAATGAAAATGGCACGGTGGACCTGATCGTTAGAGTTTCGACCAATGGAAAAATCTATCCGACACTGGTCGTTAGCGCGACCAGCCAGGAACTGGTGGAAGCGGTGGTGGTCGCGATGCGCCGATGGGAACCAAAGCCAAGCACCGAAGGTTATTACAGGATACAATTTGATTTCACTATTAAAGATTCAACTTCGCGCATGGTTGAGTGGAAGTAATACCAACGCCCTTTGAGATTTGAGCTTTGGAGGGATGATCCGTTTCCTCTTTCACGCCCCACGCGACGGATGTTGTGAGAAAGCTTTTGCGTATTTGAAAAGAAATAATTGCTTGCTCCGGTAGCATGACGTTGCCGCGCTTGCCGCGCGTCCGGTTTGCCGGTTGTGTCGTGCGCATGAAATCCTACCGCAAGGAGCTTTGGTTTGAAATCCCGCGGCGGCGCGGGCTGGTCAACATCACGCCGGAGGTTTCGGCGGCATTGAAGGAAAGCGGCGTCCGCGAGGGTCTTTGCCTCGTCAACGCGATGCACATCACGGCGAGCGTGTTCATCAACGACGACGAGCCGGGCCTGCACGCCGACTTCGAGCGATGGTTGGAAAAACTCGCGCCGGAAAAACCGTATTCGCACTACGCGCACAACGGCGCCGAGGACAACGCCGACGCTCACTTGAAGCGCACGATCATGGGCCGCGAGGTCGTCGTGGCCGTGACCGGCGGCAAGCTCGATTTCGGCCCGTGGGAGCAGATTTTTTATTACGAACTCGACGGCCTGCGCAGAAAGCGCGCGCTGGTCAAAATCATCGGCGAATAGAGCATTTCCCTGCTTGTGGAGGGCCGAGCTCCCGCGAGGCCGTCGCGGTTAAATCCCGCATCCTCCGGCGACGGCCTCGCGGGAGCTCGGCCCTCCTGAACCAAAAAAGAGGGGCGCGTTGCTCACAACGCGCCCCCTTTGTGCTGGGCGTTACATGGAAGAAATTCGTTCCGTTATGCTTTCGCGGCGGGCTCGGGGGCCGGCGCGGGCGCGGCGGGCGACGCTTCGGGCGCGGGCCACTTCTCGGCCAGCTTCTTGTAGGTCTGGTAGCGTTCGTTGACCCCGGCTTGCGCGGCGATCTCGTAGCGTTCCACCAACTCGGGATTGCGGCGCGCGATTTGCGCGTAGCGGTTTTCCGAGCGGGTGAGTTTCGAGAGCTCCGTCTTCGGCGCGGCCGAATCGAGCACGAGCGGATTCTCGCCCTTGGCCACGCGGCGCGGATCGAAGCGGTAAAGGGGCCAGTAGCCGGTGTCCACCGCGAGTTTCTGGTGATCCATGCCCTGGGTGAGGTTGAAGCCGTGCGCGATGCAGTGCGAGTAGGCGATGATGAGCGAGGGGCCGGGATAGCTCTCGGCCTCGCGGATGGCGTTGAGGGTCTGGGCGTCGCGGGCGCCGAGGGCGACACGGGCGACGTAAACGTTGCCGTAGGTCATCGCGAGCATGCCGAGGTCCTTCTTGCCGCTGGCTTTGCCGGCGGCGGCAAACTTGGCGGCGGCGCCGAGCGGGGTGGATTTCGAGCACTGGCCGCCGGTGTTGGAATAGACTTCAGTGTCGAGCACCATGATGTTCACGTTGCGGCCGGAGGCGATGACGTGGTCGAGGCCGCCGTAGCCGATGTCGTAGGCCCAGCCGTCGCCGCCGAGTATCCAGACGGTCTTGTTGACGAGGTGGTCGGCCACGGTCGCGAGTTCGCGGGCGGCGGGGTCGTCGATGCCGGCGAGTTTTTCGCGCAGCGCGGCGACGCGGGCGCGTTGCTCGGCGATGGCGAGGTCGTTGGACTGGTCGGCCCCGAGGATCGCGCCGGCGAGATCGGCGCCAGCTTTGTCCGCGAGCTGGCCGAGGAGGCGGCGGGCGCGGGAGGCGGCGTTGTCGAGGCTGAGGCGCATGCCGAGGCCGAACTCGGCGTTGTCCTCGAAGAGCGAGTTGGCCCAGGCGGGTCCGCGGCCCTCGGCGTTGACGGTGTAGGGCGTGGTCGGGAGGTTGCCGCCGTAGATGGAGGAGCAGCCGGTGGCGTTGGCGATGACGGCGCGGTCGCCGAAGAGCTGGGTGAGGAGCTTGATGTAGGGCGTCTCGCCGCAGCCGGCGCAGGCGCCGGAGAATTCGAAGAGGGGCTCGAAGAACTGGACGTTCTTCGGGGTGTCGCCCTTGAACTTGGTGCGGTCAACCTGCGGGAGGGAGAGGAAGAAGTTGAAGTTGTCGCGCTCCTGGTCGCGGAGCGGGATCTGCGGCTCCATGTTGATGGCGCGGCGGTTCGGATCGGCCTTGCTCTTGGTGGGGCAGGAGGCGACGCAGAGTTCGCAGCCGGTGCAGTCCTCGGCGGCGACTTGGAGGGTGTAGTGCTGGCCCTTGAACTCGGTGGAGCGGAAGGGCACCGATTTGAAGGTGGCGGGCGCGCCGGCGAGCAGCGCGGGATCGTAGAATTTCGCGCGGATGGCGGCGTGCGGGCAGACTTGCACGCACTTGTTGCACTGGATGCAGAGCGCCGAGTCCCAAACCGGGATGCGGGCGGCGAGGTTGCGCTTCTCGTAGCGGGCGGTGGCGGTGGGCCAGGTGCCGTCGGGCGTGAAGGCGGAAACGGGGAGCTGGTCGCCGAGGCCGGCGAGGATGACGCCGGTGACGTTGCGCACGAAATCGGGGGCGTCGGTCGGGACCGGCGGCTGGCGGTGAATCGTGGAACTGGTGGCGGCGGGGATCTTGACTTCCTTCAGAGAGGCGAGGGCGCTGTCCACGCCGGCGATGTTTTTGGCCACGACGGCCTCGCCTTTGTTGGAATAGGATTTTTTGATGGCGCCCTTGATGCTGGTGATGGCCTGGTCAAGCGGCATGACCTTGCTGAGCTTGAAGAAGCAGACCTGCATGATGGTGTTGATGCGGCCGCCGAGCCCGGCGGCGCGGGCCACGGCCCCGGCGTCGATGGCGTAAACGCGGAGCTTTTTCGCAAGGATCTCGGCCTGGGTCTCGGCCGAGAGGCGTTCCCAAAGGGTCTCGGGATCGCCGGGGGCATTGATGAGGAGATTGGCGCCGGTGGCGGCGTGCGAGAGGACGGGCTGGGTGTCGAGGAGGTGGAACTGGTGGCAGGCGACGAAGTCGGCGTTGCGGATGAGGTAGGGCGCGCGGATGGGATGGTCGCCGAAACGAAGGTGCGAGACGGTGAAACCACCGGATTTTTTCGAGTCGTAAACGAAATAGCCTTGGGCGTATTTGCCCGCCTCGGTGCCGATGATCTTGATGGTGTTCTTGTTGGCCCCGACGGTGCCGTCGGCCCCGAGGCCGAAGAAGACGGCGCGGGTGAGCGCGCCGGTGGTGTCCTCGATGTCGATGCTTTCATCGACGGAGAGGGAGAGGCCGGTGACGTCGTCGTTGATGCCGACGGTGAAGGAGTGGCGGGGCTTGGTTTGACTGAGTTCCTCGAAGACGGCGGCGGCGTGCGCGGGCGTGTATTCCTTCGAGGAGAGGCCGTAGCGGCCTCCGACGATTTTCACGCGGGTGTTGGCACCGAAGTGGTCGGCGTCCTCGGCCACGCGGACGGCGGTGGCGACATCGAGGAAGAGCGGGTCGCCGAAGGCGCCGGGCTCCTTGGTGCGGTCGAGGACGGCGATCTGGCGGACGGTCTTCGGAAGGGCCTTGATGAAGGCTTCGACGGGGAAGGGACGGTAGAGATGGACGGAGAGGACGCCGGTTTTCTGGCCTTTGGTGTTGAGCCATTTGGCGGTCTCGATGGTGGTCTCGGCCCCGGAGCCCATGATGACGACGACGCGGTCGGCGTCGGGCGCACCTTCGTAGCTGACGAGGCTGTAGGCGCGGCCGGTGAGTTGGGCGAACTTGTCCATCTCCTCCTGCATGATGGCGGGGACGGCGTTGTAGTAGGGGTTGCAGGCTTCGCGGGCCTGGAAAAAGACGTCGGGGTTCTGCGCGGTGCCGCGAATGGCGGGGTGGTCGGGGGTGAGGCCGCGGGCGCGGTGGGCGGCGAGGGCGGCGGGGTCGAGCAGGGAATTGAGCGCGGCGTCGTCGAGGCGCTTGACGGTGTTGATTTCGTGCGAGGTGCGGAAGCCGTCGAAGAAGTGGAGCACCGGGATGCGCGCGCGGAGGGTCGTGGAGTGCGCGATGGCGGCCATGTCCTGGGCCTGCTGCGGGGAGTTGGACGCGAGCATGATCCAGCCGGTCTGGCGGCAGGCCATGACGTCGGAGTGGTCGCCGAAGATGGAAAGCGCGTGCGTGGCGAGGGTGCGGGCGGTGACGTGGAAGACGCAGGGGGTGAGCTCGCCGGCGATCTTATACATGTTGGGGATCATCAGGAGCAGGCCTTGCGAGGCGGTGAAAGTGCTGGAAAGCGCACCACCCTGAAGGGCGCCGTGGACGGCGCCGGCGGCGCCGGCCTCGGACTGCATCTCGACGATCTCGGGGACGTGGCCGAAGAGGTTGTTTTTCTTCGCAACCGCCCATTCATCAATAACCTCAGCCATCGGAGTCGAGGGCGTGATGGGATAGATGGCGAAGACCTCGGTCATGCGATAGGCGACGGAGGCGACAGCTTCGTTGGCGTCGATCGTGGCGCCGTGGGCGGTGGTGGAATTTTTCATGATATCTGGAAAGGCGATGGAATGGCGGCGCGGAGATACGCCTTATGTGAAGAGGTCAAGTTTAGCAGCTCACTTCTTGTCATGCTGCGCATATCTTGCTCTTCGCTAGGCTACGCTTGTAAAAATTTCTCGATATATGTTCCTTCTGTAATTGAGACTAAAGCCGGGCAAATAATGGGCTTTATCGATTATTGATTTTATATAATAATATAATCTATATATACTTATATGAATTTATCGGAAATTTCTCTTTTGCATTAAATACTGATTCTTAATCTCATATAAGAGCTGTTGCGATTGGCAACATGGGCTGCGCAAAATACGCGCAGTTTGAGCATGCGTTGGGGAATGTCGCCACGGATTTGCGCTTTTTTACGTTTTGGGAGATGGTTGATTTCGTCATCGGAAATCCGAGAATCCGGACTTTGAATCCAGATATCCAGACGACAGGCATCATGAAAAAATCACACCCGGCATTTCGGGCTCTTCACGTTTTTGCGATGGGCCGGCCCATGCTGGCGGTGGCAATTCCGGCGGCGGTGCTTGCGATTGTTTTGTTGGGCGCGGCCTGCAACAATGCCCGTTCCGCGTCCAGTCCGTCCGCCGGCCAGCCAGCCGCGACGGGCTCCGCCCTTTCCGCCAAACCTTCCACTCCCATGTCCGACAAAATCGAAAAAACGGATGCCGAATGGCGCGCCGAACTCACCCCGATGCAATACTTCGTGCTGCGCCAGCGCGGCACCGAACGCCCGGGCGCCGGCGAGTATCTGGACAACCACGCCCGCGGCATCTACGTGTGCGCGGGTTGCGGGCTGGAGTTGTTTTCATCCAACGCGAAATACGACTCGCACTGCGGCTGGCCGAGTTTCTACGAGGCGGTTTCCGACAAAAACATCGTCAAATCGAGCGACACCAGCCACGGAATGGTTCGCACCGAAATCACCTGCCCGCGCTGCGGCGGGCACTTCGGGCATGTGTTTGACGACGGCCCGCCGCCCACCGGCCTGCGCTATTGCATGAACTCGGCCGCGATGAAATTCATCCCCGCCGCCGAGGTGGATGCGTGGCGGAAGGCGCGGGAGAAAAAGTAATCCGAACGGCGGAAAGTGGAAGCGGCATCCTGCCGCTTGTCCGCGCCTGCTCCCCAATCCACGCGTCCGGCGGGGGACGCCGCCGCTCCGTCAAACCAGGCAGGCCTTGAAGGCTTCGTTCAGGGCGGCGCGGTCGAGGTTCTTGCCGATGAAAACCAGCGTGTTGGTCCGCGGGTCGCCGCCCCATTCGCGGTCGAGCTTGGTGTCGAAGAGCATGTGCACGCCTTGGAAGACGAGGCGCTTGTTCACGCCTTTCACGCTGAGCACGCCTTTCATGCGGTAAATGTCACCGCCCTTGGTGCGGAGAAGCTCGTCGGTGGCGCGGCTGAGCTGGAAGCCGCCGACGTCGAGGACGGCGGCGAGGGGGACGCCGGCGTTGGTGGCGCGGTGGATTTTCGCGGCGGCGTTCATGCGGCGCACGCGGGCTTCGAGGGCGTCGAGCTCGGCGGGGGTGACGAGGTCGGTTTTGTTGAGGATGAGGACGTCGGCGAAGGCGATTTGTTTTTTCACCTCAGGCGAGTCGTCGAGGTGCTGGACGATGTGCCTGACATCGACAATGGTGACGATGGCATCAATGCGGTAGGCGGCGCGCATCTCGTCGTCGGTGAAGAAGGTTTGCGCGACGGGGCCGGGATCGGCGAGCCCGGTGGTCTCGATGAGGATGCCGTCGAGCCGGTCCTTGCGTTTCAGGAGGCGGCCGAGGATGCGGATGAGGTCGCCACGCACGGAGCAGCAGATGCAGCCGTTGTTCATCTCGAACAGTTCCTCCTCTCCCTGGATGACGAGCTGGTTGTCCACGCCGACCTCGCCGAATTCGTTTTCGATGACGGCGATTTTTTTGCCGTGCTGCCCGGTGAGGATGCGGTTGAGGAGCGTGGTTTTGCCTGCGCCGAGGAACCCGGTGAGGACGGTGACGGGGATGGGGGCGAGGGCGGCGGAGGAATTGTCGGAGGAGCTCATGATGGCAGTAGCATAACAAACGCGTCCAGCGGGCGCGGCGCAAGCAGGGAGGTGGTTCTTAAAATCGTTCCCGGGGCGGAAACCTTTTGGTTGCGGAGGCGCGCCCCCCTGCCCTTCTGTTGTGGCTTCGTGGCGAAAAAACGCTTCAACGACCATCCTTTCCGCTATCACGAGGAAATCGTGCTGGATCCATACGCTCACCAACCGGGGCGCGGGCTCAGCGCGTCGCGTTGCTTAACAGCAGCGCGACGGCGGCGGATGGCGGCAACGGCGAAAAAGGGGCGCGGACTTGCAGGCAGGTCGCTTCGCCCGGAACCGGTCCGCGACGACGCCACAGAATGCCCGCGCTCCGTTGACAGGGCGGCGGCAGCGGCAGCCGATGCCGCCACCGTCCAGCAAACCCGGCGGCTGGGTCGTGACGATGGTGCCGTTTGCGCTGCCGGGCGAGCGCGTCCGCGCGCGTGTTTCCGCAATCACAAGAATTACTCCGAGGCCGACCTCGTCGAGGTGCTCGCGCCGTCGCCGCGGCGCGAACCCGGTGAGGACGGTGACGGGGATGGGGGCGAGGGCGGCGGAGGAATTGTCGGAGGAGCTCATGATGGCAGTAGCATAACAAACGCGTCCAGCGGGCGCGGCGCAAGCAGGGAGGTGGTTCTTAAAATCGTTCCCGGGGCGGAAACCTTTTGGTTGCGGAGGCGCGCCCCCCTGCCCTTCTGTTGTGGCTTCGTGGCGAAAAAACGCTTCAACGACCATCCTTTCCGCTATCACGAGGAAATCGTGCTGGAGATCCATACGCTCACCAACCGGGGCGCGGGGCTCGGCCGCGTCGCGTTGCCCGGCAGCGGCGCGACGGCGGCGGATGGCGGCGGCGGCGAAAAAAGGGGCGCGGACTTGGCAGGCAGGTCGCTTCGCCCGGAACCGGTCCGCGACGACGCGGGCAGGAATGCCCGCGCTCCGTTGGACGAGGCGGCGGCGGCAACGGCCGATGCCGCCACCGTCCCGGCAAACCCGGGCGGCTGGGTCGTGATGGTGCCGTTTGCGCTGCCGGGCGAGCGCGTCCGCGCGCGCGTGTTTCGCAATCACAAGAATTACTCCGAGGCCGACCTCGAAATCGAAGCGGCCTGACAATCCCAAGCAGCGGATGGCGATCGCCAGCAACGCCGCCGCCTCCGCCGCCGCGCTGCCGATCGGGTTTCTCCGCCAGGGCACGCGCTTCGACCTGCTCGACGTGCCGCGCTGCGACATCGCCACCGACGCCATCAACCAGCGCCTCGCCACGATGCGCGCCGACATCCGCGCGCGCGCGGCGGCGGGTGAATTCATCCGCGGCGCGACCCTCCTGCTGCGCGACGCGGACGGCGTGGTGACGACGGACTACGACCGTGTCATCACCGAGACGGTGGGCGGCACGCGGCTGCGTTTTCTCGCGCGCGATTTTTTCCAGAACAACCCGTTCATCCTGCCCGCGTTCACCGGGCACGTCCGCGACCAAGCGGCGGCCTCGGGCGCGCGGTTTCTGGTGGACGCGTATTGCGGCAGCGGCCTGTTCGCGCTCACGGCGGCGGCGGCGTTTGAGCGCGTGGCGGGCATCGAAATCAGCGAGAGTTCCATCGCGTTCGCGCGCGAGAACGCCGCGGCCAACGGCATCGGGAACGCGACATTCCAGGCCGGCGACGCGGCGGCGATTTTTGCCGGGCTGGAGTTTCCCCCCGCCGGGACGGTCGTGGTCATCGACCCGCCGCGCAAAGGCTGCGACGAAAATTTCCTCGACCAGCTCTTCGCCTTCGGGCCGCGCGCCGTCGTGTATGTGAGCTGCGATCCGGCGACGCAGATGCGCGACCTGCGGCATTTCATCGCGCGCGGCTACGAACTCGCCGAGGTGCAGCCGTTCGACCTGTTCCCGCAAACGCGGCATCTGGAGTGCGTGGTGACCCTGCGCAAGACGGCACGGGTGAACGGGTGATGTCGTATTTCAATCGTTCTCGTTCTCGAAACGTTGCGCAAACAAAAGAGAGAACGAAGTAAGAGAACGAGAACGATTGAGGGGAAAACACCGGCATTGCATCCGGCGCGGGGCGCGCCTAGCTTCTCCCTTCGCGCGCACCAAATCCCGGCCATGTATCAAGTCACCTTTTCCGAACAGGCGATGCACGAGCTCAACAGGCTCGACAAATTCCTCCAGCTCGAGGTCATCCTGCCCATCAGCAGCCTGAAATCCTCCGACCTGGCCAACCCGCGCGAACCGCTCGGCCGCTTCAACCGCAACGGCCAGACGCTCTACCGCCTGCGCGCCGGCGATTTCCGCTTCTACTTCGAGCAGCACGGCGAGACGCTCCACACCCTTTACATCCTGCACAAGAACTCCCTCGAGGATTTCCTTCTCCGCAACAAACTCCCCGTGACGGAAAATCAGCTCGTCGAGCAACACTCGAAATTCTGGAAATACCTCGAAACACTCACGAAGTAACCCGGCGCGGCGGGCCCGCGATTTCACCGCGCGCCCGCCGGCTCCCCCACCCTTTTTCGCCTTCCCGCACCTCCCTCCTTCCATGGCAAAACCCGACCCGCGCGAAGATCCCTACACCGTCACTCAAGCCAGCCGGATTTACATCCTGCCGAACTTGATGACCGCGGGAAATCTGCTCTGCGGTTTCATGTCGCTCATCTGCTGCATCCAGGCGCAGCTCGCCGAGTCCGCGCTCGACGGCCTTTACGAAGGCGGCTCGATGTTCGACTATTACCGCCGCGCGGTTTACTTCATCCTCGGCGCGGCGCTTTTCGACTCGCTCGACGGCCGGCTCGCGCGCATGGGCGGGCGCGAATCGCTCTTCGGCGCGGAATTCGATTCGCTCGCGGACGTGATCTCGTTCGGCATCGCCCCGGCGATGATGATGTCGTTCTTCATCCTCTCGCCCTCGCAGGCGCCCGGCTTCGAGTGGTCGCTCAACATCGGCTGGGGCGTCGGCTTCATCTACCTGCTTTGCGCGGCGATGCGGCTGGCGCGCTTCAACGTCATCACCAACCCCCTCCTGCACCGCGGCGCCAAGGAATCCAACAAGGACTTCATCGGCCTGCCCGTGCCCGCCGCCGCCGCGACCGTCGCGGCCACGGTGCTGTTCCTCATTGAGATGGCCGAGGACGAACGCCACCTCAATTACTGGGCGCTGGTGCTCCCGCCCCTCATGCTGCTCATCGCATTGCTCATGATGAGCACGGTGCGCTTCCCAAGCGGAAAAAACATCGGCATGCAGACGCGCGCCCGCCTCAGCACCTTTGCGTTTCTGCTGGCATTGCTGGCTATCATATTCTTTTACAAGGAAATAGGATTCCTATGCATCTGCATCGGCTACCTTTTCTTCGGGCTTTGCCGCCACTGGCGCCGGCGTCCCGCGCTTCGGGCCGAGACGACCGTGCGGACGGCGGCTGAAAACGCTGCGAGCAAGTCCGCCAACAACCCGCCCAACAACTCCGAATAACTTTCCCATTGTGAAAAACCCCGCCCTTGCTCCGAATTGCGCACCCGGTTGCTCACAGCGCGCCACCCGCCATTTTCAAAGGAGATTTGGCTGGTTATTCCCGTTTTTCACAGCCCATACTGATACGGATAAATCTTCATTATTGAACTAAGAATTATTTAACCTTTGTTAGTTTCCCAAAAACCGCAGCGCATGAAATTCAAAATCAATCGCGACCACTTCAGCAACGGGCTTGCCCAAGTCCTCAACGTCGTTGGCTCGAAAGCCACGATGCCCATCTTGAGCAATGTGTTGATTGAGGCCGACAAGGACTCCATTTCGCTCACCACCACGAACCTCGATCTCGGGATCCGATGCAAGGTGAAGGCCGAGGTGAAGGAGCCCGGCGCGGTCACGCTGCCGGTCAAGCGTCTCGCCACCATCGTCAAGGAACTGCCCAGCACCGATGTGACCTTCGACGCATCGCCCACACACCAGATCAAACTCACCTCCGGCGGCTCCACCTTCCGCATCATGGGCATCGGCCGCGAGGAGTTTCCGCCGCTGCCGGAATTTGGCGAAGAGAAATCCTTCACCCTCGAACAAGGCGAGCTCGTCTCCATGCTCAAGAGCGTCGCCTACGCGCAGTCCACCGACGAGACCCGCTTCATCCTCAACGGCGTGTATTTTAATTTCAATGACGGCAAACTCTCGCTTGTCGCCACCGACGGCCGCCGCCTCGCGCTCATGAGCAAGGAAATGGAAGTCCCCGCCGAGAGCGCCGGAAACATCATTCTCCCCGCCAAGACCGTGGGCGAGCTCCTGCGCATGCTCGACAAGGGCGAAAAGCTCAAGGTGTCCTTCAACGACCGCCGCGCCGCCTTCCAGATCAACGTGGACAAGGACAGCGCCGGTTTCGTGGACAGCGTTTACCTCTACTCGAAAGTCGTCGAGGGCAACTACCCGAACTACAATCAGGTCATCCCGAAGGAAACGCACCAGCGCATCAAGCTCGAGCGCGAGCTTTTTGCCCAATGCGTGCACCGCGCCGCGCTCGTGTGCAGCGAGAAATCCAACTCGGTCAAAATCAAGCTTTCCAGCAACCTGCTCGAAATCACCGCGCAGAGTCCCGATTTCGGCGAGGCGCACGAATCGATGGCCATCGCCTACAGCGGTCCGGAGCTTCAAGTCGGCTTCAACCCGCAATTCCTCCTCGACCCGCTCCGCGCGCTTTCGAAGGACGAGATTTTCTTCGAGGTGAAGGACGAGGTGAGCCCCGGCGTGTTCAAGACGCTGGAAAGCTTCATCTGCGTCGTGATGCCGGTGCGTCTGAGTTGAGCGCCAAATCATCCCACGCGAAAGGAGCGCGGGCCATTTCTGCCATTTAGGTAGGGCGAGGCGTCCCGCCGAGCCGTTGCTCGGTCTCCGGCTCGGCGGGACGCCTCGCCCTACCTAAAATTGGGACTTGGTATAAGTTCAAACCCGCGGGCAGGAATGCCCGCGCTCCTTTCCACACGGACACTTTCCGCATCGCCTTGCCAGACGCGGGCGCGTCAGTTTCTTGAGAAGGCAAAACATGGAAAACACGACCGAATATTTCTCCCTGCTGGTGCTGGCCGCGGCCTTGGCGGTCATCATGCTGGCGCGCCTGAACGCCCGGCTGGCTTCGCCCGTGCTTTCCATCATCAACCGCTGGCTGCGCTGCCTCGTCTTCTCCGGAAGCGCCGCGTATCTTTTCCAAAGAATCGGCGGGTTCAACCGGCCCTACTGGCTGCTTGCGCTCGTGTGCCTGCTGGTCTGGATTCTGGCCGAGACGCTTTACAACTGGATGATGGTCAAGGCGCTCAGCATGAGTCCGCTGCCGTTGTTTCCGCATTACAGCGTCAATACCTCCGGCGACGAATGGCCCACGCACCCGCGTTTCCTGAAAGTGCGGGACTGGCTGCGCACGCGGGGATTTTCGCAGGTGCAGGCGTTGCGCGCCGAAATCAGCAATGACCTTTATCTGCGCGTGTCGGTTTATCAGGACGCGGATGCGGTGGTGCGGCTGCAAATCACGTTTCTGCCCCAGCCGGGCGGCGCGATCGCGCTGTGCGCGAGTTTTTCCACGCGCATGCTGAACGGCTATCGTTACGTGACGGACAACCTGTTTTTGCCTTTTGCCGGGTTTTATCCCGAGAACTGGCTCGTGGAACGGAACCCTTGGCGCGTATCGCTGGAAGGTTTGTATAAACGCCACCGTGCGCGGCTGGCGCGGCGCGGCGAGATCATACAACCTTGGGACGGCGAGCCGCTGGAGGACCTGAACGTGCAGCAACGCGAGATGGACAAGATCAACACCGAGCTCGGTTTCCTGATGCCCTACGCGCAGCGCGAGGAACACGGGAAAATCACCTACGAGGGGCGCTTTCGTGTCTGGAAGGAAATCTGGTCGTTGAATTACCTCGGCCGCAGCGCGCGGTATGAATAGCGCGGGAAAATAATATATATAGTATTTTCTTTCAATATTGGCCCAAATGGCAGGGCGAGGCGTCCCCGCCGTGCCGCGGCTCAGCCGGAGGCTGAGCCCTACAAACTAACGGCATCCATACCGCCTTTACAGCGGCAGCATGGGGCCGGTGCGCTCGTCGTGGAGTCTGCCGGTGTCGAGGCCGTCGAGGACAAGCACGCCTTGCAGCGATGAAATAAACGCGGGGTGGCTCCACTGCCAGACGATTTGCGTGTCGGCGTCGAACTCGAGAAGTTGCACGCCCGACTCGCCGTGACCGGGGCCGTGGCCCTGCCAGTTGGCGAGGACGATGTGGCCATTGGCGAGAAGCTGGAAGGTGGCGTAGAAATAGGGATTCACTGCGGCGGGGACATCGGCCCGGCCGCCGAATTTGCGGAGGACGCGGCCGGCGGGATCGAGCTCGACCAGAAAGGCGCCGTAACCGGCGGATGCGAGGATGCGCCCGTCGGGCAGCGGGACGGCTTTCCACATGTGCGCGAAGCCGTCGACGGGAATTTCGCGGAGATAGTTGCCGAGGTAGTCCGCCTCGCGGAGGCGGGTGTCGCACATCATGAGGAGCGTGTGCGAGGGGGTCTGGCGGATGAGGCGCACGTAGTCGCCGGGATAACGGACTTGGCGGCGCGTGACATGCCCGGCGTCGAGCTCGAGGAGGGAGACGCCGGGAAGGTTGGGGAGGTTGACGCCGGCGACGAGGGTGCTGCCGTCGGGCTGGCGGCGGGCGGAGGTGACGCCGAGGAAGCGTTCGACGGCGACGAGAATTTCGCCGGTGTCGAGGTCGATTTCGGAGTAACCGCGATTATGGCTGACGAGGAGGCGGTTGCCGCCGATGAGCTGCATGTCGCGCACCTGGGTGCGGCCGGTGCTCATGTGCCAGACGGGTTCGGTGGACGAGCGGTTTTCGTCGATGCGGAAGATTTTGTTCAAACCTTCGTCGATCGCGATAAAATCGTGGCGAATGGGAGCGGCGGGCTGCATGGCTTGCTTTTAACCACGAAGGCCGCGAGGGATGCGAAGTTATTTTTGGCCATCCCGCAGAGACACGGATGAGGCGAGGAGGCGGGATTATATAGTATTTTCTCTCAACATTGGCCCAAATGGTGGGGCGAGGCGTCCCGTCCTCGACGAGCCGCGGCTCAGCCGGAGGCTTCGCCCTACCGGCGCTGCCGCGCCAATGTTAATCGAAAATATTATATAATACCCTTTGCAGACCAAAATGAAATTCTCGGCGAATTTCTGAATCAGCAAAAGGAACGCGATTATATACAGAGGATCACGGAAATGTTTTATCGGGCCGGAGCGGAGAGCGTCGCGCGGTTCACCGGCGGCGGTTCTTTTGGGCGAGCTGGGCCATGACAAAGCGGAGGGCCGCCTCGTCGCGCGCGATTTCCTCGGGAGTGAGTTTCTCGCGATTCTTGAGCGCCTCCTCGGCGCGCTGACGCGCCTTTTCGACCGCCTCGAAGTCGATCTTTTCCTCTTCGATGGCGTTCTGCGCGAGGATGGAAACGGTGTCGGCCTCGATTTCGGCGAAGCCGTCGCCGATGATAAGTTCGCTGGTCCTGCCGTCCTTGGTGACCCGCAGCTCGCCGGCGGTGACTTGGGTGAGGAGCGGGATGTGCCCGGGCAGGATGCCTATCTCCCCGGTCGTCGTGGGAATGACCACGGTCTCAATCGTGTCGGAATAGACCTCGGCTTCGGGAGTGACGATTTTTAGCGTAAGAGACATGATGAGAAATTACGAATTACGAATTACGAATTACGAATGAGGGGGCCGGTTTTTATTCGTCATTCGTAATTTTTCATCCGTCATTTTCATTGGGCTTTGGCCTTGGGCAAAATCTCGTCGATGGCGCCTTTCATGAAGAAGTCGCCCTCGGGGACTTGGTCGAGCGCGCCTTCGAGGATGAGTTTGAAGCCGCGGATGGTTTCCTTGATCGGCACATACTGGCCGGGGGTGCCGGTGAAGACTTCCGCGACGGTGAAGGGTTGCGAGAGGAAGCGCTGGACTTTGCGGGCGCGGTAAACGGTGAGCTTGTCCTCGGGGGAAAGTTCGTCGAGGCCGAGGATGGCGATGATGTCCTGGAGGTCCTTGTAGCGCTGGAGCACGCGCTGGACTTCGCGGGCGACCTCGTAGTGCTCCTCGCCGACGATGGCGGGCTCGAGCGCCTTGGAGGTGGAGGCGAGGGGATCGACCGCCGGGTAAATGCCGAGTTCGGAGATGGCGCGGTCGAGCACGATGGTGGAATCGAGGTGCGCGAAGGTGTTGGCCGGGGCCGGGTCGGTAAGGTCGTCGGCGGGGACGTAAACGGCTTGGAAGGAGGTGATGGAGCCTTTTTTCGTCGAGGTGATGCGCTCCTGGAGGATGCCCATTTCGTTCGCGAGCGTGGGCTGGTAGCCGACGGCGGAGGGCGAGCGGCCGAGGAGCGCGGAGACTTCGGAGCCGGCCTGGGAGAAGCGGAAGATGTTGTCGATGAAGAGGAGGACGTCCTGGTTTTTCTCGTCGCGGAAATACTCGGCCATGGCGAGGCCGGAAAGGGCGACGCGCATGCGGGCGCCCGGAGGCTCGTTCATCTGGCCGTAAACGAGGGCGATTTTCGACTTGGTGATGTCGTTCTGGTCGATGACGCCGGCCTCGGACATTTCGTGATAGAGGTCGTTGCCCTCGCGGGAGCGTTCGCCGACGCCGGCGAAGACAGAGCGTCCGCCGTGGGCCTTGGCGATGTTGTTGATGAGCTCCATGATGACGACGGTCTTGCCGACGCCCGCGCCGCCGAAGGCGCCGACCTTGCCACCCTTGATGAAGGGGCAGATGAGGTCGATGACCTTGATGCCGGTTTCGAGGATGTTGGCCTTGGTGTCCTGGTCGATGAGGGTCGGGGGCTGGCGGTGGATGGGGTAGCGTTTTTCGTGGGGGACGGGGCCCTTGTTGTCCACGGGGTCGCCGGTGACGTTGAAGATGCGGCCGAGGACGCCTTCGCCGACCGGGACGGAGATGGGCGCGCCGGTGTCGATGACGGGCATGCCGCGGACAAGGCCTTCCGAGGACGACATGGCGATGGTGCGGACGACGCCTTCGCCGATGTGCTGCTGGACCTCGAGGGTGAGCTTTTCCTGCTTGCCCGAGGCGGTGAATTCGACGGTGAGCGCCTGATAAATGGGGGGCATGGCGTTTTCGGCGAACTGGACGTCGACGACGGCTCCGAGGACTTGGACGATTTTTCCGGTTTGGTTGCTCATGTTAAATATGTTTGCTGATGTATGATATATAAAGTGACCGCGCCTTGGTGGATGTATGATGTGGGACGACTGATATTTCTCCGGGCGGTTTGGATTTATTATTCTGCACGGTTCATTTCACATTATTCATTGGCCGCGGGGAGATCAGGTCGCGGCGGCGTATTGGGCGGCGGCGATTTCGAGGATTTCGTTGGTGATGGCGGCCTGGCGGGCCTTGTTGTATTTGAGCGTGAGGTCGTCGAGGAGGTTGGTGGCGTTGTCCTTGGCGGTCTTCATCGCGACCATGCGGGCGCTGTGCTCGGAGGCTTTGGCGGCGAGCGCGAGCTGGTGGATGGTGCGGTTGACGTAGAAGGGGAGCAGGGCGCTGAGCACCTCGGCGGAGCTGGGCTCGAAGAGCATGTCGCGGGTGTCGGGGGAGGATTCGACGCCGGCCTGTTTTTTCAGGCGTTCGACCATCGCGGCGAGATTGTCGAGCGGGAGGATGGGGGCGATGGCGGGTTCCTGAACGAGGGTGTTTTTGAAATGGGGATAGATGACTTCGAGCGTGTCGATGACGCCGTCGAGATATTGTTTGACCAGAAACTCGATGATGACGCGGACCTCGGCGAAGGTGACGCGGTCGCTGATGATGAAGTCGGCGAGGAGGTCGCGTCCGGTGCGGGCCAGGTATTGGGCGCCCTTGCGTCCGACGGCGACAAACTTGGCGGGGGCCTTGATGTCGGCGACGAGGCGGAAGAGATTGGAGTTGAGCGGGCCGCAGAGGCCTTTGTCGGTGGTGAGGAGGAGAATGCCGCGGGTTTTGATTTCGCGGCGGATGAGGAAGGGATGGAGGTTGTCCATGTCCTCGACGCGGTGAGCGAGGTTGGCAAGCATGGTGGCGAGGAGGCGGGCATAGGGGCGCCCGGCCATCGCAGCCTGCTGCGCCTTCTTCATTTTCGACGAGGCAACGAGTTCCATCGCCTTGGTGATCTGGCGGGTGTTTTTGACCGATTTGATTCGGCGGCGAATGTCTCTTGTCGATGCCATGAAGGGAGAAGTGTTTTAACGGCAGAGGGATGCCAGTGGGCTCTCGCTGTTTCAGGCGGCCGGGGCGGCGGCGGGTTTCCCGGCTTTGGGCTGGGTCGCTTTCCACTCGTCGGTGGCGGTCTTGAGTTTGGCTTCGATGGCGTCGTCGAGTTTGGCCTGGATGCGGATTTCCTCGAGGAGCGCGGTCTGGCGCGCGGTGAAAAATTGGCGGAGGCTGGCGGCGGCGGGAGCGACGGCCTTCAATTCGAGGTCGTCGTAATAGCCTTTTTGCATGGCCCAGAGGGTGACGACCTGCTGCTCGATGGGAATCGGCGCGGCGGCGGGCTGCTTGAAGAGTTCGACGATGCGGGAGCCGCGGTCGAGCTGGGCCTTGGTGCGGGCGTCGAGGTCGGAGCCGAATTGGGCAAAGGCGGCGAGTTCGCGGAACTGGGCGAGTTCGCCCTTGAGCTTTCCGCCGACCTGCTTGGTGGCCTTGATTTGCGCGGCGGAGCCGACGCGGGAGACGGAGAGGCCGACGGAGACGGCGGGGCGGGTGCCTTGGTTGAAGAGGTCGGTTTCGAGGAAGATTTGCCCGTCGGTGATGGAGATGATGTTGGTCGGGATGTAGGCGGAGACGTCGCCGGCCTGGGTTTCGACGATGGGGAGGGCGGTGAGGGAGCCTTTGCCGGCGAGGCGGGCGGCGCGTTCGAGGAGGCGGGAGTGAAGGTAGAAAACATCGCCGGGATAGGCTTCGCGGCCGGAGGGACGTTTCAAGATGAGACAGATCTGGCGGTAGGCGACGGCGTGCTTGGAGAGGTCGTCATAGACGATGAGGGCGTCCATGTCGTTTTCCATGAACCATTCGCCCATCGCGGCGCCGGCGTAGGGGGCGATGTATTGGTTGGCGGGATTGTCGGCGGCGGGGGCGGCGACGATGATGGTGTATTCGAGCGCGCCAGCGGCTTCGAGGGTGGAGATGGTGCGGACGATGTTGGAGTTTTTCTGGCCGACGGCGACGTAGATGGAGTAAACGGGGCGGAATTTCGGGTCGCCGGAGGCGAGGCCGATTTTGTTGATCTTGGCCTGGTTGATGATGGTATCGATGGCGATGGCGGTCTTGCCGGTGCCGCGGTCGCCGATGATGAGTTCGCGCTGGCCGCGTCCGATGGGAATCATGGAGTCGATGGCCATGATGCCGGTAAAGAGGGCTTGGGAGACGGACTTGCGGGCGATGATGCCGGGGGCGATGCGTTCGACGGGATAGGTTTCTCTGGCGTCGAGGGGGCCTTTGCCGTCGACGGGGTTGCCGAGGGCGTCGACGACGCGTCCGAGGAGGGCTTTGCCGACGGGGACGGAGAGGAGGCGGCCGGTGGTCTGGACTTCGTCGCCTTCCTTGAGTTGGGAGATGTCGCCAAGGACGATGGTGCCGACTTCGGTCTCGCCGAGGTTGAGGGCAATGCCGATGGCGCCGCCGGGGAACCGCACCATTTCGTTATACATGACGTCGGAGAGGCCGTCGATGGTGGCGACGCCGTCGGCGACGGCGCGGATGGTGCCGGTGTTTTTCTTGACCGCCTTGTTCTGCAACTGGGCGATTTGCTGTTCGATTTGGGCTATGACGTTGGTGTCGCTCATTTCGTGAAAGGGATGGTGGCGGGTCTTGGGTGGCGTGATATTTTGAAAAATGGGTGGCGCGCGGCGGGGGCGGCTCAGGTGCGGGCGGCGAGTTCGGCGAGGCGGGCGGAGACGGAGGTGTCGTAGAGGTCGTCGCCGACGCGGACGCGGACGCCGGCGAGGAGCGCGGGATTGGGTTTCGCGGAGGGCGCGATGGGGTGGCCGTAACGGGCCGACATCGCGGCGGCGATCGCCTGGATGGTGGCGTCGGAGACCGGGCCGGCGTGCTCGATGCGGGCTTCGCTGCGGGCGAGTTCGGCGGCGACGAGGGCGCGATAAGCTTTGAGGACGGAGAGGTGGCGGTGCGGCGGCGGATTTTTGTCGAGGTAGGCGACGACACCCGCCACGCGTTCGGCCGAGATGCGCCCGTCCGCAAAGCTGAGGCTGTAAAGATGGCGGGCGAGGCGCTGGGATTGTTTGTCGGGCTTCATCGGCAAGAAACTGGAGAGTGCTCAGTTTTTGATGAGTTCCTGCGACGCGGCTTCGTTGTAGGAGGCGCGGTCGGCGTCGGTGAGTTTCCTGGCAAGGACGCGCTCGGTGGTGGCGACGACGAGGCGGGTGATTTCGCCCCGGGCGTCGGCGAGCATTTTCTTGTGTTCGAGTTCGACGGCCTGCTGGGCCTTGGCGAGGATGTCGCCGGCCTTTTCGATGGCCTCCTTTTGCTGCGCGTCGGCGAAGTCTTTCGCGGTTTTCTGCGCGTCGGCCATGATTTGCTGGGCCTTGAGCGAGGCGTCCCGGAAGATTTCCTCGCTGCGGGCCTGGGCGGCGGCGAGTTCGGCCTTCATTTTCTCGGCGTAGTCGAGGCCGTCGGCGATTTTTTTCTGGCGTTCGTCGAGGGTGGCCAGGACGGGCTTGAAGGCGAATTTCCAGAGCAGGAACGCCACGATGCTGAAGCAGATTATCTGCGCGACGAGGAGCGGGATATCGATGCCGAATTGGTGGGCAATCTGCGTGATGGTGTCGCTGAGTCCGGCGGCGATTGGGAGCGGCGCGAGTGTCATGGCGGGTTGAGGGAAAAACGGGTCGGGAAAAAAGGGGCCGCGCCGCCGGGTGGCGGCGGCGCGGCTGGGAGTGGCTTACTTGCCGAGGAAGAGCGCGTAGAACGCGACCGCTTCGGCGAGCGCCATGCCGAGGATGGCTTGGACGAGGATCTTGCCGGACGCGCCGGGGTTGCGGCCGACGGCCTCGACGGCCTTCGTGCCGACCAGGCCCACGCCAAGGGCGGCGCCGAGGCAGCCGAGGGCGCCTTGGATGCTGCCGGTGATTCCGGTGGAGGCTTGTGCGATGATGTCGATCATGGTTGGTATTTGTTGGTTGGTTGGGTTTCCGCCGTGCGCACAAACTTCGGCACGCTCCCGGCGGGAAATGAGTTTTCGGTCAGTGCGAGGCGGCTCCCGGGGCGTGTTCGTCCTCCTCGTGGTTGCAGACGAGCCCGATGTAAACGGCAACGAGGAGCGTGAAGACGAGCGCCTGCACCACGCCGATCAGGATTTCGAGAAAGTAGAAGGGAATCGGCAGCCCCCACTTGAATATGCCGAACATGGAATGCATGAGGTTTTCCCCGCCGAAGACGTTGCCGAAAAGACGGAACGAGAGCGAAACCGGACGGAAAACCATCGAGATCAGCTCCACGACGCCGACGCCGAGGAATATCACCGTAAGCAAAAGATAGATGGGGAGCGGGATTTCCCGGCGGTCGGCCTTGTTGCCGAACGTGTGGGAGACAAAATACTTGAGGCCGGCGTAGCGCAGGACAAACCACGCCCAGGCCGCCATGGCCACGATGGCGAGCGCGATGGTGCTGTTCATGTCGGCGTTGCCGGGGCGGATGATTTCTTTCCATTCGCCGTGTTCACTTATGAAGAGGGAGCCCACGCCGGGCAGGAGGCCGCTCCAGTTTTGGATCAGGATGAAGCAGAAGAGGGCGATCAGCAGCGGGAAGGCGTGCTTGGCGACGTGCTTGCCCGTGATGGGCGAAATGAGGTCGAGAATCCCCTGCACCACGCTCTCGACCAAGGCTTGGGCGCGGGTGGGAACGAGTTTGGGGCGGCGGATGGCGAGGCGGATGAGGGCGATGAGGGCGAGCGCAATCACCCAGCTCGTGACCATGCTGTTCGTGACCGGAAGCGGGCCGATGTGAAACAATGTCTCAGCAGCGGTGGCGATTCCCGAATGGGCACCTTCTTCCGAGGCGGCAATGACAGAAACGGAGGCTCCGAGGAAGCCTATGGGCAGCAGGGTTAGTTTTTTACCTCGTGTCATGATGCGAAGGTGCGCAGGCAGCGAAAAATCGGTGTATGAAAGGGTGGCGACGTAGGCAAACGTCACTTCCCTCGTCAACCAAAGAAATAAATAATGCTTATCCTAATCAGTAAAGATCCTGCTAATCTATTTTTGTTTGAACGTCATCTTTTATAACTTATTTTTATATAGATTGATAAGGAAGGCATGAATCCGGTCATAAAATTCGCCGGGCGACAAAAGATTGATATATTTTAGCACGATTTTGGAAAACGGTCTCCTGTTCGAATGGCCATGAAAGCGTAGGATCGATCTCCCAGTTTGCATGTGCTGTCATGGTTTCGCATGCGTCCTCGAAATAGGGGGCGTAATCGGTGCGGAAGCACAGGCGCGTGTCGATGCCGGAGCGCGTGGCGAGCGCCGTGAGAATTTCGGGCTGGATGAGCCGGTTTTTGTGGTGGCGGCGTTTTGGCCACGGATCGGGGAACAGGATGAAAATATCCGCAAAGGCCACATGGGCCGGCAGCGAGGCGAGGAATTCGCCCGCCTCGGCCTGGAGGAACGCGAGATGCGGTTCGAGTCCGGCGCGGGCGGCCTTGCGGCGGGCGCGCGCGATGCGTTCACCGATGAGGTCGATGCCGATGCAAAAAGGCGTTTGTGGCCGCCGCTCGGAGGCTGAAAGTCGATGGAATGCGGAAAGCGAGACCGATTGCGCGGCGGCGTAGGCGGTGAGGAAGTGGCCGTGGCCGCAGCCGAGCTCGAGTGTGATGCGCGGATGGCCGCGCAGGAGCACGGCAAGGGTTTCGCGCAACGCGGCAAGGCGCGCGTCGCGGCGGGCAAGAAAATCGGCGGAGCGGGCTGGGTTTTCCACGGGCGGGAGCGGGAGAGCCGGTTGTCTTGGGGCAAAAGCGGCCCCCGCGCAAGCCGGGCATGTGAGCGCCCACTCAATCGTTCTCGTTCTGTTATACCATTTGCAGTCAGAAATCACACTTCAGGTAGGGCGAGGCGTCCCCGCCGAGCCGCGAGCGGTTCACGCGGCTCGGCGGGACGCCTCGCCCTACCATTAACGGTTTCCATAGTGTGATTTTCATTCGCAAATGGTATTACTCGTTCTTCGTTCTCTTTTGTTTTCGAAATGTTTCGCGAACGAGAACGAGTAAGAGAACGAGAACGATTGAGGGCCGGCACAAAGCCCTGTCACTTTTCCGGCAGGGTGAAATAAAAGACGCTCCCCTGCCCTTCCGTGCTTTCGGCGCGGACCTGGCCGCCGTGAAGCTGGACGATGTGTTTCACGATGCTCAGGCCGAGGCCCGTGCCGCCTTTGTCGCGGGACCGGCCTTTGTCCACGCGATAAAACCGTTCGAAAATATGAGGCAGGTCGGCGGCGGGGATGCCGGGGCCGTTGTCGCGCACCGCCACCTCGATCATGCCAGCGCCGGCGCGGCGCGCGCTCACTTGGACAAGCGCGGTGGGCGGCGTGTATTTGAGGGCGTTGTCGAGGAGGTTTTCGAGGGCCTGGGTGATTTTGAGCGGGTCGAGCTGGAGTTCGCCGATGGCGGGGTCGAAGTCATGCCCCAGCCGCCGCCCGGCCGCGGCGGGCCGGGCGCGATAGTCGTCGAGGATGGTCGCGAGGAGCTTTGTGAACGCGACGGGCTCGCGGCGCAGGCCGGCGTTGGCGGATTCGAGGCGGGAAAGCGTGAGCAGGTCTTCGATGAGGGAGTTGAGGCGCTCGGCGTGGCGCTCGATGGTGCGCAAAAAACGATCGCGATCCGCCTCGGGCATGTCCACGTGCCCGTCAACCAGCGTCTCGGCGTAACCCTTGATGATGCTGAGCGGGGTGCGGAGTTCGTGGGAGACATTGGCGACGAACTCCTTTCGCACGGCCTCGAGTTTTTTCTGCTTGGTGATGTCGTGAAGGACAAAAAGCGCCCAGGCTTCGTCATCGCCGGTGAGCGCGGGGATGGTGGTGCCGGTGACTTCGAGCCAAAGGTGGCGGCCGGCGCGGGAGGTCGCGGCGGCGGGGGACGGCGTGGAAGGAAACTCGATCTCATGCTGCGGACGGGCGGTGCCGCGGCGGACGGCCTCCACGTATTCGAAAAACGCGGCGCCGTGGATGATGGTTTCGAGGCGGTGGTGGAGGAGGTTGGTATTGGCGGCGGCGCGGGGGAAGAGGGCTTGGAGGGCTTGGTTGGCGAGAAGGATGCGGTTGTCGCGATCGACCAGCAGCACGGCCTCCTGGAGGCTGCCGAGGGTGGCGTCGAGCTGGGCGAGCTGGCTGGTGCGGAGCTGGCGCAGGCGGATGTTTTCGGAGATGAGGTCGTTGGTCTCGCTGACGAGCGCGTCCCAATGCGGCCCGGACGCCCCGGGGATGTCTTCGCGGAGAAAGGGCTGCTTGGTGATGATCGCCTGCGAAAGCCCGCGCGCGGCCCGGCGGTATTGCGCGATCTGCAAAAGCGCGACGCAAAGGGCGATTCCGAGGATGATGATAATTGCGAAAAGCATTTTATTGGCCGGCCACTAATAGACATTCATATGCAGCCGCTCATTTTCACTGACGAGATGGAAAAAGGATGAATCGGGAAATATGAAAAATTCGGGGAAAAGAGGGCGGGAAATTACCGGCGTTATCGGGACGGATGTGATCCGCAATAATCACTATTTTGCAAGTAAAACAATTTCAACAAGTTTCGTTGTTTAGTGGATTGATTGATAATAAACCGGCCCTGGATTGTATTTTCCTTGTATCCGCGGGGTTTCTCGTGGCTGAACACTTGGCCTGAAATTGATTTTGCGCATTTCGCGTTTTTTGCGGTTGATTTCGCACGATTGGGCAATGGCAAAATCTGTATCAAACCATCAGTATTTATTGGCGGTTTGATAATCGGCGCGCACCTGGCGGCCAAAAGTTTGGCCCAAAAAACTCACGCGGCGGGGCTGTTGGTGACACGGCGTTCCGCCAGACGGTAGCCCACGCCCCGGATGGTTTCGATCCAGTCGGCCTCGGTCCCGAGTTTTTCGCGGAGGCGGCGGATATGGGTGTCAACGGTGCGCGTCTCGATTTCGGTTTCGTAGTTCCAGACGTTGAGGAGCAGGTGCTCGCGGGTTTGCACGCGGCCGCGGCGTTCCATGAGGAGCTGGAGGAGCTTGAACTCGGTCGCGGTGAGCTCGATGGGCTGGCCGTGGACGGTCACGGCGTGGCGCTCGACATCGAGGTTGATGTCACCGACCTGATGGCGGGTGGCGGAGGACGGGCTGGAGGGCGCGGCCGCTGTGGTGATGCCGGCGGCCGAGCGGCGGAGGATGGATTGGATGCGGAGGGTGAGTTCCTTTGTGCTGAAGGGCTTGCAGATATAGTCGTCGGCACCGATTTCGAGTCCCTGCACGCGGTCATGCTCCTCGGCCTTGGCGGTGAGGAAGATGACGGGCACGTTTTTGAGCTGGGGATCGGCACGGAGCATTTTACAGATCTGCACGCCGCTCAGATCGGGCATCATCACGTCGAGGATGACAAGGTCGGGCAGGAAGGAGCGGGCGACCCCAATGCTGCTGGTGGGATCGTTGAGGGTTTCGACGGTGCAGCCTTTGGCGCGAAGGTTGTAAGCGACGAGGTCGGTGACATCGGCTTCGTCATCCACGATGAGGACTTTTTTGGCTTTCAAATCGGCGGAAGTCATGAGCAGTCACGGTTAAATATGGCGTTTCGATGGCACAGTGCCGAGCAGTTTACGTGTGCGTTTCGCAATTGTTACAAAGGAAAATGAGGACCCGCATGGGGCAGGGCATCCCCTACCCTGCTCGGCGGGACTCGATAAGAACCATTAAGATGTTGATATCCGCTGGATTAACTCCACTTATACGGCTGGCCTGGCCCAAGGTATAGGGCTTTACATCGTTCAACTTGAGCGCGCTTTCGCGACGCAGGCCGCGAACTTTCAGGTAGTCAATGGAGGGCGGAATTTTGATTTTTTCGATTTCGCTGAGCTTGGCGATCTGGCGTTTTTCGCGGGCGAGATAACCCGCGTAGCTGACGCGGTAGAGCACCTCGTCGCGGATGGGGGCGGGTTGGGCGAGGAAATCCGCCGGAAGATCGAGGGTGTCCGGCTGATTTGGAGGGACGGCCTCCGTGCCGTCCTGTTTCGGTGTCGAAAGGCAAGAGGACGGCGCGGAGATCGTCCCTCCGGCAGAGAGCTTGCGCCGGATGACATCGGCCCAGGTCCCCTGCCCTGCCCTTGCTTTGTTTGCATCGAGCCAGTGCGCCCACTGCTCGATTTGGCGATGTTTCTCCTCAATGCGGGCCAGACGGCTGGCGGAGACGAGTCCATGCTCGCGAATATGATGGCGAAGACGCAGCTCGGCGCTGGCGTGGTTGAACAGCAGCCGATACTCGGCCCGGCTGGTGAACATGCGATAGGGCTCGTTGGTTCCCTTGGTGACAAGGTCGTCGATCATCACGCCGATATAGCCCTCGTGCCGGGCAATGATGAACGGCGGCTGCCGGCGGAGTTTGCGGACGGCATTGACGCCGGCGACGAGTCCCTGCCCTGCCGCCTCCTCATAGCCGGAGGTGCCGTTGATCTGGCCGGCGAAGAAAAGGTTTTCGACCTTCTTGGACTCGAGCGACGGAAACAACTGCGTGGGCGGTGCAAAATCGTATTCGACCGCGTAGGCGGGGCGCATGAGGACGGCGTTTTCGAGCCCGGGAACGCTGTGGACCAAGTCGAGCTGCACCTCGAAAGGCAATGAGGTGGAAAGGCCGTTGACGTAATATTCGTTGGTCGAGCGACCTTCGGGTTCGAGGAAGAGGAGGTGGCGGGGTTTGTCGGCGAAGCGAACAATCTTGTCCTCGAAACTCGGGCAATAACGCGGACCGACGCCCTCGATCTGGCCGGAATACATGGCCGAGCGGTGGAGATTGGCACGGACGATCTCGGCGGTGCGGCCGGTCGTGTAGGTCATCCAGCACGAGACTTGGGCCGTGCCGGGCGGAAAGAAATGCGGAATGCGGATTGCGGAATGCGGATTGGGAAGGAATGAAGCGGCGCTTGGCGACGCTTGTTCCACGTGGAACAATGGCGAAGTGTCCGCGGCGGAAGTTTTTATTCCGCGTTCCGCCTTCCGCGTTCCGCCTTCGGATTGTTCCACGTGGAACAAATCTTCCGGGTCGCGGGTGTCGTGAAAGGCGAACAGCGTGGGCGTGGCGTCGCCTTTTTGTTCCTGCATCACGCTGAAGTCGATGCTGCGTCCGAGAAGTCTCGGCGGTGTGCCGGTTTTCAGGCGATGGAGTTCGATGCCGGCTTCGCGAAGGCTGGCGGAAAGGGTGCGCGCGCTGAAATCGCCGAGACGGCCGCCTTCGTTCTTGTTGGAGCCGATATGCATGAGGCCGCGCAAAAAGGTGCCGGTGGTGACGATGATGGTGTGGCCGTGAAACTCGATGTCGAGGTTGGTCTGGACTCCGATGACTTTGCCGGCGGAGTAGATGAGGGCGGTGACGGTGGCCTGAAAGAGTTGCAGGTTGGGCTGGAGTTCGAGCGTGTGCTTGAGGCGAAACTGATAGGCTTTTTTGTCGCATTGGGCGCGGGGCGACTGGACGGCGGGGCCTTTGGATTCGTTGAGGAGGCGGAACTGGATGCCGGTGGCATCGGTGTTGATGGCCATTTCGCCGCCGAGGGCGTCGATTTCACGCACAATCTGCCCCTTGGCCTGGCCGCCGATGGCGGGGTTGCAGCTCATCTGGGCGATGGTGTCGAGGTTGCCGGTAAGGAGGAGTGTCCTCGCACCCATGCGGGCGGCGGCGAGCGCGGCTTCGCAGCCGGCGTGTCCGGCGCCGCAGACAATGACGTCAAAGGGTGTGGTCGGATTGTAAATCATGAGAGGGGAGGGCGATTTTTGGAACCGCGAAGGGCATGAAGGATGCGAAGAGAGCGACTGCGCGGCCAGTTGGAGTTGAAACACGAGGACTTGGACTGCTGGAGGGCCGAACTCCCGCGAGGCCGTTGCGGTCGAGCGCCGCGTTTTTCGGCAACGGCCTCGCGGGAGCTCGGCCCTCCAGTAGAAGTCTGGTTTTCGTTGTTATACCATTTCCGAACCATTTTCACACTTATCAGGGTAGGGCGAGGCGTCCCCGCCGAGCCGTTGCTGGCCTGCGGCTCGGCGGGGACGCCTCGCCCTACCCAAAGGGGGGATTTTAATTGGGAATTGGTATTAATCATTTTCCGATGCAGAAGGTCGCGAAAAGATGGTCCAGCATGCGTTCGTTGTCGATGCGACCCGCGATTTCGCCGAGGGCGTCGAGGGCCGCGCGGAGATCACTGGAGAGAAGCTCCACCGGGCCGTCGGCATCGAGGTTGGCGGCGGCATCGGCGAGGCTGCCACGTGCGCGTGCGAGGGCATCGGCGTGCCGGGCATTGATGGCGATAAGATCACCGCCTTGGTCGAGGCGGAATGCCTCGGCTCGAGCTATAATCGCCTCCACGAAAGCCGGGACACCTTCGCCTGTGAGGGCGGAGAGGGGAAAGGCTGAAAGACGAAACGTGGAAGGGTGGGGGAGGGAAGTGGAAGAGGATGCAAAATGGGTTATGTTGTCTTGTAATTCTTTTATTAGTAATATATTGTGATTTTTTTGTAATTTAGAATTTGATTGATTGGGATCTTCATTCTTGTCACTTGCCACTTGCCACTTGTCACTTCCCGCGCCAGCGGGCGCGGGCATGGGCCAAAGGTCGCATTTGTTTAGAACCACCACGGTGTTTTCCGGGGTTAGGCGTTCCATGATCTCCCGGGGCAGGGCGGGTGCGGGGCGGGTGGCGTCGAGGACGAGGATGAGCAGGTCGGCCTCGGCGGCGCGATCGAGGGTCTTGTCCATGCCGAGCTTTTCGAGCGGCGCGGGGGAGGGATTGAGGCCGGCGGTGTCGATAAGGCGCAGGCAGTGCGGGCCGAGGATGAGGCGTTCTTCGATAAAGTCGCGAGTGGTTCCGGGCTCGTGACTTACGAGGGCGCGGTCACGGCCGACGAGACGGTTGAGAAGCGAGCTTTTGCCGGCGTTGGGCTCGCCGAGGATGACGGTTTTGATGCCTTCGCGCAGGATTTCGCCATAGTGTTGGGTGGCGAGCAGGCGGTCGGTGCCTTGGGTGAGCGTGGCGAGGGCGCGGCGGACAAGGGTGCGATCCTCGGCGGGGAGATCCTCGTCCGGAAAGTCGATGTAGGCCTCCACGCGGGCAAGGGCTTGGAGAAGTTCGTCGGTGAGCGCGGCCACATGGCGGCCCAGCGATCCGCGAAGTTGTTGGTTGGCAGCGGCCAGCGCGCGTTCACTGCGGGCGTGGATGAGATCCATGACCGCCTCGGCCTGGCTGAGGTCGATGAGGCCGTTGAGAAATGCGCGGCGGGTAAACTCGCCCGGCTCGGCGGCGCGGCAGCCGCGGGCAAGCAGGTCCTCGAGGATTTTTTGGGCGATGAAGGGGTTGCCGTGGCAGGAGATTTCGAGGGAATCGTCACCCGTGTAGGAGTGCGGCGCGGCAAAATAGGTGGCGAGGACATCGTCGAGGACCGTGCCGGAGCGGTCACGATAGTCGGCATGGATGGCGAGGCGGGGTGGGGGAGGGGGGGAGGCGGCGGGCGTGTCGGGTGCCCGGCCAAGTGCAAGTGCGTCGGCCGCCAGCTTGGCGCAGGCAGGGCCGCTGGCCCGCACGACAGCGATGGCTGAGGTGCCGATGGGCGTGGCCAGCGCGGCGATGGTGTCGGAGAAAGTGGTCATGACGTGTTTTGCCACAAGAGCCGTGGCATGGTTTGGTCACAACCTGTAAGACAGGCATTGGCCAAAATCGAATGATTTTGGCTTGGATCGAGGGCTACCTACATAAGGCGATGGCCCTCACTGCAAATTGGGCGTCGCATTATTTGACGGTTTCGTCTTGGGCGGAGGATTTATCGATGTCCGGCAGCGTGCCGCAGTCGCGAGCGGTGAAATCGGTCGTGTCGCGGAGAAGGGCGAAGGGCTGGCCGGGTGCGCGCTGGATATTGACTGAGCGGAAGGTCGCGCCTTTCACGTCCTGAAGAACCACGGGAATGCGTTCGTCCGGGGAGGCATAGGTGACGGTGACGTCGCGGAGGGTGAGATTCTTTGCATGGCGGGCGTAGAGCGCGCTGGCGGGCAGGAGGCCGAACATGCTGGGCTCGGGATAGGCGACCGGGCGTTCGGGGACGGCGTAGATGTCGGGGCGCGGGCCGCTGGCGGCGGGGCCGGTGGTGTCCTTGCCTTGCGAGCGGAGGAAGAAGGAGTTGACGAGGTGCGAGGGCTGATCGCGGATTTCGTCGAGGGTGAGACCACCGCTTTTGGCGATGTGGATGCCGTCGATGCGCACGTCCTCGACCGGGTGTCCGGGGAGGCCGTTGATGATGACGGGGAAACGGGCGTCGGCGGAGGAGGCGACGAGGTTGTCGATGCTGACGCGGCGGATGGCGCCGACGGGCGTGCCTTCGGGACCGCGGGCGCGGTCGCCGATGACGAGGAAAATGGCTGCGTTGGAGACGTCGCGCAGGGTGATGTTGGAAATGGCGATGTCCTCGATGACGGCGCCGTCCACGCTTTCGATGGCGATGCCGCGGGAGCGGTCGAAGACGCAGTTGGAGATGGTGATGTTGCGAAAGTCGCCGTTGGACTCGGTGCCGAGTTTGATGCGCCCGGTGGGGCCGTCGCGGTCGGGGGCGCGGACGGACTCGCGGGTGAAGGTGCCGGCGAGGAGGGAGCCGGGGTCGTAACCGCTGACCTGGCAATTGGTGATGGTGACGTTTTCGGTGGGGCGGAGAAAGCCGAGGGCGTAGGAGGTCTTGAGGACGATGGCGTCGTCGTTGAGGGTGTTGACGGTGCAGTTGGAGATGCGGACGTGGCGGCAGGAGTCGATGTCGAGGCCGTCGCGGTTGGTGTCGATCTTGAGGTTGTCGATGGTGAGGTTGTCCACCCCGGTCGCGAGGACGGAGAAGTGGCCGGTCATGAGCATGGAGAAATCGCGGAGGATGACGTTGCGGCAGAGTTTGAGCGCGATGGATTTGTTGGCTGTGCCGGGGTGCGAGGCGCGGCCGCGGTTGAGGCCGTCGCCGCGGATGAGGCCTTGGCCGGTGATGGCGATGTTTTCGAGCTGCTCGCCCCAGATGAGGCTGTTGCGCCAGTGGCTGTGTCCAAAATCCTGATACTGGTGGACGTCGCCCCACTCGTTGGGCTCGTAGGGGTCGTAGCCGCCGCCGGCCTCGGCGGGAGGCGGCTCGGCGGCGACAAGGATGGCGCCGGGATCGAGGTGCAGCGTGATGTTGCTTTTGAGGCGGACGGAGTAGCTCAGGTAGGTGCCCGCAGGGAGGCGCACGGTGCCGCCGCCGGCCGCCGCCGCGGTCTCGATGGCGCGGTTGATGGCGCCGGAGTCGATGGTCTGGCCGTCGCCGGTGGCGCCGAATTCGCGGACGTTGTAATCGCGGGCTTGCAAGGTGGTCATGGCGAAAAAAGTGACGATGCAGGTGAGGGAGGCCGAAGTGGTGAGAAACAAACGACGGAGCATGGCAGCGGGAAGGGAACCGGGCGAATGGTTTTGAAACGGACTGTCTGTTTTTGGTCTCAATCTTTCTCTTTATTCTTTCTCCTCCGAGGAGGCTGGGGTGCACGGGAGGGTTTTTGAGAAAGAGAAAGATTGCTTGGCGATTATTTCGCCTGCGGGAAGCGATAGAGTTTGGCGCGCATGATGGCGGGTTGCGGACTGGAGAAGCGCAGGCCGGTGCCGGTCTGGCGGGCGGCGGCCTGCGTGCCCAGGTCGTAGTCGAGCATGATTTCGTCGCCGTTGAGGCGGCGGCCGGGAATCCACTTTCCGGACGCGTCGAAGACGCCTTCCTCGACCTGCGCGAGGCCGACGGTGTCGTCGCCGGCGGGATCGGTGGCGAAGGTGACCTGGAGGTTCGCGCCGACGGCGAGGAATTCGTCGGGGCCGGTGGCGAGGATGAGGCCGTAGGCACGTTCGGGCACGCCCTTGGCGCGCCAGCCGGTGAAGAGCGCGGCTTTCAAATCATAGCCGCCGAGCTTGATGCGCTCGGAGGGATTTTGCGGGTCGAGCGAGACGGCGGCGATGTTGTCGCGGGTTTGTTGCGCGAGAATCTGCGGGGCGAGCTGGCTGAGGATGGCGTAGGCGCGGACGAGCGGATCGTCGGCGAGGTTCTTTTCATCGAGGCGGCTGTCGATGCCGAAGGGCGAGTAGCCGAGCCCGCCGAAACGCCCGATGGCGACAAACGCATTGGCGGCGCCGGTTTCCCCGGCAAAGGACTCGGGCACGAAAAACGGCGCGCCGGGGCGGGCGTATTCGGCGCAGATCTGGGTGAAGTTGGGCAGGTAGACATCCGGCGCGAAAATGTCGATGTGCGGGGCGGCGGCGCGCCAGAGGTCGAGCACGTGGGCCTGCGGGCCGCCGGAGGGATATTCGCCGGGGAGTTCGTCGGAGGGCTGCACGATCCAGGCGTTGACGAAGGCGGGGAGCGCGTGCTCGCGTTTGCCGGCGGCGGCGACGTGGTCGGTGTAGCGCGCGTAGTGCCAGGCCATGAAGGCTTCCTCGGCGCGCGGGCCGCGGCCGAACACATCCGCCCAAGTGCCGGCGGTCTTGAAGCCGGTGTCGCGCCAGAGGGCGCGCAGCGCGGGCGCGAGGGTCTCGCGGTTTTGCCGGAGGTGGTCGAGGAGCGCGGCGGGGACGGGTTGCGCCCAGGCGGCGTCGGCGAGGGCGGAGCGGTCGCGGGCATCGGCGTGGAGGCCGACCTCGTTTTGCACCTGCATCATGATGACGGTGTGGCGGTCGCCATCGGTTTCGCGGAGGTGGCGCAGGAGGGCGGCGTAGGCGCGGGCGTCGGCATCGCGGTTGGCCTCGGAAAAGACGGAGAGGATTTCGAGCGTGCCTTGCGCGGTGCGGGCGCGGGGAAAGCGGGCGGTGTCGGCCTTCACCCAGGCGGGGGCGTAGTGGCTGAGCCCGTTTTTCCAACTGCCGAACCAGAGCAGGACGAGGCGGAGGTCGTGCGCGCGGGCGTCGGCGATGAGGTGGTCAACCAGGGTGAAATCGAACCGGCCCTCGGCGGGCTCGATGACGTCCCAAGGCACGGCGGCGAGGACGGTGTTGAGATGCGCGGCGGCGAGCCGCGGCCAGTGCGGGGCCATGTAGGCGCGGCTGGTGGAGCTGGAGTTGTGGAGTTCGCCGGCCAGCGCGAGGAAGGGCTGGCCGTCAACGATGAGCTGGGTGGCGAGCCCGCGCTTTTCGAGCCGGGGCAGTTCGGCGGCAAAGAGTGAAGAGTGAAAGGTGAAGAGTGAAAGAAGCAGAAAAGCGGAAAGTCGCCGGAGGTTGGAGCAGGTTGTTGTTTTCATAGGAAAATCGTGTGTTGGTTTGATGGTTTGTTTTTCACTCTTCACCTTTCTCTCTTCACTTTTCAGCGTAGCTGCACGTCCCAGACTTTGGAGAGGCGGGACTTTCCGGCGGGGCCTTCGACTTCGAGAATGACGGTGCGGCTGCGGGTGTCCGCGTAGGCGTGGAGCGGGTGTTGCTCGGCGGAGGTTTGGCCGTCGCCGAAGTCCCAATGCCACGCGGTGACCTCGCCGCGCGACTCGTCCTTGAAGGCGACGAGGCGGCGGTCCATGTCCACGACGGCGAACGACCAGCGGGCCTCGATTTTCTTTTTTTCCAGCGCGGGCTCCAGCGGCATGAGGCGGAAGGCGGGGAGCGCGCTGGCGTCGCCGAACATGGTGTAGCGGCGGCCGAGCGACCAGAAGCCGCGTTTCGCTGGGTCGGGGTCGCCGTCGTAGTCGATGACGATCCAGCCGAGACCGATGAGCTTGTTTTCACGGAGGACGGACTCGACGGCGCGTTGCGGCCCTTCGGGGCCGGCGTAGTCGAACGGGGTTATCCAGAATTCGAGCGTGAATTTTCCCGGCTCCCCGTGCTTGAAATCGAAGCGCGAGGCGGCGTTGGCGAAGGGAAATTCCTTCGTCCAAGTCGGCGAGCCCCAGGCCAGCGCCCAGTCCTTGTCCATGGCGGGCGTGAAGATATGGTAGTTCTGCGCATGCACGCCGTGCGCGGCCCAGTGGCGCTCGGCGTCGGGGATGCGCGGATCGGTGTCGAGGACGGCGCGCTGCCGTCCGACGACATCGGCGGTCCAGAAATCGCGGTGCTCGGAGTCGATGAACGGGCCGCCGGAGGCGTCGCCATCGACGATGACCTCGAAGGTGTCGTTGCGCAGCCCGGGGTCGGAGAAGTCCCAGAAATTGTCACGGGCCTCGTAGAGGAAATAGAGGCGGTTGAGCCCCTTCACCCAGCCGACGCGCACGCGCACGTCGAGGTCGGCGGGATCGGGTTTCTTTTTGGTTTCGCCGAGGTCGACAAGCTGGCCGGCGCCGACGACGTAGGATTCGGGAACCATGGCCCAGTCGGAGGCGTCGCCGTCGATGCGCGGCATCTGGTCGGCGGGAAACTGGAAGACGGGAAAGGTGACTTCGGGACGGTCGAGGGAAAAGGCCGAAGGGCGGAAAGGCTGAAGGGCGGAAAGCAGCGCAAGGGCGGCGATGAAACGTGACGGGCGCATGGCGGGGAGGGGGTCTTAATCTTTCCTCTTTCTCTTTCTTTTTTCCTCTGGGAAACCGGAGCGCGGGATGGATTTGTTTTTTTGCGAAAGAGAAAGAGGAAAGAAGGAAGACGACGAAGGCGGTTCGGGATGTTGTCGTTATTTGAAAAACCTCACCACAGCCGCGTGGGCACCTTGCCGAAGTGGACGCCGCCGTCGTGGACGACGGCATCGGCGCCCAAGCCCTTGCGGAGCGTGATCATCTCGGCTCCGGCGAGAAGGACGGGGCCGTAGCCGTGCGCCGCATACGGGCTGGTGTTGCGGTAGGCGTAGAACACGGGGTCGAAACCCATGCCGGTGCCGACGCAGACGTTTTCCACCTGGCCGCGCGCGTTGACTTGTTTCGCGACGGCGTTCCAGCCGATGGAGGCGACGGGGCCGTAAACGAGCGGGTCGAGCCAGCCGCGATTGATGGCGCGGGCGAGGCCGTAGACGAACATCGCGCTGGCGGAGGTTTCCTCGTAGGTCTCGGGGCGGTCGAGGAGTTGGTGCCAGAGGCCGTTGATGCCTTGCGTGGCGGCGAGGCCGCGGGCGTGGTCGCGGAGGATGGCGAGGAGCGCGGGGCGGCGCGGATGCGCGTCGGGGAGGACGGAGAGGAGCTCGACGGTGGCGAGGATGGCCCAGCCGTTGGCGCGGCCCCAGTGGTAGGCGGGGTGCTCGGTCATGCCCGCGACCCAGCCGTGCATGAAGAGGTTTTTGGCGGGGACGAACATGCGGGCGTGGAACTGGAGGATTTGTTGCGCGGCGTCGTCGAAGTAGCGGGCGTCGCCGGTGAGCCGGCCCATTTGCGCGAGGGCGGGGACGCTCATGTAGAGGTCGTCGAGCCAGAGGCTGTCGGGCATGGGGCGGTCGCGCGCGAGGGTGCCGTCGGCGAGGCGTTTTTGGCCGCCCGAAATATGCGCGAGGTAGCGGTCGATGATGGGACGGAGGTCGGCGGCGGTGGCGCGGGCCTGCAGGGCCTTGATCATGCCGGCGGCCATCGCGCCGGAGTCGTCGAGCGAGGCGGGGGCGACGACGCTGCGCAGGAGATAGCGTTGCGGGCGCCCGGCGGGCGGGAGCGCGGAGAAATGCTTCGCGAGCGCGGCGATGGCGGTGAGGCGTTCGTCGGTGTAGCGGGTGTAGCGCGCGTCGCCCGTCGCGGCGGCGGCGTGGAGCATGCCGGCGTAGGTGACGCCCCACTCGTAGCTGACGATGAGAAACGGGCCGCGTTCGACGGCGAGGTTGCGCGGGAGCGGTTTCGTGAAATCGGCGACGCGCTCCTTGGTGTCGGTGTTGGTGACGATGACGGGGCTGGCGGTTTCGAGGTAATCGAGGACGCGGCGCATGACGGCCTCGATGTCGGCGACCTCGGCGGGCGGGTAGGGGATGGGCGTCGGCGAAGGGACGCGCCAGAGGTTGGTGATGGTGGCGAGGTCGGGCTCGGCGGCGGCGGGAGAGGGCGGCGATGTTTGCGCATAAGCGGAGCTGGCGGTGGCGAGCGCGAGGCCGGCGGCGAAGAGGATGTTTCGGGAAGGGAGGACTTGCATGATAGGCAACGAAAAATACGTCCGGCGGGAGCGGGAGCATTGAATCACCGGGGCAGACGCAAGCATCCACCGGGAGTTGCGGCGGTGCGGAGCCCGGGTCGTGCCTTACAGTCAGAACCGAAGGGTGCCCGCCGGGGCGCCAGGGCATCGCTTGCCGAAGCCGTTACCGGGGCGTCGCGGCGAGCTGGCCGCAGCCGGCGGCGATGTCGATGCCGCGCCGCTGGCGCACCGTGCTGGGCAGGCCGTGCTCCGCGAGCACGTCCTGGAACGCCCGCGCCGCGCCGCGCCCGCCGCCGGGCGCGCCGTCGTATCCGGAAGTTGGATTCAGCGGGATCAGGTTCACCTGCGCGTCCATGCCCTCCAGCAGCCGCGCCACGGCGCGGGCATGGTCGCGGGAGTCGTTTTTGCCCTCGATGAGCGTCCACTCGAAAAAGATGCGGCGGCCGGTTTTCGCGCAGTAGTGGCGGCAGGCGTCCATGAGCCGGTCGAGCGGCCAGCGGCGCGCGGCGGGCACGAGCGCGGCGCGCTCCTCCTGCGTGGCCGCGTGCAGCGACACGGCGAGGTGGATGGGGCGAGCCTCGTCGGCCATGCGGATGATGCCGGGGACGACGCCCACGGTGCTGAGCGTGATTTTGCGCGCGCCGAGCGCGAGGCCGTTGGGGTCGCGCAGGATGTCGGCGGCGCGCATGACCGCGTCGTAGTTGTGCAGCGGCTCGCCCATGCCCATGAGCACGACGTTGCGCAGGCGCTCGCCGCCGGCCTTGAGGATGCGCTGCACGTGGAGCGCCTGCGCGACGATCTCGCCCGCCGTGAGATGCCGCGAAAAGCCCATCTGCCCGGTCGCGCAAAACACGCAGCCCATCGCGCAGCCCGCCTGCGAGCTGATGCACGCCGTCACGCGCCCGGTGAAGCGCATGAGCACCGTCTCGATCTGCGCGCCGTCGCCGAGGCCGAGCAGAAATTTGCGCGTGAATCCGTCCGTGCTCCGCGCCTCGCGCACCACGGGCGGGTTTCCCAGCATGCATTCCCCGGCGAGCCGCGCGCGCAACCGCGCCGGCAGTCCGGGCATCGCGTCGAGCGAGTCAACCGCCTCGTAATACAAATAATTCCAGAGCCGCGCCGCGTGGACCGGGCTGAGCCCCCACGACTCGACGAGCGCGCGCAATTCGTCGCGCGTCAGGTCGAGCAGGTTCAGCGGGCTGGCGGGAGGCGGTTTCATGCAGACCGCCCAGCAAAGCCGCAAGGCCGCTCCGCGGCCAGTTTAAGTTGAAACGGCCGGTTTGAAAAATTCTCCCGCAAAATCCAAAGCGCGACAGCGCCGGTAGGGAGGCCTCTCCGAGGCCTCCGCAAGAACGCCTGAAACACCAACGAATCACGAAACACATCACCACGCCCGACGGAGGCCTCGGAGAGGCCTCCCTACCGTCCGCTTAAACTCAAACTGGCCGCGAAGCGGCCCTCACTCCACGGGAACCGCCAGCGGCTGGCCTTTGCCGACGAACCAGTTTTCCACCGTGATTGTTTTTATCGAGTCGGTTCGCCCGGCCCCGGCGGTGGCAAGCGGGGCGAGTTCCACGGTTTGCCCGCCGACCTTGAGCACGACCGGGATGCTGCCGCGGTTTGCAAAGGCAAATCGGCCCGGCTCCTTTTTGATTTCGACGCAGGCGTCGAACAACGGGCGCACGAATTTTTCCTGGCCGAAAATCATGTCGGCGGCCCAGCCGATGGTGCGCTTCGCGAAAAACGCCTCTTTCACCGACTCCAGCGTTTTTTCCCGGGCGAACACCAGCGTCACCGGGCGGCGCGGGTTGCGCAGGCCGTACTGCCGGCTTTCGGGCGGGTGGATGTCGCTGTTGGCGAAGGCGGCGAGGTTTTTGTCGGTGCACCATTTGGCGACGACGGGGTAAAATTCTTTTCCGTTGAACGCCTCGATGCCGTCCATGTAGCCCCGTTTATAAATTTCCTCGTGGATTTTGGTGAATGTCGTCGGCGCGCCCTTCTCGATGCCGCCGCTTTTCGGCGCCTCCCAGCCGGGATGGTTCCAGAGCAGAAAGGCGCCCTGCGCCCTGGCCTCGGCGAACATTTTCCAGTAGTCGTCCTGCACCGCGGCGATTTTGTTGACGTCCTGCACGAACAGCGCATTGAAGTGCCCGGGCGGCATGGTTTTCTTGGTGATTTCGGTGCCGCGGATGATCAGGAGTTCACTTTTGTTTTTGCTGGCCTTCTTGTTTGCAGCGGCCTGTTTTTGCGCGATTTCGACGGAAAGGTTGTAGTTTTCGGAGTCCTCCTTGCGCAGCATCGGCTCGCCCGGATTGCCCCGGTTGAGGCGCGGACGGTATTCGATGTGGTCGGTGATGGCGATCACGTCGAGGCCGTTTTCCTCGGCCTCATACACGCGCTCGGTCGGCCAGACCCAGCCGTCGGAAAACAGCGTGTGGATGTGGAAGTCGCCCTTCAGCACGCGCAGCTCGCCGGCGTCCGGCAGCGTGACGTTCGGGATGGTGATTTCGCGCTTCGGCGGGATGTCGGTGACCTGCTTGCCCAGGTGCACCGTGTAACTGATGTCCGGGTCTTCGGCGGCGCCGGCGGACGCGTGGCCGTGAGGGCCGTCGTGAGCGAGGATGCGCGGCGCCATCGCCAGAAGCGCGGCGGCAAGCATTAAAACACCCGCCTGTTTCATATATTCTCCTTGCTGGGTCATGAGGGGTCCTTTTTTGAAGGGTGAACGCGAGATTCGCCTCGTAACGCAGCAGAGCGAGGCGTGTTTATCAACAAAGATGCCGCGGCGTTCCGCGCGGGGAATAAAATAATTATTTGCCGCTTGAGGATGTCGCCCGCCCGGGACGAGGCCAGCGATTCACCACGGAGACCGGGGACGGCCGCGCGACGCGGCCTCCACGCTGAAAGCGGCGGGGCGCCGGAAAACGCCGCTTCCTGCTCTCTCGTCCTCCCTTTGCGGGCCGCCGCTTCAAATGATTGCATCCGCCGCCGTTTCCGCGTTTTCCTCGCGTCATGGGATTTTTCGACCGTTTCAAAAAAACCGCCCGTCCGCAATCGCAGCCCGCCCCGGCGTCCGCGCAGCCGTCCGCCCCTCCCGCCGGCGCAGCCGGTGTCGTCCCCCCGTCCGATCCGCTCCAGCCGGGTTCGTCCGCCACGCTCGTGCAACCGCCGCCCGGGCTCGCCGCCGCCGGCGCGCCCGCGCCGGACGCCCCCGCCATTCCCGCGGAGCTTTCCAACGCCTCCGTCAAGACCCTGCTCCTCGCCGCCTGCGAGAAACTCCAGTCCCGCGACCTCCCCGGCGCGCTCGCCATCTACGAATCCCTCCTGCGCGACGCCGGCGACCGCGCCGACGTGCTCGTCACGCTTTCCGCCGACCTCGGCACCAACGGTTACATCGAGCAGATCGTCGAACTCGTCGCCCCGCGCTACGATGCCGAGCGCCACGGCCCCGCCACCGGCATCAACCTCCTCCAGGCCTACCTCGCCACGCGCAACACCACCGCCGCCCAGCACCTGCTCGACATCCTCTTCGCCCTCGACCGCCCCGAGCTCGAAGAGCGCCTCCACGGATTTTCCAACGCCCTCGCCGAGCTCATCGAGGCCGAAAAAAGCGGCACGCTCGCCCCGCCCCCGGCCGCCCGTCCGGACGGCACTTCCGCCGCCCCGCCCGCGCAAAAAACCATCCACCTCGCCTCCATCAGCCGGCCCATCTGGTCCTACGGCCTCGAAGCCGTCCCCTCCGCGCTGCCTCCGCCGAAGGAGGGCCGCGCGCGCCGCGTCGCATTCTGCCAGCTTTCGCAGCTCGGCGTCACCGACCCGATGGAGCACGCCGCCAGGCCCGAGGACGCCGTCGCCCGCCTCACCCGCGGGCTCCCGCTCTGGTTTGCCGAGACCTTTTATTTCGCGCCGCACTATGCCCCGCTCGCCGTCGTCGCGCTCCTGGGCGACGCCAGCTACGCCGTTTTCCCCACCGAGTGGACGACCGACAACCTCCGCCAGCTCGTCTCCACGAGCGGCGATCCCATCGACTACGTTTTCACCGGGGCGCTTCGCAACACCAACGACGACTACGAACTCACCCTGCGCGTGTGGGAGGTGAAAAAATTCCGCGAACGCAGGCAGTTCACCGCGCGCTGGACGCCCGCGACCATCGACGCCGCGCTCGCCGACTTGCACGCCGCCGTCTGCCAGTTCATGGAGTGGAAACCGTATCCCGGCGGCCCCGCCTACGGCCGCGCGTCCGCGCCCGCCGCGTGGTGCGACACGCTCGGCGCGTCGCTCTCCTGGTTTCTCGCCGACAAGCAGACCCTGCCTTCCGGCTGGCTCGCGGAGCCCGCCGCGACCGCCGCCGCCCTCGCCGCCCGCGCCGCGACCGGCGAGCGGGAATCGCTCGCCTGGCTCACCTTCCGCGACCGCGCCGCCCGTATCGGATTATCGGATACGCTTCCGCCCGCCGCGCCCGCCCTCGCCGCCACGCCGCTCGTCGATGCGGCAAGACAGGCGCTCGGCGGATAGGGGGATGCCGCGGGCCGCCGCCGTCGGGACCCGGACAAGGCGCCCGCCCGGGGTCGCGCCGCCTTTCACTCCGCCCGGTCGGGATTCTGGAGCTGCGCGCCGAGGGTCACGGTGGCCTTGCCCGGACGGCGTTTGATGATGCGCTGGAAAAACATGTTGTTCGGCACCTGCACCAGCGAGCCGTCGTCGTTTTCGAGCGTCGTGTACATGAAGTTCAGGTTCACGACGCGGCCTTTGATGACGGGTTCCATGAACTCGATCTCGTCGCCGACCTCAAAGGGATGCGTGAACAGGATGATCATCGTGCAGAGCGCGTTGCTGAGCACGCTCCACATGGCCACGAAGCCGACCGCGACCATCGCCATCGCGGCGGAAATCATCGTCCAGATGCCGCCCAGATCGACGCCCAGCGCGCCCATGATGAGCACGGCGCAGATGGCGACGACGAGCATTTTCATGACGCGCTTGGCGGCATCCACAAACGGGAAGTGGATCCTCGGGCCGACAAGGCCGATGAGGCGGCTTGTCACCGCATGGATGACAAACCCGAAAAAAACGATGAAGACGACCAGCAGCCATCCTCGCATGTTGGTGACGGTTTCGATGATTTGGTGGAGAAAGGTGGTGATTTGTTCAGGCATGATTCGATCGAGGCGGCAAGCCGGCGATTAAAGGGTTGCGGGAAGATGCCCAAAGGCAAACGCCGGTCAACGTTTCGGCAAGCCGCATTTGGCGCGCGCCCCCGAACCGGCGCGGGGCTGCACGGATCTGGCCGAATCGCCCGGCTTCGCTTCCCGTGCCGCCTGCAGGCGAAACCCGCTTTTTGGTGATTGAAATTTTTCCGGGATTTGGGATTGGGAACCTGGAATTTCACCATTCGAGATTTCCCGCCCGCCACTCCGCGCTTGCCGCGCCCGCCGCCCTCGCGCACCGTTTGCCTTTCACTTTCCCAACCAAAACAACAACCCGCAACCCACACCGCCATGGCCAAAGCCTCCCCCGCCAAAACCGACACCGCCTCGCCCGCCGCCCTCGATGTCGCCACCCGCAAGAACCTCGACCTCGCGGTCTCCGCCATCACCAAGCAATTCGGCGAAGGCTCCATCATGCGCCTCGGCGACGCGCACAAGATGCAGGTCGAGACCATCTCCACCGGCTCCATCGCCATCGACCTCGCCCTCGGCGTCGGCGGCCTGCCCCGCGGCCGCATCATCGAAATCTACGGCCCCGAATCCTCCGGCAAAACCACCTTCTGTCTGAGCGCCATCGCCGAGGCGCAGAAGCGCGGCGGCCTCGCCGCCTTCATCGACGTCGAGCACGCCCTCGACCCGAAATACGCCCGCATCGTCGGCGTGAACCTCGACGACCTCCTCGTCTCCCAGCCCGATTCCGGCGAGGACGCGCTCAACATCATGGAGACGCTCATCCGCTCCAACTCGATCGACATCATCATCCTCGACTCCGTCGCCGCGCTCACCACGAAGGCCGAGCTCGACGGCCAGATGGGCGACGCCACCGTGGGCGCGCAGGCCCGCCTCATGAGCCAGGCCATGCGCCGCCTCACCGCCGTCGTCAGCAAGACCCAGTGCGTCTGCATCTTCACCAACCAGATCCGCGAAAAGATCGGCGTCATGTTCGGCAACCCCGAGACCACCTCCGGCGGCCGCGCCCTGAAATTCTTCGCCTCCATCCGCATCGACATCCGCCGCAAGGAGCAGATCAAGCTCCCCGACGGCAAGATCGTCGGCAACCGCACGAAGATCAAAGTCGTCAAGAACAAGGTCGCCCCGCCCTTCACCGAGTGCGAGTTCGACATCATGTATGACGAAGGCATCTCGCGCGTCGGCTCCATTCTCGACCTCGGCATCGAGCACAAGGTGCTGGAGAAAAAAGGCGCGTGGATTTCCTATCAGGGCGAGCTCGTCGGCCAGGGCCGCGACGCCGCCAAGCAGACGCTTCGCGACAAGCCCGAGCTGGCCGACAAGATCATCCAGACCGTGCTGGAAAAAGTCACCGTCACCGGCGGCACCAGCATCACCGGCGACGAGGAAGTGCCCGCCGAGTAAGGCGGACGCGGCTTGAAGCACCATCCGATGGGCGCGCCCCGGCGCGCCCAAGGCGGCGCAGGCGGAAATGCCTGCGCCGCCTTGCATGTTCCGCTGTTTCGGCAAAGGCACTGAACGATTTCGGCAAAGGCGGTTTCGTTCCTGGCCCCGGCGCGCAGAATATCGGCGCGCAGAACCGCCGGGATGCGGTTTTGTGATGTCATCCGCCCTGCTCCCCGTTTCACCTCCATCCCGTTTTTTGTTTTTATGAAGACACGCTTTTTTGCCGCCGTCATTTTCACCGTCGTGTCCGCCGGGTTCCTTTTCGCACCATCGGCGGCGCGGGCCGCGCTTTTTGTCGTGGACAACGGCCACCCCGCCGCCGCCGACACCAATCCCGGCACGGCGGACAGGCCGTTGCGCACCATCAATGCCGCCGCGCAACTCGCGCGGCCCGCCGACACGATCGAGGTCGCGCCCGGCGTTTACCGCGAACGCGTCATGCCGGCGCGGGGCGGCGAGGAAGGCCGGCCCATCACGTATCGGGCGCGCAAGCCCGGCGCGGTCGTGGTCAAGGGCTCCGACGTGTGGCGGCCCGCTTGGACGCGCGAGCCGGACGCGGTTTCCGGCGGCGGCGCATTTGCGGCGGCGATTTTTTCCGCGCCCATCGAGCCCGCGCTCTTCAAAAACTGGCGCGAGGGCCGCGACCCGCGCCTGACGGATTATCCGACGCCCTTCCACGAGGAAATCAACCCTTCCAACGGTCAGGACAAGCTCGCCGACGCCGACAAGCTGCTCGGCCTGCGCCTCACGGTGCTGGCGCGGCCGGTCGCCGATTCCGTCGCGGCCGCGCACGCGGCCGGGCCGCCCGCGACGACGACGGACTGGCTGCCGGTGGTCGGGCAGGTTTATGCCAACGGCGAGCCGCTCCGCCAGGCGCGCGACCACGCCGAACTGGCGTCGTCGCCCGGCAGCTTCCTGGTCAACGCCGACGCCACCCGCCTGCTCGCGCACCTGCCGCCCGGCTTTGTCGCGCCGTCGGAGCTGGACTGGGAAATCGCCGCGCGCGACATGGTGTTCGCGCCGGTGGCGCGGCGGCTGGGTTATATCATTGTGGACGGCTTCATATTCGAGCACGCCGCCAACCAGGCGCCGTGGCCGAGCTGCGGCATGGTCAGCGTGCGCAACGGCCATCACTGGATCATCCGCCGCTGCGTGATCCGCCACTCGCAGTCCATCGGCCTCGACATCGGCGGCGAGTTCTTCGACGGGCGGCGGCTCTACGGCGACGAGCCCGATTCATACGGCCACATCGTCGAGGACAACGTCATCCACGACCACGGCCTCGCCGGCATCTACGGCTACGAAGTCCACGATGCCGTCATCCGGCGGAACGACATTTATCGCAACAACCGCCTCGGTTTCATCGTCGCGCTGACCGCGCGCTGGGAGGAATACGCGGGCATCAAGCTCCTCCACGCTCCGCGCGTGCGCGTCGAGGACAACCTCATTCACGACAATTTCGCCCACGGCGTCTGGTTCGACAACCAGTGGCAGGGTTCGCGCGTCTCGCGAAATCTCATCGTCGGCAACCAGTTCAGCGGCGTCTTCATCGAGTTTGGCGAGTCGCCCGGCGCGCCGCTCCTCATCGACAACAACATCATCGCCTTTTCCGACGAGGGCCCGGGCGTCTATTGCCATGACTCCAGCGACATCGTCGTCGCGCACAACCTGCTGTATCAGAACAAGGACTACGGCGCGTGGTTCTGGGCCGTGAGCCCGCGCGCCGGTCCCGGCGGGAAAGGCGGCGCGCGCAACAACCGCGTCATCGGCAACGTCATCTACGGAAACGGCGCCGGCTGCGTCGGTTTTCCCGCCCGGGGGCCGTGCGATCACGACAATGTTTCCGACCACAATCTCCTGCTGGACAAAACCTGGTCGCGCGCGGGCGACACGCCCACATTTTCGCTGCACGAAAGCAGCGCGCGCCACCCGGTCTCGAAGGCCGGCATCGTCGCGCAGATCACGGCGGGCCTGAAGGCCGGCGGCCATCCGGACGCCGCGCTTACGGCCGATTTCTGGCAACGCCAGCCGGCGCGCGCCATCACGCTTTCGCAATGGCGGGCGATCACCGGCAACGACCGGCACAGTCTCGAAGGCTCCATGGAGCGCTCCATCTACCGCGGCGCGTTGCGCCAGTTCGAGTTTGTGCCCGACGACGCCTGGCGCTCCCTGCGGGTTCCGGCCGTGGCCGGCGTGACGCGCGATTATTTCGGGCGCGCCTATCCGGCGGATGGCGCCGGGACCGTCGCCGGGCCGTTTCTTTTTTCGGAGGCGGACCTCAAGCGCCCGGCATGGGTGTCCACCTTCGCCCGCGATGCCGCGCAGAATCTCATCCGCAAGGACATTCCGCAACCCGGCCGCCAGCGTTTGAACCTGTGGCCGAAAATGGCGGACCAGGAAACCGCCGGGCGCGGCGAATAAGACCCTTTCCCCATGAAAATAACCCTTCTGCTGGAGGGCCGAGCTCCTGCGAGGCCGTCGCGGAAAAAAGTCGCGTATGGCTGCGACGGCCTCGCAGGAGCTCGGCCCTCCAGCAGAGTGAATTTCGTTCGGAATTGGTATAAGGCGCGGCGGCGGGATTTGTCCTCTGGCTGAACGATTTCAGCAAGGGCGGTTTCGTTTGCCGGAACGCAGGGGATAATACCATGCACGAGCAAGAAAGGCGCTTGGGTTGCCCTGTTGTTTGGAGGGACGGCCTCCGTGCCGTCCCTCCGGTCAAAACGCCGTTTTTTTAATTCCATGACTCATCACGAAATTTCCACGGACCTTGTTGTCGCCGGAGGCGGGATGGCCGGGGTGTGCGCGGCGCTGGCCGCGGCCCGCAACGGCGCGCGCGTCGTCCTCGTGCAGGACCGCTCCGTGCTCGGCGGCAACGCCTCCAGCGAAATCCGCATGCATATCGTCGGCGCGGACAACCACGGGACGCGCCCCGGCGCGCGCGAGTCGGGCCTCATCGAGGAACTGCGGCTGGAGGACGCGGCGCGTAATCCGCGCGACTCCTACTCGCAATGGGATTTGCTGCTCTACGACAAGGTCGTGAGCGAGCCGAACATCACGCTGCTGCTCGACACGGTTTGCGAGGGCTGCGAGGTGGCGGCGGGGGCGGACGGCTCGCGGCGCATCGTGTCGATGCGCGCGGTCCGGCATTCGACGGAGGATGTGTTCACGGTGCGCGCGCCGGTGTTTGCCGATTGCACGGGCGACGGGCGGCTCGGGGTCGAGGCGGGCGCGGAGTTTCGCTCGGGGCGCGAGGCGCGGGATGAGTTTGGCGAAGGCCTGGCGCTGGAAAAGGCCGACCGGCGGACGCTGGGCAGCTCCATCATGTTCACGGGGCGCAGGCATGACGCGCCGCAGCCGTTTCGCGCGCCGTCGTGGGCGCGTCGTTTCAAACGCGAGGATTTCAAGCTGCGCCCGATCAGCAGTTACGAATACGGCTACTGGTGGAGCGAATGGGGCGGGCAGCTCGACACGCTGAAGGACAACGCGGCCATCCGCCACGAACTGCTGCGCATCGCGCTTGGCGTGTGGGACTACGTCAAAAACTCCGGCGACCACCCCGGCGCGGCCAACTGGACGCTCGACTGGGTGGGCATGATTCCCGGCAAACGCGAGTCCCGGCGCTTCACGGGGCCGCACATCATCACGGAGCGCGACATCGTGGCGGGGCGCCTGTTCGACGACGGCGTGGCCTACGGCGGATGGCCGCTGGACCTGCATCCGCCGGGCGGCATCGACGCGGTGGACGAGCCGCCGTGCGTGCAGCACGAGGTGCCGCATTTGTTCACGGTGCCGCTGCGGGCCCTGTATTCGCGCAACGTGGGCAACCTGTTCCTTGCGGGGCGCAACATCAGCGCGACCCACGTGGCGTTTGCCAGCACGCGCGTGATGGCCACGTGCGCGGTCATCGGCCAGGCGGCGGGCACGGCGGCGGCGTTTTGGAAAAAACACGGCGCGCCGCGGGACGCGACGATCGCCTCCGTGTTTGGCGCGGGGCAGGTCGCGGAGTTGCGGCAATGGCTGTTGCGCGACGACGCCTTCATCCCCGGCCTGCGCAACGAGGACCCGGCGGACAAGGCGCGCGCCGCGGCGTCCGTGCGCGCCTCGGGCGAGCGCGCGGGCGCGGAGGCGGCCAGCGTGATCGACGGCGTGACGCGCGAGCTGTTCGCGCACCTCGGCCCGTGGGCCGACGGGCGCGCGCACCGTTGGGAATCGACGGCGCTGCCGGCGTGGATCGAGCTGGAGTGGCCGGAGGAGCAGCCAATCGGCGAGGTGCACCTGACATTCGACTCGGGATTGCAGCGGGAGTTGATTTTGAGCCCGAGCGCCTGGCAGACCAAAAACGTGATACGCGGGCCGCAGCCCGAGCTGGCGCGGGACTATGAGATTCTTTGCGACGGCCGCGTGGTGGCGTCGGTGCGCGACAACATCTGGCGCAAGCGCGTCCACCGCCTGGAGCGGCCGGTGCGCGCGCGGCGGCTGCGCGTGGCGGTGTCGGCCGCGCATGGCGTGGCGTCGGCGCGGCTGTTTGAAATACGGGTTTATGCCAATTCCCAATGATAATTGGACAGCTGGAGGGCCGAGCTCCTGCGAGGCCGTCGCCGGAAAACGCTGCGTCCGACCGCGACGGCCTCGCAGGAGCTCGGCCCTCCAGCAAAAAAAGATATTTTTTTATTGGGAATTGGCATGACTGAACGCGCCCAATCCATCGTCATGAAGACGCTTCTTGTCCTGCTGTCCTGCCTGCTCGCAGTCGGCCCGGCGGTCGCCGCCGTCCCGGAGCTGGCGCCCTTTCACGCGCGCGGCGGGCTGCCGAACTTCCGCGCGAAGGCGGAGCGCGGCGGCGAGGTGCGCGTGGCTTATCTGGGCGGCAGCATCACCGCGGAGGAGGGATGGCGGACGCTTTCGCTGGAGTTCCTGCGCGAAAGGTTTCCCCGCGCAAAGGTGGCGGAGATATTTGCCGCCGCGCCGGGCACGGGTTCCGATCTCGGCGTGTGCCGGTTGCAGGCCGACGCGCTGCGGCATGCGCCGGATTTGCTGTTCGTGGAGTTTGCGGTGAATGACGAGACGGCGCGGGACGAGCGCGTGCTGGCCACGATGGAGGGCATCGTGCGCCAGGCGCGGCGGATGCGCCCGGAGCTGGATATTTGCTTCGTTTACACCCTGTCGTTCCGCGGGCTGCCGGATTTGCGGAAAGGCGGCGGCACGCGCACCGTGCGGGTGATGGAGCGGGTGGCGGAATTTTATGGCGTGCCGAGCGTGCACATGGCCGCGACGGTGGCGCGGCGGCTGGATGAAGGCTCGCTGGTGTTTGGAAAGAAAGACGGCGACAGATGCGGGCCGGGGCAGGTTTTGTTCACGCGCGATGGCGTCCATCCCACGGCGGAGGGGCATCGTGTGTGCATGGAAACACTCGCGGCGGCGCTGCCGGTGCTGCTGGGAACGGGCGCGCCGGCCGCGCACGGCCTTGGCGAACCGCTGGCGGCGGACAACTGGGAGCGCGCGACGATCATGCCGGTCGCGGCGCTTGGCCGCAGGGACGGCTGGACAAGGCTGCCGGCGGACGGCCGCCACCTGGCGCACCAGCCGGGCCTCATCGCGCCGGAGACGTGGGCAGCGCCGGAGGCGGGCGCGGCGCTGGAGTTCACCACCCGCGGCCCGGTGCTCGGGCTGGCGGGCATGAGCACGCCGGACAGCGGCCAGTTCTCCGTGACGGTGGATGGCGGCGCGCCGGTGACGGCATCGTTTTTCGACCGGTTCACGCGGGCGGATTTCATGCGCATGACGGCGTGGTTTTATCCGCTGCCGCTGGACGACGGCGCACACCGGGTGCGGGTGGAGTTGACCGGCGCCCGCCTGGACAAGGCGAAAATCAAGGACGGGCCGCTGGAGGACGCGGCTTTGTATGAGGGACACGGGATGTTTGTCGGCGGGGCGCTGGTGGCGCCGCCTGATGGAGCCCGTCGCGAGTCCCGCCAGCCGCGCTGACGCCGCCGCACGCGGAGCCCTGGTCCGGGATTGCCCCGGGCGGGAGCTTCTGGTGTTGTCCCGTCATTCCCCGCCATGAGCACCCTGCCTCCGCGTTGCACGATCAAGGACATCGCCGCCAAGGCGGGCGTGGCCGTGTCCACCGTGTCGTATGCGCTGCGCAACCATCCGAGCATCCCGCGCGCGACCTGCATGCGCATCCAGGAAATTGCCACCAGGATGGGTTACCATCCCGACCCGCAAATTTCCGCGCTGATGGCGCATATCGGGCGGGGAAGGCCGGTTTCATCGTCGTCGGGGCTGGTGGCGCTGGTGTGGGTGCACGGCACGCGGGAGACGACGCGCCGGGAGCATTTTTTCCGGCAGGTGCTGGCGGGGGCGAGCGAGCGGGCCGCGCTGCGCGGCTACCGCGTGGAGGAGTTCTGGCCGGCCGAGGACGGGTTGAGCGGGCGGCGGCTCTCGGGCATTTTTTCCGCGCGGGGCATTCGCAGCGTGCTGCTCGCGCCGGGCATCGCCGGGGTGAACGTCGATTATGCGCTGGACTGGAAGGAGCTGGCCTGCGTGGTGCTCGGCTACGCGCGCTGGCCGGTGGAGCTGGACCGCGTGGCGCACGACCATTTCCACGGCTTTTGCGAATGCCTGCGGCGGATGGCGCTGGCGGGCGCGCGGCGGCCGGCCGCCGTGATTTCGCGAGAGGTCAACCTGCGGGCCGATCATGCGCTGGAGGCGGCTTTCATCACGCACCATCCGGATGAGCGGCGCGCCCGGGAGTTTGTGCATGCGGTGGACGCGCCGCGCGCGCCGGGGTTTGCCTCGTGGTGCCGCCGGATGAAGCCCGACGGCCTGCTGCTGCTGAACCGGCCGATGTGGGAGCGGATTGACTCGCCCGAGGCGCGGCGGCTGCTGAAGGCGGGCAGGGTGTGGAACGCCGAGTGGCAGCCGGACGACCCGCTGCGCCTGCCGGGGGTGCTGCAGCGCTACGACCTGGCCGCGCGCGCGGCGGTGGAGATGGCCATCGGCCTCGAGCAAAGCCGCGGCTACGGCGTGCCGGGGCATCCGCAATGGCTGCAACTGCGCGGCGACTGGCGCGAGCACGGACCGGCGGAAGGGCACGCGGCGCGCGATGAGGACTGAACGATTTCAGCAGGAGGCGGTTTCCCCCGGCGGACGATCCGGCCTTCCATCAGGCGCACCCTGGCCGCTCCCCGGTGCCGAACTGTCGCAATCATGACCCCTTTTCGCGTTCCCACCCGCAGCTGGATTCTTCTCGCCCTGTTGTTCGCAGTCGGGCTGCTCAACTATCTTGACCGGCAGACGCTGTCGATTCTCAAGGGCACGCTGCGCGAGGCGCTCGGCATGACCGACACAAATTATTCGTGGCTCATCGGCGCGTTCATGGCGCCCTACATCGTTTTTTATGTGGTGAGCGGGCGGCTGGTGGACCGCTTCGGCACGCGCCTCAGCCTGGGTGTGTTTGTGGGCGTGTGGTCGCTGGCGAACATGGCTTGCGGGGCCGCGGGCGGCATCGGCGCGCTCGCGGCGGGGCGCATGCTGCTGGGCGCGGCGGAGCCGGGCGCGTTTCCCGCCATCCAGCGGGTGATGATGACGTGGTTTCCGGTGGAGCGGCGCGCGTTTGCCTGGAGCCTGCTGAGCCCGTGCACGACGCTGGGGGCGATCATCGCGCCGCCGTTGATCGCGTGGCTGACGGGGCACTGGAACTGGCGCGGCGCGTTTATCATTCCGGGGGCGATCGGGCTCTTCGTGGCGGCGGCATGGTGGATGGCGGATAAAAACCCGCCGGTGTTTCCATCGGAGGCCGCAAGGCCGGAGCCGGAAAAACCCGCGCCGATGCGCGAGATTTTGCGCGACCGGCGCGTGTGGCTGCTGCTCGCGGTGCGCGCCATCACCGACCCGGTGTGGTATTTTCTTTTGTTCTGGCTGCCCGGCTACCTGCAGGAACGCATGGGACTGACGTTGCAGGAGCTGGGCTGGGTGGCGTGGATTCCGTCATTCGCGGCCTCGGCGGCGGTGATGGCCACGGGGCGCGCGACGGACTTTTTTGTCGGGCGCGGACGGCGGCCGGTGCGGGTGCGGGTGACGATGTTCGTCATCGCGGCGTGCTTCGCGCCGGTCGGCGTGCTGACGACATTCGCGCCGTCGTTGTTCTGGGTGCTGGCGGTGTTTTCCGTCATGTCGATCGTGTGCCAGATCTGGTTTTTCGGCCAAAGCCTGCTGGTGGCCGACGTGTTTCCCAAAACCTCGGCGGCGACCATGGCGGGATTGCTCGGCGCGGTGGGCGCGACGGGCGGGCTGATTTTGAACGTGCTGGCCGGCCCGGTGATCGAGCGCTTCGGCTACCTGGTGGTGTTTTCAACGCTGGCGGTGCTGCATCCGTTGGCGGCGGCGCTGTTGTTCCGGAATACAAGGCGGCTGGAGGGCGCGCCGGCCCCGGCGGCCGATGGAAAGGAAATCACTGCATGAAAACGAAACGCGTGGGAAGCTGGATGGGCGCGGCCCTGCTGGGTTGCGCCGCGGCCTTCGGCGCGGCGCCGCGCGAGTTTTTTGTCGCGCCGCCGCCCGCGGGAGACGACGCGAACGCGGGCACCGCGGCGGCCCCGTTTGCCTCGCTCGAACGCGCGCGGCTCGCGGTGCGCGCCCGCCTGGACGAGGATCGCCGCCCCGGCGCGGGGGAGGCGGACGACATCACGGTGTTTTTTCGCGGCGGCCGGTATGAGTTTGCAAGGCCGGTGATATTCCGGGCGGAAGACTCGCCGCAGGGGAAAAACCGCGTGGCCTACCGGGCGTGGCGCGATGAGAGGCCGGTGTTCAGCGGCGGCGCGCGCGTGACCGGCTGGAGCGAGGAGGCCGGCGGCGTGTGGCGCGCGGACGTGGGCGCGGACGCGGATTTCCGCCAGCTTTGGGTGAACGGGATGCGCGCGGTGCGCGCGCGCGCGCCGAATGCCGGGCAATTCATCACGCTGCCGAACGAGCGCGAGGAAGGCGGCGACGGGCTGGATCTGCCGCGGTGCGTGCCGGACGGCCTGGCGCCCAGGCCGGACGAGACCGAGCTTTCCGTGCAGATCGCCTGGATGCACAAGCGCCTGCGCATCTCGCGTGTGTATTCGAAAAACGGATATACGCGCGCGGTCATCAATCCCGCCGAATGGGACGCCGTCTGCGCGCAGCCGCAGGGCGACCGCAACTACAAGGGGCGGCGCGCGTGGCTGGAGAATGCGAGGGCGTTTCTGGACGAGCCGGGCGAGTTTTTCCTGGACCGCGCGGCGGGGGTCGTCTTCTACTTGCCGCGCCCGGGCGAGGACATGCGCGCCGCGGAAGTCATCCGGCCCGTGGCGGAATCGCTGGTGCGCCTCGACGGCCCGGTGGCGGCCCCGCCGCGCGGGCTGGTGTTTTCCGGCCTGACGTTTTGCGAGACCGGCTGGACGCGCCCGAACCGCGCCGGTTTTGTCGATGTGCAGGCCAACTCGCTCGTGCCGGAGGACATCGGGGCGGCGAGGGACGACCAATACCGCCACGGCCAGAAAAAAGACCGGGTGCCCGGCGCCTTTCACGCCGAGGCGGCGGAAGACGTGACGGTGGAGCATTGCCGCTTCGAGCGCATCGGCGGAACGGCGGTGCTGTTTGTCACCGGACAGCGCGTGACCGTCGCGAACAACCGCATCGCCGACATCGCCGGGGGCGGCATCGAACTGGGCAATGACGCGTTTGCGCCGAAGGATGCGCGGATGGTCCCGGCGGACTGCGTGATCCGCGGCAACCGCGTGTCGCGCGTCGGGCGGGATTATCTCGGCGCGGTGGGCATCCTGGGCTACTACACGGCCCGCTCGCTGGTGGCGCACAACGAGGTGACGGACTGCCCCTACACGGCGATCAGCTGGGGTTGGGGCTGGGGCAAACAAGCCGACCCGGACGACCGCGGCGGGAACCGCATCGTCGGCAACCGCGTGCGCGGGTTTCTCCAGGCGCTCGACGACGGCGGCGGCGTGTATGTCGTGGGCCGCCAGCCGGGCTCGGAAATCGCGGGCAATGACATCGCGGACATGCTTCCGCCCGACCCGGCGACGGCCATCGGCGGAGCGATCTACCCCGACCAGGCGAGCGAGGGATTTCGTATCCAAAACAATGTGACACGCCGGGTGGCGAAGTGGCTCTACATCTGGACGGAGTCGATCACGGGCAACCGCGTCACGAATAATTTTTCCGACACGATTGCCCTGCGGAATGACGGGAAGGGCAACGTGGTCGAGTATCCGGCGATGGTGGACGGGGGCGGGGACGCGAAGCTGCCCGAGGCGGCCCGGAAAATCGTGGAGGCCGCCGGGCCGGAAGCCGCGCCCTGAAGAAGGCATCCGCGCTTATCGCGTTTCCCTCCTGAGCAACGCCACGCCGCCGGTCCATTCGCGGGTGTCGGCCAGCGTGAGCGCACCGCCGTCGAGGGCAACCGCCGGGCGCTCGGAAAACTCCCGCGCCAGCCGCCACGCGCCGGGCGCGGGAAGCGCGTGCGTGACTTCATTTTGCCCGCCGGCGAAACGGTGCCACACGACAAGCACGGTTTGCGCGGCCTCGTCGCGGGCGGCGGCAAGCTGCCAGCCGCGCGGATGCTGCCACGAGGGGCCGGTTTCGCGGCGCGTGCGCCACTGCCCGTCGCGGATGAGCGGGACGGCCTCGCGGTAGGCGGCGAGGCCGTCGCGGACGAGGCCCCATTGGGTTTCATCGAGCGCGCCGATGTCTCCAGAAAGGCACATGCGGCCGAGGAAGGTCGCGGCGAGCGAGTAGGCGAGGCGCTGCGGGGAATCGGAGGCGCGGAGCACGGCCCAGATTTGCGACTGCGCGGGCAGGATGAGGCGGTGCAGGCTGGCGGCGATGACAGGGATGTCCGGCGTCTCGTGCGCGTCGGTGGCCGAGCCGAGCGCGGACAGCGCGAGCCACGAGGGTTCGAGGCGGTGCCCGCCGGAGGCGCAGGTTTCGATGACGAGGTCCGGGAGCCCGTCGCGCAGGCGGACGAGGAACTGTTGCACGCCGGCGAGGTGCCGGCGGAGGTTTTCGCCGGGGGATTCGGGGCCATCCACGCCGGGGCCGAGCGTGTCGTTGTGGTCGATTTTTAGGTAACCGATGCGGCTGTCGCGGAGCAGGGCGGTGACGCGGCCGGCGAGAAAATCATGCACCCAAGGGTCGCGGAAATCCCAGAAGCGGCGGTTGCCGACCTGAAGCGGCGCGCCGTCGCGGTGGAGCTGGTGCGAGGTCTCGTCCCACGCGCGCGAGCCGGGATTGACGGCCTCGAATTCAAACCAGAGGCCGGGAACGAGGCCGCGCGCGCGGATGGCGTCGGCGGTGGCGCGCAGGCCGGCGGGAAACGCGGCGCGGTTGACGAGCCAGTCGCCATTTTGCTGGAAACCGCGCGAGGGGCGCTCGGCCCAGCCATCGTCGATGACGAGGTATTTGACTGCGCCCCCGGCGCGGGCGGCGAGCGTGCCGGCAAGGGCGGTGAGGCTGTCGTGGGTGGGCGCGCCCCAGCTTGAGCACCATTCGTTGAAGATGACCGGCAGCTCCCGCTCGCCCGGCGGCTGGGCGGCGAGCGGGTGGCGCTGGAGCGCGGTGAGGCGGGCGCACGCGTCGTCGAGCGTGCCGGCGACGGCGGTGACAAACGCGTCGGGCAGCGCGAGCGTTTCCCCGGGGCGGAGGGTTTTGCCCCACTCTCCGGCATGGCGGTCGGCGAGGCCGCCGGCAAGGGCGAGCTGGTCGGCGCGCCGGAAGAGTTCGAGCTGCCAGGAACCGGCGGCGGCGAGTTGCGCGGCCCAGAAGACTCCGGCGGCGGCGTCCTCGACGGCGGCGAAGGGATGCCAGCCGTTGACGGGCATGGAGCCGGCCTGCGAGATGCGCTCGACCTGGATGCCGTGGCCGGACCAGGTGCGTTCGAGATGGAGTTCCTCGATGGAACGCCTCTCGTGGCGGGCCTCGGCGCTCCACGCGGAGCGAAAACGGTGAAGGTGGAGGCGGCCGGGCGCGTCATCGGCGGCGAAAGGCGTGATGCCGCCGAGGCAGAACGAGGCGGCGAAATCGAGCGTGAGCGGGGCGGCGCCGTCGTTGCGGAGCGTGATGCGGATGACGAGCGCGCGGTCGCCGTCGTGGTGGACGATGTCGTGGATGCAGACGAGCCCGCCGGGCGACGCGAGGGCGGTGCGCAGCGTGGTGACGCCGTTTTCGCGAAGCGCGGCGTGGTCGCGAACGGCGAGGGTTTGCGCGGTCGGGGAGGCGAGCAGGGTGCGTCCGTTTGAAAAGGCGGGCGGAAGCGGATCGCCCCGGCGGTGCAGCGCGACGAGCGGCGCGACTTCCCACGCGCGGATGGGCAGAAACGCGCCGGGAAGCGCGAGCACCGGGGGCGTGCCGAGATTTTCGCGGGGCGCGACGGCCTGGTTTTCGATTGCGGCGGGGACGAGCGAAAGCCCCCACGCGCCGGGGGCGTCGTGCGGCGCGTGGTAGCGGACGACGATGTCGGCGAGCTGGTGGCGGGCCTGGAGACGAAGGGGCATGGCTGAAGCGTATGGAAAAAGGGCGGCGTGCCAAAACACGCCGCCCGGAAGCAGACCGTTGGTTGGCCGCTGTCGCTCAGAGCGAGAGCGCCGCTTGGAACATGACCGTAAGCGGCGGCGAATAGGAGCGCCCGCCCGAGGAGTAGAGTTTGTCGGTGAGGTTATAAACGTTGAGCTGGAGGGAGACGGGCTTGTTGAAGGGCCTGATGGTGTAGCCGGCGGCGGCATCGAGGACGGTGTAGCCGGGCACCACGGTGCCCCACGAGGCGGTGGTGGAGTTGGGCATGAAGTTGCTTTGCGCCTTGATGCCGAGGCCGAACCAGAGCGATTTCATCGCGCCGTCGGTGAACTGGTATTTCTGCCAGATTTTCAGCGTGTCGTCGGGCGTGTTGGGCAGCGGGCGGCCGTTGCGGATGAACCATTCGCCATAGGCGGTGGTCTTCAAGTAAGCGTCGGTGGTCGTGTTGAAGATCGGCTTGGCGAGGGTGATTTCGTTTTTGATCAGGTGGCTGGCTTCGAGGGAGAGCGAGTAATTGCGGACGGGCTGCCAGGTGAGGCCGAGTTCGAAGCCCTCGGCTTTGTTGCCGTCGAGCGTGGTGTTCCATTGCACGTTGGGTGTGACGTTTTCCGAGCCGGGAGGACGCAGGGGGTCCACCCACGTGCCTTGATTGCGCGGGTCGTTTTCCGTCTTGGTGCCGTCGATGACGACCGTGTTTTTCTTGAACACGGAGAAGTAGCCGAGGCGGCCGATGAGCTTGCGGTTGAAAAATTCCATCTTGACGCCGACTTCCTCGCCGTGGCCCTCGATCTCGGGCGCGCGGTTGGCCTCGCGCTCTTCCTGGGTCACGGGGTTGGTGCCGCCGGCGTAGTTGTTGATGAGGTATTGGCCGGCCGTGCCGTCGTTGCCGACGTTTTTGCTGGCGTAGATGTTCAGCCCGGGAAAGGGCTCGATGACGATGCCAAAGGTCCAGGATTGCGTGGAGGTCTTGGGATTGGTCGTGGAGAGCCTGACCACGTCGCGGTCGCGGTCGAGCTGCCAGGAGGTGCTTTTGCTGGTGTTGTTGCGGTAGCCGGTGAAGAGCGTGATGCGGTCTTTCCAGAAGCTGCCGCTGTAGCCGAAATAAACCGCGTCGGTGTAGCGCCGCGTGTAGTCCTGGCTGTAGGTGCCCGCGGGGGTGACGTCGGTCTTGTAGCGTTGGAGGAGGGTGAAGTCGGGATAGTCGTGCACGGCCGGGTCGAAATAGTTGAGGATGTTCGCGCCGGTGAGCGTGGCGGGGCTGTTGAACACGTTGGGCGAGCCGGCGACCGAGAGGCCGGCGAAACCGGTGGCGGCGCTGATCCAGCCGCCGGCGACGTTCCAGGCCTCGTTGCGGTTTTTCTCGCCGCCGAGGAGCAGGTGGTGGTTGATGCCGAGAAGTTCCTTGGTGAACACGGTTTCGATTTTTCCGTTGAGGGCTTCCTCCTCGCGGCGGTTGGAGTTGTTGAAGGCGGCGAGGGACACGCTGCCGTCCGGATTCTGGCGCAGCGGGCTGGCGAACATGAACGAGTCGGCCTTGGTGTTGGCCCAGCGTCCGACGAAGCGCACTTCGAGCCAGTCGGTGGCCATGAGATTGGCCTCCGTCTCGAAGATGTCGTAGTTTGCGGTGTAGGGGGAGTGGGGGCCGAAATGATTGGCCTTGGTGCCGCTTTTCCAACTGCCGGGCGTGAACCATTCTCCGTCGCCGAGGGAGACCCATTTGCCATACGCGTCGACGTTGTCAGTGCGCCACGCGGTCCAGTCGCGACCGATGCGGGCGCGGTATTCTTCAACCGTGTAGGCGCGGCCGAGCGGACGATTTATGCCCGTGTCGAGGAGTGCCTGGGAGGGGTTGTCGAAATCGTTCTGGTATTGCCGGGTGGCCATCTGGGCGTAGCCGACGGCGTTGCCTTTGCGTTCGCGGAAAACGTATTCGCCGCGCACGCTCAGCTTGGAGAACGGACGCCAGAGGAGCTGGGGGTTGACGAACTTGAGGGTGCCGTCCGAGTAGTCGCGCCAAGTGTTGTCGTCGCTGTATTGGGCGATGAGGCGGTAGGCGAGTTTGCGGGGGACCAGCGGGCCGGTGGAGTCGATTTTGGCGGTGAAGCTGTCGTTGGAGTCAATGCTGGCGGTGACGGTGTGCTGCCACTTGAAGAGGGGCTTGTGGGTGACGAGGTTGAGCACGCCCCCGGTGGTGGAGCCGCCGATAAAGACGGACATGGGGCCGCGCGCGATCTCGACACGGTTGGCGTTTTCCGTGCTGAAGCCGGCGACGAGGGGCAGGCCGTTGCGCTGGTTGACATTGATTTCCTGGCCGCGCATGCGCATGAGCGGCGCCTCGGCGTTGACCGTGGTGTTGGCGATGGTGCGCGAGCCGTTGTCGAGCGTGCCGAGATCCGCGGAGACGCCCGCCTGGTATTCGATGATGCCGTTGAAGCCGACGCCGCCCGTGTCGAGCAGGAATTGCTCCGTGACGACGTTGATGGAAAGGGGAATTTTCGCGAGGTCGGCGGCGAATCCGGTCGTGGCGACGGACTTGTCGGCGACGTAGGGCGAGTCCTTCGCGCTGGTGACCTCGAAGACGGAGAGGCGGACAATGTCGTCCGACGCCGCCGGGTCGTCGGGACCGGAGGCCGGGCTTGAGGGCGCTTGCTGGGCGCGGAGCGCGGCGCTGGCGGCGGGCATCGCGAGGGCGAGCGCGCAAAGCAGGGATTGGCGGAGGTGGTGTGTTTTCATCGGGGGCGTCAAGGGATGGGTGGGATGACTGCGAGTCGGCACCCCGGTGCGTGGTCTCGGGCATCAGGAAGATGAAGCGCGAATTGCAACCGGGGCAAATTTTGGCTGTCAGGGATAACAATCAAAACGCGCCATTGGTTTGAGACGCCGCAGGGACAATCGAAATCCCGCTGTTACTGAAATCGCTCAGTTGAGCGACCCGCGCGGGCCGGGGACGGAACGGCTTGCTGCGGCGCCTCCCGGCCGATGTCATCACGCCGACACCTCATGTTTGCAAAAAACAAACCGTTCCACCGCCTCCGGCCGCATCCGTGCGCCCGCCTGCTTCTGCTCGCCGTCCTTCCCTGGCTCGCGCTCGCCCTCGGCGCCGCGCCGAAAAAGAAGAAGTCCGCGCAAAGCCAGCCCGCCGCCGCCAGTTCCTCGGCTGACGACTCCGCGCCGAAACTCATTTCCACGACCGGCGGCGACGACCGGCGCTGGCCCGGCCTCGACGCCCTCAAGAAAGCCGCCGATGCCGGCGACCCCGAGGCCTGCTTCGAGCTCGGCCAGATGTATCTCGTCGGCGCGGACCAGGTGGAAAAAAACATCACCCGCGGCCTCCTCCATCTCGAAACCGCCGCCGGTCGCGGCCACGCCGGCGCCGCCTTCCGCCTCGGCAAAATCTACGCCGACGGCGAGCTCACGCCGCAAAATCCCGAGGCCTCGCTCAAATACTACCGCCTCGCCGCCGCCGGCGTGAGCGAGGCGCAGCACAACCTCGGAGCCGCCTACGCCACCGGACGCGGCGTGAAGCGCGATTACGCCGAGGGCCTCGCCTGGCTCATCCTCGCGGCCAGAACAAATCCCGAGGCTGTCGCCAGCGAGCAGCGGCTCCGCGAGTTTCTGGCCAAAGGCAAGCGCCCCGACCTCATCGCCGCCGGGGAAAAGCGCGCCGCGGAACTCACGAAACAACTCGCCGAGGAGGCCGAAAAGAAAAGGCAGCCCGCCGCCGTCCCCGCGGCCAAACCCGCGACGACCGTCCCGGCTGTCATCACTCCGCCCAAGCTCGAAATCACTCCCGCCGCTCCGCCGCCGATCAGCATCCCGCCGCCGTAGCAAGCAACACAACCGGAGCGGCTGCCGCCGCCCGCGTGAGCGACTGGGAGCGCCGGCATCTTGCCTGCACGCTGGGCATGAATAAGTCGCTAGTAATAGCGGACTTATTTGATGGTTAGTAAGTTAGAACGGGCAGAGTGTGGCAGGTTGAGGCAGGGATGGGAAGCAAAAAACAGCATTTTTGGCAACAAACTGGCAACCCTGCGGAGGGACTTGGGCGCGGGGCGAGCCCCTTATTTGTATTCAAATTATGGATACAAATTCCCATTCGCCAATAATGCGGGAATCCGTCCGGTTGGTCGAGCCCCATTTTTGTTCCGGTATTTTTGGGGTTTCCATAAGTGTTGTTGCACGTCGAAGGCGCGGATTTTCCGGCGGTCGCCTTCCCGTCGGTCGGGGCTTCCCGGCGATGCGGAAAGGCGGATGTCGCCGTTTTGGCAGCCCGGTGCGGGTGGTTTGCGGCCTTGGTGCGCGTGCGCCGGGTGGCGGCATGATGGCGGCGACGGGTGTTTTTTCGATTCCGTCAGGCGAGTCGGTTTGCAGGGTGGCGCGGCGTCGCATCCTTTGCATGGAGCGTCCGCGCTGGTCGCGCCAGAGGTGTTTGATTCCGGGCAGGCGTGTCCGACTGTGGGTTTCATGGACGGGCGGACGGAAAAGGGCGGGAACGCTGGCTTGGAAAAAGAGGCGCGCAAGCCGGTGGGCTGGCAACGCCAGCCCTGCGCGGGTCGCGGTCACGAGGCGTCTGCTGTGTTCTCAATGTGCTGGCAGCGGCCAGCGAACCTCCGCGCCCCAATAGTTGCCAGATTGGGTGCCGCGGGCATGGTGGAGAGCGAAGCGGACCTTGCCCGCGACACTATGCTTGGCAACGGGGCGCGATGTGAGGAAATTCCCAATCCGCAAGGTCGGCCATCCCGCAAGGGAAACATCATCAAAGTGAGCCTGCGCCGGTGCCCTCTCACTCTTTTTTGGTGTCTCCCGAATCGGGCTTATGCGAAGTCGAACATCTGTTGTCCCAAGGCAGCCTTGATTTGCTCGGTTTTCTCCGGTGTGGGCGGTTGTCCCTGTTGTCCGGCGGCGGATGCGATGAGAGCGGTTGCAAGCGGCAGCACCGTTTCATTTCCGTTCCCGTTTTCGGTTTGCGGCGCGTCTGTCTGGTTTTGTCCGGCGGCGAGTCCGGCGAAGAGATGCAAACGTCCCCGGAAAACCCAGTGGATGTTCCGCCATGAGGCGAAGAACTTCATCGAGAGGGTGTTGCCGTGGACAACCTCCGTAGGGATGCCCCAGAGGGTGGTGTTGATGAAGCACATGTCACAGGCGGTCTTGCTGATGTCGATGGCGGTGACTCGCAAACGGCAGCGGTTCTCCGGTGAGAGCGCCTTGGCAAAGGCCAGAATCATCGCTCCCGCACCACAAGCCGGTTCGCAGAGCGTGACGGGGCCTTCTGGCGGCAGCGATGAGTCACCGGCAAGCATTTGGGCGATCATTTCGCAGATGTTCTGCGGGGTATGAAACTCTCCATTCCATTGTTGTCCCTTATGGGAGAGGGCCAAGTCCATGTAGTGGCCTCCGAGCAGGTCGGTGAAAGGTTGGGCTTCCATTTCCATGACCAGTGCGGCAAGGGCGTGGCTGAAAATTTCCAGTTCGTCCCTGTTCCAGCGTTTGACCTCTTCGAGGTATTCGGCCTCGCGGGTGCCGTGCGCGAGCGCGCAAGCGGCCAACGATGCGAATGATGTGAACACCGTGTGCGCGTCGTGGCGGCGGATGAGTTGTTCGAGCAACGGCCTGAAACAGGGGGTTTGACTCGTTTTCATGCGACGCGGCTTTCGTTGCTAAAGTGCAGTTTGCGGTCGTCGCCGATGTAGAGATCGACTTCGCCGAAGGACTCGCTGGCGCGGGTGAGTTGCTGCATGGCGAACTCGGCAAGCTCGTCGTTCACAGACTCGTCGAAGTAGCCGCTGCCGTGACTGCAGCGCGTGAGCCAGAAATTGTGTCCGTTACGCTCGTCGTCGAGATGGCACAGGTCGGTTTTGCACTCGCGGCAGAATTGCGAGCATTCCGCCCATGCGCTCACCAGCGAGGCGGTGGCGATGTCCTCAATGGAGTGGGTGGCGTCGAAGTATTTTTCGTTGTCGTCGTGGGAGGTCCACAGCGCGGCATTTAGGTAGCCGTGCAGAAAGCGGAAGAGCATGGTTTCGCCAGCCTCGATGTGGTGGAGAAGCTCCCGGTGGACGGAAGCGCGCTTGCGGCCTTGGGGCAGGTGGAGTGTTTCCAACACGCAGGTCGTTTCGGTTGTCATGTGATTTGGCGCAATCAGGCGCAGTCCGCTTCCGGCGACATGCCGGGTTGTCTCGGCCTTGCCCGATTCACGTCGTTCCGAGGGCACACCCAGTCAAAGGACGCCGGAGCAGGTGCAGAGGCGTCCGGTGTGGAGCGCAGCCCGAGCTTGCGAGGGCGAGCAATACATTGACGGGTGTGACACAATTCGGAACACGCAGCAGGCAAGGGTTTTAAGCGGGGTGCCGATGGAGCGCGCGGATGCGCCGGGGGCTGGCGGGAGTCGCATCATTGCCGCGCGGCGTTCGCCAGTGATTTCGCCATCGTGAGGTCGCAACCGCGATTGACGCCATCCCGAAGGATGAGTGCCGGGGCCGGAACGCCAGCAATGGAGGCTTCCTTGGAATGGCTTTTAGAGCAGTCCCTGTTGGTGGAAGGAAAAGTATCCGACCTTGAGGGGATCGGCATTGACATCACCGACGATCACGTGGTCCACGAGGTCGATATCGAGAATCCTTGCGGCTTCCTTCAGGTCAAGGGTGACGCGAATGTCCGCAGTCGAGGGGGCCGGGTCCCCGCTAGGGTGATTGTGACTGAGGCACACGCCGGTCGCCCCCGAGAGGATGGCTCCACGGAACACTTCCCGGGGCGAGGTCAGAGTGGAGGTTGCCGTTCCAAGCGAGATGAGGTGCCGTCCCAATGGATGGTTTTTTCGATCAAGATAAACACAGTAGAACGCCTCTTGCAGCGGGCTCTGCTCAAAGGCGGAGTTGAGGTAGGCGACGACAAGTGCCGGCGTGTTGAGGGCGATTGCCTCGCCGGGGGAGACCAGCGAGTAGGTCAGTTTTGCCTCGAAGATACGCATGTTTTTTAGCGGAATCGCGCGGAAGTCCGTTCCCCGGCCTCGTGCCGGAGTTGTCTCGGCTCTGCCCGATTCACGCCGTTCCGAAGGCACACCCAGTCAAAGGACGCCGGAGCAGGTGCGCAGGCGTCCGGTGTGGAGCGCGGCGAGCCTGGTCGAGCCGCGACTACATTGATGGGTGTGGCACAATGGCGGAACACGCAGCGGCAGGCAGTTCCAGTGCGGGGTGCCGGTGGAGCGCGCGGGTGCGCGGTGCGGTCTTTCGTGATTGTATTCAGATATAAAATACGGGCTCGCATCCGTCCGGCGTGATTGCCCGCGCGCGGTTGCCCGGATAAAAACGCGACGAAGGCGGACGCCGTCGCGCCGTGCGGGACACCGCCGGATGCCGGTCAAAGCCAGCAGTGGTCAAGGGCGTCGCTGTTGCCGAAAAGCCGCCATGCGAGGTCATGCACCAGCGAGTGGCCGCAATCGAAGCCACAACCCTCCACGCGGATGGCCTCGCGTCGCGAATCGTATCGGGTGGCCAGCGCCTTGGCCGCGCTCCAGGTGATGCGCAGCGGCTTGTTTTCGCGCACGGTGTAAAGGTCAATCCATCGGCACGTGCCGCTCCTGCTGGTGTGGCGGAGGAAGACGTAAACGGTGTCGCCAACCTTGAGGTAACTTTTGCGGAGTCTTTCGATGGCCAGGGTGCTTTCGGTTCTGGCGAGGTCGCGTTTGATTCGAGCCTTTTGATTCATGTTCGGAAATGAAATCAGGCGCAGTCCGTTCCCGGCGTCGTTGCCGGGTCATCCCGGTCACTGCCTGATTCCGCCGCTCCCAAGGCACACCCAGTCAAAGGACGCCGGAGCAGGTGCGGAGGCGTCCGGTGTGGAGCACGGCGAGCCTGGTCGAGCCGTGACGACATTGACGGGTGTGGCACACTGAGCGGACAGCAGGCAGGGCAGATCTATTCAGTGCCCGGTGGCGTGCCGCGCGGCCATTGTCCGCATTTCCGGCGAAGCAAAATGCGGAGTGTTTTCCCGCGCCAGGGGAGCATGGACGGCGGCGGGCGGAGGCGCGCAAAAAAAGAGGGCACCGCTTCACCGGCGGCGCGCGAACACCAGCGTCCCGCCGCCGACCGCCGACGTTCTGGCTCCCCGTCCGTGCGCCGGTGCGTCCCCGCCCCTCACGAGGTCGCGCCGCGTCACAAGGCACGCAGGGGCGCGGCGCGATTTCGTGAAGGTCGGGCGGTGCGGACAGGCGTCATGCGGTCGCGCCCGTGCGCCGCGCGCACGTCGCCGAAAATCCGGGTATTTGGAATGTGGATACCGCCCCTATTTCTTTTCGTGCGCCTCCGGTAGGCTGCGGTCATGCAAGGCCCGAAAAAATCATTGCCGACTGAGGCAAGGGGAGAGGCGTGGTGCTCACAAAGAACGCAGGTGCGTTCCGGGTGGGCGCGGCCTGTCCGCATTTTTCGCGCGCGCGTCGCGAGGGAGGAGCTGCCATGCTGACGGCCAAGCCGCAATTAAATCTCGCCAATGTGGAGGGGTATTTTCGCGAGCACTTGGCGACGGGCGACTACTACATGGACGGCCATGTGGTGCGCGGCGAGTGGCGCGGGGTCGCCGCGTCCATGCTCGGGCTCGACGGCATCGTGGACGAAAAAAGTTTTTTGGCGATGTGCGAGGGTCAGCATCCGGAAACCGGACAATGCCTGACCATGCGGCGCAACACGACGCGTCGGGAAGGCGAACACACGGTGTCGAACCGGCGCGTCTTTTATGACTTCACCGTATCGCCACCGAAGTCGGTCTCGGTGGTCGCGCTCTGGCAGGATGCCCGGATTGTCGAACTGCACGACAAGGCTGTCCGTGTGATGGTCGATGAACTGGAAAAATTCGCCGAAACGCGGGTGCGCAAGGACGGCGAAAATGGCGAGCGCGTGACCGGCGGCATCGCCGCCGCGTTGTTCCGGCACGACACCAGTCGCGAACTCGATCCGCATTTGCACACGCACTGCGTGGTGTTCAACGCGACCTACGACTGGACGGAGGAAAAGTGGAAGGCGCTGCACGCGACGGGCATGTATCGCGCCCAAAAGTTCGCCGAGAATCTTTACTACCATGAGTTGGCGAAGGGGCTCCGCAATCTTGGTTACGAGATCGTCAACACGCCGACCGGATTTGAGATTCAGGGGGTGCCGGAGAGCGTGGTTGCCCGCTTTTCCAAACGCCATCACCAGATTGATGCGGAGACGAAAAAACGCATCGCGGAGGAGGGATTGCTTGGCAACGAAAAGGCGCTGCGCGCGCAGGTCGCGCAGGACAAGCGGCGGCGCAAAATAAGAAGCCTGTGCGCGGAAAAACTGCATCCGCGCTGGGCCTCGGAAATGCCCGCCTCCGAACATGAGGCGCTGGCAAAACTGGAGCCGGCGCGCCTGCCGCCGCCGCCGCCGTCGGTGGTAGAAAAATGCGGGCTGCCCGGGTTTGTCGCGTGGGCGGATGCGCACCTGTTTGAGCGCCGCTCGGTGGTCGGCGACTACGAGCTGATGTCGGCGGCGCTGGCCCGCGGACGCGGCCAGAATTTTTCCCTGGAGGACTTGGAAAACGAGATGGCGAAGCGCGATTACATCCTCGATGCGAAGTCGCGAAAATTGACCAACCGCGAGGCGCTGTCCTGCGAACTGGCCATCGTGCTCGCCGCGCAGGACGGGGTGCGGAGTCGCGACGCGTTCAATCCGGCGCATCAACCGTCACCGTCGCTGTCGGCGGAGCAGCGCACGGCGGTGTCGCGCATTTTGCGCAGCCGCGATTTTATCACGGTGTTTCAGGGAGCGGCGGGCACGGGGAAATCTTTCGCGCTGAGGGATGTCGTGCGAGGATTGGAAGCGGCGGGGCATCCGGTGGTCGTGCTCGCGCCGCAACACCAGCAGGCGGCGGACTTGCGTCGCGACGGCATGGCCTCGGCGGACACTTTGGCGAAGCTGCTGGCGGGAGAGGCGGGAGGGCGGCTGCCGCGAGGCGCGGTCGTGATTGTCGATGAGGCCGGGCAGATCGGCGGACGCGACATGCGCGCGCTGATCGAGCGGGTGCGGGCCTGCGGCGGGAGGCTGATCTTGTCGGGCGACACGCGGCAGCAGGGCGCGGTCGCGGCCTCGGACGCGCTGCGCTCCATCGAGGAGCACACGCGTTTGCAGACGGTGCGTCTGGGCGCGATTCGCCGCCAAGACCCGGAGGCGGTGGCATCGCGGGAAGAAAAGGCGTTTGTGCGAAAATACCGCTCGGCGATGAAAGCGGCGGCGGAGGGCCGGCTGGCGGTTTCATTCGACAAGCTGGATGCGATGGGATGCATTCGTGAATTGGATGCCGGCGAGCGCATGACGGAACTGGCGCGCGAATATTGCGAGGCGCTGGGTCGCAAGGAAAAAGTGCTCGCCGTCGCGCAGACTTGGGACGATGTGCACGCGGCCAATGACGCCATCCGTACGCGTCTGCGCGAGACCGGCAGGCTGGACGCGGGCAGGCCGGTGGCGTCTTGGCAGGCGGCGGACTTGAGTGAGGCGCAAAAGCGTGATGCGCGCTTCTACACGCTGGATGCGGGTGTCTTCTTTGTTCGCGGCTACGGACGTTTCAAGCGGGGCGATTGGTGCGAGGTCGCCGGTGCCGGTGAGCACGGCGTGACGCTGCGCAAGGACGGGCGCGCCACGACCGTGAGCTACAAATGCGCGGACCGCTTTGTCGTCACCAGGACGAATGAATTGGAACTGGCGCGCGGCGACCGCTTGCAGATGAAGTTCAACGGAAAATCCGCCGAGGGGGCGGCGATTCGCAACGGCGAACTGGTCACGGTGCGGCGCGTGATGAAGGACGGGCGCATCCGGGTGCGTGATGATGCGGGCGTCACCAAAACGCTCGCTGCGTCGCAGCGGATGCTTGTGCGCGGCTACGCGGTCACCTCTTACGCCTCGCAAGGCAAGACGGTTGACACCGTGCTCGTCGCCCATGACGGCGAACAAGCGCCGATGAACCGCAACCAGTGGTATGTGGGCATCTCGCGGGCGCGGCAAAAGGTCGTCGTGTTCACCAGCGACAAGGAAGCGCTGAAGCTGAACGTCGAGCGCGAGTCCGACCGCGAACTGGCGCTGTCCGTCAAACCCGACGAAGCGACGGTCGAGGCCGTCCGCGAAGAGTTGCTTTTGGAGGCGTTTCAGCACCAGTTGTCGTTGCAAGCGCATGAACGCCTGCGCGAGTCCGTCCGCCAGTGGGTGCCGCCTCCGCAACAACAACCGCAACAGGACCAATCCATAAATAGAGGCATACGACTATGAGCAGACTCCGGGAAGAAATCGAACGCCGCCGCGCGGCGAGAAACGCACAAGCCGATGGCGGCGGCATCGCGGATGCCACCGCCCCGGCGCGGGCCGGTGAAACCGGCGCGGTCGCTGCGCCGTCCAACGCGCCCTCGTGCCTGCGAATCACCAAAACGAACGGGCAATGCTGGCTGCTGCCATGGGCTTGTTTCCACGGCGCAAGCCATGACCCGGATGTCTCTTCCGCCGATGGCAACGCCGGGCGGTGCGAACGCCTGCGTTTGGTTTTTTTGCGCCATGAAGTCATCCTGCACGGGCGCGGACTTGCCGGCCTTGTCGATGCCATCGAGGCGGCGCGGTTGCGCAAACTCGATGAGGTCGCGGAAAAGTTCCGCGCCGCCACCGGGGACGGCCCTGTGATTGTGAAGATTGAAGTAAAGGTGGGGTGATTTTGGTCTTTTTGTCCTCAAAAATGGTCGGAATGTCCAAGACAAGCGGAGGCGTTTTCAGGCATGGTGGCGGGGCTGCGCGCAATGAATGCGCGCGGCGGTGTATTGATGACCATGTTGTTTCATCTCTTTCTTGCCATCGTGAGTCTCGGTTGCGCGTTTTTCGCACGTCGGGTCGGCATGTCGCCGGGTGCGGTGCTGGCGATGTCGGCGGTGTTCGGCGTGTTTGCCGTCTGGCAGGTGGCGTGCGGCGTGATGGCGGCGCGTGGGCATTCGCGCGCGAAGCCGGTTCTGACACTGGGCGGGTTTTCGTGGTCGTTGAATGACTTTTGCCGGGGCTGGCTGGTGACAGGCGAAACGGGTTCGGGAAAAACGCTCTCGGCCATCAATGCCATGCTCTGGCAGGTCTCGAAAAATTGCCCGCGCTGGGGCGGCATCTGCATCGACGACAAGGGGCTTTATTGGGAGACGCTTTCAGAGATGTTCAGGCACCTCGGGCGCGAACAGGATTTGATTTTGCTGCAAGTGCGCCCGGACGGCGCGCCTGCGGATTGGGAACCGCCGCACACGTTTAATTACCTTGAGGACCCGCGCCTGCCTTTTTCAGCGAAGGCGAAGGATGTCTGCGATGTCGCCGCCTCGCTCGGGCAGGACAGCGACCAGGCGTTTTTCAAGACGCAGGCGGAGATTCAGATGGACTTTGCGTTTCAGGCGCTGGCCTGCGCCGGGTTGCCCGTCACGCTCAACGACGCCTATGAAATGCTCTCATCGGACGCATGGACGAAGGAAGTCATCGGGATGCTGGATGAAAAAAACACGACGGAATCGCGCGAATTGATGGAGCATTACGAGACGCAGATCGCCAGTCAGCCAAAGGAGCAACTGGGCGGCGTGCGCGGCACGCTCGCCAATCGGTTGAAGCATTTTACGCATCCCGACATCGCGAAGGTGTTTTGTCCCGAGAAATCGTCGCTTTCGTTTGCGGAGATCGACCGGGGCAAGGTGATTTGCGTTTCCATCCCGCAACGCTTCAAGACGGAGCGGCGATATATTCACACGCTGCTCAAGCTCGTGTTCTATTCGCATGTGCTGCTGCGCTTCGACCGGACCTCGAAGGAGTGGGCGAATGACAATTTGCTGATATTGTGGGCCGACGAGGCGCAAAAGATCGTGACGGCGAACCATGACGGCACGAGTGATTACAACGTCGTGGACGTGATGCGCGAGGCCAGGGCGACGGTCGTCGCGGCGACGCAAAGTTACACGTCGCTCATCCCGCCGATTGGCGACGAGCAAAAGGCGAAGGTTTTTATCGCGAACATGGCGAACCGCATCATGTTCAAGGCCGCCGACGAGGAATCCGCGAAAATCGCGGCGGATACGCTGGGGAAGAAAAAGTATAGGAAACGCACCCATGGGTATTCCGCCGGCAAGCGGACGATGTCGTATTCCGAGGAGGAAAAGTATTATATAGAGCCGCATGAGTTCCGGCGGCTGCGGAAGTTTCAGGCGGTCGTGCAGCATTGCGAGGCCGGGTTCAGGCGCATGGTGCTGCCGCCGCGCGACGCGGATGGGCGCGTGTGCGGGTGGTTCCGTTAATCTCATTTTTTCATGACGGAATTTCGACCCAGTAAAAACATTGGCGACGACTCGTTTCGCCAGCGTCGCGAACAACTTCGCGACCTCGGCGCGCATCTGCGCGGGTACATCAAGGGGCAGGCGCATGTCATCGGGTGCGTGGAATCGGTGCTGCGGCGCGGCGAACTCGGCCTCTCCCATCCGGGACGGCCAAAAGGCTCGTTTCTTTTTGTCGGCCCGACTGGGACGGGCAAGACGGAGCTAACGAATGCGTTCACGGGGTATTTGTTCGGCGGTGCGAAGCCGTTGCGCTTTGACATGTCGGAATACCAAACCCAATCTTCGATTGAAAAACTAATTGGCGAGAAGGTCGGCGATATTGGCTTGCTCGGGCGCGCGCTGGCAAAGGCGGATGCCGCGCAGGGCGGCGGTGGCGGGACGCTTTTGTTTGATGAAATCGAAAAGGCGCATCCGCTGGTATTGGATTTGTTTTTGCAGATATTGGATGACGCGAGCATCACGCTGGCGAGTGGCGAGCGGAAGAACCTTTCCGGTTTTTATATCGTGTGCACGTCGAACATCGGCGCGGCGGAGGCCATGCGGATGCAGTCCGCGCCATTCGCGAGCATCGAGCGCACGGTATTGGCGCGGGTGAATCAAACACTGCGTCCCGAACTGGTGGGGCGCATGACGGAAAAGGTGGTGTTTGCACGGTTGCCTTATGCGGTGCAGCGGGAGATTTGCGAAGCCATGATCGCGGGCGAATTGGCGCGGCTGCAAAAGCTGTGGCATGAGATCACGGTTACTCCCGATGACGTGGAGACGATTTTGCGGGCTGGTTTTCACAGGACGCTCGGCGCGCGCCCCATGCGCGGGGCCGTCGAGCGGTTCTTGCAGGACAAAATCACAGCGAAGCTGCTTGATGCCGGATAGGAAGAAAGGCAGGGGCCGTGTCACGGGCCAAAGGCTTGTTTGCGCAGGCCGCGCAGGGCGGTCAGTTCACCGCCCCAGTCGGTGAGCGCGGGCAGCGGGCGCGGCGCGCTGTGCGCGCGGCGGTGGAGTTTGCAGCGGTAGTGCGCGAGGTGTTGCGCGACGAAGGCTTTGCCGCCAAGCACCGCCCCGTCGGTGAAATAGCGTATCCGGCATCTCAATACGGTTGCCAGCGACAGGCGGGTTTTGCTCTTGAGGGCCTGCTCGAATTGCTCCGGAGGGAATGGCGGCGGCGTGCTCATTGGGTGCGGAGCCTTTGCCAAAAAGCGACTCGCGATAGGCGGCTTGGACGGCGGGCCAGTGTTTGCCCTCGCCGATGATGTGCGTGAGTCCGGCGCGGGCGGGCTTGTTGTCGGCGACCGCCTCGGCGTAGCCGCAGAAACGGTAGTCTTTCGGGTCGGCGGCGAGGCCGGTGCGCACGCAATTCAGGTCGATGTAGGCGGCCATCGTTTCGAGCACGCGGCCTTTGGGTTCGAGCAGGACGGACTTGAAGCGTTCCGACCAGAGCGTGCCATAACGGCGGTGAACCAGACGGAGAAACGTTGTTTTACCAGCTTCATGAACTGCGAGATGTCGCCCATGAGCGCGTGCTGGCGTTTGCGCCACGTATCGGCCTCGGGGCCTCCGGTTTTGAGTTGGGCCTCGATCACGTCAAACCTAGCCGCTTGATAGAGGATGGGTTTCGGATACATCACGCGATAGCGGCGGAGCAATTCGGCGTCGGAGATTTGCGAGTCGGGCGGTACGCGGACAAGCACGTGGAAGTGGTTGGAGAGGATGGCGTAGGTGAGGATTTGCAGGCCGCAGTAGTCAGCGGCCTGCCAGAGTTGACGGCGGAGGATTTCCTGCACGGGGTCGTCCAGCAACCGCTCGCCGTTCACCGTCCGGGCCAAGCAATGGTAAACAGCCTCGCCTTCGACGGGTGAGACCTTTCCGCTTCCCGGCACCAGATCATGCTCCTGTCATCTTATGAATGACCTTTGCGCTGGTTATCGCCACCGGCCTGAGCCGCCAGCAGTTCAATCGGCAAGTGTTGATATCAATAATTTTCGTAATTTTTTTATTTTCGCTTGCATCGTCCATCCGTTTATGCAAACTTCTTATTTAATGCGGCCCCAAATATCCCCTCGCCAAATTGTTGAGTGCCTTGGCCATAAGCGCATCTTGATGGGGTCCGCGTTAATTTTTTGCGCAGGTGTGTTGGCTTATTCTGTAAATTCCGGCTCGGGCGGTTCAATACCGCTGTGGACTGGCAATCTGTTAAAATCCACAAGCACACCAATGGGGGCCTCGGCAAATGCAAAGCGAACCCCAGGGAAGCAGTCGGCAGAAGAAAAGGCGGAAGGGGAGCGCCTTTTGGGAAAGGCCCGTGCCTTGGAACTCGGGACCAATGGTGAGGCCGTTGATTACGCCCGGGCGTTTGAACTTTACAAAAAAGCAGCAGAGCTTGGCAGCGCGGAGGCTTGGTATCGTATGGGTTGCATGGCCCTGGCACAACGGGTGGAGGGAATTTTGCCCAAGAGCGCGGTGGGATATTTTCAGAAGGCCGCCGACTTGGGGTTTGTTGATGCGTATGTGGCCTTGGCGCGGACCTATATCGAAGGACGGTTGACAAGGACGGATACGGCCAAGGCGGATTTTTATTTAGATCTGGCAATTGAGGCCGGTAATGCAGAAGCGATGTTTTTGAAAGGCTCCTTATTAGCAGGGACCGTGGGTTCGGAACAGGCTGGTTTGAATCTGCTGATGGAGGCGGCCAAAAATGGGAATGCTGATGCACAATACACGATAGGCCGCATGTATAGAGATGGGACGGTGGCGGTTGGGCAAGATATGGGCATGGCTGAGAAATGGCTACGATTTGCCGTTGAGAACGGCTCGGTCCGAGCCAAGGCGGAACTGGGTTTGTTGATGATGAAGAACAAATCTATGAGTGCCACGCAAGGGCAGGAAGCCGCAGAGCTGCTTGCGGAAGCGGCAGACGCCGGGAACAGCAAGGCCGCCCATGCGCTGGCAAAAATGATTTTTGGCGGGAGTCCGTCGTCCTCAGCGTTGAGTGCAATTCGTGAATATGCGGAAAAGTCTTTTGATGGAGGGAAATCCGACGGGGCATTCTTGATGGCTTTGAGTTATGCGGTGGGGAAGAATCCCGATTTTGATCAGGCGCTACAATGGCTTGAGATGGGAAAAGTCGATCAAGATTGGCGCAGTCGATATGCGCTGCAATTGATTCAAAGGGGCACGGATACTGTTGAAGCGTTCAAAACAGCTATTGGTGCTGAATTTAAAGATTGGGTTGAGGCCTTCGATGGAGGGAAGTCCATGCCGCCAAATGTCACGCCACCAAAAATTATTGAGATGACCAACCCCAAGTTCCCGAGCAGTCTCGCGGCATTGAATGTGAAGGGCAATGTGGTGGTGGAATTTGTGGTCGCGCAAGATGGAACCCCACAGGGAATACAAGTGGTCAAGAGTTCACATCCAGAATTGAGTGCTTCCGTAATCAAAGCAGTGGAGTCGTGGAAGCTGACGCCCGCGATGAAAGATGGGCAGTATGCGCCAATTAAGATAAAGGTTCCGGTTCGTTTTAGGAACGGACTGTGAGTTCAATTTTGTCACCCATGAATACATATAACCCCATAATTAATGTATTTTTCAGATTTAAATATCTGATACTAGCATTGTTACTTACGATGCCTTGTCATCTCCATGCATGGGAATGGCTTGATGGTGATGATGGATATGGGGATGATGACGGTGAAATAGAATTCCCAATCATTGATATCGATGATGATGACGACGACGGCGATGGCGAGGGTGACGGGGATGAATATGGTAACGGAGACGGTTATGGTGAGGAGGGGGGGGATAGCGGTTATGGGGATGGCGAGGGTGACGGCTACGGAGATGGCTATGGCAATGGGGATGGTTATGGGGACGGTGGCGACGACGGCGGTTGGTTTAATGATGGGTGGTGGAATTGGCTGACGGATCCTGATCCTGACGATCCTTACTATAACCCCTATTCTGATAATTCCTATTATTCATCTAGTGAATATGGAGAGGTGCTCCAATATGCGGCAGATGATATATGGAGCACAATAGCAGATTTGAGCAGTGCTGCCTATGATTCAATTTCCGATATCTTCAGTGATATTGGGAATACGCTATGGGATATTTTTGAAGATGCGTGTTTGGATTTTACAACAGATTTGCTTAATCCGCTTGGGCATGCTTATGCTGATGTCGGTTATGCAATGGCGTGGGCGCTCGATGGCATAGCGGAAGGCCTTGGCACATTAGATAACATGGGGGTTGATGAATTTTTTGGTGGCCTGAACACTATGTTTAGCAGTAATGGCAGTACTGGATGGGAGGCCTTAGATAAAATATTAGGTACCGCGCAATTTATTTCAGGAGCTGCAGAATTGGCGATTAGTAAGGGACCAGGTTTCCTGCATGATCTTGCTGATGACCTTGACCAAGCTATGGATGACATCGTTAATTGGCTTGACACTACCTTCTGAGATACAAAAATATCTATATGTTTAAGAGATCTGCAAAGATAAGTGAACGATTTATTGCTTTTATCCTAAATCTCATTACGGTGGGGATGTATGTCGCCATACTTAAGAGATCCCTACTAGTGTGGTTGGGAGATGATTTAAAAACGTATACATTTTTGGGATTTGGATGTTTTTATCTAATGCATTTACTTTTAGTTTTATTATTATGCATATGCATGTACAGATTTAATGGGAGTTTTTGGGGACTTGTTTTCGGGTTGCGCTTTCAGAATCAAGGCAAGGAAGGTCTTTCTAAAATGAATTTTTGTATTAGGAGTGTTCCCACGATATTATTTTTAGTTGGCGGAGTGGGGAGGATGCTTGATGTCATGACGCCGTTTAAGGAAAAATTATATCCAATCTTTGTATCTTTATCAATATTGATAGTTTTCATGAGCAGCCTTGTGGTTTTGATTACGCGTAAATATTCGTTGTTGGATATGGTTTCACGGACTGAAGTCATGAAGTTCATTGATGCTACTAATGCTAAAAATATAAATGAAAATAAACTGTAGTGAATAATTTCGATGTTAATTAAACTTTCTGGTGTTATTCGATAGTTTATGGTTTTTGCAAGGACGCTGGCGGGCTTTTTTTGAATCCCCTATCGAATGTGGTGCGGTTTTAGTTGCAGTATTCATTTGGATTTTATTGCCTTTATTGCTGTGGCGAAATAGATATGTATATATTTGCACAGGAGTAATATCGGCCTTATCGATGTTAGGAATAGGCCTCACAGGCACACGAGGGGTGATGCTTGCGTGGTTCGTCATGATGGGCGTTTCGCTAATATTGATTAGGCGATCGCGTCTTGGGTATTGGCGTCATATATTTTGGTTGTGCTTGGGCTGTCTAAGCTGTCTCGCCGTTGTTGTCTATATGACGTCGGCATATAAACGTTTCGAGATCATGTTCTCGAATGATGCGTCGGTTATCAATCGCATTGAGATTTGGTCTGCTGCCAGTAAAATCATCTCTTGCAACCCTTTTGGCATTGGCCACGGCGAAAGCGGCAATTTTTACAGCCAGTGGTTCCAACCTTTTAACGGATCCTATTCTTATACAGGCGTGCTTAACAGTTATTTGGAAATCGCAGTCGAATATGGAATTGCCACTTGGCTGTTGGGTTTGTTTTTTTTCAGCCTTGTGTTGTTCCCGGTTTTGGCCGGATATGGCGGAACGGAGACGCAAAAGGCATCAAAATTCATTTCGCCGATGGCGACTTGCGCCGCTGTGTCGTTATTGGGAATCGCCGTGTGTGGTTTGACAAGCTCGGTGCATGTGTATGCGGCGATCAGGATAATTAGCCTGATGGATCTATGCATGCTGATAATCTATTTTTTTACTTATTGGAGATCAATGCGTTTGAGGTCTGTGTTTTTGGGAGCGGGTATCTGCTCATTTGTGATGCTTCTCGGCATGGTAGTATGGTGGGGGTTCACTGCCGGAACAAATACCGTGGAGGCGCGCCTGGAACGGGACGGCATGGTCGCATTGCGATGGCTGCCGAAAGGAACAACTGGCGTTGAAAACAGGCAGTTGCTAGTCTTTCCCGACCGGGCTGAATTGGGAGTGCTCCACGGCCAAAAATTAAGAGCCCTGCTGCTTTCGAATGATAGATACGCTGAGTTTCTTATTTTGGATCCGAGGAAACCTGTGCCCCGCAGCCTACCCGCTGCCAATTACGATGTCGCTGTGTTTGGCGACGCGGTTGAATGGCTTCCGCACCTTGCGATCCCCGGGGTGAAAAGATGGCTTATCGTGCATCCACGGGGGGTGTATTATGAGGCTCCGCAAAGGGCCGCAATGACGGTGTGGCTGCCCCGTTTTGATTCCACTGACCGGGACGCACCTTGGCGGATACGCAGGGATGGCATTGTGTATCATGAAACAGCGTCATGCGGGGGCATAGTAAGCATGGATGACATCAAGATAATCGGGGGGCTTTTGAATTTATGAGGACCTTGTTCAAGGTAGTATTGGCAAGCTTTGCCTGTATAATCCCGGCATGGGGGAATCCTTTTCAGGCAAGGTCAAACCTGAGCCTTTCCGATATGGATCAGGACGGTGACTTGGTTTTCCGGTTTCGTCTGCTTGAGCTTGGCTTGGGCGAAGACATTTCGTTTGAGGTGGCGCTTGATCACAGGCTGGAGGTGTTGGACTACGGACGATGCAGGAGTCGGCTGCACTTGCGTCCGTTGGAGACAAGCGTGTGCCGGCGAGATGAAGGGGAGGTGGTATGGGAACATCCGGGCGGAGGAACGCTTGTTGCATCCGAAAACAGACTCGCGGAAGGTTATCAACTCAGAGGCAATATAGAAGACCAGATGGAAATTGCCAAGCAAGGCTGGATTCTGACGTATGCACAGGGCTGTTTGACCGCAATCACACCCCCATCCTCGCAAGAGGTGGCGTGCCGCGCCAATGGCAATCATATTTGCGAATTTATCGGTATGAGGAAGTCGCTTTTGAGTGTGGAATGGAATCTGTCAGGCAATCCCGCTTCGTTGCGGACTGCGGAGCGCCACTACCGCTTTGTTGAGGATGAAGAAGGCCGTTTGATTGAGGTGGTGGACGAGAATATCGGAATTGCCATCGGGGAATTTCGTTACGACGAAAATGGGCTTCTTATTTCAGCCAGATGCCGGGGGCGTCCAAGCATTGAGGTGCAATGGAGGAAGAACGATGGATTTGGCCGGGGAAACTCTTTTTATAAGAAACCTTTCAGCATATCCCGTGTCAATAGGGTAAAATATGTGTATTCTCGGAACGGAAATCGTGTATCGATGAAAAAATGCGATTCTGGGAAATGGGATACATTACAATGGGAATCATTGAATGGGAAGATTATATCCATAGTGACCAAATAGCTTATGAACGGAAAATATGTATTTTTTGTTTGGGTCTGCTCAATTTGTTTTTTCAATTCCGGGCATGGAAACACACTGAATCTCCCAGTCATGGTGCCAGCGGACGAAGGGGTTGATGTGAAGGAGTGCCTTGTAGTTGGCGCATTTAATCTAGGTGGGGATGGCGATTACAATGGGGTGGATTTCTTGAAAAGTATAGGATCGTCGGAAACCGTCCGCACAGGCCAGGCATTTCTGCAAGACCTGCTAAAAATGCCGGAAGATCGAGCTAGGAAGATGGTTTATCAAGGGCACTCGGAATTTCTCGATTTTGATTATTTATATAAATATACTTTTGAGTATGACAATGAGAGGAAACTCAGGAGGGTTGCCTATGCGGCATTCATAATCCGATGCGAAACGCCCCGCACGGCCTGGATGTTATTAGGCAGTGCCGGCGCATTGCGAGTGATTATAAATGGTGAGGATGTATTGCATATTGATACGGACAGGAAGATGAGCATCTACGGGGAGGCATTGCAGGTTGACCTGAACAAGGGTGATAATTTTGTTCTGGTAAAAGTGCCAAAAAAGGACACTGTCTGGGGGCTGCGCATCCACCTTTCATTAGGAGAGTCCGAGGCGTTGGCTACGGCATTGATGGATCAACTATCTTACCAGAAGTATTTGTTGAGAAAGAACCTTTTCTTTTCAAGCAAAGAACCCATTCAGATAGTCCCCCGCGGCGCTCCTCTGGTTGATATGGAAGGCCGGATACAGTCCCTTGGTGGCCTGGAAGTTGGAGCAATTGAGAAGCAAAGCGTGAAGTGGCTACAGGGTGGAGTGCAGGATGGTTTATATGAAGTAATACTTAATCTTTCAGGAGGTGCCTTTCATGAGCGATTTTTGATCGGAAATCCGCTTGCGATGCTAGATAATGTGGTGAAGGAGATAGACAAAGTGCTGAGCCATAAAAAATATTATGCACATCTGAATATCATCAAGAAACGATTGCAGATTTCGCGAGAGGATTACATCAAGAGATTTGGAGATTCAGACATCCCCAAAAAACTGACCGGAAGGGGGTGGCAGAGGCGTTTTATACAGGAATTATGGGACGGAGAGCAGGCTTTGCTGGATATTGAGGCGGGCAAAGAGCCTTTCAAGCATCGTCCAGGATTGCACCTTCGGGGATTTGTATCGGGCATTGATGGCAATCTGGAGAGTTACCGAATCTATGTGCCATCAACTTATTCGGAAACTGGGAAGCAGTTGCCATTGCTTGTTTTATTTCCCACGGCCACGTCCGCCGCCCAGCCTTTCATAGATAGTCCTTATATTCGAGATTACGATTTCGCTGATCGAATGTCGGCGCTGGCGGAAAAAAACGGCGTGATCTTATTGTGGCCTGGATACCGCAAACAACCCGATGGCAACTTATGCGAAACCGCCCATCTGGGCGAGGTGCTGGAATCCTTGAAAGGAGATTATAACTATGATGAACGGAGGGTGGTGTTGATGGGGGCTTGCAGTGGGGCCGCGATGGCGATGGACGCGGTTGCGGATTGGCCGGGGCGTTTTGCGGGGCTGGCATTCTTGAATCCGGAATTTGTATTGGATCAGACAATGCCCGAGAAGGTGATGTCGCAATTTCTCAGGCGAAAAGAATTTCGAAATTGGTATATGCAAAAACGCGGTGTGTCTTCCTTTTTGCATTCAAAATCGCCTGATGTTTTTATAATAAATGACGGTGGTGACTTGGGTCATGGAGACTTGCATGCATCTCGTTCGTTCGAAAGACGTGCAAAACAGGCCGACGCTCCAGTGGACTTGCAGTTACGACCTAAGACCGAAGCCCAACATCTTGGCGCGTGGGATGAGCTGATGCAATGGGCCGTTGAACAGCGCCGTGGCGATCGCGGTGGGATACTACACCGTATGCGGCATAATAACATGCAGGATGCGCTTACCGAGCAATTCGTTGTTGTGCAAGGCACCGCCGGTTTCTCCGATGAGAACAGGCAGATCAACGAGATCGTAGATAAGATAAAAGAAGAATGGTCCAAGGTATGTTTTGGTCCATGCAGAGTGGCAAAAGACCACGAATTACGGGACGAAGATTTGAGCAATATGAATTTGGTTTTAGTTGGGAATGCGTCAGCCAATGGAATATGGAAGAAACTTGAAAAACGGCTTGGTGTGGAGATCGCCGAGGATTGTATCAGATGGGGCACTCATACATGGAACGGGCGCGGCCTTGCGATTCAGCTAGTTGTGCCGGCACCTGATAACAACAGCCGAAAGATCGTTTTGATTGGCGGACATAATTTATCGGTGTCCAGATTTGGCACGTTGAACTTATTGCGAGACGGCTGGTTTAAGTGCGCGGTTTGGGGAGAGGGCGATTTAGAATCTCCTGATTTGATAGAAGTCATTTCCGAATAGTGTTAGATCTCATAATCATCATATCTCATTCGTTTAATATGAAAATCAATAAGATAGCAGCCACATTAATAATTCACGGCATTTCGTTAATATGTTATGCCCAGTCTCCTGATCCGCTCGTGGAATATACTTTTGATATTTCCGGAACAAAAATTCCAAATCAGGGCATGCTTCAGCAGAAATTTGATGCAACAATGGGAGGGAACGCGCGGGTTACAAAAGAAGGGGAAGGGCCTTTCGGGATAGGATGTGCGCTCGATCTTACCAAGTCGGAGATGGGAACTATACCAAATGCGTTTGCCGTCACTTCAAAAAACGAAGGGCTCACCGGGCACTCCGCACTTACAGTTACAGGTTGGATTAAACCCATTGAGCCCCTTGATATCGGGGCGTTTATTCTTAGATGTTCCACGGGTTCCAGTGGAAAAACAGACGGATGGCTTATTAAGGCGAATTCCAACAATCGCTTGTCACTTGTTATTGGCCCAGGAAACACTCTTTCGACCTATAGTTGTTTCGCCCAAGCTTTTTCGAGAGTCAATACATGGCAATTCTTTGCGGTCACATGGCACGAAGCCAAGGGAGCCACCTGGTATATAGGAACGGAAAATATTCCACCCAAGCCAATCGGTGTCTCCAAGACTCCTCAACGAATGGGGACTGCCGAGCAGACACTTCAAATAGGGCGTTCCGGCACTAAGTCGGGAGCATTCAAGGGCTATCTCGACAATATAAAAATATTTGATAATGTATTATCAAATGAACAAATAAAAGTCATATATCTTGAAGCCAAAGGCGTAAAAACACTGTCCAATGATCAATTGAGGACCATGTATGGTTTATAGTTCTCCTCCGCGTTTTTCGTAACATCATCCGCCAGTCCGCCGACTTTCTTTAACCCCATCCCCACACGCCTCTTTCCCCTCTCCGCTGTGCGTGTCGCGGCCTGCGGGCCGCTGCGCGTTATCTGTTCGCTCCACCGAGCAAACCCAGACGAATCTTTTTCAATGCGTTTTGGCATATGCGCGTATCCTAGCAGGTTCAAGGCCGACTATGGCCCGGTCCGCGCCGCGTTTTACCAAGCGGCGATGTGTTTCATTGATGCCGGCCTGCCGGGGCGCGTATCGCGGGCGATGCGGTGTTTTTTGCAGAAACGGCGCAGGTCTTTCGCATCGACGGTGATTTTTTGCGCATCCAGATGTTTTATAAAATCCCGTGTGTGGTAGCGCGGCCTGGGATGGTTGAGCATGTAATGCAGCACAGAAAGTTTCCACCAACTGGCATGGCCGTAGTGCGCGCGGGTGATGGAGCCGCGCGGGTGCCCGTGGAAAAACTCCATGGCCTTGGTGAGATGGCGAATGAGCGGCACCGATGGGGCATCGCCGGCAAAGACCGCCTGCAAAAATAAGCTGCTCATCACCAAAAGCGAGGCGTTCGGCGGCGCGTCTGCGGGAGCCTGCCGCCATGCGCGGGCCAGCAGGAACGAGGCGAGCGCAACATCGCCCTCGCCGCCCGATTGGCAGCGTCGGATGAGTCCGGCGACCTGCCCGCGCGTGAGCCCGCCGTAGGGCGCGGCGGAAGCCGGTGCGCGTGAGCGCGCAAGTCTGGCGATGTCGGTTTCGAACGCATGGCCGGAATACGCGAGCCATGCGAGCAGATGTCGCCCGTGCGTCGCATGACGCGGCGGACGGGCTTTTTGGGAAAGATATTGCGCGAGGCGCGACCGCGTGCGCGGCTCAAGGAATGCCGTGGCGAGCCAGCGGCGCAAGCCGGGCGACTCGCGCAACAATTGCATAAAAAGCGCGACGCAAGTCGAATCGTTGGAATCCGCCGACAGCGACAGGATGGCGTCGGCAAACGCGGAGCCGGAGGGCATGGCGGGGGATGGATAATTACGAATTACAAATTACGAATGACGAATTTCTCCCAAGCCGCGCCTTCGCGCGCCACGGGTTTCAATTCGTAATTTGACATTCGTAATTTGTAATTGCTTTCATACTCCGATGCCTTGGGCGGGGGGCGGCTGTCCTTGTCCCTGCCGCATGGTCTGGCGCATGGCCTCGTCCTTGGCGACGCGCACGAAGGCGCGCTGGCGGTTTTCGGCAGGGACGTTTTTGATGCGTTCCTCGACCTTGGCCTTGACCTCGGGGTTTTCATTGACCCATTGGATGATTTCCTGGTCGCGCTGCTGGGTGTATTCGTTGCGCTGCATTTTGCCGAGCATGAGCTTTCGGATAAGCTGCTCCTTGGTCATTTCGTTGTAATAATCGTAGAGTTTTGGATTGTCTGCGATGAACTTGGTGACCTTGGCGTCAACCTCCGGGTTGGTGCGGACGGTCTCTTCCTGCTTCGCTTTTCGCGCTGCGATGGCTTGTTTGAGTGACATGATGGTTTTATGTTTTTCCCCCAGCCATTGGTGAAGCAAGGCGGCTGGTCGCCAGAGGCGGTTGACCTTGTGCGGGCGGGATTCGCCCAAGATGGAATATTTTTCGGGACGATGGTGCCCGGGTTTTATAAATCGAGAAGCGTCTGGCTGTAATGGCCGTTGTCGTCGGGAACGAGGTCGCTGCCGGAAATATTCAGGACGGACTCCTCGAAGGCGCGGGTGATTTCCCAGGGGGGCGCGCCGGCCAGCCAAAGGCGCATGAGGTCAGCGGCGGGCGGCGACTTGCCATAAGTCTTGCGCAGGTGGGTCTCGGCCTGCTCGAAGTTTTTTCGATGGTGCGGGCCGATGGCGAGCGGCGCGGCGGGCTGGTCGCCGGGCGGGGCGGGAGGTGGGGCGGACGGAGTCGCGGCATCGGGATTTGCCGGCGGGAGATCGGGCGGTGGTTCTGTTGTATTCATTTATGGTGCTGTTGCGGGTGGGTTGGATTTCGTGGCGTTGCCGAGTGCCTCGCGGGTGCGGGCAAGCTCGCGATGGAGGCGGGCGACCTCGGCGACAAGGGTTTCGTTCTGCTCGGTGAGCGCGGCCATGAGGCGGGTTTGCGCGTTCATGCGCTGCTCGATGTCAGCGTTGGAAGGGGACGGCTTTTCGGCGGGGTCGGACACGGCGATGGCAGGGCCGAGCGGGACGGTGGTCGGCGCGTGGGGCGAGAGATTCCACGAGGCGGCGGTTTCCTTGCGATAAACAAGGTGCGCCTCGTGAAGCATGTTCGGGTCGCGCGGATCGACGTAGCGGTTTACCGGATACGCCTTGAGCGTGTCGCCAAAGCGGACTTTTTCGATGTTCGCGAGGTCAAGTTCGGTGCCGGAGACCGGCACGGCGACGGTGACTTGAGGTTGCACAGGCGGGGCGGGAGGTTTTTTGCGAAACATCGAGCAACCGCTGAGAAGCGCGGCGGCGATGGCGAGGGCCGGCAGGAGTTTTGGGAGTTGTCGTTTTTTCATGGTGGTCATGGTGGAAAAATAATCAGCGCCGCTCCTGCGCCGGTGCGTCCGTGGGATTTTCGGCGTCATTTTTTTGCCAGAGTCTCGCGGAGCCGTTGCCGCGCGCGGCCTTCGCCTTGTCGAGGGTTTGGGTGACATAAATATAAAACTGCTTGCCCGCCGGGACGCGGACATAAAAGCCGTCTTCCTCAATGCGTTTTGCGATTTGGGCGGCGTAGGCGTTGAGCACGCCGGAGGTGCCGGCAAGGGCGGCGTTTTTCGCGGTGGCCTGCGGGATGGCGATGCCCACCCCTCCCGCCCCTGCAAGCGAGCCGTTGTCCTGCAAACCGCTCGCCATGCCCGCGAGGAAGGTCGAGGCGAAGAGTTTTATTTCCTGAAAATCGTCGGTTTTGATGATCTGCCCGGCAAGCCCGGCGGAGCCGTCGCGAAGGCCAAACTCGCCAGTTGTGTCGTCGCGCTCGCGGTCAAGGGCGATGCCGTTGAGGGCGAGTTCCATGCCGTTGTCGGTGGTGCGGTCGCGCCAGACGACAATCCACTGGCCGGAGGCGGCGATGCGCTCGCGGGCGCGGTCGGTCGCGGCGCGTCCGTGAACTTCCGCGCCTGCGGGAATGATGAGGCGTCCATCATGCCAGACATCCTCGGTGACGAGTCCGATGACAGGCGTGTCGAGCCGGGAGGATTCCAAGGTGATGACGGTTTCACAGGGAATCAGACGTCCATAGGGGGCATAGCTTCGCGAGGGCGCGGAGGTATCCGCGCCGGCGGTGGCATTTGTATTTTTGTCGAGAAGACTGATGGGCAAAATGGCCGGAACCTTGGTGCTGGCGGGCACGGTGTCGCTGTTCTGGCGGGCGGCGCGCGGACGCGAAATCGCCTCTTCTCCCGACTCGGTGCGCTCGGGGGCCGGTGCTGCCGGTCGAGACGGTGCGGGGATTTTGAGTTCCTGGCCGTCGCGGGTGATGGTGTGGCGCTCCATCGGGGCGGGCAAGGCGGTGGCGGTGGTTATCGGGCGTTCGTTGTTACCGCCGCCGTGGATGAGCAGTGCGCCAATGGCAACACACGCCAGCAATGCGGTCATGCTGCCAAACGGGGTTTTTATGAATTTTATAATGCGTTTCACGGCGGAAGACGTGGCGACGGCGGATTTATCTTGGCGCGATGAGATGCGCGTCGCGGGTGACGCGAGGCACGATGACATTGAAGGAGTTTTTCACGCTGAGGTTGGCGCGTCCGCCATCGGGCGTGCCGGTGATGGCGAAGTAGGCGGTTGTCTCGGCGTGCGGTGGAATCAGGCCGGAGGCGTCGGCGATGGACGCGGGATAGAGGCGGTTGCCGATGCGCACGGCAAGCCCCTGGGGTTGATAGACGACCTCGGTGCCGCCGGTGTTTTCGAGTTTTAGCTTGAAGACAAGCGTATCCTCGGGATCGAAGCGAAAAACCTCCTCCACGGTCGCGGTAAAATCGCGGTATTGGGTTTTGTCATTCGGCGCGCGGTGCTCGACCTGCCAGGCGGCCTCGGGGTATTGCTCGCGGATGAGGCGGTGGGATTTGGCACGGTCAAGCAATGCGAGAAGCGTTTCAGGCGTGGCACGCTTGGCGAGAGCCGCGCTGCGTCCGGCGATGCGGTCTTCATAGAAAGTGACGGAGCCGTAGGGTTGCGGAGCGACGGCGAGGCGGATTATATACGTTTTGTTTTGCAGGATGACGTTGAGCGTGGCGCGGGCGTCGGGTGTGAGGGCGCGCACGCTCAAATAATACCGGCCCGGCAGGTGCGAGAGCAGCACGGGCGCGGGGGCGTCGGGGTTGTTGGTGATATTCGCGCCCTCCAGTGCGGACGGCGCGGAGGGAAACATGAGCGTCGTCGGCGCGTCGGTGGAGATCGGAATCTCATAGACGATGCGCTCATCGAGCGGCAGTTGCTTGACGACGGGAGTGCGAGGATTGGCGTCGCCGGCAAATCCCGGCGTAACCAGCAATGCGAGGAGCGTGACGCACATGGCGGTCAGGTTTGCAAAAATTCGTAATTCCATACGGCGAGCGGGTAGCGTTTGTTGGCGAGCATGTCCGGGTTGCGGACAAGCGTGAGCGTGAGCGAAAAGCGCGGGGACTCGGCAAAAGCCTGGCGTTCAAAGACGCCGGTGCGCACAAGCTGGCCTTCGATTTTTATAATGATCTGGTCCTCGCGGGTGCGCAGGATATCCAGCTTAAAAATTTCCGGCTTTTGGTGAATCTGCTTCACCTCGAATTCCTCCCTTGCGGCGAGCAATTCGTTCTGCGCCTTGGTCGCCGCCTCGGTGAGATAAAGCCGGTGCAGCAAATCGGGAAAATCAAAGTTCTTCGGGTTGCGCTGCAAAAGCGCGAGCGCGGCCCATAGTGATATGGTTTCATGAAGCGTCTTCGCCTCCTCGAAACCCAACAGTGGCGAAACCGAAAACGTCCCCGCGCCGTCGAGAATCACGACGCGCTCGCGCGTGCGATACGCGCCGATGATGAGGTAGGGTTGCAGCACGGCGAGCGCGAGCGCTCCGCACGCGACCAGCGCCCACATGCGCGCGGCAAAGGCGTGGTCGGCGAACAAACGCGCCGGTGAAAATGCCCGCGCCGGTGCCGGTTTCCGTGGCGGTGCCGCGCGCGCATTATCAACCGCCGTCCCGCGCGGGTCGCCGGTCTCCGCGTTTTCATTTTGTATATTTGACGGGCTCATTTTGTTTTCAGTTTTTTATAATCCGGGTGTCGCCGGTGCGGATAATGGGGGCGGCATGGCGCTGCCGCGCCCGCCCGCCCCGGTGGAGCCTTCGGCCAGCATTTTGCGAAGCGAGTCAGCGCGCTGAAGCTCGCCGGTTGCCTTCTGGCCGAGCGCGCCGGGGTTTCCGGTTTCGCCGGTGAGCGCGTAACCCTGCGCGAAGATTTTCTGGCAGATGACCGGCGTGGAAATTGTCCCGATCAACAGCGTGAGCGCCGCGAGGATGCCGCCGATGTTGGTCAGGAACGGGGAATAGAGGGCCATCTCGGCGGACGCGGGATTCGCCCCCACCGCCGCGCGAAAATCCTGCCAGATGGCGATGGTGACAAGGTTTGTTATTGCGAAGCCGACCGGCCATGCGAGCACGGCGAGGGTTTGTTGAAAGAAGCGGACGCCAATCTGTGTGCCACCGGGAATCATGAAGCACGCAAGCGCAAACGGCATGAGCATGTAGAGAATCCAGCGCAGTATATATTGCAAAATTATCATGGGTGCGGAAATCAGTGCGCCGATCTGGATAAACACCCATGAGACGGCGTCGGTCATCGCGTGGTAAATGGATTCGTTGAGCTTGCGCCATGACCATTCCTTCTTTTCCGGATTCTGCGCGGTGCCGGCGCGCAATTCCTCGGATGCGCGGACGGGGTTGTCGTTGAATTGAGGATCAATGTAGGAGGCCGCCGCGAGCATGGTGTTTTCCATGAGCGGGAACCACCAGTTCATCGAGGAGACGAGGGCGACGATGGTGATGGCGCGCGCGAGCGGGCGCACCAGTTCGCTGTTGTTGTAGTGGTGCCGGCTCATGCGCGCGATGAGTCCCACGACAAGCATCGCGAAGACGACGAAACGGAACGCCGTCACCATCGCGGTGATTTTGTCTTCCAGAATGGGCAGCACCAGATTCATGAAGAAATCAACGGGCGTTTCTGCGCGGATTGATGGAACGCATGAAGGCGGTCACGCGCTGGTTCGCCAAAAAATCGTCCTTGGCGGCAAGCTCGGCGGCGGCGTGTTGTTCCATTTCGTGCCGGTTGTCGTTGGCGATTTTTTGCAGAATCACCTCGTCCATCTGACGGCGGCGCGTGGTCTCGATCTGGGAAAGCTGGCCGTTGAGGACGATCAACTTTGCCGTGAGTTTTTGCACCTGCGCGTCGGTCGCGCCGGTGCGCAATTCGGAAAGCGTGAGGGCGATTTCCTCCAAAAGTTCGCGTTCGCGCGCGCGGGTCTGGTCGGCGACAGTGCGCGTGTTGTCGGCGTGGGCGTCGAGCAGGGCGTGGCGGCGGTAGGTGAGCGGGTCGTATTGGACCGTGCCGCCGTCGAGGTCGGGAACATAGACGGAGCGGTAGGTGCTGCCGTCCGTGCGCGAGAGCGTATCCAGACTCTGCACGACGCGGGCAATGTCGTCGCGGGACAGACCGTAGTCGCGCAAAAGGTCATCCTCGGCGAGAATGCCCAGGGACAATATTTTCGCGGCGTCGGCGGGATTGCCGGTCCAGTCGCGGATTTTTCCCTGAATGCCGGCCTGCTCTTTGAGCTGGGTAATCTGCGCCTTGAGCTGCGCGATGCTATCGACCCATTTGGCAATGGTGGCGATGTGCGAAATCTGGTTGTTGGCGAGGTTCGCAACATCGACGACGGGAATGCCGGAGGCGAAAACAACACCGCCGATGCAGGCGGCGAGGACGGGGAGCATGAGAGTATTCTTTTTCATGATAATTTATTCGGTGCGGAGGGTGATGGTTGCGGGTTTTAATATGACGCCGTCCGGTGTGACGGTTTCGGGAAGGCGGACATTCACGTAACGCGGTTCGGATTGCGTGTCCGTGGCTTCGCCGCGCTGCTGGTTTTGGATAATCCAGTATTGCTGCTTCACGGCCTGGTTCATGGCGCGGTCGTAGCCGTGCCTCTCGGCGTCGGCGATGGCGGCGGTGATTTCATTGCCGGCGATTTTCGAGACAAGATAACCGGCCCCGCGCCGATGGCCGCGCCCTTGATGCTCTTGCCGGAAGCGTGATAACCGATGGCCCCGCCCGCGCCGGTGAGAACAATGTCGGTGGCCGGCTGGCGGAGGCTGGCGCAGCCGGAAAGGAGCGCTGCGAAAGCGGATAATAACAAGGCGATGGTTGTTTTCATGACTGTTTCTTGGGTGCTTGAATGTTTTCACCGTGCCGCAGAGCGGCGGGTCGGTGACGGTGTGAAGAAGCATATGCTGGAAAATTTCTTCCCTCGGGCCGCTGCTCCGGCATAGGGTAATTCTGAATGGCGGCGCAGACGGACTCGGGAAGATTGATGTCATGCGCGATATCCTCGATGTCCGTGCGGTCAAACTGGCGCATGAGGAAAAACTGCTTGCTGTTGCCGATCACGACGGGGCGGATGCGCGAGGACTTGAAGCGGCTGTATTGCTGCACGATGGAGGCCGTCCAGCATGAGAACTTTCTCAACTGCGCGTAGGCTTCCGCCACCACCTTCTCGCCGCCGGGCACGTCGAGGAAGCGCGCCAGTTCCTCGTAGAGGATGCGTTTCCGCAGATGACGCGGCAGCGATATTATATGCTGGCGTGAAAACCCGCTGATAAGAAGTCCGGCTGCGGTTTTGAGTTCAACCGCCTGCTCGGGGATGTAGCCGAGTTCAAAATGGGCGATTTGCCCGGTGAGGGAAATATTCGTCACCCCGTCGAAGAGTTTTCCGTATTGGCCGTGCGCGCACCACGACGCGAGGAGCGTGGCGAGGTGGTCAACGGTTTCCTTCTTGTGCTCCGGGAAGCGCGAGAATTGCATCAATTCGACGAGGCTCGCGTGCTGCGGGTAGTCGGTAGGCTCGTAATACGCGTGCGCCGTCGCCATGACCGCGCGCTCGGTCTGCGCGTCCTGCAAAAACGCGGTGATGTCGGCCTCCGGATTTGGGCGATGAACTCAATGGCCTCCCGCCCCTCGTCGTCGTTGGCCGCGATGCGGTCGCGCAGTTCGGCGTAGGCTTCCATGTCGGTCGTGCCGTGCGGCATTTTAGTCCGCTTCCATCGGTGCGCGGCGCACGCCATGCGCTGGATTTCCGGCAGGAGGCTGCGGTGCTTTTTCGACCAATCCTCGAACGCATCGGAATAGAGCTGGTTGATATACTGCCCGAGCATCGCCTGCCGGATTTGCTGCGTCTCTCGTCGGCGGCTTCGCCTATCATTCGGGAAACAAGCGCGACGGCGGTGGCGATTTGAAGCTGGTTGAGCGGAAGTTTCCGCGTGTCGAGGTAGTTTATCGTGAGGTCGCCGTCGGGGTGGAGTATGATTGGGCGCTCACCCATTGCCTCGGTAAACTTTCCGTAGGACAGGCCCTCTTCGATGATGACCGTGTAATGATAGTAGGCGGCGGTCTGCTCAACAGGTCGCACATGTGGACGGACTTGCCGCTGAATGCGCCGAGCAGCACGGCGTGCTGCGGCGTCGGCGGATTGCCAATAAACGTGCGAAGTCCGACAAGGTTGCCCTGCTGCGCGCCATCGTAGATGGCCTCGGCTCCGTCAAGCAGTCCGGTGAACGTCGCGGAAAACGGCAGCAGGTCGGCCAAATACGTATCCTCGGCGTAGAGGCTGCGGTGGCGGTAAGGTGAATTTGTCCAGCCGGGCCACGAGGCAAAGAAAAGCTTTTTGGCGGTGCTGGGCAGGGCGCATTCGTTGTATTGCGCGCCGTTGAGGTTGGTGACGGCGTTGCGGATGGCGGCGCACTTGGCGGACAGGCCGGGCTCGGTTTCATCCCAGACGCGAAGGATGTAGGTGACGTTGAACGGATGTATAAAACCGGATGAAAGCGATTCGACCTTGCGCTCTTTTTTGCCGATGGCGACGAGCAGCGAATGACGCTCGGAGTCTTTGTATTCGCCGCGAAGCCGCTCTATGGCCTTCTCTTCCTTGTCCACCTCGGTTTTAGTCGGAAGCGGGTCGAGATTGACGGTGATTTGGTAGTCGAGAAACGGCAGCGTTGTGAGCCGCAATATGATGCCCGGATAGGTGCGCGAGGGCCAGCGTTTGAAGGTGAAGAGGGCGTGGTGGCGTCCGTCCATGTAAAACCCGGTGCCGATGTTCACGCCGTCGCTGCACCAGCAATTTTCCTGTATGGTTTGTTGGGGGGCAAAGCGTTCGGAAAAGTTTATATCAAAACCGTCCGCCAGCGCCGGGCTGAGAAACTTTGAAAAGTAAGTAAAGTGCGCGAGGTCGTCCATCGGCGAGACGGTCGTGTCGCCGCCGAAGAGCGCACGCAGCGAGTTTGTAATCTCGTCGAAGCGCGTGCGCAGTTGCGCGAGAAGTTTTGCGTAGTCGTCGGCAAGGCTGCCGCGCGTCGCGGCGAGGGGCGCGTAGCCGGCGAGCGGCGCGGAGATGAACAATATCAACTGCTCGCGGCGAAGTTCTCGGCGGTGCATCTTTTCCCAGTAGCGCTCGAAGCGTTCGGTGCACGCGGCGGATGTGCGGGTGCGCGGCAAGGGTCTCGGTGGCGCGGTGGTATGGGTCAGTTCCTGCCGGTAGTCGCAGTTGCACGTCCACTGGAATTGCGCCCGCAAGCCGTCGCCGAATAATGAGAGAAGGGCGCGGATTTTGTCCGTAGGCGTTAAGTTGCGCGATGCCGCCGCGAAGGTCGGGCGGTTGCAAAATAAAACCCTTGCTGGCGACGCCTTTTCGAGCGTGCCGTAGAGGATCAGGTCGCCGGCAAAGTATCCGTTGGGCGCGGAGCTATTGAGCATGGCCGGGTTCCGTTTGGCGGGCGCCGCGCGGGTTCTGGTTGTCGGGCGAAAAACCAAAACCCTCGCGGTTGAAGAGATGGTCGAAAAAATCCTCGGCATAGCCGTCTGGTTTTCCCCGGCGAAACAGCATGACCCATGCGGTTGGAATCACGAAAACCGGGATCGCGATGCCGCCCGCCGTCGCGAGGCCCGCGTGGAACATGCCGTAGAGAAGGAGAAAAATGCCGATGGCCGCGACGATGCCGATGACAACATACAAAAAATCGTTGCCCTCAAAGCCGAGCGCGCGGCCTTTGCTGTCGTTTGCGCTGTTCGTGTCGGTGATGCGCAGCCCGTTATTCATGGCGGGATGTTTTCCGGGGTCTTAAATCGTAATTAAATCGTAATTTTCAGAACTGTGTGAGCGCGCCGTCGCTCATGCCGAATATATAAACATCGCGGTCATGATCGCCGCCGCGCCCGCAATGATGATGCCCGAGACGATGCCCATCTTGCCGTCGGCGTCGCCCTTCTTGAGGCGGTCGGCCCGCCCATATATTGATGACGCCCCAAATGAAGCCGATCGCGAAGAGCAGGCCGAGTCCGTATTGGAAACCGGTCTTAACCTGCGAGGGGACTTGAGCCAGAATGAGCGGACGCCCAATGAAGAGCCGTCCGTGATTGCGGCGGAGGCTGTCGTCGCCGCCCATTCCGGCAAAATAAAAAGCAAGGTAAGAAACGCGACCAAAGCGCCTCGCGAGGAAGGGATTTTTTTCATGGCGGGAGTTTGTTTTTCCGGCCCGCGTCATGCGGAATCCGGTCAAAATGTGCCGCCATTATGCCCGGTTTTTCCGGGCTTGGCTTGGACATCCGGACCATTTTTGCGGACAATCCGACCTTTCGGCAAAAAATCGCGCGGCGAGCACCGGCAGAAACGCCGAAAACAACGGTCCATATAGCCTTGGTCGCAAAAGCCGCAGCACGCGGCCACATCCGCGACGGTCATGTCCCCCTGCCGGAGCAGCGCCTGCGCTTTGTGTATCCGTTCTCTGGATATGTAGTCGCCCGCCGTCATGCCCGTGGTGGCCTTGAACAGCCGTTTGAAATGCGTGACAGGCGCGCGACGCCCGCCAGCGTCCCGGCCTCAATCTTGTCATCGAGATTTTGTCGATGTGATCCAGATGCGCGCAACTGCTCCGCGTCCAGCGCGTGGGCGCGGCCTTGCTTTCCTTTCATGCGCCAGCGCGTCAATCAAGAGGAAGGTCAGGGATGCGCCGGTATGCTCAAAATAATCGACCGGGAAGACGGGCTTTGCGGTCGCCCGCCATGAACTGGCGGATCAAACCCATGATGGCGCAGTCATGCCTCGCCAGTTCCCAAAGCGGGCTGTGTCCGGCCTTGCCAAGATGTTTTCCGCTGTGTCCCGCCATCGCAGCATGTCGTCGTTCACATGAAACCAGAGCAATGTCGCCTCCTGTTTCCAAACGAGCGAAAAGTCGGCCTGCCGGTGCAGGAAAATCACGCGCTGCCCGCAGGCGGTGATGACACCGCCGCCGCCGTCCTTATTGTTATGCCATTCGATTTGCGCCTCGGACTTTTCCTCGGCATCACAATGAGCCGGTGGCGCTCTCCTGCTATCTCGCACAAACACTGCGCGGGCAGCAGTCCGTGAAAACAACAAATCCGTCTGGGATAATGTCGTGGTGCATAGGGCGGGTCCGGGAGGTTTTGAAGGCAGGCATGGATGCACCGGGCAACCGGCTTGATGTGCCTGCCTGTGCCTTTATAGCATCTTGCCGTCGTCTGTCTTGGACTTGCAGGCCATTTTACGGACAATGGCCAAAATATCAAACGGCGGTGTCCGTTCTCGTGTTTTTAACAAAATGGCCAGTTGGCGGAGCGCCCGGAGGTCATCGGGAAACGGGATGTCCATAAAGAGCTGCCGGCGCAGCAGGCGCGTCAGTCTGGCGGCAAGCGTGACGATGGGCGGGAGTTTCGGGCGGACGCGCCGGTCTTCGCCGGAAGTTTTTGATGAAATGGGAATGCCCAGCCGCAGATACGCCTGCCGCAGGCCGAGTCCGCGCAACGCGCCCGGGGTGTCCGCGCGGCGGGCAAGCTGCATGTAGCGTTGCGCGGTGCGCACTCCGCCGTGAAAACGTGTTTCCAGCCATCCGAGCCATGCGCCCTGCCCGGCGCGGCGGCGGATGCGCGCCTTTTCCGCGATGAGGAGTTGCCCCGCGCGCCATGCGGCGGACAGCGCGGCGTCGAGGGAGCGGCGGGAGTCGCCGGCAAGCCGCCGCGCCTCGGCGTGCAGGCGGTTGATTTCCGAAAAGGCGGATGCCTCGGCGCCGCGCGGTCCTCCGGGCGCGCGGCGTTGCATTGGGCGGGGGCTGCATAATCGTATCCGTGTTCGCGATACGAGTCCCATGCTTTGGCGGAAATCGTCCGCGAGTTTGTGGACGGTCTGCGGTGCAGCCGGCCTGTTCGCCAAGCGCCTCCAGCGTCATGCCGCCGATGAGGTCGGGCGGACTCGGCGCAGCACGATGGACGCGCGCAATCCGCGCTGCTCCAGCGTGGTGCCTCGGAAACCCACAGCAGCACGTGCGCGATGGCTTCCGCCGCCATCGCGCGGGCCTCGATTTTGGGGTCAACAGGGTTTTGGAAAAACGCGTCGGCGCTGGCGGACGCGCGGGCGGATGTGCTTTGCGGGCTGTTTTATTTTTATTATTCATAGATGTGGTTGTCGCCCCGCATCCTGCCAGCGTTTATAAAATCAAAATAGCGGCGCGCTTCATCGCGGATTTACCCGGATTTTCCGCATGGCTTTTCGATGAGAAAAACGCCACACGTGTGGCGCGTGTGCTGGAATTTCCTGCCGTATTATGGGCGGTTTTATCGCGCGGGCACGAACAGCCGGGTGATGCGCGGAGACCTCGGCGAGGTCGTAATATACAAAATGCCCGACGCGGTGATGCGGATGCGGCGGCGCGCGTCCATTCGCGCAGCGTGCACGGACGGCTGCGCCCCTGCGGAAAAATTCCGCTGAGGCGCAGGCCGTTGATGTCCGTGAGCGCGGGATGCGCGCGTTTGCGCGGGGGCTGGTGCTGGCGTGGGAGCAGGAGGAGTTCATACGCCCATGTGCGCGCATCACGTGCGCGCGGGGCTTTATTTCGTGGCCGTGCTCGTTCTGCAGGTGCGGCGCGGAAACGAAAGAAGGCAGGCGGGGGAGTGAGGGCGGATGCGGCGGGGAAACCGCATCCGCCCTCACTCCCCGCCCGGTTGCGGATTTATGCGGCGAGCCGGTTTTGCGGGTCGGACGCGGGCTCGGGCGCACTCGCTGCCTGCGGCGCTGGCTCCGCCTGCGGCACGGCGCGAAGCATCGGCATGATGGCAAAGAATGCCCCGGCCTCCTGCGGGGTGGTCACGTTCAGGTAATGGCGGCGGATGATGCTTTCCGAGTTGCCCGCCTGCAACGCCGTGTCGCCCATCGAGCGGAATTTTCCAACATGCATCGAAATAAACGTGTGCCTCAGCACGTCGTGCCCGATGCCAAACTGCCGGCGGATGCGCGTGAGCTTTTGGCGATGTTTTCATTTTATCCTTGGGCGGAATGACGGGGTATTCGTCCAGCGGATAGGCTTTGAGCCATGCGGCAAGATTTGGCTGGATGGTGATGAGACGGCGCATGTTCACCTTGGACACCCACGGCTCGATGGTGATGGCGCTGTTTTCCAAGCGCACGTCGGCGGCGGGCAGCTTGGAAATCTCCCCCTCGGGCCGGATACCGGCAAACAGGCACAACGCGAAAAACGGCACGAATGCTCCGTCGTGGACAGTCTCCACATGCGCCATGAGTTGCGCGGCGCGCTCCGCCGTCAGCGCCTCCGCGCTGCCGCGATTGTGCTCGATGCGGTTGCGCGGGATTTTGGCCACCGGGTTGCCGCCCACCCATTCCTTGCGCACCGCATGGTTGAAAAACGCGCACAGCACGCCGCGCCGGTTGTTCTGCGTCTTCAGCGCCCCGTCGTCGCGCCGGATGTAGGCGTGCAATGCCTCCGTGCCCGCCTCCGCAAGCGTCTGCGTCGGAAAATGCCGCTGGAACTCCGTCAGCTCCAGCCGGATGTTCCGCAACTGCCGTTTGCCTATCAACGCCTGTTGCACGTCCTCCTTGCGCGCCTTCATGTAAGTCGTGACGGCATCGGCGATTTTCAATGCGGCCTCGGGCTCGCGGTAATTGGCCAGCGCGTAGTCGAGGTAGAACGTGAGCGGACGCCGTGCCTTCTCCAGCCTAAGAAACGCGGCCTCCGCCTCGCGCAACTGCGCCTCGGTCAGAAACGTGCTCGCGCCTCGAAGGTTGGATTGCGACTGGAGCTGGCGCAGTTCGAGCGCGGCGCGCTCTGCAATGGCGTCCTCGCGGGTCTTGAAGTTCTTGCGGATGCGCTCGCCGAGCAACCAGCCGGCCACGCGGAACGAAATCACGCTGTTGCGATTCTTGAACGGCTTGATGGTGAAGGCAGATTTTTTTTGTTTCATCGAAGGTTGCCGCCTTCACGTGGCAACCTATTCATGGACTTTCCGGCTCCCCTATGGAAATCGGGCCGTTCGCGCCGGCAAGATGCAGGACGATGATGTCAAACAGGCAATGCGATGTCCGGTTCTGACAGGGAAATCGCCGCTGATACCCAAACGAACCTCCCTGCCGTCGGTCAAGCGCACCCACATTTCGGTGATACGCTGGTGATGGGTGAAAATCGAAATTGGCGCGTCATAATACCCGCCGCCACTGCCGACCACGATGCTATGGTCATTGACTGTGACTTGGATGACATCGGCTATGAACATCTGGGTGGCATCGGTTTGACTCATGGGCGGATATGTCAAAGTAATGAATAAGAACGGTGATTCGATTTTAAAGAGAACATGTGGCAAAGGGGGATGCGGGAAAATAAAGAAAACAATCAGGCATGTAGCGTTGAAGAGGCACGCATCTACAACTTGCGCAGCCGCCCTCACGGGCGCGCCTTGGAACGGCCGAGGATGGAGAGGTCTTGCGGCGGGGCGCATCTGCCGCCCGAGCACATCTTCAACCCAACACCATTCTCGTCGAGTTCGAGCGTGGAGATTTCCTTCAAGATGGAATCGAGCACCCGGGCCTGCGCTTGGTAATACACGCCTTTTCTGGCATAAACGGTGCCTCTGATGACGATTTCCGTGCCGTTGGCCAGATACCCGCGCGCGACAAAGGAATACCGCGCCATGGGCAGCGAGTCGATCAGCGCCGGCTCCCGCGTGTCTTTTGGTGACACAGGCTGGGTACCCGTGCCGCCCGCTGTTGGTCCGATTTTCATGACGACTTTCGTTCACCAGAGCCGGCGGTAGCCGAGGTTGATGGACCAAGGGCGCTCGTAATAGCGGGCGCGGGCGTATTCATAATCCAGATACATCTGGCTGAAGTCGTTGATCCGGTAGCTCGCGCCCAGGCCGAACTCCACCCGCTTGCCGTCGTAGGTCGGGGAGAGGTGCTTGTCGTGGGCGTGCAGCGCGCCGCCGTCCGAGTCGACCGCGGCCGCGCCAAGCTTGCCGTAGGGGTGCCAGCGGCTGTCGCCGAGTTGTCGTCCGAAGCGCACCAGGGCGCGGTATTGCGCGGAGCGGAGGCTGTCCTGCTTGACGTGGAGGCGGAGGTTGTCCGGCGAGGTGTCGAAGCTCTCGCCGGAGAGCCAGAGGATGGAGGCTTGCAACGCGGGCTCCACCCACCAGCCGTCGGCACGCTGCAAGCGGCGGCCCGCCTCGACGCTGCCGCCGAGGGCCCGGCTGGTGTAGCGGCCCTGCACCGTGCGCAGCTCCGGCGTGCGCGCGTCGATGCGGTTGATGTAACGGCCGGCGCGCACGACGGCGTCGGCAAACCAGCCGTTGTCGTGCAGGCGCGTGAGGTAGGCGCCGAGCATCACGCTGCTGCTCGTGTTGCCGCCGCGCAGGTCGAAGTCGCGGTGAATCGAGCCGGCGTCGATGAAGGCGCCGAGGAGGTTCGCGGCGTTCTCGGTGCGGAAGCGTTTGTCCATGCCGGCGGTGAGGCCCCAGCCGTATTGGTCAAAACCGCGGCCGGTGATGCTGTTGGTCGCGTTCAGGCGGTAGGCGCGGCTGCGCACCCAGAGGTTGCCGGAACTGGCGGCTCCGCCGCCGGAGTTTAATGAAGTGCCGGGCAGGTTTTCGGCGCGGACCTCGCCCATGCGCAGGTGGAGGGCGTCGAGGGCGATGTTCCAGTCGAGCGGAATCGTCGAGGCGGTGTCGAGGATGACGTCGGCGGCGTTCGACAGGCCGGTGTCGGCCAGATACCAGTTGTTTGCGCCGGGCATGAGCGCGGTGTCGTCGCCGCGGTTGAGTTCGTAGGCGGTCAGGCCGAAGTCGATTTTGCCGTTGTTGGTGTCGAGGACAAACTCCGCCAGGCCGGAGCCGGTGGTGATGAGCTCGAAGGAGGCGCTTTGCCCGCCGGGCGCGCCGACATGATTAATGTGGACCTGGTGCGTGCCGGCGGCGTCGTTTGTTATGGCGAGGCTGTTGGCTTTCATGCCGGTGGCCGGGGTCATGAGGCCGGCGGCGCCGGTGAAGTCCACGTTGAGCTCGAACCGGCCGGCGCTCGCGCCGAGGGTTCCGATGCGGGCGCGGTGGTAGGCGGCGGCGGGGGCGGCGCCGGCGGCGAAGTTGGCGGGGGCGACAAAGGCGAGCGCGCCGCCGTTCAGGTGCAGCGTGCCGAGTTGCGCGGCGGGGGTGTCGATGCGGATGGCGGAGGCGGCGTTGTTGAGCGTGACCACGGTCGCGGCGGTGCCGAGGGCGTGGCTGGAGCTCATCGTAACGACGGCGTTGTCGAGGCTGGCGAACGCCATGGTGTTGTCGCGGGCGAGCGTGAGCGTGCTGCTGATGACGGAGAGCGCGCCGGAGCCGCTGAAGGTGTTTTGCGAGGCGCCGGAGGCGATGCCGCGATACTCGAAGGCGGCGCCAGCTGAGATGGCGACGCTGGCGGTGCCGAGCGCGGCGATGTCGGCGGCGGCGAGGGTGCCGGTGCGGATTTGCGCGTCGCCGCCAAAGGCGTTGGCGCGGGCGATGGTGACGGTGGATGCGCCGTCCTTGATGAACGTGCCCTGACTGCCGGTGAACGCGGTGGCGAAGGTGCCGCTTTGCGCGGGGTCGAGGATGAGCGTGGCGGCGGCGGAGTTGAGCGCGACGGCGCCGGTGGCGCCGAGGCTTTGCACGTGGGCGAGGCGCACGGTGCCGGTGGTGTTGACCAGCGCGGCGAAGCCGGTGTTGGAGGCAAGCACGTCGAAGAGGCCGCCGGCGAGGGTCAGCGTGCCGGTGCCTTGCAAGCCGTCCGTGCCGGCAACGTGTCCGCCGTTGCCGATGGTCTGCGCGGTGTGGTTGAGGTTGAGGGCGGCGCCGGCGGCGATGTCGAGGTAGCCGGTGTTGCCGAGCGCGCCGGAGGCGCCGGCGACGAGCGTTCCGGAGGTCACGAGGGTGGTGCCGGAGTAGGCGTTGGCGGCGTTGTTGAGCCAGATGGCGCCGGTGGCGGTGATTTGCAGGTTGCCGGAGCCGGTGACTTTGGCGTGCAGCTCGTGGCCGCCGGGAGTCGTGCCGCCGGTGATGGCGCCGAGGAAGGCGGTTTCATGGTCGAGGACGGTGGTGCGGCCCGCGAGCAGGTCGAGATCGGTGAGCGTGTAGGCGAGGTGGAGGCCGGTGTTGCCGGCGACGCCGGCAAAGTTGTAGGTGCCGCTGGCGGTGAGCGTGCCGGATTGCACGATGTTGTTTTGCGTGGCCTGGCTGATTTCCGCGCCGGTCTGGTCAACGAGGTGGCTGCCGGTGACGAGGGTCTTGCTGCCGGCGGCGAGGGTGTCGCTGGCGATGAGCTGGAGGCTCAGGCCCTCGTCCTGCTGGAGGATCGGGCTGGAGTTGTTGCCGCTGAAGCTGCCGGTGTCGATGCGGATGACGGTGTCGCCGATGTCGAGGACGCCGGTGCTGACGATGCCGTCGGCCTGCGTGCCGCTCGCGCCGAGCGCGAAGGTGATCGTGCCGCTGCCGAGCACGAGGTTGCCGATTTGCTGCGTGCCGGTGCCGACGGCGGTGTGGCTGGCGGCGTCGAGCCGCAGCGTGGCGTCAGCGAGCGCAGCGGTGTTGTCGCCGGAAAGGTCGAAGGCGCTGTGGCCCAGCGCGAGGGTGCCGTGGAACGCGGTGCCGGTGGAGCCGGCGAAGGCAAAGGCGCTGCCGGAGGTGTCGACGGAGAGCACGCCGGTGCCGCTGAGGGCGTTGCCATAGTTCCAGCCGCCGGTGGCGGTGATGACCAGCCGGCCGTCGATGCGCGTGGCGGCGTCACCGAGGTTTTGCTGCTGCGTGACGGTGGCGGTGCCGGTGGAGGTGACATCCCACGCGGCGAGGGTGTTGCTGCCGGTGAGGATCACGTCGGGATCGATGATGGTGGTGCCGGTGCCGAGGAGGTTGTTGGCAAAGATGCCGTCGCCGGCGAGGTCGAGGGTGGCGTGGTTGGTGATGTCGCCGGCGCCGACACCGTGGAGGTCGGTCAGGGTGAGGGTGCCACCGGCGACGGTCGTGACGCCGGTGAAGGCGTTGGATTGGGAGATCGTCAGGTTGCCCGCGCCGTCCTTGACGAACGTGCCGGAGCCGCCGAGGACGTTGGCGAGGGTTTCGGCGGCGGTGTTCGAGAGGGTGAGAAGGCCGTCGTCCGCGATGGCGGCGGCACCGAGGTTCGCAGTCGAGCCGGCACCGAGCGCGGTGTCCTGCGCGATGGCGAAGGTGCCGCCAAAGGCGGTGTTCGAGCCGGTGAGGGCCACGGTGCTGCCGGCGGCGAGGGCGAACTGGCCGGAGCCGGAGATGATCTTGGAGAAGGTGCCGGTCGAGCCGATCAGTTGGACCGAGCCGGCGTGCGTGATCGCGAGCGTGCCGCTGTCGCCGAGTGCGTGTGTGTTGTGAAGCGTGGTCGTGCCGGTCACGCCGACGCTGGCGGCGAAACCGGCATTGGTGCTCGTGATGTCCACGCTGCCGCCGAGGCCGAGGCTGCCGGTGCTCAGGCCCTGAAGACCGCCGGCGATGATGCCGCCGCCGATGGTCTGGGTGTTGGCCGCGAGGTCGTAGGCGGCGGTGGACGTGACGGACAGCCAGGAGGTATGGCCGAGGGCGTCGTTCGCGCCGGCGATGATCGTGCCGCCAGCGATTGTCGTCGTGCCGGTGTAGCTGTTGGCGGCGTTGAGCGTGATGCTTTGCGTGGCGTCGAGCTCAAGGTTGCCGGAGCCGCTGATGACAGCGTGGAACTCGTCGCCGTCGTAGGGCGCGGTGGTGTCGCTGGCGAGCAGGAGGGTTCGGCCCGCGAGGATATCCACGGCCACGAGGCCATAGCTGGCGTAGAGGCCGTGGTTGCCGGCGCTGTCACTGGCGGAGAGGCCGTAGCCGTAGGTGCCGGTGGCCACTTGCGTGCCGGCCTGGACGATGGCGGCGGCTTGCGTGGCGGTGACGAGCGCGCCGGTGTTCAGGTCAACGAGCGCGATGTTGTTGGGCGCGCCGATGGTGGTCGCGGAGCTGGCGAGCCGGGTGAGAGCGCCTTCGTCCTGCTGGAGCAGCGGGGATTGCGGGACGGTGTGGGTCGTCGTGCCGGTGGGGATGCGCACGCCAACCGTGCCGCTGACGAGGCGGATCGTGCCGGTCGCGGCGATGAAGTCAGGCGAAACGATGTCGGCGGGGACGTTGGTGTCGAAGTCCACGCGCCCGCCGTCAATCGCGAGGCCCGCGAGGGTGTGCGTGCCGGTGGCGACATCGACTTGAGCGCCGGTGGAGGTGACAAGCGTGGCGGCGGCGAGGTCGCCGTTTGCGAGCGTGTAGGCGAGGTTGGAGAGCCTCGCGGTGCCGGTAAAGAGGCCGGACTGGAAGACTGACGGGCCGAAGGCGAAAGTGTTGCTGGTCGCGGTCAGGTCAACAGACAGCAGGCCGGAGCCGTTGAGGGTGTTGGAGAAGGTGTAATCCGCCACGCTGTTGAAGGTCGCGCTGAGAACCGCGCCGCCGGCGATGTCCACGAGGCCGGCGCCGAGGGCGGCGGTGTGGGTGACACGCAACTCGCCGACCTGCACGCTGGTGCTGCCGGAGTAGCTGTTGCTCGCGCTGAGGACGAGCGTGCCCTGCCCCGCCTTGATGAGCGAATTGCCGTTCCAACCGCTGGTGTTGCCGGAGGACTCGTCGGCGAGAGTAACGTCAACCTCGAAGGTGCCACTGGTCACGGTGAAGGTGCCGTGGGCCTGGTCGGTGCCGCTCTGCCACGTGAGGCCGCTGCCGATGACGTAGTTTGTACCGCCGGAGACATAGGCGCTGTGCGTCAGGTAATCCACCGCGCTCGTGCCGCCGGTGATGGCCTTCGTATCGAAGTCGCCCGTGATGGTGCTGGTGGTGTGGATGAGCACCTGGGCGTTGTTGCCAAGCTCGCTGGCCTTGGTGCCGCTGGCGGTGCCGGTGTAGTTGGCCACGATAAGCCCGCCGTCGAGCGCGGCGGCGGCGGCGGTGATGAAGGCGTCGTTCAAGCCGCGCGTCGAAAGGTCGAGGGAGAGCGTGGAGGAGGCGCTTTGCGAATACGTGCCGCCCACGCTGACGCTGCCGCTGCCGGCGATGGAGAGCGAGCCGGTGCCGGAGTTGCCGTTGAGGAAGTTGCCGCCGGCCGTCACCAGGCCGGTGCCGCTGATGTCGAGCGAGCCGAGGCCGTTGTAGCCGATGGCGAAATGGGTGCCGGTGGTGACGCTGCCACTGTCGGTGACCGTGAGCGCGCCGCGCCCTTCGTTGCCGAGCACGAGGTCGGCGCCCGCCGAGAGCCAGCCGCTGCCGCTCACCGTGCCGGTGCCGATGCCGCTGTCCCCGAAGGAAACGAAGTCGTGCGCCTCGGCGGCGCCGGTGCCCGTGACCATCAGCGCGCCCGTGCCGGCGTCGCCGACGATGAGCGCGCCGGTGTTTGTCCACCTGCCGCGCACGATGACATCGCCCTGCGCATCGGGAGCAGAGCCGATGACGCCTCTGCCGTTGATCACGGTGCCGGTGGCCTCGATGTCGAGCGAGCCGGTGCCGCTGTTGCCGACGTGGAGATCGCCGCCCGCCGTAAGCAGGCCGCCCACGGTGCCGGTGCCGAGCGCGCCGGTGTCGTGACCGAAAAAGATATTATTCTTCGAGAGCGCGGTGCCGGTGGAGGCGATGTTGAGCCCGCCCGCGCCGCTGCCGCCGACGGTGAGGTTGCCTCCGTTCGCCGTGCCGAGATAGCCACCGCCGCTGACATCGACGCGGGCAGGAATACCCGCGCTCCCGTCAACCACGACCGCCGCCGTGCTGCCCGTCCAGCCGGTGATGGCGAGCGTGCCGCCGTTGACGGTGGTGGTGCCGGTGTAGGTGTTGCTCGCGCTGAGGGTGAGCAGTCCTTCGTTGACGGCGGTGAGGGTGAGCGACGCGCCGTCCCACGCGGGGGCGAAGGAGCCGGAGGCGTGCGCGGTGGTGGTGGAGAGGGAAACGTCCACCTCGAAATTCTCCCCCGCCGCGAGGGTGAAGTTGCCGTGGCTGGTCCGGGTGCCGGTGAGCCATGTGAGGTTGTAGCCGATTTCGTAGTCCGCGCCGTTGTTCACCTTTTCCCCGCTGATCGTCAGGTAGTCGAGGGTGCTGGCGGCGCCGCCGAGGTTGACCGTGGCGAAGTCGCCCGCGATGGTGCCCGTGGTGTGGATGACGAGCTGGTTCGCGCCGTCGAGCTCGCTGGCTTTCAGTCCGCCGACGGTGCCGGTGTAGCCGAGGACGTTGAGGGTGGTGTTGTCGAGCACGGCGGCGGCGGCGGTGACGAACGCCCCGCGCGTGCCGCCGATGGAGATGTTCAACCCGGAGACGCCGTTCTGGAAATACGTGCCGCCGGCGGTGACGAGGCCGCTGTCGCTGATGGTGAGCGCGCCGGTGCCGCTTTCGTTGCCAACACTGAGATTGCCCGCCGCGGTCATCAAACCGCTGCCGCTGATCGCGACCTCACCGTAGCCGCTGCCGTAGCCGACCGCGCCGCCGATGGAAATGACGCCTAGGGATTGCGCCGTGCCACCGCTGACGGTGAGCCAGCCGGTGCCGCTGTTGCTGCCGATATACATCCCCCAGTCGGTGTTTTCGGTCGCCAGCAGCAAACCGCCGCTCATGCCAACCGTGCCCGTCGCGCCGTAACCGATATACACCTCGTGGCCGCGCGCCGTGCCGCTGCTCATGCTCAGCGAGCCGGTGCCGCCGCCCCAGCCGACCGCAAAGGAGTTATCGCTGCCGTCCAGCAAACCGTTGCCACCGAGGGTGACCCCGCCGCTGCCGCCGTCGCCAATGTAAACACCGCCGCTGCCATACGGGTTGCTGCCGCTGACCGTGCCGCCGTTGATCACCAAAACGCCGGTGCCGCTGCTGCCGCCACCGAAATAAATGCCGACGCCGGCGAGATAACCACCGGCCACGCTGCCGCTGCCAAACACGCCGTCGCTGTGACCAAAGCTGACGGCGCCTTGGGCGAGAACGGTGCCGCCGTTTACCAGCAGCATACCCGCACCCTCGCGACCCACATAAATAGAACCCTCCGCGCCGAGATAACCGCTGCCGTTGACATTGACCGTGCCGCTGTCGGTGGTGGTGTCACCGATGATGACTTCCGCCGTGCTGCCCGTCCAGCCGGTGATGTTCAGCACGCCGCCGTTCACTGTGGTCGTGCCGGTGTAATTATTCGAGCCGCTGAGGATGAGGGTGCCGCTGTTGCTGCTCGTGACCGTCAGTGAACGCCCATCCCAGTTGCTGACGTAGGTGCTGCTGCCGGCGAGGCCCATCGTGTCGCTGAGGGTGACGTTGACGTCAAACGACGTGCCGCTCGCCACACTGAAGTTGCCGTGGCCGTTGGCGGCGTCGCCGAACCACGCGAGGTTCACGCCGGCGACGTATTGCTTGGCGTCGGTGGTTTTGTAGATGCCGCCGTAGAGATAATCGGGCAGGCCGCCAGCGAAGCCGACCAGCGTCGAGGAAACGAAGACGCCGCTGATGGTGCCGCTTGCGCCCGCGCCGGTCGCGCTGATGAGGACTTGCCTGCTGCCGCTGAGAACGGCGCTGGCGGTGGTAAAGTTGCCGCCGGTGCCGAAGCCGCTGACGCTGATGGTGCCGCCGACCGTCGCGCTGCTGGCGTAGATGAAGGCGTCGTTCAAGCCGCGCACCGAGGCGTCGAGGGTGAGCGAGGAAACCGCGTTTTGCGAATACACGCCGCTCGCCGTCACCAAGCCGCTGCCGCTGACGGTCAGCGCGCCGGTGCCGGTGCTGCCGTTATTAAAATTGCCCGCGCCCGCCAGCAGGCCGCTGCCGCTGACCTCGATGCTGCCGGTGCCGAAATTGCCCATGTCCACGTTGCCGGCGACGCTGACCGAGCCGCTTTCGCGGATGGCCAGCACGGGGCTGGTCAGGCTGGAAACCCGGAGCGCGCTGCCGCTCGTCATGAAACCGGAGCCGCTGACAATGGCGCTGCCGTGCTCGACACTGAAGTAATTGCCGGTGGAAACGGTGCCGCCCGTCACGGCCAGCGTCCCCGTCCCGTCGTAAGAGCCAATCGTGAGATAATTATCCGCCCGCAGCAAACCGCCGCTGACCGTGGCCGCGCCGCGACCGCTGTAGTAGCCGATGGCGACGGAACTGTGGCCGTGGACGATGCCGCCCGTCACGGTCAGCGCGCCCTCGCTGGCGGCATTCTGCTGGCCGATGTTAATTTCGCCGAGCACATCCAGCAACGCCGAGTCGCCGACGGTGACCGCGCCCGTGCCGGCGTTGGACGTGTAATATTCCCCACCGACGAGCAGCGAGGAACCAACCGTGACGCTGCCGCTGCCGGTGAGATTCAACACACCCGCGCCGCGAGCGCCGACATTCAGGACGCTGGCAGTGCCCAGCCAGCCGCTGCCGCTGACATTCACCGTGCCGGTCGCGTCCGCCCGGTAGCCCACGTAAGCAGTGCTGCCGGCGCTCACGCTGCCGCTGTTGGAGATGTTCAACACGCCCGCGCCGCTGCCGCCGACGATGATGCCATTCGCCGCGCCGAGGTAGCCGCTGACGCTGACGGTGCCGCTGTCCGCCGCGCCCGCGCCGATGGTGACTTGCGCCGTGCTGCCCGTCCAGCCGGTGATGGCGAGCGCGCCGCCGAGGACGCTGGTCGTGCCGCTGTAGCTGTTGCTCGCGCTGAGGATGAGCGTGCCGCTGTTGCTCGACGTGACGGTCAGCGAGCGGCCGTCCCACGTCGCGCCGCTGGCGTTGGCGGTGCCGAGGTCGGCGGTGGTGTTGCTGAGGGTGACGTCAACATTGAAGCTCTCGCCGCTGTTCAGGGTGAAATTGCCGTGGCTCGCCGTCGTGGCGGAGAACCACGCGAGTTGCGAGCCGAGCACGTAATCCGTGCCGCCGGTGATGAACGCGCCGAAATTCAAAAAGTCCTTCGCGCCCGTGCCGCCGTTGACGGTCACGCTGGCGAAGTCGCCGCTGATGGCGCTGGTGTGGATGAGGATTTGCGCCCCGTTCGCCAAGGCCGACGCGCTGCCGCCGTTGACGAACGCCGCCGTGCCGCTGGCGTTCACCGTCAGCGTGCCGCTGAGTTGCGCGGCGGTCGCGGAGACAAAGGCGTCGCGGTAGCCGAGGGTGTCGCTGAGGGTCAGCGTCAGCGACGAGGAGCCGCTTTGCACATAGGAGCCGCTGAGGATGACATGGGCGGTGTCGCTGACGGTCAGCGAGCCGGCGCCGGATTCTCCGTTGAACAAATTGCCGCTGCCGGTGAGCAAGCCGCCGCCGCTGAGGCTGACGCTGCCGCTGGAGTTGGCGTAAACGCCGAGGGCGATGGCACCGCCCGCGCTGACGGTGCCGCCGCTGACGCTCAGCAAGCCGGTGCCGTTGTAGCCGACGATGAAATCCGTCCCGATGCTCCACAAGCCGCCGCTGACAGTCGCCGCGCCGTGGCTGCCGGCATCGGAGCCGATGCTGGCGCCGGTGCTGCCGTTGAGGGTGCCGCCGCTGAGCGTCAGCCAGCCGGTGCCGCTGTTGCCGACGCTGATGTCGCTCATGTTCCACAGCGCCGAGCCGCCGACGCTCACCGTGCCGCTGCCGGTCGCCGTGTCGCCGACGCGCACCAAGCCGCTGTTGATGACGGCGTTGTTCGTGGCGGTGAAGACGCCCGCGCCGACGTAGCCGACGCGGATGCCGTTGGCGGCGGTCAGTTGCCCGCTGCCGCCGAGACTGACGGTGCCGCTGCCGGTGGTGCCGTTGCCGAGCACCACGGTGGTGGCGGCGGCTTGCGCGGCGTCGCTGATGGTCAGCAAGCCGGTGCCGCTGTCGCCGACGATGAGGGCGCCGTTTTCGCCGATGTTGAGGGTGGCGACGCCCAGCGCGGCAGTGCCGCCGAGGCTGACCGTGCCGCTGGCGCTCGTCGCGCTGCCGATGATGAAATTGCCCCGCGTGCCGATGCTGCCGCTGTCGGTGAGCGTCAGCGCGCCGGTGGTGGCGGAGCCGACGGTGAAGCTGTTGCCGCCGCCGGTCGCATTCCACACCGCGCTGCCGCTGACGGTGGCCGCGCCGCCGTCAATGAGAGCCGCCGCGCTGTTATAAATGCCCGCCGCGCTGCCGCTGGTGGTGACCAGCAAGTTGCCGCCGAGGACGCTGGTGGAGCCGGTGTAAGAATTGCTCGCGCTGAGGATGAGCGTGCCGGTGTTGGTGCTCGTGACGGTGAGCGAACGGCCGTCCCAGTTGTTCGCGTAGGTGCTGCTGCCGGCGAGGCCCATGGTGTCGCTGAGGGCGATGTTCACGTTGAAGGTGCCGCCGCTGACGGTGAAGTTGCCGGTGCCGTTGTTGGTGTCGCCGAGCCATGAGAGGTTGACGCCGGCGACGTAGGCGCTGCCGCTGGTGGTCTTGTAAACGCCGCCGTAGAGATAATCCGGCAAGTTCGAGCCGCCGTTGACGATGGTCGCGCTGGTGAAGACGCCGCTGATGGTGCCGCTGGTCGTGCTGATTAACAACTGATGGCTGCTGCTCTGCACGGCGAGGGCGTCGGCAAAGGCGGTGCCGGTGGCGAAGTCTTCGACGATGATGGTGCCGCTGACGGTGGCCGAACTGGCGTAGATAAAGGCGTCGCCCAAGCCGCGCGAACTGGCGCTGACGGTCAGCGTCGAGCGCGCGTTTTGCGCATAGGTGCCGCCCGCCGTCACCAGGCCGCTGCCGGTGATGGTCAGCGTCCCCTTGCCGTCCGCGCCGCTGACGGTCATGTCACCGCCGCCGAGGTAAAAACCGGCGTCGGCCGCCAGCACGCCGCTGCCGCTGACCGTCACCGTGCCGGTGGTGTAGCCGTACATGCTGTGCGAGCCGCCGACGGTGACATTGCCGGCGGCATGAACCGTGCCGCTGTCGGTGATGTTCAATTTCGCGTTTTGGGTGCCGGCATAGCCAATCACGAGCCGCCCGCCGACATCCAGCAGCGCGTTGCCGCCGACGCTGACCGCGCCGCTGCCGCTGCTGACGTAGCTAATCCAGAAGTCGGAGCCGGCGCGGATGCTGCCGCTGCCGGTGAGGTTGACCGCGCCCGCGCCGTAGTAACCGGCGATCATTTGCGTGGCGCTGAACAGATAGCCGCTGTCACTGACATTGATGGCGCCGCGGCCGTTCGAGTAACCCGCGACCACCGACCAACTGCCGCCGCCGTTGATGCTGCCGCTGACGGTGCCGGTGACGTTTAACACGCCCGTGCCGTTGCTGCCGACGATGATGCCGGTGGAATTGTTGCCACCCGTCGCGTTGAGATACCCGCTGACGCTGACCGTACCGCTGGTGCCCGCGCTGCCGCCGATAACAACTTGCGCCGTGCTGCCCGTCCAGCCGCTGACGCTCAGCGCGCCGCCGTTGACGAAGGTCGTGCCGGTGTAGGTGTTCGTCGCGCTGAGGATGAGGGTGCCGTCGCCCGTCTTGGTCAGCGATTGGCCGTCCCAGCCGTTGATGGGCGAGGCCGGGCGGTTTTGCAGGCCGATGCCGTTGACGGTGATTTCCGGCTCGACGCCGTATAAGTTGTCCACCGTGAAGGTTTCGCCGCCGGCGAGGTTGAACGAGCCGGTCGCGTGCGTGTCGTCGCCGTACCATGCGAGCTTGTAACCGGCCACGTAATCGGTGCCGCTGTTGGTCTTGTAGGCGTCGGCGACGAGGTAGTTGCGCGCGCTGGCGGCGAGGTCAAGGTTCTTGCCGGTGAAGTCGCCGCGAATGGTGCCGCCGGTCATGTGCATGAGCAGCGTGTGGTCGGCGTAAATCGCGCCGGCGGTGGCCGCCGTGCCGCTGGCGTCCGCGCCGGTGACGGCCAGCGAGCCGCCGAGGGTGGCCGTTTGCGCGACGATGTAGGCGCCCGTCCGCGTGGTGTCGGTGATGGCGATGGTCAGCATCGAAACGGAATTTTGCGAATAGGCGCCGCCCGCGGCCACCGTGCCGCTGTCGCTGACGGTCAGCGCGCCGGTGCCGCCGCTGCCGAGGATGAAATTACTGGCGGTGGTGACGAGGGCGGTGTCGCTGACGATGACCGTGCTGGCGCCGCTGCCGACGGTGATATTGCCGCCCGCGCGGACCGTGCCGCTGTCGGTGACTTTCAGCCAGCCCTTGCCGCCGTAGCCGACGGTGAAGTCGCCGCTGTTCGTCCACACCCCCGCGACATTCGCGCTGCCGCTGCTGCCGTTGACCCGTCCGAGATAACCGGTGGCGGCGCTGACCGTGCCGCCGGCGAGGATGTCCAGCCGGCCCGTGCCGTTGTTGCCGACATTGAGGTCGTTGCGGTTCACCCACACGCCGGCGACGGTCGCGCTGCCGCTGCCGCCGCCGCCGTTGCCAACATCGCCGGTGCTGTTGGTGACCGTGCCGCCCGCGAGGATGTTCAGCCAGCCCGCGCTCCAGCGGCCGACGACGAGGTTGCCGCTGTTCGCCCACACGCCCGCGACCGTCGCGCTGCCGCTGCCGTTGGTGTTGTAGCCGACATAGCCGGCGCTGTTGGTGACCGTGCCGCCTGCGAGGATGTCCAGCCAGCCCGCGCCGCGGTCGCCGACGGTGAGGCTGCCGCGGTTCGCCCACACGCCGGCGACGGTCGCGCTGCCGCTGCCGCCGTTTGAGTAGCCGAGATAACCGTTGTTGTCGCCGACCATGCCGCCGGCGAGGATGGTCAGCGCGCCGGTGCCGGAGTCGCCGACGGTGAGGTTGTTCGTGCTGTTCGTGCCGGTGTTCCACGTGCCGCTGATGGTGACGGCGCCGTTGGTGTTCGCCGCGCCGCCGATGACGCCCGCCGTGCCGCCGACGTAGCCGCTGATGGCCAGCACGCCGCCGTTGACGGTGGTCGTGCCGCTGTAGTTGTTCGACGCGCTGAGGATGAGGTTGCCGGTGTTGGTGCTCGTCACCGTCAGCGAGCGGCCGTCCCACGCGATGACGTTCGCGCCGGCGGCGTGCGGCGTGGTGTCGCTGAGGGTGACGTCAACGTCGAAGCTCTCGCCCGCGCCGAGGGTGAAATTGCCGTGGCTGGCGGTGGTGGCGCTGAACCACGCGAGTTGGGAGCCGAGCACGTAGTCGGTGCCGCCGGTGATGAACGCGCCGAAGGTCAGGAAGTCGCGCTGGCTCGTGCCGCCGGTGACGCTGACGGTGGCGAAGTCGCCGCTGATGGTGTTGGTGTGAATGAGCACTTGCGCGTTGTTCGCGAGCGCCGACGCGCTGCCGCCGCTGACGAACGTCGCCGTGCCGGTGGCGTTGACGGTCAGCGTGCCACCCAATGTGCCGCTGTTGGCGGTGACAAACGCGCTGCGCGAGCCGGGTGTGCCGTCGAGGGTCAGCGTCAGCGAGGAAACGGCGTTCTGCGCATAAACGCCGCCCGCCGTGACCAAGCCGCTGCCGCTGATGGCGAGGTTGCCGGTGCCGCTGGTGCTGCCGAGGATGAAATTGCTCGCGGTGGCAACCAAGCCGCTGCCGCTGACGCTGACCGTGCCGAGGCCGCCGTCGCCGCTGCCGTAGCCAAATTCATTGAGCGCGGCGCCGATGATAATGTCACTGTCAGCGGTGAGGCTGCCGCTCTGGCCGACGGTCAGCCCGCCCGCGCCGCTGGCGCCAAACACCACGCGGTCGCCCGCGTCATACCAGCCGCCGCCGCTGATGGCGACCGTGCCGCTGTTGCCGCCGCCCAAGCCAACGCCCAGCGCCAGGCCGAGCACGTCATAACCCGCCGCGCTGATCCGCCCGTTGCCGGTCACGGTCACCACACCCAGCCCGCTGCCGTCCGCGCCATTCGCGGCGAAGCCGGCCAGCAGCGCGCGGCTCTCCCACACGCCGCTGCCGCTGACGGTGGCAAAGCCGCTGCCGGCGGTCGCCCCCATGCCGGCGCCGATGGAATCAAAGCCGGTGTCACGGGTGTCCAGCGTGCCGCCGCTGATGAACAGATAACCGGCGCTGTCGTCGCCAAAACCGAGCGCGATTCCCTCGGCATTGGTGATGTCGCCGGTCCGGCCCTGGAGATTGACGAGTGCCAGCACCGCCCGGCCGCTGATGGTGACCGTGCCGCTGCCGCCGGCGGTGCCGACCAGGAACGGACTCTCGCTGCCGCTGATGGTGACCCGGGCGTCGTCGCCGAGGCCCAGGACGCCGCTGGCGCCGGCGCCGTGGCCGAGCGCGGAAATGTAATTGGCGCCGGTGCCGCCAACCGTGAGCACGCCGTTGCCGCTGACGTTGATGGCGCCGCTGCCGGTGGCCGTGTTGCCGGCCATGAATTGGCTGGCGACGGCCACGCTGCCGGTGATGGCCAGCGCGCCGGCGGTGGCGTCGCCGACGGTGAGATGGTTCACGCCCCAGTAGCCGTTGCCGCTGACATTCACGGTGCCGCCGTTGACGAGGCCGGCGGCGTTGGTGCCCGTCCAGCCGGTGATGGCGAGGACGCCGCCGTTGACGGTGGTGGTGCCGGTGTAGTTGTTGCTCGCGCTGAGGATGAGGGTGCCGCTGTTGCTGCTCGTGACGGTCAGCGACTTGCCATCCCAGCCGCCGGCGTAGGTGCCGCTGCTGACGAAGTTGTTCGTGTCGCTGAGGCTGACGTTCACGTCAAAGCTGGTGCCGCTGGCGACGCTGAAATTGCCGTGGCCGTTGGCGGCGTCGCCGAACCACGCGAGGTTCACGCCGGCGACGTATTGTTTCGCGTCGGCGGTTTTGTAGATGCCGCCGTACAAATAATCCGGCAGGCTCGCGCCGTTGAAACCGGCGAGCGTCGCCGTCGCAAAGGTGCCGCTGATGGTGCCGGTGGTGGCGCTGATGAGGACTTGGTGGCTGCTGGAGACCACGGCGCTGGCGTTGTCGAAATTACCGCCCGGGCCGACGCCGCCGACGGTGATGGCGCCGCCGACGGTCGCGCTCGCCGCGTAGATGAAGGCGTCGTTCTCGCCGCGCCCGGAGGCGTCGAGGGTCAGCGTCGAGCGCGCGCTTTGCGAATACAGACCGCCGACGGTGACCAGGCCGCTGCCGCTGACGATCAGCGCGCCGGTGCCGGTGAACATGTAGTAACCGTTGTAAAAATCCTCGCCCGCGCTCAACCTCGCCGTGCCGCCCACGACGGCCGTGCCGGCGGAGCCGTTGTAGTTGCCGAGGATGATTCGATGGCCGCTGAGGCTGCCGCTTTCGGCGAGGGTCAGCGCGCCGATGCCATATTCGCCGACGGAGATGTAGTCATCCACCCGCCAGTACGCCGAACCGCCGACGGTGGCAGCGCCGGTGCCAGTGCCGGCGCCGATGACGGCGGCCCCGCTGTCAATCCTGCCGTTCCCGGTGAGTGTCAGCGTGCCGGTGCCGTAGTTTGCGACGTAAAGGCCTTCCACCGCCGTCAAACGGGCGGAGCCGCTGACGGTGACCACGCCGACAGAGTTGTCGGAGTTGCCGAGGTAAACCAACCTGCCGGCGTTGAGGCTGCCGCTCTCGGTGAGCGTCAGCGCGCCCGCGCCGATGCCGCCGACAATGAAATCCCTGGCACTGTTCCAAAACGCCGAGCCGCTGACGGTGACTTCGCCCCGGCCGCCCTGATGGTTGCCGAGAATCACATCGCTGCCGCTGTTGATGACGCCGCCGGCGGTCAGCGCCAGCAAACCGGTGCCGCGGTTGCCGACGTAGAAATCCCCGCCGGCCGCCAGCAGGCCGCCGTTAACGTTGACCGTGCCGCTGTCGGTGGCATTTGGGCCGATGACGACTTGCGAAGTGCTGCCCGTCCAGCCGGTGACTTCCAACACGCCGCCGTTGACGGTGGTGCTGCCGGTGTAAGTGTTCGAGGCGCTGAGAATGAGCGTGCCGCTGTTGCTGCTGGTCACCGTCAGCGAGCGGCCATCCCAGCCGCTGACGTAGGTCGAGGAACCGGCGAGGCCCATGGTGTCGCTGAGGGTGACGTTGACGTTGAAGCTGGTGTTGGGGTCAAGGGTGAAGCCGCCGTAGCCGTTGTTGGTGTCGCCGAACCACGCGAGTTGGGCGCCGAGGACGTAGTCGGTGCCGCCAACGGTGAACAGGCCGGCGGTGAGGTAGTCGCGCGCCGCGCCGACGCCGGCGATGCCGCTGACCGTGCCGCTGGCGGTGACGGTGACGCCGCCGGTGGTGTGGATGAGGACTTGGGCGGCGTCGGCGAGATGGGAGGCAAGGGTCGCGCTGGTGTCGAGCGCGGCGCCGGCGGCGCTGACGCTGACCGTACCGCCGACGGTCGCCGTTTGCGCGGTGACGAACGCGCCGCGCGAGCCGAGGGTGCCGTCGAGGGTGAGCGCCAGCGCGGAGCTGGCGGTTTGGACATACGAGCCGGTGACGGCGACGCTGCCGCTGTTGGCGATGGCGAGCGAGCCAACGCCGAGGGTGCCGCTGTTGTCGTAGCCGAGATACAAGTTGCCGCTGCCGCTCAACAGCGCGCTGCCCCTGACGCTGACCGCGCCGGTACCGGTGGTGGCGACGCCGATGGCGATGTCCCCGCCAACGCTGACGCTGCCGCTGTCGGTGACGGCCAGCGCGCCCGTGCCGTAGTAGCCGTTGTAGAAATCGCCCGCCACCGTCCACAAACCGCTGCCGCTGACGGTGGCCGTGCCGATGGCATTGGCGCCGAGGACGGCGTCCCCGCCGGCGCTGATGGTGCCGCCGCTGAGCGTCAGCGCGCCCGTGCTGCTGACACCGACCAAGAAGTCGCCGCCGGACGACCACAAGCCGCCGCTGACCGCCGCCGTGCCGCTGCTGCCGGCGCTATTGCCGAGGTAGCTGGCCCCGCCGACGCTGAGGGTGCCGCCGCTGAGGGTCAGCTCGCCCGCGCCTCTGAAGCCGACCAAGAAGACGCTGGCGAATTCCAACAGGCCGCCGCGCATGTCCACGATGCCGGTGCCGTCCGCGAGTTCGCCGAGACTGGAGTAGTAGTTGCCGGTGCCGCTGACGGTGCCGCCGCTGATGGTCAGAAGGCCCGTGCCACTGTTGCCAATGAAGAACTGGTTGGTCGTCAACAGGCCGCCGCTGACGGAGGCGGTGCCGGTCGAGCCCGCGAGGTCGCCGAGGGTGACGTGGTTTTCCACCGTGACGCTGCCGCTGTCGGTGAGGTTCAGCGCGCCGAAGCCGTTGTAGCCGACGACCAGATAGCCGCCCGCCAAGCCGCCGTAATCAATGGCGTTGAGCCAGCCGCTGCCGCTGACCGTGAGGGTGCCGCCGCTGTCAATCAGGGTCTCCGAGCTGGCGGCGATCATGCCGTTGCTGCCGCCGGTGGTGGTGGTGACGATCAGCGCGCCGCCGAGCACGAACGTGGTGCCGGTGTAGTTGTTCGAGGCGGTGAGATACAGCGTGCCTTGATTGGACGAGGTGACGGTCAGCGACTTGCCGTCCCACGCGGGGACGTTCGCGCCGGCGGCGTGGGCGGTGGTGTTGCTGAGCGACACGTCAACGTTGAAGCTCTCGCCGCTGTTCAAGGTGAAGTTGCCGTGGCTGGCGGTGGTGGCGGAGAACCATGCGAGTTCGCTGCCGAGCACATAATCCGTCCCGCCGGTGATGAACGCGCCGAAGGTCAGGAAGTCGCGCTGGCTGGTGCCGCCGGTGACGATCTTGCTGGCGAAGTCTCTGTTGTTGAAACCGTTTTCGGTGTGAATGAGGACTTGCGCGCCGTTCGCCAAGGCCGCCGCGCTGCCGCCGCTGACGAAATTCGCCGTGCCGGTGGCGTTGACCGTCAGCGTGCCGGAGAGCGAGGCCTCGTCCGCCGTGATGAACGCGCCGCGATAGCCGAGGGTGTCGGTCAAGGTCAGCGTCAGCGAGGAGTTTGCGTTTTGCGTATATTGCTGGGTGAGGGCGATGCTGCCGCTGTCGCTGATGGCGAGATTGCCGGTGGCGGTGGCGAGGTTGCCAACAGAAAAGTCGCCGGCAACATTCCAGAATGCCGTGCCGCTGACGGTGGCGCTGCCGACGGCGCCGGCGTAGTGGCCGATATTAACCTCGCCGCTGGTGATGCTGCCGCTGTCGGTGAGCGTCAATGCGCCAGTGCCATAATTACCGACGATGAAATCACCGCCGTTGTTAGCCCAGAACGCACTGCCGCTGACAGTGCCGCTGCCGATGGCAGTGGCACTGTCACCGAAATAAACATCATGGCTGCTGATGCGTCCGTTTCCGGTGAGCAACAACGCGCCGGTGCCGCCCTCGCCGACGGTGAAATCGCCAGTGACGCCCACGAAGCCGCTGCCGCTGACGGTGACCGCGCCGTGGCCGGTGCCGGTCAGCCCGGGCATGATGCCGGGGCCGGTCAGGCCGACCAAAATTTCGCCGCTGACGGTCAGACTGCCGCTCTCGCTGACGGTCAGCGCGCCGTCGCCGCCGCCGCCGATGATCACCTGGCTGCCCGCGTCGAGCCAGCCGGAGCCGCTGACCGTGACCGTGCCGCTCGCGCCGCCGTCCACGCCGACCGCCAGCGCCGCGCCGGCGGCGGAAGCGCCGGTGAGGCTGACCCGCCCGCCGCCAGTGATGCCCAGCACGCCCAGGCTGTTGATGCCAATGCCTTGGGCGCCGCCCCACAAGCCGACCATGATCGTGTTGGCCTGCCAGACGCCGCTGCCGCTGACGGTGGCGTAGCCGCTGCCGCCCATGTCGCCGATGATGTCGTGCCCGCCGCCGGCGACGCTGCTCACGGTGCCGCCGCTGACATTGAGGTAACCGGTCGCGCCGGGGTCGTAGCCGAGGCTGATGGCGGTGTTGCCGACGCTGGTCACGCTGAGCAGGGCGTTGTCGCTGACGCTGACGGTGCCGCTGCCGCCGCTGCTGTTGCCGACGACGAGGGTCAGGCCGCCGCCGTTCAAGCCGCCGCTGGTGCTGCTGAAGAAGGCGCTGGCGTCGCCGCCGAGGTTGAGGACGCCGACGCCGCTGTCGCCGATGACGGAGGTGTAAAAAGCGCCGGTGTTGCCGGCGACGAGGACGCCGCTGCCGTTGACGGCGACGGTGCCGCTGGAGCCGGCTTGCGCGCCGACGGTCAGCGTTTCGAGGACGCTGACGGTGCCGCCCTCGACCAGCAGTGCGCCGGCGGCGGTGTCGCCGATGATGGCGTTGGTGGCGGTCAAATACGCGCCGTCCGTGTTGATGGCGGTGGCGCCGTTGTCCACGTATAAATCGTCGCTGGTCCAGCCGCGGTTCACGAGCCAGCCGCCGAGGACGCGCAGGCCGGCGAGGTAGTTGGTGGCGCTGAGGATGAGGGTGCCGCTGTTGCTGGCGGTGAGCGTCAGCGTGTCGCCATCCCAAGCGGAGGTGTTGTTCGGGTTGACGGCGACGAGGCCGAGGCCGCCGGTGCCGTTCACCGTCAGCGCGTCAAGGGTGAAACTTTCTCCGCTGTTTAGCGTAAAATCTCCGTGCGCGGTGGCGGTGCCGCTGTACCACGTCAGTTGCGAACCCGCCACGTAGTCGGTGCCGCCGGTGATGAACGCGCCGAAGGTCAGGAAGTCGCGCTGGCTGGTGCCGCCGGTGACGGTTTTGGTCGCAAAGTCGCCGCTGATGGTGCTGGTGTGGATGAGGATTTGCGCGTTGTTCGCCAGGGCCGAGGCGCTGCCGCCGTTGACGAATTGCGCGGTGCCGCTGGCGTTGACCGTCAGCGTGCCGGCGCTGGTCAAGTCCGCCGCGCTGGCGGTGATGAACGCGCCGCGCGAGCCGAGCGTGCCGTCGAGGGTCAGCGTCAGCGTGCTGAGCGCGTTTTGCGAATAGGTGCCGCCGGCGGTGACACTGCCGCTGTCGCTGACGGCCAGCGCGCCGACGCCGTCGCCGAGCGACGCGGCGAACAGGTTGAACGTGCTGCCGACGATGACGCCGCCGGTCGCGTTCAACACCGCGCCGCCGCTGACGCTCATCCCGCCGGTGCCGCCCGCGCTCAGGCCCAGCATGACGTCGCCGGCGTTGACAACCGCGCCGCCGCTGAGGCTCACGGTGCCGGTGCCGGGCGCCGCCGCGCCGCCGCTGCCGCTCATGCCGACGCCGAGCAGCGCCGTGTTAATCGTGCCGCCGGTCATGGTCACCACGCCGGTGCCGGGGCCGTATTGGAAGAACGACAGGCCGAGGCCGACGTCCATGAAGCCCGCCGCCTCAATCAGGCCGCCGGTCATGGTCAGCGCGCCGCGGCCGAAGTTGCCGATGTTGAGCAGGCCCGTGGCGAGGGTGCCGCCGGTCATGGTCAGCGACGCGGAGCCGTCGTTGACGAGGCCGATTTCAAACTGGCTCCCGTTGGTGTTCCACAGGCCGCCGCTGATGGTGCCGGTGGCGACGCCGCCGAGGTTGGCGCCCATGCGCACCTCGCCGCCGCTGATGGTGCCGCCGCTCAGGACAAACGAGGCCGTGCCGCCGTTGCCCAGCCACGCTTCATTATAATTCACGACGCCGCCGCTGACGTTGAGCGCGCCGACGCCGCCAGTGCCGCCGATGTAAAGTTCGGTGTCGGCGCCGCCCAGCCACGCGCTGCCGCTGACGGTCAGCGTGCCGCTCAGGCCGGCGGTGGAGCCGACGACGACTGCCGTCGTGCTGCCCGTCCAGCCGGTGACGCTGAGCACGCCGCCGTCAACGGTGGTCGTGCCGCTGTAGCTGTTGCTGGCGCTGAGGATGAGGGTGCCGCTGTTGCTGGCGGTCAGCGTCAGCGACTGGCCGTCCCACGCGAGGATGTTGGACGGGCTTTGGTTGACGAGCGCGACATCCACGTCGAAGTAGCCGAGGGTGTTGGTGATGGTGAAATTGCCATGGGACGTTTCTGTTCCCGTGTACCACGTGAGCATCGCGCCCGCCACCACGTCGGTGCCACCGACCAGGGTGACGCCGTAGTTCAGGTAGTCAAAGTCGCTGGTGCCGCCGCTGAGGGTGACGTGGTCGAACCAGGTGCCGCCGACGCCGTTCTGCGTGTGGATGAGGAGTTGCTGGTTGCGGCCGACGTCGCTGGCCTTGGTGTCGGTGAGATAGATGATGCCGTCGGGGCCGGTGGTGCCGGTGTAGCCCGCGCTGCCGCTCAGGCCGGTGACCGCCAGCGTGCCGCCGAGCGTCGCCGCGCCGGCGGTGACGAAGGCGCTGCCCGGCGCGCGCCCGCTGGTGAGGTCGAGCGCCAGCAGGCCGCCGCCCTGGACATACTGGCCGTCAGCGTTGACGAGGCCGCGGTTGGTGATGTTCAGCGCGCCGGCGCCGAGGGTGAAGGTGGTCGCGCTCCAGTAGCCGCCGCCGCTGACCACGCCGGTGCCGCCGTTAATCAGCGCGGCGGCGTTGTGGTTGATGCGGCCCGCCATGCTGCCGCTGGTGGTGGTGACGACCAGCGCGCCGCCGAGGACGGTGGTGCCGGTAGCTGTTGCCGGCGCTGAGGATGAGGGTGCCGCTGTTGCTGGCGGTGACGGTCAGCGACGCGTCCGTGCGTAGCCGCCGCTGCTCTCGTGCCCGGTGGTTGTAGAGGTCGACGTCAATGTCGAAGCTCTCGCCCGCGTTCAGCGTGAAGTTGCCGTGGCTGGTGTCCGTGCCGGTGAACCATGACAGGACGTTGCCGATAATCAGGTCGGTGTCGTCGTTAATCTTCATGATGCCGAATTGCAAAAAGTCGCGGGTGCCGCTGAAGGCGGCGTTGAACGCGCCGCCGGTGCCGTCCACGACGCTGGTGTAGTTGTTGTAATCGCCGAAAATCGTGCCGTCGGCGTGCATGAGGAATTGCACCAGCGAGGTCGCCGTGTAACCGCTGGCGGTGCTGCCACTGGCGATGAGGTTGGTGTAGTTGCTGAGTTGCAGCGTGCCGGAATTATCAAGGAAAATGGATCCGCTGACGCTGATGAAGGTGCTGCGCGAGGCGTTGGCTAGGTCGAGCGAAAGGACGGTGTTCGCGGCCTGCGTGAAATCGCCCTCCGCGAGCAGTGAGCCGGGCGCGCCGATGGCGAGGGTGCCGCCGCTGAGGGTGGCGGTGCCGCCGACGGTGTTGGTCGCCCACAGCGTGAGCAAGCCGTCGCCGGTTTTGATTAAATTGACGCCGCTGTTGGTGGCGATGGAGTCGGCTTGCATGGCGGCGGAGAATTGGGAGCCGATTTCAGCGTCAGCGCCGGCGGCGATGTCAAACCACGCGCTGCCGCTCGCCACATACAGGAAGCCGCCCGCCGCGTCGCCGCCGCCCGTCGTGTTGCCGCTGACGTTCATCAGGTCGCCGGACGCGAGGTGGAGGATGAAGCTGGAGCCGGAATAAATCGCGCCGCCTTGCGAGCCGCTGACGTTGCCGGTGACGGTGACCAGCCCGAACGTGCCGGAAAGGGTGATGGCGCTGCCGAGGGTAAATCGCGCCGCTGCCGGCGCAGCTTGTTAACGCTGATGATGGGTTGCCGGTCAGGCCGCCGATGGTGAGGACGCCGGTGCCCTGACCGAGCCGGGGTCAATCTGCGGGTAGTCGGCGAGGACGGTGGACAGATAGTCGGTGATGGCCAGCGCGCTGCTGCCGACGTCGGCGAGTTGCGGTGATGGAAAACGCGCCGGCGGCGGTGGCGCTGAGGTGAGGTTGTTCGCCGCGTGGACGGCGCGCCGTAACCGGCGTGTTGCCTCGATGACGAAGGCGCGTAGCTGCTGCCGACGATGACGTCGCCGGCGATGGAGCCGATGGCGCCGGCGACGCCGTAGTTGCCGGACGCGCCGGTGGCGACGTTGTTGGTGACGGTCAGCGCGCCGGCGGACTGGGCGTCAATGACCACGCTGCCGAGCACCGCGCCGAGGGCGCCGACCGAGCGGCCGGCGGTGTTGGAATCAATAAAAATCGAGCCGTAGGTGCCGCTGACCGTCAGCGACTGGTTCGCGCCCAAGCCGCCGAAATCGCTGAACGCGGCGTTGTTGGTGACGATCAGCGCGCCGCCAGCGAGGGCGCTGATGAGGGTGCTGCCGTCGGCGGTGCCGAACGCGCCGTAGTCGCCGCCGGTGCTGGTGTTGTGGTCGAAGACGATGTCGCCCGCGCTGACGGCGTCGAGGGTGAGGTCGCGCTGGGCGTAAATCGCGCCGCCCCAGCTGCCGGCGGTGTTGGAGGCGAAGAGAATCGCGCCGTAGCTGCCGCTGAACATCACGTCCCGCGAGGCGTAAACCGCGCCGCCGTCGTTGTAGTTGGCGCCGGTGCCGGAGCGGTTGTGGCTGACGTTCAGCGTGCCGGCGACGGTGGCGGTGATGATGACGTCGCTGGAGGCGGCGGCGAGGCCGTCGGGGGTGGTGGGGGCGGTGCCAATGGCACCGCCGGAGGCGCCGGCGGTGTTGCCGGTGAAGTTGAGGTTGCCACCGGCCACGGCGCTGACGGTGACGCCGTCGTAGGAGCCGAGCGCGCCGCCGCCGCCGCCGGCGGTGTTGTTGGTCACGTCAATGTCGCCGGCGGTGGTCACGTCAAACGCCATGGCGCCATAGGAGCCGAACGCGCCCGCGAGGCCGCCGGTGGTGTTGGAGTCAATCAGCAGCGCGCCGTAGCTGCCGCTGACGGTCAGCGTCTGGTAGGCATAAAACGCGCCCGCGCCGCCCGCCGCGTAGTTGCCGGTGACGGCCAGCGTGCCGCCGGCGACGGCGTTGATGGCGACGCCGCCCTGCGACGAGCCGAGCGCGCCGGCGGCGGCGCTGGCGTGGTTGCCGCTGAAGGTGATGTTGCCCGCGCTGACGGCGTCCATGGCGATGTTTTGCTCCGCCCAAATCGCGCCGCCGTAGTAGCCCGCGGCCGCGGTGTTCGAGGCGAAGATGATTTCGCCGAAGCTGCCGCTGAAATTCAGCGCGCCCGCATACAGCGCCGCGCCGTTGCCGGCGGCGTAGTTGCCCGCCGCCGCCAGCGTGCCGGCGACCTGGGCGGTGATGGCCAGCGTGCCGGTGGCGCCGGTGGCAATCGCGCCGTTGCCGATGGTGCCGGTGCCGAGGGCGACGCCGGCGCCGCTGGTGTTGGAGACGATGAGGAAGTCGCCGAAAGTGCCGCTGAGGTTCAGGTTGTTCCGCGCGAACATCGCCGCGCCGTCAAACGCGGCGGTGTTGCCGGTGAAGGTCAGCGTGCCGGAGGAGACGGTGAAATTGAGCGCGTCGGCGGAATAAATCGCGCCGCCTTGCGAGCCGGTGGCGACGTTGCCGCCGAAGGTGAGGAGGCCGGAGCTGCCGTTGACCGTCAGCGTGCCGGTGCTCGCGCCCATCGCAATCGCGCCGCCGCTGCCGGCGGTGTTGCCGGTGAGGAGGAAATTGCAGTCGTCGAAATCAAGCGCGCCGTTGCCCGCGAAATACATCGCGCCGCCGAGGTTCGCGCCGCTGACGCTGTTGCCTGCAAATTCCGCGTGGCCCTTGATATTATAAGCGCCGCCCGCCTCGACAAATACCGCGCCGCCGTTGCCGTTGTAAGCGGGGGCGGTGACGGTCAGCGTGGCGGTGGTGCTGCTTTGCGCGAGGTTGCCGGCGGCACCGGCGGCGACATATTGGCGGGCGCTGAGGGTGGCGCTTTGGTTGAACATCAGCGTGCCGCTGCTGGTCGTGCTGTTGAAAACGATGAGCGTGCTGGAGTTGATGGCGTCGGCGGCGTTGGCGGTGGCGGCGGAGGCGAGCAACGCGCCCTCGATGATGACGGTGCTGCCGGTGTAGGCGTTCGACGCGCTGAGTGTCAGCGTGCCGCTGCCGAGTTTGGTCAGCGTGCGGCCGTCCCACGCGGCGCCGCTGGCGTTGGTGGTGCCGAGGTCGGCGTTGGTGTCGCTCAGCGTCACGTCCACGTTGAACGCCGCGCCGTCGCCGAGAGTGAAGTTGCCGTGGCTGACGCTCGACGCGCTAAACCACGCGAGGCCGAAACCGAGCACGTAGTCCTGGTTGTTGTTGACCGCGTACGCGCCGCCGGTGATGTAGTCGGGCAGGCCGCCGGGCGGGAGGCCACTGATGATGAGGTTGGCGAAGCTGCCGCTGATACTGCCCGGGGCGGCGGTGTGGAGGAGGAGGACGCTGTTGTTCGTAAGCAGGCTGGCGGCGGTGCCGGTGACGTTGACCTCGAAACCGGTGACGGTCAGCGAGCCGTCGAGGGCGGCGGTGCTGGCGTTGATATACGCGCCGCGCCCGCTGTCGCGGTTGGCGAGATCAATGAACAGGTTGCCGCCGCCTTGCTGGGTGTAGGCGCCGCCGAGGCTCACGCTGCCGCTGTCGCTGACGCCCAGCGTGCCGCCGCTGACGGTCAGGCTGCTGCCAATCCAAATCGCGGTGCCGCCGACGCTCACGCCGCCGCTGCCGCTGACGGTGCCGCTGGCGGCGTTGAGGGTGGCGCTGTTGTTCAAACTGACGAGGCCGCCGCTGACGTTCAGCGCGGTGGCGCTGACGGCGGCGGTATCCTGCGCGTTGAGCCAGCCGGCGCTGACGGTGAAGCTGGTCGCGCTCCACGCGCCGGAGCCGCTGACGGCCGCTGTGCCGCTGTCAATAATCGCCGCCGCGCTGTTGTTGATGCTGCCCGCACCGCTGCCGCTGAGGGTGGTGACGAAAAATTCGCCTGCGCTGACGGTGGTGGTGCCGGTGTAGTTGTTGCTGGCGGTGAGGAACAGCGCACCGACGCCGGTCTTGGTCAGCGACCGGCCGTCCCACGCCGCGCCGGCGGCGGGAGCGGCGCTGTTGTTGCCCAAAGAAATATCCACGTCGAAGGACTGGCCGTCATCGAGCTCAAACACGCCGCTGCCGAGGGAACCCGACGCCTGCCACGCGAGTTCAAAGCCGACGTAATAATTCGTGCCGGTGCCGACGGGGCTGCTGCCGTCGTTGCTGGCGAAGCCGTCGAGAATGATGAATTTGTAATTGCTGGCGGCGGCGCTGCTGACGTTCTTGACGGCGAAATCGGAGCCGCCGAAGCCGCCGCTGGTGCTGATGATGAGCGTGCTGCCCTCGCGCAGGCCGCTGGCGCTGCTGCCGCTGGCCGCGCCGTTGAACGAGACGACGTTCAGCGTGCCGCCGAGCACGGCGCTGCCGGCGTAGATGAAGGCGTCGTCCGGGCCGCGCGTGGTGGAGTCGAGGATGGCGAGCAGTTGCGCGCTGTCGTTCTGCGTGTAGATGCCGGCGACGTTCAGCACGCCGTTGCCGTTGACGCGCAGGGCGGTCGCCAGGCCGGGGGACGCGTCCGCGCCGTTGATGAAATCGCCGCCTACGGTCAGCGTCGCGTCGCCGTCGCTGCCGGTGCCGCCAATCCACACCGCGCCGCCGCCGCCGCCCATGTTGATAATCACGCTGCCGCTGACGCTCATGCTGCCGCTGTCGCCGACAATCAACTGGCCGTAACCGTCCGCGCCGGCGATGACGCTGTTGGTCACGCTCCAGTAAGCGTGGTCGGACACATACGCCTGCCCGAAGCCGCCCGCCTCCGCGCCGATGACCACCCGGCCGCTGCCGGTGATGCTGCCGCTGTTGCCGACGCGCACGACGCCGGTGCCGCTGCCGGCGATGACCATGCTGCCCGAACCGGCGTTCCAGTAAGCGGCGGACGCGGCGTCCGCGCCAATCCCCACGCCGCCGAACACGCCGGCGGCGTGGCCGATGACGACGGCGCCGTTGGTGACGAGGGTGGAGTTGCCAAAACTTTCCAAGACGCCCTGCGCCTGGTCGCCGACCGTCAGCGTGCCGCCGGTGGCGAGCGTGGCACCGCCGCTGAGAGTGACGAGGCCGTCGCCCGCCGCGCCAATGTCCATGCCGCCGGCGCCGACCTGCCACAGCGCGCTGCCGCTGACGCTCACGGTGCCGCTGCGGCCCGCCGCGCCGCCGACGACGGCCCGCGTGTTGCCGTCGGTGGTGCCGGTGATGTTCAGCGCGCCGCCGCTGACGGTGGTGGTGCCGGTGTAGGTGTTGCGGGCGCTGAGGGTGAGGGTGCCGCTGTTGCTGGCGGTGACGGTCAGCGATTTGCCGTCCCACGTCGCGCCGCTGGCGTTGGTGGTGCCGAGGTCGGGGGTGGTGTCGCTGAGGATGACGTCAACGTCGAAACTTTGCCCCGCGCCGAGGGTGAAGTTGCCGTGCGACGAGGCGGGCGCGTCGTACCACGCGAGGCCCAGCCCGACGACGTAATCACGGTCGCTGTTGGCCTTGTGCGCGCCGAGGTTGAGGAAATCATAGCCGGTCGCGCCGCCGACATTGGCGATGAGGTCTCCGGTGATGCCGCCGGTGGTGTGGATGATGGTGTAGGAGCTGTTGGAAAAATCGCTGGCGGCGCTGCCGGTGAGCGCGCCGCCGGTGAAGCCGCTGAGGGCCAGGTAGCCGGCGAGGGCGGCGGTGTTGGCGGTGATAAAGGGGGCGTTCGGCGCGGCGGCGTTGAGGCTGATGGTCAGCGTGCCGGTGGCGTTTTGCGTGTATGCGCCGGTGAGGCTCAGCGAGCCGCTCTGGCCCAGGCCGAGGTTGCCGCTGTTGGTGAAGTTCGCGCCGCGCCACAACGCGGTGTCGCTGACCGTCACGCTGCCGGGCGCGCCGATGGTGGCGTTGCCGTTTTGCGTGTAGATGCTGCCGGTCTGGTTCAACGTCAGCGACGCGCCGCCGCCGGCGCCGACGGTGAAGCTGCCGTTGTTGTTATACCAGTAGCCGCTGCCGCTGACCGTGCCGGTGCCGTGGCTGCCGGCGTTTTGGCCGAACGTGACGTTGTTGGTGGTGACGGAGCCGCTGTCGGTCACGACGAACGTGCCGCTGACGGAGCCGCCGACGGTCAGCGTGGGCGCGTTCCACCAGCCGCTGCCGGTCACCTCGCCGATGCCTCCGTCAATCAAGCCGCTGCTGTTCGTGATTTGGCCGAGGACGTTGAGCGTGCCGCCCCGCACTATCGTGGCGCCTTGGTAATCGTTCTTCGACCACAGCGCCAGCAAGCCGCCGCCGGTTTTGTAAATGTTGACGCCGCTCGCCGCGCCGATGCTGTCGGTCTGGTTGGCAACGGAGGTTTGGCTGCCGATTTGCGCGACCGCTCCGGAGGCGATGTTGAAGACGCCGCTGCCGCCGTTGATGAAAACGAAGCCGCCGTTGGCGTTGCCGTTGTTCGCCTTGTTGCCGGTGGCGGTCAGCGTGCCGGTGCTGACGTTCAGCGTGAATGCGCCGGTGCTGTAAATCGCACCGCCGTTGTTGCTGGAAGTGTTGCTGGTGAACGTCAGCGCCCCGCCGGTGACAGCGTCGCTGACCGTCAGCGCGCCCGCGCCGTAAATCGCGCCACCGCCCGCACCGTAGGTGTTGTGGTTGCCGGAGAAATTCACGCTGCCGCCGGTGGTGAACGCCACGGTGCCGCCCGTGCCGACGCTCATCGCGCCGCCCTCGGTGGCGGTGTTGCTTTGGAACAAGTAGTAGCCCTGTCCGCCGACCAACACGCTGCCCGCCGAATAAAGCGCGCCGCCACCGCCGCCGCCGTAGCTGCTGACGTTGCCGGTGAAGGCGAAGGTGCCGGTGGTGGCGCTGAGGATGACGTTGCCACCGCTTTCGATGGCGCCGCCGTTGCCACCGCCGTAGTTGCCGCTGATGCTCACCGCCGCCGCCGTGCCGCCGATGCTGACGCCGTTGACGCCGCCGTAAATCACGCCGCCGCCGCCGTTGCCGCTGGTGTTGCTGGCGAGGAGCAGCGTGCCACCGACCAGCGCGTTGAGGATAACTCCTTGGGCGCCGTAAAACGCGCCGCCGCCGCTGCCGCCGCCGGCGTTGTTGCCGGTGGCGAGCAGCGAGCCATACGCGCCACCGAAACTCACGACGCCGCCGGAGGAGTAAATCGCGCCGCCGCCGTTGGAATTGGAGGTGTTGCCGGTGAACGCCAGCGCGCCCGCCGCAGTGGCGCTGATGGTGACGTTGCCGCCGGCGAGAATGGCGCCGCCGTTGCCGCCGTTGCTGCTGTTGGAGCCGAACACGATGGCGCCGTAGCTGCCGCTGATGCCCATGGCGTTGCCGGCGCTGATGGCGCCGCCGCCTTGCGAACTGTTGCCGCTGAAGCTCAGCGTGCCGCTGACCAGCGGGCCGATGAAGATGCTGCCGTTGCCGGCGGCAATCGCGCCGCCGCTGCTGTTGGTTTTGTTGTTGGCGAAAGTGACGCTGCCGTAGCTGCCGCCGAACACGAGGCTGCCGGTGATGCCCAGCCCCGAGCCGACGTAGAGCGCGCCGCCGCTGGTGTTGGCGTAGTTGCCGGTGGCGGTGAACGCCGCGGCGGTGGCGCTGATGATCATGGCGTTGTTGGCGTTCCACGCGCCGCCCTCGCCGATGGCGGTGTTGCTGACGAGCAGGATGTTCGCGTGAGTGCCGCCGACGGTGAGGACTTGGTTGGAATACACCGCGCCGCCCGGCCCGCCCGACGCGGCGTTATTTTGGAACGCCAGATTGCCGCCGCTGTTGCCGAGCAGCGAGATGTTGCCCCACGCGAGCATCGCGCCGCCCGCGCCGCTGCTGGTGACGTTGTTGGCGAACAGCATGTCGTTCACCGTGTTCGCGGTGAAGCCGATGGCGGAGGAGGCGAAAATCGCGCCGGCATTGCCGTTGGCGGTGTTGCCGGTGAAGGCGATGCCGCCGAAATTGCCGCCGACGTTCACGTTGCCCTGCGTCGCGTAGAACGCGCCGCCGCCGCTCTGCGCGAAGTTGTTGGCGACCGTCAGCGAGCCGGTGCTGCCGACCGCCGCGTTGCTGATGCTGATGCCGCCCGCCGAGCGAAACGCGCCGCCGAGGCCGCTGGTGGCGCGGTTGTTCGCAATGTTGATGAGGCCGTAGGAACCGCTGAGGGTGATGTTCGCGCTGCCCGCGGTGCCGGTGTTGAACGCGCCGCCGTAGCTGCCGCTGGTGACGTTGCCGGTGATGACCAGCGAGCCGGTGGTGACGCTCAGCGCGATCCCGGTGGCGCCGTACATTGCGCCGCCGTAATTGCTGGCGAAGTTGTCGAGAAATTGAATGGACTGGGCCGCGCCGCTGAAGGTGATATTTTGCCCCGAACTGACCGCGCCGCCAGAGGTGTAAGTGTCGTTGGCGGTGTTGGAGGTGAAAATCAAATTACCCGCGGTGATGCCATTGCTAGCGATGAAGCTGATGCTGCCGGTGGTGTAAATGAGCGATGAGTTTTTGTTGCCGAACTGGCCGAGGTACCAACTATAGTTGTTTTGCGCCTGCAACCCGGCGCCACTGCTGGTGAAGGTCCAGGTGCGGGCTTGGTCACGGTAACTGGGATTGGGTCCGTACTCCGACTGCGTGCCGGAGGAAACTGTCGTATTCGCCGCCGCCTGCGCGAAGACGGACGAAGGCATTAAAAACAGCAGCAGCAACCCACACTCGCCGGCCTGCCCGAATATTTTTTGAAGGTTCATATTTTTCTCCTTTTTACAGACCCATCACTTTAAATATCCCGAAGTTCCAAGTAAGCGCGCCCGTGCGGTTGGCGGGATTAGGCCCGTAAGCCGACGCCGTGCCAGTGCTGACGGTGGAGGTGAGGGTGATTGTTGGCGGCGGTGTTGGTGTTGGCGGAAATGAGGATGTTGCCGTAGCTGCCGTTGATGAAGAGCGAGCCGTTGCTGGCGGCAGTGACGTTGATGGCGCCGCCGTAGCCGTCGGCGGTGTTCACGTTGTTGGAGGGCTTGAGCAGGGCGGCGACGCCGGAAGTGCTGAAGGTGAGGTTGCCGTTGTTGACCGTGATGAGGGCGCTGGTGCGGGATACGGAGGACGAGCCGGTGAAGGTGCCGCCGGCGCCGAGCGTGTAGGTCTGGCTGCTGTTGAATATTGTGGTGGTATTGACTGTCTGCGCCCGCAGACCGGCAGAGCCCGCGAGACCAAGCATGACAATCGGCCAGGCCAAAAGGGTGGCTTTCATAGAAAAATTAGACTGCTTTGTTATGATGAGGGCAGCGGGATGGGCCGATGCCGGGGCTGGTATTTGTTGTAGTAGTCGATTGCGCACGAAGCGCGAAAAGGGGGAAAAAACCATATACGAGGGGAGTCGTGAAAATTGCTCATAGTATGGAATAATGTATTGATTAGTAAAATTTTAACAAAATGAATATTTCTCCTGACATAAGTCAATCTCTTTGCATAAGCATAAGTAGTGAAGGATGCAGCCGGAGGTGGTATCAGCCAAACGCAGCCATGCAGCGACTGGGATCGCAGGTGAATAAATTAAAAAAAAATTTAAGGATTCGAAAAATTTCTGCGCACGCACTCATTCGATTGGCTCATTAAATTTTTGTCTGTCCCAGATGGTTTTGTCCGCCCTGCACACCTTGCCCCGCCGGGCTGTGGAAATTCGAATCCCCTGCCTGCGTGACCACTCTCACGGGCGCGGGGCGTCGCACCTTGGAGCGTCTGAGGATGCCGAGGTCTTCCGGCGGGACGCATCTGCCGCCGCCCGTCTGCATCCGCAGCCCGACGAGTTCTTCCTCGTCGAGTTGGAGGGTGGGTATCTCCCTCAAAACGGAATCGAGCACCCGCGCCCGCGCCTGATAATACAAACCCCTTCTGGCATAAACCACGCCCTTGATGATGATTTGGGCGCCGCTGGCCAGACGCCCGCGCACGACAAAGCTGTACCGCGCCATGGGCAGCGTGTCGATCAGCACCGGCTCCCGCACGCCCTCCGGCGGCGCGGGGTTTTGGTTTTGGCCCGCGCCACCTGCTGTCTGTCCGGTTTCCATCGCCTTCGTTTACCAGAGCCGGCGGTAACCGAGGTTGATGCTCCAGGGACGCTCGTAGGCGGCGGCGCGGGCGTATTCGTAGTCCAGATACAACTGGCTGAGGTCGTTGACGCGGTAGCTTGCGCCGAGGCCGAACTCGACGCGCTTGCCGTCGAAGTCGGCGCTGAACGTCTTGCCGTGGGCGGTGATGCCGCCGCCATTGGAATCGACCGCGACGGCGGCAAGCTTGCCGTAGGGATGCCACCGGCTGCCGCGGAACTGGCGGCCAAAACGCAGGAGCGCGCGGTATTGCCAGGTCTCGGAATCGTCCACGCGCACCTTGATCGCGCGCTGGTCGGGGGTGGCGCGGGTGTCGTAGGCGGCGCGGCCCAGCCAGAGCACCGAGGCCTGCGCGGCGGGCTCGAGCCACCAGCCGTCGGCGCGTTGCAGGCGGCGGCCCGCCTCCACGCTCAGGCTCAGGCCTTTCACGTTGTAGTCGCCGTGCGTCACGCGTCCGTTGGCGGCGCGGGCGTCGAACTTGTTTTTATACCGGTCGAAGCGTCCGACCGCGTCGAGGAACCAGCCGTCCGCGCGCAGGAGCGTGGCGTAGGCGCCGACGCCGACATTGCGGGTCTCGCCGGTGCCGGCGTTGTCGAACTTGCGGCTGACGCCGCCCATGTCGATGAAGCCGCCGAGGAGGTTCGCGCCGGTCTCCGTCTCGAACGTCCGGTCGAGGCCGGCGGTCATGCCGTAGCCGTGCTGCTCGAAGGCCATGCCGGAGACCCGGTTCGCGGCGTCGAGGCGGTAGCCGCGCGAGCGCACCCAAATGTTGCCGGAGGCGTTGCCTCTTTTTATGGCGGCGGCGTTGCCGCCGTCAAGGGAGGCGAGGTTTTCGGCGCGGAGGTCGCCGAGGCGCAGGTGGAGGCTGTCGAGCGCGCTGGCCCAGTCGAGCGCGAGGGAGGAGGCGGTGCTGAGGATCGCGTCGGCGGCGTGGCTGAGCCCGGCATCGGTCAGATACCACATGTTGGGATCGGGGATGTAGGCGCTGCGGTCGCCGCGCATGAGTTCGAGCGAGGTGAGCTCGGTCTCGATGCGACCGCCGACGAGGGTGAAGGTGCTTTGCGTGCCGCCGGTGTGGATGAGCTCCAGCGCGATGTTCGGGCCGGCGGGCTCGGTGCCGTTGGTGGCGAGGTGCACGTTGTGCGTGCCGGCGCCGTCGTTCGTGATGTCGAGGAAGTTCGCGATGGTGGCGGCGCGGGCGATGGTGCCGGAAACGCTCCCGCCCAGGCCGGAGAGGTCCGCGTTCAGGTAAAAATTACCCGAAGTGTTGCCGAGGGTCGCGATGGCAGCCGCGCCGGTCGGGTTCGTGGCGGAGAAGGCGAGCGCGCCGCCGTTCATTTGCAGCGTGCCGAAGCTGTAGCCGCCGGCACCGAGCACGAGCGCGGCGTTCGCGTCGAGCGTGGTGTTCGCGATCTGGTAGGCGGCGGGATTGTTTTCAAGGAACAGCGTGGCGTTGGTCACGAGGTGCGTGCCCGCGCCGGAGAGCGCGTTGCGCAGGACGCCGGTGAAGGCTTTCTGCTCAAAGGTGCCGCCGGAGGCGACGTCAATGGCGGCGTCGCCGAGGGCGTTTTCGTGCGTGGCGGTGACGCGCGCGCCGGCGGCGATGCTGCCGGTGCCGTGGAAGCCGGCGCTGTCGCGGCCGAGCGTGACGGCGCCGCCGGCGGCGTGGAACAGGCCGTAACCGGAGAGCGTGTTTTGCAGCGCGCCGGTGGCGTCGGTGCGCAGCGTGCCGTCGGGCTGGATGTCGATGTCGCCGGTGCCGAGGCCGGCGGTGTTTGCCAGATGCGCGGTCGCGCCGGAGCCGATGTTGGTTTGCGCGGTGTAGCCGGGGTTCGCGCGGTTGACCGTCAGCGTGCCGCCGGCGAGGGTGAGCGCGCCGGTGCCGGTGAGGTGGCCGGCGATGAGGCCGCCGCCGGCGATGGTTTGCAAGCGGCCGTTAAGGTCGAAGGCGCCGAGATCGGCGATGTCGAGCCGCCCTGTGTAACCGAGGGCGTGGTCAACGCCGGCGACGACGGTGCCGCCGAGGATCGTGCTCGTGCCGGTGTAGGTGTTCGCGCCGGCGAGGGTGAGCGTGGAGCCGGTCGTGTAGGTGACGGAGCCGGCGCCGGTGAGCGCGGCGGAAAGGGTGCTGTCGGTCGCGCCCGCGTCGGTGAGCGCGAGCGTGGTGCCGCTCTTCACGTTCAGCTCGGCGAGCACGTAGTCGTAATACAGACCGCCCGTGCCGGTGTGGGCGCTGGCGCTGCCGCTGGTTTGCGCGGTGTAGTTGTAGATGGCCAAAACCTCGTCGTGCTCGATCACCTGGCCGTTCTCAAGCGCGGTGCCGTCGGCCTTGTGGATGGCGACCTGGCGCGGCGCGGCCTCGGCGAGCGTGCCGGCGGCGACGAGCAGCGTGGCGTTGTCGGTGAGGTTGTCCTGGTCGAGCCAGTTCTTTTGCTGCGTGGCGTCGCTGATCGCGGCCGTGCCGCCGGTGTAGTTTTCGAAAACGACGGTGCTGGCGAGGTCGGCGACGGAGAGCGTGCCGACAGTGAGGACCTCCTCGGGGTCAACGCCGTTCATCGGCAGCCAGAGCGCGCCGCCGTCGAGGGTGAGGCCGCCGAGCCGGCGGGTCTCGTTCGCGGCGTGGAGCGCGCCGCCGGCGTCGAGCCGGAGCGTGGCGTTGGCCAGCGCGGCGGCGTTGAACGCGTGCGCGGCGTTCGTGCCGAGGGTGAGCGCGGTGTTCGCCAGCGCGACGGTGCCGGCGAAGTGCGTGCCGGTCGTGGCAACGAAGTCGAACGCGCCGCCGGCCGACTCGACGGCGAGCAGGCCGGAGCCGGTGAGCACGTGGATGAAGGTCGTCGCGGTCGTGGCCAGTTCGCCGGTTTGCGCGATGTTCACGGCGGCGGTCGCGCCGCCGATGTTGTCGTTGGTGGTGATGGCGGCGGTGCCGGTCACGGCGAGCGTGCCGGTGAAGCTTGTGTTCGTCCCGGCAAGGGCGACGCTGCCGCTCACGAGGTTCACGCCGGTGCCACTGAGGGTGTTGGCGAAGGCGCCGGTGCCGCTGAGCGCGAGCGTGGAGCTGTTCGCGATTGTTGCGGTGCCGAGGCCGTCGAGGTTGCTCGCGAGGGTCAGGGTGCCGGCAAGGATGCCGGCGCTCCCGGTAAAGGCGTTCGACTGCGAGATGGTGAGGTTGCCCGCCGCTTCCTTCACAAACGTGCCGCTGCCGGCGAGCTTGTTGGCGAGGGTTTCGTTCGCGGTGTTGGCGATGGTGAAGAGGCCGGCGAAGAGGAGGTCGGCGGCGCCGAGGTTCGCGGTCGAGCTCGCGCTCAGCGCGTTGCCGGCGGCGATGTTCCATTCGCCACTGAGCGTGTTCGTGCCGGTGAGGGCGACGCTGCCGCTGTTTACCAGCGCGACGGTGCCGGTGCCGGCGATGGTTTTCGCAAGCGTGCCGGTGGCGCCGTCGAGCCGGACGAGGCCGCCGGCGGCGAGCGTGCCGCTGTCGCCGAGGGCGGAGGTGTTGTGGAGGATGGCCGTGCCGGTCACGCCGACACTGGCGGCGAAGGCGGCGTTCGTGCTGGTGATGTCCAGCAGGCCGGTGACGCCGAGCGAGCCGGACGCCGCGCCGAGGAGTTTTCCGGCGATGCTGCCGCTGGCAAGGGTTTGCGAATGGGTGTTGAGGTCAAAGGACGCAAGGGACGCAAGGGACAAAAAGGCCGTGCGGCCGAGGGCGTCGTCGGCGCCGGCGATGACGGTGCCGCTGGCGATGGTCGTCGTGCCGGTGTGACTGTTGCTGTGGCTGAGCGTGAGGGCGCCGGCGGAGGCGACGAGCTCCAGGTTGCCCGCGCCGGTGATTTCGGCGGCGAGGGTGTGGTCGGTCGCGCCCGCCGTGGTGAGCGTGAGCGTGGTGCCGCTCTTGATGTCGAGCACGGTCAGCGCGTAGTTGTAATACAGGCCGGCGGTCGCGCTGCCGACGACGCTGAACGCGGTCGAGGCGCTGGCGGTCACGCCGGTGTAATCGTAGGTGGCCACCACGTTGCCATAGTCGATCTGCCGCCCGCCCGCGAGCGCGGAGCCGCTTTCGGTCGTGAGGGCGATTTGTTTGTTGTCGGAGCCGGGGGCGAGCGTGTCGGCGGCGACGAGCAGCGTCGCGGTATCGTTGATCGAATCCTGGTCGAGGAAGTTTTTCGCCGGATCCGCGCCGGTGGAGTCAACCGTGCCCGAGTTGGCGTAGCCTTTGAAGGCCACCTTCGCGGCGCTGTCCACCCAGAGCGTGCCGGTGCGCAGGACCTGCGTCGGGGCGACGCCGGTCATGTCGAGCAGCGTCACGCCGTCCGCGCCCAGGTCGAGGCCGCCGAGTTTGCGGGTCTCGGCGTTGGCCGCGAGGGTCGAGCCGTTGAGCACGCGCAGCTTGGCGCCGGCCAGCGCGAGGGCGTTGTGGTTGTGCGCGGCGCTCGTACCGAGGTGCAGCGTGGCCGCGTCGAGCTTGACCGTCCCGGCGAAGGCCGTGCCGGTCGCGGCCGTGAAGTCGAAGGTCTGGTTGTTCGTATCCACGGCGAGGACGCCGCTGCCGGTGAGCGCGTGGACAAAGGTGGTCGCGATGGTGGCCAGTTCGCCGCCGGCGGCGATGACCACCTTCGCACCGGTCGCCCCGGTGCCGCCGATTTGCGTGTTGGCGGTGATGTCCGCCGTGCCGGTCACGGCGAGCGTGCCGGTGAAGCCCGTGTTCGCGCCGCGCAGGCTCACGCCGCCACTCACGAGGTTCACGCCGGTGCCGCTGACGGCGTTGTGGAAGGCGCCGGTGCCGGCGAGGTCGAGCGTCGCGTTGTTCGCGACCGCGCCGGTGCCGGTGCCGAAGAGGTTTTGCAGGGTGAGCGTGCCGGCGGCGACAGTGCCGGTGCCGGCAAAGGCGTTCGACTGGCTGATGGTGAGGTTGCCGGCGGCGGTCTTCACGAAGGCGCCGGTGCCGGAGAGGGCGTTGCCGAGCGTCTCGTTCGCGGTGTTCGCGATGGTGAAGAGGCCGTCGAGGAGGAGGTCGGCGGCGCCGAGGTTCGCGGTCGAGCTCGCGCTCAGCGCGTTGCCGGCGGCGACGGTCCACGCGCCGCTGAAGTTGCCGTTCGCGGCGGCGAGGGCGACGCTGGAGGAGTTGGCGAGCGCAACGGTGCCGGTGCCGGCGATGGTTTTTGAAAGGGTGCCGGTGGCGTTGTCGAGGCGGACAAGGCCGGAAGCGGGCGGGCCGCCCGCGCTCCATAGGGTCAGCGTGCCGCTGTCGCCCAGCGCGGAGGTGTTGTGCAGGACGGCCGTGCCGGTCACGCCGACGCCGGCGGCGAAGCCGGCGTTCGTGCTGGTGATGTCCAGCAGGCCGGTGACGCCGAGCGAGCCGGACGCCGCGCCGAGGAGTTTTCCGGCGATGCCGCCGCTGGCAAGGGTCTGCGAATGGGTGTTGAGGTCAAAGGACGCAGGGGACGCAAGGGACAGATGGGACGTGTGGCCGAGGGCGTCATCGGCGCCGGCGATGGCGGTGCCGCTGGTGATCGTCGTCGTGCCGGTGTGGGCGTTGCTGGCGCTCAGCGTGATGGCGCTGGTCGCGGCGATTTGCAGGTTGCCCGCGCCGGTGATCGTCGCGGTGAAGTCGGCCCCGCCGGCGGGCGCGGCGGTGTCGTCGCCGGAGAGCGTGGTGGTCTGGTTGGCGAGCAGGTCGAGCTGCGTGAGGCGGTAGGCGGCGGAGAGGCCGGGGCCGCCGGTGGCGTAGTCGAGCGCCTGCGTGTAGGTCGCCGTCGCCGTAACGGTGCTGCCGGCGTCGCGCACGGCGGCGGTCGTCGTGCCGCCCCCGGCGAGGGTCAGGTTCGTGCCGGTGGTGGAATACGCGTTCACGAGGCGCACCAGCGTGGCCTCGTCCTGCCGGAGCAGGTTCTTGTCCAGCAGGCCGGTCGTGCCGGTGAGCGCGTTGGTGTTCGTGACGGTGATCGTGCCGCTGACGCCGTCGAGCGTGTCGGTGAGGATGACGCCGTCGGCTTGCGCGCCGGTCGTGTGGGCGAAGATGACGTTCGCGCCGTCGATGGTCAGGCCGCCGGGATTGCCGCTGCCGAGGCGCTGTGTGCCGGTGGCGACCGTGGTCGTGTTGGCCGTGCCCAGCACCACGGCGGCGTTGGCCAGCGCGTTGTTGTCGAGCGCGTAGGCGCCGGTCCCGAAGAGCGCGGTGCCCGTGAAGCCGGAGGCGGTCGCGGCGGAGTTGAAGCTGAAGGCGTCGGTCGCGTTGTTCAGCGTCACGTGCAGCAGGCCGGTGCCGCTGAGGGTGTTGCCAAGGGCGTTGCTGCCGGTGGCCACGCGCAGGACTTTTTCCGTCGCGCCGGAGCCGGTGCCGACCACGACCGCGCCGGTGCCGAGCGCGCCGGGATTCGTCATCACGAGGGTGCCGTCGAGGATGCTGAGCGTGCCGGTGGTGGTGTTCGCCCCGGCGAGGGTGAGCGTGCCGGCGCCGGCCTTTTCGATGGCGTGCGTGCCGGTGAGCGTCGTCGCGATGGTGGCGCCGGCGGTCATGTTGAAGACGACGGCGGAGGTGCCGCCGGTCGTGAGCGTGCCGCCGGTGAGGAGGTAGCCTTCCGCCTTGAATTGCGCGCCGCTGAACCAGATCGTGCCGCCGGTGAAGCTGCCGGCGGGGGTGTTGTCCACCGTCACCGTGCCGGCGGAGCCGCCGAAGATCGCGAAGCCGGCGTCGGCGGCGGGCGAGCCGAGCCATTCGCCGTTGGGCGCGCCGTTGCTGCCGCTCCACGCGGTGTAGGCGCTGTTCGCGCCGGGCGCATACCACGTGCCGCTGCCGCCGTCGGGGTCGCCGGTGTTCGTCCATTTTGAGGAGTCGCCGCCGTCCCAGTAGTTGAAGTAGCCGAAGTCGTAGAGCAGCTTGACCCAGCCGGTCTCGGCCGTGCTGACGAGGTATTTGCCCGCGTCGGGCAGCGCGCCGACGGACGTGCCGTTGAACACGCCGAGGGCGATGTTCGCGGCGCCGCCGGAGAGCGTGCCGGTGCCGGCGGTGCCGTAGTGGATGAGGTCGTATTCGCCCTTCGCGAGGGCCGCGCCGGTGGAGGTGATGTTCAGCGTGCTCGTGCCGGCCAGCACGAGGTCGCCGCCCACGTTGACGAGGTCGTTGCCGGTGGCCACGATGTGGCCGGGGTTGGTGATGGCGTTAAGATCGAAGTCGAGGATGGCGGAGGTGAGCACGAGGTCGCCGAAGGTGGAGAGCGTGCCGGCGCTGTTGCCGGGCGCGAGGTGGCCGCCGGCGTTGACCATGACCAGGCCGCCGAGCGTGCCGCCGCCGCCGAGCGTGCCGCCGGCGGAAACTGTCAGCGCCGAGGCCGCGGTACCGAGCAGGCTGTTCACGCGCAGCAGGCCGCTGTCGACGCGGGTCGCGCCGGCGAAGGCCGAGCCGTCGCCGCGGTAGTCGATGCTGGCGTTGTCGATCACGCGCAGCGTGCCGGTGCCGGCGAGGGTGTTTGCGAGCGTGCCGGTGAGGCCGGAGAGTTCAAGGGACGCAAGGGACTCAATGGACGCAAGGGACTGGCCGAGCGCGCCGAGGTGCGTCGCGCGCAGCGTCCCGGCGGTGACGAGGGTGGTGCCGGTGTGGGCGTTGCTCGCGCTGAGGATGAGCAGGCCGTCGCCGGCCTTCGTGAGCGTGTCGCCGGCCCAGTTGTTTTTGGCGGGATTGGCGGTGGTGTCGCTGAGCGCGATGTCGAGCTCGAAGACGCTGCCGGTGGCGACGGTGAACGTGCCGTGGGCGTGCGTGCCGCCGGCGCGCCAGGAGAGTTCGCGCCCGAGCACGTAGTCGAGGCCGTCGGCGCTCTTGCGGGCGCCTTGGAAAATATAGTCCGGCGTGGTCGCGTCCGCGCCGACGACGGTGGCGAAGTCGCCGGCGATGCCGGCGGCGGTGTGGATGAGCGTGTGCGTGGTGCCGGCACCGAGGATGGCGGTGGCGAGCGTGCCGCTGAACGACTCGGGCGTGTAGCCGCTGACGGCGAGCGTGCCGCCGTAGAGGAGGGCGCTGTCAGCCGTGACAAACGCGCCGCGCGTGCCGGAGGTCGGCAGCGTCAGCGTCAGCGTGGAGAGGGTGTTTTGCTGGTATTGGGCGCCGACGGCGACGCTGCCGCTGCCGGCGATGGCGAGCGCGCCCGTGCCGTTGAGGCCGAGGATGAGGTCGCCGTTGTTTTGCCAGAAGCCGGTGCCGCTGACGCCCACGGAGCCGGAGTTGCCGGGAAGGCCGATGGCGGCGCGGGCGCTGATGACGGTGCCGCTGTCCTTGATGTCGAGCGCGCCCGAGCCGCCGTTGCCGACGTAGAGGTTGCCGGAGTTGTCCCACACGGCGGTGCCGGAAACGCTGACGCTGCCGGTGGCGCCGGAGCCGATGGTGGCGTCGGCGTTGGTGACGGTGCCGCTGCCGTCGATGGTGAGGACGCCGGCGCCGAAGCCGCCGACGATGAGGTTGCCGCGATTTTCCCAGAGGGCGGAGCCGCCGACGCCGACGGAGCCGGAGGAGTTGGCGGCGTCGCCGATGTAGGCGTTGGTGTTGGTGACGATGCCGCTGCCGGTGATGGCGAGGAAGCCGGCGCCGGTGCCGCCGACGTGGAGGTTGCCGCGGTTTTCCCAGAGGGCGGTGCCGCCGACGCTGACGCTGCCGGTGGAGCCGGCGGCGGCGCCGACGAAGGCGTTGGCGTTGATGACGGTGCCGCTGTTGGCGAGGGTGAGGACGCCGGTGCCGCTGTCGCCGACGAGGAGTGCGCCGTTGTTTTCCCAGAGGGCGGAGCCGCTGACGCTCACGGTGCCGGAGGAGTTGACGCCGTCGCCGATGCGGCCGGTGGTGTTGATGACGGTACCGCTGCCGTCGAGGGTGAGCGCGCCGGTGCCGTCAAAGCCGACGATGAGGGGGCCGGAGTTTTGCCAGAGGGCGGAGCTGCTGACGCTCACGGAGCCGAAGGCGCCGGGGGCGCCGCCGATGACGCCGACGGTGCTGATGACGATACCGCTGTCCTTGATGGCGAGCGCGGCGGTGCCTTGTTCGCCGACGATGAGTGAGCCGTTGTTTTGCCAGAGGGCGGAGCCGCTGACGCCGACGGAGCCGGAGGAGTTGGCGCCGGCGCCGATGACGCCGACGCCGTTGACGACGGAGCCGCTGCCGGCGATGGTGAGCGCGCCGGTGCCGTAGCTGCCGACGTAGAGGATGCCGCTGTTCCGCCAGAGGGCGGAGCCGGAGACGCCGACGCTGCCGCTGGAGCCGGCGGCGGCGGCGATGATGCTGTCGCCGGCGACGGTGACGGTGCTGCTTTCGGTGAGGGCGAGCGCGGCGGCGCCGGTGTCGGCGATGGTGAGGTCGCCGGTCATGTCCCAGAAAGCGGCGGGGACGCCGCTTCCACCTTGGAGGACGATCCCGCCGGCCTCGATGAGGCCGGCGGCGCTGGCGATCGTGCCGGTGAGGGTGAGCGTGGCGGCGCCGGTCTTTTGCAGCGTGCCCGTGGCGGCGGTGATGGCGCCGGCGTAGGCGGTGTCGAGGGAGGAATTGAGAACCAACAATGAAGAATCAAGAATGGTTCCGCTGGCGGCGGTGCTGGCGAGGTTGTTGAGCGTCTGCGTGCCGGTGGCGGCGATGACGCCGTCGTTGACCACCGCGGTGCTGCTGGCGATGGCGTTGGCGGCGGCGAGGGCGAGGGTGCCGCCGGTCACGGTCGTCGGGCCGGTGTGCTGGCTGGCGGTTTCGAGGCGCAGCGTGCCCGCGCCGCTCTTCGCGAGCGCGCCGGTGCCGCTGAGGGTGCCGGTCACGGTCAGCGTGTCGCCGGCGGCGGCGATATCGAGGCCGCCGCCGCGGATGACGCCGTTGCCGCTGAAGGTCGCGCTGCCGACCAGTCCCAGCGTGCCGCCGAGGGTGTACGTGTTCGCCAGCAGGCGGTCCGTCCCGCCGGTGTCGAGCGCGCCGCCGTTGAAGGTCAGCGCGCTGCTGCCCAGCGCGGCGGCGTCGCCCATGCGCACCGTGCCGGCGTTCAGGGTGAAGCCGCCGTTGAACTGGTTCGCGGCGTTGAAGACCACCAGACCCGCGCCTTCCTTGCTCACCGCGCGGCCGTTGGCCATGATGGTCTTTGCGAAGGTCAGCGTGCCGGTGTCGGCATTGGTGATTTCGAGGTTTTTGCCCAGGCGCACCAGCGCGTCGATGACGACGGAGTTCTTGTTCGTCATCTGGATGAACGTCGCGCCGGATGTCCGGTCGAAGGTCAGGTCGCGGCCGCTGCCGGCGTCGGAGATCGTGTAGTTGTCCGCCGTGCTGCTGCTCAGCACCAGGCCGCCCAAGATCACGGTTTGCGCCAGTTCCACCGTCTTGTTGTTCAAGCCGGGGTCGAGGTTCGCGAACACCGCCACCGCGTCCACCGCGCTCGGCGTGCTGTTCGGCTCCCAGTTGAGCATGTCGTTCACGTGCCAGAGGTTCGTGTTGTTGCTGCCGCTCCACTCCGCGCCGGAGCCTATCGGGACGAGTTCCAGCAGCCCGAGGTAGTTGCGGGTCGCGCGCGCGCCGGGCAGGTAGTTCACGCCGGGGGTCACGTCGGTGAACGTGATCGCGTTGAGCAGCGCACCGGAGGGCGCGGCGTTCGCAAATTGCAGCCGCGTGACGCCGCCGCCGGCCAGTTCGCCGTCCCAGTTGGCGACGAGGAGCGAGCCGCTCCACGCGGGCGTCGCGCCGCCGAGGGTAAGCACGCCGGTGCCGTGCAGGTCGATGGTGGCGGCGGTGCCGGAGAGGTGGAGGAGCGCGCCGGAGAGCATGGCCTCGGCGCCGGCGGCGATGTCGAGCGTGACGTTGTCGCCGAGCGTGAGCTGCGCGAGGCCGGGCGAGGTCACGCTGCCGAGGGTGAGCGTGCCGCCGGTGTAGTCGAGGTTTGCGGCGTCGAGCTTGCCGCCGGTCCAATTAAACGCGCCGGCTTGCAGCCTGAACTCGCCGCCGGCGACGATGTTTGCACCGGCGAAGGTGACGGTGCCGCTGGCGTTTTGCACGAGGTCGCCCGCGATGTTCAGGTAGCCATGGTCGTTGCCGGTGATGACCATGCCGCCGTCGGGGTTCAGGTGCGCGACCACGCTGCCGCCGGTGACGGCGCCGCTGGCCTGAGTGACGTTCACGTTTGCGGTGTGGGCCGTGCTGTTGCCCTCCAGCACGAGGTGGCCGGCGAGGAACACGCTGCCGGTGGTGATGAGCTCCAGCGTGCGCTTGTAGGCGCCGCTGACGAAGCTGACCATGCCGGTGCCGAAATAGTTTTCGCCCGCGATGTTTTTGCCGAGCGAGATGCTGCCGTCCACCGCGTCGGCGGAGAGCGTGCCTTGGGCGAGCCGGGTGTCGCCGGTGTAGGCGTTGCTGCCGCTCATGAGCCAGAGGGTGCCGGTGCCGCTCTTCGTGAGGCCGCCCGCGCCGGTGAGGGAGAAGTCCGGCCCGAAGGCGGCGGTGCCGCCGTGGACGATGATGGTTTTGTCGCTGGCGAGGGCCATCGTCTGCGCGGGGTTGAGCGTCAGCAGGCCGGCGCGGCCGTCGAGGCTGACGTAAGTGCTTTCGAAGCGCAGCGGGTTGGCCAGCGTGACGGGGCCGCCGTGGCTGGCGACCTTGGCCACGGCGCTGCTGCCGGCGAAGGAGAAGGTGCCGGTGCCGAAGGCGTGGTCGTTGGCCACGGCGAGCGTCATGCCGGCGTTTAGCCGGGTGTTGCCGGTGTAGGAGTTTGAGCCGAGGAAGATCATCGTGCCGCTGGTGCTGTCGTAATCGCCAAACCACCAGTTGCCCGCGCCGGTGATGTCGTGCCCGTCCTCGATGGTCATGACCACGCCGGCCTCCAGCGTGAAGCGCGCGCCGCTGATGTCACCGGTGTCCATGAGGCGCGTGGAGTGGCCGGCGGCGAGGGCGAGGGTGCCGCTGCGGACGATCGTGCGGTCGCCGGAGAAGGTGATGTCGTTTTCCAGGCGGCGGCTGCCGCCGAGCAGGTCGAGGTAGGTGATGCCGAGGCCGGTGAAGGCGAGGGTGCCGGTGCCGAAGGCGGTGTCGCTGCCGACACCGATGTATTGCTCGTAGAAGGTGCTGCCGCCTTTGCTGAGCGTGACCCCGCCGGTGAAGGTGTTGTCGCCGAGGAGATCGACACGCGTCGCGCCGGGGATGAGGAGGCCGCCCGCGCCGCCGATGTCCATGTCGAGGACGAGCCTGCTCCTGCCGCCGGTGGCGTTGCTGCTGTTGCCGCCGTTGCCGGAGAGCGTCCAGGTGCCGCTGGCGAGGGTGGCGGCGCCGGTGGTGGAGCGCAGGATGAGCGTGGCGTTGGTGTTTACGTTTTGCTGGCCGAAGAAAAGGTTGCCGGCGAGCTCGAGCCCGCCGAGGTCCACGGTGCGGGTGATGCCGGCGGCGCTGGGTTGCAGGGAATACCACATGCCCGCCGCGCCGGTGCCGATGGCGAGGGTGCCGGTGCCGAAGAGCGTGCCGTCCGCCGTCAGCATGAGGCGCGGGGCGTTGCCGCTGGTCGGGCCGTTCGGGCTGGTGGCGGCGCTGCCGATCCAGCGGAAGCCGCCCGAGAAATCACTCGTGGCGGCGCTGCCGCCGATGGCCAGCCATTTGGTGCCGCCCGGGGCCGAGTTGACGAGGGTGATGCCGCCGGGGCCGCTGATTTTGTTGTTCAGGGCGGCTTGCATGTTGTTCGGGGTGGCGAGGGCGGAGGTGAGCAGCAGGTCGCTGTCGAGCTGCCACGCGGCGGTGAAGGTGGGGATGTTGCCGTTGACGAGCCTCAGCGCGGCGGTGCCGGTGGGGTCGCTGAAGCGCAGGGTGCCGGAGCCGCCGAGGGTGAAGATGGCGTTGGCGTGGGAGATTTCGAGCGTGCCGACGGTGAACGCGCCGTCCACGAGGATGGTTTTGCCGCTGAGCGCGTTGTCCATGTTGCGGATGGCGGCGTAGGTGCCCGCGCCGTCGGGGGCGCCGCCGAGCCAGTCGGCGTCGGCGCCCCAAGCGGAGCCGGTGAAGGCGGCGCCGGGGTTGCCCGACCATTCGCGGGCGGTGTCGCCGGTGGGGGCGAGATACCACTTGCCCGCGCCGCCGTCGTAGAGCCATTCCGCGCCGGGAGTGTAGCCGGTGAAGGCGATGCGGTCGAACTGGGCGCCGTTGACGGCGGTGTCGCTGACGTAGACGTAGGTGTCCGTCACGCCGGCGGCGCCGGTTTTGTTCCAAGTGCCGGAGGTGTTGGCGATGTTGAGCTGGTGCGTGGGCAGCCACGCGCCCGCAGAGGTGCCGCTGAGCCGGAGGAAGGTCATCGTGGCGTGGTCGCCAAGGAAGAGGCCGGCGTTGCCGGACAACTGCAAAACGCCCAGGTCGTCGTGGTGCGTGCTCGCGGCGGCTTCCAGCACGCCGCCGGTCATGTAGGTGACGTTGAAAGTGCCGCTCTGGTTCAGGATCAGCCGGCCGCCATTCATGTTCAGGCTGCTGCCGCTCACCATCGTGTCGAGGATGGCGGTGCCGTTGTTGCCTTTGAGCAACTGTCTGAGGCCCGTCACCGCCGAGCCGGTGAACCACGTGGTGCCGGTGCTCACATCGTTGTAGAATGCCATCGAGGGAAAATTCGCCCACGCGATGCCGTCGTTCACCACCGTGCCGGTCAGGTAAAGGGACAGAGTGGCGCCGTTGAGGGTGCCGGTGTCCTGGAGCAGGACTGTGGTGTTTGCGCCGCCGCCGTTGATACGCAGGTTGCCCGGCCCGTTGACCGTGCCGCGCACTTCGGAGGTGGAGTTGTTGGACAGATACATCATGACCTCGCCGGCGGTGATGTTGATGTCGCCGCTGCCGAGGTAGTTCCGGCCCGCGACGGAGCCGCCGATGACGATGCCGCCCGCGCCGGCGTTGGTGCTGATGTAGCCGCTTTGGGCGAGGGTCAGGCCGCCGCTGAAGGTGTTGTTCGCGCTGAGCAGGTGGAGCGCTCCCATGGAGCCGTTTTTGACGAGCGCGCCGGTGCCGGTGAGGTTGGTGGTGGCGCTGAAGGTGACGGACTGGTTCCAGACGACGTTGCCCGGCGCCTCGTTGACGGTGATGGTGCGGGTGCCGGTGAGCTCGACGTCGCCGCCGTAGCCGAAGGTGAGGTAGCTGGCGGTGAAGTCGCCGTTGAGGACGAGGGGATTGGTGACGGTGACGATGGAGCGGGCGCTGGTGACATAGATGTTTCCGCCCAGAATCCTGCCGCCGTTAATGGTGAGCGTGCCGGTGCCGGGGCGGGCGGTGGAAAGGCTCATCTGGCTGCCGGGATTCAAGACCGTGCCGCCTTCGTAGGTGTTGTTGGTGCCGTAGAGATTAAGGTTGTGGTTGACGATCAGCGCCCCGGAACCGGAGATGTTGCCGCCAAACTCCTGCTGGCCAAACAGGGTCAAGTCGCTCTTGAGCACGGAGCCCGCGCTGTAAACGTAAACCGAGCCGCCGTTGTTCCGCGCCACGGCCGCGCTGCCCGACACGCCGCTGTCCCAGACGATGGTGCCGTTGGAGACGGTTCGGCCGGTGGTGTCGTTGGACACGTTGGTGATCAACTGTCCCCAAGTGACGGTGGAGCCGCCGAGGTTGAGGTCGGTTCTGACGCCGGCGTTAATGACGGCGGTGACGCCGGGGTGGTTGGGGATTTCCATGCCGGCGGCGTTCGTGCCGGTGCCCCAGTTGCGGTAGTCGAAGTAGTTGGCGTTAACGCTGTGCCAGGTGCCGGTGAGGAAGGCGGCGGGTTTGTATTCGTTGGCAACGCTGCCGGGGGCGGTGTCGGCGACGACGCCTTTTTCGAAGCCGTAAACCCAGACGTCGTCGGGATTGACGGTGGAGCCGGGGGCGAGGACGAGGCGGTCTTGGGTGGCGGCGCTGCCGTCGAGGAGGTGGGAGACGGGGTTGCCTTCGTAGTTGAGGATGTTGACGTCGCCGGTGTTGCCGCCGGCGAGGATGAGGGTGTTCGCGCCGGCGCCGGAGCCGGGCGCGCCCATGTCGAGGCGGAGGAAGGCGAGGTTGCCGACCTTGATGTTGCCGATGCCCTGGTCGTAACCGCCGAGGTGGAGGGTGGCGACGTTGTAGTAGGGGTTGCCCAGGAGGTCGGAGTAGCCGGCGAGCACCCCGATGTCGGCGGCGAGCTGGTTCGCTTTGCGGAGGAGGACGGTTTGCGAGAGCGCGCCGGTGGAGGTGATGCCGAGCGCGAGGGTGCCGGAGAGGGAGAGGTCGGCGGTGGCGCCGAGGTCGAGGGTGCCGGAGCGGAAGAAGAGGTTTGCCGCCGAGAGCGAGGCGACGGTGTCGGCGATGCGGAGGGAGCCGGGGCCGGTCTTGGTGATGTCGCCGAGGCCGGAGATGGCGGTCGCGCCCGCGCCGGAGATGGTCTGGACGGTGGCGGCGGTGGCGCCGGTGCCGGATTCGAGGAGGAGGCTGGGGGCGCGGGTGATGACGCCGGAGAGGTAGGTGAAATCAAGGCCGGAGAGGCGCAGCGTGCCGGAGACGGCGGGTGTGGCGCCGCCGGCGAGGGTGCCGCCGGCGAGGATGAACGCACCGCCGGTGTGGTCGGTGGCGTTTTTGAGGATGTCCACGCGGGAGTTGCCCTCGAGGGTGAGGGCATGGCCGGAGAGCTGGACGGTCTGGTTCGCGGCAGAGGTGAGGATTTGGAGGACGGTGGTGTTGCCGGTGAGCGAGGTGTCGCCGATGCCGAGGTTGTTTTGCCCGGCGGCGAGCGCGCCGAGGGTGATGCCGCCGCCCGCGCCGGCGGCGAGGGTGGTCTCGGTGCGGCCGCCATTGAGGAGCAAACCGCCGTCGAAGGTGTTGTCGGTGTTGGTCAGGCGGAGGATGCCGGAGCCGTTTTTCACGATGGAGCCGCCGGTGCCGATGATCGCGCCGTTGAGGGTGGCGACGGCGGTCTGGAAATTGGTGGAGAGGTCGAGGGTGTGCGCGCCGAGATCAACGGGGCCGTTGAGGGTGAGCGTGGACGGGTAGCCGTCGGCAGGATCGGCGAGGAAGAGGCCGAGATTCGATGCGAGAGCGATGGTGGAGGAGACGGCGAGGTGGTGGTTGTTCTCGACGCGCCAGATGGCGGAGGAGGCGCCGCCGCTGTCGAAGGTGATGAGGCCGCCGTCGAAGGTGAGGCTGGTGGCGGTGGCAGTGCCCTGCTGTCCGCTGATGAGCAGCGCGCCGAGGGTGACAGAGCCGGCAAGGGTGACGGCCTTGTCGCCGGGCACGGCGAGGGCGTTGAACACGGCGACGTCGCCGGGGGCGTTCGGGACGGGGCCGACCCAGTTGGCGGCGGCGGCCCAGGTGCCGGAGGAGGCATTCCATTGCGACTGCGCACGGAGGCTCGCGGGGGCGAGGGCCAGAAGCGCAGCCAGAAGGCTTGAGGATGGAAGGCGGAGAATACGGGCTATGTTCATTTTATTTTTACAATATGAAAGTGATGCTGCAGGTCATTGGCATGCTTGGCCCTTCTGCGATATCCTATGCGAAGAGACGGGGCGTGGAGCCGACGAATGCGAATGCAGGAGGTGCATGCAGTCTTGGTGTCTCACCGGCTTCAAATCGCGGCGATGCGCGATCCCCCATGTGGCCGCCGTGGATCCATACCGGCCAACATATGCCTTTTGCGCTTTGCGCAGTTATTCCGATTATAGGATTAAAACTATTTATATAACAAAAGATTACGCGGTTCGGCCCATCTCCCGGATTACTTGCAGTAGCGTTCGCGCCGCTGCGCGCGCGAGCGGCAAAACTGAACGATATTGCAAGTGGCGGAGGCATTTGCTGACAGAAAGAAAAACCTTTGCGTTTCCATGCTGCCGGGGGTCTAGCGAATGATTTTTAAGGCGACTGTCAAATTTACTTTTCTTTTATCCGTAATAGGCTACATACACGAATGTTTTCATAGGTTTGCATCTTGGTTGATTGGTGCTTTTGGCGGCGGATTTGGAAAAATCCGCCGCCATTTTGCATAAGTTTGGTTTCAATCGCGCACGCATTGGATGGAAAATCCGCATCGTGCGCAGGTGCGCCGACCCGGAACAGGGGCTCAGCGATAGTGGTTGAATGCCCCCGGTTTTCTCGGACAAGACAACTCCTGTCGTTTGAATTAAAACACCACACGTGTGCCGTTTTGGCGGTGTCCATGGCTCCGCGTGGCGGCATGCGCGGCAAGGTGTTCATCCGCGAGATGCGAAGTGACCGCCCCCCGGATGGGGCGCGCGTAAAACCGCCCTCCCACCCCACTCATAACGATGGGGGTGGAAGGGCGGGACGCTTGGGCGATGCTCGTCAGGCAGCTTGTGGCAGCGGGGGACTCTCGGGCGCGGGCGTGGGCGCGCTCTCTGTCTGCGACGCTGCCTTCACCTGCGGCATGGCGTGCTCCCGGCATAATGGCTGAATGTTGAAGAACGCCTCCGCCTCCTGTGGCGTGGTCACGTTCAGGTAATGGCGGCGGATGATGCTTTCGGAATTGCCCGCCTGCAATGCCGTGTCGCCCATCGAACGGAATTTCGCCACGTGCATCGAAATAAACGTGTGCCGCAGCACGTCGTGCCCGACGCCGAACTTTTGGCGGATGCGCGTGAGTTTTTTGGCAATGCTCTTCATCTTCTCCTTGGGCGGAATGACGGGATATTCGTCCAGCGGATAGGTTTTGAGCCACGCGGCAAGGTTCGGCTGGACGGTGACCAAGCGGCGCATGTTGACCTTGGAAACCCACGGCTCGATGGTGATGGCGTTGTTTTCCAGGCGCACGCCGGCGGCGGGTAATTTGGTGATTTCCCCGTCGGGCCGGATGCCGGCGAACAGGCACAGCGCAAAATACGGCACGAGCGCCCCGCCGTGGACGGTCTCCACGTGCGCCATGAGTTGCGCGGCGCGCTCCGCCGTCAGCGCCTCCGCGCTGCCGCGATTGTGCTCGATGCGGTTGCGCGGGATTTTGGCCACCGGGTTGCCGCCCACCCATTCCTTGCGCACCGCATGGTTGAAAAACGCGCACAGCACGCCGCGCCGGTTGTTCTGCGTCTTCAGCGCCCCGTCGTCGCGCCGGATGTAGGCGTGCAATGCCTCCGTGCCCGCCTCCGCAAGCGTCTGCGTCGGAAAATGCCGCTGGAACTCCGTCAGCTCCAGCCGGATGTTCCGCAACTGCCGTTTGCCTATCAACGCCTGTTGCACGTCCTCCTTGCGCGCCTTCATGTAAGTCGTGACGGCATCGGCGATTTTCAACGCGGCCTCGGGCTCGCGGTAATTGGCCAGCGCGTAGTCGAGGTAGAAGGTGAGCGGACGCCGCGCCTTCTCCAGCCGGAGAAACGCGGCCTCGGCCTCGCGTAACTGCACCTCGGTCAAAAACGTGCTCGCGCCTCGAAGGTTGGATTGCGACTGGAGCTGGCGCAGTTCGAGCGCGGCGCGCTCTGCAATGGCGTCCTCGCGGGTCTTGAAGTTCTTGCGGATGCGCTCGCCGAGCAGCCAGCCGGCGACGCGGAATGAAATCACGCCGTTGCGATTCTTGAACGGCTTGATGGTGAAGGCGGACTTTTTTTGTTTCATCGGTAGGTTGCCGCCCTCACGTGGCAACCTATTCATGAAATCTCCGGCTTCCCTATGGAAATCGGCTCGTTCGTGCCGGCATCTTGCCGGCAGACGATGCGCAGCATCGCCGGATCGGGTCGCACGGGCGTCCCGCCCGTGCGACGGCGCTTCGCGCCGCCAAGGCCGGCTGGAAGCCGACGCTCCCAGTCGCTCACGCGGCTGGCGCGGCGGGCTTGCGTTTCAAAATCGCGGCGATGATGAGCGAACAGATCGTGCCGGAAAAAACGCGTCCGATGAACGTGGTGACGACGATCACGGGCGGGCGGAAAAAGATGCGCGTGACGCCCTCGGCTTTTTCCATCGCGGTCTCGGTCATGCCTGCCGCCTCCCATTGCTGGCGGACGTAGACCATCATGTAATCCGAAAAATGGGGGTTGATGAACGTGTAGTGTATAAACGAATACACCGCCGCCGCCAATCCGGCGACCAGCACGATCACGATGCCCGCGAGCAGTCCCTGCCCGTAGGTAAGCGACCGGTCGGGGCTGGCCTCGCGCACAGCCCTGACACCGAGCCAGATGACCGCCGCCGTGACGATGAACCCGAGCCAAGGCAGGATCTTCGCGCCAAGGGTGCCGATCTTGTCGGTTTCGTAACCGAGCAGGAAAAGCAGCAACTGCAACACAATCAGCGCCAGCGCGAGACCGAGGCCGTATCTGGTCTTGTTTGCCATGCGCGCAACATGGAACGACTTTCAAAAAACGGCAAGGAAGTCGTTCCGCCTGCATCGGGATTTTCAGTTGCACCCCGCCCGTGCCGCCGCTCGAAAAACAGCTTTGTCGCCACGAAACCCTTCGCAAATGCTGGCGCCCTCTCACAACCCCTTCCGCATGAAAATGGCCGCCGCGATTATCGTTTTCGTTTTTCTTCTGTTCATTCTCGTCGTGATGGGCGGCGGGTGCGCTTATCGCGCGTTTTATTATCCCGACGCTGTCCTCCGCGAGACGCCCGCGCAGCATGGCATGAAATTCGAGCCGGTGACATTTTCCAGCGGCGACGGCACGCGGTTGACCGGCTGGTTTCTGCCCGCGACCACCGCTGCAAACCCGCGCGAGGCGAAAGGCACCGTCATCCATTTCCACGGCAACGCGCAAAACATGACCGCGCACTGGCAGTTCGTGCGCTGGCTGCCCGCGCGCGGGTTCAATGTGTTTGTCTTCGACTACCGCGGCTACGGCGCGTCCGCCGGCAAACCCGGGCCGAAAGGCCTCTGGCGGGACTCGCAGGCGGCGATTGACTGCGTGCGCGTCCGTCCCGATGTGGACCCGGAGCGGCTGCTCGTTTTCGGCCAGAGCCTCGGCGGGACCAACGCGCTCGCGGCAGTCGGAGGCGGCGACCGGGCGGGCATCCGCGCCGTCGCGATCGAGGCCGCGTTTTACTCCTACACGTCCATCGCGAACGATAAGCTGCCCGGCGCCGGCTGGTTGCTCTGCAACCGTTACGGCGCGGCAAAACACATCGCTCAAATCTCGCCCATCCCGCTGCTCCTCATCCACGGCACGGCGGACTCCGTCATACCGGAAAGCCATTCCGCGCGGCTCTTCGCGAAGGCGGGCGAGCCCAAACAACTTGTCATCATCCCCGGCAGCGCGCACATCGACGCGATGACCGAGGCGCACGGCGGCGCATACCGGGACTTGCTGGTCGCGTTTTTCGAGGCGGCGCTGGCGGCGCCCGCCGCGCATTGACGGCGCGGTGCCAGGGTGGCGAAACCCTGCCTATCTGACTGTAACATTTTGGTGGGCTGGCACGCAACCAAGACCCAAGGATAAGCGTTCCCCCGTCAAACAGCTCAACAAAAGGCCTGAGGTCTTTGGTTAACGTCCTAACCCAACAACCCCCTGCTCACCAAATCTATGAACTCCAAACGCAAGCATCATGCTCTCGCACGGATGATCGGCGGCGCATCTATCGCCACCCTCGTGGCATCATCCGTGTTTGCCCAGGCCGCCAGAAATGACGACGCTGGTTCTGTCCCCGGTAGTAGTTAGAGATCAGCAGCTTGGAGCAGTTGATGACGATGTCATCATGCTCTCGCCCTTCGAGGTGGACGCCACCCGGGAGAAGGGCTACTTCGCCGAAAACACCCTCGCGGGCAGCCGCATGAGGACCAATATAGCCGACCTCGGCGCGGCTATCACCGTCGTCACCAAACAGCAGTTGGAGGACACCGCCTCGCTCGATGTGAACGATGTCTTCCGCTACGAGCTCGGCACCGAGGGCTCCTCCACCTACACGCCTTCCGTGCTCACCTCGAAAGGCGACGGCCCGGCCGATGTCATCGCGGGGGCGTCATTCGGCACCAGCCCGGTGGCGAGCACCAACGCCACCGCCAACCGCGTGCGCGGCCTCGGCTCGCCCAGCTTCGCGCTCAATTATTACCAGGCGATTGCCCAGATTCCGTTCGATTCCTACAACGCCAACTCCGTCGAGATCAACCGGGGGGCGAATTCCATGCTCTTCGGCATGGGCAGCCCGGCGGGCATCGTCAACATGAGCATGGCGCAGGCCGAGATCGGCAAAAACAAGGCGCAGGTGCAAATCCGCATCGACGATCGCGGCTCCGAGCGCGCCAGCCTCTCCTTCAACAAAACCCTCATCGCCGGCAAGCTCGCCATCTACGGCGCGCTTTTATACAACGACCAGCAGTTCGAGCGAAAGCCCTCCTACGATATCACCCGCCGCCAGTATGGCGCCATCACCTACAAACCCTTCAAAAGCACCAAGCTCACCGCCAGCATCGAGGGTTACAGCAACGACAACAACCGCCCGAATAACTATACGCCCATTGACGGCGTGTCGGTCTGGCGCAACGCCGGTTCTCCTTATTATGACGACGCTAGGCGGCTGATTGTCAGAAACAAGGACGGTGTGCGTGAGGAGATTCCGGTCGCCTACAGCGCCTATTCCTCCAATGCGGAGGAGGTGATCTCCTTCGTCGAGTCGAAGGGATACTCGGTCGAAAGATTATATTCCAATACTTCTTATCCCAGTTTGATGACTGGTGCGCAAATCACGAATCCGCTGGATGGAAAAAAATACAGCATTTTCGGCGGGCTTCCTGCCGCCTACACCACCTACGGCAGCAGTCTGTATATTCCCAGCATGTCCACTTACGCCAATTCCCGGCTGCTCCAAAACATCGTCGATGGAAACCTGTCGGCGATGCAGGTGCTGACCGGATACAATCCGAGAACCGGCTGGAACGGGGCCACCGCCCTGACTGACAGCTTCACCACCACCTACGGAGAGGGGACTGCGGATAAACCTTATATTTATGACACCCCCTACGCAAATATCTACAGCCGTCTGACCACCTATGGCGGGACTGCCGACGGCTATGTGAGCAACAATAATGTGAACGGCATGTTTGCCTATACTTATCCGGGCGTGACCGACAGCTCCGTTTACGACTGGCGGCACGTCAACACGCTCCAGATGAACTACGGACGCCAGCGGAACACCACCTACAACCTCGAGCTGGAGCAGGAAATCATCCCCGGGCTGCTTCATTTCAGCGCCGGCTGGTTTCGCCAGGACTTCGATTCAAAAACCAGCTACACCGTCGCGCAGCAAAACTCCGCCTACCTCTACGTGGACACCGACATGTATACCACCACGGGCGAACTGAATCCCAACTTTGGCAAGGCCTATCTGCAGGATTACGACCCCGACCGCTACGATCATTCCATCACCACCGATCAATATCGCGCCATGCTCGCCTTCACGCCCGACTTTACAAAGAACAAAAACTGGACCAAGTGGCTCGGTCGCCACCAACTCCTGGGCCTGGCCTCCTACTATGATCAGGAGGAACAGACCTTGCGCCGCCGCTTGGCCTACATCGGCGGCGACGATCTGGCCACGATTCGCTATAAAAATAACACCACCACCGCCGGCTGGGCCTATCAAAGCGCCGCCACCACGATACGCCGGTATTATCTTTCCTCCGACGGCAACGGCGTGGTGAACCAGGCTTCCGGCAAAATCGGCTCACTGGATGACGATACCTACCACGCCCCCATCCAGACCTTTAATTACCAGACCGGCCAGTATGAGATCGCCGAGGCGGACATGTATTGGAACGTATTTAACGCCAACTCGGGCCGCAGCGCCCGCAAGCTTACCTCCTACAGCGGCGCATGGACCGCCTACCTGTGGGACGACCGCGTCATCGCCACCGCCGGCGTCCGCCGCGACATCAACCGCACCCGCAACGACGCCGACTTGACCACCAATCCGGAACGCTTTGTGGATGGCATCTACCAATATTGGAAGAGGCCGTGGAACAACTGGAGCCGCCTCTCGGGCACCACCTCCACCGTGGGCGCCGTCATCCGCCCCTTCACCGGCTGGGAGTTTATAGAAAAGCGCGCTGGCGACAGCCTGCTCTGGGAATTCGTCCGGAACCTCGGCTTCAGCTATAACAAATCCGACAACTTCGACGCCCCGACCTCCACCGCCGTTGACTTTTTCGGCACGGTCCTGCCCAAGCCCCAGGGCAAAAGCGAGGATTACGGCGTGCAGGTCTCGCTCTTCAAAGACAAGCTCTTCGCCCGCGTCACCTGGTTCGAGTCCACCAATGAAAATTCCGTTCTGGGCGGAGCCACCGCCACCGCCATCCAGCGCCTCTGGAACCATATGGACACCACCGCCTACCGCAGCTGGCTGAGCACCATCTACATGCTCGCCGACGGCGCCGACCCCGCCGCCCAAGCAAACGATACCACGGCGACGCAGTGGTGGCAGCCCTACGTGGAAAACGGCGCCTATAGTGATCCTGCAAAGGTGGAGGCGATGCAGAAATGGGTCGGCGAGCACTGGGTCGGAGGCAGCACGGATTACAAATACTACACAAACCTCCCTGGCTCCCTCGGCGGCACCGGCTCGACCAAGGCCAAGGGCACCGAGGTGGCGATCCAATACAACCCGCTGCCCAACTGGACACTCAAGTTTAACGCTTCCAAAAACACCTCGGTCACCAGCAATGTCCTCAAGGAACTTAAAGCATGGGAGGCCGTCCGCATGCAGGTGTGGGACGCCGCCAATGCCAGGGCGCTGTTTGAAGAGCTTGCCGCCGCCGGCAAGTCCTCCTCCATATACACTATAGCACAGTTGACCAGTCCCGACGGCATTTCGCTATACAATGTCACGGATCGCAAAATGGTCCTCGTCAATAACGGGGACTACAAGAGCGACTTCTGGGCCAGCCACGATTACCGCGACACAAGCGGCAACGCCACCACCGTCTCCACCACCAACGGCTATGGCTGGTACACCAACCAGGCTTATTATGACAGCGCATACACGCCCTTTAAACTTCAGGGCCTGGCCACGGAAGGGCAGGAGGTGGCTGACCAGCGAAAGTATAATTTCTCCTTCCTGACAAACTACAGCTTCGATCGCGGTTTCCTGAAGGGCTGGGCCGTCGGCGGCGCCCAACGCTACGCCAGCAAGGCCATCATCGGCTACTACGGCAAGGCTTCCGGCAATAACAAGGACCTTTCCGACAACCCGTTGCTGGACATGATAGACGTCAGCCGTCCGATCTATGACGATCCGGTCTGGTACACCGACCTGTGGGTTTCCTACACCTGCAAGATCTTCAACGACAAGGTGCGCATGAAGCTGCAACTCAACGTGGCGGACGTGTTTCAGGACGGCGAGCTGCGGCCCACCGCCGTGAACTACGACGGCACGCCCTACGCCTACCGCATCGTGGACCCGCGCCAGTTTATCCTGACGGCGACGTTTGATTTCTGATACCATTCCCAGTCATTTGTAGACTGATCAAGGCAGGGCGAAGCCTCCGGCTGGGATGCCCCGCCCTGCCTGAAATATAGATTCCGTTCGGAGATGGCATGGGTCCTTCTTGCCGCGCAATAGGTAGTTGTGCGGTTAGGGTAAATACAAGGCCCCCCTTTTAGGCGAGGGGGGCCTTGTTATGTCAGAATTAGGTTTATCAAATGGAGGGATGATCTCCGTGCCGTCCTCTTTACTTGTGTTATAATATCGAAGGACCGGCTTTCACCCGGCGGGCGGCCTGGCGCGGGCCAGGTCTTCGCGGCGGTAGTGGACGATGTATTTTTCCTTAAAACAACCGTCGTTTAACAATTCCTCCAACGAAAACACACGGGCCGGGGTGATGCCGGTGGCGGCCTCCTCGTCCGCGAGGCTGCCGCCCTTCCAATATATAATGCCGTTGGCGGGCGAATGCTTTTCGCCGCGGCGGACGCGCGGGCGGACGAGTTGTATAAAAGCGGGAAGGGAGGTGACGGCGCGGCCGGTCACGAAATCGTATTCGCGGGCGAGCGCCTCGACGCGGATGGCCTTCACCTCGACGTTGCGCAGGCGCAGGCGCGCGGCGATGTCGGAGACGACGGTGATTTTTTTGCCGACGGAGTCGGCCAGCGTGAAGCGTGCTCGCGGATAAAGCGCGGCGAGGATGAGCCCGGGGAAGCCGCCGCCCGTGCCGGCGTCGAGGAGCGTGGCGCCGTCCATGAGGCGCAGGAATTTTATCGCGGCGACGCAGGGCGCGTAGTGGTGCCATTCGAGGTTGTCGATGTCCTTGCGCGAAACGAGATTGATCTTCGCGTTCCACTCGCGGTGCAGCGCGGCCATGCGTTCGAGCAGCTCCCATTGCGCGGGGGCGAGCTCGGGGAAAAAGGGTTTCAGGCGGTGCATGGGAAGGGCGGGTTGTCTTTTGAATTTTCTGACCGCGGATTGGCCGGGGGCGCAACTCAAAGTGTTGTCCGTGTCCAGGTCACTTGTTTTTCCAATCGTTCTCGAAACATCGCGAATAACAAAGAACGGGAACGATTTTTTCGGCGGCGCTTACGGCAAAAACGACAGCAGCGGCGGCGGATAGACGATGTTCGGGCTCGCGGGCAGGACCGTGGGCGCGAAGCGGGAGAGCGGGACGTTTTCGCGGACGGTGATGGTGGCGAGAACCTTCGGCACATAGAGGCGCGTCTCCGCCGGGAGCTTTTCGGCGATGTCGGCGAAGGCGGTCGCCCCGGGCGTTTTTTTCAACGCGGCGGCGACGCGGCCCTCGCCGGCGTTGTAGGCCGCGAGCGCGAGCGGCCAGGAATCGAAGCGGTCGTGCAGGCGGCGGAGCAGTTGCGCGGCGGCGCGGGCGCTTTTGCCGGGCTGGGTGCGCTCGTCGAATGGCCACGTGCGCAGGCCGAACGCCTTGGCCGTGGCGGGCATGAGCTGAAAAAGTCCGCGCGCGCCGACCGGGCTGCGCGCATCGGCGTTGAAGGACGACTCGACTTCGGCGAGCCAGACGAGTTCGGCGGGGACTTTTTCGGCGTGGAAAATGACCTTGAGCAGCGGGATGAGCTGCGCGGCGTTGAGCGGCGCGGGCCGGGCGCGAAGCCGGTCGAGCCAGATATCGTAATAGGGCACGGGCGAATGCGGCGGCAGCGGCTTGGTGGTGAACGGCAGGGCCAGCGGCCGCCATCCGCCTTCCGCAAGCGAGGGCGAGGGCAGGGCGGGCGCGGGTGTTTTTGCCGGCGGGGGTTTCGAGGCGGGCGGGCGGGCGAGCAGGGGCGGCGGACGCGGATGCGGCGGCGGCTGGTTGAGCGCCTGGCGCGCGCTTTCGATCAAGTCGAGGCGTTCGGCCAGCCAGTCGGCGTAGTCGGAGAATTCGGGCATGAGGCGCATGCCCGCGAGCGTGCGGCTGGCCTCGGGTTCGAGCGCGGCGAGCTCCTCGAACGAGCCGGCGGAGAGGGATCGCTGCAACCCGGCGGTGAAGGCGTTCCACTCGTCCTTGGTGAGAAACTGGTAGTGCTCCTTGATCTGGTCGGGCGCGTAGTCCTCGAAAAGCTGGCTGCCGAGTTCGTAGAGCGCGTCGAAATCGGCCTGCGTGAGCGGGCGCGGCGCGGGTTTCGGCGGAGTCGTGCCGGAAGTGCCGGCGGCGGGCGCGGACGATTTGCCCGCTGCGGCATCGGGCAGCAGCGGGCAAGGGATCGCCGCCAGCGCGACGGAGAGCAGCATGGTGAAGCGGCGTCTCATGCGCCGCATAGACCGGCATTTGGCAACGAGGTTGCAAGTCGGAACGTATCGGCGCCGGTCTGCGTGCGCGGCCGGGTGTAACTCAAAGTGGTGTCACTCCCTCTTTCTTCTTTCCTCTTTATCTTTCTCTTTCGTCAGGAACGGGCAGGGAGAAAGAGGAAAGAGAAAGAATAAAGAGGAAAGATTCCGGCGGTGACATCACTTTGAGTTGCACCCGGCGCGGCCTCCAGCCCGCAAAACTCGCTCGCCTTCGCGCGCGCGGCCGGTGAATGTTTCGGGCTTCATTGCCCAATCCAAGGCCTCACTCATACAATCCGATCTCCGCAAAATCATACGCGTCTTTCGTTTATGAAAACCCAAGTCACCTCCCTGTTCCGTTCCGTTTTCGGCCGCGAGCCTGAGTTTGTCACGCGCGCGCCGGGCCGCATCGAATTCATCGGCAACCACACCGATTACAACGGCGGCACCGTGCTCGGCGCGTCGATCGACCGCGGCGTGTGGGCGGCCATCGCAAAACGCGACGACGGGAAGCGGCGCTTTTACAGTAAATTCAGTGACACCCTGCTTGAATTTCCCGCCACCGCGCCGGTCAGGCAGACCGGCGACGCGAACTGGGTGAACTACCCGCTCGGGGTCATCGCGGCCATGCCGGCGTTCGGGCTGCGCGCGCCGGGGGGATTCGATTTCTGCGACTTGTCCGACCTGCCGCCCGGCTCGGGCATGAGCAGCAGCGCCGCCATCGAGCTTTCGTCCGCGCTGGCGTTTCTCGGCATCACCGGGCAGGTCGAAAAAACCCCGCGCGAGACCGTGGTGAAAATCGGCAAGCACGCGGAAAACCACTTCGTCGGCGTGCCCTGCGGCATCCTCGACCAGGGCGTGTCGGGCTTCGGGAAAAAGGACCATCTCGTGTTCATCGATTGCCTCGGGCCGCGCTTCGCCACCGTGCCCATGCCGGCGGGCGCGCATTTCTGGATTTTCAACACCCACACCAAGCACGCGCTCGTGGACGGGCTCTACGCCGCGCGCAACCGCGAGTGCATGGAGGCTGCGAAGGCGCTCGGCGTGTCCCTGCTGGTCGAAACCAGCCTGCCCGCGCTCGAGGCCAGCCGTGAAAAACTCTCCGCCGACGCCTACAAACGCGCCCGCCACGTGCTGGAGGAAATCGACCGGGTGGCCCGGGTGACCGCGGCGCTGGAGCGCGGCGACCTGCCCGTGGTCGGCCAGCTCCTCGTCGCCTCGCACCGCAGCTCGCAACACCAGTTTGAGAACAGCACCGGGACGCTCGACACGCTCGTGGATGCGCTCGTGGAAACGCCGCACGTCTATGGCGCGCGCCTGACCGGCGGCGGATTCGGCGGCGCGGTGATGGCGCTGACCGACGCGGCGTTTGGCGAGGCGGAAGTCTCCGCCGTGATCGCCGCCTACGCGAAAAAGCACGGCGGCGCGAAACCCGACGTGCTCCACTGCCAGACCGGCGACGGCGCGGCGGTGATGTGAGGCGCGAGGCGCGCCACAAAAAGCGCGGCCGGACGGTTCGGAATGGCCTGATCCCGCCCCGGCCCGCGCCTTGAGCCGCCCTTCGCCGGGGCCGGCCCGGCTTTCTTTTGTGTGGCGCTTCCGTTCCGCGTGATTTGTAGTTGCGCGTTTTATGAGCACGAAGCCAAAGAAAACAAAGTCCCAATCCCCTTCCAACGCCGAGCTCGCCGCCAAAAAAGGTCCGATCTCGAAATTTATCGCGCACCACTACCGCCACTTCAACGCCGCCGCGCTCGTCGATGCCGCCAAAGGCTACGAGGCGCACCTCGGCAAGGGCGGCAAGATGCTCGTCACCGTCGCCGGCGCCATGTCCACCGCCGAACTCGGCATCACGCTCGCCGAGATGATCCGCAAGGACAAGATCCACGCCATCGTCTGCACCGGCGCGAATCTGGAGGAGGACATTTTTAATCTCGTCGCGCATGACTACTACGAGCGCGTGCCGCACTACCGCGACCTCACGCCCGCCGACGAACAGGCGCTGCTCGACCGCCACATGAACCGTGTCACCGACACCTGCATCCCCGAAATGGAAGCCATGCGCCGCATCGAAAACGTCGTGCTCGATGAATGGGTGAAGGCCGACCGCGCCGGCGAGCGTTATTTTCCACACGAGTTCATGTATAAGATCCTCCGCGGCGGAAAATTGAAAAAATCATACCAGATCGACCCGAAAAATTCCTGGATGCTCGCCGCCGCCGAGAAGAACCTTCCCATCATCGTGCCCGGCTGGGAGGACGCCACGCTCGGCAACATGTATGCCGGCCACGTGATCGGCGGCGACGTGAAAAACGTGCACACCGTGCGCACCGGCATCGAATACATGATGTGGCTCGCCGAGTGGTACACCAAGACGGCAAAGAACCTCCGCGACGGAAACGGCTCCATCGGCTTCTTCCAGATCGGCGGCGGCATCGCCGGTGATTTCCCGATCTGCGTCGTGCCCATGCTGCACCAGGATCTCCAGCGCGAGGACGTGCCGCTCTGGGGTTATTTTTGCCAGATCAGCGACTCGACCACCAGCTACGGCAGCTACTCCGGCGCGGTGCCGAATGAAAAAATCACCTGGGGCAAGCTCGGCGAGCGCACGCCGAAATATATCATCGAAAGCGACGCCACCATCGTCGCGCCGCTGGTGTTCTCCTGGGTCCTTGGAAAATAATATAAATCGGGGCCTTGTATCATCCCATTCCAAACATGAGCCGCGGCGCATTCCGGTCCCTGTTTGTCCTGCTCGGCATCGCCGCGGCCTGCGTGCTGTCGGCGCGCACCTCGGTCTGGAAAGTGACGGATGGCGGGCGCACCCTCTATCTCGGCGGCACGGTGCATGTGCTGCGCGCGGCGGATTTTCCCCTGCCGCGCGAGTTTGACGAGGCGTTTGCCGCCTCCAGCCGCGTGTGTTTCGAAACGGACATCGAGCGGGCCATGTCGTTTGAAATGCAGCGCGTGCTCGCCGAGCACGGCATGTATAAGGACGGCACGACGATTGACAAAGTACTCGGTCCCGACGCATGGGCCGCGGTCGAGGCGTATTGCAGGAAAAACGACCTGCCCGCCGCTTATCTGAAGCCCATGAAGCCGTGGCTGCTCTCCTTCACCCTGCTGGCGCACGCGCTGCAAAAGCTCGATTGCGCGCCGGACGGCGTGGATTCGCATTTCCAAAAGAAAGCCAAGGCCGCCGGCAAGCAGCTCGGCATGCTCGAAACCTTTGAGCAACAGGTGGAATTCCTGGTGCGGATGGGTGCCGGGCATGAAAGCGAACTGGTCCTCAGCACGCTGGAGGATTTGGAGGGACTGCCGGCCATGTTTGACAAAATGATCTCGGCCTGGCGCGCGGGAAACGAAAAACAACTCGCGGCGATTCTCAACGACGAGCTGCGCAAGGAACACCCCGCCATCTACGAGACGCTCATGGTGTCGCGCAACAAGGCTTGGCTGCCTGTGATTGAGCAATGGCTGCGCACGCCGGAGACGGAATTCGTGCTGGTCGGCGCGGGACATCTTTGCGGGGACGACGGCCTGCTGCGCGCCCTCCGCGACCGCGGTTACGCGGTGGAACAGATCGACGCGGGCTCAAACTGATCCGCCGCGTCGCTTTTGCCCTGTCACACCATTTCCGAACGAAATTTATATTTTTAGGTAGGGCGAGGCGTCCCCGCCGAGCCGTGGCTCAGCTTGCAAATGGACACCATCAAAATCAAGGCCGCGGGTATAAAACAGTCGCCCCTCGGCATTTGGGCCGGAGGGGCGGGTCGGGTGACTTGAGCGATTCCGCTCGTTTGAATTCGCGAAGGTCGGCTGCCTACTAACTCTGTCTGTCGCTATCAACTGTCCTGTCATTCACTATGCTAACCTGACTGTCTGCATTTCATCTGACCTCTGTGCTTTCATGCTGACCGTCTGACCTGACTTTATTGACTTAACTGACTATCCTCTGTCGGCAGTCGAGCGACGCGCTTTGTTGTCACCCATGACCGATTATTTGGACTCCGCATGGGCGACTATGTTCAAAAAATCGCCTTGTTTTTATACTATTTCGTTCCCCTATCCTGAATTGATAAAAGGCGCTTTGAAAAACGAACGAAGGCGGTGGAGAGTCCTCGGAGAAGCCTCCCCTCCCTGGGGCTTGCAAAATCAAAATGCCCAAAAGCAGGGATACCGCGCCCTCTGGATGTGCCGGGACGCGTTTGCCGGAAAAACGTCGATTCGCTTGCCAACTCGGGAATAGCTGTTTTTACACTTTTGCCTCTTGGGAACCCTTTGCATTGGCGTCCTGTCTCATACCAATCCAGTCCATCAACTCGCAACCCATCCCGCCATGAAAAAGAGCCATCTCCTTCTCTCCGCCATCCTCGTCTTTTCCGGTGCGACAACCGCTGCCTTCGGCGCGAGTTCCAGCGGGCTGCAGCGCGCAGGGGGCCCGCCACCCCACGGCGACGGACATTTCCATCATCCTGGTCCCCGCCCCGCCCCGCCGCCGCGTTACTACCGCCCCGCGCCGGTTTATCACGGCGGTTACTATGCGCGGCCATGGCGTCCGTATTGGGCGCGGTATTATCCAGGTTATTATTGGGGAACAGGTTATTGGGGGCCGTCCTATGGCGTCAGCGTGGTTTACGACGTGGGCAGTTCCAATTCCTACAATGACGGGACCTATACCGCCGCCGGCGCGGTCATTGGCGGCGTGGCGGGCGCCATCATCGGCAATAACTCCGGCTCCTACCGCAACGGCTGGAACTCCTGGTCCGGTGCCGTCGTTGGCGCGGGCCTCGGTGCGATTGCCGGAAGCATCGCCGACAACAACGCCGCCCGCAGCCGTCAGCAGCAGGCTGTCGAGCAACAGCTTAACGCGCAACAGATCCAGCAGGCCGAGCGCGCCCGGCAGACCGCTCCAGCGGCTGGACAGGCCCCGCAAAATGTCACCATCATCAACAACTACTACGGTGGCGCCAGCTCCATGAGCTCGGCCAATTCGCTCTTCGGCCGCTGACGCTGCGCGCCCCCGCGGACTCCAACACCTTCTCATCGCATCACCACAATCACATCACGTCTGACGACACTCATGAAAACCAAGCTCCCTGTCACCGCCCTCGTCCTCGCCTTCGGCACCGGCGCGCTCTTCCTCTCCGGCTGCGCCAGCAAAGGTGTGCAATATCCCTCCGGCGTGCCCGTCGTCGAGGTCAATCCCGATGAGCGAGGTTCCGTGGCCGGCACCGGCGTCGAGTCGCAGGACCTCGTTTCCGTCACCGACAAGATGGCCCGCAGCATCGTCGGCATCCCGCAGATCGCCAGCGCCGCCACGCCGCCGCGCGTCGTGCTCAATCCCGTGGACAACAACACCCGCTTCGCGATCAACAAGGACATTTTCCTCACCCGCATCCGCATCGAGCTGAACAGAAAAGCCACCGGCAAGGTCGTCTTCCTCGCCCGCGACCAGATGGCCGCCCTCGAGCGCGAGCAGCAGCTCAAGAAATCCGGCCAGGTCACCGCCAGCAGCGACCCCAACGCCGTCGAATTCAAGGGCGCCGACTACTTTCTGACCGGCAAGCTCGACGGCATGTCCACCCGCACCAGCCAGGGCATCAGCGATTACATTCTCTACAGCTTCCAACTCATCAACGCCCGTACCAGCGAGATTGTCTGGGAGGACGCCGCCGAAATCAAGAAACAGGGCCTGGAGGACGCGTCCTATCGTTAAGGACAATATCAATATTCAAGCACAAAGGATGCGAAAAATCCGGGGGAAACGTAATCATTAAAAACATGGGATTTATTATTGCATTCTTTTCTTCGCGCTCCCTTCCGTCCTTCGCGGTCATCCAAAAATTTATCATATATATATCATGAAAACCATCGCCCTTTTCCTTGCCGCCGTTTTCGCCCTCGCATTTTTCTCCGGCTGCGCCAGCAAATCCGGCCAGTCCGACGGCCCGTATCTTCCGCAGGATACCACCAAATACACCGTCGAAAGCACGGAAAAATTCGTCCTGATGGATCGCGCCGTGCAGTATTCCGTGACCTGCACCGGCCTCCAGGAGCATACCACTCCCGACGGGCGCCTCGAGGTCGTCGCCAACGTCAAGAATCGCGAGAACCGCCGCATCCAGGTGCAGGTGGGCTGCGTGTTCCGCGACGCGCAGAATTTCTCCACCGGGGACGAAACCCCGTGGCAGACGCTCATCCTCGGCGAGCACGCGACCGAGGCCGTCCGCTTCACCGCGATGAACGACAAGGCGAAAACCTACACCGTCCGCGTCCGCCAGGCGCGGTGAGCACAACCATCATCAGCGAGGATCTGAAAATAAACTTTTCTGAACAGAAGGAAACGAAGGGAACAAAGATAAAAACAAGGAAGATTTTTTGAATCGAAACCTTCTTATTATAATAAAACCAGGCAGGGCGTATTCTTTGTTTTCTTCCGTTCAATATTTAAAATCTCTCTTTACAACCATGAAGACACCCGCACTTCCCGCCGCGCTTTTCCTTGCCGTCGCGCTCGCCGCCACCGCCTGTTCGTCAAACCGCGGCGCGCCGCCGCCGTCCGGCCCGCCCGTGACGGTTGCCGGCCCGACCCGGCCCGCCGCCACCAGCGCCGACGGGAGCTATGCGCACAACCAGCGGCTCTACGGCGACGCCTCCTCCGCGCTCGTTTCCGCCGCGCAGGCCCAGCAAATCGTCAACGAGTTCCGCGCCGCCTATGAAGGCGCGCTGAAAAAGCCGCGCATGCTCATCTATATCAACCGCGACCTCGTCGCGCCGCCCGACAAAAACGTCGTCGTCAAGACCACCGAAACCGCCGCCGGCCGCTCCGCCGCCGCCACGACGACGACCACCACCACCGATGCGACCAAGTCGGCCGCCGCGTCAGCCTGGTCGCTCGCCGACCGCCAGACCGCGCGCGACATCGAGCGCCTCACCGCGCGTCCCTACCGCGCCGCCGGCGCGGCCTTTGCCGACCAGAAGGTCGCCGCCTCGATGCTTCCCGATTCCAGCATCACCAGCCATGCCGAGCTTAACCGCTACCTCGTCACCGAGGACGGACGTAAGGACCGCGAGGCGCTCGCCAAGGTCACGGACATCGTCATCGAAGTGCTCATGTCGAGCCGCAACCTCACCGTGCAGCAAGTCTCCGGCGCGCAAACGGTCGCCGTTCCCGACATCCAGATGACGGCCATCCGCCTGTCCGACGCCGCCATCCTCGGCCAGTCCTCCTCGCTCGAACTCATCGGGCCGAACCCTCCGGCGGCCGCCTTCGATGTGCAGGCCGTGACCGAGTCCACCGCGCTTGTCCTCATGCAGGACATCACCGCCGCGGCGAAGTGATACCATTTCCGGATCCTTTATAGACTTATCGGGTAGGGCGAGGCGTCCCGCCGAGCCGTGGGCGCTCGCGGCTCGGCGGGACGCCTCGCCCTACCTGAATATAAATTTCGTTCGGAAATGGCATGATTCTCCCCGGCGCGCCCTCTCCGCGCCGTCCGAAATTGACAAGGCCGCCGCCCGCTTGCGCAGGCGACGGCCTTGGTTGTTTTCTTTATTGTTCAGGCAGGCTCAGGGCTTAGTTGCTCGCGACCATGAAGCGCACGGGCAATTCCACCTTCGTGGCGACTCGCGCGCCGTCGCGGACGGCGGGCACGAATGTCCAGCGGGCCACCGCGTCCTTCACGGAATCGACGATCTCCTTGTTGGTCGTGGATTTCACGGCGATGTTCGTGGGACGGCCCATTTCGTTGACCGTGAACGTGAGGCGGACCTCTTCGTTCGCGTCCACGATGGCCCGCGGAGTGACCACCGTGAGCGGCGCGGGGACATCCGCGGGGGAGCTCTTGTAGGCCTCCACGTAGGCTTCCGCCTCGGTCTTCGCCGCGAAGGCGGCGGACGACGCGAAGAGGGCGCCCAGGCTGAGCATGACTGCGATTTTACTGACGTATTTCATTGTATTAAACTCCGCCCGAAGACGGAGAGTTTGGTTTTCTTGTTTTGGTGAAACACCCCGGCACCACCGGCCTCAAGGGCCGCAGATGTCCAAGGTGCATGGGAGCCGTGTGACCGGCGCCCAAGGCTTCGTTTCAGGGTCACTGGGCCGGATTGGATCGTCCTCGCAGCGGGGACTCCCGGCCATTTCTGTCAGCACCCGCCTGTTTCGCGCGTCTCGCGCGGCTTCGCGGGAAATTTCAAAGAACAAAACCTGTCTTTTTTGAGGTGTCCTTTGAAAGCGTTGGCTGAACCTGACGCGTCTATGCAAGCAGTCGTCATGCCAGCCCGCCAAGGCCAATGTTGTGCGCAAACTGTTAAACTTCGGTTACGGCGTAACATAAACGAAACACTGCGCCGCCGCGCCCGTCCCGGCGTTTCGTTTTTTCATGGCCGGGGAAACTCGGGCAAGGGCAACGGACATTACCACTTATGGACGAAGTTTGCCCTTTGGGTAGGGCGAGGCGTCCCGCCGAGCCGCGGGTCTTTCACGGCTCGGCGGGACGCCTCGCCCTACCCAAAGCGCCATTTTTGGCTGCAAATGATAGGGGAGAACGAGGACGATGAAAAAATCCTGCATTCCCCCGGGGCACCGGATGCGCTAGCACCTGTCGCAGTGAAACCCATGCCGTCCATGCCGCGCCTCCGCCGCCTCATCGCCGTCCTCGCTCTGGCCGCGCTCGCCGCCCCGTTTTTGCGCGCGGACACAACCGCGCCGCGCGAGGATGCGCTCAAGGCCATCGTCGCCGACCAGAACGCGCTTTTCACCAAGGCCGAGGCGCAGGGCGACGCGCTCGACCTCGACAATTTCCAGTCGCAGCTCCAGCAGATCTGCCGCCGCTACGACGCGCTCATCGCCGTCCATAAAAACTACGCCCCCGCCTACGTCGCCTACGGCATGCTCCTGACCAAGGCCGGCATGCGCAAGGAAGGCGTGGCGCACATGTTCAAGGCCAACGAACTCGACAGCCGCATCCCGCTCGTGAAAAACCAGCTCGGCAACTACTACGCCGAGGAAGGCAAGCCGGTCGAGGCGCTCGTGTTTTTCACCGCCGCGAGCGACCTCGAGCCGAAGGAACCGCTCTACCATTACCAGATCGGCAACCTGCTCTGCGAGGGCGCGGAGGATTTTCTGGCGACGGGCAACTGGACGCGTTCGAAGCTCGACGAGACGATGCAGGACGCGTTCGAACAGGCGATGAACCTCTCGCCCGGCGACTGGCGCTACGCCTACCGCTACGGCCTTTCGTTCTACGACCTCGCCACGCCCGAATGGGAAGCGGCGCTGCAATTCTGGCGGGATTTTGAAAAAAAACTTTCGCCCGGCATCGAGCAGCAAACCTGCCGCCTGCACCAGGCGCGCGTGCTCGTCGAGATGCGCCGCCTCGACGAAGCCCGCGCCGCGCTCGCCACCGTGACGGCGTCCGAGCTGGTGCGGCAGCGCGTCGAAATCGAAAAGAAACTCGCCGGTGCGGCTGCCCGCGCCACGAATCCCAACATCGTGGTGACCAGCGGCACCGTCGGCCCGCCCGCGGAAGAAAAACCGCCCGCCGAAGCCGCCCAGCCCGCGCCAGCCGCCGGTGCCACCGGAACCGCCTCATCGCAGCCGTGACACGGTGTGCGGCTTGGCTGCGTTAATGTTGGCTCCCCCGTGGCCTCGACAGACCGCTGACTGCGCGTGGCGAAATTCCGCTCGATGGGCGGGGGCAGCCTTGCAGACAGTCCGGGCAACTCGGAAAATCATCCGCCGCGGCCGCGCGACACCCGCATAAAGCTGACGATGCGCCCTCCCTTCACGGCTTGCGCCAAACCTGCCTGCGGCCAGCTCGCCCAAAAGCAACAGGCAGCCATGCCAAGACCCCCCGTGCCCCTCGCGCTTTATGCGTGACTGCGCGCAGGATGCGAATCCCCATCCGAGGCACGCGCGATTAAAACCGAATTTGTGCAGGCTTGTCGTCGGATTTTTCCAAATCCGCCACCATGAAACACTGATTAACCGGAATTCAAACCGGCGAAAACCATTCGTGTAGGTAGCCATAATTAAATAAAATAAATGTGATTTGACAGTCGTCCTGAAAATTTTTTGCTAAACTCCGGCAGTATGGAAATGCAAAGGTTTTTCCTTCTGTCACCAGAATGTCTTTTCCACTTGCCACAGCGTTCAATTTTGCCGGCTGCATGCGCAGCGGGGCGAACGCTACTGCAAGTAATCCGGGCAATGGGGCTGATCGCGTAATCTTTTGTTACATAAATAGTTTTAATTCTATAGCCGGAATAACTGCGCAAAGCGCAAAAGGCATACGTTGGCCGGTATGGATACGCGGCGGCCACGGAGGGATCGCGCCGCGCCGCGATTTGATGCCGGTGAGACATCAGGGCTGCATGCACCCCCTGCATCCGCGTTCGTCGGCTCCACGACCCTGTCTCTTCGCCTAGGAAATCGCAGAAGAGCCAAGCCTGCCAATGACCGCAGCATCACTTTCATATTGTAAAAATAAAATGAATATAGCCCCTCACGCTCTCCGTCTCACGGTTGCAGCTCTTCTGGCTTCCATCCTCTGGACACCCGCCCTTCGCGCCCAGGTTTCCGGCACTTTCACCGGCTCCGGCACAAACTGGGCCGACGCCGCCAATTGGACTGGCGGCACCCCCGGTTCCGCCGCAGGCGACTCCGCCATCCTCAACCTCTCCGCCAACCCCGCGCTCGCGAACAAGACCATCTCGCTCGCCGGCGCCGGCACGGGCGTCACCCTCGGCACGCTCGCCGTCATCGGCCCCAACTCCGTTGACCCCTTGCGCTCGCTCACCCTCGGTGCCACCGCCTCGCCCTCGCTCGTCTTCGACAGCGGCGCCGTTGGCACGCCCGCCGCGCTCTCACTCTCCGGCGGCATCAACCTCCGCATCGCCGCGGACATCACCACGCTCTCCGACCTCGCCGTCAGCAACAACTCCGCCGTCCTCGGCAAAATCACCCTCCTCGGCGCGCTCGACGCCTCCGGGCGCACCGTCACCTTCTACAACGACACCGGTCCCGCCGACATCACCGTTTCCGGCGCGCTCACCGCCGCCTCGCTCGTCAAGAACGGCGTCGGCAAACTCATCCTCAACGGCCCCGCCGCCTCCATCGCCGGCCCCGTCAACCTCAACGCCGGCACCCTCGTCATCGGTGCGAACAACGTCCTCGGCTCCGGTGCGCTCACCCTCGGTGCCGCCGCCTCGGAAAAACGCCTTCACCTCGCTGGCGACGCCGACCGCTCCCTCTCCAACTCCCTCGACCTCTCCGCCTCCGACCTCATCGTCAGTCGCGAGGACGCCAACACCGCGCTCACCCTCCGCACCCTCACCCTCGCTCCCGCCGCCGCCTCGCTCACCTCCCTCGGCTCCGGCACCCGCACCCTCAACGTGGGCGCCTTCACCGGCCTCGCCCTCGGCGCAAACCAGTCCTTCTCCGGCGGCACCCTCCTCAAGCAAGGCTCCGGCGTCCTCACCCTCGGCGGCGCGGACAGCACCTTCTCCGCGCTCGATATCCGCGCCGGCAGCGTCGTCGGCTACCTCTCCGCTTCCTCGCTCTCTCTCGGCGGCGGCACCGGTCTCTTCGGCTCCGGCACCATCCGCGTGTCCGGCGGCAGCTCCGTCCTCGAAGTCCGCGGCTCGAATCCCGCCAACACCCTCGACCTCATCGCCGGCGCGTCCATCACCCTCTCCGACCACGCCACCTTCCGCCTGGCCAACGCCACCCTCCGGCTCCTCGGCGGCTCCATCGACCTCGGCGCCGACGGCCTTTTCGATTTCAACGGCAATGTCGTCCTCGGCAGCACCGCCATTTCCAACGCCCCCGCCTCCGGCTTCGATTTCGCGGGCAACGTCGCCTTCCACGACTCCCTCACCGGCATCGCTGGCAACGCCTCCTACCTCATCAACCTCTCCGGCACCGGCGCGCAGACCCTCTCCCGCGTCGCTGACAACGGCGCCGCCTCCCCCGGCACGGTTTCCGTCTCCGCCACCCTCGCCAAGACCGGCACCGGCGCGCTCACCCTCGATTCCTCCATCACCCAGCTCCAACTCGCCAACGCCCTCCGGCTCGACGCCGGCACGCTCATCCTCACCCGCGCCGGCCAGCTTTACACCAACAGCGACTTCACCTTCACCGGCAGGGACACCGCCTCCGTGCGCCTCGGCGGTTTCGACCAGTCCATCGGCGAGGCCAACATCGCCTCCGGTGCCACCGGCGTTTTCGCCCTCGGTGGTGACCGCTCCACCTCCACCAGCCTCATGCTCGCCTCTATCGCCTTCGGCGACACCACTGGCATCCTCCGCATTCGCGACTACACCGACGGCACGCTCCTCGACGGCGCGCCCGACATCGTCGCCACCGCCCTCCCGCCCGTCGGCGCTGCGCTCAACCAAATCTGGTTCCACGGCTACAACAAAGGCGCGCAGATCGTCGGCACCAACGAGATCGCCCCTGCCAACGGCCTGCTCGACAGCTCGTGGACTTACGGTGCCGCCACGCTCAACTGGTTTGCCGCCGCCAACTGGCGCTCCGCCAATTCCTCCGACATCGACTCCTACAACATCCCCAACTCCCCGGGCGCGATTGCCAGACTTAGTGACATCGGCGGCGCTCTTTATGGTCAGAGAATTCTGTTTGGCTCGCAAAACGTGACGGTAGGCCAGCTTCTCAGCAGCAGTGACGGGGTGGCTATCGGCGATAGCGCCACTTCAGGCGGCTATCTCATTTTTGACAGCGGCGTCACTGGCTCCGCCGCCATTTGGGGCGGGGGCGCTCGAAGCAGCTTGCCAAGGGTACTCCTGAAAAGTGATTTGATTAAGACCGGCTATACCAGCGTCTATGACAGCATCGGCAACATCAGCGACGATTTTGCCGAGTCCGGCATCGCGCGGAAAATTATTCTCAAAAGCGGCATCTATCTTAATCTTGGCGCCAACAATATCGCCAACTCATTCACCGGCGGCGTGGATTTGGAAAACACTGCCCAAATCAGAATCTCCCCATCCGCGAACGCCGGCTACACCAGCGGCACTTGGCTGGGCAGCGGCAGAGTGAATATTCTGGCCGGCACCGCCAGTGTCTATGGGCAGTCGGGCGACACCAGAAACCCGGCTTACATGATCCGCCTAACCAACGAACTGGTGCTCAACGGCAATTTGAACACCGGCTCCATCATTTGGGATTACGCCGGCGATGTGGACTTGAGCGCCACGCGCACCATCAACGTCGCCATCGCCACGAGTTCCGCCAATTATCAAAACTCCGACTCGGCGATTTTCGGCAAGGACTTTAATTTTACCGGCACCGGCGGGCTGGTTTTCACCGGCGCATATAACAAGCGTTTGCTCAGCCCCGACCACGACTTCACCGGCGGCCTGTCCGCCAACCTCGGCACCCTCTGGGGCGACGCCATCAATGCCACCGGCAACGAAGTGACGCTCGGCGCTCTGGACGCGGGCAAAAACCCGCTCGGCCCCGGTAACATCACCGTCAACCCCACCGGCGCCAACATCGCCAACATTTTCGTGGTGAACGCCGCCAAGACCACCCTCGCCGGCGGCACGATCAACCTCGGCACCACCGCCAACGGCACCGTCGGCGTGCTCCACGGCGACACTTACTTGAGCGGCGGCGTCATCACCGGCAACGGTTACTTCCGCACCGACGGGGACCTGTGGTTCGACGGTGCCAATGTCGCCGCCGGCAATTTCTCCTTCATGGGCGACTCGCTCACCAAAAAAATCCGCTCCACCACTCCCGGCGCGACCGTCGCGGTCAACAACCTCCTCAAGGACGGCGCCGGCACCGCCACGATTGACACCAGCATCACGAGCCTGACCGCCGGCACGCTCACCGTCAACGGCGGCGTCTTCGCGCTCGGCGCGGCCAACCAGCTTACGGCCGGCGCGCTGGCGCTGAACGGCGGCGTGTTTGACACCGGCGGCTATACCAACAACGGCATCGCATCACTGAACCTGCTGGCCGATTCCTCGCTGCAACTCGGCGCGGGCGGCGGCTTGCACTTCAACACCTCCGGCACCGGCGCCGGCTGGACGTCGGGGGCGTCGCTCGTCATTCAAAACAACACCGGCATATGGAATGATTATCTTTCCGGCGGCTCCTACGTGCGCTTTGCCACCGACGTAAGCCTGTTGTCGAACTCACTGGCCCAGTCCCTGCAAAACATCGCCTTCACCGGCTACGAGAGCGGCGCGCAAATCCATCAGGACGGGAGTTACTATTATTTGCTCCCCGACGCCGCGCCCACGGTCGAGTGGACGGGCGGCGCGGGCACCGCCGACACCAAGTGGAGCACCGGTGGCAACTGGCTCCTCAACGGCGTGCCCAGTGGCGCGGGTATCAGCGTGTCCTTCCGCGACCTCGACGCCGGCATCGGCACGAAGGGCATCAACGTGGACGGCGCCTACACCCTTGGTCGTCTGAACCTCCAAGCCACGCCGCGTTTCACGCTCGACGGCAGCGGCACCCTCATTTTCTCCAACACCGGCGGCCTCAACGCCGTCATCAACAGCAGCGGCGGCTCGCAGGGCGTCACGGCGGCATGGCGGCTCGACTCCGACACCGACCTCAACCTCGCCACGCCCCGCGCCGCCGGGCAGTTTGAGTTGCGCAACGCGATCAGCGGCGCCGGCAATCTCGACCTCAACGGCGCGAACACCGCCATCATCTTCGGTGGAACCAACGCCGCATGGTCGGGCAACCTGATCTGGGACACGCCGACGCAGCGGCTGCGCGTCACCGCCAACGGCACGCCCCTCACCGGCTCCGGCACCTTCCTCATCGGCGCGCCCGGCGCGTCGGGCGACACCTTTTATATTGAAGCCTACGGCGCGGCGCGCACCGTCACCCTCGCCGGCGGCGCGGTGCTCAACAGCAATTTGTATCTCGCGCAAAACTCCGACGGCGCGACTGCCAACGGCGGATTGTATGATCTGACGCTGACGGGTGATTTGGAACTGGGCGGCAGCGGGACGCGGACTATTACCGTCGAAATTTTAAGCGAAAGCGGCGTGAACTCATCTTTGATTTTGAACGGCGTGGTGAGCGGCAGCGCCGGCATTATCAAACAGGGCGGCGGCTGGCTGCGTTTGAACAAAACCAACACCTTCACCGGCGATTTCACGTGGACGGGAGGCCAGGTGTATCTCGGCGCGGACAACGCGCTGGGGACGGGCGCATTCCGTCCGAACATCAGCACCGACTCCAGAAACATGACGACGGTCGGGACGGGCGTGAAGCTGGGCAATCAAATTATCAACAGTGCCGGCAGGACGCTGGCCATGAGTGGTATTTTCTATTGGAACGCCGACAGCAGTGCGGTTGGCAACAGTCAACTGAACGGGAATTTGAGCATCACTGGCGGAACGCATATCTTTGGTAAGGATCATGTGATTGAAGGCGTCGGTTCTCTCACCCGCAGCACCTTCTGGTTTCTGGGCGGGGGGAACATTAACACGGGGAATACCGAGCAGACCTATGGCGGTGTTTATGTGATAGGCGCGAGTTCCACCAAGGACGCTGGCGGCAATGTCATCAAAGGCCCGCTGGGCGTCGGCGCGTATAACACCGGCGGCAATTCTGTCACCGGTGGCGGCCTCTACGTTTTCAACGACAGCGGCACCGAGCAGCGCCTGGGCAATACGATTGTCTTTGGCTCCAATCTGACCCGCGGCATTAATTTCCTCGGCGCGTCCGGCGCCTTGAACGCCATCGTCAACGGCTCGGCGACGCCGAACATGGCGACCACGCTGGTGCTCGACGCCAACACGCTGACGCTGCGCGCCGGCGGCAACGCCAGCGTCATCAACGCCAACGCCGGCATCCTCCGCATCGAGTCGCAGATAAAGGATGCTTCCAGCTCCGACCCCGGCATCATCGCCAAAGGCGGCGCGGGCACCCTCGAACTCACCAACCTGACCAACGAAATCTCCGGCGGCATCGAGGCGCGCAGCGGCACCGTCCGCTACGACGCCGCCACCCACGACCCCGCAAACGACGACATCCAGATCGGCACCGGCGCGACCGGCGACACCGCCTTCGGTGCCGGCGTCCTGTCCACCAAGACCGCCGACGGCACTGGCAACGCCGGCGCCATCGAGGTGATCGCCGCCGTCGGCGGCACCGTCACCATCAACGGTGGAGGCGGCGTCATCCTCAACAACAACGGCCGCTTCATCGTCACCGGCAGCGACGTGACGACCGTCCTCGCCAACGGCGGCGCGCTCACCAGCACGAGCGCGGCCGGGCAGGAAGGCACGCTCGTGGCCGGCCTCGTGCAAACGACCAGCTACACCCTCGGCGTGAAGCTCGCCGCCGCGGACTGGGAGCTCGGCTCCGGCACCGTGAACCTCGCCCGCGCCGACCTCCTGTCCGGCGTGCAAAACCTCCATTTCGCCGACGGCAGCCGCCTGAACATCAATCAAAAGACGCAGACCATCGCCGGCGCCATCAGCGTCACCGGCACCGCCATCATCGACGTGTCCGGCGGCACCCCGTCAAACCCGGTTTCCATCCTCACCGGCGCCATCACCGTCGATCCGGCCACCGGCTTTCTCACCTTCCTCGGCTGGGATGCCGACCCGATTACCGGCCTCGGCTCCACGCTCATCCGCACCACCCTCGCCGAAGGCTATGTCATCGAAAACATAAAGCTCGGCACGAACGCCGCCACCGCCGCCGTGGCCCAGCGCAACGACGCCGGCATCCGCGTGCTCCTGCCTTTCGACCAGATTTTCATCTGGGACGGACAGGCCGCCAACGGCCAGTGGACGACGGACAACTGGATGAAGCAGGATAGCCTGCACCTGCCCTCCACTCAGCCCGACGCCAAGGGCGCGCTCGTGACCTTCGACACCGACCGCGCGGCCCTCGGCAACGCAACCATCACCGTGCCCGGCGCGCGCCGCCTCAACAACCTCGTTTTCACCGGCACCGCCGACGAGGATTTCGCCATCGCCGGCCCCGGCACGCTCGTCTTTCAAGGCCTCACCTCCACCGCCGAGGGCTTTGTCACGCAAACCGGCGTGAGCGACATCACCATCGGCGCCGCCATCGACCTCGAATACGACGACACCGCCTCGCTCGGCAAAAACCTCGTCATCGAGCAAAACGGCGCCGGCGCCCTCATTTTTAACGGAAAAATCGACGGTCCCGACTCGCGCGTGACCGTGACCGGCACGGGTGCGGGTGCGGTCGTGTTCAACGCGCAGAACACCTTTTCCAAGGCGTTCGTCCTCGAGTCGGGCAACGTCTGGCTCGGCGTCGATGGCACCGCCGGCGCCGGCGGCCCGCTCGGCTACGGCGACATCACCATCAAGAGCGGCACCCTGCGCGGCGTAAACGCCGGCGCGACCATCGCCGCCTACGCCGACGCCGACCGCGTGCTCCAGCGCGGCTATATCCTCGACGGCAGCCTCGCCAAGGCCGGCTCCCGCGCCCTCGCGCTTGCCGGCGGCGGCACGCTCGCGTCGAGCTCGACGGTCGCCGCCATCGACGCCGGGGGCACGCTTGCCCTCGGCACCGCCACGCACGAGCTCGCGCTCGGCGCGCACACGCTCACCGCCGCCGGCGCGGGCGTCGTCCGCCTCGACGGCGCGCTCACCGGCGCGGGCCACCTCGTGCAGGCCGGCCCCGGCGCGCTCGTCGTCAACGTCGCCAGCCAGCACACCGGCACGACGACCGTGACCGGCGGCACCCTCGCGCTCGCCGCAGCCAACGCCATCGCCAGCAGCACGGCGGTGGTGGTGGACGGCGTGCTCGCGGCCACCGGCACGCAGACGCTGAACAACCTCGCCGGCACCGCCGCGACCGGCACGATTTCCAATTCCACATTGTTGCTCCTCAATTCCTCGCTCGCCACGACCTACGACGGCGCCATCACCGGCGCGGGCAGCATCGAAAAAACCGGCGCGGCCACGCTCACCCTCGCCGGCACGAACACCTTCACCGGCACCGTCACGGTGAACAACGGCCTGCTCGCCATTACCGGCTGGACGGGCACCACTGGCGCGAGCGGCACGAGCAGCATCAACGGCACCGGCAGCGTCGCGCTGACCGGCACGTGGTATGCGGCCACCAATTTCATCATGACCGGAACCACCGCGCTCGACATCAGCGGCGGCGGGCGGCTGGAAAACACCGTCGGCAACGGCACGGTGAAGGTGGGTGTCACCGAGGGTGCGAACGCCGCCGTCACCCTGGGCGGCGACGCCGTGTGGCTGCGCACGGCGAACGCGCAGTTCGACCTCGGCTACGGTGCCAGCGCCACCGGCAGCGTCATCATCACCGGCCACGCGCGACTGCTGAACCAGTCCCCCGGCGGCAACTGGACGAACATCGGCGGCGGTGTCAATTCGCTCGGCACCGTCACCATCAGCGGCAACGGCTGGTGGCACGAGGCGTCCAACGTGACGCTCGGCTATCTGGGCGACGGCGTGTTGAACATCAGCGAGAGCGGCAGCTTCACCCCGGCGAAGGCGCTGTATCTGGGCGGCGAGCCGAATGACGCGCCCACCGCCGCCGCCAGCGGCACCGTGAACATCAGCGGCGGCCTGCTGCAGGCGGCGGGGCTGGTCGAGGTCGGCTCGCACGGCCACGGCGCGCTCAACATCAGCGGCAGCGGCGTCGTCCGCACCGGCAGCCATCTTTCCATCGGCGACGACGGCACCGCGACCGGCGAGGTGAACGTCAGCGGCAACGGATTGCTTGATGCGGCCGGCGATGTGTTCACCGGCGCCGCCGGCACGGGCGCGCTCACCATCGCGGGCAGCGGCAGCGTGACCGCTGGCGGCGCGTATTCCCAAAACGCAAGCAGCACGCTCACGCTCAGCTACTCGGGCGCGCCCGCGAATCGCGGCGCGTTCATCACCGCCGCGAGCGGCACGCTCGACGGCGCGCTGGCGGTGGCCCATTTCACCGGCACGTTCTCCGACGCGGTGCTCAGCGGCACGAAGTTTTCTGACATGAACCTGGCGGGCGTGACCGGCACGCTCATCCACGCGACCGCCGGCACGCTGGCGGGCGACTTCGCCACGATCGCCGGCTCCGGCTCCAGCCCGGTGGACTATATTTATCAGGGCGCCTACAAGAGCGCGGACGGCCATGATTACGTGCTCGCCGCGGATCTCTCGTGGCGCATCGGCGGCACGCTTGCGCACGGCGACTTCACCGTCGCGGGCGGCACGAGCTTCGATCTCGACATCGCGCTCAGCGACACCACCGCCAACACCGCCCAAAACTGGAACGGCGACACGCTCACCAAAAAAGGCGCGGGCCTGCTGATTCTGAGTGCGAGCAACGCCTATTCCGGCACGACGGTGGTGGGCGCCGGGACGCTGCGTGCGACGCACCTCGGTGCGCTGGGCTCGTCCCTTGCGTCCGTTTCGTCCCTTGCGTCCTTGGAGCTGGCCGGCCTCAGCGGCACGCTCACGAACGCCCTGGCCGGCACCGGCACGCTGCGGGTGGCGGGCAGCGCCGACCTCGACTACCGGGGCGGGGCCTCCGGGTGGGCGGGCGTGACGCGGATCGACTCGGGCCGGCTCCGCGTGAACACCGTGCTGGGGACGGCGGCCTCGGCGCTGCAGGTTTACGCCGGCGGCACGCTCGGGGGCGGCGGCACGCTGGGGGGCAATGTTTACCTCAACGCCGGCGGGCACCTCGCGCCGGGCAACAGCCCGGGGGTGACCACGATCCTCGGCGACCTCGCGCTCGCCGACGGCGGGCACCTCGACTTCGAGCTGGGCGCGGTCACCAGCCCCGGGCACCTCGACCAGAGCGCGGCCGGCGTGAACGACCGCATCGACGTGCACGGCAGCGTCGTCATGGGCGGGACGACGACGGTGAACCTCACCGGGACGGGCGCGGCGCTGGCGAAGGGTGAATACGACCTCATCCGCTACGGCCTCACCGGCGGCGCGCTTTCCGGCAGCGCCGGCAACCTCGCGTTCGGCACGTTCAACGGCGCGGCGGTCAGCGGCCTGGCCGACGCGGACAAGTTCCTGTTCAGCACGGCCGAGACCGGCTGGGTCAAGCTGCTCTACGACTTTGGCTACTTCACCTACTGGGACGGGGGCGACAACAGCGCCGGGCAGTGGACCAACGCCAGCGTGGAAGGCGGCTCCGGCACGTGGCACGCGCCGGGGGCGGCCAGCGCCTACACCGCGTGGAGCGGCAGCAACGGCGCGCCCAACGGGGAATGGCTCGGCGCGCCCGCCGAGGCCGCGGGCTTCGCGATCTTCGGGGGGGCGAGCGGGACGGTCACGGTGGACAACACCGCCGCCGGCAGCTTCACCGGCGGCACGATCGCCCTCAGCGGGGCGCAGTTCAAAACCGAAGGCTACCTGCTCACCGGCGGCACGCTGGCGACCGGCGGCACCGGCGCGGTGGTCTTCAACATGACCGCGGGGGCGACCATCGCGACGAGCCTCACCGGCACGCACGCGATCGAGAAGGCCGGCGCGGGCACGCTCACCCTGGCCGGCGCGAACACCACCACCGGCACGATCGGCATCCTCGACGGCGCGCTGGTCATGACGCACACCGGCGCGCTGGGCTCCGGCGCGGTCGTCATCGGCGCGGGCTCCGGCGCGACGGAAAAAGTCCTGCGCGTGGCCACCGGGGACATCGTGTTTGCCAGCACCCTCAGCGGCACCGGCGTCCTGCACGTTGACCTCGGTTCTTCAACTTCAACTTTCAACTTCAACTCCAGCGCCGCAGGCGCTGGCTTCACGGGCACGGCGCTCTTCGAGACCGGCGCCTACGCGCTGGACAACAACGCGCTGGCCTCCGCCGCCGTGGTGCTGGGCACGGCCAACACGACGACGGTCGCCACCGGCACGCAGCGCCTGGGCAGCGGCAACCCCGGCGGCCTGAAGATCGACGGCGCGGACGTGGTCTTCGCCTACACGACCGGCTCGCGGGCCGATGGGGTCATCCTCACCGACACGCTCGACGGCGCCAGCGGCACGATCACCGTCGCCAACAACCACGCCGCCACCGGCACGACCGGCCTTTTGGACCAGAACCTGCTCCGGCAGGACGAGGCCACGCTGGTGCGCCTGGTGAACGCATATTCCACCACCGGCACGAACCTGGCGCTGGCCGGGGGCGGCACGACGACCGCCGCGGTGCGCGACGCCGGCAGCACGGTGACGGCCACCGCGACCTACACGCAGGCGCTCGACTACGCCACCGGCGGCCCCGGCCTCTCCGTGAACTACGCGCTCACGCAGCTCGACCTGCTCGCCGGGCAGACCACGACGCTCTCCGGCGACGAGGCCGCGCCCGCCGGCGGGGCCGACTTCACCGCGCTCATCACCGGCTCCGGCAACCTGCAAATCGCCGCCAGCAACGCCCTCACCCTCAGCCACAGCAACGCCTACACCGGCACGACGACGATCGCCAGCGGCACCGTGATCGCCGGTGCCGACGACGCGCTGGGCCGCACGTCCTTCCTGTCCCTTGAGTCCCTTGCGTCCTTTGACCTCGCGGGCCACTCGCAGACCCTCGCCAGCGGCAGCGTCACCGGCGCGCTCCTCGACAGCGTTGGCAGCGGCTCGCTCGGCGTGACCGGCCTGCTGGAGATCACCAGCGCCAACGCCGGCTTCGCCGCCAGTGTCGGCGTGACCGGCACGGCCGTGCTCCACCACACCTCCGCCCTCGGCGACAGCGGCACGCTGACCCTATGGAGCGCGGGCGGCCCGCCCGCTTCCGGCCTTGTCCGCCTCGACAACGCCACCGGCACCCTTTCAAAAGCAATCGCCGGCAGCGGCACCGTCGCGCTGGCGAACAGCAGCAGCGTGGCGCTGACCGGGACGAACACGCTCTCCGGCGCGTGGACCGTCGCCGCCGCTAGCGCGCTCAGCGCGAGCTCGACCGCAAACCTCGGCCTCGCCGGCATCCTCCTCGACGGCCGGCTCACGGTCGCGAACGCCGCGAACGAAACCCTCGGCAACGCCCTCACCGGCACCGGCACTTTTAACAAAACCGCCGCCGGCAACCTGACCATCAGCCAGTCGAACACCTTCGCCGGGAGCGCCGGCATCCTTGCCGGCACCCTGACGCTCGCCGACCTCGGCGGCCTCGGCTCCGCAACCATCGCGAACAGCTCCACGCTCGACCTCGCCGGCACCGGCGCCTTCGCCAACGCCGTCAGCGGCACGGGCGTGACCGTCGCCAGCGGCGGCGTGAGCCTGCGCGGGGCGAACACGGGCTTCACCGGCACGCTCAGCGTGACCGGCACGGCGGACATCACCGCCAGCACGCAAATCGGCGGCACCGGGGCGAAGGTGGTCATCGCCGCCGGCGGCGAACTGGCCACGACCGCGACCACCTTTGTCCACGCGCTGGCCGGCAGCGGCGTCCTCGCGGTGAATGCGTCCACGAACGGCGGCGTCTTCGACTTCGAGGCGGCCAGCGGCACGGCCTTCGCCGGGACGGTCAAGCTCGACGCGACCACGATGCACCTCGGCACGGGCGCCGCGCACGCCCACAACGCCCTCGCGCTGGCCGGCGCCAAGCTGCGCGTGCTCGCCGGCTCGACCCTCGCCACCCACGCCGAGACCCGCAAACTCGGCGCGCTCGACCTGGGCGCGGGCGGCGTGACGCTGCTCGACATGACCGCCGTCGTCCCGGCGCAAGTCCTGCAAACCGGCACGCTCTCGGTGGACAGCGGCGCGCGGGTCGCCTTCAGGGGCTACACCGGCTCGGGCACGGTCAACAGCACCGGCACGAACCCGAAAAACTTCCTCGACCGACTCGCTCAACGACACCGCGACGCTGCTGGTCGCCGCCGACGCGCTCGCCGCCGGAACCGATGGGAAACAGATCACCCTCACGCAGGAGGACGGCGCCACGCCGCTCACCGGCGGCCGGCGGATCGACTACGGCAACGTGACGGCCACCTACGACTACACCGGCGTGACCGCCGGCACCGCGACCGCGCGGGCCATCCTCGGCAGCGCGACCGCGAGCGCCGGCCTGTATTACAACTACGCGCTGACCGTGCTCGACATCAAGAGCGGCACCACGCTCACGCTCACCACGGCGGGCGCCGACGACCGCACCCTCGCCGCCGAAATCACCGGCGCGGGCAACCTCGAACTTGTCGCCTCCGCCGGCGCCCTCACGCTGAGCCACAGCAACAGCCACACCGGCACGACGACCCTCGCCAGCGGCACCGTGATCGCCGGTGCCGACGACGCCCTCGGCCGCACGTCCCATCTGTCCCTTGTGTCCCTTGCGTCCTTTGATCTCGCGGGCCGCACGCAGACGCTCGCCAGCGGCAGCATCGCTGGCGCGCTCCTCGACAGCGTTGGCAGCGGCTCGCTCGGCGTCACCGGCCTGCTGGACATCACCAGCGCCAACGCCGGCTTCGCCGCCGATGTCGGCGTGACCGGCACGGCCGTCCTGCACCACACGCAGGCGCTGGGCGACAGCGGCACGCTGACCGCCGGCGGCCTCGTGCAGCTCACCGGCGCGACCGGCACGCTCGCGAAACAAATCGCCGGCAGCGGCACCGTCGCGCTGGTGGACAGCAGCAGCGTGGCGCTGACCGGCGCGAACGAGCTCGGCGCCGCCGGCGAATGGAACATCGCCGCCGGCAGCGCGCTCAGCGCCAGCTCGACCGCGAACCTCTCCGAGGCCGGCATCCTCCTCGACGGCCTGCTCACGGTCGCGAACACCGCCGCCGAAACCCTCGGCAACGCGCTTTCCGGCTCCGGCACGTTCAACAAGGACGCCGCCGGCAACCTGACCATCAGCCGCTCGAACGCCTTCACCGGGAGCGCCGGCATCCTTGCCGGCACCCTGACCCTCGCGAACAGCCTCGACGGCCTCGGCGCCGCCACCATCGCGAACAGCTCCACGCTCGCGCTCAGCGGCACCGGCGCCTTCGCCAACACCGTGAGCGGCACCGGCGTGAACCTCGTCAGCGGCAGCGTCGCGCTCACCGGGACCAATACAGCCTTCACCGGCACGCTCGCCGTCACCGGCACGGCCGCGATCACCGGCAACGATAACATCGGCGGCACCGGCGCGGGCGCGCCTCCGTCGTCCTCGCGCAGACCGGCGCACTGGCCACGACCGCGACGAGCTTCGTCCACGCGCTCAGCGGCGACGGCCTGCTCGCCGTTGAGTCCGTCAGCGGCGCCTTCGACTTCGTTGCCACGACCGGCTCGAACTTCGCCGGCACGGTCGCGCTGGCGGACACCGCGCTCACCCTCGGCACGAACGCCGCGCACGCCTTCAACGCCGCCGCGCTGGCCAACGCCACGCTGCGCCTCGACGCCGGCGGCGCGCTCCACGCCAACCGCGAGACCGCCCGCATCGGCGGCCTCACGCTCAACGCCGGCGCGCTCTGGCTGCCGATGAACGGCGTCGATCCCGAGGAGGTCCTCCACGTCGGCACGCTCTCCGTCGCCGACCTCGCCAGCACCGTCGTTTTCGAAAACTACGCCGGCGGCACGGCCGCGATCGGCGACGCCGCGCGGCAGAAAAACTGGCTCGACCAGGACAACCTCACCGACAACGCCACGCTGCTGGTCTCCGCCGGCACCCTCGCCGAGGCCGCGCCGCGCCAGATCGCCGTCACCAGGGCCGACGGCAGCGCGCTCGAAAACGGCCAGGTGATCGAGCACGACGAGGTTTTGGCCATCTACAACTACACCGCGCAGACCACCGGCAGCGCCACCGTCTACACCGGCACGGCCCTCGCCCCCGGCCTGTATTACGACTACGTGCTCGCCGAGCTGAACGTGAAGAGTGGCACCACCCTCGTCCTCACCGACGCGGGCGCGACCGACAGCACCCTCACCGCCGCCCTCACCGGCGAGGGCGGCGTCACCTACACGACCGGCTCGTCGCTCACCCTCGCCGGCGCGAACACCTACACTGGCTCCAGCACGATCACGACCGGCGCCCTCATCGCCGGCGCCGACCACGTCTTGGGCGACACGTCCTTTCTGTCCATTGAGTCCCCTGCGTCCTTTGACCTCGCCGGCCACACGCAAACCCTCCGCGGCGGCGGCCAGATCGACGGCCGCCTCACCGGCACCGGCGCGCTCACCCTCGCCGGCGGCACGCTGACCATCACCAGCGCGAACCCCGGCTACACCGCGCAAACCAACATCAACGCCAACGCGACCGCGCACTGCCGACACCGCCGGCGGCTCCGGCGGCATCCAGCTCGACGGCACGCTGCGCACCGCCGCCACCGGCGCGCTGCAAAACACCCTCCGGTTACGGCCTGTTCCACGCCGCCGCCGGCGCCGTCACGCTCGCCCGCGACAGCGCCGGCTTCCACGGCACCGGCAGCATCGCCGCCGGGGCGCGCGTCACCGCCACGCACGAAAACGCCCTCGGCGACGCCGCCATCGGCGTCGCCTCCGGCGCGACCTTCGAGCAGAAAGACTTCACCGGCGTCCTGCGCAACGCGCTCTCCGGCGCGGGCACGCACCTCGTGACCAACGCCACGCTGTTCCTCGAAAACGACCCCGCCGCCTACCAAATCGCGAACACCACGCTCGACGCGCGCGCCGCGCTCGTGCTCGATGCTGACGGATACCGGTTCGGCACGCTCAACATGAACGGCGGCGCGCTGGCCTTCTCCGCCGCGAACCCGGCCGGCTCCGCGACCATCGCGACCCTCGGCAATACTTCGGGCAACTTTTACCTGAACGCCGACCTCTCCGGCTGGCCGGCGGCATCGTGCCCGCCGGCATGATCGCGAACTTTTTGGACATCCTCGATGACGGCGCCGGCGCGCACCGCGTGCACCTCGACACCCACGGCACCGAGCCCGCCGGCCCGAACATCGCGCTGGAGCTCATCCACACCGGCGGCACGCTCAGCACCTTCGACCTCGTCGGCGGCCGCATCGAGACCGAGCTCACCTCGCTCGAACTCATGCGCGGCGACGGCAGCGCCTACATCCCCGATCCCCACGGTGTACCTGACCGACGCCGGGCTCTCACGCCGCCGACGCCATCCTCAACACCGCCGGCACGCTCGCGCTGGACTGGGCCAGCGCCCTCGACAGCCTCCACCTGCGCATGGGTGACCTCCGCGCCGAAAACCTCGCCTCCCTTGACGGCGGCCACGCCGCCGCCATAAAAGGAGGCAACGCCTCCGGCAACGTCTGGGTGCGCTCGCGCGGCTACCGCCTCGACGCCTCGAACCGCGTCTCCGGCATGGCCTTCGAGCAGCACGGCTACGGCATGACCGCCGGCCTCGACCGGGCCTTCGCGACCGAGACCGGCGCGAACCTCCTCGGCGGCTTCATCGACATGGGCGGGGTCAGCCGCAGGTTCGACAACGCCGGCACCGGCGAAACCCGCAATGCCGGCGTCGGCGCCTACGCCACGCTCCTGCGCGCGGACGGCTGGTTCCTCGACGCGGTCGGGCGCGCCGACCGGTATAAAAACGCGTTCGACGCCCGCGCCGCCAACGGGCGCGTGACGCACGCCGGCTACAACGTGAAAGGCCTGGGCCTGAGCCTGGAGGCGGGCCGCCGCCTCCAGCGCGCCGACGGCTGGTGGCTCGAGCCCGCCGCGCAGGCCTCCGTGCTCTGGCTGGGCCGCGCCGCCTACGACACCCGCCCCACCCCCGGCCAGCGCGCGATCAAGGTGCGCGTGGACGACTCCGAAACCTGGCAGTACCGCGCGCTCCTGCGCTTCGGCCGCCGGCTCCCCGGCAGCCGGTGGCATCCCTACGGCAAGCTTGCCGCCGTCGCGGTCGATTCCAATGGCGGCGGCATCACCGCCCACGGCAAGACGTTTACCGCCGGCTTCGACGGCAAGCGCGTCGAGTTCGGCCTGGGCGCTGGCTACCGCGTCAACGACCTCAGCCAGCTGTACATCGACTACGAATACGCACGCGCCCCCAGCTACGAGCGCCCCTGGGCACTCAGCCTCGGCTACCGCCGCCTCTGGTAATAGGATGCTTTAATAGGGTGCTTTCGTTTGACAGGGGCGCGGCAGCGCCGGCACGGCGAAGCCCCCGGCCAAGCCGTCGCTGACCCGCGGCTCGGCGAGACGCCTCGCCCTACCGTTTAGATGGCGGCCTGCCGGGGATTTTATTTTTGAGTCGCCGCGTTGGTGGCGTCCTCGATGCGTTTGCGGATGCCCATCACGATCGAGTTGAAACGCTCGATCTCATCCGCGCCCTTGAGTTCCTTCACGACCTCGCGCTGCTCCTTGGCGAGCGCATCGCTGCGGGCCTTGAGCGCGGCGTTCTGGCTGTTGTCGTTGAGCGCGGCGACGTAGTCTTTCGAATACTGGTCGAAATTTCTCAGGTAGGCGGCCACGCGCAGACTCTGAAAAGACTGTCCGTTAAAGGTGGCCGACGCGCCTCCCGCAGCCGCCGAGGCATTCGAGGAGCCGGAGGAACCCGCGGTGTCTTTTTTCCCGCAGCCTGCGAGAAACAACGCCGCGGCCAAAATCACGAACAAGTGGAGAAACTTCATGTGGAGACAGGGTTGATGGTTGTTGGATGGTATCGAGAAAACCCGGCGGCCTCGCCGGGCGTTTCATAAGCACATGGCTATTCAATACAAGCGGCCGGCGATAGGCAAGCGGTGTGTTTGGAGACAGATGGGGCAGGATGTAACTCAAAGTGGTGTCACTCCCTCTTTCTTCTTTCCTCTTTCTCTTTCTCTTTCGTTAGGAACGGGCAGGGAGAAAGAGGTTTCGAGCGAAGCGACAGTCTGCCAAGATAAAGAATAAAGAGGAAAGATTCCGGCGGTGACATCACTTTGAGTTGCACCCGATGGGGCAGGGTGGGGGTGCGCGTCCGTGGGATCGAGTGGCATGGGCGTTCCGCCCATGCGACGGCGCGCCCGTGCCGAATGGCACCGCGGTTTAGGATTGTTCCATCGCCCGCGATGGGGCTTCGATGTGCATTCCAGTCCATCATGAAAAGTCCGCCCCAAACCCAGGTCGTCATCGTCACGGGCGCGTCGTCCGGCATCGGCGAGGCGACCGTGCGGCGGCTCGTCCGCGGCGGGGCGCGCGCGGTGCTGTTCGCGCGCCGGGCGGAACGGCTTGCCGCGCTCTGCCGCGAAATCGATCCGGCGGGAAAAAACACGCTCGCGGTCGCGGGCGACATCACCGCGGACGCGGACCGCCGCCGCCTCGTCGCGGAAACCCTTGCCCGCTTCGGCCGCATCGACGCGCTCGTGAACAACGCCGGCTACGGCCAGCGCGGCCCGCTCGAACTCGTGCCGGTCGATGCCATCCGCCGCAATTTCGAAACCAACGTCTTCTCGCTCGTCGCCCTCACCCAGCTCGTCGCCCCCGTGCTGCGCGCGCAGGGCGGTGGCCGCATCGTCAATATCGGCTCGGTGGCGGGCCGCATCACCCGCCCCATGTCCGCGACCTACGACTCGACCAAGTTCGCGCTGGAGGGCATCACCGACGGCTTGCGCGGCGAGTTGAAGCCGTTCGGCATCCGCGTGATTCTCGTGCGCCCCGGGTTCATCCGCACGGAGTTTGGCGATGTCGCGCGCGGGGTGTCGGCGGACACGCTGCCGCAGACCGGCCCCTACGGGCCGTTCGCGGGCGCGTTTGCGTCCGGCGCCCGGAAACTGCGCCGCGTCGCCGGGGAGCCCGACGATATCGCGCGGCTGGTGGACAAGGCGCTGCGCGCCGGGTATCCAAAAACGCATTACAACGGGCCCGCGCACGCGCGTTTTTTTCTTTTCCTGAAGTGGCTGCTCCCGGTGCGCATGCTGGATTGGGCGCTGCGCATGCGGCGCTCCTGATGCTTCGGCGCGGGCTCCGCGGCGGGGAGCGGCTGGCAACGGGCCTTTGCGGGGAAATCCATCGTTCTTAGGGAGCGCGCGCGTCCCGCGCGCCGGGTTGGACGTCCCCTCCGGCCCTTTTTCCCGCCTCCATCGAAAACAGCAAGATGGCCAAATTGTCGGTCGGAAGGCCGCTCTTTTCCGCCCGGCCTTTATTCTTTAAGGAGGTTCTAAAAAACGCCTTCCTCGCGGACTTTGTTGCCTTCTGTTCGATTTTTGGAAGCATCCCTGCGCCATGTCCAATTCCGTCGAAAACGTCGTCATCATCGGCACCGGCTGCGCCGGGCTCACCGCCGCCATTTACACCGGGCGCGCCAACCTCTCGCCGCTGGTCCTCGAGGGCACGCAGCCCGGCGGACAGCTCACCACCACGTCCGAGGTGGAAAACTTTCCGGGCTTTCCCGAGGGCATCGACGGCTTCCAGTTGATGGACAACCTCCGCCAGCAGGCGGCCAAATTCGACGCCCGTTTCGAGACCGCGATCGTCGATTCGGTCGATTTTGCCTCCCAGCCGCTCCGCCTGTTCGCGGACGGGCGCGAGATCCTGGCCAAGTCCGTCATCATCGCCACCGGCGCGTCGCCGCGCATGACCGGCGTGCCCGGGGAGAAGGAGCTTTACGGCGGCAAGGGCGTGACGGCCTGCGCCACGTGCGACGGGGCGTTTTACCGGGGCATGGAGGTCGCGGTCATCGGCGGCGGCGACAGCGCGTGCGAGGAGGCGCTTTTCCTGACGCGTTTCGCGAGCAAGGTTTACCTGGTGCACCGCCGCGACACGTTGCGCGCGTCGAAGATCATGGCCGACCGCGCCACCTCGCACCCGAAGATCCAGATGGTCTGGAACAGCGTGCCGGCCGAGGTGCTCGGCGTGGCCGAGGACGCGGTCAGCGGCCTGAAGGTGCGCGACGCGCAGACCGGCGCGGAGTCGGTGCTGCCGGTGAAGGGCGTCTTTGTCGCCATCGGCCACGAGCCCAACACCGCCGCGTTTGCCGGCGCGCTCGCGGTCGATGACAACGGCTACCTGAAGCCCGCCGCCGGTTCGCAGGTCCGCACGCACATCCCGGGCGTGTATGTGGCGGGCGATTGCGCCGACCATGTTTACCGCCAGGCGATCACGGCCGCCGGCATGGGCTGCCAGGCCGCCATCGAGGTGGAGCGCTGGCTGGCCGAAAACGACGCGCGCTGACGCGGCGCCGCAGCCGCAACGGAAAAAGGCAATGCCCGCGGTTCCTCGCTATTTTAGATGGCTGGTTTTGCTTGTTTAACCGCAGAGAACGCAAAGAACTCATGGAAAAACAGGATTGTTTCCTGCGCTCTTTGCGTTCTTTGCGGTTAATTTTTTGTGCTTTCAGTCATCGAAAATAGCGACGAACCATGGCCGCAAAGAGGCGCAAGAGGCACTCCACGAGTCTGCGAGTGGCCTGGCAAAAAGAAACAGGATAATGGTTCGGTTTTATTGAACAGAAGGAAACGAAGGGAACAAAGAAGACATTTTTATATCATGGTCTTCTTGGCGTCCTTTGTTTCCTTCTGTTAAAAACAATGGTTCGGTTTTATTTAAACCGTGAAATGCCGCGAAATGCCGCGAAAAGGAAGGGATCGCTTTCGCGTGTCTTGGCGTTTTTCGTGGTTCATAATAATGGTCCGGTTTTAATAGCCACAAAGAGGCACAAAAAGCACAAAAACAACCGCTCAATCTTGTGCCTTTTGTGCCTCTTTGTGGCTATTAAAATGGTTCGTTTTTATTTAACCACGGATTGCACGGATGAACACGGATAAAGGCGGAAGCGCCTTGGCTCTTATTAATGATATGGTATTTTCTCTCACCATTGGCCCAAATAAAAATTAAAAAAGCCAATCGCGAAATGCCGCGAAATTTTCCAAAAATATCTTTTAAACAATCATGCTTTTCCCCGTTTGATGTTTTGCGCCTTTTCGCGGTTAAAAACTGATTTTTATAATCTCCTGTCGCGCCCCGCGCGCCTGCGCCAGAACGCGAGGCCGAGCAATGCGCCCGCGCCCGCCAGCCCGTAAGTCGCGGGCTCGGGCACCGGCGGCAGCGGCTCGTCGAAACCGGTGGGAAAGCCGAAATCCGTGAAATGCAGCTCCGCGTTTCCGTAGTCGAAGGAGCCCGCCACGACCTGCCCGCTGATGGGCGTGTTGCCGGTGTTGGTCACCAGGTAATTCGGCGCGAGAATGCTGCCGTAGAACTGGCCGCCGTTGCCGAAGGACACCGTCTGGCCGGCTGCGTCGTCCGCGCCGACAATGTTCCAGAGCAGGCGGGAGTAGCTGTCGTCGTAGTTGAAATTGACCCCGCCGCCGAAGAGCGTGCGCCCGTCGGCGTTGAGGACGTTGATGACAAACACCGCCGCCTCGGGCACGTCGATGGAGATGCCGGAAAACATCTGCCCGTCGTAGAAATTCCCGGCGAGCAGCGAGGCATCGAGGTCGAATATAATCGCGCCGTGCGCGTCCGGCGCGGCGGTGAACGCAAGCTGCTGGCCGGTCACCGAGACGGCGCCGGTCGGCGCGAGCGAGGCGAGGGTCGAGGAAATCGCCTGGTATTGCGCCTTTATCGCCGCGAAGTCCCAGCCCGGGTCGAGCGCGGTCGAGCGCGGATCGGCGGCGGCGTGCGTGGAGGTCGAGCTGATTTGCGAGAGCTGCGTCACGCCGGCGGACGCGAGTTCCCGGCTGACGGGATTCCAGTCCGCGCCGGGACTGAAGCCCGGCAGCGACGCATGCCCGGTCTGGAGGCGCAGCAGGCTGCCGTTGCCGGTGTAGTTGAGGCTGCCGTTCACATACAGCGTCGGCAGCGCGTCGGTCTGGCCGAATTTGGACGGGAGCGCGGCGATCACGCCCCCGTCGATGGTGAGGTTTCCGCCGACCGCGATGCCGCCCTCGGTGTCGCCGTAGTTGCGGATGGCGGCGTCGCCGAGGCTGACGAGGTTGTAGTTTTGGGTCAGCTGGGCAAACGACACGATGGCGTCTTCCGCGGGAGACGCCGTGATCGCGACGGCAAGGGGGAGGGAGGCAACGAAAGCCGGGAAAAGACTGCTGGAATGCATAAGGACAGTATCCACAAAGCCATGACGTATCACCGCGTCAATACACAGCGTATCCAACCAGCTTATACACTACGCGCGCATTGCGTGTTTCCCCTACAGGCCGCATCCGCGGCTTGTATCCGCGGGTCCCATACGGCCCCTCCGGCCTGCCATATTATAAAATTAACCGCGAAGGGCGCGAAAGGCGCGAAGAAAGGAATGGAGCGGAAGCAAACTCCCAGGCGCGGTAGCGCCGGTAGGGAGGTCTCTCCGAGGCCTCCGCCGGGCGTCCTTTCAGGTTTCATATTTCATGGGAATGCGGAGCGTTCTCGCGGAGGCCTCGGAGAGGCCTCCCTACCGCCTTCGGCCATTTTTCAAACTGCCCTTAATACCAATTCCGAACGAAATTCACACTTCTGGAGGGCCGAGCTCCTGCGAGGCCGTCGCGGAAAAACGTCGCGTATAACCGCGACGGCCTCGCAGGAGCTCGGCCCTCCACCAAAAGGAGGATTTTCATTCATAAATGGTATAATTTTATGGGTTCGTCGCTATTTTCGATGACTGAAAACAACAAAAAATTAACCGCAAAGAACGCAAAGAGCGCAGGAAACAATCCTGTTTTTCCATGAGTTCTTTGCGTTCTCTGCGGTTAAATAAGCAAACCAGCCATCGAAAATAGCGAGGAACCATTTTATTCCTTTCCGTGCTTCGCGCCCTTCGCGGTTAAAATCAATTTTTAGAAGTCCCGATAATGCATCGGGCATCCGTGCCCATCCGCGCAATCCGTGGCCTCACCGGCCCCGTTTCGTGTCATGAGCGCCCGGATACGGCATTATCCTTTACCGAATATTTAAAAATCAAAAAAATATTCGATATTTTTTTCACCGGCCCCTGGGACAGTCGCGCATAATTTGAAATTAATAATCTACAGTGGATTGCAACATGCCTCATGGCGGGATGGGCCTCGGGCGACGGGTGCCCTTGCGACCGGAATCCGGCGCGGCCAGGGGGATTTTATGGTTAAAAAGATTAAAAGAAAAATAACGGCCTCACTCTGAAATCACCGGTTTTATATACATTCCTTTATATTATTTTAACCAAATAATGCACATATTCGAAGGCATTATAATTCATTTTGACAATATGGATTCTCGAAAAAGAGAGTGCGCGCTTCCGCCGGTCGCAGGCGGAATCTCTCTATAAAACTCCACTCTGGTCAGGCGAATCTATATGAACGGACACCGACTCGTTGCATCAGCCAGGCGCGCACCCAAATCGCCGCGAGGGCTTGTTTTTGGGCGAACTACAACCGCGGCGGCCTTGCGCGCGTGGCTCCGGATGTCGTGCGCGCTGGCGCTCGGCGTGCAAAGCATCCCCGGCGATGCGGCGCCTCTCAATATCCAGGACGGCGTGACCCTGGACCTGAATGGGCAGGAGATCACGTTCGATTACGTCACCAGCGCGACCGGCTCGGTCTTGTTGTTCAACGGCGGCACGCTTTCCGGCGCGGGATCGCAGACCTGGTCGCTGAACGGCTTGACCGACGCGACCGTCGGCGCTTCGAGGCTCGACGCCGGCAGCGCGGGTTTATGGATCGGGCATCAGGCATCCGGCGCGCGGATGCTCATCGGCGGCCTCGGCTCGGTTTCGTCCGCCTCGGGTGTGATCGGCGACCTGGCGGGCGACACGGGCGCCGTGGAGGTGGGCGGCGGCGGCCGTTGGCAAAACACCGGCAGTCTTTTCGTGGGCCGTTCCGGCACGGGGACGCTGACCATCACCGAGAGCGGCCGCGTGAGCGACCGCAACGGCTACATCGGCTTCGATACAGGCGGCAGCGGCGCGGTCACCGTGGGCGGCAGCGGTTATTGGCAAAATACCACCAACGTTTTGGTGGGTTTCCAGGGCCATGGGGCATTGACCATCGAGGGCAGCGGCAGTGTGACCGGCGCCGCCGGCGTCATCGGCGGCACCACCGGCGGGACGGGTGAGGCGACGGTGGCTGGCGGCGGTTACTGGCAAGCCACCGGTGGTTTCACCGTGGGCAATTACGGCACGGGCACGCTGACCATCAAGGACAACGGGCGCGTGGACAGCGGCAACGGCAACATCGGCCTGTATGCCGGGGGCGTCGGCGCGGTCACCGTGGGCGGCAGCGGTTACTGGCGAAACGCCGCCGGCCTCACCGTGGGCAATCTCGGCAGCGGCACCCTGACCATCGAGGACAGCGGGAGCGTGAGCAGCGGCAACAGCAACGGCAACATTGGTTACGAGGCCGGGAGCGCCGGCGCGGTGACGGTGGGCGGCGGCGGCCTCTGGCAAGACACCGCCAATCTTTTCGTGGGCCGTTCCGGCACGGGCGCCCTGACCGTCGAGGACAACGGGCGCGTGAGCAGCGGCAACAGCTACATCGGTCACGAGGCCGGGAGCGTCGGCGCGGTGACGGTGAGCGGCAGCGGCCATTGGCAAAACGGCAGCAATTTCCTCGTGGGCAATTCCGGCAGCGGCACCCTGACCATCGAGGACAGCGGGAGCGTGAGCACCAGCGGCGGCGGCCGCATCGGTGCCGGCAGCGGGGGCGTCGGCGTGGTGACGGTGGGCGGCAGCGGTTACTGGCGAAACGCCGGCAATCTCTTCGTGGGCGATGGCGGCACGGGCACCCTGGCCATCCGCGAGAGCGGCAGCGTGACGGTGGGCGGCGCGTATGCCCAGAACGCCGCCTCCACGCTGGCCATTGCCCTGAGCGGCACGCGCGGGGCGTTCATCACCGCCGCCAGCGGCGCGCTGGCCGGCACGCTGGCGGTGAGCGGCTTCAGCGGCACGGTGGCGGCGAAGGCCGGCGAACTGGCCGGCTCGGTTTACACGATCATTCATGCCCCCGGCGGCATCACGGGTGATTTTGCCTCGGTCGATCTCGGCGGGGCCGCCGCCAGCCCGGTGGATTATGTCACGCTGGCTTACGGCAAGGCGAACGGCGGCTTGGATTACAATGTCGGCTATGCCTTGAGCTGGTTTTCCGGCGGCACCTATGCGCACGGCGCCTTCACGCTCGGCGCGGGCGAGAGCTTCGAGGTGGACGTCGCCCTCGGCGACACGGCCGCCAACGCCGCCAAGGGCTGGGACGGGCGCTCGCTGACGAAGCTCGGCGCGGGCACGCTCGTGCTGAGCGCGTCCAACGGCTACAGCGGCACGACCTCCGTGCTCGGCGGCACGCTCGCGCTGACCGGCTCGGGCCGCGTGAGCGATTCGGCGGGCGTCATCGACGGCGGCGCGGTCGCCACCATCACCGGCACGTCCGCCGAATGGCGCAGCAGGGCCTTCGCCGTCGGCCAGACCGGGACCGGCGCGCTCCTCCTCGGCGACCGCGCCACGCTCGTCACCACCGGCACCGTTTACCCGGGCGACGCGGTGAACAAATTCCGCACCCACATCGGCCAGGAGGCCGGTTCCGAAGGCGTGGTGACCTTGACCGGCTCCTCGACGTGGGTGAATACCGCCTTCAGCGGCAGCATTGATTCGCGTCTCACCGTCGGCACCAAGGGCAAAGGCACGCTCAACGTGCTCGACGGCTCGACCGTGACCACCGACCGCCTCATCCTCGCCTCGGCGGACGGCAGCGAGGGCGCGGTGCTCATTTCCGGCACCGGCTCGAAAATCAGCGCGTTGGTGGGCGATTCGACCAAGTCCACCGTGTCCGTGGGCTTTTCCGGCAGCGCGCGGCTGGTCGTCGAGAACGGCGGCGAGCTGAACACAAACTCGACCGGCGTCGGCGGTTTTATCCTCAACGAGGCGCCGTTTCTCGGGGTGAACCGCGGCCACGGCGAAGTGCTGGTCACCGGCACCGGCTCCGTCTGGAACCTGGTGGGCAACCAGCTCCTCATCGGCGACGGCGCCGACGGCGTGGTGACGATCGCCGACGGCGGACGCTTCAGCGGCAGTGATGCGAATGTGGTGGTTATCGGCATGGCGGGCTGGTTTGGCCCTGGCCTCCAGACCGGCGGCTCGTCCACCAGCGGCACAGGCGCGCTGCACGTGACCGGCGCCGGCTCGGAGTTTGCCCTGCGGGGCGACATCCATGTGGGCAGGGGCGGGGCGTATGAAACGTCGGCGTCTGGCCCGCCGCCCGCCGGCGTCACCGGGCATGGCACGCTCACCGTGGCGGATGGCGGCTCGGTGCGAAACGGCGGCGGGCTGTATGTCGCTCTCGACCAGTATTCCACCGGCACGGTGGCCGTGACGGACGGCTCCCTGGCCACCGGCGCCGGCGTCATCGGTTATGGCGCCGGCGGGCGCGGAGCGGTGAGTGTCAGCGGCAGCGGCTTCTGGCAAAACACCGGCGATCTCACCGTGGGCCTTTACGGCACGGGCACGCTGGCCATCGAGGGCGGCGGGAGCGTGGCCAACGTCAACGGCTTCATCGGCGACTACGGCACGAGTGCGGGCGTGGTGACCGTGGGAGGCAGCGGCCTCTGGCAAAACACCGGCGATCTCACCGTGGGCAATTCCGGCACGGGCACGCTGGCCATCGGGGGCGGCGGAAGCGTGACCAACAACAACAACGGCTTCATCGGTTACGATGTCGGGGGCGTCGGCGCGGTGACGGTGAGCGGCAGCGGCCTCTGGCAAAATACCGGCGATCTCGCCGTGGGCTACTTCGGCACGGGCACGCTGGCCATCGAGGGAGGCGGAAGCGTGGCCAACAACAACGGCTACATCGGTTACGATGCCGGGGCCGTCGGCGCGGTGACGGTGGGCGGCAGCGGCTACTGGCAAAATACCGGCAGTCTCACCGTGGGCCGTTCCGGCACGGGCACGCTGGCCATCCGCCAGAGCGGCAGCGTGAGCAGTAGCCGCGGCTACATCGGTTACACTGCCGGAGCCGTCGGCGCGGTGGCGGTGGGCGGCAGCGGCTATTGGGAAAACACCGGTCTCACCGTGGGCTATTACGGCACGGGCACGCTGACCATCCGCGAGAGCGGGAGCGTGAGCAGCGGCTACGGCGAGATCGGTTACGGTTACGGGGCCGCCGGCGTGGTGAGTGTCAGCGGCAGCGGCTACTGGCGAAACACCTCCGGCATCACCGTGGGCAAGGGCATGCTGACCATCGAGGACAGCGGGAGCGTGAGAAGCAGCGGCGGCTGGATCGGTTACAACGGGCTCGGAGCGGTGACGGTGAGCGGCAGCGGCTACTGGCAAAACTCCAATGACCTCTCCGTGGGCACTTCCGGCACGGGCACCCTGACCATTGAGGGCAGCGGGAGTGTGAGAAGCAGCGGCAACAACTATATCGGTTACGGTGCCGGCGGGCACGGCGCGGTTACGGTCGGCGGCAACGGCCTCTGGCAAAACAGCGGTCGTCTCCTCGTGGGCTACAATGGCACGGGCACGATGACCATCGCGGACAGCGGGAGTGTGAGCAATCTCGTCGACAGCTACATCGGTTACCAAGCCGGGAGCGTCGGCGTGGTGACGGTGAGTGGCAGCGGCTACTGGCAAAACACCGACAGTCTCACCGTGGGCCGTTCCGGCACGGGCACCCTGGCCATCCGCGACAGCGGCAGCGTGGCGGTGGGCGGCACGTATGCCCAGAACGCCGTCTCCACGCTGGCCGTTGCCCTGAGCGGCACGCGCGGGGCGTTCGTCACCGCCGCCGGCGGCACGCTGTCCGGCACGCTGAGCCTGACCGGCCTCGCCGGCGGCACGGCCGCGGCGAAAGCCAGCGAAGTGGCCGGCGACTCGCGCGTCATCATCCACACCACATCGGGCCTCGCGGGCGACTTCGCCACGGTCACGGGCCTGCCGGGCTCCGGCGTGGATTACCTGACCGGCCACGCCGGGGTGGCGGGCACGGACTACGTGGTCGATTACGGCCTGAGCTGGTTCGCCGGCGGCACCTATGCGCACGGCGTCTTCACGCTCGGCAGCGGCAGCAGCTTCGAGGTGGACGTCGCCCTCAGTGACACGGCCGCCAACGCCGCCAAGGGCTGGGACGGCAAGTCGCTGGCCAAGCTCGGCGACGGCACGCTCATCCTCAGCGCGGCCAGCACCCACAGCGGCACGACGCTGGTCGGCGGCGGCACGCTGGCGCTGGCCGACCTGCAAGGCGCGGGCGCGGGCGATGTCTTGAACCACGCCGTGCTGGACCTCGCGGCGTCCGGCACGTTTGCGAACACCCTCGGCGGCACCGGCACGACCGTCCTCAGCGGCACGGGCGTGACCGTGGGCGGGAGCAATGCGCTGTTCGCCGGCGTCTGGGACGTGCGCGGCAGCGGCACGATGACCGCACGGGAAAACCTCGGCGCGGGCGGCACCGCCGCCGTCAACCTCGGCGGCGACCTGTCGCTGGCCCTGGGCGCGGGCGACTACACCTTCGACCACGCCCTTGCCGGGACCGGCACGTTGGCGGTGTCCAACAGCGGCGCGTTTGCCTTCGGCGCGGCCACGGGCACGCACTTCGCCGGCAGCGTGATCGTGCGGGGCAACACCTTTGCCTTGGGCGGGGCGGGCGTCCCGGCCCTGTCGAACGCGACGCTGGTCATCGGCGAGGGCAACGCCACGACCGTGGCCGCGGGCACGCAGCGGATCGGCAACCTGACGCTGGAAAGCGGCACCCTCCGCTTCACCCTGGACGACAGCGGCACGGCGGTCGCGGGCCTGATCGACACCGGCGCGCTGCATGTCGGGGACACCGTGATCGTGGTGGACACGACCGCGTTTGGCGGAAACCTCCTGTCCCTGCTCCAGCAGGACGACGGGCGGGACATCCAGTTGGTGAAGAGCACCAGTCGCACCGGCGCCGCCGCCATCACCGGCGCGCAACTCGTGGACCAGGACGGCCAGCAGCTCGGCGACGCCACCCAGCGCGACATCGTGCAAAACAGCGCGACGACGGCGCTCGGCACCTACGACTTCGCGGCCACGGCCTCGGGCAGCGGCCTCTATCTGGGCTACGAGCTGACGCACCTGCACCTGCTGGACAACCAGACCACCCTGCTGGACCACGACGTCAGCGACCTGCTCAAGCCCGGCGCGGCCGAGCTGCATGCCGTGATCAGCGGCAGCGGCCATCTGGCCGTCAATGCCGACGGCAGCGCGGGCGTGATCACGCTCACCGGCAGCAACAGCTACACCGGCGCGACGCTCGTCACCGGCGGCACCCTGAAACTGGGGACCGGCGGCGCGCTGGGCCGGACCAGCCTGCTCGACCTCGCGGCCGGCGCGGCCGCCGACCTCAACGGCCAGGCCCAGGCCATCGGCGCGTTCAGCGGCTCGGCCGGCTCGGCGCTGCTGGTCAACGGGGGCTCGCTGGGCGTGGACGGCGCGCTCGCGCACTCGGGCACGATCGACCTCGGGGCGGGCGCGCTCACCGCGGGGACGTTCGACGGGCGGAACGGCTCGACCCTCGACTTCGCCGGTGGTGTGGCGACGCTGGCCGGAGGCGGCACGAGCGCGGGCGCGTTGACCGGCGGCGGGACGCTGGCGCTGGCCGGCGGCAACCTGCTCGTCACCGTAGGCAACACCGCGCTGACGGCGAGCACGACCATCGCGGGCAGCGCGACCGCGACCTTGCAACACGTCGCCGGTCTCGGCGTCGGCGGCGCGCTGACCGCCGACGGCCGGCTCATCTTCGCCGCCGCCGCCGGCACGAACCAGAACGCCATCGGCGGCGCGGGCGTGGTGAGCGCGACCAGCGCCGCGAACGTCATCCTCGGCGGCAACAACGCGAACTTCAGCGGCACGTGGGCCATCGCGGCGGACAGTGCGTTCAAGGCCGCCGGCGCCGCCAGCCTGGGCACGGGCAAGGTGGCCGACAGCGGCACGCTTGTCCTCGGGGGAACCACGAATTACGAATTACAAATTACGAATGAGATCAGCGGCGCCGGCGCGCTCGTGAAGGAGGACGCGAACGCCGTGACGATCAGCCACGGCAACACCCATAGCGGGGGCTCGCGGATTGAAAGCGGCACGCTCGCGCTGGGCCACCTCGCGGCCCTCGGCAGCGGTACCGTGACGAATACCGCCGCCGCCACGCTCGCGCTGGACGCTTCCGGCACGTATGCCAACACCACGGCCAACGCCGGGCTGCTCGAAGTGAACGCCGCCGGCGTCGCGCTGGCCGGGGACATCGGCGGCAGCGGCACCAACCGCGTCGCGGCGGGCGCGAGCGCGACGGTGAGCGGCGTCAACACCGCCTTCACGGGCCGGTGGGACATCGTTGGCGAGATGCTGGTGGGCGGGCAGGACCACTTGGGCGGCGCGGCGACGGCGGTGAGCGGCACGCTGCGCATCGAGAGCGGCACCCTGTCCGCGTGGGCCTACGCGAACGCGCTCAGCGGCGGCGGCGTGGTGGCGGCCGGCCTTTCCGGCGGCGCCCTGAGCTTCGCCGCCGCGACCGGCACGGCCTTCACCGGCACGGTGCGGCTGGCGGACACCCGGCTCGACTTCGGCGACGACGCCACCGGCGCGCTCAACGAGCAGGCGCTGAAAAACGCGACCGTGGAAGCCGGCGCGGGCTCGACCGTGCGCCTCGCGCGCAGCGGGACGATTGGCGGGCTGGCGATGACCGGCGGCACCCTGGCCCTCGCGATGGACGGCCTGGAGCCCGCGCACGCCTTCAAAACTGGCACGCTCGCGGTGATGTCCGGCTCCAGCAAAGTGGTTTTTGAAAACTTCGCCTCCGGGACCATGACGCCCGGCGCGCCGTCGCTGCCGCCCGCGACGAATTTCCTCGACCAGGACGGTCCCGGCGCCGGGGCGGTCAGGCTGCTCGCCGCCGACACCGTCGCGCAGGAAGGCCAGATGGCGATCGTGCGCGAGGACGGCAGCGCGATCGGCGCCGGGCAAAAGATCGACTACGACGGCGTGGTGATCGCGAGCTACGACTACGCGGCCTTCGCCAGCGCGACGAACGCCGCGACCGGCCAGGGCGCGGGCCTGTATTACGACTACCTGCTCACCGAGCTGGACATCCAGCAGGGCAAGACGCTCACGCTCGACGACGCCGGCGCGGCCGACACCGTGCTCGACGCGCGGGTCACCGGTTCGGGCCACCTGCAAATCAGCGCCACGGGCGCCATCACGCTGGGCAACAGCGCCAACGACTACACTGGCGCGACCCTCGTCGCCGGCGGCACGCTCATTACCGGCGCCAGCGGCGCGCTCGGCGCCACGTCGTTGCTGTCCCTTTCGTCCCTTGCGTCCCTCGACCTCAACGCCACGGCGCAAACCCTCGGCGCGCTCGACACCGCCGCCGGCTCGACGCTCGCGCTGGACACGGGCACGCTTGCCATCGTCAATGGCGGCACCGCCGCCGGCGCGCTCACCGGCTCCGGCCTGCTGGAACTGCAAGGCGGCACGCTGACCGTCACCGCGGCGAACCCCGGACTGGGCGCCGGCATCGCGATTGCCGCGCCCGCCACCGCGGACCTGAAGCACGCGGGCGCGCTGGGCGGCGGAACCATCGCGCTGGACGGCACGCTCAAGCTCGACCTCGCGCCCGCCGCGTCGGGCACCTTCGCCAACGCGCTCGCCGGGGCCGGCAGCCTGCTCAAAACGGGCGGCGGCACTGCCGTCATCGTGACCACCAACACCGGCTTCACGGGCGCGGCCCGCGTCGCGGACGGCCGCCTCGTGCTCGAAAATCTCTCCGCGCTCGGCGCCGCGCCCGTGAGCGTGGACGCCGGCGCGACCCTCGAATACCGCAACGTGGGCGGCGCGATGGGCAATGTCGTGTCTGGCCCGGGCACGCTGGCGATCACGACCAGCGGCTCGTTCGCCATCGCGCACGACAACGCGGTCGCGAACGTCGGGCTGACCGGGGCGGCGGTGTATCTGGGCGCCACCGGCGCGCTTGGCGGCAGCACCGCGAGCGTGGTCGCCGACGCCCATTCCGCGATCTGGCTGGCCGTTGACAACGCGCGGCTGGGCGCCACGACGCTCAACGGCGCGAAACTCGGCTTCGTTCACTCCGGCTCGGCTTTCAGGAAGGCGACCCTCGCGGGGCTCGCGGGCGACAATGCCACGCTGGTGTTCAATGCCGACTTCACCGGCGTCTCCGGCCTGAAGGGCGGCGGCGAGGTGGCCGACCACATTACAATCACCGGCGGGAGTGCCGCGAGCGCGCACACCGTCGAGGTCAACGCACTCGGCGGCCTGCCCGGCAACGGCGAAGCCGCGATCCCGCTCATCGCCGACGGCGGCCTGGCGGTTTACCGGCTGGCCGGCGGCAGGCTCGACTTTGGCCTGATGCAGTTCGAGTTCGCGCGAGGCGGCGAAGCGGACAGCAGCCTGGGCCTGGACCCGGACCAATGGTATTTGTTCAGCACCGGCCTTTCCGATGCGGCGGACGCGATCATCAACACCGCGTCGATCCTGGGCAAGGACTGGCACTACGCGCTCGATACGCTGTATCTGCGCCTGGGCGAAGTGAGAGCCGAGTATCTGCCCGCCGCCGGCCCCGTAGGGCCTGACCTTGTGTCAGGCCGCGAGCACACTGCCGCATCCGCCCGCCCCCTCGCCAATCGCGGCGCGACGCAAGGTCGCGCCCTACAGCATGCCCCGACTGGCAACGTGTGGGTGAGGGCGCGCGGCTACCACCTCACCGCGGGCAATGAACTTTCCGGCCGCGGCTTTGAGCAATATGCCTACGGGGTGACCGCCGGCGGCGACAAAGCCTTCCTCGCGGAGAACAGCGTGAACCTGGTCGGCGGCTTTGTGGACATGGGCCGGATTGATCGCGACTTCGACGGCGCGGACAACACCGGCGGGACCGGCAGCGTCTCGGTCGGGCTTTACGGCACCTGGCTGCACGGCAACGGCTGGTATGCGGACCTGGTTTTCAAGGCCGACCGCTACAAGCACAGCCTCGACGTGCGCACGGCCGGCGGGCGGACGGTGAGCGCGGATTACGACAGCGAGGCCCAGGGCGTGTCGCTGGAGCTTGGCCGCCGCCTGGAGCGCGGCAACGGCTGGTGGGTGGAGCCGGCGGTGCGGGCGAGCGTGGCCTGGCTGAACGGCGCGAGTTACCGCACGAGCCCGGAGAACGTGGCGCTTGAGGTGAAGGTGGACGCCTCCCGCGCCGCGCAATACCGCGGGGCGGTGCGTTTCGGCAAACGGCTCCGCGACTCGCGCTGGGCGCCCTACGGCAAGTTCGGGATGGTGAAGAGCGACACCGACGGCGGCGCGATCCACGCGCACGACCGCGAGTTCGAGCCCGATTACGACGGCTGGCGTTTCGAGGCGGGCCTGGGCGCGGGCTACCTCGTCAACGAGCGCAGCCAGGTGTATTTCGATTATGAATACGGAAAGGCCGCGAACTACGAGCGTCCCTGGGCGTTCAACCTCGGCTACCGCCGCCTCTGGTAATACCAATCCCCAATGAAATTCACCCTTTAGGGTAGGGCGAGGCGTCCCCGCCGAGCCGTCGGTCGCCTGCGGCTCGGCGGGGACGCCTCGCCCTACCTCGATAAGTGTGAAGATGGTTCGAAAATGGTATAAAGAGGCAAGGGCGCGCGCCGGCGCTTTTGGAGGCGTTTGCGTTTTCACTCGCACTTCGCCCCAAGCCCTGCGCGGTATCCGCATATGTCATTTTCCAAGCTAGGGCTTTTTTCGAGCCTCGTTCGCGGCGCGCAGGCCATGGGTTACATCGAGCCCACGCCGATCCAGTTGCGCGCGATTCCCATCGTGCTCGCGGGCGGCGATCTCATCGGCTCGGCGCAGACGGGCACGGGCAAGACCGCCGCGTTTGCCCTGCCCGTGCTCAACCGCCTCGGGCCGCACCAGGCCGGGGGCCCGCGCGTGCTCGTGCTCGAGCCCACCCGCGAGCTCGCCGCGCAGGTCGAGACTTCGTTTCGCGACCTCGGGCGTTTCACCGATGTGCGCACGACCGTGCTTCACGGCGGCGTCGGCTACGGACGGCAGCGCGGGGATTTGCGCGCGGGGGTGGACATTGTGGTGGCCACGGTCGGCCGGCTGCTCGATTTCCTGAACGAGAAAAACCTGCGCCTCGACCGCGTGGAGGTGCTCATCCTCGACGAAGTGGACCGCATGCTCGACATGGGTTTCATCAAGGACGTGAAGCGCATCGTGACCCTGTGCCCGAAGCAGCGGCAGACGCTTTTCTTTTCCGCCACGATTCCGCCCGAGATCGAGGAGATCGCCCGCTTCGCGCTTCGCGACCCGCAACGGGTCGAAATCGGGCGCTCGCGCTCCGTCACCGCAACCGTCAAGCACGCGATTTACCCGGTGCCGCAGCCGTTGAAGTTCGATCTGCTGCTCGCGCTGCTGGAGAAGACGGACTTCCAGAGCGTGATTATTTTTTCCCGCACCAAGCATGGGGCGGACCGCATCGCGCGGCGGCTCAAGGCCGCCAGTCATTCCGTCGCGGTGCTCCATGCGAACCGTTCCCAGAACCAGCGGGTCGAGGCGCTCGAGGGATTCAAAAGCGGCCGTTATGAGGTGATGGTTGCCACCGACATCGCCGCGCGGGGAATCGACGTGGCCGGCGTCTCGCATGTGATCAACTACGACGTGCCGGCGAATCCCGAGGACTACGTGCACCGCATCGGGCGCACGGGCCGCGCGATGGCCGTGGGCGACGCGTTCATGCTCGCGACGCCCGAGGAGGCCGGCGACGTGCGCGACATCGAGCGTTTTATCGGGCAAAAAATCGCGCAGCTAAAACTGGCGGGTTTCGATTATGGCGCGAAAGCCGCGGCCCCCGCCGCCGGCGGTGCGGGAGGTGCGGGCGGGCAACCGCAACATGCGCATCGCGGCGGCGGCGCCGCCGGGCACGGGCGCGCCGGCGGAAAAGGCCGGAACAGCGGACGCGGCCAAGGCGGCGGCGACCGCAAGGGCGGCAATCGCCACGACAACGGCGCCCAGCCGCCCCACCCGAAGGGCAAACCCGGGGCGCACTGGCGAGGCCGCAGGGGCCGCTAGTTCTGCTTTGTTAACCTCAGTTAATACCAATTCCGAACGAAATTCACACCTCTGGAGGGCCGAGCTCCTGCGAGGACGTCGCGGTTATACGCGATGTTTTTCCGCGACGGCCTCGCAGGAGCTCGGCCCTCCAGCAAAAGGGTGATTTTCATTGGGAAATGGTATAATTTGTCGCATTGAGAATAGCGTAAAGGCGCGGCAGCGCGTGGCGCAGCATCCCTGCCTGCCGTTGAAACGAAAGGCGCGAAGCGCCGCTGACTCTTTTCCAAAAAAACAAATGAGCGCTTCGCGCGATAAAACAACGACGGCAGGCAGGGATGCCCGCGCTACACGGAGGCGCTACCGCATGGCCGCTCGAAAGCTGAAATGCGCCCGGCCATGCCGGTGAAGCTCACAGCCATTTTTTCCGGCGCATGAAGAGCAGGATGGCGCCGGTGCTGGCCAGGGTGAGCGCAAAGGTGATCGGATAACCGTAGGGAATGCCAAACTCGGGCATGTTTTCAAAATTCATGCCCAGCCAGCCGCCGATGAGCAGCGAGGGAATCGTCAGCGCGGTGATGGCGGTCATCACGCGGATGCCGGCGTTGGCCTCGTGGCTGGATTTGTTGATGAAAAGACGGAAGGTGATGATGAGCTGGTCGGCCCACGACGCGGCCTGCGCCTCGATGCGGCCGAGTTCCTCCTCCAGATCGCGGAGATAGGGCAGGATGACCTTGCGGATGAGTTTGCTTTTGCCTTGGGCGAGCTCGGCGACCACGGCGCGCTGCGGACGCACGATCTGGCGGAGCCGGGCGAGTTGTTTGCGCACGGCGACAATGGCCGGAAAAAGCTCGTCGGCGGAACCGTGATGCAGGACGTGCTCGGCGACTTCCTCGATTTGCTCGCGGAGGAATTCGAGCGCGGGTTTGTAGCCCTCGACCATGAGGTCGAGGATGGTATGGGCGAAGCGGTCGGGCCCGCGCACCATGAGGCTGGGCGTGCGCAGAAGGCGTTCGCGCACGGTCTCGGTGACGCGCAGGGGCTGGCGGTGGTAGGTGACGAGGAAGTTTTTCCCCAGGAAAAAATCGAGCTCGATGGTCATGAACGAATCGACTTGGGTGTAATCGACGGCGTGCATGACGAGGTGGACGTAGTCGCCATAGGGCTCGATCTTCGGGAAAGGCGCGTCGCTCACGCAGTCCTCGATGGCGAGCGGGTGGAACTGGAAGGCGTGGGCGAGGACCTGCTGGATTTCCTCGGCGGAGGGCGCGATGAGATCGACCCAGAGCATGACGCCCGGCTCGTCGCGCAGGACCGCAAGGGTCTCGACCGCGGGATTCTGCGCGGAGAGGCGGTTGTCGCGATAGACGAGGGTGGAAATCATGGGAAGAGGGCGGCTTCGCCGCCGGTTGAAGCTGAAAGTTTAAGTTGAAGTGTGGATGACGCCGCGCCGGTGTTTTTCTTTGTTTTCGAGTCTTTTTGTTTTTGGCTGTTTCTTCTTGTTACTTGCGACTTGTCACTTGCCACTTCGCGCGCGGAGCGCGCGCCTAGATCCAGCGGCGGCGTTTGCACCAGAACCAGATGGCGGCGGTGAGGGCGATGGTGACGGCGGCGGCGATGGGATAGCCGAGCGGGGAGTGAAGCTCGGGCATGCTGTCGAAGTTCATGCCATACCAGGTGCCGATGAGCGTGGCGGGCAGGGAAAGCGCGGTGAGGGCGGTGAGGGCCTTGATGCCTTCGTTGGCCTGAAAGTCGGATTTGCTGAGGTAAAGGTCGAAGGAGATGAGAAGCTGGTCGGCGTAGTTGGCGGCGGTCTCGTCCACGCGGATGAGGTTGTCGCGCAGGTCGCGGAAGTAGGGCAGCATGATGGTGCGGATGTTTTTGTTGTCGCCGTGGGCCAGGCGGTTCACGACATCGCGCAGGGGGCGGATAATCTGGCGGAGGAGGTTGATCTCGGAGCGGACTTCGAGGAGCTTGGAGACGAGTTCGTTTTCGGGGTCGCGCTCGAGCACCTCGTCCTCGATCTCGTCGAGTTCGGTGCGGAGTTCGTCGGTGACGGGTTTGAAATGGTCCACCAGCGAGTCGAGGATCAGGTGGGCGATGCGGTCGGGGCCGCGGGCGTTGCCGGTGCCGCCGGGGCGGGTGCAGCGTTCGATGACGGACTGGATGGAGCGCGAGGCGGCGCGATGGAAGGAAACGACGAAATCCTTGCCGAGGAAGAGATTGATCTCGGTGGTGTTGAAGCCTTCGGTGCGGGTGGAGTCCACGCCGTGCGCGACGATGAAGAGGTGGTCGTCGTAATCCTCGACTTTCGGCAGCGAGCTGGGCGTGGCGCAGTCCTCGATTTCGAGGGGGTGGAACTGGAAGACGTTTTCAAGGATGGCCTTGATCTCGTCGACGGTGGGGTCGTGGAGATCGACCCAGAGGACGAGTCCCTTGTCGGCGCGGACGAGGCGGAGCGCCTCGGTTTCGAGGTTGCTCCCTACGAGCCGGCCGTCGCTGAAGATGAAGGACTGGATCATGGCGAAGGCCGAGCGTGGCGACTCGCCCGCACAGAGGCAAGGCCGGTGAGCGGATCAAACAGCCCGCGGCCGGAGGGAGGACGCCATCCCCGCCTTTCGTCCGATTTCTTTCCTCTTTATTCTTTCTCTTTCCTCTTTCTCCCGACCAAACGCGAACCCGGGAGAAAGAGGAAAGAGAAAGAATAAAGAGGAAAGAGCAGGGGAGAGGGGCTACCGCTCAGGCCGGGGCGAGGATCTTTTCCTCGGCGGCGGTCAGGATTTGCGCGAACTCCTCCGGCGTGGCGGCGCCCAGGAGCGCTTCGCGCACGGCGGCGTCCTTGATGAGCTTGCAGAGCGAGCTGACGATCGCGAGGTAGGCGCCGGGGTTGGACTTCGGCGTGCCCAGCACAAACATGAGCCGCACGGTCTGGTTGCAGTTCTCGAAGTGCACGCCGCTCTGGCTGCGGCCGATGGCGAGGACAATGCTCTGCACATGCTCGGTGCGCGCGTGGGGGATGGCGATCTCGTTGCCGAGGCAGGTGGTGTCGAGGCGCTCGCGCGCGAGAAGCTCGTTATAGAAGCCTTGGAAATTACTGACGCTGGGGTGGCCGTCGAGGAGGCGGGCGACCTCGTTTATCGCAGTCGTGCGCTTTCCGCTCTGGATGGAGAGCGTGATGCACGCGGGATCAAGTAGCTTGGTAAGACGGCCGGTCATGGGTTGACGCAAATTCAGTCTGACGAGAGAGCCCCCGCAAACCAAGTTTTGCAAGGGAGGAATTGAGGAAGGCGATGTTTTTTTGCAGGCTTGGAAACAAGTTTACAGCCGCAAGGGCTCGGACGTGGAAACCGGCGCCTGTTTCACAAGGTTTTTCCCATGGTCGTGGCGCCGGCGGCGCGGCATAGCTCGTAGCGCGGGCATCCTTGCCTGCCGTCGAAAAAGGCTGCGCGCAACGCGCTGGCTTTTCCTTTCTTTTCCAGAAAATAAAAGCCGCGCTTCGCGCCGCAACCCAAGGACGGCAGGCAGGATGCCTGCGTCACGGGCTGGCGCGTCTTCGTGTCGCCCCCGCCAGATGAATACGAGCGAAGCCCCTGCATGGCGCGGGAATTTTTCTTTGCCTCCGGCAGGCTTTGGCCGCGTGATTTTCTTCCATGACGATTTATCCAGCCATCGATATCAAGGGCGGGCGTTGCGTGCGCCTCACGCAGGGCCGCGCCGACCAGGAGACCGTTTATTTCGACAACCCCGCCGAGGTGGCGGCGCTTTTCAAGGCCGCGGGCTCCGCCTGGGTGCACGTGGTGGATCTCGACGGGGCGTTCAGCGGCGAATCGCAGAATCTCGCCGCCGTGCGCGCCATCGCCGCGCTCGGGCTGCGTGTGCAGCTCGGCGGCGGCATGCGTTCGCGCGAGGCGGTGGAGCGCGCGCTCGGGCTCGGCGTCTCCCGCGTGGTCGTCGGCACGCGCGCGGCGGAGAGCGAGGACTTTGTGCGCGGGCTGGTGGCTGAGTTCGGCGAAAAGATCGCCGTCGGCATCGACGCGAAGGACGGCAAGGTCGCCGTCAAGGGCTGGGTGGACACGACCGGGCTCGGCGCGCTGGAGTTTGCCGCGCGCATGAGCGGGCTCGGTGTGGGCACGTTGATTTACACCGACATCAGCACCGACGGCATGCTCACCGGGCCGAACCTCCCGGCGCAGACGGCGATGTTGAAGGCCGTGAAATGCCGCGTGATCGCCTCCGGAGGCGTGTCGCGGCAGGCCGATGTGGGCGCGCTCGCCGCGCTCGCCAAGCAGCACGCCAACCTCGACGGCGTCATCATCGGCAAGGCCATCTACGAGAAACGCGTCGATCTCCCGCAGGCGCTGCGCGACGCGGCGGCCTGAGCGCGCCCGTCGGCGTTTGTTTTTGTCGCCACCTGTCTTTTTGGAGGGACGGCCGCCGTCCCTCCAAAAGGATAAGTCTCATTCGAAAAAGGTATAAATCCCTTCCGTGTATTCCGTGGGCAACATATTCGTTCCCGAGGCATTCGGAAGGCGGGGGCGATCAGGGGCATGACATTTTCCTGACAACTCCATGACGCCTGGCTGACAACCTCCGCGGGAATTTTTGTAAGATTGCTGCGTTTCCTTCGTTGGAAATCGGTGTCAGTTTTTCAACTCATTCCGCAATCATTCCCGCCATGAACAAAACCCGCATCCTCGCACTCTGCCTGTCGCTCGCCGCGCCGGCATCCTTGTTTGCCACCATGAAAAATCCGTCTCCCATGCCCTCGCAAATCACCGCCGCGACCGTTTACACGGATCGCGCCATCGTCACCCGCGCCGTCCGCGTGGAACTGCCCGCCGGGCAATCCGAGATCGTCCTCGAAAAGCTCCCCGCCGCGCTCATCGACGCCTCGGTGCAAGTCTCGGGCCGCGGCACCGCGTCCGCCACCATCCTCGACGTGAGCACGCGCGTCATCTACACCGCCGACAACGCCGAGGTGGACCAGCCGCGCGTGAAGGCGCTCCAGGACGAGATCACCGCCGTCGAGCAAGCCATCCGCGCGCTCGACGACCGCGCCGGCATCCTCAACCAGCAGGCCGCGCTCGTCGAAAAAATCGAGAACGCCGTGGCCGCGCCGCCCGGCAAGGACGCGACCGCGCGCCCCGTCATCGACGACTTGCAGAAACTGCTGGCCTTTTCGCTGGAGAATCGCGCCAGGCTCGCCACCGAGCGCCAGTCGCTCGACCGCGAGCGCGATGACGCCAATAAAAAACTCAACGCCCTGCGGTCGCAGCTCAACGAGATCCTCCACGGCGCGCGCGCGCAGACCCGCAGCTACAAGACCGTGACCGTGCGCGTGGCCGCCGCGCAGGCCGGCTCGCTCGACCTCAAGCTCGCCTACACCGTGCCCGGCGCGGGCTGGACGCCCGCCTACGACGCGCGCCTGCGCGCCGAGGATCGCGCCGTCGAGCTCTCCTACTTCGGCGTCGTGCGCCAGGGCACCGGCGAGGACTGGAACGACATCGCCCTCACGCTCTCCACCGCCCGCCCCGCGCTCGGCGGCGCCGCGCCCGAATTGCCGCCGCGGTTTTTGGATGTTTATGTGCCGCGGCCAGTGATGCCCATGCAGGCGGAAATGGCGGAAGGGCGCATCAGAGGAATGGCCATGGATAAGATGCAGACCTTCAAAGTTGCCGAAGCGGTAGCCGCTCCGATGCCCGCCGAGGTTGCCGAGGTGGATGCGACCCTCGCCGCCGCAACCGTGGACACCGCGGCGACGAGCGCGTCGTTCAGGATCGCCGCGGCCACGTCCATCCCCAGCGACAATTCCCCGCAAAAAGTCAGCATCACGACCGCCACTCTCCCGGCGAAGCTCCAATACCAGGCCGTGCCCGCGATGCAGGAGACGGCGTTCCTCAGCGCCTACGTGACCAACGGCACCGAATTTCCGCTGCTCGCCGGCGCCGCCAACATTTTTCTCGACGACGCGTTTGTCGCGACCGCCAGCCTGAAGACCGTGATGCCCACGGAAAAATTCGAGCTCTCGCTCGGCGCCGACGAGGGCGTGGCGGTCAAGCGCCGCGTCGTGAACCGTTTCACGGAAAACACCGGGCTCACCGGCAAGGGCCGCCGCGTGACCTGCGAGTTCCTCGTCACCATCACGAACAACAAGAAGACCGCCGAGCGCGTCGTATTCAAGGAAGCACTACCGCTCTCGCGCAACGAGAAGATCGTCGTCAATCTCCTCGCGCCCTCGTCGAAGGAGGTCGGCACGCCGGAAAAACCCGGCCGCGAGGTCACGCTCGAGGAGGAGAACAAGCTCGTCTGGCGTCTCGATCTGAAGCCGGGCGAGACGCGCGAGATCACCTATAAATACAACGTCGAGTATCCGGGCGACTTGCAGATCACTGGCTTGGATTGACGGGCCTCCGGGGCGCATCCTCAAAAATCGGTTTGTCGCTGTTTTGAATGGTTGTTTTCCACGGCAAGGATGCCAAGCCAAGTGATGCCGGTTTCGGGCGGGATTTATCTTCCGGTAGGGCGAGGCGTCCCGCCGAGCCGTGGGGTAGGCACGGCTCGGCGGGACGCCTCGCCCTACCGGAAGAAGCGCTTTGTGACTCGATTTGGCATCCTCGCCGTGAAAAACAGCCATTCAAAGCAGCGACGAACCGGAATTGGTATCAGAACCTTCCCTTTGACTCCACTCCCCCCTCTGCCAGAATCGGCCCGCCTATGAAACCCCGCCTTTTCGAAAAAATCCCACTGGGTTTGGCGCTCGCATTTTTTTCCGGCCTTCCAGCTTATGCACAAGCTTCCGATGAGGGCGCCGGCTTGTATGGCCCGCCGGTGGTCACCGATTGGACCGCGCCCGTTTATCCGCCCGGGTTGAAGGCGGAAAATATTGAGGGGCGCGTGCAGGTTTCCCTTGTTGTCGATGAGCACGGCGTCCCGGGCAACGTGCGCACGACGAAATCCACTGATCCGCGTTTCGAGGCCGCCGCCATCGCATCGGTGGAACAGTGGAAATTCAAACCGGCGGTCGCCGACGACAAGCCCGTGGCGATGGGCGTCGGCATCACGCTGCTCTTCAAGCTGCCCGAGCCGAAAAAGCCCGGCCTCCTCCCGCCGCCGGCATCCATGCCGCGGCCCTTGAAGAAGACGCCGTGCAAGGTGCTTTCGCAGGTCGAGGCGGAATTTCCGCTGGCATTGGCGGGGCGGGGCGTCGTCTCGGGCCGGGTGCAGGTTGAACTGCTGGTCGGGATCGATGGCAGCGTATCCGATGTAAGGATACTCGAGGCCACGCAGGCGGAGTTTGTCATGCCCGCGCTGGAGGCGTTCAGGCGCTGGAAATTCGAGCCCGCACGGCAGGGCGACCTGGCGGTCACGGACAAGGTCGCCACCTCCGTCTCGTTTTCCGCCATGGACGGCCTCAGCGAAGCGACCCGCAACCGCCTCAGCGACATCCGCGTAAACCTGGCGGAAGGACAACGGCTTGAGCAGGTTTGCGAGCGGGCGCCCGAGTGCACGGTCGGGATTTCTCCCGTTTTTCCCCACGACGCGGCGGTGGCGGGGCGCGGGGGCGAGGCGACGGTGGAGTTCACGCTTGGCTCGCTCGGCACGCTTTTCGACGTGCGGGTCACGAACGCAAGCGAGCCCGCTTTCGGGCGCGCGCTGGAGGCGGCGATCCGGGCGAGCAAATTTCTCCCGGCAAAAAAATCCGGCGTGGGTGTCACGGCGCCGATGATATGGACGCACAAGTTTCGCCAGCCCGCCGCCACGCCGCCCGCCGATCCCGATGCGGAATCATCCGAGACGCGGGTTATCCGCATCGTGAATGCGGGCGGGAAAATCGAGGGCGCGCGCGGACTTGACCGCAAACTGCGCCCGATCTGGCGGCAGTTGCCCGTGGTGTCGGAAGGGCTCAGGGAATCGGGTGAAAAGCACACGGCGGAAATCGAGTTTGTCATCGCGCCCGACGGGCGCGCGTGCCTGCCGCGCATCGTGAATGCGAGCAACGAGGAATTCGGCTGGGCGGCGGCCACGGCGGTGTCATGCTGGGTGTTCGATCCCCCGACGCGCGGCGGCGAGCCCGCCAGCGTCCGGGTGCGCATCCCGCTCCGGCTTTGAGACGCGTGCGCGGCGGACGTCCCTCCCAAAGGGTAATTTTACCCAGGAAACGGCGCTCAGAGTTTTTTCACCGCATATGCCATCGCGTCGGCGATGCGGTCGAGTTGCTCGTCGGTGTGCATCGCGGAAATCGCCGTGCGGATGAGGTCCTTGCCCGGCGGCACGGCCGGGGCGATCGCCATGACGGTGAACACGCCTTTTTCCAGCAGCGCCTGCCAGAAACGATACACGCGCTCCTTGCTCCCGAGCACGATCGGGGTCGCGGGCGTCTCGCTGCCCCAGGTGTCGAGGCCGAGGCCGTGGAGCATGTCGCGATAACGGCGGGTGCTGGCCCAAAGGCGTTCCTGATGCCGCGGCTCGGTCTGCATGAGGTCGAGCGCGGCGAGCGCGCACGCGGCCTGCGACGGGCTGAGCGAGGCGCTGAAGATCGTCTGCTTCGAATGGGTGCGCATGTATTCGATCACGTCGCGCGAGGCGGCGACGAAGCCGCCCGTGCTGCCGAGCGATTTCGAGAGCGAGCCGCAGAGGATGTCCACGTCGCCGTTGAGGCCGAAGTGGTCGAGGGTGCCGCGGCCTTGCCGGCCGAGGACGCCGAAGCCGTGCGCGTCGTCGAGCACGTTGAAACAATGATGCTCCTTCGCGACGCCGATGATTTCGGGCAGTTTCGCGATATGGCCTTCCATCGAATAAACGCCCTCGACGACGAGCATTTTCGGCGCGGCGGGGGAGAGCGAGGCGGCGATGTCGCGCAGGTCGGCGGCATTGTTGTGCGAGAAGCGCTCGCAGGTCGCGAGCGAGAGGCGGATGCCGTCCCACAGGCTGGAGTGGATGTTTTTGTCGGCGAGGATGACGTCGCCTTTCTGCGCGAAGGTGGCGACGCTCGCGACGCACGACAGGTAACCGGCGGAGTGGACGTGGCAGGCCTCGCGTCCGAGAAACGCGGCGAGGCGCTCCTCCAGCTCGACGTGGTAGGCGCGCGAGCCGTTGGCCGAGCGGGCGCCGGTCGGGCTCGCGCCCCACTTGAGCATGGCGTCGCGGCCGGCCTCGATGACGCGCGGGTGGAAGGAGAGGCCGAGGTAATCGTTGCTCGCGAGCATGATCATGTCGCGTCCGCCGACGGTGATGCGCGGGCCTTGCTGGGCGTCGATGACCCGGTAGTAGGGCGCGTATTTCAGCCGCATGCCGGTCACGGAATCATCGCGGCAGCGGTTGAGGATCTGGTTCTTGCCTTTGAAAAAAAACGGGAGCGCCATGGAAGGCGGTGAAACGTGGCGCGGCGCGGATACGTTTGCAAGCGCGGCTTCGCCGGCGTCGGGTTATCTGATGGAGGGCCGAGCTCCCGCGAGGCCGTCGCCGAAAAACATGGCGTTTAGCCGCGACGGCCCCGCGGGAGCTCGGCCCTCCATCGAAAAGTTTATCCGTGGCAAGAAGCCGCTGCGGTGGCCGTCGAAAATGGCGAGAAACCGACTTAAACTTTCCCCCAGGCCTCGCGCGCGAAGGCGATGGTGCGCCCGAGCGTGGCGGGATGGGTGTCCTCGAGGAGGATTTGCGCGTAGGGCTTGTGTTTTTTGGCGAGCCTGAAAAACAGCGGGTAGTTCAGCAGGCCGCCTTCGGTGCCGGCGGCGACCTGCCGGTACTGGCCCTCGGGCGTGATGACAAAGTCCTTCGCGTGGAACACCGCCATGCGGTCGGCGAAAAGCGCGAACGACTCCTCGATGAGCGCATCCTGCCGCCGGTGGTTGCCCGCGTTCAGCAGGTTCACCGGGTCGAAGATCACCTGGAGGTTGTCCGAGCCGACGTCGTCGAGCAGGCGGCGGACGCGCGCGGGCGAGTGTATCACGAACGTGGATACCGCCTCGACGCACACGCACGCGCCGAAGCGCTCCGCCGTGGCGACGAGTTCGCGCACGCGGCGGAGCACGCGCTGGTAGGCCTCCTCGCCCTGGTTGTCGGGGTGGAAGGAGAAGTCGGCGTTCACCGAGCCGGTCTCGGTCGCGACGATGCCGCAGCCGAAGTCGCGCGCGTGGCGCAGGTAGTCCTTGAAGCGGCGCATCTGGAGCGCGGCGTCGGCCTCGTCGGGCGTGCCGAGGTTGATGTAGCAGCCGAGCACGGCGATGGAGACGCCTTGCGCGCGGAGCGCCTCGCGCGCGTGGACGGCGAGGCCGGGGCTGAGGCGGCCCGCGTCGGCGTCGAAGCCGGGGATGGATTTGGGCGCGGCGAATTGCACGGCGCAAAGTCCGTGCCCCGCCACGCGGCGGGCAAGGTCGTCGAGCTGGAGTTTTCCGAAGTCGTGGGCGCGGACACCGAGTTGTATCATGGATGCAATGTTGGCGCGGGCGGGGCGGCGCGGTCAACCCCGGTCATGCCCGCAGTTCGCGGGGCGGATTTTTATCATCCCCAGTGTCCCAGCGGGTTTCCGCCTTGTTCTTTCCTCTTTCTTCCCGCGGATGTTTTGGGAGGGAGAAAGAGAAAAAATAAAGAGAAAGAGGAAAGATTCCGGGCGCGGGAACGGTAAACACATCCGGCGGCGCGCTCCTCAAACAAGGGCGGCGGGCTCAGCCCCATATGTAATGCACCAGCCCCACCGCCGCGCGGCCCCAGAGCGTCAGATACAGCACGCTCGCCAGAAACGTCGCATGCCCGGCGAGCACGCAGAGTCCGTCGCGTTCCAGCAGCCCGCTCGCCACCAGCAACACCCCGATGGCGGGAAGCGTGTTCGAAAAGGGAATCGGCAGCGGCAGCATGAGCACCAGCGCCGATGCCAGCAGCCCCGCCCCGTGCAGCCGCATGAGCATCGGCGAATCCATCACGAATGTCAGGCGCGGGCGTTGCCATTTTTCCAGCCAGCGCACCAGGCCGCCGGTGAAGCCGATCAGCTTGCCGAAAAACCCCGCCGGCAGCTTCCGGTCGAGCGTCTTGTCGGAGAGCTTCGGCTCGCGTCCGCGCGCCAGCGCCAGCGCGACCAGCGCCGCCGCGAGGCCGAACGGCGTGGATACCCCCGGCACGGGCAGCGGCACGCAAAACGGCAGCGCGCACAGCAGGATCAACAGCAGCCAGGCCCGCTGGTGCAGCGCCGCGATGATCTCGCGCAATCGCACCGGCCGCTCCTGAAACAGCGCCCGCAGCCGCGCCAGCTCGCCGGAGAGGCGGGGGCGCGCGGAAGCTTGCGCGGACGACGACGGTGCCGGGTTGTCAGGTGCCGCGTTTGTTCCCATAAAGCTCGATGTGCAGACGGTGCGCATAGCGATAGCCGCGGGCCTTGCAGATTTCGCCGACCCAGCCGGCCCGCGCCCGCAGCGCCTCCATGGTCGTCCCCTCGGGCATGAGCAGCACTTTCGACGGCAGAATGTCCCCGCCGGCCTCGCGCAGCATCGCCTCCAGTTCCTCGATGTCGGCGGGCGCGCTCACGACAAATTTGAATTGATACGCGCAGTGCGCCATCCATGCCCGCACCACGTCGGGCCGCCAGCGCGCCGCCTTGTGCCTTTCCCGCCACGATTCCGGCAACCGCGTGTCGGGGGCCGAGTTGCGCAGCTTCGGGCTCAGCGAGGCGAGATCGCATGCGATGCCGTCCGGCGCGATGGTCGCCGCCGTCTCGATGGTGATGTGCCGACCCGTCGCGCGCACCGCCGCCGCGAGCACGCGGATGTCCTTCGCCACCAGCGGTTCGCCGCCGGTGAGCACCACGTGCCGCGCCGCCGCGTGGCGGTTGATTTCCGCCATGATTTCCCCGGTCTCCATCGCGCGCCCCTCCGGCTCCCACGACGCGTAAGGCGTGTCGCACCAGTTGCAGCGCAGGTTGCAGCCCGAGGTGCGCACGAATACCGACGGCACCCCCGTCAGCTCGCCCTCGCCTTGCAACGAATAAAATATCTCGGAAATCAACACGCGTGGAAAAGTTGAAGCCTTTTACAACACCGCCGCATGCCGCGCCGCGCAAGCGCCGTCTTTGCGGCGTGCGAATAGGAGGCGAGATCGGCAAAATAAGACGAGCGGGCCGACGCAAGGCCGGCCCCCGCAAGATCTTCGCCGGAATTATTTCGACGCGGCCACGAGCCCGGCGGCAGGCGGCGTGTAATCGGTCAGATGCGCGGTGCCGGTGCCGACCTTCATCGAGATCTCCAGCTTCACGGGCAGACGGCGCTCGTCCTGCGAAATCCAGACGCGCACCTTGCCGCCGCGTTTGAACATGCCCTTCGGCTCCTTCTCCATGATGGGCGCGAGCACCATCGCGTCCACCTCGCCCCACGGTGTGTCCACTTTCTCGATGTCGCCGGCCACGATGGTGAGGTCGTAGAAATCGTCGTCAAACATCACCGTGGCGGGCCGGCGGTCGCCGGTTTTCATGTCCCACGAGCGGGTTTGCACGAGGCAGGTGATGAGGTCGGTCACGCTGCCTTCGGGAATGGCATGCGTGCCGCTTTTTTCGGGCCGGACGTAATCCCGGTAATCCATCGTGCCCGTGCCGTAGTCAAACACCGCCATGGCGTGGCTTTTCTTTTTGCGAGCGATGGAATTGGTGATGGCGGCGAGGATGCGCCCGTCGGCGCCGTCGTAAAGGCACTCGCCCCTGGCCTCGAATTTGTAGAGCTTGCGCGCCACGCCCGTGGTGGCGGTGAGGGTGGACACGCGAAGCTGCGGCAGGCCGGCGAGTTCCTCGGCGCGGGCCGTGACGCTGATTTCGCCGGCATGGGAAAGAATGCCCCAGCTCACGCGGTATTTCAGGGATTCGCCGTCGGCGAGCGCGACGGTGCCGGAGCGGAGGCCGGGGGAAACAAGCAAAAGGAACATGCCGGACAGGGCTAGGTTTCGCATGGTGGGTAAGAGTTGGCGCCGGGCGTTTGACCAAGGGGATGCGGAAAGGTGCGAAATTTACACGACGAATCTCGCAATTAATTATGAAACAGCATTATGCCAGCGTCAAATCGAGCTGGTTTTCCTGGCCCAAGGCCCAAGCCTCGATGCCGCGCGCGCGAAGGTCGCGGGCAAACTCGGTGGCAAAGCCGTGCACCGTGTAAACCAGGCGCGGCTGCACCAGCTCCACGTAGCGGAGGAGATCGTCATAGCCGGCATGGTCGGAGAGCGGGAAGGCGGCGTCGCAGCGGTAGCGGTAGAGCGTGGCGCGATCCATCGCCCAGCCGCTGACCACGGCGGTGCGGCGCGCGGGGATTTTTTGGAGAAAGGAGGACTCGCCCCATTGCGGCGGGCAGATGACGACGTGGCCCGCGGATTCGCGCTCGTCGAACCGCCGATGCGCCGGGAAGACGAGGCCGAGTTTTTCGTAAACCTGCGTGAGGCGGAAGGTCTCGGCGTGCAGCATCACGGGCAGCTCGGCCTCGGCGAGGCAGGCGAGGATTTCCTGGCTCTTGCCCAGGCTGTAGCCGAAGAGCACGGGGGTGGCGCCGGCGGCAAGCGTGTCGCGGCAGAAGGCGACGATGCCGGCGAGGATCTCGCCGGCCGGGGGAAACGCGTATTGCGGTTTGCCGAAGGTGGTTTCCATGACGAGCGTGTCCGCGCGCGGGGCGGCGCAGGGCTCGGCGGAGCGGCCGGGACGGAGCTTGAAGTCGCCGGTGTAGAGGAGCGTGCCGTGGCGGGCGTGCTCGAGGAGGCATTGCGCGGAGCCGTGGATGTGGCCGGCGGGGAGGAGCGTGATCGTGGTCTCGGGGTCGAGTTGCTCGGCGTGGCCGAAGGGAAGCGCGTGCTCGACGCGGCGGCCGCGCAGCCGCGCGCGCATGAGTTTCGCGGTGCCGGGCGTGCAGATGATTTCGCGGTGCGCGGCGAAGTGGTCGAAATGCGCGTGCGAAACGAAGGCGCGGTCAACGGGCCGCGTCGCATCGAGCCACCAGCCGATTTGCGGGAGGTGGAGTCCTTTGCGGTGGAACTGGATTTCCCAAGGCATGGGCAAAAATCGGGCGCGTGTTCTTATATCATTTTTGGAGGGCCGGGCTCCCGCGGGGCCGTCGCTGAAAAACGGTGCGATCAGCCGCGGCGGCCCCGCGGGAGCCCGGTCCTCCACCAAAAGTCAAAGTTCATTGGTCATTGGTATTACTCGTTCTCGAAACGCGCAGGAAAAAGAAAAGAGAACGAGAACAATGGGGGGACGGGACGGAAGGGCGTTGCCCCGTGTTCAATCCTTGGACAGCTCCTCGGAGCGGTGCTTGGCGGCGAGGACGGTTTCCTTGATGAGGCGGCGGAAGTTGCCGGACCCCATGCGCTGGAGGCCGGCGTAGGTGGTGCCGTTGGGCGAGGTGACCTGATCGCGCAGTGCCTCGGCCTCGGATTCGCTGGCGGCGAGGAGGCGCGCGGAGCCGAGCAGCGTCTCGACGGCGAGCTGGCGCGCGGTTTCGCGCGGAAGCCCGGCGGCCTCCCCGGCATCGCGGAGGGCGGCGGCAAATTCGAAAATGTAGCCCGGTCCGCTGCCGCTGAGCGCGGTGACGGCGTCGAGCTGCGGCTCCCCCACCGTCACGACCCGGCCCAACGCGCCGAGGACGGCGTCAATGATGGCGCGGTCGGCATCGGAAAGCGGCGCGCGCGCGGCCCAGGCGGTGATGCCCGCGCCGATCTGGCCGGGCGTATTGGGCATGGCGCGGACGATGTTGCGGGCGCGGGGAAAGGTTTGGGCGAGGCGGTCGAGACGTTTGCCGGCAAGGATGGAGAGGACGAGTTTTCCGGCGGCGAGGTCGGCGAGGCGCGGATCGAGCGAGGCGAGTTGCTGGGGTTTGCAGGCGAGGACGATGGTGTCGGCCCCGTCGAGGAGCGCGGCCAGGCCGGGGGCGGCGGTGATGCCGGTGCGCGAGGCGAGGTTGGCGGCGGTGTTGTCGTCGCCGCCGAGGCAGGCGATCTGCGAGGCAGTGCGCGCGCCGCTGGCGAGCAGTCCGTTGACGATGGCCGAGGCCATGCGGCCCGCGCCGATGAAGGCGATTTTGTTCATGGTGATGTTGGAAGGGTCAATCCGGCCACATGCGCGCGGCGAAGTCAAACCAGCGGGTGCGCGCTCCCGGCGCGGAGGCGATACGACGCATGGGAAACGCGGCAGCGACTGGGAGCGCCGGCTTCCAGCCGGCAGACGATGCGCAGCATCGCCGGGTCGAGTGGCACGGGCGTCCCGCCCGTGCGGCGGCGCTTCGCGCCGCCAAGGCCGACGTGGAAGCCGGCGCTCCCAGTCGCTGCCGCGTATTGGCGGCCTATTCGCGCCCGAGAAACCTGTCCAGCGCCCTGCGGTCGCGCTTGGTGGGGCGGCCGGCGCCGGGGGCGCGGGCGAGGACTTGTTGCACGCGATGCTCGCGCGCCTGCTCAAATTCCCCCGGGGGCGTCAGCTCCTCGCAATACTCCGGGACCAGCTTTGCGCCCACGCGGCTGCGCGGTATCGCGACCACGCGCAACGTCCGCGTCACCAGTCCCTGCCGCACCGTCACGCCCTCGCCGGCGCGGACTTCGCGGGCGGGTTTCACCGCGTGCTCGTCCACCCGCACCCAGCCCGACCGGCACGCGTCGGCAGCGAGGCCGCGCGTCTTGAAAACGCGCACCGCCCACAACCACTTGTCGATGCGGTCGGCTTGCGCGGGCGGGGTTTCGTTTTCGCTGGAAGGCACATCCGCCGAGTCTGCGGCGCGGCTGGCGTTTCTCAAGCCCGCGCTGCGCTCCATGCTTCTTTCCCTTTCCTCGGATGAAAGGCTCGCCGGGAGAAGGAGGAAAGACCCCGGCAGGCGCACCTCACCGCGAGCCGCCCACCAGCAGGGCGATTCCCGCCGCCATCACCGCCGCCGCCACGATGCGCCGGCGCGCATCGGCCTCGTTGAGCAGCTTCGCGCCGAAAAACGCCCCGATGATGATGCTCACCTCGCGCGCCGGGGCCACATAGCTCACCGGCGTGAACGTCATGGCCGTCAGCACCAGCACGTAGCTCGCGGGTGAAAACAGCCCCACGCAAAACGCGTTCAACCGGTGCTCGCGCCATTCCCGCGCCACTTCCGCGCGCCGCCGCCACGCGAACGGCGTCAACAGCGCCACCTGGGTGAACGACGTGCCCGCGTCATACAACAACGGCGGAAGCAGCCACCCCGCCACCGCATGCCGGTCCCACAACGTGTAGGACGCGATGAACACCCCCGACATCACCCCGTAGCGCGCCGCCAGCCCGCGCATGCGGGCCGCCTCTTCCCCGCCGGCAGAGGCACCCGCCGCCGCTCTCCCGCGCCCCAGCCACCGCGTCCCGCCGGTCAGCCAGAAAATGCCCGCGATGATCACCAGCCCACCCGCCAGCGCCGCCGGCGGCGGACGCTCCCCCAGCAGCGCGACGGCGGCCAGCGTGGACAACAGCGGCCCCGTGCCGCGCGCCAGCGGGTAGATGAGCGAAAAGTCCCCCGCGCGGTATCCGCGCTGCAAATACAGCGAGTAGCCCGTTTTCAGCGCCCCGCTCACAAACATCACCCCCGCCGCCCCGGCCCACGGCAGCCCGGGCCGCTTCAAAAACCAGTAAACCGCCACCGCCGGCACATAGGCCGCGCAGATGACCAGCCCGGTCAGAAACACGAACGGCAGGCCGCCCCCGGCCCGCTTGGCCCAATAGTTCCACGTCGCGTGCAACATCGCGGCCACCAGCAACAAGCCCAATGCCGCCGGCGTCATGACCCGCCCGCCCCCGGCCGGTCATCTGTCCCCCGCGACCTTGTGACACGCATGTGCATCGTGCGCCGCATACTGGCACTGCGGCGGTCCCCGCCAACTCCATTTTGGGCCGTCCGGCGCGTTCAAAAATTTTCCGTCCTTTTTTCGGTAATAAAGTTCGCCAAGCGGAACATTACCGTCACATTGGCGGACGTATCCTCCGTACGATGAAAAATCAAACCATCCCCTCATCGGCCGCGGACCGCCTGATTGTCCGCGGGATTCACCTAGAACTGACAGAGGCCCTCAAAAACGCCGTGGAGAGCAAGTGCGAAAAGCTCTTCCGGCATCAGGAAAGGATCGTCCGCATCCGTGTGGATCTGGAGCATGACAAGCTCCACAAAGGCAAGCCTCGCTTCATCGCGAAAGGGCATATTGAGATTGGCGGCCCCGACATGATCGTCTCGATCACCGACGAGGACGCCTACAAGGCCATTGACCTCATGACGCAGAAGCTCGACCGGCTTCTCCGTGTGCGGGCCACGGCCTACAAGAAAAAACGCCTGCATCCGCGCGCCGTGGAACTCCCGGTTGATCTGCCCAAGGTCGCCTGTTGACCGTGACGGGATAGCCCGAATTTAGCCCAAAAACAACGCGAGCCGGACCCTCCCATGGGCCCGGCTTTTTTATGCGAACGTAAGTTCGGAAACCGCGATCATGCCTTCCGACGCAAAAAGATTCCCATGCCTGCGCCGCAAAGAGGAGTTTTTGCGGCGCATGGCTTTTGGGTCATGCCGGTTATGATATAATATTTTCTCTCAAAAAGGTAGGGCGAGGCGTCCCCGCCGAGCCGCGGCTCAGCCGGAGGCTTCGCCCTACCGGCGCTGCCGCGCCACTGTTAAATGAAAACACTATCACAATGGGCTTCTGGGGTCGTCCCTCCAGCAATCTGATTTCCATTGGTAAATGGCGTTAGTTCTACTTCGTTAATTTGGTTCCTCGTTATTTTGAATGGCTGTTCTTCACACAAAGGCACAGAGGCGCAAAGAAAGACAACAAAAGGGCATTCTGCTGAAATCATCAATTTATTGAAATTCATAAAAATAAAAATTTATTCATAATTTCTCCGTCCTTTGCGCCTTTGTGTGAAAACTATGCTTTTTTAGGCATCGAAAATAGCGACGAACCGTTAATTTGATTTTTAACCACGGAGAACCACGGAGAAAAAACTGAATATTCACCCTGTTTTGCGTCTCCGTGCTCTCCGTGGTTAACAAAGTAGAATTAGCTCCCTTTTCCCTCTGATTTTTCTTGGGCCAATCGGATTGCTCCTTCTATCGCGGCTCTTGCCATCGGGCTGTTCCGCCAGCAGGAGGCGCCAAGCTCCTCTGAGATCGCCTTTGTGATATCCCTGGCATCGGCTTCCGCAAGCTCCTCAAAACCGGAAAAACCCAGTTCTTCAAGCCGTGCGATGACCTTTGGCCCCACGCCCTTTACGGTCCGCAGCAGTTCTTTCTCATTTGATGAAAACGCCATGAGTGGATCTTTCAAGAGACACCGCTGCCCGGAGTTGTTCTCTCGACCGGGTTGGCCTCTGCCCCCTCTTTATTCGACAACCACACTCCCATCCGCATTGAATTTCCAGTGGACCGAGTAGGCGACCTCCCACAAGTAACCATCCGGATCGGCAAAATAACCACTGTAGCCTCCCCACGATGCCTCCTTTGCCGGTTTGACGATCCGTCCTCCGGCGTCCTCGGCCTGCTTCAAGACTGCATCCACCAGCTCTCTCCTCCGGACACAGTGACCGAACGTTATTCCGGTGAAGCGCCGGCTTGCATCCTGTGGAAGCGCCGGGCTCATTCCGGCGTCCTTCGCGAGTTCAGCGTAAGAATATAGAAACATTCGCGTTCCCGTGGTCGCAAACAGGACAATCCCGCCGTCCGGCGTCATCTTGGTGGGAAAACCAAGCCCGTCCTTATAGAAACGAAAGGATCGATGGAGATCGGCAACACCCAAGGTGATGACACTTATCCGAGGTTCCATCGGAGCCCCGGCCATTGATCCGTTAAAGCAAAAAGCTGCGAGAGCTGCAGAGAACAACAGTCGGTAAGGTAAGATCGTCATGGTTTATTTGCGGGATGGAACAAGCGCACGCAGAAGAGAGAACACTATGCGGGCCTGAATGTCCACCAAGATACCATCGCGGTCGCCGGAGCGATCCGCCCGCTACGCACGAGCCCAGGGCATGCGGGCAAGACGCACCAAGCACTGTCGGTAACCAACCCGCGAAGATCAGCACGATCACGGTTCAACCGGGATCACGCCACCCAATCCACGCACGCGTTTATCCTATAATCGACCGACCCCTGTCCTGTGCCTCCGAACGACGGCAGTTTATATAAACACAAATCCCAAGCGAAAATCGGGGGACAGGCTTTGTTTTTGGCTTGTATATTCGCAGTTAGATCAACGTTCAAGCTCACCCACGGCTGCCCGTGGCGCGCAGCGCCTTGTTCGGCTCTTTTTGCTCATGCGCTATATCCACCTTCAACATTCAGCACCGCACCAGTGACATAAGATGCGGCAGGACTCGCAAGAAAAACCACTCCAGCTGCAACTTCCTCAAGAGCTGCAAACCGCTGAATGGCCAATGTGGAGAAAAGCATTTCGGCCACATCTGCTTCGGCAGCCATATCCGTATTCATCAATCCTGCCGCGACCACGTTGACGGTTATTTTTCTGGGTGCAAGATCCCGTGCTGCACCCTTGGAATATCCAGTGACGGCGGCTTTCGTGCCGGCATAATCGGCTGTGCCCGCAAAGCCCGCCCGCACGGCAACTCCGGAACTTATCGTAATAATGCGTCCACCTTCAGGCAAGACCTTCGCGGCGGCACGAATGTTGGCGATGACGCCGTGGACATTGACCGCCCACTGTCGGTCCATCATATCATTGTCAATATTGGGGTCGTCGATAGTCTTTCCCTGATAGGCAACGGCGGCATTATTCACGAGAATGTCAAGTCTTCCAAACCGGCTGACAACCGCTTGGATCAGTGGAGCCGCTTGAGTGGGATCGCCTTGATCGGATTTGAACGCCGCAGCCCGCACTCCCTTGGCCTCCAATGCTCGCACAACAAGCCCGGCTTTCTCTGCCGAGGCAATATAGGTAATGGCGATATCTGCTCCTTCATCTGCGAGAGCGTTAGCGATGGCGGTGCCAAGTCCGCGCGAGCCGCCTGTGACCAGAGCAACTTTCCCGGTAAGTTTATTCGTATTCATAGTTATTGGGTTTCATATTCTGCCGTCGCAGGTCAGACACGGAGGGGCGAAGCCCCGGAGTTGTCTGTGCCGCCTTGTGTGCGCCCAGCATGGGCGCGTTGTAAATGAGGTGAAAGTCCACTGTGGGAAGACCTGACATGAATAAAACCATAACAGAAACCACTACCCGAAGCCAACTTCGAAAGAGTAATCTTTCGGGGGGAGGAAGGCTGGGGGAAACCTGCGAGACGATGAACAAGAAGCGGATAAAAGGCCGGCAGGGAGACGACGAGCTGGCACCACACAGCGAAGTCGCAGGGTCATGCCCTGACGGTAAATCCGACGTTTGCGCAGGGAAGCAACGCGTTCTTACCTGGGGAGATCCCGCGGGCGGAAACGCTGGCGGGAAGTCAGCAGAAGTCATAGTAGTGCGAGGACAAGCCGGGGGCGTTCAGTCGCCCGTTTAAACTGGGAATACCGGAAACCTTGATGAACACGAAGGACCAAACCGAAAGGAGTCCCCTGTCCGCGAACGGGATGGAAGCCGACGACAACACCGCCGACCGGCGGAAGTCGGAGTCCAAGCGCCCGGGCGCGGAGTCGGCGAAGGGGACGGAGCGAAACATGATGGAGCAAATCCTTGCTCCGGAAAACCTCAATGCGGCGTGGCAACGAGTGCGCCGCAACCAAGGAGCACCGGGAGTTGATGGCATCACCATCGAAGCCTTCCCGGCGATCCTGCGCGAACACACCGAGAGCCTCCGGCAGGCGCTGATCGCGGGCAGCTATCGTCCGATGCCGGTGCGTCGGACGTTTATCCCCAAGCCCGACGGGACCGAGCGCCCGCTCGGGGTGCCCACCGTGTTGGATCGGCTGATCCAGCAAGCGGTGGCGCAAGTGCTAAGCCCCCTGTTTGACCCGGGGTTTAGCGAAAACAGCCACGGCTTCCGGCCCGGACGCAACGCCCATCAGGCGGTGCGGCAGGTGCAGGCAGCGTGGAAAGACAGACGCCGCCACGCGGTGGATTGCGACCTCAAGTCTTTCTTCGATACGGTCAACCATGACCGGTTGATGGACGGCCTGCGTCAAAAGGTAAAGGACGCCCGTGTTCTCGCCCTGATCCACCGTTACCTGAAAGCAGGAGTCGTGCTGCCGGACGGCCGCGTGGAGGAAACGCCGCAAGGCGTGCCCCAAGGCGGTCCCTTGTCACCGTTGCTCGCCAATATCGTGCTCGATCCCTTGGATAAAGAGTTGGAAAAGCGCGGACACCGGTTCGCGCGTTACGCCGACGACTTTATCATAATGGTGAAGAGTGCGAGGGCGGCGCAGCGGGTAATGGCCGGTCTGGTGCGCTATGTGGAAGGGCGTCTGAAGTTGGCGGTCAACCCGGCGAAGTGTAAAATCGCGTTGTTAAAAGAATGCTCGTTTTTTGAGCTTCAAGATAACGGCACGGGGAAACGTCGTCTGGACCGAGAAGGCCTGTCTGCGGTTTAAACAACGCCTCAAGGCGATCACCTCGCGCAAGCGGGGAGTGGCCGTGGACAAGGTGATCGGGGAGCTCAGGCGTTATGTGATCGGCTGGCTGGGCTACTTCGGGATCAGCAATACCTACAAGGAAGTACTGGCGCTGGAGGATTGGATGCGAAGACGGGTGCGGCTGTATTATTGGAAACAATGGAAACAGCCGAGGACCAGGCGACGTAATCTGATCAAACTCGGAGCGAACCCGAAGCAAGTGAAGCTGGCGACTCGCAGCCGCAAGGGATACTGGCGGATGAGCAGCAACAGTATCGTGCAAGCCGCGCTGAATAACGCGTATCTGCACGAACAAGGGGTGCCGGACATGAGGGCGAAATGGATCGCCATGCATTACGGGGACGACGGCGTTCCCTCCTGACGGAACCGCCCGGTGCCGAGCGGCACGCCCGGTGGTGTGGGACCTGTGGCCGATTGAGTTAACTCAGTCGGCCACGGGGACCCGATTAGGCTCATTTCTGTAGTAAAATCAATACTGCGCATACGGCTTGTGTAATGGTGGCTAATGCAGTGGCAATCACAGCTAGACTGACCGCAGTCGATAACTCCACCCTTTGTTTGGTTTTAATCTGCTGATTCTTCCAATAAAGATTCCCATCTTCATCTAAGCCTAAATTAGCAGTTTGATCTATCGTGAGCGGGTTAATTTTCTTCATGGAAGTGTTAGAGTGCAAATTTCGTCTTGAGCGAAACAATCGACATCAAAACACAAATAACGAGAAAATGAACCTTTGGACTATACCATGATCCTTCTTTAAGGAATCCACAGGTCAGCAACGAAAGGATGCCCGCAGCCGCGGTTCCTGCACCTGCGGTTTGGGTGACCTCTTCGAATGAGTCTGTGGCCTCTTTTAGGATCAGGCAGATTAGACCAAAGCCGGCTGCAATGGTCAAAATCCACATGGTTATTTGTGATTCTTTTTCTGTGCTCATATTTTTGCCTAGACATTATAGCTGCGGATGAGCGCAGGCAGTGAAAGAAGGCGCTTGTCCCCTAGGCGTGGGTTGCCCGTGAGGAGCGGGCCGGGCCACAAGGCTGAAGGACAAACCATAACAACCTGGAAACGAGGACAAGCGCATGAAAAAAACACAACACTATGTGGGCCTGGATGTCCACAAGGATACGATCATGATCGCGGTGGCCGACGGCGGCCGCGAGGGCGAGGTTCGCCTCTACGGACAGGTCAGCAGCGACCTGCACGCGGTGGAGCGTGCGTTGAGGAAGGTCGGAGCCGACGGCGGGGAGCTGCACGTGGCCTACGAGGCGGGGCCGACTGGCTACGTGCTCTACCGGCGGCTGCGGCAGTTGGGCATCGACTGCGTGGTGGTGGCGCCGTCGAGGACGCCGGTGGACAAGGGCAACCGCCGCAAGACCGACCGGCGCGACGCACAGATGCTGGCCCGGTTGCACCGGGCCGGGGAGCTGACCGCGGTGCACGTGCCGGAGGCGGTGGATGAGGCCATCCGGGATCTCACGCGAGCCCGGGCGGATGCGGTGCGGGACCTGACGCGCGCGCGACAGCGGCTCAAGTCGTTCCTGTTGCGACACGGCTACCGTTACTCGGGCAAGGCCAACTGGAGCGAGGCGCACCGCCGCTACCTGCGGGAGCTGGAGCTGCCGGCGCCCTCATTGAAGGCGGTGCTGGAGGAGTATCTGCTGGCGGTCACCCAGTGCGAGGAGCGGGTGTCGCGGCTCGAGCAGTTGCTGGGCTTGCAGGCGCCGTTGTGGCGGCTGTATCCGGCGGTGGAGGCGCTCATGACGATCCGGGGCTTCCAACTGGTGGCCGCGGCGGTGCTGGTGGCGGAGTTGGGAGACGTGAGGAGGTTCGCGCATCCACGCGAACTGATGGCGTTCCTCGGGCTGGTGCCCAGGAGGAGAGCACCGGAGAGCCGCAGGCTCGGCTCGATCACCAAGGCGGGCAACGCGCACGCCCGATGGATATTGATCGAGACGGTGCAGCACGCCTGGCTGCCGCCCAAAGTATCCGCGCAGCTGTCCAAACGGCAGGAAGGGCAGCCGGCGGCACGGCGGGAACTGTCGTGGAAGATCCAGGTCAGGCTGCACAAACGCGCCGGCACCTGAGCCGGCGCGGGTGATGAAGCCAAAGGTGACCGTCGCGCTGGCCCGGGAGATGGCCGGCTTTGCCTGGGCGATGTTGCAGACGGCGGACTGGCCGGCGATGACCAGGGCGGCCTGAGGGCGGGCGCGGGCGGCAGGGATGTTCTTTGAGAACCGCCGTTTGGCGGCACCAGTCAGGGACCGGGCGGCCGGCCCATGCATGTTGACGTTAGGGGCAGCGGGCACGGAGCGATCCGCCCGCCACGCACGAGCCTAGAGCATGCGGGCAAGACGCACCAATGCACTGTCGGTAACCAACCCGCGAAGATCAGCACGATCACGGTGAAAACCAGGATCACGCACCCAACCCACGCACGCGTTTATCCCATAATCGACCGGTCCCTGTCCTGTGCCTCCGGCGGCGGCAGTTTATATAAACACAAATCCCAGGCGAAAAACTGGGGACTGGCTTTGCTTTTTTGGGCTTGTATATTCGCAGCTAGATCAACGTCAGAAGTGAGCCATGACCGTGGCTGGCGCGGAGGCTGCGATAGCAGCATCCGTGACAGACATGGGCATTGGCTCTAGTGTCTTGTTCGACTTCTTCTTCATTCGTAAATCTAGTGCTTTATTTCGCCCAATATTATGTAAACGCTTGATATATATAGTGCCGCGTAGCGCAATTTATTCTCATCGGGAAGCATAGTGGCGTTCTTTAAAAAGGTGGAGGCATACCTAATGCCAAACTCAGTAAACGCCTTTTCTCCAGCACTCCCTCCGCTAAAGGCTTTCATCGCAGCATCCATAATACCTAAGGAACGATGGGAATAAATAGCCGAAAAAAGAGAATTCATCTCAATCACTTCATTTTCAAAATGAGAAAATGGCGGCGTGTAACCCATACGCCGTTTTAGCGAGTGGATAAAAAGGCGCTCTTCGCGGTCGGCGATAACTTCTCTGGGTGTAGTTAGGCGACCATCTAGCATAGAATCGACAAGGGCGTCTAATCCGCCAGCTAAAGCCATATGCAGTGACTTATCATTGCCACTTTTTACCCCCGCTAGTGTTAGCGCCATCGAAAAGGGTAAGGCATCGTATGAAAAATTGAAATAGGAGGCCGATTCTTCTGAGTCGCATACAATTTTTCGCAATCCGTTTCGGGATTTTTCGTTTTCTAGAATATCAATGACTGCATAAACATATTTCTGGGGGATTCGTGGATTTACTGTAGGTGTTTTCCCTTGGGCTTTCCAGCCGCTTAGAAATGCTTTTAGAGGATTCATTTTTGTCGAACAGTGTTATTAGGCCAAACTGGCCTTGGGTTGTAGAAGAGGGAACATGGCAGGGATTTTTGCCTTATCATTTTGATTGTCAATACCGGAGCCCTTGAAATTTGGTTTTTGAATTTGGCTTTTTGGGATGCGTCGAGCAATCTCGTCAAAATCATTTTTCCGGAAGCTTTTTCATGAACAATCCCATCAATCCGGCGGCGGGTGGTTTCTTCCGCGATGAGTCGCGCGGTCCCGTTTCCAAATTGGAAGGCCGTTTTGCAGGAAGAGGCATTTCCGCCCGAAGCGAAGGCTTTTTAGAGCGTCTATCAAAAAGAAAGCTGAGGCGGTCTGTTTTGACACAGAGGGCACAGAGCGCGGCCCACAGAGGCCTCGGAGGCCAAACCTGAAAAAGGTCTTTTCTCTCTGTGCTCTCCGTGTCAGAGCACTGTGTTCTCTGTGTTAAAACAGACTTCATTTGTCTTTTCGCGTCTTTGTGGCGCCTATTTTATTAGGCGCTTGCTCTTCCCGGACATGCTGCGCGTTATCGCAGCCAAAATTAGGGACGGATTAAAAATGACGCGTGTCATACTTTAAGATGCAAAAGAGACTTGGCTGTCATGGTCGGAAAAAACTCTGTTATTTGGTAATCCGCCATCTGCTCCTTCCAAAAGGGATCTTCCCTTATTATATTTTCTATTTCCGAACGGGTCTCCGCTTGGGCAATAATAATCCCTCCATCGCGCGGTTCTTTCCGCCCGGAGAGAAGAAAATGCCCGGAGTCATAAAAATGCTCCAGAAACTTGCGATGGGCTGGAATGAGCCGTTCCACGTCCGGGATGGATTTGATGTAGTTGAGTGAGATGATGAACATATTTTTCTTTGACCAATATTAAAGGCGGGCCAGCCGCTTCGGCTGGCTCCGGCGCCTTGCCGGGTTTCTTCACTTTCGGCACCAACGCGAATCCGCCAGCACAACCGACTCTTCGATCTGACGATCGGGCACGGTCCAGTAGGTTTTCAGCAACCGGTTTTTCTCGCGTTCGGTCACAAGCGCAAAGCCATGCTTCTCATAAAACCGGATCGCCCAGGTCGCCGCCTTCCACGTGCCTATCAGGACCGGGCGATTCGTGAGCTGGCGCAAATGCGCCAACAACTGCCCGCCAATCCCTTTGCCCCGATGCTGCGTGCGGACATAGGCATGCCTGATCAAGGTGACCTCTTTCACCTCCTGAATCCCCATGACGCCAAGCAGACGGTTCGCCTCGCGGTAACCATAAAACCTGACGCCCTTGCCGATTTCCGACTGGAGTTCGGAAGCGGACATATAGGGTTCGTGCCAGCGATCCGCAGGGATAACCCCTTTGTAGGCATTCGCAGCGTCATTGATGATCTCGTGAATGACCGGTTCTTCTTCGACCCTGCAGGGGGTGATCGTATTCATTTGCTTAACAATGTTATTGGACAGCACTCGGCGCGGCATGGGTGAAGTTTCGAGTGTTGATAGTTTCGATGTGCATTTAATGCCAAAAAGACATGTTCCTTTTGTTTTGCAACATCTTATGTTTTAAAAGATGGGCGGATTTATTTTTTGTGGGTGATTTGATGGCTGCCTTGCGGATGGCGAAAGGCGCATCGCCCCGCTGTTTGCTGGCGATGCAAACCCATAGGGTTACATCGCAGCAGCTGGGGTTCCGTTTGGATGATATAATACCAATTCCGAACGAAACTCACTCTTCTGGAGGGCCGAGCTCCTGCGAGGCCGTCGCGGTTATACGCGACGTTTTTCCGCGACGGCCTCGCAGGAGCTCGGCCCTCCAGCAAAAAGGCGATTTTCATTGGGAAATGGTATTATACCATTCCCGAATGGGATTTATCCTTTTGGAGTCCTTCCGCGTGGTTTGCGTGGCACGCGCCATCGCATGGGCGGGACGCCCATGCCACCCGACCCCGGACGGCACGGAGGCCGTTGTTCCAAAAGGACAGGGGCGCCAAAGTCCAAAACAAGTTTGGAAATGCTGTAACTGATGAGTTGCGCGCCGCGGCGAATCCGGGTCCGCGCGTGACGGATCACGATGCCGCCGCGGGCGGGTGCGCCGGGACTTGGGCGCGCTGGAGGGCGCAGGCCATCGAGTAGGCTTGGGTGGCGAAATCGGGTTCGTCGGGCGTGACGCGCACCGGCGGCAGGTAGCTGCCGTTGGGATAAAGGATGCGGGCGTTTTCGTTGTCGCGAAGCTCGGGGGGGAAAAACTCGTCCATGATCCACCGGCGCAGCGGCGGCGACTCGATGGGGAAGAGCACTTCCACGCGGCGGAAAAAATTGCGCGGCATCCAGTCGGCGCTGCCGGCGTAGATGAGCGGCTCGGCGCCGTGGTTCTCAAAATAAAAGGCGCGGGCGTGCTCCAGGTAGCGCCCGACGATGCTGCGCACGCGGATGTTCTCGCTCAGGCCGCGGATGCCGGGGACGAGGCAGCAGATGCCGCGCACGATGAGGTCAACCTGCACGCCGGAGCGCGAGGCCATGTAGAGGTTGTCGATGGTCTCCTTGTCCACGAGCGAGTTCATCTTGGCGATGATGCGGGCGGGCTTGCCTTCGGCGGCGCGGGCGGTCTCGGCCTGGATGAGCTCCTGGATGCGGCGGTGGAGGTTGTAGGGCGCGACGAGGAGGTGCGCGAAGTCGGGCGCGAGGCTGAAGCCGGTGAGCGAGTTGAAGAGGTTGGCGGCGTCGCCGGTGAGGTGCGGGGCGGCGGTGAAGAGGCTGAGGTCGGTGTAGAGGCGCGCGGTTTTCGGGTTGTAGTTGCCGGTGCCGAAGTGGGCGTAGCGGCGCAGGCCGGTGCCTTCGCGGCGGACGACGAGGGAGCATTTGCAGTGGGTCTTGTGGCCGACGAGCCCGTAAACGACGTGCACGCCGGCCTCCTCGAGCTGGCGCGCCCACTGGATGTTGTTGGCCTCGTCGAAGCGGGCTTTCAGCTCGACGAGGGCGGCGACCTGCTTGCCGTTGCGCGAGGCCTCGATGAGGGCGCGCACGATGGGCGAGTCGCCGCTGGTGCGGTAGAGGGTCTGCTTGATGGCGAAGACCTGCGGGTCGCGCGCGGCCTGCTCGACGAAATCGACGACCGGCTGGAACGAGTCGTAGGGATGATGGAGCAGCACGTCCTGCGCGCGGATGGTGTCGAAGATGTTTTCCGTGGCGCGCAGCGGCGAGGCGTTGACGGGCGTGAAGGAGGGGAACTTCAGGTCGGGGCGGTCGATGTCGGTGAGGCTCATCAACCGGAGGAGGTTGAGCGGGCCGTGGAGGCGGAAGACGTATTCGTGCGAGAGGTCGAGGTGGGCGCAGAGGGAGTCGAAGATGGGGTCGGGGACGTTGTCCTCGATTTCGAGGCGCACGGCGGCGCCGCGGCGGAGCTGGCGGAGTTGTTCCTCGATGCGCTGGAGGAGGTTTTCGGCCTCCTCGTCGTCGATGTAGAGGTCGCTGTTGCGGGTGACGCGGAAGGCGGAGGCGTTGCGCACGCGGTAGCCGGGAAAAAACGCGTCGGCGCAGAGCTTGATGATCTCGCTCAGGAACACGAAGCGCTGCGGGCCGCTCTCGGCGGGGCAGAGGCGCACGAGGCGCGGGAGGATGCGCGGGACGGGCAGGATGGCGGTGAGCGGCGGGGCCTTGCGGTCGCGGGGGTTGTCGAGGCAGACGACGACGTTGAGCGTCTTGTTGCCGAGCTGGGGAAAAGGGTGCGACTGGTCGACGCCGACGGGCGTGACGACGGGCAGGACCTGCTCCTGGAAATACTCGCGCGCCCAGGCGAGCTCGCGCGGGTCGAGTTCGCGCGCGGGCTTGATGAAAATGCCTTCGCGGGCGAGCGCGGGCACGAGCTCCTTGTGCCAGCACAGGTATTGCTCCTCGACAAGGGAGGCGACGACGGAGTGGACGCGGCGCAATTCCTCCTGGGGCGAGAGGCCGTCGGCGGTGGGCTCGGTGACGCCGGATTCGACTTGCTGGATGATGCCGGCGACGCGGATCTCGAAAAACTCGTCGAGATTCGAACTGACGATGGCGAGGAATTTTACGCGTTCGAGGAGCGGGTTTTTCCTGTTGCGCGCCTGTTCGAGCACGCGGCGGTTGAAGGCGAGCCAGGAAAGCTCGCGGTTGAAGTAGGCGAGCTTGGCCGGGCGCGGGGAGCCGGCGGGGGCGGGGGCAGCGGCAGCAGCGGGCGCAGGGGAGGCGGCAGCGGCGGCGGGGTCGGACACGGGGGCGACTTGGCTGTCGGGCTCGATCACCCAGAGCGCGGGGTTCGGGGGAAGCCGCCGCGCCTTGCGTCGTTTTCTGGTGGAACTGGATACGCGTCTCGCCATGTCGTTCGTAAAGAAAGTCCGGAAAGGGTAGATGTTCCCCGCGACTAGGCCACCCAAAAGGGGCAAGGGGACATGGTGTCACGGGAATGTAACAGATGCGGGCAAGGCGGTCGCGCGCCATTTGAGGGTGCTGCTTCGCCCGGCGCGATGGCTTTTTTACAAGCCGTAACAACCGAAGATGAAGACAGATAACGCAGATTCAAGTCCTGGCCTTGGGCAGACTTTATCTGAGGTTGTCAGTGTTCATCTGCGGTTCCAAAAGTGTTCCACCCGTGGCCGCCTAACCTGCCATCTGTGGTGAAAAATGCCCGATCAGGCATTCGAAATGGAGGGAAAAATCTTTTCAGGTGTTTCAAAAATTTCGCGTGAGGGCGGCGGGGAATTGGGTTTCATTGGGAACGCCGCATGCATGCTCCTCCGCCCAACCCGACCGCCGCGCCGTCGCCCTCGAATGGCGCGTTGATCCGCAGGTTGCTGGGGCTGGCGTGGCGCTACCGGACGCGATGCCTTCAGGTGCTGGCGCTGCAACTGGTGCTGCTCACGCTCGGGTTGAGCGGGCTGAGCCTGACCGGGCTCGGCATCGACTACATCCGTTTCGTGCTCGGGCAGCGCGCGGGCGAGGCGGGCGGCGCGGCGGAGGCGGGAGGGGCGGCGCCGTTTCCGGGCGGGCCGATGGGCGAGTTGCTGCCGCGCGGATGGGAGCCGCTGCGCGTGGTGCTGCTCATCGCGGGCTTCATCCTCGCGATGGCCGTGCTCCGCGCGGTGCTGAACTATTTCTACACCATCTCGATCAACAAGCTCGTGCAGCAAAACCTCGTCGTGCACATGCGCGGCGAGATTTACGACAAGCTCCAGCGCCTGAGCTTCCGCTTCTTCGACGCCAACACCACCGGCTCCATCATCACGCGGGTGACGGGCGACGTGCAGTCGGTGCGCATGTTTGTGGACCAGGTGCTGATCCAGAGCGTGATCATGGTGGTGTCGCTCGTGGTGTATGTCATTTACATGTCGAGCCTGCACTGGGGGCTCACGCTGGCGTGCCTCGCCACGACGCCGGGGCTGTGGTTGATGGCCGCGTGGTTTTCGCGGCTCATCCTGCCGCAATACGCGCGCAGCCGCGAGCTGGTGGAGCAGATGGTGCAGAATTTCGCGGAAAACATCCAGGGCGCGCAGGTGACCAAGGCGTTCGGGCGCGAGCGCGAGGCGCGGAAGGCGTTCGAGCGGGCCAACCGCGCGGTGTTCGAGCAGCAGCGCGGGATTTTCTGGCGCGTGAGCCTGTTCAGCCCGGCGGTGGGCTTCCTGACGCGCATCAACATGGTCGTGCTCCTCGGCTACGGCGGCTGGCTGGTGATGAACGACCGGCTGCCGCTCGGCGCGGGCCTGGTGGTGTTCGCCGGGCTGCTGGAGCAGTTTTCCGGGCAGGTCAACCAGGTCGCCACGATCGTGAACAGCGTGCAGCAGTCGCTCATCGGCGCGCGGCGGGTGTTTGAGATTCTCGACGCGCCGGTGGAGGTGCGGAGCGCGCCGGACGCGGTGCGATGTCCGCGGCTGCGCGGGGAGGTGCGGTTCGAGCATGCGTCGTTTTCCTACGGCGGCGCGGAGTCAGTGGTGCGGGACGTGGACCTGGAGGTGAAGGCGGGCGAGTGCGTGGCGATCCTCGGCGCGACGGGCGCGGGCAAGAGCGCGCTGATGAGCCTGATCCCGCGCTTCTTCGACGTGACGGGCGGGCGGCTGCTGGTGGACGGCGTGGATGTGCGGCGGCTCGACCTCGACGACCTGCGGCGCAACATCGGCCTGGTTTTCCAGGAGAGCTTCCTGTTCAGCAACACCGTCGCGGCCAACATCGCCTTCGGCCATCCGGACGCGACGCGCGAGCAAATCGAAAAGGCCGCCCGCATCGCTGCCGCGCACGATTTCATCATGGCGATGCCGCGCGGCTACGACACGGTGCTGGGCGAGGGCGGCTCGAATCTTTCCGGCGGGCAGCGCCAGCGCCTGGCCATCGCGCGGGCGGTGCTGCTGGAGCCGTCGATCCTGCTGCTCGACGACCCGACGGCGGCCATCGACCCGGGCACGGAGCACGAGATTTTCGAGGCGTTGGAAAACGCCATCGCCGACCGCACGACCTTCATCGTCGCGCACCGGTTGAGCACGCTGCGGCGCGCGGACTTCATCATCGTGATGGAGAACGGCCGCATCGTGCAGCGCGGGCGCCACGAGGAGCTTGTGCGCGTGCCCGGCCCGTATCTGCGCGTCGCCGAGCTGCAACTGGTGGACGGCGGCGAACTGCGCGGCATCGTCGCCCGGGCGAATGGCGCGGGCGCAAATGAAAACGGAAACGGAGGCGCGCATCGCGCGGCGGACGAACCATGAATCCTGACCAGGCGCCCAATCCAAAACCCTTCGGGCCGGGCACGACGCCGGTGCCGCCGCGGCGTCCGCTCGCGCTGGTGCATCGCGAGCGGGAGCCGGAGGACGACGACCCGGTCATCAAGCCGCTGGAGTGGGGCCTGATCCGGCGGCTTTTCGGCTACATGGGGCGCTTCGCCGCGAAGCGCAACGCCCTCATCGCGCTCACGCTGCTGCGCTCGGCGCAACTGCCCGCGCTGGTCTGGCTGGCGAGCCGCATCATCGCCGGCCCGATCGCGAACCACGAGCCGCGCTGGGTGCTCTGGGGCGTGGTTTCCTACCTCGCGCTCGCGGTCGTGACGGACGGGATGTTCCACTTCCGGCAGCGTTTCGCGCTCGAGCTGGGCGAGTCCGTCGTGGGCTTGCTGCGTTCGGAGCTGTTCGCGCATTTGCAGCGCATGCCGATGGCGTTTTTCAACCGCGTGAAATTCGGTCGCATCATCAGCCGCGTCACGTCCGACGTGGAGACGATCCGCACCGCGGTGCAGGACGTGTTTTTCGTCGGCATCGTGCAGCTCGGGCAGATGCTCTTCGCGGCGGCGGTGATGCTGTGGGTGGACTGGGTGCTGTTCCTCGTGGTGCTCTGCATGGCCCCCGTGCTCGCGCTCATCAACCATCACTTCCGCGGAAAACTCAGCCGCGACTCGCGCGCCGCGCAGGAGAGCTTCAGCCGCGTGACCGCCACGCTGGCCGAATCGGTCGGCGGCATCCGCGTGACGCAGGGCTTCGTGCGGCAGGACCTCAACGCCGGGCTTTTCCGCAACCTGCTCGCCGACCACTCGCGCTACAACATCGCGCTCGCGCGCACCTCGGCGGTGCTCGTGCCGCTGCTGGAGCTCAACAGCCAGTTCTTCGTCTCGATCCTGCTCGTGCTCGGCGGCTGGCAGGTGCTGCAAGGCCAGGTGGACGTGGGCGTGCTCATCCAGTTCTTTCTCTTCGCGGGGCAGTTCTTCTCGCCGCTCCAGGTGCTGGGCAACCAGTACAACCAGGCGCTCGTCGCCATGGCCAGCGCCGAGCGTGTCTTCCGCCTGCTCGACGCCAAACCGGACTGGGAGGACGACCCCGCGGCCGCGGATCTTCCGGATCCGCGGCCGCGAAGAGGGGAAGTGACAAGTGGCAAGTATCAAGAAGATGAATACGAGTCGCCGCCGCCCGCCGCCGCGCGCCCGCCGCCGGCTTCCTCTTCCTGTCACCTGCCACTTGATACTTCTCACTTCTCCACTTCCGCCCCGTTCGGGGCGGAAGTGGAGTTCCGCCATGTCTCCTTCGGCTACGATCCCGCGCATCTTGTGCTGCGCGATGTGTCGTTTGTCGCGAAACCGGGGCGGATGATCGCGCTCGTCGGGCACACGGGCAGCGGCAAGAGCTCCATCATCAACCTCGTCGCGAAATTCTACCTGCCCACCGGCGGCGAGGTGCTGGTTGACGGGCGGGAGATCCGGACGATCACGAGCGCCTCGCTGCACCACCAGCTCGGCATGGTGCAGCAGCAGAACTTCCTCTTCAGCGGTACCGTGCTCGACAACATCCGCCTCGGCCGGCCCGGCGCGACCGACGCCGAGGTGCGCGATGCGGTGGAGCGGCTGGGCTGCGCGGACATGTTTGACGCGATGCCCGGCGGCCTGCTCGCCACGGTGGGCGAGCGCGGCGGCGGGCTCTCCTCGGGACAGCGGCAGCTCGCGTGCTTCGCGCGCGCGATGCTGGCCGACCCGCGCATCATCATCCTCGACGAGGCCACGAGCGCGATCGACGCGGTGACCGAGGCGCGCCTCCAGTCCGCGCTCGCCGTGCTGCTGCGCGGGCGCACGAGTTTCGTCGTGGCGCACCGCCTCAGCACCATCCGCGAGGCGGACCTCGTGCTCGTGCTCGACGCGGGCCGGGTGGTCGAACGGGGCGCGCACGCGGACCTTCTGTATCAGAATGGCGAATACGCGCGGCTGCACCGGCGCTTCATGAGGGGCGGCGGAAACGCATAAGTCGTCTTTTTTACCTCTGGAAGGGCTAAAAATTAGCCAAGAAATAATCATTGCTTTCGCACGGGGCCGCGCTACATCCAGAACCCGTATGGCTAAAAAATCCGCTCGTAAACCAAACGCTGCTTTTATGAAACCGGTTCAACCCGACGCCGTCCTCGCGGCTGTCGTCGGCGCGAAGCCCCTTCCCCGCACGGAACTTACCAAGAAACTCTGGGACTACATCAAGAAAAACAGCCTTCAGGACAAGAAGGTCAAAACCCAGATCAATGCCGACGACAAGCTGAAGCCCGTCTTCGGCGGCAAGAAGTCCGTCAGCATGTTCGAGATGACGAAGCTGGTCTCCGCGCATCTGGAGAAATAAGAGCCCCGTTGTTTGTTTCCGAAACCGCCGCCGGCCCGTCCGACGGCGGTTTTTTTTGTGTCCGCCCGGGGGATTTCTGCTACAACCGCCGCAGATTCAGAACCTCCCATGCGCGCATGTTAAAGCCTTTTTGCAGCGATTCCTCCCGGCGCGGGAGCGCCGTCCCGTCCGCGGAACATGGGAACGCCGGCCCTCCGCGTTCTTAGCGCAACGCCGTCAACCAGCCTTCGCATCGGCATGACCAAGAAGCACAAAACCGCGATGTTCGTGTTGATCCTTCTCGTGAGCCTGGTCGCGGGCGGCTTCGAATGGTCCCGCATGGTTGCGGACCAGCGCGCGGAACTCGAGCGCGACCTGCTCCACTACGCGCTTTCCTTTCCCGCCGAGGAAACCTCCGGGCTGGCCGGGCGGCGCGCCGACATGGAAACGGAGCTGTTTCGACAAATCTCCACCCGGCTGGCCACCGTGCGCGAGGCGCGCCCGGCCGTGGGTTTCCTGAGCCTGCTGCGGCTGGACCCCGCCACCGGCCATGTGATCTGCCTGGCCGCGGCGGGCGCGGCGGAAGAGGCGGACGCGATCCCGGGGCCGGGCGATTCGCGCGACGGCACGGCGGACGCGCGGGCGGCGCGGGAGCTGGCTGACGGCGCGACGACGGCCGTGAATCTGCTGCACCGCGACTGGGAGGGTAAATACTGGATTTCGGGTTACGCCATCGGCGGCGGCGGACGCGCCGCCCGGGACGGCCCCGCCGTCGATGTGCTGCGTTACGACGTCGATGCCGGCTATTGGGCGCGGGCGATCGGCGGGGCGGTCGCGGAGCGGGTGCTGACGGTGTGGCTGCTGCTGGGGCTGCCCTTCGCGGCGTTTCTGCTCGGCAAACGCCACAACCGGCAGGAAATGCTGATCCAGAAGCTCAGCGAGGCCATCGAGCAGAGCGACACCCCCATCCTGATTGCGAAGCACGACGGCGGCATCGAGTATGTGAACCCGAGCTTTTGCAAACAGGTCGGCTATACGCGCGAGGAGTTGATGCCCATAAAGTGGCGCTCGCTCCGCACGATGGAGCCGTCGCCGGAGGAGTTTGCCCGGCGCGACGCGCTGGTGCAGGCGGGCACGCCTTGGGAGGCCGAGTGGGAATTCCGCCGCAAGAGCGGCGAGACCTACCCGGTGCGCGCCACGGTGACGCCCGTGCGCGAGGCGTCCGGCGAGGTGCTGGCCACCATCCTCGTCATCACCGACATCACCGAGCGCAGGAAACAGGAGCTGATGTTGCAGCGCGCGAAGGAAAAGGCCGAGGAGGCGGAGCGCGCGAAGAGCGTGTTTCTCGCCACCATGAGCCACGAGGTGCGCACGCCGCTCAACGGCATCGTGGGGTTTTCCAGCCTGCTGCGGGACACGGAGCTGACGCCGGAGCAGGAAGGCTATGTCGAAACCATCCGCAAAAGCGGCGAGACGCTGGTGCGGCTGACCAGCGACATCCTTGCGCTGTCCCGCATCGAATCGGGAAAGATGCAACTGGAGCCGGCGCCGGCCGACCCGCGCCTGCTGATCGAGGAGACCCTGGACCAAGTCGCCGCGCAAACGGAAGGGCGCGCGCTCGACCTGCTGCACGAAGTCGCGGCCGAGGTGCCGGAAACGGTGCTGATCGACAGCACGCGCCTGCGGCAGGTGCTGCTGAATTTCGCCAGCAACGCGATCAAGTTCACCGCGTCGGGCGAGGTGGAGATGCGCCTGAAGGTGCTCGCCTCCGACCAGCCGGCCATCGTGGCCGGAAAGCAGGACGGCAGGGTGATGATGACGCTGCTCTTCTCGGTGCGCGACACCGGCATCGGCATCTCGACGGTCAGCCAGGAAAAGCTCTTCCAGCCCTTTTCGCAGGTGGACTCGACGAATTCGCGCCGCTATGGCGGCGCCGGGCTCGGGCTGGCGATTTCCCGCCACCTCGTGCACCTGCTCGGCGGCGACGTGTGCGTCGAAAGCGAGCCGGGGAGCGGGTCGGTCTTTTATTTTTCCGTCGTATGCGCGCTGCCCGCGAACGCCGCGCCGCCTCCGCCGGACGGCAGCCTGGCCCGGCTGCGCGTGGCCGTCGCCACGACTTCCGCCGGCATGACGCGCGAGCTCACCCGCGAATTGAAAGCGCGGGATGCCATCGTATCCGTGCTCGCGCCCGGCGCGCTGGCGGCGGCAGAAAAAGACTGGGACATGGCGATCGTGGATTGCGCGGTCGCGGACGACGGGCCGGCATGGGGCGGGATCACGGCCCTCCTCGGGCCCCGGCCGGCGCGCATCCTGGGGTTGTTGAACGTGAGCGCGGGCACGGCGGAACGACAGTTGCGTCGCGGGCAATTCCAGTTTCTGCTGGCCAGGCCGGTGCACCACGGGGCGCTGGCCAAGCAACTCGCCCGCATGGCGGGCCGCGACGAAAGGAACGCCGCGCCCCGGGCGGCCTAGACGCGCATCAGCCACGGGAAGAACCGCCATGTCCTTCACACTCACCAACCGCAAGATCGCCCTCGCCGCCGTGCTCGTCGTCGCGGCAGGCGTCATCGCGGGCCTGCACGCTTATGCGCAAAAAAAAGCCTTCCGCCTGCTCGCCTTGCAGGCCGGCGTGAAGATGCTCGCGCTCTCCCTTCCGGAAGAGGAACTGGCGCGGCTGGCCGGCACGCCCTCGGATGCGCAGTCCGGCGCGTATCAGGAAATCAAAACCCGGCTGGCCCGCGTGCGCGCCGATCATCCCGCCGTCGGCGCGATGCGGCTCCTGCGCTGCGATCCCCGGGCGGGAACCGTCGTCAACCTCGTCAGTTCGCCCGCCCCCGGCGCGCCGGACGACCCCCGGCCCGGCGCGATCCACACCGGCGCCATCAGCCGCGGGACCCTGCTTTCCCTGCTCCAAGGCGCCGCCGGCACGGTGCATCTCGAGACCGATCCGGGCAACAGGCATCAAAAGACGGGATACACCGCCATCCCGCGCTCCGATGACGCGCCCCCCGGGAGCCCGGTGACGATCGTTGCCTACGACCTGGACTCGCGCCGATGGGACCCGGAAGCCTTCCGGGACGGCATTCGCCGCGTATTCGACGCATGGATACTGCTCGGCCTGCCGCTCGCCGCATATGCCGTCGCCCGGCGCAGCGTCGGCCGCAAACGCGTGATCCAGAAGCTCAGCGAGGCCGTCGAGCAAAGCGAAAACGCCGTCCTGATCGCCGGCCTCGACGGGCGCATCGAATACACCAACGCCGGCCTGTGCCGCCAGACCGGCTACACCCGCGAGGAGTTGAGGACATTGCAATGGCACGTCCTGCAAGGAGAGGAACTGGCGCGCGAGGAGCTGGCCGCGCTCGGCGAGCGCGTGCGAGACGGCGTCCCCTGGGAATCCGAGCGGCTGTTCCGCCGCAAAAACGGCGAGACCTACCCGGTGCGCATCGCCGCGACGCCCGTGCGCGGGCGGGACGGACGGGGCGAGGTTTCCGGCTGCATCCTCATCATCACCGACATCACCGAGCGGAAAAAACAGGATGAGATACTGCGCCGCGCGAAAGAGCGCGCCGAGGAGGCGGACCACGCCAAGAGCGTGTTTCTCGCCATGATGAGCCACGAGGTGCGCACGCCGCTCAACGGCATCGTGGGATTTTCCAACCTGCTCCTCGACACCGACCTCACGCCGGAGCAGACCGGCTATGTCGAAACCATCCGCAACAGCGGCGAGGCGCTCGTGCGCCTGACCAGCGACATCCTCGACCTGTCCCGTGTGGAGTCCGGCACGATGCAGGTGGAATACGGCCCCTGCGATCCGCGCGCCCTCATCGAGGAAGTGCTCGACATCATGGCGGAAAAAGCCGCGGGCAAGCGCGTGCAGCTCCTGCACGAGATCAGCCCCGAGGTGCCGCAGGAAGTCATGGCCGACGCGGACCGGCTGAGGCAGGTGCTGATCAACCTTTCCGGCAACGCGGTCAAGTTCACCTCCGATGGCGAGGTCGAATTGCGCGCCAGCGTGTTCGCCTCGGGCCGCACCCGCTCGGCGGCGCCCTTCATGCCCGACGGCGCGGGCGCCTTCGCCAACGACAACATGATCACGATGCTCTTCTCGGTGCGCGACACGGGGATCGGCATCGCCGCGGAAAAGCAGGAGACGCTGTTCGATCCGTTCACGCAGGTGGATTCATCCGCGGCCCGCCGCTTCGAGGGGTCGGGGCTCGGGCTGGCGATCTCGCGCAACCTCGTGCACCTGATGGGCGGCGACATCGGCGTCGAGAGCGAATCCGGCAAGGGCTCGGTGTTTCATTTCTCGATTCAATGCCGGCTGGTGTCCGACACCATCGGCGACGCGGCCTCGTCCGCCCCGTCCACGAAGCTCACGGGATTGCGCGTCGCCGTGGTGTCGCAATCCGACGGCGTGCGCCGCGAGCTTGTGCGCGAAATCGCGGCGTGCGGCGCGGAGGCGTTTCCCGCCGGGCCCGGGCGGCTCGCCGAGCCCGGCTGGGATCTCGCCGTGGTGGATTGCGACACGGGAAAATGCGATGAATGGATTCGCCTGCCCGCCGGGGCGGAGGCAAACGCGGCGCGCATGCTGGGCCTGGTATGCCTGAGTGCGACACGGGAAGCCTGGCAGGCGCTGCGCCCCGCGTTCCGCATGTTGATGAACAAGCCGGTGCACCACCGCTCGCTGGTCGGCCAGCTCGCGCGTCTCGCGCGGGAAAACGCGTAGCGCCCCGCGTAGCGTGCGCTCCTTTTGCGCCGCGGGACGCCTCACACCACCCGGTCCGTCATGTCGCCGCCGCTTTCGAAGGCGGCGAGGTTTTGCAGAAAATGGCGGACGAGCGCGTCGTCCTGGTCGATGCGGCCGCCGGCGGTGTGCGGGGTGATGTAACAGTTCGGAGTCGTCCAGAGCGGATGCGAGGGCGGCAGCGGCTCGGGGTCGGTCACGTCGAGGTAGGCGGCGCCGAGGCGTCCGGCGCGGAGTTGCTCGGCCAGGGCGTCCTGGTCAACGGTCGTGCCGCGGCCGATGTTGTAGAATTTCGCGCCGGGCTTGCACCAGCCGAGGCGGCGGGCGTTGACGTAGTTTCGCGTGCCGTCGTTTTCCGGCAGAATATTGACGATGTGGTCGGCGGCGGCGAGGGCGGAGCTGACTTTTTCCTCGGGGATGATGTGCACGCCGCGCTCGCTGTGGAGGCGGCGGCGCACGGCGAAAAGTTTCATGCCGAAAGGCGCGAGGAGCGCGGCCAGCCGCCGCCCGATGGCGCCGAACCCGAGCATGAGCACGGTCTCGCCGTTGAGGAGGCGCGAGTCGCGGCGGCGTTCCGTGAAATGCCAGGACCGGTCGGCGAGCTGGTCGCGGTGCGCGGGGAGAAGCTGGCGTCCGAAGGCGAGCATCATGGAGAGCGCGTGCTGGGCGCAGGGCTCGGCGAAGACATCGGAGGCGTTGGTGAATACGCAGCCGCGCGCGCGGAGCGCGTCGAAAAACTCCGGGCGGTCGTAGCGCGTGTAGCCCGCCGTGGTGACCTCCATCCAGCGCAGTTTTGTGCTGGATGCGCATTGGGCGGCGTTGGGCTGGCCGAGCGCGATGTCGGCGGCCTCAAACGCGGGGTCGGGCCGGCCTTCCTCGAGGATGTTAGCGGTGGGCACGGTGCTCCAGACGAGGCGATGGCGGCGCGCGCCCTCGACGAGGAGGCGCGTGGCGGCGTCGGCGAAGCGGCCGTTGCACCAGATGGTGAGCGCGGGTTTTATCATGCGTTTTTTATTAACCACGGAGGCACGGAGAACACGGAGTTCGGAGGGAGGTTTTATTAAAAAAGCCCTTTCAAATCTCCGTGTCCCCGCGACTGATTTAATGGTTCGTTTTTATTGAACAGAAGGCAACGAAGGGAGCGAAGAATACATTTTATGATCATGGTCTTCTTCGTTCCCTTCGTTGCCTTCTGTTCAAAATAATGGTTCGTTTTCGCTCATTCGTCCTCGGCGAACTCGCAGAGGGCGTGGACATTCAGCCCGGCGGCGCGGAGTTTTTGCGAGCCGCCCAGCTCGACGAGGTCGATGAGCGCGGCGACGCCGATGACGTTGCCCTGGAGTTCGCGGAAGAGCTTCGCGGCGGCGAGAAGCGTGCCGCCGGTGGCGATGAGGTCGTCCACGATGAGGACGCGGTCGTCGGGTTTGCAGGCGTCCATGTGAATCTCGACGGCGGCGGTGCCGTATTCGAGCTGGTAGCTTTCGGAGATGGTCTTGTAGGGGAGCTTGCCTTTCTTGCGGACGAGCACGAAGGGCTTGCCGAGGTGGTAGGCGAGCGCGCCGCCGAGCGCGAAACCGCGCGCATCGACGGCGGCGATGATGTCAACGGGCCGGCGCTCGCAGTCCGAGGCAAAGACGTCGATGGCCATGCGGAAGGCCTGCGGGTTGTGGAAGAGCGTGGTGACGTCGCGGAAGTTCACGCCGGCCTTGGGCCAGCCGCGCACCGTGCGGATTTGCGATTTGAAAAACTCGGAAGGTGACACGGAGCGCAAGCACACCGGAATCGCGGGCGCGGGGCGAACTCAATTTTTAAAATCCCAAGTGCCAAACAAGGGTTCACGTCCCGCGCAGCGGCCAGACGTCCGGCGCGGAGGTGGCGGCGAGGCCGAGAAAGCCGAGCGTCTTGATGCCGAGCATGATCGCCACCTGGGTCGCGCCGAGCTGCGCGAAATAAACCGCGCCGGTCAGCATCCCCAGGCCGATCACGATCTCCACCACGCTCACCATGCGGAACAGCCAGCGCGAGCGTCCGCGGCGCATGATGCCGCCCACGTGCGCCGCGCGGCCGCCTTTTGGCGTGCGCACGAACTCGCCGCCCATGCTCACCAGCCCTTCGATCACCGCCACGCAGCCGGTCACGCACATCGCCAGCCCGAACGCCAGCAACACGGGCGCCGCCACCAGCCACAGCAGGCCTTCGCGCCATTGGCGCTCCCGGAAATACTGGCTCGTGACATAGAGCACCACCGTCGTGCCGGTCGCGAGCACCACGCTCAACGGATTGATGACCAGCCACACGCCGCGCAACTGCTCGTCCGCGACGCAGTAGAGATACGGCACGAACAAAAACGAAAACGTGAGCAGCAGCGGGTAAACCAGCCCGGTGGTCAGGTGCAAGAACGCCTCGATCTTCACGCGGCCCGGCAGGTTGCCGGCGAGCACGGCGCGGAGCTGCTTGCGCGCCACCTGCATGCCGCCCTTGGTCCAGCGGTATTGCTGGGTCTTGAAGGCCGACATCTTTTCCGGCAGTTCGGACTCGACCACGTAATCGCGCAGGTAAACGAATTTCCAGCCGCGGCGCTGCGCGCGGTAGCTCATGTCGAGGTCCTCGGTGACCGTGTCGGCCGACCAGCCGCCCGCGTCCTCCAGCGCCGCGCGCCGCCACACGCCCGCTGTGCCGTTGAAATTGAAGAACAGCCCGCTCCCGAAGCGCGCCGCCTGCTCCACCACGAAATGCGCGTCGAGGAAAATGGCCTGAAACCGCGTGAGCAGGCTCGCGCGCCGGTTGCTGAACTCCCAGCGCGCCTGCACCGCGCCGACCTTCGGGTCGGAGAAATACGGGATGGTCGTCTCCAGAAAATCCGGCGCCGGGCGGAAATCCGCGTCGAAAATCGCCAGGAAATCCGCGGAGGTGAGCGTCATGCCCTGGGCGAGCGCGCCGGCCTTGTAGCCCGCGCGGTTCGTGCGCCGCACGTGCCTCATCCGCGCGGCCTCGCGCGGGTGCGCCGCCAGCCAGTCCGCGATGATGCGCGAAGTCTCGTCGGTCGAATCGTCGAGGATCTGGATTTCGAGCCGCCCTTCCTCCCAGCGCAGCCGCGCCACCGCCTCCAGTAGGCGTTCCACGACGAGCGGCTCGTTGTAAAGCGGGCATTGCACGCACACTCTGGCCGGCGCTCCCTGCCACGGCGCCGGGCGGGCGGGCATGCGCGCATGGCGCAAATACATCCACAACAGCTTCAGCCGGTGCAGCGCGAAATAGATCATCCCGCCGAGGGTGATCGCGTAAAGGGTTAACACGAAGGGTTCGAAATCCACGCCGGAAAGCCTCATCAGCAACCCGTCGGGGTCAAGCGCGGCGTGGCCTCGTGGAGCGGATGTCCATGCGCAATATATTTCCAAACAATGTGTTGTGCCATGCCTTGGATGTTTTGCGAAGCACGGCTTTATTGGTCGACGGCGAGGGCGGCCAGGATGTCGTCGGCTTGTTTTGAGGTGGAGCCCTTGTGGTCGGCGTAAATGATTTTGCCGCCCTTGATGAGATACGCCTGGCGCGCGGCGCGCGCCTCGCCGGGAACGCCAAAGGCGGTTTTCACCTTCTTGTCGGTGTCCGCCAGCAGCGTGAACTGGAAATGGTTGTCGTCCTTGAACTTCTTCTGCGCCTCGACACTGTCGGTGCTCACGCCGATGATGGCCACGCCTTTTTCCGCGAGCACGTCGTAGGCGTCGCGCAGCGAGCAGCCCTGCGCCGTGCAGCCGGGGGTGAACGCCTTCGGGTAGAAATACACCAGCGTGTATTTATTCTTCGAATACACGTCGGCGAGGTCGAGCGTCGCGCCGGCGTCGGTCGTGGCGGAGACGGCGGGGGCGGGGTCGCCCGGTTTGAGCGGTTCGGCGGCGTGCAGATTGGCGGTCATGGTGAGAAGAACAGCGGCGAAGGCGGCGGGGAAAAATACGAAGTGTGCGCGTTTCATGGCGGCATGAAAGCTAGCCCGGTCGGCGTGCCGGCGCAAGCAGGCGCGCGGCTTTTCGAAACCTACCCATTGGTTTCATATTGATAAGCGGCCTCTTATGAAAAAAATACAACCTGCATTGACACGAATAGTTAGGAGCCTAACTTTCAAGCTTCAATCAAACAATGGCATACACAGAAGACCGAGCGGCTTGGTTTGAGGGGCAGGGGCTTTGGGAGCACGTCCCGGAGTCGGACTGGCAAAACTGGGGCTGGCAGCTGAAAAACCGCATCACCACGCTCGACCAGCTCGAGCGCTACATGGTGCTCACCACCGAGGAACGGCGCGGCATCGCGTTTGCCGGGCACAAGCTCTCGCTCGCGATCACGCCTTATTTTTTCAACCTCATCAACCGCGACGACCCGAACTGCCCCATCCGCCTGCAAGTCATTCCGCGCGAGGGCGAATCGATCACGAGCGCCGAGGAAATGCTCGACTCGCTCGGCGAGGACGATCACTCGCCGGTGCCGGGCCTCGTGCACCGCTACCCGGACCGCGTGCTGTTCCTGGTGACCGACCGCTGCGCGTCGTATTGCCGCTACTGCACGCGCAGCCGCCTGGTCAGCAACGCGCAGGACTACAATTTCCACCCGGAATTCGAGCAGGGCCTGCGCTACATCGAGTCGCATCCCGAGGTGCGCGACGTGCTGCTTTCGGGCGGCGACCCGCTCCTCCTCGGCGACAAAAAAATCGAGCACGTCCTGAGCCGCCTGCGCGCGATCAAGCACGTGGAGTTCATCCGCATCGGCTCGCGCATCCCGGTGTTTCTGCCGCAGCGCATCACGCCTGAGCTGTGCGAGATTTTCAAGAAATACGGCCCCATCTGGATGAGCATCCACGTGAATCACCCGCGCGAGTGCACGGCGGAGCTGCGAGCGGCGTGCGAGCGGCTGAGTTTCGCCGGCGTGCCGCTGGGCAACCAGTCCGTGCTGCTGCGCGGCGTCAACGACGATGCCGACGTGATGAAGGCGCTCGTGCAACGCCTGCTGCGCATGCGGGTGCGCCCGTATTATCTTTACCAAATGGATCTCATCACCGGCGGCTCGCACTTCAAAGTCGATGTGCGCAAGGGCATCGAGATCATCCGCGCGCTGCGCGGCCACACGACCGGCTACGCCGTCCCGCAATACGTGATCGACGCCCCCGGCGGCGGCGGCAAGGTGCCGATAAACCCGGACTACGTCGAGCGCATCACCGACGACGAGGTGGTGTTCCGCAACTACGAAGGCCGCGCGTTCCGTTATCCGCTCACCAGCACCCCGCTGCCGCGCGTGCGCCCGCCGCTCGCCGCCGAGGCGGAGCGTGCGCGTTTCGTGGAGTGACAGGCCGAATCGCGCGCCCTGCCACCGGACGCCGCTCCGCTCCGCCCTCGCTGGCGCACTTTGGGCAGACCTGCAACCGATGCAATGTAACCCAATGGGTCACACCCGAATGGCGCTTAGATAAGAGAGGCGCTTGCGCAAGGAGCGGCGGCGTCCCGCCGCCGGACGAGGCGGAAGCCTCGCCCGTTTGCGCGCGGTTCATCGAGGCACGATGGGCACGCGTTCCGCGTGTCGGGCGGCGGGACGCCGCCCCTCCTTGCGCAAGCGTGCTTTTTGACGGCAACAGCCCTTATCTAAGCGCCATTCGGGTCACACCCTTTATGAATTGAAAGGACGCTTTATCAAAAACGTGCCTTGGAGGTCGTCCCTCCATCCAAAGTCGGATTTCTATTGGTAATTGGTATAGTGTTTTCATTTAACAGTGGCGCGGCAGCGCCGGTAGGGCGAAGCCTCCGGCTGAGCCGCGGCTCGGCGGGGACGCCTCGCCCTACCATTTGGGCCAATGTTGAGAGAAAATACTATATGACATTGCATCGGCAAAACTAAGTGCATTTCGAGCCGGAATAATCCGGCCACGACATTATCCGATGCCCCGGTCAGGGATTTTTCTCTTTTCGTAAGTATATCAAAGTAACCTGAGGCGACAAAGCACGCGCCTCGGTGCGGCGATAACCGAGCGACTCATATAGACTGATGTTTGCGGCGCTTTTTGAGCCGGTGAAGAGTTCGTAACAACAGGATGACGGGAAAACGGATTCGCAGGCTTTCAGCAGCGCGCTCCCGATGCCACGCCTTTGATGCTTCGGGCTCACGCTGAGGCGTCCAATCTCGCAAATATCATTATTCAGGGAGACGCGGACTGAACCCACAAGGGCGCCATCGACCTCGGCTTTCAGAATGACACCCCGCTTCGATGCACTCGTGATGCCATCGAGCGTCTCTTTTAGCGGCGGGATCGAATAATCGTCATAGATTTTGGCTTCCGCCTGATAGGCTTCCTTCTGGATTTCGAGAATTGCCGGCAAATCCGCCGGGGTTGCCGCGCTGATCTTCATGTTTTTCCAAATGATAAAGCCGGGCCGTGCGCGGGCAAGGGTGTTTGTATTTCCGGGACCAGCGGGTTTCGCCCCACGGAAAACCTTCCCGCGCCCTGCGCCCTGCCGGAAAACCTCCGCGAGTTCTCGCATCTCCTGTTTTCCGGGCTTTGCAGATGAAACAGGAATATTTATCTTGAAGAATATTCTTTTATGAGAATATTAAGGCCGTGCAATTGTCCCGGATTTACGAATGTCTTTGCGAACGGACGCGGCTTCGCATCGTCAACCTGCTCATGGACGGGCCGTTGTGCGTCCGACATTTGCAGGAGGCGCTGGGCGAGCCGCAGGTGAAAGTCACGAAGCACCTGGCTTACCTGAAGGCGCGCGGGCTGGTTTCGGCGCGGCAGGAGGCGAACTGGCGGGTGCAGGCGATCACGGACACGCCTTCGCCCGCGCTCGCGGAACACCTGGATTGCCTGCGGCGTTGCGCGCGGGAGGACGAGGAGCTGCGGCGCGATCTGGCGCGGCTGCGCGAGTTGCGCCCGCAAATCGAGGTGGGAGGACCGGCGGCCTGCCGCCGGGACGGACGGGGGCGGGTTGCGCGCAAAAAGAAGGTCGAAACGCACGCGGACGTGGCGGTGGCGGCGATTCCCGACACGGTGGTCAATCTGTATTCGCTGCCATGAGTGACGTGCTCGAACCGGAGGCATGGCTGGCGCGTTTCGCGCGGGACGCGGACGCGGCGGGTTTTCGCGTCGCGGAATTCGGCCGGGTGGGCGGCGCGCCGTTGCTGGCGGCGGAACGGCGGCCCGCGAAGCCGTTGATGCATATTTATCTTTCGGCGGGCATCCACGGCGACGAGCCTGCGGGGACGCTGGCGCTCGGCGCGCTGATGGAACGGCGCTGGTTTGACGGCGCGATCGCGTGGCATGTGCTGCCGCTGCTCAACCCGTCCGGCATGGCGGCGGGCACCCGCGAGTCGCGGGAGGGCATCGACCTGAACCGCGATTATCTGGCGGCGGCCGATCCCGGCACGCGCGCGCACCGGGCCTGGTTGCGGGCGGAGGGCTGGCGTTACGACCTCACGCTGGCGTTGCACGAGGATTGGGAATCGCGCGGGTTTTATCTTTACGAGCTGGGCGACAATGCCGGGCGGTGCTTCGGACCGGAAATCGTGCGCGATGTGGAGGCGGTCATCGCCATCGACCGGGCGGCGCAAATCGACGGCTATCCGGCGTCGGATGGACAAGTTTTCCCGCCGGAGGACAATCCTGAGATCCGCGATCGCTGGCCGGAGCAGTTGTATTTGCGCGAGCATCACACGCGGCTTGCGCTCACGCTGGAGACGCCGTCGGCGTTTCCTCTGGCGGAGCGCATCGCCGCGCACATACGGGCGGTGGACGCGGTGATGAGGCTGGCGAGGGAATCGCAGGGCGCGTGAGAGGAGGTCCTTGATTATTGGCGCTTTTGCCAATCGGAGGACTTCTCAGCGCATGGCATTTTATGAATCCCCGGGCAGACGCCGTCCGTAGCGGGCGGAACTTTTCTTTGCGCTTTTGGCGCGACGGGATATCGCGGACGGGATGAAAGTGATTGTTCTCTGTTCCGGCGGGATGGACTCGGTCGTGGCGCTGCATTGGGCGCGACGCGAGCACGAGGTCGCGGCGGCGGTGAGCTTCGACTACGGCGCGAAGCACAACGCCCGCGAGCTGCCCATGGCGGCGGAGCAGGCGGCGCTCATCGGCGCACGGCACGTGGTCATCCCGCTGCGGTTCATGGACGAGCTGTTCGAGTCGGCCCTGCTGTCGTCCGGCGGCGAGATTCCCGAGGGACATTACGAGGCGGAGAACATGAAACAAACCGTCGTGCCCTTTCGCAACGCCATCATGCTGTCGGTCGCCACCGGACTGGCCGAGAGCACGGGCGCGGAGGGGTTGGTCATCGCGGCGCACGGCGGCGACCATGCGATTTATCCGGATTGCCGCGAAGATTTTATGCAGGCGATGGGCGATGCGATGCGGCTGGGCACCTACGCGGGGGTGCGGCTGCTGCGTCCGTTCATCGCGATGAAAAAGGACCGGATCGCCGCCGAGGGCGCGCGGCTGGGCGTGGATTTTGCGCGCACCTGGTCGTGCTACAAGGGTGGCGCGGTGCAGTGCGGGCGCTGCGGCACGTGCGTCGAGCGGCGCGAGGCGTTCATCGGGGCGGGCTTGCCCGACCCGACGGTGTATCTGGACAACGGTCCGCTGCCGGCGAAGCCGTGAGCATTCCCGCCCCGCCTTCCTGTCTTTCTTTCCTCTTTCTTCTTTCTCTTTCCTCTTTCTCCCCGTTTGTCCCTGACGAAAGAGAACGATAAAGAGGAAAGAAGAAAGATTCCGGCAGGGGCATGGCTTTGGGCCGCGCGCGCCGCGCCGGCGAAAGATGAGTGTTGAGCCGCGCGCGCCGTGCGGTCAAAACACACCGCGAATGCGTCACCCTGCCATCGAAAAAATTCTCATCCTTCAGGATCGCGACGGCAACCGGCGCGGCCTCGAGATCCAGCTCGCAACCATCCCCGGCGAGATCGCCGCGGTGGAGCAAAAGATCGCCGCCGAGAAAAACGCCATCGAGGCGGCGCGCGGCACGCTCAGGGAACTGGAGACAAAACGCAAACTCCTCGAAGCCGAGATCGGCAGCGTCGGGGAGCAGCTTTCCCGCTACAAGACGCAGCAGAATGCCGTCCGCAAAAACGACGAATACCAGGCGCTCGGCCAGCAAATCGCCACCACCGAGGCCGCCATCGACGGCCTCGAGGAAAAGGAACTCGAAATCATGTTTGCCATCGACGAGGCGAAAAAAAAATTCGCCGAGGCCGAGGCCGCCCTGAAAGCCAACATCTCCGGACACGAGACGCGCATCGCCACGCTGCGCGAGCGCGAGACGAACCTCTCCGCCGAGCTTGCCGGCGTGAAGGAGCAGATCGCCGACGCCCGCGCCGAGGTGGATGTCCCGGCGTTGCGCGTGTATGACCGCGTGGCGGAGCGCACCTGGCCGGCCTGCTCGCCGATTCGCGGCGGCATTTGCAGCGGTTGCCACCTGCGCATTTCCGGCGAGGTGGAGTCCGATGTGCGCAAGGGCGACAAACTCGTCACCTGCGACCAATGCGGCCGCATCGTATGGTGGGAGTGATCCCTCAAAAATCGTTCTCGTTCTCTTATACCATTTCCGAGCCATTTTTACCCTTATCAAGGTAGGGCGAGGCGTCCCCGCCGAGCCGTTGACAACCTGCGGCTCGGCGGGGACGCCTCGCCCTACCCAAAAGGGGGATTTTCATTGGGAATTGGTATTACTCGTTCTCGAAACGTCTCGGATTTCAGAAAAGAAAACGAGAACGATTGGAAAACCGGATCACGGATACAGCCATTGCTCGCGCCACGCGCCGTCTTCGCCGCGTTGGAAGATGAAGCGCTGGTGATGGCGAAAGGGTTTCTGCCACCAGAATTCGATTGATTCCGGCTTTACGCGAAAGCCCGACCAGAACGGCGGGCGCGGCACGGCGCCGACCGGATATTTCAGCATCATCGCGGCCACGGCTTTTTCCAGCTCCCAGTAGCCCGCCATCGGCCGCGATTGCTTCGAGGCCCACGCGCCGAGCTGGCTGAGGCGCGCCCGGGTGGCAAAATACGCATCGGCCTCCTCGTCGGTCACCGGCTCGACATCGCCCTCGATGCGCACCTGGCGCTCGATGGCATGCCAGTGGAAGCAAAGCGCGGCCCGCGGCCGGGCGCGCAGATGGGCTGCCTTCGGGCTGCCCAGATTGGTGTAAAAAACAAAGCCGCGCGCATCGACCGCCTTGAGCAACACGATGCGCACGGCCGGACGGCCCGCATCGTCCACCGTGGCGACGGACATGGCGGTGGGATCGCCGACCTTGGAGCGGACGGCGTCGGCCATCCAGTCGTTGAAAAGCGCGATGGGATCGCGGCTGCTGGGTTCGTTGCTCATGGTGTTGACGGAAATTTCGCGTGGAAAATGAAGATCGGACAACAAAGCCGCAAACGCAGTGCAGGTCGAGGTTAACATGCGCCGCCCCACCTGCGCAAAACGGGGACCGCACCCGGATCGCATCCGAGTTTTGCCGGAGGGTTTGCGCTGTGGCGCATTGGTCCGGGCCGCATGGCGGAGGGCATTCGCCGGTATTGCCCGCGGACTGTTTCCATGACCGGGCGGGCGATGCCAAAGTCGGCTTGCCCATCCGGGTCGGGATGCATTTGTTGAAACCGCGCTTTTTGCGCGCTCTTCATGCCCCGGCCAACATTACAACAAATCGCGAACATCATCGGCGTGACCCGGGCCACGGTGTCGCTTGCGCTCCGCTCGCACCCCAGCATTCCAAAATCGACGCGGGAAAAGATTGTCGCATGCGCGGAAAAGATAGGCTACCGCCCGAACCCGCTTATATCCGCCCTGATGGTCGATTTGAGGAGCAGGAGCGCCTCCCGGCGTTGGTGCTCGCTTGCCTATGTCACACCGTTTCCGACGGCGACGATGGATATCCTTCCCGCGGCCCGGCGCTATTTCGAAGGCGCGAAAAAACGCGCCGGGGATCTCGGCTATGATCTTGTCTATTTTCATTATGGCGAAGGGGCGCTGACGGACGCGCGAATGGGAAAGATATTATATGCCAGAAACATATCCGGAGTGCTCCTGTCGCCCGGTCCGAAGGCGAATTATTCCATAACGCTTCCCTGGCAGCATATTTGCACGGCGACCCTGGGATACACACTCCAGACGCCGATGTTGAACCGGAGTGTGAACCACCAATTTCACACCATCACGATGGCGATCAGGAAGGCGCGCCACTATGGATACAAGAAGCTCGGGCTCCTGTTGAACGACGAGGATGATGAAAAGACGGAGCATTTGCTGATGGCGGGTTTTCTCGCCTATCAAGCCACGCTGGCGCCGGCGTCGCGCGTTCCCATACTCTACCGGGATTCCATTTCCAATACCGAGCTGAAAAGATGGCTTTCGAAATATAAACCGGACGCGCTCCTGGTGCTCAGGCCCTCGTGGGTGGAGCGGATTAAATCCGCGGGAATAAAGGTTCCCGGTGACATCGCACTGGCTCTTCTCGACCGTTCCGATGTGCATGGCGATGTCGCCGGAGTGGATCAGCGCCCCGATCTCGTGGGGGCCGCGGGAATCGACCTCGTCACGCAGGATCTGATTACGAGCAACTACGGCCTGCCTGCGGCGCCGAAGACAGTGCTCACCGAGGGGATATGGGTTGACGGCGCCACCCTGCCTCCCATCCACCAGGGCGACTAGGGCCTGTCCTGCTCACGGCTCATGCCGTTGGCGGACAGAAAAGGGGAACCATTGTTTTGAACAGAAGAAAATGAAGGGAACCAAGAGGACTATAATATGGAACGCATCCTTTGTTTTCTTCTGTTCAATAAAAACCAGTCAATAAATTAGGCAGGATTAATAATATTGGAATTTCAATATTCAATCATGTAAGTTCTGGGAGATCCTGTTTAAGACAAACCAGCAATTTGACATATAGTATTTCCTTTCAACCTTGGCCCAAATGGTAGGGCGAGGCGTCCCCGCCGAGCCGCGGCTCGGCCGGAGGCTTCGCCCTACCGGCGCTGCCGCGCCACTGTTAAATGAAAGCACTATAATACAGGATAATTACCTAAACCGGCGCAGGGTGGCGAGCACGGCCAGCGCGGCGAGGAAGTACAAGCCTGGCGCGCCGCCGCCACCACCGCTGTTGTTATTACTATCGGCGGGCGGGGGCGGCGGGGTTATGTCGGCGCTGGTGGCGGTGACGTGGAGGGTGCTCACCCGGGCGTCGGCGAAGCTTGCGGTGGGAAAGGTGATTTTGCGGATGAGGGCGTTGCCGGTGTCGGCGACGTAAAGGGCGGAGCCGTCGGGCGCCAGGATGATGGCGAAGGGGGTGTCGAAAAGGGTGTTGTTGGTGCCGGTGCCGTCGCTGAGGCCGGCGACGCCGGGGGTGCCGGCGAGGACAAGGGTTTCGCCGCCGGCGGCGCGAATACGGATGGTATGGTCGTCGGGGTTGGTATAATAAAAGTTATTGCCAGTGTCGGTGGCGGTGATTCCGACGGTCCCGGAGAGGAGCGCGGCGACGGTGAGGGCGGGGTTGGCGGCGAGAGGAGCGGTGGCCTGCGCGGCGGTTTCGGGCGCGGCGGCGGCGGCAGTGCCGCCGGCAGCAAGGGTGAGTTTATACAAGGCATCGGCGGCGAGGCCGGCGAGGCGAAGGACACCGGAGCCGCTGAGGGCGACCTCGCGCTCGGCGCTGACGAGAGAGGTGGCGCCGGCAAGGGTGAGGGTGCCGTTGATGGGGCCGAGCGTGCCGTGCCCACTGGTAGCGGATAACACGAGCCGTGCGCTGGCGTCGGCGACGTGGAGGGCGCCGGCGGTGTCGAACGCAAGGGCGACGGGTTGTTGGAAGGGCGGGGTGGAGACGGCGAGTTTGAGGCTGTTGCTATAAGCGATGCCGGCGGCGCTGGCGGCGAGATAGCGGTAGCGGTAATTGTTCAGGGCGGTGTCGGTGTTGTTTATATGGAGAATGGCGCCGCTGCCGGAGGTTGTGTAATTACTGCCGACAGCGTTGAGCCAGGTCTGGCCGTTGTCGGTGGAATATTGCCAGGTGAATTCGTTGATGGGGAGATCGCTGATGATGGCGGCGGCGGCAAGGCTGAGGGAGTGGCCGGCGGCGACGGTCTGGGTGTCGTTTAGCAATAACAATTCCTCGGGCGCACTGGCAAAGCGGTAGGCTTGCGGGGCGGCCGCCGCCCAGCCGGAGCAATGGACGGAAAGCTGCCCGGTAAAGGCGGCTCCGGCGGGAACGACCGCCGTGATGCTCGACGCGGAGTTGATCGTGACGGAGGCGGCAGGCGTGGCGTCGAACCACACCTCGGCGGGCGCGGCGAAATTCGAGCCGGTGATCTGTACGGTCTGTCCGGCGACCACGAGGTTTGGCGAGGATTCGCCGCCATTGAAAGCACTGGCAACCGGCTTTCGCGAGGCGGGCACGGCGATGGGGTTGGCCTCGTCGTAGGTGTCGGCGAATTTTATCTCGTCGAACAGCACGCGGGCCGGCTTGGAGGCGATGTCGTTGCTGTAAAGCCCCAACTGGCCGGAGAACAAATCGCGGTCCGGGTTCGTCGCGCCGCCGGGTGTCTGGGGATTGGGATAACCCCATTTTCCCGCGAAATCGAGCACGAGGTAATCATTGAGTTTCGGACTGGAGAACGACGGCAGGCCGCCTTCCGCCAGCCATGCCCTTGCCCTGCCAATATTCGGGTCGGAGCTGGGTTTTTGCCATATGACAAACGAATACCACACGCCGCGCTTGAGCGTCACCGTGCGGAAGTAGGTGGTGGATTGCAGGTCGTCGCTCGCCGTTTGCTGGGGGCTGTTCGCGTCGTCGCTGTCGCGGAATCCGAATGATATTTCCACCGTGTTTGCGCCCTGCGGCGCGGATTGTCCGGTTCTGGCCCTGGTGATGGTGATGGCGAAGGGCGGGCGTCCGCCGGTGCCGAGTTGAAACGCCTGGTATAAAATCGTCCAGCGCGAGTTTTCCACCGGCATGGTGTCCACCGCCGGTATATACAAGGCGAAGCCGACGTAGCGGCCGATGTCGCGCCGCTGGACGGCGGCGGGGTTCCAGTCGTGCTGGTTGCCGAAGCCGTTGTAGTGTGGCGCAAAGGCGATCATGACCTTGTCGGCGGCGTCCATGCTCTGGTTTTGCGCGTTTTTGTTGCCCGGGGGCGAGGAGCGTCCGGAACCGTTGGGATGCTGGAATGCCGGATAGCCGAACTGCAAATAACCGCCGCCTTTGAACGGGGCGATCGCGCCGGTTCCGCTCGCGATCACGGGCGCATCATAATCGCCGTCGGGGTTCACCACGAAGCCGAATTTATTGAGCGTGTTTTGCTCCACGCAGTTGACGCCGTTTGTCTGAGTGAGCGTGAAGGTCGGGAGCCAGTAGTCGCCTTGCGTATAACCGGAGGCGGCAACGGTTCCGGTCGCAGTGTATTTGGCGGAGCCGGTGGTGATGACGCCGCCGGACTCGCCATCAATATGATAATAAAGCGTGGCGCGGGCGAAGGGGGCGAGCGCGAAGAGGGCGCAGAGAAGCGTTGTTTTTATATTCATGGTGGTGCGCGGGGAGTTTCCGGAGCGGGTTTTATTCAAGCATGGGAATCCGGAAGATGTTTTATAATGTCCTCAAACTCGGCGGCGTCGGCGGGGGAGAGGTTGCCTTGCACCCAGATGGCGAGGCCGCGCGGATCGAGCTTGCGGGCGAGCTCCGCGGCCTCACGCAACGGGGCCATGACCAGCACCGGCTTGCCCGCCTCCTGCAAGCCGCGCAGCATGTCGAGCTTCGCGAGGGCGGAGGGCGTGCCCTCGCCGGGCGAGAATTGCACGGTTCGGACCCAGTCCTGCCGGCCAAGCGCCCCCGCATGACGCGCGGCTTGCGGGCCGTCGAGGTGGAAGCAGATGCGCGCGGCGTTCGAGGCCTGGCGGCGGAGCGAGGGCAGGCAGATTTCCTCGAAATCGTCGGGACCTATCAGCGCGTTGAAATCGCATGTGGGCACCACGTAGTCCTCGCCCGACCAGGGGCTCATCTGGTTTATATAACCCGCGCCGCGGCTGAGGATGGTGTCGATGACTTGTTCATACATGGGAGCCCAGGCGTCGGCGATTTGCAGGGCGGCGGTTTTCACGGCCTCGCGGGCGTCGTCCATGATGTCCATGCAGAGGAGCGAGGGGTCGCGCATGTTGGCGAGGACGTCCACCGCGCCGCCCATGTCGGGGAGGCAGACGAGGTAGCGCCCGCGCGCGTCATCGGCGGTGAGCGCGAGCAGGGAGAGGACGAGGCGGAACCATTTGTTTTCCGGATCGAAGCGGAAAACGGGCGGCGGGTCCCAGCTTGAGAGGTTCGGTGTGTTCCAGGCGGTTTGCTCCGACTCGGAGAGGTGGAGCGGCGTGCCGAGAAACGCGGCGGGGGCCTCGGGGCCTATGTCCACGCGCACGCGGGGGAGCAATTCGCCAATCCAGCGCGTGTTTGCGACCTGGGTGCGGAGGGCGTCCAGCCATTGTTGCGGCCTCTCTATGAACTTGAAACCGCGCCCCCAGTAGATGTCGGTGCGAGAGGACGTTGACGCCATCATGAGCGGGCGGGCGGCGCGAAAGTGCCACCAGTCTTCCCAGCGCGCGGCGATTTCGGGAAACCCAGGGCAGTATTCGAGCGGCTGGCTGGCGACGGCGGCGAGTTGGTCGCGCCAGCGGGAGTGGCGGGTGGTGTCCATGTGGTTTTGTTTTCCACCACAAAGGGCACAAAGGCTTGGATTATAATAATCGATTCCTGCTCCTTTGTGCCCTTCGTGTCTTTGTGGTGAGTTTAATGGTTCTATGAAATTCAATAAATTGGAGGATTCCTAGAATTTCCACATGAGGCCGGCGTTGGCGTCCAAGGCGCTTTTCAGGGCGGTGGAGCGTTCGTAGGCGAGACCGAGATAGGCTGTGAGACGGGCGGTCAGCGCGGCGTCGAAACCGAGGGCGGCGATGAAGCCGTCGGTCTCGGGTTTTTGCGCGCGGACGGTGAAGGGGCTGCCGCCGATGGAGGCGGAGATGTCGCGGGCGGAGTCCTCGAACTCGTGCCGCCACGCGAGGCTGAGGCGCGGGGTGTAGACGGTCTTTTTGCCAAAGGACCACGCGAGGTCGAAGCCGAGGCGTGTGGCGAACGACTTGCCCTCCATGTCGCCGACACGCAGCTGGGTATCCCACGCGGTGCGTTCATTGAAGGCGTCCGCCTCCCAACACATGTATTGCAGCGCGGCGTAGGGCGTGAATCGTGTCTTGCCGAGTGCGAGCGCATAACCGAGGCGCGCGCTGGCGAAATATTCGTTGGCATCCATGCTGGCACGGGGCATGGCGGGGTAGCCGGTCATGCCCGGGTGCCCGGGGATGTTGATGATGCGCGTCGCGTCGAGGGTTTCCACGCCACCGCCGGCGACGATGTCGGCGAAGGCGTTTCCGAAGGCGGCACGGCCATACACACCGGCGAGGTGCCGTGTGGCTTCGAGACGGTCGTCCAGATCGTCATCCGTGATCGAAAGGAACAGGCCGAGTGTCACCCGCTCGCCGAAGGTCCGGTCAACGCCGGCTTGCGCCCCATAGCTGTGGGAATTGGCGGAACGGATGTCTGCGTCGCCGGCGAACGAGGCGCTGCGGACGACCAGTTCCGTCCAGAGGCTCCATTTATTCTTGGGCCCGTCGGTCGAAGCGAGGCGACCCTCGATGGAGCGCACGCCGGCGTCAACGGAGTGCAGCGCCTGCGCGAAGTAGCGTTCATAGACCTGTGGCGAGAGAGCGTTGAGCGTGGCGAGGACCTCGCCCTCGGTCTGAAGCGAGTTGAGCGCGCCGGTGAGGGAGTAGGCGGAGCCGCTGGCGAGCAGGGTGTCAACGGCGGCGCCGACGGCGCGCTGGTTTGCGGTGAGGCCGGGAAGGGCGTCGGCGCTAGCGTAGGAGAGCTGGGTGAAACTGAGGCGGACATCGGTGGCGCCATAGAGGACCTCGAAGAGGAGCATCTGGGAGGCGCGGCCCCAGTTGCCGGACATGCCGGCAAACGGGCCGGAGAGGGTGCCGGTGGCGTTGAGGGTGTCGAAGGTGCCGGTGATGCTGGCGGCGCGGAGGATGGTGTACCATGAGCCGGGACCGGGGGCGAAGCCGGGGGTGTTTTGGACGAGGAGTTCGCCGGCGAGGGAAGCGTTACCGTTGACGAGAAGCGCGCCGAGGGAGTTGGGAACGCCAAGGGTCACGGCGAACGTGCCGCTGGCGGTCTGGGTGTAGTCGCCCTGGATGGTGAGAGCCGGGGGTGTGACGGCGGCGGGGGCGAGGATGCCGTTGTTCACAAGGTTGCCGCGGACGGTGCCGGCGCCTTCGAGGCGGGCGCCGGGGAAGATGGTGGCGGCGCTGATGCTGCCGCCATCGGTCAGGCGGGTGGTGCCGGCTTTCAGGCGGGTGGCGCCGGTGTAGGTGTTGTTGCCGGCAAGGACGAGGGTGCCGAGGTCGGTTTTGTCGAGGCCGCCGGCGCCGGTGATTTCGGCGGTGACGGTGGCGGTCATGGCGGCCCCGGCCCCGGTGCCGTCGCCGACGCGAATGATGCTGGGGTCGGTGGTGGCGACGATGACGTTGCCGGCGAGAGTGTAGCCGTCGCTGGCGAACTGGGCGCCGTTGAAGGCGACTGCATCCGAGCCGCTGCCGGCGTTGATGGTGACGGTGCCGCTGGCACCGCGGAAGATGGCGAAGCTGCCACCCCAGGGGCGCGTCGTGGCGGAGCCGGAGTCGGTCCAGTTGGCGGTGGTGGCGTCCCAGATACCGTTGCCGCCGGTCCAGAAGTCGGCGGTGCCGTAGAGGAGGTTCACCTGGCCGGCGGCGGCGGTGTCGAGGGTGAGGAGCGACTCGGCGCCATAGGCGGGGGCGGGGAGGGTGCCGAGTTCGAGACCACGGTCGTCAAGGACGCCTGTGTATTCGAAGATGCGATACAAGCCGGGGCCCATGCCGCCGGCGTCGGTGATGTGCAGGGTGCCGTCGAGGACGAGGTCGCCATTGACGCGGAAGAGGGTGGTGGCGCCGGCGGCGCTTTGGGCGGGGGAGCCGAGGGCGACGTTGACGATGGCGCCCTCGGCGAGCGTGAGGTTTCCGGTGGTGAAGGTCGCGCCGGAAGCGCCGAGGAGCACACCGCCGTTTTCGACAGCGACAGCGCCGGCGATGCGACCGGAGCCACCAAGGGCGCCGCCTTCGAAGACGAGGTAGCCGCCGCCGGCAGGGGCGGCGTGGGTGCCGTCAACAAGCAGCGTGCCGAGGCGGATAGTGGTGGCGCCGGCGTGGGTGTTGTTGCCGGCGAGGACGAGGGTGCCGTAGTCGTTTTTCTCGATGCCGCCGGAGCCGGCGATGGCCGAGGCAATGGTGGCGCTGAAGGCGGCGCTGGCGGGGGTGCCGTCGCCCACGCGGATGGTGAGGGTGGCGCCGCCGGCAGTGGTGAGGGTGCCGCCGGTGACGAGCCAGCCGTCGGTGGCGAATTGCATGCCGAGGGGAGTGATGGGGCCGGCGGCGTTGTCCACAGTGACGGTGGCGGGCGCGCCGGCGAAGAGGGCAAAGCCGGTGGCGGTATCGGCGCCTTGGCCGAGGAGCCAGGGGGCGGTGCCAGTGGCGCTCCAGGTGCCGTTGCCGGTGTTCCAGAGGTTGGCGGCTTGGTAGATGAGGTTGACCTGGCCGGCGGTGGCGGTGTTGAGGCTGAGGAGGGCGGAGGGGATGCCGAGAATGGAGCCGAACTCCACGCCGTTGTCGGTGAGGCCGCCGGTGTAGTTGATGATCCGATACAGGCCGGCGCCGAAGCCGCCGATGTCGGTGATGTTGAGGATGCCGTCGAGGGTGAGGTCGCCGTTGACTTGGAGGAGGGCGTCCACGGAGGGCGCGCCGAGAGCGAGGTTGAGGTGCGAGGAGGCGGAGAGGACGAGGCCGCCGAGGGTGAGGGGCGCGGGGCCGGCGGTGGCGGCGAGGATGCCGCCGTTTTCGATGGTGGCGATGGCGGAGGTGGCGCCGGTGCCGGAGAGGCGCGCGCCGGTTTTCACGATGAGGGCGGCGGCGGCGGAGTGGCTGCCGTTGAGGACGAGGGCGCCTTCGCGGACAATGGTGGCGCCGGTATAGGTGTTGTCGCCGGCGAGTACGAGGGTGCCGAGGTCGGTTTTTTCGATGCCGCCGGCGCCGGTAATGGCGCTGGCGATGGTGGTGCTGAAGGTGGCTGCGGCGGCAGTGGCGTCGCCCACGCGGATGATGGAGGTGGGGCTGGCGAGGGCGATGGTACCGCCGGCGAGTTGCCAGCCGTCAGTGGCGAAGACGAGGCCGGCGGAGGAAACAGTGTCGCCAACGGTGACAGTGGCGGCGGGGCCGCGGAATTGGGCGAGCACGCCGGCGCGCCAGGCATGGCTGCCGGTGGCGGTGTAGTCGGTCCAGTTTTGCGCGGCGGCGTCCCAGGTACCGGCGCCGCCGGTCCAGTAATCGGCGTCACCATAATAAAGGTTGATCTTGCCGGCGGTGGCGGTGTCAACGGAGAGGATGAGTTTGTCAATGCCGGCGGAGACGCTGCCGATGGCGAGGCCGGCGCCGGGGGTGAGCGCGCCGGTGTAGCCGGCGAGGGCGTAGGAGCCGGGGGCGAGGGTGGCGTCGGCAATGTGGACGAGGCCGCCGAGGGCGACGTTGCCGTTGACTTGGAAGAGCGGCGTGGCGGAGGGAGCGCCGAGGGTGACGTCGAGCGCGCCGGTGGCGCCGGCGAAGGCGAGTCCGCCGATGGTGAGGGTGCTGCCGGCGGCACCGCGGAGGACACCGCCGTTTTGCAGCGTGACGATGCCGCCGACGGTACCGGTGCCGCCGAGGGCGGCGCCGTTGGCGATAGTGACGGCGGAGGCGGGGTTAGAGCCGGCGTTGCCGTGGACGAGGAGGAGGCCGCCGTCGATGCGCGTGTCGCCGGACCAGGTATTGCTGGTGCCGTTGAGGACGAGGGTGCCGCTGCCGGCCTTGGTGACGGCGAGGGCACCGGGAGCATTGTTAAGGATGCCAGCGTAAAGGGTGGTGCCGCTGACGACGGTGATGGTGGCTGTGCCGGTGGTGCCGGCGGCGCGGTTGGTGATGCGCGAGGCGGCGAAGGTGCCGGAGAGCGCGCCGAGGTTGACACTGTGTCCGTTGAGGTCGATCGAGGCGCCGGAGCTGTCGAGTTTCACACCGCTGGTGTTGCCGAGGGCGGCGTCGGAGTCGAGGCGGAGGGCGACGTTGGTGGCGAAAGAGGTGCCGCCGGTGAGCCAGGTCACGCCGGTGTAGGTGTTATTGCCGGCGAGCACGAAGAGGTTGGTCGCCGACGCGCCGTCAAAATTATCGAGCCAGAGGCCACCGCTGCCCGAGATATTCGATTTGATGACAAAGGTGACTTGGGGGGAGCCCGCGAGCAGCAATATTCTGCTGGTGCCGGTCACGAGGGTGATGTTGCCCGCGAGAGTGAATGCGCCGGCGCTGGCGAAGTCGTGCTTGATCATCGCCTGCGAGCCGTAGGATTCGAGCCGTAGGTCGTTGATGGTGAGTATGGAGCCGGCACCGCTTTTAATGGCGAGGGGGCCGGCGTTGCGAGAGGCGTTGGAAGCCCAGTCGGTGTAGGCGACGGCGGGGTTGTTGCGCAGCGTGAGCGATCTTCCGCCGAAGGTGGAAATCTCCGGTGTCGCCTGAGGGGAGCGCATGACAAAGCCGGTCAGCGAGTCCACAAGGTAATCGGCGTCGGCGTGCGGCGTGAGGCCGTCGCTCCAGCGGGTGCCGGTGTTCCAACTGGTCTGTGCGTTGGGGTCGCCACCGGTCAGCGTGATGGTGCCGGACTGCGCGCCAGCGCGAGGCGCGAGGGCGAGGCAGGCGAGCGCGGCGAAAAGCGCGGCGGCGTTTTTGAGAAATCCGGCGCGGCGGGAGGCGCGGGCGACGGGCGCAGCGGACATGGGTGCGGTTTTCATGATGGCGGCTGAGTTTGGACTGGCGGTTGGGTTTGGAAAAAGCACGCGCCGGGGGCGACGCGAAAGGACGGATTGGACGTGAAAAATCGGGAGCTGGGTGTGTTTGCCGGTGGGAAAAGCCGGTTGGGTGCGAGGGCAAAGAGGGAAAACGAACGCGGGTGCAATCTCTGCGCGAACGCGGGGCGGTGACAAAGCGTTTGCAGCTTGACTCGTTAAGTTAGCGGTCGGGATTGCTTCGCACGAGCGACTCGCCTGTGGGTTTGATTGGCATGGGCGAGTCGCCCGTGCCGCACAATCCCGCGGGCGGCAGTGGGAGCGCCTGCGAATGCCGGCGGACTGGCGCATCACGCGGGCAGTTTGCCGGCGTGGATTTTTTCGGTGAGATCGCGGTGCCAGGCGATGTCGCGCCACATGCCGCGGAATTGCGGGCCGCAGAAATTGCTCGTGCAGATCGCCGCCCAACGGCCGCTCGCCACCACGCGCTCCACGGCCCAGGCGTTGAACTCCTTCACCCAGGCCCAGTCGAGCCCCGGCCAGTCCTTGTAGTCCACGATGGCCCAGCCCTCGGTGGTCACGAGCGGCTTGGCCGTGGCGCGGCTCCATTCGGCGAACGAGTCGAGATGCACCGCCAGCAGGCGTTTCCAGTGGTCGGGGTCGCTGCGGTAAAGTTTATCGGCGTAGAGCGCGAGGTTTTCGAAGCCCGTGGGTTCGAAGCGCTCGAAATGATAGCCGGCTCGTTCGTTGAACTCCGTCGCGCTGCCCATCCACTGGTGGATTGCGAGGAAGTCCATGAAGCCGGGATCGACGCCGTTTGTATCCGATGGATCAATACACGTGGTGAACGAAGTCGTGAGCGGCAGCGAGGGGTGCTTCGCGCGGATGATTTCGGTGGCCTCGCGGAGCCAGCCGAGCGAGGCGGGCGTGCGCCAGTCGCGATCGTTGCCGCCGGTGTTTTTGAAGAACGGCGCCCAGCAGTTGAGCGGCCATTCGTTGCACAGGTCGAGGTAGAGGATGCTGTCGAGCAGGCCCGCGCGTCCGATGTGATCGAGCACGGACAGCCAGATGTTCGCGTGGGCGCGCGGGCTCGCGATGAGAAGGTGCTGGCGGGTGGTGTCGTTTTGGAACCACGTGGAGAGGCCGACGCGCAGGCCGCGGTCGCGGCATTTTTTTATAAATTCCGTCAACGCCGGCAGCACGCGCACGCGCACGCGCGTCGGGCTGCCCCAGTCCTCCTGGTTCCACGGGGCGATGATGTCCCACTCGCGCTCCGGGCCGGCGGCGACGAGGTGCGGGTAGCCGTCGATGCGCACGGCGTCGTAGCCGCGCTCGACGAGACCGTCGAGCGCCTCGTCCCAGTCCTCGTAGCCGGCGCCGGGCCAGCGGCGCTCAAGCCAGGAAAAATCCCACATGGTGATGGCGAGGGGATGTTGGAGTTTGCTGAGGAGTTTTTGGTTGGTCGCGGGCATGGGACGGGGGATGGAGATTTCGAGTTTCTAAAAGGCGACAGGCGTCCCTCGGAAGTTCACGCGCCTGTTGGGCAAAGTAAAACGCACGGAGGCTTGACTCGTTAAGTAAGATGCCCCGCGTCTGGATGCCGCTGAACTTAACGGGAATAGTGAAGGCGGAATTGCCGCGGCCGGTTTCGCATGAGAACGTGCCTGGAACGTTTTCCTTTCGTATCCGATTTTAGATACAAGATGCCATGAGCACCCGCGCCACAGATTGCGGCGTCGTTGACGTCGTGCAAACCAGCCGCTGTTCCGGCGACCGTCTCTCGACGCTCCAGCCGGTTCCCCTCGCGCCCACCGGTTCGGTGACGGACGGCGCGCCCGCGCTCACGGTGAGCGTGGAGGCGGAGCGGCAGTCCATCATCGGCTTTGGCGGCGCGTTTACCGAGGCTGCGGCCCACGCGCTTGCGCAGATGGGCGCGACGCGCAGGGACGAGGCGCTCAAGGCGTATTTCGACCCCGGGAGCGGATTGCGCTACACGCTTGGGCGCGCCCACATCAACAGTTGCGACTTTGCCCTCGGCAACTACGCCTACGACGACGTGCCGGGTGATTTTGAGCTGCGGCATTTCGACATCTCGCGCGACCGCCGGCTCCTCATTCCGCTCATCAAGGATGCGCTCGCGCTCGTTCCCGGCGGGCTCCGGTTGCTCGCCTCGCCGTGGAGCCCGCCCGCGTGGATGAAGACCAACAACGAGATGAACCGTGGCGGCTGGCTCCGCCCGGAGTGCCGCGAGGCGTGGGCGCTTTATTTTGCAAAATACATCTCGGCCTACGCCGCCGAGGGCATCCCCATCTGGGCCGTGACCGTGCAAAACGAGCCCGCCGTCGTGCAGAAATGGGATTCCTGCATTTACTCCGCGGAGGACGAGCGCGATTTTGTGAAACGCTTTCTCGGCCCCGAACTCGCGCGTCAGGGGCTCGCGGACGTGAAAATCCTCATCTGGGACTATAATAAGGATCGCATCTTTGAACGTGCGTCGGTCGTCCTCGCCGACCCCGGGACCGCGCGTCATGTGTGGGGCGTCGGTTTCCATTGGTATGCGGGCGACCACTTCGACCAACTGGAAAAAGTGCGCGCTGCCTGGCCCGAGAAAATCCTCCTCGCCACCGAGGGCTGCGTGGAAGGCGCTCCCGCGCTTGGCGCGTGGGCGCAGGGTGAGCGCTATGCCCACTCCATCATCGGCGATTTGAACCACGGCGCCGCCGGCTGGCTTGACTGGAACCTGGTGCTCGACCGCGAGGGCGGCCCCAACCATGTGGGCAATTTCTGCGACGCGCCCATCATCGCCGATGCCGCCACTGACACGCTTCATTACCAGAGCTCCTATTATTACATCGGGCACTTCAGCCGCCACGTCCGGCCCGGCGCCCGCAGGCTTGAAAGCGACGCCGGGCAAACCGGCTTGGAGACTGCCGCCTTCAGGAATCCCGGCGGTGAAATCGTCGTCGTGGTGCTGAACAAAACCGGGGAGCCGCGTCCCTTCATCCTCCGTGCCGGCGACCGGGAATGCGCCGCCTCGATTCCGCCGCGTTCGATTCAAACGCTCACGCTCGCGGCCTCCTGACACCCGCCCGGCCACCGCCCGCCTCGCCGGCATATATTTTTATGCAAATGACATCCCGAGAAAAAATCCGCCGCGCCATCAGCCATCAATCCGGCCCCGTCGCCGTGGACTTTGGCAGCACCGCCGTCACCGGCATCCACGCGAGCGTCGTCGCCGCGCTGCGGCGGTACTTCGGTCTCGCGGACACGCCGGTTAAAGTCCACGAGCCCTACCAGATGCTGGGCCTGGTCGAGGACGACCTGCTCGATGCGATGGGCGCCGACGCCACCGGCATAATCGCGCGCAACACCATGTTCGGCTTCCCCAACGAAAACTGGCGCGAATGGGAAACCCCGTGGGGGCAGACCGTGCTCGTGCCGGAGAATTTCCGGACGCGTCCGGCGCCCGGCGGCGGGCTGCATATATTTCCCGAGGGCGATATCTCCGCCGGCCCGAGCGGACTCATGCCGGCGGGCGGCTATTTCTTTGACGCGGTCATCCGGCAGGAGCCGATAAACGAGGATGCGCTCGACCCGGCGGACAACTGCGAGGAGTTCACGGATTTCAGCGACGCCGACATCGCGCACTGGCGGCGGGAAATCGCGCGCGCGGCCGCCGGCCCTCGCGCGGTCGTGGCCGCCGTCGGGGGCACGGCGCTGGGCGACATCGCGCTCGTGCCCGCGCCGTTCATGAAAAAGCCGCGTGGCGTCCGCGATGTCACCGAGTGGTATGTGTCGTTGATGGAACGCCGTGACTATGTGCGCGCCGTCTTCGAGCACGAAAGCACCGTGGCGCTCCGCAACCTGGAGCGTTTCGCCGCCCTCGCCGGTGACGCGGTGGATGTCGTTTACCTGTGCGGGACGGATTTCGGCACGCAGCAGTCGCAGTTCTGCTCGCCCGCGACCTTCGACGAGCTTTACGCGCCCTATTACAAACGTATCAATGACTGGATACACGCGCGCACGAAATGGAAAACGTTCAAGCACACCTGCGGTGCGGTCGTGCCGCTCATCCCCGGCCTGATCGAGGCCGGCTTCGACATCCTCAATCCCGTGCAATGCTCCGCGAAGGACATGGACCCGCGCCGTTTGAAAAACGAATTTGGCCGGGATGTCGTTTTCTGGGGCGGCGGCGTGAACACGCAGGAGACGCTGCCCTTCGGCACGCCCGCCCAGGTTTACGACGAGGTGCTGGAGCGCCTGCGCATCTTCGCGCCCGGCGGCGGCTTTGTGTTCAACACCATCCACAACATCCAGGCGCGCACCCCGGTGGAAAACATCGCGGCCATGCTCGACGCCATCCGCGATCACAACAAGGCCGGCGGATAAATCACGCCCGTTTTGCCGGAGGCCAGGCCGAAAGGGCCCGCTCCCCGTCTCCAATCCATTCCTGGTTTCCTTTGTGGGGAAAACACACCAGCCTTCTCCCTTGTTCCAATGATTCGCATCGCCCTCCATGGAGCCAACGGCCACCAGATTCACAACGCCCTCGCCGCCCACCCCGGCGTCCGGCTCGCGGCCCTGTCGGCGTTTCCGCGCGAATCGCTGCCCGCGACGCTGCGCGGCGACCAGGCCATTCGCGAGCATCCTTCGCTCGACTCCCTGCTCGCCGATCCGGAGGTCGATTTTGTCTCGCTTTGCTCGCCGCGGCGCGCCGGGCAGGCGGCGGATGCGATCCGTGCCTTGCGTGCCGGAAAACATGTGCTGGCCGAGAAACCCTGCGCGATGAACGAGAAGGATCTCGACGCCCTCATCGGCACCGCGCGCGCGACCGGGCGCGTGTTTCACGAAATGGCGGGCACCGCGTTTGGACAGCCGTATTTCGCGATGCGCGAGATCGTCCGCTCCGGCCGGCTCGGAGAGATCGTGCAGGTTGTCGCCGAGAAATCGTATCCATATTTTAATGACAGGCCGCAGGACGAGGCGGTTGACGGCGGGCTGGTCATGCAAAACGCCATCCACGCGCTGCGCTTCGTCGAGCACGTCGCCGGCACGCCCATCGTTTCGGTGAGCGCCGTGGAAACCTCCTTTGGCAATCCTGTCCCCGGCGGCGGCCTGCGCATGGCCGCCTCGCTCGCGCTCACGTTGCGCAACGGCGGCGTCGCCTCCATCGCCGCGAATTATCTCAACCCCCGCGGCACCGGCGTCTGGGGCGACGAATCCCTGCGCATCCTCGGCACGCGCGGCATCGTGGAGTCGCGCGGCGGCGGCGCGTTCACACGGCTCGTCATTGGCGAAACCGACCACGGCCCGCTCGACACCTCCGGCCCGGGCAAACCGTTCCTGCGCGCGGTGTTCGCCTCGATCTCCGCCGGCGCGCCGCCGCCGTTCTCGCTTGAGGAGGAGCTTTCACCCACCCGCTGGGCCATTCGCGCAAAACAATCCGCCGTGCAAAGAAACATATGAAAAATTTCCGCTATCATCATGCCATCCGCCGCCAACCAGCCTTCCTTTCCTGCCGATTCGCGCGTTCCCATCGGCATTGTCGGCCTTAATTTCGGCCGTCACATCATCGACCAGCTCGCCGCCGGCGCGGCCTGGCTGCGTGTCGCCGCCGTCTGCGATCTCGACGCCGCGAAAGCCTCCGCGATGGCGGAAAAACTCGGCGGTGGCGTGCGTGCGTTCGACGATCTGCAAAAACTCATCGATGCGCCGGACATTCCCGCCATCGGCCTGTTCACCGGTCCCGCAGGGCGGGCCGCGCTCATCCGCCGCATCATCCGCGCCGGCAAGGACGTCATCACCACCAAGCCTTTCGAAATCGACCCCGACGCGGCGCTCGCCGTCTTGCGCGAGGCGCGCGCACTGGGCCGTGTCGTCCATCTCAACTCCCCCGCGCCGCTTCCCGCGCCCGACATCGCCCAAATCGAGCGCTGGCGCACCGGGTATGATCTTGGCGCCCCGGTCGGTGCGCGCGCCGACGTGTGGGCCTCCTACCGCGAGACCGCCGACGGCTCCTGGTATGACGATCCCGCGCGATGCCCCGCCGCCCCGATTTTCCGGCTCGGCATTTATTTGATCAACGACCTCGTGCGGCTCTTCGGCCCTGTCGCCGACGCACAGGTCATGCAAACGCGGCTCTTCACCGGCCGCCCCACGCCCGACAACGCCCAGCTTTCGCTTCGCTTTGAAAATGGCGCGCTCGCCAACATTTTTGCCTCCTTCTGCGTGGGCGACGGGGACTGCTACCGCAACGGCCTCACGCTCAATTTCGAAAACGGCACCATCTACCGCAACCTCGGCCCCGCGCGCGGCGATGCCGGGAAAAGCGAACTGGCCCTTGTCAAACTCCGCGATGGCGCCCGACAGGTCGTGGCGCGTGCCGAGGTCACCGGCGGCAGCGGCGCTTACCAATGGGAGGCGTTTGCCCGTGCCGTGCGCCGCGAATCGTTTGCCGGGGCGGAATCGTTCACCACGCCTGAGCAAATCGTCGCCGGCCTGCGCGTTATCCAGATGATGGGCCGCCAGCCCGGCATCGCCACGCCGTCGTCCGGCTGATAATTACTGCGGGCGGCGCTGTTTTCGACGTCTGAAAAACAAGCATTCAAAATAACGAGGACAAAAACAGGGGAATCGCCTGCGGCTTAACGGGGATAGTAAACGCTGCATTGCATTGATCGTTTGCAGAGGGTGGTTTGGCTCTGAAACGTCCTCGCGCCTTCCCCTTTCCGCCCCATTGACCTCATCGAATTCCATATCATGAAAAACCATCCCGCACCCTGCCCACGCTGCTTTCAATCCCGCGCGGCGCCGGCTTTTTTCGCTGCGCTTTTATCTCTCGGCATGACGGTTTTCCTGTTGGGCTCGCCGCTTTTCGCGGCAGTGAGCCCGGAGCCGGTGTTGTTTTTCAACCGCGCCGGGATAAAGACGCTCAAGGAGCGCGTCGCGTCCCCCGCTTACAAGCCGACCTGGGACCCCATCCTTGCCTACGCCGATGGCGTGTGCGACCCCGGCTCGAGGCACTACGCCGACCCGGTGGCGTTTGTCGAGGCCGCGCGCAATACCAAGGAAAAAAACCTCACGCACATGTTTCCGCGCCGCCTTTCCGGGTGGATGGAAACGCTGAGCTTCGCCCACGCCATGACCGGCAAAAAGAAATACAAGGAGCACGCGATCAAGCTCCTCCACGCGGGAATCGACGACGCCATCGTGAACGTCGTCAACGGCAGCATTTACGCGGGTGTGCGGGGCGACATGATGCGCGCGCTGGCTATCGGGCTGGACTATTTCTCGCCCCTGATGACGCCGGAGCAGCGCGCCCCCGTGGTCGAGGCGGCGCGAAAATGCATGGAGTCGCTCGCCGAGGAATTTGCCCGGCCCGACAGCCAGTGGCACGCGTGGACGGTGCCGCACAATTTCTCCGGCGTCACCGGCGGCGCGGCGGGCCTGCTCGCCCTCGTGCTGCGCGAGGATTTCCCGGACAAGTCGCGCGAGTGGCTGGGCATGGCCGAGACCATCGTCCTCAACTGGCTCGACGCGGCGTTCGAGGACAAGGGGGCGAATATCGAGGGCGTTGACTACATGCAATACGGGCTGGGCAACGCGCTCATGCTCGCCGAGGCGCTTGCCCGTGTGGAAAAACGCAGGGCCATCATCGAGCACCCGAAGCTGAAAATGGTTTCCTATTTTCTCGCCATGCAAATCCTGCCCGGCGCGTCCGGCTACGAGGCGCGCAACGATTCCCGCTACGATTCCGACCGCGGCGAGAGCAAAGGCACCGGCGCGCCCTTCCTCCTGCTCCTTGCCTCCGGCTTCAACGACGCCACGCGGGCCGATCCGCTCGCCGCCTGGCTGTGGACGCAATCGCGCAGGGCGGACAAAAACCTCATGCAGATTGCCTGGCATCACCTCGGCGTCGAACACCTCGGCTCGCAAGTCAAAAGCCCCGCCCAGCTCATTCCGGCGCCCTACGGCGAGCATTTCAAAAAGCGCGGCCTGTGCGTCTGGCGCACCGGCTGGGCGAAGGACGACACCTATTTCGCCATCGAGGCCGGGCACTACATCCCCGTCACGCACAACCAGGGCGACAAGGGCCACTTCACGCTTTACGGCCTCGGCCAGCGCTGGGCCGTGGATGTCGGCTACGGCAACAACCGGGACCCCAAAGGCCGCAGCCAGACCGTCACGCACAGTTGCGTGCTGGTTGACGGCAAGGGCCAGGCGCTCTCCGGCGGCGGGCTGGGCACCGATGGCGACGTGCTCGATTATATAAACAACAACGCCTTCGGCTACGCGCTCATCGACGCCAAGTCCGCTTATAATAAAAACGACAAGGACATGCCCGGCGTCCCCGTCACCAAGGCCCTGCGCCACGCCTTCTACGTGCGCCCCTCCGAAGGCGTCCCCGCCTATGCCGTGGTGCTTGATGATATCGAGGAGGAAGGCGCCCCGCACGCCTTCACGTGGCAGATGATAACATGGGAAACCATGCAAGTGTCCGAAAAAGACAGTGGCACTTTTGTCGTCGCCCCATCCGGCGGCTCCTCGCAACCCCGGATGGTCGTCCGCGTGAGCGCCGCCACCGGGCTCGACCTCGCCCACGCGCCCCTCGAGCTGGCGGGCGCCCCCGGCATTGATCCCCTCAAATATATAAAACTCACCGCCACGAGCCAAAGCACAGGCAACCCGCGCTTCGCGGCCCTCCTCGCCCCGCTGCCCGCCGGCTACCGGCACGATCCCGCGCTCTCTGTCAGGAAAATTTCCCAAGGCACCCTTGTCAGCATCGAGTGGCCCGGCCGCATCGACCGCATCCTCTGGAATGGCGACAAGGCGACGCTCATGAATCCCGTCAAACCCGCAAAATAAAACGAACCAATAAACTGCCCACGAATTACACGGATTCTTTATGAAATTATAATCTGAGAAAATCCGTGTAATCTGTGGATAGTAAAAACGCCCCCCCCTCATGACCCAAAACTGGATCGAATACGCCGTCATCGTCGCCTATCTGGTGCTGATGATCGCCATCGGAATCGTCTTCAAGAATTTCAGCAAGAGCTCCGGCGATTATTTTCGCGGCAACTCGCGGGGCACATGGTGGATCGTGGGCATGAGCTCGTTCATGGCGGGCATCAGCGCGAACACCTTCACGGGCAACGGCGGCCTGGCCTTCGAGGCGGGCTGGAGCATTTTGTTTATATATCTCGCCAACTGCATTGGGTTCGGCTTTCACGTGTTTTTCCTCGCACCGTGGTTCCGCCAGTTTCGCGCCACCACGTTTCCCGAGGTGCTGCGCGCCCGCTTCGGCCCGATGACGCAGCAGGTTTACGCCTACGTGTGGACGCCCGTGTTTCTTCTGACCGCGGCGGTCTGGCTGCTCGGGCTGGCCGTTTACGCGTCCACGACCTTCGGCCTGCCCATCGACCTCGTCATACCGGTGCTCGGGCTGGTGGTGTTGTTTTATTCCACGACCGGCGGAAAATGGGCGGTGATGGCGGCGGACTTTGTCCAGGGGCTCATCATGATGGGCATGACCATTCTCATCGCCATCCTCTGCCTCGTGCACTTCGGCGGTTTCGGCGGCCTGCTCGACGCGATAACCCACGCCGGTCTCACCGGGCAATTCGCGTTGGTAAAACCCGGCGATGCTTTTCCGGGGCAGACTTATACTTGGGAGTGGGCCCTCGCCATCGGCACGATACAAATCGTCAGCCTCTGTTCGCTGCAATCGGGCGCGAAATATTTTGCCGTGAAGGACGGCCGCGAGGCGCGCCGCGCCGCGTTGCTCACGCTGGTGCTGATGGCCGCCGGCACGCTGCTCTGGTTCATCCCGCCGGTCACTGGCCGGCTTTTGTTCGCCGAGGAAATCCTCGCCTCGGGCATGCCCAAGCCCGTCGAGGCCGCGTTTGCCGTGGTCAGCTCGAAATTTCTCCCCGTCGGCCTGATCGGCATGATGGTAGTGGCGATGTTCTCCGCCACGATGAGCTCGATGGATGCCGGCTTGAACGGCAACGCGGCCATGTTTGTGAAGGACATGATGCCCGCGTTCTGCCGCCTCCTGCGCCGCCCGCCGCTGGGCGAGACCGCGCAGCTTTGGCTGGGGCGCGTGGTCACCATAATATTCGGTGTTTTGATCATCGTGCTCGCGCTTTACATGTCGCGCCTCAAGGACGGGCACGGCGTGTTTGAAATCGCCCTGAAAATATCGGCCGTGCTTGTCATGCCCATGACGCTGCCGCTGCTGTTGTGCCTGTTTATAAAAAAGGTGCCGCACTGGTCCGCGGTGTTTTCCGCCGCCGCGACGATCATTCCCTCGTCGTTCTCGACCTTCTCCAGCTCGGACTACTGGAACCTCCAGCATACGGTGTTTTGGGTGCTCATCACCGGCACGGTCGCATTTTTGCTGACGATGTTTTTTTGGAACACGAGTGACGACGCCTACAAAAAGCAGGTCGCCGGCTTTTTTGAGAAAATGCACCGCCCCGTGAACTTCGCCACCGAGGTGGGCGAGGGCAACGACGGGCGGCAGCTGATGGTCATGGGCCGCTTCACGCTGGCGATCGCTGTTTTCACCGCGCTGTTGCTGGCTGTGCCGAATCCCGCCTCCGGCCGCGCCAGCATCGCCGCCCTTGCCGCGGTGCTCGGCGCCGTCGGCGTCCTGCTCGTTTGCGCTGGACGAAGGAGGCACAGGGCAAACAATTAGGCCCCCTCCGGTTTGCCATGCGCCATGGCTGCCGGGGCCGCACCCATGCGTAATATGAAAAAACAACCCGACTCAGGAAAAACTCCCGTTCCGCCTGTTTTGAAACAGGCGCAATGGATATGGCCCGATGACCAGTTCTGGGACATGCATCACTGTTTCGCGCTGTTCCGAAAAACCTTCGATCTCAAGGCAAAACCCCGCGATGCAATTCTTTATATAACAGCCGACCAATCCTACCGGCTTTACATAAACGGGGAATACATCACGCGCGGCCCGGCCCGCGGCTTCCAGTCGCGCTGGCCCTATGATGCGATTGATGTTTCTAGGCATCTGAAAAAAGGCCGCAATCTCATCGCCATCCGCGCCTACAACCCCGGCACGGGCAATTTCCAGTATGTATTTCAAGGTCGTGCCGGCTTGCTCGCCGCGCTGGACGCCGGCAAAACGCAAATCGTCACGGACGCCACCTGGCTCGGCCGCCGCCAGCCCGGCATCCGCCGCGACAGCGCTCCCGGCAGCATGCAACTGTTCGCGCAGGAGCACATCGACCTGCGTGCCGAGCCGCCGGACTGGTTCGCCGTGAACCACGAGTGCGATGCCTCATGGAAAGCTCCCTCGTGCAGTGCGACATGGCACGACATGCCTTGGGCGGATCTGGAGCCGCGGGGCATCCCGCAGCTTGCCGAAAAATGGTGGCCCGCCGCCGCCGTCATCGGCGCGCAAACAGGAATGGATTCGCGTGATTATATGAATATCCGCGACGTCGCGTGTTTTAGATATGAGGCCGGGTTCGCCTTTCTGCCCGCGACCGGTTCCGCCGACAGAATTTCCGTCCCCGCGCTGGCTGAAAACCAATTTGCCAGTTACTTGATTGATTTCGGGAAAACCGTTGTGGGCTGTCCCGCCATATCAATTCCGGGCTGTGCGGGCGGCGAAGCCATCGACACGCTTCACTTCGAGACCATCGGTGAAAATCTCTCGCCCGATTATATCCCTGACAAACACTGCCGCATGGCCTTTGGCGGGCGCGTCATCTGCCGCGCCGGCGACAACACGCACGAGTTTTGTCACGCGCTCGGTTTTCGCTATATGATTGTCACCGTGCGCAATTCCCCCCGTCCGCTCACGGTGAATGTCGTGTTGCGCTGGCAGGGGTATCCGCTCGGGAAAGCCGGGCATTTCTCCTGCGATGACGATGCGCTGAACAAAATCTGGGATGCCTGCGCGTGGACGCAGCAATGCTGCTCGCTCGACGCCTATGTGGACACCCCGTGGCGCGAGCAGGCCCAGTGGTGGGGCGACGCGCGCGTGCAGTCGTGGAACACGTTTCACCTTTGCGGCGACGCCCGCCTGCTGCGCCGCGGCATCGCGCAAATCGCCGGCCAGGCCACGCCCGAGGGTGTCACCTACGGGCACGCCCCCACCATCGCGCATAGCTGCATCCTGCCCGATTTCACGCTCATCTGGTTTCTCACCCTTTGGGATTATTACTGGCAGACCGGCTCGGCCGAGCCTTTTGAAACGCACCTCGATGCCGTGGAGCGCGCCCTCGGTTATTTTGAGAAATACAGCGACAAAAAAACCGGCCTTGTCGGTTACGACGAGCGTTTCTGGCTGTTTCTGGACTGGACGGAACTGCACAGGGAAGGATTCCCGAGTGTGTATAACCTGTGGCTTCTCATCGCGCTTGAGCGCCTCGCGCTCCTTGCCGAAAAAACCCGGAACAAGGCGAAAGCCCTGGCGCTCTCCAAATGGGCGGCCAAAATCAGAAAATCCCTCTCCCGCCTCGTCACGACCGACGGGCAGATGCGTGATGGCTTCACCGTCGCCGGCAAAATTGTCACGAATGCGAGCCTGCATTCCCAAGTGCTCGGCTTGATTGCAGCCATTCCCGGTCTCGATGAAAAAACGATCCTTGAAAAACGCCTGCTGCCATACCTATGGGAGGACAAGTGCGACAAGGCTGTTCCCTCCGCCTACTGGGTCACTTACATATTGTCATTTTTATCCGAACGCGGGCATGGACAGGGCGTGGTCGGTTTTATAAAACGTCACTGGACGCGCATGGCGGAGCACGGCACGACCTGGGAAAACTTCGCGCCACGCCGCGCCGACGAAAGTTTTTCCCATGCCTGGTCCGCGCACCCGCTTTATCACCTGATGCAAACCTTGGGAGGCGTCCGCCAAGCTGCCCCCGCATGGAAATCCATAACCTACGCCCCGGTTTTCCACGGAACGCGTTGCGACACGGCAATACCGACCCCGCGTGGTTTGATAAAAAGCAAGTGGCGCAAAACCGGAAATAAAATCCGAGTGGAGCTGGACTTGCCGCCGGGTGTGACCGCGCGCGTGTCGCTTTTCGGCGGCAAATCCCAAACCGTCAAGGGCCAGTGGCGCGCCCTTCTGCCCGCGGACCGGAAATAATGATTTTAACTACAGGTGGACTCAAATGAAGGAGGAATTCCATTAAGGGAAATCTGTGTTTGTCTGTGTCCATCTGTGGTATAAATTTATTTCATGGTTAAGTTTTGATACCGGTTTTTATCCCAAAATCTTCACTAGCGGACGATCTTTTACCTGCAAATTGCGAATCACGATGTCGGTTCGCATCATGCAGCGGATGGCGATGTGGCCGTGGGTCAGCACCGGGCCGTTGTTGTCGAAGCCGTTGTCCGTGTAATCGATCACCGTCACGCCGTCAATCGCCCCGCGTATCCGCATGTCCTCCTGCAAGAATTCCAGCTTATACCAGCGGTTCAACTCCCACCGGCGGTTCTCCACTTGGAACGCCACCGGCTTGAGCCAGGGGTTTTTTATCATGCCGTGCGAGACGAGATCGTTTCTGGTATCAAGCATTTCCCGGTAGAACTCCCAGTGGTAATTGCGCACGTCCTCCCAGCATACCATGCTCATCGAGCCGTCGGAGCGCAGGAAATAGTCTTTCATAAAATCCTCGCCCTGCATCCCCGCGGCCTGCGCCATGAAGAGGCAGAGTCCGCCGTGCGAATTCAACTTGAATTCAAAGCTCGCGTATAAATCGCCTTCGAACGTTTGCCGGCTCCACAAATACATGCGCGTGGGATCGGGCTTCACCAGATGGAAGCCATTGTAATATTCATCGAGTGTCGGCGTGACGACGCGGGTGCCCTCGGGCGTGACCGTCGTGCCCGTGACACCGCCTTGGTGGAAGAAGGCGAGCATGTCCTCGTCGCGGTTCATGGGCAGCGAAAGCGCGTCGCGCCAGCCCGCGCCGGGGGCGGGTTTCCATGCGAACGCCGGCAGGCCCGCGCCCTCGTAGGTTTTTTCGAGGAACGCCTGCGTGTCCTTGTTGACCACTTCCGGGCGGGACAAAAAATCGGCGCGGATCTCCTCCGGTGCCGGGATTTTGTCATAGAAATTGATTTTCGCATAGGCCAGCGCGGGATTGCCGGCATAAAGCATCGGCGCGCACGGCTGCGTCACATGGGGTTGCGTCGCGGTTGTGTCCTGGATGGCGATGAGCACGCCGTTGGCGTAAACCGACACGGCGCCGCGCGACCGGTCCCAAGTCACGCACAAATGATACCAGTTGAGGCGACGCATCTCGAAATAATTGCTCGATGCGAAGGCAGCCTGACGGGGACGCCAGGCCATGTCGACAAACGATCCCCGGTGAAACTTTGTGATAAAGACGGGATGCCAGTAGGTATTATAAAACATGGCAAACTGCGCGGCGTCCACGTCGCCGGTGTTCTCGCGGTCGCTGAGGAGGGTGAAATTTGCAAAATGCGGGTTGGAGTGCGCATGCGCGGGATAATGGGTCGCGGGCGCGAGGTCCTGCAACGGCAGCACCCACATCGTCAGCGCGCCGCGGGTCTCGTTGACCGTGTGCCCGGGCAGGATGAAATGGTCGCGGACACCCGCGAGGTGCAGGGCGCTCATGCCCTGGTGCTCGATTCGGCGCCACGAGGCGCCCTGAATCAGGCGCGGGTCAAAGGCGCCGCCGCCGGGATTGTAGGAAAAAATGGGGTGTGTCATCAGGCATATTGTAGCGCGCCCGCCGCGCCGGAGTGCAAAGAAAAACCGTTGTTTACTTAACGAGTAAAGTCGCGTCGCGCTTCAATTCTCGTCCGCGCAGGTGTTCAGTTATGGCGCGTCCGGCAAATATGCCCCATCTACTGCGCATGACCGCCACTCACCGCCACCTTTCACCCGCAACCAGTACCCTAACCATCCATATCCCATGAGCTACTCGACACACGCAGGCTCCCGTAAAACCGGCCCCGTCAGCCTGGCCGCCAAATTCCTGTTGGTTGGATTCCTCCTCGCGCCATCCATCTCCGGCATGTTCGCCCAATCCGTGCCAGTTCAGGCTTCGGCTTCCGAGGAGCAGGACGCTTCCCGCCGGATCCCTGTCACCACCACTCCGGCATCGGTGGCCGATGAAAACAAGGAGGAGGAGATCGTGGAGTTGTCTCCGTTCGTCGTCAGGGACGACGGCAGCCGGGGTTACGCCGCGCAGGAATCCCTTTCCGGCACACGCCTCAAGACCGACCTCAAGGACATCGGCTCGTCCATCACCGAGATGACAGTTGATTTTCTGAAGGACATCGGCGCCACCAGTTTTCTCGACGCCGTTTCCTACGCGCCCGGCACCACCCAGTATGCCGAGATGAACGACCGCGAGGGCAACCGCTCCGTGCAGGGCATTTATTATATGATTCGCGGAATGCGCACGACCAACGTCGCGCGGGATTTCTTCCGCACCGACCTTCCCCTGGACATGTATAACACCGAGCGGCTTTCCCTCGCGCGCGGCGCCAATTCCGTGCTTTACGGCATCTCCGATCCCACCGGCGTCACTTTCACCTCGCTGGCCAAGCCGAACATGCAGCGCGACCGGATTTCCGCCTCGGGCGACTGGGCGAGCTACGGCACCTACCGTATTACCCTGGACGCTAATGCCACCGGAAAAATTCGTCTTGGGCGCACGGAAATGCCCGTCGCCATCCGGTTCATCGGGTTTAATGAGGAACGTCCCAAGGTGCTAAAACCCGACGAACAAAAACAAACCCGCCTCTACCTGACGGCTGCAATCCAGCCTTGGAAGGGTGCCACCTTCCGTGCCAATTACGAGGATATCACGCTTGACCAAACCGGTGGTCGCATGTTCGCGCCCTATGACGGTATCACCGCGTGGAGGGAACGCGGCGGCACGTATGTTGACTACAGCGGCCCCTACACCGTGCCCCGCGATGCTCCCCCCGGGCACTATCCGCTCCTGAATAATGATACCAATCAATTGGAGCATATGCCCGGGCAAGTGTATGCGATGGGCGGGGGCACCTTTGTGGTGACGAACCCCGGCAATCAATATGCGTTCAATTCCTACGCCATGGGCAGGCCGGTTTACGCAGAGGCGCCGGACGGGGCCGATGGCAGGATAAGCCTCACCGACTATTCGCTTTACCCCGCCGACAAGGTGAATTGGTTCGGCCTGAACAATTCGATGGCCAACCAGCGGGGCCACATCTCCACCATCGTGTTTGAGCAGATGATTGGCAGGGACCTTGCCTTGGAAGTGGGGTATTCCAATGAAAAATCGGGAACTGACCAGGTCACGCCGTCAAGCGGCTCATATTATTTGTTTGTGGATGTGAATAAATTTCTGCCCGACGGCTCGCCCAACCCCTACGTCGGCGTCCCTTACATGGACTATGCCCGCAGGGAACAAACTGGCTTTACCACGAGCAAGGATTATCGCGCGACGCTTACCTACACGCTGGATTTTCAAAAGAGAAAAACACGCTTGGGCAGGATGCTGGGGCGGCACCGGTTTGTCGCCCTGGCGGAACGTTATATCCATACCCAGTCCCTTGACCGCCCATATGAATATAATGACACGCCGATTGACGGTATCGCGTCGCGCGTGGCCAGCACCAATATCGTAACCCGGCGCACCTATTTCGGAGGTCCCGGAGCCGCGCCTTACTTGACGGATTCCAGCGTGGGGCTCGAAAATATTCCACAAATCCCAAGCACGGTTGTGGGGCCGGGCACCAACGGACGCCTGACCACCGTGATGCTGCGCGGAGCCGAAACCTCCGTTCGCAACAAGAACAACATTGATTCCGGCCTGCTGGCGATGCAGAGCTTCATGTTCAATGAGCATCTCGTGTTCACCGGTGGATTGCGGTGGGACTCCGTGGACGTATGGAACGCCCCGGCGTGGAGATATAGCAATGGTGAGTATGCCTCGGCCGCTGAAATGGTTTTGCCTGGCACGCCGCACTCCGCAAGCGGTCGGACCGGCACCCTCGGGCTGACCTACCATATTAACCGCTGGCTTTCCCTGAGCTGGAACCGGGCCGAGAGCTACAACCCGCCGGGTGGCAACTCGCTCACCGTGTTCAAGACTTTCGTGCCCGAGAGCAATGGCAAAAGTGAGGAGATCGGAATCAAGTTCCGCCTTATGGGAGACCGCATCACGGGAAGCCTGAATTATTTCCAGGCCCAGCGCCTTAACGAGGCGGACCAAGGCCTGCGCGGCTCAAACGACCAGCGCATCAATGCCATTTGGGATGCCATCTGGAATCGGGACAATCCCGCCGGCATTCCCGATGCGTCGCCTATGAAGCTGACAGGCTGGTATGACACCCGGGATTACCGGACGCAGGGGTATGAATTTCAAGTTGTGGCCAATCCCACGAACTCCCTGCGCATCAGTGCCAACGTCACCCAGTTGAAAACGGTGCAGGAAAACTTGATGCCATTCACCCAGGCGTATCTTGCGCAATACAAGGACTACTGGATGGCATCCGAGAACCAGGGACTGGAACATACTGTGGGCACCGACCAAACCCTGTATCCAGTCAGTTATATTGTTGGCACCATTGAAAGAAGCGTCGCCTTGAATCTCTGCCAGGAGGGCATGTCGGCCCTAAACCTGAACGAATGGGCGGCGAATTTTGTGGGCAATTATTCCGTGCAACGGGGCCCGCTCAAGGGATTCGGCTTCGGCGTGGCACAGCAATGGCGCAACGCCCCGCTGCTGTCCTACCGGTATCGCACGGATGAGTATGGAAATCCCGAATACGTGCCGGGTACCGAGCCAGGCAATCCGACCAACGCCGTTGCCATTCGTCTCTACGATCTCGACCGTCCAATTTACGGCACCGACTGGTGGAGCACCAACATCTGGTTCAGTTACGATCGCATGATATTTAACCGGAAAGTGCGCTGGCTGTTGCGACTTTCCATCAACAATCTTTTCGACAAGCGCACCTACGTGAGCGAGAGCTTTAATAATTCTCGTGGCGAGAATCAGGTCTCACGCTATCGTTTCCTGACCCCGCGCAATTTCATGCTGACCTCCACGTTTCAATATTAATGGCATCAGCCCCAGGGATAATAAATCCGCCGGGCTTATACATTCCTCCCACACCATCGATGAGTTTTTATTTCGATTCGCATGACAGCATATATGCGCATGCCGTTCGGGACACACGCCGGGTTCTTGAAACGATTGCAAAACGTTACATGGACGGCAATCCCCCGCAGCCGCCGCTGTGCCGCGCGTTTTACCGCGACGGCATCGTGCGCGGGCGGGATTACCGTTACTCGGTGGATTTCGACAAGCTCTTCCCTCACGCCAAGATTGGCGAGCTTGTTTATACATGGGGAAAAATCTGGAGCCAAAGCGGCGGCGCGCTTCCCTTCGATGTCAACTGCCTGAGCCCCGTCGTCATTTACTGCAACGGGAGGCAGATATTTCGCTCGGACATCCACCAGGAGCGCGATTTCGACAAGCGCGCGCGTGTCAGCCTCGCCTTGGAGGCGGGGTGGAATCATGTTGTCCTTCGGTTCCGCAAGACCGCCTGCGCCTTTGGCGGGATTTTCGGCACATGGCTCGGCAAGCTGCCCTATTATTTTTTGCTGCCCGACCCGGCGAGAGACGGGCAGGAGGGCTGGCTCTACACAGAGCCGCGAGCGGAGCCGCTCGCGAGGCTGCCCTCGCGGGAAGACACGCCGGAATCCACCGGCATGCGCTGGCTGCCGGAGGCGCGCTGGGATGCGAAGCAGCGCGCGCAGGGTCGGCTTGCGCGCATGTTTGGAAACAAGCGCGGCAGCGCGGCCATCGGCTGGACGCGCGCGCGGTTCGCGGGCGCGGGCGGAAACTCCCAGTATATAGTAAAAGGTCGCGCGCGCCATGCCGGGCTCGCCATTCGCATCGGCGGGGAAAACGTTCTCACGTTGGCAAAGCCGGGGGCGTTTGAGACAAAAGTGGTCGTCCCCGACGGCACGCACGACATAGTTGTCCATGCCCAAAACGCCGGGGCAAACTGGGATTGCGAGCTTTCCATATTAAAGGGCCGAGTGCCACTTGAGTTTATAAATCCGGTCGGTGTGGCCGGCACCGACGAGCGCTGGCTGTGGCTTGGACCGCTCCGGGCGGGCGCCATCGTTGATTATAAAGAAATAACAAACCTCAAGGAAATCCACGCCGGATTGGATGGAGAAAAAATTTATTGGCGCCTTGATCTGCCCGGCACATGGGTGCGCCTTTATGCGGAGGCGGAGCTCTACGGCAGGTGGAATTATCCGCTCGGTGTCACGCTTTACGGACTCATGCAATCCGGCAGGCAACTCGGTCTGCCGGAGATTTGCCAGTATGCGACAGGCCATATGCAGAATTGCTGCGACCTGTTCGACTACGCCATGTGGGACCGGTCCGAATATGGCGGGCCGACCAATGTGCTGAATTTGCTGACCTCGATTGATTCGCTTGACGACTGCGGCTCGGCAGGCTCGGCCATGCTGGAAATAGCCAGGGACGGCGTGCTGAAAAACTACAGGGCAATCGCCGATTTCGCGGCCAATCACATCTGCAAGCGCCAGGCGCGCCTGCCCGACGGGGCGTTTTTCCGCAAGGAGCAGATGCATGTTTTCGACAATAACACAATGTGGGCGGACGATTTATACATGAGCGTGCCGTTCCTTTGCCGTTATTCCAGACTCACGGATAAAAAGCACCTGGATGACGCCGCGGGGCAGTTTTTGAAATTCAAGAAGCGCCTTTATATCCCGGAGTTGCGGCTCATGTCGCATGTCTTCGACTTCAACCGGGGCGCGGCAACGCGGATCCCTTGGGGGCGCGGCAACGGCTGGGTGCTTTTTTCACTCGCGGAATTGCTGATGGTGCTGCCGGAAAAGCACCGCCTGCGCCCGGGGTTGCTGGAGTTTTTCCGCGCGTTGAGCGACGGCGCGCTGGCGCGCCAGGACGGCGCGGGCATGTGGCACCAGGTGCTGACGGACCACGAATCCTATCCCGAGACTTCCTGCACGGCGATGTTCACCTATGCCTTTTCGTGCGGCGCGCGGCACGGCTGGTATGGGGATCCCGGAAAGTATTCGAGCGCCGCGCGCAAAGGCTGGCGCGGCATCACAAAGGTGGGTGTTGACCGCGACGGCAACGTCCATGGCGTCTGTGTCGGGTCGGGTTTTTCTTTCCAGGCCGAATACTATAAAAACGACCTCCCGTGGCGCACGAACGACACCCACGGCATAGGCATCGTGCTGCTCGCGGGAGTCGAAATCATGCGGCTGGAGGGTTTTCTAAAAACGAACCATTGATTTAATCGCGGAAGCACGGAATTAAGGAAACACGGAAGCAAAACAATTCCATCCCTTTTTTCAGCGTTTCCGTCCTTCCGTGCTTCCGCGATTAAAAAACCGAAGCACTAAACTGTCCACAGATTCACAGTTTGCGCTTTAGAAATGGAACTCGACCTGGAGCTGCGGGAGCGAGGCTTTGCTGCCGCCGGTCGGATCATGCGAGTTATCGTTGCCGAACTTGTTATTCCAATATTGGTAGCCGACGCCGACAAAGAGGCGGCCTTTCAGCGACTCTTTCTTGAAGAACGGATCAACCATCAGCGCGGCCTCGATGAGCGTTTCGGGCGCGGTCTCAGCACCGAAGCCGTCCTTGCCCTTGCTGCCGATGAAGTTGGCGAATCCTTTGAATACAAAAGCTTTTCCGATTGGAATGCCCCAGGAAAGCGAGATGCAGTAGGTCGGATCAAAATAAACGTCTTTTCCGGCAAAACCGTTGTGGTTGTTTTCCTTGGAGAGCAGGAAGCTGACATTAAGAAAGCCGGGAACATCGAGTTCGATCGTAGGGCCGACATAGAGTTCTTGCACCTTGGAGGCAAACTCATCGTTTTTTGTATTCAGGTCAAAACCGCCGGTGAGTCCGATGTCGCGGATAAATTTCCACTGGAGGTCTTTCTTGAACACTTTTTCGTAACTGAGCGTGGAACGGAACACACAGTAAAATTCCGTGGCGCCACCGCCGCCGCCGTTTGCGGGATCGTCGCCGTTGGAAAGCAGCGCGTCGATGTTCAGGAAGTTGCTGCCGTAGGCGTAGCCGTTGACGTGCTGGAACTGGACGATGTTCTTGGCGATCTTCCTGGAGTTGGCCGGTTCGCGGTAATCGGTTCCCCAGCGATAACCGATAAACGTGTCGCTCCACTGGAAGGCGGAGGCGGCGGTCGTCGCGAGGAAAAATGCCATCGCGCACAGGGAAGCGCGGAGGGCGGGTTTGGGCACGGAGCGGGATTGAGGGGATTTCATTGCGGTTTGCAGTTGGTGGAGGTTTGCCCCGGCGGCTGCGCGCCATGCGCCGCCCGGCCGGGACCAGCACTCGAACCAGCGCATGCCCGGCTTTCAAGCGTTTAACGGCCCCATTCCTTTTTTACGCTTTCACTTATCGGCATGAGTAGCTTGCGTGGACGCCGCATGCCCGCCTCCCATGAAACCGCCGCCGCCGATGCCTCCGCTTTCATCCGGCACGTCCGGCTGGCCGGGCGCACGCGCGGGTTGGTGAAGGCGCTGGGCGGCTTTAACAAAAAACACCACTCGCTCCCCGATGCGGTCAACGCGGCCACCACGGCGTTCCTCGGAAAACTCTGCGCGGAGGAGCTGGCGGAGGAATGCGAGGCGTTTTTCCAGAAAACCCGCGCCGCGCTCGGCTATAAACGCCGCGAGCTTTCGCTCGACGTGGCGAGCCCGTCCGCCGTGCTGACGGCGCGCGACTTTACGCTCGAATGGGACTACACGCTCGACGAGGACGCGCCCGATGAGTGGGTGCTCACGCGCACGCTGCACGGCCTGCGCGGGGCGGACGTGGCGCGGGCGGCGGCGTTTGACGCGCTGTTTGCGGGCATGTTTGAGCGCATTGTTTTCGGATTGAAAAAAGGCGCGTCGGTCGAGTCGGTCATCGACGCGGTGGAGGGCCTCGGCGAGGACGAATCCGGCGATGAGGCGACCGGCGGCGCGGTGTGCGGCACGGCGCGGCTGAAGGTGGATTATCCGTCGGACTGCCGCTGTTGCACGCTGCGCGTGGAGGGTGTCACGGCCGAGGTGGAGTTTGACGGCGGCGAGCTGGCGATGGTGTTTCCGCGCGCGGGATCGCCGTCGGAGCTGATCGACGCGTTTGCCGAGGTCCGCCGCGTCTTCGTCCTCAGCAAGAGTCGGGCGCTGGCGGGGCTGTTGTAGGGCCCGACCTTGCGTCGGGCCGGGCCGGAAAAACAACGCTCCGAGTGGCCGGGGTATTCCATCGCCGGGCACTCGCCCGCGGCCTGACGCAAGGTCAGGCCCTACGAAGGCGCGACCCCCGGCGTTTTCAGGAACTGCCGCCGTCGCGACGGCTGGCGCGTGGCGACCGCGCTGTAGGCGCGGCGGCGATAACCCCCGAGCGCCGGGTCGCTGGCGCAACGGATCTGGTAATCCTGCATGCGCCGGAACAATCCGAGCAGTTGCTCCGGCTGCGGATACGCATCGAGTCCGGCGCGTTCCAGCGTCAGCAGCAGCTCATGGGTCGCCTCGAGCGTGGAAAGGCAGCCGGCCTGCGGCTGTTGCTTGATCACGAAACGGCTCGGCGCGGTCGGCGTGAACATGATGCGCGGCAGGCGTTGCAGCGAGGGCGAGAGGCGGAGCATCTTGCGCGCGCACGACCAGGTGGCATCGAGCAAAAACACGAGCAGCCTCCGGCCCGCGAGCACATCGGAAGTGAGCGCGGGCGCAGGCGCGGACAGGTTGATGGCGGACGCTCCCGGATAAAGCAGCACCGGGAAAAACCGCGGGTCATGGATGAGCGCCTGCACGGCCGCGTGGTCATCGAAGCCGATGCCCATGTGGATTTCGCTGTTCGCGAGGCAGAGGTGCGTGAGCCGTCCCGTGCCGGCTTTCTCCTCCTTGAATTCCTTCGGGTGCATGAGCAGCGCGAAACGCGTGCGGGTTTCCATCGGTTCGATCGACGGGCACCAGCAGAGCGCCTTCGGCCAGAAGCAGCGGTAGCACATCTCGCGTGACATGGGAGGACCGAGTGTGCGTCGCAAAGGAGGGCATTGGCAATGACATCGTTCTCGTTCTCTTGCTCGTTCTCATTCTCTTTTCTGAAATCGGGAGGTTTCGAAAACAAGAACGAGCAAGAGAACAAGAACGAGAACGATGATTAACCCGCACCCCGCGCTTGCGGCGCGGTGGTTTTTGGGCTTTGGGTTTGGACAGAACACGCATCCGCCAGCCAGAACCTTTTTTTCGCCATGCCGTATCGCATCAGCAAAATCTTCGAGATCGAAAACGGTCACATCCTTTCCAAGCATCCCGACAACTGCCGCTTCCCGCACGGGCACAGCCGCATGGTCGAGATCGTGCTCGCCGCCGACTCGCTCGATTCCAACGACATGGTATGCGATTTCAAGGCCATCAAGGAATCGCTCGGCGCGTTTCTCGAATCATGGGACCATGCGCTCTGCCTCAACACCGCCGATCCGAATTTCGGGTTTTATCAGAAAACCTACGGCTCGCGCATCATTCCCTTCGAGAAGACCGATCCGACGAGCGAGCGGATGGCGAAGGCCATCTTCGACGAGGTGCGCGCGCGCCTGGCGGAGGCGTCGGCGGCGAAAGGTGCGCGTTATCCCGTGGCCTCCGGCGTGCGCGTGGAGCGCGTGCGCGTCACCGAAACCAGTTCGACTTGGGCCGAGTATTCGGAGTGATGCCGGTTGCGAACATCTAGCGGCGCAGTGGAAGGCGGCGGGTTGCGTGGCATGGGCGTCCCCGCCCATGTTTTTTGGGGATGGCGGCGCGGAGCGCCGTCGCACGGGCGAGTCGCCTGTGCCACTCGACCCGGCAGGGCGGCACAAGAGCGCGCCTTGGAGGGGAACGGCCTCCGTGCCGTTCGTCTCCGGGCAAATGGACGGCACGGAGGCCGTCCATTTGCCACAAAGCGGGGTTCTATTGGCAACCGGTCTTATGCGACATGCGCGCCGTGCATGTCGCCGGTGGCCATGAATTGCTGGTGGAACGAAAACGCGTGCGCCAGCGAGGCGTGCGTGTGGCCTTTCTTGGTCGATTCGTAGTAGCGCGTGAGCGGTTCGCGGAAATCGGGATGCGCGCACTTGTTGATGATTTCGCGGGAGCGCTCGGCGGGCGATTTGCCGCGCAGGTCGGCCACGCCCTGCTCGGTGATGAGCACGGCCACGGAGTGCTCGCTGTGGTCGAGGTGGCTCGCGAAGGGAACGATGGTGCTGATCTTGTTGCCCTTCGCGGTGGACGGACAGGTGAAGATCGAGATGTAGGCGTTGCGCGTGAAGTCGCCCGAGCCGCCGATGCCGTTCATCAGGCCGGTGCCCATGATGTGCGTGGAGTTCACGTTGCCGAAGATGTCCACCTCGATGGCCGTGTTCACCGTGATGATGCCCAGACGGCGCACCATCTCGGGATTGTTGGTGATTTCCTGCGGGCGGAGCAGGAGGCGCGGGCGGAAAAACTCGAGGTCCGCGTAGATGCTCTGGAGCAGGGCGGGCGCGATGGTGAGCGAGGTGCCGGTGGCGAACTTGCATTTGCCCGAGCGGATGAGCCCGATGACGGAATCCTGGATGACCTCGGAAAACATCTGGAAATCCGGGATGTCGGGGTTCGCGCCGAGCGCGCCGAGCACGGCGTTGGCGATGTTGCCCACGCCGGACTGGAGCGGGAGAAACTCGCGCGGGATGCGGCCGACGGCGATCTCATTGGCGATGAATTCGGCGACGTTGGCGCCGATTTTGTTGGTCAATTCGTCCGCCGGGTCGAAGCCGCCGACCTCGTCGGGTTTGTTGTTCTCGACGACGGCGACGATTTTTTTCGGGTCGATCTTGACCACGGGCGAGCCGATGCGGTCGGTGCAGTTTTCCAGTGGGATGACCTTGCGGAAAGGCGGGTCGAGGGGCTCGTAGATGTCGTGGAAGCCGCGGAGTTTGGGCGAGTGGTAGCGGTTGAGTTCGATGATGACGCGTTCGGCCTGGCGGAGGAAGGTGGGCGAGGTGCCGACCGAGGTGCTGAGCACGATTTCACCCTCCGGCGTGATGTCGCAGGCCTCGACGATGGCCCAGTCGATCTTGCCAAGAAAACCGCGTCGCACCTGTTGCGCGAGATGTGACAAGTGCATGTCGAAGAAGTGGATGCGTCCGGCGTTGATGCTTTCGCGGAGTGACTTGTTGCTCTGGTAAGGGGTGCGCCAGGAAATGGCGTCGGCGCGGGCCAGTTCGCCGTCCAGCGAATCGCCGGTCGAGGCGCCGGAAATGATGGCGACCTTGAATTCGCGTCCAGCCTCATGCTCCGAACGGGCACGGGCGGCAAGGGCTTTCGGCACCACTTTCGCCGCGCCGGCAGGCGTGAAACCACTGACACCGATGGTGCTCCCGTGGTTAATGAGTGCTGCGGCCTCGGCCGCGGTAAGGACTGGGAATGCGTTGGACATAAAGCTATTGCGTTAATGAAAATAAATGGCCCGAGTCCCCTCGCGCACAAATGCACGATATATGGGACGCAGGCGGATTTTTGAAAATATCAAGAATCGGTTTAAATTGAAGAGCAGTCGGATTGGCGGGGGAATTAGTAAATTAAATTATGATACGCATTAGGTTGGTGTTGTGCAAGTAATCACTGTCATTCTCTTGCCGGCACCGGTTGATGCCAGATTTTGACCGCGAAGGATACGAAGGGCGCGAAGAAAAAACAAAAATCGGGCTCATCAACGCCGCACCCTTTGGGTTCCTTCCATGATCCATCCAAGAGGGAAGGGCGGCTGGCCAAGTTCACTGCGTTACTCGACACAGGTCGATAACCAGAAAAAATAGAGAAGCCACTTGCGTTTATTACAAAAATTCCTGTAATCTCTGGATGATGAATGCCCAAGCCTCCGAGACAAATTCGACCGTGGATTCGGCTGCGGCTGCCTCGTCCAACCTGACGCAGTTGTCGGAGCTTGAGCGTGAAATCATCGCCTATTGGGTGAGGGTTGCCACGCAATTGGGCTATCCCCGCTCCGTGGGCGAGATCTTCGGCGTGGTGTTTCTGTCGGGCGAGCCGGTCAACGCGGATGACCTTGTGGCCCGGCTTGGCATCAGTCGCAGCGGGGCGGGGCAGGGGCTGAAAGCCCTGCTCGACATCGGCGCGATCAAGTCGGTGCACAGCATTGCGAACCGCCGGGAGCATTTTCAGATGCAGAGCGACCTCGGCGTGCTGGTGAAGCAATTCCTGAACGTCCGCGTCTTTCCGCAACTGGAGGAGCTTGGCCGCCAGCGCAGCGCGCTCACCGCTGCGGTGGCCGGGACGGGCAACCCGCACCTCATCCAGCGTTTCGACAAACTTCAGCGTTGGCAGAAAAAAGCCGCCCCGCTCATGGCCGTGCTGAAGACCCTCACCACATGATTTTAACCGTTTCCAAGCGTTCATCACGCCTTCCCCTGTTTGTCTTCTTCGCATCCTTTGCGTCCTTCGCGGTTAATCATTAATAACACCATTTCATTATATTAACTATGATCTACCTACTCGGCGGCTCCGGTTATGTCGGCCAGGCCTACCAGCAACTCCTCGCAACCAAGGGGATTCCTTTCAAGAATCTGCGGCGCGCGGAGCTTGATTATACGGATGCCGCCACGCTCGCGGCCGCGCTCAAGGCCGACCGCCCGGATTTTCTCATCAACGCCGCCGGCTACACCGGCAAGCCGAACGTCGATGCCTGCGAGCTCCACAAGGCCGAATGTCTTTTCGGCAACGCCGTTCTCCCCGGCCGCATCGCCGATGCCTGCGAGGCCGCTGGCGTGCCCTGGGGCCACGTTTCGTCCGGCTGCATCTACACCGGCGCGCGCGCGGACGACTCCGGCTTCACGGAGGACGACGCGCCCAATTTCACCTTTCGCCAGAACAACTGCAGCTTCTATTCCGGCACCAAGGCGCTCGGCGAGGAGGTGCTCGCGGGCCGTCCGAATGTATATATCTGGCGCCTTCGCATCCCCTTTGATAATATAAACAACCCGCGCAATTATCTCACCAAGCTGATGCGCTACGAGCGTCTGCTCGAGGCGGCCAATTCCATCTCGCAGCTCCATGAATTTGCCGCCGCCACGTTCGCCTGCCGGGAAAAGCGCATCCCGTTCGGCACATACAATGTCACCAATCCCGGGCACATCACGACCCGCGAGGTGGTCGGCCTCATCCGCGAGAGCGGCGTTTGCCCTAAAGAATACCGGTTCTTCGCCGATGAGAATGAGTTCATGCAAATCGCCGCCAAGACACCGCGTTCAAATTGCATCATGTCCTCGGCCAAGCTCGCCGCCGTCGGCATCTGGATGACGCCCGTCCGCGACGCCCTGCGCGAAGCGCTGAAAAGCTGGAAATAAAATCAACCGCGAAAGGCGCGAAATATCACTAAAACAATCCCATTGCCTCCCAAAAACAGCAGTCGTCCGATTCGCCTCATTTATTTTTTCGTGTCTTTTCGCGATTTTAGCGGTTCATAAAATTATTTTCCACATGAACATACTCGTTACAGGCGGTTGTGGTTTTATCGGCAGCAATTTTATCCGGCAGCGTCTGGCGGAGGCCGGATCGCCGCTGCGCAGGCTCGTCAATCTCGACGCGCTCACCTACGCCGGCAATCCCGCCAACCTGTCCGGCCCCGACGCCGACCCGCGCTATCACTTTGCGCACGGCAGCATCGCCGACGAAAAGCTCATTTCTCACCTGCTGGAGGAACACGAAGTCGACGCGGTGATAAACTTCGCGGCCGAAAGCCACGTCGATCGCTCCATCGACAGCCCGGAGCCTTTTATACAGACCAATGTCGTCGGCACGCTCCGCCTGCTCAACGCCGCGCGTCGCCACTGGAACGCGCTGCCTGCGTCCCGCCGTGCCGGGTTCCGCTTCCTGCACGTCTCCACCGACGAAGTTTACGGCACCCTCGTGCCCGGCGATCCCGCGTTCACCGAGGAGACGCCCTGCGCGCCCAACTCCCCCTATTCCGCCAGCAAGGCCGCCAGCGACCACCTCGTCCGCGCCTATCATCACACCTATGGCCTGCCGGTGCTCACGACCAACTGCTCCAACAATTACGGACCGTATCATTTCCCCGAAAAACTCATTCCCCTGATGATCCTCAACGCGCTCGACGGGAAACCGCTTCCTGTCTATGGCGACGGCATGCAGATCCGCGACTGGCTGTATGTGGAGGATCATGCGGCCGCCATCTGGCTTGTCCTGCAAAAAGGCCGCACGGGTGAAACCTATAACATTGGAGGCCTCAACGAGCAGCCGAATATAAACATTGTCAAAAGCATCTGCGCGCTCCTCGATCGCAAATGCCCGCGACCCGGCGGCAAATCCTACGCGGAACAGATCACCCATGTGGCCGACCGCCCCGGGCATGACCGGCGCTATGCGATCGACTGCGAAAAAATCCGGCGAGAACTCGGCTGGCAGCCAAGGGAGACGTTTGCCACCGGCCTTGAAAAAACGGTGGATTGGTATCTCGCCAACCGCGCCTGGGCCGGCGAGATCACCGCGAAAAAATACAACCGGCAACGCCTGGGCGTTGCCGGTTGAGTTTAAGTTTAAAGTTTAAGTTTAAGTTTGAGGCAGCAATATGAACGATACGTTTGAACAACTTGAAGTTTGGAGGCGTAGCCACGCTTTAAGCATCGAAATATATCGCTTGCTTGAGCAATGTCGCGACTGGGGGTTCAAAGACCAGATCACCCGGTCAGCCAATAGTATTCCGGACAACATTGCCGAAGGGGCGGAACGTCCAGGCAAGGCGGAATATCGTCAGTTTATCGGCTATGCCAAAGGCTCCGCCGGGGAAGCACGTTCCCAAGTCATGCGTGCCGAAGCCCTCGCTTACATCAATGCTGCCAACAGCCAGCGCATTCTCCAGGAACTCCGCGAGATATCCCGCATGCTTCATGGTCTTTATAATAGTTTAATGTGAAGTTTAGGATTAAGCTCCATGCCCTCCAACCCACTCACTTAAACTTTCACCTTAATCTGATGCGCAGCATCCCTTAAACAGCGAGCGAAGCTCCATGCCGAACCTTCAACTTAAACTTCCAACTTCAACTGCCAGCACAACGCCCAGAAAGGGCATTGTGCTGGCTGGCGGCTCGGGGACCCGGCTCTATCCCCTCACCATTGCGGTCTCCAAGCAGCTCATGCCGGTTTATGACAAGCCGATGATCTATTATCCGCTGTCCGTGCTCATGTTCGCCGGCATCCGCGAAATACTGGTCATCTCCACCCCGCAGGACCTGCCGCTGTTCAAACAACTCCTCGGCGCCGGTTCGCAATTCGGGCTCGCCTTCAGCTATGCCGAGCAACCCAGCCCCGACGGCCTGGCCCAGGCCTTCACCATCGCCGCCGATTGCGGTTTCCTGCGCGATGAACCGGCCGCGCTCGTGCTCGGCGACAACCTTTTCTACGGACACGAACTCGCCAAGTCCCTTCAGTCCGTTGCCGCACGCATCGAGGGCGCGACGATTTTCGGCTATCACGTCTCCGACCCAAGCGCCTACGGCGTCGTCGAGTTCGCCCCCGACGGACGCGTCCTTTCGCTTGAGGAGAAACCCGCCGCCCCGAAGTCAAACTACGCCGTGCCCGGCCTGTATTTCTACGATGCCGGCGTCGTGCCGCTCGCCCGCTCGCTCAAACCCTCCGCGCGGGGCGAGCTCGAAATCACCGACCTCAACCGCCTCTATCTCGAACGCGGAGCCCTGCGTGTCGAACTCCTCGGGCGCGGCACCGCCTGGCTCGACACCGGCACGCACGATTCGCTGCTTGAGGCGGCCCAGTTTGTCTCCGTCATCGAAAACCGCCAGGGTTTGAAAATCTCCTGCCCCGAGGAGATCGCATGGCGCCAAGGCTGGATTGACCACGACGCGCTCGCCGCCCAAATCGCCCGCCTCGGCAAGTCCGCCTACGCCGCCTACCTGCGCGGACTTCTCAATTAAAGCATACGTGACCGCGAAGGACGCCAAGGATACGAAGAGCAATAAAATATCTCTTACCAAATTCATGACCAAAACAATTATAAGCAGATATGCGCTATCAGATAAATTTTTCCTTCTTCGCGCCCTTCGCATCCTTCGCGGTTAATCATCTCCTCCGACCCATGGCCAAGCCCGTGCAAAGCAACTTTCAACTTTGGTGGCAGTTCACCTGCCGCGAGGTCGCCGTGCGCCATCGCGGCAGCCATCTCGGCGTCGCGTGGACCATCCTCACGCCGCTGCTGGAGTTTGCCATCTATGCCACGGTTTTTGGCGCCATCTTCGGCGGACGTTATGGCGCGATCGAAAACGAGACCGCGGCCGATTACGCGCTCGGCGTGTTTCTCAGCCTCACACTGTATCGCTTTGTCGCGGAGGTGCTCGGCATCGCCCCGGTGATTATCGTTTCACAGCCGAATTATGTGAAAAAAGTGGTCTTCCCGCTCCATCTTCTGCCGCTCTCCGCGTTCAGCGCGATCTCATGGCGCGTGGCCGTGAGCGTGTTGCTTTTCCTCGTCGGACTCGTCGTCTGGGGCCCCGGCTTCTCCTGGCAGAATCTCTGGCTTCCCCTGTTGATCGTGCCGCTGCTGTTGCTTTCCCTCGGGCTCGCGTGGGGATTGGCTGCGCTCGGCGTGTTTTTGCGCGACATCAACCAATTAACCGGCGCGCTCTCGCTCGTGCTTTTGTATAGCAGTGCGGTGTTTTATTCGGCCTCGATGGTGCCCGAAAAAAGCCCGCTCATCTGGACCTTTCTCCGCTTTAATCCATTGCTGCACATCGTCGAGGATGCACGCCGGGTCATGCTCTGGCAGCTCCCGCCCACGGCGGCCTCGCTTGTGTATGTCTGGGTTGTCGGCATCATCACCTGCCTGCTCGGCTACGAATGCTTCCGTCGCCTCCGCCCCGCTTTTGCCGATGTGCTGTGAACCATGATTGCCGCAACCACCAGTATTCCCGAAGTTTCGCCAGCGGTACCACCGCCCGCCGTGGAAATCGCGATCTGCGCCGAGCATATCTCGAAAGCCTACCGCATCTGGCGCAATCCTGCCGCCCGCCTGAAACATCCGCTTCTGCAGATGCTCGGCGGCATTCTTCCCCGTCCATTGCACCCGGCCGCTCTTCGCCGGCGCATCGGCGACGCGCGCGCGACCCCCTATTACAGTGACTTCTATGCGCTCAACGACGTGAGCCTGACCGTGCACCGCGGCGAATCTGTCGCCATCATCGGCCGCAACGGTTCCGGCAAAAGCACCCTCCTGCAAATTCTCGCCGGCACGCTCCAACCCACCATGGGCAGCCTTCAGGTCAACGGCCGCGTGGCCGCGCTCCTGGAACTCGGCTCCGGCTTCAACCCCGAGTTTACCGGGCGGGAAAACGTGTTTCTCAACGCCAGCATCCTCGGACTGACCCGTGCGCAGACCGAGCAACGCTTCGACGACATCGCGGCCTTTGCCGACATCGGCGACTTCATCGACCAGCCGGTCAAGACCTACTCCAGCGGCATGATGATGCGCCTCGCCTTCGCCGTCATCGCGCACGTGGACGCGGACATCCTGATCGTGGACGAGGCTCTAGCCGTGGGGGATGTGTTTTTTGTGCAGAAATGCATGCGCTTTATCCATGATTTCCAAGGCCGCGGCACCCTGCTCCTCGTCACCCACGACACCTCCGCCGCCACCGCCCTGTGCCAGCGCGCGCTCTGGCTGCACCGCGGCGAGAGCAAGGGAACCGGCAGTGCCAAGGACATCGCGGAAAAGTATCTGGAAGCCACCTATGCCGAAAAACAAGGTGTCGTCCTGTTTCAGGACAAATCCAGCCGTCCGCGCCAAAAACATGTCCAAGTGGTTACAAAGGATCAGCGGTTGAAATTCCTCAACGAATCCAACCTTCGGAATGACATTAGGATATTCGAGTTTGATGCCAACTCCAAGGCTTTTGGCGCAGGCAATGCCACCATCGAAAATGTCGCCCTGCTGGATGCCGAAACCGAATCTCCGCTGTTATACTGTGTCGGTGGAGAATCTGTGATTATTCAGATCAAGGCGAGCGCGCACGCACCGCTGGACCGACCCATTATTGGTTTTTTTCTAAAAAACAAACACGGACAGATTCTATTTGGCGACAATACCTATATCACGTATCTTAAGGAATCGCTGCATGTCTCTGTCCGGCAAACCATCGAAGCCCGGTTCCAATTCCAGATGCCCTATCTTCCGACAGGCAGCTACACGATCACAGCAGCGATCGCCACCGGCGAGGAGTCCGATCATATTCAGCAGCACTGGCTCCACGACGCGCTCGCATTCGAGTCGCAGTCCAGCCACACCTCGGGCGGCTTGATAGGATTACCGATGCAGTCGATACATATGGCCATTCATAACTAGAAACTTATTCCCATGCGTTTATTTGGTGATTTTTTTAAAAGAGGTCTCCGCCTTGATTCAGCCCAGAAAGCCTACCTCGCCATGCTCAAGGCCATGATATTAAATAATGTATATTATCATGGCCCTCATCTGCGCGAGGGCACCGTATGGCCTGACCATCCGGCACTTAGCATGGTCGGTGAAAAACGCCTTAATAATGTCGAGGAACTCACACTGAAATGCCTCTCCGACAATGTGCCTGGCGACTTCATCGAAGCCGGGATATGGAAAGGTGGCGTGGTGGCCCTCATGGCGGGAATCCTAAAAATAACTGGAACCACGCGCCGAAAAGTTTTTGGGGTAGATTCCTTTGAGGGCATTCCTCCCGCCAAGCCGGACATTTATCCCGCCGACGCTGCACATGTGGGATGCGAGAATTTGGACATTCTGAAAAAGAATTCCCTGGAAGAGGTGACCGTGTATCTAGATCAGCTTGGATTGAGTTTCCCTTATACACAACTCATAAAAGGCTGGTTTTCAGACATATTGCCCGGACTGGCGGCCACGCATCAATTTGCCCTCGTGCGCATCGATGGAGATACCTATGAATCCACGTTTCAGGCGTTGGAGGCGCTTGGCCCTGCCGTTTCCCGCGGTGGCTACATCATCATTGATGATTATTACTCATGGGAGGGCTGCCGGAAGGCGACCGAGGACTATCGCATCTGTCACAATATCACTGCCTCGCTGGTCCAGATCGACTGGACCGGAGTTTACTGGCAGACTTCTCGCTAGACACAGGAGCCACATATGAGCGCATGGAGCACATTTATCCACAACGAAAAACGCGTCATACATAAATGGAAGCACTACTTCCCAATTTATGACGTGCATTTTGCCAGATATATCAACAGACCGTGCCTGTTGATCGAAATCGGATGTGGGCAAGGAGGCTCGCTGCAGCTATGGAAGAGCGTCTTGGGACCGCATGCCCAGATCGTCGGGCTCGATATTAATCCGGAATGCAGGAAATTCGAAGAGGATCAGATTGCAGTAAGGATAGGGGATCAGGCGGACAATGCCTTCCTGTCTAGCATATTTGATGAATTTGGAATCCCCGATATTGTATTGGATGATGGAAGCCACATGATGCATGATATTCATGCGAGTTTTCACTTTCTGTACCCACGTATATCTCCTGTCGGTGTTTACATGGTGGAAGACCTGCACACGGCCTATTGGGACGAATACGGAGGTGGTCTCAGGCGGGAGGGCAGTTTTATCGAAACGATAAAAGGACTGGTAGATGAGTTGAATGCCGACCATGCCCGGGGGGCGCTCGCGCCGACGGACTTCACCCGGAGCACCATGAGTATGCATCTCTATGATTCTGTTTGCGTATTCGAGAAGGGACGCACTTTGGCAAAATCCGCGCCGCAGATTGGAGGCCAATGAATTGATGACGGATTATGCAATTCAGATCTCAATGAGCATATTGGAACAATGTATCCTCTATACCAATGGAATCTTATAGCAAAAAATTATCAGTGTGTATCATCGATCTCCTTTCCGAACAGCGAGAATGGAATCTCGGATACATGGTCGCTTGCACCTTCTGCCCTGCGTCCAAATTCTCTACGTTGTTGGTGGACCAGTCGGGTTTCCGATGCTTTCCATTCATCATAATGGAGAGCATCAAAATTTTGCTGCATATAGAACAGTTGAAGGAAATCCATGATATTGAAATTTTACTAAAATCATTCGTACTTAATAAGAATGTAGGTATGCAATCGAACTATATCAACTGGAGGCTACCAAAACCATGAATCCTCCCAATGCTGAATCTAGCATCAATTTCGGATTGGCATTTGTTCCTCGCCTGATGCGGCCCGATAAATCTGCTTGGGTGGGACACCTTCCTTTCGCGGCGTCCTTGGTACATGCACTCAGGCCACGGCAAGTCGTCGAACTGGGGACTCATTGGGGTGATTCTTTTTTTACTTTTTGCCAAGCAGCCCTAGAGTTGAAATTGGATTGTCAATGCCATGCGGTGGACACATGGCACGGCGACCCACAAGCAGGACAATACGGGGAAGAAGTATATCAATTTGTAGAAGACCATGGCAAGAAATATTACCCTGAGATGTCCAGCTTGTTAAGGAAATCATTTGATGAGGCAGTCCAAGGTTATGACGATGGCTCCATTGATCTATTGCATATTGATGGGCTTCATATCTACGATGCCGTAAGGCATGATTTTGATGCTTGGTATTCCAAGGTTCGTCCCGGGGGTATTATCCTTTTTCACGACATAGCAGTAAGAAACGATGACTTTGGTGTTTGGCGGCTCTGGGAAGAAATCACTAAGCGGTATGATGAGTGCTTTTCCTTTTCCCATTGCTTTGGGCTCGGTGTCTTAAGGAAGTCGGATGGCAATGATGGCGGCCCCTTTTTCAAAAAATTATTTCAAGGGAGATGCGATTTGGAAATCGGTGATTTTCTGAGGGCAATATTCGACCAAACTTCAAATCTGAAAATTTTAGGCAACGCGTTTCTGGAAAGAGAGAAATCACTAGAAGTTATACGACAACGGCTGATTGAGATTCAGGGGAATATTGATACCCATTATGATCATCTGGTGCATAATTTTGAGTCCTTGCTCACGTCCACGGAGATCAAGATAGCCGGATTGGAACAGCAAATCTCTCGACAGCAGGATCAGATCCGTCAAGCGCAGTTCATAATTGAGCGCAAAGATAAGCAGATACAAATACTAACCAATGAAACTAACGAACAGCGACAATATATCCAGAATCTGAACCAATCAATTAATAGTCTCGCTATTAGATATTCCCGGCTCTCTTTCCTCGCAAGTCAATTGCAGGCCAACCCGATCAAGCAAGGGTCATATTTGCAAAGGATTAATCGTGCTATTCGTTTGCGTTTTGAAATTCTAGGCATCCTGCCCTCTAAGGCTAAAGGCTCAGAATCCGTAAACTGCAGCTTGGATCCTCCTTCAATAACAAAACATGTAATAGAAAAAATCAGTGGCAAGTTGTTTATTGCAAGTGGCCGACAGATACTCGCAGTACGGGCGCGCTGCAAAAGTCTTATGTGGCCAGGAGAATGGCTGTCATTGGAAACAGGAAGTGCGGGCGATTGCCAAACGTTGGCATTTATCATTCCTTGTTCAATTACGATCGGAAAGCGATTACGTATACACCTCGAATGCCTCACCTGGAGTGGGCAGTGGCATGCATTCCACTGTCTTGATTCAATTGCTGACGCATAGATAGAAACATGTTGCCATCCCTCAAATATGCCATCTCACTAAATTTTTTATGCTAATTGTAGCCACAGGCGTTTACACTCCTGCCATTGATCTTGCTGAGACCAATCGGGTTCATGAAGTATACTGCAAAATAGGCAACCGCAAGGCCATCCTTCATGCGTCACAAATTGCTAATGCCAATAGCTGGCGGATCACCGGGCGGGTAGTCTTCCGGCGAAAGACCATCTATTGGATAAAAATTTATGCTATAACAGACCAAGGTACATTCGTAATACGCCGGGATATTGTCATTAATCTCGCTCCCTATTCTGAAATCCCGAGTTCTCCTTTGATAGCTTCTGCTATTATTTCCATGCCATGCCATCCCCGTCAAGCTGACGACTGGCAACAACGTGCTTGGAAAATCTTTTCTGAGCAACGAAAAGATTTCAGCGAAGCAGATCTCCGCGCCAAGATCAATACCTTCAGATATAACCCGTTGTTATCGATAATAATGCCTGTTTTCAATACTCCGGGAAGATGGCTTGAATTGGCGCTCAAATCTGTGCAGTCCCAACTATATTCCAACTGGGAACTCTGCATAGTCGATGATTGCTCTTTCAACGAAGAGCCGCGCCGGATATTGAGTGATTATGCCAAAAGTGATTCGCGTATCCGAGTTCATTTGGCGTCCCAAAACGGCGGCATCTCTTCAGCGTCAAATAGGGCGCTAAAAATGGCTTCCGGCCAGTATGTTGTGTTGCTTGATCACGATGATGAATTATTACCAGATTCCTTATTGTGGATTGTAAATGAAATAAACGAGCATCCCGATGCAGACTTCATATATACTGATGAGTGCAAGGTCGATGATAGTGACAAACGGGAACTTTTTGATTTCTTTTTCAAACCTGATTGGTCCCCTGAGATGCTGTTTAATTGCATGTATACCGGCCATTTGACCGCGTATAAAAAAAATTTGGTTGAAAAGGTGGGTGGGTTTAGATCGAAATATGATTTTTCCCAAGATTATGATCTGGCCTTGCGAGCCAGCGAAAAGGCCATTTGCATACGGCATGTCGCCAAAATATTGTATTTATGGCGAGCAGTTGAGGGTTCCGGAGCAAATGGAGGCAAGGACTTCGCCCGCATTTCGAACCTTGGGGCTCTCGCCGATGCAATGGCCCGCAGAAACATACCAGCAACCGTTATTGCAGAGCGTTTTAATTACCCCAAGATACATATAAGTGGCAAGGACCGAATCTCCATTATTATTCCAACCGATTCTTATGCCAACTTGAAAAAAAGCATTAATAAAATTCTCTGTACTACATCATATTCAAATTATGAAATCATTGCGGTATGCAATTCATCCCTTGCTGACGATATCCAAGGAGAATATTCCTATAACAACAGGATCCGGACCTCGCGCTATGACAAGCCGTTCAATTTCTCTGACAAGTGTAATCAGGGTGCACATGATGCGATAGGGGATATCCTTGTCTTTCTCAATGACGATGTTTACCCCACTGACAGCGGTTGGCTTGGCACTCTGATTGAATTCATCCATATCCCCGGTGTAGGAGGTATTTCACCAAAATTATTATATGAAAACGGTACGATCCAGTATGCAGGCATGATCACCGGAGTCCCCGGCTTTGTTGGAACAGCCTGCCATACGTTCTCCAATGACGATGGGCATCCGTTTATTTATCTCCAACACTGGATAAGAAATGTCTCTGTTCTGTCGGGAGCCTGCTTTGCCATAAAGAAAAAGATTTTTTCCGAAATCGGAGGATTTGACTCGCTCAATACGCCCAACGGTCATTCAGACGTGGATATTTCTTTTAAGCTTATTCAAGGAGGTTATCGCTGCGTCTACACTCCTTATAGCGTCCTTGTCCATGTTGGTAATCATTCTTGGGAAGTTAAGTCGGGCAAGGATAAGGCAGACATATTCTTGCTGAAGAAATGGGGACCATTCCTTTCGGATGATCCTTATTTTAATAAGTATACTAAGAAACTACTATACCGTGATTTTGACTGGGAATACCGGATTATTCCACAACCATCAAAGCCACCGAAAAAACAGCTGAATATCTTGCTGGTCACACATCAATTGTCATTGACGGGGGCGCCCCGGCTTGTGATGCTTGCCGCAATTGAAATCCTTGCATCAGGGAATTTCCCTGTTGTTGTGAGCCCTGAAGATGGACCAATACGAAAAGAATTTGAAAATGCCGGCATCACTGTGATCGTAGATGCGACTGTTTTTCGCCAGCATTGGTTGTTTGCACGATTTGCCAAGAATTTCGATTTGCTCATACCCAGCACACTCCTGAGTTATCCCTTGATTACACAGATGCACAAGCATGCAATACCAATATTATGGTGGATACATGAAGGTCCCCATGCGGTTGAGTGCTTGAAAGGCGAATTGCCGGGGATCAGGGAAGCCTTGGAATTGGCGAAAGTGGTCTATGTTCATAATGTTGAATATGCTGATCCCGTTCTTAAGGGAATATCCCCGAAAGTGAAATTGCAGGAGTTAAAATATGGATTGCCTGACGATCCGATATCACATGATAAAAAGCGGCCTCACGATTATATAACATTTCTTATCATTGGTTCAGTAGAACCAAGAAAAGGACATGACATCTTTGTCAAGGCAATCAGAGACATTCCTAAGCAACTGAGAAAATTAGCGCGATTTAAGATTATTGGGGGGAGGTTTTCATTCGACAGTCTTGCTGCTTTCTATGATGAACTTGATGCATTGTCACAGCCTATCCCGGAAATTATACATACCGGTCAAATTCCTGTTACGGATGTTGAATCCGAGATACTAGAGGCGGATGCTGTGGTGGCTCCGTCCCGGGATGACATCGGACCGCTCACCCTTATCCAAGGCATGCGGCATTCCAAGATATGTATTTCTTCAGACAGGACCGGTGTTTCTAACTCAATAACCCATGGGATCAACGGATTTGTTTTTCGAAATGAGAATGTTGACGAGTTGAGACAAATCCTGACGAACGTGATTGAAAACAATAATCAACTTCATGACATAGGAGTCAATGCTAGAATAACTTACGAAAGAGAGTTTTCATTAAAAGGATTTGGTTCACACCTGTCTTCAACCATCAATCGCCTAATTTCTGGAAGAAACTAAGCAAAAATCCCACGGGGTATTTGACAAACCACAATCCACTACTCGTCACCCTAATGGCATCCGCTTCCAATCCATCAAATCGAAGCAAGCTTCGGGGTATTAGACCCAAGGGAATAAAAATAATGCATGCCCAAGTTTCTATTTTCAATACCATTGATAATTATAATAAAAAACAAGGTGTTAAATTTTTGGCATACTGGGTGATTTTCGCAATAACACTTGGTATTTTCTTTCTGCTTTTCGGAAACCCAATGAGATTTCTCCGTGCTGAATCAGGGCTTATTCTTATAACCTCGTTTGATTCTTCTGCATACAAAGATTCCATTCGTCATATGTGTTTATTTTCGTACGGTGGGCACTACATTCCTATTGCTTGGATTGGAGAATTTCTAACATCCCGCTGCTTTACTGATAACGAATCACTCTGGTTCTTGAGACAACTTACTATTATTTCATTCATGGGTGCATCCATAGCACTCCTGTTACAACGTGTGTTTATAAATATATTTCCTCATTCATCTCATAATATACTAGCGTTCTCCCTTGCTTGGGCTTTCTGTGTTCAGCCAATCATGTTTGAAAACTTCTCTTGGCCATTTATGGCAATGCAAATGGGAGTAATCGCATTGGCTGCACTATCTGTTTATGAATTATTAAACCACATTTACACATATACTTCAAGATATTCACTCTATTTAGCTGCACTTTATGCTTATCTCACACTCCACTTAAATGGGATAGGGATCGCAACTGTCGTGGGATTAGGTGCATGTCTCATTATTTTTATCTTCAAGAGACAGTTCGTGAATATTAAAGATATTATTTTCCCATTAATATTTCTATCGATATTATCATTATTGCATATCTATATGATGACCAGGGGACTGTCACTCTCAAGTTCACAGCCTGATTCGATTTCATTTTCCAGCCAGATTGTGAGATATGGAGGATTGTTAATCGGCATCTTGCAATTTTCTGGGATGGCCATTTGGGGCCATTGGGTATATCCGCATCCACACATTGACTATTTTACCGCTCAATGGCCTTATGGCTGGGCATTCATTGTTATCTTCTTATGTATATTGCTGGCCTTATTACGAACACGTAATGATACTATAACTGGCCCCATGGTGTGCATTTTGTTTGCGGGTATCTCTTTTTTAGTTTACTTGTGCAGTATCATATACAGGCATCAGCACGACGATGTCTATGCGTTCTCTGGTTATTTTTTCGGATCAAGATATCTCATCTTTTCAAATTTTTACCTGTTGATTTTTATGACTGGCATGCTGGTTTCCATGCCGTCATTAACCAATCGCACTCCTGCTTTCGTAATGTCTGCCATAATATTATTATTCAGTACCTATGGCGCAATTGGGTTTAGGAAAGAAATTGCTCCAAAGGTATGGCCTGATCTCATGCCGTCACAAACAAAATATATTCAAGACCAAGTTTCCATTATTCGCGAATGCCTTAAGAATGGAAAAGCGATCCCAAATCCTATAATGCCTAGGTATTTATGTTATGAATTTGAAGGGAATCGCCTTAGTTATTTAGAGCCAATTTTAATTAAACATTTAAATTTTTCGAAAGACCAACATCTAAATTGGGAAGAAGATTGATGATTGCGAGTATGCAAAGTTAATTGGTTTATTTAAATTATATTATGTATTACTGATAAATAATTATTTATGTCCAAACAATTCGACTTTCACTGCCTCATTGGCTCCGAAGTCTGCGCCTATTGCGCGAGAGCTTGGCTGCGCCGTCCACGACTTGGGCGGCAATTGCTCGGCTTTCACCGCCACGAGTTCGATAGTCGTAACTCGTTTTACCGTATTTATGCAAAAACATCTCTACTTGAGTCCTGTTAAAAGATTTTAAGCGACTGGCAATTTTTTATGAACTATTTGGAAAAACAGGTTCAGACAGCACGAATGCGGGTGGCCGAAACTTATATCTCGGGCCTAGGGATAGAGGTCGGCGCGGGTTCACGCCCATTCCCATTGCCTCCGTCCGCACGCGCGGCCCAAGGTGATATTCGGAATAAGAGCGGACTTGCATCCTACTTCTCAACTACTGACGTCGTGACACCGGATTTTATTGATGCGCAAACATTCGCTGGTGTTCGCGACAGCAGCTTGGATTTTGTAATTTCTGCGCATGTTATCGAACATCTTCGCGATCCTGTTGGTGCTATCGTGCATGCCATTAGAGTATTGCACCCGGGAGGCGTCTTCATCCTCGTCGTTCCTGATCGATGCCATACCTTTGATAAAAGACGACCGAATACCACTGTCAGGCATGTGCTTGCTGATTTTAGTGACGGAGGGGAGTCAACGACAAAGGATGCATATCGAGAGCACCTCACTTATGTTCATCCGCACCTGACTGGTGAGATTCTTTCGGAAGAAGAAATCGAACGTCAAGCAAGCTGGAATGCGACTCATTGGAGGGAATTTGACATTCATTTCCACGCTTGGGACCGGGTTGCTTTTGAAGACATGCTGGCACCTATTACGCGCCTTGCTCCGTTTCGTGTCATACATGTGGAAAGCGTAGTCAATGAGAACATCTTTGTGCTGCGGCGTCGGCGCATATTTTTAGGCATAACGTTGTGAATTACATGCATGAAAACTAATCCGAAACCACTCTGAGAAACGTCCAAAGGCTCTAGCTATTGGCTGTATTGAGAGACGATAATTTTTTAACTTATGAAGACTCTGCTCGTTACCGGCTCATCCGGACTCATCGGCTCCGAAGTCTGCGCCTATTTTTCACGTGAACTTGGTTATGCCGTCCACGGCGTGGACAACAACCAGCGCGCCGTTTTTTTCGGCCCGCAAGGCGACACGCGCTGGAACCAGGCGCGGCTGGCGCGCGAGCTGCCCGGTTTCCGGCATCATGAGCTGGACATCCGCGACCGGGCCGGCGTGCTGGCGCTGGTGCGGGAGCTTCGCCCCTCGGTCATCGTGCACACCGCCGCGCAGCCCTCGCACGACCGCGCCGCGGCGATTCCCTTCGACGACTTCGACACCAACGCCGGGGGCACGCTCAACCTGCTGGAGGCGGCGCGCCAAGCCTGCCCCGAGTCGCCCTTCATCCACATGTCCACCAACAAGGTTTACGGCGACGCGCCCAACCGCATCGCGCTCGCCGAGCTGGACACGCGCTGGGACTACGCCGATCCGGCCTGCGCGCACGGCATCGCCGAGACCTTCACCATCGATCAGTCGAAGCACTCGCTCTTCGGCGCCTCGAAGGTCGCCGCCGACATCATGGTGCAGGAATACGGCCGCTACTTCAACCTGCCCGCCTGCGCCCTGCGCGGCGGCTGCCTGACCGGCCCCAACCACTCAGGCGTCGAACTGCACGGCTTCCTCTCCTACCTCGTGAAGTGCAATCTCGAGGACCGCGAGTATCGGGTCTTTGGATACAAGGGCAAGCAGGTGCGCGACAACATCCACTCGCTCGACGTGGCCCGCTTCATGGCCGCCTTTGCCGCCGCGCCCCGGGCCGGCGAGGTTTACAACATCGGCGGCGGCAAGGCCAACTCATGCTCCATCCTCGAAGCCTTCGCGCTGGTGGAAAAGCACAGCGGCAGAAAACAAATCCACACCTACGTGGAGCAAAACCGCGCCGGCGACCACATCTGCTACTACAGCGACCTGCGCAAGATGCGCGCCCACTATCCCGCGTGGGACATTTCCGTCTCCCTCGACGAGACCATCCGCCAGATCGTCGAGGCCCATCGCGCGCGCCTATGAAAACGACCGTCCTCATCTCCGGCATCTGCGGCTTTGTCGGCGCCACGCTCGCCCGCGAACTAGCGAGGCGCGGTTGTTCCGTCAGCGGTTTCGACAATTTCATCCGTCCCGGCAGCGAAACCAACCGCGCCGCGCTCAAGGCACTGGGCATAAAAATCGTCCATGCCGACCTGCGCGCGGCCAGCGACATCGACGCGCTGCCTGCCGCCGAGTGGGTCATCGACGCGGCGGCCAACCCCAGCGTGCTGGCCGGCATCGACGGCCAGACCAGCGCGCGCCAACTCGTCGAGCACAACCTCTCCGGCACCATCAATATCCTCGAGTACTGCAAACGCCACCGCGCCGGCTTCGTCCTGCTGAGCACCAGCCGGGTCTATAAAATCGGGCCGCTCGCCGGCCTACCCGTGGTCGTACGCGCTGACGCCTTCCGCCCCGATGACACACAGGCGCTGCCCTCCGGGCTGACCGCGGCCGGCGTTGGCGAAAGCTTTTCGACCACCGCGCCGGTTTCCCTTTACGGGGCGACCAAACTCGCCAGCGAGGTGCTTGCGCTGGAATACGGCGAGACCTTTGGCTTCCCCGTTTATATCAACCGTTGCGGAGTCCTTGCCGGGGCGGGCCAGTTTGGGCGGCCCGACCAGGGCATCTTTGCCTACTGGATCAACAGCCACCTGCGTCGCTGGCCCCTGCGTTACATCGGTTTCGACGGACAAGGCCATCAGGTGCGCGACTGCCTGCATCCGCGCGATCTGGTCCCGCTGCTCGAAAAGCAGTTTGCCGCGCCCGCCATGCCCGCCGAGGACCGCATCCTTAATGTCAGCGGAGGCGCGGCCTCCGCCATGTCGCTGCGCCAGCTCACCGGCTGGTGCGACCGGCGTTTCGGCCCGCGTCCCGTCGTTTCCGACCCGAAGCCGCGCCCCTTTGACATTCCCTGGATAGTGCTCGACTCCTCCAAGGCGGACCGGCTCTGGAGCTGGAGGCCGGCGATCCCGGCGCAGGACATCCTCGACGAAATCGCCGAGCATGCCCAAAGGCATCCCGGCTGGCTCGAACTCTCCGCACCGCCTTAACCCATCAATGACTACGAACACCACTCCCGAAGATTTGCAGAGCCTCTATGCCAGGCGTTTTGATTCGATGCGCGAGTATCGAAATCGAGTTTGGCACATACTCATCGATTGCTTTTTTCGGAACCATATACCTGCCGAGGGCTCTGTGATGGATCTGGGCTGTGGTTATGGCGAGTTCATCAACAATATCGCCGCAGGCGAAAAGTTTGGCATGGACCTGAATCCCAACGCCAGCCGCCACCTTAATCCCGACGTAAAATTATTCGAACAAGACTGCTCCACGCCCTGGCCGCTGGCGGATTGTTCGTTGGATGCCGTGTTTACCAGCAACTTCTTTGAGCATTTGCCGGATAAGAGCACGCTGCAACGCACGCTCAAGGAGGTCCATCGCTGTCTGAAACCAGGCGGGCGTTTAATGGCAATTGGGCCGAACATCCGCTGCCTGCCCGGTGCTTATTGGGACTTCTGGGATCATTATCTGCCGCTGACGGAACTGTCGCTGGCCGAGGGGCTGCAAAGCCTTGGATTTGAAATTGCCCTCCAGAAAGCCCGTTTTCTTCCATATACCATGGCCCGGGGGATGCAGATTCCCGGCTTCTTGATCGGATTGTATCTGCGCATGCCGTTGTTCTGGCCGATTTTTGGGAAACAATTCCTCGTGATGGCCCTGAAAAAATGAATCCGCCTGCCAAACCCCTTGCGCTCTACTCCGTCATCATCCCCGCCCGGGACGAGGAGGAGTCGCTTCCGTCCACCCTGCGCGATATCCACGCCACGTTTGCCGGGGCGGGAATCCCCCATGAACTGGTGGTGGTTGACGACGGCAGTCGCGACGGCACCTGGACGATTCTGGAAAAATTAAGAAACGAGATACCCGCGCTTGCGCCGGTCAAGAATCCCGGTCCGCATGGCTTTGGACGCGCCATCATCTACGGCCTGGACCACAGCCGGGGGGACGCGGTGGTCATCATGATGGCCGACGCCTCCGACCCCCCGGCCGACGCGGTCAAATACTGGAACCTGCTCAACGCCGGCTGGGACTGCGTCTTCGGCAGCCGTTTTATTAAGGGTGGGAAAGTAATTGATTATCCCCGCATAAAGCTCTGGATCAACCGGCTGGCCAATTTTTTCGTGCGCATCGGCTTTAACATAAGGCTCAACGACACGACCAACGCATTCAAGGCCTACCGCCGCGCGGTGATCGACGGCTGCCGGCCGTTGATCGCGCCGCACTTCAACCTGACGGTGGAAATCCCGCTGAAGGCGATCGTGCGCGGCTTCACCTGGACGGTGATCCCCATATCATGGCAAAACCGCAAGCACGGCGTGGCCAAGCTCAAGATCAAGGAGATGGGCAGCCGCTACTTCTTCATCTGCGCCTACGTCTGGCTCGAAAAATACTTCAGCAGGGGTGATTATAAACGGCAGACATGAGAGTTTCGATCATCACCGCAGTTTATAACAAGCTGGAATGTTCAAGGAAATTCCATGTGAGCCTGACCAAGTATCCACCAGCATGCGACTGGTCATTACTATGGATTGATAATGGCAGCACCGATGGGACGCGCGAGTGGCTGAAAAGCCTTTCACCAAACAGAAACCACGTTGTTTTTAACGATCAAAATCTTGGATATGCGGCTGGCAATAATATTGGAGCGAACATATCAGGAGGTGACGTTTTGATCTTATTAAATAATGATTTGATTTTAACTGCTAACTGGCTTGACCCATTGTCTCATTCATTAAAATCCATTGAGCGAGCGGGAATAATCGGGAACATCCAGTTGCAGCCTGCAACGGGGCGGATTGATCATGCGGGGGTTTGCTATGATTTGATCGGTCGACCCGACCATTATCTCAAGGGACGCCGTCTGTCGGCGGCGCGCGGGCCGGGGCGGTTTTCCAACGCCGTCACCGCCGCCTGCTGCATGATTCGCCGGGATTTATTTTTATCGGTCGGCGGTTTCGACGAGCGTTTCCGCAATGGGTGCGAGGATGTGGATCTGTGCCTGCGACTCGGGCAGAAGGGCTACCGGCATTGGGTGGATTACCGGAGCGTGGTTTATCATCATGTGAGTGCCAGTCCGGGGAGGAAGGACCACGATTTGCAGAATCAGGCGTTGTTCCTGCAACGCTGGGGGCATCTCACCTCCAAATGGGGGCAGAAAGACTGGCCTGGCAATTATTTGTCCAAACACCTGCATAACCCGACCCGGCTAAACGGCACAAAGACACTGGATGCGATCTTGCGTCTGCTCCGGCTCAAGCACGGCGATTCCAAATGGGCCGCCCAAATGCGTCAGCGCATCATGGCAGCGGCTTCGCCGCCAGTTTAAGAGCGTCTAACAAAATGGCTTGAGGAGAACAGCTGCTACCTATATGCTCTTGTATATCTGCGCAACTGGACAGACACTACCCAGCCTTTTACCGCCTCCATTCAGTTGTTTTTCATCGGTGTCTTGGGAGAATACATCGGTGCCATTCTGACCAGGATCACGCGGCGCCACCGGGTCATAGAGGAAGAGCGCATCAATTTCTAAGCCCGATGCTGAACCTGCGCCTGATAAAATTTCTTTTGGTCGGGGTGCTGAACACACTCGTGGGCTATGGGTTGTTCTGCTTCTTTGTGTTTACGGGGCTGCACTACAGTTTTGCCGTCCTTATCGCCACCATTCTTGGGGTGCTTTTCAACTTCCAATCCACCCGCAAACTGGTTTTTAATGACCGGCATGGTTGCGGCCTGCCCACCCTCTCTCTTTATCCTCAGCTATGGCATAGTCTACCTTGTGAATATTCTCGTAGTAAAATCATTCCTCAGCCTCGGCCTGAACAGCTATCAGGCGGGGTTCATCGCACTCCTTCCAGTTGCATTCCTCAGCTACTTCTTGCAGTCACGTTTAGTTTTCATTAAGCCTAAGTCCTGCCGCCGTGCGACATCTGATTCACCCCCTTTCAACCACACCACATGAAAGCAGTCATCCTCGCAGGCGGCCTAGGCACGCGAATCAGTGAAGAAACCCATCTGAAGCCGAAACCCATGGTGGAGATAGGTGGAAAACCGCTCCTCTGGCACGTGCTCAAGATATATTCCGCCCATGGCATCAACGATTTTGTAATCTGTGCGGGTTACAAGGGCTACATCATCAAAGAGTATTTCGCCAATTATTTCCTGCACATGTCGGACGTGACCTTCGACATGACGCGCAACCGCATGGAGGTGCATCACCAACGCTCGGAACCATGGCGGGTCACCATTGTGGACACCGGCGAGGCCACTGCGACAGGAGGACGCTTAAGGCGGGTCCGCGAGTACCTCGGCAACGAAACTTTCTGTTTCACATACGGCGACGGAGTCGGCGATGTCGATATCACCAAACTTGTTGCCTTCCATAAAGCTGAGAGGCGGCAAGCCACGCTCACCGGAGTGCAACCTCCCGGCCGCTACGGAGCGCTCGGCATTCGCGGCAACCGTATCGAGAGTTTCCAAGAAAAACCCCTGGGTGAAGGCGGAGGTTGGATCAACGGTGGTTTTTTTGTGCTCGAGCCCTCTGTGATTGAACTGATTGTCGGCGACGAAATCATGTGGGAACGCCAACCTCTCGAACACTTGGCGGCGGCCGGACAGCTTTCCGTCTATAAACATTCGGGCTTCTGGCAGCCGATGGACACCTTGCGCGAAAAAAATCTGCTCGAAGAGCTATGGACATCGGACAAAGCTCCGTGGAAGATGTGGGAGTAACCGTCATGTCCTTCGCCAATACCTACCGAGGCAAAAGGGTCTTGCTCACTGGCCATACCGGATTCAAGGGTTCTTGGCTCGCCGAGTGGCTGGTTCTCCTCGGTGCCGAGGTTACTGGCTTCGCGCTGCCGCCTCCGACCACACCTTCGCTGTTCGACCAACTCGGGCTATCCAAACGTCTGCGCCATATCGAAGGCGACGTGCGCGACCTCGCTGCGGTGCGCGCCACGGTGGAGATAGTCATGCCTGACTTCGTTTTTCACTTGGCTGCACAGCCATTGGTGCGCCAATCCTACAAACAGCCGGTCGAAACCTACGCGACCAATGTCATGGGCACGGTCAATGCGCTTGAGGCGATTCGCCTTGCCGGGCGCCCGTGTGCAGTTGTGGCGATTACCACTGACAAATGCTACGAAAACAAGGAATGGGTATACAGTTACCGCGAAGAAGACCCGATGGGCGGCTACGATCCTTACAGTTCCTCGAAAGGCGCGGCCGAGCTCGTGATCGCGGCCTATCGCCGCTCGTATTTTCTCTCCCCCGACTCGTCTGTGAAGCTTGCCTCGGCCCGGGCAGGCAACGTTATCGGCGGCGGTGATTGGGCGGTGGATCGCATTATGCCCGACTGCATCCGCGCGCTGCGCCGTGGCGACACAATCCCGGTGCGCAACAAAATCGCCACGCGACCGTGGCAACACGTGCTTGAGCCGCTCTCCGGCTACCTCTGGCTTGGTGCCTGCATGGTCAACCCGAGGCTTACGCCTTATGCCGCCCACTTGACTTCCGCCTTCAACTTCGGCCCCTCGCTTGCTTCCAACCGCACCGTCGCCGAACTTGTCCAGGAAGTCCTCAAACACTGGCCTGGGAGGTGGGAGGACCAGAGTGACCCGAAAGCCGTCCACGAAGCTAGGCTGCTCAACCTCGCCACCGATAAAGCTCATCATTTTCTCAACTGGTCGCCCATTTGGTCCTTTGCTGACACGATCGGCCACACCGTCGCTTGGTATAAAAAAGCAGAGGCTGTGGGCACCGACATCCACGCCCTTACCACCTCGCAGATCAACGCCTATTCCACGGCCGCTCGCGTGGCGGGCATCACTTGGGCCACCTAAGCCATTCACGACCATGACCGACCCTTCGGAAATTAAAGCTAAGATCATCCGCCTCACTCGCCAATATTCTACCCTCATGCACAAGGCCCAACGCCCCGGCAACGATGCCGCGCACGCGCCTTGGTCCCCCGGTCAAACCATCCCCTACGCGGGGCGTGTGTTCGAGGAGGATGAAGTCGAAGCTGCCGTCGGGGCCACGCTCGATTTCTGGCTCACCCTTGGACCCGAGGGCGAATCTTTCGAGAAAGAGTTGGCCGCGTTCCTCGGCATCAAGCACAGCCTCTTGGTCAACTCTGGCTCTTCGGCCAATCTGGTCGCATTCGCCGCTCTCACCACCCACAAGCTTCCCTCTCACAAGCGCATCCGGCCCGGCGACGAAGTCATCACCGTGGCCGCTGGCTTTCCGACCACCGTTGCCCCCATTATCCAATCCGGCGCGGTTGCAGTGTTCGTGGATAACGATCCGGTCACCGGCAATATCCGTGCCGGGCAGCTCGAAGCCGCCTACGTTCCCGGCAAGACCAAGGCCGTGATGATCGCCCATGCGCTGGGCAATCCCTTCGATCTCGGTACCGTGCTTGAGTTTTGCCGCAAATACGACTTGTGGTTGATCGAAGACAACTGCGACGCTCTCGGTTGCGCCTACTCGATGCCGATCACCCGTGCGAAGGAGCTCGGTATCACCGAAAACTCTCCCGGCATCCCCTCTGACGGTGTGTGCATCACTCGCTACACTGGCACTTGGGGCGACATCTCCACGCAGTCCTTCTATCCTCCACATCACCTCACGATGGGCGAAGGCGGCGCAGTCAACATCACCAGCCGTTCCCCACTCAAGAACTACGCGGAGAGCTTCCGCGATTGGGGTCGCGATTGCTGGTGCGCCTCCGGCAAGGACGATACCTGCAAAAAACGCTTCGGTTGGCAACTCGGCGAACTCCCAAATGGTTACGATCACAAATACATCTACAGTCACCTCGGCTACAACCTAAAGCCGCTCGACCCACAGGCCGCGATTGGCCGCAGGCAATTGAAAAAGCTTCCTGCCTTCATCGAAGCGCGCAAGCAAAACTGGGAAACCCTTCGCTCTGGCCTCGCTGACTTGGAGGAAGTGTTCGAGTTTACGCTGCCCACCCACGCCACGCGCTGGATACCACCTTCCGAACGCAAACTCCCACGCTCAGCTTTTCCCACATCCTTCCAGTGGGACTCCACCGGCTGTCGAACCGATGCCTCATGGTTCGGCTTCATGCTCCGAGTAAAGCCCTCCGCGCCCTTCACCCACACCGACCTCGCCCGCCACCTCGGCGAAAAAAGAATCGGCACACGTATGCTCTTTGGCGGCAACTTGCTTCGCCAGCCGGCATTCGTGCAACTCAAAAAAGACCGTCCGCAAGCGCTTCGTGTTACTGGCGGACTCACCGGCGCCGACGAAATCATGAACCGCGCGCTTTTCCTCGGCACCTATCCCGGGCTCACGACTGCGATGCTGGATTACGAAATTGAAACGATTCGCAATTTTGTGAGAAAATACTGATGTCATCAATCAGAGCAGTTGCGCCGCTTTTTCGCGAAGACCTCGACCATGTCCTCACACACACCCGCGGACTGTGGGAGGAGGCGCGCGGCCGCACGTTTTTCATTACTGGCGGCACGGGCTTCTTCGGCATGTGGCTCTTGGAAAGCTTCGCATACATCAACGACGCCCTTGATCTCGGCATGCGTGCCGTAATCCTCACCCGCAACCCATCGGCTTTCGCTCACAAGGCGCCCCACTTGACTTTGCGTCCCGACCTATCGTTCATCGCGGGCGATGTGCGTTCGTTTGCCTTTCCCGACGGCCGGTTCGACTATGTCATCCATGCGGCTACCGAAGCCAGTATCAAGCTCAATAATGAAGCCCCGCACGAGATGCTCGACACCATCATCGGCGGCACTCGCCGCGTGCTTGACTTCGCCGGGCACTGCGGTGTCCGCAAGCTGCTTTTTACCAGTTCGGGCGCCGTCTACGGCAAACAACCCGCGGACCTAACGCACGTACCCGAAGATTACCCCGGCGCCCCCGACCCGCTGCTGCCTGACTCAGCCTACGGCGAAGGCAAGCGCGTCTCCGAACACATGTGCGTGGTGCACGCTCGCCACCACGGTTATGAGGCCAAGATTGCCCGTTGCTTCGCCTTTGTGGGTCCGTATTTGCCTCTCGATGCCCACTTTGCCATAGGCAACTTCATTCGTGATGCCCTCTGCGGCGGTCCCATAAAAATCGCCGGCGACGGCACTCCTATACGGAGCTATCTCTATGCATCTGACTTGGCGGCGTGGCTGTGGACTCTGCTCTTCAAAGCGTCTTCCTCGCGTGCCTATAATATTGGTTCGGAGCAAGGTTTGAGCATCAGAGAATTGGCCGCCGAGATTGTTCACATTCTTGATTGCCCTTTCCCGGTGCAAGTCGCCAAGGTGGCAAATCCCTCAGCCCCGGTCAGCCGCTATGTACCATCGGTTGGCCGCGCGGCGCACGAACTCAATCTTCAAGCATCCATCCCTCTTCACGAATCCATACGACGCACGGCCGCATGGCATCAATCACTAGCCAATATATGATCCGAGTCGCCGATTATATCGCCCAGACCCTTGCCCGGCACGGTATCCGCCATGTCTTCATGGTCACCGGAGGTGGCGCCATGCACCTCAATGACGCTTTCGGTCGCAACCGCGACCTTCAGATTGTCTGCTGCCATCACGAACAAGCCTGCGCCATTGCGGCGGAGACCTATTATCGCACCACGAACCGTATGGCTGCGGTTAACGTCACCACAGGCCCTGGCGGTACCAACGCCATCACTGGCGTCTACGGCGCCTACGTCGATTCCATGGCGATGGTCGTTGTCTCCGGCCAAGTGAAGTGGGAAACGCTCGTGCGCAGCACGGCGCTCCCGCTCCGGCAGCTAGGCGATCAAGAGGTGGACATCATACGCATGATTGAGGGGATCACCAAATACGCCGTCGTCGTGCAAAATCCCCAGTCGATCCGCTACCACCTAGAACGTGCACTGCACCTCGCGTCCCATGGCCGACCCGGCCCTGTTTGGCTTGATGTCCCCATCAACGTGCAAGGAGCCATGATCGATCCCGCTTCGCTCACAGGCTACGATCCAGCCGATGACGCGATCGCGTGGGAGACATCCGACCTCCGCGCAACTGTTGTCGACATCGTCACCCGCCTTCGTGCCGCCGAGCGCCCCGTCATCTACGCTGGCACGGGCGTGCGTCTTTCCGGCCAATACGACACCTTTCTCAGGCTGGCAGAACGTCTCGGCGTTCCCATGGTCGGTGCTTGGAACTCCAACGACCTCCTACCCAACAACCACCTCGCCTATGCGGGGCGCCCCGGATCCATTGGTGACCGTCCAGGTAACTTTACGGTTCAAAATTCCGATTTGCTCATCATTCTCGGCTGCCGGCTGAACATCCGCCTAGTCTCCTACAATTGGGAAAAATTTGCGCGCCGCGCCTACAAGGTCATGGTCGACATCGACGCAGCCGAGCTGAAGAAACCCACCCTTAAGATCGACTTGCCCGTCCACGCCGATCTCAAGGACTTCCTGCCCGCCTTTGAGGAGGCTACACGTGGCTGGAATCCGCGCCATGCTGATTGGCTCGCTTGGTGCCGCGAACGCGTGGCCAAGTATTCCGTGGTTTTGCCCGAATACTGGGATCTCAAGGACAAGGTTAATCCTTACTGCTTCATGGACCGCCTCTCTGCGCAACTATGCGATGGCGAACTGATTGTCTGCGGTGATGGCACCGCCTGCGTAACTGCTTTTCAGACAATAAAGATTCGTCCCCGCCAGCGGTTGTTCCATAACTCTGGCTGCGCGCCTATGGGCTACGATTTGCCCGGTGCCATCGGCGTCGCCATCGCTAACCCTGGCAGACGTGTCGTCTGTCTGGCTGGCGATGGCAGTGTCATGATGAACCTGCAAGAACTCCAGACCATCGCCGGCCGCGGGCTGCCTGTAAAAATTTTCATTTTGAACAATACCGGTTATCACTCGATCCGACAGACGCAGGCCAATTTTTTCGCTGACAACATCGTAGGCTGTGGCACCGATTCGGGTCTCAGCTTCCCCGACTTCGATAAGGTCGCCCATGCCTTCGGACTGCCTTTCAAGCGTTGTCAGACCCACGCCGAACTCGACGCCTGCATCGAGGCCACGCTGATTGAGCCGGGGCCGACCCTGTGCGAGATCATGCTCGATCTGAAACAGTCGTTCGCTCCGAAGCTGTCCTCCCGCAAGTTGGACGACGGTCGCATGGTGACCGCCGCTTTGGAAGACATGGCGCCCTTTCTGCCACGCGAGGAACTAAAGGCCAACATGCTCGTCCCCATCTTTGAAAGTTGATCCATCCATGTTACTGCAACGCACCGTCTTGATAACTGGAGGAGCTCGTGGTATCGGTGCCTCCATCGCTGCCGCGCTATCTGCCCGAGGCGATCGCGTCATCGCCCCGCCGCGCGTCGAACTTGACCTCTCAAGTCCGGCCTCGATCGAGGCCTATATCACCGCGCAACGCGAGTTGCCCGTCGACATTCTCGTTAATAACGCCGGCATCAATGTGCTCAACCCCATCGGCGGAATAACGTGGGACACTTGGCAGGCCATGCTGCAGACCAACCTCAGCTCAGCGCTTCGCCTTATCCAAGCCTACGCCCCCGGCATGCAGGCGCGCGGTTGGGGTCGTATCCTGAACGTGAGCACGATTTTCAGCCTCGTGACCAAGGAACACCGCGCGGCGTATTCGATGACCAAGGCAGCGCTTAACGCGCTCACCCGCAGCGCGGCGGTGGAATTCGGCCCGGCGGGTGTTCTTGTCAATGCGCTGGCACCAGGCTACGTCGACACGGCACTCACGCGCCAGAACAATTCCCCCGAAGCCATAGCCGCGCTCACAGCTGCCATCCCCCTGCGCCGCCTCGCCCAGCCGGAGGAACTCGCCCGCGCAGCCGTCTTGCTCGTGTCGGAAGAGAATACCTACCTCACAGGCCAGACGATTGTCGTCGATGGCGGATTCACCTGCCAATAATCGCCCACAACTATGTTTACAATCAAAAGTCGCTCGCACGACTACACCGTTGAGAACTTCGATACTCTTGCCGCCGCGCTTGCTTCTATTGATCGCGCCCGGGCGTATTACCTTGTGGACCAAGCGATCATCACTCTCTACGGGGCTGCGTTTGTCGACGGCACTACCTCTGGCAGGACGGTGGTGATCGAGGCCACCGAGGAAAACAAGGCCTTCGAGTGTTTGACACCGGTTTTCCTCAGTCTGCTGGAACGCGGGTTGAAGCGTGATGGCGTGTTGGTCGTCATCGGTGGCGGTGTGTTGCAGGACATCGGCTGCTTTATCGCCACGGTACTTTTCCGCGGCCTGCGCTGGGAACTCGTTCCCACCACTTTGCTCGCCCAAGCCGACAGCTGCATCGGTAGTAAAAGCTCAATCAATATCGGCCCCTACAAAAATCAGATTGGCACATTTTATCCGCCGCATCGGGTCCTGCTTACCCCGCAAGTGCTGAAAACGCTACCTCCCGATGAAATCCGCTCGGGACTGGGAGAAATCATCAAGCTCCAATTGCTCCGAGGCCAAGCCGATTTCGACGAACTCATGGCGGATCTCTCCATTTTGACTTCGGTCACGCAAGCACAGATCACCGCCAAGTGGGTGCATCGTTCCTTGTCGGTCAAACAACCCTATATTGAGGCCGACGAATACGACCGAGACATCCGCAACCTGCTTAACTACGGCCATACCTTTGGCCACGCTTATGAATCGGCTACCCATTATGGTATTCCTCACGGCATCGCCGTCACCCTCGGCATGCTCACCGCGACCTATCTCTCGGTTCGGCTCGGTCTGGTTTCCGAGGCTCACTATTTCGAACTGAAAGCCAAGCTGTCCGCTTGGCACCAACCCTACGGCGCCGTCCTCCGCGAAGCGGATCGCTCGATCATTTTCAAGGCCATCAAATATGACAAAAAAAACACCGGCGATGCGGTAAACTGCATCCTTACGTGCGGTCCTGGCCGCATGAGGAAAACCAAGGTGGATTTCATCCGCGACCTCCAGCCCGCTGTCACTCATTTCATCGAACAGGAACTGGCCATTTAAAGTTCGCCTCCAGTCTCTTATCAATATACTATAAACATAATCCATGAACCGTGATATATTCGAAAACCTCTTCGTTCTTGAAATGACCAATAATCACCAAGGCAATCTTAAACGCGCCTTGGACATAGTTCACGAACACAGCCGCGTGGTGCGTTTCAACAACGTGAGGGCCGCGATCAAGTTGCAATTCCGCGATGTGGACAGCTTCGTCCACAAAGGTTTTCGTGATCGTGCCGACATACGCTATATCAAGCGCGTGCTCGAGACCAAGATGTCGAAAGGAGACTACGCGGTGCTTGTCGAGGCTATCAAAAAGAGCGGCTGCATTCCCATGGCCACACCGTTTGACGAAAAATCCGTGGATTGGTGTGTGGATTTCAACATGCCTATCATCAAGATTGCCAGCGCGGACTCCAACGACTGGCTGCTCCTTGAGCGCATCGCTGCGACCCGCAAACCTTGTATTATCTCATTTGGCGCCACACCGCTCAAGGACATGGACGATGTGGTCACCTTTTTTGAGAATCGCAATATTCCCTTGGCTATCAACCACTGTGTGGCCGCCTACCCCCATGAGAACGCGGAGTGCGAGCTCAACCAGATCGACTTCTTTAAGAAGCGCTATCCCGGTCACACCATCGGCTGGTCCTGCCACGAATATAAGGATTGGGATACCTCCATCAAGATCGCCTATGCCAAAGGCGCTCGGACCTTCGAACGACACATCGATATTGACACCGATGGCTTCAAGGTTGCCGCCTATTCCTCCCTGCCCGGTCAGCTCGATATTTGGTTCAAGGCCTTTCATAAGGCCGTGGAGTTTTGCGGCACCACTAGCAGCGAGCGCAAACTCCCCTTGGCCAAAGAAACCGCTTACCTTGATACATACATCCGCGGCGTCTATGCTAAACACGATCTCAAGCCCGGCCAACTTATAACCGAAGAAGATATATATTTGGCGATTCCCCTGCAGAAAGGCCAGCTCTCTTGCCGTGAGCTTATGCTTGGTCGCTTCGGTCACAAGATCACCAAGGAAGTCAAAGCTGACGCACCCTTGGTAATAGATGATATTGACACCCCTTATTCCGAAAACGATCAACTCAAACAACTCATCTACAATCGGGGCCTTTAGGTTATGTAATCAGATTAACGGAATCCTGCATCTCGCCAGACTCCACCGCATCCCACATGCGTCAACAGCAGCAGAAACCTCGCGGTATTCATGGCCCCCCGCCCAAGCTAAGCCTTCTTATGGCGGTCTATAACCGCCTTGATCTCACTCGGCTCTGCTTGCTTACCTTGGAGAACTCGCTGGCAGGTATGATCGACTACGAGGTTATCATCGTCGATGATGGCAGCACCGACGGCACCCACGACTGGCTGTGCACATTACCTTCCTCTCACCACACCGTCATCCTCAATGAGCGCAACCTCGGCTACGCCACCAGCAACAACCTCGGGGCTCAGATCGCGACTGGTGACATTCTTTGCCTCCTCAATAATGACCTTACACTCACCGCAGGCTGGTATAAGCCGATGTACGCAACACTCGTTGATATCGATCGGGCTGGCATAATCGGCAATATCCAATTGCAACCTGCAACGAATCGGATTGATCATGCGGGGGGCTGTTTTGATCTTATTGGTCTTCCAGACCACCGTTTAAAGGGTCGACCATTGTCGGCGGCGCGCGGGCCGGGGCGGTTTTCCACCGCCGTCACCGCCGCCTGCTGCATGATTCGCCGGGACTTGTTTCTATCGGTCGGCGGTTTCGACGAACGGTATCGCAATGGGTGCGAGGATGTGGATCTGTGCCTGCGACTCGGGCAGAAGGGCTACCGGCATTGGGTGGATTACCGGAGCGTGGTTTATCATCATGTGAGTGCCAGTCCGGGGAGGAAGGACCACGATTTGCAGAATCAGGCGTTGTTCCTGCAACGCTGGGGGCATCTCACCTCCAAATGGGGGCAGAAAGACTGGCCTGGCAATTATTTGTCCAAACACCTGCATAACCCGACCCGGCTAAACGGCACAAAGACACTGGATGCGATCTTGCGTCTGCTCCGGCTCAAGCACGGCGATTCCAAATGGGCCGCCCAAATGCGTCAGCGCATCATGGCGGCGGTTTCGCCACCAGTTTAAGTTCCAAGTTTAAGAGGGATCTAAAATTAACCGCAAAGGGCGCAAAGGATACGAAGAAAATAATATAACTCGCTCTTCACTTCTTGGCGTCCTTCGCGACCTTCGCGGTTAAAATGAATTTCAAGTCCCAACCCCCGTTTCTCATTTCAACTTCCCTCCTTTGGCGAAGGCGGCGAGTTTTTCGGCCATTTGCCGGATGGTTTTGCCGCTGGCGGCGGCGCGCGCGGCGGCGAGTTGCTCTTCTATCAACCGGGTGGGGGCGGTCGGGAGCGCGGCCAGCAACGGGCCGGTCGTTTCGATGGGTGTCCGGGGCAAAAGCAGACCCGTCCGGGGCGTGACGATTTCGGCGGTGCCTCCGGTATCGGTGGCGGCAACATACGCGCCGCAGGCCATCGCCTCCACCACGGTCAACGCAAAGGGTTCGTCCCACTGGCTGGTGAACAGCAGCATTCCGACTCGATGATAAAAACGACTGGCAAGCTGATTGCGCGGAACCGCCCCGAGCAACTCAACTCTGGAAGCCAGAACCGGATTCGCGGCGATTTTCCTTTGTATTTCGCATCCGTGGGCCGTGCGCATATCCCCCGCGAGCAGGAAGCGCAAATCCCGTTGCCCGGCGGCGGCGCGGGCAAACATATCCAGCGCCTGGGCAATACCCTTCTCGGGTTGAATGCGTCCGCAAAATCCCCACGTCCGCCAGCGGTCGGCGCTCATCGGAGCGAAAGGAAACAGGGTCGGATCAATGCCATTGGGAATGACCGCGGCTTCCTCGAGTCGTGGAAGCGCCGGGGCGTTTTTCTTCAGGACAAAGTCGCTGACAAAGGCGGCGCGCCGGATGCACGCCAAGTCGGCCGGCGCGGGTTTCCGCATTCCGTAAAACCGGCGGACACGGGCCGCCCCCAGCATGATGAGCGGGGAAAGAGAAAATCGGTTCGCGACGGCGGCCTGCCAGAGTTTGTCGCAATCGGGATACTCGGCCGGCCAGTAATCGGAGATCCACGCGACCGGATTGCGGGCGGCGGCAATCGCGGGGACCCATTGAAGCGTGGAGAGCCGGCGCGGGTTGAAGAGGAGGGTCACATCGGCTGCCGCGGCCTCGCGCTGAAGGGTTTCGGCGGCGCGGGCGTTGTCCGTCAGATGGCGCGCGGCGGGCAGCAAGGCATGATGGTGAGTCCAGCCGCGCGGGAAATACCCTGTCAGGCGGCCGGCGGTCACGCGCGGCGGATACGGCCCAAGATTTGGGCGTCCGGTCGTGGCGCAGTGACAGCGGATTTGCCATCCGCAGTCGCGCTCCAGCGCATCCATGCACTCCGAGGCGACCATCTCATAACCGCCAACGCAATCGGGGGCATGGAGGTTTGAAATGACGAGGGCGCGGCACATGGAACAAGATGGATGTCGGGTGAAAAGGAGCATGCGGCCGTTCCCGTGCGTGGCAACACGGACATGACGCCTGCCATGCAAGCCGTGGCCGTAGCGCATCTGCTCTTTTTTTATCCGAAAACATCAACGAATCATCTTCTTATGGGCTGGAACCACCCCCGCCGGCGCTGTTCCAACGTCCCCGCGGCCTTCCAAGTCTGGCATTGCCTGCCCGTGGCAATCGCGTGAACTGGAACGCCTCTCGTTTCCATGTCCGATCACGATTCCACGCCCGCCATCGAAGTCCGTAACCTCGTCAAGTCCTACGCGGGCTTCACGGCGGTCAACAACGTGAGCTTCACCGTGCAGCGCGGCGAAATCCTCGGCTTCCTCGGGCCCAACGGCGCCGGCAAATCCACCACCATGCGCATCCTCACCGGCTTCCTCTCGGCCACCTCCGGCGAGGCGCGCGTGTGCGGCGTGCCCGTCGCCTCGCAGCCCAGCGCGGTCAAGCGCCTCATCGGCTACATGGCGGAAAACAACCCGCTCCCCGAGGACATGCGCGTGACCGAATACCTGCACTACCGCGGCCGCCTGAAGGAGCTGCCCCGCCGCAAGCTCGCCGCGCGCATCGCCGAGGTCCTGGAACTCTGCGACCTCGGGCGCGAGCGCCACCGCATCATCGGCAAGCTCTCCAAGGGCTTTCGCCAGCGCGTCGGCATCGCCGAGGCCATTCTCGCCGAGCCGCCCGTCATCATCATGGACGAGCCCACCATCGGCCTCGACCCGCACCAGATCCAGCTCGTCCGCGACCTCATCGCCAGCCTGCGCGGACGCATGACGGTCATCATCTCCTCGCACATCCTGCCCGAGATCGAGGTCACCTGCGACCGCGTGCTCATCATCAACCGCGGCCGCGTCGTCGCCGCCGGCACGCCCGGCGAACTGCGCCGCGACATCTTCGGCCATTCCCTCTACAAGCTCGAAATCCTCGGCGACCCCGAACTCCTCCCCCCGATCCTCGAAAGCATCGACCCCACGCTGAAAATCGACGAGCGCACCGCGCCCGACGCCGACGGCTTCCAGACCCTGCAACTCGTCACGCGCCGCGAGGATTCCATCAGCGAAAAACTCCTCAAAACCCTCGCCGCCGACAAACGTTTCCGCGTGCGCGGCGTCACCCGCGAACATCCGACGCTCGAGGATGTCTTCCTCGCCGCGACGAAACGCACCCGGGAGATCATCGACTACCGGAAAAACCCGTGATACCGCAAAGCGCCGCGCCGGCAACCAAAAATCAATTTTCAAATCCCAAAAAAACAATTCAAAAAATCCCAATGGAAAAAATTCCAAAATCCCAAAGGACTGCCGCCGGGGTGCGATTCGAAGTGATGTCAGAATCGAAAAGGAGGAGGAGGGACGCTTGCGCAGGAGCGGCGGCGTCCCGCCGCCGGACGCGAGCAACGCGAGCGCCCGTTCACATGCAGGCTTTCGCACATCCCATCTCAAACGGGCGAGGCTTCGCCTCGTCCGGCGGCGGGACGCCGCCGCTCCTTGGTGACACGGCTTTGAATCGCACTCCTGCCGCCGGTGCCGTCGCCTTCGCTTCCAGTGGCGTCGCATCCGTTCGCGTCGCCGCGCCCCTTTGTTTTTTGAGATTTGAGATTTTTTTGGGATTGTCAGGCTTCCCGCTTCGCCCGGAAGGAATTTTAAATCTGGAATTTTTCAAACACTGATGCGCCACTTCCTCACCATCCTCAGCCACGAAATCCGCATGCTGCTGGTCAGCCCCGGCACCTACATCGCGAGCGTGCTGTTCCTCTCCGTCATGGGGTTTGTGTTCGCCAACCTGCTCGACGAATACAGCCATGCGCCGCAGGAGATTTCGCCCGCGGTCGTGTTTTTCCAGCTCTTCTGGCTCCCCGTCCTCTTCATGGTGCCGCTGCTGACCATGAAAAGCATCTCGGAGGAACGCCGCCACGGCACGCTCGAGACGCTCCTCACCGCGCCCGTCACCACCACCGAGGTCGTGCTCGGCAAATACGGCGCGGCCTACTTCCTCTACATGCTGCTCTGGGGCTCGACCGCGGCGTTCTTCTACATCCTGCAACGCTCGGCCGGCGATGCGCAGCTCCTCGACACCGGCCCGCTCGTCGGCGGCTACATCTTCATCGCGGTGTCGGGCCTGTTTTTCATCGCGATCGGCATCTTCACCAGCTCGCTCTCGCGCAGCCAGGCCGTCGCCGGCATCGCGGGCTTCGCGCTCCTGTTCGTGCTCATCTTCGGCATGGATTTCGTGGCCGACATCGACGCGCTCGGACGCGAGGCCTTCGAGCCGATCAAGACCGTCACCCACGGCGCGCGCGTCTTCCAGCACCTCGACGACTTTTGTCGCGGGATTGTGGATACGCGCCAGGTGCTCTTCTACCTGAGCGGCTCGGTGCTCGCCCTCATCCTCAGCATCCTCGGGCTGGAGGCGAAGCTGTTGCACTCGTGAGAAGTAACAAGTGCCAAGTGACAAGTAGCACGAACATGCAACCGAAAACAACAAACCCCGCCGGCACCGGCACCGGCGCGGCAGCGCCCAAAATCGTAAATCACAAATCGTAAATCGTAAATTCCTCCCGTGTCTCCTTTCCACAGTTTTCGCGCGGCCCGCTGGCTCAGGACCACCAATCTCGTTCTGCAGGCCGTCCTGTTCGTGGCCTTTTTCGTCGGCCTCAATTATCTCGCCAGCCATTACGCGTGGCGTTTCGACCTTACCCAGCTCCGCCGCCACTCGCTTTCCGCCGAGACCAAGTCCTACCTCACCCACCTCGGCGAGCCCGTGCGCATCATCGTCACGCTCTCGCAGGAGGACGCGGATGATCCCGACCAGGCCTCCATCTATCGCGATGTGCGCGGCCTCCTGCGCGAATACGTCTACGCCGCCGACACCGCTGCGGCCGGGCGCATCCGCGTCGATTACATCGATGTTTACCAGCGCCCCCGCGAGGCCGAGCAGCTCAACCTCACCGCCAACACCGTGCTTTTCCTCTCCGGCGAACATGGCGAACGCCGCCGCGAAGTGCCGCTCGCCGACCTCTACCGCCGCCGCGACAAGCAGCGCATCGCCTTTCTCGGCGAGCAGGCGTTCACCGCCGCCATCCTCGACGTGTCCAGCCCCGGCCAGAAAAAAATCTACTTCCTCGCCGGCCACGGCGAGATGGATCCGAACGCCGTCGATCCCGTGCGCGGCCTCTCCGAACTGCGCGACGCCCTCCGCCAGCGCAACTACGCGCTCGACATGCTCGACCTCGCCCGCACCCGCGCCATCCCCGAGGACGCCGCCGTGGTCGTGTCCGTCGGGGCGCAGACCCGCTACGAATCCTACGAACAGGAGACGCTTCGCGACTACATGACCAATCGCGCCGGCCGCATGGCCGTGTTTTTCCAGCCCGCCATCAATCCCACCGGCCTCGAGGAACTCCTCAACGACTGGGGCATCCTCGCCGACAACGTCTTGGTCCGCGATCGCGGCGCCGACGGACGCGCCGACAACGGCGACCTCATCCTCTCCAACCTCACCCCGCATCCCGCCACGCAGCTGCTTATCGAAAACCAGCTCGTGCTCCGCTTCGGCGCCACCCGCGCCGCGCGTCCCAATCCCGCCCGCGCCACCGATCCCGGCCTCGCCGTCACGCCGCTCGTCGCCACCGGCGCCACCGCCTGGGGCGAGCGCGAGTATCGCCGCCGCCTGCACGAGTTCAACCCCGCCTCCGACCTCGCCGGGCCGTTCGCCGTCGTCACCGCCGCCGAGCGTGTCAAGGCCAACGACCTCCGCTTCAGCGTGCCCGTCGGCCGCATCGTGGCGTTTGGCGGCGCGGATTTCGTGGCCAACGGGCGCCTCCGCGCCGGCGCGAACGCCGCCATCGTGTTCTCGACGCTCAACTGGCTCGTGGACCGCGACCCCCTGCTCAACCTCCCCGCCCGCCCGGTCGAGCGTTTCCAGCTCGCCCTCAGCCGCGACCGCCTCCGCCACCTCCGCTACATGCTCCTGTTCGCCGTCCCCGGCGCCGCCGCGCTGCTCGGGCTGCTGGTTTATTGGACCCGCAGAAAGTGAAAAATTCCAAATCCCAAAAAAATCCCAGATTTCAAAATCCAAAATAGCAAAACCACCCGCCCGCGTCGCCCGCCACCGCCGCCCGGCGCGGCAGCGCCCCAATCCAAAATCGAGAATCGAAAATCGAAAATTTCGCCCCCTCCATGCGCACCAAAATCACGCTCGCCCTTCTCCTGCTCAATGTCGGGCTCTTTTACTACATCTTCTACATCCGCCATCACGACGACAAAAGCGTCGTCGCCAGCCGCGTGCTCGGCGTCGAAGTCTCCTCCATCCAGACCATCGCCATCCGCTCCGCCGACGCCTCCATCGACACCCGCATCGAGCGCCGGGGCGACCAGTGGATGCTCGCCTCGCCCGTGGTCTGGCCCGCGAACGAGTTTGCGGTCAAGAACATCATCACCGAACTCGAATACCTCCGCGCCGAGACCAGTTTCGCCGTCCAGGACCTCGCCCTCAGCGGACAGACCCTCGCCGACTACGGCCTCGAAAAACCCTCGCTCACCCTTTCCTTCACTTCCTCCGCCGGCCCCGCGCCCGTCACCCTGAAAATCGGCGACACCACCAAGGTCGGCAACCGCCTCTACATCCTCTCGCCCGACGGCGCGCGCATCTTTGTGGTCAACCGCTCCCTGGCCGAAACCCTCGCGCTCAAGCTCGACGACCTCCGCTCCGCCAGCCTCTTCACCATTCCCGTCTTCGAGGCCAGGGCGCTGAACATCGAGTCCGGCGGCAGCGGCGCGCGCGTGCGCATCCGCCGCGACAACGAACGCTGGGCCATCGAAAGCCCCATCCAGACCCGCGCCAGCAAAATCGGCACCGAGCTTGCCATCAGCGGACTCGGCGGCCTGCAAGTGAAGACCTTCGCCGGCGAGGAAGCCCGCGCCGCGCTCGCCACGCCGCGCCTGCGCGTCACCCTCGAAGGCAACAACCGCCGCGAAACCCTCCTCATCGGCTCGACCGTCCCGCCAGGAGCCGGAGGGACGGCCTCCGTGTCGTCCACCAACCCCGCCCCGACCGCGCCCAATCCGCGCGCCCAGGAGCCGTCCACCGATTATTACGCCCGCATGGAAAAGGACGGCGGTCCCGGCGCCGCCACCTTCCTCACGCTTTCGATTCCCGACCGCCTCCTGGCCACGCTCGACGACGCCGCCCGCGAACTCCGCGAGACGCGCATCCTCGATTTTTCCCCGGAAAACGTCTCCACCATCACCATCGACGGCGCCGGCGCCGCCGGTGAAATCGTGCTCCAGCGCCTCGAGTCCAATGACAGCGCCCTCGGCGCCGCGTGGCAGATCGCCCGCCGGACCAACGGCAGCGGCCTCCACACCCTGCCCGCCGACCGCGAAATCGTCGCCCGCCTGCTCCGCGACCTCGAGCGCCTTCGCGTCGAGGAGCTGAAGCCGCCGGCGTCGCCTTTCGTCAACGACGCCCCCTCCGACGCCGAGAAGGAAAACTACGGCTTCAACCGCCCCGCCCGCGAAGTCACCCTGGTCTTCGGCGCGCCCGTCTCGCCCTCCGGCGTCGTCACCGCGCCCCCGCCGCCCATCGTCCTCCAGATCGGCGACGGCACCGACCGCCTCACCTACGCCCGCCTCGCCAGCCAGAACTACGTTTACCGCGTGCCCCCGCGCATCCTGGAGGAGATTTCCCTCTCCACGCTCGACTACCGCGAGCGCACCCTGCGCGAACTCCCCGCCGGCGCGCAGATCACCGCGCTCAAACTCACCGACCTCGCGGCGCCCGCCGGCCAGCAGGTCATCCTTGAAACCGCGCTCCCGGCCCCCGCCGGCGCGCCCCTGCGCGAAGCCATCGACGCCCTCGCCGCGCAACTCCGCACCCTCCGCGCGAAATCCTTTGTCGCCGAGCAATTCACCGCCACCGTGCTCACCGCCGGCGAGGAGCGCCCCTGGCGCTATCGTCTCGACGCCACGCTCTCGCTCGTCGGCGCCGCCGACGGACAGACCACCACCAGCACGCTTTTCTTCGCCATCCGCTCCGGCGGCGCCACGCAACTGGCCGGTTCGCCCGAGTTCAACGCCGTCTTCGCCGCCGAGCAGCCGCTCCTCGACGCGCTTTTCGCCATCACCCATGCGCCGCGCGAACCCGCCCCCCTCGAAACCGGCGCACAGCCCAAAGCCAGCGGCACGGCCAGCCCGCCTGCGGCTGCCCCGAGTGGCACGGGCAGTCTGCCCGCGCCCGACGCGAAAACCTCAAGTCCAAGCGCCGCGCCTGTCCCCGCGAGCGTCCCGGCCCTCGCGCCCGCGCTCTCCATCCCCGCGCCGTCCGCGGCCACCGGCACCGCCGCGCCTGTTTCCCACACCGACATCGTGCTTCCTAACTCCGTGCTCGCGCCGGACCGCAGCCATGACTCCTCCCAATGACGTCGGCTCCTGCACGGAGGGGCGGCGTCCCCGCCGCCCGGCCCGCGCCCGCGTTCGCGGCACGGCACTCGTAGCGCAGGCATCCTGCCTGCCGTCGAATATTTTATCGCGCGAAGCGCGGCATTTATTGGTTCTTGGAAGAAAGGAGCCAGCGGCGCTGCGCGCCTTCTTTTTCGACGGCAGGCAGGATGCCTGCGCTACGCAAACCCACGGGCGGGACGCCCGTGCCACGGAACACCGCCGCGCCATCCTTGGAAAAACGGATCGCCCGCCACCGACGACGAATGACCGCGGCCAAGAATAAAAAGTCCCCATTCGCCTGGCGTGTCTGCAAAACCTGCGCCGATGGCTGCTGCACGCTCCTCACCTGGATTGTCTGCGCCATCCTCACGCTCCTGCTCATCCTCCAAATCCGCCTCGCCACGATGGAGGAAATCGCGTTGCCCGAGGAAGCCGTGCGCGAACTCCAGACCCGGCTCGCCGCCCACGGTCTCAGCGCGGCCTTCGATTCCGCGCGCATCGACCTGCGCGGAAACGTCCTCGTGCGCGGCATCCGCGTCCGGGCCGCCGCCTTCGACGACCCGCTCCTCACCATCGACGCGCTGCAATGCCGGATCAATCCCATCGCGGCCATCCTGCATCGCGTCGCGCCGGAATCCATCCGCGTCAGTGGCGCGAGCCTGCATTTGCCCGCGATGCTTTCGCCCACCGGCGCGGGCGACGCGATCATCCATGACATCGATGCCGCGATCGACCTCCAGGGCCGCGTCCTTTCCCTCGATCATCTCACCGCCCGCGTCGAGAACCTCACCTTTTCCGCCAGCGGCGGCCTCATGCTTCCGCAGGTCGCCGGCAAGACTCCCGGGGAAAAAGTCCGCGACATTGTCTCCCGCTACCTCGAGGCCGCCCGCCGCATTGCCGATGCCGCCGGGCGGCTTGCCATCCTCGACTCGCCCCACATCCATCTGAGCCTCACCCCCAGCCGGGAGGAAATCGCCGACATCGACGCCACGTTTTCCATCGACGGACTTTCCGTCACCGCCGACAAGCTTCCGCCGCAATTTCAGGCTGCCCTCGCCCGCGTCCAATCCCTCGCCGGCTACAAACCGGATCCTGCCCGGCCGCTCCCCGCCCTCGCATTCGGGCCCGTTTCCACGCGCCTCCAGTTTCCGCTCAAGCCCGCTTCGCCCCGCCAGCTCGACCTCCGCGCCCATCTCGAAACGCTCGACATCCCTGGCGACATTCAAGTCCGCAACCTCCATCTCGACATCCCGCTCCAGCTCGCTGCGCGCGCAGATCCCAAACAGTCGCCACTGGGAGCGCGGGCATTCCTGCCCGCGAATCAGCCTCCCACCGATGCCGTATCGCAGGTTTCCAAATCTGCTCCCGCCGCCGATCCTCCGCCTTTTTGGGACTTGGGCTCTGGACTCTGGGATTTGCGCGCCGAACGCGCCTCGCTTTCGATCGGCGCGTTTTTCACCCCGCGCCTCACCGTCCGCGACATCATCCTTCGCGCGTCCCCGCATTGCCGCCCGCGTCTCGATGTCGCCCTTGCCGCGCGCCTGTTCGACGAACCGCTCGAGCTCGCCCTCGACGCCGATGCGCGCGCCGGCGACGCCACGCTCCGCGTCGATGCCCGCATCGGTACGCCGCTCATTGAGCTGGCCGAAAGCTTCCTCGGCCCCGGCTGGGCCGGCGTCATCCGGCCCGAGTCACCCATCCCGGTCGGCGCCGCAATCACGTTTGCCGGCGGCTGGAAATTCTCCTCCGCGCGGGGCTTCCTCACCAGCGGCCCGGCCGTCGCCGACGGCGTGCGCGTGGACTCCGCGTATGGAGAATTTGAATACGAGGACGGTGTGCTCGGCTTCCCCCGCGCCGCGCTCACCCAGGGCGAAAGTCATGCGCGCGGCTCCGTCGTCATCGACACCCGCTCCGCCGATTACCGCTTCCTCATCGCCGGCGCGCTCCGCCCGCCCGGCATCTCCGGGTGGCTCGGCGACTGGTGGCCCGAGTTTTGGGACGACTACGAGTTTCCCGGCCCCGCGCCCCGCGCCAGCGTCGATGTCCGGGGAAACTTCCGCAACGCCGCCCGCACGCGCGTTTATCTCCATGTCAACGCCGCCCGCCCTGTCTTCAAGGGCGTGCCCTTCGACAATGTGCGAGGCCTCATCTACGTCCGCCCCGGCTTTTGCGACACCATCGAGAGCACCCTCACGCTCGGCTCCGGGATCGCCCGCGGCGCGTTCACCTACGACTACGACCTCGCCCGGGACGCCTTCCGCCGCGCGACCTTCTCCTATAAAAGCGATCTCGATCCCGCGCACGTCGCGCCCATTTTTGGCCGGGCGGTCGTCGATGCCATCGCGCCGCTCAAGTTTTCCAGCGCGCCCTCGCTCGACATCACCGGGCAAATCGACGGGCCCGCCGCGCCCGGCGGCGCGCACGAAAAAATCGACTTCACCCTCCGTTCCCTCGGCGACAGCGCCTTTCTCGATTTCCCGCTCGCCAACCTGTCCTTCGCCGCCCGCGTGCGCGACGATGAAATCGCCCTCGACGATGTCTCCGCCATTGTCGCCGAAGGCAACCTCTCCGGCCGCGCCCGGGTGAACACCGCTCCCGGCAAACACTTTGTCAGCTTCGACGCCAACCTCGACAACGCCCGCCTCGGCCTCGCCATCGGCACCTTCGAGAAATTTCTCGCCCTGAAGGAAGGCAAACCCGCGCCCACCGTGAGCAAGTTCCAGAAAAAAGTCGCCGGCGGCCGCCTGCACGCCCGTGTCTCCGCCGGCGGAAACTACGACGACCTCCTTTCCTTCCAAGGCTCCGGCGTGACCGAGATCACCGACGCGGACCTCGCCGAGGTCAACCTGCTCGGCGGCCTTTCCGCCGCGCTCCGCAACGCGGGCGTCTTCAGTTTCACCTCGCTCCAGTTCACCGACGCCTCCAGCAGCTACGACATCAAGGGCCGCGAAATCGCCTACAAGAACATCACCATCACCGGCCCCCAGGCGCGCGTGACGATGAACGGCTCGTATTACCTCGACGCGAAGGAAATGCGCATGAGGGCCAAGCTCTATCCCTTCCGCGAGAGCCGCAACGTGATCGGCGCGACCGTCGGCTTCCTGCTCACGCCCTTTTCCGCGGCGCTCGAGCTGCGCCTCGACGGCACGCTCGAGGAGCCGAAGTGGCGCTTCGCCTATGGCCCGGCCAGCCTGGCCCGGGCGCTCTCCGGCACCGGCGGCGCCCCCGCGTCGGCGAACGGGCAGGACGCTGAAAAAGAAAAGGCGCCCTCCGGGGCAAACGCCGCCCCGCCCGCCCCATCTGGCTCCCGCAGGCACGGCCCGCTGCGTTGATCCCATCGGAGGCGGGCGTGCATACCCGCGGGAGGCCCGCGACAGATTAGAGCCTTTTCGTTTCTTCTCTGATGCCACTCAATCCCGCTGCCGTGCCTTCGGCATGGCGCCCGTTGCTCACCGCCGCATCTGGCGCATGTGGCGGGCGTGGGTCGCGTCGAATTCGCCCACGAAGCTCGCGAACATGCGCGAGCGGTCGTCGTCGCCGGCCTCGCCGTAGTGGTTGGCCAGGTTGCGGCAGCAGCGGCAGAGCACCTCGCGCACCGGTGTCGGGGCAAGGTCGGCGGGGCGCGGGGAAAAATCACTCGCGCGCAGGCGCAGGAACATCTGCCCGGCGCTGCGCAGCGTGCCCTGCTCGAAGGCGTCGATGAAGAACGGCGCGCCGCCGGCGTGGCAGCCGACCACGAAATGCCCGGGCAGCGCCACCGGCTCCAGCGGCAGGTCGAGGCGGCGCGCGACCAGCAGGTAAACGATGCACAGGCTCACGGGAATGCCTTTTTTACGGGCGAGCACGTGGTCGAGGAGGCTGTTGAGCGGGTCGTTGTAGTGCCCGATGTTGCCGTGGAATCCGCATTCGTGAAACAGCACCCGGTTGATCACGCGGCATTTCTCCCGCAGGCTCATGGGCTCGTCGAAAAGCGCGCGGCAGCGCGCGGCGATGGCATCGAGGATCTGGCAGCACGCGGCCACGTCGAGGTCGTGCGACACGGTGCGGGTGAGGAGAAACACACCGGTTTCCAGCTCATAGTTGAGCGAGCGGATGAAGTTGCGAAATTCCGAGACGGGATCGCTGAACTTGAGCCGGCCCAGGAACCAGCGCGCATGGATGGCGAGGATGCGGTTGGAACCCGTCGCGAGGCGCTGGAGAAACTCGGCGGCGGGGTGGCCGAGTTGCTGGAAATGGCCGAGCAGCGCCTGCCGGATCGGCGGATGGGGGTCGTCAAGAAGGGCGCGGAAAGCCGCTTGACGCGCTGGATTGATGCGCCGTGGTTTCACATGTGCACCTTATCCACGGAGGCCGCCCCGCGCAACCGGCATTCGGTAACGCGGTGGTTAATTTTGCCCGGGGAACGACATTTATGCGAAGCCTTTGCGCCGTTTCGCCGCCGGACGCGCCCTGATGAGCGTGGCCTCGATTTCGATGCCCAGGGCCGCGCGGCAGATGTCGGCGCGCAGCCATGTCACCACATCGTCGGCGCGCAAGAGCGTGCCGTGCAACGCCAGCCGCGCCTCCTCCAGGTCGGCGGCGCGGCGCAGGTAGATTTTGAAATGCCGCCGCCACCGGCCGGGCGCGCCGCCGGCCCCGAGATCATCGCCGGCGCCGCAGGCCCGCGAGATGAGGCGCAGGTTGTCCAGCGTGCATTCGATTTGCCGCACCAGCCGCCCGGGTGCGACCGTGGCATGGCCCTTGATGGCCGCCGTGCCGGAGATGAACACGCAACGCGCTTCGCCAGCGCCGCCGGCGCCGTCCGGAACGATGGTCGCCCGGGCGAAGCCGGGCGCGCGCGGGCCGTAATCCGCCGGATATTCGTAGGCGGGAATCTGCGCGGGGTTTTCCACGTGCCGGGGCGCGGTCTTCCCGGCGACGAAGACCAGCGCGAGTTCCGCGCCTTCACAGCCGACGGCCGACGCGGCGGGCAGCGCGCGCGCGAAATCACGGCCAAACGCCTGCTCGAACGCGAGCGAGCGCCCGCGGCAAAACTCGCGGTAGTTTTCCTCACCATTGCCGGGGGACGGTTCGTTGATGCGCGGCACGTAGTTCCAGATCCGGTGAAGATGCAGCCCGGCCGCGTGCCCGAACAACCGGCGGTAAATGCGATGTGCGGCATCCGCGAGATCGCGCCCGGCGGGCACGCGCGCGCAGCCGATCAGGTCGTCGCCGTCGCCGTGCGAGAAGAGCGCGAAATCCCCGTCCGCGCGCGCCGGCGCGGATGCCGCCGGGCGGGCATCGGGGAAAATCCGTTCCAGCGCGGCCCCCGCAAGCAACGGAGCGGGCACGGAAAACGCGTGGGGGCCGTGGCTTTTGTGTTCGCCAAAGCATACGGCAAACCCGTCTGGCGGGCGCGGCGCCGTCACTATGCCGGCGTCCGAAACCGCCGCCGCCGGCCGGTCCGGGCGGTCGCTTCGATGGGTTGAAAATGGGCGCTCACGAGACACGTGCGCTTCCCAATCCTGATGATTCTCCGAAGAAGTCTATCTCATTGCGCGCCGGGAGGCCGTTTTTTCCAGCGGTTTATCCGGCGGCTTTGGCCGTCTCCGGTCGTTGCGTCTTCGCGACCGGCGGGGGCGGGGCTTTCTTTTTGCAGAAGAAACGCCGCCAGGTGAGGGCGAAGCCGGTGTAGCAAAGGACGAGCGACACGAGGCTGGCGAGCCCGGCGACCAACTGGCCGGGCCAGCCGAGCGCCTCGCCGGTGTGCAGGAAACGCGTCCAGATGCGGAAGCGGCGCGCGGGCGTGTTGTCGCCGAATTCGTCGCGGCGCAGCAGATCGCCGGTGTAGGGATCGAAATGCGCCTGCACGGTCGCGGTGCGCGGCCAGCGCGAGGCTTCGCGCACGGTGAGCGTGACCGGCTGCGGCGCGGCCCCGGCGGTGTTGGCGTCGGGGCGTTCGCGGGGCGGACGGGCTTGGGCGCGGGATTCGCCAGCCGGGTTTCCGGCGGCAGGCTGGCCGGCGCCGCCGCGCCGCGCCTGGGTTCCGGACGGGAGGCGGAGGGTGATTTGTTCCCAGCCATCGAGCTGGCCCTGGGCGCGGGCCACGAGGGCGTCGGCATCGAGCGGCCTCGCGCCGGGGGCGGGCGGAGTGACGGCCAGCGGCGGTTTCTCGGGGGCGGGCGGCGGGCCGGGCCGCGTCGGCGCCTCCTCGCCGAAGAGCGTATAGACGAGCCTGTTGCCCCACGCGTAGGAGATGGGCACGGCGGTGAGCGTCAGGACGATCAGGACGGGCGCGGTCCAGAAGCCGATGGCGTTGTGCCAGTTCCAGTCGCGGGCGCGTCCGCGCAGGTTGGCGAGGATGATGGTCGAGGGGCGCAGTCCCTTCCAGGTCCAGTTGCGCGGCCACCAGAGGTAGAGTCCGCTGACGGCGAGGAAGGCAAAGGCGAGGTTGCACGCGCCGGTGACGGCCTTGCCGGCGGCGCGCTGGTCGCCCTCGAGGCCGAGCCAGCGGTGCCAGGCGAACATCGCGCCCATGAAGGCGCGCATCCCCGGCGCGCCGCGCGGGATCAGCTCGCCGGTGTATTGGTTTTGATAATACACCGGCGCGCCGCGGCCGGCGGCGGCGAGCGTGAGGGGGGCGGACGGGTCGGCGTCGATGGCGATGCTCGCGGGGCTGAAGTCGGGTTTCGCCTCGCGGGCGCGGCGGGCGAGTTCGTCGAAGGGCAGGGGGGCGGCGTCGGGCGAGGGCGGCGCGACGCGGCGGATGTCGCGCTCGGCCCAGGCAATGAGCTCCTTTTCAAACGCGAGCGCCGCGCCGGTGAACGACATGATGGCAATGACGACCCCGGCGATGATGCCGGCTGCGAGATGGGTCCAGAAAAGGGCGGAGCGGAAGAATTTTTTCACGGCGCGCGAGGTGATGAGAGATAGAGAATGACCCCAAAGCGTTGTTCGGGAAAAGGGATGGTCAAATTGAAAATTGAGATAAAGGCTCAATATCACAAGAGGCGAGCCGGGCCGCGCAACGAGAACGTTGGGTTGACCGCTTTCGCGGCGCGGCGCTTATGATGCGGGGATGAGCGACACATTGACCGTCAGGCTGGGCGAGCGCAGTTATCCGATCCATTTCGGCGCGGATTTGACCGCCGAGGTGCGCGCGGCGGTCGCGCAACTGGAGCGCGAGGGCCGGCGGGTGGCCGTGCTCACGGATCGCAACGTGGCCGCGCGGCAAGCCGCCGCGCTCAAGGCGATGTTCGGCGGCGCGCCGATGCTGGTCACCGGGGCGGGCGAATCGGTGAAGTCGTTCGCGGAGCTGGAGCGCGTGATGGATTTTCTGGCGGAAAACCGGCTCGACCGCGCGGGCGTGCTCGTGGCCGCGGGCGGCGGCGTGATCGGCGACCTGGGCGGTTTCGCGGCGGCGGCATGGCTGCGGGGCATCGATTTCTGGCAGGTGCCGACGACGCTGCTCGCGATGGTGGACAGCTCGGTGGGCGGGAAAACCGGGGTGAACCTGAAGGCGGGCAAGAACCTTGCGGGCGCGTTTCACCAGCCGCGCGCGGTCTTCATCGCGACCGGCCTGCTCGCCACGCTGCCGCCGCGCGAGTTCGCGGCGGGCATGGCCGAGGTCATCAAATACGGGTTGCTCGGCGACGCGGCGCTGTTTGCGCAACTGGAGCGCGAGCCGCTCACGGTGGCGAGCCCCGCGCTGGCGGCGGTGGTGCGGCGCTGCTGCGAAATCAAGGCCGCCGTGGTCGAGTCCGACGAGCGCGAGCTGGCGAAGGAAGGCGGGCGCGCGCTGCTCAACCTCGGGCACACGTTCGGCCACGCCATCGAGCAGGTGGCGGGCTACGGCGAATACCTGCACGGCGAGGCGGTGGCCATCGGGCTGGCGGCGGCGGCGCGCCTGTCGGCGCGGCTCGGGCTGCCGGTGGGCGGGGATGAAATCGCGCGCGTGGAGCGCGTGCTGGCCGCGCACGCGCTGCCGGCGAGGCTGCGCGAGGCGCTGCCGCTGGAGTCGTTGATGGCGGCGATGGCGCGCGACAAGAAAGTGCGCGCGGGCACGCTGCGTTTTGTCGTGCTCAAGTCGCCGGGCGAATCGGCCACGCAGCCGGGCGTCGATCCGGCGCTGGTCGAAGGCGTGTGGCGCGAGCTCGGCGCGGCGTGAGTTTCGCGCCATCGTTCCCGTTCTTTCGGGGCGGCGCCCCGCCAAAAGTGTGATTGCATGATGGCGGCGGCGTGGACAATCATCCGGTGTCATGCGTCTTTTTCCGCTCCAACTAACGCTCCTGCTCGCCGCATTTGTCCTGCCCCTCTCCTTGCAAGCCCAGCGCGAAAAACTGTCGCCCGAGGACTTGGCCTACGTGGAAAAAACCTGGCCCAACGCCAAGGCCACCGGCACAAGCCTGCGCACCGAAGTGCTCGCGGAAGGCTCCGGCGACTCGCCCAGGCCCGGCGACCGCGTGAGCGTGCTCTACAAGGGCATGCTGCTTGACGGCACGATCTTCGACCAGGCCACCGAGCCGGAGCGCGCGTTCACCTTCCGGCTCGGCCGCGGCAATGTCATCGAGGGATGGGAGGAAGGATTGCAACTCATGAAAATCGGCGAGAAACGCCGCTTCATCATCCCGTTTGAACTGGCCTACGGCACCCGCGGCGACCCGCCGAAAATCCCGCGTCGCGCCACGCTCGTCTTCGAGGTCGAGCTGCTCAAAATCGAAAAAGGCGAGTCATCGCCGCCGCCGCCCCCGCCGAAGAAAAAGGAAAAGAAGAAAAAATCTTGACCGGCGGCCGAAACCCGCGCCGGTTCCTCCTTGTTAATTTTTGTTCGCTGCACCTGTTCGGTTTTTATTCACCGCAAAGACACAAAGCGCGCGAAGAATTATTTATAATTTTCCTCCTTTGCGCCCTTTGCGTCTCTGCGGTGAATTTATCGGTTTGCACGAGCGGCGCAACTTTTGCCCGGGCGCCCCGTCCTTTCTTTCCCCGGCTCCGCCGCCCGTCGGTTGCGAGCCGGTTCTATTTTCGTCCCAGATATTCTCCCAATGATCCTGCCTCGCCTCTCCAAGTCCGCCCTTGCCGCCAGCATCGGGGCGCTTGTTTTGTTCTCATCCGTCGGCTGCGGAAAAAAATCCGCCAAAAACCCGGGCGACGGCGCCGCCCCCGGCGCGCGCGCGCAGCCCGTCGAGGTCGTGGCCATCGAAAAACGCGACCTCGTCGAGACGCTCCAACTCGTCGGCTCGCTTGCGCCCAATGAAACCGCGCAGATCCGCGCCGAAATCGCCGGACAGGTGCGCGAGGTTTTGTTCGACGAGGGCCAGCCGGTGAAAAAGGGGCAGATTCTCCTGCGCATCGACGACTCCGAGCTCCGCGCCCAGCTCGCGCAGGCCGAGGCGCGCTTCGAGCTCGCCACGCAAAACCTCCGCCGCACCGAGGACCTCATCACGCAGCAATTCATCTCGCAGGCCGACGCCGACCAGACCCGCTCCGACTACAACGCCGCCAAGGCCGAGCTCCAGCTGCTCCGCGTGCGCCTCGACAAAATGGAAATCAAGGCGCCCTTCGACGGCATCGCGGGCGCGCGCACCGTCTCGCCCGGCGACTACGTGACCGCGTCGGTCACCGCCACGCCGATCACCACGATCGACGACCTGAGCCGGTTGAAAATCGAGTTTCAGGTGCCCGAGCGCTACAGCCTGCGCGTGCGGCATGGCACGCATTTTCACGTGCGGGCGCGCACGCCGGACGGCGAGGACTCGGCGAATGGCGAAGTCTATTTCGCCTCGGTGATCATCGACCGCGCCACGCGTTCGGTGCAGGTGAAGGGTTATGTGGACGACGCGCCGGTCTGGTTCCGTCCGGGCATGTTCGTGAATGTCGAGCTTGAGCTGGCCACGCGCAAGGGCGTGCTTGCGGTGCCGGAGGGCGCGGTGCTCGTCACGGCGGGCGCCGGTTCGCAGATCGTCGTGGTGCGCGAGCGCGACGGCGACAAGCTCGCCGACTTCGTGCCGGTCGGGCTGGGCATGCGGACCCGGGGGCTGGTGGAGATCACGCCGCTCAAAGAGGGCGTGACGGCGGGCATGTCGGTGGTCGCATCCGGCGTGGGCGCGTTGATTCTTTATCAGGACGGCAAGCTGGACCCGCGCCCCCTGCGGAAGGAGTTTTCCATCGGAGGCGACGCGCAATGATTCTCTCGGACACGTCCATCAAGCGCCCGGTGGTCGGCCTGGTCGCGTCGATCTTGATCGTGCTCATCGGGGCGCTGAGCTTCAAGCGGCTGCCGGTGCGCGAGTATCCCAACACGGAAACGGCGGTGGTCTCGGTCCGCACCACGTATCGCGGCGCCTCCGCCGAGGTGGTCGAGACCAGGATCACCGAGCCGCTGGAGAAGGAACTGGCCTCCATCGACGGCATCCGCAACATCCAGTCCAATTCCCAGGAGGAAAACTCGCGCATCACCATCGAGTTCACCATGAACCGCAACATCGACGAGGCGGCCAACGATGTGCGCGACCGCGTGAGCCGGGCGCGCGGCAACCTGCCCATCGACATCGACGAGCCGCGCATCGAGAAAGCCGACCCGGACGCCTCCCCCGTGATCAGCCTGTCCTTCAACTCGGACCGCTACTCGCGGCTGGAACTGGTCGAGATGGTCGAGCGCACCGCCATCCAGCGCATCCAGACCATTCCCGGCGTCGGCTCGGTGACCGTGCGCGGGCCGCGTTTCGCGATGCGCCTGTGGATCGACAGCGACCGCCTCGCCGCCTACGGGCTCACGGTCGCCGACGTGGAAAACGCTCTGCGCCGCCAGAATGTCGAAATCCCCGGCGGGCGCATCGAATCCTCGTCGCGCGAGTTCCCCGTGCGCATCGAAGGCCGCATGGCGGAGGTCAGCGAGTTCGAAAACCTCGTGCTGCTCACCCAGGGCAACTACCAGGTGAAATTCGCCGACGTGGGCCGCGTGGAACTCGGCTCCGAGAACTATCGCAGCGAGACCTATTACAAGGGCATGCCCACGGTCAGCGTGTCGGTGGTGCGCCAGTCCAACGCCAACCTGCTCGATGTCGCCAACGGCGTGAAGGCGTCCATCCCGTTCATCCAGGACGACATGCCGGATGGCGTGAACGTGAATGTCGCCTTCGACAGCTCCACCTTCGTGGAACGCTCGGTGAAGGAGGTGTATTCCACGCTCATGGAGGCGGCCGTGCTCGTCATCCTCATCATCTTTCTTTTCCTGCGCGACTGGCGCGCGACGCTGGTGCCGCTGGTCGCCATCCCCGTCTCGCTGATCGGCACGTTTGCGGTCATGGCCGTGCTCGGATTCTCCATCAACATCCTCACCCTGCTCGCGCTCGTGCTCGCCGTCGGCCTCGTGGTGGACGACGCCATCGTCGTGCTGGAAAACATCTACCGCCGCATCGAGGAGGGGGAAAAGGCGATTCACGCCGCGATTTTCGGCACCCGGCAGGTGGCCTTCGCCGTCATCGCCACCACGCTCACGCTCGCGGCGGTGTTTGTCCCCGTGGCCTTCCAGTCGGGGCAGACCGGGCGGCTCTTCTATGAATTCGGCATCACGCTGGCGACGGCGGTGCTGGTGTCCGGATTCGTCGCGCTCACGCTCACGCCCATGCTGTGCTCGCGCCTGCTGAAGGTCCGCGTGGTGGACGGGAAGCAGAAGCACAACTGGCTGTATGATAAAACCGAGCCCTTCTTCGAATGGCTCAACTCCCGCTACGAGCGCGTGCTGCGCGTCGCCATCAAGGGAAAGTGGCTCGTGCTGCTGTTCTCCGCCGCGTTTGTCGCCTGCGGATTTTCGCTCTACACGCAGCTCCAGCGCGAACTCACGCCCTCCGAGGACCGCGGGATCTTCACCGCCAACCTCATCCCCCCCATCGGCTCCACCTCCGAATACCTGAAACGCTACTCCTACGACGTGGAGCAGATGATTCTCGCCGTGCCGGAGATAGACCGCACCTATCACCAGACCGGCGACGGCGGGCGGGCGTTCATCTACGCGACCCTCAAGCCTTGGGAGGAGCGCACCCGCAAAACCCAGGCCATCACCGCGGAGTTGCGCCGCAAGTTCCAGGCGGAAGTGACCGGCGGGCAGGCCTTCGCCAGCCCGGTGCGCCCCTTCGGGCAGCGCGGCTCGGGCGTGCGCATGGTGCTGCTCGGAAATGAATTCGACGAATTGCAAAAACTGGGCGCCGGCTTCGTGCGCACCATGCAGGAGAGCGGCATGTTTGTGCAGCCGCGCGTGGACCCGCAGCCCACCAAGCCGCAGCTCCAGGTCCGCATCGACCGCGCCAAGGCCGCCGACCTGCGGGTCAACGTCAGCGATGTCGCGACCACGCTCGAATCGCTGCTCGGCAGCCGCCGCGTGACCGAGTTCCAGCGCGGCAACCAGCAGTATTACGTGATGGTGCAGGTCGAGGACGCCAACCGGGCCACGCCCTCCGACCTCGCCCGCCTCTACGTGCGCTCGACCGACGGGTATCTCGTGCAGCTCAGCAACCTCGTCAGCTGGACCGAGAACGCGGTTTCCGAAAGCTACCGCCACTTCGACCGCATGCGGTCCGTCACGGTGTCCGCGCAAATGATCGAGGGCCGCACGCTGGGCGACGCGGTGGAGTTCCTCAGCGCCCGCGCCGCCGAGGAGCTTCCCCCCGGCTACAGCATCGCGTGGGACGGCGAGACGCGCGAGTTCATCGAGAGCGGCAGCGACACCTACGTGCTCTTCGGGCTCGCGCTCGTATTCACGTTCCTGATACTCGCGGCGCAGTTCGAGTCGTGGATTCACCCGACGACGATTTTCAGCGGCGTCCTGCTGGCCATCGCCGGCGGCCTGCTGGTGCTCTGGTCCACGCGCTTCTGGGCCGGCACGGCGATGACCGACAACCTCTTCTCGCGCTTCGGCCTCATCATGCTCATCGGCCTCGTGACCAAGAACGGCATCCTCATCGTGGAGTTTGCCAACCAGCTCCAGGTCGAGGGCAAGGACGTCTTCACCGCGGCCTTCCAAAGCGCCACGCTGCGATTCCGGCCCATCCTGATGACCTCGATCGCGACCGTGCTCGGCGCCGTGCCCATCGCCTTTGCGAGCGGCGCCGGCGCCGAGACGCGCAACCCCATGGGCATCGTGATCGTCGGTGGGCTGACGATCGCGACCGTGATGGCGCTGTTTGTGATTCCGATCATCTACATCCTGATGGACCGCGCCTGCGTGCGGCTGCTCGGGAAATCCAGTGCCCACGGCCTCATCCGCGCCGCCGAGATCGACCGCGAGACGCGCAAAATCTCCGAACACGGCAACGCCGCCTGAGACGCCGCCGGAGTTGAAGTTGAAAGTTGAAGCGCGCCGCACCCCGCGCGGCGCGGCCAAACTTAAACTTCCAACTTAAGCTTAAACTCTTTTTGTGATGGCTTCATCCGCCGCCATGAACCTGACCAAAAACTGGGCCGCCGTGCTCGACGATTATGTGATCGACCTTGCCTGGTCGCCCGACGACACCCGCCTCGCCGCCACGTCCGCATCGGGCGCGACCGGCGTCTTTGAAAAGACTTCCGGCGATCAACTCCACAGGCTTCCCGGCCATGAGGATGGCGCGAACTGCCTCGCCTGGCAGCCGGTCCCGGCGGGCGCGCCCGCCGTTTCGCTCGCCACCGGCGGGCAGGATGGCTGCGTGAAATTCTGGGACACTCTCACCGGCCAGCATACCGCCAGCGCCGCGCTCGGCGCGGGCTGGGTCGAGCATCTCGCCTGGCGCCCCGCCCCGAAAAAAGAAACCGCCGGCGCCGCCGCGCTCCTCGCCGCCGCGTGCGGGCGCGACCTCGTGTTTCTCAATCCCGACGCCTCCGTGCGCCACCGCTGTCCGCGCGCGCCGAAAACCATCTCCGCCCTCGCCTGGCAGCCCGCCGGCGGCTGCCTGGCCGCGGCGTATTTCGGCGGCGTGCAGCTCCGCGACGCGGACGACTTCATCGTCCAGAAAGAATTTCCCTACTCCAACGGCATCCATGCGCTCGTCTGGTCGCCCGACGACCGCTGGCTCGTCTCGGGCAACCAGGACCCGAGCGTGCATCTCTGGATTCCCGAGAGCGGGCTCGAACTCCACATGAGCGGCTACGAGGGCAAGGTGAAATGCCTCGCCTTCGACCCCGCCGCGCGCTGGCTCGCCACCGGCGGCGGGCGCGACGTGTGCGTGTGGGATTGCTCCGGCGCGGGCCCCGAGGGACGCGAACCGCTCCAGCTTTCGCACGAGGCGCCGCTGTGCGCGCTCGCCTTCCAGCACCGCAGGAGCCTGCTCGCCTCCGCCTCGGCGGACGGAGTCATCATGCTTTGGGACATCGCGGACGGGAAGCCGCGCCGCCTCGCGGTCGTCCGCATGCCTTCACCCGCGACCAAACTCGCCTGGTCGGCCGACGATGCGAAGCTCGCCATCGGCAGTGAAAAAGGCGCGCTCTACGTGCTGGCCTACGAGTCCTGAGCCGGCGGCTTTGGCGCGTGATAAATCCGGTTCGCCAATGACGCCATTTCCGAACGGAATTTATATTTCGGGCGGGCGGGGCGCCCCCGCCGGGCCAATGTTAAATGGAACACTATAAAGTGCCCCGGCTAGAAATTGAACCCGAGCAGGAACCGCGCGCGCTCGTAGTCGGTCACGCGCGGATCGGGATTGTTGAAACGCACCTCGTAGCGAAAACTGAAGCTCAGCGCGTCGCTGAGTTTTTTCGTCAGCTCAAACTCGTTCTGCCAGCCGGTTGAGTAGGAGTCGTCCACGGTGAAATACCAGGCGCCGCGCTCGGTGACCGTGATGCGCCAGGGCAGTTGCAGGCTCGCCTCGCCGAACAGCGATTCCACCGAGTATTCGGTGTCCTCCTTCGCGCGATCCATCGGCCAGGTGCTGAAAATATTCTCGGCCACGCCGGCGTGGAGCCGGTATTGCTTGGATTTCAGGATGTGCCGGCCCAAGCCAAACTGCTGCTGGAGCTGGGTCGCCTTCGAGCTCTTGCGGTCGCGCTCGAAGTTGGGACGGTATTCGCTGAACCAGTTTTCCCCAAACGTGTGCCGCCAGTAGCCGTAGGCCTTGAAAATGTCCACGGCGGTCACGTCGTCGTCCCGGCGGAACTCATACCGCGGCTCGACCTGCACCTCGTCGCGCTTCCATGTGCGCTTCACACGCGCCTCGATGGCGTAGAGGCTCCGTTTCGCCGTGTCGTCGATGATGCTCGCCGAAAACGCGATGCGCCCGTGCCAGCCGCCCCACCATTTGATGAAGCCCTTGCCCAGGCGCACGGTGGTGGCGATGAGCGTCTTCGATTCCGCCTCGGCGGATTGCGCCGGGGGAGTCGCGCCTGGCGCGCCCGTTTTGGGCGGGGCGGGTTTTTTCGCGGCTGCCGCGACCGCAGTCCCCTCCGGTTTCGGCGGCGCAGCAGAGGGCGCAGGCCCGGCTTTCTTTTCCGGCGCCTTGGGTTTTTCGGTCTCGATCGCGACCTCGGTCTCGGTGACGAGCGGCGCGAGCGGCGCGGTCAGCTCGACGGTCGCATCGGCCTCGCGCACGCTCAAGTCGCCAAACTGGTCCGAGCGAAAAAAGATCTGCCCGCCCTCCTTCTTTATAAAGGTGCCGTGCACCTGGTCCCCGTTCTTGAATTTCAGCACATCCGCGCGCAGTCCGGCGCCGGACAAGAGAATAAAGCCACAAACCGCGGCAAAGACTAGTTTGCCGAAAGCCATTATGATGGAATTGGAGAAGCTGGAGGAGTCATGCGAGACAGGCGTCGAGCCGGGCGCGGATGGATGATTCATCAAGACACACGCCGATGAACACAAGTTCCTGCCTTCTGTCCCCGTGGGGTGACAACCAGATTTTTCGCAAATTTTCAGGCGGCTCCTCCCACCCGGGAATGCCGCGCTCCTGCATCGCCGCCCACCACCAGCCGGGAAAATCGAATCGCGTCGCTCCGCCCGCCACCGAAAGGAAGCCCATTTCATCGGGCCGCTCGCCGATCCAGAAAAAGCCTTTCGCGCGCAAAAGCCCCGGCAGCGCGCCGGGCTCGGCGAGCAGCGCGCGGAATTTTTTCCCCGCAAACGGACGCCGCGCACGATAGACGAAGCTCGTGATGCCGAAGTCCTCCGGGCGCGCGCCGCCCGCCCCGGCGCGCCGCGCCACCGGCTTCGCCCCGGCGGGCGCGCCTTCGCCCGTGTCGAGGTTGTTGAGCACGCGTATCCAGCTCGCGGCCGACAGCGTCGCGCTTGCGTCAAAACGCTGCCGGCCAAGCAGTAATTCCACCGGCACCTGGCCGCGTTCCGCGCGCGTGAGCATGGCGCGGCGGTTGAGCCCGCGCACGATTTCCTCCAGCCGGGCCAGGTCATCCCCGCCGTCCACGAGGTCGCATTTGTTCAACACGATCACGTCCGCGCACTCCACTTGCTCGACCATCAATTCAAACACCGGCCGCGCCGCGTCCGCGGCCACGGCGGGCGCCGCGTGGCTCGTCTCCCATTCGCGCAGGAAATGCGGCGCGTCCACCACGCTCACCAGCGCCGTCAGCCGCGCGAAATCCGACAGGCTGCGCCCGAACGGGTTTTTTCGCGTGAACAACTCCGCCACGCCTCGCGGCAGCGCCACGCCGGATGTTTCCACAAAAATGTGGCCGATCCTTCCCGCCGGCCCGCCGGCCGCCAGCTCGGCGATCGTCTCGGCAAGGTCGTCGCGGCTGGAGCAGCACACGCAGCCGTTGCCCAGCTCGACGATCTCGCGCACCGCCGCGCCGCCGGCCCGCGCCCGCACCACCGCGGCGTCGATGTTGACCGAGGCCACGTCGTTCACGATCGCCGCCCAGCGCCCCTCCGCCCCGGGCTCCGCCTGGGCTAGCAAGTGATTGAGCATCGTGGTTTTCCCCGCGCCAAGAAACCCGCACAAAACCGTGACGCCGGGCGGGCGCGCGGCGTCGGCGGAGGCGGATTTTCCGGATTGCGAAAACATGGGGTGAATAACCGCAAAAAGGAGCAAAAGGCACAAAGGGAAATTTTCCAAAAAACGCGCCGCCCGGTCAGCCCGGCGGCATCCCTGCCGCCGGGTGCGTCTCTTTGAGAAGCATTCGCATCGACGCCAAGAAGCGCCGCTTCTTTGGCAAAAGAAGCACAGCGCGCCGTCGATTTTGTGTCAGATTGATGTAAACGTTCGCAGCCCAATGCCAGCAGTCCACCAACACCCGCCGGTCAACCACGCGCCCAACCTCGATCTCATTCGCAAATACTCGATGGCCGCGCCGCGCTACACCTCCTATCCGCCGGCCACGCGCTTCACCGCCGATCTCGCCCCGCTCGATCTCGACGATGCGATCCGCGCCGACAACGCGCCCGGCGCCGGGCCGCTCTCGCTCTATTTTCACCTGCCGTTTTGCGAGACGCGCTGCTGGTATTGCGGCTGCACCACCATCATCACGCGGCGCGCCGGCGCCGCGTCCGAATATCTCGACCTCCTCGAACGCGAAATCGCCCTCACCGCCGGCCGCATCGACACCGGCCGCCCGGTCGTGCAGCTCCATCTCGGCGGCGGCACGCCCACCTTTCTCCAGCCCGACGAGATCCGCCGGCTCGCCGCCATGGTCCGCTCGCGCTTCGAGTATGCGCCCGATGCCGAAATCAGCGTCGAAATCGACCCGCGCCGCCTCACCCGCGACCACATCCGCGCCCTCGCCGAACTCGGCGCCACGCGCGCGTCGCTCGGCGTGCAGGACACCGACCGCCGCGTGCAGCTCGCCATCCACCGCCACCAGCCCAATGCGCTCAACCAGCAGGCCGTCGCGTGGCTGCGCTCCGAGGGTTTCCGCTCCATCAACCTCGACCTCATTTACGGCCTCCCGCTCCAGACGCGCGAGTCCTTTGCCCGCACGCTCGACGACGTGCTCACGCTCGGGCCCGACCGGCTTTCCGTTTTCAGCTACGCGCATGTGCCCTGGATAAAACCCGCGCAAAAAATCTTCGAGGATCGCGGCCAGCTTCCCGACCCCGAGGAAAAGCTCGCCATGTTCGCGCTCGCGCACGAACGCCTCACGCGCGCCGGCTTCATCGACATCGGCCTCGACCACTTCGCGCGCCCCGACGACGAACTCGCGCGCGCGCAGCGCGCCGGCACGCTCCATCGCAATTTCCAGGGCTACAGCACGCACGCCGGCGCCTCGCTCTACGGATTCGGCCTTTCCTCCATCTCGCAAACCGCCGACACCTACCGGCAGAACACGAAGGACATGATCGCCTACCAGGCCGCGCTGGCCGGCGGCCGCCTGCCCGTCGAGCGCGGCCTGCGCCTCGACGAGGAGGATCGCCGCCGCCGCGCGATCATCATGCGCGTGATGTGCGAACGCCGCCTCGATTACGCGCGGTTGTCGGACGAACTCGGCGTCGATTTTGAAAAGGCTTACGCGGCCGAGCTTGCCACGTTCGGCGACCTGATTGCCGACGGCATCGTGACGATGGACGATGCCAGCTTGCGCGTGACGCCCGCCGGCGCGCCGCTGCTGCGCGTGGTCGCCATGCGCTTCGACACCACGCTTCCCGCCGCTCCCGCCCGCCAGCACGCGAAGGTGATTTAAGGAGGACTTGGGCCATCAGCGCCTTTGGCGCTTTGGCGTCGCCATGCCACGCAACCCGCCGCGCGGTCGTTCTCTGCGTGCTTGGCCGGGCCTTCCTTTTGCCCCAAGCTCTTAACCCGCCAGCCTGAATCCATTTCCCCATGTCCGACCTCCTCCAGCGTTTTCTCCAAGCCTTCATCCCGCTCTTTGTCGCGATGGACCCGATCGGACTCGCGGCGCTCTTTCTCGGCTTCAGCCAGCTCCTGCCCGCCGACCGCCGCAGGCGCATTTCGCGGCAGGCGGTCTGGACGGCCAGCGCGGTGGCCCTGCTGTTCCTGTTTCTCGGGCAGGCGATTTTTCACGCGCTCAACATCACTCAGGGCGATTTCCAGATCGCGGGCGGGCTCATCCTGCTGATCCTCGCGTCGCGCGATCTCGTGCTGCCGGCCGACGCGAAGCAGCCCGCGGTGCTGCCGGAGGATTTCGGCGTGGTGCCGCTCGGCATGCCCTTGATCGCGGGACCGGCGGCGCTGGCGACCCTGCTCGTCTGCGCAAAGTCGGTCGGGATGCTCGTCACGCTGGCCGCGTTCGGCGTCAACCTCGTCTTCGTCGTGCTCGCGTTTCGCTGGAGCGATCTGTTCGGGCGGCTCATCGGCATGACCGGCATGCGCGCCATTTCCAAAATCATCGCCCTGCTCCTCGCCGCCATCGCCGTTTCGATGATCCGGCAGGGATGGCTTTACAAAGGCTGAAGGGATTTTTGATTTTCGATTCTCGATTTTCGATTGGGCGCTGCCGCGCCATTTTTTCCTTTGGCGCGGCAGCGCCCAATCGAAAATCGAGAATCGAAAATCAAAAATCCCTTCAGCCTTCTTCCTCGATTTCCACGCGCAGCGGATTCTCCGGCGCGCAATCCGCGCGGAGGGTCACGAAACGGTCGCGGTAGCGGTCGTAGATCGGCCAGAGCGCGGTGCGGTCGGTCGCGGGAATCGGCAGCGACTCCATCGCGGCGCGGCTGAAAAACCCGAAACGCCCCTCGCTGATGTCGGGCGGCAGCGCGGGGATGGTTTTCTTGCAACGAAACAGAAACAACAGCCAGTGCCCGCTGCCCTCGTAGGATTTCTCGGCGATGATGGCGAACAGATGCAGGTCGGCCGTCGCGAGCTCGAAGCCGGTTTCCTCGCGCGTCTCGCGGATCGCGCATTCGTAGGGCGATTCGCCGAGGGAGGTCTCCAGCTTGCCGCCGACGGGGCTCCACGCGCCGAGATTGGGCGACTTGGCGCGGAGGAGAAGGAGCTGCTCGCCGGCGGCGTTTTCGATGAAAACGAGCACGGCGATTTTATAGGGAATGGCGGGCTTCATGGATGGCGAAAACAGGCTCACGGTGGCGCGGCATCAAAGCAGAGGCCGCGCCGCGAGGGGAGGATTTTTTCGCGGATTGAAAACCGGCGCGCCGCCTGCATTAACAGGCGGGCAATCCATGAGTCTCTCCGCCAAGCACGACGCGCTCGTCGAAATGTTCACCATGCTCCCTGATGACGAGGAGCGTTTCCGCCACATCCTCACGCTCGGCCGCCGCTATCCGGCGCTCGCGCCCGCGCTGCACACCGACGACCGCCTGCTGCCGGGCTGCGTCTCGCGGCTGTGGTTCGTGCCGGAGTTTCGCGACGGAAAATGCTGGTTCCACATGGATGCCGACGCGCAAATCTCGAAGGGCATCGCCGCGCTGCTGTGCGACTTTTACAACGGCGAGACGCCCGCCGACATCGTCGCGACCGAGCCGGCGTTTTTAAACGAAATCGGCCTCCCGCAGGCGCTCTCCGCCAACCGCAGCAACGCGCTCGCCAGCCTGCGCGGCCGCATCAAGGCCTTCGCCGACGCCTGCCTGCGCCCGGCGGCGTGACCGTGAAAGTCAGGCTTTTGGTGGAGGGCCGAGCTCCCGCGAGGCCGTCGCGGTTAAACGCCACGTTTTCCGGTGACGGCCTCGCGGGAGCTCGGCCCTCCATCAAACCAAATAAATGGCAGGGCGCGTCGGCGCGGCTCGCGATGCGTTACTCTTTTGGCGGCTCCGTCTCGCCGGAAGCCGCAGGCGCGGACGAGTCGGGGCCGGAAGCCGTGCCGCCGTCGGTGGTTTCCCCGGCGCCGGCCGCCTCCTGCTCTTCCTCGGTCTCGACCACTTTCGCGATGCTGAGGAGTTTGTCGCCCTCGGCCAGCGTGAGGAGTTTCACGCCTTTGCCGCCGCGGTTGACTTCGCGGATGGTGTTCACCGGGCAGCGCACGCTCTGGCCTTTGGCCGTGAGGAGCATGATTTCGTCCTCGTCCTTCACGCTGAGCGCGCCGGCGAGGTTGATGGAGTTGTCCTCGGGAAGATTGATGGCCCAGACGCCGCGGCCGCCGCGGTTGATGAGGCGGTAGTCCTCGAAACGGGTGCGCACGCCGAGGCCGGCCTCGCTGGCGACGAGGAATTTCGCGTTGTGGTCCACGACCTCGATGACGTCGAGCTGGTCGTTGTCCAACTTGAAGCGCATGCCGGTGACGCCGCCCGTCGCGCGGCCGGTGGCGCGGAAAAGGATTTCGCCGTTCTCATCCTTTTCGCGGAAACGGACGGCGAGGCCCTGGTGCGAGACGAGGATGATCTCGTCGCCGCCGGTGGTGAGCACGCAGCCGATGACGGTGTCGCCCTCGGCGAGGTTGATGCCGATGAGTCCGCCCTCATGGTTGCGGGTGGTGCCGATGTAGTCGGAGAGCGCGGACTTTTTCACGATGCCGCGCTTGGTCGCCATGACGAGGTAGCGGTCCTCGGCGAAATCGGGGACGCAGAGCATGGCGGCGATCTTGCCGCCCTCCTCGCCGAGCCGCAGGAAACTGGCCACGGACTTGCCCTTGGCGGTGCGCGGGCCCTCGGGGATGTCGTAAACCTTTTTCGCGAGGCACTGGCCGGTGCTGGTCACGAACATGATGTAGTCGTGCGTGGACGCGGTGAAGAGGTGCTCGACGAAGTCTTCCTCGTAGGTCTCGGTGCCGATCACGCCCTTGCCGCCGCGTTTCTGCGAGCGGTAGTCGGCGATGGGCGTGCGCTTGATGAAGCCGAGGTGCGAGACGGTGATGACGCAGCCCTCGTTGGGGATGACGTCCTCCATGCGGAAGTCGCCGAGCGCGGCGGTGATCTCGGTCTTGCGCGCGTCGCCGTATTTTTCCTTCATGGCGAGGAGTTCCTCCTTGATGACCTCGCGGAGGCGCCAGTCGTTTTCGAGGATGAGCTTGAGCTCGTCGATGAGCTTGAGGAGTTCGAGGTATTCGGCCTCGATCTTGTCGCGCTCGAGTCCGGTGAGCTGGTAGAGGCGGAGTTCGAGGATGGCGTCGGTCTGGCGCTCGGAGAGCGGGTATTTGGCCATCAATTTTTCCTTGGCTTCCTGGCGCGAGGCGGAGGCGCGGATGATGCGGACAAAGTCGTCGAGGTTGTCGAGGGCGATCTTGTAGCCTTCGAGGATGTGGGCGCGGTCCTCGGCGCGGCGGAGGCGAAACTGGGTGCGGCGGGTGACGACGTCGCGGCGGTGATCGATGTAGCAATCGAGCAGCTCGCGGATGTTCATCTGCTTGGGGCGCTTGTTGTCGATGGCGAGCAGGATGACGCCGAAGGAGGACTCGAGGGCGGTTTTCTGGAAGAGCTGGTTGAGGATGGGGGAGGCCTGCTCGCCGCGCTTGAGCTCGATGACGACGCGGGTGTTTTCGTCGGATTCGTCGCGGACGTCGCGGATGCCTTCGATTTCCTTGTCGGTGACGAGTTCGGCGATGCGGGTGACGAGGGTGGCGCGGTTTACGTTGTAGGGGATTTCGGTGATGACGATTTGCTCGCCGGTTTTGTTTTCCTCGACGTGGGCGCGCCCGCGGACGCGGACGATGCCGCGGCCGGTCTTGAGGTAGGAGAGGATGCCCTCGCGGCCCGCGATGACGCCGCCGGTGGGGAAGTCGGGGCCCTGGATGAGCTGGCAGAGTTCGTCGATGGTGGTTTCGGGCCGGTCGAGGATGGCGACGGAGGCGGCGATGAGTTCGTGGAGATTGTGCGGGGGGATGTTGGTGGCCATGCCGACGGCGATGCCGGTGGAGCCGTTCATCAGCAGGTTCGGCAGGGCGGAGGGGAGGACGGAGGGCTCGGTGGTGGACTCCTTGTAGTTGGGGTTGAAGTCCACGGTGTCCTCGTCGATGTCGGCGAGGAGGCTCTCGGCGGTGTCGCGGAGGCGGCACTCGGTGTAGCGGTAGGCGGCGGCGGAGTCGCCGTCGATGGAGCCGAAGTTGCCCTGCGGATCGACGAGCTGGTAGCGCATGACCCAGGTCTGGGCGAGGCGCACGAGGGCGTCATAGACGGAGGAGTCGCCGTGGGGGTGGTAGTTTTTGAGGACTTCGCCGACGACGCCGGCGCATTTGTCGAAGGCGCGGTTGTGCGCGAGTCCCTCGCGGAACATGGCGTAGAGGATGCGGCGCTGGACGGGCTTGAGGCCGTCGCGGGCGTCGGGCAGCGCGCGGGAGATGATCACCGACATCGAGTAGTCGATGTAGGCGGTCTGCATGATGTCGGTGATGTTGGCGGTGGAGAGTTTTTCGGTCGGGGATTGCATGGTGGGCGCGGACGCTGGTGCGGATTGGCAGGTGGATGCGTGTCAGGTGTTGAGATGGAATCGGTCGGCGGGCGCGGGCTCAGCCCCCGCCCGTAGTTTTTTCCGGATACTCACACGTCGAGATATTGGACGTTGAGGGCGTTGTCCTCGATGAACTGGCGGCGGGGCGGGACGTCGTCGCCCATCAGCAGGGTGAACAGCGCGTCCGCCTTGGCGGCGTCGGCGATGTTCACTTTCAGCATGCGGCGTTTCTCCGGGTCCATCGTCGTCTCGAAAAGCTGCTTCGCGTTCATTTCGCCGAGGCCCTTGTAACGCTGGATGCTCAGGCCCTTGCGCCCGAGGGCGCGGATGTGCGCGACGATGTCGAGCGGGGAGTGGAGCTCCGTCTTCGCCTCGGTTTTCTGGCCGGGATTCTCGGTGATGAGGTAGCGCGGCTCTTCGGTTCGGCTGAAGCGGTTGATGTCGAGGCCGACGGCGGCGATGGCGCGGAGGAGCTTGGACATCTCCGTGGATTCGAAGATTTCGTGGATGGTGATGCGCCGCGCCGGGCCGGCGGGAACCTTGTCCTTGGGCTGCTCGGGTTGCTCGAAGAGGTCGGCGTCGAGGCCGTTTTGCTGGACGAAGGCGGCGCGGGCGTGCTCGTCGGCGAGGAATTCGTGCGACTCCTTGTTGCCTTCGCGGATGCGGGCGATGTAGCGGGGGAGCGCGAGGGTTTCCTTGTGGTGGCGGTCGAGGTAGTCGGCGAGCGGGGCGCCGTGGCGGGTGACGCCGCCGCCGAGTTTTTCGAGCGAGGCGAGGTTTTCGACGATCTTGTCGATTTGCGCGGGGTCGAAGTTCAGGTTGTCGCGGACGCGGGTGAGGATGACGTCCTCGCTGCCGAGCTCGAGGAGGATGCGGTTCATCTGCTCGTCGTTGTCGATGTATTGCTCGCGCTTCTTGCGCTTGATGCGATAGAGCGGGGGCTGGGCGATATAGACGTAGCCGTTTTCGATGAGGCCGCGCATCTGGCGGTAGATGAAGGTGAGGAGGAGGGTGCGGATGTGCGAGCCGTCCACGTCGGCGTCGGTCATGATGACGATTTTGTGGTAACGGGCTTTTTCGATGTTGAAGCCGCCGACGTTGTCGTCGCCTTCGCCGATGCCGGTGCCGAAGGCGGTGATGAGGGTGCGGATTTCGGCGTTGCCGAGGACCTTGTCGAGGCGGGCTTTCTCGACGTTGAGGACTTTGCCGCGGAGCGGGAGGATGGCCTGGTGGCGGCGGTCGCGGCCCTGCTTGGCGGAGCCGCCGGCGGAGTCGCCCTCGACGATGAAGAGTTCCGATTCCGCGGGGTCGCGCGAGGAGCAGTCGGCGAGTTTGCCGGGGAGCCCGCCGCCGGAGAGCGCGCCTTTGCGGACGGTCTCGCGGGCCTTGCGGGCGGCCTCGCGGGCGCGGGCGGCGTTGAGGATTTTGTCGATGATGCGCTTGGCAATCGGAATGTTGGCCTCGAAGAAAAATTTCAGTTTTTCGCCGACGATTTTTTGCACGATGCCGTCCACTTCGCCGTTGGAGAGCTTGGTCTTGGTCTGGCCCTCGAAGCGGGGTTCGGGGACTTTTACGGAGATGACGGCGGTGAGGCCTTCGCGGCAGTCGTCGCCGTTGATGGCGGGGTCCTTTTCCTTGATGAGGTTGTTGGCTTTTGCGAAGTTGTTGATGACGCGGGTGAGCGCGGTGCGGAAGCCGCTCAGGTGCGTGCCGCCCTCGATGTTGAAGATGGAGTTGGCGTAGGCGAAGATTTGCTCGTTGTAGCTGTCGTTGTATTGCATCGCGACATCGACGGAGACGGGCGGCTTCGACGGGTCCTCCTCGTTGGGGACGGTGTCGCTGAAGGTGACGGGCTTGTCGTGGACGAGGTTCTTGTTGGTGTTGAGGTAGCGGACGAACTCGGTGATGCCGTCCTTGAAGTAGAAGGCGTCGGATTTCTGGGAGCGTTCGTCGTTGAGCTCGATGCGGATGCCGGGGTTCAGGAAGGCGAGCTCGCGGAGGCGCTTGGCGAGGATTTCATAAACGAACTCGCGCGTGGTGAGAAAGATTTCCGGGTCGGGCTTGAAGGTGATCTTCGTGCCGGTCTTCTTCGTGTCGCCGACGATGGTCATCTTTTGCGTGGTGATGCCTTGCGCGAAACGCATCTGGTAAACTTTTCCCTCGCGGCGCACCTCGGCCTCGAACCATTCGGAGACGGCGTTGACGCACTTCGCGCCGACGCCGTGCAGGCCGCCGGAGACCTGGTAGGCGCCCTTGCCGAATTTGCCGCCGGCGTGGAGATTGGTGAGCACGAGTTCGAGCGCGGGGATGCCGTATTTCGGATGGATGTCCACGGGGATGCCGCGGCCGTCGTCCTCGACCGAGCACGAGCCGTCGAGGTGGATGGAGACTTTCACGGCGGAGGCGAAGCCGGCGAGGCACTCGTCGATGCAATTGTCAACGATCTCGAAGACGCAGTGGTGCAGGCCGCGCTCGTTGGTGTCGCCGATATACATGTCGGGGCGTTTGCGAACGCCTTCGAGGCCCTCGAGCTTTTCGATTTTGGAGGCGTCGTAGGTGTCGTTGAGGGAGCCGGGACGGGCGGGGATTTGCGGGTCGTTTTGGTCGGACATGTGGGCTTGGGAAAAGGCGATGATGTTGTAAAAATTAAAAGGGAAGATTGCATCCGAAAACCGGGCCGCGGGCAATGGATTTTTGCGGGGAATTTGCGGTGCCGAAAAGCGCCTCTCCGCGACCCCGCCGCCGCACCAAAGGTATTTTAGGCGAATAACCCAACAAACACTGTTGCCCGGCGCGCAACATCTTGCCTGACTCGCCGGCGTGAAACTCTCCGTCAAAGTCGATTATGCCTGTCGTGTTCTCGCCCAACTCGCCCGCACCCGCGATGGCGACGAGCTCGCGCACATCGAGGAACTCGCGAAGGCGGAGGACGTGCCCGCCAACTATCTCGTGCAGATCCTCGGTGAACTCCGCAACGGCGGCCTCATCGCCAGCCGCCGCGGCAAACAAGGCGGCTACGCGCTCGCCCGCCCGCCCGAATCCATCACGCTGCTCGACATCGTGCGCGTGATCGAGGGCGAACTGCTCGAACTCAACGCCTCCACTGGCGGCCAGTCCGGCAAGCGCGTGAACCAAGTCTGGCGCGAGATTCGCGCCACGCTCGAAGCCAAGGCCCGCAGCTACACGCTCGACAAACTCATGCCGAAGCCGACGGAGGAGATGTATTATATCTGAGCGGCCTTCCCTTGGGCCGCCGCGTCCGGCTCACTCGCGATTCGCCGCTCCGCCGCTCCATCTGAGCTTGGTGCGAATGACCGAAAAGTGGGAATAATCGAGGCTCTGCGCGAGCGGCAGCCGGACCGGCGCGAGCGAGATCGAAATGGGCTCGGTGCTGCATGTCGTGAGATTGTGATGCCCGTCCGCGGCGACGAGCAGGCAGGTCGCGGGATCGCGGTTGATGACGCGCAGTTTCACGTCGTGGTGGAAAACGATGGAGCGGTTGCTGAGCGTGTGCGGGCAGATCGGCGTCAGCGCGATGACCTCCGCGCCGGGATGGATGAGCGGGCCGCCGGCGGAAAGATTATAGGCGGTCGAGCCCGTGGGCGTCGAAAAGATGAGGCCGTCGCTGTGGTAGTCGGCTACGAGTTCGTCGTCGGCGCGGACCTCCAGCCGCACGATGCTCGAGTTGCGCTGTTCCTTGATGAGAATGTCGTTGAGCGCGAGCACGTGCTGGTCGCCGATGGAGCAGTCGAGCAGCGAGCGCCAGGCGAGGCAGTATCTGCCCTCGAGCAGCGCGTCGAACTGCGCGCGCGCCTCCTCGGCGGAAAACGTGGTGAGAAAACCGAGGCTCCCGCGGTTCACGCCGATGATGGGCACCTGCTCCCGGGCGGCCTCGCCCACGACGCCGAGCAGCGTGCCGTCGCCGCCGATGACGCAGCACGCGTCGCAGTCTTTCAGCAAACCGACGGGCAGGGGAAACTCATGCGTGGAGCGGACGTTGACGCCGCGCCCCGCGGCGATGTCCATGAGATCGCGCGCGATTTCGGACGCGCCGTTTTTTCCGGCGTTGACGACGAGGGCGAGAGTGCGGATGGCGGCGGGCATGGGCGGAGGATGGGGACGAAACGCGCGGTGTGGAATGAAAAAGGACGGAGCGCGCGCGGCGCCCTCACTTCGCCACCAGCTCGAACACCACGGCGGTCGTGTTGTCGCGGCCCGAGGCCGCCACGGCCTCCTCCACCAGCCGCCGCGCGGGCGGCAGCGCGGCCTGCGCCGCGGGCGGCTCGCGCATGAGGCGCTCCAGCCCCGAATCCCACATGCCGTCCACGAGCCCGTCGGAGCAGATGACAAAGCGGTCTCCCGCCAGCAGGTTGACCGCGCCGATCTGCGGATCGATGTGCTGGTTGCCCGCGCCGAGCGCCTGCTGCAACGAGCTGCGCCCGGGATGCGCGCGCGCCTCGTGCTCGGTGATGCGGCCCGTGCGCCGGAGCCAGCCGACGTGGCTGTGGTCGTGCGTGAGCTGCGTGATGCCGCCGGACGCGGGCAGGTAATAAATGCGGCTGTCGCCGATGTGGCAGAAATACATCCACTCCGGCGTGACCCAGCACAGGCTGAGCGTCGCGCCCATGCCCGCGCATTCCTCATAACTGCGCCCGAGCGCGATGAGCGACGCGTGGATCTGGTCGAAAAGCTCCTCGAGGATGTCGCTGAAGCCGCTCGACAGGCCCATCGCCGCGACCTTGAAGCTGCGGGGGAGCAGCTTCGTGATTTCGTCCACCGCGATGCGGCTGGCAAATTCGCCCGCCTTCTCGCCGCCCATGCCGTCGCTCACCGCGAAGACAAAATCCGACCCGCCCAGCGACGCCTCGCCGATCTTGCCGAGGTAACGCACTTCGTCCCCGTCGAAGTTGAGCGCGAGAAAGCTGTCCTCGTTGTTGCGGCGGAAGCGCCCGGTGTGCGTCATGCCCGACCAGCGCAGGCGCAATGACGCAGGAGGCGTGACGGCCGGCGGCACGCCGGGGGGCGTCGATCTTGGGTTGGGCGACAAATCATTCATCGGGAGGGGGTGGTTTGAGCGACACGCCCGCGTGCGGGCCGTCGAGAAAAGTGGCGAACTCGAAATCGATGATGCAAAATCTCCCGTCGCGAATGCGATAAGTAATGTTGCGCAGGAACGGGTCCTCGTGGCGGATGCCGAACGGCTCCAGCGCGGCAAACACTTCCCTGACCCGCTCCTCGCTCATGTGCTCGACGCGGCCGCCGCAATTATTGGTGACCAGCAGCAGCCGCTCCGGATCGGTCTCCAGCACGCGCGGCACGAAGTCGCAGCCGCGCTCCTCCAGATGCCGCAACACCCGCACCTCGTTCTCGAAACGCTCGCGCGCCTGGTGCCCGCGAAAGGTCTTGTGCACCCTGCCGTCGTAGCCGATGCGCACCATGGCGCGGCGGGTGTCCTTTACCTCGTGCATGTGGGAATGAATGCCATCGAATCGGTGCGCAGTAAAGCCACTTGCCTGCCGGCGGCAAGCAATGCGTTTCCAAATTCACCCGCCCAAGGAAAGGACGGCGCGCAGCCCTTTCCCTTTCCGGACTGAAGCGCTTTCAATGAAAAAAGCATAAAGCAGGCGTGATATCATCGCCCGCCACCGGCTTTTCATCATTTTAGTGTGCGATTTATGAAATTTTATCTTATTAATTGTTATTAACTAACATAATAATACCGCTCGTTTCTCCCCTTATGATCAAATTCCAAATCACTATGCTCGCCAATTGGCATGCGCTGTGCTTTTTTCTCCTTCGCCAAAAATCCCTTTTTCGGAAACGGCAGCGAGTTCATCGCCCCCCGTCCCGCAAGCGGATGGAGGCAGCCAAACCATACAAACACACACCGAACCCACGTCCACATCCATGGCAAAACTCAAACTCGAATACATCTGGCTTGATGGATACACCCCCATTGCCAATCTCCGCAGCAAAACCAAGATCGTCGAAGGCGACCCTGCCAAGTTCGCCCTCGACGACGTCCCTGTCTGGGGCTTCGACGGCAGCTCCACGCAGCAGGCCGAGGGACGCAGCTCCGACTGTCTTCTGAAACCTGTTGCGCTCTATCCCGACGCCACCCGCAAAAACGGCTTCCTCGTCATGTCCGAGGTGCTTCTGCCCGACGGCACGCCGCACCCGACCAACACCCGCGCGACCATCCTCGACGATGCCGACACCTGGTTCGGCTTCGAGCAGGAATATTTCTTTTTCAAAAACGGGCGCCCGCTCGGCTTCCCCGCCGAAGGCTTCCCGCCCCCGCAAGGCCGCTACTACACCGGCGTCGGCTACAAAAATGTCGGCGACCTCGCCCGCCAACTCGTCGAGGAGCACCTCGACCTCTGCATTCACGCCGGCATCAACCACGAAGGCATCAACGCCGAGGTCGCCAAGGGCCAGTGGGAATTCCAGATCTTCGGCAAAGGCTCGAAGACCGCCGCCGACGAAATGTGGGTCGCCCGCTACATTCTCGAGCGCCTCGGTGAGAAATATGGCATCGACGTCGAATGGACCTGCAAGCCCATCCGCGGCGACTGGAACGGCTCCGGCATGCACTCCAACTTCTCGACCAAGTTCATGCGCGAAAAAGGCGGCAAGGAATACTTCGAGAAGCTCATGGATGCGTTCCGCAAGCACCACGACGAGCACATCGCCGTTTACGGCCCGGACAACCACCTGCGCCTGACCGGCCTGCACGAGACGCAGTCCATCGACAAGTTCAGCTACGGTCTGGCTGACCGCGGCTCCTCGATCCGCATCCCGCACTCGTTCGTCAACAGCGCCTACAAGGGCTACCTTGAGGACCGCCGTCCCAATTCCGCCGCCGACCCGTATCTGGTCGCCTCGCGGATCTTGAAGACGATCGCGACCGTCCCGACGAGCTGAGCCGGAACGGGTTTCCCCGTGGGTTTATCATTTCGACGCCGCCCTCTCATCGGGCGGCGTTTTTTTTCGACAGCCAGGATTCGGGAGGCAGAAAAAGCACCGTCGCCGGAAGCGTCGCGCCACCCGGGTGCTGACGGAGTTCTGCCGGATTCCAGACTATCGCTTGACGTTGGCCGCAGGATTGCGTTGAAATGCCGCTGTCTTTTGCGGGCGTAGCACAATGGATAGTGTAGCGGTCTCCGAAGCCGTTGATGTGGGTTCGATTCCCGCCGCTCGCACCAATGATCGACCCAGCTAGGCTGGCGGGAGGATTGCCGCCGTTGCCAGTTGCGCGCTGCCACGCCTTGCCCACAACAACCTCGTTTCGCTGGCCCCTGCTTCCGGCCGCAGCCTGATTCGCAGCCGCCGTGTTAAGTGTTGCCCGCTCTCCGGATGGTGGTTGCATCGGCTCACATGTCTCGACCGCAAGAAGCATGGACGTCCAATCTCGGCGTCATCTTTGCCGTGGCCGGAAGCGCCGTCGGGCTGGGCAACTTTCTCCGCTTCCCCGGCCTCGCCGCCCAATACGGCGGCGGCGCGTTCATGATCGCGTATTTCGTCTCCCTGCTCGTCATCGGCGTCCCCGTGTGCTGGGCGGAGTGGACGGTCGGGCGGCACGGCGGGCACCACGGCTACCATTCCTCGCCCGGAATCTTTCACGCGCTGCTGAGACGGCGCTGGGCCAAGTATTTCGGCTCGATCGGTTTTCTCATCCCGATGCTGGTCTGCATGTATTATGTATACGTGGAGGCATGGTGCCTCGGCTACGCGGTCAATGCGATTTCCGGGCGCCTGAGCGTGCCGGGCATGCACTACGGGGAATTTTTCGCCACCTACACCGGGGCAAATGTGGACGGGGTGGCGGTGAAATTCGGGCTGGGCGATGTCGGCATCTTTGTCGTCATCGTGCTGCTGCTGAATCTTTACCTGCTTTACCGAGGCCTTTCCAAGGGCATCGAACTGGCGTGCCGCGTCGGCATGCCGCTGCTGGTCGGCCTCGGCCTCATCCTCCTCGTCCGCGTGCTCACGCTCGGCACGCCCGACCCGGCCAGGCCCGGCCAAAACGTGCTCACCGCGCTCGGTTTCATGTGGAACCCGGGCGACAGCGTCCTCGCCAGCCTGCGCAATCCCCAGCTCTGGCTGGCCGCCGCCGGGCAGGTGTTTTTCTCCCTCAGCATCGGCCTGGGCGTCATCATCACCTACGCCAGCTACCTGCGCAAAACCGACGACGTCACGCTCAGCGGGCTCACCGCGGTGTCGGCCAACGAATTCTGCGAGGTGGCGCTCGGCGGCATGATCACGGTGCCGGCGGCGTTCATCTTCCTGGGCGCGGCGGGCGTCGCGGGCCAGGGCACGTTCGCGCTCGGCTTCATCGTGCTGCCCGAGGTGTTCGCGCACATGCCGGCGGGGGTGCTGTTCGCGTCGGCGTTTTTTGTGCTGCTGTTCCTCGCGGCGGTGACGAGTTCGCTGTCGATCCTGCAGCCGGTCATCGCGTTTCTGGAGGAGGCGTTCGCGATGCGCCGCGCGGTGTCGGTCTCGTGGCTCGCGCTCGTCATGATCCTCGGCACCGGTTTCGTGTGGTATTTCTCGAAGGATCTGAAGGCGCTCGACACGATCGATTTCTGGATCGGCAACGTCGGCGTGTTCCTGCAAGGCACGGTCATCATCCTGCTGTTCGGCTGGGTGATCGGCATCGAGAAAAGCTGGCGCGAGATGCACCGCGGCGCCGCGCTGCGCGTGCCGGGCTTTTTCCGCATCGTGATGCGCTACATCACGCCGCTGTATCTCATCACGATCTTCACGCTCTTCCTGCTGGACAAAGTCGTGGGCTGGAATTTCAGCTTCGAGAAACCTGTGTTTCAACAGACGGGTTACATCGCCGATCTGGTTGGAAACGCTCCCAGCCCGGTCGCCCGCATCACAGTCGGCTTCATCATCGCCGTGTGCCTGCTGGGGCTCGCGCTCGTCACCGTCGCGGGACGCCGCTGGCGCTCCAAGCCCGTCGCGCCGCATTACCGAAAATAACCCGCGAGGAAAACCCGTCATGAACATGCCTTTTCTAATGACAATCATCGCGCAGGCCGGGACTGCCGCGCCCGCGCAGACGCTCACCGCGGGCGGCTGGGCGAGCATGATCCTGTCCGTCGGCTTCGTGACGCTGTTGTTTGCCTGGTGCATCCGCCGCGTACTGCGCGGCGATGCGAACAACCGGCACGAAAAAAAACACTGAATGCCGCCCGACGGGACACCGGCGCAGACGCGCGCCGGCGCCGCCCGCGCGCAACTTTTCCGCGCGCGCCGTGTTTTTCATCTAACCACGGACACGCAGCCAGCATACGATTCCCATGAAAACCATTCTCCTCTTTGTCGCCTGGTGCATTCTTTTTGCCCTGAGCTGGCCGCTGGCGTTGTTCGTATTGGCGGCATGGCCGCTGGTCTGGCTCATTTCGCTGCCGCTGCGACTCATCGGCATCACGCTCCACGCGGTGTTCGCCCTGTTGCACGCGGTTCTGCTGCTGCCCGCGCGGCTGCTCGGCTGGCGCCCGGCCTAGGATCGACGTTGGCCGTGGGGACAACAGAAGGTGCTGCCCTTCCGCAATCGGGATGTGTCCAACCGCATCTTCCGCCGCCCGCCCTCCTGCCTCCCGCCGCCAAAATAAAACGCTCCGGGCTGCCCTATACAGCCCGGAGCGGGTCATCACTTCATACCACAACCTCCTTTATACGGTCAGGAGGAAAATCGTTTTTTATCTGTCGCCGGTTTCGTCCACTGCGACAAAGCGCGTCCCTTTTTGGTTCCAAATTAAGAGAAGCGTTTTTCGCGATTTCGGATTTTCGGTCAGGCGCACCGCATCCTCCGAGCTTTGCACGGGCTGGCGGTTGATTTCGAGAATCACGTCGCCGGGTTGCAGGCCGGCCTCGGCGGCGGCGGAGTCCGGCGCGACCTCGGTGACGAGCGCCCCGCGGATGCGGGCGGGAATGTCGAACTCGCGGCGCGCGCGGCTGCTGAGGTCGCTCACGCCGACGCCTTGCAGGGTGCCTTCGTTGCTCCCGGAACCGGCTACGGCGGGCCCCTCGCGGTCGTCGGGATCGCGCGGGAGTTCGCCGACCTTGAGCTCGAGCGTCTCGGATTTCCCGTCGCGGGCGACGACCACGGGAACCGTCTGGCCGGGCGCGACATTGGCCACGGTGAGCTTGAGCGTGCGGCCGTCCTTGATAGGCTTTTTGTTGAATTCGGTGATGACGTCGCCGGTCTTCAGGCCGGCCTTCTCGGCCGGGCCGTCGCCGACGATCTCGGAGACGAGCGCGCCTTCGGTTTTGTCGAGGTTGAACTGCTCGGCAAAGGCGGGCGTGATGTTTTGCACCATGACGCCAATATAGCCGCGCGTGACTTTGCCGTGCGCGACGAGCTGTTCCATGATGCTGCGCGTCATGTTGGCGGGGATGGCGAAGCCGATGCCCTGGAAACCGCCGCTGCGGCTGAGGATGGCGGTGTTCACGCCGACGAGGCGGCCGCGCACATCGACGAGCGCGCCGCCGGAGTTGCCGGGATTGATGGCGGCGTCGGTCTGGATGAAGTCCTCGTAATCGAGCCCGAGCGTGGCGCGGCCCAGGCCGCTGACCATGCCGCTGGTGACAGTCTGGCCGATGCCGAAGGGATTGCCGATGGCGAGCACGCGGTCGCCGACTTCGAGCTGGTCGCTGTCGGCAAACGTGATGGCGGGCAGGTCGGCCGCATCGACCTTGATCACGGCGAGATCGGATTTCGGGTCGGTGCCGATGACCTTCGCGCTGAGTTCGCGTCCGTCGTTGAAGGAAACCTTGATCACGTCCGCGCCGGTGACAACGTGCGAGTTGGTCACGACGTAGCCGTCGGCGCTGACGACCACGCCCGAGCCGAGGCCGTTTTGCTCGGGCTGGCGCTGCATCCGGCCTCCGCCGCCGAACGGGCCGCCGGGACCGCCGAAGCCGAAGGGGCCGAAAAATTCGCGGAAGCGCGGGTCGTTGAAGAACGGGTTGTCCTGCACGGGGACGTTTTTCGCGCGTTCGGTGACGAGCACTTTCACGACGCTCGGCGCGACCTGCTTGATGACGGGCGCGTAGCTGTCCGACGCGGTGCGGGCAAGCGGCTTGTCGTCAACATTGATGGAGACGGAGGGCTTTGTCTCGCCCGCCGCGAATGCGACGGAAAACGCGAGCGCTCCGGCCGCGAGCAAGCCGCCCCCGATGAAGGCGGCGCTCCGGCGACGGTGGTGCCGGTGGTGGGTGTCGGTGTTTTGTGTCATGGCGGTCATATGAATGGTTGGAATGAGTGGGTGATGGTGGATGATGATGGTTGTCCGGAAAGGCGGACGGGGGCGTTCCCCCTCGTATCGCGGATCAATGTCGCATGCGGAGTTTTCCGCTGTCTTTCACGCGCCTTACATTTTTGTAATGTTTGTCCGCGGCCACTTTACTGTCATACGGAGCATGCGTTGACCGCGCATGGGGAGCGAAGCGAGTTTGGCGGTGTCCCTTCCCGCCCCGTTTTCCCAATGAAACCGCTCCACAAAAGCTATCCGCCGCGCGCCCGCGCGCTTTCCTCGCTCATTGCCGGTGTCGCGGCTTTTGCCGTCGCGCCGCTCGCCGCCGCGCAGCAGGCGGCCACGCCGGCCGCCGCCGCCATCATCCTGCGCGCCGACCAGACCGGCCCCGTCATCAATCCCAACCTCTACGGCCACTTCGCCGAGCACCTCGGCCGCTGCATCTACGAAGGCATCTGGGTCGGCGAAGACTCGCCCATCCCCAACACCCGCGGCATCCGCAACGACGTCGTCGCCGCGTTGAAAAACCTCAACATCCCCGTGCTCCGCTGGCCCGGCGGCTGTTTCGCCGACGAGTATCACTGGCGCGACGGCATCGGCCCGCGCGAGAAACGCCCCGCCATGATCAACACCCACTGGGGCGGCGTCGTGGAGACAAACCACTTCGGCACGCACGAGTTTTTCGATCTCTGCGAGCAAATCGGCGCCGCGCCCTACGTGTGCGGCAACGTCGGTAGCGGCTCCGTGCAGGAAATGATGGAGTGGGTCGAATACATGACCTCCGACGCGAACTCGCCCATGGCCAACCTCCGGCGCGCCAACGGCCGCGACCAGCCCTGGAAACTCCCCTACTTCGGCGTCGGCAACGAAAGCTGGGGCTGCGGCGGCAGCATGACGCCCGAGTATTACTCCGGTGAATACAGGCGCTACAACACCTTTGTAAAAAATTACTCCGGCAACAAAATCCAGCGCATCGCCTGCGGCTCCAACGGCGCCGACTACAACTGGACCGAGGTTTTAATGAAAAACGTCGGCGCCCGCATGATGAACGGCCTCTCGCTGCACTATTACACGCTCCCCACCGGCAACTGGCGGAAAAAAGGCTCCGCCACCGACTTCGACGAACCCGCCTACATCGCCACGCTCGTCAACACGCTCAAGATGGACGAGCTCATCACCAGGCACGGCGCCATCATGGACAAATACGATCCCGACCAAAAAGTCGGCATGGTCATCGACGAGTGGGGCATCTGGACCGATGTCGAGCCCGGCACCAATCCCGGCTTCCTCTATCAGCAAAACTCGCTTCGCGACGCCATCATCGCCGCGCTCAACTTCAATATTTTCCACCGACACGCCGGCCGCGTGACCATGACCAACATCGCCCAAACCGTGAACGTCCTTCAGGCGATGATTCTCACCGACAAGGAGAAGATGCTGCTCACGCCGACCTACCACGTGTTTGAGATGTATAAGGTCCACCAGGGCGCCACCTCGCTCCCGCTCGCGCTCTCCACGCCGGATTATGAGTGCGGCGGCAAAAAGATCCCCGCGGTCAGCGTCACGGCCTCGCGCGCGCCGGATGGCAAAATCCACCTCGGCCTCGTCAATGCCAATCCCAACACCCCCGTCACCGTCACCTGCACGCTTGCCGGGCTCACCGCGAAACGCGCGGCCGGCCGCGTGCTCACTGCGCCTGCGATCACGAGCATCAACACCTTCGACGCGCCCGCCGCTGTCGCGCCGAAGCCCTTCCACGGCGCGGCGCTTTCCGGCGAAACGCTCACGCTCACCCTCCCGGCCAAATCCATCGTGACGCTGGAGCTGGAGTAGGCCGGGCGCCTTGAGCGTTCCGATTCCTCTGCTGGAGGGCCGGGCTCCCGCGAGGCCGTCGCCGGAAAACGTCACGCATGACCACGACGGCCTCGCGGGAGCCCGGCCCTCCAGCAGAAGAATCGCCCTCGGATAAAATCGAACTGTCCACATTTTTTCATATTCAGGACTGTCCGCATGTCTTCTATATAACCGGGATTACGCAATGAGTGAAACGCTCATTGGATTTCCAAACCATAGCGACAAAGAGGACACGGAGGGCAAACGAATTCCCATCATCTCACGCCATTGGGTTTTATTGTTCAGGACAAAGCCATTCCAGGGGACATAAGCCTGGAATTGATTCAACAGGGCATGATTACCTTCATCATATTAATATCATATTGAAACATTGAAAATACAACCGATGAAAACTCTTTCCATTGCATTGCTATGTTATTTTGCGTGGTCGGGCGCGGCCATTGCACAACCCGCGCCATCGATCCCCCTTGAGTGGACCGACCCCCTGACGCACCACAAGGTCATCCGGCTGACCCGCACGGGCACCGACAACAAGAGCTTTTATTTTCACAACAACCCATTCATCAAGACGCCCGACGGGAAGGATGACTTGATGATCTACGCCGGGGTGGTCGATGGCAGGCGGCAGTTCTTCACGCTGAACCTGCGGACACTGGAGAGCGTGCAGCTGACGGACCGCCCGCAGGGTGTCAACGGGGAGATCGTGGACAAGACGCACCGGGAGGTCATCTACCAGACGGGCGACAGTGTCTTCGCCACCCACATCGACACCCGCCAGACGAGGTTGGTGCACGTCTTTCCGCACGAGCTGGGAGCGAGCATCAGCACCGTCAACGCCGACGGGACGCTGCTGGCCGGAAAATACAACGACGGGAAAAAAGCGCAGGAAATCCTGGCGAAATACCCCCAGAAGAGCCAGTATTTCAGCCGCATATATGAGGCGCATATCAAGCATTACCTCTTTACCCTTAATATTAAAACGGGGGAGATGCGGGTGATCCACGAGGAGAACGAATGGACGAACCATATCCAGTTTTCGCCCACCGATCCCGCCCTCCTGATGTATTGCCACGAGGGACCGTGGCACAAAGTGGACCGGATATGGACGATCGACGTGAACACCACCGACTATAAACTGATGCATCGCCGCTCGATGGAGATGGAGATCGCCGGGCACGAGTTTTTCGCCCCCGACGGGAAACGCATCTGGTTTGACCTGCAACAACCCCGCTCGGTGACCTTCTTCCTCTGCGGCGTCGATGTGCGGAGCGGCGAGGAGGTGAAATACGAGATGACGCGCGACGAATGGTCGATCCATTTCAACGTCTCTCCCGACCAGCGGTTATATTGCGGCGACGGCGGCGACCCCGGGCAGGTGGCCAAGGCCGCCGACGGGATGTGGATATATCTTTTCCGGCCCGACGGCCGCCGCCTCGTGTCGGAGCGCCTCGTGAATATGAAAGGGCACAACTACAAGCTGGAGCCCAACGTTCATTTCTCTCCCGATCAAAAGTGGGTCATCTTTCGCTCGAACATGCTCGGCGGCGAGACGCACGTGTATGCTGTTGAAATCGAAAAACAAGGCGGATGAAACCGGGAGACCACCGGATCGGAACGCCGCCGCGCGGTTCCGCTCCGCATCCCGAATGGCAGCGCGCGCTCACCGCTTGCGTGATTGAACGGCTCGGATGTGCCACGCGCACCGGCCCAAGCTGGGCCGCAGGCACCGTCGGGCACGCCACCTTCACGTTCCGGCTGGGGGGATTTTGAGCGTGATCCCGGCAGGCGGCCACTGTGCGGAAGATGGTGTTTTCAAAACGATAGAACAACTCCGCGCCTGGACGGCTGGAAACACGGGCGAATGTCCGTGATTCCAATCGCGGACAGCCTGCATGCAACTTCCTGCCCGCGGAAGAATTTAGCCGTCCGGCATGCCACTTGCTTTTGGGTGGCGTGCACGAGACCAAGGATTCGTTGTCCCCCAAGACCGCCGCCAGCCCTCGCGACAGGCTGATCGCCGGCTGGCGCGTTGGCGCGAGCGCCTCGTTAACCGAGGCCGCCCGGCGGGTGGTCGCGCTGGTTGAGAAAATCCAACCCGCCGCCGTCGGCGGCGGTGGCGATCCGGCGTGGATTCTCGCGCTCACGCCCGCGCAGATAAAGGAACAGTTTGCCGCGCTGGAGGCGCGCGTGGGGCGGGAGGGCGCGGAGAAGTTTTCGCTGCTCGGCGTGCCGTTCGCCATCAAGGACAACATCGACTTCGCCGGGTTGCCGACGACCGCCGCGTGCCCGGCATTTGCCTACACGCCGAAGGAAACCGCGCCCGCCGTGCAGCGGCTGCTCGACGCGGGCGCCATCCTGGTCGGCAAAACCAACCTCGACCAGTTTGCCACCGGGCTCGTCGGCACGCGCTCGCCTTACGGCGTGGTGCCGAATGTGTTTAACCCGGATTACGTTTCGGGCGGTTCGAGCTCGGGCTCGGCGTCGGTCGTGGCGCGCGGGATCGTGCCGTTTGCACTCGGCACCGACACCGCCGGCTCGGGGCGCGTGCCGGCCGGCTTCAACAACCTCGTCGGCCTGAAACCGACGCGTGGCTGGCTGAGCACGCGCGGCGTGCTGCCGGCGTGCCGCTCGCTCGATTGCGTGTCGGTGTTCGCGGCCGGCGTGGAGGACGCCGCGCTGGTGGCGTCCATCGCGGGCGCGCCGGATGCCGACGGTTATTCGCGCGCCGTTCCCGCGGGCGCGTTCGAAAAGCGCCTGCCGGCGAAACCGCGCTTCGGCGTGCCGGCCGCGCCGGAATGGTTCGGTGACGCGCAGGCGGAGGCGGCCTTTGCCCGGGCGCTCGACCGGGCGCGCGCGACGGGCGCGGAGATCGTGCCGATGGATTTTTCCCCGTTTTTCGAAGTGGCGGCGCTGCTCTATCAGGGGCCGTGGGTCGCCGAGCGCTACACGGTCGCCGGGGAATTGCTCGAAACGAATCCCGGCGCGGTGCATCCGGTGGTGCGCGGCATCATCGCGCGCGGGACGGAGTTCGATGCGGCCTCGGTGTTTCGCGCCCACTACAAACTCGCCGACCTGAAGCGCGGGTGCGACGGCCTGCTGGCCACGGTGGACGCGCTGCTCGTGCCGACCGCGCCGCGCCATCCGTCCATCGCCGACGTGCTCGCCAGCCCGGTCGAGATCAACAGCCAGCTCGGCACCTACACGAATTTCGTCAACCTGCTCGACTGGAGCGCGCTCGCGCTGCCGGCCGGTTTCCGCGACGACGGCCTGCCCGCGGGCATCACGCTCATCGGCCCGGCGTGGGCGGATGCCGCGCTGGCGGAATTCGGCGCGCGCTGGGAGCGGCGCGAAGCGGCCGCGACCGGCCGCGGGGCGGCGCTGCCGTTTCCGGAGCGCAAAACGGTGCGGCTCGCGGTGGTCGGCGCGCACCTTTCCGGGCTCCCGCTCAACCACCAGCTCACGGAACGCGGCGCGGTGCTGGTGGAGAAAACCAAAACGAGCGCCGATTACCGTTTCTACGCGCTGCCCGGGACGACACCGCCGAAGCCGGGGCTGGTTCGTATTGGAAAAAAGGATACAAGTCCGGACGCCGGGATCGAGGTCGAGCTTTGGGACGTGCCGGAGGAAAAATTCGGCTCGTTTGTCGCGGCGATACCGCCGCCGCTCGGCATCGGCACGCTGACGCTCGCCGACGGGCGCGAGGTGAAGGGCTTTATTTGCGAGGCATGGGCCGCGGAGGGCGCGGAGGACATCACGCATTTCGGCGGCTGGCGCGCGTATCTGGCGAGAGGGAAGAAAGGCGCCGCGGGATGAACGAAGAGCGGCAGCATCGTAATTGTAGGGCCCGACCTTGCGTCGGGCCGCGAAGGTTGAACGAACGGTCCCGTGCGAACACGGCTCGACGCAAGGTCGAGCCCTACAGTCGCCGCCGCGCCGCCTGTCGCGAGACTGGCAAAAGTATTTCTTTATGTTTCACACCGTCCTGATCGCAAACCGGGGGGAAATCGCCGTGCGGATCGCGCGGACGCTGCGGCGCATGGGCGTCAAAAGCGTCGCGGTTTATTCCGGCGCGGACCGCAACAGCGCGCACGTCACCGCGGCGGACGCCGCCGTGCAAATCGGCACCGGCGACAAGCCCGCCGAGAGTTATTTGCTCGGCGACGAAATCATCGCCGCCGCAAAAAAAACGGGCGCGCAGGCCGTCATTCCCGGCTACGGATTTTTGTCGGAGAACACCGCCTTCGCCGCGGCGTGCGCGGAGGCGGGCATCGTGTTTGTCGGGCCAACGCCCGACCAGATCCGCCAGTTCGGCCTGAAGCACGAGTCGCGCGAAATCGCGCGCCGGGCCGGCGTGCCGCTCGTGCCCGGCACGGGCCTGCTCAAGTCGGCCGCCGAGGCGCGCGCCGAGGCGGAAAAACTCGGTTATCCGGTCATGCTCAAGAGCACCGCGGGCGGCGGCGGCATCGGGCTGACGCGCTGCGCCGGCGCGGAGGAACTCGAGACGGCGTTTGAATCGGTGCAGCGGCTCGGCGCGAATTTTTTCAAGGACAGCGGCGTGTTTATCGAGCGTTACGTGGACAACGCGCGCCACGTCGAGGTGCAGATTTTCGGCGACGGGCGCGGGCATGTGGTCGCGCTCGGCGAGCGCGATTGCTCGATCCAGCGTCGCAACCAGAAGGTCGTCGAGGAGACCCCCGCGCCGAATCTCCCGGCGGCCACGCGTGCGAAACTGCTCGCGGCGGCGGCGGCGCTGGGGCGCGCGGCCGGCTACACGAGCGCGGGCACGGTGGAGTTCATCTACGACGGCGCGCGCGATGAGTTTTATTTCCTGGAGGCCAACACGCGCCTCCAGGTCGAGCATCCCGTCACGGAGGCGGTGACGGGCATCGACCTCGTGGAATGGATGATCCGCACCGCGGCGGGCGAGCCGCCGGAGCTGGATAAATTCGTTGCGAAGCCGGAAGGCGCGGCCATCGAGGTGCGCCTCTACGCGGAGGACGCGCTGAAGAATTTCCAGCCGTCGCCGGGCGTGCTGACCGAGGTGGCGTTCCCCGAGGGCGTGCGCGTGGACGGCTGGGTCTCGACCGGCACGGAAGTGACGCCGTTCTACGATCCGATGATCGCGAAACTCATCGTGCACGGGAAGGACCGCGCCGATGCGATTGCGAAGATGAAGGACGTGCTCGCCCGCTCGCGCGTCTCGGGCATCGCGACCAATCTCGATTACCTGCGCGCGATCATCGCGAGCGAGGAGTTCGCGGCGGGCCGCGTATGGACGCGGTTTCTCGACACGTTCGCCTACGTGCCGTCCGCCATCGAGATCGTCGAGGCGGGCACCTACACCACGGTGCAGGACCATCCGGGCCGCCCCGGCTATTGGGACGTGGGCGTGCCGCCGTCCGGGCCGATGGACGATTATGCGTTCCGCATCGCCAACCGCATCGTCGGCAACCACCCGTCCGCCGCCGGGCTCGAATGCACGCTGGCGGGGCCGGCGATCCGGTTTCACCGCGAAACGGTGTTCGCGCTCACCGGCGCGCCCGCCCCGGCGACGCTCGACGGCGCGCCGGTCGCATGGTGGGCGCCCGTCCGCGTGAAAAGCGGGCAGGTGCTGCGCGTCGGCAAGGCGGCGTCCGGCTGCCGCAGCTACATCGCGGTGCGCAACGGCATCGACGTGCCCGTCTATCTCGGCTCGAAATCGACCTTCGTGCTCGGCCAGTTCGGCGGGCACGGCGGGCGGGTGCTGCGCGCCGGCGACGTGCTGCCGGTCAACGATCCGACCTCGCCGGCTTCCAACACGCCCGCGCCCGTGGCGGAGCCCGCCGCCGCGCCGCGGTCCCTCGTGCCCGTGTATCCAAATTTCTGGCACATCGGGGTGATGTATGGGCCGCACGGCGCGCCGGACTTTTTCCTGGAAAAATCAACGGCCGCGTTTTTCGAGGCTGACTGGGAGGTGCACTACAACTCGAACCGCCTCGGCGTGCGCCTCATCGGCCCGAAGCCGGAATGGACGCGGCACGATGGCGGCGAGGCCGGCCTGCACCCGTCCAACGTGCACGACTGCGAATACGCCGTCGGCTCGGTCAACTTCACCGGCGACTCGCCCGTGATCCTCGCGCACGACGGGCCGAGCCTGGGCGGTTTCGTCTGCCCGGTCACCATCGTGAAGGCCGAGCTCTGGAAAATCGGCCAGGTGAAGCCCGGCGACAAAATCCGGTTCCATCGCATGGCGTTCGACGATGCGCTGAAGCTGGAAAAGGCGCGCGACACGGCCATCGCGACGCTGGCGCCGCCGGACGGCGACATCCGCCCCGTGGTCGAAGCGCCCGAACGCGCCGACACGCCCGCGGCGCTGGGCGCGGGCTGCGTGCTTGCGTCGATGCCCGAGATCGGCGAGCGGCCCGAGGTCGTTTACCGGCAGGCGGGCGACAACTACATCCTCATCGAATACGGGCCGATGGTGCTCGACCTGCGCTTCCGCCTGCGTGTTTACCAGCTCATGCAGGCGCTGCGCGAAAGCCCGCTCGCGGGCGTGCTGGAGCTTTCGCCCGGCGTGCGCTCCTTGCAGATCCGCTACGACAGCCGCGTCATCACGCAAAAGACGCTGCTCGCCAAACTCCTCACGCTCGAAGGCCGCCTGCCCTCGCTCTACAAGCTCCGCATCCCCTCGCGCATCGTGCACCTTCCGATGGCGTGGCAGGACTCGGGCACGCTCGGCGCCGAGGCGCGCTACCGCGAGACCATCCGCGCCGAGGCGCCGTGGCTGCCGAGCAACGTCGAGTTCATCCGTCGTATCAATGGTATGGATACGGTCGAGGAGGTGCGCCGCGCGGTGTTCGACGCGAGCTACATGGTGCTCGGGCTGGGCGACGTTTATCTCGGCGCGCCGTGCGCGGTGCCGGTCGATCCGCGCCACCGGCTGGTGACCTCGAAATACAATCCCGCGCGCACGTTCACCGCCGAGGGCACGGTCGGCATCGGCGGCGTTTACATGTGCATCTACGGCATGGATTCGCCCGGCGGCTACCAGCTCGTCGGGCGCACGCTGCCGATCTGGAACAAATTCCTCAAGGGGCCGGTGTTTGCCAACGGCGAGCCGTGGCTGCTGAAGTTTTTTGACCAGGTGCGGTTTTTCCCGGTGCCGGAGGACGGACTCACGCGGATGCGCGAGGCGTTTCGCGAAGGCCGGCTGCCGCTCAAGGTCGAGGAAACGGTCTTCGACCTGGAGGCGCACGAGAAATTCCTGGCCGAAAACGCCGACGGCATCGCGGCGTTCCAGTCGCGCCAGAAGACGGCGTTCGAGGCCGAGGTGGCGCGCTGGAAGGCCGAGGACACGCGGCCCGGCGCGCCCGAAAGCGCGGCCATCGCGCCGCCGGCCGAAGCCGACGGCTGCCCGGTCAAAGTCGATATCAGCGGCAACGTCTGGAAGCTCCTGGTCGGAAAAGGCGCGAAGGTGGAGGCCGGCCAGCCGCTCGTCATCATCGAGGCGATGAAGATGGAAATCAACGTGAGCGCGCCCGTGTCAGGCGTGGTGAACGCGCTCTATTGCAAGCCCGGCAGCCCGGTGAGCGCGGGCAATCTGCTCATGACCATCGCGGAGGCGGCGGCGTAAAGGGGATGCGCGGGTTGCGCGGCGCTACCAACAGTATCGTCGCTTAGCCGAACAGTTCCGCTTCGATGGCCTGGCAGAGGTAGTGATAGACGGGGAGGTGCAGTTCCTGGATGAGATAGGTCTCGTCGGCGGGGACGTTGATGCAGATGTCGGCGAGCTGGCGGAGCGCGCCGCCGCCGCGGCCGGTGAGGGCGATGACAGGGAGTTTGCGCGCACGGGCGACCTCGGCGGCGGCGCAGACGTTTTTGGCGTTGCCCGAGGTCGAGATGCCGATGAGCACGTCGCCGGGGCGTCCGAGCGCGTTGACGAGTTGCGCGTAAATGAGGAGCGGATCGACGTCGTTGGTGAACGCGGTGCCGAGCGCGGGGAAATTGGTGAGCGGGATGGCGGGCAGGCCGCGCTGGAGCTTGCCGGCGAGTTCGGGCGAAAGCCCTTCGCGCTCGGCGGGGAGGAGCGGGCGTTTGCCCATGAAGCCTTTCAGCAGTTCGCCCGAAATGTGGTCGCAGTCGGCGGCGCTGCCGCCGTTGCCGCAAAGAAGGAGTTTGCCGCCGGCGCGATAACAGGCGAGCAGCGCGTCGCGGGCTTGCAGGATTTGCGCGCGGCAGGCTTCAAGCACGGGACGGCGGGAAAAAAGGTCGTCGCGATAGTGTTGTTCGGTCATCGGGTGTTTTGGTTTTTATCGTTCTCGTTCTCTCGGCTTGATTCAGCCTCTTTATTCTTTCCTCTTTCTCTTTCCTCCTCCGTCCTACTTCAGCATTCGGGAAAAGAGAAAGAGGAAAGATAAAGATAAAGATAAAGAGGAAAGAAACGGACTGGGAGCACGAGTAAGAGAACGAGAACGATAAAGGCAAGGCGCGCGGGGCGTCAGGCGGGCTTGACGAGGTAGTTCACCACGTAGTCGCGGACGGCGTCCTCCAGGGTGAAGGCTTCGCGGGTGTAGCCGGCGGCGCGGGCCTTGGCGGTGTCGGACTTGGTGTAATATTGGTATTTCTCGCGGATGGTTTCCGGCATGTCGATGTATTCGATGACCGGTTCGCGCCCGAGCGCGGCGAAGACGGCGCGGGCGAGGTCGTTCCAGGAGCGCGCGCGGCCGGTGCCGGCGTTGAAGAGGCCGGAGACTTCCGGGTGGTCGTGATAGAAGAGCGTCTGCGCGACGGCGTCCTTCACGTAAACGAAATCGCGGAGCTGCTCGCCGTCCTTGTAGTCGGGGCGGTGGGAGCGGAAGAGCTGCACCTTGCCGGTTTCGACGATCTGGGTGACGGCCTTGTTGATGACGGAGCGCATGTCGCCCTTGTGGTCCTCGCCGGGGCCGAAGACGTTGAAGTATTTGACGCCGGCGATGGCGCGCAGGTGGCCGCGGCGGAGAGCCCAGAGGTCGAACATGTGCTTGGAATAGCCATACATGTTGAGCGGGCGGAGCAGCGGCGTGACGTCGTCGGAGTCGTCGTAGCCATGCTCGCCCGCGCCGTAGGTGGCGGCGCTGGAGGCGTAGATGAAACGCACGCCGTTTTTCAGCGACCATTCGCAGAGTTCGCGCGTGGTGCGGTAGTTGTTGTCGAGAAGGTAGTCGGCGTCGGCCTCGGTGGTGGCGCTGCACGCGCCGAGGTGAAAGATCGTGGCGACGGGCGGGAGGTCGTTGTCGCGCACCCGGCGGCGGAAGTCGTCGATGCCCCACGCGTCCTCGAAGGCGAGGCCGAGGAGGTTGCGCCACTTTTCGTCGCGGCCGAGCTTGTCCACGATGTAGATGTTGTCCTCGCCGCGCCGGTTGAGCGCCTCGACGAGGTTGCGTCCGATAAAGCCGGCTCCGCCGGTGACGATGATGGCCTTCATGGAAAATGAGTAAGAATTAAAAATTAAGAATGTGAATGCGCTTTTTCGGGGCGGGTTATTTCCCGTAGGCCTCGGTGACTTTTTTGATGATGTTGGTGGTGGAGCGGCCCTCGACCATCCTGGCGAGAACGACCTTGCCGCCGTGGGCCTCGACGACGTCGCGGCCGCTGACGTAGTGCGCCCAGTCCTCGCCTTTCACGAGCACGTCGGGAAGGATGTGCGCGATGAGTTCCTTGGGCTCGTCCTCGTCGAAGATGACCACGTAGTCCACGCACTTGAGGCCGGCGAGCAGGGTGGCGCGCTCCTGCTCGGGGACGATGGGGCGCTTGTCGCCCTTGTAGCGTTTGACGGAGGCGTCGGAGTTGAGGCCGACGACGAGGCAGTCGCCCTGCCGGCGGGCGAAGGTCATGTAGGTGAGGTGGCCAAGATGGAGGATGTCGAAGGCGCCGTTGGTGAAGACGACTTTCTTGCCGGCGGCGCGGAGCGCGGCCATTTCGGTTTTCATCTGGTCGCGGGTGAGGATGCGGGACTGGTAATCAAACGGGTTGTTATTCATCGGGAGAAAAAGTCAGGCGGCGGCTTTGGGGTTTATTTTGAGCAGCGAGAGGAGGGCGTTGAGCTGGGAATAGTCGGGCACGACGAGGTGGGCGCCGGCGCGGATGACGCGGGTGCGCTTTTCGGGTGCGAGGCCGAAGCGCTGGACTTCGTTGCTGGCGATGCCGACGGCGAGGCCGCCGCGCTTGCGGGTCTCGCGGATTTCCACGGGGCCGTCGCCGAAGGTGACGATGTGGGCCGCGTTGTCCGGGCCGATTTCGCCGAGGATGCGCTCGAGCACCATGCGCTTGGCGTCGTGGGTCATGTCCTGGTTCGCGCCGTAGATGCGGCCCTCGAAGAGGTGCGCATAGCCGAGCGCCTCGGCCTCGAGGATGACGTCCTGTTCGTCGGTGCCGCTGGCAAGGAAGAGGCGCACGCCGGCGGCGTGCAGGCGGTGGAGGAGCGCGACGGCGTTCTTCAGGGTGAAGTCGGTGACGTCGAGCTCGCCGCGGTCGAGCTGCTGCTTGCGCTCGCGGACGAGCTCCATGAGGGCGTCGTTGTAGATGCGCTTGTAGCCGGGGGCGTCGAGAATCTCGGCCTCGGGGACAAAGCCCGCCTCGCGCACCATGAGCGAGAGTCCGTGCATTTGCTGGAGGGTTTGGATGCCGGTGGTCTTGTCGATGAACTCCCTGCTTTGCTGGACGATGCGCTCGTAGGTGGCGCTGTCGGCGGTCTTGTAGGCGGGGCCGAGGATGGCGCGAATCATCATGGGCTCCATGACCTTTTCCCAGCCCTGGCGGAGCGTGGAGATGGTGCCGTCGTGGTCGAAGATGGCGAAACGGAGGTCGAACTCGGCGGGGAGCGGCTCGGCGATTTCGATGGCGGTGCCGGGCGCGAACGCGGCGCGGCGGATGTCGTCGGCCAGTTCGGGTTGGTAAACGTAGTCGGCGTGCTCACCGATGGCGAGGATCTCGGCGGGCGCGGCGGTGCCGGTCTGGTGGAGTTTCTGCACGGTGACGCCGGCCACGAAGTTGCCAAAGGCGGCGGCCTCGGCGGGCGCGGCGCCGATGGAGAGGCAGGCGGCGATGCCGGACACCATGCTGTCGCCCGCGCCGACGGAATCGGTTTTTTTGATGATGTGCAGGCCGGGAATCTCGTGCGCGCCAGTGGCATCGACGACCACGCAGCCGTGTTTGCCGCGCGTGACGAAGACGGGTTTTTTCCATTGCGCAAAAAGGCGCGAGGCGGACTCGATGGCGTCGCGGCGCGGGATGGAATCGCGAGGGCCGTAGGAGAATCCGCAAAGGCGGGTGGCCTCGTGGTCGTTGAGCTTGCGCAGGCCGGACGAGTAGGCATCGGCGAGGCGGCGGCAGCGGCAGTCGATGAGCGCGGTGACGCGCGGATGCGCGGCGAGGAGCCGGTTCAGCCCGGCCTGAAACGCGGCGGAGTGCAGGCTGTTTTCGAATTGCTGGTTGACGATGAGCACGTCGAGCGCGGGCAGCGCCTTTTCGAGCGCGGCGAGGAGCGTGGCGGTGGTGTCGCCGGCGATTTCGTTGAACACGCCGAAGTCCATGCGGTTGCCTTCGTCGCGGTTGACGATGGGTTTCAGGTAGGAGTGGGTCTGCCAGCCGTCCTTTTGCGTGATCATGCCGGCGGTGTCGGCGCCGAGCGACTCGAGGAGGCGCAGGAGTTCGAGGCCGAGCAGGTCTCCGCCGACGACGCCGAATGCGCTGATGGAGCCGACGCCGATGGCGTGGAGGTTGCAGGCGACGTTGCCCGCGCCGCCGAGGGTGTGGCGCTGTTCGCGCACGGGATGCGTGGCGATGCCGGTCTCGAGCGACGGCTCGGAGCGGGCCATATCGATGATGTAGTAGCTGTCGATGCAAAAATCGCCGACGACACCGACGCGGGCGCGGGCGATGGATTGGAGGAGTTCGCGGAGGCGGGGGGCGTTCATGGAAAAAGGCTGAAGAGCTGAAGGACTGAAGGCTGAAAGAGAATGGATCGGGATGCGGTTCGTAATGGGGGATGCCGCGCGGCGGGGCGAACGAATGAGTTGGCATTTGGAAGAAAGATGTCATGACAACTTGCCGGCGCGGAGCGCATCCGGGTTCCTTACTCCAATTCCGCACTCCGAAATCCGCATTTCCCATGTCACTTCCCAAGCATGCCGTCATTTTCCAGTCCCTGCACCAGGCGATCAAGCGGGGCGACTTCAAGGCGGGCTCGCGCCTGCCGAGCGAGCAGGCGCTGGCGCGCCGCTACAAGGCGTCGCGGCCGACGGTCGCGCAGGCGTTGCGGGAGTTGCAGCGGCTGGAACTGGTGGAGCGGCACCGCGGGGCGGGGTCGTTTGTGCGGCACGCGCCGCTGGCCAGGGGCACGCTCGGGCTGCTGGCCGACGGGCTCGGCGCGACGGAAATGGTCGAGCCGATCTCGGCGGAAATCGCGCGTGCGGCGCGCGCGGCGGGCTGGGATGTGCTGATGGGCGCGGCGGTGGCGGACCGTCCGCCGGATGTCATCGCGCGCGAGTGGGCGGAGCGCGGCGTGGCGGGCGTGTTTTTTGCGCCGGTCGAGCATCACCCGGTGCGCGCCGCCGTGAATCGCGCGGTGGTCGAGCGGCTGCGCCATCGCGGGCTGGCGGTGGTGCTGCTCGATCGCGATATCTGCGAGTTTCCCGAGCGAAGCGACGAGGACTTGGTGGCGATCGACGACTTCTTCGCGGGTTTCGAACTGGCGGCGCATGTGCTGGAGCGCGGCTGCACACGGCTGGCGTTCATCGCGCGGCCGGCGTTTCCCGAGACGACGGATTTGCGCGTGGCGGGCGCGCGCGCGGCGGTGGAGCGCGTGGCGAAGGCGCGGCTGGACTTTGTCGTGTGCGAGCCGGGTGAACGCGCGCGCGTCGAGGTGCTGCTGAAGAGGGTGAGGCCCGACGCCATCATCGCCTCGAACGACGCGACCGCGGCGCGCCTGCTGCAAACGCTGCGCGAGCTCGGGCGCGATGTGCCGCGCGACACCAAGGTCGCCGGTTTCGACGACGTGCGCTATGCGAGCCTGCTCGCGCCGTCGCTCACGACCATGCGCCAGCCCTGCGAGGCGCTTGGCGCGGCGGCGGTGGAGACGATGCTCGGCCGCCTGCGCCAGCCGCGCATGCCGGCGCGGCGGGTGCTGCTGCGCGCGGAGTTGGTCGTGCGAGCCTCGACCTGACGCCCGACGTCACGCACAATCGTATCGCAGGCATCCCTGCCTGCCGTCGCCGGGAGGTCGCGCGAAGCACGGCATTTCTTTTTAAAAGAAGAAAGTCAGCGGCGCCACGCGCCTTTCTTTTTCGACGGCAGGCAGGGATGCCTGCGATACGATGCGCCGCCGAGCACGTCCGTCAGAGGTTCTTGGAGATTTACGCAGGCGATTGATCCGCCAACGTCCAAATATATCAGGACGTTGGCATCAAAGACCATGTGGGCATGTGCTAATCGCCCGCCTCAGTGGCGGATGGCCTCGCCCAGCAGGAGCACGGCGAGCGCCTGGCCGTAGGGCATCGGGCAGACGGGGATCTTTCTATAATGATCGAGATCCAGCCCCATCGGCGTGCCGAACGACACGTTCTGAAGCGTGCCGTCCGGGGTGATGTTGCGAATCACCGCCTCAAGCGCGCGGTTGCCGCATTCACGAAACCGCGCGGGCAGATAACCCATTCTCACGCCCTTTAATATTCCGTAGCCGAAGCCGGCGGTGGCCGACGCTTCTTCGTAGGAACCGGGATCGTCAATCAGAGTGTGCCACAAGCCGTCCCGCGCCTGGCTGCGCTCCAGCGCCTCCGCCTGCGCGCGCAGGGTGGCAATGAGATAGCCGCGCGTGCTCGCGGGCAGGTCCGCCATCTCCAAAAAATCCACCACCCCGGCGGTGAACCAGCAGTTGCCCCGCGCCCAGCGGGCGTTGGCGAAATTCGTGCGATTGGCGAAAGTCCACCCGTGAAACCAAAGCCCCGTGCCGCGATCGAACAGGTATTTGATATGGATGAGGAATTGCTGGATGGCCTCCTCGACGTAATCGGCCCGTTTGCGGACCATGCCCATCTTGGCGAGAAACAGCACCGTCATATACAGCGTGTCCGCCCATATCTGGCCGGCGTTGCTGTGCCCGGTGGTGTCGTGCTGCAGGCCGCCGTCGGTGGTGCGCGCCATTTCGTGCATGACCCATTCCGCCCAGTCGTCGCATGCCTTCATCCATTGCGCGTTTTCCGTGACCTCGCACAAGTGCGCGAGGCACAGCATGGGGGCGGTGGTGTTTACATTTCGCTCCGGGAGGCCCGCCTGCATGCGCCGTTCATACCAGCCTTTCATATAGTCCAGCAAAGAGGCGTCCCCCGATTGCTCGTAGCGCTTGAAAAGACCGTATAACCCGACGCCTTGCGGCCACTCCCAACTGTCAAAGGCGACAATGTCGATGGGACACTGCTCCTGGCTGGGATCGGTTTGCAGTTCGGTCATGCGCCGGATGGTCCGGGCGGTGATTTCCTGGAGGGATGATGTTTCGAGCATGAAAGGGATGGAGGGTGATTATATATTAATTCAATAGGTTCCGTGTTTCCGGGCGGCCCCGGCCAGGGCGAGGAGGTTCTCGAGTTTTGCATAACGGGGCACGTCGCAGCCCGAGCCGAGTATATAGCCGCCGTCCGCCGCCGCGCCGTCGATGCACACGCGGGCCTCCTCGACGATCTGCTCCGGCGTGCTGTTTATGAACGAAAGCGTGTTCACCCCGCCCATCAGCGCGGCGCGGCCGCCCACGATTTCGCGCGCGGCCTTCGTCGTCATGCCGCCGAGCGGGTCGAGCGGAGCGATGCAGTCCACGCCGGTCTCCACCAGGTCGTTGAGCGCGGGCATGATGTTGCCGCATATATGGCAAAACAGGCGGACGTCCGGGCAGTAGGCGTGGACCTCGGTGCAAAAGCGGGTGAAGCGCGGTTTTATATACTCCCGCCAGGTGGCGGGCGAGAGGAGCGTCATGGTCGCCGCCGAGTCGTGAAAACGCAGCACGCGCAGGCCGATGTCGATGTTGAACTTCGCCCGTTCGATGGCGATGGCGGTCGCCTTGTCCATCACGGCATTGGCCAGCTCGGGATTATCAATCAAATCCATCAGGGCGTTGTCCATCCCGCGAAACGAAATATGGAACGACAGGGTGGGGCAGTCGCAGTCGCCGATGACGAGCACCTTGTCGCCCGCGCGGGCGAGTTGCGCGCGCAGCCGGTCGGCGCAGCCAAAGCGAACGTAATCCGCCGGGCGCGGCACATAAATCCGCGCGGCGTCCTCCACGGTGCCGACGAGCGGCTTTTCCACGCACGTCCAGAAATGGTGGTGCACCATCGTGTAGGGATCGGACACGTCGAAATGCTCCGGCGAGTAGAGGTGCGTTTGCAGGCCCCCGGTCATGTCCACCTCGCCGATGGCGCGCCCGTCGCGATTGTATTCGATCACGCGCCCGTCGGAGCCGGCGCGGGCGTCGCGGCGCGGGAAATGCCACACGCGGATGGCGTCCGTGTTGCACACCAGCGCGGCGTCGATCATCACGCGCAGCGCGGCCGCCGGATTGCGCACCACCTCCAGCAGGCTCGCGCCGGTGAGGTTTGCCGCGGTGTCCACCCACATCTTGGGAATGACCGGCACCCGGTCGGCCTTGCCGCCGGACATGGTTATATAGACTCGTTCGCTTGGCGTCATGGGTTTTGCATTCATTTGCGTTGCCACAAAATCAGGCCGCGCAGTTCCTCCCTGCTCTTTATTGCGCCGCCGAAGGCGAGGCTGGCGGCATAGCCGACGACCATGCAGGAGGCGATGGCGACGAAGCCGTGGAAAAACACGTTCGTGCTGGTGAAGGTTTGCACGGCCCAGGTGACGACGATGCTGGCCAGCGCGCCGACCAGCACGCCCGGCGCGTTGGCGCGGCGGGTGAGCATCCCGAGGGCGAACACGCCGGGGAAGCCGCCGCCGATGAGCGCGACCAGCTTGATGAACACTTTCCAGAGCGAGGGCGCGTTGAGGTGCGCCAGATACATCGCGAAGAGCGTGGCGAGCGCGCCGCAGAGGAAGGTGGTGAACCGCGCGAGTTTCACGCGCTGCCGCTCCGTGCTTTGGGGCCGGAAGGTCATCTGGAAGTCGGAGACGACGATGGCGGCTGCGGAATTGATGATGCCGCTGAGCGCGCCCATGGAGACGGCGAAAAGCGCGGCGATGATGAGACCGACGATCCCGTGCGGCAGCTCGTTGGCGATGAAGAAGGGGAAGATCGCGTCGTTCGGCAGCCCCTCGGCGAGCTTCGCGGGATTGGCCTCGTAGAAGAGCGACAGTGAGGTGCCGATGAAAAAGAACAGCGTGGCGCTGACCGTGCCGATCACGCAGCCCATCACGACGGTGTTGCGCGCCTCGCGGTCGGTGGCCGTGCCGAGGATGCGCTGCATGAGCGGCTGGTCGCCCAGATAGGTGAAGATGGTGGCGAAGAACATGCCGGTGAACACCCAGACGGTGTTGCCCGACAGGTTGAGGCTCCAGTCAGCCGCGTGGAATCGCCCCGCCGCGAGGCCTTTTTCAAAGATGCCCGGCAGGCCGCCCTCGACGCCCATGGACACGTAAACGATGGAGACGATGACGCCGCCGAACACCACGATGGCCTGGATGAAATCGGTCCAGACCACGGCCTCGAAGCCGCCTTCCACCGCGTAGATGGTGGTGACCACGCCCATGAGGAGGATGCTCACATAGACATTGAGGCCGGTCACCGTGGAGAGCGCGAGCGCGGGCAGGAGCAGGACCACGCTCATGCGTCCGCCGATTTTCAACATGACGCCCAGCGCGGCGCCGAGCAGTTGCACGCGCTTGTCGAAGCGGCGCTCCAGATAGGAGAAGATGGTGGTGATGTTCATGCGCCGGAGCAGCGCGACGAAGAAGAAGCCGGTGGCAAAGCCCGCGAGGGTTTGCGAGGGCACGGTGCCGTAGGTGAGCCAGTTCTTGTCGGAGTAGGCCTGGGCGGGCAGGGCCATGAAGCTGATGCTGCTGGTGGCGGTGGCGAAGAAGCTGACCGCGGCGGCCCACCACGGGATGCGCCCGCCGCCGAGGAAGTAGTCGTTGGCGGCGTCCTGCTTTCGCCTCGCGCACCACCAGCCGATGCCGAGGTTGAGCGCGAAGTATAAAACCAGCGTGACATAGTCCTGCCACGCGAGCGTGCGCGCGTGGACGGCGGCGAGGATGGGGGGAGGAATCATGTATATAGTTTAAGTTTTAAGTTTAAATTTAAGATGCGGCGGCTTGGAGGTTTTTGATTTTTCTTAAACTTAAACTTCCAACTTGAAACTGGCCGCGAAGCGGCCTGTTACCACACATAGCGGACGCCTCCGGTGGCGGAGCAGGACTCGCGGGCTTTGCCGGTGATGAAGGCAAAGGAGAAATTGAAGCTGAACTGTTCGGTCAGGCCCCAGCCGAGACCGGCGGAGAGGTCGAGCTGGCCGCCGCGCAGGTCGTTTTCAAACACATAGGTCGCCGCATGCGCCGGGGTGGCGGCATCCTGCACGCGCATGTCGTAGCGGTTGGCAAATTCGTGCGACACGCCCGCGCGCAGCCAGGGTTGCAGCCACTCGCCGCCGTCGAGGTCGAAGAAGCGGTGCCAGCGCAGGCCCGCGCGCGCCAGCAGCGACTCGCCGTCGTCGAAGGCGTATTTGCGGTCGCGGTCGTCCCAGCCCGTGCCGGTGGCGAGCTTCTGGCCGGTCAGCGCGGCCTCCGCCTCCAGCGTGCCGAGGCGCGGCGAAACGGCCAGCGCGTAGCCAGCCTCGAGCGACGCGCCGCTGCTCCAGCCGCGCGTGCGGAACTCGCCGTCGCGCGCGAACACGCGGTAGATGCTGTCGTCGGCCTGGAGCAGCAGCGAGGCGTGGAGCCGCCCGCGCTGCATGAGCACATACACGCCGGCGCCCTTGGCGTCGTCCTGCGCGCGGATGCCCGCGACCCGGCCCGCCATGTCGGTGTTGGTATAAAACGCGCCCACGGTCCACGCCGCGCCTTCGCCCGCGAAAACGGTGTCGAGGCCGACCTGCACGAGGTTGGTGTGGAAACGCGACGCCTCGAACGGGCCGGTTTTCAACTCGGTCTGGTCGTAAACATCGCGCAGCCACCAGCCGCCGCGTTCGTGGGCGGGGGCGGCGCGCAGCGCGGCGAGGCGTTCGCGCACGCTGTCGAAACCGGCCTGGCCGGCGAGCGCGGCCACGCCCGGAAGCGCGCCGGCGGCGGGAATCTCGGGCACCGGCGCGACCGCCTGCAAATAGAAGCCGCCGTCGCCCCGCACCAGTCCGTAGTCGAACACACCCGCCGTCACCGGCTCCGCGAGCGAGAACGTGCCGCCGATCGCGCCGTCCACGGCCACGACCTTGATGCCGTCGCCCGCGCCCGTGCCGGTGTTGTCGCCGAGGCCGCCGTCGTTGGCGATGCCCAGCCGCGCCGTGCCGCTCATCGCGCCGGTGATGTGGAGCAGGTCGGTTTGCGTTTCCGCGCCGCCGGCGTTGAGCACGGTGGCCAGCGCGACCACGCCGCCGTTGCCGACATAGTCGCCCTCGATGACGAGCGTGCCCATGCCGGCCAGCCCGGCGGCCTTGCCGATTTTGATCGTGCCGCTGTGGACAAACGCACCCCCCGCGCCGAGCCGCACGCGGCCCTGGCCGGCGAGCACGCCGCCGCTGTCAACCGCCATGCCGCGTCCGAGGACCAGTGTGCCGCCGATGGCCAGCGTGCCGCCGCGCAGGTTGTATTGCCCGGCGGAGATAAAACTCTCGCCGGTCACCGTGCCCGCGAGGTGCTCGAACACATCGGCTTGGACCAGCCCCTGGACGGCAAGCGAGCCGGTGCCGGTTTTATAAACATCGCCGATGCTCGCGGCGGACTCGCCGGCGACGGTGCCCGTGTAGGTGGCGGCGCCGGAGGCTTGGCCGAGCACGAGCGCCGAGCCGGCGCGCGTGGTGATGACGTTTGCGCCGAGGCTGGCGGCGCTGCCTTGGAGCGTGCCGGAGAGCAGCGCGATGCCGCCGGCGAAAGTGTTGCCCGTGTTGGCGAGCGTGAGCGTGCCCGCGCCGTCCTTGATCAATTTGCCGCTCGGGTCGGCAAACTTCGTTTCCGACGGGTTGTCGGTGCCGCGGATCGCCCCGCCCGCGAACCGGTAGTCGCCGGTGCCGGTGACGAGCATCTCGGCCACGACCACGCCGGCGGCGTCCACGGTGATGTCGCGCTGCACGGGTTGCCCGGCGTCAGCCGTGCTGTCGAACGCCACGATGTCGCCGTTGGCAAACTTCGTGTCGATGCCCTGCCAGTCCGCTGCGCCGTCGTTGGCCTTCCATGTGCTGCCGGTCGAGCCGCTCCACACCAGGCTGCCGCTTGCGGTCAGGGTGGCGTTCATGCGCAGGCCGGCGGCGTCCGCCGAATACGCGACCGACATGCGCCCGCTGCCGGTACGGTAGTCGGTGCCGTTCACGAAGGTGATAAAGTTGTCCGCATCGAAACCCGTCACCGCGCCCGCGCCGACGAGCAGGTAGTCGCCTTGGACGATGGAGGTGGAGAAATCGAAAGTATTCGTGCCGCCCAGCGCGAGCGCGGTGGCGGTGATGCCGTCGTGCGCGGCGAGCGCGGGCGGGGTGCCGCTGGTCGCGAGGTCGTAGAGCAACGTGGCGCCGTGGAGCGAGAGCGTGCCGCCGATGGCGAGCGTGCCGGTCGCGCCCGCGCCGTGCGAGCCGACTTGCAGCAACGCGCCCGGCGCGGCGTCGAGGTTGCCGCCCACGACCGCGCCGGTGCCGGAAAATTTCGCGCCGGAGGCCACGGCGACATTGCCGCCGAGCGCGCCGCGCAGGTCGAGCGCGCCGGCCTCGACGAGCACCGGGGCGAGGAAGGCGGAGTTGTCGGCGTCGAGCACGAGCGCGCCCGTGCCGGTCTTGGCGAGCGTGCCGGAGTTGCCCGAGAGCGCGCCGTGGAGCGAGAGCGTGCCACCGGCCACATCGAGCGCCGCGCGCGCGCCAGAGGCGAGCGAGAGGGTGTTGTCGAGCTCCAGCGCGCCCGCGCCGGCCCGCGCGCCGAGCGTGCCGGTGTTGGCAAAGGAAATCGCCGCCGCGCCGAGCTGGTCGGCGCGGTCGAACACCAGCGCGCCGCCGGCGATGATGATGCCGCCGCTAAAGTGGTTGCTGCCGGTGTTTGCGAGCACGAGCGTGCCCGCGCCGCTTTTGTCCAGACGTCCGAGCACCGTGCCGGGCGCCGCGCCGCTGGCGGCGTCCCATAGCGCGGCGTCGGTGGTGATGCCGCCGGTCCCGGCAAACACGACCGTGCCGGTGCCGGAGACGGTCATCTGCGAGGCCGACAGCCGCGAGGCCGCGAGGCCCACGGTGCCGGTCACGTTGGAGAACTGCACCGCGTCGCCCGCGAGAAAGCCGTCGCCGTCCGACCAGTTGGCCGAGGCGAGGTCCCAGTCGCCGCCGCCGGCGAGGTTCCAGCCCAGCACCTTGCTGCCGTATTTGATGAGGATGGCCTGGAGGGCGGTGTTGCCGCCGATCAGCGAATAGTTCGACACCCAGCGCGAGTTCGAAACGGTCTGGCCGTTCACCTGGGTCAGCCACGTGCCGCTGGCGGTGATGCCGCCGGTCGTGCTCAGCAGGGTGTAGGTGCCGGTGACAAATTCGTTGAAGTCAAACGCAGTCGTGCCCGTCAGCGTGAGCGAGTTTGCGGAAAACGTGTCCGAGTCCGTCCCGCCGAAGACGCCCAGGCTCACGGTCGCGTTGTCCAGCGTCAGCGCGCCGCCGAAGGCCAGCGCCTGCCCGCCCGCGTGCGGGCCGCTGCCGACGACGACGCGCGAGGCGGTCGCGGTCGCCACGCCGCCGATCGCGCCCGTGCCGGAGAGCACGGCATGGTTGAGGGCGACGCCGTTGGTCACGTCGAACGCGAGCGTGCCGCCGGCGCGCAGGATGGCGCCGTCGGCGAGCGCCAGGGTGTCCGCGCGCAGCGTGCCGCTGCCGCCGAGGACCGCGCCGGCCTGCACGGTGAAGGTGCCGGTGGCGGCGCGGCCGTAGGTGGCGTCGTCCACCAGCAAAAAGTCGCCGGCCTGCACCGTGGTGTTTGCATTGATGTCGGACACCGCGCCAAACCGCACCGCGCCGGAGCCGGACTTGGTCACGGTGGTGACGAGCCCGGCGGTGTCGGTGTTGGCGATGCCGGAGAGCAGCGAGACCGAGCGGCCCGTCGTGGCGGAGAGGGCGAGCGTCTGGTCGGAGCCGGAGAAAAAGATGTCGTTCGGCGTGCCGCCGATGGCGGTCATGTAGCCGCCCGCGCCGGTGGCGCGGATGGCCTCGGCGTCAACCACGCTGCGATCCACGGTCGCGCCGTGCTTGTTGCCGGAAAAGGTAATGTCGGCCTGTTGCGCATCGAGGACAATGCCGGAGCCGATGGAGGAGGCGTCGAGGAAGATCGCGCCGCCGCTGCGCCCGGCGGTGTTGCCGGTGAAGCTGATGCCGCCAGAGCGTTCGGTGGCGATGCGGATGGTGTTCACGGTCGCGCCGGTGTAGTGAATCGCGCCGCCGTCGTAGAAGGCCATGTTGTCCGCGACGGTGGCCGCGCCGGTGAGGGCGATGACGCCGCCGTCGTAGGTGGAGGCGGCGGTGGCGGCGAGCGCGCCGCCGTTGGACGCGGCCTGGTTGCCGGTGAAGGCGGTGGAGCCGCCGATAAGCAGGCGCCCGGCGGAGACGAGGACGATGGCGCCGCCGCTGGCATTGCGGGTGGTGTCGCCGGCGAAGTTGCCGCGCATGACAAAGTCGGTGACGTCGTCGGCGACGACGAGGTTGTTGTTGCGGATGTGGATGGCGCCGCCGCCGTTGGCCATGCTGGTGGCGACGACGTTGTGGAGGAAGGCGAAGTGGGCGGCGCTGCCGGAAAAGACGAGGTCGCCGGCGCCGGCGGCGGCGTAGTGATAGATGGCGCCGCCGTATTGGCTGGTCTGGTTGCCCTCGAAGCGAGCCACCGCGCCGTCATCGAGGTTGAAGGTGAGGGCGCTGGCGCCGCCTTCGAGCGCGATGGCGCCGCCGTAGCCACGCACGCCCGAGCCGGTGCTGAGACCGGACTTGTTGTTTTCAAAGGTGACGGACTTGGTGAAGGCGAAGGTGTTGCCACCGGCGGCGTAAAGGCCGCCGCCGGACCAAGTGGCCTCGTTGCCGGAGAAGCGCGTGCTGCCGCCGAAGGTGACGGCGCCGGCCGCCGCGCCCAGCCAAAGGCCGCCGCCGTGGGCGGTGCCGGTGGCGACACCGTAGCCGGCGATGTTGTCCTCGAAAACCGTGTCGCCCGCGAATTCCAGTTTTTGCAGGGTGTAGCCGAAGGCGAGCGCGCCGCCGGTGCCGCTGGCGTGGTTGCCGCTGAAAGTGGCCGCGCCGCCGAACGAGACGGTGCCGCTGGCGGCGCCGATGGCGATGGCGCCGCCGTTGACGATGCCGCCGCCGGCGCCGGCAGTATTGCTCGTGAAGACGGCGGCGCCGGAGAACTTCAGCAGCGGCGGGTTTTCGAGATAAATCGCGCCGCCGATACCCATGGAAACGTTGCCGGAAAAGGTGCTGGAGCCTTGGAAAGTGATGGGACCGGTGGCCGCGCCGCCGGCCTTGCTGGCACTGATCGCGCCGCCGGAACCGTTCGTCAGCTTGTAGCCGGAGGTGTTGCTGATGAAGACGGCGTCGCCGCCGATGGTGAGCGTGCTGGAGCCGTAGAGCTGCATCGCGCCGCCGACGCCGGTGGCGGCGTTGTTTTCGAACCACGCGCCGTCCTTGAGCCAGATCAGCCCGCCGACGGGGTTGTTGTTGGCGCCGAGAAGAATCGCGCCGCCATGCTGCGCGGTGGCGACGGCGTCGCCGGATTTATTGCCGATGAAGACGGCGGTGCCGTTTACGATGATTTCGCCGTCGTTGCCGTTCTGGATGGCGCCGGCGGTGTTGGCGGAGATGTTGTTCAGAAACACGGCGTTTTTCTCGAAGAGCAACTTCTGGCCGGCGCCGGTGTAGAGGATGATGGCGCCGCCGATGCCGGTGGCGCCGAGACCGGCGCGGTTGCTGTCGAACACGGCATTGCCAGTGAACTTGAGCGAGTTTTTGTTGACGTAAAAGACGCCGCCGCGCCCTTGGGAACCGCCGGCGACGTTGTCCTTGAACACGACGTCGCCGTTGATGGTGACGAAGACGGACTGCGTGCCGGTGCCCGCGAGCGCGAACGCGCCGCCGTTGTTGTTCCGGTTGCCGCCGGTGATGATGAGCTTGTCGAGGTTGAGGACGATGTCGTCGGTGACGGACTCGTTGATGGTGAAGAGATGGTTGTTCGCGGTGGTTTGCGTGACCACCGCCCAGCCGCCGCCGGCGGCGCGCAGGGTGACGCCGGATTGCGCGACGCCGACGGTGGTGGCGTTGGTCACCCAGAGGGAATCGGTGTAGGCGAAGGTGTTGGCCAGTCCGAGCGGGAGCGTGTCGGAGAGCGTGACGACGCCGCTGCCGCCGCCGGTGACGGTGTAGGTGTTGGTGCCGGTGAGCGCGGGCCAGCCTTGCGTGCCGGAGAGGACGATGTCGGCGCCGGGGGCGAATGCCGCGAACGCGGGGAGGGCGGCGGCTAACAATAAAAACCGGGGGAGTTTTGGCATGAACATAAGTCGGAGGTATATTAAATTATCGGCTGGTTTTTATTTAACCACGGAGGCACGGAGTTCGGACGGAGCACCTTGTCTCGCGCGGAGAACGCGGAGGCAGTAGGGCGCGACCTTGCGTCGCGCCGCGAATATCGGACGGTTTTCCGCATACGCGGCCTGACACAAGGTCAGGCCCTACATGTGCGTGACAACGGTTAATAAAATTTCTCCTCATGACTCCGAGTTATCCGTGTTCTCCGTAGTTAATTTATTGGCTGGTTTGTTTTAATCATTCCAGTGCGTCGAACAGGGACTTCCCGACCTCGCGGCCGTTGATCGAGAGCAGGGCGGGGCGGGGCTCGCCGCCTTCGAGCACGAGGCGTTTTTTCGCGGCGACGTCGGCCTCGATGCGCAGCAGGCCGGCGAGGCCGGCGGCCTCGCCGTGGAACCTGGCCCCATCGCACGCGGCCGCGGCGCGGGCGGATGCGAACTGGCGGCGGAATGCGGCGAAACCCTCCGCATCCAGCCCTTCCGTCGCGCGCAGCCAGACCGCCACGGTGGCGCGGCCCCTGGGCTCCTTGTCATCGTGCACGATGGTGATGCGGTTTGCCACCGCCTTCGAGCTGTCGCGGATATAATAAACCGGGGCGGGCGTTTGCTTTGCCGTGGTGTCGGAATAAAGGATGCGCATCGCCACCACCGCGTCGCCTATTTTTATATAAACGGGTGCGCCGGCGGGCACGGCGGCGGGATGGCGGGGGCTGCCGGGTTTGGCCGGTTGGTCGCCGAGCCACACTTCCGCACTGGCGGGAAACGCCAGGTGGGTCTGGAAGCAGGACAACTCGCCGGGTTTGTGGCGCGAGCCGGCGGCGAGCGGTTCAAGCGAGAGCATTTGCAGCACTTCCGGCCCCCGCTGCACCGTGGCGGTGAACGGGACGAGATGCAGGGCCTTGGCCTGGCCGGCGGCGTTTTTTGTTTTTTTGGTGCCGAACGGGTCGCCGCGGCCGTCCATGAACAATGATAATTGTGGAATGTCCGGCGAGTCCCCGAGGTTGGCGGCGAGCATCCGGTCGTCGCCGCCGCGCTCGCGTCCGGCCGAGCCGAGGCTCACGCGCCGCCCGATCCAGTTGACCGCGATGTCCTCCGGCAGCGGGCCGCAACGCTGGACGACGGTGCGGGGCAGCGCGAACGTTTCCGGCGGAAACCATTCCGGGCGCGGCGGGGTATCGCCGGCCTGGAGGAAGGCGACGAGATGGTCGCGCTCGCCGGGCAGCCAGCCGGGACGCTCCAGCTCGGGTTTCTGGCGCAACCAGCCCGCGGCCCAGGTGTGCGCCTCGAAATAACCGTGGCCCCAGAGAAAATTATAGCTGCGCGAGTTGGCCCCGCCGAGCCGGTCGCCCGGCGCCCACCAGTTGGCGGCCGCGTCCGTCCACAAATACCGGATGGCGGCCAGCGCCTGCGCGCGTCCCTCCGCCCGGGCGGCGTATTTTTCGATCATGCCGAGTGTGTCGAGGTCGGTGCCGTAATAAGTCACCGCGCCAAATTCAGTGATGCCGTTTTCCGCGACATGGCGGGTCCAGTCGTCCAGCCGCTGGTAGCCGTCGGCGGCGAGATCGGGCCGCCCGAGGCATTCGCCAATCGCGATGAGGCACCAGGCTTTTTTTATCCAGATATTTGTATAATCAATTTTGACCTTGTGGTTTGCCAGCGCCGGGATGGCTGACCGCATCATTTCCTCGACGAGCCGGCGCGCGCGCGGCGTGAGTTTGTCCGCGTGGCACTTGTGCAGCAGCCCGAGGATCTGCGTGGCGAACTCGACGGCGTTCCAGTCGTAGACCTTGTCGGCGTTGCTCACCCATTTGAAATTGCCGAAAGTGCGGCTTTTGGGATCGAGATCCTGCATTGACCGCCCGAAGGCCAGCGCCTCTTCCACCCGCGCGGAGTCCCAGCCCACCGCCGTCGCCTCGAGCGCGAAGCGCAGCACGCCGCGGATGGAGACGCCCCGGTTTTCATCGTCGGAGCCGCGCGCGGCGGCATCTTGGAATTTCGCCCACTGGTCCTCCAAATCCCGCGTCGCGCCCGCTCCTCCGCCCGCCCAAGGATTAGGCCGGGCGGTCTCGATGGAGGGGCGGGAGGGTTGCGCGTGGGACGGCATGGCGGAGAGCAGAAACACGGCGGTCAGCATTGACGTGGCACGGGACGGGGTCATGTCCCCCACGCTACCAGAAGCCCGCCGGACGAGGAAGCGCGGGGCCGCTCAAACACTTCGCTCAATCGCTCATCAGCGATGGAATCCGTATCGCCGCATTTTTTGTATCACACCGGATGATTCCTCGGGAAGCTGCCAGTGTCCTTGTATATTAACGGGTTTCCTATAAGGCGGCAATATGCCCTCCCGCCACACGGAGGGAGGCATTTTATAATGAAACTTGAATGCGCGGCTGAATTCGCCCGCGCCCGCGAAGCCGCACTGCTCCGCGATGGCCGCGATGGTGTGGCTGGTCTCGCTGAGCAACTCCGCGGCGCGCTCCATCGCGACGCGCTGCAAAGCATCGCGCGGGCTCTCGTTTCGCACCTGCATGAACAGCCGGCGCAGGTGGCTTGACGAGACTCCGGCGACACGCGCCGCCTGCGCGATGGCCGGCCGTTCCGGCAGGTGATCCTTGAAATACAGCATCGCCGTTTCGACCTTTTGCTCGGCGAGGCTGGCGAGCGTCGGCAGCCGGGTGGTGACCATGCCCTCAAGCGCGATCAGGGCGAGTTCCAGTTGCGCATATTGCTCATACAGAGGACTTAGTCTCATCGGTTTTTCGTAATGCGGTTTCAATTCCCGGGCGAGTCCCTCAATGCGCCGGGCCTGCGCCGGACTCAATTTGTGCTGCAGAAAACCGTGCTCGCGAGTAATTTCCGCCAGCAGTGGAAACACCACGCCAAAGTGCAGCACGACCGCCTTGCAGTGTCGTTTCTCGCCCACCCAGCCGTGTTTGTGTTCGGGCGGGAAAACCCAGATGGTGCCGGATTGCAATTCCGGTTTGCCCGGGCCCTCGCCGCCCGGGAGCAGCGGCGCGCACCGGCCGGAAACCACCGCAAAAAATTCCCAGTTGGCGCGGGATTGAGGCGCCATGGGCTGTTGGCCATAATAACGAGAACCATGTCCGAGGTAACGCAGCATGAAGAATAATATAGACCGGGATATATAAAACGAGTCAAGATCGCGGGGCCGCCGGAGGCGCGGTTCGGGCCGGGAGTTCAGGCTTATGGTCGGTGGGAAAAGTTGTTCCCTTAAAACAGCAGGAGCATTCCGCTCGCGGGCGATGAAATGGGGATGTTTCGGATATCTTGAGAGGTTTCACAAGTATATGTTAATATTATAATTAAACAGAAAAATTAAACTTTGACTCTCGACCCGGACCGAGCCGGACACTCATCTTATGAGCGATTGAGCGAAGTGTTTGAGCGTGCCTGCGATTCCATTTTCAAGCCGGTCCTGCTATTTCTTTAATCCTGACGCACCCCAAATGTTTTGCTCCCGGCCATTCGCATTTGTGCCAGCGTTTTACCATCCCATGAAAAAAGAAATGCTCCTAGCCGCAGGTTTGTTCGCCGCTCCGTTTCTGGCGTCCGCCCAGATAATATACACCGGCGGCACCTGCGCGCAGGACTTCGACACCCTGCCGCGCGGCGGCGCCGGCAATGTCTGGGAAAACAACAAGACCCTCCCCGGTTGGCACGCGGCGTTCGCTCGGCGCGGAGGGCCGGACACCTTCCGCGCCGACCCGGGCGGCGCTTCCGTCGGCGTCGTCAGTTACGGCGCCGACGGCTCGTCCGACCGCGCCCTCGGCCTGCGAGTGTCGGCCAACTCCGGCGACCTCGCCGTCGGCCTGCGCCTCGTCAACCGCACCGGCTCCGCCATCACCTCGCTCACCATCGCCTACGACGGCGAGCAGTGGCGCGAGGACGGCCCGACACCCGCCACGCTCCAGTTTTCTTATAAAGTCAATGGCGGCCTGCTCACCGGTTCCGCTGGCTGGACGCCGGTGGAACAGCTCAATTTCACCTCGCCGCACACCGCCTCCGAAACCGGCGCGGCCGCGCGCCTGCTCGATGGCAATGCGGATGCCAATCGACGCGCCGGCATCACCGCGACCTTCCCCGTGCTCGCCGCCGACGGCGACGAAATCTGGCTGCGCTGGTTCGGCCGCGGCGTGCGCGCCAGCGTGCAGGGCGTGGCGATTGACAACCTCACCGTCACCGCCGCCACCGCTCCGTTATCCGAGGCGCTCAAGCTTGCCGCCGCCGCGGCGCCCGCCCGCCGCAACGAGCCGCCGCCCGCGCCGGAGCCCGATCCCTATTGGCCGGCGAACGACGCGTTTCCCGGCGTTGGCCAGCCCGTTGGGAAAGGCCGTTTCAAAAACTGGAATTACCAGCTTCGCGCCGGTTTCGCGAAACTCCGCGACGCCGAGCAGGGCGCGCTCGTGTTTGCCGGCGATTCCATCACCGAGCGCTGGCGCACGCTCGCGCAGGATTTCGCCCCGCTCGGCGTGAAAATCGCCAACCGCGGCATCGGCGGCGACCGCGCGCGCAATTTGCTCTACCGCTTCGACGACGACGTGCTCGCACTCCATCCGCGCGGCCTCGTTCTGCTTATCGGCACCAATGACCTCGGCGCGATGGACACCGCCGCCGACATCACCGCCAATATAAAGGCGATTATTGCGAAGACGCGCGCTTATAGCACCGCGATGCCCGTCGCGCTCTGCCTCGTCATGCCGCGCAACGGCGACCGCGATTTTCCGAAACGCATCCCCGGGCTGAACAAATTGCTCCGGGAAATCGCCGCCTCGGACAAAGCCGTCACGCTTTGCGATCTCTACTCGCTCTTCGCGCAGGAGGACGGCACCTCGAAGCCGGAGTATTTCGGCGACCGCCTGCACCCCAACGCCGCCGGTTACGCCAGAATGCGCGATGCGCTCCTGCCGGTCCTCCGCGGCTGGAACCTTGCCGGAAATCCGGAAATTTAACCGCAGATATACATGGAGATTGTCTATAATCGCAAAGAGGCCTGAGGAAAAAATTCTCTCCGCCGATCTTCGCCAGTTAAAACACCTTTTTTCTTTTTATATGAATTTTCACCTTCCTCCCCGTTTCGTCATTCTGTGGCTGCTCCTCCCCGCGGCCTTGCTGCGGGGCGGGGAAATCAAGGTCTCTGTCGCGCCGGACCGTGACAACTGGTTTTATAAAACCGGCGAGCCCGTCCGCTTCGCCATCAGCGTCACCGACGACGGCGCCCCGGTCAAAGAGGTCGGGATCAATTATACAATCGGCCCGGAAAAAATGCCCGCGTCGGCAAAAAATGCCGTCGTGCCGGAGGGCGGGCTGGTGGTTGACGGCGGTTCGCTCTCCGCGCCGGGGTTCCTGCGCTGCATCGTCAACGCCCGCGTCGCCGGGAAAAATTACAAGGGCCTCGCCACCGCCGCCGTCTCGCCGGATGAAATAAAACCCACGCAAACCGAGCCGAAGGATTTCGAATTATATTGGGAAGGCAGCAAGGCCGAACTCGCGGCGATACCGATGGAGGCGGGGCGGACACTGCTGCCCGAATATTGCACCGATGCCGTCAATGTATATCATGTGCGCATCCGCACGCTCGCCACCGGGTTGATGGCGCATCGCTACAAGGCCCACGTTTACGGAATATTGTGCGAGCCCAAGGCGCCCGGCAAATATCCCGCCGTGCTGCGCGTGCCCGGCGCGGGCATCGCCCCGCGCGTGCCGGTTAACACTTCGCTGGCCGCACGCGGCTTTATCACGCTCGGCATCGGCATCCACGGCATCCCCGTCAACCTGCCGAAGGACGTATATGATGACCTCGACGCCGGCGCGCTGCGCGATTACCGGAACCTCAATCTCGACAACCGCGACGCCTATTATTACCGGCGGGTTTACATGGGCTGCGTGCGCGCGAACGACTACCTCGTCTCGCTGCCCAATTTCGACGGGAAAAACCTGATCGTCTCGGGCGGCAGCCAGGGCGGGATGCTGACGATTGTCACTGCCGCGCTCGACCCGCGCGTGACCGGGCTGGCGGCGCAGTTCCCGGCCTACTGTGACGTCACCGGTTATCTGCACGGGCGCGCCGGCGGCTGGCCGCACATGTTCGAGCCGGGCAGCCCGCAGCTCGGCAATCCCGCGAAGCTGGAAACCACCGCCTACTACGATGTCGTGAACTTTGCGAAACGCATCGCGGTTCCGGGCCATTACGCCTGGGGCTACAACGACGAGACCTGCCCGCCCACCTCCATTTACGCCGCGTATAATCAAATCACCGCGCCGAAAACGCTCACGCTCGACGTGGCCGCCGGGCACAAGACCACCCCCGCCCAAAACACCGCGATCGAGGAGTGGATTATAAAAACCGCCAAGGCGGACTCCCTGCCATGACCCTCCGCCGCATCGCACCATTGTTGCCCGTCCTGCTGCTCGCGGCGTCCGTTTGCCCGGTTTGTAACCTAATGGGTTACAAACCCACCTCCGCCTTCGATTGGGCCGCGTTTCTTGCCCGGCACGATTTTGTCTGGCAAACCCTGCCGGACACCTGGGGCGAGTCCGCCTTCATCGGCAACGGCAACCTCGGCGCCACCATTTTTCTTCAGGAAGACCCCGCCGCCGCCGGCTCGAAACAACTCTCGTGGGAAATCAACCGCGCCGACCTCTACGTCGCGCTCTCGCGCATCCCCGTCGGACGCGTCGCGCTCAAGACCGCCGGCGCCGTCACCGGCGGCGACATGCGCCTCGATCTCTGGAACGCCGAGGCCCGCGGCACCCTCCGCACCGCGCGCGGCGAGGTGCGCTGGCGCTCCGTCGCGCTACGCGAGCCCGGCCTCATCCTCATCGAGGCCGAGGGCGTCGGCGGCGAGCCGCCGCCGGGCATCGAATGGCACGCCGCCCTTGTCCGCCCGCCGCGCTCCACTTACAAGCAGCAATCCTACCGGCCCGACGAACTCCACCCGCCCGCCATCGTCACCGCGACGGACGACGGCGGTTTCGTCAGCGAGCAAACCTACCTCGGCGCCACCCCTGCCCCCGGCGCGCTCGCGGTCGGCGACAATGATTTCGGCGCCGTGCCTTCCGCCGGCGCCAGCGTCGCCGCCGCCCGCGCCCTTCGCTCCGCCGACGCCGGCGGCCGTCGTGTTTTCCTCGTCGCCCTTGAGCACGCCGCCGATCTTTCCGCCGCGCGCGCCCGTGCCGAGGCCGTGCTTGCCGCCTCCGCCGCCGAACCCGCCGCGCTCCTCGCCGCGCACCGCGCCTGGTGGCGCGCCTATTACCCGCTTAGCCGCGTCGAACTGCCCGGCGCGCCCGCGCTGGAGACCTTCTACTGGCGCCAAATCTACAAGCTCGGCGCGGCCATGCGCGCCGACGGCCCGATTTGCGACCTCCTCGGCCCGTGGTATCGCGTCACCGCCTGGCCGCGCATCTGGTGGAACCTCAACCTCCAGCTAACCTACCACCCGCTCGCCGCCTCCAACCGCCTCGACCTCGCCGAATCGCTCTACCGCAACCTCGACCGCCGCCGCGACCAACTCATCGCCAACGCCCTGCCCGCGCGTCCGGAGCGCGACACCGCCGCCATCGGGCGCACTTCCGTGCAGGACCTCCGCTCCTTCGTCCGCACCGACCGCCCGACTGGCGCCGAACTCGGCAACCTCCCCTGGATGCTCTACCACTACTGGGAGTTCTACCGCGTCCAGATGGACGACACCATCCTCCGCGATCGCCTCCTCCCGCTCCTCGCGCCCGCCGTCAACTACTACCTCGGCCACACCCAAACCGAGGCCGACGGCCTCCTCCATCTCCGCCTCACCCATTCGCCCGAGTTCGCCGACGCCACCGACGCGAACTACGACCTCGCCCTCCTCCGCTGGGGCCTGCAAACCCTCGTCGACTCCCACGGGCGCCTCCACCTCGACGACAAAAACCTCCCGCGCTGGCGCGACGCCCTCGCCCGCCTCGCGCCGTTTCCCGTGGACGAAAAGACCGGCCTGCTGATCGGCCGCGACCGCCCGCTCGACAAGGCGCACCGGCACTTCTCGCACCTCATGTCCATCTACCCGCTGCACCTCCTCGACCTCGACGACCCCGCCCGGCGCGCGCTCGCCACCCGCTCCATCAACCACTGGCTCACCGTCCCCGGCGACGACCGCTGCGGCTTCACCTACACCGGTGCCGCATCCCTGCTCGCCATGCTCGGCGACGGCGACGGCGCGCTCGGTCAGCTCAATCAGTTCTTCAACTTCTCATTCGGCAAAAGCACCCCGGACACGATTTTCCTCACCACAATTTTCCCCAATACCTTTTACGCCGAGGAGAGCCGCCGCCCTGGTGGCTCCGGCGGCCTCACCATCGAGACGCCGCTGACCGTTGTTGCCGCCGTCAACGACATGCTCCTCCAAAGCCACGGCGGACTTCTCCGCGTCTTCCCCGCCATGCCCGCCGCGCGCTTCGAAAACCTCCGCGCCGAGGGCGCGTTTCTCGTCTCCGGCGAATGGCGCGGCGGGCGCGCCGTCCGCGTCGAAATCAAGAGCCTCGCCGGCGAGCCCTGCCGCCTGCGCGTCCCCGGCTGGACCGTGCGAAACACCCGCGCCACCGCCGCTGCCGCCGATGGCACCGCCCTCGCGTCGGAAATCACCGCCCTCCCGAACGGCGGCCTCGAAATCATCCTCCCAAAAAACGCCACCCTCACCCTCGCGCCGGCAAATTAACCTTCACCTTAACCATAAGAATCAAACTCCCCATCCCATGACCATCCATCCCACCATTGGAAAAAATTTTCCGGCGGCGCTTTGCGCGTTGCTGGCGGTTTCGGCCTTTAGTCTCCGGTCCCCGGCCTTTGCCGCCGCCGAGCCGCCCGCGCCGGCCTTGCATTACGCGCCCGCCGCGCCCGGCCACACGCTGCCCAACCTCGGCACCGGCGCCGGCCTCGCCAGCCGCCCGAACGTCCCGCTCCTGCTGCGCAAAAACACCGCCAAGAATTTCGGCAACTGCGAGCCCGCCTCCCTCGTGCTCGACGCAGGCACCGGCCCCTTCCAGCGCGGACGCGCCATCGACTTTTCCGCCAACGACGGCAACGGAGGCAAGGTCGCCCATTGCGCCAGCATCGTGCGCGGCGACCTCGGCGGGCTTTCCGCCTGCACCGTCACCCTCTGGTATAAGCTCGCCGCCCCGCTGCCCACGGCCAGGGGCTCCTTCACCACGCTTCTCCGCAGCGCCTCCCTCGACCTGCTTTTCTCCGCCGACACCCTTTGCGCCCTCACCCGCGGCACCGAGAAGGCCGCGGACGCGCCCGACCGCATCGTCGCCCCGCGCAATCCCGCCTTCTCGCGCGAGAACGAATGGGTGTTTGTCGCCCTCACTTGGGGCGGCGCCGACGGCGCGACCACCCTCTACGGTGGCAACGAGTCGGCGCGAGCCGCCGTTTTGAAAACCGCCCGCCTCGCCGGACGCGGCAAGACCATCGGCGACAAGGGTGCGAACATCAATTTCGGCTACCACAACCTCTCCGACGGCGGCATCCGCGCCTTCGATGGCTGGCTCGCCGACATCCGCGTTTATACCGCCGCCCTGACTCCCTCCCAAATCGAGGCCGTGCGCATGAGCGCCGGCCAGTGAACCTGCCCCGGCCCGGCTTGATTTTAGCCCGACTCCACTCGCCCTCGCCTCGCCCGAAGTCGCTTCGAAAATTCCACTTCCAAAAACCGCCGCCACCGCCGCCACCAGCGCACCATCCCATGATGAAAACCGCCCGTTTGCCCATTGCCCTCGCCCTCCTGCTCGCCGCCGCTGGCGGCACCGCGCCAGCCCAACGCGCCCCGTCCGCTCCGCCGCCCGATGAGGATGTCGTCATCCTCTCTCCCTTCGAGGTCAGCGCCGAGAAGTCCACCGGCTACATGGCCGCCGAGGGCGCCACGGGCACCCGCTACGCCGCCGCCATCCTCGACACGCCCATCTCGGTGCAGGCCATCACCAGCGAGTTCATCGAGGACTTCCTCCTCCTCGACCTCAACGACGTGACCACCTACTCCTCCAATTTCGTCATTAACGGCAACGAAGGCTCCAGCACCTTCAACGTGCGCGGCATCCGCTCCAACGGCGTCGGCACCTACCGCAACGGCATGAAGTCCGACGGCATCTACGGCCCTGTCGCCGTGGACCGCGTCGAGATCGTCCGCGGCCCCAACGCCGCCATCTACGGCGCCACCGAGCCGGCCGGCCTCCGCAACATCGTCACCAAGAACCCCACCAACAAACCCTTCGCCAACATCCGCCTCGCCGGCGGCACCGACGACTTCTACCGCGCCACCCTCGACATCAACACGCCCATCACCAAGCGCACCCTCTTCACCCGCTTCGCCGCCTCCGTGGAGGAAAGCAAGCAGTATGTGCAGGACTTCGCCCAATTCCGCCGGAAAAACCTCTACAACGCCACCACTTGGAAAATCGGCCCCAAGACCACCTTCACCACCCACCTCGACTACGTCTGGTTCCGCAACCAGGCCCAGAACGCCAACACCATGCCCTTCGTGCAGGCGCTGGTCGAACTGCCCGACGGCGCCGGCGGCACCGCCAGCACCGCCGCCTATGTTGACCGTTTCGGTTCCGGCAGTTGGGAGCGTTTCCAAAACATGAACACCTCCGGCCGGGGGGCCAACCACGAGATGGAGTTCACCCAGTTCGACGCCAGCTTCACTCATCAGTTCGCCCGCTGGCTCTCCCTGCGCGTCGTCGCCGGCTACATCCAGCGCAACCAGGACATTATGCGCACCGCCGTCGGCACCCCGGCCACCCGCAACCTCTGGGGCCAGTGCCGTTACGAACTGACGACGGACCCGCTGACGGGCGTGGTGACGGGCGACTACGTCATTCCGGTCCGTACCATGACCTCCCCGCGCGGCAGCTACCTTTATTATCTCACCGACACCTCCGGCTCAGGTTCAGGCTCCTACCTCGGCGGCACCCTCGGCGGTGTCTATACCCCGCGCATCGAACGCAACCGCCTCACGCAGTCCAACATCTCCGCCGACCTCCTCGCCACTTTCAAGACCGGCCCCGTCGCCCACAAGCTCCTCCTCACCGCCGACTACTCCATTCAGGACGCCGAGGGCCGCAGCCGCCTCGCCATCGAGCGCGACCCCGCCGCCGCCGGCAACACCGCCGACCCCGACACGTGGACCCACTGGGGCGGCCTCGTCACCCTTAACGACTCCTTCTGGGGCGACTGGGGCTTCACCAACCCCGATTTCGACTACTCCCTCGATTTTTTCAACGCCTCCCGGTGGAACTACGACACCGCCTGGACCGACACCCAGCAGATCACCAAGGGTGTCATGCTCTCCGAGCGCGCCACCTTTTTCCGCGACCGCCTCATCGCCTTCGCCGGCGTCCGTTACGACGAAATCCGCACCACCATGATTGATTACCTCAACGCGATGAACAACGTCGGCGCCGGCATGGTGGACTACGCCCCCGGCGGGATGCGCAGCTACGCCCCCGACCGCGCCGTCACCATGCAGAGCGGCCTGCTCTATAAAATCAGCCCCGAGCTGTCCGCCTACGTAAACTACAGCCAGTCCTATAACCCCAACCGCGCCGACGGCGCGAACCGCGACATCTTCCGCAACCCCCTTCCCGCCTCGCGCGGCGAAGGCTACGAAATCGGCCTCAAGGCCGCCCTCTTCGGCGAAAAGCTCAATTTCACCCTCACCTACTTCGACACCGACAAGGAAAAAGTCCCCCGCACCGCCCGCAACGACCTCGGCGAGGCGATCTACATCCCCGGCTCCACCGACCAATATTCCAACCTCAACGACATCAACTCCCACGGCTTCGAGCTCGACCTCAACGCCCGCGTCACCCCCTCCCTCAGCGTCCTCTTCGCCACCGGCTACACCGAGGTCTCCTACACCCACGTGCAGAACCAGACCGAGCAATACCTGCTGCAAGTCCCGCCCGACGGCACGCCCAAGTGGATGGGCAGTCTCGCCCTCACCTACAAGCTCCGCGAAGGTTTCCTCAAGGGCATGAACTTCCGCCTCGGTGTCCGCTACACCGGCCCCATGCTCGTGAACAACACCACCTACTCCGTCTTCGGCAACAGCAAGGTGCGCGCGCCCACCCTCACCATCGGCAACCGCACCTACCAGCAGTATTATTTTGAGAACCCCGCCCTCACGCTCGTTGACGGCGGCCTCGGCTACAGCTGGCGCACCGGCAAGGTCAACCACAACATCGGCCTGAACATCAGCAACCTCCTCGACGAGGTCTATCTGCGCGGCATGAGACCCGGCACGCCGCTGAGCCTCATCCTCACCTACGACATCAGCCTGAAATGAGGTTTCCCGACGCTGCGAAACCGGTCACCGAAAACACCCAACGCATTCAAGCCCATGAAAACACTTCCCTTTTTCTCCAGCCCCGCCGTTGCCGCCGCGCTCCTCCTTCTCGGCGGCGCCGCCTTTGCCGACGATGTTACCGTCCCGCTCCCGTCCGTCCAATGGAACCCCATCGAAAGCGGCACCTCCGTCCCCAACACCGGCACCCGCGACGGTTTCGCCTCGCTCACGGGCGACACGCTGCTCCTGCGCAAGGCCACGACCACCGACTTCAACACGTGCGCGCCCGGCGAGTTCATCACGGCGGACGGCACCGGCCCGTTCGGCGTCGGACGCGCGCTCGATTTTTCCGCCTATACGACTACCGCCGGCTATCCCACCGTAAACGCCGATCCCGCCCTCGCCAGCCCGCTCGCCGGCATCACTTCCGGCCTCAACGTGGGCGGGGCGACCGGGTTCACCTTCACCCTATGGTATAAGCTCGATACAACTTTTCCCGGCAATACCGTTTACACGTCCGTCCTGCGCAACAACTCCACCGACGCCAGCACGGGCGCCTTCGATATTCTTTTCACCAACACCGGCGCGTTGCGTTTCAATCTGGCGGGCACCACGGCCAACTCCGCCGGCTCCGCCGCCTACATCCAGGCCGGTGTGAATACCACCCTCACCCAGCCGGGCGCATGGGTGTTTGTCGCCGGCACCTGGGACGGGACCAATGGCTTTACCACCCTTTATTACGGCACCGAGGCACTGGCGGTCGCCAAGCTCAGGGACGGCACGGTGAATACCAAGGGCGCGCTCAGAACCAGCGCCCTCGTGAATGTCGCCTACCATAACATTTCCACCAGCGGCAACAATGGCCGCACCCTCGACGGCTGGATGGCCGACATCCGCCTCTACAGCCAGGTGCTGACGCTGGAGCAGCTTGAGAAAATCCGCGCCGGCTCCTCCTCGTCCACCGTCACCACCTATCTGCCCACGGTGAAATCCTGGACCGACAGCGCGCTGGCCAACGATTACACCGACGCCAAGGTGGACGCTGCCACCGCCTCCCCCGCCGCGGGCGGCACGGCCAACGACCGCCTCTTCCACATCGCCGCCGCCGCCGCCCGCCTCTGGCTCCTCGGCGGCAAAACCGAGACCGCCTACGCCGACAAGGCGTTCTACATCCTCAACGCGCTGAACAACCAGCGCCAGCTGGGCGCTTGGCGCATCAGTTTTCAGGCCAAGTTTTCCTTTGCCGAGGCCTGCTCCATCCTCATCCAGAATGGCTACGGCAACCCGGCCTTTGACGACACGTTCAAGGCCGCCCTCAAGACCATGGCCCGCGACAACCTCGGGCCGGCCGAGATCGCCGACAACAACACCGGCGCCTTTCCCGCCGCCGGCACCGTGCAGGCGCTCGCCCTCTGGTCCGATCTCGATGCCGGCGGCGCGTGGACCGACTACGTCAAGGCCCAATGGGCCTCGTGGACCGCGCGCCACGACACCGCGGAAAACTCCCTCAACTACAACAAGGCCTTCCTCACCTATTCCATTCTCATGGCGAAGCGCGCCGCCGGCATCAGCGGCCTCGACTCCGCCGCCATGCTCGCCGACCTCGACCACGCCGGCACCAAGGCCATGGTCACCCGCTGGCGCGACCAGGTGGCCGGCGACGGCGCGATGCCGGCCTACGGCGACGACGGCAACGGCTCCCCCATGCCGGCCCTCGACAATTGGCCGCTGAATTTCGAGTGGGCCGCCAAACGCTGGAACGACCCCTCCTTCCGCTGGGCCGCAAACGCCGTGTGGCGCCTCACCCGCAACAGCACGACCCGCGAGCCCATGATACTGCTCCTGCTCACCTACGCCGACGAATGGGGCGACCTCGCGGTGGAACCCGTCCAGCCCGCGACCGGCTCTCTGCTCCAGACCCGCAACACCGTGCTCGCCGCGGATGAGTTCGACAAGATCGTCCTCGCCCCCTCGCGCGACTCCGGCGCCCCCTTCACCGTGGCGGAAATCCACGCCCACGGCTGGCACAGCCACACCGAGCAAATCGGCTCCATCTCCCTCTACGAGCACGGGAACACCGTTTATCTCTACGGCCTCGGCTATAACAACCGCTCCAGCGACCACGCCAGCATGGTGCTGATCAATCCCGCCGGCATGCCCTTCCCCTGGCGCGGCTACCCGGAAAACGGGGTCTGGTATGAAGCCGCCATCCCCACCGATCGCTTCCCGATCATCACCGATGCCTCCCACCCGCTGTATAACGGCGGCGGACGGCGTCTCATTGACACGCCGCTCTGGCGCGTCGAGCAGCACAACCCGACCGAGTCCGGCCACGCCTGGCTGAGTAACTACCGCCTCGTCGCCGCCGACGGCACTGAAACCTTGCTCAATCCGCTCACCAGCGCCTCCGGTTGGGCCGGCTACCTGAACGCCACTCCTGCCGACGGTCCGTCCGGCGCGCCCAACACCGCGCTGCGCTTCGACGCCGGCCCGCAAATCTCGCAGAACAGCTCGACCTTCATCACGCTGCCTTCGTCGCAGCGGCTCAACCTGAGCGTGCTTCCCGCCGAGCATCCCTTCGTCAAATTCTGGTGGAAGGTGGACGTGCCCGCCACTTCCGGCCTGAACCCGGACGACTCGATCATGGCGCACCGCCAGGATTACTACGACGGCGGCGAGCACATGAACGGCGCCATCGCCTGGCTCCAGCCCTTTGCGCCGACCACCACCGCCGCCAAGGTCGAGACCGCCGCCAAGGGCCGCTACGGCGCGTTCACCGTGGACGATTACTTCACCCTCGGCACGAAACTCACCCGCCGCATCGTCCAGCTCGACGACGGCACCCTCGTCGTCCACGACACGCTCCTGCCCGACAGGGACGCCGACGGCCGCAATGCCGGCCCTGTCTGGCAGCTCGACGCCGGCAGCCAGCCCGTGCAAGTCGTCCCCGGCGTGTTTGACGCCACCGGCTTCTTCAACACCAGGAGTCTCGCGCGCGGCACCGCCCGCCTGCTCGTCGTCATGGAACGCGCACCCGGACGCGAATTCGGCAGCGTCCGCCCGCCCGCGCCGTTGTGGATGAACACCAACCCCTACGCCACCTACGCCCGCTCGACCCTGCGCGAGGGCGTGCCGGCGAGCTTCGTGACCGTGCTTCTGCCCAACGACGGCGCGACCGCCGCGTCCGCTCTCGCCGGCCGCGTCCGCATCCAGCGCAACGCGCCGGACAGCGTCGTCGTGCAGATTGACCGCCCCGACGCGCCGACCGCGCAAATCACGCTCGGTGCCAACGACGCGTGGAGCGTGGACGACATCGCCGTGCCCCAGCCCGCCGCCGTCACGCTCGGCGATCTCATCCAGGCGTGGGACGGCGACCCCAAGCCCGTCTCCGTCGCCACCGATCCCGCGGGCCTCTCCGCCGTCGTCACCTACGGCGAGGAGCGCAGCCCGGCCGCGCCGGCCGAAATCGGCCTTTATCCGGTCGTGGCGCAAATCAACGCGCCCGGCTACTACGGCGAGGTTTCCGGCACGCTCAACATCCGCGCGCCCTCGCCCTTCATCATGGAACAGCCGCTCCCGCGGCTCGCCGTGGCCGGCGACACGGTGACATTTTCCGTCTTCGCCTCCGGCGCCCAGCCGTTGGTTTACCAATGGCAGAAAAGCGCGGACAATATAATATTTAATAATATCGCCGCCACCGGCACGGCCCTCGCCATAAACAACGCGCAGCCCTCCGACGCCGGTTTCTACCGCGTGATCGTTTCCAACACCTTCGGCGAGGACACCAGCATCGGCGCGGAGCTGGCCCTCGCGCCGGCGGCTTTCCCCGCTCCGCGGCCCGACGGTTACGGCACGGCTGCCACCGGCGGCGGCGGCGCCCCGAACATCCTCGTTTCCACCGAAAGCGAACTCCGCGAATACGCCGCGCTCGAAAATCCCGCCGTTCTCACCCTGCGCGGCAACATCGCCCTGTCCGGCGGCAACCTTGTGGTCGGCTCCGACAAGACCATTCAGGGCCTCGACGCCGACGCCACGCTTTCCGGCGGCCTGCAAATCGGTCCCGGCGCGAGCAACGTCATCGTCCGCGGCCTGAACATTTCCAACCCCGCCCCCGGCGCCGCGGGCCTGGCCGTCACCGGCGCGACCGACGTGTATGTCGGCCACGTTTCCCTCTTTAGCGGCACCGACAGCCCGCTCGTCACCATCGACGCCACCTCCGACAACATCACCCTTGCGTGGTCCGAGCTTTATTTCACCGGGACGGAGGGCGCGCGTTCCGCCATGCTCGCCGGCGTCTCCGGCTCCACCGGCCCGTCCCACGTGAGCCTGCACCATAACCACTGGAAGGACGCCGGCCGGGACATGCCCCTCGCGGTCAACAGCCGCGTGCATATATACGACAATTATTTCAACGCGCCGGGCAACCTTTCCACCATCGCCGTCGGCGACGGCGCGGAAGCCGTCGTGGAGTATAATTACTTCGATTCGGTCAACGAACCGTGGCTCAAGACCGGCACCAACGCGTGGCTGCACGCGGGCAATATCGACAACATCGTGTCCGGCGGGACCTCGGTGATGACATCGGGCACCGACCTCGTGTTCACGCCCGATTATTCCTACTTGATGCAATCAGGCTCCAGCCTGGATACTCTCATCCCTGCGAACGCCGGCAACACCTCGGGCGCGGCCTCGGCCGCGCCCGCCGCCTCCGTTGCGCTGGCCATCAGCGGCACCGAGGGCGCGCTGCCCGACAGTGTGAGCTTCACCCTCACCTCCACGCTCACCGGCGCGCAGGCCGTCTCCTATCAGTGGCGGCGTGACAACCGGCCCCTTGCGGGCGAGACATCCGCCTCCCTCCATGTGGATTACGCGCGGCAAAATCTCTCCGGCGCCTATGTGCTCCAGGCCGCGCTCGCCGATGGCGACATCGCCGTGAGCAACCCGAAATACATCACCATCGGTGCCCCCGTGCCCCCGCGCATCATCACCCAGCCCCGCCCGGTGGACGGTCCGGCCCAGGTGATCACCGAGTGGCCGGTTGACCTCGGTAATAATGTTTCCCTCTTCATCGAGGCCACCGGCGATCCGGTGCTCAAATACCAGTGGCAGAAGCGTCAGAGATACAACACTACCGCGTGGGACAACATCCCCGGCGCCACCTTCCCGACGCTGAACCTCGGCAACGTGACCATTGACGATGGCAGTGTCTATCGCACCGTGGTGGTCAACAACTCCGGCACGGCCACCACCAGCGACTTCAAGCTCATTGTCTATAACACCGACGACCCCTACCGCGTTGGCAATTCCCGCGGTGACGGCGGCGGCGGCGCGCTTTCGCCGTGGTGCGCGGCCGCGCTGGCCCTCCTCGCCGCCGCCCGCCTGCGCCGGAAAAACAACCATTAAAATAGGCGCAAAAAGCACTCTGCGAGTAGCCTGACAAAACAATCACTCAATCCCGTGCCTTTTGAGCCTCTTGCCAGGCCACTCGCTTCGCTCGTGGAGTGGCTATTAAAACCGAACCATTTATCTCACACAAAGGCACGAAGGCACAAAGGAATGAATTATAACCCGGCGCTTTGTGCCTTCGTGCCTTTGTGTGAGATAAAAACCGAATCATTATTTTGAATAGAAGCAAACAAGGAGTCGGGGAAACCAATATAATAAAAAGACTTCTTTGTTTCCTTTGTTACCTTCTGTTAAATAAAAACCATGCCCGCCGCCACCCGCCACGCCCGCTGGAAAACCCTGCTTTCCGCCGTCCGCCGCCAGCCGCTCGAATATTGCCCCGCGTTTTCCGAAATCGCCGCGCGATGGGAGGACTGGTGGCATTTTCGCGCCGACCGCCCGCTCATGCTCGCCGCGTCGCGCCTGCGCGACGACGGCTACTGGGGCCGCGGCTTCCGCTTCTTCGACGACCCCGAGGCGTGGCTGCGCGCCCTCGTCGGCCAGGTCGAAAACACCCGCCGCCTCGGCGAATTGCTGCCGTGGGTGCGCGTCGATATCGGTCCCGAGGCTCCCGCCGCGTTTCTCGGCGCGCCGCTCCACCTTTCCGAGGAGGAGCAAACCGCCTGGAACACGCCGACCATCGAAAGCTGGTCGCCGCCGCCGGTGTTCCAATTCGACCCGGACAACAAATGGTTCCGCCTCGTCCTCGCCCTGCTTGCCCGCGCTGCCGAGGGCGCGCGCGGGCGCTACCTCGTCTGCCTGCCCGACATGGGTGGCGCGATCGACGTGCTCGTCAACATGCGCAGCCCCACGCTGCTTTGCATGGACATCATGGACGACGCCCGCGAGGCCGTGAAAGCCTCCGCGATGCAGATCGCCGACGCGTGGGCGCCCATGTATGATCAAATCCTCGACACCATCCTCGAACGCGGCGCGGGCTATCTCAACCAGATGAGCCCCTGGTCGGACGAGGCCTACGTGGTGCCCACGTGCGATTTCACCGCGCTGGTCGGCCCCGACGATTTTGCGGAAATCTGCCTGCCCTCGCTCCGGCGTCAGGCGGAGCATGCCGGGCGGATTTGTTTTCATCTCGACGGCCCGCAGGCCGCCCGCCACGCGGGGACGCTTGGGCGGCAGGACTGGATTCACACCGTGCAATACTCGCCGGGCGCGGGCACGCCCTCCGCCCTCGCGAAACTCGACATGCTGCGCGGCTTGCAGGAGGCGGGGAAACCGGTGCTTGTCATCACGCCGAAAAACGAGGCCGCCGAGCTGGCGCGCAAACTCGACCCGCGCGGGCTGGCCATCTGGGTGGACGAAAACCTCACCCCCGCCGAGGCCGACGAATTCGATGCCATCATCAAAAGCCTGAATTAAACCAAACGAACGTTTATTTAGACAGAATGAACGGAATTTAAATAAATCAACAGAATAAATAATCCATTCTGTCCATTTTATTAAATTCCGTTCATTCTGTCTAAAAATAATAAGCCAATGAATTAACCCCAAAGGATGCGAAGCAGGCAATAATATCATTATCCATCAAAAAATATTAAACCTTCCGGTCCGCAACGCTCTACATCCTCCGCCATTATTTCAAACCCCGCCAAAAGATTTTCCTTCCTCGCATGTTGATAAAAACAAACACCCTCTCCCTGTTCCTGCTGGCCGCTGCCGCGCTGGCCCTCGCACCAGTCGCCGCGCACGCGGCGGACGAGCCGGCTCTGGAAAACGAATATAAAAAGACGCAGCTCCGCTTTTTCCTCGAAAACGCCGCCCTCGCCGCCGAGGAAAACACCCAGGAAAAAACCGCCGAGGCCGTCGCCCGCCTGCGCATCCTGGCAAGGGAATACCGCGACGCGCCCGCCCCGGATGTCGCGGACAGCAATACTTTCAGCCCACACAGCCGCCGCAATCCCCGCGCCCTCGCCCGGCACGATTTTTTTGTGTGGCGCTTCCTGTTCTCCGCCGCGGAGACACTCGCCGCGCGCGGCGAGCTGCCGGCCGATGTCCGGACAGGCATCGAGCCGGTGGCGCGCGAAAATGTCCGGCCCCGCGAGCGCGCGCCGAACAACCGCTCCTTCCATTTCGCGCTCGGCGCCATCTACGCGGCGAAACTGTTTCCCGCCGCGCCCGAGGCCGCCGTGTGGAAGGCCTACGCGAACGCCGTCTTCGACGACTGGCTGACCCTCGGCGACGCTTACGAGCCCGGCTACGTCGAGCCGTGGTTCCCGCCGCTGCTCGAACTCGGCCTCGCGCTCGGACGCGAGGCGGATTTGCGCGGCCCGGTCGCGCGCGCCATGTATGCGCGCCTGCGCGACCACGTGAGCGCCAGCGGCCTGGCCTGGACGCCCGGCGACCCCGGCGACGGCGCCGACCAGAGCGCCTACATCGAGGGGCTTGCCCGCGCGGCGGAAATCACCGGCGACGGTTCGCTCCTCGGCGCCGCCCAGCGCGCGCTCCGCGCCACGCCGTCAAGCCGCAAAGGCTTCGCCCGGCTGGAGCGCTTCGTGAAGCATGCCACCGAAAAACTCGCCGCCGCCGGCGTGAGCCCGTCGCCCGCCCGCCCGCTCGCCGAAATCCAGCCGCTTTTCGCCGCCACCGGTCACCCTGCGCCGGATCGTCTCCTCCTCTCCAGCCCCGACGCGCCCGCCCGCCCTTACGCCGGATTTTATGCGATGGACCGCACGGAAACCCATCATCACGGGCACGAGGACACGCGCGGCGAGGTGTATCATTACGAGGCGGACGGCGTGATGCTGCTGCGCCGCCCCGGCTGGATAAAATGGGCCGGTTGCGCCAACACCTTCGTCGTGGCCGACGAGACGGCGCAATTTCCCTTCGCCACCACGCGCGGCCTCACGCCCGGCCGCTGGCTGGCGGGGTCCGCGCAAATCACCCCCATCCGCGACATCGTTGACACCGCCGCGTGGAAGCGCCTTGGCGGCGAGCCCGCCGAATACACCCAGCAGGCGATGAGCGATGTCGCGCGCGGCCTCGGTTACTCATGGATCAACATGTCCAGCTACACCGGCGCGCACGACACCGTGGAGCTGCGGAAAATAGTATTACGCTTCCTCGCCATCCCGGAAAAGGAAATGCTGGAGGCGGAGGCGGCGGGGAGCCACAGCCTGGGGACATTGTCCTTCGATCCCGGCATGGCGTGGTATCGCGAATACCGCCCGGTCGCGCCCGCCGGACCCGACGGCACGCTGGAGTTTGTTGTTTCCGACTTCCGTCTCGCGGGCATGGACGGCTCGCGGATGATCGCGGACTTCAACACCCTCCCGGAAGACATGACCGTCGTGCATTACGCGCCCGGCACGAGGGGAAAACCGGGACGCGTGGTGCCGCGCTCCGAGTGGGAAAAATGGCTGACCCTCGTGCCCGACACGCGCCCGGGAGTTTGTAACCTGATAGGCCGCAAGACCGCCGCCACCGCGCCGCGCAACGTCCTGCGCGTGGTCTGCCCGCCGGGCCGGCTCGACCTCGTGTTTGCCCCCAGGCCCGAGCCGGTGGACATCGCCAAAACATTCCCGCGCGTCGAGCTCGATTATCAGGTGCGCACCCCCGACGCCACCTTGCTGCGCCTGCCCATCGCGCTTGAAATAAACGACCTCCACCCGCGCAGCATCTATCTCGACGGGCAGCAGGGCGGACACCTCGTCGCGAGCGCCGCCGCGCAGAAGGACGGCGACAGCTTCGGCGCGTTGACCTACGAAAACGTATATGCCGCGGGCGCGCTCTGGACGCGGCGCATCGTGCTCACCCGTGAGGGCATCATGCTCGTGGTGGATGAATACACGGCGGACAAACACCAGGGCCGCATGGCCGGCGGCCCGGTGTGGCAACTGGCCGCGCCGCCGGTGTCCGGGTTGAATTGGTTTTCCGCCCCGTCGGAGACCGACCCGGAAAAAAGCCTGCTGGTATGGTTTCATCCGGAGGCGGGCGTGGAATACGGCGCGCAGTTTCAGCCGAAGCTGATGGGCGAGCAGAATTACGCCGTCTTTGCGAAAGGTCTCCTGCCGCCCGGGGGCGTGCGGCGTTTTGTCACCGTGCTCGTTCCGCACGACACGGCCGTTTCGCCCGCGGAAATCACCGGGCTGAAAAACCGCAACATGCGTCTTCTGGATGTGCCGCCCTCAAGGGCCGGCGTGCAAACCGAGGTTTCACCCGACGGCGCCGTTTCCGCCCGCATCGCCCCGCGCGTCAAGGACTGGCCGCATGGCCAGATCCTGATCAAAGTGTCGCCGGACAATGCCGCATGGTCGGTGAGCCGGAAAAAGAAATAGTTCTTTATCTCACACCAAGGCACAAAGTGCCGGGTTATACTTCATTCCTTTGTGTCTTGGTGCCTTGGTGTGAGATAAATGGTTCGTTTTTATTTAATCACGGATAAGGGAAAGATTTGGGACACCGTTGGTTTTATCCGTGCTCATCCGTGTAATCCGTGGTTAAATAGATGGTTCGATTTTAACAGCCACGAAAAGGCGCAAAATCGAATTTCTTTTCTCGTGCCTATTTTAATAATTCGGTTTTATTGAACAGAAGGAAACAAAGAAAAACGAAGAAAACATTTTATATTATGGTTTTCTTGGTGCCCTTTGTTTTTTTCTGTTCAAGATAGATGGTGCGGTTTGTTTTATACTTCCCAGCTTGGCGCGCAGATAGGGCGCGGTGGGGGAGTTTTTCACCTGCAACAGGCCTGGGAGCGGCCCTTGGTAGAGCAGTTCGCCGCCCGCCGGGCCGCCGTCGGGACCGAGTTCGATGATGTAGTCGGCCTCGGCGAGGAGATCGAGGTGGTGTTCGATCACGACGACGGTGTGGCCTTGGTCGACGAGCGAGTGCAGCACGTGGATGAGCTTTTCGCAGTCGCTCAGGTGCAGGCCGATGGTGGGTTCCTCGAGGAGATAGAGGTTTCTGGGAAGTTCCCCGCGCGAGCGTTCCTTGACGGTCGCAAGGCCCTGCGAGAGTTCGGTGACGAGCTTCAGGCGCTGGGCCTCGCCGCCGCTGAGGGTGGGCGAGGACTGGCCGAGCGTGAGATAGCCGAGACCGCAATCGACCATGAGGCGGCAGGTTTGCGAGAGATGATTGTGAAAGTCGAAAAAGGCGGCGGCCTCCTCAAAGGTGAGCTGGAGCACCTGGCCGATGTTTTTGCCCTTCCAGGTGATGTCGGAAAGCTCGGGCGCGTAGCGAGTGCCGCGGCAGTCGTCGCAGGGCAGGTAGGTGTCGGGCATGAAGGCCATTTCGAGTTTGATGCGGCCCGCGCCCGCGCAGGCCTCGCAGCGCCCGCCGGCGGTGTTGAAGGAATAGCGGGAGGCCGTGTAGCCGCGGATTTTCGACTCGGGCAGGCTGGCGAAAAACTGGCGGATCTGGTCGAAGATGCCGAGATAGGTGGCCGGCGTGGAGCGCGGGGTTTTGCCGATGGGCGACTGGTCCACCTCGATGACGGAGCGAAACACGTGGCCGTTGAGCAGGAGATCGAAGGGCGGGGGAGGGGAGGGCGGTTTGGCGCCCCGGCGCGCCGCCACCGTCTTTCTTGTTACTTGATCCTTGTCCCTTGTTATTTCTGGCTCCGCCAGCGACTCGTCCGCGAAGCCGGTGGCCTTGACAAAGGCGGGGCCGGCGAGTTTTGGCGCGCCGGTCTTGATGGCGTGCGACACGGCGGGATGCAGGAGGTCGCGGAAAAGCGTCGATTTTCCCGCGCCGCTGGGGCCCGCGACCATGATGAGGCGGCCGAGCGGGAGATGCAGGTCGAAGCCGCGCAGGTTGCGCAGACGGGCGCCGGTGAGCGTGAGCCATTCGGGTGCGGATGCCATGAGGAGCGAAAAAAGCGGATCGCCCCGCAACCGCAATCATGGAGACACCGGGAAACGCCTGCCCGCGGGCGCCGCGAACGTGCCACCGGCGCAAGCCTGCCTTGTAAAATGAGTTGCGAGACCGGAGCAGGCCGCGCATGATGCGCGGCATGTTTTTTATCGTGGGAAGCGACGGATTGGAATACGGACCGGCGGACGCCCGGACCGTGCGGTCATGGATGGCGGAGGGCCGCGCGACGCCCCGCACACGGGCGCGGCGCGTGAACGAGCAGGAGTGGAAGACGCTCGGAGATTTCCCGGAGTTGGCCCCGGCCGCCATGCCGCCGTCGCTGCCCGCCGCTGTTCCGGCGCGGCCGGCCGGGCCGCAGCCGGCGGCGGTGGAAATCGATGCCGACGCGTATGCCGCCGATTTGATCGCGAGGGCCGCGCCGCTCAATATCACAAGCTGCCTTTCGCGCTCGTGGGCGTTTTACAAGTCGGATTTCTGGCCGATTCTCGGGGTCACCCTGGCGGCGATGTTGCTGATGGGCGCGGTGCCGCTGGGCGCGCTTTTCCTCACGGGCCTCTTCATGGGCGGGCTGTATTATTATTATCTGGGCAAAATGCGCGGACAGCAGCGTCAGATCGGGGATATTTTTATCGGTTTTTCCCGGATGACGAAACCGTTGTTTTTTGCCGGGTTGATCATGTGTGGCATCAGCTTCGCCATCATAATCCCGGGCTATGGCGCGCTGCTGGCCGGCGCGCTGGCGGAATCGATGCCGGTGGCCATTGCCGGCGGGGCGCTGTTATTGGCCGGCATGCTGGCCACGATGTATCTTTCGCTCGTTTGGGCTTTTGCGTTCCCTCTGATCCTGGATAAAAACCTGGGTCACCGGGATGCGATGAAGGTGAGCAGGAAAGTGGTGTCCGCGCAGTTCTGGCGTCTGCTGGGGCTGTCGTTTCTTTGCATGCTGCTTTACATGGTAGGGATGCTGGCCCTGATTGTCGGCGCGTATTTTGTGCTGCCGCTGCTGGTGGGGGCGTTTGCCCATGCCTACGAGGATTTGTGCAATCCGCCGGAAAGCCGCGCATAGTTGTGCAGCCGGTCCGCGGGGCGGGCCGAAAATTTGTTGACAGTGATTGTGTCGTCGCCGCCGAAAATGATATGCGCCCGCAGCCTGTGGGCTGTCGGCGGGGATATGGCTGGCTGTTTGGCATGATCACATATTAACGCGGCAGCGCGCGTAGCGCAGGCATCCTGCCTGCCGTCAAAACCAAAGGCGCGCAGCGCCGCTGATTCTCTTTCCAGAAAAAGAAGGCCGCACTTTGCTCGATAAAAATATTCGACGGCAGGCAAGGATGCCTGAGCTACGCGCTGCACCCAAGCCAATGATTTTTGAAAAAAGCCCGACGCGGCAGGCATGACAGAATATTTACGAAACGGACGATTATAAGGGCTCAGTGAATCTTACTGTAATAATTCAACAGACTAGAACGCGGCAAAACATGGAGCTAGGCAGTTGTCATCAAACGGCGCAGACCGCCTAAAAAAGTCTGCGTTTTCCCATCCCCTCACCCTAACCGCAACACCCTACCTACCTACACTATGAACTCCAAGCGCAAGCATCATGCTCTCGTTCGGATGATCGGCGGCGCGTCCTTCGTCGCCCTCGCGGCATCATCCGTGTTAGCCCAGGCCGTCAGGAATGACGATGCCGATCCCGGCACGGCGGCACCCCCGCCGCCCGTAGTCACCACTCCCGCCCTTCCCACAAGCGACGAAGTGATCATGCTTTCACCTTTCGAGGTGGATGCCACCAGAGAAAAAGGCTACTTCGCCGAAAACACGCTCGCGGGCAGCCGCATGAGGACCAACATCTCGGATTTGGGCGCGGCTATTTCGGTCGTCACCAAGCAGCAGATGGAGGACACGGCATCGCTGGATGTGAATGACCTCTTCCGCTATGAACTCGGCACGGAGGGTTCTTCTACTTACACGCCGGAGGCGTTGACCTCCCGTGGCAACGGTGTGGCTGATGCGATTGCCGGTATAAATAATGGCGGCAATACGACCGCCAGCACAAACACCACCGCCAACCGCGTTCGAGGGCTTGGCTCCCCCAGTTTTTCGCTAAATTACTACTCGACGATCTCTCAAATACCGTTCGATTCCTACAACGCAGCGTCGTTTGAAATCAGCCGTGGCCCTAACTCCATGCTCTTCGGCATGGGAAGTCCGGCGGGCATTGTCAACCAAAGCACCGCCCAAGCCCTGATAAACAAAAATACTGGACAGGTGCAGGTTCGCGTTGATGACCGCGGCTCGGCACGCGCCAGCTTTTCTTTCAATAAAAACCTGATCGACGACAAACTCGCTATCTATGGTGCGTTTTTGTATAACGACCAACAGTTCGAGCGAAAGCCCTCCTACGATATTACGCGCCGCCAATATGGCGCCATCACTTACAAGCCTTTTAAAAAAACCAAGATCACTGCCAGCATTGAAGGCTATGACAATGACAATCGCCGCCCCAACTCGGTCACCCCTGTTGACGGTGTAACCGAGTGGCTCAAGGCTGGTCGCCCCGTGTATGATTCGAAGACTCATAAAGTCACCAAGCTGGATACAGGAGAGGTGGTTTCCATGGTTGTGGGCAGCGAGAATTCATACATGGCGAATGATCTCAGAAATTTCATAGCAACACTTCCCGGCTATGACGCGAACCTCTGGAATCCCGCCCAAACCCAATACAATGGCATCAGCATTTTCGGCACGGGCGCCATCACCAATGTGAATTCAATCCTTTTTGTTCAGGGATTGGGCTTCCAAAGCTCCGGGCGGACGATGATGAAGGTTGCCGACGGAGGTTTGCAGCGTTGGTTCCATCCCACGCAGGGAAATAATCCCCGGCTTCGGTATGATATAGTACCAAATGGAAGCACCGGTTATAATACTGCCACGACTGTAAACACATTAAGCACAGTCGCCGGGGACCCCAATTATGTTTGGGGTAATCCGACGTGGACGGACGTTTATGACACGTATGAGACAAGGTCCGATCTCAATTCCATGACGGTTGTCCCGCCCGACCCGAATTATCTCACCAAGCGCTACCCCGGCGTGACGGACAAATCCGTTTATGACTGGGAGCATGTCAATATCCTTAACATGCATGTCGGCTGGCAGCGGAACACTAATTACAATATTGAGCTTGAGCAGGAAATACTCCCCAACCTGCTGACTTTCAGCGCTGGCTGGTTTCGTCAGGATTTTGACTCCATGCAATTGTATAATGTGGGATCGCTGGACGGTGCCACTCTCTATGTGGACACCAACATATATGATTCGGAGGGCAACCCAAATCCATTCTATGGAAGACCTTATGTGCGGGGCACCGATGACCCTGACCGTATTGAGGATTCCCAGGCGGTTGACCAGTATCGCGCAATGCTCGCATTCACGCCCGACTTTACCAAAAACAAGGGCTGGACCAAATGGCTCGGGCATCACCAGATCCTCGGCTTGGCATCCTATATGGATTACGAGAGAACCACCATTCGCAGACGCCTGCAATTTGTTGACGGCGATCAAATGATCAAAACCCGCTACATGGCCAGTCCCGACGTGCCGGGATGGAGACTGGAGGGCAATCAGAGCTATGCTCTTTTTTATCTTTCCGACGATGGATACAGCGTCAACCAATCCTCGGGGCCCTTTTATCCATCCGGCAACGACCCAATCAGTGGACAGGTCACGGTCTATGATTACAACGCCAGTCAGTACAGAAATCTGGATGCGACTATGATTTGGAATCCACACTACGCCGGCACTGGAAAATCAGCGCGCAAGCTCACCTCTTACAGCGCGGGATGGACAGCCTATTTATGGGAGGACAGAATCATTGCCACCGCTGGTATTCGCCGTGACATCAACCGCACTCATAGTACCCGCGATGCCAACGCCAGACCCGCGGGGTTGACAGCCAAAGAAGCCATTGAGTGGGACATGAAGTATTGGGTGGATGGTGTGTATCAACTGGATGAGGTGTTCAAGCTCTGGAATGACTGGGCTAGGGTGAGTGGAACAACCAATACTGTCGGGGCGGTTGTAAAGCCTTTCCTGCATTGGGAACCCATTGCCAAACGTTCCGGTGACAATCTCTTCTGGGAATTTGTAGAAAATCTCGGGTTCAGTTACAACAAGTCGGATAATTTTGACGCACCTACGACTTCCTATGTCGATTTCTTCGGCAGCAAGCTTGGGAAACCCCAAGGCGAAGGAAAGGATTATGGCATCCAGTTCTCGCTCTTCAAAAATAAGCTTTTTGCCCGTCTCAACTGGTTCGAGTCCACCAATGAGAACTCGCCTGCGGCTTCCGGTTCAAACAACGCAATCCAAAGGCTCTGGTGGCATGTTGACACCACCGCTTTCCGCGGCTGGCTGGAACACATTTGGATGCTCAACCAAGGTGGCAATCCCTCGCTTCCCGATTGGAGGTTACAGTTTACTAATGACTCCGATGCGATGCGTGAGATGCAGCAGTGGGTGGGGGAAAAATGGGGTCTTAACAATGATTATAATTATTATGATCATTTGGGCGGCACTCTGGGTTCAACCAAATCGACAAAGGCAAAGGGTGTTGAATTAGCCATTAGTTATAATCCATTGCCAAACTGGACCATCAAGGTGACCGGCGCCAAGGTCGAAACTAAAAACAACAATGTTCTCAAGGAGGTTGACGCATGGATTGCTATGCGCGAGCCGGTATGGCAAAATGCCAAGGCAGAGGACTATTTGAATGCCGTGGGAACGGCCACATTGCAATCGCTTGGCGGCATCGATAATTATACGTTGTATAATACTGAAAGGAAAGGCAACATTGTGGACTTCTGGCATAGCACCAATTACGAGGTCGCTTCCGGGGCAACCTCAACTCCCGTGAACTCGACTGCTCAAGATGGATCGACAACGGTGGAAGGTTACTGGAATGCCTTGTATTATCCCTATTATGCCCTTGAGCGTGATCTTCAGGGCCAGCAGGTCGCGGGGCAGCGCAAGTATAACTTCAGCGTGCTTACCAATTACATGTTTGACCGTGGTGCGTTGAAGGGCTGGTCAGTCGGCGGTGCGCAACGCTATGCGAGCAAAGCCATAATTGGTTATCGTGGCAAGGCATCGGGAGCAAACGGGACGCTTCTGGACATATCAGATGTCAGTGACCCCATCTATGATGATGCAATGTGGTACACCGATCTCTGGATCGCCTACACCCGTAAGATCTTCAACGACAAGGTGCGCATGAAGATACAACTCAACGTGGCGGATGTCTTCCAAGATGGTGAGCTGAAGCCCATCCGTGTGGCTTTCGATGGCAAGCCCTATGCCTACCGTATTGTGGATTCCCGCCAGTTCATCCTGACGGCTACGTTTGATTTCTGATTCTGTTACGTGAGGTTATTGTCAGATCAGGGGTTATCAAGCAAAGCCCCCTCCATCGGGAGGGGGCTTTTTGTCGGATTGCATTGCCAGCCGGCATCGCAAACATTGGGGGAGAGCTATCCTACCAGCGTGACTTTGCATTTATACCATCTCCGAACCCTTTATAGACTCATCAAGGCAGGGCGAAACCTCCGGCCGAGCCGCGGCTCGGCGAGGACGCCTCGCCCTACCAAATATAAATTTCGTTCGGAATTGATATTGGTCTAAAATCAAAGGGACTCTTGGTCTTATTTCCAAAAGGACGACATGAGCAAACAACGCGCAGGCCGGAAGCGGAAGAGGACAGACGCGGATGCGGCGCCCGGACTGGTTGCACCGGATGCATCACCGGGGAGGAACGATCACGGGCATGGGCGATGGCATGGATTTTTAGTCGTGGTTTTGGTGATTGCGGTTTGCGTGGCTTGGGCAAACACGCTGCGCGCGCCGTTTGTGCTGGATGACGGGGAATCGATCGTCACCAATGCGAGCATCCGTGATTTTTGGTCGCTGCGCTGGCTGAATCCACCGGCAGAGATGGGCGAGACCGTGAGCGGCCGGCCGGTGTTGAATCTTTCCTTCGCGGTGAATTATGCGTTGGGCGGACTGGATGTGCGGGGATATCATCTGGGCAACATGCTCATCCACGCGGCGGCGGCGCTGGTTTTGTTTGGCGTGGCGCGGCGGGTGTTGTCGCAGTGCGGTTCCGAACGAAGCGGCACGCCTGCCGCGAGGGCGGAGCGCGACAGCGCGGAGGAGCCGGGCCGTAGCGCAGGCATCCCTGCCTGCCGTCCGAGGGCGATCGCGCGAAGCGCGGCATTTGTTTTTTGGAAAAAGATCAGCGGCGCTTCGCGCCAAGAATTTTCGACGGCAGGCAGGATGCCTGCGCTACGGGGCTGGTGCGCGTCCTACGGTGAACGGCTTTCCGAAGCCGGCGCGGCTGGGCTGGCGTTTGCGATGGCGTTGCTGTGGGCGCTGCATCCATTGCAGACCGCGGCGGTCACCTATGTGGCGCAGCGGGCGGAGTCGCTGGCGGGGTTGTTTTATTTGCTCACGTTGTATTGCTTCATCCGGGCGGCGGAGACGGGGGATTCGGCAGATCGGGTGGCACGGGCGACCCGCCCGTGGGATTGCGACGCGGAGCGTCGTCAGCATGGGCGAGTCGCCCATGCCACGCAGACCCATGGGCTGGCGGACCGTGCGGCGGCGCGCGGGGCGCGCTGGTGGGGCGCGCTGGCGGTGACGGCGTGCGCGCTGGGCATGGGGACGAAAGAGACGGTGGTCACGGCGCCGTTGGTCGCGCTGTTGCTGGACCGGGCGTTTTTTGCGGGATCGTTTCGCGAGGCCTGGCGGCGGCGCTGGCGGCTTTATGGCGGGCTGGCGGCGACATGGCTGCTGCTGGGCGCGCTGGTGTTGTCCAACACCGGTCGCGGCGGTTCGGCGGGGCTCGGCTCGGAGATCGGCGCATGGGGCTATTTGCTCACGCAGTGCGGGGCGATTGTGCGTTATCTGGGGCTGGCTTGCTGGCCGGCGTCGCTGGTGTTCGATCATGGCACGCCGGTCGCGGCGGGGCCGGGCGCGGTGTGGTGGCAGGCGCTGTTGTTGTGTGCGCTGGCGGCGGGGACGCTGCGGGCGTTGTGGCGGAATCACGCGGCGGGATTTCTGGGCGCGTGGTTTTTCCTGATGCTCGCGCCGAGCTCGAGTTTCGTGCCGGTGTCGACGCAGACCGTGGCGGAGCATCGCATGTATCTGGCGCTGGCTGCGGTGGTGGCGCTGGCGTGCGCGGGAGCATGGCGGGTACTGGCGTGGGTTTGCGGCATGGGGGCGCAACGCGGCGGCGGCAACAATGCGATTCCCAAGGCTTTTCAGCCCTTCAGTCCCTCAGCCTTTCGGCCTTTGCTCTGGGCGGCGCTGGTGTGCGCGGCAGCGGCGTTGGGCGCGGTGACGGTGGCGCGAAACGCGGTGTATCGCACGGCGGTGTCGCTTTGGTCGGACACGGTGGAAAAACGTCCGGACAATCCGCGCGCGCGCAACAACCTCGGGGCGGCGCTCTCGGCGGAAGGGCGGACGGCGGAGGCGGCGGAGCAGTTTCGCCGGGCGATCGCGTTGCGGCCGAATCATGCGTTTGCCCATTTCAACCTTGGCGTGGCGTTGATGCTTGATCCGCGTGCCGCGCTCGATGCCGTCGCGGCAGAGAGGGGAAACGGGACGCCGCCGGACGCCGCCGCTCTGCGCGCCGAGGCGGTCCGGCAGGCCGAGCATCATTTCCGCGCGGCGCTGGCGGCCGAGCCCGGCAACACGGACGCGTGCGTGAATCTCGGCAAGCTGCTCGCCGACTCGGGCCGGACGGCGGAGGCGATGGAGCACTACCGCTCGGCTCTGGCCGGCGACCCGGCGGCGCAGGATGCGCGGGTGAACCTGGCGGCATTGCTCGTTGCCGACGGACGCGAGGCGGAGGGCGCGGCGTTGCTGCGCGAGGCGCTGGCGGCGGAACCGGGGCTGGCGGAGGCGCATTATCAGATGGGTTTGGTGTTGGAAAAAAGCGGCGCGCGCCGCGAGGCCGAGGCGGAGTTTCGCGCCGCCGTGCGGCTCAAGCCGGGCATGGCGGCGGCCCACCTCGCGCTGGGCAACTGCCTCGCGCGGCGAGGCGATGCGGGAGCCGAGTCGTGCTATCGCGAGGCGCTTCGGCTCGATCCGAAACTCGCCGAGGCATGGTATGCGCTGGGCAACGGATTCGCGAAACAGGAACGGTTTGCCGATGCGATGGACGCCTACCGCAAGGCGATCCAGCTCGATCCCGCGCATGTGCAGGCGCTCAACAATCTCGGCAACTGCCAGCTCGTGACCGGGCGCGTGCGCGAGGCGGTGGAGACCTACGAGGAAGTGCTGCGCCGACGTCCCGGCGACGCGACGGTGCGGCAGAATCTCGACTACGCGAAGGAACTGCTGGGGGCGCGCTGAGCACCCCGGTGCCCCGTCGTCCGCACTATTGCCGACCGCCACCGCCGAATCAAACCCCCACGTCCGCCCGCTCGGTGGCGGCATCCGGTCCTAGGGTGCCAACGGATGCGGATTACTTCTCAGGCGACTGGATGGCCCAGCGATTTTACAGCGCGCCAGAGTGGTGCATTTTGGCCTCCTCCTTGATACCCGCGCTCGATCAGGGGAGAACCGGGTTTACCCGCGACGCGCTGCCTCGATTTTCGCGATATCGATTTTCTTCATTTCCATCATCGCTTCGAAGGCGCGCCTGCCCTCCGCGCCGCCCGCGGCTACCGCGCTGGTGAGGACGCGGGGAGTGATCTGCCAGGAAATCCCCCAGCGATCTTTGCACCAGCCGCAGTCGCTTTCCTGGCCGCCGTTACCGACGATCGCATTCCAATAGCGGTCGGTTTCCTCCTGTGTGTCGGTCGCGACCTGAAAGGAAAAGGCCTCGCTGTGCGTGAAATCCGGCCCGCCGTTCAGGCCGAGGCAGGGAATGCCGAGGACGGTGAATTCCACCGTAAGGATATCGCCCGCTTGACCCGACGGGTAGTCGCCCGGCGCGTGGTGTGCCGCGGTCACTTTGCTATCGGGGAATGTCGCTGCATAAAAACGCGCCGCGTCCAGAGCGTCTTTATTGAACCAAAGGCAGATCGTATTTTTGGGAATCGGTTTGTTCATAAAGAAATTTCGACCACGAGAGGCGCGAATGAAAGAAGTCCTTCGCAATATACGCCATCGCCGGGCTTCAGTCCACCGAGAACGTCATGCACCGGCGCGCCGCCGGCCGCCAGCCGCATCGCAACGCGATTCGCCTTTTTGCGGAGAGGCGCACGAAATGGTATGAGATCTTTTGCACACCCAAAGGCAGAAGCGGCCCGCGCGTTGCGCGGCGGGCAGCGGGAGGCAGCCCCCTTCCCTGCGGCGCTCTCTTTGAGGATTTCATTATTTCAAACAGCGCTCCCAAAAACACGCCCTTAATCATGCGGCGAATGGACGGATACGGTCTTCGGTTTTTTGCCCGGCTTTTTGCGCCGTTCGTATTTCCGGTCGGGCGCGCGAGCGGCGCCGCGCACGGGGGTGATTTTCACGGCGCGTCCCGTGCGCCCGGATTTTTGAATCGCATCGAGCACGCGCATGTCGGCCACGCCCTCCTCTCCGGAGGCTTCGGGCTTTCGATTTTTGGTCACGCATTCCACAAAGGCTTCGATCTCCCCGGCAAATTGGTCCACATGCGGAAAAGTCTTGGACTTCGACTTGTCCTCAATGGTCGCTGTCTGGCGCAGGCCTCCGCTGTATTCAAACGCCGGATCGAGCACGATGTTGCCTTTTGTGCCGACGATTTGGAAACGCCCCGTGTCGGACGAGCCGAAACTCACGGCAAACGCCGCGAGCCGCCCGCGCGGAAAACGCAGGATCACGACGGCGGACTCCTCCACCTCGCGAAAACGCTTGTCCCCACTGCTGTCCAGAAACGCGGCAACCTCGACGGGCTCGGCGCCCATGACGCTGCGCGCCGCGTTCAGGCAGTAGATGCCGATGTCGAGCAACGGACCGCCGCCGTGCCTGTCGCTCAAGCGGATGTTTTGCGCGTCGGTCAACTGAAAGCTGAAACTCGCGGTAAACAGGCGTGGATCGCCGATTTCACCCGAACGAACCCGTCGCACCGTATCGAGCGTCGCCGGTTCGAAATGCAGCCTGTAAGCAGTCATCAAGGTCACGCCGGCGGCGGCCGCGGCGCGCACGATGCGCTGGGCGTTTCGCTCCGTGTCCGCGAGGGGTTTTTCACAGAGGATGTGCTTGCCGGCCTTTGCCGCGCGGATGCTGTATTCGTGGTGTTGGTCGTTGGGAAGGGCAATGAAGACAGCATCGATGGCGCGGTCCGCGAGGCACTCGCCGTATTTTTTATAGGGATACGTTTTTTCGGCTCCGTATTCGCGCGAAAGCACGCGGAGCTTTTCCGGGTCGCTGGAAACAAGGGCTGCGACCTCGGCGTTGCTCGTGCGCTTGAAGGCGGGCAGCACGGCATTTTGGGCGATGTGGCCCAAGCCGACAACGGCAAATCTGAGTTTCCGATTATTCCCGGGCGCGGCTGGCCCGGAGTCAGTCCGTTCGATGGTGCTCATATTATGCCGTTGTCGTTGCGCTTCGCGCGCATTGCCGGTGTTTCCCCGCACGTCGTCTCTTCGTGCCTGGGCGTGGGTTCGGCGAATGCGCCGGTGCACTTGGGGAATGTTATTTGTCGTCCTCGCCGCCTTCCTGCGCCACGAAATTGAGGCGGCCGGCGATGGCGGTGAGTTCCTTGTCGGTTTCGCCCTCTTCATCGAGGGTTTGTTGCAAGACGACCATGTCGCGGTCGTGGCCCAGGATGCCGGCGAATGTGCGCACGCAACCGTAGCCGGCGATTTCATAGTGCTCGATGCGCTGGGCATCGGCGATGAGGCCGGCATCGCGCACGGCGAGGTCTTCGTGTTCCGAGATATTTTCCCTGCCCTCAGCGATGAGGCCTTCCATCGCCTTGCAGGTTTTGCCTTTCGGCGATTCGTCGTGATTCTCGAAAATGTTTTCGAGGCGCCGCACGTGCTCTTTGGTCTGTTCGAGGTGGGTGGTAATCCCCTCCTTGAGCGAGGGATCATAGGCGGCCTTCGCCATTTCGGGCAATGCTTTCAGAAGTTGGTTTTCGGCGTTATAGAGATCGCGAAGCTGTTCGATATAGAGGTCGTGTAATGTGTCCGTCGTTGTCATGGGCGTCTCCAGGTTGGATTGTGAGTATTTTAGTGAGTTTCTTCTTTTATTTTCTTGGATGAGCGTCCTCCGGCGTTTGGCGCCCGAGATCGCGGGGGCAATGTCACCCAGACCCGGCGTTGTTGAAATGGGGCGATACCCTGTTCGTGTTCTCAGGGAATTTTCCCACGGCTGCACGGGGCCGGTTGTTTTTCGCCCATGACTGCCGACCGGGATGCTGACGAGGCCGACGCTGATGGAACCTTGCCAGATCGCGCGCAGGGGAAGGAGAAGTTGATGGTTACCGGGGATTCACGGCGACAAGGCAGCCACTTTGCCGCGGCGCAACAGGGGGAATTTACGGCTTTTCGGGCGAGGGCAAATTTGCTTCGCCACCAGCGCGGCCGAATATCGAATTAGGGGAATTCATCCATGCCGGAATGGCGGTTTGCACCGATTGCGAGAAACGTGAGTCGCGCGGACTATCTGTCGATGGACACGACTCCTTATTGGTTCGCATCGGTGCCGCTGCCCGGGTTTCCGCCGCTCGTGCGGGACGTGTCGGTCGATGCGATTGTCATTGGAGGCGGTTTGACGGGAATCACCGCCGCCTATCTGTTCAAGCGCGCCGGGATGAGCGTGGCGCTCTTGGAGCGCGGGCGATGCGCGGAAGGCGACACGGGCCACACAAGCGCGCATCTGACGGCCGTCACCGACATGCGTCTTCACACTCTCATCTCCGATTTCGGCGAAGCCGCAGCGCGCACCGTTTGGGATGCGGGCATGAGCGCCGTGGCGTTGATCGCGGACGTCGTTGCAAGGGAAAACATCAAATGCGATTTCAGTCTGCAAAACGGTTATCTGCACGCGCCCGCTCGCAGTGACGATGGAGCGCTCGCCGGGGCCGTCTCGGAGTTGCAACTCGAAGCGGAGGCCGCAAAACAGCTCGGCATCCCCGTCGAATCCGTCGGGCGCGTTCCCCTTTTCGCGACGCCAGGCATTCGCTTTTCGGGGCAGGCGAAATTTCATCCGCGCAAATATCTGGCAGCGTTGCTCTCGAAGATTCGGGGCGATGGCAGTTGCATTTTCGAAAACACAAATGCGGACACGGTTTCGACCGATCCGCTCACCGTGACCGCGGGCGACTTCACCGTGCGGGGGCGTTTTCTGGTAATCGCCACGCATACGCCGCTGCGCGGATCGGCAAGCGGGGCGGGCGCGTTGCTGTTTCAGAGCAAGCTGAGCCATTACACGAGTTACGCCATCCGCGGGCGATTTCGCCGCGAAAATATTCCGGACGGAATCTTTTGGGACACCGACGATCCTTACGGCTATTTGCGCATCGACGACGCCGGCGACCCGCAAACGGCCTGCGCAATCTACGGCGGGCAAGATCATAAAACAGGACAGGTTTCGAGCACGGAGGCGCGTTATCACGCATTGGAACGCCGCTTGTCTTCGCTGATGCCGGCTGGCGAAATCACGCACCGGTGGTCCGGACAAGTGGTCGAGACAATCGACGGACTGCCCTACATCGGCCCGGTGGACAAAGAACAATTTGTCGCCACTGGCTTCGGCGGCAACGGCATGACTTTCGGAACGCTCGCCGCCACGATGGCGCTCGATGCCGCGCAGGGACGCGAAAACCGGTGGAGCAAGCTGTTCGACATTCACCGCAAAAAATTGATTGGCGACGCGTGGACCTATTTTTCCGAGAACAAAGACTATCCGCTGCATCTGATCCACGATTGGTTTTCCAAGGGCGACCAGGGATCGTTCAATTCGCTTCCGCGCGAGAACGGGCGTGTTTTCCAGATGGGACGGAGGCGCGTCGCGGCATATCGCGCGCAGGACGGAACGCTGACCGTCTGTTCCGCGGTGTGTCCGCACATGGGCTGCACGGTGAGATGGAACGAGGCGGAAAAGACATGGGATTGTCCCTGCCTCGGTTCGAGATTTCGCGCCACAGGCGAAGTGCTGGCCGGGCCTGCGGAAGAATCGCTGGAACCGCTGGCCGCCTCGTCTGTCGAAGCCCCTTCATCCGAATCCCGATAATGCGCGGCGCCACGACCGGAATCTATTTTCCGGTTTCGCGATGCGGCGCCTCCAAATCCTTCGACTCCGGCGAATTTTTTTCCCGCAGAAATATGCTCAACCACACCATCGCGCCTATCGCGAGAAATTCGCTCTGCCAGTTCTGAAACGATTCGAACCAAAATTGCGCGCCCGCGATGTACTCGAAAACGCCCAGCGCCCCCAGCCCATGCCGCGCGCGCTCTTCGTTTTCGAGCTGCGCGCTGCTCAGGCAATGCGCCGCGAAGCTCGCGAAAAACAGCAGCGCAAACGCGAGCGATAGCGAACGGCCGTAAAGCGCCCGCCACAGCCCGCCGCGCCGCACCGGCCAGGGCGATTGCGCAGTCACTGCCCGCTTCGGGCGTGGTTTGTCCGGATCGTTGGACTCCGCCGACCCGCGCTGGAAAAGAAATGAGGTGATATATACGTATACAAACATCTGGAAAAACTCGCTCTCCCAATTTTCAGCCGTCGCCTCCACAAAATGGGCACTCCGCATATATTGCCGCAAAGTGACAGGGGCTTCGGAATTCTCGGAACGGCGCTCATTATACGAACGCCACCCTGATAAAATCTGGCCAAAGCCGAACGTCACAAGAAAAAGCACACCGATGACACAGCCAAGCCCGTGGTGGCGCCAGAGTCGTCTCATGTCGCAAAGTAACGTTTGGTTCTTGTTGCGCAATGCGCCCGGGCCTTTTGTTTGGTTTGTCAAATTATTGCGAATTATCGCTTCCGGTTGTGATGCTCCGAAGACTCGATATCTGTTGGTCCAGATACTTTGCACCCGTTGGCAGGCGAGGCTTTGGGATGCCTGGCGGGCACAGTGTCTGCATGTGCCGTCATGGGAAAGGTTATGGATATTTACGATTATGCGGTGCCAGCGTTGAAAGCGTTTCAAATCATTCCGCACCACAGCGCAAAACTATGCATATATTATGACCGCGATAAAAAATGAAAACGATACCGCCCTCGCGCCGGCGAAAGCAGCGCCATTGTCGACATGCCCAAAACATCGCATTTTCATCGTGGACGACCACCCCGTCACACGCAAAGGCATCATCGCCATGTTGAGCGGCGACCCGTCACTCGAAATATGCGGCGAAGCTGATTCGGCGCCCGCCGCGCTTGCCGCCATGCTAAAGACCGTGCCCGATCTCGCCTTGGTCGACATCTCGCTGAAGGCGCCGAACGGCATCGAACTGACCAAAAACCTTCACACCATGATTCCCCGCATGCGCGTGCTGATCATATCGATGCACGACGAGGAGTTGTATGCCGAGCGGTGCGTGCGCGCCGGCGCCCACGGATATGTCATGAAGGCGGAGGCCGCTGAAAAAATCGCCGTCGCGGTGCGCAAGGTTCTGCGAGGCGAACTCTATGTCAGCGACAAGATGAAGGAGCGCATCCTTGGCGGCCTGATGATAAACGGGAGGTCCAGCGCCTCTTTTTCAATTCACTCGTTGAGCGACCGCGAACTCGAAGTGTTTTGTCTGATAGGCACCGGATATGGCACCCGCGACATCGCCGCCAAACTCAACCTGAGCATCAAGACAATCGACTCCCACCGCGAACACATGAAAATCAAACTCGGGCTAAAGCGGGGCGCGGACCTCATCCGTTATGCCATACAATGGGTCACGAGCTGCAATGCCGTTTAACGCATGCCCGCCGCGCCAGGGTATTATTTTATCCATTGCACCGCGACGCGCCTTGGTTTAATATACAAGCGCGTTTTCAGCGCACGAAAACAAAAACCATCCTATGGAGTGGAAAACGATAAACAGAAAGGAACCTTATGCCACAAGGAGACAAATCGGCTTACACAGGCAAACAGATACGCCAAGCCAAACATATCGAAAAAGGATACGAGGAACGCGGTGTCAGGAAAAAGGAGGCCAAGCGGCGCGCTTGGGCCACGGTGAATAAACTCAGTGGCGGAGGCAAGAAAAGCGGCTCCGGCCGCAAACAAAGAAAATCCACGGGCAAGCGGTAGCGTCAGCAAGCCAAAGAAAGTGACAAAAATAACCGCCGCCGACCGTCCCGGAAGATTGTTCCCTTCAGGCCAAATTTTCCAGCCCCGGGTTAACGACGCAGGAGCCTGCCTGGGGGGCCGATTATCAAGCCACAATCCCGTCGGGAGTGCGTATTCAAAATCCTCCAGCCCAAGGCAGCCCTCGCGTTGCTCGGGCTCCCTTGGGCTGGAGGGCTAAACCCCGTTGGGAGTTTTTCTTTGCGACATTTTAGTCATGACCGGGCACTAGCAGCCGCAGTCGCGCAGGACGCTTACTATTTCGTCCCGCTCGGCGCCTGTCCGTTTCTGGATGCGGCCGATAAGTTCATCTTCCTGTCCGTCGACATATTTCAGGTCGTCGTCAGTCAGCGAGGCGTAAGCCTGCTTGAGTTTGCCTTTGGCCACGTTCCAGTTCCCTTTCATATTTAGTTGCTGAGTATTCACGGGATCAGTCTCCTGTTTTGAATATTAAACGTTCGCGGCGGCATGCCGCGGTATCGTTTGCACAGAAGGACAATAAGCCGTCCGGCGTCGCGTCGAAATGGGGCGCAATGCTGCTCGCCGGATGGGGGACCGCCCCCATGGCGCGCCGCGCGCTCACACGGTGCTGAATGCGCCGGCAATCAGCGCGATGATAAACAACACTATAAAAACAAAAAATAAAATCCTCGCCACGCCATAGGCGACGCCCGCGACACCTTGAAAACCCAGCGCCGCCGCGATCAGCGCGATGACCAGAAATATAACGGCATAATATAGCATGATTAATATCCTCCTTCTTGAGTGGTGATGTGTTGCATCGGTTTATAATGTGCCCGGGGCGGCTCCTCAGATGTCCGGAGTGACACCGAGCACGCCGTCCGCCCGCGACGCAGGCGGACGCCCGTCCGGCCCGTCTTCGAGATTCGCATGGCGAAAGCCGCCGCAACGCCCGCCCCACGCGGCGAAAAACGCGCCCACGCAAAAAGCGAGAAACGCCCACATCGCAGCCACGGCGGCTTTTTTCGCTCCAAGCGCCGCCGCGGCCTTCGCATCGTCAACCGCCCGATTATAGGCATCCTCCCACGACCGGACCACGGCGGTCGCCTCCTCGCGCGATTTGCCGCTGTAGCTCGTGACGGCAGACACAAGCGCATCGCGCGCCGATGCATCCTCTTGCGTGAAAAACCGAGTGAGCGCCGCACCCGTTTCGCGCCGCGCCCGCGCCAAATCCCCCGGCGAAATCTCCCGGCCGTCCGGCTGCCGCGCCGCTTCCTCGATAAATCCGTTCACCAAGCCGCCCGGCGTCGTAAAATCCCCGCCGCGCACCGCCGGCCCTGCCTGTGCCGCGACCGCATCGACAGCGCGCGCCATCCCGCCGCTCGCGGCACGCATCGCGCCGCCGATCATCATGCCGCCGCCGCCCGTGGCGAAAATCACCGACACCACGGTGGCCACGCACCAGACCAGCAAGCCGTGGATTCCCCCGCTGTTGCCAATGCCGCGCGGCGCCGTCCGGCCCGCAATCCATCCTCCAGCCCAAAGTGAAATCAGCGCCGCCACCGACCACCCCAACCCCAACGCAAGCGAAATGTCGGACAAATCGCCCTGACCGGGCTTGGGATTGGCGATGGCGATACCTGTGCTCATGCCGAGCATTCCGAGAACAATATGCAACGCCAGTGCGGTGAAACAGCCCCCGAAAATTGACCCCCAGGATAGTCGCGCCCTCCATGTCGGTGATGTAGTTATTTCCGGATACACATGCGCGCTCGGCGCGGTCACGATTGTCGTATTCATGATTATTTTGGGTGAATTGCCGCGCACCATAATTCACAATCGCTGCATCTGCCACCGGGGGACTCACTGTTGACGGCAGCAGGGATTCGCCCCATGCCAGCGCTGCGATGGCGGTTGCAATGGGGGAATTCTCCTGGATGGGACCACCGGCTGTTCGGCACCGCATTATCCGCCGCGCTCTGCGGTCCGGATGCTCTGGGATGCGGGGAAGCGCACCACGAAGGCCCGGGTGCCGGGCTTGATCCAGTCGTCGAAGGCGGCCAGGGCCGCCGTGTGGTATTCATGCAGGGCTTGGCGCGACCGGGCATCGCTCCGGGCACGGTGAACCAGCACGGCAAAGCGATCATGGCGAAGCTGAAACTGCATCACAAGGGGCAGCCTATGTTGCATGCCTTCCGGCAGGGCTAGGTGCGGGCGATGGCGGAGAACATTTATTATCCCGGTTTCCAGCGACGTCTCCAGAACAAGAAAAACGGCGTGCCGGAATCCGCGGGGAAAACGGCGGGTGCGACCGCAAAATGATGAAAAACAACCGTTCCGATCAACACGACATCATGAAAACGCAACACCCCGTTCCTTCGGTGGCGCACCTGACAACGCGGATGAACGCCGGTTAACCTCGCGGCCTGCGCGTGGCCCAACTATGGACGTCGGAAATATGATCGAATCAAGATATTCCATAGCAGCGTCTCTTTTAATTTTGTTTCTGGCACTTGGCGGGTGTCTCGAAAAAACAAGCAAAGCAACCGATCCCACCCCGGAAAATGTTGCGCTTGTAAAGCGCTTTGTCGACCAAGTGATCAACAGAGGCGACATCAGTGCCGTGGATGAATTATGGGCCCCGGATATGCAATGGCATAGCGCCGGCGCGCCCGATGTGACAGGACGCGATACCTATAAGAAGATGCTGCAGGCATCCGTTGGCGGTGCCTTTACAGATATGCACCTTGATATCATTGATGTGATAGCGCAAAACGATAAAGTGGTGCTGTATTTTACTAATTCAGGAATTAATACGGGGGATTTCATGGGGCATAAGGCCACCGGTAAATACGCCAAATGGATTGGCATGGGCATTTATCGCATTGCGAACGGCAGGATAGCCGAGGCATGGTTTTCGGAAGACATTCTGGGAATGTTCATGCAATTGGAGTTTATAAAGATATAAATGACGCCGGGCGAGGCGCGGCTGCACACCAAGGAGGGCCCGAAGCCCCTCGTGTCAGCCTTCGCTGGGCAGCGCGCGAGGGTGAGGGCGGGGTCGCCCGCATCGCCGGGGCCGATGTGGAGTTTGAAGGTGCGGGTCTGCCCGGTGGCCTTGACCTTGAAATCTCAGGACCCACTCGGCAAAACCCCCGGGAGCAGTTTCCGGGGGTTTCAAAATGGGTGCAGGGGTTGGATTTGAACCAACAACCTTCAGGTTATGAGCCTGACAAAATTATGTTGATTTATAAATAGTTATGTAATTTTTATGTATTTCTTTGGTGCTTTCTTTGGTTTTTACTTGCCTTTTTGTTGCTGGGTGTCACCCTGTGTTTCTGAAAGTTGCAACCATTAACCAATTAATTATTATGCCATTAGAATTACGCAAAGACAGCGGGTGGTGGTATGGACGCGCGAGTGTGAATGGCAAGGCGCTCTGCAAAAATCTCAGTGTGAAAATTGCCGGAAATCGTCCGAAAAAGCTTTCGTTGCAAGGTGATATGACATTTGAGCGCTCGCGTGCGAAAGCGCAGGCGGAATTGGAGAAATGGCAGCTCGAATTGAAGCGCCGCACCACGGCGGAAGAGCTCATCCAGACCGTCCACGAGATTCGCACGGGGGAGCGTATTCAGTCGATTGCGCTGGCAGATGCTTTTGCGCGCTGGTTGGCCCTTCCTCGTCGACGTCAGCCGAGTTCGCGGTATGTCGACCAAGCGAAAAGTTGGATGACGCGGTTTGTCGCTTATCTCAAAAGCAATTACCCCTCTGCTCGCGAGATGGACGATGTGCACAGTAATATGGCCCGGACGTTTTTTTCCGACGAACAGAAGCGCGGCATTGCTCCGAAAACCTACAATAACATTCTCATTTTTTTGCGCTCCAGCTTCGGTGCTTTGCAGAAAGACGCGGGCATGGCGGAGAATCCTTTCGCGGGGTTGCCGACACTTGAGGAGGACACGGTTTTCAGAAAACCGTTCAGCGCGGAGGAGCTGGCGGATATTGCCGACGCGGCGAAAACCGATCCGTTCATCCACCCCATCATCATCACCGGCATGTGCACGGCGATGCGCCGGGGCGATTGCTGCCTGCTGCAATGGGAGTCCGTCGATTTGGAGGCGCGGTTCATCATGGTCAAAACATCCAAGACGGGAGAACTGGTGCAGATTCCGATTTTCGCACAGCTCCACGAGGTCCTGACGCAGGCGCAAAAAGACAGACAGGAGAAAAACGAAAAATCGCCCTATGTTTTCCCCGAGCAGGCGGACAAGTATCAGAACAACCCCGACCTGATTACGGACCGCGTGCGGCGGGTGCTGCGCGAAGTCGGATTTTCCGGCGAGGATGGCGATGGAACCTCGGAAAAAGGCTGCGTGAACCAGAAACGCAAAGTGGGCCTGCGCAAAGCGTCCGTCCGTGATTTTCACTCGTTTCGCGTGAGTTGGGTGACGCTCGCGCTGACTGCCGGCGTGCCCTTGGAGATTGTGCAAAAAGTCACCGGACATCGCACAGCTTCGATTGTGATGACGCACTACTTCCAGCCGGGGCGCGAGGAGTTCCGCAAGACGCTTAGCGGCAAATTGCCCGAAGCCATCAGCGGGCAAAGTGAGAAGCCTGCACCTGTTGTCATTAGTTTGGACGAAATCCGTGCCGAGCTTTTGGCAATGAAACTGAAAACGTGGAAAACGATACGAGATGGACTTGTCGCGAAAATTCCGGAACCGACACCAGCAGCGAAACCGCCTGCCGGCAAGAAGCCGATGTTGACAGTGAAGGCTGTGGAGAAGGATGCGGCTGGCTGATTATTGCACGATGTGCGTGACTTTAGAATTGAATTGCTTTTGCTTTCTTTTTGTCAGAAATAATACCCTGTTTTTCTGACATAAACTGTGAAAGAAACTGTCAAAAGCTACGAGAAATCAATAACTAGCCGAATTTATGGATATGGTAGGGGTAGCGTGTTCACGCCAAACTATTTTTTGGACATTGCAGGGCGCCATGCCGTTGACCAAGCACTGCACCGGATCATGAGTGCAGGGACAATTCAGCGGATTGCCAGAGGGCTTTACCATTACCCAGAAACGCACCCCGTCTTGGGAAATGTTGCCCCAAGTATTGATGTTGTTGCGCGCGCACTTGCTTCCAGCGAACACGCCAAAGTCCTGCCATCGGGAGCCTATGCAGCCAATCTTCTCGGTTTATCAGAGCAAGTGCCTGCCAAGGTGGTGTTTCTCACGAATGGGCGTGGACGCAAGGTGAAGCTCGGCAAGCTCACCATCGAACTGCGTTCCACTACTCCTCGTAAGGTTGCCGGGGCTGGTCGGACTAGCGGGATTGTGCTTTCGGCGCTCCGGTATTTTGGAGACGAACATATCACTCCGGAACGCATAGCGCATCTTCGTAAAACCCTTTCGGCGGAAGATAAAAAACGATTGTTGGCTGACCTGCCTAGTGCGCCGACGTGGATGCACCGGCATCTTCGTGCAATCGCAACGGAGGAACGCACATGAGCACCTTTGCCAATTTGCCCGCAAAAGAACGCGAACTGTATTTCCGCCAATACCAGCAATTGCGGGGTATTGATCCTTCCATCGTCCCAAAGATAAGCCCATTCGTGATCGTCAGGCGCGCCATTACGCTGATTTTGCAGCATTATGGGTGCACAAGCCAGCAACGGAAGCGCATCTCCGTCTTGATCTGTTACAGCGCGTGCGTGAGCACAAAGCACGGTTCTTTTCTTCCAGCTGGGCGAGCTATGCGACGGCTGTTCCTGGCAGTTTACGTCTTGTTCCACCCGCGCATCGCATGGATGCGTTGCGCGCCGATTACGCAGCAATGGAACAAATGTTCCTAAATGAACCGAGATCGTTCGACGAAATAATGAAGATTCTGAAGGAAGCTGAAGTGATTTTGAATCATTGAGGGAATCGTCATATAGATCTTGGGATTAAGGCGATCTGATCACACAAGCGTTTCTCAGCGCGACCCATGTGGCATGCTGTGGAAATAGCATGTCATTTTATTTCATTTTTATCGACTTTTTGGAAATAATGCCCTTTCTTATTTCCATTCATGAAAACACGCAAAACAGCCTCTTCACCGGTGGGACGCTGGATCAAGACCTTGGAAGGCTATAATGCCTATCACCCTGCGGCGCTTCCGCCAGAGATTGCTTGGAACAACCGGCTGGTGCGCATTCTTTCACAAGCAGATCAACTATTGGGACGCCTTGTTGGCGAAGGACGGCGGCTTCCGAGCCCGCATGTGCTGATCCGTCCGTTTGTCCGCCGTGAAGCGGTCTTTTCCAGCAAGATTGAGGGGACACAGGCCACACTGGGCGAGTTGTTGGCAGCGGAAGCCGGCGCCACGCCCGAACGCAGTCCCGAGGATTTGCGTGAGGTCGGCAACTACGTGGCGGCTTTGGAATTTGGCATGAAGCGCCTGAAAACGCTGCCACTTTCGCTTCGATTGATTCGCGAGCTTCACGAAAAACTGATGGCAGGAGTTCGTGGGGATTACGCGACTCCCGGCGAATTTCGACGCACTCAAAATTGGATCGGACGTCCTGGATGCACGCTAGCCGATGCCTCGTATGTGCCACCTCCGCCCGATGCGCTCGGAGAACATCTCGGGCGATTGGAGAAATTCCTGCATGATGAAAGCATTCCGCCGTTGGTGCATGCTGCGCTCATGCATTATCAGTTTGAAGCCATCCATCCGTTTCTGGACGGCAATGGACGTGTTGGGCGATTACTTATCACCCTATGTCTCCATGCGCATGGTGTGTTGCCGGAACCGCTCCTCTACCTGTCGGCATTTTTCGAGGCCACCCGCTCGGACTATTACGGAAGTCTTCGTGCCGTTACGGAGGAAGGCGATTGGACAGGCTGGCTGGAGTATTTTCTGAATGGCGTAGCACGCCAGTCCGAAGATGCACTGAGCCGGGCAGAACGCATCAACCAACAACTGACCAACTGGCGCGACACCTATGCGGGTGGCGGTTCCAAGGTGCCGCTGCAAATCATCGATCTCATCGGCGCAAACCCGTTCCTGACCCCGCGTGAAACTGAACGCCGTCTGGGTGTGGCCTACAATACCATCATGCGTGCGATTGCCCTGCTTGAGTCAGATGGCGTGCTGGCGAAGGTCGGAGAAAGCAAACGGGACCGCGTGTTTTGTGCACGCGCGATTCTGGACATACTTGAGGAACCGGCACGATTGGCAGCCACCCCGCAACGATAGCACCCTTCAAGAGACGAAAGCTCATGAATGCTTGAGGCACGTAAACAAAATCGCCTCTCGCATGAGGTTTTCTTCAACCGTGGCCCCATAGTCGCCAAAAAGCACGGCTGTCAATGTGGAGCGGAGGCGAGCCTTGTCGAAGCCGAGAACACATTGCACAGCCGTGATACAATGGCGCGTCGGGCACGGCCAAGTCCCCCGGCAATGTCCTGATTTCGTGGATACAGGTCTTCCGGCTTGTCGAATTTCGCATACGTCGCATGTTCCCAAGCGCATCTTGAATGCTTCCAATCATGACGGGAAAAATGATGTGTTTTTCCGTCAAAAACCTTTGATTGGAACTGTGTAACAAGTTGACGGTTAGCTTTGTAACAGCACAGCAATCACAACAAGGGGTGCGGATGTCTTACGAAACACCCAAATGGTCTCGAATGCTCAATAATCAAGTCTCCGTGGGGCATTTTAGCCAATTTTTTCAGCTCACAACGTTTTTGGACGAAAATGGACAAATTGAATTATTTTCTGACATCGAAAACAGTTTTTCAACATGTGGCTTTTGCTCGAAAAACCGCATCTCTCAACTCTCAAAGAACGCAAGTTGCAGCCATTTTAAATATTAAAAATGATTGCTTAAAATAAAATAATCGATTTAAACGCTCAAATGTTATCGCTTAAAAATGAAGCCGATATCCTCCGTGAAACACGTGAATTGATTCGCGCGCACCGGATGGCTCTGTCGTGGCGGCAGGACGATTTGGCACAACGAAGCGGTGTTGGAATTGCCACACTTCGGCGCTTCGAGAACACTGGACGAATCGGCTTTTCCGGATTGGCCAAACTGCTCGTTGCACTCGGGCTTGCCGACAAGTTTATCGAAGCACTGCAACAACCGAAGCCAGCGCCCAAAAGCATCGACGAATTTCTCGCCACCGCGCCGACGCGAGCTCGCCAGCGCGCGCCACGCCGCAAGAAAACAATCTAAGAATCACCGTCATGCCTGAAATCGAACCCAACCTTTTGCGCCTGCGTTTCCTCGGCTTACCGATGGGCACGCTCGCATATCGTCCCGACGGCCCATTCTACGCGCTCGAATTGGAACGCGAGTTCATGGCCCTGGGGCACGAACTCTCACCGCTCAATCTGCCACTCGACAGCTTCGCGCGCGGTCCGCGCGTATTTCGTCCGGGCGACTCACCTTTCGAAGGCGGCCTGCCAGGGCTTATCGCCGACTCGCTACCAGATTCATGGGGTGAGCGCATGTTGAAGTTGGAAGTGCCCGGTTTGAATTCCGTGATGGGAAAACTCGCCGCTATCGGCGAACGCGGCCCCGGCGCAATCACATTCGAGCCTGTCTTGGGAAAAGGCGCGGACACAGAAACCGTATCAGCAAATCTCGCCGAACTCGCACGCGATGCCGCCAAGTTTGCCAAACGCTCCGCTACCCCGATTGTCCTCACGTCAAGCGCAGTTGACGCCGCGCTCGCTCGCGGTGGCGGCAGTTTGGGCGGCGCGTTCCCCAAAGTGTCCGCGCACATCCCCGAATCCGGCGAGTTCTTGGAACTGAAAAACATCCTCATCGGAGGAGCGACACCACCCAGCCATGTGCCAAGCGTTCTGAAACTATCGCCCTTCGATGACGAAGGCGGTGGAAGCGTCGAGTTTGCATTCTGGCTCATGGCAAAAAAGGCCGGCATCCGAGTTCCGCGCGCATGCCTCGTACACGATGGCGAACGCCGGCACTTTGCCTGCGCCCGCTTCGACCGTTATCAACGTGCCGATGGCATCTGGGCGCGCAGACACGTCCACACTCTCAGCGGCATGCTGCATCGCCGTGCCTCTGACGGGGCAATCGACTACGAGGATTTCATCCGACTCTCGCGCGCCTTGGGCGGAGCCGAAGAAGCGCGCGAATGTTTCCGACGAGCCGTTTTCAATCTGCTCGCAACCAACCGTGACGACCACGGACGCAACCACGCCTTCCTCTACAACGAAGCCGACCGCATCTGGACGCTCTCCCCCGCCTACGACATGAACCCAAACGTGGCGACCGTGCTTATCGCCCTCACATGGCTCGGCAGCGCAGAAATTCCAACACGCTTCGAGCAAATCCTGAAACTCGCCGAACTCGGCGGCATCGACCGACACGCTGCAAAATCAATCTACGACCAAGTCGAGGCTGCAACAATCGGCGGCTGGCGTGAAGCAGCAAAATATGCCGGTGTTCCCGAAAACATCACGGCTATTTGGGAAAAGGAAATTCTGTTCCAGACTCATCAACTTCGAAAAGTTGCGCACAATTAGGATTCCAAAACGAAACGACTGTTGAATTATTTGAACAATTCATAATGACATGAGACCTTACCAAGCAGAGAAGCCCGCTACATCTTCGGAAGAGAGGAATATATCCTTTCACAAGCTAACACCCTCGAAAGATGTTGATATATCAATTTATGAAGAAGCGTTCGGCTATGTATTTAGCAATAACGATGTTCGCAATGTAGCGCTTTCCGGTCCCTATGGTGCTGGAAAAAGCAGCGTCCTTGAGGGTTGCAAAAAGAAAGTCACAAACAAGAAGTTTCTCCATGTTTCGCTCGCTGATTTCAAACCGCACAACGCAAACGAGCTTGATAGTGTAGAAAAAACTCCGGAATCGGTGCTAGAAGCAAAGATTCTTAATCAGCTAATTCATCAAATTTCGCCGGACGCCATTCCCCAAACTGGATTCAGTGTAAAAAAACGATTCAGAAAACATCAACCGCTAATCGACACCACATGGCTTATCTTAATAGTCCTACTGACACTCTATCAATTTCTTTTCGCCGAATGGAAGAATTTAACCAATGCGCTAGAATATCAATGGCTATCAACATTTCTTCACGGAACAACACTTAATACCACACGGTTGTTACTGCTCATTCTCGAGGTTGCTCTATTAGCTTGTGGGATTTATTATGCTGTGAAAAAGCAAAGAACAACAGGCTTGCTGAAAAAAATCAATTTGCAGGGAAATGAATTTGAAATTGGCAAAGAAAACGATGAGTCCTTTTTTGATAAGTATCTAAACGAGGTTCTTTACCTATTTGAGAATGTTGATGCCGATGTCATTGTTTTTGAAGACCTAGATCGTCACGAGTCGTCTGCGATATTCACTCGCTTACGTGAAATCAATACATTGGTTAATCAGCATCGCCCCAGTAAACCGCTTCGCTTTTTTTATCTGATAAGAGATGACATTTTCGCGACAAAAGATCGGGCTAAGTTCTTCGACTTTATAATTCCGATTGTTCCCGTAATAGATGGCTCAAATGCTTACGACAAATTTTTAGAATTTTTCAGGCTTGGCGGCATCGAAAAATTATTCTCTGCAAGATTTCTTCAGGGGCTGTCCCTTTACGTTGATGAAATGAGAGTGATGAAGAATATTATTAATGAATTTCAACTATATTACCATAAGCTAAGCACGCCTGATCTGGATGGCGGATAACGTCCTGAATCTTGCGCAGATTTTTTAAAGATGTAGAAGCGAGGGGACCAACCCCGATGAACCAAAATCCTGAAACGACAAATGAAGGCGGCCAAGCAGTCGCCGAGGAAAAAAGCATGCCCGGCGGAGTGATCCGGGTGGACGAGAGCATGGTCAAAAGCCACCTCGACAAAGTGGTGGTGAGTACGGTGGAACAAACGCTCAATGCGATGCTTGATGCCGAAGCCGAGTTGCTATGCAAGGCCGGACGCTACGAGCATACGGACAAGCGCGTGACAACCCGCGCCGGCCATTATGACCGGCAATATCACACCAAGGCGGGCGAAGTGACGCTGCGCATGCCCAAGCTGCGGAAACTGCCGTTTGAGACGGCAATCATAGAGCGTTACCGTCGGCGGGAAAGCAGCGTGGAGGAAGCGCTGGTGGAGATGTATCTGGCCGGGGTGTCGGTGCGACGGGTTGAAGACATCACCGAGGCGTTGTGGGGCAGCCGGGTGAGTCCGTCGGTGCTGAGCGAGCTCAACCAGAAAGTCGCGGTGCAAATCGATGCATGGCGCGGGCGTCCGATCGAAGGCGAACACGTCTATGTCTATCTCGACGGCATCTGGCTGAAACGCAGCTGGGGAGGCGAAGTCAAAACGTGAGCATCCGGTGGCGGTCGGTGTGAATGCCGAAGGATACCGCGAAGTGCTCGCCGTCGAGGAAGGCACCAAGGAGGACAAGGCCTCATGGCAAAACTTCCTACGCCGGCTCAAAGAACGCGGGCTCAAAACCGTGAAGCTGTTTATCTCGGACAAGTGCCTCGGTCTGGTGGAAAGCCTCGCGGAGTTTTATCCCGAAGCCAGCCACCAGCGCTGCGCGGTGCATTTTTACCGCAACGTCTGGAGCCTGGTGCCCGCGGGCAAAGTGCGGGAAGTCTCGGCGATGCTCAAAGCCATCCACGCCAGTGAAGACCGCGAATCGGCCCGGATGAAAGCAACGCAAGTAAGCGCAAAACTGCGCGAGATGAAACTGGGAGCCGCCGCGCAACTGGTGGAAACGGGCATGGATGAGACGCTCAATTATTATGCATTCCCCAGCCAGCATTGGCGCTCGTTGCGGACCAACAATCCGCTGGAACGGCTCATGCGGGAGATACGACGGCGAACGCGGGCAGTGGGAGCGTTTCCCGACGGCAACTCTGCGATGATATTGGTCGCAGCCCGATTGCGGCATGTGGCCGGAAGCCAATGGGGCCAGAAACGCTACATGGACATGAGCCACCTCACCGCCGCAAACACGATGGAGTCAAAACAAGCGGCGTGAACTTTAGAGTTGCCGCGCCGCCAAGCCGGGCCTACGCGCGGCTCTCAACCCTCACGAAAGAACCAACCAACAAAAACAACATATAACCTTCCTCCGCCGACTATGTGCTTTTGTAAATCTGCGCAACTTGACAGACACTACTGGATGGCGATAAGATGCTGGCTTTGATTACATACAAAAATATATTTCCAAGAGATTTTTCAGAACTACAATTGAATCGTGGGTTTGTCTATGAATTATTTGAATCGAAATCCAAGATAATAGCCGAAAAGAAAAGCAGACTTCTAACAGAGTTAGCTGGGCTTCAGGAATTGCTGGGGCAAGCAGGCAATGCTTTTCTCACTGGCTCGGAAATCGATTCACTCATAAATACAGAGTATTTTAATTATAACGGATATCGCATCCAATTTCCTAAAGAAGTTAAATCTAAGTTGGATGATGCAAAGACATTTTATGAAGCAAAAACAAAATTTGAAAAAGAGAAACTAAACGAAAAAATCACCAAGTTGGAAAAGCAGATTGCATTATTGGATAACTCAAAGCTCTGCGATTTACTTTCACGCGATAGTATTGACTCCATTTTCTTTGGTAATTGTCATTTGGATGGGAATCAGGGGGTCGCAAATTTCGAGGAAATCAAGGGAAGTAGTTATTTTGATTTGCTGAAATTTCTGCTTCGTAATGGGCATATTGATGAAAGTTACGCGGATTACATGACGTATTTTTATCCAGAAAGCATTACGAAGAATGACAAAGCATTCTTGAGGAGTGTGGCGGACAAGCGGGCGCGGGATTGGAGTTATGGGTTGGATGATCCCGATAAAGTTATAGGGCGCCTTTCGCAGGCTGACTTTACACAGCCAGAGGTTTTGAATTTCCAATTGTTGAATTTCCTTATTCGGACAGGGAAGAAACGGGATTCTTTTACACGGGTTTTACTGCATCAGTTAGAGGAGGTGAAAAGCGTGACTTTTGTGAATGATTATTTGTTGCAGGAGGATTTGGGCGAGGTAGGGTGGAAATTTATCAATGAATTGAATGTGTGTTGGCCGGCGTTCTTTGGCGTCGCTTGTGGAGATTCGGCGTTTGATCCAGCGAATCGTATTTTATGGGCGCAAGTGTCTCTTTGTGTTTCGTCGGGCGATATCATTGAGAGGATTAATGGGGAGGATTGTTTGTGTGATTTTATTGCGGATACGCCAGATTTTCTGTGCGGGAAGATTATAAACTATGCGAAGCTGATTGAGGGGATGGCTCTACTTGGTGTTGAAATGAAGCGTATTGATCCTAAGCCTTCGGACAAGGAGTTGTTGAAATTGATTTATGAGAGAGATTTGTATGTATTGAATGCAGGGAATGTTGTTGTGATGTTGAGTGTGTTTTACGGTATAGCGGAGGTAGAAGTGCTTTGGTCACGGGGCTATTCCTTGGTTATGGCTTATGGGGATTCGCCTTTGGGCAAGCGGGTGCTTGGGCACATGGATGAGTTCTTGGGGTTGGTGTTTGAAAATTGCGGTGGGAGGATTGATGATGCTGAGGAGTATGTTTTGGAAGTTTTGAATAAGAAAACTGTGAGTAAAGAGGTGAAGTCGCGGTATGTGTCACTTTTAGCTACGGTTCTGGGCGATTTGAGTGGCGTTGAGGATGCGGGGCTTTGGGACGATCTTTTGCAGCGTAAGCGGGTTGCTTGTAGTCCGGAGAATATTCTTTCTTATTTTGAAGCGAAAGATCGTTCAATTGATAATGTGCTTGTTGCGTTTATTAACAGTGGCGAGGAGGATGGGTTGGGTTTTTCGGATGGGTCGCTTTTCGAGGATGATGAAAAGAAGGGGGCATTCTTTAGAAGTATAGTCAGATGTTCAGATATTGAGAATGCTAAATATGAGAGAATACTGAGTGGTTTAAATAGAATATATGATAAATTTGAAATTATGGATATTAAGGTGGAGAAGGCTCTCATCCTTATCAAAATTGGAGCGATTGGGATGTCGGTGGAGTCGTTTTCAACCATCAAGGAGAATTATGCCTCGGCATTGATGGAGTTTATCCATACCAATTTTGATGATTTCTTAGGGCTGCCTGCTGTGACCTTTGATGCGGACTTGGTCGATGAGATTTTGAATAGTCCGCTTCTCGACGATGTGGAAAAGATTAGTTTGTTGGATAAAATATCATTCGAAATTTCTATTCAAGAATTGGAATGTTCGGATGCCGTTGTGGTGCATATCCTTTCCCATCGTTTTGATAGGTATGACATCGACTATCTTATCGAGGAATATGATCATTTTTCTCCTGATGTTCAGGCTCAGGCTATCAAGGTGTTAACGTCTTCTCATGCTGTGTTAATTGATAAAAAATGTGCGCTTCCTTTGTCACTTCTGATGGAGTTGATTCAAGAGGAGACTTTGAGTCCTGAGGTTAAGGTATGGTTGTTTGTTAATTCTCTCGGTTTGATTACTGATGCTACCGTGTGTCAGGAGTGTTTGAGGGTGCTTGGGTTGTCGGAACTTGGGCGGGTGTTAACTGGCGGTCGTCCTAAAATTTCGAATACGGAAGTAAACGGTAGCATTCTTAGTGTGTTCAAAGAGAAGGGGTGGATTCGGGATTTTGTCCCAGATGCTGAGAATGGGGTGTTTCTGAAGGTTACTAAACAAAAGCTACCATCGGAATCGGGCGATTAGAGTGGGTTTCGGCTCAGCCGGAGGCTTCGATCTACCATGTTTCTTCTATGGAGTGGGATTCTTGTTCGAAAAGGCCTTTGTTATTTGCTGCGCATGACAGTTAATTGGGGTGAATGTCTGCCATGGTCGGGTTGTTTATTAATCGGCCGAGAATGGCGTGATCCGTCCGTTGAGATTCCTGATCTCACCACAGATAGCCCAGACCTTTCCATGCAGTCTCGAAATTTGATTTTTGAAATGTGCTATATCGTGGCGGTCATGTTCGCTACAATTTTGCGCAGCACACCCAAGGCAACACCCAAAATATAAACTCACTCTAACAACCCTCAATCATCAGGCCAGAAATTGATGTGTCGGCCGCATTCCGTGCAATATAAGAAATCGCCAGCCGACGGCCCATAACGAGTCTCCGCCTTGCATGCGGCGCAGCGTAGCCGCACCCATCTCCTTCTTGCCGCCTCTTCATCGCTGATATCCACCTTTTTCTTCTTCACTCTCCCGCCATACGCTATCCTCACACCAAGAGTCGGTGCCGTGCTGGTCTCGTGTCCATGCGCCTGCTTAGCTACTCGCAAAAGACGGATTTTTTCCGCCTGTGCCGCCTTCTCATCCTCCATCTCGGGATAATACTCCCAATGCAATCCCTTGGCCTCATTGACCGCCGAAAGCACGTCCCCCATTTGGATGATCCCGCCAACGCTAGGAACCATATTTGCAGTTACAATCGAATCTGTTTTCCGCTCCAAAGCCTTCGCAATCAAGACACGGGGATAATTGACCACAACCAACAAGCGAATCGTCCCGATCGAAGTCTCAAGCAAAAGCACATAGGGCTCTCCCGGCTGCCTAGCCTCGACCGAGAGCGATTGAACATCGGCCACAGTCGCCATCCGATACGGGACATCCGGCACCCGCCCGTCATCCAACCTCTGATAAGCCGCAGGCAGCAGTATTTTTTTTGAGGCATCAATCACCAACCTGAAAGCCTCCAACAACCCACGTTCACCCTTGGGCGTGCAATCGGAGTTAGATTGATGAGCAAAATAGGCGATTTTTTTGTATACTCCCGCGTCTCTCTTCTCCGGATCATTCGCACACCCCAAAAGCAGTTCATTGCACTCATCACACACGCACCCGCACTCAAGGCCATTGGGCACATCCAACGGATGCCGGTAGTCCTCTTCACCCCCATCCTTCAAGCGCGCATAGATGACGCTGCCACGGTGATAAACGATGCGATGCGGATCTAGCTTGTTCATTTCGCTGCTGTTCATTGCAAGTAGATCATCAAAACACCATTAAATTGCAACTGTCGAAATTGCTATCCGGTGACTCACTCTGCATCGCTAACTACACCGCGCTAAAGAATTCTTCTGTGAAATCTCCCATCCAACAACTTCGCACACGCCTCAAAGAAAATGCCGATGTCGCTACACGGGAGAGCGGCAAACGCTTTTTCAAGCAGCATGAAGCCGTCAAGCTCCACGGGGTTAAAACCGCCATGGTGCTCAAGATTGCGCGGACATCTTTTGAGTCAGTGAAATCGCGAAGCAAAGAGGAGGTTTTAGCGCTTTGCGATGATCTATGGGAATCGGGCTACATTGAGGAAACCTTTGTGGCTTGCGAGTGGGCTTACGGGATGCGAAAGCACTACATTCCCGCCGATCTGGAGCGTTTTGAAAAATGGCTGGCGGATTACGTCGATAACTGGGCTTCCTGTGACACACTTTGCAATCACAGTGTCGGGACGCTGGTTGAGATGTATCCGGAATTGCTCGCGTCGCTGTTGCGCTGGACAAGATCAGACAATCGCTGGCTCAAGCGTGGCGCGGCTGTCTCGTTAATCATACCGGCAAGAAAGGGGCTGTTTTTCGAAGCGGTGTTCGCCATTGCGAACCGACTGCTTGGCGATTCTGACGACCTCGTGCAGAAGGGTTACGGCTGGTTGTTGAAAGCCGCGAGTGGGGCGCACGCCAAAGAGGTCTTTGCATACCTCATGGAAAAACATGCCGTCATGCCTCGCACGGCGTTTCGCTATGCGTTGGAGAAAATGCCGGCGGCGTGGCGCATCGAAGCGATGAGCAAATAGACCTGCAAAAGATACGGCAGTTTACTGCAAAAAATCATCTCATCAGTTGTTGGATTTTTGCGCGTGTTCGCAAAATGAAAAATCAGGACAAGTGGCGAATCGGTGTGATTGTTCGCGCATGGTTTGCCCTGATTAAAAACAGGGCGGTGTTGGATGTCCGCCGTGTCGTATGAAGGGCTGCCGATTGTAGGTCAAAGCCATTGGTGCTTGAACGCGTTGGGATCATTTAGGACGGCCCATCCGAGGTTGTATACGGCCTCGAATCCGACATCTGTCCCACATCCGTTTATACGGAGGCTTTCCTGTCTCCGGTCGTAGGTAAGTTCAAGTGCCTTGGCGGCAGTCCATGTGATGCGGAATGGGCGGCCGTTTTTTATTAGATAGAGGTCAATTAGACGGCTCATGCCGCTTTTGCTGACGTGTCGCAGGATTACGTAAACGGTGTCTCCCGGGCGCAGGGATTCCTTCAAATAGCCAATCGCTTGTTCGCGGTCGGCTTGCTTCGGAGTAAGTGTCTTGGTTGCGGTATCGCTCATGGTTGTAAGCGAGGTCGAGCGTCAATCCGAGTCCGGCGACGTGCCGGGTTGCTCGGTGCTGCCCGATCTCGTCCGCCCCGATTTCACATCGAGTCAAAGCCTGCCGGAGCCAGGTGCGGGAGGCAGGCGGTGTGGAGCGCAGGCGAGCCGTGTCGAAGCCGAGAACTACATTGATCGATGTGGTAGTCTTGGGCGGCAGAGGGCAGAGAGTTTTCCCATCTCCAAGTGGTGAGTTTTTCGGTGCGTGCCCCGATTTTTGAGCGAGGTCGTTTTCAACATCAGGCCCGCGCGGAGTTCCGGGTCGTTTTGAGCGGGGCGGAGCCGGAATGCCGGAGCGGTCTGGCCGAGGAACGCAGGCGGACTGCGGAGGCTGGAGGCGTAGCAGCCACGTAGAAACGCGCCCGGATCTCTGCGCGTGTGCCGTTATTATTCATCCGCGAAAGCACGAGGGCGCGCCGCGAAACAAGGAACGCAGGAGCGCGGCGCGCTTTCGTGCTGGTCGGACACTGTTGCTGCGACTCGTTCGACGCGTTTGTTTGCTCACTGCAAAATCAGGGCAAACACGGTGCCGTTGCGGCCTCTATTTTGATTTGCGCGACACCGTTATGGTGCGGGCATGAAAGCCCTGAAAAAATCATTCGCTTTTGAGCGAAGGGGAGAAGCGTGCTGTCCAAAAAGAACGCAGGTGTGTTCCGGGTGGGCGCGGCCTGTCCGTATTCTTCGCACGCGTGTCGTGAGGGAGGTGTCGTCATGCTGACGGCCAAGCCGCAGGTGAATCTATCCAACGCGGAGGGGTATTTTCGCGAGCATCTGGCGACAGGGGATTACTATATGGACGGCCATGTGGTGCGCGGCGAGTGGCGCGGCGTCGCCGCGTCCATGCTCGGGCTCGAAGGCGTGGTGGACGAGAAAAGTTTTTTGGCGCTGTGCGAAGGTCAGCACCCGGAAACCGGACAACTCTTGACGATGCGGCGCAACACGACCCGTCGGGAGGGCGAACACACGGTGTCGAACCGCCGCGTGTTTTATGACTTTACCATATCGCCGCCGAAATCGGTCTCGGTGGTCGCGCTCTGGCAGGATGCCCGGATTATCGGGCTGCACGACCGCGCTGTTCGCGTGATGGTCGATCAACTGGAAAAGTTCGCCGAGACGCGCGTGCGCAAGGACGGCGAAAACGGCGAGCGCGTGACCGGCGGTGTCGTGACCGCGCTGTTCCGGCATGACACGAGCCGCGAACTCGATCCGCATTTGCACACGCACTGCGTGGTGGTCAACGCGACCTACGATTGGGCGGAGGAAAAGTGGAAGGCGCTGCACGCGACGGGCATGTATCGGGCGCAAAAATTTGCCGAGAATCTTTACTACCACGAACTCGCGCGCGGGCTGCGCAATCTCGGCTACGAAATCGTCAACACGCCGACCGGGTTTGAGATTCAGGGCGTGCCAGAGAGCGTGGTTGCCCGGTTTTCCAAGCGGCATCAGCAGATCGATGCGGAGACGAAAAAACGCATCGAAACGGAGGGACTGCGCGGGAACGAAAAGGCGCTGCGCGCGCAGGTCGCGCAGGACAAGCGGCGGCGTAAAATCAGAAGCCTGTGCGCGGAAAAACTGCGTCCGCGCTGGGCCTCGGAAATGCCCTCCTGCGAGCACGCCGCGCTCTCGCGCATCACCCCGGAAAAACTGCCTCCGCCGCTGCCGGCGGTGACCCCGGAGAAATGCGGACTGCCCGGATTTGTCACGTGGGCCGACGCGCACCTGTTTGAGCGCCGCTCGGTGGTCGGCGACTACGAACTGATGTCGGTGGCGCTGGCCCGTGGTCGCGGCCAGAATTTTTCCCTCGGTGAACTCGAAAAGGCGGTTGCGGACCGGGATTACGTATATTCGGAGAACAGCCGGAAGCTGACCTCGAAAGCCGTGTATGCGCGGGAATATAAAATCGTTCGCGCCGCGCTGGACGGCCGGGGCAGGCACGCGCCGTTCAGCCAAAACGCGGTCCTCTCGATCCACCTCGGGAACGAGCAGCGGCACGCGGTGCGGCGCATTCTGGGCAGCTGCGATTTCATCACCCTGTTCCAAGGGGGTGCTGGCACGGGGAAGACTTTTGCGCTGTATGAAATTGCACGTGCCATTGATGGCAAGGGTACGCCGGTGCTGGTGGTCGCGCCGCAACATCAGCAGGTGGCGGATTTGAATCGGAACGGCCTGAAGGCCGTCACGCTGGCGCAAGTTCTCACGCATGGGAACCTGGCCCGAGGCACGGTCGTGATCGCGGACGAAGCCGGGCAGATTGGCGGTTCCGACATGCTGGCATTGATCGAGCACGTGCAGGCCTGCGGCGGGCGCATCATCCTCTCCGGCGACACGCGGCAGCAAGGGCCGGTGGCCGCGTCGGACGCGCTGCGTGCCATCGAAAAGCACGGTGACGTGACCCAGGCGCGACTGAACACGATCCGCCGCCAGAATCCCGACACCGTTTCGTCGAAAGAGGAAAAGCGCGCTGTGCGCAAATACCGCTCGGCGGTCAAAGCCGCCGCCGATGGCGAGCTGATCAAGTCGTTTGACCGGTTGGACGCGCTGGGCTGGGTGCGCGAGCGCGAGGCGGAAGATTTGAGGAAGGAACTGGCGCGGGAATACTGCGCGGCCTTGTCGTGCAAGGAAAGCGTGCTGGCGGTGGCACAGACGTGGGCGGAGGTGCGCGCGCTCAACGCGGAAATCCGCCAGCAACTCCGGGAGTCCGGGAAAATAGGAATGGGAAGGCAGGATGTGCCGGTGGTCTCGTGGCAGTCACTGGACTTGAGCGAGGCGCAAAAGCGTGATGCCCGGTTTTATCCGGCGGATTCGAGGGTGTATTTTGTCCGTGGATATGGACGTTTTATGAAGGGCGACTGGGGGACGGTTGCCGGTGTCGATGCTCGTGGGGTCTCTTTGTTGAAGGATGGCGTGACGACTCGGGTGGGCTTTGAGCAGGCGAGTCGTTTTGTCGTGACCGCGCCGTATCAAATCGAACTGGCGAAGGGCGACCGCTTGCAGATGAAGTTCAATGGAAAATCAGCCGAGGGCGCGGCGATCCGCAACGGGGAATTGGTGACGGTGCGGCGTGTAATGAGGGACGGACGCATCCGCGTGCGCGACGATGCCGGCGTGACCAAAACGCTCTTGGCTTCGCAACGGATGTTTGTGTCCGGCTATGCGGTTACGGCCTATGCCTCGCAGGGCAAGACGGTTGACACGGTGCTCGCCTCGTATGCGGGTGATGAAGCCAGGCCTGCGGCGGTCAATCGCAACCAGTGGTATGTGGCGATTTCCAGAGGGCGAAAGAAGGCGGTGGTATTTACGACCGACAAGGAGGCGTTGCGTGCGTGCGTGGAGCGCGAGTCCGACCGCGAGTTGGCGCTGACGCTTGAACCCACGCCTTCGCAGAAAGCGGACATTGCCCGGCTGATCGAGGAGGAGCACCGGCAGCGCATGGCTGTCATCTATGAGCAGCAGCGCAGAGCTGCGCAGCAGCAGCAAATCCGGCAGGGCATCACCCCGCGAATACCATCCCCTTCACCCGCACATCACCAACAACAATCACGAGGAATGAGACTATGAGCTTGAAGGAAGCAATCGCCAAACGCCGGGCGGAAAGGGGTCTGGCCGCGCCAGACGAGGCGGAGCCCCAAATACCGGAGGCATCGAAACCGGTGTCACTGGAAATCAGCATCGCGTCGAAGGGAGAGACTTGGGAACTGCCGTGGATGTGTTTCAACGGGGCGTGTTTTTCGGCGAATGCCGCCACGCCGGACGGTTCGGGAAAAGCGGAGCGGCTGGATATTTTTTATGTCCAGCGTGAAGTCATTATTTTCGGGAAGAATCTGCTCGTGCTGCGCAAGGCGGTCAACGCGATGATGCTTTCGGAAATACGCGAGACGCCAAATACGTATAGCGATGCAGCATGGGACGACAGCCAGCCGATGATAATAAGCATCACAATAAAACTACGCGAGAAACGATGGTTTTTTACATCTCTATCATCATAAAGGTTCTTCGCTATTTTCAGTGGAAGCATGGGATGAGATGGGGTGATGTAAAGGCTAATGACACCCGAAGCATTATTTCATCAGTTGCTGGGATTGGGGGAGGAGTGGCGAGTGAGCCGCTGCGAGTTTGACGCCACGGAAGGCGAGGTGCGCCTGAGTGTCGAGGAGTTGCCAAGATTCTGGGAGGAGGAGGGCGCCCGGCAAAAGCAGGAGGTGCGGCCTTACGATCACACCGGGGAGATCGAGTGGAGGCATTTGAACGTCTTTGAACACCGCTGCGTGCTGCGTTGCCGGGTGCCGCGCGGGCAACGGCGCGACGGGAGCGTTTACCGGGTGCAACCGCCCTGGCAGGGGCTGTGCAAGCACTTCACTAAAGCGTTCGAGGCGATGGCGTTGCTGCTGTTGCGTGAGATGCCGGTGGCGGCGACGGCGCGGCGGCTCGGCGAGCATGACACGAGGCTGTGGCGGCTGCTGCACGCGCACGTGGCGGCGACATACCCGAAGCTCGATTTCAGCGGGGTGACCTGCGTGGGCTGCGACGAGATGAGCGCGCGCAAGGGACGGCGTTACGTAAGCGTGTTTTGCGACCTGGTGGGCCGGCGGGTGCTCTTTGCGTGCGCCGGACGGGATGCGGGAACGTGGGAGAGGTTCGTGCAGTCGCTCGGCGAGCACAACGGGCATTACCGGGCGATTACGCGGGTGTCCATCGACATGAGCCCGGCCTACCTGAAGGGAGTCGCGCAGAGCATCGGCATGCAGGCGCAGGTGATCTTCGACAAGTTTCATGTGATCGCGAAGGTCAACGGGGCGGTGGACGAGGCGAGGAGGGAGGAGCAGAAGCTTTGCGACGAGCGGCAGCGCGAACTGCTCAAGGACGCGCGCTGGGTGCTGCTGAAGAACGAGGACAACCTCAGCGCCAGGCAGAAACGGCAGTATCAGGGGTTGCTCCAAAGCACGCTGGGGACGCTGAAGGCCTACCAGATGCGCCTTGCGTTGCAGAGGATCTACCAGATGGGCAGCGTGCAAAGGGCGCGGCGCAAACTGCGAGCGTGGTGCCGGTGGGTGCGCTGGAGCGCGGGCAAATATCATCCGCCGATCCTGGCCGACATGGTGAAGTGCGCCGGGATGGTGGAGAGGCACCTGGAGGGCATCCTTGCGCATTGGGAGGGGCACATCACCAACGCCTTCATGGAAGGGCTCAACAGCGTGTTCAGCGCGGTGAAGCGCAAGGCGCGCGGTTTCCGCTCGGTGGACAACCTTGTCGTCATGCTCTACTTTCACGCGGCCAACCTTTCCATTCCCACTTTCCACTGAAAATAGCGAGGAACCAATTATGATGCCGCAGATTGCAGAAGGCCTCAACTCATTCGAAGACGCGGCTTCGCACCTGTGCGCGCGTCTCGAAGCGCTAGAGATAAACGAGTTCGATTTTCAGCGTTAAAAAACCACCCAGCGAGGACGTGTCATGCTGTCGCTTCGCTCGGTAGTCATGACAATTACCGCAGCGGCTCATGGACGCACGAATGCCATGGGCGGCGAGCCGGGCGCGGAAACGTTCACTGGCATACTGGACGTTCCGGTTGGAATGAAGCACCAGACCCAGCTCGCATTTTCCACCCCGGCGCAGGACGGGCATCTCCAACGCGGCGATGGCAAAATCGGTAGCCAACGACTCGGTGAAGGCGTGCCCGAGCACGCGCCGGCTGTGCGCGTCGATGATGACGGCCAAATACAACCACCCCTTGGCAGTGGGCAGATAGGCTGGCATTGTTTTCGCCATGTTTGCCTTTTCTTTTTGGTTTGGCCTGTTTCCTCTATCCCCAAATCAAAGGCAATCTCAGCCCGTGCCATGCAGCATCACAAACATGTCCCGGGGATATATCCGTGCTCATAAATCCAGAGGTATCGAGACACCGGCATCAGGTTTTATACGATATGATTTTATATTTAATACATTGATGAATAATATATTATGATTCAAGAAGGTTCTAAAAAAGAACCATAATACCCATCTTGTTTTTCTGTTGTGCATCGCTTTTATCGCTCCCCACTCAGTTCTTTATTCACCCCTATCTTCTCCACCCACTCCTTTACTCCGTCAGCGCATTCCTTCAGACCCCGCTGGCATTGGACAAAATCACCATGAAGCCCCTCGCGCATCCACGTACTCCTCTTTCCGTCTCCTGGTTTTTATATATCACCCGCGTCGGTTTCCAACATCGGATCGGCAGATGATATAATCATCCTGCGCCTCTTCTCCTCGACTGTCATTATTTATACCGGAGTCATGTCCTCGGAGTTCATATTAAACGAAGCCTTTTTATCCCCCCATGAGCCCCTCTTCCCGTGAATCCGCATTCAGCGTGCCGCCCTGCGCGGACATGCCGATGGAAAAATCACAATGGTTCAGGGACGAGGTGCACGCCCATGACGCCAAGCTCAAATCCTACCTGCGCGGCTCGTTTCCCACGGTTGATGCCGAGGACGTCGCGCAGGAATCCTACCTGCGCATCTGGCTGGCAAGCGTAGGGCAACCGATCAAGTCGGCCAAGGCGTTTTTATTCACTGTGGCCAGGAACCTTGCGCTCAATTCGGTCCGGCACAGGAAAAAATCCCCGATAATCGACATGCCGGATTTGGCCGCGCTGAGTGTCATTGTTGAAAGCAGGGATGCCGCCGAGGCCGCCGCCATCAGTGACGAGATCGCATTGCTGGAGACGGCCATCGCCTCGCTCCCGCCCCGCTGCCGTGAAATCGTCATTCTCTGCAAAATCCAGCACATCCCCCAGCGCGAGGTCGCCGGGCGCCTCGGCATTTCCGAAATCACCGTGCAAGAGCAGGTCTATCGAGGCCTCCGCCGGATGGAGGCATTTTTCATCAAACGCGGCGTGATCAAGCCGTGGCAAAGCGACAAATGAGCACGCATTCCGACAAAGAGGTCATTTCCGCCGCCGCCCGCTGGGTAGTCCGGCGCAATGCCGGCCTGTCCGTGACGGAAGCGGAAGAGCTTCGGCAATGGCTGGACGGGGACGCGCGCCACAGGACCGCGTTTGAGCACTACGCGCGCGCTTGGTCGGCGTTTGAAGGCCCGGAACGCGAGGATGCCCAGAGCGCGATGATACGCAGGATCGGGACGCGTGTGAGACAGCGGCGCGCGCGCCGTGTGGGCGGCATGTTTGCGGCGGCGTGCGTCATTGCGGTTCTTGCGTTTGCCGTGTTGAGGCCCTGGCCTAGCGTGGACAGGTTGCGTCCGGCAGGGGCACTACCCGCGGGCACGGTGGTGATACATCCCGAACGGCTCGTGCTTGAGGACGGCTCGGTGGTGGAGCTCAGGCAGGGCTCCGCCATCGACGTGCGCTACGACGATGCCACGCGCCGCGTTATCCTGTCGGGCGGCGAGGCGCATTTCCAAGTTGCAAAGGGCCAAGATCGTCCGTTCGTGGTCGTGGCTGACGGCATGGAGGTGCGGGCGGTCGGCACGGCGTTCGTCGTGCAGCGCGGCGCGGCGCAAGTGGAGGTTTGGGTGACGGAGGGGCGGGTCGCAGTGGAGAAAGCAACACCCGCCGCGCCTCCCGGACCGGAGGACGCAACCACGATGGCAGGCGCGACAACCCCTTCCGCCGTGCCAGCGGCGCCGCCGGTGCCCCCCGAACCGGTTCCCGTGGCGATGCTCGGCGCGCACGAACGCATTGTGGTCAGGACGGCGCCCGAGGCGGTCGTGCCTGTCGTGACACCGGTCACATCCGCCGAGATCAACGAACGCCTGACATGGCGCATTCCCCGTGTGGAGTTTTCGGCGACACCGCTGGCGGAGGCAATCGCGCTGATCAATAGTTTCTCGCATTTGCCGGATGGCAGCGCGAACGCGCGGCTTGTGCTGGCCTCCGAATTGTCAGGCATAGCATCGGAGCCCGTGAGCGGTTTCTTCCGCGTCGACAATATCGAGGCATTTGTGCATTTGCTCGAAATGAACCTGGGCATCGAGGGCGAGCGACGCGGCAACGAAATCATCCTGCGCAAGGCAAGACGGTAACCCCGTGTTTTTCCCGGAGGAGGGGAGAGGGCGCACAAAAAAAACGGCCCCTTCGAAATTTTCCCATGCTGGCTTTTCCCGTCCGGGGTGTCTCTGCCAGTATGCCCACCCACAGATTATCCCTGACCGGACGCCTCGTGTTGTTGCTTTTCGCGCTCGTTTTCGCCGTGCGCCTGCCCGCCGCTGGCGAGCCGCCGAAGTTCTCCTTCGACGTGCCTGCGGACATGGTTGAAAACGCCATCAAAGAACTCTCGCGGCAATCCGGCGTGGATGTCCTTGTGTTGACAAAAACCGTCCGCGGCATCCGCTCCAAGCCCGTCAAAGGCGAATACACTGCGCGCGCGGCGCTGGAGATCATGCTCGCGGAGACGGACCTCGTCGTCGGGCAGGACGCGAAGACTGATACGCTGATCGTGCGCACAAAAAAGGGCACGCAAACCGGCGCTCCTGCCACCGGCGGCATTGAGGGTGTTGTATATAATTCCACCAACGGCCTGCCCGTCGCCAAGGCGAGGGTGGCCATCAAGGGCACGTGGCAGGAAACGCTCACCGACGATGACGGACGTTTTCTGTTCGCGGATATTCCCTCCGGTGAGGCCACGCTGGAGGTCTCCTATCTGGGCTTTGACCCGCGCACCGCCGTGGTGCCGGTGGCGGACGGAGAAACCGCCACCTGCGATTTCCAGCTTGTCCGCGAGGGCACGGCCAAAAGCGCCGCAGCGAAGGACGACGTGGTTATGCTGGAAAAATTCATGGTCGTGGCCGACCAGGCGATGACCGCGCAGGCGATCGCCATGAACGAGCAGCGCCACGCCGCCAGCATCACCAACGTCGTCGCTCTTGATGAGCTCGCCGGGCAAGGCACGGAAAACATCGGCGATTACATTCGCTTTATGCCGGGCGTGTCCATTTTGGACGACGGAGAAGATCCCGGCACGCTTTCGCTCGGCGGTTTTCCGGCGGACAAATCAATCATCCAGCTCGACGGCGGCGACCTCGCCGGCACGGGCGTCGGATTGTCGGGAGATCGGACCATCGGCTTGCAAGACGTGCCGATGGTGAACATCGAGCGCGTTGAAATCACAAAAGTGCCCACGCCTGACAAACCTGCCTCGGGCCTCGGCGGCTCGATGAACCTCGTGACCAAAAGCCTGCTCGGCACCAAAAGAGCGCGCCTCGACTGGTCGCTCTACATGAATCTCAGCACCAACGATAATCTCTCCCTCACCGGCGGAGCTGCACAGCCGATCTCCCAAGTTTCCGCGCGTACCAAGCAACCTTCCTTCAGCGTCAACGCGATCGTTCCCGCAGGACGGCGCCTGGTCTTCAGCGCAGGTTTGTCGAAGACATGGAAACAACGCCCCGCCGCCGACACTCCCACGGAAATAGCAGAGTGGAATCTCAGGTCGACCGACGACAGCGGAAATCCAAAGGACATCGCGCTGTCGGGTGTCACGTGGACGCAGACCGCGCAAATCACCAGCATGAAAAACATCCAGGCCGGCGTGGAGTGGCGCGTGGCGAGAAACGACACGCTGGCGTTCACCGTGCAATACCGCCAGGTCGCGCTCGAAAACGCCAGCAGCCGCCTGGGCTACCGCTTCCACGGCAGCAATGCGTACAACCCCGCGGTCCCCGCCGGCGGAGATCCCGCCACGACAACATCCAACAGCGTGGCGGGCAGGGCGAGTTTTGGTGCCGGCGGAAATGTCTCGGCCAACTACTACAACGAAACCGACACCACGCACCTCACGATGCGTTACAAACATCGCGGCCCGAAATGGAACATCGACGGCCAGGCCGTCTATTCCCACGCCGTGCGCGAACGCACCACCCTCGACCGCGGCTATGTCGCCGGATACACCGCCTCGCGCACCGGCCTCAACATGACCGGTTATGGCATAAACACCACTGACAGCATTCTGCCAACCCACTATGAAGCCACGGTCAACACCACGGGGGAAACCGTCACCGCCGGCGACATGAACGACTACAACCTCACCTCCATGCGACTCTCGGAGTGGGGATTGTTCAAGACAGACAGCTACTCGGGCCGCCTTGATGCCGAGCGTCTCTTCAGCCATTATTTTTCGCTCAAGGCCGGCGGTTCCTTTTCCCGGCAGGAACGCGACAACCAGCGCGAATTTCCAGTTTATGATTTCACTGGTGATCCGGGCCTCCTCAGCAGCGAGCGGCAACTGATCGCCAACTACGACCTCATTGATGAACGCATCAACGTGAAAATGAACGGGCAAAGCATCAACTGGGTAAGCCCGATGAAAGTCTGGAACCTTTACCAGCAGCATCCCGAATTCTTCACGCTTACCACCAACCGGAACGAGCAACGGGCCGATCAAGCCAAGCGCATGTGTGAAGACATCGAGGCCGGATATCTGCGTCTCGACTTCCGGCTCTTCCACAACCGCCTGCATGCCGTCGTCGGCGCGCGTTACGAACGCACCACGCTCGACGGCTGGAGCATCCGCGAGGATCCGTCGGCCATCTATCAACGCGACGCAGACGGAAAACGCATTATTGACCCGGCCACCGGCGGCTATCTGGAAGTCCCGACGGCCAACAGCGACGAGCGCGATGCGCTCATCTACCAAAAACTCGGATACCACGAACGCAAAAGCTACGACGGCATCTATCCGAGCGTAAACCTCAACTACTCCATCACGCCCAACCTCGTCGCCCGCGCCGCCTACGCGCGCACCATCGGCCGGCCCAACGTCGGCGACGTCCTCTCGGGCATCACCCTCCCGGAAGTCACGGACGACGCGAGCTCCTATCTCATCAGGGTAAGCAATCCCGGCCTGGAACCGTGGACGGCGGACAGCTACCACGTCTCACTCGACTCCTATCACCTTAAGGGCGGCTTCGGCTCCATCGGCGTTTACCAGAAAAACGTTTTTAACTTTTTCGTCGACAAAACCCTCCCCGCCGACGAGGCGACCCTCCTCGCCTACGGCATCCCCCCAAGCGACGTCAGGGACATGCTTCTAACGGGCAATGTCGAAATCCGCCGCAAGGAAAACATCGGCGACGCAAAACTCACCGGCCTCGAACTAAGCTACCGGCAGGATTTGTTCTTCCTCCCCTCTTGGCTGAAAAAAACCCAGCTCTGGATAAACTATACCCACCTGAAGGTCAGCGGTGACAAAGCGGAAGACTTTACCGGCTTCACGCCCGACGCGTTTTCCGCCGGCATCAATTACATCCGCCCGCGCTTCTCCCTTCGTCTCTCCTGCGCGTATCAGGCCGAAACAAAAAAATCCCGCGTCAACCGCACCTACACCGGCGCCTTCACCGCCCGTGCGTGGCCCGCAGACACCTTCGATTACCAGGCCGCGCACACCCGCTGGGGCGTGAACGCTGAATACAGTTTCTCGAAGGCGTTTTCCCTCTACCTGAACTGCAGCGATATATTTGGCGACGATCTCATAATCTATCGTCGCGCGCCCGGCTCCCCGAAATACGCCGACAAGTATCAGCGCCGTGTTGCCGTTTCCTACGTCATGATTGGCGCGAAGGGATCCTTCTAATCGCGCGAACACGGCACCGATTCACATCAAAAAGAATAACACGCCGATTTTATGAAAATCCCAAATTTTTTCTCCCTCGCCCTGCTCACTGCGCTTTCCGTGACACTTCCAGCGCAGCAATTCCCGCCCGTCACCGGCACCACTATTTTTTCCGCAGACACCATCTTCGACGGAATGGGAACCACCCATCTGCGCCAGCAAAACTCCGGGAATATAACATGGCTCATCGCCGATGACGTCACTGTGACCGTCAAAAACAGCTATTTGGACGGCGGCACAAACTCCGTCGCCGGCGGCATGCTGCGCCTGGCCAACAACACGATCTTCCGTATCGATCCTTTGGATACAAATGGACGGGTCATTTTTGATAACAACATGGCGCCCGGATGGGCCGGCGTGATTTACGTGGGCTCGAACGCCAAACTCTACATCACCAACGCCGAATTCCTCGGCAACTACAGCACGCTGCGCAACGACGGAGGCGGCGCGCTCGGAGGCGATACCAATTCCTACATCGAACTCGTAAACACCTACTTCGAGGGGAACAACGCGCGCGCCGGCGGCGCGATCAGCGCCTACGGCGAACTCCGCATGACCTCGGGAACCTTTGTCGACAACTACACCATAAGGGTCAACGTCGCCTCGTTGGGCTACGGCGGCGCAATCCGTCTGGGCAACGGCAGCGGCGCACCCCGGAGCGTGCTCCGCGACGTCGCGTTTTCGCGCAACGTCGGCGTGAAAGGCGGCGGCGCGCTGGCCGTCCAGGGAAACCACTCGGCGGAACTGACCGACGCCACGGCATTCACCAACAACGCCGCCGGCTTGGGCGGCGCGATTTACAACGACGTCGACGCCTCGGTCGCGAACGTCACCGGAATCATGCTCCGGTACACCGGCACGAGCGGCGTCACAAATTTCTCGTATACAGGCAACGTCGCCAAGGGCGCGTTCGTCACGACGGACGCCGATCTGGCCGCCATGCTCACCGGAACGATGCCCTTCACGCCCGCCGCAAAAGGCGGCGGCTTTTATTTTTCCAACGCGGTCACTAGCAAGCTCCAGTTCGACATCGCCGACGGCGTCACCGTCACCATCGGCAACGCCGGCAACCCCGCCGCATGGGATTCCTTCGCCACAGCCGACGCCAGCGGCACCACGGCGTTGATCGAACTGACCGGCACCGGCGCGAGCGCGGGCACGTTGATATTGCACGCGGACAATTCCTACTTCCAAGGCACCGTCAACGTCGGCGCGGGCTCGCTGATTCTTGGCAACCAAAACGCCTCGCTCGGCGGCGCAATCACAGTGGCATCCGGCGCGACGCTTGGCGGCTCGGGCACACTCGTCACCTACAAGCAAAACGACACCGTGTTCGCCGGACGCACCAGCCTCACCCTCGCAACCGGGGCGCGCCTCGCACCCGGCACCGACACCGCGGCGGATGCGGAAACGCTCCATGTCTTGGGCGGCGTCACCGCCAGTGCCGGTGCAATATTCAGCCACGACCTTTTCGACAGCGGCTCGGCCAGCCGCCTTTTAGCCGACAGCATCGACTTGACCGGCGCGGCAACCGTCAACCTCGGCCTGCTGGCGACAGGCTCGTTTGTGCTGATGGAGTGGACGGGCGCCGGACTTGACGCGGCAGACTTGGGCAACCTCTCGCTCACCGTGGACGGCGCGATCAACAACTCCCGCAGCATCGCCGCGCTTTCCCTGTCGGGCAATCAGCTCGTTGTCACCAACACCGTCAACAACCTCGTCATGCGCTGGACTGGCGGCGAAGGTTCCCGCTGGATGCGCCGCCCCTCCATCGCACAGAAGAACTGGGCCGACGCAGGGGGCTCCGCCGAGAACCGGTTTTTTAATGCCGACACCGTGGTATTCGACGGCACGGCGGACGCGGCCAACGCCGGCAATCGCGACATTACCATCGAGGCTGGCGGAGTGGTGGTTTCGGGGATGGAGGTGTCGGGGACGGCGCGTTATGTGTTTCGAGGCGAGGGCGGCATCGAGGCCGATGCCGGTGTGGTGGGCAGTGCGTCATTCGCGCCAACGGGCAAATTAATAAAAAGCGGCGCGGGCGAGCTGGTTTTCGCCAACACCGCGCCAAACATTTTTCAAGGCGGCATCGAAATCGCGGGCGGCGTGATTGCCTTTGACCACGCGGCCCAACTCGGCTCCGGAACCGGTGGCATCATGTTCACCGACTCCGCCACCCTGCGCGCCTCCGGCATGATCACGGGCACGCTGACCGGTGGCGTGGGCATCGCGGCGGGCAGGACCGCCGGGCTGGAGGTGGAGCCAGGCGGCGCACTTGTTTATGGCGGCACACTGGTCGCGGGCGGGACGGACTCGGTGTGGCGCAAGACCGGCGCGGGTTCACTGCTCATTGCGGGTGACAACTCGAGCAACATCGGCGCGGTCGCGGTGGACGCAGGGGCGGTGCTGGTCGCGGAATCCGCCGCCGCGCTCGGCGGAAAAATCACCGTGGGCTCCGGCGCTGTGCTTGGCGGCGTGGGCGCGGCGGGCAATGGCGGCTCGGTCCAGATCGCCAGCGGTGGCATTCTGGAGGCAGGCGTTGACACCGCGCAGTCCGGCACGCTCACCGTTTATAATTTGGAGCTGACTAGTGGCGCGGTGCTCAAGTTCGATTTGTTCAAGGAAGCCGACGGTGCCTATAGGAAAAGCGACCGCATATACGATGCGGGCGCGTCCGCGATCAGCGGTTCCAACATCATTGACCTCACCTCCTTCGCCTCGGGCACGTTTAATCTCGGCAATCTTGCTGCGGTTGCCGCGGACGGGCGCGTGACACTCAGCGGCATGACATTGCCCACCGGTGGACGCCTCTCGGCGGAGTTATCCGGCACGGGCGGCGTGTTGGAATTGGTCATGGCGGCAGACCAATCCCGTGTGATGACCTGGACGGGCAGCGGCGGCTCCACCTGGAATCTCGCCAATACAAACTGGACGGACAACGGCGCGGTGAACCAATACAGCTATGGCGACCGTGTGCTCTTCGCCGGCGCCACCAACCAAAGCATCCTTATTGATGCCGGCGAGGTGCGCGTCGCCGACATGGCAGTGGGCGGCGACGCGGATCTCACGTTCACCGGCGGCGGCATCCATGCCGCTGCCGACAACGTGCAGGACGACGGTTCGGGTGGATTCCTCATCACCGACGCCACGGGCAAGCTGACCAAAACCGGCAACGGCGTCCTCACATTCGCGAACGGAAAAAACACTTTCCGCGGCGGCATTGATCTCGACGGCGGCGTGATCGCGATAAGCAATGGCAACCAGCTCACGACCTCCGCCTCCACCGGAATCACCTTCACCGGAAACGCGGTCCTGCGTGCCACGGCAAACCTGACGCTCGACGGTGACCTCACCATCGACACCGGCAAAACCGGCGTCGTGGACAGCGGTGATCACACCATGACACTGAAAGGAACAATCAGCGGCACAACAGACGCCACCTTCGCGAAAGACGGCGCCGGCACATTGCTCCTCGACACAGATCTCTCCGATTTTTCCGGCACACTCACCGTGCTCGGCGGCACGCTGCGCGCGGGCGCCGCGGACTCGCTCACCAATGGAAATCAAGCAGCCATCGTCGTGAACGCCGGCGCAACACTCGATCTCGACGGCAACAACCAATCACTCACCAACCTCACCGGCGCGGGCGAAATCGCCCTCGGTAGCGCCGAACTCACCTACACCGTCGCTGATACTTCCGACTGGGAAACATTCGCCGGCAGTTTCACCGGAAGCGGTTCGGTGATCAAAACAGGCGACGGCAAATGGACGCTCTCCGGATCGAGCAGCCACACAGGCGGAACAATTTTGCACGCAGGAGAACTCGGCCTCGCCAGCAACAACGCGCTCGGCACCGGCGCATTGAAAATCGAAAGCCTCACTGCAAAATTGCACATCGATGCGAACGGTCTGCTCATCCCCAACGACATCTCATCAAGCGCGGCCACGCTCACCGTCGAAACCAACGGCCACGACGCCGAGCTCTCCGGAAAAATCACCGCAAGCTCCGTCGTCCTCGACGGCACCGGCACGCTGGCGCTCTCCGGCAACAACACCTACAACAGCCTCACGGTAAACATCCCGCTCGCGATCGCCCGGCGCGCCGAGTCGATTTCCGGAGCGGTGCACATCGGCAACGGCTCCATGTTGGAGTTTCGCGACATCAGTTCGGGACAAGTTCTCAGCAATATCGCTGGCGACCGCGTGCTCTTCACGTCGAGCACACTGTCCCTGCTCGGCGCAAACAACCTCCGCGCGCTCGACATCACCGCCGGCTCGCGAGTCACCTCCGTCTCCACCGGCGCGCTCGGCGGCGTTGGCGCAAACATCACCGTGCGTGACGGCGCGTGGCTGACCATATCCAATCCGGGCACCACCGGCGGAAACATGAGCGTGGACGGTGGCACGATTGTATTCAGCGCACCGTGGGAAATGTCCTCGCTCGCGCTCTCCGGCACGCTCGCCTTCACCAACGGCGGCGAAATCCGCCTCGACGGAATCTTGCCCACCGGCATCTACACCGCCGCCATCGCCTACGGCGGCATCACGAACCTGCCCGACTACGACCCGCACCAAGGAAGCATGCTCATGGTCGCCGATATCGTCCACGGCGACACGCTCGTCATCACCGCCTACAACAAGGCGCTGGAACCCGGCAAAGACATCGCGGTCGGTTTCGACGCGATGCGCGCCTCGGCAAGTGCCATCAGATCCCACGTCGATGAACACTTCATCGTCCCGCTCACCGGCGGCGGCGCGGATTCCTCCTCTGAAAACAGCCTCTGGTTCCGTGCGCTCGCATCCTTCGCCGAGCACGAAGCCAGCCTCGGCTACCTCGGCTATTCCGAGAACACCTACGCCGGCATTCTCGGCTACGACTGGATATCCACCGGACGTCTCATGCTCGGCGGCTACGCGGGATTTTTCTCCACCGAACTCGAAACCGACAACAACGCCACGACCGACATGGATCTGCCGATCGTCGGAATCTACGGCGCGATCCGCCGCGGCAATTTCTACGCAGGCGCCGACATCTCGTTCGGCATGGGCAGCGCCGACACCTGCCGCCGCGAAGACCACGGCAACACCGTGAAAGGCACCTACGACCTAGACACCTTCAGCGGCGGCGTGGAAGCAGGCTACGTGTTGTCCGTCTTTGCCCGGAGCCATTTCCGCCCGTCCATCGGCCTGCAATACACAAGCGTGTCATTCCGCGATTATACAGAATCCGGAAAAGGCGGCGTGCGTATTGATAACGTCCGCACCGACATGCTGGAAAGCGTCGTGCGCCTCGACCTCAGCCACGAGTTCAAAGGCCCGTGGGGACGTCCCGGAATGTTGGACCTCGGCGTAGGCTGGCGCCAAAACCTGAACAACCAGCAATCAACCATTCAGGCCACACTCGTCGATTATCCCGCGGCTAAATTCCAAATCCGCGGCGATGATTATGACTCCACTCACATCAGCGCCCGACTCGGTTTCCGCCTCGCATTCACAAAACGCACCGTCTGCTCCCTCGCCTACGAGTATGACTGCGCCCCATTCGGCACCATGCAGATCGCCACCCGGCGCGACTCCTTCTGGGCATCAGTCCGTCACTCGTGGTAAACCGCCAGCAACACATTCTTCATTCCATGAATAACACAATCAACCTATCCAAATTTATATTTGTTCCCGTGCTCGCTCTCGCACTCGCCGGCACCGCCTGCGCGCAAAAACCCGCCCCCCTCTTCAACGGCAAAAACCTCGACGGCTGGGTCCAGCGCGGCGGCAAGGCCAAGTATCACATCGAAGGCAACGAAATCGTCGGCACCTCGATGATGGGCACCCCAAACACATTCCTCTGCACCGCCAAAACCTACGGCGATTTCATCCTCGAATATGAATTCAAAGTCGACCAGCGCCTCAACTCCGGCGTGCAAATCCGCAGTGAATGCCTCGACACCGACATAGAATTCACTCTCGACGGCACACCCAAAAAAATCGCCGCCGGACGCGTCCACGGCTACCAAATCGAAATCGATCCCGACGTCCCGCGCGCCCGCATGTGGAGCGCCGGCATCTACGACGAAGCCCGCCGCGGCTGGCTCTTCCCCAAAGGCAAACAACAGGAAGCAACCTTCAGCGCGCTCGGCCGGACCATTTTTAAACCCGACGACTGGAACCACGTCCGCGTCGAAGCCATCGGCGACTCCATTAAAACATGGATCAACGGCACGCCCTGCGCCGACATCATCGACTCTATGACAGCGCGCGGCTTCATTGCCCTCCAGGTCCACAGCATCGGCAAAGACAAAAACAAAGACGGCACCCAAGTCCGCTGGCGCAATCTCACCATCACCGAATTTCCCGACGTCCCCACGACCGTCGCGCTCAACACCCTCACCCCCGCCGAAAAAGCCACCGGCTGGAAACTCCTCTGGGACGGCAAAACCACCAAAGGATGGCGCAGCGCCAAAACCGACACCTTCCCCGCCAAAGGCTGGGTCGTGAAAGACGGCATCCTCACCGTCCAAGCCAACGGAGGCCAGGAATCCGCCGCCGGTGGCGACATCATCACACGCGAGCGTTACACCGATTTCGAACTCCGTCTCGAATTCAAAATGACGCCCGGTACCAACAGTGGCATAAAATATTTCGTCCAACCCAACCTCGACCCCATCTCCGGCACCGGCGCCAAAGCCGCCGTCGGCTCCGCCATCGGCCTCGAATATCAAATCCTCGACGACGCCCTCCACCCCGACGCCAAACTCGGGCGCGACGGCAACCGCACCCTCGGATCCCTCTACGACCTCATCCCCGCCGCCGCCGACAAAAAGCCCAACTCCACCGGCGAATGGAATACCGCCCGAATCATCGTTCGCGGCAACCACATCGAACACTGGCTCGACGGCGAAAAAGTCCTCGAATACGACCGCGACACCCCCGCCTTTCACGAGGCCGTCGCGAACAGCAAATATAAAAACATACCCCATTTCGGCGAATGGTCCGATGGCCACATTCTTCTCCAGGAACACGGCAATGAGGTCTCCTATCGAAATATAAAAATCCGCATTCCCGCCAAACAATAATGAAACCAAACCTCGCGACCGTCCTCGCCGCCTTGCTAGCGGCATCCGTGTTTTCCACCGCCTCCGGCGCGCCGGCCAAAGCCACGCTGGGAACTCCGCAAATATACAAAAAAGTCTCCGGACGCGACCTGCGCGTTTACACGGTGCTTCCGGAAAAATGGACGCCCCGAGACGAGCGCCCGGCCGTCGTGATCTTTCATGGCGGCGGCTGGGTTCAGGGCACCCCGGCAGCGATGAATCGCCATGCCTCGCATTTCGCCTCGAAAGGCATGGTCTGTTTTCTGGTCGAATACCGCCTGCTGCCCAAGAAAGGCGCGGACACTCCGGCGATGTGCATGCGCGACGCGCGCTCCGCCATGCGCTGGGTACGCGGGCACGCGAACGAATTCGGCGTTGACCCCGCCCGCATCGCCGCCTGCGGCGGCTCCGCCGGGGGGCAACTGGCCGCGTCCACCGCGCTGATCAACTCGCCCGACTTCGACGAACCGGGCGAGGCCACCGTGACCTCCCACCGGCCCGATGCGCTCATCTTGTTCAATCCGGTGATTGACAACGGCCCCGATGGCTATGGTCACAAACGAACGGGCGACGATTATCGCAGCTTCTCGCCCTTTCACAATGTCACACCGGGCGCGCCGCCGGCTATTATTCTTTGCGGCACTGCCGACAAATACATACCGGTCAAAATGCTCCGCGATTTCGAGGCCGCCATGAAAACCGTCGGTGCCCGCTGCGAAGTCCGCCTCTACGACGGCCAGAAGCACGGATTTTATCTGGGGGACGGAAAATATCAGAATCTTGCCTGCTCGGAAGCAGACGCCTTTCTCACCTCCCTCGGCTGGCTGGTGAGCAAAACACCCCGCTGATAAACACGGACACGCCTGGATACAGATCAGCTTAGCCGGTCCGCCGTGGCGTGCCAAATATATAATCCGCAATTCCCGCACCAATGAAAAAACACTGGTTGCTAATTCTGCTTTCCCCGGTTGCAGCCCTCGCGGGCCACGCGAGCGGCGTGCTTTCGCCGACGGAGTTTCGCTCGCCGCCGGACTCTGCGCGCCCGCAGGCCATGTGGCAATGGGTGGGCTATAATATAACAAAGGACGGCATCACCAAGGACCTAGAATCCATGAAAAACGCCGGCGTGGGCGGCGCCATCGTTTTCCAAATCACATCGGCGGGGACGAGCCGCATCGCGCCCGTCGCCAATGTTTATTCCCCCGGCGTCGCATATTATAATGACAAATGGCTCGCCCTGCTCACGCACGCCGCGGCGGAGGCCCAAAGGCTCGGGCTGGAACTGGGCCTGCATAATTGCATCGGCTGGTCGGCCAGCGGCGGACCTTGGATAAAACCGGAAAACACCATGCAGCGCATCGTCTGGACGGAGCAGAGAGCCATCGGCCCGCGTCCGTTTGACCGGTTTCTCGACCAGCCCGCCTGCAAGATGAATTATTACAAAGACATCGCCGTGCTGCTCGTGCCCGACGGCGATCCCGCGTCCCGTCGTGTGATTGATATTTCCGGGAAAATGCGGTCCGACGGACGCCTGGTTCTCGAAATACCGAGGGGAAAGCACACCATCTATCGCTTCGGGCATACGCCCACCGGGGCTAAGCCGAACGCCGCTCCCGAAAACACCGACGCACTGGAGGCCGACAAGATGAGCGCCGCCGCGATGTCCCTCCACATGCGAAGCGTGCTGGAACCGTTGCAAAAACACCTCGGCGACTATATCGGACATTCCCTCAAAGTCATTCATTTCGACAGTTACGAGGCGGGCGGACAGGACTGGACGCCGCTCATGCGGGAGGAATTTCAAGCGCGAAAGGGTTATGACATCATCCCGTGGCTGCCCGTCCTCGCGGGGCGCATTATTGAAAGCAAGGAAGCCACGGAGGGTTTCAGACGGGATTTGAACACAGTCATCGCGGACATGTTTCTCGAATATGGTTTCCAACTGCCCAAAAAAATCCTCTACGAGGCAGGCTTGGAAATGTCAAACGAGCCCTATGCCACCGGGCCGGGCAATGCCGCGCGCCCGTTCAACACCTTCGACGCCGCGCCCGAGTCCGACCGCCCGATGACCGAATTCTGGTTTCACCGGCGGAGCGACGAGATGGATCCGTGGCGTGTCGGCGCGGCCATCCCATTTTTTGGGAAAACCGTATTGGACGCGGAGGCCTTTTCGGGGCGTGGCGAGCACAGTCGCTGGAGTGAGACGCCCGCGCGGCTCAAGTTTAGCGGCGACCTCGCCTTTTCGCGGGGTGTCAACCGAATGATCCTGCACCACTGGGTCCACCAGCCTTTTCCCGATCATATAAAACCAGGCATGAGCATGGGGCCGTGGGGAGCCCATTTCGGGCGCAACCAGATTTGGTATGAGCCTGGCAAGGCATGGCTCGCCTATCTGGCCCGTTCTCAATATCTGCTGCAACAGGGTGAAAAGGTGTCCGATTTTATCGCACTGGATGTTTATGTTCCGGGCGGCGACGTGATTTCGGAAAAATCCCTGCTCAACCATGTTAATATAAAAGACGGCAAGCTGATCGGCCCCACCGGGCGGGTGTATCATTTGCTCGCCATTTCCGAGAAGGACCAGGTGCCGTTGTCGTTGGAGGCTCTCACAAAAATTGAAGAGATCGTGGCCCGTGGTGCAGTTGTGTTCGGACCAAAACCATCGGTGGCCGCCCCCTGTCTGGATTCTGCGGCTGTCGAAAAGAAATTCAAGGAATTGGCCGACCGCATCTGGGGGAAAGTCCCCCTCCCGGAGACGGGAGAAAACTCATACAAAAAAGGCAGGGTGCTGTGGGGCGGCTCGGTCGATGAGGCGTTGCGTCGGTTAAATGTTCCGGCGAGTGTGGAATTTCACGACAGTCGTGACCGGGGCGATTCCATCTGCTGGCTGCACCGGCAGGCGGATGGAGTGGATATTTTTTATTTTTCCAACCTCGGGGCGGAATCCAAACACCTTAATGTTGCGCTGAGAGCAAAAAACAAAACTCCTGAAATCTGGGATCCAGAAACCGGAGCGGTGCGCCCCGTCGCCATCTGGCGCCCGACCGACACCGGCGCAAACGTATCACTGTCCCTGAAGCCCAATCAGGCGCTGTTTGTAGTCTTTGAAAAAACAATCACACAGGATGATTTTGCTTCCGCCGTAACCACCCGGCTGCACGCGGATGATTTTATGGTGGAAAGAAAAGCGGATGGCTGGATGGTCAAATCCGCCAGCCCCGGAGTCGTTGAATTGCAAACAGCCGCAGGCCGTAGATTGCGCGCTGCCATCGCCGCCGTTCCTGGCGGTCTGGTTCTCGGCGGGTCGTGGAATGTAGAATTCAAGCCGCCCGTCGGGCAATCCTTCTCCATCAAGTTTGACAAACTTGAATCGTGGACGCACTCTGACGACGCGCGTATAAAGTATTTTTCAGGAACCGCTGTATATACAAACAGATTTCGCCTGCCCGAAACCGCCGCCGCCGATGATTTGTCCGTCATCCTCAATCTCGGAGTCGTAAAAGAACTGGCTTCTGTTTCGGTCAACGGCAAGTTCGTCGCCACGCTCTGGCATGCTCCGTTCGAGGTGGAGGTTACTGGTTTTATAAAACCCGGCGAGAACGAGCTTCGCATCGAAGTGACCAACACATGGGCGAACCGGCTGATCGGCGACAATGAGTATCCCGATGACTGCGAGTGGAGCACGGGCAACCAAGTGGAGGGCCGGCCCCTGCGACGCTTCCCCGGCTGGCTGCTCGAAAATAAGCCGCGCCCGTCGGGGCAAAGGCAGGCCTTTTCGACGTGGGATTATTTTAATAAAAAATCCACCCTGACCGACGGCGGCCTGCTGGACGAGCCGAGGCTGGAGTTCCGCGTGCACGCGGCCTTTTCCCGGCCTGAGTGATGGCAACTGTTTTATTTGAATAAAATGAAACCAAATAAATGAAAAATGAAACCAATAAGATTTCTTGAGCATTTAAGGCAGGGGATTCTTTCCGGGGCTTCTGTGAGAATGCCCGAGCACCTATCAAATTATTGCACTATATCCGGCGAAGTCCTTGGAGATGCCTCTCTGCCTTCGGTGTCTTCCGTTCAAATAAAAGCAACGGAAACTACAGACGGAATTAAACAAATATCATTTCTTCATATCCAAGCCCAATGAAATTTATATAGAAAAATTGAACATCGATTCCGTTGCGAGTCCCCCTTATGGGGCAAGAACCGGAATTATTAATTGGCAGCCTGAAATCATCCGAAAAAACATTCTATTATTATGGAAACCAAGACCAATCCCCAAGCCAACCTCCCATCGTTCGTCACAAAAGCCCGGGCATTGATGCTGGCCGCAGGCCTCGCCACGCTGGCATCCGCGTTGTTTGCCGCGCCGATGGACGATACCACGCTGACTGATTTCGACTTCAGCGGCACGCAACAAACCCGCACGCAGACGCTGCTCGACAACGGCACGCTTGAGCTTCAGCGCGTGCTCACCGGACCGGCGAGCGGCTACCGCCACATGGGCTGGCCCATCGCCACACGCCTGCCCGACGGACGCACGGTGTTGCTGATCCGGCACCTTCTCGACCACTCCGCTTACGCCAGCTATCCCGACAACGCCCGCCGCATCATCTGGTCCGATGACAACTTTGCCACTTGGCAACCTGCCGACGTCTTGGATGCGGCACCGCCCTTCGGTCGCAACCTCGATGACACACCGACCAAATACGACTACCAAGGGATGCACGCCATCTCCTGGGCCTATGCCAGCGGCACCACCCAACTCGCCACCAGCGGCACCGCCCGCCTCGTCGCTGTCACCGCGCAACAGGACGAAAACCCAAAAACCCCGCGCGCCCGCGTGTATCTTTCCGATGATCGGGGCGTCACTTGGCGCGAGCAGCCCAATGCCCTCGCCGCCATGCCAACCGCCGCCGTCCACTCCGGCCCAAACATGGTCCGCCATCCCGAATTTGGCCTCGTAGTGCCCTTCGGTCAGGAGACCACCATCGGCTCCAACAAGCAAAACTTCCTAGCCCGCAGCGCCGACGCTGGCGAAACTTGGGAAATCAAAACGTGGCTCAACGCTACCGCCTCCCGCAATGTGGAGCCCTCCCTTGCCACGTGGGGCCCCGGCCACATGGTCATCATCGGGCGCGATTACAACGAGGCTTCCGGCTACGACTCCGCCAGCGGGAAATATTATTACACGCAAAACGTGTATAAGCACACCCCCGGCGCGCCGTTTTCCGCCGTCACCTTCGCCACCGCGCGCACCAATATCGCCGGCAACGGCGCCACCGCGAAGGCCAAGGGCAAGAACGCCCGCGAGGCGCACGATACTCCCGAGGTTATATACAATCCCGTCACCGGCCGCATCGAGGTCATTCAAAGCTCCCGCTGGGGCAACGGTGCCGAAAACCCGCTTCCCGCCGACCCGACCGACCCCACCCAGTGCAACAATTCGCTCAACCTCTGGAGCATCGACCCCGTTGACCTGCTCGCCGGCGGCACCACCTGGCGCTTCGATGGAAACCTCGTCGAACGTCAGGGTATCATCCTCGGCGGTGCCGCCGCCACCTACGGAGAGAAAGGCAACAAGGACGGCTACCACCCCGGCGGCTCCATCGTGGACGAGGCCGCCGGCAAACAGCACATCTTTATATATGTCGGCGTTTATACCCAATACGCCAATGCCTACCGCCTCAGCCGCCCGCTCGACACCTACGCCTTCCGCGCCGTCTGCGGCCTGCCTCCGCTGCCGGCGCCGGCCGTAACCGGTGCCACCGTCTCCGGCAATACCGTCACCATCAGCGGCATCAACTTCACCGCGCTCAAGGAGGTGCTCGTCGCCGGAAAGACCGCCGTTTTCTCCCCGACCTACAGCATCACCGAAATAAAAGCCACGCTCCCCGCCGGCGTCACCGCCGTCAACCCGGCCGACCTCGTCGTGCGCACCGATCACGGCATCACCCGCGGCCTGTCCGACCCCGCCACGCTTCCGCCCGCGGTTAGCGCTATCTCTTACGAGACCATCTGGCCCGGCAATCCCGTCACCATCACCGGCGTGAAACTCACCGATATAACCACCGTTCTTTTTGGCGATAAGGCTGTAACCGACTTCGTTTCGCATACCGACACACAAATCGTCGTGAACGTCCCCGCCGACATCGCCACCGGCGCCATCACGCTCAAGACCGCCAGCGGCGCCGTCGTGCCGCTCCCCATGAGCGGCGACTATGCCGCCGCTATCAAACCCTCCGACCTTGCCCCGCTCGTTTCCACGCAGCCCGTCGTCTCCGGCCTCCATCCCCTCGACCTCATCGCCTCCGCCACCGGCGTGCCCGCGCCCTCCTTCCAATGGCAATACCGCCGCGGCGACTCCGGCGACTGGGCCGACATCCCCGGCTCCGTCGATTACCAAGGCGCAAACACCGCGCACCTCTCCATCGTCAACACCGCCGGCAAAAACGGCTGGCAATACCGCTACGCCGCGATGAATCACACCGAGGACGTTTATAGCGACACCGTAACCCTTCAGCTCCTCGCCGAGACGCTCCCCGCTCCCGTAGGCATCACCGCCGCCACGGACTCCGCCGAGCCCGACCTCTACGTCGCCGATGCCCGCGCGCACGCCATTTATGTCGTCACGCAGCCCGACCAGAAAGCCCTCGTGCTTGCCGGACAGCCCGGCGAGCACGGCTTCGCCGACGGTCCCTCCGCCACCGCGCGCTTCAACACCCCGCGCGGTCTTGCCCTCGACGCCGCCGGACGGCTCATCGTCGCAGACACCGGCAACTCCCGCGTCCGCGCCATCGTCCCCGATGGCACCGTCTCCACCCTCTCCACCGCATTCAATCACCCCCGCGATGTCGCCGCGCACGACACCAACGGCGACATCTACGTGGCTGACACCGGCAACCACCTCATCAAAAAAATCACCGCTGGCGGCTCCGTCTCCATCATCGCTGGCGCGGCGGTGCCCGGCTTCGCCAACGGCGTCGGTCCCGAAGCGCAGTTCAACACCCCCTCCGGCATCGCCGTGGATCTCGTCGGCAACCTCTACGTGGCCGATACCGGCAACCATGTCATTCGCTACATCGACATGACTTCCGGCAGCGTCTCGACCCTCGCCGGCCAGCCCGGCGTGCCCGGGACTGGCGACGGCCCCGTCGTTAAAACCGGCACCCGCAATCCCGCTGCTTTGAACTCGCCCGAGGGTGTGGCCGTGGACAATACCACAGGACGTGTGTATGTGGCCGACACGGGCAACCACCGCATTCGTGTGATCCGCTCCGGCAGCGTGTTCTCGGTGGCGGGCCAGTTCCCCGGCATCGCCGGCTTCAAGGACGACATTCAATCGGAAAATTTGACCGTCAGCGACGGCTGGCTCGACAGCCCGTCCGCCATCACCGCGGGCGGAACCCGCACTTTCTACATCGCCGACACCGGCAACGCCGTCATCCGCCGTTACAGTGTCATCGCCACGGGCACCGACACGACGGGCGAGATCACGACGCTCCCGGTCAACGCGCTCACCAGCGATTCCGGCACATCCGGTCCCGGCGGTGGCAGTGGGGGCAGCTCTGGCGGTAGTGGCGGCGGTGCGCCGGGCTGGTATTTTGCCGCCGCGCTCGCCGCGCTTCTCGTCACCCGTGCGCTCGTTCGCAAGCCATGACCATGTTACCCAGGCAACGCAAAGCCACCAGCCACGATATGCTCTATTTTCTAAAACCCCCTATTTCACCGCACTGCATCATATAAAAACCCATCCATGAAAACCGACATACCACATCCCCGGTCCGCCGACTCCATCGCCCGCCGTGCCTTTCTCAAAAACATTCTCGCCACCGGCGCCGTTTCCATCCTCGCCCCGAGCGTGCTGCTCTACTCCGCCGACACCCCCGCCAAGGGCAAAGCCAAGAAGGTCTCAAAAAAATACAAAGGTGAAAAAGTAAATCTCGCCTGTGTCGGCATCGGCAACCGTGGCGAACAAATCATCAGGGCCCTCCACGACACCGGTCTCGCCAATATCGTCGCCCTCTGCGACACCGACATGGGCGCGCCCCATACCTTGGAAATACTAAAGCGTTTTCCCGACATCCCTCGTTTTCAGGATTTCCGTCAAATGTTCGACAAAATGGGCGCGCAGATCGAAGCCGTCAGCATCGCCACGCCGGATTTCTCGCACTTCCCCATCACGATTCTTGCCATGTCGCTCGGCAAGCATGTCTATGTCGAAAAACCCATGGCACACAGCTTCCTCCAGATCGAGCTCCTCATGGCAGCCGAGAAAAAATACAAAGTTGCCGCGCAGATGGGCAACCAGGGGCACTCTGAAGCGAATTATTTCCAATTCAAGGCATGGAGTGACGCCGGCATTATAAGAAACGTCACAAAAATCACCGCCTACATGAACAGCCCGCGCCGCTGGCACGATTCCTCTGACCTCGCCTTCAGCAAGATTGCCGGCTACCTGCCCGAGCAATCGGTCCCCGATACGCTCGACTGGGACTGCTGGCTCGCGACCGAGCAATATCATAAGTACAATACTGGTTATATAAACGGTGAGTGGCGTTCGTGGTATGATTTTGGCAATGGGGCTCTTGGCGACTGGGGCGCACATATCTTCGATACCGCGCACGAATTCCTCGACCTCGGTCTGCCCTCGGAAGTCGAGGCCGTGAAGCTCGAAGGCCACAATCATTTCATATTCCCGCAAGCCTCCACGCTCGCCTTCCGTTTCCCGAAGCGCGGTGAAAAGCCCCCGCTGGATCTCACCTGGTATGACGGCGTGAAAAATTTCCCGCCGCTTCCCGCCGATATGGGCGAACCCGTCGGCGGCACCGATATCCCTCCGCCATCGACCGGCACGATTGAGACAAAAAAACTCCCGCCTGGGAAAATCATCTATGGCGAAGGATTGACCTTCAAAGGCGGCTCGCACAGCTCGACGTTGAAAATCATTCCCGAGGCAAGGGCAAAAGACATGGCCTCGTGCCTGCCTGAGGTGCCGGTGAGTCCGTCGAATCACTTTGCGAATTTTCTGCTCGCCTGCAAAGGCCGCGAGAAATGCCGTTCCTCCTTTGCCGTGGCCGGGCCGCTTTGCCAAATGATGGACATGGGCGTGATCGCGCAACGTCTCAATGCAAAGCTTAAGTTTGACCGTACGACGAAGCAGTTCACGAACAACAAACTCGCCGACGACCTGCTCATCGGTTCTCCGCCGCGCAAAGGCTGGGAGCAGTATTATGCGATGTGATCCGTGTTGCGCTGCAAAATGCGCGTACATCGGCTTTGGCCTGCGTCCATGCGTTGACATCGTCGCTTCCCGTTATGTGTGAACGCTGAGATTGTCCCTATCGATGTTAAGGCACCGCAATACATTGTTTATAAATATATTGATACCAAGTTCCATGTAATTATCATGAACCCGACCTCCCTCGCCTCGATCGCCGCCCTGACCGCCGCCACCGGGCTTGTCGCGGCGCCATCCGAACCCCATGCCCGGCAATTCGCGCCGCGTCCGAACGTCCTCTTCATCACCTGCGATGACCTGCGGCTGAATATTGGTTGCTTTGGCGACTCTGTCGCCATCACGCCCAACATCGACCGCCTGGCCGCGCGCGGCACGCTGTTTGGCCGCGCCTATACCCAGCAGGCCGTTTGCAACCCCTCCCGCCAGTCGGTGCTCAGCGGACGCCGCCCCGATTCTATTCGAGTGTGGGATCTGCACGCGGAATTCCGCGAGACCGCGCCCGACGTCGTTCCGCTGCCCGAGCACTTCAAGCTCAACGGCTACCGCACACAGGCCATCGGCAAAATTTATCACGATGGCAAGCGTGACGCCGCGTCATGGAACGAGCCCGAGTTGCACATCAGCATGCCCAAGCGGGAGGACTACCGTCTGGAGGAGAACCGCAAACCCCACAAAAGCTCGAAGGCGGCGGCGACCGAGTTTGTTGACGCGCCCGAAAGCGAATACCCCGACGGCAGGGTTGCCGATGCCGCTGTCGATTCCCTCAAAAAATTCGCCGCACGCGGATCTGATTCGTCACCGTTTTTCCTCGCCGTCGGCTTTCGCAAGCCCCATGCGCCCTTCACCGCGCCAAAACACTATTGGGACCTCTACGATCCCGCGAAAATTCCGCCCGTCGAACAGCCCGCTCCGCCTCGTCTCGCGCCGGACATTGCCCTTCATGACTCGGTGGAACTGCGCGGTTATTCGGACATGCCCAAAGTCGGCCCGCTAACGCCCGCGCAAATCGTCCGCCTGCGCCACGGCTACTATGCGTCCACGAGTTTCACCGATGCGCAAATCGGCCGCGTCCTCGATGCCCTCGACCGCACCGGTCTGGCCCAAAACACCATCATTGTTCTCTGGAGCGACCACGGTTATCATCTCGGCGAGCATGGACTCTGGTGCAAAACCACCTGCTACGAGTCCGACACCCGCGTGCCATTCATCATTGCCACTCCCGATGGCCGCCCGCGCGGAGTCCGCACCGATGCGCTCGTCGAGCTTCTGGACATCTACCCGACACTGGTCGAACTCTGCGGTTTGCCCCCTCGCGAAAAGCTAGAGGGCCGCAGCCTCGTGCCCAACCTTGGCAATCCCGCCGCCCCGGGGCGAGAGGGAGCATGCAGCCAGTTTCCGCGCCCCTGGCCCATGCGCAAGGATGCCGTTCCCGGCGTGATGGGTTACGCCGTGCGCACCACCACACATCGCTATGTCGAATGGCGCAAATTTGGCACGCTCGATGTCGTCGCGCGCGAGCTCTATGCCTACAAAGGCGATCAGCTTTTTGAGACGGAGAACCTCGCCAGTCGTCCTGAAAACGCAGCCCTCATCCGTCGCATGGCCGCCATGCTGTCACAGAAAATCCCATGAGCGAGTTTCTCTTCCGCCTTAGTCATGCTCAGACAGCACCATTCCCTGCCTGTATGAAAACGGCGGCAAATGCGTCCTGGTCGCGTGGCGGCTTTATTCAATCGTATCCGGATAATAACTACGAATGCGCCTGGTTTTCCGATCAATATCATTCCCATGAACAACAACAAATTCCATTTAACCGGGCTGGTAGCGGCCCCGTTTACTCCATTTGATGCAAATGGAGCCCTGAACCTGGCGATGATTCCGCGGCTGGCCGATCACTACGTGGCGACCGGCGTGAGCGGGGCCTTTGTCTGCGGCACGACGGGCGAAGGCTCGTCGATGTCCAACGAGGAGCGCATGATTGCGGCCGAGGCGTGGCGCAAGGCCACCGCCGGGAAGCTCAATCTCATCGTGCACGTCGGCCATAACAGCCTGGTCGATTCCCGGGCGCTGGCCGCGCATGCCGAAAAGATCGGCGCCGAGGCCGTCGCGGCCATTGCGCCGTGCTTTTTCCGCCCCGGCTCGGTGTCTGGGCTGGTCGATTGGTGCGCGGGCATCGCGAGCGCCGCGCCGGGGACGTCGTTTTATTATTACCACATGCCCGCCATGACCGGGGTGAATTTCGCGATGGTGGATTTCGCTCCGCTGGCGGTGAAGCGCATCCCGAATTTCGGGGGGATCAAGTTCACGCATGAAAACATCATGGACTTCAGCAGCGCGCTGGCGGCGGGGGAAGGCGGCTACGATGTGCTTTTCGGCCGCGATGAAATATTATTGTCCGCGCTGGCGATGGGGGCGACCGGGGCGGTGGGCAGCACCTACAACTACGCGGCGCCAATCTACAATCGCGTGATCAAAGCCTACAAGTCCGGGGACATGGCGGCGGCGCGCAGGGAGCAGTTGAAGTCGATAGAGTTCATCGAGGTATTTTGCAACTACGGCGGGATGGCGGCGAACAAGGTGATCATGAAGCTCATCGGGCTGGATTGCGGGCCGGTGCGCCAGCCGTTGTCGCAAATCACTTCCGCCCAAGAGGCGGCGATGAAGGCGGACTTGGAACGGATCGGCTTCTTCGAAGCGGTCCGGGCCGCATAGCTCGGGCAATTTGAAACGCGACAAATGCCAAACCATAAAAGATATCTGCTTACGAGTTTCATCCTGTTTGTTTTCGTAAGTTATGATTTGCTATGGAGCAACTTAGCATGTGGCAAAGTGATGGACGTCCAGCTCGCCGGAACGCAGGAAATCCAGAAACTTCACCCCCTGATATTTGCAGGTCTCGCACACGCTCAGGAAAATCAGGTAACCAACCCGCGAAGATCAGCACGATCATGCCCAACCCACGCACGCGTTTATCCTATAATCGACCGGTCCCTGCCCTGTGCCTCCAAACGACGGCAGTTTATATAAACATAAATCCCAAGCGAAAACTGGGGACTGGCTTTGCTTTTTTGAGCTTGTATATTCGCAGCTAGATCAACGTCAGAGATCCCCCACGGCTACCCGCGTCACGCCTCGTGCTTGGTCGCTTCGCTTCCAGTACGAGTCGCGCCACGGGTAGCCGTGGGGTGCAGCGCCTTGTTCGGCTTGTTGTCCTTGGGTCTCACGGATGTGTCAAAGAAACAGTCCACCAGAGGCTTCAATACGTTGAGCAGTGACCCACCGTGCCTCGTCCGAGCAGAGGAAAATGGCAACCCCTGTAATGTCATCCGGCTTCGCAGTGCGTCCGAGTGCCGTTTGTGAAACGATAACATCGCGGATTGCCGGATTGCCAAGAGATGCGCGGGTAAAATCCGTCTCGGCTGGTCCGGGAGCTACGAGATTCGCCGTAATTCCCCGCGGGCCGAGTTCCTTCGCAAGATAGCGAGTCAGCACTTCCACCGCGCCCTTCATCGCCGCGTAAGCGGCGTTGCCCGGCAAAGTGAATCGGGCAACGCCGGTTGAGACGTTCACAATCCGGCCACCATCCACAATCAGCGGCAACAGCCGTTGAGTGAGGAAAAATACGCCCTTGAAATGAACATCCGAAAGACGGTCGAAATCCTCCTCGCTGACTGTGGCAAAAGAGCCTCGGACATCCATGCCTGCATTGTTGATGAGAAAGTCGAATGTGTTCCGGTTCCACTTATCCGCGAGATGGGTGCGAAGCTGTTCGGCGAATGCCGCAAATGTTTCTGAGCGTCCGGTATCAAGTGGCAGTGCGATGGCCTTGCGGCCTTGAGCTTCAATTTCGGAAACAACCTGCGCCGCTTCTCCTTTTCCGGTGCGATAGGTGAGGATGACATCCGCGCCATTGCCGGCAAAACGGAGGGCGGTGTTGCGGCCTAGTCCACGGCTGCCGCCAGTAATGAGTGCAATCTTATGTTGGAGTTTCATAAATGGTATGGGTGCGTGTATTTTTGGCTAGGTCAACGTCAGCCACGGAGGTAGATGGCTGCATCGCTTTGTTAGGCTCCGTTTTCATTTTAGTTCGATTGGATAATGCTTTTCGACTGATGGCAGTCGAAACAGACGAATACATAAATTCTCCCGCAATCGGCGATGCATAGCGCATCGCCGACTGAATCAAGCTGTCCGTAAAATCTCATTTCCTTGGCGCATGCCTCGCAGGTCGGGATTTCCTTCTTCTGAATCCAATCGGGGCATCCTCCTATTTTGTGGCGCCCGCCCGCATCGCTCCACTTGAAGCCAACCGCCTGCTTGGCTTCTGGCGTAATCGGATTAGCGATGAGTGGTATTTCCGGTAGTGGCTGCATCTGATTTCTGCCTAACGTTAGATGAGCCACGGCGCCCGGAGGGCGCTGTTGGCTCGGGCGACTGGTTGGGCGTTTTTTCGTATTCGTGGCCCTTGGTGCGAACAAACTCTGCTAGCCAATCGGCCATGTGCTGAACCTCAACATCCCGGCCATCCTCGATCCGCTTGGAAATCATGGTCAGCGCATTCAGATGAAGAGTCGTCTCGCGGTATCGCAATGTCGGATCGGTGCCATACTCGTCCGTAACTTCCCACCAAGCGAGGCCATCTATCGTATGAGTGAGTGCATCTCCAAAAACGATACCCAGGGACTGAAACTTCCATGTTTCTTCCTTCTTCAGGACCTTCGCATCCACGATCTTCTGGAGCAGCGCAAAGTCGGTGCTCGTGCGCGTGATTTTGTCGCCCGGGAAGTGCTGCCGAACCAGATCGGCAACGAACTGCCGCTGCTTCTGGAGGTGCGCCGCGGCATCGGCGGAGGGCTTTCGAAATACGGGTTTCACAGCGTCGGCAGCTAGAACTGGCGAACAAAAAGCAATCGCGAGACAAACGAGAGACAAGGATCGAAGCATACTTTGTTCGCCCAACGATGAAGCTCAGACACCGAGCCAGTGACGATTGAAAACGGAAACTCTGTCGAAAACGGAAACCATAACCGAGGTTGTCTGTAGCGCTTGGTTCGGCTGCTTCTCATCTGATCTCCAGGATTACGTCAGTTAGCATCCACTGGCTCTCAATCAGTTCGAATAAGCCACAGGCTTCCCGTCGTCGCCAATTGTGGTGATCGACACCCTTGTGCGCCGACTGAAACGATCGAATCTCCAAACTCCTCCGCTCCTTGAGATCGTCCTTTCCCATACCTCCGTGCAAGAGACGTCGAATTCGGCAATATCGTCACAATAACCTTCAGAGACAGCTTAACAACGGTCGCTGCATTCCGAGATCAGGATGCTGTCGGATATATTCTTCTCGGATATCCTTCACTCCCGAGGTGACCACCACCTGATCTCCCAGTTTGATCTCAAACGATCATAGCGAACATACTTCCGTGAAGACTTGTTGTCGTTTTGGGCGATACATCGCTCAATTCCAGCAGCGACAGGTGCCAGAAAATCCGGCAACTCAGCTCGTTCGCTGGAATGCCACACGTGATCGAAAATATCACAGCGAAGACCCTGTAGATGCGTAAGTTCATTCGTTTTATCCTGTCTTGCCGAACGCTAACGGTGAGCCGCGCGACTGCGAACAAAAAATGAGGCTGCCATTGCCGACTAACGCTCCGAACAACCAGCGGTCAGCCGCGTTGGCTCTGGCGCATGGTTAGCCTCTTTCTTCTTGGGTGGGATAAAAAACAGTATCACGAATGTGAAGAATGCGGTGATGGGAAACAAAGCGAATATAATCGCTATCCATGACGGAAGGCCCGCATCTTTACTTCGAGGGAGCATAAGACCAAGCGCGCTGTAAAGTATGCTCGCAAACACTAAAATGATAAAGCTGGTCGGCTGAAGCGTGGGAACAAACTCTAATAAAAGACTCGTAGCGAACACGGCGACGTAAAATACTACCGCCCGAATCGCATATCTTCTGCGGCTTAGTCGAGCCGGGAAAAGCCACGTATCACGCTCTGGCAACATCCCTTCCAATGGTGGCGGCGTAGACTTCACTACGTCCGATATAGCCTGCTCTGAAAGACCTCGTTTCTCCAACTCTTCGAGCATCAGGACGACGGCCTCGGGGCGATAGTCGCTCTTCTCCACGGTGGATGCGCGCGCAAGGCGTTCGGCCGGCCAAGTCGCGTAAAGCGCACGAAATGAGGCTTTATCAGGAGTATTCACGAGGGGAATCTTAGGCTAACGATAAAGGTAAGCCGCGCGACTGCGAACAAAAAATGAGGTTTCGGTTGCGTGTAAAAACACCGGCCAACGCGACGCCAGTCGCGTTGGCTCTGGCGCATGGTTAGGTAATATGAGCGCAGGCGAGTCGAAAACCATGGGGATTCGAACATATTCCAGACATTATGAGTTACTATACCGGAATCGATTATCACAAACATTATTCGGTGGCCTGCACGGTTGACGGGCAAGGCCGCATCATCCGCGAAGCGCGGATCAACGCCAACGCCCCGGAAGCCTTCGAGGCGTACGTCAAGGCGCTGGGCGCCCCGTGCAAGGTGGTCATGGAGGCGTGTTGGAACTGGGGCGCGCTCTACGATCTGCTCGAGGGGATCGAGGGCGTGGAGGACGTGGCGCTCTCGAACCCGGCGAAGAACCGCATCATCGCCGAGTCGATGAACAAGAACGACAAAGTCGACGCGCACGCCCTTGCGACGCTGTTGCGAGGCAATTTCATCAGCCGCGTGCATGTGCCCGCCCGGCCGTGCGCGCGAGGAAAAATCTGCTGCGCCAGCGCCTCTGGCTCACGCGGCTGCGCACGATGACGCGCAACCGCATCCACAGCCTCATCGACCGGCACCCCGGGTCGAGCGGCCCGTCTTCACGGACCTGTTCGGCAAACGCGGGCTCTCGTGGCTCAACCGCATAAAACTGCCCGCGGGCGAACGCGCCGTGCTCGACGACGAACTGCAACTGCACGCGCTGCTGCAAACGCAGGTCAAGACCATGGAGGAACGCATCGGCAAACGCCACCGCGCGCGCGGCAAACTGCCCAACAACGCGATCATAATAACCGCCCGGCGCATGGCGAAAATCGCCTGGCAAATGCTCCATGAAAAACGCGACTACATGCCCGCGCCGCCCCCGGGCAAACCACTTTCCCCAGCCGCTCCTGAAGAGAGCTGATGAGGTGAAACACACACGCATCTTTGGTCAGGATGGAGGGCCGGGGATCAAACCATTACGCTGCGCTGGGCCGAAACATGTCCGCCGCTTAGGGAAGTGTGATCACAGGATCTGTTGATCCCCCGCGACATCCCGCCCAGGCCATCGGACCCGCCTTGATTACATCTACAATGCGGGGCGCTCATTGCCGCCCCCGCTCCCCCGGCTAGGGGCAACAAACCCAAGGAAAGCATATTTTATAATCACCTTTCCCCTCTATGTAATCGCCTCACTTGACTTCATCTCTCAGAGAAGCCTCTTTCTTCTTTTTATTTGCGACGCACATCCTCAAAAAATGAATCCGTCGCCTTTGCTATCACATCTAACGGTGCACGGGACGAGGCTAGTGGCGTTCCAGTCATCTCGACATGTGTCCCAATTGTTTCGAATGTAGGAATCTCCGAACCAATAGCAATAATAGCATAAGTGGCAGTCTCAGATAATGCCAATATGCATAGCTTTTTTTTCACTTTCCCATTATTCTTAACCGTGAAACGAGCGTAAATGGCAGGAAGCTTTTTAATTTCTATACTACCGCAGGTGTCAGGAGTGATTAAACTCGTATCCTTCAATTGTACGATGGATAAATCGCTCTTAGAATCCTTCCAAACTTTCTTTTCCAATTTAGGGGTGTCATAATCTTCAGCTCGTAATTGAGTCGCGACACTAGCGAGTATTAAAAATATACTGAGGGTTAATATCTTCATTCTTTTGGCTAGACATTATAGCTGCGGATGAGCGCAGGCAGTGAAAGAAGGCGCTTGTCCCTTGGACGTGGGTTGCCCGTGAGGAGCGGGCCGAGCCACAAGGCTGAAGGACAAACCATAACAACCTGAAAACGAGGACAAGCGCATGAAAAAGACACAACACTATGTGGGGCTGGATGTCCACAAGGATACGATCATGATCGCGGTGGCCGACGGCGGCCGCGAGGGCGAGGTTCGCCTTTACGGACAGGTCAGCAGCGACCTGCACGCGGTGGAGCGTGCGTTGAGGAAGGTCGGAGCCGACGGCGGGGAGCTGCACGTGGCCTACGAGGCGGGGCCGACCGGCTACGTGCTCTACCGGCGGCTGCGGCAGTTGGACATCGACTGCGTGGTGGTGGCGCCGTCGAGGACGCCGGTGGACAAGGGCAACCGCCGCAAGACCGACCGGCGCGACGCACAGATGCTGGCGGTTGCACCGGGCGGAGTGACCGTGCGTGCCGGAGGCGGTGGACAGGCCATCCGGGACCTCCACGAGCGGGCCGACGCGGTGCGGCCTGACGCGCGCGGCAGCGCTCAAGTCGTTCCTGTTGCGACACGGCTACCGTTACTCGGGCAGCCAACTGGAGCGAGGCGCACCGCCGCTACCTGCGGGCTGGAGCTGCCGCGCCCCCATGAAGGCTGCTGGAGGGTATCTGCTGGCGGTCACCAGTGCGAGGTGTCGCGGCTCGAGCAGTTGCTGGGCTTGCAGGCGCCGTTGTGGCGGCTGTATCCGGGCGTGGAGGCGCTCATGACGATCCGAGGCTTCCAACTGGTGGCCGCGGCGGTGCTGGTGGCGGAGGGAGACGTGAGGAGGTTCGCGCATCCACGCGAGCTGATGGCGTTCTCGGGCTGGTGCCCAGGAGAGAGCACCGGAGAGCCGCAGGCTCGGCTCGATCGGGCAACGCGCACGCCCGTTGGATATTGATCGAGACGGTGCAGCACGCCGGCTGCCGCCAAAGTATCCGCGCAGCTGTCCAAACGGCAGGAAGGGCAGCCGCGGCACCAGGAACTGTCGTGGAAGATTCAGGTCAGCTACAAACGCGCCGGCACCTGGTCGCGCGAGGTGAAGCCAAAGGTGACCGTCGCTGGCTCGGGAGATGGCCGCTTTACGGGCGATGTTGCAGACGGACTGGCCGGCGATGACCGGGCGCCTGAGGCGACGCGGGCGGCAGGGTGTTCTTTGAGAACCGCCGTTTGGCGGCACCAGTCAGGACCGGGCGGCCGGCCCATGCATGTTAACGTTAGGGGCAGCGGGCACGGAGCGATCCGCCCGCCACGCACGAGCCTAGAGCATGCGGGCAAGACGCACCAATGCACTGTCGGTAACCAACCCGCGAAGATCAGCACGATCACGGTGAAAACCAGGATCACGCACCCAACCCACGCACGCGTTTATCCCATAATCGACCGGTCCCTGTCCTGTGCCTCCGGCGGCGGCAGTTTATATAAACATAAATCCCAAACGAAAAATTGGGGACTGGCTTTGCTTTTTTGAGCTTGTATATTCGCAGCTAGATCAACGATTGAGCTCAGACACGATCGGGAGCGGAGCTCCCGGTCGTTGTCTGTGGTGGCTGGATCGGCTCTTCGCCTTTGATGGCACGCTTCGCTTGCGCAACCAATGAGAGGTAGTTCGAGGCAAACACCGGCAGCTCCTTCTCGAGAAGGGCTTCGAGAGCCCAGCATGCAGTCCGCTCTTCCTCCGACACGTGAACGTCGAGCAGCTTCTTCTCTTCGAGCTTGGCCAAGGCCTCGAAAACAAGGAGTGCCTCGGCCTGCGTCAGCTTGATCTGGATATCGTCACTCATGTCTTTCCGCCGATCGTTAAGATGAGCCATGCGCAGGCAAGTGCTTTCGCATTCAGGACGTGTGTCCATGCGCATTGGCTCGGACGCGTGGTTCGGCTCTTTCTTCATATCGTATCGATTCGCACTTGGCTAAAATTCCAATCTTTCGGGATTTGCTGAGTATAGTGGGACTTTGGGTGATCGCGTCGGTAATTCTCTGCCAATGAACAGTGTCCCCTTCCGTTGCACTGCGACTTCATATAAGTCGCAACATCATCCGGACGCGCCACGTAAACACGAGGTGCCGATGTCAGCGGTATCCCGAGAAACTGCACGAAAATAAACACGATATCTTTCCTTTGCGTCGCCTTCCATTCGTCGATCGCCTGATGATATGTGACCTCCTTCTTTTTCCGGGCAACGGCGAGCGGCCAACCACCATCCTGACTTCCCTTTACTGAAACCAACAAGATGCGCCCGGGTTTTTCTGCGACGAGGTCATAATCCGGCTGATTCGCGCCATACTGGACAGACACTTGATAGCCGGCGCGGGCTAACACTGATGCTGCGTAGGATTCAGCCGAGATTTCAGATTGGCGGGGCGTCATAAATTTTTGCCGAACGTCAAAGGCTAGGTTAAATCCATAGCAGATCAACGGGATACGTGGTTTCGAGACGGGTGCATGACACGCGGTTGACAACAACCCAAACGTCATGAAATCGAAGCCAATAGTCCTCACCAACGTCATCAGGAGGGCGGTCATCGTCAGCGTAAGACATTCGCGAAGCTGCCGGAGGCGCGCCAGGATGCCAAGCTCGTGTTGGGCCGTCTCGCGCTCACCGTGCAGGAAGCGGAGGCGCTGACCTCCTCGGATATGGAAAGCTACGTGGTCGCGCGAAAGCATGTCACTGCCACCGGCCTGCCCCTGCACGTCTGCGCCGACCTTTTCGCGAAGGCTCACGCCAAGCTCGCTGGCCGCGCGGTCTCCATCAGCGACGCGGTGGATTTTTATCTCGAATTCCACCGGGACCACGCCGCCGACAAAACCTTCCTGGAAATGGTCGCCGACTTCGCCGCTGGCCGCAAAGCGATGGGAGTCGCCAGCGACTATGTCCAAAACATCAAACGTCAACTGGGCCGGCTGGGCGCGGCTTATCCGGGCCGCACCCTGCCGCTCTTCCGCACACCCGACCTCGACAAATGGCTGGGCGGACAGCGGTGGCAACCGGTCACGAAAAACGATGTCCGCAAAATCTGCATCACCTTCGGAAATTGGGCGAAGGCCAACGGCTACCTGCCGGCCAACCGCCCGACCGAATTCGACGGCATGATGGTTTATAAGGTGCCTGCGACCAAGGTTGCGATCTACTCGCCGGCTGACCTGCGGATCATCCTGGAAACCGTGAAGGCCAAACGCCCGGACGTGTTCCCTTGGGTCGCCTGTGCGGCCTTCATTGGTGCCCGCGTCTCGGAACTGGCACTGCTGCGTTGGGAGAACATCAACTTCGAACGCAACTTTGTCGAAGTCGCCTCGAACAAGGTCCGCACCAAGGCGCGCCGGCTCGTTCCCCTGCATGATGCGCTTCGCGACTGGCTGCTGCCCTTCCGCAAGGAAAGCGGCCCGATCACCGACTACGTCGATCCGCGCTCGGCCTTTGCCCGCGCGATGGAAGGCACGGACGTTGCCCTCAAGGACAACGGCTTCCGGCACTCCTACATCACCTATCGGGTGGCGCAGATCAACGACACCGCCCGCGTGGCGCTCGAAGCGGGCAACTCGCCGGACGTGATCTTCCAGCATTATCGGGAATTGGTCGGGCCTGACGAGGCCACCGCGTGGTTTGAATCGAAGCCGGCGATCCCGCTGCCGGTGGTGGAGCCGCAACGCATGGCGGCTTGAGCGCGTGAAGCGGCTTCCGACCCAAAAATCGGAAGCCGCTTTCTGCAAAGATGGCTTCGCCCCGTCACTTCCCGTGCAGGGTAAAAGCAACCGGATCATGAACCGATTCTGGAGCAACGGCTTGCCTGGGCAAGCCTGCGTGCCGTTGCCGGCTGAATTGGACATGTCGGCCTGCTTCCCGGTGACAGCCGATGAAGGGCATGGAAACCAACACTCCCCCCACCCAAACCCAAACGACCGAAAACCTCTGGACCGTCGATCAAGTGGCGACGTATCTGCGCTGCACGGTCCGGCACGTTCACAACCTGCTGCGCACCGGCCTGCCGCACCTCTACCTCGGGCGGCTGCTCCGGTTCGATGCCGATGAAGTCCGCGCCTATCTGCTCAAGCATCGCCGGGTTCGCTCGGATGTGTAGTTGAATTCAACTACAAGGGAAAGCACCCGCCGCGCTGGTTCATTCCGGCGCGGCGTTTTTGTTGTTCCAGCCTGCACGGGGGCGAACCGTGAGAGGCGTTTTGAGCGACCCAAAATCCGGAACGGATTTGCTCCGCTATTAGCAAAACCGGAGCGGGAGTAAGGTGGCGGCGAACCCAAATCCACCCATGAAAAATCCAACCGATACCGATTCCTTCTTCGCCGATCCCATCGATCCCCGCTAGGAAGCCCGAACGCAGGCGAGCGAGGCCATGTGCCACCTGTTGATCTGGATGGCGGACGCGCCCACCCTCGAAGACCGGGGACTGCGGGCCACAGTTGCCCTCTACTGCGTGCGTCCCGATCTGCTCGACGGGGCGACCCTCGAACAAATCGGCGACCCGACCGGGCGCACCCGGCAGACCGTCCACAAATTGGTGAACCACTTCCGCCTGAGCATGGGCCTGCCGTCATGAAAACCACTGCTGCCCAAACCACGGCGTCCCATGCCGCCGCCTCCGAAATCAACCGTCTTTACGCCGAGGTGCAGCGATTGACCGTGGCTTCGCACGAATCGTTGCACGGCGCGTTGGCGGCGGCTTGGCAGGCCGGCCAACTGCTCCTTGCCGAGAAAAAGCGCGTCCTCCGCCGCATGGGCGGCGGCGCGTGGCTTCTCTGGCTCGAACAGAATTTTCAGGGCGCGCCGCGCACCGCCCAGAAATACATGAAGCTGGCGCGCAGCGTGGACAACGTGGCCTTCCTGCGCGGCCTGAGCCTGCGCCAAGCCTACCTCCGTCTCGGCATCGCCACCGAACCCAAGGAGCGAACCGGATCGGCCCATGTCAGCAAACTACCCGCGCACGTCCGCTTCGCCGGCAAGCTGGTGGTGGCGTTGCGCTCGGATCAACAGCACGGGCGGATTTCGCCTGAGCAGGCCGAAGCCTACCGGCGAGACCTGCGCCCGCTTTACGGGCTGCTGCGTCCGCTCTTCGAAAACTCTCCGGCGAACTTGTCGACCTCGTCGCTGACCAATAAACTGGAGCCATGAAAGCGCCCGCATCCAACCCGGACGAAGTGATCCAGCGCGACCTGCTGAACGAGACGGACGAAAGCGCGACAGCGGACCTGTTTTTCCAGCTTTGCCGGAAGTCTCCGGAGCTTCGTCACTGGCTGACGGAGGAGTTTGGCCGTTCGCCGGTAGCTCGGAAGAAGTTCATGGCGCGGCTGGCCGACCCCGCGTCGAAACCGCCCCGCACGTTTGCCGAATTGGCGGAAGATTCATCGATGCGTGAAGAGGTGTTTGGCGAGTTGCGCGAACGGATGCCGGCGAAGCGTTATGGTGGCCTGACCTGGAGCCAGGTCGCCGCCCTCACGCGCGAGTATCAGGCCGCCACGGTTGATCCCGGCATTTTCATGCTGGCTCACGACTGGGGAAGGGAGCCGTCGCCAGCGGTCATGAAAGCGGCATTGGATCTGATGCAGTCGGTGATCCCGACCGGCCGGCGTCGTCCGCTCAAGCACCTCAACCAGGCGCTTACCTTCCTGAAACGTTATCGGGAAAAGCCCATGCGCCGGGCGGCGCTCGGCTACGGCGACTGGTGGCGGTTGCAGGTGCTCTTCTACATCCTCCGGCATCCCGCCAAATCCTATCGCGTCCGTGAGCTTCACGCCCATCTGCTCGACCAAGGGCTGGAAATCGACCTCAAGGAAATCCGGCGCTTTTGCTCTCGGCACGGTATCCGTCGCGATGTTCGCGCGGGTCGCCCGCCAGCTCGCTTGCTAGCGGCGGGTTGAGGCACCGGATCGCGGCGGGAGCCACGCAGGGAAAGGGAGGAGTTGTGCGCGCCAACGAGCGCGCGGAGAGCAGTTGTGCGGTCCTTCCCCAGCCGAACCTTGAAAAAGGCCGACCCGGAGGGTGCTTCCGGCCAGCACCGGTCGCGCGGAGCCACGCACAGAGTGGACGACCTTGAGGCGGAAAGACGGGCTGAGTGCGTCAGCGCGAAGCCCGCCCCGCCGTCGCAGGTGCTAACCTTGGCAATCCTCTGGTTCGGTCCGACTCGAACCACCGAGTGTCAGTCAATTTACTATTTATTTAATTAAAAATAAACAACTTGGAGTTTTGCGTGGTCTCTCATATGAGAATCTCGACATCGGGCTTTGACCGGTTACGTTGCTCCTGTGCAGCCTTCTGAGAAATTTACCATCTTAAACCCCAAACGAGAATCCGAAAACCAATCCGGACGGGCTAGCTGGTATCCGTATTACGCTGGCTTTTCCCAGAGCTTTGCCCATAGCCTCCTTGCCTCCGCAAAATTGGGCGGGGGATCGGCGATTATCGATCCTTGGAATGGAAGTGGAACAACTACTGCGGCAGCGGCTGGGATTGGCCATACTGCATTTGGTTATGATCTGAATCCGGTAATGGTTATAGCCGCTAAAGCGAGGATGTTAAATAAAAGAGAACGCGGCAGCTTGGTGCCACTTGCCAAGGCAATTTGCTCTGCTGCAGAGGGCATAAAGATGCCTGCAGATGATTTCGCGGCTGCGATATCCACTTGGTTCATACCCGAATCCGCTTCAGGAATTCGCAGTATCGAGCTTGGAATCCAGAAGCTTTTAATAAGTGGATGTGACTATGTAAAAGTATGCAGTTATGACCGCATTAAGACTATTTCCGATCTGGCAGCTTTCTTTTACGTGGCCCTTTTCCGCACCATGCGCAGTCTTATGGGCGGTTTTTCAGGTAGTAATCCAACTTGGATAAAGAAACCAGCCGATCAACGTTCGCGGCTTCGCCCATCTATAGAGCAAATTAAGTCAATATTTCTTGCCCAAACGGAATCCATGGTGACTGCACTCGCGACTGATTTAACCTCAAAAGACAGCGAAGTCACTATAGACATCGGATCATCTGACTCTATACCATTAAAGAATGGAACTATGGATTTTGTTCTCTCGTCTCCGCCTTATTGCACGCGCATAGACTATGCTGTCGCAACTTCTCCTGAATTAGCAATTTTGGGATATCGAGGTGATGTGGAATTCGAGGAACTTAGACGCCGACTAATCGGAACATCGACTGTTCCCAAAGTTGCACCCGAACAAAATCTTGCTTGGGGGCCGACATGTCTCGGGTTTCTGGATAAATTATCCATTCATCCATCAAAGGCCTCAAAGTCCTATTATCTGAAAAGTCATCTGCAATATTTTGCCTCTATTTATAATTCCCTTAGCGAAATATCCAGAATACTAAGGAAAGATGGGCACTGTGTGCTGGTTGTCCAAGATTCCCATTACAAAGAGATACACAATGATTTGCCGACGATTATAGCCGATATGGCGGCTAGCCATTCTATGGGGTTGAATCGAAGGCAAGATTTTAAACATCATCGCACCATGGCTGGGGTTAATCCGGATGTAAGAAAATATCGTAGTAATGTCACTGCAACTGAGTCAGTTCTGTGTTTTTCAAAAAACTAACTAATATGACGAACCCCACATTGAATTCGACTTCGGCGGCAGATCTAATAGCAGCCATAGATTCGCGCATAAAGAAAGTTCATACGCAACGTCTTGACATGTCATTCAATGAATTGGTTGATATGTATGGAAATAAAGAACTTGATATTTCACCGGATTATCAGCGACTGTTTCAGTGGACGGAGGGTGCCCGCTCACGCTTTATCGAATCGTTGCTCTTGGAGATGCCCGTGCCGCCTATATATGTGGTAGAAGAAGATGATGGTCGCTATCTTTTGATTGATGGATTGCAGCGTATATCGTCATATCTGCATCTGCGCGGTCTTTTAAATGCTCCTCATCTGGACCCCAAAGTTGAGGTCGGAGATAAGTTGGTTTTAGCGGATTGCGATATTGTAAATGAGCTAAATGGGAAAACTTGGGATGATTTGGGGACTTCTCTCCAAATTAAGCTTAAACGTGCGTTCGTGGGGGTAGAGGTCGTGAGGAAAGGTAGTGATGCTCGCTTTAAGTATCACATGTTTAAACGTCTGAATACCGGTGGACAAGTTCTCTCTTCCCAACAAGTAAGAAATTGCACGATCAGGCTGCTTGATGGCACCTTCAATGATTTTATTATAGAATTAAGCAAAGACACCAATTTCTCCTTATCCATTGAGACTATTACATCCGAAAGACGCCTTTCCGCTTTTGACCAAGAATTAATCCTACGATTCTTCTCTCTGAAAAATAATAGAGCTGCCTTTAAGCACGATGTTTCCGACTTCATGACGGAATATATGGAGCAGGTGGCTGACTCGGAGAGCGGGCTAACCTTTGATTACAATGCCGAACGGCTCATTTTCACTAAAACATTCTCAATATTTGCCCAGACATTAGGACCGTTGTCATTCACATATGCCAGCGCTACCAGAGGTAGTATAACCAAGGGCTTTAGCGTCTATCACTTTGAGGCCTTCTCAATTGGCATACAGGAGGTATTGGATAAAATAGACATATCAAATGTTGATTTGATGGCAGCACTTAAACAGAAGTTCACGGAAATCAAATTGGATTCAGAGTTCCTGCGAATTACGACAGGAGGAGGAAAAAATTCGCCAGGCCCCCTAGCAGAGAGAATCAATTTTGTTGCGGAGCGTCTGCGGGGGTTAATATGAATCTAGATTCTATTCGCGCTCAGCTTGAAGCGGATTTTAAATGGCGCCAAGACGAGCTTCGCTTTTTGCAAAATCAAGGAGCATCCTTAAGTGAGTCAGATTTGGAAATTTATCGCCGAGCGCTGATAGTTATATTATACGCCCATTTTGAAGGGTTCTGTAAGTTTGCCCTGACTGTATACGTGAACTGCATCAACGGTGCCGGCATTAAGTGTGACCAAGCCAATTACGCCCTAGCTGCTGCCTCCCTTGCTGATCTATTCGCGGCCCTGAGAAATCCGACGCAGAAATGTGCAGTATTTAAAAATGCACTTCCTGATGATAGTAAACTCCATCGTTTCGCTCGAGATAGAGAATTTGTGGAACGCGCTTCGTACTTCGGCGATAAAATAGTTAATATATCAGATTCAGTCATTGATACGGAGTCTAATCTTAAACCCATTGTCCTGAGAAAAATTTTATATCAATTAGGATTGCCGCATGATTTATTTAAGCCCTTCGATGGGAGTATCGATCGATTACTTGGAATGAGAAACAAAATCTCACATGGTGAGACCAAAAGCGGAGTTACGCGGAAAAACTACGATGAGATTTTGGCTGCATCTTTCGCGGTCATGACGGGCATTACAATAGAGATTACGAATGCATTAATGGAGAGAAGATTCTCAAGGAATTGATATAATCACATGACTGAAATTCAAAATATAAATGAGATCTTGTCGGAAATCGATTCCGATAGCAAGGATCAGGATACTGAACAACTGCCTGCGCTTGAGGATAAGTATAGCGTTCAGATGCGGCAGATTGTTACTCAAAAAATTGAACTTCCAATTTCAACATTGCCAGTAATGCTTGAGCCAAAGAAAGGACAGATTGATTTAAGTCCAGATTTTCAGCGCCGAAGCATATGGGACATCGAGCGCCGTTCTCGATTTATTGAATCAATAATAATGAATATCCCGATCCCTCCTGTATTCCTTGGTGAGGTTGATTATGGAACTTATGCCGTCTTGGATGGACGACAGCGCCTCACTGCTATATATGAATTCTTAAGAAATAATTTTAAATTGCGGAATCTAAGAGTGTGGTCAGAATTAAACGACAAGAGCTTTGCCGACCTCCAAGACGATGGACTCGATAAGTATTTCACTCGTCGTTTTGTTCCCGCCGTAGTTGTTCTGAAGGAATCGTCCCCACAGGTTAAATATGATGTCTTTGACCGCTTAAATACGGGCGGTGTTGTTGCATTGCCTATGGAAATACGAAATGCAGTATTCCCCGGAAAATTCAACAAGACCCTACATGACCTTTCGATTAATGCGGATTTTCTTAAACTTTGGCAGATACCAGCGACAGGCTCCGCTCGCGGTGCAGATCCTGTTTTCAACAGAATGTTCGACCTTGAGCTTGTGCTTAGATTTTTTGCGGTGCCCGCATACCAAGGTGGCCTCAAATTCAAAGATTTCCTCAGCGACTTTATGGCCTCTAGAAATCAATCATATGAATCTGACCCGGTCATTCAGCAGCACGATAGACAACGATTTGAGGTAAGCTGCAAAAATACACTGGCAGTTTTTGGAACAGATGCATTCCAGCGGCCGATTGCCGGCGGTGGGAGGAAAAAAAATAAATCGGCCCCCCTTGCGGATGCAATTATGAACGCACTTGCAGACGTTTTACCTGCAAAATTAACTCCAGATATCATTCTTAACCTCAGGCATAATCTAGATAACTTATGTCTGACACCAGAATTTGCACGCGTGACTACAGCTGGCACTAATGGCAAAGGGGCTATTGAAACTCGACTTCGCTTGGCTAAGGAAATCGTCATGTCAACAATTGCTTGATGGCACAAGATGAGAAACGTCCTAGCTGATTTATATGATTCGACCAATGGAGTTAGAAGCGTTTTGGCTAGTCTAGCTCAAGAAAGCTCCTCACTCGCTCTCAGACAAGAGGATCTTGCACGGCATAGCCTGATCCACAATGCTATGCCGGTAGTGCTTAGTGGGTTTCTTGAGACCTTCATGCGGGATTGCTCGCAAAGGTTCATGATTGGCGTATCCGGGCGGGGCAAGGCCTTTGCTGATTTACCTGCTATAATAAAAAAACGCCATTTTGAAGGTGGCGGAAGGATTTTGAGCGATGTGGCCAAGAATAGAATAACTTGGGTAACTTCATCACAATATGATATTTCAGTTCGCATTGCCGAGGGAGCAAGAAATAGTCCTGCTAGGCCGTTATGGGAAGCTTTCGCCTTTACGGGGGGTAACCCGTCAGGAGCAGTGATTAAATCTTTCTTAGAGAATTTAGGCGTTAATTCTCCTGCGAATCAAATCGATGCGATGGCTAATGGGCGAAGGCCTTGGGCTTCTCTTAAAAGCGATTTGGATCTCTTTATTTCGGTTCGGAACGAGTGTGCCCATACCGGCCGTGTGGTAAGTAGCCCATCAAACTCAGTAATTCTTGATTATTGTGAATTAATAGATGATGTTTGTTGTAGAATTATCGAGCTTCTCGAGTCCCACTTGAGTTCAATGTAGATTGCATTAGTATTTCACGGGTATTACTGTCGGGAAACCAAATCCAGCTTTCGTGATATTGTGCTTAACGGCTATAATTTCTACCCCCTCAACAAGGGCTCGATTGAATGCGTAATTAAATTCTGGATCACAGTTTTTATTTATTCTCATTTCATTTACATCACCGCGTTGAATTAAGAAAAACAATATGGCACGATGGCCGTTATTGGCTTCAGTAATCAATTCCTGCAGTTGCTTGATTGTCCTAGGGCTTTTGGAGTCAGGAAACTGAACAGAGCGATCTTGAACGATAATTGCACTTTTTATTTCAATATAACAACGCTTCTTCCCATCCTTCAGAAGAAAATCCAATCGAATTCCCGACTCTCCTTTGGGCTCTTTTTTTAAGATATCATATTGGAATAGTCCAGGGATTAACCTCCTTCGCAAAGAAAGCTCAACCAATAGGTTTGAGATATGAGTATCTGTTCCTACCCAAGTCGGACCTACTTTTATGGCACGCCAAGTATATTTTCTTTTTCTGATTAAGCTAGAACTATCCCAGACTAAAACGGGGGCTTCATTTACTTCGCAGCCTTTAAGTGCCCCTGGGTTAGCGCAATAAATCAAGCATCTTGATCCATTTTTTAATTCTATTTCGACTAAAAAGCGCTGCGGTCGATTAAGGAATTTCGCCTGAATTAGAGGCTTGGGAAATGGAAGGAATACCCTCAATATATTTTATGCTTAAAATTAAATGCTGGACTGAATCTGGCAGGACTACAAGCACTGGAGCAAAAATGAGGGCGACTTAAGCATTCTCTGTTTTAATAGCTAATTCCACCATAGGGTGCTTCAGAATCGAGTCTGATAACTCTCTCGTGGTAACGGGTGTTACCCTGGCTGCCCTGATTCGAGATCGTAGAGCATACGCCAGATACGGTCGATTTCTCCACGCTCCACCACTTGAAGAGGAGTCGAGCCGTCGAAGGCGGTGTTGGGCTGCTTCAACCAGCGGCCAACCTGAGCGGGTTCCATCACGCGGGCCAAGCCGTCGAGCAAACGATCCATTTCCACGAGGGCTTTTTCCTGTTTGAGTGAGGGAGCCTCACCTTGGCCCCATTTTGCCACCGAACGAGGCGAGAAGCCCGTCAAGCGGACCAGCATCGGTTGAGGGAGATGAAAGGTGTCACGGTAGAGTTGCAGCAGGCTGGCGTAGTCGCGAGCGCCCCGATGGCTGAAACGGAACGTCCCAAACGCGGGATGCGCCGTGATGCTCTTTTTGGTCTTGGTGACAGTTGCCATAAATTATGCCTGCAATAAAACCTGCAATTTTGCAGTTGTCAAGTGCGCATTGTCACGCCGAGACGGGCAAGTTTGTCGCCCTCCACCACTGCCAGCCGGTCGGCTTGGTGTGCCTTGGTAAACACCACGACATTGATGCCGCGAGAAACCGCCGCCGACCTGACTAGCAATCCGCTTGCGCCGGCCGCCGCTGCGGCTCGTCCAATGGTTTGAGAAAGGCTTTCCTGTCCCGCACGCTGAAGTTTCCTCCAGTCCTCGGCTGAAAGTTCCTTCAACGTAATGCCCAACTGTCGGCGGATGGCGGGATCGGTGAGATCGAGCAGCCGGGAAAGCCGCGCCTCAATGGCGACCAACAATCGTAGGGCCTTGGTAACGACGCCGTAGTAACGGTCGTTCGCCTTGCATTCTTCCAAGGCGGTTGTGTCTGTCGTGCTGCCATAGAGCACATTGATGCCGGGCGAATTCCAACGCCCGCCATGCTGGCTTGCTCCCTTTCCGCTGAGCACGTCTTTCGCCGTGGGGAAATCCACCGTCTGGAAACGAAAAAATGCACCGGACCACGGCTTCAGCCAGTTGGGATGCGCGCTGAGGATTGCGCATAGCTCCTCAAACTGAGGATTGGGCTGGATACGATTGCTTTTCATGGAGTGACCAAGCACATATGCGGGCCGGTTTAATTCTCATGACGGTGTCAACCGGGCGAGTCGAATTTGTAGGCGTGCCCCAGCTGCCGTTGGTCGCGTCCGGGCCGGTCTGCATCCAAGATCGGCCCATAAGAGGCGGCGTTTTATGAGCCGCCTCGTGGCTGATCCTCACAGCCACCGGTGCTTGAGCGCGTAGCCGTCGCCGTGGAGGAGACTCGACAGGCGGTAGGTCACGTCGAAGCCAACGTCTAGGCCACACCCGTCGATGCGCAACGCCTCGCGCCGTCGGTCGTAGGTCAATCCCAGCGCCCTCGCGGCGGTCCAGGTGAAGCGCAGCGGTTCATTGTCCACGATGACGTGGATGTCGATCAGCCGGGACATCCCGGATGGGCTTACCCGGCGCAGGATCGTCAGCACCGTGATGCCCGGTTTCATGTATTTGCGGAGTTCCGCAATGGCTTCCTGGCGGTCCTGCTCCTTGCGGGAGACACGGCCCTTGTGCGCGACCTTGACGCCGGAGGTGTTGCTGGGCCTGCTCGACCGCGCGAAAAGTTTTCGTCTGGTCGCCGACCAATACCCGGAGGCGGTGCAGCAAATCGAACACGCCGCGCCGGGTGACGTGACGCTCTACAGAGACTTTCGCATTACGGTCGAAGAGGTTTTCCGCTTCGACCCGGAGGACACCCTTGTTTTCAAGCTCCGCTTGGAAAATGCCGGCGAGTCGGAGGTCGTTTATCAACCGCAACGGCTGGCCGCCCGCGTCGGCCAGAATGTCTATCATGCGTCCATCACCGATGCGTCCGGCATCATCCCGCCGCAGGCGTCGGCGACCGGCTACTTTGCGATCACCGGCACGCCCAACGGTGGGCGGGCCAACATCAGTATTAAAAACCGTTTCAGCATCATCGTTCCCCGCGTGGAGCGGGACGTGAAACTGATCCTCCCGGAGTAGCCTCTATGAAGACGACCCTCTGGACCTTCCTCAAATCTCCCTCGGGCAATCTGGTCTTCTTCGCCGGAGTGATAGCCATCGGCGGCGTGATGGTATTTCGCTCCTACGCGCGGGACCGGGCGCGGGCCGAACAGATGTCCCGCATCGAGGAAACGTCACCCGAGGTCGGTCGGCAATCCATCCTGCGCGACGGAGCCCCGCTTAAGGTGCCGGCGCTGTTCACACCGCCGAAACGTGAGGAGGCGCCGCCGGAGGCTGAATCGCGCCCGCGCGCGGCACGGGAGCGGACGGGCGGGCAGTTGGGCGGCAAGCAAGTGCTGCCGATCAGCCTGTTCACCGCCTCCGGCGGCGCGGAGGCATCGGAGCTGTCCAAAACTTACGCGCCCTATGGTCGGCTGATTCCCTGCGAAACCGTCGTCACCCTCGAATCTTCCCGGCTGGAAACGCCGGTCATCGGCCTGGTGACGGAGGATGTCTGGCATCAGGGCCGGCTTATCATTCCGGCCGGCGCGGAGGTTCACGGGCGCGCGTCGCTCGACCGCTCGCGCGAGCGTATCGCGGTGGCCGGAAAATGGGTCGTGGTCTGGCGCGATGGCAGTCCGCTCAACGGCACGGAGTTGGTTTTGAGCGGCATCGCCTTGGACCGTCAGCGCGATGACGTGACGGGGGAGTTTGGGCTGCGGGACGGCTCGGCCGGCCTGGTCGGGCAACTCATCCGGTCGGACAACTGGCAGGAGGTAAAACTGTTTGCGTCCACCTTCCTCGCAGGCATGGCGAGCGGCTTGCAGGAAATGCGGAATCAAAACACGGCCTACGGCGACGTGCCGGTGCCGGTCGCGTCCGGCAAAAACGCGGCGCTCCAAGGCACGGCGGATGTGCTCAATCTCTACGCCCGGCAAATCCAGGAAGTGATCGCGCGGGACGGCTTCTATGTCCGCGTGCCGGCCGGAAAACAATTTTACCTCTACGTGACCGAAACCGTCGATCAGGCGAAGGGAGCGAGGGGCAACGTCCGCAACGAAGAAATCTGGAGGAACGAACATGCGAAGAACTGACCTTATAGCCGGGTGCGTCGCCGCGCTGCTGCTCGGCGCGGGCTGCGCCACCTCGAAGAAAAAGCCGTCCGTGGCGGAAGCTCCGCCGCCGGTCCCGGTGGCCGGGACCGATCTGGACCAGCACAACGTCGAAAAGATCCGCACGGGCGAAACGCTCAAGGCGTATCCCATCGGCCGCTACGTCGATCCGGGAGACCCGAACGTGATGCACGAGTCGCATGTCGTGTATCGCAAGGAGTCGGGAGCAAACTGGAACCTGGCGCCCAATGCGCCGACGGTGGTTCCGCTCGGCCCGGTGCTCGCGGTGTCGGACGGGGCGACTCAACCCAACCCGCTCCCTGCGGAGTTGGAGCAAAAAGTCGCCGAGCAAAACCAGCTCATGGCCGCTCTTATCGAGCAAAACGAGGCGCTGGCCGCCGAGCTTACGAAACTGAGCAAGGAACTTACCGATCTGCGACGGAGGGCAGTCGATAACTCCAAGACAGAGGAGGCCCGACCATGACTCCGCCAACCACCGCCATCCTCAAAGATGAAAAGACGGTCGCCATGTTTGAAGAGCTGGTCGCCCGGTTGCAGGAAAACTACGTGATAGCCGACCAGGACATTCGTCGTCGTTACGGCGACAGCCCCGGTGTGGTGGCGCTGATGCTCTTTTGCCTGATGGCACCGCGTCCGTCCCATATCCGGTCGGGATTTGAAAGGGCGATCCTGGAGCTGACGCGGGACGATCCCATCACGCCCAATGAGGATGATTACTTCGATGAAGACTCACTCGCAGAGTAAAACCTTTGGACGATTTCCGTCCAAACGAGGTCAAATGCCATTGGCGACCAGCCGCCTCGTCAAATTGATGGCTGGGGAAAACAAGGAGGCATTATGCCGTTAAAACAACAGATCGCCGCAAAACAGGCGAAGGAAAAGCCCACGCTTCGTCGCAATCCGGAAGTCGATGCCAAGATCGACGAATTCATCCGGACCAACCCGAAGATTCACGAGTATTACATGGGCCTCACCAAGGAGGAACTCGTCCGCAAGGCGATACTCGCGAAGGTGCAGCGGAGTGAATACTCCAACCAGCGCAATGAGGCTATTGCCGCTTGGGTGGAGGAGCATCCAGACCTGAAAGCCAAGATCGAGGAACGCATTAAAAGCGTCCCTGCCGAGAGGCGTCAGCGCGCCTTCATTACGATGGCTCGCACCGAAGCCGTGAAGGAAACGCTCAAGGCGTCACAAGGTCAGGGTATCCGGGCCTGACACCCTCGTGGGCAAGTCGGCGGCGGGGGTTTCGGCTCCCGCCGCTTTCTTATTGGCTGTCATCAGAGGATAGCTTAAAGCCTTAATCATGAAAAAACTAGAGTCGTATCTCACCGGAATTGTTGTGGATGGCAAACGGGACATCGCTCGGAATATTTCATATTATGAAGATCCGATTTGTGGGATATATGGTATCGGCTCATTTGCGCAAAGTGCTTTGGATGGCGATGCTTGGAAAAAACGTCGAGTGGCATGTGTGCTTGCGCAACTGCGTATTCGCGGGCTCACTCAACCGGTCTTGATTTTATCAAGACGCCCGGAAACAACTCCAGCCGATATGGCGGCATGGTCGTATTATTCAGTGGACGAATTGGTTCAGCTTTGGCCAGACACCCCGGTGGAGCTTTTGGAGGAAAGCCTGATGAATCTTTCATTCCAGATCACTCATCCATCGGAACTTGTTAGAGTTTCTCCGCAAGACTGTTGGAGGGTATATTCGCACGATAGTGCGTCTGCCGGTTATGTTTTAGATCAACTATGTGACTTGGGCTTTCTGAAATATGTCGATGCCGACCCCTCCACATCCTATTCTACGCGTAGATTTTCTATTCAGGCAAAAGGTTGGGACAAACTAACGAAGATGCGTTCCGCTGCGGGATCTGCTCGGAATCAGGCATTCGTTGCCATGTGGTTTTCCGAAGAGATGGCAGATTTTTTCGAACAGGGAATCCGCCCTGCCATTGAGCATGATGGCACAAAATGTGTCCGGATAGATATGCAGGAGCATAATAATAAAATATGCGATGAGATCATTGCCGAAATACGTCGTAGTCGTTATGTCATCGCCGATTTCACCGGCAACCGCGGCGGGGTCTATTTCGAAGCTGGATTTGCCTACGGCCTGTCACTTCCCGTTATTTGGACGGTGCATTCTGACCACTTGGCTCACGTGCATTTCGACACCCGGCAGTATAACCATATCGTCTATTCGACCCCAGAGGAGTTACGGGTTCGATTAAAAAATAGAATTAAAGCTACTGTAATCTAGGTGTTCAAGCCTCTAGGTCGGATGAACCTATATCAGGCGTGCTATTGAAGTCCATGCCACTGCATGGAGTTCTTCATGCCTTTTATCCACTGTGGCCTGCCAATTGAGCTGAGGTGGTTGTTGTCTTTGGTCAAATCTTCCAAAGTTATCTTCTCGAAAATCACTTTATTCTGCGCCAAGGAATGTCCTTGGAAAAGCGACTGAGCGCGCCTCTTCAAGTCCTCCGATTGCGGATCGAAAAATGTGATTTTCCGGAGTGAAAGATTTTCTTGAAAGCCGGCAGCCAATAAATATTTGAAATGTGTATCCGTAGGTGGGATAGAGAACCCAATGACGACTACGCGAGTTGCGTCTTGAAGGGCCTGTATTGATTCGTCCCATATGGCGGACAAATGACTGCCAAAAATCTTTCTCCACGTGGGCGCGATCAGCTCGGGAACTCGATTGGCATCTCGCACATCCGAGTATGAATGAAATGCTCGGGGCCTTCTCCTTTTATTTTTCTCCGCAGACATTTCACCTCTCGCCCAATTAACCGAACCGTGCAGCTTGAGGACGCTGATTTTGGATTGCTCTACACTGGTGATTTTCGAAATGCCTAGGTGATAGTCGTAGTCCAGTCCTAGATCACTTAATGACTCCTCCAGAATCGTATCGTAATTAAAGGATATGAAGGTGTTTCGTCCTTTGACTTTTCCGTCGGCACACATACCTAATAATTGAGCTATATGATACGAGTACTCATTTATGCGGTAGTGGTTATTCCCTTGGGCAGGGTAGGCCTTTAGCCATTTTTCGGATTTGGCCCAAGAGCATCCTTCGTAGCTGATGAGCGTATGCTCTTGCGTCTTCGTAATGCGGGAATAATCAAGCGTCGCGGCAATAGCTATACGGATAGAATTACTAAGGCTTCTTGATTTACTGGATGCTAAACTGAAAAGTTCTTCTATGTTTTCTAAGTCTAAGTTAACCCAGTAGGCAGCCGACGATGCAGACCGCCTAAACTCCAAGACTGCTTGGACTGCCTCGGCTTCACGCTTGCGGCGCTCGGAAATCAACCAAGGATAGCTATCCCTCATCCTCGTAAGAAAATTGGATACCAGCGGCATGTTGGCGCGAGCAGAGAAGCCGGCGCCAAGAATGTAGACGTTATGGTCGTTTTCGATCTTAAAGGGCATGTGGAGATAGGCTGTTGCTTGAGGAGCTTACGCGCTACCGAATTTTATCAGCAACAGGCTGCTAACGCAAGTAGCTATAAGAATGCGCATGGGGATAGCATCAGAATTGTCTCTGATGCTCCGCGTGATGACAGAGAATGCAGAGAGATTCCAAATCCGACTCCAGCTCACTACCTGTGCGGGCATAGGTTAAATGATGCACATGTTGGGCGGGATTGAGGCAACGTTGGCACTTATGGCCGTCCCGCGTTAGGATCCGCTCGCGAAGAGCTCTCCATTTGCTAGATTCCAAATAGTCAGTGTAGCGTCTCCACCAGCCACCGTGATCCCAAGCATGCCTTGCCTTGATTTCTCCTGAATGAAAGGCACGCGCGTCGTAATAAGCCGACTCAGCAGTGCGATCCCAGTTTTCAACATGATTTCCATTTGCTTGATACGCTCTTACCGTATCGTGTTTTAATTGGGTCGGCTGTAAAGGTGCTCCACAGTCTGGGCACTGTAACCTGTAATAGATAGAGCCGTTTGGTTTGACCCCCTTCGTTCGTGGCTGCGCGTTCGCATGCTGGCAGGGCATACGACTCGCCATTTCGGAGCAAAAGAGTGCAAAATCAAAAGGACGTCGATTTACTTGCATATCTAGAGTAGGAGTGAACCTTCCTGAAGAGCACGGATATGCATGACAAACGTATGACGAAAGTCTGCACTTGCATTCCTTTTAAAGCCGATCAATGGTTTTCCTGTTAGCACTTAACTGAATCATAACTGCGAGGTTGTGCATCCAATTGAAATCCACGGCTCACGTCAAAAGTGAGCCATGCCTACTGCTGGCGCGGAGGCTGCGCAGCAGCATCCGTGACAGCTGTAGGCATTGGCTCTACTGCCTTGTTAGGCTCATTTTTCTTTATTCCGTCATATATGGCCGATGCAATCAATGAGCCTAAGATACCCAATACCAGTGCGAAAAAAGCAGAAGCCGCAAGAGCCAAGATCGGCTGCCTCTTGACCCAATCGGTAATCCTATAATACAATCTCTTCTTAATTCTTTTTATTTCCTTCGAAAAAGTCTCGATGGTTTCTTTGCTTACGCGATCCTCGCCGGCCCCGACGCGACAACTTTCACATAAAATTGGCCTATCACTCGAGAAGACAATGTCCGTCTTGATTCCGGTCATGTCGAATATGCACCCCTTAGTCTCGTGATGCGCCAGAGTAGCCAACTCGCTAATCGGCGGGAGGAATCCTTTTCGCAGGCGGATCATGGTGCTGTTATACAGCATCCTAAGCACGAGATTCTCGACCGGAATATTGTGCGAGCGTAAGACCTCTGTCACCTCAAAAAGGGAAACGCACCCTACATTTCTGGATATCCTGCGAAAATAATAATTGGCCTCGAGTGGGACATTAAGGATGTAGATCGTAAAATCGGCTCCGCTTGCAGCTACAGCTCGTTCGCTAAGTCCTTCATCCGAGTAACCCCAATGCTCTAGGTCGCAATCGCCGTTCAGTGGGAATGTATCGATCTTCTTTTCGTAGATCTCCCAGAGTTCAGAACGCCAAGCGAGTAAGGCCGAAGTGTCGAGATCCGGAGCCTTGTGGCCCAGAATTCGGACGGCGATTTTTAGTTTCATATATTTTTCTGCCTAACGTCCAATAGGGCCATGACTATGGCCGGCGCAGAGCATGCGAAAGCATGATCTGTGACGGGCATGGGCATTGGCTCCATCGCTTTGTTAGGCTCATTTATCTTTCAACTAGCTTGAACCTTCGGCTGTCGTAGTAGAATAATGTGAACTCCACATCGCCGCGCGGGAGTGCTAATATCAAATCTAAAGGTTCCCTGAAATATCCTGATCCTGAATCATCTTTAAGGTCAAAAACCGGTTCCGCCAAAACATCGACAACAATTACAGGCTCATCATATTCGGGGCTGTTTCGGTTCTTTAGCCCATCCTTCCATGAGACAATATCGCCTCGCTTAAATTCGCTCTTCGTCCAAAAGGATTGATTCAACTCCTTGAGCCTTTGAATCTGCGCCGGGTAATCCTTCGCCGCTGTTTTCTTTTGAAGGACCTTGGTCACTCGCTCTAGAAGTGCCTCGTAGTCTGCCTGACTGAGCTTTTCCTTGGGGCTGGTGATGATTTCTGAGTTCATAAGTAAAAATGTTATTTTTGTCTTTTTGTGCTTTTCTGGACTTCAGGCTCTTTTATAGAGTCTGTGTCCGTTTGATTATTGGTCTTGGTGAGGAAGCTGGCCATCAGGGTAATACATGCATCTTGGGCCTTTTTCTCAAATCGTTCTTCAATCTTTGACATCTGGTCCTTGAGGGATGTTTCGATGTCTTGCTTCAATTTAGCTTGGGCCTCTGCTGCGTCGCTTCTCCTGACGCCATCAAGGAACAAGTAGGCGATAAGAATAGCAATCAGAGTCGCCTGCACGCTGCAGGCGATAGGCAGGATGTAATCGTGCCAATAGTTCGCCTTCGACTTATCGAAGTGCGGGTCAAAATATAAATACGATAGCGTTATTACGATAAGTAGCAACGTATTGATCACGGCGAGAAGCATCTTTGTGTGATTACGGTGCTCCATGTTGATGGTTATGGTTTGGGTTCATGTGCCGAAAGGGTGCTGGCTTGTTTTTTCTGCCTAACGCTAAAGGTGAGCCGCGCGACTGCGAACAAAAAATGACGCCCCGGTTGCGTGTAAAAGCACCGAACAACGCGACGTCAGTCGCGTTGGCTCTGGCGCATGGTTCGGCGTATTTTTTATGGGGCGATACCGTGATGCTCTCGCACGAACTTCTTTAGAGCATCGAGCGACGCTAATTGATCATCGGGCAACTGGACTTCGCAGCAAAACCAGCCAGCCATATAGCTTCTGGTGCCGTCGCTCATCGCGAACCATGTGCCACCCATGTCACCTGTGCGATGATGCGACCGAAACCAATACCGCGATGATGAGCCGTCCCGCATGTGAATCACGCCTGCCTCCGTGCCATCATCAAGAATCGCCCTCTGAACGTAGGAGTTGTATGCTGCCTCAAGGTGCAAGCTTTCCGGCACAACACGCTCGGATATTCGACGAATTGATTCCTTCGCCGGGAATCGTGCGCATGACGCCGAAAGTGCTATAAAAGTAAGAACGACTAATCGCATCATTTTTTGCCGAGACATTATAGCTGCGGATGAGCGCAGGCAGTGAAAGAAGGCGCTTGTCCCCTAGGCGTGGGTTGCCCGTGAGGAGCGGGCCGGGCCACAAGGCTGAAGGACAAACCATAACAACCTGGAAACGAGGACAAGCGCATGAAAAAAACACAACACTATGTGGGCCTGGATGTCCACAAGGATACGATCATGATCGCGGTGGCCGACGGCGGCCGCGAGGGCGAGGTTCGCCTCTACGGACAGGTCAGCAGCGACCTGCACGCGGTGGAGCGTGCGTTGAGGAAGGTCGGAGCCGACGGCGGGGAGCTGCACGTGGCCTACGAGGCGGGGCCGACTGGCTACGTGCTCTACCGGCGGCTGCGGCAGTTGGGCATCGACTGCGTGGTGGTGGCGCCGTCGAGGACGCCGGTGGACAAGGGCAACCGCCGCAAGACCGACCGGCGCGACGCACAGATGCTGGCCCGGTTGCACCGGGCCGGGAGCTGACCGCGGTGCACGTGCCGGAGGCGGTGGATGAGGCCATCCGGGATCTCACGCGAGCCCGGGCGGATGCGGTGCGGGACCTGACGCGCGCGCGACAGCGGCTCAAGTCGTTCCTGTTGCGACACGGCTACCGTTACTCGGGCAAGGCCAACTGGAGCGAGGCGCACCGCCGCTACCTGCGGGAGCTGGAGCTGCCGGCGCCCTCATTGAAGGCGGTGCTGGAGGAGTATCTGCTGGCGGTCACCCAGTGCGAGGAGCGGGTGTCGCGGCTCGAGCAGTTGCTGGGCTTGCAGGCGCCGTTGTGGCGGCTGTATCCGGCGGTGGAGGCGCTCATGACGATCCGGGGCTTCCAACTGGTGGCCGCGGCGGTGCTGGTGGCGGAGTTGGGAGACGTGAGGAGGTTCGCGCATCCACGCGAACTGATGGCGTTCCTCGGGCTGGTGCCCAAGGAGGAGAGCACCGGAGAGAGCCGCAGGCTCGGCTCGATCACCAAGGCGGGCAACGCGCACGCCCGATGGATATTGATCGAGACGGTGCAGCACGCCTGGCTGCCGCCCAAAGTATCCGCGCAGCTGTCCAAACGGCAGGAAGGGCAGCCGGCGGCACGGCGGGAACTGTCGTGGAAGATCCAGGTCAGGCTGCACAAACGCGCCTGGCACCTGAGCCGGCGCGGGGTGATGAAGCCAAAGGTGACCGTCGCGCTGGCCCGGGAGATGGCCGGCTTTGCCTGGGCGATGTTGCAGACGGCGGACTGGCCGGCGATGACCAGGGCGGCCTGAGGGCGGGCGCGGGCGGCAGGGATGTTCTTTGAGAACCGCCGTTTGGCGGCACCAGTCAGGGACCGGGCGGCCGGCCCATGCATGTTGACGTTAGGGGCAGCGGGCACGGAGCGATCCGCCCGCCACGCACGAGCCTAGAGCATGCGGGCAAGACGCACCAATGCACTGTCGGTAACCAACCCGCGAAGATCAGCACGATCACGGTGAAAACCAGGATCACGCACCCAACCCACGCACGCGTTTATCCCATAATCGACCGGTCCCTGTCCTGTGCCTCCGGCGGCGGCAGTTTATATAAACACAAATCCCAGGCGAAAAACTGGGGACTGGCTTTGCTTTTTTGGGCTTGTATATTCGCAGCTAGATCAACGTTTAAGCTCAGCCACGCCGGTTTACCGGCGTTGGCTGTGGCGGTTGGTTGGCCCTCTTTCGTCATTTCCAGAATCTCCACCACGGTTTCGGCTTGGCGGACGGGGCAGGAACATCCCAGCTCGAAAAATCAGGGCCGGTGAGAAACTCACGGGAATCTAAATCGAAGGAAAACGGTTCCTCTTCGCCCTCGTAGCCGACAACAGCAGTCCCGGACAATACGCGCCCATCGACGCGCAAGCCGTGAATATCATCGATAGACACCCGCTTGCTCGCCCAAACCTCGTGCCCCCCTTCGATGATTCGAAGCCGAACATCTGCGGCAATGAAGTGATTTCTCTTCGAATCGTAAGCGATATCCTGGACAAAGGCATCGATATGCTGGTTCAGAAGCTGACGACGCGTCGCATCAACGAGGTAAGCTGCCCCGCCAGCGACTACCATGAAACGATCCGGCTCAACGGCCTTCGTAACGCGCATCGACGTCGAAACACCGCATCCAAACTTCCCGATCCATTCCGCAGCGCCATCGCGATCACTAAAACGCACCCAAAGCGTATTTCCGCGATCGGAGCCGAATAGAACCTCTTCGAAGGCACCAGACGGCGGCTTCTCGTAGATAATCTCGGCGTTCTCTATCGAAACTGTCGTATCACTAGTCATCTTCTGGCCAACGATGAAGCTCAGACACCGAGCCAGTGACGATTGAAAACGGAAACTCTGTCGAAAACGGAAACCATAACCGAGGTTGTCTGTAGCGCTTGGTTCGGCTGCTTCTCATCTGATCTCCAGGATTACGTCAGTTAGCATCCACTGGCTCTCAATCAGTTCGAATACCGCAACCACAGGCTTCCCGTCGTCGCCAATTGTGGTGATCGACACCCTTGTGGGCGCCGACTGAAGCGATCGAATCTCTCCAAACTCACTCCGCTCCTTGAGATCGTCCTTTCCCATACCTCCGTGCAAGAGACGTCGAATTCCGGCAATATCGTCACAATAACCTTCAAGAGACAGCTTAACAACGGTCGCTGCATTCCAGAGATCAGGATGCTGTCGGATATATTCTTCACTCGGGATATCCTTCCTCCCGAGGAGTGACCACCACCTGATCTCCCAGTTTGATCTCAAACGATCATAGCGAACATACTTCCGTGAAGACTTGTTGTCGTTTTGGGCGATACATCGCTCAATTCCAGCAGCGACGGGTGCCAGAAAATCCGGCAACTCAGCTCCGTTCGCTGGGAATGCCACGCACGTGATCGAAAATATCACAGCGAAGACCCTGTAGATGCGTAAGTTCATTCGTTTTATCCTGTCTTGCCGAACGCTAACGGTGAGCCGCGCGACTGCGAACAAAAAATGACGCCTCGGCTGCGTGTAAAAGCATCGAACAACGCGACGTCAGTCGCGTTGGCTCTGGCGCATGGTTCGGCTTCTTATTCATACCGGCTCCTCGGCTGTGCAGTCCCAATCTCAGTGATGTAGTTTCGAACCACACTTCCGCATTTTCTACACAGGCCTTCGATAACGATCCTTCCGTCTTCTTCGAATTCATTAGGCTCGCACATGCCAAGATCCGCTTCTTCGCAGGTGTCGCACCAAGAATCTTCGGTGAGCATTTGCTGCTCAGCGGGTGGACGTGCCGAAAAATTAAACGGCTTCTTCATTTTTGCCGAACAGTGTTATTAGGCCAAACTGGCCGTGGGTTGTAGAAGGGGAAACATGGCAGGGATGTTTGCCTTATCATTTTGATTGTCAATACCGGGGCCTTTGAAATTTGGTTTTTGAATTTGGCTTTTTGGGGTGCGGCGATCAATCTCGTCAAAATCATTTTTCCGGAAGCTTTTTCATGAACAATCCCACCAATCCGGCAGCGGGCGGTTTCTTCCGCGATGAGGCGCGCGCGGTTTCGTTTCCACATTGGAAGGCTGTTTTACGGGAAGAGGCGTTTCCGCCCGAAACGATGGTTTTTTACGAGCGGGCGGTGCTGTCGTTTTTACATTTTTGCAAGGCACGGCGTTGCGGGGCGTCGGTTCGCGTGGTGCGAGCATATTTGGCGGAGACGCGCATTGCGGAGACTGAGAGGGAGGCGTTGCGGTGGTTTTTCAGGAGGGCGGTCGGGGTGGCACCCCGGACTGGCGGCAATGACTTGGGCGACGCGGACAGGCCGCGCAATCGGCCCAGTCGTGAGACGGGAACACCCGTCCCCGCTTTTCACCGGCGGGAGGTTCCGGCCGCCCAGATGGAGCCTCCGCCGGGCGCGGCGGACCTGGGGCGCGCGGACTGGGAGAGGGATCTGATCGTGGCCGCAAGGGGGGCGCATCTGGCGTGGCGCACGGAGACGACTTACCGGGAGTGGGCGGCGCGGTTCGTGGTGTTTTTGAAGGGGAGGCCGCCACGGGAGGCGCGCGGGGAGGATGTGGCGGAATTTTTATCGAGGCTGGCAGTGGAGTCGCGGCTGAGTCCGGTTTCGCAGAAGCAGGCGTTGAATGCGCTGGTGTTCTTTCTGGAAAAGGGACTGGGGCGGGTGCTGGGAAAGATAGGCTTTCAGCGGGCGGCGGCGAAAAGGCGGGCGCCGGTGGTGCTGTCGAGGAAGGAGTGCGCGCGTCTGTTCGGGCAGTTGGAGGGGACGTGGTCGTTAATGGCGGAATTGATGTATGGGACGGGAGTGCGGTTGATGGAGCTGTTGCGCCTGCGGGTGCAGCATGTGGATTTGGAGCGCGGGGCGTTGATCGTGAACGGGGGCAAGGGCGACAAGGACCGGGTGACGGTGCTGCCGGCGGTGTTGAGGGAACGGCTGGAGGATCATTTGAAGAGGCTGAAGCGGCTGTGGCGGGAGGATCGGGCCGAAGGGGCGCCGGGGGTATGGCTGCCGGAGGGGCTGGGGCGCAAGTATGCGGGGGCGGGCGAGCGCTGGGAGTGGCAGTGGCTGTTTCCGTCGCGCGGGTTGAGCCGCGACCCGGTGAGCGGTGTGAGGCGGCGGCATCATGTGACGGATAGCGCGTTCCAACTGGCGTTGAAGAAGGCGGCGGACGCGGCGGATTTGAACAAACGGGTATCGCCGCATGTGCTGCGGCACTCGTTTGCGACGCATTTGCTGGAGGGCGGCGCGGATATCCGGACGGTGCAGGAGTTGCTGGGCCACGCGAAGGTGGAAACGACGCAGATTTATACGCACGTGATGCGCAGGCCGGGCCTTGGGGTGCGCTCACCGTTGGACACGAGTTGATGCAGTGAAGACAGGTTTTTCGTGACTGTCGTGTAATATAATTTGCCCTGAAGGAGCTTCAGCGTGGTGTGGCAAAGCGATGGATGTCCTGTTCGCCGGAACGCAGGAAATCCAGAAACTTCACGCCCTGATATTTGCAGGTCTCGCACACGCTCAGTAAAACCAGGTATTCCCGCAGGCCCTTTTCCGAGGTCACGCCGTTGATGACCTGCCGCAGCAGGGCAAAGGCTTTGATCGCGTGTTCCGCGTTGTTGTTGTTCCAAGGCACGCCGTCATGGTGCAGGAAGGTGAACAACTCCCCCCGCTCCCGCGCGAAGCGTTCCCGGTATTTTTTTAAAACCGCGGAGCCCGGCGGCGCGAGGTCCAGCCGCCGGTAAAAACGATCAACCGCCCGACGGTGTTTTTTGAGAAAACGCACCTTCAGTCCACGACGCTCGACCGTCACGATCATCGGTCTGACCAAGTCCGCAAAATCCCGGCCCACGCGCTTCAGTTCCTCATCGTAGGGGTGCTTGTATAAATCGTCGTTCAGGTCGCGCAAAAAATGGATGAGGCAGCGCTGCTTGGGACACTCAAGGGCGTCGTAGCCGGAATAAAAGTCCGTCACCAGCACGCCCTGAAAATTTTTAAGAAAATCCCGCAGCCATTCGCTTTCGCGATTTTGGGTATAAACATAGGCCACCGTATCCAGACTGGCAAAAACCCAGACGCAGCCCTGGCAGCCCGCCACGCTGACCTTGGTTTCATCGACATGCAGCAGGCCGCCGTGCCGCAAGCGCCGCAGGAGCAATTCGTAGGTCGCGGCATAGACCTGCGCGGCCTTGATCTTGAAACGGCTCGCGCTCCCCTGCGCCAGCGGCAGGCCGAACAGTTCGTCGAGGCTGCGGTCGATCATTTCCTGCGACAGGCGCAGCTCGATGTTCTGGTAAACCGCATAGGCCATCAACGCCGGGCCGAACTTGCCGTCCGGCAGGCCCGCAGCCGGCGGGCGAAACACCCGCCGGCAATGCCGGCACTCATGGCGGTGATAATGATAATGCACCACCCAGCGCCGCAAGCCGCCGCGGGTGAATTTCAGGTCGTAAACCGTCCTGCTTGCCCGGTCATATTTGCGCAGGCTGGAAAGCCCGCAATGCGGGCACTGCGTCGGCGCCGCGCATTGGACACGCCGGTTCACCGGCACGTCTCTTATGGAACCGGCGGGGACTTTTATCAGGGCGCGCCGCAACCGGCGGTCGGATTTCACATAGACCTTTTCCCTTTGGTAGTCCCAGTAAGCGGCCTGGTTGATGGTCGCCAGTTCGGGGAAGAAAAACCGGTTGCGCTTGAACCCATAGGGATTCTCCCGCTTCAGGCCCGCCGCATCGACCACGTCGGGAGGCAGCGTCGCCGCCAGGTCAAGTATCCGCTGCGTCACTACTTCCAGCGCGGCGCAATCGTCCGCATTGTAGGCGATCAGATTGCGCCGCTCGCGCTCGGACGAAGCCGGGGCGCGGGACCACGTTTCCCGCCACACCACGGACTGCACCCCCGAAGCCTCCGGCACCGACCAGCTGAAGCCGAGATACTGGGCGATCTCCTTGAGGCCGTTGGAAAAGGTCGGGAAATAAATCCGGGCAAAGATCACGGAAACCAGGTTCAGCGCCGACTCCATGGCGCCGGCCGCCGGCGAGCCCGGCTCCGGTTCTCCGTGACGCGCCCGCATCCGTTTCAAAAAACTGGTCTCGTAGCTCCCGTAATGGATCAGCACCGGGCGCTCGACGGTATTCAAAACGGCCAGAAACTCCCGCCAGATTTTTTCTTCGGCCCGGTCGGTGTCCGCCCACAGGCTGTGCTGTCGCGCCGCCGCCCCGCTGCCGATGCGCAAACCGATGAGATAGTAACAATCGCGGTCCGGCAGCCCCTCGACATCCAGATAGACCGGCGTGCCCTCTATCTTCAATTCCGGCCGGCCCACCAGATGAATCTTCCGCTCCCGGATGGCCAGGGCCTTGAGCGCGTGATGATATTTTTCCGCCCTGCCCTGCAACCACCGGGGTTTGCGGCGGGGCTGAAAAGTGTGGGAAAGCTGGGTGACGGTGAAGATGCCCTTGCCGCGCAGTCGCTGGCGTTCCCGCTCGCCCATGCCGGCCAGCAAGCTGAGGCTGTCCTGCTCCACCGCCTTTTGCCGGCAATGCCTTTGGAATCCACACTCGGCGCAGTGTCGATTCAGGACCAACTCGGGCGAAGCGGTGCCGGACAGCAAAACCGCCATTTGTCCGATGCGCCTGCGCACTTCGCCGGCCAGTTCGGCGATCCTGACCTTTTTCACCGCATAATCGTCACCATACACCAGTTTGCCGTGCGTGGACGTGCACCTGCCCTTTCCGGTCAGGGCAAGAGCATCGAACCCCAGCAGCAGGCTTTCGTCCCTGCCCGGCTTGTTGAGGAAATGAAACCGGACGGGCACGGCCTGCGCCGGGCTGCCCCGGCCTGCGGAAGGGATGTGCTCCACGGCATCGAGGCGCGATTCGAACCTGTGTCCGGTGCGGTCATCCACGGTCTGCGCCACCACTTCCGTCTCCGCCCCGGATGCCAGCCGGCCCGCTCCCCCGGCCCGGTAAGCTGCTGCCCTTTCCTGAAACCAACGGGCGTAAGGATTGTCCTCGACCGTCGTGGTCTGAGACCGCAGCCAGCACTTGACCGGGCACTTCAGAAAGGCGGCGAACAAATCCGCCGTGATTTGCGTTTCCGACCCAACGCGTTGGGCGGCATCCCCCTCTATTTTCCCCTCAAGCATGGGGCAGGATGACGGGAGCCGGCCATGGGGCAAGGCAGTGCGCCCGTTTGAAAAATTTTTGCAGAGGATGCAGCAAAAGCAGGGACATACAGTCCAGCGCAACTTGCCTCCGCCGCTGCCGGGAGCTTTGAGCGAATCAACGGGGTGATAAAACAAGCGCCATTGGTCGTTTCGTCCCTGAAAATGGTCGGGATGTCCAAGCTGGGGACGGTGTCTTCGGGCATGATGGGCGAGACCGCGTGCAAGGCTGCGCGCGGTATTCATGACCATGTTGTTTCATTTTCTTCTCGCGGTTGTGAGTCTCGGCTGCGCGTTTGCCGCGCAGCGGACCGGCATGTCGCCGGGCGAGGCGCTGGCGATGACGGCGGTGTTTGCGGCATTCGCGCTCTGGCAGGCGGCGTGTGGCGTGATGGCTGCCCGCAAGCACTCGCGCGCGAAACCGATTCTGGCACTGGGCGGGTTTTCGTGGTCGCTGAACGACTTCTGCCGGGGCTGGCTGGTCACGGGGGAGACGGGTTCGGGAAAAACGCTCTCGGCCATCAACGCCATGCTCTGGCAGGTCTCGAAAAACTGCCCGCGCTGGGGCGGCATCTGCATCGACGACAAGGGGCTTTATTGGGAGACGCTTTCAACGATGTTCAAACATCTCGGACGCGAGCAGGATTTGATTTTGCTGCAAGTGCGGCCGGACGGCGCGCCTGCGGACTGGGAGCCGCCGCACGCATTCAACTGCCTTGAGGATGCGCGCCTGCCCTTTTCGGCGAAGGCGAAGGACGTGTGCGATGTCGCCGCCTCGCTCGGGCAGGACGGCGATCAGGCGTTTTTCAAGGCGCAGGCGGAAATCCAGATGGACTTTGCGTTTCAGGCGCTGGCGTGCGCCGAGTTGCCGGTCACGCTCAACAACACCTACGAAATGCTTTCATCGGATGCGCGGATGCAGGACATCATCGGCATGCTGGACGAAAAAAACACGCCGCAGTCGCGCGAACTGATGGAGCATCACGAAACGCAAATCGCCAGCCAGCCCAAGGAGCAACTGGGCGGGGTGCGCGGCACGCTCGCCAACCGGTTGAAGCATTTCACACACCCGGACATCGCGAAAGTGTTTTGTCCGGACCACTCGACGTTTTCGTTTTCGGAAATCGACCGGTGCAAGGTGATCTGCGTTTCGATTCCGCAACGCTTCAAAACCGAACGGAGGTACATTCACACGCTGCTCAAGCTCGTGTTTTATTCGCACGTGTTGCTGCGCTTCGACCGGTCCGCGAAGGAACGGGCGAATGACAACCTGCTCGTCCTGTGGGCCGACGAGGCGCAAAAGATCGTGACGGCGAACCATGACGGCACGAGCGATTACAACGTCGTGGACGTGATGCGCGAGGCGAAGGCCACGGTGGTCGCGGCGACGCAATCCTACACCTCGCTCATCCCGCCGATTGGCGACGAGCAGAAAGCGAAGGTGTTTATAGCGAACATGGCGAACCGCGTCATGTTCAAGGCCGCCGACGAGGAATCGGCGAAAATCGCGGCCGACACGCTAGGCAAGAAGAAATACCGGAAGCGCACCTACGGTTACTCCGCCGGCAAGCGGACGATGTCGTATTCCGAGGAGGAAAAGTATTATGTCGAGCCGCACGAGTTCCGCCGGCTGCGGAAGTTTCAGGCGGTCGTGCAGCACTGCGAGGCGGGGTTCCGGCGCGTGGTGCTGCCGCCGCGCAATGCGGACGGGCGCGTGTGCGACTGGTTCCGCTAATCTTTTTTCATTATGACGACGCATCAATCCACCACCGGCCCGTCCATCATGAATACCATCGCCGATGGCTGGTTTCACCAGCGCCGCGAACAGCTTCGCAATCTCGGCGCGCATCTGCGCGAACATATCAAGGGGCAGGCACATGTCATAGGGTGCGTGGAATCCGTGTTGCGACGCGGCGAACTCGGTCTTGCGCATCCGGGGCGTCCCAAAGGGTCTTTTTTGTTCGTAGGCCCGACGGGCACTGGAAAAACCGAGATTACGAATGCGTTCACGGGGTATTTGTTCGGCGGAGCAAAGCCGTTGCGCTTCGACATGTCCGAGTATCAAAACCAGGCGTCGGTGGAAAAATTGATCGGGGAGAAAGTCGGCGACATCGGCATGCTCGGTCGCGCGCTCGCAAAAGCCGGGGAAACGCACGGTGGCAATGGCGGCACGCTTTTGTTTGATGAAATCGAAAAGGCGCATCCGCTGGTGCTCGATTTGTTTTTGCAGATATTGGATGACGCGAGCATCACGCTGGCGAGTGGCGAGCGAAAAAACCTTTCCGGTTTTTATATCGTGTGCACGTCGAACATCGGCGCGTCGGAGGCCATGCGGATGCAGTCAGCGCCATTTGCGAGCATCGAGCGCACGGTGCTTGCGCGGGTAAATCAAACACTGCGCCCCGAGTTGGTGGGGCGCATGACGGAAAAGATTGTATTCTCGCGTCTGCCCTACGCGGTGCAGCGGGAGATATGCGAAAGCATGATCGCGGGCGAACTGGCGCGGCTGCGCGGGCTGGGGCACGACCTGAAAATTACCCCCGACGATGTGGAGGCGATTTTGCGAGCGGGTTTCCACAAGACGCTTGGCGCGCGCCCCATGCGCGGAGCCGTGGAGCGATTTTTACAAAATCGTATGGTGTCTGCTTTACTTGCTTAGATCGTAAGCGTCGTCCCAGGCTTTCAATTACCCACAAGTTTGTGGTTTAAGGAGAAGCCGCAGGCCGAATGGAGCCAGAGAGACCCGAAAGTTTATATGTGAAACGATACCTTGGTTGCCGTTCGGTTGCAGAATGTGTGGACGTTTACAGTGTCAGCCTGAAAGAAACCGGATGGAAAATGCCAGCTGGGCGAATATTCATAACATTATCTTACTCGGACGTTATCTCGAATCCAAATTCATTTCACAGTTTCGCGGATCAAATGAGGCTGACCGGCCTTTACCAGAAGTGACGGTAGCCGAGCGTCAGCGACCAGGGACGCTCGTATCTAGTTGCATGATTGTATTCGTAGTCTAAATACAGTTGTCCGCGCCCTTCGATCAGGTAGTTCACCCCGGCTCCCGTCTCGAAACGCCAGCCGTCGAACCAGGGCTCGTAAGTACGATCCTCCGCGGTGACCTCTCCTCCGCGCGTGTCGCTCTTCACCGAACCAAGCTTCATGTAGGGCTGCCAATTGCCGTAAACAGCACCTATCCGCAGCTGCCAGCGATACTGCCACGCCTCGGAGTTCCCCACATCCACACGCATGTCGCGGACCACGCCGTTGCTTACGGTGTATTGGGTCCCATTGATCCACGCCAGGGCGGCCTGCATGCTCGGCTCCACCCAGTAAATGCCTTTTGCAAAGCGACGCCCGACCTCTATCGAGATGCTTTGCGTGCGTTGCGAATACGTCCCGCGCGAAACATGCCCGTCAACTCCGCGCGCGTTGAGATCATTAGACATGCGCCCGAAGCTCAGTGTCGCGTCCGCGAACCAGCTGTTGTCGTAGAGCCACAATCCGTAGAAACCAAGGCCGAGCGTGCCCGTGCTGCCGTCCCCATACTCGTCAAAGGTGCGTGCGCTTTGGTTTATACCGAGGTAGCCACCTGCGATGATCTGGTTTTTCCCATCCGTGAAGACCTCCTTGTCGCATCCGGCGGTCAGCCCGAAGCTGTCCTGCTCGAAGCTGCTGCCTCCAAGTCCGGCTCCGGCGTTGAGACGGTAATTGTTCATGCGCACCCACACTGCGCCGCTGTCGTCGAAACTCCCTCGGATTTCGCCAATACGTTTGTGTACATTATCCAGGCTGTAATGCCAGTCGGTTCCCATGACTCCAGCGGTCAAAAGGATCGCGTCAGCCGCGCGGCTCAACGCGCTGCCGCCGGACAGGTAGTAGTTATTCTCATCGGTCAGGATCAATCCACCGTCGCCCTTGTAGAGCTGGTAGGTGCGCATGCCCGACTCAATACCGTCGGATTCAACCACGGCGGTGCTGCCGTCACCCAGCTTACCCACTGCAAGTGAATAGGTGCGCTGCGGGTCGTTGAGCAAGGTCGGATCCGTGGTCGGCGTGAAGTGCACAAAGTGTGTGCCGCTGACCTGACCGAGCACCATCAACTTGTCGCTCAAGGAACCGACGAGATCGACGTTCATCAGGTGCGTGCTCGTTCCTTCCAGGTTGCCGTTGATCATCAGCGTGGTGTATGCCGTCGCCGTTCCGCTGGCCGTACTGTAGCGCACCACTCCGTTGTCGCTTACGAGGTTTTGGATACGCTGGGGGTTACTGTTCAAGTCAAGCGTGCCGTTGGTGAGATGCACCTTGGCGCTGGACTGGATCGCATTGGCGATGGCGAGTCTCAACGTGCCGCCGGTGACACGGGTGTCGCCAGTGTAGGTTTGCGCTCTTGTTAGCGCGAGCACGCCACTTCCGATAGTCCGCACCTCGCCTGCACCGCTGATCACGCCGGTGTAGGTCACCATGCCGGAGCGGTTGAAAATGAGTGCCGCGGTTGCATCCACCCGGACGTTTGGTGCGATCGTTTCGCTTTGCCAGCCTCGGCTGTCGTTCTGCCCGATTTCCAGCGTGCCGTTTTCAATAAACAGGCCACCGCCGATTTGGTTCGCGCCAGTCAGAGTGGTCTTGCCAGTGCCGCGCTGGACGAGCACGCCGGAGCCGGTCACCGCGCCGCCGTAGATAAGGTCGTCCGAGCGGTTGATGACGAGTGTGCCGGAATTGGCGACCGCGCTGGCGTCGGCTATCATGCCGCTTGTGCCGCCTGTCCCCAGTTGCAATTTCGCGCCGGAGCCGATTGCTGTCTGGCCGGTATAGGTATTTTTTCCGGTAAGCGTCCACTCGCTTCCGGCAGTAAGCACGATGCCGCCGGACAAACCGTTGTCGGTGATTGCGCCGGAGAGGGTCAGGCCGGTTCCGGTGTTGGCCACTGTGAGAGTTTTGCCGCCCAGCCGAATGCTGCCAGCACCACTTAGGTTTTGGAGCGTCTGGTCATAACCGCCGAGGTCGAAGCCGGTGCCAACGTCTGCAAGCGTGACCTTGGTGCTGCTCGCTATCACATTGTTCACCGCAGCTTTGATCCAAGCCGAACTGCGTACAAGCGTTGAGCCGGTGTAGTTGTTGCCGCTGTGAGCTAGGGTGATCGTCTCGGTGCCAGTGAATGTAAAGCCCGCTCCGGTGCCGGTGAGCTTTGCGCCAAGCGTCTTGTCCAGTGAGCCGGTCGGGTCCAGGATGATTTGCTCGGTGGCGTGTATCGACGCGATGGAGATCAGCCCGTAGTTGAGCACGATGTTGCCGCTGCCGTCGGTGTTGCGCTGGTGCAGGGCGTTGTATCCATAGGTGTTTACGCCCACGGGATCGAGGCCGTTTTGGCCGAAGCTTATCGTCGAGGTGCCGGATGGCAGGGCGCTGCCCGAGCTGTCGACCATGGCGTAGGTCACCCCGTTTGCGATGGTGCTTGTGGCGCTGTGCACGATCGTGCCGGAGTGCAGTGTGTCGAGCGGGGTTACGTCGACGTCGAAGACGTTTGCATTGAGTCCGGCGACTGGGGGCAGCGGCAGAGTGATGCCGGAGAGCACATCGGTGTCCACTCCGATTGTGCTGCCGTTTCCGGTGCTCATGAGCGTGCCCGTCGTGAGGACGTAGGGCGCAAGGTCCGCCGCGGAGGTGTTGCTCTTGGTCAGGAGTGTGCCGCCGGCAAGATCCAGACCTCCGACCGTCCGATTGGCGTCAAGCGAGGTTTTACTATTGGTGTTGAGTTTGAGCAGTGCGTTGGTGAGCGCCGTTTCCGAGGTCGCAAGGTCAAAGACCGTCGTTTGCGACACACCTCTGACCGCAACCGTACCGGTGAAGGCCGAGCCCATCGCAGGGGCGAGCGCAAAGGTGACTTTGGGATTGGAAGCACCCGCGGTGCCGATCAGGTCGAGCAGTCCGGCTCCGGTGAGCGGATTGACCAACGTCGTCGTGCCCGTGCCCACGGACGCACTCACTTGCAGCGTCGCCGCAGCGGCTATATTCACGGCTGCGTTGTTAAGCTGATGTCCAGCCCATTCGACCTGGAGCGTACCCGCCTGCACCAGCGTCGCAGCTTGCTTCATGCCTGCGCCAGGATTGCTGTCGATCGCCCATACGCCCGTTCCTGTCTTGATGAGCGTGCCGCTGAATTCGGTCGATCCGGTGACCGCGTTCGCATAGCGTTGCGTACCGCTAAAGTCTCCGTTGAGCGTGAATCGCGAGGCTGTGCCCGCGACAAGGAGGTTACCCGCAAGCGTGCTGCTGTTCCACAGATTCACTTCGTTCGCCGAGTTGCTGCCAATCCACACGGCGTAGCCAGGGCCTCTGATCACGCCACCGGTGGTGTTAGTAACAACCACAGCCCCACCGCTGGCATTGAAAGCCATATCGTCCGCGCTTTGAATTATGCCCGCGTTAACCACTGTGCCGCCAGCGGATAAAAGTATCGCATTGTATGTCGCAGTCACAAGCGCGCCGACATCATTCTTGATCAAAATAGACCCATCGGAGGCGTAAACTCCATACTCTCCCCTGAGAGTTCCGGTGTTTTGCACTGTACCACCGTAACTAAGCTGCACCGCATCGTCACCAGATCCCTCAACCAGCCCACTGTTGACCACCAAACCCGTGCGGTCCATCCTTATGCCATCGGTGCCTATGCCAGTTATTGTACCCGCATTTGTAACCGTGCCGCCGGAGGTAAGATACACGCCGGCTTGACCACCCTTGATCAAAGCTCCGGTCGTATTGGATACGTAGGTAACCGCATTCGTGGCGGAAATACCATAGCCGTTTGTGCCGATGATCGTACCGATGTTGGCAATTACGCCACCCTGACCGAGCTGGATACCTGTCGTTCCTCCGGTGATGAATCCGGCGTTGCTGACCGTGCCGCCGCCTTGCAGCCTCACGGCGATATCAGATCCATTGATGAGGCCGCCCGCAGTGTTGCTCACAAGCACATTCGCCTCCGAAACCACGCCGTCGCTGCCCATCAACGCGCGGATGGTGCCGCTATTGACCAGCGTGCTGCCCGCCGCGCCTGCATTGAAATAGACGCCTCGCGAGTAGCCTTCGATATAACCTCTGTTAGCAATGGTTGCCAGCCCATTGGAGTGCACGCCGACACTGCCAGCCTTGCTGGTGCTGCCGAGAATTGTGCCTGAGTTGAGCACCGTGCCGCCGGAAGCAAGAGATACGCCGACTGTGCCGCCCTCGATCAAAGCTCCGGTCGTATTGGATACATAGGTAACCGCATTCGTAGCGGAAATACCATAGCCGTTTGTGCCGATGATCGTGCCGGTGTTGGCAATTACGCCACCCTGACCGAACTGGATGCCCGTCGTTCCTCCGGTGATGAATCCGGCGTTGCTGACCGTGCCACCGCCTTGCAGCCTCACGGCGACATCAGATCCATTGATATGGCCGCTATTAGTGATCGCGGAGAGCGCGTTGGTGAGCACCCCAATACTGCCGGCATTGCCGGTGCTGCCCTGAATCGTGCCGGAGTTGAGCACCGTGCCGCCGGACGCTAGAGACACGCCGACTGTACCGCCCCTGATCAAAGCTCCGGTCGTATTGGATACATAGGCAATCGCATTCGTAGCGGAAACACCATAGCCGTTTGTGCCGATGATCGTGCCGGTGTTGGCAATTACGCCACCCTGGCCGAGCTGGATGCCCGTCGTGCCTCCGGTGATGGATCCGGCGTTGCTGACCGTGCCGCCGCCTTGCAGCCTGACGCCGATATCGGAACCATTGATGAGGCCTCCCGCAGTGTTGCTCACAAGCACACTCGCCTCCGAAACCACACCGTCACTGCCCATAATCGCGCGAATGATGCCGCTATTGACCAGCGTGCTGCCTGCTGCGCCCGCATTGAAATAGACGCCTCGCGAGTAGCCTTCGATATAGCCGCTATTAGTGATCGCGGAGAGCGCGTTGGTGAGCACTCCGATACTGCCGGCATTGCTGGTGCTGCCCAGAATCGTGCCGGAGTTGAGCACCGTGCCGCCGGACGCAAGAGATACGCCGTAAGTACTGCCCTTGATCAAAGCTCCGGTCGTATTGGATACGGAGGCAACCGCATTCGTGGCGGAAATACCATAGCCATTTGTGCCGATGATCGTACCGGAATTCGATACCGTGCCGCCAGCGGCGATCATCACACCGGCATGACCGCCTTGGATCTGGCCGGTGGTGGTATTGGCTACGAGCACCGAGCCTGTATTGGCCTGCACTCCGGTGTTGGTCGTACCGATGACCGTGCCAGAGTTGGTGAGCGTACCAGCGCCCGCAAAAGACACACCCGCTTGACCTCCGCGCAGGAACACCCCGGACACGTTGGTGTGGCTCAACCCACTGGCTAGAGTCAAGGCAGAGCCTGCGACATCAATCGAACCCGTGCCGGTAAGCGAGGAACTGGCACCAAGCAAGATGCCTCGCGCGCCGATGACTCTGCCATCGTTTATCACCGTCGTGGTGCCACCCGCATAAATACCACCCTCGATCACGCCGTCTTCGTTATTGTCGACTTCAGCCATGCCACCTTCGACATACACAGCATAGTCATTCGCGCCACTGATCGTTCCGGAGTTTTTTATCGTGCCGCCCATGGATAATCCCACACCAGCATAGCCTCCCTGGATGAGACCTGTCGTGGTGTTGCTAACGAAAGCGGAAACAGGGGCAAATATAGCATTATTACCTGCGCTGGTAATCGTGCCAGCGTTCGTGACCGTTCCACCAGCACCAAGATTCATACCGTAACCACCGACACTCCGAATCACGCCTTCTACGCTGTTGATGAGTGCGAAATTTCCGAGTGAATGGATACCGTATCCCTGCATTCCGCTGATCGTGCCAGAATTTCTTACCGTACCACCACTAATCCAGATGCCGGTCGTATCACTTTGAATGAGACCGCCGATGCCATTGATGATTTCGCCACCTTGATAGAGCTGGACGGCGGTCGTGCTGCCAGTGATCCGTCCGGCGTTGGTGACCGTGCTACTAACAGCTAGATACACGCCGTAAGTACCGCCTTGGATAAAGCCGGTGCTGGTGTTGGAGACGAGCACAGAGCCGATTTTGGCCTCCACCCCGGTGCCATTTGTACCGATGATCGTGCCAGAGTTGGTGAGCGTACCAGCGCCCACAAAAGACACACCCGCTTGACCTCCGCGCAGGAGCGCCCCGGGCGCATTGGTGTGCTTCAAGCCACTGGCTAGCTTCAGAGCGGTGCCTGTGACATCGACCGAGCCTGTGCCGGTAAGCGTGGAACTGGCGCCAAGCTCGATACCACGCGCGCCGATGACTCGACCATCGTTTGTCACAGACGTGATACCGTACGCGTAAATACCTCCATCAATCACGCCATCCGCACTGTTGATGATTTTCCCCACACCTATGCCGGTGCGCACACCATAATCGCCTTTACCGCTTACTGTGCCGGTGTTACTCAGCGTGCCGCCGGCATATAAATACACGCCCACACTGCTTCCGGAAATCAAACCGCCGGTGTTAGTGATGAGCGCGACATCGTTGGCATACACACCGGAGGCATTCAACCCAATGATCCTTCCGGTGTTGTTCACCACGCCGCCAGACATAATTTTTATACCATCATGCGATCCATGGATCAGACCAGCGTTGGTGATAACTGCGGCAGTAGTGGCAGAGTGAATACCATAGGATTCAACGCCCGTGCCAATAATCGTGCCGGAATTGATCACCGTGCCACCGTAGGCAAGACTCACGCCGTAAGTGCCGCCTTGGATCAGGGCAGCGGCATTGTTGGTGACGAGTACAGAGCCAGTTTTGGCTTCCACCCCGAAATTATCCGTGCCGATGATTTTGCCCGAGTTGGTGAGCGTGCCGGTGTTTTCAAAAGAACTGCCAACCTTGCCGCCTTTGTATTCGTTGGAGGAGCCGACTGTGAACGACACTCCGTTGCCGAGTGCCAGCGCGGTGCCGCTGGCGTTAATACTGCCGCTGCCAGCCAATGTGGAACCCTTGCTCAGGTAGATACCCAAGGTACCGGTAAGCAGGCCGTTGTTGAGCACCGTTGTGGTGCCACCCGCATAAATGCCGCCATTAATCAAGCCGCCAACGTTGTTGGTGATACTGGCCAACCCCTCGATGACGCGCACACCGTATCCGGTTGTACCAGTGATCGTACCGGAGTTGGTAATTACGCCGCCATTGCCGAGCTGGACACCAGTCGTGCCGCCGATGATGCGTCCGCTATTGGCAACCGTGCCGCCGTTTAGCAGCGAGACGGCGATATCGGATCCTTCGATGAGGCCTCCCGCGGTGTTGCTCACAAGCACACTCGTCTCCGAAACCACGCCGATGCTGCCCATCAACGCGCGGATAGTGCCGCTATTGACCAGCGTGCTGCCCGCTGCGCCTGCATTGAAATAGACGCCTTGCGAGTGGCCCTCAATATAACCTCTGTTGGTAATGGTTGTCAGCCCATTGGAGCGCACGCCGACACTGCCAGCCTTGCTGGTGCTGCCGAGAATTGTGCCGGAGTTGACGAGCGTGCCACCGCTGGAAAAATGCACGCCGGTGCTGCCGCCCTGAATCAGTCCTGTAGTGGTATTGGTAATCACGGCTTGATTGAGGGCCAGAATACCCGCCGTGAAGCCACTCTCGATTCTTCCAGCATTGAATACCGTGCTGCTGGCGTCCAATTGCAACGTGGCGTGTGTCGCCGTTGTAATAAGCGCGCCCCCGGCATTCTCGATATAAAGCCCCGTATTTTTGACGGAAATCCCTAAATTCCCCTGAATCGTCCCGGTGTTCTTCACTGTGCCGCCAGATTCAATCTGCATTGCAGCATCCTTCAAACTTTCAATAAATCCGCTATTAACAACCAAGCCCGGAGTGCCTTGTATCCATACAGTGTTCATTGAGCTGCGGATCGTGCCGGAGTTGTAGAGAGTGCCGCCAGAGGCAAGATGCACGCCAGACGTAGCTCCTACGATCAGCCCTGTGGTGGTGTTGCTGATGAACGTGGCAGCATCGCCGGAATAAATCCCCCGGCTGGTGCTTGTGCCCGTGCCAATAATCGTGCCGGAGTTATAGAGAGTGCCGCCGGAGGCAAGATGCACGCTAACACTATCGCTTTGGATCAGACCGGTGGTGGTGTTGCTAATAACTGTGGCAGCATTGGAGGTATAGATGCTTCTGCCAAGTGTGCTTTGAATCCTGCCGGCGTTTGACACCGTGCCTCCGGAAACAAGTTCCACCGCATTGTCACCCGATGTTTCAATGAGACCGCTGTTAATTACCAAGCCCGATGCCTCCATGCGGACGCCGTCGTAGTTTATGCCGAGAATCGTGCCCGAATTCGTCACCGTGCCGCCACCGAGAAGAAACACGGCCCAAGGGCCTTGGATCAGGCCACCGGCATTGTTGGTAACACTGGCCAAACCCGCGTTAACGAGCACTCCGTATCCGTCCGTCCCTTTGATCGTACCGGAGTTGCTTACCGTCCCACCCACCGCAAAAGCCACGCCACTATGATTACCTTGGATCAGCGCGCCAGCTTCATTGCTGATTCTGGCGGAGCCATTCGAATAAATGCCGACACCGAGCACGCTCGTGCCAGTCATCGTGCCGGAATTGATCACCGTCCCGCCTGCGGCAAGGGACACAGCAGAGCTGCCGCCCTGAATCAGGCCACCGGCATTGTTGGTGACGAGCACTGAGCCGGATTTGGTTTCCACTCCGGTGACATCCGTGCCGATAATTGTGCCAGAGTTGGTGAGCGTAGCGGTATTTTCAAGGGAGATACCAACCTTGCCGCCTTTGTATTCGTTGGAGGAGCCCACAGTGAACGACGCGCCGCTGCCGAGCGCCAGCCCGGTGCCGCTGGCGTTAATACTGCCATTGCCCGTCAGTGTGGAACTTCTGCTCAAATACACACCCAATGCGCCGGTGATCAGGCCGTTGTTGACGACCGTTGTGGTGCCACCCGCATAGACGCCGCCATCGATCGTGCCACCAACGTTGTTGGTGACACTGGCCGCCCCCCCCGTTAACGTACACTCCGTATCCGTCCGTCGCTTTGATCGTACCGGAGTTACTTACCGTGCCGCCTTTGTTAAGATACACGCCAGACATGCTGCCTTGGATCACACCACTGCCGACATTGCTGATAAACGAGGCTGCAGTATTCGAATAAATGCCGACACTAAGCCCACTCGTACCTCTGAGCGTACCGGGGTTGATCACCGTCCCGCCTGCGGCAAGGGACACAGCAGAGCTGCCGCCCTGAATCAGGCCGCCGGCATTGTTGGTGACGAGCACTGAGCCGGTTTTGGTTTCCACTCCGGTGACATCCGTGCCGATAATTGTGCCAGAATTGGTGAGCGTAGCGGTATTTTCAAGGGAGATGCCAACCTTGCCGCCTTTGTATTCATTGGAGGAACCCACAGTGAACGACGCGCCGCCGCCGAGCGCCAGCGCGGTACCGCTCGCGTCAATACGGCCACTGCCCGTCAGTGTGGAATTCTTGCTCAGATACACACCCAATGCGCCGGTGATCAGGCCGTTGTTGACGACCGTTGTGGTGCCTCCCGCATAGACGCCGCCATTGATCGTGCCCCATGTATTGTTAGTGACACTGGCCGCACCCGCTACAACGTGCACTCCGTATCCGTCCGTCCCTGTGATCGTACCGAAGTTACTTACTGTGCCGCCGCTGCTAAGCAGAATGCCTGTCGTACCTCCGGTGATGAGCCCTTGGTTGTCCACCGAGCCTAAATCCTCAAAATACACACCGACATCACCTCCCCCTATATAGCTGTTGGCGCCCATATTGATGATAGTCGCATCGCTAAGGGCATAGTTGTCGTAGCCATAGATGCCATAGCTCCCCGTGCCTATGATCGTACCCGAATTGCTCACTGTGCCTCCATTTGTATACACACCAATATCTCCTCCCCCTATATAGCTGGTAGTCAAATTATTGTTGAGAGAAGATAGACTGTTCGAATAGTTGTAAGCACGAATGCCAGATCGCACGCCAATGATCGTGCCGCTGTTGGTCACGAAGGCTCCATAGGTCTGTATACCCGCATAGAATCCACTGATGAGCCCGTAGTTGACCACCGTGCCGCTGCGGTTTAAATGCACACCGAAATAAGATCCCAATATAGAACTGTTGGCGTTATTAATTAGAGACATCGACGAATTATACCCGTTTATATCGGCATCGAGGTTGAAGCCATACTGACCCTGAATCGTGCCATAGTTGACCACCGTACCGCCGTTGCTAAAAAGGATGCCGTTCGACGTCCCGGTGATGAGTCCAAAGTTGTTCACCACACCGCCGGATCCTAAATACACACCGGTTTTGCCTCCCTCTATAACGCCAGTATTCAGAGTGGTGACATTCATACTGGTCATGGGTAAATCGGGGGAATAAATGCCATAGTCCCCCACGCCGGTGATCGTGCCAGCGTTGGCCACCGTGCCACCATAGGTAAGCTCCACACCAGTCTTGTCACCCCGAACAGTGCTGTTGGCATGGGAAACGAACGTCACCATGGGATAAGACCCCGTTAACGTTATGGCACTTGACGTTCCAGTAACAGTGAATCCGCTTTCGAGGATATACGTGTTCGGAGCGTTATTTTCAAAGTTTACGGCTCCGTTCGGAATATAGTAATCTGCCGCGACAAATGGTCCAGTGAGGGCTGCGAATGCTAGGGGTATAAAAAGCATGGCCAGAGAGCGCGAGAGATTTCGAAACAGCCTGAGCGTGATTTGTTCTGTATATGTCATAAGAGTAAATATTTCTTCAAGGAAAGAGGGATTAACACACTTGCTGGGCTTGTTTTATTAAAACCCAAGGCTGCCCCATCTCGGGTCGCAGCCTTGATCCGTTGCTTACCATTCCTAGCCCGCCTTCTATTCTTATTCCCCTTTTAAGTGTGCCGCGAATCGTACTCGAGTTGATCACCATGCCTCCTGCCTCATGATACACGCTATCATTGCCCCCCGGATCAGACCAACGGCAGCTGGCAAAAACGCACGAAGGGTGTGGGAGCGATATCGTAGCAAACTACGCTCAGTTGTGTTTATAGGCGACATGGAGGGTTTATGTGATTTAGCGATTTAATGATAATAAATTGAAGAAACCGACATCGCGGAAACTTCCTAAAGTATCAATGCTGAATTGTAAAAAAATCTTGAGCGACAGTAAAAGATTCCGCAATTTTTCTTTAATCAAATAATTGTAAGATTCACATCGAAAGCCCGAGAAAGCACTTATTTACACAAATATGCATTTGTATTTGCATTAACATAGAGGGGAGAGGGGACTGTAAAAAATCACTTTTCATGACGTTCCAAAGAAAACCGGACGGGGATTTCATTATGAAAAAACGCGTGCAATGTTTTTTATTTGCATATTTCGTTTGCCAGGCAGTCGTCTCAGGTTTTATATACTTGCAATAGTATAATTGTATGTATTCTGCGATATTGTGCTTGGGGTATCGGAGGACCACACCAGTCTTTATCTGCAAAAGGCCTATATACTCCAATTCCGCTCTCCCATGCTGGAATTCTATTCGGCTCCTGCGCGTGCATCGAATTGGTGGATATAGAGATAATTCAAAGAGGAAATATATTGAGCCGCTTCCAAGGAAAAGAACCAATAAGTGCGCCAGTAGTGAATACAATCAACTGGCGTTTGCGCGGCCGATCAGCTGTGGGTGAGCACCAACCCATACGTGCAGACCGGACGTGCGTGGTGGTGATCCTTGATGCATGGCGTCGCAGGCCGAGTCCGACACCATCCCCTCCACTCCGATCGCGACTTGGGGCTGCCCCGATAACTCGGACACGGGATCATGATGCGTCCAGCATCTGATCCATGGCCCAGCCAACGATGCGGCGGGTATGAAGGTCGAGCAGTGCCACCATATACAACCAGCCCTGCGCGGTAAGAACGCAGGTTGCGTCGGTCACCCATGCCTGGTCTGGGCGCTTGGGTGCGAGGCCAAGCATGCGGTTTGGCGCTATAATGCCGACTCAGGCGCGAACTCGGCCGCCTTGGGCGGCTTCCATGCCAAGGGTGAGGGCGCTTTCGAGCATGATTTTTACCACGAGATTGCAGTGGCGGAAGCGGATTTTCTTCAGAACTTCAGTGCCGTGCTGGGTGAAAAGGGGGGACGATAAGCGCGTTGGCAAAGGAACTGTTCATGCCGCGTACGCCTTCGAAATCGAAAACGAAAGTCTCGTAAACGCCGAAGGACGGCTCGACGTTGCGGAGGCGATATTCAGCCGCTCGGGAGCCTTCGGCAAGGTAAGTGCCGATGTCTTTTGCGAGGTGAAGTTCGTGGTCCATGATTCGAAAAGATTGGCGAGCGGACGCGTTTTGTCGAGCAAACGCAAACGGTTGCTTCGCCTGCATGCGAGCCAAGGGCGTTGACGAGAAAGGGCAAGCCGCTGTCATACACCACAGGAGGCAGGTGCAAGGGCGGAGGAGAAGAGGGCGGATTCATTGCGATATAAAACGCGTAACGATTGCTTGTCGGTGCAAGCATTCCTTTCTGGCGTGAGCGTGCCAGCGGGTTCTACTGTGATGGTCCGGAGGGTGGCGGAGTTTGTGCGTGTATGCCACGATGCCGAACGCAGGGTCGTTTTCACCAATGGGGATGACCGAAGCTTCGAGCTACCGCTGTCATGCTACTTGCCAAAAAATTAAACAGGGGCCGTGCGCCTAGGTCTGCCGGGGCGGATGTCGCGCGTGATGCCGTGCTTTTTGCAGAAGCGGCGCAGGTCCTTCGTGTCCACGGTGATTTTCTGCACGGCCAGATGCCGCGCAAAATCCCGCGTGCGATAGCACGGCTTGGGGTGGTTGAGCATGTAGTGAAGCACGGACAACTTCCACCAGTTGACGTAGCCGAAATGCGCCCGCGTGATGGAGCCGAGCGGCTGGCCGTGGAAAAATTCCACCGCCTTGGCGAGATGACGGATGAGTGATGATGACGGGGTGTCGCCTGCGAACACAGCCTGAAAGAATATTCCACCCATCAACAAAAGCGCGGCGCTCGGAGGCGCTCCATCGGGAGCCTGCCGCCATGCGTGGGCGATCAGGAACGGGACAAGCGCGATATTGCCCGCGCCGTCCGCCTGATAACGGCGGATGAGGTGAATCATCTGGGCGCGGGTGAGTCCGCCGTGGGGCGAGGCGGATACCGGCGCGAGCGCGTGGGTGCGCGCGAGCGCGGCGGTGTCGATTTCGAGCGCCGCATTGGCATGGGCGAGCCACGCGAGCAACTGGCGGCCCCGGACGGCGTGCCCCGGCGGGCGTTCCTTATCGCGCAGATAACGCACGAGGCGCGTTCGCGTGCGCGGGTCAAGGAATGCCGTGGCGAGCCAGCGGTGCAAGCCGGGCGACTCGCGCAGCAGTTGCATGAAAAGCGCCACGCACGCCGAATCGTTGGAATCCGCCGACAGCGACAGGATAGCGTCGGCAAACGCGGTGCTGGAAGGCATGGGGATTGATGGTTAATGACGAATGACAAATTACGAATTATACAAAGCCGCGTCTTCGGCGCCGGTTTCAATTCGTAATTTGGCATTCGTCATTCGTAATTCTCACACGCTCATGCCCTGCGAGGGAGGAGGCTGCCCCTGTCGCATGGTCTGGCGCATGGCCTCGTCCTTGGCGACGCGCACGAAGGCGCGCTGGCGATTCTCCTCGGGGACGTTTTTGATGCGCTCCTCGACCTTGGCCTTGATGTCGGGATTTTCGTTCACCCACTGGATGATCTCCTGGTCGCGCTGCTGGGTGTATTCGTTGCGCTGCATTTTCGAGAGCATGTGTTTTCGGATAAGCTGCTCCTTGGTCATCTCGTTGTAATAATCGTAGAGTTTGGGATTATCCGCGATGAACTTGGTGACTTTGGCGTCAACCTCCGGGTTGATGCGGACGGCGTCGTTCTGCTTCGCCTTTTTTTCCGCGATGGCTTGTTTGAGTGACATGATGTTTTATATTATTTGCCCCAGCCATTGGTGAAGCAAGGCGGCTGGTCGCCAGAGGCGGTTGACCTTGCGCGGGCGAGGGTTCGCCCAAAATGAAATGATATTAAAGTGGTGTTCGTGTTTTATAAATCGAGAAGGGACTGGCGGTAGTGGCCGTCGTCGTCGGGAACGAGGTCGCTGCCGGAAATATTCAGCACGGACTCCTCGAAGGCACGGGTGATTTCCCAAGAGGGCGCGCCGGCGAGCCAGAGGCGCATGAGGTCGTCGGCGGACGGCGACTTGCCATAAGTCTTGCGAAGGTGCGTTTCAGCCTGCTCGAAGTTTTTCCGATGGTGCGGGCCGACGGCGAGCGGTTCGGCTGGCTGGCCGCCGGGTGGCGGGGCGGGAAGTGTCGCGGCGGCAGGAGGGGAGGGATTTGCCGTGGCGGGATCGGGCGGTGTTTGTGTATTCATGTGTTATGATGCGGTTGAGGACGGGTGTTATTATTTGGTGGTGTTGCCGGGGGGCTCGCGGGTGCGGGCAAGCTCGCGGTGGAGGCGGGCGACCTCGGCGACAAGGGTTTCGTTTTGCTCGGTAAGCGCGGCCATGAGACGCGTCTGCGCGTTCATGCGCTGCTCGATGTCGGCGTTGCCGGGCGCGGGTTTCTCCGCCGGGTCGGACACGGCGAGCACGGGGCCAAGCGGGATGGCGGTCGGCGCGTGCGGCGAGAGGTTCCACGAGGCGGCGGTTTCCTTGCGATAGACAAGGTGCGCCTCGTGGAGCACGTTCGGGTCGCGCGGGTCAACGTATCGGTTAACCGGATACGCTTTCAGCGTGTCGCCAAGGCGGACTTTTTCGATGTTGGCGAGGTCGAGTTCGGTGCCGGACACGGGAACGGCGACGGCGGCCTGCGGTGGCGCGGGCGGGGCGGGAGGCGGCGCTTTTTTGCGAAACATCGAGCAGCAACCGCCCAGCAGGACGGCGGCGATGGCGAGCGCGGCGACTGCCGCGAGTGGTCGTTTTCGTTTGTATATCTTCATGGTGGTGATGAGGAAAGAGGTGATGGGTCATGTCGTTGCCGGGCGGCGCAGGAGCGTCAGCCATTCGCGGGTCAGGCGCATCGCGTTGCGCAGTTCCCTGGCGCTCAATTCCGGGCCGGTGACAGTCAGCAAAAGTATTTTTTCCTAGATGAGCACGTAGGTGACGCACGTCACCGAGGTTTCGATTTCACGCCCGCCCAGGTGGTCACTGCCCTCGGTGCCGGTGGCGACGCACAGCGTGAAGGAATTTTCTCCCAATTCCGCCACGCCCAGAATCTTCCGCCCGCCGGCGTTCCGGCTGAGTTGCCCCAAATCGAGCATGGCAAACAACGTCTCGGCGTCGCCGTCGGTGATTCGCGGCACGGCGCAGCCTGCCAGCGTTTCGTCGCGGAGCGCCTTGAACGCTTGCGCGTTGTAACGCACGGGCTCCATTTCCCGCAACACCTGCACTTGCAGGACGCGGCAGCGGGTTGCCTTCCCGTCGAGCTGGTCTTTGATCGTTTGCGCGGGGATGAACCATGAGAGCAGCCGGTTGCGCGCCGAAAGCGCCCGGCTGCGTTGCGCGAAGGCGGCGGGCAGGATGCGCGAGGCTTCGACAAAGGGCGCGGGCGCGTCAATGACGATGGGGTTTTGGTCAACAAAAACCACGAGCGCGGGCGGTGTCTGCGCGCAGGCGCACACAAGAGGCAGCGCGATAATGATGCCTGATTTTCGCATAGGTAAAATCACCAGCCAAAGGCCAGACCCGCGCCGCCCATCACGTCGCCCCGGTCGGAAAGCGCGAAACTCGCCCGCGCGCCGCGATCTCCCTGCCTGCAGACATATTCATAGCCCAGCGCAAGCGCGCCGTGGCCGCGATAAAAGCCCATGCCCAGCGCGAGCCGGTTGCGGTTCCCGTCCGGCGCAAGATGCGTCTGGACTTGATTCATCGCAGCGGACATCGCGCCGACGCGATCCATGCGGTCGCTGACGGCGTTCACCTGATTCTGGATGTCAGCGAATCTGCCATCCATCGCGCCCTCGACGGCGGCGAGCTGCCGCATGGTCACCGCGTCGTGGGGATTGATGCCGTCGGCGACGTTGACAAGGCGGCGTTGCAGGGTTTCGGAACCGAAGGAAACCGTGTCGGGATCGGTGGCGACGGAATCGGCTCCGATGGCCACGGAATTGGTCGCGGCGGCCACGACGACGGCATTGTTGCCGAGCGCGATGCCGCCGGAGGCGCGCGCCTCGGAAAGCGAGCCGATGGCGATGGATTTTTGGCCGGAGGCGTTTGCACCCGCGCCGACAGCGCTTGAGGACGCTCCGCTGGCGCTCGCGCCCATGCCGGCGGCGACGGCGTTGCCGCCGGTCGCGGTCGCGGGTACGGAGGGATCGTCATGGCCCGTGCTGAAATGCACCCACGCGGTGTTTCCTCCTCCCGTCCCGCTTGTGCCGCTGATGATGACGGCGACGGCGTTTTCCAAGTTCGTCACGCGCTGGTTGGTGTCGAAGAGCTGCGAGCCGGCGACGGCATCGGTCGAGGCGGCATTGATGGCGGCAAGGGCGAGGTTGGTGATGCGCGTGCCTCCGGTCAGCCCAGCACCGGTGCCGGTCACGGTCGGGCCGCCAAGCGTCAGCGTCGTTCTGGCCTCGCTGTCATAGACAACCGCGTTCGGGGTGGAGCCGCCGGCATCCGCGATGGCGGCATTGAGTTGGGCGACATTCACCGCGTCGTTGCCGGCGGTCCCTGTGGCGACACCGGTGACCCGGCGGTCGCCCGTTATGCCGGCGATATTGAGGATGCTGCCGCCGGTCGTTGCGCCGATGGTGATATTTCCGGTGACGGCATCTTGAAACACGAGGCCCGTGTCGCCGGAGAGGATGTTGTTCACGGTCTGGCTCAGGTCGAAGAGAGCGCTGGTGGCATTGCCAAAGGTGCCGCCGTTGATGATGAACTGTCCTCCGGTGACGGTGCCGTCGGGGTTCACCGTGCCCGTGCCGAGGATGTTGATGATGCCGGCAGCCGTGTTGTATAGTTGCGAACCGTTGATGGCGTCGGATGACGCGGTATTGATGGCGCCGTTGGAGACATTCGTGATGCGTTGCACCACATCCATGCCGTGCGAGGCGTCATAGGCGCCAAGCGCGGCGTTCCACGACAGGGCGTTGCTTGCAAGGTCGGCGACGGTTGCGCCAAGCCCGGCCAGCGCCTCATTGGTTATATAAAGTTCGGAGCCGTTGACGGCATCGGTTGAGTCGGCGGCGATCCGCCCTGCGGCCACATTGATGATCTGGCGCTCCCCGTCGGGCGCGCCGACGCTAACAATGCCGACCGGCGAGGAGCCGGCGACAAGGGCCTGGGTTTTCGCGTCAATGGCGACGATAGTGACGGGATTTGCGCCGCCGTCGGCGCTGTTGTTGCCAAGGATGACGCCGTTGGCGTGCGTGCTCGCGGCGGAGTTGCCAAGGATGAACGTGTTCTCATGGCTGATACTGTTCTGAGAGCCGATGGCGGCGGCGCCGCTTGCCGTGATGCTGTTGCGGGTGCCGATGGCATAGGAGTTGGTCACGCCGCCACCCGACGCGGCCCCCATGGTGTTGCTCGCGCCGATGGCATAGACGTTCATCATGATGTTTCCACCGGGGACATGTATGGTGTTGCCGTCGCCGAGCGCGAGGCCGCCGACGATGTTTCCGACGCCGGTGTCGGACGGGTTTATTATTTTGTTGTTCGTGCCGAACGCAAAGACGTTTGAAAACCGTCCCGCGGCGCTCATGATATTGCCGCTGCCAAATGCGTAGGCGTCCTCCAGTTTCGGAAAGCCGACGCTGAACAGGGTGTGGAGGTCATTGTTCGCGCCGATGGCGAAAACCCTGGAAATATCGCTCTGGGCGCCGGAAATCCTGCCGTCCCGGACGGTGTTACCCAGGCCGAGGGCAAAGACGCCGCTCATATGGTCTATGTTGGTGATGACGTTGTTTGCGCCGATTGCATGAATGTTAAAAAGGCCGGTGCTGTGCCTGCCGTAGCCTGTCTCGTTGAACACGTCGTTGTCCGCGCCGAACAAATAGACACCGCCGCCATTTACGTCGATGCCGTTGCCCTGACCGAACACATAGGCGGAGTCCAGGCTTTCGGGGCCGATGACGTTGTTGCCGCCGCCGACAACCGTGACATGCGCGGCGTTGGCGAGAGTGTTTGTGCCGCCATATATAAAACTGTCCGTCGAGCTGGCGAGGGTGTTGTCGTAGCCGATATCCGCGTTGTTGGATGACTGGCCGGTGTCCGTGCCCGTGATGATCGCGCCGTCGGCATTTATCAAAAAATCTCCCGCGCAAACGGAGTTTCCGCTGACGGCCACGGTGAAAGCGATGAGCGTTTTCAGGTGATTATATTGTTTCATGGTGATTGGGAGAAGAGTTTTAACCGCGAATGGACGCCCATGGACGCGGGTAAATGCAGAAGACTTTGGGTATTCGCGTTCATGGGCGTTCATTGGCGGTTGCGGTTTCTTTTTGCCAGAGTCTGGCAGTGGCGTTGCCACGGGCGGCTTTCGCCTTGTCGAGGGTCTGGGTGACATAAATATAAAACTGTTTGCCCGTCGGGACGCGGACATAAAAGCCGTCCTCCTCGATGCGCCTGGCGATTTGGGCGGCGTAGGCGTTGAGCACACCGGCGGTGCCGGCGAGGGCGGCGTTTTTCGCGGTGGCCTGCGGGATGGCGATGCCCGCCCCTCCCGCCCCTGCAAGCGAGCCGTTGTCCTGCATGTCCTGCAAGCCGCTCGCCATGCCCGCGAGGAAGGTGGACGCGAAGAGTTTTATCTCCTGCCAGTCGTCGGTTTTTATGATTTGCCCGGCAAGCCCGGCGCTGCCATCGCGAAGACCAAACTCGCCGGTCGTGTCGTCGCGCTCACGGTCGAGGGCAATGCCGTTGAGCGTGAGTTCCATGCCGTTGTCGGTGGTGCGGTCGCGCCAGACGATAATCCACTGGCCGGAGGCGGCGATGCGCTCGCGGGCACGGTCGGTCGCAGCGCGCCCGTGGACTTCCGCGCCCGCCGGAATGATGAGCCGCCCGTCGTGCCAGACATCCTCGGTGACCAGGCCGATGACGGGCGTGTCGAGCCGGGAGGATTCCAGCGTGATGACGGTTTCGCACGGGATGAGGCGTCCGTAAGGAGCGTAGTTGCGCGAGGGCGCGGGGGTAGAGTCCGCGCCTGCGGCACTGTTGGCGTCGAGAAGGCTGATCGGCAGGACGGCGGGAGCTTTGCGACTGGCGGACGTGGTCTCGTTGTTTTGGCGGGCGGCGCGCGGACGCGAAATAGCCTCCTCATCGGACTCGGTGCGTGCGGACGTTGACGCTGCCGGACGCGCGGGCGCGGGAACCCTGAGTTCCTGACCGTCGCGGGTGATGGTGTGGCGTTCCATCGGAGCAGGCGAAGTCGTGGCGGCGCTCATCGGACGCTCGCCGCGATTGCCGCCGTGAATAAGCAGCGCGCCGACGGCAACGCACACCAGCAGCGTGAGCATGCTGCCGAGCGGGGTTTTTATGAATTTGATGATGCGCTTCACGGTGGGGGCGGCGGTGAGGCGGGAGGGTTATCTCGGCGCGATGAGATGCGCATTGCGGGTGACGCGCGGGACGATGACATTGAAGGAATTTTTCACGCTGAGGTTTGCGCGCGCGCCGCCCGGCGTGCCGGTGATGGCGAAGTAGGCGGTGGTTTCCGCGCGCGGCGGAATCAGTCCGGAGGCGTCGGCGATGGACGCGGGGTAAAGGCGGTTGCCGATGCGCACGGCGAGACTTTGGGGCTGGTAAACGACCTCGTTGTCACCGGTGTTTTCGAGCTTGAGCTTGAACACAAGCGTGTCCTCGGGATCGAAGCGAAAAACTTCCTCCACGGTCGCGGTGAAGTCGCGGTATTGGGTTGTTTCATTCGGCGCGCGGTGCTCGACCTGCCACACGGCCTCGGGATATTGCTCGTGGATGAGGCGGTGGCTTTTCGCACGGTCCAGCAATGCGAGAAGCGTTTCCGGCGTGACGCGTTTGGCGAGCGCCGGGCTGCGTCCGGCGAGGCGGTCTTCATAAAATGTCACGGAGCCATAAGGGTGCGGCGTGACGGCGAGGCGGATGATATACGTTTTGTTTTGCAGGATGACGTTGAGCGTGGCGCGGGCGTCGGGTTTGAGGGCGCGCACGCTGAGGTAATACCGGCCCGGCAGGTGCGACATCAGCACGGGCGCGGGGGCATCGGGGTTCTTGGTGATGTTCGCGCCCTCCAAGGCGGACGGAGCGGAGGGAAACATCAGGGTCGTGGGCGCGTCCGTGGAGATGGGGATTTCATAGACGATGCGCTCGTCCAGCGGCAGTTGCTTGACGACGGGGGCGGGAGGCTTGGCGTCGCCGGCAAATCCCGGCGTAACCAGCAGTGCGAGGAGCGTGACGCACATGGCGGTCAGTTTTGTGTGTATTCGTAGTTCCATACGGCGAGCGGGTAGCGTTTGTTGGCGAGCATGTCCGGGTTGCGGACAAGGGTGAGCGTGAGGGAAAAGCGCGGGGATTCGGTGAAAGCCTGGCGTTCAAAGACGCCCGTGCGCACAAGCTGGCCTTCGAGTTTTACGATGACCTGGTCCTCGCGGGTGCGCAGGATATCCATCTTAAAAACCTCCGGCTTTTGATGAATCTGCTTCACCTCGAACTCCTCCCTCGTGGCGAGCAATTCGTTCTGGGCCTTCGTCGCGGCCTCGGTGAGATAGAGCCGTTGCAGCAAATCGGGAAAATCAAAGTTCTTCGGGTTGCGCTGCAGGAACGCGAGCGCGGCCCATAGTGATATGGTTTCATGCAGCGCCTTCGCCTCCTCGAAACCCAGCAATGGCGAGACCGAAAACGTCCCCGCGCCGTCGAGGATGACCACGCGTTCGCGTGTGCGATACGCGCCGATGATGAGGTAGGGTTGCAGCACGGCGAGCGCGAGCGCGCCGCACGCGACCAGCGCCCACATGCGCGCGGCAAAGGCGTGGTCGGCGAACAAACGCGCTGGACTCCATGAAGACCGCGCCTTCACCGGTGGCGGAAGCGTCCGCTCCGTGTCCACGGTTGTGATACGCTGCGCGCCGGTGTCGCCGCCCTCGTTGTTTTCATGAGTTCCTTGTGTGTTCATAAATCCTTCAGCCTTTTATAATCCGGGTGTTGTTTGCGCGGGCAGGGGTGACGGCATGGTGCCGGTGTGCCCGGACATGGGAGCGGAGGTTCGCGAGGATGCGGCAAGCAGGTTTCCAACCGTGCTGGCGCGATAGAGCGTGTCGGTCGCCGCGCGCCCGAGAGCGCCGGGGTTGCCGGTCTCGCCGGTGAAGGCATAGCCCTGCGCGAAAATCTTCTGGCAAATGACCGGTGTGGAAATCGTCCCGATCACCAGCGTGAGCACCGCGAGGATGCCGCCGACATTGGTCAGAAACGGGGAATAGAGGGCCATTTCGGCGGACGCGGGTTCGGCTCCGACCGCCGCGCGAAAATCCTGCCAGATGGCGATGGTCACAAGGTTCGTGATGGCGAAGCCGACCGGCCACGCGAGCACGGCGAGGGTTTGTTGAAAGAAGCGGACGCCGATCTGCGTGCCACCGGGAATCATGAAGCACGCGAGCGCGAAGGGCATGAGCAAATACAGAATCCAGCGTAGGATGTATTGCAGGATTATCATGGGCGCGGAAATCAGCGCGCCGATCTGTATAAAAACCCACGACACGGCGTCGGTCATCGCGTGATAGATGGATTCGTTGAGCTTGCGCCACGACCATTCCTTCCTTTCTGGATTCTGCGTCGCGCCCGCGCGCAGTTCCTCGGATGCGCGGGCGGGGTTGTCGTTGTATTGAGGGTCAATGTAGGACGCCGCCGCCAGCATGGTGTTTTCCATGAGCGGAAACCACCAGTTTAGCGATGAAACGAGGGCGACGATGGTGATGGCGCGGGCGAGCGGGCGCACCAGTTCGCTGTTGTTGTAGTGATGCCGGCTCATGCGCGCGATGAGCCCGACGACAAGCATCGCGAACACGACGAAGCGGAACGCCGTCACCATCGCGGTGATTTTGTTTTCCAAAATGGGCAGCACCAAGTCCATGACAAATCAGCGGGCGTTCTTACGCGGGTTGATGGAACGCATGAAAGCGGTCACGCGCTGGTTCGCCAAAAAATCGTCCTTGGCGGCAAGCTCGGCGGCGGCAAGTTGCTCGGTTTCGTGCCGGTTGTCGTTGGCGATTTTTTGCAGAATCACCTCGTCCACCTGGCGGCGGCGCGTGGTCTCGATTTGGGAAAGCTGGCCGTTGAGCACGATCAGCTTTGCCGTGAGCTTTTGCACCTGCGCATCAGTGGCGCCGGAGCGCAGTTCGGAAAGCGTGAGGGCGGTTTCCTCCAAAAGCTCGCGTTCGCGCTCGCGGGTCTGGTCGGTGACGGTGCGGGTATTGTCGGCGCGGGCGTCGAGCAGAGCGTGGCGGCGGTAGGTGAGTGGGTCGTATTGGACCGTGCCGCCGTCGAGGTCGGGAACATAAACGGAGCGGTAGGTGTTCCCGTCGGTGGGGGAAAGGGTGTCCAAACTTTGCACGGCGCGGGCGATGTCGTCGCGGGACAAACCATATTCGTGCAGAAGGTCACCCTCGGCGAGGATGCCCAGGGACAATATTTTCGCGGCGTCGGCGGGATTGCCGGCCCAGTCGCGGATTTTTCCCTGAATGCTGACCTGCTCTTTGAGCTGGGTAATCTGCGTTTTGAGCTGCGCGATGCTATCAACCCATTTGGCGATGGTAGCGATGTGCGAAATCTGGTTGTTGGCAAGGTTGGCGACATCGACGACGGGAATGCCGGAGGCGAAAACAACACCGCCGATGCAGGCGGCGAGGACGGGTAGTATGAGAGTATTCTTTTCCATAATAATTTATTCGGTGCGGAGGGTGATGGTTGCGGGATTCAAAATAACGCCGTCCTGGGTGACGGTTTCGGGAAGGCGGACGTTCACGTAACGCGGCTCGGATGCCGTGTCCGTGTTTTCAGTGCGCTGCTGGTTTTGGATGATCCAGTATTGCTGCTTCACGGCCTGGCTCATCGCGCGGTCGTAACCGCGTTGCTCGGCGTCCTCGATGGCGGCGGTGATTTCGTGGCCGGCGGCTTTCGAGACGAGATAACCGGCGCCCGCACCGATGGCCGCGCCCTTGATGCTTTTGCCGGAGGAGTGATAACCGATGGCCCCGCCCGCGCCGGTAAGAACGATGTCCGTGGCGGGTTGGCGGAGGCTGGCGCAGCCGGAAAGGAGCGCGGTGAAGACGAACAATAACAAGGCGATGGTTTTCATGATTGTTTTCCGGGGGCTTGAATGTTTCTCACCGTGCCGCAGAGCGGCGGGTCGGTGACGGGCGTGAAAAAGCAAATGCTGGAGAATTTTTTCCCCTCCGGCTGCTGCTCGGGCATGGGATAGTTCTGGATGGCGGCACAGACGGACTCGGGGAGATTGATGTCGTGCGCGATGTCCGCTATGTCTGAGCGGTCAAACTGCCGCATGAGAAAAAACTGCTTGCTGTTGCCGATGACGACGGGGCGGATGCGCGAGGACTTGAAGCGGCTGTATTGCTGTACAATGGAGGCCGTCCAGCATGAGAATTTCCGCAACTGCGCGTAGGCTTCCGCCACCACCTTCTCGCCGCCGGGCACGTCGAGAAAACGCGCCAGTTCCTCGTAGAGAATGCGTTTTCTCAAATGACGGGGGAGTGATATTATATGCTGGCGCGAGAATCCGCTGATTAGCAAACCGGCGGCGGTTTTGAGTTCAACGGCCTGCTCGGGAATGTAGCCGAGTTCAAAATGCGCGATCTGCCCGGTGAGGGAGATGTTTGTCACGCCGTCGAAAAGGCGTCCGTATTGGCCGTGCGCGCACCATGACGCGAGAAGCGTGGCGAGGTGATCGACGGTTTCCTTTTTATGCTCCGGGAAGCGAGAAAACTGCATCAATTCGACAAGGCTCGCGTGTTGCGGATAGTCGGTCGGCTCGTAATACGCGTGCGCCGTCGCCATGACCGCGCGCTCGGTCTGCGCGTCCTGCAAAAACGCCGTGATGTCGGACTCTGCGATGTCATGGATAAATTGTCTCGCCTCCCGCCCTTCGTCGTCGTCGGTCGCGATGCGGTCACGCAGTTCGGCGTAGGCTTCCATGTCGGTCGTGCCGTGCGGCATTTTGGCCCGCTTCCAGCGGTGCGAGGCGCACGCCATGCGCTGGATTTCCGGCAAGAGGTCGCGGTGTTTTTTCGACCAGTCCTCGAAGGCGTCGGCGTAAAGCTGGTTGATATACTGTCCGAGCATCGCCTGCCGGATTTGCTGCGTTTCCTCGTCGGCTGCCTCGCCGATCATGCGCGAGACGAGCGCGACGGCGGTGGCGATTTGAAGCTGGTTGAGCGGAAGCTTTCGCGTGTCGAGGTAATTGATGGTGAGGTCGCCGTCAGGATGCAGAATGATCGGGCGCTCTCCCATTGCCTCGGTGAACTTCCCGTAAGACAGTCCCTCTTCTATGATGACCGTGTAATGATAATAGGCGGCGGTTTGTTCCAACAGGTCGCACATGTGGACGGACTTGCCCGCGCCGGTCGCGCCGAGGAGCACGGCGTGCTGCGGCGTCGGCGGGTTGCCTATAAACGTGCGAAGTCCGACAAGGTTGCCCTGCTGCGCGCCGTCGTAGATGGCCTCGGCTCCGTCGAGCAGGCCGGTGAACGTCGCGGAAAACGGCAGCAGGTCGGCGAGGTATGTGTCCTCGGCATAGAGGCTGCGGTGGCGGTAGGGTGAATTTGTCCAGCCGGGCCACGAGGCGAAGAAGAGTTTTTTGGCGGTGCTGGGCAGGGCGCATTCGTTGTATTGCGCGCCATTCAGGTTGGTGATGGCGTTGCGGATGGCGGCGCACTTGGTGGAAAGGCCGGACTCGGTTTCATCCCAAACGCGAAGGATGTAGGTGACGTTGAACGGGCGAATGAAACCGGATGAAAGCGACTCGACCTTGCGCTCCTTTCTGCCGATGGCGACGAGAAGCGAGTGGCGCTCGCTGTCCTTGTATTCACCGCGAAGCCGTTCTATGGCCTTTTCTTCCTTGTCCACCTCACTTTTTGCCGGGAGCGGGTCGAGGTTGACGGTGATTTGATAGTCGAGGAACGGCAGCGTGGTGAGCCGCAACAGGATGCCGGGATAGGTGCGCGAGGGCCAGCGCTTGAAGGTGAGGACGGCGTGATGGCGCCCGTCCATATAAAAACCCGTGCCGATGCTCACGCCGTCGCCGCACCAGCAGTTTTCCTGAATCGTCTGCCTAGGGTCAAAACGTTCGGAGAAGTTGATATCAAAACCGTCCGCCAGCGACGGGCTGAGAAATTTCGAGAAGTAGGTAAAATGCGCGATGTCGTCCATCGGCGAGACGGTCGTGTCACTACCGAAGAGGGTGCGGAGGGTGTGGGTGATTTCCTCGAAGCGCGTGTGCAGTTGTGCGAGAAGTTTTGCATAGTCGTCGGCAAGGCTGCCGCGCGTCGTGGCGAGAGGTGCGTAGCCGGCGAGCGGCGCGGAGATGAACAAAATCAACTGCTCGCGGCGAAGTTCTCGCTGGTGCATTTTTCCCCAATAGCGTTCGAAGCGCTCCGTGCGCACGCGACGGATGTGCGGATGCGTGGCGAGGGTTTCGGTGGCGCGATGGTATTGGGTCAACTCCTGCCGGTAGTCGCAGTTGCACGTCCACTGGAATTGCGCGCGCAGGCCGTCGCTGAACAACGAAAGCAAGGCGCGGATTTTGTCCTGATAGGCGTTGAGTTGGGCGATGGTGCCGCCGCGAAGATCGGGCGGCTGCAAGATAAAACCCTTGCTGGCGACGCCTTTTTCGAGCGTGCCGTAGAGGATCAGGTCACCGGCAAAGTAGCCGTTGGGCGCGGAGCTATTGAGCATGGCGAGTCCTCCGCTTGCTCGCGGCGCGCGAGCCGCGCGGGTTCTGGTTGTCGGGTGAAAAACAAAAACCCTCGCGGTTGAGCAGGTGGTCAAAAAAATCCTCGGCATAGCCGTCGGGCTTGCCGCGACGAAACATCATGACCCAGGCGGTGGGAATCACGAATACCGGAACCGTGAAACCGCCCGCCGCCGCGAGGCTCGCATGGAACATGCCGTAGAGAAGAAGAAACATGCCGATGGCCCCGACGATGCCGCCGACCACGTATAAAAAGTCGTTGCCCTCGAAGCCGAGCGCGCGGCCCTTGCTGTCGTTGGCGCTGTTCGTGTCGGTGATGCGCAGTCCGGTGTCCATGGGAGGCCATTCGTAATTTTCAGAACTGCGGGGTGAGCGCGCCGTCGCTCATGCCGAATATATAAAACATCGCGGCCATGATTGCCGCCGCGCCCGCGATGATGATGCCGGAGACGATGCCCATCTTGCCGTCTGCGTCGCCCTTTTTGAGTCGGTCGGCCCCGCCCCAGATGTTGATGACGCCCCAGATGAAGCCGACCATGAAGAGCAGGCCGAGGCCGTATTGGAAGCCGGTTTTCACCTGCGAGGGCACCTGCGCGAGGATGAGCGGCGGGGCGAATTGCGCGGCGTGCGCCGGCATCGAAGCCAATATTACAAATATCAAGGACAATGCTGAGGGGAATTTTTTCATGGCGGAGATTTTATTTTCCGGCCCGCGCTGCGGAATCCGGCCAAAGTGTGCCGCCATTCTGCCCGGTTTTTTCAGGCGCGGCTTGGATGCCCATGCCTTTTTTCGAGTAACAATCACCCCGGCGCGAGAAGTCCCTCGGCGTGCATTGGCAGAAACGGTGGAAGCTGCGGTCAAGGTGACTCTGGTCGCAAAATCCGGCGAGCGCCGCCACGTCCACGACTTTCATGTCGTGGCGCAGGAGCAATGTCTGCGCCAGCCGTATCCGTCTTCTGAGAATATACTCGCCCGCCGTCATGCCGGTGGTGTTTTTGAAAAGCCGGTTGAAGTGAGTCTCGCTCAGGCACGCGACGCGCAGCAGCGCGCGGTTCTCGATTCGCCCGTGCAGGTTTTTGTCTATGTAATCCAGGACGCGATGAAGCCGCTCCTCATCCATCGTCGGGGGCGGTGCGGATTGCTTTTTCCGCGCCAGGCCGTCAAACAAGTGAAAGCTCATGGCCGCGCCGAGACGCCTGAAATACTCGTCGTGATAGGCGGGCCTCAAGCCGAGGCTGAACTCGACGAAAAGCTCCGCCATGTCCATGACGCCGCAATCGTGCCGCGTCAGTTCCCACAAAGATTTGCGCGTGATTTTCCCCAATGATTTTTCCCCTGCCTCCGGCAAATCGTCCTCCACACAAAGGCAAAGCAGCACCGCCTCACGCCTCCAGTCGAGGATATGGCTCAGTTGCTTGTGTATATAAACCACATGCTGCCCGCGAACGGCGAGATGTCCGCAGTCCCCGTCCTTTTCATCCCTCCAGTCAATACGGGCATCGGATTTTATTTCCGGCATTACTATAATCCGGTGATGTTTGCCCGCTCCCTCGCGCAACTGCCGCGCCGGTTGTATTCCGTAGGAAATGACAATCCTGTCGAGGATGGAGCGCGGTCGTTCGCATGACAGGGGCGTGACGGTTCTGGAGGCTGGCATAAGTGAACCGGGCAGTCCGACTTGATGCCGGGCGTCCTGCCTGTGTTTTATAGGAACCGCTATCGTGTTTATTGGACACGTCCGCCTTTTCCAGTGGACGGTCCAGTCATGATAAAATGCGATGATATATCCCGAAACAAGGTGGTCGGGCATGATAAACCAAAAGTCCGCCGGATGCCCGGTGCCGGCTGACCGACCGGAACGCCCATCGATCATTGGGACGCGGATTATATCAACTGCGCAGACGCGCCATGACGGGCCGGTGGGCTACGACTTGGGGCGGCCGAGGATGGAGAGGTCTTCCGGCGGGACAACATACCCGCCGCCCGAGCGCATCTTCAACCCGACGGGATTTTCGTCGAGTTCGAGCGTGGGGATCTCCTTCAAGACGGAATCAAGCACCCGCGCCTGCGCCTGATAATACATGCCTCTTTTGGCATAGACGACACCCCGGATGACGGCTTCCGCGCCGTTGGCCAGACGCCCGCGCACGGTAAAACCATACCGCGCCATGGGCAACGAGTCGATTAGCAGGGGCTCCCGCGCGTCTTCGGGCGGCACAAGGTTTTGGTTTTGGCCCGCGCCGTCCGTTGTTGGTCCGGTTTTCATGACGGCCTTCGTTTACCAGAGCCGGCGGTAGCCGAGGTTGATGGACCAAGGGCGCTCGTAGGCGGCGGCCTTGGCGTATTCATAATCGAAATACAACTGGCTCCCCGCATCGAGGCGGCAGCTCGCACCGAGGCCGAACTCCTCGCGCCAGCCGTCGTAGTCCGGCGTGAAGGTTTCCCCGGCGACGCGGATCGCGCCGCCGGCGGTGTCGGTCCGCATCACGCCGAATTTGCCATAGGGCTGCCAGCGGGAGTCGCGGAGTTGTTTGCCGAAGCGGACGAGGGCGCGGTATTGCGCGGCGCGGGCGGTGCCCACCTTCACGTCGAGGCTCTGGTTGCCGGGCGCGGTGCGATAGTTCGCGCCGCGCAGCCACGCCACGGCGGCCTGCGCGGCGGGCTCGACCCACCAGCCGTCGCCGGCTTCGAGGCGGCGGCCCAATTCGAGAGCGAGGCCCTGGGCGCCGCTGGAGTAGGCGCCGTGGACGGGGCGGGCGTCGGCGGTGCGCGCATCGAAGCGGTGTTTGTAGCGGTCGGCTTTCAAGACGAGGTCGGCGTGCCAGCCGGCGTCGTGCAGCCAGGTGCCGTAGAGCCCGGCGGAGAGGCTACCGGTGTCGCCGGTGTTGCCCGCGCCGGAGAAGTCGCGGGTGATGCGGCCTAGGTCGAGGAACGCGCCGAGGAGCACGGTGCGGTTGCGTTCGTCGTTGCGGAAGGCTTTGTCGCCACCGGCGGTCAGGCCATAGGCGTATTCGTCGAAGGCGCGGCCGGTGAGGCCGGGGCCAGCGTTGAGGCGATAGCCGCGGGCGCGTACCCAGATGTTGCCGGTCGCGGCACGCTGTAGGGCGCGACCTTGCGTCGCGCCGGATTGGGTTTCGGGCGTGGTTTTGCGGGCGCGGCCTGACGCGAGGTCAGGCCCTACGGGGCCGGGCAGACACTCGGCTCTCATGTCGCCCATGCGCAGGTAAAGCGCGTCGAGCGAGTAGTGCCAGTCACGACCCAGCATCGCGGCGGTGTTGATGATCGCGTCCGCCGTGGAAGAGAGGCCGGCGCGGGCGAGATACCAGTTTGTCGCGCTCAGGCCCTGCGCGCCGTTCGCGTCGATCTGCGCGCCGTTTTGCACGCTGTAATCATAGAGCCCGGCGGCGGTCGTGCCGCTGAAGGTGGCCGCGCCACCGGCGGTTTCCACCAGCAGCAGCGGCGGTTCGGCGCCGGTGACGGCGTCGCCGTTTTCATTGGCGAGGAGCAGGCGGTGCGCGCCCCCGGCCTCGCCGGTGACGTTGAGCCGATCGGCGGCACCGGCGGCGATGTCGGTGTGCAGCGCGAACTCGCCCGCGCCGCCGAGCGTGGCGGTGGTGAGCGTGGCATAAGCGCCGGCGTTTTGCGCAGGGTCGGGGAAATTCACGCGGGCGCCGGGGGCAAGCGCGAGGTGCGTGAGCGCGGAGCCGGCGGTGAGGTTCCACACGGATTGCGCGCCGAGGTTTACGGTCAGGGTGGCGGCGGTGTTGACGGTGGTTCTGCCGGTAAGGGTGGCGTCGCGCAGGGTTAGCGTCAGCGAGCCGGAGCCGCTGTTGGTCACATCGCCTTTGATACCGGTGCCGCCGTGGATGTTGATATTATAATTTCCCGCGCTGTTGGCGCCGAGGTCAATGCCTCCGGCGGCGGCGGTGTGCGCGTCGGTCAGGGTGAGTTCTATATTCACGTTTTTGTCGCTGACGAGCAGTTTGTCGCCGGCGAGCGTGGTGTCGTTGATGGTGATGCTTGCGTTGCGGCCTTGCTCGCTTCCTGCCGTGGTTATGAGGGGGCCTTGGCGGGCGATCAGACTGCCGCCGTTGATTTCAATGGCGCGGTCGGCGCCGGCGGAGAGGGTGTCGTCCTGTATGAGGATCGTGTTGGTTTCGGATGTGATGCGGGAGTCGGTGAGCGTGGCGTCCAGATTGCCGCGCATGATGATGCCGGCGTCGTTGCTGGTGAGGGTCAGGCCGGTGGCGTTGAAGGCGCCGTCCCTGAGGGAGCCGGCGTAGGTGGCGCCGGGCAGTCCCGTGACGTCGAGGGTGGTGTTTTCGATGTCCATGTGGCCGTTGTTGAGGAGCACGATGCCGGCGACGAGGGCATCGGGGGTGTTTACGGAGGCGGTCACATTCTTGATTATAAGATAGCCGTTGGCGCCGCTGCTATAGAATGCCTGGGTCTGGGACGCGTCGATGTCCATGTGGAGCGAGCCGCCGGTGACTTCCAGCCGCCCCTCAACCGTCACGTAGCCGCGGTTCCATGCGGTGATGTCAACATCGCGCAGGTGCATGGTGCCGCCGAAGCTCGCGACGACGCCTTGTTTCACGGTGCGGATCGTGCTGTTTTCGAGTTCGAGTACGCCGCCGTTGGCGGTCGTAAGCGCATAGTGGCCGACTTGCGTGCCGGTGCCGATGATGGCGAGGTCGTTTCCTTTGAAACGGGAGCCGGTGTCAGTGACGGCGAGGGCGGTATTGTCGCCGTCGCTGGTGATGGTGCCGCCGGTCAGCGTCAGGGTGGAGGAATCGTTCACGGACACGCCGACGCCGTTAGTCCCGGTCGTCGCGATATCCACGCCGTTCAGCGTGCCGCTGCTGGTGGCGGTGAACAAAATCCCATGCGCGCCGTAGCCGCTGGTCTGGATGACGCCGCCGGTCAAAATCAGCGGGGCGAGGCTGGAGGCGTAGTTGATGCCGTGGGCGTTGGTGTCGCGGGTGGTGATGGTGACATTGTTCAGGGGCGCGGTGAGGACGGAGCCGACGGCGATGTTGATGCCCACGCCGCCGGAGTTGATGGCCAGGCGGTCGCCCACGGTCAGGGTCGCGCCGCTGCCGGTGACGTTGATGCCACCGCCGCTGCCGTTGGCGGTGATGCTGACGTCATCTCCCAAAGTCAGCGCGGTGCCGACGCCGCCGAGGTTGACGCCGTGTGCCGCCGTGCCGTGGGTGACGATGCTGCCGCTGAAGGCGGCGGTGGCGGAACCGGCGAGGACAAGGCCGTGCGCGTCGGCGCCTTGCGTGGTGATGCCGACGCTGCGCACGGTGCCGCTGCTGTTGGCGTCGAGAAAAATCCCATGTGCACCGCGGCCGGTGGTGGCGACCGTCACCCGGTCGAAGGTGCCGTTCATCACCCCGCCGTTGAAATTGACCCCGTGGCCGCCGTCGCCTTCGGTGGTGATGACGCTGTCGCTGACTTGGAAATCGAAGCCGAACATGGCGGAGATGCCTAGGCTGTCCGTCCCGATGGTTCGGATCGTAACATCACGCAGGGTGTAGGTGGAATTGCCGCCATGCAGCAGTATCCCGGCTGAACTGCTGCCGGTGGTCGTGATCGTGCCGCCGGTCATGGTGAACGCGCCGTTATAGTGGTAATAGCCGTAAACACCGTTGCTCAAGTTGTCGCCATGCGTGGTGATGTTGACGTTTTCCAGGGTCGTGACACTCGGCGCCGAACTTCCCACATAGATGCCTCTGCTGGTGTTGGCGAACGTCTCGATGGCGCCGCCGGTCATGGCGAGGGTGGAGGAGCCGGAGAGGGTGATGCCATTGGCGCCGGTGCCGGTGGCGGTGATGGTGCCGCCGTTCAGGACCAGCGGGGCGAGGGCGGAGGCGTAGGCGATGCCGTGGGCACCGTTGTTGCGAGTGGTGATGTCCACGTTATCCAGAGGGGCGGTGATGACGGAGCCGGCGGCGATGTTGATGCCGATGCCGCCGGAGTTGATGGTCAGGCGGTCGCCCACGGTCAGCGTCACGCCGCTGCCGGTGAGATTGATGCCGCCGCCGGTGGAGTTGGCGGTGATGCTGACATCATCGCCCAAGATCAGCGCGGTGCCGATGCCGCTGAGGTTGACGCCGTGCGCCGCCGTGCCGCCGGTCGTGATGCTGCCGGTGAAGCTCGCGGTGGCGGAGGTGACGAGGGAGAGGCCGTGGGCGCCGGTGCCGGTGGTGGTGATGGTGACGTTGTCAAAGGCGCCGCTGCTGTTGGCGCTGAGATAAATCCCGCGCGCGCCGGGGGCGCTGGTGGTGACGGCGCCGCCGGTCATGGCGAGGGTGGAGGAATTTTGCACGTAAACGCCGATGCCGGCGGACCCGGTCGTAGTGATGTCCGTGTCCTCCAGCGTGGCGCGGCCATTCCGGTCGAGATAAAGCCCGACGTAGGCGGCGGTGATGTCGCTGTCGGTCAGCGTCAGGGGGGCGGTCCACACGAGCGCGCCGTAGCCGCCGGCCCCGGTCGCCGAGATGCTCACCTCCTCCAGCGAGGCGCCGCTGGTGGTGGCGAGATAAAGCCCGTAGCCGCCGCTGCCGTTGGCGCTGATGGTGCCGCCGGTCATGGCCAGGGTGGAGGAACTTTGCAAGTACACGCCGATGTCGCCGGCCCCGCCCGCCGTAATGTTTGCGTCAGTCAGGGACAGGGTGGAGGAAGTCAACAACGCACCCATGCTGTTGGCCCCGGTTGCCGCGATGTGCGCGTCGGTCAGGGCGAGGGTGGAGGAAATCGCATACACGCCGTAGCCGTAATTTTCGGTCGCCGCAATGGTCACGCCGGTCCCCGTGACGCTGCTGGTGGCGCTCTGAAGCCCGGTGTAGGTGGCGGTGAGGTCGCTGTCGGTCAGCGTCAGGGTGGAGGAAGTCAACCGCGCGCCGTAGCTGTTGGCCCCGGTCGCCGAGATGGTCACGCCGTCCAGCGTGGCGCTGCTGTTGGCGTCGAGAAATATCCCGTGCGCGGCACTGCCTTTGACGCTGATGGTGCCGCCGGTCATGACGAGGGTGGATTCATACGCCACCACGCCGCGACCGCCGCTCCCGGTCGATTCGATGTTCACGTTGTCTAGCGTGGCGGTGGCGGTCTGGCCGTAAGCGTCGAGATAAAGCCCGGTGTGGGCGGCGCGGACGGTGCCGCCGGTGAGCGCCAGGTCGGCGGCATACGCCACCACGCCGTAGCCGCCGCTCCCGGTCGCCTCGATGGTCGTGCCGCCGCCGGTGGCGCTGCTGAGGTAGAGATACAGTCCGTAGGCACTGGTGCCGGTGGCGCGGATGGCGCTGTCGATCAGCGTCAGGGTGGAGGAACTGGTCATGTATATGCCGCGGCTGGCCTGCCCTTCCGTCACAATGTCCACGCCGTCCAGCGTGGCGCTGCTGGTGGCGGTGAGATACATCCCGTGCGCGGCGCTGCCAGTGACGCGGATGCGGCTGTCGGTGAGCGCCAGAGTGGAGGAGTTGGGGGTGGCATTGATCATGTACACGCCGTGGGCGGCATTCCCCTCCGTCTCGATGTTCACGTCGCTCCCCGTGACGCTGGCATTATTGCTGACGCGAAGCCCAAAACCCTGGGTGCCGCTGGTGCGGATGGCGCTGTCGGTGAGATCCAGGGTGGAGCGGTCAATGGACACGCCGATGCTGCCGACTCCGGCCGTCTCGATGTCCAGGCCGCTCGCGGTGCCGCTGCTGTTGCTGTTGACATACAGGCCGTAGCTGGATTCGCCCCGGGTGTGGATGACGCTGTCGGTGAGCGTCAGGATGGAAGTTTGGCTGCCATAGGGTGGCGGCTGTTGGTTGGTCACGCTCACGCCGTAGTTGCTGTTTCCTTCAGTCGTAATATTCACGCCGGTCACCGTGCCGGTGCTGTTATCGGCGATCATAATCCCGTCCCCGTAGTTGTTGGCGATGCGGATGGTGCCGCCGGTCAGCGCCAGGGTGGAGTTATTAGCCACATCCACGCCGTAGCTCCATTCCCCGGTCGTCGTAATGTCCACATCGTTCACCGTGCCGCTGCTATTGTAGTAAATAAAAATCCCGTCTCCGCTGCGGCCGCTGGTGCTGACGGTGCCACCGGTGAGGAACAAGGCGGCTCCGTCATAAGCACGGACGCCATAGCCGCTGCTGCCGTAACTCATGTTGTGGTTATAGCTGTTGCTGAGGGTGATGCCGGTGCCTTGGTATTCAGTCCCAGCGCCAGTGACGTCCAGCGCCGCCTGGGTGCTGGTGCCAGCGTAGGTGCTGCCGCTCTCCACGACGGTGCCGCTGGTGACGACTTTGGTTTCCGCGAAGGCGGAAAAGCTCAACACGGAGGCGCAGAGGATGCCGAGCGCGGCGAGCAGGGATGCAGGCGGTTTAGGGCCGGGTTTCAGGTTCATGGTTTGGTTTGTGTCGGATGGGAAAGAAAGAGGGAGGAGGCCGCCCAGAGAGCGTGTCCGGCGGGCCGGATGCGATTTCCGGAGGGGCAAAAATGGCCGGCGCGCTGCGCGCGTCTGCCGGCAGGATGCCGGCGCTCCCAGTCGCAAGCGGACGGCGGAAGCATTGGAACACACGGGGCTGTGCTCATGTAATTTTTACAATATGAAGCGACGCTGTCAGTGACGGGCATATACTTTTATAATATGGGAGGAGGTGGAGATGCCTCTGTGCCGTCCGCGTCCAAACAGACGGACGGCACGGAGGCCGTCCCTCCCGCAAAAGCGCCATTTTGCCTCGTAAATGGTGCCATCTGCAAAATTCCTCAGGTGGCCGCGCTTCCTATCATGGCGCCGGTTCACACCATGTGCGCAATTGCGCATAGAGGGCGATGAGTTCGGGCGGGCTGGTTTGCGGTTTGCCTTGGAGGGTATGCGCGCGGGCTCGGAGGCAACGGGTGAGCCTTGCGGCCAGTGTGATATGCGCGGGCAGTTTGAGCACTTGCGGGCCGGTGCGGCTGCTTTTCGGCGAGATGGCAATACCGAGCCGCAGGCAGGCTTGACGCAGGCTCAAGCCGTGGAGGGATGCGGAATCGCCAATGCGGCGGGCAAGCTGCATATAGCGTTGCGCAGTGCGCACTCCGCCGTGAAAACACGTTTCCAACCATGGCAGCCACGCGCCGCGTCCAGCATGGCGGCGGATGCGCGCCTTCTCGGCAATGAGAAGTTTGCCCGCGCGCCATGCAGCCATCAGCGCGGAATCGAGCGCGCGGCGCGAGTCGTATTCGAGCCGCCGGGCCTCGGCGTGCAGGCGGTTGATTTCAACGATGGCGGATGACTCGCGCGAGCGGGAGGCGGGGTACGGGCACGCCTCGGGCGAGGCAGGGGAATCCGGCGACGTGATCACATCCGCTCTCATGATACGAGCCCCATGTTTTTGCGAAAATCGTCCGCGAGTTTGTGGACAGTCTGCCGGGTGCAGCCGGCCAGTCCGCCGATTTCCTCCAGCGTCATGCCGCCGATGAGGTCGGGACGGACCTGGTGCAGCACGAGGGATGCGCGCAGGCCGTGCTGCTCCAGCGTGGTGCCCTCGGAAATCCACAGCAGCACGTGCGTGATGGCCTCCGCCGCCATCGCGCGGGCCTCGGCCTTCGGGCCAACGGGATCGGTGAAAAACGCATCGTCACCGGCGGACGCGCGGGCAGGTGTTTGAGCGGAGGGATGGGCGGATATTTGGACGGGATTGGTTTTGTTTTGTGTGTTCATGGATGCGGTTGTTTCGCCGCGCATCCTGCCTCCGTTCATGGAATCAAAATAGAGGCGCGCCCTGCTGCGGATTTGTCCGGATTTTTCGCGCGCATTTTTCCGGCGCGTAAAAACAAAAACGCCACATGCGTGACGCATATGGCGCTGGAGATTTCCGACTGTATTATGAATTATCCGCGAGCGGGCACGAGCAGCTTGGTGCGGATATGTGCGGAGACCTCGGCGAGGTCGTAGTAAACAAAGTGCCCGATGCGATGATGCGGGATGCGGCGGGTGCGCGTCCATTCGCGCAGCGTGCGCACGGACGGCTCGCGCCCGGTCGGAAAAATCCCGCCGAGGCGCAGGCCGTTGATGTCGGTGAGCGCGGGGCGCGGCGGGATGGCTTGGGAGGGTGTTGCGGGAGTGGTGGTGTTCATTGCATTCATGCGAGGGCGTCACGTGGCGCGCGGATTTTTCCTCGGGGAAGTGTGGGTTGTTTTCCCGCAGGTGCGGTCGCGGAAACGAAAAAGTCGGGCGGATGCGCCAGGGGAAAACGCATCCGCCCGGTCGTGGCTTTATGCAGCAAGTTTTATGCGGCAAGTTGATCTTGGTCGGGCGCGGGCGCGTTTGCCTGCCGCAAACCCAACCCGCGCAATGCGTCCGGGGTGCCGGACACAATGCCCATCTTGCCGTCGCCTTTTTTGAGGCGGTCGGCTCCTGTCCAGATGTTAATGACGCCTCATATGAGCCCTATCATAAAGAGGATTCCCCAAACCGTATTGGAAACCAGTCTTAACTTGCGTGGGAACTTGGGCGAGGATGATCGGTGATGCGATTTGCGCGGCGTGCGCCGGAGTCGTCGCCAGTGTCGCAAGTGCGACGGACAGAATCGCGATGAGTTTTGTGAGGGAGAGGTTTTTCATGGCGGAGGTTTTTTCGATTTCTCCCGTCCTCCGCTGTCTGCGGCGAAATCAGGTGAAATCGTGCCGCCATAATGCCCGGAATATTTTCCCGTGTATTGGACATCTCCGCGATTTTTCAGAACAAAACGCGATTTTTGCATGTAGTGTCTAAACGCGTTCAAGACACACGCCATCAGAGCGAAAATCGAGGCATTTGGCATACCGGTGCAGCACCTATTCTCTTAGTGCAGATGGGGTATTATGCGCTCATGAATGCAACCAGTCGCGCTATCATCGAGACCGTTTTGAACAGCGACAGCAGTCTTACGCTGCCAGAACGTGCTGCAATACGACAGCTGCTTTCTGGCGGTGCAGCTCAGCCTCAATCGATTGGCGGTGCTTTTTTGATGACGCAAAAACAGGCAGCGGAAAAGTTGAGTGTGAACCGCGTTACACTATGGCGACTGACGCGACGCGGGATATTCCATTTGGTGGAAGTCACGCCAGGCACATGGCGGTATCAATCTGACGAGATACAAGCGTATGCGCGACTGGGGTATCAAAGCAACGAATCGGAGCCCGCTTCTGTGGTTGCTGCGGCTGCTTAAAAAAAGATGAGACGCTCGCATGATTCGCAAACATGCAAAAGCCCCTTCAAGAAAGGGGCTTTTTTGTCGGCAGGTGAAAGGTGTGGTGAAAAGTTTGGATGTCGGCTGTGCGCGATATTTTGGATTTCGAGAAAAACTGACCGGAAAACTTTGGTGCTTTCTTTGGTGATTGCTTCCAAAAGTTGCCCAAAGTTGCCTGATGTTGCATTCGTGAAGTCGCCTCAGTGGAGTTGTGTAACTCTCTAAACAAGAAGCCCTGCCGAGCAGTGGGAGGGCTTTCAAATTGGGTGCAGGGGTTGGATTTGAACCAACGACCTTCAGGTTATGAGCCTGACGAGCTACCAGGCTGCTCCACCCTGCAACAAATTAAGGGAGGGGCACGCTGGGCGCGCACACGGAGGCTGTCAATGGCTTTTTTGTCAGAAAAATCCGGCTCTTCTTGGGACTCGCCACTTGCTGCCTGCCGTTTCCTCAAACAAGGGATTGCCCCTTGGGCGCGTGGATAATCGTCGTTCCCGCGATTTTGTCGTGCCAGGACTGGCGCTCGCCATCAATGGCAACCCATGCATAGCCGAGGCCGACGATGATAAGCGAAAGAAAGCCCCCCAGCACCCGGACGAGCGCCACGCTCCAGTCTACGCGGCGGCCGTCAAGTCGCACAATTTTCAGGCCGCATACCACGCCGCCTATCGTTGTGCCGCGCAGAGTCCAGAGGACTCCGCAATAAAGGGCGTAGAGCGCGGGGGTGTATTTCCCGATGTTAACGAGCCCCGCGATGAAAAGGATGAGCACAAAGTCAATCGTCGCCGCCGCGAGGCGTATCCAGAATCCGGCGCGGAGGGGGACGGACGGGGGCGCGCCGGTGCCGTCGCACAATGCGGGCGATGGCGGCGGATGCGAAGCGAAGGGCGGTGGCGGCTGGGGTGGCGGCGGCGGAACGGACGCGTCTGGCGCGAGCGACGCGGTCGCAGCGTCGAACGGGCTGGCAGTTCGCGCCGCAGGGGGTGTCTCGTGTGCATCGCTGGCAATTGCCGCCGCCGGGGTGGGCGCCGGGGCGCTGTCGGCGGCGGGTGTGGGTTGGGCGAGGACGGCGTGGAGCGCTGGGGCGCCGCCGCCGGGCGCGGCGGGAGGCGGCGGCGGGATGGCGCGTTCGCGTTTCACGGCGAGGATGGTGGCGTGGACGAGCATGCCGAGGCCGAGCGCGCCGGTGACATTCCAGGCGAGCATGCCGACAAGGGGCGCGGCGTAGAGCAGCGCGAGAACCATGCCGCCGAGGAGCACGCAAATCGCGGTTTGCCGGATGCCGAGGGGGCGCAGCAGGGCTCGTCCGAGCCAGGCGAGGAAAGCGGCTTTGCCAAAAAATCCGGCGACAAACACGGCCAACAGCACCAACAAGGTGCCGATGCCGGTGAACGAAAGCAGGACCAGCAGCAGGGGCGTGAGGATGAGGGTGAGGAGGGTGCTGACAAGCGTCATGCCGGGACGTTGTTCGAGGACCTCGGCGCAGCGGGTGATGGCGCGGGGAAAGAAAAGCGCGAGCAGCAGATAAAAACCAAGGCAGGCGGCGGCGACGAGCCATGCCCACGCGGTGCGGGGGTCGAAAGAGAGCAGACGGCCTTTGAGCAGGGCCTCGCGGCACCAGGTGCGAAAGCCGGTGAACGCCTGCATTTTTTCGTAATAGCCGATTTGCACGGTCTGGCCGTCCACGCGGGCGGCGGGATCGCGGATGATAGGGCCGCCGATGGCGACGAGCTGGCCGTCCACACGGGCGTCGGGGCCGAGCTCGATGCCTCCGTTGACGGCGACAACATCGCCGTCCACGTGGCCGTTGACGCGGAGGTTGCCCACGATGGTGACGACGGCTTCGTCAACCCTGCCGTCGATGACGGAGTCGCCGAGGATGGTGACAACGGCCTCGTCCACCGTGCCGCGAATGAGGGCGTTGCCCAGAATCGTGACAACGGTCTCGGCGCGCTCGTTTTCGGCGAGGATGGCGTCGGAGCCTCGGGTGACGATGACTTGCCGGTCGGAATGGTGTTTGCGGCGCGGTTTTTTGGGCGCAGGCGGGGAGGGCGGCGTGTCGGTGCCGGGCTCGATCGCAGACGCAGACGCAGACGCAGACGCAGACGCAGACGCGGGCGCGGGGGGCGTGGCGGCGTCCGGGGTGGCGGGCGGCGGATCGGGCTCGTCGGCGCGCAGTGCGATCCCCTCCGGCAGGATGGCAGCGAGCGCGGCGAGCAGAAGCAGGAGGCGGCGGATTGTATTCATAAAATGGTGACGAATGATGCGGCGTGGAAGGGGATGAAGAGGAAAGAGGCAGGGAACGCGGGACGGGCGCGGATTCAGCGGTTTTGCCAGAGAAGGCGGTAGGCGGCGCCGCCGAAGGCGAGGAGCCCGGCGTAGGCGGCCACGATGACGCCGAGCACGGCATGGAACCAGAGGCGGGACGAGGATGGTATCAGTTTTTCGAATACGGCGGAGAGGATTTTCCACGCGGTTTGCAGCGCGGCCTGGAAAGTGGCGGGCCGGAGGACGTCGGCGGTTTCGGCGGGCGCCGCGGGCGAAAGGACGGTGATGCCCAGGACAAGGACGAGCCCGGCGGCCGCGACGGAGGCGGCGAGGAGCAGGGCGCGGGCGGGAAGCGGCCAGCGGGCGAAGGACTGGCGCCACCACGGGAGCGCGGCGCGACGGGAGATTTCCGCCATGACGCGGACCTCCAGCGCAGCGGGCGCGGTGCGCCCGGGCAGGGAGCGGAGGGCGCGGTGGATGACGGGAGCGAGCGTGTCATCGTCGGATCGCGACGCGGGAGGCCGGAAAGATTGTTCGTTCATGACGTTTATGAGGAGGATTTGGCGGGCGGGCGGAATCGGCGAAGGGTTTATCTTAGTTGAAGTCGGCGGGGGCGAGGAGCTTGGCGAGGGCGGCGCGGGCGCGGAGGATGTCGGTTTTGATCTTGGAGAGGGAGACGCGCAGGGTGCGGGCGATTTCGTCGTAGGGCATGTCCTCGAAATGAAAGAGCACGAGCGGGACGCGCTGGTGATCGGGGAGCCGGGCGAGGGCCTGCTCGAGGCGGGCGCGGCGTTCGGCCTGTTCGAGGCCGGCGTGGAAGGTGTCGGGTGCGGCCCATTCGACGGCGGGCGCGTCGTCGTGGCCGTCGTGATCGCGGGTGAACTCGGAGAAGAAGCGCCAGCGGTTGCGGTAGCGCTGGAGGTGATTGATGGAGAGATTGGTGGCGACGGTCTTGAGCCAGCCCCCGGCGGAGGGGCTGCTGCGGAGGTCGTCGTAGCGTTCGTAGGCTTTCAGGAACACGTCCTGGGCAATATCCTCCGCCTGTGCGTCGTTGGCCACGATGCGCACGGCCGTGGTAAAGACCATGTTCTGGTAGTTGCGCATAAACGTCGCAAAATCGTCTGCCGGGTTCATCGGCCCCGCGGAGGAAGCTGGCACTGGAGGATCATTGTTCATGCGCAGAACACGGTGGGTCGCAGGAAAGTCGCAGAAAAAGCATGCCGGGCCGGGCGGGGGCGGCGCAAGCGCGGACGCGGGGTTGCGCCGCGAGGCAATGCTGGCGGCGGCACTGGTTTTAGGCTTTTCCCGGGAGCGCGGGCATTCCTGCCCGCGACGGACAGGCACGCGGGCAGGAATGCCCGCGCTCCCGGCTTCGTCCCGCCAAAAGTCCGGGGTTGCCGTGGAAAGTATCGCCCTATCGTGGTCTTTTGCGGGCCTCAGTAGAAGCTACCCCACGCCCGATTGCCATACCCGATCAAGGGAAATGTTATGCCATATACGAAATAAATTCCGGCTCTCCATAAGCCGGTTGTTTATTTATCGAATATTTTTATTGCTCGAATTTTTCTTTTAACACGCGCTGGGCGTGTCTGATATTCCATGTTTTTCTCCTCAAAAAGAAGAGGGGATGGCGCCACCAATACCGGAGGTTGTTTTTCCACGGGGGTGTTGCGCTGAAAATTTTCGCCTCGTTTTCGGCAAACGGAGTGTGGCGCAAATACTTGAAATACTCGGAAGCATAGGGATTCGCAGACAATCCGGAGGGGATTATCCATGGTTTCCCCTCACCGGTGAAATGCGCAATCGCCGGGTCCTCCCGGGCACTTGCGATTTCCCGGGCGTATTTCTTTGAAAATGGCGATTTGTCCCTAAAAAAATCGCCTCCATTCACGTTCCATTTGAGAGGCAGCCAGCGAACATTTCCACCAAATGCCATGTTCAAGATATCCTGATCGGGATATTTGATAACATCCCTATATTTATATGCAATTGCGGCAAGTGATTCCCACCCGTATGTTTCCCGTATCTTTTTCAAGTTCATGGCCAGGACTCCAGAATTGAAATACGGCATCCCATCCGGCAGGAATTTTGAAAGAAATTTTTTTGTCTCCATTATACCAGACGCGATATCCTCCACCGCTGCCGCGAAAACGTTCGAGACATCTACGTCCCATAATTCGCTTATGTCATTTCGGACCACAATATCGGAATCGAGATAAAGCGCCTTGTCTAGATTTATCTTGATCCACGGGATGCGCAAACGGAACCATATCTCCTCCGGCCATCTGTAGGTCGGCAGATCGGAAAACAACCGTTTGTCAGTTGTTACATAAAAAATTTCAAGATTCCCAAGATTGCGAAGCGCGTTTATCTTTTCCCGCGTTTGCACTGCAATGTCCGCATTCAGGATATAAAAATGAACAGTCGCTCGCGTGTTGCAGAGGATTGACGCGATTGTGACGCTCGCGTGCTGTGCATAGGCATCGTTGAATGCCATGAAAATATTGATTGGCTGCGCGTTATTCATGAATTGTTTGTTTTTGGGTCAGGATTGCGCGAAGCGTGCGGGCTGGAGAAATCTCGTCCATTATGTCCCTGCGCCGCGTGGTTGTGACGAGTTTGGTATTTTGGGTATCAAGCGGTCGCCAGAGGGAGGTTTTGAGGCGCATCAACGCCACCAGCGGGACGCGTACGGCGTTGGCAAGGTGCATGGTCGAGGTGTCCACCGTGAGGACAAGCGCGCATCGGTGCATAACCGATGGGAGTTGGAAAAAATTTTCGGCGGCACTAAAAAGGCGCGTGTTTTGCAACCCGGAGGCATCCAGTTTCCGCTGGGTTTGAGCGACAGCCTCCGGCATGGTGTTTAACAGGAAAACCGCGTCCTTCCACACTGGATGTTGCTGCATGTTTTTTATGACCGCGAAACCGCTTTCCAGCGGCCAGCAGCGTTTCCAGTCCTTGGCTGTGACATTAACAAATACCAGTTTTTTGCCGTCGGTGCCGTTTTTCTTTATGAAGCCATCCGCCCAGCGCGTCCATTCACCGGGGATGTGCATAAAAGGCATCCGTTTTTCCACGGGCAATCCGCAGCTGAAGAGGCGCCGAAACCACCATGAGAAAATGTCGCTGATGTGCTCCACCTTTGCCGGTGCTGAGGGGAAAGCGATGTCGGGTTTTTTGTAGGGAAATGTCTTGAGCCAGCCCTTGATATCAAACGGGCGCATGGCGCTGATGACAATGCCGTCGCGGCAAATGCTTCGGGCGAGTTTTGCATACCAGTGCCAGCGAGTGAGGACGAGGGTTGTTATGACGGGGTAATTTCCCGCGCGCGCCTCGGCAACGGCGGCGGCGAGGCCGGCGGGACTATAGTTGTTTCTATATATTTTTTTGAAAAACGGACAGGCGGCCAGCCAGTCGTATAAGATGAAATTTTTCAGGCCGTCCCATTTTGCGGGGTCATCGGTTATGCGGTGCTCGCCGACCCACAGGTGCATTTCCAGCGATGGAAAACGCGCGGCCAGTTCACGGAAAAAATTCTGGAGGTAGCAGAAATCGCCAATCCCCGGGTGCATGATGAAGAGGATTTTGCCCGGCTTTTCGAGCAAACCGGCGGGGACCGGCGGAGCGGGTGTTTCCGGTTTCATTTGTATTTGGTCCTCCACTTTTGATTCAGCGCGTCCGCAGTCTCCTCCAGCCACCACGATGCGGTGTCGAACAGACCTGCCAGTTTTCCGAACAGCGCGCTGATGCCTAAAAATACAACCGCGGGCAGGAGCAGTGCGGCTCCGATCAGAAAAATGAAAAGGGAATGAAATATTTTCATAAGGACACTTGAAAATGCAGGTTGGCTGGCTTGAACATTTGTCACTCCGCAAGGGCTGGCGGGAATCCCCTCATCGCGTCCAGAACGCGCCCGGGCGGGATTTCTTTTATCCAGTCGCGCCGTTTGGAGACGGTGACGATTTTGCTGTTTGCTGCATCGAGCGGGTGCCATTCGGGGTTTTTCTTGCGCATCAAAGCCACGGCGGAAACACGGACGGCGTTCGCCAGGTGCATGGTGGCGGTTTCCACGGAAATGATCAGCGCGCACCGGCGCAAAACCGCCGGGAGCTGGAAAAAATTGTCATTCGCGCTGAACACATGAACCCGTTTCTGTCCGCCGGCTTTGACAAGCGCCAGGGTTTCCGGGATTTTGTCCGGCAGGGCATTTACCAGAAAGACCGCGTCGCGCCATTCGGGTTGTTGCCGCATGGCTTTTATCAATTCGACGACATGCGCCATCGGCCAGCAGCGCCTGGGTGTTTTGGCCGATGGATTGACAAACACAAGGGGGTTTCCTGCCGCGCCAAGGGTGTCTATGTAACCGGTCGCCCAGCGCGTCCATTCATCCGGAATGTCCACGAACGGGAGGCGTTCCCTCAAGGTGAGGCCAAAGCCGAACAGAGACTGAAACCAGCAGGAGAAAATTTCGCTGACATGACCAATGCCGCGAATTTCGGACGGAAGCGCGATATCCAGTTTTTTATATGAAAAATCATGAACAAGGCCGCGAAGTCCGCCAGCAAAGCGCCTGATGCCGGCAACAAAGCTGTCCGGGCCGATTTTGCGGGCAAGCGCGGCGTAGCGATGGGGACGCACCAACGCGAGGGAGATGATAATAGGGTAGTTTTCCCGGCGCGCCGATGTGATGGACTCCGCGCGCAAATCGGGGCGATAGGTTTGGCTGTAGATTTTTTGGATGAACGGGCAGGCGGCCAGCCAGTCGTATAATATGTATTTTCTCAATCCCTCCCACTTGGCCGCGTTTTTTGTGCACCGCAGTTCGTCCACCCACAGGTGGATTTGCAAATGGGGAAAGCGCCCGGCAAGCGCCTTGAAAAAATTCTGGAGATACGCGTAGTCCCCGATCGCCAGGTGCGTGATGAAAAGGATTTTTCCCGGCCTGTCGCGCAGGTGAGCGGGAACAAATGGAGCGGCAGGCGCGACGCGCCACACCCCTTCCAAGCATGATGGAAGCGAGACGTGCATAAACGGCAATGGGCTCGCGCCTGCCTTTGCCGTTGTCTGCGGGAGTTCCCTTGCGAGGATCGCCCTGGGTGCCTGAAACAAAAAAAGAGGGACGCATTTACTTGCGCCCCACAACAGGCACCTAGGAGAGCCTCACAAGAGGACGCTTTCAATGCGCCCCAATATAGGGGCGCATTTCAGCGATGTCTCTTGTGCCACGAAATTTCCTAGGTTTCGTTGTGAACAGCAGCCGAAGCTACGCGAAAAAGTATGAATGCTAAAGTTTGGTGACCGGGTGACTGGAATAGGGTTGGTGTCGAAAGAAAAACACAAGCTGCAAGAGGGAGGGGAGTGTGTCAAATGGCCTTTGTTCGTTCGGAGAAATAGTGCCATTACTCGCGGAAGAGCAGCGGGATAAAGGCGGCGAGATTGGGGCGCCAGACGCGGAAGGTGTGGCCGAGCGGGCCGACAGTGAAGGTGTGCTTCACTTCCTTCTTCGCGAGCCAGGCGGAGAGCTGCCGGTTGTTTTCCAGCAGGAAATCCTCCTCGCCGCAGGCGATCCAGAGCAGCGCCGGGCGCGGGGCGGCGGCATCGCCGAGCCCGGGCCAGGCGGTGTCGAAATCCTCCGGCAGGCCGCCGGAGCTGAACGCGCCGATCCAGCCGAAAAGCTCCGGATGGCTCAGGCCGATGTCGAGGCTCTCGGCGCCGCCCATCGAAAGCCCGGCGATGGCGCGGTGCCCGCGGCGCGGCGACACGCGGTAGGCGGACTCGACTCGCGGCAGCACCTCGCGGGTGAGAATGTCGCGAAAGGCGCGGACGTTGCGCGTCCAAAGGCCGCCCTCGCGCATGCGCGCCCAGCCGGCGGTCACGACCTCCAGGGTGCCGTAGCCGAGCGGCATGACGACGATCATCGGGCGGGCGCGTTTTTGCGCGATGAGGTTGTCGAGGATGATGTGGGCGCGGCCGGTCGCGGTCCAGGAGCCGGCGTCGTCGCTGTATCCGTGGAGTAAATACAGAACAGGATAAGTGGCGTCCGCCGCCGGATCGTAGCCGGGCGGGGTGTAAACGACAAAATCAAGCTCGTCGCCGGAGACGCCGGATCGAAACGAATGCCGGTGGAGCACGCCGCGCGGGACGGCGGGATCGTGGCGGTCCCACGGGAGCGCGTCGCCGGGCGCGCCGGGGATGTGGACTTCGCTGGCGCTGGCGAGGAGGTTGTATTTGAGGAGCGGATTGGCGGGATCGGTCATGCGCACGCCGTCCACGAGGAAGGTGTAGCTGTAGATGTCGGGCGCGAGCGGCGCGGTGGTGAGGGACCACAGGCCGGCGTCGTCTTTCACGAGCGGGGCGGGGCCGGCCAAGCCCTCGCAACGCACCACGACCGTGGCGGCGTCGGGCGCGCGCAGGCGGAACGTCACCGTGCGGTCGGCGTGGACTTCGGGCGAGACGGCAGGCGGCGGCTGGGAAAAGACAGAGGCGGTGACGGTCATGGCAAAAAGGGCGGAGACGATGGGAGGAAGGTATTTTTTCATGGCGGGGCGGGGTGGCGTGGTGTTTGTTGTCGGCGTTGTTTGTTTTTTGATTGAGCCGCGCAGGAGGCGAAGGGTGCGAAGAATGATCGGGCCAGCCGTGAAAACACAAGGGACGCCAAAAGCGAGTCGTTCTGTTTTTCTTTTTTCGTGTTCTTGCGGTTGTTGCAGGGATTCCTTTCTTCGCGGTCTTCGTGCCCTTCGCGGTTAATTCATGGGTCCGGTTTTGTCCGGTCGCAGGCGTTCCGTGATGGTTTCGGCGACTTGCTCGGGGATGGATTTCCAATCGGCGGGGCGCAGGCCGGGCGCCCCGGCATCGGTGAGAGGCCGATCGGCAAAGAGTTCGTGGCGGAGGCGCCAGAGCAAAATGTGCTCCATGTTGTAGGCGACGTTTTCGGTGCCGCCGGGGAAGACGGTTTTCCACGCGGCGTCGAAGGAGTCGCGGTCGCCGCGCAGGCGGGCGACCACGCAGGCGCGCGCGCCGGTCGCGCCGCCCGCCTCGCCGCCGCCGAAGAGGATGATGCGTTCGCCGGTGGTGAGCCGGGCGGCGCGCGAAAAGACCCAGAGGTATTCGATGGAGAAGGGGTTTTCGGCGGCGAAGGCGCGAAGCGCGGCCAGCCCCTGCGGCGTGCCGAGCGCGCGCCAGGTGGAAAGCAGGCCGGGCATCATTTTTCCCCAGAATACGTTTTGCGGATCGGCCCGCGCGATGGAGGTCTGCATCTCCTCAAGCTCGTCGAGGCGGCCGAGCGCGAGCGCGGGATAGAGGCGCGGGTGGTAGCACGAGAATCCCAGGGCGTTTTCACGGACGAGCACCGCGGTCATGCCGTCCTCGTCGAGGTCGAGCATGGCGGGAAGCAGGCGGTAAACACCGGCGGCCATGCCGTTTTGCGGGCGCTCCATCAAGTCGATGGCCTGGTCGTGGAAGCGCGCGACCGCGCCGGGGGCGTTGGCTTCGAGGTAGCTTTTCAGGGTGAAGAGCAGGTAATCGTCGCCGGGTGTTTCCCAAAAGGCGCGTTCGGCGGATTGGGCGCGTTCGAGCGGCGGGAGGGTTTGCCAGGCGTGGATGCGCGTGGTCGGCGGGAGCGCGCCGGGGGCGAGCCGCGAGGCGAGCAGCGCGCGGAGGGCGTCGAGGTCGGGCAGGCGGCGGAAGTTGGCCGCGTTGCCGGGGTTGGAGAGCACGGCGAGAAGACGGTGGTCGTTGAGCGGACCGCCTTCGTCGTGCGAGCGGCGCACGAGACGGGAGAGCGCGAGGGCGTCGGTGCTGCTGGCGGCGAGCCCCAGGAGCGCCCACGCGGACTGCCCGCGCAAGAGCCAGCCGCGCATCGCCATGTAGCCGCAGCGCGGCGGGCTGTAGGCGGCGCCGGCGGGCAGGGCGACGCCGAACACCGGCCCGGGCGCAAAAAACATCGGGGCGCCCGCGGCCTCGATGCGCTGGAGCCGGTCGAGGTGGTCAATCGCGGGCAGCGAGGCGTCCCAGTTGTTTTGCTGGAAAAACACGGCCAGTTGCGGGAGGGCGGCGGCGACGGCGGCCTTGAAATTCGCCGCGAGCTGGGGCGAGGGATAACAGTTGGCCAGAAAGTCGTGGCGGGCGGCGAGCTGCACGCCGGTGTTTTCCCAGCCGAAGTTGAGCAGGTCGCGCGTGGTCACGGACGCGGCGGGCGCGAGCGGGCCCGCGCCTTCGCGGTAGGCGAGGCCGATGAGATTCGCGAGCGAGGGAAATCCGGCCAGGGCGCCGTCGGGATAGACGGCGGTGTCGCGTTCGGACTCGACGCGGGCGGCGGCGACCGCGTCGGCCAGCACGGAATCGCCGGCGGCGGGGGAGGGGAGAACCGCGTTTTCTGTCGTATTCGAATTTTCGATACGGTCGTCGAGCGTGCGCAGCCAGTCGCGGCGGGCGGCTTGCATCCAGCGGGCGATGACGGGCTCGTGCGGGCGGCTGCGGGCCTCGGCGACGAGCGGCGCGTAGTCGTGCTCGGATTGCAGCTCGAAATGGGAGACGAGCGGGAGGCAGGCGACCATGTTGCGCGCGCTGCCTTCCGCGACCGCGCCGGCGGCGAGCAGCGCGGCCGACCAGGCGGGCGCGTCGTGGCGCGCGGCTTCCAGATAAAACTCGCCCGGCTCGCGGGGCTTGAGAGCGAGGCGCAGCCGTTCGCGTTCGTCGGCGGCGGCAATGGCGTCGGCGTTGGCGGCGGCGACGGCGGCGGCGAACTGCTGTGGCGTCGGCGATTTCGGCGGTTCGTTCAGATAAGGGTGAAGGTTGGGATTTTTGCGCGGCTTGGGCGCGAGACGCCGGGAATCGGCGATGTGAATTTTGTCCGGCTGGCGCGGCGTGAGCACGAACTGCCACCAGCCGCGGGCTTGGGCCTCGGCGGTGGTGGCGAAGGCGTCAGGGGGGCTTCCGGCGAGGTGCCACATTTTCATCGCCTGCGCCTGCCGCCTCGCGAGCCAGAGGACGACCGCCCAGCGGCGCCAGGATGCCGCGAATGGTTTGCCGGCGGCGGGGGCCGCGTCCGCCGCGTGTTCCGCGAGCGCGAGCCAAGCCGCGCCGCGCGCCGCGAGCGTCGAGTCCAGCGTGAGCATGGAGGCTTGGCCGGGCACGGCGCAGGCGAGGAGCTGGCCGGCCATGCGCGCGGCGGCGGCGGTGTCGCGGAGATCAGTGACGGCGGACTCGTCGGCGATCACGGCGCGCACGGTCGCCATGCGCGAGATCCCCATTTGCCCGAGCCCGTCCCAAAATGCCTCGTCGAGCGTTTGCGCGGCGTTCGGGGCGCGCGCGGCGGCATCCGCATCCGCATCGAAACCCGTCCAGCGGTGCGCGAGCAGTTGCGCGACGGTTTCGCGGTAAAATCCGGCGCCGTCCGCGAGTGTCGGGGCCGCGTAGAAAAGCGGAATCTCCCGCCACAGCGCGCCTTGCGCGTCGAGCCAGCGCAGCATCCACACGCACGCGCCGCTTTCGTCGCAGCGCACTTCGTAACGCACCTCCGCGATGCCCGCGCCCGCAAGGTTCTCGCGCCAGGCCAGCACGCGCGCCAGCTCGACCACAAACACACGCTGCACGGGGTCGTGGTAGTTGACCTCCGGCGCATACGACTGGGCGCGTGCGACCGCCGCCGCAAGAAACGGCGCGGCAGCAAGAACCAGACGCGTGAAAACACAGACGGCGATGCGCATGCGAGCCGCGATGTATTGCGCATCCCGGCGACCGCCACAAGCCTGCAGCATCGACCGGCGCGCAAGGAAGCGGGCATGGATGTGGCAACCTCATGACCCGTCAGGCGGCGAACACATGCGAGGATGCAAATCCCATGGGAGTTTTTGCATAAACCTTACCGATCCGCCCAAGATTCCCACTATCTGCAGGTGAAGGGCCTCATGTCAATTCGCAAGCAAGCGGGTTGTATGTTTTAAGTATTTGATTATGATTTAGATAATATTAAAAATAATGGAATACCAAAAATATTCTTCCTTGTTAAATTGGCATTAGATCCATTGAAGTGGGTAATTTTGGCTCGACATTTTTCTATAGTCTGACTGGCTCTTACGCTTCCTGCCCGCCGGACGGCGCAGGCTTCTTTTTTCTCTAACCAATATGACAAAACGCACGCTTCCTCCCAGGAGATTCATTAAACCGACTTTCGAGTTCCTCATTGAAAAGAAACGCGACGGCGGCGAGTTCAACCAAGACGAAATACGCTACATCATCGACAGCACGCTGGACGGGGACATGCCCCAGCACCAGCTCGCCGCCCTGGCCATGGCGATTTATTTCCAAGGCATGTCGGCGCAGGAAACCGCCGAGCTGACCGAGGAAATGATGCTTTCCGGCGAAGTCATTGACCTCTCGCACATCGCGAAACCGAAGATCGACAAGTATTCCACCGGCGGGGTGGGCGACAAAACCTCCCTCGTCCTCGTGCCCCTCGCGATGGCCAGCGGGGTGGTCGTGCCCATGATGTCGGGCATCGAGCACGACTACGTCATCAACACCCTGACCAAGCTCGGCTCCATCCCCGGTTTCAAGGGCAACCTCACCAACGACCAGTTCGCGGCCCAGCTGGGCAAGATCGGCGGCGCCATCGTCGCGCAGACGCCCGATCTCGCGCCCGTCGAGGCCAAGTTCCACGCGTTGCGCAAGGAAACCGGCACCATCCCGAGCCTTCCGCTCATCACCGGCAGCGTCCTTTCCAAGAAACTCGCCGAGGGCTCCGAAGGGCTCGTCATCGACGTGAAGTGGGGCAACGGTTCCTTCATCAAGGACCTGGAGCAGGCCAAGCAACTCGCCCGCTCCATGACCCGCGTCGGCCGCTCGATGAAACGCCGCTGCGTCGCGCTCGTCACCGACATGAACCAGCCGCTCGGCGACACCGTCGGCACCGCGCTCGAAGTGAAGGAAGCCATCGAGCTTCTCAAAGGCAACGGCCCCGAGGACATCAAGGACCTCGTGCTCAAGCTCGGCATGGAAATCGTGCGCCTGGCCGGCGTCGCCGGCTCCACGCTTTCCGCCAAGCAGACCATCCAGCGCCATCTCACCGACGGCAGCGCGCTCGAGAAACTCAAGGACCTCGTCAAGGCGCAGGGCGGTGATCCCTCCTTCATCGACAGCCCGGACAAGTTTCCGCAGGCCAAGCATGTCCGCAAGCTCCCGGCGCCCAAGCGCGGTTACGTGCACACCATCAACGCGGCGATGGTCGCCCACGGCGTGCACCTGCTCGGCGCGGGCAAGAACGGCGCCAATGACAAGATCGACTACTCGGTCGGCGTGTCCGAGATCAAGAAGGTCGGCACGCAGGTGAAGCAGGGCGAGCCGCTCATGATGATCCACTACAACGACGAGGCTCGTCTGGAGCAGGCGCTGGAGTATTTCAAGAACGCCTACCGTCTCGCGCCCAAGCGTCCGACCCCGCCCCCGCTGGTGGTCGAGCGCGTGGCCTGAGCCGCGAAGAATTGCGCATGCAAAAAGCCGTCCGTTTTGCCGGGCGGCTTTTTTGTCGGTCGATCAGCTTGATGCCACGCGGATGGCGGACGGGCAGGAAGGGTCGCGTCCTCATCGCCGCCCCTGTCAAAGGTCAAAAGACGCCGCGCAGCCGCGCGAGCGACTGGGAGCGCCGGCATCCTGCCGGCTTTGGCGGCGCGAAGCGCCGTTCGCACAGGCTGGACGCCCGTGCCACTCGATCCGGCGATGCAGAGCATCGTCTGCCGGCAGGATGCCGGCGCTCCCAGTCGCTCGCGCGCAGCACTGGGTTCGAATGGAAAAGAGTATCACACACCGAAAAGCTGGAGGGCGATGCGCATCAGGCCGTAGCCGAGCAGGCCGGTGACGGGCAGCGTGAGCACCCAGGCCCACACGATGCGCCCGACGAGGCCCCATTTCACCGCGCTGAAGCGTTTCACGGAGCCCACGCCCATGATCGAGGTCGAGATGACGTGGGTCGTGGAAAGCGGGATGCCGACGTGCGAGGCGGTCTGGATGACGATGGCCGCGGTGGTCTCGGCGGCGAAACCGTGGATGGGCTGGAGTTTCACCATCTTGTGGCCCATCGTCTTGATGATGCGCCAGCCGCCCGCCGCCGTGCCCGCCGCCATGGTGAGCGCGCAGGTGATGATGACCCAGCGATGCACTTCCATGTCCGTGGTGCGGAGGAACCCGAGCCAGCCCGGGATGCCGTCAAACGCGCCCGATTGCGTGCCGGTGAAAAGCGCGAGCGTGACGATGCCCATGGTTTTCTGGGCGTCGTTTGAGCCGTGGCTGAACCCCATCCACGCGGCGCTGGCCAGCTGCAGCTTGCCGAAGATGACATTGATAAATCGCGGACGCACCCGGCGCAGGAAGAGATAGAGCAGCCACATGATGATTGCCGCGATGGTGAATCCGATGAAAGGCGAGATGAACATGGGCGCCACGACCTTGGGCCAGAGGCCGACGGCCACGCCGGTTTTCGCGTCGTGCAGCGACCAGTGCAGCACGTGCCAGTTGCCGCGCGCCGAGGCCAGCGCCGCCCCGCAGAGCCCGCCGATGAGGGCGTGGCTGGAACTCGACGGCAGGCCGAGCCACCAGGTGAAAATGTTCCAGACGATGGCCGCCAGCAGCGCGCACAGCACGGTGGGCATGCTGATGACGGACGTGTCCACGAGCCCGGCGCCGATGGTCTTGGCCACGCTGGTGCCGACGATGAGCGCGCCGGCGAGGTTGGTGACGGCCGCCATGAGCACGGCCTGGCGGGGCGTGAGCACCTTGGTCGAGACGACGGTGGCGATGGAGTTGGCGGTGTCGTGGAAGCCGTTGATATACTCGAACACGAGCGCGGCGAGGAGCACGAGCAGGAAAAATGTCATGGGAACGGGGTTTGGACCGCGCGCGCGGCTCAGGAATACTTGAGCACGATTTGGAACACGACATTGCCGGCGTCGCGGCAGCGGTCGATGGACTTTTCGAGCATCTCGAAAAATTCCTGCATGATGACGGTCTCCTTGGCGTCGTAGTTGCCCTGGTAGAGATCCTTGATCATGCCGAGCAGGTGCTTGTCGCCCTCGCCCTCGAGGAACTGGAGGCGGTTGTTGTCCTCGGCGATTTTTTCCATGTCGGAGCCGTGGCGGAGCTGCTTGACCATGCCGACGACACACTCGGCGGCCTTGCTGAGGTAGTCGGATTGCTGGAGCAGTCCCTCGAGCGGAAGGCGTCCGGGGTAGATGGAGAGGCGCGAGACCAGTTTTTCGACGGTCTTGGGGATGCGGTAGAGCACGCTGGAGAGCGCCTCGATGTCCTCGCGTTCGATGGGGGTCACGAACGTGCGGCAGAGCTCCTCGGTGATGCGGGCGGTGATTTTTTTGTCCTTGCGGCGGTTGTGCGCGAAATCGTCGAGGTCGCCCGCGCTGCGATAGGAACTGAGTCGTTGGAGATAGCTGGCGAGAAGTCTGGTGCTGGTGAGGGCTTCCTCGGCGCTGGCCTCCAACAGATCGTAGAACTTCTGGTCCTTGCCGAAGAGTTTTTTGAACGAGATCATGGAAATGAAATGCCGGGTCAGGTTGCGGGATTGGCGAAACGGGGGGAAGGGAAATTTTTCGAAATTTGTAACAGAAGCGTTGCAAAACCGTCACCCTGCCCGCGTGGGCTTGTTTTTAACGCCTTCTTGGCGCAAGCCTTTCCAGACTCGTCGCTGTTCAAAACCTGCCGCTGCCTGACGGACGCCAGGACCCGTGAATAATCAAAAATAAATCATCACGGCCCAAGGGTAATTGCGCGCAGAATGCGAGACAGACGCGTGGCAGACAACAGGCATGACAGCCAACCAAATGAGTGCTGACGGGGCGTTTTTTAAGGATTTCCACGTGTCCTTGAACGGCCGCAAACGGGACGAAGGGTGTTTTTCTGGAAGTTTTTGATTAAAAATTACAATTCGAGCTGTAATATAAAATATTTATAATCAATAAATTGAATTTCAAATTTAAAATATTCACATATTTTTTCCTAAAATGCTTGCGCCGGACGTTTAGAAAGAGCAATGAATTTACAATAATCGATAATGGATACATTGGAACAAGTCGTTGAATATGGTCTCGGACGTCATGCGTCCGACGTTCACGTGTGTCTGGATGAGGCCGTCGCATTGCGCGTCGATGGGGATATCGTCAAATTTCCCGAGGCCAGGACCCCCAAGGCGTTTTTCGACAACCTGCTCAGCCGGCTCCAGCCCGCCCAGCGGACGGCGTTTGTGGAGCAGGCGCACGCGGCTGATTTCGCGATGAATTGCGCGGGGCAGGACATGCGCTGCCATCTTTTCCATGCCGGCGGGAAACCCGTGCTGGCGATCCGTTTCATGCGCAGCCGCATCCCGACCATGGATGACGTGATGCTGCCGGCGGCCTTCCAAAAGGTCATCAAGGAAGGACGTCCCACGGGGCTGATTCTGGTGACGGGCTACACCGGGTCCGGCAAATCGACCACGCTCGCCGCGGCGATCGACTGGCTGAATCAAAACAGTGACCTGCACATTGTCACCTTGGAGCATCCGGTGGAGTATCGTTACAAGTCCGTGCGCAGCGTCATCCGCCAGCGCGAGGTGGGGCGCGACGTGGTGAGTTTCGGCGCCGGCATGGTGGACGCGATGCGCGAGGACCCCGATGTGATCCTGATCGGCGAGCTCCGCGACGCCGAGACGGTCAAGGCCGCGGTCTCCGCCGCCGAGACGGGGCACTTGGTTTTCGGCACGCTGCACACCCGCACTGCGGCGAGCACGATCAGCCGCATCCTCGATGTCATTCCCGCCGACGAGCGCGACCAAGTGCGCACGATGGTGGCCTCGTCCCTGTTGATGGTGATCGGGCAGCGCCTTATCGCCCGGGTGGGCGGCGGGCGCGTGGCCGCATTTGAATTGTTGCTAAATTGCCCCGCGGTGGCCGGTGCGATTCGGGAGAACAAGCCCGGCCAGATCGCCAATGAGATCGCCGTCAAAAAAGACATGGGCATGATAGATTTCGATACATGTTTGGTTGATTACGTTCGTAAAAAACTTGTAACTCCTGAAACAGCCATCTCCACCTCCGACAAGCCCGATGAGATCCGGAAGCGCCTCGGCCTGAGCCTGCGGCCCGCGCTGGGTGGCGCGGCGAAGCCTACCATGTCGGGAGGGCTCCGGTGAAAAGACCAATTCAAACCAAGATGAACTTACTCCGTTGCCAGAATCTCCGTCGTCGCGCCGCCATTGTGATCATGGCTCTCTCTCTCTGCCCGGTCCTTCATGCCGTCGCGCAGCAGCAGCCGGCTCCGGTGCCCATCGAGGAGGCGTTGCTTCGCCAAGTGCCATATTTCAGTCAGGACAGCCAGCCTCTGGCGAAAGTGTTGCAGGCGCTCGGTCGCACCAACGGCATCAGCATCATGTGCGAGAAAGCCGTCGAGGGAGAGGTGAATGTGGAGTTTCACAACATCACCCTCCGCGGCATTCTCGACGCACTTTGCGTGCAGGAGGGTTATTACTGGGACATCGAGGACGGCGGCTACGTTATGGTGCGCCGCTTCAAGACCTTCATTTATCAAGTCGAGTATCCGACGCTGGAGCGCAAGGGGTCGTCAAAATCCAATATCAATCTCGGGCAGACAAACTTTGATGCTTCCGCTGGAGGAAGCGGGGGCAGCGGAGGCAGCGGCGGCGGCGGCCGAGGAGGCGGCAGCGGCGGCGGCGGGGGAGAGGAAGACAGCGCAAGCGTTTCCCTTGAGATGACCACGGAAAACCAGTTCTGGGATAAAATTCAGCAGGAGCTCGACGCGGTGAAGGGCAAGGACGAGCGCGTCGTGTTCGATCGCTTTGCCGGCACCATCATGGTCACCGGCTCGCGCCATACCCACGAGCATATCGCAAATTTCCTGAGCAATATCAACGGGCGCATCGCCCAGCAGGTGGAGATCGTCGGAAAAATCATCGAGGTGCAGCTCAACGACCAGGAAAAGCTCGGCATCGACTGGCAGCTTGCCGCCTCGTCGGTCGGAGATCTGATGATCGGAGGTCCTGTCGCGGGCTTGTATGAGGCGGGCAAGCTGAAAGGCTCCACCAACCTCACGAGCAGCGTCCTAGGCGGATTTCAGTTCGATGGGGATTCCTTTACCGGCTCGATTGGCATCGGCAAGCTGGACGCGCTCATTCAGGCGCTGTCCCAGCAGGGCACGCTCAACGCCATCACCTCGCCCCGGCTGGTCACGCTGAACAACCAGACGGCCTACATCAAGGACACCAACGATGTGCCGTATTTCCAGCGCCAGTCATCCTCCCAGATGTCCGGCGGAATTAACAATACCGCGATGACCAGCGAGACCTACAACGTCTCCACCATTTCCATCGGCACCACGGTGGCGATCACACCGCACATCGCGGACAACGGCGACATTACGCTCGATATCACGCCGGCGATCACCCGGCTCGACAAGGAGATCACGGCGCCGGACAATTATTCCAAGGCTCCCGCGCTTTTCGTGAAGATGACCTCCACGATCATCCGCCTGCGCTCTGGGGAGACCGCCATCATCGGCGGGTTGATCACCGAGGAAGAGGCCGACACCACCCGGTCGGTTCCCGGCCTCGGCAAGATTCCGTTTTTGGGCCGGCTTTTCCGCACAGAGGCCAAATACAAGGCCAAGAGCGAACTGGTCATCATGCTCACGCCGCGCATTCTCCAGCCGGGCGCCAGTTTGTCGGCCTCCGACCAGCGGGCCGCCGCCGCGCTGAGCCGCGGGGTCCGCGCCCACACCGGGAGCGGCATGAGCGTCGTTCCCGCGCCCTCGCCTGCGGTGTCTTCCACCGGTCGCACCGTCGAGGCCATCTCCCTGCTGGACTGATTCATTCTTCCATCAGGCCTCCTTTCGTATCCACGTCTCCATGCCAGCCGCCGCCACACCTTCAGCCGCCGCTCCTGCAAAATCCTCCAGGACGCGTCCGCCCGTGCCCGTCGAGCTGGCCAAGGTGCAGCAGGCCCGCCAGGAGCATGATTTTGTCTGGATGCCGCGCGTCCTGAAGGAAAACGGCATCGGCGCATCGAGCATCAAGATCGCCACGGATTATTTCAACCAGCAGGGCCGCCGCCAGAGTTACGGCGGCGTGCTGGTGGAGCTGGGCATCCTGCCCGCCGCTGCCGTGGCCAAGATGATCGCCGAGCATCACGGGCTCCAGTGCGTGTCGCTCATGGGGGTGCGCATTCCCGTCGAGGCCGTGCGCCTGTTGTCGCCCTCGGTGGCGCGCCGCCTGCGCGCGATCCCGCTGCGCCGCGTCAATGCGAAGGTGAGCGTCGCCATCACCGACCCGGCGGTTCCCGGCTTCGCCGAGGTTGCCGGCTCGTTCCGCCGCTTCGGGGTGAACGAAGTCGAGTATCTGGTCGCGCCCGAGGCCGAGGTGCTGGCCCGCATCGATGAGATGTATGCCACGCGCGCCGATGTCTCCGACCCGGGGCGTTTCTTCGACCTGCTGGTGGCCGACGCCGTCAACATGGGGGTGTCGGACATCCATCTGGTGCCCGAGGAGACGCTTTCGCAGATCAAGTTCCGCATCGACGGCGTGATGCACCCCTACAAGGTCATCGAGGGCGCGGTGCGCGATTCCATCTTTGCCCGGGTGAAGATGAAGGGCGGCCTCGACATCGCCATCCGCCACATCCCGCAGGACGGGCGCGCGAAGCTTGTCGTGGGCGGGCGCAAGGTGAACATGCGCTTCAACGCGCTGCCCACCCTTTACGGCGAGAGCATCGTCATCCGCATCCTCGACCAGTCGAAGGGCATCGTACCGCTCGACCGGCTCGGCATGCTCGACGATACGAAAGCCGCGATCCTGAAGGCGGCCAACGCGCCCTTCGGCTTCACCTACTTCGTCGGCCCCACCGGCTCGGGCAAGACCACCTCGCTCTACTCGATCATCAACACCCTCGACGTTTCGAATTACACGATGATGACGCTGGAGGACCCGATCGAATACGAGTTCCGCAACATCCGCCAGACCGAGGTCACCGAGCAGCTTACCTTTGCCATGGGCCTGCGCGCCCTCCTGCGTCAGGATCCCGACTACATCCTCGTGGGCGAGACCCGCGACGGCGAGACCGCCGAGCTCTCCATGCGCGCCGCGCTCACCGGCCACACCGGCTTTTCCACCCTGCACGCCAACACCGCGCTCGGCGGCATCACCCGCCTCATCGACATGGGCGTGGAGCCGAGCATCATCATCGGCGCGGTGAATCTTTTTGTGTCCCAGCGCCTCATCCGCCGCCTCTGCGAGTGCAAGGAGCCGCACCCGCAGAGCGAGGCGATTGCCGGCATCCACGGCATCAGGCTGGAGCCGGGGCAGACCCTTTATCGTCCGAAACCCGGGGGCTGCGCCTTGTGCGGCGGCAATGGCTACAAGGGCCGCGTGGGCCTTTATGAATGCCGCCCGGTGGAGCCCTTTGCCGACATCATCGTGCGGCTGGGCAAGGACGCTTTGCGCGAGTGTGAGACGCTCGCGAGAAAACTTTGTGCGACCGAAACCGAGCAGACCGGAAGCTCGATTTTCCGCACGCTCCGCCAGGATGGATTCATCAAGGCGGCGCAGGGGCAGACCTCGATCGACGAGGTGGTTGCGCAGACGGAGGCGCCGGAAGGCGATTCCGAAATTCCGGAAGCAACAACACAAAACACACAGATAACATGAAACGTAACATCACATCCCGCAAGGGCTTTACCCTTGTCGAAATGCTCGGCGTGCTCGCCATCATCGCGATCCTCATCTCCGTGATCGCGGTCGGTGTCATGTCCGCCATCAACCGTGCCCAGATCGTGGCGACCACCTCCAACCTCAAGAACCTCGAGACCTCGACCATCGGTTTCGTGGCCCTGAACACATCGGGCGGCACCGTTCCGATCACCGAGGGGCCGGGCGATGCCCTCACGGGTGGTGCAGCCACGCCGCTTGCGACCTTCGATCCGACGGCTCCCGCCGATCCGGTTGTTTTCGCTGCCTTGGACAACACCTATACCTTTGACCAAGTGCTGCGCGCCGCTGGCTTCATTGACAACCAGATGTCGTGGCGGGTCGGACAGTCCGGGAACACCCAGAATGCTGCGGCCAATGAGCGCGTCTTCATCATCAGCCGCAATGCCTTCAGCACGGCCGGTGGTGCCGGCAATGCCTGGGACAACTACAACCGGTCGGAAGCCTCGATCATCGTCCCCGCCCAAATAGCGGCCGCCACCGGCCCCGCGGCGACTTTTGGCGCCAGCGGTGTTGACTTCCTGTTGGATGGTGTCAACGGCCTGCAGGCCGCCCGTTGCGCCTATGTCGTGCTCCAGGGTGTCAGCATCAAGCATGCGCAGGCGCTCTCCCGCGAGCTCAACGCTGGCATGGACGACTCCGAATTCCAAGCCTTCCAGTCCCGCGGCCGCTTCGTCTATGCCGCCCCGGCTGCCGGCGCCACGACGGTCACCTGCTATTACTACCTGGCCAGCTTCTAATCGCGGCATAAAGACGGCGTATCGCTCATGCGCCCTCCTCGCATGAGTTTCGCTGTCTGAGCCGGATTATTGGCAATAATATAAAACGCGCGGGGGATGCCCGGCATCCCCCGCTGTTACTATACCAATGATTTTGAAACAGATCTCATGTCGGCGTTCCTTGATTTATGGGCTAATGAGTGGCACGACGGCCGTCCCTTCAGCAGAAAGACTGTTCTCAATTATAAGTGGTATAGGACCAATTGATATTATTGGAGAGCCGGATTTTTTGATGCCATGAGAAAACAGCAACAGGCCATATTCATATGGGACAAAGTCGTGTATTACTCCACGGCGAAGGGGTGGGCGCGCACGGCCATCGAGCGCGTGGAGGACGCGGCTGCGATCGTGCAGGAGCATTGCAAACGCGACAACAAGATCATGCTGCTTTATGATCCGGAAACGCTCCAGACCGAATACAGCGAATGTCCGGGCGGGGGCCGTGCAATCGTGCGCGAAGTGCTTGCCGGCAGCCACGAAAGCCTGAACAATCCGCACACCGCCTGGGGCTTCCAAACCCCGTGGCAGATATCGGCCGCCGCAGGGGGGAACCAAGGGACCTTTTGCTCCTTTGAAACGGTTCCCTCACTCTATTTGCTGAACCAGACATTGTATGATCTGAAATATCCGGTCAGCCGTTGTTTTTCCTTTGCCAGTCTGGCCATGTTTTCCGGGACGACTCCCGGCCGCACCAATGTGTTTCTGGTGGTGGACAAGGACGGGCAGGCATTTGTCTATCTCAACACCGCCGCCGGCCTGCGCGCGGCCCGCAAAGTCTCGGCCGGCAAGCGCGAGGATTTTGACGTGTGGTCGGAAATCAGTCTGATTTTTGGCGAATATGGCGTCACCTTTGAAGATGGCGGGATGCGCCCTGTGGTGCGCCTTTATCAGGCGCCGGGCACGGATGCCAAGACACAATGCCCTTATTGGGAGACCCTGGCTGCATTCGGGCAGGTGGAGCTTCACAATTTCAGCGTCCTCGCCACCCTGCTCGCAAGCATTCCGTCCCGGCATTCCAGCTCGTTGATCGAGGATTTGCCAAAAAATATCAGCTTGAATCTCGGCCTCAAAATCGGAGCGGCGGTGCTGGCGGCCATCCTGCTGGGCGGAGGTTCCTATGCTTATAATGACCTGAGCAAAGACTCCCGTGAGATACGGTCGCTCGAAACCCTGCAGAGCTCGCTCGCGACACAGAAAACCGGCCTTGAGCGCAACAAACGGGAAATTGAAGAATTCCTCAAATTATATGCCAACGACCGGTTTGATTATTCCCACGGACACTTGCAGTTGCTGCAAGCGTTGGGCGGGGCCATACCGCGGGACGCCACGCTCCTCAATATAAGCATCGGGGTGGAGGCCCCCTCGAAATTCAGGCTGAATGGCATATTCTGGAACCAGAAGGTGTCGATGTCCAAGCAAACCGGAAGCACTGCGGTGAACAATGTCAGCCCCGTCACGCCGATCACACGGCATCTGGAAAGTTCCGTCCAAGGATTGCTGGTTGCTCCAAACACCAACTCATTCAACAGCCAGACGGGAGACTTCGTGCTGGAGGGCAACACGCCTCGTCCGGAAGGCGTTGCCGCCGCCACACCCGCCAGCGCGCCGCCCCCTGCTAGGCGCCCGCCCGCAACCTCAGGCAGACGATAATGAGCGACCAAATAAAAAAAATAAAATATCACAGTTCGCCTCTATGGGTGGCGGTGGCTGTCGTGGCCGCCTTGCTTACCGTGGGCGCGGCCTATTATTATTTTGATGCCAGGAAGGCCAACCGGCAAAGAAAGGCGCAATTGACCACGCTGAATCAAAGTCTGAGAAAAATGGTGGATGGATTGGCCCCCAATTATTCGAGCCAAAAGGCGCAGGTTACCCGGGACAACGCGGCCAAAATCAAGTCCGAAATGATGAACGGCACTGAGATGGACATGTTTGTGTCGAGCCTGCGCCCGACGTGGACGGTGCAATCGCGCAGCGAGGAGAGCAACGCGGAATATATTCACCGGCGCTACCAGATCGCGCGCGGCACCGCCCCCGTGTCGGCGTGGTCCGAGATTCAGGCCTTGCTGGAGCGCCTGGGCAAAACGCCGTCGCTCGCGGTCAACAGCATCGACATACGAACGGTGGGCGACAGCCGCAAGCGCGAGTTCAGCCGGGTGACCATCGCCTTTTCCATCTACATCCGCAAGCCGCCGGGAGCCGAGACGCCCGGGATATGATTTTGTAAATCGTGAAAGGATGCGAAAGGACCAAAAGGACGCAAAAACCGCGAAAAATATTTTTCTCAAAACCATCATGCATTTTCACCGATTTGAAATATTTTGCGTCCTTTCACGTCCTTTATGTCCTTTGCGTCCTTCGCGGTTATAATCGATTTTATTTATGAAACTGTTTTATAAGTCATGCGCGATCATTCTGGCGGGGCTCGGGTTTCTCGCCGTGAGCGCCCGCGCGCAGCCGCGCCTGCAGACACCCGCCACGATTCCGGCGGGGCAAACCCAGGCCGCCCGACCCACGCCACAACCATCCGCCGCGCCGCAGCCGGCAGTGCAACTCGGCATGCAGCCGCAACCGGCCGCCGCGCCGCAGTCCACGCCGCCCGCCCCGGTTCCAGCGGCTGCCGGCCCGCGCCCGGCCGATCTCATGGCCGACATGCTGGGCGGCCCCCGGACGCAGGACGGCCTGCCGGTCTCGCCGGAGGCCCTGATGCGCAGCCATGACACCTCCTCCCGCGCGGACAACGCCCCCGCATCGACCGTGATCGGCGGCGTCGAGACGCCGTTTTACGGCAGCGTGCCCTCGCTGCCTCCCTCGCCGCCGCGCTCCGCCCAGCATGAGGAGATGATCACCCGCATGAAGATGGCCGTCGAGGACGTGGCCGCGCAATACGGCAACCCGAGCTTCGCCCAAGTGTTCACCAACGACCCCGTGCGCGCCAAGGTGCTGCGCCGCCGCATGGAAGTCCTGAAGCAGGTGGACCGCCTCAATGCCGAGATCGCCACCCTCGAGACGCACAGGACGCAATCCCAGCAGGAACTGCAAGTGACCCGGCAGCGCGTGGAGTCCTCGAAACAGGAGCTCAAGACCATCCAGGACCAGGTGCGGGAAATGAACACCCGGCTGCAGAACGCGCGCAACCTTCTCCAGTCACTTGCCCAACAGTGAAAGAGACGCCGCCCATGAACGAGACGAGTCCCATGCTTGAAGTGGTCACCAGCCTGATGCACCGCTGTGTCATCCTGGCGAGCGACAACGGCCAGACCTTGGAAGAGCGCCGCGATAATTTTTTGTCCGAACTGATTGTGCTCGGTGCCGATGTGGAATCTATTTCCCCGGCGCACTGGCGCGTGACCGACCGCGAAAGCGGCGACACCTGCATGATCGAAGAGCAAGAAGGAGTTTATTATGTCGAACGAATCAACACACCTGACGCAATTTCAACAGAAGGCGCAAATACGCCTTCAGGAAATGGAAGTGGAGTGGCGCCGGACGCTTTTCGAGCGTTTCCGGGAGATCTGCCGCGAAGAAATGATGGAGGTCATGAAGACGCTCCTTTCCTCCATGCACAGCCCGGAGGAACTGCAGCAGCGTTTGGCGGAGCTCCAGCAGAGCCAGCAGAGCGCTCAGATGGAACTCTTCAGCACGGTTTCCCAGACTTCGGAGGAAATCAAGGCGCTCGCCAGCAAACTCGAATCCCATTCGACGCAGCCGGATACGCAGGCGCTGGAAGAGATTACCAAAGAGGCGGCGGCCAAGCAGGAGAGTCTGGCCAAGGAGGCTATTTCCAAGCAGGAAGAGAACACGCGGAAGTTGCAGGAGGACGTGCGCCAGTCGGTGCAAGTTTCCCGCCTGTCGCTGATGAAGGGCGTGATCCTCTCGGCGGTGATCACGCTGCTGGTGTGCGCGGGAGCGGTGGCGGCACTCAAGTTCCTTGGCAATTCGGCGCTGGTGAGCGAGTCGGAGGTGAGGGCGCGAGAAACCCTTTCGCGCCAGAAAGCCGAGGCGGCCACGGAGCTCAAGACCTTGCAGGAGCGGAGGGCGGCCTTGGACAAGGAAATGGAGGACTTGGGCAAACGCCGGGACGCCTTGACGGCGGATATACGCCAGAGCACGGAGACCCAGCGGACGGCGGCGGCCAACGTGAGCGCGCTCCAGCGGCAGATCACCCAGCTCCAGCAGATACAGGAGCAATTCCGCTTCAAGCTGGTGAAGGGGGAGGAACAGGGAGTCTTCGTGGAAGTGCCGCCGGACGCGACGCCCTTCGCCTACGGGGACAAGATCTTCATTCAAGTGAAGTAGCCGCCGCGCTCTCCAACGCGCTCGTCGCCGTGGCGGCATCCGTGCAGCCGCCCGCCCCCGCGCAACCGGCGTCCGAGGAGGAACTGGCCGAGTGCGTGCGCACCCTGCGGGCGCTGATCGATGTGGTCGGCACCGTGCAGCGCACGCTCGACCGCATCGGGCGGCAGGCTCCCGTGCGGGAAGCCGGTGTCCCGAAACGCGCCCGGGCCGGCAAACTCCGGAAATCATCCCGCAAGGGAAAAAGAAAGGCAAAGGCATGAAAACTACGAATGACAAATTACGAATGACGAGTTACCTCCCCCCCTCCGCATGCCGACGCCTTTGCTCATTCGTCATTCGTAATTTGCTTCTCGCGTTTCTTTGCGCGGCGGGCCTCCGCGCCGCGCCGGGCATCACGCGCGACGGGCCCGTCTCCTCCTCCAACGCCCACGGTCGCGCGGCCGTCAAGTCGTTCAATCTCGAAACCCCCGACCAGCCTCCGGAAACGAAGATGCAGACCATCGGGGACGTGATGGGGAAAGTGTCCCAGTTGTCCCTGCCTTCCGAATTGCTCCGACCCTCCAGCGGGCGTGTGCAGCTTTTCAGCATCGCCCGGCTGACCGAGCAGGACATGGCCAACCCCTTCGAGATACGCGTGCAGGTGGCGGTCGATGTGCAGGAGACCGCGATCGAGGTAGGGGGCATAATCGAGGGCATCAATAGCCAGCGCAGCACGGCCATCCTCATCATCCACCCGCCCAATATCCGCGCGGCTGGCACGCCGGAAGGCGCCCCGGCCCCGTCCGGCGCGGCAAAGAAAAATGGGAATGGAAAGCCGGTCCCGCACGTGTGCTCCGTCGGCGACGTGGTCGAGGGATTCCGCGTCTACACGATCCTGCGCGACTCCGTGGTGCTGGAACAGGCGGAAAAACTTTTCGAGGTCCCTCGCGGCCAGCCTGTGACGGTGAGCGTGCCGCTCTCGGCGCTATGAGCATTTTGCGGTCAATCAAAATTCCCGCTTCGTCGCTATTACCGATGCGTGGAAAAGCATGTTTCTCACACAAAGGCACGAAGGCACAAAGGATGGGGGAGTCATGAAAAACTGCCCTTCAATAAACTGATAATTTATGCAAAATCTCCATAACTGTCTTTCTTTGTGCCTCTGTGCCTTTGTGTGAGAAACAACCATTCAAAATAGCGAGGAATCAAATTCTCCAACTAACTAAAACAACACCCTGACAGGAACTCTTAAGATGCCCGCATATCTGGTCAGATACACAACGAGCAAGGGGCGCGTCCGCAAGGAGCGGATGTATGCCCCCGACGTGGCGTATTTGCAGGGCATGCTCCAGCGCAAGCAGTGCTGGCCGCTCTCGATCAAGGTCGAGGAAAGCCGGCACCGCAGCTACAAGACCAAGCTGAAGGCGGCCGACCTCATTTCCATCCTCGACCAGATCCAGATCCAGCTCGAGGTGAACATCAACATCGATGACGCCTTCCGCAATCTCGTGGACGAGTTTCCTCGGGGAAAGCCGCGTTTTGTCGTCTCGCACATTTCCGACCAGATCAACTCCTCGGGGCGCGTGGCCGAGGCCTGCGGGCAGTTCCCGCGCATCTTTCCCGATTACATCCAGCAAATGGTCGCGGTGGGTGAAAGCACGGGCAGGCTCGCGCAGGCTTTCCGCCGCCTGGTGGAGTATTTTCAGAATGCGGACCAGCTGAAAGCGACCATTGTCAGCGCATGCATGTATCCTGCCATGATAGTCATGGCCATGATTGCATTCATTTTTGTCATCTTTGGATTCACAGTACCCCAGCTGATGAAGGTGTATCTGGAGCTTGAAATCGTTCTGCCGCGGGCGACCATGATCGTGCTGGCCATTTCAAATTTTGTAAAAGGAAATATAATTGTTTTGGGAATATTGACAGCGGTCTCGCCGTTTTTCCTGACCATGGCGTTTCGTTCCAAGCTGGTGCGGCCGATGATCGACTGGTTTCTGGCCAAGGCGGCCATTATCGGGCCGATTACCCGGGACGTGTGCATCGCCCGTTTTGCGACCAACATGGGAGCCCTCTATGAGTCCGAAATCCCCATTGTCCAAGGGCTGGCGATCTGTTCGCGCATCGCGGGAAATGCGGTATATAATCGCGGTCTGGCCATGGTCAGGGAGGCCGTGGAGCAGGGAAAAACGATCGCCGAGGGGCTGAAAGAGGCGAAGATATTTCCGACCATGGTCGTCCTTACCATCCGCATAGGCGAGGAGAACGGGAAACTGGATGACTCGCTTCGGAAGCTCTCGGATTACCACAGCCGGAAAGCGAGGGAAAAGATCGAGCGGACCCTGAAACTATTCGAACCATGCATGCTGATCGGGTTGGTGATCACGGTGGGCATCCTCGCCTATGCGCTGCTTTCGCCGATGATGCTCATGCTGGAGGCCCTTTCCAAATAAAGACGAGACCCATGAAACTTCGATCCAGACTCCATTCCGGCATATCAAAGGCTTTCACTCTGGTGGAGGTGATCGCGGTGATGACGATCATCGCAATCTTTGCCGGCATATCGATAATGCCAGTACTGACGATTATCGACAATTCGCGAAAACGAGCGGAGGCCAAAAGGCTGGCGATGATCGCCGACGAGATACGGGCATCCTTCATGCAGGAAGAGTTGCAGTTCAATATCTCGGCGCTTCCAGGCGAGGTTTCGCGACATGCGGCGGACGGAGCCGATGCGATGTTCACGACACTGTTCGACGACCATACCTATGCGCCTGTTGACAACAATGCTTGGTTCGCGAAGCTGGCATGGCTGCGGGGGCAGCGCGGTCTTTCGGAGGCGGAAGGTTCCGATATATATGGCATCAAGACCAATGCCTGGAGGGGGCGGCGCGTTTTGCTCAGGGGGCCGATTGAGGACAACCAGCAGCGCTATATCCTGCTTTCATTCATGTTTCCCCATGGCGCCACGTTTGCCCTGCCCGATCCGGCCACCGGCTATGGCGGTGATTATGATGCATGGTTCAATTCCATATATGATCACAAATGGGGGGCCGGTGAAATCAATCTGGGCGTTGGTGACGCCACTTGGGCCGCATGGAGAGGGCGCGCCCAGCGCGGGCAGACTTTTTTCGAGCGGGTCGCGTGCGAGCGCATCGTGCAGCCACGTTACAGGATCTCGGTAAACAATCGGACTGGCAATGAGATCATAAAAGTTTACGCGAACATGCAGGATGGCCGGGGGCCGGCGGTGGACGCAGCCCGCACTATCGTGGCGGGGCGGAGCTACATTGTTAGGCCGGGCGCGGTTATTTCAACGGCGGAGGAGGATCCCGGACTAGGCCATCGTGTGGGGATTTTGGCCGGACGACGGGTTCGAGTCTATCGTGTGGCGTTTAGCGATGATTTTTTTGATGACTATTCCAGCGAGGGGCTGATTTACTCGTTTTTGCTGAACGAAGAGGTGACCGTGTTCGGCCAGCAGGTTAGACTTCCAGATGCAGGGGGAGGTGGCGCTGGTGGAGGAGAACCGTAATCAATGCAGTAAATGCAAAAATCTTAAAATAGGATATTGCGTTTTTGAATCTTAATTCTTTTTTCCTCTGTCATGAGATATTTCTGGCAAGATTCCAGGCATCGTTTCGTTCAGCCCGTTTTGAGTCTGATGATGGGAGGATGCTTATGGGGAATTCTTGGGGCACAGCCTGCAGAGCAACGGGGGGCACAGATGGGGATGGTGGCTTTGTTGGCCCATCCGGATACAGGAGGAAGTGCCTTGGGCGGGGGTAGTTACAAGATCTGCGAAATTGTGGAAATCTTCGCCATTCCGGCTCCACATTATCGTTTCGTGCGCTGGGAGGGGAAAGTGACGCAGCCGTCGCTGTCGCGCACCCGGACCATGACAACGGCAAACTCCTTTCCAATTACGGCGGTATTTGAGCCCCAGCGCTATAGGCTGAACATAACATGCGAGCCAGTGTATGCGGGGCAGGTCGAGGGCGGAGGCTGGTTCCCGTATGGCGTGACTGCGCCCGTACATGCCGTGCCAGCGCAGGGGCAGGGGTATGTGTTTTCCCACTGGGATGGTCCGGTTGCCGATGCCTATGCGGCCGACACGACGCTCGCGAATCCGTTGACTGGCCCGGTGAAACTCAAAGCTCATTTCAAACGCATGGTGGACAATTGCACCCTCACGGTGATCGCGGAGCCGGCTTTGGGCGGCGAGGTGACGGCGAGCGGTGTCCATGAGCCCGGCACGGTGGTCAAACTGACAGCCAAGCCCGCGCGCGGATTTGTCTTCAACGGCTGGCAGGGGGCGGTGAGCAACCCGGGTTCCACCGAGACGGAAATTCTCGTTAATCAGGACATAAATGTAAAAGCAATGTTTATTTATCAGAAAGCCTTGATTCGTGCGAAAATTGTGCCTGAAGCCGCGGGTAAGGTGTCGGGCGACTTGGGCGTCCGCCCATGTTATGTCCCCGCCATTTTGAAGGCAGAGGCGATGCCGGGCTATGTCTTTGACGGTTGGGAGGGAGCTGTATCGACCAAATCTGGTGAGCAAACCACCGTGACCCCGTCAGAAGTCGGGAAAGCGGTGGTGGTCATAGCCCGCTTCCGGGCAATCCCCTGAGAAAGAATGCCCATGATTAACAGATCCAAACTAGCCATGACTCCCAAATTTGTCGTCAGGATATTTGTTTTCATTTTGGCATCCGCAGCGTTGCATGCCGGACCAGTAAACTCGTATCTGACCGTCAGGAAGAGCGATCAAGCCGGGATCGGCGGGCTCGTGGTCTCGACTCCCAGTTGCGTGCTGGATTCCCCGGCATCACTGGCGAACGGCACTTCCGTGACACTCACGGCAAGCGTTCCCGACACACTCACCGGGCGATTCCTGTGGTGGGAGCACAAGATCGGCGGGGGTCTCCTGGTCGGCGCCAAACAAAAAAGCACGGATAATTCCATCACCATTACGATGAGCGAGGCGGATGGGGACCAAGAGATCGTCGCGGTATTTGCATCCAATGCAGTTGAGAAAAGCGTCACCCTGAAGGCCTCTCCAACCGCCGGGGGCGCGGTATCGGCGGAATCTGAAAGTGGTGTGGCGTTGGATGCTGCTGCGCTGGCTTCGTTGCGAGGATCTCCTTTTGCGCTTATTCGCCTGAACGGCTCGATGAGCCCCGGATATCAATTTGACGGATGGACGGCAAACACCCCTTTGATTACCCTGCCCTCGCAGTTGCAGGGCGGCACCGCGATGATCTATGGCGATGGGGAAATTACCGGGCATTTTTCAGTCCGTACCTATTCGCTTTCGGTGACAGTGAACCCGTCTGGGGGCGGACGCACGGCTGAAGTGGTTGGGGTGTCCAGATACGTGTCAGGCGACAGCGCCACCTTGAAGGTGACCGGCTGTCCGGCGGATTATGAGTTTGTAAGATGGAACAAGATTTCGGGAGAGTTGGCTTTCCTTGGCGGGGCGAGCTCATCGACGGCACAGGAAGTGCAGGTCACCCTTGGCTCCCCTGAAGGCGCCGGATGGGTAGTCGAGGCTGAGTTCAGGAAAATCTACAGCGGCCCCCTCGGTGCCATCACCGTTGGCGCGGCATCCGGGGGGTATGTGGTGGTGAGAGGAGGCACGATTGCCGGCGGCAGCAACGACACTTTTACCGGGGAGATCGGACAGCCATTGGATTTGAGGGCCAATGTGTATAACACCAGTGAATACGAATTTACCGGATGGGAAGGCATCTCGGGTGCCAATGCGATGACAGTCGCCACTTTTGCCGGCACGCCTCAATCGGTGAGGGCTCTGTTCCAGCCGAGGCCCCTTTCTTTTACTGTCAAAGTAGATCCCGCCGCCGGGGGAGTGCTCACGGCACAAAGCGGCACCTTGTCGGTTTCCACCGGGGGAACGCCCACGCGCCAGTTCCCGTTTAACAGCCGCATCTCCTTAGTCGCGAGTGCGAACCCGGGGTATGATTTCCATAAATTCAATCTGCTGCCCACTTCGCTTTCGCTTGAAAGCGTGAGCGGAAACACCGCCGAGTTTATTCACAAGAAAGCTTCGACATCGATCACCGCCACATTCAAAAAACGCTCCGACTTGCAGACGCTGACCGTGACCTCTGGCTCGGGCGGCGGCGTGGTCGCGAGCGGATCGTATAACACCTATTCCGACACCAGCCTTCCCCCGGCGGATAATCCGGTGATTACAAAATCCATGAACGTGGCGGCGGGGACGACCGAGGCGGAAAACTTCGCGCGGGACACCATGGTGCGGCTGGAGGCGGTCCCGGCGGCAAACCATGCTTTTGACGGCTGGACCTCCTCGGAAAGCCTGGGGGCTTCCGGCACGACCTCCATTTCCCTGACCGGCGACAAGACGGTCACGGCCAGATTCAGGCGCACCGCCTCGGCACTGCGGATGGAAGTGTGGCCGCAGGCCGCCTTCGATGCCGGCGCCCGCGTGAAGGTGTCCGGCGCGGTGCAATCCGGGCGGGTGTCGGAAACCACGCAATCCTCGACGGGCTCGGTGCTCGTCGAGGCGGTGAAGACGGGCGGCGGCCCCGAGTCGGACAGGTGGGTGTTCCTCCGGTGGGAGTCCGACTGGCCCGATATCAACAACACCACGCATCCGTCGTTCAATGTTAACATGAACGCGGACCGGAGCATCAAGGCCGTGTTTGCCGCCAGACCCAAGGTGACAATCGCCGTGGCGCCCGCCGGCGCGGTGGGACGGGCTTATGTGGAGTCGGACGGCAGAACCCAGCAGGACTATAACGCCAATGACACCGCGACCATCTACGCGGAGAAAACGAGTCCCGGCTGGCATTTTACCGGTTTCACCATCGCCACCTCCAGCACGACCGCGACCGTCGGCGGGGCTCCCGACGGCGGAAAACTCAGGCATCAGTTCACGGTGACGGAAGACACCACGGTCACCGCGAATTTCGAGCGGGGCGTCAGCGCCCAGATGTGGGTGAAAAGGGTCACGGCCTCACAGCCGGATTCCGAGGAGGACATCACCGGCATCAACGTCAATGACAGGCATAACATCAAGGGCGACTCCTATGTCCGCCACGGGAACAGCCAGAATCTGGTCAGCATGGTGCCGCCCGCCTCTGAGTCCTTCTGGTTCCAAGCGGACAGTTCCATCAGTTTGAGCGCCACGAAGGTGCTCGATTACCCGAATGGCAACACCTACCGTTTCGTCCGCTGGCGGATTCAGAATGAGGTCTCCGGGGTCTGGACGGAAACGACCTCGACCTCGATGGTTTATAATTATACCATTCCGGCCGCCTCCGGCTCCCTCAAATTTTTCGCCTGCTACACCGACGAGCGCGATATCCAGGCGGGCGTGGAGTTGGACGGTGCCTTGCTGTCCGGGTCGGTCGCCAGCGCCCGCGGCATCACGGTCAAGTATGACAACGCCCCGCTCGTGGTCGGGACCGGCACGCCGGACAACAAGCTCCAGTATTCAGGCTCCGGCCGCTCGCTCGTGACCAGCAGCAGCGGCGGTGGCGGCGGCAGTCCCGCGCCCGCTCCTTCCGGCGCGCCTCGGGCGGCCGGCGGCCTCAGGAGCGCAGGGGCTCCCGTGGCTCTTGGCGGGCCTCTCGGCGCCCCTGCGGACGACGTGATTTTCCGCGGCTGGAGCGTGACCGGCGAGTCGAAGGGCCAGCCGAACAGTATCGTCGATCTCGCCAGCCCGTCCACCACGCTGGAGGTCCGCGCCGACGGCAGCGTGACCGCGCGCTACAAGAGCAAGATCGTGCTCAACGTCGGGCTCAAGACCATCCCCGCGGGGGCGACCGGCCTGACGCTCGGCGAGATGGTGTCGGGGACAAACACCACCACCGGCGAGACGCTTGCCATGGGGTCGGGCGCCACGGTTTCCCTGGCGCTCGGCCGGGGCGACACTGTCACGCTCACCGCGCAGGAGGAAAAGAAGATCGGCGCGGACACTTATCGCTTCGCCGGCTGGGACCGGGACGGCGACGGCGTCCTGGCCGAGGGCGAGCGCACCACCAACCGCGTGCTCAATCCCAACACCAGCCTGCCGGAAAGCACGGTCAACGCATTTTACGAGCGCATGCAGAAGCTCACGGTGGACGTCATTCCGGACAGGAACTCCGGGCGCGTCTCTATCGAAACCGTGCCGGTTCCCCCGGAGTCGCTGCCCTACACGGACGAGTATGGCTACGGGCGCGCCCGCACGCTGAAGGCCGAGCCCGGCACCGGCATGCGGTTTGTCCAGTGGATCGTCACGGGCTCGGCGACGCTCAGCGCCTCCGCCACCACCGCGGTGAACGCCATCGCGATGTATTCCGACTGCGAGGCCATCGCCGAGTTCGAGCCGAGACCGAACGACCTCGAGGTGCAGATACGCCTGAACGGAGGCTCGGGCTCCGTGCCCTCGTCCCTGAAGGTTGACGCCGACGGCACCCAGCTCGCATCCGGCGAAAGCAAAACTTACTACTACGGCAACAACGCCAAGGTCACCGCCATCGTCCCGCCCGGCGGCGCGTATATATTTGACCGCTGGGAGACGGCGGCGGGCTACTCCCCGATCAAGACCGCGCCGGGCGGCGCGGGCTCCGTGGACACCCGCAGCAATCCCGGCTATGTGGAGATGCTCGGGCCGCAGACCGTGATCGCCCACTATACGGGCGTCCACCGCCTCACGCTCAATGTTGACACCCAAGGCGGCGGCACGGGCGGCACGGTTACGCTGGACCGCTCCACCTCGCCGTTGCTGCCGCGGGCCGAGTCGGGCGACACCTACACCTATTATTACAACGATCCCTACGGCATGACCGCGGCGGCGGCGGCGGGATACCGGTTCATCGGATGGCGCATCGACGACGGCAGCGGCAATCCTCCCTCGACCGTCGCGTCGCCGCGCCACTCGGGCGCCATCCGGAGCGACCTGACCATCACGGCCGTGTTCGCGAAGGAATACACCATCACCTTTGAGGTCACGCCCCGCATTGACAGGATCGGCGGCTGGGTCAGCAAACCGTCCGCCGGCACCACGTTCGCCACCTACACGGCCTACCACGGCGAACGCATCAACTCGGTCGAGGCCGCCCCCAACGTGGACTATGGCTTCAGCTTTGTCAGGTGGATCGCCGACGCCGCGGCATTGGACACGACCGGGCAGCCGGTGAACGGTTCGACTTCCAGTGTGGCCTCGCTGGTGGTCACCGGCCCGCACATCCTGACGGCGAATTTCACCCAGGCGGGCAGGGAGATCAAAATCATCGCGCAAATCGTCGTGGACGACGTGCCGGACACGGGCAAAGCATCGGGACTCGGCATCTTCGCCAACGGCTCCACGGTGCCCGGCGCCGGGACGGGGACGACGCTCGCGCACGGCGATGAGAAATTATACTACATCGGCGACCATGCGACGCTGGACGCCTCCGTGCCGCTCGCGCTTCAGGACACCTATGTGTTCATGGCGTGGGAGGAAGGCGACGTCGCGACTCGCGAGCTCAATCCCCTGCTCGCGACCAAGACGGTCACCGCCCACTACCGGACCAAGGCGCGGCTGACGATGGCGATTTCGCCGGAGGGCATCGGCACGACCACGCCCTCGGTGGGCGCGCACCCGTCGGGCGCCGACTCGGAGCGTGATTATTATGTCGGCAAGGTCATCCCCACGGTGCGCACCGACCTCCGGTCCGACACCATGGACTTCTATGCCTTCACCGGCTGGACCACCGTCGGCGGCGCCGGGCCGCAGAACCCGGACAGCACCAGCACCAGCGTCACGCTGGACGTCCGGGAAAAGGCGCTCACCGCCAACTACGTCGCCGGCCACAAGCTGGAGGTCCGCGTGAAATACGAGAGCGAGGCCAATGCCTCCCAGGCGGTGCAGTTCACCACCGTGGCTGGCAGCCGCACCGCCGTTTCCTCCGGCGGCGGAAACAGCGCCGGCATCTGGCAGTCGGGCCCGCAGGTCATAAACTATTCGCTACGCACGATACCGGACGGAGAGGATATCGAAATCCGGGCCTACACCAACAGCCCTTCCTACCGGTTTGTCGGCTGGATTCAGAACGAGGGTGACACCCCGTCCGGCGGCCCGAATCTCGTGGTGCACATGGACTCGGCCAAGACCTACACCGCCGTGTTCGAGCGCGTCCGCGTGCAACTCAAGGTTTACACCATCCCGGGCGGCGTTGACGGCGTGAAAGCCGAGGCCGTGACGAATGCGAAGCTCGTTTCCGGCGAGGGCGCCGAGCCGCGGGTCTATGAGGTGTTTTACGGTCAGGCCCCCACGCTTCAGGCTACCTCCACCAATCCCGACTACTATTTCTCCCGCTGGATCAGGGGCGGGTCTTACACCGAACTCAGGCCGGGTGAGACGGCGATAACCGCCAACCCTTGGTCGCCCGGCGCCCTGACCGCGGGCGTGACGGAGATCACGGCCTATTTCGGGGCAGGCGGGAGCCTCCGGACGCTGTTCCTGTTCACCGAGCCGGTGGCCAATGTGGACATCCACCACGTGGACGCGCCCGGCGCGTCGAGCCGCACCTACACCACCATGACGTTCGCGGACGGGGAGACCCGCCCCGTGTGCATCGCTTATGTCGCGGTGAGCACGATCGATCTCTATACGAACATCCCCATCCGTGCCGATTCCACGGCGTCGGGGATGGAAAATGACCATAATTCCTCCGCCACCGCCGAGCACCCCGATGGCCAGACCTACGGATTCCTCCGCTGGAAGCCCGAACGCTACAACCATGACGTGTCCGCGGCGGGCTCTTACCTGCGTGATCTCTACGAAAACAACACCTATATCAGGCACCCGCGCTCTGCGGAAATAACAGGAGGGTCGCTCTATTACACCGCCGTTTATGCGCTGCCGGGCGCCTACAGTCTCACGCTCAGGCTGGAACTGGCCGCCCATGAGGACGGCACTCCCGTGGAGCTCGATCCGGATTACGCGAACGATTTCAAGGAAGTCTCGGGTTTCAATGATCTGGTGGGCAACATCAACGGGAGCACGCTGGATCCCTTCACCGGCAGCCCGTTGCTGTTTGTGAATCGCTCCATCCGCGAAAAACGCGCCATCATGTCCAGTCCGCATACCGAGACCTTCAGCGCCGACGATGAATTCACGTCCGGCCCGTATAGCATCTATAAATGGACGTTTGAAAGGCCTTGGGGCAATGTGATCGGGGAAGTGACCGGCGACTCCGCCGACTTTTCCTTGGAGGGCTCGTCTCCCGCGCCGCGAGCCGCCGCGCGCGGGGCCGCCGCGTCTCCCTTCGGCGGCCCGACGGCCAGTCCGGCGGGCGGGTCGGGCTGGGGTTGGGGAGACGGAGGCTGGGGAAGGAGAGGCCAGTCCCCGGCGGGCAATTCCTACGGCATACAATCCGGCGAGACCGGGGAGTCGGAGCGCGTCACCGCCTATGTGAGCCTGCTGTGGGGCAAGATCAGCATGACCAGGCCCGTCTTCATCCAGCCGGAGACATGGACGACCACGCCGGAGGTCGCGAATCCGGGCGGCTTCACCTTCCTCCGCTATGCGAACACGGGGGTCCCGGCGGACATATTCTACGCCAAGGATGTCTCGCCCGCGCCCGCGCCCTACGTGAAGCAAGCCATGCGCGTGCATGGCGGCACGCCGCCGGTGCTCAACTTTGCCAGCACGCCCGCGAATTACCGCGCCGCGGGCTGGAGCCTCGACGGCACCACGACGATTGCCTTCACCCAGTCCGGGTTCAGTTGGGCCTCCTGGCCGTCAGGCTGGCCCCGGAAAGTCGAGGAAGATATCGACGTCACGCCGGTTTACATCCGCAGGATGCAAGCCACGGCGGTGCTGAAGGTGAGCGACGAGGCCGCCTCCGGCTTCGGCAATAATTTCAACGACAAGGTTGACTTCATGTATGTCGGCACCCTCGACAAGGGGACTTCGACCCTGTCCTCCACCTATGATTACATGGGCGGCATCCAGCTCAAGGCCACGCCCGACGCGGCGCAGTTCCATGTCCTGGAGAAATGGATCATCGAGCGGGCCAAGGCCGACGGCGGCACGACCTTCGATCCCGCCGACACGGAGGAAGTCATCGTGACCGACTCGTCCCAGCACACGCTCAACGTCACGGTGGAGTACCCGGTCAGGGTCACGGCGGTGTTTGGCTACAAAAAATTCGACTTCCATGCCGATGTCGCCGACAGCCTCGACGGCGCCAAGCACGGCAAGGTCATGATCGACGGCAAGCCCGCCGGCGGCGACCTGTTCGTCACGGCCTCCTCCTTCTACAGCAAGGTGCACACCATCACCGCGATTCCCGACGCGGGCTATGCGTTGGCGCCCCATGTCGGATGGACGGTTTCGCCCTCCGGTCTCTCGATCCCCGCCGACCGCTTCGCGCCCGAGACCACGATCAACGTGGAGGCTGAAAAAACCGCGACCGCGCACTTCGAGCGCATGGTCACGCTCACCATGCGGCTCACCCCGGCGGAGCTGATGGGCTCCTCGTATGCGCACCTGACGACGCCGACGGCGGGAGTCCACCACACGCTCGGCGGCAAGCAACTGGTCGATACCTCCACCGTCACCGTCGCCGCCGGCGTTGACGGCGACTATGACTTCATCGACTGGACCATCGAGGATGACAACGGCACGCGCACCGCGGCCGGCTCCTCCCAGACGCTCAGCCTGCTGGGCAACACCATCGCGACGGCCAATTACAACCGCCTGCACGAGGTCACGCTGAGCGTCGATCCCGCGCCCTTCGCCGAGGAAAGCTCCGCGAGGATGAGCAGCTCCACCTACGCCACCGCGCCCTCGCTCACGGTCACGGCCAACGGCACCGCCACCGGCGCCAAGAAATACCGCACGGGCGCCGTCCTGAACTTCACGGCGACGCCGGGCGCGCACTTCACCTTCAAGCATTGGGAAATCGCCATCGACGGCGTGCCGCAGGCGCCGGACACGAGCCCGGCCATGACGCTCACGGTCGGCGCCCCGATCACCGCCAAGGCCGTGTATGAACCCAAAAACTACACCATCACGGTCAATCACGCCTCCCATGACATGGCGCCTCCGGGGCTCAACCCGCCCATGGCCGCGACCCTGACCGCCACCCATGCCTCGGGCTTCGGCTCCGATGTTACGCGCGACCTGCTCGCCGAGGGCAACAGCGTCACGCTGCCCTATGGCACTGACATCAGCCTCGCGACCAGCCCGGCCTTGCATTATGCCTTCCTCGAATGGACCGGCGGCGTCCCGAATCCCTCCACCGCCATGCCGCTCACATTCAAGGTGGATGGAAACCGCACGGTCACAGCTTGGTTCCAGCGCAGCCATTATCTGCTGGAAACGACGGTCCTGCCCAATGACACCAGCGGCTCGATCACCGTCATTTCCGGAACCCGGAGCGGAAACCCCAGCGTCCATGCCCGCAATGAAGTGCTCAAACTCGGCGTGGCGGACACCGCCGCGACGATCTTCCAGAAATGGGAGAACAACACCATCGACCGCGAGCGAACGGTGACCATGAACGCCGACCGTTCGCTGACCGCGACCTTTGTCAAGGCGGTCTATATCAAGATCGACAACGACAACGCCCGCGGCACGGTGACAGTCGAAGGCGCGCGCAAGAAGGAGGGCGACTATTACGTGTTCGCCGAGGGCGACCCCATCTCCATCAGCGCGAACCCCGCCGAGCACTACGACTTCGACCGCTGGACCTTCAGCCCCGCCAAGCCCGCGGACGCGACCGCCGACGACAACGCGGCGCTCACCTTCACGGCCGGCGACAGCGTGGACATCACGGCGCTGTTCACGGAAAAGAACTACTCCATCAAGGTGACCGCCCAGCCGGTTGCCGGCGTGACCTCCGTCACGGGCACGCAACCGCCGTCGGGTTACCATGACTTCCTCGTGACCGACACGACCTCGCGCCTGTATGGATCGCCGGCGATGATGGTCACGGTCACGCCCAAGGACGAACCCGGCGAGCGCTACCGCTTCGACAACTGGGACGGCAACAGCAGCCTGCCCAACCCAACCCGTGTCTGGAATTGCGACAGCAACGTCGTCTGGGTCGCGCACTTGCTGCGGCAGGCCCGGATTGTGGTTGCCGACCCGATCGACATCACGATCCATGCCGGCGGCGAGCCCGGCGGAGGCAGTGTCGTGGTTGCGCCCGGCGAATACCGCGTGGACGTGGGCGGCACCCTCGTCGTCACGCCGGCTCCCGCCGCCGGGTATGAGTTCGCCGAATGGCGCGGACTCCCCGGCACGGGCGCAAACGTGGATATCCTCACGGACAGGCTCACCCTCGCCATCAACGCCACCAACGCGGGCGAGGACATCGTGCTCACCCCGTGCTTCCGCAAACAGACCCACCAAGTGACCGTCAGGCAGTGGAATCAGGCGTCCGGCATGGAGGTTGACGCTGGCAGCATCAGTCTTTCGCCCACGCCCGTGTCCGGGGGGAACAAATACAACGACGGCACCGTGGTGACCGCCAAGGTCACTTCCGTTTACTCCGGCTATCGCTTCCTGGGCTGGGATACCGACAACGATCCCTCGCACATGGTCGATGTCGCCGCGACGGCGGATATGAAATATACTTTCACGATCACGAATGGCACCACCCTCTATGCGGTGTTCAAGCCGGTGTATCGGCTGACCCTTTCGGCCAGTCCCGCCTCTGCCGGCACGGTGGCGGTGGTCGGCGCCAGCAACGCCTCCAAGGTTGACGTGAGCCCGGGCGTCTACGAATTCGACCAAGGCACGACTGTCACCGTCAGGGCCACGGCCACCGGTTCGCTCCCATTCCTTGAATGGGTGGGGGATGTGTCCTCCGTGACATCGCCCGAAACGACGGTCGAGATGATTCAGGACCGCGTGGTCACGGCATTATTTGGTTCGCTGGTGTTTCATAATCTGACCATCAATGTTTCCCCGGCGGGCAAGGGAACAGTCTCCGCTTCGGGGGAGAGCACGCTGGTCACCCATACCCGGACAATTTCTCGCCGGGAAAACACCGATGTGGTGTTGGCTGCCGCCGTCACGGAGCCCGGATATGTGTTTGCCGGTTGGTCCGGCGACGCATCCGCTGCCAGTGCGGGCGCACTGGTGAGTATTGATGGCCCCAAGACCGTGACGGCCAATTTCGAACGTGCGATCTACGAGATCACCGCCCGTCCGCAGGTTCTCGGCACCGGCACGGTGTCAGGATTGAACGTAGATGGACGTTATTACTATGACGAAGAAATCACGCTTACTGCCACACCGGCACCAGGGTATCATTTTGTCCAATGGATCACCAGCGGAGAGGACTTGACCCCCATCGGCACCAATGCGGCCAAGCTCGTGGTCAAACGTTCCCAGCTTGTTCTGGCGCAATTTGAACCCGACGGCGAAGGATATGGCGTTACCGTATATGTCGTCGGAGGCCAGCTCGTAAGCAAAGTGAAGATTTCGGATCCTGATTACGGGGAAGTATGGGAAATCACGGTCAGGCCGGATCAGCATCACTCGTTTTACAGGTGGGAGGGTGATGACAGCTTCGCTTACGGGAGGCTGGAAAATGGTGATTACGTATGCAGGGTATACACAGGCGATGGTCCCAAGGAGGTGACCGCCGTCTTTGCGCTCGATGCCTATGCGGCGACTGCCGTCGCAAGTCCGGCGCATGCAGGCTCTGCCCAAATCTTTATCGAGGAGGGAACCTCATATATAAATGATGCTGGGCAGGTCGTGTATCCCGCCGGAACCAAATTGCGTTTCATTGCGACTGAGGCCAATGGAGACTGGATGTTCACCAACTGGGACAATCTCGGCGAGATTGTGGATGACAGCAATCCCAAGAGCGTGGTCGTGCGGGTGAGGGACAGGACGATCACCGCTGTCGCCCACTTTGACCCGGTGCCAACGCTGCATCACGTTACGTTTAAGATGAACTTTATTGGAGCCCCGTGCGATCAGGCTAGGATCACGATGGGAGGCGCGACGCACAACAGGGTGGATGGCCCCATTACCAAAATATTTAGGGAAGGAGCGACCGTGGTGGCCCGTTGTGTCATCCAGCGTGACGATTCAGGTCGGGCGGTGCCGTTTATTATTGATGGCTGGCACGGGCTCGGCATACATGCTGCCGATCCGGTCACCGAGTCCGATGGTTCTGGCTCAACCGCGTCGGTCACAGTGTCGAGCGGGGATTTGATGATTACCGTGGACATCAGGCCAATCGGCGCGTTGCTTCAAACTAGGACGACAATAGCAGGGAAGCCGGATGACGGAGTGGTTTCCACTGAAGGTGCCACAATCACGATGGGTGATCAGTATAACATAGGCGATGAGGTCATGGTCTGGCTCACGGTGAATCCAGGCTACCGTCTTGACGACAAGAATGTCACTGATGATGGCTGGAGCATCAATACCTACGGTATCATGTTGGGTGGCGCCTCCAGTGTTTTCATGGAGTTTGCCGTGGTGACGCCGGGCACGTTCACTGGTGCATCCGATGATGCAACACACAGCCATTATCGGGAGTATGCCCGGGACGCCGATGGCAATTATATTGTTCCGGGTCATAATCGTCGCCTTGTCATCAAGTATGATCCTTCGGACGATGCTCCCAGGCAGTATGGCAAACGGGTGCGCCTGAATGGCGAAATCACCATCGCCTCGAGCCGGGTTATCGAAGAGGGCGATGGCCCCGGTACCGGTGGTGGCGCGGAAACGAGATACCGGGTGGAATCCGAGTCCAGCAATAGGCTGGACAGCAGTCGCAACAAATCGAGCGGATTTATGTTCCATGATGAATGAGAAGGTGCTGTATCTTCTGGCGGCGATCAAGGAGCCGGCCGCTCCCTTGATCGACTCGCGGGTGATCGATCTCGCCCTTCTGTTCGTCGGGCTGGTCGTGGCCGTAGCCGCCGTATGGCTGCAATGGGGGCATTTCAAACGCTCCCATCCGGCCCATCCGCAGGGCAGCGCGACCACCGCCCCGTTTGGCGCGAGCCCGCACCGGCGCTGGAAAAACCTCTACTGGCGCGAGGTGCGCGCCACGTTTTTCCTCGCGTTGATTTCGCTGATCATGGTCGGTTTCACCGTCGTGTTCCACAAGGAGGTGACCATGCCCGGCGTGGTCTCGATCGTCTTCTGGCTCGGAATGTTTTTCTACAACCTCTGGGTCGCGCAATGGCTCGCCTGGCGCATCGCCACCAGGCGAAAACGTTGACGCGCCCGTGTGTCCCGAGGTTCGTGTCCGCCCATCGGTAATTTTTTTATGATGCAAAATCCCTCCGTCCGATTCCGCACGTGGTTTCTCGCCGCGGCCTTGCTGGCCGCGCCATTTGTCCGGTTGCCCGCCGATGGCGTGGCGCCGCCCGTGCCGCCGACCCCCGGCATCCCGCCGCCGCCCGCCGCCGCCGCGCCGCGCTTCAGCTCCGATCTCTATCGGGTGGAAAAGCAGATTGTCTCCTCGTCGGGCAGGGTGGGGGAGGAGGCGGTTTACAGCATCCGCGTGGATGCGCGCGACGACATCGAGCAGGTGCGCCTGCTGGAGATCCTCCCGCCCGGGCTCGAATACATCGGCGCGGAACCGGCGCCGGCCGAGGTCGTGAACGGCGCCTATCTCTGGGCGTGGGAGGGCATGCAGCGCAACACCTCCCGCGAGGTGCGCCTCCGTGTGCGCCCGGCGGACGGCGGATGGTTTGTCACCAATACCAAGGTGGCCGTCGTGCCCGTCGTCGCGCTGCCGCTTTTTGCGGGCCGGCCCAAGCTGCAACTCGAAAAGACCGGCCCCTCGGCCGCCGAGCTCGGCAGCGACATCAACTTCCAGCTCGTCGTGAGCAACGTCGGCACGGCGGCGGCGGAAAACGTCCGCGTCTCCGACACGCTGCCCGCCGGCCTTTACGGCGCCGACCGCAGCGGCAACGTCGTCAACTTCCACATCGACCGGCTGGCGGCCGGCGAGCGGCGCGTCTTCGACGTGCCGGTGAAGGCCGCCGTCAAGGGCGAGTGGGACAACCACGCCAACGTCTTTTTCGAGCAGGCGATCCAGGCCAACGCCACCGCTCACGTCTCGATCGTCGAATCCAAGGTCTCCATTGCCAAGAGCGGCCCGGCGCGCGCCTACACGTTTACCGAGGCCGGCTACACCATCACCGTGCACAACGACGGCGACACCGTGCTGGAGAACATCCGGCTGGCCGACGAGGTCGTGGACGGACTGCGTTTCGTCGAGGCGTCGGACGGCGGCCAGTTCCACCGCGACACGGTCACCTGGACGATTCCGCGCCTCGCGCAGGGCGAAAGCGCCTCCCGCACCGTGCGGCTCTCCGGCCAGAAAATCTACACCTCGACCGCCGAGGCCGTGGCGACGCTTGTCACCGGCAAGCAGGCGAAAGCCTCCGCCACCACGGTGTGGGAAGGCGCCCCCGGCGTGCTCACCGAGCTGATGGAGGACGTCGATCCCGTGCGGGTCGGCAAAAACGTCGTCTATACGGTTCGCATCACCAACCAGAGCCCGATGACCGCGATCACCGGCGATGTGCTTCTCAAGCTGACCGGAGAACTGCGTCCGCTGGAGGTGACCAAAAAATCCGGCGCAGCCATCGACGGGCAGGACATCATTGCGAAGGGCGTGCAGATCAAGCCGAAGGGCTCCTATACCTTCAAGGTCACGACCGAGGCCGTCAAATCCGGCATGGCGTGGGCGCGGCTGGAGTTCAGCGCCGACTTCCTGCAACGTCCCTCCGTGAAGGAAGAGTCCACCAACGTGTATTGATCTCCCCGGCGTCCTCCGTGCATGCATGGGTGCGTCCTGCGCGCGACGCATGCATGGAAAATGTCCGTGCCGCCCGCCCTCTCTTCCCCAAGACGGGCGGGCGGATTGTTTTCGAGCCGGGCGCCCCGGATTCTGCAAAAAGCGGATGGATGCCGAAATTTCGATGGATGCCACTGAAGCCTTGGATTGCATCCGGGAAGATTTACATCATTTTTTCATTCCTCGCTTTGGACGCAATTCCACGCAGCGTCCATAGCACCTGAGCAATGGCATGAACCAAGCACCCTCGTCCCGTTATTCCCTCGCCGCACTCGCATGGTTGCTGGCCCTGCTGGGCGCCACTCCGGCCATGGCCGCCACGCCGGACGAGATCGCCGCCTTGCGCGCCCAGGCCATCGCGGGCTCGCCCGCCGCCCAATACAATCTCGGCCTCGTTTATCTGAACCAGGAGGACGCCGCCTACGATCCGGCCGAGGCCTACGCATGGATGCAGCTCGCCTCCGAAAATGGCGTCGCCGGATTGTCCCTCGGCACCCTTTCCGCCCGGCTCGACGCCGCCCAGTCCGGCCGCGCCACCAGGCGCCTCGCCGAACTCCGCGCCGCCGTCGCGGCGGCAAAGCCCGCGCGTCCGCCTGTCGTTTCCGTCTCCCCCGTCAGCGCCGCGCCGCTCACCGCGGCGCAGGCGGGTCCGGTCGCCGCCGCCAACCCCGCGCCCCAGGGCGCCGCCGCCGTGAACGAACTCACCGCCATGATGGAATCGCTCATCGCGGAAAACAAACAACTCAGGGCCACCGTTGTCGCCCAGGAAAACCGCCAGTCCCTTCTCCAGCAGGAACTCTCCGCCGCCCGGCTCGACGCCGCCCAGTCCGCCGCCAACGAGAAAAAGAAAAACGAAAACCTCGCCCGCGACCTCGCCTCCGCCCGCCAGTCCACGGCCGCGCTGGAGAAAAAAAACGACGCGCTCGCCACCGAGGCCCGCGACCTCGCCGGGCAGCTTGCGCAAACCCGCGCCGCCGCCGGCCAGGCCCGGGATGAATCCCTCAAGGAACTCACCGCCCTGCGCTCCGACCACGCCGAGGCCGCCCGGCAAAACGCCGACCTCGCCGGGAAACTTGCCGCCGCCGAAAAACTCTCCGCCGAACTCGACGCCTCGAAACGCAGCCTTCAGGCCGCGCGCGCCTCCCACGCCGAGGCCGCCGCGCTCCTCGACTCCACCCGCACCCAGCTCGACGCGGTGCGCAAGGAAAATGCCAGCCTCGCGCAGCAACTCGCCGCCAGCCAGTCCACCGCCACCCTCGTCGCCTCCCAGGGCTCCGCCGCCCGGCAGCAACTCGAGGAATCACGCCGCGAACTCGAAACCGACCGCGCCGCCGCCGACCAGGCCGCGCGCGAAACCAAAACGCTCCAGCGCCAGCTTGCCGCCCGCCAGCAGGAACTCGACGCCGCCCTCGCCGAGTCCGGAACGAAGCAGGAAAAAATCTCCGCCCTCGAAACCCGGCTGGCCGACATCCAGACCCGCGTCGCCTCGTCCGACGAATCCGCCGCCAAAACCATCGGCGAACTCCGCGACCGGCTCGGCGTCGCGCAACAACAACTCGACGAAGCTGGCGCGACCAACGTCCGGCTCGCCGATGACTCCGCCGCCCGGCGCGGCCAAATTGACACCCTGCGCGCCGAACTCGACTCCGCCAAGACCGCCGCCCGCGCCGCAAACGAAGCCGCCGCGCAAACCGTCGCACAGCTCCAGTCCCGGCTCGCCGACCGCCAGAAGGAACTCGATGCCTCGCTTTCCGAATCCGGCGCGAAACAGGAAAAGGTCGCCGCTCTCGAAACCCTGATTGCCGAGCTTCAGGAAACCGCCGCCAAAACAGCCGGGGAACTCCGCGACCAACTCGACGCGACCCGGCGCCAGCGCGACGAATCCGTCTCCGAATCCGTCTCCGAATCCGGCGCGAAGCAGGAAAGAATCGCAGAGCTCGAAACCCGGCTGGTCGAAACCGCCGCCGCCCGCGACGAGACCGCGCGCCAGCTTGCCGCCTCGCAGGAACAGGCCGCCGGCTTGTCCACGGATTCGGCCGCCCTTCGCGAACAGATCGCCCGGCTCAATGCCGAACTCGAAACGACAAAAACCGCCGCCCATGCCTCGGACGAAACGGCCGCGCGGCTCGCCGCCGAACTTCGCCAGGAACTTTCCGCCGCGCAAACCCGGCTGGCCGACGCCCAGACCCGCGCCGCCTCGTCTGATGAAGCCGCCACCAAAACCATCGGTGAACTCCGCGACCGGCTCGGGGTCGCGCAACAACAACTCACCGAAACCAACGAGGCCAACGCCCGGCTCGCCGATGACTCCGCCGCCCGGCGCGGCCAAATCGACACGCTGCGCGCCGAACTCGATTCCGCCAAGACCGCCGCCCACGCGGCAAACGAAACCGCCGCGCAAACCATCGAACAACTCCAGTCCCGGCTCGCCGACCGCCAGCGGCAACTCGACGCGGCCCTCTCCGAATCCGGCGCGAAACAGGACAAGATCACCGCGCTCGAAACCCAACTCGCCGACATCCAGAGCCGCGCCGTTTCATCCGACGAAGCCACCGCCAAGGCCATCGCCGGCCTCCGCGACCAGCTCGACGAGAGCCGGCGCCAGCGCGACGAATCTGCTTCCGATGCTGGCGCGAAGCAGGAAAAAATCACCGCGCTGGAAACCCGGCTGGCCGAAACCGTCGCCGCCCGCGACGAGACCGCGCGCCAGCTTGCTGCCTCGCAGGAACAGGCCGCCGGTTTGTCCAGGGATTCCGCCGCCCTCCGCGAGCAGATCGCCCGGCTCGACACCGAGCTCGAAACGACAAAAACCTCCGCCCGCGCCTCGGACGAGTCTGCCGCGCAAACCATCGAACAACTCCAGTCCCGGCTCGCCGACCGCCAGCGGCAACTCGACGCGGCCCTCTCCGAGTCCGGTGCGAAACAGGATAAGATCGCCGCGCTCGAAACCCAGCTCGCCGACATCCAGAGTCGCGCCGTTTCATCCGACGAATCCGCCGCCAAGACCATCGCCGGGCTTCGCGACCAGCTCGGTGCCGCGCAGCAGCAACTCACCGAAGCCAATGAGGCCAGCACCCGCCTCGCCGACGACTCCGCCGCCCAGCGCGGGCAACTCGACACCCTGCGCGCCGAACTCGATTCCGCCAAGACCGCTGCCCTTGCCTCCGGCGAAACCGCCGCGCAAACCATCGCCGAATTTCGCCGCCAGCTCGACGACTCCCGGGCCGGCGATGCCGCGAAACAGGAAGCCATCACCCGCCTCGAAGCCCGGTTCGCCGATACAAACACCTCCCTTGAACAAACCGCCCGGCAACTCACCGAGGCCGGCGAAAACATCGCCCGCCTGACCGAAAATGCCGCCGCCCTCCGCGAGCAAAACACCACCCTGCTTGCCGGACTCGAAACGGCCAAAAGCAACGCCGCCGCCGCCGATCAAACCGCCGCGCAGACCATCTCCGACCTTCGCGATCAACTCGACGCGACCCGGCGGCAGCTCGCCGAGTTCATCGCCGACGCCGCGGAAAAACAGGACAAGCTCGCCGCGCAGGACACCCGGCTGGCCGAAATCGCCGCCGCCCGCGACGAGACCGCGCGCCAACTTGCCGCCTCGCAGGAACAAGCCGCCGGTTTGTCCAGGGATTCCGCCGCCCTCCGCGAGCAGATCGCCCGGCTCGACACCGAGCTCGAAACGACAAAAACCGCCGCCCGCGCCTCGGACGAAACCGCCGCCCAAACCATCACCGCCCAGCGCGGACAAATCGACACCCTTCGCGCCGAACTCGATACTGCCAAGACCGGTGCGTCCGCCGCCGCCGAAACCGCCGCGCAAACCATCGCACAACACCGCGCCGACCTCGACACCGCCCGCCGGCAACTCGCCGACACCCGGGAAACCGTCGCGCGTCTCACTGGCGACGCGGACGGCCTCCGCGAGCAGATCGCCAGCCTGAACGCTGGGCTGGAGACGGCCAGGACCGGCGCCGCCGAGGCCGCCCGGGCCGCCGCCCATTCGCTCGAGCAACTCCGCGTCCGGCTCGATGCCGCGGAGCAGCAGCGCGACGAGGCCGCCGCCGCAGCCGGCGCCAGGCAGGAAAAAATCACCTTGCTGGAAAAACAACTCGCCGACACCCAGGCCGAGACCGCCTCGTCCGCCGAGGCCGCCGCCAAGACCGCCGCCGGGCTCCGCGAGCAACTCGCCGCCTCCGGTGAATCCGCCGCCCGCCTCACCGAGGCCGCCGCCGCCCTGCGCGAGCAGAACGCCACCCTGCGCGTGGAGCTTGCCGACACCAAGTCGCGCGCGACCACCTCCCTCGAAACCGCCGCGCAGACCATCGGCAAGCTCCACGCCGAACTCGAAGCCAGGAAACGCCAGTTCGAGGACGCCCTTGCCGACTCCCGCGCCCGGCAGGAACGGGTCATGATCCTCGAAAAAAACCTCGCGGACACCGTCGCCGCCGCCCGGCACGAACGCGGCCAGATCATGCAGCAGCTTGCCGCCACCCAGTCCGAGCTCGACCAAACCCGCCGCTATATCGCGGATATCGCCGCGGGCTACCAGAACCTCGCCTCGCGCGCCGCCCAGCTCGCCGGTCCGGCTCCCGCGGCCCCCGCCCGCCCGCTTTCCACCCCCGCCCGCCCGGCGCCGCCCCCGCCCGCAGTTCTTCCCGTGCGCACCCACAAGGTCGCCGCCGGCGACACCCTTTCCAAGCTGGCCAAGGACTATTATGGCTCCGTCGAGCGCTGGCCGGAAATCTACGAGGCCAATCGCGAAGCCCTCAAAAATCCCGCCTCCCTCGACCTTGGGATGGAACTCCTCATCCCCTGACCGCCGGCCCGGCCTTCACCGCGGGGCTTGGCGGTTTGCATGGTGTTTTTCTTCGACATTGGCGCGTCGGCGCCGAAGGGCGTAAGCCTCCGGCTGATACCCATTCACAATGATAATTGGACAAATGGAGGGCCGAGCTCCTGCGAGGCCGTCGCGGTCGGACGTAACGTTTTCCGGCGACGGCCTCGCAGGAGCTCGGCCCTCCATCGAAAGGATATTTTCATTGGGAATTGTATGAGATCCTTTTGGAGGGGCGGCCTCCCGTCCGTCCGGGTCGGGTGGCATGGGCGTCCCGCCCATGCGACGGCGCTCCGCGCCGCGAGGCCTCGATCAACAGGGGCGGGGTCGCTCATGCCACCCAATCCCACGGGCGGGACGCCCGTGCCACGCAAACCACACAGAAGACGACACGGAGGTCGTCCTTCCATCAAAAGCCGTGTATTCCGTCATCGTCCGCGTATCAACGGCGCGGGCGGACGAAGCGCAATCCGGCCAGCGCGGCAAACGCGAGCAGAAGCCACGGCGAGGGCGCGCCGCCGCCGGTGCTGCTTTGTTCCGCAGATCCATTGCCGCCGGTCGTTGGCGGCGGCGGAGGCTCGGGCGGCGGCTGTTGCTTGAGTTCGAGGGTCGAGATCCGGTTTTGATGGTCGGGCTCGATTTTGCGAATGGCGGCATTGCCGGTGTCGGCCACGTAGAGGTGGCCGTCCACCCCGGCGATGATGTCCCGCGGATACTTGAAGCGCGCCTGCGCCGCCGTGCCGTCGGCGCGCGTGGGTTCCAGCGGGTCGCCCGCCAGGGTGCCGGCCTCGTAGTTGCCCGTGCTGTTGGTGAAGACCGTGCGGATGGCGGAATTTTCGCAATCGGCCACGTAGAGCGTGCCGCTCCGGAACGCGAGTCCCATGGGCCGGTTGAAATGGGCGTCGAAGCCGGCGCCGTCGCTGAAGGCCGCCTCGCCCGGCAGCCCGGCGATGGTGGCCAGGGTGCCGCTGTCGATCTTGCGGATGACGTGGTTGCCAGTGTCGGCCACGTAGATTTCGCCGGAGTCGGTCACCACGATGCCGGAGGGTTGGTTGAGCCGGGCGCCGGCCGCGTCGCCGTCGGCCCAGCCTGCTTCCCCGTCGGCGCCGAAAAGGGTGGTCACCGTGCCGCCGGCGATCACGCGGATCGCGTGGTTGAGGGTGTCGGCCACATAGACGGTTCCGGTGGCAACCGCCACGTCGCCCGGACTGGTGAATCGCGCCGTGGCGGCCGCGTCGCCGTCGGCGAGGCCGGAGGCGGACGCGCCGGCGAAGGTCGTGACCGAGGGGGCCAGGGTGCCGGCGTGGGTGACGAGGCGGATTTGATGATTGCCGCTGTCGGCCACGTAGAGGTCGCGCGCGGGAGTGATGGCGATGCCGCTGGGGCTGTTGAAACGGGCCTCGCCGCCGGCGCCGTTGGCGAGGCCGGGCGCCTCGGTTTCGCCGGCATAGGAGCCGACGTGGAAGGTCCCGGAGGCCGCGGGGGCGATGGTGCGGATGGCGTGCAGTTTGTCGTCGGCGACGTAGAGGGTGCCGGTGCCGTCGCGCGCCAGCGAGACCGGGCTGGGCACGAGGGATTCGACGACCCGGAGCGTGGTGACGCTGCTCGCGGAATGACTCACCGTGTCGATGACGTTGGTCGCGGTGCACCGATATTGGTAGGCGTTCATGTCCGGGGTGAGGCCGGAGATGACGAGGCGGGCGCCGTCCTCGGAAATCACATAGGTGCCGCCGTGCGGGGGGATTTCCCCGTTGCCCAGCAGTATCCAGGTCGTCCCGCCGTCGGGGGACATTTCCCATGTGATCTGCGCCTTTGGATAGCCATCCGCCACGGCCGCCAGCGTGACATCGAAGTCGCGCACGCCGTCCGTGGCGACGGGGAGCCGCTGGAGCTCCACCGGCTTGGTGTAGGCGATGAACGTGCCCTCCAGCGTGTATTCGCCCGCGCTGCCGTAGGCGGTGAAGCCGGAGGAGGCTGCGCTCGAGCCGGAGCCGGCGTAGCCGATGCCCCGGACTTGCAGGTAATACGAGGAGCCGCCTTCCAGTGTCAGGGATTCGATGCGCGCGTCCATCTCGGGCGAATCGGGGTCGCCGGCGGTCGCGATGGCGGGCAGGCCGTAAAAGAAGGGTTGCACCTCGAAGGAAAGTTTCGCGTCCGCCGCCACCGCCGCCGGCCTGGCGTGGATGGCGACGGTGTAATAGGAGGAGCCCGCGGCGCCGGGGAGCGTGAGCCGGTGCATGTTGACGTCGGTGTCGCCCAGAAGGACGGCGGACTGGCTGAACGTGCTGCCGCTGGTGAGGGGGATGGTGGTGGCGTCGAAACGTCCTCCGCCGATGCCGTCGGCGGTGAAACCGACACCGTTGTCCGCATCGCCAATGATGGCGATGTCGTCTTCGTGATTATTCGCCCCCTCGTATTCGCCTTTGCTCCATTGCACGATTCTCGCCGTAAATGCCGCGCCCATGATAGCGCCCCAAGAGTTGTCGGCATGGCCGCTGTAGTATTCTTCGGAGCCCGGTCCGCCATCATGCCCAAGCCCGAAAGTATGACCAAGCTCATGGGAGGCCGTTTCGGGCATACTTGTGTAGGGTGCATCGTTGAACGCCCAGCACGGCTCATCCTTGTTGGCGGAGAATGAGTTGAGGTAGGCCCATCCACCCGCGAGTCCCTCGCTATCCGCAATCCATGCCTGATCGGGCGTAAAGATGCAGCGCATCCGTTTGTTTTTCGGGGCACTATTGAAACGCTCAACATCCGTGGTCACATTGACATTGAACGGCCTGAAATCCTCGCTGACCACGTTCCAAATATGAACAATTTCGTCCGCGGTAAGGGCGAATGATCGCGCGACGATTGGATTGCCGTCATTGAATTCACTGTTCCAGTTGGTATCAGTCACTGTTTCCCCGTCGAAATCCAAATAAAGCACTCCGCTGGCGTTCTCGCGGCTGTTGCGCAGGGGAATCTCGATGGGAGCGGAAGCCGCGCCTTTGGAAGATTGACCTCCCGGCATCAAGGGGAATTGCACGCACATCACTTTCCCGATGGGGACTTGCCGAAGCCAACCCCGCCCATCGGCTCCCGTGGTGATAGTGTAGGCAAGTTTTTCGCCGCGCAGTGTGATGAGACCGGACAGATCGCCATTATCAAGGCTGAGGAAAAATCCCGCGCGCTCATGGCCGGTCATTGTTCCGCCGACATGTCGAGAGGAGTCATCGATGGCGACCATGTTTACTTTGCCACGCATCTGCTTTCCTCCGCCTAAGTCGAAATCGATGAAATCTCCCTTGTTGATGGCAGGCAGCGCGGTGTGTGCAGCGGCAAGATCGATTTCCATCGCCGATGTTGTGGTGCCATGTGGAGCCGGGGCGTCAGCCACTTTTCCCGTGAGTTCCCACGGGGAGACAGCGCCACCGGTAGGGGTCGCCTCGGCGGACTCGCCTGCGGCGGCGGCGGATTGCTCCATCGCGTCCGCCGTCACGGATTTATGCGGCGCGGCGGAGGCAGGTTGAGCCGTCTCCTCCCGTGCATGGGACGCGTGGCCGGCGTGCCGCGCATTCCAGCGCCAGGCAACAATTAACGCGGCTAGCAACAGGCAGACCGCAATCAATGGACGAACGTGTTTCATGGTGGCTAAATTGAGTGGCTGGCCTAAAAACCTTCAGATGCCTGATAGGTTTTTTGGCAAAAATGATGCAAAACCGCTAGATGAGTATCCTATAAAAGTAAATAATTATTAATAATCACATTATAGAATTAAAAAAATATGAATTACATCTTGATAAATGCAAAATAATGGCCATGGCTCTCGAGTTTTCCATGAAACTTAATACTTTCAGCCGCATCCTCGGTGTCGCCATCGGGATGCTCATGACGAATCTTCTTGTGCAAGGGCAGACGGGCTCGCTCGCGGGCCGCGATGTCATCGGTTTTTGGGAGGTGGGTCCCGGCATCATGCTTTCGTCCGGTTTGAAGGTGAAACAAAGCGGCGGGCGCGTCATCGAGGGCGACTCGACTTTCATCGGCGGCACCTTTTCGGGCGGGGCATTGCTCAAGGGGCATCATAAGCTCCAGCTTACCGCCGGCTACTTCTATGCGGCGGATGACGTGAGGGCCTCGGACCTCCCGTCCGGCGAGATCGAGCAGCGGATCAACTTCATCCCGGTGGTGGCCGAGTATCACTATCGTTTCGCTTTCAGCGAAACGGTGGCGCTGCGCGCCGGAGCGCTCTTCGGCGTTTCCGCGATCAGTCTCACCTACACCAATACCGACCTGGACTCGTTTCCCGGCAAAAAACACTACGAGGCCGCCGTCACCTATGGCGGCAGCGTCGGAATGGACGTCAGGCTCACCGACAATCTCCACCTCGACTTCGGCTACAAATATGTCGGCACCGGCAAGACCTCTTTCAGGCCCAAGGGCGGCGGCTCGGAATACAGGATGGATTCCATCGGCGGCCACTTGCTTTCCGCCGCCCTCCAGATGCGTTTCTGAAAAAGCCGCCGGGCGGGTTCTCTCCGTAAGCGAGGCGCCCCCGCGCAAACAGGCAACCCAGGCCGGGGATGCCGCGGCCGGCGCGGAAAATCACCATCCGTAATCCTTCGGTGAGAATCCCCGCGCCTTCATCGCGGCCTTGAGCGCGTCGAGATCGAGCCGCGCGCCGGGCCGGACGCCGTGCCGCTCGAACCAGCCTTGGTTCATCTCCAGCGCAAACTGCATGTCCTTGCCCCGCGACGAAACCGTCGTCTCGTCGTGCGGATACATCGGGTAAATCTCGCGCAGCACGCCGTCGGCGGTGAAGTAGCCGATATCGAGCGGCGTGGGCGTGTTGCGCATGTAGAACCCCATCCGGGCCGGTTTCTGGTAAACGAAAATCATCCCCTGGTCCTCCGCCAGATCGCGCCGCCCCATCAACCCGCGCGCCATCTCCAGTTGTTGCACCGCCAGTTGCATCCGCACCGTCTGCCCGCCGACCTTGATGGAAAAATACTCCGACACCGGTTTGCGCGCCTGCGCGTCCGATTTGGCCCCGCCGCATCCGGCCAGCGTTCCCGCGAACGCCAGCGCCAGCAGCACACCCAACAACGATGAAACCGGATTTGCGTTTTTCATGCCATCTGTGGCTAATGCCCGCGCGAACAAATTCAAACCATTTGGGGATTTTCGATTGCAGGCGCCGCCGCGCCGTGTGCTAAACGAAGCGAAGGCTCCTGCAATCGACAGCCGCGCATCAAAATCCCAATCCCTTCTTCCATCCATGTCTTCCGCCCGTTCCGCCGCATCCACTGCGCCCGCCCTGCTTCTCTTCGCTGACTCCGCGCACAACGCCGACCAGCTTTATTTCGGACGCGTCCATGTGCCCGACGCGTTCATTTCCTTCGCCCTCGGCGGCAAAAAATACGCCGTGGTCAACGCCCTCGAATTTGCCCGCGTGAAGCGCGATTCCGACTTCGACGTCGTCCTCCCGCTCGAACCCTACGCCGATGCCGCGTTCGGGAAATACTCGCATCTCGGGCGCCTCTCGCCCGCCGAGACCATCGCGGTCATCGCCGCCGAATTCCGCGTGCGGCATTTCCGCGTGCCCGAGGACTTCCCCGCCAGCCTTTACGCGCGCCTCACGCAGCTCCACGGCCTCCGGCTCGACCCCGCCAACGGCCCCTTTTTCCCGGAACGCGAAATCAAGACCGCCCGCGAGGCCGCCGCCCTCCGCGAAGGCAACCGCGCCGCCGCGCTCGGCATCGCCGCCGCGGAGCGCGCCTTGCGCGCCGCCACCGTCCGCGCGGGCAAACTCTTTCTCGACGGACGTCCGCTCACCTCCGAGCGCCTCAAGACCGCCATCGAAATCGCCTGCCTGGAGGCGGGCGCGTTCTCCCTCGACACCATCGCCGCCGGCGGCGACCAGGCTTGCGACCCGCACGAGGCCGGGCATGGCCCGCTGCGCGCCGGCGAGCTCATTGTCGTGGACGTTTTTCCGCGCGTGCAAAAGACCGGCTACCACGGCGACATGACGCGCACCTTCCTGAAAGGCCGCGCCAGCGACGCCCGGCGCGCGCTCGTCGCCGCCGTCCGCGAGGCGCAACTCGCCGCGCTCAAGGCCATCCGCGCCGGTGTCAACGGCCAGGTCGTGCACGGCGCGGTCAACACGGTTTTCGCCGCCCGCGGCTACGAGACGAAACGCACCGCCAAGGGCGCGACGGGCTTTTTCCACGGCACCGGGCACGGCCTCGGCCTCGCCGTGCACGAGGCGCCGCGCGTGAGCACAGTGGATTATGTGTTGAAAAAAGGCTCCGTGGTGACCGTCGAGCCGGGCCTGTATTATCCCGGCCTGGGCGGCTGCCGCATCGAGGACGTCGTCCAAGTCACCGCCACGCGTCCCAAAATGCTCTCCGATTTCCACTACGAATGGGAAATTGAATGAATGCGGAATTCGGATTGCGGAATGCGGAATAAAAGGCATCGCCAGCCGCCGTCCGTTTTTCCAAAACTCCGCCATCATCCGTCCGCGCCGCCGCCTCGCTCCAAAGGTTTTCCCATTCCGAATTCCGCAATCCGCATTCCGCATTCAATGCAATCCGCATTCCCATGATTTCCCACTCCGCCGCCAAGTCACTGCTCGAAAAGATCGCCGGCCTGCGCATCCTCGTCATCGGCGACGTCATGCTCGACCACTATGTGTGGGGCGACGCCACCCGCATCTCGCCGGAGGCGCCGGTGCCCGTGGTGGACATCGCCCGCGACACCTACACCGCCGGCGGCGCCGCCAACGTGGCCCTTAACATCGCCGCGCTCGGCGCGCGGTGCACCGTCGCCGGCCTGTTCGCGGACGACGAAGCCGGCCAGCGCCTCGCCCGCATTTTGGGCGAACACGCGATCGCGACGATTCCCACGCCCGGCACCGGCTCCACCATCCTCAAGACGCGCATCGTCGTCCAGCGCCAGCAACTCTGCCGCCTCGACCGCGAATCGCCGCCCTCCGCCTACGCCATCGAACCGCGCAAAATCGTCCCGCTTCTGGCCGAGGCCGTCCGCTCGCACGACGCCGTCATCCTTTCCGACTACGCGAAGGGCCTTCTCACCGACCAGCTCATCCGCATCGTCACCCGCCTCGGCCGCGCCGCCGGAAAGCTCATCACGCTCGATCCCAAACCCAAGCGCCAGCTCGCCTTCCGCGACCTCGACCTCATCACCCCCAACCGCAGGGAGGCGCTCCAACTCGCCGGCATCGAGCCCGAGCCTGGCGCGCCGTTTCCCGCGGAGGAAGTCTGCGCCCGCCTGCACAAACTCTACCGCACCCGCAACCTCGTCATCACCATGAGCGAGGACGGCATGCTCCTTTCCTCCGGCGGAAAAATCACCCGCGTCATCCCCACCGCCGCGCGCGAAGTCTTCGACGTGTCCGGCGCCGGCGACACCGCGCTGGCCTCGCTCACGCTGGCGCTCGCCGCCGGCGCGCCGCTGCCCGCCGCCGCCGAGTTCGCCAACGCCGCCGCCGGCGTGGTCGTCGGCAAGCTCGGCACCGCCACGACGACACCCGCCGAGATTCTGGCCTACGTCAAAAAGTAGAAATTAGGATTTAGGGTTCCTCGCTATTTTCGATGGCTGGTTTCCTTATTTAACCGCAGAGAACGCAAAGAACTCATGGGAAAACAGGATTGTTTCCTGCGCTCTTTGCGTTCTTTGCGGTTAATTTTTTGTTGTTTTCAGACATCGAAAATAGCGACGAACCGGATTTAGAAATTAGGAAAGGGAAATACACGCTGTCGCGCCGCCGGTATTTTCGTTGCGCCCGTGGCGTTGTTGCGTGAGACAAAAGCGGAAAAATCCGCCCGGCGCGCGCTCCTGATTTCCCTCGCTCCGCCCTCCGCTTTCTGACTCTCTGGCAACCCGCGCCCCGCGCGCCCAATCCAAATCACTCCGCATGAAACCGCTCCTGACTTTTCTCCTCGCCGCCGCCGCGCTCGCGTTTATCTCCGCCTGCGGCTCGCCCACGCGCGGCAAAAGCGCCGCCCATGTCATCATCCCCGCCGGCACCTTCGGGGTGGAAAATTCCTGGACGCCCCCCGAGGCGCAGGTGCAGGAGATGGAGCGCGAGCTTGCCCGCATGTTCTACGCCGCCGACCGCCGCATCACCGGCCTGCCCGACGGCGTGCCCCCGTATCCGCTTTCCGATTACAACATCCGCTACAGCGGCAGCGGCCCCGCCGAGAGCCGTTATATTTTTGCCGAGGCCATGCACACCTCGCTGCCCGAAAGCGCGCGCCTCCTCACCATGGAAAAAGTCAACATGCCCGAGAGCGGCGGCCCGCGTTACCTCACTTTCATGTATGACATGAACCGGAAGCGCATCACCAACGTCCGCTTCAATACCCCGTGAGGGAAGAAAGTGACAGGTATCAAGTAACAAGTGACAAAAAACAGGGAAAAATGCGGCGCGCGAAGCGCGCGCTGCCGGCGCCGAAGGCGCCCACTTTCCACTTGATACTTGTCACTTGATACTTCCTCAAAAATGAAGCTCCTCCTCACCAACGACGACGGCATCGCCAGCGCCTTCCTCCATGTCCTCATCGGCGCGCTCCGCGACGCCGGGCACGATCTCTTTGTCGTCGCCCCCAAGAACGAGCAAAGCTGGATTGGCGCGGCCAAGTCCCGCCACCGCCCCGTCCGCTCCGAGCGCGCCGGGCGCGACTTCGGCTGCCCGGCGTGGACGGTTGACGGCACCCCCGCCGACTGCGTCAACATCGCCCTCGCGCACCTCATGCCTGCCGCGCCCGACGCCGTCGTCAGCGGCATCAACATCGGTTACAATGCCTCCCTCGGCTTCATCCTCGCCAGCGGCACCATCGGCGGCGCGTGGGAAGGCGCCGCGCACGGGCTGCCCGGCATCGCCCTCTCGCAACACCTCGCCCCGGACGTTTTCGAGCAACTTCGCCGCGCCCAGGGCCGTCCCGATGACGCCGGCGCGTCCGTCACCCTCGCCGCGACCGCGCGCCGCGCCGCCGTGCTCGTCCCGGAGCTGGTCCGCGCCACGCCGCCGCGCTCGTTCATCGTGCACAACCTGAACTTTCCGTATCCCTGCCATGAATACAGCGAGGTCCGGCGCACCGTCCCCGCGCGCGTGCTCGTGACCCGCCTCTTCGCGCCGCAGCCCGCCGGAGCGGATGGCGCCCATCATTTTATTTATCGACCGGGCGAGGACATCACCCAGCCCGATTCCCCGCTGACCGACCGAGCCGCGATCGAGGCCGGTTTCATCAGCCACACGGTGCTGGATTACACGCAAATCGGCCAAGTGTGACACGGCTTGGGATCGGCGTGGCACGGGCGTCCCGCCCGTGTGGGTCGGGTGGCATGGGCGACCTCGCCCATGCCAGCGGTGCTCCATGCCGCCGATGTCTGGAAAAACCGGCGATGCTGCGCATCGTCACACGGGCGAGTCGCCCGTGCCACGCAATCCGCCGCGCCGTCGCGCCTCCGCCTCAGAACAGCTCCCGCTGCTCATACCGCTGCCGGGCTTCGGCCAGGGCCGTGCGCATTTCCAGTTCCTCCAGCAGCGCCAGCAGTTCCTCCAGCCGCACCCGGCCCGCCGCGTTGCGCTCCGCATCGCTCACCGGCGGCAGCGACAGGTTGAGCGTCGTCAGCCGCAGGTTCCGCCGCAGCGCGTCCGCCTGCGCGCGCACCGGCTCGCGAAACCGCTCCGGCTTCAACTCGTCCGCGCGCGCGATGACGGCTTCCAGCGAGCCGCATTGTTCTAGCCACTTCACCGCCGTCTTCGGCCCCACGCCCGCGAGTCCGGGAATGTTGTCCGACGCGTCGCCGACCAGCGCGAGATAATCCGCGATTTGCGCGGGGCGCACGCCGAATTTTTCCACCACGCCCGCCTCGTCGAGCACGCGCCAGCCGAGCTTCGCGTTGCCGGCCGGCGGCGGCAGGAGCAGCCTCACGCGCGTGTCCACCATTTGCGCGAAATCCTTGTCCGCGCTCACGATGAGCACCTCGTTGCCCGCGTCCGCGAGCCGGCGCGCCTCCGCCGCGAGCAGGTCGTCCGACTCCACGCCGTCACGCTCCACGCCGACGAACCCCATCGCCCGGGTGAGCGATTTTACGTAGGGCAGTTGTTTCACCAGCGCCTCGGGCATCTCCGCGCGCTGGGCCTTGTATTCAGGAAGCAATGCCAGCCGGTCCTGCGCCCCGCCGAGATCGAAAAACACCAGCGTGCCCGACGGGTGCTCCTGGTCGGCGAGCCGCCAGAGCGATTTGACCCAGCCGTGGAGCGCGTTGGTCGGAAACCCGTCCGCCCGCGTCAGTTCGGGAATTGCGAAAAAGCACCGGTAAGCCAGGTTGAATCCGTCAACAAGAAGCCATTTCGACATATGGCTCCGCAGCCAAGCAGGCCGCGCGCGGGCCGCAATGACTTTCTTACTTTCTTACTACCTTGCTTTCTTACTATTGTCTTTTCCCCTTTTCCCATGACCACCGCGCAAGCCACTGCCTCCGCCCTCCCCAAAAACATCCTCGTCGTCGGTTCCGGCGGGCGCGAGCACACCCTCGTCAAAACCATCCTCGCCTCGCCGTCCGCGCCGCGCGTCATCGCCGCGCCCGGCAACGCCGGCATCGCCGCCGAGGTCGCCTGCCATCCCGTCGCCGCCGACGACATCCCCGGCCTTGTCGCCCTCGCGCAACGCGAGCGCGTCGACTTCGTCGTGGTCGGCCCCGAAGTTCCGCTTTCGCTCGGGCTGGTCGATGCCCTCGCCGCGGCCGGCATCCCCGCCTACGGCCCCCGCGCCGACGGCGCGCGCCTCGAAGCCTCGAAAATCTATACCAAGGAGATTTTGCAGAAATACAAAATCCCCACCGCGCCCGCCGCCGCCTTCGACGACCCCGCCGCCGCCGTCGCCTACCTGCGCGCCCGCCCCGCCCCCATCGTGGTGAAGGCCGACGGGCTCGCCGCCGGCAAGGGCGTCGTCGTGGCCGCCACGCATGCCGAGGCCGAGGCCGCCGTCCACACGCTCCTGCCCGCCCCTCAATCGAAAATCGTTTCGAGCGACAGCGACAGTCAGCCAAATCGAAAATCGAAAATCCTCATCGAGGACTGCCTCACGGGCGAGGAAACCTCGATTCTCGTCATTGTCTCCGGGCGCGATTATTTCACGCTTCCCACGTCCCAGGATCACAAGCGCATCGGCGACGGCGACACCGGGCCCAACACCGGCGGCATGGGCACCTACTCGCCCGCCGACATCGTCACCTCCGAACTCCTCGCCCGCATCGACCGCGACATCGTCCGCCCCTCCGTCAACGCCATCGCCGACGAGGGCATCGACTTTCGCGGCACGCTGTTCATCGGCATCATGCTCACGCCGGACGGCCCCCAGGTCCTCGAATACAACACCCGCTTCGGCGACCCCGAGACCCAGGTGGTGCTCCCGCGCCTCGACACCGACCTGCTCGCGCTGCTCTGGGCCGCCGCCCGCGGCGGCCTCGGCGCGGTCGCGCCCGCCGTCCGCATCCGCCCCGGGCACGCGATCTGCGTCGTCATCGCCTCGAAAGGCTACCCGGAAAAATTCCCGAAAAACATCCCCATCCAGCTTCCCGCCGGCCTCCCGCCCGGCGTGCAAATCATCCACGCCGGCACCGCGCGCGACGCCTCCGGGCAACTCGTCACCGCCGGAGGCCGCGTCCTCGGCGTGACCGCCCTCGCCCCGAGCCTCCGCGAAGCCGCCGACCGCGCCTATGCCGCCTGCGAACAAATCGCCTGCGAAATCAAATACTACCGCCGCGACATCGGCGCGCGGGCGCTGAAAAGGCTGAAGGACTGAGGTTCCGGAGGCAGAAAGCACATCTCATAGCCCATGCCATTTCCTCATAAAGGCGCGCCCTCTTTGCCGCTCTCGTGGCTTCCGGTATTTTGTGCTTTCCGCATCCCCGGCGGTGAGTTTCCTCAACTGCTTCCCGTCATGCGCCACCGCAATCTCCATCGCATTCTCACCGCGTGCGCCTGCCTTTTTTCGCTCTTCGCCCTGCCGGGCTCCCGACTCCGCGCGGAAACCGTCCCGTCCTTTTCCGCCGCCGCCGATCTCGGCGAGGGGCTCCGTTACCTTCGTATCAATAATATCGATACGGACGGCGCCGCGCTCCAGGCCGCGCTTTCGCAGCCCGCGCCGCTCGTCATCGACCTGCGCGCCGCCGCCGCGCCGCGGGATGGCGGCGTCGCCGGTTTCGCCGGGCGAACGGCGCATGATCCCGCGCCGCTCCGCCTCCTGCTGGTCAACGCCGGCACGCCCGCCGGCCTGCTCCGCGCCTTCGCGCTTCCCGCCCCCGGCTGGCTTACCCTCGGACCGGCCACTCCGGGCCTGGCGGTTGACATCGCCGTGTCCGCCTCCGTCGAGGCCGACCGCAGGGCCGTCGCGGCGCTTGCCGCGGGCACGCCGCCGGAAAAACTCCTCAACCGGCAGCCCGAAAAAAACCGCTACGACGAAGCCGCGCTCATCCGCGACTACACCAACCAGCCCGCCGAAGCGCCCGCGCCCGCCGGCCACACCAGCAATGACGGCACGGAATCCGCCCCGCCCGGCGCCTCCGCCGCGCAGCCCGACGCGGACGCCGCCGAATCCCCGCCCGCCGACGCCGTCCTGCAGCGAGCCCGGGACATCCACCGCGCGCTCCTCGCCCTCAAAAAGATTCCCTAGGCCCGAGCCCGCCCCGTTGCCCAAAATCGTTCTCGTTCTCTTGCCCGTTCTCGTTCTCTCTATTGCTTGCGTAACATTTCGAGAACGAAAACGAGCAAGAAAACGAGAACGATTGGAAAAGACTCACAGCCTTCATGCCCGGACACATCCTCACCGTTTGCACTGCCAACATTTGCCGCAGCCCGATGGCCGAGGCGCTGCTCCGGCATGCGCTCCGCGCCGAACCCGAACCCCTCCGCTCGCTCAAAGTCGTCTCCGCCGGCATCGCCGCGCACCGTGGTGAAGCCATCTCGGAAAACTCCCTCATTGCCCTGAAAAAAGTCGGCATCGACTACGCCCAGTTCCGCTCGCAACCCCTCACCCGCGAACTGGTCGATGGCGCCCTCGCCATCTTCTGCATGACCGAGTCGCATCGCGCGATGATCCAGCTCAACTTCGATCCGCCGCCGAAACACCTTTATCTCTTTCGCGAGCTTATCGGCAATGGCGCTCCCGTGGAGATCGCCGATCCCTTCGGCGGGCCGCTGGGCCTCTACGAGAGCAGCCGCGACGAGATGGTCGAGGCCATCCCGTCCATCCTCGATCTCCTGCGCAAAATCACCGCGCCGCCGGCATCACCGCCGGTTTAAGCCACAAATCCAAGTTTCTCCTTGTTTCCGATGGAGGGCCGAGCTCCTGCGAGGCCGTAACCGGGAAACGTTGTCGCAAACTGCAACGGCCTCGCAGGAGCTCGGCCCTCCATCGGCCAGATTCATTTCGGCCCTGACCTCAATCCCAGCAGAAACTCGCGATTGCCGTCCGCCCCGGTGATGGGCGAGTCCATCGAGCCGGTGAGCGCCGCGCCGGGAAGCTCCGCGAGCGCGAACGCGGTGATGTCCGCAAGCACCGCATCCTGCACGGCGCGGTCCCGGATGACGCCGCGGCCTTTGTCCACCTCGGCCTTGCCGGCCTCGAATTGCGGCTTCACCAGCGCGACGAGCGCGCCGCCCGCGCGCAAGAACGGCCACACGGCGGGCAGCACGGATTTGAGCGAGATGAATGACAGGTCCATCACGATGGCGTCGAATTCCGCGCGCGGCAGGTCGCCTGGGCGCAGCAGGCGGGCGTTGATTTTTTCGAGGTTGGTGACGCGCGGGTCGGCGCGGAGCCGCGCGTGGAGTTGCGCGCGGCCGACATCCACGCACACGGCAGATGCCGCGCCGGCTTGCAGGCAGCAGTCGGTGAAGCCTCCGGTGGAGGCGCCCACGTCGAGGATGTGGGCGCCGTTGAGATCGAGCGGGAATTTTTCCATGAACCCCGCGAGCTTCTCCCCGCCGCGGCTGACGAAACGCGGCGGCTGCTCCAGCATGAGCTCGATGTCGGCGGGCACTTCCCTGCCGGGTTTGTCGAGCCGCGTGGTGCCGTGCAGCACGCGGCCGGCCATGATGAGCGCCTTGGCCTGCGAACGGGATTCGGCGAGGCCGCGGGCGACGAGGAGTTCATCGAGGCGTTGTCTGGCGGGCGATGGCATGGCGGGCGGTTTGATCCGCCAGCACAACAGCGTCCGCGGGGAAGTGAAAGGTTGTTTTGCCGGACGGCCGGGCGCGGGGAGTGAGCCGGAATGCGAAATAGCGTTGGCCTGCGGTCCTCGGTCCGGCGCGGCCGCGCGCCGTAGCGCAGGCATCCCTGCCTGCCGTCTCTTTGGGCGGCGCGAAGCGCGCTGACATCATTCCGGATGCACTGGCGCGCGCCAAAGCGTCACGGGACCGAGCAGGCCGGATTCGGGAAGCGCCGGGGCCGCCGCGCCGCGCGGGCCGGGACGCACGGGACTGGACAGGATTTTTTCGCCGTCCGGCAGCGCCATGTCGCCGACCAAGCGATTGGTCCACTGGTTGGTGACCTTGATTTCCAGATGATTGTCGCCGTCTTGCAGCGCGCCGGTGATGTCAATGCGATACGGCGGTTTCCACAGGATGCCGAGCGGCTTGCCATTGAGCGAAACTTCCGCGATGTCGCCGACGCCGCCGAGGTCCAGCACGATGCGTGCGCCGTCCGCCAGCCACGCATGGCCGGCCTGAAAGACATGCGCGTAAGTCGCCGTGCCTGAAAAATACTTCACGCCGGCATCCGCATGCGCTCCCCACGGTGCGAGTTTTTCAAACCGCGCCCGCGCCGGGGCGCCGAGGCCGGTCGGGAAGGCCACATCCCACGGCTGGCGGTCGAGCGTGGCGAGTTTCACGGGCTCCGGCGCCGCGGGCACGGCGCGGACTTTTTCCGCGGACGGTTTTCTGAAGACGACAAACACGGCCTCGCGCACGGCGAGGCGGAGGGGCACGGTGGTGCGCAGGCCGTCGGCGTTTTGCTCGAAACTCGCGGCGGCGATCGAGCCGTCGTCGGCGTGCCAGAGCTCCGCCTCGCGCCCGCTCACGCGGAAGCGCGCGCGGATGTCCTGCGGCGTGTCGATGAGGTTGGCCACGTAATAGATATCCGTGCCGGTCGCCTCGTCGCGGCGGTGCAGCCAGGCGAGTTCGGTGTCGAGGTCGCCGCCGTGCTCGAAATCCTTTGCGATCTTCTGCATCGCCATCACGCGGTCCATCGGCCAGCCCCAGATGACGGTGCCCTTGCCGACGCGCCGGATGGTGCGGCTCACGCCGTCGAGGTCGCCCCAGATGCCGGCGGCGAGGGCGCGCACCTCGTCGTCGCATGCGGGAAACCCGGCGAGGCTCGGCGAGCGCCGGGGTTTTTGCCCGACCACGATCGCCCCGCCGCGCACGAGCGCGTCGATTTTTTTCAACAACTCCGGGCGCATCTCGTCCGTCCCGGGCAGCACCAGCACGCGGTAGCTCATGCCGTCGGGCAGCATGAGGCGTCCGTCGCCGGCGACCGACATGCGGTTGAGCAGCACGTCGGCGTTGATGAAATCGTAATCATATCCCTCCGGCGGAGTCGGGCGCGTGCCGTCGGCCCAGATCGGCGGCGTGGAGGGCGCGCCCTCGTCGAGCAGGTAGGCGATGTCGGCGACGAAGAGGCCCTGTTGCAACAGGTGGCTGCTGCGCGCGACGTAGGCCATGTAGGGCGCGGCCAGCCCGGCCCAGGTGATGTTGCGGTGGAGATGCGTGCCGACCATGGTGTTGCCGGGCCGGGTGTCGAGCGGCTGGTGCGCCGAGGTGTGAAACACGATGCGGTTGACACCCTGGGCCAGCCAGTAGTCGCCGACTTTTTTCAGCGTGTAGGGCGATTCGTAGCCGCCGCCGGTGAACGACTCCGCCGCGACGAGCCGCTTCCCATACGCGTGCGAGGCCGACGCCGCGCCGCGCACGTCCTGCAAATACATCAGGCGCGGATGCAGGTCGCGCACCCAGAATTCGCCGGCGGGAATCTCGACCTTGCTTTTGTTGAGCAGCGTGTCCTCGGGCATTTCGAGCGACACGCCCGCCGCCTCGGCGTAGATGCCGATGCCGTCGCGGCGCAGCAAGTCCGCCATGGTGCCGTAGTGGTTTTCGGCCCACAGGTCGGCCAGCGTGCGGCGGAAATCCCACAGGAAACGGTCGCTCGCCCCGGCGCTCTCGACGACGCGCCCGGTCAGCGCGGGCAGGAACGGCGCGGGCTCGTAGCCGCGGCGCGCGCGAAACTCCTTGAGCATGTCGTCGCTCCAGTTGTTCGTGCCCGCCTCCCAGCTGTCCATCATCACGTAGCGGAGCGATTTTCCGTAGAGCGGGCCGAGCGCCTTTTTCAACGGGTCGAAATAGCCGTGGTAATACGCCTCCATGTGGCGGCGGCTGAGCTTGTCGGCCTCGAACCCGGAGCCCTCGGGCGTGGCCGGGCGGTTCTTCGCGCCGGTGAGCGAATAGCCGAGGCGCAGGATGCACCATTTGCCGGGCGGCGCATCCCAGTCGAGAGTGCCGTCGGGTTTCATTTTCGAGGTGAGGTCGATGACCTCGCGCCGCGCCACGGTGTCGGACGCGGGCACGGCGGGCGTCGCGACCGTGTCGTATTCGAACAGGAAGCTGAACCCCGCCTTTTCCTCCCAGCGGTGCACGCGCGCGCCGCCGTGCAGCACGGCCTCGCTGAGCACGTAGCGTTCGGCGGGCGGGCTCGGCTGCTGGCTCATCGTGGCGGCGGGGCCGATGGGCGCGCCGGTCATTTCGATGCGGAAAAATTTCGCCTCGACCGGCTCGAACACGTAGGTGCGCACCATGCCCTGCCGGTAGAGTTGCGTGCCGGGCAGCGTGACGAGCGTGCGAAAATTCACGCCGTCGTCGCCCGCGAGTACGCGCCCCACCGGGATGCCGTTGGCGCTGCCGCCGCGCCCGCCGAGCGTGATGGCGCGGGCCGCGAATTTTCCGGGAAACTCATACTGCACCCAGGCCGGGCCGCCGTCCTTGGGCGCATCGATGGCGAGCGTCGAGTTCAGGTCGTCGTCGAGCAGCGCCGCGCCGTCCACCGGGCCGTGGTTGGTCGTGACGGACGGGCGGGCGGGCGGGGTGTCTTTCTCGCCCTCCGGCATCCGGTAGGCCACCACGGCGCTGTCGGCGTAAAACGTCGGGTCTTTCGACGGGCCGTTGTAGTAGCCGGAGCGGGTGTTGCGGATCTGGCCGTTTTCCGAGGGCGGCTGCGGCAGGTGGACGGAGATTTTTTTCATGCCGCCAGGCGCGCCGGCGGCGTCGGTCGCGTCAATGACGAGCTCGCTCCACACGAGTTTTTTCATTGCCTGTTCGGGTTTCACCCACGGGCCGCCGGTCTCGCTCCAGCCGGGCGAGCTGAAGATGCCCATTTCGAGGCCGAGCCGGTCGGCCTCGGCGGCGGCGTGGCGCACGGCGTCATACCATTCGGGCGTGCCGAACTTGATTTGCGGATCGGTCTCCTGGCCCGCGCCGGAGTTCACATCGGCGAGCATGAACCCGCCGAGCCCGGCGCGTTTCATCCATTCGAGGTCCTTGGTGATGCCCTCCTTGGTGATGTTGCTCCGCGTCCAGTGCCACCATGTGCGCGGCCGGGCCGACCCGGGCGGGTTGGCGAAGCCTTCCGCGAGCGGGTCGGCGGCGGATGGCGCGGCATGAAGCGGGAGGAGCAGCGCGAGCGCGGGAAGCAGGCTTTGTAGTTTAATTTTGGATACGAGTTTCATGGGGAGGCGGCGCGCGCGGGGCGCGCGTTGTTTGCGCCCAGCAAACACGCGAGGCCGGGGGATGCGAAGGCGATTGGCGGAGGACTGTCAGAATGGCGCACTTTTCGACTTGTCCCATATTCAATCTTTCCTAACTTCATTCCATAAAAAAGTCATAACCATTTAATATACAATATCATGACAATCACGCGATTAATCGGATGGGCCGCATGTGTTTTTTTCGCGGCCTTAAGCATGACCGCAACCGTCTTTGCCACCGCCCAAAGGTCCGATATATTAATATACGAAGGAAAAGAATACTTTCTCCACACGAATCCGCTCAACGAGTTTCTTGAAAAAAATTCTGATATAAAAGTGCCCGAGACAAGGATGCAAATAACTTCATTGTGGCGTGGATATGTCGCCACATTTGAAATAAGGGATGGATGTCTGTTCATCAAGGATGTGCGAATACCAAAAGGTTCCGACAAGGAAACTCATGAACTGATATGGGAAAGCGTGATTGATAAGATTATCAAGAAGGAAAAAGACCGGCGGGCGGATTGGTTTTCGGGTCTGCTGGTTTTACCGCATGGAAAAATAATCAATTACGTCCATATGGGTTACGCATCCACTTTTGAGAACTATATATTATTGGAAATCGACAAAGGGAAATACGTAAAGGAGCGACGTTTGCCTGGCGAGGCATACTGGTTCTTCAAAAAGAAACAATTCGAATTGTTCAGGCAAACCGATGAATATAAAAAACTCGTGGAGGATCTTATCAAAAAGGGAAGCAGTCGGGACGAGGCAGAATCATTCTTGGAGATATTCGTGATTGATTATTCCAAAAAGATACTGAACGATTGATGCGCCTTGGCGCGACGGGGAATTATTGTCCTCCGAGACAAACCGGAGCAGATCGTAAGCAACGGCATTATACCATTTCCGAACGAGATTCACACTTATGGGGGCCGAGCTCCCGCGAGGCCGTCGCGGTTAACCGCCCTGTTTTTCCGCGACGGCCTCGCGGGAGCTCGGCCCCCATAAGTGTGATTTTCATTGGGGAATGATATTAAGCCGCGTGTGGTCCGGCGGGTTCCGCCTCGTATAATTGCCGCACGGACTGCCTGTTCAGCACGATGATCGTGAAGGTGCCCAGCACGGTGCCGAAAGGCATGAAGAGGCACAGGATTGCAGCCACCACAAAACTGAACATGCGCCCGCGGCGCTTCGCCATGCTGCGCCCGGATATGAACGCGCAGGCCGCCATGGCCCAGCCAAAAAACGCAAACCCGGAGCCAAGGAGTATAAAGAACCAGCCAAACCATTCCGGCGGGGGCTGCGCACCGCCGCCCAGTGCCTCCGGGCTCACGATCGCCATGGCGCCAAGCCCCACGTAAATGAGCGGGAAAAATGAAAAAAGCGCCAGTATCCCGGCGACAACATAATGAAAGATAACCAAGAGTCTCAGATGCTCCTGATCCTGGTTTGGCAGGGCCGGCGGTGTTTGCGCATTCATGAGGGGCACGATGAAAATCCCGGCCAAGGGTGCAATGTGAATTTTTCCGAGGTGATTATCATACCGTTCGTAATCAAAAATGGCACGATGCCATTTCCGAACAAGACTCACCCTCGTGGGAGCCCGGCCCTCCAACAAAAGAGTGGTTTCTATTTATCAGAGGTCTCTTGATTTCAGGAAGCCGGGCGCGGCGGAAAACCCGGCGGGCGCGGCAGCTCGACCCGCGGGTCGGGCGGAATCTTGAAGCCGTCCGGCAAAGGGCTCGGGTGCGCGGGATCGAACGCGCCCGCATCCGCCGCGATATGGCGCGCGAGTTCGGGAAGGGCGCGGCGGACGCCCTCCACGATGCAGCGCGAGAAAAGGTAGCCGCCGTAGGTGTTGGTGTGCAACCCGTCCACATAGGCGAGCGGCGCGGCTTTTTCACCGAGGGTGCGCACGATTTCCGCGCTCATCGCATTGAGGTCGATGAAGGCGGCATCGGCTAGCCGCGCGGCTTCCCGGGCGGCCGCGGGATAATTGCCCAGGCCCGGTGTATTCAAAAATCCATTACGCCGGTCGATCTTCGTCATGGGCGAGACGATCACGGGCGTGCCGCCGCGGCGCCTCACCTCGGCGGCATAGGCGGCGAGCAGCCATTTGTAATCGGTGTACGCATCCGCATGCGTGTTCACCCAATCGCCCGCCTTGTCCTCGACCGGCCACATCGCGTCGTGCCCGCGCTGGTTGAGGTCGTTGTGGCCGAATTGCATGAACACATAATCGCCGGGCCTCATCAGGCTCATGACCTTGTCCCAGCGGCGCTGAAAACGAAACGCCTTCAGCGTCTGGCCCGACTCGGCGTGGTTGGCAATGACGACGGGCGGCGCAAACCAGCGCGGCAGTTGCTGGCCCCAGGTGCCGAAAGGCTCGCTGCCTTGGTCGGTGACGGTGGAGTCCCCGATGAGAAACACCGTGACCGCGTCGGCCACGGGTTCGATCTCGACGGCGCACACGCACGGTCGCGCATCGCTGAATTGCAGCGTGAGCTTGTCGTCCCATGTGGCGGTGACCGTCTGGTTCTTGGCCGCGTCCCATTCGCGCACGTCGAGCTTGAGCTGGTTGCCGGGCGAGAGGCGCGCGTTGCGCGTGTTGACCAGAAACGCGCGGGTCTCGAAACGTCCGCTTGCGGTGGCGACGCGTTCCAGCATGAGGCGTCCCGTCTCGGCCTTGACCGTCGTCAGCGATTCGCCCGCGGCATCGCCGAGCGTCACGGTCACGCGGTAATTTCCCTCCGGGACGGCAACGGAAAACTTGAACGGCGCGCCCCCGTCGCCCGCGGTCACAAAATCACCGCGCAATTCATCCCCGCCGCGATCGACCTCGCGGAGAACTGCGCCGGGCTCGAAACCATAACCCCGCGCGGCGGAATAGAACGTGTCCGCGCGCACCGGCGCGAAACCCGGCGCCACGGCGCCCGCGCCGAAATCGAAGCGCAGCGGCGGCTGCGGCTGTTCCGGCGGCCGGCCGTGAAGCGCCGCCGCGACGGACAGAAAGAGTGTAACCCAATAGGTTACTTTTTCCCGGGGGCGGATTTCAGCGGAGGGCGTGTGTTTTGTCATGATTGCCATGAAAGCCAGGGCGGTCATGTGCCGGGATTTTCATACGGGACTTGCGAGAAGAGCTTGCGCGCCTCGCTGCGCGGATCGTCGATCACGCGCGGCTTCAGATCGAAGGCCATCGTGGCCCGCCGTTGCAAATCGTAGGGCGGCCACGCGGGAATTTTCGGGTTGTCGGGCTTCCCGGTGCGCGCAAAGGCGATGTAGGTCTCGCTGATTATCGCCGCCATCTCGTAGGCGTCGGGGCCGGTGCCGGTCAGCCGGCTGGAAAGCGTGACGTTGTCCATCAGCAGCGGCAGGTCGAGCGCGTGGTGCGCCTTCATGCGCGGCGTGACCGGCGAGCCCCAGTGCAACTCGTAGGAATAGGTCGGCGCGGCGCCGGCGGGCAGCGCGGCGCGGCGTTCGATTTCCACCAGCGCCGGGCGCCAGTCGCGCGAATCGGTGGTCGCGGCGAAAAAGACATCGCTCGCGGAAAACTCCGGATGCACGCGCCGATACATCGCGATGACGTCGTCGAGGTCGAGCGAGCCCATTTTCTCGGAGTAGCTCGCGAGGTTCGGCTTCAAGGTTTCCCAAGTCAGGTCGAACATCGCGGGATTTCCGCGTCCGATGAGCAGGCGCGATTCGTCCTTGTTGGTGCCGACCATGAAGGGAATGTGCGCGGAAAATGCCGGCGCGTCGGGATGAAACGGATGGCGCGGCAGCGCGCCGCCATCGAGCACGGGGCCGTGGTAGCCGGCGGCGCGGCCGGCCTCGATGAGGTCGCGCATCGGCAAGGTCTTGAGCGCGGCCACGCGGCCGCGATCCAGGCCCAGCGCCTTGAGCACGGCCTCGGCGCGGCGCGTGGCCGTTTCGGGACGCGACGCCGTGACGGTTTCCCCGCTGGACGACGCGGCGCGGTGAAACAGGCCCATCGCGCGCGGCATGCCCATGAGGCAGGCGTTTTTCGCGCCGCCGCCCGACTCGCCGAAAATGAGCACGCAGCCCGGATCGCCGCCGAACGCCGCGATGTTGTCGCGCACCCATTCGAGCGCGAGGATCAGGTCGAGCTGGCCGGCGTTGCCGGAATCGGCGAACTCCGCCCCGCCCAGTTCCGCGAGATAAAGATAACCAAACGCATTGAGCCGGTGGTTGAGCGTGACCACCACGACATCGCCGCGATGACAAAGCCGCACGCCGTCGTAGAGCGGGTCGTTGGCCGAAAGCGAATTATAGCCGCCGCCGTGGATGTAAACCATCACCGGCCGCTTCGCGCGCGACTCGAAGCCGGGAGTCCAGACGTTCAGATAAAGGCAATCCTCGCTGACCGGATCGGGCGACGCCCCGCCGGAGGCGGAGGATTGCGCGCGGCCCGGCTGCGGGGCGCGCGGGCCGAAACGCAGCGCCTCGCGCACGCCGGTCCACGGCTCGGGCGGCGTCGGCGCCATGAAGCGGCGCGGCGCGGTGTCGGCGCCGTAGGGAATGCCCTTGAAGACGTGGATGCCCTCGTCGATATAGCCGCGCACCTTTCCGCAGGTCGTTTCGATGGAGGGTCCCTCCGGCCAAGCCGGCGCGGCCAGGATGCGATTGCGAAACAGCGGCGACAGCATCGCCGCGCCCACGCCGGCCGCGACGCCTTTGAGCAGGGAGCGGCGCGTGATGATGCCAGGCGGGGCGGATGGATTTTTCATGGGAATCAATTCGGCGGGCGGCTTTGGTTGCATCGTTTTCGTTCTCTTATACCAATTCCGAACCATTTTTGGGCTTTAGCATCTCCTGTTTTTGGAGGGCCGGGCTCCTGCGAGACCGGCGCCGGAGAACGTCGCATATGATCGCGACGGCCTCGCAGGAGTCCGGCCCTCCATCAGTCCAATTATCATGGAAAAAACTACATCCCCGGGCGCATGAAATCGGCGACCGGGTTGTCCGGCAGGGCGTGCAGGGCGCCGGCCGCGATTTTTGCGTTGATCACCGCGCCGGCCCAGTTGGTGTGCGTGGTTTTGTCCGCGAAGAGCGCGGCGGTTTGCTCCTCGCCAATCGAGTCGTAATAATCGGCGATGAGCGTGTTGAGATCGACAAAGGGCGTCCCGGTCTCCGCGGCGATGGCGCGCGCCCAGCCGCCGTGGCTGTCACCGGCCCGGCCGACCTTGCCGTCGCTCCAGCGGTTGCGCGGCACGAGCGAGCACACGACGAAGCGCGCGTCTCTGGCGCGCGCCTCCGCGATATACTGCCGCAAATACCAGCCGAAGGTGTGCACGGTCTCGGGCTGTTTCGTCGCGGCGTTTTCGCGCTCCTCCGTCTCGCCGCCGGTGCCGCGCAACGCGCCGCGCGCGCCGTTGTCGTTGTGGCCGAATTGCATGATGACGACGTCGCCCGGCTTGACCTGCGGCAGGATGCGCTCCCACTGCGCGCGAAACGTGCGCGCGCCCGTGCCGCCGACGGCGCGGTTCACCACGTTGACCTTGGCCGTGTAGAAATAAGCCGCGAAGGGATCGCCCCAGCCGAATTCCTTGTTGTAACCGGTGCCGCGGCCGTTGCGCACGGTCGAGTCGCCGATGAGCCAGATCGTCGGCAGCGCGGGATCGGCGGGGGCGGGGAGATTGAGCCATTTGCCGAAAACCTCGCGCTCATCGCGATCGACGCCCGGCGGGGGCGGCTGCGGCGGCACGAAGACCGCCGACGGCTCCGCGACCGGCACCTGACGGCCCGCGTGCGAAAGCGCGACGACGAGCCACTGCTCGCGCAGGCCCTTGAGGCCGCTGACGGCGAGAAAGGCGTTGAGCCGCGCGCCGTCGGCGCTGGTGTGCACGTGGTCGCGAGGGAAAAACGCGTTCACTTCCGCGTGGCCGAGCTGTTCGTAGCGATCGGCGATGAGCCTCGTGTGATCGACGAGCGGGACTTTTTCCGACTCCGCGACCTGGCGGATCCACTCGTCATAGCGGCCCGAGCCGCGCTCGACGCGGCCGTCCTTCCAATAATTGCGCACGGTGAGGGTAAGGAGAGCAGGCCACGCGCCTTTCGCGCGCGCGTCGGCGACCATCTTGCGCAGATACCAGCCGAACGTGTGCACGACCTCGTGCTTCTTCGTCATCTTGTTGTCGATTTCCTGGGTCTCCTCGCCGAGCCCCGGCAGCGAGCCGCGGGCGCGGCTCCCGTCGTTGACCGGCGAGCCGTCGTTGTGGCCGAACTGGATCAGCACGACGTCGCCTGGCTTCACCGCCTCGAGCAGGCGGTCCCAGTGGCCCTCGGTGATAAAGGTGCGGCTGCTGCGCCCGCCGCGGGCGAGGTTGACCACCTCGATTTTCGCCGGGTCGAAATACTCGCCGGCTATTTTTCCCCAGCCGATGGCGTTGATGTTTCCATTGGCGGCGGTGGAATCGCCGGCAATAAAAAGCGTGCGCGTTGCGGACTCGTCGAGTTCGAGGCGCAGGTAATCATACATGACGCCGTTGTTGACCGGGCCGGCGGGCACGGTGAGCACCAGGGTGTTTTCCCCCGCGCGCATCAGCGCGGCGTCGAAGGCGAGCTCGCGCTCATACCAGATGCCTTGCGTGCCGTGGCGCGTGATCGTGCCGTCGCCGGCGAGCCCGTCGATTTTTCCGGCGGGCCGCCCGTTCACCGCGACCTCGATGGTTTTTGCGCCGGTGCCGCAGATCGCGAGACGCAGCGTGGCGCGGCCTTTGGGCGCGGCGGGCAGGTCGAACGCGATCGCATACGGCGTCGCCCGGCCCGGCGCGGTCGCGCCGCGAAACGGCGACGACTTGGCGGCGGGGTCCTCGTTGTGCGGGACGTGCTGGAAGAACCAGTCGCGGCTGAAGTCACTTTGACCGATGGTGTAGCGGATGTCGTTTGGAAACAGCGCGGCGTAACGCAGCGAGATTTCGGGGTCGTCGTGCTTGTCGGCCATGAAGAACTCGGAGGCGTTGCGATTCGGGATGCCGATGTCCCAGAGCTGGCGTCCGCGGCGGACGGGCGTCCAGGTGAGCGCGCCGAGGTCGAGGGGCTTGCCGGGTTCGACGGTGACGCCGGTTTGGACAAACTCGCCGAGCACGCCGTCGGCGAACGCGCGCAGCGTGTAGCGGCCAGGGCGCACGTTGGGAATGGCAAAGGAGCCGTCGGGGGTTCCGGTGGCCCAGAACTGGTAGTGCTTCGCGTCGCGCTGCCACTCGGTGTCCGGCGCGGTCAGGCCGATGGTCAGGCGCGTGAAGGGAGCGGCGGCGGCGCCAGTCATGGGCTGGAGGGATGTGCCGCTTTCAGGGGCGCGGACATTCTTGTCCGCGATGTCGCGGGCAGGTTTCGAGGCCGAAGGCCGACAGTCTGCCATGCCCGCGCTCCTTTGGGACGGCGCCGCTCCGGGGTCATCGCGCAAGACGAGGCGGCCTTGCACCGTGGAGCGCTCGGCGGCGGACGGGTAATCCACACCGCGCACCCACGCGTAGGGCCATTTTCCAGCCTCGCCTACGGCGCGCGCCTTCGCATCGTCGTAGATCGCCTTTGGGCTCGCGCCGGAATTCACGTAGATGAGAAACGGTCCGACGACTTTTTGCCAGCGCTCGCCTGCGTCCACCTCCACCCGCGCCCCGCCGTAGTGGCTGCTGCGCCAGTAATTCAGCACGCACGGGGCGGCGACGGCGTTGGTGTCGCGGTGGCCGAGAAACTCCACCTTCGTCGGACCGCCGCTCATGTATTCCATCGAGGGATTGATGAAAAACAGGCCGACCTTCTTTTCCGTGCTCGACCAGCCGAAGGCCGGGTTGGCGGACTGGAGCGCGGTGTAGATGTATTTGTCGCCGACGCGCAGCTCCTTCGGGTAATGCAGGTCGCGCTTCGCATCGACGCTCATCCAGTCGAAAAACGCGGCGAGCTTGGCGCAGAAGCGCGCCTCGCCGATTGCGCTCTGCGGTTGTTCCGGCCTGTGTTCAAAAATTGAATACGTATAAACGCCCGGCTCGCCGCGCCCGAGCGTGTAGCGGATTTCCACGTCGGCGGCGAACTGCCCGTCGGGCGACGCCCCGGGGCCGGTGCCCATCTTGCGTCCGTCGGCGACGCCCTTGATCGAGACCTCGGCGCGCTCGCCGCCGTTGGCGCGGGGATCAATGGTGACGCGCGCGATCGCGGGCGCGGTGCCGCGCGGCCCCATCGCATCGTGCGACCAGAAAGCGTATTGGTGGTCGGTCATGCGCGGGTTGAGCCCGTTGGGGTTCGCGCCGGGCGGGTCGCGCTGGAGGTCGGGCTCGCCGCCGGGCGTCAGGAAAGTCGCGAGCATTTCGAGATTATTGTAGCGCAGCGAAACGAGATCGCCGGACGCCTTGGCCACGCGTGCGGTGACGATGCCGTTGCCGAGCGTGTAGGTCTCGGCGTCCTCGGCGAGCGTGACAGGCGCGGCCTCACCACGGAGCGGTGAGGCGTGAATGGCAAAAAGCGGGAGGAGGACGAGGGTGAGGAGACGGAGTTTTTTCATGAGGATGGTTGAGATTGGAAGGGAGGCCGGCGGGTGATTTTTGCCTGCGCGCGCCGAAGTGTTGCCTGTCTTTTCATGTCACATGTCCGGGCGCATGGAGGCGGCGTTTTCGTCGAGTTCGAGACGCAGGTAATCATACACGACGCCGTTGTTGACCGGGCCGGCGGGGATGGTGAGCGCGAGGGTGTTTTCACCGGCGCGCAGGAGCGCGGCGTCGAAGGCGAACTCGCGCTCATACCAGATGCCTTGCGTGCCGTGGCGCGTGATGACGCCGTCGCCGACGAGCCCGTCGATGCTGCCGGCGGCGCGGCCGTTCACGGAGATTTCGATGGTTTTCACGCCGGTGCCGCAGATCGCGAGGCGCAGCGTGGCGCGGCCTTTGGGCGCGGCGGTCAGGTCGAAGACGACGGTGCGGGGCGCGGCGCGGCCGGGCGAGCGCACGCCGCGGAAGGGCGCGGACTTGGCGGCGGGGTCCTCGTTGTGCGGGACGTGCTGGAAGAACCAGTCGCGGCTGAAGTCACTTTGACCAACGGTGTAGCGGATGTCGCCCGGAAACAGCGTGGCGTAGCGGAGCGAGATTTCGGGGTCGTCGTGCTCGCCGGCCATGAAGAACTCGGAGGCGTTGCGGTTGGGGATGCCGATGTCCCAAAGCTGGCGTCCGCGGCGGACGGGCGTCCAGATGAGCGCGCCAAGGTCGAGGGGCTTGCCGGGCTCGACAGTGACGCCGGTTTGGGCGAACTCGCCGAGCACGCCGTCGGCGAAGGCGCGCAGCGTGTAGCGGCCGGGGCGCACGTTGGGGATGGCGAAGGTGCCGTCGGGGGAGCCGGCGGCCCAGAACTGGTAGTGTTTCGCGTCGCGTTGCCACTCGGTGCCCGGCGCGGTCAGGCCGACGGTCAGGCGCGTGAAGGGAGCGGCGCCGCCGCCCCTTTGGGGTGCCGCCGCGCCGGGGGCATCGCGCAAGACGAGGCGGCCTTGCACCGTGGCGCGTTCGGCGGCGGACGGGTAATCGACGCCGCGCACCCACGCGTAGGGCCATTGTTCCGACTCGGCGTCGGCGCGCGCGCGGGCGTCGGCGTAGATCGCCTGCGGGGTGTCGCCGGAGTTGGCGTAAATGAAAAAGGGGCCGACGACTTTTTGCCAGTGCTCGCCCGCGTCCACGTCCACCCGCGCCCCGCCGTAGTGGCTGCTGCGCCAGTAATTCAGCACGCACGGGGCGGCGACTTCGTTGGTGTCGCGATGGCCCATGAGCTCGACCTTGGTGGGGCCGCCGCTCATGTATTCCATCGAGGGGTTGATGAAGAAGAGGCCGACTTTTTTCGCGGTGCTCGACCAGCCGAAGGCGGGGTTGGCGGACTGGAGCGCGGTGTAGATGTATTTGTCGCCGGCGCGCAGCTCCTTCGGAAAGTGGAGGTCGCGGCGCGCATCGACGCTCATCCAGTCGAAAAAGTCGGCGAGCTTGGCGCAGTAGCGCGCCTCGCCGAGCGAGGTGAGGGGGTATCCGGGTTTGTGTTCAAAAATCGAATACGTGTAAACCCCCGGGTCGCCGCGCCCGAGCGTGTAGCGGATTTCGATGTCGCTGGCAAAATTTCCCTCCGCCGGGTTGGTGCCCGGACCGGTGCCCAGCTTGCGCCCGTTGGCGGCGACGGCCTTGATGGAGACCTCGCCGCGCTCGCCGCCGTTGGCGCGCGGGTCGATGGTGACGCTCGGGATCGCGGGCGCGGAGCCCTTGACGCCCATCGTGTCGTGCGACCAGTAGCCGTGCTGGTGGCCGGTGATGGACGGCGCGCGCCAGTTGGGATTGTCCGCGGGGGCGCCGCCCTGTGCGGCGGGCTTGAAATCGGGCGTGAGCGAGGTGGCGAGCAGTTCGAGGTTTTTGTAGCGCAACGAGACGAGGTCGCCGGTGACCTTGGAAACGCGCGCGGCGACGACACCGTTGTCGAGCGTGTAGGTTTCGGCATCCTCGGAAAGGATGACATGGGGAGCGGCGGCGCCGGCGGGCCGGGGCAGGACGGCCAGAAACGCGGCGAGGCAGATGAGGCAGGCGGAGATTTTCATGGGCGTTGAATCAAAATGGCCGGGGCGACGGGGCCGGAGGGAATCGCGGGTTACTGGTCGTAGCTATGGTAGTAGGGACGGAACACATCGCGCGCGGCGGCGGGCTCGCCGAAATACCGCTTGAGCGCGGCGGGCCACCCGGCGTCGAGCGGCAGTATCGAAAAGCGACCGCTGATGCGGGAAAGCGTTTCCAATTTTATCGTTTTCTCGGGCGACGTGAACTTGTTGCCGAGGCCGCCGATGACGGCGTTGTGGCTGAGAAGGGTCTGCGCGCCCGCGCGCTCGACGGCCACGTCGGATGCATCGGTGGCAAGCGCCACGCCCGCGCCGCCGGGCGCGGTGAGCAGCGCGAGTTCGGTCGCGCGGCGGTTGCCTTGGAAGCGCAGGTCTTCGCGGCTGAGGTGAAAGAGGCCGAACTCGTTGAGGCGGTCCTTGCCGGGATAACCGGCGTAGGGGCCGTCGCCAATCCAACGGAATTCCGTCAACTCCGGCGGCAGCACGAGCGAAAGCCCGGCTTCGGCGAGCAGGCCTTTGGCGCCGGCGGGGGCGTAGTCGTAGTCGATGGTGATGACGCCATTCGACGCAATGCGCGCGGTGTAGCCGCCGGTGAGGGACTGGCCGGGGTCATCCGGACGCGGGTAGCGTCCCGAGACGGTGAGGCGCGCATCGTCGCCGTCCCGGGTCACGGCAACCTCGGGAGCGTCGTTGCGCGCGAGTGTCGAAATGAGCCAGAGGCCGTTCTTCGCGCCGCTGTTTTGCTCCGCCATGGTGGGTTTGCGTCCGACATGCGGGAGGACGCCGGAGACGAGCGGGCGCCCGGAGCGGTCGCGGATGCCGAGCTCGCCGGTGGCGCGCGAGACCTCGAGCGTCCAGCGCGCGTGCGTGACGGTTATTGTGCCGCCGTCGTCGCGGACCAGCGGCGCGGATGCGGACGGCAGGCGGGCGAGCCAGTTGTTTGTGGCCGCATGCGGGAGACCCAGCCGGATGACGCGTTCGTTGATCTGGCGGCCCTCCTCGTCGAGGCAACGGGCTTCGAGCGCGAGGATGTCTTCCGTCGCATCGGCGGGAATGTCCAAGGCAAGTTGCACGCGCTCTTTTTCCCGGGCCGGGGCGCGGAGCGGAATGGCGCCGCGCTCAAGTTCGCGGTCGTTGCGGCGCAGCGACCAGACGAGTTTCATGCCGGCGAGCGCGCGGAAATCGTGACGGTTTTCGATCGTGAGCAGGAGCGTGTTTTTTCCCGGTTGCACAGCGAGGGCGCGCTCCGCGATCTGCACGGGGGCGTAAACTTTGCGCACGTGCCAGTAGTCGGTCTGCGGCGTGCGGTCGGAATACACGATGCCGTCCGCCCCGTCGTAGCCGTGGGTGTCGTAATAAAAATGCTGGTCGAGCCAGACGTGCTTCGTGGGTGCGTCGCGGTCGACGGCCTCGGCGCTGCGGCGGAGGATGCCCTGGTCCATGAAATGCCAGATGGCGGCGCCGGCATGACGCGGGCTGGCCTGCATGATTTCCCATTGTTCCTGGATGCGGTCGGTCGCGAGGCCGAAGGCGTGCGCGTATTCGGTGAAAATGACCGGGCGGGTCAGCCTGGTCGCATACTCGCGCACGGTGGCGGTGCTTGGATAATGCGGGGCATAGATGTCCACAAACTCCGGGATGCGTTCGTAATTTTTGCCAAAATAGCTGCCGATTTTCGGGATGCAGATGGGCCGCGTCGGGTCGAGTTGCTTGGCGAGGCGCCCGGCGTCCATCTCGATTTCCGTGATCGGGTTTTCGTTGCCGATGCTCCAGATGATGACGGAGGCACGGTTTTTGTCGCGGGTGACGGCGGGCTCGACGCGCGCGAGGATGCGGTCGCGGTATTCGGGTTTTTCGAGGTGCTGCTCGCCCTTGCCAATGGGAACTTCGCACATGACGTAGAAGCCGAGTTCGTCGCAGAGTTCGATGAAGCGCGGATGCGAAGGATAGTGCGAGGTGCGCACGAAATTGATGTTGGCCTGCCTCATCAGTTCGAGGTCGCGCCGCATGTGCGCCTCGGTGACGGCGCGGCCCGCGTCGGGATTGAGATCGTGCCGGTTTGCGCCGCGCAGTTTGACGGGGCGTCCGTTGAGCAGCAGCACGCCGTCAACGATCGAGATTTCGCGCAGGCCGATGCGTTCCTCGATCACCTGGAGCGGGCGTCCGCCGGAAGCATGCGCGAGCGAGATTTGCAGGCGGTAGAGCGAGGGCGTTTCCGCCGTCCAAAGGAGCGGCTGCGGCACACGCACGGTGGCGGCGTTGAGGCCGCCGGGCTGGCGCGGCAGTTCGGACTCGGCGGCGAGCGCGCCATCGGGCGCGAGCAGGCGCGCGTGAAGCGCGGTGGCGGAGGACGCGTCCGATGCGCGCACGGTGATGTGCAATTCGGCGCTGCCGTCGGGGGCGAGTGCCGTGCTCGTGGCCAGGTCCTGAATGTGCGTCGATGGCACGGAAAAAAGCGTGACGTCGCGATAGATGCCGGAGAGCGACCAGTCGTCGTTGACGTCGAACTCCCATCCGGGCGGCTTGGTCGTCACTTTGACCGCGAGCACATTGTCCGCATCCGGGCCGGGCCTCAGCGCGGAGGTGATGTCGAAGGTATTGGGCGTGTAGGCGCCGGCCCGCGACTCGCCGACCTTCACACCGTTGACCCACGCCTCGAAACCGTAGGCCACGCCGTCGAAACGCAGGCACACGACGCGCCCGTGCCAGTCAGACGGGACGCGAAAGGCGCGGCGGTAGAGGCCGAGGCCGGTTTTCAAATTCAGGTCGTAGCCCGGCTCGGCGAATCCTTGCAGCTCCCAGTTGCCCGGCACGCGGATTGACTTCCATGCGGCGGTGCCGAATTCCGGCGCGAAAAAACCCGCGTCGGCTCCCGCGTCGAGCGCCGCGATGTATTTGAAGGACCATGCGCCGTTGAGCGATTGGGTGAAGGCGGCGTCCCGCGCCGGATACACCGGCGCGGAGAAGAGGAGGGCGGGCGCGGCGAGGGAAAGCGACAGAAGAAGCGCGCGGGTGATTTTGTCGAGCGGGAGATTCATTGTTGAGATGGTTTTGAAGGCATGTAGGGGGCTGCCGCGGTTCGTGATGCCGGCGGTCTCATTCCAACTGCCGCAACGCGCCGTCGAGCCGGATGAGCTGATCCCTGGCGGTGGGGACATCCAGCGCGCGGCCGGCGTGGCGGACGTGGAGCGGGTTGCCCAGCAGCGAGCGGATCGTCGCCGCGGCGAGTTTGCCGCCGCGCCAAGTCATCGAGACCTCGAAGCCGCCCCGGGCGCGCAGGCCGGTGACGGAGCCGTCGGGCCACGCGGCGGGCAGCGCGGGCAGGAGCTGGATGAGATGGCCGGCGGCGTCCGGCGCGGCGTTTTCCGGGCGCAGGTGGCTTTGCAGGAGCATCTCGGTGATGCCGGCGGTGGCCGCGAAATTGCCGTCGATCTGGAAGGGCGGGTGCGCGTCGAACAGGTTGACGTAGGAGCCGCCGCCGCCGGATTTTTCGCCCGCGGGATCGACGCGGCGGAGTTGCTGGAGGATCATTTTGTGCGCGTGGTCGCCGTCGAGGAAGCGCGCCCAGAAGGCGATTTTCCACCCGAGCGACCAGCCGGTGCCGTCGTCGCCGCGATGGCGCAGCGATTGTTGCGCGGCCTTGAAGAGCGCGGGGGTGCGCGGGGTGATTTCATCGCCGGGGAAAACGGCCCAGAGGTGCGAGACGTGGCGGTGCGTGTCCTTCGGGTTGTCGAGGTCTTGCAGCCATTCCTGAAGCTGGCCGTGCCTGCCGATGCGGTCGGGCGCGATGCGGGCGCGCGTGTCGTCGAGCGTCCGCGCAAACTCCGTATCCTGTTTCAGGATACGAGCGGCCCGCGCGGTGGTCTCGAAAAGCGCGCGGATGATCTGGCGGTCCATCGCGGGACCCATGACGAGGCCGCCGTGCTCGGGCGAGTTGGACGGGCCGCTGACGAGCGCCCCGGTTTCCGGGTCGGGAGTAAGGTTTTGCAGGAAAAACTCGCACGCGCCCTTCATGAGCGGCCAGGCGCGGGCGCGCAGGAAGGCGGTGTCGCCGGTGTAAAGGTAATGCTCCCAGAGGTGCCGGGCGAGCCACGCGCCGCCGACCGGCCAGATGCCGTGGTTCGAGTTGTTGATGGGGGCGGCGCCGCGCCAGAGGTCGGTGTTGTGGTGCAGCACCCAGCCGGGCGAGCCGTAATGGACTTCCGCGGTGCGCGCGCCCGTGACGGCGAGGTCGTCGAGCATGGCGAAGAGCGGCTCGGCGCACTCGGCGAGGTTGGCGGGCCCGGCGGGCCAGTAGTTCATCTGGGTGTTGATGTTCACCGTGTATTTGGAGCCCCAGGGCGGATGGATGCGGTCGTTCCAGATGCCTTGCAGGTTGGCGGGCTGGTCGCCGGGGCGACTGCTGGCGATGAGCAGGTAGCGCCCGTATTGGTAAACAAGCGCGATGAGGGCGGGGTCGGGCGCGGTCTGGATGCGAGCGAGGCGTTCGTCGGTGGGGAGCGCGGCCGCGGCGTCCGGCGTTTGGCCGAGGTCGATGGCCACGCGGCGGAAGAGCGCCTGGTGGTCGGCGACGTGGCGGGCGAGGAGCGCGTCGAAGGTTTTTCCGGCGAGGGCGTCGCTGTTGCGCGCGGCTTCGGCCTCGGGATCGCCGGAGACGTCGTTGTAATTCTTGAAACCGGTGCCGGCGGTGACGATGAGCATGGCCTCGTCGGCGTTTTCGACGGCGAGACCGGCGGGCGTGGCGGTGACCCTGCCGTTTTTGGCGACGACGCGGAGTTGCACGGCGAAGCGCGTGCCGTCGTCGCCGACGTGTCCCGTGAGGCGGATGGTCGCGGGATCGATGACGGCGGCGTTGCTCGCGGCGTGGGGGGCGGCGAGATGCGCGGTGAAGGTGACGCCGCCGGGCCTGTCCGCGGCGAGGCGCTGGACGATGGCTTTGTCGGGATGGCTGGCGAACACGGTGCGCGCGTGCGCGGCGCCGCCGGGCGCGCCGTAGCGCACGCCCGCGGTCGCGGTGTCGAGGTCGAGGTCGCGAATGTAGCCGCGGATAGGCTCGTTTTTGAGCGCGGGCTGCCGGATGACGAGGTCGGCGAGGGGTTGATACTCGCTCTGGCGAAGCGGCACGCTCATGAATTTTTCCATGGCGAGCTTTTCGGCCTCCTTTTGTTTTCCGGCGAAGAGCAGGCGGCGGAGTTCGGGCAGGATGGCGGCGGCCCCGGGGTGGGTGTAGTCGCGGGGCCCGCCGGTCCAGAGGGTGTCGTCGTTGAGTTGCAGGCGCTCCTCCTCGATGCCGCCGAAAACCATCGCGCCGAGGCGGCCGTTGCCGATGGGGAGCGCCTCGTTCCAATAATTCGCGGGGGCGCGATACCAGAGGGTCGCGCCGTTTGACGGCGGGACGGCCCCGGCAAGCGCGTCCCGCTCCCGAAAGGACGGCGCGGGAAAGCCGGAGGCCTTGGCGTAGTTCGGTAGTTGTTTATCGGATACGTTCGCCCGGAGCCACGCGGCCATCTCTCCGCGCCAGTCCGGGGCGAATTTTTTCCAGTCGCCGATGCGGTGCTGTCCGCCGGGGATGATGAGCAGGTCGCAGGTCGCGCCCGCGCCGCGAAGGCGCGACTGGAAATTGAGCGATTGCTGGAGCGGGACCGTCTTGTCGGCATCGCCCTGGATGACGAGGAACGGCGGCGATTGCCGCGTGAGGCTGATGTTGTTGATCGGGGCGTTTTTTCTCAGGAGCGCGAGTGTCGCGGGCGGGAGCGGATTTTTTTGCGCGGGGAGGTCGAAAAGATTCTGGAGCGAGGTGCTGAGGCCGCCGCGCGCGGGGAGCTCCTGCTCGAAATCGGTGACGGGCGCGCAGCCGACGGCGGCCTGCACGCGGGTATCGTCGTCCTGCGCGCCGGTGACGGCGGCGAGGGTCGCGAGGTGCCCGCCGGCGGAGTAGCCGACGAGGACGACACGCTCCGGGTCGCCGTTGTAGTCGCGGGCGTGCGCCTTGACCCAGCGGATGGCGGCGCGGACATCGTCGATGCACGCGGGCCAGCGGTGCGCGGGCGCGAGGCGGTAGTCGATGGCGACCCAGGCAAAGTTGGCCTGCTCGAGGACATCGGCCCAGAGGGAGATTTCGGGGGAGTTCTTGCTGCCGCGCATCCAGCCGCCGCCGTAGAGGAGAATCGCGATGGGGCGCGGCCGGCCGGAGGCGTCGGGCTTTGCGGCGCAGGCGTCGAGTCGCAGGCTGACGCCGTTGACGTTGGCATATTCAATGCCGGTCGCGGCGGGGGCGGCGGAAAAGAGCGCGGCGCGGAAAACGAAAAACGACGAGAGCGCGACAAGGGCGCGGGCAAAGATGCGCGGGAGGTTCGCCATTTTCATGCTGAAGCGGGCGGGACGGTCTTATGCGTGGTTCAGTCGGAGAGATTTTCCCGCATCCACTTGATGGCGGCGTTTTGCGTGGCGGCGGCCAGGCGTCCGTAATCGTCGGGCTCCTGCAAGCCGAGCCTGGCGGCGGCGCCGGATTTTTCGTAGGCGCGCCGCGCCCGGTCAACCGCCGCGCGCACATCGGCGGGACTGGCGTCGCGGTCCCGAAGCGGCTGCACGATGAGCACGGGGCGCGGCGCGGCGAGCGCGATCAGGTCCTCGTAGTCGTAAGGCAGGCGCGCCTCGTCGCCCGCAAACAGGCCGAGTCGCGGCAGCAGGCCGTGCTGGTGGCTGTAGCGCGTCATGCCGCTCATGCCCCGGCCGGGCGTGTCGGCGCGCATGGGAGTGAAGCCGCAGATCGAAACGGCGCCGTGGATGCGCGCGTCGAGCGCCGCCGCGTAGAGGCCGACCGTGCCGCCGAGCGTGTAGCCGAAAACGGAAATGGCGTTCGCATTCACAAGTTCGTCCTTTTCGAGCGCGTCCACCGCGCTGCGCACGTCCTCGACCATTTTGCCGAGGCGCGACCAGCGCGGGTGGCGGTCATAGAACGGCGCGGCCTCCGTCCAGCGCATGCCGTATCCGGATTGGTCATACGCGAGCACGGCGTAGCCCGCCTTCACGAGCGCGAGGATCGGATGCAGGTCGCGCCGGTAAACCCACATGTAGCCGAGCGGATGATGAAAACCATGCAGCCAGATCACCGTGGGCAGTTTCGTCCCCGCGGGCGTGTCCGCCGGATAATACAAGTCCCCGGTGACACCGAGGCCGAAGCGCAGGCGGCGCGAGGCAACCGCGTTTTTCTCGGGCTCGAGCCAGCCGTATTCCTGCCCGCCGGCGGCGATGACCCATGCGGGCACGTCGGGCGCGAGCTGGCCCGGGTTTCCCTCGCGGCCCTGCGCGACGACGGTCGGGCCGGGCGGCGGCCCGCCCCGACGCGGCGGGAAGAGCGGCGGCGGTTCGGGCAGCAGCGGCGGGGCCTCGCCGAGCATCCACCCGACGGAGCGGCGAAGCCCGGCGGCGTCGAAATCCCGCCCCGCTTTCGCGGCGTCGTGGGCGGGGAATTTTTCGAGGTCGATTTTTTCGCCCGTGCGCGCGCGCCATTTTTCGAAATTCCACGGAAACACAAAATCGTTCACCCATTTTTTCGGCGCGCGGCCGAACTGCCGGTCGAGCCAGTCGATGCATGCCTCGGGGTCGTTGCTGCCGTGGAAGCCGGGCACGTGCAGCAGGCCCAGCCGGTCAGGCCGGCCGAGGCGCTCGTAAACCGCCTGCGCCGACGCATGCGCCTGCTCGATGGCCCAGCCGTTGGCGACCTGGTCGTTCAGGCCCCACTCGCTCAGCGCGGCGCGCGGCGCGATGAGCGCGAGCAACAAATTCGCATCGACGGGCAGGCGGTCCTCGCGTCCGGAGAAAAAGCGCAGGCGCGGCGAGAACCACGAGGGGAACATGCGCGTGGTGCTCTCGATGCTCTCGCCGCCGCCCCGCTCGCCCGCGAGCCGCCACGGCAGCAGCCCGCCGACGCCCGTGCTGCCGGCGACGAGCGCCGCGATGCGCGGGTCGAGCGCGGCGGCGATGGCCGCCATCTTGCCGTCGCGCGAATAGCCGAAGATCGCCACGCGGCCCATGTCCGCCCGCGGCACGGTTTCGAGATAATCGAGCACGACCTGCGCCAGCCAGGCGCGGCGGGGCAGCGTCGCGAAATCGTAATCGGGGTAAAGCTCCTGCAACGCCGCGGCATCATCCATGCGGTCGTTGCCCGCGAAGCCCGCCGAGATGTAGCCGCGCCGGACGAGCATCCGCGCCCAGCCCGCGAGGTTCGGGCTGATGAGCACGGGGAGTTTTTCCCCGTCGGCGGCGTCGGGAATCACGAGCCGGACACGCACGCTGCCTTTGCCCTGCGGCCCGAATTCGACGCGGACGTTGCGCGTGGTGCAGCCGTCGGCGCGCGTCTCATCGAGCAGCACGATGCCGGAAATGGACGGCTTGGGCGGAAACGTGCCGGTCACATATTTTTCGAAAAGCCCGCGGATCTCCGCCCGGCGCGCCTCCCAGTCCGCATCGGTGCGCACGGGGCGCCCGTCGGCAAAGCGCAGCGGATCGGGCAGGAGATTCGAGCGCGGCAGCGCGTCGAAATCAGGCGGCAGCTCGCCGGTTTTCTGCTGCCACGCGGTCCATTCGGGGACATCGGGCAGCGCCTGCCGCATCCATTGCAAATGCGCGGTGCGCTCTTCCGGCGTCATCGACTGCGCGATGGCGGCGCCCGCGAAACACAAGACAGAGATAATCAGGGGAATCTTCATTCTGGGGAGCAGATCACGCCAAGTGAAGCCCGGGGCCGCGCGGAAATCGAATGCGGAGTCAGCTTACAGTCCGATGCGATGCATGCCGGGCTTTTTGCACGAAAAAGCCGGCTTTGATTGAAGCGTCCTAAAACCGGTTCAACTGCGGAAAATATTTTCTGTCGTCGATAATGGGGGCGGTCATGGGCGCATTGCCATCGGCCGGCTTGGCCGCCTTGTCCTCCGGCGTCCGAAGGGCCGGATTTCCGCCATCCTGCCGCGCAGGCGTTTGATCGGGAACCGGCGGCTGGTTGGTCACGCCCGGCGCGGCGGGCGCGGCCGGAACCGGCAAAGGGATGTCTTCCACAAACGGGTTGTTCGCAGCCGCAGCCACCGCGGACAAATCAAAGACCGCTGCGTCCGGCGCTCCCGCCGCCGACATGCCGGCAAACACGCCTGCAGCCTTGCCCGGCGCGAATGACGGCGCGCCCGCGTCGCGCACACCGGCGGTCGCCGCGCCGCCGCCTCCTCCGAACGCCGGAGTCCCGCCCGCGCCGGCGTTCAACAGCGCATGATCGGCCGGCGTGAGCCAATTCGCGAGATAGGAGGAAAACGGGTTGTCCGCCGTTCCCGCCCCGTTTGCGCGGTTGGCCTCGCCGCTGCCGCCCGCGCCCGCCGTCGCGGAAAAGCGCCCGCCGTCCGCCGCCGTCCGCTTTTCGGGCAAATCTCCGGTCAGCAGCCACGCCTGCACCTCGGCCTCCGTCCAATCCTGCATCACGCGCGTCGTGTCACCCGGGGAAAACATCCCCGCCTCCGTTGCCCGCCGCCGCAACTCCGCTTCCGTCTCGCGCTGCCGCACGCCATCGAGCAGCCAGTTCTGCGCGCGCAGCCGCTCCACCGCGGCGCGCTGCGCCCCGGCCGGACTGCGCCCGTCCTGGCGCGACTGCGCCGCGTCGCCTCCGGGAAGGCCGCGATCGATCGCGATGGTCGGCAGCGCGGACGGATCGAGCGCCGGACGCTCCTCCGGCACCGGTCTGGCATCCGCCGTCGGCGGTACCGGGGCGGCGACCCGGGCCGTCCCGCCCGCGGCACCGGCCGCATCGCGTCCCGCCGCGTCCGGCGCCGGCCCGGTTCCCGCTGCGCCGGGGTTGCCGGCGTCCTGCGCCCACGCAAAGCCCGCCGCCGCGCAAAACACGGCGCCTGCCAGTGCACGAATTTGCCGGTTGAATCCCATGCGCGGACGGAGCAATGAAAACCACACCCTGCCGCCCTCGCACCCTAAAGGCAAGTTTCCCCGGACGCCGCCCCGGCGCCACCTTTTGATTGCCAGCCGCCGCCCGCCGCCGGTTAACTCGCTGCTCGCGCAAGCCGCGCCCTTCCTTCACGCTATTGCACACCATGAAACTCCGCCCGCTCACCGGCGCCATCACCGCCCTCGTCACCCCGTTCAAGAACGGAGCCGTCGCGTTCGACGAATTCCGCCAGCTCGTCGAGTTTCAGATAAAATCCGGCATCCACGGCCTCGTGCCCGTCGGCACCACCGGCGAATCGCCCACCCTCTCTTACGAGGAGCACATGGACGTCATACGCGCCGCCATTGACGCCGCGCGCAAGCGCGTCCCCGTCATCGCCGGCACCGGCTCGAACTCCACCCGCGAGGCCGTCGAGTTCACCCGCCTCGCGCACGAGGCCGGGGCCGACGCCGTGCTCCTCGTCGCCCCCTACTACAACAAGCCCAGCCAGGAAGGGCTCTTCCGCCATTTTTCCGAGATCGCCGAGGTCACCAGCCGCCCGATCGTCCTGTATTCCATTCCCGGACGCTGCGGCATCGAGATCGGCGTGCCCGTCGTCGAGCGGCTCCGCGCGAAGTATCCGCATGTCCGTTATATCAAGGAGGCCGGCGGCACCGTCGATCGTGTGGACCAGCTCAAGCGCGCCCTCGGCCGCGACATCACCGTGCTCAGCGGCGACGATTCGCTCACGCTCCCGTTCATGGCGGTCGGCGCCGAGGGCGTCATCAGCGTCGCGTCCAACCTCATCCCCCGCGAAATCGCGAAACTCGCCACCCTCGCGCTTGCCGACAACTACGCGCAGGCCGCGAAGCTTCACCGCCGTCTCTACCCGCTCTTCAAGGCGCTCTTCGTCGAGCCCAATCCCGTGCCGGTGAAGGCCGCCATGGCCCGCGCCGGCCTCATCACCTCGGCCGAGGTCCGCTCGCCTCTCTGCGACATGGCTCCCGCGAACGAAAAGCTCCTCGCCGACGTCCTGAAGGAGCTGGGCAAATGAAAACGGCGTGCGCGCGATGCGCGAAGTGACAGGTGGCAAGTGACAAGTAACAAGTAACAAGAAGAAGCCAGCGGGGCGCGGTAGCGCCCCCCCCCTTTTTTTCTTAATTTTTAATTCCTAATTATTAATTCTTAATTTCCCATGAACATCGCCCTCATCGGAGCCAAAGGCCGCATGGGCCGCGCCATCACCGACGCGGCGCAACAAACCGGCCACGCCATCGCCGCCGCGCTTGATGCCGGCGACGACATCCCCGCCGCGCTCGCCGCCGCCCGCGCCGATGCCATCATCGACTTCAGCCACCACAGCGCCACCGCCGCGAACATCGCCCAGGCCGTCGCGCTCAACACCCCGCTCATCATCGGCACCACCGGACACCCGGCGGACGAAAAGAAAAAGCTCCTCGCGGCCGCCGCCGCCGTTCCCTGCGTCTGGGCCGGCAACTACTCCGTCGGCGTCAACCTTCTCTACGCCCTCACCCGCCGCGCCGCCTCCGTTCTCGGCCCCGACTACGACGCCGAGGTGATCGAGATGCACCACCGCTTCAAGAAAGACGCGCCCAGCGGCACCGCCGCGCGCCTGCTCGAAATCATCCTGGAGGAACGGCACCTCGCCGCCGACGCCGTCCGCCACGGCCGCGAAGGTATCACCGGCGAGCGCACGCCAACCGAGGTGGGCATGCATTCCCTGCGCGGCGGCGACGTGGTCGGCGACCACACTGTCATCTTCGCCGCGCTGGGCGAGCGCGTCGAGCTTACGCACAAGGCCTCCGACCGCGCCATCTTCGCCCGCGGCGCCCTCCGCGCCGCCGTCTGGGCCGTCACCCAAAAACCCGGCATCTACGACATGCAGGACGTGCTCGGCCTGACATAAACGCGCCGGGCGCCAAAACCCGTTTCCATCTCCCATCCCTCCGTTCTTTCCTCTTTCCTCTTTCTCTTTTCCCAAGGGTTGGAATGGGAGAAAGAGGAAAGAGAAAGAATAAAGAGGAAAGATTTGTGTATCCGTAACTTTAATACATTTTGCAATCGCATGATCACCTCCATCCAGGGACTCCTCGCCGCCGCCACGCCGCTGCACGCCACCATTGAAATCAACGGGTTGGGCTACGAGGTGAACATCCCCGTCACCACCGCCGAAAGGCTCCCCGCCGCCGGCGGCACCGCGAAGCTCCACACGGTCGTCATTTACCGCGAGGATTCGCAGACCCTCTACGGTTTCGCCACCGCCGAGGAACGCGATTTCTTCCGCCTCATGATCGACCATGTCAGCGGCGTCGGCCCGAAGGTCGCGCTCACCATCATGAGCAAGCTCTCGCTGCCCTCGCTGCGCGCCGCCATCAGCTCCGGCGACATCGCCACGCTCGCGAAATGCCCCGGCATCGGCAAAAAAACCGCCGAGCGCCTCGTGGTCGAGCTTCGCGCCAAGGTCGGCCCCGCCGGCGCGCCCGCCGACACCGCCGCGCCGTCCGCCGACGCACCGGGGGGCGCGCCCGCCGGGGACACGCGCATCCACGACGCCGTCCTCGCCCTGACCGCCCTCGGTTACAAAACCGCCCAGGCCGACGAAGCCGTTCGCCGCGCCGCGCTCACGCTCGGACCCAAGGCCACCACCGAGCAGCTCATCAAAAAGGCGCTGGGGTAAACCTTGGGGAGCGCGCGCGTCCCGCGTGCCGGCTTGGGCGCCCCGCCCGCGAAAGCCACGCGCGTAGCGCAGGCATCCTTGTCTGCAAATTTTGCGCGAATAAGTCGCTTGTAATAGCGGACTTTGTTGGTGGTTAATAGTTTATAACAGGAAGAAGGTGGCAGATTGACACAAAGAGGGGAAGCAAAAAACACCATTTTTGGCAACTTTTTGGCAACACTCCGGATTTCCGGCAAAGATGCCGCCTCGCTTGCATCCGAATATTGAATACAAAATTGAATCCAGGCTGTATAATGCGGGAATCCGTCCGTATCGGTGTTCCGCTGATCAAAAACCAATAAGTTTTGGGGAGGGGTGCAGGGGAGGGGCCGACAGGCCCCGCCCCCGAACCGAAGCTGAAGGGTGACGACGCCGGGGAGCGGCTTTTAAGCCGACCCGGGGGCGGATCGGCGCCAAATTTGCCGACCGGTCACGGGACGAACAGTCCGCCCATTCCTGCGAGGAATACAAACCAAGCTAATCGCCCGCGACCGGAAGGCATCGGCAACGGCCATGCATACTCAGCCACCGGCGTCACCGACGACACAAGCGATACGATCTGCAGCCCGGGGCCGCCAACCCAAAAAACATCCATGAAAACCAACGATGATTACGCGGCCCTGGTCGGTCTGGACTGGGGCGACACCTCCCATAGCTTCGCCGTGCTCAAGCCCGGCGAGACCAAACCGGTGCGCGGTACTGTGGCCGCCACCTCCGAAGACCTGCACGCTTGGCTCGAACAACTCCAGCAGACCTGCGGCGATCGTCCGGTCGCCCTGGCCGTCGAGGCCGGACGCAACGGCCTGTTGCACGTCCTGCTCGAACACCCGTGGCTGACGGTTTATCCGATCCACCCGGCCACCAGCGCGCGCTTCCGCCTGGCCTTCGCGCTCTCCGTGCCGAAGCAACCCGCCAGCGCGCCCGCCACCCGGGAGCTGGCCGCGCTGGTCGAGCAGCGGTGCGGCGCGGTCGATCACCGCACCGCCCTGCTCAACCCGCTTGTCGCCCTGCTCAAGCGCGTCTTTCCCCGGCTCTCGCGCTGATCGGCGACGATCCGGCCGCTCCCCTGGCTCTCTGGCCTTCCTGCGCCGCTTCCCCTCGCTGGAGTCAGTGCAGAAGGCCGGTGCGACGCGTCTGCGCGAGTTTTACCGGCGGCACAACGTGCGCTCGGCCGAGTGCATCGAGCAACGCGTGGCCCTGCTTGCCCGTGCCCGCCCCCTGTGCACGGATCGGGCGCTGTTGAGCCCGGCCGCGCTGGAACTGGCCCGCCTGGTCGACCTGCTTGAGACCGGGGCGCGTCACATCACCGCGTATGACCAGGCCATAGCCGAGGCCTTCGCCGTCCACCCCAAGGCGACCCTCTTCGCGACGCTGCCCGGTGCCGGCCCGGTGCTCGCCCCCCGACTGCTCACGCTCTTTGGCGAGCGCCTCGAGCGCTACCCCGACGCGGCCTCGCTCCAGAAGTATGCCGGGGTCGCCCCGGTGTGTGAACGCAGTCAGGGACGCGTGTGAGTGCATTGGCGCTGGGCCGCGCCCAAGTTTTTGCGTCAGAGCCTGGTGGAATGGGCCGGCCAGACCGTGCCGCGCTGCGCTTGGGCGAAGGAATACTACCTGCGCCAAAAGGCTGCGGGCAAAGGACACCACGCCATCCTGCGCGCACTGGCTTTCAAATGGGTGCGCATCCTGTGGCGCTGCTGGATGGACAACGTGCCCTACGACGACGCTCGCTATCTCGCTGCACTGGCCAGACGCTCCTCCCCCTGCCTCCCCCCATCCTGAAAAAAACGTCTGAAAAAAACTCAACATAACCCTTGACTGGAACACCTCAGCTTTTGGTTCGGACGGCGGCGTCCGTTGTTGTTCGGGCTGGCGCTGTTCGCACTGGCGTCGGCGGGCTGCGCGAGGGCGGGTTGATCGGCTGGCGGGTGGCGATGGCGCTCGGCCGCCCGGGTGAAATTTCCGGTCTCGACCACGGCGACGAGATAGCGCAACTGGTGAATTTCCATGCGAAAAGTTTTAATTTATGATTAATATAATCAATGATTTGTGATTATATTCCGGCTCGAATTTAATTTCCGTCTTAAACGAATATAGTTTTTTCCTATAAACTCAATAGAAAGCAATTATTTTCCCTATTCCAGAGGTGCTGTATCATATGGGTATCCCGCATCCCGTCATGGGAGGCGGTTAACCTAAAAAGAAAGCAAACAACATGAAAACCAACCGCTTGATTCCTGCTCTCGTGCTCGGTGGCTTTGCGGCCATCGTCGCGGTCCTTGCGACTGAGGACACGGCCATCGGGATTGAGAGCCTCCTCGGTTATGGAGCCGTCGCTTCGCTCCTCGCCGTGGCGGTCATCGATTATGGGCGTGACCTTCGTCACTCCCGCAATCGTTGAGCGATTGTTTTCTTAGTAGAAACCACAAGAACGGGCCCCCGCAGAAATCCGGGGGTCTTTTTCATGGCTGTTATTCACGCGAAGACATGAAAGAATGACGAGTGAAGGAAAGGCATCGGGCGGCGGATGGCCCGGATCATGTCAGACCATTCACTTCGTTTATAGACGCCTTTTGTAATTTTCTCTCCGCGGCCTGCGTCTTCACGTGAATCATGGCTATTCAAAATAACGTGAAACCCTGAAAGACATCGTTCCGGGCGAAGTGGGATCCTTCGGGAGCAGACTCACGGAACTGTATAAAATAAAGAGAGTTTCTGATTTTCTGCTGCATGCCTGTTCTTATGCATAATATTTTCATTATAAATCAAGAATGCTTCGATTTTTTATTTAAATGTCAATTTACCAGCAGAAAGAGATTATCTTATATCAATGATTACTTCTATATCATATAGTAGAACCAGATTTGTGCTGCCGAATAAAAAAACCGCTTCTTCATCGGTCGCATGCCTTAATCCATTTCCTCAATTACCGATCGCCATGAATCCAGCCTGCACCTATCACACAGAAACACGTCCGGTTTCCGGGTATTCCCGGCCCGATTCGCGCCGCCGCCATGCGTCCGCGCTTTTAGTCCTCGCCGCCCTCGCCCTCGCGCCGCTCGCGCACGCGGGGCTCATTAACAACTCCGGCAACGACATCGACGGCGTCACCCTCACCGCCGCCGACGTGCTCACCAACACCGGCACCATCTCCAACACCGACAACGCCGTTTACGCCAGCGGCCTCGCGGTCGAGGTGCACAACCAAGCCGGCGCGCTCATCGAGGCTGTCGGCACGAGCAACCAGGCGTCCGGCATCATCGCCGGCGAGCTCGTCGCCACCAACGCCGGCGTCATCACCGGAACCGGCTTCGGCATCCTCATCCAAACCGCCGGCACTGTCACCAACCTCGGCACCATCGTCGGGTATGCACAAACCGGCGTCCAGTCCCAAGGCACCCTCGTCCTCAGCAACTCCTCCTCCGGCCTCATCCAAAGCAGCGGCGGCGTCGGGGTGGGCCTCGCGCTTGGAGGCACCATTGTGAATGCAGGCACCATTGCCGGTCTGGGCGGCGGGCGCGACGGCATCTGGTCCGGCGGAGCGCTCGCGCTTACCAACAGCACCGGGGCCCTTATCCAGGGCAGCGACAACGGCGTGCAGTTCATCGGGGGAACCATCATGAACTCCGGGGCCATCGTCGGGCTGGGCGGCGGAGGCATCTGGGCCGAGTCCGGGGCCCTGATCGAGAACACCGGGTCCGGCCGCATTTCCGGCGCCACCCACGGCATATGGCTGACCGGCGGCACCATCGTGAACGCCGGCACGATCGCCGCCGACTACGGCGTGATTGGCTACGCCTTTCCCGTCAGGGTAGAAAACACCGGCTTGGCGAGCGGCACGACCGTCGGCGTGTATCTGGACGAAGGCGGAGTGCTCGTGAACACCGGCACCATTGCCGCCACGGCGGCCGTGGAAGGCTACGGTTTTGTGGCCTACGGCGAAGTCACCGGCACGAACCACGGCACGATCAGCGGCAGCACGGCGGGCGTGTGGCTCGGCGACGTGGACGAATCGGGAACCTATCCGGTCAATGCCAGCATTGCCAATGCCGCCGGGGGTACGATCACCGGGGGCACCTACGGCATCTACGTCGCCGCCGGCACGGCCGTCATCACCAACTCGGGCAACATCCTCGTGAGTGACACGGTGAACGGGTGGGGCGTTTACATCGCGGGGGGCACCGCCAGCGTGACCAACGCCGCCACCGGCACCATCGCGCAGGGCGTTTACGCCGGGGGCACCATCTCGGTGGTCAACGACGGCGTTATCACCGGCCAGGGCGTTTACCTTGGGACCGACTCCGTCTTTACCGGCACCGGCTCGATCCTCGCCGACACCGGCACCGCCCTCACTCTTGCCGCCGGCGTGAGCCACACCAACGCCATGACCGTCACCAGCTCCCTCGTCGGCGTTTACCTTGCCGACGCCGGCGCCCTCGTCAACAGCGGCACCATCACCGGCACGGGAAACGCTGGCGTGCTCGCCGAGACCGCATCCGTGTTCGTCACCAACTCCGACGCCGGCCTCGTCACCGGCGGCAGTTACGGCGCGCGCTTCGCCGCCGGCGGCACCTTGGTGAATAGCGGCACCATCACCGGCACCGCCGCCACCTCCGTCGGCGTTTATTCCGCCACCGCACTCACTGGCACCAACCTCGCCGGCGGCTTCATCCAAGGCGGCCTCTACGGCCTGCAAAACCATGGCGGCACTTTCTTTAACTCCGGCATCATCCACGATACCGGCGCCCACGCTTATTACGACAGCGGGACCGGCGGCCTCTACATCAACTCCGGCACCACCCTCGCCGACACCGGCATCGCCGTCTACTTCCAAGGCACTGGCACCTTCGTCAACGAAGCCTTCGGCCTTGTTGCCGCCGGCGATACCGGTGTGCAACTCAGCCAAGGCGGCAACGTCATGAACTCCGGTGTCATCACCGGCAGCGGCGGCGTCGGGGTGGGCCTCGCGCTTGGAGGCACCATTGTGAATGCAGGCACCATTGCCGGTCTGGGCGGCGGGCGCGACGGCATCTGGTCCGGCGGAGCGCTCGCGCTTACCAACAGCACCGGGGCCCTTATCCAGGGCAGCGACAACGGCGTGCAGTTCATCGGGGGAACCATCATGAACTCCGGGGCCATCGTCGGGCTGGGCGGCGGAGGCATCTGGGCCGAGTCCGGGGCCCTGATCGAGAACACCGGGTCCGGCCGCATTTCCGGCGCCACCCACGGCATATGGCTGACCGGCGGCACCATCGTGAACGCCGGCACGATCGCCGCCGACTACGGCGTGATTGGCTACGCCTTTCCCGTCAGGGTAGAAAACACCGGCTTGGCGAGCGGCACGACCGTCGGCGTGTATCTGGACGAAGGCGGAGTGCTCGTGAACACCGGCACCATTGCCGCCACGGCGGCCGTGGAAGGCTACGGTTTTGTGGCCTACGGCGAAGTCACCGGCACGAACCACGGCACGATCAGCGGCAGCACGGCGGGCGTGTGGCTCGGCGACGTGGACGAATCGGGAACCTATCCGGTCAATGCCAGCATTGCCAATGCCGCCGGGGGTACGATCACCGGGGGCACCTACGGCATCTACGTCGCCGCCGGCACGGCCGTCATCACCAACTCGGGCAACATCCTCGTGAGTGACACGGTGAACGGGTGGGGCGTTTACATCGCGGGGGGCACCGCCAGCGTGACCAACGCCGCCACCGGCACCATCGCGCAGGGCGTTTACGCCGGGGGCACCATCTCGGTGGTCAACGACGGCGTTATCACCGGCCAGGGCGTTTACCTTGGGGCCGACTCCACTCTCACGGGCACCGGCTCGATCCTTTCCCCCACCGGCACCGCCCTCATCCTTGCCGCCGGCGTGAGCCACACCAACGCCATGACCATCTCCGGCTCCCTCGTCGGCGTTTATTTCGAGGGTGCCGGCACGTTCGTCAACACCGCCACCATCACCGGCTCCGCCCGCTACGGCGTGCTCGCCGAGACCGCGTCCGTGCTTGTTTCCAACACCGCCGGCGCCCTCATCCAGGGGGCCACCGGCGTGAACCTCGCCGTCGGCGGCACGCTCCTCAACGCCGGCGCGATCACCGCCACCAGCGGCACCGCGCTCGCCGCTGCCGGCGGGGCCCTCTCGCTGCTCAACACCGGTACCATGACCGGCGATGTGGTCAGCACCTCCACCGTCACCAGCGCCACCCTCGCCGTCGGGAGCAAAATCGTCGGCGCCCTCACCCTCGACGGCGCCGCCTCCACGCTCACCCTCGCCGCCGCGACCGGCTCGCAATCCCACGCCGCCGCCGTCACCGGCAGCACCGCGTTCACCGGCACCCTCGTAAAAACCGGGGCGGGTGTGTGGAACCTCGACTCTCCCGCCGCGAACCTCGCGGGCCTCGCGCAAAAAGCCACCCTCGTGCAGGCCGGCACCCTCGCGGTGGACTGGGCCACCCACCAGCTCAACGGCGCCGCCGCCGGCGTCATGGTGGACGCCGGCGCAGTCCTGCAAATAAACCAGACCGGCACCGCCACCGCCACCATCAGCAGCACGCTTGCCGGCGGCGGTTACATCGACCTGGTGAACACCTACGCCGGCGCCGCCGGGCGCTTCGAGCTGGCCGCCACCACCGGCGGCGCGTTCACCGGCACGCTCGGCGTGCGCGGCCTCACGAACACCGGCAGCCTCCTTTTCAATGACAACGCCACGGCCGCGCTGGCCGGGGCCACCCTGCGCCTCGGCGCGCTCGGCTCCGTCACGCTCGACGCCTCCGGCACCATCCACGGCCTCGACTTCGCCGGCGGCCTCTTCCTTGTCGAAAGCGCCACCGTCGGCGGCACCGCCACGCTCCACGCGCTCACGGTGGACACCCTTGCCGGCAGTTCCGGCACCATCGGCGTTGCCACCGCCGTTCTCTCCGGCCTCGACCTGACGCCGTCCACGCCCACGCTCGCCGGCGGCATCTTCGATACGGACGCCAGCGCCGAAGCCCTCAACCACGCCCCCGTCATCAAGGTGACCGCGACCGGCGCTGCCTCGCTGACCGAAGGCGCCGTTTACATGGTGGTGGATGGCAGCACCGGCTTCACGATTTCCGGCTCCGGCTCCGGCAGGCACGCCTTCTACGCCGCCGCCGGTGACATCGTCGTCGGCAATGTGGTCAACGCCTACAAAGGCGTATATCACGGCACCGCCTCCACCGGCACCGCCGGCATCTACCTCGATTACGGCGTAACCTCCATCGAAAGCACGCACGCCACCGTCGCCGTCACGCTCGACCCGACCGGTTCGGTGGACAAGACCCTCAGCCTGCTGCTCACCGGCACGGGCGCGGGCTTCACCTTCACCGGCACCGACACCGTCACCCTCGCGCAGAAGGCCGATTACACCGGCGCGACGCTCATCACCGGCTCCGCCGTGCTCAAGGCCGGCGTGGCCGACGTGATCGCCAGCAGCACAAGCGTGACGCTCGATGGCGCGAGCACCGGCTTCGACCTCGGCGGTCACGACCAGACCGTGCATAATCTCTCCGGGTCCGGCAGCATCGCGCTCGGCGGCAATGCGTTTATGGTTGGCAACAGCACAGGGTTCAACGGCATGCTGGCCGGGCCGATTACCGGGGCTGGGAACTTCACTCTCGCCAGCGGCGAACTCACCCTCGCCGGCGCGAACACCTACACCGGCACGACCATCGTGCAGAGCAACGCGACCCTCATCGTGGGCGCCGGCTCGACCTCCGGTGCGCTCGCCGCTGCCAGCCGTGTGTCCGTGGCCACCGCCGGCACCCTCGCCTTCTGGCGCTCCGACGCGACCACGATCAGCAACACCATCACCACCGCCGCCGCCAATAGCCCGTTCCCGGGCGGCGTGGTGGAAATCCGCGCCGGCAGCGGTGACGTTGAGCTGAGCGGCCCCGTCGCCGGCGGCGGCACGCTGGTGCAAAACGCCGCCGCCGCCACCGTGCTCACCGGCGCGAGCGACATCAACCTGCGCGTGAACGCCGGCACGGTGCAAATCGGCACCGGCGGCGACACCGGCAACGGCTGGGCGACCGACACGCTCGCCCGCTCCGTCACGCTCAGCGGCGCCGACGCGAAACTCGTGCTCAACCGCTCCGGCAACTTCACCATCAGCACCACCATCACCGGCGCGGGCCGCGTGGACATCATCGGCGGCGGCATCACCCTGCTCAATGCCGCGCAGACCTACACCGGCGCGACCTTCGTGCAAAGCGACACCCTGCGCGCCGGCGCGGCCAACGTGCTCGCCGCGAGCAGCGGCCTCACCCTCGACGGCGCCGTCTTCGACCTCGCCGGCCGCAACCAGACGCTCAAGGCCCTGCACGGCGGCGCCCCCGTCGCAACAGTTTATGGAGTGCCGGCCTTCATTCCCGTCGCCACCGCCAGCAGCGGCACCATCCTCTACCACACCGCGCCCGGCATGGAGGAGGCTTACGCGACTCTGACCACCGATGTGCTCACCGGCGCGCTCACGCATCACATGAACGTGGACGTGGCGGGCCGGCTCAGCGACAAGCTGCGCGTGACCACGTTGGCCACCGGCACGCACCACATCGAGTTCCACCGCACGACCACGACGGAGATCGACGACGCGACACACATCTACGCGCTCGACCTGCTCGAACTGCCCCACGCCGCCGCCGGCATCGATCCCGGCCTGACCATCACCTCCGGCACCATCGAGATGGGTGCGCACACCTACCAGCTTTATCCTGGTGACGGCGGCTCCATCATGCCCGGTAAAAACACGTGGTATCTGTCCGGCGGCGATGCGCGCAGCCGCGCCGGCGACGCGATCTACTGGACCGCCGGGGTGGCCGGGCTCGACTGGCACTATTCGCTGGACAGCCTGCGCAAGCGCATGGGCGAGTTGCGCATGGGCGGGCTGCCCGAAAACGGAAACGTGTGGGTGACGGCCAACACCTACCGGCTCAACGCGGGCGGCGGCCTCGCCGGGGACGGCTTCACGCAGGACAGCTTCGGGATGACCGCAGGCGGAGACCGGCGCATCGACCTGTCCGGCGACCTCACGTTGCTGGCCGGCGGTTTCATCTCCTTCGCGCGGCACGAGCGGGACTTTGAGCGCCACGGCAGCGGCGAGACCTCCGGCTTTGGCTTGGGCGGCTACGCGACAGTGCTGCACAAGGACGGCTGGTATGGCGACTTCGTGCTGCGCGCCGACCGCAACAGCAACAAGCTGCACTCGCAGGCGGTGGACGGCCTTGTGACCGACGCGCGCTACGGCAGCGAGGCGGTGGGCGCGTCGCTGGAACTGGGCCGCTACGTGGCATCGGGCAACCTCTGGCTGGAGCCCTCGGTGCAGATGGCGCTGGCCCGCCTGGGCAGTGAGAGCTACGACACGGAGCGCCAGACCGTTTACCACGAGCCCATCCATGTGCGCATCGACGGATCGACGGCGATGCAGTATCGCGTGCAGATGCGCGGCGGCGTGGATCTCGGCCGCTGGCGTCCCTATCTCCGCGTGGCGGAGGTCAAGACCGACACGAGCGGCGGCAAGCTGCATGTGGAAGGCCGCGAATGGACGCCCGGCTTCGACGGCTGGCGTTTCGAGGCCGGCCTCGGCGCGGCCTACATGATAGACCCGGAAAGCCAGTTGTATTTCGATTATGAATACAACAAGGCCGACGCCTACGAACGCCCCTGGTCCCTGAGCCTCGGCTACCGCCGGGCCTGGTAAGGGGAAAATTACGAATGCCAAATGACGATTTCGGGGCTGCCGCCCCAACCACCGGCGCGGTAGCAAAGTAGCACAGACATTCCTGCCTGCCGTCGAAACAGAAGGCGCGAAGCGCCGCTGGCCTTTTTCTTTTTCCTGAGCAAAGCCGCGCTTCGCGCGATAAAATTAACCACGGCAGCTCGTCAGCGGGTCGCCGTGCCCTCAGCCGCGCCCATCATCAGCGACGCGCTGTTCCATGGCGCGCCGTATTCGGGCGCGGTTTCCATCCAAGGCATCTGCGCGCGCACCCACTTGCCGGGGATGCCGACAACATCGCCGCCGGTGCGCACGGCCTCGGACGAGGCGATGCCGGCGGCCTCACCCAGCGCATGCATCGTGGCCATCACGCGGACCGCCGCCGACGCCTCATGCGTCGCGGAAAGCGCGCGGCATGGCACGACGAGATTCGAGCAGTCCCTGGTCACGAGGCAGCGGAACGGCACCTCATACCAATCGCCCGGCGGCGGCGCGAAGCCGCCCCGCACCGCGCCTCGACCTCCCACCGCCTGATGCACATCCTGCGCGCCCTTGGGATTGTGAATGTCTATAAAATAGGTGGAGCGGGCCACGCCGTCCTCGAACTTGCGGCCGTCCACGATGTCCTGCTGCGTGATTGTATATAAGCCGTGGATGTGACGCGTCTCGCGCACGCCGACCTGGCAGGCGACTTTTTCGAGATGCGCATGACTGAAGCAAGGCACATTCTTTATCAGCCAGCCGGCGAGCAAAAAGGCCTGGCGCCGGCCCTCCATCTCCGCGCGGGACAAATCCTCGGGCGACAGGCCGGACGCCTCGCTGACCCGGGTCATGTTGAAATGCAGCACGCCGGCGCGCGGGTAATCATAAAAATGCACGAAATTCCTGTAGGGATAATGCAGTTCGCCGCTCGCGAGCGCTTTCTGGAAATAGGGCTCGACCAAGGCGCGCGCCTCGCGGTGCGTCTCGCAACGATACATTGCCTCCTTGTCCACATTGGCCATGCGGAAACTCGTGGTCATCGCCTGCGTGAGGTTGTCCTCCGGGCGGCCGATGTCGAATTTGCAGCCCGCCAGCGCGGCGAGGTCGCCGTCGCCGGAGCAATCTATAAACGTGCGCGCGCTGAATGCCGTCGTGCCGTTCTTGGAAAGCACGTGGACGGATTTTATATAACCACGTTCCACGCGCGCGCCGCTCAGGTAGCTGTGGAACCGCACGATCACGCCCGCCTCGGCGAGCATGCGGTCATAGACGCCTTTCAGGTATTCGTCGTCAAAGGCGTAGGTCGTGAGCCGCGAGCCGAATCCTCCGCCCTCCGCCAGCAGGGTGGAAACCTCCTTGAAAATTCCGCCGATGATGGAGCCCTTTTTCACGCTGTGGGCGCCGGGATATTCGTGCCCCGACCAGGGATTCACGAGGCCGGCCGTCGCCATGCCGCCGCAGAACCCATAACGCTCCACCAGCAACGTGCGCATGCCGCGGCGGGCCGCCGCGATCGCCGACGCCACGCCGGACGGGCCGCCTCCGCAAACAATGACATCAAAATCGAAACCGTTTTCGTCGGGGATTTTCTTCATCGGGAATGCCGGGATGCTTGGCGGAGCGTCCGCCCGTGAAAACCCTTTGGCCACTTTCCGTGTAAAGCGTTTCGGAGGTTGCCGCGCGCGAGACGATGATGGAAAAACATTGCCATGTCAGTTACCCGACGGCTTTCCCAGCGCGACCTCGCCCGCATCGCGAAGGTCTCGCACACCACGGTCTCGCTCGCGCTTCGCGACGACCCCACCATCTCGAAGGAGGTGCGCGACCGCATCCGCGCCATCGCGGTGCAGAACAACTACCGCCCCGATCCCGCGCTCGCCGCGCTCAACGCCTATCGCCTCGGCAAGCGCGTGGTGCCGTTCCAGGGCAACATCGCCTGGATAACGAACTTCGAGCACAAGGAGGACTGGCGGCGCATGATCCAGGCCGAGGGCTATTTCGAGGGCGCGCGCAAACGCGCGCAGGAGCTCGGCTATAATCTGGAGGAATTCTGGGTCGGCAATCCGAAGCTCTCGGCCAGGCGCGCCTCGCAGATATTGATCTCGCGCGGCGTGCGCGGCATCGTCGTGGCACCGCTCCCGGCCGCCGGCGAAATCGCGCTGGAGTGGGACCAGTTTTCCTCCGTCGCGATGGGTTATTCGCTCACGAAGCCGAAACTGCACATGGTGATGAACCACCAGTCGCGCAACATGCGCATCCTCGTGGCGCGGCTCGCGGAGATGGGCTACCGGCGGATCGGCCTCGCGATGCCCGGGCATGTCGATTCGCGGGTCGATCACAGTTACCTCGCCGGTTTCTGGATCGGGCGGCATTTGCAGCCGGCGGATGCAAAAAAGATCCCCGAGTTGCTGGCCGAAAACTTCGACGAGAAGACGCTCGGCATTTGGTATGACGCCAACAAGCCCGACGTGATCATCACCTCGGCGACGAGCGTGTATAAAGTCATCGACTGGCTGCATGAGAAACGCCTGCACGTCCCGCGCGATGTCGGCGTGGCGGTGGCCGCGACGCCGTTCGGCGACTCGGTGATCTCCGGTGTGAGCGAAAACGTGCACATGATCGGCGCGATGGCGGTGGACGCGGTGGTGGCGATGATCCATCGCAACGAGACCGGCGTGCCCGCGCAACCCACGCGCACGCTTGCCGAGGGCGTCTGGTCGCCAGGCAACACCATCAGTGTGCGGAAGCCCGCATCGGAAAAGCAGATGGGCGGGGGCATGCGCCGGAAGCTGCAATCCGGCGGATGAATCCTACTTTACAGAGACAATGAAACCGCCCTTCAACGGGCGTAAAAACTTTCCCAGTCTTTCGAGGACTTCCGAAAGACAACCCATGATTACCTCGCCCAATTCGTCCGTCCGGGGCATGCCATCCGGCATCATTGTCCCCATCATCACACCGTTCGACCAGGATGGGTCCATCGACTGGCCCGCCTACGAACGCGTGGTCGCGCACGTCATCGCCGGCGGGGTGGACGCCATCTTTGTCCTCGGCACGACTGGCGAAGGCCCGAGCCTCACCACCGCCGGACAGCGCGATCTGGTGAAAGCCACGCAAGCGCACGTCGCCGGGCGCTGCGCCGTGTATGTCGGCGTGACCGACACCAGCCTGGCCGAGTCATTGCGCATGACGGAGCACGCGCGCGACTGCGGCGCCGATGCCGCGGTCATCGCGCCCGCGCCCTATTTTCCGGCCACGCCCGCCGGGCAGATCGCGTATTTCTCGGCTTTTGTCGAGAAATCGACCCTGCCGGTGATATTATATAACATTCCGCAGATGACGAAGGTGAACATCGATCTCGGCGCATTCAACGCCCTGGTGGACGACAAAAAGATCCTCGGCGTGAAGGACAGTTCCGGCAACATGGTGTATTTCCAGCGCCTGCAACACATCGCCCGCCGCCGTCCGGACTTCTCGATGCTCATCGGCGCGGAGGAACTGCTGGCCGAAAGCGTCCTTATGGGCGCGCATGGCGGAGTGACCGGCGGTGCAAATCTGTTTCCGGAATTATACCGGGATCTTTTCGCCGCCGCCAAAGCGCGCGATTTCGACACGTTGAACCGCCTGCAAACCCGCCTGATGACCCTGAGCTGCAAGCTCTACGCGTTCTCCGGCGGTGGTTATATCATCCAAGGCATCAAGGCCGCGCTTGCCGCCAGGGGGTTCTGCCAGCCCTGGGTGCAGCCGCCGATGCTCCCGGCTGACGCGGCTCTCAAGGCAACGGTCGCCGAGCTGGTGAAAGAATTCAGCTAGTCACCAAATATAGCAGACACAATGAAACACCCAAAACTCCGCCTCCCCCCAACGGGAATAAACGTGATCGCCGCCGTCACGGCCTTCATGTGCGCCGGCCCGTTAGCCGCGGCACCCGACGCGGGCGGTCCGATCCGACCAATGGCAAGTGAATCCATCCTCGCTGAATCGCCCGACGCGGCTGATGTCTCGCTCTATACGCCGAGCATCACCCGGCTGGATTCAGGAAGACTGGTTGCTTCTTATACAGAGACGAATCGGAAGCTTAAAAAAGGGCATACCGTCATCTTGACATCCGATGACAAGGGCGTGACATGGCAGAGGCGCGCGGAGTCGCCGACCAATCAGGGACGGCTCTTTACCGCCGGCGGGAAAATATATTATATTGCCACGATGTTTTATATCGGGCCGGGCATCAATCCTAACGGCGCGCCATTGTGCATTCAGCGATCGACGGACAATGGCGAGACTTGGAGCGAGCCCTCCGCGCTTGACGACCGGACATGGCATCAGTCCGCTGCCAATGTCTGGCATGCCAATGGCTGTGTTTACATGGTGTGGGAGCGGCTCACAATTAATAATATAAAAAGCTGGTATGTGGGCGCGCTCGCCCCTGTGCTCATGCGCGCGCGGGAGACGGACGACCTGACCAAGGCCGCCGCGTGGACCTACGCAAGCGAGATCACATTCCAGGACCTGATCCCTGGCTACAAGGAGAACAAGCCCGATATGGATTATTTTGGCATGCCGTTCTATCCGCAAAGTTTCCCGAAGGCGACTCCCCTGTACGGGAAAGTCACTTTTCCTCCCATCGGATGGCTGGAAACCAACGTGGTTCAAATCACCGATCCGAATCATTATTGGTATGACCCACAAGGCCGGACGTTTCACCTTTTCGCCCGCGCCCATACCGGGCTCACGAATTACGGTGCGCTTGCCAAGGTGGTGGAAAACAGTGACGGCTCAATGACCACCAGCCTGCAAACCGTACCGTCCGGGGAAAAGATGCTGTTTGTCCAGCTTCCCGGCGGGCACATGCGCTTTCACATCGAATACGATGCAAAGACAAAATTATACTGGCTGCTCGGCACCCAGTCCACCGATTCGATGACACGCATCGAGAAAATGCCCAAGGGCCGTTATAGTCGACCCGACAACGAACGCAACAGACTGGTGCTGCATTTTTCGAAAAACATGATTGACTGGTGTTTTGCGGGAGTCGTGGCCATAGGTTCCGAGGACAAGGCGGCACGGCATTATGCCTGCATGGCGATAGACGGTGACGATTTGGTGATTGTTTCGCGCAGCGGCGACGCCCGCGCCCAGAGTGCGCATAACGGGAATCTCATCACTTTCCATCGGGTGGAGAATTTTCGGGAATTGGTATATTAATCACTGCCAATAAGCCCATCCCGCATGAAGATCAAAACTCCCTGCTGCACACGCATGCCTGTCCTCGCGGCATTGCTTTCCTTGATGCTGTTTCAAGAAGCAGTCGGGCTGCCGGCTGCCTCGCCTATCCGTCCACTCGCAAACGATTTTGTGGTGGTGGGCGAGGCGGCGGATCCGGCCAAGGTGGCCTTATATACACCGAGCATTGTGCGACTCGAAACAGGCAGGCTGGTGCTGCATTTTTCGAAGAACATGATTGACTGGTGCTTTGCCGGCCTGGCCGCAGTCGGCCCGTCGCCCAAGCAGGCGCGCCACTACGCCAGCATGGACATGGACGGCGATGATCTCGTGATCCTGTCGCGCAGCGGCGACGCGCGCGCCAAAAGCGCGCACGATGGGAATCTGATCACTTTTCATCGGGTCAGGAATTTTCGGGATCTCGTTTATTGAAGTTCTCACGCTGCATCCATGCAAATCCATGCCAATACAGCCATGCCGGCCCGGTCAGACACGCCACTCGGGGACCGAGGATCCGCGCTTTATGTCTTGGGAATCTCGCTGGTCGTGGCGTGTGGAGGATTGTTATTTGGATATGATTTTGTGGTTATTGGAGGCGCGAAACCATTTTTTGAACGCTATTTCGCCTTGGATGACCCGATGCTGTCCGGCTGGGCCAACAGTTGCGCGCTGATTGGCTGCCTTGCCGGAGTGATTGTCGCGGGCGGATTAAGCGACCGGTTTGGCCGCAGACGTCTGCTGATGGCATCGGCGCTTTTGTTTGCCGTCACTTCCGTTGGCAATGCGCTCGCCCCCACCTTTGTGCTGTTTGTAACATGGCGCATGATGGGTGGCGTGGCCATCGGGCTGGCGTCGAATTTGTCCCCATTATATATAGCCGAGGTCGCGCCGCCGCACCTGCGCGGACGCCTGGTGTCAATCAATCAGTTGACCATCGTGCTGGGCATTCTGCTGGCGCAGTTTGTGAACTGGTTTCTTGTGCGGGACATGCCCGCGGGCGTATCGAACGAGTGGATTGCCTCATCTTGGTTTGGCCGTCTGGGGTGGCGCTGGATGTTTGGGCTCACCGCGGTGCCGTCGGTGTTTTTTTTCGCGGGCATGTTTTTTGTTCCGGAGAGTCCGCGCTGGCTTGCGACCAAGGGGCGGATGGATGCCGCGCGCGCAATTCTTTCCAGAATAAGCGGGACCGCCAGCGCCGATGTCGCTCTGGGTGAAATCAGGAGCGCGATCGCGGGGGAGCCGGGAAAAGTCTCATTCCGCGCGCTGCTTGATCCCCGCATGCGCAAGGTGGTCGTGCTCGGGGTGACGCTGGCGGTGTTTCAGCAGTGGTGCGGAATCAATGTCATCTTCAACTATGCGGAAGATATTTTCAGCGCGGCGGGTTATGATATCTCCTCGGTCCTGAAAAATATCGCATGGACCGGATCGGTTAATCTTGTGTTCACCTTTGTGGCCCTGGGTTTTGTGGACAAACGGGGACGCCGTCCGCTGATGCTGGCGGGGGCGGCGGGACTGGCGCTCATCTATGCGATCATGGGAGGCTGCTTTTATGCGGAAATAAAGGGCGTCGTCATGCTGCTGCTGGTTCTGGCGGCGATCGCCTGTTACTCAATGTCGCTCGCCCCTGTGACATGGGTGGTGATCTCCGAGATATTTCCCACGCGGATACGCGGGGCTGCGGTTGCTGTGGCGGTTGCGGCATTATGGGCGGCGTGTTTTGTTCTCACGTATACATTCCCGCTGCTCAACGAGGCGTTTGGCGCTGCCGGAACATTTTGGCTTTATTCAATCATCTGTCTGTCAGGATTGCTGTTTATTGTCTTCCAGCTGCCTGAAACCAAAGGCAGGAGCTTGGAGGAGTTGGAGAGGGAGCTGATCAAACATGAAAAATAAAGTGTTTTTCTTAGTATTTTCGGTTTGCGTGGGCGCTGCGTTCGTAAGCGGGGAGGAGATGCCCTTATCCGGCGAATGGGAGGTGAGTCTTTCCGATCCCGCGTCCGGCGCGGCGGAGTGGCGGAAGATTGTGTTGCCGGGGACGCTGGACGATGCCGGCATCGGCGCGCCGCTGGCGCTTGAGCCCAAACTGGATTCCCAAGTGCTGGCGCGGTTGCAGCGCAGGTTCACCCATGTCGGGCCGGCTTGGTATCGGCGGGATGTGGCGATCCCGGCGTCGTGGGAAGGCCGGCCTGTCATATTGGAATTGGAGCGTGTGCTTTGGGAATCCCGCGTGTGGGTGGACGGCAGGGAGCTTTCGTCCGCTGACAGCTTGAGCGCGCCACATCGTCATGATTTGGGCACGCTTTCGCCGGGGCATCATGAATTGCTGGTGCGGGTGGACAATTCAGAGATTCATCCCGGCATCAGCCGGCTCGCCCAATCGTTTACCGGTCCCGGTGACCGGCCGCTGGCCCATGCCTATACAAATCATACGCAAATCATGTGGAATGGCATGCTCGGGACACTCGTGCTGAAGGCGGAATCCGGGCGGCCGCACATAGATAAAATGGCAGTGTATCCCCGTGTTTCGCCGTCATATGGATTGCGCATCCAACTGGGTTTTCCCGGCAGGAAGACCGGTGCGGCAACGGGCAGGGTGCGATTGGTTTTGAGGTCCGGCGAAAACACGGTGATTGCGGAAACGGTCAAGGATTTCTCGATGGATGAAAAGGCATTATCGTCAACCATTGATTGGGAACTGACCGGTGCCGCGATACAAGCCTGGGATGAGTTTCACCCGGCATGTTACCGGCTCGAGGCGCGAATTCCTGGCGATGATGACGCGTTGTGCGAGGCTCGGTTCGGATTCCGTGTGCTGGAAGGCAAGGGCGGATCGCTGGTCTTGAACGGGAAGCGCATATTTCTGCGCGGCACGCTTGAGTGCGCGATATTTCCACTCACGGGTTATCCTCCGACAACCGTTGGCGAGTGGAAGCATATCCTTGGGCGGGCGAGGGAGTGGGGGCTGAACCATTTGCGCTTTCACTCCTGGTGCCCGCCGCGCGCGGCATTTCAGGCGGCTGACGAGCTCGGATTTTATCTGCAAATCGAGTTACCCCATTGGAGCCATGACGTGGGCGCCAACCGGCGGTCATGGGAATTTCTGGACGAAGAGGCGGACCGCATTCTGGCCGAATACGGAAACCATCCATCATTCCTATTGTTTTCGATGGGCAATGAACTTCAGGGAGACATGTCATTGCCCGACAAGCTCGTGCGCCGGCTGCGGCAGGCGGATGCCAGGCGCCTGTATTCGGTTACCACATTCACCTTTGAAAAAGGCTTCGGACGGTCACCTGCTCCGTCGGACGAATTTTTTGTCACCCGCAGAACCGAAAAAGGATGGATACGAGGACAGGGGATTTTTAACACAAGCGAGCCGACATTTGACAACGACTATGACAAGGAAGTGGACTATATAAAGGTTCCGGTCATCACGCACGAAATCGGCCAGTATTCAGTCTATCCGGACCTGTCGGAAATCGCACGCTACACGGAGAACCTGGTGCCGTTGAATTTCATGGCGATAAAGAACGATCTGCTGGCTAGGGGATTGCTCAACTTGGCGCCGGAGTTTACAAAAAATACCGGCCGATTCGCCGCTTTGTTATACAAGGAGGAAATCGAGCGGGCGCTGCGCACCTCCCGTTTCGATGGGTTCCAATTGCTCGGGCTCCAGGATTTTCCCGGCCAGGGAACGGCATTGGTCGGTTTGCTGAATGCGTTCTGGGATTCCAAGGAAGTGATCACCGCAGAGGAATTCCGGCAGTTCTGTGGCCCCGTGGTGCCACTTGCGCGAATTTCCAGAGTGACGCTGGAGCGGGGCGAGGCACTGCCGGTAAAATTCGAACTGGCGAATTTTTTCGAAGACATGCCTGAAGCGGAGCTTGCATGGAGTTTGCTTGATCGCACAAAGAACGTGATAGCCAGAGGCCGGATACAGCATATTCATAGCAAGGCCGGCGAGTTGGCCGAGGTTGGCGAGGCGGACATCAGAATCCCCGAAGGGAGCACGGCGGAGCAATGGACGCTGCAAGCGCAGCTCGTAGGAACCGCCTTTCACAATGCATGGAAGATATGGATTTATCCCAAAACACATCCTCCGGGGGTACCTGCAGGAGTGGTGTTTACATCATCGCTGGATGAAGCCATGCGTGCATTATCCGAGGGCAAACGTGTTTTGTTTAATCCCGTGGTGGAGCAGATCGAAGGCATTGAGGGACGGTTCCTGCCGGTTTTTTGGAGTCCGTTTCATTCACCGGAAAAACAATCCGGCACCATGGGCATGATGTGCGATCCGTCGCATCCGGCGCTCAGGGGCTTTCCAACGGAAAGCCATTCGGATTGGCAGTGGTGGGATCTTGCCTTGCGTTCGCGCAGCGTGGTACTGGACGGTTTGCCGGTGATGCCGCTCGTCCGGGTTGTGGATAACTTTGAGCGGAATCACTCGCTTGGAGCGGTATTCGAGGCGCGCGTGGGCGATGGGAAACTGCTGTTTTCCGCCATCGATATCAGCCACGACTTGGAAAAGCGACCGGTTGCGCGTCAATTGAAGGCCGCCTTGCTGAGTTACATGGTGTCGGAGGAATTCAAACCGGTGCATAATCTCACGCAGGAACAATTGGCTGGATTCGTCAGATGGAGGAAGCAATAGCATGAACATAAAAGGATTATGCGCAGGTGTGCTTATCCTGCTGTTTTGGCAGCCACTTTTCGTGACAGCGGAAATTGCGGATCGCGCTGCATACTTGAGTGATTTTGCTGCCCGGGCAGCGATAAAATGGCCTGACAATCGCACGATGACAATCGTATGCCACGGGCACAGCGTGCCTGCGGGTTATTTTAATGGCAACCTCGTGAAGACATTCGATTCGTACCCGCATCTGGCTCACGTGGAATTGTCCCGTCGTTTTTCCTATGCAGTCATCAATGTCATCGTAACTGCGATTGGCGGTGAAAATTCTGAGCGCGGCGCGGCCAGATTCGCGCGCGATGTCCTCGCGCTAAGCCCGGATGTCGTAACAATCGATTATGCGCTCAATGACCGGCGCATCGGGTTGGAGCGCGCGGAAAAGGCCTGGCGTTCCATGATCGAGGCTGCGCTTGCGGCAAACATAAAGGTCATACTCCTGACGCCCACCGGGCATCTGAAGGCCGACTTCAATAATCCGAATGAGCCGCTCAACCAGCATGCCGGCCAAATCCGCAAGCTGGCTGGAGAATACGGAGTCGGTTTGGCGGACAGCTGGCTCGAATTTGAAAAGGCGGCGAAAACCCAAGGCGGATTAACGGCCTATATGTCGCAAACCAATCATCCCAATCGCAAGGGACACGAACTGGTTGCGGCCCAATTGGTCCAGTGGTTTCCATCAATAATGGAAAAATAATATTTTGCTCAATATCATATATAAAGATCATGAAAAAGAATAACTGCTCCTTGTCAGGCCTGCTCACGCTCATATTCAGTCTTTCCATTGTCCAAGTCAGCGCTCAGATTGAGATTGACGAAAAACTCCAGTCCTCGGGATATACGCAGTCCTTTGATTCACTGCCCATGTATGGGACCCAGGAATGGGTTGATAATGTCACGATTCCCGGATGGTTTTCCACGGAGACCACGATTGTCGCCGGTTACGGCGGGCAGAAAGTCACACCTCAACCGGGACTTTACAGTCTGGGCGATGACACCGGCACGCCCGCGGACCGCAGCCTTGGCGCCACGGCGAGCGCAAAAAAACGCATTTCAATCGGCCTGCGACTTGTCAACAAAACCGACAAGGCCATCAACAAGATGGACCTTTCGTTTGTCATAAAGCAATTCCGGGCTGGTGATCCGTCAAATGCGGTCAAAGTCTGGTATAAGGCGGGCAAACCGGGCGAGGCGACGCTTGCGGATGCATCCGGCTGGCGGGAAGTCAAGGCGGGGCACTACGAGAATCAGATCACCGGCAATCAACAAGTCCGGCCGGTGGCCGAGCACAGCCGGACTGTGACATTTAGCCGGATGTCGTGGAAACCGGGTTCAGAGGTGATTATACGCTGGTCGTTTTCCAAGCGCGCGGCCAACGGCGCCTCGCTCGGAATCGACAATCTCGTCATCAAGAACTTTTCAACCAAGTAACATTTCACCGGGGCTTTTCCGTTTATATCATGCATCTCAATCCGATAGATCTCTCGGTTATTATAATATATTTCGTATCAATGATCGGGATGGGATTGCGCCTGTCCGGAAAAAACAAAACCACTGACGGTTATTTTCTGGGCGGCCGCAATTTTCCCGGCTGGGCCATCGGCATCAGTTTCATCGGGGCCATGATAAGCTCGGTGACCTTTATCGCCTATCCCGCGGATAGTTTTAAGACGGCATGGATTCGCCTGGTCCCGAATTTTGCGTTTCCCGTTGTCGTCATCATATCGGCATATATGTTCATCCCGTTTTTCCGCCGGGGAACGGTGAATTCGGCCTACCAGTATCTCTCGATGCGCTTCGGCAACTCCGTGTCGGTATATGCGGCGGTGGTGTTCATGCTGGCCCAGATTCTCCGCACGGCCACGGTGGCATATCTGGTGGCAATCTTGCTGGCGCCGATGACAGGGGTGCGCATTGAATGGTGCATCCTGATTGCGGGAGGAATCACCGCGCTTTATACCATCAAGGGCGGATTTACCGCAGTCATATGGACGGATGTGATCCAGACGGTCATCCTCGTGGCCGGGGCGGCGGCATGCATTATTTTTGTCACGGCGGCGATCCCCGGCGGGCTGGGAACCATCTTTTCGGAATCGTGGGCGGCTGGGAAGCTCTCGTTCATGGACTTGAATGCCAAGACCGGGGAACTGGAGCCGATGCGCGGCGGTTTTTCGCTTTCCGAAAAGACCGTGATCATGCTGCTGCTGGTCGGGTTTGTCCAATACGTCGCAGGCAAGCTCAACCAGGAAACAGTGCAGCGCTGGTGCTCGGCCCGCACTCCGGGTGATGCCAAGCGCTCTATGATCGTGCTGGGGATCGGTTCGGTTCCCATTTGGGCCATGTTTATGTTTTTGGGCACATGCCTGTGGGTATATTTTCAGCATTTCCCCAGCAGCGTGTCCGTCGAGATCCTCTCGGGATTGCGCAAGGCGGAGGAGATCCTGCCCCATTTCATTGTAAGCGTGCTGCCGCCCGGGCTGGCGGGATTGGTCATATCGGCGGCATTGGCGGCCGCGATGTCCACGCTAAGCAGCGGAATTAACACCGCCAGCATGGTATGGGTGCGCGACATCTACCAGCCGTATTTTGCCAAGGGACGCGATGACAGGCATTATTTGCGGATGGGATTGGGCGCGTCGCTCGGCATTTCGATTCTCATGATCGGCGGGGCATTTTTGTTCTATTTTGCCGACACCAAGACATTGATGGACTTCAGCATTATTGTGACGGCGCTGCTCGGCGGCGGAATCTCGGGCGCCTTTTTGTTTGGAATGCTGACCCGCAGAGGCGACGCGCGCGCGGTGCTAATCGGCATTGTGGCAACGGCCTTGTTCACGGTCTATGCGACACTGATGCAGTTCGGGATCGTGCCGCGGATATTTGATTCGTATTATACTTCGATCATCGGGAACATCATCATGTTTGCAGTGAGCTACGGGGCCGCCTGCCTGCTCCCGGAAAAACCGCGCGACCTGAAGAACCTGACTGTGTTTGACCAGTCGAAAGAGCAATTGGTGTGAATGTAAAAATGAAGATTAATATGACCTTTGGGCGCCGGCTCCGGCTGCCGGCAATGATAGGCATGGGAATGGCATGGCTGGCCGCAGCCGCTGCGCCGGAGTGGGTGGATGAAACCCGCGTGTCCGAGGGATTGGAGGAGCCCCATGCCACAATGATGGTGTTCCCTGATGTAGCATCCGCGAAGGGATTGGATCGGGTGCTGTCGCCGTTTTTCCGCTCGCTGAACGGAGAGTGGCGCTTCTTTTGGGCGGCGAATCCGTCGGCGCGCGCGGAGGGATTTTGGAATCCGGATTACGACGACAGTGCGTGGACGACAATTCCTGTGCCGTCAAATGTGGAGATGGAAGGATATGGCGTGCCAGTTTATACAAATATTCCATATCCATGGAAGGCAATGACTCCGCCCGTGGTGCCGGATGAGAACAACTCGGTCATGTCTTATAGAAGGACGTTCACTGTGCCGGAAGCCTGGGCGGGGCGGGAGATCTTTCTATGTTTCGACGGCGTGGACTCGTTCTTTACCGTATGGCTGAATGGGAAGCGTCTTGGTTTCAGCAAGGACAGTCGCACGCCGAGCACTTTTCGTATAACAGAAAAACTCCGGGCAGGAGAAAACCTTCTGGCAGTGGAAGTATTCCGCTGGAACGACGGTTCCTACCTGGAGGATCAGGACATGTGGCGGCTGAGCGGCATATTCCGGGATGTTTATCTCTGGTCCGCCGACGAGTTGTATGTCCGGGACTTTGAGGTTCGCACCACTTTGGACATGGCTGCTGAGGCCGCAGCGCTGGATATCACCGCCGAGGTGAGAAATCTGGCGGGGAATGTGATGAACAATGCGACAATCGAGATGTCGGTTATTGATGAGGCGGGTCGGGAAATTGCCCGAAAGGTGAAAATCATTCCCGAGGTGAAGCCGTGCGATGTGACGAAGGTAAGCATTTCAGAACAGATAAAGTCCCCGAAACTCTGGAGTGCGGAAGAGCCAAATCTCTACACGCTGTTTCTGTCACTGAAGGATTCGTCCGGGAAATTGTTGGGAACCATCCCCTGCCGGGTGGGTTTCCGTTCGGTGGAGACAAGGGACGGGAAATTTCTGGTCAATGGAAAACCGGTCATCATCCGCGGAGTAAACCGGCATGAGCACGATCCGGATCTGGGGCATGTGATGACACGGAAGCGGATGATACAGGACATCGTCCTGATGAAGCGGAATAATATCAATGCCGTGCGCACATCACACTATCCGAATGTGCCCGAGTGGTATTCGCTTTGCGACGAATACGGATTATATGTCATGGACGAGGCGAACATCGAGTCGCACGGCATGGGGCATGGCGCGGCGTCGCTTGCGAAAGTTCCGTCTTGGGGCGCGGCGCATCTGGAGCGATTGAGGCGCATGGTGGAGCGTGACAAAAACCATGCCTGCGTGGTGACATGGTCGCTCGGAAACGAGGCGGGCATGGGGATCAATTTCGAAAAGAGCCGCGTCTGGCTGAAGGAGCGCGATCCATCGCGTCCGGTGCAATACGAGGGCGATCAGAGCGGAAGCGTGTCGGATATCATATGTCCGATGTATCCGGAAGTCGAGACAGTCATAAACTACGCGAGGCTGCCGCGGGAGAAACCATTTATCATGTGTGAATACGCGCATGCGATGGGCAACAGCACCGGCGACTTGTGGGCCTACTGGCGCCCGATATACGAAGGCGCGCCCTATTTGCAGGGTGGCTTCATATGGGATTGGGTTGACCAAGGGATCAGGGCGCCGGTGCCCGCTTCCCGTGGCATTGTGGAAATGGAAAATCCCCGCGCGATTCCGCTGAATCCCGAACTGGGGACGTTCTTTGGCTATGGAGGAACGTTTGGCGTGATGGGGAGATTCCCATCGGATGGCAATTTCGCAGCCAATGGACTTGTGAGCCCCGACCGCGAGTCGCATCCAGCGCTGGCCGAGGCCAAAAAGGTGTTTCAACCGGTGCAGATGGCTGCAATCGACCTTGCGCAAGCCAGTCCGGAACTTGAATTCACAAACTGGATGGATTTTCGAAGCACGGCCGATTGGCTGACGGCTGACTGGCGGTTGACCGGGGATGGGAAAATCATGCAGGAGGGCCGTCTGGACACACTCTCCCTAGCGCCTCGCGAGACGAAGCGTGTGGCGATCCCCATGCGCGGGTTTGCTCCGGTTCCCGGCGTTGAATATTTTCTGGAAATCAGCTTCAAATTACGTAAACCGACTCCTTGGGCGGAAGCAGGATATGAAATGGCCTGGTCGCAATTTTTGCTGCCAATTTCGTTGCCGGCGGCAGTGATAAGGACGCCGAGCCAGAACATATCGGTAACCGAGGGCGAGGATCATTTTATCGTGACCGCGGGGAATCTGACCGCCTGTCTTGGAAGGAACTCCGGCCTTTTGGAGTCGCTGAAGGTCGGGACGACCGAGTTGCTTGAAAAACCGCTGGGACCGCATTTCTGGCGCGCGCCGACTGACAATGACCGGGGAAGTGGCATGGCTGGCTCGGATAAAAAGGAACTGGCCCGCAACAATGCGCTGGTCTGGCGTCGCGCGCACGAGGGCTTCGAAGCGAAGTCGGTTGCGCTCAAGAGACTGGAGGCCGGCGGCGCGGCGGTTTTGGTGGAAGGCTGGCTGCCGGCGGTAAAAAGCGTGCAGCGCCTAGTGTGGACATTTGCCGCGAGCGGTGATATTCGTGTCGATTCCGAATTTTTGCCGGGCAGCCCAGAGCTGGTTGAATTGCCGCGGTTCGGTATGCAGACGATATTGCAGGTGGGATTCGACCAGTTGGCCTGGTTCGGGAAAGGCCCGCACGAGACCTATTGGGACCGGCAGGATGCGCGCGTCGGCCTGTATGGAGGCACGGTGGCGGAGCAGTTCTTCCCCTATCTGAAACCCCAGGAGACGGGCAACAAGGAAGGAGTCCGCTGGATTGCGCTGACCAACAAGCGCGGCGAGGGATTGCTTGTCATCGGCATGCCTTTGCTCAGCGCCACCGCGCTGCATCCCACAACGGAGGATCTGACCTGGGCGGGAGCAAAGGATAACTTTTATCCATATCAGCTCCCAAAGCGTGAAACCATCACGCTCAATATCGATTTGAAACAGCGCGGGCTGGGCGGGGACAATTCCTGGGGGAGGCTGCCCCATGCCGAATACAGGATCTCGCCGAAGCCCCTTAAATATTCATTCCGGCTGCGCGTGCTTTCCGGTGGCGAAGATGTTCGTGCACTGGCAAGGCAGGCGGTCAATTGGCCTGACCCGCGATGAGACACCACAAGGGGATGCAGACAGTGATTTCCGCCGGCCTTTTGTATATTGCGCCCAGCGTGGTCGATTGCGGTCATGTCCGGGCGCAGGTCATCGCCGATATTTCCGGGCAGACCGAGGAGCGTCAGGTCACCACGGCGTCACATGGCCATATTGTGGCAAACTATAATATATGGTCTCCTGATTCAAAATGGATCGCGTACGACTGCCGGAACAAGGGCGAGGCGTTCGACGCGACACGGATCGAATGCGTGAATGCCGACACCGGGGAGGTGAGGTGCATATACGAAGCCCGCAATGGCGCGACATGCGGCGTGGCGACATGGCATCCGGGGAAAAAGCGGGTGGTGTTTATATTGGGGCCGGACAACCCGGCGCGGGACTGGTCGTATGCGCCATCCCGGCGGCGCGGCCTGGTGGTCGATTTGGACCATCCGGGCGAAGGGCGGGCGCTCGATGCGATGAATTATGCGCCGCCGTTCGCGCCGGGCGCGCTGCGTGGAGGCTCGCATGTGCATGTGTTTGACGGCGCCGGCGAATGGGTGAGTTTCACCTACGATGACGAAATCCTGACATGCGCGGGCGGGCGTGACGGGGCGGAACCGAATCAGAGGAACATCGGGGTGGCTGCGCCCTTCGGCCCGGTGCGTGTAAACCGCAATCATCCGCGCAACCATGACGGCGGGTGGTTTACGTTTGTGGCAAGCAAGACGGTTGCTGTTCCGGCCCCGGGATCCGATGAGATCAGCCAGGCGGCGGAGGAAGGATGGATTGGCGCCAATGGCTATATCCGGGCGGATGGTTCGCGACAACGGCGCGCACTGGCTTTTCAAGGCATGGTGACCGCACTCAACGGACACCGGCACGCGGAAGTATTTGTGCTGGATTTACCGGAGGATCCCACCATTGCCGGCGGCGCGCCATTACAGGGGACAGGGACAACGCGCCCCTCGCCGCCCCGGGGCGCCGTGCAGCGGCGCATCACATATACGGATGACCGGAAGCATCCCGGCATCCAGGGACCGCGACACTGGCTGCGCAGTTCGCCGGATGGCGCGGCTATCGCATTTTTAATGAAGGATGACAGCGGGACACCCCAACTGCATATTATTTCTCCCCATGGCGGCGGCATCCGGCAGGTTACACGCAACCCGTGGGCGATCACCTCGACGTTTACATGGAGTCCGGACGGCCGCTGGATCGCCTATGCCATGGACAATAGCATTTTTGTCACCGAGGTCACGAGCGGACGCGCCCATCGTTTGACCGCGCGCACGGAGGATGCGGCCTCCCCGCACCGTTCCGCCTGTGTATTCTCGCCGGATGGCAGCCGGATCGCATATCTGAGGAAAATCGCATCACATCTGCAGATTTTCACGGTAACGATGCCGAATTCCGGAGGTAAACCGATGGTGCATTAATTTCATGATGGCTCGTTTATATTGCTTCCTGATAATCATGTTATCGGCTGGGCCGCTCGGAGGACGCGCGGCCGCAGCGGTTCGATTGCCGGCCTTGCTGAGTGACGGGGCGGTGTTGCAGCGGGGGTGTCCGATTCCCCTTTGGGGAACGGCGGCGGCCGGCGAGAAAATAACCGTGACATTCCACGGACAACGGAAGGAGGCAGAGGCAGACGGAAGTGGACTCTGGCGGGTGGTACTGGAGCCTGAAGCAGCTTCTGACATGCCGTCGGAGCTGATTGTCAGCGGTGAGAACATCGTACGTGTTGCTGATATATTGGTGGGCGATGTCTGGCTTTGCGCGGGTCAGTCGAACATGCAGCTTGAACTAAAAAAGATACGTGATGCCGCGAAAGAAATAGCGGCCGCGAACCATCCGTCCATCCGGCAGTTTGCGATCGCGCGCAAGGTATCCGATGAGCCATTGCAGGATGTATCCGGGACGTGGAAGCCATGCACACCGGCGACGGCGGGAGAATTTTCGGCCGTGGCCTATTTTTTTGCGCGATCACTGCAGGAGCATATTCGCGTGCCGGTGGGTTTGATCAACTGCGCGTGGGGCGGCACGACCATCGAAGGCTGGCTGGACGGGGCATCCGGGCGCCTGGGAAGCGCCGCGTATACGCGGGTGGTTACGCGATGGAATACGGGAGCGCAAGATGGGCGCAAGTTCACCCCGTCGGGAATTCACAATGCAATGGTGAAACCACTGTATCCGGCGGCGATTTTGGGCGTGGTCTGGTATCAGGGGGAAAGCAATGCTCGGCAGCTTGGCGAATATGCAGAGTTGTTTGTCGAAATGATAAACCGCTGGCGCGAAGGATTCAGGCAACCGCGTCTGCCATTCTATTTTGTCCAGCTTCCGGGATACAACAACAAGGAGGACAATACCGGCATGGCATGGGCGAGGCTTCGCGAGGCGCAGGCCACGGCGCTGGCGCTGCCTGCGACGAGCATGGTGGTGACGATCGATCTGGGAGAGCATGATCGGATCCATCCGGTGAAAAACAAGCAGATGATCGGCTGGCGCCTCGCCGCGCAGGCGCTGGTGAAAACCTACGGCGCACAAGGCGAAGTGTCCGGGCCGGTGTTTGACGGCATCGAGGCGGAGGAGGGGCAGGGGCTTCGAGTCAAGTTCACGCATGCCACGGGGCTGGTCTTGAACGGGAGAGGCGGCTTTGAGGTTGCGGGAGACGACCGGATATTTCATCCTGCCGAGGCCAAGGTGAGCGGCAGCGATGTGATTGTGACCACCCGGGCGGTGAAGAAGCCGCTGGCGGTTCGCTATGCGTGGCAGAACTCACCGTCTGCACCATTGTTCAATGCGGCGGGTTTTCGATCCGCCGGGATCTCCCCTTCCCATAAGTGATGTTACCGACGCCACTCCATCTATAATAAAACGAAAACGACCGGAAATGAAATCAATCGACAATAAAAACGCCCGGCCCCGTCGCCTGCAGCCGGCCGCAGTTCTTCTGTGCCTGCTGCCCTTCTGCAAAATCCACGCGGAACAGCCGCCCGCGGATAGACTCAACATTAGCGGAATATATCCACACCTGGCCTTTTATAATGACGAAGGGGAATGCGGCACGGGAGCGGTTGTGCCCTGGGCCGGGAGCCTGTGGGCCATCACCTACGGTCCGCACCAGCCCTTCGGTTCCTCGGATAAATTATATCAGATTTCCCCCGGACTGGAGATGACGGCCCACCCCCAAAGCATAGGCGGCACTCCGGCCAACCGGATGATACACAGGGAAAGCAACCAGCTTTTTATCGGTCCCTATGCCGTTGATCAATCCGGCAAGGTGCGGGTCATCACTCACCAGCTCATGCCGGGAAGACTCACCGGCAATGCTCGCCATCTGACCGATCCGGCCGGCAAAATCTACTATGCGACCATGGAGGAGGGATTTTATGAGGTGGATGTAACCACACTGGAGCCGACTGTCTTGTATAAGGACGGGAATACCCTCCGCAAAGCAGGACAAATGGCCCAGCATGCGGAATTGCTGCCCGGCGCCCACGGGAAGGGGCTGTATTCCGGGCAGGGGGTGATGGTTTATTCCAACAATGGAGAAGCCTCGAAGGAGGCATAAAAAAGTTCGATATAGAATCGGGGGTGCTTGCGGAATGGGATGGAAAGGACTGGACGGTTGTCCGTCGCAATCAATTCGTGGAAGTTACGGGCCCCGGCGGCATTCATGGCAACGCTCATCCGGAAAGTGATCCGATATGGGCAACCGGATGGGATTATAAATCCGTCTTGCTGGGCGTGCGCGACCAGGGCGGCTGGTCATTTCGCCGCCTGCCCAAGGCGAGCTACTCCTACGATGGCGCACATGGCTGGAATACCGAATGGCCGCGCATTCGCGACATCGGCACACCCGGCGCACCCGACTACCTGATGACCATGCATGGGATGTTCTGGCGTTTCCCCGCCATGTTCACATCAACCAACACCGCCGGGATTCGTCCGCGCTCCGCATACCTGAAAGTGATCGGCGACTTCGCGCGTTGGAATGAGCGTCTGGTATTCGGCTGCGATGATTCCGCAAAAAAAGAGTTTCTCAATCAACGCAAAGCCAAGGCAGGCATCGGAGGCCCCGGCCAATCCAACTCCAACCTCTGGTTTACGTCCCTTGAACAACCGGATTTACTGGGGCCTTGCACGGCAGGAGGCCATGTCTGGCTGAAAGAAACGGTCAAGGCCGGGGTCGCTTCTGACCCGTTTCTTTTTGCCGGCTGGGATGAGCGCTGCGCATGGATAAAAAATTCCGGTGATCAACCGGTCGTTTTTCATTTTGAAGTGGATAAGGCAGGAAACAATAATTGGGCGGAGCTTAAAAAGGTCACCGTAGCATCCGGAGCATCCGCCTTCGTTAATTTCGATGACGGCGGGCAGGGTGAATGGATAAGAGTAACCGCCGACAAGGATACCACGGCCAGCGTATCGTTTATTTATTCAACCAGAGAAAAACGTTCCGCATCGACGGATCCCATATTCAGGGGATTGTCGCAAATTGGTGACGCGCGCCATCAGGGCGGGCTGCTTTATAGCTTGGGAAACAACCGAAGGGCCATGGGGTTGCTGGCCAATACGGAATCGGGGGAAACCGGTTATTATGAAATCGACGAGCGCATGAATATAGTAAAAAAGGATGATGCCAAAATCGCTTCCGTTATCCGTGAAAAATTCGCCATTCCCCGCCAGGCGGTCGAAATAGATGAGGGTTCTGTGTTGATTGTGGACGGTTCCGGGAGGCGGTGGCGCCTGCCCTTTGGGGATGTGCGTTATACCGATCTCACGAACCAAGGCCACCTGAGAATCTGCCGCGAGGTGGCCACGGAAAGGGATTTGTTCAACTGCCACGGAACCTTTTATGAACTGCCGGCGGAGAATGCCGACGGTTACGCCAAGATCCGTCCGATAGCCTCGCACCACCTGCAAATCAACGATTATGCCTCCTATCGTGGATTGCTGGTCATCACCGGTATCAACCCGGCGGAGGCGAAGGATAATCCGCATGTCTTTGTCTCAACCGACCGAAAGGCCGCGGTCTGGGCGGGCGTCATTGACGACCTGTGGAAACTGGGCAAGCCGGCGGGCCGCGGCGGTCCTTGGGTGAATGCAAGTGTGCGTGCAGGACAACCCTCCGATCCCTATCTGATCGGTTTTTATGACCAGCGCACGTTGCAATTATCACATCGTTCGGCCTCCGCTGTCACTTTCACCGTGGAGGTCGACCCCACCGGCGACGGAGACTGGCTGGCCTACACGCGGCTGACCGTCAGGCCCGGCGAACGCCTCGACCATGTGTTTCCGGCCGCGTTTCAGGCCCGCTGGGTCCGGTTTGTGACCGATGCAGACACAACCGCAACTGCATGGCTCGAATACAGATAGCGGAGTATGCCGACACCATGCTTCTCTGACGGTGATGGAGCCGGCGGCGGGCCCGCCGCAGAATGAGCGCGGCATGGAAAGCGATCGCCCGAAAAGCGGGTTTGGCAACACGCTCAACGCGTGCATTGCGCGGCTCATGCCCGGACTCAATCTCGAACCGCCAGTCACTTTACAGAAAAAGCGGCGGGCAGTTTGAGGTGGCGGCGGACCGGCGGCAGCATCCTTTCCAGTAATCCCTCGTTTGCCATTACCCGGATCCCCATCGTGCAGATTTCTTCAAGCCTTCCTCAGGAAAACGCCCACCGCTTTCATTCTGATTTACTCTATACCATGAAAAAAACAGCCCTGCTCCCATTCGGTTCTCGCCCCTCGGGCATGTTGATTGGCGCGCTGCTCGCCTGCGGAGCCGCGCCCTGGCTCGGCGCGACCGAGCATGTCTTTGGCACCGGCAGCTCGATGCCGGCGCTCGCAACGGGCGACACGGTCAAAATTTCGGGCAATGCCGGCGTGGTCACGCTGTCGGATTCCACCGCGCTGACCGTGAGCGACCAGGCGGAAACCTCAACGGTCTTCAGCGTGGGTGACGCCGGCGGGGTGACCTTCACGGCGGCGAAGGCCACCGGGGACTGGGCCGTGCTGCAAAGGATTGGGGCGGCGGGATTGATTTCCGTCAACGCCGCCGCCTCGGGGACGAATATATTAAATCTGAACAAGATGATTTTGCAGGGCGCGAGCACGAGCGCGATTTCGCTTGGAGAGTCCGGAGCGGCGAACGGGCTGTTGATAAACGGCGATGTCGTGTTCAGAAACAACCTAGTGACAAATAATGGCGCGGCTGTCTCCATGACCAACGGCAGCCTTCTCGGGTTTTCCGGGAGCACGGTGATTTTCGACAGCAACAAGTCGACAGGCGCCGGGGGCGGCATCTATGTGGGATCAGGTGCGGCCGAAATAATGTTTCAGAACGGGGCCAGGTTTATCAATAACGAGGCCGCGAGCGGAGGCGGCATATCCACGACTACCGCCACCAGCGGGAGGCGAATCAATATCAAAGTCGGGGATGGCGCCACGCTCGAATTCAGCAACAACAGGGCCACGACTGGAAACGGAGGGGCGATTAACAATGCCGGAAGCACCACGCCGGCCGGTGCTTCCATAAGCGGCGGCAACCTGGTTTTTGCGAACAACTCCGCCGGCGGGACGGGCGGGGCGATCCGGTCCTCCGTCGGAATATACATAGAGAATGCCTCGTTTGCTTTCTTGCACAACCAAAGCACGGGTGCCGGCGGCGCCTTCAACGCAACCAATCTCACGCTTCTCGGGTCGGGCACATTGTCGGGCAATGTCACCGCCGCCACCGGCGGCGCATATCACAGCGCATCCACCAACGCTGTTGTGAACATAGACAGCGCGGCTGGCGATATCGTGTTCGATGGCAATATGTCCGCGGGCCTGGGCGGCGCGATCAACATGTTCGCCGCCAACGCGACGGTCACCCTTTCCGCGACCGGCGCGGGAAATATCATATTCAAGAATAACAAAGCCAACGCCACCATCGACGGGGCCCTCGGCGCATATGTTGGAACGGGAGGCGATGCCAACGCCATTCATTATAACGGGGCGACTCCGGGCTCGCTTGTGCTCAATGCCGGGGCGGGCAACTCGATTGAATTTTATGATCCGGTTTCATCCGCTGCGGGGACGCTCGCTGTGACCAAAGACGGTGGCGGCACGGCGCTGTTTGACGGATACCACACGGATATCGCCGCGAACACCGCGGTCAACGCCGGCGTGTTTCGCGTGACGGGCGGCGCGATCTACGGGAAGGGCGGCGCAGGGGCATTTGCACTGGCCGGTGGCGCGACGCTTTCCGGCAGCAATGGCGAAATCCGCGCGGCCACCATCGACTTGGCAACCGGCGCCATCCTTGAGGCGGCGGGCGGCGGCGCGCTCAAGCTGAGCGCCGGCGCGATCACCGGCGCGTCGGGTCTGACGCTTGCCGGTTCGGGCACGATTGATGCGGGCGCAACGCCACTCAACGCCGCCGCCATCCGCGTCGGCGAGTCAAACGGCAGCGCCGCCGAGACGCTTGCCATCGCGGGAGGTGTCGAACTGGCCGACGGCGCGACGGTCCACATCGACCTCTTTGACGCGGGAGCATCCGACAAACTCACCGCGGCCACGCTCACGCTTGGAGCATCGGGCACGATTGACATCGGCGGCCTCGACACGGGCAGCTACACCATCGCGACCACGACCGGAGGCATCACGGGAGCCGCGACCGGCTTTGGATTCAAAACGGGAGGAAACGACCTGAGCAACCGTCTTTCCGCAAGTCTGGCCGTTTCGTCCAATGATCTCATCCTGTCCACCACCGTGCGCAACCTCCGCATGGGCTGGGCGGGCGGCGATGGTGTCTGGGTCGGCGGTTCGGGCGGCTGGCTTGAGGTCGGCCCGCCGACGACACCGGAAACAAGGTTTCTCACCGGCGACAGCGCACTTTTCAACACCACCGGCACCACTGTCGTCACGGTGGCCGGCGAGGGCGTGACCGCCGCCGATGTTTCCGTCGCGCTGGCGAACGCCACCGATACGCTGACCTTCACCGGCGGCACCATTGTCACCGACACGGCATCCGCCAACGCCAGCGGCACCGCCGCCGTCGGCGCCGGCAAGGTTTATCTCGACGGCGGCGCGACCGCCGACGCGACCGGCAAGCTGACCAAATCCGGCGCGGGCACGCTGGTGCTGGCCAACGAGGCCAACTCTTTCCAGAACGGCATCGATATCGCGGAGGGCACGCTTGCCTTCAGCAAGGCCGCGCAACTCGCGGTCGGCGGCGGCACCTCGGTCAATTTCACCGGCGACGCCACGCTTCGCGCCGAGGCCGCGATTCTCAATGCGACCGGCACCCTTGCGGCGAACATCGCCATCGCCGCGTCCAAGACCGCCACGTTTGACACGCAGGCATACGATGTCGCCTACGCCGGCGTGCTTTCCGGAGACAGCACTGTCAGGCTCGTCAAATCCGGCAGCGGTGCGCTCACGCTTCACGCGGCAGATTCATCGCTGTTTGCGGGCGGCGTCCAGGTCGATGCCGGACAGTTGCTGCTCGCCAACAACGCCCGGCTTGGCGGCGCGGTCACGGTCGGCGCCGGCGCGGTGGCCGGCGGCGTCGGCGAGTTTGGCGGGAACGTCACGCTGACGAACGGCACGCTGCGTGTCGGCGGTGGCTCGACCAACTCGGGCACACTGACCATCGGCGGCACGCTCACACTCGATAACTCAAGGGTTGCCCTCAACCTGTTCGCCGGCGAGGCGAGCGATGTGCTCGCGTTCGGTTCCAGCGGCACGCTGGTCCTGGCAGGGTCAAACATCGTCGATTTCCATCCGACCGAAAGTGTCTCCGGCACGTTTTTTGTCACGAGTGCGACAAGCCTGAAAGGCGCTCTCATCACGGTTGACGGCGAGACCATCGGCGGCGATTCCCGGCAGAAAGCGATATGGGCGGATGTGATCGGCGGTATCGCACTCGACTACGGTGTGGACACCTCCCGGGTGATGACATGGACCGGATCGGCCGGTGATGGCATTTGGGCCAGCGACGGCTCAAAGAACTGGCTCGGCTCCGAAAGCAAGGAACGGTTTCTGAACGGCGATGCAGTCAACTTCAGCGTCGCGGCCAGCGGTTCCGTCGCCATCACCGGCGCCGATGTGCGCGTCGCCAGCATGGACGTGGCCGGCGGCGGCAATCTCACGATCGGCGGACTCGGCATCGTGGCCAGCGGGTCGTTCGCCACCGGCACCGAAGTGTCCGGCTCGTCGCGCGCCACCGGCAGGCTGGCAAAGTCCGGCGCGGGCACGCTCGTGTTTCAAAACACCACCAACACGTTTGAGGGCGGGATTGATATTGCGGGGGGATTGGTCGCCTTCAACAAGGCCGCGCAGCTTGCGGTCGGGAGCGGCGCGGTCATCCAGTTTACCGGAAACGCGACCCTGCGGGCGGATGCTGACATCACCACCGGCTTTGCGAGTGCGATCACCATTGCCGCCGCCACCGTCGCGACCTTCGACACGCAGGGATACAACGTCACCTACACCGGTACGCTCGGCGGCAGCGGCACCTTGGCGAAGACCGGCGCCGGCACGCTCGTCTACGCAGGCGGCGTTTCGCTTGGTGGCGATGCGACGACCCGCATCGACAACGGCTTGGTGAAGCTCAACATCGCCCCGGCCACCGCGCCTAATGTCGAGCACACGTTCGACCTCAATGGCGGCTGGCTCGACCTTTCCGACACCGGTTTCGATACCACCGGCAGCACGGCCAACAATTGGGAGAAACTGACCCTCATCGGCGACGCGGGCGGTGTCATCGGCGGCAATGACAGAATCACCCTCGGCGCGGGCGAGGTTGGATTCGCCATCGGCGCGGTCAGCGGCAGCACGAAGCAAGGGGTCTTCGTCGTGGTCGATGCCGGCGCGGGCGGCGTGGCCACGATGAGCACGGCAAACAATTATGCCGGCTATACGATGATCAAGAGCGGCACGCTCCGCATTTCCAACGACAACCAGCTCGGACTCGCCGGCTTGAATCGCGAGGTTGTTTTTGCCGGCGCCGGCGCGGCGCTTGAAATCACCGCCGACGGGTTCAGCACGAACCGGGCAGTCGAGCTTCGTCAGAATGGCGTGGTCAGTGTCGCCGGCGCGGCCACCGCCACTTGGAACGGTGCGGTCACCGAAACCGGCGGTTCGTTCAAACTCATCAAGGGCGGCGCGGGCACGCTCATCCTCGGCGGCACGCTCCAGCACACCGGCGGCATCGAGGTGGCCTCCGGCACGCTTCGCGCCAGCGTGGCCGGCTTGCGCGGCCCTGTCACCAACAATGCCGCGCTCGTCCTCGAGCAGGCGTCGGGCATCGGGGTTTATTCCGGCACGGTGACCGGTGCGGGCGTCGTCACCAAAGCCGGCGCGGGCGCGCTTGTCCTCGACAGCACGGCGGTGATCAACGGAAGCCGGTTCGATCTCGATGCCGGCGTGCTGGCCGGCGTCGGCAGGATCAACGCCCGGCTCGTCAACAAGGCCTCCGCCCAGATTCTCGGCGCGAAGGCGGCGGGAGGGGCCGGTTACGGCACGCTCACCATCGGCGGCGACTACGTCGGCGAGGGAGGCACGATCACGCTCGGCGTGCTGTTGCAGGATACCATCGCGCTCAATGCCGACCGGCTCGTCATTACCGGCAGCGCGACGGGCACGACGCTCGTTTCCCTCGTCACCACTGGCACGAGCGGGATGGATGCGAGCGGTGGCAACACCCCGCTTATCGATGCGCAGGGAGGCTCCGCAGGCGATGCATTCGCGCTCGACCGCCGCTACGTAAGCGGCCTCTACGAGTTCAATCTGGGCCGGGATTCAGCCACGGGCGAATGGAGCCTCGCCGCCCGCGAGACCCCGCCCGAAAATCATGCCGTCATGGGCGTGGACGCCACTGCGCTGCTCATCGGCAAGGCGTCGTTCTCCTCGCTTGGCAGCCGTCTCATGTTCGCCCGCGCCACTCCGACGGAGCACAAATTCGAACTCTGGATGAACGGTCTCCAGCGCCACGACAAAATCGTCAGCTCCGGCTACAATGGCACGAAAACCGACGTATATGGCGTTCAGGTCGGCGGCGATTGGACCCGCGCGTGGAACAAATCGATGCTGAGCGCAGGCGTCTTCTACGACTATGCAAACTCAGAGATGGACTTGCCGGAATACGAGACCGCGCCGGAGGTGCTTTCACCCGGCGGTTCCACCGACGGCGAGTCCCACGCGGCGGGCGTTTACTTCTCCTACCGGGCCGGTCCTTGGTATGCAGACGCGATTGCGCGCGGTGCCAGGGAGGATTACCGCGTGAACATTTTCCGCACGCCCGAGTTCAAGATGAAGGGCACGAGTTACGCCGCATCGGTCGGGACCGGCGTCACCGTCTCCATAGACCCCGATTGGAAATTTGAGCCGGAAGCGCGGCTCACCTGGCAAACGCACCGTGTTGACGACACGCGCGACTCGTTTGGCCGGCTCTTCCGGATCGACAGCGCCGATTCGCTCGAAGGGCGTTTCAGCCTCCGGCTTTGGGAGGATCTTGAGTGGCGGCAGGGCTTGCGCATCACGCCCTACATTCGCGGCAGCGTGTTCCACGAGTTCAAGGGCGAGGGGCAGGTGCTCATCGACGGCGCGGCGCTCGACAACGACCTCGGCGGCGGCGGCGGCGCGGTCGATGCCGGGTTTTCCATGCAACTTGGCCGCGGCTGCGCGCTGAACGCCTCGGGCGAATGGTATATCGGCGGCATGGCCGAGGGTTACGGCCTCAACCTCGGTTTCAGTTGCGCATGGTGAGCGCTCCCGCGATGCCTCCGAACGAATGAAACACCGGGAGATTTATAAAATGAAAACACTCAGCACTCTCTTTTTCGCGCAGGTGAGGCTTGCCTTGCTTCTGGCCGTCTGCTGCCTCGCCTTGCCCGCGATGGCACAAAGCGGCACCGGGTCGATTCGCGGCCGCGTGGCAAACGAGGCCACCGGCGATTATCTTGTCGGGGCGTCCGTGGAATTGCGCGAACTCCGCCAGTCCGCCCTCACCGACGCCTCGGGCACCTATGAGTTCAGCAAGGTGCCGGCGGGAAAATACACATTGCAGGTCTTTTATACGGGCCTCGACGCCGCCATGCGCGAAATCACGGTGACGGCGGAGGCGGAGACCGGCGCCGATTTCAATCTTCAGGCCGCGGTATATAAACTGGAAAAATTCGTGGTCACCGGCGACCGCGAGGGCGACGCGGTTTCCATCACCCGCCAGCGCAATGCCGACAACGTGAAGAACGTCCTCGCGCTCGACGCCTTCGGCAGCGTGGCCAACGAGGACCCGTCCGACCTGCTCATCCGCCTGCCCGGCGTGACTCCCTACATGGGGGACGAAGGCGATGTGTTTGCCGTGCAGGTGCGCGGCGTGGACACGCAGCTCAACTCCGTCACCGTCGACGGAAACCGCATGAGCACCTCTGGCGCAATGACGCGCGGTTTTCGCTACGGCAACATAACCGCGGTCGCATTCGAGGAGCTGGAGGTGATCAAGGCTCCGACCCCCGACTTGGATGCCGACTCCATCGGCGGCACCATCAATATGAAAACGAAGTCGGCGCTCACCATGCGCGACCGCCAGCGCCTCACCTACAAGGTCGGCGTCCAATGGCTGCATGACTTGTGGGGGGAGCAGCCCCCGTATGCCCAAAGGCATGACATGCACCTGACCAGCGCGCTAACCTACCAGGGGTTGTTTGATGCGTTTGGTGGGAAGAAGAACCTGGCGATTACGGTGAGCGGGTTTTATTTCGACAATGGGAGGTCCTATTCCGCAACGACCCGCAATTATGCCTACACCCTGGATGCGCCCGCTTATAATTGGGACTATTATACAAAAGACCTTTATAATCTGAACCGGCAGCAATCGCTGACACTAAAAGTTGATTATAAAATGGGAAAATACACGACATTGAGCGTGGGCGGGATGATGGCCAATGCCACTCAGGATCAAAAAATGAGCTATCAGACACGGGCATACCTGAACGGCGGCGGCACCAATGGTTCGCAGATCAATGCCGGCTATACGGATAGCTTTACTGAAGTAAGCGCGAACAAAACCAGCAATTCGCGTTTCGAGCTTGAGACCAGCTCCAACACCTATGTTGAGAAAATGCAGCAGATGCAGGTCGATCTGGTGCGCAAAAAAGGCCCGATTACCATTGATGCTTCGGGCGCATATTCCACGACGACGGTCGACGTAAATAGTTATGATCCCGACGGGGGCACCATATTCACGCGCATGTCGAGCGTCGGCTGGTCGCTGGACAGCTCGCGCTCCAAGGCGTTCCCGACGCTCAAGATGACGGCGCCAACCGGGAAGAATATGCAAAACCTGAATGACTATACAACGACGCAAATTTCCAAGGACGACAACGGGCGTGAGTCCCAGATTTATTCGGCAAGCCTCAATGCCGAATACAAGGCCCACGCCGGATACGTTCCCATCCTGATAAAAGTGGGCGCCCGGTATCGCCAGCAGATAGCCGCAACAACCGGTGGCGACAGGCGCTGGGATTACGCGGGCACCGATCTGGCCGCATTGCAGGACTACGGCGCGGCGATCAACCCTCAATATGGAATAGACGCCCCGTTTATTGATATAAGGGCCGCCAGCAGGGACGTGTATGAGAATCCAGCCGCGTGGAGGGAGGATTACGAATTCTATGAGCAATATATACGCAGGGATGACCGGGATCTCCGGGAGGATGTGCGCGCCGCCTATATCATGGGCCGCACAAAGCTCGGCAGGCTGGGTGTCGTGGCGGGCGTGCGTTTCGAGGACACGCACGCCAGGGCGCAAGGGTATGTCAGGGATTTGATCACCCCGGGCACGGACAAATACAACCACAGCCAGCAGGCAGCCCGGGCGGAGTCTGAATATGGTCCGATGCAGGTGTTTGAAAATGATTACTCCGACTTGTTTCCGAGCGTGCACTTCACTTATTCATTCACCAAGAACATACTTTTCCGGGCAAGCTATTCGACAAGCATAGGCCGGCCCACGCCTTCAAACCTGATTCCAAACATGGCCATAGCCTCGGATTATATAAATCTGGGGAACCCGGATCTTCTGCCCCAGCATTCGGATAATTATGACTTGTCCTTCGAATGGTATTTCGAGCCGGTCGGGCAGCTGTCATTCGGGGCGTTTCAGAAAAATCTGACGGATTTTTCTTATACCAATACAACCGGCGTGGCCGGGCAGGACGAGTATGCGTGGATGGATGATTCGCTCAACGGTCGTGAAATCCGAACCCCAAAGAATGGCGGAAACGCCCGGATCCGCGGCATGGAAATTTCATGGCGCCAACAGCTCACGTTTCTCCCCGGTTTTCTGAAGGGGACGAGTGTCTATGCAAATTATACGCGGTTGGAAACCGAGGGGGATTATGGCGATGGGCAGCGCAGCGAGAACCAACTGCCCAAGTTTGTGCCGGAGAGTTTCAACATGGGATTTGTGTTTAAATACATGAATTTCTGGGGGCGCATCTCATCCACGTACACAGGGGAATATTTGGACAACTATTCCAGCGATCCTTCCCAAAACCGTTATAAATGCGCCCGGACGATTTGCAATGCGAGCGTGAGCTACAAGGTGAACAAATTCATGACGTTGTTTTGTGACATGACCAATATCTTCGACACGCCCCAGGAATGGTATCGGGCCACGGGGCATCCGGAGAGGCTGGTGTATCACATCGAAAACGGTCCCAAGCTGACCATCGGCGTGAACGGGCGTTTCTAGGCACCAGGCCTTGATCGAAGTCACCGCAAACCCAGCCCATGACCTCAAGCAAGGAGCATTCCTTTTGCACTTTCTCCGAGCGTGAAGACACCGCATAAAGCAATTCGTCCTTAACTTATCCCGCAATGACCTCCAGCCCAAAAGATCCCCGTAAACGCCCAGCGCTCCTTTTTGCAGGGACTCTTGGCAGGCATCGGCCGCCGGCCGATTTACTGAAGACACCACCCCGCCTCGGTTGCTTTACAGAAAAAGAAAGCCCCCTGTCGCTTTGTCGCAATGTGCGAACTACCCATCGGCCTATGCAACCTGCTCCCCTCCTTGCCTCTGTTGAAAAATCATGGAAACACTCCATTGTGTCAAAGGGGCTGGCGTTTGCCATCTTGGTGGCCGTTTCGCTCGCGAGTATCTCCGTAATCGCCAAACCGATTTCCGATGTGCTGCATGCAGAAAATCAAGCATTCGATCCTTGGAACAAGGAGCGATGGGCGGATTGGTATGAGGACGGGCAAATCGTCAAACCATTCATCATCGACCGCTCGGTGACCTTTGCTCCGCGCACAGAGCCATGGACGTTCAGCCTGGAAAAGTTTAAAGCTGTCAACGGCGTGAGCTCCGCGGTGTTTGTCATCCAGGGCGGCAGGCCGGTCGTCATCGACGGCAACAACGTCGTTCTGGACGCCCGAAAACCTGAATACCGGGATTGGTCGGCCCGGGACTGGCATGAAAAGCCCTTCAAGCGTGATGAAATCAACACCAGAGTCTATGGTTTTCGTTTTCAGCAGTCTGGCAACTCGGATCTCCCCAGCATTTTAAGGAATATCACTCTCATGGGCTTCTGGAGAGCGGTCGAAACCCGCCACCGCCAGCAGCAGCTTCCAGTCATCTGGGAAAACATCACTGCAAGGCGTAATACTTGCGCCTTTTATACCACTGGAGGCAATGGCATCATTCGCAACTGCCGGGTGTTTGAAAGTATCTCCATGGGAATATACGCGGATCAGGCCTCTCACAACTGGACCATCGAAAACAACACGTTTCGCGACAACGCTGTCGCTGGCACACGCTCATGGTCGGACATCACTCTGGATGCCTGCTACGCCTACGCGATCCGAAACAATGACTTTCTTCCCCCTTCGGGCTCCCCCAAAGATTATTTCAGCGCGATTACGTTCTACCGCAACCAGGGCGAGAGGGGAGACATCCGAGAATATGCAGCCTCCTGGCACCGTATCGAGCGGAATCGGTTTCAGGGATTCAACGTCGCCGTGGATGTCGGTGTTCGGACGGGAATGAAGCCCACGCGTGTCCTGACCAATCTGGCGCAGGAAGGTCGCTCCTATGCCAGCTATAATTTTATTCAGGATAATTCTTTTAAGAATTGTCGTATCGGCATTTTGCTAAGAACTGGATTCAACAAGATTGGCGGCAACATATTTGAGAACACCGAAGTTCCCATTGCCCTGCACAACGTTTTTTACTCGCTTCACCAAAACATCATCATCAATCAGCCCAACGAGCGCGTGGCCATCTGGTCAGAAGTTGGGGAATTTAAGCGTTACGCAAAATACGTCGCCTTTCATGACGGACTGGGAGCGCAGATTGGCGCGTCCCAGAAATTCTATCACGTCATTTCTCCGACAGGTGCGCCATCCTTCACGGATCCGGGGAAGGCGACGCTCGTGGTGTCGGACGCACTGGTGGATTTGCCGGCAAAAGGTGGCAATCCCGCGAACTACAATGCGTTTTCACTCAGCCCGAGGCAGGCGCAGGCCACAGGCTTTGACAATAAGCCGGTGGATATGGCTGTCGGCAAGTTCACCGAGAGTCTGCCGGCTGGTGATTTCGCGGTCATATTCGACCGACCGTCGAGCCGGATCGTAAATAAAAACTACTATTCGATTTACCTGTTTGACCAGAATGGCCGTGAATTTGACCGTTGTGGCCGGAGCGAAAAACGCTGGAGCACAATATCAGCGGGAAATTTTCTTCCGGATAGCGGTGAACATGTTCAGAACGGAAATGACGAAATTGCCGCCGTATCGTCGGAGCCGGACGAAAACGGTTCTTACCCCGTGTATATTTTCCGCAAGGGTATCGCAAAGCCTGCAGTCGTCCTTATGAAGGATAACAAGAGTCCAGTAACCGGCCTTGCTGCGGGAAACTTCCATACCGGGGGGGATGAATACGATGAAATCGCAGTTTTGTGCGAAAATGCGGGCGCGATTCGACTGGTGAAACCAACAGATCCCTCATGGCGCTCGGAAATTCAGATGGGCAACGCCGAAGCAATCGCCATAGTGGCCGGCGAATTTGATGGAGATACCAGAAACGGCGATGAAATCGCCGCAATCGTCAAAGGGACTGCGCCCATTTCGTTGTTTAAAGTCGGCGGGAACAATCCCTATGCATTTTCCGGTTTTGCAGAAAAATGGGAGAGAATCGCTGTCGGAGCATTCCGCGGCGGCGATACCGGCCGGGACCAGCTTGCCGCGGTCAGGTCGAAAGAAGACGGCTTTATCATTCATTTCTTCGACCCCGAAAAAACGGACGCCTTTCAAACAATGGTATCGCCTCTTCCCGGCAAGGCCTTGCGCATCGCCGGAGGGCAATATGTCATGCCGGATCGGGATGGAACCGGCGGCCCTCAGTTCGGCGGCTTGATTCCGCCAGCGATCCATCGCCCCGTAGTCTCCCAATTGGCTGTGCTTCCCATAACCTCCAGAGATTCGATTCCTGTGTTGGTATGGATGCGGGTCCAGGCTGAAAGCAAGGCAGGCAACCCTTTGCAAATCGTGCCGCTTCTTAAATAGGCGGGCAAGTTTTCAGCGAAAATGACCTGCGGAGGTGACTTTGCACGAAATCCAAAGCACTCTGTCGCCTTGTCGGGATTGAGCAACAGGCTGTTGATAAAGGTTTCGCTTAGAGGCGTTTTTTTAAAGTTTGTGATGTTGAAACACCCAACGAATCAACAATCGGAGCTGGAGTTGGTGAGCATCGAGGCCTTGGTGCGAAAGGGTATTTCCATTTGCCAAGCCCGGCAAGCCTGCTGGGGCTCGCTTCGGGATGAATTTCACCATCGGTTACTTTACAGAAAAAGCGGCAGGCGGTTTGAGGTGGCGGTGGACTGGCGGCAGCCTCCTTTCCAGCAGTCCCTCGTTTGCCATTACCCGGATCCCCATCATGCAGATTTTTCCAAGCTTTCCTCAGGAAAACTCCCACCGCTTTCATTCTGATTTATTCTATGCCATGAAGAAAACAGCCCTGCTCCCATTGGGTCATCGCATTCACTTCATCAGTCTTGCTGCCCTCGGCGCACTCCTCGCCAGCCCGCTCACACTGCCGCCGTCCCCGTAACCGGTGAGACAGCCGGAGCGGGTCCGGATCCCGGATCGAAGCCGGCATGCACCGTGCCTTCGATTGGCCGGTCGCACGCCGTACCACCATTTAGACATCGCAAGTAGCGACGAATCTGAAATTATTCCGAATAAAGACACCCCTATATATGAATACACCCGGCAGTGCTCATTTCTCGCTCCTCACGCGTCGCGACTGCTGCAAACGCATGGTCCTCGGCGCCGCCGCGCTCGCCGCGCCGCTCGTCATCCCCTCACGGCTCCTCGGCGGAAAAGAAGCCCCGAGCAACCGCATCCGCGTTGGCCAGATCGGTTGCGGGCGCATCGCGCGCAGCCACGACATCCCGGGCGTTTATACCGCAGGCGGCGCGGATTTCGTCGCCGTGTGCGACGTCGATTCCAAACGTGCCCGGAGCACGCGCGCGTTGCTGGAAGAATTCTACAAGGACGACGACAAGACACCGCCCAAGATCAGCGTTTACGGGGACTACCGCGAATTGATCGCACGCGAGGACATTGACGCCGTCGTGATCAGCACACCCGACCACTGGCATGCCGAGCCCGCCATCGCAGCCGTGCTCTCCGGCAAGGATGTTTACCTGCAAAAGCCAATGACGATGACGCACGCCGAAGGCGTCCTCCTGCGCGAAGCCGTCAAAAAATCCGGACGCATCCTGCAAATCGGCAGCCAGCAGCGCTCGTGGAAACAATTCCGCGAAGCATGCGAGTTTGTCCGCAGCGGCCGCGTCGGACGCCTCACCCATGTCGAAATCGGACTGCCCATCGACCCGACCGCACCAGACAAACCGGAGCAGCCCGTCCCCGCCAACCTCGACTACGATCGCTGGCTCGGCCCCGCGGCGAATGCCTATTATACCGAGCAACGCGTGCACTCGCAAAAAGGTTTCGGGCGTCCCGGATGGCTTCGCAACGAATCGTTCTGCCTCGGCATGATCACCGGCTGGGGCGCGCATCACTTCGATACCGCGCATTGGGGAATGAACCTCGAGCACACCGGCCCCTCACGCATCGAGGGCCGCGCCGATTTTCCCACGAACAAAATCTGGAATGTGCACGGCGCCTACAGCGTCAGCCTCACCTACCCCGGAAACATACAAATGACCGTTGCCGACACCTATCAGAACGGCATCAAGTTCATCGGTGAGGAAGGCTGGATATTTGTCGCACGCGACGGTCAGGCCACGGGCAGCGATCCCGCCAGCCCCAACAAGGGCGGGCTCAAAGCCCTCGACGCCAGCAAACCCGCCCTGCTCGATCCCGAGGGCGTCACGGTGAAATTCACCGTCAGCAAAAACCATCACGGCAACTGGCTCGATTGCGTGCGCTCGCGCCAGACACCGCTCGCCCCCGCCGACATCGGCCACCGCAGCAATAGCGCGTGCATCCTCAGCTGGATCGCCATGAAACTCGGACGCCCGCTCACATGGGACGCCCAAACCGAGCGCTTCGTCAACGACGCCGAGGCCAACGCCATGCTCTCACGCCCCGAACGCGCACCCTACGGCGCAATCGCAATGATGAAGGCCAAGAAACTGGTCTAGTCGTCAATTTGCGCGTCCGCGTCCGCACCTCGCGGACGCGCAAGAACCCAAGTCCCCCGCACCCTCCCGCGGCATCAACTCGTATTTATATTTCAACTACAAAGGCGCTTTCCGTCCCTTTGCTGCCTTTTGTTAAACAAGCAACCACCAGATAACGCCCGCCTTCCATGAACCGCCGCAATTTCCTCGCCACCGCAGCCACCGGCGCGCTCGCTGCAAGCGCATTCCCCTCGATCATCCGGGGCGCCGACGCCACTTCGCGTTCCGAAGGCATGGACTACGCTCCCGTCGGCAAGCCCAGTCCTGTCGTAAAACCGGGTGAATTTGCCTTCGCTGCCGCGCATCTCGACCATGGGCACATCAATGGCCAGTGTAACGGGCTGTGCGAGGCAGGCGGTGTGCTCAAATGGATTTATGACCCCAATCCGAAAAAAGTCTCCTCGATGGCAAAGCGCTATCCGAATGCAAAAAAAGCCCGCTCGCTGGATGAAATCCTCGATGACCCGGAGGTAAAACTCGTTGCCTCCGCCGCGGTCACGTCCGAACGGGGCCCGCTTGGCTGCCGGGTGATGGAAGCCGGCAAGGATTATTTCACCGACAAGGCGCCCTTCACCACGCTTGAGCAACTTGATCAGGCAAGGGCCGTCGTCGCCCGGACGGGCCGCAAATACATGGTCTATTACGGCGAGCGCCTGCACAACGAATCCGCCATGTTTGCCACCGACCTCGTGCAACAGGGCGCCATCGGGCGCGTCATCCAAGTCATCGGCCTCGGTCCGCACCGTCTCAGCGCAAAATCCCGTCCCGCGTGGTTTTTCGAACGCAAAAAATACGGCGGCATCCTCTGCGACATCGGCAGTCACCAATTCGAACAATACCTAACCTATTCAGGCGCGACCGATGCCACCATCGCCCACTCCGCCATCGCCAACTACGGCACGCCCGACTATCCGGAGCTGGAGGACTTCGGCGAGGCCTCGCTTATCGGCAACAACGGCACATCAAATTACGTGCGCGTGGACTGGTTCACCCCGGACGGCCTTGGCACCTGGGGCGACGGCCGCACCACGATCCTCGGCACGAAAGGATTCATCGAATTGCGCAAATACATCGACATCGGACGCGAGCGCACTGGCGACCACGTGTATATAGTCGATGGCAAGGGCGAGCAGCACCTGCGCGTCGCGGGCAAAGTCGGCTTCCGCTATTTCGGCCAGTTGATACTTGATTGCCTGAACCGCACTGAAAACGCGATGACACAGGCGCACGCCTTCAAAGCGGCCGAACTCTGCCTGCGCGCCCAGGCTCAGGCTAGGCGCCTCGCATAGCCCGCGTATCGAGTCCCGCCTGAAACCGGAAAGGCGGGGACGTTGTAACGTAGTCCATGCGTATTTTCCCATGAAAACACTTCTATCCTCACCGTGATTTTTTCTGCGGTGCGCGTGCTTGTTTCCATGGCGGCCGCCGCGCGCCCAGGGCAATCCAAAACCCGCCGCCCCGATGGCACCTCGCGCGACTGGGTGTTCGCCACGTTCATGACCGGTATCATCAGCCACGAATGCCATTCACCCATCATCGTGCTTGTGAACAATACTCCCGCCTTTTATGTGCGCCAACCGACCGATACCTGCAAAGGACAAATGTTTCAGGAGAATCGCGTCGAAGTACTTTTGTCCCTGAAAATAAATAACAGCTGCGGGGTTATTTTCCTCCCGTCGGTCCCATCAGGTTGCCGCCCGCCTTGGATTCCTCCCCGGCCTGGTTGTTCACGTTGGCGTCGATGCAGCCATCGAAGCGGTTGCCCTGCACCCAGGTGCTGCGCGCGCCTTTCTCGATGTCCACGCCAAAGCGGACGGTATTGCCGGCCCGGTTGGTGGTGCCGGGGGGCTCGTTGCCGATCTTGCAGTTGACAATGTCGCCGCCAATCGAGGCGGAACCAACGTGGATGGCGGAGTATTTCCCGGCATGGGCGCGGCGGTTGGCGGCGTCGAGCGAGTGCCGGTAGATCTGCACGCCGCTGATGTGCCAGCGTTCGCCGTTCATGTCGAAGCCGTGCTTATACGCACCTATGACCTGGCCGCCATAGACACTCATGTCCTTCGCGTCGGCACCCATGTAAACGGCATTGCCTTGATAAGTGCGCATGAAATGCGGATTGTATATCGCAATGCCGGAGCCGCAGTCGTTATAGATGTATTCACCGCCGAGAAAATCCCCGCCGAGATAGAAGAGCGTGAGATCCTGGAAGTGTCCGTTGTCGATGGGGATGGTTCCAGGCTCGGCGGGATAGCTGGAGGAGCCGTAGCGATACGTTTTCCCATTGGACGCCGTGAGCGCGGCGGGCACGAGGCGGTAGCCGTCGGGAACGAGCAGCCGGTCGGCGGGATCGACATCGGGGGCGCGGGTTATGTAAACCCCGTGGCGGACGTTCTGGTTTTTTATGGTGGCGCCGTTCACCGAGGCGGCATTTTCCGCGCACCAGAGGCCGACGGTCCAGTTGGTGGGATCGGTCTCAACCTTGGCGCTGCCGAAGCTGATGTTTTCGAGGTAGAGCACGTGGGTGTCGCGTTTTACTTTTTTGCCGGTGTTTTTGTCGTAGAGTTCGGGCGCCCCGGCGAATTTTATGCCGTAGCCGATTTCCCGGGGGCCATCTGCGGTCCCATCCCCCGCCCGGATGCCGCTCATGACAATATCCTTCAGCATGAAGCCTATGCCGCGGAAGAGGCGGATGCCGTTGTAAGGGGAGTTGATGCGCAGCTCGGCAAGCACGAGTTGATAATTAAAATGGGCAAAGATGGCGTTGCCTCCGGTGCGAAGCCGCGGGCTGAGGGCCATGCGGGTGATTTTGCCCCAGCGAAGCTGGCTTTCGCCGTCGCCGAGTTGAATGCAATCGGAGGTTCCGGGGCCAAAGATGAGCTCGGTGCCGCCTTGATCCGCCCCGCCGGGGCCCTGACCGTAAAGCGAGGTGCCGTCGACGAGGATGCGGAGCGTGCCGGCGATCCAGTAGCGGCCGGCGGGGACAAATACGCCTTTTCCAAAGTCGAGCGCGTCGTTGAAGGCGGTGGTGTTGTCGTGGGCGGGAGTGTTTGGCGTGCGGGTGGATTTGCCGTCGGCCGTGGAGTCGGCGAGCGCGCCGAATTGGAGCACGTTGGGCGTTTCCTCCGAGAGCACATAATACAACGCCGCGCCCGTGTCCTCCGCTTTCGCCGCGATATAGTGCGAGGCCGGGCGGGATACATTGGCTTCGCCGCGCGGGGAGTAGGCGGGGGCTGCCGTTCCGGAATAGATATAGAGCGCGGGGCCGATGCCCATCTCGCGGAATCCGAGCGTGCGAATGGCGCGGGTGGAGGCGGGGACTGCGGTGTTGTCGGCGGCGGTTTTCGTTTCAAATGTGACTTCGATGGCGGGCTGGGATGCCGCGTATGCAGGCAGGACCAATGCAGCAAGGATGAAGAGTGATGGGATACGCATAAGGAGGGGGCTGGTTTTGGTTGTGGAGGACGCGGAAGGACGGGGCGAAAACGGGTTTATTTATCAGATTCCGGGGCGCGCCGGGGCTTTGTGGTGATTTATTTCCGCCGGTGTCATCCGAAAAATTCCTCTTCGAGCATCAGGGAAAGGCAGTGGTAGATGGGGAGATGATACTCCTGCACGCGATAGGTCTCGGACGCGGGCGCGCGGAGGCAGATGTCGCAAACGGAGGCGAGCTTGCCGCCGGCGCGGCCGGTGAGCCCGATGACACGGAGACCGCGCGAGGCGGCCACACGGGCGGCGGCGTGGACATTGGCGGCGTTGCCCGAGGTGCTGAGGCCGACAAGGACGTCGCCGGGGCGGCCGAGGCCCCAGACGAGTTGCGCGTAGGAGAGCACGGGATCGACGTCGTTGCCGAAGGCAGTCGAATAGGCCGGGAAATTGTGCAGCGGTATGGCGGGAATCGCGCCCTGCAGGCGCCCGGCGATGGAGGGCGGAAGCGTGGCCCGCTGGTCAGAAGTGAGGGGACGCAGGGAGCGGAAACCTTTCAGCAGCTCGCCGGCCCAATGGTCGGCGTCGGCCGCGCTGCCTCCATTTCCGCAGAGGAGGAGTTTCCCGCCGGCATGCAGGCTGTCCCGCATCAGCACGAAAGCGTGCCGGATGTCGGCGGCGATGGGATGCAGCCCGGGAAGGCGTTCGCAGAGGGCGGACAGTTCGGGGTGAAAATCAGGCGCTGGCAGCGGGTTGGTTGTAGTTGCCATTGTAGTTGGGAAGGGACCGGGCCACGGCGGGAAACGCGTGCAGCGCGGCGGAGATCGCCCCATGGCTGCCGATGGTCTCGCCCAGCTCGGCCGGGGCGATGTGGCAGGAGGCGAGCGGGGTGGGGAGGGTTTCGTGCTCGAGTTCGGCGCGCATGGCAGGCTCGAGCAGGGCTTGGCAGCGGGGAAAGATGCCGCCGATGACGATGCGTTCGGGGTTAAGGGTGTCGATGAGGATCGAGAGGGCCTTGCCCAGATAACGCCCGGCCTCCTCCAGCACGCGGAGCGAAAGCATGTCGCCCGCGAGTGCGGCGCCGGCAATCGCCCGGGTGGACACGGCGCCCCGGTCGAGCCAGGCCGCGGGCATCGGCTTCGAGCCGAGCATTTGGGCGGCGAGTTTCGGGATGCCGCCGCCGCTGCAAAAGCCCTCGAACGAGCCCGCCTTGCCGAAGCCGACGGGGCCTGTATCCGAAAGCCGGATATGCCCGACCTCGCCGGCGTCGCCGCTTGCGCCTTCGTAGAGCTGGCCGTTGAGGATCAGGCCCGCGCCCATGCCGGTGCCGGAGGTGAGAAAAACCATATGGCGGCAGCCGCGCCCCGCACCGAAACGCCATTCGGCCAGCGCCGAGGCATTGGCGTCGTTCATGAGCACGGCCCGCCCGCCGAAACGGCGTGTGACCGTTTCCGTGATGGGTATCCGGTCCCAGCCGGGCAAATTTGGCGGCGAGAGAATCAGGCCTCTCGCAAGGTCAAGCGGCCCGCCGCATGAGATGCCAAACACCGGGTCGCTGCCCGGCGCGAGCGTGGCCACGCTGGAGAGAAGCGCCCCGATGGTGCCCTCCGCGCCGCCGGTCGTGATGCGATGCGTTTCCTCCACGCTCCCGTCCGGGCGCAGGCGGCTTACGGCGCACTTGGTGCCACCAATATCGAGACCGAAAAAATTCATGGGCAAGGGATGGAGAGGGGAAAGGTGAAGTGAATGGATGAGGGTAGAATCAATATTGTTATAGAAACAAGACAAATATTTCAAAGGGACCATTGGGTCATCCCAGTATGGCATTTGTGCAGATTATGAAATAATGCATTGAATCAGATACCAATTTAGAAGCCATATCCCATGAGCTTCGGTCGCCTGCGGACGGGCTTGGTGCGACCAGCCGTGTTTTGCCGGGGCAGGAGGGGCTGCGTGGCTTCCCTCGCATGCTCTCCCGTCGTCGCGGCATATGCCTGGATTTGCGCGTTTCCTAAAAATAGTGCAGATGCGGATTTTCCCATTGCAGCGGCAAGGGATTATTTTTTGTTATAATTCATTAATTTATAAATAGTTATGTTAAAATTTAACGAAGATAAAAATTTGGCTTGATATTTGTATCATACATAATACAAGAAAGGCTTAATTCACCACCCCGCATGCCTCGTTATTCCCCTCCATCATCCGGTCTTTCCTCCATTGTGGCCACCCTTGCCATGACGGCGGCGACCTTTGCGCAAACGGCAGAACGTCCCTCCAGCGACCTCGTGCCCATCGACGACGAGGAAATCGTCACGCTCGACGAGTTTCGTGTGACATCGAACAGCATGCGCGACGAATACATCGCCTCGGAGGCGATCAGCGGCACCCGCACCGGCGAGCGCATTGCCGACATCCCGTTCAGCGTGCAGGTCCTCACCAACGAGTTTCTCGAGGACTTCCAGTTCATTGATGACAATAATCCGCTGCCGACCGTGCCGAACTACTCGCCCGACGGCGGCGGACGCCTGCGCGGCTTCCAGCCCCTGACCATGCGCGACGGCTTCTCGCGCGCCGGCCCGGCCGGGCTTGCGAACACCAGGCAGATCGAGGTCATCATGGGGCCGCAGTCCACGCTCTACGGCCAGGCCAGCCCCGGGGGCATCCTGAATTATATATCGAAGCGGCCCACGCGCGCCAACCGCCAGCGCCTCACCATCTCCGGCGGCAGCTACGATTACCTGCGCCTCGAGTTCGACGCCACCGGCCCGCTCGTCCGCGGCAAGTTATATTATATGCTGGATGTCTCGCAACGGTTTTCCCGCGGGCAGATCGACTTCGGGGAGAGCGACAATAAAAACTACACGCTCGGCCTCCTCTGGATGGCGAGCCGGAACACCTCCGTTTCCCTGAACTGGGAGCAGCAGTTTGTATCCAGTTATGACGCGGCCTCCACTCCCTCGGTGATCATCGGCAGCCTGGCCATGACCACCAACAATCCCGTCCCCCGCTCGCCTTATATTCGCAAAAACGGCGTGGACATGGGGCCGCTGCTCCTCGTGTGGCGGGATCTGCCGGCCCCGGCCGGCGTGGTGGACGGCGTCCCGGTCGTCGCGCGCGACGACTATTCCTCCCTTGCCAGCTTCAATCGCATCGGCCCCTATCAGGATAACTCCAGCCGCTTCGACAGCCTGACCCTGCTGGTCGAGCATCGCTTCAGCCCGGTTTGGAGCGCGCGGACCAATTTTCTCTATTATCACCGCGACATGGACGACCGCTCCTGGACCTCGGGCCTGCAATTCGACTGGGACTACCAGCGCATGTGGGCGCGTTCCCCGATGACGCAATACCAGACGATCGACAATTACGCCGTCCAGTCCGAGCTGCTGGCCCGCTTCAGCACAAAAAACGTCGCCCACAAGTTCCTCGTCGCCATCGATTACGCCCGCGACCGGTATGACAACCTCAGCCAATACCTCCCGAATTATTCATCGAGCGCCCCGGCCGACCTCTTCGACATAACGGATTTGCCCATCGATACCCGGACGCTTGATCCCTTCGATCCGCTCTGGTATCAGGTCGATTACGGCAAGCTCACCCGGATCACCTCCGACCTCGAGCGCACCTACGACCACCTCGGTGCCGCCGCCAGCCTGCGCTCCTTTTTCTGGGGCGAGCGCCTGATCACCAACCTCTCCGGGCGCTACCGCTATACCCGCGGGACAATCGACAGCAACTACCCGGGCTCGGCCACCAACACCTACCACGGCGCCGGGTCGGAGGACGGCTTTATCTATAGCGTGGGAGCGAATTATAAGATATTCGGCGACAACCTTATTTTTTATGCCAATACCAGCACGTCCTTCGAACCGTCCACGACTTTCGACAAGGGGCTGGTGCGGCCGCGCGAATCCGAGCGTGGCGAGGGCGTGGAGGCGGGCTTCAAGGGCACGTCCATGGGCACCCGGCTGGATTATACATTGTCGGCATTCTATATCGAAAAGAGCAACGTGGCCGTGCAAAACCCAAGTTATGACTCGACCATCGACGAAGGGCACGGGCTGGTGCCGCAATATCTGGTCGACGGGAAAATCCGCGTGCGCGGCGTTGAGCTTGCCTCGTCCCTGCGCCCGTTCAGGGGCATGACCCTGCTGGCGTCGGTGGGATATCTGGATTCCGAGGTCGTCGAGGATGATCCCCAGAACGATCCGAGCACGGTCGGGAAACGTCCGCTCAGTGTGCCGCGGGTCACCGCGTCCGCGACGGCGAAATACAGCTTCACGCGCGGCTGGCCGAAGGGATTCAGCATCGGCGTCAATGGCAACTACACGGGTGACCGCATCGCCCAATACCAGGACGACCGTGTTTATTCCGGCGGCAGCGCCTCGGCCAAGGAATATGTCACCCCCTCCCTGTTTCTGCTCAACGGCTTTGTCTCCTACAATTGGAAAACGGGCAAACGCCTGGGCCATTCGGTCACCTTCAATGTCCGCAACGCCCTCGATAAATTTTATCTCACCACCTCCTACCGCTACGGGGCGCCGAGAAATTTTGTGGTAACCTATCGCCTGAACTTCTGAGCCTTGTCTGCCTCAATCGAAATGTATAAAAAAATCGCAGCCTTTTTATTCTTCGCCGTATTTAATATTGTTTTGGCCGACGCGGCGGAGCCTGCGGTCCGCATCGCGCAACTGGAGCCGACCGTGTTGTTCGCAAACGGCGAGCCGCTTTGCCAGGTGGGCTGGCTTTCGCTCGAAAACAACACCGCCGCCCCCGTGCAATGCGAGCTGCTGGTGCGCGCCGGGGACAATGCCTCCGTTCCCCCGCAGAGATTCACGCTTCCGCCGGGGATCTCGCGCCACGATTTGCTGGTGCCCGACATGGAAAAGCCGTCAGAGGTCACGATCGAGCTGCGCGCGGGCGGCAAAACCGTCGAAACATTCCGCCAGCCGTGGCAGCCTCAGCGCAAATGGAAGGTGTTCGTCGTGAAATCCTCGCACGAGGACATCGGCTACGAGGATTACCTCTGGGTGAAACAGAAAAAAATCGCCGACAACATCGACCTCGGCCGGCGCCTCAGCGCGCCGGCGGCGGAGCCGGTCGCCGAGGGCGCGGCGGCGGCGGGCGGTTATCATTATTTTTTGGAGACGCTGCTTTTCCCGCGCTATTACATGGAGGAACGCTCGGAGGCGGCATGGCGCAAGATCGCGGAGAATGACGTGAAGACCGAAAGCATGCCGCTGGCCGGCGCGCCGAGCGGCGTGCACGCGCATTGGATGGATTACGAGGAGCTGGCGCGCATGACCTATCCGGCGCGCCGCGAATACAAGGACCGCTTCGGCCTCGACCTCGACACGTTTGTGATGGTGGACAACCCGAGTTTGTCATGGTCGTCGGTGCAGGCGCTGGCCGGCGCGGGTTTCCGCTATGCGGTGCGTTTCGGCCAGCCGTTCCGCACGAAAAAACAAAACGACTACGCAACCACCAAGGTGCCCGCGGTTTTCTGGTGGGAAGGGCCCGACGCGCAGAGCCGTGTGCTCTTCACCTGGCGCCATCACTACGGGATTAATTTCTGGTTTGGGCAGACCGGCGGCGGCGGTTATTCGGACCTGTCCGACCTCGCCGCCGCCAACGTCAACAAGGAGGTGCTCGCCGTGCAGGACGGTTCTCTCGGGCCGTATCCCTACGACGCGCTGCTCATCCCGTCATATCAGGATCACGAGACGCCCGTGTGGGACAACCGCGCGCTGCGCCGCTGGCAGGCGCGCTACCGTTACCCGGAAATCCGCATTGCCGGCCCGCGCGAATTCATGGCCTACATGGAAAACTCCTACGGTCGCGAACTGCCGGTGTTGCGCGGCGACCTGAACAATTTCTCCGCCGACTACGCGACCATCGACCCCGAGGCGCAAGGCTGGAAGCGCACCGCCTCGCGCCTGCTGCCGCTGGCCGAGTCGCTCGGCGCCGTCGCGCTCGCTCTCGACCCGTCCTTTGCATTTCCACCGGCGGAGGTCGAGCGCGCCTACACGCGCATTTTTGATTTCACTGAGCACAGCTGGCCGACGAGTCCGCCCTCCGGCCCCGTGCATCAGTTCAACGCGCAATGGGGCAAGCATCTCGAGGGCGGCCGCGCGCTCGCCGACGCGCGGCGCCTCCTCGACAAATCCTGGGATGCGCTTGCCGCCCGCGTGGCGACCGGCTGCGAGCCGGCGCTCATGGTGGTCAACCCGCTTGCGCACCCGCGCACCGACCTCGTCACCCTCGCGCAACCGCTCCCCGGCGGCGTCACGCTGGTGGACAATGCCACCGGAAAACCCGCCGTCACACAAACGCTCGCCGACGGCAGCACGATGTTTCTCGCGGAGGACGTGTCCGCGTTTGGATACAAGACCTGGCGCATGGCCGCCGCGACGCGGGGCGCGGATACGGCAAGCCCCGCGCTTTCCGCCGATGCCGGCACGATTTCCAACGAATATTATATCATAAAATTCGACCGGGAAAGCGGCGCGGTCTCGAGTATTATCGACCGCGAACTGGGCCGGGAGCTTGTCGATCCCTCGGCCCCCTATCAATTCAACCAGCTCGTGTGGGTGAACAAAAAGGGCAAGGAAAGCCTGGCCGGCACAAACTACGCCCCGAAAAAAGGCGCCACGCTCAAGCCATCCGCAGGCGCCGTCGCGGCGGAGATGGTGGCGGCCTACAAGGACGAGAAGCTGGGCGGCGCCGAGGTTACGCAAACCGTGCGCCTCTATGCCGGACTGAAGCGCATCGACATCATCAACGACCTGCGCCACGTCGGGGTGCTGCATTCCGACCGCAGCGCCGACCGCTACAAGAGCAACCTTTTCTATGCGTTCCCCGTGAAGGTCGATGGTTTCACCGCGCGGGCCGAATATCCCGGCGGAGTGGTGCGCCCCCACGACGACCAACTGCGCTGGGGCTCGCACGACTACCTTGCCGTCAATCGCTGGGCCGACGTGGGCAACAACGAGTTTGGCGTCACCCTCGCGCCGTGGAACGCGCCGATAGTGCATTTCGGCGGCATCCGCTACAACGAGTTCTCCATCGACTACAAGCCCGCGTCCTCGCATCTCTACAGCTTCGCCTGGTCCAACCGCATGGCCGGCCTGCTCGCCATGTGCGCCGACGACATGAACGGGCGGTTTGTGTATTCGTTTTCATCATACAAGGGCGGCTGGGAGGGCGGTTCCGCCGCCCGCCTCGGCTGGTCGGTCGGCAGCCCGCTTCAGGCGCGCGTCCTGGAGCCCCGCCGGCAGGGCGCGCTTCCCGCCGCGGCAGCGTCGTTTCTTTCCATCGACGCGCCCAATGTTCACCTGACCGTGCTCAAGGAATCCGCGCAACCGGGAAGAGGCTGGGTGATGCGCCTCGTCGAGACCCAGGGGCGCGCGACCGAGGCGGCCATCGACATCGCCGGCCTGCCCGTGGACGCAGCCGCTTTGTGCGACCTGGTGGAAAACGATGTGTCCGCGCTTGCGCTTCGCGACGGCAGGCTGCGCCTCGCGCTCAAGCCCTGGTCGTTCGCGACCGTGCGCGTCTATGCGAAGAAGAGCGCGCCCGGTGCCGTCGTCAGGCCCGGTGCCGCCGCGGTGTCCGATTCCGGCGTGCGTCTGGAATGGCCGGCCGTCGCCGGAGCGGTCGCGTATAATATATATCGTTCCGCCGATCCCGGCGCGCCCGCGAGCGCCCACGCGTTGGTCGGACGCGCGGCTGGAAACGAGTTTCTTGACGCCGGCCTGGATCCGGCGACCGAATATTATTATCATGTCGCCGCTGTCGGCGCCGGCAATATTCAAGGGCAAATCTCACCGCAAGCCGCTGTGAGAACCTCGTCACAAAATATCACGCCTCCGCGCCCCGTTTCCGAACTCGGCGTGGTGCGCCAGACGAAAAACCGCCAGATGGTCTGCTGGCACAAAAATCCGGAGCCCGACATCGCCCGCTACCATGTGCACCGCAGTGCGAAACCGGGCTTCGCGCCCGCGCCGGACACACACATCGGCGAAGTGACGCCGGGAGGATATTACCTGGAACACTTCGTCGACGACGGATTGTCGCCGGGCACGACCTATTATTATAAAATCCTGCCCGAGGACTGGGCCGGAAACCTGCAAAAAGACTCGCCCGAGTCCTTCGCGACCACGCCCAGGGAATAGGCGTTTTTCAATATAAACCACCGAAACGAACTCATTACCATGATCCCAAGCTCACTGGATGGAAGACGCTACGATGTGATTGTCTGCGGCGCCGGCAGCGCCGGAGTCGCGGCCGCCTGCTCCGCCGCCAAGGAGGGCGCGAAGGTGCTGCTGCTGGAGCGCTACGGCTTTGGCGGCGGCATCCTCACCGCGGCGATGATCCACACCTTCGACGCGATCAGGAGCTGCGTGGACAGCAGCGTCGATGTCGTCGCGGGATTCGCGAACGAACTCGTGGCCGAGATCAGCGCGCTCGGTGGCGACGCCACCGGCGACAACCCTCCCGAGGTCGTGTCCGTGCATCCCGAAATGCAGAAGGTCGCCATCGACCGCCTGCTGGCGCGCGCGGGCGTGGCCACGCTCTATCACGCGCATGGCTGCGACGTGCTGCTCGAGAACGGACGCGTCACCGGGGTCGAGGCTGCCCTGCGCGACGGTCGCGCGCGTTTCCATGCGCCGGTCGTGGTTGACGGCACCGGCGATGCCGAGCTCGCATTCTACGCTGGCGTGCCGTTCGACATCGCGCGGGATTTGCAGGCGCTCACCTATCATTTCCGGCTCGGCCATGTCGCGCCCGGCCCGGGCTGGTCGCAATGGGAGGAAATCACGAGACGCGCGCTCAAGGAGGCGCGCGATGCGGGCGAAATCGAGGTTTACGGCGGCCCGTGGATCATCCGTCTCGCGGACGGGGAAATCTCCGTCAACTCGACCCGCGTGTTTGGCAATCCCGTCGATCCCGTGGAGCTTTCCGCCGCGGAGCAAAAGGCGCGCGCGCAGATGCTCGACATCTGGAACATCCTCCGTCGCCGGGCGCCGGAGCTGAGGGACAGTTATATTGTTTCCGGCTCCACGCAATTGCACATCCGGGAGAGCCGCATCATTCGCGGCGAATATATATTGACCGAGGACGACATTCGCGCGCGCACGCCCTTCGCCGACAGCATCGCCGTGGGCGCGTGGCCGGTCGACATTCATCCCAACACCGGTTTTTCCGGCGTGCACCCGCACAAGGAAAACCCGCCCGCGCCCTATGAAATTCCCTACCGCTGCCTTGTGCCGCAGGCGGTGGACGGCCTGCTCGTCGCTGGCAAACCCATCTCCACGACGCACCGCGCGCACGGCTCGACCCGCGTGCCCGGCACCTCCCTCGCCACGGGCCAGGCGGCGGGCGTGGCCGCGGCCCTGGCCGCGCGCGAGGGCATCGCGCCGCGCGCGGTCGACCCGGTCCGGCTTCGCGCCGCGCTGGTCGCGCAAAATGCCATCGTATCAATCGCCGCGCCGTCGGCCGCGTGAGGATTCGCGCCATGGATAAACCCCGCTCACGTTACCGCACGACGCGCTGGTGGATTGTCGCGCTGTTGTTTCTCGCCACCATCGTGAATTATATAGACCGGCAGGCGCTGGCGGTGTTGAAGGAGCCGATTTGCGGCGGGCTCGGGCTCACCGACGCGCAATTCGGCTATCTCGGCACCGCGTTTCTCATTTCCTACATGGTGATGTACACAGTGGCCGGGCGGCTCATCGATCGCGTCGGCATCCGGCTCGGCGTCACGGCGTGCGTGGGCCTGTGGTCGGTCGCGAGCATGCTGACCGGCCTCGCGCAGGGTTTTCGCAGCCTGACGGCGTTTCGTGTGCTGCTCGGCGTGGGCGAGCCGGGGATTTTTCCCGGCGGCATCAAGGCTTGCGGCGAATGGTTTCCGAGGAAAATGCGCGCGCTGCCGGCCGGCATTTTTTCGTCCGGCAGCGCGGTGGGCGCGGTCATCGCCGTGCCGCTGCTCGTCTGGATAACCCAGGCGGCCGGCACGTGGCGGGCCGCGTTTATTATTCCCGGCGCGGTGGGATTGTTGTGGATTCCGTTTTTCTGGAAACTTTACCGCCCTCCCGCGAAGCATCCGGCGGTCACCGCCGCGGACCTTGAGGAGTTGCGCGAAGGCGGGGAGCACGCGGCGTCCCCGTCCGCTTCGGGCAGGGGGAAGACATGGGGCGAACTGCTTTCGCAGCGAAAGGTCTGGGGGCTCGTGCTTTCGCGTTTTGCCAGCGACCCGGTGTGGCATTTCTACCTGCTCTGGCTGCCGGGCTATTTCATGGCGGAGCGCGGGCTGAGCCTGAAGGAGGTCGGCATTTATCTGTGGCTGCCGTATCTGTTCGGCACGCTCGGCAATGTCGCCGGCGGCTGGTTTTCCGACGCGCTCATCCGCCGCGGCTGGACCGCGCCGCGCGCCCGCTTCGCCATGCTGGCATGCGCCGGGCTGCTCACGCCCTTCGGCGCGCTGGTCGGTTTTATAAACAGCATCGCCGCGGCCATCGCCATTACCTGCCTCATCACGTTCATGTGCCAGATGTGGTCGACCAACACCGCGACGCTCGCCGCCGACATCACCGACAATGCCGAAACCGCGTCGGTCATGGGGCTGATGGGCTCGGCGGGCTCGCTGACCGGCGCGGTGTTCATGACCGTCGTCGGCCTGATCGTGACCAAGTTCGGCTATGCCTATGCCTTTGTCCTCGCCGCCACGCTGCATCCCATCGCTGCCGTGACGATATTCCTGTTCCTTAGACCCGTGCTCTCCAGCGGAACCCGGGGAGCCGCCCGGCATCAATAACCACCCAATATATAAATCATATGAAACTGAAAACACTCCTCGCCCTCCTCCTCTCCTCGCTCGTGCTCGCCGCCGGGTCCGCCCGGGCCGACGACCAGCCCGCCAGAAAACTCTCGCCCTCGCTCCGCCCGGTCGAGGACACGCCCGGCCTGCCGCGCGTGTTCCTGATCGGCGATTCCGTTTCGATGGGCTACACGCTCGGCGTCCGCCAGGAGCTCGTGGGCAAGGCCAATGTCCACCGGCCGCCCACCAACTGCGGCTCGTCGGCGAGCGGCCGGCAAAAAATCAAGGAGTGGCTCGGCGCCGGAAAATGGGATGTCATTCATTTTAATTTCGGCCTGCACGACATGAAATATTTGAAGCCCGGACGCCAGAACGTCCCGCCCGACCGCTACGAGCGTTATCTCAAGGATATCGTGAAGCAGCTCAAGGCCACCGGCGCCACGCTGGTCTTTGCCACCACCACGCCGGTGCCGGAGGCCGTGAAAAACGCCCATTACGAGCGCATCCCGGCCGATGTCGGCCGCTATAATGAAATCGCGCTGCGCGTCATGAAGGAGAACGGGGTGCTCATCGACGATTTGCACGCCGTGGCCGGATCAAACATCGCCGAATATCAAATCCCCAACGACGTTCATTTTAATAAAACCGGCAACGCCGCCTTCGCCAAGGCGGTGGCGGCCTCGATCCTTTCGGCGCTGAAGAAATAAACCCGGACGGAGGACCCCATGCACGGAGCCATGCTGAAGTTTCCATTATATATATTGGCCGCGCTGTCTTTTGCCGCCCTTTGCGCCGCGCCCGCGCCGCGCGTCACCAGCGTCGAGCCGCGCGTGTGGCGGTGCGACTTTGACAGCGCGGCGCTCAAGCGCCCGATGCGCTTCATGGTGGTGCTGCCCGAGGGCGTGTCGCCGGGCTCAAAGGAGCGCGTGCCGGTCATCTATTTCCTCCACGGACGCGGGCGCAACGAGCGCACCCTGTTGCAGGACGACGCGTGCCGGGCGCGCCTGTTCGCGTCGCCCTGCGCCATCGTCCTGCCTTACGCGCGCGAGGGCTGGTATATAAACTCGCCCGTGCAGGCGGAGGAGCGTTACGCCGATTATATTGACGAGGTCACCGCCCTTTCGGCGCGGCTGTTTCCGCTGGGGAACACCGCCGGCGCGCGCGCCATCGGGGGCTGGTCGATGGGCGGCTACGGGGCGATGTACACGGCGGTCCGCCGCCCCGGGGATTTCGCGGCGGTGGCGACCATGATCGGGCTGCTCGATTTTCCCGTGCCCAAGGAGACCGGCGGCTACGCCGTGCCTCCGCGTTTTGGCGACGATCCCGCCGAGTGGGCGAAGCGCAATCCCATCCGCCGGTTGCAGGCGCTGCGCGGCGGCACGGGCGTGCGTGTCGCCTACGCCACGCGGGCGCCGGAGACCGGGATGAACCGGCGGTTCATCGCCGCGGCGACCGAGGCGGGCATCAAGGTCGAAGTCGAGAGCATCGACGGGGGGCACACATTTCCCGTCGTCCAGGCGTTGCTGCCGGGCACGCTGACGTTTCTGGAGCAATCGTTGCGTCCGCCGGCGCACCGCGCATTAAGCGCGTTGTCGTCCGCAATTGTCTCATGCAATTTGTATGGCTTCCAAGACCGTTATAGAACTCCTCCCCCGCTACCAGCGCGTGCGCCTGGAGCTGGAACAGTTTCTTTTGGAATTGCCTGTCGGTTCGAAAATTCCGACCGAACGCGAACTCATCAAGAAATTCGACATCAGCTCGGCGCGCAGCGCTGCAATCGCTCCGCAACGACGGCACGCTCGAATCCACGCCGGGCGCGCACGTTTCTCGCCCGCCATCCGACGCGCCCGACCGCCGGCCTCCTGCAAACCCGCGTCATCGGACTGCTCGTTCCGAACGCCACCGAGCCCATGGTGGGCGGCATCGTGCGCGGCGTCGAGGCCGAGGTCACGCGCCGCGGCACCCGCTGCTCTCGCACGACCGACCCCGGCTCCAGATCACGCAGCTTGGCAAGATGATGGACGCGCAGGTCGCAGGCATCCCTCTTTATCCCGACCGGTTCGTGACCGAGCGGAAGGAATTTCTCGTTTTGCTCAAGGAGCTGAAGCGGCGGCATCCCGCTCGTCCTGCTCGACCGCTATATCGCGGGCCTAGATTTTCGTGTGTGATGACGGACAACGTCCGGGCGTATCAGCTCACCGAGCACCTGATTTGCTGCGGACGCCGCCGCCCGCGCTGGTCGGATTCTGGCCAAACAACACCGTGCATCGTCCGCCGCCGCGGTGTCATCGAGGCGTTGCGCGACCACGGTTTGCAGCCCGAGCCCGTTCGAGACCGGGATGAACCGGCGGTTCATCGCCGCGGCGACCGAGGCGGGCATCAAGGTCGAAGTCGAGAGCATCGACGGGGGGCACACATTTCCCGTCGTCCAGGCGTTGCTGCCGGGCACGCTGACGTTTCTGGAGCAATCGTTGCGTCCGCCGGCGGCACCGGCGCATTAAGCGCGTTTGACTCGTCCGCCGAATTGTCTCATGCAATTTGTATGGCTTCCAAGACCGTTATAGAACTCCTCCCCCGCTACCAGCGCGTGCGCCTGGAGCTGGAACAGTTTCTTTTGGAATTGCCTGTCGGTTCGAAAATTCCGACCGAACGCGAACTCATCAAGAAATTCGACATCAGCCGCGTCACGGCGCGCAAGGCGCTGCAATCGCTCCGCAACGACGGCACGCTCGAATCCACGCCGGGGCGCGGCACGTTTCTCGCCCGCCATCCGACGCGCCCGACCGCCGGCCTCCTGCAAACCCGCGTCATCGGACTGCTCGTTCCGAACGCCACCGAGCCCATGGTGGGCGGCATCGTGCGCGGCGTCGAGGCCGAGGTCACGCGCCGCGGCTACCACATGCTGCTCTCGCACGACCACAACGACCCCGAGCTCCAGATCACGCAGCTTGGCAAGATGATGGACGCGCAGGTCGCAGGCATCCTGCTTTATCCCGACCGGTTCGTGACCGAGCGGAAGGAATTTCTCGTTTTGCTCAAGGAGCTGAAGCGGCGCGGCATCCCGCTCGTCCTGCTCGACCGCTATATCGCGGGCCTAGATTTTTCGTGTGTGATGACGGACAACGTCCAGGGCATGTATCAGCTCACCGAGCACCTGATTTGCTGCGGACGCCGCCGCCCGGCGCTGGTCGGATTCTGGCCAAACAACACCGTGCATCGCGACCGCCGCCGCGGTGTCATCGAGGCGTTGCGCGACCACGGTTTGCAGCCCGAGCCCGTGCTCGAATGCGAGATCGGCGCCGACCAGGATTTCTTCGAGTCCGCGCGCGATGTCGTCGCCGGGTGGGTGAAGGGCAAACGCGCCGCCGAGCTGCCGTTTGACAGCATCATCTGCATGTTCGACATGCTCGCCTTCGGGGCATTCACGGCGTTGCGCGAGGCCGGCCTGCGCGTGCCGGACGACGTGGCGCTCGTCGGCTACGATAATTTCGACTCGCAGGTTTACCGTTCGCTCGGCCTGCAACTCACCAGCGTGCAGCAGCCGCTCGACGACGAGGGCGCCACCGCCGCCAGCCTGCTCATTGACCGCATCGAGGGCAAACCGCGCCAGGACCGCGCCAACCACATCCTGCTTCCGCCCAAGCTCGTTGTCCGCACCTCCTGCGGCTCCACCGGCGCGGCCTTGGAGACGGTGAAGTCCACCATGCCGGCGTAGTTTCGGTGCCGGCGGGGTCGATTTCTCCCGTATCGCATCCATCCATGATCGGAGGCAGAAAATCGCTTGACTTGGTATTATTAATAGAACCAAATTTGACTCATCATAAGTCTGCCAAAGGACGATCCCCTCTCCCAAAATTGAAGCCCCCTGTTTGTATTATGAAAACCATGACGGCATTCCCTGTTGCAGCCGCGCGCTGTTTTTCCCCGACCATGTCCGCCGCCCGGCTGGGCCTCGTTTTCTGGCTGTTGTGGCGCGCGATGTCACCACTCGTGGCCCAGACCACCGCCACGCCGGTGATCATCGGAGACCGCACCACGACCCTCGCGCTCAGCGGTACCGCCGACAATTACGAAATCCTCGCCGGCACCCTCGTCCAAGTGGCATCTGGCAACGCGATTTCGGGCAACAACGCCAGCGTCTCCCACTGGTATTTGAAAAACTCCGGCACAGTCACAACCACTGGAAACAGTGGCTTGAATTTCACCCAGGACGCCAGCGTCACCAACCTCGGCCTCATCGAAAGTGCGAACACGGGCGCGACTCAGGCCGGCGTGTATTTTGCCTCCACTGCGGCGGGCGATGTCACAAACTCCGGCACCATCCTCGGCGGACTGAAAGGCATCAACTTCGGCAACACCGCCCGCCTCAACACCGTCGTCAACCACGCCGGCGCGCTCATCCAGACCTCCGTCAACGCCACCAACGGCGGCGCGATCTACTCGGCCAACAACAACACCGTCGCCATCACCAATGCCGGCGAAATCAACGGCGCCCTCCGCGGTCTCCACCTCGGCGGCGCGTCCGCCGTCACCAACTCCGGCACCATCACCGGCGGCTCCGGCGTCGCGATCTGGTTCAACAACACCACCGCCAGCAGCACCCTCACCCTCGACACCGGTTCCGTCCTCAACGGCGACATCGTCAGCAACGCGGGACTCCTCAACCACGTCGTCCTCACCGGTTCCGGCGTCGAGGACAGCCACTTCATCGGCGCGTCCGGAGATCCCGCCAAAGGCTTCGCCTCGCTCACCATGGACGGCACCGATTGGACGCTCTCCGGCACGGTGCAACTCTCCGGCGTCGCCGCCGACACGCTCAAGGTCGCCGCCGGGCGGCTCACCCTCGCCGGCCAGACGATTTTCGCCGCCGCCGCCGGTAGCGGCATCACGATTTCCGCTGGCGGCACGCTCCAAATCGGCGACGGCGGCGCGATCATCTGGCACGCCGACGCCGGCCCGCCCGCCATCGCCAACGACGGCGCCGTTGTCATCGCGTCTGCCGGCAACTACGCGCTCTCCGGCGACCTCTCCGGCTCCGGCGTCGTCGTGCAGGCAGGCGCGGGCGTGCTCGCGCTCACGGGCAACAACACCCACACCGGCGGCGTGCGCGTGGACTCCGGCACGCTCTTCATCGACGACGACGCGAAACTCGGCGCGCTCGCCGGCTCGCTCGCGCTCAACGGCGGCGCCGCGCTTTACGGCGCGGACATCACTACCGCCCGCGCCGTCGTCGCCGGCGGCATCCTCGACACCAACAGCCACGCCGTCACGCTCACCGGCGCGGTCAGCGGCACCGGCGCGCTGACGAAAACCGGCGCGGGCCAGCTCACCCTTTCAAACACCGGCAACAACTACACCGGTGACACCACCATCGTCTCCGGCACCCTCAAGGGCCACGTCGGCACGGGCCTGCTCACCGTGCAGACCGGCGCGACTTACATCGTGGCCGACGGCGTGACCGACGCCGCCATCGGCGCCATCGCCGGCAACGGCACCGTGGACCTCAACGGCGCGAACCTCGCCTTCAACGTCATCAGCGGCACGCAAACCTACGCGTTCGCCGGCGCGCTCGCCAACGGCGGCGCCAGCCTGCGCAAAACCGGTGCGGGCACGCTCGACCTCGGCGCGGGCACCGCACTCGCCGCCGCCTTCGCCACCGGCATCACGGTCGAAAACGGCACCCTCAAACTCGACAACCAAAACCAGATCGGCGCCGCTCTCATCCTCGGCTCCGCAGTCGGCCACGGCCTCCTCGAAGTCGACGACGGCCTCGCCGCCTGGACCAAAACCCTCACGCTCACCGGCTCCGGCGGCGGCCTGAGCATCGCCGGCGGCACACAGGCGCTCACCGCCACCGTCGAAGGCACCGGCGACTTCGTGAAAGCTGGCGCGGGCACGCTCGACATCACCGGCGCGACCATGAACCAGACCGGCGGGGGCACCCGCATCCTCGGCGGCACGCTCCTCGGCGACACCGCCACGATCAAAGGCGACCTCACCTTCGCCAACGATGCCACCGCCGAGTTTGCGCAAAACACCACCGGCACCCTCTCCGGCCTGATCACCGGCGCCGGCCACCTCATCATGAACGGCACCGGCGAACTTGTCCTCGCCAACAGCGCCAACGCCTACACCGGCGACACCACCATCAAGACCGGCACGCTCACCGGCCACGTCGGCCAGGGCACGCTCACGGTGGAGTCGGCCGGCACCTACAAAGTAGCCGACGGCGTGACCGAATTCGAACTGGCCGGCATCGTCGGCCAGGGCACGGTGAACCTCAACGCCGCCAGCCTGAACTTCAACGTGGCGAGCGGCACCGCCAGCGAGTTCAACTTCACCGGCCAGCTCGACGGCGGCCCCGCCGCGAAATTCAACAAAACCGGCGGCGGCACGCTCACCCTTTCCAGCTCGGTGGCCCTCGGCGGCGGCATCCTCGTAAAAGACGGCGTCCTCAGGCTCTCCGACGAAAGCCTCGCCGCCACGACCATCACGCTCGGCGACACCACCACCGCCGGCCTGATCGCCTACGACAACCCCGCCGCCTGGACCAAGTCCCTCACGCTCACCGGCTCCGGCGGCGGCTTCCAAGTGGCCGCCAGCACGACCACCACCCTTGCCTCCACCGCCGTGATCAGCGGCTCGGGCGACTTCGTCAAAGCCGGTGCCGGCACGCTCGACACCCGCGCCGCGACCATCACCGCCGACATCGCCGCGACGCGTATCCTCGACGGCACGCTCCTTGCCACCGCCGCCACGCTCAAAGGCACGCTCGACCTTGCCTCCGCCACCTCCGCCGTCGAGATCGGGCAAACCGGCAGCGCCACTCTCGCGAACGCCATCACCGGCGCGGGCCGGCTCGTCAAAACCGGCGACGGCTACCTCGAACTCACCAACGCCGGCAACAACTACGGCGACACCACCGTGCGCGGCGGCACGCTCTCCGGCCACATCGGCGTCGGCGCGCTCGAAGTCGCCGCCGGGGCAACCTACATCGTGGCGCCGACGGCGACCAGCTTCGAGCTGTCGGCGGTGTCCGGCTCGGGCACGATCAACCTGAACAACGCCAGCCTGACCATGAACGTGGCGGCGGGCGCGACCGGCACCTTCGCCTTTACCGGCGCGCTGACCGGCGGCGACCAATTCATCAAAACCGGCGCGGGCACGCTCGAACTGCAAACCGCGGTGGCCCTGACCAACGGCGCGCACATCCAGGACGGCACCGTGACGCTCGCCGACCAGTCCTACCTGGGCGCGCCCGTGGTACTCGGCACCGGCACGACCTTCGGATTTATTGACTATACCGGCGCCGGCGAGTGGACGCGCGCCCTCGTGCTCGAAGGGCAGGGCGGCGGCTTCGCGGTGCGCACCGGCACGCTCGCCCTCGCCGCCGCCGCCGCGATTTCCGGCTCGGGCGATCTCATCAAGACCGGCGCCGGCACGCTCGACCTCACCGCGGCGGACGCCTCCGCGCGCACCGGCGGGGCGCGCGTGCTCGGCGGCACCCTGCGCGCCACCGCCGCCGCGCTGCCGGGCGATGCCGTTGTATCCGAAAATTCGATACTGGAGTTCGCTCAAGCCTCGGACGGCGCCTACGCCGGCAGCATCACCGGCTCCGGCGCGCTCGTGAAAACCGGCCCCGGCACGCTCATGCTTTCCGGCTCCAACTCCCACACCGGCGGCACCGAGGTGCGCGAAGGTACGCTCGCCGGCACGACCGGCAGCCTCGTCGGCGACATCGCCGTGCAGTCCTCCGCCACGATGCGTTTCGAGCAGGACACCGACGGGTCTTACGACGGCGTCATCTCCGGCGCGGGCCTGATCGAAAAGGCCGGCGCGGGCAAGGTCGTGCTCACCGGCACCTACGCCGGCAGCCGTGTCATGCGGGTGCGCGACGGCGCGCTTCAGGGCAGCACCGCCAGCCTGCGCGGCAACATCGAGCTCGCCGCCGCCACCGCGACGGTGGTGTTTGACCAAGCCGCCGACGCGAGCTACGCCGGCGTCATCAGCGGCGCGGGCGGTTTTGAAAAGACCGGCGCGGGCACGCTCACGTTTGCCACCGCCCAGACCTACACCGGCGACACCGTTCTCACCCAGGGCACGCTCAAGACCGGCACCTCCAATGTGCTCAACCCCGCCTCCGCCCTCAAATTCACCGGCGCCGCCACGTTCGAACTGGGCAAAACCAGCCAGGCCGTCAAAAGCCTCTCAACCACCGGCGGCCCCGGCACCATCGCCCTCACCGCCGCCGTCAATCCAGCCGCCGAACTCATCGTCTCGACCGGGCGCCTCACCGTCGCCGACGACGCGTCGGGCGACATCCGCCTGCTCGTGACATTCGAGCAGTCCGCGGTCACGACCGGCACCGTCCGCGCCCGGCTCGTTGACGTGCAGGGCGCCAACGCCGCCAGCTATACCATTGACTACGCCAACCGCGCCGTGCTCGGCGCCTACGACCTCAAGGTCAACGCCGCGGGCTGGCTCCTGCCGGAGAACTTCTCACCCGAAATTCCCTCCGCCGCCGCGCTCCCCGCCCTGGCCGGGCTCATGGCCAAGGCCGGCGTGGACTCGCTCCACCAGTGCCTCGGCGAGGTGGCTCCCGTCCCGGCGGAAAACGCCGCCTTCTGGCTGCGCGGCATCAGCCGCGAGGACAGCATCCACGGCGAGCTGTTCGACGGCCTCTCCGTGCGCACCGCCGGCGCCCAGCTCGGCGTCATGTGGCCCTGGGGCAAACACGGTTCCGCCTCCTCGCGCCTCGATGCCGGCATCGTGGCGACGTTTGTGCAGGCCCGCTCCGACTACAAGACCGTGGCCGACATCGATGCCGGCGCGCAGGAGGCCGGTGTGTTTGTCACCAGCCGGCGCGGCGACTGGTATGCCGACCTGCTCGCCAACGTCGCGCGCAACCGCTACAAGGTCGCCATGCGCGACTCCTCCGACACGGTGCGTTTCGAGGGATGGGGCACGACCGTCGCGCTCGAGGCGGGCCGCGCCTTCGCCACCGCCGGCGCCGGGGTTTTCGAGCCGCAGGCGCGCGTCATGTATCAGAACACCCGGCTGGACGAAACCGCCGACGCCTTCAAGCGCGAGTATTCGTTTGACGACGCCGACTCGCTGCACGCCCAGGCCGGGCTGCGCTGGCACATGTCCGTCCCGACTTGGCCCGACGGCGCGATCATCCCCTCGTTCCGCGTCGCGGTCGGCTATGAGTTTCTCGCCGACAGCCGCATCACGGTCATGGACGTGCCGTTTGACAATGACCTGGGCGGCCTCGACTTTACCGCCGGCGGCTCGCTCATGTGGTGGTTCAACCGCGATGTCGGCGCCTACGTGAACGGGGCCTGGACGATGGGCGAGGTCGTGAACAGCACCGCCATCACCGCCGGCTTGCGCGTGAACTGGTGACGGCCCGGGACCGAGTGGCGCCTCAGCCCAGCACGGCCTCGAATTTTTCCGCGTCCTCGGGGGTGTCCACGCCGATGGTGGGGTCGTGGGTGACGCCGACGGCGATGTCGTATCCGTTTTCCAATACACGGAGCTGCTCCAGCCGCTCGATCTGTTCCAGCCGGCCCACGGGCAGCCGGGCGAAGCGCTCCAGCAGGTCCGCCTTGTAGGCGTAGAGGCCGAGATGGCGCAGGCAGGGGCTGGCCGCGACCGCCGCGTCGTCGGGCCGGCCGCCGAGGTCGCGGGGGTAGGGCATGGGCGAACGCGAGAAATACAGCGCGCGGCCGTCGTTGCGCAGGACCGCCTTCACCTGGTTCGGGTTGGCAAAATCCGCCGCCGTGCGGAAGGGCGTGGCGAGCGTGGCCATCGCCACGGGGCCGTCGAGCAGGGCGTCGAGCTGGCGGAGCTGGCCGCCGGTCACGAGCGGCTCGTCGGCCTGCACGTTGATGACGTGGCCGGCGCCCACGCGGCGGTTGGCCTCGGCGATGCGGTCGGTGCCGCTCTGGTGGCTGGTGCTCGTCAAAATGGTCTCAAAATGGGCGGCCTTCAGCGGCGCGGCGAGCAGCGGGTCGTCCACGGCGAAAAAGAGCGGCAGGTCCGGGGCCTCGCCGGCGATGCGCTCGGCCACCCAGAGCAGGAGCGGTTTCCCCTTGATGGGATGAAGCAATTTGCGCGGGAAACGGGTCGATGCGAGGCGGCAGGGAACGATGATGGCGGTCTTCATGGCGGGAGGGCGGGCGTCGGGCCGAGAAAGCGTGGGGGCTGTTTTTGATATTGCAAGCCGCTCCCTCAGCGAGACGATGCACAACCCTGCCTGAAGGAATCACAACCGCATAAATGGACAAAAACGACACGCCCGCCGCCGGAACCCAGATCGTCAAGGAACTCATCGTGCAGAACAAGATGGGCATCCATGCGCGTCCCGCCGCCATGATCGTGCGTATCACAAACCGTTTCAAGGCCGACGTGCTGGTCGAGAAGGACGAGGAGCAGGTGAACGGGAAAAGCATCATGGGCCTGATGATGCTCGCCGCGGGCAAGGGCTCGAAGGTGAAATTCCTCGCGAACGGCGCCGATGCCGAACAGATGCTCGCCGAGATCGAGCAGCTTTTTGCCCGCAAGTTTGACGAGGCGTAAACGGCATGGCGCCGCCCTTCGTTGGATTGACCGCGAAGGATGCGGAGCCGCGAAGGGGAGAAGCGGTTTGGGGCCGCGAAAAATGCGGAGAATTAATGGCGTCGCGAGCCGTTGGCGTGCTTTTGCGATTCTGGAGGTTTGATGAACCGGTCTTCCCAAGTTTTTCCTCGCGATCTTCGCGTCTTTCGCGGTCGAAAAAATCCCATTGCGTTTACCGCAATCCAAAAAACGACCGCGCGTTTTCCGTGCTGATTTGCGCGAGCTTGTCGAGCCCGACGCCGAACACCTCCGCCGCGAACTCGGCGGTGTGGCGGACATACGCCGGTTCGTTCGGCTTTCCGCGATGCGGCATCGGCGTCAGGTAAGGCGCATCGGTTTCCACCATGAAACGTTCCAATCCCTGCTCGCGCGCGGCGTCGCGCACGAGGCCGGCGCTCTTGTAGGTCAGCACGCCGGTGAAGGAGCCGCGTCCGCCGCGCCGCGCGAGTTCGCGTATCTCGGCGGGGCCTTCCACGAAGCAATGGAACACCACGCGCGACCAGTCCGCGCCGCTCGCGTCGATCATCGCCACGCATTCCGCAAACGCGCCGCGCGAATGCACGACCAGCGGCACGGCGAGCTTGCGCGCGATTTCCAGTTGCGCGGCGAAGGCCGCGCGCTGCCAGGCGAAAATCCGCTCCGCCTGCGCCTCGTCGTCTTTCGGCAGGTGAAACCGGTCGAGCCCGCATTCGCCGAGCGCGACCGGAAGCGGTTCCGTGCCCCGCGCGAAAAACGCCTCGATGCCCGCCGCTTCGTCGGCCCAGTTTTCGCCGACCGAGCATGGGTGCAGTCCGACCGTGTGGTAAACGAAGCCGCGGTGCTCGCTCGCGAGCCGCCGGTAGAGCCCCCAGTCGTCGCTCGCGGTGCCGATGGTGATCATCGCCTCCACGCCCGCCTCGCGCGCCCGGGCCAGCGCGCCGTCGAGCGTGTTGTTGCGGAAAAACGATTCCAAGTGCGTGTGCGTATCGATGAGGGCCATGCGGTTTAAAAATCCCAAATTCCAAATTTCTCTACGAGGCGAAGCCGAGTGGTTTGACAATCCCGAAAAAACTCAAATCCCAAAACACAAAACTTCGCCCGGCGGGGTGGTGGCGAAAACGCGGCAGCGGCTGGGAGCGCCGGCATCCTGCCGGCAGACGGCGCTCCGCGCCGCCGGATGGATTGAGTGGCACGGACGTCCCCGCCCGTGGAGGGCAACGCTTCGCGCCGCAAATGCCGGCAGGATGTCGGCGCTCCCAGTCGCTGCCGCGTCCTCTGCCTATTGCCGCTCCCCGTAAAGCGCGGTGCCCACCCGGATGAGGGTGCTGCCCGCCGCGATGGCCGCCTCGAAGTCGCCGGTCATGCCCATCGACAACTCACGCAGCTCCACGCCCCGGCTGGCGGCGAGGCGGTCGCGGATTTCGCGCAGATTGGCAAACGTCCGCTCTGCCACCGCGGGGTCGCCGGAGAGCGGCGCGATGGTCATCAGCCCGTCCACGCGCAGGTTCGGCAATGCGAGCGCGGCGTCGAGCAGGCGGGGGGCGTCCTCCGGCTCCGCGCCGAATTTCGCCGGATCGTGGCCGGCGTTGATCTGGAGCAGAATCGCGAGCGTTTTTCCCGTTTCGGCGGCGGCGCGGTCGAGGTGGCGCAGGAGTTTTTCGCTGTCCACGCTTTGCACGCGGTCGAAGCATTCGACGGCGGCGCGGGCCTTGTTGGATTGCAGGTGGCCGATCAGCTCCCAGCGGAGCGCCGCCGATTCGGGGGCGACGAGCGGCCGTTTCGCGATGCCCTCCTGCACGCGGTTTTCCCCGATGGCGCGCAGGCCGAGGCGAGCCGCGTAGTCGATGGCGGCGGGCGGATGAGTCTTGGTCACGGCCAGCAACTCCACCCCGGCGGGATCGCGGCCGGCGCGGCGGCAGGCTTCGGCGATCTGGCTGCGCAGGGATTCCACCCGGGAGCTGAATTCGAGAAAAGATATCATCGGGGAGTTAAATTTTTTTAATGAGTTGCGAGGCGATTAGTGTCGTTTATGGTAGCGCACCATTTAGCGTATTCCATGCATATCGACAATCTCAGGATTTTCGCAGATCTCGTAGAAACCAAGAGCTTCTCCAAAGCTGCAAAGATCAATAATATAACGCAATCGGCAGTGAGCCAGCAGGCCCGCGCGATGGAGCGGAATTTCAAGACTTTGTTGATTGATCGGAGCCAGAAGCAGTTCCAGCTCACGCGCGAGGGACAGCGCATTTACGAGACCGCGAAAGAAATTTTACATCAATACGACAAATTGCTGAGCGAGTTGCAGGAGATGAAAAAGGTCATTAGCGGCACGATTCGCATCTCGACGATTTATTCGATCGGCCTGCACGAGCTGCCGCCCTACATCAAGCGTTTCCTGCACGCGTATCCGTCGGTCAACGTGCGCGTGGAATACCGGCGCTCGAATCTGGTTTACGAGGACATTTTGCACAACTCGGTGGATTTCGGGCTGGTGGCGTTTCCGGTAAAAACGCGGCAGATCGAGATGATTCCGTTTCGCGAGGACCGGCTGGTGCTGATCACGCACCCGAGCCATCCGCTGGCGTCGAAGACGGAGCTGGAGCTGGAGGATTTGTCGGGGCAAAAGTTCATCGGCTTCGACCCCGACATCCCGACGCGCAAGGCGGTGGACCAGATATTCCGCGACGGCAAGCTGGAGATCGAGCCGGTGATGGAGTTTGACAACATCGAGACGGTGAAGCGCGCGGTGGAGATCGACCACGGCGTGTCGATCGTGCCGCAGGCGACGGTGGCGCAGGAATTCGCGCAAGGCACGCTGGCGGTGATCCCTTTCAAGGGCAAGGAGTTCGCCCGCCCGCTCGCCATCCTGCACCGCAAGGGCCGCGTGCTCACGCCCGCGATGAAGAAGTTCGTGGAAACGCTCTCGACCGTGGCGGAAGGAAAGTGAGGGGAGGCGAACTCATGCGCGCTTCCCGCCCGGCGGCGGGAATGCCGTCGCCCCATTCGCGTGTTTAACACGTTGTCTTATAGTAGGAAGCATTCGCAGTCGTAATCGCAGGGTTGTTTTCGGCAGGCGTCATGCTAGAGGGTTGGCGTTTCATGCAAACATCCAACACCACGGACGCCCAGGCTGATTATACACCGTGGCGGGCGGCCAAATTTTACATTCCTTTGGTCATCCAGGCGGTCTCGCAGAGCCTGACCTATCCGCTGGTCGCCTCCATCGTTTCACATGGGAAAAACGGCGTGGTGGACATGGCCGCGCTCGCCCAGGGGCAGGCCGTGATGTTCATGCTCGGCGCGGTGGGCAGCGGCCTGCTCACCACCGGCATGGTGTTCGGGCGCGATGCGGAGGGGTTTCGCATGTTCAGCCGCCTGAACCAGTGGGTGTGCGCCGTGCTCGTCGTCCTGCAGGCGCTGGCGTGCGTGCATCCAGTGGACGGTTTCATTTTCCGGGGGATGCTGGGGCTGGCGACGCCGATGGACACGACCGCGCGCGAGGTGCTGTTCCTGAGCATCCCGATGCAGGTTTTGTTTTTCGTGCGCAACACGAGCCTGGTCGCGCTCTACAACGCGCGCGACAGCGCCGGGGCCAACTGGGCCACGCTCGCGCGCATCGCGCTCACCCTCGTGCTGGCGCCGGTGTTCGTGCGGCTGGGCTGGGTGGGGCATCGCATGGGCGTGCTGGCCATGACCGGGCCGGTGCTGCTCGAACTGCTGCTCACGCAATGGCTGGCGCGCCCGCACATCCGCCGCCTCGCGTCCGGCGGCGGGCAGTCGGCGGGGCTGGGCACGCAGTTGCTGTTCATGATCCCGCTGTCCTTCGGCGGCATGCTGCTGACGATCGCCGGGCTGATGATCGGCGCGTTCATCGCGCGCGCCGCCGACCCGGCGCGGATGCTGCCGATCCATTACATCACCATCGGCGTGATCAACCCGGTGGGCATGGCCGCGCTGCGCGTGCAGGCGGTGACGCTGGCCTTTCCGCCGCGCGACAAAAACGACCGCGCGATGGCCCGCTTCGCGCTGGCGGCCGGCGGCGTGCTGGCGCTCATTCCGCTGGCCGGGCAAATCCCCGCCGTGGCGCAGTGGTATTTCGGCGGCATCCAGAGCCTGCCGCCGGAGGACATCCCGCTGGCCATGCGCGCCGCGTTGCTGCTCGCCACCCTGCCGGTCGTGCAGTCCCTGCGCGGCCATGCGGAGGGACTGGCCGCGTGGCGCCGGCGGCCCAACGCGATTCTCGCCGGGCAGGCCATGAACCTCGCGACGCTGGTTTGCGTGCTGTTCTTCACGCTGCACGCCGGCGTGCCGGGCTACCTGATGGGGGTCATCGCGATTGATGCCGCGACCTTGATGACGCTGGTCATCATACGCCTCGGCCTCGCGTGGGCGGAAATGGAAAGCACCTTCGTCGGACGCGCCCCGCGGGGGATGCGCGGCTCGGAGGGCTGACCGCTCACGGCGCGGCGCGGCGTTCCAAAAGTCGCTCGAAAAGCCGGAGGTAGGCGGCGGTCTGGACGGCGGGGAAGAAATGCTCGCGGGCGTGGGCGGCGACACGGGCGGACTCGCGGGCGCGGCGGGCGGGATCGCGTATGAGCGGGAGGAGCGCGGCGAGAAAGGCGTCCGCGTCGCCGGGCGGAACGGCGAGGCCGCCGCACTCGGCCACGCCGCCGACGGCGCAGGCTACGGAGGGGAGACCGTGCGCATGGGCCTCGACGAGGAAGTTGGGGAGGGATTCGCGGGTCGAGGCGAGGATCGCGATGTCGGCGGCTTGGTAGAGTTGCGTCGGATCGGACTGGAAACCGAGGAAGCGCACGCGGCCGGCGAGGTCGAGGCGGACGGCGAGCGCCTCGCAGGGGGCGCGTTCGGGACCGTCGCCGGCGAGCCAGAGCTGCCAGTCGGGGGCGGGGCCGGGAGCATCGCCGATTGCCGGGGTGTCGGCTGCCAACGCAGCGGGTGACGCTGGACGCGGGAGACGGGCGGCGAGTTCGATGAGCGCGCGGTGGTTTTTCTCGGGGCGAAACATCGCCACGCAGAGCAGGATGAGGGGACGGGAAGCGGGGGCGTTGGTGTCGAAGCCGGGAGTGGAAGATGAAGACGCGCGGGCGGGAATATTGCGGCGCGGAGCGCCGTCCACGGGCGAGTCGCCCGTGCCACCCGAGCCCAGGGGCAGGATGCCCGTGCCTTTCGACCCGGCGGCTTCGCCGTCCAAGCGGCAGGATGCCGCTTCCACTTTTGCAGGCAGGCAGCCCGTGCCACCGGGCGGAAAGACGATGGCGTTGTGGATGACAGTGATTTTTTCGGAGGGGAGCGCGTGGCGGTCGGCGAGGATGCGGGCGGCTTCGCGGCTGTTGGCGATGGTGTGGCGCGAGGCGTGGAGCGAGCGAATATAGGCGCGCGGCAGTTCCTTGCCGGTGCGCATGGTGGTGATGACGGTGGCGCGGGGCAGGGCGCGCTGGAGCGTGGCGGCGCGGCAGTTGGCCATGCGGCCCATGCAGAGGACGATGTCGGGCGCGAGGCGGCGTGCGGCGCGGCGGAGGCCGGGCGCGAACCAGTCGAGGCGCGTGTCGAAGGGCTGGAGCGCGGCGCGGCGAAGACGGGGCGGGGCAGGGGAAAAATCGAGCGCGCCGCCGGGACGGAAGGTGAGGAGCGTGGTGGGGTGGCCGGCCTCGGCAAAGGCGCGGGCGAGGAGGATGGACTGGCGCTCGGTGCCGCCGTTGCGGAGGTGGTCTTGGAGGACGAGGATGTTCATGAGACGGCGCGTGCCGGGGCGCGAGTAGTTTGTCTCTGTTATCGTTTCCCCGGCCCGTGCGTCAAAGCGCAATCGCGAAGGCGGGGCGGGCGGGATGGGGCGATCCGTCCGCGTCCGGTGCGCGATTCAAAGTGATGTCATTCCATCTTTCCTCTTTATTCTTTCTCTTTCTCTTTCTCTTTCTCTTTCTCTTTCTCTTTCTCTTTCGTCAGGAACGGGCAGGAAGAAAGAAGGAAAGATAAAGAATAAAGAGGAAAGATTCCGGCGATGGCACGACTTTGAACTGCACCTGCGCGCCCGGGACCAAAGGAAAATTTTGTCGCATTGCGCGCCGGGTTGGTTTTGCTTCCGGGCGTTTCTTGGCACGGGCCTTTAGCTCAGCGGTTAGAGCAGGGGACTCATAATCCCTTGGTCGTCGGTTCGAATCCGACAGGGCCCACCAAGACCGCCCGCGAAAATCGTTTTCATAGGTGGAAATCCTTCGCCAATGCGCACATGCGCGCTGGCCGATGGACACCAAACGGACACCGGAAACCAGTGAAAACAAGGCCGTCGCCTTCGCGACGCCTTCCCGCCTCGTTCTCATGAGGGGCATCATCGCCTATGAAAAGCCCACCGGGCGAAAGCAGTTTTTCCTGCGCTGGCGGGATGAAACCGGCCGCAAGACGGCCAAGGCGTTCGAGACGGAAAAGACGCGGGAACGGTTCGCGCGTTCGCTGATGGCGGCGAGGGAGCGCATCGGCAAGCAGGCGCTGAGCTTCAACCCGGAGGAATGGACGGAATGGCTCCGGTTCAAGGACATCGTCGGCGCGGTCGATCCGCTCACGGTCGCGAGGGAATGGCTCGCGTGGCGGCGAGGCGAGACCGGCGGCGGAATGCCGTGCGTGGACGCGCTGGAACGCTACTTGCGCGTATGCGACGGCGAGGATGAGGAGAGGCGCGCCAAGCGCAAACGGCTCTATCTCGAACGATGGGCGGCCTTCGTCGGCGGCATCAACCTGCGAGAGTCCAGCGCGGAGCGCGTGCGGGAATGGCTCAACGCCTTGAAGGCCAAGGACGGGTTTTCGCCGGTCACAATCAAGGGGCATCGCAAGTTGCTGTCCGGGTTTTTTCGATGGTGCGTGCGGGAGCGGCTTTGCGACTTCAACCCGTGCGACGCGGTTGCCGGGCCGCGCATCGTCAACGAGGAGGTGGCGGTTTTGCCGGTCGCGGACGCGCAAAAGCTTTTCAGGGTGAATGCGCGGCGGCCGGTAGCGGCGCGGATGGCGCTGGAGGCATTCGGCGGGTTGCGATTCTCGCATGCCGGGCGGCTGGAAAAGGGCGAGGTGGATTTCGAGCGCAAGGGCATTATCTTGGCGGCGGACAAGCACAAGAGCCGGAGGCGGGGTTACCTTGAAGGACTGCCGGAAAACCTCTGGAAATGGCTGGAATCGGCATCGGACGCGACGTGGGCGATGACACCGTGCCAATACATGCACGAAAAGTCGGCGGCGTTCAGGCGGGCCGGCGTGAAAAACGCCGGCAACGTGCTTCGGCATTCGTTTGGGAGCTACTTCCTCGCCTGGACAAACGACGCCATGAGGACGGCGGAAAAGATGCAGCACACGACGCCAAAGACGCTCTACCAGTTTTACAAGGGGGCGGTGAGCAAGGCGGACGCGGAGCAGTGGTTTTCCATCATGCCGCCGGCGCGGAAAGGGCGTGTAAAAAGGACGTGAACTGAACGCCGGGGCGGGATCACTCGACCTCTGTCCCGGTTGCGCTCATGGACCGCGTCAACAATGTCGCTGGCAGATCGCCACGGCCGCATAGCGTGAAATTCTGAAAGCGCTTGAACCATTCGCCAGCTGGCAACTCCGGGTCGGAGTCGATCCAGCGCGCCAACTGCTCAACATCCTGCCGGGTTATCTCGCGGCTTCTGACGCGGTCCGCCAGATGGTCAAGTAACTGCCAAGGGATGTTTTTGCGCTGGAATTTCGGCATTGCTCACACTGCCAGCGTCCGGACTCCGTAAAACCCGTCGATGAACTGCCTTTTCAACTTTGCGGCTTCGGCCTCGCTTGTCGCGTTTGCCAGTTTGTCAGCCAAGTCGCCAAGCGCAGTGGGCGAGAGCGGGCGGGCTCTCTTGACGATTTTCACGCCACGCGCGCGGGGGCGGGCGGGCATCCGCTTTTTCTTGCTCACAACAGCACTCATGCCGGCAGATTGGCGCGGCCGGCGGGACGGCGCAAGCTCCGTCTCGGCGACGAAAAAGCGGCGGATGCTTTCAAGAAGGCCGGACATCAGCGAATGGCTTTGATCGCCCGGCGGACGGCCGGCGCGACGTAGGGAGCGGCAAAGACGGCCGCGATTGCGACGGCCGCGAGGGGAATCGCATAGCGGGAGAGGCTGGCCGTGCTGGCGATGCCGGCGGCGGCGTTCTCCACGACGGCCGGCACGGTGTCGATCACTTCGCCGACTGGGCGAAGGATCACGCCCGCGCCGGCCGCGTTGCCCCAAAGTCCATTGTAAAAGCCGTTCGCCTTCGCGTATTCGCGGAAGCTCGAATCAAACGTGCGGGCATTGAGCGGGTTCGCGCCAAGGGTCTGGCTGTTCCAATGGGACAGAAAAACCGTGTTGGCGTATTCGAGGCCGTAGCGCGCCTTCATGGCGGCGTGCCATTGCAGCCACTCGGCGGGACTCCAATAATCATCCCAGCCCCAACCGTCGAAATCCGGGGTGGCGTCGGGATTGAACGGATCGTGTTCTGGTGCCCAGCTCACTTCTTTGCGCGTTCCATTTCGGCCAATAACTGTTCCGCTTTGGCTTTCTGTTCCGGGGACACGGCGGACGGCCCGGCCGCCAAGGCAAGCAGTTGCGCTTTGCTATAGCTGTTCCACGCGTCCTCCAGCCGGTTCATCCTGTGTTCATTTCGAATCATGAACCACGCGAGAATGGCGCCGGTCGTTCCACCCTGAACAAGCGAGCCCAAAACGCCGCCTTCCGCTGATTGCGCGATGGCGGCAAACAGCGGCGAAAGGGAGGCGGTCAACAGTATGACGGCGTTGCTCATGATTCCCAGTGCGCCCCGGTAAATTGGCCGTCTGCCTTCGCTTTCAGTGATTCGTATTGTGCGCGCACGGCGGCCTGTTGCTCAACCGTCACCTCGCCCTTGCGGACAAGTTCGGTGAGCGTGGGCAGCAGCGCGTCGACAAGCTTCAATGCCGCCTGGATGGCGATAAGGGTTGCATTTTCCATGGTTCGAGTGGTTCGCGGGACTGGTCAGCTTTTGATGTAGCCGGCTGCTTTGACGACTTCCTGTTGCAGCGTCGCCAAGGCCGCCATGAGAGACCTTCGGTTTTCCTCGGACGGGAGCTTTTTATATAACTCCACGGCGGCAATGACGGAGCCGATGGCGAGCTTCGCGTTTTTCCGCACGAAGTCGGCGGCCTGTTTGACTTCGGCGGCGCGGTTCGCGTCCGCTTTTTCGAGGTCCGCCCGATTGTCGTATTCCCATTTCACAAAGGCGTCGAAGACGACATAGGAAGAGACGACGGCGGCCTCGGCGTTGTAGAGCAGCGCGTCCTCGTCGTAAACGCCGCCCGGCGAGAGCGACTTGCAGCCGCTGCAGGCCGAGAGGCAGAAGGCGGCGAGGATGAGGGCGAGGGTGACGAGATTGTTTTTCATGGGTTTGGGTGTGATGGGTTATGAGTCAGGCGACGTTATCCCTGAGTGTGGACGCCGGAAACAACCCACGTGTTGTGGGCGGGCATGGGGGTGAGTGTAATGTCGGTGCCTTGTCCCAAGTTCGGAGGGCCGCCGCTCCAGTCCCACATGCTTCCGCCATTAAACGTCTGTCCCCGGAGATTTTCACCACTAAAGCTCAGGCTCAGGCTCGTCCAGGCATTCTGGAGAATGGTGATTCGAATAGGCCCCGTGGCACTCTGAACGGGAGCGATGGCAAGAACCGTCGTGGCCATTCCGGTATTGGTGGCGTCGATTACAACCCACTGCCCGGACTGGGCGTCGAACATGGCCCCCGTCCCGCCGTCAACATAACGGAGGGTAAGCCCGCCACTGCCGCCGCCGGCCTGCAACGCGGCAATGGCCGACTCGGCACCGTTCATGCGATTGCCAAGCTGGCCGATGGCAGCGGCGTGCTGGTTGATGGAGGCGGTGTTTTGTTCCACCTGCGGACGGAGGGAGTCGGCGCTGTCCTCGGGATAGGAGCAGATGCCGACGCGGTTGATTTGTTCTTTTGAGATAGCCATGGGAGGAAAATTAAAGCGGGTCTTTCGTGTAAAGTTCCATGCCGGCGAGGCGGAAATAACTCGCACCCGCGCCGCGATTCCACGGGCGCAACACCTCTAATTTCACCCAGCGCGCCATGACTTCGCCATCCGCGAACGGGCGCGAATAGATGATCTGTCCGAGCGCAACCGGCTTCGTGCAAAGGCCGGCGGTGTTGTCGGCAATGGGCGTGCCCCAAGCCGAATTGTTCGCGCTGTGATGGAACCGGATGTAGTGCGGCGCATAATCGGCGTCCTTCACGTCATTGCTGTTCCACTTGAGCGCGAGCCGGGAGATGTTTCGCAGCTCGCCAAGGTCGATAACCAGGCTGAACCATTTCTGGCCGATGTTGCCGCACACGTATTCGGTGGCAGCGTCGCGGTCGAAAAGTTTCCAGATGTCGCCCTCATTGCTGTTGGCAGAGAGGACCAGCCCTTGGGTGTCCGACGCATCCGCCATTTGCGGGATGAGGAGGGTTTCCTCCGGCGGGGGGGAGCCAAACTGGCTGTCACTGCCGGCGTCCATGAACGAAACCAGCCAGTAGCGGATGCGGACCGTCCCGGGATCGGCGTTGGTGCAAACCTCAACCTTGTCGGAAAACGGCAGGCGGGTAATGCCGTCAAGCGCGAGGCCGATTTCATGGGACGGCACGCGGGCGTTTTCCGTGCTGTTGGCGCGCCAATAAGCAACCGGGACAGGACCGGCGGCACCGTCAGCGCGCTCAGCCGCAATCCAGACCTCGCGCTTGCCAGTGACGGACGGCGCGATGGTTTTCCACGATGCGTCATTGAGCAGCGTCGTGTTTTCAAAGCCCGTCCCGGCTTGGTTTTCAAGCGTGAGACGCGTCTCGCCGACTTGGTGCATCCGGTGATCGCCGATGCCGGCAAATCCGGTGTAAAGGATGCCGGTCACAACGTCGCCGCCGGGATTGCGCAAATAGACGCGGCGGAAGAAATGATCGCGACCGAAGTCCAATTCCATCGCGGTATCCCAAAGCTCGTAATTCACGCCGCCATTGGTCGAGATTTCAATCTCGCCGGTGGCAGTCGCCACATATGCCCTATTGCCCAATCCATCGAAATGCGCGGACTGGCCGGGCTCAATGCGGAAGCGAAACGACTGAAACGGCGCAGGCAGGTCAACGCCCTGCGCGATGGCTTCGTTGGCGGCGGTGGAAAGCGATGGATACGCGGGAAGGTCCATGGTGGGTTATTTGCGCATGACTCCGTATGCGACCAGTGCGGCGGCAGCGGCGAAGGCGATAAAGGGAATCGTGTCGATGATGGTCGCGCCCACAGGCTTTGCGTTCGAGGCAAAGGCAAGCGCGGTGTCCATGCTCTGGCCGGCAAGCTTGGCATTGTTTTCCACCATCTCATTCGCCTTGGCGAAGGCTTGCTGCGAAGTCTGGTTCGAGTTGGTGACGGCATCGGATGCGAGCGCCTTCATGGCATTGCCGATCAGCGCGGCGAGATCGAGGGACTTGCCGGCGACATCGGCGCCAAGGTCGTAGTTGAGGACGTAATCGCCGCCGACGCCGGTATTCACGTAACTGCCCTCGCTGGCGAGCAACGCGCCGGTTTCGGCGCTCAGGTTGCGCGAGCTGTCGTTGTAGTTGGTCGTGCTGCTCGAGCTGCTTTTGCTCGAAAACATGTCTCCTAAAAGTCCCATGTTATTTCCCTCGGATTATGGCGACGGCGAAGCCGGCGGCCGCCGCGCCTGCGATGGCGACAAGCGCCCATTTCGGAATGCCGGCGACGGTATCGGACATGTTACTGCCCTGCGCCGACGTAGTGGCGGTTGACGTCGCCAAGCCGCCATCCCCGCTTTTCGCGGTGGAACTCGTGGCGGTGGCATCGGCGGCATTTTTCGCGCCGGTGTCAACGGCCTCGTCAAGACGTGCGCTCAGCGTGCCGCTTCCAAGCTGCCGGATGCTAGGTCCGAAGACATTGGAAATCGACGTTTGCAGCGATTGCGCAAGCGAGGTCGAGACACTGGCGGCGATGTCCTTGATTTCCATGTCAGCTACGCCGGAGGGCAAGGACACCCAAAATTGCGATGACAACGGCCGCGGTGCCGGCGGCGGCGTAAATCACTCCCTTGCTGACACCAGTCGCGGCCGCGGTGCCGGTCGATGCCGGATTGCCGGCGTTGAGGCTGGTGGGTTGCGCGGTTGGCGAGGTCTGCTTGCCAAGCGTGATGCCAAGAAGCTCCGGGAGGATTTCAATTCCCTTGTCGAGAATCGAGGTCCACTTGCTTCCCGTGCTCACCGCCGTGTTATTGTTCGTGCTCTCTGCCATGATGCTTGATGGTTATTGGCGCGGGAGCCGTGCAGGCCCCCGCGCCAGTTTGATAAACAACCGATAACTTCCCTTCCTCGTCAGGCAGCGACGCCGGGCGTCTGCTGCTCAATGAGAAATTCGATTTGTCCGGAGCCGGGCCGCTCAGTGATGAGTTCCAGCGTGTCGGCGGGCGTGATGTCCAAGCGATCGTCAACGACCTCGTTCGGGTTGAGGATGATGGGCCAGACGCCGACGACGTTGCCGTTGTTGTCCACCGGCGGATTTTTGCCGTAGTTGATGAGCTGCATGGCAAGCTCGGGCTTTTCGGCGGTCTGCGACACGTCATAGACGTCGATGCCGTTCACGCGAAGAATGACGCGCGTCGGGAGGTCGTCCTCGGCAAAGAGCCAGAGTCGCGAGAAGGGCCGGGTGCGGGGGATGAGGAAGTAAGACTTGCGCCCCTCGCCGATGATGTCCGTCCAGCGGCTTTCACGGATGAACCGGCCGATATAGCGGCTTCCGCCGGAGTTGGTGTTGGCGACGGAGTCAACGGACGAAATCGCCGACACGTCGAAATGCGTGCCGGTCGCCGGCACGTTGAGCGTGAGGACAATTTGCAGCTCGGGAATGCCCCGGAGGTCCCAAGAGGTCATTTCCTCGCCGATGACAGTTGCCGCGAGCGGATTGCTCATGCGGACGATCAGCGCGCCATCCGGCGTGCTCGCATAGCCGAGGATGTTTTGCCGGGCGATCAGTTGGGCGGCGGTAAAGTCGCGGATCGTAGTGGTTCCGACCTTCAATTCGACGCGTTCGAGGGCGGCGGCGATTTGCCCCTTGGTCGCGGGTTTCGGCGTGCTGAGCGCGCCGGTCTGCCCTTGCGTGAAGTAGAGTGTGAAATCGTGCAGGCGCACGTTGCCGGGGTGAAAAATGGTCCGCTTGCCGCCGACAGTGCCGGGGGAGGGAAGCGAACTCATGTTGGTGAGGATGAGCTGTTGACGAAAGGACATTGAGTTTCCCTTTGTTTGTTGTTGTTGGCGGCGAGTGCCGATCAGGCCTTGTTGGCGGCGGCGTCAGCCTTGGCCTTGGCGATGGACTCTTTGACCTTGGCGACGAGGGTTCCGACCAGCGGAATCTTGTCGCCTACGAACGCGCCGACAAGAATGCCGGCACCCACGGGAACAGCGTATTTCAGGAACTTTTTCATGATGTGTTTTGTTGCGTTGATCGCGTTTAAGAGGCCCCGAGTTTATACAAAAAGGCGACTGGCGGGAATGGCCGCCAATCGCCTTTAATGCGCGTCAATGTCTGTCAATGCCCGTCAAGGCGACAGCCGGATGCCTTTTTTGATTTCCTCCGGCGTGAATTTCACGACGCGCGCCGGCTGGTGTTTGCGCTTGTAGAGGAATTCATATTGCGCGAGCCGCGTCGCCATCGTGCGGACGCTCTCATCCACCATGACCTTCGCCCATTCGTTGGCGTCGTCGGCGTCGCGGACGGCGAGCAATACGCCGGTGAGCGAGCCGCGCATGATCGGCAGCATCGCCGCGTAGGAATGCCCGATGAAGTAGAGCGACGGATGCAGATGGCGGATGGCGGTGAAGAGATGCACGTTGTCACGGGCGCGGCCTCCGGTGGACGTGCCCTCATCCCAGACGACGCAACAGCCGCGCGTGCCGGCGACGGCGCGGCGGAATTTTTCAAAATCGTCCGTCACCCAGGCGGACACGCCCCAGTCGGTTTCGCCTTTCCATGGGTCGAATACAATGGCGCGGCGGCGATTGAACCGCCACTCGCCGCGAACAAGGCCGGAGGTGAGAAAGGTTTTTCCGTCCTCGCTTCCGCCGATAACCGCCATGCGTGTTTTCTCAGACATCGACCACATCCTCCTTTCCCTTGCCGGTCGCGGCGGCGGCGGCGCGCCGGCCGCGCCACGCGCCCCATTTGGAGCCGATCCAGCCGAAGAATCGAGAGAAGGTCCCGCGCGTTTTCGGTTTGCGAAGGCGGGCGATGATGATCGTCGCCACTGCGGCGGCGAGTTCCAACTCGCAAGGCATCGCGTCGAGTCCGACGTTGTATTTTTTCAAGACGCGCTCAAGCGGCCGGCGCAGCATCTTCTTTTCCGGCTCGCTCAAAACGCCTTCGTCCTGACCGATAAGCATGAGGGCGATTTGAATCAGGCCGAGGATGGTTTCGACGGTGCCGCCTTCTTCGTCTTCCTCCGGTTCCACGCCTTCCGGTTCAGGCGGCGGCGCGGTGTTCGCGGCGGCGTTGATGTCATCGAATGACGGCGGCGGCGGATCGTCAGTCGGCGGCGGTGCGGGCGGCGGCGTTTTTTCCGCCCCGGAATCGGGCGCGGGCGTTTCGGGCATAGTGGGTGTTTCCATGGGAGCGATTTCTTTTGCCGGGAAAGGCGATCCCCCGGCGTTTTGTTTGCGACGGCCGGCGCGGGCATTCACCCAACGGCCCAAGGCATCGAATTTTTGCAGGAATTTGGCCGGGTCGAAACGCCGGCCAATGGAGTCGAGTTGGCTTTCGAGCATGTTCACGCGGGGCGAAGTTCAGAGATTTCTATGCACGCATATGGGCCGGGAAGCGTGTCGAGCGTTTCGCGCTCACGATTCGTCAACTCATTGACGATTTCATGCGCCTTGCGCACTCGAAAGCCGACAACCGTCCCGCGAAGGCGCATTTTTGTATAACCAAAACTCAACACGACTTCCCTGCCGATGCGGCAGGTGTGCTCATTCCAGCGCGGCCCGTTCGTTCTATATTCCGTCCGCTTCTGGCCCTTCTCAAAGGCTATGAAATGCTCACTATTGAGCGGAATAAACAATGGTTTTTCGGGTTCGGTTTTCATGGTCAAAATTGTTCCGCCGCCGGCGCGGTTTTCGTGCGTTTGTTGCCATGCTCTATTGGCCGGGCAGGTGGCGGAAAATTCTTGTCGCCGGCATGCACGAGCGAAATCGCCATGCGGACAGCTTTTTGCGGACTCGACGCCAGCTCGGCGAACGGCACGGGCCATTGCCTTTCGATGCGGCGGCCGCCTTCGTTGAGCGCAACGCGGGCGTCGCGGGTCTCGCGGGAGATGGAGAGGATTTCGACGGCGCGGATGCGGACGGAGCCGAAGCGGTCGCGGCATACCCAATGTGCGATTTTCATGCGACACCTCCGCATGCTCTCCACGTGCGCCACACAAGAGACGCATTGCGCATTTGTCGCCTGCACCAACGCTCCGTGGCGAGTGATATTGAGCCTTGTGACCTATCGCGCCAGTGGCATGCCATTTCAAGCGCCCGGCGAGCGTTTCTTTCAGCCATTTTTTGATATGCATTCATGGTCAAAACGGGCACGCCTTATCAAATGCCTCGCTGGCCCATGCCGAGGACGTGAAGGCGTCGCGACGGCCACACGCCGGCCGATTCTCGGCGGCGAACCGGCGCGCAATGCGGATGAGATGGGGCGCGTATTGGCTTTGCGAGGGCCGCCCGGCGATCAACACGGAGAGCGTTCGGATTGTATTCGCTCTTTTGATACGCGTATCGAATGCGAGATTGCGACGGCGGCGGCTGGATGAATAGGCCGCGACAAATTCGCGATACCAGTGCGCGTTTTTTTCGATGGCGACGCGAACACAGCCCCCCTCGTTCGTGCGGATGCGTTGCGGCACGAGGATTACGGTCAACCGGGAGGCAAGCAACTCGCCGAGCATTGCCGACAATTCATTGATGATTTCAGGGGGCAGCTTCATGCCTCACCGCCTTTCCGGCATTGCCTCGCCAGATCAACCAGCCAGCGAGCCAGGCGCGGCGGCGTAGCTTCACGGGCGGATTTTGTAATCGTTGGCTTGTATGTCGGGTCTGCCCTGCGCTTGCCATGCGCATTCCCGACGACGTGTGACGGCTCGCCCAACACAAGATCGACCGGCGGCAAATCGCGCGGACCGATGCCGACGATGTAAAACCACGTCGCCTTTTCAGCCAGGTGCCCAAGCCAGTATTGCGGCATCGCCAGCGTCCAGCCTCCGAATTCATCGCGCTCGCCTGGATACGGCAGGCCGGCCGCCGGCCAAAGCTTGGAGCCGGCTGGATGCTCCAGCACGCCGCCAAGCGCCTGGACGCGACCGGCGCACCATACGCCGAGCGCACGTTCCGCATCGGGGTTCTCGGCGCGGGCGAATTTATACAGGTTGCCCCAAAGACGGCACGGCGGATGCGCGACAACGGGCAGACTTCCGCGATAGGAGCGCGCATCACGGGCGGCATCGTAGCAATCGCATTCCGGCATCGACTTGTAAATGCTATCGTCCCGCACACACAGCACGGCAACAGCAGGGGAGTGAGGGGCGTTTTGCGTCTCGTTTTTCATGGGTTCAGGCGGCATCGAGGGCGGCTAAAACGTCGTTTTCGGGCGGTCCGTCCGCGCCCGAAAACTCCAAAAAGTGAAAGTTAAGTGGAGTCTGGGAACGCCCTACCAATCCCGCGCCCGCGCTCGCGTCATACGCGGGCGCGAAGTCAGGGAACGCGGCCTCCGCGTCGCGTTGCTCAACGGCCGCCGCGATGAGCGGGCGGGCGAGGCGTTCGAGCCGGCGGGCGAGAGGGTTCGTCTGCCAGACGCGGCCGTCCTGCGATGCGCCGATCACGACGATGCCGGGGCGGGCAATGGTGCCGCCGCCCAAAAAAGATGGCGCGAGACGGGCCGTGACAAAGTTGCGGACCGGCCGGCGTTCGATGTTTTCGGTTGAGGCGATTTCGAAAATCGCACTGCTTTCGCCCTGAACGTGATTCGGAAATCGCCTCAAGTCCTCCAAGACAAACGCCGGAATCGGGGTGTCGAAAAGCACTGACGAGGCGATTAATCGCCCGAATAAATGGGCGATTTCCCGTTTCAGACAGAAATCGCTCGAAAACGCCTTGTAGTCGAATCCCTCAATGCGGAAGTCGTTGCGGGGAAACGATTCTACGCGATAATTGGGCGTTTTCCGGAAATCGCCCCATTCGGCCAGACGCGATTTTAAAATCGCCCTTAGCGCGAGCGTTTTCGCTGATTTGGAGCGTTTTACTTCAGCCAGCGATTTCGCCCGTTTTTTTCGCTCGGAAATCGCCTCTGCCGCATTCGGCGTCTGGCAATTCCAGTCCTTTACATGGCGATAAAAATAATCACCCCCGGGCGATTTCTCAGCGATTATTTTCCGCTTAAAGCCGTCCACTTCGGTCAATTCCTCCTTACGCCATTTGCGGAACGAGTTCAGCGGCGTGCAAAGGCGGGCGCGGAAAAGATTGTCGTAGAGGTCGCGAATCGGTTGCGCGCCGCCATCATTATAGAGGGCGCGGAGGTCCTTGTCTTTGAACGGGTATTTGCAGGCTTCCTGCACGTCCATGATTGCGCCGTCGTATTCGACCAAGGGAACCGCCTGGCTTTCCTTTAGCCAGCCGTCCACGCGGGCCTGAAAGGCCGGCGTGAGGTCCTTGCTGAACTTCATGAGGCGGCAGAGCCGAGGGAATTTGACGCCGGTCAGGCACTCGTAATACCGCAACCGCACCCACGTCATCAGGCGGTTGAAATCGGGGCAGTGCATGAGCACGCGTTGGAGGGTGTGCGCATGCGTGTGCATGTGCCATCTCCAGCTGTTCCGACGGCGCGAATAGCGCCCCTTGGGCGTGCCGTATTCCTCGCCGATATTGATCGGCTCAAACCACTGGCGAAATAGTTTCTGGCGGAAAAGTTTAGTCATCGCACGGCGCATTTCGCCGCGTCCTTGACGCAACCTGTCGGTTGAAGCGCCGTCCCGCCAACGGCCGCCGCCGTTAAAGGTCATCATGCCGATGTGCCAGCCAAACCGCTTTCTCTTGGTGTTAACGAAATCCGCCAGCTGGCGCTCCAGTTGCGCGTGCTTCTGCGCGGAGTGTTCGGGGAAAAAGTTCACGCGCCGCACGTTCGTCACCTTGTGGACGAGTTCGGTGCCGGGGGCGTCGCCGGGGAAGTGGATGGAGACGGGCGGACGATACGGGCGTTTTTCGCGAATCGCGTCCTGTATGGTGTCGGCGAAAAACACAAGGAGCCCAGTTTGTTCAATCGCCTGCCCCAAAACCTTCGTCGTTTCCTGCCGCGCTTCGAGTCGTTCGGCGAGTTCGGCGGCCTTGTCCCTTTTAATGGTCTGCTTCGTAGAGCCGCAAACAACGCGCTCATATTCGCGCTCTGCATCCACCGCGTCGCGGACAAAACGACGGGCATCCGCCGGCCGATTATCCAGACGGCGAAGGCGGTTATATGCGGCGCGCGCGTGCTTTTTGCCTCGAAAATACATCAGAGGAACCTTGCCAGTTCGCTGCCGGGGATGAGGTAGGGGCGGCCGTAGGCTTTGATGCGGCGGCGGGAGATTTCACGACAAACCCAGTCAGGCGAGCGGCCAATGCGCTCCGCGAATTGCTTCGGCGTGAAGGTCACGGGCGCGTCCGCGCCCGTGACCGGTGTACGGCCTTCCACTTGGAAACGCAGTTGCAGGACTGCTTTTTCCAGAAGCTCTACCTTGCGCTGGAGCGCGGCGACTGTCATCCGGCAGAATCCTCTTTGGCGTTTTCCGCCATCGACGCCGCGACGAACGCCGGCCAGCCGATTTCGTTAATTCTAAGGACGGTGCCGGCGGACCGGCTCAACAGGCCAAAGGATGCGCCCGGAGCGGCGTTATACATGGCCGTAAGCATAAACCCCGGGAGGCTGACGAGGCCGCCGCCGGCTTGGGCGCTTTTGATGCAATCGGCTTCCGATGGATTGGCGTCCAGCCATTCGAGGCCGACTTGTATCATGCGCCGGGCGTCACACTCACAGCCCGCGCAACAGCCGACTATTTTTGCCATGTCATCCGTGAAGGGGTATTTCGGATGCGGGATGGCGATGGATTGGGCGGCACGCTCGCGGGCGGTTTGTTTCGCGGACGTGTTGTAGTAGCAATACCAGATGCCAAGCGCGCCGACAGCGAAGAAGGCGACCCAGGTAATGGGATGCCCCGGCTTGCTGCCCAAGGCCCTGTTAATATCCGGCGCGGCGGCGCAAGCGAGTGCCAGAAGCACGGTGAAAATCACCGCGGCGATTATATGTTTCGGTTTCATTTTCGTTGAAATTGTGCCCCGCCGGGAGGCTTTTTGGCCTCCTCACGCCTTGCCCGGGCGTGACCAACGAAGCGGCGGGGCGGTGTTGTTGTGAGTTGGGCAAAGGGAAAGGCCCGCACCTCCCGGCTTTATGGTCCGATAAACCAAAAGCACGGGAGGCCGGGCGAAGGGTTCAGGCGGCCTTGCCGTAAAACGCTTGGGCGATGAGGCACCCCAACCAGAGCGATGCGAACGGGGACATGGCGGCATTTCCGAGATCGTCCGAGTTCAGGACTGCCGAGATGCCTACGGCCGTATGAACCAGATCGACGCCATCGCGCGTGTAAATCGCGACAGCCTCCGCTATCGCGGAGCGCTCGCTCCAGAAATTAACAGGGTCGCGGTCGATAATTGCGGCGACGTCCTTCCGCCGGACGCACTCCGCTTTGCGCCGCTGCCTCGCTAATACTTCCGGTGTGTTTTTCATGGCAATCAGGCCGTGAGGGGGCGGCCGGTTTCAGTGGTGGCGTAGGCGCCTGAGTTGGCGGTGGCGGCGGCCTCAGCGGCGCGCCGCGCTCTCCACTCGGCCTGCCGACGTTTCTCCGCATTGACGTTTTCGATTTTTGCGGCGATTGCAGCGGCTTCGTCCGCGTGAATGGAGGCAACATTCGCCTCGCGAATAAGCGGGACAACAGGGCCGGAAGTGTAGTGCGTATCGTCCCCATCGTATTCCCTGACCCCGTCGATTTCGACGCGGCTGATTGTTTCGATTTTGCGCGCTCCCATCAGTATCCGCAGCAATGCGTTTATGTCGGCATCTGCGGGAAGCATGATTTCGTTCGGTAGCGTGACGTGCAGCATGGGCACGGCGGCGGTGGTGGATTTGGTGTTTTTCATTGGTTTATCGGGTTGCGCCGCGCCCGTTGTGGGCGCGGCAAAGGGTTCACTCTTCCAAGCACGCGGCGGCAATCGCCCGCGCCTCCGCTTCTGTCATCTCCCCCTTGGCAATCAGCGTGGATGCCTTGATGGAACCGGCGCCGATGGTGACAGTGCTGCCGCCGCCATTGCTGGTGACGCTTGTTTCCACGCTCTCCGCGTATCCAATATACAAGACGCCGTTCGCGAGGAACGCATCCCCCGTGACATAGCCTTTCTTGTATTCATTGAACCGGCATTCCTCCTGTTCGGCCTCACTGATCGGCTCGGCGGGAGGATGCAGGCGACACTGCCACGCGTCGATTGCGAGTCGCCGGGGGCTTTCATATCGGTTGAATCTAGTGAATAGTCCCATGGCGGTCAGGCGTTTTCGGGGTTCGCGCAGTAGCTGCGGATGAACTCGGCGAGGTTGGCGGCGTCGGCGAGGGAGATGCTCGTGATGTGACGAATGCCGGTAGAGGAATCCTTGACGCCGACATCCACACAGCCGGCGGCGGATATCTGAATGCGCAGGAGGGGGGTAACGTGGACCACTACGGATCGGTATGACTGGAGGAACCGGGACGGTTTTCCGGCGGCCGGTCTCTTGGCTGGTTTTTTCATGGGTTCGTTGGATTTGGGCCGCGCCCGGCCGCCCCGGCCCCGCTTTACCAACGTGTTTTTTGACTGACGGGGGGGGGCGGCCTTGGGCCGCGGCACACACGTAGTCGCGTGTAATTACAAATATCACAAGTCTTTTTTTGCCACGTAATGCGACTACGTGTCGTCTGTTGGCCGTTGTGAAACCAAAGAAAACTGGACATTTTAATATGCGCCTCACTGAGCATGAGCTTGCGCTATTTTCACAACTCGCTGAAAATTCGGGGCTTCAACTATCGGAGATAGTCAGACGCCTATTGCATGCCGCCGTGGCGTTTTACGCCGCCAATGACGCATGGCCCCGTGAAATCGAGATCGCAAAGAAGACCAAGCCGACTGAAACACTCGCGGGGAAAATCACTGAACATAACCTATCTGAGTTGAGGGATAGCGGCCAAACGCTCCTCCCCCATGAAAAGGGTAAGCTGGATAAGCTAGACACGGAACCGCTTGACCGGAAGCCGCGCCATTCTTTGCGCGCCGACGCCGCCTTCGCAGACGCAAGAACGGACACTAAACGACCATCGAGAGCCCAACGGCCGCCGAAGAAATGAACACATATACATTCACACTTGATGCCACGGCAGTGGTTGTCGGCTACGGGCTGGCGGTTCTCACCATTATTGTCTGGATGGGCATCCTCCACCATAAATGCCGCGCCGCCAGAAAGGACTACAAGAAAGCAAAAAAGGAAGCGATGGAGGGGCGGGAGCGCCTTGACGCCGCAATCGCAAAAACTACCGAGATAGAGGAACGTCTGAATGATGCCGTCGCGATCATGGACTACCTCCCTGACGTGAAACTCATCAAGAGTTCTATTCGCGATCGAGATAGCGAGAGGGAAGCCTCTTCTCGAGCCAATCGTAATAATGAAAGGCAAGGCGGACAATCGTCATAGACAGAAAAAGCGAACAGGCGAGGAGGGGTAATAACGCAAAGGCAAAAAGGAAGGTTTTCAGCAAATAATAAACGTCCATGCACCCATATGATACCAAAACAGCATCAATTCAACTATATTAATGCCGTCAGCGTATCACACACGCCGGATGCTTTTAATATCGGGCACCAAGCGGACACCGGGGCTGTTTTCCCTCTGAAAACAGCCACCCCGACAGGGCCCACCAAAGCAAAAGCAATGAGCGCCACCGCCGCGGCAGTGACGCTCAGGTCAAAGGAGGCGCGGCCGGCGGTGTCCGACCCCCGGCATCACTTCCAGTTCAGCACCAGGCGCGTGAAGTAGGTCGTGTCGAGTTTCTCGTAACCGGCGGGCGGCTTGCTGTTGTAGTCGTTCGAGACGCCGATGCGGAGCTTCCACCAGCCGATCTTGAGCGGCAGCTCGATGTAGGACTCGTGGTAAAAGCGATAATTGGCGAAATCGTCGAATGCCGGCACATACGAGATGCGGTTGGTCATCGACCAGTTGTTCATCGTGAGCTGGTTGTTCAGGCCGATGTCGAGACCGACCGAATCGAGATCCTCCGCCAGCGGGTCGCCGTAGTTCTCGTAGCGATACGCGAGACCGACGCGGCCCGTGAGCGTGTCCACCTTGGTTTTCAGGATGTCGTAACCGACACCGGCGGCGGCCACGTTGTAGAGGTCGATGTCCTTCACGCGGTCAAACCCGCCCTCGTCGCGCACGTACCACGAGTAGCGGCCGGCGAAATTGTTCTGGTAGTCGAGGCCCGCCTTGAACTGGTCGGAGGATTTTTCGTGGTCGGTGACCTGCCGCTCGTAGGCGGTGTAGAATTGCAGCGTGTCGAACGAGGACGCGAGCGTGGCGCGGAATTGCAGGGCCATGCCGAGTTGCTCGCTGTTGCCCGTCTTGCCCGTGATGTCGGCGGCGGCCTCGTAGGCCCACTTGCGCTGGAGCGCCGCCACGGCGGGATCGATCGCGCCGGGCGTCCAGGTCATGGCGAGTTTGTCCACCGTGGTGTTGACGCCGCCGTCCTTGCCGGCGATATGCACGTCGCCCGGTGCGGCCGAGGCGCCGATCGCGCCTTCGAGCACAGTGCCGCTGGCGAGGCGGACATTGAGCGGTCCGTCCGTGGTGATTGATTCGACCTCGCTCTGCTTGATTTTGATTTCACCCGCGAAGTCCGTGTCGAGCACGACATGGGTTCCGTCGATGCTCACGACTTTGCCGCTGAGCTTGGAGCCGTTTTTGGTCCCGATCACATCGGCCGAAAGAATCGCCGTAAGAAATGCGCCTGTTAAAAGCGTAAATAGGATTTTTACGAATTTGGTGAGGTTCATTACCACTCTCGTATGGCTAAAAACTCTGCTGTCAATGTTCTGCAAAACGGGACGCGTAAAAACTTCCTCATTCTCGACAAATGCCTCCGTCCGCCCTTCGCTGGCGGGCGACTTTTCCGCCCACGCCTTCCTTTCCCGCGCCACACCATGTCCGCCACCATCCAACGCCCCGCCCTTATCGTCGCCGACCGCTGGCGCGACTACCAGCTCCTCGATTGCGGCCTCGGCATGAAACAGGAGCGCTGGGGGCCGCACACCCTCGTCCGCCCCGATCCGCAAATCATCTGGCCGCGCTCCGGCGGCGCGGCGGCCTGGGAGCAGTGGGACGGCTACTATCACCGCAGCGAGACCGGCGGCGGCCGCTGGGAATTCCGCCGCCCCCTGCCCGAGTATTGGGAAATCGGATACGGCACGCTCCGCTTCAAGATCCGCCCGACCTCCTTCAAGCACACCGGCCTCTTTCCCGAGCAGGCGGTGAACTGGGACTGGTTTGCGGAAAAGATCCGCGCCGCGCGCGCCGCCGGGCGCGAGGTCTCCGTGCTCAATCTCTTCGGCTACACCGGCGCGGCCACCTGCGCCGCCGCCGCCGCCGGCGCGAGCGTCTGCCACGTCGATGCCGCCGAGGGCATGGTCAAATGGTGCCGCGAAAACGTCGCGCTTTCCGGGCTCGCGGACGCCCCGGTCCGCACCATCACCGACGACTGCATGAAATTCGTCCGCCGCGAAATCAAGCGCGGACGCCGCTACGACGCCATCATCATGGACCCGCCCACCTACGGGCGCGGCGCCGGCGGCGAGATGTGGAAACTGGAGGATCACCTCTGGCCGCTTTTGCGCGAATGCCGCGAAGTGCTCGGCGACCGCCCGCTGTTTTTCCTCATCAACGCCTACACCGCGCGCCTCTCGCCCACCGTGGTCGTCAACCTGCTCGCCGCGCTCCTGCACGACGTCCCCGGCGGCACCATCACCGGCGGCGAAGTCGGCCTGCCCATCGAGCGCGACGGCAAGACGCTGCCGTGCGGCATCTATGGCAGGTGGGAATCATGACTTTCCCCCATCTTTCTCTTTCTTCTTTCTCTTTCCTCTTTCTTCCCTTCCCGGCTGCTCGCGCCCGAAGGAGAAAGAGGAAAGATAAAGAAGAAAGAGAAAGATGGGGGCTTCCACATAACCTCCCTTATTCCACCTTCCACTCCCACCATGTCACTTCCCGAAACCTACTACCAGCGCGCCAACGCGCTCCTCGCCCGCGCCTGGGAAACCAACGCGCCGGTCATCGCCCGCCTCGCGCCGGTCATCGGCGAAAGCATCGCGCGCGGCGGTGTCGTGCACACTTTCGGCAGCGGCCACAGCGAAGTTATCGCCCGCGAGATCGTCGGCCGCGCCGGCGGGCTTGTCTGCATCAGCAGCGTGCCCGATCCCACCGCCGGCTTCATCGAAAACCTGCCCGGTTACGGACGCGCCCTCATCGCCCGTTACGACCGCCAGTATCAACTGCTGCCCGGCGAGGTCATCATCGTGATTTCAAATTCCGGCAAAAACGCCTCGCCCATCGACGTCGCCCTCTACGCGAAGGAAAAGGGTCTCACCGTGGCCGCGCTCACCTGCCTGCCGATGTCGCGCGTGACGCCTTCGCAGCATCCGTCCGGCAAGCGTCTCTTTGAAATCGCCGACCATGTGCTCGACAACGGCGGCGTGACCGGCGACGCCATTGTCGAGGTGACCGATTCGATCAACTCCGGGCCGACCTCGACCTTTGTCGGGGCGTCGATCCTGAACTGGCTGATGCTGGCCGTGATCGAATGGCTGCGGGACCGCGGCCATCCGTTGCCCGTCCTTCGGAGCCAGAATCTTCCCGGCGCCATCGAGCACAACCGCGCCGTGGGCGCAAACTACAAGCACCGCCTCAGCAAGCAGCTGGCCTAGTTCTGCTTAGTTAATTAGGGTTAACGCGAGGCAAGGAGGGTTGCGTGGCACGGGCGACTCGCCCGTGGACGGCGCTCCGCGCCGCAAACTGCCGGACACATGGGCGGGGTCGCCCATGCCACGCAAACTCACGGGCGGGACGCCCGTGCCACGTGCCACGCAAAACCGCGGGCCGTCCGCGCAACCTAGGTGAACAAAGTAGAACTAGAACCTTCCAAAGAATGCCGTGGCCGCATTTCTGGCGGGAGGGACGATCGCCGTGTCGTCCCTCTGCGCCGAAATGGACGGCACGGAGGCCGTCCCTCCAATTCGAGCATCGGCCGCAGTTTGATTGAAATGCTCCAGCTGCGTGCCGGGCGACGGGCGGGGTGTGACCGTGGTCAGAACGCGATCTGCGCGCGAGTGATGATGGCTCTTTCGTCCTCGCGCAGGAGGATGCCGGTCGGGTTGGGCGTCGCGCTCTTCAAATCGGTCTGGACGTAGTTCAGCGAAAAGCGGAACGCCCGCGTGAGATACCAGTTGGCGCCGAGCGTCCACGACGAGGCGGAGGTCGCGCTCGCGTTCGGATCGGCGAGCACCGGGAACACGTCGTTGTCGATGTCGAGCTTGTCGAAACGCGCGGCCAGTTCGAGCGCGCCCCACGTGCCCTTTTCGAGATTGAAGGGGTTTTTGGGAATCACGCCGTTGAACGAGGATTTTTCGCCCGTGACCACGTAGCCGGCGGCGACCTGCCAGGCCTTGTTGGTGATTTCGCGCGAGGGCTGCCCGGCGGCGGCGCGGAGATTCACGGTCGAGACCACATACTCGCCCAGCAATCCGAACGGCCCGTTGTAATAAGACAACTGCGGCGTGTAGCGCCATGTCGTGCCGTCCTGGATCACGCTGCTGCGATAGGAAAACAGCGTCTGCTGCGCGTCGGTGCGATAACCCGAGGTGCGCCCCAGGTCGCCCTCCTGCCGGCCGACGCTGCCCGCGATGCCGATGCCGAGCCCCTCAAAGAACGAATCCTTCCGGTTTCTGAACGGACGGGCAAACACGCGCGCGACAAAGTCCTTGCCACGGTCGAACTCGGCGTTGGTCTGGTTCGAGCGGCCCTCGCCGATGCCGTTGAGGACGGCGATCTGGTATTCGGTGGTCTTGTCGAACAACTCGCCGCCGATCTGCACGCCGATGTCGCGGTTCGGCACGAGATTCGTCGCCAGCGACCGCTCGGGGAAGAACGCCCACGAGTCGGATTGCAGCAACTCCAGGCCGATCGGCGCCTTGAACTTGCCGAACTTGACCTGGACCTCCGGCGCGAAGGCGAGGGTGATGTTGCCGTCGAGCAGATAGACGCTGCTCCCGCCGTATTCGGGCACGATCTGGTATTGGAAGAGCTTGCCAAACTGGCCCTCGAAGATGATGCGCGCGCGGCGCAGCAGGAAGCCCTCGTTGCTGGGCGAGGCGGGGTCGTCGAAAAACCAGCGCGAGTCGGCCTGCACGAGCGCGCGCAGGCGGAGGGCGGAGTCGCCGTCGGCCGACGCGATGGTGATGCCGCGGTCGTTGATGGTGATTTTCGGCGTGTCCTTGTCCGCCTCGGGTTTTTTCCCGGCGGCGGCGAGCTTGGCCGCGGGCGCGGCGGTCTCCGGCGCGGCTTGGACGGCGTCCCTGACCTCGAGCTGGCGCAGGCGGGTGTCGAGCAGGCGAACCTGCTCGCGGAGGAGTTTGATTTCCTCGTCGCGCGGGTCGGGCGCGGCGGACAAGGACAGGGAGACAAACGCGAGCGCGAGGCCGAACACGGCGGCGAAAGCCGCCCGGAGGCCGCGATGCGGGACAGGGAACGGAGCAGGGAGGTGTGTGGTGGTGTTCATGACGTTGGTTTGCGTGGATGATGGATTTGCGCCTCCGGTTGACCGGTTGGAGAAATTTTTCGGGAGAATCTAAAATTCATTTTTTGAACAGAAGGAAACGAGGGGAACGAAGATGAAATAAAAAGGGCTGTTAATTAAAAGCTGCTTATTATGAGATCATTAAAAAACAGCGGGCGGGCTTTTGGCAGTTCTTCGTTTTCTTTGTTACCTTCTGTTCGATTTTTAGAACTTTCTCAGTTGTCGCGACCGGGCTGGCCGGCCTTGCGTTGGGCCGGAAGAGCGGTAGGCGAGGCTTCGAGCCGGGTTTTTTCCGTGCGCTCGATCTGGGTGATCTTGCCGTCGTGCACGATGATTTGCACAACGCCAAAGCGGAGCCCATCGACCTTTGATTTCACAATTTCAAGCCACTCGGGAATATCCGGGGTTGATTCAAGTGCATTGGTAGTCAGTGACATAATATTCCTACTAATTAAGTGTGGATTTAAAGTAGATATATTCGGTAGTCATTGAAGCAAGCTTTCTTTACTGAAAATCAAAAGCCGCTTTCATTTTACGACTCGGTAACAAAACCGAGGCGAAGCATGCGTTTGCGGCATCCCTTTTGTCACGAGAAAGTTACGTTCAGGTGAACCTTGGCGGGGACGGCCGCCCTGTTATTCGCCCTTGCGCCCCGCGCCGGCTTTGCAAACGTCGGCGTTTCCTGCTTTTGTTTTTTTCCTGTCACAGAAAAGCCATGCCAGCCGTCCTCAATTACGAGCCCCGCATCGTTCGACCGCGGGGCGACGAGCCCGAAACGCTCTCGCCCATCCAGGAGGAAATCCTTGCGCTCAAACGCCAGCGCAACGCCGTCATCCTCGCGCACAACTATCAGGTCGGCCCGATCCAGCAGATCGCCGACTACGTGGGCGACTCGCTCGGCCTCTCCTACCAGGCGCAACGCGCCGAGGCCGATGTGATCCTTTTCTGCGGGGTGCACTTCATGGCCGAGACCGCGAAGATCGTGAACCCCGGCCGCACCGTGCTGCTGCCCGAGCTGGCCGCCGGCTGCTCGCTTTCCGATTCCTGCCCCGCCGACCGCCTCGCCGAATACAAGGCCGCCCATCCCGGCGTTTACGTGGTCGCGTATATCAACTGTTCCGCTGCCGTGAAGGCGCTCAGCGACGTCATCTGCACCAGCGGCAACGCTGCCCGGATCGTCTCCCGTGTCCCCGCCGACCGTGAAATCCTCTTCGTGCCCGACCAGAATCTCGGGCAATGGGTCTCGCAGCAAACCGGGCGCCGGATGCGCCTCTGGCCGGGCAGTTGCTACGCGCATGTGCAATTCACCTCGCAGGCCATCGAGAAAATCCGCGACCAGTTTCCCGGCGCGCCCGTCGTCGCGCATCCCGAATGCGTGCAGGCCGTGCGCGATCTCGCCGACGAGGTTTGCAGCACCGAGTTGATGATCTCCTTCGCGCGCAAACATCCCGCGAACGAAATCATCGTCGTCACGGAAAGCGGCATGCTGCACCGTCTGCGCCGCGAGGTGCCCGGCAAAACCTTCATCGCCGGCCCCACCGACACCTGCGCGTGCAACGACTGCCGTTTCATGAAAATGAACACGATCGAGAAAGTCCGCGACGCGCTCAAGACCCTGTCGCCCGCGATTGAGCTGCCCGGGGACATCCGCGCCGCCGCGCTCGCCCCCATCCAGCGCATGCTCGACTGGAGCAAGTAAGCGCCGCCGCCTCCTGAATCTCCCCTGAATCTTTCTCTTTATTCTTTATCTTTATCTTTCTCTTTCGTCAGGCACGGGCAGGGAGTTCCGAGCGAAGCGAGAAGCCTGACAAGAGGAAAGATAAAGAATAAAGAGAAAGAGGAAAGATTCAGGCGGTGACATCACTTTGAGTTGCGCCCGGCCCGCATCCGAGGCGAAACCAGTTGCCACATGGCCGCTCCCTGCATGTAATTCACGCATGGCTTCCCACAAACTCTCCCGCGACATCACCGCCACCCTCATCCCCGCAGGCGATCCGGCCACGCTGCCCGCCGGCACCGAGGTCCAGGTCATGCAGGCGCTCGGCGGCAGCATCACCGTCCGCGCGGGCCACGGCATGTTTCGCATCGCGCGCGCCGACGCCGGGGCGCTCGAGGGGTATGTTCTCAAGGAAGAGCCCGCCGCGGCGGCGGCCCCGGGCGAGTTCAGCGAGCAGGCGGTCTGGGAGGCGTTGAAAAGCTGCTTCGATCCGGAGATTCCCGTGAATATCGTGGATCTCGGGCTTGTTTACGACCTCAGTATCGAGAAAACGGATACCGGAGGCCGTCGTGTTGAGATGAAGATGACCCTTACCGCCCCCGGCTGCGGCATGGGCCCGGTCATCGCCGAGGACGCCCGCGCAAAAATCGCCGCGCTTCCCGGCGTCGAGGAGGCGAAGGTGCACATCGTCTGGGACCCGGTCTGGACCCCGCAGATGATCTCCGACGAAGGCCGCCAGCGCCTCGGGCTGGAGTGAGACGCCACGCGGCAGGAGCGAAGCGGCGGCATCTCTGCTGCCGGATTGAACACGCAATCCAATGCGGCTAATTTACTTATGACGCATCATTCAATCCTGATACGTTGATTCCATTTGTCTTGCCCGCGGCCTGAATTTGTCCAAGGTCAACGCTGCCATGGCCAAATCATTTGTTTTCTCATCCGAATCCGTTGGAGAAGGACACCCCGACAAAGTCGCCGACTTTATTTCCGACAGCGTGCTCGACGCCTGCCTCGCGCAGGACAAGACCAGCCGCGTCGCCTGCGAGACGATGGTCAAGTCGAACATGGTCATCCTCGCCGGCGAAATCACCACGAAGGCGAAGCTCAACTACGAGCAGATCGTCCGCGACGCCATCCGCGAAATCGGCTACGTCAACGCCGACGATGTCTTCCATGCCGACACGGTTTTCATCAACAACTACCTCACCCGCCAGTCGCCCGACATCGCGCAGGGCGTTGACGCGAAGAAAGCCAAGGGCAAGAAAACCGCCGAGCAGGGCGCGGGCGACCAGGGCATCATGTTCGGCTATGCCTGCGCCGAGACGCCCGAGCTCATGCCGCTCCCGATCATGCTCGCCCACCGGCTCGGACGCGAACTCACCCGCGTGCGCAAGACCGGGAAGGCCAAATGGCTCCGCCCCGATGCGAAATCCCAAGTCTCCATCCGCTACGAGAACGACAAACCCGTCGAAATCAAAAACGTCGTCATCTCCACGCAGCACACCGCCGACGTCGAGCATGCGCAAATCGAGGCGTTCCTGATCGAGAACGTTATCCGCAAAGTCATCCCGTCCGAGTGGATCAGCCGCAACACCGAGTTTCTCATCAATCCCACCGGCCGCTTCATCGTCGGCGGCCCGCAAGGCGACTCCGGCCTCACCGGGCGCAAGATCATCGTCGATTCCTACGGCGGCTGGGGCCGCCACGGCGGCGGCGCCTTCTCCGGCAAGGACCCGTCGAAGGTGGACCGTTCCGCCGCCTACATGGCGCGCTGGGTGGCGAAGAACATCGTGGCCGCCGGCCTCGCGCGCTTCGCCGAGTTGCAGCTCGCCTACGCCATCGGCCATCCGCATCCCGTGAGCGTGTTTGTCGACACCTTCGGTTCGGGCGCGATTCCCGACGAGAAGATCGCGCGCGCCGTCGGGCAGGTTTTCAGCTTCAAGCCCGCCGACATCATCAAGCAACTCAATCTCCTCCGTCCGATTTACCGCGCGACCACCAACTACGGCCACTTCGGCAAGGACGGACTCCCGTGGGAGGCCACGAACAAGGCCGCCGCGCTCCGCAAGGCCGCGAAGTAACCGGATTCATAACGGAGCGGCGCTCCCAATCGTTCCGAGCGAAGCGACATGCCCGCTCAATCGAAAATCGAGCGAAGCGACATCCTCATCGAAAACAACATCATCATGCCCGTCGAAAACTCTTCCAAAAAACAAAACGCCGACTTCCTCGTCCGTGACATCGCCCTCGCCGACTGGGGCCGCAAGGAAATCTCCGTCGCCGAGCACGAGATGCCCGGCCTCATGAGCGTGCGCAAGAAATACGCCGCGCAAAAGCCGCTCGCGGGCGTGCGCGTCACCGGCTCGCTGCACATGACCATCCAGACCGCCGTGCTCATCGAGACCCTCAGGGAACTCGGCGCCGACGTCCGTTGGGCCTCGTGCAACATTTTTTCCACGCAGGACCACGCCGCCGCCGCCATCGCCAAGGGCGGCACGCCCGTCTTTGCCTGGAAAGGCGAGACGCTCGAGGAATACTGGGAGCTCACCTACCGCGCCATCTCCTTCCCCGGTGGCCAAGGCCCGCAGCTCGTCGTCGATGACGGCGGCGACGTCACCCTCCTCCTCCACAAAGGCTGCGAGCTCGCCGAAGGTAGTGACTGGGTGAATACACCGTCCGCCTCGCACGAGGAGCAGGTCATCAAGGACCTCCTCAAGCGCGTGCACCAGGAGGACCCGCTCCGCTGGACCGCGCTCGCCCGGGACTGGCGCGGCGTTTCCGAGGAAACCACCACGGGCGTCCACCGCCTCTACCAGATGCTGGAGCAAAACAAACTCCGCGTCCCCGCCATCAACGTCAACGACTCCGTCACCAAGTCCAAGTTCGACAACCTCTACGGCTGCCGCGAATCGCTCGCCGACGGCCTCAAGCGCGCCACCGACGTGATGATCGCCGGCAAGGTCGCCTGCGTCTGCGGCTACGGCGACGTCGGCAAAGGCTGCGCGCACTCGCTGCGCGGCTTCGGCGCGCGCGTCATCGTCACCGAGATCGACCCCATCAACGCCCTGCAGGCCGCGATGGAAGGTTTCGAGGTCAACACCGTCGAAAGCACGCTCGGCGCCGCCGACATCTACGTGACCACGACCGGCAACCGCGACATCATCACGCTCGAGCACATGCAGCGGATGAAGGACCAGGCCATCGTCTGCAACATCGGCCACTTCGACAACGAGATCCAGGTCGACCGCCTCTACAAGCTCCCCGGCGTGAAGCGCACCACGATCAAGCCGCAATACGACCTCTTCACCTTCCCCGACGGCCGCGGCATCTACCTGCTCGCCGAAGGCCGCCTGGTGAACCTCGGCTGCGCGACCGGCCACCCGTCGTTCGTGATGTCGAACAGCTTCACCAACCAAGTCCTCGCCCAGATCGACCTCTGGCGGAACAAGGACACCTACAAGGTGGGCGTTTACCGCCTGCCCAAGCACCTCGACGAGGAGGTGGCGCGGCTGCACTTGGAAAAAATCGGCGTGAAGCTCACCAAGCTCACCCCCGCGCAGGCCGCCTACATCGGCGTGCCGGTCGAGGGCCCCTACAAGCCCGAGCATTACCGGTATTGAGTCATGGAACGCGGACGGCCCGTCCGCACAGACAGCGCGGCGGCATCGTTGCGGGCGGGCCGCCCGCGTTCCATAATCGCGTCAAAGATCCTCCGGTAGCATCAGCTCGTCCCACGGGCAGCCGATGCCGCGGCGCAGGCGCATGGCGGTGGTGATGAGGATATTGGTCTCGCCCGCTTCGATGCGCTGCACCGTGCGTAAATTCAGGTCCGCCCGCTCGGCCAGCATCTCTTGTGTGATGTCACGCGACACCCGGGCCCGCCGCAAATTGCGGCCAAACCCCCTAAGTTTCTTGCTGGTGTTTGGTGCATCCACTGCGGCGTATCATGCCGTAAATAACTCTTGAGCGTTACGGCATAATCTGCCGTAAAATGAATGCGTGCCACAAACCCATGGCAAAAAACATGAACCACAAAAGAACATCGAAATACCTGTTCGCGGCCCTGCTGGCCGCCGGTCTCGCCTTCGCGTCAATCGCGCGGGCCCAAAACGGGCGCGAGACATCTCTCGCCGTTCCCAAGGCGAGGGGGGCCAACCTGTTCCTCTCCGTCGGCCCCACCTACATGAATGCAAAATCCGCCGAGGCGAACTCCGGCACGGATGACGTGGATCTCTATGGCGCCCTCGTCGGCTTCGGCTGGCGCATAGACCAATGGAACAAAATCCAAGTTGAGGTTGGCGTCCTCGCCGGCTCGGAATCATACACTTATTATTCTGGCGGATACTACGGTGGCGTGTCTTCGCTCAATCTCGATTACGTTGTAGTGCCCGAGCTGTTCACCTACAGCGTCTGCATTCCGCTTGCCCCAAGCAGGCGATGCGAGCTTCGCATCTCGCCCTCCATCGGCGGGGCCTATATCTTCACGGATTACAAATACGATTCGCCTTCCTATTGGATGACTGCGACCGATTCCGACATCGCCATTGCCGCCGGCATCGGCGTCGGCCTGACCATCCACGTGAGCCAGCGGATGTTTCTCGACATTGGCTACCGTTACCTGCGCGTTGGAAAAACCGAATACAACTGGGGCAGCTTGGATGCCATCAACACACACTCGCTGGCCTTCCTGGTCGGCTGGAAGTTCTGACATCGGTCCTTCATTTTCCGAGCCGGTTTCCGTATGGAGACCGGCCCGGGGCAAACTCATCCTTTGGACCCTCACCGTAATCTCTCACGATGAAATCAACCCTTAAAAAATTTTTCATTCCCACCCTGTTCGTTTCGATATCGTTGCTGTTCTCTGCCTGCGCGACGCATATCAAGATATCGAATACAATGAATCCGCCGCCGGGCGAGGCATTCTCAAATTTCACCGCTTTCGCGATGAAGCCGGTCACGCTGGCATCCCGCTATGCCAACAACGACACCAACGAGAAGGCGCTCGTGAAGATTCAGGAAAACCTGTCGTTGGTCATGGAGCCGACAATAACCAACTGGAATCACATCGGGGCGACAAAAGGAGGGACGCAGCGCACGCTGGTCATCACCCCCGTGGTGTCCGAAATCAAGTTCATCGGCGGCGCGGCGCGCTTCTGGGTCGGTCCGGCGGCGGGCAGCTCGGCGGTTATCATGCGTGTGACCATCACGGAAAAAGAAACCGGCAAAACGATTGCCACCCCCGAGTTTTACTCATCCGCGGGCGCGTGGAGCGGGTCTTGGACAATCGGAGGCACCGACAATGCCATGCTTGGGAGAATCGCAACCAGGGTGACCGATTATCTTATCAAAAACTACGCATCGCCTGTCGGTGGCCCCACTGGCTCGCAATAGGATATTCCCAATGGAGGCTGATTCAAAGCGCATGTAGTGGATTGGCCTCGTGGCGCGTCAGCGCGGCGGGTGGGGCAGCACGAAGGTGTCCTTCGTGCGCACGCCCCCGCCCGTCATCGCAAGGGCGGCGGCCCGCCCGCCGGGGGGATCGTGTTTTCGCCCCGTCCCGCGTGATCGCCGCCGCCGGCAGGGGATGCTGTTTCCGATGTCGGCGCGGAGCGCAGGTTGCGCGTCGCATACATCACCACGCCCAGCATGACAAACAGCGCCGCGGTCCCGGCCAGCAGCGAGAAGTCCTCCATGCGCAGCACGAAATACAGATAGGCGTAAACCCCGCCGAGCAGCCCCGCCGTGGCGAGCGCGCGGCGCCCGCTTCGCAATATGCGCCGGCAGTAGAGCCCGATCATCGCCGTCGAGGCCGCGCCCGCCATCGCATACGCCGCGCCGAAGGCGAGAAATTCCGCCAATGCCAGCAGCGACAGGAAAAACAGGCACAATGCCGCGCCGGTCAGCAGGTAATTGAGCCCGTTCAGATGCAGGCCGCAGGTGGCCTCGAACAGAAAGAAAACCGTGAACACCAGCGCCACGAACAGCACGCCGTGCTTGATGGCGCGCTCGACGGTGCGGTAGGAATCGACCGCGGGCTGCATGCGCACGCCGAACGACGGCTCGGACAGCGAGCGGAAGGAGACCTCGCCCGCCCCCGACCATTGCTGGGGAAACGAGCGCCCGTAAAGCGACGCCTCCCACTCGGCCTCGAAACCGTCCGGCCCCACCTCGCGTTTCACCGGCAGCGCCGCGCCCATGAAGCTCGGGTCGGGCCAGGACGAGGCCAGCCGCATCGTGGTGCCGCGCCCGAGCGGGGCCGCCGTGAACGAGCCGCTGCCGTTGAGCGTGAGATCGAGCGAGAAGGCCGCCCCGGCGGCGGCCTCGCCGGGCAGGGCATGCACGCCGGCCTCGGCGCCGCCGAGCGCCGCGCCGGGCTGCATCGGCACGGAAGCTCCGCCCCAGTCGAGCGTGAGCGCCCCGCGGACGCCGCGCAGATCGGTGATGGCAAAACACACGCGGGCGCGCTCCCATTGCGGTTTGACGGACTTCAGCCCGGTGAAGGCGAAATCCGGCGGCGCGAAACTTCCCGACACCCGCAGCGCGGCCGAGTAAACGTGCGCGGCGTGGATGCCGCGTTTGCGCAGCGAAGGCGCAAGCTCGCCGGTGATGTCGAGCCGTTCCGGCAGAAAAAACGCCTCGGCGGCGACTTCCTGCACGCTTTTTTGCAGCACGCGCCGGTCGCCCGCGAACACCCATTCGTCCGTGGCGACCTGATGCGTGTAGGGCACGACGAGCACCGGCCCGATGATTTCCTGCGAGCGGCCCCACGGTTCGGTAATGGAATCCACGGCTTCGTGGTAGCGCATCTGCCGCTCATCGAGGGTGGAGCGCACCATGGAAAGCGGGATGAGCAGCAAAAGGGCGAAAAAGATCGCTCCGCAGACTTTGAACACGAACACGCGGCGGCGCAGCCAGTTGCGCGCAGCCGCGATGATGTCTTGGGATGGATTCATGCCGGCGAGTCTGGCGAATCCGCGTGAAGCCATGATGAAGCCGCCATGAAATCCCGATGAATTCGGCGGCGCGCGGCTGCTTTCGCCGGTCTTTCAGGCCGCAATCCTCGCGGCGCGTCAGCGCGGCGGGCGGGGCAGCACGAAGGTGTCCTTCGTGCGCACGAAAACCTCGCCGCCCATGCGTCCGACAAGGTCCAGCTTCGCCGCGTCGGGCCAGCCGTCCGCGCCGATGACGGCATCGTCCACATACAGGGACACGATCACGCCGATGACGATGTTGGCCGCCCCGGGACCCTCGCCGACCGGCACGATGGAGTGGCGTTTGCATTCGAACGCGACCGGCGCGGCGGCGACGCGCGGCGGGGCGACCTTGACGGAGGGCGTGGGCGCGATATCGAATTTTTCGAACTCGCTCTCGCCGTAGGGCAGCAGCGTGCCGGTGGCGTTCATCTGCGCGGCGAGCGCCTCAGGCACGAGGTTCACCACAAACTCGCCGGTCGCCTCCACGTTGCGCACGGTGTCCTTTTTCGAGCCGTCGCGGGTGTTGACCGCCACGAACAGGAGCGACGGCGGCACGGAGGTGACGCCTTGGAAGAAGCTGAATGGCGCGAGGTTGGTTTTTCCGTCGGCTGACACGGTGGACACCCATGCGATGGGACGCGGGGTGATGGTGCTGGTCATCCAGTGGTAGGCATCGCGGGACTTGAGGGAGGCGAGATCGATGAGCATATCATGAAAACTCTGCGCCGCGCGCCGTGCCGGGGCAAGGTCGCAATGGCGCGAGGCGTCAACCGACCGCCCGGTCTTCCCTCCATTTGCGCAGGCGGGGGCGCGTGTCTTGCGGCGCGTATAAATTATTCCCAATCGCCGTGTTTTGCGGCCAGAAGATCGCCTCTTCCGTTTTTGGGATGGCGGGACTTGTCCAATAAAATTCGGATGGCATCGCCGCTCAGGTTGCTTCAGCCATGATTTTGCACATCCTTTTCCGCAACACGCATCCATTCATGATTCGCCGCCTTTTCCTCCATTTTATCTGTTTGCCCGCCATCGCGCTGCTTGCGTTGGCCGCCGCGCCCGGCGCCCGCGCGCAAGTCCGGGCCTCGCTCGTGTCCGCCGATGCATCCGTGCAGCCGGGGCGAGCCTTCACCGTCGCGCTCAAGCTCGAGCACCAGCCGCACTGGCACACGTATTGGATCAACGCCGGCACCGGCTACCCGACCTCGCTCGCCTGGGAACTGCCCGAGGGCTGGCAGGCGGGCGACATCCGCTGGCCCGTGCCCATTGTCATCAAGGATCACACCGGCACCGTGACCGGCAACGGCTACGAAGCCATCACGCTGCTGCCCGTCACGCTCACGCCGCCGAAAGACCTCAAGCCCGGCGAAACCGTCACCTTGCGCGCGAAAGCCGACTGGCTCATGTGCGCCGATGTCTGCGTGCCCGGCGACGCGACCGTCACGCTGACCTTGCCCGTGAGCACCGCCGCGCCCGCGCCGGATGCCGTCGTCACCGCCGCGCTCGCCGCCACGCCGATGCCGCGGGCGCCCGACGGCTGGCGCGTGTCCGCGACGCGCCACACCGGCGAAAAGACGGTCGCGCTCGCCTTCGCCGCCGAAAAAAACAAAGCCGCCGCGCCCGCGCTCGCGACGCTCTCACCGCATTTTTTCAGCATCGACGCGCTCATCCAATACGACCAGCCCCAGACCGTGATGACGGGCGAGGCGGGCGCGGTCGTCACGTTCACCCTTCCCGTTTCCGATGCCTACGAGGGCGACGGCGCGCGGCTGGCCGGGGTGCTCGCGTATGACCGCGACGGCGCGCGGCATGGCTTCATCATCGACGTGCCTATCCAAAACGGAGCGGCGGCGTCCTCGCCGCCGAATCGGAGCGACGGCGGGGACGCCGCCGCCCCGGCGGACGCGTCCGCCAGTGCCTCCGCCGGATTCGTGGGCACGCTCTTCCTCGCGTTTCTCGGCGGGCTGGTGCTGAACCTCATGCCGTGCGTGTTTCCCGTGCTCGGGATAAAAATCCTCGGTTTCGTCAACCAGGCCGGGGCCGACCGCCGCAAGGTCACGCTGCACGGCGTGGCGTTCACCGCCGGCGTGCTCGTCTCGTTCTGGCTGCTCGCGGGACTGCTGCTCGTGCTGCGCGCGGGCGGGCAGCAACTCGGCTGGGGTTTTCAACTCCAGTCGCCCTCGTTCGTGTTTTGCATGGCGGTGTTCATGCTCGTGTTCGCGCTCAACATGAGCGGCCTTTTCGAAGTCGGCCTGTCCGCGACCGGCGTCGGCGGGCAGTTGCAATCGAAAAACGGCTACACCGGCTCGTTCTTCACCGGCGCGCTGGCCGTGCTCGTCGCCACGCCGTGCAGCGCGCCCTTCCTCGCGCCCGCGCTCGGCGCCGCGCTCGCGCTCAGCGCGGGCGAGTCCGTGCTCGTTTTCACCGCCATCGCCATCGGCCTCTCGGCGCCTTACCTGCTGCTCTCGATTTTCCCCGGGGCGGTGAAATTCCTGCCGCGTCCCGGCGCGTGGATGGAGACGTTCAAGCAGCTCATGTCCTTCCTGCTTTACGCGACGGTCGGGGCGCTGCTCTGGGTGCTCGCCGCGCAGACGGCGGACAGCGATTACGCGCTGCTCTGGGTTTTGTTTGGCTTTGTCCTCGTCGCGATGGCGGCCTGGGTTTACGGACGCTTCGGGCAACCCTACGGAAGAAAGCCGGCGCGCCGTGCCGCCGGCCATGCGGCCGCGCTCGTGCTCCTTGCCGGGGGCGTGTGGCTCGGCTGGCCGAAATCTCCCGCCGACGAACCCGCCGCCGGTGCGGCGGGCGCACCGCAGGTCACGTGGGAAAAATGGACCCCCGACGCCGTCGCCGCCGCGCGGGCCGCGGGCAAGACCGTGTATGTCGATTTCACCGCGCGCTGGTGCGCCACCTGCCAGACGAACAAGCTGCTCGTTTTCAAATCCGAGGAGGTGCTGCGCCACTTCAACGACAACGGCATCGTCACGCTCAAGGCCGACTGGACGACCCGCGATCCGCAAATCACCGCCGAACTCGCGAAGCACAACCGCGCCGCCGTGCCCTTCAACCTCGTTTACAAGCCCGGCCAGCCTGAGCCTCTCGCGCTTCCCGAAATCCTCACCCCGGGCATCGTGCTGGAGGCGGTGCGGTGACGGCGCGCTTCGCGCGCAAATCCCAAATCCCAATGGCCAAATCCCAAAAAAATTCCAAAGCCCGAAACTCCAAAAAAACAAAGACCGCGCCGGCGCGGTGGAGTGAGAAATCGGCCGCTCCCCAATGAAAATCACCCTTTGCTTGGAGGGCCGAGCTCCCGCGAGGCCGTCACGGTTATACGCGACGTTTTTCCGCGACGGCCTCGCGGGAGCTCGGCCCTCCAGACGAGTAAATTTCATTCGGCATTGGTATTACCCAAACATTCCCAGAGGCAGTTCGCGCCACCGGGTGGGTTCCACGCCGGCGAGGTCGAGCGGGCCGAAATGCGTGCGATGCAGCGTCACGACCGCGCAGCCCTGGCTCGCGAACATGCGCCGCACCTGGTGGTAGCGCCCCTCGGTCAGCACGATGTCGGCGGTGGCGGGGCCGTGGATGCGCAATTCGGCGGGCGCACAGGGCGCGGCTTCGCCCTGAAGGACGAGCGTGCCGGCGGCAAAAAGCGCGGCCAGCCCGGGAGGGATCGGTTTGTCGGTCGTCACCCGGTAGGTTTTGGGCACCTTGTGCCTCGGTGAAGTGAGGCGGTGGACGAGCGCGGTCTGGTCGGTGAGAAGCAGCAGGCCGCTGGTGTCCTTGTCGAGGCGTCCGATGCTGGTGACTTGCGGATTGCGCGCGCGCCAGCGTTCGGGAAGCAGGCTGTAAACATTGGGGCCTTCGCGCGGATCGTGCGAGCAGACGAGCCCGGTCGGCTTGTGAAGCAGGAGCAGCAGCCCGTCGGGATGATCGAGCGGTTCGCCATCGACGAGCACATCGGCCGCCCGGACTTTCAAGGAGGGGTCGGCGGCCGGAGCGCCGCGGTGGGTGACGGCATGGGTTTTGAGAAACGCGCGGGCCTCCCGTCGTGAGCAATAGCCGAGGTTGGCAAGAAGCTGGTCGAGTCGGCGCATGACGGAAAAAGGAGTGTTCGCATCCTCATGCGCAAATCGAGGATAAACCCCAAAGGGAGATTTTATCCTCCCATGAATCTTTCCTCTTTATTCTTTCTCTTTCCTCTTTCTCCCAAAACGCCTGGCGAGGAGAGAAAGAGGAAAGAGAAAGAATAAAGAGGAAAGAGTGCCGGATTCCTGTTTGACGGATTGTCCCAAAACAGCCCCCAAAAGCCCCAAGGCCGGCCCGTGGGGGAGACTCGCGGCAAAGGGCGCTGCCTGTTACCTGAGATTGTGCGAGGTGTAAATCTGACGGCGGCCTTCGAGCGCCCACATTTGCATGAGGGCCTCCACGGAGGGCGCGGGAGTGCGGATTTCCGCGATTTTCGCCTTTGGGCCAAGCGTCACGAAAATCGACGCGGCAATCGCCGCCAGCACTTCGGGGGTCACGGCATCGGCTTCGGCTGGCGCCGGGGTGGCAGCGGCTTTCGTGGGAGCGGCGGCCTTCGCAGTGGCGGGAGCATCGGGATGCGTGGCGGCGAGCAGGCGTCCGACCAGCGCCACCAATCCGATAAAGACCGCCACGCCGGCCAGGATGGCAAAGAGGGCGAGTCCCTTGTTGTCGAAAAGCACGGGGGGCTGGTTCTGGGCGGCGGCAGAGGCGGTCGCGAGGATAGGGAATGAGAGCAGAAGGTTCATTTTGCTGTTTGGTTTTGGAAAATTGGCGAAAAGACGAACGATGGAAAGAGCGGACCCGGATGGTGAGTGAAGGGAGGAGCTACCTTTTTACGGCGGCGGCCGGCGCGGCGGATTCAGGGGTATTTTCCGCGGCGGCGTCCGCGGCGGCGGTGTTCGCCGCCCAGACGCGTTTGCGGACGCCGAGGGCGATGACGAGCAGGCCGAGTCCGGCGGCGGCGTGGCCGGTGGCGGCGGCAAAGCCGCGCGCGGGTTCCGCAAGGCCGGGCGCGATAAAGCGCGCGGCGAGCCCGCCGGCGAGCGCGAGCACCGTCCCGGCGACCCAGTGCGCGACGGGAAACGGCGCGCGCGCCACCGTTTTTCCCGGAGCCGGGCTGTCGGTGGCGGGCGCGTCGTGCGGCTGGTCGTTCGGAGACGTCATGGGTTGCGAGGTGCCGCGTTTGGCGTTTGGCCGGCCGGCACCTCAGAGGGTGGGCTGGATCAGCGACACGTAGATGCCGGTAATGATCGCGGTGGTGATGACGCCGGAGATGTTGGCCCCGAGGGCCTCGGGCAGCACGATGGAGTGGGGGTTCGCCTTGGAGACTTCCTTTTGCGCGACCTTGGCCGTGCTCGGCACGCAACTGACGCCGGCGATGCCGATCACGGGGTTGATTTTGCGCCCGCTGAAGAAGTAGGCGCAGTAGCCGCCGATGACGCCGCCCACGCCGGAGATGAGCAGCGAGAGCACGCCGAGGACGAGCAGCATGATGACCTTCGGGTCGAGGATGGTCGAGGCCTCGCACATGACGCCGAGAAGCACGCCGAGGAACATGGTCGCGCCATAGAGGAAGACGTTCTCAATGAGTGTAGAGAAGAATTTCAGGCCGGACTCGCGGACGGCCACGCCGAGGAAGAGCGAGAAGAACAGCGGGGCCGCCGAGGGGAACAGCAGGCAGAGCACCGTGCAGGCCACGACGGCGAAGGCGAGTTTCTCGCCGGAGGTGATTTTCACCGCGGGGCGGGGAGGCAGCTTGATGGCGCGCAATTTTTCCGGGATGAGGGCGCGGATGAGGTAGGGATAGCCGCCATACACGAGCCCGAGGTAGAGGTAGGCGACGATGGTGATGGGGACGAAGAGCTTCGGGGCCATCTTGAGCGCGCCGAAGAGGACCATCGGGCCGTCCGCGCCGCCGACCAGTGCGATCGCGGCCGCCTCGCCGGGGAAAAACCCGAGGGCGATCGCGATCGGGAAAACGACGATCGTGCCCAGCTCGCAAAAGAGCGCCATCACGATGCTGAGGAAGGGCCGCGCCAGCACGAAACCGATGTCGAGCAGCACCCCGATGCCCATGAACACGAGGCAGGCGATGAGGTTGTTGCCGAAGGTGAAGTTGAAAATAGGCTGGAGAAAATCTATGCCGGTGAGCGCGACGATTTTGTCGGGCGTTTCCACGAGGGGCGACATGAAGAGAGTGCCGTGCATTTTTCCGGCGGCGGCGGTGGCGACGGCCTGCGCTTGCGCGGCGGCGTCGGGGAGCGGCGCGCTGCCGCTGACGATGATGCCCGCCGTGGTGGGGTCGAGGAAGAGCACGCCGGCGTTCACGGCGCACATGGCCAGTCCCATCGGAATCATGAGCAGCGGCTCAAGCGTGCCCTTTTTGCCGAGGTAAACGAGCAGCATGCCGAGGAAAATCAGCACGATGCGCATCCAGGCGACGGCGGGGTTGTTCGCGAAGGAATCGAAGAGCGTCGTCAGCCCTTGGAAGATATCGAGGATGTTCTGGAAAGTCATGGCGGCGGGTCCTGTTGCTTAGTTGTCCTTGAGAAAGGCCCGGAGAACCCGGGAAAGTATGCTGATGAGCAGCGCGACCAGAATGCCGATGACCGTCGCCACGCCGTAAACGATGAGGGCCTTGACGATGGCGTCCATGAAGGTTGTTTCCATGTTATTGTTGGTTTGTTGGTTAAAAAAGAAGCACGATGAATCTCGAATGGCTGGGAGCCGCCTTGCTTTCCTGGAGTCCGCCACGGGTGCGAAACAGGCCAGAATGACAAAAAACAACTCCAAGCATACACCCTGCCACCAAGCGGGATGTCTTTGAAGGTCAATATATTCATCAATGCAGTAATGAGCGGCTGTTTTACTGCTTAGAGCCAAAACTAATGACAGTTTCCCGAAATGTCCACGGACACATGCGCAATTTCCAAGGAGCGGGGCCATCGCACTTCAGTGCCCATCCGGCAGCACGGGGCGGCGGATTCGCCGTCTGGTTTCCGGCCTTTTTTGCCGGCTGTTTACAGAAATAGCGTTGCCCGCTCTCCGGCCCGCCTATTTCGTCGGGCGCGCCGCTTATGCAACCGGCGGCACAAAAACCATTACGATGACAAAAACGCCCGGCGATATTCTCAGGAGTTGGATTCATTGCATCAATGAAGGCGACCTCGATGGCGCGCTTTCCTTCTACAACGAAAAAGCGCTTTTGATACCGACATTTGCCAGCCGCCTGCTGGGACGGCCGGAAGGCATCCGCGACTATTTCGAGCGGCTTTGCGCCCGCGAGGACCTGAGCATTGCGCTTCACGAGAAAACCGTCGTGGCGCAGCCGGTCGCGGACTCGATTTATGCGCTGAGCGGCATCTATTGCTGGCGGTTTGCCATCGACGGCGAGATGCTGAATTTCGAGGCGCGCTTCAGCTTCGTTCTGGATCTTTCGCAAACGGCCCCGATCCTGCACCACCACTCCTCGCAAATCCCGCGCACGCTGTAGCCCGGGAGCCGTCGCCGCGTGTCGCATGGGGCTGCCCGCGTGGCAGGATTAAAAAACCACTGATGTGGGATTGTTGCGCCCGGCATGGGCGGGGCATTTTGTCCGGACTGCCCCCGGACCATGGCAGGTTCCGGCCCTGTGCCGGCTTCCGGCGGCAAAACCCATCGCATGATCACGCCCCAACTTCTGGAAAGACATGCGGCCTTCTGGAAAGGCCGCGGCACGGCTCCCTTGATCGGGAGCATGGCGAAAAAGCATTGGAGCAAAAACCCCTATCCGGTCGGCGCGAAGGATCTTATCTGCGAACCGAGGATGATCCAGGCGCATGAACTGGAGCTTCGCAGACTGATCGGCGTCAAGGACGCCGAATCCGGCGGCCCGCCCGGCGACCTCATCAATCCCGTGGGCATCCGCTATCCCGAGGCGTGGATGGAGGCGTTTCTGGGGTGCCCGATCTTTGCGTCCGAGACCAGTTGCACCGCCAAGCCGTGCCACTCCGGTTGCGGCGAGACGCTGGCCGCGTTTGACCGCGAGGCGGTCTTTGGGTCGGCCTGGTTTGCCAAGGCAAAAGAAAGCGTGGCGACCGGGGACACGCTGGCGGGCGAGGCGCTGCCGACGCGCCAACTGCACTTGCGCGGAATCATCGACATGCTGACCGCGGTCATGGGCGAGACGAACTTGTGCATGGAGGTTTATGACAACGCCGGGGAACTCGACCGCCTGGCGAAAACCTACGCGGAATTTTATATCGACGCGGCCAAACGGCTGCTGGCGCTGCGGAAGCGGTGGCGCGGCGGGTGTGTCTCGACCTGGCGGTTGTATTATCCGGGCGAATTGCTGGATTATCAAATCGACGCCTCCAGCCTCTTTTCGAAGGAGCAATACGAGGAGCATTTTCTTCGCCATGACGAGCGGGTGATCGACCAGTTCGAGGCGTCGATCGTGCACTTGCACACCTGCGGGCTGCATCACCTCGAATCGGTTTTGAAAATCAGGAAGCTCTCCGCCATCGAGATCAACCTCGACCGGGAAAGCACGGCATGGGAACCGGAGCGCATCATCCGGGCCGCCAACAGAATCCAGGAGGCGGGCAAAAGCGTGATTCTGGTGGGACGTTTGAATCGCGGCGAGCTGGACGGCGTCATATCCAAAACCAATCATCGCGGGCTCGCGATTAATAATTGGTTCGCGGAAGAGTTATAGGAAGATGCGCCTTGGGCGCATCTCTTGGAATATTGTATTTATTTTTTGGAGCAACGGCCTCCGCGCGTGGCATTTTTAACCTGTCAACTGATTTTCCGAAATAACCTCCCGCCTTGCAGCGGCAGATGGGATATTATTCTGGAACCGGCATGATCAAGCCTTGCGGCCCGGCAGGGTGAATCCCGCCACCTCGTGCGGGATATAGCTTGCCTCGAGCCGTTGGATTTCTTCCGCCGACAACTTCACTGTGATCGCCGCGATGGCGTCTTCAAGCTGCTGCACCTTGGTGGCGCCGACGATGGGCGCGGTGACGACCGGCTGGTGCAGCATCCATGACAGCGCGATTTGCGCTTGCGGCAGCCCGCGCTGCTTCGCCAGCGCCGTAACGGCGTCGATGACCTTGCGATCGGCTGCCTCGGTATTGGCGTAGAGCGTTTTGTCGAACTGATCGGAGGAAAGGCGCTTGGTCGGCTCGGCATGAGAGGGGCGCGCCAGGCGTCCGCGCGCCAGCGGACTCCAGGGAATGACGCCGACACCTTCTTCCCTGCACAAGGGCAGCATCTCGCGCTCTTCCTCGCGGTAGAGAAGGTTGTAATGCGGCTGCATGGAAACGAAGCGCGACCAGCCCTTCTGCTTCGCGATTTCCAGCGCCTTGCAGAACTGCCATGCCGCCATGCTGGATGCGCCGATATAGCGCGCCTTGCCGGCTTTCACCACGTCGTGCAGGGCTTCCAGTGTTTCCTCGATTTGCACGTTGGGGTCCCAGCGGTGGATCTGGTAGAGGTCGACATAATCCATGCCGAGGCGCCGCAGGCTGTTGTCGATTTCGGCGAGTATCGCCTTGCGCGAGAGACCCTTGCCATTCGGCTCGTCGCGCATCTTGCCATGCACCTTGGTGGCGATGACGACCTCGTCGCGTTTTGCGAAGTCACGGATGGCGCGCCCCACGATTTCCTCGCTCGCACCGAGCGAATACACATTCGCGGTGTCGAAAAAGGTGATGCCTTTTTCAAGCGCGGTTTTGATGAAAGGGCGGCTCTCGTCCTCCTTCAAAACCCATTCATGCGTGCCTCTGCCGGGATCGCCATAGCTCATGCAGCCGAGGCAAATGCGCGAAACTTTGAGACCCGATTTTCCAAGTTGGATGTATTCCATGGTCAAATCCTTTTCAGAGAGGAGCGGACCACCTTTTATCGTATCGCATGAGCGGTCAACGGGATTTTATCCGCCCGCGCCGCCACCATGCATTGCGCTGCTTCGATTACGCGCGGGATCGGGTAGGGGCGCAAAGATCGCCATGGTTACGCTGGCCTCGAAGAGGCCGGGCAATCAATGCCGGGGTGATCGAGGTTGAGGCGGCGTTTGTTCGCCGCCGGGCCGTATTTTTACCGGTCCGTTGGGAAGGCTCTTTTGCGGACCGCATGAAATAATCTCCCCAGTAGTCTTTTCACGCTCCCATCGAGAAATCATCCACCTCATATGCGGATATTCCTCCGGAAAAATAATAATAATCATCATCTTCAAACGCGGCATTTGGCGCCATGGCCATGCTGTTCAGCAAATGCCCAATCGCCTTGCTCCTGCTTGTTATTTTCTTCCCTGGAATGATTCGTTATTTCCCTTGGAGATGCTTTTAGGAATTAGAGTATTTTCGGCTTATTTTGTCGCATCCTTAAATGACGCTCAAATCACCGTTCCCAGATAATGAAACCTGAAAAGTGCAACCCAATAGGTTGCACTCCCTCCTGAAAGCGAAAAAATAAACCGGAAACACCCTGGATGAATCGGCCGTAGGGCTCGACCTTGCGTCGAGCCGCGGATGCATGGGCATCCACGCATGGCAAATCAACGATTCGGCGTCCGAGGAGATTTGCTGCCGGGTTCTGCGCTCGCGGCCTGACGCAAGGTCAGGCCCTACGGGCGGCCTGATTACAGGCGACAAATTAAAACGAAAAAATGCCCTGGTGGGCTTTTTTAGAAATCCATTGAATGTTTCCTGATCACCATATCAATATTTCTTATATCACGATTTATATGTTTGATTTCCTCTTGGGAAAACTCATCGAAAATCGAAAAATTCTCCAAAAAAACGCAATATTGACCTGGTTTCAGATAAATGGGTCTGTCCGCAATCTTTGTAATGACCGCGAAACCCTCATCCTGGACAATCTCGGGGCGGTATTTATTATGGTCAAATATGACCGCCATGGTATCCTCGCTGGAAGATAATAATACAGTGTATGCCACCCCGCTGTTTATCAATGAGAACCCGCTCCGCGTCTCATGGGTGATCTTTTTCATACATGAACACGCCAGCAGGCACATGGCGATGAGCGGGAATAGTAATTTCATGGAGTCAGGCGAGGGACATTTAAGCCCGGGGGATGCACGTGCTACGTTGTTTCCCTGTATTCTTTTTCCAGGGCCACGTAGTCGGGCTTGCCGGAGCCGAGGACGGGAATGGTTTTGCAGGGGATCAGCAACCGCGGGACATAGAGCTCGGCGATGCCTTTTTCTTTGGCCTTGGCGAGAATGTCGGCGCGCTGCGGGGAAGGGTGGTCGGTGACTAGGATGACTTCCTCGCCTTTTTGCGGGTGCGGGCGGCTCAGGGCGGCATGGAGGTTTTTCGGCCAGGTGGCGGAGGCGAGTTCCTCGACCGCGGTCAGAGAGACCATCTCGCCGGCGAGCTTGGCGAAGCGTTTGGCGCGGCCGACGATGGTCACGTAACCGTCCGCGTCCACGTCAACGATGTCGCCGGTGTCATACCAGCTGTCGGGCGGGGCTTGTATCCGGCCGGGATTTTCAACGAGGAGGTAGCCGAGCATGATGTTGGGGCCGCGCACCCAGAGGCGTCCGCCGCGGTCGATGCCGGGGACGGGTTCGAGCCGCCATTCGATGCCGGGGAGAAAGGGGCCGACGGTGCCGGGGCGGTTGTGCATGGGGGTGTTGATGCAGAGGCCGGGGGCGGTCTCGGTCGCGCCGTAGGCTTCGAAGACACGCACGCCGAACTGGTCGGAGTAGTGCTGGCGGAGCTCGGCCTTCAGTTTCTCGGCGCCGCTGAACATGTAGCGCACGGAGAAAAAATCGTAGGGATGCGCGCGGCGGGCATAGCCGGCGAGAAAGGTGCCGGTGCCGAAGACGATGGTGGAGTTGGTCTGGTAGATGAGCTCGGGAATGATGCCGTAGTGCAGCGGCGTGGGATACATGAAGGTGGGCGCGCCGTGGAGGAGCGGGAGGATGACGCCGCCGGTGAGGCCGAAGGCGTGGAAGACGGGCAGGCAGGAGAAAAAACGGTCGTTGCTGGTGACGTCCACCGAGGCGACGAGTTGCTGGCGGTTGGCGTGGAGGTTGCGGTGGGAGAGGACGACGCCTTTCGGGGCGCCGGAAGAGCCGGAAGTGAAAAGGATCACGGCGGGCGTGTCGGCGAGGGGGGAGGCGGGCCGGGCGATTTTTTCAAAATGGGTGACGAGGCGCGAGCGCGCGGCGGCCAGCGTGGTCGCGGCGGCGTGGGTGGCGGACTGGAGTTTGGTGGAGGGCGTGGTGGCTTGGGCGGTTGCGACGCTGGCGGCGGATTGGGTGGCACGGGCGACCCGCCCGTGTTCGTTTGGCGGAGGCATGGGCGGGACACCCATGCCACTCAATCCCACGGGCGGGACGCCCGTGCCACTTTCAGAGGCGCGGACATTTTTGTCCGCGATGCCGAGGGCGGCGATGGTTTTTTTCTGGCGGCGGGCGGCGATCCAGCGGGCGTTGCGCAGGTAGAAGGGGAGGCGCAGGTAATCGGCGAAGGTCTTTTTCGCGGCGTCCTCCAGGTAGCGGACTTCCACGCCTTCGGCGCGCATGGCTTCGAGGAGGGGGTCGAGTTTGGCGATTTCGACAAACTTGCGCGCGGTCCAGGCCACGCGGAGGCGCGAAACACGGCAGGCGGCGGCGATGCTGGCGGGGCCGGCGGAGTAGTTGAGCATGGCGCAGACGCGGCCCATGGATTGCACGCCGAAGAAGGCGCACACGGCGGCGGAGCTGTTGGCGATGAGCAGGCCGACGGGGTCGCCGGGCCGCGTGCCGGCGCAGAGCTTGGGGCCGAGAAAAAGGCTGGCGGCGAGGAGGCGGCGGTAGGTGACGGGCTTGAATTGCGGATCGTCGAGGATGGGCGTGCCGTGGCCGTGGCGGATGGCGGCATCGACGAGGCCTTGGAAAAGGGTGACGTTGTTGTCGGCGGTGGCGACGTTGATCTGGGCGAGGATGTCGTAGAGGTCGCGCGCCATGTGCTGGCGTCCGTCGCGCCCGAAGACGCCGGGCGGCGGATGGAATTTGCGCGGGGGCAGGATGGTGAGGGTGATCTTCGGCGACCAGCGGCGGCGGACTTTGCCCTTGAGCCGCGAGAAAACGGTGTGCACGGCGCCGTCGATTTGCACGGGGATGAGGTCGGCGTTGGCCTTGTCGGCGATGAGGCCGGGGCCTTCGTAAACCTTCATGATGCCGCCGGTGACGGTGAGGCGGCCCTCCGGGAAGATCACGATGGGCGTGCCGGTGCGCGCGAGCGTGGTGAGGGCCTTGATCGCCATGGGCTTGGTGGGGTCGATGGCGTAAACGTTGACGGCCCAGAAAAAGGGCTTGAGCCACCATTTGGCGGCGAAGTCGGTATTGATGGCGAAGGTGGGGCGCTCGGGTAGAAACGCGGTGAGCAGCGCGGCGTCGAGGAATGAGGTGTGGTTGGCGATGATGACGCGGCGCTTGCCGGCGCGCTTGAAATTCTCCACGCCGCGCACCTCGACTTTATACAGCACTTTCAGCGCCCAGCGCAGAAACGTGTGCACGACCGCCTCGGGCACGAGCGCGATGATGTAGAGCGCGATGCCGGCATTGGCGATGGCGAGCAGCAGGATCAACATCCACGCGGACAGGCCGAGGGCGAAGAGCGCGCCGCAGATGAGCGCGACGGCGGCCATGAAGAGCGCGTTGATGACGTTGTTCGCTGCGATGATGCGCGAGCGGTGCGCGGGCGGCGACCAGATCTGCATGAGCGCATAGAGCGGCACGCTGAAAATGCCGCCGCAGACGGCGATGCCGAGCAGGTCGAGGCAGAGGCGCGCGCCGGTGAACGAGAAAAACGAAAACGCTTCCGTCACGTAACGGTCGCCGAGGCCGGCGGTGAGCAGCGACGCGTCGATCATGAACAGCGAGATCGCCAGGCCCGCGAGCGGGACAAATTTCGCGGTGGCCTCGCCGCGCAGGATTTTGTTGCAAAGCATCGAGCCGACGCCGATGCCGACGGCGAAGATCACGAGCAGCGCGGTGACCGTGTGGTTGCCGGAGTGAAGCTGCGATTCGACGTAGGCGGGCGTGAGCGTGAGCCAGAAAATGCCGATGAGCCAGAACCACGAGATGCCGAGGATGGCGCGAAAGATGCGGCGGCGGCGCGCGGTGAAACGGATGAGGTCGGCGGTGGCGGTGGCGATGTTGGGGTTGATTTTCAGGTCGGGCGACTCCGACGGCGCGGCGGGCACGCCGAGACTCGCCGCCCAGCCGGTGACGGCGCAGACGAGCAGCACGGCGCACACCCAATACGTGCCGCCGGGCGCCTCGATGAGCAGCCCGCCGAGCAGCGTGCCGCCGAGGATGGCGACGTAGGTGACGGCCTCGAAGATGGCATTGCCCGCCACGAGTTCGCCCTCGCGGAGATGTTGCGGGAGGAGCGAGTATTTGAGCGGGCCGAAGAAGGCGGATTGCGTGCCGAGCAGGAAGATCGTCACGAAGAGCATCCAGGGATTGTCGAGCAGGAGGGCGGCGGAGCCGAAGATGAGGATGATGATTTCCCAGACTTTCGTGAGGCGCACGATGCGCGATTTCTCGAACTTGTCGGCGAGCTGCCCGGCAAAGGCGGAGAAGACAAAAAACGGCAGCGCGAAGAGCGCGGCGATGATTTGCGTGATGACGCTGGCGTTCCAGCCGTGGGTTTTCGCGAAGTGGAATGTGGCGAGGATGACGAAGGCGTTTTTGAAGACGTTGTCGTTAAACGCACCCGTAAGCTGCACGAGAAAGAGCGGCAGGAAGCGGCGGGTTTTAAAAAGATGCAGGGCGCGGCCGGAACCGGGATGGGTGTCGGACATGGGAAGAGAGGGGCGTTATTTAAATGGATGTTTGGGATTTTTTAGTGAGTCCTTTTTGCAGCTATTGAAAAGAACGACGAACCGGAAAATGCGGGAGTTTGGGGCGGCGGCGGTTGTTCAGCGGAACTCGTTCCATTCGGGCGCGGTGTAGTGCTCGACGAGCCCGTCCAGTTCGTGCTCGGCGAAATCGGGCCAGGGAGTCTCGGCGGCCTCCGCGCCGAGCGCGCGGGCGAGCGCATCGGTGAAAGCGGCGTGAAAGGCCTCCCAGTCGAGACCGGCGTCGAGCGCGTCGCGGGCGATCGAGCCTTGGAAAAGGAGGCCTTCCCTGGATCGTTTTTGCGCGGCGCCGGCGACTTTCGCGGCGTTGTCGGCGCGCACGACGTCGTGGAGCTCGGGCTGCGCGAAACACACGCCGGGGCCGCGGAGCGGGGATGCGATGCCGGTATCCGTATCTTCAATACCGCTGGCGGGTCCGTCGCCGGATTTTTTGAGCACGACGGGCTGGCCGAGAGCGAGCAGCACTTCCGCGATGCAGGCGTGGACGACGCGATAGGATTCGGGCGCGGGCGCCTCGCTGAGCGCATGCTCGCGCGGGATAACGAGCGCGTAGGTCCAGTCGGCGCGGTGGTCCACCACGCCGCCGCCGGTGGGGCGGCGGCAGAGCTCGACGGTTTCGTCCGGCGGGAGCTGGGCGCGCACAAAGTCGATTTTCTGGCTGTAGCCGAACGTGAACGCCGGGCGGTGCCAGCCGTAATGGCGGAAACGGGCGCGGGCCGGGTCCGGGTAGCGCTTGAGCAGCAAAAAATCGACGGCCATGTTTTCCGCCGCGCCCGCGTGGCGGGCCGGCAGGAGATCGAGTTGCACGGGGCCGGGGCCGGTGTCGCGCGCGGCGATTTTCATGACGCGAGACGCCTGGCCATGCCCCCGGCCAGTGTTCCGCCGGCAACAGTGTCAGATGTTTTTTCCTTGGTCTTTCCCATCAGTCATCCCGGTCTGCCAGAAAGAGCGGGAAAAAGAAAGATTTCCGGCAGGACGGCATCATTTTGGCGTCACGCCGGCACTCCGGCGGAGACGGGGAGCGGAGGCTCCACCAGCGCGAGCAGCGAATCGATGACGTCGGCGGCGCTGTAGTGTTCCACGCCGTCCTTCAGAAAACGCACGACGTCGGCCAGCGCGTCGCCGGCGGTGGCGAGCATGTCCTCGACGAGATTGTTTTTCCGGCTCTGGGCGAGCCCGCTGGTGGCGAGCAGACCGTTGCACAGGCACATGCGGTTTTCGGTGTCGGCGAGGGCGCCGCCTTTGGCAATGTAGTCCGCCACCGGTTCGCTGGCGCAACGGAACCCGACCGCGCCGTCGGGTTTGCGGTAGGCCGAGCGCAGGTAGCCGAGGTCGCAAATGCGGGTGCGCGCCTCGTATCTCTTTTTTTCCGAGACGGTGCCTTCGACTTGCACGATTTTGAACGGAAATCCGGTGGGCGAGGCGAGCGGATCGGTGAAGACACGCGCGCTGCCGGCGCGCACGGCGGTGATGAGCTTGCGGCGGAGCCCGGCCTCCATGCCCGACTCCTCGCAGCAGGCGAAGGCCGTGCCGACCTGGATGCCCGCGGCGCCGGCGGCCTTCGCGGAGGCGAGCCCCGCGGCGCTGGCCCGCCCGCCGGCGAGCCAGAACGGCAGGCCGAGCGCGGCGATTTTATCGAGCTCGGCCTCGTCACGCGGGCCGTAAACGGGCTGGCCGGTGGCGTCGAGTTGCATGACGCCGCGGGGCGGGGCGTTGTGACCTCCGGCGATGGATGACTCGACAATAAAGCCGTCCACCTTGCCGCTGCATTTTCTCGCGAGCGAGAGGGCGAGCGTGGCGGAGCTGATGATGGCGAGAAAATGCGGGCGCTTGAGGCGCGGCGCGGGTTTGCCCAAAAACGCCTCGGGGTCGAAGCCGATTTCCATTTCGCCGCCGCCCTCGACATCGACTTTCATCGTGGCGGGCAGGCCCTCGGACAGCTTGTCGAGCACGCCCGGGACGTGGCGCGGAATGCCCGCGCCCATGAGCACGTAGTCGACGCCCGCGAGCATCGCGCCATAAAGCGTGGCGAGCTGGGGGAGCTTGATTTTGTCGAGCAGGTTGATGCCGACGGGGGCGCCGGAGCCGCCCTTGGCGAGCGTGACTTCACCGAACGCGGCGACGGCGGTCAACTCGGTGAGACTGCGCGCGGGTGTCGCGCTGAAAAACGGCACCGGCTTGTAGGGCGCGCCCTCGGGGCGGCCTTCGGGCGAAAACCAGCGGTCGAGCACGCGACGGGCCATTTCCGGAATCGGAAACTTGCGGTAGGCGTCGCGGAGGAAGCCGCCGCGGTCGCCGTCTTGAAGGATGCGCGCATGGACGGTGTCGATGCTGGTGCCGGAGACGACGCCGAGTTGACCCTTGGCCGAGACGGACCTTGCGAGCCGCCAGTTCGAGATGGCCACGCCCATGCCGCCTTGGATGATTTGAGGGAGATCCATGTATGTCCTGTAAAAGAAGAGAAGAGTGAGCGTGTGAGAGGGACGGCGAGAAGCGCACTTGTCAAAGACCAAAGAAGATTCCGGCTTTGACCCGGGCGGGCGGCGCCGGGACAACCGGGAGGAATCTTATGGGGCGAGGCGCTCGATCACCCATTCGCCGGAGGCGTCGCGCCGGTAGCGCAGGCGGTCGTGCAGGCGGTTGCGGCGGCCCTGCCAGAACTCGACCGTCCCCGGCGTCACGCGCCAGCCGCTCCAATGCGGCGGCACGGGCACGGCCTGGCCGGCGTATTTTTGCTCGACGGCCTTGAACGCCTCCTCCAACGCGGACCGGCCGGTGACGACGGTGCTTTGCGGGGAGGCCCATGAGCTTATCTGGCTGGCGTGCGGGCGGGAGTGAAAATACGCGCCGGCTTCCTCCTCCGGGATGGGCGCGGCGGTGCCTTCGGCGATGACCTGCCGCTCCATCACGTGCCAAGGGAACAGCAGGGAGGCGAGCGGGTTGTCGGCGAGTTCGCGGCCTTTGCGACTTTCGCGGTTGGTGAAAAAACGAAACCGCGCGCATCGAGGCGCTTGAGCAGCACCATGCGCGAGGAGGGGCGTCCGTCGCGCGTGGCGAGCGAGCAGACCATGGCGTTGGGCTCGGGGAGTTTTGCCGCGGCGGCCTCCTGAAACCATTTTTCGAACTGGCGGAACGGGTCGCGGGCAAGGCTTTTTTCAGACAGCCCGGCGAGGGAGTAGTCCTTGCGAAGGTCGGAGAAATCCATGATGGGCGCCAGCCTAGCCTGCGGCGGCGCGCGGGCGAGGCCGGAGTTTGGGAGCGGCGGCCAGTCCGCATTACTTATGGGAAAATCGCACGCTCCGGCAATTTGTAACCCATTGGGCTACAGATTGCCGGGACGCGGTTGGGTGGGGGCAGGCGCTGGAGAGCCCTGTAAAAAAAGCGCGCCGGGATGCGGCGCGCTTTGCGAGTGGATTTGAGGAATGATTTTCCGCGCCTTCGCTCAGCGGGCGAGCCAGCCGCCATCGACGGCGAGGGTATGGCCGTTGATGTAGTCGGAGGCGGGCGAGGCGAGGAAGACCACGGTGGTCATGAGGTCGTCCGGCGTGCCCCAGCGTCCGGCGGGGATGCGGTCGAGGATGGCCTGGTTGCGGGCCGGGTTCTCGCGGATGGGACGGGTGTTCTCCGTGGCGATGTAGCCGGGCGCGATGGCGTTGGTGCAGATGCGGTGCGGCGCGAGCTCGTTGGCCATGAGCATGGTGAGGCTCTTGATGCCGCCCTTCGACGCGGCGTAGCCGGGCACGAGGATGCCGCCTTGGAAGGAGAGCATTGAGGCGATGTTGATGATCTTGCCGCCGCGGCCTTGCGCGATCATCTGCTTCGCCACGGCCTGGCTGAGGAAGAAGGGCGTGGAGAGGTTGATGGCGATGACGTCGTTCCAGTTTTTCGCGCTGTGCTCGGTGAAGGGCTCGCGGCGGATGATGCCGGCGTTGTTGACCAGGATGTCCACGCCGCCGAGTTGCTTGACCACCTCGGCGATGATGCCGGGCGCGGTCTCCGCGCCCTTGGAGAGGTCGGCGGTGATGCTGACGGTCTTGCGGCCGAGGGCGGCGATCTTCGCGGCGGTTTCGTCCATGGGGATGACGTCAACGAGCGCGACGTCCGCGCCGGCTTCAGCGAGCGCGAGGGCGTAGCCTTGGCCGATGCCGCGGCCGGCTCCGGTGACGATGGCGACCTTGCCGTCGAGTTTGAATTGATCGAGTAATTTGCTCATGTGGTTTTTTTGTGCGGGTTGGTGGATTGGGAGGGAGAATGGGTCGATGTATTTGGCCATCTTTCTCTTTCCTTTTCATCTTTATTCTTTCTTCCCTGATTTGCCGTGCGCACGGGGAGAAAGATTAAGAGGAAAGAAGAAAGGGAAGGAGGCGGAGTCAGCGCAGGTCCTTGGTGGCCACGGGGTCCATGTCTTCGTATTGCTGGTTGTCGCCGCCCATGGCCCAGACGAAGCGGTAGGCGGCGGTGCCGACGCCGGTGTGGATGGACCAGGAGGGGGAGAGGGCGACTTCGCGGTCGCGGACGGTGAGGTGGCGGGTGCGGTCGGGCTCGCCCATGAGATGGACGACCATCTGGTCCTGCGGAATGTCGAAGTAGAGATAAATTTCGGTGCGGCGGTTGTGCACGTGCGAGGGCATGGTGTTCCAGACGCTGCCGGTTTCGAGCGTGGTGCAGCCCATGACGAGCTGGCAGCTCTTAATGCCGCCTTCCTTTTGGTGGATGTAGCGGCGGATGACGCGGCGGTTGGCGTTGGCGGGGTCGCCGATGGGGGGCGTCTTGATGTCCTCGCCGCGGAGCACCGCCGTGGGATATTTGGCGTGGGCGGGGGTGCTGATGCAGTAGAACTGGGTGTCGCCGGAGAAGGAGACGTCTTTTTCCCCGAGGCCGATGTAGAGGCAGTCGAGGTGGCCGAGCTCGTATTTGGCGGAGCCGACGGTGACGGTGCCGGTCTTGGCAGTGAGGTTGAGGATGCCGATTTCGCGGCGTTCGAGGAAGTAGGAGGAACCGATCGGCTTGTAGTTGCCGAGTTTGATGGGGGAGCCGGCGGGCTGCACGCCGACGACGATCATGCGGTCGAGGTCGGTGTAGTGGGCGACGATCTGGCCGGGCTGAAAGAGGTTTTGAAGCAGATAGGTCTCGCGGAGTTTTTCCGTGGACATGACATTGGTGCAGTCGGGACTGGCGGAATAATGGACTTTCATGGGTGCGTGGTTGGTTGTTTGTCGGGTTTTATTTGTTGTGGATCGGATGAAAAGGGAAGCGTCGAAAAACTGACACAATGGCGCGGCAGGTTGAGTCTTTTTTGCGAATTGTGCGATTGGGCGAACTGTTTGCGCTATTCGGCGGGTGAAAACGTTACAGCGAGCGGGTGGCCGAGGCGGAGGGCAAAGTCGGCGAGGTAGGCTTCCCACGCGGCCGGCGCCGGGAAGCGGCCGGTGTCGTCCTTGCTCCAGCAGGCGCCGATGTAGTAGCGCACGGGTTTGCCGGGAGCGGCCTGGACGAGGATGTAGTTGTTGCCTTTGTCCTCGGCCAGCCCGGCGGTCGCGCCGGCGGGGAGCAGGGCGGCGGTGCCGATGCTGCCCTCGCCGAGGCTGGCGCCGGGGGCGGTGTTCTTTTTCGGCGGGCGGTTATAGGTGATCCAGTTGGCTATCCAGCCGGTTTTTGCGTCGGAGGCGAAGGTGTGGGTGGCGTTGCGCTGGGGCTTGGAGAGGCCGACGGCGACGGTGAGCGCGTCGCGGTCCGCGAAGGTGAAGGTGCTGTCGACCTGGTGCAGGTTGCGTCCGGCGTCGATGGTGAAGCGTTTGGTCTCGGTGACTTTCACGCCGGCGGCGTCCCAGGCTTTGTATTCAAGCTCGAACACCGTGCGGATGGGGCCATTGGCGAGGACGCGCCAGGTGGCGTAGTTGTGCGAGGTGTGGATGAGGGCGCCGTCCCAGATGCCGGTGCCGCCGTCGCCGCGGTCGGTGCCGACGTCATACATGTCGATGCCCTCGCCGCTGTTCACGTGGTAGGCGTCGTGGCCCTTGAGATACCAGCGGTTGATGACCGGGTAGCGGACGGATTTTATCCAGACGTCGATGCCGCTGCTGATCATGCGCGATTTCCCGGCGGCCGCCGTGTCGAGCGCCGGACCATACATGCGGTGGGCGATGACGTCGTTTTCAAAGGCGAAATCGTCGAGGCGTTCGGGAACGTAGCGCGCAAAGGTTTTGGGTTCGAAAGGCGGCACGGGCTTGGCGGTGCGCTCGATGGTGAAAACGGCGGTTTTCTCGCCGGGCGCAAAATCATGCTGCCACACGAGATCGTCGCCGAGCACGGGGCGCGCCTCGGGGGTAAAATTGGTGACTTGCGCGGGGATGATGCTGCCTTTGGCGTCGCGGACGGCGACGCAGTCGAGCAGCACGCCGGGGATGCGCGCGCGGACTTCCTTGAAGGGGATGACGATGGTCTCGGCCGGGCGCGCGGTGGCGAGGTCATTGGTCACGGTGACGGTGAACTTGTCCTGCGCGCCGGCATTCGTGCCGGCGAATCCGAGGATGGCGAGCATGAGGACGGCGGCGGCGGGGAGGCGCGGATGGGGAGTGGCGTGTCTGGTCATGATGGATTGGTGGCAGGTTGGTCGATGAGGGAGGGCGGACGTGCGCGCCGCCGGTGTTTTTCAGTGTGGTTGTCGGGAGCGGCGGAAAACTTATTTTCCACTCGCAAATGCGACTCGCACGGGGTTGCGCAGGCGGGCGGCGATGGAGGCAAGATACTTTTCCCAGTCGGCGCGGGTCTTGAAATCGCCGCTCAAGTCCCAGCCGCCGCCGATGTAGTAGCGCAGCGGCTTGCCAGTCTTCACCTTCACGAGGATGAGCAGGTCGGCGGCGGTTTCGGCGAAGCCGGCGAATTTCGCGGAGGGATCGAGCACAATGCCGGTGCCGAGGCTGCCGTCGGCGGGGTCCTTGAACTCCTCCCAGAGGCTGAGCCATGCGCCGGTTTCGTTTTTCGTCGGCACGGCGACGGTGGTCTTGGAGGGGTGCTTGCTCAGCCCGATGGCGACGGTGATTTCGCCGTCGGGGGATTTGCGCGGCGGTTGAAAGGTGAATGTGCTCTCGACCTTGTCCACATTGAGGCCCGGATCGACGGTGAAGCGCTTGGTCTCGGACACCATGAAGCCGTTCGTGATGCCGAAGGCGGGCGCGGCGTCCCACGGCTCGTAACCGAGCTCGAACACGGCGCGCAGCGGGCCGCCCGCGAGGACTTTCCAGATGCTCCAGTTGCGCGAGGTGTGCAGCGCGGCGCCATCCCACACGCCGGTGCCGCCGAGGCCGCGATAGGTGCCGACGTCATACATGTCGAGCCCCTCTCCGGTGTCGGTGTGGAGGCCGTCGTGTCCTTTGTGATACCAACCATCGACGACGAAATGATGGACTTTCTTGCACCAGAAATCGATGCCGCTGCTCGTCATCTGGTCCGGCCCGGCCGACGGCAGTTCGAGCCCGGGGCCGTAGATGCGATGCGCCATGCGGTCGTTTTCCCACGCGAAGTCGTCGTAACGCTCGGGCACGTAGCGCGCCATGACCTTCGCCGGCACGGGCGGAGCGGGCACGGGCGACGCCTCGATGGTGAAGGTCGCGCTCTTCTCGCCGGCGGCGAAATCGTGCTGGAAGACCAGTTCCTGATAGACCGGAGGGCCGCGATGCACGTGGTGAAACGCCGTTGCCTGCGACGGCACGACCGCGCCGCCCGCGTCGCGCACGATGACCTGGTCGAACAACAACCCGGGCAGGCGGCGGCTGACCTCCGCAAACGGGATTACGATGGTCTCGGCTGGCCGCGCTTCGGCGAGGTCGTGCGAGACGGTGATGGTGAATTTTTCGGCTCCATAAAGGGCCGGCGCGACTGTCGCGAACACGAGTGCGAATCCGAGGGCAAAAAACGGGACCGGGAGTGTGATTCTTTTCATGGGCGTGGGAGCAAAAGGACTAGGGCAATCTACAGGCAAATACGGAAATGCGGGGAAACCAAGCGAAAAACCGGCGGCGGCGCAATCGCCCGGAAATCGGAACGTAAAGTCGCGCCCCGGCCGCGGCGTCCGGCGCGTCCCGTCACATGCGGAACAGCACGCTCTCGCGGTTGAACATCCGCACCGCCAGGGCCAGAGCGGCGGCGGCATAAAGGCAGGTCGAGCCGAAGATCAACGCGATCATCCCGGCGGGAAACTGGCCCGCGACCATCTCCTTGCTCACCAGAGCGACGTTGAGGATCGGCACGAACGCGAGTTTTGCAGTGAGCTCCACGCCCGGCAGCACCGCGCCCACCGCCGGCAGGATCACGATGAAGATCAACGGCGACGCATAACTCTGCGCCTCCTTGTGGCTGCGCGCGAACAGCGAGACCGTCAGCAAGCCCGCGGCGAACAGCACCGCCAGCGGCAGCACCAGCGCGCACACGCCGAGCACGCCCGGCCAGCTCACCGCCGGCAGCCCGCCCGCCGCGCCCAGCGCCTTGCCCGTGAGCAACGCGCTGCCCGCCTGCGCGGTCGCCAGCATCGAGCCGAGCGAGCAGGCCACCGTGGCGAGCGACGCCGTGAGCACCATGAGAAACTTCCCCAGCACCAGCTCCGTGCGCCCGACCGGGCTGCACAGGATCGTCTCCATCGTGCCGCGCTCCTTCTCGCCCGCCGTCAAGTCGATCGCCGGATACATCGCGCCCGTGAAGCACAATAATATCAACAAATACGGCACCAGCCCGCCGTAGAGATTGCCGCCCACCTTCGCGGGAGGCGCGACGTTTTCGCGCTTCACCTCAAACGGGCGCAAAAACGTCTCCTCCAGCCCGCGCGCCGCCAGACGCTCGCGCACCAGCCGGTTTCTATAACCGCTGAAAAAACGCTCCAGTTCGCCCGCCGCGAAATCCTCCGACCTGAACTCGCCCCGGAACAGGCATATCGTCACCTCCGCCGGCCTCCCCGCCGCCAGCGCCGCGTCGAAATCATCCGGGATCTCCACCGCCGCGCGCAGTGTCTTGGCTGCGATCCGCGCTTTGTAATCCGGCGCGAACGGCACCAGCCGCAAGCGTTCGTTGCCCTCCAGCGCGGCGCGCACGGCCGGCGAGTCTTTCGCCCCCACGACCATCACCGACGGCGCCTCGTCGTGCGCCTTGCTGACCACTTTCACCGACACCACGCCGATGCCGAGCATCAACACCGGCATCACCACGGTCGGCACGACGAACATCGAGATCAGCGAGCGCCGGTCGCGCAGCGTGTCCGTCAGTTCCTTGCGAAACACCGTGAAAATATTCCGCCAGCGCAGGCTCATGCGGATGCCTCCTTCCGCCGGGATCGCCCCGTAGGGCCTGACCTTGCGTCAGGCCGCGACTGCAAAACAACGCCCCGAATGCCCGGGGGATTTTTCCAGCCGTTATCACGCGCGCGGCCTGACGCAAGGTCAGGCCCTACAAATGCAACAATCGCGTTCATCCGCATCCCTCCTCGCTTGAAAATCCGCCCGCGCGCGCCTCCACCACGCGCACGAAAATCTCCTCCATGTCCTGCCCGCCGTGGCGCTCGCGCAACTCGGCCAGCGAACCTTCCGCCAGCAGGCGCCCGCCGTGCACGATGCCGATGCGGTCGCAGAGTTTTTCCACCTCGCTCATCACGTGCGTCGAATAAACGACGGCCTTCCCGCGCGCGCGGCACTCGCGGATGAAGCGCAGGATGGTGCGTGCCGCCATCACGTCGAGCCCGATGGTTGGCTCGTCGAAAATCATCACCGGCGGCTCGTGGATCAACGTCCGCGCGATCGACACCTTTTGCTTCATGCCCGTGGAAAACTTCTCCACGCGGCGGTCGATGAACTCCGCCATGTCGAGCTCGGTCACGAGGCGCTCCGTGCGCGCGGCGATCTCCGCGTCGCCGAGGCCGTTGAGCCGTCCGAAATACCGGATCGTCTCGCGCGCCGTGAGCCGCCCGTAGAGGGCGGTGCTCGTCGCCAGGAAACCCATGTGCGCGCGCACCTTGTCCGGCTCCGCTGCGACATCGAAGCCCGCCACGCGCGCCGTTCCCGCCGACGGCCTGAGCAGCGTGGCCAGCATGCGCAGCGCGGTGGTCTTGCCCGCGCCATTCGCGCCGAGCAGCCCGTAGATGCGGCCCGGCTCCACGCGAAAACTCAGCGCGTCCACGGCGCGAAACTCCCCGCGTTTCCGGTCGCGAAAAACCTTGGTCAGGCCGGCGGCCTCGATCATTGGCGCGTCTGTTTGCAAGACCGGCAGGTAAACGCCCCGCCCGCGGCTTTTCAACCCAAACCCGTCCTGTTCCAAGCGGCGAAGCCCGTGCCGGCGAGCGTAGCGCAGGCATCCTGCCTGCCGTCAAAACAGAAGGCGCGAAGCGCCGCTGACTTTTTCTTGCTCCTGAAAAAATGCCGCGCTACGCGCGATAAATCAACGACGGCAGGCAAGGATGCCTGCGCTACGCGCTATCGCATCCCCCTGACCGCAACCTCCGTTGAGCTGACTTCACTTTGAGCCATGCCGCCGGGTATTTTCGGCCCCATACATTTGCTCGACATGGGGTATTCGGTTTGCAAATACTCTGCCATTCATGTCGGAGGTCCCATGACTACCACGTGTCCGCCGACGGATAACCACCTAAGCAAACCCATGAAACACACCAAACGAAAACTCGCAGGGCTCGCCCTTGCGTCCTCGCTCATCCTCGCGACCGCGGCCAGCGCCAAGATCGCCGTGGGTGATTATGTTGACCTCTCCGGCTACGTCGGCGCCTCCGCGCGTTACCAGAAAACTGATCGCGACCAAGGTGTTGCCGACGACGACTCCGCCAAGCTCGACCTTGATGCCGTCAAGCTCTCTGCCGACATCAAATACAACGCCCTCTCAGCGAAGGTTTCCGCTTTCATGCCTGGTTCGACGCTCGACGAGTTCAATAGCGACGACATCTTCATCACCGAGGCGTATCTTTCCTACGATTTCGGCAACGGCTATACCGTCTCCGGCGGGCGTTTCCTGAGCTGGATCGGCTACGAGGCCTTTGACCTCGACCAGCAATGGTCGCTGGAGTCCGGCCTCGGCGACATGAGCTACCTCGTGCCGAACTTCCACAACGGCGTCCGCGTGCAATACACCTCCGGCAAAATCACGCTCGGCGCCGCCTTGCTGGACTCGGTTTATAATGGTGAAGACGCCTACACCGGCGACGCGGACGTGCGCAACGGCTTGGGCGGCGAGTTCATGATTCGCTATCAGGACGAGGCTTTCAGTTTCGGCACCACCCTGGCGGTGGAAAAGAACACCGATGCTGACTACAGTCGCTACACCGCCGATCTCTGGGCGCAGTATTATCTCGCGAACACCAAGACCACCTTCGGTGCCGAGTTCATCTATGGACGGTGGTCTTTCAAGAACACGCCCTCGGACACCGTTGATTATGCGGTCATGGTGTCGGCCCGCCAGCCCATCATGGAGCGCCTTTCCGTTGCCGGCAGCGTCGCTTTTGGCAAAGGGGAATCCGCAGGCATGACTGACATGCGCTATCAAAAAGTGGCGGTCGCACCGACCTATGTCCTGAGCGAAAACCTCGAAGCTAGGGCCGAGGTGAGCTGGACGAATTACGACCGCGCCTACACCAGCGCGAAAGACCGCTACTTCGCCGGCGTGCAGATGGTGTTCAAATTCTGACCCTTTTGGCCGCAACATCCCTTGTCTTTCAAACCCCGCCCACCCGGCGGGGTTTTTTATTTGGTGGAGGGCCGAGCTCCCGCGAGGCCGTTGCCGAAAACCGGTGCATTTAACCGCGACGGCCTCGCGGGAGCTCGGCCCTCCAAAATAGGTTTTTATTTGGAAATGGGTATAAGTTTGGCGTTTAAGCTGAGGCGCGCCCGGCCTCTTCTTCAACTTCAACTTAAAACTTAAACTGGCGGCGCAGCCGCCTTGAGGCATGCTGGCGCGAAACCGTCATGATCTTCGATCCTTCCAAACTGCTCCTCATCGCGGGTCCGTGCTCGCTCGAAAATGAAACCATCAGCCGCACGGTCGCCGCCGAACTGGCGCGCATCCGCGACTCGCAGCCGGATTTGCGCATCGTCTTCAAGGGATCGTTCGACAAGGCCAACCGCACCTCGCTCGCCGGGCCGCGCGGTCCCGGCATCGACGAAGGCTTGCGGCTGCTCGCGATGGTGAGGCGCGAATACGGCTTCCCCGTGCTGACCGACATCCACGAGGCCGCGCAGGTGCGGCCGGTGGCGGCGGTGTGCGACGTGTTGCAGATTCCCGCGTTTCTCTGCCGGCAGACGGACTTGCTGATGGCGGCGGCCGCGACGGGACGCATCGTCAATGTGAAGAAAGGCCAGTTTTTGTCCCCGCAGGAAATGGCGCACGTCGTCGGCAAGCTGCGCGGCAGCGGCGCGGCGGAATCCGAGGTATGGCAGACGGAGCGCGGCACGACCTTCGGCTACCAGAACCTGGTCGTGGACATGCGCTCGTTCGCGATCATGAAGACGAACGGATTCCCCGCCATCTTCGACGCCACGCACAGCGTGCAGCTCCCCGGCGCCGCCGGCGGCAGGAGCGGCGGGCAGCGCGAGTTTGTGCCGCCGCTGGCCTGCGCCGCGCTCGCGGCCGGGGCGGATGGGTTGTTCATCGAAACGCATCCCAGGCCCGACGAGGCGATCAGCGACGGGCCGAACATGGTGCCGTTGGAAAAACTTTCCGCGTTGCTGGAAAAATGCGTGCGGGTCTGGAAGGCCGTCCGGCGCGGGGAATAACGTCCCTATTCCGCTCTTTCTCTTTCCTCTTTCTCTTTATTCTTTCTCTTCGATCACCTCCCGCGGCCGGGAGAAAGAATAAAGAGAAAGAGCGGGAAAGCCGGGGTTGTCATCCAAACAATTCCCTCATCCGTTCCGTGAATATCGGCGGCGGGCGCACGGGGCGGCCTTGTTTGTCTATAAAAGCGTGCTGGGTGTGCGCCGTGACGAGAAGCTCGTCGCCGTTATACACTTCGTATTCGAGACGAATGCGCAGGCCGGGTTTTTCGCGCAGCGTGGTCACGACGGTCACCGTGTCGTCATAAAGCGCGGGACGGTGATATTTGATTGCGACCTCGATGACGGGCAGACGATAGCCTTCGGCCTCAAGCTGGCGGTAAACGATGCCCTGCTCCTTGAGCAACGTGGTGCGCCCGATCTCAAACCAAGGCAGGTAGCTGCCGTGGTAAACGATGCCCATCATGTCGGTCTCGGCGTAGCGGACGGCGATCTGCGTGCGGGATTGGATCATGGTGAATGCCTTGAAAATGCCCGCGTCCGGGTTGGATTGACGATGCTAAAAACAGGATGGCGGCTTCCCGGGGTTGATCCAAGATGCGGCCTGTCCTTCCGGCTTTCGCTCGCTTCGTTGACTTCTGTTCAATTTTTAGAGGTGCACCATGAAAAATTCTATTTCCGTGAAATTCGATGAATTGATATTTTTCATGAGAGATCCCTTTTGCCGCCTTGTCAGGCCTGTCGCTTCGCTCGGAACTTTGCGCCTTTGCTGTAAAAACATCCATTCAAAATGGCGGGGAACCCTTTTAATACGGAAGCGAAGGGGGAACGGGCTCGTTTCTTTTCCGTATTTCCGCGCTTCCGTGATTTATTTATCGGTTTGTAATGAGATGAGGCGCGGGCGTTATTTTTGCAGCAGCACCGCCGTCCACTCCTCCGGCTTGAAGCCGACCATCCCGATTTCGCCGCCCTTTGCGCGTCCGAGTACGAAGGGGCGTTTCACGAGATTGCCGTTCGTCGAGAGCAGCTTGAGCGCCTCGGCCTCGCTCATCGCGGGCAGTTTGTCCTTCAGCCCGAGTGCGCGGTAATCCTGGCCGGAGGTGTTGAAAAGCCTGCGGAGCTGCCCGCCCTGGTGGGCGAGCATGGCGCGCAGCTCCGCCGGGGCGGGCGGCGTTTCGCGGATGGGTTTTTCCGCAAACGCGATGTTGTGTGCGCGCAGCCATTTCACCGCATCGCGGCAGGTGCTGCATTTGGCATAGGTGTAAATCGTGAGCATATGACGAGGAGACAACTCAAAGTAAGGCCACACCGCCAGCGCCTTTCTTTTTTTCAGAACACCCAGTTCAACGTCGCGCTGACAACGTAGGCGTCGGCGTGGGTCGTCACGGGGACGACGCCCTCGGCGGGGCGCGCGGCGATGTCACGGTCTTTGATCAGCACGTAGCCGTAGGCGAGGTCGAGGGTGGCGCGATCGCTCAATTTAAAACCGCCGCCGAAGGAGACCACTTGGCGGTCGTTGGATGGCACCATGAAGTCGGCGTGGGCGGGATCCACGGGATCCTTGTCAATGACATACCCGACGCGCAGGGCAAAGGTGTCCGTCCATTGGTATTCGGCGCCGAGGGAGTAGCGCCAGACATCGCTCCAGTTCTTCGGGCTGCTCGTGGCGATTTTCCCGCCCATGCCGGTGGGCGCATAGATGTCAATGTCCAGTTTGTCGTAGGACGACCATTCAGTGAGGAGGGCTTGGAAGCCGATTTCGAGACGGTCAATCGGGCGGTAGTTGACGCCGAATGCCCAGGACGCGGGCAGGTCGATGGCACCGGTGGCATGGACGGCTCCGAGACCGGCGGCGGTGAAGGGGGTGGCGGTCGCGTGGGCCTTGTCGAAGTCGAGTTGGAGGTGGGTGCGGTAGTGGAGGCCGACGCCGAGTTGATTGTTGAGTTTGTATTGAAGGGCGACGTTGTAACCAAAGGCGGTGGTGTCACCGTAGAGGCGGAGTTTCCCAAGCGCATTGGCTCCGGTGAGATCGCGGCGGATGTCAACGTCGGCGTAAATGGCCTGAAGGCCGATGGCGATGGAGAGCGCGTGGCCGTTTTTCTCAAAAACTTTCCAAGCGACGCTGGGGTTCACTTCGAAGGTGACGATTTCGGTATAGTAATTGTTGACGCGTCCGGGCCAGGTCGGGTCGAAGTCGCTTTTCAAGCCGAAGGGCGAGAAGAGGGCGATGCCTGCGGAGAACCGGTCGTTGATTTGCCGGGTAACATAGACATGCGGCATCGGCGCGACGTAATTGTTCATATTGGTGCGCTGGGCATCAAGATGCGCGCCTCCCAGTTGGGCTGGATAGTCGTATTCATGCACGTCCAGCGAAACGTTGGGGACGATGGCGGCGACGCCAGCGACGATCCGGGTGCCCTTCAACGAGGTGATGGCGGCGGGGTTGGAATAGAGGGCGGAGGCGTCGTCGTTGAGGCCGGTGACGGCATTGCCCATGGCAAAGCCGCGCGAGTTGGTTTCATAAATCGCGAAGCCCGCTCCGTGGGCAATTTGGGCCCCGGCTGCAAGAGCAAGGGCGGTTGAGGCCAGCGTGATCAGTTTTGTGGAGGTTTTCATCTGCGGGAAAAGGCAAAAGCCACGCCGCGCCCGTGCACGGGGCCGTCACATTACAGGCCCGTCGGGGAAAGAGGGTGTTGCAGCGGAGGTTCAAGCGTTGGGGCACAAGGAATGCGACACACTCGCCGATCGGTTTCCTCCGTCAACACTGGATTGCGGTGTGCAAAAGCGCGGCTTTATGCAAAACTTGGGCCGCGTCCGCTGGGCCAACTCCGCCCTTGACCCCGTCCCGTCCCGCGGGCGAACGTCTCAGCTTATGCTCAAAGCTGGCATCGTCGGCCTGCCCAACGTAGGCAAATCCACTCTCTTCAACGCACTCACCCGCTCCCGCAAGGCGGAGGCGGCCAACTATCCTTTCTGCACCATCGATCCCAATGTCGGCGTCGTCACCGTGCCGGACGACCGCCTTTACGTCCTTCAGAAAATCGCGAAAACCCAGGTCGTCATTCCCGCCGCCATCGAGTTTGTGGACATCGCCGGCCTCGTCGCCGGAGCCAGCAAGGGCGAGGGGCTGGGCAACCAGTTTCTTGCCAATATCCGCGAAGTGGACGCCATCGTGCAGGTTGTGCGCTGCTTCGAGGATCCCGATGTCGTCCACACCATGGGCGGCGTCGATCCCGTGCGCGACATCGAGGTCATCACCACCGAACTCGTGCTCGCCGACCTCGAATCCGTGACCAAGCGCATGGAAAAAACGCAAAAAAAAGCCAAGTCCGGCGACAAGGAGGCCATCGTCGAAATGGCCCTGCTCGAACGTCTCTCGCCCCACCTCAACGAAGGCAAAACGGCCAACGTGCTTCCCGGCGCGACCGAGGACGACACGGCCATGATGAAACTCTTCCAGCTCCTCACCGCCAAGCCGGTCCTCTTCGCCTGCAATGTCGCCGAGTCCGACCTCGCCACCGCCGAGGAGAATCCCTTTGTGCAAAAAGTCGCCGAATACGTGCGCACCCACCACGACGCCGCCTACGTGCCCATCTCGGCCAAAATCGAGGCCGAGCTCATCGAATTGCCCGCCGACGAGGCGAAGGCGTTTTTGAAAGACCTCGGCGTGGATGATTCCGGCGTCTCCGCGCTCATCCGCGCCAGCTATGCACTCCTCGGCCTGCAAACCTACTTCACCGCCGGCGAAAAGGAAGTGCGTGCCTGGACCATCAAGAAAGGCTGGAAGGCCCCGCAGGCCGCTGGCGTGATCCACACCGATTTCGAGAAAGGGTTCATCAAGGCGGAAGTGGTGAGCTACGAAGACTTGTCCCGCCTGGGCGGCACCGCGGCGGCGAGAGAGGCCGGCAAATACCGGCTGGAGGGCAAGGATTACGTCTTTCAGGACGGCGACGTGGCGCTTTTCCGTTTTAACAATTGAGGATTGTGGGAAAGGTTGATGCGTTGGCAGATGGCCGGGGCAAACGTCTTCACCCGCAAAATTTGATTGGAAATCGCGTCCAAAACCTGCACGTTACGCCTCTTTCCTGATCAAGCCAGAGTAGCTCAGTGGTAGAGCAGAGGACTCATAAGCCTTTGGTCGCCGGTTCAAATCCGGCCTCTGGCACCAATTTGGGGCACTGCTTCGTTCCAGAAGTGGTGCCTTTCGTTTTTCATCCGACGGAGCGCCTGTTTTAATGAAGATCGGATCATATCAGAAAGTGAACGGGACCATGGGCTGTTTTTTCTGAAACGGCAGGGAGCTTCGGGTGCCTCGCGCATTTTCGCTCATGGTCTTGAAACCTGCCATGCCCGCACCGGCGGTGTTGCCAGCGGCGAACCCGTCTTTTTGTTCTGTTCCCCGGCGCGGGAACGGATGCGGAATACCGCGTCTGCCGTCGCGCCCATTCAGCCGAAAAGCCACCAACCGGCCAGTGCGGAGAGGAGGACGACGCACCATGGCGGCACACGCCAGACCTCCAGCAAGGCAAACGCCGCCAGCGCCGCCGCCGCTTCGCGGAGACCGCCCGCCGCGCTTGTCCACACCGGATGGTAAAGCGCGGCCAGCAGCATGCCCACGACGGCGGCGTTGGCGCCGCGCATCGCCGCCTGCATCCACCCCTTGTCGCGCAACACATGCCAGAACGGCAGCGCGCCGCCGATGAGCAGCCACCCGGGCAGAAAAACCGCCAGCAGACACCACAGCCCATTCACCCAGCCGCGCGTCCCGCCGTCCATCACGGTGCCCAGATACGCGGCAAAGGTGAACAACGGCCCCGGCAGGGCCTGGGCCGCGCCGTAGCCGGCCAGAAACATATCATCCGAAACCAGTCCCGCCGGCACCACCTCGGCATGCAACAGCGGCAGCACGACATGGCCGCCGCCGAACACAAGCGCGCCCGCGCGATAAAACCCCTCGAACACCCGCGCCCCGCTTCCCACCGTCCCGCCGCCGGCCAGCGGCGGAAGCAGGAGCAGGGCAAACAGCACCAGCGCGCCGATGGCGCATATGTATCCATATTTCGGATATATAATGGCTCCGTTGCCTTCGCCGGGTGTTCGCGTGCCTTTCGGTTCGCGGCAAAAAATCCATCCCGCCGCCATGCCGGCGGCGATCACCGCGATCTGCGCCCACGCGCCCGGCACGACCAGCACCGCCACGGCCGCGAGCAGCGCGAGCGCGACCCGCGTCCGGTCGGGGCAGAGTTTTTTCCCCATGTTCCACACCGCTTGGGCGACCACGGCCACCGCCGCCAGTTTCAGGCCGTGCAGCCAGCCCGCGCCGCGCAGGTCGCCGGCCCGGGCGATGCCATAGCCAAACAAAATCATCAGCAAAGCCGAAGGCAGCGTGAAACAAAACGACGCCAGCAGCGCACCCGGCAGGCCGCCTCGCATCATGCCAAGGGCGTACACGAGCTGGCTGCTCGCGGGACCGGGCAAAAACTGGCAGAGCGCCACGAGGTCGCCGTAAGCACCGTCGTCGAGCCAGCGTCGTTTACGGACAAATTCCTCATGCAGGTAAGCCAAATGCGCGACCGGCCCGCCGAAGGAGATACAGCCGAGCTTGAGAAACACGGTGACGATTTCGACCAGCGCGCGGGCGTTGCGGGACGGATGGTTCATTGCCGGTGATGGTGCCGCAAAACCGAGAGATGTTCGGCCCGGACGTCGAGAAAACAGTGCGGAAATAAAAGCGCAGGGTGATCTGCGGCACGGGGCCATTCGCCGGAGCATATGGCGGGAGGAGCAAAAGAATCTGCCGCGGAGAGGCCAGAAAGGCATAAATCATCCAGAGGCAGAGGCCCGGTTTCACGCCTGCACCCGCACGGAATGATTTTTCTGTTTCGTTGATCCCATTTATTCCATCCCCAAAACGAAGTCGCGCCTTTGTGTTTATCATTCGTCCCGGGTCTTCTTTTTTATGGAGCATTTTAAATAATATCGTGACTGGATTATTTGGTCCCAAATCAACCAGGCTTTGCCGGTGATATAATGCCTCGGGCTCTCTGATGTGGCGGCGGGAATCCCGAGACGCGAAGGTGCAGAGACCGGGAAGCGGAATCTGAAACAGGGGGCTTGACTTTTAAATTGGTTACTCGTGTAACTCATGCCCGCAAACCTTAATTCATGCCAATTTCCCAAGTCGCCCCAACGTCACTTCTGTGCTTCCGCCTGCCGTCCGTGGTTGATTCGAGCGCGCTGCCGCCGGCCAAATGGATCTGGAGCCAGGGGGGCGCATCTGCCGGCCAGCCGCAGTTTTGCCGGTTCACCACCGCTTTTGAATGGGAGGGCGGCCCGGTTGAGTTTTACGTCACCGCCGACCAGCGCTTTGTCTTGTCCATCAATGGCGGGATTGTGGCCCGGGGCCCGGACGCCGGCGCGCCGGAGCGATACTACTACTCGGGATACCGCGTCGATTTGCCGCCCGGACGGCATGAGTGGAGCGCACTGGTCTGGTGGCTTGGCGACCTCGCCCCGTATGCCCATGTATCGCAGCGCCCGGCCTTCCTGCTGGCGGCGGAAGGGGCAGCGCACCCGCTGCTGACGACCGGAATCGCAAGCTGGATAGCGAGTCACTGCGCGGAGTTCATTCCAGTTATCGAGCGAAAGCTGCCGGGGGCTCATTTTATCGGTCCCAGCTATTTGATAGACGGAGCCTTGGCGGGAGAGGGAGAGGCCAGCGCCGCAGTTCCGGTTGCGGATGCCCGGCCTGAGGGCGTGAACGGGCGCCTGCCTGTGCAATGGGTTTTGCAGCCGAGCGAACTGCCCGAGCAAATTCACTCCGAGTGGAGCCATTGGAAGGCGCGCGCTGAAGGCGGCGAGTGGATGGCGGATAATGGAAAGATGCGGAAAGAGTGGATTCTCGGTGGGGAAAGAAGTCTGGCAATGGAACTGGCGGAGGGAAACGAAGTGGTCATCGAGGCACATCGCGAATGGACCGCGTTGCTTGATGCAGAAACGATAATCACTGCCTATCCCGGCATCGAGACAAGCGGGGGGCGGGGCGCGCGCATCGATTTGTCATGGGCGGAATCGCTGGGCGAGGCCGCCGAACTCAAGGAGAACAATTTCCTGGTTGAAAAGGGGCATCGCGACGAAATCGCGGGCAAGTTCTTCTATGGCTTCGGCGACACGTTTGCCCCGGCGGGGAGCGGGGGCGTCGAATTTCTGCAAGTGCCTTGGTGGCGCGCCGGCCGGTATTTATTGGTTCGCGTGCGCACGGCGGATCATCCCCTGGTTATCCGCCGCCTGGCCTGCGAACAGACCGGTTATCCGGTGCGGTCGCGTTCCCGTTTCGAATGCCCGGATGACACGCTTGGCAAGGTGCTGAGCCTTTGCGACCGAGGCATCCGGGCAAGCTGCCATGAAATGTATTCGGACTGTCCCGCATTCGAGCAACTGATGTATGCGGGGGATGCCCGGGTGGAGGCGCTGGTGCATCGTTGCCTGGAGACGGATGACCGGCTGGCGCGGAAAGCAATCCAGGTGTTTAATGATTCGCGCCACAAGGGCGGGGGATGGACGTGGTCGAGATATCCCGCCCGGGTCGGACAAGTGCTGCCGGTATTTTCGTTGATATGGGTATTGATGGTGGACGATTTTCTCCACTGGCGCGATGACGCCGCGTTTATAAAAAGCCAGCTCACGGGCGTGCGCGCCACGTTGGATATTTTCGAGGATTTTCTGGACGGCGACGGCTGGCTGCGCGGGCTGCCGGGCTGGCACTTTGTCGATTGGTGCCCGCATTGGCAGAACGGTGTGCCTCCCTCGGATGCCTCCGGCCGCCGGGCTCTGGTGAATTTGTTTTATGTTCTGGCATTGCAGGCGGGCGCCCGCATCGAGGATGCGGTCGGGGCGCCGGCCAGGGCCGGGTATCTGAGAACGCTGGCGGACAAGGCTGGCGCCGCGGTGCGCATGGGATGCAGCGCTGATGACGGGTTGTTTCGCGATGCGCCCGGGGTTGACTCATTGAGCGAGCATACCCAGGCGCTGGCCGCCTTGGCATTGCTGAAAAACAGGCAGGAAAAGCGGGCGCTGTTGGAGACAACCCGCCGCGTTGCGGCGGAGACCCATAAAATCGCGCCGGCTTCTTATTATTTCATGCATTATCTATTCGAGGCCTGCCACGAAGCGGCCTCGGACTGGCTGCATGACCGGCTTTCTCCCTGGCGCGATTTGCTGGCCAGGGGATTGCGCACGCCGATCGAAGCGGCGGAGCCGTGCCGGTCCGACTGCCACGGTTGGGCGTCGCACCCCTTGTTTCATGCCTACGCGACGATTGCGGGAATCCGTCCGGGCTCGGCTGGATTCTCCAGTGTGATTGTCGAGCCGCTACCCGGCCGGTTGCCAGGCCTCGAAGCGGACTTCCCATGGCGGGCCGCCTCGATTTCGTTGAAGTTGGGCTTCGCCGGGGGAAGCGTGCGGGGCGAGGTCTCCTTGCCCAACGGTCTGTCCGGCGAATTCAGATGGGCCGGGATGTCTTATCCCATCCGCCCGGGTTTGAATGTCATCAAATATTGATTCAACGGCAATGAAGGCGACCGGATTCATTTTATCATCAGTCATATCTTTATGGTTTGCCGCGTCCTTGCGCGCGGCAGTCGTCACCAATGATATAACGATTCCCGGAGGAAGCCCCTCGGCGCGCATGGATGTTTACCAACCCGAGCCGGAGCGCTGGCCGGGGCTCCGTCCGGTGGTGCTGATGATTCATGGCGGCGGGTGGGCGATCGGAGACAAGGCGGACAAGCGCGAGCAAATCACAGGCAATGCCTTCGCCGAAAAAGGTCTGGTTGTGGTTTCCCTGAATTACGATTTGTTCCGTTACAGGGATGGTCCGTGGAAGGGAGGGAAGATACATGAAGCCTGGCCGCGGAACCTGCAGGACGTGGCGGCCGCGCTGTGCTGGCTCAAATCAGTCGAGGCAAGGTCTTATGGGATCGACTCCGGGCGGGTGGCGCTGCTGGGTTATTCCGCCGGGGCGCATCTTGCATTGATGGGCGCGTATGCCCTGGATGGCAATGACGCGGAATTGCGCGGCAACCGTCCGGTTGCCGATCTCCCGGCGGTGCGCGCGGTGATCTCTGTTTATGGCACGCACGATCTCCGGCTTTTCGGCGCGAATATATTCAAGCGCGGGGATGCCGGCGACGAGGAGCTGCTTGCCCGGGCCTCTCCCGTCACGTATCTGAGAAAGGGATTGCCGCCGACACTCGTCATGCATGGCGACAAGGATGTCACCATTTCACCGGAAATCGCCCGGGCTTTTGCATCCAGGCTCGGCGAGGCGGGCGTCAAATACGAACTGGTCATGGCACCCGGACGCAAACACGGGTTCGCCTTGGGGGCGAAAGAGGAGCGGGAATGCACCGGGTTCGCCCTGAAATTTCTTGATGACAATGGCATTTTGCCACCGGCTCAACCTCTGCATGGGGATAAATAAAATGACCGCATTAAAACTTGATCCAAGCTTCTGGTGGCTGATGGCCGGATACGGCGCGCTGCTGATTGGCGTGAGCCTGTATTTCACGCGAATGATAAAAAACTCCGGCGATTTCTACGGATCAAGCGGAAGGACGTCATTTTGGTTCAGCGGGCTTTCATTTTTCATGACGGCGTTCTCGGCGTCGGTTTTTGTCGCCAATGCCTCCATCGCCTATCGTCACGGCTCGTTGAACGCCCTGCTGATCGTGGCGCAGTTGCCCGTGTTTTTCGCCGGATATTATGTGTTCAGCGCGCGATGGCGGCGCACCGGCTGCGCCACGGTGGTCGAGTTTATTGAAAAGCGCTTCGGCCCCGGAACGGCGAAATTTTTCATGTGGGTGGGGCTGCCGGTGCGCATGCTCGAAAGCGCCAACCGGTTCTATGTCACGGCGGTGTTGTTCGAGGTGATGCTGGGCATCAGTTTGTTTGCCGGGGCGAGCGTCACGGCGGTCGTCACCCTGCTTTCCACGGTGGGCGGAGGGTTTCTGGCTGTGGTCGTCACAGACGCGGTGCAGGCGATTTTGCTCACGCTCATCGTGGCGGTCGTGGCCGCGCTCTCATGGAACGCGGTGGGCGGCTGGGAGCATTTTTCGGCCAATGTGCCGTCTGATTACTGGTCGCTCGCCACCGACGCCGGCGGCTTTGGCGTGCCGATGATCACGGTGTGGGCGATTGTCGCGCTGTTCGCGTGGAACGGCAACTGGTCGCTGGTGCAGCGTTTTGTGTCCGTGCCGCGCGAACGCGACGCGCGCCGGGTGTCGGTGATCAGCGGGGTGTCCTATTATTTGCTGTTTCCGCTGATCGCCGTTCCCGCGATGGCGGCTGTCGTCATGATGCCCGGCCTGGACACTCCGCAGAAGGCGGAATATGCCTACATCCTGGTCGCCCAGAAAGTATTGCCCTCGGGTTTGATGGCGATGCTGTGCTTCGGCTTGCTCGGCGCGACCATCACGGCGGTCAACGCCGACCTCAATGTGATGGCGCAGGTCGTCGTCAACGACATGCTGAAAAAGCAACTCGCCTCATCGACCGAGCGACGGCGTTTGTTCCTCGGCCGGGCGATCATGGTGGTGGTGAGCGCGGTCTGCCTCGCACTGGCGATGCGCATCCGTGATTTTGGAGGCGCGTTCCAGTTCCTCATCATGGTGCTCGGCATGACCACGCTGCCGACTTTCATGCCCTTGCTGTTCGGGTTGCTCTGGCCGCATGGGACGGGAAGGTCGGCGATCTGGGCGTTCGCCGCCGGGATTCTCACTGCGCTGATTCTGAAATTCGGGCTGGGGGCTTCGCTCGCCTCGGTGATTTTCTGCAACGGGACGGCCACGGCGGTCGTGTATTTTGCCTCCGGCTTCCTGCTGCGCCGCTCCGATGCCGAGGAGGAAACTGCCCCTGTGCTGTTTCAGCGGATGCAAAAGCCCCCGCCGCCGGACAGTGCGGACGCCCCCACGGGCAGCGATGCGCAAGGAAGGGCGGTGGCGCGCGTGGCCGCGATCACGCTGATATTCTGCGGCGTGCTGGCGGCCATCGCCGAAATGCTGACCGGCGCCGACTCCCCGGGCCGCGGCATAGCCTCGCTCGTCGCCGGAGTGTTATTTGTCATTGGAGGCATTATTTTCCGTATAAACCGAAAAATACCTTGAAGCCATGAAGCCCATACCGTCATTTGCAGCCATTCTTGCGCTGATCGTTTATCCGCTTTCGGGCGCGCCTCAAACGGATGGCCATTTGCCCGCCGTGGGGGTGGATACCGCGGGGACATTTTTCCTGCGCAACAAAGCCTACGCCGGAGAGGGCTGGCGCTTTCCCGCGTGGCGCGACGCCATCGCCGAACTCGGCGCAGAGTTTTTGATGGACCATTATTTCGAAGTGGCGACCGGCGGGACGCTTCGCGAGAACGAGGCCGCCACGCGCGCCCGCATAAAGGCGCTCGGCGATTATCTGGGCAAAAGCGGGCTGGACTATGTTTTTAACCTCGAAACCGCCAACTGGACGCCGCGCAAGGAATACATTCCCGGCCAAAACATGTTCGAGCCGCATCCCGGCGCGCATTATTATCAGGTGCCGGAGCCGGTGCTGGAGGAAATGGCAAAAATGCCCGGCATGAGGGCCGTGTGTTTTGACGAAATCGAGCACGTGCAAATCAGTTCCGGCCTGAAGAGCCGGCCCAGCGAATACCCGGCGTTGGCGGACACGCGGCGCATGACGCTGCCGGAGGCCAACGCCGCGCTGGTGGCGCGCTTGATACAAATCAGGGAATACTATAAAAAACACGGTGTCACGCCGGTGGCCGAAAACGTCTGGCCGGTGATGCAGCATCTGTTCGCGCGCGCGGGCTGGACGGTCTCGCCGAAGATCATGAAGGAAAGCTGGACGCCGGTGCCGGTGGCGATGGCGCTCGGCGCGGGGATCGAATATGAAAACGCCGGCGCCGACGTGTGGATGAACCCCGACCTGTGGTTTTGCGGCCACTATCCCGGCCACAGCGTGGACGAGACGCGCAGCGCGCTCGTTTTTTCGCACTGGCTGGGAGTTTCGCGCATCTATCTCGAAAACATGGATTATGTGAACGCGCGCGGCGGCGCCCATCAGCCGGACGCGGCGAAAAACTTTGATTATACAAAGATCGTCCAGGGCAGGCATCATCCCGATGCCGCCGGCTCGCCGGCCTCGCTGGTGCAGTTCGCCAACGACCGCGAGTTCTCGCTCACGGCCTATGGGCGCGTGTTCCGCGACTACGCGCGCGACTACAAGCCGTCAAACCCCGTGCCCTACACTTGGCGCGACGCCCGCTGCCGCGTGGCCATCGTGCGCTTCGAGGATTCGTGCTGGGGCCAGCGCGACAGCACGTTTGGCGACACGCTGCTCGGTTCGGAAATCGAAAAGTCCACGCCGGAGACCGAGGCGTGGTTCGGCATCTGGCACCGCCTCAGCCACGGCGTGATTCCGAAAAAGGGCCTGTCGTTTCATATAAAAGCCGCCAAATACAACGAGGCCCCGCGTTTTTTTGTCCCCGCGCCGCCCACCCTGGTGTTTGACCATCGCATCGGTGACGAGCATCCCGACTTTGATTTCAGGGGGGCCAAAATGATTTTCCTGACGGGCATCGGCTTGAGCAAGGCAACGGTCGGGCTCGTGCAACGTCGCGTGAAAGAGGGCGCGGTTGCGGTCACCCTGCATCATTTGGCGCCTGATGAGCTAAAAAGGCAGTTCGCGGCATCGGGGCAGGAGGAGCTGGAGGTTGCCGACGGGGCCGGACGCTGGATTGTGTGCCGGGATTTTCTGGGAGCGAAAGTGCGGGCGGCGCTGGCGCCGTTGCTTGGCCCGTCCGACGAATTGCAATATCAATTTGGAGAGCACCGGCTGATTATTAAAAATATAGACAATGACCGGATTGAGGTCTGGCTGGATGGCCAGCGCCGCCATACCCCGCCCGCCATGCCGTCCAAGCGCGCAAAATGGGACGGCCAGAATCTTGTCCTCAAAGAATGAGAAAACCGGGCAAACAAAATCTACAGGCCATGAAACAAAACAAAACATTCCCCCTGGCGGCCCTGCTGGCCGCATTTCTGCTGGTCGTCGGTTTCTCCGCCGGCACGGTTTTGGCTGGGGCGCCCGCGGAGCGCGTCTTGCGCAATCAATGGAGCGATGCCACTCTTAAAGAAAATCCGACGGCTCCTCTTCTGGCTCAGTTTCTCGAACGGGCGCGGACTCTGGACGCGCCGTCTCCGTCCGGCATGGATGAGAAGGATTATCTTCGTCTCATCGCCGGGAATGTTGATTTTTTCACGAAGCTCCAGGATGAGAACGGGGCGATCATCGATCCCTATCGCAAGCAGGAGTTTCAATACTCAACGCCTTGTTATGCCTTTGCGGCCGCGATGTTGGTCGAGCACGCCGGACGCGCCGATTTGCTCGCGCCCGCATTGCGCGCGATGGACTGGGCGGTTTTGTCGCTGGCCCGCAACAAGGCGGCCAATAATCATCAGGACTTTTATCCCTTTTTTCTCGCCCATGCCCTCCCGATTCTGGCCCGGCATGCGACCGCCGAACAGGCCGCCCGCTGGAAAGAGCAGCTCGCATCCATCGATCCGTGGACATTGTATCGCGGCCAGCCGGGATTGAGTAACTGGAACGTGAAGGCACTCTCCGGAGAGGCCATGCTCAAGCTGGCGGGCGTTCGTGATGACACCTCTTATATTGACCACAGCCTGGCTGCGCAAGGCCGTCATTTCCAGTCGCCATGGGGTTTGTATATAGATTGGAATCCGTCGAAAAAAATCGAGGGTGTCACCTGTTACGATCTATTTCCTCGCACTTTTCTCGCGGTGGCGCTGGAGGCCGGCTGGCGCGGGGTGTGCGCCGACCAGGCGACAGCCATGATCGACCGCGGCGCGATCACCAGTCTCTTTCTCGAATCGCCGGCGGGGGAAATGCCCAGTGGCGGGCGCAGCGCCCATCACCAGTGGAACGAGGCGCTGGAAGTGGCGACCTTCGAGCTTTATGCGGCCAAGGCCGAGCGCGGAGGGGACAGGTTTCTTGCCGGGGTTTATAAACGCGCCGCGCATCTGGCCTTCGCCTCCATGAGGCGCTGGCAGCGCCCCAGCGGAGAGCTTTGGATTATAAAAAACCGCTTCGAACCTGAAACACAGCACGCCTTTGAGGCGTATTCCGGACACTCGCAATACAATCTGATGCCGATGGCACTGCTGGGGATCGCCTGGCAGCAAGCGCAAAAAACAGCCGGCATCCCCGAACAAATCACCCCCGCCGAACTGGGCGGTTTCATCGTCAATTTGCGTCCCGAGTTTCCTCAAATTATTGCCAACTCCGGAGGCACGTATTTGCAAATCAACACGGCGCCAGACCCTCATTACGACGTGCTCGGGCTCAACCGCGTCCACTACGTGAATTTCAATCCGCAGCTCGGACCGAGCGACAGCGTGAATCGCAAAAGCGACCGGCCCCGGTATCCCGCCGGCCCGCGCAAGGCCATTGCCATCGGCCTTTCGTGGAAAGCCGACGCCGGGGATAAATGGGACGCGCTCGCTAACTATCATCGCGATCACGTCAAGAAGGTCGAGGTCGAGGAGCAGGCCGCCACGCCCGGTGAGGTGCGTTTCAAAATCATATATGAAGGCGACTTCGGCGGGGTCAAGCGGGTGGTGGAAAGTTATAAAATCACCCCCGATACTATTGAAATCAGCGGCGCGGTTGACGGCTACAACGGTCCGCTGCGTTATGTGTGGCCCGTGCTGGCCGATGATGGCGCGCGACAGCCTGCCATCCGCCTCGAAAAGCAAGCCGTCTCGGTCTCGCTCGATGGTGACACGCAAGTATTCGCGGCCCCCGGCGGGTCGGTGCGTGTCGGCGAGACGCGATACCCCTTCCACAATGGCTGGGCGCGCGAAGCGTCCGCCGATTTCGCGCCGGGACAGACACCGCGTCTCGTGGTGCGTCCCGAACGCTCCTCCCGCACCGCCACGGCGGCAGGAGGCGCGATTTCCACCGCAGTCAAGCCCGCCGCTCCCCCGCCTCTCGCGCGGACTTTCGCGCGTTATGTGCCGGAGCGCAAAGGTGATTTCGCGTGGGAGAACGACATGGTGGCGTTTCGCGCCTATGGCCCTCCTTTGAAAAATGGCGCCGAGGACAGCGGCATCGACTGCTGGTTCAAACGTGTCAATTATCCTGTCATCGACAAATGGTATGGCGAGGCCAGACGGGGCAAAACCTACCATAAGGACCATGGCGAAGGCTATGATCCCTATCACGTCGGTTCGTCGCGCGGCTGCGGCGGACTCGCCCTCTGGCACGAAGGACGCATGGTGCTTTCCGATGTATATGATCGTTGGGAGATGGTTTCGAGCGAGCCGGACAAGACCGTGTTCAAACTTTATTATAGTTACGACCTTGACGGGCGAAAGATCGACGAGGCCAAAACCATCACAATTCAAGCCGGCAGCCAGCTTTTCCGTGTGGACGCGGATTTCAGCGAGGCGGGAAAACCTTTGCGAGGCCAGGAAATTGCCATCGGCGTGACCACGCATGACGGCAAGGCGAGCGCCACGCTTGATCCCGCCGCGGGCTGGATGGGTTGCTGGGAGACGATTGACGGCGCGAGCGTCGGCACCGGCGTTGTCATTGCACCGTCGCGGATCATTCGCATGTTTGAAATCAGCGAGGCTAGGCGCGATTCCGGCCACGCCATTGCATTGGCTGAAACCGATGACTCCGGGCGGGTTTCATATCACGCGGGCTTTGCATGGACGCGCGCCGGGCGCATCCCCGATGCCGCCGCATGGAATCGCTATCTGGCCGGTTATTCCGCCAGTGACACCGCCACCGCGCCCGGCGGAAAGACTGCCGCCGTTGCCGGATTGGGATCACAGAGCATCCGGCAACTTCTCGAAAAAGTCACCGCGTTCCAGATGCGCGACTACGATGGGAAAATACGCGCCAATTGGAAAAGCGGCACGTTTTTCATGGGCATCACCGCACTTTATGAGATGACAAAGGATCCCCGCTATCTGAACCAGGCAATCGCCTGGGCCGAGTCCGCCAAATGGAAAGTCTCCAGCCATAATCTGCACGCTGACGGCATTTGCAGCGCGCAAACCTTCCTCGAACTCTATTCCCTTGACCGGCGGCCGGAGCGCATTGCCGATATCAGGACCAAGCTGGAGGATTATTTTGGCCGCGCGGAAATACTCCGCGAAGAGCTCGTGAATCCACGCTGGAAAGATGCCCGCCGCGCTTTCACCGGGCGTAATCTCTGGTGGTGGTGCGATGCCCTTTACATGGCGCCCCCCATTCTCGCGCGGATGTCCGAGATCAGCGGTGAACCGCGCTACCGGGAGCTTATGCACGTTTTATATTGGGATACGGTCGAGTTTCTCCGCGACAAGGAGGAGGGATTGTTTTTCCGCGATGAATCCCAATTTCCCGCGCGGAGAAAAACGCCGTCCGGTGGCAAGCTCTTTTGGGCGCGGGGCAACGGCTGGGTGCTGGCCGGGCTTGTCCGCATCCTGGAGTATATTCCGGAAAACGATCCGGCGCGTCCGCGTTATATAAAATTATTCCAGGGGCTGGCCGCGCGCGTGGCGGCCTGCCAGCAACCCGCCGGACACTGGTGTCCCGCGCTGACGGAACCGGCATGGTTTCCCGTGCCCGAGACGAGCAGCACGGCCTTGTTTTGCTATGCATTCGCCGCCGGCGTGAACCGGGGCTGGCTGGATCGGGCGGTCTTCCAACCCGCTGCCGAAAAAGCATGGGAGAGCCTTGTGTCGCATGTCGCCGACGACGGACACCTCGGCTACGCGCAACTCGTGGCGATGGCTCCCGGGCCGGTGAATGCGGAGGATTTCGCGGACTACGCCCACGGCGCCTTTCTTCTTGCCGGATGCGAAATCCATCGCTTGCGGGCCGAAGAGAAAGCGCCTGCCACAGGCCGGGCGCGTCCCTATGGGCAAAAGTAAGAATATATAGCTGAGCCGCGGCTCGGCGAGGACGCCTCGCCCTGTCATTTTGGCCAAGGTGGAGAGAAAATACTATAATATCGCCCGCATGCTGCGGGACGCATCGAATATCAGGCAACTGACGCAGCCGGGCCGGACGAGCCTCTGGCAATCAGGCGCGGCAGGAGGGAAGAGGTTTTGGGCGAGGGTTGATTTTCCAACCGGGCGATCAGTTCGACCGCCGCCTGCCTTCCCAATGCTTCCGATTGTATTTCCACCGAGGTAAGCCGGGGCTGCGTGAATTCGCAGAATGCAAGATTAACATATCCTGTGACGGAAACATCCTCGGGCACGCGCAGACCGGTGGACTGAATGGTATGCAGGACACTCAACGCCACCGGGTCGGTGTCGCATACGATGGCCGTGGGCCGTTGTTTGTGCCGCAGCAGGGCAAGGGTTTCCTTTCGGACGATGTCGGGATCAAAGTAGGTCGATTTGCGCCGCGATGCCGGGATTTTAATCCCGTGGGTATTCAAGGCGGCCTCGAAACCTTCCAGACGCATGACGGAGGACGAATATACGGAATCATTCAGCAGCAGGGCGATCCGGCTGTGGCCGAGTCCCACGAGGTGATTGATCACCTCTTTCGCGCCGGTCATATGATCGGCGGCGACAACAAAATCGCCCAGATCGGAGAAGCCGTCACCCACCTGGGCGAGGATGAGGCCTGTCTGATGAGAGAGTTTGTCAAGCTCGGCAAGCAACGGACGGGGAAGATTCAGGCAGATGGCTCCGCCAATCAATCGCCCGGAGCACACATCGATCAAGGCCTTCGCCGCAGCCTTGTCCGCGGTGACAGGCATGTATTTCACCTGATAGCCCAGCTCGACGGCGGCAAGGGCTATGCCGTGGACCACGAGGATATTGGATTCAAAACGCAGCGGGGGCGTAAACACGGCAAGCGTGCGGGTGCGCCCGGTTTTGATGGCTCTCGCGGCGTCATTCGGGCGATAGCCAAGTTCACGCGCCGTCTGCTCAATGCGCGCGACTGTTTCGGGCTGGAGCCCCTTGGCCTTGGGGACACGGTTCAGCACATAGGAAACCGCCGCGCGGGAGACGCCGCATGCCGCTGCGATTTCCGCCATGGTGACCGGCGTGCGTGCCGTGCGAATGCTCTGGGTTTTGGCGGATGTTTTCATGCAGGTTCATTCCAGCAAACGAATTCGGTGCCGGGGCGTCAATCGCGGGCCTCGATTCGGAGGAAATAATGAAAATCGGTTGACATGGATTGGCGACATGTTACACGAGTAACTAAAAATCGATTCCTCAGAATTACCGACACCCCGCGCCCTTCTCCAAAAAAAATTTTCGTTCCCGAATTTCATCCGGCATCCAGCCATGCCTCCCGGCGGCAGCAGGATGTTTTTAGAAATTTACACGTGTAACCAATTTCGCTCAATTTATCCCTCTGCAGCCATCCTCCCCGCCATGATTACCCGCAAAAACTCCATCCGCATTGTGCTGGCGGCAGCCGGCCTGTTGTTCGTCGCGCCCGGCGCGCGCTCCGCTCCGCTCAATGTCGCCGTGACTCCGACGCAGGAGGGCGTCACGCCCGCCGTGCTCGGTTACAATGCGAGCCACTTCCTGCCCGGCACCAACGCCCCCGACTGGTGGCGCTACACCGGGGCGAAGGCCGCGCGCGTGCTGCGCGGGCCGTCCCTGACGGATGTCGTGCATCCCTACGTGGACCTGGCCACCGCCAAGGCCGGCGTGGACACGGACACTTTTGAGAAGTTCATGCAGCGCCGCGCTGCGTTGCGCGCCAACGCCGAGAACCCGGACCAGCCGCTCGACAACAGCTTCATCGACTGGCCGTGGTTCATGACCCGGTTTGAGAGCACTCTCCAAGCCGTCAGCGGGCAGAGGTTTTATACAACGCCGCTGTTCACCGAACTTCGCCGGCAGGGCGTGGATATTCTCGTCCAGATGACGGCCGGCGGGAGCGGGTTCGAGATCGCAAACGACGACGACTGGGCCGCCAAATGGCTGGTCTGGCGGTATTATTACACCCATGCATTTTTGATGAGCCGCGACTTCGACGTTGTCCGGTATAGCATGTATAATGAGCCCAATATCGGCGACACCCCCACCTACGAGCAGTGGCACCGGCTCCTTCTGATTGCCTCCGACGCCATCCAAGGCGCGATTGCCGACGTCAACACCCGCTACGGAAAAAATCTCAAGCCCGAGATTTTCGCGCCCCACTGCACCAGCCCTTACGATTGGGAGCCGAACTTCCCCTCGCCCAACTCCCCCGTCTCCCCCAAGGTCTGGGCCGTGAACGCGGTGAACGACCGGCACAAGCGTTTCGACGGCACCATCGATCCCAACTGGCGCAATTTCCATTTTTTCAACCATCAGCGCTATGGTCTGGACCCGGAGGTCAACTATGCGCAACTCATCGCCGGCATACGCGATCTCATCACGCCGCTTACGGACGGAGAGACACCCTATGGCATCGGGCTGACCGAATTCAACACCACCGATATCGCGACTTCCCGCAGGAACACCGAGACGGCCGACCAGCCGAAGCACTACTCCTCGTTCGGCGGCACCCTCGTCGCGCTCACCCGCGCGGACGCGAGGCAGCTCTATCTTTTTCTCTTTGGCCAGACCATCCAGGTCGATGACACCGTCACCAATCCCGTGTATCCCGTGCGGAAAAACGGCACGCACTATGTGAGCGACGCCGCTGGCGGCTATAACTACGGCGGCGCCACGCAGGTCGCCGAGGTTTACCGTCTCTTCCTCAAGGCCGCCCAAGGCGCGCTCCCGCGCTTCGTCTGCACTGGCGACCCGCTGCCCGCCGACCTCCACCTGCTCGTCACCCGCGACGACTCGGCGGGCATGGTCCATGTCTTCGCCTCCAACCGGGCCGCCGAGGAACATTCGCTCAATCTCGACCTTTCCGCGTTCGGCCTGCCCGAGGGCAACCTCTTCATTATCGAGGAAGTCAGCGATCGCAGCAACGGCGGCGTGGTTGCCCGCGCGACGGTGACCGCAGGCGGCATCGGTGAACTCACGCTGCGCCCGCAATCGGTCGCGCTCGTTTCCATTTCCACGCGCCCCCAGGCGCCCATGCCCGGAGGCACGACCACGCTCGTCGTCCCCGCCATCGCCGACACGCAGCTCGCCGACGGCGCCGCGAAGAACACGCCCGGCGGCGGCGGTGCGGTCGTGGTGGCGCGCAGCGACGGGCTGACCGCCGACGGGCGTCGCGTTGCGCTGCTGAAATTCCGCGTGCCCGCCATCGCCCCGGCCGACATGCAGGTCGTGCTGCTCGACCTTTTCGCCGCCGCCACCGGCGGTACCGCCCGCATCCAGGCACATGTTTACGGCCTCGACGACGACAACTGGGATGAAGCCACCGTGACGTGGGCCTCGCTCACCTCCGCGCTGAAGCAGGGCGTGCCTGCCGGCAACAAAATCGCCAACAACGTCGTCATCAATCAGGAGGGCGGCCCGGCCTCCATCCTCGGCCAGTTGGTCGCGACCACGGACACACTGGCCGAGACGCTGGTAAACGTGACCGACTTTGTGCGCCGTCAGGACGACGGTTATGCCTCATTTCTCATCGTGCAGGATCACCGCATGGAGTGGACCCTCGACCCCGACATCGCGCCGGTGTTTCCCAATCAGCCCAATCACATTCCCGGCGACACGCAGCTGGGCGGCATCCGCATCGTCACCCGCGAGGGCGCGACCGGCGGGATACACGGGCCTCGCCTGCTTGTCGCCGCATCCTCCGCGCCCACGGGACCCGCGCTCATCGGGCAACCCGTCGGCGCCGCGGTGGACGAGGGCGCGCCAGCGACGCTTTCCGTCACCACACTGGAAATCGGCGCGGATGTCACCTACCAATGGCGGAAGGACGGCGTGCCCATTCCCGGCGAGACCGGCCCCACACTCATGCTGCCGGGCGCCCTGACCGACGCCGGCTTCTACGACGTCGTCGTGTCCAACCAGACGGGCAGCACCACCAGCGATGAAGTCATCGTGGTCGTCCGCCCCGCCGCGGCTGGCAGTCTCTTCGGCGAAGTCGCCGCCGTCGCGGTTGACCGCGACAACAACCTCTACGTGGCCGACGCCGCGCAACACATCATCCAAGTCATCACGCCTGACAACTATGCCCGCGTGTTTGCCGGCGTGTCGGGCTCGTCCGGCAAGCTGGACGGCGTGGGCGCCGCCGCGCTTTTTAATGCGCCCGGCGCGTTGGCCGTGCGTGGCGGCAACCTTTACGTGGCCGACACTGGCAACTCCACCATCCGCGCCATCTCGCCCGATGCGCGTGTCATCACGCTGGCCGGTCTGGCCGGCTCGGGCACCCATGCCGACGGCAGGGGGACCGGCGCGCGCTTCGATCATCCCGGCGGCATCGTCGCCGCCGCCACCGGCTCCGGCACGGACATCGTGCTTTACGTGGCCGACACGGGCAACCACGTCATTCGCAAAATCGCCCCCGGCCTTCCGAGCGGCTCCGATCCCGTGGGCGCGGCAGGCCCATTGGTCACAACCTTGGCCGGAGGCCCCAGACAGGAGGGCGCGCTCGACGGCACCGGTACGAATGCGCGTTTCCGCTCGCCCGTCGGCATCGCCGCCACCGGCACCGGCGCCGACACCGTGCTCTACGTGGCCGACACCGGCAACCACGCCATTCGCAAAATCATCGCCGCGACCGGCGAAGTCACCACGCTGGCCGGCGCTCTGGGACAGGAAGGCAGCGCGGACGCCACCGGCACCGCCGCTCGCTTCCGCTCGCCGCGCGGTCTGCTGGTGGACGGCACCGGGGAGATTTACGTGGCCGACACGGGCAACTCCACCATCCGCCTCATCGCCGGCGGCACGGTGACGACCGTCGCCGGCCTGCCGGGCACGGACACCGTGCCCGGCCTCGCAGGACTCAAGGACGGCCAAGGCGAAAGTGCGTGGTTCGACCATCCTGCCGCGCTGGCGCTGGGCGAAAATGGCAAGCTCTACGTGGCCGACACCGGCAACCGCGCCCTCCGCGTGGTCGATGAGCATGACAACGTGACCACGCTCCCCGTCCGCGACGGTTCCGTTCCGTCCCCGGTTCCGCCGGGTGAGGGCGGCGGCTCCACCAGCGCCGGCGGCGGTGGCGGCGCGCCCTCCGCGTGGTTCGCCGCCGCGCTGGCGATGCTCCTTTGCCTCGGGAAACGCAGGAAATTTTAAGCGCTGATCCCGGCAAAAATAAAAAACATCCCATCCATTTATATAAATCCAGCCATCATGAAAAAAACATCCACCACTCTCGTTCTGCTCGGCGCGCTTGTCGGGTTTATGCTCCCGGCGTCCGGCGCCGCCGCCGATGGCGGATTGGGCAATCCGTCGTGGAAGCCGGCCTCGTCCCGGAACGGGAAGGTGCTTCGTTCCGCCACGCAGGTCCGGTTTGAAATGTCCTCCCCTGCGAATTTCAGCTGCGCCAGCCTCGTCGCTCCGCTGCAAAAAGTCGTCGAGTCCACAGTGCCGCAAAAAGGGGAGGGCGCCCCGCCGTTGGAAGTGATCCTCACCGGCCTCGAATGGCCGCCGCCCGCCGCCGGCAAACCTGTGGTGTTCTTTGCCTCCTTGGGCGCAGCCGCGCAAAACATCAACCTGACCCCGCGCAACGCCACGCGGTGCGTCTATGTGCAAATCACCACCGGCACCGCCAAGACAGACGTCGCGGTGGGACGGCGCAAGGACAAGGCCCGCAAACAGGATTCCCATGCCGTGCAAGCCCCGCCCTCCGCGCTCACCTGGCGGTTCGACGCGAGCGGCTGGGAGCTTGAGACTGTTTCGGGCGCGGATGGCAGCTGCGAAAAATTCAAGGGGCAATGGCCCGCCGGCGAGGAGCCCTCGTTTCGGGATGACGACAAAATCAGCTTTGGCGTGCAAAACCCCGGTGACATGACCGGCGCCGTCCCCTACGCGGTCACGGTTGGCAGCGTCCGCATCAAGCGGACCGCAAAATAAAAACAGCCGTTAAACTTTAATTAAGCCGTCACCATGAAAAAACAGCCCCGCAATCCAAATCCGACCGTCCCCCCGAACCGCCGGGGAGCGGTGAAAATTCCCGTGCCGTCCGCGCTGGCCCTGCTGCTGGCGGCGCTCCCGCCGCTGGCGGGGCAGGAGACGCCCGCCCCTCAGTCCCCTTCGCCCTCCGACGACGAAATCGTCACCCTCTCCGTTTTCGAGGTCACCGACAGCCGCGACGTCGGCTACCACGCCTCCACCACCCTCGCCGGCACCGGCACCGGCGAGGACCTCAAGAACATCCCCATGTCCGTTGACGTGCTCACGAAGGAATTTCTGGAGGACATCGGCGCCACCGACATCTATGAGGCCTCCCGCTATGCCCTCGGCGGCGAATTCAGTCCCAACGACGGCGACGCCACCAGCGGCCCCGACCTGCGCAGCTTCAGCTTCCGCGGCTTCCGCACCGCCTGGCAGACGCGCGACTTTTTCATCTGGCAACTGCCCGCCGACGGCTACAGCTACGAGCGCCTCGACTTCATGCGCGGGCCGAACGCCGTCCTCGCTGGCGACGCCGAGCCGGGCGGCGTGATGAACATAAACACCAAGCGCGCGCATTGGAAAAACCGCACCACCCTCGGCGCGCGCGTCGGCTCGTGGGGCCGCTACCGCGGCACGCTCGACTGGAACCGCGCCGTCACCAAAAACTGGGCCATCCGCCTGAACGCGGTCTATGACGAAAAGGAAAGCTGGAAGGACTGGGTGGGCGACACCCGCAAGAGCGCCCTCCTCTCGACCACCTTCAAGCTAAGCCGCATGACGCAGCTCCGCTTCTCCGGCGAATACGGAAAACTCGACTCCCACCCCGGCTTCTCGCTCCCCCGCGAGCAATACTCCGTCTGGGAGGCCGCCGGCTCGCCCGCGCACACCCGCTATTCCGCCGGCGGCTCCGCCTACGGCACCAACCGCATGGGCACAAACGCCGCCACTCCCGGCTATTGGTATATCTATGACAACGCGGCCAAACAGTTGCGCGACTGGAACGGCATGGGCCAGACCAACCTCCCCTCCGGCAACAACTCCAAGCCGCTCATCGACGAATCCATCTACCCGCGCGACCTGCAACTCACCGGCCCCGATACCTATAACAATCGCGAATACTGGACCGTCACCGCCTGGTTCGAGCACCGTTTTACCCACGACCTCACCTTCGAGCTGGCCTATAATTACCAAACCTACACCCGAAACGGCTTGCTCCCCAACGGTATCAACTACCTCCACCGCGATCCAAACCCGCTCCTCCCCGACAACATCACCCCGAACCCCCACTTCGGCGACACCTACGCGGACTACCGCTGGCAGAAAAGCTGGACAAAATTCGCCGGCCACAGCTACCGCGCCGCGCTCGTTTATGATTGGGACCGGCTCTCGTGGACAAAACAACGCTTTCACCTCGGCATCGGCGCCCGCTCCGAATCCTCCGACCGCTGGACTTCCGCCGAAATCTGGGACAACCCCGCCGCCCTCGCCAACCATACCATCACCAGCAAATACCTCTACCGCCGCATTTATGTTTCCGACGCGCGCGCCCCCGGCGCCCTCCGCTTCGACGGACTGATTGACGACCCCGACGGCACCGGCGTCGTCTCCTACTTCGCCCCGACCGTGAATATGGACGCGACGAAAACCTTCATGTCCTACGGCCAGCTCTCCGCCTCCGGCGAATACTTCGGCGGCATCATCCGCTCCACCCTCGGCGTCCGCCGCGATTATGCGAAAAACAAAACCCACGAGGCGCTGCTCGACGAGGTCACGCGCATCTACGCCTACGACCCCGCCTCCCCGGAGCGCACGACCCTCGATGTCAACAATACCTCCGTCATGGCCGGCATCATATACAACTGGTGGAAACCGCTCTCGTTCACCTTTAATTATTCGCAATCCTACCGCCCAGCCAGCCAGCCCGTGTTTCTTATTGACGGCAACAACCCGCCGCCCCGCCTCGGCACCGGCAAGGAGGTCGGCATCCGCTACAGTGCGCTCAACGACCGCCTCTCCATCTCCGCCTGCCTCTACGACATCACCCAGGAAAACAATGTCATCTCGTTCACCTCCTTTAATATAAATCCGCTCACCCAAATCAACGCCATCTGGAACGACACCGTCATCAACACGCTGCATCCGGGCTGGATAAACAACGACCTTCCGGGCGAGGACAACGACCGCCGCGAGATGGAAAGCGTCCGCGGGCGCGGCTTCGAGGCCGCCGTCCACCTCAACCTCACCCGTGGGTGGGCGTTCCGCGCCAGCTACGGGCTGGCGGACAACGAGACCTCCGAGACCGCCGTGCTCACGCGCGCTTATATAGAAAGAAACATGCCGCAATGGGAGGCGATGGCCGCGTCCGACCCCGCGATCGCGAACTCCATTGGCGATCGCATTGACAACCTGAAGGAATTCCTAAAGGGCCAGGTTCCCGGCTCGAAATCGCTCCGCGTCAGCCGCCATACCGCCAACATGTTCACGCGCTACGCCTTCAGGCACGGCCGGCTGAAGGGCCTCTCGCTCGGCGGTGGCCTCAATTACAGAAGCGGTGTGATTTTATATTACGACGGCGACAAAAACCCCGTCCGCGGCACCGGCGGCACCTTGGTGAACCTGATGGCCGGCTACGCCTTCAAGGCCGGCCGCACCCAGTGGAACCTCACCCTGAATATAAACAACGCCCTCAACCACATCACCATCCGCCAGCTCTCCGCCGCCTCCGCCTCCTACGCCGACCCTCGGAGCTGGTCCCTGAACACCAGCGTGACTTTTTAATATAAAACCCCGTCACCGCACCTCCTCCCTCCCGCCATGAAAACAGTCATCACACAAATCCTCCGCCGTGCCGCCCTGCCGGGCATCTTGCTCGCGCTGGCAAACCACTCCCTTCCGCTGCGCGCCCAGGAAATCATCTTCGGGACCGGCAGCACGAACCCCGCCACCGGCGCCCTCGTCGCCGGCGGCACCGTGCGGCTCACCGGGGATGACGCCACGCTGCAACTCGACAACGGACGGACCCTCACCGTGAGCGACTATGTGAGTATCGGCGGCGCGTTCACCGCCTTGGGGGGCAAGGACCTCACCTTCCGGCCTTTTGACGACCTGCCCGGACAGTGGGCGCGGTTGGACATGACGGGCGGCGCCCGCATTTTTTCGACCGCCCTGCCGGCGACCGGCACCCAGACGCTGCACCTTGACCGCGTCATTCTCTCCAGCGGGTCGGGATCGGGCGGAGGAGCACTGAATGCGACGGGGGCCAATGCGAACAACGCCCTGATTATCGAAGGCGATGTCGTCTTTTTGAACAATGTTTCCGGCGGGGTGTCCGGGGCGGTGAATGCAAACCCCGCCATGCTGGTTTTCACCGGCACGACGATCTTTCAGGGAAACTCAGCAGGCCGTCCCGCCAACAGCTCCGACCACGGCGGAGCGCTATATTATTATCCCAACACCTATTCCGGCACCCTGCTGTTCCAAAACGACGTGCTTTTCTTGAGCAACACCATGAACGGCGCCCAGGGAGGCGCGCTGTCAGTGCGCTACAGTGCCAGTTCGCCGACGACCACGGCGAAATTCATGCGCAACACGACTTTTATAAACAATACCGCATACACCAACGGCGGCGGCGCGGCTTTTTATGACATCCGCGTGCCGGTTGAGTTTGCCGGCGACGTCACCGTTGCAGGAAATCAGGCCAAAAACGGCCATAGCGGCGGAATGGCCGCCCCCGTGGGCACGATTTTGTTTTCCGGGACGCATAACCCCGGCGCGACGACCGTGCTCTTTTCCAGCAACACTGCCGCCACGAATGCCGGGGGCCTCACCGCGGTCGTGGTGGATTTCACCGGGGGACTGTTAAAGTTCACGGACAACACGGCGGTCTCGGGGAATGCGGGCGGGATAAACAACACGGGGACGCTGCGGATAACCGGGAGTTATGCTTTTTCCAACAACCAGGCGGGCGCGGCGGGCGGCGCGGTATACTCCAACGCCTCGGGCGCCAACATCACTTTGAACGGCTCGGGCAGCTTTGCCGGCAACATCGCCGGCGCCACGGGCGGTGCGATTCACCTGAACGGTGCCGACACTTTTCTGGATATCCGGGACGGGGCGCTCTTCACCAACAACGCGGCGGGCGGCGACGGCGGCGCCATCTATGCGAAAACCGGGGCGAAGCTGTCCCTGACGGCGGCCACCGGCGACATTGTCTTCCGCGACAACAAGGCCGGTGCGGCCCTCGCCGGGACAGCCGGCGGCTTCGTGGCGTCGGGCGGGACGGCCAGCGCGATTTATTTTGAAAACACCGGCTCCCTCGACATCCACGCCGACGAGGGGCGGAGTGTGGTGTTTGACGATCCCCTCACTGGATCGGCGACCGCCGCGGTGACACTCCGCAAAACCGGCGACGGCATCCTCTCTTTCGGCACCCACGCTTCCGACGTCACCTTGGACACCACGGTCGAGGCCGGCGTGATGCGACTGACGGGTGGCGCGGTTTACGGAAAAAGCGGCACCGGTTCCTTCACCCTCAACGCGGGCCGCCTGGAGGGAAATGGGAAAATCCAGACCAAGGATGCGACCTTGGCCAACGGCGTCGGCCTCACGGTGCTCGACGGCGGCGCGCTGGTGATCGAGGCAGCCGGCGGCGGCATGGTGAGCGCGGGCGCCGGGCTCAAGCTCGCGGGAACCGGCACACTGTCGCTCGTCGGCGCGTCACAGTTGAACGCGGGCGAAATCACCGTGGGCGCTCTCGCCGGCCCCGCCGCGGGGACGCTCACGCTCACCAACACGCTCGCACTGGATGCAGGTGCGGTGCTGCGCTACGATTTATACACGGGCAACCAGTCCGACCGGGTGGACGCGGCAGGCGTCAGCCTGCTGGGCACCGGCACGATCAGGCTGGGGACAGTGGCGACGGGCTCGTTCACCGTGATGACCTGGACGGATGCGGGGCTGTCTGCGGGCGATCTCGCCTCGCTGGCTGTGCGCGACGCCAACGGCGGGGAGCTTAACGCGCGCAACACCGCCAGTTTGCTCCTCTCCGGGAACAGCCTCGTGCTGAACAATGTCACGTCCAGTCTCGACATGGAATGGACGGGCGCGACGGGCACCCTGACGTGGCAGTCGTCGCCGGCCGAGTCCGCGAACTGGACGGACAGCGCCGCGACGAACCCGGAACTGTATTTCCGCAACGGTGACAGCGCGCGCTTCGGCGCCACCGCCACCGGCAGCGTTACGGTGGCGCCCGCGGGCGTGACGGCCTCCGGCATCGAGGTCGCCGTCACCGCCGGCACGCTGACCTTTGCGGGCGGCACGATCACCACCGATGCCGCCAGCGCCGAGGCGGGCGCGACGCTCACCGGCACCACCGGCAAGCTGGTCAAGACCGGCGCCGGCACGCTGGTGTTTTCCAACACGGCCAATTTGTTCAAAGCCGGCATCGAGCTGGGCGGCGGCGTGCTCGTCTTCAACAAGGCGAACCAGCTCGCCACGGGGGCGGGCGCGGGGATCTTGTTCACGGACGGCGCCACCCTGCGCGCCAGCGCGGACATCACGGGATTCGCCACGGGCATCACCATCGCCGACGGCAAGACCGCGGCGTTCGACACGCAGAACCACGCCGTCGGCTATTCGGGCGTGCTGGCGCTGGCACCGGCGGCGACGAGCGGAACCTTCGTCAAGACCGGCAGCGGCGCACTGACGCTCTCGGGCAACAACACCGCCTACACCGGCGCGCTCCGCGTCAACGCGGGCAGCCTGCTGCTCGCGCCCGGCGCGCAACTGGGCGGCGCGGTCACGGTGGCGAATGGCGCGGTGTTCGGCGGCGCGGGAACGGCGACCGGTGGCGTGTCGCTGCTGGGAGGCTCGGTCTTGCAGGTCGGCGGCACGCTGGAAATCGGCGGCGCGTTGACCGTCGCGAACGCGGAGCTGGTGTTTAACGGCACCAACACCCGGCTTGATGCGGGCTCGGTGGCGGCCAGCGGCTCAAACACTATCGACCTGCAAGGCTTTAACCCGGGCACCTACACGCTGGGCAACATCGGCGGGCTGATGGCCTCCGCCACCGTGGCGATTACGATCGACGGCAATCCGCTGATAGAGGGCTCCCGGTCGTCCGCCAATGCGTTTGAAGACGCCGGCACGCTCAAAGTGAATTACAGCGCGGGCGCGTCGCTGCGGGTGACGTGGACCGGCACCGGCGCGAGCAACACGGTGTGGGACACCGCCAACAACAACTGGTCGAGCACCGGCGACACCAAGTTTGCCGCTGGCGACACGGTGGTGTTTACCGGGAGCGGCGCCAATCTGGCGCTCAACCTCGTGGGCACCACGGTGACGGTCTCCGACTTGGAGGTCGGCGGCTCCGCCGCGCTCCGGTTCACCGGCGTCGGCATCGTGGCCGACAAAGACTCCGTGCGGGAGCCGGGCGTGTCCGAAATAACCGATGCCAAAGGGCAGCTCAGGAAAAGCGGTGCGGGGCTGCTCACGCTGGACAACGCGGCGAACCAGTTCAAGGGCGGCATCGTGATGTCGGGCGGCACGCTGGCGTTCAGCCGGGCCGACCAAATCGGCACCACGGGCACGACCATCGCGTTTGCCGCCAGCGCGGCGCTTGCGTCCGGCGGCTCCGTCGCCATGACGCTGGACAACACCATCACCATCGACGCCGGCGCGGTCGCGACCGTGGCCGTGGACGCGCCGTCTCTGACGCTGGCGGGCGCGCTCGGCGGCAGCGGCACTCTCGCAAAGACGGGCGCGGGCATGCTGGTCTATTCCGGCACCGCGGCGCTGGGCCATGCGGCCACGCGAATTGACGACGGGCTGGTCAAACTCGCGGGGATTCCCGGTGCCGCGAGTGCCGGAGTCGTCCACCTCTTCGACCTCAACGGAGGCTGGCTCGATTTGTCCGACTCTCCCGCCTTCGACACATCGGGCTCCACCGCGAACGACTGGGCGCAGCTCACCATCACCGGCGAGGCCGGCCGCGTGATCGGCGGCAACGACAAAATCGTTCTGGGCAATGGTGCCATCGGCTTCGGCATCGGCCACGCCACCGACGTGGACAAACAGGGCCTGTTCGTGGAGGTCGCCGCCGGCGCGGGCGTGGCAGTTATGACGGGCAGCAATTATTACGCGGGCTACACGAGGATTCTCAGCGGCACTCTGCGTGTCATGGACGACGCGCAACTGGGCCTGGCGGCTTTGAATCGCGAAATTATTTTTGCGGGCGCGGGTGGCGCGGCTCTGGAAATCGCGTCGGCGGCCTTCTCGTCCAGCCGCGCGATCGACCTGCGCGCCGACGGAGTGATCGGTGTTTCCGATGCCGCCGGGATTGCGACTTGGGCGGGCGTGATTTCGGGCAGCCATTCGCTGACAAAAACCGGCGACGGCACGCTGGTGCTCGCCGGCTCCAATGATTACACCGGCGGCACCGTGATCGCCGGCGGCACGCTGGCGGGCAGCACGACCAGCCTGCAAGGGCGCATCACCAACAACGCTTCGCTGGTCTTCGACCAGCAGGCCGTGTCCAGCGAATATTCCGGCACGGTCACGGGCGGCGGCAAGGTGTTCAAAAGCGGCCCGGGCGGGCTGGTGCTCGCCGGGCGCATCGAGGCTGGAGAATTCAATATAGACGGCGGCGCGGTGACCATCGGCGGCGGAAACCCGATTGCCACCACCACCGCCTTCAACATCGGCTCCGCCGGTTCGCTGCGCGGCACCGGCACCATCGGCGGCGGCGCCACCCGGTTCCTCAACCGGGGCGCGCTTTACGTGGGGAAGGCCGCCGGCCAGGCCGGCCCCGGCACACTGACGCTCCATGGCGATTACTTCGGGGAAAACGACGCCAGCCTGACCCTCGCCGTGACTTGGGAGCAGGGCACTGTCATCGACGCGGACAAACTGGTGATCAGCGGAAGTGCATCGGGCCGCACGACCATCAAGCTGGCCGGCACCGGGGCCATCGGCCAGACTGCCGCCGCCAGCGCCGATGAGCTGGTGGTTGCGCAGGGCGGCTCCTCGGAGGATGCCTTTGAGCTGGACCAGCCCTACATGAGCGGGATTTACGAGATGAGCCTGCGCAACAACGGCGGCACATGGTCGCTGGTTGCCAATGAAATCGCCCCGGATGTGCCGGCGGTCTTGGGGGTGGACGCCTCCGCGCTTTTCATCGGAAAAGCCTCGATGGAGTCCCTCGGCAAACGATTCACGGCCACGCGCTCGCTCAATGTCCCGCACCGGTTTGAATTGTGGCTGAACGGGCTCTATCGCGAGGACAACATCTCGGACACCGCCTATGAGGGGACGGAATCGCACACCGCGGGCGTGCAAGTCGGCGGTGACTGGAGCCTCGCGCTTGGCGGGGCCGGACGCCTGACCTTGGGGTTGTTTTATGATTATGCCCGCACGGACATGACCCTGCCCTTTGCGGACTCCTCGACGGAGACGGAATCGCACGGTTTCGGCGGTTATGCGGCCTACAAAGTCGGCGCGTGGTTCGCCAACGGGTTGTTCCGCATGGGCCGGGAAGATTACACGGTGAGCATGCTCCGCACCCCGGCCTTCGTGATGGAGGGTGACAGTTGGGCCGCATCCATCGAGGCCGGGCGCGTCTTCGAGGTGGACTCTCGCTGGAGGGTGGAGCCGCAGGTCCAGTTGTCTTGGCAAGGGCACAGCATCGACGACGTGACGGATAAGTTTGGCCGGACATTCGTCGTGGACAGCGTGAGCTCCTTCGACGCCCGCGCCGGCGTGCGCCTCTGGGAGGAGTATCAATGGAAACCCGGCCTGTTGATCACTCCCTACGCGCGCCTCGGCGCCGCGTATGAATTCAAGGGCCGCGGCCGGGTGACGGTGGCGGGCACCCCGTTTGAAAACGACCTGTCCGGGCTGAACGGCCTGTTCGACGCCGGTCTGGCCATGCAGTTGGGCAAGGGACTGTCGCTCCATCTCGACGGCTCATGGTATCTCGGTCGCAAGCTCGACGGCTACAGTTTCAATCTGGGCGCTGCGTATGCATGGTGATGATATTGGCCTGGGCTTGAGATCATGCGCGGCTTGGCGCGGCCAATCGGAATTCGCGTTGGCTGTGTCATTAGCTCGAATCCGATAAGGCATAAGCTCGATTCAAATATGCTCTGAATCAATGTCCTATGTCATAGGATTTCCGTCGGGATTTTATAAACTGCCTGCCGCCTCGAAAGACGTGGCGACGGTTGGTTTAATGGCTCCGATAAGGTGCCATTGATATTATCTCCTTGATGTTCATTTGTGTCGCATGTGCGGGGGAGCGCACGGACAATATCCCCCATGCAATCGGAAGACAACGGATATCAGAAGGCAAAGGCTGCAACCCGGCGCACGCTCAGCATGATTCACTTCACACTGGGATTGGTGGGTCTCGGCCTGCTGGCGCTGCCTGTCCATCTGATGGTCAAGGGAGCGTTGTTCTCATCGGCATGGATGGCCGTGGGCGGAGCGGTGGTGGGCTTGTTTGGCATCGGTCTGGTGCGTGCCGTCTGGGAAGACATGGGCAATGACATTTGACTGTCGCTGCCGCCGTCACGGTAGCGAAACAGAAACCCGCCGGGCGGTCCCCGGAAAAACACGGGATAGGTGACCCGGCTCCCGGTCTGGCCGGTCATGAACTTTGGACTTAAACTATATTCCTTCACCTTTGCGGTGAGGAACAATCATTCTCCAGTGCGCTTCATTCTTTCGGCTTGGTGAGCGCATCCAGGCCGGCGATCAGGCCGGCCACGCTTTCGCCCCGGCAGCTTTTCCCTTTCCGGGCGTATTTTTTCCAGTCGCCGGGGCGGTCCATCAGACCGGCGGAGTGAAGGTAGTCACAGGCTTCATCAAGCGTGGAAACCGGCTTTTTTCTGGAGACGGCGTTGATGATAAGGATCTCAACATAGTCGCCGGCGCATTTCTTGCCCGCCCGCGCATTGGCCATCCAGTAAGAGGCCTCCCTGATGATGCCGCGCTCCTTGAGCGCGTTGACAGAGGCTTCGAGGCCGGCGCCTTGGGCGGCGGGTTTGTTTATAGTTTTATTTCCGGAGAGCACCTGGCCGTCCTTCAATAATCTTTCGCGGAGTTTATTATAATCGACCTTCTGCACGGCGACGCCGTCGTCCATCGCGATCGCGGCGGCGGTGGCGGCGGACTGGCCGAAGATCATGAACACCGGCTCCATGCGAATCGAGCCGTAGGCGATGTGCGAGGCCGACATGCACACGGGCACGATGAGGTTTTCGCATTCGCCCTCGCGCGGGATGAGGGCGCGGTAGCTGACGGGGTAGGGCGGGAAACCCTTCACCTCGACATTGCCCTCGTTGCGAACGTGGCCGTTCGCGTCCACGTAGCGCTGGGTATTGTGCGAATCCATGGTGTAGGCGGCCATGCCGATGGAGTCGTCCACGGTCTCGCGCCCTTGGCAGTGGTGCTGCGTCATGACCAGCGCTCCCGCCATGCGCCGCGCCTCGCGAATATATAACTGTCCCGGCCAGCCGCCGGTTTCGGCAAACTCGTCCTTGGTCACGCCCCACTTGGCGACCTGTGCGCGGACGTCCTCGGGCACGCGCGGATGATTGGCGAGCGTCCACATGAGGCCCTGCTGGTATAACAAATGGCGGCGGACGATTTCCTCGCGGGTTTTATAATCGGCCTCGGGATAATCATAATTCTGTCCGATGAAATCGGTGGAGAATCCGGCGCGGTTGTTGGTGTCGGTTTTGCGGTTGGGCATGGGTGAGTTTATCCAGGGCACGCCCTGCTGGCCGGCCTCGTAGTTGCGGAAGAGCAATTCATACCAGTCTTCGCGGTAGCCGTCGGGTTTGGCAAAGGGAACGCGGTTGTCCGGATGGTCGGTCAGGCACATGCGGAAGCAGTAAGCCTGCACGCGGCGGTCGCCCGCGCCTTCCTCGCCGGGGCCGGCCGGGTCGATAAAAGGGAGTAAGCCGCTCGAGGGATCGCCCTTTCTCACATGGGGATCGATGCCGGGGCGGAGGTTGTGGCCCCTGGCATTGCGCGTTTGCACGCCGTTCAGGGTCTCATCATAGAGTGCATTGGCCTCGCGTCCCACGGCATAACTCACGCCGGCGAGCGCCATGAGGTCGCCCTCGTAGGTGGCGTCGATGAATATTTTCCCTCTGAATTCGCGTCCGGACTCGGTGCGGAATCCGGCGATGCGCGGCCCGTTCTTGACGACACCGTTCCGGCGGTCGAGGCGCTCGCCCTTTATGATTTCAATGCCGTCGCGCCGCACCCACTGCTCGAAGATTTTCAACGCGACGGACGGCTCGAATGTCCACATGGCCGCCTCCTCGCGCGCGGTGCCGGACTGGCCGTGGGATTTGTAGGTGTCAGGGCCCTGCCATTGCCATGAGGCGGGGTCGTTGTAGTGTTTGTGGACGGCCTTGTAGAACTCGAGCGAGATGCCGCCGATGGCGTGTTTGTTGCCGATGTCGGTCTGGCCAAGGCCGCCGGTGGTCAGCCCTCCGATGCGGTCGCCGGGCTCGACGACAATGACGGACTTGCCCATGCGCACCGCCTGCACGGCGGCGGCGATGCCGGCGGAGGACGCGCCATAGATCACGATGTCACGTTCGACGGGGCGGGGGGCGGGCGCGGCGATGACCTTGGCGCCGAACGATGACAGAAGCGCAAGCAGAATGCGCAAGATGGGTTTCCGAAAGCATATCATGGTCGTATGGGGTGGCATAATGATTGGTTCGTAGTTACTTTCGATGGTTGAAAAGTAAAATTCAAACAGCAATGGCGCTCCCAGTCGCCGCGGTCCCGCGCATCCCTCACCGAAAACGTCGAAGAACCAGGGGAACGAAGAAAGCGGGAATGACATCACTTTGAATTATGCCCGGGGGGGCTCACCTTTTGCCGCCGCATTTTGGGCGCGGGCTGCGGCTTGGGGATGCTTTTCCAGAAACGCGAGGACCTCGGCGCGCATCTCCTTGACGGCGGCGCGGGTGGCGGGGGTTTTCAGCATGTCACGGGCGATGGCGTGGCCGATAAGGCCGCCAGCTTGGGTGTCGGAGGGATAGTGGACGCCGGCGAGGACGCGGCACCACATGATTTCGCGGCGGGCGCTGGTGAAGAAGGTTTCGTATTCGGGCATGGCCGCGCTGAAAAGCACCTCCCAAAGCGCGCCGGAGGCGGAGTGACCGCTCGGGTAGGAGGTGCCCGCCGGGCGGTTGGGCACGCATTTCTCGACGCCGAGGCCGCGGTCATAGGGGCGGGTGCGGCTCCACTGGTCCTTCATGGCGTGGACGATCTCGCCGCGCTCGGTGGTGGCCCGGCGCAGGAAGGCGTAGGTGCGCGGCAGGTTCTCCTTGGTGAAGTCCGGGCCGAACAGCCACGCGCCCAACGACATGACATTCTGTTTCTCGACGCGGCGCGCGCGTTCGACTTGGGCGGGGGTGCGGTCTTTCTGGACTTGGAGAATCGTCTCGATATCGGCCAGACCGGCGGGCGAGTCGTCCGCCGGCGGCGGCGGGAGCATCGCGTAGAAAACCTCGGGGGCGGTCGTGAGAAAGCGCGGCTCCGCCGCTCCCAAGGAAATGATAAACAAGAGGGTCGCAATGAGCGGGGCGATATATGTTTTTTTCATGGTCAAGGTTTCCGGCTATTTTGAATGGATGTTTTCACGGCAAGGACGCGAAGGCGCAAAGTCCCGAGCGAAGCGGCACTCTCAACTGGCGGCGAACCAAACCTATATCGTTGTATGTTCTTTCTGGGATGAGGGAGCCCGGCATGCGTCCGCCCGCCCGCCGGACGTGTGTGTTTATCATATCAAACAGGCGTCAGGCTGGCCGGGTAGGTTTTGGCGGCTTCTTTGGCGTAATCGGCCAGCTCGGCGGCAAGGCGCGCGGGCGGCCAGCCGGCGGCGGCGGCCATCCAGCCGGCCACCTCGGCCGCGCGCGCCGGCATGTCGGGCAGGTAATAATGCCAGCTCGTGCGGCGCATCATCACGTCGGCCAACGAGACGGCCCACTCGTTTTCCACGTAGTGCCTCACGGCGGCCTCGCCATAGGCGGGCGGGATGATGCCGCTGTAGGGCGCGGCTTCGTCGGCGGGCAGGAGCGGTTCCTTCGCGGTGCGGCAGGGCTTCGCGGCGAACTTGAGATGCCTGACGATTTGGCTGACGGCCTGCTCGGCCATGAGGCGGTAAGTGGTCAGCTTGCCGCCGGCGATGTCCCACCAGCCTTCCACGGGATTTTTGATCTGGTGCGCGCGGGAGGTGTCGGAGGGCGTGCCGTCGCGGTTGGCGATGAGCGGGCGCAGGCCCGACCACGAACTGATGATATCATCGCGGCCGAGGTTGACCGAGGGGAAGGTCGTGTTGACCGTGTGCAGGACATAGTCGATATCTTCCAAGTCCACGCGCACATTCTCGGGTTTGGCGTCATAATCGGTGTCGGTGGTGCCGATGATGAGGCGTTCGCCCCAAGGGATGAGGAAGAGGATGCGCTTGCCCTCGACCATCGTCACTGCCTCGCCCTCGGCGACGGAGACGCGCTTGCGGTCGACGACGATGTGAATACCCTTCGTCAGGCGGAGCTTCACGGCGCTGTGGGGGATTTTTTCGGACCACGGACCGGCGGCATTGAGGATGGCGCGGGCACGAAGCGCGAGTTTTTCGCCGGTGAGCGTGTCCTCGATTTCGCAGCTCCACGCGCCGTTCTCGCGCTTGGCGTCGGTGAAGCGGGTGTAGTTGGAGATGAGCGCGCCGCTTCTCACGGCGGAGCGGAGGGTGTCGAGGGTGAGGCGGGCGTCGCTGGTGAGGGCGTCGTAGTAACGCACGGAGCCGCGCAGCCCGGCGGTGTTGATTTGCGGGAGCTTGCCGAGGGTCTCGTTCTTGGTGTAGCCGCGGGAGGGTTTGAAGTTTCGCCCGTTGCAGAGCAGGTCATACATTTTCACGCCGATGCGCATCTGCCACAGGGGGCGACCGTTGATTTTATAAACGGGAAATATAAACCCGAGGGGCTGCCCGAGGTGCGGCGCGATGGCGTGGACGATTTTTTTCTCCACGCTGGACTCGTGCACGAGGCCCACGCGGCCCTGTTCGAGATAGCGCAGGCCGCCGTGGAGCAGGCGGCTGGAGCGGCTGCTGGTGCCATAGGCGAAATCATAACGATCGACCAGACCGGTGCGCAGGCCGCGCATGGCGGCGTCGCGCGCGACGCCGCTGCCCACGATGCCGCCGCCGATGACGAGCAGGTCGAGCGGTTTTTCCGCGAACCGGCGGAAGGTTGCCTGGCGTTTTGCAGTGATGTTGATGCTCATGGGTGATGATTGAGTTTGCCGCACGATGCTTGTCGCGCGGCGTCGAGGAGTTCGCCGAGTCCCGCCAGGTTTTCGACGATGACATCCGGTTTGACGGCAGAGGCGTCCGCGTCCTGGCGCGTGGCCTCGCCGGAGAGGACCAGCACGCCGAGGCAGGCGGCGTTTCCGGCCATGGCGATGTCGGTGTAGATGCGGTCGCCGACCATCGCGACCTCGGCGGTCTGGAGGCGGTGGCGCCGGAGGATGCCGGTAAGCATCGAGGGATCGGGTTTTCCGAACACCCGGTCCGGCGCGCGGCCCGTGGCGGTTTGGATGGCCGCGCAAATCGAGCCGCAATCGACCAGCACCGTGGGCCGGTCGGTCGGGCAGACGCGGTCGGGATTGGTCGCGAACCAGGGTCGGGCCTGCGAAACCCACCAGGCGGCGCGGCACAGGCGGGCGTAGGCGAGGGTCATGTCGAAGCCGACGACGACGGCATCGGGCACGTCGGCGGGATCGTCGGCCGCGGCTTCATAGCCGGCCTTTTCAAACTCGGCGATCATGCTGGGCGTGCCGAGCAGGAAGAGGCGGCGCAGCGCGGGGTGGTTTATTTTCAGATAATCGATGGTGGCCTGCGCGGATGTATATAATTGTTCCGGCGTGGCGGTGAGCCCCATGTGTTCCAAATGCGCGAGATAATCGGCGGAGCTTTTGGATGGATTGTTGGTGAGGAAGGTGTGGCCGATGCCGAGCCGGGCAAGGGATTCGAGGAAGGGTCTTGTCCAGGGGAAGAGTGTTCCTCCCTTGTAAATGGTGCCGTCCATGTCGAGGACGACGTGGCGGATGCGGGCGAAGGCGGCGGTGGCAGGCATGAAGAATGACGTGGCGGCTGCGCCGCCAGCTTATATTGAAGGTCGAAGTTGAAGGGTTTGCTTTGGAGCCGGAGGCTTGATCTTGAAACTTAAACCGGACGCGAAGCGTCCCCGTAGCCGTGGGCTTTGGCGCGCCAGGCGAAGGCAAAGAGGAGGCTGCCGGCCAGACCGGTGGCGGCGATGGCGCCGAGTGCGACGCCCCAGCCGTGGGTTTGGGCGAGTTTGCCGAGACCCCAACCGGTGAGCAGGGCGCTGCCGTAGCCGAACAAGCCGGTAAGTCCCACGGCCGTGGCGGCGGCGCGTTTGGTGGCGAGGTTGGCCACCGCGATGCCGACAAGCGCCTGCGGGCCATAAATAAAGAAGCCGGCCAGAAAGAGCGGCAACATGGCCAGCCAGACAGGCGCCGTCGCCCATAGCTTCCAGAACAGCAGCATGGAGAGGGTCGCCAGCACCATGCAGATGAGGCACACGCGCGCGCCGCGGCCGCCGAACAGCTTGTCGGTCATTCGACCCGCCACCAGCATCCCCGCCACGCCGGAGATCTCAAAGGCGGCGATCATCCAGCCCGCCCCGACCAACGGCACATGGCGCGTTTCCGTCAGCATGGTCGGCCCCCAGTTGAGCACGGAATAGCGCATTGTATAGACAAAGAAATTCGCGACGGCGATGATCCAGATATAGGGATTGCGAAACACATGCTCGCCCGCGAAGCGCATGAACTCGCCGAAGGACTGTTTCGAAATGGCGCCCGTTGAGCCCGTGGTCGCTATTTCCGGCAGCCCGACGGAGCCCGGCGTGTCGCGCAGCACCAGCCAAAGCGTGGCGGCGAGCAGGAGCACCAGCAGGGCTGGTCCGAAAAATCCCCAGTGCCAGCCGAAATGGGTGACGATATAACCGCAGCCGATGGAGGCCAGCCCCATGCCGATGGAGTGCGAGGTGTTCCATATGGACATTTTGGTGGCGAGTTGTTCCGGCGGAAACCAGTGCGTCATCAACCGTGCGCAAGGAGGGAAACCCATGCCCTGAATCCAGCCGTTGGCCATCCATACCGCGCCCAGCATAATGAGGGAGGTGCCAAAGCCGAAAATGATATTTGCGGCGGCGGACAGGACGAGACCGGTGACCATGAACACGCGGGCATTGGCGCGGTCGCCCAGAATGCCGTTGGCGAACTTCGACACGCCGTAGAGCAGGCCGTTAAGGGTGATGAAGATGCCCAGATTGGTCTTGGTGTAGCCGTCGGCCTGCATCGCGGGGATGGCGAAGCTTAGGCTGTTTCGCACAAAATAAAACGCGATGTAGCCAATCATCGCGCCGACCAGCGTGCGGTTTTGCCAATAGCGAAATTTCCGATCGGTGGCGGAAGACATGAAAGGGATGCAGGAGTTAGGAATTAAGAAGTGGAACCGGAGTGCGTCTTGCGCGCTGAATAAAAAATACAGGGAGAAGTTTTGGGCGCATGAGTCTGGATTTATTAACTCTTGATTTCCCATGCGCCGCCCGGCGCAAAGAGCGCGCCGAGCGCGGCGTCGAGCCATCCCGCCCGGGTGGCGAGATCGAGGACGGTGAAACGGCGGCGGATGTGCCAAGCTTTTATAAAACTGTCGCGCAGACGCCGGCGGGTGATGCCGATTTGCTCGGGCTCCACGGGCGCGCCCACGGCCTGGAGACGTTGCTTGACCTCGGCATAGGGAATGAGCTGGCGGCGGAGCTTTGCGCAGAGCGCGGGCCACCCGGTTTTCAACAAGGCGAGTTGTCCGTGGAGGGCGGCGGCATCGATATATTTTGCCATGGTCTCGCGTATGGCGGTCTCCTGGAATTCCGTGGAGGCGAACATGGCGGCCGTGCGTGCCTCGACCGTCCGCGCATCGGGCCAGCGGGCGCAGATGGCGTCGATATTGAGGGCACCGGCATCCATGCGGAGCAGTTGTTCGTAGAAGGCGGTGACGGCGAGCGTGGCCACGCCGACCTTGAAGCCGTGCGAGGGCGCGGCGCCGTTGTGCGTATGGTGCTCCATGTCCCAGAGATGGCTGAACTGATGCTCGGCCCCCGATGCGGGACGGCTGGACTGCGACCACTGCATGGCGAAGCCGCCAAGCATGAGCCCCTCGGTGAGCGCGTGGATGGCGGCGGCATCACCCGCGCGGGCGGCGGCGGGCCGGGCGAGCGCGTCGCGGAGGCCGCCCTGCACGATCGTCCAGGCTTTTGTATCAATGGGCTCCTCGCCGAGCGCGTCGGCCAGTATCCAGTCGGCGCCGGCGGTGACTTTGGCCAGCAGGTCCGCGTAGCCGGACGCGGTCATTTCCGGCGGGGCGTTTTTGATGATGTCGATGTCCGCGAGCACGGCCCGCGGCGCGGGGCAGGCGAGGGTTTGCTTGGCGTTTTGGTAGGTGATGGATGCGCCGAACGCGGTGTAGCCGTCCATCGAGGCGGCGGTGCCGATGCAGAAATACGGACGGCCTGTCTCGTGGGACGCGCGCTTGGCAAGGTCGTTGATGGTGCCGGACCCGACGGCGACGGGAATGGCCTCGTGGGTCTTCAACGACGCGGCGAGCTGCTCCACATATTTATATTCGGCATAGAGGGCGGGGTCTGTGTATATGAACGGTTCGATGAGCGGAACCCCGCCGTCAGCGAGCGCGTCGTGGACGGACTGCCCGACGACAGCCATGGTGTGCCGGTCCGCGACGATGACAGCCTGCCGCCCGGGAAATTGTTGCTTGAAAACTCCGGCGACCCTCCCGATGCCGCCGCGCTCGATCACGAGGGCCTTGGTCTCGCGCGCGGCTGCCAGGGCCTCCTGCGGCGCGAGGCGCGGAATATCAAACAGACTGCGTGCATCTGACACCTGCGGTGAAAGAAGGGGCGGATTCATAAATATTTGGTTTATATAGATTGTATCTGCGGCGGAGGCACATGGAGCACCTCTCATCCGGGGCCGGAGCTGCAAAAGCATGCCGCACCGGATGTGGTGGCAGACAGGGAATGATTTATTAAAAAGTGTTTTTTAAAAATATGGGGCGTTGGCGTCCTATCTTTTGCCATGCCTGGCGTAATAGGCCTTGATCTCGCGCATGGTCACATCGGGGTGGTCGGTTGCAAAGGAGGCCACGCCGAGGTCCATCAGGGCGGCGTAGGCGTCGTCGTTGGGCATCCAGGGGAACGCCTGGTAAGTGATGCCGAGGGCGCGCAGGCGCACGCCGAGGCGGCGGATGAAGTCGAGCGTGTGGTTGAACGGCTCGTCAGGGTCGGTCGTGCAGGGAATGTTCTTCCAGTTTTTGCCCCCGTCGGTGGCGGGATTATAGTTTTTTCCGTTCCGGTTCGGGTGGACGTGGAGTTGGAGCGAGGTGATGGCCTTGATGTCGCCGCTGGCGACGAGGTCGTCGAGGATTTTTGTGATTTCCTGTTCGCCGCCGGGCATCCAGAGGAGCGTGCCGGACTCGGGCACGAGTTTCTTCCACGTGACAAGAAACGGCGGTTTGTTGGAGGCGACGATGACGCGGTCGGCGACGCCGGCGTCCCTCACCACGGCCGCGAGTTTGGCAAAGTCCACCTTTTTGATGTCGAGGTAAAGGCGCAGGCCGGGCTTGTCGGACATGTAGGCGAAAATATCGGCCATTTTCGGGACGCGCCGGCCCTTGAACTGCTCGCCCTTCCACGCGCCGACATCGAGGGTTTGGAGAAATTCCCACGTGCTTTTTTCGACGGAGCTTTTCTTGAGCGTGTCGTCGGCGTCCTTTATGAGGCGCGAAAAGTTGCCGTCGTGGAAGGAGACGATGACGCCGTCCTTGGTGGCGCGGACATCGGCCTCGGGGATGGTGCCGAGGGACCAGCCGAGCTTGAAGGACTCCAAGGTGCCTTCCTCGGCGAGGTCGCCCGCGCCGCGGTGGCTTTGCACGACGAAGTTTTCGAGCGCGATGTGGTCGGTGACATTCCAATCGCTCTTGACCGGGACACCCCCGCCGGATGGACAGGCCGGATTCCGGGCGGAGGAAACAAACGGGGCTGCGGCGAGGAGCAGCCCTGCGAAGACAATGCGGGGGATCATTTTTTTGATTTTTTGGTTTTGGATTTGGCGGCATCCGACTGCGCGGCGGCCTCCAGCAGCGCACGCGCGCCGGGCTCGTCGATGACAAGGCCCTTGAGGAAGCCACCCGCGGCGGCGGCCAGGATGGAAGCAGAGCGATCTGAGCCCGAGACCACGCCGATGACCTGCGGGATTTTGGCCAGCTGCCCGAGTTCGACGCTCATCACGCGGTCGCGCCAGGATGTGGCGCATTCTTTGCCGGAGGCATCGAAAAAGCGTCCGCAGATTTCGCCGATGGCGCCGGCCGTCTTCAAGTCGGCGATGTCCTGTCCCTTCAGGACGCCGCGCTCGATAAAGACTGAGTTGTCGAGCGTGCCGACGCCGACAATGGCGAGATTGGCCTGATTGAGGTGGGTGTTCACCACGCGGACCTGTTCGAGGGCAAGCAGGGCGTCGCGCATTTTTTTCTCGTGCACATAGGCGGGGGTGTTCATCGCGACGAAACTGCCGCCGAGTCGCTGGGAAAGCATGCGACCGATTTCCTGGGCGTCGAAGGTGCTCACGGTTGAGTCCACACTGCCCATGGACTGAACGACGACGGGAAGCTTGTTCCTGGACTCGGGGATGTTCTGGGCAAGGGCGTGGATGGTGCGCCCCCCGGCAATGGCGATGACGCCCTTGGGCTGGATGAGCGATTCGAACGCCGCGGAGGCGAACAGGCCGATGGTCTTGCGCAGGTCGTCGGAGGAAAGGCCGTCGGGGGCCTTGATGACAATGGCGGCGGAGAACCCGAGCTGGACGCGCAGGCGGGCCTCGAGCTCGCGGTCGCGGGGCTCGTAGTCCGCGACGGTGATGCGAACGATGCCGCGCTCGCGCGCCAGGGCGAGGAGGCGGGAGACCTTGGCCTGCGAAACCTTCACGAATTTCGCCACCTCGTTCTGTCCCATGCCTTCCACGTAATAAAGACGGGCGGCAAGGTGTAACTGGTCGTCTGAATAATTATTCTGCATGGGAATCATTAATATTTGGGTTGGTGTTCATTGGATGTCAAGGAATGAATATGTGATTTTATCAGGCCGTGCGCAAATCTTCACGGATCGGGCGGGATTGGGTCGGGGTGTTTCCGTGCGCATCAATGTCCATATGTGAATGAATATAACGATATGCTGTGCGGCCAGCAAGGCGTGGCGTCCAGGATGCACTTGCTGCGGGGCGTGTGTTGCCGGTCGCGGGGTGGGGCGTGGTGTTTCCTCTATGTCATATTTGGCATTTAGTTGTTTGGCCGGGTCCTGTGCCTTTTGGATGCCAAAAGAGGGCGGCTGTGGCAAGGTGTTCTTTGGGCTGGGTTTCGGGACTGGATCGATTTTCGGTTCCGGGCTTGAATGTCGCGTGATTGTCACGAGGGTGTCATATAAATGGCAAGGAGGCGCGGTAATATTAATGTGTTGTAAGTAAAAGGACGGTTATATCCTAATTTGAATATTTATTCTATATAAAAATGTTGACTATATTGATTTCTCCATTAATCCGTGGGCTTTCTACCGCCAAGAACCGGCAATCACTCCCTTTGTCCGCCCTTGCCGCCACCCTTACCCGATTCCGCCCTTTATGAAAAATTCCATGACTTTCCATGCTTTTCCGCTGTGTTTCGGCTTACGCTGGCTGCCTTTGATGATTGCGGTGTCCGGATGCGTTCCCGCCGGGCTCGTGCAGGGGCAGACCCAAATTCCTTCCGGGGCCGCCGGATATATTTTGAACGCGGCAAACGGCACCAATTACGTGGTGGGCGCGGGCGTGCAGGTCAACAATCCCTCCACGGCGTCTCCCTCGGCTGCCGTTTATGACACGAGCGGAAACAACGTCTCCTGGACGATACGCAATTTCGGTGTCATCGGGTGGGTGACAAGCACGTCGACCGGATCTCCTTACAATGGAATCTACCTGTATTCGAGCGGAACCTCGACAATCATAAACGAGGCGGGGGGGAGCATCATTTCCGGCCAAGTCACCGGAGCATCGCGCGCCGGGGTGAACTTTAGCAACGGCTACGGCATCCTGACAAACGCAGGGTATGTCTATGGCGCCGCCCATGGCGTGATTATCGGCTACGGGGCGTCATCACTGGGAGGCTCGGTGACGAACTCGGGCACGATCATCGGCAATGCCTCGGGCAGGTATGGAATCTCCGCGGTGTATGGCGCGGTGGAGGTGCGCAACACGGGAGGCTTGATCTCAAGCACTGCATCCGACGGCGTCAGTTTCGCCCCGACGGTTGCGTCCGGCTCCCTCTGGAACAGCGGCGGCGGAACGATCATCGGCGGGGCATATGGAGTGAATACGGACAATGGAGGGTTTATAGAGAACAACGCGGCGCTCATCCAAGGGAACGGCGGCGCCGGCATTCGTCTCGCCGGAGGCTCGGGAACGATACGGAATATTTTCAGCGGCACGATTCTCGGAGCCGCGGGGCATGGGATAAACACTGGCCCCGTCGCGGTGGTGGTGGAGAATGATGCGGCGCATATCGAGGGAGCCGCCGGCTCCGGAGTGCGCCTGGCCGGTGCATCGAGCATCCTGCGCAACCTCGGCGGTGGGGTGATCATGGGCTCGGCCCACGGCGTAACCGTGGAGGGCGCCGCCGGCGTGCTGGTGGAGAATAACGCGGCGGGTATCAAAGGAGGCACCCACGGTGTAAGTTTCAACGCCTCGGCGTCAGGCACGGTGCGGAATATCAACAGTGGCAGCATTGCGGGCGCGAACAGCGGCGTTTATGCGCTGGGGGCGGTGGTGATCGAGAATGAGGCGGGATCGTTGATTCAGGCCGAGAGCGCCGCAGTCAATCACGCAGGGGTGTATCTCGGCGCTGGAGGCACTGTTGTGAACCGGGGCACCATCCAGAGTGTGAACAACAACATCGCGATTTTATTTTCCGCGACCGACGCCGCCGAGGGTTCGCTCACGCTTGATACAGGCTCCGTGCTGGATGGCGACGTGATCAGCACGAAGGCCACGGGCAACAAAGTCGTTCTTGCGGGCGAGGGAGTGGAGGACAGCCATTTCACCGGGACGAGCGCCGATACCGGCTTCGAGTCGCTGACGATGAACGGCACGCAGTGGACGCTCGGCGGGTCGATCGCGCTGACCGGCACGGCGGCGGATGCACTCGCCGTCAATTCCGGCACGCTCACCCTTGGCGGAGCTCTCGCGATGCCGAACGCTGGCGGCGTGTCGCTGGCGGCGGACAGCCTGCTGCATCTGGACTTTGCCGACGACGCCTCGCTTGCCGGCGTCATCAGCGGCGCGGGGTCGCTCACCCATGCGGGACCGGGATTGCTGGAGCTGACTGGCAGCAACACTTACTCCGGGCGGACCACGATCACGAGCGGCACGATCAAGGGTGGCATCGGCAGCAGCGCCCTTCATCTGGGCTCCGCCAGCGCGACATATCTCGTGGATCCGTCGGCGACACGGGTAACGCTCGCCAACATCACCGGCAATGGCGTGGTGGATATCCAGTCGGCCGATCTCGTCTTCGACGTGGTTGATTCCACGGACACGCAGACTTACGATTTCGCCGGCACGCTCAACAGCAATGGCGGCAACAAGCTCGTCAAGTCTGGCGAGGGCAAATTGACCTTGACCCAGTCGCTCGCATCCAAGCTCGACGGCGGCACCGTGGTCGAAAACGGCACGCTCGGCCTCGCCGATGCATCGTATATTGTCGCCACCGGCCTTGTGCTGGGCGGCGGGACGACGGCGGGGCTCATCGAATACACGGGCGCGGGCAACTGGAGCACCAATGTCACGCTGGCGGGCGCGGGCGGCGGGTTCAGCGTCGCATCTGGCACGCAGGGGCTCGCGATCACGGTGGACGGCTCGGGGGCGTTTGTGAAGGGCGGGGACGGGACGCTCGACATCCGGAGCACACTGTTCGGCGCAGGCATCGACGCCACCGAGGTGCGTGGCGGCGCGTTGATTGGAAACAAGGATGTGTTCAGGGGGGACATCACGCTCTCGGACAATGGCACGGTTGTCTATGATCACAATGGCGCGGCATGGCAGGACGCCCGCGATATTTCCGGAGCAGGCAATTTTATAAAGACTGGGGACGGCTTGCTGGAGTTGACCGGTTCGAACACCTATGCGGGCGACACCACGGTCCGCAGCGGCACGCTGCAGGGCAACATCGGGACGGGGGCGTTGACGGTGGACAGCGGAGCGACCTACAAGGTGGCGTCCGGGATTGATGCGTTTTCGATTGCCGGAGTCCAGGGCGGCGGAACCATTGATCTCAACGCCGCCAGCCTGAACCTCGACGTGGGCGCGGGCGTGAGCAGCACATTCAGCTTTAGCGGCAGCTTGATCAGCGCGAATCCCTCCTCCGCGCTCGTGAAGACGGGGGCGGGCACGGTCGAATTGCAAAGCGTGGTGGCATTGCAGGGAGGTGCCGCGATCCAGGACGGCACGCTTCGGCTGGCGAACCAGAATTTTATTCAGGCGCCCGTTGTTCTCGGCACGGGCAGCACGAGCGGGCTGATCGAATACACGGGCTCCGCGGCGTGGGCGCATGATATCACGCTTGCGGCCGGCGACGGCGGGGGATTTGCGGTCAACGGCGGCACGCTCGCCCTGACCGGCGGTTTTGCCATCAACGGCGCCGGCGATTTTGTGAAAGGCGGCAACGGCACGCTCGACATCACGGCGGCGAACATCACCGACACGGCAAACGGCGTTGTGCGCGTGCTCGACGGCACGCTGCGCGGCAATGCCGCGACATTCAAGGCCGGCGGCATCGAGGCCGTGGCGACGGCCAGCGTGATCGAGTTTTATCAAACCACCAGCGGCAGCTACGGAGGCGCTATCAGCGGCTCGGGCGCGCTGGTCAAGACCGGCGACGGCGCGCTTGCACTCGGCGGCGCCAATACCTACGGCGACACCATCATTCGCGGCGGCATGCTCTCCGGCAACCTTGGCGGCGGCACGCTCACCGTTGAGGCGTCCGGCACCTTCAGGGTCGACGACTCCGCGACGGAGTTCTCCGTGTCGGGCGTGCTCGGCAACGGCACCATCGACATGGCGAATGCGAACATGGTGCTCAATGTCGCCAGCGGCACGACGGAGTTCGCATTCGCGGGCAACCTAACCGGAGGAAAACAATTCATCAAGACGGGTGCGGGCACGCTTGATTTTCGCAGCGGCGTGCCGCTCAACGATGGCGCGGCCATCCGGGAAGGCGTGCTCAGGCTGGCCGACCAGTCCTTCGTAAAGGCGCCTGTCGTCATCGGCACCGTGACCACCGCGGCCATGATCGAATACACCGGCGCGAGCGCGTGGGCGCATGCCGTCACCCTGCAAGGACTGGGCGGCGGCTTCATCGTCGGCAGCGGCGAGGTCGCGATTTCCGCTGCGATCAACTCCTCCGACCATGCCGTGTTCGTCAAGGACGGCGCGGGCACGCTCGACATCACCGGCGCCACCACCAGCGGACTCGGCGGCGCGAAAATCCTGGCGGGTGTGTTGCGCGGCAGCGCCGCCTCGATGCCCGGTGCGGCCGTGGAAATTTCGGCTGGCGCGTCCGCCGAGTTTTATCAGGCCGCCGCCGCCGCCTATGCCGGCGCGATCAGCGGCTCCGGCTCGCTGATCAAGACCGGCACGGGCGCGCTTACGCTGAGCGGTTCGCTCACCCACACCGGGGCGACACTCATCAACCAAGGTCTGCTCAAGCTGGCCGCCGCCGGCGTGCTGCCCTCGGGCACGCCGCTGTCGATCAGCGCGAATGGCGCATTCGACACCGGCGGCTTCAGCCACAGCATCGCGACGCTGACCAATGACGGCGTGGTTTATCTCAATGCCAGCGTGAACTCCCGCGTCGGTGTGATCGAGACCGCCGACAAGCTGACCGTGACTGGCACGGCGTCGGGCACGGGACAGGTGCTGGTGCGCCTCAGCGAGAGCGAGACGACCTCGGGTGCAGCGACTGCGACGGTCATGGAAATCACCGGCACCGACGCCTCCGGCTACACCGCCGGCCTGGCCGGCCGCGCCGTGACCGGCCCGTATGACTGGACGGTGACGAAAGAGGGAAACCAGATAGTGCTTGCCGTCGGTGAACTCTCGCCCGAAGTGGCGGCGGCGGGCGGGCTGGATGCCGCGACCTATCTGGTCGGCAAAACCGCGCTCGCCTCGCTCAGCCAGCGTTTGATGATCTCGCGTTCAGGCGGCCAGGATCACTCCTTCCAAGTGTGGGGCGGCGGACTGCGCCGCGAGGATACGCTGACATCCGATCTGTATGACGGCGCCGAGGCGCGCACCAACGGCATCCAGATCGGCGGCGACTGGAACACCGGCAAAGCCACGGGAAAGCCGGTCATGATCGGCGCGTTTTATGATTACGCCTCGTCCGATCTGGACATGCCCGCGGATGCCTCCAAATCGACCACGAAATCCTATGGCCTTGGCATCTACGGCTCCTATCGCACGAAGTCGCTCTATGTTGACGTGATTCTCCGCAACGCCCGCGATGAATTTGAGGTGCGGGTGCCCTACACCGGATCGTTCTCGACGCAGGGTTACAGCATGGCCGCATCGGTCGAGGTGGGCGGCGTGCTGGCCAACAAATCGCCCTGGAACGTGGAGCCGCAGCTCCAGATTGTTTATCAACGGCACACCATCGACAACATTGTCGATGGCATGGGCCGCGACATCACGATCGACAGCGCCGACTCGGTCGAGGGCCGCGCGGGCGTGCGCCTGTGGCGCGAGTTTGCCGATGCCGATCGCACGCTGGCCTTCATTCCCTACCTGCGCGGGAGCATTATGTATGAGGCGAACGGCAAGGGCACGGTGACATTTTTGCAGGCGATCACCGATCCCGAGAATCCGGACAGGAAAAAGGATGTGGTTTTCGACAATAAATTCGGCGGTTCCGCCGGCGTGGTGGACGGTGGCTTCGCGCTGGAATGGAAACGCGGCTTCCGCCTCCAGGCGAACGGCGCGTGGTATTATGGAGACAGGATGGAAGGTTTCAGCGCCAGCGTCGCCGCCGCCTTCGTGTGGTAGGAGTCGGCACCCATCTTGAACAACGAAACCCGGACTGGCCGCGTTGCCACATCCCAAACGAGCGGGCGACGCGGCCAGCAACAATCACGAAACAGGCATTGATGCATGAACTTTATGAACAGCCCTATATTTTCCCGCAACAAAGCAACGCGCCGTCATGCGCCGTCAGATCGCCGCTCCGGCGTCCGCTCTTTCTTGCCCGCCATGATCGTCGCCGTCTCCGCCGTGATTTGCCCGGCGGCGGTCGCGCAAAATCCGGTGGTGGTGGATGGGATTCGCACCAGCGGTTTCGCGCTCAGGGCCGCAAGCGGCACCGCGTATGAAATCACCGAGGGATCGGTGGTAACCTACAACACCATCGCCTCGGCCGCCGCCGCGATCAACGACAGCGCCGGCGACACGGCAGGCTGGCTGATACGCAACTCCGGCTCCATCGGCATTGATCCCAACGGTGTTGCCCCAAACACGGGCATTTATCTTTCCACTACCGGTTCCTCCACGATCATCAATGATGCGACGGGTTTTATTCGCGGCAATCGTTCGGGCAATGACTATGGCGGCATCATCAGTTTCAACGGCCATATCACGCTGGTCAACGCGGGCGAACTTCGCGGCACCATCGGCATTCGCGCCTACAAGGGCGGATATGTGACCAATTCCGGGCTGATCGTGGGCAGCAACCAGGGCGTGCTGTTATACGCGGCCAACGATGCGGACGCGAATTATCAAGGCGTGCTCGTGAACACGGGCGAGATCCGGGGGGTGTCGCAGTTTGGCGTGCGCATGGATTATTATGATTCCATCGTGCAGAACACCGGCGGCTCCATCATCGGCGAGGGTTCCACCACGGTCGGCGTGCGGCTTGCCCGCAACGGACTATTGGAAAACACTGATGGACTTATCGACGCGACGGGACACGCCGTGGAACTCGTGCAGGGCGGCACGGTGGCCCACAATTCCGGCACCATCTCGAGCACGAACCGCAGCGGCATTCACGTGACGGGCAACAACAGCACCCGCATCACGCTGGGCTCAGGCGCCGTGATCACCGCGATGCAGGATGCGTCCAATTCCTACGCGAGCATTTATTCGGCATCGACGGAGGTGCATCTGGACAACGCCGGGATAATCCTCGGCGCGCGCAAGGCTTTGTATTTCGGCACCAATGCCGACAGCGTGATCAACAATCTGGCCGGCGGTATAATCCGCAACACGGTCAACCTTGGCGCCGCCACGGCGGTCGCGGCGGCGAGCGCGGCGATCGGCACCAATGCCGCCGCGATCACGATCAACAACGCCGGGCTGATCGAGGGCACGCCCTACGGCATCTACGCCGGCGGCGGCGCGACGATCACCAACACCGGCACGATTGGCGTCACGGGCTCCAGTCCGATTGCGGCAATTTACTTCAGCAGCACCAACCGGGCGGGTTCGCTCACCCTCGGCACTGGCTCGGTGCTGGAGGGCAATGTGGTCAGCAACTCGGGCACCTTCAATCGCATCATGCTGGTTGGTTCCGGCGCGGAAGACAGCCATTTCATCGGTGCCAGTGCGGCCACGGGATTCAATTCGCTCAGCATGGACGGTGATGACTGGACGCTCTCCGGGACGGTTTCGCTCATGGGCGCTTCGGCGGCGGCCTTGAACGTTGCCACCGGCACGCTTTCGATTGCAAACACCATTGCGTTCGGCAATGCCGCCGGCGGCGCCACGGTGGCGCACGGCGCCACGCTGCGTGTTGCCGACAATGGAAATCTCACTTCGTCCGCAACCGGCACCGCTGCGAAAATCACATTGGAGGGCAACTTGGTTTTCGACCGCACCGATAGCTTTACCTACAACGGTGCGATCAGCGGTTCCGGCTCGGTGACCAAGAACGGCACGGGCACGGTGACGCTTTCGGGTTCCAACACTTATGGCGATACCACGATCAATGCTGGCACGCTCCAGGGCAGGATCGGTGCCGGTATCCTTACCGTCAATACCGGCGGTGCTTACGACGCGGGCGCCGAGACCGAAGTGATTGTAGGCGGACTCGCAGGCAACGGTGTGATGGGACTCGGCTCGGCGGACTTGGTGTTCAATGTCGCGAGCGGCATCGGCGTGTTTGATTTCGCCGGCACCATCACCGGCGGCGGCCAATTTATCAAAACCGGCTCCGGCACGCTTGATTTGCAGCAGACGCTTACCCTGGGCAACGGGACGCTCGTCAGGGAAGGGGTGGTCAGACTCGATGATCAGGCGAAGCTCGGCGGCGGAATGGTCACGCTGGGCGGTATATCCACGCGGGGTTTGCTCGAATATACAGGAGCGGCGGATTGGACCAAGGACATCGGGCTGACTGGAACGGGCGGCGGCTTTATCATCGACGGGAACGCGAACTTTACCGCGACGGCGACGGGCGCGGGGGATTTTGTGAAATCGGGCAGCGGCGTGCTGGACATCACGGGGGCGACGATGAACAACACGGGCGACACGGTGGTGGAGGAGGGGACGCTGCGCGGCCACGCGGCCACGATCAAGGGCGACGCCAGCGTGGCGGAGGGCGCGGTTGTCGAGTTTTATCAAACTGTCGGCGGCACGTATGCCGGAGCGATCAGCGGCTCGGGCGCGCTGCACAAGACCGGGGACGGCGCGTTGAATCTGACGGGTGCGAATACCTACGGCGACACGCGTATCGGCGCGGGCCTGGTCGAGGGCAACATCGGCGTGGGCACGCTCACGGTGGAGAGCTCCGGCACGTATAAAATGGGCGCGGGGTCGAGCGTCGCCGTCACGGGCATTCTGGGCAACGGCACGATAGATTTGAATAATAACAATCTCGTCTTCGACGTGGCATCTGGCGTGACGGGCACGTTTGGCTTCCAAGGAGCGTTGAACAACGGCAATGACCTTATCAAGACCGGCGCGGGAACGTTGGAATTGAGCAACACGGTGGGGCTCGCCAACGCGCACATCAAGGACGGCGCGGTGAAGCTCGACGACCAGGGCAAACTCAACGTGGGTTCCATCACGCTGGGCGACACGACCACGCGCGGCCTGCTCGACTATACCGGGGCGGCGGACTGGGCCAAGGACATCGGCCTGGCCGGCGCGGGCGGCGGCTTTATCATCGACGGGAGTGCGAGCTTCACCGCGACGGTTACCGGCGCGGGAGATTTCGTGAAATCCGGGAGCGGGACGCTGGACATCACGGCAGCGACGATGAACAACACCGGCGACACCGTGGTGGACGGGGGCACGCTGCGCGGCAACGCGGCCACGATCAAGGGCGACACCAGCGTGGCGGAGGGCGCGACTGTCGAGTTTTATCAAATCACCGACGGCGCTTACGCTGGCATAATCAGCGGCTCGGGGGCGCTGCACAAGACCGGCGATGGCGCGCTGAACCTGACGGGTGCGAACACCTATGGCGACACGCTCATCAGCGCCGGTTTGGTCGAGGGCAACATCGGCGTGGGCACGCTCACGGTGGAGAGCTCCGGCACGTATAAAATGGGCGCGGGATCGAGTGTCGCCGTCACGGGCATTCTGGGCAACGGCACGATTGATTTGAATAATAATAACCTCGTCTTCGACGTGGCGTCTGGCGTGACGGGCACGTTTGGCTTTCAGGGCGCGTTGGGCAACGGCAACGATTTTATCAAGACCGGAGCAGGCACGCTGGAGTTGAACAGCACGGTGTCTCTGGCCAATGCGCATATCAAGGGCGGCGCGGTAAAACTCGACGACCAGGGCAGGCTCAATGTCGGCTCGATCACCTTGGGCGACACATCCACGCGCGGTTTGATTGAATACACGGGAGCGGCGGATTGGACCAAGAACATCGGGCTGACTGGAACGGGCGGCGGCTTTATCATCGACGGGAACGCGAACTTTACCGCGACGGCGACGGGCGCGGGGGATTTTGTGAAATCAGGCAGCGGCGTGCTGGACATCACGGGGGCGACGATGAACAACACAGGCGGCACGGTGGTGGAGGAGGGGACGCTGCGCGGCAACGCGGCCACGATCAAGGGCGACGCCGGCGTGGCGGAGGGGGCGGTTGTCGAGTTTTATCAAACCGTCGGCGGCACGTATGCCGGAGCGATCAGCGGCTCGGGCGCGCTGCACAAGACCGGGGACGGCGCGCTTACCCTCGACGCCGCAACCAACAGTTACGGCGACACTGTCATTGAGCAAGGCATGCTCATCGGCACCATCGGCACCGGTCAGCTCGATATAAACACCAGCGGCACCTACAAAGTGCGCGACGGCCAGCAGGCCTATACCACCGCGGGTATTGCCGGCGACGGCACGCTCGACCTGAACGAGGCCGACCTCGTGTTCGATATCGCAAGCGGCACCAGCGCGTTTAGTTTCAGCGGCAGCTACACCGGCGCGGATAACAATCAGCTTGTCAAGACCGGCGCGGGCACGCTCGACTTGCAAACCCGCGCGGCGCTTTCCGGCGGCGCCGCGATCAAGGAGGGCGTCGTGCGGCTGGCCAGCCAGGATTTCCTCGACACCGATATTATCCTCGGCGACACGGCCACCGTCGGCCTGCTCGAATACACCGGCGCGGCCGCGTGGACCAAGGCGCTCAAGGTCACCGGCGCGGGCGGAGGCTTCACCGTGGCCGCCGGCGCCGACGCGCGATTCTCCGGCGCGCTTTCCGGTGACGCGCTTTTCATCAAGGATGGCGAGGGCCGCCTCGACGCCACCGGCGCGGCTTTCACCAACACCGGCGGGATGCAGGTGCGCTCCGGCACGCTCGCGGGCACCGCGCAAAACATCGCCGCGGCCACCGAGGTCCAGCCCGGCGCCGTGCTGGAATTCGCCCAGGCAAACGACGGCGCCTACGGCGGCATGCTCACCGGCGCGGGCGCCTTTCTCAAGACGGGCGCGGGCGAGCTCACCTTGTCACAAGCGGTTGGATACAGCGGCGAGACCATCGTGCGAGAGGGTGTTGTCAAGGCCGGTGCCGCCAACATCTGGCTTAATACTTCGAGAGTCGTCACCGAGGCGGGCGGCGCGATCGACATGGGCGGATTCAATCAGTCCATCGCCAGCCTCGCCAACAACGGTGCGATCATTCTCAACGCCACCGTCAACTCGGTTGCCGGTATCATCTACAGTCACGACAGCCTCGCGGTGACCGGCAGCGCGTCCGGCGCGGGCAGAATCCGCGTAAGGCTCAACGAGGCCGCGTTCGACGGCGAACCTTGGTCCTTTGACGCCACGCTGCTCGAGATCACCGGCGCGGGCAATCCTGTCTACACCGCCGAGCTGGACGGCCGCCACGTTTCCGGTGCCTATGACTGGATGGTCTCCCGCTCCATCGACGGGAAAACCTACACGCTCAGCGCCGACCAGCTCTCGCCTGAGGTGCCCGCGGTCGGGGGCATTGATGCGGCCGGTTACCTGATTGGCCGCGCGTCACTCGGCGGACTCAGCCAGCGCCTCATGATGGCGCGCGGTAACGGAATTGGACATAGTTTCGACTTCTGGACCAACGGACTCTATCGGGAGGACCGGCTCGCAAATGCGCTTTATAACAAGGCCAGGGCCAGGACCAAGGGAGTCCAGGTTGGCGGCGATTGGAACAACAAAGCCAGCACCGACGATTATTTCACCATCGGCATGTTTTATGATTATGCCGAGACCGACATGGACTTGGACGGGAAAACCTCGTCCACCACCACGAAGTCACATGGTGTGGGGCTTTACGCCTCCTATCGCCCCGGCGTGGTTTATGCCGACGTGATTATTCGCAGCGCGCAGGAGGATTATGAGATAGTTGTCCCAGGCACGCGGTCATTTGCCACCGAAGGCACCAGTATCGCCGCTTCCATCGAGGTGGGCGGCAGGCTGCCGGTTGAGTGGAGTTGGAACATCGAGCCGCAGGCGCAGGCCGTCGTGCAAAAACACAAGGTGGACAATCCCACCGATGCCATGGGCCGCGAATACACCATCGAAAGCGCGGACACGCTTGAAGGCCGCGTGGGTGTCCGCATCTGGCGGGACATATTTGTCTGGAACGGCGGCAAACGACTCACTCCCTATGTTCGGGCCAGCCTGGTTTATGACTGGGACGGCCGCGGCTCGGTCATGGTCGCGGGCGGAAAATTTGATAATTATATCGGCGGTTCCATCGGGATGATAGACGCCGGTGCCTCCCTGCAGCTTGCAAAGCATTTCGATATCAACATCGACGGCGGCTGGTATGCCGGCAGCAAGCTCAACGGCTACACCTTCAACGCGGCGCTGAGCCTGCTTTGGTAATCCACCCGCAAATCCGCGCACCGCAGACATCACCGTCTCCACAACATCAAAATTTATATGACAAAAATGAGCACACCATCTCTTGGCTGTCCGGTCTTTCCGCTCGCGCCATCGCGCATCATCGCCCTCCTTTCATGCCTAGGCCTGATCGCCGGTCTCTCCGCCCAGTCCGTTTCTCCGCCGCCGTCCGCCCCGGCATCCACATCCGGTGCCGCCGTTCCAACGGATGATGAGGTGATCGTGCTGGATGTGTTTAATATTAATGAAACCACCCAGACCAACGAATGGGTGGCCACCCAGGCCCTCACCGGCACCCGCACGGCCGAGCAAATGGTCAACCTCCCATATCAAATCCAGGTCATCACCTCCGAGATGCTTCAGGATTTCGGCATGATCGCGGTGGTTGACCAATTGTCCGCCATCGGCGGTTTCGTCGGCGAGGCCGATCAGGCCGATCCGGCCATTGCGGCCAGCGCGGGCGTCAGCGGCGGCGGCGGCAAGCTGCGCGGTTTTTCCGCCCTCATCCTGCGCGACGGTTTCAGGATGACCCAGCCCCCGCAGAACATCAACACCCAGCAGGTCGAGGTCATCAAAGGTCCCATGTCCGCCCTTTATGGCGCGGCCCAACCGGGCGGCCTGATCAACTATATTTCCCGTCGCCCGACCTCGAAGGCCAGGTATGAGTTTAGTTTCACCGCCGGCTCATACGACCGTTGGGAACCCAGCGTGCTTATCAACACCCCGGTCGTGCGGAACAAAGTCTATATTCTTGTGGGAGCGCAGCATATGTCCCGCAAGAGCAATGTTCAATACGTGGAGGCGAACACCACCACTCTTTTTGGCAGCGTCCTCTACAAGCCTTTTAAATCCACCAATATAACGGTTTCTTTCGAGACCCAGCACCTTGACGGCATCCGCCAGGCCGGTGCGCCCAATTATGTGGTGGACGCCAATCTCGTCGATGGCACGACCAATCCCGTCAACTGGGACACGGACACCGGCTATGTGGCCGGCATTTGGTGGCCTTGGATAGAGCAGGGGCTCAATCTTTCCGGCCCCAACGAATGGTATAACCGCGATTATGACCGCTGGCATGTCCAGTTCGAACAGGGCTTGGGCAGAAACTGGCGCCTGAAGGCCGCTTATCAGTGGCAGGTAAAGACCTTTGACCAGAATTACTACAACAGCTCAAATCTCAGCTTGGCGCACGAGGGGTTGGCCACGGCGGCTGACGGACGGCCTTATGGTGGTTTCAGCGGCTATGTCCCCGAGGTGCGTTTTCAAGACTATTCCTTCCCCTATGCCGCCTTGGTGGATCTGTCCGGAGAGTTCAATACCGGCAAAATACGGCACAAGCTGCTTTTTACCGCAGACATTTCAAAAGTGGAACTGGACAGCCAGGCGTGGCGCCTGCCCACCCCGTCGCAAAGTCCGCAGTTTGGCGCGGATGTGCCGGCGGATATCCGCTACATGGATCCCCTCCATCCGAACTATGATCTTGTCTCCTGGTATAATCCCCCCGGTGGCGGCGGCATCTATGACAATATTCACAGCCGCGATCGCGATCTGGCGCATGTGGATGAGAACAATTCCAACGCCGCGCACGGCGAAAATGCGCGGGCGCGCATGAGCAGCGTCCACTACACGAACCTGAAAGCATACGGTTATTCCGTCAGCGAGCGTATGTTTCTTTTCAGGGACCGGCTTATCCTCATGGGCAGTCTGCGCCTCGACCAGACAGAGTATCAGGACTACCAAATGACCACCAGCCGCAACGTTTACCGCCAATGGACGCAAGACGGGGAGCAGCTGCGGGCGCTGGCCACCGCGCGGCATGAAAACGGACAAAGGGTGGGGGTCCAGTATTTCGACGGCGCCGCCTGGCAGACGAAGATGACAACGGACGGCAGCGGACGCCCGGTGCCGATGACCGTGCCCGCCGTCTTCAGCCCCAACTGGGTTCCCGGCGAGGAAGACAAGCTTACATACAGCGTGGGTGCGACATGGAAGGCGCTTTCCGATGACAAGCTGATCGCGTTTGCCAACTACAGCACTTCCTTCAATCCCGAGATCGTGGTTGATGACGGCATAGGGGAGCTGATGCCCAACGAGACCGGCAAGGGGTTTGAAGCCGGGATCAAGTTTCTTCCCTACGGCAAGAAGCTGATCACCGTCCTCAGCTACTTCGATATTGAGAAACACAATATCGCCATATCCAACCCCGATTACCGGCAGGGCGACGGCTCACCCCAGTATCTCGGCTCCGGCGCCCAGCGCGTCACGGGCGTGGACATGGACCTGACATGGATTCCAATCAAAGACCTCACCCTCCTCGCATCCGCCTCCTACATGGATTCCGAGACGATCGAGAGCGCCAACAAGACTCTGGTCGGAAATCGCATGACGGCCCTGCCGAACAAAACCTTTCAGGCTCGCGCGAGATATCGCCTCCCTCCCGGTCTTTTCCGGGGATTCACCGTCGGCGCAGATGTCTCCTATCGCTCCGGCTGGGTGCGCGGCTATTACACGGCCCCGACCAGTTCTTCCGCCGGGCGCCTCTATGAATGGATGCCCGACAACATCCTCTGGGGCGGTTTCATTCGCTATGAATGGAAAGCCGGGAAAAGGACCACCCAGCAGCTCAGCCTCAGCTGCCGCAATATGTTCGACAAGCTGCACACCGGCCTGGGCTCCACCCGCAGCCTCGGGCGTCAGGTGAACCTGACTTACAAGATCATATATCGTTAATCGTGCTTCTTGGGGAACCCATTAAAATGCCATTCCTTAAACCCGCCCGGCGCCGCTGGATCATCGTCGCAATCATATTCGGCGCGATGGTGCTTAACTATATCGACCGCGTGACGCTTTCCTTCCTCGAAAAGGAAATCAAGACGCTGTTCGGCCTGAACAACATCGGCTATGCTTGGGTTGCCAATGTGTTCATCTTTTTCTACGCGGTGATGTATCCGGTGTCGGGATGGCTCGTTGACCGCTTCGGGCGGGGCGACGGTGTGCGCCGGATGATGTTCGGCGGCATTGTCGTGTGGTCTGCCGCGTGCATCGGGGCCGCCTTCACGCGGGTGGCGTGGACGTTCGGCTTGTGTCGCGCGCTGCTTGGCGCCGCCGAACCGATGGCCTACGCCGCGCAGTTGCGCGTGGTCACGGAGTGGTTCCCGAAGAGGCTCCGCGCCACCGCCAACAGCCTGTGCGTGGCCGGCGGCACCATCGGCATGGTCATCGCCGCGCCCCTGCTCGTGGGGCTGAAGGAAAGCTTCGACTGGCGCGCCGCCTTCCTCGTGCCCGGCGTGCTCGGACTGGCCATCGGCGCGCTCTGGCTGGTGTTTTATCGCAACCCGCCGCCGGAGGTGCTGGCGGAAAACACCGGCTCGGCCTCCACCGCGCAGGAGCCGGCCTTCACCTGGCCGCAACTATGGAAGACCCGCACACTATGGGGTGTCATCCTCGTGCGTTTCATCAGCGACCCGGTCTGGTATTTCTGCCTGTTCTGGCTGCCCGGCTACCTGAAAACCGCCGGCCTTTCCGAGAAGCAGGTCGGCTTGTTCGGCTGGATCCCGTTTCTGTTCGCCGCCGCCGGCGGTATCGCCAGCGGCATTGTCTCCGACCGCATGGTGCGCGGCGGCATGGCTCCGCTGCGCGCCCGCAAGCTCATGCTCACTGCCGCCGCCGTCCTCATGCCCGTCTTTGCCCTCACCCCGCACATCGCAAGCCCGTCCCTCGTCATCGCCGTCTTCAGCCTCGTGTGCGCCATCTGCCTGAGCTGGCTGTTCACCGTGCCGGTGATGATGACGGAGACCTTCCCCACCCGCAACGTCAGCGGCGTGCTCGGCATCGCCGCCGGCTGCGGCGCCTTCGGCTCCGTCCTCTTCAACCTTTTTGTCGGCAAGCACCTCGACGACGCGAACCCCGCCGTCATCTTCACCGTGATGGGCGGCCTGCATCTGCTGGCCTCGGCGGTTCTGTGGACCATGGCGAGGAAGGAGACGCCCCGCGCGGCGTGATTTTCCCATCAAGCACAATAAACAAATATAATCATGAAAACCGAAAATAATATCATCATCGAGCCGGCCCGCGAAACGCCGGTTTACAAGGAGACCGACGTGCTCGTGGTCGGCGGCGGCCCCGCCGGCATCATGGCCGCCCTGGCCGCGGCGGAAAGCGGCCGGCGCGTGGTGCTGGCGGAAAGCCGCAGCCACGTGGGCGGCAATCTCACCCTCGGGCTGCCGATCCTCGGCTTTCTCAGCCAGAAAAAGGAGCTGATTATAAAAGGGCTTCCTCAAAAACTCATGGAACGCCTCAAGGCCAAGGGCGCGGCCAGCGACCATCAGCCGTGCCCGCTGCATGTCAGCCTGACCATTGTCGATCCCGAGGTTATAAAGACCGAGGCGATGGCCATGCTGCTCGAGGCGGGCGTGGAGATTCTCCTGCACACGATGTTTGCCGACGCGATTGTGGAGGACGGGAAAATCAAAGGCTGCATTTTCCAGGGCAAGGGCCGCCGCGAGGCGATCCTTGCCGGGCAGGTCGTCGATTGCACGGGCGATGGCGATGTGGCATTCCAGGCGGGCGCGCCTTGCGAAAAGGGCGATGCGGGCGGCGGCATGCAGCCGCCCACGCTCATGTTCCGCCTCGACAATGTGGACACGGACAAACTCCGCAAAAGCATCGCCGGCCAGCCGGGCGTGTATCAGATGGATTTTATCCCGCCTGATTATTTCGGGCAGAACAGCCGCTTTATCACGGTCGGCCTGCGCAATCTTATTGAGAAAGCCCGCGCCGACGGCGTGAAGGTTCCCACCGACCGGACGATTATCATAACCGGCATCCGCAAGGGCGAGGCGTGGATCAACATGACCCGGGTCAAGGAAATCGACGGCTCGGACTCGCACAGCCTCACCGACGGCGAGATCATCGCGCGGCAGCAGATCGACGGCATCGTGAAATACCTGACCGGCTACGTTCCGGGGTTTGAAAACGCGTGGTTTTCCATGACCTCGCCTTTCCTCGGCATCCGTGAATCTCGGCGTGTCGTCGGGCAATACATGCTCAACCGGGACGATCTTCTGAGCTGTGGCAAGTTTGCCGACGCCGTCGCCGTCGGCAGCTACCCGATTGATATCCATCGTCCGAACGACAACGACTGCACGCTCGAATGGTGCGGCGATTGTTATGATATTCCCTACCGCTCGCTCGTGCCGCAGAAAATAGAAAACCTGCTCATTGCAGGGCGCTGCATCGGCACCACGCACGAGGCCATGGCCGCCACGCGCGTGATGTCCACCTGCATGGCCATCGGCGAGGCCGCCGGCCGGGCGGCGGCCATGTGCGCCGCCGATGGCATCACTCCGGCCGCGCTCGACGTCAAAAAACTGCGGGAGGCGCTGCGCGCGAGCGGGGCCTATCTGCGTTCCTAAAGCCATGGCCATCGTAGCAGGAATTGATTTCGGCACCCGGAGCGTCCGCGTCTCTATCGTGGACGATGGGCGCGGCATGCTCGGTTCCTGCGCGTGCCCGTATCAAGTCATCCGCAAGGAGGACAATCCCGACCACGCCTCGCAACGCCACGAGGACCACATGGATTCGCTGGAGCGTGCCTTCAAGGGCGCACTTGCGGAATCCGGTGCTGTCGGGGCCGACGTGCGCGCCCTCGCGCTGGCGACCACGGGCTCGACCATCGTGCCGCTCGGCGCGGACCTGCAGCCGCTCGACGAATATTATTTGTGGTGCGATCATCGCGCCGCAAAAGAGGCGGCGGAGATCACGGAAACCGCCCGCCGCATCGGCTGGAAAGGCATCGATTGGGCGGGCGGCGCGTATTCGGCGGAGATGGGTCTGGCCAAAATCCTGCATTGGCTGAGAAACAATCCCGGGCGGCGGCGCGAATTCGCCGCCGTGGCGGAGCATGGCGACATGGCGGTGGCTGTCTTGTGCGGCATCGCCGACCCCGCGGCGATTCCCCGCGGCGCGTGCGGAATGGGTCATAAATGGCTGTATAATGCCGCGCACGGCGGGTTGCCGCCGAAGGCATTTCTGGAAGCGGTGGACCCGCTGCTCGGAGACATCGCCGCCAAACTTCAAGGCCCGTGCAAGGCCTCGGACAACATCGCCGGATTCCTATGCCCGGAGTGGGCGGGCAGGCTTGGCCTCAAGGCCGGCATACCGATTCCGTTTGCCGGCATCGACGCGCACTGGGACGCGATTGCGGCCGGCATCGCGCCCGGCGACATTGTGAATGTCATCGGCACATCGGCCTGCGTGATGGCGATCACGCCGGAATGTGGTCCGATTCCGGGCGTGTTCAGTGTGGCCCGCGGCTCGATCCACCCCGCGCACATGGGTATCGAGGCGGGGCTTTCGGCGGCGGGCGACTTGCTGGAGGCGATTGCGCGGCGCGCCGGAAAAACGGTTCCTGAAATGTCGCGCGCCGTGGCCCATTATAAAACCGGCCAGTCGGGCATGGTTCGGCTGGTATGGGACAATGGCGACCGCAGCATCCTCATGAAACCGCGGCTGCGCGGAATCACCTTGGGCTGGACGTTGCAGAGCACGGCGGAGGATGAATTCCACGCGGCGATGGAAGGCTTGGCGTTCCACACGAGGATAATATTGGAGCACATCGGCGCGCACGGCGTGCCGATCAACCGTGTCATCAACGGCGGCGGCATTCCGCGCAAGGATGATGTGTTAAACCAAATCTACGCCAGCATCCTTGACAAGCCGGTGCTCGTGCCTGCGGGAAACACGACGGGCCTGGGCGCGGCTGCTTTCGCTTTCATCGCCGCCGGCCTTTTCAGGACCATTGAGGAAACCCAAAACGTCCTTCGTCCCGTCTACCGCATTTTTTCCCCCGATCCCGTCTGTGCCGAAACGGGCAAACGCGCCTACGCCGCCTTCAAGTCCCTCTATTTCTCCCTCGGGGCCGCCGATCCGCCGGGAGCGGACGGGGCTGCTGACAAATAACAGATGGGGAAAAACTCACCAAATTCCAGAACGCATCAACAATTCACCACAAGGAAAATATCAAATCCTATTATGAAACCGACCAAATACAAACATCCCTTCCGCGCCATGATGGTCGCGGTGCTCTCCGCATTGTTGTTCTCCATGGCCCACGCCGTCCCGAACAAGGATGACAAGACACTCGTCTTCCAAAACGGGCTCGACGGCTATGCCGGCGCCCTTGAGGTTGGCATTGACCAGAACAAGCCCGGCAAACTCAGCACCAAGCCGGCCAACCTCTGGATCGAGCGCGGCGTGAAGGACGGCAAGCAGACGTCGGCGAAACAGGCATTGGTGCGCTTCGACGGCATCTTCGGCCGGGGCGCCGCTCAAATTCCGCCCGGCGCGAACATTTCTCAGGCGACCCTCCGCCTTTGCATCGGTTCCCTGAAGGATGCGCCGACCTACCACCGGATTTTTCTCAACCGCGTATTGGTTCCCTGGGACAAGAACGCGGCGTGGAAATACAAGGCATGGGGGGACGACGGTATTCAGGCCGACGGACGCGAGGCAGTCGCTGCTTCCGACGCCCACTTTGTCCCCAACCTTAACAACACTGCTTACGAGATCGATGTAACCGAGTCCCTGCGTGCCTGGGCGCGCGGCGAGCCCAACCACGGCTGGGTCCTGCATAACATCCGGGTGCATCTGGAAGCAGCCGCCTTTATCAGTTCGCGGGTAAAACAGCAGGACCAGCGCCCTCTCCTGCGTGTTACCTTCGACGTCAACCCTGCCAATCTCGCCCCGCAGGCGGACAAGCTCACCGCCAGCCCTGCCGGAAGCGCGGCCGCCACCCTCTCCTTGCAGACGACGGACGCCAACAATGATCCCCTGAACGTGACCTTTTACGGGCGCAAACAAGCCAAGTCGGGCCCGGATTTCCAGGTCGTTCTTCTCCCCGACACGCAATATTATACAATGAAAAAATACGGCGGCACTCCGGAGATGTTCAACGCCCAGGTCGAATGGATCGCCCGCAACGCCAGGGCGCGCAACATCGCCTTTGTCCTTCATCTCGGCGACATCACCGACACCGGCGACGTTTACGAGGAGGAGTGGCAAATCGCCAGCAAGGCCCTTTACCGGCTTGAGGGCCCTGCCTTGAGCGGGCTGCCCGGGGGCGTGCCCTATACCGTTGCCGTCGGCAATCACGACCAGCGCAAGAAGGGCTCGGGCGGAAAATTATTCGAAAGAGGGGGTGGCGCCTTGTTATATAACAAATATTTCGGCGTTGATCACTTTTCCGGGAAAAGCTATTACGGCGGCCATTACGGCGACGATAACAACAACTACTATGCGCTCTTTGATGCCGGCGCGGAAAAGTTCATTGTCCTCAGTCTTGAATACGGGCGTCCCGCCAAGGATTCCGCCTTGCTCGAATGGGCCGCCGGCCTGTTGAAAAAACACGCGGATCGTCGTGCCATTGTCGTCACCCATGCGACGATTTTTCCGGGAGTGCCGGGATCGTTCCAAGCCGACGGTGGCGCCGTCTATGAGGCGCTGAAAGCCTGCAAGAACCTCATGCTTATCATCGGCGGCCACACCACCGGCGAGGGTCACCGCACGGACGTCTATGACGGCGCCACTGTCCACTCCATCGTCCAGGATTTCCAGCTCGACCAGCAAGGCGGCAACGGCTTTCTCGGCATCCTCACGTTCTCCCCGCGCGACAACCAGATCCGCGTCGCCACCTATTCGCCCTTCGCCGGCCGGTGGCGCACCGATTTCGCCGCCCAATACACGCTCGATTACAACTTCGGCACAACGATCGAGCCATTCGCCAAAATCGGCGCGGCGAAGGCCCGCTCCGGCGATACGCCAGCCTGCCGCTGGGAGGGGCTCGAGTCGCACTCGGATTACGAGTGGTTTGCCGAGGTTTCCGATGGCGGCAAAACCATCCGCACCGAAACCCAGTTGTTCAAACCCGCTGCTCAAAAATAAACAAACCGTTCTGGCGTTGCCCCAAAATCCCACCATCAAGCCCAAGCCACCACCAGCCAGTTTAATGACCATGCGAAACTCAGGCTAAAATACGTGAAATGGCATTTTTATCAAAAGAGAAGCAAAAGGCATGCGTACCTCGGTTTATGCTTGTCTCCGGAGGCGCCGGATCCCGGCCGGCCAATCCAACCCGGTGACGGAGAAACCCCATGCCATCTATTATCATGAAAACGCACTGTATTTCCGTAAAAGCCTGTAATCGCGCAGCCCGGGCCGGACTCACCTTGATATTGTCATGCGCAACCTTCATCGCGGCGGTGGCCGGCATCACCGAGCGCCCCGCGCCAGCCGACCCGAACGCGATCCGCGTGGTCACGGCCAATCTTCGCCAGCTTCTCGGGGGTGGCAGCGGCGCCAGTGCGACCGAGGATGATTGGGAGCACCGCAAGGATATCTGCCGCGATGTGCTCGTCGCGCAGAAAGCGGAAATCTGCGGATTTCAGGAATGCCGCCAAGTGCAGCTTGATTATTTCCTGCAAACCATGGCCGGATTTGCCTATTATGCATTGAAGGCCGGATCGCAGCCGACGAATCCCGGGAATGCCATCCTATATTCGACGGATCGTTTCGAACGTCTGGCGGCGGATGGCTTCTGGCTGTCGGAGACACCGAAGGTGCCGGGCTCAAAAAGTTGGAACTCGGATGCAGTCCGCTTTGCCAATTGGATTCAGCTCAAGGACAAGAAAACGGGCCGGATCTTCGTCGTCTGGAGCCTGCATCTCGATCATGTAAGTCAGCTGGCGCGCGAGAACCAGGTCGGGATCGCGCTTGAAAGCGCCGCGATGCAGGAGGCGGATGTGCCCCAATTGCTTTTGGGCGACTTCAACGCGGGGCCGGGCAATGTGGTTTATGGCATGGTGACAGGAGGGGGCTGGATTGACACCTACGTGGCCGGCGATGGGGCCGGCGCGCCAAATCCGGGGCGCACAGCCCATGATTTCAAGGGACTGTCCAGCGCGGACGGGGGCAATAAAATTGATTTTATATTCAGCCGGGGGAAATTCAGCACGATACGAACCGAGATTATAAAAGATTTCCGCACGGTTGACGGGGTGGATCGTTATCCCAGCGACCATTATTTCGTATCGGCCGACGTGATCTTCGATGCATCGGGCGGTGCGATACCCGATCCCGAATCATATACACCGGTTTCCTACCGTGAACTTGGCGCCCCGGCGGGCATTGCCTTCAACGCCGCCGGTGACGTCTATGTGGCGGATGAGGGTTTGCAGGTGATAAAGAAAATTTCCGGCATCGGCACCGATTCCGCAAAGGCAACGATTTTTGTGGGGATTTCCGGAGGAGCGGGATTCATTGACAGCGCGGACGGCACACGGGCTCTTCTTAATCAGCCCCGATCCTTGGTCTTGCAGGATGGCATCTGGTATGTCGCTGACAGCGGCAACAAGGCGTTGCGCGTTATAAACGCCGATACCATGGCGGTATCGTTATATGCCGGCGCACCTTATGGCGGAGGGGCGCTTGTTGACGGGGAGCTGGCATCCGCGCGATTCGGCCGTCCCGCCAGCGTGGCCATTGCGGATAACGGCACCATTTATATCGCCGATGCCGTGGCGCACGCGATTCGCAGGGTCGATGTCAGCGGGACCGTGAGCACGCTGGCAGGAAAGCTTGGCTTTTCCGGCACGGCCGATGGCGCCGGCCAGGACGCCCGGTTTAACGAACCCGCCGGGATCGCATTGGACCAGGCCGGGCAGAGTCTCTACGTGGCCGATACCGGAAACCATGTGATACGTCGAATCGCCCTCGGGGCGAATCCTGCGCAGGTGGAGACCGTGGCAGGCAGGGCCGGCCTCAGCGGTTGGGCCGATGGCATCGGCGGTGATGCCCGCTTTAGCGATCCCTGCGGCGTCGCAATGGGAAGCGGAACCTTGTTTGTCGCCGACACCGGCAATCATATCATCCGTGCAATCAACATCGCCACGGGGGCCGTGACCCGTATTGCGGGGACACCGGGCAAGGAGCCGCCGCTGGGCATGGCGGTCGTCAAGGACGGGGCGGGGGACACCGCGCTGTTTAGTTATCCGTCCGGCGTGGCGGTTGACGCGACGGGCAATCTTTATATCGCCGATACCGGCAACGGCACGATCCGCTATATCAATCTTGCGGAAGGCAACGTGGTCAGCACGCCGCTCGCCCTTTCCGGCTCCGACGGTTCGTCGGATCCCGGCTCGAATCCCAACCCCGGCCCATCAGGCGGCGGTGGTGGCGGATCCATGTCGCTTGGCGGCATGCTGGCTTTGGCGCTGCTTGCCGCGCATCGCCGTTGGAGTGCACGGCAATGAGGACGATTTGCATGCTCCGTCATTTTTTTGCGTATGGCGACGTATGGGCATGGTCGTTTGCGATTTCCCCGGCGGCTGATTTGCCCAGTGTTCGCATACTGGGTTTCCAGAACGGAAAAGACAATTGCGTGGGAGCATTGGAGGTTGGCGTCGATAAAATCATGGCAAGGCATTAAATTCCAATATATGAAACAAAAAATGAATCATCTCCGGCAGAATAACATTCCATGGACCGGGAAAGCCCGTGCGTTCATGGTATTGATGATGGCGCTGCCGGTCGCGCTGGCACAGGCTTCGCAGTCCGAGGACGGCGTTCCCGCCCGCGCACGCAAGGCCGCGGATTCCGTCCGCGTGGTCACGGCCAACATCCGCCAGATGCTGGACGCCGATATAAAAACCGGCAACAGCTGGGAGCAGCGCAAGGAGCTCTGCCGCGACGTGCTGATCGCGCAGGAGGCGGATATCTTTTGTTTTCAGGAAAGCCGCCTGGCGCAGATGCTTTACTTTGAGCAGGCCATGCCCGGGTTTGCGCACTTTGGCATCGGCAACCCGCGCAAGGATGACGCGCCTCCGGAGCCGATCAACGCCATCATGTATTCCACCAAGCGTTTTGAAAAGGTGGACTCAGGCGGTTTCTGGCTTTCCGCGACGCCGGACACGCCCACCACGCACTTTGAGGGATCCTCCAACCGCCTGGCCAACTGGCTCCGCCTGAAAGACCGGAAGAGCGGACGCGAAATCATCGTGTGGAACACGCACCTCCATCATGTCGGGGATGCGGTGAGGGAAAAGCAAATTGCAGTGCTCCTTGCCCGCACCGGAAAGATTTCTGCCGGCATCCCGCAAATCCTGACCGCCGATTTTAATACCAGCGCGGAACGCGCTGTCATCAAGAGCATAAAGGCCGCCGGCTGGACCGATTCTTACGCCTTCATGCACGGCCCCGAGGATCCCGGCCTGACCGCCCACCGTTTCCTCGGCGCCGAGCTTGGCGCGACGCCGGAGGGACAGAAGCGCCGCAAAATTGATTTCGTTTTTTGCAACGGCCAGTTCAGGCCGATTGATGCCGAGGTAATCCGCGACAGCCGCGCCGGGCGCTATCCGAGTGATCATTATTTCGTCTCCGCCGAGCTGGAATATGCAAAGGGCTCGGGCACAGACGTGCGTTGAGAGCCCGGCGGGGTGTGGTCTTCCGTCCCCTGCCGCGATTTCACTGAATCAGTCATGGCTATATACAAGAAATCCCATGTGATGCTCCGCCGCGCCTTCCTTGCGGGGATCGCGCTCTGCGCTTGGTGTGCGACGATCGCGCCTGCATCCGGCGAAGTCGTGCAGCGTGTCAGGAAATCGGCGGCGTCTGTCCGCGTCGTTTCCGCGAATATCCGGCACATCAAGGCCGAGGATGACAAGGCGGGCAACGGCTGGGAACAGCGCAAGGAGCTTTGCCGCGATGTGCTGCTTGCGCAGGATGCCGACATCATCTGCTGCCAGGAGGCCACCGAGAAGCAACTGGCCGATTTTATCGAGCTGCTGCCGGGCTACGGCCAGTTTGGCATTGGGAACCGAAACCCGATTATACGCAGCAACGCGATTTTGTATTCGACCGTCCGCTTCGAAAAAATGGCAGGGGACGGCTTCTGGATGTCGCCCACGCCGCAGGTGAAAGGGTCAAAGGCGTGGGGCTCGAAGGCACCGCGCTTTGTCAACTGGGTGCATTTGCGCGACCGCAAGACCGGACGCGAGCTTATCGTGTGGAACACGCACTTCGACTACCTCAGCCGGCCCGCGCGCGAGAACGGAGCGGGGGTCGCCATGGTCATCATGGGCAAAATCCCCGCGGACGTGCCGCAGGTCTTTACCGGCGACTTCAACAGCCCGGGGGACAGCCGCGCGATTGAAATCGTGAAGGAGCGCGGCTGGATTGACACCTATGCGGAACTGCACGGCGCGGAGGATCCGGGGCTGACCGCGCACCAGTTCAACGGCGCGCGCTTCGCCGCGACCGCACAGGGGGGCGGGCGGAAGAAAATCGATTTCGTCTTCCGCAAAGGTCCGCTCAAAACGCTTGCCGCCGAGATCATCCGCGACGAGCGAGCCGGGCGCTATCCGAGCGACCACTACTTCGTGTCGGCGGAACTGGAGTTTGAAAGCCCGCCCGCCGGCGCGCTGGCGCAGGCCGTGTCCGTGGAGAAAAGACAGCCCGCGCGGAATGACGCCGGCCGCCACCCATGATGGGTTTCCCTCCGTCCGTCGCCGGCTCCGCGTGTCTTGGACAAAAAGAAAAACTAAATACCATCAATCATGAAGACACCGTGTCATAACTGGCGGCTGCCGGGCTGCATAGGTCTGCTGCTCTCGGCATGCCTTCTTCCCATCCCATTGTCGCATGGCGCGACGCATGTCATCCTGACCTGCAACATCCGCGTGGCATTGCCCGAAGACGACGCCAATGGTTTTGGATGGGATGGCAGGAAGGCGCTCTGCGCGGAGGTCATGCGCGCGCGCAAGCCGGACATCGTGTGTTATCAGGAGGCACTCAGGACGCAGGTGGAGGATCTGAAGAAGTTCTTTCCGGAGTTTGTGTTTTTCGGATTCGATGGACCCGAAATGGATGCGCATCCGGAGGGCTACCACGGCATCGCGAAGAATGTGATCATGTTTTCCAGGGAGCGTTACGAGATGGTGTCGGCGGGAGGTTTTTGGCTGTCGGAGACACCGCATCTGCCCGGCAGCCTGTCGTGGGGTTCGGCGCGCGCGCGGCATGTCAACTGGGTGCGGCTGAAGGAACGGGTGACGGGACGGCAGTTTCGCGTGCTGAATGTGCACCTGGACCACCGCTCGCAGCCGGCGCGCGAGGAGCAGATTAAAATGGTTCTGGCCGAGGCCGCGTCATACCCGGCGGAATTTCCCCAGATATTTGCGGGCGATTTTAACGCGCCTTCCAGTAACGCCGTGTTTGGTTTCATAAAGGCGGAAGGATGGCACGACACCTATAAGGATATCCATGGGGACGCCGATCCCGGATTTACCGCCCATCAGTTCCTTGGAGAAAAATTCGCGGAAAAATTTCAGGAAAAATCGGTGCCAGGACGAATTGATTTTATCTTCCGAAAGGGTCGGGCAAGGACGGAAGCCGCGGCCATAATAAAGGACCAGAAGGACGGTGTTTTTCCCAGCGACCATTATTTTGTATCGGCCGCATTTATGCTTCCCGGGGACGTTCAGCCTTAAATATCGACGCTATCGACGCGCCATTTCATCCGCGGCGGTTTTCTCCGCTCAATCCCGGGTGTCGAAGCTGCGGGGCGGATGACTTCGCGCCGTTCACGGATGGTGCAGCCTCCGCCGCCATGTTTGCGGGGAGACGCCGTGCGCGCGCTTGAACGCGGCGGACAGATGGAAGCCGGAATTGAAACCGAGTTGGGCGGCAAGCTCGTCGAGGGTCGCGTCACTTGACGCCAGCAGCCGCCGCGCGCGCGCGAGGCGCAGGTGCAGCACATACTGCCATGGGGCAAATCCTGTATCCTGCTTGAACGCCCGGCGGAGGTGCGAGTAGGCCACGCCCAGGCGCATGGCCAGCTCGCGCATGTCAACCGGCTCGGTGTGGTGCTCGGCCAGGAATCGCTCCGCCTCGGCCACGGCGCGCATCAGCCGCGAGACTGCGCGGCCCTGCTCGCGCCCCGCGCGTTCCCACGCGGCAAGCACCGCGCAGGCCGCCGCCGCGCGAGGGGCGTCGAAACCGGGCGGCCCGTTGCGCGAAAGCGCGTGGACCTGCTCCAGCGCGGCCTCCATGCCGGCATTCAGCACACCCGGGCGCACGGATGCCTCGGCCGTGAACACGCCATGGCTTATCAGCCGGGCCGCCAGAGGGCCTTGCACCTCCAGCCAGCTTTCCTCCCAGCCGGTGCGCCGGTCGGGCTCGTAGCGATGCCAGACGCCGGGCAGCAACGCGAACGCCATGCCGGCCGTGATTTCCCGCAGGCCGGTTGCCTTGGTTTCGAAGCGGCCTCCGCCGTTGGTGATGAGCACGATTTGCAACGCATCCAGCACGCGGCCCCGCGCCCAGCCGAACAGGTGATCGGCGGGATGCGCGGACGGCGGGTAGGGCGCGTCGGCCCGCACCCGCGTGCAGCCCGCCGCCGTCACCGCCAGGCCCCACACGTCCATGTCGGGCGAGGTCGCGAAATAGCGGAAATAATCATTCATAATGTTGGGCATTTTTTGTATGTAAAACATCATTGACAGGATTCCAATGCGCGTGTCGATGCGATAAAGTGGGCGTGACTCCCATGGACCGCTTCCCCTCCCTGCTCCCCCCCGCGCCCCCGCTTCGCGTCGGTTTGTTCGGCATCGGACTCGACGCCTATTGGCCGCAATTCACCGGACTCAAGGAACGCCTTGAGGGCTATCTCGCGCGGGTCGCGGAAAAACTCGGACGCCCCGGCGTGGAGGTCGTCAACGCCGGCCTGGTGGACAACCCGGACCGCGCTCGCGCCGCCGGGAGCGAGTTGCGCCGGGCGGACGTGGATTTGATTTTCCTGCACGTGACCACCTACGCGCTGTCGTCCACCGTGCTGCCCGTCGTGCAGCGCGCGCGCGTGCCGGTCATCGTGCTCAACCTCGCGCCCGCGCCCGCGATTGATTACAAGGCGTTCAACGCGCTCCGCGACCGCACGCGCATGACCGGCGACTGGCTTGCGCACTGCGCTGCATGCCCCGTGCCCGAGATCGCGAATGTGTTCAACCGGGCCGGCGTGCATTTTCATCAGATCACCGGCGTGCTGGATAACGACCCCGAATGCTGGAGCGAGGTGGACGCGTGGGTCGAGGCGGCGCGCGTCGCCTCCGGCATGGCCGGCAATCGTCTCGGTCTCATGGGACACTACTACGGCGGCATGCTCGATATTTACTCCGACCTCACGCTGCAATGCGCGGCCTTTGGCACGCACGTCGAGATGTTGGAAATCGAGGAGTTGGCCGCGCTGCGGCGGGACGTGGACTGTGCCGACATGGCGAAACGCGTGGCGGAGTTTCACGAGGTGTTTGACGTGCAGCCCGACTGCCGCGCCGCCGACCTGGCCGAGGCTGCCCGCACCTCGCTCGCGCTTGACCGCCTCGTCGCCGCGCACCGGCTCGGTTCGATGGCCTATTTCCACAAAGGCACGGGCATGCCCGAATGCGAGGCGGTGATCAGCTCGATTATCCTTGGCACCTCGTTGCTCACGGGACGCGGCGTTCCGGTCGCGGGCGAATACGAGGTGAAAAACGCGCAGGCCATGAAAATCATGGACCTGTTCGGCGCGGGCGGCTCATTCACCGAATACTACGCGATGGATTTCAACGACGATGTGGTGCTCATGGGGCACGACGGCCCCGGCCACATCAAGATCGCGCAAGGCAAAACCAAGGTGCGGCCGCTCGATGTTTATCACGGCAAGGTCGGGCGCGGCGTGTCGGTCGAGATGGCCGTGCGCCACGGCCCGGTGACGCTGCTGTCGGTGGTGGAAACCGTCGACGGCAAACTCGCCCTGCTTTGCGCCGAGGCAGAGTCGGTGCCCGGCCCGATTCTGGAGATCGGCAACACCAACAGCCGCTACCGCTTTGCCTGCGGAGCGCGCGAGTTTGTGAATCGCTGGAACAGCCACGGCCCCGCGCACCATTGCGCGATCGGCGTCGGCCACATCACCGCCAAGATTGAAAAACTCGGACGGCTCCTCGGCCTGAAAACCATCCGCGCGTGCTGATCTGGCGGCCCGAGAAAATCCGGATGTCATAAAATCTGCGAAGCCCCCGGCCATATGATCAAAATGAAAACTGAAACGGAGACAGGCGGGCTTGTTTGTGGATGGGATTTTTCCTCCGGCCCGTGCCGCATGGCACAGGCCGGTTTTTCAAGGCATGCCGTCATGGAGTCGGTGGAGGCAATTGTCGCGTGATTGTCACTCGATGATCATTCGAATGGCATAATGGGCACGATATAATAAAGGCACTTCAAAATCATTGGATCGAGGCATGCATTCATCTGTCATGGCCTTTTTAGAATAATTATTCTACATAAAAATATAATTCTCATGCATACTCGTATGACTAAACTCGACAGCGCCCCGCGCAGTCTTCTTCTGCTGGTTTCCAGCATCTTGTTGTTTGTCCGCGCCGCTCCGGCGCAGGTGGTTTCCTCCCGGCCCGGCCCGGACGCCTCCGCGCCGATGAATATGCAGCCCCGTGTCGAGCCGCCGGGGGCGAAACCATCGGAGGAGCTTGTCGAGATGAGCCCGTTTGTCGTGCAGAGCGAGCGCGACACCGGCTATGTGGCCACCGATTCGCTGGCCGGCACGCGTTTTCGCACGCCGCTCAAGGACATCGCCGCGTCAATCAGCGTCGTGACCAAGGATTTGATGGACGACCTCGGAGCCAACACGCTGGAGGATTTGCTTGTATACACGGCGGGCACCGAGGTCATGGCCCCCGGCGGGAATTACTCCGGCTCTTATAGCAAATCGGACGGCTCGCAGAATTTCGAGGACCAGCGTGACACCGCGTCGTCCACCACCCGCGTGCGCGGCCTCGCGGCGGCGGACCAGACGCGCAATTTTTTCCTCAGCCCGTTCATACCGATGGACGGCTACAACACCCAGAGCGTCACGGTGAACCGCGGGGCCAACGCCATCCTCTTCGGTTTTGGCAGCCCGGCGGGCATCATAGAAAATTCACTGATCGCGCCGGCGTTCAAAAATCGCGGCAACGCGCGCTTCTCCTTCGGCAGTTACGACAGCCACCGGTTCTCCTTTGATCTGGAGCGCGTGTTGTGGAAAAACAAACTCGCCGTCCGCGTGGCCATGCTCGACGACAACCGCCGTTACGAGCAGTTGTTCTCCTTCCGCGACCAGGAACGGTATTTCGGCGCCGTCACCTACAAGCCGTTCAAATATACATCCATCCGCGTCAACGGCGAGCATGGCCACATCGACCAGCGCATGCCGCGCCTCGACCCGCCGATCGACAGCCTGACCACGTGGTGGGATTTTGACCAGCCGACGCGGACGAACGATTTCACCGCCAACAAAGTCCTCGACCCGTCGCGCGGCGTGGAGACGGCCTATCAACGCAACAACAATCTCGACGGCATGGCGGGCAACTGGGGCAACAACCCCGCGCTGGTTTATTACACGGTGGATGACGCCATGCCGTCGGATGTCTATATCGGCTATGTCAACGTGCCCGCGCAGTATATCAATCTCAACAACGGGGTCGGAACCTACCGCGTCCTGGCGCCGCGCAGCTCGCGCGAGATTGCGCAGTATGTCGCGCCCGTGGACCCGCTGGCCAGCTTCATGGTGGCCAAACAGATCACCGACCGCTCCATTTTTGACTACCGCACCTATATGATCGACGGCCCCAACAGCGGGCTCTGGATTGATTTCGACACGGCGAACGTCGTGGCCGAGCAGTTGTTCCGCGCCGGCCCCGCCGGCCACGGCGGCGTCGAGATGGTCTATGATTACCAGCACAGCACCTCGTCCATGTATCGCACGCTGAACGGTTATCGCGGAAACAATATATTCATCGACGCCAACACCGTGACCATAGACGGGCGGCCCAATCCAAATTTCGGGCGCCCATTCCTTTCCTCCAGCGGCATGTATAACCATATAGACAATGTGCTGGAGACCTGGCGCGGCACGGCGTTTTTCCAGTATGATTTCCCGAAGCATGGCGGCGGCCTCCTCCTCCGGCTCCTCGGCGTGCAGAGCGTCAACCTCATGGGCTCGCGCTACGAGCGCGAGCAAAACCTCCGCTCCGGCTACAACGCGGCGGTGGACCCCGCCTTCTCGGTCGGCACCGCGGGCAACAACTCGCTGGGCACTTACCGCAAGATAACCAACATCGTCTATCTCGGGCCATCGCTTTACGGCAAGGAAAGCGCCGTCGGCGCGAACCTGCCGGGCGTGCGCGCGAGGATGGTTTTCCCCGCGACGGTGGATGTCAGGACGCTGAATCCCTCCACCAACTATGTGTGGGGCACGCAGACAGTTCCCGTTTATACCTACGAGGACGATTACGCCTACACCACCAACACCCGGCAGCGCGATCTCAGCAAGGTCGAGTCCACCGCCTTTGTCTGGCAGGGCAACTGGATGGACAACCTGCTCGTCTCCACCCTCGGCTGGAGAAAGGACACCGACCGGACGCAGAAAGGCCCGGCAGCCGGGCAAAGCATCCCCGCCGATCCCGTCACCAAGACGATGAGCCTGACCGTCCCCGTTCCCATGGGCGAGACCATGAAGACCAGCGCGGACACCTTCAGCTACGGGCTGGCGCTGCACGTGCCGCCGCGCTGGCTCGGGCGCATCCCCGGCAGACCCGCGCTCTCGTTTTATTATAATGAGTCGGAAAACTTCGACGTCGGCGCCGGTATGCGTGTCGACATTGTCGGCAACCACATCGCGCCGCAGCAGGGCACGACCGAGGAGCTCGGCTTCCGGGTTTCGGCGCTCAACAACCGCCTCAGTCTCCGGGCGACCTGGTATGAGACGACCCAGGACAACATGACCGACTCGCGCGTGCAGGTCATGCTGAACCGCGTTTACGACTTGGAAATGCAGCTCATGGAAAACATGCCCAAGGCGCAGCTCGACGCCGCCGGCTACGTGGGCTACGACAGTCCCGGCGCCTCCGCGCTCTTCCGGCAATACCTCGCCAATTATCAATGGCGGGAATACAGCGTCAGGGACGACGGCACGCGCGATATTTCCGGCCCCGTCACCCCGTCGGGAATCGCCGCCGTCACCCGCTCCATCTCCAAGGGCGTGGAAATCGAGGCGGTGTTCAATCCCACCAAGAACTGGCGCATCCTGCTCAACGTGGCCCGGCAAAAGGCCGTGCGCGGCGAGACCAGCGCGCTGCTCGACGCGCTCATCGCCGACCGGCTTCCCCAATGGCAAAACCCCGCCATCTGGGAATTCGACCTCACGACCGTGCAGCGCGTGGACAACTATGTGACCTCCTATATAACCGGCCCGATGACCACGGCCAAGCTGTCCAACGGCGAATGGACGCCCGAGCTGCGCGAATGGCGCGTGAATCTCGTCACCAATTACACCTTTGACCGCGGCTCGTTCCTCAAGGGCTGGGGCGTCGGAGGCGCCATGCGCTGGGAGGACAAGGTCGGCATCGGTTATCCCGTGATCGACAATCCGGCGGACGATCCGGGCACGCCCCTGATCACGGACGTGAAAAATCCCTTCATGGGCCCGTCGATGACCACCTTCGACGCGTGGCTGACCTACCGGAGAAAAATCTGGAAGGGCATCGATTGGAAAATCCAGCTCAACATAAGGAATCTCTTTAACAAAAACCTGTTCATCCCCGTGAGGGCGAACCCGGTGACAAAAAATGATATCAACACCTACGACATCGCCGCCTATCGCATCGGCGCCGAGCGGACATATGAAATCACATCGACGTTCTCGTTTTAGATGAAACACACCTTCGCATGGCCCGCCGCCCGGACTGTCGCCCTCCAAAACGTGGCACGGATTGCCGGCCCGTGGGGCGGTTCCGGAACGTGGACTGCGGATCTCTAGCCCCTCGCCACATGCCTGTTCCTAATTTCCTTTCCATGAAATCTCTCGCCGCCGCCCTGTCCGTCCGTGTCGTCCTGCCCGCCTGCCTGTTGCTCGCGATGTCCGCGTTTCCCGTCGCGCCGGTCCGCGCCGCCGCGCCGCCGTCGCTTGAGCAGGATTTCGTCACCCCGCCCGACGAGGCGAGGCCGTGGGTCTTCTGGTTTTGGTCGGACGGCAACATCACGCGCGAGGGCATCACCGCCGATTTGGAGGCGATGCGGAGTGCGGGCATCGGCGGCGTGCTCATCATGGAGGTTGACCAAGGCGTGCCCAAGGGGCCGGTGCGGATGATGACCCCGGAGTGGCGGGCGATGTTCGCCTTTGCCGCGTCCGAGGCGAAGCGGCTCGGGCTGGGGCTCATCATGAACAACGACCCCGGCTGGACCGGCTCGGGCGGCCCTTGGAACACGCCGGAAAACTCCATGCAAAAAGTGGTGTGGACGGAGCGGCGCGTGACCGGCCCGCGCGTGTTCGACGGCGAGTTGGAGCAGCCGGAGACCGTCAGGGACTTTTACCGGGACATCGCCGTGCTGGCGTTTCCCACGCCGGCGGCGGAGACGCGCGCGGTGCGTGATCTCCGGCCCGTGCTCACAACGAACACGGCGGCGGGCGGCGGACTCGCCGTGCTCATCGACGGCGACAAAACCACGGGCGTGCTCCTGGACCGCCCGGAAAACCGCGGCGAGTGGCCGCTGGCGCGGCTGGACTTCCCCGGGCCGTTCGAGGCGTGCGCGTTCGAGGTCGCGGTCTCCTTCGCGCAACGCGGGGCGGGCCGCGTGCTGTGCGAGTTGCAGGCGTCCGACGACGGGCGCGTTTTCCGCGAGGTCGCGCGAGCGGAGGCCAACGCCGCGCCCAGGGTGTTCGCGCCCGTGCGCGCGGCGGTTTTCCGCGTGGTCCTCAGCGGCAACGATGCCTCGCTCGACGGCCTGCGCGTGGACGAGGTCGCGCTATCGTCGGCGTTCAGGATTGACGGACACGCCGCCAAGTCCGGGCTCGGGCTCGCGGCCTCGCCGGAGGAGCCGCCCGCCGCCGGCGAGGGGCTGGTTGTATCCAAGAAAAAGATACTCGATCTTTCGCCGTTCCTTCGCGGTCCGAGGCTGCGGTGGGAGGTGCCGGAGGGCGACTGGACGATCCTGCGCCTCGGCCGCACCTCGACGGGCAAGACCAATTACCCGGCGCCCGCCGATGCGCGCGGGCTGGAGGTGGACAAGCTCAGCGCCGACGCGCTCGACGGGCATTTCGAGGGCTTTCTCGGGAAGCTCGTCGGCGACGCGGAGGCGGCGGGCGCGGGTGCGGAGACGTTTGCCGGCTTCCACATCGACAGTTGGGAGGTGGGCTACCAGAACTGGACGCCGCGCTTTCGCGAGGAGTTCCGGAGGCTGCGCGGCTACGACCCGCTGCCGTGGCTGCCGGTCCTCACGGGGCGCGCCGTCGGCGACGCCGCGTTGAGCGAACGCTTCCTGTGGGACATGCGCCGCACGATCTCGGACTTGCTCAACGAAAACTACGCGGGCCGCATGGCCGCGCTCGCGCACGGGCACGGGCGGATTTTTTCCCTCGAAGGCTACCGCAACGGTCCCTTCGATCCGTTGTCCTACGCGGGCCGGGCCGACCTGCCGGTGGCCGAGTTCTGGGCGGGCCCCGACCCGGATAACCTGCACCCGAGCGTGAAGGCGATGGCCTCCGCCGGGCACATTTACGGGCGGACGGTCATCGGGGCGGAGGCTTTCACGGCCTCCGATTTGCAAAGCCGCCACCGGCTGCACCCCTACGCGGCCAAGGCCGTCGGCGACGCGGCGTTTTGCGCGGGCATCAACCACTTCATCGTGCACCGCTACTCGATGCAGCCTTGGACGGACGGACGCGAGCCGGGCATGACGATGGGCCCGTGGGGCTGGGAATACGAACGCACCGCCACGTGGTGGGGGCAGGCCGCCCGCCCGTGGCACGAATACCTCGCGCGCTGCCAGCACATGCTGCGCCAGGGGACCTTTGTCGCGGACCTGTGCTATTTGCAGGACGAGGAGGGCATCAAAAACCCGCCGCTGCGCGCCGAGGTGCTGCCCGCTCCGCCGCCGGGGCACGACTATGATTTCTGCTCCGCCGAGGTCGTGCTGGAGCGCATGTCCGTGAAGGACGGGCGCCTCGTGCTGCCCGGCGGCATGAGCTACCGCGTGCTCGTGCTGCCGCGGCAGCGGTTGATGACGCCCACGCTTTTGCGCCGCATACGCGACCTCGTGCGCGACGGCGCGACGGTGCTCGGCGAGCCGCCGTTGCGCGCGCCGGGCCTCGAGAATTATCCCGCGTGCGACGACGAGGTGCGCGCGCTCGCGGCGGAACTGTGGGGCGATTGCGACGGCGCGCGCGTGCGCGTGCGGGCCTTCGGGAAGGGGCGCGTGATCCGGGGTTGCGAGCCCGGCGAGGTGCTGGCCGGCCCGGACTTTTCGTATTCTTTAAACGGATACGATAATGGGGCCGCCGCGCGCGTGCGCCACATCCACCGCTCGACTCCGGGACGCGAGATCTATTTCGTGGCCAATCTGGAGCCGGAGGCCGCGGACATCGTGGCGTCGTTCCGCGTGGACGGGCTGCGTCCGGAGCTGTGGCGGCCCGAGACCGGGGCGATGGAGGCCGCTCCGGTGTATGATTGCGAGACCGTGGGCGGGGAAGGGTGCGTGCGGCTGCCGTTGAGGCTGGGACCGCGCGAGTCGGTTTTTGTCGTGTTTGCAAGGGACAGGCTGGCGGAGGCGTCGCGGCTGGTCTCCGTCGCGGGATTCGCGGACGCGAGGGCGGGGCGTCCCCTGGCCGGCGGCGGCGCGTCCGGCGATGGCGCGGCGCCGCGCGGCACGGCGGGATCGTTCACCCTCGCGGCATGGGTGAAGCCGGGGGCGGAGATGGATGTGCCGCCCGAAGATTTCGGGGGCACGGCGGCGCTGCACGTTGCGCGCAACGACCTGCTCCATCCACCGCAGGGCGCGGAAACGTTTCGCGAGCCGGGGGTCGCGGGCACGGGCCTCGCCGTGGGGCGCAATGTCATTTGCGTGCTTGAGCACGGCGCGTTTCATTTCCCCGCCGTGCTCGTGCACCGGGCGTCCATCACGGATTGGACGCATGTCGCGGTGGTGTGGCAGGACGGTCGCCCGAGTCTCTATGTCAACGGGCGCCTGGCGCGCACGGGCTTGAAGTCACTGCGGGACGCACGCGGCTACATCCCCGCCTGGCGCGACGCAGCCGCGGGAAAATTCAAGGGCGAGCACTCCGTTCCTCAATTGTTTGACCGTGCCCTGGGCGAGCAGGAGATCCTCGCGCTCATGCGCTCCACGCCGGTGCGGGCGGCGGAGGCTCCGCCGGTGGAGGACGGGGTGGCAAAGACGGCGTCCGCGGCGCGGATGTTCGCGCCGGGCGGGCTTTCCGTGGACGGCGGTGAACCCGTGGCATGGCTCGCCGGCGCGGGGCGGCACGAGGGCAGGCGCGCCGACGGGCGCACGGTTGTGTTCGAGACCGGTCCGCTGCCGGAGGCGCTGCGGCTGGAGGGACCATGGCGGTTGCATTTCCCCGAGGGCCGCGGCGCGCCACCGGAGATTGTGCTGCCGGATTTGGCATCGTGGAGCGGACACGCCGAGCCGGGCGTGCGGTATTTTTCCGGGACGGCCACATATATGGCGGACTTCGAGCTTCCCGCCGGGTTGTCGGGCGAGGTGCGCCGCCTCTGGCTGGATCTGGGGGTGGTGCGGGAAATCGCGCGGGTGCGCCTGAACGGACGCGACCTCGGCGTGCTGTGGAAGCCTCCGTTCCGCGTCGATGTCACCGGCGTGGCGCGCGCGGGGGCCAACACGCTTGAAATCGATGTCACCAACACGTGGGTGAACCGACTGGTCGGCGACGAGCTGCTTCCGTCTGACCGCGAGTGGACGCGGGTGCCGCGCCGCCGTGGCTTCGCCCTGAAAGCCTGGCCGGACTGGTTTTTGCGCGGGGAGCGCAGTCCCGCCGGGCGGATTACCTTCACCACGTGGAAACATTATGAAAAAGATGCGCCGCTCCCGCCCTCCGGCCTGCTGGGTCCCGTCGTCATCCAGCCTGTCGCGAGGGCCGTCTCGCGTCCGCGATGACGATGACCCCGGCCCCGCATCCTATGTTTTGCGGTCGCGCAAAACATCTCCAGCGGGCACCAGGATGAAAGGAGCCGGGACATAAAGGAGAAAGATATTTTTCACCCCGGCTCCTCCCTTCGCATCCATCCAAAATGGCGGGAATCAATGTAGAATACCCTTTATCAAAAAGCCGGATTTATTAATTCTGGTCCAGGATCAGAACCGTAATTTGAATAAATATTTCCTATCACAAAACACCGTCACCATGAAACGCAGGGAATTTATAAAAATCGGCTCGCTGGCGGGTGCATCGCTCGCGGTTTGCCAAACCGGGTTGTTTGCAAAAGTGCCGGAGTCCGGTGGAGCGGTCGCTGGCGACGCGGACGCCCCGGAACTCGCGAAGGCGTTTGCCCGCGTTCCGGATTCCGCGCGCCCGGGCGGTTATTGGTGGTGGCTCGACGGGCAGGTGAGCCGCGCGGGCATCACGCGCGACTTGGAGGAGTTTGCGGCGAAGGGCATTGGCAGCGTGCTTTTCGTCAACTCCACCAACCTCGGCCCGAGGGAGAGCAGGCGCAAGGGCGTCGCGTTTTTGTCGGAAGAGTGGATGGATTTATACAAGCACGCCGTGCGCGAGGCGGACCGGCTCGGCATCGAGTTTGGCGTAAACCTGAGCGGGGGCTGGTGCATGGGCGGACCATGGATCGGGCCGCGCGATTCGGGCCGCTGGTTCTTACAGTCGCGGATGGTCGTGACGGGGCCGCAAAAGTTCACCGGCGCGCTGCCGCTTCCGGGCAACCGCGACGGCTACGACAAGGTTTTCAATCCGCCCGGCTACAAGGATTATATAGATTTGCCGCTCGAAAAGCTGGATTATCGCGACACCTGCGTGGTGGCATTCCGTGACGAGGCGGGCGAGGCGGCGCGCATCGGCGACAAGGAGAGGCTCGCACGTTTGCCGGCAAAAACCAACCGCCGGGATGCAAGCAACTTCACGCGGGCGCGCGACGTGATGGGGCCGGCGCTCGCGCCTTGGGCGGCGCACCCTGACGACAAGCCGGTCGCTCCGGACGACGTGGTCGATCTGACCTCCCGCATGGGCCCAGACGGGCGGCTCGACTGGGAGGTGCCGCCGGGCCGCTGGGTGATCGTGCGCACGGGGCACCGCATGACCGGCTCGCGGCTCATGATCGCGCCGCCGGAGGCCGACGGCCTGTCGGTTGACTGGCTCGCAAGCAAGCCGGTCGATATACAATTTGAAAAACTCGGGCGTGTCTTTCTGGAAGGCGGAAAGGTCAACGGACGAAACACGCTGCAGTATTTCTGCAGCGACAGCTTCGAGGACGGGTTTCCGAACTGGACGGAAAGCATATTGGAGGAATTCGAGAAACGGCGCGGCTACGATCCGCGTCCCTACACGCCGGTGTTGAATGGTTTCATAATCGGCGGCGCAGAAATATCGGACCGGTTCCTGCATGATTATAGAAAAACCGTCGCCGATTGCATGGCCGACAGGCATTACGCCTATTTCGGGGAAAAATGCCATGAGCTCGGCCTTGAAGCGCAGCATGAGTCGGCCGGGCCGAGCCGGTCGGGCACGATGTGCATGGATGCGTTGAAAAATCTCGGGCGCGCGGACCTGCCGATGGGCGAGTTCTGGGTGGGCCGCCAGCACGAGGAGCCGGGCGGCCTCGACCCGAAGCTTGGCTACGGCGTGACGCGCCTCGAGGACGGCCAGAACAAGGTCACGAAAATGGTCGCTTCCGCCGCGCATATCTACGGGCGCAGGACGGCGTCCGCGGAAGCGTTCACGTCGAACCGCCACTGGCAGGATGCGCCGGGCATGCTCAAGCAGGCGGCGGACCGCGCGTTTTGCGAGGGAATCAACCGGCTCTTCATGCACACCACGACGGCGAGCCGCCCCGAGGACGGGAAGCCGGGCTATGAATATTATGCGGGCACGCATTTCAACCCGAACGCGACGTGGTGGCATCATTCGGGTGCGTTTTTGAAATACATCGCGCGCTGCCAGCATTTATTGCGGCAGGGACTGTTTGTCGCGGATGTTTTATATTACACGGGCGACTGGGCGCCGAACATCGTGCCGCCGAAGCAGCTCGATCCGTCGTTGGGCTTTGGCTACGACTACGACGCGTGCAACGCCGAGGTGCTGCTCGCGCGCCTGTCGGTGTCGCCGGAGGACGGACGGCTCGTGCTGCCCGACGGCATGAGCTACCGCTTGCTCGTGCTGCCGGAAACCGACCGCATGCCGGTCGAGGTCTTGGAAAAAATCAAGGTGCTCGTCGCGGCGGGCGCGACGGTGTCGGGGCCTCGTCCCGCGCGCGATCCGGGCCTGAAAAATTATCCCGGCTGCGACCATGCGGTGGACCGGATGGCCCGCGAGGTGTGGGGCGATTGCGACGGGAAAACGCGCACGATGAACCGCCACGGACGCGGGCGCGTCTATTGGGGCGTCACGCCGCGGGAAATTCTCGCGAAGGACGGCGTCGGCCCGGATTTCGCCTGCGCGGAGAACGCGGACGCCGCCGCCCGCGCGACGGGTGTCGCGAACGCGAGCGGCACGGGGATGGATTTCATACACCGCAGCACCGGGGATGAGGAAATCTATTTTGTCGCCAACCAATCGGGCCGCGCGCAGACGCAGGATTGCAGTTTTCGGGTGGGCGGGCGCAAGCCCGAGATTTGGAACCCGCTCGATGGCACGATGCGCGCCGCCGCGCACCGGGAGGAACGCGGGCGCACGGCGCTTTCGCTGGAGTTTGCGCCGTTCCAGTCGTTTTTTGTCGTGTTTCCGGCAAAACCGTCGGGCCTTGCCAGGCAGGCGGGCGCGCGGAACTTCCCCGTGCAGGCGCCCGTGCGCGAGTTGTCCGGCCCGTGGACGGTGAAGTTTGATCCCGCGTGGGGCGGCCCGGCGGAAATCGAGTTTGCGAGATTGGAGGACTGGACGATGCGCGCCGAGGACGGCATCAAGCATTATTCCGGATCGGCGTTGTATATAAAACATTTCGATTATGAAAACGATGCCACGGCCGCGGATGATGAAAACGCCCGGCTCATGCTCGATCTTGGCGAGGTGCGGGACATCGCCGGCGTGCGGCTCAACGGCCGCGATCTCGGCACCGTGTGGACGGCGCCGTGGCGCGTCGATGTCACCGGCGTCCTGCGGGGCGGCGGGAACGTGCTGGAAATCGAGGTGGTCAACGAATGGCGCAACCGCCTGGTCGGGGACGCGGCGCTGCCGGAGGAAAGACGCCTCACGAGGACAAATATTCCCACCGACCCGAAGTCGCCGCTGCTGCCATCGGGATTACTTGGCCCGGTGAGGCTGGTGTCGGCTAAATGGTGAAACTGGATGAACGATCTATTATAACAGAAGAAAACAAAGGGGACGAAGGGAGCATATGATAAAGGGTCTTCTTTGTTTCTTTTGTCACCTTCTGTTCAATAAAAACCAATAAATAATATAATGACGCGACGCATCCCCGGCAAATTCATCGGTGTTCTTGCCGCCGCGATTGCCTGTTTGCTTTCGGGTGCGACCGCGCAATCCGCCGATGCGCTCGAGCGCGGTTTCGTCAGGCCGCCCGACGCCGCCAAGCCGGCGACGTTTTGGTGGTGGTTCAACAGCAACGTCAACAAGGCCGGCATCACGCGCGACCTTGAGGAATTTCGCGCCAAGGGCATCGGCGGCGTGGTCCTGATCAATTCCACCACCGGCTTCGGCACGCGCCCGATTCCGAAGGGGCCGGCGTTCCTGTCGCCGGAGTGGCGCGAGCTTTTCCGTCACGCGATGCGCGAGGCGGAACGGCTCGGCATCGAGGTGGGCGTCAACCTGAGCACCGGCTGGTGCATGGGCGGGCCCTGGATCCAGCCGGAAAATTCCGGGCGCTGGTTCCTGCAATCGTCACTGGTTGTCGAGGGGCCGCAAAAATTTTCCGGCGCGCTGCCGTTGCCGGGCGGCCGCGATGGCTACGACGGCGCGCGGCAGTTGTTCATAAAAGACTACGTCGACCTGCCGCTCGAAAAACTCGACTACCGCGACACGAAGATCATTGCGTTTCCCGAGCCGGCCGATGCGGCGGAGGGCGTGCGGCTTTCGGGCGGGCGCCTGAAAGCGCTCCAGGCGAAAAGCAACCGCCTCGACGCGAGCAGCCACGCTTTCGTGCGGGAGGTGATGGCGCCGCCGCTCGCGCCGTGGAAGGCCGAGCCGGGCGACCGTCCGCTCGCGGCGCGCGACGTGATCGACCTCACGGACAAGGTCGGCGCGGACGGGCGTCTCGAATGGGAGGTGCCGCCGGGCCGCTGGGTGATTTTGCGCACGGGGCATCGCATGACGGGCGCGCGCACCGCCTATGCGCTGCCCGAGGCGGACGGCCTCGAGATTGACTGGCTCGACGAGGCGGGCGTCGAGGCGCAGTTCGCGCACCTCGGAAAAATTTTCCTCGAGGAAACCGCCGCCGCGGGCGTGCGCGCGGGCAGGGACGGGACGCTGAGGTATTTTCACAATGACAGTTTCGAGGACGGGTTTCCGAACTGGACGGCGTCGATGCTCGAAAAATTCCGCCGTTATCGCGGCTATGACGCCACGCCCTGGCTGCCGGTTTTCGCGGGCCGCATCGTCGGCAGCGCGGAAGCCTCCGACCGTTTTCTCTACGATTACCGGCGCACGGTCGCCGATCTCATGGCCGACGGGCATTACAAGCGCTTCGAGGAACTGTGCCGCGAGCACGGCCTGGAGGCGGAGTCCGAGGCCGCCGGCCCGAGCTGGTCGGCGACGATGTGCATGGACGCGCTCAAAAATCTCGGGCGCGTGAGCCGGCCGATGGGCGAGTTCTGGCAGGACAACTACCGCTTCGTGCAAAACGGCCAGAATCAGGTTGGCAAAATGATCGCCACCGCGGCGCACGTTTACGGGAAGCGGACGGCCTCCGCCGAGGCGTTCACCACGTTCGCGCACTGGAGCGACGATCCCGCGGCGCTCAAGCCCACCGCCGACCGCGCGTTTTGCGAGGGCATCAACCGTTTTGTTTTCCACACCTCGACGGCCACGCGTCCCGAGGACGGCAAGCCCGGCTACGAATACGGCGCGGGCACGCACTTCAACCCGAACATCACGTGGTGGAATCAGGCGGGCGCGTTTCTCGACTACATCGGACGCTGCCAGCACCTGCTCCAGAGCGGCCTTTTCGCGGCCGACGTGCTTTACTACAACGGCGATTGGGCCCCGAACCTCGTCGAGCCCAGGCACACGCCGCCCGGCCTCGGCGAAGGCTACGACTACGACGTGTGCGGCACCGATGCGCTGCTCACGCGCCTGTCGGTGTCGCCGGAGGACGGGCGCCTCGTGCTGCCCGACGGCATGAGCTACCGCGTGCTCGTGCTCCCGGACAGCGACCGCATGACCGTCGAGGTCGCGCGGAAAATCAGCGACTTGGTGAGGGCCGGTGCGACGGTGATCGGGCCGCGTCCGTCGCAGGCGCCCGGCCTGGCCGGCTATCCGCAATGCGACGCCGAGGTGCGCGCGATCGCGGCGGAGGTGTGGGGCGATTGCGACGGACGGGCGCGCACGGAAAACAAATGCGGACGCGGGCGCGTGCTCTGGGGAAAAACCGAGCGCGCGGCGCTCGCGGACGCGGGCGTGTATCCCGACTTCGAATACGACACGGCGGCGGGATCGCTCGACTGGATTCATCGCACGGTGCCGGGCGGGGCGGGGGAGGGCGGCGGCGCGGAAATTTGGTTCGTCGTCAATCGCAACGCGCGGGAGGACCGTGTCACATGCGTGTTTCGCGCGGCGGGCGCGCAGCCGGAAATATGGGATCCGGTCACCGGAGAACGCCGCGAAGCCGCCGAGTGGTGGAGCGAGGGCGGCGGGAGCGAGGCGTGTGGTTTGCCCGCGCGGACGGTCGTGCCGCTGGCCTTCGCGCCGCGCCAGTCGTTGTTTGTCGTTTTCAGAAAACCCGCCGCGGCGAAAACCGCCGCGCCGGCGCAACGCGTTGCGGGCGCCTGCAACATGCCGTCGCTCGCGCCCGTCCAGGAGATTTCGGGCGCGTGGACGCTCGCGTTCGACCCGGCGTGGGGCGGCCCGGCGCAGGTCGAGTTTGCAAGTTTGATGGACTGGACACTGCATCGCGACGAGGGCATCCGTCATTATTCCGGCACGGTCACCTATACGAAAAAGTTCGATCTGGAGGACGGCGCGAGCGCGACCGGGGGCCGCCGGCTCTTCCTCGATCTGGGCGTGGTGAAAAACCTCGCGACCGTGCGTCTAAACGGCGCGCCGCTCGGCACGGTGTGGACGGCCCCGTGGCGGGTGGACATCACCGGCGCGGCCAGGCGCGCGGGCAACGTGCTCGAAATCGACATCGTGAATCTCTGGCCCAATCGCCTGATTGGCGACAAATACCTGCCGGCGTCGCAAAAATTCACCCGCACCAACATCCCGCTCAAGGATGACGCCGCGCTTCTGCCCTCGGGCCTGATCGGCCCCGTGCGGATATTGCAGGAAAAACGCTGACCGCGGCGCTCAAGCGAATCCGAAGGGACACAGGCGGGTGCGATTCGCGCCATTCGCATCCAAATCGTTTTGTGAATGAGTAATCACGGGAAATTATTTGGGCAACGCGGCACCTCGAGAGCGCCTAAGAACGATACAAGTGCTCTATCTGCATCATTCGCTCGACTTTCGGCAACGATCGTCCGCCTTCAAATTCGGATGCCAGGAAACTCCGGACAATCATCTTGGCAAGTTCCGGGCCGACGACCCGCGCCCCGATGGTTATAATCTGGGCGTTGTTGCTTTTTCGCGCGCGCTCCGCCGAATACGGATCGTGCGCCTGGGCCGCCCTCACGCCGGGGACCTTGTTGGCGGACATGGCCATGCCGATGCCCGTGCCGCACAGGAGAATCCCGAGGGGATGGCGTCCGGTGCGAACCGCCTCCGCCACCGCGAGGGCGATGTCGGGATATAATACGGGAACGCCGTTGTCCGTGCCGGCATCCTCGACCTCGTGGCCCAGCTCCATGATATATTGCTTGAGTATGTTCTTAAGATCACAGGCGGCTTCATCGCAGCCCAGTATGATTGATGGTTTTGTTGTCATGATGGCGTTCAGATTTTTCTATTTTTGGCGGGACGGCGGCGGCGCGGCGCTTTTTCCTTCGCCAGCGCCTCCGCGCCCGCCTCGTCGATGACGAGTGTTTTGATCAGTCCTCCGCGCGCGGCGGCGGCGACGGCCTGCGCCTTGTCGGCGCCGACCGCGATGGCAATGACTCGCGGCGTTTTGCGCAACATGGAGACATCCATGCTGATCACCCGGTTTTTCCACGGCGTGTCGCATTCGCGGCCCTCATGGTCGAAAAAGCGGCCGCATATCTCCCCGACGGCGCCGCCTCGCCTGAGTGCATTGAGGTCTCCCGCGGTCAGCACACCGCGCTCGACAAAGGCGGAATCGCCCATCGCGCCGATGCCGACCAGCGCCGCGTCGGCATGGTCGAAGCGTCTCCAGACCGCCTGGATTTGCGAGAAGCTGAGAAACGAATCCCTTGCCGCGCGATTGGGAACGAACGCCGGCGTGGTGAGGGTCAAAAACCTGCCGCCCCAGCGCCGCACCAGCGAGCGGCCCAATTCCATCGCGTCAACCTCGCTTATGCTGGAGTCGATGCCGCCCATCGCCTGAACCACGACCAGCTGCCTTCCATCGCGCTCGGGCAGGTGATCCGCAAGTTCCTTCACGGTCCGCCCGCCCGCGATGGCGATGATTCCCGCGGATGGAAGAAGGCCGGAAACAAGCGGCGCGCCGATGATCCCGACGGTCGCGCGCGCCACGTCGCCGGTCGCGTGCTCGGCGGTCTTTGCCACGATGACGCTTTCCAACCCGAATTGTCCGCGCAACGCCTGCTCCAGCTTCCGGTTGCGCGGCTCATACTCCTCGACGGTAATGCGCACGATGCCGCGCTTTCGCGCCTCGGCAAGAATCCGGGAGATCTTGGCCTGGGACACCCCCGCCAGCCGGGCGACCTCGGGCTGGCTCACGTGGTCGATATAATAAAGCTTCGCGACAAAACGGACCTGTTCATCTGGATATTCGTGGCTCATGGCACTAAATGATGTTAACGGACGGCTGCTATGTTTTTCCCCGATATCCCATATTGTGTTATTTCAGGATGCCGCGCAAGCAACAGGGATTGCGAAATCTCATCGGTTGCCGGATGCTAATCGCGGTTGGTCTATTTTCTGGAATAATATTTCCGAATCTCCGCCAGCACAGCGTCGGGATAATCCGTCGCGATGGAGGCGACCCCCAAGTCGAACAGATCGGAGCATACGCTGGTATCCGATGTATAAGGCAGGGTTTGGAACAGGATATTCCGCGTCCGCAACTCGTCGCCGAGTTTTCTCAAAAAATCATCCGAAATAGTAAACTGGTTGGGATTTGCCTTTTCGCGTTCGATGGTGGTTTTAAGGCGGCCCGCTTGTATGGCGGCCATCTCCAGCGCCTCCCCGATGGTTTTTGTGGGGAAGATATGAATCTGCAACTGCGTGATGCCTTCAAACCCGGTTTTTCGGATTTCCCTCAGGGTTTTGTTCAGCGCTTCCTCATCCCCGCGCATCCACAGGAGCGTTTCCGATTCGGGAACCAGTTTTTTCCATTCGCGGATCAATTGATGCCTGGATGTCGTGAAAACGACCTGTTTTTCAACCTTATATTTTATGACCTCCCCGGCGAGCTGTCGCAAATCGACACTTTTGATGTCCATGTAAAGACGCCGTCCGGGCCGGTCTTGCATGACTTTGAAAACATCGGAAATGGTGGATACTTTGCGCCCAAAAAACTGATCGCCCTTCCAGGCGCCGACATCAAGCTTCAGGAGATCCTCAAAGGTGACATCCTTGACTCCCAGTTTTGCCATTTCGGGGGCGATGCCTTTGACGACACGGGAGAAATTGCCGTCATGGAAAGTCACGATGACACCGTCGCGCGTCGTCCTCAAATCGCATTCCGGCCAGGTCCCAAGGGACCAGCCCGTTTCAAACGCGGCGATTGTGTTTTCCTCGGCCAGCACGCCGGCGCCACGATGGCTTTGCACGATCACCTTGTCCACCGGAACATGATCGACTATATTCCATGCTTTTTCGACGGATGGCGCCTCCGCCGGAAACAACCAAAGCGTGGATGCGAAAAACACGGGGGCGATTATGATTTTTGGGAATGGTTTCATTGTTGTTGGGAGTGGTTTTTATTCACCACAAAGGGCACGAAGGAGCACACAGAACAAGACCAGTGGCGCGGAATCGCCAATTCTGGATTCTAACTTGCGGCTTCCAGCTTCTTCTTTGTGCCCTTTGTGGTGGGTTTTTCATTCATGCAAAATGGCGGGGCATTTGTTTATTGTTCCTGGTAGCCGTGCGCCTTGGCGGGCCAGGCAATGGCAAACAGCATCGTGCCAAGAACGGCCGCCGCGCCCAGCCCGGCGAATCCGGCATCCCAGCCCCTGGCGGACACCAGCGCGCCCAACCCCCATCCCGACAGGACGGTGCTGGCATATCCGAAAAGACCGGTGAAGCCGATCGCCGTGGCGGCCGCATGCTTCGTCGCGAGGTTGGCGGCGGCGGTCCCGACGAGGCTCTGCGGTCCGTAAATCAGGAAGCCGATGGCGCCGAGCAGCACTGTGTTCAGCAGCATGGAGTCTCCCGCGCAGCGCCAGAAGAGGATCGTGGCGACCGCGGCCAGAGCCATGTAGAGGACGCAAACCCGTATGCAGCGTCCGCCAAAAAAACTGTCGGCCAGCCAGCCGGCAAGCAGGGTTCCGGCCAGTCCGGAGAGTTCAAAGCCCGCCACCATCCACCCCGCGTGCGTGAGCGCGATGCCCTTGGCCTGCGTGAGCAGGCTCGGCCCCCAGTCCAGAACCGCGTAGCGAATCGTATATACAAAGAAGTTCGCCAGGGCCAGCATCCAAATATATTTGTTCCCGAAAACATTCTTTTTGAGTACCGTCGCGAATCCCGGCGCTCCTGCCGTTTCCTTCACGGACGCATGGCCGACCTCGGGCAGGCCGACCGAGGAGGGGGTGTCGGGAAGCGTTTTCCAAAGATACAACGCGCACACCGCCGCGATGCCCGCGGGCACATAAAAACAGAGCCGCCAATCCATCACGACCAGATAGCCGCAAAGGACGACGGCGCAGCCGCCCCCGATGGTGTGCGAAATGTTCCACACGGCCATTCGGGTGACCAGCTTTTGGGGCGTGAACCAGTGTGTCAGCAGACGGGCGCAGGGAGGGAATCCCATCCCCTGCACCCAGCCGTTCAGCAGCCAAAACAAGCCAAGCGCGACGGCCGCCGAATTCAGGCCGAACAAAAGATTAAAGCCGGCCGAGGCGAGCAACCCGGCGACCATGAAGACACGCGCATTGCAGCGATCTCCCAGAAAGCCGTTTGCAAATTTCGAGACGCCATACAGCACGCCGTGCAAAGTCAGAAACAAGCCGAGCTGCGTTTTTCCGATCCCGAGTTCCTGTTCCATGGCGGGCATGGCGATCCCGAGATTTTTCCTCACAAAATAATACACCGCATAGCCGGCAATGGTGCTGACCAAAACCCGCCGCTGCCAGAACTTGAGGCTGCCGGCGATTTTTTCCGGGGCCATTTGCGGCGCAGCCGGAGCCGGGGCGAAGGCTTTTGCGATGAGCGCAAAAGGCGCTTTGCCTGGGGTATTGTCTGGCGGGGAGGAGGACATCTGCGGGATTTGTTTTTCGGGTCTCCGGCGGTTGTTCGGATTGATATATCAAGAGGTGTTTCCGAACATGTGATCCAGCGCGCCGTCCAGCAGCCCCGTCTCGGTGGCAAAGTCGAGAATCGTATATCTGCGGCGGATATAACAGGCCATCTTGAAGCTGGCCCGCAGGCGTTCACGGGAGATGCCGATCTGCTCCGGGCGGCAGGGCGCGCCCGCAAGCTCAAGCTGCGTGGCGATGTCGCCGGCAACCCCAAGTTGCCGGCGCAGCCGCCCGGAAAGGGCCGGCCACTGCCGGCGGGCGAGGGCGAGCCTTTCGCGAAGTTGCCCGCGATCGGGGAGTTTTGCCCGCGATTCCTCGACGGCTTTTTCCGCCATATCAACATCGGCGAAGGCATTTATGATTTCGGTGCCAATATCCCCGGGGCTTTTTGCGCGGGCGACCAATTCATCGATGTTCAAATCGTCCAAGGGCTGGCGCAGTATGTAATCATACAGGGCGCCGGACGCCACCGTGGCCACGCCCACCTTGAATCCATGCGACGGGGCTTTCCCGTCATGGGTGTGATGCTGCATGTCCCAGAGATGGCTGAATTGATGCTCCGCGCCGGATGCGGCCCGGCTGGATTGGATATATTGCATGGCGAATCCGCTCATGAGCAACCCTTCGGTCAGCCGCTGTATCGCGTCAGCGTTACCATTGCGCACGGCTTCCGGGCGGGAAAGCGCGGACGGCAGCGTGTCCTGCACGAGTCTCCACGCGACAGGGTCGATGGCCTCGATGCCGAGGGCGTCCGCAAGCATCCAGTCCGCGCCGGAGGTTACCTTTGCCAGCAAGTCCGCGTAACCGGACGCGGTAAGCGGTTGGGGAGCCGCCGGAATCACATCCATGTCCGCCACCACCGCGAAAGGCGCGGGGCACATGAATGTCTGCTTGGAGCCTTTGCGGGTGATTGACGCCCCGAACGCCGTGTATCCGTCCATCGAGGCGGCGGTGGCCACGCACATGTATTCACGCCCGGCTTTGTGGGCGGCCAGCTTGGTGAGATCGTTTATGGTGCCCGAGCCGATGGCAATCGGAATGCCCGGCGTGTGCTTGAATACATCCTCCAGTTTTTCGACAAAACCATATTCGGCGTAAAGGCCGTCAGCCGGGAAAATAATCCCAGTGGACACCCTTATCCCATTTTGCCCAAGGGATGAACGCACTTTTTCACCCGCGATTTTCATCGTGGTTTCATCGGCCACCAATATGGCCGGCTGGCGGGAGTGCTCGCTGAAAAGTATATTGGCGGTTTCCCGTAATGCATTTTTCCCGATTTCCAGACGGCGGGTCTGCGTCGCTTTTTGCAGCGCCTCTGACAACAGCAATGAAACCGACGGCGATGTGGGCGTGTTCATGAGATTCATGGCAATGAGGGGCGCATCTTTCGATTAAGGGGTGCGCGGATCGAAACGCATGAGGGGGAAGCTGAAAATCATGGTCAAATGAATATGACCGAATAGCTATTCGGCTGATCGCCGGATGCCGGCCTTCCCCGTGCGCGGCCGGGCATGGGACTATTCCGCCCAGGTCTATTGCCTGCTGGCCAGGGTTGCCCGACGGGCAAGCGCCATCCCGCCCGGCGCGCCGTTCTTTCCCGGGTTGGCGCGGGTTGTCTTGTTATATCAAGTGCGGTTCAAGGCACGGGCGGACGGCGCGGCATGTCGAACTGCTTCATGCCACATCCTTGGACACGATTGTATATTGCAATCGGCACGCGCCGGCGCGGCGGCCGGTCAGATCACCCAGTCGGTGAACTCTTCCAGCAGCGCCTCCTTGGATTTGCGCGGGCGGACGATCGAGGACGCGTCGCCTTGGTAATAGACGATGCTGTTGGCCGGGATGGACTGCATCAGCCAGACATTCGAGCCCACGATGGTGTTCTCGCCGATCACCGTCTCGCCGCCGAGAATGGTCGCGCCGGGATAAACGATGACGTTGTCGCGCAGCTCGGGGTGGCGCTTCACGCCCTTGACCGGGTTGCCTTTCTCGTCGGTGAGAAACGATTTCGCCCCGAGCGTCACACCCTGGTAGATTTTGACGTGGTTGCCGATGCGCGCCGTCTCGCCGACGACGACGCCCGTGCAATGGTCGATGAAGAAATGCGTGCCGATGTCCGCGCCGGGATGGATGTCGGTGCCGGTGCGTTCGTGCGCGTATTCCGTGAGCATGCGCGGGATGAGCGGGATGTTGAGCTTGTAGAGGATGTGCGCGATGCGCTGGAGCGAGATGACCAGCACGCAGGGGTAGGCGAGGATGATTTCCTCCAGGCTGCGGGCGGCGGGGTCGCCGTCGTAGGCGGCGGCGACATCGGTTTGCACGATACGGCGCAGCGCGGGCAGGCGCGAGAGGAACTCCGTCGTGACCTCGCGGGCGCGTTCGGCCGGCCGCGGGGCGCGGGCGAAGCGGAGGGCCTTTTCGATTTCGGCGGCCAGGCGCGTCTCGATGCGGGTGAGGAGCGAGTCGACGAGCGCGGGCACGTTTTTTTTGGTGACGCCGGTTTCGTCGAAAAACCCGGGGAAAAGCAGGTGCATGCAATCGCGCGCGAGCTGGTTGACGGACTCCTCGCCCGGGAGGTTGATGCCGTCGAAGTGGTTGATGCCGCCGTCGGTTTCGTAGGAGGCGAGCAGATCGCGTTTGATGTCGTCGTGCGTCATGGAGAGCGTCGCATATGCGGAGGGTTGTTTTTTACGAGACGGGGGGCAGGGTCAAAACCCATTTTGAAAATTCTCGATTTCCGGGCTTTACAAGACGCGTCGCATCTTGCTTATTCCGCCTTCCCGTTACTGGAAACGCTCAGGTGGTGGAATTGGTAGACACACACGTTTGAGGGGCGTGTGCCGCAAGGCGTAAGGGTTCGAGTCCCTTCCTGAGCACCAGTTTTCAGAAGCGAGGCAGCGTTCCTTCCCATTGACTTTCCCATGCGCGCCGGCCAAGTTCGGCGTCCTCATCCCTGAAAGGGAATGGGTTGATATCTGGCAAGATAGCTCAGTTGGTAGAGCAGAGGACTGAAAATCCTCGTGTCCTCGGTTCGATTCCGAGTCTTGCCACCACTTTGACCGCAAAGACTTGCATAAGTCTTTGCGGTTTTTTTTGGCCGGAAATGCCGGGCGGCGGCGGTCAGCGCGTGTGCCGATTCGTCATGAAGTAGAGCACCGGCACGGCCATGCGGCTGACGAGCAGCGAGGCGATTTCGCCGAACATGAGGCTGATCGCGAGGCCTTGAAAGATCGGGTCGGCCAGGATCACGCTCGCGCCGACGACCACCGCGAGCGCGGTGAGCAGCATGGGGCGGAAACGCACCGCGCCGGCCTCGACCACGGCGTCGCGCAACGAGAGCCCGTGCGAGCGGCGCAGCTCGATGAAATCGACGAGGATGATCGAATTGCGGACGACGATGCCCGCGCCGGCCATGAAGCCGATCATCGAGGTGGCGGTGAAGAACGCGCCCAGGCCCCAGTGCGCCGGCAGGATGCCGATGAGCGAGAACGGGATGGCGGCCATCACCACCAGCGGCGTGACGTAGTTTTTGAACCAGCCGACCATGAGCATGTAGATCAGCACCAGCACGGCGGCGAAGGCCAGGCCGAGGTCGCGGAAAACCTCCAGCGTGATGTGCCACTCGCCGTCCCATTTCATCGCGGGCCGCCGCGGGTCGAACGGCATGCCCATGTTGAGGATCTCAAGCTTCGGAGAGTCGCCGCCGAATTCACGCGCGTCGATTTTTTTCAACTCGCGGTTCATCGCGAACATCGCGTAGGCCGGACTTTCCACCGCTCCGGAAACGTCGGCGGTGACGTAGGTCACGGGCACGAGGTTCTTGCGGTAGAGGCTGCGCTCGCCCGGCACGCGCTCGAGGCGGACAAGTTCGGAGAGGGGCACGAGCGGAGCCGCCGGGTCGGCGGAATTGCGGACGCGGAGCGCAAGCAGGTCCTCGGGCCGGCCTTTCGCGGCGCGCGGCAGCTCGATGACGACGGCGATGTCCTCGCGTTCATCGGGCAGATGCAGGAGGTCGGCGGCAAGGCCGGGCGCGGCGATTTGGAGCGCCTGGGCGATGTCGGTCTCGGCGATGCCGGAGAGGGCGGCCTTTTCCTTGTCCACGACGTAGCGGACCTTGGGCTGCCGCGCCTCGACATACCAATCGATGTCCACGACTCCGGCGGTCCGCTCCATGACCGAGCGCACGCGCCGGGCGAGGGCGAGGCGGGCTTCGTCGGTCGGCCCGTAGATTTCGGCGACGAGGGTTTGCAGGACCGGCGGGCCGGGCGGCACCTCGGCCACGGCGGCCGACGCCCCGTGCTTGGCCGCGATGGCGGCGATCTTGGGGCGGATGCGTTTGGCGATGTCGTGGCTTTGCAACGGGCGCTCATCCTTGCCGACAAGGTTGACCTGGATGTCGGCGACATTCGGGCCGCGGCGCATGAAGTAGTGCCGGACGAGGCCGTTGAAATTGAACGGCGACGCGGTGCCGGCGTAGACCTGGCAGTCGCGCACCTCGGGCTCGTCGCGCAGCGCGGCAGCCATTTCCTGGGCGATGGCCGCGGTGTGCTCGAGCGTGGAGCCTTCGTCAGTGTTGAGGATGATCTGGAACTCCGACTTGTTGTCGAAGGGCAGCATCTTGACCTTCACCGCGCCGAAGGGGACGAGGCTGATCGCCCCGAGCAGCAGCATGATGATGCCGGCGACAAACGCCCGGCGCCACCGGGCATGGTCGAGCAGCGGCTCCATGACCTTGTGATAGAGCCGCGTGAACCAGTCGTCGGGCGCGTGATCGCGATCCGCCGCCTGGGCGGCCGCCGCGGCGGGTTTGTGCAAGTGGCGCTTGAGGACGCGAATCGCGGCCCAAGGCGTGACGGTGAAGGCGATCAGCAGCGAGAACGCCATCGCGGCGGTCGATCCGATGGGGATCGGGCGCATGTAGGGTCCCATGAGGCCGCCGACAAACGCCATCGGCAGGATCGCGGCGATCACCGCCCAGGTGGCGAGCACGGTGGGATTGCCCACCTCGTCAACCGCGTCGAGCGCCGCCTGCACGAGCGGCTTTTTTTCCGCGCCGGGCATGCGGACGTGGCGGACAATGTTCTCGACGACCACGATCGCGTCGTCGACGAGGATGCCGATGGAAAAGATCAGCGCGAAAAGCGTGATGCGGTTGAGCGTATAGCCGTGGAGATAGAAGACGAGGAGCGTGAGCGCGAGGGTGGACGGGATGGCCAGCAGGACGACGAGCGACTCGCGCCAGCCGAGGAAAAAGAGAATGAGCAGCGCGACGCCGAAGACGGCGATGCCCATGTGCAGGAGCAGCTCGTTGGATTTCTCGGCGGCGGTGTGGCCGTAGTCGCGTGTCACCGCGACCCGGACATCCGCGGGCAGGAGGCGGCCCTTGAGGGCGTCGACTTTGGCGAGGACGGAGTCAACGACATCGATGGCGTTCGCGCCCGGGCGCTTGGCGATGCTGAGCGTGACGGCGGCCTCCAAGCCGGCGGTTTGCCCGCCGTCCGGCGCCCCGGCGCCGGACCCGAAGAGAACGTAGTTGGCCGGTTCCTCGGAGGCGTCGCGCACGGTGGCGACATCGCGGAGATAGACCGGGCGATGCTGGAAGACACCCACGACGACGGCGCCGACATCGGCGGCGTCGCGCAGGAAGGCGCCGGTTTCGAGCAGGACCTCGGTGCCGACGGTCGGGAGCGAGCCGAGCTGAGCCTGGCGGTTGGCCTGCCGGAGCGCGGGCGCGAGCTGGGTGACGGAGAGGTCGCGCGCGGCGAGGGCGACGGGGTCGAGTTGCACGCGCACGGCGCGCCGCACCCCGCCGATGAGTGTGGTCTCGGCCACCTGCGGGATGGATTTGATCTCGTCGTCGAGCTGCGCCGCGAGGCGGCGAAGCTGGAGGTGATCGCGGGCCGCGCTGTGGAGCGTGAGCGCGAGCACGGGCACGTCGTCGATCGTGCGCGGCTTGACCAGCGGCCGGCTGCCGCCGGGCGGGATGCGGTCGAAGTTGGCCTGAAGCTTCTGGTTGAGACGGACGAGAGCGGCTTCGAGATCGGTGCCGACCTTGAAGCGCACAATGGTCATCGCGCTGCCGGGGCTCGATGTGGAGTAAAGGTATTCAACCCCCGGAATCTCCCAGAGGAGTTTTTCCATCGGGCGGGTCATGCGGTTCTCCACCTCGGCCGCGGTCGAGCCCGGCATCGAGACGATGACGTCGATCATCGGCACCTTGATCTGCGGCTCTTCCTCGCGCGGAAGCATGAGCACGGCGAAGGCCCCCATGAGAATCGAGGCGGCGATGACGATGGGCGTCAGCCGCGAGTCGATGAACAACGCGGCGAGCCGGCCGGCGAAACCGTGGCGCGGGGACGCGTCGCCGGGGGCGGTGTTGCGGGCGGAAGCGCTCACGGCTTCACCTCCACCGGCTGGCCGTCGCGAAGGCTGGCGGCGGCCGGGCCGGTCACGACCTGCTCGCCGGCGGCGAGACCGGCGAGGATTTCGATTTGCCCGCCGCGGCGGGCGCCCGTTTTCACGAGCCTGAGCACGGCTTTTCCGCCGGCGACGACAAAGACGCGTTCCATCTGCCCGAACGGGGTGACGGAGCTTGCGGGCACGACGAGCGCCCGGCCTTCGCCGGCCGGCCATGCGACGCGGGCAAACTGCCCGGAGCGCACGGCGGCGCGGACCGGCAGGTCGATCTTGGCCAGCAGGGTGCGGGCGACCGGGTCGAGTGCCGGCGAGATTTCCGCGACGCGCCCGGGCAGCTCGGTCTCTCCGGCCCGGATGAGCGCGGCGGCGCCGACCGGGATGGCGGCAAGGCTTTCGGGCACCTCGACCTCCACGCGCTGCCGGGCCGGGTTTTCGATTTCGAGGAGCGGGCTGCCCGCCGTGGCGAAGTCGCCTTCGTTGACGAAACGACGGGCGATCACGCCGTCGAACGGCGCCGTGATCACGGTGTAGCCGAGCATAGCGCGGGCCTCTGCGACGGTGGCTTCCATGAGGCGCACGCGATCCTCAAGGTTGCGGACGGTCTCGGCGGCGGTGATGTTTTTCGCGAGCAGGCCGGTTTCGCGTTCGAGGTCGCGGCGGGCCTGGCCGAGGTTGGCCTCGGCTTGCGCGAGGCGGGCGCCCATCTCGTTGGCGGAAATCCGGGCCAGGACATCGCCGGCCCGCACCGGCTGTCCGAGGACGACCGGAAGGCTTTCGACGGCGCCTGTGACCTTGGGCGCGAGCGCGGCGCGCTCGACCGCGCGAACCGTGCCCGGCAGCTCGATGCTCCGCGCCTCGGTGACCGCGAGCACTTCGGCGGTGCGGACGGCCGCCGTCGGGAGCGCGGGAGCGGGGGGCCGCTCGCGGCTGCAACCGGCCAGGGTGAGCGCCAGGCCGGCGGCCAGGACGCGGCCCGAAAGTGCCGGGCGGAAAAGAAGCGGGACGCATGGAAGGATCATGGCAGTGAGGGCAAGGGGATGGCGTTGCATGGGCGGCGATGGCAGGGTGGGGCAGGGCGGGGAAATCAGCGGGCGCCATCCGGTTTACGGTTGTTCCCGCAAGGGCGGGCGTCGGGAGCACCGGGAAAGAGTTTCGCGAGGATGCTTTCGGCCGGGCAAAATCCGGTGAAGGCGGATTGGATGAGATTCACGCCGACGAATGCGGCGAGCAGCAGCCACCACGGATTGACGAAGCGGCCGAGCGCGAGGCTGGCGAGGACCATGGCGCCGGCGAGGACGCGGATGCGGTGTTCAAGTTTCATGTGAGAATTTATGTTTGACTAAATGACTATATTCCCATATGGCTATATTTAGAATAAGATTGTCAAGCATGTTTTCCGGAATTTCCCTTCCTTTCATGGCGAAAAATCTCCCGCCCCAGACCATCGAGCTGATCGCAGAGCGCTTTCGCGCCTTGGGCGAGCCGGTTCGTTTGCAGATTCTGATGGCCTTGCGCGAGGGTGAGCGGACCGTGTCCGACTTGGTGGAGTTGCAAGGCACGAGCCAGGCAAACATCTCAAAGCACCTCCAGGTCCTGACCGCCAGCGGGTTCCTCAAACGCCGCAAGCAGGGGCTGAATGTTTTCTATGCGATCTCCGACAAGGAAATTTTCAACATGTGCGAGGCGGTTTGCGGCAACATCAGGAAGCAGGCGGAAGCCCGGGCGAAGCTGCTGGGCTGACAGGAACGCCTCCGTTTGTCCGTGCCGCTGAAATCCGTCCAGGCGTCACGCCGCGCGTATGTCGCGGCGTTGCTGGCGGACTTGCGACCACGTGAGGAAGGCGAAGGCCAGCAGGTGCATCACGCTCAGGCCGGTGAACACCGGCACGTAGCCGTAGGTCGCGAGGATTCTGCCCGTCAGGAGCGTGGAACAGATGCCGCCCAGGCTCCCGCCCAGCGCGGAGAGCGCGAGCAAGGTGCCCACGTTTTCGCGCGGCACGCTTTCCGAGATCAAGGTGAGCTGGTTGGCCATCCAGCAGCTTTGCGCCGCCAGGAGCACGCCGATCAACGCCAGCGCCACCCAGGCCGAGTCCGTGCGCGCGGCGACGTTGGCCAGCGGCATGAGGCACGCCGCGAAAAGCATCATGGCCCGCCGCGCCTTGATCGAATTCCAGCCCCGCCGCACCAGCCAGTCGGAAAGCGCACCGCCGCCCGGCCCGCCGATGTCCGAGGCGAGAAAAGGCAGCCAGCCGAAGAGGCCGATCATCGCCAGGGTGAACCCGCGCGAATGCGTCAGGTAGTCGGGCAGCCAGAACGAAAAGAAATACGTGATCGAGTCGGTCATGAGGCGCGTCACGAAAAAGCCGAGGCAGATCGGTTGCGCGAGCAGCGCCCACATCGCGACCTTGGGGCGCGCCATCGTGGTTTGCGGACGGTTGGCTTGTATATACTCGCGCTCTTCCTTCGTGATGGCCGGATGCTTCTCGGGCGAATGGAAATGTTTCCACCAGACCGCCAGCAGGACAAAACCCGCGAGTCCCGTCGCGATGAACCCCCACTGCCAGCCGAACTTGATCGCGACAAACGAGACCAGCGGCGGCGCGAGGATCGCGCCCATCACGTTGCCGTTGGAGGAAATGGCCATGCTCAGGCCGCGTTCGCGGACGGGCACCCAGTCGGCCACCGCCTTGACGGCGGACGGGCTGTTGAAACTCTCGCCGAGCCCGAGCATGAAGCGGCACACGGCCAGCATGAGCCAGCCCGTGGCGAAGGCGTGCATCACGCCCGCGAGCGACCAGAAGGCCAGCGCGATCGCGAGGCCCAGCTTCACGCCGAGCCGGTCGAGCACCCGGCCGCAAAACGTGTAGCCGATGGTGTAGGCGACGAGGAAGGACGTGGCGATGTAGGAATACTCGACGGAGCCGAAGCCGAGCTTTTCGCGCAAGGTCGGCGCCAGCACGGACAGCGTCTGCCGGTCCAGCCCGTTGACCACCGCCGCGCCGAACAGCAGCCCGATGATGGTCCAGCGGCGATGGGTTCGTATCGAGGCGAGGATTTTTTGGAAAACAGGCATGAGGGATGGCGGGCGGACGCGGATCAGGCGGCCAGGGTTTTTTGAGGCGCGCCGGCGAGGGACTTGACGAGTTCGCGCAGGCTGAGGGTCATGACCTTGAGGTCGCCGCCGGGGCAGAGGAACTGGGCGCCCATTTCGATGGCCTTGCCATACATCTCGGGGCCGACGGCGACGGTGCCCCAGAACTTGCCCGCGGCGTGGGCGGCGGCGGCCACCTTCGCCATGGCCTTGCGCACCTCCTCGTGCCCGATCTGCCCGGGCAACCCGATGCTCGCCGAGTAGTCGCCGGGGCCGAAGAACAGGCCGCTGACACCGGGCACCGCCGCGATCTGGGCGGCGTTTTCCACCGCCTGCGCGTGCTCGATCTGGCAGAGGATCATCGTCTCGGTGTTCTGGTGGCGCATGTATTCGATGGCCGGATGCGCCGCGTAGCCGCTGTCGATGTTGCCCCCGTTCCAGCCCCGCTGGCCGGTGACCTCGCCGGGCGCGGGCTGGGGGTTGTTGAACTTGGCCCACGAGACGATGCGCCGCGCCTCCTCGGCGTCGGCCACCATCGAGCACATCAGCCCGCCCGCGCCCGTCTCCAGCGTGCGCATCACGACTTGGTAGTCGGTGGCCTTCAGCCGCGCGATGGTCGTCACCGGGCTGGCCTTGGCCACCAGGCACAGCGTCGCAAGCTCCTGCGTGGGTATGTCGAAATGCTCCAGGTCGAACCAGATCGCGTCGAAATAGCCCGAACGCGCCACGAAATCCACATGCCGCGGACTCGCAAAGTTGCCCGTCACATACACGCTGACCACTCCGCCTTCGCGGATCTTGGCCAGGGCGAGGTTCTTGGGGAGGGAGTTGTTTTTCATGAGAATGAAGAGAGAGGTTGCATGGAAAGTCGGCCGGTTGCGGGTTGCGGAGAGCGCGGGGAACCGGATGACGCGATGCAGGGCAGCGTTTTTGCGGCGGTGAAACAAAGTCGGCCTGCTGGTTTACCGATGGAACCAGTGCGTGCGGTTCTTCCCTTCGTTTCCCTCTGTTCAATAAAAACCGGACTGTTTTCGCCTTATAAATGCATTGGAAATTGTCATGCCGGACTATTCCTGGCTCTTCGCGTCCTTCGCGGTTGACTCCGGGCAGACCAGGATCCTCACGCCGTGTCTCCGCAGCATCGCCGGGATGCCCGCGGGCGGGCGTTTGTCGGTGATGAGGGTGTCGATCCGGCGCGGGTGAAGGGTGACGGCGGCGGAGCGGCGGGCGAACTTGCCCGAATCGAGCAGCAGGACGACCCGGCGCGAGATGGCGGCGAGGGCGCGCTTGGCCTCGATCTCAAGCGGGTTGGGATCGCTGGGGCCGATCTCACGATCGAAGGCCGTCGCGCTGATGAAACACACGGAGGCGGCGAGCCGCCCGATTTCGCGGAGCGCGTCGGGGCCGGTCATGTTACCGGAAACGGGGCTCAGCCAGCCGCCGATCACGCGCACCGCGAGCGCGGGACGGCGCAGGCGCAGGCGCTGCGCGACGGGCAGGCTGTTGGTCACGATGGAAACCTGGGATTCCGGGAGGTGGTCGATGATGGCGGCGACGGTCGTGCCGCCCTCGAGCGCGATGGTGTCGCCGGCGCGGACAAACTCCCGCACGGCGCGCGCGGCGATGCGTTGTTTTGCCGCCGCCGCCGCGTCGCTCTTCATCTCGAAGTCCGGCTCGCCGGCGGCCTGCCCCGCCGGACGCGCCCCGCCGCGCTCGCGGCGCAACAGACCGAGCTCCTCCAGCATGCGCAGGTCGCGCCACACGGTCATGGCGGTGACGCCCAGCTCGCGGCGCAGTGCGGCCGCGGTGACGTGGCCCCGGTCGCGGAGCAGGGCGAGGATGCGCTGGTGACGGGCGGGGGCGAGCATGTTATGTTTGGTGATAAATGTTATAAAATGTTATTTCGCTCGCTTTGCCGGTTCCGACAAGCGAAATCCCCGGCATGTCCTGGTATCTCGGCATTGATGGCGGGGGAACGCACACGCGCGCGGTGGTCGTGTCGGCCGATGGTGTCGCCGCCGGCGCGGGCGGGGCGGGGCCGTCGAATTATCACAACACCGGCATGGAGGCCGCGGCGCGGAACCTGCGCGCGGCGGCGGACGCGGCTTGGGCGGACGCCGGCCTGAAGGCGCGTCCGGCGGAGCATGCGTTTCTCGGGTGCGCCGGCGTGAAGTCGCGCGGCGACATGCTGCGCGTGCGCGCGGCGGCGGAGTCGGCGGGGCTGGCTCCCGCCGGCGCGGTCACGGTGATGAATGATTTATACAACGCCCACGCGGGCGGGCTTCAGGGCGAGGCCGGGGTGGCGCTCATCGCGGGCACGGGGACAAACTGCCTCGGCATCGACCACACGGGCGAGTCCTTCATGTGCGGCGGCTGGGGCTGGCTGCTCGACGACGAGGGCGGGGCGTTCGGCCTCGCGATCAACGCGCTGCGGGCGGCGGCGCGGGCGGCCGACAAGCGGGCGCCGGACACGCGCCTGCTGGCGGCCGCGATGGCGTTTCTGGGGCTCTCCGAGCCCGACGACATGCTGGCGCGTTTCTACGCGCAGCCGTGGACGCCGGCGGAGATCGCCGCCTTTGCGCCGGTGGTCACGCGCCTGGCGTCCGAGGGCGACGCGACCGCGCACCGCCTGCTCGTGGCGGGCGCGCGCGCGCTGGCGGGCCTGGTGGCGGGCGCGAGCCGGGCGCTGGTGTTTCCGCGCGGTCCGCAGGTCGTGCTGCTCGGAAGCTGCGCGCGGGGCGGCGCTCCCTATCAACCGCTCGTCGAGGCGGAAATCCGCAAGCTCTGCCCGTCGGCCCGCATCGTCGAACCCAAGGGCGGCACGCTGCACGGGGCGGCGATCAACGCCCTGCGGGCGGGCGGCGTCAACCCGCCGCCTGCGCTGGATTTTTCGAAAATAAAAACCAACCGATAAAACAGCCGCAAAGAAGCACAGGAAACACAAAATGGAATATTCAATCTTGTGCCTTTGTCAGGCCACCCGGCTCCGCGCTCGTAGAGCGCCTCTTTGCGGCTGTTGAAAACGAACCATTATTTTTAACAGAAGGAAACGAAGGACACTAAGAAAACCATGATCATAAAATGTATTCTTCGCTCCCTTCGTTTCCTTCTGTTCAATAAAACCGAATATATAATATGAGCCAAATCCGTGATAATATAAAACCCGCGCAGGTGCCGCCGCCGTGTCCGCTCGCGGCGATTGCGCGCGACGACTTGTTTGTCCACTACACGCTCGAATCGGCGCGGCTCGGAAACCGACCGATGGTCGAGCGGCGGCTGGCCGACCTGCGCGGCTGTTTCGCGGACGAGGCCGCGTTCGAGGCGGCGCTCAGGCAGGGCAACCCGCTTTTATATTCGGTAAGCTCGGTCGAGCCGGCGGCCGGCGACGGCCAGCTGCACTACGGGCTCGGCATCCTCCAGCCGGGGAAAATCGGCGCGGAATATTATCTTACGAAGGGCCATTTGCACGCGCACCGCCCCGCGGCCGAGATCTATGTCGGGCTGGCGGGCGAGGGGGCGATGCTGCTGGAGGACGAGGCCACGGGCGAAAGCCGCCTGGTGCCGCTGCGGACGCATTCGGTGGTGTATGTGCCCGGCCACACCGCGCACCGCACGGTGAACACCGGCGCCGCGCCGCTGGTGTATCTCGGCATTTATCCGTCCAACGCCGGGCACGACTACGCGCCCGTGGCCAAAAACAATTTCCGCCATGTCGTCATCGAGAGAGATGGCAAACCGATGCTCGTCCCTCGGGAGAAAAAATAATTTTTCCCAGGAAATCCCGGTCAGCCGCAACCCACCAGTCCGCGCCCCGCATGAAAACAAAACTGCTCCCCAAACTCCTCCTCCCGCTCCTTGCCCTTGCCTGTGGCGTTGCGCCCGCCTCGCTTGCCGCCAGTGACGGCGATACGCCGCTCCGCCACGTCGTTTCGCTCGACGGCGCGTGGCAAATCGCCGAGGGCGGCATGGAACAGCCGCCCGCCGCCGCCTTTAGCCGCACCGTCCCGGTCCCGGGGCTCGTTGACATGGCGCGGCCTGCGTTCGACAATCCCGGCCCGCCCGTCGCCGACCGCAGGCAGTTTCCCCAAAAAGATCCCAAGCGCGACGCCTTCTGGTACCGCCGCGCCTTCACGCTCGACGGCCCCGTGCCGCCCGCCGCGACGCTCAAAATCGGCAAGGCCATGTTCGGCGCGCGCGTTTTCCTTAATGGTCGGCAACTCGGCGACCACGCGCCCAGCTTCACGCCCGCGCTTCTCGACGCGCGCGCCGCGCTCAAGCCCGGGGAAAACGAGATCGTCGTCCGCGTCGGCGCCGACCGCGACGCCGTCCGCCCGGCGGTGCCTGACGGCTTCGATTTCGAGAAGAGCCGCTACATCCCCGGCATCTTCGACTCCGTGCAACTCATCCTCTCCGGCGCGCCGCGCATCGCCAATGTCCAGGTCGCGCCCGACATCGCCGGCGGCCGCGCGAAAATCCGCGTCTATGCCAGCGCCCCCGGCGCGCCGGTTTCCCTCGAAATCCGCGAGTGGAAAAGCCGCCGCGTCGTCGCCACCGCCGCCGGGCAACTCGACGCCTCCGGCGAAAGCGATTTTGTTCTCCCCATCGAAAACACCCGCCTCTGGTCGCCCGCCGACCCCTTTCTCTACGAGGCCACCGTCCGCACCGCCGGCGACGAGTTCACCGCGCGCTTCGGGATGCGCGAGTTTTATTTCGACAAAAAAACCGGGCGTCCCTTCCTCAACGGAAAGCCCCACTACCTGCGCGGCTCCAACATCACGCTCTACCGCTTTTTCGAGGACCCGGCGCGCGGCGACCTGCCGTGGGACAAAGACTGGGTGCGCGCGCTCCACCGCCGCGCCCGCGACATGCACTGGGAGGCGCTCCGTTACTGCATCGGTTTCCCGCCGGAGTTCTGGTATGACATCGCGGACGAGGAGGGCATCCTCATTCAGGACGAGTTTCCCATATGGTATCTGCGCAAGGACTGGCCCGCCGCCCTGCAAACCCCGCAGCTTGTCCGTGAATACTCCGAATGGATGCGCGAACGCTGGAACCACCCCTGCGTCGTCATCTGGGACGCCAGCAACGAAACCGCCTCCAGCCAGACCGGCCCCGCCATCGAGCAGGTTCGCTCCCTCGACCTCTCCGACCGACCTTGGGACAACTCCTGGTCGCCCACCTTCCGCCCCGGCGATGTCTTTGAGTCGCACCCCTACCACTTCGGCAACCGGCCGCCGCGCGTGAATTTCCGCCTCGCCGGCCTCGCCAACGCCGACTCCGCCCCGTGGAAAAAGGACTGGGACAAGTCCGTCTGCGGCCAGGGCGTCATCATCAACGAATACGCCTGGCTCTGGCTCAACCGCGACGGCGCGCCCACCACGCTCACCGAAAAGCTTTATCAAAACCTCCTCGGCCCCGGCTCCACCACCGCGCAACGCTTCCGCCTCTACGCGCGCTGGCTCGCCGCCGACACCGAGTTCTGGCGCTCCCGCCGCACCGCCGCCGGCGTGCTCCACTTCACCATGCTCGGCTACGACCGTCCCGACGGACAGACCAGCGACCACTGGCTCGACATCGCCAGCCTGAAATGGGAACCCGAATTTTATAAACACGTCCGCGACGCCTTCGCGCCCATTGGCGTCGCGCTCGACGCGTGGGAGGAAACCTATCCGCCCGGCCTCACCCGCGATTTCCCCTGTGTCATCATCAACGACACCGATGCACCGCACTCCGGCACGCTCGCCATCCGCCTCCGCCGCGACGGAAAAGTCCTCGCCGAGGAAACACGCGCCGTCGTCGTGAAATCCTTCGAGACCGGCCGCGAAACCTTCGAACTCACCCTGCCAAAAACCAACGGCCCGTGCGAGGTCGAGGCGGTTCTGCTTGGCACGCCTTCCGGCGACATCCGCAGCGTCCGCGATTTCATCGTGCACCCCCTCATCCCCGCCGCCGTGCCACCATTGAAATAAAACCAACCAATAATTTAGACAGAATGAACAGAATGAAAAAGAATGAACAAAATAAAAAACCATTCCGTTCATTTTATTAAATTCTGTTCATTCTGTCTAAAAATAACGAACCGATAAAATAATCACTGAAACACTGAAAAGATACGAAACCGTTTTTCTTTTTTCCGTGCTTTCGTGTTTCCGTGATTAAAAAAACGAACCATTTATCTCACACAAAGGCGCAAAGACACAAAGGAATGAATTATAATGGCACACTTCCCGGCGCTTTGTGCCTTCGTGCCTTTGTGTGAGATAAAAAAACGAATCAATAAATTTAACCGCGAATGAACACCAATAAACACCAATGGCTCAAAATTATTCGCGTCCATTCGCGTTCATTTGCGGTTAATAAAAACGAACCGATAAAATAATCACGCCCCGGAAAAGCCATGCTCCGCCTTCTTCCCCTTGTCCTCACCGCCACGCTCGGCGGCTTTCTCTTTGGCTTCGACAGCGGCGTCATCAACGGCACCGTCGAGTCACTCCAGCGCGCCTTTCACTCGGACAGCGTCGGCACCGGCTTCAACGTCGCCTCCATGCTGCTTGGCTGCGCCCTCGGCGCGCTCCTCGCCGGCGCGCTGGCCGACCGCCACGGGCGCAAGCCCGTCCTGCTCGCCACCGCCGCCGCCTTCATCGTGAGCGCCTGGGGCAGCGGCGCGGTCGCCACCGCCGCGCCCTTTGTGTTTTACCGCGTGCTCGGCGGCCTGGCCGTCGGCGCGGCCAGCGTGATTTGCCCGGCCTACATCGGCGAAATCGCCCCGCCGCGCGCCCGCGGACGCCTCATCGCCCTCCAGCAATTCATGATCGTCCTCGGGCTGTTCGCCTCCTTTTTGAACAACTGGCTCATCGCCCGCGCCGCCGGCTCGCCTGACGCCGTCCTCTGGCTCGGCCATGCCGCGTGGCGCTGGATGTTCTGGGCCGAACTGGCGCCCGCGCTGCTCTTCCTTCTCGCGCTGTTCGCCATCCCCGAGTCTCCGCGCTTTCTCGCGGCCGCCGGCCGGCACGCGCAAGCTGCCGCCGTCTTCCGCCGGATCGCCCCGGGCGACGACCCTGCCGAAAGCATCCGCCGTGTCGTCGAAAGCGTCACGCACCGCCCGCGCCTCCTCGACCTGCTCGACCCCGTCACGCGCCGCCCGCGCAAACTCGTCCTCGTCGGCGCGGCCCTTGCCGCCCTCCAGCAACTCAGCGGCATCAACGTCGTTTTCTATTACGGCGCCACGCTCTGGCAGGCCGCCGGTTTCTCCACGGACGACGCGCTCCTGACCAACGTCATCACCGGGGCCGTCAACATCCTCTCCACCGTCGCCGCCATCGCGCTGGTGGACCGCGCGGGACGCCGCCCGCTGCTCCTCGCCGGTTCCGCCGGCATGACGCTCACCCTCGGCACGCTCGCCTTGCTCTTTGCCGCCAACACCACGGCCGGCGGTCTGTCCCTCGGTCCGGTCGCCGGTCCCGCCGCGCTGGTCGTGGCGAACCTTTTCGTCGTCTGTTTCGGCGTCACCTGGGGGCCCATCGTGTGGACGTTGCTCGGGGAAATGTTTCCCACCCAGTTCCGCGGCGCCGCCCTCTCGCTCGCTGGGCTCTCGCTCTGGCTGGTCAACTTTGCCGTGACGATGACTTTTCCCGTGATGCTGTCCGCGCTGGGCCTCGGCCTCACCTACGGCCTCTACACGGCGGCGGCGGCCCTCTCGCTGCGCTTTGTCTGGAAACACATCGCCGAGACCAAGGGGCGTTCCCTCGAAGACATGCGCCCCGCCAACTGACGCCCGCGCGGCGCAAACTCCCATTGCACAATCCATGAACTCGAAATCGTATCTCGCCGGGCTTGGCCTGCGCTCCTCAAATTATGACAAGGCCCCGGCGGTCGCCGTGCCCGCGGCGCACGCGGGCGAATGCTGGTCCGGCTGGGACGACATCGCCGCCCGCATCGGCGGCGAGGCCGCCGCGCGCGGCGCGTCCGTGGTGGCGGTGGAGTGTTATCCCGGCGTGCACGACGACGCGGTGCGCGACGCGCTGGCCGCGCGGCTGGCCCCGGCGCTCGTGATAACCACCGCCGATGCGATGAAAACCGCCGCCGCGATCGACGCGCTGGCGTCGCCGTTTCTTGGCGGCGACGACCCGGTGTTCGGACGCCTGTGCACATCGCTGGAGATGGCCAATTTTTTTGATGACAAAAAAGCGGATGCAATCCGCGCGCGGATTGCATCCGCGACCGGCACCGTGCTCGTGGCCGGGCCGGGTGCGGCGCTGCTCGCGCCGGCGAAGCGCGTGCTCGTTTACGCCGACATGCCGCGCTGGGAAGGACAGCTCCGCCAGCGGCGCGGCGAGGTGGACAATCTCGGCGCGCGCAATCGCGGGCTGAAGGCTTCGCTCCAATACAAACGCTCCTTCTTCATCGACTGGCGCGTGGCCGACCGGTTGAAGCGGGACACGATGGACGGCTGGGATTTTCTGCTCGACACCACCGCGCCCGCCTCGCCGAAACTCATCAGCGGCGTGGCGCATCTCGCCGCGCTGCGCCACGCGGCGACGCGGCCGTTCCGCGTGGTGCCGTTTTTCGATCCGGGTCCCTGGGGCGGGCAGTGGATGCGCGAGGTGTGCGGCCTGCCGGACGGCCCGAAAAATTACGCGTGGTGCTTCGACTGCGTGCCGGAGGAAAACTCCCTGCTGCTCGAATTCGCCGGCGGCGCGCGCGTGGAAATCCCGTCGGTCAATCTCGTGTTTTCGCAGCCGCGCCCGCTGCTCGGCGAGGCGGTTTACGGGCGTTTCGGGCGGGAGTTCCCCATCCGTTTCGATTTTCTCGACACCATGCGCGGCGGCAACCTGAGCTTCCAGGTGCATCCACTTTCCGAATACGCGCGCGAGCAGTTCGGCATCCCCTACACGCAGGACGAAAGCTACTACATCCTCGACGCGGAGCCCGGCGCGGTCGTTTACCTCGGGCACAAGGACGGCGCGAAGCCGGGGGAATTGCTCGCGAGCCTGGAGGCGGCGCAGGCGGGCGGCGCGCCGTTTGACGACGCGAAATTCGCGGCGCGGTTTCCGGCGAAAAAACACGACCACTTCCTGATTCCGGCGGGCACGCTGCATTGTTCCGGCGCCGGTTCCATGGTGCTCGAAATCAGCGCCACGCCGTATATTTTCACGTTCAAGCTCTGGGACTGGGCGCGGCTCGGGCTCGACGGGCTGCCGAGGCCGGTCAACGTGGAGCGCGGGAAGCACGTCATCCAGTGGCACCGCGACGAAACCCACGCGCGGGAAAACCTTGTCAACCAGGTGCGCGAGGTCGCGCGCGGCGAGGGCTGGGTGGAGGAGCGCACCGGGTTGCACGAGGCGGAGTTCATCGAGACGCGCCGCCACTGGTTCAGCGCGCCGGTGCCGCACCACACCGGCGGCGGCGTGAATGTGCTCAACCTCGTGGAGGGAGCGGAGGCGGTCGTGGAAAGTCCATCGGGCGCGTTCGAGCCGTTCACGGTGCATTATGCGGAGACGTTTATCGTGCCCGCCTCCGTCGGCGATTATACAATCCGGCCTGCGGCGGCGGGAGCACGCTGCGCGACCATGAAGGCCTTTGTCCGCACCCGCGCATGAAGTGATTTCCGATCTAAAAATGACATCTTTCTTGAAAATGTAATAACGTCCCCGCCTTTCTCTTTCTCTTTATTCTTTATCTTTCCTCTTTCTCTTTGCCGCAAGACGGGTGTTTTTAAGAGAAAGAGGAAAGATAAAGAATAAAGAGAAAGATGGAATTATCGAATACGGATATGCAAACAACCATGAATATCGATCCGGGATTTCCCATCACCGCCACGACCGACCCGCTCGGCTGGCGTTATGGCGCGGGGGTGTTCGGCCCGGCGCCGGAATTGCGGCGGCTGGACGCGATCCGCCCGAGCCTGCGCGATCCGGATTGCGCAGGCCCCGATCCGGTTTACGCCATCGTGATGGATGTGGGACGCGAGGAGCATCGCGGGGATTTGCAGAAGAGGCATCTGCTTTTTGGCGCGGTGGCCTATGCCGCGGGGCGGCTGGGCGGCGAGCCGGTGCGCTCGCAGGGGCATGTGCATTGCAAAAGCCCGCGCAACGGCTGGAGCACGCCCGAGCTTTATGAAATCTGGCGGGGCCGCGCCTGCATCCTCATGCAGGAAAGCGACGGGGATGATCCGGGCCGCTGCTTCGCCATCACGGCCGGGCCGGGCGAGGTCGTGGTGGTGCCGCCCGGCTGGGCGCACGCCACCATCAGCGCCGATCCGGCGCAGCCGCTGGTGTTTGGCGCGTGGTGCGACCGGGCGTATGGTTTTGTGTATGGCGGGGTGCGCGCCCACGCCGGGCTGGCGCATTTTCCATTGCTGACGGCGGACGGCGCGCTCGAATGGACGGCGAACCCGAGCTATAAACCGAGCAAACTGGTGCGCCGCGGGGCGCGCGCGTATCCGGAATTGGATATCGAGGAGGGTATTCCGATTTATAAACAATATGAGAGGGAACCGGGACGTTTCGACTGGGTGCCCGACCCGGAATTAAAAGCGGGCGCATGGCGTAATTTCGAGCCGTGACCGCAGTCCGTGGCGCACGGGCGGTCCGGGTGTGATTGGAACGCTGCCTCCAGGAACGAATTCCGATTCACTGGCGATGCAACCCGTTGGGTTATGCCATTTCCAAACGAAATCTATATTTGAGGCAGGGCGAGGCGTCCCCGCCGAGCCGCGGCTCAGCCGGAGGCTTCGCCCTACCTTGATAAGTCTATAAAGGGTTCGGAAAGGGTATTACCTTGCGCCGGCCAGGGTTTTATTTCGAACGCCCCAAGTTGAAATGCGATTGGGAAATCGCATGAGTATAAAACTCATCGCCGCCGGCTTGAGAGTTTGCGGAAGGCGAGGAGCGCGGCAAGGGCGGCGGCGAACCACCAGCCCGGCGCGCCACCGCCACCTCCGCCGCCGCTGTTGTTGTTATTGTCGGACGGATCGGAATTGCCGGTCAGGGCCTCAAGCGGGAGCGTCGCGACCTCGTCCCCGCGATCAACCCGGCGGATGACGGCGTTGCCGGTGTCGGCCACGTAGAGAAGGCCATCCTCGGCCACGACGAGGGAGGCGGGGCGGTCAAACAGGACGTCACCGGAAAGGCCGTCCTTGAAACCGGCGTAGTTGAGAAAGCCTGCGGGGGGCAGCACCGTGTGGAAGACGGAGCCGGAGTAAATTGAGCGAATGTGCGAGTTGCCGGTGTCGGCCACGAACACACGGCCGTCCGCGTCCACCGTGACACCCTCGGGCGAATTGAACTTGGCGGCGGTGGTTTTCGCACCGTCGCTGGAGCCGGGAGCGCTGCCGGGCTGGCCGGCGAAGAGGGAGACGCTGCCGGTGGTCATGTCGATGTAGCGGATGGCGTGGTTGCCGGTGTCGGCGATGTAGAGGTTGCCGGCGACGTCCACGGCGATGCCGGAGGGGGAGCGGAATTGCGCGGCGGGGCCGATGCCGTTGGCGAAGCCGGGCACCCCGGCGCCGACGACGGTGGAGACCGCGCCGCCGGCGGTGATTTTTTTGATCAGGTGGTTGCCAGTGTCGGCCACGTAAATGTCGCCGTTGAGGTCGTGCGCGGCGACGCCGCGGGGGTGGTTGAAAACGGCGGAGAGGGTGGTGACGGCGCCGTCGGCGGTGACGAGGCGGACGCTGGAGTTGCCGGTGTCCGCGACGACGAGCGCGCCGTCGGCGGTGATGGCGATGCCGCGGGGCGCGTTGAAGCGCGCGGTGCCGCCGCTGCCATCGGCGGAGCCGGGCTCGCCGGGCTGCCCGGCAAACACAACCGCCTTTCCGTCGGCCTGCGTGATTTTGCGGATGACGTGGGTCTGGACATCGGCGACGTAGAGGTTGGGACCGGTCGTGCCGGAAGTGGCGGTGATGCCGGCGGGGGCGGGCAGGATGTCGGCGAGGAGCTGGAGCGTCACGGCGTTGCTGTAAACGTCCTCGGTGTTGTTCGTGGCGACGTAGCGGTATTGCCAGCCGTTTTTGCCGGCGGTGTTGATAAGGGTGAGGTGCGCGGTGCCCGCGCCCTGGTAATCAGCCGAGCCCCCGATGTCGGCCCAGTCGCCGGAATCGCCGCGGCGGTATTGCCATTTGAAGGAAGGCGGGGGCGCGCCGGTGGCGGAGGCGACGAGGTCGAGGGGATGGAGGCCGGTGACGACGGGCTGCGTGGCGATGAGCGGGGCGAGGTCGTGGGGTTTCACGGCGATGGTGTAGGCGCCGCTGACGGGAAGCGGCACGGTGTCGCCGGCGGCGGTCTGGATGGAAATGTCGCCGCTGGCGACGCCCTCGGGCACGGTCACAACGATTTCAGTGTCGGTTTTTGAGACGAAGGAGGCGACCTCGATGGCGCCGAAAAAAACCTTGGTTACGCCGCCGAGGTTGACGCCGGTGATGCTGACGGATTTGCCCGGCCAGATGAGGTCGTAGTCGATGGCGCTGACGGCGGGCGGGAGGTGCGAGAGGTCGGTGAGGCCGGTGGTGATGCCGTGGTCGGTGCGCACGACGACATCGTCGCCGGTGGCGGCGGTCACGCCGGCGGGGAGCGTGGCTTTGATTTCGGTGATGCCGGAGGAGACGATGGCGGCGGTCTTGCCGGCGATAAGCACCTCCTTGAGCGCGGTGAAGTTGATGCCGGTGATGGTGGCGGTGCTGGCGGAAACGGCGACGCCGGTGATCGCCGGCGCGGGCAGCGCGGGCAGGCCGCAGGCGGCGCGGAAGGCATAGGTGTCGAGCGGACGGCTGATGCGGTAGGCATTGGCGTATTGGGTATAAACGCCGACGTATATAAAGATGTGCTGTTTGCCGGCGGCCTCGTCCACGATGGAGCCGCCGGGGTGGTAACCGTCCTTGTTGTCCTTGGGCAGGCCGACCGCGCCGAGGATGATGCCCTGGCGCTCGACGAGGTTCCCGTCAAACCGCCATGTCGTGCCGCCGGCGAGCAGGTCAACGGGGTCGATGCTCCAGAGATTGAGCGCGTTGACCGGTTCCGCCGGATTTTCAGGGTCGGACGGGAGCGGGTTTTCCGCTCCCGCGCCCCAGCGGGAGCTTTGTATCATTTCGATGCGGCCGGTGACGGGATTGTATATAACGTCGGGAGTGTCGTGCGCTTCGTAGCCGCTTTTGCCCTTGGCGACGGGGGTTTTCCCATTGCCGGCGATGTTGGTGCGGGCGGTGGTGAAGGTGACGTCGGAGAATGCCGCGCCGGGCGTGTGCTTATAAACGTGTTGCGTGTAATAATATTTTCCAGAGGCGGAATCGTAGCCGTAGGCGTCGGTGCGCTCGCGTCCGATCAACACCATGTGGCCCGGTCCCCAAGTGGCGAGGGCGGGCTCGATGCTGCGGGAGTTGGCGGAGTTGAGCCAGGTGCGGATTTGCCAGGTTTCGCCTGCGTCGGTGCTGCTGGCGAGGTAGTTTTGCCTGCCGGTACCGCTGCCGGTTTGCTGGCCGAAGGGCACGACGAGGCCGAACTCGGGGTGGCGCACCATGTTCGGGCCGGAGTGGACGGCGGCGGCCGGCATGGCGGCGAGGGCGTCGGGCTGCTCGCGCCAGGTCACGCCCCGGTCGTCGGAGAGGTAAACGCGGCTGCGCGGGGTCTTGTCATTTTCGTCCTGCTGGGCGGTGACGGCCACAAGGCGGGGATTGGCGGTGCCGGAGGCATAGGCCCAGGAAATGGCCTGCATGCCTTGGTAATCATATTTGGTCGGCGTGTCGTCGAGGTTGCGACCGAAGGGTGGCGGCGCATCCAGGACGTCGGCGGGCTGCCAGGTGGCCATGTTGTCATCGGACCAGATGATGCGGCGGGCGTTGTCGGGGTAGCTGGCGTAGGCGGAGTGGTCCCGGAGGTGCCGGATGAGCACCACGGTGCGTCCGTCGGGCAGGCGCGTGGCGACGGGCCAGCCCATGTGCCGGTAGCCGCTCGCCGGTCCGGTGAGCACGCGCTGAAGATCGAGCGTGCCGTTGTCGATGAGGGTCTGCATCCGGGTCTGCTGGGCCACGCTGAAATCGAAGTCAGTCAGCGTGGTGGAATCCATCGGCACCGCGGACAGCGCGCCGGCAAGGGCGCCGAGCCCCGCTGACAGTATTAGCATGCAGCGCCTGCCGATGCGGCAGGGTGAGAAGGGGGAATTATATTGGGTGTTCATATGAATAAAGACAATGCGCCGCCATATGGCGCGTGTGTGGGGAGGGAATGAAAGATGGCCGCAATGGTGGAAGGCGGGGATGATGGGTCAATGGGCTCGAACTGGCTCACGGGGGGAGCCGCATGCAGGGCGGCATGGTGGTGCCACCCGGGGCTGGCTCATCCAGTGGGCCAGATATTCCAGATTGTCGGTGTGGGATGCCGCGTGTTGTCTGACGTCGATTCGTCATTCCCCCTTTCATGGACTTTCGCGTCCGCCACGCGGCACGTGTTTTTATCCCGCAATAAATATAACCACAAATCCGGCCCCTGTTCCGATATGCGAAAATCGATTGTTTTGCCGTGTGCCTTCGCGCTGCTTTTCCCTGTTTTGCTTCCCGCCCGGTCCGAATGCAATCTCGACAACGCCGTCATCCGTTTTGGTCCGGCGCACAAACTAGTTTATGGCGATCCCGACACCGTGGCGCCGCTGAAGGTCGCGGACACCACCGTCGACTGGAACCGCAAGGGCGAGCGCGGCGCGCGCTGGGGCAAGGGCTATTGGGTGCCGTCGGGCAGGATCATCGACGGCCGCGATATCATGATCGCCGACAAGACCGCGCCGGTGGACGGCGCGACGGGGGATCTCGATGGCGACGGCCGCATGGAGCTGGTGGTGGCAAAGAACAACCGTTTTTGGTGCCTGAAGGATGCCTCCGTCTCCGGACGCCGCCACTTCCCCGAGGCATCGGGTTCGTATTTGAAATTTGTATACGGCAACGACCTGATGCTGCCCGATGTGTTTCCCGGCCACGAGCACCGGCATACGCACTCGGTGCGCATCGCCTTGGGCGATTGGGACGGCGACGGCTTGACCGACTTGATTGTGGTGTCGAGCTTTCTGGGCATCAACCCTTGGGATGGCGGCCCCGGCGGGATCACGCGTTACATGCCGGCGGACTTCACCGGGGAAGGCCGCGGATGGATCGGCGATCACTGGGTGTTTGGTCCGACGCGCCTGACGGTATGGTGGTATAAAAACGTCGGGAAGAAGGGCGAGCCGTTGTTTGCCGACGCGAGCCTGATTTCGGCGGGCAATCCAAGCCGGCCGCTTCTGTTCACCGGCTACCTGCACGCGGTCGCGACGCCCATCGACTGGAATAATGACGGGCGCACCGACCTGCTCGTCTCGGCCGACAACCGGGTGATGCTTTACCTCAACACCTCCGCCGGGGGCGAGCCCGTCCTCGACAATGGTCGCGAGCTCACTTTCGACGGCAGTCCGCGCATCAACCTCATGAAAAACGCCGCGCCCTACCGTGACCAGGACGGCGTGATGCGCATTCGTTTTTCGAGCTGGTCGATGTTGCTGGAGGCGCGGCAGCTCGGCGCGGAGCGGCCCTTCGATTTTACTGCGGCCGAGCCGGTGCTGTTCAAAAATCCGCCGATGTTTCTCGACTCTTTCCCCGTGCCGAACGCCGTCGATTGGGACGGCGACGGGAAACTCGACCTGCTCGTCGGCTATCAGGACGGCGCCGTGCACTTCTTCCGCAATCTCAGCAAGGACGGCGGCCCCGGACATTGGGCTCCGCCGGCCGATCTGGAGGCGGACGGAAAGCCGCTGCTGAAATACCTGCAAAACCCGCGTTCGAAACAAGGCCCGGCCGAGCGGCTTTGGGGCTACACCGCGCCGGTCGCGATCGACTTCGACGGCGACGGCGACCTCGATCTCGTCAGCGGGAACTCCAGCGAAAATTTTTTCTATTTCGAAAACACCGGCGCCCGCACCGCACCGAGACTCACCGCGCGCGGGCCGCTTATGATGACCAATGGAAACCCCATCGAGACGGCGTGGCGCACGCGTCCGGCCATCGCCGATTTTAATGATGACGGCGCGCCCGATATCGTCGGACAGGCCCCGAGCGGGCTTCTCACGATTTGGTGGGGGCGAAAAGGCAAAGACGCGCCGCTTTTCTCCGAACCCGAGACGCTCTACGACGCCAAGGGCTTCCCATTCCTCGTCGCCACCACCTCGCACAGCGGCGGACGGAGTGTGTTTTCCGTTGCGCGCTGGAATGCGAAAAAACTGCCCGACCTGCTGATGAGTCCCTTTTTTTCCGCCCGCACGGAGTTTATTCCCTTCTTTAAAAACCTGGGTTTCCATGACGGGCGTCTGCTCTTCGAGCTTCGCTGGCGCCAGGTCGCCCGCGAAGGCCATGTGAGCAAATCGCTTTTCTCGCACTACCGCATGCTGGAACCGGCATGCTTCGGGCCGGACAACAAACCCGGCGCGATCGCCGGGGTGGACGACGGAGACATGTATTATTGGGGCGCGCCGACGGAGGAGCCGTTCGACGACAAGCCGCTCCAGCATTATATAAACAGCGCCACCGCAAAGTTCGATCCCTCCGTGCCATGCGCGACGGTGGATGTCCCCTCGCCGTTCGGCTCGGTCGAGGCCCTGAAGGAAGGCGCGCCGGTGTTCAACAACCGTCCGTATAAATTCGGTCCGCTGCCGGAAATCATGAAGAACCGCAGCTACGTGCTCAGCCCCGAGGAGGCGCGCTATGTGGTGGGGGCGTCGGACGGGATGCTCTATGTGCTCGTGCCCCGCGCGGACGGTCCGCGCCGGGAGATCATGGTGCCGGCCATGCAGGAGCGCGGGTTCGAGGTTGTGAAACACCCGGCGGTGCGCGTGTATGGCGAAGGCGCCGAGGGCGAGGCCGTCATCATGCAAAAGAAGATCAACAAGGGTGCGCGCATCATCCTCTCCTCCTGGGCGGTGTTTTTCTACTGAGCCACCAGCAGCGCGACTGGCCCGAATGGCGCTTGGTTAAGGGCTGTTGTCATTAAAAGCACGCTTGCGCGAGGAGGGGCGGCGTCCCGCCGCCCGACACGCGGAACGCGTGCCCATCGTGTCTCGATAAATCATCACATGCGAACCGGCGAGGCTTCGCCTCGTCCGGCGGCGGGACGCCGCCCCTCCTTGCGCAAGCGTCTTTCTCTTCACCAAGCGCCATTCGCGACTGGCCCCTGTTGTGGGCCGCAACGAAAAGATTGGGGCGCGCGCGGCATTGGGTGACAGTGTCGCACGGCTGGCGCAGCTTGATTTCACGCCTGCCGCCGCCCGGCCGCCCATCATATGGTCCAGGCGCGCCCGCCATGCCTTCCTTCTGCTTTGATGAATATGCAAACCCGTTTGCCCGCTCCCATTGTCTTTTGTCCTCCGAACTCGCACTCCGCGGTGCGACGCGCGGCCGCGCTTGTTGCCGGGACTGACGGGCGGGTAAAAACGGACGGCGTGGAGGGCGCGGATGTCGTCGTCGGGATCGCGGGCGTCGCAAGGGCGGCCGCATTGCCGGAGCGCACTTTTGCCCTCGTCGAGGAAGGCGGCCGTTTGTATATAACCGGCGACCGTCCCCGCACCGTGCTTGCCGGGGCGTTGTATTGGCTGCATCACACCGCGCGCGGCACGGCGCCCGCGCTGCCGTTCACGAGGACGAGCCCCTACCGCGAGCGTTTGATTCTGGAGGACTTCCCGTTTCATTGCTATGCGCCGACCGGATTCGATTTCGATCCGCGCGCTTACGCGGAAAATCTGGTGGCGCTCGGTTATACGTCGATGGAGTGCAACCGGTTTTCCAGGCGCGAGCCGTTGCAACCGTATTGGGGCAATTACCTGTTTACCAACCCTTCGGTCGCTCCTTTCGTCTGGACGAAATGGCATGAGGGGGTCTGGCAGAGGGACATCGTGGAGGCCAACGCCGCCGAATTGCGCGCATGCGTCGAGGTGGCCTTGGAATACGATCTCGATCCCTCCGTGACCAGCTTTCTGCCCCGTCCGTATCCCGATGTCTTCTTTGAGGTTCACCCACACCTGAAGGGTTTTTATTCCAGAAATCCTTTCTTGGAGCGGGGCAATCATCCGGGAAAATACTGCGTGAACACCGACCATCCCGACGGACTGGCGTTTTATAATTCGGTTTACGCGGAATTATTAAAAGCTAATCCCGAAATCCGGCATTTTTTCTTCTGGCACTCCGATCTCGGGACGCGTTTCTGGGGCGACGGCGAGGGGCCGAGCAAGCGCACCCGCGCCGAGCTTGTCATCGAATTTCATCACGAGTTCCAGGGTGTGCTTGACCGCGCCGGGGTCCAGGCGCAGGTATGGATAAATCCGTGGCACATGGACGATGTGCCCATGGAGAAACTGAACAGCGGCCTGCCCCCCTCCGTGGGTTATGCGGTAAAGGAGACGGCGGGCATTTATCATTATTGCGGTACCACGCGAATCCGTCTGAAAGACCTCAATGTCATCTGCGCCGACATCGGCGAGGTGCCGCGCGAGATACAAAGCCTTGCGAAAAAGAGCGGGCGCCCGGTTTGCATAGGCCAGTATCTGGACTTCAGCGAGGACCTGGACCCGATCATGGGCGCGCCTCATCCGCTCATGACCTTCAGGAAATTCCTCACGCTCAATGCCTGTGCGCACGAGACGTCTTCGACGAACTGGGGCATCCTTTCGCCTGATGTCGCGAAGTGCCGGGTGAACCAGGATGTCATCCGCGAGATGTCATGGGGCGCCGGCGCCTCCTGCATCCCGGAATTGCTGCCTGTGCTCATGCCTGCCGGACTCGGGGAGGACGCGCGAGGATTGGTGCATGACGCGTGGCGCAAGGTGGATCTTGCGCTCCAGGCCTGGCCGCAGTTCTGGGGGCTGCGCTTCGAGGATTCCGGCCTGCGCCTGCGCTGGCTGGTGAAGCCGTTTCTGCTCGAATGCACCCCGGTCCCGGAGGAGAAGAAAAACTACTATCTCGACCATCAGCTCTACCGCATCGATTCGCCCGCGCCATTCCAGGATTTCATGGATGTCACGCCCGCGCAGGCGGGCGAGGTTTCGCGCTGTTATTCGGACATGATCGAGCTGCTCGCGCGCGCCGAGGAATTGTTCGGCCTCGCGGCGGAGAGGGCCGGCGCGGAATGCAGGGAGTGGATCGCGGTGCAAATCCCCCCGACCCGGTGGATGCGCCTGTTTTTCACCACCTATAAAAACCTGTTTGCCTTCCACTGCCTGCCGGAGCGCGATATTCTCACCGCGCGGCATCAACAACATATCCGGGAGGAGATTAAAAACGTGGACGAAATTCTCGCCCATCTCGACGAGGCCCGCGACTGCCTGGTCGTCGCCAGCCTCGGCAAGTGGGGGCAGTGCTTCGGTCCGGACGTGGGAGAGGATTTTAGGAAAAAACGCGAGCTGCTGGCCTGGACGCTGGACACCCACTCAAGCGGCGGACTGCGGACTTCCGCCACAATTTCTCCCGTTATTTTTTAGACAAGCCAGCGTCCCGCAAGTAATTCCCCGTGCCCCAATCAAAAGCAAAACCGCCGTATAATATTACCGACATCGGGAGGGGATTTTTTCCGCTGGCCTCGCTTCCCAAGGGTGATTTTTTCATTGCCCCGCAATCGCACGGGATGTTTGTTGCGCGTGTTTTTTCCCCGCCCCCACGCGTCGTTTCGCGATCCATGACGAAGTCGTTTCAATCCCTCAGCGCCCAGATGGCCGACACGCTCCGGGAACAACTGCGCGCGGGCACTTGGGGCACGACGCTGCCCGGCGAGCGGCAGCTCGCGAAACACTTCAGCGTGAGCCGCAAGACGGCGAGCAAGGCGATCGCCATGCTGCGTGCGGAGGGAGTGATCCGCACGTCGCGCGGCAAGTCGAGCGCGCTGGTCACGGAAAAAATTCCCCCGCGGAATACAAAGGCGCCCGACCGCGTGGTGCTTCTGCTGCCCGATCCGATCGACCAAAGCCGGCCGTTCATGGTTTATTGGCTGAACAACCTTACCACGCTGATGCACAATGTCGGCGTGGATTTCGAGCTGGTCATCGGCTGGCGCTATTTCGGACGGAACGCGGACCGCTCGCTCCAGCAGCTGGTGGATTCGCATCCGGCAAAATGCTGGATACTCGTGCGGTCGCCGTGCTCGCTCCAGCAGTGGTTCGCCGACAACGGCGTCCCGGCGGTGGTGGCGGGGTCGCCCTTGGACGATATAAAACTGCCGAGCGTGGACCTCGACCATCGGGCCATCGTCCGCCACGCGGCGCTCACCCTCCTGCGCGAGGGGCACCGGCGGCTGGCGTATGTTTTTGAAAAGGCAAGATTCGGAGGCACCGTGATCGGCGAGCAGGCTTTTCGCGAGACCATAGCCGACTATGATTCGTCCGCCACGCCGGGGATATGCCGTCCGTCGATGAACGCGGCATCGATCATCAACGAACTGCGCCGCATCCATAATTCCAGCCTGCGGCCGACCGCCTACATGATGGGCAATTCATTCTCCTATGTGACGGCGCTCAGCTGGTTCAACTCGCAGCAGTTGCTCGTGCCCGGCGACATTTCCCTCATCAGCCACGACGAGGATCCTTTCCTGCCGTTTCTGCATCCGACCCCGGCGCGTTATGCCATCGGATCGGCCAAGTTTGCCAACGCCTTGTATAAAGCTGTCCGGCGCGTGATGGATCATGGGTCGGGTTTGGACTTCAAGGAATTGATCATTCCCGATTATATAAAAGGCGCCTCGGTCGGTCCGCCGCCCTCCGCCTCGCGCGAGGCGGAGATATTTCGCCGGCGGTGACACTCTGGCGGCAGACACGCGCGGCATAAATAGGAGGCCAGTTTGCCGCGGTTGTTCGCGTCTGGTTTTGGTGCGTTCTTCTTTGCGTTCCCTGGCTGGCGGCGCCCCTGTCCGGCAGCTCCGTCCAGCATACAATACCTTCTAATGAAGACCCTCAATCCCCGCGTCCTGTGAGCCCTGTGTCCCGCAAATCCATTTTCTTTTCCGGTGTCACCGCCGTCTCGGCGACGCTCGCGGCACTCCAGCCGCGCGTCCACGCCGCGCCGCCTGCGCCGGCGTCCGCATCCACCCGTCCCAATATACTGCTCGTCATGTCCGACGACATGGGCTTCAGCGACATCGGCTGCTACGGCGGGAAAATCCGCACGCCGACGCTCGACCGGCTGGCGGGCAATGGGCTGCGCTTCACGCAGTTTTATAATGGCGCCCGCTGCTGCCCCACCCGCGCCTCGTTGCTCACCGGGCTTTACCCGCACCAAGCCGGCGTCGGCCTCATGGTCAACCCCCGCGGCGATCTGCCTGGCTATCGTGGCCAGCTTGTTGACGGCTGCCTGACCATCGCCGAGATGCTCCGTCCCGCCGGCTACGCCACCTACGCCGTCGGCAAATGGCACATCGCCCCCTCCACGCCCGACGCCAGGGCCAACTGGCCCCTCCAGCGCGGTTTCGACCGCTTCTACGGCACCCTCGCCGGCGCCGGCAGTTATTACGACCCCGCCACGCTTTGCCGGGGCAACACCTTCATCACCCCCGAAAACGATCCCGAATATAAACCGGCGCGTTTCTATTATACCGACGCCATCGCCGACAACGCCGTGCGTTTCCTGCGCGAGCACGCCCGCGACCAAGCCGCCAGCCCCGGCCAGCCCGCCAGGCCCTTCTTCATGTATGTCGCGTTTACCGCCGCGCACTGGCCCATGCACGCCCTGCCGGAGGACATCGCCCGCTACAAGGGCCGCTACGACGCCGGCTTCGAGGCCGTCCGCGCCGAGCGCCACCGTCGCGTTCGCGAGCTTGGCCTCATTCCGCCCTCCACCCGGCTCGGCCCTTCGGCCCAAAACTGGGCGGACATTCCCGACGCCGACAAGGCTTGGGAGGCGCGCTGCATGGAAGTCTATGCCGCCATGATCGACCGCATGGACCAAGGCATCGCGCGCATCGTCGCCCAGCTTGAGGCCGACGGCCAGTTGGGGAACACGCTCATCCTTTTTCTTCAGGACAACGGCGCCTGCGCCGAAACCCTCGGCATGGGACGCGGCACGCCTCGCGCCTCGAACCCCAAGCGCACTCGCGATGGACGGCCAATGCGCACCCGGCACGGCGTCATGCCCGGTCCCGACGACACCTACATCGCCTACGGCCCCGGCTGGGCCAACGTTTCCAACACCCCCTTCCGCGAATACAAGCATTGGGTGCACGAAGGCGGCATTTCCACCCCGCTCATCGCACACTGGCCCGGAGGCATCCGCCAGAATCTCGGCGGCACGCTGGTCCACGCGCCCGGTCACATCATTGACATCGCCGCCACCTGTCGCGATCTGGCAGGCGCCGCCTATCCTGACCGGCGGGACGGCGCGTTCGTGCTCCCGCTCGAAGGCATCAGCCTGCGTCCGGCATTTTCCGGCGAAATACCCCGCCGCACCTCGCCGTTGTGTTGGGAGCACGAGGGCAACCGCGCCATCCGCGACGGCAAATGGAAACTCGTCGCGAAGGGCCCCAAGGGCGCCTGGGAACTCTACGACATGGAAACCGACCGCTCCGAGCTGGACGACCTCGCCTCCCGCCATCCCGACATCGCCCGCCGGCTCGCCGCCGATTGGGAGGCATGGGCGTTGCGTGCCAAGGTGAAACCCTGGCCTTGGGACGACCAGCCAATCCACACGCCAGCCAAAAAGAAAAACTCCAAAAACACATGACTCCTGCCCACTCATTAAAATCCGTCACAACGGCCCTGTGCCTCGCCGTATCCGTGCTGCTGCCGCCCATGGTGGGCGCCGCGCCACAGGCGCCCGACCCGAAGCAGCCCGCCACCTGGCTCATCCCCGGCAACGGCTTCGAGCCCGTTGCCACGTCCTCCATCGGCTGGGGTGAAACCTCCTACCTCCGGCTCCCCGACGGCCGCGTCCTCACCGCGCGCGGCGACCATATTGCCGTTTCCACCGACGGCATGAAAACCTTCCCCGACAAAAACAACATCCCCTTTGTCAAGGACACATCAGCCGCCGCCCCGCGCGCCTCGCGTCTCGCCATCAGCGCCACCGGCGCGTGGCTCGTTGTCTGGCGCACCCCGCACACCCCCGCCGAACTCTCCCAGTTCTGGGACAAGTCCACCCACAACTACGTCCCCACTCTCGCCGGCGGCCAGCTCATGGTCGCCCGCTCCACCGACTCCGGCAAAACCTGGTCCGCGCCGCTTCGCATCTCCGACCCGCGCTACACCAACGGCCATCCGCCCAGAAAAATCCTCCAGACCCAATCCGGCGTTTTCCTCCTGCCCGCGCAATACCGCACGCCCAATCCCGGGCGCCACATCGTCTCCATCCTCCGCTCCACGGACGACGGCCTCACCTGGTCCGCTCCCGCCCCCGCCTTCGATCTTCCCAATTCCAACGGCAACCACGACGGCGTGGTCGAGCCCACCCTCATCCAACTCAAAGACGGCACCGTCTGGTTCCTCACCCGCACCAATCTTGGCGCCCTCTGGGAGTCCCGCTCCCGCGACGACGGCCTCACCTGGTCCCCGCTCCGTCCCACCCGCATCTACGCCTCCGCGTCCCCCGCCACGCTCGAACGCCTCTCCGACGGGCGCCTCGTGCTTGTCTGGAGTCCTTGGAAGGACACCGAGGGCAATCCGCCCCAAACCCGTGGCGGCGCCGACACCACCGACTACTCCCTCGCCGTCGCAAGCTGGCACCGCCGCGAGCTCCACCTCGCCACTTCCGCCGACGAAGGCAAAACCTGGAGCAAGCCCCTCGTCGTTGCCCGTCATCCCCGCAAAAGCGGCGTCTTCAAGGGCGGCTGGATTTCCTACGTCACCCTCTTTGAGCACAACGAACATCTCTACCTTTTCGCCAGCATGGGCAACCTCCACGCCCGCATCCCCCTCGGCAAACTTCCGTGAATCCGTCCCTCATTCTCCAATCCCGATCAAAAACGTTTCCCCATGCATAATATTATTAACAGCATTGTTTATTTTCCTGTAAGAAATAAAGGTTTTGCCCCGGTGCTCGTTTTCAAGCTGGCCGCGCTTGTCCTTTTCGCGGCGGGTTTCGCGTCCGCGCCGGCGCAGGCCCAGCCGGCGCAGGCCACGGGTGCCGGCGTCGTCGAGGGTGTGGTATATAACTCCACCAACGGCCTCCCGGTGGGCAGGGTGAAAGTCAGCATCAAGAGCATCGGCGAGGAGACACTCACGGACGACGAGGGAAGGTTTATATTTATTAATGTGCCGGCGGGCGCGGCCGAACTCGAGGTCTCCTACCTGGGCTTCGATTCGCAAACCGCCACCCTGACCGTGGAGGCGGGGAAAACCGCCACCCGCGATTTCCAGATCGTCCGCGAGGGCTCGGCGCGCAGCCGCGCCAAGGGCGACGACGTGATCTTGCTGGAAAAGTTCGAGGTGGTGGCCGACCAGACCATGTCCGCGCAGGCCCTCGCCATGAACGAGCAGCGCCACGCGCCCAACATCAAAAACGTCGTCGCCATGGAGGACCTCGGCAACTTCGGCACCGAGAACATCGGCGACTATGTCCGCTTCCTTCCCGGCGTGGCCATCATTGACGACGGCGACGACGCCGGCCAGCTCGTGCTCGGCGGCTTTGGCCCGGAATTCACCAACGTGCAGCTCGACGGCGGCGACGTCGCCAGCACCGGCGCCGGCACGCCCGGCGGCGCCGGCACCGTCAGCAAGCGCAACCTCACGCTCGCAGAGGTGCCGATGGTGAATATCGAGCGCGTGGAAGTCACGAAAGTGCCCACGCCCGACATGCCGGCCTCGGGGCTCGGCGGCTCGATGAACCTCGTCACCAAGAGCCTGCTCGGCACGAAACGCGCCTATCTCGATTACCAGTTGTATATGAACTTTAACAACAAGGAGGGCCTGTCCTTCGACGGCGGCACCAGGCAGCCTACCCCGCAGACCTCGCCCAAAAACAAAAAGCCCTCCTTCAACGCCACCTTTGTCGTGCCGATGAGCAAATCGCTGGTTCTCAGCGCCGGCGTTTCCCGCTCCTGGCGCTCGCGCCCCGCGTCGGATACGCCGACCGAAACCGCGCTTTGGAACCTGCGCACCACCGAGCAGGGCAACGCCAGCATCCCCAAGGACATCGCGCTGGCGCAGGCGCAGTGGTCGCAAATCGCTCAGATCACCGTCACGGAAAACATGCAGGTCGGCATGGAGTGGAAGATGGCGCGCAACGACACGCTCTCGCTCACCCTCCAGGCCCGCGAGGTTACCACCGACCGTTCGACCAGCCGTCTGGCCGCCCGTTTTTATCAGGGCACCAATTTCGACCCCGTCGGCGGCGCCGACTGGACCGCCGCCGCCAACCCCGCGACGGCCGGCGGCGAGTTTGAGATGGGCCAGAACGGCGCGATCAATTTCCGCGAAAAAACGGACAACACCCACATGACGCTGCGCTACAAGCACCGCGGCCCGAAATGGCATATCGACGGGCAGGCCGTCTATTCGCACGCCAGGCGCGTCAAGAGCAATCTGGGCGAGGGCTACTTCGCGGGCATCTACGCTCTGGCTATGGAAAGATTTGCCGCCGGATCCTCCAGGAAGGGCTATCAATTGGAAGGCTACGGCATCAACTCGACCGAGAGCATTCTCCCCACCAGCTACGTCGCGAAAAACACGGCCACCGGCGAGACGGTCAACCAGTTCGACGGCGGCAACTATTACCTCCATCAGGTGCGCGACGAGGACGGGATGTATAAGACGGACATGTATTCCGGAAAACTGGATGTGACGCGCATTTTCAGCCGCCATTTCCAAGTCAAGGCCGGCGCCTCCTTCAACCGCATGATCAAGGACGACTGGCAGGTGCCGCTCACTCATAATTTCGTGGGCGATTCCTCGATCAGCTCCGATTCCTACGAAAGGAAAAAGCTGAAATATTATATTGAGGATTATCCCTACCTCCTGGCCCCCGGCGTGAGCATGAACGGCAACGATGTCGCCTGGATAAGCCCGGCGGGCGTTTATAAATTATACCAAGAGCATCCCGAATGGTTTGAATTGTCGAGCACCGCCATCCAATACCGCGCCCAACGCTCGAAAAAGATGACCGAGGACATCGCCGCCGCCTACCTGCGGTTCGATCTGCGGCTCTTCTCCAACCGGCTCCACGCCATCGGCGGCGTGCGCTATGAAAAAACCGATCTCGACGGTTGGAGCGTGAAGGAGGATCCGTCCGCGGTTTACGTGCGCGACCCCGACACCGGCCTGCCCCTGAAAAATCCCGACGGCTCCTGGCAACTGATCACCACCGACAGCGCGGAGCAGATCCGCCTGCAATACCAGGAGCGCGCCTTCCACGAGGGGCAGAGTTACGGTGATTTCTACCCCAGCCTCAACATCAACTATTCATTCACCGACAACCTCGTCCTCCGCGCCGCCTACGCCCGCACCCTCGGCCGCCCGAACATACAATACGTCGTCAACGGCATCACCATGCCCAGTCTCCCCACTGAGCCGTTGGAAGATGACGACCCCTTCCCCGCCATCACCGTCGGCAACCCCGCCCTCAAACCGTGGACGGCCGACAGTTTCCACCTCTCGCTCGACTCCTATCATCTCAAGGGCGGCTTCGGCTCCGTCGGCGTCTATCGCAAAAACGTCAGCAACTTTTTCCAGCAACGCACCTTCACCGCCACCCGCGAAGACTTCGAGCACTACGGCGTCAACAGCAGCGACGTCGATTTCATGCTCGAGAACAACTACGGCATCAGGCGCTACATCAACGTCGGCGACGCCCGCCTCACCGGGCTCGAGTTCACCTACCGGCAGGACCTGTTCTTTCTCCCTCGCTGGCTCCAGACCGTGCAAGTCTGGCTGAACTACACCCGCATGAAACTGGAGGGCTCCAATTCCCGCGACTTCACGGGTTTCACCCCCGAGACGCTCTCTTGGGGCGTGAACTACATCCGCCCGCGCTTCACCCTCCGCCTTACCGCGGCCTACCAGGCCGAGACCAAGTCCGCCGCAGTCTCCACCGGCGGCGACGCCGGCAAATACATCCCCGCCCGCACCTACGAATACCAGGACGCCTACACCCGCTACGGCCTCACCGCCGAATACGCCCTCTCCCGCGCCTTCGCCATTTACATGAACTGGAGCGACATCATCGGCGACGACCGCATAAAATACCGCCGCGCGGACGACACCCCCGCCTACGCGCAAAACTACCAGCGCACCGTCACTCCCGCCTACATCATGGTCGGCGTCAAGGGACGCTTCTGAACCCGGACAAGAAAGGACAATTATATGAAAAATCCGAAACGCACGATTTTCCTCCGCAGCCGTCCCACGGGAAGCAAAGTTCGCGGCCTGACCCAAGGCCAGGCCCTTGTAGGGCGCGACCTTGCGTCGCGCCGCGCAGGGCGCACGGGCCTTGTCATGCGGTGGCTCCTCCGTTCCCTCGCGCCGGCGCTGGCCGCTCTCGCGCTTTCGCCGTTCGCCCCTGCGCAAACGCCGCCGATCACTTCCGGCACCCATGTCTTTGCGGATTCCACCACATTCGACGCGCCCGCGCGGCAGCAATTCACCACCGTCCTGACCCCCACATGGCTGATCGCCGACGGCGCCACCGTCACCATCGCCAACGTCACCACCACCGCCAACGGCGGCGTCTTTGAGATGAATACCAACAACGCCACCGTCTTCACCATCGCCCCCTCCGGCTCCACCGGGCGCGTCATCTTCAGAAACAACATCACCAGCGGCGAGGGCGGCGTCTTTTTTCAGAACCGAAACACCCTCGACATCACCAACGCCTCCTTCATCGGCAACGGCTCCACCAAGACCTCCGCCCACGGCGGCGGCGCCCTCAGAATCGGCTCCACCGCCATCGCGACCAGCCTCTCCAACGTTCTCTTCGATAAGAATTACGCACTCTCCCTCGGCGGCGCCATCCGCACCCTCCACGGCCTCTCGATCACCTCCGGCACCTTCACCGGCAATTACGCTGCCGGCGTCGGCACCGCCAACACCATCGGCTACGGCGGCGCCATCGCCGCCTACGCCGGCGGCCTCAATACCAACGCCAACGGCGTCCAGCAAAGCGTCGTCCGCGAAAGCTACTTCGCCGGCAACTGGGCCTCCCGCTACGGCGGCGCCATCGGCCTGGACACCCTCGGCTACCATTCCTTCAATTTCTTCGACCACGCCGGCTTCGCTGACAACTTCGCCGGCGTCGCCGGCGGCGCGTTCTACGATTACGCCAACACCGCCCTTCTCTACAACAACGCGCCCATCATCGACGGCCAGCGCTTCGTCTTCACCGGCACCACCGGCGTCACCGACTACGTCTATTCGGGCAACATCGCCCGCGGCGTGGCGATGACGGAGGACGAAATCGCCCTCGCGCGCTCCGGCTCCTTCGCCTTCACCGCCACCGCCGCCGCCAAGGCCGGCGGCTTCTACTTCTCGGGCACCGCGAGCACCCGGCTCCGCTTCGACATCGCCGAGGGCGTCACCGTCGCCATCGGCGCGGCCGGCAACCCCTCCGCCTGGGACTCCATCGCCAACTCCGACGCCAGCGGCACCACCGCGCGGATTGACCTCGTCGAAACCGGCACCGTCCCCGCCCCCGGCGGCACCCTTATCCTCCACGCCGACAACTCCTACTTCCAAGGCGCGGTCAACGTGGACAAAGGCACGCTCCTCCTCGGCAACCAGAACGCCAGACTCGGCGGCGTCATCACCGTGGCCGGCGGCGCGGCCTTCGGCGGCGCCGGCGAACTGGTCACGCACAAGCAAAACGACACCGTCTTCGCCGGGCGCACCAGGCTCATCCTCGGCGACAACGCCCGCCTCTTGGTGGGCACCGACACCGCTGTTGACGCGGAGACGCTCACGGTCGCGGGCGATTTGGTCGCGGGCGGCGGCGTCACGTTTGCGCACGACCTTTTCACCAGTGGCTCGGCCAGCCTGCTGCGCGTGGAAAACCTCAGCTTCGCCGGCACCGGCACCGTCAACCTCGGATTGCTGGCGACCGGTTCTTTCGCGCTCATCGAGTGGACGGGCTCCGGGCTCGGCGCGGCGGATTTGGGCCGGCTCGCCCTCACCGTGGACGGCGTGGCCTCCAACCCCCGCAGCACCGCCGCCCTCTCGCTCTCGGGCAACCAGCTCGTCGTCACCAATACCGTCAACAACCTCGTCATGCGCTGGACCGGCGCCGAGGGCGGCCACTGGACGCGCCGCCCCTCCTCCGCGCAGAAAAACTGGGCCGACGCCGGAGGCTCCGCTGAAAACCGGTTTTTCAACGCCGACAGCGTCGTCTTCGACGGCGAGGCCGACGCCGCCAATCCCGCCAACCGCGATATCACCATCGAGGCTGGCGGCGTGGTGGTCTCGGGCATGGAGGTGTCGGGAACGGCGCGCTATGTGTTCCGGGGCGAGGGCGGCATCGAGGCCGATGCCGGCGCGGTGGGCAGCGCGGCGTTCGCGCCGACGGGCAAGTTGAAAAAAAGCGGCGTGGGCGAGCTGGTCTTCGCCAACACCGCGCCGAACAATTTCGCGGGCGGCATCGAAATCGCGGGCGGCGCGGTCGTCTTTGACCACGCGGCTCAGCTCGGTTCCGGCACGGGAGGCATTGCGTTCACCGATTCCGCCACGCTGCGCGCCTCCGGGACGGTCACGGGCACGCTGGCCGGCGGCATGCGCATCGCGGCGGGCAAGACCGCGGCGCTGGAGGTCGGGCCGGGAGGCGCGCTCGTTTACGACGGCGCGCTGGCCACCGCGGCGGATGCGACGCTGCGCAAAACCGGCGAAGGCGCGCTGCTCCTTGCGGGCGACAGTTCGGCCAGCGCCGGCGCGTTCGCGCTGGACGCGGGGGTGGTGGCACTGGTCACGCCCGCCGCCGCGCTCGGTGGAAAAATCACCGTGGGCGCCGGTGCGACCCTCGGCGGCGTGGGCGCGGCGGGCGCGGGCGGCTCGGTCACGCTCGCCTCCGGAGGCATCTTGGAGGCAGGCATCGACAGCGCGCAGTCAGGCACGCTCACCATCAACAATCTCGCCATGACCGGTGGCGCGGTGTTGCGGATGGATTTGTTCAAGGACGCCGACGGTGCCTACCAAAAGAGCGACCGCGTTATCGGCACGGGCTCATCCGCCATCAGCGGCGCCAACACCATCGACCTCACCTCCTTTGCCTCGGGCACGTTCAACCTCGGCAATCTCACCGGGCTCGCCGCCGACGGGCGCGTGACGCTTAGCGGCATGACGCTGCCCGCCGGCGGCCGTCTCACGGCGGAGCTGATCAACGCCGCCGGGACGCTGGAACTGGTCACGACCTCCGACCAGTCGCGCGTGATGACGTGGACGGGCAACAGCGGCTCCTCCTGGAATCTCGCGGAGGCGGACTGGACGGGCGACGGGCTGAACCAGTTCAGCTACGGCGACCGCGTGCGCTTCGACGACACCGCCGCCGGGAGCCGGAACATCTTCATCGACGCGGGCGAGGTTCGCGTCGCCGACATGACCGTGGGCGGCGCCGCCGATTACACGTTCACTGGCGGCGGCATCCACGCCGACGCGGACAACGTGCAGCCGGATGCGGGCGGCGTTGAGCACATCACCGACGCCACGGGCAAACTCATAAAAACCGGCGGCGGCACGCTGACGCTGGCGAACGGGAAAAACACATTCCTCGGCGGCGTCCGGATCGACGGCGGCGTGCTCGCCATCAGCCGGGGCGAACAGCTCACCACCGGCACCGCCCGCATAGACTTCACCGGCGACGCCACGCTGCGCGCGAACGCCGACCTCGCGCTCGACAACGAAATCCTCGTCGCGTCGGGCAATACCGCCATCGTGGACAGTAATGGCCGCGACATGGTGCTCCGCGGGCGCGTGGGCGTGGCGCAGGATGCAGCCTTTGTGAAGGATGGCGCCGGCGTGGTGTTACTCGAACAGCAACTTGCCATGAACGCCACCGGCACCTTCACCGTGCGCGGCGGCACGGCGCGCGCCGGCGCGGAGAATGTATTCACTGTCGTGGAGGGCGCGGCCATCGTCGTGGAGGAGGGCGCGTTGCTCGACTTCAACGGCCACAACCAGACGCTGCGCAACCTCTCCGGTGCGGGCGGGGTCGATATCAGCGGCGCGCAGCTCACCTACAACGCGGCCTCCGGCGCGCACACCTTTGATGGTAGTTTCCTCGGCAGCGGCACGATCCGCAAGCTGGGCGACGGCAAATGGATGCTCTCCGGATCGAGCAGCTTCGACGGCGATTTTCTTGTGAACGCCGGCACGCTCGGCTTGGGCAACAGCGCCGCGCTCGGCGCCGCCGCGATCACCTTCAATGGTCCCTCCGGTGGCTCCCTTTCCATCGAGGCCAACGGACTTGACATCGCCAATGACATCGCGGTGAGCGGGCTGGCCACGCTCACTCTCGACACCAACGGGCGTGCTGCGGAGTTTTCCGGCGCCATCACCGCCGCCTCCCTCGCGATTGCCGGCACCGGCACGCTGTCCCTTTCGGGCAACAACACCATCTCCGCGCTCGCGATAAACAATCCGCTCGCCATCGCCCGCCGCGCCGAATCCATCGGCAATGCGGCGGTGAGCATCGCCGATGGCTCCACGCTGGAATTTCGCGACATCGGCTTCGGCCAGGTGAACGGCAATCTCGCCGGCGACCGCGTGCTGCTCACCTCAAGCACGATGTCCCTGCGCGGCGCGAACAACCTGCGCGCGCTCGACATCGCCGCCGGCTCGCGCGTCACCGCCGCCTCCACCGGCGCGCTCGGCGGCACGGGCGCGGACGTCACCGTGCGCGACGGGGCGTGGCTCATGGTGCCCACACTGGGCACGGTGGCCGGCAACATGAGCGTGGACGGCGGCGCGCTCGTTTTCGGCGCGGCCCCGGCCCCCGGCTCGCTCGTGATTTATGGCACGCCCGGCTCGCTCGCGTTGTCCGGCACGCTGGGCTTTTCCAATGGCGGCGAAATCCGCCTCGCCGGCCTTCTTCCCACCGGCATCTATACCGCAGCGCTCGCCTATGGCGGCATCACGGGCATGCCCGCTTACGACGCGAACCAGGGCGGCATGTTCATGGTGGCGGACATCGTCAATGGCGACACGCTGCGCATCACCGCCTACAACAAGGCGCTGGAGCCCGGCAAGGACATCGTCGTGGCCTTCGATGCCCTGTCCGCCTCGATGCGCGCCGTTTCCACGCACATCAGCGAGGAGTTCATTTCCCCCCTGGCCGGACGCGAGGCGCCGCGCAGTGGAAACAGCCTGTGGGTCCGCGCCATCGGCTCCTTCATGGAATACGGCGATGATCGGGAACACCTCGGTTACACCGACAACACCTATGCGGGCATCATCGGTTATGACTGGATTTCCACCAAGGCCCTCATGCTTGGCGGCTACTTCGGCTATTCCACCACGGATCTGGAAACCACCAACAACGCCACCACGGAGATGGACATGCCTTACATGGGGCTGTATGCCGCCCGGCGCATGGGGGATTTTTATGCGTCGGCGGATTTGACGGCCGGCTTCGGGAGCGCCGACACGCGGCGCCGGGAGGATTTCGGCAACCTCGTGACCGGTTCCCACAAGCTCGACACGCTCGGCGGCAGCCTGGAGGTCGGCTATGTGCTGCCGATCCTTTCCGATGGCGAGATCAGGCCGTCCGTCGGGATTCATTATATGAATTTGTCATTCCATGATTACGCCGAGACCGGGGAGGGGGCGGTGCGTCTGGATGATATCCGTGCATCCCTGTTGCAAGGCGTGGTCCGAGTCGACGCAGGCAAGGGCATCACACTGCCTTGGGGACTCCCCGGCATGGTGGGCCTGGGCGTGGGCTGGCGCCAGAATTTCCTCAATGAGCGGACGGACACATGGGCGACGCTGGTGGAGTATCCGAACGCGCGGATACAGATTCGCGGCGACGAGTATGCCAAAAACAGTTTCATTGCGGGCCTGGGCATCAGGATGATGCTGTCCAAGTCCATGCTGTTCTCGCTGGCCTACGACTATGATTGCGTCCCCTACGGCGACCAGAACAACGGCACCGGCCGGCACACGTTCGACTCGGTGCTCAGAATAAGCTGGTGATGCCCGATGGCCCGCCCGGCCCGCTCCTCCTGCGAACGACTCGGAGGGGGTAAAAAAAGACCATTTGCCGTCCGGCTTTCGGTCTCTATTTGCCGCATAGCCGCATATGAGTCCCTCGCCCTTTCCCGCCCGCTCTTCGCTGACTAACTGATGTTACGCGGAAGGTCTTGAAGTGGCACGGGCTGGCAGCCCGTGCCACTTCGTGCCGCGTAACATCAGTGACTAATACCAATTCTGAACGAAATTCACTCTGGTGGAGGGCCGAGCTCCTGCGAGGCCGTCGCGGTTATACGCGACGTTTTTCCGCAACGGCCTCGCAGGAGCTCGGCCCTCCACCAAAAGGATGATTTTCATTGGGAAATAGTATCAACCCCGCCCGTCGAATATTCGGATTACTGTTTTGAACAGAAGGTGACAAAGAAAACGAAGCAGAGGAGGCGGATGACCGCTTTTCCCGCTGCCTTTGCTTCCTTCTACAAAAATCCCCCGCAGCTCTATTCGAAGATCAGCTTGTCGATGCCGAAGTGGCTTTTCTTGGCGGCGCCCTTGGCGTGCCTGACGAGTTCCACCTCCAGCAAATTGGCGCCCTTTAGTATATTCACTGCGCCGGCCTTGATCGGCTTGATGTCCAACTCGCCGCCCAGGTCGAGTTTGCTGAAGATTTTCTTTCCGTTCAGGTAAATATCAAACACGCCATAATCACTCGCCGTGGTAAACAGGCCGGTCAGGGTGAAGCGCCCTTCGACATTCGAATTGAAGCTGAAGAACGCCCGGTTGCCGACCTCGGCGTCCTTCCAGAACAACTGCATGCCGCCGCTCCAGGGCAGCGTGTCGTGCGCCTGGTAGGAAACCACGCCCGATGGCGTGCTGACCCATATCAGGTTTTCCGCCTCCACGCCCAGTTTTTCGTCCAGCGCGGGTGAATATATGTCGGTGCGATCCAGCGCGACGGGCTCCCTTACACCGGCCAGATCCCGCTCCGCGAGATTTTCTCCTCCGGGAACCATATACCAAAACGCGACCGGCGCGTAGTTGATCCTCGTGTGCCCTCCGGACCATAATTCCATGTCAAAATGGAGGGAGCGTTCAAAAGGAATGCCATCCAGCGCCCGGACGCGGGCATTGACTGTATAGCGAGGGGTGAAATTGCCCGTCCCCAATGGTTGGGCGACAAACGGATGATCGGTGAATGTTTCAGGGCGGCACCAGGCATAACCATAATAATCTTCTGTCCCGGTGCCGAAATGGGAGGGGAATGGCTCTCCATCCACGTAGATTTTTTCATCTCCCTCGCCCCACCATCTATAGTTTGTATTGAACAAGACAATGCCATCCCCGACATAAACGCCTTTCCCTTTCAGCCTCGCGAAATTAATATCCGACGCTTGGTCGTTCGGGTTTGCCTGTATCCGGGTGTATTGCCGCCAGCCCGCGCCGAAATGCATGGAGCGATCATCCCAATTCCAGTCCTTTATGCTGGCGGACGCATCGACGATGCGGACGGGCTGGCCGCCCAGGTTGGACAGGGTGATGGTGCATTTTTTTGCGAAGGGCATGATCCAGTAGGATTGCATTATCCCGTCCTCGCTGGCTGTCGTGTACCATGTGTTGGTATAAAGCTGCTTGTAACCGATGCCGAAAAAATCGCCGACCGGCACCCAGACGGTCTTTTCGCCATCGAAGGCAATTTCGAGCACGGTGGAGCGGAGCGCCTGCTCCTTGTTTTCGGCCTGGAGGCGCATCGCCAGATGCTGGATCGCTCCGGCGTGGTTTGCTTCAAAGATCCGGCTTTCTCCGGGTTGGAGATCGGCATCCAGTCTCAGCACCGAACTCTTGGCCGGAAGTGCCCTTCCGCCGTCGGCGAGTTGTTTCAGGGTGGCGGCAACGAGATCTTTGTTCTTTTGCATCTCCGCTGTGGAGTAGGAAACGACCTCCACGGAAGGGGCGTAGGTGCGATAATTGATATTATAATACACGGCTTCCGTGCCCGGTTTTTTCGCGCCGTAATCGTCCTCGCTCAGGCCCTGGCTCTCGTAGGTGATCTTGCAGTGTTTCGCGTAGGGGATCGGAAAATATAAATTGTGTCCGCGCCTTTGATACAGGGTTGCCTCGGGCACCGAGGCGGCCAGCGGCGCGCCGGTGACGAGGCCGCCGCTCAGGATGTCAAACGCGGCTCCCTCGATGGCCGGTACCGGCTCTCCGTCAATGTAGATGCGCAGGGTGCCGCGTCCGCTGTCTTTTCCCGAAAAGGTCATCCAGAAGCGGACGATGGCGCCGGGGCCTTCCGTGTCCATCATGACAAACTCGCGGCGCCCGTTGTTATTTGCCACGCGCAAAAACATGGAGCGGTCGCGGTTGGCAAACCAGCCCGGCTTGTCCGGCGCGACGCTCTCACGGTCGTAGCTGCTGGACTGTTTGCAGGTGAAGGCGGGCTCGGGAAACCGGGCGCGCTCGTCGCGGTTTGTCATTTCCAGCAACAGCGACTCGATAGAGACCGCGGGCCGGGCCAGGCCGGCCGGCATGGCGGCGCAGAGGACGGCGAGGAGCAGAAGCGGACGCAGGCAGGTGGCGGAGTATGGCATATGTTTTGGAGTAATGGGATGTTTATGGGGTTTTCAGCAACGACGCTTCTTGAAACATGCCCGAGAGCTTCCCCTGCGCGGTGAAAAACCAGATCGTGCCGGGCTCGGGCTCGAATGTCTCCACGTAGGCGAGCCATTTGTCTTTTTGGCGCGCGATGATCACGGGCTTGCTCCAGGTGGCGCCGTCGTCGCCGGACAGGGCCGCGGAGAGTTCGTCGCGGTGCCAGCTCGCGGCGGTTTCGGCCCAGAGGGCGTCGCCGGGTTGTCTGCGCTTATAGTCGGGCTGGCCTTCGGGATGGAGCCGGTTCCAGATGAGGAGCAGGCGGCCGCTCGCGAGCCGCGTGCAATAAGGCGGCGAGCTGGATGCCTCGATGGCGGCCGGTCTGATGGTGCGCCATGTCAGGCCGCCATCCTCGGAGAACGCTTCCCAGTAGCGATCCCAGTTCGTGCGGATAAGCATCCAGATGCGCCCGTCGCGCAACTCGATGAGATCGGGTTCGATCACCCCATCGTGGTGTCCGCGCCCGCCGAGGTCGATGATGTTGCCCATTTTCCAGGTCACGCCGTCGTCGTCTGACACACAGGTGCGGACGACACTGCGCAGCGGGCCGCCGGTGTAATATTGCAGGGGAAACACCAGCCGTCCGCTTCTGGTTTGAAGCAGCCGGATCGGCGGATGGCCGCACACGCCGTCGAAGATGCGCTGGCGGCCGGTCCAGGTCGCGCCGTTGTCGAGGCTGCGCATGCACCACACGTCGCCGCTCGCCTTCGGACCCAGGCCGCTGCCGTCCTTCAGCCAGTCGTCCTTGCGGACGTCGCGCCACACGATGACGAGCGCGCCGGAGCGGGTCCGGATCAGGCGGATCATGTCGGTCGGCACGCCCTCCGCGGTCCCGGTCGTGTCAAAGCCGGCCACGACGGGTTTTCGCTCGCCCCACGTTTTTCCGTTGTCACGGCTGCGCAGGGTCGAGTTTCCGTCGAGCGTGAGCAGCGCGCCGTCATCGAGGCGGATGATGGAGGTGCAGGGCGCGCCGGGTTTTTTTATTGGGAGCGATTGCGCGGGCGGCGTGATGCGTTCGTCCGCCGCAATCTCGGCGGCGCAGAGAAGCGACGCGCCCAGCAATACGACGAGCCGGGCGGGAAAAAATGGCAGGAGGATGAATGGGCGGCGCATGGTGGATCGGGGGGGGAAAGGGGAGGGGAAATATTCTGGTTTTTCGCGGCGGCCCGTGGGTGCCTGGTTTCGCGATGAGGGCGGTGAAAGCGAACCGCGCGCAGCCAGCGGCATCAAGCGGTTTCAACTGGCTTCCCTTGCGGGCCGGGGGTCGCGCGATTGCGCCGGGCGTCCTTCCATTCGAGGGGTGGCGCGCCATGGTGTTCGCGGAACCGCTTCACAAAATATGCGCTGGAGTTGAAACCGCAGGACGAGCCGATTTCCTTGACGGAAAGTTTGCTCTTGAGGAGCAATTGCCCGGCGAAGCGCAGGCGCGCGGCGGTGACAAACTCGGTGAATCCGCCGGCGGCATGGAGCCTGAACAGGCGGGTGAGGTGATCGGGGCTGATGCCAAACACCGACGCCACATGATCGCGTGAAAGATCATCCTGCAAATGGTCGGTGACATAGGCGCTGACCTCGTCCACCAGCCTGCCGCCGGAGTCGGGCGGCTGCGGGGCCGCGCCGCCGGGATTGCCGTCGGCGCGCAGTTCATGCAGGCACCAAGCCAGCAGCGCGCGGGCGGAGGCGGCGAGGGTGTGCGAGCCCGCCTCCGCCGCGGCCGTCGCCGGGCAGGCCGCGTGCATGAGCGCGAGGGCGTGCGCCAGTTCGCCGCCGGGCGCGGAACCGGTCTGGTGCGACAGCAGGATTTGGGTTGGTTGGGCGGCGGAGGAGGCAAGCGGCAGGTTGTGATACCAGACGAAGCGCGTGCGGTCGCTTTGAAAAATCACCGACAGCATGGTGCGCGTGGGGCCGTTGCGCACGAGATACCAGCTGTCGGCCGGCATCCAGCAGAGTTGGCCGGGCCGCACCACGATGTCGCGCCGGCGGTTGGCGAGCTCGCGGATGGTGCGGTGTTCGCCCGTCAGCGCGAGGATGAACCGGCAGTCGGAGACATACGAAAGGCTTGTGCCGCCCCGCGCGCCCGCGTCCGTCGAATCGGGCAGGCCGCCGGGGATGTTCTCGTGCACGATGGCCGAGCGCGGCAGGCCGGCGCCGAGCAGCAGCTCCATCAGTTTTATAAAGGACTGGCGGGCGTTTCCCGACGTGATGGCACGCTTGAGCAGGGGCAGCCCCGGGAGTTTCCTGTTCGAAGGGAATTCGTGCATGATGGAGGGACGGGGCCATTCCGCCGGAATGATGAGGCGATGGCAACGTCGGAAAAGTCATATCATTGACGGTATCATTACACGCTGCGGTCTTGAGTCCCGCGCGGTGTCGCGGGAGATTTTTCGCAAAAACCCTGTGCCGGGAAACGCCGCGGCTGTTGATTCCTCTCCGCCGATTTCCGCGTCACCTCCAATCCCGCCTCGACCATGACCTTTCCCTCAAAAATCCGCCGCTTTCTCGCCAGCCACCAGCGATGGCTCATCGTCGCCATACTTTTTTTCTTTTCAGTCGCGAACAACTTCGACCGCCAGACCCTCTCGGTGCTGGCGCCGACGTTGAAGGAGAAGCTCGGTTTCACCTCGGTCGAGTACTCCTACATCCTCACCGCCTTCCTCGCGGCCTACACGACCGGCTACGTCTTTTGCGGGCGCCTGATCGACCGCTTCGGCGTCAAAATCTGCATGACCGTCGCGCTCTGCGTCTGGAGTCTCGTCTCGATGGCCCACGCCGCCGCCGCCGGCTGGGTCGGCCTCCTTGTTTTCCGCTTCATGCTCGGCCTCGTCGAGAGCTTCAACTCCCCCGGCGGCATCAAGGCCCTCGGCGAATGGACGCCCAGCCGCGAGCGCGGCCTCTGCGTTGCCATCTTCAACAACGGCTATGTCTGGGGCGCCATCTTCGCCGCGCCCATCGTCGCCTTCATCACCCATCACCTCAACTGGCACCTCGGCTTCATCCTGCCCGGACTCGCGGGCTTCGCTCTGCTCGCCGTCTGGTGGAAGTTTTACGACAGCCCGGAGCGCCACCGTTGGATTTCCCCGGCCGAGCGCGCCCACATCCTGGCCACGCGCGGCGGCCCGTCCGCCGCCGCCGGAGAAAAAATTCCGCTCGTCAAAATCATCACGCACCCCGTCTGCGTCGCCTTCTTTTTTGCCCGCTTTCTCACCGATCCCTACGCCTACTTCTTCAACTTCTGGCTGCCGGACTACTTCACCAACGCCCGCGGCTTTTCCCTCGCCCTCATCGGCCTCATCAGCTGGATACCCTTCCTTGCCGGCGACATCGGCGGCCCCGGCGGCGGCGCCCTCTCCGACTGGCTCATCCGCCGGGGCATCAACCCCCTGCGCGCCCGTTTCACGCTCCTCGCCGCCGCCGCCTGCCTCATGCCCCTGGCCAATGTCGCCGTCCGCACCCAGTCCGTCTGGGTCGCCATCGCCATTATCGCCGTGATGTTCGCCTGCCAGACCTGCTGGATGGCCAACCAGCTCTCGCTGCTCTCCGAGTCTTTCCCGCGCAGCGCCACGGCCACGGTCATTTCCATTTCCGCCATCGGCGGCTCGCTCGGCGGCATCGTGGCGACCCTGTTGACCGGCCAGGCCGTCCAGCACTACGGTTACGTGCCGGTGTTCACCGCGATGAGCGTGTTGCATCTGGCCGCGCTCGCGGCGATCGGCTTCGTGTTGTTTCGCAAACGGGGCTTGGCGCGTGTCCCCGCCCCTGCGATGTGAGCCGGGCGGTGTTTCCGTCGGTTTTATAAATGCCGGAAATTTTATATTATTGTCGGTATCATTACACGCTGCGGTCTTGAGCTGCGCGCGGCTTTGCGGGAGGCTTTCCCGGACGCCTTATGACAGAAACCACCACGGCTGTTAATCCCCCCATCGGCTCCACCGTCACCGAGCCCGCTCGCCGCCTGCCCGTGCGCGCGCAGGTCGATGTCGCCGTCTGCGGCGGGGGGCCGTCGGGCTTCATCGCCGCGGTGGCCGCGGCGAGAGCGGGAGCCTCGGTGCTTTTGCTGGAACGCTACGGTTTTCTCGGCGGCATGGCGACGGCGGGCATGGTCGGCCCGCTGAGCAAGTTCAACCTCGGCGGCGAGCGCATCGTGGACGGCATCCCGGGAGAGTTTATCCGCGCGCTGCACGCGGCGGGTGGCGCCATCATCAACCTCCCGAGCGGAAACGTGCCCTACGATGTGGAATTATATAAACTCGCCGCCCAGAGCATCACGCGTCGCTCGGGCGCCGGCATTCTCCTGCACGCGCAGGTCGCCGGCGCGATTGCATCGAGGGAGGATCCGGGCCGGCTGACGCATGTGGTCATCGAGACCAAATCGGGACGCGAGGCCGTCGCCGCGAACCAGTTTATCGATTGCACCGGCACCGGCGACCTGGTGGCGCGGGCCGCTCTGCCCTGCGAGATGCGCAACCGGCGCGCGAGCGGCGAGCTTCAGCCGATGTCATTGTATTTCCGGCTCGGCGGCGTGGACACGGACAAGCTAAATGTGCTCATGGCGCACGACGGCACCAAGTATGCGAACCCGGAGTTGCGCGCGGTGCTGGCGGAGGAGGTGAAGGCCGGGCGCCTGCGCAATTTCGGCGGACCGTGGACCGTGCACGGCAGCACCATCCGCCCCGGCGAGGTGTCGGTCAACGCCACGCGCATCACCGGCAACGCGGCCGACGCGGACGACCTGTCCCTCTCCGAGCTCGTGCTGCGCGAGGAGGTGCCGGTCATGATTGATAGCTTCCGCCGCCATCACAAGGCGTTCGCCCATTGTTATCTGATCGAGACGGCCACGCAGATCGGCATCCGCGAGACGCGCGCCATCCGGGGATTATATACATTGACCGCCGAGGATGTCCTCACCGCCCGCCCCTTCTCGGACGCGGTGGCGCTGGGCGGCCACCCGATCGACATGCACAGGGCGGACAGCAGCAGCCAGAGCGTGCAGTTTCTCACCGTGCCCTATCATATCCCCTATCGCACGCTGGTGCCGGAGGGCTCGAAAAATGTGCTGGTCGCGGGCGGCACGCTCTCGGCGACGCGCGAGGCGTTTGGCTCCGCCCGCGTGCAGGCGCAGTGCATGGCGCTCGGCCAGGCGGCGGGCGTGGCCGCCGCGCTTTGCGCGCAGAGCGGGGAGTCCGTTTCCAGGCTCGATGGCGCGGCGTTGAGCGCGAGGCTGAAGGCGGACGGAGTGCTGGTTTGACGCCCCGTGCCGGGTATTTTTCCGCGCTGGTTGGCCGACTCGGGAGGCCACCGCGCCGGGATTGTTTCCGATGATCAATGATATTCCCTGACGGCCCCGTCGGCCTCCTCCCGCCCCTTTATATATTCCCATGCAAATACACACGGTAGATTTATTGATATTGGCCGCCTACTTCGGAATCATTGTCGCGCTGGGCTTCTGGTTCTCGCGCAAGAACACTTCGACCGACAATTATTTTCTTGGCGGGCGTTCCATGCCCGGCTGGCTGCTCGGCGTGAGTCTCATCAGTTCGATCATGAGCTCGATGACCTTTATCGCCGGCCCCGCGGACAGCTTCAAGACCGCGTGGTTCCGCACCGTGCAGCACCTCGCGGTGCCGCTCGGCGGCATGCTGGCGGCGTGGGTGTTCGTGCCTTTTTTCCGACGGGGGACGATCAGCTCGGCGTATGAATACCTCCATAAACGCTTCGGTGCGTCGATTTCCGCCTATGCGGCGGTCGCATTCATGGTCATGCAGGTCATGCGGGCCAGCATGATCATGTATTTGCTCGCGATCATCCTCCAGTCCATGACCGGTGTGCGGTATGAATGGTGCCTGATTATCGGCGTGGCGGTCAGTGGTGTTTACACCGTGAAGGGCGGATTGAAGGCCGTCGTGTATCTCGACGTCGTCCAGACCGGGCTTTTGTTGCTCGGGGCGTTTTTATTGCTCGGCGTCATATTCTCGGGGATCGGCGGAGGCATTCCCGCGGTGTTCAGCGAAGCGTGGGTCGCAAACAAACTTTCCTTTTGGGACATTGACAACCGGACGGGGGAATTCGGGCCGACCAGCTGGGCATGGTCCTTTTCGGAAAAAACGGTGACCACATTTTTCTTTGTCGGTATCCTGTCTTTTCTGATTGGCTGCCTGGATCAGATCAACGTGCAGCGGTGGTGCGCGGCGAAAAGCGCCCGGGAGGCGAGGAAATCGATATTGGTGCTGGGATTCGGCGCCTTGCCCATCTGGTTTGCGTTCAAGTTTATCGGCACGGCGTTGTTTGTGTATTTTAGCCACAACCCCGACCCGGTGGCCTCTGCGATCCTGGCCGGGGACGGCGCCTATAAGGCGGAAATGATCGTGCCGCACTTTATTGTTACTTATCTGCCGGTGGGCATCGCGGGCCTTGTGATAGCCGGCGCCATGGCGGCGGCCATGGGCTCCCTCAGCGCCTGCATAAGCTCGTCGGGCATGGTGTGGGTGGGGGACATATATAAGAAATATATCAAGAAGACCGGCGACGACCGGCATTATCTCCTGGTCGGGAAGCTCGCCTCGGGTGCTGTCACGATGTGCATTCTGGTGTCCGCCATGCTTGTGCACACGGCCAACACCAGCACGCTGGCCGACCTGCACACCAGCGCCGTCGCGGTGCTGGGCGGAAGCGTGCCGGGGTTGTTTTTCCTCGGCATGTTCACCCGGCGCGGAAACAAATACGGCGCATGGGCCGGCATTGCCGCGGCCATGTGCTACACGCTCTATATGTTGCTCGGGCAGGTCGGCGCGCTGCCGGCTGGCTGGCGCCTGCCGATACATATCTATTACCTCGCGTTTTTCGGCAACATGATCGTCTTGGGTGCGGGCTATCTGGTGTCGCGTCTGACGCGCCGCCGGACCGCCGACCTGAAAAACCTCACTGTTTGGGACCAGGAAAAAACACCGCTGGTGTGATGAGGGGGCCGGGACGGGCTATGGCGCTTCCCCCGCCGCATTTTGGGAAGCGCCGTTCTTTTCGCGTTGCCCGAGAATCCGTTTTATATATTTTCTTAAAATAATCATCCCCCCCTCGGACACGGCGCCGTGGTCCAATCCGCCCATTTCATAAAATTCAACCTGCGAATGGCCGAGATTTTTCAGGCTCACCGCCAGGAGTTCATTTTCCTCCACACGGCTTTTAAACTCGATGCGCCTGTCACCGACAATGAGGCAGATTGGCGGCAGATCCTTGGAAGCGTGGTATAACGGGGCATATTCATCAATCAACGGGCGGAATTGGGGGCCTGTGTCATTGCGTAATTTTTTCACGGTAAAGTGCGTCGTGACCTGGGCGCTGACGGGAATGATTCCGGCCAGTTGTTGGTTCGATACCCCATAAGGCGCCAGCCAGCGCGCATCCATGCCGACCATTGCGGCAAGGTAGCCGCCCGCCGAATGGCCGGAGATAAACACCTTGGCCGGGTCACCGCCGAGCGAGGCGATGTTTTTGACGACCCATGCCGTGGCCGCGGCGGCGTCCTCAAGAAAACAGGGGAAGGCGCCCTGCGGGGAAAGCCGGTAGCTGACGGCGACCAGGGCGCAGCCCTCGTTCTTGAGCGCCGGGAATCGGCGCTTTCCTCCGGTCAGCCCGCCGCCGTGAAACCAGATGACAGTGGGAAAAGCGGTCCGGTTTCCCGGATAATATATATCCATCCGGCACTGGTTGCGCTGGTATTCCGCCGCGCCTTTCAATGCGGCATCGTCATAATATGGGAGATTCGTCTTTGTATTATAGGTGATCGGTTCCGCTTGAGCGCCTTGTCCGCTCATTCGCGGCAGCGCGTTCATAAGTGTGAGGACGCACAGGAGTGATAATAATGGTGTTTTCATGATTTGTTTTCAGGCGGGCGGCTGGGATTAATGATCAAAAATCGCGGCGATTTTATATCGTGGCCGTGTCACAAAGCACGGATTAAATGCGGGACCGGCCTTGGCGCGCGATCCGGGCGGCGCTAATCCGCTTCCGGCCAGAACCCGGCCGGTTCCATTGCCACGGAGTCCCGGCCTCTCGGAATCCTGGGCATGGAGGCGCCAAATGGAAGTGCGCCTGCATCAGGGGCGCTCGTCTCGCCGAAGCCTCCGATGCCGGGCAGCGCGCGCCGGGTGAGCTTCGACAAATCCATGCCGGCCCTCCTTGCGGCATGCTCTTTCTTGATCCGAAAGTCGCCGGCCTCCGCATCAACGAACGGACTGGTTTCGCCGGTCATCCATTTGCCGTTGCGGTCGATTCCCTGTTTTTTGGCCAGCGCGATGCCCTTTTCCCATGATGCGGATTTTCCCCTGCGAAAATAAACATTGTTGTCCCCCGTCCAATTCGGCGGAACCGATTCGCCCGTGTTGCCCCACCATGCCTCGGTCCAGAACAAATTGTTATACACATGAAACTCCGGCGTGCCGATGCCCTTGATCTTGTTGCTCACAATCGCGTATCGGGAATTTGAGGTGTTATGATACAGATAAACTTCCCCGGGATTGAGCTCGAGTCCGCCAAAGAAGCGGCCATCCTCCGCATTGTCCTTAAAAATGTTTGCGTAGGCATACAGGGGGCCCTTGTCGATTGGTTTGAAACGCAGGCCGCAGCGCGTGTGGGTTACGAAATTATGATGCCATTGTTCGTCAATGCCGCCATCGTTCAGTTCGAGCCCCTCGTCGTTGGCGCGCTCGATGCGGTTATGGTGAATTTCGGACCCGCGGTTATAGTGGATCCATGCCATGCGCTCCGCGGCCGTCGATTGCCATTCATCCCAGCCTCTGCTGGCGATTGCGTCCCAATGGTCGTGAATGTAATTGTCATGCACCCGGTGGCCGCCAATCGAGCGGTCCAGATTGATGCCTTTGCTGTCATAGAATCCATATCGTTTATGGGCGACCCAAATATCCCATGCCTGCGACCACCGGGGATCGGTAAATTGCCCATCCGGCCCGGCCCGGTTGAATCCGTTGTTGATGCCGAGGGGATTCTGGGTGATGCGGTTGAAACGCAATGTGCAGCGGTCGCTGCCGCGGGAAAGCGTGATGCCGTCGCGGGTGCGATTGATAAAGCAGCCTTCCACCACGGATCCGATACTATTGGTGATCATGACGCCGTGGTGGGCGTGGCGCAGCTCCAGATTGCGTATCACGCAGCGGTTTGCTCCTTCGATGCGCACGACCGCCGCGTCGGGCGCAAAGACGATATTCATCCCCCGGGGATCCCTGTTGCCATCGAAACGGATGATAAATTCTTTCTTTTTTCGCAAATACAAGCCCGCGCCCTGAACATATTTCCATCCACCCTTGTCGAAGCCTGTCTGGAACAGGCGGCTCCAGGTGATTTTTTCCCCGTTGCTTTCCGCCCGGGGAAAACGGCTTTCGTCCAAAAGCACCAGCTGTTTCCCATCCACGATAACGGCTCGTGGTTCGGTTGCGAGCGTGGTGCGATATACTCCGGGAGCGATATCAACCGCCTCGCTCCAGGACGGTGCAATATCGTCATGCCCCTCCATCACCGCGCCATCCATTCCTTCCAATGTCACGGGCGCCCCGTAAGTTCCTCCTTTGGTGATTACAACGCGCTCGCGATACACGCCCGGAAGCAGGCGCACGACATCCCCCGGCTTTGCGTTATCCAGTGCGCGCTGGATGGAGCGGCGCGGCGCGGCTTCCGTGCCGGCGGCATTGTCGTCGCCTTGCGGCCCGATATATGTTATCCGTTCTGGCGCGGCCGTGATTTCGCGCTCTGCCAGCGCGTTTCTTATTTTTCCCGCAACCATGTCCGCCATGAGTTGATAGCCGCGTTCCGTGAAATGCACATTTTGCCTTAACTGAATTTCGACTTGGTTTTCCGACGCAAATGTAAACAGGTCGTTGATTGCCACTCCCTCCTGCGTCATGATTCCGGCGGCGATCTCGTTATATCGGATGGCATCGGCTTCGATGCGCCCCGAGGCGCCATCCGGCACGGGAGTGGTCGTGGCAAAGATCAATGCCGCCCCGGTGCTTTTCAGGCGTCGGACCAGCACCCGGAGATTTTTTTCATATTGTTCCGGCGATGTCACCTGCGTTCCCTCGGCCGGCGGCACATATTTTCCGGCTTTGTCGAGATATTTTATATCATGCAAACCGAAGTTGAAATGAATCACATCCCATTTTCCGGCGCCCAGCCATGTGTCGAGCCGCCGCAGTCCGATGGACGTATCCGCGCAGTTTTCCGGCGGACGGTGAATGTTGGCGATCCCCTTGAGCCGCTCCCTTGCCGGGATGGTATAGCCGATCGATATGGAATCGCCTAGCAGCAATACCCGGGGCAAACGGGGAATATCCTCGATCGGGATATAGGCCGGATACTTGTATTTCGGCGGCGGCGGCGTGCCCGCCGCCCGGGGCTCTTCCTCGGCCCTGGCCAAGACGCCGGCGAGCAGGAACAAAGCGGCGGTGCGGAAGAAAATATGTGCGCGTGTTTTTTTCATGGCGGGGAATCGGATTGCGTGTGGCTGCGGCTTGTTCAAAACATACCTGCCCAAGCTCAATTTTCTTCAAGCATGGGACCAAACTGCACCGCGCCATCGTAGGCCGTGACGCGACCGCTTTCGACCAGTGGGAGCAATTCTGATCCTGCGAGGAGCGCAGGTCCATAACCGTGAGCGGCGAGCGCACTTTGAGGGCGATGATAATAATACACGGGATCCATCGCCATCGCACTGCCGACACAGGTGCCTTCGACCTGCCCCTTGGCATTGACGCGCGAGGCGACGGCATTCCATCCGGCAATCGCGGCCGGGCCATAAACCAGGGCATCGGCCCATCCGCGATTGATCGCCCGCGCCATGCAGTAGGTAAAAATTGCGGTGGCGGACGTTTCGAGAAAACTGTCATTGCGGTCCAGCAATTGATGCCAGAACCCCCGGCCACCCTGGCATGCCGTGACGCCGGCTATCTGCCGCCGGAGGAGGTCCAGCACGATTCCGCGACGGGGATAATCGTCCGGAAGAACATCGAGCAACTCCACCAGGGAGAGCATCGCCCATCCATTGGCCCGGCCCCAGTGGTATTCCGGATGAGTGGCGCAATCCTCATACCATCCATGCATGTAGAGGCACTTGCCTTTGTTAAACATGCGCCTGGAGAATAGTTCCAGTTGATTTACGGCCTCCTCCGCATAGCCTGCGCTTCCGGTTAGTTTGTACAGCTGGGCAAGCGCGGGCACGCTCATGTATAAATCATCCAGCCACAGCGAATTTTTCAGCGGGCGATGCCGCGCGAATGTTCCGTCTGGAAGCCGGTATTGCCGGTTTGCAATATGGTCTGCAAAATGATCGATCAAGGGAGCCAGGCCGGTCGCCAGCCCGGCATGATGGGCTTTGACCATGGCCGCGCAAAGCGAGCCTGCGTCGTCGAGATTGTGCGGATGAATAATTGAAATGAATGCGGGCTGATTCAAACCAGCCGGGCGCGCTGGCAGGCATGCCCTGAAGCGCGGGGTGGCATCGGCCAGGAATTGCAGGCGGCGGGCGGCATAATCCCGATAGCGATGGTCTCCAGTGCGTTCAGACGCCAGCATCATGCCTTGGTATACAACGCCCCATTCGTAGGAGATAAGCCGGAACAAGCCCTGGGCTATATCCGCATCGGAATTGATTTTTCCAAGATCGGTTAATTTTCTTCCGTTTCTGCGATCGACCAGGCAGGCGGGGGAGTGGCGGTCGATATAGGAATGGATGCGTTTGAGAACGTCGCGGATGGATTTGGGTGTCGGCGGTCCGTAGGGGATGGTATAAACGGGTGTCTGGCTTTCGGGCCGCCAGGTTTCCTTAAACGCGCGGGACGAGGTCGCCGCCGTGCGCGGCGCGTTTTTTTTCGAGGGGCTGGTTTTCCTTTTCATAATTGGTCTTTTCCGTAAATGAAGAGGCGCATGGGAATTTTTGGGAGAGCTGTCATCTCATGGATGGATGCGGCCATTGATTTTCAACCGGGCGGGTGTTGCGGGGAGACCCAGTCGATAGCTTTGACGGCGCCGGGCAATGGCTGCCCTGTGCAATGCCTTGCATGGCGGGCCAGTCCATCCGTCCACGCCTTGCCGGAGCGACTTCATTTTCGCACCGAGGCTCCCGGCGCCCAGGTGCCGCGCACCAAAACGCCGCGGGGATGCAAGGGCACGCCCAGCTCATTATGATACAACAGCCCGACCAGCAGTTCCACGGCATTGGCGCCAACGCCCACGCTGTCTTGGCGCACGCCGGCGACCTCGCCTGGGGCGGCGCCGTCCACATCGTCCACGTTGAGATGGGCAAAGCCGATGTCCTGGGGCATGCGAATGCCCTTTTCCCACAGGATCGAATACAGGTTTCTTGAGGTGGTGATCACCGCGTCCACGCGGGTGCGTCGGATCCATGCGCGTATATTTTTGAATTCGTTTGTAATCAGCGGAACCGGTGCGTGGCCCTCAAGCTCGGTGCTGATGGTCGCGTCGTAACCTGCATAAAACCGTCCGTTTACGATGCGCTCGACCCGCGCGTCCCCAATATATCCGATTCTCCGGTAGCCGAGCGACCACAGTTTTTTTGTCGCCAGGCGGCCGCTTTCATATTGATCGTCACTGGCATAGTGAAGGTCGGGCTCCTCGAAGCGTATGCCCACCCCGACAATGGTAAATTCATCCAGCGGCAGAGGAATATTTGCCGCCCGCCCCTGATAGTCCTCAAAATACGGCAGCAGGACGCCCTTGATTCCGCGGTTCTGCAGGAATCTCCTTAACCGGCTGTGTTTCCATTCCGAAACCAGTATCGTATCGATTGCGTAACCCAATGCCCGGGCTCTGTCTGCGGCTCCTTTGACAAAAGCCATGTGCACGGGATCGCGCGCCATGTCTCCGGACGATGGGTAGAAATCAAGCCACGCAAGATTGCACACGGCCGCGGGCGGACTTTTGTCCCGCAGTTGTGTCATCAGGGCCGAGACGAGCGGGTTTGGCCGGTAGCCCATGCGGTCAACCACCGCTTTGACCCGGCGGGCCGTCTCCGCGCTGATGCGCGGATCGCCACGCAATACTCGCGAGACCGTGCTGGCGGAGACTTCCGCTTCGCGGGCAACGCTTTCCATGGAAAGGGTGGAAGTTGGTCTTCGGGGTGGTGCAGGGGCCGGGCGCGCCATGACAACTCTTTTCCTGCCATTTCATCGGCGGGGTGCAAGCCGCGATTGCGGCACTTTATGAAAACATGCAAGGCGTTGCGCAAAAGGAGGCGTTACTGCGCCGGGCCGGCCGCCATTGTCCTTCCCGTCTCCAAGAATAACCACCCGGGAATCCTGTTTTTCGGATTGCCAGAAACGCTTCCCTCGGGCTTCCCCTGATGACCTCCCCAATAAAATCGTCTCTTCGCCTTGTCCGGATATCTGTCCTTTTGAGCATGCTCCTTCCGCCGGTCACCCGGGTGAAACAATCACAATAACACGACACGCGCACCATGCCTCAAGACCCGCCGATTCCGCCCTCCGCCCCTTCAACGCCTGTTCCCGCAAATTCGCCCCCGGCGGCCACCCCGTCCCATGCGCCGCGCGGAGTCGCGGCGGCCGCGACGCCCGCTTCGGAAAAAACCACGTGGCGCGAACGCATCGGATTCGCGACCGGCACGCTGCCGTTCAATTTCGGCGCCTCGGGCATCAACACCATCGCCTATCCTATTTATAATATCATCCTGGGCATGAATCCGGCGCTGATCGGCGTGGTGCTCGGGCTCTCGCGCGTGCTCGACGCGGTGCTCGATCCGGTGATCGGCTCGGCCAGTGACAATTTCCGTTCGAAGTGGGGGCGCCGTCGTCCGTTCATCGCGGTGGGCGCGGTGTTGTGCGCGATTGCGTTTCCATTGATCTGGATGGTGCCGTCCGACTGGAAGGGCTGGTGGGCGTTCGGGTATTTTCTGGTGGCGATGCTCGTGTTTTACGCGGCGTTCGCCGTGTATGCGGTCCCGTATTTGACGCTCGGGTTTGAATTGAGCGCCGACTCGAACGAGCGCGTGCGCATCCACGCGGTGCGCGCGATCGTGTCGAAACTCACGTTCTTTATCATCCCCTGGGTTTTTCCGCTCGCGCAGTGGAAAATTTTCGGGAGCCCCGCGGCCGGAATGCGCGCCCTGGGTCTCGTGATCGGCGCATTGTTCATTGTGCTTGCGATTCCGACCGTGCTGCTCACCCGGGAGCGCTTTGCGAAAAACGCCGCGCGCCAGGAAAAGGTGAGACTGCTGCCGGGCTTGAAAATGACATTCCGCAACCGCCCGTTCCGTTATCTGGTGGGCATCGTGCTGGGCATGATCATCAGCGACAACATTGTTCGCACGATGGGCACGCACATCAATGTGTATTATGTGTTTGGCGGGGACAAAACGGCGGGGAGTGTGATGCAGGCGTCGTCGCAGACTTTTTATGCGTTCGCGGGGCTTGCCGGCGTGATGGTTGTGGCGCCGCTGGCGACGCGTTTCGGAAAATTGCGGGTTATCCGCGTGTGCCTAGTATGCGGCATAGCCGCGGCGGTCAGCCAGTTTTTTTTCTACAACCGCGAATATCCCTGGCTCCAGTTTGTGTCCATGCTGCTGCTCGCGCCGAGTTTCTCCGGCTTCTGGGTGCTGATCGACCCGATGAAGGCCGACACCGCCGACTTCGATGAATATAAAACCGGATTGCGGCGCGAGGGCACCTATGCGGCCGTCGCCACGTGGATTGAAAAGACAACGCTCACGGCCGCGATCTTTCTGTTTGGCGCGGCGCTGGACTGGTCCGGATTCAGGGCCGAGCTTGGCGGCGCGCAGACGGAGGGCTCGCTTCTCGTCATGCGGCTGCTGTTCTCGGCGGGCCCCGCGCTGGTGATGCTGGGCAGCTTCGCCCTGGCGATGCGTTATCCGCTGGATGACGACGCGCTCGCGGCGATGCAAGGCGAGCTCACCCGGCGGCGGTCTGAAAACGCGGCAATGCCTTTGGCCAATTCTCTCCCAAAGCCACAATAGGGCATTCCCCATTCGATCCGTCGCATTTTTATGCCGGAATGTAACCTAATAGTTATATTCTCGGCACCCGCTTCGGATGGGAAGGACGGCACGGGGCATCCCTCCCGGGGAGTTCGCACTACATCCAGGGCTGCCGTTCCGAGGTCACCGGCTTCCCGGTCCGGGCCGACTGCCCCATGAGCAGGCTGAGATATTGGTCCTGGGACGCCTGCCGGAGGTCGACATGGGACGGGCCGCCGTCCACATACGAATCCATCTTTTGGATACAGTCGGCGATGGCGATCTCGTCATCGGCCAGGCGGCCCGGCGCGACGGGGTTTTTATAAACCCATTCCGCGCCCAGCGTGTAACCTTTATGATGAAACCCTTCGAGATTGGTGCCATGCCCCGCGTCGTGACGGACCAGAGGGGCGGAGATGGGGGTGCGGAAATCATGCAGCCAACGGGCGCCGCCGCCATCGAGTTCGCCGCGCTCGCCGCGCACGAGCACGCGGTTGGCGCGGATCCAGGAGAAGTATTGCGCCCCGGTGAAATCGAAGATGCCGAGCTTGCCATTATCGAAATCGAAACGGGCCAGCAATTGCTCGTCCTGCGCGATGATTTCCTTCTCAGGCGGCCCGTGGCGGTCCGGTCCCTGCACGAGCGGAGCGCGAAACGGGCGCGCATCGATCGTCACGGGCTCGAAATCAACGCCGAGAAAACGGCGCATAAGGTGAATGCCGTGGTAGCCGTGGGCGACGGAGACCTGCGCCTGCGCCGGCTCGCCGAGACGGCCTGAACCCGCGATGGCGAGCCATGCGGCATGCAGCGGTTGCAACGCATACTGCTCGGCCACCTGCACGCGGGCGCCCTGCTCGGTGAGTTTGTGGAGGCGGAGCAGGCCGGCGAGATCCGGCGCGGGTGGCGTTTCGCAGAGCACGGGGACGCCGCGCTCCGCGCACGCAAGGATGCAGCCGGGGGAGGCGGTCCAAGGGACGCTCACAATCACGAATCGCGGTGTCTGCGGCGCGGCCAGCAAGCCGTCGAGCGAATCGGCCACCGCCACGCCATCCCAGCGGTGCTGGAAGTCCGCGTGTTTTTCACGGTTGCGAATGAGCACTCCGGTCACGCGAAAACGCTCCGGCAGCGCGCGGGCGATGCGGAGAAAAAACTCGGCGCGCCAGCCGCCGCCGATGATGGCAAATGAAATGGGTCTCATGATCTTGGGATATCTGAAGTAATATAAGAGACGACAGTAAAAACAGGGCGGTTGCGGAGCTGGGCAATTGATTAGAGGTTGCGACCATCCCTGCCGCCGCCCGTGCCGGAATAAGGCTGGCCGGGTGTCCAATCCACCGGCGGCGGCGGGATGAATGCATCAAGCGGCAGCCTGACCTCCACACGATATTGGCTGCTCAGGTAGGCGGCTTCGCAGAGTTCCAGCGCCATCAGCGAACTGGTGGCTGGCGAATAATCCGCCGCGCCGGAATCCATTTGCTCCGCCAGGCGTTCGAAATGATAGCGATGACCGGAGATGGGCAGCTCCGGCGGGTTGAAAACGCTCCCGCCCGGATGCGCGGGGCTGACCACGCGATAGGCCGCATCCCAGCCATGGAATTCGATCTGCCCCGCGGTTCCGAAAATCCGGAATAATGTCTCGTGCGGCGGCGCATTCACCGCGATATGGTCGCCGGTGTGCATCACCACGCGAATGCCGCTTCGGGTCTGCGCGGTGGTGACAGCGGTGGTTTCCACCTGCATGCCGTCGCGCCAGGTGCGCGTGGTGGCGTCACAGGCGGCAAACACCGTTTCGACCGGCTCCAGTCCGGCAAGGTTGACGAAGAAGTTCAGCCAATGAATGCCGGCGTTGATTATGTCCCAGCCGCTGCACTGGATTTCCAGTAATTTTAATTCTCCAATCTCGCCCTGCCGCACCCTGTTTATAATCTCAAGCGGAGTGCGGCGCGCCATCAGCCCGTGGGGCACGGCAACCGGCAGGCGGCGTTCCTGAATCGCTTTGAGAATGCGGCGGCCCGAGGCCCAAGTGTGACCGAGAGGCTTTTCCACCAGGATGCCCTTGAGCGGGAGCCGGTCGAGGGCCGCAAGGGTGATTTCTTCGTGCGACGGCGGGAATGTGCTGACCGCCACAACATCCGGGGGGCACGCGCGAAACATGTCCTCGTGATTGGGATAGGTTTGGATGCCGGGATATTGCCGGGCAAGCTTCAAGCGGACGTCTTCCCTCAGGTCGGCGGCCGCCACCAGTTTGAACCGGGGTGATTCGGTGAGCGCGGCCATGCTGAGATTCCCTCCGAATCCGCCGCCAATCACCGCGGCTGTGTATGTGTGCATGGGCATGGTTTAGAAATATTTGATTTTCCTCTTTCATCGGACCTGCTGTCCGCGTGCAATATCCGGGCATCGCCCGCATTCACATATGGAATTAAAATCGCAGGGTCTCAAAGAATGCTTCGTCAGTGATCACGCAGGGACTGTCATAAACAGGAACAGAAATGGTGGTTTCCATTCCTCGTCTCTTTATGCTTGAATCGGGAATCCTGTAGATACTGCCAGTGCGGATATCAATATATGCCGGATGTGTGATGTTGAGCTTGGGAAAATGAAGTGTGGCGATCCGGCAATGGTTTGCATTTGACGGGATTTCCCCGCCAAACCAGACAACCACCGCATGCCGGTCGTTTGTCTTGTGCCTGAAGGCATGAACAACAAGCTTTTCCCCGTGTCCCGAAGTCCGGGCGGAGTGCTCGAATTCCTTTTGCGGCACGGCATTCCCGTCAAACATGGCGCAGAGGTTTTGATAGGCATAATAGGCCGGTTTGCCGCGTTCGACGGCCAGGGTCTTTTCATTGATTTCCAGGAGGCCCTTAGTGTTCAATGGATTGCGATTAACATAGGCCGGATGTTTGGTATAGGAAAACTCGCAGAGGAGAAACAGGCTGAAGGGGATGCCCCTGCCCAGGTGCGAAAGCGCCCTGCGCAGATTCCATTTTGCCTGTGTGAGCTCTGTCCATGGATGGCCGCCGAGCGCCCCGGAGCTGCCTTCCGTCGACGGGCATCCCGTCTCGCCCTGCCAGAATCGGATCTTCCGGTTATGCTTCCAGATGAGATTTTGTATTATCTCCACTTTGTCAAAATTGCCCTCGGGTATCGTGGGGTAGCCGTGAAAGGTGACGACATCAATGAGGGAAACGGCGCCCCTGCCTTGCAGATAGTCCATGAACGCGGTCACATAATTGACATCCATGCGCGCCATGGACAACGCCACAATCGTGGCTTGCGGATCGATTTCGCGAATGATGAGCCCGGTGCGGTAAAACAGTTCGGCGTAAACATCCGGTCTCTTGATATTATCCCCCAGGTCGGATTCGTTCCACACTTCCCACTCGCGCACGCGGCCTTTAAAGTGCGGCACCAGGGCGCGGACGTAGTTTTCCCACGCGGCCAGCCCTTCCTCGCCGTGGGGGATCCCCCCGCCGAGATCGACGCTGCCGGCGCCGTTGTAGAGCAGGTTGCCGTAAGAAATCTGGATCCAGGGCTGCACACCCTGCGAGAGGGCGTCATTTACAATGGCGTCCAGCCAGGCAAAGTCATAAACGCCCTTCGCCCGTTCGGTCTTGGCCCAGCCCGACTGAAGGCGGAGCTTTTTCGCGCCGAGCGGACCGAGCCAGGCTTTATATTGCTCGTAATTGGCATAGTCCCGGTCAAGCGTCTCGCCCCCGATCCACAGGTTGGATGACGGGATATTCCTGGCATGGCGCGGCTTGATCTTGCCGATTTCCTGCCACGCGATTTCCGGGGCCTGCGAATACAGATTATGCAGGGCGCCCGCCGCGAGCAAGGCGGCCGCGGCGGGCATTATCCTGAAAATGATTGAGTGTTTATGCATCACCAATTGGGCACGGTGAAGACCCGTTTGTAGTCTTCCCATTTGGAATTCATTATATTCAGTTTCATTTGCAATTCTTTGATAAAATCGGGGCCGAACAGCATGATGTCGGTTTCCTCCTTTGTCGGCGCGATCAGGAGGAACTCGCCGGGATTGTCGCCGAGAAGTTGCATGAGGAGCGCGGTGTTGTCGATCTCTTCGCGGGCGGTTTCCATCATGAGCTGGCGGTCCCAGTCCGACATGGTCTCGATCACGGCGTGCTTGAGGGGCTTTATGCCCATGTCCCGCACACGGTCGAGCTGCGCCTGGTAGCTCACGGCATTGCGCGTATTGCGCTGGATGCACTTGAAAACCTCGAAACGGCGGGCGAGGTTTTCGTTTCCTATTTCGCGGGCAAGCTTGATGTTTTCATCCACGAGCGCCTCGACGGGGTCGAGCACGCGCTTGACAAAATGGCGTCCGCTCCAGCCGTAGTAGGAGTCGGTCGCCTGCACGTCCGCCAGGTTGTCGGCCTTCGATTCATCGAGCGCCTGAAACAGGTATGGGCGATAATATGCCTTTTCCGCGTCAGCAAGTTCCTCGGGAAAGGGCACGAAGGGGCGAGTGACCCAGCGCTGGTGCACGCCGCCGAGGTAGAAGAGGATGCCGCCGGTGTCGAGGAGGCGTATGTATTTGGTGCAATCCTGCACATTCACCCAGATTTTCAACTGCGCGTCGGCCATGCCGGCGCCGGCATGGGCGGCGGCGATTTCGCGCAGAAAGGCGAGCTGTTCCACCGGGCCGACCGGGTTTGTCGTCTGGAATTTATCATAAATCAGGAAATATAAATCGCGGTTGCGACGGTCGCCCATGTTGACACTGAGCCGCGGCGCGGTGGTGCGGGCTGATGCCACAAGGCCCGAGAGAAATTGCACCGGCTGGGGTATCCCGTACACGGGATTATATACGTTGCCGTAACCTTCGCCGACACCGCCGCCCGTGGAGAAGGGCGTGCAGTCGGCGCCCTCTATGTTTTCGATGGCGGTGCCCCGGGCGAGTTTTGCCGCGACGCGTTTGGGATCGGATTCGCGCGTGAGCGTGATGCGCACCTCGGTTTCTCCGCCCGCGTCCCTTGCCCCGGCTTGGAGCGTGTCGAGAAAGCCGCGAATGCGCGCATCCATCGGTCTGTCCCGATAGAGTGTGTTGCCAAAGCGCCCGCTGTAAAGTCCCTCGCTCCAATCCAGGCCGGCGCCCGAATCGTTGGTGGTGATGGTGAAGAGATCGATTTCCGGGCAGCGACGGATGAGAATGGCAACGCTTTCGCGAAAGAGGGTGAGCACCTCGGGATTGTCAATCGTCGGCGCGAAACGGGCCACCCGGGAACGCGACGGATGATCGACGCGCGCCCCGCGCCAAAGCGGATGGTCGGTGAACACGGCCTCGGGCAGCATGCTCGGGTCTTTCATCGAGTAGGTGGCCTTGAGGCCGAGCCGGCGCAGGATCTTGCAGCGGGCCTCAAGCACCTTGAGGACCGATTCGGAATAATCGGCTGGCATGTATTTTTTGAGCGCCGGGGGCGGTGCGACCTTCAGGAGACTGTTGCTGTATATGGTCCAGGCGGGATAGGGGTCTCCGGGATGGTCATATTCCCAAAAACTTTTCGGCAGATCGCTTGAAACGCCGATGTGCGTGGCGCCGGATTGCTTGGCGCGCGCGGCAAACTGCTCGAAATCCGCGAGGTCCGTATAGGTGCTGCTGAAAATAACCTTCTTGTAGCCTGCCGGATAAAGCGGGCCGCTCAAGAAAACCAGGATCGTCACGAACAATAATAATTTCGGGCTATATTTCATGGCAGGAGGGGGTGTTGGTTTTTATTTTGACGTCTGAGCAAGGCAGAAAAGGAAATCCGATGCGAGCGGCGCATGGAAGAGATTGAGCGGGGATCACGGTGGCGCGCGAGCATCCCAAATATCCGGATGCCCGCGCGAAGGTTGGTCATGTGCTGAGCGTGGGCTCGGGGCTGATGGCGGATTGTTCTTCGAAATAAGGCATGGCCATAAGCTCCTCGCGGATGGCGGCGATCTGGGTGCGCATGATGCCGGGGGAATAGAGCCCGCGATATGCGGCTATGCCGCGGCTTGACATGATTGCCTCGACGCCGTGATTGGCCTGTTCCAGCGCGCTGAGCGCTTCCGCTACATTGAAACGCCCGGGCGAGGTCGGTTTCGGAGGCCAGCGGGCGTCGCTGACATAGGCGGTTCCGATCCGGCGCATGATCTCGCGGAACTCGGCGTCGCGGCGCATCTCCTCGATGCCCAGATGCGCGGCAACGGCCTTGAGTCCCTGAAAGACGCTGCGGCAAACCGGGTCCAGCAGGCGCGCGTGCGGTGTGTTTGTCCAGGCCTTGGCCGTGCCTCCGTGCCAGGCACAGCCGCTCTCGACGCATTCGAATCCGCTCGCGGGTATCGTTTCGTAGGCGGCCACGGCATCACGCGGAGTCATCAGGCGGTAACCGAGCTCGCGGGCGACACAGAGCGTCTCTTCAAATCGAGTGATGCTGTCGGGCGCGGGTTCGAAGAAACGGGCAAGGCCGAATTGCTTTACATAAAAATAGGCCGTGGTGCCGACATACTCGGCGTCCTCCGCATACGGCAGAATAAAGCCATTGCCGCCGGGAATGCGGTCGCGCCAGCGGGCCAGCGTGGCGCGAACCTCGTCGGTCTGGATGGGCTGCTCGCGGTTTCCCTCGGTCGCGCCCATGAGATACCAGAGGAGTATATTGCAAAGCATGTCCGAACGCAGAATCATCCTGAGCCCGTTGGGGAGCAGATTGGGGCGAAACAGGGTTTGCAAGATCCCGGGCTGGCCGGCGATTTCCTGCTCGATTTTGAACAAGGCATTTTTGTTGCTGTGGCCCCGCACATCGAACCGAAGCCCGGTGGCTTCCCTCAAGCCCGGCACGCTGGACAGCAAATAGGAGTCCGCATCGCCAACCAGTGCCTCGAAGCCGGCCGCGCGGAAAATATCGGGAATAAAACCAGCCCAGCTGCATTCCGGATTCCATCCCGTGACCGGGCGCGCGCCTGTGAGCCGTTCCCATGTGTCGAGGCCGTTGCGCAGCGAGTCGAGACCGATTTCGGGCTCGATATTGGCCAGCATGATGTGGGTGTGCGGAGAGGCCACCGGCTCGATGCGGCCTTCGCGGATGCCGGCCTTGAGTTTATCCAGCACCCGCGGCGCGGTTTCCGCCACGATTTCGAGCGTTTCGCCGGACGCTTCAAAACCGATCGGCGCGTCATGGCGTGCCGAGAGATCGAATAGTGCCTCATAGGACTGGTGCGCGACCCATCCGCGCCGGTCCGGGCGGAGCTGGGAATACTGCAAATTGCCGTGAGGTAGAAAAACAATGCCAGGTTGCATAAAATAATACGGGAGAAGCGTCGTCAGGGGAAACTTGGGATTATAGGGATGCGATATGCCGACGCGTGCGGCGAGGAACTGTTTGCGCAACGCCTTGCATTGGAGCCGCCGCCGGGGCAGGGAATATCGGAAAGACGTTGGTCTCTTGGCGAACACAGCCCCTGGCTTTTTACAATTGGATTCCAGCCACTACATTCAGGAGATGGTTCTATATTGCGATGAACGACTATAGGGCATGCCCTGTTTGTTTTATCGCATGCTCAAGCCGCAATTCCAAGCGCCTCCCCGGGGCGATCTCCAGATTGCAACCCAATAGGTTACGATCTGATTTGGAATGCGATAAATTGAACGAAAAATGCCCTGGCAGTCCGTGCAAGGCAACGAAGCCTGCCGGTACAAAAGGCGCTTGGAGTCCGATTTATTCGGCGGGAACAGGGGCGGACTCTTTCAAGCGGCGGAGACGCTGGGCGAGGTGCAGGTTTGGCGGTAGTAATGTTTCCGGGGCAAGCGTCTCGAACCAGAGCCCGTTCGTCGTGATGCTTGACGGTTCTTTTGTGGTCAACCCCACGACATTGATGCTCCAAGGGCCGAACTTCGGCGGAGGGTAGGCGAGTGGCTGGCGGGCGCGGATATTCCAAAATGTGCCGCGCGCCCCGCAATGCCATCCCAGGGCCCTGCCGCCGCCGCACCGCCAAAGGTGCGTTCCGGCCCCCGCGTCAATGTTGGTGAATAGATTTTCATAGGGGGCGCGGCGGTGATGATCGAGGCAAAGATCCTCACCCCATCCCTCCGATACAACATTGCCTGAGGAGCAGGCTCCCATTGTAATATCATGCTCGAATTGTAGACGTATATTGAAATGGGTGAACAAGTTGTCGTTGCCCGAAAGGTAGATGCCGTGATGACCCTGGCCGCCGCGGACTTTGTCGGGCGCGCGCAGCGAGTCCATCACCACGCCGTCAATCGTGCAGAAATCCCCCTTGATCATCAGCCCGCTGTCGGAATTGCGAATCCGAATGTTGCGAATCCAGCAGTGGGCGACATCGCTGAATGCCATCGCATTGAATCCCAGTTCTGTGAAATGACCGCCATAGGGAGTGACGGGAAATTCAAACGTGAGATTCTCGACACCCACCTCGGACACCGTCGGTGCGTGACAATGGACGGCGGGTTTCCACTCAAGGCGCAAATCTGTGCGCAACGGACGATCGATGGTTATTGTCAGTCCGTCGATCCGGACGATTCGCGCGGGCAGGGAGATCTTCGTGCTGCCCTTCAAATTCGCGACATCAGCCGGCTCGTCGGAATATAGATGAATGGCGAGGCTGTTGTCGGGCAGATCCCGCTGGCAGACGGCGATGGTGTCGCCGGCGCTCAATCCGTCAGTGGAGGCCAGCGTCAGCGTCGTGGCTCCGCGCGCGGCCGGCCTCGTGATGTCGGCGAGCTTTTGCAAGCCGAGGCTGCCTTTCACCCAGATGAAACCGCCGGCCCAGGAATAATTTGATGTCCGCATGCCGGTTGTGGTCTTGCTCCAGTCCGGGCGGATGTCGTTGAGCGGTTTTGGAAAATATAGGATGGTTCGGGCAGGATCCTCGCCGCGCAGCACGAGATTGGATTTATTGATATCAATGATATCGGTGATCAGATAGCGGCCCGCGGGAATCAGGATCACTCCGGGATCAACGGCGGCGACCGCCCGCTGGAATGCCGCGCTGTCGTCGGTGACGCCATCTCCCTTTGCGCCGAAATCGCGAATGTTGTGGGTGACGGGGGAATCGGGAATCGACCGCTCGCCGCGCGCGTAACCGGCGAAGGAAAAATCGGGCAGGCGGCTGGCCGGAGACCAGGCCTCGCCGTTTTTTCCCCAGAGCGCCGAATGTGTATTCTCATTTGGCGGCATCCTGGCGTCCGGGCTGGCTTGGCGGCGAATCTGTTTTTCCGCGAATTCGCGCGTGATTTTTTTCGAGGATTTTGAGGTGGCGGATTCCATCTCTTTCACAAGTTCGTCGAGAAATCCGGGATCGAGCCGGGCGTTTTGAGAATACGGCCACGTCTCGGGAGCTTGGTTGTAGGGTCTGAGAAAATCCACGGCTCGGCGCAAACTGGCGCCATTCGGGGCGGTGTGGTTCCACAGGTCAATGCCCAAGCCGGCGGCAAGCCGGGCCGTGCGAGCGTGGGCTTTCAGGTTGAACACGCTGTAGCCCAACCCGTTTACGCGCCTGATTTCCCGGGGGATGCTGCCATCCGCGTTGATTTGCTCCGCGATCAGGGACTTGGCCTCTTCACAGAGCGTGAGCGCAAGGTCATCGCGCCCGACATAGCGGGCAATGGGAATGGCCTGCGCCAGATACCAACTGCCGTGGTTGCTTTTCATCGCATGTTCGGTCACGGCATTTTCGGCGGTGGTGAGCCAATGCAGGTATTCAGCAAACCACTCTTTTATTGCCGATTCTTCGCCGGGCTTGAGGGCAGGCGAATCATGCAGCAGCCGCAGGGCGTCGATTACCTGACCAAAGCCGCGCGCATCAATCACTCCATAATTGCTGCCATGATTGTTATTATGCCCGAGTTGCACCTGGGCATACTCAAGATGGGGATTCATGCGTGTGGCCGGGGTGACGATCCACGCTCGCAGCCATTCCCCCGCCCGGCGGGCGGATCGCTCGTCGCCGCGGACATGCCAGTCCGCGGCGAGTATTTCCACCGATTGAAAGAAATTCCACAGGCGGGCGTGGTCGCCGCGCGCCACCTGTTCATGATTATGCTGTCCGTCCCGGGCAATGTAGGGGAGCCCGTTGGGCTTGTCCGGATCGGGCCAGTAATAACGTGCATAACTTACATAATCATGAACATCTCCGCTGGGAGGGGGCACGGTCTTGTCGGTGACGGTCGAGATAGGCAGCTTGAGTGCTTGGTGAACTTGCCCCGCGAGGAGGCGGATTTCCGTCTCCTCGAGATGATAAGCTTGCTGGGCGATTACGCCGCCAGGGCTTGCGAACAGGAAGATATAGAAGGCAAGGAATAGAGGGCGCATTGGATGAGGGTAATGGGATTTTTCGCGGATGGAAATGATTTCATCTGCTTGCATTTCCGACAAGTATCTGCTCACGCAAAGCCTTGCACGGTTTTATTCACGCGGACTGCATATCGGAGGGCCGCTGTGGTGGCTGGATTTGAGGGTGGTCTTCGCGGCGGGGGCAAGGGAATCAAAATTATGCAAGGCATTGCACAATGCCGGTGATTGTTTCATGTTTTTAATGTCGCTTAGTCGGAGTGCATTGCATCCGCCCCTTCCCCGGCCTTTCACCTCAACTCACCATCATGAAAACAGCATCCCCAGAGTCATGCACACGGCACGTCCGTTTTTTTGCCCTAACAGCCGCCCTGCTTTCCGCCGCCCTGCCCTGGCCTGTCGCCTTTGCGCAGGCGACGGGCAATCTTCCCGTTGCAGATGAAGAGCCTATTCTATTGGACCGTTTCGTAGTGAGCACCGAGAAGGATACCGGCTATATAGCCAATTCCACACTTGGCGGCACCCGCACAAACACCGCGCTCAAGGATCTGGCCAATCCGCTCGATATATTCACACCCGAATTGATGAGCGATCTTGGCGTCCAGGATATCCAGGACCTTACAGCCTTTGCCAACGGGGTCGAGACAAACGCCAACGGCGATCATAATTCCGACGGCCAGGAACGCGAGGTCTGGAATTATAATTATATGCAAATCAGGGGGTTCAAGGTAGGCACCCTGACGCGCAATTTCATGGCGCTCAACGCCCAGTTTGAAGCCTACAACTCCGAGCGCGTGGAATTTTCCAAGGGCCCCAATGCGATTCTCTCCGGCATCGGCGATCCCGGCGGCAGCGTGAACTACGGCACCAAAACCCCGAAGCTGCACCGCAGCGCCTATTCCTTCGCCTACCGGACGGATGACTTGGGGAGCCAGCGCCTCAGCATGGATGTCAACCAGGTTTTGATCAAAAACAAACTCGGTCTGCGTTTGAACGCGATGTGGGAGGACGAGGACTTCTACCGCCACCCGGCCTACGAAAAACAAAACGCTTGGCACCTGACCGCGCAATACCGGCCCACCCGTAAAACCGTGATCGACGTAGGGCACGAACGGCGAAGATCCGACCGCGCCAGCCCTCGCGGCGTGTTTCCCACCGACTTGGTTTCGCAATGGGTCGCCGCTGGCAGGCCCGGCGTGACCACCGCGATTCCGGCTTCCGGCAATAATATCATGGTGAACGGCGGCACCACGACGGTCACGGCGGCCTCGCAGGGCATGGCGATTTGGGGCACCACGTGGCTGCTGGACAGCGATGGCGTGGTCAGAAACGGCACGAGAACTGCGCACGGCGTCGCGCTGCCCGTGAACGCGTCGAATCGGGACACGGTGTCCAGCGGATACGATTATCCCCGGGATGTCGTCATCAGCGGCCCCAACGGTATCAATGACAGCGACTGGGATATTACCGAGCTCCGCGTCAGCCAGGTGATAACCAAGAACCTCCAGGTGGAGCTGGCCTATGGGCATTCAAAAAACCATGTGAGGCAGGGCAACAGCGCGAACCGCAACCTGGATATTGACACCAATAACTGGGCGGGTGAAAACGCCCATTTCGGCCAAATGTATGTCCAGACCCAGCCGTTCTGGATTGACCGCGAGTTCAAGATTGACCATTTCCGCGCCAGCGCCTCCTACGAACTTGATCTGGGCAAATGGTTCGGGAAACACCAGCTTGCCGCCGTGATTGAGAATAATGAGAACGAGGAATGGGAGAACAACGGCAGACTCGTGGTCGGGAGCGCTCCCGGCTTTGTCATGCCTGCCACCGGCTATCAGAACACCGCCACTTATTTTTGGATACGTGATTATATGGATCCCGCCTCGGGGAGATGGTCCCAGCGCGATCTGCGCGATCTCTATTATTCCGATGGCTTCACGATCGACGGCGTCACCGCCAAGTATGCGGCCCGGGACAGCTATGCCTTTTATAGGAAGCGGACGGAGCGCGACACCGTGCTCGGTGTGCTGCAGAGCCGCTGGTTCGGCGACCGGGTGATCACTACCATCGGCATCCGCAAGGACTGGGAGAAATTATATGTGGGGGCGACCTATCAGAATACCGACCCTCTGGTCGCGGACGTGGGCATTTTCCGTCCGGGCGCGAGTAACATCGGACAGTCGCATCCCAGGTTCGCCCCGTATCTCACCCCGCCCACCCGAAATTCCGGCTACTCGCGCAATTATGGCGTGGTGGTCCATGTGACCGACTGGCTGAGTTTCACGGGCAATTATACGACCAATATGTCGTTGAGCAGCGAGAGCCGGGACATGTATGGCAAATATCTGTCCCCGGCAGATGGCGAGTCGATGGACTTCGGCGTGCGCCTTAATCTGCTGGACAACCGGCTGCACCTCAACTTCGTCAAGTATGAGACCAGCCAGATCGGTTATCCCACCAATGGCAGCAACGTTAATTCCCCCTTTAGCAACATGAAGGAAATCGAGGAGCTTCTGGTTTATAACAATATCCCCGGGTTCACGGACAGCTTGGTCGGTGTGTTTACCACAACGGAACGGGTGGCAAAGGGGGAGGAGCTGACCATTGTCGGCAACATCACGCGCAACTGGACCATGCGCCTGGCGGCGTCGCGCTCGGTCAACGTGCAGTCAAATATCGCGCCCGATGTCCGGGCGTATTATGCGGCGCACATGCCATTATACAAGGCGCAGAATCCCGCGCTGGTGGCCTCGAACGGCGACACCCTGGCGACCCGCATAAGCGAGGCCGAGAACAGTTTCGCGCTGATGAACGCCCGGGAAGGGACCGAAAACTGGCCGTCCAGTGAATACAATGTCCGCCTCACGGCCAAGTATTCCTTCAGTCGCCCGTCCTTCCTGAAAGGATTATCCATCGGCGGGAATATCCGCTGGGCCAGCGCCCCGGTCATCGGTTATTATAAAACGACCGATTCCGCCGGAACGGCCTACCGCGATACCAGTCGCGCTTGCAAGGGGGACGAAACGTATTTCACAGATTTGTTTGTCAGCTACCAGCGAAAAATAGCCCGCAACCTCTTGTGGAAGATTCAAATCAACATCAACAATCTGCTTGATGATGATGACCCCTACCCGACCGCGGCGGTCAATGACAAGGACGCGCCGGATTTCAAATGGGTGGCCTATCGCTACCGCCCGATTGACGGGCGGGTGGTCTCGCTTACCACCAGCGTCAGCTTCTGAGCACAGTAAATGTAATTAAGAATTGGGGCCGGCAATCCCGTCTCCATTGGGAACTCCAATCCCCCGATGAATGCTCTTACTGCTTGTTGATTATTAATTCTATTCTTAATCATGCATTTCAATGCCCATCAAGCGGGACTGATCCTTTCCTGGTTAAGACGATTCGGAGCAGTTTGCCTTCTCACTGCGGGCGCGCACGCCATCGGCGCGCCCACCGGGCTGCCCGCCGTCCCAATCAAGCATTATGCGTTTCCCGGTCCGGACCGCCCGGCGCAAATGTGGAGTGGATTGTATGCGGCGTCAAACGGGCGCATCTATATCGGCCTATGCACCCACGGTGATGCCGCGACCCTTTATGAATTCGATCCGGCGACAGAAAAAATGCGCCTGCTGGCGAATCTTACCGAACTGGCCGGTGAACGGGGGCAAGGCACTTGGACCACGGGCAAAATCCATGTGCAGATGCAGGAACTCGATGGATGGATCTATTTCGGCACACTTTGCGAGGACAACGGACCTCCGGTCATCGACTTTTCCAGCTTTCGCGGGCTTCATTGGTATCGGGTGGAAATGGCGACCGGCCGGGTCGAGCAACTCGGCATGATCACCCGTTATTGGGGGCTGCTTGGACAGGACATGGACAAGGCCCGGCGTCTCATCTATGGCTTGGGGGAAGATGGCAGGCTCTATCGATATCACATCAAGGATGATTACACGGAGGAGCTTGGCCGCGTGGACGATTGGGATATTTGCCGGACCATTTTCACGGATGACCAAGGTAATGTGTATGGCTCTTACTCGGGCGGCCATGTCTGGAAACTAGAAGCCTCATCTGACAGAATACTCGACCTGGAGCTGCGACTCCCTGTGACAAGACAGTCCCGGACGATGGCCAACCCGATGAATGACCGGCGCGCACAATGGCGCATCGTGGAGTGGGACCCGATTGACAGGGCGGCCTATGGGATTGTGGGCGGCTCGAACCAGCTTTTCCGCTATGATGTCCACGCCGGAACTGAAGGCAGGTTTGCCATGCTGGCGGAGATGTGCGCCCCTCCGTTCCGGGAGGGCGATCCCTTCAAGATCCCAAGCGCGACACTTGCGATGGCGCTTTCCCGGAAGGAACGCAAAATCTATTATATTCCGGTCATGGAAGGTGATTTTGACTACGGTGCGGTGAAGCTTGACCTGGCGCTCCCCGATGGACTGTCTGGAGGTGAAATGCCTCCGGTTTCCTGGATGGTGACTTATGATTTGAAAACAGGCGAGCGCCGCGACCTTGGGGTGCTGCGTGCCGACGATGGACGCCTCGCTTACGGACAAGGCGGAGCAAAAGCGGATGCATCCGGCCGCATTTGGTTTGTGGGCGCGTTTGCCGAGCCCGATGAGAACAAGGCCGCTCGCCCAGGAGTTGGCCGGTTCCCGTATAGCATGGGACTCGGCTGTTACGATCCGGCCCGATAGCAAACATATTACCCATGAAAATCATAGACCGCGCTTTCCGCCTACAGCTAATCACGATTATATTGGGCATTGGCTTGGGCGGTGCGGCGCGAGCCCAGCAATGGGTTAATCCGCACTATGACGCGCATCATCTGGATTACCGTGACCTCGGGTTTCCATCGCAAAATCTGATTCCTGCCGACAACAGCATGATCACCGCGCTATTAGCCCATTCCAATGGGCTCGTTTACGGCGCCACCAGCGGACGCCAGCAGTCATATTTATTCTTATATAATAGATATATAAACAAAGTCCGGCCGCTTGGGAAAATAGGCGCGGAGCAGGGCGTGCACCACGCGCTGCTGGAGGGGCCCGACGGCTCCGTCTACATCGGGACCGGCCTGAATGTTCTTTCCCCGGTAAGGTTGAGCGGTAAATTCCCGGTCGAATACGAGGGAGTGGAAAAACAGCTCTGGAAAGACATTAAAAAACCATACGAGAACTATGCCGGCGGCCGCTTGTTCCGATATGATCCCAAGGCGGGGGATTCACGGCGTTACACCAATGACGACTTTTGCCCTTTGACGGATCTAGGTGTCCCGGTCAAAGGAAACACCATTTACGCAATGGCTTGGAGCGCGGACCGCAGGCTCATCTATGGCATAACCTATCCCGACGCGCATTTTTTCTCATTCGATATCGAGACTAAAAAGGTTCGCGATTACGGGGAATTTCTGGCCAAGCGGGTTTACAATGGTCCCGAGCGGCACTGGAGAAGCATTCCCCGGGCGCTGTGGTGCGACGAAAAGACCGGAATGATCTATACTTCCGGCGACAACGGCTGGCTGGTGCGTTTCGATCCGGGGGCCGGTAAATTCAGCCTGACGACCATGCGGTTGCCCGGTGAATATTGGGAATCGTTAAGGTCCATGGATTATCCAGTGATCGAGGGATTCGCGCGCGACGAGAAAGGCAGTCTTTTTGCCGGAACGAACGATGGCGTGCTGGTGCGCATTGACCTGGATTCGCAAAAGCTGCGGGCGCTCGGCAAGCCGCGCGTGCAACGCCGCATGAGGGCCATCTCGGCCGGTTTGGACGGGAAAATATACATGCTTTGCGGCGAGACCGACATGATGTGCAAACTGTATTCCTACGACCCCGAGGGAGAGGGCGGATTCCACGATCTGGGCATTCTTGCGGTGGACCGCAGCCCGTATTATGCCAAGCGCGCTTATCGATTTGACGCGATGGCGGTGGGCGTGGACGGCACGCTCTTTATCGGTGAAAGCGACCGTCGCGGGAAACTCTTTCTTCATCTGCCGGTGTCGGAGCCTTTTCCGGGTTTCATGAATCCCACGAACGCGGCTGTTGAGAGAATGAGGCTGGAAACTCCGGCCATCATCCCGGAGGCGCTCTGAGGCCAAAATAATCCATTGACGCGGGCCGCTCCCCAAGGGCGCAACCGGCAAGAAAAGGCCGTATTTTACTGTCCAGGGCTGAATAAGGGGCAGGCCAAATCGCGCCGGCACTCTCTGAGGCAGCCATCCATTCACACCGGGCACAGCACCGGTGTGGCCAGGAGTTTTGGCCGAATGCCGCTGGTTTTCGAAGTTGGCATCAAACTTGCAGTAACACGAATCAGAAATTTCGTAACACTGAGCGCATCACCATCCACCATGCCACTCCTCGTTCCTCCCGCTCCCTCCGGCACCACTTTCACCACGACGCGCCCCGCCGGCCCGGCTCCCGTTCCCCCGGCGGAGATTCCACCCGAACGCCTCCTTTATGAGGAGACGCTGCCGGGCGGCGCCGGCTGGTCCTGGTCGCTCAGGCGGCACCTCACGCTGCGCCTCACCGCCCTTGAGAACGGTGCGAACGTCTCGCTCATCTGCTTCAACCGGCACGACCTTGTCGACCGCTACAACATGGCGGACACCCTCAAAGGCCAGCACACTGCGAAACTCACCGCGGGATACATCCTCGTTTCCGACATGGGCCGCGCGATGCTTTCCATCACGGGCGACACGCTCGGCTGGCACGACGCCATCAGCGGTCATGACAATGCCGGGATCGTCCGTCAAAAATGGGGCGAGCGTTCCTATCAGGCAGCCCGCAACGAATGGTTTCAAAACAGCCGCGACCATTTCCTGATGGAACTGGGCAAGCACGGGCTCGACCGCCGCGACCTCGTCGCCAACGTGAACTTCTTCAGCAAGGTGACCGCCGATGACGAAGGCGTCATGCATTATGTGCCCGATCACGCAAAGGCGGGCGATTTTATCGACCTGCGCGCCGAGATGGACCTCCTCGTCATCCTGACCACCTGTCATCATCCGCTGGACACGGCGGAAAGCTATTCGCCCAAGAAAGTGAAGCTCCAGCTCTGGCGCTCCGACCCGCCCGGCCCCGGCGACTGGTGCAGGAAATACAGGCCCGAAAACGAAAGGGCGTTCTTCAACAGCGAGGTCCTGTATATATGAAATGATCCGGCCCCGGCATATTCCATTTATATAAAATGAGCACCCTGAATTACACCGAGAGTCCCCTCGCGCCCGAAAAGGCGGCCTATCGCCACAAGATACCGGCGGGGGATTTCTGGATACACAAGATCACCGCCGGTCAGTCCGTCCGCATCGTCGATCTCGAGGGCAATCAGGCGGTGGACACCATTTTTTACAATGCCGGTGATTTCGCCGAGTATTACAGCGCGCAGGCGACGATCCGCGGGCAGCGCTGCATTTATCTCACCACCGGCACAAAAATCATCTCCAGCGAGGGAAACGTCATGCTTGAGATCACCGCCGACACCTGCGGACGTCACGACACCCTCGGCGGCGCGTGCGCGTGCGAAAGCAACACTGTCCGCTACGGTCACGACACCAAATACATGCACGCCTGCCGCCAGAATTTCCTCATGGGCCTGGCAAGCTGGCCCGGCGCGGCCTGCCACCTGAACAAGCGCGACATCCCGGCCAATATAAATTTTTTCATGAACGTCCCCGTGACCCCGGAAGGCGGCCTGATGTTTGAGGACGGCGTGTCGGCGGGCGGCAAATACGTCGAGCTGAAGGCCGCGATGGATGTCGTGTGCCTCATCTCCAACTGCCCGCAGCTCAACAATCCCTGCAACGGCTGGAATCCCACGCCGGTCGAGGTGCTGGTTTGGGATTGATACAAATTATCGAGCCGCGGGCGCGGATAAACGCGGATGATGAAACCAATGGTTTTTTGGACAGAATGAACAAAACTGAGAATAATAGGCAGAATGAATTTAATAATAATAAATCATATTTTATTAATTCATTTTAATTCCGTCCATTTTGTCTAAAGCCCCCGCATAATTTCACCATGTTTTCCAAAGTTTTGGTCGCCAATCGCGGCGCCATAGCCTGCCGCGTGATTCGCACGCTCCGCAAAATGGGCATCGCCTCGGTCGCGGTCTATTCCGAGGCCGACGTGGATTCCCTCCATGTGCGAATGGCCGATGAATCCGTCGCCATAGGCCCCGCTCCCGCCGCGCAGAGCTATCTCGACGCCGCGAAAATCCTCGACGCCGCCGTCGCCACCGGCGCGCAGGCGATTCATCCGGGCTACGGGTTCCTTTCCGAGAATCCCGGTTTCGCCGATGCCTGCGCCGCGGCGGGCATTGTGTTCATCGGCCCCACCGGCGACCAGATGCGAAAGTTCGGGTTGAAGCACACCGCCCGCGAAATCGCGCACGCGCACGGCGTGCCCTTGCTGCCCGGCACCGGCATCCTTCACGACGAGGCCGAGGCGGGGCGGGAGGCCGCGCGCATCGGCTGGCCAGTCATGCTGAAAAGCACCGGCGGCGGAGGCGGCATCGGCATGCAGGTCATCCGCGCGCCGGAGCAGCTCGCGCCGGCATTCGCGTCGGTGGCGCGCCTGGCGAAAAACAATTTCAAGGAGGGCGGCATCTTTCTGGAAAAATATGTCGAGCGCGCCCGGCACATCGAGGTGCAGATTTTCGGGGACGGCTGCGGCCATGTCGTGGCCTTGGGCGAGCGCGATTGCTCGGTGCAGCGCCGCAACCAGAAAGTCGTCGAGGAAACCCCCGCGCCCGGGCTCACGGTGAACCAGCGCCGCCAGTTGCTGGAAAACGCCGCCCGCCTCGGCAACGCCGTCGGCTATCGCAATGCCGGCACGGTCGAGTTCATCTACGATGCGGCGACGGGCGCGTTCTACTTTCTCGAGGTCAACACGCGTCTCCAGGTCGAGCACGGCGTCACCGAGGAAGTGTGCGGCGTCGATCTAGTGGAGTGGATGCTGAAATGCGCCGCGGGCGAGCTTGACCTGTCAACTTACACGCCCTCCGCGACGGGGGCATCCATCCAAGTGCGCGTCTATGCCGAGGACCCCGGCAAGGAATTCCAGCCCGCCGCCGGCACGCTCACCGACGTGCATTTTCCCGAAAACGCCCGCGTGGAAACGTGGGTCGAGCGCGGCACCGAGGTGTCGGCTTTCTATGACCCGCTGCTCGCCAAGATCATTGTCAAGGGCGCCGACCGCGCCGGCGCGCTCGCCCGCCTCAACGACGCGCTGGCCGGCACTCGCGTGCACGGCTTGGAAACCAACCTCGACTACCTGCGGCAAATCGCGGCGGATTCCGCTTTCGCGTCCGGCGGGGTCACGACCGGTTTCCTCCGCGGGCTTCCCTACGCCGCCGGCACGATCGACGTCCTCGAAGGCGGCACGCAGACCACGGTGCAGGCCTGGCCGGGCCGCGTCGGTTATTGGGACGTGGGAGTGCCGCCCTCCGGGCCGATGGACAGCCGTTCGTTCCGGCTGGCCAACCGCCTCGTCGGCAACCCGACGACCGCTGCCGGGCTCGAAATCACGGTGGGCGGCCCCGCGCTGCGTTTCAACACGGACGCCGTCATCGCGCTCTGCGGCGCAACCCTGCCCGTGCAACTCGACGGGCAGCCGCTCCCTTGGTGGCAGGCCGTCCCGGTCAGACGCGGCCAGACGCTTCGCATCGGCTCGATCAAGGAATCCGGGATGCGCGCGTATCTGGCGATCAGAAACGGGCTCGACGTGCCCGACTACCTCGGCAGCAAGGCCACCTTCACGCTCGGCCTATTCGGCGGACACGCCGGACGCAACCTGCGCGCCGGCGATGTGCTCCGCGTCAAGGCGGACGGCGCGTCCGCCGATCCCGCGGCGGCCCCGCTTCCGGAGAAAATCCGCCCGGCGATCACAAACACATGGCGGATCGGCGTCCTCTACGGCCCGCATGGCGCGCCGGATTTTTTCACCGACGACGACATCGGCACCCTCCTCTCCGCCTCCTACGAGGTCCACTACAACTCCGCGCGCACGGGTGTGCGCCTGGTCGGCCCCAAGCCCGCCTGGGCGCGCCGCGACGGCGGCGAGGCCGGACTGCATCCTTCCAACATCCACGACAACGCCTACGCCATCGGCGCGATCGATTTCACCGGCGACATGCCCATCATCCTCGGCCCCGACGGCCCGAGCTGCGGCGGCTTTGTCTGCCCGGCCTGCATCGTGCAAAGCGAGCTCTGGAAAATCGGCCAGCTCAAACCCGGCGACGAGGTGCGCTTCGTCGCCGTGGCCGCGGAAGAGGCCCGGCGGCGCGCCGCGCTCGCGGAAACGGAAATAGAAACCTTTGTTCCCTGCGGAGGAGACGCGCCTTTGCCCGAGCCGGCGGACGACATCCTCGTCCGGGAGCCGGCGATCCTGCACCGCCTGCCCGCCCGCGCCGGCGCGCCCGCGGTCTGCTACCGGCGCGCGGGCGACGCGTATTTGCTGATCGAATACGGTGACCCCGTCCTCGACATCGCCCTCCGCATGGCGGCACGACGATGTCCGCCGGGTCGCCTTTGATGCGAGCTACCTCGTGCTGGCCCTCGGCGACGTCTATCTCGGCGCGCCGGTGGCGACGCCCGTCGATCCGCGCCATCGCCTGGTGACGACCAAATACAATCCCGCCCGCACCTGGACGCCCGAGAACGCGGTCGGCATCGGCGGCGCCTACCTCTGCATCTACGGCATGGAGGGCCCCGGCGGCTACCAGTTCATCGGGCGCACCTGCCAGATGTGGAACCGCCACCGCGCGACCGCCGATTTCACCGAGGGGAAGCCGTGGCTCCTGCGCTTCTTCGACCAGATACGCTTCCATCCCGTCACGCACGACGAGTTGTTGCGATTCCGCCGGGATTTTCCGCTGGGCCGCGTGAAACTGAAAATCGAGGAAGCGACCTTCCGCCTGCGCGATTACCGGAATTTTCTGGCTGAAAACGCAGACAGCATCGCGACGGCCAAAAAGCGGCAGCAAACGGCGTTCGAGGCCGAGCGCCGCCGCTGGGAGGAGAGCGGCCAGCTCGAGTTCTCCGCCGAAACCGAGGCCGCGTGCGAGAGCGTCGCGGACGCGATTCCCGAGGGGTGCGTCGCCGTGCCCGCGCACATTCCGGGAAACATCTGGAAAGTGCTGGCCAGGCCCGGTGCCAAGGTCGCGAACGGCGAGCCGCTGGTCATTCTCGAATCCATGAAAATGGAGGTGACCATCGTCTCGCCCCGCGACGGACGGGTGCGTGAAATCCGCTGTGCCGAGGGCCGCCCGGTCCACGCCGGCGAGGCGCTCATGGTGATCGGGGAGTGATGCCGTTTCAGGAGCTATGCAGGGTATTTCACCCCGTTCATTCTGCCTAATATCATTTCCCGGTCCTTTATAGACTTATCAAGGTAGGGCGAGGCGTCCCCGCCGAACCGTTGGTCGCCTGCGGCTCGGCGGGGACGCCTCGCCCTACCTTAAATATAAATTTCGTTCAGGGATGGTATAAAATAAACCAATCAATAAATTAAACCACTAATCTCCACTAATGAAACGGAGCACTAATAAACACTGATAAAAACATTAGTGATAATTACTGTTCCGGCAAGTTGTTGAAAATTAGTGGTTAATAAAAACGAACCATTAATTTAACCGCAAAGGACACAAAGGTCGCAAAGAACCAGCATAATCACCCTTGAGTTCTTTGTGTTCTCTGTGATTGATAAAAGTCATGCCAAAACACGACAAAATCGCCCGCTTCAGTGTTTCGCTCCCGGAAAGTCTGCTCGACGAACTCGACGCCATGGTGGAGCGCAGGGGCTACCAAAGCCGCTCCCAGGCGGTGGCCGCGCTCGCGCGCGACGGGCTGGTCGAATACGCCTCCCAGCTCGGCACGGAATCGGTCGCGGGCACGATCAATCTGGTTTACGACTACAAGAAAAAAGGTCTCCAGGCCAAGCTGGCCGCGATCCAGCACAACTATTATCTGCTGATCGTTGCCAACATGCATGTCCATTTGGAGAATCACAATTATCTCGAGGTGCTGCTTGTCCAGGGGCGGGCCAGCGAATTGCAAAAGCTCGCCGATGAATTGATCACCTGCCGGGGCGTGAAAAACGGCCGCATCAGCCTCACCGCCACCACCATTCCGCCGTTGTTGTAGCCCAGGGAGGAAAAGGCCCGCGGCGCGGACATCGTGACGGATATTATTTCCGCATCATTTTAGACTTATCAAGGCAGGGCGAGGCGTCCCCGCCGAGCCGTTGGTCGCCCGCGGCTCGGCGGGGACGCCTCGCCCTACCTAATATAAATTTCGCCCGGAGACGGTATAATATTGGACACGGACGGTCAGGGTTGGCGGTAGGTTTGCCAGATGTGGGGCGAGCCTTGCGCGATGGCGGCGAGGGCGGGCGTGTCGGCTTCTGTCAGGCTGGGCCAGCGCGTGGTGCGGAGTTGGTGCGGCGTGCCTGACTCGCGGAGAAGGGCGATGGTTTCCTTGAGGGCGGCAATGTCCACGGCCACGCCGGCGGCCTCGTCGTAGCGGGGCCACGGGGCCTTGAGGTCCATCGCGACGTAGTCGATGAGGCGCGCGGCGAGGAGCGCGCGGACAACGGCGGGGCGGCTGCCGTTGGTGTCGAGTTTGATGCGATAACCGAGGGCGCGGATGCGGCGGATAAAATCGGGGAGATCGGCGTGAAGCGTGGGCTCGCCGCCGGTGATGACGGCGCCGTCGAGCCGGCCGCGGCGCGTGGCGAGGCGGGCGAGGATGTCGGCCTCGGGAAGCGGCGCGGTGAAATTTTTGGGATAAACGAGCGCGGGATTGTGGCACCAGGGGCAGCGCCAGTTGCAGCCTTGGGTGAAAATGACCGCGGCGATGTGTCCGGGAAAATCACCCAGGGAGCAGGGGACGTAGCCGCCGATGCGCATAGTGGAGATGAGTGGAGGGTGTGGGATGGAAGCGGGCGGGATGGGTGGCTGGCAGGCGGCCAGCCCAGACCGGCGGCGCGGAGCGCCGTCTGCCGGCAGGATGCCGGCGCTCCCAGTCGCTGGCGCGTTATTTTGCGGCGGCGATGGCAGACGGGACGTTCATGGTGTCGGGGGCCAGCGGGATGACATTTTGGCCGGGTGACAAGGTGGCGACGACGGGGGTCTTATAGACGCGGCGGCGGGCAAACTCGGCCTGCTTGCCTTCGTTCCATTGCTGCACGGGGCGGAGGTAGCCGACGACGCGGGAATAGACCTCGGACGGACGGCCGCAGTCGGGGCAGGTGTGGTGCTCGCCGGCAATGTATCCATGTTCCGGGCACACGCTGAAGGTCGGCGTGAGCGAGAAGTAGGGCATGCGGTAGGTTTCGGCGATGCGGCGGACGAGGAGCTTCGTCGCGACCGGGTCGGCGATGCGTTCGCCGAGGAAGAGGTGCAGCACGGTGCCGCCGGTGTAGCGGGTTTGCAGTTCGTCCTGATGATCGAGCGCCTCGAAGAGGTCGTCGGTCGCCTGCACGGGGAGGTGGCTGGAATTGGTGTAGAAGGGTTTCGCGCCCTGGAGCAGGTCTTCCTCGTTGGCGGCGAGGATGCCGGGGCAGGTTTCCTTGTCCTTTTTGGCGAGGCGGTAGCTGGTGCCTTCGGCGGGGGTGGCCTCGAGGTTGTAGTGGTTGCCGGTCTCGGTCTGGTAGGCGATGAGGCGCCCGCGCATGAAGTCGAGCGTGCGGAGGGCGAAGTCGCGGCCCTCGGGCGTGATGATGCCGCCCAGGCCGAGGTTGGCGCAGGCTTCGTTCATGCCGACGAGGCCGATGGTGGAGAAGTGGTTGCCCCAGTAGCGGCCGCCGCGTTTGCCGAGGTAGTATTTGGTATATGGATACAGGCCGGCATCGGTGAGGCGTTCGAGGAGCTTGCGCTTGGTCTCGAGGGAGTCGCGGGCCATGTCCATGAGGCGGACGAGTTTTTCGCGGAAGGTTTTTTCGCGGGCGGCGAGGGGCGCGTCGGCGCCGGGTGCGGCGGGGTTTTCGCGCGTGGCGAGCCAGCCGAGGCGCGGGAGGTTGATGGTCACGACGCCGACGGAGCCGGTGAGCGGGTGCGCGCCGAAGAGGCCGCCGCCGCGGCGTTCGAGCTGGGTGTTGTCGATGCGGAGGCGGCAGCACATGGAGCGCGCGTCCTCGGGCTTCATGTCGGAGTTGATGAAGTTGGAGAAATAGGGGATGCCGTAGCGGCCGGTCATTTCCCACAGGCCGGCGAGGTTGGGGTTGTCCCAGTCGAAGTCGGGGGTGAGGTTGATGGTCGGTATCGGAAAGGTCATGACGCGGCCCTTGGCGTCGCCCTCGGCCATGACCTCGAAGAAGGCGCGGTTGAAGAGGTTCATCTCGGCTTGGAAATCGCCGTAGGTCTCGGGGCGCCAGGCGCCGCCGTGGACGACGGGCTGGCCGGCGAAATGGCGCGGGCAGACGAGGTCGAGGGTGATGTTGGTAAACGGGGTCTGGAAGCCGACGCGGGTGGGGACGTTGACGTTGTAGATGAATTCCTGGAGGGCCTGCTTGACCTGCGCGAAGTCCAGCCCGTCGAAGCGGATGAAGGGCGCGAGGAGGGTGTCGAAGCTGGAGAAGGCCTGCGCGCCGGCGGCCTCGCCCTGGAGGGTGTAGAAGAAGTTGACGATCTGGCCGAGCGCGCTGCGGAGGTGGCGGGGCGGGCGGGACTCGATTTTTCCGGCGACGCCGCCGAAGCCGCGCTGGAGGAGGTCCGACAGGTCCCAGCCGACGCAGTAAACGGAGAGTTGGTTGAGGTCGTGGAGGTGAAAATCGCCGGTCTCGTGCGCGGCGCGGATTTCGGGCGGGTAGATGGCGTTGAGCCAGTAGGATTGGGAGACGGTGGCGGCGAGGTAGTTGTTGAGGCCCTGGAGCGAGTAGCTCATGTTGCTGTTTTCACGGACCTGCCAGTCGAGCTGCCGGAGGTAGCCGTCGATGAGCTCGACGTCCTGGCGGGCGGTGATCTCGCGGAGGCGTTTGTGCTGGTCGCGGTAAACGATGAAGGCGCGCGCGGTGCGGCGGAAGGGCGAGCCGAGGAGCATTTCCTCGATGACGTCCTGCACCTGCTCGACGCTGGGCGTGGTGTCGGCGATGGTGGCGGTGAGGTGATTGACGGCGCGGAGGGTGAGGCGCTGCGCCATGGCGCCGTCGTATTCGCCGGTGGCGGCCCCGGCGCGGGCGAGCGAGCGGGTGATGCGGGCGGCGTCGAAGGCGACGAGGCGGCCGTCGCGCTTGCGGACTTGCGCGGGCAGGCCGGGCGCGCCGCGGAGAAACGCGGCGAGGTCCTGCGCGGGTGTCGGGAGGTGGAGGGCGGGCGTGGCGGAGGAGGCGGAGGGTGTGTCGGAGAAAATGGAGTCGGACATGGCGGGTGAATGGCGTGGTGATTATGGCGAGGGATACGGTGTGAAAACGGGCGGATTATCGGCAGTGGATGGATACACTATTGGATAATCGTTCCCTTTCTCTTTTTCGTAATCGTTCTTTTCGATTTTTGTCCCGGGCGCCCGCGTTATTCGGACGGGTTCGATAACGAGTAAGAGAACGAAAACGATTGTGGCGGGGGAGGGCAGGGGGATTCCGCGCGACGCCGGTCACGGGCTGGAGGCCCGTGCCACAAGAAACAAAAAAACGCCGAGGGTGTATCGGCGCAATGAATGGACGCGGGCGCGCGGCAAGCGCGCCCGGGGAGGGAGGCTGGTTCATTCGTGCGATGAAGAAAAAAAAGAGCCGCGACGGAGGGTCGTGGCATTGATGAACTCGGCAGGGATGTTCGGACTCCGGGCTTCAGGAGACGCGCTTGGCGTGCCCCAGCCATTGGCCGGCCTTCACCCGCTCGCAGACGAGCGGATTGGCGTTGCCCGGAGCGCGTGTTCTCGAAACGCGTCCGGTGGACAATGTCACCCGTAACCGCAGCGCGACTGTGGCCGGTTTGCACGGCCTTTCCCGCTGCCGGGGATGATGTGAAAAAGAACGCGCCAAGGCTAGGCTCGCGGGCTGCGCACATGCAACAGGATTGTGGATAAAATTTCGGTTCACCGGCGCATTCCGGGGCGAGTGCGCGGGCAGCCACACCGCGCGGGTGTAAAAATGCGCCGCATGATTCTATCCGCGCTCATAAATCCAGGGCCATCAGGACACCGGTATCAGGTTTCATGCACTGCCTGTGTTTGCTTAACATGTTGAAATATTGTATCTTATATGTTTATAAGGTGCAAAAAAAGAACCATAACATCCATCTTGTTCCTCTGCTGTGCGTCACTTTTCATTCCTTCCGATTCTTTATTCCACCCAGATCACCTCCACCCACTTCATTACCCCGCCAGAGCGTCCAACAGATTCCGCCGGCATTGGATAATCATCATGAAGAAGCCCCTCGCGTTTCCACGTGCCTTCCTTTCTATTCCTTGGTTTTTATATATCGTCCGCGCCGGTCTCAAAACATCGAATCGGCGAATGATATAATCATCCCAAGCCGCCTCATCCCCTTTGATTCATTATTATGCCAGCATCATATCATCGAGATGCATCAGTAATGTCCATGTTTCTTGCGATTTTGCCATGCTCCTGCGCGGATTGGTACAAGGCATATATTAAATAAAACCCGAATAATAATATAAAAATATTTCATATTATCATGAAATTGAATAACTTCCCAGTTAATTTTATCGGGCGCGCCCGTCGCCGGCGGTCCTTGATGGTCGCGCTCGCGCTCGTCCCGGCATTCTTGCAGCCGCCCGCGCGCGCCGCCGTTGTCCCAGTCCCGGAAATAACGACAAGCGACACCACCTATATCATCAGCCTCGGCGATACCGTCGGCCCGGCCACATCCACCACCGGCACGATCATGGCCGACGGCGCAAGGCTGGTCATCAGCCGCGCTCCCGGACTCGGCACAACCAACCTGTTTGCCGGCGCGAATTTCGCCAGCCTTGCCGCGCTGAACATCACCGGCACCAACGGCGGGCGCGTCGTGTTTCAGGACATCCACTATGACCAGGACAACAGGCATGCGGGTGTGGCCGAGATCAACACCACATACACCAATCTGACCCAGTTGAACGTGACGGGGGTCGATTTCATGCGGATCAGCAACGGCGGCCCCGTTAATTATAACGGCGTGGGAGGCGTTTTCCTGTTTAATAAAGCCGGCCTGACCTCCACCTTCACCGTGACGGGGTCGATTTCATGCGGATCAGCAACGGCGGCCCCGTTAATTATAACGGCGTGGGAGGCGTTTTCCTGTTTAATAAAGCCGGCCTGACCTCCACCTTCACCGATGTCCTTTTTCAGGATAATTATTCCTGGGGGGAGGGCGGCATCGCGCGCGTGGCCCTTGGCAATGTCATATTTAACGACGTGACCGTCCGGGGCAATTACACGCGGGGCAACAAGAATGCCGGCGCCTTCACCTTTAATTCCACCGGTGCCCTCACAATGAACGGCGGCTTGATCGAGGCCAACCGCACCGGTTTCGATGGCGGTGTCTTTGCCCTGGCCGCCGCCGCGAACACGACCCTCACGTTGAACAACGTCGTCATCAGGGACAACTGGGCGGGCAGGTCGGCCGGCGTCTTCCTGAACAACATGAGTTCCAGCACCGCAAAGGTCGTCATCAACCTGACCGCTGCCGGCGGCACCAACAACTATCTCTATTCCGGCAACATTGCCGGCAACGCCTCGAATTATCATACCGCCACGCCCACCGTCGGCGAATACATGATAAACAACAACGCCCCCGCGCCGCTCGCCAAGGCCGGCGGCTTCTACCGGGGCAACAATGCGGCGGGCACCTTGGAGATCAACGTCGAGTCGGGCATCACCCTCGCCATCGGCACCGCCGATGCGGCCGACATGGACACCCTCGCCACGAACAATGCCATGGCGCACAAACTCAACAAGCTCGGCGGCGGCGACCTCGTCCTCAATGCCAACAACGCCTATTTCGTCGGCAACACCACCGTCGCGGCCGGGCGCCTCCTGCTCGGCAATGCCGGCGCGCAGCTCGGCGGCTCCATCACCGTCAGCGCCGGCGCCACCTTCGGCGGCTCGGGCACGGTCTCCTCCTTGCTGCAAAACGACACCGCCGCCGCGGCCTCCCTCACCGCCCAGGCCGGCGCCGCGCTCCAGATCGGCGCGCCCGGGGCGGTTGCGCCGCAGAAGTTGTATTTCGCCCGCACCGGCTCGAACACACTCACGCTCTCGGGTGGCGTCATTTTGAATTTCGACCTCTTCGGCAGCGACGGCGCCCCCGACACTTACAACCAGCTCATCGCCGACCAGCTCGTCGCCGGCACCGGCACCAATATCATCGCCATCTCCAATCTCGGCACCGCCGACTCCTACACGCTCATCAGCAGTTCCTCCTTCATCGGCGAGGCGAGCAACTTCACCTACACCCTCGCCAACGCCTCGGTGACCGCCCGCAACAGCCTCACATTTGAAAAATCCGGTCAGGATCTTCTTCTTAACAACTCACTCGCCAGCCTCGCCCTCACGTGGACGGGTTCCGAGGGCATGAGCTGGATCAATTCGGCCATCTCGGCGGCGAGCTGGACGGACGGAGGCGCACCCGCCGAGACCCATTTCAACACCGGCGATGCCGTCATCTTCGACGCCACCGCCGACAGCAGCCACCGTGGCGTCACTGTCGCGGCGGAAGGCGTCACGGTCTCCGGCATGAAGGTCGCGGGCGACGCCGATTACACCTTCGATGGCGGCGTGATCACGGTTGACGCCGGCTCCGCGCGCCCTGCCTTCACCGGCACCACCGGCAAGCTCGAAAAATCCGGCACGGGTGCCATGACCCTCGCCAATGCTGGAAACAACTTCGGACGCATCGAGATTGCCGGCGGGGCGATCGTCTTTTCCGATACCGCCCAACTGGGGGCGGGCGCGGACGAGATCCGGTTCACCGGCGACGGCATGCTCCGGACCGCGGCTGACGGCCTCGTGCTCGCCAACAGGCTCGAATCGGATGCAAACCGGACCGGTGCGATTGACACCAACGGAAACACGCTGGCCTACGCGGGCGTGCTGGCTGGCTCGGGGACGCTGGCCAAAATCGGCGCGGGCGTGCTCCGCCTGACTTCCGACAATGCCGCCTACGCCGCCTCCTTCGCCCTCCGCGAAGGCACGCTTCTGCTCGACGCCCCGTCCGCGAAACTTGGCGGTATCGTCACCTCCGCCAACGGCACGATCCTTGGCGGTTCCGGTGAGTTCACCGGCACGGTCAATCTCGTTGCCGGCGCCATCCTTCAGATCGGAGTGGACTCCACACAATCGACCCTCGGCGTCGGAACCCTTAATTTCGACGGTGGCACGCTCGCCTTCGACCTTTTCGACGGCACGGCGGCCGACAAGCTCAATGCCGCCACCCTCGGCACCCTCGCGGGCGGCTACGGGGTCGATGTCAGCAGCTACCGCCACGGCAGCCGCCCCCTCGCCACCATCAATGCGGGTGACCGCGCGACGTTTGCAAACAGCGCGGCCGTTACCGTCGGCGGACGCCCCCAGTCGGGTCTTCGCCAGCTCATGAAACTCGGTGTTTCCGGCAACGACCTCATCGTCACCGGCACCTCCGACTCATCCCGCGACATGAAGTGGACGGGAGCCGGTTCGACCATCACGGCATGGGATGATGCCAATGCCAACTGGACGGATGCCGGCGCCGTCCACACCTTCGCCGAAGGCGACCGGGTGACTTTCGACGCCGGCTCCCCCGGCGCCTCGCACGCCATCGCCATCGCCGGGACGCGCATCACGGTTTCGGACATGGTTGTCCAGGGAAACGCCGATTATCGTTTCACCGGCGCGGCTGTCGTCGCCGATCCGGGCAGCGTGGTCGGCGCCATCCTTACCGGAGCCCAAGGCAAACTCACCAAGGACGGCAGCGGCAAACTCACCCTCGCCAATGACGGCGTGAATGCCTTCAAGGGCGGCATCGACCTGAAGGCCGGCACGCTCGCCCTCGAGGCATCCGGGGCGTCCGGCACCCATGCCATCAACCTCGCCGGCGCGGCGGCGACCCTGCAAATGGCGGGCGCCGATCTCACGCTTGTCAACGCCATCAACCTCGGCGCCAACACCCTCATCTTTGACACCCAGGCCTTCAACGCGACCCTCCAGGGCTCCATCGCCGGTTCGGGCAGTCTGATCAAGACGGGCGCGGGCACGCTCACCCTCGACGGCGCTTCCACTCACACCGGGGTGAACACCCTCTCGGCCGGTGTGCTCGCGCTCGGGCATGGCTCCGCGCTCGGCGCCGACTCCGCGAAACTCGCCGTCGGGGCCGATGGTGCGGCGGTGCGCCTCGCCGCCGCCGGACTCTCCATTGCCAACGCCATCGACCTCGGCGCCCACACCCTCACCCTCGACGCCCTCGGCAACACCGGAACTTTTTCCGGGATCATCAGCGGCGCAGGCGGCCTGACCAAAATCGGCGCGGGCACGGTCGCGCTTTCCGGCAGCAACACTTTTTCCGGTCCGCTTGCCATCAACGAGGGCGTCGTCTCGCTCCGCTCGGCCAACGCGCTCGGCGCGGCGCAGCTCAAGGGGACCGGCGTCCTGGCGGTGACGACGGGGAATTTCGCATTCGCTTCCACGGCCCTCGGCGGCGGTTTCACCGGCACCGTGGCGGCGGCCGATTCCGGGCATCTGGCCCTTGACGCCAATGCCGCCGCCCTCCTCTCCGTGGACGGCGCGGTGCTCCGCATCGATTCCGGCGGTGTCGTGCAGAAAGCCTCCGGCAACGTCGCCATCGACAGCCTCGCCCTCAACGGCGGCCTGATGGGTTTCGGCATGAACGGCCAGAACCCCGATGGTATCCTTACCGTGGATACACTCGACCTCGGCTCGGGCGTGAGCAGCATCGGTCTCGACACCAGCGCCCTCCTCGCCGACATCGTCAATCCCCCCGTCCCGCCCGATCCCAACATCCTGGACCTGGACAACGGCGTCGGCGGCACCAGGCTTGTCGCCGCCACCACCATCACCGGCGCGGGCACCATCGTGCTGACCAGCACCGACGGCAGCGCCATCCCCACGCCAGCGTATGTGAACATCACGCAGAGCGGGGACACCGTGCGCCGGCGGCACAATTACACCACGTCCGTGGTCACCGACGGCCCGGCGAGGGCGTCAATCGGGCGTGAGCAGCATCGGTCTCGACACCAGCGCCCTCCTCGCCGACATCGTCAATCCCCCCGTCCCGCCCGATCCCAACATCCTGGACCTGGACAACGGCGTCGGCGGCACCAGGCTTGTCGCCGCCACCACCATCACCGGCGCGGGCACCATCGTGCTGACCAGCACCGACGGCAGCGCCATCCCCACGCCAGCGTATGTGAACATCACGCAGAGCGGGGACACCGTGGCCCGCGCCGGCTACAATTACACCACGTCCGTGGTCACCGACGGCTCCGGCGAGGGCAATGGTGTTTACATGGGCTACGGCCTGGCCGAGATCGGCATCCTCGATGGCAAGACACTCATCCTCGACAACGGAAGCAGCACCGACTCCAACCTGTCGGCCAAGATCACCGGCCCGGGCGGGCTCGATATCCGGGCGACCGGCAGCGCCGCCGTCACGCTGACCAATGCCGGCAACGATTACACCGGCGCCACCACCCTTTCCAGCGGCACCCTCAGGGCCGGCGCGGCCAACGTGATCGCCACCAGCAGCGGCGTGGAGGTGAAGGCCGGCGCGGTCTTCGACATGGACGGTTTCGCGCAGACCGTGAAAAATCTCGCCGGTGCGGGCAGTATCATGATGGGAACCGGCAGCCTCACGGTCGATACCGCCGCCGGCGGCCTCTTTTCAGGCGGCATCACCGGAAGTGGAAAATTGATCAAGACCGGCGCGGGCCGTCTTTCGCTCACCGGTTCCAGCGCCTACACCGGCGGCACCGAATTGGCGGCGGGAGAGCTTGGCATCGGTCACAGCCACGCTTTGGGCACGGGCGCGCTCACCGTCACCGCGGCAGACGTGAAGCTCGCGATTGAAGGCAACAACCTCACCGTGGTCAACGCGATCGCCATCGGTGGAAACGGCCTTGCCATTGATTCCGGCACGAGCAGCAACAGCGTCCTCGCCGGCGTCATCAGCGGCGCGGGCGCGGTTGTGGCGGGCGGTAACGGCGAGGTCGGCCTCGCTGGCGCGAACACCTTCAGCGGGGGACTCGCGATCAACAGCGGGCGTGTCTTTGCCACCGGCTCCAACGGCGCGAGGGCGATCGGCACGGCGGCGGTCACGATTGCCCCGTCGGCCGTGCTTGAGTTCCGCGGCGTCACGGCCGGCGCCGTGAACAACACGCTCGGCGGCGATACGGTTGAGTTTACCAACAGCACGCTCGCGCTCGGCGGCGCGAATACCCTCCAGCGTTTCATCGTCGGCAGCGGCGCCAGGATCACCGCTTCCTCCACCGGCGCGCTCGGCGGCGTTTCCGCCGCCGTCACCATCGGCTCCGGCGGCGAGCTCGGCATCAGCCCGTTGGGCACCGTCGCCGGCACCCTCGAGGTCAAAAATGGCGGCAAGCTCATCTTTAATCCCATGTGGCGCGTCAACACCTCCCCCATGCTGACCGTTGACTCCGCCATCATCGAGAACGGCGCCTCCATTTCAAAATCGATCCCGATGCCGGCACGGTGAGCTTCGGCGCGCTGAATTATGTCGCCAATCCCGGCAAGGACATCGCCGCCATGTTCGACGCCATGACCGCCGCCGGCAACGCCATCTACTCCCGCGTCAGCGAGGGCTTTCTCTTCGCCACGGATCGTCCCGCAGGCAGTTTCTGGCTCAAGGGCATCGGCTCCTACGCCAGCTATGACGGCAACACCGGCCCCTCCGACTACGTCCACGGCACCATCGACAGCAACGCCGGCAAGACCGGATATGCCAACGACACCTATGGTATTGTCGCGGGATTCGACCGGAAAGTCTCCGAACAATTCCTCGCCGGGGCCTATGTCGGCTGCCTGAGCAACAGAATCCGCACCGATGACCGCCTCTCTGAAAACGAAGGCACCCTTCCTTTCGGCGGCGCCTACGGCGCCCTTCGTTTTGGGACCGTTTATCTCGCCGCCGATCTTATGTTCGGCTCCATGGACGCCGACACCTCCCGCTTCGAGCAAACCGGCTACGCCACCGGCGCCTACAAGACGTCCATCTACGGCGCCAGCATCGAGGCGGGCACCATCCTCGGCGCCTGGGACAAGGGCGCCATCAAACCCGCCGTCGCCCTCCATTACACCAGCTTGCGCTACCGCAATCAGGACGAGACCGGTCCCGGCTCGGTCCTTATTGACGGCTTCGACATCGAATACTTGGAATCCCTCGTCAGCCTGCAAGTCACGCAGGAGATCACCCTGCCGTGGAAGAAGCCCGGCGTGATCGACGGGCGCATCGGCTGGCGCGGGTCCCTCAAGGACTCGCCCATCAAAACCACCGGCCGATTCCTCGGCGGAGCGCCGGACGAAAACTTTGCCATCGCGGTGGACCAATACAACCGCAACGGCCTCCTCATCGGACTCGGATTGCGCTTCGGCCTCACCGAAAAATCCGACTTCTCCCTCGGCTACGACTTCGAGCTCGGGAGCGAGTTCAACCGGCACACACTCGAAGCCGCCGTGCGCTTTATTTGGTGACCCCGTCCTCTCGCGCGGGGCCGGGCGTTGATTCCTGTCTCCGTGCGTTTCGCCCTTTGACCAATAACAAAAACAAGACACTGCCATGAAATTCCTCTTCCTTCCCGCGCCAGCCCGGCTGGCCGCCCAACTCCTCTCCGCCGCCCTTGCCAGCACCGCCTTGCTCCCGCCCGCAAGGGCCGATGTGATCACCGAGGACACCAGGGTGCTGATCGGCGAGGGGGCCGCCCCGTTGGTGAATATTGGTGACAACCTGTATGAAATCGCCGACGGCGTCACCATCACCCACACCCGATTCGGTCCCTATGCGTCCGCCCCCGGATTCATGTCGATAGTTGGAAATTCGCTGACTTACAGGCCATTGAACCAAACCGGGCTGACGGTTTTTGAAAACATCCAGTCGCAGGGCATCGGCGGCGTTTTCACCATGGGCGCGGGCTCAACCCTGAGCATCACCAACGGCATCTTCAGAAACAACCGCGGCGGGAAAACCCCCATTCCCGATCCGGATGATAATGGCGATGGCGTGAGCGGTGTCATTCATGCGCAACAAGCCACGGCTTCCGTCTATCTGAAGGATGTGATTTTCGAAAACAACGGCGGCTTCGGCAACACCGGCCTCTCGCGCGTCTCCGGCACGTTCATCATGGAGGGCGGCGGCATTTATAACACGTTTGCCGCCGGCGACCACACCGGCGCCATCAGTTCGTATGCCGCGACCTCCTACGTATCGCTGACTGATGTGGTGGTGGATTCCAACCGCGCCAGGAGTTACGCGGGGGCGATTGCCGTGGCCGCCAACGGGGCGACGGCCATTTTTAATAATGTGACCTTCACCAATAACTGGGCGGGATTTCGCGGGGGGGCCGTGTATAGCAATCAATCGTCCGGGACAGTGCTTTTCAAAATGACGGAGAGCGGCGGCACCAACAGTTATTTCTATACGGGCAATTTTGCGGGCAACCTCAACAGCGTGAACCAACCGGATCCGGCGATCACGATGAACGACCCCCAGGTGGTCGACAACACGCCGGCATTCACCGCGTTGGCCAGGGGCGGCGGGTTCCTTTTCGTCAACGGGGCCAGCCTGACCGAGTTTGACATTGCCGCTGGCGTTAGCCTGACCATCGGCGCCGCCGACGCTGCCAGCCGGGCTTACGATACCCTTGTCGCCAACAATGCCGGGTCCCGAATCCTGAAGTCAGGCGAAGGCGACCTCATTCTCAACGCCGACAACTCTTACTGGCGGGGCTCCACCACCGTGGCCGCCGGTCGCCTGCTGCTGGGCAATGACGAGGCCCAGTATGGCGGCATTACCACAGTGGAGTCCGGCGCGGTTTTCGGCGGCGCGGGCACGCTGGCCACATGGATATATTCGACCAGCAACACCACCGCTCCCGACGCCGGCCCGACCGTCGTGAACGCCACCGCCGGCTCCACCCTCCAGGTCGGCTTGAGTGACCGCCAGACAAGCGGCCTGACCATCACCGGCACCCTTTCCCTGACCGACGCGACCATTTCGTATGCCGCCTTCGGCGGCACGCACGCCGCCAAGCTCAACGTCACGGGCACGCTTGTCACCTCCGGCACCAACACCATCAACCTGCAATCCTTCAAGTCGGGCGTGTATCGCCTCGGCAACAATTACGGCGCCCTCACCGCCAACGGGGAAAACACCTTGCGCTACGCCATCAACGGCCTGGTCGTTTCCGGCAGCGGACGCCAGGCCATCGTGCGCGACGGCGGCTACACCGATGACCTCGTGGTGAATCTTGTCACCGACACCGCGCGCGCCATGAAATGGACGGGCTCCGCCGGCGCGACATGGAATGACGCGGAGCACAACTGGGAGGCGCTGAACAACGCCTCCATCACGCAATATTCCGCGGCCGACACGGTGCAGTTCGCCGGTGCCGGCGGCACCGTCACGCTGGAGGGCAGCCTGCCCGTGTCCAACATGGAGGTGGCGGGCTCCGGCATTCTCACGTTCAACGGCACTGGCGGCATCATCGCCTCCGCCTGGCAGGATTGGGTGGAAGCCGAGAATGCCGTCCAGACCGGCGGCTTGGGCAAACTCGTCAAAACCGGCTCCGGCACTTTGGTGTTCAACAACGACGGGATAAATGATTTCAAGGACGGCGTCGAATTGCGCGGCGGGGAGATCGAAATCCAGCGCGGCGGCCAATTGAGAACCTCCGGCGGGGTTCTCGCGTTGGGTATGGCCACGACTCTGCGCGTCAGGGGCACTGGCGCCATCGACAGTTCCGCGGTCCAGGAGATGGATAATGAAATCGCAATCGAGGGCGCGGCGGCGATCTCGACGGTCAACGGACACGTTCGCCTCAACGGGAATATCACCGGCGGCAGGCTGGTGAAAACCGGGAACAGCACATTGATTCTGGCCGGGGCCAATACCCACGAAGCCACCGATCTCGCGGATGGCGGCCTGGCATTGTATCACGACCAGTCGCTGGGGCGCGGGGCGCTCAATGTTCTGGCCGACAACAGGTCGGTGGCAATCGCCGGGGACGTGACCGTCAACAATAATATTAACTTCGGGGACTTTAACCTGTATGTATATAATTCTCAATCCGGGGCGGGCGCTCCGGCGCCGGCCGGCATCCTTGCGGGCTCGCTCAATGGCAATTCCCTGACCGTCTCCGTCCCCAATAATGATTCCAACCCCAACCGGGGACCCGTCACGCTGGCCGGTGCCAACACGTTGAATTCCGTCCGCGTCCAGCAATACGCCACCCTCGTTGCCGCCCATGCCGGGGCGCTTGGCGGCGCCGGTTCGGATGTCACCGTGGCGGATGGCGGAGCCCTCCATCTGACCGTGCCGGACATCACCGCCAGAAACGTGCTCGTGCAGGATGGAGGAGCCCTTGGCTTCAGCCGTCCGCGGGTTGCCGGCGTCCTTACCATGCTTGCCACTTCCGGCACAGTCACCATCGAGGAGGGAGCCCGGCTGGCTATTCTTTCCCGGCTCACCTCCGGCTACACCACGCTCATTCATGCCGAGGGAGGTCTCGTCCTCGATCCCTATACGCTCGTGGTCGATGCCGGCCCCAACAATGCCGTCTTCCGCGTGTATGCCGATGAAGACAACAACCTCATCTGCATGAACATGAACCGCGCCGGCAATCCCGGCAAGGACATCGCCGTAAGCCTCGACGCCATGAGCGCCGTTGTCTCCACCGTCCATTCGCGCGTCACCGAAAACTTTCTCATGCCCTTGGCCGAGTTTGAGCCCGGCGGCGACAGCCCCGGAAGCAGCTTCTGGATCAAGGGAATCGGCAGCGTCGGCCAATATGACGACAATGCCACGCGCATCGGTTACAAGGACACCACCTACGGCGCCGCCATCGGCTTCGACAAAATCTACCTCGAAAAATACCTGCTCGGTCTCCACGCCGGCTACTCCTACAGCGACCTCGAGACCGACAACCATGCCACCACCGACGCCATCATGCCCCACATCGGGGCCTATGGCTCGGCCCGTTTCGGAAAATTCTACATATTGGCGGATGTGTCCGGCGGTGCATTCAGGGCGGACACCACCCGCGCCGAGGATGCCGTGACCGGACGCTACCGGGCCATCATCTTCGGCGCGAGCGCCGAGGCCGGCATGGTGCTGCGCACATGGGAGAACGGCGGCGTCAGGCCCTTCGCCGGGCTCCACTATATGCGCTACGCCTATAAGGATCATGCCGAGAAGGGTCCCGGCGCGATTTTTATAGATGATTTCAAGGCAGACCGCCTCGAAAGCCTCGTCGGCGCGCAGTTGACGCATTCTTTCGAGACCGTCTGGAAACAGCCCGCCATGCTCACCCTCCATGCCGGCTGGCGTGCCGCCCTCAACGACGAGCAAACCGAACTGAACGTCGTCTTCGCCGACATGTATGTTTACGAAGACTATTTCAAGGTGCTCAGCGATGTCTATTCGCGTGATCGCATCGTCGTCGGCGCGGGCCTGCGCGTCGGCGTGACCAAGTCGTCGGTCTTCTCGTTCGATTACGAATGCGAGTCCGCCAAGGACCATGTCCGCCACAACCTCAACGCCATCATCCGCTGGAGCTGGTAAGCGTCCCCGCCACACCTCAACCCAAACCCGATTTCTTAATATGAAAGCCAAACTCTCCGGCCTGTTTGCCTGCCTCGCCGCGTTCATCCTGCCCGCCGCCATGCCCTTGCTTCCCGGCCAGGCTGCGGGCAATAATGTGACGCCGGCCGCGGCCCCCAAGGAAAGCGACGAGATCATCCAATTGGGCGTCTTTGACGTAAGGGAGGATCGCGATGTCGGCTACATCTCGACCAACGCCGAGAGCGCCACCCGCATGGATGTCGCCATTGCCGACATCCCGCAGAACATCGTCGTTTTCAACCAGGAATTCATGCAGGACATCATGGCCGAAAGCGTGGCCGACGTTGTCCTGTACGACCCCACCGTCACCGCCTTCAACGAGGGCGATTCCTTTTCCATGCGCGGCATGGGCGGTGCCGCCGCGCCCGGTGCCGGCGCGAATTATTTGAATGGCTTTGAGCAGGCGGGCGGTTTCGGTTCGCAAACGCTCGTCAACACCCAGCGCGTCGAGGTGCTCAAGGGACCCAACGCCGTGCTCTACGGCCAGGGGGCCTTCGGCGGCACCATCAGCCGCACTTCGAAAAAACCCCAGGGCAAGTATGCCACCTGGATGAGGTCGAGCCTGACCGACAGCGGATATTTCAGATATCAACTGGACACCCAGGCCCCCATTCTCAAAAAGAAACTGGCTTTCCGCTTCAACGGCATGTGGGGCGACGGCGATGGCTGGCGCGGTTATCCCAGGCGGCAATGGGTGCTCTCGCCCGCCTTGCTGTGGAACATCACCAAACGCGACACCCTGATCGCCGAATACACCCGCACCTACGAGCGCGACGTGGGCAGCAACCTCGAGTTCGCCCTGCACGACAACAACCCGCTCGAAATCACCCTCGACGACGTCCGCTACCCGGTGGACGTGCGCCGTTGGATGTGCGAGCTGGACGACCGGCGCATCTACAACAACAACATCGTTTACGCCGAGTACCGCCACGAGTTCACGAAAAAGATCTATTTCCGCGCCCTGTATAATTCGGAAAACAAAAAGACCGACAACTTCGAGACCCTGGCCGACGCCCAGTATTTCGCGATCGTGGACGGGCAGCCTTACGTTTCCCGCTATTACCGCCAGTGGTATCAGAAATACGACAACTACCGGGCGCGCGCCGAGCTTGCCATGAACGATGTCAAGACCGGCTTCCTGAACCACAAGGTGATCATCGGCTGGGGCTGGGAAGACTTGGTCACCGACTCCCTCCGTTTGCAGACTTTGTATAACCGACCCACTTACAATGGCGCCACCCAGACGTGGGCCTGGACTGATCCCAATTTCAGGGAGACCACCGCCCTTCGCATCGGCGCGGCCAACATCCTCAGCCATGTCCCCGGCCATGTGCCTTACACCTCGGGCGGGCTTCAGCCGTTTGTGGTGACGGGATCGAATGCGGACGGCTACGATATCATCGCCCAGCAGGATCCGTCCATCGGCAGCAACCTGCCCAGGGTCAATATCAATGAGCGCATCTCGACCCAGAGCACGTCGTATTATTTCAGCGACCTCATGTCGCTCCTCAAAAACCGCATGTTCATCCAGTTCGGCCTGCGTTATGTTGACATAAAGCGCATTGAGAACCGGCGCGGCCTTGTATACAACCGTTTTTCCACCAGCGAGAACGACCGGAGGGTAACGGACAGGCGTTACGACGTTTTCTATGAGCATCCGCTCACCCACAGCCTCGGCTGGGTTTACCATCTCACCGAGAACAAGGCATGGACTTTGTATTTCAATAACAACGCCTCCTTCCAGCCAAACTACCGCACCGAATACCCCGAGGGACCGAGGCTCAAATCCATGACCGGCACCCAGTATGAAGGCGGTGTCAAATATGTTTACAGGAACCGGGTTCACGTCACGCTGAGCTACTTCGACATCCTCCAGGAGAACGTGCCGCAAAACGGGCTGATTTTCTACATTGATGAAAACGGCGTGCCCCAGGAAAGATGGGGAACCACCACCATCGCCGGCCTGCACAGCAAGGGCTTCGAACTGACTTTCAACGCCAATCCCACGCGCAATTGGCAGGTCTTGGGCGGTTATGCCTACACGCATTGCATAAACATGGAGCCCCCGCTCGACAGCAACACCAGAAAGCCGCTCGAAAAACGCCATTATCGCACACCCCTGCACGCCGTTTCCATCCTGAACACCTACAAGTTCAATTCCGGCCCGGTGAAGGGATTGGAATTCACCTTTGGGGTTCAGTGGCGCGACACCATGCTGTCCCAATATATTCCCTACACCACTGAAATCCGCGCGGAGCCGCCCTACAAGGTTCCGAGCTTCCTGAACGTCAACCTCGGCGCCGCCTATCGTTTCAAAGTCGGCAAGGTGCGCATGACCGCCCGCATCAACGTCACCAACGCCACGGATGAGTTCAACGCCCTGGCCTCCTACAATGTCCGCGTCCAGTGGGCGGCGCCGCGTTCCACCACCATCGCTCTTGACACGAGCTTCTAATGGCCAAAATCTCCGCATTTCTCCGGCTTCTGCCATTATTCTGTTTCGCGGTCGCGCCTCGCGGGCAAAACGCCGAAATCATCGAAATCGCGACCGGCGCCCCGCGACGAACCCCTTGAGATTGCATGCCATGAGACATGAATATTTGCTGTTGTCATTGATTCTGGTGGTGAGCCCTTGCCTGGGCCATGCCTGCCGCGGCGGGGAAGGCGATTATCCCAACAACCGCGCCCCCTTGGTAAGGAAGCCTTTTGTCGAACTGCCGTTGGGCAGCGTCAAGGCCCGGGGCTGGCTGCTGGAGATGCTCAGGCGGCAGCAGGCGGGCGCCACCGGCCGGATGGACGTTCTTTATCCGCAAGTGATGGGCCCGCGCAACGGCTGGCTCGGGGGCGACGGCGACCAGTGGGAGCGCGGCCCCTATTGGATAGACGGGCTGCTGCCGCTGGCTTATATATTGGACGACGAAGCGCTGAAGGCAAAAACGCGGCCATGGGTGGAGTGGGCGCTGGCCAGCCAGCAGGATGACGGCTTTTTCGGGCCGGCCAGGGACTACGGGCCGGAATCCGGCCTGCAAAGGAAAAACGCCGCGGACTGGTGGCCGCGCATGGTGGTCCTGAAGATCCTGCAACAACATCATTCGGCGACCGGCGATCCGCGTGTCGTCGCGTTCATGACAAAATATTTCCGGTATCAATTAAAAACCCTGCCGGAAAGGCCGCTGGGAAAATGGACCTTCTGGGCCGAGTATCGGGTGTGCGACAATCTTCAGGCGGTGTATTGGTTGTATAATATCACGGGGGACGGTTTCCTGCTGGAGCTGGCCGATCTTTTGCACCGGCAGGGATATGATTTCACGGGCGCGTTTCTCGCGGGCGACATTCTTTCCCGGGTCGGGAGCATCCACGGCGTCAACCTCGCCCAGGGCATCAAGGAGCCCGTGATCTATTATCAACAGCACCCCGAGAAAAAATATATCGACGCGGTGAAAAAGGCGTTTGCCGACCTCCGCCGGTTCAACGGGCAGGCGCAGGGCATGTATGGCGGCGACGAGGCTCTCCACGGCGCCAATCCCACGCAGGGCTCGGAACTCTGTTCGGCCGTGGAGCTGATGTATTCGCTGGAGACCATGCTGGGCATCACCGGCGACATGGCCTTTGCCGATCATCTGGAGCGGATCGCCTTCAACGCGCTGCCCGCGCAGGTCACGGACGACTTCATGCACAAGCAGTATTTCCAGCAGGCCAACCAGGTGATGGCGACGCGGCATGTGCGAAACTTCAATGTCAACAACGACGCGACCGATATTGTTTTCGGCCTGCTCACCGGATATCCCTGCTGCGCCTCGAACATGCACCAAGGCTGGCCGAAACTTACGCAGAATCTCTGGCACGCCACGCCGGACAACGGACTGGCCGCGCTGGTTTATTCACCGTCGGAGGTGTCCGCTAGGGTGGGCGGCGGCTGTCGCATAAAAATCATCGAGGATACTTATTATCCGATGGACGACAAGATCCGGTTTTCCGTGTGGATCGAGGATGGGACGCGCGATGAAATAACATTCCCCCTGCACCTGCGCATTCCCGGTTGGTGCAAAAAGGCGGGCCTCACGGTCAACGGCAGGCCGGAGAGCTCGGCCCGGGCCGGGGAAATCGCCGTGATCCGCCGGGCGTGGAAAAACGGCGATGTCGTGGAGCTGAGCCTGCCCATGGAGGTGTCCGTCAGCACATGGTATGAAAACTCCGTCGCGGTGGAACGGGGACCGCTGGTGTATGCATTGCGGATGCGGGAGCAATGGACGGAAAGACCGTTCCCGCCCGGCGAGTCGCCGCGCTTTGGCGACATGTATTATGAGGTGACCTCGCCCGACAAATGGAACTACGGCATCATCAATTTCGACAGGAAAAAGACGGCGATGCATTTCGAGGTCGCGGTTGATCCCTCCAGGCAAAAGGCCGGTTATTTCTGGAATCTTGAAAACGCGCCGGTGCAAATCAAGGCCAGGGCGCGCGAGATTCCCCACTGGTCGCTCTATAATGAAATGTCCGGCCCGATTCCCCATTCCGGCGGAAATCCCGGCTCCGCCGGGAAACTACCCGAAGAAGAAATCATCCTGGTCCCGTATGGCTGCACCACGCTGAGGATCTCGCAATTCCCCGTGGTCAGGTGAGCGCGCGGGACCAAATTATATAACCCGGTGAAAAAATAAACCAATGCCCACCCGCAGTCTGGCTGTCATGTCATTGCTCCTCCTGGCTGTCGCGGCGCCCGTCCGCGCGAAGGAGGTCGAGGCTCGTTTCTCGCGCCGCGAGGCGCCGGTGCTGACACTGGCGGAAAACAACACCGTGCTCGAAATCCGGATCGACAGCGTGCTCTCGTGCACGGTCGAGAAAATCGCCGTCAACCTCGACGGGACGACCAGCCTCGACGACATCGCCTCGCTCCGCCTGTTTTACGAGGGTCGCGACAAAAAAAACCGTCCCTTTGGTCCCGAACGCGCCCCCGCCCCCGGGGAAATGGTGTTCGAGGGGGCGCAGGTGGTGAAAAACGCCTCGGGCGTATTCAAGCTTTCCATCCGGCTTAAGCCGTCCGCCGGTCTGCTCAACCGCGTCAACGCCTCGTGCGCGTGGCTGCAAATCAGCGGGAAGCGCGTCGCCGGCGCCGCCATGCCCGCGCCCGGCCTGCGCCTCGGTGTCGCGCTCCGCCAGGGCGGCGAAGACCGCGTCATGCGCCACCGCATCCCCGGCCTCGTCACTACGAAGCACGGCACGTTGCTCGCCACTTACGACGCCCGCCGCAACCAGGATCGCGACTTGCAAGGCGACATTGACATCGGCCTGAGCCGCAGCACCGACGGCGGGCAGACTTGGGAACCCATGCGCGTCGCTCTCGACGTGGGCCGCTGGGGCGGCCTCCCGCAAAAGTTCAACGGCGTGAGCGATGCCTGCATCCTCGCGGACACCGGCACCGGTGATATTTATATAGCGGGTTGCTGGATGCACGGCGTGCTCGACGACGACGGCCATTGGATCGAGGGGCTGACCGTCTCTTCCACCAACTGGAACCACCAGTGGCGCGAGAACGGCTCCCAGCCCGGCCTCGACGTGAAACAAACCTCGCAATTCATCATGGCAAAGAGCGTTGACGACGGCAAGACATGGTCGCGTCCCGGCAACCTCACCCGCGCCCTCAAAAACGAAAAATGGTGGCTGCTCGCCCCCGCGCCCGGGCGCGGCATCACCCTGCGCGATGGCACGCTCGTCATGCCCGTCGAAGGGCGCGACGCCAATGGCCGCGCCTTCGCCACCATCATCTGGAGCCGCGACGGCGCCGCCTGGGCCATCGGCGCGCCCGGCTTCGCCGCCGGCGAAAACCAGGTCGCGCAGCTCGACGACGGCTCCATCATGCTCAACGCCCGCCGCCGCGGCACGCGCGCGGTTGTGGTCACGCGCGACCTCGGCAAAACCTGGACGGAGCACCCCACTTCGCGCCGCGCGCTCGTTGACCCCGGTTGCATGGGCTCGCTCCTCCGCCATGACTACACCGATGCCGGTGGCGCGAAAAAAAGCGTCCTGCTCTTCTCCAATCCGAACTCCAAGGACAAACGCGAAAAAATGACCATCAAGGCCAGTTTCGACAGCGGCGCAACCTGGCCCGGGCGCCACTGGATCATGCTCAGCGAGGGACTTCGCGGCGGCTACTCCTGCATGACATCGGTTGACGAGAACACCATCGGCATTCTCTACGAGGCCGCCGGCGCCGACATGGTTTTCCAGAAAATCCCGCTCGCCGAAATTCTTGGCCGATGACCGTGCCCCCTTCGCAGAGAAACCCAAAACAAGAAACCACCCATGAAAAGCCGCTCGCTGTTATTATACGTCCTGTGCTTGCTTCCGTTCCTATGGCCGGTGCTCTGCGGCGCCGCATATCCGTTTATCGAGAAGCAAATCCTGTTTGAGGCGGGAGGCGGCTACCCTTCCATCCGCATCCCTTGCATCCTGGCCCTGCCGGACAACACCGTGCTCGCCGTGACCGCGAGGCGCAGCCGCGTCTCAGACTGGGCCGACATCGACATGATCATGAGGCGCAGCGGCGACGGCGGAAAAACCTGGGGGCCGGTCACGGTGCTGGCCGACGCGGGGACGGAGGTGGCGGACAATCCCGTGCTGATCTGGGACCGCGACACGAAGGCGGTGCATTTCCTCCATCAGGTGGATTACGCGCGCGTTTATCACATGCAAAGCACCGACGGCGGAAAAACCTTTTCGCCCGCCGTTGAAATCACGCCGCAACTCGGCGCGTTCAAGGGAAAATACGACTGGACGGTGATCGCCCCCGGCCCCGGCCACGGCATCCAGTTGAAAAACGGGCGGCTCGTGGTCCCGGTCTGGCTGGCCGCCGGCCAGCCGCTCGCCTCGGGACACGGGCGCGCGCACCAGCCGTCGGTCACCGCGTCAATCTACAGCGACGACCACGGCAAAACCTGGCAGTGCGGGGAGATTCTCCCCGACACGCTGAAAAACATGAACGAGACCGTGGCGGTCCCGATGGATGACGGCGGCGTGATGTTTGTCATCCGCAACGGCGAGCCCGGCGCCTACAGCAAGGCGATTTCGCGCAGCCCGGACGGGGCGACGGGCTGGACCAAGCCGGAGTTGAACAAGGAATTGTATTCGCCGATTTGCTTCGGCAGCGCGCTGCGGATTTCGGGAGCCCCGGACAAAAGCCGCATCCTCTTTTGCAATCCCGACAGCCGCGTCAACCTGAGGCCGAACCGCTCGGGCAGCGGCCGGGCGCGGGTGAACCTGACGGTGAAACTCAGCTACGACGAAGGCCAATCGTGGCCCGCCTCGAAGGTGATCGAGCCGGCGCACAGTTCCTACTCCGACCTGGCCATGCTTCCGGACGGCACGATCCTCTGCCTGTATGAAAACGCCAACAAATACGTCTCCCTCGCGCGCTTCAACCTCGAATGGCTGACGGATGTCAAGGACAGCCTGTCCAAATGAACCGCCCGCATGCGACAGGCCGCATGTTCTCCAAAAAAATATTATATCATATTATGAATATAAGGTAGGGCGAGGCGTCCCGCCGAGCCGCTGGCGGTTCACGGCTCGGCGGGACGCCTCGCCCTACCTTGATAAGCCTATAAATAGTTCGGGATTGATATAACAACTGCGAATGCGCCTGTTTTTCGATAAACCTGATTTCCATGAACAATAACAAATTTCATTTAACCGGGCTGGTAGCGGCCCCGTTTACTCCATTTGATGCAAATGGGGCACTGAACCTGGCGATGATTCCACGGCTGGCCGACCACTACGTGGCGACCGGCGTGAGCGGGGCCTTTGTCTGCGGCACGACGGGCGAGGGCTCGTCGATGTCCAACGAGGAGCGCATGATTGCGGCCGAGGCGTGGCGCAAGGCCACCGCCGGGAAGCTCAAACTCATCGTGCACGTCGGCCACAACAGCCTGGTCGATTCCCGCGCGCTGGCCGCGCATGCCGAAAAGATCGGCGCCGAGGCCGTCGCGGCCATTGCGCCGTGCTTTTTCCGCCCCGGCTCGGTGTCCGGGCTGGTCGATTGGTGCGCGGGCATCGCGAGCGCCGCGCCGAAGACGCCGTTTTATTATTACCACATGCCGGCCATGACCGGGGTGAATTTCGCGATGGTGGATTTCGCCCCGCTGGCGGTGAAGCGCATCCCAAATTTCGGGGGGATCAAGTTCACGCACGAAAACATCATGGACTTCAGCAGCGCGCTGGCGGCGGGAGAAGGCGGCTACGATGTGCTTTTCGGCCGCGATGAAATATTATTGTCCGCACTGGTGATGGGCGCGACCGGGGCGGTGGGCAGCACCTACAACTACGCGGCGCCCATCTACAATCGCGTGATCAAAGCCTACAAGGCCGGAGACATGGCGGCGGCGCGCAGGGAGCAATTGAAGTCGATACAATTCATCGAGGTATTTTGCAAATACGGCGGGATGTCGGCGAACAAGGTAATCATGAAGCTCATCGGGCTGGATTGCGGGCCGGTGCGGCAGCCGTTGTCGCAAATCACTTCCGCCCAGGAGGCGGCGATGAAGGCGGACTTGGAGCGGATCGGGTTCTTCGAAGCGGTCCGGGCCGGGTAGGGCGTTTTCGGTTTGATCACTGATGTTACGCGCCGTGTAGGGCCTGACCTTGTGTCAGGCCGCGAATTATTTGCGCGGGCTCCCTCGCGTGTGCGGCCTGACACAAGGTCAGGCCCTACAAAATCCTGCCTGCCGCGTAACATCAGTTGACAGTTGATCAGTCGCAGATTCCAAGCGCCAGCGCGTCGTTTGTTTATTTGCCCCGAGAAAAATGCCCGGCGGCGATTCTGACTGTTCCATTTTTGCCGGCCTTGCAAGGGGACGCCATTTTTCCACGTAGTTCCAGGATGCGTGCCTTCCCCATTCCCACCCGCCTTGTATTGACCGTGCTGATCATCCTGCCGGGTCTGCTGCCGGCGACAAATGCCGCCGAGGAAACCGTCCGCATGCCTTCGCGCGCGGAAACCCTCAAGGCGATGCATGCCGTCAATGACTACTTCATGAAGAAGTGGCCGGACCCGGGCCTGCCCATCGTGCATCCGAATCGCACCCGTCCGTCGAACATCTGGACGCGGGGCGTGTATTACGAGGGGTTGATGCAACTGTGGGCGGTGGATCCGTCGCCGCGTCATCTCGATTACGCGGTCCGGTGGGGCGAGGCGCATCAATGGGGACTGCGCGGGGAGGCGCACACGCGCAACGCCGACAACCAATGCTGCGGGCAAACCTATATTGACCTTTACAAGCTCGATCCCCGCCCGGAGCGGATTCGGGCAATCAGGCAAAGTTTCGATCTCATGATCGAGAGCGGGCGGAGCAATGACTGGACGTGGATCGACGCGGCGCAGATGGCCATGCCCGCGCTCGCCAAACTCGGCGCGCTGCTGGACGAACCCAAGTATTTCGACTACATGCACGCCCTCTATCTCGACATGAAACTCCGCCAGGGCGGGAGCGGGTTGTTCAACCCGGAGGACGGCCTCTGGTGGCGCGACCGCAGTTTCATGCCGCCCTACCGGGAGCCCAATGGCGAGGATTGCTACTGGGCGCGCGGCAACGGCTGGGTGGTTGCGGCGCTCATCCGCACGCTGGACGCGCTGCCGGCCGGTTCCCCCTATCGGGAGGAATACACGAACATGCTCCGCGTGATGTGCGAGGCGCTCCGCAAGGTGCAGCGGAGCGACGGTTTTTGGAATGTGAGCCTGCATGATCCCGGCAACTTCGGCGGCAAGGAAACCACCGGCACCTCGCTGTTTGTCGCCGGGATGGCGTGGGGCGTGCGCCACGGCGTGCTGGAACGCGCGGTTTATGAGCCGGTCATCGCCCGCGCCTGGTCGGCGCTGCTGCGCGAGGGCGTGCGCGGGGACGGGTTTCTGCGTTATGTGCAGGGCACGGGCAAGGAGCCCAAGGACAGCCAGCCGGTCGGCCCCGACCGGGAGCCCGATTTCGAGGATTTCGGCATCGGCTGCTTTCTCCTCGCCGGCGCGGAGGTTTATAAATTGCCGGAGGCGGGCGGCGGGAAAGCCGGCTTTGAAATAGCGGACATCCCGTGGGCCTCGAAGGTGGGGGCGCGCGCCGCGCCGTCGTCCGAACGGGCCTTCAATGTCGCTGACTTCGGGGCGAAGGCCGACGGGGTCACCCTGAGCACGGCGGCCATACAGTCGGCCATTGACACCGCGCACAAGGCGGGCGGCGGCGTGGTGACCTTCGCCCCCGGCCAATACCTCACGGGCTCGATTTATATAAAGACCGGCGTGCATTTTGTCATCCCGGAGGGCGTCACCCTGCTGGGCAGCACCCGCATCGAGGATTATCCCCGGATCGACACCCGCGTGGCCGGCATCGAGATGAAATGGCCCTCGGCCCTCATCAATGTGCTCGGGCAGGAAAAGGTGAAAATAAGCGGCAAGGGCATCGTCTTCGCGCAGGGAAAAGTGTTTTGGGAAAAATACCGCGCCATGGCCCTGGCATACCGGGAGCGCGGGTTGCGGTGGATTGTCGATTACGACTGCGAAAGGCCGCGCACGGTGCTGGTTTCCGAGTCGCAGGATGTCAGCTTGCAGGGCATCACTTTTCAACAGGCGGGCTTCTGGACCGTGCATGTGCTTTACTCCTCCCATTGCACGATCGACGGCATCACCATCCAGAACAATATCGGCGGGCACGGGCCGAGCACGGACGGGGTCGATATCGATTCCTCCTCGTGGATTCTGGTCGAGAACTGCGACATCGACTGCAACGACGACAACTACTGCCTCAAGGCCGGCCGCGACGCCGACGGGCTGCGGGTGAATCGTCCGACCGAATACGTGGTCATCCGCCATTGCGTGTCGCGCGCGGGGGGCGGCCTTTTCACCTGCGGGAGCGAGACCTCGGGCGGCATACGCCATGTGCTGGTGCACGACATGCAGGCCAGGGGGACGAGCACCGGTTTCCGGCTGAAATCCGCCATGAACCGCGGGGGGACGACCGAGGATATTTATATAAAAAACATCAGGATGGAGCGGGTGGGCACCGCGTTTTCGGCCACGATGAACTGGAACCCGTCGTATAGCTACTCCACGCTGCCGAAGGAATACGAGGGCAGGGAACTCCCCGCGCATTGGGTCAAGATGCTCGAGGTGGTGCCGCCGGAGAAAGGGCTGCCCCATTTCCGCGACATCCGCCTCTCGAATTTCGAAATCACAAGCGCCAGAACCGCCATCGACGTGGAGGGCGACAAGAATTCCCTCATGGAGAATTTCTCCTTTGATAATATCAATATAAAAGCGACCCGGGGCGGCAAGGTGAGCCACGCGCGCGATTGGACCGTGGACAATGTCAATATAAAGACGGACGCGCCCCTGCAAATCGCCGACTCGGAGGGCGTGCGCTTTCCGGTTCAATGAATAACGAAGAACCACAAAACCGGGCCGATAAAAGCCTGCGGAAGACGCGGAAATAAAAATCCTTTTCCGTGTGTCAGTGAGCAATAAAAGACCAGCCGTTTATTTGGACAGAATGAACGGAATTTTAAAAAATTAACAGAATAAACAACCAATTCTGTTCATTCTATTAAATTCCGTTCATTCTGTCTAAAATAAACAAACCATTAAATTAAACAGAAGGAAACGAAGGACACTAAGAAAACAATAATCATAAAAGGTATTCTTCGCTTCCTTTGTTTCCTTCTGTTCAATAAAACCGGTTCGTCGCTGCCATTTGAAATGCTCCAAGGCGCCCGCCCGCTCTGCATGCCCTTGCATGGCACCCGGGATCAGACAGGCCGGTGGCGCGCGGCGAGTTCCCGGATGCGGGCGCGGACGGCGGCGAGGCCGTTGCGGCGAGTGGGGGAAAGGTTTTGGGTGAGACGCAGCTCCTCGAGCAGGACGGGCTCGACCGCCGCGGCCTCGGCGGGATCGGTGTCGTCGTAGAGTTCGCAGAGAAGCGCGACGAGCCCCTTGACGAGCGGCGAGTCGGCGTCGGCGCGGAGGCGAAGGCGTCCGTCGCGGATTTCGCCGATGAGCCACACGGTGGAGACGCAGCCGGGCACGCGGTTCGCGTCCACGCGCTCGCCGGGGGCAGGCGGAGGGAGGTGACGCGCGCGCTCGACCGCGATGGCGAGGCGTTCCTGCGCGTCGGGGATGATCGCGAGGCCGTCGATGAGAAGGCGCTGTTTTTCGGCAAGGGTCATGGGCGTGGCGCGGTCCGGTCAAAACTCCACGTCGCGGCAGCGGGCTTCGAGCTGGCGGGCGATGAGATCGACCTGGGCCTCGGTGAGGCTCGCGGGCTGGGTTTCGATATGCTGGGGGATTTGTTTCGGGTTGAGCACGCACACCGGGCTTTCGAGGGGGGCGGCGTTGGTTTGCGTGACGAGCCAGCCGGGAAATGTGAGGACGGGGGTGACGCGCAGGCGGTGGGCGCCGAGGAGGGTTTGCAGGTGGTGTTCGAGCCAGAGGGCGCGGTCGCGGGCCTGCGCGAGGCCGTGGGCGTCGGCGCCCCAGGGATAGATGATGCGGTGCCCGTCGAAGGTGATTTTGTAGTCGGCGCGGCCGGGCGCTGCGCGGCCTTTGCGGCGGGTCTTGGTCTCGATGGCGAACACGCCGGTGCGGCCGGCGACGACGTGGTCGATGTTGAACGGGGAATTTTTCTCGCCCGCGGGCACGTCGTGGAAGACGCGGCAGCCCCTGGCGCGGAGTTGCTCGATGAATTCGCCCGCGTAGCGCTCCCCGAAGTAGCCGAGGTAGTGGTTGCGGCGCTGTTCGAGCACGCGCATGAGGCGGCGCGAGCAGATGACGAGGGCGGCGATGGCGAGGACGAGCGTGAGCGGGATGAGCCACGAGGCACGCGAGGGGAGGAGGGCGACGGCGCTGTAGCCCGCGGCGAGCACGATGACGGGGAAGAGGGCGTTGCCGAGCAGAGTGGCGCCGAGGGCGGTGTCGAAGTCGTCGAGCTTGCGGCGGAGGGTTTCGCCGGGGGCGCGCAGGAGTTTGTCGGGGAAGGGCGGGCGCTCCTGCCGGCGGTTGACGCGCCAGCGCCAGATGAGCATGACGACGAGGCAGTAGAGGAGCAGGTAGGCGGAGAGCAGGAGGGGACTGGTGAGAAAACGCATGGCCGGATGAAGGAAGATGTAAGAGGCGAGGGGAGCGGGGCGGCAACCGTTCTTGTCGGGGGACCGCCGGTTTTCTTCCTCCCCCAAAGCCGGATGAATTTCCAAAGAAGTCCGCCGGAGGCGCAACGCGAACGCGGCAGCGACTGGGAGCGCCGGCATCCTGCCGGCTTTGGCGGCGCGAAGCGCCGTCCCGCGGGCAGGATGCCCGCGCTCCTTTGCATGCCCCTTTGTCGCCGCCATGGGCGTCATCGGCCCCCTCTTTGTCCGCCGAAAACCCCGGGCGCAGCCGGGTTACGGAGATTTCCCGGGCGGCCGGGCGCCGCCCGTCTGCCTCAGCTTGCGCCAGTCCAAAAATTCCAGAAATTCCGGGTTCTTAAGTTGGTCTGCCGAGACGTATTGCGTGTAATGCTCCGTCTTCCACTGGCGAATGTCCCGCGCGATGACCTGCCTCACGTAATCGCTCAGGTGCAGGATGCCGCGTTCGTCCATGATCTGCTGGACATCCGCCAACTGCGGCTCGGACAGCACTATGTTTACCTGAGGGCGTTTTAGGGTCCTTTTTTGCGGCATGTGAGCCACAACCCTACCCAGAATTCATAAAAAAAAGAGTTGAGTAATCATCACGGATATATTTTGTGCGTCTTTTTACTATTTTAAATAGCTATAAATCTATTGAAACAGTAAAAAATGGCAAAAATCGTAAAATGTAACATACAAATGCAATGAATCTTAAAAATCACCCAAACATAAGCAAAACCCCCGTCCGGGTTTTTCTGGCACTGGTCGCCTTGCTGGCCTTCCAGATGGCGGGCGCGCAGACGAGTCCGGATAGCGCTGCGGATATGGACACGATTATCACCGAGATACTGGCCTCCGGAACCTACGACGCCACCAGCGGCAGCTTCAGGCAGGGAACCTCCACCTGGTTCGCCGATACCAGCGGCACCATCGCCGCGCTCGGCAGTCAGGTTCAGGCCAACAGCGCTGCCCTCGCCAGCGCGACCACGGCGCTGGGCACGCGCATCGACAACCTTGACACGACGTTGGCCAGCGCGACTACCACGCTGGGCCACACCATCGTCAGCGCCAGCGCCGTGCTGGATGGGCGCATCAACAACCTCGGCAATGTGCTGGCCAGCGCGACCGCCGCGCTCGACACCCGCATCAACACGGAGGTCGCCGCGCTCAACAGCACCATCAGTGCGACCACCGCCGCGCTCGACACCCGCATCAGCAATGAAGTCGGCACGCTGAACAACACCATCGCCAGCGCCACCATGGCGTTTGGCACGCGTATCGACAGCCTCGGCACGGCATTGACCTCTGCGACCAATGCGCTGGACACGCGCATCACCAATGAGGTCGGGACGCTGAATACCACGATAGCCAGCGCGAGCACGGCGTTGAACACGCGTATCGACACCGAGGTGGCCACACTCGGCAACGCGTTGACCAGTGCGACCACGGGGTTGGGGACGCGCATTGATACCCTCGGCGCGGCGCTGACCAGCGCGACCGGTGCGCTGGACACCCGCATTACCAATGAAGTCGGAACGCTGAATACGACCATCGCCAGCGCGACCACGGCATTGGGCACGCGTATCGACAATCTCGGCACGGCGCTGACGACTGCGACCACCGCGCTCGACACCCGCATCACCACGGAGGTCGCCGCGCTCAACAGCACCATCAGCGCGACCACCGCCGCGTTGGATACGCGCATCACCACCGAGGTCGGCACGTTGAACACGACCATCGCGAGCGCCAGCACCGCGCTGAACACGCGCATCGGCACCGAAGTGACCGCGTTGAACACCGCGCTGACCAGCGCGACCACGGCATTGGGCACGCGTATCGACAATCTCGGCACGGCGCTGACGACTGCGACCGCCGCGCTTGACACGCGCATTACCACGGAGGTCGGCACCCTCAACAGCACCATCAGCGCGACCACCGCCGCGCTGGATACCCGCATCACCAGCGAGGTCGGCACGCTGAACACCACCATCGCCAGCGCCAGCACCGCGCTGAACACGCGCATCGACACCGAAGTGACCGCGTTGAACACCACGCTGACCAGCGCCACCACGGCATTGGGCACGAGCATCGACAATCTCGGCACGGCGCTGACCACGGCGACTTCCGCTCTCGACACCCGCATCACCAACGAAATCGGCACGCTGGGCACCGCCCTCGCCACCGCGACCACCGCGTTGAGCACACGCATCGATACCGAGGTCGCCGCCCTCAACAGCACCGTCAGCGCGACCACCGCCGCGCTCGACACGCGCATCACCACCGAAGTCGGCACGCTGAACACGACCATCGCCAGCGCCAGCACCGCGTTGAATGGGCGCATCGACACCGAGGTGGCCTCGCTGAACAACACCCTCATCACCGCGACCACGGCGCTCGGCGCGCGCATCGACGGCCTCCAGGTCGATCTCGACGCGCTCGACACCACGGCCGTGAAGTATGTCAACGGCAGCGATCCGACGATCAGCCTGCGCGTCGGCACCACCATCACCAACCTCGCCGATGTTTCCTCCAGCGACACGGACCAGACCAAGGCCGTGAACATCGCCAGCGCCAAGACCATCGCCACCGAGATTGCCACCGACATCGTCACCGATGCCGTGGCCGAGGCCAACAAGTCGGTCGCCTTCTCCACCGGCAATCAAGCCGCCTCCATCGGCGCCGGCGCTTCCGACGCGATGGCCATCGGCAGCGGCGCCATCGCCAACGGCAGCAACGCCGTGGCCCTCGGCTCCGGCGCGCGCGTCAGCGACCAGGCGGCGGACGGCGTCGCCGTCGGCTCGGGCGCCACCGCCCTCCACGCCAACTCCGTGGCGCTCGGCGCCGGCACCACGACGGACGCGGCCAACAGCGTCGCCGTCGGCAACCGCACCATCGACCAGATCGCCGCCTCGGCCCTCACCGACGGCAGCGACAGCCACGCCGCCACCACCGGCCAGCTCTACAACGCCGGTTCCAGCGCCGCCGGCATTCTCGGCGGCGGCGCCACGCTCGGCGCCGACGGCGCCATCAGCGGCTGGAGCGTCAACATCGCCAGCGAAAACGGCCCCGTCGCCTACACCAACGTGGCCGACGCCATCACCGCGGTGGACGCCAACCTCAACACCCGCATCGACAACCTCGCCCAGCAACACGACGGCGACATCACGGCGCTCGATGACAAGATCGACCAGGAGATCGCGGACCGCGCGGCCCTGATCCGTTCCGAAACCCGCACGGACGGCGGCGGCAGCCTCGTCCTCGACGCCCGCGGCGACGCCATCACCGACATCCACATCGGCGGCCATTCCCTCGTCACCGCCGAGGTCGCCGTCAATGTTGACGGCGCGATTGTCACCCGCCAGCAGCTCTCGGCGCGGGACACCGGCGGCAACGCCATCGACATCGACGTCACCAACGGCAGCAGGCTGCTCGTCAACGGCGACGAAGTCATCGGCAAAAACGCGGTGCAGGCCCGCATCGACACCGCCGTCAACGCGGCCAAGGCCGAACTGAACACCCGCATCGACGGCATCGAGGAACGCGTGCAGGCGGTGGAAAACGGCCAGACCCTCCAGTTCCAGCGGCACGCGGCGGCCATCCAGAAACTGCAACGCGGCATCGCCATGGCGGCCGCCCTGCAAACCCCGCAAATCGCCCCCGGCCACCGCCGCGCCGTCAAGCTCGGCATCGCCTACTACGACGACCAGACCGGCCTCGCCGGCGGCTACGCCGAGCGCCTCAACCAAAACGTCTCCGTCAACGCCGAGATGGCCACCAGTCACCAGTTCAAGGAAGTCATCCTCCGCGGCGGCGTGAACTACAGCTGGTAAGCGGAAAATTACGAATGACGAATTACAAACTGATGTTACGCGGCAGGCGGGATTTTGTAGGGCGCGACCTTGCGTCGCGCCGCGTTCGCCGATTCCGGCACCGCCCACGCATTCGCGGCCTGACGCAAGGTCAGGCCCTACGGGACGCGTCCCATCAGTTACGAATTGGATGAGTACGGCGCGGCTCCGCCGTGCGCGGTGACTCCAATTCGTAATTCCCCCACTTCCCAAAAAATCAGACACATCATGAAAATTACAAGAATCACAGGGTCGCTCGTCATGGGCGCCCTCGCTTCCCTCGCGCTCGGCGCGCAGCAGGAGATCCAGCCGGAGCAGACCGCCGCCAGGTGGACCGGCTCCGCCGAAATCCGCTACGCCGGCAAACACCTGTTTCGCGGCGTCCAGCAATCCCGCCAATCCTTGCAGGCCGCCGTCGGCTACGAACCCGTAGGCAACGGCTTCTACGCCGGCGGCTGGTTCAACCAGCCCTTCCACGACGACTACAACAACGAACTCGATCTCTTCGGCGGCTACCGCCACCGCCTTTACGGCATCCAGTTCGACGGCGGCCTGGTCGCCTACCTCTACCCGGAGGCTGAAAACGAGGAAACCGGCTACTCCTACGAACTCACCCTCGGCGCGAGCCGCGAAGTGTTGCCCGGCTGGACCGTTTCCGGTCGCGCTTATTACGACATGCGGCTTGAGACCCGCACCTTCGAGGTTGCGACCGGATACAGCCTGCCCTTCAAGCTGGACCGTTATCTGGCGACGGCGGATTTCAGCGCGCACCTCGGCAATTCCCACTCGGACAATTTCCTGCCCGACCTTCCCGGTCCGAATGTGAAGGACGAGTGGACCTACCATGGCGCCGCCGCCAGCGTCACCGTCCGTTTCAGCAAGCTGCTTTCCGCCACCGGCGGCCTCCAATACGGCCGGGCCCACGGCCAGATGGCCGGCCGCGACGCCACCAACAAACTCTGGGGCTTCGTCGGCGCCGGCCTGCACTGGTGACGGCAAGGGTTTGTTTTGAACAGAAGGCAACGAAGGACGCCAAGAAAACAATATATAAAGTATTCTTCGTTTCCCTTTGTCGCCTTCTGTTTAATAAAACCGAACCAATATTTTAGACAGAATAAACGGAATGAAATGGAATGAACGGAATTTATTAATTCTGTCCATTTTTATTAATTCTGTCCATTCTGTCTAAAAAATCCAAACCGCTATTCTTAACAAAAGGAAACGGAGGGAACGAAGAGAACCCATAATAGAAAAGTTTCTTTGTTTCCTTTGTTACCTTCTGTTCAATAAACCCGAACCTTTTTGAAAGGCGACCGAATCGAGTTTCGAGGTTTGGTTTTTCCGCCCTTCGCATCTTTCGCGGCTCCGCGGTGAATTTTTCGGCTTATCCCCCATGCGTTGCGCCGTCCTGTGCTTGTTTGTCCCCGCTTTGCTGCCGACCCTGCCGCCGCGGCTCTCCGCGGACGCATCAAACGAACCCGCGCCACCGGCCGCAATCGCGACACCCCAGGTGCCGCCCAACGTGCTTTTCCGCCCCACCTTTCTCACCCCCGATTTCCCGCTCAGCGCGGGCACCGCGTTCCGCCTGCGCGACCCGCGGACCAATCTCCACTATCTGGTGACGAGCCATTCGCTGCTTGGCCCGGCCGGCGGGCTCGATGCGCAGATGAAGCCCATGGACATCTCCCGCCTCGTCATGGCGCTGGCCGGCGTGTCCTGCACCGATCCCCGCGTGGTGGTGCTGGCCCGGCCCTACGTGTTCATCGAGGATGCGCGGCCCTCCGACCAGCGGGGCTCGGAGCGCGACCTCGCGCTGTTTGCGCTGCCGCCCGAGGCGGGGCTGCAACCGGCCTTGCAACTGGACCCCGCGCCGGCGCTGGCCGGGGACCGGGTGTGGATACTGCTCAAATACGCCGGCACGCAAGTCACCGGGATCGAGCCCGGCCACATCGTGTCGGCGGCGCCCAACGAGCTTCGCTATCTGTGCGAGAACGACAAGGCGGACCTGAGCGGAGCGGCGGGCGCCCCGGTATTGTCGGCGCAGGGCCGCGTGGTGGGGATGCACCTGGGCACGCTCAAGGTCAAATCGGGCCGGGTGTACGGTTATGCCTGTCCGGCGGGGGCGATCCAGCAGGTGCTCGACCCGGCGTGGACGCCCGCGCCCGCCCCGGCGGTCTTCGCGCGCTGACGGAAGCGAAGCGGGGCGCTCATTTTCCCCTTGCGGCGGATCGTGGCGGCTGTTGTGCTGGCCGTCCTACTTTTTTGCAGGAACCACTTCTTGCGCCACCGGATCACGTAGCTGTGCGGTGACGCGGCATTTCGATTCCGGGATATCGTAACTCACGAGCGAAATTCCCGGGCTGCATTTTTTTGCGAAAAAACGCTTGCCGAGGTTCCGGCGAATGGTAGCGTCCGCTCCTTTTCCTCATTTTCCGACCACTTTCATATTCGTTATGCCGACCATCAACCAACTCGTGCGCAAAGGGCGCCGCATCATCCGCACCAAGTCCAAGTCACCGGCCTTGAGCGGCAATCCTTTCCGTCGCGGCGTCTGCGTGCAGGTCATGACCCGCACGCCCAAGAAGCCGAACTCCGCCATCCGCAAGGTGGCGAAGGTCCGCCTGACCAACGGCAACGAAGTCATCTCCTACATCCCCGACGAGGGGCACAACCTCCAGGAGCACTCCATCGTGCTCGTGCGCGGCGGCCGTGTGAAAGACCTTCCCGGCGTGCGCTATCACATTGTGCGCGGCACGCTCGACGCCACGGGCGTCGAAAAACGCCGCCGCAGCCGCTCCAAATACGGCGTCAAGCGCCCGAAGGCCGCCAAGTAACCATTCATTCCGTCAACGTTAACCAAGCACCTTTCCCGTCATGTCACGCCGTCACAGAGCCACGAAACGCCAAGTCGTTTCTGACATCCGCTACAACAGCCCCCTCGTTGCCCATCTGGTCAACGTCATCATGAAGAGCGGCAAGAAGAACCTCGCCCAGCGCATCGTTTACGGCGCGTTCGAGAAAGTCTCGGCCAAGCTCGAGAAGGGCGACCCGGTTGACCTGCTCATCGGTGCGCTTGAGAACGCCCGACCCCGCCTTGAGGTCAAGAGCCGCCGCGTCGGTGGCGCGACCTACCAGGTGCCGGTTGAAATTTCCTACGAACGCCAGGAAAGCCTCGCCCTCCGCTGGATCGCCGCCGCGGCCGCCTCGCGCAAGGGCACCCCGATGAAGGACGCGCTCGCGAGTGAAATCGTGGACGCCTACAACAACACCGGCTCTGTCGTCAAAAAGAAGGAAGACACACACAAGATGGCCCAGGCCAACCGCGCCTTCGCCCACCTCCGCTGGTAATCCGCCCGCAACCACTGCCCGCGCCTGCCGCACCACACACCGCACATGTCCTCCTCCATCGAAAATTCCACCAAGATCATTGTTGTCACGGAGAAGTCCAAGACCTCCCCGGTCAACGCCAAGGACCGTGGCGCGCCCCTCGAATGGACGCGCAACATCGGCATCGCCGCGCACATCGACGCCGGCAAGACCACCACTTCCGAGCGCATTCTTTTCTATTCCGGCTCCATTCACAAAATCGGCGAAGTGCATGAAGGCACCGCCGTCACCGACTGGATGGAGCAGGAGCGCGAGCGCGGCATCACCATCACCGCCGCCGCCATCTCCTGCGCCTGGGATGCCTCCTGGGGCCCGTGGAAGGGCATTCGCACGCACATCAACGTCATCGACACCCCCGGCCACGTGGATTTCACCGCCGAGGTGGAGCGCTCCATGCGCGTGCTCGACGGCGCCGTCGCCGTCTTCTGCGCCGTCGCCGGCGTGCAGCCGCAGTCCGAGACCGTCTGGCGCCAGGCCAACAAATACGGCGTGCCCCGCGTCGCCTTCGTCAACAAGATGGACCGCGTCGGCGCCGACTTCTTCCGCGCCGTGCGCGAAATGCGCGAGAAGCTCGGAGCAAATGCCCACCCGCTTTTCCTGCCCATCGGCAAGGAAGAGAGCTTTTCCGGTGTGATCGACCTGGTTCAGAACGTCGCCTACCACTTCGAGGACGATGGCGGCAAGGACGATCCGCTCGGCCTGCATCCGACCACGCACGAAATCCCCGACGAGTTGAAGGAACAGGCCCGCGAATACCGCGAAAAACTCATCGAGGCCGTGTCAGACTTCGACGACGTGGTCGCTGAGAAATACCTCGGCGGCGAGGAAATTACCGTGGACGAGCTGATGCTCGGCGTCCGCAAGGCCACCATTTCCCTGAAATTCGTCGGCACCATTCCCGGCTCCGCCCTGAAGAACAAAGGCGTGCAGCGCCTGCTCGACTGCGTGGTCAACTACCTGCCCAACCCGCTCGAAGTCGCCACCATCAAGGGCCAGGACAGCGACGGCAAGGAAGTCTCCGTCGTCGTGGACGACAATGCCAAGGTCGCCGGCCTCGCCTTCAAGCTCTGGACCGACCCCTTCGTCGGCCGCCTCGTCTTCTTCCGTGTCTATACCGGCGCGCTCCGCAAAGGCACCTCGCTTTACAATCCCCGCACCCGCCGCTCCGAGCGCGTCTCCCGCCTCGTCCGCATGCGCGCCAACGACCGCGAGGAAATCGACGTGGCCTATTCCGGCGACATCTGCGCGCTGGTCGGCGTCAAGGAAGTCATCACCGGCGACACGCTTTGCAACGAGGACTACGACGTGCGCCTCGAGCCGCCGTCCTTCCCCGAGCCCGTCATCTCCATGTCCGTCGAGCCGAACTCGAAGGGCGACCAGGAGAAAATGGGCATCGCGCTCCAGCGTCTCGTCGCGGAAGACCCGACCCTCAAGGTCAAGACTGACTCCGACACCGGCCAGACCATCCTTTCCGGCATGGGCGAGCTTCACCTCGACATCATCGTCGATCGCATGAAGCGCGAATTCAAGGTCGAGGCCACGGTCGGCAAGCCACAAATCGCCTATCGCGAAACCATCCTCGCTCCCGCCGAGGGCGAGGGCAAATTCATCCGCCAGTCCGGCGGCAAGGGCCAATACGGCCATTGCGTGATCAAGATCGAGCCCAATGAAAAAGGCAAGGGCATCGAGGTCATCAACGAAATCGTCGGCGGCGTCATCCCGAAGGAATTCATCAAGCCCACCACCGACGGCATCATGGAAGCCTGCAACAACGGCGTCGTCGCCGGCTACCCCGTCGTGGATGTCATCGCCCGCATCGTGGACGGCTCGTTCCACGAAGTGGACTCTTCGGAACTCGCCTTCAAGATGGCCGGCATCTTCGGCTTCAAGGAAGCCATGAAGAAGGCCAGCCCCATCCTCCTCGAACCCATCATGGCCGTGGAAGTCACCACGCCCGAGGATTACCAAGGCGACCTCATGGGCGACATCAACCGCCGCCGCGGCACCATCCAGGGCATCGAGAACAAGAACAACGCCGCCATCGTCAACGCGAACGTCCCCCTCGAAATGCTCTTCGGCTATGTCACCGACATCCGCTCGCTCTCGAAGGGACGCGCCAGCGCCTCCATCACCCCCTCGCACTTCGAGCAGGTTCCGAACTCGATTCTCCAGAAGATCGTCGAGACCGCCTCCAAGGCGCCCGCCCGCACCTAACCGACAACGCACCACTTCACCCGCCATGAAAGGCCAACGCATTCGCATCAAACTCCAGGGCTTCGATTACCGTGTGATCGACCAGTCGGCCCTCGAAATCGTCGAGACCGCCAAGCGCTCCGGCGCCCGCGTCTCCGGTCCGATTCCGCTCCCGACCCGCATCGAGAAACTCTCGGTCAACCGCTCGCCGCACGTGGACAAAAAATCCATGGAGCAGTTCGAGTCCCGCACGCACAAGCGCCTCATCGACATCATCGAGCCCACCGCGCAAACCGTGGACGAGCTCAAGAAACTCAACCTTCCCTCCGGCGTCGATATCACCATCAACGTCTGATCCACCCGCCCGGAAAAACTTTTCTGACATACATAGCAGTTGCCCATGTGCGCCCCGCGCACCGCTGGGTTTTCCGCTAATGTAGGTTCTAAACGGAATCCTCCACCTACCACTTAGCCCATGACATCTACGCTCCTAGGCAAAAAACTCGGAATGACGCAGGTCTACGACGCCCAAAACGTCCTGATCCCCGTCACCGTCGTGGAAGCCGGCCCCTGCCCGGTTGTCCAAGTCAAGACAGTCGAGACCGACGGCTACAACGCCGTCCAAATCGGCTTCTCCACGAAAAAGGCCAAGAACACGCCCAAGGCCGAACAAAACCACGCGAAGAAGGCCGGACTCGACGAGACGCCCCGCGTGCTCAGCGAAATCCGCCTCGACGAGGCCCCCGCGCTCAAAGTCGGCGACGTCCTCACCGTCGAAACCTTCAAGGAAGGCGAGACCATCGACGTCATCGGCATCACCAAGGGCAAAGGCTTCCAAGGCGTCCAGTTCCGCTTCAAGACCGCCGGCGGTCCCGCCGCGCACGGCTCCATGTTCCACCGCCGCATCGGCTCGGTCGGCATGCGCCAGACCCCCGGCCGCGTGTGGAAGAACCAGAAGATGCCCGGTCACATGGGCGGCGTCCGCCGCACCGTGCAAAACCTCAGCGTCGTGAAAATTCTGCCCGAGAAGAACCTTCTTCTCGTGAAAGGCGCCATCCCCGGCGCGAACGGAGACGACGTCATCGTCCGCACCGCCACCAAGGGCCAGCCCAAGCAAGCCTAACACGGAAGGACAATTAGCCAGCCATGAAACTCAAAGTTTTCACATCCGACGGCAACACCTCGCGCGAGCAGGAATTTGACGGCATCCCTGTCTTTGAAGACGACAAAGGTCTTCAAGCGGTCAAGGAAGTCATCGTTGCCATCAATGCCAACAACCGTCTCGGCACGCACTCCACCAAGACCCGCGGCGAGGTCGCCGGAAGCAACAAGAAACCCTTCCGCCAGAAAGGCACCGGCCGCGCCCGCGCCGGCGAGCGCCGCTCCCCCATCTGGACCGGCGGCGGCGTCGTCTTCGGCCCGAAGCCCCGCGATTATTCCAAGAAAATCAACGCCAAGGTCAAAGCCCTTGCCTTCAGCCGCGCCCTCTTCGACCGCGCCAGCGCCGGCGAGATCGACGTCATCGAGAAATTCGACGCGCCCGCCGCCAAGACCAAGGCCATCAACCAGGTCATCGGACGCATCGCCCCCAAGGGCAAAGTGCTCGTCGTCGATTCCACCTTCACTCTCGAGACCGCCCGCGCCGCGCGCAACATCGCCCGCGTCGCCATGCAGGAAGCCTCGAAACTCAACACCCTCGACCTCGCCAAATACGGCAAAATCATCGTATCCACGGCGGCCCTCGAGCAAATCATCGCCCGTGCAAAGGGAGGCAATCAATGAACTCTGCCCACATCCTCAAACACGTCCGCCTCACGGAAAAGTCCAACAAACTCTCGTCGGACTACGGACAATACACCTTCCAGGTTCACACCGACGCGACCAAGCACTCGATTGCCGACGCCGTTGAGAAAGCCTTCAAGGTCACCGTCACCCGCGTGAACATCCAGAACTACCGCGGCAAAAACAAACGCAGCCGCACCGGACGCCCCAGCGTCACCTCCGACTACAAGAAGGCGATCGTCACCCTCAAGAAGGGCGACAAGATCGAACTCCTCTAAAACATCCGCCCTCCCCGGAGACACACCACCATGGCACTCAAACATTCTCGTCCTCTGACGCCGTCCCAGCGGTTCACCACCAAGAACAGCCAGCCGGAACTCGCCAAGAAACGCCCCGAGCGCGCCCTCACCACGTCCAAGAAACGGACTGGCGGACGCAACTGCTACGGACGCATCACCTCCCGCCGTCGCGGCGGCGGGCACAAAAAGCTCTACCGCGTCATCGACTTCCGCCGCGCCCTCCTCGACGTGCCCGCCACCGTGCTCGCCATCGAGTATGATCCGAACCGCTCGGCCAACATCGCCCTCGTCCAGTATGACAACGGCGACAAAAGCTACATCATCGCCCCCCAAGGCCTCGCGGTCGGCGCCAAGATCGTCGCCTCGCAAAAAGCCACGCTGAACGACTTCGTGGTCGGCAACAACTTCCCGCTCGAAATCATCCCGCCCGCGACCAAGCTCCACTGCGTGGAACTCCTCCCCGGACGCGGAGCCCAGCTCGCCCGCGGGGCCGGAGCGGCGATCGAACTCGTCGCCATCGACGGCGGCTTCGCCCAGATCAAGCTCCCCTCCGGCGAAATCCGCCTCGTGAACCCGAAGTGCCGCGCCACCATCGGCGAAGTCGGCAACCTCGAGCACAACCAGCGCTCGCTCGGCAAGGCCGGACGCAGTCGCTGGCTCGGCAAACGCCCCCGCGTCCGCGGCATGGCCATGAACCCGGTCGACCATCCCAACGGCGGCGGCCAGGGCAAGTCCAAGGGCGGCGGCGGCCGCCAGCACCTCATGTCCCCCTGGGGCCAGCTCGCCAAAGGCTTCCCGACCCGCCGTCGCGCCAAGCCCTCGAACAGCCTCATCCTCACCCGCCACAACGGACGCCCGCCGCGCGGCAAGAAATAACCACTTAACGGACACGCACCATGGCACGCTCCATCAAAAAAGGCTTCTTCGTCGATTACCACCTGCTCGAAAAAATCGAGAAGGCGGTCAAAACCAACGCCAAGAAACCCATCCAAACTTGGTCCCGCCGCTCGACCATCACGCCCGATTTCATCGGCCACACCTTCAATGTCCATAACGGCAAGGCCTTTGTCGCCGTTTATGTCACGGAAAACATGGTCGGCCACAAACTCGGCGAGTTCGCCCCCACCCGCGTCTTCAAGGCGCACGGCGGCATGACCCGCAAGGAAATCTAATCCAGCACCCACCAATCAACCGAAACCAAAAGGGTAGGGGACGGTGCTCCCGCGCCGCCCTGCTATCGCCGCCAGCCGGAATCCTCATCAACATGGAAGTACAAGCCATCACCCGTTACGCGCGCATGTCGCCCAAGAAAATGCGCGAAGTCGCCCGCACCATCCAGGGACGCAAAGCCCCCGAGGCGGTCGACCTCCTCGGCATCATCCCGCGCAAATCCGCGCGCCTCATCGCGAAGACGCTCAAGTCCGCCATCGCGAACGCCGAGAACAACGCCAACCTCTCCGCCGACTCGCTCGTCGTGAAGACCGCCGTCATCGAAAACGGCCCCGTCCTCAAGCGCTTCAAGGCCGCCGCCAAAGGTTCCGCCGCCCCGCGCCGGAAGAAAATGTCCCACATCCGCATCGTCCTCGCCGACGGCAACAACTAATTTACCACCATGGGCCAAAAGACCAATCCCGTCGGTTTCCGCCTCGCCGTCACCCGCGCCTGGCAATCCCGCTGGTATGCCAACAAGCGCGACTTCGCCAAACTCCTCGCCGAGGACCAGCTCATCCGTGAGAAACTCATGGAGAAGCTCAAGCAGGCCTCCGTGCCGCGCATCTTCATCGAGCGCGCCTCCAATCGCGTCCGCGTCAAAATCTACACCGCCCGCCCCGGCATCGTCATCGGCCGCAAGGGACAGGAAATCGACAAAATCAAGGACGACCTCGCCAAGCTCACCGGCAAGGAAATCCTCCTCGACATCCAGGAAGTCAAGAAGCCCGAGACCGAGGCCCAGCTTGTCGCCGAGAATGTCGCCCTCCAGCTCGAACGCCGCATCGCCTTCCGCCGCGCCATGAAAAAGGCCGTCGAGATCGCCATGACCCTTGGCGTCGAAGGCATCCGCATCCAGTGTTCCGGCCGCCTCGGCGGCGCCGACATCGCCCGTCGCGAATGGCAGCGCAAAGGCCGCGTGCCGCTTCACACCCTCCGCGAAAACATCGACTACGGCTTCTCCGAGGCCCAGACCGTCTACGGCAAAATCGGCGTGAAATGCTGGATCTGCAAAAAAGACGCCGAAACCAACTAACCCGCCGCCCGGCCAACCAATAGGAGACACCCACCATGGCTCTCGCACCCGCACGCACCAAATACCGCAAAGCACAAAAAGGCTCCCGCAAGGGTAATGCCAAAGGCGGAAACACCATCGCATTCGGCGATTTCGCCATCCAGTCCCTCACCCGTGGCAACATGACCGGCCGCCAGATCGAGGCCGCCCGTGTCGCCATCACGCGCCACCTCAAGCGCAAGGGCAAACTCTGGATTCGCATCTTCCCCCACAAGCCCATCACCAAGAAACCCGCCGAGGTCCGCCAAGGCCAGGGCAAGGGCCCGGTCGAATTCTACGTCGCCGTCATCAAGCCTGGCGCCGTCCTCTTCGAACTCGCCGGCGTGTCCGCGTCCATCGCCAAGGACGCCTTCCGCCTCGCCGACGCCAAGCTGCCCTTCCGCTGCCGCTTCATCATGCGCGAAGGCGTCGCCGCCTAAACCAGCAACCCGCAAGGACGCCACACCATGACCGCAAAAGAAACCCGCGACCTCTCCGTCACCGAACTCGACACCAAGATCCGCGAAGCCCGCGAGCAGCTCATCCAGCTCCGCCTTCGCAAACAAACCGGCCAGGTCGAGAAAACCCACACCCTCCGCGCCATCCGCAAGGACGTCGCGCGCATGGAAACCATCCGCGCCGAAAAATCCAGGGCCGCCGCCAAGGCCGCCTGAGATCACCGCGCCCAACATTTAAACACCGCACGCCATGTCCACCACGACACGCAACAAACGCAAAGACCTCGTCGGCTTCGTCACCAGCCGCTCCGGTGACAAGTCCATCAAGGTCACCGTCCCCTTCAAGGCGCCGCACCCGCGCTACCAGAAAGTCATCAACCGGAAAACCGTCGTGCACGTCCACGACGAGAAAAACGAAGCCAACATCGGCGACAGAGTCGAGATCATGGAAACCCGCCCCATCAGCCGCCTCAAGCGCTGGCGCGTGGTCTCCGTCCTTGAGCGCGCTGTCTCCGTCGGCGCCGCCATCACCGAGGCCGACGTCGCCGCGCAGGTGCCCACCAAGACCAAGAAGGCCGCGGACGCCGCCGCCGAGTAAACCCGATCCACAAGGAGGACACCACCATGATACAACTGCGCTCCCGACTCGAAATCGCCGACAACACCGGCGCCCGCCGCGCTGGCTTCATTCGCAAAAAAGGCCAGATGACCGACACCGCCGGCGTCGGCGACATCATCACCGTCCACATTCAGGAAAGCTCGACCGACGCCACCGTGAAAAAGGGCGAGGTCGCCAAGGCCGTCGTTGTCCGCACCAAGGCCCCCATCCGTCGTTCCGACGGCAGCTACCTGCGCTTCGACAGCAACGCCATCGTCATCATCACGCCCGACGGCAATCCCAAGGGCACCCGCATCTTCGGCCCGGTCGCCCGCGAGTTGCGCGCGAAGAACTTCATGAAGATCATTTCCCTCGCGCCGGAGGTTCTCTAAGCCATGGCACAAAAATTCCACGTCAAACGCGGCGATCAGGTCGTCGTCATCTCCGGCTCCCACAAAGGCAAGACCGGCAAAATCCTTGAACTCGTCGCCTCCAAGCAGCGCGCCCGGATCGAAGGCGTGGCCCTCGTCAAGCGCCACACCAAGCCCCAGGGCGAGCAAAAGCCCGGCGGCATCATCGAGCGCGAAGGCACCGTCCACGTGTCGAACCTCATGAAGCAGGCCGACTACGATTCCAGCAAACGGGCCAAGAAGACGGAGGTGAAGTAACAAGTGACAGGTTCCCAAGTGACAAGAACACCCGCCGCGCCCCGCGCAGCCCTCGTCTGATACTTGTTACTTGATACTTGCCGCTTCCTCTTCCACGCTTGCCCTCTTTTTCTTCAGACAACACGCAGATACCACTTATCAACCACACTCTCAGATGCCGCCGGGTCGGAAATCCGGCGGCCTTGCACCAATGAGCAGCAAATACACACCCGCCCTCAAGAAGCACTACATCGAGCAAGTCGCTCCCGCGCTCGTGAAAAGCCGCGGCTACGCGAACAAGCATGAAGTGCCGAAGATCGCCAAAATCTCCCTCAACACCGGAATCGACGCCGACGCCGACAAGAACCAGATCGCCGACATCGCCCGCGATCTCGGTCTCATCGCCGGCCAGAAACCCGTCCTTTCCAAATCCAAGAAGGCCATTTCGAACTTCAAGCTCCGCCAGGGCCAGGTCGTCGGTGCGTTTGTCACCCTGCGCGGCGACGCCATGTGGGAATTCCTTTACCGCCTCCTCGCCGTCGCCCTCCCCACCATCCGCGACTTCCGCGGCGTCTCGCCGAAGCTCGACGGCCAGGGCAACTACAACCTCGGCATCACCGACTTCACCATCTTCCCGGAAATCACCGTGGAAAACGTGAAAAAATCCATGGGCCTCGACATCTCCATCGTCACCACCGCCCAGACCGACGAGGAGGGCCGCGAGCTCCTCAAACTCCTCGGCATGCCCTTCCGCCGCACCGAGGCCGCACCCGCCGCCGCCAAGGCCGCCTAACCTTCAACCGCCTCCGCCATGCCGAAAACGTCCGCCATCGAACGCAACAAGAAGCGCATTCGCCTCAACGAAAAATACAAGGCGAAGCGCGCCGAGCTGAAAACCCTGCTCCTCAATCCCGAGGCCACCGACGAGGAATTCTTCGCCGCCCAGAAAAAGCTCCAGAAGCTTCCGCGCAACTCCGCCGCCGAGCGCATCCGCAACCGCTGCTCCCTCTCCGGCCGCCCCCGCGCCTTCAACCGCAAATACGGCGTCTCCCGTATCACCTTCCGCGAACTCGCCCTCTCCGGCAAGATTCCCGGCGTCACCAAATCCTCCTGGTAACCTTTTCGCTCCCGGGGGTCGGATATGACCCGAGGGCGCCAAAACCAAACATCCACCCATGACCGATCCAATCAGCGACTTCCTGACCCGCCTGCGCAACGCGTCCAAGGCCGGTCTCGCCGAGTGCGTTTCCCCGCACTCCAAATACAAGGAGGCCATCGCCTCCATCCTCAAGAACGAGGGTTACGTCACCGGCTACACCACCGGCGCCGACAAGCAGGGCCACAAGACCCTCGTCGTCACCATGAAGTATGTCGCCAGCGCCCCCGCGCTGACCAACCTCTCGCGCATCTCCACCCCGGGCCGCCGCCTCTACTGCGGCTATGACGACATCCCCCGCGTCCTCAACGGACTCGGCATCGCCATCCTCTCCACCTCCAAGGGCGTTCTCACCGACAAGGACTGCCGCCGCCAGAAACTGGGCGGGGAACTCGTCTGCAACGTCTGGTAACCACGGAGGCACGCACACACCATGTCACGCATCGGCAAAGTTCCCGTCACCATTCCCGCCAAGGTCAAAGTCGACATCAACGGCAACACCGTGAAAGTCGAAGGCCCCAAGGGCAAAGTCTCCAAATCCTTCGATCCCGCCGTCACCATCAAGCTCGATGGTGGCAAAGTCGTTTTCGCGGCCGCCGAGGACACCCGTTTCTCCCGCGCCATGTTCGGCACCGCCCGTTCCGTGGTGAACGGCATGGTGAAAGGCGTCACCGAAGGGTTTTCCAAGGAGCTGGAGATTCAGGGCGTCGGCTTCAAGGCCGCCCTCAAGGGCAAGCAGCTCGACCTCGCGCTCGGCTACTCGCACCCGATACTCTTCGATATTCCCGAAGGCATCAAGATCACCGTCACCGACCAGACCAAACTGAAGATCGAAGGCTGCGACAAGCAGCTTGTCGGTGCCGTCACCGCCAACATCCGCGCCTATTACCCGCCGGAGCCTTACAAGGGCAAGGGCGTCCGCATCGTGGGCGAGCGCGTCCGCCGCAAGGAAGGCAAAACCGTCGCCTAACACCAACCCGTCGCATCTATTTCAAAATGAGCAAGACCAGCACCAAAGCCGAGCTACTCCAGAAACGCCGCTGGAGAATTCGCAAGAAGGTCAAAGGCACCGCCGAGCGCCCGCGCCTCGCCGTGCGCTTCACCTCCAAGCACATCTACGCCCAGGCCATCAACGACGACAGCGCCACCACCCTCGTCTTCCTTTCCAGCCTCGACGCCGAGCTTCGCCAGAAGAAACTCGCCGCCAACCTCGCTGGAGCGAAAACCCTCGGTGACGCCTTCGCCGCCAAGGCCAAGGCCGCGGGCCTGAGCGCCGTCGTCTTCGACCGCTCCGGCGCCCGCTATCACGGCAAAGTCAAAGCATTCGCCGACGCCGCGCGCGAAGGCGGCCTCGTATTCTAAAACTACATGAGCACCGAAAACGAATCTCCCGAGACCACCCCTGCCGCCGTTGCAGCCGCGCAGGCTCCCGCCGCCGAGGCCAGACCCGCGCCGTCATCCGACAACCGTCCGCCCCGCCGCGGAGGCGACCGCCGTGGCGGCCCCCGCCGCGACCGCCGTGACGCTGCCCCGGTCGATCCCAACGCGCCCGAGATGATTGAAAAGATCGTCTATATCAACCGTTGCGCGAAGGTCGTCAAAGGCGGACGCCGCTTCAGCTTTTCCGCCCTCGCCGTCGTCGGCGACAAGAAAGGCAGCGTCGGCATCGGCTACGGCAAGGCCAACGAGGTCCCCGAGGCCATCCGCAAAGGCACCGAGCACGCCAAGAAGCACATGGTCTCCGTGAAGCTGAAGGGCGACACCATCCCGCATGAAGTTTACGGCGAATACGACGGCGGCCGCGTCCTCCTGCGCCCCGCCATTCCCGGCACCGGCCTCATCGCCGGCGGCGCCGTGCGCGCCGTCCTTGAGGCTGCGGGCATCAAGAACATCCTCACCAAGTCGATGGGTTCCAAGAATCACATCGCCGTCGTCCACGCCACGCTCAAGGGACTGCAAAAGCTCCGTCTCGCCGAGCAAATCAAAGCCGTCCGCGCATAATAAAAAATCCGAGTCCCGCCCTCAACACACATGAGAGCGGGGCGCCCTTAGGAAAATCACCATGAAACTCCACGAACTCAAAAACGTCCCCGGTGCCGTGCACCGCAAGAAACGGGTCGGCTGCGGCGAAGGCGGCGGACACGGCAAGACCTCCGGCCGCGGCGGCAAGGGCCAGAGCGCCCGTTCCGGCAGCAGCATCCGTCCCGGCTTCGAGGGCGGCCAGATGCCCCTCTACCGCAAGCTCCCGCACCGCGGCTTCAACAACTACAACTTCCGCGCCGCCTACGCGACCGTCAACGTCGGCGACCTCGCCAAGCTCGACGCTTCCATCACCGAGGTGAACGCCGGGGTCCTCGTGAAAGCCGGTCTCGTGCGCGACATTGACGACACGCAGCTCAAGATTCTCGGTGACGGCGAAATCGGCCGCGCGCTGAAAGTCACCGCCGCCAAGTTTTCGGCCTCCGCCAAGGAGAAAATCGAAAAGGCCGGCGGCCAGGCCATTGTCGTCGGCGCCTGACGGTCATCGCTGTGATTTTCGGCTTTTGATTCCAATTTTGCCCCAGAGAAAACCACTCTGGGGCAAATCCGTGAATCGACCCTAGAATAAAATTTAGTAAACAGACTCCTTTTCCACCGTGTTTTCCGCCTTCACGAACTCCCTGAAAATCCCAGAGCTGCGCTCGCGGATTTTTTATACACTAGGCCTTCTGTTCGTCGCCCGTGTCGGCGCGCACATCCCGATCCCGGGCCTTAATCCGCAGCCGTTGCAGGACTTTTTTGCGCAACAGACCGCCGCCGGGGCCAGCTCCGCCGCCGGTTCGATGGTCGGCCTCTACAACATGTTCACCGGCGGCGCGCTCGTGAAGGGCGCGGTTTGCGCGCTGGGCATCATGCCCTACATCAGCGCCTCGATTATCTTTCAGTTGATGGCCGCCGTGGTCCCCTCGCTCGCCCGCCTCCAGCAGGAAGGCGATGTCGGCCGCCAGAAAATCACCCAGTACACCCGCTACGCAACCGTCCTCATCTGTGTCGTGCAGGCGGTGCTGCTCATCTTCACCCTGAGAAATCCCGCCAGCCTTTTCCCCGGTTATGACCACGGCCCGATCATCATCATATCGAGCACTTGGTTTCTCATCACCGGCGTGGTCTTCATCACGGCGGGCACGCTGCTCCTCATGTGGCTGGGCGAGCAGATCACCCAGCGCGGCATCGGCAACGGCGTGTCGCTCCTCATCACCGTCGGCATTCTCGCCGACATCCCCGGCGCGGCCGTCGCCACCTACCACCTCTTCTTCGCGCCCATCGGCGTGGCCAAGCTCGGGCCGCTGCACGCCGTGCTCATGGTCGGCCTTTTTGTCCTCGTGACCATGGGCATCGTGATGGTTGTCCAGGGCCAGCGCAAAATCCCCGTCCAATACGCCAAGCGCGTCGTGGGCAACAAGGTCATGGGCGGCCAGAGTTCCTTCCTGCCGCTCAAGGTCAACTACTCCGGCGTCATGCCCGTCATCTTCGCCAGCGCCATCCTCATGTTCCCGCAGCAGATTTTCTCTTGGCTCGGCGCGACGATGCAGTGGCCGTGGATGGTCGAGTTTGCGCACAATCTCCTCCGCGGCAACTGGATCTACTACGGCATCATGTCGTTCCTGATCCTGTTCTTCAGCTACTTCTGGGTCTCGGTCATGTTCAAGCCCATCCAGATCGCTGACGACCTGAAGAAATACGGCGGTTATGTCCCCGGTGTCCGCCCCGGCGAGCCGACGGCCAAGTTCCTCGACTTTATCATGACGCGCCTCACCCTCGCGGGCGCGATCTTCCTCACCATCATCGCCGTCATGCCCGACGTGCTCCTCTTCGAGTTCAACGTCCCGCAGCGCGTCGCCATTTTCTTCGGCGGCACCGGCATGCTCATCACCGTGGGCGTCGTGCTCGACACCATGCGCCAGGTCGAGACCTTCCTCCTCCAGCGCCATTATGACGGCTTCCTCAAGAAAGGCCGCATCCGCGCCCGCAACCCTGGCGCCGCGAGCGCCGTGGGCGAGGCCGCCGACATGAAGACCGTGGGCAAGCTCTGGCTCGTTCTCGGCGCCATCTTCCTCGTCGGCATTCTGGCCTGGCTCAAGAACACTTACTTCTAAGAACTGCTTTTTAGTTCTTTACTTCGGTCTAGGTGAGTGACACAACCTTCCCCTTTTTCCTTGGCCTTCCGGCCAAAACGAAAATCCTGATGCTCGGCCCAAACGATTCGTTTCCCGAACCCGTGCTGGCCAAGCTCCGTTCTTTGAATATCGAGCACGTCTCTCCCGCTGGTCTGATGCGGCAGGAGATTTCGCGTCGCACGCCGCTCGGCCAGCAGGCCGAACGCGCTGCACGGCAGGGCAGGCCCCTCGCCGATGAAACCACCTTCGCGCTCATGCGCCGCTGGTTTTGGACGCGCAAACCTGATGCGGGTTTCGCCCTCGGCGATTTCCCGGCTACGTTGCTCCAAGCAAAAGTATTCGACGAATGGCTCGACGCCCGCGACGAGACGCTCTCCGCCGTCATCGCCGCCCCCGGCGCAGCCCCGCAGCCCGTCGTCGATCATTATCGCGCGCAAGGCCTCCTCATTGAGGACGGCGCGCTCGCGGCCTGACACCTTATGATTCCCATCAAAAACAAGGAAGGGATCGCCCGCATGCGCGACGCATGCGCCGTCGCCGCGAATGTCCTGCACGAGCTCAAACAGCAAGTGCAGCCCGGTATCACCACTTACGACTTGGATCAAACCGCCCGGAAGCTCATCGAGGCGCACGGCGCGAAAAGCGCCTGCCACGGCTACCAAGTCCGCGGAGCCCCGCCTTATCCGGCCTACGCCTGCCTCTCGGTCAACGAGGAAGTCGTCCACGGCATAGGCAGCATGAAACGCATCCTGCGCGACGGCGACATCATCGCCCTCGACATTAGCATCTGGTATAACGGCTACGTCGGCGACAATGCCCTCACCGTTCCCGTCGGCCGGATTCCCCCCCGCGTCGCGGAACTGCTCCGCGTCACCGAGGAGGCCCGCGCCCTCGGCATCGCCCAGGCGACCGTCGGCAACCGCATCGGCGACATCTCCGAGGCCATCCAGCGCTACGTCGAAGCCCACGGCTTCGGCATCGTCCGCGACATGGTCGGCCACGGTGTCGGCACCTCGATGCACGAGGAGCCGCAAATCCCGAACTTCGCCGACCGCAAGAAAAACCGCACCGAGCTCATCAAGCCCGGCATGACCCTCGCCATCGAACCCATGGTGAACCTGGGCGGATGGAAGACGAAAATGCTCTCCGATGGATGGACCGTCGTCTCCGCCGACGGCTCTCCCTCCGCCCACTTCGAGCACACCGTGCTCACCACGGAAAAAGGCCCGGAAATTCTCACCCTCCCCGGCCCTGTTTCCTTTCCCGCCGCGGCTTCCGTCGCCGCCCGTTAAAAATTTTCAGTCCAACTTAAACTTTCAACTTAAACACTAACTTAAATCACTATGCCACGTCTCCTCGGTGTTGAAATCCCTGCGAAGAAGAAAGTCGCTTATTCGCTCGCCTACATCTACGGCATCGGCCTGACCCGAGCCAACCAGATCGTCCAGGAAACCGGACTCGATCCCAACATGCGCGCCTCGGACCTCACCGAGGAGCAGCTCAACAAAATCCTCCAGGTCATCACGGAGCACAAATGGGTCGTCGAAGGCGACCTCCGCCGCGCCCACACCGCCGACCTCAAGCGCCTTCAGGCCATCGGCTGCTACCGGGGCATCCGCCATCGCCGCAGCCTCCCCGTGCGCGGCCAGCGCACCTCCACCAACGCCCGCACCCGCAAGGGCCCCCGCCGCACCGTCGGCGTCACCAAGGCTCCCGCCAAATAACCTTACCACCACCCGCCATGGCTGAAGAAAATTCCGAACCCAAGAACGAGAAGCCCGTCGCTCCCCAGGCCGCCGCCGAGAAGCCGGCAAAGGCCCCCAAGGCCGCCAAGGGCAAAAAGGACGCCGCTGCGCCCGCCGCCGAGGCTCCTGCGGCCGCGCCCGCTACCGCTCCCGCCGAGAAACCCGTCGAACTCGTCGGCGGCGTGGCCAAGCAGCCCACCGCCGAGGATCTCCTCAAGGAAGAGATCGGTGCCATCAAGATCCGCAAGGCCAAGGGCTCGAAAAACATCACCTCGGGCGTCGTCAACGTCCTCGCCTCCTTCAACAACACCATCGTGTCCATCACCGACGCGAAAGGCGCCGTCATCGCTTGGTCCAGCGCCGGCAAGTGCAACTTCCGCGGCTCCCGCAAGTCCACAGCCTACGCCGCCCAAGTCGTCGCTCAGGACGCCGCCCGCAACGCCATGTCGCACGGCCTGAAGGACGTCGTCATCAAAGTCTCCGGCCCCGGCCTCGGACGCGACTCCGCCGTCCGCGCCATCCAGGCCATCGGACTCGAGATCACCTCCATCATCGACGTGACGCCCGTCCCCCACAACGGCTGCCGCCCGCCCAAGCGTCGCCGCGTCTAAAACTTCAACTTCAACTTAAAAACTTAACTCAACACTCACCATGGCTCGTTATACCGGCCCAACCACCCGCATCAGCCGCCGCTTTTCCCAGCCCATCTTTGGCGCGACCAAGGCCTACGAAAAACGCACCTATCCGCCCGGGCAGCACGGCCCGAAACTCCGCCGCAAAGTCTCTGAATACGCCGTCGGCCTGAACGAAAAGCAGAAACTCCGCTACACCTACGGCCTGCTCGAGCGCCAGTTCCGCCTCGTCTTCGCCAAGGCCAAGCGCACCCGCGGCGTCACCGGCGAAGTCTTCCTCCAGCTCCTCGAAACCCGCCTCGACAGCGTCGTGTATCTTCTCGGCTTTGCTAAAAGCCGCGCCGCCGCCCGCCAGCTCGTCAACCACGGCCACATCCGCGTGAACGGCCGCAAGGTGGACATCGCCAGCAGCTCCGTGAAGCCCGGTGACGAAATCGAAGTCAAGAACGTCCCCACCTCGCGCCAGCTCGCCACCCGCAACATCGAGGAAAGCCGCGCGCGCAACGTCCCCGGCTGGCTCACTCTCGACGCCGAAAACCTCAAGGGCACCGTGAACCGTCTTCCCACCCGCGACGAGATGGAACCCGGCATCAATGAGCAGCTCATCGTCGAATTTTACTCGCGCTTCTGAGTCAACAACCGCTCAAGTTTAAGGAAACCGTCTAAATCGCGCCCCTGCCTCTGGCGGCTCGACACCCGATGGAACACCGACAACAAGCCCGGTTCACAACACAACCTCGCATCTAAACTTCTCCACCATCGCCATGCCCAAACGTCTCGGAAAGTTCGAACTCCCCTCCAAGCTCGCCAAAATCGAGGAAGGCTCCACGCCGACATACGCCAAGTTTGTCGCCGAACCGTTCGAAGCCGGCTACGGCCACACCATCGGCAACTCCCTGCGCCGCGTCCTCCTCTCCTCCATCGAAGGCTCCGCCATCTCCTCGATCAGGATCGAGGGCGTGAACCATGAATTCCAGAGCATCGACGGCGTCGTCGAGGATGTCACCGACATCGTCCTCAACCTGAAAAAGATCCTCATCGTCTCGGAAAAACGCGACCCCCTCACCCTCCGCATCAGCGTCAACCGCGAGGGCTCCGTGACCGCCGCCGACATCCAGGCCGATGCCAACATCCGCATCGTCAACCCCGAGCAGGTCATCTGCACCCTCGACAAGGCCAAGCCCTTCGAGGCCGAGGTCGAGATCAAGACCGGCCGCGGTTACTATCCCGGCGAGCAGAACAAAAAGGAGGACCAGCCCATCGGCGTCATCCCCATCGACTCGCTCTTCTCCCCGGTCAGGCTCGTCAAGTATTCCGTTGAAAACACCCGCGTCGGCCAGATCACCGACTACGACAAGCTCATCCTCGAAGTCTGGACCGACGGACGCATCACCCCCGACGACGCGCTCAAGCAGGCCTCCTCTATCCTCGCCCATCACCTCGACGTCTTCAACCGCGTCAGCAACGAGGAATACGTGTTCGAGACCCAGGCCAGCGAAGTAAGCGAAGAGCAGAACAAGCTCCGCAAGCTCCTGAACATGTCGGTCAACGAAATCGAACTCTCCGTCCGCGCCGCGAACTGTCTGAACAACGCCAACATCACCACCGTCGGCGAACTCGCGATGAAGACCGAGCAGGAAATGCTCAAGTATCGCAACTTTGGCAAAAAGTCCCTCAACGAAATCAAGGACAAGCTCGAAGCCCTCGGCCTTTCGCTGGGCATGAAATTCGACGAGCGCCTCCTCGATTCCCGCAAGGACGTCTGAAATAATTAAGGATTAATAATTAATAATTAAAAATTAAAAAACGCGAGATCGCGCCACGGCGCGGAAGCGCCTCCATTCTTAATTTTTAATTCTTAATTATTAATTACTCATCCCGCCCCTCGCGCCGCCCGCTGCCGTTGAACGCTGCGACCGGGTTGCCGAACGGGGGGCCAAACCAAGAAAGAAAAACACCATGCGTCACAACAAACACCGCGCCTCCCTCGGCGTGACCCGCGAACACCGCGCCGCCATGCTCTCGAACCTTGGCGCCTCGCTCATCAAGCACGGTCGTATCCAGACCACGCTTACGAAGGCCAAGGCCCTGCGCCCCTTCATCGAGAAGGCCATCACCAAGGCCAAGAAAGCCGCGGCCAAGACCGAGGCCAAGGATGCCATCCATCTGCGCCGCCTCGCCCTTCGCGACATCCGCGACGAGGAGGCCGTCAAGCTGCTCTTCACCGAGAAGCACAAGGACTTTGCCAATCGTCCCGGCGGCTACACCCGCATCTACAAGCTCGGCGCGCGCATCAGCGACGCCGCCGAAATGGCCCTGATCGAGTTCGTTCCCGCGGACGATCCCGGTTACAAGAAGAAGAGCCGCAAAAACGCCGCCAAGGCGAAGAAAGCCGCCAAGACCAAGACCGCCGAGCCCGAGGCCAAGGAAGCTCCGGCAGCCGAGGCCCCCGCGGCCGAGGTGCCTGCCGCCGCCGAAGGCGAAGCGAAAAAAGACTGAGCGGTTTGCCTGCCCTGATCTTTTCCTCCCAAATGCGCCGGAATTTTCCGGCGCGTTTTTTATTTCGCTGGATCGGATGGCGACCTCCCGATCCGCGCGGCAACACATGCAGCGCATCCCTGCCTGCCGTCAAAACAGAAGGCGCGAAGCGCCGCTGACTCTTTTCAAAAAAAACAAATGAGCGCTTCATACGATAAAATAACGACGGCAGGCAGGGATGCCTGCGCCACGCGCTGACGCGATCTCGCAACCGCCCTGCGGCGTGTTTTCCCTTCGTGCGCGGCAGCGCCTGTGGCGCTTCCTGCCTGCTCAGCCTTTCACCTCCATCGCCAGATCGTCGTTCTTGGCGGTGAACTTCACCGCCGCGCCCTCGGGGATTTCCCCGCCGACCAGGCCCCGGGCAAGCTTGGTTTCGACCTGGCGTTGCAGGAAGCGTTTCAGCGGGCGCGCCCCGAACACCGGATCGTAGCCGCGCTCGCCGACCCATTCCTTCGTCTTTTTGTCCATCGCCACGGTCACGCGGCGGTCGGCGAGGCGCTGGTTCAGGTCGGCCACCAGCAGGTCCACGATTTGCGTGATTTCCTCCAGCGTGAGCGGCTTGAAGAGAACGGTCTCGTCGATGCGGTTCAGGAACTCCGGGCGGAAGCTGCGGCGCAACTCGGTCATCACGCTCTCGCGCACGGACTCGGGGATGGTGTCGCCCGTCACGCCTTCCAGCAGGAAGCGGCTGCCGAGGTTCGAGGTCATGATGATGATGGTGTTCTTGAAGTCCACCGTGCGGCCCTGCGAGTCGGTGATGCGGCCGTCGTCGAGGACTTGTAACAGAACATTGAATACATCGGGATGCGCCTTTTCGATTTCGTCGAAGAGCACGACGGCGTAGGGTTTGCGGCGCACGGCCTCGGTGAGCTGGCCGCCCTCGTCGTAACCGACGTAGCCGGGAGGCGCGCCGATGAGGCGGGCGACGCTGTGCTTCTCCATGTATTCGGACATGTCGATGCGCGTGACCGCGGCCTCGCTGTCGAAGAGCGTCTCGGCGAGCGTTTTCGCAAGCTCGGTCTTGCCCACGCCGGTCGGGCCGAGGAAGAGGAAGCTGCCGACCGGACGGCGCGGGTCCTTGATGCCGGCGCGCGCGCGCAGGATGGCCTCGCTCACGAGCCGCACGGCCTCGTCCTGGCCGATGACGCGGCGGTGGAGCACGTCGCCGAGGCGCAGGAGTTTCTCGCGCTCGCTTTCGACCAGGCGCGTGACAGGGATGCCCGACCACTTGGCCACCACCTCGGCGATCTCCTCGGCGGAAACCTCCTCCTTGAAGAGCTCGGTCTTGGCCTCGGTTTTTTCGAGCTTGGTCAATTCGGACTCGAGCTGCGGGATTTTGCCGTGGCGCAGCTCGGCGAGTTTGTTGAGGTCGTAGGCGCGCTCGGCCTTTTCCATGGCGAGGCGCGCGGCGTCGAGCTCTTCGCGAACCTTGCGCACGCGGTTGACGGCGGCTTTTTCCTTTTCCCATTTGGCGCGGAGCGCGGCGGTCTCGGTGCGCGCGTCGGCGAGTTCCCTGCGCAGCGCGTCGAGCCGGTGTTTGGAGGCGTCGTCCTTTTCGAGCTTGAGCGCGGCCTCCTCGATTTCGAGCTGGAGGACGCGGCGCTGGAGGGCGTCGAGTTCCTGCGGCGCGGAATCCATCTCGGTGCGGATCATCGCGCAGGCCTCGTCCACGAGGTCGATGGCCTTGTCGGGCAGGAAACGGTCGGAGATGTAGCGGTTGGAGAGCGTGACGGCGCTGACGAGCGCGTTGTCCTGGATGCGCACGCCGTGGTGCAGCTCGAAGCGCTCCTTCAGGCCGCGCAGGATCGAGATGGCATCCTCGACGGATGGCGGCTCGACGAGCACGGGCTGGAAGCGGCGTTCGAGCGCGGCGTCCTTTTCGATGTGCTTGCGGTATTCGTCGAGCGTGGTCGCGCCGATGCAGTGCAGCTCGCCGCGCGCGAGCATGGGCTTGAGCAGGTTGCCGGCGTCCATCGCGCCGTCGGTCTTGCCGGCGCCGACGATGGTGTGAAGCTCGTCGATGAAGAGGAGGATGCGGCCGTCGCTTTCCTTGACTTCCTTGAGCACGGCCTTGAGGCGTTCCTCGAATTCGCCGCGGTATTTCGCGCCGGCGATGAGCGCGCCCATGTCGAGCGCGAAGATGGTCTTGTCCTTGATGCCTTCGGGCACGTCGCCGCGCACGATGCGCTGGGCGAGGCCCTCGACGATGGCGGTCTTGCCGACGCCGGGTTCGCCGATGAGCACGGGGTTGTTTTTGGTTTTGCGCGAGAGGATGCGGATGGCGCGCCGGATTTCGTCGTCGCGGCCGATGACGGGGTCCATCTTGCCCTTCTTCGCCTGGGCGACGAGGTCGATGCCGTATTTTTCGAGCGCCTGGTAGGTGGCCTCGGGATTGTCGGTGGTCACGCGCTGGTTGCCGCGCAGTTCGCGCAATGTTTTCAGCACGGCGTCGCGGTCGAGGTTGAAGGATTTGAAGCAGCTCGCGAGCGCCTCGGGTTTCGCGACCTCGATGAGCGCGAGGAAAAGATGCTCCACGCTGACGAAATCGTCCTTGAGCTTTTCGGCTTCCTTCTCGGCGCGGGTGAGCACTTCGTTGACGGCCTGCGTGACGTAGATTTTGGATACATCCACGCTGCCGGAGACGCGCGGCAGCCGGTCGAGCTCGCGCTCGGCGACGAGGGCGAGAGCGCTGGTAGCGAGGCCGAGTTTTTCGACGAGCGCGGGCACGAGGCCGTCCTCCTGCGCGAGCAGCGCGTGCAGGAGGTGCCAGGTATCGACTTCGTTGTTCTGGCGGCGGCGCGCCTCGGTCTGGGCGTCGGTGATCGCCTGGCGCGACATGACGGTGAGTTTTTGAAAATCCATGATGGATATTCTATCGCAAACGGCGTGCCGCGCGAGTCTTCAGTGTCGTGCGAGGGAGGCGGGGAGGGGGAGGGGAGCGGGTGTGACACCGGGCGCGCCGGGGTGTCGCGACGCGTCACAATGCCGGGACAAAACGCGCGGATGAACGGAAATTCATCCGCCCTTCATCACGCGTTCATTTGGCGGTGGCAGACTGCGGGGCAACATGTCGTTTCGAGAAAGATGCAGCGATGTCACGGCCGCGTGCCTGCGGTGGCTTTCGATTGGCGGGGGCTTTGTCTGCTGGGTGATCGGGCGGGCATGCGCCGGCAGGTCGGAGCGGTGTTCCTGTCCGGAGAACCGTCATTCCCAATCGTTTGACCCCGTGCCTCCCTCGTCGCATCAGAACGAATTTTCGCCAACCGGCGCGGACCTGAGCGCCGCGGTGACGGACGGGGATCGCCGTGCCTGGCGGCGCGATCTGCTGCTGCTCGCGTTGCTGGGCGCGGTGTGGTTTTTCGTCGCGCTGGGGCTGCGTCCGCTGGGCAATCCCGACGAGGGGCGCTACGCGGAAATCCCGCGCGAGATGGCCGCCTCGGGCGATTTCGTGACGCCCCGGCTCAACGGCGTGAAATATTTCGAGAAGCCGCCGCTGCTTTACTGGCTTTCCGCCGCCACGTTCCAGATCGCCGGGGTCAATGAATTCACCGCCCGCTTCTGGAACGCGCTTTTCGCGCTGGGCGGCGTGCTCGCCACGTATTCCGCCGCGCGCGCGCTTTACGGGCGGCGCGCCGGCTGGTGGTCGGCCATTGCGCTGGCCACGTCGTTGCTCTACTTCGGGCTCAGCCAGATGGTGCTGCTCGACATGGCCCTGGCCGCGACCATGTCGGGCGCACTCTTCGCGTTTCTGCTCGCGGTGCGCTGCCAGCGCGAGGGGGCGCGGCTGGCGTTGTTTGTGGCGTTTTACGCGTGCATGGCGCTGGCGGTCCTGGCCAAGGGGCTCGTCGGGCTGGTGCTGCCGTGCGCGGTGGCGTTTGCGTGGCTGCTGGTTTGCAACCAGTGGCGCGCGCTCCGGCCGGCGCATGTGATGGCCGGAGCGATGGTGTTTCTCGCCATCGCCGCGCCGTGGCATGTCGCGGCGGCGATGGAAAACTACTCGCCGGTGAAAGAGCGGGATTTCGCGTGGTTTTATTTTGTGCACGAGCATTTCCTGCGCTTCACGACCACCGTGCACGGGCGCGTGCAGCCGTGGTGGTTTTTCGGGCCGGTGGTGCTCGCCGGGTTTCTCCCGTGGGCGGTGTTTGTTCCGCAGGCGCTGCGGCGTTCGCTAGCCGGCGGCTGGCGGGCGAGGCGCGAGAACCGGGAGGCGTGGTTCCTCGTGCTCTGGGTGCTGGTGACGGTCGTGTTTTTTTCCAAGTCGCAATCGAAGCTCATCCCCTACATCCTGCCGGTGTTTCCCGCGCTCGCGGTGCTGGCCGGGCGCTGGCTCGCGGAACAGTGGGGCGCCCGCGCCGTGTCGCCGGGATTGCGCCGCGGGGCGCTGGCCTTTGCCATTTTCGCGCTGGTCCTCGCCATCGGCGCGGCGGCGTGGCCGGTGCCGTCGAAATACGCATCCCTCGCGCCGGTGATCGCGCCGTGGCGCTGGGTGCTGGGGGCCGGGATGGGGGGCGGAGCGCTGGCGCTGCTCGTCATGCTCGCCAGAAGCGCGGGGCCGGGCGCGGCGGAGGGGATGCAGCGAAGGCTGCTTGCGGGCATGGCGGTGACCTTCGCGGTGCTGTTTGTCGCGTTCAACCCGCTTGCCGAATGCTTCGATGTGCGCGGGACCAAATCCATTGCGCTCGCGCTCAAGCCGGCGCTCCGGCCCGGCGACGATGTGTTTGTGCTCGGCGATTATCCGCAGGACTTGCCGGTTTATCTCGGGCGCACCATCAGCGTGGTGAATTATGTCGGCGAGCTGAAGTTCGGCATTGAGGCCGAGCCGCATCGCACGGCGTCGCGCTTTATCGACGGCGAGGCCTTTCACGCGCGGTGGAACGGGCCGGGTCGGCCGGGCGCCGCCTATGCGGTGCTCCAGCGGCGCGCATTGGAGAAGTGGTTTCCCGATCCCGCCGCGCGTCCCGGCGTCCTGGCGGCATCCGCGCGATTCGTTTTGGTTTCCAATCAACACGACGGCGACCACGGCGGCGACGTATCGGACGCATCGGTCTCATCGACCCTATCAGTCTCACCCGACCAACAACCATGACCGCCCGGCGTCCCACGCGCGTCAGCGCGCCCTTTTTGCCCTTCACCCGGCCCTCGATCGACGAGGAGACCATCGCGGGCGTGGCCGAGGTGCTGCGCTCGGGCTGGATAACATCGGGGCCGCAGGTGCGGGCGTTTGAGGCGGCGCTGTCGGCGATGTTTGGCGGACGCCCCGTGCTCGCCTTCAATTCCGGCACCTGCACGATGGAGGTCGCGCTGCGCATCGCCGGCATCGGCCCGGGCGACGAGGTCATCACCACGCCGCTCTCGTGGGTGGCGACCAGCAATGTCATCCTCGCGGTCGGCGCGCGCCCCGTGTTTGTCGACATCGATCCCGTCACCCGCAACATCGACCTTGCGCTCGCCGGGCAGGCGGTGACGCCGCGCACCCGCGCCATCATCCCGGTGGACCTCGCGGGGCTGCCGGTGGACCGCGACCGGCTTTATCAAATCGCCGCGCGCCACCGCCTGCGCGTGATCGAGGACGCGGCCCAGTCCATCGGCGCCAACTGGCGGGGCCGGCCCGTCGGAAGCACGGGGGATTTTGTCTCGTTCAGTTTTCATCCCAACAAAAACATCACCACCATCGAGGGCGGCGCACTGGTGCTGAACGACGAGCGCGAGGCGGACCTCGCCGCGCAATACCGCCTGCAAGGCGTCGTGCGCTCCGGCCCCGACGCGATGGACGTGGCCGTGGCGGGCGGCAAATACAACCTCACCGACGTGGCCGCGCGCGTCGGCCTCGGGCAGCTCCCGCGCCTGGGCGAGGTCACGCGTCGCCGCCGCGAACTCGCGCGCCGCTACCTCGATTTGCTCGGCGCGCCCGGGCTGGGCGACCTGGGGCTCGGGTTGCCGCCGGCGGATTTCGAGCAGGGCAACTGGCACATGTTCCAAGTGCTGCTTCCGGAAAAACTCGCCGTGCCGCGCGCCGCCGTCATGCAACAGATGCACGAGGCGGGCATCGGCACCGGCGCGCACTACCCGGTCATCCACCTCTTCACCCTCTATCGCGGCCTCGGCTGGAAGCCCGGCGATTTTCCGCACGCCGAGCGCGCCGGACGCGACCTGCTCACGCTGCCGCTTTTCCCGGACATGACCCGCGGGGATGTCGCCCGGGTCGTCCGCGAACTCGCCCGCGTGATCCGCGCCAATTTGAAACCATGAGCACGTGCGCCACTCATTTTGAAACACCGCCGTCGTCGTCGCCATCACCCGCGCCGTCCCGTCCCGTCTGCGCGGTCTCGGTGGTCGTCCCCGTCTTCAACGAGGAAGAAAGCCTGCCGCTTCTGTTCCGGCGACTCTACTCTGTGCTCGACGGACTCGGGCGCGATTACGAAGTCATCTTCACCAACGACGGCAGCTCCGACGGCTCCTCCGCTCTGCTCGCCGCGCAGTATCGCGCGCGCCCCGACGTGACGCGTGTCATCGAGTTCAACGCCAACTACGGCCAGCACATGGCCGTGATGGCGGCTTTCGAGAGCGCGCGCGGGGATGTCGTGGTCACACTCGACGCCGACCTGCAAAACCCGCCCGAGGAAATCCCGAAACTGCTCGCGCAGACCGACGCCGGCCACGACTGCGTCGGCGGCATCCGCGCACGGCGACGGGACAGCCTGTTCCGGCGCGAGGCGTCACGGCTGGTCAACTTCGCGCGCGCCCGGATGACCAACATCAGGATGACCGACCAAGGCTGCATGCTGCGCGCCTACTCGCGCGCCGTGGTCGGGGCCGTCATACGTAGTGGAGCGTCGAATACATTCATCCCGGCTCTGGCCTGTTCGCTCGCCCGCAGCCCCGTCGAGATCGCGGTCGCCCACGAGGAGCGCCGCAACGGGCGCTCCAACTACTCGCTCGCGCGCCTCATCCGGCTGAATTTCGACCTCGTCACCGCCTTCACCACGGCGCCGCTCCAGCTCTTCACGCTCTTTGCCATGGCGTGCTCCGCCGGCAGCCTGCTGCTCGTGCTCGTCCTCGCGTTTCGCCGCATCTTTCTCGGCGCCGAGGCCGAGGGACTGTTCACCCTCTTCGGCATCCTCTTCTTCCTCGTCAGCGTGTGCATGACCGGCATCGGGCTCATCGGCGAATACGTCGGGCGCACGTATCAGGTGGTCCGCGGACGCGCCCGCTACCACATCAGCCGCGTGCTCGGCTTTCCGCCGGAGCAGGCGCCGGCGCGGGAGGAAAAACCATGAACGGGCCACGCATCGTTTTTTTTGGATACAGCGAGGCGGGCAGCGAATGCCTCGACCTGCTCCTCGCGCGCGGCGACCACGTGGCCGCCCTTTTCACGCACGAGGACGCCGCCGGCGAGAACATCTGGTTCCGCACGCCCGCCGCTTCCGCGCGCGCGCGCGGGATTCCGGTGTTTGCTCCCGGGTCGGTCAACACCCCCGAGTGGCGCGACCGCATCGCCTCGCTCGGGCCCGATCTCATCCTCTCCGTCTATTACCGCCACATCATCGGCACCCGCATCCTCGCGATGCCGCGTCTCGGCGCCTTCAACATCCACGGCTCCCTGCTCCCGCGCTATCGCGGGCGCGCCCCGGTCAACTGGGCCGTGCTCCACGGCGAGCCCCGCATCGGCATGACGCTCCACCGCATGACCGCCCGCGCCGACGCCGGGGCCATCGTGGATCAGGAGGGTGTGGACATCGGCCCCCGCGACACCGCCGCCGAGGCATTCCGCAAGGTGCTCCCCTGCGCCACCCGCGTGCTCGCCCGGCAGATCGACGCGCTTCTCGCCGGACGCGCCCCTGAGACGCCGCAGGACGAGACGCTCGCCACCACCTTCGGCGCGCGGCGGCCGGAGGATGGGCGCATCGACTGGCGCCGGACCACCGCGCAGATTTTCAACCTCGTCCGCGCCGTCGCGGACCCCTTTCCCGGCGCGTTTACCGAGCCCGCTCCCGGCTCGCGCCTCATGGTCTGGTGGGCCGAGCCCGCCGCCGCGCCGCGCGCCCCCGGGGTCGTCCCCGGCACAATCCTTTCCGCCGCCCCGCTCGTCGTGGCGACCGGCGATGGCGCGCTTGAAATCACCCGCCCCGGCTGGGCCGGCGCCGCCGTCCCGCTCCGCTCCGGCGCGCTCCTGCCATTCGCGGCGCCATCCCCTTCATCTGTGTAGTTAAAAAACAAATACAAAATAATCCCATCATGACGAAAAAAATACTCATACTCGGCGTCAACGGCTTCATCGGCAGCAGCCTGGTCAGGGCGATTCTCGACCGGACGGACTGGGAGGTCTATGGCATGGACATAGGCAGCCACAAGCTGGACGCCTCGCTGGGCGACCCCCGCTTCAAGTTTGTCGAGGGCGACATCACCATCAACCGCGAGTGGATCGAGTATCATGTGCGCAAGTGCGACGTCGTCATCCCGCTGGTCGCCATCGCCAACCCCGCCCAATACGTCAAGTTCCCGCTCAGGGTCTTCGAACTCGATTTCGAGGCCAACCTCGACATCGTGCGCAAGTGCGTCCGCCACGGGCGGCGCGTCATCTTTCCCTCCACCTCGGAGGTTTACGGCATGTCGCCCGACGCCGAGCTCGACGAGATGACGACCAACCTCGTTTACGGCCCCATCGACAAGCAGCGCTGGATTTACGCCGCGTCCAAGCAACTCCTCGACCGGGTCATCTACGCCTACGGCATTCACGAGAACCTCGACTACACCCTCTTCCGCCCCTTCAACTGGATCGGCCCCATGCTCGACGACATCATGGAACCCAAGGAGGGCAGCTCGCGCCTCTTCACCCAATTCATCAGCAACGTCATTTTCAAAAAGCCCATCCAACTCGTGGACGGCGGCAAGCAGGGCCGGTCGTTCACCTTCATCGACGACGGCGTGGACGCGCTCCTGCGCATCATCGAGAACAAAAATGGCGCCGCCTCGCGCCGCATCTTCAACCTCGGCAATCCCGCCAACAACGTCACCGTGGCGGAACTCGCCCGCGTCATCATCGAGGTTTTTAAGGAATATCCCGCCTACCGCGAGCAGGCCGCGCAGACCCGGATCGTCTCCGTCTCCTCCGGCGAGTATTTCGGGAAATACTATCAGGACATCCAGACCCGCGTGCCCTCGATCGCCGCCGCGCGAGAGGCCCTCGGCTGGACCCCGCAGACCAGCCTGCGCGATGCCATCCGCCACACGCTCGATTATCATCTCGCGCACGCGGGGCACGAACTCGCCGTCTGACGCCGTTTATGAACCCAAACCAGACTCTTGGTGGAGGGCCGAGTTCCTGCGAGGCCGTTGCCGAAAAACACCACGGTCAATTGCGACGGCCTCGCGGGAGCTCGGCCCTCCACAAGACCGCATTCATTCCACCCACACCCTGAGCCATGATCACGCTCGCCCTCAAGGTCGATGTCGACACGGAGCGCGGCACGCGCCTCGGCGTGCCCGCGCTCGCCGCGCTGCTGCGCGAGTCCGACGTCCCGGCGTGCTTCCTCTTTTCGCTCGGCCCCGACAACACCGGCAGGGCCATCCGCCGCGTTTTTCGCCCCGGCTTTTTCAAAAAAGTCAGCCGCACCGGCGTCGTCGGCATGTATGGCGTCCGCACGCTCCTCAACGGCACGCTCCTGCCCGCGCCGCATATCGGCCAAAAGCACGCGGGCGTGATGCGCGCCGTCCGCGACGCCGGCTTTGAAACCGGCATCCACTGCCACGACCATTTCCGCTGGCAGGACTTCGTCCGCGCCATGCCGCTCGAAAAAGTCCGGGCCGAGTTCGCCGCCGCGCTCGCCGAATACCAACGCGTCTTCGGCGCCCCCGCCCTCGCCGCCGGCGCCCCCGGCTGGCAGACCTGCGCCAACGCCCGGCTGGTTTACGACGAGGCCCGGCTCCTCTATTCCAGCGACACGCGGGGCGGCGCGCCGTTTTTCCCGCGCATCGACGGACGCGTGTTCGACACGCTCGAAATCCCCAGCACGCTGCCGACCTTCGACGAACTCCTCGGCCGCCCTGGCTGGTCCGACGGCGAAATCGTCGCGCACATCATGCGCCTGCTGCGCGACGACGCGCTCAACGTCTTCACGCTCCACGCCGAAATCGAAGGCATGAAAAAACAGCCCCTCTTTCGCGCGCTGCTCGAGGCCTGCCGCGCGCGCGGCGTCCGGTTTGTCCGCCTCGACGGGCACGCCCGCGCGCTCCTCCGCGCCCGCGCCGACATCCCCGTGCGCGACATCGTCATGGCCCCCATCGACGGCCGCTCCGGCCTTGTCGCGACCCAGGCGGAGCGCGCCTCGTGAAACCGGAAGCCCGTGGCGCCGGCATCCTTGCCTGCCGTCGAAACGGAAGGCGCGAAGCGCCGCTGACTTTTCCCTTCTTCCTGAAAAAATGCCGCGCTTCGCGCGACAAGTTGGGGACGGCAGGCAGCAAGCTTGCGCTACGCACGGCGCGGGCGCGTGTTTTTTCGCTGATTTCGCTCCCTGCCGCACCCCGGTCCGCCGCGCGTCCGCAAACCGGATTGCCCTCTCCCCTGAAATCCATCACTGTTTTCCCCATTTCCCGCCCCGCCATCCAAGCCAAATCCATCCCATGAAAATCCTGATTGTGGAAGACGAGCGCAAGGTCGGGCGATTCGTCGAGCGCGCGCTGGCCGAGCAAAACCATACTCCGCGCCTCGTCGCCACGTGCGCCGCCGCGCGCGACGCGCTCGCCGAGTCCCCCTACGACGCCATCGTGCTCGACCTCGGCCTGCCCGACGGTGACGGGCTCGACCTGCTCCGCGAATGGCGCGCCGCCGGCTTCGGCGAGCCCGTGCTCATCCTCAGCGCGCGCGACGCCGTCTCCGACCGCATCCACGGCCTCAACCTCGGCGCGGACGATTACCTCCCGAAGCCCTTCAGCATCGAGGAGCTTGTCGCCCGCGTCCGCTCGCTGCTTCGCCGCCACTCCGGGGCGTCCGCGCGCGCCACGGTGCTTGAGCATGGCGGCATCCGTCTCGACCTGCTGGCCCGCGCGGCCACCTTTCACGGGCGTCCCGTGGAATTCACCAGCCGCGAGTTCGCCCTGCTGGAGTTGTTCCTGCAAAACCCCGGTCGCGTCCTTACCCGCACGCTCATTGCCGAAAAAATCTGGGAGGCTTCCTACGACATGGAGACCAACCTCATCGACGTATACATCCGCCGCCTCCGCCGGAAGTTCGAGGCCGGCGACAGCGCGCCGCCGCTCATCAAGACCATCCGCGGCACCGGCTACCAGATGGTGTAGCGCAGCCCATGAAAAACTCCTTCGCCCTTCGCCTCACCTTGCGCGTCGCCGCGCTTGTCACGCTTACCGCCCTCATCGTGCTCGCGCTCGGCGGCTGGATGTTGCGGTTCCAGGGCATCCGCTCCATCGATATCATGCAGGACATCGAGGGCGAGGAGCTTGCCGGTCTGCTCGGCGGTTCGGCCGCGCCTCCCTCCGCCCAAATCAAATACCGCATCGAGCATCACGCCGACAGCGACATCGCCCTTTACTTTGTCCAGGTCGTCAACATCCGCGGCGACATCCTCTACCGCTCCGCCAACCTCGGCGAAACCCGCATTCCCGCCGAAAGCGACGCGTCCCGCCATCGCGCCATCGCCAGGCAGCGCGACGGCGGCCTCATCCATCATCCCACCCTCTCGGCCAAGCCGGACATCTACCGCTGGACCATCGACCTCGACCGCATCGGCTCCATTCGCGTTTCCGAGTTCGACGCCGGCGACTTGCGCATCCAAATCGGCACCTCCCTCGCCGGCATTCACCGCATCGTGCGCAACTACGCCTACGTCGCCACCGCGCTCGTCTCCATCACGGCGCTGCTCAGCCTCGGCGTCGGTTATGTCTTCTGCCGCATGACGCTCGCGCCCATCCGAGCCATCGAAAGCACCGCGCGCCGCATCCGCGCCGACAACCTCAGCGAACGCATCCCCGTGCCGCCCGGCCGCGACGAACTTGCGTTGCTCGCCGTCCTTCTCAACCGCACCTTCGACCATCTCGAAACCGCCTTTGCCCAGGTGCGCCGTTTCACCGCCGACGCCTCGCACGAACTGAAGACCCCGCTCTCCCTGGTCCGCCTCTCCGCGGAGAAGCTCCGCCCGCGGCTCGCCGGCGATCCCGAGGCCGACGCCATGCTTGCCGACCTCCTCGACGAGACCGACCGCATGCACCGCATCATCGAGTCGCTGCTGTTCATTGCGAAGGTCGAGGGCGGGGCGCTCGTGCTCGAACGCAAGCCGCACGAAATGGAGGCGTTCATCGCTGACTTTTTTGAGGACGCCCGCGCGCTCGCCGAGGATCGCGGGCTCCGCATCCGCGTCGGAGAAAACACGCCCGGCCGCGTCCTTATCGATCCCCACAGCCTGCGCCAGCTCCTGCTCAACCTCGTCAGCAATGCCATCGCCGCCTCGCCGCCCGGGGGGCTCATCACGCTGGACTCCAGGCGCACCGCGACCGGCTGGCGGCTTGCCGTGACCGACGAAGGGCCGGGCCTGCCGCCCGAAATGCTGGAGCGGATTTTCGAGCGCTTCATGCGCTACGCGCCCGCCGCCGGAAACCCCGGACAAGGATTGGGCCTGTCCATTTGCCGGAGCATCGCCGAACTGCACGGCGGCAAAATCCGCGCCGAGAACCGTCCCGACTGCTCCGGCCTGCGCGTGGTCATGGAATGGTGAGCGCGGGTGCGGTGGGAATCGTTTTTCTGGGAAACGGCGACGGCAGGAAGTGATATCAGCGAGACGGCGTGAAGAGGGCGAACTCGTGCCCGTCCGTAGCGCAGGCATCTTGCCTGCCGCCGATACTTGATCGCGCGAAGCGCGGCATTTGTCGGTTTTGGGATGAAAAGAGTCAGCGGCGCTTCGCGCCTTCTTTTCGACGGCAGGCAAGGATGCCTGCGCTACGGGCGGCTGCCTTTCCTTGATCGCAGCCGCCATTTCGCAGTCATCACTTCCTTTTGCATCCCGGACACCCTCGCACGAGATTCGCCTTTGAAATTTTGGCCGGGACAGGCAAGTTCGCCTTGCCATGAAACTCATCCCCTTCCTCAAAACCGCCGGCTTGGGCGCGCTTCTCGCCGCCGGCATTCTGAACTGCGTCGCGGCGGGTGCCTGCTGCGACAGCGCCGCGTTCGCCGGCTCCCGCTGGGCGCTCACCATTCCCGGTGGCGGCATCGGCTGGCTCGGCCTCACGCAAAAACCGGACGGCAAGCTCGACGCGCTTCTGCTCTGGAGCGGCGGACACCCGCGCCCCGCGCCCGTCGCGCTCAAGGACGGCGCGCTCGTCGTCACCCGCGAGTTCAAGCGGGGCGACAAGACATTTTCCGACGTGATCACCGCGAAGATCGAGGGCAAGGACATGCTCGCCCTCACCGTCCGCCACCTTGACGACACCGGCGCCGAAATCCGCAAAACGGAGACGTTTTCCGGCAGGCGCATCCCCGATCTCCCGCCGCGCCCCGACCTCGCGAAAGTGAAATTCGGCGCGCCCGTCCGGCTCATCGGCGACACGCTCGACAACTGGGTCGTCATGAACCCGAAGGCTTACAACGGCTGGACGCTGAAAGACGGCGTGCTGTCGAACAACGTCGTCCAGCCCGACGGCACAAAAAAGCACGGCACCAACCTCCGCACGAGGGCGGCGGATTTTGAGGACTTCCGCATCAGTTTCGAGGTCAACATGCCGCCGAAGAGCAACAGCGGCGTGTATCTGCGCGGCATCTACGAAGTCCAGATGGCCGACACCCACGACCAGCCGCCCGGCTACCTCAACATGGGCGCGCTCTACGGCCGCATCGCGCCGGGCGCCGCCGTGGAAAAAGCCCCAGGCGAGTGGCAGACCGTCGAGACCACGCTGGTCGACCGCCACATCACGGTGGTGTTGAACGGCACGACCATCATCGACAACCAGCCCGTGCTCGGCTGCACCGGCGGCGCGCTGACATCCGACGAGTTTGTCCCCGGCCCGATTTACCTGCAAGGCGACCACAGCGACGCGCACTACCGCAACATGATCGTCCGGCCCGTGGTGAAAGAGTGAGCGCCCCCTTGGGTGCGGCTCAAAGGCGGTGTCCTCGTCTCTGGCTTGGGATCTTTCTCTTCCCTCTTTATCTTTCTTCTTTCTCCTTTTCCGGGCGATTCGAGAAAGAGAAAGATAAAGAGGAAAGAGAAAGATTTATTTAACTAACGAGGGATTTTATATCACCGCAGCCCCAGCACGGACATGGCCACGGCGACCACGAGCACGATGCACACGACGATGATGATGAAGTGGTGTTTCCGCTGCCGCGCGCGCTGCGGCATTTCATTGCGCAGGAAACGTTCGTAAGCCTCCGCCGTGTCCTCCTCGCCGGGCAGGTCGAGGCCGTCGTAGAGGTCGGCGGCGCCGTCCCATCCCGTGCGCTCGTCGGCGCCGCAGTTCGGGCAGGCGCGGGCGTTGGGCGACAGCTCCGTGCCGCAGATGGCGCACTCGGGCGGCGGACGGCGGCTCATGACCCGGCGGCGGGCGGTTGCGGCGCGGGTTGCGCATGCCCGCCGCCCCGGCGGTCATCGTTGTTGAAATACTTCCGGTTGAGCAGCCGCCAGAAAGTCGCGAAAAACGCCGTCAGCGGAATAGCCATCACCATGCCGATGATGCCCGAGAACGCCGTTCCCCAGAAGAAAATCGCGAAGATGATCACCGCGGGATGCAGCCCGGTGCGGTCGCCCATGATTTTCGGGGTGAGGAACCAGCCCTCGATGCATTGCACGACCACGTAGACCAGCAGCACGAGCGCGAGCAGCGCGGGGCCGCCTCCGGGCTGGAGCACGGCCAGGGGCACGGTGATGGTCAGGCCGATGATGGTGCCGAGGTAGGGCACGATGTTCAGGATGCCGAGCGCGAGGCCGATGATGAGCCCGAACCGCAGCCCGACCACGGTGAATCCGACGGCGAGCAGCACGCCCATGATGAGGCCGATAAGAAACTGCCCGCGGAAAAACGACACGACGATATTGATGAACTCGCGGACGAGAAACACCACGTCGTCATGCAGCGACGGTTTCAGAAACGTGAGATGCCGCGAGAGCCCGTGCGCCGGGTCGGCGCGCGACAGCATGAAGAAGAACAGGTAGATCGGCACCACCGCGAAATGCGTCGCGAAGCTGATGGCGGCAAAAAATCCCGCGCTGAAGGCCTTCAGCGACGGCATGATGAGCGCGGGCAGTTTGCCGAGTTCCTCTTGCAGGTGATCGAGCGCGTTGGCGATGGTCGGGTTTGCGCGGAACCGCTCGATGAGGGCAATCCACTCCGGAGAATGCTGCTGGACGTAATTGACCCCCTGCGTCCACAAGTCCGGCAGATACGCGATGAAGTCGAGCAGCTGGCCGGCGAGCGGCGGCACGATGAGCACGAGCGCGGCGGCCAGCAGGATCACAAACAGCGCATACAATATCGCCACCGCGAGCGGCCTGCGACCGCGCAGGCGTTTTTCCACGGCGTTGACCGCGGGGCGCAGGATGAGCGCCATCACGCCCGCGATCGCGATGGGCCAGAGCACGCTGGCGAACGCGCCCAGCAGCCGCCCGATGCTCATGAAAATGAACACCAGCAGGACCACCGCGCCGGTGCAGGCGAACAGCGTGAGGGCGTTGCCGATGAGGCGGCGCTGCCCGGCGGACAGCAGCGCGCGGTTGTCGTCAGGACCGGTGGTGGGCATGCGGGAAAAGACGCCGCAAAACCCGCGCGCGGGCAATCATGAAAGTAAAACTCCCCGGAGCAAGTTCAGGTGCCGTTGGAGCGGCGGCGGCCCCGCCGCCGCTCCAACGGCAAGGGAGTGCGATCAAGGGAGCTTGTTCCCGGCGGCGCGGCGCAACGGGACGAGCGCGAGCAGCGCGAGCCACCACCACGCCGAGGGCGCGCCGCCGCCACCGGAGCCGCCGGTGTTGGTGTTGTTGCCAGCGCCCGTGTTATTGCCGGGATTGGTTGCGCTTGTCTGGAGCGGTTCGAGCATGAGCGTGCCGACTGTGCCGGAGGTGATGACACGGATGGCGGCATTGTATATATCGGCGACGTAAATTGTGCCCGTGTTGTTAACCGCAAGGCCAAAAAGATAGCTGAACATGGCCTCGACACTGCCCCCATTGTCGTAGCCGTGTCCGCGATAACCGCCGGCGACGATTGTGCCCAATCCTGAGGCGGGGTCGATTTTCACGATTCGGGAGTTGCTCCCGTCGGCAACGTAAAGATTGCCGTCAGCACCGAAACGGAGACCGGCCGGGTAAGAAAGGCTGTCGGGAACCGTTGGATAGAAGAACGGGAAATCGTTTTGGATGGTGACGGCTTGCGGCGTGACTGTGCCGTCGGCGAGGTTGATTTTGCAGAGATTGTGGTTGAACGTGTCGGCGACCCAGAGGTCGCCGCCGGACGGCGAAACGGCGATGCCGTAGGGATGGTTAAAAACATAATAGAGCTCGGGCTCAGGTTCGTTCTCCGATTCATTGGTGATGGGGTTGGGAGACTGGAGTATGCCGCTGGCACCCGAGTCCATGACACCGCCACCCACGCTGGAGATCCCGCCCGTGCCACCGGCCCGGCGCAGGCCGGCCACGTGGCTTGTGACGCCGGCGGGGGTGATTTTGCGGATGATTTCGTTGCCGCCGTCGGCGACGTAAAGGTTGCCGGCGGTGTCGGTGGTGATCGCCTCCGGCGTGTGGAAGCGCGCACTTGCGCCGGTTCCTTCCGCGTAGCCCGGTTGCCCGGGCACGCCGGCGAGGGTGGAGACGGCACCGCTGGCGGTGTCGATTACGCGGATGGTGTGGTTGCCGGTGTCTGCCACGTAGAGCTTGCCGCCGTGCAGCGCGATTCCGAACGGCCTGTTGAAGCGCGCCGCCGTGCCCGTGCCGTCAAGCGTGCCCGGTTCGCGCACTGCGCTGCCGGCGAGGAGGGAAACCTTGTTGCCGCCGGTGATTTTCCAGATGGCGTTGCCGTGATCATCCGCGACGTAGAGATTGCCGGTTGTGTCGATGGCGAGCGAGGCCGGACTCGTGATGTAGGAGGGTTTGATTTCGGGGAGTGTGATGGTGTTGCTGACGAGGACCACGGGATTGTCGTTGCGGACGGTGGGGCCTACATCGGCGGTGGCGCGGTATTGCCATCCGGCCATGCCGGTTTCGAGGGGAAGATACAGCGGGTTTTCCGTGCCGCTTACGAGCAGGTTGTAATCGACGTCAGTGAAGTCGGCGACGGATTCCCAATTTCTGCCGCTGTCGGCGGAGACTTCCCATTTCCACGCGGTGACGGCGGAGTTGAAACCGCCAATGGTCACTCCATCGCCGACCGTGGCGTACAATCCGAAAATTTGGTTTTCAAACAAGCAAGGCGCATTGCGCGGCATGTCGATGGAGAGCGTGAGTGGATAGGTGTGCCAGATGGTGGTTCCGCTGACGGAGGCGAGAGGGGTGTAAGGGGCGAATGTCGTGCCTCGCGCCGAACTCGATCGCAGCCGCAATCCCGTGCTTGCACCGGGATAATTCGTGACGTCGGCCGTCGTCGTGCCGCTGTCCGCCAGAGCCACGGTGCCCGTGTCATAGGGCGCATAATGGAGGCTGCCGCTGATTTGGAAATCGATGAGTGCCGCGGGGGTTGCCGCGGCATCGTTTTGACCCAGGGCCGGAAGCTCCTTTGATGTCTCAGGCAGCGTCACCTCATCGGAGGCGGACCGGGCGTGAAGCGGCGCGAACACAGGCGCGATGGCAAACAAGGCTGCGATTACGGAGGAAAAGGAACGGGTGGTTTTCATGAACTGGCGCGTGTTTCCTGACTTACGATAAATATTTATGTAAAATTTGCCGGTCAATGGCGAATCGGAAAACAATAGGAAATTTTAATATTTCCGTTCACGAGCTCGGATTAATTCCGACTTCTTAATTCCTGATTCCTGATTTTTAATTTCACCCATGCCTTCCGCCGCCACACACATCCACGTCAAAGGAGCCCGCGAGCACAATCTCAAGAACCTCGAGGTGCGCATTCCGCGTGGGAAACTCGTCGTGCTCACCGGGCCGAGCGGCTCGGGCAAGTCATCGCTGGCCTTCGACACCATCTACGCCGAGGGCTACCGCAAATACATGGAGTCGCTCTCCACCCAGGCGCGCCAAGTGCTCGAACAGCTCAAGCGCCCCGACGTCGATTTCATCCACGGCCTCTCGCCCGTGCTCGCCATCGAGCAGCGCGCCGGCGGCGGCTCGCCGCGCAGCACCATCGCCACCGTCACCGAGATCGCCGACTACGCCCGCCTGCTCTGGGCCTTGCACGGACAACAATTCTGCCCGCGCGACGGCGGCCGCGTCACCCGGCGCTCGCTCGACGACAACGTCGCCCGCGTCCTCGCCAGCGCCGCCGGCGAGCGCGTCATGCTCCTCGCCCCGCTCATGCGCTCCAGGCCCAGCGTGCTCCGCGAGGAACTCCCCCGGCTGCGCCAGCGCGGCTTCCAGCGCGTGCGCCTCGACGGTGAAATCAAGAACCTCGACGACAACAAACTCATCCCGGCCGGCGCCGCCGAGATCGCCGTCGATCTGGTGGTTGACCGCCTCGTCGCCACCGTCGAGCAGCGCAGCCGACTCGCCGACTCGCTGGAGCTCGCCTTTCGCGAGGGCCGCGACCGCGCCATCGTGCTCGCGCAAAAAAACGCCGACGCGCCCTGGCGAGAAATCAACCTCAGCCAGTCGCTCGCCTGCGAGATTTGCGGCGACGTCTTCGAGAAACTCACCCCGCGCCACTTCTCCTTCAACCACACCGAGGGCGCGTGCCCGACCTGCGGCGGCCTCGGGCGGAAACTGCGTTTCGTCCCCGAACTCGTCGTGCCCGACCCGGCGAAATCCGTGCGCGGCGGCGCGATCAAACCGTGGCGCATCGGCGGGAAAAACCTCATTATCAAGCACAACGCCATCCTCAAGCAACTCGCCGAGCAGCTTCCTTTCGATGCCGACACGCCTTGGAGCGAGCTGCCCGAGGCGACGCGCCTCACGCTCATGCACGGCGCGGGCGAGCGCCTGTTCGCCTTCAAATTGAAGCGCATGCGCGAGCCGCGCGCCATGCCCTTTCCCGGCGTGCTCGCCATGCTCGACGAAAGCTGGCGCGAGACCGACAGCGACGGTTTTCGCGCCCGCCTGACGACCTTCATGGTGAGCGGCGAGTGCCCCGAGTGCCACGGCGCGCGGCTGAACGCGCGCAGCGCGGCGGTGGTGTTATTTTCGATTTTCGATGGCAGGCTTCTCGCTTCGCTCGGAACTCGCTTTTCGATTTCGCCCTCCCGCGCGGTTGCGGATGCGGACATGGAGCGGCAGCTCCCAGTCGAGAATCGAGAATCGAAAATCGAAAATACCCTCACCTTCCCCCAGTTCCTCACCCTCGACGTCGCCGCCGCGCACGCCGTCGCGCGCGGGCTTTCCGCCGCGCTGGCCGGCGACGAGGCGCTGCGCGAAATCGTCACGGGCATCGAGCAGCGCCTGCACTTCCTGCTCCAGACCGGCCTCGGCTACCTCACGCTCGACCGCGACTACGACACGCTCTCCGGCGGCGAGGCCCAGCGCGTGCGCCTCGCCACCCAGCTCGGCATGGGCCTCATGGGCGTCATTTACGTGCTCGACGAACCCAGCATCGGCCTGCACCCCGCCGACAACGGTCGCCTCCTCGCCCAGCTCCGCGAACTCCGCGACCGCGGCAACACCGTGCTCGTCGTCGAGCACGACGAGGACACCATGCGCATCGCCGACGAAATCATCGAGCTCGGCCCCGAGGCCGGCGTCGAGGGCGGCCGCATCCTCTTCCAGGGCACGCCCGCCGAATGCGCCGCGCAGTCCCCGCGCGTTTCCCGCACCGGCCCCTATCTCGCCCGCGCGCGCTTCGTCGAAAAAGACGCCGCGACCAAAACCCCCGACGGCCTTTGGCTCACCGTGCGCGAGGCCCGCGAACACAACCTCCGCGGCATCGACGCCCGCTTTCCCGCCGGCCTCCTGACCTGCGTGACCGGCGTCTCCGGCTCGGGAAAATCCACCCTCGTCAACGACATCCTCGCCGCCGCCGCCGCGCGCAAGCTCAACGGCGCGACCAAGACCTTCCCCGGAAAACACCGGAGTATCGAGAATCTGGATACCTTCGAGAAACTCGTGCAGGTTGACCAGGAGCCCATCGGCCGCAGCCCGCGCTCGAACCCCGCGACCTACACCAAGCTCCTCGACCAGCTCCGCGACCTCTTCGCGCAGGTCCCGCTCGCCAAGGTGCGCGGCTACAAGGCCAGCCGCTTTTCCTTCAACGTGCGCGGCGGACGCTGCGAGCGCTGCCAGGGCGACGGCGTCATCAAGCTCGACATGCAGTTCATGGCCGACGCCTACGCGCCCTGCCCGAGTTGCGGCGGGCGGCGTTTCAACCGCGAGACGCTGGAAATCCTCTTTCACGGAAAATCCATCGCCGACGTGCTCGACATGACCGTGCGCGAGGCCATGCAGCTCTTCCGCAACATCCCGCGCATCATGGACAAGCTCGAGACGCTGGCCGCCGTCGGGCTCGGTTACCTCACGCTCGGCCAGTCCGCGACCACGCTTTCCGGCGGCGAGGCGCAGCGCATCAAGCTCTCGCTCGAGCTCAGCAAACGCCAGCAGGGCGACACGCTCTACATCCTCGACGAGCCGACCACCGGCCTGCACTGGACCGACATCCAGAACCTCATGGACCTGCTCTTCAAGTTGCGCGACGCGGGCAACACGGTCATCGTCATCGAGCACAACCTCGACGTGATCAACCTGGCCGACTGGATCATCGACCTCGGCCCCGGCGGCGGCGCGGACGGCGGCGACATCGTGTTTGCCGGCCCGCGCCACGAGATCGAGCGCCCGGAGCACGTCGCGCGTTCCCTCACCGGCGCCGCCCTGAAACGCTGGCGCGAGGCGCAGCCAAAGTAGCACGGACATTCCTCCGGGAGGGTGCGCGGCACGGGCGGCCCGCCCATACCACGCAATCACTCCGCCCCGCGCACCTTGCCTCGCAATGCCTTCGCGGCGCCGCGGCGCCGCTTGTCGGCGACCATGCGCGCCTTTTGCGCGCGGGATTTTCCGCGGTTGCGCCGGCGCGTTTTTTCGCGGGCCGCGCGGCGGTCGGCCTCGGCCTCGCACAGGCGGGTCTCGAGCTTTTCGCAGAGTGTTGCCCACGCCAGCTCGCGGTTCGCGGCCTGGGAGCGTTCGCGCTGCACGCGCACCTCCACGCCGGTCGGGCGGTGCAGCAGGCGGACCGTCGAGGCGGTTTTGTTTATTTTCTGCCCGCCCGGCCCGGAGCCGCGCGTGAAATGCTCCTCCACGTCGGCGGCGAGCGCCCCGATGGCGTCGAGACGCGCTTGAATTTTCTCCGGTAAATCCATCTTGCTTGTCCTGTTTTGATTCAGCGAAACTCTTGCACCCGTCACGAGTCAAACTTCGCTTGTCCCTTTTGCTTCAACCGAACACCACCACGCCCATGATTACCGGCCCAGAATGGTCAAAGAAACTTCGCGGCGAAATCGCCAAGGCCGTCATCGGCCAGGACGCCGTCGTGGAGCGGCTCCTCGTCGCTCTGCTCGCCAACGGGCATGTGCTCCTCGAGGGCATGCCCGGCCTCGCGAAAACCCTCCTCATCAAATCGCTCGGCACCGCGCTCGGCGTGCAGTTCGAGCGCATCCAGTTCACGCCCGACCTGCTGCCCAGCGACGTGGTGGGCACGATGGTGTTCCAGCCGAAGACCGGCGAGTTCATGCCCCATCGCGGGCCGATTTTCGCCAACCTCGTGCTCGCCGACGAAATCAACCGCGCGCCCGCCAAGGTGCAGTCGGCGCTGCTCGAGGCGATGCAGGAGCGGCAGGTCACCATCGGCGGCGCCACGCACGCGCTGCCCAGGCCGTTTTTCGTGATGGCCACGCAAAACCCGGTCGAGCAGGAGGGCACCTATCCGCTGCCCGAGGCGCAGACCGACCGCTTCCTCTTCAAGCTCATCGTGGACTACCCGGCCGCCGACGAGGAGGCGCTCATGATGGAGCGCTGGGGGCAGGTCACGAAACAGCCCGAGCTCGTGCCGGCGTCGAGCGGCGGCGAGTTGCTCGCCATCCGCGCCGAGGTGGACCGCGTGCACGTCTCCCCGGCGGTGCAGGGCTACATCCTCGCGCTGGTGCGCGGCACGCGCGCGCTGGCCGCCGACCCGAAGGACAAACTCGATCCCTCCGCGAAACGCATCCTGTCCTTCGGCGCCTCGCCTCGCGCCTCGCTCGCCCTCTACCAGGCCGCCCGCGCGCTCGCCTGGCTGCGCGGCCAGGATTACGTGACGCCCTCGCTCGTGCAGGAAATCGCGCCCGACGTGCTCCGCCATCGCATGGGCCTGACCTACGAAGCCGAGGCCGAGGAAACCACCACCGACAAGGTCGTGGGCCACGTGCTCGCGAAGACCCCCGTGCCGGCGGTGAAGTGAGGTCTCGCAAAACATCACCAGTGTTTCCCGTGCGCCGCCTCCTCTTTCCTCATTCCTCTTTATCTTTCCTCTTTCGTCAGGAAAACGACGGGCGGGGGAGAAAGAAGAAAGAGAAAGAGGAAAGATAAAGAGGATAGAAACAAACCGAGCCCGCCCAAATGCCCGCCATCCCGCCGCCAATCCCACCAAACGCCGTCGCGCCGGTTCCGCTCACCGCGAGCCCCATCGCGCTGCTGCGCAAGCTCGAATGGCGCGTGCGGCACGCGGTCGAAAACGTGCTCAGCGGCGAATACCGCTCGGCGTTCCGCGGGCGCGGCATGGAGTTCGACCAGGTCGTGAAATACGAGTTCGGCGACGACATCCGCGACATCGACTGGAACGTCACCGCGCGCCTCGGCGAGCCCTACCGCAAGAAATTTGTCGAGGAACGCGAGGTCACGCTCATCGTCGTGCTCGAGGACGCGCCCTCGCTCCAGTTCGGCTCCGGCGCGCAATCGAAGCGCGAGGCGCTGCTCGAACTCGCCGGCCTCGTCATGCTGCTCGGCGCCGTCAACCGCGACCGCGTCGGCTGCCTCTGCGCCTCGCCCGGCGGCTACGCGTTGCGCGAACCCGTGCGCGGGCGCGGCCCCATCATGCACGCCGCCGCGGCGCTCTTCTCGCAAACCGCGCCGCCCATCGCGCAGGCCGCCGCGCCGGTGGAGATTCCCTGGCAGCTCCTCGCGCGCGCCGCGCCGCGCCACAGCATTGTCATCTGGCTGGGTGATTTCGCCCCGCGTCCCGCGCCCGACGGCTGGTCGCTCATCCAGCGCCGTTACCAGACGATGGGTTTCCGCGTGGACGACCCGTGGGAGCGCGCGTTGCCCGCCGGCGAGCCGTTTGCCGCCTACGACCCGGTGACGGGCCGCCTGGTCACGCTTGAAAACTCCGCCGCCGAACGCGCCGCGCACGCCCGCTGGCGCGCGGCCCGCGACGACGCTTTCCGCAATTTGTTTCCCGACACGCACAGCCGCCTCGTCGTCGGCACCGACCAGAACCGCCTCGATGCGCTCGTGCGCTTTTTCCACGCGAGAATGGCGGCGCGGTGAGGGGAAAAATCCCTTCCGAGCAAAGCGAGAAGCCTGACAATCCCAATGACCAAATCCCAAAAGAATCCCAATTTCCAAAATCCAAAATTCCAAAGGGGGAACGGGCGCGATGGAAGTTTGGCCTTGGAGGGTGCCGGCGAATCGGCGTGCCGCCGCCGGGATCGCGCGAGCGACTGGGAGCGCCGGCATCCTGCCGGCAGACGACGCGCAGCGTCGCCAGTTTTCGCGGCGCGGGCGACGGTCAGCCTATGCCCGGCGCTCCGTGCCAATGATGCTGCTGATGCCGGCAGGATGCCGGCGCTCCCAGTCGCTCGCGCGTCCGTCCGGCCCGCCATGCCCCGCCGCCCGGCCTTTTTTGGGATTTGCCCATTGGGATTTGAGATTTTTTTTGGATTTGGAATTTCGGAATTTGGGATTTCTCCGTAATGAGTTCGTTCATTTTCCATAGTCCGCTCTGGTTTCTCGCGCTCCTCTCGATTCCGCTCGTGATCTGGCTGCGCGGGTTTCGCTCCGTGCCGGTGTTGCTCGTTCCCTTTGCCTCCGCGTGGCACCGCCCGTCCATCGCCGGCATCTCGCGCTGGCCGGTGGCGCTCGCCGCGCTCGGGCTCGCGCTCCTCGTCGCCGCGCTCGCGCGCCCGCAAAAGGTGGACGACAAGCGCGAGGTCACCACGCAGGGCTACGACCTCATGCTCGCCATCGACCTTTCCGGCTCGATGCTGGCCGAGGATTACGAGCGCAACGGCGAGCGCATCAACCGTCTCCAGGCCATCAAGCCCGTCATCCAGGCCTTTATCAACGAGCGCCCCCAGGACCGCATCGGCGTCGTCGTTTTTGCCGATCACGCCTACACGCTCGCGCCACTCACCTTCGACCACAAGTGGCTCGCGCGCCAGCTCGAGCGCCTGCGCGTCGGCCTCGTTGGCGCCCAGACCGCCATCGGCGACGGGCTCGGCATCGCGCTCACGCGCCTCGAGCAGGCCGAGCGCAACGAAAACGAAAAACGCAAGGGCGCCTTTGTCGTGCTGCTCTCCGACGGCTCCAACAACCGCGGCGCGCTCACGCCCGCGCAGGCCGCCGGGATCGCCAAGTCGCGCGGCATCCCCGTCTATACCATCGGCGCCGGGCGCGAGGGCAGGGTGCCTTATCCCAACATGGACGACCAGGGCCGCAAGCTTCCCGGCTATAGCTACATGGAAAGCGACCTCGACGAGGAGGCCCTGCGCCACGTCGCCAACGAGACCGGTGGAAAATATTTCCGCGCGCACGACAACAGGACCGTGCAGGGCGCATTCGCCGCCATCGACCAGGCGGAGAAAATCGAGTTCGAATCGAAATCCTACCTCGTCACCACCGAGCTCTTCATTTGGTTCGCGGCCTCGGGCGCGGCGCTCGTGTTTCTCGCCGCGCTGCTCTCGCGCAAGCGCCGCGGGACCGCCGCCGCGGCCGGCTCGTGGGAGGCGGGCGTCGTCCGATGAACTTTCACGCGCCGCATCTCCTCTGGCTCCTGCTCGTGCCGCTCGTGTTCGTGCTGGCCGACCTCACGCGCCGCGTGCGCGCTTCGGCTGTCCGCCCGAAGATCCTCCGCGCCCGGGCCGGCTCGCGCTCGCTGGTCCTCGCCCGGGGGCCCGCCCCGGTCTCCCCTGAATCCAAATTCCGGATACGCCTCTGGCTCGGCCTCGCGCTCGCCGTCGTCGCGCTCGCGCGTCCGCAATGGGGCCGCGTCTCCGAGCCCGTGTTCGACCAGTCCCGCGAAATCCTCATCGCGCTCGACCTCTCGCGCAGCATGCTCGCGCCCGACATCCGCCCCTCGCGCCTCGAGCGCGCGAAGCTCCTCGTGAGCAGCCTGCTCGGGCGGCTCCGCGGCGAGCGGGTCGGCCTGATCGTCTTCGCCGGCACCGCGTTCCTGCAAAGCCCGCTCAGCGCCGACTACGAGATCCTCCGCGAGTTTCTGCCCCAGCTGGACTCCGCCTACCTGCCGCAGGGCGGCAGCGATTACGAGGCGCTCCTCAAGGCCGCCATCGGCGCGTTCGGCGAGCAACCCGGCGGCGCCGACCGCTACCTCATCATCCTCAGCGACGGCGAGGCCACCGACGACGCGTGGAAGCCGCTCGCCGCCGAGCTCGTGAAGAAAAACATCCGCGTCATCGGCCTCGGCGTCGGCACCGACGCCGGCTCGATGATTCCCGACGGGGCGGGCGGCTTTGTGAAGGACGAGCGCGGCGCCGTCGTGCTCTCGCGGCTCGAAAGCGGCACGCTGCGCGACCTCGCCGACGCGACCACCGGCGTTTACGCCGACGCCAGCTCGTGGGTGGATCTCGCGCAAATCATCGAGGCCACCGTCGCGACCGGGCGGAAAGGCGAGTTTCGCGAGGAAAACCGCGTGCGCATGACCGAGCGTTACCAATGGTTCCTCGCTGCCGCGCTGGTGTTTCTTGCCTGGAGCCTCTGGGGGGAATTTCCCGTCCGCCCGCGTCCGCGCGCCGTGCGTCTGGCCGCCGCCAACGCCGCGCTCGCCCTGCTGCTCGCGCTCGCCCTGCCCGCGCCCGATGCCGCCGCCGCGCATCAGACGGGCGCTCCCGCGCCGGCAAACACAGATGCCATCGACCTGCTCGGCGGGCCGCCCCCGTCCGGCGCCGCCGCGCCGCCCGCCGCCGAAAAATCCGACCCCGCCGCCCCGCTATCCAAGCTCGTCGGCGAGCTCTCCGCGCGCGACACGCTCCTTGCCGCCGATTACGCCACCATGGCGCGGGCCACGATCCATTACGGCGAATCCATCCAGGCCTCGCAGCAACCGGTCCCGGAGCTTCCCGTGCGCGACGCCCTTGCCGCCGTCGATGCCGGGGCGCTTCTGGACAAAAACGCCGCCGACTGGCCGCGCCTGCGCGAGCGGCTGGAGGCATTCCTCAAAAAACCCGAGGACCAGCAGCAAAAGCAGGACGACCAGCAGAAACAGGACAAGCAGGACCAGCAGAAAAACGACCAGAAGCAGGACAACCAGCAGCAACAGCAGAACCAGTCCGGCGGAAACAATTCCCAGGACCAGCAAAACCAATCCGGCGGACAAAACAGCGATTCCCAAAAACAGGACTCGCAAGGCGGTGACCAATCCCAGGACCAGAAAAACCAGCAGCAACAGCAGCAGTCCGATTCGCAAAAAAACGACCAAAAGCAAAACGGACAGGACCAGCAACAACAGCAACAATCCGGGCAGGACGACCAACAACAAAAGCAGTCCGGCCAGGACGGGCAAAAGGACCGGCAGCAGCAGCAAAACGGCGAAAAACAAAACCAGCCGAACTCTGCCGGCCAGCAACAACCGCAAAGCGAAAACCGGCCCGAGCCGCGCCAAGGCGAAAAAGCCTTCGACGACATGCAGAAAAAAGACGACCAGAAAGACGCCGCCCAGCCGAAGCCCGAGGCCGGCGACCAGCGGCAGCAGCCGCAACCCGACAAGCAACCCGCCCCGTCCGGCGACGCCCAGCCGCAACCCGCGAACCCCGGCGACACGCAGCAAGTCGGCGGCACCGCCGGCGACCAGTCCGCGCAGCCCGTGGACCCCGCGCTCGTCGTCCCGCTCCAAAAACTCGACCAGATCCGCAACCAGGACTCCCCCGCCCGCCTTTTCCAACTCATGCAAGATCCCAACCAGCCCGTCAAAAAAGGCAAAGACTGGTAAGCCGCCATGACACCATTCACCGTCCGAAACTCCTCCGCCCGCCGCCCGCTTCCGGGCCTCGTCGCCGCGTTCGTCCTCGTCCTCGCATTCGCGCCCGCCGTTTACGCCCAGACGGTGCGCTGGGATCCCTCCAGCGGCAGCCTCGCCCAAGGCCAGACCAGCCAGATCCGGCTTGTTTTCGAAAACTGCAAACCGAACGGAAACCCGCCCGTGCCCGACGTGCCCGGCCTCGCCATGCAGGCAGCCGGCACTCTGCAGCAATCCACCAACATCAACGGCGTCGAAACCCGCTCCATCATCTACAACTACGCCGTCCGCCCCAACACCCCCGCGCCCGCCACCATTCCCGCCTTCGCCGTCGAGACCGACAAGGGCCGCATCACGGTCGCGCCCGCGCAGTTCCAAGTCGGCCAGGCCACGGTCGGCGAGTCGCGCACCCTCGAATCGGTCGCCAGCTCCCACATCGAGTCTCCCAAGGAAGTCTGGGCCGGCAGCGTGTTTCCCCTCACTTACACCATCAACGCCAGCCACCGCCTGCTGCATTCGCTCGGCGGCAACCCGCAATGGACGCCCGACCCGCTCGTCATCGAGCAATGGCGCGAACCGCAGGTCGGCGAGGGCATCCTCAACGGCGAGAACCGCCGCGTCGTCGTGTATTCCACCCGCGCCCTCGCCCGCCAGCCCGGCGCCCTCACGCTCAATCCCGTCACCCAGCTCATCAACCTCAACACCGGCCAGACCTCCTTTGGCTTCTTCTCCCGCCCCAACCTCGAGCAATACGAAATCAAAAGCGACGCCCCGGCCATCAACGTCAAGCCGCTCCCCGCCGGCGCGCCCGCCTCCTTCGCCGGCGCCGTCGGCCAGTTCCTCCTTGATTCCAAGATCGTCCCGCAATCCGTGAAAGTCGGTGAACCCATCACCTGGACGCTCACGCTCACCGGCACGGGCAACTGGCCCGACATTCCCAACTTCGCCCCGCGCGATGTTTCGAAAGCCTTCCATGCCATCACCTCGCAGCCCAAGCGCACCATCAAGGAAGGCACGCTTTTCGAGGGCGAACTCACGCAGGACATCGTGCTCGTCCCCACCGAGACCGGCACCTACCGGCTCGGGCCGATTGACTGGACCTACTTCGATCCCGCCGCCGGCGCATACAAAACCATCCACATTCCCCTCATCACCCTCGATGTCGCCGCTGCCGCCGCGCCCAACGCCTCCGCCCAGTCCGCGTCCGGCGCGCCGTCGGCCGCCGCGTCCGGAGCCCCATCCGACACGTCTTCCGCCGGCGGCAGCCTCCCCGCGCCGCCGCCCGCGCCCGCGGCCATCCCGCGCGATCCGCTTCCCGGCAGCGCGGACGTGTCCGTCCCGGTGACCAGTCACACCCTCGTCATCCGCGCCCTTGCCGTGCTCGCCATCGTGCCGCTCGTCTGGATTCTGATGGCGCTGAAACGCGCCTTCCGCACCGACCCCGTCCGTCCGCGCCGCGAGGCCCGCCGCCGCCTCGCGCAGACGCTCCAGGCGCTCGACGCCACCGCCGACCGCGAGCACACCGCGCGCCTCCTCCAAGCCTGGCAGCGCGACACCGCCATCCTCTGGCAGCTCCCGCAAACCGTGCCCGCCGCGGAAAACCTCCGTGCGCTCGCCAAGGGAAAATTCCAAAAAACTCCCGCCAACGACGCCACCACTGGGAGCGCGGGCATGGCAGGCATGTCGCTTCGCTCGGAACCTGCCCGCGATTTCGCGGACAAGAATGTCCGCGCTCCTGTCCGCGCCAGCGGCGCCGCCACCCCCGAAGTCTGGGCCGATCTCTGGGCCGAAAGCGACCGCGTGCTCTACGCCGCGCGCGCGCCGTATTCGCCGGCTTGGACCGCGCGCGCCGCCGGGGCCCTTGCCGCCGCGCGCCTCCCTCGTTTCAATCCCCTCAGCCTCCTGCGCCCGCGCAACCTTTTCCCATTTCTTTCCTCTTTCCTCTTTATCTTTATCTTTCTCTCCACCGCGCCAACCGCGCCCGCCGCCCCGGAAACCGCGCAAAAGTCCGTCCTCGAAGCCTACAACGCCGGCGATTTCGCCGCCGCCGAGAAACACTGGCGCGACCGTCTCGCCGTCGCGCCGACCGACTGGATCGCGCATCACAACCTCGCCCTCGCCCTCGCGCAGCAAAACAAGTGGGCCGAATCCGCCGCGCACGCCACGGCCGCCTTTGTGCAAAATCCCTCCGAGCCCTCTGTGCGCTGGCACCTGCCCGTGATGATGGAGCGCGCCGGCTATGCCCCGCCGGTGCTGGTCAACTTCGCGCGCCCCGACCTCATGCACTCCCTCGCCGCGCGCCGGTCCGCCTCCGGCTGGCAGGACGTGCTGCTTGTCTCGGTCGCGCTCGCCGCCGCCGCGCTCATTCTTCTTCTCGCGCGCGCCTACGCGCTTCGAAAAAAGCTCGTCCTCATCCCCGCCCTCGCGCTGCTGCTCCTGCTCGCCTCGGCCCTCGGCGTCGCGATTTCGATCACCAGCCTCTACGCATGGGCGCCCGTCTCCGACACGCGCACGGTGATCGTCTGGCAGTCCTCGACCCTCCGCTCGATTCCCACCGACGCCGACACCACGCAAAAAACCACGCCGCTCCCCGCCGGCAGCGTGGCCCTCGTGGACAAGACCTTCCTCGGCTGGTCGCGCCTCGTTTTCGAAAACGGCCAGACCGGCTGGACCAGGCGTGAAGTCTTCGTATCGTTGTGGAAGTGAGTTTATGCCTGCTCCGACGACCGGCAACACCCTGCTCTCCACCCCGGACAAACCGGCGCGCCGCCGCTGGCCGCGCTGGGCGCGCGTCCTCCGCGCGTGCGTGCTCGCGGTCGCGCTGCTCGTGCTCGCGGGCTTTTTCGCCGCGCCCCCGCTCGCCAGAAACATCCTCGAAAAACAACTCACCAAGGCGCTCTCCTCGCCCGGGCAGGCGCGCACCGTGCGCATTGACCGCGTGCGCATCAACCCGCTCGCCTTCTCCTGCGCCATCGAGGGACTGACCGTGACCGCCGCGGACCACGAGCCGTTCGTGCGCTGGCGAAGCCTCTTCGCGAGCCTCGACCTGCGCACCCTCGTCACCCGCGAATGGCGCTTCCGCAAAATCTCCCTCGACGGCTTCAACGGGCGCATCACGGTGCGCGAGGACGGCCGGCTCGATTTCGCCGACCTCTACGCGTCCGCGCCGCCGCGGCAGCCGTCCGGAAAATCCACCCCGCTCCACATCAACGAACTCGTCGTCACCGGCGCGCACATCGACTATGCCGACGCATCGCTGCCACAGCCCTTTGCCACGCAACTCGGCCCCATGAGTTTCACCGTGCGCGATTTTCAGACCGGCGGCCACGAACGCGCGCCCGGCGAGTTCGCCGCCGCCACCGAGTCCGGCGAGACCTTTTCATGGCAGGGCACGCTCGCCCTTTCCCCGCTCGCTTCCCGCGGCGAAATCCGCATCGGCAACCTCTCCATCAAAAAATACACGCCTTTCTACGGCCACCGCGTCCGCTTCGATGTGCTCGACGGCAAAATGGACATCGCGCTCCGCTACGAAATCGCCGTCGGCACCGGACGCCTCTCCGTGCGCGCCCGCAGGGGCGCCCTCACGCTCCGCGACCTCAAGCTCGCCGAGCGCGGCCAGGCCGTCCCCGCCGTCGCCATCGGAACCCTCGCGCTCTCCGGCATCACCATCGACAGCCAGTCCGCGCAGAGCACCCGCCAGGCGCTGCACGTCGAACACATCGCGCTCGACAACAGCACCGTCGCCCTGCGGCACGACGCGGGCGGCCTCAGCCTCGCGCGGCTCTTCACCCCGGCCGACGCCGGCGAAGTGACAAGTGGCCAGTCCCCAATGCCAGTTGCCGCCGCATCCACAACCCAGCCTTCAGCCGTTTCCACTGCCCCCGCGTCCCTCCCGCCCGAAATCGTCGTCGGCGAATTGATCGCGCGCAACACCACCATCGACATCGAGGACACCACCCTCGCGCTTCCGCTCCGCACCCAGGCCGTCATCACCACCCTCGGCGCGAAAAATTTCTCCCTCGAAAAACTCGACGAACCGCTCGCGCTCGAACTCGCCGCGCAGCTCCCCGGCGGCGGCCTCCTTCGGGCCGGCGGCCGCCTCGCCCTTTCCCCGCTCAAGGGCCGGCTTTCCGCCGAGATCTCCGGCGCGCCGCTTGTGCTCGCGCGTTCCCACGCCGGGCAATACCTCGATGCGCGCATCGACGGCGGGCTCGTCAACGCCAATGCCGTCCTGGACATCGACCCCGCCGCCGGCTTCACCGTGACAGGCGATGCCGCCATATCCGACTTCGCCGCGACCGACGCCGCCGGCAGCCCCGTCCAGTCATGGCAAAACCTCGCCCTGCGCGGCGTCGCCCTTGCGACCCATCCGGCCCTGAAGATCGCCGTTCGCGAAATCGCGCTCGACGGCGCCGCCACGCAGATGACCGTGCTGCCCGACGGCAAACTCAACCTCTCCGGCCTCCTCAAGCCCGCCGCCGGGAGTGCGGACAGTCCTGTCCGCGAAACGCAGGCTGAAAGTCCGCGCTCCCTTCCCGCCCCCGCCGTCGCCAGCGGCACCGCATCGACCCCGTCTCCCGCCTCCGCGCCCGGCGCGCTTTTTGCCATCGAAAAAATCGCCCTCAGCAACAGCCGTGTCGATTTTTCCGACCGCTCCATCGCCCCCGCCGTGAACGCATCGCTCGACCATGTCGGCGGCACGATCTCCGGCCTCTCGTCGGAAGGCACCGTGCGCGCGGACGTCGATCTGCATGCCCGCATCGACGGCACCGCGTCCATTTCGCTCACCGGGCAGGTCAACCCGTTCGGCGACAATCTTTATTCGGACCTGCGCCTCGCCATCGACAACGCCGCGCTTTCCCCGCTCGACCCCTACGTCGGCAAATACGCCGGACGCGCGCTTGCCGCCGGCACGCTCGACGCCGCCGTGGGCGCCAAAATATCACAACGCCGCCTGAACAGCTCGAACGTCATCACGCTCAACCAGTTTGCCCTCGGCGCGCCCACCGGCAGCCCCGATGCCACCAGTCTGCCCGTCGGGCTCGCCGTCTCGCTCCTGCGCGACCGCAGCGGCAAAATCGTCCTCGACATCCCCGTGGAGGGCAGCCTCGACGACCCCGATTTCCGCTATGGCCGCGCCGTGTGGCGCGCCGTCGGCAACCTGCTCGTCAAGGCCGCGACCGCGCCCTTTTCGCTGCTTGCCTCGCTCATCGGCGGCTCCTCGGCGGCCGAGGGCGACGCCGCCGCGACCGCCGGGGAAAAGGATTACTCGTCCATCGGGTTTGACCCCGGCGCGACGACGCCGTCGGGCGAAAGCCTGGGCAAACTTTCGCTCATTGCCCAGGCGCTCCGCGAGCGCCCCGCGCTGCAACTCTCTGTCACCGGCGGCTACGACGCCGGCCGCGACCGCGCCGCGCTGCGCCACGCGCTTCTCCTGAAACAGCTCGACCAGGAATCCCGGGCCGAATTCGCCCAGACCCGCGACGGACAGCCCTCCGCCGAGGCGGTCAAACTCGCGCCCGCCGACGAGGCGCGCCTGGTCGAGCGCCTTTACCGGCGCCATTTCCAGATCCCGGAGCAGACCGCCGCGGACATGCCGTCCGCCGAACCCGCGCCGCGTCCCGCCGCCGGGATCGCGCCATCCCGCATCGCGGACAATCAAGAAAGCTCCTTTGTCATCATTGGCGGAAAAATGCGGCCGGGCAGCCGCAACCTGGCCGCAAGACGCCCGGTGCCGGCAGCCATGACACCGCCAGCCGCCATTTCGGCCGGGCCGGTCGGGCAGACCTCCGTCGATCCCGCGGAGGGCGCGCCCGCCGGGGCGCTCCCCTCGCAGGAGGAAATGCGCGCGCGGCTTTCGGAAACGATACAAGTCAACGAAGACCAGTTGCGCCAGCTCGCCTCGGCGCGCGCCGGCGCGGTGAAGAATTATCTGGTGGGCGCGGGCGTCGAGGCAAACCGCATCATGCTGGCCGACGCGCCGTCCAGCGGCGCTTCGGCCGGCTTGGAACTGATGCCAGTTTCGAATCCTTTATAGACTTTCATAATGCGGGCAAATTGCCAAAGACGCAGTCATTATTTAGAGCATTTCCTATTTATTTTGTCGCAAAAAACAGCGTGTCGTAGGGCCTGACCTTGCGTCAGGCCGCGATTTGAGACGCGGCGTCGGTGTCGGCAATCCCGGCGCGACGCAAGGTCGCGCCCTACGTGCGACAAAATAAATAGGAAATGTTCTAGTCTAAAGTTAGAACGCGGGGGACAGGAACCAAAGGCATGCGGCGACTTCTGTTGCGGCAACCGGCGTGTCCATGCCTCCATCGCCGGCAATCTGCTCCTTCTATAAAGACAAAACCAAGAATCAGAATCCTCCCTGTGACGCGGCATGGGGCGTCAAATCCGTGAGAATTCGCGTTCCCCCAACCACACCCGCATCATGAAGCAAAAACTACTATGGGCAACAGTTTCCATGAACATCGCGGTCATGCTGCCTGCAAAAGCGCAGGACACGCCGGAAGCCGGGCGCCTCCAGCCCTCATCCGAGGAAGTCATACAACTCTCGGAATTCCAGGTCGTCTCGTCCGCGGACGAAGGCTATAAGGCCGCCAACGCCGTGTCTGCCACGCGCGTGGCCGTCGCCATCAAGGACATCCCCATGAACCTGACCGCGTTCACCAGGGATTTTATCGAGGATCGGCACGCTTATGATCTTTACGATATTATTAAATATGCGCCCGGCGTGAACCAGGACAACGTCTCCCCGACCGGTTGGGCGCGTTATAATATGCGCGGTTTCACCTCCGCCTCCGTCCAGCGCAACGGGTTTGGCAGCTTCCGCTTTATCGATGTCTCCAATATCGAGCGCGTTGAGATCATCAAGGGACCGTCGTCCCTCCTCTATGGCCAGATAAACCCCGGCGGCGTGATCAACTATATCACCAAGCGTCCGCAGGATGAGGCGGCGGTCGGGCTCTCCGCCAGCGTGGGCACCGATAATTATGGCCGCGTGATGCTGGATGCCACCGGCCCCGTGCCCGGCACGAACGGGAAATTGCTTTACCGGGCGGTGGGCATGGGCGAGGAGATCCAGCGATTCGTCGATGTGGCCAGCGGCTACAAGACCCTGTTTGCCCCGTCCTTCACCTGGAAAATCACCCCCGGCATCGCATTGACCGTCGAGTATGAACGCTTCCACCGGCACGACAAAAACACGCCCAGCGGCGTGGTGGTCCTATTTGCCAATGGCAACGGCACGACGCCCTATCCCGGGCTCCCGGAGGATTTCAGCTTCGCGGGCGACGGTGACTATTTCGATTTCACCAGCGACGCGTTCACGGCGGATTTGACCGCCAGGCTTCTCGATCATTTTACCCTCCGGGCGATTTACGGCTGGAACCAGTATGACCAGGAATGGAGAGCCTCGGGCCAGGGAGGGACAGGGCTGATCGCGCAAGACATCGTGGATTATTTCTATGGCGCCGGAGTGGTCTCCAACGCCGATGCCATGTATCGGCGCAACCGGAAAGAAATACAGAGAGGGTCCGAATCAGTCGGACAAATCGAGCTGGCGGGCAACTTCGAGGTATCCGGGGTCAGATTGCGTCCGCTGGTCGGATATAAAAAGACATTTTACGGAAAATATCACGGGTGGCAATGGACCAACCCGACCGGCATCACCAGTCCCTATTATATCAGGCCTTGGAATATGAGGGATCCGTCCACTTGGGACCGGAGCGTGCCCTTCGGCACCGACGTGCTTGCCCCGACCACTGACAACACCACCCGGAGCGACAACTCCTCCTTTTACGGCGTGCTTGTCGCCTCGCTGTTCGACGAGCGCCTGCAACTGCTCGGCGGCGTGAGCCGCTATGATGTGCACAACGAGCCGAATTATAATCACCTCGCCGACGAGCAGACATCCGATGCGGCCGACCGCCATCATACCGTCTGGCAGGGCGGCGTGTTGTATAAAATCACCAACGAGTTCTCCGTATTCGCGTCTTACAGCGAATCATTCGTGGCTAATTCCACCCTGTTGCAGGTGAAAAACGTCCCCACCGCGCCCGCCGAACCTTCCATTGGCGAAGGCTGGGAAGCCGGGGTGAAGCTCGACTTGCTTGAAGGCCGCATTTCCGGCACTTTGTCCTGGTATTATCTCACGGTTTCCCCGACCGGCGTCATTACCATCACCGACGGAGTGGACCCGGATACGGGCAACACATTCTTCACCGACATCCAGGGCGGCGAGCAGCGCAGCCGGGGCGTGGAGGCGGATATCCTGTTCACCATCACTCCGGGCCTGCAATTATATACCGCCTATGGCTACACCGACGCTGTTTATACCGAGCACCCCTCCAACCCCGATCTGGACGGAACCCGGCTCGTCGCCACGCCGAAGCACACCTTCCGCGCCTGGGGGAAATATACCCTGCAAAACGGCCCCGCCAGGGGATTTTATTTCGGTGGCGGTGTGAACTACACCGGGAACCAGAGTCATCAGGCCGCCAATCCCGTGATCATCACCGGCGGCTACACCACTATCGATTTGGTGGCTGGCTATCCCCTCAGAATTGGCGGACGCACCTGGCGCGCGGAGCTTTCGGTGAAGAATGTCACGGACAAGTTCTACTATGCTTCGGCCTCGAGCATCAGCCATCCGCGGCACGGCATTCTCACCATCAGCACGAAATTCTAAAGGCTGCCGTAATTTGGATTGATGCCAATTTATATTCAAATTTCCTTTTCAGCCGCAAACGTCAGGCAGGGAGGGGTGGCAGCGCCAGTAGGGGGGCTCTCCGATGCTTCCGTGAGAACGCCTCGATTACTTATGAGGTCTCTCCATGTCTGCCGAAGAGCGGCCAACGTTCGCCCCTGTGTCACGCTTGCGTGACGGGCGTGTGAACATTCGGTGAAGCAGTCACTTTGTTTTTGCGCGCCATGCCCGCGCCCATGAACAGTGCGGGAATCGTATGCCCGCGCTGAGTCTCGCACCCGCCCTCTCGCTGCTCGCCACTTTCGGACGCATCTCGCCTGCGCGTCCGCTGCACACCCTTATCCGCACCACCGGCTACCGGCTGCGTCCGCCCCGCCCCCTGCCGCATCTGCCCCGCATCCGCGCGGCGCAGGACGCCGTGCTCGGCTCCGGGGCCGCCGGTCCCCACCAGATGGCCACGCTCCTGTGCGAGCGTCGCAACGGTTCCATCCCCACCATCGTCCTCGGCGGTTTCGTGCCCGACGCCACCGAGCAGGTTTTCCTCCTGCGCGGCGCCCTCCTGCGGCGCGGCGGTGTCTATTATCTCAACTATCCGCGCAACGGTTTTTCCGCCGATCTCCTCTTCGCCCAGCTCGACGACCTCGTCGAGGAACTCGCGCGCCTCCACGCCACCCCGCCCGTCGTGCTCTCCGTAAGCTTTGGCGCGGGCCTCGTCTTCGAATGGCTGCGCCGCGCCCGCCTCGCCGGCCGCCGGCCCGCGCTTCGCGGCCTCGTCTTCGTGAGTCCCATGGGTTGCGTCGGGGATCTGCTTTTCCCCGGGGAATCCAAACCCGCCACCCTCCTGGGGCGCACGCTCAAGCCCTACCTTGATTCTCCCGGCGTCGAGGCCGACGCCCGCCAGGTCGAAAAGTCGCGCACCGTTTTCTCCCGCATGTTCGAGGCCGGCGCGCAGAACAAGGCCGCTCTCGCCACCCTCATGACCGCCGGCGAACTCCGCCGTCTCCACGCCGCCGTCATGGAGACCATCGCCCGCGTGGACGCGCGCGGAGCTTCCGAGCGCATCCGCGCCCTCGTCACCTTCCCCTCGCTCATCGCATCCTTCTCACCCGCGCTGCTTCCCCTCTCCGATGTCCCCGCGCTCGTCCTCTTCGCCGAGAATGAAGACGCCGTCCTCGACCGCCGCTCGCCCACCCGTTTTGCGCTGGGCTCCGCCTGCGCCGCCTACTTTCCCAAGGGCGCCTGCCGCACTGTCTCCAATCCCGGCGGGGCTCCCGTGCAGCATGCCTCGCTCATCTTTCATTTCTTCAACTTCCTGCCCCACATCAGCCGCTTTTACCGCGAGGTAAAAACGCACAGGCTTTTGCAGGCCGCATGAACTCGATCGCCGCATCGCTCTCCGCGCTGGCATCTCCCGGACAACAGTCCCGTGTGCCGGGATTCGCGCGGGGCGTGCTTGCCGCGGGCACGCATTTCCTCGGCGCCCGCACGGCCCGCAGGCTGCGTGACGGGCGCGCCGCCATCAGGGACCAGAACCGCACCCTTGCCCACCTCTGCGCACGGCTTGCCCGCACCGCCTACGGACGGGCGCACGGCCTCGATTCCCAGACCTCTTACACCCGGTTTCGTGACAGTGTGCCCTTGCAGACCTACGAAGGTTTCCTCCCTTTCATCGAGCGGATGAAAACCGGCGAAACCGATGTCCTCTGGCCCGGCCGGTGCAGTTTCTACGCCGTCTCCTCCGGCACCACCGCCGGCCGCACCAAATACCTGCCCGTCACCGACGGCATGCTGGCGCACTTCCGCAAGGCCGGCCTCGACTCCCTCCTTTACTACACCGCGCGCGTCGGCCACACCGGCGTTTTCCGCGGACGGCATCTCTTCCTCGGCGGCTCCACCACGCTCGCCCGCCTCGAAGAGTGCAAGCGGTTCCCCGCCTGCGCCGGCGACCTCAGCGGCATCACTGCGGTCAACCTCCCCGGCTGGGTCGAACGTTTCCTCTACGAGCCCGGGCGGTCCATCGCCCAGATGGCCGACTGGCCCGCCAAGATCCAGGCCATCGCCGAACGCACCTGGAACCGGGACATCACCCTGCTCGCCGGCATTCCGAGCTGGGTGCTCATCCTTGCCGAGGCCGTGAAAGCCCGCGCCTCCACGGGCAAGGCCCGCCCTGCCGACCTCCGGGACGTGTGGCCCAACCTCGAATGCCTCGTCCACGGCGGCGTGCCCATTTCCCCCTTCCGCGACGAATTGCGCGCCCAACTCGGACGCGACGTCAACTTTCACGAGGTCTATCCCGCCTCCGAAGGTTTTATCGCCACGCAGGACGCCGAGGCCGCCCTCGGCCTGCGGCTCATGACCGATGCCGGGCTCTTTTTCGAATTTCTTCCCATGGAAGACTACGACGACGCCGGTCTCGCCCGGCTCGGCCCGCGCGCCATGCCGCTCGAAGCGGTGCGTGCCGGCGTCGATTACGCCCTCGTGCTCAGCACTCCCGCCGGGCTCACCCGCTACGTGATCGGCGATGTCGTGCGCTTCCTCTCCACCGACATCCCCCGCCTCATCTACGTCGGTCGCACCGCCCTCCAGTTGAGCGCCTTCGGCGAGCACGTCATCGAGAAAGAACTCACCGACGCCCTGCTCGCCGTCTGCCGGCGCCACGGCTTGACGATCGCCAACTTCCATGTCGCCCCCCTTTTTGTGGATGCGGACGCCGGCCGGAGGCGCGGCGCGCATGAGTGGTGGCTCGAACTCAAGTCCTGCGACGGAGCGGAGCCTCCCTCCTGTCCCCTCATTGCCGCCGGGCTCGACGCCGAACTCCAACGCCTCAATGACGACTACGAAGCCAAGCGCAAAGGCGGCGGACTCGATTCCCCCGCCGTGCGCCTCGTCAAGCCCGGCGTCTTCGAGCACTGGCTGCGCGGCAACGGCAAATGGGGGGGCCAGAGCAAGATGCCCCGTTGTCGCAGTGACCGGCTGATCGCGGACGAGCTCACCAAGCTCGCCTGATTCTGCCTGAGCGGTTGATATAGTTTCGTCGCCATTCTCGATGCCCGGGGAGGGGAAAAGAGCTGAACAGCAAAGACGTGAAGGCGCAAAGGATGGCGGCAAAGGGATTATTTTATAAAAACTGCAAGTGATACCACTTATGGTTTTCTTAGACAGCTTCGAGCGGAGCGACAGCGTCCCGTTGACCGGAATCAGGGAATGGGAAAATCATGATATATTATAAATCAGCATTTTGTTAATTTATTAAATTCCGCCAATGAACCTGTCGCTTCGCGAGGATTGTGGGTGTAACTCAAAGTAGTGTCAGCGCCATAGAGGTTGCATCAAGGAAAAGGCGGAAGCCGTAGCGCAGCAACGGTGATCAACGCGCAAGAGAAAAGTTAGGATATTTGAGGAGAAGATTGAGCAATTCGATGAGTTTGCGCATGAGGGCGGAGAGGGCGACTTTGACGGGTTTGCCGCGTGCGCGGAGGCGCTGGTAGAAGGCGCAGAGAACGGGGTTGTGGCGGGCGGCGCTCAGTGCGGCCATGTAGACGGTTTTGCGCAGGCGGTGGCGGCCGCCCCTCGATGTGGCGGGATTTGTCGCAAGTGCCGCTTTGGGCGGCGATGGGTGCGACGCCGAGCAGGGCGGCGGCCTGGCCCTTTTCGAGCGAGCCAAGCTCGGGCATGAGGGCGAGCACGGCGGCGGTGGTGACCGGGCCGACCCCTTGGACCTGGGCGCAGCGCTGCGCACGGGCGGCCAGGCCTTGGTCGGAGCCGATCACGCGCTCCATCTCGGCGTCGATTTGCTTGATGTGCTTTTCGAGCAGCGCGCGGCGCGCGGCGGCCAGACCTTCGAGCAGGGGCAGGCCGGTGGCGTGCTCGGCCTGGTTGGTCTCGTGCTTGAGCGCCTCGACCAGGGCCTCGCGCGCCTGGAGCAGTTCGCGCAGCACCGCCTCGGCATGGACGGGCGCGCGGCTGGCGCGCAGTTTTTCGGTTTTGCGCGCGAACAGGCTGAGCAGGCGCGCGTCGATGCGGTCGGTCTTGGCCAGGATGCCCTGGGACCTGGCGAACTGGCGCACGCGCCTGGGGTTGACCACGCTCACGCGCACGCCGGCCTGGTGGCAGGCGCGCGCGAGGGCTCTTTCGTAGCCGCCGGTGGCCTCGCAGACGACCCACGCGCGGGCGGGCAACTGCGAGAGGAAACGCAGCAGGCCCGCAGGGCTCTGCGCGAAGCTCGTCACGCCCTTGGGCAGGTCCGCGACGAAACTGGACTTGGCGAGATCAACGCCGATGTGTTTATATTGGTTTGGCATGGCAGGACTCCTTCTTATCGAGACGCGCTCAAGGGCGCAGACAACGGTTCGAGTTGCTGCCAGCGGTGCCCGCCGGGTCTGTCGCTGCGCTGCGAGCTCAAGGGCTCATGGCATCCAATCAGACTTTCGGCGGACAGGGGAGGGGCGGACGGCCGTCCGCCCCTCCCCGAACCACTGGCCAAGACCGGCTTCGTTATAGGACTGCGCCCGTCTTGGCCAGTGTCCTATAAGGCATCCTGCCTGCCGTCGAAAATCGAAAGCGCGAAGCGCCGCTGATTCTTTCGCTTTTTTCTGAAAAATGCCGCGCTTCGCGCGATAAATTAACGACGGCAGGCAGGATGCCTGCGCTACGCTCGTTGCCGCGGTGTCGCCCTCCTTCTCGCATCATGCTCTGACACTACTTTGAATTGCACGCCGGGACTGTCTAAAACCGAGATTTTTTTGGATTTATACTGATGTTCCCAAAATGGGAAATCGTTCCGGGGTGAACATGGTTTTTCATGCGCGCCGGGGTTCCGCCGGGGCCGCTCCTTGCCGGAAGTGTTCATGTTTTGGCGAGGCTTTGCGCGATCTCTACAGCGACGTCGGCTGATCGTCACAAAGACCCCGTAGGATTCGTGTTCCCGTGATTCACCGTCCATGCGGCCGATGCGGGCACTTCATCATCCACGACCTGACCACATCCATGAAATTGACAACCCTTCCCCTGTTGCCGGCCCGTCTTCCTGTTTTCGCCGGACTGGCCTTCCTCCTCATATTCCTCGCTTCAGCAGGGCTGCACGCCCAGACCGGCACACTCGCCGGCCGCGTCTCGGATGCAGCCACCGGCCGCTCTCTGCATGGCGCCATCGTCCAGGTGCTCAACACACCGTTCCGTGACTACACCGATCCCGACGGCCGCTACAGCCTGTCCGGTTTGCCGGCCGGCACGCATAACATCGAGGTCGAATATGTCGGTCTGGATATTTTTCGCCAGACGGTGACCATCTCTCCCGGAGTGACGGCCATCCTCAATGCTCCGCTCAAAAGCGAAGTCGTGGAGATGGAGTCGTTCGAAGTGCGCGAAGCCGCCCGCGGCCAGGCCCGAGCCATCAACCAGCAGCGGACCGCCAGCGGCATCGTCAACATCGTGTCCGAGGAAACCTTTGGCCAGATGCTGGACGGCAATGTGGGACAGGCGCTCCAGTTTTTGCCCGGCCTCACCGTGAACGAGGACCAGGACGGCTCGATCGGTGGCATCAACATCCGCGGCATCGAGGGCGAATACAACTCCTTCCAGATCGACGGCAACCGGGCCGCCAGTTCGGGCGGCCGCAGCTTCGACACCCGCAATCTGGTCGGCGACGGCATTACCAACATCGAGGTGGTCAAGGCTCCGACACCCGACCGCGACGGCGACGCCATCGGCGGTATCGTCAACGTGGTCAGCCGCACCGCCTTTCAGCGTGACGGCCGGTCCATGAAACTCAAGGCCAGCGGCGTCCTGAATGACCTGCCGGACAAGTGGGGCCACAACGCCAGCTTTTCCTACTCCGATCTGTTCAGCGTGGGCGGCGGGGAGAAAAACCTCGGCATCAGCTTTACCGTCAGCCAGTACAAATCGGACCGCTACTCCATCAATGCAGACTTGGATTGGGTCCAGGTCACGCCCGCGACGAACCCCCAGTTGAACCTGGGACAATTCGGCGACATCGGCCGGCCGATCTGGTTCATGGAAGCGACCCATTGGGAATACAACACGCGGGTCACGAAAAACTATGGCATCAACGGTTCCATCGACTTCCGGATGGACAAGCAAAACTCCTTCTACATCCGGCCTCTCTACAGTTATTATACTCGCAACGGGATAACCTTCGAAACCGACATCGACATCGACACCCGCTTCCAGGACGAGGCGGACGGTCGCAAGACCTATGCCGAGCTGACGCCCACCTCCGGCCGGGGCACCCCTGGCAGCTCCGGCAGCCGGGGCTCGATGGGTTGGATCGGAACGGACGACGAGCGGAAAAACAACTTGTATTCGGTGGCGTTTGGCGGCCGGCACGAACGGGCGTCGAGCCTGCTGACCTATGATCTCTATTATGCCTACACCAAGCGGGTCATCTCCAGCGACCTCGAACTCAACATGCTGATGGAGCCCGACGATTCTTGGATGGTTTTCGAATACGAGCTGACCGAGCCCTGGACCGGCGAGGCCAAAATCAACATCCTCAGCGGACACGATCCCCGGGATCTGAGCCAGATGACGGAAGGCGAGCTCATCGACCAGACGAGCGAAAGCACCGAGGAAATCTACAGCGCGAAAATCGACTGGGAAAAGAAATTCGCTTACGATCAAGGCGTCCTCGCCTTGAAGACCGGGGCGAAATACAATGTCGTCAAACCCAAGCTCGACCAAACGGCCCGGGTGTATGAGATGGACGAGGATTTCCCCTACCGCGAAGTGCTGGAGCCCACCGACAAGGTGCTTTTCGCCAAACAGAAATACTGGGATGTGTATCCACGGCGGGGCCTGGAACTCCTGCGCAGCAACCCCGGTCTGTTCGAACTCAACGAGGAAGACTCGCTCGCCGACAGCAACCTCGAAGACTACGATGCCAAGGAGGAAACCGCGGCCGCCTACCTCATGGGCACGTATCAAATCGGACGCCATACCATCCTCGGCGGCGTGCGTTGGGAAAAGGTCAAGTGGCGCAATGTGAACACATATGCCAGCTATCAGGACGAAGTCCAGACGCTGAACAAAGTCCGCCAGGGCAATTCCTACTCCTTCTGGCTGCCCGGCCTCCACTTCCGCCATGCGCTCACGAACAACCTCATCCTCCGCGAAAGCTACAACCGCAGCTACGGACGGCCCAGGCTCTCCGAACTCACCATGGGACGCTTCGTGGACGAGGACGGAAATATAGAGGACGGCAATCCGGACCTCAAGCCGGCCACGTCGAACAACTTTGACGTGCAGCTCGAATATTACACCAAGCATGGCGGCCTCTACTCGGTCGGCGTCTTCTATAAAGACATCAAAAACTTCACCTACACGGAGGTTTATGATTTCAACGATCTCGACGCAAACGGCATCCCCATCCGCGACGAGGACGGCGATCTGGAATACGAAAGGCCGGTCAACGGCTCCAGCGCCAAGAACCTCGGCCTCGAACTCATCGCCCGCCAGCAACTCTACTTCCTGCCGGGACCCTTGAGAGGCTTGAGCCTCGCCCTCAGCGCGTCGTTCATCGACACCGAAGCCAAATATCCCAATCGCCAAGACCGGGACGACCTCCCGCTGCCGGGATTCTCGGACTATGTTTTCACGGGCCGGCTGGAGTGGGTGTGGAAGAGATTCCGCAGCCAGATCAGCTACCGTTATCGCAGCGAGTATGTCGAGGGACTGGGCGACACCATCGAAAGCGACGAATTCTACGCGGCCGAGGAGCGGGTGGACGCCGAGGTGAGCTACCGGTTGATGAAAAACCTCCTGCTCTTCGCCAACGCGAGCAACCTTACCAATCGTCCGCAGGTTTCCTATCAAGGATATGGATTCTTCGTGGAGGACACCAGCTACCACGGCCGGAAATTCACGCTCGGCTTGGAATACAGTTTCTGAACCGCCCTTCACCTTGCCGCTCCACCTCTTCTCGCCTTTATGCAAAAATTCATCCGCCTGTTCTCGCTGGTCCTTCTCCTCGCCGCCCCTCTCGCCGCGCACGAAAACCACGACCACGATGACTGGAATCCCGTGCGCTACTCCGACGCCGAGGCGCACGCACCCACGCCCTTGCCCGACCGCATCATCCTCACCTGGGCCGGCGACACCGCCACCACCCAGGCCGTCACGTGGCGCACCAATACCAGCGTGAGGCGCGGCCTCGCGGAGATCGCCCTCGCCAACAACAACGGCCGCGCCCTCCAGCCCGCCCGCGTGGATGCGGTCACGACGGCATTCACCAGCGACCTCAACGAGGCCCATTACCACAGCGTCCAATTCACCGGCCTGGAGCCCGCGACGCTCTACGCCTATCGCGTCGGCGACGGCGCGAACTGGAGCGAGTGGTTTCATTTCCGCACCGCCAGCCGGGAGCGGCGGCCCTTTACATTCATCTATTTCGGCGATGCCCAGAACGACATCAAGACCCACTGGTCCCGCGTGTTCCGCGAAGCCTTCCGCGACGCTCCGCGCGCTGCTTTCACGCTGCACGCCGGCGACCTGATCAACGAGGATGCAAGCGACGCAGAATGGGGTGAATGGCATGGCGCGCCCGCTTGGGTCAACGCGACCATCCCGGTCATCGCCACGCCGGGCAACCATGAGTATTATAACGAGAATTCCGGATCCAAAAACGAACGCCGCTGGACCACGAAAAACAACGAGATCATCCGCGTGACCCGCGAGGAAATCCGGGAACGAGACGCCGCCGGTGAAACCACCGGGTACCGGATCGACGCCAGCTCCGAGGACGGACGACACACGGCGGCGATCACCTTGGATGCCAAGGAACGGATCACCGGCATCGATGCCGGCATGACGGCCTTGACCGGCTACACCCTCGCCGATCTCTCCGGCGCGAAACCCGACAAGTCGCCGCTCCGCGACCGCATCGACAATCCCGGCACGCCCGCTGTGAGCCGCCACTGGCGGCCGCAGTTCACGTTCCCCGAGCAAGGCGCGCCCGCCGGACTGGAGGAAACCTGCTACTATATCGACTACCAAGGGGCGCGCATCATCTCGCTCGACTCCTCGCGCGACCGCGCCGGCCAGGTCGCCTGGCTGCGCCAGGTCCTGCAGGCGAATCCCCAGCGCTGGACCATCATCACCTTCCACCATCCCGTCTTCTCTCCGGCGCGGGGTCGCGACAACCCGGAGTTGCGCCAGCTCTGGAAGCCTGTCTTTGACGAATTCAAGGTCGATCTCGTGCTTACGGGCCATGACCACACCTATGCGCGCAGTGGCGATCTGTCGGCCAGGTCCGGCTACACCAACGTTCCCAGCGGCATGCAGGCCTACGATGCGGCCATCGGCACCGTATATGTTGTCTCGGTCAGCGGACCCAAGATGTATAATATCACCAATGAAATTTTTGTGCGGACGGCGGAGGACACGCAGCTTTATCAGATCATCATGGTCGATTACGACGAGATCCGTTACGAAGCGCGCACCGCCACCGGCAATCTCTATGACGCCTTTGCCCTGAAGAAACGGGGCGCCGGCCAGCCGAACGAATTGCGCGAAGTCCTCCCTCCGCCAAATCGCCGGCCCGCCGACACTCCGTAAGGCAATATTTCCTCACTTCGCGCGGGAAGGCCATCCGCCCCTTGATCTGCCAATCGACTGCCTCTAGTTTTTTGCGCCAACGGATCACCCTCGTATGGATGGTGCGCCGGTGGCCGGGCTCCCGGGGTAATCCCATTATCATATATATTTTCTCTTACCATTGGCCCAAATGGTAGGGCGAGGCGTCCCTGCCGAGCCGCGGTTCAGCCGGAGCCGCTTCGCCTGCCGGCGCTCCCGCGCTAATGTTAAATGAAAACATTATATTTGACTATTGCGGTAACAGGCTGCGTCCACTCGGGGTGAGCGAAGCCGCCTGATTTGCAATTTGTGGCGAGAGCCGGATATGGCATTGCCCCAAGGGACGTGTGCTTGAACCACGCCGAGGTCTGTAAACTGGTCTCCCTGGTCAGCGGGCATATGCATGTTTTGTCGTGCTGACGATATGCTGGAGCTGCGCTGCCGCTTCCCGCTGCATGCCGGCCTGGGATTCCAATTCGCCGGCCGTGGCGGCGGATTGTTCCGCCGCGCTCGCAATTTGCATCGTGGCTCGCTGCATGGAGGAAATGGAGGATTCGATTTCGCCGACCCGCCGGGTCTGGAGATCGGTCGCGGTGGCAATTTCTCCCACGGCGGTGTCGACCCCTTGGGCGCCGGTCGTGATCGCTTCCAGCGCCGCCGCGACCCGTCCGGTGATTTCCACTCCCAGCATGCTTTTTTGAACCGATGCAGTCAGCCGCTCCTCGGTTTTGCGCGCGGCCTCCGTGCTGCGTTGCGCGAGGTGGCGCACCTCTTCGGCGACGACCGCAAACCCGGCTCCGGCAGCCCCGGCGCGGGCGGCTTCCACCGCGGCATTGAGTGCGAGGAGATTGGTCTGAAATGCGATTTCATCGATCGTCTTCAATATCCCGGTAATCTCACCGGATGATGATTCGATCTCCTTCATCGATTGGCGCATGGCCTTGACCTCGGCCCGGCCGGATTCCGCCGCCGTCCGGGTGCGGGATGCCAGGTTTTTCACTTCGGACGCATGATGGGCATTGTTGCGAATATCGTCGGCAATGGCGGTGACGGAGCGGGAAAACGCATCGAGTGTCGATGCCTGGGCGGAACTCTCGGACGCGAGTCTGCCGGCTGCGGACGACAGATCCCGGCTGGCCGATTCGATTGTGTCGGCGCCGGAATGGAGATTCCTTGTCGCAGACAGGATTCTATTATCCAGCGCGCGGAGGCTGCGTGCCACCCACCAAACGATCGCCACGCCGGCGCCCATGCTTATAATCACCGCAATAAGTGCAACCTGGCGTGCCTTGACCAGGCTGGCGACGGTGCCCGATTGGAGCACTTGCAATTCGTTCCGGATCGCGGCGGCAAGCGCCGTTATGGCCCCGTCCGCCTCCTTCCCGGCGCTTTCCACGGCCCGCCGTTGTTTTTGGATTCTCGCATCATTTTCAGCCAGCGCCTGCATGGCATTTTTATATAAAGTCCATTTTCCCGTGATGCTGTCTTGGAGTTGCAAGGGCAGGGCGAATTGTTTCATGACCCCGGCAAATTGCCGGATGTGTCCGTCAATCTCGTCGAGATACGACGGATCGGATGCAAGCATGTAGTCCTTTTCGGCCCGCCGGATGGCAAGACGTATGACATCGAGTTCCGCCAGCCCCTGGTTTTTGACCAGCGATTCCACATCCGCAGCGCATTCGTTGAGCACGCCCAGCAATCCGTCGGTCTGGGCGTGTCCGCGCTTTGCGATCAGGGAATCGAGCCGCAGAAACTCGGATTCATATGCGGCGGCCAGCGTTTGCGCCTGAAGCGCCTGACGGTGTTGCCCGGGATTTGCCACCGCGTCGCACGATGCAGCCAGCCTTGCGCGTGTCGCGGCGATGGCCTGGGGCAGCGAGGCGGCGGCCATCGCATCCGAGTCGAGAAGCAGTTTTTGCTCTGACTGGCGGGCCGATGAGAACGTGGTCGCCGCCTGTTCCACTTCCGACAGCCGGGCAAACTCGACACGGATGAGCCTGTTGCTGGTTAATTCGGCCTCCCTGGTGTTGCGCAAATTGGCAAAGCCGCCGAGTGCGGCGGCTGTCAGGATCAGGCCGAAACCGAGCCAGATTTTGTGATGAATATTCATCGCTGCAAGGGCGGCACCCACGCGCCCCTGCGGCGATAGATGCGGACTCCCAAACCACAAGATTATCGGGCAATAAGGCCCTCGCGAACCACGATGGCCTGGCCTTTGGGGCTGAGGACAAAATCAATAAAGGCCTTTTCCTCTCCCGCGGCCTCGCCCTTGGTCGCCAGGCAAGGAGTCCGGGCAATCTGATAGCTTCCGTCGCGGAGCGTATCGGCGGACGGCGCTATTCCTGCGATGGAGAGCACCTTGACCTGGTTTTTGTCTATTTCACCGAAGGAAGTGTAAGCCATCGCGGTGGGAATGCGGGCGACCGTCGAGACGAGCACGCCATCGTGCTTCACTTGCGCGTTCGGGCTGAATGTTTCTTTGCCCAAAACAATTTCCTGCACGACTTCGCGGGTGCCCGAATCGGCGTTGCGATTAAACAACACCACCGGACGTCCGTCGGGCCAGGTTGCGGTGCGTCCGGTCAGGATATCGCGCAACGCGGGTAGCTCCACATCGGTCATGGGATTGTCCGGGTGCACGATGATGGCCACGCCGTCGATGGCGTAGATGTGTCCGACCAAGCCGTCGGCAAGCTCGGATGCCTTGAGCTTGCGGGATAAAAACGCCAGCGACACTTCTCCGGATATCAAGGCCCGGGCACCGGCGGAAGATCCGCCGCCTTCCACCGTGACCGGGATTTTCGTTTCGGCCTCGAAAGCCGCAGCCAGGCTTTTGATCACATGCATGGTGGAATCGGAGCCGCGCGCGCGGATGGCTGCCTGGGCGCCACCGGTGCCCAGGAAAATTCCAAGGATACAGACAATCAGGTGATAAGTCTTCATGATTTAAATACGTCTCGGGCCGGTCCGTGATTGGCTCCGCCAAGACGGCGCCTGTAATCGGATGACTGGCGGGCAACTTAAAGGCGTATATTCAGTTGTAACTCCGATGTAATCGCACCTTTTCAGGAAAGACACATCAACCTAACCCAAGGCATGGCTTTGCGAGATTCCGTCTCTCTCCGGCACAGCCACAGTTTCGCAGGGATCACAGGTATGTATCTCAATTGCATTAGCGGTGCCTAAAATGTAACATTACAAAATTTGCCATTTATGGCGGGAGGGTTACGAAATGGTGACAATTCAGGGAATACCCTTTCATGCGTGAGCATGACGGCTACCCGACCAACAAAAACAGATCATGAAAAAGACCAAAAAAAACACCGCATCCAAAAAGAAGAGCATCGACTCTGCCGCCATGGAAAAACGCCTTGCCGAGGCCACGCAGGCCGTGGAGCTGTCCCGCGCCGATGTGCAGGTGGCCAAGGAAAAGGCAAGGCAGGCCCGCAAGATCCTTCGAAATGCAAAAGCAGGCGCGAAGAAGGCCCGCAAAGCGCTCAAGGTAATCAGGAAGGTGGCCAGGAAAACCACGGCAAAAAAAGCTTAGTATAAAACCCGTTCGTCGCTGTTTGAGGATGTCGCTTCGCCCGGAACGATGTCTGAAAAACAACCATTCAAAATAGCGAGGAACCGAAGTGATTATTGTGCCGGTGAGAACCGCACATGAGGGGTGCCTGCCGCATCGGGTGTGATTTCATAGTGAAGATCGCACGCAAACGACAGCATGCCGAGCACCTCGGCCAGACTCTCCTGCTCGAAGTGGGCGTTCACCATCCTGGCCTTGGTTGTGTCGTCGGAGAATGCGACTTTCACGCCGAAGCGACGTTCGAGTTTTTTGGCCGCCATGCCGAGCGGTTCGTCATCGAAGACGAGCAGATCGTGCATCCACCCGATAATCGCGTCGGCCGAAAACAGGCCGACGGCGGTTTTCCCGGTGGACACATCGAGGCTGAACTGCTGTCCCGGTTCAAGCGTGGTCGCGGCGCCCCGCTGCCGCTCGCTCGTCGCGGTTTGCTCGATCCGCACGCGGCCTTCGACGAGCGAAACGGCCCGCCGGGTTTCATCGGGAAACGCGCTGACATTGAACTTTGTCCCCAGCACAGTGATGCCCATGCCGTCCGCCTCCACGACGAACGGGAGGGAGGGATTATGCGCGACTTCAAAAAAGGCTTCTCCGGTCAACCGGACTTTGCGGGTTTCGCTTTTCCTCTGGGGATAGGACAGAGTGCTGCCGGCGTTGAGCGTGATGCGGCTTCCATCCGGAAGGGAGATCTCGCGTTTCTTTCCCGGCGCGGTGCTCACTTCGACCCACGCCGTCTCATGCGCGTCCCGGGTGGCGGCGCTATGCGTCGCAAACCACCAAATGCCGCCGGCGGCGACCGCCAGCGCCGCGGCCGCCGCGAGTTGGCGAAAGACCTTCAGATACGGGAAAGGCACCACGGTGGCGGCGGTTTGATTTTTTGCCGGGAGTGGCGGCGCCTGGATGCCCAGCCGGGCCGATAATTCACCAAACGCCCGGCCGGTGTCGAAGCGTGGTCCGCCGGCTTCGACTGCGCTGTCCCAGCGCGCTTTCAGCCGTTCATAATAATCCCTGCACTCCCTCTCTTTTAAAAATCCCTCCAGCGCAATCCGCTCGTCTTCGGAGGACTCGTCTGAAAGCCGGCGGATGCACAAGGCGATAAAATCGTCAGTCAGTTTGGACATGAGGAGGATGACTGGTTGTAGCTAAGTCGAATGGAAGACAAGAAATTCACTAGTCGTTTGTGTTACGGTCAGGTTAATTCCGGTCCTTCCGCCGGCTTCGCCATTGACAGCGATGGGGACGGGCGGCGGAAAATCCCGGCCTCCAGCCCGCCCATGACCATGAATTTTTTGTCTGATGAGCACTTGCTCGATTCAATCCGGGGTGGGGATGCCGCAGCCTTCAGGGACTTGTTTTATAACTATTACGAGCGGCTCTGCGGCTTTGCCTATGCCGTGTCGGGGCGGCGTGATCTGGCCGAGGAGGCGGTGTCAAAAGTATTCGACGAGCTTTGGCGGCGGCGCACCGATCTGCATATCACGACCGGCTTGAGGGCATGGCTTTATACGGCGGTGCGCAATCAAGTGATCGACCGCCTGCGGGCAGGTTCCCGGATGGAAACGGTTCCCCTGTCCGAATACTATTCCGGGCAGCTCGTCGACCACGACTCTGCTCCCTGCCGGATCATGCTGGCCGAAATAAACAGCGAAGTGGAACGCCTGATCGCCGCGATGCCGGAGCAGCGGCAGCTTGTATTCCGCCTGGCTCGTTTCGATGGCTTGCGTTATCGGGAAATCGCGGAGTTGCTCGGCATTTCCGAGCGCACGGTGCAAAATCACATGGTGTCTGCCGTGCGCCAGCTTGCGCCCGAATTGCCGAGGCTGCGCGAGATCATCGCCTCTTATTCCGGGAATGCCGCCAGGGAGCGCGGCATGCACTGGCTGCCGGCCTCGTGAGCCGGCTTCGCCGTCGGTTTAGGGGAGGTTCTAAAATTAACCGCGGAAAGGCGAGAAATGACGCCAAACAAGCAGTATTTTTGGCGGATTTTCGCGCCTTTTCGCGGTTGAAATTAATTTTTAGAAACTCCCTTGAATTTCGGCTGGCATCGCCGCAGCCCCGTAATAATCCCGCGCAAAGTCGTCACCTCTTTGTAGCAATTTATAATGGTAGATTATGGAGGCCGGCGACGACTTAAAGGCGCACCAAGATGAACGCATCGTTTTATTGCCGTCATGCCCGCCCTCTTCGAAACCCGCGCCACCGCCTTGCCCTCCTCCTGGCCGTCCTGCTCGCACCCTTTCTCGCGGCGGAGCCATTTGATTATGCCCGGGATCCCGAGCTCGCCGCCGCGCGGGTGAATATAACCGAATCCCCTGTCACGCTTGGCGCCCTGCTCGATCTTTGCGAGCGGCAGACCCGCTTCAAGTTTGTCTATGCAAAATCATCGGTGCCGCTGGATGCCGGCGTGGACCTTCCCGTGGCCGGCGGGCAGCGCCTCTCTTCGGTGCTGGCCGCCGCCTCGGCGCAGACCGCGGTGGTCTTCAAGCGCCAGAACAACCAGATCGGCCTGCGCCTGCGGAGGGACGACGACCAAGTGGCTCCTCCGCCTCCGTCCGGAGCGGATGCGCCCAAAAACACCGCCACCGCCGACGGCGTCGTCGCGATGGAGAAATACCAGGTGACCTCCTCGGTCCTGCGGGCCAACACCCGGGAGCTGTTCACCGAGATGCGGCGCGGTTCCGCCATTTCCATCGAGACGCTCAGCGCGGAGGACATGGCCCGGTTCATCGGCTCCGATGTATCCGATCTCATGATACGCATTCCCGGTGTTTCGACCTCGGTTGTGGGCAACTTCGCGGTCGTGCGCGGCCTCTCCGAGCGCTACAACACCGTCACCTTCAACGGCCTCGTCCTGCCCAGCTCCGACCCCGAGCGCCAGAGCACCGAGCTCGACCAGTTTCCCTCCCGCCTGCTCGACGGCATCGTGGTCTATAAAAACTTCTCGCCCGAGCTGCCCGGCAACCTCAGCGGCGGCGGCGTGGAGCTGAAGCCGCTCAGTTTCCCCTCAAAGCGCATCCTCTCCCTCACCCTCGGCGGCTCCTTCGACGAGGGTTTTTTCTCCGGCGGCGATTTCCTTACCTACAAAACCGGCGGGCACAATGACCTCTGGGCCCTCGGCACCCGCGACCGCATTTCCACCGATGATGTCTTCAAGCTTCCTTCCGATGGCATTGCCCCCAGCGCGGACAACCCTTTCACCGACCAGCGCAAGCGCCTGCCCTTCGGTCCCAAGTTCGGCTTCGTTTATGGCGACACCTTCAAGCTCGGTTCCGAGGCCCGGCTCGGCGTCTCCGTCGGCTTTTCCTACGATTCCTCCTACGGCACCGAGACCGGCTCGGCCAATGAAGGGAGTACCTTTAGTGCCCAGGTTCGCACCAATGCCGATGGCAAACGCGAGTTGTATGCCTATTTCTCCGGCGGGCTTCGCAGCAGCTACGATTATATCGAATCGGAGGCGGACGTCTCCCTCGGTTTCCTCGCCAACGCCGCCTTCACCTGGAACCCGTGGAACCGGATCAGCCTGACCGGTTTTGCTTCCCTGACCGGCATCGATACCGCCCGGCACGAATACAACATGGTCGAGGTCAACGGCGACATGCCCACGCCCGAGGCTGCCGCCGATCCGGCCCGCGGGATCACGCTGGAGGAGACCCACTACCGGTGGCGCGACCGGCTCGATTACCGCGAGCGTTTCCTCGGCGCTCTCGTCCTCGCCGGCGACCATGTTTTTCCCGCCGCCCGCGACGGCACGCTGACTTGGTCGGCGGGGCTGGCCGAGGCATCCCAAGACCAGCCCGACAGCCGGAAGATCCTCTACACCCGGCCTTACGGACAGGATTATTACGAACTGCGCACCGGCACCGACATGGACGGCTCCATCACCCGCCAGTGGCGCAAGACCGAGGAGGAGCAGGAAACCTTTCAGGTTTCCTGGAAGCAGCCGCTTGGGCGGGGTGCCTCCTTCACTTTCGGCGCAACAGTCTCGCGGACCGACCGCACTTATAGCGAACGGCTCGGCAGCGCCACCGTTGCCCCGCTTACCGATCCTCCGCGTCATCGTCCCTTCGACGATCCCTCCGATATCTGGGAGTATGCCAGGACTACCCTCCGCGCCAGCTCCACCGTCGACCAGAAGCGCTCCATCAACGCTCTTTTTCTCAAGGCCGAGACGCCTCTCTTCAGCCGCCGCCTCCGCCTCTCCGGCGGCCTCCGCTTCGAGCAGACCAGGCTCAGCGCCAGCGGCTTCGGTCTCGTGCCGGGTTCGACGCTCTCTTCCCTCGTCCACTATACCAACGGCACCGTCTCAAGCCGGGGATATTTTGGCGATGTCGATTTCAGAGGGCTGACCGAGGCCGAGCAGGAGGAGCTGGCCTCGCCCGATATCGACCAAGTGGACCTCCTGCCCATGGCCGGCCTCACTTGGAATCCCATCGACCCGCTGACCTTCCGCCTCACCGCCAGCAAGACCGTTGCCCGTCCTTCCCTGCGCGAGATCGGCAACTACTACACTTGGAATTTCGACACCGATCGCTACCAGCACGGCAACGGTTTCCTGCAAGTCTCCGACGTGCGCAATCTCGACTTCCGCGCCGAGTATTTTTTCGGTCAGGGCGACCTTGTGGCCCTCAGCCTGTTTTACAAGACCATCGAGCGCCCCATCGAGCTGGGCACAGTGCCTTTCCCCACCAGCAACGGCGGCAAGGCGGAGACTTGGTTTAACAACAACCACACCGCCCGCCTGCATGGCATGGAGTTCGAATTCCGCAAAAACCTCGGCTTTCTCGGCGATGCCCTTTCCGGCCTCTCCCTCGGCGGCAACGCCAGTTGGATCGATGCCCAGGTCGCCCCGGTGCAGTTTACCACCACAATGGGATCGGTCCGTTCCGAAAAGAACTACTCTTATCCCTACGATCCAGAACGCCGGCTCTACGACCAGCCCGAGTGGCTGGCCAATCTCGACTTCACCTGGGAAATCCGCCGCTGGGGCTCCTCCTTCACCCTGGCTTGGTTCGCCACCGACCGGGTGCTCTCCTCCGTCGAGCGGGATTTTGACGAGTATCTCGATTCCCATGAGCGCTTCGACCTGAGTTGCACCCAGCGTCTCGGGAAACGCTTCGCCCTGAAACTCTCCGTCCGGAACCTCTTCGACCCGGAGCGACGCCGCATCCGCGACAAGGACCAGACCGGCGGCGCGATCATCGTGGACCGCCGCTGGCACGACGGCCGGTCCTACACCGCCCAGATCACCGCCGAGTTTTGATGCCCGCCCCGCCTGCCCATGAATCCATCCATTCAGATCGTCCTTAAAAAGTCATGCGAAGGCCCGGGAAGTGGCGCGGGTGTCCCGCCCGCAAGGAGCGGCGACGTCCCCGTCGCCAGACGGGACGACCGTCCCGCCGGATCGAAATTAAGTGCCGGGCGCGCTCGCGCGCGTCCGGCGGCGGGGACGTCGCTCCACCGTAGCGCAGGCATCCTGCCTGCCGTCGAAACTTTATCGCGCGCAGCGCGGCATTCATTTGCAGAGATAAAGGCAGCGGCGCTTCGCGCCTTCATTTTTGACGGCAGGCAGGATGCCTGCGCCACGGGAAGCAAAGCATGGGCGGAGTGCCCGCGCCACTCCCCGCAACCTTTTCCGGCCGGCTCACCGGCCGGAATTGCCGGCGGAGGAAATTCCTCCTCCGCCGGCCTTTCGGATGGACGGCCTTGCCGCCGCCCGTCCTTTCCAGGACGCCCGGAACGCTCCTTGGCCGGGAGCGCCCCTCTCGATCCTGTCTGCCAGATAGTATCAAGCTACTAAATGTCAGTTAAGGTTGGATAAAAAGTTACGTTTATGAAACACGTCAACTCAAAGCATATCATCACGGGAGCAGCCCTGCTGCTTTCCCTCATGGCCTCCGCCTCGGCGGCCATCGAAGTCGTCACCGGCGACATCTCCACCGACACCGTCTGGAGCAGCACCAGCCAGTATGTCCTCAGTGGCACTGCCAATCAAGGTGTCATCCGGGTGCTCCCCGGTGCCACCCTGACCATCGAGCCCGGCACGATCATCCGCGGCCAGCCGCGGAGCTCTTCCGCCAACTACGACGCCGGCTCGCTGGCCGTCCTGCGTGGCGGCAGGATTGATGCCCAAGGCACTTCCTCCGATCCCATCGTCTTTACGACGGCGGCGGTGGATTTCCATACCTATGGCACCACCAACGGCATTCCCGACGGCCAGCCCGACGGCTTTGTCCGCAACGGTCCTCCCGGCTCGGGCGCGGACGCTTGGGTCATCGCCGATCGCTACGATAAGGTGGCCGATCCGGACGGTGAGCATTTCTGGGATGCCGATCCGAAAAACAGCCCGCAGTGCCCGACCATGACCGGTCTGTGGGGCGGTGTCATCGTGCTGGGCCGCGCCCCGGTCAACTACGCGGATCTGGAGGACGAGCTCAATTCGCCTCCGCTCCAGTTGGTGCAGGATACCGATCCTGTCCCGCCGCCGACGCCCTACTACTACACCAAGCCGATTGTCGAGGGATTGACTTCGCCAGACTATGCCTACGGCTCCGATTGGGCCACCAACGAGACCGTTAACGGCTACACCGGTCTGAACTACGTCGATGTCGATGACAACTCGGGCATCCTCCGCTACATCTCGATCCGCCACGGCGGCATCCAGCTGGCGGCGGACAACGAGATCAACGGCCTCACCCTTGGCGGCGTGGGCCGCGGCACCAAGATCGACCACATCGAGGTCTGGGGCAACGAGGACGACGGCATCGAGATCTTCGGCGGCACCGTCAACCTCTCGCACCTGGCGATCTTCTCGACCAAGGACGACGGGCTCGACCTCGATCACGGCTACTCCGGCCAGATCCAGTTCGTGCTCGCGGTCGGCGGTTCCTACGGGGAGAAACTCCTGGAATGGGACGGCGACGACGCCAACGAGTTCAACGTCGGCAAAGGTGCCAAGGCCAACTTCGAGCCCCGCGGCAACTGGGAGGTTCGCAATGTGACCCTGATCGGCGGCCCGACGGAGAATCCCTCCAGTTCGGCCGGCGTGGGGGCCAACATCCGCAGCAATGCCTCCAGCAAGCTCTACAACGTGATCATCGCCAACATTCCGGGCACGAGGAACTCCATCACGGACACCTCGACCTTCTGGAATGTGATCCGGCATGTCACCTATCCCAGCGCCAATGCGGTCAGCGTCAGTTCGGCGACGGTGTTCAGCAACGGATCGACGGCCAATCCCGGCCTCGGCACCATCTCCTTCGCGGTTTGCGAGTTTGAGGGTGACACCGAAGGTCTTCAGAAGCTCACCCACCTCAATCCGGTCCCTGGAAATTCCGGAGGCTCTTCGCTGGCTTGGTTGTCGAACTACTCGATTCCGGCCGGCCAGTGCTTCTTCCAAACCGCCAACTACCGTGGGGCCTTTGATCCCGGTATCACCACCAAGGCCGGACTCTGGACCACTGGTTGGACCGCCGCTTCCGCCGCGGATGCCGTGACCGTCCCCTGATGGGATGATATTGGTGTAACGCAAGATTAACGCAGGGCGGGCGGCCCCTTGCCCGTGGCACCGGGTGCCCGTCCTGTTTCCACTTTTTATCTAATATATAAAAAGGTTCCTCGCTCTTTTGCATGACTGATTAAAAACGTTTAACCACGGATTACACGGATGCGCACGGATGCAAACTTCGGTTTTTGATATTTATCCGTGTTCATCCGTGTAATCCGTGGTCAAAAAAGCGTCTGGGACAGCCATCGTTCCGAGATGACATCCTCAAATAGCGAATAACCTAAAAAGAATTTCAATTATGATGAGACAGAATATGTCTAAAATTAAACGGTATGCCTTGGTCGCCACGGCGTCTCTATTCGCCCTGTCTGCTGCGGCCCCGGCGCAGGACAAAAAATTGCTGGGAGGCATCGGGCTTGATGAATTTGTTTCTGGCAATACAACGGATACATACTTTGAAGGGAACGAGGATTACACCCGCCTGGGTTTCATAGGAAACCGATATTCCGAGGTCGATGGCCACCGCCGGGCCGATGGCAGCAGTGAGCCTTATACGCCGCGCACCGTCCTGTATTGGGATGGCACACATGGCTCCAGCATATGGGGAACTCAAAATTCTGCATCGAATATAGGAGCGCTTGAGGCAACTAACAATAGCTCGACGGTTGGAGAACAACTGATCGGTGGTGCGGGAATCGGCAGTTTTGACAACAGTGTTTACAGCTATAACGAGAATCGATGGTGGGAAGGGACCTTGCCCGCCGGAAGGCAATATGTAAGGCAGAACAACGCCCTTCGGTTGAATATAAAAGACGGTTTTTCGACATCCATTTCCATCGATGCGGTGGGCTACTCGCTCACCGACCTCGCCTTCTCCGCCTTAACGAACTCGGCGGATGTCACTATCACCCTCGGCCTCTACGATGGCACAACCATCGTGCCGCTGGGCGTCGAGAAACTGGTCAGTGGCGACTCCATGACCCAATATATCATGGACCTGAGCACCCTCGGTCTGGGCAACGCCCAAATCGACCTGGTGATGACCTACACCGCGCCGGACGGCACACTGCTCACCCTCGACAACATCCAGATCGTGGGCGTGACCTACGACCCCGCGCAGGGCCTGATGGTGGTCTGGCAGGGCGGGGACGGCACCTGGGGCGTGGCCCCGGCCAACACGCTCTGGACCAACGCCGGCGGCACGGCCACCGGCGCGTGGATGGGCGGCTTCGCCACCTTCGGCGGCACGGCGGGCACGGTCACGGTGAGCAACGAGGGAGGCCCGGTGACCTTCGCCGGCGCGGAGTTTCTCACCAGCGGCTATGTCGTCACGGGCGGCGAACTCACCACCGAGACCGAGACGATCGAGCTGCGCGTGGCCGCCGACGCGACCGCGACCATCGCCTCCAAAATCACCGGCACGGGCGGCCTCGACAAGACCGAGGCCGGCACACTCATCCTCTCCGGCTCCAGCGACTACAGCGGCGCGACCACCGTCAGCGCGGGCATGCTGTTGATCAACGGCGACCAGACCGGCGCGACGGGCGCGGTCAGCGTGACCGCGGGCGCGACGCTCGGCGGCACGGGCGTGACCGGCGGGCACGTGACCATTGCCGACGGCGGCACGCTGCTGGGCCAGTCCGGCGCGACCTTCACCCTCGGCGGCCTCACGCTCAACGAAAACGCCCGCATCGGCGCGACCCTCGGCGCGCCGGACACTACCGGCTCCCTCCCGCTTTTCCAAATCAACGGCGACCTCACGCTCGACGGCTGGCTCGACCTCGCCAACGCGGGTTCCTTCGGCCCCGGCCTGTATCGACTCTTCAACTACACCGGCACGCTCACCGACCGCGGCCTCGAATTCGGCGCCATCCCTTCCGGTGTAAGCGCGGCCGAACTCGAGGTGCAGTCCGACACCGCCGGCAAGCAGGTAAACCTGGCCTTCGCGGCGCTGGCGCGCAACTTCTGGATCGGCGGCTCCGGCACTTGGAGCGCCGACTCCGCGGGCGGCAACTGGACGGCCATCGGCGGCGTCTCGCCCGGCGCATGGGAAACCGGCCTGGCCATCTTCCAGGGCACGCCCGGCACCGTGACAGTGGACGCCACCGCGGGCGAGGTAAGCTTCACCGACATGCAGTTTTTTGTGGACGGCTACACCCTCGCGGGCGACGCGCTCACGGTCACCGGCAGCGACGGCATGGCCGTCATCCGCGTGGGCGACGGCACGGCTGCGGGCAAGGATTTTTCGGCCACCATCGCCTCGATCCTCACCGGCGCCAGCGGCATCAAAAAAGACGACCTCGGCACGCTCATCCTCTCGGGCTCGAGCACCTACGCGGGCGCGACCCAGGTCAGCGCGGGCACGCTGCGCATCGACGGCGACCAATCCGGCGCGACCGGGACGGTGACGGTGGCCTCGGGTGGCAAGCTCGGCGGCGCGGGCACGACCGGCGGCGCGGTGACGGTGAAAGCCGGCGGCATCCTGCTCGGCCAGAGCGGCCAGACCCTGGCCATGGCCGGGCTCACTCTGGAAGACGGCGCGACGATCCAGGCCAGCCTCGGCGCGCCCGGCGGCAACACGCTCTTCCAGGTCAACGGCGACCTCTCGCTCGACGGCACGCTCAACGTCACCGACGCGGGCTCTTTCGGCATCGGCCTGTATCGGCTGATCACCTACACCGGCAGCCTGGTCAAAAATGAACTCGTCCTGGGTCTGCTCCCCACCGGAGTGAACCCCAACGACCTCTCCCTCGATGCCACCGAAGCCGGCCGCATCAACCTGCTCTACCTCGACGGAGTCACGCCGCTGCCCCGGTGGATCGGTGGCAGCGGCACCTGGTCGGTGGCGCACACGCCGGCCAACTGGGGCGACGGCACGCTGGAAGGCGGCTGGCGCCCGGGCTTCGCGCTGTTCCAGGGCGAGGCCGGCACGGTCATGGTGGACACGACCGCCGGCGCGGTCGAAGTGACCGGCATCCAGTTCGCCAGCGACGGCTACCTCGTCACCGGCGGCGCGCTGACCACGCACACCGCCACGACCACGATTCGCGTGGGCGACGGCACGGAGGCGAGCGCGGGCCACCGCGCCACCATCGCCTCGGCCATCGTGGGCACCGGCGGCATCGAAAAAAGCGACTACGGCACGCTCATCCTTTCCGGGACCAACAGCTACAGCGGCGGGACGATCATCACGCGCGGCGTGCTGGAAATCTCCGGCAACGCCAACCTCGGCGCGGCCGGCGGCGGCCTGGCGCTCAACGGCGGCACGCTGCGCACCACCGCCGGCTTCAGCAGCGCCCGGGCCGTGACGCTCGGGGCCAACGGCGGCGTGCTCGACACCGGGGCCAACGACCTGACCCTGACCGGTGCCATCGGCGGCGCGGGCAACCTCTACAAAACCGGCGCGGGCCTGCTCACGCTCTCGGGCGCCAACACCTTCACTGGCACGACCAGCATCGCGCAGGGCGGCATCGCGCTGAACGCCAGCAGCCTGGCCGCGACCGTCATCGGCCCGGGCGCGCGCCTGACCGGATCGGGCACGATCCGCGGCCAGCTCGCCAATCACGGCGTGCTCAGCCCCGGCGCGAGTCCGGGCGCGTTCACCGTCGAAGGCGATTTTGTCCAGAGCGCGGCGGGCGCCTACCACGTGGAACTGGCTTCGGCCAGTTCCTACGACCGGCTCACGGTCAACGGCTCGGCCAGCCTCGCCGGCAACCTGATCGTGACCGGCCTGGGCGAGTTCGTGCCGCAGGCCGGGCAGACTTTCACCATCCTGACCGCTGCGGGCGGAGTGACGGGCGAGTTCGACACGGTGATCTCGGACTGGGACGCTCTGTCGGCCATGCTGCGCTTCGAAGCCGCCTATGGCGGCAACGCGGTGATCATCTCGCTGGCGCAGCTCTCCTTCGCCGGCATCGAGGGCGCCACGACCAACCAGATCGCGCTCGGTCAGACGCTTGATGCGGGCATCGCCGCGGGCAACCTCGCAACCCTGCGCACCGCGCTCAATTCCATCCCGACCCAGGCGCGTGTGCTCGCCGCGCTCAACCAGCTTTCGCCGCAATCCTACGAGCGCTGGTTCCAGCAGGCCGTTTACAGCGCGGGCGCCACGGTGCGCGCCGCCGAGGGCCGGCTGGCCGGCACCGATGCCCGGTCCGAAGGCGGACTCTGGTTCGAGCTGACCCGCCGCGAGACCCGCTTCGACGCGACGGCGGATCTCGCCAAGGCCGAGACCACCGCCGACGGCGTGGTAGTGGGCGGCGACACCCCCGCGGGCGAGTCGCTGCAACTGGGCGTGCTCTTCAGCTACACCGACGAGGATATGGAGCTGGACCAGGCGGGCGGCGCCACCGACATCGAGCGGTTCTCCGTGCTGCTCTACGGCCGCTACCGGCTGGCGCCGGTGTTTTTCGAGGCGGCGGTGGGCGGGAGTTATTCCGACCTGGCCTCGCGTCGGGCGATCGCCCTGCCGACGTATGCGGCCGTGGCCGAAGGCGAGACACATGGACGCGAGTTGATCGCCAGTCTGCGCGCCGGTTATCCGCTCACCTTGGGCGCGCTCCGCCTGGTTCCGTATTCAGGACTCCAATACATCGACTGGTCGGCGGATGCCATGGACGAAGAGGGCGCCGGGGACGCCTCGCTGTCGCTGCGCAGGCAGTCGGGCGAATCGCTGGCCTCGCGGCTCGGGGTGAACCTCTCGTGGTCCCACGCCGGGCGCGGCGTCACGCTGATCCCCCGCGTGGACGTGGCGTGGCGGCACGAGTTCAAGGACGATCCGCTCGAAATCAAGGCGGCGCTGGGCGGCGCGGCGTTGACGGTGCTGGGACGCACGCCGGGCAGTGACGGCTTCCAGGCGGCGCTGGGGTTGGACGCGGTGTTTGGCCGGGGTCTGGCCGCCTACCTGCGTTTCAGCGGCGAGTGGGACACCGCGGCCAGCGAGGCGCTGGAAGTCCGCGGAGGGGTGGAATTTCGCTTCTGAGCAGAAGCGGACATGGGTCATCCATGACAATAGTCATGAGCGCAACCCGGCGGCCGCCCCTTCTTGGTGGGGCGGCCGCCTTTGCCTTGCAAACATGGAAAACCGTCACGACACCGGGAATATGAGGGCGGGCCCGGCCACACCGGGAACAACCGCGTTCGCCGTCCTCCGGATGGAACTCGTGCGAACAAGTTTGTATGACCAAGTGTGGGCGCGCGCCACGCTGCGCGCGGCCTGCCAGGACGTGCTCGCACAACCGGTCGGCTCGGTGCGGGAGCAGAGGCAGATGGATTCGATCGCGGCCCGGCAGGAAAAGTTTTTGGAACAACTGGGTTGGGAGCTGGAAACGCGCGCCTATCGTCTCGGCGCGGTGCTGCGGGCCAGGGTGTATTCGAGCCGGGCTCCGGTGAAATTCATCCGCATGATGCAGCCGCGCGACCGGATCGTGTGCCTGGCGCTGTTGTGCGTGCTGGAGCCGATGCTGCTGCAAGCCATCGCCAGCGGGACGGAGATTCCTTGTCAATCGGCGGAGCGGATGCAGGAAGGACTGGAGGCGATTCGCGCCGCCTTCGAAAGCGGCCGGCATGTCGTTCTGGAAGGCGATTACGATACCCGGAACTGGCTGTGGGACCTGCACCGCCTCGTCGCGCGCCAGTTGAAGGACGCCGCCGTGCTGGACCTGATCAAGCGCCTCCTGCGCGCTCCCCTGATCGAGGCCCTCCGCTGGGAGGAATAGAGCATTTCAAAAATACCGTGGCCGCATTTATAGATGGAGCCGTCCGCTTCGGCTCCAATTCAAGCATCGGCCACAGTTTAATTTGATATTCCAGACGCGGGGCGACGCTTTTTTTGGCCTCCGTAATTGGCACAGAATCGTAACAGAAAGGAGGCGTCGATCGGAACCGGTTCGGCAGACTTATACGCGAAACCGCATCTCTTTTTTCGCGTGAACCACCTTCCTTTCTTTCTCATCTGCCTGTGGCTTGTATGTTTCGTTCCGCTTGAAACGTCCGGGGCGGAGGAAGCGGGGCGGGTGGACATTTTCGAATACCAGCTCGACGGCATTTATCTGTTGCCGGAGGAGACGGTTGAGCAGGCGGTGTCTCCTTATCTGGGTGAAGCGCGCACCGCGGAGGATGTTGAACGTGCGCGAGCCGCCTTGGAAAAAGCCTATCACGACGCCGGCTACCAGACGGCCTCGGTGCAGATTCCCCAGCAGGAGGTGATCGGCGGGCTGGTGCGCCTGCAAGTGGTGGAGGGCACGGTCGGACGGCTGCGCGTGCACGGCTCGCGCTACTTCGATATCGAGCGGATCAAGGCGGACGCGCCGTCGCTGGCCGAGGGCGCGACGCCGGACTTCGGCCGGGTCACGCAGGACATCCTCGCACTCAACCAGCATGCGGACCGCCGTATCACGCCCGCGCTGAAGGCGGGGGTGGAGCCGGGCACGATCGACATCGAGCTGAACGTGGAGGACAAGATGCCGCTGCACGGCAACCTGGAGCTGAACAACCGCCACAGCGCCAACACGACGGCGCTGCGGCTGAACGGCTCGATCAGCTACGCCAACCTCTGGCAGCGCGAGCACACCCTGGGCCTGAGCTTCCAGATCGCGCCGGAGCGGCTCGACGACGCGAAGGTGTTTTCGGCCTACTACCTCGTCCCGGTGCCGGATGCCCCGGTCAAGCTCATGCTTCAGGGGATGAAGCACGACAGCGACATCTCGACGCTGGGGACCTTCGACGTGGCCGGGCGGGGCGAAAGCCTCGGCCTTCAGGCCATCGTCTCCCTCCCCGGCACGGCCGCCTGGTCGCACGGCCTGACCGCGGGCATCGACTACAAGCGCTTCGACGAACTGCTCACCCTCGGGGGCACGGCCGGCGGCACGCAGACGCCGATCACCTACTACCCGATATCGGTCGCATACTCCGCCACGCACCTCGGCCAAAAAAGCCTCACGCAGCTCAACGGCGGGCTCAACTTCCACATCCGCGGCCTGGGCAGCGATTCGGAGGAATTTTCCAACAAGCGCTATGGGGCCGACGGCAGCTATTTTTATTTCCGGGGCGACATCGCCCACACCCAGACCCTGCCCGACAACTGGGAACTTTTCGGCAAACTCTCGGGCCAGCTTTCCTCCCGCCCGCTGATCTCATCCGAGCAATTCGGAGCAGGCGGGCTCGGGACGGTGCGCGGCTACCTCGAAAGCGAGGCGATGGGCGACTACGGCTTCGCCGCCACGCTGGAAGTGCGCACGCCGCCCTTCACCCTCGGCGGCTTCGTGGACGAACTCCGCGCGCATGTGTTTACCGACTGGGCGGGGCTGATCCTCAACGACGCGCTGGCCGACCAGGACTCGCGCTTCCTGCTGGGCAGTATCGGCGCGGGCCTGACGCTGCACTACCGCAAACATTTCCACGGCTCCGCCGATGCCGGGCTGCCGCTGTACAACGCAGGCAGCACCGAGAAAAACCACCCCCGCGTCACATTCCGCGTGTGGGCCGATTTTTAGGAAAACTTCCGTTTTCGACCACAACCATGATCATGAACCGATCCCTCCTCAAACTCGCGCTGTGCGGCCTGCTGGCCGCGATCAGCCTCTCCGTCCCCGCGCAGGCGTGGTGGAACCAAGAATGGACCCGGCGCACGTCGCTCACGGTGGACACCGCCGCGGGCATCGCCGATCCGGTCGGAACCGCGCCGGTGCTGGTGCGGCTGCACGTGAACAACTTCGACTTCGCCTCCGCCCGCGAGGACGGCGCCGACCTGCGTTTCGTCGCGGCCGATGACAAGACGGAGCTGCCATATCAGATCGAAAAATACGATTCGCTGATCGGCGAGGCATTCGTGTGGGTCAACGTCCCCGCGATCGCCCCCGGCGCGCAAACGAAGCTCTGGCTCTACCATGGCAACCCGGTGGCCGCCGCCGCCAGCGCGACCGGCGCGTGGGATGCCGACACAATCCTAGTCTATCACTTTGGCGAGGGCAGCCAGCCGGCCCGCGACCACAGCGCGGCGGGCAACCACGCGGAGACCGGCGGCCTCGCGGTCGAAGGCTCCCTGAGCGGCACGGGCCTGTATCTGAACGGCGCCACGCCGGTGCGCATCCCCGGCATATCCTCCTTCGCCTGGCGGGCGGGCGGACCGCTCACCTGGACGTCCTGGCTAAAATCCTCCGCGCCGCAGGAAAACGCCATTCTCTTCTCCCGCCGCGACGGCCCGCAGGCCGCCTTTGTCATCGGCGTGGACCAGGGCGCGCCGTATGTCGCCGTCACCACCGCCACCGGCACGACCCGCAGCCCGGCCGGCGACAAGCTCACGCCCGACCGCTGGCATCACCTCGCGGTGGTGGCCGACGGCTCCCGCGTCACCCTTTATCTCGACGGCGCGTCGCTGGCCACGCTCAACGCCTCGCTGCCCGCGCTCAACGGCCCGGCGATCCTCGGCGGCGACACCCAGCCCGGCGCCACCGGTTTTATTGGCGAAGTGGACGAACTCGCCATCGCCCGCGCCGCGCGCCCGGCCGGTTTCATCAAGCTGGCAGCGCTCAGCCAGGGCGGCGAGGCCGCGCTGGTCACGCTCGGCCAGGCCGAGACCTCCGGCTCCGGCCACGGCAGCCGCCTGGGCGAGGCGATGGAGCATGTCTCCCTCTTCGGCGACATCGCCAACAACATGATGTTCGACGGCTGGATCGCGGTGTTCGTGTGCATCATCATGATCATTGTCGGCTGGTCGGTGGCCGTCGCGAAGTTTTCCTACCTGAACAAAATCCAGAAAGGCTCGGAGGCGTTCATCCGGCAGTGGAAGGAAGTCTCCTCCGACCTGACCACGCTCGACCACAACAATCCCGAAAGCGTCCAGTCGCTCGGCGGCACGGCCAGCGCGGCCACGCAGAAACTCATCCGGCAGAGCCCGCTCTATCAAATCTACCAGATCGGCTCGGACGAGATCCGCCACCGCCTCACGCGCAAGGGCGGTTTCGCCGGTCTCTCTGCGCGCTCGATCCAGGCGATCAAGGCCAGCCTCGACTCGGGGCTGACCCACGAGACGGACCGGCTCAACCGCGGCCTCGTTTACCTGACCATCAGCATCGCGGGCGGCCCCTACGTCGGGCTGCTCGGCACCGTTGTGGGCGTGATGATCACCTTCGCGGTCATCGCCAAGACTGGCGAAGTGGAGGTCAACTCCATCGCGCCGGGCATCGCCTCGGCCCTGCTGGCGACGGTGGCGGGCCTGCTGGTGGCGATCCCCGCGCTGTTCATCTATTCCTACCTGAACACCCGCATCAAGAGCCTGACCTCGAAGATGCGCACCTTCATCGACGAGTTCACCGCCAAGATGGCCGAGTTCTACCCGTCCAAAGGCGACGTGCTGCGCGCGGCGGCCACCAACGAAGAAAAGGAATAATCCCATGGATGCCGGTTCCGACAACAAGGACTACGACGACATCAACATCACGCCGATGGTGGACCTCTATCTGGTGCTGCTGCTGATCTTCATCATCATGACCACCGCGGGGGTGCAGGGCATGAAGGTCGAGTTGCCCAAAAGCAGCCCCAGGCCGGTGCTGGCCGAGACGAAGAGCCGGGCCATCACCGTGAACAACCAGGGCCGCATCTTCCTCGACACCGTGCCGGTGACGCTCGACCAGCTCCAGCAGCGCCTCAAGGAGCACAAGGCCCGGCACGGCGACTTTCCGGTCGTGGTCCGCGGGGACCGCGCGACCCAATACCAGGGCGTGATGGATGTGCTCGATGTCGTCGGCCTGGTCGGCCTCAACCAGGTCGGCCTGGCCACCCAATCACCCAAATGACGCCGATGGATTCGATCGAGGAAGAGGACGAAAAACACTTCGTCATCCGGCACCGCATCAAGCTGATCGTGGCCGCGATGGTGCTGGCCGGCGTGGGCGCGTTTTTCATGGCGGAGCGCGAGCCGCGGCCCCTGCGGAGGACGGCCCCGGCCGAGCGCGTGGTGGCGATCGCCCCGCCGCGCCCGCTGCCGCCACCGCCGCCGCGTCCGCCCGAGCCGCCGCCGCGCCCGGAGGAGAAGCCCCGCGCCGACGAGATGATCGTGCAGGAGCCGGTCGAGACCCCGGACGAGCCTCCGCCGGAAGCGCCCGCGTCCGAGCCGGACGATGCGCCTCCCGGCCCCGTCGGCGAGGCCATGGGCACCAACATCCAGGGAGACGGCTCGCCCAATTCGTGGGGACTCTCCGGGCGGGGCGGCGGCGGCCTCATCGGCGGTGGGGGAGGGGGCACCGGCAGCGGCGGCAGCCGCTGGGGCTGGTATGCCGGCCACGTGCAGAGCCGCATCGAGCGCGCGCTGCAGGACAACGAAAAAACCCGCACCGCCGGCCTCGACGTCAACGTTCGCCTCTGGGCCGACGCCACCGGCCGCATCACCCACGCCCAGCTCGTCGGCACCACCGGGGACGCCGAGCTGGACCGCGTGCTCCGGCGCGATGTCCTCACCGGCCTGGTCATGCGCGAGGCGCCGCCCGCCGACATGCCGCAGCCCATCCTCATCCGCATCCTCGGGCTGCGCCCCGACTGAACCTCACCCTCTTTTTCTCATTTCGAAACCCGACGACAATCCGATGAACACCGATTCCACCCGGCCGGCCGCCACCCGCTTCCGACCCTTTTTCCAAAACGTCAAACTGCTGGCGCTTCTTTCCGCTCTCGGCCTTCAGTCCCACGGCCTTTCGGCATCGGCGGAGCCCGCCGAGCCCGAGCCTGGCGCGATGGCCCAGCTTGTGCAGATGCTCGTGGAGCAGAAGACACTGACTCCCGCGCAGGGCGAATTGCTGCTCCGGGCCGCCGCCGCCGAAAAGGCCGCGCAGGCCGCTCCGGCTCCCGCGGCCGCCACGGCGGAGTCCGTTCCTGAAAAAGTTCCCGGCCGCATGAGCGTGCGCTACCTGCCCGCGACGGCGAAGGCGCAGTTGCGCGAGGAGATCAAGCAGGAGGTCATGGCCCAGGCCCGCGAGGAGAACTGGGCCGCGCCCCGCGCCTTCCCCGAGTGGACCTCCCGTTTCCGCCCCTTCGGCGACGCGCGCCTGCGCTTCGAGACGATCGGTTTCCCCGATGACAACGACCCCACCGGCCAGGTCGATTTCAACAGCATCAATCAGGGTTCGCCCTTTGAGGCCAACCTCGTCAACGGGTATCCGGCGCTGCACAACACCCACGCCGACCGCAATCGCCTGCGCCTGCGCGCCCGCCTCGGCGCCGAGGTCGATCTGGAGGAAAACTTTTCCCTCGGCGCCCGCATCGCCACCGGCTCGGACAACTCGCCGGTCTCCACCAACCAGACCCTCGGCGCCGACGGTTTCGGCTCCAAATACGCCCTCTGGCTCGACCGGGTTTTCTTCAAGTACGAGGTGCCCGGGCTCGGCGGCAAGGCGCTCACCCTCCTCGCCGGCCGCTTCGACAATCCCTTCTTCTCGACCGATCTGATCTGGGACGACGACCTCGGCTTCGATGGCCTCGCCGCCACCTACCGGCATGACAGGATCGGCCGTGTCCGCCCCTTCCTGACCGCGGGCGCGTTCCCCGTCTATAACACCAGCCTCAATCTCTCCACCCGCCAGCCCGGGAAGTTCAAAAGCGACGACCGGTGGCTCTACGGCGTGCAACTCGGCGCGGACATCGAGCTGGCCGAAAAGCTGAACCTCAAGTTGGGCGTCGCCTGGTACGACTACACCAACATCGCGGGAAAACTCTCCCGCCCGCTGACCGACTCCACCCTGCCGGGCGACACCGATTCGCGCCGCCCCGCCTTCGCGCAAAAGGGCAACACCTACATGAAGCTGCGCGACAACCAGTATCTGCCCACCGATCCGGCCTTCAACCGCTACGACTATCAGTATTACGGCTTGGCCACCCCGTTCAGCGAACTGGCTCTCACGGCCAAACTCGACATCAAGCATTTTGCTCCCTTCCACCTCTCGGTCGACGCCGAGTTCGTCAAAAACCTCGCCTACGACGAGGGACGCATCAACCGCCACGGCGCCCAGAATAACATCAAGCCGCTTCCGTCCAACGACGTGGACAGTGGCGATCTCGGCTGGCTCGTGCGCCTGAACCTCGGCGACCCCGTCTTGGAGAAACGCTGGGACTGGCAGGTGAATGTCGGCTACCGCTACCTCGAGGCCGACGCGGTGGTGGACGGTTTTGCCGATTCCGACTTCGGCCTCGGGGGCACCAATCTCGAAGGCTACTTCCTGGGCGGCAGCCTCGCCCTGTCCAAGCGCGTCTGGACCCGCCTGCGCTGGATGAGCGCCGACAACATCGGCGGTTCTCCCTACTCGGTCGATGTCTTCCAGTTCGACCTCAACGCCCGCTTCTGAGCCCCGGCCATCCCAATCATTTTCGACACGGAGGACACAGAACTCCGACACAGAGGGCACAGAGCCAAACCATGAAAAAGATCAGACGATTCACCCGACGGTGCGATGGTCTCCGACCGTTGCCGACGACGCGAGGCGTCGCCCTCCGCGCCCTCCGTGTCCGCGCTCCGTGATCTCCGTGACCCAACCAATCGACTTCCGATGAAAACTGTATCCAAATTAATACTACATACGCTCGCCGGCTTGTTTCTGAGCGGCGTCGCCTTCGCGCAGCAGGAGACCACACCGACCGAGGCGCGTCTCCGCGAGGCGCTTCGCACCACCACGCTCCAGTTGCGCGCCTCCGACAACGAGCGCATCACTCTGCAAACCGCGCACGATGGCCTGCTCAAGGACAAGGCCGACCTCCAGTCCCAAGCGAAGGTCCTCGCGCAGAAAGCCGTCGAGGAGCAGGACGCTTCCCGCAAGGCCCTCGCCGCCCTCGAAAAGCGCCTCGCCACGCTGGAGTCCGATAAAAAGACCCTCACCGAAACCGTCGCCAAATGGGAAAACGCCCATCGCGAAGCGGCCGAACTGGCCCGGAGCACCGAGGCCGAGCGCGCCCGCCTGGCGATCCGGCTGACGGATACGGAGCGTCTTCTGGCCGACCGCGAGGCGAAGAACGTGGCGCTCTTCAAGACCGGTTCCGAAATCCTCAACCGCCTCGAATCCTTCGGCCTGGGCGACGCGATCAAGGCCCGCGAGCCCTTTGTCGGAAGGAAGCGCGTCGAACTGCAAACCCTCGTCCAAGGCTACGGAGACCAGCTCCTCGACAACCGCGTCAAGCCCGGCTCCGGGCTGACCGCCGTGCAGGGGGAGTCCAACTCCTCACGTATCCAATAATAAAATACGAGATTTACCCTACAGCCCGGCCTCAAACTTAAACTCTGAACTTAAACTGCGCGGCTCTGCCGCGCCACACCATGAAATCCGCCATCCTTATTCTTTCCCTTCTGTCAGCTTTCAGCCTTTCCACATCGGCCGTCGCCGACACCGGCATTCTCGCCCGGGTCAGCGACACCGAGATCAAGATCGACGATGTCCGCTCGTCGCTGGAAAATCTCAGCCCGCGCGAGCAGGCCACGCTGGCCGCCAATCCCGCGCTGCTCAACCAGGCGGTGCGCTCGCTGCTCGCCCGGCGCGTCGTGCTCAACGAGGCGCTCGCGCAGAAATGGGACCGGCAGCCCGCCTTCACCGCCCAGCTGGAAAAGCTCCGCGAAAACGCCCTGATCGAGACCTACCTGCAATCGGTCTCGCAACCCCCGGCGGACTTCCCCTCCGAGGCCGACCTTCAGGCCGTTTACGAGGCCAACCGCGCCGTGCTCGCGGCCCCCCGTCAGGTGCGCCTCGCGCAGATCTACATCGCCGCGCCGAAAACCGCCTCGCAGGCGGAACAGGGCGAGGCCCGCGCCCGTCTCGATGATGTGCGCAAAAAACTCGCGCAGCCCGGCGCCGACTTCGCCGCGCTCGCCCGCGCGGAGAGCGACGAGAAACAGAGCGCGGCCAACGGCGGCGAACTCGGCTGGTTGGCCGACGGGCAGATTCGCCCTGAAATCAGGGATACCATCAAGGATCTGGCCGCCGGACAGGTGAGCGAGCCGGTGCGCCTCGACGACGGCTGGCACCTCCTGAAGGCCTTGGAAATCCGCGAGGCCCGTCCGCTGACGCTCGACGAAGTGCGCGCCCAGCTTGCCCAGAGCCTCCGCGCCGAGCGCGCCCAGGCCAACCGCCAGACCTATCTGGCCCGCCTCATGGAAAAGAACCCGGTCTCGATCAACGAACTCGCCCTCTCCCAGGTGCTCGCGCCCGTATCCGGTCAATGAGTGCGAAACACCGAACGGTTTTTGATCTCATGCTCCGCCGGGCGCATCTCCGGCGGAGCGGCCCGCCGGTCGGTGCGACGAGCGCGGAGGGAGGCGCGCAAGCGCCCGTGACAGGCCATTGGTCTTGGTTCTCCACGGCCCTTCCGCGTTCCTCGCACCGGCCGGCCTCCGGTCTCTCTGCGCCTGTTTTCCTCCTCCGTGGTGAAAAACAATCGCACGCCCGTTTACCCGAATCACGCGAGGATGACCTTGAATTGTTCGGTGGCCTGGGGTCGGTCCAGCGTGCCGCCGGCGATGCCGAGCACCAGCGCCTCGATTTCCGGCCATGCATCTCTGGGAAGGGCGATCTCTCGCCCGTTCAACTCCAGAAACGTCAGCGCTGCCGCCAGTCCAGTCCGCTTGTTGCCGTCGCGGAACGCGTGATTGCCGGCGATGAAAAACAGATACGCCGCCGCCTTGTCCAAAATATCCGGATACAAGTCTTCCCCGTCAAACGAGCTTTTGGGCATCTCGACCGCCGATTCGAGCAATTCGAGGGCGAGCAGTCCGTCCGCCCCGCCGTGCTCTTCCAGCGCCGCCTCATGGATGGCGAGGATGTTCTCCACGGTAAGGTAAAGCAGGCCGTCCATCGTCACGGCTCAGGCCAGCTTGCGGAACAATCCGTCATGGCGGCGGATGAGCGCCCGGGCGCGGGTCTTGACTTCTTCGTTATCGGCAGCGGCGCGACGGGCGGGCATCAGCACGATGGCTCCGCTTTTGGTCACCGTCACATTCAAGATGTCTCCTGGTTTCAGACGGGCCTGCTCCATGAGGGACTGGTCGAAGATCAGTCCCTGGGAGTTTCCAATGCGGGTGATGGTTTTTATCATAATGGCGGCAAGTGGATTAAAACTATGTTTTACTGGACTGCTGTCAAGCAGTCACTGGCATCCTGCCAACCTCTGCGCCACCTTCCCTGCTCTGCGGTGAAAAATCATTGCACCACAGAGAAAGGAAAAAGGCACAGAGTTTCATCCGCTTTCCGCTCCTCCGCTTCCACGCCATGAATAGCTGCAAAAAGTCACTACCGAGCGGAAGCGACAGTCTGACAATTTTCCGTCTGCCGACGGAGTTCTCCCGCGCGCCTATAGGCGCCCTGCAACGCTTCATGCGCGTCTGGAATTCTTGCGCCTCTTCGCGGCCATCAATCCCACCCCTCTCCGACTTCGCACCCTTCGCGGCTATCACTTCCACTTAAACTTCAACTTCAACCGCGCGGCCCTGCCGCGCCACTGCCATGTTTCTCACCGATCCCAACCGTGTCCATCCCGTGATCCGCGCCGTGCGCGCGGGCGTATCGCTTCTGCTGTGTTTGCAGATGTCCTCGGTGTTTACGCTCACCGTGGAAGCCCGCAGCTTCGTCAGCGGGGCGACACCGTCCTCCGGCGGTGCAGCCTCCGGGGGAAGCGACGCTTCCGCGCCGTCCTCCTCGTCGGCCGCCGCGCTGGCCCAGCAGATGCAGTCGCAGCGGCAGTCGCTGGCGCGCTCCGTGCAGGTGCTCCACGCCATGCAGCAGGCGCAGGCCGCCGCCCGCGCCGCCGCCAAACAGGTCACGACGAACGTGCCCAACGGCCTCGGCGCGGGTGGCCTACAGGTTGCCGCTGGCGCGGACCTCGACCCGTCCCTCTGGCAGGGCGCGACCCGTCCGGTGGAAAGCTCCGGCGAAGGCGGTCGGCTGGTCGTCAAGATCGATCAGGAGACACAGAAGGCCATCCTCACCTGGGACAGTTTCAACGTGGGCCGCGAGACCGACCTGGTCTTCGACCAGCAGGGCAACCGCGACTGGGTCGCCCTCAACCGCGTGACCGACGCGCAGGCGTCCCCTTCGCAAATCCTCGGCAGCATCAAGGCAGACGGCCAAGTCTATATCCTCAACCGCAACGGCATCATCTTCGGCGGCGCAAGCCAAGTCAACGTCGGCAACCTCGTCGCCGCCGCAGCCAACATGTCTAACGAGCAGTTTCTCGACCGGGGAATCTATTCGCAGCAGAGCGGTAACAACTACACGCCTTCGTTCACCGACGCGGGCGGAGCCGTCACCGTCGAGACCGGCGCGCAGATCACGACCCACGCGCCGCGAAGCGCCACGGAAGGCGGCGGTTTCGTGATGCTGCTGGGCACGGACGTGACCAACGAGGGCACGATCACGACACCCAAGGGGCAGGCAGCCCTTTCGGCAGGGGATGATTTCGTCGTGCGCCGCGGCTACGGCACCGAGGAAAACCAGTCCTCCACCACCCGGGGCAACGAGGTTCGCGGCCTCATCGATGCCGGCTCGACTTCCGGTGCCGTCACCAACGCCGGCCTGATCGAGGCGGGCGAGGGCGACATCACCCTTGCCGGGCGTGCCATCCGGCAGGACGGCGTGCTCCTCGCCACCACCAGCGTCAACCAGCGCGGCTCCATTCACCTGCTCAATTCCGCCTCCGACGGGCAGGGTTCGGTGACGCTCGGAGCCGGGAGCCTCACGCTGATCCTTCCCGATCTGGAAAGCGAGGCCACCGCGCTCGACAGCCAGCGCGACGCGCTCATTGCAGGGTCCGAGGCCAGTCGCGCCAATACGATCACCGGCGGCTTTGACGACCGCTCCACGCTCGCCGAGCGTCTCGACCAGTCCCGCGTGGAGATCGTCACCGGCGGTGACGTGCTCTTCGAGGGCGGGTCGCTCACGATGGCCCAGGGCGGCCAGGTGGCCGTGCAGGCGAACAACGGGCGCATCACGGTGGAGGACGGGGCGACCATCGACGTCTCCGGCCTTCGCGGCGTGGCCCTCGACATGGAATCGCACTCCATCAAGGTCAACATGCAGGGCAACGAATTGCGGGACTCGCCGCTCAACCGCGAGGAGGATTACCTCAAGAGCCAGAACGTGTGGCTCGATGTCCGCGACCTGATTTACGTGCCCGCCGGCACCGGCGGCTACGAGAGCGACCGCTGGTATACCGCTGGCGGCCTGCTGGAAGTCGGCGGCTGGCTGGCCAACACCGCCCACACTATCGGCGAGTGGGCGGCCATCGGCGGCACCATCACCCTCGCCGCCAGCGAAGTGGTGGCGCAGCGGGGCGCCGTGTTCGACATTTCCGGCGGATCGCTGGACTACGCGGCCGGCTCCACCACCGTCACCCGCCTGCTCGGCATCGACGGCAAGCTCTACGACATCGGCAATGCTCCAGCCAACATGATCTTCGTCGGCCTCGGCAACGGCCACATCGAGAAATCCGACAAATGGGGCGTGACCAAGGTTTATTCCAGTCCCCTCACCAGCAAGGCCCACGTTACGCGGCAAGAGGAAGGCTACACCGTCGGCCGCGACGCCGGCAGCCTGATCCTGTCGGCTCCCACCGTGATCATGGAGGCCGATCTCCGCGCCGATGTCGTCAATGGCAGCCGCCAGACCAGCGCGCGGGCCGCAGGCATCACCGACGGCTACAAGGTCGGCCAGCATACGGTCGCCCGGGCCGGTTCGCTGGTGCTGGGGCGCTACGGATTTCTCGCCGCCGCCGCCAATCTTCCCTTCGATATCGATGTGCGCATCGGCGACATTGCCGATGTGAGCGCCGGTCTTGCCGCCGGCGATGCGCTGCCGGCCGGGCGTGCCGGCACGGCTTGGTTCGATGCGGCGTGGCTCAACGGGGTCGGGCTCGGCGGGCTCTCGCTGGAGACGGGCGGCGTCATCTCCTTCGAAAGCGCGCTGACGCTCGCCGATGGCGGCTCGGTGACGCTCGTGGCGCCGACGATCGACATCAATGCGGACGTGACCGCGCGCGGCGGCAGTTTCAGCACGATCAATTATTATGAGAAAGGCTCGGTGGGAGTCCTTCTGCTCCAGGATGGCGCCGCGCGGGTCGCGCTCGGCGAGGGCGTGACGCTCGACCTTCGCGGCCATTGGTCCAATCTCCTGCTCGATCCGGCCGATGGCTCGAAACTCGGCTATCTCAACGGCGGACGGGTGAGCCTGTCGTCCAGCCATGATGTCACGCTCGGCGAAGGCAGCGTCATCGACGTCTCCTCCGGCGGCGCGGTCCTCGCCGATGGATCGACGCGCGGCGGTCGCGGCGGCGATATCATGCTGGAAGCGGGCCGTTCCGGCAACGCGGGCGAAGTGCGCATCGGCGGCGAAGTGCGCGGCCAGGGCGTCGCCGGCGGCGGCGCCCTGATCCTGCGCACCCATGCCCCGATCGCGCTGGGCGGGCAGGTGCTGCAAAGCGAAGGCTATCTCGAAAGCGGCGAGCCCGCGCCGATTGCCCTGATTCTGGACGAGCCGCTTTCGGTGGCGAAGGGCGCGCTGCTGCCGGGCGGCACCACCTTCACCGTCATGACGGGCGGCCAGATGGTGACGGCGACCATCCAGTTCACCGATACGGGCGCGGGCAACACGCTCTCCGCGCCCGTCGGGCCGGGCGGCTGGGATCTGAACGGCACCACTCTCAACATCTGGGTCGATCTCTACGACAGCGCGGGCAATCTCACCGCGACGAACCAGCAATATCGCGGCAATACCGGGACCAACAGAATCATTCCCGGGAACGCGGTGATCCGGCGCATTCAGTCGGGCGCATTGCAGAACGGTTACGTCATTCCGGATTCGCTGACCGCGCTGCCGGTTCCGGCCTACGTGCTCGCGGCGGGCACGCCCGCGCCGGCCGACATCGTGCTTGCGGGCGGCGCGGTCATCGCGCCGGGAACCATTTTGGATCACCGCGTGGCCGTGCGCCCGCCGATGACGCTGGACGCTGCATTGTTTCAGAGCGGCTTCTCCAGTTATGAGATCGTCAGCCGGCAAAGCGTGGTGGCGGCGCCGGGCGCGGCGCTCGACGTGTTCATGCCGGTCTATCGCCTCGGCGCCGGCGCGCACGCGATCGCCACCGGCGCCGAGCCCTCCGAGGCGCTCGAAACGTGGACGCCGCCGCTCTATCAGGAAAATCCTCTGAGCCGCGCGCTGACGCAGCGCCGGGGCACGAGCCTCACGCTGCAAGCCGGCGACGCGGGCACGACCGCCGGCAGCGCCGTATTGCTGCACGTGGCCGACAACGCGCGCATCAGCGTGGACCCCGGCCAGTCCCTGACGCTGCTGAGCGGCGGTCAGTTGACGGTGGATGGGCGTCTGCAAGCCCATGGCGGGCTCATCGAGATGCGCCGCGCCGTAGGTGCGGGCGCGCCGCCGCCCGGCAGCTCGGTCTGGATTGGAGAGCGCGCCGTGCTCGACGTGTCCGGCGTCGCCGCAACCGCACTCGATGCGCGCGGCCTGCGTTATGGCCGCGTGGACGCGGGCGGCAGCATCCTGATCGGCGGCCGGGTCAGCCCGGACGAAGGCACCGCCGACGGCGGCAGCATGTTTGTCGTGGTGCGCGAGGGCGCTCTGCTCGAAGCCTCGGGCGCGCGCGCGGTGCTGGACGTGCCCGGCAGGGGCGCGGTGGAGGTTGCGAGCGCCGGCGGCGAGATCGTGCTCTCCGGCAACAACGGCTTTTATATCGACGGCACGCTGCGCGCGGCCTCCGGCGGCGCGGGCGCGGCGGGCGGCGCGCTGACGGTGTGGGTCGCCAACAGCACCATCGTCCAGACCTCCGCGCCCGAGCGCACGCGCCGGCTCCGCGAACTGGTGTTCGCCCAGGAGCAGGGGCCGGGCGAACTGGCACCCGGAGCCACCGCCGCCGAGGTCGCCGACCTGCTGGAATACGGCCATGCCCGCCTTGGCGCGGACACGGTCGAGGCCGGCGGCTTCGACACGCTGACCCTGGCCAGCGGCGGCATGATCGTGTTCGACGGCAGCGTGAACCTGTCCATGGGCCTGGCGCTCAATCTCTATGCGGGCTCGCTCGGCTGGACCGACGCGGCGGCCGAAGACAGCCAGGTGCATCTGTCGGCGCCCTACATGCGGTTGATGGGGTCGTCTCAAGCCAGCAGCGACGCGACCACATTCTATGCGGGCATCAATTACACCTCGTCGCGCGTGGCGGCGTCCTCGCGGCCGCTCATGGGCGGTCTGACGCTGGAAGCCGGGCTCCTGTTCGACGTGCGCGGCGGCACCGAAATCGACACGGTGAACCGTGTGCTCGGCATCGGCGGGGGGCAGATCACGATCCCCGGCCTTACCGCCGAGACCGACCGGACCTATGACCGGCGCGGTTTCGACCAGGTTGCGCTCATCAGCGGCGGGGACATGCGTTTCGGCTCCGGCCGGGTGAACATCGCCGGCGACGTGACGCTGGCGGCGGCGCAGCTCTATCCCAACACCAACGCCAATGCGTCGCTCTATGCCGGCTGGGTCGGTGGCGGCGGCAGCCCCGGCACGGCATTCGATCCCGCGCGTGTGCTGACGATCGCGCGCACCACGGACGACATTCCCGCCGCCATGCCCTATTCGGTGTTCGGCCGCCTGGCCCTGAGCGGGCCCACGATCGATCAGGGCGGCGTCATCCGCGCGCCGCTGGGGATGATCCAATTGGGCGCCGGGACAGGCAATCAATCGACGACTAATCTGAACCTGCTCCCCGGCAGCCTGACCTCGGTCAGCGCCGCAGGGCTGGCCATACCTTATGGCGGCACCACGGACGGCGTGAGCTGGGATTTCCCCGGCACGGCCAGCCGGTTCAACCAGGACGGCCTGCTCGGCGCGGGCCGGTTCACGACCGGCGGCGTTTTGCTGGGCGGGCAGTTCGTGAATATCGAGGACGGCGCGGTGATCGACCTCACCGGAGGCGGCGCGGTCAACGGCGCTGGCTTCGTCTCCGGTCGCGGCGGCTCCACCGATGCACGCTACAATCCGCTGGTGCAGATCGGGAGCGGCGGTGTCAAATTCCCGGGCCTCGGTTCGAACCCGATCTACGCCATCGTGCCCGGCGCGCAGCCCGTCGCCGCGCCGCTTGGGGAAGCCGGCGCGGCGGATCCGGCGTTGGGCCGGCAGATCACCATTCCCGCCGGCGTGCCCGGCCTGCCGGCGGGCGTGTATACGCTGCTGCCTTCCACCTATGCGCTGCTGCCCGGCGCATTCCGCGTGGAGATCAACGGCCCGGCCACGGCCAACGGCACCGTGCCAAGGCCCGTGGCCATGGGCGACGGTTCCTGGGCGGTGAGCGGCGCGCTGTCGATCGCCGGCACTGCCTTCGCCGACAGTCTGGCCAGCATGGTGTTTCTCACGCCGGCCAGCGTGCTGCGCACCTACTCGCAATACAACGAGACCTCCTACACCGAGTTCGCGTACATCGACGCCGAACGCCTGGGCGTTCCGCGCGCGCAGATCGAGGCCGACGCCAAGACCCTGATGCTGCGTTTCAACGATCGCAACGCGACGTATTCGGGCCTCAGTCTGCATTTCGACGGCGAGGTGCGCGGCGAGGCCGCCGAGGGCGGCTTCGGCAGCACGCTCTCCGTGGTGGGCACCGGCGCGAGCAACAGGATCGAAATCCTGGGCGACGATGCGGAGCTGTCGGCCTTCGCCGATTTCGGCGTCTCGGTGCGGGCGTCGGACCTGAGCAAGATCGACGTCAACCGCCTGGTTATCGGCGACCTGCCGGCCATCCGCTATGGGCAGGGCGGCAATCTCGTGCGCTTCAACGACAATATCGGCCGTGTGATCTCCGTGGCCACCGCCGCCGGTATCGCGGTGCGGGACGGGGCGGTGCTCAGCGCGCCGGAAGTGATCTTGTTCGCAAACGGCAATTCGGACGCCAGGAACGTCATCACGATCGAGGATGGCGCCGTCATCACCACGCTGGGCCGGGGCCCGGCGGCCTATGGCTCGGATGACGGCTTCTTCTATCAGGTCGGCAGCGGCAGCATCGTCGCGCTCTCCAACGGCCGCCAGCAATGGCTGCCCGTCACCCCGACCACGAGCCTGGTCAGCGCGATTCCCATTCGGATCGGGGCGGCGGCGCTCTATTCGGAAGGCAGCATCGCCTTCGCAACCGACAAGACGTTCGAACTCGGCGAAGCGGCGCGCTACGGCACGCGCCATCTGAGCCTCGCCGTGGGCGCCTTCAATGTAGGAACCAGCGAGGCTCTGGCGGAGGCCGAAGCGCGCGGCGCGCTGACGCCGGGCGCGGTGCTGAACCAGCAGGCGATGGACCGCCTGCTGCGCGGCGACAGCTCGACCGGCGCACCGGCGCTGCAGACGCTGGAGCTGATCGCCAGCCGCTCGGTCAATTTCTTCGGCACGACGACCCTTTCGACGCTGGATGCCGAGGGCAATTCGATCCTCGACAATCTGATGCTGACCACGCCGGCCATTTACGGCTATGGCAACGCTGCGGACGTGGCCCGCATCGAGACGGGCCATCTGATCTGGAACGGCTCGGGCGACGCGCCCGGCGCGGTGGTCGCCGATGGCGCCGGCACGGGATCGGGCGCGTTCGAAATCAGCGCCGAGCGCATCAGCTTCGGCTATGGCGCTTTCGGCCGTCCCGACGGCGTGAGTTCGCTCGACCGGCTGGCGCTGGGCTTCGCCGACGTGACGCTGTCCGCGAGCGACCGCATCACCGCCAACAATCTCGGCGCGCTGAGCGTTTATCAGAGCCGCGGCGCCTACACGCCGGGCGAGGGCTACGCTTATGCGGGCGGCAATCTCCACCTTGTCGCGCCGCTGCTGACTGGCGAGGCTGGTTCGGTCAACCGCATCACGGCCGGCGGCGCCATCAGCGTGTCCGCGCCGGCTGGCGGCGCGGCCGATCCGTCCGCCGTCTCCGCGCTCGGCGCCGAGTTGTCGCTCACCGCCGGGCAGGGCCTCAGCTTCGACACCGCGACCGCGCTGCCGAGCGGCAAGCTCAGCCTGATCGCCGGCGGCGACGTGATGCTGGGCGGGCACGCGAACATCGATCTTTCCGGCCGCGCCGTGACGTTCTTCGACGATGACGACGCCACCCGCTACAGTTGGGGCGGCGACGTCACGCTGGAGAGCAGGGCGGGCAACATCACCCAAGCCGCCGGCTCGATCATCGACCTCTCGGCCGAGCACAATCGCGCCGGCCGGCTGACCGCCGTCGCGCTCGGCACGGGCGCGGGCGTGGTCGATTTGCAGGGCCGCATCCTCGCCAGCGCCAGCGGTGTCTCTAATGTGGGCGGCACTGAACTGCCTTATCTCGCTGGCGGAGTCATCGTGCGCGCGCAATCGCTGGGCGGGAGCGATCTCGGCGCCGCGTTCGCCGCGCTGAACGCGCGCCTCAACGAAGGCGAGGTGTTCGGCCTGCGCAGCTTCCAGCTCAAGCAGGGCGACCTCACTGTCGGCGACGGGGTGCGGGCCAGCCAGATCGACATTTCGCTCGACGGCGGCCACCTGACCGTGGCCGGCACGGTGGATGCAAGCGGAGAACGGGTCGGCAGCATCCGCCTCGCGGGCAAGCAAGGACTCACCATCGGAGGCAATGCCGTTCTTGATGCCCATGGCACGCTGTTGCGTCTCGACAGTTACGGCAAAATCATCGACGCGCCCAACCGCGCCATCGTGGAGCTGAACTCGGGCGACGGCCTGCTGACATTGGCCGCGGGTGCGCACATGGATCTGCGCCATGGCACGAACGACGCCCGTGTGCAGTCCGATCCGTCGCTGCATGACGGGCGCCCGCGCGGCACGGTGGAACTCTACGCGCCGCGTCTCAGCGACGGCGATGTGGCCATCGATGCAAGCGGTGCGCTGGCCATCGAAGGCGCCCGCTCTATCGCACTCAACGCCGTGCGGCGCTATGATGATGCGCCGTTCGGAACCGATCCGGCCGCGAGCGGCCGGCCCTACCAAGTGGTCGATCAGGACTATCTCGACACCCTTCACGCGGACAGCACGGCGTTCATCACCAATGCGCTGAACAACACCAATCTCCTGAACACCAAGCTCGCGGGCCTGAACAACGCGACTTGGCGCGACGCCTTCCATCTGCGGCCCGCCGTGGAGATCGTCAGCGCCACTCCCGATGGTGACATCGTGGTCAGCGGCGATCTCGATCTCTCCGGCCACCGCTACGCGAGCCTCAATCCGCATACGCAGCAAACCGGCGTCTACGGTTCGGGAGAAGCCGGCGCGCTGGCGATCCGCGCCGGCGGTGACCTCGACATTTATGGCAGCATCAATGACGGCTTCGCGCCGCCGCCCAATACGGTTGACGACAATGGTTGGGTGCTGACGCCGGGCGTCCAGGCCTATGCCGCCGACGTGATCGTGCCGAACGCGGGCGTGGTGCTGGCCGAGGGCACGCGCTTCCCGCCGGGCCGGGTGCTGAATTACGATCTGCCGATCCAGGCGGTGCAATTGGTGGCCGGCACAGTGCTTCCGGTCGAGGGCGTGCTGACGGCGGCGTTGACGATGCCGGCGAACACGCAGCTCTACGCCGCGGTGCGCGATGCCGGCGGCAACGTGCTCTATCCGGCCGGCACGGTGCTGCAAGCGCAGGTGATCTTGCCGGCGGGCAGCCGGCTCGGCGCGGGCACGCAGCTGCCGGCGGCGACCTCGCTCGCCGCCATGGTTTGGCCCAGGGGCGTGCCGCTGCCCAGGCGCCAGGGCGCGGTCGCCTCGAGTCTCAATGACGGCGTGTTCCTCGCCGGGAGCCTGTCGCTGCCGAGGGGCGCGCTGATCCCCGGCATGACGGAAGTCGTGCTGCCCCCGGGCGTGCTGTCGACGCCGCTGCGTCCCGTGACCGACGGGCGCATGGGCCGCAATTGGGCGGTGGCGGCCATGCTACCGGAGGGCTCGCTCTCTTGGGATATGCGGTTCGTGGCCGGCGCCGACACCGGAGCGGCCGATCAGCGCCTGACGCGACCGGAGTCCGTGGACGGTCTCACGCTCGCCGACACCCATTTCAGCGTCTATCAGAGCAGTCCGATGGCCGCCGCCTATCAGGTGGCACAGAATTTCAGCGTGCTGCGCACCGGAATCGGTGATCTCGATCTCATAGCGGGCGGCGATCTCGACATCCGGTCGCTCTATGGCGTCTATACGGCAGGCGCCTCCACCGCTTCGCGCGCCGGCGCCGAGGAGGCGGATTTCAACCAGCCTCTGGCCAACGGAACCGGCGCCAGCACCTACGCCGCATGGTATCCCGATGGCGGCGGCAATCTCCTGCTGCGCGCCGGCGGCGATCTCACCGGCGACGTGCTGGCGACCTACAGCACGGCGGCCAGCGCGGTGCATGACACCCGCCCGCAACGCAGCACCGCCGATCTCGGCAATTGGCTGTGGCGCCAGGGCAGCGGCGACACCGCCGGCGTCGAGCCCATCCCCACGAGCTGGTGGATCAATTTCGGCACGTATGTGCCGGGCGGGACCGCCAACAACTCGACCAGGGTGCCCGTCGCGGCCGACCGCAACGCCATCACGGCGAAACAGGAACTGGTCGGCTTTGTCGGCATCGGGACGCTGGGCGGCGGCAATCTGACTGTCGATGTGGGCGGCGATGCCGGCATGCTGACGCGCGTCGGCAATTACAACGGCTTGTCGACGCCCCGGCCGCGCAGCCAGGGCCTTATCCTGACGGTGGCCGGCACGGGACGGGTTCTCTCCAATGGCGAGATCGTGCTCACCGGCGGCGGCGATCTCGACCTGCGCATCGGCGGCGTGCTGAACGCCGATCTGGTCGCGCGCTCGAGCCCGGTCCCCAACGCTACGCCGCAGAACGCAGGAGATTATTACGCCCAGAACCTCAACCTGACCGGCGTGCTGACCAATCTGCGCGGCGCGCTCGATGTGTGGACCGGTGCCTCGGGCGGGATTGCGTTCAATTATCCGCTGGCCACCGATCTCCGCGACGTGCGTCCTTTCGATCCCTATACGGCGACGCGCAGCACCGCCAGCGGCGGGCCGGTGCTGATGCTGGGCGATGCGGCCATGACGCTGAACACACGCGGCGATCTGGTGGTCGGCGGCGCCGGCGATCCCGGCCGCGTGGCCTTGCCTTACACTCCGGTTTACCGGGATGCCGGCGGCTCGGTTTACAAGACCGGCGGCTATGGCTGGTTCTCGCTGTGGACCGGGAACACCGCGATCGACCTGTTCTCCGCGGGCGGCGATCTGTCGCCCAGCCAGCAATTGATCGATTTCACCGGAAGCAGCATGGGGAGGGGCAGGAATTTCTCGCCCACCGACGGGCGTTATGTCTGGCCGGCGCAATTGAGCCTGACGGCCGCCGATGGCAGCGTCTTCCTCGGCCGATCGGTGCTGGGCAGCACCACGGTCGATCCCAACATCTTCGACCCGACCCGGTATTCCCTGCTGCTGGCGCCTTCGGACACGGGCAGGCTGGCGATTCTCGCCGGGGACTCGATCTACGCCAGCGGCTATGTCGTCAGCCGGTCCGGCGCCAGCCCGGATGTGATCCCGACGCCCTTCAATCCGGCCTTCGCGGTGTTCAACGGCACGGCCTTGTCGGGCATCTACAATCTCGATGCGCAGGCGGTGCGTCCAAGCACCAACCTGTTTCCGATTTACGCCTTCGGTCCCGGAACCGCGCGCGACATCGGCCCGCAACTGTCGCCCGCGCGCCTCTATGCCCGGGATGGCGACATCGTCGGTCTGGGCAGCGGCGAGATCATCACCTTCACGAGCTTGGGCCGCCAGGGGCTCACTTGGTATGAAGGAGATGGAGCGGTCTGGATGCGGGCGGGGCGCGACATCGTGCGCTCCGGCATGCTGCTCGGCGAGCGGATGTTCCTGGGCGACCTCATGTCGACGCCTGTGCGCAGCGACTCCAGCGGCGGCACGAGCACCGGCAATCTGTTTGTCCACGCCGACCCCACCGACGTCTCCATCGTCGAGGCGGGACGCGACATCCTCTTCAGCAATTTCAGCGTGGCCGGTCCCGGCACGCTCGAAATCAGCGCCGGGCGGAATATCCTGATGAGCGGTCAGGCCACGATCGGCACAGGCGGCGCGCTCGCTTACGGCGAAGCCGCCGTGCGCAGCCTTGGCGCAATCGTGCCGGGCGACAACCGCCCCGGCGCCGGCATCCTGGTGCAGGCCGGCGTCGGCGCGGCCGGTCCGGACTATGCGGGCCTTCTGCCCTATCTTGATCCGGCGAATCTCGCCGTGTCGGGCACGCCGCTCGCCGACCAACCGGGCAAGGTGGCGAAAACCTATGAGGACAAACTGGGCGCGTGGCTCGAAGAGCGCTACGGTTACGAAGCGGCGAGCGACGAGGAAGCCCTTGCCTACTTCGATGCGCTGGCGCCGGAGCAGCAGCGGATTTTCCTGCGGCAGGTCTATTATGCCGAAGTGCGCGAAGGCGGTCGCGAATACAATGATCCTGAAAGCAGCCGCTTCGGCTCCTATCTGCGCGGCCGCGCGGCCATCGCCGCGTTGTTCCCGGACGAGGACGCCGACGGCGCCGGGATCGTCCGCACCGGCGACATCATCATGTTCGGAGGTTCCGGCGTGCACACTGATTTCGGCGGCGACATCCAGTTCCTGGCACCGGGCGGCCAGATCCTCGTCGGCGTCGAGGGGACAGTGCCACCCTCCACGGCAGGCGTGATCACGCAAGGCTCCGGCGATATCCAGATGTATTCGAAAGGCTCGATCCTGCTCGGTCTCTCGCGCATCATGACGACCTTCGGCGGCGACATCCTCGGCTGGTCGGCGGAGGGCGACATCAACGCCGGCCGCGGCGCCAAGACCACGATCGTCTTTACGCCGCCCAAGCGGGTTTACGACAACTACGGCAACGTGACCCTTTCGCCAACCGTGCCGTCCTCGGGTGCGGGTATCGCGACGCTGAATCCCATCGCCGAAGTGCCGCCGGGCGATGTGGACCTGATCGCGCCGCTGGGCACGATCGACGCGGGCGAGGCGGGCATCCGGGTTTCCGGCAACCTCAACCTCGCCGCGCTCCAAGTGCTCAACGCCGCGAACATCGAGGTGCAGGGAACGGCCACGGGCATTCCCGTGGTGGCAGTTCCCAACGTCGGGGCCATCACCACGGCCGCGAACGCTTCGGGCGCGGTCGCGGCCTCGGCGATGGAGGCCGCCTCGCGGTCCGACCAGCCGGTGTCAGCGCAATCCCTGCCGACGTTGTTCAAGGTCGAAACCATCGGCTACGGTCCGATGGAACTCCCGCCGCCGGAGGACGACGGCGACAAGCGCGCGTCCCGGGCCTCCGGTGAATCGCAACGGGGGCCGGTGGCATCGGAGAACCCCGCCGCATCGAGCGTTCCTTTCGCAGCGATTCTTCCGCCCCGGTAGATTCGCTTCGGGTGCAACCCAAAAGTGATGTCATCCGCCGGGATCGTTCCTCTTTATTCTTTTGTCAGGTCTCTCGTTTCGATCGGAACTCACTGACCGATAGATAAATAAGGGAGTAGAAACGATATTGCTTGCGAACTGGAATGGCTCTTTTGCGCCGCCTGGCCGGGTCGAGTGGCACGGGCGTCTCGCCCGTGCCACGGCGCTCCGCGCCGCCATCCCCAAAAACCAACATGGGCGAAGACGCCCATGCGACGCAATCCGCCGCCTTCCGACTGCGCCGCCAAAACGCCAATTTTGTTCGCAACTGGTATTATCCGATTTGGTTCTTCGCTGTCTGAGGATGTCGCTTCGCTCGGAACGATGTCTGAAAAACAATCATTCAAAACATGCGCTTTCTCAGAAATCTTGGATGCGCGATTTGGGCGAACCGCTTGGCCGGACGGTCGCCCGTATCGAGAGAGTTTCCGGTTTACGGCGCCGCAGTCTCCGCGGTGGAGTCGTCGGATTCGACGGGATGGAGCGAAAGGATCACCCGCTCGATTTTGTCGGACGAAGGCTCGAAGCGGTGTCCGATCCCGAGGTCCTCCAGGAGCCGGAAAATCTCCGGCAGCGTCTCCGATTGGAAGCGGGCGGTCACGGTCTCGCGGGCCAGCGCGGGGTCGGCCAGCACGATGGCGATGCCGTGACGGCGTTCCAATTCGCGCATGGCGTCGGGTAGCGGTTCGTCTTTCCACACGATCCGGTCGGACATCCAGCCGGTGGCCGCCTGCACGGGGACATTGTGCAGCTCGCCTTCGCCGGTTGCCGGGATGAGCGAATACTGCATCCCCGGAGCCAGCGTGACCGGCGCCTGCTCAGCTTCCGCCCGGCCGAGGGGCGTCACCTGCACTTTGCCGCTGACCAGCGTCACCTGCGCGCGGGTGCCGTCGGCAAAAGCCCGGACATTGAACCGGGTGCCCAGCACGGTGATGCGCAGGGTGCCGGTCTCGACGACAAAGGGGCGCGCGGCGTCTTTCGCCACATCGAAGAAGGCTTCGCCGGTGAGCCGGACGGTGCGGCTGCGGGCATCGAAGGCTGAAGGGTAGGAAAGCTGGCTGCCGGCGTTGAGGGTCACTTTGGAGCCGTCCTTCAAAGCGATTTCCATGCGCCCGCCCACGCCGTTGACCTGCCTGACCCAAGTGCGGTTTCCCGCCGCCGCATCGACCGTCCGCCAGCGGGGGCCCAGGGCGAGGATGGCGAGCGAGATGATCGCCGCCAGCGAGAGCGTGGTCGCGAGGACAAACCGGGGCCGGGAAAAGGAAAAAAAGCGCGAACGCGACCGGCCGGAGCGCGATTCATTGGGAGAGGGGACCGGCGGACGCTCGCGGACGACCACGCCCCGCACCTTCTCGATCTCCCCCTCGACATCGAATCCTTCGAGCCAGTTGGCCGCACTTGTATTCCAGCCGGCCGACATCCGGTCGAACATCTCCCGCCAGGCCGGCTCTTGCAGCATCTGCACCAGTTGCTCCCGTTCCGCGGCCGATGCCTCGTCGAGCAGGTAGCGCGCGGCAAGCGCGTAAAACGCTTTTTTGGCGTGATGGTTAGGCGGCATGGAACAGTTTTACCCTATATGTCTGGGAAAAGGGCGCGGATCGACTACTGCCACAAGGAGAATTCTGGAGAAGTTTTATTCCGTTCATCCGGTGCGGGAATCCCCTTTCAGGCGGCTTCTGATCCCCGGCAGCGCCTCTTCGAGGGTGCGCATGGCCTTGGCGATGTGGCTGCGCACGGTGAACTCCGAAATCCCCAGCGACTCTCCGATTTCCTTGTAACGCATGTTCTCGATCCGGCTCATGCGGAAAACCTGCTGCCTTTGCGGAGGCATGGAGGCCAGAAGCGCCTCGATCTCGGCTTGGAATTCCCGATACAGGACACCGTCATCGGACTGGGCGGGCTGCGCGAGCTGGTGGGCGGGGACGTTGTCCAAGGGCACCAGCTCGGGCCGGATCACATCGCTGGCCAGCAGCGAGGATGCCTGCTTGACCACGGCGCCGAACAGGTAGTGGCGCACGCCGGTGCGGATCGAAAGCGTCTCCCGTCGCCGCCACAGGCTGATGAACACGTTCGAGACCGCCTCCTGGGCAAGGTCGTGGCGGTCGAGAAGGGAGTGGGCGAACTGCGCCAGGTGGACGTAGTATTTGCGCATGAGGAGCACCAGCGCCTCCTCGTCACCCCTGGCCATCCTCGCCAGCCATTCGTCGTCGTTGCCGGAGTCCGCGTTCATAAGGTTGCCGGCGGTGCCCCGAGAGGATCGCCTTCGCTGCTCCGCCGGACCGTCACCTTCAAGGTGTGCCGGGTGAACACCACGCCGGTGAGGCTGGAAATGGAATAAAACAGGCGGGCTAGGGTGATGCTTTTGCCGGACTCGAACGCGATCCGGTGGTTGAGCGGGATCTGCCGGGGCAGGTAGATGAACTCGAAGTTGGTCTGGTTTTCCACCAGGGTCAGGATGTCGATCAGCCGGACCGGATGCGTGGAGATCGAGGAGATGTCCACCGTGGTGGTCGCCAGCGCGTGATCGTCCGCGTAGTCGTGGATTTTCGCCGGCGCCTGCCCCGCCAGCAGACAGGCCGGAAGAACCAAGCCGGCCAGCCAGGTCAGCCGGATGCGGTTTCCGTGCGGGACACGGCAGGCTGCGGAAGCGGAGGTTCCGAAAATCCGGGCAAGGATGCGGTTGGCAAGCGGGCAAAACATACAAAAATATGTCTGGAAATCCAGGACGCATCGACTACCCGGGGATGAAAATAGTCGGGAAATTTTTTCCAGACCCACCTGTATTCTAATATCAATTACACATGGCCGGAGGGCGGAAGCCGAACAATGATCATGATGCAAAACGCGCAGCCGGACCCGAGCCAATCAAAAACAGCCGGCCCCGGCGGTTGACACGAAATCTTAACATTGCGGCGGGCACGGACAGGGCCGGGTTTCGCGGATACTACGGAAAGGTTGCGCAATCGTAACAAGCAAGGGCCGTCGATCCGTCCCGGATCCTGCGACCTATAAATAAACCACGATGGGATTCCGGACCTTTGTGCCGGCCGGAAACCCGCATGTATGCCATCCGCCATGTTTTCTCTTCACTCATCGAAATCCGTTTCCGCCTTTGTTCTCTCCATGGCCGGATCGTCCGCGTCCACTGCCCCGCCAGTCTCCCTGCTCTGTTTCGGCGATGGGCGCGCAACCCGTTTCTCCCGGAAGAGCCGCCCCGGGGCAGTTTGAGGCGCGGGCTTGATCCGGTGCTGTGCAATCCGGCCTGTCTGGCTAAATAAAGATGGATTGTTCCGGTGGGACACGGAGGGGAATGCCGGCCTTATGGAATCAATTTATATGGCAAGCGGTTGGCGCAAGGTTGTCCCTTCGCGCCATTCGCCGTTGATCAAGGTGAGGCGTGGACGGCGGGGCAGGCCGTATTCGTTGCGCTGCATCTGGGCGATGAGCAGTTCGATGGTGGTTGCGCCGATCATCTCATGGTCCTCCTCGATGCCGGCGACATGCGTTTGCGCGGGACGGTTGACGCAGGCGTGGCCGATGCTGTTTGGGCCGAGCAACTTCACTTGGCGCAGCCAAGTTTCCTCCCATCCGGCCAAGCTTATGACCGCGTCGGGCTTGTGTTTTTTGAGCCAGCTTGAAAAGGCGGGCAGTGACGCGGGGCCGTGCCGGCCGACAAACAGCGGCACCCGGCGTCGGGCGGGAAGGCGCTGGTTCATCACCAGAAAACCGGAAAGCCAGTTTTGCTCGACGGCCTCGACTTCATCGGGCTGCAAGCTCAGGCCAATGCGCCGGTGGCCGCGCGCCTGCAACTGCTGCAGCACGATGTCCATGTTGTGCCGGTGATGCGACGAGACGCGGTCCACCGGCGGCCAGTCCCAGGTATAGGAAATCGTGGCGCCGGCATAGTCCTGCCAGCGCATGGCGGAGAGATCGACAGGCGCGCGTTTCGGCCCGGCCAGCACCACGCCGCGGATGTCGCGTGCATGCAGGATGCGGTCGAGCCGGGCCGGGGTCATGCCCTTTTCACGCAGGAAAAACACCTCGGTGCGAAAACCGAGACCGGCGGCGCGGTCGGCCATGCCTTGCTGTTGCCGGCGTGTATATTCGCGGTCAAGCCAGCCGCGCTCATCGGCGGCATCGGCCAGGAGCGCGATGCAGCCGCCCGCCTGCGGACGGCGGTTGCGGCGGATTTGCGCCATGAGGCTGGCGACATTGGGGTTGGGCCGGTAGCCTTGCGCGTCGGCGAGTCGCCGGATGCGTTCGCGCGTGGCGGCGGGGATGGATGGATCGCCGCGCAGGGCGAGCGAGACGGCTGTCTGGCTGACGCGGGCGAGCGAGGCGAGGGCGCGTTGGTTGAGTGGCATCGGGAGGGAATTCAGGGGAAAGGGAATCGCTTCACTAATCGTGAAAAGTAACGGGCCGGTTGCAAGTCCCGACCGCATGCGGTTTGGCTGGCCGGGCACTTTTATGCACACGATTACCACCCGCCCCGTTTCCGAAAAAGACATTCTCTCGCTTCCGCTCGCCAAGAAAGTCGGCCAGCTTTGCTGCCCGATTTTGCAGGCCAGCTCCCTGCTGGATTATCTCCGGACCATCGTGGCCGAGTGCGGCGTCGCGTTCGTGCGCTATTGCCCGAACGCCTACTACGACAACCAGAGCCGCCTCGTCTGCGATCCCAGCCCCTACCTCACGCCGCAAAAAAACGCCGCGCTGCTCAACGAGCTCCAGGCGCTCTCGCTTGAGCAGGGCAGCGGCCTGCCGGTCTTCGTCGGCATTGACCAGGAGGGCGGCACGCGCAACGACCTCAACCGCTATGGCACGCTCGTCTTCGGCAGCCACATGTCCTTCGGCTGCGCCGACGACCCCGCGCTCACCGAGGAAACCGCGCGCCTCACCGGCCTCCAGATGCGCGCCCTCGGCATCAATCTCATCCAGGCGCCCTGCACCGACGTGTTTCAGTTCGCGGGCCGCGCCACCGTCAAGGCCACCTCCTTCGGCGAGGACCCCGCGCTCGTCACGCGCCACGCGCTCGCCATGATGCGCGGCTACAAGCGCGCCGGCCTGGCTGTGATGATAAAACATTTTCCCGGCTACGGTGCGACCGCCGTGGACGCCCACAAGGGCATCGCCGAAATCCGCAAGCCGCTCGACGAACTCGAGGCGCTCGACAACCGCCCCACGCGCGAACTCCTCGCCGCCGGCGCCGACGCCATCATGATCGGCCACGCCATTGTCCCCGCCATGGATCCCGGGCGCGCGCCCGCCTCCATGTCGCACGCGATTGTCCACGGTTACCTGCGCGAAAAGCTCGGCTTCGACGGCATCATCCAGACCGACGCCCTCCGCATGAACGCCATCCACGACAACTATGGCACCGCCGTCGCCAGCGTGCGCGCCGTGCAGGCCGGTTGCGACGTGCTCCTGCTGCGCGGCGACGTGAACCATTTCCTCGACGGCTACCGCGCCGTCTATGACGCGGTGAAGTCCGGAGAGATCAGCGAGGCGCGCCTCGACGAATCGCTGCTCCGCCTGCACCGACTGCGCCAGCGCGCCGGCCTCTACGAGACCGCCTTCGTGCAACCGGAAAAAGCCGCCGCGCCCTTCGCCTCGGAAGACGCCCGCCGCTGCGCGCAAACCCTCGCCGACCGCTCCGTCGTGGTGCTGCGCGACGACGCGAAACTTTTGCCGGCCAAAATCGGCGCCGGCGCGCGCGTGGCCGTGATCAGCCCGAAACCGCAGAAACTCGACGGCGCCAACGACCCGATCCAGAGCGAGGACATGCTGATAAAAGCCGTGCGCGAGCGTTTTCCGAACGCCGCCGGCGTGCTCACCGAACTGGTGCCGACCGACGCGAATATCGCCGCCGCGCGCGCCGCCTGCGCCGGGGCCGATTTCGTGATTGTCGGCAGCATCAACGCCATCAACTTCGCGCGCCAGCCGGAGCTGGTCTCCGCCTGCCTCGACAGCGGTAAACCGGCGGTCGTCGTGGCGATGGAGTCGCCTTTTGATCTGGAAAAATACCCGCAGGCCCGGACATGCCTCTGCACACTCGGCGCGAGTCGCGACGCGATGACCAGTGCGATAAAAATCATCACCGGCGAACTGCAGCCGACGGGCAGACTTCCCGTCACGCTGAAAAACTAATCCGTGCCGCGCGCCTCGTCTGCTATGCCGGTTGACAAAAAAATCTCCTTCATCAAACGCCACGCGCACATGGTGGCGTGCGACAGCGACGGCTGCGTTTTCGACGTGATGGATTTGAAGCACAAGGAGTGTTTCTGCCCGGCGTTCATCAAGCATTTCCGCCTGCAGCGTTGCGCCCGGCAAGCGCGCGAGGTGTGGGAGTTTGTCAACCTCTACAGCCGCACGCGCGGATGCAACCGCTTCAAGGCGGCGGGGCTCGCGCTCGAGTTTTTGGCCGCGCATCCGGACGTGCGCGCGCTGGACATGCATTTCATGGACTTCGGTGCGCTGCGGCATTTCGTGGCGGCCACGGATGCGCTCGGCGAGCCCGCGCTGGCACGCGCAGTGGAGGAGACAGACGATCCGGCATTGCGGGCGATGCTGGACTGGACGCGTGAAGTGAACGCCGCCGTGGCCGCGATGTGCCAGGGCCTCGGTCCGTTCGCGGGCGCGGCCGGGGCATTGCGCACGGTCTCCGCGCAGGCGGACCTGGTGGTCGTCAGCCAGGCGCCGCGCGCGACGCTGATCGGAGAGTGGACGCACGCTGGGCTGGACAGCGGCGCGGCGTTCATTGCCGGGCAGGAATTCGGGAGCAAGGCCGCGCAAATCCGCCAGGCGATGGAGGGGCGTTACACCGCGGAGCAGGTTCTGGTGCTGGGCGACGCGCCGGGCGACCAGGAGGCGGCGGAGTCGGTCGGCGCAAGGTTTTTCCCGATCACGCCTGGTGACGAAACCGCGAGTTGGCGGAGTTTTGCCGGGGAGGGATTCCCGCGCTTCCTGAGCGGCGGTTTCGGCGTCACCTATCAGCACGAATTGAACGCGTCTTTCAGTGCGGCCCTGCCGTCGAGTCCCCCGTGGTTATAATCCAGCTAATCCCGCTTGTTTTGTTGGCCAGGCAAACCGCCCGTTGTCAGTTTCGATCCCCTCCGGCGTGTACAGCCATCCGCATCCGATATTCAACCACGCTGACACGGCAGTCTATTTTACCTCCAACAAGGATCACACCCGGTCAATTCATCGGGTGGATATATAGGTCATTTTAATAACCCCTTATCCCGGTGAAAATGATCTGGGCCGCCAAGGCGCAGACAAACAACCCGGTCAGGCGGCTGACGATTTGCAGTCCCGCGGGCCCGAGCAACCGGTTGATCCTGTCCGAGAGAAATAGCATCAGCCCCATTGTCATGCTCGCCAGCGCGATTCCGGCCAGCGAGATGAACCGCGCATTGAATGCCTGGTTCACGCCCATTACCAGCAGCGCGCCGATCGTGCCTGGTCCGACGATCACTGGAATCGTCAGTGGCACGATGACGATTCCGTTGTTTGCCTCCCTGTCCTCCACCGGCGTTTTCCCCTGCGCCATGGCCAAGGCCGAGAGAAACAGGACGCTGCCCGCTCCGATGCGAAATGCATCCGCCGTGATGCCGAAAAGCGTGAAAATAAACCGGCCAAACAGGAATAGCGTCGCGCTGGAAACCAGCACGGCCAGCGCCACCTGCCAGGCCATGCGCCGCCGCTCCGCCGGCGTGTGTTTTCTGGTCATGGCGAGAAAACACGAGAGCCCGAAAAACGGGGTGTAGAGCACCATCATTTTCAGGTAAATGCTGATAAGCTCGTTCATGGTTGTGTTTATAATTGCATTCGGCTGCGTTTCCAGATCAGAAACATCCCTCAAGGGCCTTTTGCGCCACGCGCATTACATTTCCGCCAATGATCCTGCCGGTGCCTCGGTAAAACCGGGGAACCGCACAGATGCCGACATAACCGCCGGTTTTGACGATTTCACGGATGACCTCGTCGGTTTTTCCGCGATAGTGCCTGCTGAGCGCTCCGGCGACCGTGTGGCTGGCGACGACCGGTTTTTTCGAGCATTGCGCAGCTTCCATGCTGGTGCGGAGCCCGGAATGCGCCACGTCGGGAATGATGCCGACCCAGTTCATCTCCGCGATGACGGCGCGGCCAAACTCGCTGAGTCCGCCATCCGCCGATTCAGCGCATCCGTCCCCGGGCAGATTGCGCCGGTTGTCAGTCAGGTGCATCATGCGGACTCATGAATCGGAATTAATTGTCATAAACGCTCCACGGCGCGGGTGCGATAGAATCGAGGATCGCTGAATATATCGGTCCAGCGAACATCATCGACAAATTCATCCGGAAGCAGTTGTTGCAATCCCCCAAATGCGCCCGCCGCGGCAAGCACCATGTGCGGATGCAATGTATAAAGCTCGTGCGCGTGCCGGGCGTAATAGTCGCGGACCAGCCGGCCATAACGCCGCGCCGCTGCATCGATGTCACCTGTCCGGTAGCCGGGGGACAGACGCCGCATCAGAACCAGTGCGTATAATGCATCAAGTTCGATATAATGCATCACATGAACATGTTCCGATGCATTGCGTGGCTCCAGCCAGGAACCGCGCGGCAGTTGCAGGGCCAGCACGCTGTCTATGACGCGTTCCGGAAGAGGGAAGCGCCGTCCATGATGTTCGTAAAGCGGCAGCAGATGCGCCGCTCCGCCGAGGCCTTGGTGCCGGTCCTCAAATACCACCCCGGTCCGCCACCATCCCGTTTGGAAATCCAGGTTGGCGTCGAGCCAGGCGAACACGGCGTCCAGCCACGCGGCGGATGCGCGGGCGCTGAAACTGAAGCAATGCACTCCGCCCCAGAACAAATGCGAGGTTTGCCAGGCTCGGCTCCAGTCGAGCGATTCGAGCCACCGTCCTACTTTTTCGAGAGTGTCGAACGGCTCGTAAAGTTTCACCGGCTGCGCCTGTTTGCCACCGAGCACGCCAAGCGCGCCGATTACCATGCCGTTGGCATGGAGTTGCGAATGCCCCATCGTGTCGCAATAGCCGCCGTTGTCGGGCCGTTCGAAGTCATGCTTGATGAAACTATTGATATGCCCGCACCATTCGCCCCGCTCGCTGTCGCCCAGAATGGCGGCCAAATCCTCGCCGATGATGGTGCGCAATATCGCGATATCACAGGAGGAATACAAATCGCAGCGCGCGCGCGGCGCCATGCGGTAGGCGCCGTTGCGCCCGTCATGGTCGCGAAGCCGTTCGCAGTAATCCAGCATGTCCGACCGGACACGGGCCAGGGGGAATATTAGCGCCTTTTGGTGCATGGCGGTTTATAATTGCATCAAATACAGTCCGCGAAAACCTTCGTGGGTGGAATCGAAGGAAACGCATTTGCCGTCCGGGCCCCAGCGGGGATGCAGGTCGCAGCGAATGTCGATGGGATGCACGGGAGGAGAATGAAACGCGGCGATTTCCCTCCCTTGGCGCGCCGCCAGGTCGTAAATATATAAATGCTGAAGTCGGCTTTCGTCGGGGTAGCTGTCATAAAGCATTCGGGATCTGTCCGGTGAATAACTGCAATGCCCGTCCTTGATGAAAAATGTTCTGTCAATCGCGGACAAGGAGGCGTTCTCCGTGTCAGTGATTTCATAAAGTTGGTGTTTCGCGGGGCCATCGCTGTGGATGGCGAAGGTCGCCTGGTTTTTCCAGTGATAATGTGACGCGTAGGCTTTTGTGGGCAGCACGTGTAAATCCGTTCCATCCCTGTTTGCGGTTATCACTGTCGTGTTCCATGTGCCGTCCTTGCCTCCGGAAATAGCCACTGGAAAATTCCTGACCAGCGCAAGAAAGCGTGTCCCCCCGAGATTGAAGGTGATATGGTTAACCAGCAGCTTTTCATCGGCAACCGGGGCAAACTCCTTGATCGCCGAGGCGATGTTCGCAAGCGACAGGATCAGGCGTGTGGAATTGTTTTTCAAGTCCACGAGGTAAATGCCGTCGTCGGTTGGTTGTTTTTCATCCCGCCATTTGTCCGGCAGGTTGCAATAGCCGTAGCCCGGACGAAAATCATACATGCGCGAAAAATTAATACTGAGCGCAAACCTGTCATCGGAGGACAGCGATGCAAAAGGCAGGCATAGTCTGCTTATAATCCGATCCTCGACAAATGAATAAATGACGGAGTGAAAACCATCGGCACCATTGAAGTCATTATATGCGATGAGATCGCCATCATGTCCCAGCCATTGCAGCATGGAGCCTTGCTGAAAATTCCACGCTTGTGTTTCGCCAAAAATCTCAAATCCGCCAGTCGCAAGGTCAAAGACCCCGAGTTCGGCAGTGTCGGCGGGCGCGGGGAGCCGGTCGCGGAAACCGACCCGGTGGCAAAGGTGAAAGCGTCCGGATGGGTCGAACGCGGGAATGTCATAATAGCCGAAAAAATAGTGCCGGCCGTCATTCGGGCTGATGCGTCTCAAGGAGTGCATGGAATTTTTTAATTGCGCGCCCGGTCATAAGGAAGCTGTTCGATTGGCGCACTCATTGAGTTTATCTGAAATGAATGGCTTGCACCGCGCGGGGCGGCACTTCGACCGAGAGGAGGCCGTCGGCATCCGTCGCGACGCGGGCGCCGTCCAGCAACACGCCGCCCGCGCCCCGTGCCTTGGTCGCAAGCACGACCGTGTCCGGTTCTTCTGAATAATTGCAAATCCCCGCAAGATAGGCATCCCCGTCATTGTTGAGCAGTACGGAGACATCGGTCAGTTTTCCCTTTTTTCGTATTTCAACCACGGGTTGCAGGGCGTCCCGGAAATGGGAGAAAAGCTTTTCAAAATAGCCCAGCGCTCCCGGTTCCGCCTCGGCGCGCTCCACCTTGTGCCCCAGCATGAATGGCACATGCAGGCATCTCCCCGCGCCAACCGGGGATTCCACCATGGCGGGCACGCCGTCCTGTGTTTTCAACAGGACACGGCTGTCACTCCCAAGGCGCAGCTCCTGAAAATAATCGTCATGGAAGACGAGTGACTGCGATCCGCACGCGATGGAGTCGCGGAATCTCGAAGAAAAGTTTTCTTCCTCGAAGCCAAGTGTTTCATGAAGCCCCGCTCCTGGCGCATGCGGCCACAGATTGCCGTCCTCATCCAGAATCGCAAAACGACTCTCCGTGACCAGCACGCCGCCAGACCTGACAAAGTCTGTGAGCGTGGATATGAGCGCGGCGGAAACACCCGCCAGGCATGGCACAACGAGAACCTTTATGTCAGCGGGGACGCCGGCTTTGAGTTGACCGGGCGTGATGTAGGATGGCGCGACTCCGTGCAACCAAAGTCCGCGAAACCATCCCCGGTGCGCATCCGTGTAGAACGAGGGGGACGCCCCTTCGCCGGTGCTGACGCCGATGGCGCTATAAAGCCGCTCGGCCTCCGGGTCGTGCAGTATCGCGCATCCGGCGTCGTCTGGTTTTGCCCCCGCCAAGTCTTGCGCGTGTTTCCTGGCGAAGCGCGCGACTTCCGCGGCTTGCGCCGCGAAATGATTCGGGCGACCGGAAAAATCCGTGAGCCCTCGTCCTGAAACCTGGCGCCCACGGCGAAAGGGACGGTATTTCCAATAAATCACGCCTTGGATGCCATGAAACAACGCTTGATAGCTCCAGAGTCGCAATTCATCGGACATGGATGATTTTTCCAGCGGAAACAAACTCCGGTTGTGCGTCATGAGTTCCGATATGAACACTTGCTTTTCCCCCGCCGCGGAACGTCCATGCCGCCAGAATTGGGGCCAAAGCCATGCGCTGCGCTCCCACCAATCCGGGGCCAGCATGTTGGCGTAGCAGGAAAGCCCCAGCGCGTCGCTTTCCGGGGCGGCGTCCCAGTCGCTGACTCCATAATAGTTCGCCGTGCGGTTATGCAAAACGTCGCTGCCGAGCACATCGACAAACACGGGCGTGGCAGAATCAATTTCCCTGAGCGCGTCCCTCCACCGGTGAATTTGCCCGGCGAAATCATGCGAGCGAAAACGCAGCCAGTCCCGCTCCGCTACAACCGACGACCACGTCCAGACGCGGTAGTCCGGCGGGATGGCGGCAATGTTGTCAAAGTCACGAAAATAGGTGGCCCAGGCGCGGTTTAATTTTTGTATGTCTCCCTGATATTGGCGGCGGAGAAAATCGACAAACGCCTGAATCGTTTCCGGCGAGCGGGAATTATTGCCAATTTCGTTAAAGACATCGTATGCAAGCAGGGCGGGATGTCCGCGAAAATGTCCGGCCACCTCCTTGAAATAGCGCGCGAGAAGCGCCTCTTTTTGTTTATTATGGAATCCGTTTTCCCGGTAATTGGGATTTTGAACATACCCGTAACATTCGGGCGCATCCGCCTCCTGCATGACTTGTCCTTGCAATTCGAGAATGACCTTGAGGCCGAGTTCCGCGCACCAGTCCATGATGGTGTCGATCGTGCCGAACGCGGTTTCCCCGGGCGGGTTTCCCTCCCAGCGGCTCAACGGCGGATAAAGCACGATGGTGTTGAACCCGAGGTCGCGGATATTTTCCAAATCGCGACGCATTTCCTCCAGCGGGACACCCGGCTCGGCCAGGACAACGACCCCGAATGGAATCATATTAAGTTTATAAGACCTTGTTGCGTGCATTACAATTTCCTCCGATATCTTACAGACGCAGCAAGGCTTCCTCCATGCTGGCGCCTTGCACCTCGTAGGTCCGTCCGTCGATTATTTTCATATAAGGTTTGGATTCGGGGCTGGGCAACCTGCCGCGCTCGACCAATTCAACCCGCAGAGTAACGGGCTTTTCTGAAATGAAGGATTTTGCCCGGGTAAAATTTGCCATGCTTTCCTTGGTTTTTGCCGCGAGGAGATCATGAGCCCTGCCGGGCGGCAACAGCATGCCGCCGTTTACGGACAAGCCTTTTTTGACTTCCGCAGTAGTTGCCCAAGGGAGAAAATCCTTCGCCTCGTCGCAGGCCTTGTCGTCGCCGCTCACCATGATGACTGGTTTGCCATGTTCGCCGACGATTGCGGCATCAATCCCTATTTCGCCGGTTTTTCTTCCGTTGACCCAATATTCTGCACCTCTTTTGAACTCATGGTGTGCTCAAGGATCGCGTTTGGCGTGCCCGCCATGGCATGGTAACCCAGCAATATCACCGCGTCACATTCCTCCAGGCCGGGGAAACGGTTGTTGCGGCAGTCGCCAATGATGTAATAATCGGCCAGCGAAGAGAGGTTCGCCCACAGGATATTACAACCCGCGCTGTGGGCGTCCCTGACAAAGACCTTTTTCACGCCCGCTTCCTTGCACGCTTCCACGCAGGCGTTTATGTCTTTCACCATATTTATGCGGCAGTCAACATAGCGGGATTCGCCATCTGTCACCTGCCGGCTTTCATAAATGTCGCTGATGCCCTCGGCATCAACCATAATATAAACATTTGGTATTGTATTGTTCATTGTTGCAAGTCTCGGTGAGACGCATCCGCCACCCGGATTTGTTTTTCGGAGGTTTAGGAGCGTGCCTTATTGCGCCACGGATGTTGCATTCGCATCTTTATTGCTGGCGGCAGCGCTGGCGGGTTTGCCCAAGTATTTTTCCAAAAACGTCAGCACGGCCGGACGCAGGTCCATTTGCGCCGGTTCGAGGTCGTAGCTGTGCGGAGCGCCGCCGATTTCAACATACAAATAATCCACGCCGAGTTTTTCCAAATAGTTGGTGAGCATACGGGAGCGTTCCGCTGGGATGGTTTTGTCGGCAGAGCCGTGGGTGATGAACATCGGCGGCGTGTTTTTGTCGAGATAGGTGACGGGCGAGGCGGCCCGCGCGTTTGCCACTGTTTTTTCGGGCGTGTCGCCTGCGAAACTGGCACGCCAGCGTCCGCTGACATCATACTCGCCGTAAAAATTGATGATGCAGGTGACGCCGTTGGATTGCTCCGTATAAAGTCCGTGGCGGTTGATTTCAGCGCGATTCGCCGTCGCGCCCACCAGCATGGCGAGATGGCCGCCGGCGGAGCCACCCATGGTGGCGATGCGATCCGGATTGATTCCGTAGCGGGCGGATTCTTTTCGGATGAAGCGCAGCGCGGTTTTGCAATCATGGAGATTTTGCGGCCACGCGACGCTCGTGAGTTTTGTTTTTCCGGTGGCGGCATCGCGGTCGCCGACATTGAGGAGATAGTTGATTGAAAACACCGCGTAGCCGTGCGCCGCGAGCGTGCCACCGATGTTCACTTCGCGTTTGCCGGCCTTGTCGCCAAGTCGCCAGCCTCCGCCGTGGATGAAGAGCACCGCCGGCACGGGGCGCGCGAAATTTTCGGGCGGAAGATAAATGTCGAGTTTTTCGGCGCGGTCGGGTCCGAGATAATTTACGTCGTGGCGGATGCCTGGGGACGGGGTGTCCGCGAATAACAAGTTCATCGTCAGCGGGACTAAAAAAAGGGCGCTGCATGCCTTCATAGTTTTCATATGTAATTTCGAATTTATTGATTGTAATCAATTGAATGTAATGGCTCTAATTTTTTGGAGCGCTTAAGGAACAGGCTGCAGTCTTCATGGGTGACAAACGAGGAGTTCCAGAGAGGCGCCCGTCGGCAGGCTCACTTCCGCCCGGGGGCCATTGGCGGGCAAAATGAATCTCCGCCCGCGCCTGAGCGGTGTTTCCTGTCCTCCGCACGCAAGCGTGCCTTCGCCCGAGACAACAAGCAGGAGCCGGATGGAGGACGAGTCCGGTAACGGACCTCCGCCGCTAAAGCGGTATCTTCGGACGCTGAAACAGTCGGTATGAGCGCGTCCGACCAGCTCCTCCACCGTCAGATAGTCCGCCGCCTCCAGCAGGGCCGGTTGCAGTTGGCAGCGTTGTCTGACCTCCTCGACGGAATATTGCGTGTAGTCAAAGATACGCAGGCAAAAATCAAGATCGCGCCCCATAAACCTGCCTTCGGGAGGGACAACTACTCCGTTTCTGGAAAACTCGCAACGCACGACCCAATCCGAGGGCTCCATCACCTCCAGCATCAGGACGCCCTCTCCTATGGCATGCGGCATCCCGCCAGGCACGATCCATATTTCACCGATGTTGAGCGGGATGGGGTCGAAACAGGCGTCCATGGCGGCGATGTCCTGATTTTCGATGATCCGCCGCCAGGTTTGCGGAGAGGGCGCATGCTGGAAACCCAGACGCAAATAAGGGGACACCCCCTCCCTGAACCCGAGAATGACATAGGACTCGAACTTCCCGTAGCGGGAATTCAGATGCTTCTGTGAAAACGCAGCCGAAGGATGCGCTTGCACATGAAGGCGCATCGAGGAATCCAGCAGCTTGGCCAGAAAGCCCAGTTCCGCCCCTCGCTTGTGCCAGTGACTCTCTCCGAGGTAGTAGGCGGGTTCCGCTTCCAGTAGCGAGGCCAGCAGCCGGATTTCGCCATGAGCGGATCGCACCCGGGTGAGCCCTTCATCCGGCACGGGAGGCATGCCCGGATTCCTGGCCACGACGGCGGATGCGATCCAATCCTCCGGACAATCCCCATCGCGCTCCGCCGCCCCGCCGTTGAACGCCGACAAGAGCGCCCCGCCGTGGTAATTGCGACGCACGCGCGCAGGTAGTATTTCCCAGAACGGTGCGAGTATGTTCACTTATAAGAATGGGAATAACATTGTCCGGCTTTGGACTGTTTCCTGTGCAAATGGCCGCATGCTAACCGGCGGGCGAAGGTTTGGCGTTTTGGGCGCGGGCCTTCAGGCGGAGCAGCGCCTCCAGAAAATAATAATCGGCGTAATTCAACGGCGTATCCACCTCGCTGTTTTTGTTAAAGTTGCCGGTGGAATGTTTCAGGATGAAACCGCCGTTTTCACCCGGCGCAGCCCGGTAGCCGGGGGAGGAAAGCGAGACGAGCTGCCGCCAGGCGAGTTCGCGGTAGCGTTGCGCGGTATCCGGCTCGGAATAGTCCGCCAGCTCGATGAGACCGGATGCGATCACGGCCGCGGCGGAGGCGTCGCGCGGCGGCTCGGGCGCGGCCGGCGCGTCGAAATCCCAGAGAGGAATCTTGTCGGAGGGCAGGCGCGGGTGCGTGCGGATGAAACGCGCGCTGGCGTGCGCCTGTTTCAAATAAAGCGGATTGCGTGTCTCCCGATATAACATTGTGTAACCGTAAAGTGCCCAGCCTTGGCCGCGCGCCCAGGACGACTCGTTGGCGTAACCCTGGAAGGTTTCCTTGATGACAGGCGCGCCGCTTTCCGGATCGTAGCCAACAACGTGGTAGCAACTGCCATCCTGCCGGAAATGATTCGCGAGCGTTTGGTGCGCGTGCCCGATGGCGATTTCGCGATAACGCGGCTCGTTTACCTCGCGCGCGGCCCACAGGAGAAATTCGAGGTTCATCAGGTTGTCTATAATCACCGGATGCCGCCAGCGGTCGGCATAGTGATCCCATGAGCGAATGGTGCGCGCGGCAGGATTGAAGCGGTTGGCGAGATTTTTTGCGCCCTCAAGAAGAATATCGCGATGCGCGCGGTTGCGGGTGAAACGCAGCGCATGGCCGTGCGAGCAATAAAGCATGAAGCCGAGGTCATGCGTGTCGGTCAGTTTCGCGGCGGGCGCGACACGGTTTGTGTAATCCAGCGCGGCTTTTTTCCAGCGCGGCTCGCGGGTGTGCTCGTAAATCAGCCAGAGCGCGCCGGGGAAAAAGCCGCTGGTCCAGTCTTTGTAATCAACAAAAACAAGTTTGCCGTTTTCAAACGTGCGCGGGATTTTGCCGGCACCGGCGGTGGCGCTCAACAATTCGGAATAAAGGCGCACGGCGGCGGTAAAATTGTCCTCAATCAGAGGCGTTGGATTTTTCAATGACGGTTCGGTTGGGAGTGGCATTGTTGGGAAAATTATTTCATATACCGGGCGAGAAATTCGAGCACATCCGGTTTGATGTCGCGCGGGAGTTTTTTGTCTTTCCACGTCTCCAAATCAAATGTGTGCCCGATGCCATCGAGCCAAATGGTTTCGTGGGGAACACCGCACTTTGTCAATTCACGGTCAAGCTCCTCGGCCTGCATGTAATCGACGGTGGTGTCCGCCCGTCCGTGCAGCGTGAGGACGGGGACGCTGCTCCGGTTGATATGCGAGACGGGCGACGCGAGACGCAGCACGGGGTCGTTCGCGGATTTTGCGCCGAAAGCGCGCAGCAGTCCGCCGCCACTCTTCAACTTGTCGGTGGGCGTACCGTCGGGCCGGGTCTCCCGGCGGGTAAGCAAATTGGTGACACCATAGAAATTAAGCACGCACCGCACCGCGTTTGACACACCGGGATACGGCGCGACGGGCTCCAGGTCCTTTTGTCCGGCGGTCAGGCCGACCATGAGCGCGAGATGCCCGCCGGCCGAGCCGCCGCCGACCGCGATGCGGTCGGGATCTATATTGTATTTTTCGGCATTGGCGCGCAGGAACCGCACCGCGTTTTTGCAATCGAGCAGGTTTTGCGGCCAGGCATTCTCCGTCCGGCCAAGTTTGTAATCAATGCTCGCGACCACGTAGCCGGCGCGGGCAAGCGCGCCGCCGATAACCTGTTCGCGGCGCGCGTCTTTTTCTCCGCCCGCCCAGCCGCCGCCGTGAATCCATATCAGCGCGGGGAATTGTCCTTTTTTCTCCGTTTCCATCGGCGGGCGGTAGAGATCGAGTTTTTCGGCGCGGTCCGGTTCCAAGAACTCCACATCGCGAACGACACGGATTTTCCCCGCCAGCGCGTCGCGGATTTTTTCCGCCACCTGTTCCGCCAGCAGTTGATAACCCTGCGGCGTGAAATGGACGTTTCGTTCCAACTGTATTTCCGCCTGTTTTTCCGAGGCGAGCGTGAACAGGTCGTTTATTGCCACACGCTCTTGTTGCATGATTTTCACGGCGATTTGGTTATAGCGCGCGGCGTCGCCCTTCACCCGGCCCTCGGCGCCGTCCGGCACGGGCGTGGAGGTGGCAAAAATCAAAGCCGCGCCGTTTTTTTTCAGACGCCGGACCAGCTCCCGGAGATTTTTTTCATATTGTTCCGGCGAAGCCACCTGGGTTCCCTCGGAGGGCGGTACATACTTCCCGGTTTTGTCGAGATACTTTATATCGTGCAGGCCGAAGTTGAAATGAATCACGTCCCATTTTCCCGAACCGAGCCAGCGGTCAAGCTGTCGCAGTCCGTTGGCGGTGTCCGCGCAGTTTGCGGGCGCGCGGTGGACATTGGCCACATCCTTGAGTCGTTCCCGCACCGGCAGGGTGTAGCCGATGGAGATGGAGTCGCCGAGCAGCAGCACGCGGGGCAGGCCGGGTGTGTCCTCGACCTTGGCGAAAGCCGGATGGCGGGGCCTGGGCGCGCCGGGCGGAGCGGGTTCCAGCACGCCATCGGCACTGGCGGCGCCGGCAAGACACATGCACAGGATGGCATGCTTGAGACAAAAGCGTGTTGTCATAAAATCGGCGCCGGCGGCACGGTTATTTTTCCATGACGGCGTGAATGTTAAAAATGCCGTCGTAGTTGTAACCGCCGGGCGTTTTCTTGTCAGAGTAAGCGGTGCCGAGAATGCCGATGACCGGCGGGCGGCCGTCCTCGATGAATTGTATTTCGGGAACCCGGTTGAATTTTGCGGCGAAATCTATCGGAGCCGCCGCGCTTTCCTTCCATGTGCGGCCGCCGTCGGTGCTGCGGAGAACCAGCAGTTTTTTGCTGTCCTTGCGGATGAACATCCGAAATTCGGACGGGCCGAGTTTTTCCAAATCATAAAAGCTTCTTCCCTCCGCCAGCGTTGCCTGGACTTTCCACGCATCGCCATCCCAGCGCATGAAGCAAACCAAGTCGCCGGTGCCGGGTTTGTAGGTGCCGAAGGCGACGACGGGCGCGCCGGCTTTGCCGATATACGAGGGCTGCGGGCGGAGAATGGGATAACGCAACCTGCGGTCGGGAGCGTCGGGATCGCCCTGTGTTTTTACGACAAGGCAGGCGGCAAATTCATCGAAAAGAACGGACGGGCCGAGTTCGCGCCTGCCGGCGTTTTCCATGTTGCCGGTGCGGGTGTTGAAAAACGCGAAATACAAGTCGCGCGAAGCGGCGTTGTGCGCCTTGCTGCCGGCCATCGTCCATGTGATGCCGACGCGGCCGTCGTCGGGATTGAGGCAAACGCCGAAGCCATAAACCTCGTCGAATTTCATCGGCTCCTTTTTTTCGGAATCAATGACCGTCGCCGGTGCCGACCAGGTCGCACCGCTGTCGGCGGATTTAATATAACGATACGAGCGGTGCGGCCAGTTGCGGTCCTCGTTTTTTGAATAGAAAACATAAATGACGCCATCGGCGACAACCGGCATCGGGTAAGTCGTGTGGTCCTCGCTTGCAGTTGTCTTTGCCCAGTCGCCGTCGAGCGAATGGGCGACGGGCGCCTTCACCTGGAAAAGTTTGTTGCCGTGCTCGCAAAAATAAATCACCAGCCGCCCGTCCGGAGCGAGGCGCATGACGGGGTAATCGTGGTAGGCCCACTGCGTTTTGTATTCGAGGTGGCAGACTTCCCGGCCCGCGCTCCATTTGCCGGTGCCGTGGTCGTAGTCGTTTATCCAGACGCTCATGCCGGGGCCGCTCCAGCAGACGAAAGTTTTGTTCACGGCGGCATCATACAAGCCCGCGCCGAACTGGCGCCGGCAGGTGCTGCTGACGTTGTTGCCGAGCGGTTCCTGTTTTATTTCAAAAGTGCCTTTCCATTTTGCGCGCTTCGGCGCGGCCGGCTCGACAGCGCAGAGCAACGCGGAGGGCAGAAACGCAAATGCCAGCAATGCGGCGAATAATCTTTGGATGCGGATTTTCATGGGAAATTATTTATTGAAAGATTTGATTGCAGCGGCGAGTTCGTCGGCCTCGGCGATGGAGATGGACTCATCAACCCAGATGGCGAGGCCGCGTGGGTCGAGCGCGCGGGCGAGCTCGAGCACCTCGTTTTTGGGGGTGGTGACGAGCACCGGTTTCCCGGCCTGTTGCAAGCCGCGCAGCATGTCCACTTTCGCCATCGCGGAGGGCGTGCCGGCGCCGGGTGTGTATTGCACGGCGTCAACCCACGGTTGCGCGGCCAGCGCGGGCGCGTGGCGGGCGGCCTGCGGGCCGTCGAGGTGGAAACACATGCGCCCGGCGCTTTGCGTCTGGCTGCGCAGCGAGGGCAGGCAGCACTCCTCGAAATCGTCCGGGCCGATCAGGGCGTTGAAGTCGCAGGTGGGCACGGTGTAGGCGCGGTCCGACCAGGCGCCGACCCAGTTGATAAAACCGGCACCGCGATCGAGCACTGCGTCGGCGGCGCCGGCAAACATGCCCGTCCACATCGCGGCCACTTGCATGGCGGCGGTTTTCACGGCTTCTCGGGATTCGTCCGCGATGTCCATGCAAAGCTGGGTGGGGTCGCGCAGGTTCACAAGGATGTCAATCGCCCCAGCCATGTCCGGCAGGCAGACAAGGTATTTTCCGCGCGCGTCCTCCGCGGTAAGCGCGAGAAGTTCGAGCACGCGGCACCACCACGGATTTTCCGGGGAAAAATCCAATTTTGGCGGAGGATTCCAAGTGGTGATGGTCGGGGTGTTCCAGCTGGTTTGCTCGGCCTCGGAAAGGGTGAGCGGCGCGCCCAGAAACGCCGCCGGGGCGCAGGGGCCGATGTCCGCGCGGATGCGGGGCAGCGTGTCGGCCACCCAATGGGCGGTGGCCACCTGAAGCCGGGTGGCGGCGAGCCATTCTTTCGTGCGGTCCGCGACCAGATGGAGCGCCTTGCCCCGGTAAATGCCGTCGTCCTTGCGGACGGCGGTGGCCATGAGCAACGGACGGTCGGCGCGAAACACCCACCAAGCCTCCCAGCGCGCCGCGATTTCGGGAAAGTCCGGACAGAATTGCAACGGTTGCGCGGTGACGGCGCGCAGTTGGCCGGCCCAGCGGGCGTGGTTTTGGGAATCGGTTATCATTAGTATCCTGCGATTTTTATATAATCGGTGCTCAAAACGTGACCTGCAAAAAGCCGGTGATGGTGCGCTCCTTGCCCCACGACCATTGGCGCTCGATGTATTCCTTGTCGAAAAGGTTTTCGCCGCGCAGGCCGACGGTGAGGCGGTAGTTGTTTATGCGGAAAGGATAGCTCAACGACGCACGATAGACGGTGTAGGCGTCGGTGCGCATGTAGTAACTTTCCCATTTTCCACCATGCACCGGGGCCGAGGCCGCGTGGTTCAGGCCGAAGCCCACGGTCAGCCCTTTCAGGAAAGTCCGGGAGAACTTGTAGGTCGTCCAAAGGTTGACCTTGGTGTCGGGCGCGCCGGTCAAGTCCCAGCCTTCGGTGCGCGGGTCCTCGTCGTTGGAGAGGATTTCGCCGTCGAGAAACGAGACGTTGGCCATGACCCGCCACCCCGGCAGCGGCTGGCAATTGATTTCAATCTCGACACCCTGCGCCTGCTCCTTGCCGGAGAGGTAGGTGTAATACGGGCTGTTGGCGTCCTCGCGCGTGGAGCGCGGAATGCCGGCGCGCGTGGTGTGAAACCAGACGACCGAGCCGGTGAGTTTGCCGCGGAGGAGGGAGGCCTTGATGCCGACGTCGAGGCCCTTGCCGGTTTGCGGGCCGAGCGGCTTGTTGTCGCGGTCGGACATGTTGTTGGGCGCGAAAATGGTGCTGTAGGTTGAATACAAACTGATGGTTTTCGTGACATCAAACGTGAGGCCGGCCTGCCAGGAGGATTTCTCGATGTCGAAATCCTCACTGTATAAAAACTCGCGGGCGGGGTTGTTGGTTTGGGTGATGACGGTGAAGTCGTTGTCATCGTAGCGGATGCCGCCGAGCACGTGCAGGCGGTCACCAAGCACGTCGAGCATCATGGTGGCGTAGTAGGCGGTGGAGACAGTTTTTTCGAGGGAGGGCGGGCCGTTGGGCGAGCGGACAAACTGGCCGTCCGCGCCGATGTATCCGTCGGGGTAGGAAGGGAGGGTGAAAGATAAGTCGTTTGGATAGCCGATGAGTTCCGAAGTGCCGGCGGCAAGCAGGCTGGCCACCGACCAACCGGGGCGGCTTGCCCAAAGTTTGTCAAGTTGCTCCGCATAAATGCCGGTGATGGGCACGACCCTGGCGGAGCTTGTCGGCGTCTCGACTTCGAGGCGGCTGTAGTCGAGCCACGATTTTTCAAAACCAGCGAGTATTTTGAGGCCGAATTTTTCCCGGTTGAAATTAAACAGAAAATCGTGGCGCATCTCGATGTCCTCGTTGTTGAGTTCGCGATGCCGGTAACGGCCGGAGGCGCCGCCCGTGCGGGCGGTGTAGCGATACATGTTCGGCTCGCCCACAATGTCGTTCACCAGGCGGTCGGTGTCGGCATATTGCGCGGCGCCGCGGTAGGTGAGGAAATCGGTGATGCGGACGGAGATGTCGCCGCTGGCGGAATTGATGTCGTATTGGTAGCGCGAATACGGGCCGGAGAGATTGACCTTGCGGCCGAGTTCCCTGACATAATAGCGGCCCTTTTGAGTGGTCCTGCTTGGGTCTTCGCCCGGAAGAATGGGGTCCAAATCATTCGGCGCGACGCCGGTGGGCGTGGGATAATAATCCTGCAATCCGTATTCGTAGGCGTTGTAGGGCGCGTTGAGGCGGTTGGTGTCGCGCTCCAAATGATTATAGCGGACGTTGACCACCACGCGCTTGCCGGCTTTCCACGTGAGCGCGGGATAAATCACCTTGTCCTCCATGAAATGCCAGTCGTTCAAGCGCTCGTTGTAATGATATTGCGTGACGAGGCGGTAGGCGAGGTTCTTGGTGATGGGACCGCCGAGGTCGAGGTCCCATTGTTCGAATTGATACGAGCCGAGGGTGAGTTTTGCGACGCCCTTTTGCTTGAAACGCGGCGCCTTGGTGATGGTGTTGATGGTGCCGCCGGCGGAACCCTGGCCGTATAAGACGGCCTGCGGGCCGCGCGCGATTTCCATGCGGTCCACGACTGCTCGGTTTATATACAAGCCGCCGCCGCGAAAGCCGTTCACGCGGGCCTCGGGCGCCTTGAAGCCGCGAACATTATATGAATTGCCGCCGCTCGCCTCCTGGCTGCCGGTCTGATCGTAGGTGACGCTGGTGGCGTGGTTGAAAACTTCCTCAAGGCTGACGGCACCGATGTCGTCCATGAATTGCTCGGTGAGCACTTGCAAGCTGACCGGCACACGCTGGATTTCGGTGGCGAAGCGGGTGGCGGAGACGGCCCGCGTCGCCGCGTAGGGGTCGGGTTCGCCGGTGACCTCGAAAGGGGTCAGCTCGATGATTTCATCGTCCGCGCCCGGCGGCGGCATCGCCACCGGGGACTCGGATTGTGTTTGTTGCGCGGGGAGGGCGGGGGAGAACGTCAGCGGCAGCACGAGGATGACGGCGAGTCTTGCAAGATGGGAGGGGGTGATGTTCATAAGGGAGCCTCGTTTGTATATATTTTCATATAAAGTGGCGGGCGGCGCTCAGTGTTTTTTTGCAAAGCGCACGGTGCGCACGGCGAGGAGCGCGGCGAGCAGGAGGGCGAAGAGGGGCGAGGGTGCGCCGCCGCCGGAGCGGCGCCCGCTGGTGTAGGACTGGCCGGGGTCGGGCGGCGGACCATAGGTGGAGCCACTGGCGAGCAACGGCGTGGCGACGGTGGCGCGGCCGATGGCGTCGAAGGTGATTTTGCGGATGACGCCGTTGCCGGTGTCGGCGACGTGGAGGTTGCCGACTGCATCGCGGGCGAGACCCTCGGGGTGGTCGAGCCAGGCGGAGGCGGCGGGACCGTCCTTGTAACCGGCGACGCCTGCGTCGTGGCCGGCGAGCAGCGTCACCGTGCCGGCTTCGTCAATGTCGCAGATGGCGGAGTCGGGTGTGTTGCTGATATACACGCGCAGGCCGGGGCCGCTGCCGCTGGCGGCGATGCCGCGCGGGGCGTTGACGCCGTCGGCGGAATCGGCGAGCGTGTCCACCACGCCGGTGGTGGCGGAGAGAGGCATGATGACGCGGACGGCGTTGTTGCCGGTGTCGGCGACGTATAAATTGCCGTCGCCGCCGAACGCGAGGGCAGTGGGGGAATGGAAACGGGCGCCAGTACCGCCGGCGTCAATATAATCGGGCGTGTCGAGCGCGCCTGCGTATATATTGACCTCGCCGCCGGAGGTGACGATGTGGATGACATGGCGCGCCTCGTCGGCAATGTACATGTTGCCCGCGCTGTCAACGGCCATGCCGGCGGGCGCGCCGAGGCCGGCGACGGGGAGCGTGCCGAAGTCGGCGGTGGCGGCACTGGCGGCGCGGAGGGCGGCGTTGGCGGTGTCGGCGACGAGGAGCGTGCCGGAGAGGACGGCGAGGCCGCGCGGGGCGGAGAAGGACGCGGCGGAGCCGATGCCGTCGGCGAGGGCGGCGGTGCCGGAACCGGCAAAGAGGTTGGCCGCGCCTGCGGAGGTGACCTGCCAGATTTTGTTGTTTGCGGAATCTGCGGCGTAGAGATTGCCCTTGCTGTCGAAGGCGAGCGCGGAGGGCGCGGCAAGGCGCGCGGCCATCACGTTGAGCGTGGTGGCTGCGCTGGTGTTTTCACCGAAATCGTTTTCGGCGACGAGACGGAACTGCCAGCCGTCCATGCCGGCGGTGGCGGCGAGGAGGGTGAGCGTGGCGGTGTTCATGCCGCTGCACCAGATGTCGCCAACGCTGAGATCGCGCCACGCGCCGGTCGCATCCTCGCGCACCTGCCAGCGGAGCGCGAGCGGCGGATTGCCGGAGACGCGTGCGCTAATATCAACGGAGCGTCCGACGACGGCGGTCTGGCGCGCGACGGGATTTTCATCAAAGGCCGGGGTCAACAGCACCTCCAGTGTGGTGGGATTGCTATAAACGGTGCCGCCGGGGTTGGTCGCGGCGGCGCGGTATTCGTAGCCGGCCATGCCGGTCGCGACGAGGATGGACAGCGTGTCGGTGTCGGCGCCGGTATAACTGGTGTCGGCGGCGGTGATGTCGCGCCACGCGGCGGCGGCGCCTTCCTTCACCTGCCATTGGTAGGCGGGCGCGGGGTTGCCGGTGGCGGCGGCGGCGATGGCGGTGGTGTTGCCGCCGGAGACAGCGGCTCCGGCCTCGGGATGAAGGATGAACACGGGCGCGGAGGCGACAATGTTTTCTTTAATTATATAAACCGGGAAGACGCCGTCGTAATTGTAGCCGCCGGGCTTGGTGGTGTCCTCGAAGCTGAGGCCGAGGAAGGCGGTGATGGGCGCCTTGATGCTGTCGAGAAACAGAAGCTCGGCGACCTTGTCGCAGCCGTCCTCGGCAATGTTGAACGGAACGGCTCCGGCGGAGACCTGTTCCCAGGTGGCGCCGCCGTCCAGCGAAGATTTCATCAATATGTTGCCCGAATAATGATAAAGCGCGATGAGTTCGGCGACGCCGTTGCGGCGGAGATCGGAGAAGGATTTTACGTTTGCCTGTATGATGTTTTCGACCCACGCGGAGCCGTTCCAGCGGGAGCAGCGGATGGACTCGCTCCCGGTGACGGGGTCATAAAAGCCGTAGGCGACCAGCGGCTGGCTCGTGACGCCGTCGAGGGCGGGCTGGGGGCTGGTGAACGGGTAGTGGTGGCCCTTGGTCGTGTCGGCGGGGTCGCCGGTGGCGTCAACGACGCGGCAGCTCGCCAGTTCGTCGTAGGCGATGGAGGCGCCGAGGCTGGCGCCGGCGGCGTTGGACAGGCTGTTGTTGGTGGTGTTGAACCACGCGAAATAAAGGCCCTTGTGCGCGGCATTGTGGGCGGTGCTGCCGGCCATCGTCCAAGTGAGGCCGATGCGCTGGGAGTCGGCGTCGTAGTCAAAGCCCCAGGCATACACTTCGTCGAATTTCTGCGGATCGAGCTTGGCGGTGTCTATGATTGTCACCGGCGCCGACCATGTGGCGCCGCTGTCGGTGGATTTGATATAACGATACGTGCGGTAGGGCCAGGCGCTGTCGTTGTTTTTCGAGTAGAAAAGCCAGATGTCGGAGCCGGCGACGACAGGCATGGGGTAGGCGTTGAGATCGCTGCCGATTTCGGTCTTGGTCCACGCGCCGGCGATGGAGTGCGGGTCGGGCGCGCGCAGTTGATAGAGTTTGTTGGCGTGCTGGCAGAAATAAACATGCAGCCTGCCGTCGGGCGCGAGCGTAAGCACGGGATAGTCGTGGTAATCGTATTGGGCTGTGTAAGTGAGGTGGCAGATTTCGACGGCGGCGCCCCAGGTTTCGGTGGCGTGGTCGTAGGCGCGGACATAGACGCTCATGCCAGGGCCGTTCCAGCAAATGTAAGTCTGGTTGGAGGCCTCGTCGTAGAGGCCGGCGCCGAAGGGACGGCGGCAGGAGCTGCTTTGGTTGGTCACGATTTTCTCGAACGACATCACAAACGGCGGCTGCTCGTCCACGCTGACGAAGCGCACGGCGTCGGCGATGACGTAGTAGTCCGCGCCGTCGTTGCGGATTTTCAGGTATTCGTCGCCGGTGCCGGCGAACTCAAAAATGCCGAGCGAATACCACATTTCACCGCCGGTGCGCTGGTTGACGCTGAAGGTTTCGGTGATGCCGTTGTGCTTTATATCAACAGGTGTGTTGGTGGCGAAATTGGTGGCGTATCTCGGCCACCACATTTGCACCATGTATTTGCCGGCGGCGGGAAAGATGGGTGTGTAGGTGACGGATTTGGAGACGGTCGATGTGCCGGAGCCGCCGGTATTGCCGTCCGTCCAGTAATTGTGGCCTTGAAAACCAGTGCGGCTGACGGAGCCGGTCCAGTTGCCCTGCGTGGTGACGCCGGGGCCGGGGACCTTGCTGGTCGTGTCTGTGTCGCCGGCAGCGGTGTTGTCCATGAACAGACGCGGCTCCGGCGGCGGCGGGGGCGCGGTGTAGGGCAGAAATCGGATGGCGTCGGCGATGACGTGCGCGGTGCCGCTGGCCACAAGTTCGGTGGTGCCGTCGTTTTTTATTTTAACATACTCGTCACCAGCGCCGGTAAATTCATAGTTGCCAAGGGTGAACCAATCGCCGCCGTTTAGCCGCTGGTTGACGATGACAGTGTCGGTGGAGCCGGAGTGGACAATATCAATCGGCGTGTTGGTGGCGAAAGAGGCGTTGGTATTCGGCCACCATGCCTGCACGGTATAAGTGCCGGAGGAGGGCAGCCTCGGCGTGTAGGTGACGGACTTGCTGCCCTTGCCGGAGCCGTTGTCCGTCCAGTAATTGTTGCCGTAGTAACCGGTGGTGGTGATTTTGCCCGACCAACTGCCTTGCACGGTGACGCCATCGCCGGGGATTTTGCTGGCGGGGTCGGTGTCGTCGGGCGCGGTGTTGTCAATCAGGGTGAGCGGCCCCGTCTCGACTTTCACAAAGCGCGCGGCGTCGGCGACGATGTTGCCGGTGAGCAGGCCGCCGGCGCGGTCGTTTGCGTAGAGTCTGATATATTCGGTGCCGGCGCCGGTGAATTCAAACACGCCGAGCGAGTTCCATTTGTTGCCATTTGCCGTTTGGTCAATGGTGACAACGCTGGTGCTGCCCGAATGATAAATTTCAACGGGCACGGCGGAGCAAAAGCCGCTGGAGGCCGGCCATTGCATTTGCACATCGTAGGGGCCGGCTTCGGAGAGCACGGGCGTGTATATCACCGATTTTGTGGTAGTTGAGGTGGTCACCCAATAATTGGAGCCGGAAAAACCTGTGACGGCGTCGGTGCTTGTCCACGAGCCGACCATATAAACGCCGGTGTAGTTTGTCGGGTCTGTTTCGGGCGCGGTTTTTATTTCGGCGTTGTTGTCCAGCTCGGTCAGGGTTTCGTAACTGAGAAAGCGGATGGCATCGGCGCGGATGTATTTGCTTTCGGTGGCGCCGCCGGCGCCGCCGTTGTTGCGGATTTTGACAAATTCGGTGCCGTCGTTGGCGGCATTGAATTGCCAGATGCCCATCGTGAACCATCGTGAACCTTGGGCGGCTTGGTTGACATAAACGGTGTCGGTGGTGCCGGCATGGCAAATGTCAACGGGGACGTTGGTGGCCTGCGAGGCGGCGTTGGACCACCAGATTTGCACGATGTATTTGCCCGCCGCCGGCAACGTGGGCGTGTAGGAAATCCATTTCGTGTTATCGGCAGGGTCGTTGTCGGTCAGGGCGTAAAGGCTGTAATTCGCGGCGAGGGTGGAGGAGCGCGCCCACGTGCCGCTTGAGGTGACGGTGCCGGTAATGTTGGTGCCGTCCGTGGCGGCGCGCGAGGCGCTGACGAGTTGCGAGTTGCCGCTATCGAGGACAACGCAGACCGCCGGTGCCCCCGGCGCCGGCAGCGCGAAGAAGGCGAAGGTGGCGAGCGCAGCGGCGCGGGTGAGTCTGCTCGCAATAAACAGTATATGGGTTTTCATGGGTATCAATCGGGACTAAGTTGGAGAATGGACAGGGGGGAATAAGCCGTTTCGGGCTCTGCGGGTGGGTCTATTTCCGGTGATTTTGGACGACAGGCGAATGAATCTGCAAATCCGCCGCAATTCTTATCAATGAAATGCGCCGCTTGCCATCGCTTCCCCCAGCGGCTAGCCATTCCAGCCATGTCCCAGCCCATTGTCACCATGCAACGCGTCGCCGTTCGTGCGGGTGTGCACCAGACCACGGTTTCGCTCGCTCTGCGCAATGATCCGCGCCTCTCCGCCGCCACGCGTGAGCGCATCCAGGCCGTCGCCCGCGAGCTCGGCTACCGTCCCAACCCGCTGGTTTCCGCGCTCATCGCAACCCGCAGCCGGCGCAATGCCGCAAAGCAGGCGGTCATCGCCTATGTGACGGCCGACGATGACGCGCATCGCGAGCGCGGCGTCGAGCCCAGTTACCGGGATCTTTTTAGCGGAGCGAGAGCGCGCGCGGAGGAACTCGGCTACGGGCTGGAGCATTTCTGGCTGGGTGATCCGAAGCTCACCCGCGCCCGTTTCAACCAGATCACCGCGACGCGCAATATACATGGATTGATTCTCGGGCCGCTTTTCAAGCAGCACCCCACGCTGGACGTGGATTGGGACCGCTTCTCCGTGGTGGCCTACGGCTATGCCATCGCGGAGCCGCATGTGCACCGGGTGTATCCCGATTTTTATCACGGCATGGTGGAGGCACTGCGTCGCTGCCGCGCCGCGGGCTACAAGCGCGTCGGCACGGTGCTGGAGGAAAAGACTGATTTGAAGGCCGACCATCTCTGGCTGTCGGCCTATCTTTCCGAGCAGCACCTCATGCCCGGCAATGCCCGCATCGCGCCGCTGCTCCTGTCCACATGGGATGCGGGCGCCTTCGCCCGCTGGCACCGCCGCTATCGTCCGCAGGTCGTCATCGGCTTGAACAGAATCCTGATGCGCATCAACGACTGGACGCGGACGGCGGCCGGCCGCGACGCGGAAAATACCCGGCTGGTGATGTTGAATATCACAAACACAATGATATCAGAAAGCGTGACGGGAGTGTGGATTGATCGCCAGCGCGTCGGCGCCGCCTGTGTGGACCAAGTCGTCGGCATGATGCATCGCAACGAAAAAGGCGTGCCTGCGAAGGCGCTGCACCTGATCGTGGAAAACGGTTGGGTGGACGGCAACCATTTCCTCCCGGAAATATAGAGCGTTTCAAAAAATACCGCGGCCGCATTTATAGATGGATACCGTCCCTCCATTTCAAGCATCGGCCACAGTTTGATTTGATATGCTCCAGCGCCGGGCGCATTCGGGGGCTGCGCGCTCATGAGTCGGCGCGCGCACCGCCCCCTTGCCATCCGTCGAGGAGACGTTTACGGAGATTCATTGATAAGAACTGCGGTTGGTTTGCCTCGCCGCCTGAAATCATTTGTATCCGTTTCCCAGATGAAAACACCCCTTCCTGATGCACGGTCCCCGATGGCAGGAAGACGGGCCCCGCATCCCGCCTCTTCCGGGGTGAACGCAACATTCCACACACCGTCAAACTTTATGATGACAGCCCCGCAGTTCCCCTCCGGCGACTCCCGCTCGAATCGTCCAATATGCATTCTGCTACGCTCCGGCTGGCAGACCACGAACATCGGCGACATCGCCCATACGCCCGGCGTGCTGCGCGTCTTCGAGCAATACGCGCCCGAGGCCGAGTTCATCATCGGGCCGGGGGTTTTCGACCGCGGGGTCGAGGGCATGTTGCGCCGGCGGTTTCCCAAGGTGCGTTTCGTGCGGGACGCCGGCTCGTGGCGCCCGTCGTCGCCGGCGCCGGGCGACTGCACGCTGGCCGAGGCGTTTGAGCAAGCCGACATCCTGCTCCACGGTTCGGGCCCGGGAATCAGCACTCCCGAAATCGAGCACTGGCGGACGGAAACGGGCAAGCCTTGGGCCGCGTTTGGCGTCACAGTGGGAAGCCCGGTCGGTAGCATCGCCGGAGGGACGGATTTTCCGCCCAAGCTGGTGGACCTCATCAATTCCGCGGCGCGTTTTTTCACCCGCGAAACCCATTCGCTCGAGGCCGCGCGCCAGGCCGGCGTGACCGCGCCGCTCGCATTTTCGCCCGACGCGACCTTCGCGCTCGATGATTTGCGCGACGAGGCGGCGGCTGACGCCCTGCTCGCCAAACACAAGCTCGAGCCGGGGCGTTTCCTTTGCGCCATCCCCCGCCTGCGGCTGACGCCCTACTGGCGCATGTTTCCCGTCAAACGCCATTCCACACCGGAGGAGATTGCCGTGCGTGACAAATTCAATGCCGCGCACGCCCCCGCCGATTTCGGCGTGCTGCGCGATGCGATCATCCACTGGGTGCGCACCACGGGACAGCGCGTGCTGCTCTGTCCCGAGATGACCTACGAAACGGAACTCTTCGAGCCCCACATCCTCAGCCAGCTGCCCGGCGACGTCAGGCCGCAGGTGACCGCGCTCGACCGTTACTGGATCACCGACGAGGCGAGTTCGGTCTATGCGCGCGCCTCCTTGGTCCTGAGCATGGAATGCCACTCGCCCATCCTCGCCATCGCGGTCGGGCGCCCGGCGATCTATCTCCACCAGCCGCAGGATACCTGGAAGGTGCAAATGTATCCCGACCTCGGCCTGGGCGGGTGGGTGTTCCCGGTCGAAAGTGCAGGCGACGGCCGGCTCGCCGCGCGCATGACCGAGATCTACAAAAACCACCCGTCGGCATGCGAATTGGCCCGAACCGCCCACTCCCGTGCTTCGGCCCTGCTCTCGGTCGCCGCGCGGCAAGTGGTGGAGCTTGCCATGCGGGACAGTGTGCAGACTTGATGCTTCAGGTTCGATTATAATCAAAGACCGACGCGCACCACCCCATGCCCTCCTCCGCTCCATCGAAGAAAGACGCTTCCTCGGTCGCCCCGGAGGACCGCGTGCCGCTGCCCCAGAAACTCGCCTACGGCGCCGGGGCCATGACCGAGCAATTCACCGGCAAAATCACCAAGGAGATGTTCAACCCCGTGTTCAACATCGCGCTTGGCATCAGCCCCGCCGTCATCGGCACCGTGCTCATGGTTTACCGGCTTTGGGACGGGGTCACGGATTTGCTCCTGGGCAACATTTCCGACAACGCCCGCACCCGCTGGGGCCGCCGCCGCCCCTTCATCGTGGCCGGCGGCATCCTGACCGGCGTTTGCCTGCCCTTCCTCTGGCAGGCATCCCCCGAATGGAGCCAGGCCGCCATCATCACCTACATGATTGTCATGGGGATGCTGCTCTACGGTGTGTATGCCCTTTGGGCGATGCCTTATTACAGCCTTGGGATGGAGCTGACGCCCGACTATAACGAGCGCACCCGCGTCGTCGCCTGGCGCGCCGTCTTTTCCAAAATCACGGTCATTTTCGGCGGCTGGCTCCTGGCCCTGACCGCGCTGCCGGTCTTTGCCAACCCGGACACGGGCGAGCCGGATGTCGCCCGCGGCATGCGCGTCATGAGCTGGGGCATGGGGGCGATCATCATCCTCGTGGCCACGCTGCCGGGATTTTTTGTCAAGGAGCGGTATTATGAAAAGGAGACCCGCCACCAGGGCAAGGTGAGCCTCTGGCGCGGGCTCAAGGAAACCCTGCATTGCGGCCCCTTCCTGAAAATCATGGGGGTTTATGTATGCCAGACGGTCGGGTCCAGCCTTGTGGCCAGCCTCGGGCTGTATATCAATATTTATTATATTTGCGGCGGCGATATAAAGACCGCCTCCGTCATCTAGGGCATCAAGAGCACCGTCATCTTCCTGCCCGGCCTTTTCAGCGTGCCGCTGTGGGCGTGGGTTTGCGAGAAGCTCGGCAAAAAGGGCGCGCTGCGCATCACCATCATCATGGGTTATGTCGCCAACATCCTGGTGTATTTCTGCTACACGCCCGCGCATCCCTACCTGCAGATCGTCCCCCAGATATTTCTCTCCGCCTTTGGCTCCGCCATCTGGATGATCGTCCCCTCGATGCAGGCCGACATCGTGGATTACGACGAACTCCACACCACCAAGCGACGGGAGGGCAGTTTTGCCTCGGTCTTCTCCTGGACCACCAAGCTGGCCATGACCGTCACCACCGGCATCTCGGGTTTCATCATCGTGTGGTGCGGATTCGACCTGGAGAAATACGGCAAGATGCAGCCCCCCGAGGTGCTGAGCACCATGCTCCACTGGTATGTGTTTTTCCCGATGCTCTTCTGGACGACTGCGCTCGTCATCCTGCATTTCTATCCGATCACCGCAGCGCGGGCGAAGGACATCCGCCGCCAGCTCGAAACGAGACGAGGCGTGGTTTGATGGATTTGGGTTTGATACCCCGGAGTTTGCTCCGGGGGGCGTTATACCAATTCCGAACGAAATTCACTCTTCTGGAGGGCCGAGCTCCTGCGAGGCCGTCGTGGTTTATACGCGACGTTTTTCCACGACGGCCTCGCAGGAGCTCGGCCCTCCAGCAAAAGGGTGATTTTAATTGAGAAATGGTATTACTATCTGTTCTTCGCCGGGGAAATAATCACTTTCCCTGGATGATGGCCGTCCTCGATAACTTGATAATCGATTTCTCCTGTTTGTTTGAGCATGTTGAGGATTTGCTCCAGGGATTCCCGGTCAAACCGGCCGGTGATGGTTTCCTGCCCCAGGCCTGCCTGGGCCAGCTCGATCGTGATGCCGAAGCGGGCTTCGAGTTTGCGGATTACAGAAACCAATGGTTCTCGGTCGAAGACCAGCGATGTATCATGCCTCCATTGTGCGATTGTTTCCGGTTGTATTGTCCGCACGCGTTCGTTGCGCGCAGCGGCTGTGAGTGTGTATTGCTGCCCGGGCAGGAGGGTGACGGGGGCGGATTTTCCCGCGGGATTCAACTCGGTGATTTGGACTTTGCCCTTGAGCAGCGAAACCTCGGGCTCGTTGTTGTCCGCGAAGTCGCGGACGTTGAATTGCGTGCCCAGCACGGTTATGCGCATGGTTGCCGTTTCCACTACAAATGGCGCGTCGGGATCGTGGGCCACATCGAAAAACGCCTCCCCTTTCAGGTGCACGATGCGCGTTCCGGGGCTAAATGCGGCGGGATAGGAAAGTGAACCGCCGGAATTGAGGGTCACCCTGGTGCCGTCCGGAAGCATCAGCATGGTCCGCTCCCTTGCATTGGTTGCGCTTTCCATCAGGTTTTCGTCTTTTGTTGCAAATGAGGAAGAGGATGCGACGGCAAAGTGAGAGGCGGAACGCGAGGCGCGGAACATTGCGGTCAGGCACACGCCGGCGATGAGAAAAAGCGTCGCGGCCAAAAGAGACGCGGTGCGGAAAAGGGGGTTTGCCCGGAGCTTTTGTTCGCGTTTGCCCGTGTTGGCCGGCGGCCTGGCCTGTTTCGGATGGTCGCTGTTATCGACCGCTCTTTCTTTGATTCGTTGGGCCAGCCGTTTCGAGGCGGCATGGGAATCGAAATGAGGGACGGGGAGTTCCCATGCGAGCTGCATGTTGTCGAACAACTCCTTCCATTCCGGATTGTTGAGTAGCGCGACAAGCTGTTCGCGTTCGGCGCTGGTGGATTCGCCGCTTAAATAGCGTGTGGCCAGGCATTCAAATGCCGGTTTGTCGTAACCTGCGTTTTCGGAGATCATGCAATGCTCTCTTGATGGAGTAGACGGGATATTTTGTGTGAATCTGCCAATGATTTGATACAATTCTAAAATTTTAGCAAATTGTGATTTATCTTGCCTCGGATATATCGCCAAGCATGGCCTTGATTTTGGGCAATTCCAGGGAGAGCTGCTTCATGGCGAGGACCATGTGGCGCTGCACGGTGTGCGTTGAAAGGTTAAGCTCGGCCGCGATTTGCTTGTAGCGCTTGCCCTCCAGCCGGTTCATGCGGAATATGGCCTGCCGTTTCTCCGGCATCCGGCTCAGCAGCGCCTCCACGGCGACCTGAAGCTCCGCATAGAGCAGCGGATCGTTGGCATTGCTTTCATCGGCGAGCGATTCCGGGTGGGCGTCGTCCAAGGGCACCAGCGAGAGATTCCCGGAATTTTTTTCGCGCACATCATGGGACCGGTTGCCGACTGCGCGATACAGATAGTGGAAAACGGAGGAGGTTATGGTCATGGAATGGCGCATGTCCCACAGTTTCAAAAACACATCGGAGACTGCCTCTTCCGCCAAAGGGCGGCGTTGGAGCAGAGAATATGAATATCTGCACAGCACATTATAATACTTGCGAAGGAGGCAATGGAGCGCCTCCTCGTCGTCGGCCCGGATGCGGACCATGAGCAACTCATCTTCATCGGTGCGAGTCGGAGTCATGCGATGGATATTGGTTGGGTGTTCGGGCTGCCAGCGGCGCGGGTGATGCGTGAGTCGCCGCCATTGGCATGCTTGGCGATGGAGCGGACGATGATTTTCTTCTCATGTCTTAACAGGGTTATGTCAACCATGGCGGAGATGGCGGTGAACAGGCGCGCCAATGTGATGTAATCACCCGACTCGAAGCTCATTGTGGCATCAAGCGGCAGCTGGCTGGCGACGTATATAAATCTCAAGTCGGTTTGTTTTTCTATGGTTGAAAATATCTCGGAGAGCGCCACCTGGCGGAGGCGGAAGTCCGAAATATCGATGGTGGTTTCCACGAGGACCCTGTCACTGTAATAATCCACGCCGCCGGCGCCGGGGCTTCCGCATAGCATCCCCGTCCACAGCAGCAAAGGGCAGAGAAACATCGGGGATGATATGAACCGGGCCATGCGGAAGGAGATCTCGTTTGCGATCCAAAAATGAGGAAATAGGAGACGCCTTATATTACAGGCAGAGAAATCCTCTACTCTCATTCCCGAGGATATAGAGCCAGAAAAAACATGGGGAGATCTGTGACATCTGCGTTACAGGACGGTCGAAGGCGGGGCCGGTTCCCTTGTTTGCTTTGGCGGCCCCAAAAGAGGGGCCGCATTTGGAAGAGGCATGACGGCATGCGGCGATCACCCCGGGCGAGTCGTGGTGTATATGCCTGGATATGAGGCGACACATAAACGTAACAAACACAATTACCATATCGGACCGGCGGACTCCGTCTATGTATGTGTCCGCAGCATACTGCATTCATCGTTTTCAATAACACTCGCTCTCCAGCCACGAACCGCCGCAACCGGCCTGCGCAATCCAACCCGATCCAGTGAATCCAACCCGATCTTTTCTATTTATAATCCTATGCATGTATTTGGGCATCATGTCGCAGGCGCGGGCGGCGGAGGGTGGGCATGCCGGCGGGGCGCCGGATGCCCCGCAGTACGTGGACATATTTGAATACGAAGTGCGCGGGGTGCATCAACTGGCGGCAGGAGAGGTGGAGGCGGCGTTGTATCCGTATCTGGGGGAGGCGCGCACACCCGGGGACGTGGAGGGGGCGCGTCTGGCGCTGGAGAAACTCTACCAGGAGAAGGGCTACCAGACGGTGGCGGTGCGGGTGCCGCAGCAGGAGGTGAGAAACCGCACGGTGGTCATCGAGGTGACGGAGGGCAGGGTGGGGCGGTTGCGGGTGAAGGGTTCGCGGTATTTTGACCTAGAGCGGATCAAGGAGCAGGCACCCTCGATCGCGGAGGGCGAAGTGCCGGATTTCGCGGCGGTGACGAGAAACATCGTCGCGCTCAACCAGCATCCGGACCGGCGGGTGACGCCCTCGCTGAGGGCGGGGGTGGTGCCGGGGACGGTGGACATCGATTTGACGGTGGAGGACAACCTGCCGCTGCACGGCAGTCTGGAATTGAACAACCGCCACAGCGCCAACACCAAGCCGCTGCGGCTCAACGGCTCGGTCAGCTACGGGAATCTCTGGCAGAAGGAGCACACGCTGGGACTGAGCTTCCAGCTTGCACCTCAGCGGCTCGACGACGCGGAAGTGTACTCGGCCTATTACTTGGCGCCGATTCCGGACACGCCGGTCAAGCTGCTTGTCCAGGGCGTCAAGCAGGACAGCGACGTGTCGAGCCTGGGAACCTTTGCGGTGACCGGGCGCGGGGAGATAGCCGGGGTGCAGGCGATCATCGCATTGCCCGGGACGGAGCGGTTCGTGCACAGCCTGACGGCGGGAGCGGACTACAAGCACTTTGACGAACTGCTGAGGGTCACGGGGTTGGAAGGCGGGACGCAGACCCCGATCACGTATTACCCGATGGCGGTCAACTACGCGCTGACGCTCATCGAGCCCAAGGGGCTCACGCAGATCAACGCGGGGCTGAACTTCCACCTGCGCGGGCTGGGCGGTTCCCCGCGGGAATTTGACGACAAGCGCTACGGCTCGGGCGGGAGTTATCTCTATTTTCGCGGAGACGTCTCGCACACCCGGGAGCTGGCCGGAGGCTGGCAGGTTTTTGGGAAGGTGCAGGGGCAGCTTTCGAGCCGGCCGCTGATCTCCTCGGAGCAGTTTGGCGCGGGCGGGTTGGGGTCGGTGCGCGGCTATCTGGAAAGCGAGGTGATGGGCGACAACGCGATTGCGGCGTCACTGGAAGTGCGCACCCCGGCGCTGACCTTGGGCGGGATGCTCGACGAATGGCGGTGGTATGTCTTTGGCGAGTGGGCCGGGGCGGTGCTGCGCGACGCGCTGCCCGATCAGGACTGGCGCTTCGAAATCGCGAGCCTGGGGGCGGGCACGAACTTCAGATTGTGGAAACACTATCACGGCGCGCTCGACTTGGGTGCGCCGCTGCTGCCGATCAACCAGACCGACCGTTGGGATCTGCGGCTGACCTTCCGCCTCTGGGCCGACTTCTGAGCGCCTTTTCCCCACTTCATTCGACTCCTTTTTCCTCCTCACTTCGACCATGACACGAAAAAAGCACCCTCACCACGCAATGCCGGGCCTGTTCGTTTTGCTCGCCCTGCTCGTTTTTCCGGCCACCGCGCACGCGTGGTGGAATGAAGCCTGGACGCTGCGCAAAGCGATCACCCTGGACACACCCGGCGCGTCGGACGGCGCGCCGGTGCTGGTGCGGCTGCACGTCGGCAACTTCCAGTTCGACCGCGCCCGGGGCGACGGCGGGGACATCCGCTTCATCGCGGCCGACGACAAGACCGCGCTGCCGCACCACATCGCGCAATACGACCCGCTGCTGGGCGAGGCCTTCGTGTGGGTAAAGGTGCCCGAGATCAAGGCCGGCGCCACCTTGTGGCTATATTACGGCAACCCCGCGGCACCCGCGGTGGAAGACGCGCCGGGCACCTACGATGCGGACACCACCCTGGTGTGGCATTTTGGGGAACGCGGGCAGCCGGCGAGGGATTTTTCGGGAAACAGCAACCATGCGGCCGGTCCGGGGATTCCCGCCGAGGGCACCTTGATCGGCACGGGCCTGCGCTTCGACGGCAGGACGACGGTCCACGCGCCGGCCAGCCCCACGCTGGCTTGGCCGGCGAACGCCGCCCTGAGCTGGTCGGCCTGGATCAAACCCGCGACGCTCACCGGCCGCGCCCTCATCCTGAGCCGCCGCGGCGGGCAAAACGCGCTGCTCATCGGCGCCGAGCAAGGCGTGCCCTTTGTCGAGGTCACCGCCGCGGGCGCCACCCGCCGCGCCGTTTCGGCCGCGCCGTTCGGAGCCAACACCTGGCACCATCTCGCGTTTGTGGCCGAGGGAGCCCGGGCCACGCTCTACCTCGACGGGCAGCCCGCCGCGATGCTCGATGCGGGTATCCCGGCATTGGATACACCGATTTTTCTCGGCGGGGACCGCGCCGCCGCCGCCGCGCCCGTCACCGACGGCTTCATCGGCGAAGTGGTCGAAGTGCAACTGGCCCGCGCGGCCCGCAGCGCCGCGCAGCTTGCCTTTCTGGCGGCCTCGCAGGGCGGGGAGTCCGGAGCGCGCACCGTGCTCTTCGGCGAGGAGGAGCAGTCCGGCGCCACCACCGGCGGGCACGCCGGCTACCTCACCGTGATCGTCCAGAACCTCACGGTGGACGGCTGGATCGTGATCGCCGTGCTCGCGGGGATGAGCGTGCTCAGCCTCGCGGTGATGGCGGGCAAGAACAGTTACCTGTCCGCGGTGCGCAAGGGCAACGAGCGCTTCTTGAAGCTGTTCAACGAGCGGGTGGCCTCGGACATGACCGTGCTGGACCAGGCCGGCCCCACGCTGGCCGTGACGGAGGCGGAGCAGCGGCTGATCACCCGCTCCCCGCTGTATCGGCTCTACCACATCGGGGCCGAGGAGATCAGGAAACGCCTTTCGGAAACGAAAAAAAGGGAGGACAAAACCCTCTCGGCGCACGCGATCAAGGCGATCACGGCGAGCATGGACGGGGGCCGTGTGCGCGAACAGCAACGCCTGAACAAACAAATGGTGCTCCTGACCATCGCCATTTCCGGCGGACCGTTCCTCGGGCTGCTGGGCACGGTGATCGGGGTGATGATCACCTTCGCGGCGGTGGCGCTGGCCGGGGACGTCAACGTCAACGCCATCGCGCCGGGCATCGCGGCCGCGCTGCTTGCGACGGTGGCGGGGCTGGCGGTGGCGATCCCCGCGCTGTTCGGCTACAACTACCTGCTGACACGGGTCAAGGACGTGACCGCGGACATGCAGGTCTTCGTGGACGAATTCATCACCAAGGCGGCGGAGTTTTACCCGAAGCGTGCTTCGGAGAAGGCGCGCCTGAGCGACACCGACTCCTGATCCCGGCCGCCCGTCCCTTGAACTTTAAACCCAAACTTCAACTGCGCGCATCGCGCGCCCGATCATGACCGTCCAAGACGAAAGCAAGCCCTACGACGACATCAACATCACGCCGATGCTGGACCTGGCGTATGTGCTGCTGGTGATTTTTATCCTCATGTGCACGGCCTCGGTGGCGGGCACGAAGGTGAACCTGCCGCGTTCGAGCAACACGCCGGTGAGCCTGGCCAAGCCGAAGACCAAGGCGATCACGGTGAACAACGAGGGGCGGGTGTTTCTGGACACCGTCCCGGTGACGCTGACGGAATTGGAGCAGCGGCTCAACTCGCAGAAATCGCTCACGCCGGATTTTCCGGTGGTGGTGCGCGGGGACAGCCTGACGCACTACCAGGGCGTGATGGACGTGCTCGACGTGCTGGGCCGGGTGGGCGTCAGCCAGGTCGGCCTGGCGACCAAAGGAAAGTAAGCCCATGGCCACCGATTCACTCAACGACGAGTCCGGTTTTTTCCGGCGCTACGGTCCGGCCTTGGCGGTCTGCGCGCTGTTGGGCGGAGGTCTGGCCTGGTGGCTGGCTGCGACCGCCTCCGGTCCGAAGCCGGTGGCGCACAAGCCGCAGGAGTTTTCCATGGTGCGGGTGGCGCTCCCGCCGCCGCCACCGCCGCCCAGACTCCAGGAAGAGCCGCGTCCGCGCCCCGAGGACAGCAGCCAGCAGATGATCGAGCAAGAGCCGGTTTCCTCCGACGAGCCGCCGGAAAAACCCGCCGAGGTGCCTGAGCCCGCGGGCGAGCAGGCCGCGCCCATGGGCACGAACATCCAGGGCGAGAGCCCGTCCGACGGCTTCGGGTTGGTGGGCCGCGGCGGCGGCGGGATCATCGGGGGGACCGGCGCGGGCGCGGGCCGGGGGTCGGGGGCCGGCGCCAGCCGCTGGGGCTGGTATGCCGCCCAGGTGCAAAACACGATCGCCTCGGCGCTGGGCCGCCATCCGAAGACCCGTGTGGCCGAACTGCGTGTGTCGGTGCGCATCTGGCCCGATGAAGCGGGCCGCATCGAGCAGGTGCAAATGGTGGGCACGACCGGGCAGCCCGAACTCGACACCGCCATCGAGCACGAGGTGCTCGCCGGGCTGACGCTGCGCGAACCGCCGCCGCCGGACATGCCGCGCCCCATCGTCCTGCGCATCTCCGCCAAACGTCCCTGATGCCCCTGCATCCAAAATCCTAATACACATTTTTCCATGAACATCCGCACGCTGGCTCTTCTTTCCGCCATCAGTCTTTTCCGCCTTGCGGCCCCGGCCGCCGAAACCGCCCCGCCCTCCGAGAGCGTGGCCCTCAACCTGGTCCGCCTTCTGGTCCAGGAAGGCGTCATCTCCCAGGAGAAGGCCGACGGCCTCATCCAAAAAGCCGAGGCCGGGGCCCGCCAGGCCGCGTCTGCGGCGCCGGTTTCGGTCCCCGCCGCCGACGGCACGGTGCGCGTCACCTACGTGCCCGAGACGGTCCGGCAGCAGTTGCGCGAGGACATCCGGCAGGACGTCATGCGCCAGGCCCGCGAGGAGAACTGGGCCGACCCGCGCGAGGTGCCCGCCTGGGTCAAGAAGCTCCGCCTCACCGGCGACATCCGCTTCCGCTACGACGGATCGTTTTTCCCCGCGGGCAACGATACGACCGGTTATCCGAACTTCAACTCCATCAACCGGGGCTCGCCCTACAATGCCTCGCCGACCAACACCGTCCTGCCGCCGCTGAACAACGTCGACCAGGATCGCGAGCGGCTCCGGCTCCGCGCCCGGCTCGCGCTCGACGCCGATCTGGGCGAAGGGTTTTCGGCCGGGCTGCGCCTCGCGACCGGCAGCGACAGTTCGCCCGTGTCGACCAACCAGAGTCTGGGCTCCGACGGCTTTGGGGCCAAATACGCCCTCTGGCTGGACCGCGCCTTTGTCAAATACGACGTGCCCGGCCTCAAGGAGGGCAAACTCGCCGTGACCGCCGGCCGGTTTGAAAACCCGTTTTTCGCGACCGACCTGATCTGGGACGACGACCTCGGTTTCGACGGGATCGTCATCCAGGGCAGCCGCCGCCTGGGGCGCTTCAATACCTTCGCCACGCTCGGCCTGTTTCCGGTTTACAACACCGACTTCAACTTCTCCAGCCGGCAGCCGGAAAAGTTTAAAAGCGACGACAAGTGGCTCTACGGCGCCCAGGTCGGCGTGGAGATCGGGCTGGCCCAAAATCTCGACCTGAAACTCGGCGCCGCCTGGTATGACTATACCAACATCGCCGGGAAACGCTCCCGCCCGCTCTATAATCCGAATGACGACGGCGATTCCGACACCCGGCGCCCCTCCTTTGCCCAGAAGGGCAACACCTACATGGAGCTGCGCGACAACGCCTATTTCACGGACCCGGCCTCGCCGTGGTATGGCCAGAACCAGCAGTATTACGGCCTGGCCACGCCCTTCAGCGAACTGGCGATCACCGCCCGGGTGGACTACCGCCGCTTCGATCCGCTGCACCTGCGGCTGGAGCTGGAGCTGGTCAAAAACCTCGATTACGACGAGGCGCGCATCAACGCGGTGGTCCCGCAGAACAACCTGGCGACCGGCGGTTACGGACGGGTGGACGGCGGGGATCTCGGCTGGCTGGCGCGGCTGAGCTTCGGCCATCCCGTGCTGGAGCAGCGCTGGGACTGGAACGCCTTCATCGGCTACAAATACCTCGAAACCGACGCGGTGCTGGACGCGTTCACCGACTCCGACTTTGGCCTGGGCGGGACTAATCTCGAGGGCTTCATGCTCGGGGCCAGCCTCGGCCTGTCGAAAAGCGTCACGGCGCGCCTGCGCTGGCTGAGCGCGGACCATGTTTCCGGCTCCCCCTATGCGGCCGACGTGCTGCAGGTCGACCTCAACGCGAAGTTCTGAATCACACGCCGATTCCGATCCTTTTCGACACAGAGAACACAGAGCCCCGCCACGGAGAGCACAGAACCATGAAAAAGATCACGCGACCGCCGGCCCTCCGCGCCCTCTGTGACCCAATCGATTTATTTCCGATGAAAACCGTATCCAAAATAATATTACAAATGCTGCTCGTCATCGCGCCCGTGTGCGCGTTTGCGCAGCAGCAGGACAACACGATGGAGCTTCGCCTGCGCGAAGCCCTGCGCAGCACCACGCTGCAACTGCGCGCGGCCGAAAGCGAGCGCGCGGAACTGCAAGTCCGGCAGGAGGAGACCGCGCAGGAGCGCGATGCGCTCAAGAAGCAGGTCTCCGCGCTCTCGAAACAAGGCGAGCGCGACCGCGCCGAGGCCGCCGCGCAGATCGAGGGTCTGAAGGGTCTGGTCGTGACGCAGGAGGAGAAGGCGGCGCAGCTTGCCTCGGAGCTGAAGAAGTGGCGCGAGGCCGCGGAGCAGTCGGCCGAACTGGCGCAGGCGCGCGAGCGGGCGCGCGACGCGCTGGAAATCCGGGTGGCGGAACTGGAGCGCACCGTGGCCGACCGCGAACGCAAGAACGTCGAGCTGGTGAAAGTCGCCCGCGAAATCCTCGACCGGCTGGAAAAGTTCGGGCTGGGCGACGCGATCAAGGCGCGCGAGCCGTTCATCGGGGCAAAGCGCGTGCAGATCCAGAACCTCGTGCAGGACTACCAGGACAAGATCCTAGACCAGAAATACACCGCCGCCGCCCGTTAATTGTAATGAAAAACCGGATACCGATGAATCTCCTTTCACTTTGCCGCCGCGCGGCCGGCCCGCGTCACGCGTTTCTTTTGCTGCTCGCCGCCCTCTCCGGGAGCCTGGCCGCCGCCGACGACGGCGTGCTGGCCAGGGTGAGCGACACCGAGGTCAGGGTCGACGAGATCCGCGCCTCGCTGGAAAACCTCGACCCGGCCGAGCAGGCCGCGCTGGCGCGCAACCCCGCGCTGCTCAACCAGGCGGTGCGCGCGCTGCTGGCGCGCAAGATCGTGCTCTCCGAGGCGGCGGCCAAAAAGTGGGACAAAAACCCCGCCTTCGCCGCCCAGTTGGAAAAACTCCGGGAGAACGCGCTGGTCGAAGGCTACCTGCAGGCGGTCTCGCAGCCGCCGGAGGATTTCCCCGCGGAGACGGAAATCGAGGCGGTGTACCATGCCAATAAAACCGCATTGATGGCGTCGCGCCAGGTGCGCCTGGCCCAGATCTATGTCGCCGCGGGAGCGAAGACGAAGCTCGATGCGGTCACGGAGCAGTTGGACCGGCCGGGGGCGGACTTCGCGGCCATCGCCAAGGCCGAAAGCGACGACCGGCAGAGCGCGGCCCAAGGCGGCGAGCTCGGCTGGCTGTCGGGCGCCCAGTTGCGGCCCGAAATCCGGGGCGCGGCGGAGGCGCTTGCCGCGGGGCAGACCCGCACGGTGGAGTTGCCCGACGGCTGGCACATCCTCAAGGCGCTGGAGGTGCGCGAGGCGCGGGCGCTCACGCTCGACGAGGTGCGCGTGCCGCTGGCCCGCAGGCTGCGCGCCGAGCGCGCGCAGGCCAACCGCCAGGCCTACCTGTCGAAATTGCTCGAAGAAAACCCCGTGGTGATCAACGAGCTCGCGCTCGCGGAATTGCTCCCGCCCGCCGGCCCATGAGTGTGCCGCGTCATGTCATTTTAAACCCACTCGGCGCCGGGCGCGCGCCCGGCGCGGTTACCGTGAATTTTTTCGCCGGCCGGTGCGAAGAGCGCGGGAGAGCGCGCAAGCGCGAAACCATTGGTCTTGGTCCCCCATCCGGGCTCCCGCGCTCCTCGCACCGGCCTCCGGCCCGACTTCAACTTTCAACTTAAACTACTACCATGAGCCTGTTTCGTCCCAACTTTCTTCCGCCGGCGTGCGCCGTGTTTGCGCGCTGGCTGGGCCGCGCCGTGGGCGCAGCCTGCGGCGTCTGCCTGTCTTCCGCCGGCTTTTTTGCCGTGCTGGTCATCGCGATCATCCCCGCGCCGCTCAGCGCGGCCAGCCTGGTGGGCGGCATCCGCGCCCGCGCCGGAGCGCCCGCCGCGGAAAACCCCTCCGGCGGCACCGGCGGCCAGGCGGTGGACACGGCCACCGCCACCGCGCTCGCCCAGGCGCAGCGCCAGTCGCTGGTGCGCACCACCCAGGCCATCACCGCCGCGCGCCAGGCGCAGGCCGCCGCCCGCGCCGCCGCGCTCGCCGGCCTCAGCGACGTGCCCAACGGCCTCGCTCCCGGCGGCCTCGTCGTGGCCGACGGAGCCACGCCCGGCTCCGACCTCTGGCAGGGCGCCGGCGGCCCGACCGAAACCCACGCCAACGGCGCCACCGTCGTGGACATCAAACAGCAGGCGCAGAAAGCCATCCTCACTTGGGAGGAGTTCAACGTGGGCCGCGAAACCACGGTCAACTTCGACCAGCAGGGCAACCGCGACTGGGTCGCCCTCAACCGCGTGAACGATCCTTCCGCCCGCCCCTCGCAGATTCAGGGCCGGATCAAGGCCGACGGTTCCGTCTTCATCCTCAACCGCAACGGCGTCATCTTCGGCGGCGCCTCCCAGGTCAATGTCGGCAACCTCGTCGCCGCCGCGGCCAACATGACCAATGCGCAGTTCCTCGACCGCGGCCTCTACGGCTCGGGCATCACCGTTCCCACCTTCACCGACGCCCTCGGCGCCGTGACCGTCGAGGCCGGCGCGCAGATCACCACTCACGAGCCCGGCTCCGTCACCGAGGGCGGCGGCTACGTGCTCCTCCTCGGCACCGAAGTCGCCAACGCCGGCGAGATCACCACGCGCAAGGGCCAGACCGCGCTCGCCGCCGGCAACAGCTTTGTTCTCCGCAAGGGCCTCGGCACCGACGCCAACCAGTTTTCCACCACCCGCGGCACCGAAATCGCCCCGCAGTTCGTGGCCAACAGCACGGCGGGCGCGGTCAGCAACACCGGCCTCATTCTCGCCCGCGAGGGCGACATCACGCTCGCCGGGCGCGACGTGCGGCAGGACGGCGTCGCCATCGCCACCACCTCCGTCAACACCCGCGGCACCATCCACCTGCTCAACTCCATGACCGACGCGGAGGGCTCCGTCACTCTCGGCGCGGATTCCGTCACCGCCATCATCGCGGGCGATGTCGTCGTCGAGGACGACAAGGTGACGCTCCGCGACGACGGCCAGACCGCGCTCGACAGCCAGCGCGACGCCCTCGTCAAGGAATCCGCCCAGTTGGACGGGGCGCGCCGGAACGCCGCCGCCAACGCCGGCAAAAACTTCGACAACCTCTCCACCCTTTCCGACCGCCGCGACCAGTCCCGCGTCGAAATCACCACCGGCGGCGCGGTCAGCTTCAAGGAAGGCTCCCTGACGGTCGCCACCGGCGGCCAGGTGTCGGTTGCCGCCGGCAACAGCGCTGCCGGCACCGTGGGCACCGGCGGCGTGTCCGCCAGTTCGGGCGGTCGCATCGACCTCGCCGACGGCGCGCAAATCGACGTCTCCGGCGCGCTCGGCGTGGAGGTCTCGATGGAAACCAACAACCTCCTCGTCAACGTGCAGGGCTTCGAGCTGCGCGACTCCCCGCTCAATCGCGACAATCCCGACCGCCCGCTCTTTAACCAGAACATCTGGATCGACCAGCGCGGCCTCATCTACGTGCCCGCGGGCACCGGCGGCTACGAGAGCGACCGCTATTACACCGCCGGCGGCCTCCTCGAAGTCGGCGGCTACCGGGGCAACCAGGGTCACACCATCGGCGAGTGGGCCGCCCAGGGCGGCTCGGTGCAATTCGCCGCGGATTCCGTCAACGCCCGCGCCGGCTCGCTCGTCAACATCGCGGGCGGCTCCGTCACCTACGCCGCCGGTTACGTCAACACCACGCGCCTGCTCGGCATCGACGGCAAACTCTACGACATCCACGACGCCCCCGCCGACATGATCTTCCTCGCCCTCGGCAACGCCCACGTCGAGCACTCCAACAAATGGGGCGTCACCGAAGTTTACAGCAACCCGCTCACCAACCAGGCCACCGTCGCCCGCCATCAGGACGCCTACACGGTCGGGCGCGAAGGCGGCAACTTTGTGATCTGGTCGCCCAATGTCGTGCTCGACGGCGCCATTGACGCGCAGGTTTACAACAGCGAAATCCAGACCCACTCCCGCCCCTCCTCCGTGGCCGACGGCTACAAGCTCGGCCAGACCCAAGCCGCCCTGCCCGGCAAGCTGGTCATCCGCACCTACGACCCCAATCCTCCAAATTCCTACGTTCCGAGGCCCATCGTCGATGTCGCCATCAGTGACGGCGGCGACGCGCAGGCCGCCGACCGCTCCCAAGGCGTCTGGCTCGACACCGGCGTGCTCAACTCCGCCGGTCTCGGTGGCCTCTCCGTGCTCGCCTTCGGCGGTTTGCGCATCGACGAGGCCCTCACCCTCGCCCCCGGCGGAGCCCTTGACCTGGAGGCCGGCTCCGGTGTCTCCATCGCCGCCGACGTGACCGTTCGCGGCGGCTCCATCCGTATCGCTGGCGGTGGTCAGACCGGCGACAATACCGGCGTCACGCTCGGCGACGGCGTGCTCATCGACACGCGCGGTCTCTGGACCAACCTCCTCCTCGATCCCTCCGGCGCTTCCCGTCTGGCCTTCCTCGATGGCGGCTCGGTCAATCTCGGCGGTTTTGGCCTGACCCTCGGCGCCGGTTCGCGCATCGACGCCTCCTCCGGCGGCGCCATCCTTGCCGACGGCAAGATGCGCGGCGGCGCGGGCGGCGACATTACGCTGAATCCCGGCGCGAGTACGCTCGTGCTCGACGGCGAACTCGCCTCCTTCGGCTTCACCCGCGGCGGCAGGCTCGCCATCACTACTTCGCAGGCCATTTCCATCGGCGGCGCGCTGCTCGAGACCGACGGCGTGCTCGGCATCGGGGAAGTCGCGCCCCTCGACCTGCGGCTCAGCGAGGACACCCTTTTCCCCGCCGGCAGCCGCCCGCCTTTCCCCTTCGAGACTTTGCAAACCCGGATTGAGCCCGGCGCCATCCCGCCGGCGGGCTTTCAGTTTTATTCCTACGACCCGTCAACCTATCTGACGACCGGCGCCGATTTCACGCTGCCGCAAGGCGTGAACTGCCAAGGTGCCAACAACGTCAATTATGGGGTGAACTATGGCAACACGTTTGTGCCAGCGGGCACCGTCCTGCGGCAGATATACGGCTTTGCCCCGCCGGAGGGTTTCTTTTTCCCCGTCGAGGTTTTCCCCAACGGGATCCCGCTGCCCACTCCCATCCGCACGCCCTATCCGGCGGGCGCGGTCCTCCCGCAGGACATCATCGTCGCCGCCGGCACCATCATTCCCATGGGCTCGACTCTCACGCACGCCGTCAAGGTCCAGCCCGCCTTCGAGCTCGGCGCGGAGTTTTTCAGCCAGGGCTTCTCGGCCTATTCGCTCGACAGCCACCTCGGCCTGATGGTCCAGCCCGGCGCGCAGATCGATGTCACCATGCCCGTTTACCGGTTTACCGAGGCGAGCCTGCAAGCATCCACCGGCGCGGACATCGCGACCGCGGCTGAACTGGCACTGCCGCCGCTTTTTGTCGCCGACCCCGCCAAGCGCACGCTGACCCGGCGCGCCGGCGCGGACCTCACCCTCGCGACCAGCCAGGGCGCGGTGGCGGGGGCGCCGGTCAATTCCTTTTCCTACGGCGCGATCGTTGTCGGCCAGGGCGCGGCCATTACGGTCGATCCGGGCCGGCAGGTCAAAATTTCCAGCGAGGGCCAGATCACCGTCGAAGGCTCCATCACGGCGCAGGGCGGTGGAATCGCCATCATCAACCCGCGCAGCCTCATCATGCCTCCGCGCGCTCCGAATACTTACAACAACACCTACACCGGGCCGGGCGGCATCTCCGTCTGGATCGGCGGCGAAGCCGTGCTCGACGTATCCGGCCGCGCCGACACCGCGACCGACGCCCTGGGCCGCGCCTACGGCAGCGTGACGGACGGCGGCTCGATTGTCCTCGGCGGCGCCGGCGGGCCGAGCCGCACCACCAACGGATTCAATTCCACCGAGGCCTGGGTCATCATCCGGCCCGGCGCGCGCCTCGACGCCTCCGGCGCCAGCGCGGTTTTTGACCTTCCCCTCGGCGAGCGCGGCGCCACGCGGCGCGTTTCCAGCGATGGCGGCTCCATCACGCTCTCCTCCCTCAGCGGCATTTTCGTGGACGATGCGCTCCTCCCCGATGGCGGCTATGCCCCGGCCTTGCGCGCCGCGGCGGGTGGCGAGGGCGCCGCCGGCGGTCTCCTGTCCATAGTTCTGGAGTCGCCCGTTTATATCAATACGCCGCCGGAACTGATGGCGGCGGAACTCATGGCGGGCCGCGTCCTCACCATCGGGCAGGACTATGCGCCCTCCGCGCTGGCCTCCGGACTGGCCGCCGGGGAACGGGATGACGCCATGATCATCGGCCAGTCCCGCATTGCTTCGGAACAAATCAATCGCGGCGGCTTCGACACCGTCTCGCTCTGGGGCCGCAACGGCATCGTCTTCGACGGCGACGTCGTCCTGCGCGCGGGCCGCAGCCTCACGCTCTCGCAAGGCCCGCTGGTCAACACCACCGCGGGCGCCGAAGTCATGCTCGACGCGCCCCACGTGCTTCTCGATGGCTACACGGTGCTGCGCGATACCACCTCCGCCCAGACTTGGTTCGCCCCCTCCATCGTTCCCGACTGGGCTCCCGGCGGCGTTATCACCGTCAGGGGCGACTTCGTGGAGGTCCTCAACGACGTGCGCACCCGCTACGACCTCACCCGCATCGAAAGCCGGGGCGACCTGCGCCTGCGGCCCGGCACCTTGCCCGTCGCCACCAATACCAGCCAGCTCAGCAGTTCCGTAACAGCCTCCGGCGACCTCGACCTTACGGCTGCGCAGATTTATCCGGCCAGCGGCGCCATCGGTATGCTCACCGCCGGCGGGGCGGATTCCGTCCTCTCCATTCACGGCCTCGGCGGGGACGCGCCCGCCCTGCCTTACTCGGTCTTTGGAACTCTCGAACTGAGCGCGCAGACCATCCTGCAAGGCGGCATCGTCCGCGCTCCCCTGGGCTCCATCAGCATGGGCCTTTACGGCGCGTATCCTGACCGCGTGGAATTGCTGGACGGGAGCATCACCTCCATCAGCGCGCGCGGCCTGCTCATGCCCTACGGTGGCACCGCGGACGGCGTTTCCTATCTGCTCAATGGCTCCGAGGCACCGACGGGCAATCTCATCAGTGGCTACACCCAGGGCACCATTGCCATCACCGCCGCCTCCCTTTTCAGCGCGCCCGGCTCGCAGCTCGATCTTTCCGGCGGCGGTGCGCTCCTCGGTGCGGCTTTTGTCACCGGTCGCGGCGGTTCGGTCGATACTCTGCTCAATCCCCTCAACCCCGGCGGCGCGGTTTACGCCATCGTGCCCGGCGTCGCCACCGCCCCCCTGCCGGGCGGCTACACCAAAGCCTGGACCGGCGCGGTGCCCGAGGTCGGGCGGCAGATCACCATCCCCGCCGGCGTGCCCGGTCTGCCCGCCGGCGTTTACACGCTGCTGCCCGCCAACTACGCCCTGCTCCCCGGCGCCTTCCGCATTGAGCTTGGCGGGACGGTCGAGCCTTTTGCCGGCGCGACGGCGCTGCCCAACGGCTCCTGGGTCGTGCAGGCCGTGCAGGGCTTTGCCCACACCGGCATCCATGACGCGTTTCCCACGCAAGTCACCCTCACGCCCGGCTCCGTTTTCCGCACTTGGTCGCACTACAACGAGCAAAGTTTTGCCGCCTTCCAGGTGGCCAAGGCCGGCATCTTCGGCAACCTCCGCCCCGTGCTTGAGGCCGATGGCAAGACGCTGATCTTCTCCCCGATCGCCGCGCCCGGCAGCGAGACTAACAGCGCCCTGGTCTTTGACGGACTCGTCGATTTCTCCGCCGCCGCGGGCGGTTATGGCGGCTCCTTCGCGCTCGGCAGCACCAGTTCCGCCAATCTCATCATCACCGGTCCCGAAAGCGCCGCCGTCAACGACGCCACGCACGTCACCGTGTCCGCCGCGACACTGAACGCCATCGGCGCGCCCAATCTCTACATCGGCGGCGTGCCTCGCCTGTATCAGACCAGTGTCAGCATGGGCAATCCGCTCTCCGGCACCATGGGCGACACCCTGCTGGTGGAAAGCGGCGTCACGCTCGCGGCCTCGCAGGTGATGCTTGCAGCAAACAATAAAATCGTCCTCCAGGAAGGCGTCGAAATCAGCACCCTGGGTCGTGGCATCGCCGCGCCCGACTCAACCAACGGCCTGATGTTCGGTGGACTGGCAATGCTGGCCGTCTCCAACGGCCTGCTCACCTTCAGCACGCCCACCGGCATGGGTACCTCTTCCATTGAAATCGCCGACGGCGTCTCCCTCTACTCCGAGGGCGGCATTGGCTTCTACTCCGAACGCGGCGTGAGCATGGAGGGCACCCAGAACTTCGGCACCCGCTACCTCACGCTCGCCGTGCCCTCCTTCAACATCGGCTCCGCCGAGGCGCTCGCCGCCGCCGGCGCGCTGCCGCCCGGCATGAACCTCAACCAGGCCGTTCTCGACCGTCTTCTCGCCGGCAATTCCGCCGCCGGCATTCCCGCCGTCGAAAACCTCGTGCTGGGCGCCACCGAGTCCATCAATTTCTTCGGCTCCGTCGATCTCAACACCATCGACCCGGCCACGGGCCGCTCCCGCCTCGGCCAGCTCGTCTTCAACAGCCCCGCCATCTACGGCTACGGCGGCGACGCCGACTCCGTCCGCCTCACCACCGATACCTTCGTCTGGAACGGCAATACCGTGGCCACCGCCGACGGCTTCGGCACATTGACCTGGCACAGCGCCACCCCCGGCGCGGTGATGGATGGCGGCCCCGGCAGCGGACGCTTCGACATCGACGCCCACACCATCGTGCTCGGCTACCCCACGCCCGCGCAGCCCAACACCGCCCTCACGTTCGACCGCCTGATGCTCGGCTTCTCCGAGGTCAACTTCAACGCCTCCGACCGCGTCACCGCCAATGCGCGCGGCACCCTCTCCGTCTATCAAACCGGCGCCAGCCCCGGCGCCGACTTCGACCCTGCGGCCTACGCCGGCTCTGGCGGCTCGCTCCGCTTCAACACCCCGCTGCTCACCGGCCAGCCGGGCTCCTACATCCATTATTACACGGGCGGGCTGCTCTCCGTCGCTCCCCCCGCCGGGACCGCCGCCAGCGATCTCTCTCCTGCCTCCCTCGGCGCGGAAATCGGCCTGCACGGCGGCTCCGTCTTCATCGACTCGGCCATCGTCCTGCCCGGCGGCAAACTGACGCTGGCGGCGGTGGACGACATCACCCTCGACGACGAGGCTCGCCTCGACCTCGCGGGCCGGAGCGTCACCTTCTTTGATGTCACCCGCCAGCTCTGGGGCGGCGACGTCGTGATCGAGAGCCTCCACGGCGACATCGTGCAGCATGCCGACGCGGTGATCGATGTCTCGGCTCCCGGCGAGGATGCCGGTGCGCTCACGCTCTCCGCGCTGGAGGGGCTCGTCCGCCTTGACGGCGCGCTTCGCGGCACGGGAGGGGGGGAGGGGGCGGGCTATGACAGCGGCTCCTTCGACCTGCGCGCCGGGCGTATCGGCGATACCGCCGCCACGCTCGACGCCGACTTCGCCGCCCTCAACGCCAGGCTCACCGACGCCGGCTTCTTCGCCGCCCGGTCCTTCGACTTCAGGCAGGGCGACCTCGTCATCGGCGACGGCCTCAAGGCCCGCTCTGTCACCGTCTCCGTCGATGCCGGCAGCCTCACCGTCAACGGTCGCATCGACGCCTCCGGCGTGCGCCCCGGCAACATCCGCCTCGCCGCCCGCGACGACCTCACGCTCGCCTCCACCGCCTTGCTCGACACCCACGGCACCGTGTTGCAGGTGGACAGTTACGGCCAGCCCGCCGAGGCGAAAAACCGCGGCGCTGTCGAGCTCACCTCCGCGCAAGGCTGGCTGCGCCTCGATTCCGGCGCGGCCATCGACCTCTCCTCTCCCGACGGTGTGGCCCGCGGCCGCGTCGAACTCAACGCCCGCCGTGCCAGCGAGACCGGCGGCGACATCAACGTGCAAGCCGCCGGCCCCCTCGACATTCGCGGCGCGTCCAGCATCGCCCTCAACGGCTTCTGGACCTACACGCCCACCGATGCCGATGGCACTATCGTGCAGGATAACGCCGACACCGCCGGCAACCCCGTGGGAGCCGATGGACGCGTGGGCCTCGACCAGATCGACGCGCGCAACCGGCTCTTCCACGCCAACGCCCTCGCCGACACCGCCCTGCAAGCCCGGCTCGCCGGCTTGACCGCCCGCGGCGATGCCTTTCACCTGCGCCCCGGCGTGGAAATCACCAGCGGCGACACCTCGGGCGGCAATCTGGCCGTGGCCGGCGACCTCGACCTCTCCGGCTACCGCTACGGCCCGAAGGCCGACCGCGATCCGGTCTCCCCGCGCTACGGCGCGGGCGAGGCCCTCTCGCTCGTGATTCGTGCCGCGAGTGACCTCGACATCCACGGCAGTATCACCGACGGCTTCGGCGGCCCGAAACCGACGCCCGACGACTCCCCGCTCCTGCTGACCGCCGGCGCCAAGCTGACCGCCGACTACACCCTGCCGGAAGATGTGACGCTGGCCGCCGGCTCCCTCCTCGCGTCGGGAGCCGTCCTCCCCATCGACATAACACTTTCATCCGGTCAGGTGGTGCAGGCCGGGCAGCCGGTGCCAAACGATATCACCCTGCATCCGCCCATGAATCCGATAGCGGGGTATCCGGTCTATGAATTTGGTGGCCTCAACGCTTGGGGAGGACTCCTGGAGCCGGTCTGGGTGGTCGCCGGGCAGGTGGATGACTGGAACTACAATGGGCAGTCTTTCTATCCGGGTTCGTATATCTATTATCCGCTGGGCGACGGCGCGGTCATCCACGCCGGCACGATCCTGAGCGCGGCCACGCCCGGCTACGCCGATCTCGTGCTTTCGCCCCCGCCGAAAGTGGAGGCGGGTCGGGTCCTTCCCCAAGCGGTGCTGCTGGCCGCCGACTACACGCTGGCCTCCGCCCTCGTGGCGACGGGAGACATCGTCACGCCGGGCCGGACCTGGGCCGCGGGCACGACGATCCCGGCCGGCACGATGCTGCCAAACGGCACGACCATTGGCCAAGGCGCCTCGCTGCCCTTTGATTTTACCATTCAGGCCACCACCTGGCAGGCGGGCAACCCGCTGGTCTTCGCCGGCGGCTACACGCTGGACACTGCGGTGAATCTGCCAGCCGGGGCCGTCCTCCCGGCGGGCTCCTCCAGTTCCGGGAACCTGTATTCGGTCCTCCGCCAGCCGCTCTGGGCCGTCGCCCCGATGCTCGCCGCCGGCAGCCAGTCGGCCCCGCTTCGGCTGGTGAGCGGCGCCGACCTCGCCTCCGCCGATGCGCGCGGCCTGCGGTCCGCCGGACTGCTGGCCGGTGCAGGTAACCTGACGCTGGACGACGCCCGCGCCAGTTCCTCCTCAAAAGTGTCGATTTTCAGCGTGCTCCGCACCGGCATCGGCAGCCTCGACCTCCTCGCGGGCGGCGACTTCGCGCAAAACTCGCCTTTCGGCATCTACACCGCGGGCACCGACACCGAACTGCCCGAGGGCAACGATGCCTTCCGCCTGCCGCGCGTGCGGGCCAATGGCTCCTTGCTCGGCGCGGGTAACGAACTCTACGAGGCCGGGCTCAACGACCGGGCAGTCTGGTATCCCGACCACGGCGGCGATTTGTTTGTCGCCGTGCAAGGCCGGCTGACGGGCAACACGTTTAAAAAGAGCATGGGCACCGGCGGCGGGGTCGCCAACTTTGCCGTGAACGACTGGTTATGGCGGCAGGGCGGCGATTTGCTCGGCCAGAGCACAGCTTGGGGCATCAACTTCGGCACCTTCATCACGACCCCCGGCTACCCGCAGACCACGGTCAGCGTCGTCGGCTTCAACGGCTTCGGCGCGCTGGGCGGCGGCAACATCACGATCCGGACCGGCGGCGACGCGGGCAGCATCCTGCCGGCCACCAACGATTATCAGGCATCGCTGGATACCAGCACCGCCCTGATCGTCGCGGTGGGTTCGACCGGACGGGTGACCTCGGTGACGACAAACGGCGGCAGCGTGACCGGCGGTGAACTGGTGCAGACCGGCGGCGGCGACATCGACATCAAAATCGGCGGGCGGCTCAACCCGGCTCCCATGACAACCTTTCTGGTGGCGAACGAACAAAACGGCGGCACCTTCGTCAACCTGCGCGGCGGCATCGATGTCACCGCCGGCTCGATCGGCCGCATCGACCTGGCCTACGGGCGCAAGTCCAGCAACGACCCGCGCGCGACGGACCTTTACCGGGCGGGCGGTCTCTACCAGGCGGGCAACTCATCCTCGCCCCAGTCCCTGCTCGGCGGCCCGGTGATCGTGCCCGGCGATGGCGCGGTCTCCTTCCGCACGCGCGGCGATGTCGTGCTCGGCGGCGTCGGCGACCCCGGCATGTTGCGTGGCAACATCGGCAACGGGGCTGATGTTTACAGTTTCCCGGGGACGCTGCTCTCCGACCCCACGAAAACGGGCGCCGTCCGCACCTGGTTCTCGCTGTGGACGCCCGAAACCTCGATTTCGCTCTTCTCCGCGGGCGGCAACCTCACGCCGTTTTTCGAAGGCGGCAACCTCAACGGAAACCGCTCCGTGCCGGGCAATCCTTACATCATGATGCCGGCGGAATTTTACGCCACGGCGGCCGCCGGCAGCATCTACTACGGCAGCCGGCAGTCCAACTCGCCGCTGACCTTCGGACTGGCGCCCTCCGCCACCGGCCAGTTGGAATTGCTGGCGATGGATTCGATTTATGCCGGCGCGCTCCAGGCTCCCGCCCGCATCGTGATGTCCGGCGCGAACGACGGGCTGGATTTTATCCCCAACCCCTTCCATGCGGCCTTCATCCTGGTGACGCCGGGCGCCTCGGACAACAGCATCGTCAACACCTTCCTGGCCACCAACACCCACATCAACGTGAGCGCCCCGCAGTATGAAGGCGGCCCGACCCAGCGCTCCGCGAGCCTGGGCTACTTCGCGTTTCAGGTGGACGCGCCCGCCACCAGCCTGCACGCCGGCGACCCCGATCCGATGCGCTTCTACGCCGTCAACGGCGACATCGTGAGCCTCATATTCGGCCAGCACGCCACCAGCACCATCGAAAACAGGATCATCGCCGCGAAGTCTGCGCAAATCCTGGCCGGGCGCGACATTGTGAGCTTCGGCGGGCAATTTGGCTATGGCAGCGTCCCCAACCTGATCATGAACGCCAACGCCACCGACGTGTCGCTGCTTTCGGCGGGGCGGGACATCTTTTATGTCAACACGGAGATGGCCGGCCCCGGCGCGCTGGAAATCATCGCCGGACGCAACCTGTATCAGGGCAACCAGGGCGGTCTCACCAGTCTGGGCGCCGTGGTCCCCGGCGACAACCGCCGCGGTGCGGACATCGTGATGCAGGCCGGCGCGGGCGCGACCGGGCCCGACTTCGCGGCCTTGGCGGCGCTCTACCTGAACCCGGCCAACCAGGCCAACGCCGGTTTCCCGCTGGCCGACCAGCCGGGCAAGGTGGTCAAGGTTTACGACGGGGATCTGATCGAGTGGCTGAAGGAGCGCTATGGCTACGAAGCCGCTGGCAGCGAGGACGCGCGGGCGTATTTCGAGGCGCTGGCGCCCGAGCAGCAGCGGGTTTTCCTGCGCGGGGTTTATTTCGCCGAAGTGCGCGCAGGCGGCCGCGAATACAACGATCCCGACAGCCGCCGCTTCGGCTCCTATTTGCGAAGCCGCCAGATGATTGCGACGTTGTTCCCCGATGCGGATGCGGACGGGCATGAAATCGCACGCGGCGGCGACATCACGATGTTTGGCGCGTCGGGCATCCGCACGCTCTTTGGCGGCGGCATCCAGGTGCTGGCGCCGGCCGGGCAGATCCTGATCGGGGTGGAGGGCCAGGTGCCCCCCGCGACGGCGGGTGTGGTCACGCAAGGGGAGGGCGACATCCAGCTCTACAGCCAGGGCAGCATCCTGCTCGGCCTCTCGCGCATCATGACGACCTTTGGCGGCGACATCCTGGCCTGGTCGGCGGAGGGCGACATCAACGCCGGCCGAGGCTCGAAGACCACGGTCATTTACACGCCGCCGAAGCGGGTTTACGATAACTACGGCAACGTGACGTTATCGCCGACGGTGCCGAGTTCGGGCGCGGGCATCGCGACGCTGAACCCGATTCCGGAGGTGCCGCCGGGCGACATCGACCTGATCGCGCCGCTCGGCACGATCGACGCGGGCGAGGCGGGCATCCGGGTGTCGGGCAACATCAACATCGCTGCGCTCCAGATTCTCAATGCCGCCAACATCCAGGTGAAAGGCAGCGCCGCGGGACTCCCGGCCGCCGTGATGCCGAACCTCGGCGCGATCACGGCCGCCTCCAACACGGCGGGCGCGGCGGTGGCGGGCGCGATGAATGCGGCCACGCAGGCGCGCCGCGAGCCGGTGCGCCAGGTTATGCCATCCATTATTGAAGTGGAGGTTCTTGGATACGGTGGTTTTGGCAGTGAAAGAAAAGAAACGACCCGGTCGTCGAAATCCTCCATAAATGGACAAATGGCTTTCGTTGATCGCTGAACAGGACTCAGGGAAGAATGCTTTTTGCCGTTGTCACCGTAAGGAGGATGCTCCGTGAGAGGGAGAGGCATTTCCATTTGCCTGTTCCTTTGTCCAAAGGATGCACCATCCGGCCGCGTCTTATCCACGGATTGGGCAAAAGTGGCGCCGGACAACTGGGCAGCGGTTGGTCCGCGCCCGCCTGCTCGAACGAACACTTGGAATCGGCAGACGCCGATCGGACAACGCCAGCGCACTGACGGCGATGGGCGGACGCTTGCCGGACAGGAGTGCCCCTTTATCCGCCGTTATCCTTGGAGGGATGTTCCGCCCCACCCAAGCTGGCGTCGCGCCTCGGCACTCAGGCGGTCGGGGGTCCAAGCCGGAGTCCACACCAGCGATACTTCGACATCTGTCACTCCCGGCACGGCTCTGGCGGCGGCCTGCACTCCGGCCAGAATCACTTCACCCGCCGGGCAATACATGGAAGTGAGCGTCATTTCGATCATGGCCCGCCCGCCGGAATCCACGCGGATGTCGTAGATCAGGCCAAGATCCTCGACGCTCACGCCGAATTCGGGGTCATACACACTCCGGAAAGCGTCGCGCAGCGCATCGGCGAGCGGTCGCGGGACCGGGACTGATGCGGACGATGACGCGGGTGTCGGTTCAGGCAAGGGATTGATGGAGGACGGATTCATAAAATCACCGAAACACTACGAAAGGGAAACAGGCATGCGCACGGCCGCGGTCGCGGGCATTTGCGGCCGCCACAGGTGGATGATCACGCGCAGGATGCTGGCGAGAAACAACCCGGCGCCCGCCGCCAGCGCCAGCCCTCCGGCCATCACCACGGGCGGCGAGCCGGCGAGCACGCCGGCCACGAGCAGCACGACGCCGGCGAGGTGCGCGGCATGCCAGCCTTTTTCGCATTTTCGGGAGGAAAGCGATGTGGCCACCGGCACCGGCTGCCTGCCCACGCGCGGCCCGTAGACGCGCATCCATACAAGAAAAGGCACGATCTTGCACAACATGCCGAGGACCGTAAAGCCGAGGCCGCCGATGATGGCCAGAACCCCGTAGGCCGAAATCGCGCGCATTGTCCATTCCGTTCCGCCCGGCAGGAAAACCAGCGCGACGCCCCCCATCGCGGCCGCGGCCAGCAACCCCGCTCCGGTCACGAAGGCGCGGATGCCTGGCTCCAGCACGCGTCGTTTTCGCGAAGCCAGCGTCGCCCGCAGCGCCAGACCGGAGCAGGCCATCCCGCCTGCCAGCACCAGCGCGCCGAGGCGCCCGAGGCATTCCATCCGCCACGCCAGCCCGGGGGCCAGCAGCAGCAGACCGGCCTGCGTCGCCAGCAACCCCGCCCACACGAAACGCGGTCGCCGCACTTCGCCCATCGTGAACATCGGCACGAGTTGAAATGTCGTTCCCTGCAACAGGGTCAGGAAAAATCCAGCCAGCCCGAGATGCGCGTGCGCCCGCAGCAGGTCCGTGACCGGCACCGGCAGCGACGCCCAGGACCAGCGGCGCGCCAGCGCGAGCGTCACGCCGAGCAGCACCGTTGCCCCCAGCCAGCTCGCCGCGAGCGGAAAGCTCCACGCCGCCGCGTCCCGCCTGGAGGCGGCGAAAAACGTCCGCCACACCGCGACGATCATGATGCCGACGCCGATCGCGACCAGACCGCCGCCCGCCGCCACCCAGCCGAATTGCGCGCGCATGAACCCTCCCGCGAGCCCCGTCATACCGACGGCATGCAGGCCCAGGTGCCACCACAGCCACCGCGCAGCCACTCGCAGTGGCGCGCCCAGCACCACGGGCATCAGTTGATACAACGCGCCGATGGAAATGCTCAGCAGGAAACCGGGCAGCCACACATGCACGAGGGCCACCAGCCGGGGATGCAGGTAAGGCAGCGACAGCAACGACGGCTCGATGGCCAGCCAGCCCGCCTCGATGGCAAACGCCGCCAGCCCGCACGCGATGAAGGCCAGCGGCAGCCGCGCCCCTCCCACAAGCGGCACGCTTGGAGACGCGGGACGCCGCGCCGCCGCCGTCATCGGCGGGGCAGGGGAGGACACGGAGGCGGATGCCGGTGCTGCGGTCATGGCCATGGCCGGTCCGTCCGCGTCACAAGCGCCGGAGCGTCGTCCGCCAGCTTCCGTCCTGCTGCTGTTCGCTCGTGTGCGCCACTCCTCTTGTATCCAATTCAGGATACAGATGAATGGGCTGGCGATCGGTGAGTGCCGCCAGCTCCGCGCCCGGTGCGAGCGATTCGACCGCCTCCAGGATTCGCATCATCGGCTCAGGCGGCTCCAGGCCGCGGGCATCCACGACAAGCGCGGTCTCCGCCGCCCCGGCGGCGTGATCGTCCTCCCGGTCGTGCGAGCAGACCGGCGCGCCCGGCGGCGGCGGGATCACCGAGCCGGCAGGCGAGGGGGCCAGCCGGGTGATTTTCACCTGAAACTCGTCCTGCTCCGTCACGAGGTATTCCCAGGAAAAAGCGCCGGGAAACTGCGCCGCGAACTGGTAGTAGAGCGGCACGGGATCGTGATCGTTCACGAGCACGAAATACTCGCCGACCGGCAGATCGGACCAGCGCTTGAAAATCTGCGCGTGTTTCACGCGGCAGGGAATGCTGCGCACGTCGAAGCGCGTCAGGTCCGCCGTGGCGGTGGTGTCGTCGGTGTTGCTGTTGGTTTGTGTTGGATCGCTCATGGTATGGCAAAAAAGGCCGGTTTATTCGAAGGCGGCATTGGCTCCGCCCGGCCTGCGCGCAGGCCGGAGGCGAAACGCATGGCCGTATTCTGGCGGACAATCGGGCAGGGCGCATTGATGCACATCAACGCCCCGTGACGTTCGCCGCTTTTCTCAAGCTCGCGATGACCTCGTCCACCGTCCAGCCGTTGCCGCGCCAGATGTCCGCCACCCTGCCGTCCGGCCCGATCAGCGCCGTGGCCAGCGTGTGGTCGAGCGTCACGCCGTTGTTTTCCCGATACACGGCAAACGCCTTCACCAGTGCGTCGATTTCCGCCTTTTCACCCGTGGCGAAATTCCAGATCGCCGGGTCCGCGCCCATCGCCTCGCCGTAGGCTTTCAGGATGTCGGGCCGGTCAAATTCCGGATCGAGCGTGATGGACAGCAGGCGCACCTTCGCGGCGGATTCCGCCGGCAATCCTTTCCGCACCGCCGGCTGGAGCTGGTCGAATTTGCGCGAGATCGCCGGGCAATATTCCGGCACCGGGCACCGCGTAAAAATAAACGTCACGATAGTGAGGCGCCCCCGCAGCGCCTCCGCCGTGAGAGGCTGCCCGCGTTCGTCGAACAGCGAAAATGCCGGCACGGCATCGCCCTCGCGCAGCCGCCCGCGCCGCGCGCCGCCTTGCGACGAGGTTGCCGGCTTCCCCGGTGCGGCGGCGCGTCCGGTCACGACAAACGCTTCCGCCCGCGACCGCCCGCCGTTCACCCGCAGGCGAAACCGCACGCGGTCGTTCACCGCCACTCCGGCCGCCTCCTCCGGACCGGCCGGAGTGAACGCCATCGTCATCGCCCCCATGTAGCCGGGGATTTCGTCGTGGGCGATGACCAGTTGTCCGTCATCGAGCCTGGCGCGGACGATACCCGTGACATCGAACACGCGCTCGCGTTCTTTTTCGCGCGCGGCAAACAGCGTGCCGGACCCGGACAACAGCGCCCATGCGCACACCGGCAATCCGGCGAAAAGGAAAAAAAGGAATCGGGTGGACATGATGCCCAGTATGCCAGCGACCGGCGGATTTTTCCTTGATGTGCGTCAATGCGCATCGTCGCGGCCTCTGCCAGACTGCTCCCATGCCCGCAGTTGCCTCTCCTCGCATGCCTTTTCTCACCCGCCTGACCCTGGGGCTGCTTGTCATTCCGGTGGCGCTGTTCGCATGGGTTCCCGCGGTGGTGCTGCAACGGCATCTTTATCCTCCCGCACCTGCCGTCGCCGCAAACGAAGCGCCCCTTCCGGCCGACCCGTTGCTGCGCGGCAAGCGCATCTTCGCGCAGACCTGCGCCGCCTGTCACCAGCCCGACGGACGCGGCATGCCCGGGGTCTTCCCTCCGCTCGCCGGTTCCGATTACCTGCTGTCCGATCCCGTGCGCGCCGTGCGCATCGTCCTGCGCGGCCTCTCCGGTCCGGTCACCGTCAACGGCGCGGAATACAACAGCGCCATGCCGCCGCTGCCGCTCTCCGACGCCGACGCCGCGGACGTGCTCACTTGGGTGCTCCAGGCCTGGGACAACAACGGCCCGGCGGTTTCCGTCGAGACCGTCGCCCGCATCCGCGCCGAGGAGCCTTCCCCATGAACTGGCACGCATATGCGCTCCGCTTGATGCATATCAAGGCATCCCGCCTCCCGCTGTCCTAGAATCGTCGCGTTCATGAAAACCATCACCCACCTCTCCCGCCTTGCTTCCGTCGCGGCCGCCGGCGCGGTTCTGCTGCTCCTCGCCGGCTGCGGCCCCTCTTCCAATCCTCCCGATTCCGGCAAGACCGCCTCCGCCGCTTCCGCGCCCGCCACCGGACGCCCCGTCGAAATCACCGGCAGCGACTCGATGAAGTTCAGCCTCACGGAAATCCGCGCCAAACCCGGCGAGACGCTTTCCATCACGCTCAAAAACGTCGGCACCATGCCGAAGTTTTCCATGGGGCACAACTTCGTCGTCCTCGCCCCCGGCCTCGATCCCGCCACCTTCGTCAACGATGCCGCCCAGGCCGTGAAGACCGACTACGTGCCGGCCAAATACAAAAGCCACATCCTCGCCTCCACCAAGCTCCTCGGCCCCGGCGAAAGCGACACCGTCACCTTCAAGACCCCCGTCCGGTCCGGGCGCTACCCGTTTGTCTGTTCCTTCCCCGGGCACTTCCAGGTCGGCATGAAAGGCGAACTCATCGTCGAATAACCGCCGCGCCTGCGTCCGCTCTCCGCCCCTTCACTCATGCTCTTCTCCTTCCATGAAAACACACCTTCCCCCTTTCATGTCTCGCCCCGGCCCGGCTGCCCTCGCCGCCGCGCTCGTCCCGGCGCTCCTGCTCTCGGGCTGCAATCCCCCCGGCGCCTCCTCGTCCTCATCCGGCAAATCCGGCGCGCCCGGTTCCGCTGCCGCCCGCACCTGGGTCGCCCCGGGCGAGAAGGATGAGTATTACCTGTTCTACTCCGGCGGGCACTCCGGCCAGGTCTTCGTCGCCGGTCTCCCCTCGATGCGCCACATCTCCACCATCCCGGTGTTCTCTCCGTATCCGGGAACAGGATACGGTTTCGACGAGGAGACCAAGGCCCTGCTCGGCGACTACGCTTGGGGCGACGTCCACCATCCCGCGCTCTCGCAGGCCGACGGCCTCTACGACGGACGCTGGCTCTTCGTCAACGACAACGCCAACAACCGCGTCGCCCGCATCGACCTGCGCGACTTCAAGACCCGCCAGATCCTCGGCCCCATCCCGAACTCCAGCGGCAACCACGGCTCGTCCTTCGTCACCGAGAACACCGAATACGTGCTCGTGGCTTCGCGTTTCTCCGTGCCCCTCCCCAAGGGCCGCCACGCCGATCCCGCCGACTACGAAAAAGAATTCAACGGCATGGTCAGCGGCATCAAGGTCGATCCCTCCGACGGCACCATGAGCGTCGGCTGGCAGATTCTCACGCCTCCCTTCAACTGGGACTTGGGCTCCACCGGCAAGGGCCCCAGCAGCGGCTGGGCCTTCTGGACCTCCTACAACAGCGAGATGGCCCACGAGACCCTCGAGGCCACCTCCACCCAGGGCGACCGCGACTACGCCGCCGTCGTCAACTGGCGCGCCGCCGGGCAGGCCGTGCGCGACGGCCTCGCGACCACGCTCGACGGCGTGCCGGTGATCGCCCCCGCCAAGGTTCCCGGCGTGCTCTACTTCCTGCCCGTGCCCAAGTCGCCGCACGGCATCGACACCGACCCTTCCGGCCGCTGGATCGCCGCCAGCGGCAAGCTCCAGCCCGTGGTCTCCGTGTTCGATTTCGAAAAAATCAAGGCCGCCATCGACCGGAAGGACTTCACCGGGGAGGTGCGCGGCGTGCCGGTGATCCGCTACGAAAGCGTGCTCGAGGGCGAGATCCCCGTCGGCCTCGGCCCGCTCCACACCCAGTATGACGGCAAGGGCAACGCCTACACCTCGCTCTACATCGAATCCGCCGTCGCCAAGTGGAAACTCCCTCCTTGGACTGCCGAAGAGAAGGCCGACCTCAACAAGGTGATCCTCGACAAGATCGACGTGCACTACAACATCGGCCACCTCGTGGTCGGCGGCAGCGACACGAAGGAGCCCTACGGCAAGTATCTCGTCGCGATGAACAAGCTCTCCAAGGGCCGCCACCTCTCCGTCGGCCCGGCCCAGCCCGAATCGAGCCAGCTCATCGACATCACCGGCGAAAAGATGGAAATGCTCTACGAGGCCTTCACCGAGCCCGAGCCGCACTTCGCGCAGATTCTCAAGGCCGACGCCATCAAGCCCATCGAGGTCTATCCCAAGGCCGGAAGCGCGCATCCGCACGCCATCTGGGATGCGAAGGACGCCTCCATCACGCGCCGCGGCAACACCGTCGAGGTGAAGATGGTGGCCATCCGCAGCCGCTTCATTCCCGACCGCATCGACGTCAACGAGGGCGACGAACTCGTCATTCACGTAACCAACGTCGAGCAGACCACCGACATGATCCACGGCCTCGCGATCGCGGAGCAGAACGTCAACGTGATCTTCGATCCGGGCGAGACCAAGACCCTCCGGCTCAAGATAAAAAAGCCCGGTGTGTTTCCCTTCTACTGCACCAACTTCTGCTCGGCGCTCCACCAGGAGATGCAGGGCTACCTCGCCGTAAAACCGAAGTCGTGATCCGTCGCGGCGCCGCGCTCGCCGCCGCTCGCCATGATCAAAACGCTCTTCTCGCGCCAGTATCGCTTCCTGCGCCGCCCGCTCGGCCTGGCCTCGCGGCTGCTCCTCCTCGCGGCGGCCGCGGCGCTGGTGGGGGCGGTGTTTCTTCCGCTCTGGAAAATCCATCTCGTGGCCCCGCAATACCGCGAGGGCCTCGCCCTGCGCATCTACGCGCACAAGCTCGTCGGCGGCAACGGCGGCCAGGACCTCCACGAGATCAACACGCTCAACCACTACATCGGCATGAAGCCGCTCGCGCAGGCCGACTTCGCGGAAATGACCTGGCTGCCCTTTGCCTTCGGCGTTTTCGGGCTGCTCGCGCTCCGCGCCGCGTTCATCGGCCGCATGCAGAGCCTCGTCGATCTCGGCGTGCTCTTCGTTTACTTCACCGCCTTCTCGCTCGGCAATTTCTACCTGCGGCTCTACAATTACGGCCACCAGCTCGACCCTCGCGCGCCCATGACCATCGAGCCCTTCACGCCGGTCATGTTCGGCAGCCAGAAAATCGCCAATTTCATCCAGACCAGCCTCCCGCAATCCGGCGCGCTTTGCCTCGCGCTCGTGCCGGTGCTGGTCGCCGCCGCCATGTGGTGCTCCCGCGGGGAAACCCTGCCCGAATCATGACCGCCCCGCGTCGCCATCTGTTTTGCGCCGTGCTCGCCGCCCTCGCCGCGGGCGCGGCCCATTCCGCCTTCGGCGCGGCGTCCCCGTCTCCCGGCGACGCGCTCCGCGACCGCATCCGGGCCGCCGCACCCGGCGAGACGCTCCTTGTGCCGCCCGGCGATTACGATGGCCCGTTCGTCATCGAAAAACCGCTCCGCCTCCTCGCCTCGCCTTCCGGTTCTCCCGTCATCCTCCGCGGCGACCGCCGCACCCATGTCGTCGCGATCCGCGCGCCCGATGTCGAGCTGGCCGGCTTCACCCTGCGCGGCTCCGGACGCGACCTCTCGGCCGACCACGCCGCCATCCACATCTCCGCGCCGCGTGCGTTCATCCACGGCAACCGCATCCTCGACAGCCTCCACGGCATCTACGTGCGCAAGGCCGCCGGCTGCCGCATCGAAGACAATGTCATCCTCGGCGACGGCGCCCTCGCCGCCGCCATCGCCGACCCGCTCGCCGCCGGCCTCAGGCCCGGCGAATCCGAACTCTGCGAAATCGAATCCGTCCAGGACCGCCGCGGCAACGGCATCCATCTCTGGAACTCCGCGGGCCACCTCATCGGCGGCAACACCATCAGCGGCACCCGCGACGGCATCTATTTTTCCTTCACCGACGACACGCAGGTGCGCCACAACACCATCACCGGCGTGCGCTACGGACTGCACTACATGTATTCGGACGGCAATACATTCGAGGGAAACCTGTTCACGGGGAACGCCGCCGGCTCCGCCCTGATGTATTCGAAGGGCCTGGTGCTGCGCGCCAACCGCTTCGCCGCCAACCGCAGCCACCGCGCCTACGGGCTGCTCTTCCAGTCGGTGGACGACACGCTCGTGGAGGACAACCTGATCGAGGGCAATACCCTCGGCTTTTATCTGGAAAATTCCAACGAGAACACCATTCGCGCCAACCGCATCCTCAACAACCACGTCGGCCTCCGCGTCAACGACAGCACCCGTGGCACCGTGTTTTCCGAAAACACGTTTTCCGGCAACATCCACCCGGTCGAGACCAGCGGGCGCAACGCCGCCAACACCTGGGCCGCGAACGGCCGCGGCAACCGCTGGGAAGGCGCGCTCGCCCTCGACCTGGACCGCGACGGCGTCGCCGATCTCCCTCACCGCGAACCCGATCTTTTCGGCCCGTGGCGGCGTCGCTTTCCCGCCATCGGCCTCCTCTCCGCCAGTCCCGGCGAGCGCCTGCTCCGCCTCATCCACGGCCGCCTCGCGCTGCCCGGCGTCAGCGGCATCACCGACCCCGCTCCGCTCACCGCCGCGCCGCCGCCGCTTCTCTCCACGCCCGCACCCGCCGCGCCATGATCCATACGCTCGGACTCACCAAATCCTTCGGCTCGCGCCGCGTGCTCCGCGGCCTCGATTTTGCCGCCGAACCCGGCGCCATCACGCTCCTCATCGGCGCCAACGGCGCGGGCAAAACCACCACGCTCCGCCTCCTCGCCGGCCTGAGCGCGCCCGATGCCGGCTCCATCCGCATCGCCGGCCACGACCTGCAACGCTCGCGCCGCCTGGCCCTGGCCTGCCTTTCCTGGCTGCCGCAGTCCCCCAGCTTTCACCCGAGGCTTACCGTCGCGCAAGTCGCCGCCTTCCATGCCCGCCTGCGCGGACGCCTCCTCCGCGCCGTGCCCGCCGCGCTCGATGCCTGGGGGCTCGCCGACTTTTCGGACGTGCCCACCGGAAATCTCTCCGGCGGCCTTCGCCAGCGGCTCGCCCTCGCTGTCTTTGCCCTCGCCGACGCGCCCGTGCTCCTGCTCGACGAACCCGGCCTCCACCTCGATCCCGAATGGCGCGAGGCCCTGCAGGATTTTCTCACCGGTGAAGCCCGCCGCGGCCGCACCATTCTCATGGCCACACACCTGCTCGGCGAATGGGAGGGCCGCATCGACCGCTGCGTGCTTCTCGCCGGCGGACGTTCCGGCGGCGAAGTGCCGCCCGGCGAACTCCGCCGCCACTACCGCGCCTTCCACCGTCATCTGTTCCCGGCGCAGCCTCTCCCCGCGCACGCATCCGATGGGACTCTGGCGCCGGTTCCATCCCTGCCTGTTTCCGCTTCCGCACCGCACGCCTGAATTCGTTTTCCATGACACCCGCCGCGCCTCCTTTTCCCGCCTTTGCCCAGGTCGCCCGCGCCGCCGCCGGGCGCGAATGGCTCAGCCACCGGCTCAACCGTTTCCTCCACGCGCATCTGCTGCTCGTTCTCGCCGCCGGCCTGCTCCCGCTTCTCACTCCCGGCGACGCCCTTGCGCGTGGCGCGGCGTGGTGGCTGCTGCACGCGGTGCTCTATGCCATTTCGCTCTCCGCGCTCCTGCTCGGCCTCAGCTCCGCCCAGGCCGAGGCCGACGAGTTTTCCTGGCTCCTCGCGCAACCCGCCGGCATCGGTCCGTGGCTGGCCGGCAAGGCCGCCATGCTCGCCCTCCTCGCCGCCGCCTTCGCCGGCCTGCTCGCGCTCCCGTCCGTCCTCGCCGGGGCCGGCTCGCCCGAACTGCTCCTCACCGCCGCCGGCGCCGCGGGCGTGAGCGTGGTCTGCGCGCTGGCCGGCCTTGTCATAGGATTTTGGATACGCGACAGCGTGCGCGGGCTGATCGCCGCGCTGGCCGCCTGGCTCGTGCTCCTTTTTGGCGCCGACCTCCTGCTGCTCGCCTTGGCCGGCGCGCCGTTCATGCAAAATCATCCCGGCCTGTGGGTGCTGCCGCTCATGCTCAATCCGCTCGATGCCTTTCGCGTCACGGTGCTCTTTGCCGTGGAGCGCGCCGCCTTCAGCGGCCTCCAGAACAACGGGCTCGCCGGTTGGTGGGTGAAGCACGCCGCCGGGTGGTTCGCCGCGTTGACTGCCGCCTGGTCCGCGCTCGCCCTTGCCGCCGCCTGGCTCGGCGCGCGCCGGCGACTGGACAACTGAAGCGGCCGCCGGAGAAGAACAGGGGGACGAGTTTCTCTTCTTCGCGGGGCAGGGAAAATCCGGCTTGCGCGGGCATGGAAATATCGTAAAACGATATTTCCATGAATTTCTCCCCGACCGGCGCCGGACTCGGCAAGGCCGATTATGAGCTGCTTTCGGAATTCCGCTACATGCTGCGCAAGTTTCTCGGTTTCAGCGAGGCGGCCGCGGTCAGCCACGGGCTCACCCCGCAACAATATCAGGCGCTTCTCTCCATCCAGGGTTTTCCGGGCAGGGATTGGGTGACGATCAGCGAACTGGCCGAGCAGATGCAGATCGCCCACCATAGCGCGGTCGGACTCACGGATCGCATGGAAGCGCTCCGGCTCGTGCGTCGTTTGCCATCGCAGGAAGACCGGCGGCGCGTGCAGGTCTCGCTCACGGCCAAGGGGCTGTGGATTCTGGAAAAACTCTACCGCATCCATCGCGCCGAGTTGCACTCGACGGGGCCGCGGCTTGCCCGGCTGCTTCACCGCGCGGCGGAGCAAATGTCCGAAGGCGCATGATTTCCGATGCAACTGAAGCTGCACACCTATCGCTATGGAGATGCCGGCGGCCTGCCCGGGCTCGCCCTTGGCGTGGCCCGGTTTCTGCCCAGAAACATCCGTCGTGAAGACTATGCCGCGCGGGGCTATTTTGATGTATGGCTGCCGCTTCTGGCTCCAAGCCGCGAACTGGTGGCCGCCTACCGGAAGGGAAGCATCGACCACGAGACATTTGCCTCCCGTTATCGCAAGGAGATGAAAGAGGGCGCGCCGGCACAGGTCATTCGCCTGCTCGCGGCCCAGGCGGCGCGCACGCGCATCAATCTCGGATGTTTTTGCGAGGATGCCTCCCGATGCCATCGCTCGGTGCTGGCCGCCTTGATTCAAGAGTCCGCGTCCGCGTCGCCCGGCCATCCGCCTCCGGCCTCGGTGATAGCGCTTCCCTCATCCAAATTTTCGAGTCCCGCCTGTTCCATGCCTGAAATCAAAGACTGATCGGAAAGCCCGCTTCCATGAACAACCCGGCTACTCCCCGTTCCGCAACCGCCAGTCCGCATCGCTTGACCGCGTTGATCGCCACGCTCAGGCAGAGCCGGATGTTCGCCGACCTGGCGCCCGCCAATCTCGCCGCAGTGGCCGAAGGCTGCTCCATCAAAACGCTGCAAAAGGGCGAGATCCTGTTTCACGAAGGAGAAAAGGCAGACGGTTTTTTCGTTCTCCAAAGCGGGCGGATCAGCATCTTTCGCCTCACGCCCGATGGCCGTGAACAGATCATTTGCGTATTCAGCCCTCCGGAGAGTTTCGCCGAGGTGGTGCTCGCCAGCGCCGAGCGTTATCCGGCCAACGCCATGGCGCTGGAAGCCTCGCAGGTGATCCGCATCGGCAAGAATCATTTTCGCGACCTGATTCGTCAAAACCCCGAACTGGCTTTGCACATGCTCGCCTCGATGAGCATGCACCTGAAGCACCTCATGCAATCGCTGCACGAGATCAAGGGACTCCAGATCGAGAGCCGGCTCGCCGCATGGCTGCTCGAACACTGCCCGGCAGGCGGCAGGGCGGACGGCCCCGCGTCCTTCGTGCTGCCCGTCAGCAAAAAGATCCTGGCCGGTCAGCTCGGCGTCACCAGCGAGACGCTGTCCCGCACCTTCGCCCGCTTCCGAAAGGACGGCTCCATCCGGGTTGAGGGCACGGTTCTGCATCTGCTCGACCGCCAGGCTCTGAAAGCCCGCGCCGATGGAGTGTGAGGAGACGCGGTTGCAAAATCATATTTTCCATGAAACCAAAAGCTGCTGCCACCCAATCACGCAAAACCGCCGGGGCCGCCCAGGCCACCGCCGACGCCACCCGCCAGTTTTCATCCATCGTGCATGACGGAGCCGACCGCGCGCCCAACCGCTCGATGCTCCGCGCCGTCGGGTTCAAGGACCCGGATTTCCAGAAAACCATCGTCGGCGTCGCCTCCACCTGGTCGATGCTCACCCCCTGCAACATGCACATCAACAAGCTCGCCGAACACGCCGAGCAGGGGGCCAACGAAGCCGGTGGCAAGGGCATCATTTTCGGCACCATCACGATCGCCGACGGCATCAGCATGGGCACGCCCGGCATGCGCTATTCGCTCGTTTCCCGCGAGGTGATTGCCGACTCCATCGAGACCGTGGCGGGCGGCGAAGGATTCGACGGCTTGGTGGCCATCGGCGGTTGCGACAAAAACATGCCGGGCTGCGTCATGGCGATGGCCCGCCTCAATCGTCCCGGCGTTTTTGTTTACGGCGGCACTATTCTTCCCGGCATACACCCCGAAACCCAAAAGGACCTCGACATTGTGTCCGTGTTCGAAGCCGTCGGGCAGCATGCCGCGGGCAGGATCGACTCCGATGCGCTCAAGGTGGTCGAAGAATGTTCCATCCCCGGCCCCGGCTCCTGCGGTGGCATGTATACGGCCAATACGATGGCCAACGCCATCGAGGCGCTCGGCCTCTCGCTGCCCAACTCGTCCGCGCAGATTGCCATTTCCAAGGAAAAGGAGCAGGATTGCCGCCGCGCCGGCGCGGCGGTCGTGGAGCTGGCCAGAAAGGGCATCCGTCCGCGCGACATCCTGACTAAAAAAGCTTTCGAAAACGCCATCACCGTCGTGATTGCGCTGGGCGGATCGACCAACGCCGTCCTTCATCTGCTGGCCATTGCGCACACCGCGGGTGTCAACCTTGCCATCGACGATTTCACCCGCATCGGCAAACGCGTGCCGGTGCTCGCCGACCTCAAGCCATCCGGCAAATACGGCATGGTGCACCTCTCCCGCATCGGCGGCCTGCTTCCGCTCATGAAGACGCTGCTCGACCGCGGACTCATCCACGGCGATTGCCTCACCGTCACCGGCCAGACCGTGGCGGAAAACCTCACGGACGTGAAACCGTATCCGGCGGAGCAGGATGTGATCCGGCCCTTTGAACAACCGATCAAGCCCGACAGTCATCTGCGCATCCTCTACGGCAATCTCGCCGCGGGCGGGGCCGTGGCGAAAATTTCAGGCAAGGAAGGTCTCACGTTTTCCGGCAAGGCGATCGTATTCGAAGGAGAGGAGGCCGCGCTTGCCGCCATCCTCGATGGACGGGTGAAGGCCGGTCATGTGGTCGTGATTCGCAACGAAGGTCCGGTGGGAGGACCCGGCATGCGGGAGATGCTGGCTCCGACCAGCGCGATCATGGGCAAGGGGCTCGGCAGGGAAGTGGCGCTTATCACCGACGGGCGTTTTTCGGGCGGATCGCATGGATTTGTCGTGGGCCACATCACCCCGGAGGCGGCGATCGGCGGCGTCATCGGCATCGTGAAAAACGGCGATCCGATCACCATCGACGCCGTGAAAAACCAGATCACGCTTGCCATTCCCGCCCGTGAAATCGCCGCGCGCAAGAAGACTTGGAAACCGCGCAAACCCTACGCCACGAGAGGCGTCTTGGCAAAATATGCCAAGCTCGTCAGCACGGCCAGCGAAGGCGCGGTGACAGACAAGCATTTGTCTGGTGGCATCTGAACACGCATAAGGAGCGGCGGTGTCCCATTGTGGCCTTCTCGGAGAGATCCTCCACAGGGCTTTCGAGGCGGCAGTTGTGCCGCTTCAGGAACGCGCGAAAAGACGCCCACTCGTCCATGCTCCGCAGCACACGCTCGAATTTGTAGATCAGAGTATTTCCTATTTATTCTGTCGCATGTAGGGCGCGACCTTGCGTCGCGCCGCGGGCACTAAACCGGCCTGACACTACGGGGACATGGTTTATTTGCGACAGAATAAATAGGAAATACTCTAGCACCACTTCGGCGCGCCCAGCTTCGATGTGCCGCATGAGCGCTGGCATGCCGGCGCATTTCGTCGAGCCGCCGGAATACGCCGGGTCCGGAAAACGCCGCTCACCCAGATGGTAGTCCTTGTGCGCGTTCCGCGCGATGCGCAACCGCGCAACTCCTCCTGGCTTTCGCAGGAATCGAAGCGTCCGCCCATCTGATCAATCGTGGAAACGCGCATGTGTATCGCGACCGGAACCGGGCGGCCTCGTATCTTGTAACGTTTATTGATTCGCATTGAAGTCTGAGGTGTGTGGAGTTTATCTCCGACATGGCCAATCGATATAAAGTCACACTCACCAGGACGGAGAGGGAGCAGCTCACCGAACTTGCTCGCAGCGGCAAATCCACGACGGCAAAGTTCATTTACGCTCGTGCGTTGCTGCTGTGCGACGCGGGCGAGTTGGGCGATCCGTGGAAGGTGGTTGATGTTGCCTCGGCCTTGGGCGTGAGCTCGCGCACGGTCGAGCACCTCAAGCAGCGTTTCGTCGAGAAAGGACTGGAGGCAGCGCTGGCCCGCCAGCCGCACTGCAAGCCACGTGAGGTCACCTTTGACGGGGCGTTCGATGCGCGCCTGACCGCCTTGGCCTGTTCGCGGGCACCCGACGGATACCAGCGGTGGACGGTGCGGCTTTTGGCCGACAAACTCGTCGAGCTGAAGATCGTTGACGCCGTCTCCACCATGACCGTGCAGCGGTCGCTAAAAAAAACGAACTGCAGCCTCACCTGAGCAAATATTGGAAGATCCCGCCAGCGCAGGACGCGGCGTTTGTCGCCGCGATGGAGGATGTGCCGGAGGTATATCGTTTGCCCCACGATCCGCGCTTCCCGGTGGTTTGCATGGACGAATCGAGCAAGCAGTTGGTGGGCGAGGTGACCGCGCCCATCCCGCTCGCCCCGGGACACGGTCAAATCTTGGATCACGAGTATGTCCGCAACGGGGTGGCCACGCTGTTTGTCGCGGTCGAACCGTTGGCCGGTCGCCGCCATGTCGAGGTGACCGAGCGGCGCACGCGGCAGGACTGGGCGCACTTTATCAAGGCCCTGCTGACGAGCGTTACCCCGGAGCGATCAAGGTCCGCCTGGTCATGGACAATCTCAACACCCACGACATCGCCTCGCTTTACGACACTTTCCCGCCAACCGAAGCACGCCGCCTGGCCGAACGGCTCGAAATCCATCTCACCCCAAGCACGGCAGTTGGCTGAACATCGCCGAGATCGAACTGAGTGCCCTCGCCGGCCAGTGCTTGCATCGTCGCATTCCGGACATCGTGTCCATGCGGCGCGAGGTCGCGGCTTGGCAGCGGCACCGCAACCAGCGCGACGCCCCCATCAACTGGCGCTTCACCACCAAGGATGCCCGCATCAAACTCTCCCGCCTTTATCCGAAACTATAGCTGTTACTGGATACCAGAGTGCTTCCTCTTAGAGTTGGGCGGGAATTTCGCGTTCGTGGGCCGTCAGCGGTGGCTCCGCATCGGTGATGAATGGTATCGTGTGGATCTTCTGTTCTTCCATCGGCAACTGCGCTGTCTGGTGGTGATTGACCTTAAAACCGGGAAGTTCACGCACGCTGATGCGGGGCAGATGCACACCTATCTGAACTATGCCAAAAAGCACTGGATGCGCGAAGGCGAGAATACGCCGGTCGGCTTGATCCTTTGCTCCGAGCCAAATGATGCGCTCGCCCAATATGCGCTGGACGGATTGTCCAACAAGGTGCTCGCTCGTGAATACAGTCTGGCCTTGCCGAAACCAAAACTGTTGACGGACGAACTGGCGAAAACGTGCCGCCAATTCGAAGCACGCAAGAAAGCAGGGTGGGGGAATTGACGATAATCTATCGCAGGTTTTCGGCAATCTAGTGTCAGCCTCGGTCGAAGCCGCTGGGTTCCAGCGGTATCCTCACTGGTGTTCTTTTTGCTGGTTAAGGGGTGTCCGGCGTTGGCGGGCCCCGTCCTCCGGTCTCGCGGCCTTGCTTCGCATTTCAATGAAATGCTGGCCGCTCGCCGGGCGAATGCCCCTGGGGGCAAGATGCGCCTTCCACGACACTCTACAATATGAATAAACAGCAGGTTTACATCGCTTGCATTGCGAATAAGCATATGCCCGTTCCCTACGTAGTGCCAACTGCGAACCATAACTACAATCCCCCCCGCTCCCCATGTATTCTATGATAATTAATCTGCAGCGTCTCCTTCACTATTCAGTCGGGTTTTGCCTCAAAAAATTCTTTCTGGTTGTAATGCTTCTGGCTGGCTTGACCTGTGGGCCATACATCGTAGCGCAACCTGCCTCTGGCAACAACGGTGCCGTGGCCGGTGTGGTTACCGACCAGAGCGGCAACTACATTCAGGGCGCCGAGGTACGAGTCGCAGGCGCGTCCACCATCACCGACCGCGAGGGACAGTTCCGCGTCGAGGGCGTCCCTCCCGGCTCCTACCGCGTGGCGGTTGATTACCTCGGTTACCAGTCCGCTTCGGCGGACGTAAATGTCGCCGCCGACGTCACGGTCAGCGTTCCGTTCGTCCTGAAAAGCGACATTATCATGCTCGACGCGTTCAAGGTTGAGAGCATCCGTGTTGGCCAGTCGCGCGCCATCAATCAGCAGCGCGCCGCCAGCTCCATCATGAACGTCATCTCGTCCGACGCCATCGGCAACCTCCCCGACCGCACCGTGGGCGAGGCGCTCGGACGGCTCCCCGGCGTCAATGTCGTGGACGATTCCTACGCGAGCATCCGCGGCACCGCCGCCCAATACAACGCCGTCCAACTCGATGGCGACCGGCTCACCTCCGCCGGCGAGTCCACGCAGGCCTCGCAAACCAACGGCGACAATCGCGCCGTCGACCTCTCCATGATCCCCGCGGAGATCGTCGGCGGCATCGAAGTCATCAAGGCCCTCACGCCGGACAGGGATGCGGACTCCTTCGGCGGCATCATCAACCTCGTCACCCGTTCGGCTTTCGACCTCAAGGAGCGCAGCATCAACGGCAAGTTCGAATACATCTACAACGCCTACGATTCCAAGACCGGCTTCGCCACCTCGCTCACCTACATGGACGTGCTCAATCAGGCTCGCACTCTCGGACTCAGCGCCTCCATCACCTACCGCAAGGAAAAACGCTCCAGCGACAAATACGAATTCACCTATTATCCCGCGGACAGCATTCCATTCCAGACGGGCACGACCGATGCCATCGGCGATCAGGCGATGGAACAATACGACACTCGCTTCAACTTCGACGACATCACCAAACTCGGCGTCAACGTGAACCTCGACTGGAAGGTTTTCCCCACCACGGAACTGCATTTCCGCACCTTCTACGAGGGCAACGACAACGATAACGGACGCTATCGCAACCGCGCCCGCGCGCTGCAACGCTACAACGCCGCCTCGACCGCCCAATACGAATACGGAGCGCAAGTGCGCTTCTCCAACAACTATGAGGACGGCTATACCAACCGCGATACGCTTCGTCTTGGCATCGAGGGCAAGACCACGCTCCCCTTCGGCGTCCTCGAATACGGCGTGCGCTACGGCGACGCCACCTCCAAGGGCGGGTTCGATCGCTATATTTTCGAGTTTCCCAGCAATACCGAGCGCCGCGCCTACGACTGGTCGCTCGACCGTTCCAATCCGCAGTATCCCATTTTCGCCATGACGCACCGGTCCACCGGCGAAAACGGTCTTTTCCATAACCTCGCTGATCGCAAGCTCTCCTCCATTCGTTTCAACAGGGGCAAGGACGACGAGACCGACCTGTCCGGCAACGTTGATTACACCTTCCCCGTCAACCTTGGCCAGCAGCGCGTCGATATCAAAACCGGCCTCAAATACCGCGGCAAGGACCGCCACTCGCGCCCCTCCATCCGTGATTACATGCCAAACAGCACGATCAATTATTCCGAGTTTTCCATCGCCTCCGAACCACGCGATCTCATCGAAGGCAGTTTGGCCAGCATGGGGCCTTATGTGTCCATGCAGGAAGTCCTGGACCGTTATTACAGTAATCCCAGCGGCTGGACTGGCGACACGACCGGCGGCGAAATCCTTCGTATGGAAGCCCGTAAATATGATGTTTCCGAAGACATCCTCGCCGGCTACGCCATGGGCACCACCAAGTTTGGCCGGCTCGAGGTCATCGCCGGCCTGCGCTGGGAGCAGACCAAAACCAGCTACACTTGGCTCGCCGACCCCAACGGTCCGTCGAGCGGCGACAACAGCTATGGGCGCCTCTATCCCAGCATCCTGCTCAACTACCGCATCACGCCCAACCTCGTCCTTCGCGGTGCCTATACTAACACGCTGGCTCGGCCCAATTATGGCGAACTTGTCCCCTATCGCGTGGACAATGACACTCAGGCTGATTCCGGCATGGGCGGCACCAGTCCCGATGACTATACGGGCACGACCAAAATTTTTCTCGGCAACGCCGACCTGAAGGCCCAGCAGTCGCAAAATATAGATCTTTCCATCGAATATTATATCCAGCCCTCCGGTGTTCTCTCGGCCGCCTTCTTCCACAAGGATCTTGCCGACGTCATCTATCGCAGCCAGTGGATGGATCCGGACCCTGTCAGCAACACGATCTACTTTCAGGACCGCAACGGCTCGAATGGCAAGGTAAACGGCATCGAGTTTTCCTGGCAGCAGGTATTCACTTTCCTTCCCGGCCCGCTCGACGGCCTCGGTATCAACGCCAACGTCACCTTCACCGACGGCCACTCCACGCTGGAGGAACTCGTTCCCGGCACGACCGACCAATACCGCCCGCTCAAGGTGGATTTCCTGCCCGAACAGCCGAAGCGCGTCTATAACGTGCAGCTTTGGTGGGAAAAATACGGATTCACCGCGCGTGTGGCCATGAACCATGTGGCCGATTTCGTGCGCACCACCGGCGGCCTCACCAACATGTCTATCAACTATCCCGCCACGCGATGGGACGTCTCGCTTAGCTACCGTGTGACGAAAAACTTCACCATCTATCTTGAAGGCCGCAACCTCACCGAGGAGGTGACGGGATGGTATGCCTCCACGCCCAACCGTCCCGAAAGTTACAGCTTCAATGGACGGACGATCTCCGGTGGCGTAAAATTCCGCTTCTGAGGCGGACGCGCCATCAATCTTCGCAGGGGCGCACTTTCCTGTGCGCCCGCAATCGTCCGCCCGCCATTTCTGATGACAACACTTCACCAACCCGGGCGCACGCAAGGCATGCCCCTGCACCTTGTGATTGCTTCCCTCGCCCTGCTGGCGACCGCGACAATCGCCCGCGCCTCTCCGCTCTCCGCACCCACCTGTCTCGACGCCGGGCCATCTTCACCCTCGCTCTCGGCCGCGACGGCTTACGATGAGGCGCGCGGTTATGGCTGGATCACCTCGCGCTCTCCTGCCGGCACCTTCACGCTCCCTCAGAAATTCGCCGGCGTGCGCTCCGCCCCATTGCTCGATGGCGTGGCCGGTGAGGACTACACCCTCCGCCTCGACCTTGCCCCCGGACGCTGGATGTGCATCGCCTGGCTCGACGACGGCTACTCCAACGCGCATACCGTCACCCTTGCGCTCAACGGTCGTGCCATCGCGCACAACCCGCGTTCCTTCGGACGGGAATCAGAACCCCAGGAACCGCCCATCAACCGCTACCGCGTCGCGCAATTCCCCATCCAAGCCGACGGCGACCCCACCGAAATAAGCTTCCGTCAGGCCGCCCCCGGCGGCGCGCGTCTTCTGGCCCTGCATCTGTTCCCTCTTGACCTGCCCGACACCGATACCATGCGCTGGCTTGCCGGCCAAGTTACCGATGCCGGACGCCATCCCTTCCGCGCCTCCCTTGATATCCTCCGTGCCGAATTGGATCGCCACGGTGCCCGGGCCCCGGAACTCGCCGCCGGTTGCGCCTATTGGAAAGCGCAACTCGACCTCCTCGCCGAAGCCGAACGCTGGCATCGCGCCGCCGGCTGGGACGAAGTCAGCCTCGTCACGCGCAGCAGCATGTTCACCCGCTACAAAATCGCCGTCTCGCTCCTCGATCCGCTTGTCGATCACCCCGATGGCGACGCCTTCCCCCTGCGCGACCGCGCCCGCTGGCTCCGCGCGCGCCTCCTCTACTGGCTCTGGCAGGAACAACATCACGAAGGCGACAACACTGCCTATCAAGCCGACCTTGCCATTCTCCGCCAAAAATACCCCGGCGACAATCTCATCGCCATGTATGCCGGCGAAAAAGTCCCCAACGACGGTGCTGGCGATGGTGGACGATTTATCTCTTCAACCTTTCGGCCTTTCCCGACCGCTCCCGCTTGGTCGTCCGCCCAATACGAAGCCCTCCATCGCCTCCGCGACATCGCGCACTACTGGGTCGACGAACGCCAGATTTCCAATGGCGAATTCGGCGGCAAAACCGACGATGACGTTGAGCTTCTCCGCTGGTGGCCCGTGCTCATGTTTTCCGGTGATACCAAAGTGCGCGACGGCTTCGCCAAGCTCGCCAACGGCATGTGGTTCAGCCCGAAGATTCACCTCGGTTACTGCCGCGAACCGCGTGATGTCGAGCATTCGGCCGAATACGTTTCCGACACCATGCCCATGATGGCGCTCCTCACACGCGACCCCGCATGGATCGATCGCCTCGCCTATTCTCATCGCCATATGCGCGACCTCTGGACAGGCATCAACACCCACGGTGACCGCCACTTCAAATCCGCTTGGCTCGGTGCCACCGAAATCCTCACCGAGCCACCGCGCAACCGCGACCTCAGCATGAACGCCCGCGCCGCCAAGGCCGTGCGCTACTACGCCTGGCTTGCCAATGACCCCGATGCCACCGGCCTTCTCCGGGACTGGAGCCTCTCATGGGCAAAAGCCGCTGCCCGCACCGACAAGGGCAAACCTTCCGGCCTTTTCCCCGCCTCCATCCGCTATCCCGATGGCGCGATCAACGGCGATGAACCGGCCTGGCACCGCGCCAACATGTTCTGGCGCTATTTCGATTGGGGAGCCGATGGCCGCCTCTATGACCAGCTTCTCTATTCTTGGCTTACGAGCGGCGACACTCCCGCCAAGCGCGACGCACGCCTCCTCCAGCCCATGCTGGACACGCTCGTGTTTCTTGAAAAACAAACGCCCGTAGCGTCGTCCGTCGCAGACGGCTCCCCTGCATGGGCCGCCGCCCGCCTGATGGACAGTTCCGAGTTCTGGAACATCGTTACCCAATGGCGTCTCGAAACCAACGACACCCGCCACGACGCCTTCCTCATCCGCCACGGCCCGCCTTACCTTCGCTACCGTCTCACGGGCGACACCGCTCCGCTCGCCGAAACCATCAACACCTCCATTCTCGAAGTCCTCCGCTACAACCGCCCTTTGCGCACCAGTGAGGTTCTTTTCACTGATCGCGTTCGCGTCGCGCAGGATGACGGCAATACCACCGGAGACGACACCCTTGCCGCGATGCTCACCGGCTGTCACACCGCGCAAGGATTCTCCCCATACTACCATGTCGCCTGGGAACATGCCCCTCAATCCCTCACCGCGCTCGTCACCTCGACTGGCCCTGATCATGTCGCCGCCGACATTTTCCTTCACCAGACCTCTTCCGCCGAAATCATCGCCCGCTGCTTCCGCCTCCCGCCCGGCGACTATCGCCTCACCCTCGTCGACGCCGCAGGCAAAACGCTCCTCGAGCGTGCCGAAATCATCACCGCTCCCGATCATCGGGCCACCCTCACGGTCCCCGGTGCGATCCTCGTATCCATGAAAATGATGCGAATAGGGGCACCGCAGGTGACGTCCAGATCGGATGGCACGAGCGACTCTCCCGTGTCAGAACACGGGCAAGCCGCGCCCCTCCAAACCTCCCTTGCCGCCGCCAATATCGTCCTCCGTGATTCCGTTTTCGCCTTCCGCGAAGTCCCTTGGCGCGCGCCACAAGGCATCCAGATTCTCGAACAACACCGTCGCCCTGTCCCCACTCAAACCGAGTTCACCCTTGCTGAGTCCGGCACTGTCCACTTCGGCGTTGCCGGCGACGGAATCATCGAGGTCCAAATTGACGATGCCAAAGCTTTTACCCGTGATTTCTCCCCTTCCGCCGCCCCGCGCGAATACGCCTATGACCGTTTCCGGTGGCCCGCCGGATTCACCGTTCCGCTTGCCGCAGGCACGCATCATATCCGCGTCAGCGCATCGTCGACAGCCTTCCTCCAAGCCTGCGATTCTCATGGCGAAACCGACCGCCGCGTGCGCTTTTCCGAATGGCGCCCCGCCAGTGCCCGGTCGCCCGTGCGCGATTTCGCCATCAAACCCGAAGCCGCCTTCAAAAAGCACTCGCTCGTCGAATGGCACTATGCGACCGGTGTCACGCACCTCGCGCTCCTCGAAGCCGCCGACGCTCTCGCCACCTCTGACCCCGCTGCTGCCGCTAAACTGCGCGCCCACGTTGATCGCTTTGCCGCCTTCACGCTGGAAAACCTCCCGTGGCAGCGAGACCAATACCAAAACACCCACGCCTGGCGTGCCGCCAACTTCCGGCTCTTCCGCGGTTGCCTGCTCGACGACACCAGCGCCCCCGCGCTCCCCTTCATCGAGCTCCTTCGACGCAACCAACTCCCTTCGTCCGACGCTGCCGCGCTCATCGACAGCATTCTCGATTTCGTTTTGAGCAAACACTCCCGCCTCGCTGACGGCACCCTCAGCCGCGACGAGCCCGAACCGCAAACGGTATGGGCCGACGACCTCTTTATGAGCGCCACTTTTCTCGTGCGCGCCGCCGAATGGAAAAAAGACCCGCGCATTCACGACGAAGTCGTGCGCCAGGCGCAATTATTCCACCGCCATCTTCACAATCCCGCCACCGGTCTCTACTGGCATGGTTACTACGCATCGCGTCAGACGCCCGCCCCTTTTCATTGGGCGCGCGCCAACGGCTGGATGGCGTGGGCCATGTCCGAGTGCATCCGTTTTCTCCCTGCAACCCATCCCGCCCGCGTTCAACTCATCGCACTCCACCGCGGCCACCTCGCCGCCCTGTTACGCCACCAATCTGCCTCCGGCCTTTGGCATCAAGTTCTCGACAAACCGGAATCCTTCGAGGAAACCTCCGCCAGCGCCATGTATCTCATTGCCATGATTCGAGGCATGAAAGGCGGCTGGCTTGACCGCGACACCTTCGCCGTCCCCGCCCGTCGTGCCTGGGCCGGACTCCAGACGCGCATCGATACCAGTGGCGTCGTGCGGGGTATCTGCGGAGGCACCGCTATCGGCGATTCTTACGAACACTATTTCAACCGTCCGCAACCCAGCCACGATCCCCGGGGCATCGGCGCCTTTATCGCCGCCGCCGCCCTTGCCGCCGCTCTGCCATGAGCCTGAATCGACGCCAGTTTCTCAAAACATCCGCCGCCACCGCCGCGCTTGCCGCAACGGCGAAACTTCCCCTGCCATCCGCCACCGTCGTTTCGCCCTCGGCGGCTGCTTCGCGTCCAGCCTCGCTCCGTCCAGGACCGAAGCCCAACATCCTCTACGTTATCCTGGAGGACATCGGTCCGAGTCTCGCCTGCTACGGCGAGCCGCTGGTCAAGACGCCCGTGCTCGACCGCTTTGCATCACAGAGTATCCGATTTACAAATACATTTTGCACCGCGCCGGTGTGCTCCGCGAGTCGCTCGGCGCTGATGAGCGGTTGCTACCAAATCGCCACGGGCGCCCATCAGCACCGCACCTGGCCTTGGAACAAACGTCCGCTGCCGCCGCCCGCGCGCCATCTATGCGACTGGTTTCGCGAAGCCGGTTATTACACCTGCAACCTCCAGCCGTCCGCCGGTGAAAAAATATCCGGCACCGCTGGTGCGCGCGGCTGTGGCAAACTCGACCTCAACTTCACCGTCACCGAGCCCGCGCTTGGCGATCCGTTCGACGGGCGCGACTGGAACCAGCGCGCACCCGGCCAGCCCTTCTTTGCGCACATCACCATCAACGAAACGCACACCGGCCCTGGCTGGAAAATCGCGCGCCGGCAGCCCAAGTCCGAACTCGTCGATCCCGCGCAGATCAAACTCCCGCCCTACTACCCCGATCATCCGGTGGCGCGCGACGACTACGCAAACTACCTCGATGCCATTCACCTTGCCGACGGCTACGTGGCCGAGCTTCTCTCGCGTCTCGATCGCGAAGGGCTCGCGGACAACACCATCGTCGTCATCTCCAGCGACCACGGTCCGCTCTTCCGGGGCAAGCAATTCCTCTACGATAATGGCCTGCGCATCCCGCTTCTCGTTCGTTTCCCCGATGGACGCTCCGCCGGAACAATCGACGAACGTCTCGTGAGTGGCGTGGACATTGCACCGACCCTGCTCGGTTTCGCCGGCATTGGGCTGCCTCCGGGCGCAACGCATGGTCACGACCTCTTTGCCTCTGACACGCCGCGCCGCGACCATGTCTTTGCCGCGCGCGACCGCATGGATGAATCGACCGACCGCATGCGCGCCGTTCGCACCGCTCGCTTCAAATACATCCGCAACTACTTCCCGATGATTCCCTACATGCAATACAATGCTTACAAGGAACGCAGCTATCCCACATGGAATCTCGTCAAGCAACTCGCGCGCGAAGGCCGCCTCACACCCGAAGCCGCGCTCTTCGCCGCCGACCGCAAACCCGTCGAGGAGCTCTACGACCTTGCCGCGGATCCCCACGAAATCCAAAACCTTGCCCTTGCCCCGGCGCACATTGCCACGCTCAAACAACTCCGCGCCCTCGTTGACGACTGGGTGCGCGACACCAACGACCACGGCGCGCAAGGCGAGGACCCGCTCGATATTTATCGCGGCTATCACGGCTGCCTTCCCGGCGATCCGCCGCCCGCCAAACGTCCTCGCTACGAATGAACCCGCTCATTAAAAAAACATCGTTACTCATCCCGCTCGCGTGCGGTCTGGTCCCTGCGCCCGGCGCCGCGCCTGTGGCGAAACCCAACATCGTCCTCATCCTCGCCGACGACCTCGGCTACGGCGAACTGTCGATCTCCGGGCAAAGACGCTACGACACGCCGAATATCGACCGCCTCGCGCGCGACGGCATGATCTTCACCCAAGCCTACGCCGGCTCGCCCGTCTGCGCGCCTTCGCGCAACACCCTCATGACCGGCCATCACACCGGGCACGCCACCGTGCGCAACAACACCTCCGTCAAAGGCGCGCGTGTCGGACTCTCACCCGCAGACACCACCATTGCGCAGCGGCTCCGCTCCGCCGGTTACCACACCGCCATCATAGGAAAATGGGGGCTTGGCGAGGAGGGCGGCGGCTCCGAACCCGGCAACAAGGGCTGGGACTTTTTCTACGGCTTCATCAACCAGGCCCACGCGCACAACCAGTTCCCGGAGTTTCTCTATCGCGGCACGGACAAGGAAGCATTGGTGCCGAACTACTCGCATGCCGAAGGCACGTTTGCCAACGACCGTTTTACCGAAGAAGCCTTAACCGTGCTCGAACGACGCGCCGCTGACAGACAGCCTTTTTTCCTCTTCATGAGCTACACCACGCCGCATGCCGAATTGCGCTGCCCGCCCGATTCGATTGCCAAGGTGAAACAAAAATACGCTTGGGCGCGTGAACCCGGCGCTGACGAAAAATCAATCCAGTTTGCCGCCATGATGCTCCGCCTGGATCACGAGGTCGGACGCCTCCGTGACAGACTCGCCGAACTCGGCCTCGCCGAAAACACGCTCATCCTTTTCACTGGCGACAACGGCGCGCATCAGGAAGATGGCAAAAATCCCGTCTTCTTCAACTCCGGCGGCATCTATCGCGGCATCAAGCGCGACCTCTACGAAGGCGGCATCCACGAGCCGTTTTTTGCCTGCTGGCCCGGGCGCATCGCACCCGGTTCGCGCACCGATCACCTTTGCGCATTCTGGGATTTTTCCGCCACTGCGCTCGAACTTGCCGGAGTCGCCGCCACCGATTTGCCGGCGGAAAGCATCAGCTTCCTTCCCACGCTTCTCGGGCGCCCCACGGAACAGAAAAAACACGATTACCTCTACTGGGAATTCGTCGTCAAAACCCAAGCTCGCCAGGCCGCGCGCGCCGACAATTGGAAGGCCGTTCGCTACAGCCTCGATGCTCCGCTGGAAATCTATGACATCATTGCCGATCCCGGCGAACAACACGATCTCGCCGCTACCCGTCCCGATTTGGTCGCGCGTTTTGCCGAAATCATGAGGCACGCGCATACCGAAAGCTCTGATTTTCCCCTCCGCCCGCCACCCTCCGCAGGCAAAGCATCTTCCAAAAAATAACACACCGCAAAATCAACCGCACACGCCATGAACCGCCGCCAATTTCTAAAAACATCCGCCGCGACTGCCGCGCTCACCGCCGCCACCGGCCTGCCGCTCACCGCCGCGTCTCCCGCTGTTCGCTCCGAGAACCGCTCGAAGACCACCAAGATCGCTTCTTATTATTTCGCCGCCTATATCTACATGAGCAATCCGCGCCATATCCGCGAAGACATGGAGTGGATGGCGGGCATCGGTACGGACTACGTCTGCATCAGCAACCTCGAACAAGACCTCTTCGCCGCCTACGAAAACGTCGCCCTCATCATTGCCGAGGCCGAACGTGTTGGCATGCGCGTCATTTCCGTGCCCTCGCGCTGGGCCGGCCTTGTCGCCGGTGCGCCGAAAGTCCCCAGCCTCTTCTCCGTGCTCAACCCGAAGACTTGGATCGTCAACGCCAAGGGCAACACCCGCATGATGACCCGCGCCACCGGCGCCATCAGCAGCGTGCATTCTCCCGAAACTTACGACTTCTTCTGCGAATCCCTCGCCGAACTCTACAAACAACACCCCACGCTGGCAGGCTTCATCATCGACGAGCCAAAAGGCTTCGTCATCGATCACTCAAAACAAGCCGTCGCGGCCTTGGGCAAAAATGCTCCTCGCGCCGCGCACCTCGCCGCCGCCGGGGATTTCTACGGGCGTGTTTGCGAGTTCGCCAAAAAGAAATGGCCCGACAAGTACACGATCATGTTTCAGCAGGCGCACTATCCGCAGGACGAACTCGCCGCCGGCGCCGCCGTCAAATTTTTGGACTTCTACGGCGCCGACGGACGTCCCTGGGGCATGGAGGAAGACAGCAGGATGGAGCAGAACCAGGAAGGGCAGGAAAGCGGCCGCGGCAAAGTTCTCCTCAGTGGGAGAGGCGAGTCCTTCATCAAAGCCGCCCGGTCCGTGCCCGGACGCAAAAGTTTTCTCCTCGCGGAAAACCATAATCTCAAGGCATCCATGCTTGAGCCGATGGAGCGCAACTATCCCGCCGTTCTCGCCCTCCGTCCCGACCTCTTCACCTATTACTACTACCCGCGCAGCATGGAACAACCCGATCGCGCCATGAAAATCATCGGCGACAATATCAAAAAATTCACGCAGTCGTCGTGACGCAGGCTGTCAAGCCCGCCCGTTTTTCGAAAATGGAAAAACACATGCACACCCGGCCTCTCATTCCCCTCACCGCCGCCGCTGCGCTTTCAGCTCTCCAGACTTTTGCTCCATCCGCATCCGCCGCCGATCGCCCAAACATTCTCTGGATCGTCGCCGAGGATTTCTCCTTCAACTATGCCGGCGCCTACGGAGACCCGCTCGCGCGCACGCCGAACTTCGACCGCCTCGCCGCCCGCGGTATTCTCTACGAACGGGCCTATTCCACTGCTCCGGTCTGCGCGCCCGCTCGTTCCTCGATCATCGCCGGTTGTTATGCCGGCAGCCTTGGCACACAGCACATGCGCAGTCAGCGCGCGTTGCAGCCCGGCGTGCGCTTCTTCCCCGAGTTCCTTCGTGAAGCAGGCTACTACTGCACCAACAACGCGAAAACCGATTACAACACCGCCACGTCTGCCGCCGCAGCGTGGGATGAATCCAGCAAGACCGCCCACTGGCGCAACCGCAAACCCGGCCAGCCTTTCTTCGCCGTTTTCAACACCGAACTCTCGCACGAGAGCCGCATCTTCGAGCGCGTCGCTCTCGTCACCGACCCTGCGCGCGTGCGCGTTCCCGCCTACTTGCCCGACACGCCCGAGATCCGCGCTGACCTCGCCCAATACTACGACTGCGTTCATCGCGCCGACGACGCCCTCGGCAAAGTCCTCGCGCAACTCGACGCCGACGGCCTCGCCGACGATACCATCGTCTTCTACTATTCAGACAACGGCGGCGTGCTTCCCCGCAGCAAACGCTTCCTCTACGACAACGGCACGCATGTCGCGCTCGCCATGTATTTCCCCGACAAATACAGGCATCTTGCTCCCGCCGCCCCCGGCTCGCGCTCTCGCGAACTCGTCAATTTCACCGACCTCGCCCCCACCGTCCTCTCCCTCGCCGGGCTTCCCCTCGCGCCGCAATTCCAAGGCCGCGCCATCGCCGGTCCCGGCCGTGCTCCGGCACCGCGCTACATTCACACTCTGCGCGACCGCATGGACGAACGTTATGACCTCTCACGCGCCGTCACTGACGGGCGCTACCTTTACATCCGCCACTACATGCCCCATCGGCCCTCTGGCCAGCACCTCTTCACGCTCTGGCGCTCCGCCTCGATGCAAAAATGGGACGAACTTTTCCGCGCCGGCAAACTCAATGCCGCCCAACGCGCCTTCTTTGAGCCCAAGCCGTCCGAGGAACTCTTCGACTGCGAAGCCGATCCTGACAACGTCCGCAATCTCGCCGCCGACTCCGCGCATCGTGAAAAACTCCTCGAGCTCCGCGCCGCCAACCGCGCCCACCTCCTCGCCATCCGCGACACCGGCTTTTTCCCCGAGCCCATGATGATCGCCCTCGCCGGCGACCACTCCCCGCGCGAAATCGCGGCCAGCGACGAACACTATCCGCTTCCCCGCATCCTCGACCTCGTTGATGCGCTCCAATTGGAAAACAAACCCGGCGCCCAACGCCTCCACGATCCCGCCCCCGTGATGCGCTACTGGTCAATTATCGCCGCGCTCGCGCGCGGTCCCGTATCCGATGTCGCTACGCTTCTTGCCGACGCCGAGCCTGCGGTGCGTGTCGCCGCTGCCGAGGCGCTTCTGCGCCGCGACTCCAACCACGCCGCCGCTTGGCGTGCGCTCGCCGCGGCGCTGGACGAAACCCACCCCCGCGAACTTCGCCTTCTCGCCTTGAACGCCCTTGCCCATCTCCCCACGCCGCCGGCCGAACTCCGCACGCAAATCGAAGCCATCGTCACCGAAAACGCCGCCAAAAAAAACGCCAAGGCAGACGAATACGTCCCCCGCGCCGCGCGTTATCTCACCAACATCAAATATAAATCCTATTAATCCCCGCCATCCTCATGCCTCGCATCCGCACCCTCACCGCACTCTCCGCCGCCGCCACATTCCTCCCCGCCGTACAACCGCACGCCTCGCCCGCAACAGCCGGACCGCAAAACCTCAACGTCCTTTTTATCGTTTCCGATGACCTTAAGCCCGTCCTCGGCTGTTACGGCGATCCGGTCGTCCGCACACCCAACATCGACCGCCTTGCCGAGCGCGGCCTCGTCTTCCAGCGCGCCTACGCGCAGCAAGCCGTCTGCAGCCCCTCTCGCACCTCGCTGCTTACCGGACGCCGCCCCGACACCACCAAGGTCTACGATCTCGTCACACACTTCCGCGAAGCGATTCCCGATGTCGTTACGCTCCCGCAATATTTCAAGCAGCATGGCTACACTACGCAGTCGCTCGGCAAAATCTTTCATCCCGGCTACGACGACCCGCAATCTTGGACCATTCAAAACACCTTCAAGGCCGCCGCACGCTATAGCCCGCCCGCGCGCGAAATTCTCGCCAAACGTTTGGCCGAAAACAAACCCGGTGCCAAAATCGCCGGGCTTCCTTGGGAATCACCCGATGTTCCCGACAACAGCCTGACCGATGGCTCTGTCGCCACCGAAGCGGTCAAAACACTTGGCTCTCTCGCCCAAGCCCGCCGCCAGAATGATCAGCCTTTCTTTCTCGCCGTCGGCTTCCTCGTGCCGCACCTGCCATTCTCCGCGCCGAAAAAATATTGGGACATCTATTGTCCCGAAGACGTCCGCCTTCCGGAAAATTACCGCCGGCCCACCGCTGGCGAAACACCCTACTCACGCACCACATGGAGCGAACTCCGCAAATACGCTGGCATTCCCGCCACCGGCCCGCTCACCGACGAACAAGCGCGCAGTATGATTCACGGCTACTATGCCTGCGTGAGTTATCTTGACGCGCAAATCGGCCGCCTCCTCGACGCCCTCGAACAACAAGGACTCGCCGAAAACACCATCGTTGTCCTCTGGGGCGATCATGGCTGGCACCTTGGCGACCATGGCCAGTGGACAAAGCACACCAACTTCGAACAGGCCACCCATGCCCCGCTTATCATCTCCGCGCCCGGCGCCAAAACCGCAGGGCAAAAAACGCGCGCCCTCGTCGAGTTTGTCGACGTGTATCCCACGCTCGCGGAACTTTGCGGCCTGCCTGCTCCCGCAGGTGCCGAAGGCAAAAGCCTCGTCCCCCTCATCGAGTCGCCTGCTCGCAAATGGGCGCCCGCCGCGTTCAGCCAGTATCTCCGCTCCGGCGGTATCATGGGGTATTCAATCCGCACCGACCGCCACCGTTACACCGAATGGCTCGGCCCGAATGCCGAAACGCTCGCGCGCGAACTCTACGACCACGAAACCGATGCCACTGAAGATTATAACATCGCCGGACGTGCCGAGCATGCCGCGCTCGTGCAGCAACTTCACGCACAACTCGAAGCCGTGCTTCACATCTCAACCATCAAGCGCGATCCCACCCTTGGCACCAGCAAGGCCAAAAAGAAAAAAGCTGCACGATCACTTCCCGCTATCGACTAATATCCGCACCATGAATCGTCGCCATTTCCTCACCACTGCCGGCATCGCTGCCACAACGCTTGCCCTGCGTCGCCCCCTTTTCGCGCAAACACCATCCATATCGATTGCCGGCAATTCTTCATTAGGCGCCGACGAGGCCGTCGCCGCAATCCTCGCACGGATCCACCCGCCCGTATTCCCGAAGCGTGATTTCCGTATCGACCCAAGCAATACCGCCGATGCCCGTCCCGCATTCCTCGAAGCCATCCGCCAGTGCAATGCCTCCGGCGGTGGGCGCGTCATCGTGCCGCGCGGAGAGTGGAACCTCGCCGGGCCGCTCCACCTCAAAAGCAACGTCCATCTCCACCTCGAAGACGGTGCGCATCTCCGTTTCAAAACCGACGACCCCGGCCTTTACCTTCCTGTCGTACTCACGCGCTGGGAAGGCACCGAGGTCTATAATTACTCGCCCTTCATCTATGCCTATCAGGCAAGCAATGTCGCCATCACCGGCGCCGGTCTCATCGACGGCAACGCGCTTGACACCTTCGTCAAATGGCGTCCGCGCCAGGCGGATGACCAGAAGGCCTTGCGCAAAATGGGCGCCGAAGGCGTGCCTCTCCCGCAGCGTGTGTTTGGCGCAGGGCACTGGCTGCGTCCGCCGCTCGTGCAATTCTTCGCCTGCTCCAATATCCTCATCGACGGACCGCGCTTCATCAACTCGCCTTTTTGGGTCACGCACGCTATCGCCTCGAATAACATCACCATCCGCCGCATCCACGTGGACAGCCCTCACATCAACAGCGATGGCTTCGATCCTGAGTCCTGCACCGATGTCCTTGTGGAAGATTGCGTATTCAAGACCGGCGACGACTGCATCGCCATCAAATCGGGACGCGATCAGGACGCCTGGCGCATCGGACGCCCTTCGGAAAACGTGGTTATCCGCCGCTGTGAAATGCATGCTCCCACCTCCGGTTCCGGCCTCGCCATCGGCAGCGAAATGTCCGGCGGCGTACGCAACATCTTTGCCGAATCCCTGCGCATGGGCAGCGCCAAATCAGCAATCAACATCAAGGCCAATCTCGACCGCGGCGGCGCCGTCGAACGGGTGGCGGTGCGCGGTGTCACGGTCGGGAAAACCAGTGCCCTTATCCAGGTCACAACCGGTTATCACGGCTACCGCGGAGGAAACTTCCCTCCGGTCTTCCGCGATCTCCTCTTCGAGAACATCCGCTGCGACGAAGCCGTTTCCCCGATTTCCACCGTCGGCGTTCCTGCGGCAAAACTCGAAAACGTCACACTGCGCAACATAAGGGTAGCCCGTGCCGCCAAGCCGCCCGAAATCCGCCATGTCCGGAACTATCGCGTCGAAAATGTCACCATCAACGACGCTCCGTTCAGCTCGGCAGGCGCGGTGGATTGATGGGAGTGATTGGCAGTTCAACTGTCTTCAGTTTCGGCACGAGCAAATGGAAAACGAAAAACGCGACGACATACACTGAGCCTGCCACAAAAAACAGCATCAGCATGTTGCCTTGTTTCCGCAGCACCCAGGCGCTTGCAAGCGTCATCAACGCCGCTCCAACTTGCGCCGCAAATCCGCCCAGCCCGATGACCGATGCCACCGCCTGCTTTGGAAATACATCCGATACGATCGCAAAGAGGTTGGACGCCAGCCCTTGATGCGCCGCGTGCGCCAGTCCGATCAGGCAAACGCACGCCCACATGCTCGAAAACTGTGTGACCAGCATCACCGGCACGGTCATCGCGCAAAAGATAAACATCGAGGTCTTGCGCGCGCGAGTGAGATCCCATCCGCGCGAAATCCATCGCGAGGAAATCCATCCTCCCCCCACGCTTCCCGCATAGCCGAGCGCATATACGATTACCAGCGGCGCTCCAAAATCGCTCAGCTGCAGCCCGAAACGCTGGCTCAAAAAAAGCGGCAGCATCGCCAGATACCAAAACCACACCGCGTCAGTCATGAACTTGAAATTCATATAGGCCCAGGTCTCACGCCGCGCCAGCAAGGCACTCCAAGGAACATGGCCCGGTGAAACGGGACGCGCAGCACCGGCACCGGGCGTATGATACAGACGCAGCCACAATGCCACCCACACAAACCCTGTCGCAGCCACCGCCACAAAACTCATCCGCCAGCCGCACCCCGCATACAACCATGGAATCACCAGCGGCACCAGCATCGCGCCGATGTTTGAGCCGCCCTTGAATACACCGATCGCCAGCGCGCGCTCGTTCGGAGAAAACCACTCCGCCACGGTCTTATTTCCTGCGGGCATGTTGGCTGACTGGCTGAAACCAAAAACAAAGCGCGTCAGTTTCATCGCGGCCACCGAGCTGGCCGCGCCGCCCAGCCCCGCCGCCACGCTCCACACTACGACGGCCAGCGCATATCCCATGCGTGTGCCGACCGCATCGACAAAACGCCCCATGAATGGAAACCCGATCGCAAAACCAATTTGGAACCAAAACACCACATCCGCATAATCCGCCGCACTCCAACCCAGTTCGTGAATCAACTCCGGCGCCAGCACACCCAACACTTGGCGATCGAGGTAGTTATTAGCCGTGACAAGAAACAGCAGTCCGCACATCACCCAGCGGAAACCGGAAGCAGGGGCGCCCCCGTCCGGTGTTGTTGCCGGTAGCCGCGTCATTTGCCTGCCCGTGTCCTTTCAGCTTTGGAAGCGCCGCGAGCCTTGCGTACCATCTGCCCCTCGATCCAGGACGTTTCGATCAATAACTGCTGCGGTGCGTCGGGAATCCCTCGTTCGCCCTGACGCATCAATGAGGTCACAAGCTCCAACGCCCCCGCACCCACTTTCCCCGGATTTTCATAAATGCCGGATCGTTTGCCGCCCGGCTCGACCAGCGTGAGAAACACCACGCCAATATCGCGCGGCACGGCATATTTCATCCGCTGCAAAGCCACCGGCACTTCCTCGTACTTTGTGATGAGGACGTCGGGCCTGTGTTGGGCCAGCCACTCCTTGAACCGGGTATTATCCCACGCATCGAGCAAAAGCGGCGGCACACGATCCTCGTCGCGTAGCATGTGCTGGCTTGTCAAAAAACCAGCAGACCAATTATTTTCGACGCGCTCGTCGCTCGTCCGCGCCATCACAAATCCTGGACGCTGGTAGCCGCGTGCCGCGATCTCGCTCATCGCCATCCGAATGCCGCGATATTGATTCGGACACACCAGATGCAGATGAGGCCGCGTCAACGAATAGCCGATTGCGACCGCGGAAAAAAGCGACCAGTCGATATCGACCGCCATCGTCGCCTCCGGTTGCGGCGCGACGATGAGTCCGTTGATTCCGCGCGAGCGCAAAATCTGCGACACACGCTCTGTCGTCATGTCCGACTCGCGCAGCCAGAACTCTTTCAACTGGTAGCCAAGCGACTGCGCGCGTTTTTCAGCCCCGAGGAAATAATCTTCAAAAATTTTCACGTTCCGCCAGCCATTGCGCGTCGGGTGATTCGTGATCCAGCCGATAACTGCGCGAAATGAGGCAGGTCGCAACGACGTGCGGTAACTCGTCAATGACGCAAGCATCGGATCAGGCACATAGCCCATCTTGTCAGCGAGTGCGCGTAACCGCTCGCAGGTTTTTTTCGGCAATCCCGGGTGATTGCGCAATGCGAGCGACACGGTCGTATAATGGCAACCCGCCACCTTCGCAATATCGCGCATGGTGACGCGGCGGTTGGAATTCGGGGCGGGCATGGAAGTGAAGCATAGCCATTCTACAATATGAGCAAGTCGTAAATTGAATGTTTTCGCATGGCATTGCGCTGAAGGATGGATTTCTGCGCCGCTGTGCAACTGACCGTGGGATGCTTCGGGGTATTCATTCAACAGTAAGAATATCTGCCGATTTTCCAAATGCGCACAAAACAAGCAGGATGATCGCATGTCCCTCCCAAATCCCGGCGGCCTGCGTCGGTTGATAATCCTTTTTGTCTTCCTGGCATGCGCGGCATATGCGCAAGACGCCCCGTCCTCGATTTTCATGAGCATCCCGCCCACAAATGACGAACTGAAAACCCACGGCACCGCTCCGCTCCCGCACAATCTCTACGCGCGCGAACGCATCGATCTTTCCGGCTCCTGGCGTTTTTTGGTCGATCCGGTCGAACGCGGCTTGCGCAACCAATACCCGCGCTACACCATTCCAAGGGATGAAAAGCAGCAGCCTCTTGGCGGCCTTCTCGTCGAATACGACTGGGATTCCGCTCCCGCGATCACCGTCCCCGGAGACTGGAACACGCAATCCAATCCGCGCCTCTTCTGGTATGAAGGACTCGCTTGGTATCGCCGCCACATCGCCGCGCCTGCGCAGCTCGCGCCGGGCCAGCGCGTGTTTCTCTACTTCGAGGCCGCCAACTACCGTTCACACATTTATCTAAATGGTGAGAAGCTCGGCGTGCACGAAGGTGGTTTCACGCCATTTGCCTTTGAGGTCACTGGCAGACTAAAAGCAATCGGCGCCAACTCGCTCGTCGTCGGAGTGGATAGCAAACGCCAATTCGGCAATGTGCCCGGCTCCGATGCTGATTGGTTCAATTACGGAGGCATCACTCGTCCCGTCTGGCTCGTCATCACTCCCGGGTCGTTCATCCAACACTATAGCCTCGCGTTGTCTGAACACGCCGGGCGGGAAATCATCACCGCAACCGTGCGGCTCGATGGCGCGCACTCAGCCGACGCTGCGGTCACCATCCGCATCCCCGAGTTAAAACTCGAAACCATCGTGCGCACCGACGCACAAGGCTGCGCCACGTTCAAGCTTTTCCCCGCACCCGGCGCACTCGCACGCTGGTCCCCCGAATCGCCAAAACTCTATGCCGTCATCATTGCGACCGACACCGACCGCATCGAAGACCGCATTGGCTTCCGCACCATCGCCGTGCGCGGCGATGATATCATTCTCAATGGACGTTCCATCTTCCTTCGGGGCATCTCCATCCACGAAGAACGCATCGGCATCCGGGAAGATGATGGTGGACGCAAACTCGATTGGAACGACGCCCGCCGCCTGCTCACCGAGGCCAAGGCTCTCGGCTGCAATTTCGTGCGCTTGGCGCATTATCCACATTCCGAAAAGATGACGCGCCTTGCCGATGAGCTCGGTCTGCTTGTTTGGAGTGAAATCCCCGTCTATCAGGAAGACATCCCCTACACCGATCCGCACACACTCAAACTCGCGCGCCGTATGCAATCTGATAACATCGCGCGCGACCAAAACCGCGCCTCCGTTATCATTTGGAGTGTCGCCAACGAAACCCCGCTCACCTCCGCCCGCCTCGCATTCCTCCGCACACTGATCGCCGACGCTCGCGCCCAGGACCCCTCGCGCCTCATCTCTGCTGCGCTAAACCGCAGCCCAAATGGCTCCGACCGCGAAATAGTGATCGATGATCCGCTCGGCGAGCACCTCGACGTTCTCGCCTACAACACCTATATTGGTTGGTATGGCGCTCTCTCGCCTGCGGACATTCCCTCAGTCACTTGGCGCACAATCTACCACAAGCCACTGCTTCTCTCGGAATTTGGCACCGATGCGAAATGCGGAACACGTGGGCAAAAAGAATCGCGTTGGACGGAGGAGTATCAGGCATGGTTTTATGAGCAAACCCTCGCTGGAGCATCCAGAACGCCATGGATCAAGGGGCTCTCGCCGTGGATACTAAAGGACTTTCGCTCTCCTCGGCGTTTCCGGGCGGACTATCAAAACTACTGGAACCGCAAAGGTCTTATCAGCGAAACCGGCGAGCGCAAACAAGCCTGGCAAGTCCTGCATGATTTTTACACAAACAACGACAATCCACCCTGATTTCAGATAGGGCTTTCGTATATTTCGAGGGCATGTGCGCTTACTGGCTCAGTGCGTCAATGCAGGCCGGCTTCCCGAGCACGCTCTCATCAATCAGATGCACAGCCACAACGCGGTTTCCCCCCGGCAAACGAGGTGGAACCCAGAAAAATTCAGCCTCGATTTCAACTGGTCCCGCCACTGGACGTCACGGCTATGTCCCACCTCTCTTCGAGACTGGAGTAGCAGGTATTGCACGTTTTCCAGATGCACCGATGTCTACGAGCGCGGCTGTAAAGAAGCGTAGTCAGCTCGCGCGATCACGCGCACACGTTAATCTTCGGCAGATCGCGAAGCTGAAAGCCGAGCGGAGCGCGTAATCCTCGCGCATCACGGTGGACGGATCACCCGGACGCCTTTTTCGCGTCTTCCGCCGAACCTGCTCTGAGAACCAAGAACGCCCCGGTCGCGAACAGCACCGCGCTGTAACTAAACGCGACCGAAATCCCGAACGCGCTCCATAGCGCACCCACAATAACGCTCGAGAGAAAATCTCCCACCCCGTTGACGGTGGCGAGGACACCGAAAGCCATGCCATGCTGTTCCTCGCCCACCAGTTCGGCGCAGAACGAATCCTCCAGCGTTTCCTCGATGGCGACATAGACTCCGCCGAGAATGAAAACGCCGGCCAACACCCAAGGTCCGAGCGGCAGCGCGACGATCGCGAGCGCCATCAGCGTGGCCAGTCCATAGCCGGCCGCGAGCAGCTTTGGCTTGCTCACGCGGTCGGCGAGCCAACCCGCCAGAAGCGCGAAGCCCGCATAGAAAACATTGTGCGCGACGTAGAGGCCGACCGCGGCACTGGCGGCCCCGGTTGTGCCCAAGGTCGGCGAGAGTGATTGCGCCGCGAGCAGGATGAGCAGCGTGTGCGCGAAGTCGCCTGCGCCGAACAAGCCGACTGCGACAAGAAACTTGCGGTAACGCACGGGCAGTTGGCGCAGCCCATCGCGGAACGACACGCTGGCCACACGCGTGCGTTGCTTTTCCTTCACGAGAAACACGATGGCAGCCACCGCCGCGAGGCCGGGCACGAGTGTCCAGAAGAAGAGCCGCGCGTAGTCGTGCCCGAGTGCGTTGAGCAGGAAAACGCGGTCGCTGGACCGACAATGGCACCGAGCGTGTCCATCATGCGCTCGAAACCGAAAGCGCGTCCGTAGGTTTTGCGAGTGACGGCCGCGGCGAGCAGCGCCTTGCGCACGGGCGTGCGTGTGCCGCGACCGAGCCAGGCCGTCGCGCGCGCGAGCAGGACGTGCCACGCCGTCGTCGCGAGTCCGAAGCCGGCCGTGCCCAGCGCGGTGACGAGGTAGCCGATAACCATGATCGGCTTTCGGCGCGGCAGGCGATCCGTCCAGTGGCCGGAGGCCAGCTTCGCGAAACTCGACAATCCATCCGACACGCCTTCGATCAATCCGACCCAGGCGGCGGCGACACCCATCGTCGCGAGAAACGCCGGCATCGCAGTCGTCGCGATCTCGTGCGACCAGTCGCTGAGCAGCGACGCGAGCCCGATGCCGAGCACGGTCGAGTTCAGCCAACGCGGACAAGGACTTTTGCCGGAGGGCTCCATGGTTTACGCGGCAGGTTGGCCAAAGCGGGCCTTTGTGCCCAGTTCGCGCTCGATTGCAAGGATCCGGTTGTATTTCGCGACGCGTTCGGAACGGCAGAGCGAACCGGTCTTGATCTGGCCGGCGCAGGTTCCGACCGCGAGGTCGGCAATGAAGGTGTCTTCCGTTTCGCCAGAGCGGTGTGAGATGACCGCGCCATAACCGTTCTTCTGCGCCAGAGCGATGGTCGCGAGCGTCTCCGACACGGTGCCGATTTGGTTGAGCTTGATCAAAATCGCGTTGGCGATCCCGTCGCGGATGCCTTCGGCAAAAATCTTCGGGTTGGTGACGAAGTTGTCGTCTCCGACGAGTTGAAGTTTCTTCCCGAGCGCCTTGGTGATTGCGCGCCACCCGTCGCGGTCCTCCTCTCCCATGCCGTCCTCAAGCGAGACGATGGGATACTTCCTCACCCACTGGCGATACAGCGCGATCATGTCGGCCGGTGTCTTGCGAGAGCCGTCGGTCTTTTTGAAGACGTAGGAACCTTCGTCGAAGAACTCGCTCGCCGCCGGATCGAGCGCGATGGCGATATCCTTGCCGGGCGTGTAGCCCGCCCCGCGAATCGCCTCCACGATGATGGCGACCGCCTCATCGTTGGATTTCAGATTCGGAGCGAAGCCGCCCTCGTCGCCGACCGCCGTCACGAGCCCGCGTTTCTGCAGGAGCTTTTTCAATGTGTGGAATGTCTCCGCGCCGTATCGCAGCGCTTCGGAAAGCGTCGGCGCGCCGATTGGGAAGAGCATGAACTCCTGAAAGTCCACGTTGTTGGTCGAATGCGCGCCTCCGTTGAGCACGTTCATCATCGGAACCGGTAGGACGAACGGCGCGCGGGCCTTCGCACCGTGCAGCCGACGCAAGTGGGCGTAGAGCGGAATACCCGACGCCTGTGCGGCGGCACGGCAGACGGCCATCGACACGCCGAGGATCGCATTGGCCCCGAGCTTCGCCTTAGTTTCCGTGCCATCGAGTGCGCACAACAGCGTGTCGATCTCGCGTTGTTCGGCCGGGGACTTTCCGCGCAACTTTGGCGCGATGATCTTGTTCACGTTGGCCACGGCCTTCAGCACGCCTTTTCCGCCGTAGCGCTTGGCGTCGCCATCGCGCAGCTCCAACGCCTCGCGGATTCCCCTCGAAGCCCCCGAAGGCACGCACGCGGTCGCGACGATCCCATTGACGAGCGTGACCGTGACAGCGACGGTCGGATTGCCGCGTGAATCGAGAATTTCCTGCGCGACGACACCGCGAATAACGGATCTGGAGTTCATGGTTTTCGATTTCATGGAGCGTTGCCCTTGCGGGATTTTTTCAGGGTGAACAGGAACACGACTGTAACCGTAACGCCAGCTGCCCAGCCGTAGTGCAGAGCGTTGTGGGCAAACCGCGCGAGCGCGGACGAAGGCGCCGCATCGGTCGGGCCAAAGAACGTGAGCCCGAATGCGGTTACCAAGGTCGCAGTAAGAAACACCGCGACGAGGAGTAGAATGAGCGTGGCTGGTTTCATTTTCGTTCGGAGAGTTTTGGGAGCTTTGCCGCACCATCGATCACCTCGTCGGGCGAGGTATCTTTCTCGATCACTTCGCTGCCGCGCACATCCCAGTGCTGGACGTGTTTGTAGACTATGGTCTTGCCCTTGAGCAAAGCGCCGTGGCGACGGCAGAACTCTTCGAGCTTGTTCTTGTGGTCGATGAGCTCGACGCAGAGGGTCAGGTTCGGGTTCGAAGTCTCGACGCCCTCTGCCTGGACGTTGCCACCGTTGGTGAAACCGTAGTGCGTCATAAACGCGGCGGCGTTGTTCAGTCCGGCGGCTTTCGCGGCCTTGATGATTTCCCGATAGATGGGCCTGGCGTTGAGTTTGTCCCAAAAGCCCTTGGCCGGAAGCCGGTCGCGGGGCGTGAGGTAGATGCGGATTTTACCGATCTCGCGGGTGACGATATGGTGGCTTTTCATGTTTTCGTGGTTGAAGGAGTCTTCGCTTAAGAACGGCAGCCGCTCGGCGAAGGCGGACAAGATCGGAGCCGAGGCTTCGCCGCGCAATTCGCGCAGTTCGCGCAGCGTGAGATCGGGAGGCAGCGAAGCGCGGTTCTTCTTCGGCACACCGAGACGTTGCGCCATGTAGATGCCGGAGTGTCCGCTGAAGTAATATGCGACGAAGCACGCGACTCCGAAATAGAGTGTGTAGTGCGCACCGAAGAGTTCGATGCCCATGATCGTGCAGGCCAGCGGCGTATTGGTCGCACCGGCGAACACAGCGATAAAGCCGAGTCCGGCGAAAAGATCGACCGGAGCACCGAGGAATGCAGCGAGGGTGTTTCCAAGCGCAGCGCCGATGAAAAACAGCGGAGTGACTTCGCCGCCCTTGAATCCGGCTGCGAGCGTCACCGCCGTGAACAGCAGCTTCCACCACCAACTCCATGGCGTGGCACCGCCCTCTTTGAAGGCCGAAAGCAGCGTCACGGACTCGGGCGTGCGTCCGTGCACGCCGAGCCCAAGGTAGTCGTGCGTGCCAGCGAGATAGACGAGCCCGATCACCAACGCTCCGCCCAATGCGGCACGAAGCGGCGCTGACGGCGCGATCTTCTTGAGGCCGTATTGCAGACCGTGCGTCAGCTCCGCGAAGAGTTTGGCCGTGAGACCAAACGCCATCGCGGCAAGCACGACCTTGGCGAGGAGGGGGCCATCGAACGTCGCATGGAGGCTCGCGCCGTCGGCTATCCCGATGTGGTAAATCGAGTGATGAAGGCCCCACGCCGAGCAAGTGAAGTCACCGACCATGCTGGCGACGAGCACGGGATGAGCGCGTCGTATTGCAGGCGCCCGATGACGAGTACCTCCATCGCGAAGATCGCACCGGTGAGCGGCGTTCCGAAAACCGAACCAAATCCTGCCGCCACGCCGGCCATGAGCAGCACGCGCATGTTCTCCGTGCCGAACCGGCAAAGGCGACCGTAGGCGCTCGCCAGGCTTCCGCCCATCTGCACGGCCGTGCCTTCGCGGCCTGCCGAACCACCAAACAGATGCGTGGCGAGTGTGCTCACGAGAATCAGTGGAGCCATGCGCGAGGGCACGCCGCCGCCGGGTTCGTGAATCTGATCGATGATGAGGTTGTTGCCGCCCTCGGCGGATTTGCCCACCCGCTGGTAGATCCAACCGACTACGAGGCCCGCCACCGGCAGCAGGATCAGCAGCCCCTCATGTTGCCAATGGAGGTGTGTCACCGCGTCCAGCGACCAAAGGAACAGCGCACTCGCCGAACCGGAAAGGATGCCCACCGGGATAACGAGCAACGTCCAGAGAAGGAGCTGTCGCAGGCTTAGGCAGTGTTCCCGAATATCGAACAACGACTTCACGACGCGGCGTCCTTCTTCTTTGTCGCGCCGTTCTCATGGCGGTAGTGAATCACGCGGACCTTTTCGAGGGTGACGAGTCCGCCGCCCATCATGGTGTCCAGAATCGGCAGGAAGGCATTGATCTTCGCCTCATCGTCGACGATCTCGACGATGATTGGCAGATCGCCGGAGAGCCGCAGGATCTTTGCCGTGCGCAGACGACTCGCCGCACCAAATCCCATCGGGCTGCGGAGTACGGTCGCACCGGCTAGGCCGGTTTCGCGAACCTTAAGCACGATGGCTTCGTAGAGCGGTTGTCCCTCGTGGCGGTCGGATTCGCCGATAAAAATGCGTAGGAGTGTGGATTCGGTCGGGATCTGCATGGTCAAGAACCCTTCATAGTGTCAAGCCAGGCGGCGCAGAGATGCCCGAGCCACACGGCGAGGAAACAAAGTGTGAACGTACCCAGCGCGTTGGCGCCGGTTCGGAACCATTCGCCATCGCGGGCGAGGGCTAGGGTCTGGAGGCTGAACGACGAATAGGTCGTGTAGCCGCCGATAATTCCCGTCATGAGAAACTGCCGGACGGTGCCGCTCACAAGGAGGCGCCCCTCGGGAGCGGTGAACTGCGCGATAAACCCGATCAGGAACGAGCCCGAGATGTTGATCACAAACGTGCCCCAAGGGAACGTCTCGCCAAAACGATGTGCAATCAGGCCGGAAAGCGCGAACCGCGCTACTCCACCGAGACCACTGCCGAAAAATATCCAGAAGTATAGAGACATGATGATTCCTAGGGCGTCAGTTCGCCGTAGGAGTCATCAGCGCCAACTTTCGTCGGGCAGTTTTCCCGCAGGAGGCGGGTTGGCAGAATCCATTACCAAAGGAATTAGCATGGGGAATATACGCCTCGCGGCAATTCCAAATAATAGGACAAGACAGCGCGTTCGTAGTTAGGCGAAGACAGGCGTATTCCGGTAGGTCAGAAAATACCCCGATGTTGCAATTATATGTTCAGTCCCAGAGAGAGCGAGCACCCGGGCGATTTCAAAACCGATATCGCCCGAGGATGCTGTTATCAGCGCCAGTTTGTCCTTAAGTCCTAAGCCCATATGACTTTGGTAAATGATTGGTGAATATATTAATGCATATGTATGTAAATGTTGGACGGTGCTTTTTGATCTCCATTGCGCGCCATAGTCCCACCAAGGGCAATGTTACCAACAAGACGTGAGACACTCGCCAGATGAATTTGCCGCCCAGCCCGGCGGCATTTCATGAGGGCGGAAGGCTGACGGGTGGCGCTTGGCGCGGGTGCAGCCTGTTGGGTCAACGACCTTAGTCAGGTGTATCTGGATTACGAATACGGCAGGACCTCCGTCTTGAAAAGCCCCTGGTGTTTCCACTAGAAAAACGCGGAACGGCCTCCTTGCGGGCACGTTTTTAAAACGAATAATAAAAACCCCGCCCAAGAGGCGGGGTTTTTATTCACGGAAGCACGGATGGAGTTTCGAGACCTCGCCGGACAACCTCCGCCTCCAGGTCAAGCCGGACAGTCTCCGCTCCGCGTAATACCGCGCCCTGGTGCGCTTCGGCCGCCAGATGGCAGCCGCTGGCATTCCTATGGCAAGTTCGGCGCGGCTGCGGTCGATTCGACTGGCGGCATGCTGCATGCCCACGACAAGCACCTCTCCCCGACCTACGACGGGAAGCGGGTGGAGTTCGGCGTGGGTGCGAGCTACCGCATAACGACTTAAGCCAAATGTATCTGGACTACGAATACGCCACAGCCCGGTATTACAAGCGCCCCTGAAGTATCAACCTCGGCTACCGCAAACGTTGGTAAACGAAGGCCATGCAATCCCATATGGTATTTGCTGAAATCCCGGAGTGGCATGGTAGGTTACATTTTTGTTGATTTGGGATGGGACGTGACTTGGCCGAGTTGCGGTGAATTTGATGAGGATGTCAGAGCGAGAGCTTGGCGAAGCCTTGCCGTTGCTCCTCGGGTGGCAGGGCGGCGAGCGCCACCATCTTGTTCAGGCTGTAACGCCGCAGATCGGAGCGTTGCTTCAACTGAAGGAGGATTGCTTGGATTTCCGGCAACAGCCGCAGCATCTGGAGCGTTCGGCTGACCGTGGGCTCGGAGACTTTTTTCCGCCGCGCGAGCGCTGCATGGCTCATGTCGGGCTTGTTTTCGAGTTTGCGCTGCCAAGCTATCGCCAGATGCAAGAGATGCCGTATCGCTGGTTCTTTTCGCGTTACGGACGTCGCCGAAGCCGCTGCCAATACCTCGTTGAAAGGCGTCAGGATTCGGGTGGGGCGTTGCGAACTCCCCAAGTTCACGCGACTGTCAATGGTCATCACCCGGTGGGTGATCGGAGCGAGACGTGCCTCGCGCACGCGGACGACGACGCGCTCCTCCATCCCCGCGACCAGTTGCGCCGCGTGAAGACGCAGCCGGATTTCGATCTGCCGGTCCTCGTCGGGCCGGACGACAGAGGACTTGGCTCGCACTTCCACACGTTCAACGCACAGACCTACCAAGTCTCTTTGCTCCTGCGGAGCCAGTTGCGGCAACAATTCGTGAAACCGGGTAAGTGCTTCCGCAAGACGGCGGGCGTCCCACCGAGTTCGTGGACTGTAAGCTCCTGCCGCAGACGCTCGCCCTCGACCATCAACTGGTCCTTATCGGCCTTGAGTGCCGTGGCTTTGGCGCGCAGTTCGTCCGTGATCGCTTCGGTCCCACCGGCGGCAATGGCTTCAATGCAGTTGGTGAGCCGACGTGTGATTTGCTTTAGGGCGTGTTAACATTAATTGCACTTGACGGTGATTTATGCGTATGAGGAGAGGAATGGAACTGACGAAGGAACACCTGGAGAGAATCAAGGACAGCCTGCCGGTGGAGCGGGGCAATGTGAGCATTGATGTGCTGAGCTTTCTAAACGGGGTGCTGTATGTGGCGGAGAACGGGTGCAAATGGAGGAGATTGCCGGAGAGGTTTGGGAACTGGCACACGATCTACACGCGGATGAATCGCTGGAGCAAAAGCGGAGTATGGGACCGGGTGTTCGAGCGGCTGCAGAAGGAAGGGCTGGTGCATCTGGAGCTGAAGGTGGTGTCGCTGGACAGTACCAGCGTGAAGGTCCACCCCGATGGGACCGGGGCGGAGAAAAAAACGGGCCTCAGGCGATCGGCAAATCACGAGGAGGCCGGAACACCAAGATTCATCTGGCTGCCGCGAATGATGTCCATGCCCTCGGCTTCCGCCTCTCGCCCGGGCAGAACGGCGACGGACCCGAGGGACGCGAGCTGATTGGCGAGTTGGGATGCCCGAGGCATGGATGCGCCCTGGCCATGGACATGGCCTACGAAGGCAACGAAACCCGCGGCTTGGCCTGCCTGCTCGGCTTCAAGCCTGTCGTCCCGCCCAACCCGTTGCGTCGAAAACCCTGGAAACTCAACCAGGCACTTTACCGCCAGCGCAACCACGTCGAGCGCCTCTTCCGCCGCATCAAGGGCTTCCGTCGCGTCTTCACCCGCTACGACAAGCTCGATGTCCTCTTCCGCTCTTTCGTCTCCTTCGCTCTCTCTTGGCTACTCCTCAATAGTGCTAACAGGTCCTAGCTCGTCCTCGACTTCGCCGATGCGCCTCCGCAATTCCGTGCGGGTGTTTTGTGTGCACCGCTTCGTGCCGTTGATCGTGCATTGCACGATTTCCTCACGATGGCCCATGGCCGTCATCAAGCCAAAGACAGCATTCTCGAGCACGCCCGCCGGCAGGTGGCGAATAGGGCACATGTCCGATTTGTCCCGGTGCACGGCGCCGCAGGTGTAGTAGCGGTAAGGTCGCCCCGCCGTATCGAGTTTCCCGCCAAAATCGGGAATCATGGCGTGCTGACAGCAACCGCAGAACACGATCCCTTTGAGCAAGTGAACGTGCTTATCGCGGGCCTGCCACCGGGGGATGTCCGGTTTGAGCGACTTCGCGACAGCTGCATTTGCCCGGTCCCACAGGTCACGAGAGACCAGCGCCTCGTATTTGCCGGCAAACTCCTCACCGCGGAAACGGAGGCGGCCGAGATAGATCGGATTACGGATGATTTTATGCAGGTGATCGGTGCGGAAACGCCGCGCGCCGACTTCCACGCGGGAGCCGTCGCGACGCTGGAACACGCGCGCCTTTGTCCGGTGGCCTTCGGCGTTCAGCGTGTTGGCAATCTCCGTGAGTGATACGAGCTGCGCTGCCGAGTCGAAGATCTTGCGCACGATCGCGGCCTCGGCCGTGTTTGCCTGTAGGGTCTGCGTGTCGCGGTTGTAATCGTAGCCAAACGGAATCTGCCCGCTGTTCCAAATGCCGCGTTCCGCTTGCAGCCGCATCTTCACGCGGACCTTTTCCGCCGTGTCGAGCCGGTGGTATTCGGCTAGGTTCGCCCGCATGTTGTTGTTGAATCTTCCCATCGCAGTCTTCTCGGAGAGATCCTCCACCGGACTTTCGAGGCGGCAGTTGTGCCGCTTCAGGAACGCGCGAAAAGACGCCCACTCGTCCGTGCTTCGCCGCATATGCTCGAATTTGTAGATCAGCACCACTTCGGCGCGCCCGGCTTCGATGTGCCGCATGAGCGCCTGCATGCCGGGCCGTTTCATTGAGCCGCCGGAATACGCCGGGTCCGGGAAAACGCCGCTCAGATAGTAGCCCTTGTGTGCGTTCCGCGCAATGTGTTGCCGCGCCAGTTCCTCCTGACTTTCGCAAGAGTCGAAGCGTCCGCCCACCTGATCAATCGTGGAAACGCGCATGGAGATCGCGACCGGAACCGGGCGGCCTCCAAGGCGGAAAACTTCGGGTGGGGATCGTCTGCATAAAACCTCCAGGATCTTTTGGAAGGCGATCCACTTGGCCTCGGCCCTGATGATGTTCGTTTGAGTATCGAAACACTCGCAGAACAGACGGGAAATTTCAGGCCGACGTATCTTTCACGATCCCGGCGAAAAACGCGCTTTTGCCCAAATTCGGGCAGCTCTTATAACCAAAATCGGACTTTTGAGTCAGATCGTGAAAGATAGGCGTTTTTTGTTTCCTCACTGTTATCAACGAGTTAGCGTCCATCTTTCACGATCTCGGTTTTGGTCCGATTTTCGATTAAGATGGCGTCCCCACGGGGATTCGAACGCTGTCCTGACTTTTTGCTATGTTGCCGAAAGATCGGGACTTAGTTGATTGTTAATGGTTTAAAACGTGAAAATGAGAGCACGATGATGCTGAAAAGTGAAGCAAAAAACATCATTTTGGGCAACATTTGGGCAACATTTTGATTTGCCGATCAAGTATCCAAGTTTTGGATGTAAATTTGCGATGATCATCATATGCCTACTCTTACGATGTACGCAACATCGCTCACGACTCAATCGCCTGCAGGAGCATTCGGCCGGCGAATTGCGTGTCTTGCTGCACCTGCAGGCGGCGAAGCCTGATATCGTCGGTGTCCGAGGTCCGCGGCGCGCCGAACACAAAATGGGCGGCCTTTATCGGAGCGGGTCCAGACTCATCGCCGAACAATTCTTCCAGCGCGGTGCGGGCGTCCGCGAATGCGGGATTTTTCGCTTTTGATTCGCGTGCAAATGACTCCACTGCGGCCTGCGTGCCCCCATCATAGTGCAGCAGGGTGTAGAGCAGATCGAAGACGTCCTTGCCTTGCTGCCGGTGCAGGAAAGCGCGGAGCTTCAAAACAAGAAACGCCCCGGCATCGCAGACGCGGGCCGTCATTTTTTGACGGGCGCCGAAAAGATCGGCGCCCTCGATGGGAATCTGGCGAGCCGTGGCGAGCGCGCGAACCACGCCGGGCATCACGCTTGCCGACACATCATCCACCATGCGGGTGCCGCGAGGGCTGTCCCCGTCCTCGACCAAAAAATCAACATAGAGTGTGAATCCGCCGCATGCCTTTTCAAAACGCCCGCGTTGCTTTTCGCTCGGACGAAAACCTTGTGCGCGCAAGTCCGAGGAGAGCGTGCCGTATTGGCCGGCAGTTGCGCCCAGCGCCACGCCGAAGTCCACGTCAAGCGTCGCCGGATGCGGCAACGCTGCGTCACCTGTCGGATGCTTGCAGATATAGTGGGGAACGAGTCCGCCCAGGAGCACGAGATCGTCGTGATAACTGCCCAAGGCAGACCACACCGTAAGAAAGGCCGGATGGGTTTGTGCGACTGCGCGGGGGTCGTATTCGCCATAGGTTTCGTATTTCATGGAAGGCAAAAGCCGGGCCAGTCACGGAGCGCTTGCGCTTGCTCGGGACCGCGCAATCCGGTTTCCAGCAGATCGAGATAAATCTGCGCATCCGCGGCGAGCGGCAAATCCTGAACACCGCGTGTCTCGCGGAACACGCCTTCGTCGGACGGGACATGAAACCAGACGCGACCGGCATCGCCGACCGCCTGAAATCCGAGCTGGTCCAGGATAGCCTGTGGCGGCAGATGAGAAATATAAAGCGACACGACGGGCGGCTCGGTGTAAGGCTGGCGGAGCCATGCGGCGATCCATTGCGTGAAGGCGTATTGGATTTTTGTTTTTGCGAGCGCGCTGGAGATTGTTTTCGCCAGACGGAGAGGGTCGGCATTCAACGTCGTGAAACGATGTGTTGTCGTGCGCCGGGCGAAATCATCCGCCTGTGCCCATGCATCCAGCAACGCCGGCGGCGAAACGATATGAAAACGGCGGGCATCCGTCTTCTTGAGGTAGCCTTGTTGCGTCAGGTGCGTGACGATGCGCGAGACCAGCCCCGACGTGGCGCCGGCGCGCAGCACCAAATCGGCCTGCCGCCATGTGCGCTTCGGGTCGGAAAGCAGGCTGCGGACAATGCGGGCGCTCTTGCCGCCAAAGATGTTTCGGGGTTCCTGCTCGAACCGGATGTCGCGGCCGGGCAGACTCGGCAAAGACAGCAGGAAATTCCGGGCACGGAGATAAACCTGGCCGTTCAGATCGGCGACACTGACATGCCGTTGCTGGCACGTATCCAAGAACACGGGCGACAGCCTTGGCACGACAAGGAGCGGATGTGTTGACGAGTCGAGTTCGGCCGTCGGTATGTCATCAATGGTCGGGGACAGCAAAAATTGCAGCGTGAAGCGATGTGTCTGACCGTCCAGTTCGAACCTAGCCGTCGTTGGCTGCGCACCTGAGTTCAATTTAAGGTTTTTCAATCTGGCATCCTGGGCGACAAGGCTCGCAAACTCACCAGGGAGCTGGGAGCGATACCGGACAATGCATTTCTTACCAATTTCCATATTCTTATTGTCAAGTAAGAATACATTTTTTAGTAAGAAATCAACCTCCAATCCAAGGCATTCCGATTCTGCATTCTCAGTTCGCAGACTGACTCCAGGCATGCCAGCCATTCGGCAAACCTGTTTTGTCATGCCCGTTTCGGCCTGCCGGGACGCGTGTCGCGTGCAATCTTGTGCCGGCGGCAAAAGCGGCGGATATCGGCGGGATCGACGGCAAGTTTCAGACCGGCGAGGAATCGCTCAAACTCACCGGTCCGGTATGCCGGTCTCGGGTGATGGAGCATGTAGCCGAGAAGATTGAGCTTCCACCATGCGGAGTGGCCAAACTGCGCGCCTTTGACCGCCCCGATTGCCTGCCCGTCGAAAAACTCCGCGGCCAGCGCGAGGTGATGGAAAAGTCGTGACCGGCCGCCGGCCACGGCTTCGCCAAGGAACTGCATCGTGGCGGCGGCAGTCGCCGGGCTGATGACTTGGCCGCCAGCGCCGCCGGCGAGTTCGCGCCGCCATGCAAGCATCATCAAAAATGACGCGCAATCAATCCTGCCCGCCTGATACCGGCGGATAAGCGCAAAAATCTGTGAGCGCGACAGCCCGCCAAAATTCGCGGGTGCGATTTTATACCGCTTCAAATCTGCCGCCTCGTCTTCCGTGGCAGCAGTCGCGCCCGCCAGCCATTTGAGCAGGCGGCGTCCGGCACATGCGTTGGGCAGAGGTGTCATTTTGCCGTCAAGATAGGCGTCGAGCCTTTGGCGCGCCATCGTGTCGAGCGAGACGGCGCGATACCACTGCCGCAGGCCGGGGACGCGGCGCAGCAGCGACAGAAATTGCCCCACCCCGGCCCTGTCATCGGCATCGGAAAGCGTGGCGAGGATTTTTTCGATGAATGTCATTGTTTTCGATGTTCGGAAACAAACACGGATAACCCGGCGGCTTCGCCGGATTATCCGTGCCGGGAATGCTGCGATGCGGTCAGTAGGGATTGCCCGCGGCAGCGGTTTGCCCCTGGCGCATGCCGGCCGTCGCGATTGCACTGCGCGCGATGCGCGTAAACGCGCCCTCGCGTTGCGCCTCGGGGATGCGTTTCATGCGCCGTTCGACTTCCTGCTTGATGTCGGGATTCGCCTCGACGTACTGGCGGACTTCCTCGCGGAAGCCCTGGCGTTGTTCGTTGGTGCGCATGATGTCATATATGCGCTTGCGAACAAGTTCATCGTGTGAATATGCGGAGATTTTGGCATGCAACTCCGGATTTTCCTGGATGAACTTGTCGATCTTCGCGTCGATCTCGGGATTGTGGCGGATGCCAGCCTCCGCTTCCTGCTGCCGTTTTTTCGCAATTGCGTCTTTGAGTGCCATGATTGGTGGGTATTGATGTTTTGGTTGGTCCGTGGAACTGCCGGTTAAAGAGCCAGCAGGCTCTGGTTGTAGTCCTCGCCGGGAAGCGGCAGCAGGTCGCTGCCGCTGATGTCGAGCACCGCGCTTTCGAAAACGCGGGCGACGTCCCAGGGGGTGGCGGTTGCGAGCCACAGGCGCATGAGGTCTTCACACGTCGGGGATTTGCCGAGTGTTTTTTCGAGATGAGTTTTTGCCTGCTCGAAAATCGAGCGGTGCCGGTCCATGACCGGAAGCGGCTCGACGGATTTGTCGCCGCCGTGGCTGGCAACGACACGCTCTTGCGTGCCGGGTTGTGGTGGTGCGGATGTTTTCATTTGTCTTTCGTTGCGGTGTTTTGCGGCTCGCGCAGGCGCACGAGCTCGCGGTTAAGCCGAGCGACCTCGGCAATAAGGGTTTCGTTTTGCTCGGTGAGCGCCGCCATGAGGCGGGTCTGCGCGTTCATGCGCTGCTCGATGTCGGCGTTTGTGGGCGCCGGTTTTTCGGCGGGATCGGAAACGGCGAGAACCGGGCCGAGCGGCACGACCGTCGGTGCGTGCGGCGAGAGATTCCAATCGGCGGACGCTTCCTTGCGGTAAACGAGATGCGCCTCGTGAAGCACGTTTGGATCCTTGGGATCAACATACCGGTTTACCGGATATGCCTTGAGCACTTCGCCGAGGCGGATTTTTTCAAGATTGGCTTGGTCGAGTTCGGTGCCGGAAACCGGCACGGCGACAGTGGCCGGTGCCGGTGGAGGCGGTTGCGGCGGACGAGATGCGCAGCCGTCCAGAAGGGCGGCGGCGATGGCGAGCGCCGGAGCGAGTTTGAGGAGATGTTTTTTGTTCATGGCGGGAAAAGGCTGCCTGGACCAATTATCGGAAGTGTCAGCGGGGAATACCGGCGGACGATGACGGCGTGTCCTCGGTTTTCTGCCAGAGCTTCGCGCCGCCGTTGCCACCGCGCGCGGCCCCGGCCTTGTCGAGGGTTTGCGTGACATAGAGATAAAACTGTTTTCCTGCCGGGACGCGGATATAAAAACCCTCCTCGGCGATCATTTTGGAGATCTGCGCCGCGTAGGCGTTGAGGACGTCGGCGGTGCCGGCGAGCGCGGCATTTTTCGCGGTCGCCCTGGGTATTTGCGTGGTGACACCGAGCGCCGTGGATTGGTCCTGCATTTCCATAAAACCGCCCGCCATGCCGGCGAGAAAAGTCGAGGCGAAGAGTTTTATGTCCTGCCAGTCGTCGGTCTTGATGATTTGGCCGACGAGCCCGGCGGAACCGTCACGAAGGCCGTATTCGTCCAAAACCTCGTCACGTTCGCGGTCGAGGGCGATGCCGTTGAGCGTGAGTTCGAGGCCGTTGTCAGTCGTGCGGTCGCGCCAGACAATCACCCACTGGCCGGAGGCTGCGATGCGTTCGCGGGCGCGATCCTGCGAGGCGCGTCCGTGGACTTCAGCGCCGGCGGGAATGATGAGACGTCCGTCGTGCCAGACATCCTCGGTGACAAGCCCGATGATCGGCGTGTCGGTTTTCGACGATTCGAGTGTGATGATGGTTTCGCAGGGGATCAGGCGTCCATAGGGCGCGTAATTCGGTGACAGGGGAACGGAGGATGGGATGCCGCTATTTGCAGCGAGAAGACTGATGGGGAGAACAGGTGGGCCTTTGCGATTGCCCGCGTCAGGATGATTTTCCTGACGGGCTGCGCGCGGACGGGAAACGGCTTCCGATATGTTTTTATCGCCCGATTGCAGGTTGGCGCGGGCGGACGAATTCACAGGCGTGAGCGGAGCGGGGACTTTGAGCGGCTGGCCGTCACGGGTGATGGTGTGGCGCTCCATTGGAGGAACCGGCGGCGCGGCGGCAGCAATTGGGCGCTCACCACGGTTTTCACCGTGAATGAGCAGCGCGCCGATGACGACAAACACGATCACGGAAACGACGCTGCCAAGCGGCGTTTTTATGAATCTGATGATGCGTTTGATCATCTGGGCGCAAGCAGCCGCGCGTCACGGGTCACGCGCGGCACAATGATGTTAAAATTGTTTTTCACGCTGAGATTGGCGCGTCCGCCATCCGGGGTGCCGGTGATGGCAAAGTAGGCGACCGTTTCAGCGTGTGGTGGAATCAGCCCGGAAGCGTCGGCGATGGACGCGGGATAAAGGCGGTTGCCGATGCGCACGGCGAGACCTTGGGGCTGGTAAACAACCTCGGCGTCGCCGGTGTTTTCTAATAAGATTTTGAAGACAAGCGTGTCCTCGGGATCGAAGCGAAAGACTTCTTCCACCGTCGCGGTGAAGTCGCGGTATTGGGTCTTGTCATTCGGGGCACGGTGCTCGACCTGCCAGACGGTCTCGGGATATTGCTCTCGCACGAGGCGATAGGATTTGGCGCGGTCGAGGAGCGCGAGAAGAGCTTCGGGTGTGGCGCGCTTGGCAAGGGCCGCGCTGCGCCCGGTGATACGGTCTTCGTAGAACGTGACCGAACCGTAGGGATGCGGCGCGACGGCGAGGCGGATGATATAGGTTTTGTTTTGCAGGATGACATTGAGCACGGCCTTCGCATCGGGAAAAAGCGCGCGCACGCTCAGGTAATACCGGCCCGGCAGGTGCGACATCAGCACAGGTGCGGGAGCGTCGGGGTTGTTGGTGATGTTCGCGCCCTCCAGCGCGGACGGCGCAGAGGGAAACATCAGGGTCGTGGGCGCGTCGGTGGAGATGGGGATTTCATAGACGATGCGCTCGTCCAGTGGCAGTTGCTTGACGACGGGGGAGTGAGGCTTGGCGTCGCCGGCAAACCCCGGAGTAACCAGCAATGCGAGGAGCGTGACGCACATGGAGTTCAGTTTTGAGTGTATTCGTAGTTCCATACGGCGAGCGGGTAGCGTTTGTTGGCGATCATGTCGGGATTGCGCACAAGCGTGAGGGTAAGGGTGAAGCGCGGGGATTCCGTGAAAGCCTGCCGCTCGAATACGCCCGTGCGCACGAGCTGGCCCTCTACTTTGACGATGACCTGGTCCTCGCGCGTGCGGAGAATATCCATCTTAAAAACCTCGGGTTTTTGATGGATTTGCTTCACCTCGAACTCTTCGCGATTGGCCAGAAGATCGCCCTGTGCGCGCGCGCAGGCCTCGGTGAGGTAGAGGCGTTGCAGCAGGTCGGGAAAATCAAGCGCCCTGGGATTGCGTTGGAGCAGCGCGAGCGTCGCCCAGATGGTCAGCGTTTCGTGCAGCGTTTTGGACTCCTCGAATCCGAGCAGCGGCGAGATCGAAAACGTCCCCGCGCCGTCGAGAATCACCACGCGCTCGCGCGTGCGATACGCATTGATGATAAAAAACGGCTGGATAACGGCGAGAATGAGCGCGCCGATGGCGACAAGCGCCCAGACGCGCGCGGCGAACGCATAATCCGCAAACAAGCGCGCCGGATTCCACGGGCGCGGTGGTTTTGCAGGAGGTGGCAACGGTTTGTCCGTATCGACAGGTGTGTTGCGCAACGGAGCGGGTTCGTCGGTTGTCATGGAGTCAGAGGCCGGGTGTGAATCGTGCAGGGGGAGGAGCGGACGCGCCCGCCGATGGCGCGGGCACGGTGAACATGCGGGCGGCGGCGCCAGCGCGCGTGGTGATTTCCGAGGCCGCGCGGCCAATCGCGACCGGCGATGCGGTCTGCCCGGTGAACGCGTGGCCGTGCGCGAAAAGCATCTGGCAGACTACCGGCGTGGAAACCGTGCCGATGAGCAGGGTCAGCCCGGCCAGGACGCAGCCGGCATTATTGAGGAATGGCGCATACGCGATCATTTCGGGAGACGCGGGATTGGCCCCGACCACAGCGCGAAAATCCTGCCATATCGTGACGGCCAGCAGATTGGTGATGGCGAAGCCGACGGGCCACGAAAGGATGGCAAGGACCTGCTGGAAAAAACGCACAGCCATTCCGCTCAACACGGGGATCATAAAACACCCGAGCGCAAACGGCGTGAGCAGGTAGAGGATCCAGCGGAGTATGTATTGCAGTAATATCATCGGCGCGGTGAGCAGCGTGCTGATCTGGATAAACATCCAGGAAAGCGCGTCGGTGAACGCGTGGTAGATGGACTCGTTGAGCTTTCGCCACGACCATTCGCGGCCCTCGGAGTCCGGCCTGGCTGCCTCGCGAATCCGGTCGGCCGCGCGCGATGGATTTTCGGAATATTCGGGGTTTATGTAGTCGGCAGTGGCGAGGAGAGTGTTTTCCACCAATGGAAACCACCATCCCATCGAGGCGACGAGGGCGGTGATGGTGAGCGCGCGCGCCACCGGACGGATAAAATCGGCGTGGTGGTATTGCGCCCGGCTCATCTGCACGATGAGCCCGACCACCATCATTGCAAAAACAACAAAGCGGAACGCGACGATGAGCGTCTGAAATTTGTTTTCGAGCAGAGGCAGCGCGAGGTTCATGGCGGGCTGAGGAGAAATCGTGCCGCCATCTTACCCCCTTTTTAGCCGCCAGGCTTGGAGGTTCCTGCTACGAGTGGGAAAAACGCGGGAAAATCACTTTATTAAGATTCGTTTTTGGAATAGAACCCAATTGAACATCATGAAAACAAATAACCCACACCAAAAACCTAGAAGTCATTCCATCGTATCGTCATTTGCTCCGTTTGCATGGCCAGTGGTGACGATAATTCTATTCTTCAGCTTTCGAATGCCATTGATTGCGCTCTTGTCAACCGCGACTAGAACCATTGACAAATCATCAAAAATAACAATTCATGGTTTTTCTGTAGAATCTGAGCGAAAGCTCAATGAGTTGGCTTCAACAGAGGTAAAGTCAGCAATCCTGAATGTAAGCACTTTTGCGCTTAGAGAACTAATGGACATGTCACCTCAATCACGAATGAAACCTAACCCAGATTATTTTAATCGGAAACGAGCGGTATGGGATGAACTGACTGCTGCAAAGCTTGCATATTATCGCGATTTGGAACCATCCGCTAATATTGGAGAGTATACATTTGAGGTTGGTCGAACGCATTTAGGAGAAGCAACCAATAGTTATTTACGGGAAATTGTGCTCGAGCAAGCGTTAGGAACATTAAAATCAAAATAGAAAAAGTAGGTCTCTATTGATTGACAAGGCGTGTCCTGTTTCGGAACGCGCCTTCGTTTCTGCGCATCAGTTCCAGTCGTTGAACCCTTGCCTGTTTGTCACGCAGACTAGCGTCCCGATTTGCGCGGGTTGAATGACTGCATGAAAGTCGTCACGTGTTTGTTCGCCAGATAGTCGTCCTTCGCCTGGAGTTCGGCGGCGGCGAGTTGCTCGACTTCACGGCGGTTTTCGTTCGCCAGTTTTTGCAGGATGACCTCGTCCACCTGGCGGCGGCGCGTCGATTCGAGCTGTGCGAGCTGGCCGTTGAGCACGGTGAGCTTGGCGGTGAGTTTCTGCACCTGCGCATCGGTGCCGGCGGAGCGCAGGTCGAGAAGCGTGAGCGCGATTTCCTCCTGCAATTCGAGCTCCCGTGCGCGGGTTTCATCAGAAACGACCCGGGCGTTTTCTTGTCGAGCGTCGAGCAGCGAATAGCGCCGATAAAGCTGCGGATCATGCCACACGTCCCCGCCGTCGAGGTCGGCTTCGTCAACGGGGCGGTAAGTGTGACGGTCGTCGCGCGTGAGAACATCGAGGCTGTTCACTGCCTGCGTAATGGCGTTGCGTGCCTCACCGTATTCATGGTTCAGGTCTGACTCGCGAAGCACGTCGAGCAGCAACGAACGGGCGGCTTTCGATGGATCGCCCGCCCAGGAGCGAATGTCATTCTGGATGCCTGCCTGTTCCTTCATCTGCTGGATTTGCGTCTTTAGCTGCGCAATGCTGTCGACCCATTTGGCGATGGTTGCGATGTGCATGATTTGATTGTTGGCAAGATTGCCTCCGTCGAAGACGGGAATGCCGGACGCCAAAAGCACACTGCTTATGCAGATGAGCACGGTGGAAACCGTAAGGATGCGTGAGGTTTTCATGTTGGAGAATAACGGTTGGATTATTCGGTGCGAATGGTTGCCGCGGCCGGTCGAAGCACGACGCCGTCAGTGGTGACAGTTTCGGGCAATTGGATGGTGACGTGACGCGGTTCGCGTGTGGTTGTGCCGTCGCCTTGCTGGAGTCGTTGGATAATCCAGTATTGCTGTTTTGCCGATTGGTTCATCGCGCGGTCGTAGCCGCGTTGCTCCGCTTCGTTTATCGCCTTATCAACTTCGTTTTGGACGATTTTTGAAGCGACATAGCCGGCCCCCGCTCCGATGGCCGCGCCGCCGGCCTTTTTGCCACCGGCTTCATAACCGATGTAGCCGCCGGCACCGGTGAGCACGACATCGGTGGCCGATTGTCGCATGGTTCCGCAGCCGGAGAAAAGCAGGCAGGTGCTGAGTGCGAGGGGAATGATGTGGCGAGTTTTCATGGCTCTTGCCTCGGAGTTTTATTCGGTTGGATGTTGCGCACCGTGCCGCAAAGCGGCGGATCGGTGGCGGGTGTGAAAAAGCAGATGGAGGAAAATTTTTGCCCGGCAGGCTGTTGTTCGGGCATGGGATAATTCTGAATCGCAGCACAAACCGACTCGGGCAAATTGATGTCTTGCGCGATGTCCCCGATATCCGAGCGGTCGAACTGGCGCATGAGAAAGAATTGCTTTGAATTGCCGATGATCACGGGCCGGATGCGCGAGGATTTGAAACGGCTGTATTGTTGCACGATGCTCGCGGTCCAGCAGGAGAATTTTCTCAACTGCGCGTAGGACTCGGCCACGACTTTTTCGCCACCCGGCACGTCGAGGAAACGCGCGAGTTCCTCGTAGAGGATGCGTTTTCGCAAATGACGTGGCAGCGAAATGATGTGCTGGCGCGAAAACCCGCTGATAAGCAGGCCGGCGGCGGTTTTGAGTTCGATGGATTGCTCGGGGATGTAACCAAGCTCGAAATGCGCGATGCCGCCCGTGAGCGATATGTTCGTCCGGCCGTCAAAGAGGCGGCCATACTGGCCGTGCGCGCACCACGAGGAGAGCAGCGTGGCGAGGTGATCGACCGTTTCCTTTTTGTGCTCGGGAAAACGCGAAAACTGCATCAGCTCCACGAGGCTGGCGTGCTGTGGATAATCGGATGGCTCGTAATAGGCGTGCGCCATCGACATGACCGCGCGCTCGGTTTGCGAGTCCTGCAAAAATGCGGTGATGTCCGCTTCGGGAATCGTCGCGATGAATTGCCGCGCTTCGTCATCGTTGGCAGCGAGGTGGTCGCGGAGCTCGGCGTAGGCTTCGAGGTCGGTTGCGCCGTGCGGCATTTTGGCGCGTTTCCACCGATGTGCGGCGCAGGCCATGCGTTGAATGTCCGGCAGCAAGTCGCGATGCCGCTTCGACCAGTCCTCGAACGCGTCCTGGTAGAGTTGATTGACGTACTGGCCGAGCATCGCCTGGCGGATTTGCTGCGTTTCCTCGTCGGCCGCCCCGCCGATCATGCGCGAAACAAGCGCGACGGCTGTGGCGATTTGCAGTTGGTTGAGCGGGAGTTTTCGGGTGTCGAGATAGTTGATGGTAAGGTCGCCGTCAGGATGGAGAATGATGGGGCGTTCGCCCATCGCCTCGGTGAACTTCCCGTAGGACAAACCTTCCTCGATGATGACGGTGTAGTGATAATACGCCGCGGTCTGTTCGAGCAGGTCGCACATGTGCACGGACTTCCCTGCGCCGGTTGCGCCAAGGAGCACGGCGTGCTGCGGTGTCGGCGGACTGCCGATGAAGGTACGGAGGCCGACGAGGTTGCCTTGCTGCGCCCCGTCGTAAATCGCCTCGGCTCCATCGAGCAGGCCGGTGAACGTCGCGGAGAACGGCAGCAGGTCGGCGAGGTATGTGTCCTCGGCGTAGAGATTGCGATGGCGATAGGGGCTGTTCGTCCAGCCGGGCCATGACGCAAAAAACAGCTTTTTCGCGGTCGATGGCAGGGCGCACTCGCAATACTGCGCGCCGTTGAGGTTGTTGATGGCGTTGCGGACCGCGGAGCATTTGGTGGACAAGCCCTGCTCGGTGTCGTCCCAGACCCGGACGATATACGTCACCGAAAACGGGCGGATGAACCCGGACGAAAGCGATTCAACCTTGCGTTCCTTCTTGTTGATCGCGACGACAAGCGAATGACGTTCCGTGTCGCGGTATTCCCCGCGAAGGCGTTCGATGGCGCGTTCCTCCTTTTCGACTTCGCCTTTGGTTGGGAGTGGTTCGAGGTTGACCGTGATTTGGTAGTCGAGAAACGGCAGCGCCGTCAGGCGCAGGATGATCCCGGGATAGGTGCGGCTCGGCCAGCGCTTGAAGGTGAAGAGGGCGTGACGGCGCCCATCGAGATAAAAGCCGGTGCCGATGTTCACTCCATCCGAGCACCAGCAGTTTTCCTGAATGGTTTGCTGCGGATTGAAGCGCCCGGCAAAGTCGATGTCGAAGGCGTCGGCGAGGGAGGGGTTCAGAAATTTGGAATAATAGGTGCAATGCGCGAGGTCGTCCATTGGCGCGACGGTCGTGTCGCCTCCGAAGAGCGTGCGGAGGGCGTTGGTGATTTCGTCGAAACGGGTGCGTAATTGAGCCAGGAGTCTGGCGTAACCGGAATCGAGGCCCGCCCGTCCGGACGCGAGGGGCGCGCTGCCGGCGAGCGGCGTCGATATGAACATCACCAGTTGCTCGCGGCGCAGCTCCCGGCGATGCATTTTTTCCCAGTAGCGTTCGAATCGCTCCGTGCGGACGTGGCGGATGTGCGGGTGCGCGACTTTTTCGGTTTCGCGGTGGTATTGGGTCAACTCCTGCCGGTAGTCGCAGTTGCATGTCCATTGAAACTGCGCCCGCAGGCCATCGCCGAGCAGGGAGAGCAGCGCGCGTATCTTGTCCTGATAGGCGTTGAGTTGCGGGGTGGTGCCGCCGCGCAGGTCGGGCGGGTGCAGGACGTAGCCTTTGCTGGCGACACCCTTCTCCAAGGTGCCGTAAAGAATCAATCCCTCGGCAAAATAGCCGTTTGGCGCGGAACTATTGAGCATGACGTTTCTTCCCTCCGCGAACGGCGTCTTGTGCATCCGATGCGCAGGCGAACCCTTCGCGATTTAACACGTGGTCGAAAAAGTCCTCGGCGTATCCGTCCGGTCTGTTCCGGCGGAAAAGCATCACCCACGCCGTTGGCAGGACGAGTATGGGCAGCGCGCACGCACTCGCAGTCGGGAGGCCGGCATGAAACATGGCGTAGAGCAGCAAAAATATGCCGATGGCTCCGACAATCCCGCCGACGATATAGAGGAAGTCGTTGCCTTCGAAACCCAGCGCCCTGCCCTTGCTGTCGTTGGCGCTGTTCGTGTCCGTGATGCGCAACTCGTCGCTCATGTCAGAACTGGGGCGTCAATGCGCCGTCACTCATGCCGAAGATATAAAACATCGCGGCCATGATCGCCGCGGCTCCGGCGATGATGATTCCCGAGACGATGCCCATCTTCCCGTCTGCATCGCCTTTCTTCAACCGGTCCGCCCCTCCCCAGATGTTGATGACACCCCAGATGAACCCGATCATAAACAATAGACCGAGGCCGTATTGAAAGCCGGTTTTCACCTGCGAGGGAACTTGCGCCATGATCGGCGGAGAAATCGAGGCTGCCGATACCTGAGTGTCAGCGAGCACGATGCAACCAAACACAACTGTGCTTCGAAATGTGGAGCCGATTTTTTTCATAGTGGAGGTGTTGACCCTCCGGTGCCTGCACCATGCAGGACTATTCCGGGAAAATCATGGCATGCATCATGCCGGATTATTCCGCGTCCGTATTGGAGGAATCTGCCATGGATGGTAAAATACCGTGGTAATTTTCTAGTTCGCCTCGGCAGTAGTGTTTTATACAGCGGCTAAGATGGCTTTCATCATAAAAGCCTGCCTCCGCCGCGATTTGCGCATTTGTCATCGTGCCGCGATTTTTCAGCCGACGGACATACTCGAGTCGGAGCGCTATCACATAGCGATGCGGAGAAAAACCGGTGGACGTTTTGAATAGATGGGCGAAATGGTCCTTTTTGAATCCGGCCGCCATTGCGATGTCTTTTACGGTTAGGCGATCGCGAAAATGTTCTTCTATGTATATATCCACCCTACGTAATTGCAGAGGTGTCAGTCCTTCGTAGGTTGTCGCCTTCTTCTCGCGTTCAATGGCGAGAATGTGCGACGCAAGCGATTGGGCATAACCTCCGAGTTCCCGCGGGTGGGGGAGTTGTTTTTGATAACAAAGTGCTCGCAGAACTTGAATGATATTCCAAATAAAAATATCGTGCTTGAGTATTTTCCACCAAGGAACAATACGCACCCCTGCCCAAAGATTGCCCAGGGTCAACCGTTGAGCTTCCTCTATGGACACGCCCAAGCTGATAAGCACACCATTATCCCCCATGCGGAACGCATGGGGCATTCCTCTCTCAATGTATATTATATGCTGTCCATTCAACGATACGTTTCTCCTCTTCCCGGCATCCGTGCGGAAGGACACCTCGCATTCTGATTTGGGTTCAGGGATTATCATTAGCTGATGTTGATTGTGACAGTGCTCAGGCCAAATCCGATTCCGTTCCATAGTGTAGTAGAGGCCGATATCCCCGCCACTAAAGTATGTCGGAGCAGAGATGGTCTTTACCTGTGAATTCCTGCAAGAGCATTGAAAGATATTTGTATTCACAATCTGGCCAGATTACCGTGAAGAACTGGAATGCACTTGGACAAAACTGGTTTTACAGGAAAAAGCTGTTTGGAAATAAATAATGTCCAGAGTTGGTTCCACGGATAAGGCATCGCTTCACCCAACAGACTCATGGTGATTATCACATAAGATATTCAGTGAATCCCGCATGACAGTCGCAGCCTTTGTCGCACGCGCCTGCAAATCATCGTCGAAAAACCAGGAGAGCCACCCTATGAAGGGCATGTTTATGGATCCTTGTAGGTGCCGGACGGAACTTTGATTCGGACACACTTCGAGAGGTTGGTTACACCATCTAACTCGTAAAACTATTGGTATCTGGATGCAGGCAGATACCTATATGATATGAGCACAGGCCGGAATTCGGCATGAGCTTCCCTCAAAAAAAGATATAGCAAGCGTGCAGACTGATAGCTGCTACAGTCGGCATGTTTTGCGTTAATAAACGCTTACAGGATGAGATAGATTTGCTTATCATGGTGACAGCATCGCAAAAATATGGGGGCATTTTCTTCAAAGGCAAGATCCTGTCAGTTATTATTTTGCTATAAAATTAGACCATAATTCGGGTTGCCACTACATTCCATAAATTGAGAAAACACTACGATCAGTCTTAAAAATACTCGCATGCGACCAATGACGAGCGCATCTGTTTACCCTATCGCAGCGCGGATTACGGAATTTCGGATAGGTTTGCGCGCAGGGATTCGAAGCGTTCTTTCGTGCCGATGTCCGGGGCGCTTCTTATTCCGAGATTGATGAGGGTGTCCGCCTCTTCGGATCCGCCGTATTTTGCGTAAAGTACCACGGCAGGATAGAGCACCCCCGCACTTTTCGAAAAATGCACGACGCTTTGCATCATCACTTCAAGGTTGGCGCGCGTGGGGGCGTGGCGCTGTGCAACCAAACCTCGCCGATGGGCGCATACACTTCTTCCATTGGAGACGGTTGCGTGCGCGCGGTGAAAAGCGATAGCAGGGCATCGTAAACCTGATTGGCACTGGGTTTGTTATTTTTGTCGGCAGGCGCGGCGGGTCTCGTCGAGGCACAGACGCGCGAGCGCGACGTAGGCGCGGAGGGCGACTTTTTCGCTGGCGGCGGCTTCGAGAAATTTGCGCACGCAATAGTCACACTGCATGCGAAAAAGGTGATCATACGTCAAGGCTGGCAACAGTCTAACTTTAGGATTCAGAGGAGCTTGGTATGTGGTTTGGTCTATTGTTAGGATGAGAAATGACTGGCCCTTCATTCCCAAAAAGATTCCAACGGTATGTTGTTTTTCTCCATTTTATCCGAAGCATCACCCTGCGCACCCCCGGTCCAACACCCTAAGTCTTTATGTATACCGAAATCAAAACCCTCGGCGGCAGGCGTACGCCTCATGTCAGAGTTCCAGGCGCACGCGTGAGCGTTGCTTTTTCCGGAATGATCGCTTTTTTTGCCAGCGTCACCGCGCTTTACGCGCAACCCACGCTCAGGGACGCATTCAAGGACAACTTTCTTGTCGGCGTGGCGATCAACGACGGACATATCGCTGAAAAAGATTCCTCGCGCACTGCGCTCATCACTGCGCAATTCAACACGATCACGCCGGAGAACGTGATGAAATGGGGACCGATTCATCCTGGCGAAGGGAAATATAATTTTGACCTTGCCGATCGGTATGTGGACTTCGGTGAAAAGCACGGCATGTTTGTGATTGGGCACACGCTTGTCTGGCATCAGCAAACGCCACAATGGGTTTTCCGAAATGCCGATGGGTCTCCAGCAGATCGCGATACGCTCCTGGCTCGTATGCGGGAGCATATCCATACTGTTGTCGGACGTTACAGAGGCCGCATCAAGGGATGGGATGTTGTGAATGAGGCCTTGGCCGAAGACGGTTCACTGCGTGGCTCGCAGTGGCGGGAAATAATCGGCGACGACTATATAATAAAAGCATTCCAGTTCGCGCACGAGGCTGATCCGGACGCGGAACTCTATTACAACGACTACAGCATTGAGAACCCAGCCAAACGCGCGGGTGCAATTACACTTTTGAAGAAACTCAAGGCAGCCGGTGTACATATCACCGGAGTGGGGATTCAAGAGCACGCCAGCCTCACATGGCCAAGTGCGGGAGCCTTGGACGAGACAATTGCCGTCTTCGCCAAGCTTGGCCTGAAAGTCATGATAACGGAGCTCGATGTTGATGTGTTGCCCTCGCGAAAAAAGAACATCGGCAGCGCCGAAATCACGGAAAACGAGGCTGCTGATCCTGCGCTAAATCCTTACACCGAGGGACTGCCCGGTAATATGCAGCAACGGCTCGCGCGCCGGTATGCAGAGCTTTTCGGCATCTACTTAAAACATCGAGGCACCGTCACTCGCGTGACACTCTGGGGCGTTACAGACGACAACTCTTGGCTGAACGATTGGCCCATCAAAGGCCGCACCAGTTATCCGCTTCTCTTTGACCGCGCAGGCAATCCCAAGCCCGCATTCGATGCTGTGATAAAACTGACTCAATCCAAATAACGCATCATTTGCCAACCCAAAACAGCCATAAAAAATCCATGAGAATAATGAATACCCCTGCTTTGTTTTCGATGCTGATCGCATCTGCGCTGGCTCTGGTCGCGACAACTTCAGCTAGTGCGCAACAGACAATCGTAAAACGGGTTGATGGTTATCACTGGGTCGGCACATGGGCAACATCCGCCGAGGCAATCGATGCCAAATCGATGCCGCCTTCGCCGCCGGGCCTGACGGACAGCACGCTTCGACAAATCGTGCGCGTGTCGATCGGCGGGAAAAAAGTACGCGTACGTTTCTCCAATGCCTTTGCAGGCTGGGGCAGCGACATGAAAATCCTCGAAGCTCAAATCGCCGTTTCCACGGGCGGCCATGCCATCAAGACGGAAACGGCCAAGGCGCTGACTTTTCGCGGAGAAAAATCCGTCGTCGTTCCACGCGGCTGGCTTATGATTTCCGATCCTATTGATTTTGATTTAGTTCCGGGCTCAAATCTCGCAGTTACGATTCATGTGAATGGCCAGACCAAGGATGTAACAGGTCATCGCGGCGCACGCACGACCACGTATGTGGAGACCGGCAATGCAGTCAGTGAGAAGGCGCTGCCTGATGCGCAAGAAAAGACGACGTGGTACTACATGTGCGGTGTGGACGTGCTCGCTCCTGAGTCTTCGGGCGCTGTGGTTTGCCTCGGCGACTCAATCACGGATGGCAAGGGCGCAACCGATAACACGAATCGCCGCTGGCCGGATTTTCTTGCGCGCCGCCTGCAGGCCAATGATGCGACGAAGCAAACCGGCGTGCTCAATCAAGGGATCGGCGGCAACGGATTTTTCGGTGGTCTCGGCCAGGCCGCGCTCATCCGTCTGGAGCGCGATGTGCTCACACAGCCAGGCGTTCGTTGGTTGATCGTGCTTGAAGGCATCAATGATTTGGGTAGTGGAAAAATCACGGCGGAACAAGTTATCACGGCAATGGAGCAAACAATCCTTCGTGCGCATGAACGCGGATTGCGCGTGTATGGCGGCACTATTTTGCCGTGTGGCGGATCGAGTTACTTCAAATCGGAAATCGAAGAGCGGCGGCAAAAGGTGAATGAATGGATTCGCACCAGCGGCGCGTTTGATGCGGTGATTGATTTCGATGCCGCCCTGCGCGATCCGAACGATCCGGCCAAACTTATCAAGGTTGCCGATTGCGGCGATCATCTGCATCCCAGCGACGAAGGTTACCGCATGATGGCCGAGGCAGTGGATCTGAAATTGTTCACGAAATAGAAACTACGACTCGCTCCTTCTTATGTTACTGAAACCAAAGCTCCCCATAAATCGTATCTCCATCTGTTTTGCGGTTCTCCTGTTTGCCGTTTCCGGCGTGCGTGCTCCCGCGGAGGACGGCTATCGTCTCTGGATGCGTTACGACACTTTGGCGGACGCGAATGCACAGGCGTGGCGCTCGAGTATCAATACTGTTGTCATACCCGGCGATTCGCCGACCATGCGCGCAATTCTCGCCGAACTCGTGCCCGCGCTATCGGGGTTATTGGGGAAATCCATAGCAGCCTCTGCGAACAATACCCTTGCAGACGGCACGCTTGTTGTCGGCACACCATCGACCAGTTCCGCGATTGCATCACTGCAACTGCGCGACGCTCTGGCCAAAGTGGGTGACGAAGGTTTTCTCATCCGCTCCGAAAAAATCGACGGTCGTTCCGTTACCGTCATCGCTGCCAGCACCGAACTCGGCGCGCTCTACGGAGCGTTTCATTTCTTGCGACTCGTGCAGACGCAGCCCGCGTCCGGCAATCTCAATATCTCGGAAAAGCCGCGCTTCCTATTTCGCTTGCTGAACCACTGGGACAATCTCGACGGCTCGATCGAACGTGGCTACGCGGGTCAGTCGCTTTGGAAATGGAACGAGCTTCCCGGCACCATCGATCCGCGTCTGACCGACTATGCCCGCGCCAGTGCCTCGCTCGGCATAAACGGCGCCGTGCTCAACAACGTCAACGCCGACGCCAAAAGCCTCACGCCGGAATACCTGCGCAAGGCAGCGGCCATCGCCGACGTGTTCCGGCCCTACGGCGTGCGCGTTTATCTGGTGCCGCGCTTTTCTGCGCCCATTGAAATCGACGGCCTGGAAACCGCCGATCCGCTCGACCCGAAAGTCGCTGCATGGTGGAAGGCAAAGACCGACGAAATCTACAAACTCATTCCCGATTTCGGCGGGTATCTGGTGAAGGCAAACAGCGAAGGTCAGCCTGGTCCGATGACTTACGGTCGCACGCACGCTGATGGCGCCAACATGCTCGCTGCCGCTGTGGCGCGGTATGGCGGCATCGTAATGTGGCGCGCTTTCATTTACGACCCGGTGCCAGGCTCCGACCGTGCCGCCGAGGCGTATAATACGCTCAAACCCTTTGATGGAAAGTTCGCGCCCAATGTGATTTTGCAGGTCAAGAACGGCCCTGTTGACTTCATGCCGCGCGAACCTTTTCACCCGATTTTCGGCAGCATGCCGCACACGCAAGTCATGCCGGAAGTGCAAATCACGCAGGAATACCTCGGACATTCGAACAGCATCGCGTTTCTTGCAACCATGTGGCGCGAGTTTCTCGATAGCGACACATATGCGAAAGGCCCCGGTTCGACAGTCACAAGAGTTGTCGATGGCCGCCTCTACGGGCAAACGCTCACCGCGATCGCCGGCGTCGCCAACACCGGTGACGACCGCAATTGGACCGGACATCATCTCGCGCAAGCAAATTGGTTTGCCTATGGACGGCTTGCATGGAATCCCGATATGTCCGCAAGGGAAATTGCCGACGAGTGGACTGAGATGACGCTCACGCACGACCGGAAATCCGTCGATGAGATTGTGCGCCTCCTTCTCGAATCGCGTGAAGCCGTGGTGAATTACGAGATGCCGCTTGGACTCGCGCATCTCATGGACAACCCTCACTATGGTCCCGGCCCTTGGGGCTATCCGGTTGCCCGCCCGGATTGGAGTCCGGTTTATTATCACCGCGCCGCGAACGACGGCATCGGGTTTGACCGCACGGCGACAGGCACCAATGCCGTGGCGCAGTATCACGAGCCGCTGCGCAGCCGCTACGCGGATTTGTCCACATGCCCCGACGATATGCTGCTCTGGTTCCATCATGTGCCGTGGACGTATAAAATGCGCTCGGGCCGCACGCTCTGGGATGAGCTTTGCCTGCGCTACCAGCGCGGCGTGGACTGGACAGGTGACGCTCGCAAACGCTGGGACGCGCTCGCGGGCATCATCGATGCGGAGCGACACACCGCCGTTGCCCGGAAACTCGTCATCCAGCAGCGCGACGCGAAATGGTGGCGCGACGCCGGACTGCTCTATTTTCAGACCTTCTCCAAACAACCGTTCCCTGCCGACGTCGATCAGCCAACGCGCACGCTCGACGAAGTCAAGGCGCTCGATGATTACGGCCATCCACAAAAGGCGAAAAAATAAACGAAATAAAACAAGCCATATCATGCCATCCCACCCAAACTCCTGTTTCAAAAAAACAACGCTGTTCGCCATTGCCGGCGTGTTAATCGCGATTGTGCCCGCCGCAGCAGCGCCCAGTCTGGGACTCGACACCGCCATCGTCGCTGAAACTGCGGAAGCCGGCAGCTTCGCACTTGTCACCCAAAAGCAAGGCGCGTCTCTCGTCCTCGACAAAGGCGACTGGCCGGGCGTGCTTCGCGCAGCAGGAGATCTGCAGGCGGACATCCGGCGTGTCACCGGGGTCAAGCCTGCGCTAGAAATCGGCCGCGCGCCTTCGGGCAAGTCAGTCGTGATTGCCGGCACGCTCGGCAAAAGCACGCTTATCGACAGTCTCGCAAAAACCGGGAAAATAGACACCGCGCCCATCGCAGGGAAATGGGAATCGTTCATCATAACCACAGTCGCGAATCCTCTCCCACACGTCGCGCAAGCGCTCGTGATCGTGGGCAGCGACAAGCGCGGAGCGATTTATGGCATCTATGAAATCTCCGAGCAAATCGGCGTGTCGCCATGGTATTGGTGGGCGGATGCTCCGGTGAAACAACGTAACCAGCTTTTCATCAAGACCGGAACCTATGTGCAGGGTCCGCCCGCCGTGAAGTATCGCGGCATCTTTATCAACGACGAGGAACCTGCGTTCGGCCCGTGGGCGCGCGAAAAGTTTGGCGGCATCAATTCGAAAATGTATGCGCACATGTTCGAGCTCATCCTGCGCCTGCGCGGCAATTACCTCTGGCCGGCGATGTGGGGCAAGGCGTTCAACGAGGACGACCCGCTCAATCCGAAAGTCGCCGACGAATACGGCATAGTCATGGGCACCTCGCACCACGAGCCGATGATGCGCGCTCAAAAAGAGTGGGGGAAGCACAAGAAGGAATATGGAAACGGCGAATGGAACTACGCCACTAACGAAGCCGGTCTGAACGCGTTTTGGCAAGATGGCATGAGCCGCAACAAACACTACGAGCAAATCGTCACCATCGGAATGCGCGGTGACGGCGATGAGCCGATGGTCGAGGGCGGCGACATCGCGGCAAACATGGCGCTCATGGAACACATCGTCGCGGATCAGCGCAAAATCCTCGCCAAAACGGTCAACCCTGACGTCACAAAAGTGCCGCAAGTGTGGGCGCTCTACAAGGAAGTCGCTGACTATTACCAAGACGGAATGCGTGTGCCCGACGACGTCACGCTCCTCTGGTGCGACGACAACTGGGGCAATAATCGCCGCCTTCCCACTGCCGGGGAACGGAAACGCAGCGGCGGTGCTGGCATCTATTATCATTTCGATTACGTTGGCGGCCCCCGCTCCTACAAATGGATCAACACAAACCCGCTTCCAAAAATATGGGAGCAGATGAGCATGGCCTACGAATACGGTGCCGACCGGATCTGGATCGTCAACGTCGGCGACCTCAAACCCATGGAACTGCCCACCGAGTTTTTCCTGAGACTCGCATGGAATCCGCGCGCTCTGCCCAAGGAAAAAATCGCCGACTTCACGCGCCGCTGGGCCGAGCGCGAGTTTGGTCCGCAGCACGCCGCGGACATAGCCGACATCGTTAGCCGATATGCCAAATACAACGGCTGGCGCAAACCCGAACTGCTCGAGCCGAAGACATTCAGTATCGTGAATTATCAGGAAGCCGAGCGTGTCCTCGCCGGTTGGAGTGAAATCGTTGCAAAGGCCGAAGAAATAGACGGAAAGCTGCCGCGCGAAGCCCGCGATGCATTTTTCCAGCTCGTGCTCTATCCCGCAAAGGCATCGGCCACGGTTGCCGAGTTGCACATAGCGACCGGCCTCAATCAGCTTTACGCCAAGCAAAAACGGGGCAGCGCAAATCTCATGGCGCGGCATGTTCGCGGTTTGTTCGAGGAGGACAAAAACCTCTCCAATCTTTATCATGCCATCAATGGCGGGAAGTGGAAACACATGATGGCGCAGACTCGCATTGGCTATACGAGCTGGAACGATCCGAAAACAAACATCATGCCCGCGCTCGCCGAAATCGCGATTCCCGATGAAGCGTCGATGGGTGTTTCTGTGGAAGGCTCCGAATCCGCATGGCCGGGTGAATCGAAGCCTGCGAAATTGCCCGTGTCCGATTCGATCAATCAACAACGCCACGCCATCGAAATCTACAAACGTGGGAGCAAGGATTTTTCTTACGAGGCCACTGCCGATAAGCCTTGGGTAAAACTGAGCGCCACGAGCGGCAACGTGAAGAGCGACCAGCGCATCTGGGTCGGTGTCGATTGGGACAAAGTGCCCGTGGGCAACAGCAACGCCATAGTGACCATTACCCGCCCCGAGGGTGAAAGCGTGCCAATTCAAGTAAGCGCAGTGCGCTCCGACAAATACACGCGCAAAAATACAAAAGCCTTCGGCGGGCTGACCGGCCCGACTGCAATCATCGCCGCAAATGCCACCAAAAACATAGAAGCCGGCGGCGCGCGCTGGGACGTGATTCCCGATTATGGGCGCGGTCCTTCGGGCATGACGATTTTTCCCATGACTGCCGCAAGCGTCCAGCCGCCCGCAGACTCGCCACGGCTGGAATACCAAGTGCTGATTCCGCAAGCGGGCGATATTCGCGTCGACCTCATCACCGGGCCGACACTGAACGTGCAGCCGGGGCGCGGCGTGCGCGTGGCTGTGTCGTTTGACGATCAGCCGCCGCACATTATTGATGCTTTCGCCGGGCAGGGCGACGGCAGAGGCGGCTCGCATTCTCCCGCGATCAAGGATTGGGGCACTTGGGTGAAGGACAACGCGCGCACCATGAAATCCACGCACACGATTTCCGAGCCCGGTGTGCATACGCTCAAAATTTGGATGGTCGATCCCGGCGTCGTTTTGGAAAAGCTCATCATTCACACGGGTGATGTGAGACCGAGTTATTTCGGACCGCCCGCGACCAACCAGAATTGAATCTCACAATGAACATCATACAAAGACACAAACTGATTCGGACTTTGGCAGGCGTGTTGGCATTCGTCTGTTCGTGCTTCGCTCTCGCGCAGAACGAACCTGCACTTTTGCGCGAAAGAACATCCATCAACGACGGCTGGCGCTTCCAAAAGAATGACCCCATCGGCGTGAACACGGATTTTCTTCTCTACGACGTTCGCCCCGATTCCAAGAACGGGGACCAAAAGGAACGCCTCGCCGAAGCCACCCAGGACGCGGAAAAACTTGGCAAGGCGGGGCACCCCTTGCTCAAGCCTTGGATACTTCCCTCCGGCAATCGCTTCATAAAAGACCCGGCGAAACGCTTCACCCGTCCCGGGGGCCATCCCGGTGGCGACCTCGCCTATGTGCAGGCCGATTTCGACGACAGCAGTTGGCGGAAAATCAACCTGCCGCATGACTGGGCGATCGCCGGCCCGTTCAACACCCCCGGCGTGGGCGGCGGCATGGGGCGGCTGCCCAGCCCCGGCATCGGCTGGTATCGCAAGCAACTCGACATCCCGGCGAGCGATGCAGGCAAACGAATCTTTCTCGATATCGACGGCGCGATGTCCTACGCCGCCGTCTGGCTCAACGGCAGACTCGTCGGCGGCTGGCCCTATGGTTACAACTCGTGGCGTCTCGACCTTACTCCCTATGTTATTCCGGGCGGCAAAAACCAACTCGCCATCCGCCTCGACAATCCACCGGATTCATCGCGCTGGTATCCGGGCGGAGGCATTTATCGCAATGTCTGGCTGACCAAAACCGCGCCCGTTCACGTCGCTCAATGGGGCACGCGCATCACTACGCCGCAAGTCTCCGCCGCCACCGCAACAATCAGCCTCGAAGTCACCATTGACAACGATTCCGAATCAGACGCAGCCGTTGACGTGCGCACCGAGATTTTCGCGCTCGATGCCGCTGGATGCCAATCCGGTGGCGCCGTCGCCAGCTTCAAGCCGCTCGCAGCTTCCGTAGCCGCTGGCGCGAGCACACAAGTCGCCGATTCACTTGTCCTCGCCAATCCCCGTCTATGGGGCCCGCCGCCCACGCAGACGCCTAACCGCTATGTTGCTGTCACCACGCTCACGCGCGACGGCACGCCAATCGACCGCTACGAGACACGTTTCGGCATCCGCTCTGTTGATTTCACATCGGACGGCTTGTTTGTGAATGGCGAGCGCATCCAAATCCAAGGCGTCAACCAGCACCACGACCTCGGCGCGCTCGGAGCGGCCTTCAACACACGCGCCGCCGAGCGCCAGCTCGAAATGCTCCGCGAGATGGGCTGCAACGCCATTCGCATGGCGCACAACCCGCCCGCGCCCGAGTTGCTCGAACTGACCGACCGCATGGGCTTTCTCGTGATGGATGAAATTTTCGACATGTGGGTTCGTCAAAAAAGCCCCTTCGATACGCATCTGATTTTTCCGGACTGGCACGAGCAGGATTTGCGCTCGGTGATTCGTCGAGATCGGAATTGCCCCTCGGTGATTTTGTGGAGCGTGGGCAACGAGGTCGGCGAGCAATACACCGGCGCGCCCGGCGCAGAAGTCGCAAGGAAACTCATGGCCATCGCGCACGACGAAGATCCCTCGCGTCCCGCCACCGCGTCGATGAACTTTGCAAAATCGGACTCCCACTTCGCAGCCACCGTTGACGTGGTCATTCTCAACTACCAGGGTGAAGGCATCCGCGACACGCCCGAGTTTGCCAATTTCAAAGGTATTCGCACCCACCCTCAATATCCTGCCTTTCGTGCGAAGTTGCCCGGGAAGCTTATTCTCAGCAGCGAAAGCGCCGCGGTGTTTAGCAGTCGCGGCGTTTATCTATTCCCAGTCGCAAGCGCGATTAGCAACCCGACGCGTGATGGCCAAGGCGGCGATTCCAAAAGCCGCCAGGTCAGCTCCTACGAACTCTATACCGCCGATTTTGGCTCTTCCGCCGACAAGGTCTTTGCCACCCAAGACCGCAATCCCTATGTCGCTGGCGAGTTTGTCTGGGCCGGTTGGGATTACCTCGGCGAACCGAGTCCCTATTATTCGTCGCGCAGCTCCTACTTTGGCATGATCGACTTGGCGGGTTTCAAAAAAGACCGCTTCTATCTCTACCAATCGCGCTGGCGCGCAGACCTGCCGATGGCGCACATCCTGCCGCATTGGACATGGCCGGAGCGCGCCGGGCAAATCACGCCCGTGCATGTCTTCACCTCCGGCGACGAGGCCGAACTTTTCCTCAACGGCAAATCGCTCGGACGAAAGAAAAAGGGTGAATACGAATACCGCCTGCGCTGGGATGATGTGAAATACGCGCCCGGCGAACTCAAAGTCGTCGCCTACAAAAACGGCAAACAATGGGCAGCCGACATCGTGCGCACCGCGGGCGACGCCACGAAACTCGAAGCCTCCGCCGACCGTTCCGTAATCATTGCAGACGGACGCGACCTCTCGTTCATCACGATTCGCGTGACTGACAAAACCGGTCTCACCAGTCCGCGTGCCGCAAATCGTGTCACGTTCAGCATCGAAGGCCCCGGCGAAATCGTCGCCACCGACAACGGCGATGCGACAGACACGGATGCGTTTGGTTTGCCCGCGCGCAAAGCCTTCAATGGCCTGTGCCTTGTCATCGTGCGCTCAAAACCCGGCCAGTCCGGAACAATAAGAATAACAGCCAAAGCGGATGCTCTTAAAAGCTCTACCGTCACGTTGCAAAGCCTGAGACAAACACAATAAATCCATGATCCAATTGCCCATGCCTGCGGCTGTGCGCGCGCTATGCGCGACCGCCATCATCCCGCTGTCTGTTATAATTATGCCTGCCTCCGTACACAACACGACCGCTTACGTTGAGTTCACGTCGTTTTCCTACGAAGGACGCGATCCGGTCTTCGACAAGGCTCCACCATCGCCTGGCGAATACTATAATCCGATCCTGGCCGGGTATTATCCCGATCCGAGCATCTGCCGTGTCGGCAACGATTACTATCTCATCAACTCGTCATTCGCCCATTATCCCGGTGTGCCGATTTTCCACAGCACGGACTTGGTAAATTGGAAACAAATCGGCCACGTTCTCAATCGCCCCTCGCAACTCAACCTCGACGGCCTTGCTGTCTCGCAAGGCATCTATGCTCCTGCAATCTCGTATCACAGTGGCACGTTTTATATGATCACGACCAATGTCTGGGGCATCGGCAACTTCTACGTTACCGCCGAAAATCCCGCCGGCCCATGGTCTGATCCCGTGCTGTTGCCCGAAATCAACGGCATCGATCCCTCATTCTTTTTCGACGACAACGGCCGTGCCTACATCGTGCACAACGGCCCGCCGCCGGATGGCAAGCCGCTCTACGACGGCCACCGCGCCATCTGGTTATGGGAGTTCGATGTGAAAACAAAAAAGGCGGCCAACGGACGCATTGTCGTGAATGGCGGTGTGGATATTACCAAGAAACCCTCATGGATAGAAGGCCCGCATATCTACAAGCGCAATGGATACTATTATCTCTGCGCGGCGGAAGGCGGCACGAGCGTCAACCACTCGCAAGTCATCTTCCGCACGAAATCGCTTGCTGATGCATTCGTGCCATGGTCCGAAAACCCAATCCTCACGCAGCGCGACCTCGACCCGGAGCGTCCCGATCCGGTGACGAGCCTCGGCCACGCCGACTTGGTTGAAACGCAAACCGGCGAGTGGTGGGCGGTGTTTCTCGGAGTGCGCCCCTACGAAGGCAATCATTATAACACCGGCCGCGAAACGTTCATGCTGCCCGTCACCTGGGAAAACGACTGGCCGGTCATCCTTAAAAAAGGCGAGCCGCTCCCGCGCTTGGTAAAACGCCCAAATCTTCCCGACACACCCGAGCCCAAAACCGCGCTCAGCGGAAGTTTCTCATGGCGCGATGATTTCAACAATACACAACTCGCCTCCCGCTGGCTTTTCCTGCGCACACCTCGGGAACAGTGGTGGTCGCTTGCAGCCAAGCCCGGCTCGCTCCTTATCGCGCCGCGCCCGGTCGCTCTGAACTCCATCGGCAAGCGCGACGCGAAGCTCAACCAGAATCCATCGTTCATCGCCTGCCGCCAGCAGCACAGGGATTTCAGCGCCACGGCCACGCTTGCCATCGACGCGTCCATCGCGCCCGGCGACGCCGGCATCGCCTGCCTGCAAAACGACGCCAACTATTATTTTCTGGGTGTGCGGGTGGGGGAGAGGGGCGCGCCCGGCGAAATATTTCTCGAACGCAGCACAAAGACATCAACTGCTCCCGAGATCATAGCCCGCGCATCGCTGACCACTGGCATTCGGGAGATAGAACTCAAGATCAACGGCGTCGGGAAGTCCTACTCCTTCGCGTATCGCTGCTCGCCAGAAGGCCGCTGGATGCCGCTGGGGGCCAATATGGACGGCAGCATCCTGAGCACGCAGTCCGCGGGCGGTTTTGTCGGCGCCGTCATCGGCATGTATGCGCGCCCTGCCATGTAATGTGAGCGCCGCGAGTCTATTGTTAGAATTAAAAAAGTTTCGTCTCCATTGGAAACATCATTCTTAAAGGGGATGAAACCTGCCCTTGTCATCCCCCATTCACCGCAAAACACCATCCGTGCCGTCGCGCATTTCCGGCAGCTATTTAATTTTATTCAATAGTACACCCATGAAAATCATACCACACCCCGAACCCCGCCCTGATGCCTCACGTCTATCTGGTCCGGCTTGCTTTATCGCAGCCCTGTGCCTGGCGTTTGGTTCAAACGCCCTTGCCGACACCCAGTATCATTTCGATACGGACAACAACACCGTCGTCCTTCGGGATTATCCCGTGCTGACGGAAAACTTCATCAGCGGCGGCCGCGAGGACCCAAACGGCACTTACGAGCACATCGTTACCCATATCCGGTACACGGCTGCGACCGGCAACCGTATCATCCTGAATGGGCGGGGTAACTTTTATCCCAATGTGGAGGGTGACAAAGTAATGTTCACCGTCCCTTCGGGTGAGCCCCCGAAGTCCGGCTGGGAAAGCATGACCTTCGACGGCGAGGCGTGGATGATCGCGGGCAACGTCACCTTGGTTGGCACATCGGAGACAGCGCTCCATATCGTGTCCGGCTCGCATGTCCTCGGCGGGGCCAGGGCTGACGGCGGCGGGATCTATTTGCCCTACGGCGGCGCCACGATAGAGGCGGGAGCGTATTTGCAGGTCGGACAGAATGGTGCCTCCGGGGGGCTGGATATGCTCGGCAATGTCGTCAACAACGGCGTATTGAAATTTGCCCGCACCTCCTATGAGTTCAAGGGGAGTATTTCGGGGTCCGGCAGGCTTTATTGGGATGGCAGTTTTAACCCCGAGCACAGTTGGTTATCCGGCACCCCGACCACGCTCACGCTCTCGGGCTCGAACAGCCACAGCGGCGGCACCTACATTCTCGCTGGCACTCTTGATGTGAAGAACCTCTATGCCCTCGGCACGGGCAAGGTGGATTTTTTCACCTCCTTTTGCACACTGAGCTTCAATTTCACCGACAATCCCGCGGATATGGTGTTCAATAATGAGATCACGGGCGCCGGCCGCATCGCCGTCGATCTGGGCTCCGGAACCAATGTTTTCAAGTTCGGCGACGCGATCGGGGACACGTTCGCAGGCAACCTCTTTTTCAGCCGGGGCACGCTGGACACGAGAGAAATGCTGCCGACCGCCCTGGCGCAAACCAATGTGCGTCTGGAAAACCAAACCACGCTGGTCCTTGCCTCGGGCACCACGTTGATGAAGGACCTGACCCTGTCTGGCACCGCCAGCACCGCCCAGCTCAGGAAGATGGGAGCCTTGGTGTTTGATGTTGATCTCTCGACCCCGGACCCCTTGACCCCGGTCGGGAGCAGCATGCTGTCCGTGGCCAATTTGACCGGGACCTCCGCCCGCTTGGAAGTCACCAGCGGCACCATACGCCTGGGCGCGACTGACGGCCGGCCCGCCGAGCTCCTGCCCCTGCCTTCCGCCAGTGTTTTTGAGCAGGACGACATGAACATTGTGGCGACGCTGATCAAGGCATCTGGCACGGTCAACCTCGAGGCCGCCACGTTCACCCTGGTCGACAAAAACAACGCCGTCATTTCCAACGCCCAGACCCAGGCCGTGGTGCAAGGCACCGCCGGGGCCGTGGCCACGGCCACCTATGACTATCGCCTCACCACGGGCGCCGACAACGATGGCCTCTATGTAAACTACGGTCTCACCAAGCTGGACATTCTTGAGGGCAAAACCCTCGAACTCAGGAATAGCGGCACCGGTCCGGTCAACGCCAACACGCTCACTGCGGCAATCACCTCGGGGTCGTTGAACGGCGGGGGCGGTCTCGTCATCAACGCCGCCAACACCATGTGGCTCAGCGGCACGGGCAGCAATTATTACGGCACCACGGTGGTGAACTCCGGCACGGTTGTCTTCGGCTCGAACAACGCGTTTGGCAACACCACGGGGCTTCTGGTCAAGTCCGGCGCCCACATCGACACGAACAACCGCGAGCAGCGTATCAACGGTGGCGTGGTCTTTGAGGAAGGCGCGTCACTCGACATCAGCGGCAGGCTGGTCATCGCTCCAAACGGAGACAAAGGGGAGGGGATTGTGTTTTCGGAAAACTCGGTCTCGGGCACCGGCGAAATCCGCTTCGAGTCGAGCGGATCGACCAGGCACCAGATCGTGTTTTACAGGAACCCGGATTTGGCGGGCACCGTCACCATCGCGTCCGGCCAATCGCTCAACGAAGTCGTTTTGATGTCTACCGATGCGCTCGGCGGAGCGCAAGTCAGCGTGGGCTACCGCAACGTGGTGGTCATGTCGAACCAGACGGGAACCATGGGCATCAGCACCGCCAGGAACTCGGGCACGCTGGTCTTCAACTCGAGCACCCTGTTCATGAGCAACACTGCGGCGCTATTTGAAGGGAAGCTGGTGCTCCAGAATACCGATATCACCTTCGGACCGGGCACCCGCATCGGCAACCAAGTCGTCGCGGAATCTGGGGGGAACGCGAATCTCGACCTTAGCGACAGCAACACGGGGAGAATCATCGTGGACAGCCAGTCCACGCTGCGCATCGCCAGAAGCGGGGCTTCGGTCGCGGGCCTTCCGCTCGTACTTGAGGGCGGCACACTCGATTTTTCCGATCCGACTCCGGAGCTATCGGCGCGTCTCACCATCAAGGCTATCAGCGGCACCGGCACCATCAGGACAAGGGCCAACCCCAACACCGGTGCCAGCAACCTCATCACTTTCATGCGCACATCGGGCAGCTTCACGCTCGATGTCCATTTCACCGAGGAGGCAAAGTCGCCCGACCAGATCATGCCCGTTTACACCTACATCACGGGCTCCCTTACCGACGGCCAGCGCAACGCGGTGCTCACCCTCCCCGAGAATAATCAGGTCGAGTCCGGCGTTTATGTCTTCAGGCTCCAGCAGGGCAGCGGCGACAGCATGATGATGCCCAACACGGACATGTGGTATCTCGTCGCGGACCACGGCGCCTACAGTCGCGCCGCGCAAGCCATCCTCACCACGGCGGCCACTGCTGGCGCGGAATGGCATTATAGCCTCGACTCGGTTGCGAAACGCATGGGCGATCTCCGCTCGGAATTCGACGCCGGTGAAAAGTCTGCCCGCGGCAACCTCTGGGCACGCGCCGCCACCTACGACCTCAGCGCAAACGAGGATTTCTGCGGCTCCAAATTCACCGAGGATGTCTGGGTGCTCAATGTCGGCGCGGATACCGCCCTGCGCACCAACTCCGCGATCACATTCATCGGTGCGTTCATGGGTTACACCCGCGCCGAGCGCGAGTTCATGCGGCTCGGCACAGGAACGACGGACTCCAACAGCGTCGGCCTGTATGCCACGTGGCTGCATGACAAAGGCTGGTTTGCCGATATCGTGGCCAAAGCCGACAAGACGCGAAACCGATTCACAGCCACCACGATCGACGGCGTTGTCGTCAGCGGCAGATACGACGGCGAGGTGCTGGGGGCTTCGCTGGAAGTCGGCAGGCAAATCCACCTTGGCAAGGATAAAACATGGTGGATTGAGCCGGGCATCCAGGGCGCCATTGCCTCAATCAAGAGCGTCCAATATGTGACGGAAAGCGGCATCGAAGTCGATCTCGAGGCTGCCAACTCGGCACAATACAGAGCGCAAATGCGCTTCGGCTACACCGAGAAAGGTGCCAGGTTCCACCCCTACGGCAAGCTGGCCGGCGTTTATGTGGCCACCAGCGGCGGCGATGTCATCGCGGACAATCGCCGGATGCACGCCGATTTCGACGGGATGCGCATTGAGGCGGGCGCGGGCGGCTCCTACATCATCAATCCGAAGACGCAGGTTTATCTGGAATACGAATACGCAAAGGCGGACACCTACTCGCGCAAGTGGTCGTTCAACGCCGGATACCGCCGCGCATGGTAATCACCTTTTCCCCCACGAAAGATTTCTTTATGAAGACCCTGCCTACTCACCACCCCCGCCTTGGGCATGTCCTGGCGTTCATCCTTGCGACAACATTGGGATTGCTCACGTCTCTTCGCGCAGACACCCCGCCAGATGTCCCGGCGGCGCAGACCGTCGGGACAGGATCAATCTCGGGCCGGATCTATTTTCCCGCGCAGGACCAGTATATGAAGAATGTGCGAGTCAGTCTGGAGGGCACGAACAGAGTAGCCTTCACCGACTCTCTCGGCACCTACTATTTCGCTGACGTCCCCGCTGGCTCCGCTCGGGTGCGGGCCGAGCATGCCGGTTTCGAGCCGGGCATCGGCTCGGTGACAGTCGAGACGGGCAAAACCGCTGCCTTGGACATCGACATCAGCATGGCCGAATCAGGAAAACCAAGCGGCAAGGACGAGGTTGTAGTACTCGAAACGTTTGTCGTCTCCGGGCAGGCGCTACTCGGCGCGGCTATCGCGGAGCAGGAGCAGCGTCACGCCATCGGCATGACCAGCGTCGTCTCGACGGAGCAATACGGCCCCAACGCCACGGGCAACATCGGCGAGTTCATGCGTAACATCGCGGGCGTCTCCATCGGCGTCGGCGACGGCGGTGATGCCGGGTCCATCTCCCTGAGCGGCGCCGGCTCGGGATATGTGCCGGTGACTCTCGGCGGCATGGAAGTCGCCAGTGTCAGCTCGGGCGGGAACGACCGCAGCGTGGAAGTGCAGCAACTCAATATGAACAACATTTCCCGGATCGAGATCACCTTCGCCCGCCGGCCCGACGTGCCCGGCAAAGCCTTGAAAGGCTCTGTCAACGCCGTTCCCCGGGGGGCCTTTGAACAAAAAAGATCGTCCTTCAGCTTCAACACCAATGTCATATTCCATGAAGACGAGTTCACCGTGAAAAAAACCTCCGGACCGCTTTACGAGCCCACACGGAAAGTAAAGCCCAGTTGGAATTTTGCCTACATCGTGCCCGTGAACAAGAACTTTGGCTTCACCCTGTCGGGCTTTTATACCTTCCGATTCAACATGGATGTCGCCCACACCTACAACTGGCGGGGCATAGAGCAGCCCTATTCACGCGACAGCTCCGGCAACTATCCACCCCCCAACGTGCCCAATCCCTACGCCGCCCCCTATCCTTCCATGTACGGCTCGCGGATTACATCGAACATAAACGACTCGACCGGCGGCGCGCTCTCCCTGGACTGGCGCATAAGCCGCGCGGATCGCCTGCGCTTTGATTTTTCCTACCAAAGCAATGACCGCGCCGAGGGTTATCGCACCAATGAATACAAGCTGGAGGAGGGCTTTGACACCGCCGCCTCCACCTTGACCCACTTTGAGGCAAACGGCTATTTGCGGATAATGGCGGGCACGCGCAGAAGGCAGGATACCGTATTGCAGCCGCAACTGCACTACTGGCACCTCGGCCGCTTGTGGAAAATCGAGGCAGCCGCGAGCATGAGCCGCGCCGATCAGAAATACACCGACATGTCCAACGGTTATTTTCGCAGCGCCTATGCGGACCGCTTCCGGGTAAGAATCGCCATGGACAAGGACGACAACGCGCTGGTGCCGCATAACATAGAGGTTGTCGATAGCCTCACCAACGATCCCGTGGACTCCCGCTCACTGGATGAATACATCATCACCGATATCCAGTCGCGCCCCGAGAAAACGTGGAGGGAAGGCCGCGAAGTCATGACCTACGCGCAACGCTTCCTGTCGGTTTTCGGCGTGCCCTCGTTCCTGAAGGCCGGCTTCCACCTCCAGCAGGAACTCCGGGATTACAAACCCCAATCCAGAAACTTTTACTACCTCGGCCCCGACGGGCTTAGGCCGCCCTCGAACGCGGACCGGAATCCGTATGCCACGGACCAGGACGCCGGCCCCTTCAAGGACCCCAGTTTCACACAAGCCGCAAAGCTCCTGGGGCAACGCTCCGACTACCCCCACAACGGCCTCATATATAATTTTTATCAGCAGCGGCCGGATTATTTCGAAGAGGTCAGCATGGCCACCTCATGGGATAATCCGAAGCGATTTTCGCGATATGCGGAGGAAACCGTGTCGGCGGGCTATCTCCGCGCTCACTTTGGACCGTGGAACACCAGCATCGGGGAATTCGAGCTGACGGGCGGCACCCGTTACGAATACACTCACATCCTCGGCACCGGCGGGTTGCAGGTGCCCGCATCGGGCGGCACCCCCGCCTACTGGATCGAACGCGGAAACAGCAACATAGTGAATTTCGACCACTGGTTCCGCAGCGTTAACGGCTCCTGGCGTTTCGGGGCCAATAAGGAATGGATCCTGCGCGCCGCCTATTTCACCTCCATCGGGCGCCCGAACTTCGAGGTTTACAACGGCACCATCATCCTGCCCGATCCTCTCAGCGTGCCGACGAGCACAAGCAACCGCGTCGAGCTGGCCGGCAATTCCCTGCTCAAACCGTGGACGGCCAAAACACTGACAGCGCAGCTCGAATACTACAACAAATGGGGCGGCTGGTTTAGAGTAACGCTTGACGAGACGGTTTATAAAAACCGCTTTTATTGGGATTCCTATCCCCTGACGGACGAACTCCGCCAGCAATATGACATCGGGCCTGAATACATGGGGTTCTATGTCAGTGTCCAGAAAAACTCGGCCTACGACTTCACCACCGATTCGCTCCGGGTGGAACTCTCGCAAAGTTTTGACAAGTTTCTGCCCAGATTCATCGGCGTGCGCATCGGTGGCAGTGGCGAATGGCGGGTCAAGTCGGGTGTGGATGAATCCAGGATGACCGGAAGCGAGTTTGCCCCCCGCGCCTTCAAGGCGAACGCTGAGCTTAAATTCAGAAAATCCGGCCGGGAGATACTCAAGCTGGGCGGAAACCTGGATTATACGAGTGAATATGTCAGGGACAGCATGGAGACCGCCCAAAATCTCGAACCCGGCGTGATGGGGTGGCGGGTGGCTCGTCGGCAAGTGAACGTCTTCCTCGAGTTTCCGCTGTCGAAGAACCTCCGTTTTATCGCCTCGTGCGATAATGTGACGAACGATGCGGTGTATGATTACGCCAAGGGTCCCAGCACGCCCAATGCCCTCCACCCAACCTGGGTCACTTATTACGGACGCCGTTTCAACTTCTTCATCAACGGAAAATTTTAAATGCATGGCATGATGCAAAAAACGGAACATGATAATAATGTCCCGCTTGGTATTTTGTAGTGCAGTCTCCCGCCCTGCGACGGCGAAATCGTTGATCGCGGACCAGTGCGGGTTGCCAGCCTGTGCCACAAATACCGCGCATGAAAATAGTTTTTAAATTAATGCACATATCCAATCCGCAAACAGACCAAAACGCCAACATCGTTGCGAATGGTGTTCTCTTTCGCGACACATCGCTCCCGCTCGAAACGCGCCTTGATGATCTCGTTTCTCGCCTCACGCTGCTGGAAAAAATCAACCAGCTCGTCCACGAGAACAATCCCATCGAGCGCCTCGGCATCCCCGGTTACAACTGGTGGAGCGAAGCCTGTCACGGCGTTGGCCGCAATGGTCGCGCCACCGTTTTCCCTCAGGTCATCGGCCTGTCCGCCACGTGGAATCGAGAGCTCCTTTTTCGCATCGCCAGTGCAACCTCCGATGAAGCGCGCGCCAAATATGCCATCACGTCCGCCGCCGGCCAGCACGGGCAGTATCAGGGGCTCTGTTTTTGGACACCCAACGTAAACATCTTCCGCGATCCGCGCTGGGGACGCGGTCAGGAAACTTTCGGCGAAGACCCTTATCTCACCGGAGAACTCGGTGTGGAAATCGTTCGCGGTCTTCAGGGCGATGATCCCTTCTACTACAAATCCGCTGCTTGTGCGAAGCACTTCGCAGTGCACAGCGGCCCCGAGGGCGAACGCCACTCCTTCGACGCCCGTCCTTCGCAAAAAGACTTGCGCGAGACCTACCTGCCCGCGTTCAAGAAACTTGTTGATGCGGGCGTCGAGGCCGTCATGGGCTCCTACAACCGCGTTTACGGCGAACCTGCGTGCGGCAGTCATTTTCTCCTCGAAAAAACGCTTCGCCAAGAGTGGGGCTTCAAAGGGCACATTGTCAGCGATTGTGGAGCCATCGACGACTTTCACCAGCACCATGCTGTCACAAAAGACGCCGCCGAATCCGCTGCGCTCGCTTTGAAAAACGGCTGCGATCTCAACTGCGGTTGCACCTACAATGACCTCATCGTTGCGCACCAACGCGGCCTCATCACCGAGGCCGACATAGATCGCTCCCTTCGCCGTCTTCTTGCCGTGAAGTTCCGCCTCGGCCTCTTTGATAACGGAGAAACCAGCAATCCGTTTGCCGCCACGTCCGCCGCGATTATTGACGGCGAGCCTCATCGCGCACTCGCGCGCAAGGCAGCTGCCGAGTCGATCATCCTCCTGAAAAACGCGAACAACACGCTCCCGCTCAGGCCCGATCTCCCGAAAATCCTCGTCGTCGGTCCGAACGCGGCCAACACCAACGCGCTTCTCGGAAACTACTACGGTGTGAGCCCGCGTCTTGTCACCTTCATGGAAGGCATTCTGGCGCGTGTATCCGATGCCACGCGTCTCAAATACCGCGTTGGCTGTCCGCTCATTCGCGAGGCCGCGCCTGGTGTCAACTACACCTTTCCCGCTGCCGAATCGTCCGAAATCGTCGTCGCCGTCATGGGCTACGACCCGACGCTTGAAGGCGAGGAAGGAGATGCGGTTGGTTCGCCAGTTGGCGGCGATCGCGCCCATGTCGAGCTTCCCGAGAACCAGCGCATCTTCCTGCGCGAGCTGCGCAAGCACTGCAAAAAGCTCATTCTCGTGCTCACCGGCGGCAGTGCCATCGCCATACCCGAGGAGCACGAATATTGCGACGCCGTGCTGCAAGTCTGGTATCCCGGCTGCGAAGGCGGGGCCGCGCTGGCCGACATCCTTTTTGGTGATGCTTCACCATCCGGCAAACTCCCTGTCACCGTTCCCCGCGCCACGGCGGACCTGCCCGCGTTTAACGACTACTCGATGCGCGGCCGCACCTACCGGTATGCGACAAAAGAACCGCTCTATCCCTTTGGCTTCGGCCTCGGCTACACGACGATTTCCTACGAAAAGCTGGATGTATCCGTAATAAAACTACATGAAAACGAGGATGTCACGGTTCGGGCCACTATCCGAAACACCGGCTCGCGCCCGGCATTCGAGACGGTGCAGTGCTATCTCGTGCCGCCTGCCGAGCCCGACACACCGCTCGCGACACTCGTCGCCTTCGAAAAAATCCACATTGCACCCGGATCGTCCGCCGAGGTTGTTTTCACGATTCCAGCCGGGAGTTTTCGTCAAATCGACGCCAGCGGCGAGCCCGTCTGGCGGGCCGGTGACTACAAGCTCCTCGTCGCTCCGGCCTCGCCCGGTCCCCGCGCCCAGGCGCTTGGCGCTCCCGCGCCGCTCTCCCTGTCAATCCAACTCGTATAACCCGGCATGGCACTGCTTGGCACATTCCTCACTGCATGGCTTGCACTCATCTCTGCGCTGGCTTTTCCGTCGCTGCATGCCGCGCCCTCGCGCGGGCCCTACGGGCCATTGCCGCAAACCTATGAGCTTCCAAAAAACGCCGCGCATATCCATTACGTAGCGCCCGATGGCAAGCCCGGCGCTGACGGCAAAACCCTCGCCACCGCCACCGCGCTTGATGCCGCCCTCGCGCGCGCCGTGACTGGCGACGCCATCATATTGCGCGGAGGCATCTATCGCATTGGCAACCTGACCTTCAATCAAGGCATCACGTTCCAGCCCTACGCCGACGAGCAACCCATCCTCAAAGGCTCCTTTGTCGCCGACAAGTGGACGGCGCAACGCAACGGTCTCTGGCGCGCAAAATGGGCCCGCCTATTCCCGGCGCAGCCCGCCGATTGGTGGCAGCGGGATGGCGAGGGTCGCAAAACCCCGCCATGGCTCTTCAACAACGATATGGTGTTCATCGACGGACGCCTGCTCAAAACCGCCGGGTGGGAAGGTGCCGTTGACCAAGACTCCTGCTATATCGACTACGAAACCGGCGATGTTTACATCGGTGCTGACCCAACCAACCGCATTGTCGAAATCACCGCCTTCGACAATGCGCTTACGCGGACCATAGCCGCGGTTCACGGCAAAACCAGCGACCGCAAAGGCCCGGTCATTCGCGGCCTGACTTTCACGCAATACGCCTATCGCGCCATCGAGATTGAAGGCACTGAGCCTGAAGGCCCCGCCGAGCCCGGCACCTATGGGCGTGATGTTGTCGGCACTACGCTCGAACACGTCACGATCACGCATTGCTCGCGCGTTGCCGGCTATTTTCGCGGCGACGGTTTTACGCTCCGCCATTGCCTCATTTCCGACACCAGCACCGAGGGCATTTACATCCTCTCATCGTCGGATTGCCTCCTCGAAAAAAATATTTTCGCGCGCAATAATATCGAGCAAATCACCGGCTACTATCCGGCGGCGGTGAAAATCTTCAACCAGTCGCACCGCGTCACCTGCCGCGACAACCTCGTGCTCGACCAGCCGCACTCCAATGGCATTTGGTATGATGTCGGAAACCGCGACGGAGTCTTTGTGAACAACTGGATTCAGGACTGCGAAGACGGCTTCTTCTTCGAGATTTCCAAGGGCGTGCTCTGCGTCGGCAACGTCTTTGTCAACTGCCACAAAGGCGTGCGCTCGCTCAACTCATCCGGCGTTCGTGTTTATCACAATACCTTTGTCAACACCGTCGCGTCATTCGAGCGCACGGCGCGCAGTGCCGTCGCCGACCACTTCGGCTGGCATCCGGCCACCGGCCCCGATGTGGACAAGCGCGAGGGCCACGAGTTTGTCGGCAACCTTCTCGTCGCCGATGCCAATTTTGACCGGGAACTCCTCCGCTTCGAGCAAGCGCGATCGCTTTGCGGCAAACTCACGAATCCCCAAGCCATGCGCATCGACGACAACCTCTACGTTCGCCCGTCCGATTCTCCTGCCCGCGCACTCATCGTATGGAGCCCCTCCGAGGGCAAGGACTGCACCGTCGCGCTCGCATCTCCCGCCGGCCTCAACCAACTCCACCCACAGTTTGAAACCCGCAGCCGCCTTCTCCCGCTCTCACCCAACGCCCTTTTCAAGAGCCCCGATCTGCAATCCTACGAACCCATCCGCGACATCGCGCTGCCCGACGTGGCGCCACTGCCCGGCGATGTGCAAAAACTCCTCGTACTTCCAAAATCCTCAAAACCCGTCCCCGGCGCCTGCCAGCCGTAAAAGCGCCGCTTGCGGCGCCCCGCCTTCAATATCTTTCCACATTTCTTATTCCCATGACTCCCGCCCAATGGACCTGCTTCAAGAAGGCCGCGCGTCTTGAGCTCCGCGAGACCGATCCGATTCCACTCGCTCTCATTGTCGATAGTCCTTGGATGCCCGGATATCTGGGCATCAACCATTTCGATTTCTATCTTGATCCCGAACTCTGGTTCCGTTCGCACCTGAAAATCCATGAGGAGTTTCCTGACATTCTGTTCATTCCGCCGTGGTGGCTGGAATACGGCATGGCCGCCGAGCCGTCTGTGCTTGGCGCAAAAATAAAGTTCTGGCCGGACAACACGCCGAGTGAGCAGAACCTGCTCGCTCGCATTGAGGACATCGACACGCTTCCCGAATACGATGTGGAGCACGACAGCTACATGGCGCTCACGCTCCACCGCATGCGCATGACGCGCCAGCGCATCCTCGATTCCGGGCAAACGCTTCCGCTTGCCGCCGCGCGCGGCCCGCTCTGCACGGCGAGTTTCGTACGCGGCGTCACCGAGTTGATGATGGACCTCATCGAAAACCCGGATTGCGCGCACAAACTCATCGACCTCTGCACCCGCCTTACCATCGATTGGCTCAAGGCGCAGGCACGCGCGCTCGGCCCGACAGTCGAGGGATTTCTTCTGCTCGACGACATTGTCGGCTTCGTCAACGAGGAACATTATCAGGAATTTTGCCATCCGTATCTCAAGCGCATCTGCGACGCCTTCCCGAAAGACTGGATAAAAATCTATCATAACGACGCATCCATCGAAAAATGCCTGGAGCATCTGCCCGACGCCGGCTTCCACGTTCTGAACTGGGGCAAGCAAACCGACATCGCCGCAGTCAAGGCGCGCGTCGGCGACCGCCTTTGCCTGATGGGCAATGTGAATCCGCTTGAAGTCGTCGCCAAGGGCACGCCCGCCCAAGTCCACGCGGCCACGCTCGATGTCTTGGAAAAAAGCGACGGACACGGCATTATACTCTCTGTCGGCGGCGGCGTCAGCCCGGGAACTCCTCGAGAGAATATCAACGCCATGCAATCCGCTCTCGCCGACTACAATGCCCGCCGCGCACGAGGCATTTCACAGGCAGTGAGCAGGCTTATGTGATCCTATTGTTAGAGCATATTTTCTTTTGCATGCTTTATGCGTGCCGTTAAAAACAAGCCCGTTACCAAACCACCACCCTCATTTCGTTGCCCAAACCATGATCCGCATCCTTCCGGGATGTTCATCCATGGGATCTATCCTGACATACCACACATTTCTACCCCCCCTTATAAATTATGAAAACGATACCTCCCTCGCATACTTCACATGGCCGTTTCCTCCCTGCGCTCGTGCTCTGCGTTGCGTTTGCCATCATCGGTTCATCGGCGAGCCGGGCTCAGATGAATGTCGAACGTACTTGGACTGGCCTGGCTTCCAAAAATGAGTTCACTCAGGGCAGCAACTGGAACCCGCCTGTCGCTCCCGGCACAAAGGATGCAATCGTCTTCAACGGTTCCGGACAAAACACGGCGATATGGAGGCTGGACGAGCCCGTGCAATTGACCGCATCGGCTGTCGGCGGCAGCGACGGTCTGTTTGCGATAACCCTCACCTCCAGCCAAACCACCTCGGTGATTTTCAGCAACACGAACGTCACGACCTATCTCGCCGACACTCATCACTTCCGGCTGTTTGCAGGGCCGACTAACGGCACGGTTAATTACGCTAATCCTCGCACTGTCATAATCTTGGAAAACGGCTCCGGCTCGTTGATTTTTGACGGTTACTACGGAGACAAGAAAAGCATTGGTTTCATCATGGGGGGCAATGGGCAGGTATCAAGCAACGATTCCTGGCAGCGGTTTGTCAATCACAACGCCTCCGGCGGCAGCGCTCTTGTTTTCGGATACAACACCATTTTTAGGGCCGGTGGCGGTGGCTCGCGCCATGTAATTTTTGACGGAACCGGGGACATTGTATTCAACGGGCGTTATTTTATCGGTGGCAGCCGGATGCTCAAAAAAGGCAGCGGAGCGCTTACTTTGGGAGGCGACCCCTCGGACAAAACGAATGCGACCTTCGCCAGCGGCCAGCAGGCTGGTGTCATTCTGGAGGCAGGCACCTTGAACATCAACAACGATGGCGCATTGGGTGGCAGTTGGTCGGACGGCAACAAAGACGGCTTTCTCGCCATTGGTGAGGGTGCCACCATCGACAACACAAGTGGCACTGCGGTTATTCAGAAACAAAATCAGCGAATCTTCATACTCGGGGATTTCACCTTCAAGGGGACCAACGATTTGACGCTATGCGCCGCGCGGTTTCATCCAGACGGCCCCACTGGATTTACCTGGCGGCGTGTGGACCTCTACGGTTCGCACAGGAACATCACGGTTCAAGCCGGAAGACTCGGTCTGGGGGGTGAAATCAAATCGGGAACCAATACCTCGATAACAACGGTCCCGACAACAGTGCCCAATGCCGGCGATGCGGCTCCGACGAATGCCGGCATCACCAAGCTCGGTTCGGGGACGCTGGTCCTTTTTGATGACAGCCAAAACTCTTATTCAGGCACCATCAATGTTTCCGCGGGCGGGTTGGTGGTGGACGGAAATCAAAAGGCGGCCACGATTCTCGTGGCAAACGGGGCGAGTTTCGGCGGTCACGGCACCACGGGAATCGTCGCCTTGGGCGCATCCAGCACGCTGAAACCCGGCGACCTGCCCCTGATTGTGAGCGACACCAGTGTGTGGACATGGACGAGGGACGAACAGGATGTCATCGTTTCCGGCTCCTTTTCTGGAACCATCGGTGGAAATTATAATGTCCTGAAACTCGACAAGTCTGTTTCCCCCGCCGGCCCCAACCTGACGCTTGGAGAGGATGCCACCCTGGAGTTTGCCATTGGCCTCAACCGCACCAGCACAAGAGTCTGGATTAACGACTACAGTGACACCTACGCGCTCGCGCCCACGACTCCGGCGGTCGCGTTCAACAACAATATCATCAGGATTGTTGACCTTGCGGACGGCGAGGCAACGCCCGGCGACTACGTGCTTTTCGGCATAGGCTCCGCCAATTTATGGGTCGAGTCAGGAACCGGCCTTGTCAACTCGGGCACATCGGTGCAGATCACCGATTTCGACACGGCCTTTTCCGGCCTGACCGTGGATGCGAACGACACCATTACCGGGGGATTGGCGGTGGACGAGGCATCCCTGCCCTACGCCCGTCCCGATTACGGTTATCTGCTCAAGAAAACCGCCTCCGGCATTGTATTCCGGCTTTTCAGCCCGCCGACCATTGTATGCGACGACGAGTCGGTCGCCGCGCTGGGATGGAGCTACGGTTTCCCCATCAGCATCCCGGGCGGTTACGATTCCATCAGTGTCACCGGCCTCCCCGCCGGCCTGTCGCTCAACCAGGATGTTCCCATGATTGTCGGCACGCCCACAACCTTGGGGACTTTTCCCGTGACTATTTCGGTCAGCAATCCGGCGGCCACGGTGCAAAAAACAATTACCATCACTGTGAAAACTCCTTCCGAGATACCCGCCCCGACGTTTACATCGGACTACATCATCAACGCGCGTGCGGATGTCAGGACAGTCAAACACAAACTCACGGCGGACAATCTCCCGCAATTTTTCAGGGTGAAGAGCGTCACCGGCAACGAACTGCCGGCATGGATGGAATTGGTGCAGGATCCCGACACAGGAGAATGGTATCTTTGTAATAAAGTTGATTCGTCGGACCCGACTGGCGAAACCCTTATGCCCTCTGTGACGGGCAGATGGACGGTCATAATCGAAGCAGGCAACGACAACGGAACCACCGAGCAGACGGTCTCAATCATTATCGAATCGCGCTGGACGACGCCCGTCATCCTGAGCGCGACAAATGTCGTGTGGGCAAAAGATCTTCCGTTCAATTATCAAATCGTCGCGAACAATTCGCCCGCATACTATAATATCACCGGCACGCTTCCCGACGGCGTTGCGCTTGACCGCCTGACCGGCCGCTTTGGGGGCACACCCACCACCGTCGGCTCGTCAACCCTCACAATGTCCGCCGTCAACTCCAACGGTGCCGGGAGCGCGCCCTTGGTCATCGACGTTGTGGCTGACATGACGGAGCCTTATTTTACGAGCACAAATACCAGACTGGCTTACTTGAACCAAGAGTTCATCCATACCTTCACAGCCGCGCCTTATGTCAGCGAAATCATCGTGACTGACTCCACCACGCTGCCAGCCGGGATGAGTTATGATCCCCTCACTGCCACGATCTCCGGCACACACACAGGTGATGGCGCGACATGGGCGCTTTCCGGGACGACATGGCCCATCCCGGTGCGGGCGATCAACGCCAAGGGCACCGTTGACCAGATGTTCGACCTCGTCGTCAAACAATATTATCCCATCCCGACTGTTACCACGAAGCGCAGGGCCACATGCTATGTGGGCAGGGCCTACTCCACCCAAGTCACCGTCAATACCACCGTCGGGATCGAGGAATACTTCGCCACTGGATTGCCGCCTGGACTGACCTTGGACGCGATGACCGGTGCCATCACCGGCACCCCCGCAACAGCAGGAGAGTATCCCATCACCTTCGGCGCGACCACCTCCGGCGGCACCGGGACCAAATCGCATATCCTGACTGTCCTGGCTGAGCCGACTGGGCCTTTCATCAACAGCTCTTCAATCGCACCCGGCACCGCAGGGCAACCCTTCAGCTATCAAATCACCGCCGAAAGACCAGTCACTACCTATGGGGCCACAAATTTGCCGCGTGGACTCTCCATCGATCCAAACACCGGCGTCATCTCGGGAACACCGGTGGTCGGCGGTCAATATCTCGTGACCATCACCACCACGGATGCCGCCGGCACCTTCGAGGGCACGGTGGTTATATCAATCGCCCCGACCAATTCCACTCTCGTCACCTACGCTGGCGCACTCGCAACGCCGGGCTATGTCGATGCCACCGGCACAGACTCACGCTTTGACCATCCATCCGGTGCCGTTATCAATATCTCCGGCACCATCTACGTGGCCGATCTCAACAACAACGCCATCCGCACCATTGCGACCGACGGTTTGGTTTCGAGCTATGTATCAGAAGTTCCGCAACCAGCCGCTATCGCAGTCGACTCAAAGGGCGACATCTTTTTCGCCGACACCGAAAACAACTGCATCAAACAAGTGTTGGCGCTTGATAAAACAGTGTGGATCGCCGCATCCGGCCTGCTGGGGCCGGGCGGTGTGGCGGTCGATGCGTCCGATAATGTATATTTCACGGATAGCGGAAACAATGTTATCAAGAAAATATCCGCAATAGACGGCGGCATATCAGTCTTCGCCGGCAGCGGGGCGGCAGGAGCCGCCGACGGCATTGGCGCCGCCGCGAGTTTCTATGCCCCGGCCGGGCTCGTCTATGATCGCGCCGCCAACTTACTCTATGTCGCCGACATGCTCAACAACACACTGCGTTCGGTCGATATTGCCACACGTTCCGTGAAAACAATCGCAGGCGCGGCTGATTACGATGAGGATAATGTCGACGGTATCGGTTCTGCCGTGCGCTTTAACACGCCGGAAGGTCTCGCCATCGACAAGGCCGGTTTCGTTTATATAGCGGATACAGGCAACAGCACCATTCGTGTCTGCGATCCCAAGACCGGTTTTGTTGTCACCCTCATAGGCGCCCCAGCACAAACCGGCGCCATCGACGGTGACGGCATCACAGCGCTCATGAATTCCCCCACGGGCATAATCGTGGATACCGACGGCACCGGGGATATCTTCGTCGTGGACACCGGCAACGATGCCCTTCGCTCGCTGCTCTCCGCGCCTTATATAGTTACTCCGCTCGTCAGCACAACAATCGCAGCCGGCTCGTCCCTCACGCTGGATGGCGGCGCTTGGGGCGCCCCGACTCCGACCTATTCATGGTTCAAGGACGGCGTTCAATTGACGGGAACCTCCGCCAGGACACTCACGCTAAGTTCAGTGCAGGCGGCGGATGCGGGCAATTATCAGGTGGTCGCCATGAATGCCTCGGGAACCTCAGACAGCGTCATGCAGCTCACGGTCACCACCTCCAGCGGGACAGGCGGTGGACAGCCGGGCGGAGGCGGAGGTGGCGGCGGCGGTGGTTCCGCCAGTCTCTGGTTCCTCATGGGCCTCGGTATCCTCGCCTTTGCCCGCAAATTATTCAGGCACACAACGGATAACTGAAACTCCCCATGTGCATCACGGCATCATCCGCGCGACTTTGGCCAAGTCAGGGTCGCGTGCTCAAAATTACCCCGGATTCCGTGATTTCGAAACCGCTCAAACACGCTGGTTGAGCTGCCTTCACCAAGCGGAATCCGGGAACAATTTCACTCGCAGCCGGCATTGCGCCTAACACGGCCCACCATCAAAACGCCTGCCAGGAAAAACGAATCACATGACCACACTCGACTGGATTATTATCGGCGCCTATTTCTGCCTCATCGCGGGCATTGTCTGGCGCTCATCCCTCAAGCAGAAAACAACCGCGGATTACTTCCTTGCGGGGCGCCACATCGGCTGGTTTGTCGTCGGTTGTTCGCTCTTCGCCTCCAACATCGGCTCCGAGCATATTGTCGGCCTTGCCGGCTCGGGGGCCAGCAACGGCATGGCGCAGGCGCACTGGGAGCTCCACGCGTGGATTATGATTCTTTTCGCATGGGTGTTTGTGCCTTTCTATTACCGCGCCGGCGTGTTCACCATGCCTGAGTTTCTTGAGCGCCGCTTTAATACAAAAACACGCTGGGTGCTCTCCGTGGTCAGCCTTATTGCCTATGTGTTCACCAAAGTGGCAGTCACGGTCTATGCCGGCGCCCTCGTCTTCCAGACGCTCCTGCCCGACACCTTCGGTTCGCCTGAAAACGCTTTTTGGGTCGGCGCATTTGTGACCGTTGTGCTCACCGGCATCTACACCGTGCTCGGCGGACTGCGCGCGGTTGTATATACGGAGGTTGCCCAAACGTTTGTTTTGCTTCTCGGCTCGTTCATTATTTCATGGATCGGACTGCGCGCGCTGGGAGGATGGGGCGAACTGGTGAATACCATCAGGCCGCACGCCGATACTTTCGCCCTTTGGCGCCCCAACACCGACCCGAATTTTCCCTGGCTCGGCGTCATGATAGCGTCGCCCGTCATCGGCATCTGGTACTGGTGCACCGATCAGTATATCGTGCAGCGCGCCCTCGCCGCCAAGAGCCTGCGTGACGCCCGCCGCGGCGCGATCTGGGGTGGTTTTCTGAAACTCTGGCCTGTTTTTATCTTCCTTATTCCAGGCATGATCGGCTACGCCCTCCATCAAAAGGGTATGATCCACATCCCGCTCAAGCCCGGCGGCTCGGGAGAGTTGCTGGGTGACGCGGTCTTCGCGACGATGGTGCAGTCGCTCCTGCCGGTTGGCATTCGCGGATTGGTGGTCGCAGGACTCTTGTCGGCGCTCATGTCATCACTGGCCTCGCTCTTCAATTCATGCGCCACCCTGTTCACCGTGGATATTTATAACAAGCTGTTTCCGGGAGCAGACGAGACCAGGCAGGTGCGGGTGGGCCGCTTTGCCACCGTGGTGGTGGTCATCTGCGGCATCATCTGGATTCCGATCATGAAGAAAATTTCCGAGGGCAATACCGGCCTCTATGATTATCTGCAAAATGTGCAGAGCTTCCTCGCGCCCCCAATCACAGCCGTGTTCCTGCTTGGCCTCTTTTTCAGGCGCATCAATGCGCACGGCGCTTTCGGCGGTCTCGTTGTCGGCTTCGTCCTCGGCATGATTAAACTCACCCTGCAAACACTGGCAAAAAGCGGCGTCCTTGGCGACAGCGGCGCGCTTTTCGCAATCGGCAATTACAACGGCTATTATTTCTCCGGCCTGCTGTTCTTGTTTAGCATCGCGTTTGTCATCGTGGTCTCGCTGCTCAGCCCGCCCCCGTCCGCCGGGCAAATCGCAGGACTCACCTACGGCTCGCGCACGCCCGAGCAAATTGCGGAAAATCGCGCCAGCTGGAATTATGTCGATGTCTGCGCCTCTCTCGGGGTCCTGGCCATCGTCCTGGGCGTCTATGTCTATTTCACCTGCTGGTTGTCGTAGGCCGGCGGCCGGCGCAAACATTCCCAAACCACAAAAACGAATCGCCAATGAATAATGCCATGAAAAACCTCATTCCCTCCTCAATCGTCCTGTCATTCGCGCTCGCGATGACATCCCTCAGTGCGAAAGTCGATGTATATTCTCTAGGCAACACAGAGCCGCAAACGGCCTGGCCGCAAACATTCAAAGGCAATAATAAAAAACAGAATACTGATACAAATCCCGCCGCGGGCCTTTCGCAGGATTCCATCAGCGGCGGCGAATTCGGCAATCCCGTCCCCGTCGGGGTCGAGAGCGGTTGCGGAATGGTGCAGACGTTTGCCGGTGACGGCAAAAAACTCGAGGGCGCGGGCTTTTTCATGGGGGCGATCAGCGGAAAGGCAAACTTCACGCTCACCCTGATCGATTACGGAACGACACCGCCCAAGAGCCCCGCCGCCCTCAAAACCGGCAAGGTGGTGTTCACGGAAAAAGGCGCGCTGGCCCAAAGCGCGGGGGGGCGCCATTACTACTTCGATCTCTCCGCGGGCGGCGACTCCAATCTTGTTCTGCCGACGTTGCTGGAGGGCAATACTTACGGGATTCAATTGATCCTGACGGGACAGGACGGCAATATTAACTTCTATCGCAGCACCAAGGCGGAGGCATATACCAAGGGTATTTCGGCCCGGCTTAAAAATGACGCCTATGAAATAATAGGTGTTGGAGGCAGCGACGCGTCCCTCCGCAAGCTGAGCTTCGCCATCTATACGGCCAAATGATAGTTGAACCCACGGTGCCGGCGTGACTGCCGCTGTTTTATCCCATTTTTGGTGTTTAATCCGCACAAAACCTCCTGGCCTTTGACTTTCTCCGCCATGAACAAGCCGCTCAAAATCCCCCTATTCTTATTTGCAGTGACTGTCACCTTGATGGCGAAAAGTGATGGCAGCCTTCACTTGGAGCCGGGAGGGATTATGCAGGTGGCCGCAGGCATCGACAGCGCGCCTGGCATTGCAGCCATCGCCTGCGATGTGCCATTCATCGATGTGCAAATACTCGACGAATACAAAAACCTGGTGGTTTCAGACGAAAACGGGGCGTCCAATTTTCTGCCGAACCGCCTGTTCTATATACGCATGACGGTGTATTGCCCTTCCGGCATCGGCACACTCTATTCTTTCGTGAACAATGCCGCCGACAACGGCCCCTTGCAACCCGGCGCCCATGCTTATGCCAATTGTGATGAAATCGCGCATCACTCCTATGCGATCTGCGATTTTGGCCCTTATAACATAGGGCTGGAGCCGGGCCCGCGTCCGCTTTGGGTGCATGCCGCCACGACTGATTGCGGCGTCTTCGAATGGAACGCCAACGGATGGGCGTCCAAAGCCTCGTGGGAAACGGGGCCGGACAGATGTCCCTATCCGAATGTCATTTCGGAACCGCTCTTCTCGCGCCCGGCGGCGGGCGGTTTTGCCCGTGCCATGAATGCATCGCAGGCTGCATCCGTGCCGGAATCCGATGGAGCGGCGACTGTAAAGTCCGTTTCGGGTGATAAAATCACTTCGCGCAATGCCAAAGGTGGCAATGCTGCTGCCATGCAGGCCCAAAACACAATCGCGATAGATTTGGGATTTGAAGTCTTCAGTCCCGGCTTCTGAAACCATATTGACCAGAATGCCCCATAATTGACCACCGGTCTGCTGGCATGGGGCTGAATCAGGAAATTATATCCATTTATAATGTCATGCCTAAAAAGCCCCCATTGTATGTTCCCAAAGCCATCCTGACACACTGCTCCTGTGCGGCCTTCGCAATCGTCTTATTTTTTACGGCAGGTCGGATCGACGCGCAGTTTGTTTCGGAGACAGGGGATTATATAGCTTACAGGGAAACATCCTTGAACGACGCGAGCAAGGCAAAGTTGAGTTATTATATTGAGGGCAGGACAACGGGGCCGGGATCCGTGTGGGCGGTGGAAACAACAGTTTTCCGGTCGCCGGGACCTAACTTCGGCTCCTCCAATGATAGATATGACCCCTCCAGGCTTAAAGAAGTGGAAGTCGGCTTGGGGGGAGGGATCGGCACGGCCAGTGAGGCCGGGCAATGGGTAAACGTCGCGCAGTTCCATGCTCCCAATGAAAACGCCACCGCGGGTAAAATATATGCATCGGGACGTATGCTTAACTACAGGTTCGACCAGTACCGGCTCCATTATCTTGTGCCAGACGGTTTCGAAATATTCTGGCGTCCGGCAGGAACCGAAGAGCCGTTTCAGCCCGGCTCGGTGCTCGAGAGTGCGTTGGCGCGAAGGAGCGCATTCGAATATGTCATTGCCAATGCGAATGAGCGCGGCGCGTTGCCGGGGAAAATAACCCCAAGTATTAGCGGCGATGATGAAATGAGAATAGCTCTTGGTTTTTTGGCGAACGGGAAATCGGCGGGTTATTTGGATTTTCAGTATGATATGGCAAATGCAACGCCTTCCTATGAGGCTGTGGGAGATCGACTGGGACGCAGTCTCACCCTGTCCGATCTGAGCGCGGTCAGCTTGGACCCGAGTGTGGAGGTTGTGTACCAAAATAAGCCTGAGCGGGTTATAAATTCAAATCAGGTGTTCATACCGATGGTGAGAGGGGTGAGGCAGGTTGTCACACCACAGGCCATTGTGGATATCAGGATAGAGGGTGGCTGCTTGCTGATAGAATTTCATAGCCCCTCCAATGCCACGGGGCGCATTGCCCAGGAAGCAAGTGTGTTCACATCAGGAACGGTAACCTATCAAAGCGGGAAAGGCCCCTATGCGCTTACCGGCCAGCCTTTTGTGAAATACATGGTCAGGCACACCCGCGGACAAGGAGAGACTTTATTGTATCCATGGTATTTTAACCCTGAAAATTTAAATTACACAGTTGTAAACACCCTTGAAGTGCAACGGGATGAAGATGGCGCCCGGACCACCGCAATTACGAATAAAGTATCGTATGGCAAATATATTCCTGCGAGAGGGGAGTATCCCGGTTATGTTGTCAAAGAGGAGGCAGCTCCCAATCTGACGACTATCGCAGTAAACGGGTTTGGGCGTGCATCTCACGTCACCAGTTTTTCACCTCAATCCTCCGCATCGGCATATGCCAATTTTCCATCCCTTGACTACCCAACAAATGAGCGGAGGATAAGCCGCAGCCCCTTTGTAAGTCATACCGAAAGTACTTTTGCGGAAAGCGCGTACGAACCTTATGGCATAAGCGGCATGCGAAAATACAAGCCTGTCTATCCCAATACAAGGGACATGCAAAAACTGGAGAGCGACAATGTTATCAATCCTGCAAACCTGCTTGGCTCCCAAAGGCTTTCGTCCATCGAGGATGGCGGGGCCATCACGCAATTTGATTATTATGAATTAAGTCTTGCGGATCCGAAATTCTATACACACGGCGGTCAAATGAAATGGCGCAAAAACCACGACGGCGGGTGGAGCATGTTTGATTACGCGAGCGAAGTGGAGAGTCTTGGTCGTGTGACAAAAACAGTATCTCCATGGCTCGATACCGCCATGCCCGAAGTGCCGCCGGCAGGAACGTCTGCGGCGGGAATGCAAATCGACACCATCACCTACACCGGGGATTGGGAGGGCGTGAAACGCCTGCCGGCGTCCGCAATCAAGACCGCCGACGGGCGCACCGTCGGGATGACCACGTATTCCTACAGCGCGGCAACGGCAAACGGCGCCCCCATTTGGATAACCAGCAAGGCGGCATACACGGACTCCGACAAATCGCTGGTATCCACGACCAAAATCTACAAGGGCCTCAATTGCCCCCTGTGGCTGTATGGACTCCCGTATTCATCCGAGACGCCGGAAGGCGCCAAGGAAACGGTTGCTTATCATCAGGGTGACACAGACCCCAATGGTCAATTTTCGAAAAATCCCAATGGCAGGGGCTTCCGCTCCGTGGTGCTCAAGGGCATATCGGCCTCCGCGTCCTCCGGTGAGCTCCTGGCGGGTTACGACGGCACCACCATCGACGACATCCGCATGATCCCGAATGTTTCCACCGCCGAGGTCACCATCCGCAACGAGCGCGCGGTGACGGTTCGCACGGAGACCATTCTTTATACGGGAAACAATAACTGGGCCCTCATCGACGCCGCGAACATGAGCTATGATGTCGCCTGCAACCTGGTCCGCCGCGACAAACTCAACGGCACCTGGTATACGGCCGTTTATTCGGGGGGACGCAAACAGTCCGAGACTGACGAGCAGGGCATCACCACCACTTTTTCCTATGATGCCCAGGGCCGGGTCGCTTCCACCACACGGCTTGCCAAGGGCGAGCTTCCCGAGCTCACGACCTCCTATTCCTATGATTGCCAGAACCGTGTTTTATCGACCGTCATCCACGGCCCTTCCGCGGCCGAAAATCTAGTGACATCGAAAACCTACGATGCCTCCGGACGCGTGCTGACCGAGACAACGCAAGGCCTCACCACCTCCTACAGCTATGCGGTGGAAGACGGCATTCTCACCAAGACCACCATCACATTCCCCGGTGGCGCGACGCGCATTATGGAGAATTACCGCGACGGGCGCGCCAGGTCCATTACCGGCACCGCCGCCCCGGCGGAATATTATACCTACGCAATCGAGGACAACGGCTTCATCACCACGACAAAATACACCGGCCCGTCCGGCCCGGCCAGTCCGCGCTGGGTGAAAACCACCACCGACTGGCTCGGCCGCACCGTCTCGCAAAGCTGGCCCGCAGCCGACGGCTCGGGAAGCGCCGTGGACACGATACAAACATATGACAGCAAAGGTCAGTTGGTTAATACCAAAACCGGGAACCTTGTACCCCATCTCTATGCGTATGATGATAATGCAGTGATGATCAGGCATGCTTTGCTTGAGTATTACGACGGGATTGACATTTTTGAATATCAAGGCAGCTCCACTATGCAGGGCTTGGTATATGAATACCGTTTTGAAAACGACGCATGGTGGAATTACTCCGAAAGTCGCGATTACTCCTCTTGGTTTAATGGGGAAAATGAAGGGCTCCTCCGCACTAAAACTTGGACACGGGTCACCGGTTTTACTGCCGTTGTGCCGCCTTCCGGAATTTCTGGTATGTGCGTCGGCGAGTCTTTCACTGAGGATATCCATGGCAATCGTGCCACCACCCAAACATTTCTCGACCGCGCCACAGGCAGAACCGCCACGATCATGCGCGCGCCCTTCACCACGCGACCCGCCCTCACAATATCCATCGCCGGGCAGGTAATATCGCAGACCGATGCCGCTGGTGTAGCCGTTTCATATAACTACGATACACTCGGACGCCCCGTTAAGACGATAGATCGCACCACGGGTGATCATACTGGAAACAATGTCGCCTACTATCCCGGGACGGCCCGCATCCATCAAATGGTCGATAATCGTGGAGTCACCCAGCACACATACATTTATGACAATTCCGGGCGTTTGATTGAGGACAGGACGCCGCGCGTAGATTCGGCCACTGGCTCGGTGTCCGGCCAAAACGTCGCACACTACGCCTATGATATTCGGGGGCAACTCCTGCGCGTGTGGGGAGACCTGCCATATCCTGCCCGTTTTGAATATGACAACTATGGCCAGCGCATCGCTCAATACACATTTCGAGCCGCGACGAACGACGCGGCCACCGGCGGTGACAGAACGTCTTTTGCTTATGACCCGGCCACGGGCGTTATGCTTTCCAAGACGGATGCCAAAAACAAGAGCGTTACCTACACCTATAATTCTCTCGGCCAGGTCGCCAGCCGCACTTGGGCGCGAGGTGTCACTACCTTTTATTCTTATGACGACTATTTTGGAAGTGCGCTTTCCTCTGTCGGCTATGATGATGGCACTCCTGGGTTTTCAATTTCCCGCGATGCACTCGGTCGAATAAGTTCTGTGTGGGAGCATCATTTTGAAAGATATTTCTCTTATCGCGATGACTCCGACTCCAAACCTGATATGGAACTCTACAGTTTATTGTACTTTTTTAACATTAAAAACAAATATGAGGATGCGACCGGGCGTTTTTGCGGCATTGAAGTGCGCATCGGATGGGACGGAAACGCGGACCACGCGATCACCTATGCTTATGATCCCGCAAACGCGCGCCTCTCATCCATCTCAAGCGATGCAGGAACGTTCGCCTACGATTATCTGCCGGACTCGAATCTTATCTCCTCCGTGACCTCGGCAAACTCCGTGGTGAACCGTTCCTACGAAGACAACCGCAACCTGCTCGCCTCCCTGCGGACGAAGACCGGGGCCGATGTCCTTGTCGCCGCCTACGCCTACACGCACGACGCGCTCGGGCGCCGCACCGCCGTCGCGCAAAGCGGCCGGCTTTACGCGCCATATCTTGCCGGTAATCAGACAATGCAGACCGCCTACGGTTACAACGACCGCAACGAACTGACTTCCGCGCAGACCACCGTTGCCGGCGCGCCGGTTCCCGGGCGCACGCACGGCTATGCGTTTGACGCCATCGGCAACCGCACCACCGAAACGATCGACGGCGCGGGCCACGACTATACGGCCAACGAGCTTAACCAATACACCCAGCGGCAAACCCCGTCATGGCTGCCCGTTGGCGGGATGGCCAGCCATTCCGATGGCGTGCAAGTCGCGGTCAACGGCGCCCAGCTTCCCGACACCGCATGGGTGAACAATTTTTTCCACAAGGCCGAGCCGAAAACCGACGCCGCCGCGCACCTGCAAAGCACCACGATAACCGCCACGGCGCCCAGTGGCGAAACGGCCACCGACACGCGGCACACCCTCGCGCGCCCGACGGCGGAGGCATTCACCTACGATGCCGACGGGAACCTGACCGGTGACGGCCTGTGGCGCTACGCCTACGACGGGGAAAACCGCCTGCGCTGGATGCGGAGCTTGATTCCCGATGAAAATGGGCTCAAGATTTCCGTGGGATTTTCCTACGATTATATGGGCAGGCGAATGACTAAGGAAGTTTACACCTACACCGGGACCCCGGAGGCGCCGGCGGGCAGAATATGCACGAAGCGCAGCGTCTTTGTTTACCAAGGCTGGACACTGCTGGCTGAATATTCGAATACCACACCGGTGATCATACCGGATGCCGATCCAAGGGAATACGGCGGCAGCTGGGATGATCCCTATTTCTATGACCGTTATTATGCTGCGCAATCTGACGGATTTTCGCTTGAGCGCCGCTACACCTGGGGGCCCGACCTGTCCGGGACGATGGGCGGCGCGGGCGACATTGGCGGGTTGCTCGCCATCGAGGATGTGCGCCCGGCGCACGCGGGGGTGTATCATCCCGCCTACGACGGCAACGGCAACCTCATGGCGCTGACGAGGGCGGACACGGGTGAAATGGCCGCCGCGTATGAATATGATCCCTTCGGAAATCAACTGCGGGCGAGCGGCAGTTATGCAAGGGAGAACCCGATTCGGTTCAGCGGCAAGTATCATGACCATGAAACGGGGCTGACCTACTCGGGGTTCAGATACTATAGTGCTTCGCTCGGAAGGTTTATCAACTGTGATCCGCTGGGGGAACGTGGCGCTTGGGCGTTATATAAAGACCTGAAACACGGGGTCGACGACCCGTTTGCGGGAGCCAGCGGAGTTAAGGGCACCAGCTGGCAAACCGAATGGGAGCAGGCGCAGGACAGATTATTGGCCAACACGTCGCTGCCGCACACCACGCAGACGGTCTCGTTTGGCGGAAAACGAAACAGCGGCCTGCCCGGGGCGGCGGAGCGGAATCAGAAATCCTACAGCGCCAATGCCACCGGGCATTATGCGCAGGGCGGGGCGCCCGGGAAAGGGCCGGGGAGTCCCGGCATGGCGGGCGGGGGCCAGGGGAGTGGCAACAGCGGAGTAAACCTGTATGCCTATGCGAAGAACAACCCGATCAATTCCTACGACGCGCTCGGGCTGGAGGACAAGCAGGACGAGGAACGCAAGCGTGAGGAGGCGGCCCAAAAGGCCGAGAATGAAAGAAATGCCAGCGTCGGGCCCGCAGCAGCCGATGACGGTATCAAAAATGTCGGCGCGGAAGATGTCTCAATCAGTGGAGACACAACAATAGGAGCAGACAAAAGCAAAGTAGATAGAAACATTTCGAGCACATATCCTTTCTTTCAAGAAAAGCGCGGCTCATGCACCGTCGCAAATGTGAGAAATATAATATATGCGTTCACTGGGAGTGCACCATCAGAAAGCGAACTGCGTAAAGCGATGGCCAAAGCTGTCGTGAAAAATGAGTCCGCGTTCGATACTGATGGGCTTAAAGTTCCGGATGCAATACGAGCTATTGAGGCTGTTCTACCTCAATACGGACTAAATGCGATATACTATAAATCGCCAGATGATATAGGATCTCACGTAAGAAACGGAGGGCCATTTTTGGTGTTTGCAAATTTGGGCAATGACGAAGGCCATGCATTAACTACGTGGTATGACCGCGTATCTCAAACAACGACAACAATACAAACCGTTCGATCAAATGACCGGCAAACTACGGCGGGTTTAGAATATCTAAGTACGCAGGATTATTATCAAAAATGGAACCCCATCGGGTCAGTCCTAGTATTCCCGAAACCAACACAATGAAAAAAATACTTAACATCGTATTGTTCATAAATTTTATGGCTCTACCTATCATAGCAAGCGGACAAGGCTCAAATGATGATTTGTCGTGTAGGGTATGGCCAATTTCGTCTTCATTCTCATGGATAACCCATGGAGAGATCGTTTTGGCTGACATAAGACAAAATAATCGGACAATTGCTCAAAACTACATTTACATCTCAGAGGATGGCGAAAAAATCGCGCTTACCGCCTCTGCCTCTGCAATAGTAAAAGCTATACGTAATGAGATCAAACAAAACGAAGCAGTTTCTTTTGTAAGAAACAGCATTGTTGATTTTTTAATAAAAACATATCCGGCGCAAAACACCTATTTACTAAACGCCAAATACAAGGAGGAATACGAGGAAGCAATATGGTTTGAGGATAGAAAAGTTCATAAAATTGATTTATCAAAATATTGTGCCGATCCAGTTATTAAAATTAATGGGAACCAATGGAGTGCCGAGTTTGTTACGATTAATCAACGGGGAATTGCCAACAAGTGGTTACTGACTGGCATGCTAAACGTATTTGGTATAGAAAAAATCAATATCATGGAGCTAGCCTCTGATATCCCAATGCCATTACGGTTTTAATAAACGGCAAAAAACTCATGCCTTGCTTTTTGATATTTATGACATAGTAAAACCGGAATACCCTAGGGCGGGATATTTTATAAGGGACAGACGAAAAATGAAAAGTGAATCAAGCGCCGTAGGAATTCATATGGGTGGCGCGGGCGACATTGGCGGGTTGCTCGCCATTGAGGATGTGCGCCCGGCGCACGCGGGGGTGTATCATCCCGCCTACGACGGCAACGGCAACCTCATGGCGCTGACGAAGGCAGGCACCGGCGAAATGGCCGCCGCGTATGAGTATGACCCGTTCGGGAACCAGCTGCGGGCGAGCGGCAGTTATTCGAGGGAGAACCCGATTCGGTTCAGCGGCAAGTATCATGACAATGAAACGGGTCTGACCTACTCGGGGTTCAGATACTATAGTGCTTCGCTCGGAAGGTTTATCAACTGTGATCCGCTGGGGGAACGTGGCGCTTGGGCGTTATATAAAGACCTGAAACACGGGGTCGACGACCCGTTTGCGGGAGCCAGCGGAGTTAAGGGCACCAGCTGGCAAACCGAATGGGAGCAGGCGCAGGACAGATTATTGACGAACACGTCGCTGCCGCACACCACGCAGACGGTCTCGTTTGGCGGGAAACGAAACGGCAGCCTGCCCGGGGCGTCGGAGCGGAATCAGAAATCCTACAGCGCCAATGCCACCGGGCATTATGCACAGGGCGGGGCGCCCGGGAAAGGGCCGGGGAGTCCCGGCATGGCGGGCGGGGGCCAGGGGAGTGGCAACAGCGGAGTAAACCTGTATGCCTATGCGAAGAACAACCCGATCAATTCCTACGATGCGCTCGGGCTGGAGGACAAGCAGGATGAGGAACGCAAGCGTGAGGAGGCGGCCCAAAAGGCCGAGAGTGAAAGAAATGCCGGCGCCGATCCCACCCCGGCCGATGCCGGTGTCAAGAATGCCGGCACAGAGGATGATAATAATAGTAATCAAACACAGCCTGATTCGTCTGAGTATGCTGCTGATACCAGAAGCATAATGCCAAATAATAAAGGACTGTCGATAAAATCCATTGGGAAGCCTGAGTTTTTCAACAAAGAGAGAGGTGAGTACCGTTGGATGGTTTCTTTTCGTGTGCCGAAAAAGTCCACCGGAATATTAATGCAGAAGATTACAATTAAGACAAGCATAGCTGATATGTCGAGAGGATATATCAATAAAACAATTACATATTGGGAGGGGTGGTCTGTTTCTGGCGGTAAAGTATCTCCTCAGATAAATGGAGTGAATGATGTATATTATGAGCCAGGTTATTCACCAAATAGCATAGGAACACAATCTACAACAGGTGTGTTGCAGTTTTATCCGGATACAACTTTCTCGGATTTTCCTGAATTGCAATTAGGTGCTGTCAGAAATGCTGGTAGTCTGCTTTATTCAAGTTCTACGGAACCAAGTCACTGGACTGAGACAGGGGGCATGTCTCATAATGCAGTACTCACACTAAATGGTAGAAAAAAACCAACAATAAAAACCACCCCGTAAAATGAATAATACAACACGAATTATTTTGCTTGTTTTACTCTCGCTAGCTTGTGCGGATAGTCAACAAGTTTTTGCCTTAAAAGAGGGTGATGTCACTGATGAGATGAATGCGAAAATTGTAAGTGATGAATTACGCAGGTGTCCTTCTTGGATTGAATTCAGAACGGACGAGAAAGAGTTTCGAGCTGGCATAACTAGGCTTTATATCGAGCTATCATTTTATAGCAACACAGTCATAAGAAATGCGATAAAAGATAGACTAAGAAAAACGGCAAAAGACTCCGCTTTAAATTTTAGAGAAAATGCAAAAATATTCGCATTTTTACGCATATTGTTTGATATACCCGTCGGTTATGTAGATGGAGTAAAATATAGTGGAAGTTGGGGGAATCCTGTTCAAGGAGGGAAAATCGACCTGCTTTGGCCGTTTCGTAAAGATGCTTCTGGCGAATTAGACCTGATAGGTGTAGTGGAGCGATACTATGGCCCTCCATACGATCCTTTAGCTGAGTTTGACGAATTGGTTTCAATATTTCAGCGACGCAAATTCGAATCGAAGATGAAAAACATGGGGCCAATTGATACACAATAAAGTGAACCATTCGGAACCAGCCAGAGCAAATGAGATATCGACACAACTAAAACGCAATGAGCAACTTCTCACTACGACCCTCTTAATTTCGATTTGGAGATAATTCACCTACATTTAACCAAACACCCCAATGGCCTCCCTTCCACATAAGCTGAGTTCTCAGCAAACCGCGATGACGATGGGCGGCGCGGGCGACATCGGCGGGTTGCTCGCCATCGAGGATGTGCGCCCGGCGCACGCGGGGGTGTATCATCCCGCCTACGACGGCAACGGCAATCTCATGGCGCTGACGAGGGCAGGCACGGGCGAAATGGCCGCCGCGTATGAGTATGACCCGTTCGGGAACCAGCTGCGGGCGAGCGGCAGTTATGCAAGGGAGAACCCGATTCGGTTCAGCGGCAAGTATCATGACCATGAAACGGGGCTGACCTACTCGGGCTTCAGATACTATAGTGCTTCGCTCGGAAGGTTTATCAACTGTGATCCGCTGGAGGAACGTGGCGCTTGGGCATTATATAAAGACCTGAAACACGGGGTCGACGACCCGTTTGCGGGAGCCAGCGGAGTTAAGGGCACCAGCTGGCAAACCGAATGGGAGCAGGCGCAGGACAGATTATTGACCAACACGTCGCTGCCGCACACCACGCAGACGGTCTCGTTTGGCGGAAAACGAAACAGCGGCCTGCCCGGGGCGGCGGAGCGGAATCGGAAATCCTACAGCGCCAATGCCACCGGGCATTACGCGCAGGGCGGGGCGCCCGGGAAAGGGCCGGGGAGTCCCGGCATGGCGGGCGGGGGCCAGGGGGGTGGCAACACCGGAGTAAACCTCTATGCCTATGCAAAGAACAACCCGATCAACTCCTACGACGCGCTCGGGCTGGAGGACAAGCAGGACGAGGAACGCAAGCGTGAGGAGGCGGCCCAAAAGGCCGAGAGTGAAAGAAATGCCAGCGTCGGGCCCGTAGCAGCCGATGACGGTATCAAAAATGTCGGCGCGGAAGATGCACCAGATAATGGGGATTCGAGTACTCGTCATCGACCAACACGTCCGAAGGTGCCGTGGCCTCATGAAAAAAGGCTTGGTTTTTCGTCGTCCGAAAATGCAGGGAAAAGTGCCGCTTTAGAGGCGCGGCAACACGCTAAGGCCGCAGGAGCTGAATATGGAGGCGAGATTTTCAGGTATACAAGAGGTGGAAAGGTATATTATGGATACACCGATCTCCGAAGAGGCAGGGCACCCACTGACGAGGAGGCTGCGCAGGGAGCAGTTGCTGTATTTGAACATCCGATCAACACCAAGACATCAACCAATCAATATACACCATCAGGGGTTATAATAGTCGCCGGATATCATGGACATATTTCAGGTGAGGGCCCTAGCTGGAAAGATGAGGCCACAACCGATCCAGCATCAAATCCTATCCCTGGATATACAGAATATGTCGGATGGGGTGGCGAAGGTCGAAAAAATGATTACAATATTGGAGTTGTAAGAGAGGGAAAGTATGTATATGATTACATATCAAACAATTTAATGAAACCAATAAACACCCCATGATATCCTTAGTATGAAATTACCAATAATATGGATCCTAGGAGCGTTGGTTTTATTTTCGGGATGCAAAACGCCGCGAGAGTCACCTCCTCAAAGAGGAGAAATATCCTACCAATTCGTTGATGATGGCATCATCGTAACGAATGCAAAAACACCATTTGACAAAAACCCGGAGGCACGTGATGCATATATATTTTGGTTTCGGCGTGGCTTCGCTGATGCGATTTATGGCCGAATCAACATAATATCTTGGGAAAAGAGTTTGAAAGGCGATGCGGGGGCAGCTGGCTATGCGCATGGACTTAGTGATGGCGCACTGCATAAAAGTCGTTCGCAAGAGAGAAGGCCATGAAGGTGTCAGGACGAGTCTTGTCATTTTCTTGCAATCGCAATGCAGTCGATCGCGATTGCAAATGGACGGACCTTTTATAAGGGACAGACGAAAAATGAAAAGTGAATCAAGTAGTACCGTAGGAATTCATATGGGCGGCGCGGGCGACATCGGCGGGTTGCTCGCCATCGAGGATGTGCGTCCGGCGCACGCGGGGGTGTATCATCCCGCCTACGACGGCAACGGCAACCTCATAGCGCTGACGAGGGCGGACACGGGTGAAATGGCCGCCGCGTATGAATATGATCCCTTCGGAAATCAGCTGCGGGCAAGTGGCGCTTATTCGAGGGAGAACCCGATTCGGTTCAGCGGCAAGTATCATGACCATGAAACGGGGCTGATGTACTCTGGCTTCCGGTATTACAGCGCGTCGATGGGCCGGTTCATCAACCAGGACCCGCTAGAGGAACGAGGAGGCTGGGCCTTGTATAAAGACCTGAAACACGGAATCGACGACCCCTTTGCGGGAGCCAGCGGAGTTAAGGGCACCAGCTGGCAAACCGAATGGGAGCAGGCGCAGGACCGGTTGTTGACGAACACGTCGCTGCCGCACACCACGCAGACGGTCTCGTTTGGCGGAAAACGAAACAGCGGCCTGCCCGGGGCGTCGGAGCGGAATCGGAAATCCTACAGCGCCAATGCCACCGGGCATTACGCGCAGGGCGGGGCGCCCGGGAAAGGGCCGGGGAGTCCCGGCATGGCGGGCGGGGGTCAGGGGGGTGGCAACACCGGAGTAAACCTGTATGCCTATGCAAAGAACAATCCAATCAACTCCTATGATGCGCTCGGGCTGGAGGACAAGCAGGACGAGGAACGCAAGCGTGAGGAGGCGGCCCAAAAAGCCGAGAGTGAAAGAAATGCCAGCGTCGGGCCCGCAGCAGCCGATGACGGTATCAAAAATGTCGGCGCGGAAGATGACCCAGACAGTGGATTGCCGCCACAAGATCCAACATGGTGGGAAAATGCGGCTTCTAATCTTGGTGGAGAATCACGCAAAGAGATTAATAATAACGCATGGTTCGAAAAAAGATTCCCTGGATGGGTCAATGCGGCAAAACGTCATATCGGCACGAAAGTAGCAATAGGTATAAAAAATTCCGGAGGCCATCCTTCGTCGGTGGACCCAAAGTATCGCGAACCAGTAATTAGAGAGTTCAGCGATCTTCACGGGGACAAAAAACAAAGTAGAGGGGAAGCCAATTTCATTGTCGGCAATTTCACTTTCGCATCCGATGGTCCAGCTTCCATAACGTGGGATGGGGATAGATATAAGTATTCAGTAGATCTCGTGGTGCTTGATCGTTTTGGCTACTCGCATGAACAATGGCAATATAACTTTTCAATACACTCTGTTAATCCTGCGACGGGCGGAAGCTATATTGCTTATCCTTTGCGCGAAATCGCACCACAGCGAATGGTGATACGCGCGCGTTGGGCTGTGTCAGGAGAAGGACCATGAGCATAATACTTAAACACCTCTCTGTTTGTATCTTTATTCTGTTTTGTGCGGCATGCTCGCGCACCGAACAGGATGCTCTTCAGATTTTTAACAAGCATTTTCCGATCGCCGTTCCCAGCACCGCTGTTCCAATCGCAGCAATGGAAAGCTACAATCCAGATATTGAATATATTATATGTTTTGGCATATCGTCCGACGATCTGCAGCGGATAATAAAAAATGGGAGATTTCACAAAGTGCCCCCGATAGGGGTTGATGCGCTGCATGCTGTACTCGGACGGCTATGCAAGCGGCACCCAGAAATTAGAGGTAGTTTCAAAAAAGCGATTTACCGATATGATGATAATAGCGAGCCGTATTTGTTTTATCTATTAATTGATGACCAATATCCAGATCGAGCCGTATTTGTGAAATTGGGTTTTTAACCCTTCACCCGTGTCCGTCAATTCGGGGCATCCCCAGCTTGACCCCTTTTTAGCTCCTAAAATTATATGAATACTGACAATCAAGATATGCGAGGAATGACGATTAATGAACGTCTTTTTTCTTCTGGAAGGTTAGCGGAATGGGATAGTGCATTAAAGAAGAAAGATATAGATGCTCTTTTAAAAATATTAATAAACCTCAGCCTCACTGAAAAAGAGGCAAGATGGACGATTGATAGCATATTAAAAACTAAACAAGAGTGAGGGAATCCCCCTGCCCCCGCCGTAAGGGGTCAGGACGCTGTTTACTGATTTTTTATTGCATATGAATTTATTAACATGAGTATTATGAAAATATTATATTACGAAATGCCTCCGAATATGCATCATGAGAATCAACAAACAGCGTCCCGACCCCTTTGGCAGGCCTCATGAAATATTCGGGCTAGTCGTTTACCCATCAAGATCCATTATTTGTTTATTTTGTCATGCCCATGAACAACCGTGTTATTGCCCTTTGCGCCGGCCTGCTTTTGGCCGGACAAGTTCGCGCCGAATTTCATCTTCCTGCTTTGCCGCCTATTCCGGAGATTCCTGCGCCGCGTCCGATAGACAGTATGCCGCTTGGTAATTCTGCGGCGGCACCGGAGATCAAACTCGATTTGCCGATTGCTCCTGGTCCGTTCGAACCAACCTGGGCGTCGATCGAGAAGAATTATCCCGGTGCGCCGTCGTGGTTGCGTGAGGCGAAGTTCGGCATCTGGGTGCATTTCGGTCCGCAGGCTGCAGGCCAGAGTGGCGATTGGTATGCTCGCAGAATTTATGCACCAGGCACACTGGCCTACGAAAACCATCTCAAAAATGCCGGCCATCCTTCCGAGTTTGGCTATAAGGAAGTGTTGCGTGATTGGAATCCCGCCAAACTTGATCCGGCGGCGCTTGTCCAAATCTATCGCGACGCGGGTGCGCGTTTTCTGATCATCCAGGGAGTCCATCACGACAATTTTGATCTTTGGAATTCACAGTACCAACCATGGAACTCCGTTCGCCTCGGACCGAAGCGCGACTTGCTCGGCGAGTGGTCGCGTGCGGCCCGGGCGGCAGGACTACACTATGGCGTGACATTTCATCACGAGTATACTTGGTGGTGGTGGCAAAACGCTTTCAGCGCCGACCAGGAGGGGCCGAAAACCGGCGTGCCTTATGACGGAAACCTTGCGCTCGCCGATGGCAAAGGTAAGTGGTGGGAAGGTCTCGATCCACGGCTACTCTACACGGTGAATCTTCGCGAGTATGCCGGAGTCAGCGAAGCGGCGATGTCGCCTTGGAATCCGCCCCCTGCCGGATTATTCACGCGTCATGCTGCCTACGCCAAGTGGTATGCCACGTGGTGGGCGTTGCGTATCATGGACGTGATTGATCACTACGATCCCGACTTCATCTACACCGATGGTACCGGCACCCAACCCTTCGAGGGCTCGCACACCGGCACCGGCGTCAAAGCCGACGCGATGCAGCGCGTTATCGCCCATTACTACAACCGCGCATTGGAGCGACGTGAAAAAGTGGATACTTTCAGTGTGATCAAGTTCCGTCCAAAGACGAACGGGACGGTCAACACTGAGGAACATGGCATCCCAAGCGACATCAAGATCGATCAACCTTGGATTGCGGAGGCCCCGGTCGGCGATTGGTTTTATGCGCCGAACTTCACTTATGACTCCGGTATGGTGATTCGCTATATCATCGAAGCGGTGGCGCGCGACGGCAACGCAGGCATTTGTGTTTCGCTCCTGCCCGATGGTTCACTCGATGCGGGCAGCGCACGGATGCTGCGCGAAGTTGGCGAATGGATGCGCTGCAACGGTCAGGGTATCTATGGCAGCCGTGCCTGGGTCCGCCCCGGCGAAGGCGAGTTGATCGACGGCAAGCTCAAGATGCTCCCTGGCGGGAAGCTCGGGAAAAAACAGGCTGACTTCGTCTTTGGTCCAGAGGATTTTCGTTTCACGCTCGGCAAAGACGGTGCTCTCTACGCTTTCTGCCTCGCCGTGCCTGCACCTGAAACCGAGTTGAAGCTCACTTCCCTCGGTGCGACCGCCAATCTGTTGGGCAAGCCCATCAGAACGGTGACGCTGCTCGGGCACACCGCTCCGACGCTCGCATGGCGCCAGACGCCCGATGCGCTGGTCATCACCAGCCCCAGCACGATGCCGTGCGCCACGGCGATTGTCTTCAAGATCGATTGAATAGGAAGCCGAAAGGGGTCAAGCCGATGCTTCTTGATTTTCATTTTCCGCAAATTTATTAATATGAATACCACTGACAAAATCATTCCATGAAACACCTCCGAATAGACACTATGAGAATCAGCAAACAGCCATTGGCAGGGGACAAGCCATTGACAAGAGCCCTGATCACGGGCCTGGCGTTGGCGGCCTGCACTCTTGCGATCCCCGGCCGCGCGGCTCCGCCCGCCGGGGAGCCGGAGGGCGGCAGGCACAACCTGCTCTGGTATGACACACCGGCGGAGAAGTGGGAGGAAGCCCTGCCGCTGGCCAACGGCCGCGTTGCCGCCATGGTTTTCGGCCAGCCGGTCAGCGAGCGTCTGCAACTCAACGAATGCACGCTCTGGGCGGGCGGCCCCTACAATCCGGTGAACCCGGAGGCGAAGGACGCGCTGCCCGAGGCCCGGCGCCTGGTCAACGAGGGCAAATACAAGGACGCCGCGAAGCTCATCAACGAGAAGATCATCGCGAAGCCGCGCGGCCAGATGCAGTATCAGACCGTCGGCGATTTGCTCCTGACCTTCCCCGCCGGCAACGTCGGGAACTACCGGCGCGAGCTCGACCTCGACACGGCGACGGCCACCGTGCACTACACGCGCGACGGCGTGGATTACACCCGCGAGGTTTTTGCCAATGCCCCGGACAATGTCATCGTGGTGCGCTTCACCGCCAACCGGCCCGGCAGCATCGCCTTCACCGCCGGCATGAAAACCCCGATGCACGACGTCACCGTGGCGACCGAGGGCGCCGATACGCTCGTCATGCGCGGGAAAGGCGGCAAGTCGGGCGGAGTCGAAGGTATCATCCGGTATCAGGCCCGCGTGCAAGTCATCGCCACCGGCGGCAAGGTCAACGCGGAGCAAGCGGGCATCACCGTGGACAAAGCCGATTCGGTCACGCTGCTCATCGCCGCCGCCACCAGCTACAAAAACTTCAACGATGCCGGCGGCGACCCCGAGGCCATGGTGAAAAAACTTCTGGCCTCGGCCTCGAAAAAATCCGTCGAAAAACTGCGCGAGGCGCATCTTCAGGATTACCAGCCGCTCTTCCGCCGTGTCTCGATCGACCTCGGACACAGCGACGCGATGAAACTGCCGACCAACGTGCGCATCGAGCGCTTCGCCGAAGGCAACGACCCGCAGTTCGCCGCGCTCTATTACCAGTTCGGACGCTACCTGCTCATCGGCAGTTCACGCCCCGGCGGCCAGCCGGCCAACCTCCAGGGCATCTGGAACGAACTCCTCAACCCGCCCTGGCAGAGCAAATACACCATCAACATCAACACCGAGATGAACTACTGGCCCGCCGAGTCGGGCAATCTTGCCGAATGCGTCGAGCCGCTGATTGCGATGGTGGAGGATCTCACGGTAACCGGTGCGCGGACTGCGCGCGAGATGTATGGCGCGCGCGGCTGGGTGGTGCACCACAACACCGATTTGTGGCGCGCGAGCGCGCCCATCGACGGCGCGGACTGGGGCATGTGGCCAACCGGCGGGGCGTGGCTGTGCCTGCACCTTTGGGACCGCTACGAGTTCAGCGGCGACATGGCGGTGTTGAAACGCATATATCCCATCCTCAAGGGCTCGGCGGAGTTTTTCCTCGACACCTTGCAGGAGGATGCGTCCGGCCAGTGGCTCGTCACCAATCCTTCCATCTCGCCCGAGCTCGGCCACCCGAAAGGCTCGCCCGTCTGCGCCGGCCCGACCATGGACATGCAGATTTTGCGCGACCTCTTCGCCAACACCATCAAGGCGGCGGAGACACTCGGGGTGGACGCCGGCCTTCGCAAGCAGCTTACCGCCACGCGCGCGCGACTTGCGCCCAATAAAATCGGCAGCGCCGGGCAATTGCAGGAATGGATGGAAGACTGGGACATGCAGGTCGGCAACAAAACCCACCGTCACGTCTCGCATCTCTACGGTCTGTTTCCCGGCCGCGACATCACGCTGCGCGGCACGCCCGAACTTGCGGCGGCGGTGAAAAAATCCCTGGAAATTCGCGGTGACAAAGCCACCGGCTGGGCCACGGCCTGGCGCCTTTGCCTTTGGACGCATCTCGGCAACGGCGACCGCGCCTATGAAATTCTCAAGCTTCTCCTGAGCCCCGGACTCACCTATCCGAACATGTTTGACGCGCATCCGCCCTTCCAGATTGACGGCAACTTCGGCGGCGCGGCAGGCATCGCGGAAATGGTGATGCAGAGCCGCCCGGACGAAATCGAAATCCTGCCCGCGCTCCCCAAGGCGCTGCCCCGCGGCAGCGTGAAAGGCCTGCGCGCCCGCTCGGGTTTCGAGGTGGACGTGGCGTGGCAGGACGGGAAACTCGTCGAGGCAACCCTCCGCTCCATCAACGGCGGCTCGACCCGTCTGCGCCATGGCAACGCGACGCAGGACGTGACGCTGGCGAAAGGCGAAACCTATCGCTGGAACATGCAGTAACGCCCGCGCCGGCGCGTCCGGCCTGACCAGCGAAGCCGTCACCGCCGCACGACCAACGCCTTCCAACACGCGATGGCGGTTCTCTTCCAGTCGGTGCTTCGCCTCACGCCGAACAATCTCGAAGAGCAGCCCGCATTTGTGATCGATTTCCTCAAACGCGTGGCGGCCCTCTCGTCTAACCTCTATGGCCAGAGTTTTCTACGTCTTTCACGTAACGCGGCAACGGGGAAGACGTAGAACGGGCTGTCCCGGAGGTAGTATCTGTCAAGTTGCGCAGGTGGCATCGGCGACCATCTGCCCGGCCAGAGGCAGGCGAACCGTGAACGTGCTGCCTTCGCCTAATACGCTGGTAACTGTAATTGTGCCGGAGTGGGCCTCGACGAGGGCCTTCGTAATCGCCAAGCCCAATCCCAAACGGCCGCTCGTAGAAGAACGCGACTGGTCAACCCGATAGAAACGCTCAAAAACATGAGGCAGACTCTCCTTCGGGATTCCCTGCCCGTTGTCCTCGACGCGCAGCACCGCGAAACCATCCTCGGCATCCACAGAAACCAGAACGGCACCGCCAGGCCGATTGTAGTGGATGGCATTGCTGACAAGATTCATGCCGATCTGGCCGAGTTCGTCAGAATTCCCGAAACATTGCGTGGACTGCGTCTCAAGCTGGAGAGACACACACTGCTCGTTCGCGATCGACCGAAGAAGTGCAACTGCTTCCTGGGTTATTCGGTCCAACTCACAAACAGCGCGGGGGTTGCTCGTCTGTCCCGCCTCGACCCTCGCCAGCAAAAGCAAGGACTCTACTAATCGACGCATCCGCCGGGCGGTTTGGCAGCACGCTTCGAGGGCCTCGCGGTATTCATCCGGAGTGCGCTCGCGCGCCAAGGCTGAACTCGCTTCCGCCAGAACGACTGCCACCGGAGTCCTGAGTTCGTGCGAGGCGTCTGCGACAAACCGAGACTGGCGCTCCAGCGCCTCCTGTAATTCCGTGACGGCTTTCTGCACGTGATCAAAGCTCGCATTCAAAATACCGGCCAACTGGCCAAGTTCACTATCGGTGTCCGAGACGTTAATGCGCTCGGCCAGATTGCCCGACGCGATTTTCTCCGCGGTGGCACTGATGTTCTTGATTGGTTTTGTGGCGTGGGTCGCCAGCCACCACCCGCCAATCAATCCAAGTGCCATTACACCAGCGCCTGATAATATTGTTTGCCAGACGACGCTTCGCATTTGGGCCAGGTCGTTTTTGAGCGACCGTCCCACCAACAGCCTCAGGCCGCTGGAACTCGTCAGGATCTGTTCGCGGCAGTCGCCTCTGGTCTGCGCATGAAAGAGAAGGTTGCTGTTCTTCGGAGGCGGTAAAATGTCGTTCGGCACGAGGTCTGATTTGAAAAAAACGGAATCATCCGGTGCCCAGCCGATGTAATAGGTTCCGGCCTTGGTGATAGCGTCGAGCAAGGCTCGTTTGGTCGCGTCATGCCGGGCTTCTGGAGGTAGATTGTTGCGGTGCTCCTGATTAGTTCGATCAATGGAATCTTCCGGCGAAGCAGACAAAAGCGGGCTGTTCGGAAGTGCCGCCGTTGCTGCGGCTCGTATCGCTTCAGAGTGCTCGGTGTCTTGCAGAGTGCTCGCAACGAAGATTAGTTGTCGCTGCAGCTCCTGGTCGATCAATTGCAGACGATTCTGGAGATGCAGCGAATACAGGCGCAGACCAAAAGCGGCGAGAACCACCAGCAAGAGTGCACCGTGCCACAGTTGAAGCCTCCACCGAATGGATTTAAAAAAGGGATTCATTCGACATAGAAGCCATGGCCGCGACGAGTCACGATGAGGTCTCGCCCCAGTTTCTTGCGCAGATTTGAAACGTGGACATCGATCAAGTTCGACATCGGTTCCTCCGTCTCATCGAAGATATGCTCATAGAGCATCGCCCGGGTCACGAGCTGACCGCGGCGCAGCGCGAGAAATTCGAGCAACGCATATTCGCGTGGCGTGAGAGACACCGCTTCTCCGCCGGAGATAACCGTGCGCTTGGGGATATTGATCACCACGTCTGCGATCTGAATTTCAGATTGGGCGTGGCTCGCGTGACGGCGGATGACGGCGCGGATGCGCGCGAGCAATTCATCGAACTCAAAAGGCTTGGTGAGGTAGTCATCCGCGCCGCCATCGAGGCCGCGGACGCGGTCCGGAAGCGCATCCCTGGCGGTTAACATCAGCACGGGTGTTTTTTTTGTCTCGCGCAGCCGCTTCAAAATACTCCAGCCATCCAGTTTTGGCAGCAGCACATCGAGCAGGATCAAATCATAGTCGCTACCCTCGGCCTTGAAGAGACCGCTTTCGCCCTCCTGGGCGGAATCGACGGCGTATCCCTTCTCGCGCAGCGTCCGGGTGACGGTGCGGAGCAAAAAGGGATCATCTTCGATCACGAGTATCTTCATGGCCTGGCGTCCGTATTCATTGCAGGAATTCGTTTCTCTGGTAGTCGGAAGAGAGCGTCGTGTCGTGGCATGAGGGGAAGTTTACACGCTGTTCGATTAAGGAACCGTGAAGATGGGGCTGATTTTGAAGAAAAGAGCGAACCTTAACAGTCCCTTAACTCCCCATTTGCTACGCTCCAGGGAGCAATGGGTTTCATTACTATCAACGCAGCTCACGTTTTTGCCCAACGGCGGAGAAATCAGAAGGAAAAGCACGGAGGCGGTCGTGTCATGATCCGCGTCGCGCTCAAGATGCTACGCGGTGTGCCGGCAAAATACGCCATGCCGATCAGCGGGATTTGCTTTTCCACCATTCTAATGGTGCAGGGTCTCGCGTTGGGCATCGATGGCATCCGACTTAACTATGCCGCCCCTACCAACATCCGAGCCCCGATTTTTGGGGCGACACCATTGGTGGAGAGCCTCGGTGGCAACCAACCGCTGCGGGCTCTCGGCGACGAACCCAATGATCAAACCCTCGCCGACCTTGTTGAGGCCGGTGAAGAGAGCAAGCGCAGCGCACACACTCATTTCTGAGCCACTTCCGATTATGTATCCCGCCGTATCCCCATTCTCATTATCATCTGCCCGCTCTGCCTTACGCTGCATCGTCGTGGCGGCGTTCGTGTTAGGCGCTCTGTCCGGCTGCGGGGAAAAGAGAACCGTCGGTGACGCTGGCAACACCGGCCCGGTCGAGGTTGGCGTGGTTACGATCAATCCGCAACCGTTCGCGCTCACCCGCGAATTGCTTGGTCGCACGTCAGCATATCGCGTCGCTGAGGTGCGTGCGCGGGTGAGCGGTATCGTGCTGAAACGCCATTTCGAGGAAGGCAGCGAAGTGCGGGAGGGGCAGCTGCTCTACCAGATCGATCCCGCGCCCTATCAGGCCGCGCTCAACGGTGCCAAAGCTGCCCTTGCTCGCGCGGAAGCCAGCGCGGCGTCCGCCAAGCTCCAGGCAGATCGCTATCGCGAACTTGTGAACGTCCGTGCCGTAAGCCAGCAAGACTATGACGACGCGCACACTCAGCAACTGACCTCCGATGCCGATGTTGTCGCCGCCAGGGCCGCGGTGCAAACGGCACAGATCGATCTCGATTACACTCGGGTTCTCGCACCGATCTCGGGCCGCGTCGGTCGCTCCGCCGTGACGGAAGGTGCCTACGTCCGACAAAGCGACGCGACACTGCTCACTACCATCCAGCAGATCGACCAGCTTTATGTCGATGTCACTCAATCGAGCTCCGAACTCCTGCGTCTAAAACAGGACCTTAAGGCGGGATTGCTTACCCACGCGGATGATGGCGCGGCCTCAGTAACCCTGATCCTCGATGGTGACCAGATCTACGGGGAAAACGGCTGGCTGCAGTTTGCCGACGTTACGGTCGACGCTTCGACCAGCTCAGTGTTGCTGCGTGTGCTTGTGCCGAACCCGAACCGCGAACTGTTGCCGGGTTTGTTTGTGCGCGCACGCTTGCAGGAGGGCGTGAATCCCGCGGCGTTGCTCGTGCCGCAACAGGGTATTACCCGCAATCGTCACGGCGCAGCGACCGCGCTGGTCGTCGGCGCGGAGAACAAGGTCGAGCAGCGCGTGCTCAAGGCCGACCGAGCCATTGGCAGCCTGTGGCTCGTCACCTCCGGCCTCAAGGCTGGCGAACAGGTGATCGTGCAGAACCTCCAAAAAATCCGTGTGGGCGTTCCGGTGAAACCGGTGCCGGCCACCAACCTGGGGACGCCCGGAGACGCCACGGCGACTCCCGAGCGGAAGCCCTGATTCCTCGCGCCGATCCCGGAGATTTCCCATGGCCAAGTTTTTCATCGAGCGCCCCATCTTCGCGTGGGTCATTGCGATCATCATCATGCTGGCCGGCTTGGCAGCCGTCTATTCGCTGCCCATCGCCCAGTATCCCAACATTGCTCCGCCGGCGATCTCCATCGCCGCCAGCTATCCCGGCGCCAACGCCAAGACGCTTGAGGATAGCGTCACGCAAGTGATCGAGCAGCGCATGAACGGCATCGACCACCTGCGCTACATGGCTTCGACCAGCGACTCCGCGGGCAACGTCAGCATCACGCTGACCTTCGACGCCGGCACCGATCCCGATATCGCGCAGGTGCAGGTGCAAAACAAGGTGCAGCTCGCCATGCCTCTCCTCCCGCAGGAGGTGCAACAACAGGGCGTCCGTGTGACCAAGTCCGTGCGGAACTTCCTCATCATACTCGGCTTCGTCTCGACCGATGGCAGCATGACGCGCGACGATATTTCCGACTACGTCGCCACCAACCTTCAGGACGTGATCAGTCGCGTGCCCGGCGTGGGCGACATCCAGCTTTTCGGACCTTCCTACGCCATGCGTGTGTGGCTGAACCCGGACTCGCTCGCGAACTACCGGATCACGGTCAACGAGGTCATCGCCGCGATGCAGGCGCAGAACACTCAGGTTTCGGCCGGATTGCTCGGCGGCACCCCCGCCGTGCCAGGCCAGCGGCTGACGGCGACCATCACCGCCCAGACGCGACTCGAAACGCCGGAGGAGTTCGGCGACATCCTCCTGCGCGTCAATCCCGATGGCTCCGCCGTGTGTTTGCGTGATGTCGCGCGGATCGAACTCGGCGGCGAAAACTATGCGATGCAGAGTCGCTATAACGGCCAGCCGGCCTCCGGCATGGCGGTTCGCCCGGCGCCCGGCGCCAATGCCATGGAGACGGCCCGGCTCATCCGCGAGAAGATCAGCGCACTCGAGGCGTTTTTCCCGCCGGGCCTCAAGGTCGAATACCCGCTTGATACGACGCCCTTCGTGCGCATCGCGATCACGGAGGTCGTGAAGACCCTCGCCGAGGCCATCATCCTCGTGTTCCTCGTAATGTATCTGTTCATGCAGAACTTCCGGGCGACGCTCATCCCCACAATCGCCGTGCCGGTGGTGCTGCTCGGCACGTTTGCCGTGATGCAGGCCCTGGGCTTTTCGATCAACACGCTCACGATGTTCGGCATGGTGCTGGCCATCGGGCTGCTGGTGGACGACGCCATCGTGGTGGTGGAAAACGTCGAGCGCGTGATGAGCGAGGAAGGTTTGTCTCCGAAGGAGGCGACGAAGAAATCGATGGGCCAGATCACCGGTGCGCTGATCGGCATCGGGCTCGTGCTGTCCGCCGTGTTCGTGCCGATGGCCTTCTTCGGCGGCTCCGTGGGCGTGATCTACCGGCAATTCTCCATCACGGTCGTGTCCGCGATGGTTCTTTCCGTGCTCGTGGCGATCGTGCTCACGCCCGCGCTCTGCGCGACGATGCTGCAACCGATCCCGAAAGGGCACCACCACGGCAAACGCGGCTTCTTCGGCTGGTTCAACCGCACCTTTGACCGCAGCGCCGACCGCTACGCCTCGGGCGTCGGCAAGCTGCTCCAGCGCACCGGGCGCTCCCTCATCGTCTACGCAGTCATCCTGGGCGGCATGGCGCTGCTATTCCTCCGCATGCCGACCGGCTTTTTGCCGGAAGAGGACCAGGGTATTCTATTCGCCCAGGTGCAGATGCCCGTTGGCGCCACCCAGGAGCAGACGCTCGAAGTCATCAAGCAGGTCGAGCACTACTTTCTCAACGAAGAGAAAAACGCGGAGTCTATTCTGACTATCGCCGGTTATAGTTTCGGGGGCCAGGGCCAAAACGCCGGCATGGCTTTCATCAAGCTCAAAGACTGGTCTGAACGGTCAACCGAGGCGGACCGCGTCAGGGCCATCGCACAACGGGCGATGATGAAGTTTGCCAGTTTCAAGGACGGAATCGCCTACGCTTTCGCGCCGCCCGCCGTGATGGAGATGGGCACGGCCAACGGCTTCGATTTCCGCCTCCAGGATCGGGCGGGGCTCGGCCACGAGAAGCTGATGGACGCTCGCGGGCAATTCCTGCAACTCGCCGCGCAGAATCCGAATCTCGCCAACGTCCGCCCGAGCGGCTTCGACGACACGCCGCAATTCAGGGTCGATATTGATCGGAAGAAAGCCAGTGCGCTCGGGCTTTCGCTCAGCGATATCAACCGCACGCTGTCAACGGCATGGGGATCGTCCTATGTCAATGACTTCATCGACCAGGGGCGCGTGAAGCGGGTCTATCTCCAGGCCGATGCGCCCTATCGCATGCTGCCCGATGATCTGAATCGCTGGTATATGCGCAACGCCCGGGGCGAGATGGTGCCTTTCTCGGCCTTCGCCAGCGGCAGATGGACCTACGGCTCGCCTCTGCTCGAACGTTACAATGGCCTTCCTTCGATTGCCTTCCAAGGTCAGCCCGCCGCCGGCAAGAGCACCGGCGACGCCATGCAGGCGCTCGAAGAAATCGCCAGCCAGCTTCCGGGCGGCATCGGCTACGAATGGAGCGGCCTTTCCTACGAAGAACGTCTCTCCGGCTCGCAGGCGCCCATGCTTTACGCGATTTCGCTGCTCGTCGTGTTCCTCTGCCTGGCCGCGCTGTATGAAAGCTGGTCGATTCCATTCGCGGTCATGCTCGTTGTGCCCCTCGGGGTCATCGGCGCTCTGCTCGCCGCGTCGCTGCGCGGCTTGCCCAACGACGTATATTTCCAGGTGGGACTACTCACTACGGTCGGTCTCTCGTGCAAAAACGCCATCCTGATCGTGGAGTTCGCCAAGGCCGGCTGCGAGCAGGGCATGAGCCTCGTCGACGCCACCGTGCAGGCTGCGCGGCAGCGTCTGCGGCCGATCCTGATGACGTCGTTTGCCTTCATCCTCGGGGTGCTCCCGCTGGTCAGGGCTAGCGGCGCCGGCTCGGGCAGCCAGAATGCCATCGGCACCGGGGTCATGGGCGGCATGCTCAGCGCCACCTTCCTCGCGATCCTGCTCGTGCCGGTGTTCTTCGTCGCCGTGCTTCGCATCTTCAAACCCACGGCGGCCCCTTTAGCGAAACCCACCGATAATCGAATTTCCCCACAACTATACTAAGATGAAAACAACCAAATCCAAATACAGCGCATTGCCTGATATCCTGGAGTCGCTTCGGCGGCCCCTCTTATGTGTCGCCATCGGCGGCCTTGCTATACCCGCGGCGAAAGCCGCGGAGCCACAACAAGGTTTTTCTCCCGATTTTGATGTCACCGCCAAATACTCGTTCTCTACCAACGAAGATTTGGAGCGGGGCGCCAAGGTCGGCGAAGTGGAAGTAAGTCATGTCGAAGTTGAAGCGGGCATGAGCTTCCGCCTCTTTGAAGGCTGGCGTTTCCGCACCGGCGTCTTTGCCAGCAGGTCGGACCTTGAATTGACCGGCGTTGTTCCGCTGCCGGATCAACTGGAAGCGGTGGGCCTGTCCCTGAGTGCGACGAAGTTCTTCGGCGGCGAGGACGAGGATAATTGGCGGGCCACGTTGATCATTCGTCCCGGGATATTCTGGGACGGGTCCGGTTCATCAAGCGATGGTTTCAACGCTTCGACCCTATTGAGCGTGGGCAAACGCTACAGCCCGACTTTGGCGTGGGATGTAGGCGTCCGGTTCTATCCCGACAGTAAGGATGAGGTGCTTCCGGTCTTTGGGGTGCGTTGGGATTTTCACCCCGACTGGATGCTTTCGGTAGGATTTCCCCGAACGGAAGTCACCTACAAGCTGGCTCCGAATTGGACCCTGAAAGGAGGCCTGCGATTCCAGGGAGGCACGTATCATGTCGGAACGGCTTTGGCGCCCGGACTCGGCGACACCTATCTGGAGTATCGTGAAATGCGCGTAGGTGGCGGATTCGAATGGAGGATCAACGATTCGCTCTCGGTGAATCTTGACGGCGGCCTGGTGGTTGATCGTCGGTTCGACTACTTCGACCGTGGCTACGAATTGAAAGGAGATTCGACCGCCTATTTTTCCATCGGAATATCCGCGCGCTTCTAGTCGGAGCCCGCTGCAACGAGCATCAAGTTCCCCTGCGATGGCCAATGATTGGGCGCGCGGACGGATGAAAAAGAGGCCGAAGCTCCTCGTATCAGTCTTCGTCGGGAAGCATGAGCGTGAGCACCGGTTCATCCGCGTTGCCAGAACCGATGTGCAGTTTGATGGCATGGATCTTTCCTGTGATGCCAACCTCAAAGGATGGCATGCGAGGAGTGTCAGCCGAAGCGAGCGGCGCGGTCGGCGAACTCGCGACGGAGGCCACCGCAGACGAGCGCACAAAGCTCGTGGACCATGGGGTCAGCCACTGCGTAGAAGACTTGCAAGCCCTCGCGTCGGCGGGCAACGAGGCCGGTAGCGGCAAGAGTCTGCAAATGCCGGGAAATGTTGGTCTGGGTGCCACCGGTAGCGTCCACGATCTCGCCGACAGGGCGCTCACCCGTCATAAGCGCCTGAAGGATGCGCAGGCGGGTGGGTTCACCGAGCACGGCGAAACGGCGGGCGACCAGTTGCAGCGCATCCTCGTCCATTGGCATCGGTTTCTTTTGCGACATAGTCGGATCCAAGCGAGGTCTTGACAGTATGTCAATTATATGCGCATATGCTCATATATGAACATAAATGCCAGGAGAAACGGATTGAGAGTAGTGATTGTCGGCGGCGTGGCCGCAGGCGCTTCGGCGGCGGCTCGGGCGAGAAGGCTGGATGAGTCGGCGCGGATCACGGTGGTGGAGCGCGGGCCGGATGTGTCGTTCGCCAATTGTGGGCTGCCCTATCACGTGGGTGGGGAAATCGCCGACCGTTCCCGGCTGGCCGTGCACACACCGGAGAGCCTGTCGGCGCTGCTCGACATCGAGGTGCTGACGCATACGGAGGTAACAAAAATCGACCGGAAGCGCAAAGTTCTGGAGGTTCGCGGGGTGAAGACCAACTCGTGCCGCGAGTTGGCCTACGACCGGCTGATCCTCGCGCCTGGGGCCTTGCCGCTGCGGCCGCCGTTGCCGGGCGTGGGCGACCCGCGTGTTTTCACGCTGCGCAATTTGCAGGACATGGACCGGATCAAGGCGGCGGTGGAACGGGCGGAGTCGGCTCTGGTGATCGGCGGCGGGTTCATCGGTCTGGAGATGGCCGAGCAGTTGCGGCGCACGGCCTGCGCGGTGACGCTGGTCGAGGCGTTCGACCAAGTGCTGCCGCCGCTCGATCCGGAGATAGCCGCGCCGGTGGCGCAGGAGTTACGCGCCGCAGGCGTAGCGTTGGTGTTGGGCGATCCAATCGCAGGGTTCGCAGAGGACTCGGGGCGGCTGACGGCGGAGTTGAAGTCCGGGCGTCGCGTGCAGGCGGACTTCGCGGTGCTGGCGATCGGGGTGCGTCCGGAGAGTGAGCTGGCTGCGGCCGCGGGGCTGGAACTGGGGGCGCGGGGGGCGATCAAGGTGGATCGTTTCATGCGCACCTCGGACCCGGACATCTATGCCGCGGGCGACGTAGTGGAAAGCTTCGACCGGCTGACCGGCACACCGATGAATCTGCCGCTGGGCGGGCCGGCCAACCGACAGGGCCGGGTGATTGCGGACCATATTTTCCGTCCCGAAACAGCGCGCCCCTATCCGGGGCATCTGGGCACGGCTGTGGTGCGGGTCTTCGATCTGGTCGCGGGCACCACTGGCTGGTCGGAGAAGCGGTTGCGGGACGCAGGGCGCGCGTATCGAGCCACGGTGGTGACCGATCATCAGCACGCGGGCTATTTCCCGGGGGCGACGCCGTTGACGGTGAAACTGCTGTGGTCGCCGGAGGATGGGAAGCTGCTGGGCGCGCAGGTGGTCGGTGCCGATGGGGTGGATAAGCGGCTTGATGTGCTGGCAGCGGCGCTGGCAGGTGGCCTCACGATAGACGATCTGGCGGAGCTGGAATTGGCCTACGCGCCGCCGTTCGGCAGCGCACGCGACGTGGTGAACACCGCGGGGTTCGCGGCACAGAACGTGCGCGACGGGCTGGTGCGCACGGTTGACTCGCCTCCCGAGGGATATGCGGTGCTGGACGTGCGTCCGGTGGAGGCGGTCACAACGTCGCCGGTGCCGGGTGCGGTGAACATTCCTTACGCCGAATTGCGTTCACGACTCGGCGAGTTGGATCGCGGCAGGTCATGGCTGGCGGTGTGCGCGTTGGGCAAGACGAGTTATTTCGCAGCAAGGGTGCTGACGCAGGCGGGATTCGAGGTGGTCGGACTGGCCGGTGGTCTGCGGGTGCGTCCGCAGGCGACAGCGAAGCGCGCCGAGGGTGATGTGAACGATTTGCCTCCAAAGCCGATGGTGAAGTCGTTCTTGGCTGTGGAGACGGCGACCGGGACAATGACGCTGGATTGCACGGGATTGTCGTGTCCGGGGCCGTTGCTACGGGTGAAGGCGGCGTGCGAGACGTTGCGTCCAGGGGCCGAATTGGCAGTGACAGCGTCCGATCCGGGATTCGCGAACGATGTGGAAGCGTTTGCGCGTTCGACTGGACTGGAGTTGCTCGGCGTGGAACGGACCAAGGGCGTCGTAAGCGCACGGCTGCGGCGTCCGGCAGTCCCCATCAGGGGGGGCGCGGGTTCGAACGCGAGTCTGGGCGAGCCGCGCCGCAAGGGAGCGACGGCGGTCGTGTTCTCCGGCGAAATGGACAAGGTGATGGCGGCGCTGGTCGTGGCCAACGGAGCGGCGGCGCTGGGCGGGCACGTGACGTTGTTCTTCACCTTCTGGGGGCTCAACGCTCTGCGGCGTGGACAGCCGGTGGCCACGTCGGGGAAATCGTTTCTGGACCGGATGTTCGGCCGGATGCTCCCGCGAGGATTGGAGGCGCTGCCATTGTCCAAGCTCAATTTTCTCGGAGCAGGTCGAAGACTGATGAAGCACCAGATGGCGTCAAAGGGACTGCCGAACCTGCCGGGATTGCTTGGTGCAGCGCGGCTGGCCGGAGTGCGGCTGGTGGCGTGCACGATGTCGATGGAAGCAATGGGCATCCGTCCCGAGGAGCTGATCGACGGAGTGGAGTTCGGCGGCGTGGCCGATTATCTGGAGTCGGCAGAGCGGTCGGGCACAAACTTGTTCGTTTAAAGGCAAATCAGTCGGTAAAAAAACGCGGCGAAAGCCGCGCTTCGTGCAGGTATTGGAGCCAACGGTGCCAGAGCACCTGTTCATCCCCGAACAGTATACGGGAGAGCGAGGCCACCGTATGATATCCGGACGGGAGCCTTGGAACGTTCACCCATGTGGCGACGATGGACATTCAGATCATCCGCCGTTCCAGATCGACGGTAACTTTGGCGGTCCGGCCGGGCTCGCCGAGGCGCTTTTGCAGAGTCACCGCAGCGAAGATGACCTGCCGCTGATCGAGTTGATTCCGGCTCTGCCGCCCTTGTGGAATGAGGGCGCAATCAAAGGATTGCTCGCCCATGGCGGCGTGACGGTGGACCTCGCATGGAAAGATGGGCGTGTCGCATCCGCCACTTTCACGGCCTCGCGCGACAGGGACGTGAGCGTGACGGGTCCGGCCATCGTTGCAGAACGATTACCCACAAAACGATGACTGCTAATCGGCGACCTCAGCGTGCTGTTGGCGAATGCGATCCAAGGCCTGCTCCACCGACGCCCGCACCCGCGGGGTTGGAATGCGCCGCAGCCATTTCTGGACCTCGCTCCAGCGCAGCCCTTTCAAATCGGTCTCAGGCAAACTCCCGCTGACGCGGCTCCGGTTCATGGCCGCGAGATAAGCCAGGTCGAACACGGCCTTTTCCGGCGAAGCAACAAACCCGTCCACTCGGGGATCGTAAGCATACCCCCCGAAAAGCTCGGGCTTGATGCGATGCAGCGCGATACGCCCCCCGGCCATTTCGACTTCACCCGGCCGCCCCAGCGTTACGGCAAACAGGCTCTGGGGCATCTGCTGAATCCGCTCATGCAGGCGCAGCGCCGAAGCACCGGAGAGATACGCCACATACGGGTCAGCTGCCGCCGTGACCAGCGCACCGGGTTTGGAGGCCATGCCGCCGATCATCCACGAGCCTTTTTTCAAAGGCGTGCTCAAGCCGTCCGCGGCCAGCCGCCGCAGGGCCATCGAGGCCGCAGGAATGCTGACGCCGGCCAGCTGCGCCGCCGTGCGCGTCGTGACCCGCTTATGCCCGGCCAATTTCTGATAAAATCCCAGGGTGGTCATGGCGAGGAGGGCGGCAGCGCCGCCATGAGATCGTGCCACACTTTTTCCGACATCGTCTTCCATGCTTCCGGTGTGCCGTAGTGCGCCGCCAGATCGGCGGGCAGGAAGGGCACCACCTGATCCTGAAACATGGCGAAACTGATTAGACCGAGTTGCCCGATGGCCTGCTCCACTAACTCCGGCGGCGATTCGCGCCCGGCTGCGGCATAGTGTGACAGGTGATGCAGATCGAAGACATCCCGCGCCTGCACCTGCGTCCGGGTCGCCAACGCGTTGATTTTCTGCCGATAGGCCGCCGAGCCCGTATAGTGGTTGAACACAAACGGGACGACCTGTTGCGCAGCCAGCAGGGCCGCTGACGGCGGCTCGGTCGCGTTGTTTTCAAAGGGTTCATCTTTCCGGCGGGAAAACTCCAAACGGGTCGGCAAAGGGTTCCCTTCGTAGATGACATGGAATTTCCACCGCTGCGCAGTCTCGGTCTGTTTGGCCGGTTTGATTTCACTCAGCGTAATGCCGACCGACGCTAGCCCGAGTTCGTCAGTTCGTGTATTGGCCCAAAAAGGTATCAGAGGCAAGGCCTCCGGGGCGAGGTTGCGGTTACGAGGGAGACTCGTTCGCCAAGTCAATGTAGTGCCGAACACCCTCTTGTTGGCCGCCGGGTTTCCTGCGATACTGGCGGCATGTTCCTGCGGCGGAAAAACAAGAAGGCGCGCGGCATCGGTTACAGCTATTGGCACCTGTGCGAGACGGTGCGCACCGCGCGGGGACCGCGCCAGCGGGTCGTCGCCTCGCTCGGCAAGCTGGACGAAGCGGAAGTCGCCGGCCTGCGCGGCGGCTGGGACGATTTGACTGCGCTGCTCCGCGGCGAGGCGCCGTCGTCCGCGGCCAAAACCGCCGGGCTGCCGGGTTTGATGCCTGCGATTCCGGCGGCACCGCCCGTGCAGTGGGAGCGCGCCGATGTCGGTGGCCTGCGCGTCGAGCGCACGCGTGATTTTGGTGAAAGCTACCTTGGGCTCGCGCTCTGGCACCGGCTCAAACTCGACGAGTTGCTCGCTGCTGCGGCCGGCCGCGAGTCGGTCGCCTGGTCGCACATGGCGGCGCTGCTCACCGTCGCCCGCTTCTGTGCGCAACGCTCGGAACTCGGCGTTGCGGAGCATTGGTATGAGACCACCGCGCTCGACGATCTGCTCGGCATCGATCCCACGGCGGTCAACGACGCCCGGCTCTACCGCGCGCTCGATCAACTCGGCCAGCACAAGGACGCGCTGTGCGCGCACCTGATGGCGCGTTACCGGCAGTGGTTCGGCGTGCGGTTCGAGTTTCTGCTCTACGACGTGACGAGCACCTACTTCGAAGGCGTGGCGGAGCGCAATGCGCAGGCCCGGCGCGGCTACTCGCGCGACAGCCGCGGCGACTGCAAGCAGGTCTGCATCGGCCTGGTCTGCACGCCGGAGGGACTGCCGCTGTCCTTTGAGACTTTTGCGGGCAACCGCGCCGACGTCACCACGGTCGAGGAGATCGTCGCGGCCATGGAAACCAAATACGGCATGGCCGAACGCATCTGGGTCATGGACCGCGGCATGGTCAGCGAGGCGAACATCGCGTTTTTGCGCGGACGCAAAGCGCGTTACCTCGTGGGCACGCCGAAGAGCTGGCTGCGCCACGAAGCGGCGCTGGGGAAAGTCCGACTGGCAGGAGGCGCAGGCCGGGCTGGAAGTGCGCTTCGTCGTGCACCCTGACGGACCACCGGGCGAAAAATACGTCCTGTGCCGCAGTGGAGCGCGTGCGCAAAAAGAGCGCGCGATGCTCCAGCGCCAGAGCAAGGGTCTGACCGCGGCACTCGGCCGCATCGCGGCCTGGCTCGGACGCCAGCCGCAAACCGATCAGGAGGCGGTGGGCCGGCGGATCGGCCGGGCGTTGGGCAAGTTTCCCGCCGCCGCGGCGATCGTCCAGGCCACGGTCCAGCGCGATGCGGCCGGCCGCGCCATCGGCCTGGAGATCGCCAGCGCCGTGGACGCGGGCCAAAAGCGCACCGCCAGAAAGGCGCGTATCTGCGCGCGCGAGGAAACCGACCCGGCCCAATTGTGGCGCTGGTATATCCAGCTCACGCAGGCGGAAGCGGCGTTTCGCACCGCCAAAAGCGACCTGGGCTTGCGGCCGATTTTTCACCACAAGGAGGACCGCGTGCAGGCGCATCTGCTCGTGTGTTTCCTCGCGCTGGCCCTGTGGCGGACACTTGAGCAATGGATGTGCGCCAAGGGTCTGGGCACCTGCGCCCGGCAACTGGTCACGCAAATGGCCGGAGTGAAAAGCGTCGATGTGTTGTTACCGGTCCTGCGCGGCACGATGCGCACCGAACTGCGCCTGCGCGTGGTCGCCTGCCGGCGACCGCTTGCTCGCCCACCTTGGCCTGCGTCTGCCGAAAGGCCCGCGCATCGTCGCGAATGTAGTGCCGAAAAACGCCTCGGAATCGCCGCAACACCTTGCACCGCAACAAAACCGTTCCGCAAACTGACGAACTCGGGCTAGTTCCGTCAGCAGCGGGCGCCCTGCCAGGACCTTGTTGACGTTCTTCTTGAGAATATCGACGCCCACCACGCGTGCGTCGAAATCGATGTCTTCGGAAAGACGCGGGCTGTTGTGGTAGAGCCGCAGGTTCACCCCGCCCTTCAAACAGATCGTGCCGGGACTGATCACCGCCGCGAAATGTCGGAGGAACAGGAGGTGGAAACGCTCAACTGTCTCTCTTTGGTTCACAGCTAGTTCTTCACACGGGCATTAAGATGGTGCAATGGTAATTTTTCCAATCTACAGACACTATCAAAGTCATTTTATTTTTAATGAATGCCTTAAGAAATCTCATTGAGATACCCCATCAGGCTGTCGTAGAACGGCTCGCGGAACAGAAATCCGAACGGAGCGAGCGAATCTCGCGCAAAAAGGCGGCTGGCGGCCGGGTTCACCGGCCACCTTTTTATGTCCGCCGCAAACTCTCTGGGATCGCCACGCGAGCGCACTGCCGATGTGCCGAGCATGGCGATCTTCGTGGCTTCATGTGCGGTTGGCTTTTCGGCGCTTCGGAACCGCACCGAAAAGCTTTCCCTCGCCGGCCCAGTCACTGGCTTTCACGTCTTCGAACAGCACGTAGATGTATTTCGCATCGGTGCCGGTGTTGCGGACGATGCTGTCGGTGATCTCGGCGGCCACTCTGGCTTTTTGTTTGTGGGTTTTGCCTGTGAACCAGGCGACTCTTACGAGGAAGCCGAAAGGGGTCAAGCCGATGTTTCTTGATTTTCCAATGTCATGATTTCTATAACTCCATTACCATGAGCAATAATGATCCAATTTCTCATGCACGCCACTGCGGTATGGAAATCAAGAAACATCGGCTTGCCCCCTTTTTTCCTTTAAGGCTACATCCTTGCCATTGCGTCATAGGGGTATTCTTCCCAAATCCGACCATCCAGTTCGTTTCCAGCAATGTTGTTGATTACACCACCCCATTGCTTGTGGAAGAACGCCAGCTTGCTTGCCTTGCTGGCGTCACGGATAGCGCGAATCCACGGTATCCGGTCGATTCGTGGGGTCCAACGGCAATTGGCCAACGTCACCAAGGCTCTCGATTGGCGGATGGTCGCATCCATCAGATGCTCGCCACTCTCGCCTCCGGTAATGACCCAGTCCAAGCCAGACCAGTCCACGGCGAGTGGCGACAACAGAGGCTCGGCGGAAACAAACCGATAGCCATCCGTCTGGACTTCTCGCAGCACATCCAGACGGTCGGCCACCGCCTGACTCTCCACAGTAACACCCACCCAGATGTTTTTCGTAAACCGTCGCCGCCGACTGTAGGACAGCATGGCTTCGGGACGCTTGGTGAGAATCTGGTAGGTCAGATGCGGAGTCGCCTCCATCACATCAAACATTTGGTCCACAAATGACCGGGGGATGGCGCTCCAGAAGACATCGCTCATGGAGTTCACGAAGATGCGTTGCGACTTCACGAGGTTTTTCGGTTGATTCAAACGCTCGGGATGGAGCGTCATCGCAAAACCATTGGGGTAGGCTTTACCGCCGGAGAAACGCTCCGCTAGCGTACTCGCGTAGCAATACTTGCAACCCTCCGATACTTTCTGGCAACCCGTCACTGGGTTCCATGTCTTGTCAGTCCACTTTATGCCGGTCTTGTTCATGCGGCACCTCCTTGCGGAATGCTGATGATCAGATCATCCGGTTGCTCTCCGAGAAGTTCCTTTGTTGCTCCGGCAAGAACATGGCGCAGGTTTATGGCGGAATCAATATGCTCATCCCGCCAAGGAACGATTTGGCCAGTCGAGTTTCTGGCGCACAGGGTAACAACCCCGAGCGAACCCTGATCGGTGCTCAACAAAAAGTCACCGCGACCGAGGTAGTTTGCATACACGATAGTTTGGGATTTGGTATTATTCATAGAATATGAAGTTTTTGACTTCATATTTTTATGTTAACTATATAATAACAATTTGGTTATAGGTTGTCATTGCACGGATTTGACCACATCAAAGGCAAGGGATGTGGCTTCGCCGATAAGCCAAGGCCCCGCCCGCCCACGCACCGCACCAACGACTCCACTAATACGCTGCACCACACATTATTCGCATTCCTGTAATCGATAAACGGCTTCCTCCCCGCCAAAAACTCAAGGGAACTCCAAACCGGCATTATTTATTCAAAAAAGAAGGGGGTGAGCAAATGTTTTGACCACGAAGAAGCGTAACAGAGAATGAGCCATTTTGGATGTCGGCAACAGAATGCATCATTCCATTTTGAGGGGGCGCAGGATTTTCAACGCCTGACCGCCAGCCAGCGCCTGGGCGATTTTTTGCCGGGCGCGCCTCACAATGCGGTCAAAGGTCTGACGCGATACCCTCATGCGACGCGCAGCCTCGGTGTGATATAGATCCTCGGCATCGGCCAGCCGGATAGCTTCCATCTCGTCCGCAGCGAGTTCGATTTCCTGGAGATCGCGCAGCGGTATTCCCGCCGGTTTGAAATAATCACTCGGCGGCTGGTGCGTGATACGGCGCGGACAGGTCGGGCGTGGCATGGGAAAAACAAAGCTTGCGAATAAACGTTACGAGCATATGCTCATAATAATGATTTCTGAAATATGACTGCAGACGCAGGCAAACACCACAAGGATAATTCCCGTAAGGTAATCCCTCGCGAGTGGGGTCTCAGTCCCATCCGGCCTTCCGGCGCGGGCGTTGTGCCCGGGCCGTTCGAATGTTTGCCATGCCTGAGCCGCCAACTTGCGATGACGGCGCAGTTGTCTGACGCCGGAAAGCAGAAGCGACATGCAGGGATTGCCGAGGCGCTTATGCATCTGGCCATGTCGGAGCCTGACACGCCGCTTCCTGTGGTCTCAGAGGATCTTCAACGCACGGTCATGCGCCACACCGGGGGGGCCGATTCCTATGCCGATGTGCGACGGCGGCTTTCCTCGGCGGCACGGGCTCTGTTGCCTGCCTTGCTACGCTTGCAACAGGAAGCCCGCGATCCCTGGCCGGTGGCGGTTCGTGTCTCTGCGGCAGGCAACCTGATGGAGCAGGCGCGCGATCCGGAACAGGCGGGTGCAGCCATGGACGCAGCCTGGCATGCGGCGGTCCGGGGCAGGCTGGCGCTCGATCATGGTGAAGAACTTCGGCAGGCGGCGAAGGATGCCCGACGAATTGTTTTTCTGGCGGATAATGCCGGCGAAGTTATCTGGGACAGCCTGCTTATCGACCAACTGGGAGCGTCACGGGTGACGCTTGCCGCCCGGCGTTTGCCTTACCTGCACGATGCGCTGGCAGAAGAGCTTGTTTCTCCTGATGATCGCATGGCCTGTGAAGTGGCGGCATTCGATGATCCGCCTCCCGGATACGCGAGAGAGCACGGCACCGGGTCTTTGGATCAGCTCCTGGCCGGTGCTGATCTCGTCATTGCCAAGGGCTCCGAATGGCCGGAGCGTCTGGCCGGACGAGTCCCCGCTGAATTATGTTTTTTCCTGTTTGCTCCTGCCTGTCACCGTATTGCGACGCGTTTCGGGGTGCCTCCAAAATCGCTTGTGGCAGCCCACGCGGCCGCACTCACCACGCTCCGGTAATCTATTTCTCTCCACATGAACATCGCCATTCCTCTCACCGACAACAGCGTCTTTTCGCTCCACTACGGAGGCTCAATCAAAGTGGGCCTTTATGAAGTTGATCCTCAGAAGCGTTTGATCCTGAGTTCCTCTGAAATCATCCCTCCCCTGGCAGAACCCTGCGAATGGGGCACTTGGCTCTGTACCCAGGAGGTGAGAGTCCTTCTGGCCGGAGGCATTGGGAGCGGTGCGCAGGCATGCATGGCCGAGTCAGGCATCCAGGTGATCGCCGGTTTGCCTGCTGCCGAGCCGCGGGAACTGGTACAGGCGTGGCTGGATGGCCGATTGGTCGCCGGCCCGAATGCGTGCAAAGAGCATGACGGGCATCACGAACATGACGAGCATCATCAGGGACATTCGCATGGCAACGCACATCACCATTGCTGCCACTGAGCAAACCCGCAAGTCGCTCCAAAGTCAGTTTCACAGCCATTGCCACGCGTGTGGAATGCCGGGCTCCGGCGGATTGGATCTGCACTTCGTGACCGACTCTGATGGCAACGTGGCGACGGACTGGTTTTGTCCAGGCAACTGTCAAAGTTATGAAGGCATTCTCCACGGGGGCGTCATTGCGACCTTGCTCGACAGTGCGATGGTGCATGCGCTTTTTGCCCGTGGTATTGTTGCCCATACGGCTGAATTGCGGGTGCGCTACCGGCGTCCCGTCCGGATTGAGAACAGCGTGCGGGTGACGGCTTGCACGCAGTCGCACACCGGCCCGCTCCATCTGACCTCCGCCACACTCATTCAGGACGGCGTGCCCTGCGCCACGGCCCGGGCCAAATTCATGGCCGTCCCCTCTTCTGCTGCCCTTCCCGAGGGCCTATTCTGATGAAAACTCACGCCATCGCCTCCTTTCACCGTGCGCCTGAAAGACTGAACTGTGCGCAGGCCGTCCTGTTTGGATATCAGTCCATAACCCATGACAGGACGATCCCGGTTGTCGATTTCAAACCATTCGGGGGCGGCCGCGCGCCCGGCGGCGAGTGCGGAGCGCTCCATGCCGCGTGTTTGCTCGCACCAAAGGCCGCCACCGAAATTCGCCGGGCATTCAGGGGCTGCGCCGGGGCGACCCGGTGCAAGGAGCTCAATGGTTTCGCATGTCTGAAATGTGTGGAATTGGCCGCTCATCTCCTCAATGAGCACACATTGTCAAAGACAATATTGGAAACGCCCCCGGTTCAGTCGCCGCAGGCAGGCGCGGACAGTGCTTCGTCCGACATGCCCCGACTGCCGAACATCCCGGATGATCCCCCCGCCATTTTGCCAGCCGAACGCGATGCGGGCATCGGATTGAATGGACGCACCGTGGAATACCTGTCGGACTGCAAGGCCGAACCCTCTTGGCTGCGCGCACAACGGCGGGCGGCATTGCATTCGTTTACCGCGGCGGAGCGAATACTCCAATGGGCTCCGCCCTCGCTGGCGGAAATTCCCCTTGACGGCCTCCGTTATTATTCCGCGCCGGCGGCGGTGCGGGAGCCTTCTGGCCGCGCAGGCACAGCCCGCGTGCTTGATGCGCTCGGAGTGGCCCGCGACGAGGCCGCGTTTCTTGGCGGCTCACAGGCGCAGATCGATGGAGAGGTTGTGTATGGAAGCCTCGCAGAAACATGGGCGCGGGCCGGGGTGGTGTTTGTTGACTCGACACGGGGGCTGATCGAACACGGCAGTTTGTTCCGTCCGCATTTCGGCACGGTTGTCGGGCGGGACGAGAATCTGTTCACCCGGTTGAATGCGGCGGTGTTTTCCGGAGGTTCCTTTATCCATGTGCCGCCGGGCGTGCAACTGACCGCACCGCTCAAATGTTTCATGCATTTGCAAGGTGGCGGGAGCACCCAGTTTGGACGCACACTTATTGTCGTTGGCGAGGGGGCGGAAGTGACGTTTTTTGAGAGTTGCACTTCGGCGGCCAGACCCGGACCCGCATTGCACTGCGCCGTGGGTGAATTTGTTTTGGGTCGCGATGCCAAACTCAACTACGTGGCCTTGCAGAACTGGAAACCCAATGTGTTTAATCTTGCGGTGCTTCGAGCCCGTCTTGCCGCGGGCGCGTCCATTCGGTGGATTGATTGCAATGTGGGTGGCCGCCTCACGATGAAGTATCCATGCGCCTTGCTTGAAGGCGAGGGCGCCTCGGCCGAGGCCATGTCGATTTCGGTTGCGCGCACGGGGCAGCACCATGACTCGGGGGCCAAGATGTTTCATCTGGCCTCCAACACATCCAGCACGATCACGGCCAAGAGCGTGAGCATCGGCGAGGGCCGTTCCGGATACCGGGGATGGGTGCGGATGCCCGCCTCGGTGCATCGGTGCCACAATCACACCGAATGCGATGCGCTGCTGGTCGATCGCGCCAGCAGAACCGACACATATCCTGCCATCCAGGTGCGCGGATACGACAACACCGCCCAACATGAGGCGAGCGTTTCCCGTCTTGATGAGGAGCAGATTTTTTACATGCGCCAGCGGGGCCTGTCTGAAGATGTCGCGCGCGGCCTGAGCATAAACGGCTTTGTGAGCGACCTCGTGCAACGGTTCCCCCTTCAATATTCCCTTGAAATCAAAAAACTCATCGAACTGGAGATGTCCGGCTCCGTTGGTTGAGCCCGGTTCCTGTAAACCGGAACAGCCATTCCCGGCCGGACAATCACATTCTGACTGAATTTGTCATTTCCAATTTTCACCATGTCCATGACTCCTCTCGAAGAAATCCGGCATTCGTGCTCGCACGTGCTGGCCGCCGCCCTCCTTCGCATCCATCCGAATGCGAAACTCGACATAGGACCGCCGACCGGCACCGGTTTTTATTACGACGTTGATCTGGACCACAAGCTGACGCAAGAGGATCTGGACAGGCTTGAAGTGGAAATGAGGAAAATATCCGCCGAAACCCAGGCGTTCATTCGCAAGGAAGTTTCCCGCACAGAAGCCGTTGAGATCATCAGGAAAATCGGCCAGGAACGCTACAAGCTCGGCCGCCTCGCCGACATCCCCGAAGGCGAAAAAATCTCGTTCTACCAGAATGGCGAATTCATCGACCTGTGCGCGGGCACACACGTCCGGCATACGTCGAAACTGAAGGCGTTCAAACTGCTCTCCATTGCCGGCGCGTATCACCGCGGCGATGAAAAGAACAAGCAGCTCCAGCGCATTTACGGCACCGCCTTTGCCTCGAAGGAGGAACTCGCGCAGTATCTCGAACGACAGGAGCAGGCCAGGCTCCGCGACCACCGTAAACTCGGCAAGGAACTCAAACTTTTCCATATCGACGAAGACGTGGGACAGGGACTCATTCTGTGGACGCCTGCCGGCTCGGTCATCAGACAGGAGTTGCAAAATTTCATCCTGGAAGAGTTGCAAAAGCAGGGCTACTCGCAGGTTTTCACGCCGCACATTGGCAAGCTCACCCTCTACAAAACCTCCGGTCACTTCCCGTATTACAAAGAATCGCAATTCCCGGCTTTTGCCGAACCAGACGCCATGTCCAGGGTTGCCGACGAGGGTTGCAGTTGCGCAGAACTCTGCGCACGCCTCGAAGCCGTTGCTTCTTCGTTCGCTGACGAGATCAACCGTCGCGCCGGCAGGGAAGTGATCGGCCATAATCGCGTGATGGATGCCGGCAAACTTCTCGATGGTTTTCTGCTACGCCCGATGAATTGCCCGCATCACATAAAAATCTTCGCTTCGCAGCCGCACTCGTATCGCGACTTGCCGGTGCGTCTGGCGGAGTTTGGCACCGTGTATCGCTGGGAACAATCCGGCGAACTCAATGGCATGACCCGCGTGCGTGGCTTTACCCAGGACGACGCCCACTTATTCTGTACCGAAGGACAGGTTGCACAGGAGGTTCTCGGTTGTTTGTCGCTCGTGAAAACGGTTTTTGCCACGCTGGGTCTCACTGATTACCGCGTGCGTGTCGGACTACGCGATCCGAACTGCGCGAAATACACTGGCACGGCTGAAAACTGGGCCAAAGCCGAAGCCGCCTGCCGTGACGCCGCCAGGACACTCGGCGTTCCTTTCACGGAAGAACCCGGCGAAGCCGCCTTCTACGGCCCGAAGATCGACTTTGTCGTCAAGGATGTCATCGGCCGGGAATGGCAACTCGGCACGGTGCAGGTTGACTATAACCTGCCAATCCGCTTTGACCTCTCCTACATTGGCGCTGACAATCAACCGCACCGTCCGGTGATGATCCATCGCGCGCCCTTTGGTTCGATGGAACGTTTCTGCGGCGTGCTCATCGAGCACTTTGCCGGAGACTTTCCGATCTGGCTTGCCCCGGAACAAATCCGGCTCGTGCCGGTCAGCGACAAAGTCCTCAGTTACGGACAAAACCTCCTTGCTCAACTCCGCACCGCCGGCCTGCGCGCCACGCTCGATGAACACAGTGGCAAACTTGGGGCCAAAATCCGCAGTGCTGAAACCGGGAAAATCCCTTACACGCTTGTGCTCGGCGCGAAGGAGGCGGAAGCGCAAGCCGTCAGCGTCCGCAGTCGTGCGAAAGGTGACGAAGGTGTCATGCCGTTTGCACAGTATCTTGAACGAGTGAAACACGAAGTCGCAACCCGGGCGTTGCCGATCCGGGTATCCGTTCCAGAACTCAATGACGTTGCCAAAGACGGAGGCAAAATGAACCGGTTCAAACGACCATGACACTTGTTCTCATCCTGATTTTTTCGACGCTGGGCAGCGTGGGCGCTGTGCTTTTGGCCGCCGCCCTGTTTCTGACGCGCCGCGATTTTTCATCCCGGCTAAAAACCATCATACTTGGCTATGCCACCGGCACCTTGCTGGGCGCGGCTTTTCTCGGGATGATTCCGCATGCATTGGAACATTTGCCGTCACATGCGGTGCTCACAACCGTTCTGGCAGGCATCATCGGGTTTTTCATCCTCGAGAAACTGCTGGTCTGGCGTCATTGCCATGAAGACGATTGCCATGTTCATGCACAAGCGGGGCCTCTCATTCTCATCGGAGATGCGTTCCACAACGCAATTGATGGCATGGCGATTGCATTGGCATTTCAACAATCCTGGTCTCTTGGCATCGGAACCGCACTTGCAGTCATCGCGCATGAGATCCCGCAGGAGATTGGTGATATCATGATCCTTATCCATCATGGATGGAGCCGAGGACGTGCTGTGTTTTATAATGTGATGGCAAGCCTGACGACACTCCTGGGCGCGTTGCTCGCTTACGCGATTGGCAACAGCGTATCCGGGATGGCTCCGTATGCATTGGCGGTTTCCGGGGCGAGTTTCATTTACATAGCGCTTGCCGACCTGACACCGGACCACCGCACACAAACCTGTTTCCGGGCGACCCTGCTACAGGTCACCAGCATGGCGGCGGGTATCGGCACAATTATACTGGTCCACGCATTGATGCGACCCGGGCATTAGCTGCATTAAATAATGCGAGTCCTTCCGGCATCGTATAGTCAGGTTTTAAGCAAATATTCCGCGGCTTTGCGCGTCAATGCGGTAGATGGCCGGTTTGCGCCGCCAAGCGGTCTTCGTATTCATGCATTATTTTCTCAATGATCACCATTACACTTCTCGTTGAAAACACGGCTCGCGATGCCGGCATGCTGGGCGAGCACGGTCTTGCCTGGTGGATCGACACAGGAACCCATCATGTCCTTTTTGATACGGGACAGGGCATGGCATTGCTCAAAAATGCCATGCGGCTTGGAATAAACCTCGAATCAACAGATGCGATTGTCCTCAGTCATGGACACTCCGATCACACAGGTGGATTGGAGGAAGTCCTGACTGTTGCAAAGCATGCGACACTCTACCTGCATCCGAGGGCCACCGAACCAAAATACACCGGTTCAGACCACAAGCCACATGGACGCCGGATCAGCGTGGATTTTGTGGAAAAAAATGCCTTCCGGCTTTCTGCCGCCCGAGTGGAGGTTACGCGTGTTCCGGTTGAGGTTGTCTCCGGAGTTTGGACGACGGGGGAAATACCCAGAATAAACGATTTCGAAGATACGGGAGGACGGTTTTTCCTCAATGCGGCAATGACCCGACCGGACCCCTTGCTGGATGATCAGTCCATTTTCATCCCGACGGCAAAGGGTCTGGTGGTGGTCTTTGGTTGTGCCCATGCCGGTTCGATCAATACGCTTGGTCATATCGGCAACCTGACGAACCATGCCCCCATCCGCGCCTTGTTTGGCGGCTTGCATCTCGAAAATGCCACGCCACGCAGAATGGATGCGACCATGAAAGCACTTCGCGAATACCATCCTGAAAAAATGGGGTTCTGCCATTGCACCGGATTCCAGGCCATGCGCAAGTTGTGGGATGAGTTCCCAGGCAAGTGCGTCCAAACGCAAGTGAGTTCACAATTTGAGTTTCCTGACTGAATATTTTAGAAATGCAGCTCGCTGCTGATTAAAGGAGTAGACGGTTAATCGCCTAAATATAAAAAAGCCATAATCGTAAACGCCTATGCCTCGCCCTGCGTAACTAGTTTATTATTAGTAAAATAGATAGACAAAACAAATGAAGCAATCATTGTGCCCGCATGGCACGACCAATACGGACACTTGAGGCGGACGAAGAGCAACGCAGGCAACTGGAGGCGATCATAACGCAGGCCACTCGTCGGCCGGAGGTCGTCGAGAGAGAACGGAACAGCCCCCCAACCTATGCGTATGACCACATGGACTGATTTGGCGGCAGGCCCCTGCAAGATAGTGGCTACTTTTGGGGTTTGCGTCCCACGACCTGAACTATGGCGGCCCGGCCGCGGTGGCCAGGGCCTTCCACCACGTCGCGTTCGATCTCCCGGGCCACGAGAAGGTTCAGACCAGCGAGCTCGGTGTGGAGATCATCAAGCTGCATAAGCAGCACGAGGTCCTTCGGCCCACCGGTATTGAAGGCCAACTGGGCGGGCGTGTAGGCTTCCAGAATGAAAATGCCGCCCGGCTTCAGCCCGTGCACGACTGCAGCGTGGAGGTTACGGCGCAACGGCGACGGCAGGTGGGCAAAGATCGAGATAATGCCGGCCCATCTGCCCGGGGAGATCGGATAGGTGGCTAGATCGGTGACGACGGTTTCCAGCGTCACACCCCACGTTGCGGCGAGCCGTTGTGCCTTGTCCAGACCGACGGAGGATTGATCCACCGCGGTCACACGATGCCCGAGCGTGGCGAGATGGACGGCGTTACGTCCCTCGCCCTCGGCCAGGCAGAGTACCGAACCGTCTGGAATTAGCGACGCCATTGCGGCGAGAAACCCGTTGGGCTCCGTGCCGTAGAAATGCCCGGTGGCAGCGTAGCGTTCATTCCAGTGGTCAGCGTCCATGGTCGAAGCGAATTGGATTTACGGGTTTGCTGCCATGCTGAAGCGGCGATGCAATTCCTTGCTGAGCGGATGGCGCGCACCAAGGAGCTTGAAGATCGCGAGGCAGGCGCGCTTTGCGGCGCCATCGGCGTAACGCACGCTTTCTTCCATCGAGGAAATCAACAGTCGCAGCGCCTCGCCAAAACGCCCGGCCCGCAGTTCGGCCAGGCCGCCGAGCAGAGAGAGCTTGGCGGAATAGTCCGGCAACGAGTCCGGCGCGAGCGCCAGCACGTGGGCAAACAGGCGCACGAGCCCGGCCTCGTCGCCGGTCCGGTCGCGCACAAGGGAAAGCGCGGCGGCGGGATCGCAGAACACGGTGGCGAGCGCGAGCAGGCTGGCGGCGGCATCGTCTGGCGCGGTGGCGCACAACGGTGAGAGGCGTTTTTCCGCCTCGGCGAAATGACCCGCGATGATCTGTTCCCGCGCAAGGTCCAGCTTGGTCCGCATGGCGGAGGGCAGGCTGTCCTCCAGCCATTTGCGGATCCGAGTTTCGGGCAGCGCGCCGGTGAACGCCGCGATCTGGCGTCCGCCGTGGAAGAGGCGCACATCAGGGATGTCGCGCACGCCGTGCTGCGCGGCGAGGCAGGGATTCGCGTCGGTGTTGACCGTCACGAGCGCCCAACGCCCTTCAGCCGCGGCAGCGAGTTTTTCGAGGGAGGGCTTGAGTATCCGACACGGGCCGCACCACGGTGCCCAAAAATCAACCAACACGGGCAAGGTGTGGCTCTGTGCAATGACATCGGTGGCAAAATCAGTGACTTCGTGATTCATGGTTTGCGGAAGGAAGGGTGTGTTTCGCGGTCGTGATGATGGCGCGCAGGAGAGAGCTGTTTGAATTGGAGAGAGAAGGCTAAGGCGTTGGCAGTTTGGCCGGTGTGCGCGGATCCACGGTGGCGCGAAGGCCGCCGGTGAGCGATTGCACGGAGAAGCCGTGCAGCGCGAGGATGCACGCGGCGAAATACGAGGTTTTGCCAAGGGCGCAGACCGTCACGGCCGGGCGTTGCGGATCGAGTTCGGCTACACTCTGGCGGAGTGCGGTGAGGGGGATGTTGATCACGCCGGGATGCGGCACGGGGTGCTTCTGCGCAAGTGAGGGCGGGCGGACGTCGACGATTTGCACGGCGGGATCGTCGGGCAGCGTCTCGATCGGAGAAACGAGGCCGTCGCGGGTGTTGCAGGCCGTGAAGCCGGCAAGGTTGACAATGTCCTTTGCCGAGCCGAACGGCGGCGCGTAGGAGAGTTCGAGTTGGGAGAGATTGTCGATGGTGAGTCCTCCGGCGATGGCGGTGGCGATCACATCGAGACGCTTATCGACGCCGGCGAGCCCGGTGGCTTGCGCGCCGAGGATGCGGTCATCGGTCGGATCCCAGAGAAGCTTCAGCAGGATCGGTTTCGCTCCGGGATAATAGCTGGCGTGGTGGTTATCGTTCACCGTCACCGTGCGATAGGGACGTCCGGCGGCGCGGAGGCGTTTCTCGGACCAGCCCGTGAGGCCAGCCGCTACGTCGAAGGCGCGGACGATCGCGGTGCCGAGCGCGCCGGGCAGCGGCTTCGCCTCGGCGGGGCGGAAGATGTGGTCGGCGATGGCGCGGCCCTGCCGGTTGGCGGGGCCGCCGAGCGGCACGGCAGCCGGCTCACCGGTGACGAGGTCGCGCACCTGGATAGCGTCGCCCGCGGTGTAGATATCGAGATCGTTGGTGCGGAGAAATGCGTCGGTGCGGATGTGACCGCGCGGGCCGAGTTCGAGGCCAGCGTCTTTGGCCAGTGCGGTCTCCGGGCGCACCCCGACGGCGAGCACGACGAGGTCAGCGCCGAGCGAACGGCCGGATTTGAGCCGGCAGGAAAGCGCCCCACCAGCCGTCGCGAAACCGGCAATGGCGTCGCCGAGGAAAAGCTGCACGCCGCGGCGCTTGAGCTCGTCCTCCATGAGCAGCGTCATGGGCTTGTCGAGCGGCGGCAGGAGCTGGTCGAGCAGCTCAACGAGCGCGACTTCCTTTTGCAGGTGCACGAATTGCTCGACCATTTCGAGGCCGATGAAGCCGGCGCCAATTACGGCCACGCGTTGCGCAGCGGCGGCGGCGGATTTCAAGCGGTCCATGTCCTGCAGCGAACGCAAGGTGTGGATGCGTACGTCGTCGATGCCGGGCAACGGCGGACGCAGCGGCGAGGCGCCGGGAGCAAGGACGAGCTTGTCATAGGACAGCCATTCTTCGGCGCCGATGGCGAGCTTACGCAGCCGGACGCGCTTTGCGGCGCGGTCGATGGCGACGGCCTCGGTGCCGGTGCGGACGTCGAGATTGAGCATTGCCTGAAGGGTCTGCGGTGTTTGCACGGCCAGCGCGGCCCGATCCGTGATTTCCCCTCCAATATGGTAGGGCAGGCCGCAGTTCGCGAAGGAGACATCGGGACCGCGTTCGATGAGCGTGATCCGGGCGGACTCGGAGAGGCGGCGTGCACGGGCGGCGGCCGAGGCCCCGGCGGCGACGCCGCCGATGATGACAAGGCGGAATGGTTGTGTGGTCATGACGGGAGATGAGGCAAGATGGTCAGGAAGAAAGGGGAGTCCCAGGGCATATGCGTGCCGGACGCATCACGACGAATGTCAGGAATGCGGCGACGAGCAGAAGGATGATGTGATCAAGGGCCATGTGAATTGGCGGAATGCGGAGCGGGAGTTTTCAGCGCGAGTACCGGCTGGTCATGAAGTAGAGCACCGGCACGGCCAGACGGCTGATGAGCAGCGAGGCGATTTCGCCGAACATGAGGCTGATCGCGAGGCCTTGGAAGATCGGGTCGGCCAGGATCACGCTCGCGCCGACGACCACCGCGAGCGCGGTGAGCAGCATGGGGCGGAAACGCACCGCGCCGGCCTCGACCACGGCGTCGCGCAACGAGAGCCCGTGCGAGCGGCGCAACTCGATGAAATCGACGAGGATGATCGAATTGCGGACGACGATGCCCGCGCCGGCCATGAAACCGATCATCGAGGTGGCGGTGAAGAACGCGCCCAGGCCCCAGTGCGCCGGCAGGATGCCGATGAGCGAGAACGGGATGGCGGCCATCACCACCAGCGGCGTGACGTAGTTTTTGAACCAGCCGACCATGAGCATGTAGATCAGCACCAGCACGGCGGCGAAGGCCAGGCCGAGGTCGCGGAAAACCTCCAGCGTGATGTGCCATTCGCCGTCCCATTTCATCGCGGGCTGCCGCGGGTCGAACGGCATGCCCATGTTGAGGATCTCAAGCCTCGGCGAGTCGCCGCCGAATTCGCGCGCGTCGATTTTTTTCAACTCGCGGTTCATCGCAAACATCGCGTAGGCCGGACTCTCGACCACGCCGGAGACGTCGGCGGTGACGTAGGTCACGGGCACGAGGTTCTTGCGGTAACGGCTGCGCTCGCCCGGCAGGCGCTCGAGGCGGACGAGTTCGGAGAGGGGCACGAGCGGCGCCGCCGGATCGGCGGAACTGCGGACGCGGAGCGCAAACAGATCCTCGGGCCGACCTTTCGCGGCGCGCGGCAGTTCGATGACGACGGCGATGTCCTCGCGTTCGTCGGGCAGATGCAGGAGGTCGGCGGCAAAGCCGGACGTGGCGAGTTCCAGCGCCTGGGCGATGTCGGCCTCGGTGAGGCCGGAGAGGGCTGCCTTCTTCTTGTCCACGACGTAGCGGACCTTGGGCTGCCGGGCCTCGACATACCAATCAATGTCCACGACGCCCTCGGTCTGCTCCATGATCAAGCGTACGCGTCGGGCGAGGGCGAGGCGGGCCTCCTCGTTCGGTCCGTAGATTTCAGCGACGAGGGTCTGGAGCACGGGTGGGCCGGGCGGCACTTCGGCCACGGCGGCCGAGGCCCCGTGTTTTGCCGCGATGGCGGCGACCTTGGGGCGAATGCGCCGGGCGATGTCGTGGCTTTGCTCTGAGCGCTCTCCCTTGCCGACAAGGTTGATCTGAATGTCGGCGACATTCGGGCCACGACGCATGTAGTAGTGGCGGACGAGGCCGTTGAAATTGAACGGCGACGCGGTGCCGGCGTAGATCTGGCAGTCGCGCACCTCGGGCTCGTCGCGCAGCGCGGCGGCCATTTCCTGGGCGATGGCGGTGGTGCGCTCGAGCGTGGTGCCCTCGTCGGTGTTGAGGATGATCTGGAACTCCGACTTGTTGTCGAAAGGCAGCATCTTGATCTTCACCGCGCCGAAGGGGACGAGGCTGATCGCCCCGAATAGCAGCACGACGATGCCGACGACGAACGCCCGGCGCCAATGCGCATGGTCGAGCAATGGATCCATCACCTTGTGATAGAGCCGTGTCGACCAATCGTCGGGCGCGTGATCGTGATCCATGGCCTTGGCTGCCGTTTCCGAGGCATGGGCTCCACCGTCGGTTCCTGCGGCAGGGGACGGTTTGTGCAAGTGGCGCTTGAGAACGCGAATCGCGGCCCAAGGCGTGACGCTGAAGGCGATCAGCAGAGAAAACACCATCGCGGCGGTCGAGCCGATGGGAATCGGACGCATGTAAGGGCCCATGAGGCCGCCGACAAACGCCATCGGCAGGATCGCGGCGATCACCGCCCAGGTGGCGAGCACGGTCGGATTTCCCACCTCGTCAACCGCGTCAAGCGCGACCTGCGTGAGCGGTTTCTTCTCAGCGCCGGGCATGCGCACATGCCGAACAATGTTTTCGACGACCACGATCGCATCGTCGACGAGGATGCCGATCGAGAAGATCAGCGCGAAAAGCGTGATACGGTTGAGCGTGTAGCCGTAGAGATAGAAGACGAGGAGCGTGAGCGCGAGGGTCGACGGAATAGCCAGCAGCACGACGAGCGACTCGCGCCAGCCAAGGAAGAAGAGGATGAGCAGCGCGACGCCGAAGACGGCGATGCCCATGTGGAGGAGCAGTTCGTTGGACTTCTCGGCAGCGGTGTGACCGTAGTCGCGGGTCACCGCGATCTGGACATCCGCGGGCAGGAGCCGGCCTTGCAGGTCGTCAACCTTGGACAGAACGGTGTCAACGACATCAATGGCGTTCGCGCCCGGGCGCTTGGCGATGCTGAGCGTGACGGCGGGCTGCAAGCCGGAGGGTTGCCCGCCCGCCGACGCTCCGGCGCCGGAACCAAAGAAAACGTAGTTGGCCGGCTCCTCGGAGGTGTCGCGCACGGTGGCGACATCGCGGAGATAGACCGGGCGATGCTGAAAGACGCCCACGACGACAGTGCCGACATCGGCGGCATCGCGCAGGAAAGCTCCGGTTTCGAGCAGGACTTCGCTGTCGCCGGTTGGAAGCGAGCCGAGCTGCGCCTGATGGTTGGCGTGCCGGAGAGCGGGCGTGAGTTGCGTGACAGAGAGATTGCGCGCGGCGAGGGCGACAGGATCGAGTTGCACGCGCACGGCGCGCCGCACCCCGCCAATGAGCGTGGTCTCGGCAACCTGCGGAATGGATTTGATCTCGTCGTCGAGCTGTGCCGCGAGGCGTCGAAGCGTGAGGTGATCGTGGGTGGCGCTGTGGAGCGTAAGCGCGAGCACGGGCACGTCGTCGATCGTGCGGGGCTTGATCAACGGCAGACTGCCACCGAACGGGATGCGGTCGAAGTTGGCCTGGAGCTTCTGGTTGAGACGAACGAGTGCGGCCTCGATGTCGGTGCCGACCTTGAAGCGCACGATGGTCATCGCGTTGCTAGGATTCGATGTAGAGTAGAGATATTCGACTCCCGGTATTTCCCAAAGGAGTTTCTCCATCGGACGGATCATGCGGTTCTCCACCTCCGCCGCGGTCGAGCCCGGCATCGAGACGATGACGTCGACCATGGGCACCTTGATCTGCGGCTCCTCCTCGCGCGCAAGCATGAGCACGGCGAATGCCCCCATGAGAATCGAGGCGGCGATGACGATGGGCGTCAGCCGCGAATCGATGAACAATGAGGCAAGGCGGCCGGTGAAGCCGTATTTCGGAGACGCGTCGCCGGGGGTGGTGTTGCGGGTTGCGGTGCTCATGGTTTCACCTCCACCGGCTGGCCGTCGCGGAGGCTGGCGGCTGGCGGGCCGGCAACGACATGTTCACCGGCGGCGAGGCCGGCAAGGATCTCGATTTGTTCGCCGCGGCGGGCGCCCGTCTTCACGAATCTGAGCACGGCTTTCCCATCGGCGACGACGAAGACGCGCTCCATCTGCCCAAACGGGGTGACGGAGCTTGCGGGCACGACGAGCGCCTGGCCTCCGCCGGCCGGCCATGCGACGCGGGCAAACTGTCCCGAGCGCACGGCGGCGCGGGCCGGCAGGTCGATCTTGGCCAGCAGGGTGTGCGCGATCGGGTCGAGCGCCGGCGAGATTTCCGCGACGCGTCCGGGCAGTTCAATCTTGCCGACCCAGATGAGCGCGGAGGTGCCGACCGGGATGTCGGCGAAGCTTTCGGGCACCTCGACCTCCACGCGTTGCCGGTCCGGGTTCTCGATTTCGAGGAGCGGGCCACCTGCCGTGGCGAGGTCACCTTCGTTGACGAAACGACGGGCAATCACGCCATCGAACGGCGCCGTGATCACGGTGTAGCCGAGCATGGCGCGCGCCTCGGCGACGGTGGCCTCCATGAGGCGCACGCGATCCTCAAGGCTGCGCACGGTCTCGGCCGCGCTGGCGTTTTTCGCGAGCAGACTGGTTTCGCGTTCGAGGTCGCGGCGAGCCTGGCCGAGACTGGCCTCGGCTTGCGCGAGGCGGGCCCCCATCTCGTTGGCGGAAATCCGGACCAGAACATCGCCGGCCTTCACCGACTGTCCGAGGACGACAGAAAGGCTTTCGACGGCACCCGTGACCTTGGGCGCGAGCGCGGCGCGCTCGACCGCGCGAACCGTGCCCGGCAACTCAACGCTTCGCGATTCGGTGACCGCGCGCACTTCGGCGGTGCGAACGGCCGCTGTCGGGAGCGCGGGAGCGGGGGGACGCTCGCGGCCGCAACCGGCCAGGGCGAGCGCCAGACCGGCAGTCAGGGCGCGGACCGAAAATGCCTGTCGGAAAAGAGGAAGTATGCAGGGACGGATCATGACATTGAAGGCAAAGGTTTCGTTTTACTTGGGGATTACCGGCAGGCCGGAGGCGCGGCGAAATTCCACGACGGCGATGCGCTCGTTGGCGAGAGCGACCGCCCGCCGCATGCGCGCCTCGGTCAGCCGCGTTTCGACGCCGATCAACTCGGCAGTGAGCAAGACGCCTTTCTCGAACCGCTCGCGGCTGATGCGGGCGGCCTCGTCTGCCTGCTCTATCAGACTGGCTGTGACGGCCAGCTGTTCGAGTGCGAGTTGGTGGGCAAGCCGCGCCTGCTCCAGTTCCAGCCCGAGAGAGAGTTCTAGGCGGCGCAGGCCGGCCCGAGCTTGCTCGACCTCCGCTTGTGCCTGATTTATCCGGCCCGGGGTAAGAGGACCATCGAAGAGCGAGACCTCGGCCTGGATGCCGGCCACCCAGCTGCGTCCATCGCCGTTGCGTCGCCAGCCTTGGTCGTGCTGGTAACCGGCGAAGGCGTTGACGGTCGGGCGCCGCGCCCTGCGAACGGCCGCCAGGTTCTTTTCGGCGGCCGCAACGCGCCGCCGCATGCCCTGCAATTCGGCGCGATTGACGATCGAAGGGGTCTCAGGCGCGGCAAAGGCGGTCGCGGAGGCATCGGCTTGATCGAGGACAACGGAATCCGTTTCTTCCCCGCCAAGCAGGAAGAAAAAATACCGATCGGCAAATTCGGCTTGATGACGCGCCTCAAGCAGCCGCTCGCGAATCTGAGCCAGTTGCACCTTGAGATTGAGCAGCTCGCTGCGGATCAACTGACCGGCATCGAAACGCAACTCGGCGAGGCGGTGGCTTGCCTCCATCGCAGCCACTGCGGCCTCCAGCGCGCCCACGCCTTCGCGAGTCTGCCGGATGTGAAAATAAGCGCACGCGACCTCGGCGGCCAGTTGCTCAAGCGCCACGGCCTGCTCAAGCTCGGCGGCTTCGGCGATGTTTTGAGCGGCCTCCTTTCGGGCGCTGGCACGGCCGCCGGTGTAGAGATTGTAGCCGAGCGTCACGGTGGCATTGAAGTTGTCGACCCGGCCGGGGTGGTTGAAATCAATGCCGGAGTTGAAGGCACCCTGGCCAAGGATCGTGCCGAAGGCGTGCATTGGGTTGTCGGTCTGCACGTATCCGGCCTTGAGCGAGAGTTGCGGCCAGTTGGTCGCGGAGGCTTGGGCCAGCATCGCCCGTGCGGCGTTCACCCGTTCCCGGGCGATGGCCGCATCGGGGCTGGTGGCCTGTGCCTCGGCGACTGCCGAGGCGAGGGTCCAGGGCGTGGCTCCAATCGCGGGAACAACCGCGAAGATTGTGACGAGGGCGAGGAGAACGCAGGGCTTCATGGAAAAAAGGCTCAGCTGCGGAGATTCAAGCAGGCGAACAGCAAGCCGACGCTTCCTCCATAAATGGCACCACGCCACCAAGTGCTGGTGAGGGGGCAGGTGCCGGAGGAGCATTGGCCGAAATACCCGATCACCGCGCCCAGTAGGGCGCCGGCAAGAATGGGCAAAAGAAAGTGGAGGAATTTCATAGCGACGGACGCACGGTGGAATCAGCGATCTCCGCCCTGCCTGCCGTTATTGTCGCAGGAGCGGGCGTGCGGGGTGGCGGGAAAGATTTTTGCCAGGATATTCTCCGCCGGGCAGAAGCTGGTAAAAGCGGATTGGATGAGGTTCACGCCGACGAATGCGGCGAGCAGCAGCCACCACAGACTGACGAGGTGGCCGAGTGCGAGGCTGGCCAGTACCATGGTGCCGGCGAGGATGCGGATGCGGTATTCAAGTTTCATGGAATAATTCATATTTGACCAAATGGGCATATGTCCATATGGTTATATTTAGAATAAGATTGTCAAGTATGTTTTCCGAAATTTCTTTTCTTCCTATGGCGAAGGATATTCCTCCCCAGACCATCGAACTGATCGCCGAGCGCTTTCGCGCCTTGGGCGAGCCGGTTCGGTTGCAGATTCTGATGGCCTTGCGCGAAGGCGAACGGACCGTGTCCGACTTGGTGGAGTTACAAGGCACGAGCCAGGCCAATATCTCAAAACATCTCCGCATCCTGACCGCCAGTGGGTTCCTCAAACGCCGCAAGCAGGGGCTGAATGTTTTTTATGCGATCTCCGACAAGGAAATTTTCGACATGTGTGAGATGGTCTGTGGCGGCATCCGGAAGCAGTGGGAAGCGCGAGCGAAGCTTCTGGGCTGATATGGCCACCCTTTCAGCCCGGAAGCAGAAAAGCATGACATCTAAAATTGAATTTCCGAAAGGGAATGCGGATTCGGCTCCTCCTCCGGCATCATTTAGCATCGCCTCCGCGCCCGTCGGGTTGCTCGTTCAGAGCTGAATTTGCCTTTTGTTTCGCCGTCGTGCAGACGCAATCGTGTAATACTTGTCGGTAGAGTGCAAAAAGTTCAGCAAAAAGACGGAACATGGTAAGAGATTGGGGGAAAAGAAAAACCACCAACCAGAGACCAAGACCCCATGATCCGCCCGAAGAGGAACTTGAAGACAAAGGAAGCGCGAGCAAATGCTGGCGCTGTTTGAAACGACGAGGCGATGATGAACCCTCCCCGGAGCAAGCTCCGGGGTATCACAGAAAGGGGCTTCGTCCCGATGACAGCGGGCGGCATCCATCTCCACAGCAAGCTGTGGAGTATTGAGCCGTCCGGAATAAAACTACTTAGGCCACGGTGCAGTAAGCGCAGGAAGCGGAGATGGACAAGGCGCTGGGTGCCGACAAGGGCGCACGCACGGACCAGCGTCACGGCTACCGATGTCGTCCATCACCACGCTTCACTTCCGCAATGTGGACACCTCACATAGGCCTTGAGGCTGGGTCATGAGAAAATAGCAACGCCGGCCGCCTTGGCGGCTTTCGCGAGGGCACTATCCGAGGTTGCGAGAGATGCACCACGGCGCATGGCAAGTTCCAGGTAAGCCGCATCGTAGATCGTTAGACCATATTGACGCGCAAGTGCGGCTGTATCGCTGACCGCATGCTGGGCGGTTTCATCGTCCGTTACGACAGGCAAAGCCGCAACCAAGTGGAGCGCCTCCGTGATATCCGCGTGCGGCGCACCGTGATTTCGCCAAAACCAGTAACGAAGGTCCGTTCGTGTCCGGCCGACAGGCGCGTGAGCGCACGTTGGCAGTAGGGGCAGCGCGGCGGGGTCGCCTCCGCTTTCTTTTGCGCCCCAAGCTCAGCGGCTTGCCGCAGCAACTCCCGCCCCTCCGCGGCGAGTTGGTCTTCGAGATGCCTGAGGTTCTCCGCCTCCGCGCAGGCGAACGCTTCGATCCGATCCTCCATCCGCGCGGCTAGCCCGAGTTCGTCAGTTTGCGGAACGGTTTTGTTGCGGTGCAAGGTGTTGCGGCGATTCCGAGGCGTTTTTCGGCACTACATTCGCGACGATGCGCGGGCCTTTCGGCAGACGCAGGCCAAGGTGGGCGAGCAATTGGGCGGTCGCCGGTTCAGGCGTGGCGACCACGCGCAGGCGCAGTTCGGTGCGCATCGTGCCGCGCAGGACCGGTAACAACACATCGACGCTTTTCACTCCGGCCATTTGCGTGACCAGTTGCCGGGCGCAGGTGCCCAGACCCTTGGCGCACATCCATTGCTCAAGTGTCCGCCACAGGGCCAGCGCGAGGAAACACACGAGCAGATGCGCCTGCACGCGGTCCTCCTTGTGGTGAAAAATCGGCCGCAAGCCCAGGTCGCTTTTGGCGGTGCGAAACGCCGCTTCCGCCTGCGTGAGCTGGATATACCAGCGCCACAATTGGGCCGGGTCGGTTTCCTCGCAGTTGGTGCGCAGCAGATACGCGCCTTTCTGGCGGTGCGCTTTTTGGCCCGCGTCCACGGCGCTGGCGATCTCCAGGCCGATGGCGCGGCCGGCCGCATCGCGCTGGACCGTGGCCTGGACGATCGCCGCGGCGGCGGGAAACTTGCCCAACGCCCGGCCGATCCGCCGGCCCACCGCCTCCTGATCGGTTTGCGGCTGGCGTCCGAGCCAGGCCGCGATGCGGCCGAGTGCCGCGGTCAGACCCTTGCTCTGGCGCTGGAGCATCGCGCGCTCTTTTTGCGCACGCGCTCCACTGCGGCACAGGACGTATTTTTCGCCCGGTGGTCCGTCAGGGTGCACGACGAAGCGCACTTCCAGCCCGGCCTGCGCCTCCTGCCAGTCGGACTTTCCCAACAGCGCCGCTTCGTGGTGGCGCAGCCAGCTCTTCGGCGTGCCCACGAGGTAACGCGCTTTGCGTCCGCGCAAAAACGCGATGTTCGCCTCGCTGACCATGCCGCGGTCCATGACCCAGATGCGTTCGGCCATGCCGTATTTGGTTTCCATGGCCGCGACGATCTCCTCGACCGTGGTGACGTCGGCGCGGTTGCCCGCAAAAGTCTCAAAGGACAGCGGCAGTCCCTCCGGCGTGCAGACCAGGCCGATGCAGACCTGCTTGCAGTCGCCGCGGCTGTCGCGCGAGTAGCCGCGCCGGGCCTGCGCATTGCGCTCCGCCACGCCTTCGAAGTAGGTGCTCGTCACGTCGTAGAGCAGAAACTCGAACCGCACGCCGAACCACTGCCGGTAACGCGCCATCAGGTGCGCACAGCGCGCCCGCGTTGGCTGAGTTGATCGAGCGCGCGGTAGAGCCGGGCGTCGTTGACCGCCGTGGGATCGATGCCGAGCAGATCGTCGAGCGCGGTGGTCTCATACCAATGCTCCGCAACGCCGAGTTCCGAGCGTTGCGCACAGAAGCGGGCGACGGTGAGCAGCGCCGCCATGTGCGACCAGGCGACCGACTCGCGGCCGGCCGGCAGCAGTGCCGCGAGCAACTCGTCGAGTTTGAGCCGGTGCCAGAGCGCGAGCCCAAGGTAGCTTTCACCAAAATCACGCGTGCGCTCGACGCGCAGGCCACCGACATCGGCGCGCTCCCACTGCACGGGCGGTGCCGCCGGAATCGCAGGCATCAAACCCGGCAGCCCGGCGGTTTTGGCCGCGGACGACGGCGCCTCGCCGCGGAGCAGCGCAGTCAAATCGTCCCAGCCGCCGCGCAGGCCGGCGACTTCCGCTTCGTCCAGCTTGCCGAGCGAGGCGACGACCCGCTGGCGCGGTCCCCGCGCGGTGCGCACCGTCTCGCACAGGTGCCAATAGCTGTAACCGATGCCGCGCGCCTTCTTGTTTTTCCGCCGCAGGAACATGCCGCCAGTATCGCAGGAAACCCGGCGGCCAACAAGAGGGTGTTCGGCACTACATTGACTTGGCGAACGAGTCTCCCTCGTAACCGCAACCTCGCCCCGGAGGCCTTGCCTCTGATACCTTTTTGGGCCAATACACGAACTGACGAACTCGGGTTAAGGGCACGCATGGCGTGTTCGTCATAGCCTGTGACGAAAATCACCAGCGGCAGCGGATGTCCTGTCCGCACCGCGCGGAGGGCATCCAGCCCGTTCAGCCCGGGCATCTCGATATCCAGGAAAACCAGGTCCGGCCGCATAGTCTCTATCAGCTCGACTGTTTCCAATCCATTGGCGGCCTGACCGATAACTTCCAGGTCGGCTTCCTTGCTCAGCAAGCGAATCAGTCTCGAACGCGCGGAGGACTCATCGTTGGCAACGAGGACTTTCATTTCACACCCTCCGTGAGCAACGGCAGGAAAATCATGGCTCGCGTGCCGACAGGCGGACGCGGCTCCAGAACCAATCCAGCTTGTTCTTGATAGAGCGTTTCCAGTTGTGTCCGTCAAGTTCAGCAAAAGGGGAGGATGGATTGGTGGATTGGTGAGTTAAAAAGTATTTTTGGGATGGGGTGGAGGGGAAGGGGCGCCAGCCCCTTCCCCCCTCTGGATTAAGTCAGGCGGCCTTTGGTTCGGGCAGGTTCTTTTTGAGCAGTTCGCGCAGGGGCTCCATGTTGAGGTAGCGGCTGGCATCGATCCATTCCTCGTGGGTCTCCACCGCAAGGGCGCGGATCAAGCGCAGGCAGCAGGGTTCGTCGGTGAAGATGCGCACGATGTGGGTGCGGCGTTTGAACTCCTGGTTGAGCCGTTCGAGCAGGTTGGTCGATTTGAGGTGCTTGTGGTGGGCCGGCGGCAGCCGGTAATAGGTGAACGTTTCCTCAATGTTGGCTTCGACCCACAGGCACAGTTTCGGATGTTTGTCCTGCCAGCGGGCGAGCCAGGCGCACAGATCGGTGCGCGCTTCCGTGGCGTCGCGCCGGTCGTAGAGCCAGCGCAGTTCCTGCAAGCAGGCGCGGTCGGCCGAGCGCGGGAGGTGGTCGAGCGCGTTGCGCAGGAAGTGGACGTAGCAACGCTGCCACAGGGCGGCGGGGAGGACTTCAGCGACCGCTTTCCTCAGGCCCTCGTGATCGTCCGTAACGACCAGGTGCACGCCCGCCAGGCCGCGTTGTTTCAAACCGATCAGGAAGTCGCGCCACGCACTCGTGCTCTCGCGGTTGGCCAGTTCCACCGCCAGAACCTGGCGGCGACCTTCCCGGTCGATTCCGATCGCCACCAGGACCGCGCGGCTGCGGATCACGCCGGCTTCGCGCACGCGTTCGTAGCGCGCGTCAAGGATCAGGTAGGCGTATTCCTCGGTCAGTGGCCGGCGCATGAAGCCCTCCAGCTCGGCATCGAGTTGCACCGTCACCGACGAGACCGCGCTGGCGCTGAAGCCGTGCCCGCAGAGCTCCTCGGTCACCGCACGGACTTTGCGGGTGGACACGCCCTGCACATACATCTCGGCCAAGGCCAGCAGCAGCGCTTTTTCGCTGCGCTGATAGCGCGCGAATACCTCGGTGCGAAACAGGCCCCCGCGGTCCTGTGGCACCCGCAGCTCCAGCGTGCCCACCCGCGTCGTCAGTTTGCGGCCGTAGTAACCACTGCGATAGCCGCGACGTTCGCCCGTGCGCTCGCCTTTGCCCGCGCCGAGCGCTTCGTCCATCTCGGCCTCGAGCACTTCCTGCACCGTGGTCTGCAACAAAGCGCGCAACGCCTCGTCGCCCTGTAAAAGCGCCAGCAATTGCTCGCGCGTAATGGTCGTTTGTGTCATGTCCTTGGTCGGACGGATCGTGGTCTTTTCCTTCATTGGTGGTTTTTGGCTTAAGCACCAAACCTCCTACCATGATCCGTCTTTTTGCTGAACTCTCGGCACACTACCGCGTTTCCAGGCGACGGCGCACATTATCGAGACCAACGCCCGACGCGACCGGTTGCCTGCTCATACCTTCCGTCCGCGATAAACCCGGGGGCAGGCCCACCCCGTCGTCCTCGATCGAAATCCACAAGCGCCCATTATCCCGCCTGGCTGTTATCCAGAGATGCCCGGGGCCAAGTTGCGGACTGAGGCCGTGCTTTAGCGCGTTTTCGACCAGCGGTTGTAGTAATACTTAGTTAAGTAAAGGGTTGCCTTTTTGGGCGATTTTGGCAGGCCGAGGGGATGACTGAAAAGCAACTGTCGGGAGTGAGCAGGCGGCTCGAGCGGTTCTTGCATGATCTGGTCGAGCCGATGGGCAGGAGCGAACGGCGGCACTGGGCGCAGGTGTATATCCAGGGCCTGCTGTTGGACGGGCAGCGCAAGTCGGTGCAACCGATAGCGGAGCGGATTGCCGGGGCGGACGAACAGGCGTTGAACCAGTTCCTCAATCAAAGTCCGTGGGAGGTGACAGAGATCCAGCGGCGTTTGGCCCGCCGACTGGCCGATGACGGGGCCGGGCCGGTGTATTGGGTGATCGACGAAACTTCGTTTCCCAAAGCCGGGAAACAGTCGGTGGGCGTAGCCCGGCAATACTGCGGGGCGCAGGGGAAGATCGCCAACTGCCAGGTGGCGGTGAGCCTGCACTGGAGTCAAAACGAGGTGAGCCACCCGGTGAGCTGGCGGCTGTTTTTGCCGCAGGAATGGACGGCCGACCCTGCCCGGCGAAGGCAGGCGCGCATTCCCCCGGAGGCGGTCCATCGCACGAAGCAGGCACTGGCGCTGGAGTTGATCGACCAGGCGCAGGCCTGGTCGTTGCCCGGCGGCACCGTTTTGGCCGACTCCGCTTATGGGAATGACTTTGAGTTTCGTGCGGCGCTGCGGGCCCGCAAGCTGAGTTATGCGGTGGCGGTGGAACCCAGCAGTGTGGTTTGGCTGGAGGAGCCGTCCGTGCCGCTGCCACCAAGGACAGGGAAGAAAGGACGACCCTGGCGCCATCCTCCCTTGGCGGACATGCCCGCGGTGCGCTCGTTGCTCGCGGTGGCCGGCGGGTTGCCGCCACCGACCTGGCGCACCGTAACGTGGCGCGCCGGCACCAAGGGCGCGCAGCTCGCCCGCTGCGGGGTGCGTGGCTGCGCAGTGAGCACCAAGGCGCCTCCGGCCAGAGTGCGGGAGTGGCTGTTGATCCAATGGCCGAAGGATCAAGCGCAACCTTGCGACTACTGGCTGCTCTGGCGCCCGGCGAACGATTCGGCCCCCTCGCTGCGTTCGGCGGCCCACGCCGCCCGAGGTCGGTGGAGGATCGAGCAGGACTACCGTGAGCTCAAAGACGAACTCGGGCTCGATCACTTCGAGGGCCGCGGCTGGCTCGGCTGGCACCATCATGTTACCCTCGTCTCGCTCGCCTTCTGTTTCCTGCGCAGCGAGCAAGCCCGCGCTAAAAAAAACTTCCGCGGTGAGCTTGCCGATGATGCGCCGCCTGCTCCAAGCCAGCCTGATCAGAATGGCGGGCCGATGTCCGTGGTGCCTGGCATGCTTTAATGATTCGTCTTGAACTTAACTAAGTATTACTAACGGGCGATATTTCATCTTTGCATCCTTTCTCGGTGGTGTTGTTTCTGTTCCTGAGCGACAGGCTCTTATTTGAGCATGTCCTCGCATAACCAGAAAATCGAGCATGTCCTCTAATAAGGCAAATGGAAAAAGACGGGGCGCAATTATTCCTCAGCGTAGCCATGGGAAGGCCCGGGTTGGGGCCTTGCTTGAAGCCGCCGCAGGGGTAATCGCGGAGAAGGGATACGATGCCGCAACGATGGCTGAAATCGCGGCGCGCGCCAAATCGCCCATCGGCTCGCTTTATCGGTTCTTCCCTAATAAAGAGACCTTAGCCAATGCGCTGCTCGACCGTTACGCCGTTCTCATCAACAAAGCCTTTGATGTCATCGATGAAACGGCGGCGAGCGTGTCCATTGAGGAGCTTGCCGATCGCATCCTTAATTTAATGGTTAATCTTCAGGGGGAAACCAAGGCCCTGTTCTCGGTCTTGGAAGCGCATGCCGAATGGACTCGGCGCCTGAAGTTTCCCGAAATCGTGCACAATCGCCTGGTCAAAACCTTGCTGCTTTGTGCGCCTGACTTGCCGATGGGAGATGCGAAAAATATGGCCATCGTTCTGATGCACAACCTGAAAACCATGAAAGCCATTGTCTTCGGCCAAGGCATTGCTACGGGTCCCGACGCCGCGGCTGAACTCAGCCTGATGAATCGGCTGTATCTGCTCGACAAGCTGGGCCAAAAGAAAAAGTAACTACAGGACAAAGTGAACGAAAGCAACGAGCCGAGTTGATGCTGAGCGCCTGATTATGCCAAGCAGGCGGCGGTGCGGTCTCCGCAGTGGAGCGAAAACTGTGCTGCTATCCGATATGGGCTTGGGATAATTATTGGGCCTCCGGGAAAGAGAGTCGTCGAGGCCACAGGGCAATGACTTCCAGCGGCACGCCGGCTTGGCGCAGGTGCATCGCAGTCGAGTGCCGCCACGTGTGCGGGGTGATCCGGCGTCCCCGCAATGACGGGCAAGTCTGCTCCGCCTTGCGCACCGCGAGATCGAGGCGCAGCGCAATGCCTCAACGCGGGTTGCCAATAAAGCGCCGCCGCTTTTAAGATCCCTTCGCGGAATCCCGCGTGACCTGCAAAAACCGTTCGGCCGCAGGCGTGATTCGAGACGGCACCCAAGCCACGCCCACCACCAGCGGAGAGGGGGAAAGAACGATGGGGATGAGTTTGATTCGCGCCCCCGTCGTGAACTGCAGGCTTTGCGGCAGGATCGCGACGCTCGAGACTGTCTCCAGCGCCGTCACCAAGCCGACTCCGTCGTCGTGTTCCTCAACGATGGGCGGACGGGCCTTGTCCCCTCCGAACAAGACTTCGAGGTAGGCGTGATACTCAGGATACTCTTTCCGGCTATACGCCACCAGTAATTGGTTTTTGAGCTGCTTCGCTGAAACCGAGCGGAGCTTGGCCAATGGATGACTTTTGCCGACCGCGAGTCGCATGTGATCCAGGCCAAACTCCTCGAAATGCAAACCGCGCAGCATGGCGCGGGTCGGACGAACGAGAAAGGCGAGTTGCAGTCTGCCTTCGTGCAGGCCGGTCAGCATTTCCTCCGGCGAGAGGTCATACAGCTTTACCCGGACGCCCGCGAATTGCTTCCGGAACGCGCGCAGGGCTGGCGGCAGGAACCTCACCGTAGGCATCGGAGCGTAACCCACGTTCAGCTCCTCGCGCTGTCCGGAGGCGACGGCCCGAGCTGCTTTGACGGCCTCGTCGGCCCGCCGCAACACCGCCTGCGACTCGACGAGAAAGGTTCGCCCCGCTTCGGTCAGACGCACCGATTTCGCGCTCCGCTCCAGAAGGAGAAAGCCGATCTCGTCCTCCAGATCCCGAATCTGCCGGCTCAGCGCTGGCTGCGAGACGTGAAGCTTCAGGGCCGCGCGCGACACATTCTCTTCCTTCGCGACGGCCACAAAATAACGGAGATGGCGCAATTCCATACCCGCCGAGCATGCCTTCAGGTTATGCTGAGGCAAGAATCATAGTCTTTCTCAAAACCAGCTCGGATGTGGCATACTGAGGGCCATGAAAAACATCGCCATCATCGGTTCGGGCAACATCGGCGCCAATCTGGCCCGCCTCTTTGCCTCCAGGCACAACGTCACCCTGGGTTCGCGCAATCCGGAGCAGACCCGCAGTAAGCTCCCGGACATCACCGTCACGGACTACGCTCAGGCCGCCAAGTCCGCCGACATCGTCATCCTCGCGGTGCCGTTTTCCGAGGTCGCCGCGATTGCCGCCAAGATCGGCAGCCTCGCCGGAAAGACCCTCATCGATGTCACCAATCCGCTCACGGCCGACTCTATGGCCCTGACCATCGGTCACACGACATCAGCGGGCGAGGCCGTGCAGGCCGCCTTCCCGCAGGCGCATGTCGTCAAAGCGTTCAACACGGTTCTCGCCCAAGTGCTCGCGAAGGCGGTTGCGGGCGCGAAGTCGCTTCCATCGGTTCTGGTCGCCGGCAATCATGCCGCGGCCAACGCCGAGGTCGTGCAACTGGCGAAGGATGCCGGCTTCAGCGCGTTCGACACCGGCGCGCTCACGAATGCGCGCTATCTCGAACCCCTCGCCGAACTGGGGATCCAACTGGCCTATGCGAAGGGCCACGGCGGCGAAGTCGGCTTCACGTTCTCACCCGTCGGCTGAGTTTATCCGATGAGGAAGGCCAAAGAATGGATTCCCGACGACGAACCAGATCTCGACTGGTTCAACCGTCGGCGGAAATCCTTGGAATCCGATCCTGACGGGGCTGACCAGAGCCGTTGTGGCAACCCTTGGAAATCCCGCTCGGCGACGACCGCGTTCTTATTCTCGGATACTGAAAGGCTGGCAAATCATCCCCCGCCGGATCTCCGATCTTGGCACGGTGGGGCGGGAAGCCATGCTCCGGTAAGATGAAATTTGTGAAAAGAACGACACTGAACACACCGACTCTCGATTCTCTTCAGGGGGCTACCCCAAAAAGCAAATTACCGGCAACCCGCCTCGCACCTGGCACGCCGCTCGTGCTGGGTGTCCTGGTGGTCTCAGCGTTCGTGGTCACGCTCAGCGAGACCATCATGAACGTGGCTCTGGCGAGCCTCATCGTCGACCTCGGCATCACCGCTGCGACAGCCCAGTGGCTCACGACCGCCTACCTGCTCACGATAGCGATCGTGATCCCGATCACGGGCTTTCTGCTGCAGCGCTTCACCGTTCGCCAGCTGTTCATCACCGCCATGTCGCTGTTCACCATCGGCACCCTGATCGCGGCCCTCTCCCCGGGCTTCGCCATGCTCCTGACCGGACGTATCGTGCAGGCGTCCGGAGCGGGCGTCATGATGCCCCTGCTCATGACGGCAGTGCTGCACACGGTGCCCGCACGACGACGCGGCACGATCATGGGCACGATCTCGATCGTGACTGCGGCCGCGCCCGCGCTCGGCCCCCCAGTGTCGGGTGCGGTGCTCAGCGTACTGGACTGGCCCTTCCTGTTCTGGACGGTACTACCGATCGCGGCAGCGACGCTCCTTATAGGCATCTTCCGACTGCGCAACGTGACCCAGACCCGCCACATCCCCATCGACGTGCTCTCAGTCATCCTCTCTGCTCTCGCATTCGGCGGCATCGTGTTCGGACTCGCGAGCATCGGTGAGTCCGCACACGGGCAGGCGCCCATCGACCCATGGGTCCCGCTTGTCACCGGCACCGCCTTCCTGCTGGTGTTCGTCCTGCGGCAACGACGCCTCGCCCGCCACGACCTCGCACTGATGGATCTGCGCACGTTCCGCACACCTCAGTTCACGGCCGCGATCATCGTCACAGCCCTGGTGGCGATGACCCTGTTCGGCACGCTCACCGTGCTCCCGCTCTACCTGCAGAATGAACTGGGCGTCAGCCCACTCGCCACGGGCTTGCTGCTGCTGCCAGGCGGCCTCATTCTGGCGGTGCTCTCACCCGTCGTCGGACGTCTGTACGACCGGCTCGGTCCCGGCCCGCTCGTCGTGCCTGGGGCAGTCCTCCTCGCACTGTCGCAAGTGGTCTTCGCGCTGACGCTCTCGCAGGGCGGTTCCCCGCTGCTGGCGATGGCCATGTTCACCGTGATGCACATCGCCCTGGCCTTCCTCTTCACGCCGCTGATGACCTCGGCACTCAGCCCGCTCCCCGCTGCGCTCTACTCCCACGGCAGCGCGACTTTCTCGACCGTGCAGCAGCTCGCCGGCGCCGCCGGCACGGCGACACTCGTCACGCTCATGACGATCGGCTCCACCAGAGCTGGTCCAGAAAGCGGCATCGCCTCCGGCATCCAAGACGCCTACATCGGGGCATCGGTCATCGCCCTCATCGCCGTCGTCGGCGCAGCGGCACTCACCCTGATCGCCCGACGACACCGCTCCGCCCCCTCGAAAGAGACCGAGTGAACCCCGCACCGAGCACCTTACGTTCTTGAACCACGTCATTCATCCCATCGCTCGAAGCGTTGCAGGCCCAAGCCTGCGTCGTTGGCTGCATGAATCACGCGACAAGTAGTTTGACGCGCGCCGGGTTTCGCGGTAGAGATGACAAACCGTCCGACAATAGTCGTCAATGACGCGCGGCCGTGGGGATCGTGGAAACATGAAAACAGAGGAAAACAAATGAAGCACCGCACACCGCTTGGCCTGACCTTGCTGGCTTCCGCATTCGTGGCTGCGCCGATGATCGCTCAGGAGGCGCCTCCCCCCCATCCTTCCGATCACGCTTTCTTCTCGAGGCCGGACTTTCCCACGTCCGTGTTCTACGATGCGACTGCCACCCACGTTCCGCTCGCGCCCAAACTCAACGCGCTCGATTCGGTGCTCGTCGATGTCGACAATGACGGCGATCTCGATGCCGTCATCGCGGTCGAATACGGCGTCAACCGCCTTTATCTGAACGAGGGCAAGGGCAGGATGAGGTATGTGCCCGGCGCCTTCGGCAACATCATGCATGACAACGAGCATGTAAGAGCGGCCGACTTCAATGGCGACGGCAACATCGACGTGGTTTTCGTGGCGGAAGAGGACGAGGTCCACCAGCTCTATTTCGGTGACGGACGCGGCGGCTTCACCGATGTCAGCGACCGCCTGCCACGCTCCAGCCAGGGCAACGCCCTGGCGGTGGGGGACCTGAACAGGGACAGCCTCCCGGACATATTCATCGGCAGCACCGGCGAGCAGGGGCATGGCGGCGAGGTCATCGCGGCCCGCAACCTCCTGTTCCTCAACGATCCGGCACGACCGGGGCATTTCCACGACGCCAGCGACACCCTGCCCGGCTCGGACGACCAAACTGGAGGCATGGCCTTGGCCGACATGGACGGAGACGGCGATCTCGACATCGTCATCGGCAGCCCGACCCAGCCCAATCGCCTGTTGATCAACGACGGCGCGGCACGCTTCACCGACGCGTCGGACCGGCTGGACCTGCGCGTGCCAATGGAAACGACAGAGGTCCATGTGTTCGACGCCAACGGCGACGGGCTGAAGGACCTCTTCTTCTTCAACATCACCAGCAACGTCGGAAAATGGGACAAGGATCCACAGACGCGGCTGCTCATCAACGACGGAAAGGGACGCTTCGTCGACGAGACCGCCACGCGGCTCCCGGCGCACACCTTTTCGAGCTGGGCCGGAACCGTCGTGGACTTCGATGGCGACGGCGCGCTGGATCTGCTGGTTGGCGCCGTCCAGGTGCCCGGCTTCGTCCCGCTTCAGCTCCGCGCGTGGCGAAACGACGGCAAGGGTCACTTCACCGACGTGACGCTGGACGTCGTGCCGGGAATCACGGTCGGGCGAAGCTGGAGCACGAGCACGGGCAATCTCGACGGGGACGGCAAGACCGACGTGCTGATCGGCGGCTGGGGCACGCAGGCGCGCTTGCTGCTGAGCGATGTCGAGGGCTACCGCGCGACCATGCCGGAATCGCCCAAACTACCGGCTCCCGCGCCCTGAAGCCTGAGCCGGCCACATCCGCAGACACCGCTCCGCCCCCTCGAAAGAGACCGAATGCCCCCCATCACCCGATCCTGCCTCGCTCCGCGCGGCGGGACCTCCCGACAACCAACCCCATCCATTTCATGAAAGTATCACTCCTCCTCGCCACTCTCCTCGCATTCTCGATTCCAACCTTTGCGGAAAACCAAGCCATCGACCTATCGAACGCGACCACGAAAGCCATCCATGTGGCAATGAAGCCGGGAGAGATCTCCGGGAAGCCCGTCCTTGTCGTCACGAAGGACCCGGCGATCACGGCCTTCGACGAGCCCACTTTCGTCAAACTTGCCGGAAGGGAATTCCGGAACGGCACGATCGAGGTCAAGGTCATGAGCAAGCTGCTCAAGGACGCCCCGGACTTCGCTCGCGGCTTTATCGGCGTCGCCTTTCGCATCAACGAAGACAACTCCCGGTTCGAGAGTTTCTATGTGCGTCCCACCAACGCCCGGGCGGATGATCAGTTGAGGCGCAATCGCTCCACGCAGTATTTTTCTTATCCCAACTTCAAGTTTGACCGGCTCAGGAAGGAGGCACCGGGACAATACGAGTCCTACGCGGACATGACGCTGAACGAATGGATCGCGATCAAGATCGTGGTGCGGGACGACAAGGCGAAGCTGTATCTGAACGGCGGTGAATATCCGGTGCTGGTCGTCAACGACCTCAAGCACGGCCCGGATTCATCGGGCGCAATCGGACTGTGGGTCGATGTGGGGACGGAAGGCTATTTTTCCAACCTCCGGATTTACCCGGAGTGATAGAGAAGGGCCGTGGTCGTCCCGCAGGCCCTGCGGATGTTTTCCGCGTGTGATTTGTTTAGTCAACTCAACCCAAGGAGTATCCCTATGTCCGTCGTAAGAGTTGCCTGGTTCATAGGCAAAACCCACAAACAAAAGGCCAGGGTGGCCGCCGAAATCACTGACAGCATCGTCCGCAACACCGGCACCGATGCAAAATACATCTACGTGCTTTTCGAAGATGTGAAAGCCAGTGACTGGGCCGGCGAGGGAAAGTTTTTCGGCGGGGCTCCAAAGCGCCGCAAAACCAACCGCACATGAAGCCACGAAGATCGCCATGCTCGGCACATCGGCGGTGCGCTCGCGTGGCGATCTTCGAAAGGAAGCCATAAATCATGAATGTGAATTCCCGCATTGTTTCGACGCCCGCCCGAAAGCAACATGTCGTTGCGAGGCGAAGCACACTCCTCCTTCTGTTTGCGACCATATGGCCGCGGTAATGAACGGGCGTCCCTTACGCTGGATTTGGCAGACTTGCATGACACAGGCCGTCTATTGCCCATCAATTGAGAATTCGCGGTGAAGACGGAGATCAGGCATCGATTTGTTCACATTTCCCGGGAGCAAGGAAGATGAAGTCGTTTGGCTTCCCGTCGACGAATTCGCCGATGGCACAATCGAAGTGCGGGCGCGCGGGCGCGACGTGCTGCAAGGAAGTCTTGCCGGCATCGTATTTCACGGCGCCGACAAGTCCTACGACAATATATATGCCCGATCGTTTAATTTCGTGGCCGCCGACCCAGTGAGGAAAAGCCACGCGGTGCAGCATGCCTTTGTGCCAGAGTTTGACTGGCAAAGATTGAGAAAAGAGCGGAATGGCGTTTACGAGAGCAGCATTGAAAACACCCTCGAATCGGCTGACTGGTTTAACTGCCCGCTATAGCGTGACTTATACCGCAATATTCGCCTTTGCTCGGCGCTCGGCGAGTTCGGCGGACATTTTGAGCGTGGTGGTTTTGTTCAAACTGCACGCGGCGATGGCGAGCATGCCGCCAATATATAGCAACCCGACCATGACACTGCTCGACACATGGTAACCGCTGATCGCATTCGGCGCGCTCGATGCGTGCGTGTCGTAATTCCACAGACCCTCCATTATCCAGAGGAAACACGCGGAGCCGAGCGCGAGGCCCGTTTTCAGCGAAAAGCCGATGGTCGCAAACACCATGCCGGTGAAGCGCCGCCCGGTTTGCCATTCGGAATAATCGGCGGCGTCGGCATACATCGCCCAAGCCACCGCGATGGTCGGCGCATAAAAAATGGAGCCCGTAATCGCGAGTGCCAACATGCCGAATGTCGCGGTCGGCGGCAGCAGGTAGAGGGCGAAGGCATTCAGCGCAGACAGGCCGAAACCGGTCGCGATCACGGCTTTCTTGCCGAATCGTTTCGAGAGGCCGGTCGAGAGGATGATTACGATGATCGTCGTGGCCGTGCCCGCCATGTTGATGATGCTGTTGAACACATCGGCGGCGTTGGAGCTCGCGGCGGTCTCGCGCGTGCCGTGCACGACGTAGCCGAGAAATTCAAGCAGCCCGCCCTGCGACGCGAGTTCCGGCGTGGTCAGCCCGAACATCGCCACGAAGTCGAATATCGCGGCCTTGTCGGCGTAGTGGTGATAATAATTATAATGCGCGCCGCCGCGATAAGTGAGCATCGCGAAATTAAAAACGGTATATATAACCAGCGCGATCCACGGGCGGTTTTTGAGCAAATCCAGAAAATCCTGTTTTGGCGACGACTTCACCTCGCTCACCGGCGCGATGCGTTCGCGTGTGGTGAGGAAGGTTATGAAAAACAACACGAGGCACAATACCGCCCAGAGCAACATGACCATTTGCCAGCCATGCTGGCGGTCGCCGCCCGAGGCCGCGGCGAACTTGGCGACAAGCGGCAGTGTGAGGCCGCCGACGATGAACTGCGCGATGTTGACGGAGACGAAACGGTAGGAATTGAGCTTTGTGCGCTCGTGCAAGTCCGCCGTCATGACGCCACCCAACGCCGAGTAAGGCATGTTGTTCATCGAGTAGAGCGTCATCAAAATTGTGTTGGTGATGCCGGCGTAAGCAATCATGGCGGCGGTGCTCCAGCCGTCGGGCGTGGTGTAGGCGAGCACCATGCACACGGCCCACGGGATCGACGTCCACAATATCCACGGGCGGAACTTGCCCCATCGCGTCTTCGTGCGGTCGGCGAGGATGCCCATGATCGGATCGAAAATGGCGTCCCACAAACGCGGCCACAGGAGGATGGCGGCGGCCGCGCCGGCGCTCAGGCCGAAAATATCGGTATAAAAATTAAGCTGAAACAGCACCATCGTCATAAAGACGAAATTTGCCGCCGCATCGCCTGCGCTATAGCCGGCTTTCTCAACGAAGGATAGTTTCGGGGTTTGGGAATCCATGGGATTCAAAATAGGGGTTGTTATGGGAGGGCGAGATTTCGGAGCCGCGAAGGCGAATACTGGCACAACGCAGCCTGCTTGGGCAGCCAAGACGCTTGTTTCAACCAAGGCAATTCCTGTCGAATACTAACATTAGAATCGATCATGAAATTTTCTTTTTTGGAGGCGTGATTCTATTATGAGACTTGAAAATCGGGCCGGCCCTTGGTGCTATATGGACGCGCATCAATCGCCGCCCCATGTCAAATCATCGCATAACCCTCGCCGATGTCGCTCGCAAGGCGGGCGTCCACGTCACCACCGTTTCAATGGCCCTGCGCAACCACCCGCGCCTGCCCGCCAAGACGCGCGAGCGCCTTCAGGCCATTGCGAAAAAATTGGGGTATGTGCATGACCCACTAATGCAGGCACTCGTTGCGTATAGGCGCAATATCATGTCGCACAAAAATCCGCCCACGCTGGCCTACGTGACCAATTGGAATACGCGCTACGGCTGGCAAAAAGTGACTGCGCACCCGGATTTTTACGCCGGCGCGCTCGCGAAAGCCCAGGAACTCGGCTACAAGCTCGCCCATTTCTGGCTGCGCGAGGAGGGCATGACGCACGATCGTCTTAACAGCATTCTCCAAAACCGCGGTATCAACGGTATTATCCTCGCCTCGCACGTGCGCGAGATCGACGTCACGCTGCAATTCGACTGGTCGCGTTTCGCCGCCATCAAGATTGATTATTTTCCGCATCACCCCGAATTGCACAACGTGACCAACAACCAGTTTCAGATTATCCGCCTCGCCATGCAAAAAGTGCGCGAGGCCGGCTACCGGCGCGTCGGCATGGTGATGGACGAGGGCTGGGACATCACGGTCGATCACCGCTGGCAGGCTGGATATACATGGGAGCAGCAATTCCACGCCGTGCGCGACCGCATACCACCGTATCTGTTGCCGAACAAAATCCCTTTTTGCGACTGGCTGAAAAAACACCGTCCGGAGGTGATCATCAGCAAGGCCGAGTTTGTGCAGCCGCTCTTCGCCCAGCTCAAACTCTCCGTGCCGCGCGATGTTGCCTTTGTTGATATTTTTCTGGAAGGGCAGCCCGGCAAAGTCGCGGGCGTACGGCAAAACCATGAGACGGTCGGCGCACTCGCCGTAGAGCTCGTCGCGGGCCAGCTCCAGCAAAACAAATACGGTATCCCGGAAATCCCCACGACGACCTTCGTCGAGGGCACGTGGTTCGAAGGCGCCTCGTGCCCCTCGCGGCGGGATTGATGCGGACTATCCGACGGCGCGAGCGGTGAAAAGCGGGCGCATCGCAGCGCCGAGTTGGTCTTGCAAGGTTTGTAACTTGCGGTAGCGTGCGGCGTGTTTTTTGTCCGGCAGCGTGCGCGTGGTTTCGTCCACGGCGACGATGCGGGCGGCCAAGTCGGAGAGCTTGGTTTTGATGCGGCCTTCGCGAATGGCGTGGCACCAGGCGGCTTGGAGTGCGCCGCCGAGCGCGGCCCCTTCGTCCTCCTTCATCGCGACGACGGGCACGCCGAAAACATCGGCCATGATTTGCCGCCAGACAGCGGTTTTCGCGCCGCCGCCGGTCACGCGGATTTCGCGCGCTTTCACGCCGAGCGCAGCGAGGCGGCGTAAGCCGTAGTTCATGCCGAGCGTCGCGCCTTCCATCGCGGCGCGGGCAAAGTGGGACGCGCTGAAATTGGCGGCATTGAGCCCGAAGAGAACACCGGCGCCATCCGGGACGTTGGGTGTGCGCTCGCCCGCGAGATAGGGGAGCAGCAGCAGTCCGTCCGCACCGGGCCGCGTGCCGGCGACGGCGCGGTCCATCGCGGCGTGATCCTGGTTGAACAGCGCGCGGACATGCTCGGTGACAGTGGTCACGTTCATCGTGCAAAGCAGCGGCAGCCAGCCGCCGTCGGACGAGCAGAAGGCGGCGATCTCGCCGTCCGGGTCAACGACCGGCTTCGCCGCGCGGGCATAGATCGTGCCGCTTGTGCCAAAGCTGGCCGTGACGACGCCGGGCGCGACGTTGCCGGTGCCGATGGCCCCCATCATGTTGTCGCCGCCGCCCGCGCTGACGATCACGTCGCTGGAAAAACCAAAACGCCGCGCCAGTTCGGGGCGCAGCACACCGGCTGCCTCGTGCGAGGCGGAGAGCGGCGGCAGAAAATCGGCGAGATTTTTGTCAATGGCGGCGATGGCGGCGGGCGACCATGCGCGGCGGCGCACGTCCATGAGCGCGGTGCCGGAGGCGTCGCCGTGTTCCATAAAATAGTTTCCGGTGAGGTGAAAATTCAAATAATCGTGCGGAAGCAGCACGTGGCGCAGGCGGCGGTAGTTGCGCGGCTCGTGCCGTTTCAGCCAGAAAATTTTCGGCGCGGTGTAGCCCGGCAGAAAGGGCAGGCCGGTTTTGCGCAGGACAGCCTTTGCGCCGCCGAGTTTTTTCGTGAGCAAATCGCATTCGCGGGCCGTGCTCGTGTCGCACCAGAGCTTCGCGGGGCGGATCACCGCGCCACCCGCGTCGAGCGGGACAAAGCCGTGCTGCTGGCCCGATATGCCGATGCCGCGCACGCGGGTGCGCTGATCGGCGGTGAGTTGGGCGGACATGCCTTCGAGGACATGGTCGAGTGCCGCCGCCCAGTCCTGCGGATGCTGTTCCATGTGGCCGGCGGGCAGGCCGGTGATGAGCGCGTGCGGCGCGCGCGCCTCCGCGAGCACCGCGCCGCTGTCCAGGTCGAGCGCAATGCCTTTTGTGCTTTGGGTTCCGGAGTCGATGCCGATGTAGAGGGACATGGTGATTATATAATAAAGCCGCCCGCGAATCGTTTCCGGGCGGCAGGGGATGTATATTATGGCTGGATTATATATAACGCAGCAGAATGCTTTCGCAAAGCTCCTGCTTGCCGCTGCGGGGCGCGACCTCGCCCTGCTCGCGCGCGATGCGGTGCAGGTCGGCCAGAGAGAGCTTGCCCTGTTCGTAGTCGCGTCCGGCGCCGGTGTCGAACGTGGCGTAGCGTTGTTTTTTCATCGCGGGGAGCGGTGACTCGTTGAGGAGCTTTTCGGCGGCGATGGCGGCGCGGGCAAAGGCGTCCATGCCGGCGATGTGCGCGATAAAAAGATCCTCGATGTCGGTCGAGTTACGGCGAATCTTCGCATCGAAATTGATGCCTCCGTCCTTGAATCCGCCCGCTTGCAGAATGATGGACATCGCCTCCGTGAGCTCGACCGGGTCGATGGGGAACTGGTCGGTGTCCCAGCCGTTCTGCGGATCGCCGCGGTTGGCGTCGATGCTGCCGAGCACGCCCGCGTCGGCGGCGACTTGCAACTCGTGCGGGAAGGTGTGCCCGGCGAGCGTGGCGTGGTTGACCTCGATGTTGAGCTGGAAATCGCCGAGCAGGCCGAACTCGCGCAGGAAGCCGATCACGGTCGCGGAGTCATAGTCGTATTGATGCTTGGTCGGTTCGCAGGGCTTTGGCTCAATGAAGAACTTGCCCTTGAAGCCTTGGGCGCGGGCGTAGTCGCGGGCGATGGTGAGGAAACGCGCGAAATGTTCGCGCTCGCGTTTCATGTCGGTGTTCAGGAGCGACATGTAGCCCTCGCGACCGCCCCAGAAAACATAGTTCTCGCCGCCGAGCGCGATGGTGGCGTCGATGGCCGACTTGAGCTGCGCGCCGGCGCGGGCGAGGATCGGAAATTCCGGGTTGGTCGCCGCGCCGTTCATGTAGCGCGGATTACTGAATAGATTGGCCGTGCCCCAGAGCAGTTTCACGCCGGAGGCCGCCTGCTTTTCCTTTGCATAGTCAACGATGGCTTGAAGGCGTTCTTCGGACTCGGCGAGCGTGGGTGCCTCGTCAACCAGGTCGGCGTCGTGGAAACAATAATACGGCGCGCCGAGCTTGGTGATGAACTCGAAGGCCGCGTCCATCTTGTCGCGGGCGCGCTGCACGGGATCGGAGGCGGCAAGCCACGGCATGGGCCGTGTCGGCGCGCCGAAGGGATCGGTGCCGTTCGCGCAGAAGCTGTGCCAGTAGGCGACAGCGAAGCGCAGCAACCCGCCCAGCGGACGGCCTGCGACGACGCGCTTCTCGTCATAATAACGAAAGGCGAGCGGATTGACACTCTGCGGCCCTTCGTAGGCGATGGGGCCGATGCCGGGAAAATACTCGCGGCTGCCGGTGGTGAGGTGCGTGCTCATAAGTCGGGATGAATTTTGGGAGGTTGATAAACGGGAGAAACACGGGCGGCATTTCTCCTGAATGAGCGCCCATTATAGCCGGGCGCGCCGGGGATTTGCTTTCACAAAAAGACATCTTTCCGTCATCATTAGCACGATAGGATAGGGTAGAGAAAGAATAAGTGGCAAGTGACAAGTATCAAAATGAAGTCACCGGCGCGAAGCGCCCGCATCCTTTCTTATCACTTCTTCTTATCTGGAACTTCTTTCCTGCCTCCGATACGCCGATGGCGTGAGGCCCTGCACCTGGTGGAATTGCCGCGCGAAATAATTGCTGTCCGCGTAGCCACACTCCAGCGCGATGTCGGTGATATCCAGCGTGGTCTGGCGCAGCAGCCGCCGCGCCGCCGCGACCCGCAGGCCGATGATGAAATCGATGGGCGACTGCCCCGTGGCCCGCCGGAACGTCAGCAGCAAATTCGTGCGCGACAGCCCCGCGCGCGCGGCGAGCTGTTCGAGCGTCCACGGCTCATGATACCGCTGCTCCAGCAAACTCACCAATTCGCCCACACGCAGCAGCGCCCGGCTTTCCGTCGAACCGCTTGCGCCGTAATGCCGCGAAAGGAACACCATCAATTCGACCAGCAGCGCCAGCAACACCGCCTCGTGGCCGTCGCGTACGTTTTGCTTTCCCTCCGTCACGTTTCCGCACTCAGCCTCCATCCGCTCGACCAGCGCTTCGGCCCTGGCCAGTTCGCTTCGGCTCAACCGCAGCCGGCTGGAAAAGCGGTGCGCCTTGCGAAACGCCGGCTCCAGCATGAACAACGCGCTGTAGCCCGGCAGCCTCCGCAGCAATCCCGTCGGAAGCGGAATTCGCGTGGGGTCATACATCACATTCAACAAAACCAGCCCATCCCGCTCGCGAAAGCAGTGGACCTGCTCGCCCTGGACAACAAACACGTCGCCCGTGGAGACGTGAAACGCTCCGCCCTCCAGCAAATGCCGTCCACGCCCGCCGACAACAATGACCAGCTCGCAAAAATCGTGCCAGTGCTCGATCTCCGTGACATCATGCGGATGCGCCGGAGCTCCCGCCGCAAGCGTCGCGACACGACGCACGGTGACGGGGAATCCCCCCTCGCCGAAATAATCAACGCCTTTAGCAAGCAGTGCCATGTATTGGGCAAACCTGCACTATAGGACGGAAACAAGCAAGCCTGTCCCAAAGCGCGTGCGCATCAACGTCATGTTACTGTTATCAGATAATGAGCGGTTTGAGGAGTGTGGGCCTTCTCCTTTAAAGTCTATAGTTAGAACATATTAAACATTGCGCGGTCCGGTATCTCGTCGTGTTTTCGCTTGTTCGCAAGCCTTGGCCCTTGACCGCACAAAATACCCTCTGCCACTCTTGTAAATACGCCGGGTCTTCCGATTTGCACGAACGATTTCCATTCAATCCCGTCATGAGAAAACCCCCTGCCGCGATAGCCCCTGTTATCCTGATATTTTTCGTCCTTGTTAATTGGACACTGAGCGCAGTGCCTCTGCGCCGCCCTGTGTCTCCGACAACGCCGATGTATTTGATTCATGCGTTATATCCCTATGACGCACAGCGCATCATTGATGCGATTCCGGCCGATATCCGACCCTATGTCGTACTCAACCTTGCGATGCGGGCCGCGAATGGCGATGGCTATGAAGTGGCCGACGCTTGGCTGAACACCTGCGCGCAGAACGGGATCTGGGCGATGGTGCAGCCGAGTTCGGGCGTGGACAACAGCATGTCGGACACCGACCTCACGAATTACGAGAAGCTGTATCAAAAGTATCCGAATATGGTCGGCTACAATTTTTGCGAGCAAACATGGGGGTTTGATAACACATCCTTTGCGCAACGCTTGGGTTTCTACTGCCAGCTGCTGAGCTTGGCCGACACATATGGCGGATACTTGTATATCAACGATTGCTTTTCGCTCAGTAACACGGCTTGGAATTCAATCTCAAAGTTCAAGGCCAGCCAGGACTTCGCAAATCGCACGAAAACCTACAAGGCGAACTTCATCTTCGGAAACAAGTTCACCCACTCCTACGGTTATTACGACAACCAAAGCGGGGCGCTAGGGGTTTTCTTGTCGGGCCATGCGGGCAATTATGCAGTGCGGTTCGATCAATTTGCCTGGGGCTGGAGCGGAAGAGGGCAGGTTTTCGGCGTGGAAAATCCCACTGGCCGAATGGAAGGCTATGGGTATAACACGTTGTTGGCTTGCCCGGAGGTGGTGCAAGGCGTCCCCATCGTAGAGGAGATGCTTTTGCATGGCGCGGCCGTGATCGACGGGCCGGAAGTGCCGGAATATTCGTCCATTTACTACAACGGCGAGCAGACTCCGACCTTCAAGAACATGATCTCCGACATCTTCCGGAAAGTGCTCGACGGGACGATCCGGATTCCCTTGGCCAACGAGGTGGCGACGCGAGCCAAGATCGCCTATGTGCCCATGGTCGGCGTGAATCCGCCTGCCGATTTCTACACGGGCTTGTATGAAATGGATGGCCAGAGGGAGATCAACAGGACATGGTTCAAGAAAACCGGCCGCTATCCCGCGATTCCCGTGCTGTTCTCGAATGCCGCCTATGAGACGTCGATGTTTTCATCCGCCAATGTTGTGGTCTCTTCGACCCTCTCCTCGAGATGGCCCACCCAGCAGGCCAAGGTGAATGAGTTCAACAGCCTGTTCCCGGTCGATTCGACCGGGGATTTGTTCGCGGGAAGGTTCGCCAACAAATGGCTGACCTACAACCCCTATATCAACACCGATCAGGACGCCAACGGTGTGCTGATGCTCAAATACAACACCTGTGCCAGCCTCGACCTCACCTATACCGCTCACACGCTGGGCGTGGTGACGGAGAACGCCGGCAGCATCAGTATTTACCTGAACAACTACCGCTCGGACAAAAGCCAGATGTGGGCGGACTATCCGGACGGAGTCCCGACATCGCAGGAATCCAATTACCTTTTGCATCCGGTCGATTCCCAACTGCGAACCAGCGTGATCAAGGTCAACGGTGCCACGAGCCAACCCTCTTTCACCCTGACGGAGCGAGGGAGCCATAAACCCAGCACGGCAAGCGACACTTGGAGTGGCGGAGTTTACACGCTGACGATCAATCACAACGGGCCGGTGGACGTGATGATTCAATGTTCGGGCTCGGCGACCGGAAGGCCCACTGTGCCCGCGACAGTGACGGTGACCGCTCCGTCGGCGCCTCCGAGTTACAAGGTGTCTCCGTATATGCGCGTTTACGCCGTAGGATTTTCCGGCCAAAGTGGTGTCGATGCAGAGCGGTATGACGAGATCGGTCTGAACGTGAAATCGATCTCGAATGGCGACTGGATCAAGTTCAGCAACGTGGACTTCGGTTCGGGTGCGACCGGATTCATCGCCAGGGCGTCCGGAACCGAGGGCGGAAACATTGAACTGCGTCTCGATAGCCCGTCCGGCACACTGATTGGCACCTGCGTGGTGGCCTCCACGGGCTCGGATCACACATGGAAAACCTTTCCCTCCGAGGTGAACAGTTCCACCGCGACCGGCGTCCACGATCTTTACCTAAGGTTCACTGGCAACAGCAGCTCCAGCCTTTTTAAGCTGGCCTCCTGGCAATTCGGATCGGCCGACACTCCTCCCTTCGCTCCCGATGACCACACCGCCGCCGTGGTGGCCAATGGCCGGGTGCTCGTGAGCTGGGCGGCCGTTGCGGGCGCCACCGGCTACAACGTGAAGCGCTCGCTCAACAGCGGGGGACCCTATATCACCGTCGCCGCAGGCATTACCGGCACCAGCCATACAGACACGGACGTCAGCAACGGCGTGACTTATTACTATGTGATTTCCGCAGTGAACGCAAACGGCGAAGGCCCCGATTCCACCGAGATGAGCCTCCTGATCCAGCGAGTCCTCTCACCCGTGGCGGACACCTATGTGAAGAATGGAGGCTCGGCGGGCTCCAATTACGGGACATTGCCGTCCATGGAGGTGAAATACGATTCCACTCTCAATTCGGGCCTCACCCGCGAGAGTTTCCTGCGCTTCGATGTCAGCGGGCTGGCAAGTGCCCTGAACGCGCAATTGCGTTTGGTTCCCGTAGCTGCGGACAATCTGAATCCGGTCATCAATTACGAGTTCGTGAGCGATGACTCGTGGTTGGAAACCGGCTTGAACTGGAATAACCAGGTGAGCGGATCGGGTGAGATCCTTGCCACGAGCACCACATGCATCGCGGGAGACCCCATTGTCTTTGATGTCACCAATCGGTTTCGTATCGAGGCTGCGGGAGATGGCAGCCTTTCCCTGCGCATCAGCGCGCCCGCGCCGGGAGGCCGGTGGGTGAGCTTCGCCACGCGAGAGAATTCCACCATCAGTTACCGGCCCATTATCGAGTATTTGCTTCCGGGCCCATCGGTGCCTGCGGGGCTCGGAGCCGCCGTCGCCGACAACGGACTAGTCCAGTTAGCGTGGAACGCCGCAGCCGGCGCGACCAGCTACGTGGTGAAACGCGCGACCAATGCGGGCGGCCCTTACGCCATTGTGGCCAGCGGAATCACCACGACGAGTCATGCCGACGATAGCCTCACCGGCTTGCAGTCCTATTACTACGTTGTCTCCGCGTTGAATGCCGAAAATCAAAGCGGCGATTCAGCGGAGGCCGGCGTGGTTTCCGGCGGCTTGGGCACGCTTGATGCATCGACGACTGTCGTGGTCGGTGGCAGCACCAGCCTCACCGCTGCGGCGGAGGGCAATCCCACCCCCGCATACCACTGGCAGATTTCTACCGACGGTGGCGTGAACTGGAGTTACCTTGTCGAGGATGCCCACCATGCCGGTGCGAACACCGCCACCCTCGTCATCACAGACGCGACGCCGGAGAAGCACGGCAGCAGATACCGTTACGAAGCCGCGAATACGTACGGCGCAGTGACCAGCAATGCCACCACGCTCACGGTCGAGGCTCCACCGGCCCCGCCCGCGCCGCCAGTCAGCCAGCAGGCCGTCACCACGGGGCATGCCGCCACGTTCACCGTCACCTCGACCGGCAACCCCGCACCTACCTATCGCTGGCAGGTTTCCACCGATGGTGGCGCGAACTGGGTCAATCTCACAAACGACACGCATCACGATGGCACGCACACCAGTTCCTTGCTCGTGAAAAACGCCACCGCGTCGATGTCGGGCAACCGTTACCGCTGCATCGTTGAAAACGTCCACGGCACGCAAACCAGCGCCGCCGGCACGCTCATCGTCGCCCCTGCGCATTTCACGGAACCCGTCGCGCTCGTTCTCGATGCCTCGCGCAACCTCTACGTAGCCGATGCCGCAAGCCACACCATCCAGAAAATCACCGCCCAGCTTGCCTGCTCGCCCTTTGCCGGCGCCAGCGGCCTGCCCGGCTCGACAGACTCCACCGGCACGTCCGCCCGCTTCAACCAGCCGCGCGCCCTCGTCCTGAACCAGACGGGCGATATTTTTGTTGCCGATGCCGGGAACGGGAGTATCCGAAAAATAAATACAAATGGTGCGGTCACCACCCTTGCCACCGGCTTCAGCGCGCCCAAGGGCATTGCGCTCGATGCCGCTGGCAACGCCTACGTCGCCGATTCCGCCGCGAACACCATTCATCGCGTGACTCCCGATGGCGTGGTGACTCGCTACGCGGGAACCGCCGGACAATCAGGCTCCACCGAGGGTATCGGTGCGGCGGCCCGGTTCACCGCGCCCACGCACACCTTGGTGGACAACGCCGGGTATCTCTTCATTGCCGACACCGGCAATCATGTCCTCCGCACAGTCGCGCAAAGTGGCACGATACTCATTTATGCCGGGCAGGCGGGAATGACCGGTATCGCCGACGGTCCCATCCAGCAAGCACTCCTTAACCAACCCCAAGGCATGGCGGCTGACAGCGACAATAATCTCTATTTTGCCGATACCGGCAACCACACCATCCGCATGATCGGCGATCTCGACGAGGTGCTCACCATCGCCGGCAAACCCGGAACCGCCGGGCTGCGGGATGGCATCGAACAAGATGCCCTCTTCAACCAACCCGCCAGCGTTGTCTATGATGGCAATGGCAACCTCTACGTGGCCGACACCGGCAATGCCGCCATCCGCAAAATCGTCCTCGCCACCGGCCAGGTCACCACACTGGTGCTTACTACAGCCACCACCACCGGCACCAACAGCGGCACTTCGCCGTCGCCTGACACCGGCAACAACTCCGGCGGCGGCGGTGGATCGGTTTCCCTCTGGTATTTTGTATTATTCACCATGTTTGCCGCCATCCGTCTGGGGTGGCGCTGGAAAAACAAACGCTAATATCCCACTGATACAAACCCGTATTCCTTTCGCAACTCGTCAACTTCACCGTGCGGCCGCTCAGCCACGCCCCACCCAATAATTTGGCTCACGCTTCATGTGCATCACGGCAACAATCAAGATGCCATCCGGCCTTTTTTGGTAAACCAATCCATATGGAAACCGATTCACCCGGCACCGCCGTGTGCGTGGTGAAAGTTTCTGCTATGCATCAGGGAAATTGACGATTCGCTGTAACGCCTCGGTGACTTCTTCCCGAAAATCATCTCCCAGGCCGACAACCTCTGCGTTATAATAATCAATCGCGTCACGGTATTCCGCCGCTGCGACAGCCAGAAACCGCACGCTCGCACTCATCGTTTGCCTCTGTATGCCAGCACCTCCGCCGCTGCGACAGTTTTTCCCTGTCCCGCATCATGCGCGTCAATGCGCGCTTCCACCTCATGCGCCCAGACTGCATCTATTTTGACCTGACGGCGCGCATCAATGCTTTCCAAGAGCTGGGCAGCCAGTCGCGCCCTCGCCCTGGGGGGGCAGTTTGAGCGCATGGGTTGTAATCTCGTGCGTTGACATGGCGGGACATTTAAACTGCTGCATCCCATTTTGCAAGCATGTTGGCTTTGGGCCTTGCTACGGAAACCAAATGCAGATGTGCGTTTTTGCCCGGCGACTCCCAATGTACTGAATGTCACCGGCAAGACACACGGCATGCCCACTCGTAACGACGCCATCGGCGCAATCGTACTCGGCCAAACCCAAGCGCAAAAACGGTTAACTCGACACATGTCCCGAAATCTTCCAGGATTTCCTTAACAAGCTGCAGAACAATACTCTGGCAGACAGGTGCTCGTCGTCATGGAAGCAGGCTGCAACAGCCTGACCAATGAATCAGGACGAGAAATGTTCCAACAACATTCCCACCACCCGATCCTGCAAAAAACGTTCAACGGCGGCGCGCATGGGGCGGGCGCCAAGGGTCTTGTGAAAACCGGCTCGCAGGATCGTCTCTATGTCAGCAGGCGTAATCTCCAACTCGTGGCCTAGCTTGCAAAGCCGCGCCAATTCACCGGCGATCATCGACTCACAAATCTCCCGCTGCACGGCATACGGCAGCCGCGCGAACACGACCTTTTCTGTCATGCGCCCGACCAATTCAGGACGGAGGCTTTGGCCGACGCGTGCCAATACGGTGCGCTCAATGGAGGCAAACGGCGCTGACTGCATCCGCATCGCCTCCGCCGCGCCGATGTTCGATGTGCAGACGATGTAGTAACCGGAAAGGTTTTTCCGTTCACCGCTGGCCAGTGTGATGCTCGCGTCATCCAAGATTTGAAGAAACAGATCCAACACGAGCGGATGCGCTTTCTCGATCTCATCGAAGAGCAATGTGCCGCCGCCGTTTGATTTCACGAGCGCCCGACCAAGCAAACCGATGTCGCCAATCTTTTCGCCAATCAGTTTTTCGACCGACGATTGATTCTGATATTCCGACATATCGAAGCGCAACGGCTTCGCCCCCTCGAAAAGAAATGAAGTAAACGCATTTGTAATTTCCGTTTTTCCGGTGCCTGTCGGCCCGACGAACAAGAACGACCCCTTTGGCCTGCCATGATGCGCCAGGCCTAATTCGCCGCGTTGCAACACCGAGACGACACGCCCAATCACATGTTCCTGCCCTTTGATGCAGGCGCGCAAATGCGCTGCCAACTCAAGCAATCGCCACTTTCGTTTGTCTGCGTCCATCTCTGTTTATTCGCGGTTCAAAATTACCCCTGATACCATTCCGGCACTTTCCCGTCCGCGCCGCGCGGTGTGAGTTTTACGCGCCGGAAGCCCATCTCACAGTGCTGAACAACAGCCTGAAATTTGCGCAATCTCCGAAACTCATGCGGCTCGATGTAATATTTTTCCTCCTCGGAATAACTCACCGTCCGCTTCCCGCCCGAATAACTGTAGCTGCGTTTTTTGTATTTCTTCTTCCCCAATGTGCTCGCGGCAATCTTCGCCGACTCTTCGTCCGCGGCCTTGCAGATGACCCGATTCGCCATGTTGGCGATAAACACCTTCGCCTTTTGCTCGTCGCCAATCGGTGGAATAAGCGAGGTGTAACTTTGCGTCGCGGCAACCACTGTCGCCTTGGCCTCACGAATCACATCCACCACATTGTAGTCGCTCGTGCCGTCTTCGCTCGCGGTGATGATTTTCTGCGCCTCGTCCGCCCAGAGCACCAGCAGGTTGTGCTTCGCGCGCTCCTTTTCCGGGCAATCGAAACGCAGCAGCACATGCGAATAAAACGCCAGCTTGAGCAGCGTGTGGATGTAGCGCCGCTCCGTCTTGAATCGCTGCGGTATCGCCACGCAGACCACCTTGCCCCGGTCGATTTCGGCCATCGAAAACGATGAAATCTCCGGGCAGAACACCTGCGCGATGTCCGGGTGCGTGAAATGTTTCAACCGGTTGGCCAGCGTGCCGCGCACCCCGCCCATTTGCTCCGCCGGCTGGCTCGCGATCTGCGTGCGATGATGCTCCAGCAATCTCGCCGCCTCCGGCGTTTTCACGGCGCGGACACTGGTCAGCACTTGCTGTATGAACGCATCCGAGGAAAGCATCTCGTAGGCGTGCTCCAGTGTCACCGGCAACCCCGCGCAGTCCAGCGCGCGAAATGCGAAGTCCATTTGTATCTCCGACTGCGTTTTGAAAAACGGTTGTTCGCCATCCTGGCCGAGCGAGGCCGCCACATCACAGACGTCCTTCGCCCGCGCCGAATACGGCAGCCGTTTGTCCGCGAGGAAATTAAACGTGTGCTCCGGCACCCAGTCCTCCGGCGCGCCTTCGGGGCGCACCCGCAGCAAGACCAAATCCTTCTCGCGCCCCAGCGCGCGAAACATCGTGGACAGCGTTTCCCAATACAGCCCCTTGTCGTCGATGCAGATGCCGCCCCAGTTCGGACAGTTCGTCGTCACCTGCCAGAGCATGTTGTTGATGACGGCCTGGGTTTTCCCGCTGCCCGTCTCCCCGGTAATCAACCAGCCCCGGCAAAAATCATTCAGGTTCCACGCGAACCCTCCCAGCCGCAAAATCGTCTTCGGCTTGCGCCGCTCCTCACGAAGCGCCCAAAAGCCGCAAACAATCTGCCAGCACGCGAGCCCGGCAAATGCCGCGGACACTGGCGCACGCATCGGCGACATCCCGGCGAAGGAATGCTTCCATACGAGGACGGCAATGCCCGCACTCACGAATGACAGCAGCAGATGAAGAAACATGCGCGTTTATCATGCCAGCAATACCCGCCATTGAATTGGAGATTCCTGCCCATTATGGGAAAACCCGGGGAAAATCATTTGGCCCGGAGCCTGATTTCCATGCTCACAATGACAGATTCCGCCGCATCATGAGTGTCAGCCGGCAAAAACTTTTCCGGCACCTCGCGCAGTTCGACAACCCGGTGCCGGGCGATTGAGTCCATCAACACGGCAAGGTTGCGTCCGCGCAGCGTGATTTCCCTCGGCCCGAAGACCAATCGGACTTGTTCGGTGAAACCCGGCGAAGCGTGTGTTGTCTGGGTTTCGCTCCCGGTGTTCGATGGAAAATACTCCGCCTCGATAAAGTAAGACCAGGGGAACACCCATGTCTTGCGGTTCCACTGGCGAAGCAACACACCCGGCTCCGTCGGCTTGTCCGGATGCGGCGATGACGGCGACGTCATCGGGAAAAAGTCTGCCGGAGTATCATTTGTTTCTCGGCCCGCCTGCGTGGACGAGCCGTAGCCGGCCTGCGCCCGCCGTTGTTTTTCAAGATGATCGGCCAAACTCATATTCTGATCCCCCTGTTAATTTTCGGTTGTTGAATGGATTGAGGCAAAAGGGGCGGAGCCACGCGCGGCGAGTTTGCCTGCGCCTGGGCCGTCCGCACCCACCGCATCACAGACTCATGACGCTGGGCTCGCTGCCCCTCGCGCAGCAATGCCTGCGTTTCCTCCGAAAATTCCGCGCAGACGGCATCCATCGCCGCCTTCTCCGGCGTGATGGATAGCGCCAGCTCGCGATCCGCCTCCCGCTCGACACGCATCCGCAACGCCTCCTTGTCCCCGGTGAGCACGAGCACATTCTTCCGCGCCCGCGAAATCGCCACATACCACTGCTGCGAGTTGGCGCCCACTGGCATCGCCTCGCGTTCGCCATACGAGGCGATCACGGTATCCACCGTTTTGCCCTGCGACGCATACGATGTCACTGCGTAGCCCGGCACGAAGAGTCTCTGTGATGGCGAAAGCGTCTTGCTCTTGCCGCCATCGTCGCGCACGCAAATGCGGCCGTCGCCCAACACTCGCTGCACCGTGACCAGTTCCCCGTTGCGAATCGCTGCGCCCTCCGCGGAACTGCCGTTGAACTTCATCTGCAACCGGTCGCTCCGCGCCAGTTCGATTTGTTGAGGTGCCGCGACGATGAACCGGTTTGCATAATCCAAACTCAGGGACGTTGTCTGTCCATCCTTGCGCAGCGTGATCCCATGCTCGTTGACTTTCACAATCTCGCCCCAGTCGCCGCGTCCGAACCGACCGTATTCGCGCACAAAAAACGCGCGCGCGCCCGCGCCATAAAACCGGGCATCGCGTTTCTGCGCATCCGTCAAATCCAACGACTGCCACGAGACCACCGGCACGCCTTCCCCGAGCTTGCCCGCATTTTTCAACTCGTCGCGAATCGCCGTGTTTAGCTCCCGCACCTCCGACCACGTCTGCGCCACCGCGAGGACTTTTTCCTTTCTCCCCAAAGCCGCGCAATATTCCCGTGCCAGTTTTTTCTTCAATTCCGCCGCATCCAGTTCGCGAATGCAGCCGAGCGCATCCAGCTTGTCGAACGAGGCCATCGTATCGCCCTTCGCCGCGGCCTGCACGGCCTCGCGATACGCCTTGATAAATTGCCTCTCCCTGCGCGTGCGTCCCAGTTTCGGGTCCTGACGGCGGATTTCCGCCAAGCACACCGGCCTCACGTTCGTGTTCTCCTCGATCACGCGCAATGCATCCGACGCCGCCACCGCCCCCTGCTGTCGCGTATCCCCCGACAGGATCAGCCGCCCATTGCACGCCTGCACCCGCTTCATAAGCGCAAGCATGTCCCTGCCGCCAATCTGACCGGCTTCGTCCACGATCACGACCGCGCGCGGCGGCAACTCCGTCCCGGCCAGCAAACGCGCCAGCGTCATCGCATTTTCCAAACCATCGCCGCGCAAGCCATCCACCTGTTGATGCTGGGGAGCAGCGACAACCACCGGGTGTCCCCTGGCTTCCAATCCGCGCGCCACCTCCCGCAATGTAAAACTCTTCCCCGTTCCCGCGCCGCCGCGAAACAAGGTCACAAAATCACGGCTTTCCAGAATCCCGCGCACGGCTCTGCGCTGTTCCGACGACAACGTCAACGCCGGCCGATGGTGTGCGTTCAACGCGTCATGCCGATTGGCGCCATCCTCGACCCGCAATGCAATCTGCAACTCCCGCGATAACGCCTCGCGCGAGGTCAGTTTTCGGCCATCCTCGGAAAAGACATATTCGCGATCCACGACGGCCTCTTCCAGCTCCGCCAGCGTAAAATTTCCACCGCGACCGCGCGCCAGTGAGACGGCCAGCAGCTCATGATCCGCCACCACCGATTTGCGTTCGAATAAATGCCCGTCCGCCCATGCCACCAATCCGGACAGGTCCGGTTTTTCGGTGAGCACACCCGGCAGGGGTGGCGGCAGCTTTTTAGGCGACATGGCCTCCAGCGCCGAGCGTTCGGACAAGGGCATTTCCGCCTCCCAGCGCGGTCGCAAGCGGTCCGCTACCGCGTCCTTGGTTTTGCGCTTTCTCCTGTCATGCGCCACTTGCTCGCGCAGCGCCTTTTCGGTTCCGATCAGTCCCTCCTCCGCGATGCGCTTTTGCGTCTCTGCATCGATTTGATGATGCCGCTTCGAAAACCGGGATATCACCTCTGCCGGGACTCCCTTGATCTCAAAATCACGCGCGTTGTTTTCGATCCGATAACCGAGCGAAACCAGCCCTTTTGCCAATTCATGATAGTATAAATGCTCGGCAAATTTCTGTGCCCGATACATGCCCGTCGCGTGCAGCGCCTTCCAGCGATCCTCCACCGAATCATACGTCGCGTTGAACAGGATGCAGTGCGTGTGCAAATGCGGATCGAGCTCGCGGCTCGTGTCATGCCGGAACAACGCCGCGATGACGCCACCTGTCACACGCTCGTCGTTCGCGCCGTCAATCCGCACCCGCGCCTCGGCATACTTTTCCAGTTCGTCCATCATTGTGCGCACCGCGCGGTCGTGCAGTCCGACAATCCGGGAATCCTGATGGAGCGCGACCACCGAAACCGACTTCGGCGGTGAAATCGTAAAGTCATAAAACACCCGCCGGTTCGCCACCGTGCGCGAACCCTCGCGCCGCGTCGTGTTGCGCCGCGCTGTCAGCCATTCCCCGGTTTCGGGATTCAACCCGTCGCATAACTTCTGAAACACGTCTTCGGTGACACGGCCCTCCAGACCAAGCATGGCCGCGCCCGCGCCGTGCCATTCGCCGGCCACCACATGCCCATCCATGTAGTAGTCGCCCACGGCCAGATGCTCGCGAAAGTAACCCTTCGCACTGGACAGCTTCAACTGCGGCTTCGGAGTCAGCATGACGCCTCCAAAATACGGATACCCACAGGCACGGCGGAACGCACCTGCGCTCCTGAACAGCCCGACGCTCTTCCCCTTGCGCTGCCGCGCAATGATGTTTTCCGGTGTTGCATGCCGCGTACAATATCACCAGCGGGCGATTTATAATAGGTGCTGAGTGGGTGTGAAATTTTCCCGCATTTCCCGTGAACACTGCGACGATACCATCAACTCAAAATGACCAGAGCAAAATTGCTACCACGGATTGGCGCCGCCCGGCGCAGAAATAAAAGCATGCCGTGCGCATAATAATTCATCAGTGTCCATCTACGGTTGAAAAATTCCTCATCGCCTTCATTCCGCTGCAAGACTCGTGAGCCCGCAAATATCGCGGTTCGCAACAATGCTAGACAATGGCCTCATTTCATTCGCGCTTATTTACGTTCATCCGCAGCTCTAAAAACTGGGCAATGACACAGGCGCGGCTCATAAACGCCATGACTAAGGCAACGACTCATCACTGCCTCACGTTTGTCGATCTGCCGTGATTGAGAATACGAGCAATGACGCATCCCGAATCACAGGCTTTTGCTCGCAGAGCGGACCAAAGAATTCCGGGAATGCCCTCCCTATAGTGCTTAGATTTTGGCCATCCACGATTCAGAAAACCGACTCGCACGAAGACACGCCGCGCTCTCCGTGCCTCCGTTTTGCGGCATGCCCTCGTGCCGGGCGGAAGTGACAGCGGCACGCACGCGGAGACTTGGGAGCGCTCCTCGTTTCGCTTCGCCATCGGCCCGTCGCGGACTGCGCATGCGCTCCAGATCCGCTCCGGAACCGAAGGCGCCGCTTCACTCCGGGCGGCCCAAGACTCCGCGCTGGCCGGGGGGCGATTTTCATTTGTACCGATAAAACCAAACTCGGGATGTCCCGATTGCGGGGAAATAATGAGGGAGACACCCATGACTGATTTCCCGGTTACGAAACGCCGGTGTGTTCATATGTTGATACCATTGAGTTTCTCGGTAAATTTTTCAGCCGCTTGGGTGGACGGAAACGATGCGATAAAATATTGGCGCATATTATCCGGGCAATTCTGCACGCAAGAACACACTGCCCGCCGTGTTCCCGAATTTTCGCACACCGTCAAGGTTGTCACGACTCGACCAAGCTCGCCGTGCTCCACCACGGCGGACTCGCATGCGCTCGCCCGCCTTTGACTTGGTGTGCCCCGGGGACGGCGGAATCGGGCAGCACCGATGACAACCCGGCACGATGCCGGAAACGGACGCTGTGCGATTCCGTACCAACCATGTCAAACGATACCGTTCAAAAGCCGCTTACTCCCAAACAAGCAGAACGCGCTCAAGCTATCACCTATCTGAAGGATATATACCTCAAGTCCGGCGACACCGTTTACGTCATCCTCCGCCATGTCGGCAGAACTGGAATGACCCGTTACATCGACCTCTATGCCATGAAAGATAACCACCCCATGCGCATTACATGGAACGTGGCCAAGGCACTCGATAGATGCTATGATCGCCGTCGCGAAGCCATACGGATTGGCGGCTGTGGATTCGACGTCGGCCACGACACCGTGCATCACCTCGCATGGTTGCTTTTTAATGATTGCGATGCTCTCACGCACTCCTGGCTTTGACCGACCAGCCGGTAAACCGCGCGCACGCGGCGGCGACATCGCTGCCGCGTTTCATGTTCGGGATGGTGCCATAGCCCGTATTATCGGCAGTCTCGATAGAACCGGACTGAGGCACGAGGAATCTGACATTCATCGCTGGAGAATTGCTGTCACAGTCCAGTCTGAAACCTCCTTTTAAAATGATCCACGATTTCGACGATGCGGGATGTTCCGAAGAGCTGCCGGACCCTGTCGGCTCCACAACCGAGGAACACATCAAGACGCTCCACAAGATGGAGGTGTGTATGTGTATTTCGGCCACGAGGGCGGGGAACTTTCCCCAACTGAAAGCACCGCGCTCATCGTCATGCACCAGTTGGAGGAACTGCTGGATTATCCCGACGAGGGCACCCCTGTCGCGATACTGCTGCACAGCGTCGCGTTGTTGTTGTCGTGCGATGATGGCCCCGTGCCCGTGCGCAGGGAAGAGCAGCATGACCTGTTTCGCACGGCCTACGTGCGCAATAGCTTTCTCAACAGTGAGGATGGCCGCGCGGCATTGCTTGCCAGACTCGATCTGTTCACGCAAAAGGGTCTAAGTCATCATCTGTGCAAAAATCTGTTCATTTTTTAAACCCGCATATCTGTTATGAATGATAAGTATTTGTGCAGATAGCCTGAAATAATGTGCACTATAAGCTTGAAATCAGTGAGATAACGAGTATATCTTATCTTTAAAATCTGTTCATAATGCCTCGCAATCGAAATCAAGAATTCGCCAAGCTGCGTGCCTTCCTTGCTGCCTGCGGAGAGGCCACGGCTTTGGAGATTGCGGAGGAATTCGGGGTGAGTCGGCCGACGGTTTCGCGACTGCTCGCGAGCTTGGGCGATGAAGTCACCATGATTGGGGCGGCCCGGCAGGCGCGCTATTCACTCCGGCGGGAGTTGGGAAAGATCGGCCGCGAGTGGCCCCTTTTTCGCGTGGATGAACAGGGTGCCGTCAATCCGGCCGGGACGTTGCAAGCGGTCCAGAATGGCTTTCGCCTGAGTCCGGTGCCGCCGATTCTGCGGAAGGACTACGGCGACGGCTTCTTTGCCGATTTCCCGTTCATCTTTGCCGACGTCCAGCCGCAGGGGTTCCTCGGCCGGGTACAGGCGCGGCAGGTCGCGGCGTCGCTTGGCGTGCCGGTCGACCCGCGCGAATGGACCTCCGCGCACATCCTCGCCTACTTGGTGACCTCCGGTCACGACATCCCCGGCAATCTGGTGGTCGGAGCGGAAATGGCCGAACAGATTCGGCGCGCGGGAACCGGCGTCATCGCCGATGATCTCCACACCATCATCGATCACAAGGAGCGCGAAGTACGCTATCCTGAACTCGCGGACCGCATTATCCGCGGCGAGACCTTCGGTTCCTCAGCCGGCGGCGAGCAGCCGAAGTTCGCCTGTTGGGTGATGGATGAAGGCAATCTGCCGCGGGCGGTCATCGTGAAGTTTTCGCCCGACACAAAGTCCGCGACCGAAACCGGACAGCGCTGGGCGGATCTGCTGCTCGCCGAATTCCACGCGCTAGAAATTCTGCGGGCGAACGGCATCGTCACGCCTGTGGCGAGGATCGTCGACGCCGGTTTCCGGCGGTTTCTTGAAATCACCCGCTACGACCGCATCGGCGGGCGCGGGCGGCGCGGGTTGATCTCGCTCGCCAACGTGGAGGCAGGACTTCTCGACGGAAAGATCAACACATGGGTAGATGCCGCCCGGCAGATGGAGGCCGACGGGCTGCTGAACGGCGCGGATGCACAGACGATTTGCCGCTTGTGGTGCTTCGGCACGCTGATCGGGAACAGCGACATGCATTTCGGCAACCTGTCGCTGTGGTGGCACGACAAGGCACCGCTCGCGCTGGCGCCCATTTACGACATGCTGCCGATGATCTTCGCGCCCTCAACCCAAGGCGAAATCGTCGAACGACCGTTCCCAATCCCCAACCGTGATGCCGCGCCTGCCGAGGACTGGGCGGTGGCCACGCGGTGGGCCGTGGCGTTCTGGAGTGCGGTGGTTGCCGACCTGCGGTTCAGTGAAACTTTCCGTGGGCTGGCCGCCAATGCGCTAGAACGGGTTTCCGCCCCGGTGGAGGCCGTGCAGGCGCCGCCTGCCGTCGGAGACGGCGGGGCCTTCGCGTCGTTCGCCATCCGTTTTCCGCATGTCGCGCAAGCGCTAACCGACCAAAAAAAAAAGACCAACCTCCGGCTGGAGCCTGACCCGGAGGGCCGGGCGGAATTGCGCCGGGAGTTGCAAAAGATCAACAGCACCAACCTGAATCTTGCTCCCGTCGTTCGCGATTTGCTGGATGGGCGCCTTGAGCCCGCAGAGTTTGCGGACTTCGGGCTACGCTCCTACCTCTACCTCGGAACCGGCGATGCCGTGCGTGCCTTCGCCGGGCAAATGTGGGCGGATGTGCTGGGGCAATGGGACGAAGCGGACCGAAAGGCCTTTCTCCAAGCCATTATTGGGAGAAGGCAGGATATCTTCGAAGCCCTCGACTTCGTGGCGGAGTCGTTCCGCCGCGTCCCGTTCACGGCCGAGGTGATGCGACCGTGGCTGGCGCACGCCCGCGAGAGGCTCGGCAACGATCTTTATCAGCGCGGATACTGGCGCTCCGTCGAGAATTTTGTGGCGCATTCGCCGGAGGAGGCGGTGCGAGTAGTGGCGCAATGGCTCGATGGCCGCCCGAGCGATCTGGAGCTGGGTATCCTTTCCCGCGTCCTCGCTTGGCTTCGTGCGTCTGCGTCGAAAAGCGAGGCGGTTCAGGCGGCCGTGGCCGCTCTCGACGCGCGCGTGCGCGCGAAGGGTCGTTCCGACTGGCGGGCGGTCTATCTGGATTCGTTCGCCCTGATCACGAACGCCCCCGTCCTCACGGAGAAGTGCGCCCTCGAATTGCGCGATGAGATTGCTGGCGAAGGCGCGGCGGAACTCACGGCCTGGTGCCATGTCCTCTGCTCAATCGCGCTGGCGGACCGCTTCAGCTGGCCGTGGGTCAGACGCGAAATGCTGGCGGCTGCGGAGACCGTGACACCGGATGGCAAATACTGGCTCGTGGTCGCGAGCACGTCGGCATGGGAACAGACCGGCGACACCGGCGAGATGACGCGCCGCGATTGGGAGCAAGTGTTGACTGCCACGCTACCGTTCGAAACCAAGCACAAGGGACTGTGGAACCGGTTGGAATCGTTCCTGCGTGATGTTTCGGAGCGGACTCCGGAACGTATCATCCCGCTAGTCGATGCCATCATCGCCAAGGCTGGCCCTGTTTGGCTCGCCGTCATGAGTGAAACCGAGGCGGAGAGTTTCCTCGCTAATCTCCGGACGCGCGAGTTGCACGAATCGCTTGCGACGCACCTGCTGCTGAGTGCGGACACCACGGCGCGCCAGATTGGGCTCTTCATCTTTGCGCGGACGTTTGTTCCCCGCCTGGCGCCGGAGGCACTGGCGGCAGCAGGGCCGGCCAAGCAAGAGATCATTTTTCGGGAGGCGCAGGCGACGATCATCGATGCAACCGCGCTGGGCCGGCTGCATATCAGCCTTGCCCAGGTTGTGGGAGGTTGGGAAGCCGTCCGTCAGGAGGATTTCCAAGCCGAGGTTGTCCACCAAGCGCTCAGCACCTCCGCCTACCGTGACACGATTGGTGATGCGGTCGCTGTGTGGCCCAAATTCAGGGACGTGCTTGCCAAAGTGGAGGATCTCTGGAAGAAGCTCCAAGCTGTGTCCCAGTCTGCGGCATTGCAAATGCGGGTTCCGGGTTACGACCGGGCGGTCGGGATGTTTCATCGTCGGTTCACCCGTGAAATTTCCCGGCAGGCGGCGGAGCGCTCGATCTTTTCACAAGTGGTCAAACACGTCCACCTGATGTACGGGCAACGGTGGCGCGTGATGCGCGAACAGGGACTTTCCGATGCCAGCGCCCTGCAGGCCACCTCGCACAATTTCGAGATCCCCCGCATGGAGTTCGTCGATCCGGAAGGACTCAACTGGAAGCGCTTGGAAGCCCGCCACCGCCTGCGTGAGTTGGAAGGAGGTCAGACATGAACCCGGAGCTGACCAAGACTTTCATTCAGCACTACATTGAGAGCCTCCACGAACGGACGCGGGATGAGAAGGCCGGTGCCAAGTGGGGATTCGACTGGATCATCTATAACTTGGGACTCGCGCTTTACGGCAAGCCGGTGCGGCTACCGTTCAGGCGGGGCGAGGAAGGGGATTACGCAAAGACGAAGACCGAGTCCGAGCAGGGCGTGGACCTTTCCTTCCTCAGCGAGGATGAACAGAAGTTGACGATCTTCGTCCTGAAAAAGGTGCCTCTCACCAATCGCAATTGGACGGACGCGGATTTTGATCGCGACCTCCGGATGGCGATGAACCCCGACCTCAAGAGCCCGCATCTCGTCAAGATTCGACAGGTGGAGGTCATTCTCGCATACAACAAGGACGAGGACCAAAACGGCCTTCGCGCCTACGAACTTTTCGTGGATAACGCGTCAAAGACGCTGGGGGGCGGCGCGACCCTGAGTTTCGCGCGGTGGAACCTGTCGGATCTCGTCTCGCTCACCTTGCAGCACCTGCTGAGTCCGGCACTCGTGCCTCAGAAGTTCTTCGGCCAACTCAATTATCTCTGCGCCCAAACGGCGGAGTTTCGCCATGGATCCGATGAATGGGAGCAGCAGCTTCTCCCGGCGTGGAAGCGTCTCCTTTCGGACCTCTTGGAGGAAGGCGAGATCGACCGCGCGGTCCCACTCGTGCCCGTGGTCCTGCTGATCGTCCGGCAGCAGGCCCGCGACAACCGCTCAATCCGCACGGGGATGTTCGACCTCACGGAGTGGGCGGCGATTTCCCTGTGGCGCGCCGCCGCGAAGCATGAATCGATCAAGAACCCCGTCGTCCGATTTTGGCTGCGGTTTTATCTGTTGGAGCTGCGCAGCTTCTATGAGGAGCAGATGCCTTTCCTGAGCACCCCGCAATCGATTGATCAGGTGACGCAGGGAAGTTTTGTAGGCACCATCGCCGCCTCCTACTTGGGCTATTGGCATGCTGGGCGGCTGGGCCTTCTCGCGCTCGGACTCGCCGAAGTCCTGCCGGATGCAACCCCGGAGGCGAAATCGGAGAAGGAGGCGCTCCTTCAGGAGGTTGCCCGCTGGATGGAGCAACTGATCCAGGCGAACACCTGCCTCTACCGACCGTTCCTCGATATTCAACACATCGAGGTGTTCCTCATCTTCCTCGTATTTTTACAAACCCATCGCCTGCTGTCGCTTGAGCGCTTCCTGTTGGAACTGGTCAACCGCCTCTATCTGCGCCGCATTGCTAATCGCGATCTCCCGTTTATCGACGCACACAACTCGCTGGAGAACGTGTTCGAGCAGGTGGCGACAAAGCCGGCGGCCCCGGTGGTAACGACTTCGAGTTCGTTCTTTGTCCTCATGCTGCTGGAGTTGAGCTGCGCCTTGCCCAGCCACGAAACGCTCCTCGCGCTGATCCACCGTCGTCTGGTCTTGGGTGCGTTCGACGAGGGCGACCCGGGGGGCAACGAGCCGCTGGATCTCATTTCGTGGATTGCGCCCGCGGACTGGGATCCGCGCATTTTCAGCGGCCAGCTCAACGAGGACGGCGAGTCTATCTCCACCCGACCTTTCTCGGATTCACGCGAGGCGACGGGCCGGGAGTTGTTCGAGGCCGTGCAGAAATTCGTTCAACTCACCCGGCAGCACTCGAAGGTTCAGTTCGTCCGCAACACTCCGATTGCCGCCCTCATGCTTGCCAGTCTGCGCTACGGTTCCCCCGTTCCGCCGGAACTTTGGAGAGCGGTTGTTTTCCCCGAATCACCGCCCGCGCCCACCCCTGCTCCATAAGCCGGAATCCATCGGCGCGCTGAGATTTCCACGACGCCAGAATGGCTCTCGTCCGAGAAACAAAGGCATGTCTGAGAATCACATCCCCCGAGTTCGACGGTCTGAGTGCAATCGGAATCGTCGAATACCCGTTCTCCTCTGTCTGCTATCTTTCGATGTCGTCATTAACCCGACTTCCGCAACTGGAGGGTTTTTGAAGGGTTACTGTGTTGATTTGCAATGGGTTGCGACAAAAGGTCGGCCCTACATCGGATTTTGCGGGGAGTGGATTTTGGGCGGGGCTTGCGGGGGCAGTTGCATGCCGAGTTGGGCAAGCAGCAGTTGTGCGTCCTTGTCGGGTTCGGTGCGGCGGAGCATGTGCAACTCTCTTCCGTCGGTGGTGACCACCAGCGCGATGACCACTTGCACGCAGTCTGAACGCCGGTCGCGCGAGTAGCCGAAGCGGCGCGGGTCTGTTTCGCCTTGCGGCACGTCGCACTCAAAGTAGGTGCTCGTCAGGTCGTAGAGCAATACGTCGTAGCGCGCGTCGAACAGTTCAGCCCAACGTTCGCGCAGGTGCGCGAAGAGCGTTTCCTTGTGCACGAGCAACAGGTCGTGGCAGCGATACAGCGTGTCGTCCTGCGCCGCGCGTTCGTCCAGGCCCAGGAGCGCATCGAGCGCGCTGGCGCGGAACCACTCGCGGTGCAAACGCCATTCCGCACCGGGCGAGAGCAGCCGGTAGATGACCAGTGTGCGCAGGACTTTTTCCCATTCGGTGCCTTCCCGCGTGCCGCCCAACCGCGGCGCAAAAAATGTATCCAGTTTCAAACTGCGCCACAGTTCGTCGGCCAGCCAGCACGCGCCCCATTGGCGCGGGCGTTCCAGCCGCAAGGCGTCGAGCTTGATTTGCACCACCGCCTCCGGGTCGGCGTGAGCAGGCGCGGCGCGGTCCGCGGGAAACAACGCCATCTGGCGATGCTTCCCGCTGCGCGGGTCGAAGACTGCCAGCGTGCGCTCCCACCCCGCCTGCTGGCAGTCGTTGAGCTCCCCGAGATACAGCACGTGCCGCTGCGCAACCTTTTTCCCGTAACGGCAGCTCTCCACCACCGACCAGCTGCGGTGCTCTTTCCCGTCCTTGCGGCGCGTGCGACACTTCAAATACATGCCGCCAAGTTTATACAATCTGCCGTCCCTTTGATAGAGGGTAGGTCGGCCCTACACGCACTTTTGCAAAAACGACCGCTACTCATCAATGACTTGCACCCCCATACACCTCAAAAATAACTCCTTTTACCCGCCAGTTGCGGAAGTCGGGTTAATGACGCGGACGTTCGCAACCACTCCTTTTGGGAGATCCTGCGCAGCGAAATTAAGCGCACCTCCGCCTCACCCAATTCCGGTGAAAACCACATCTAGTATCCAATCCTCTGAATTTCGAATCATGAATAACTTGGAACCGCATTAGGAGTTCTCGGCTGCGACTTGATTGCCTGCGCTGCCCCTTGACCGCCGTGGATTTTTGGCGACTACCGGAGTGTGTTCCTTGGAAACAAAAAATTGGGAGAGTGCCTGTGTATCACCTCCGCAGATGACACACAGAGAGCTTGTGTTTACAGATACGAAAAGCTGTCATTTCAGCATGGAAGAAGCGATCCCCATAATAAGTACCCGATCCCCCTTTTCTGTCGATTCTGCTGATATTGACGCGGCATTGTTTGCTCCGGGTCCCAAACGCCCGCGTGATAAATGGGTACCTGATTTGATGCGAAATTGGAGAAACAGTCCCAATCCTCACTTCGCATCCCTGCGCGCGCAGCTCTTTCGCTTTCGCTGCCGCCAACCCCAAGGTCTGGTCTCATTAATCTTCTAAACGGGCATGGAATTCACGAAATGGTTGCCCCTATTCATTGGACGTTTTGCGCACTTTTGGAATCAGAGACAGCGTCACCGAGTGATGCTGTTACGGTCGTTCCACTTGCTCGTATTCTTAGCCATGTATGGCAGCCTGTTCGTCTTGAAAGAATCTTTTCATTTCCAAAAAAATCCAAGCCGCCGCCGGTGCACCTTGAACAGGTCGAATTCCACGGAGAATTCTTCTATAGTGTCTCCGATGGCAACCATCGCTGCGAGGCTGCAAAAATGCGAGGAAATAAAACTATCTCCGCCATTATCGAATCAGCCACCGTAGTTAGGCCAGAAAATTGGCGAGTAACAGCTCGAGGACTTCGCAATATCAAAACTGGAAAATATCTGGTGAGGAGTATTGAGATTCGAGCAGCCGCATAATGGCTTGGCATCAGAAAAATATGACGAATGAGATGCACACACACCTCTCCAAACCGAGCATGCCCGATTCACGCCTTTTCCACGGCGCATCGAGTCAAAGGCGGGCGGAGCAGATGCGACGCACACCAAGGTGGAACGCCGCGCCGGTCGCGCGGCGTTCCACCTTGACGATGCGCTACACTTGGGAAACAAGCGGCGGGCAGACGTTCTTTGCCGTTAGCCTCCATTACACATGTAAAGACAGCTCCCAAGAATACTTGAGGTGCACCTGAAAAATCAATCTACTCACCAGTCCAATCGCTAGGAGGAGGCGGATTTTTTCACGTTCCATCGCGTTGTTTATAACTTCCTTTGCTATGTATTTGGAAAGCACCTTTGCACCTTCGGCGGCTTTACGTGTGCGCAAGTATAATTGCGCACACAAAAGGCGCATAAATTACAATTTATTCTTGAAGCACTTTTTGGTATTTGTTATATTTACCACCAATGTCGGCCCAATATGGCTTTCCATATCTTGAAGCATTGCATCAAGCTTGGAATCTTGACCAAAAAAATAGTCGTCTTTGCACTGGTCTTTAATTGTCCCCGCTCCAATAAAACGGCATGGAGATATTTGCATTATAGAAATCAACTCAGTTTCATGAATGCCAAATTGACTAAGATAAAGCTGTGGGACAAAGTACTGTTGCTTATTTTTTGCCATACTGCTGTTGATTATTGTAGCAGCGTTATAGGTAAAATAAATTACAAGGCATGTATTTGTATAGTTTGCAATTTCAATCACACGTCCGAGAACCATAAAGGAAATATCCACAACTAGAAAATGTTTTGCTACAATCTTATCAGTATGCATATTTTTTCAGCCTTTGATACCTTGTATCTTTATCCAAATCAGGGCTTTTTTTGGTAATCGCATTAAGACAATTACGTAAATCGAGAGAATCACGCCAAGAGGGCTCTCCAATAATAGAATCCAGTAAATCGAGTGCTGGATTAGGAAGATTTTGGAATAAACCCGATTTATCCAATTTGCTTAAAATTATCCCTGGATATCTGATTTCTTGTAACCAATCTTCGACAGCATTCAAGGCACTAGAAAATTCATTTGCTGCGGCAATGCTCAACCGCGTCAAGGAGACGCTTACTTTATCTGTCATATTATTGCGCGATTTAGGCCACAGTTTTTCCAAAAAGGCATAATGCGGTTAGTCCAGTAGTTTTCCTGTTGTCCTGCACTTTCAAGTGCCATTACAAGGGCTTGAGCAACTTCTTCAACGCCTTCTGTTGGCAAGGCATTGATTGTTTTCTGCAACTCTAAAATAGTGTAAGTTTCTGATAGTTCTAACGCTGTCCGAGTTAGAATTATTGCATATTGCCCTCCATATTTACCGAGTTCATTGTAATGCTGCACCGTTTTAAGAAATTGAGATTTGAACGCAGGCGCTGCAAATAGAGTTCGATAGAGTCGGGCGAACCGCAGAAATCCTATCCACGATTCTTTTGCCCTATTGTGACTCCTGCTCCAATCGAACAAAGGCAGTAAATAGTTTTCTGTCCATTCACGATCAATTCGATACAAGGAGATCAATCGCGATGCCAGCATCACTCGTGGGGTTGCCCCATCTTCACGTTTCTCCCGCATCGCGAAGAACCAGCGTGTAAACGCGCTCAAGGTCCTTTTTTGTAAGATCTTTTAATGAGACAAACGGTTTTCGAATGCGAAGGCGCTGAGCAATTTCAGGATAGTAGACCTCCTTTTGCTTCTGCATATTTGTCATCGCGGCCTTTATCGCGACAATTCGACTCCGCCTCCATTCTTCCGGCAATTTAGTTTTCAAGCGACGCTTCAGAATTGCGCGTTGCTCTATAAACCAATCGTGCGCTCCAGTCATTTTTTCCGATGCCAACTCTTCTCGCTTATCTATATCAAATCGATTTTTGAACCGTTCCGACCACATCGCAAAGGCCTGCTTTCGGGCCATGCCTACTGTTGATTCGACCAGTTCCTCAATCCATAGCTGAATTTGGCGTAAGTCAGACGGTGAAACAGATCCTTCTCTTCGTTCAATGATATTCTTTATTGCAGGGGGATTCTGGAAAAATGAAACATCTCCTCCAGCTTGTATATTGTGGTTACCGTGAATTGTCTGATTGGCCGCTTCCGAAGCTTTAGGTTGCGATATGCTAGTCGGTGCCGAACGGAAATCCATCAGCGCATGAGCAAGGTGTCGTTCGAATTCTTTTTTAAAAAATGCGTGCGATGCAAAATTCCAGCACAATCCCTCGAAATTAGTGCGAAGATTTTGTCGGAATTGCCACAGTAGATCAAATTGCGCTTGGTTAATTGATCCAGCTATTGCTTCTCGGTCCGAAAAATAGACCATAGCTTTCTTTCCAAGCCTAGTTGCCCGGCGAATTTCTTCCTCCGTGCCAGATCCGGCAATACCAGTTGGAGATCCAAATCGCCGCCAAAAAATTGCCACAATAATATCCGAATTATCAATTATCTGACTGTTGATGATGGCTTGCGGGCGATCTCCCATCTCTGGATGGGCATCCGAACTCCAGTGTTTGTCGTGCACCCATAAACTGTATCCCTCACTGTGATTACGATTCCATTGATTTACAACCTCGCGCCCAATTTCAATCTCTTTGAGAACATCACTTGGGCCACAAAAGGATAGTCTAATAAGATTAATGGAGGTTGGCATGGTAATGACAGAACAATTGCTACTTTTGAAAGAGTGGGCCGTCCAGACGAAAACCCTGCCGTAGCTTGCAGTTATTGATGGCTCAGCCGTTTGCTAAGCCACATCGCAGTCATACGCCTCAAATGCGACTGAGTCCGACAACAGAGTATGGTAAGCGACCGTTCGGGTACCCCGTAGTCGAGAGAGGAGGTGGGTACTAGATTTGAGGAATGATGCAAGTGGAAGCCGAGTTGATGACAGGCCGCGAGACCGGAAGAGGCGGCGGCGACTGACGAGGGAGCGTCGATCGGAGGTGGTGAAGGAATATCGAGCAGAGCAAGAGCAGGCTGACGCAGGCGGAGTTTGCGAGAAGAAACGGTTTGGTCTACTAGCCCGACGGCCGGTGGGCGCAGCCCGTCGGGGAGGAGGAAGTGGTGGTGGAGCCGCCTTCCATGAGAAGGCGTGTCGAGGGTAATATATAAAAAGGTTCACCTTTTTTGAAGATCTGGCTTGGGGCTGGCGGCTTTTCCCGATGGTCAGGCTTCCATACGCACTCGGAGTGGCGGCGTCAATCGGCCGCGCGGTGCAGGGAGGAATCCAAGGTGCTCGAGAAAAAGGCGGCCCTGCTTACTGATTAGCGCGTTGAGCGGTGACGCCCACGCTGGCGCCAGATCGCAGTGGCCAAAGGGATCAGACCTGGGTTGTGACGGGAAGAAAGTTGAAGTTGCGGGAGTGGAACGGGGGACTCAGGCGGCCTGCGCCAGGGGGGGCGGTTGCGGTTGGTAATCGGCGCCCGTTTTCCACAGCGCCAGCAGGGTCACGGCGAGCTTGCGGGCCACCGCGATGACGGCGCGTTTCTTCGCGGATTTGCCGCCGCGCGCCGCGATCCGCTCGCCGGCCGCGCGCAGCGCGCACGGTGGGCCGAAGGGGCCGAGGATATAATGCGCGCAGTTGACCAAAAGACACCGCAACTGCACGTGGCCCGCTTTCGTGATGCCCAGTTGCTTGTCGCTCTGCCCCGATTGATCCCGTCGCGGCACGAGGCCCAGATACGGTCCGACCGCGCGGGCGTGCGCAAAGTGCGCCGGCGACTCGAGCGTCAGCACGAAGCACAGCGCGGTCAGCGGTCCGACGCCCGGGATCTGCCGCAGCCGCTCGCTCGCCGGATAGCGTTCGCGCGAGAGCGTTTCCAGTTCCAGATCGAGTTGCTTGATCTCGGCATTGATCGCATCGACAGCGGTGAGGAGCGCAGCCACCAGCGCGGCGAGCTGCGCGCGGACTTTGCGCGTGAAGGCCATCGCTTTGATCGAGGAGGATACGAATACCCCGAGGCTTTTCAGCAGGAAACGCACGGAGTTGATCAGGTTGACCCGGTTGCGCACGAGCGCTTCGCGGACCTTCAATCGCACGAGCGCACGCTGCGTGTCTTCGCGGCGATGGCGAATCGGACAGAGCAACTTCGGATCCGCCCGGCCCAGGCGCGCCAGCATTTGCGCGTCCTCCCGGTCCGACTTCGTCTGGCTCTGCGAAATCGCGCGCAGCTTGCGCGCGTTGGCGACGATCACCGGGTGGCCGAGCGAACTCACCAGGCGCGAAACCCACGGGCTGTGCGTGCCCGTCTCCATGATGAACGTCGCCCCCGGATACCGCCCGCAAAACGCGCTCAGCACTTCACGCGTGTTCACGATCGTTTCCTCGGCGAGAATCTCGCCCGTTTCGTCGAGAATGCACGCGTGGTGACGGCGGTCCCCGAGGTCCAGTCCAATGGTCAGTTTTTCAACAGCGCTTTTTGTATTCATAAGGCGGAAGGATTATACACCCGCCTTCTCATTCCTACTGTGGACAAAAGCCATGGTCGTGAACGCAGAAGGAAAAGGCCCGATCAAACGGGTCAGATGGGTGACAGGGAGATGAACGCAAGTGAACCATCGCTGACGTGTCGTAACGTATCTCAGTTGAGGTCGAAACCGGAAGGGTGTGGTTGTCCCGGGATTGAGCAGGGGCGGGGCCTGTTCCGGACCCTGCGGCCTCCGGCATCAAGATGGCATGAACCTGTCACGCGGCGGTTGTGTGGAACGTGGGAACCTTCCGCACCGATGCCAACCGAGCGGCTCAAGCAGCAGCCCTGCGAGAGTCTGAGTAGGGAAGCGGTGCGAAGGGGCGGAACAGTCCGTAGTAGCGTTGAAGGCCCCGACAAAGGGCATGGAGCGAAGGGACTGTGTTCAGGCGGCTGGTTCGCGCGGTCAACCGGCAACGGGAGGAACCGTTGAGCCAGCCAGGATCGAAACCGTTCTGTATCTCCAAGCACCTGGTGCTGGAGGCATGGAAGCGCGTGAAGGCAAATCGGGGTGCCGGCGGCGTCGATGACGAATCGGTGCAGGACTTTGAGCGCAAGCTCAGGGACAACCTGTATCGCGTTTGGAATCGCATGTCTTCTGGTAGTTACCTGCCACCTCCGGTGCTGACGGTGGAAATACCGAAAGCCTCGGGTGGCGTGCGCAAGTTGGGCATACCGACCGTGGCGGATCGGGTTGCGCAGATGGTGGTGAAGATGCAGTTGGAGCCGGCACTGGAGCCGCTCTTTCATCCCGACAGCTACGGCTACCGGCCGCTGAAGTCCGCGCACGACGCGGTTCGGCAGTGCCGGCAACGGTGCTGGAAGTATGATTGGGTGCTCGATCTGGATATCAAAGGCTTCTTCGACAACCTCCCATGGGACCTGCTGATGAAAGCCGTGCGCAAGCACGCCAAGGACCCGTGGGTGCTCCTCTATGTCGAACGGTGGCTGCAAGTCCCGGCGCAGGATGAGCATGGCCATCTGACTGCGAGGACCAAGGGAACTCCCCAGGGTGGCGTCATCTCGCCGCTCTTGAGCAACCTGTTCCTGCATTACGCCCTCGATCAATGGATGGCCACGCATCATCCCGCAAATCCGTTTGAGCGGTATGCGGACGATGCGATCATGCACTGTCGGACGCAGGAGGAAGCCGAGCGCTTGTGCGCAGCGGTATTCCAGCGACTGGCGGAGTGCGGGCTGGAAGTAAACCTCCAGAAAACCAAGATCGTTTATTGCAAGGACGCGAATCGAAGTGGGAGCTACGAGCACGAGAAGTTCACCTTCCTCGGGTTCGAGTTCCGTCCGCGCCGCGCGAGAAATCGCCGCGGGGAATACTTCGTGAGCTTCATCCCGGCGATCAGCGAGAAGACGGCCACGAACATCCGGCAGGAAATGCGCCAGTGGGCTCTCCAGCGCCGGAGCGACAAGTCGCTCGTGGACTTGGCGAACATGTTCAATCCGCAAATCCGAGGCTGGATGCAATACTACGGGGTGGTTTACCGCTCGCGGCTCTACCGCGTGTTCAAGCCACTGGACGAAGCCCTCGTGCGATGGGCGCAACGGAAATACAAAAGGCTCCGAGGTCATCATACTCGGGCGGCGCACTGGCTGCAGAAGGTCGCGAAACGCGATCCGCAGCTCTGGGCGCACTGGGGTATCGGAGTCCGGTAACTCGATCTCTTGAATAGGAGCCGTATGAACCGAGAGGTTCACGTCCGGTTCTGGGAGCGCGCGGGGGGGCGATTCCCCCGCGCGACCCACCTGCCGCTGTAATCGTTAGGAGCAGATGCTCCGACGTTGGGGAGCGGCGATCCCGCGTTCGACCTTGTGCGAGTGGATCCACATTGGAGCCAACTGGTTGGAACCGATCTACAAGGCGATGCTGCGAGGCCTGCTCGAGGGCGACTACATCCTAGGCGGACGAGACGCCGGTCAAGTGCCAGGACCCCGATCAGACGAAGGCGGGCATCTTCCAGGGCTACCTCTGGATCGTGAGCCAGCCCGGCCGACGTGTGCTTTGACTGGCGCACGAGCCGCCGGCACGGCGAGCTGCCACGTTGGTCGAGGGTTTTGCCAGCGTGCTTCAGTCCGACGGCTACGAAGCGGTGCCGCGTATGCCGCGCACCAGCGCGAGCATCCCAAGGTAACATGAGGCGGATTTATGCTTGAACAATCACCCAATATTTAATTAACGTCGGCTAAAATTGAAAAGAGCCGACGAAAGTAAAATGACTCCAAATCTGGAGAAACTGGAGAATCTGCTGAAAACGCGGGGGATTCTCCGCGTCGGGGAACTCGCGTCGCTTGGCTTTTCCAAAAGCTATTTGAGTGAACTTGGCAAGCGGGGCCGCGCCCGTCGTCAGGCGCGTGGAATTTATGTCCACCCGGATGCTGACATCCCCGCCCATTACAGCCTCGCAGTGGCCTGCAACAAGGTTTCTCACGGTGTCATTTGTCTGCTCTCGGCGCTTCGCCATCACGAAATCGGCACACAGAGTCCAAGCGAGGTCTGGATGGCCATAGACCGCAAAGCCAGGTATCCAACGCTGAACTATCCCCGGCTGCGCATTGTCCGTTTTTCGGGGGAGATGCTTGCAGCCGGCGTCGAAACGGTTGAAGGCGCTTTTCCACTGCGGGTTTATTGCCCGGCAAAGACGATTGCCGATTGTTTCAGATACCGTCACAAAATCGGCATTGATGTGGCGGTGGAAGCCCTGAAAGCGGGCTGGCGCGAGCGACGTTTCACCGTGAAGGAAATCAACCACTATGCCCGGATTTGCAGGGTCGGAAAAGTAATCACCCCCTATATGGAAGCCATTCTATGAACAAAAAAGGCGTCAACCTCGCGGCATCAATAAAGCACGCCTGCTCAATCTGGCCGTCGCCAACGGCGACGATTTTAATCTCGTGCAAGTCCGCTATGCCACCGAGCGGTTTCTTTACCGGATGTCCGTGTCCCGCCATGCAAACGCTTTTTTGCTCAAGGGCGCCATGTTGTTTGTCCTGTGGGAAACCCATCCCCATCGCCCGACGCGGGACATGGATTTGCTGTTCCTCGAAACCCATGACCGGAGGGAGTTGGAAGCCATTTTTCGCGAAATCGCGGCTGTTGAGGTCACGCCCGACGGCCTGCGTTTCGACACCGCGTCCATTCACGCGGAGGAAATCCGCGAGAACAACGCCTACGGAGGCATTCGCGTGAAACTGCTTGCCTGGCTGGGAACGGCGCGGATTCCCCTCCAAATCGACATCGGCCTCGGTGACGCTGTTCACCCCGAGCCTGTCTGGACTGACTTCACGACGCTGCTGGATTTTCCCGCTCCGCGCATCCGCCCGTATCCCGTTTACTCCGTTGTTGCCGAAAAATTCCAAGCGATGGTTGAACTGGGCACCCTCAACAGTCGCATGAAAGACTATTTTGACGTGATCTACCTGCAACGACACTTCGAGTTCAGCGGAGAGGATTTGCAAGAGGCGATGCGGAAAACCTTCCAACGCCGCAGAACGCCACTGCCGGATGGATTACCGGAAGGCTTGGATGAGCCGTTCTGGAAAACTCCCCAGAAACAGACCCAATGGATTGCATTTCTACGAAAAAATCGCCTTTCGATTGAAGACGATCTCGAAAAAATCTGCCATGAAATCGCCTCATTCGCATTACCCGTGATTCAAACCACTCCGTTTCTTTCGACTTGGGTGCCGGGACGCGGATGGACGCGCCAATAGGCAAACTGCATTCGCGCACGCCAACACTCGCGCCCCGCTCTCAATTTTCTCATGGCCCTCAAGGAGTTCTCAGCTGCGACTTGCTTGCCTGCGCTCCTCCTTGACCGCCGTGGATTTTTTGCGACTACCGGGGCGTGTTCTTTTACGGCCAATGAGTCACATGTGTGCCATCACGAAATCGGGCGGCGGATGTTTTGCATGGTAACGTAGTTGGTTGGTGTCACCGTTGCCGTGTGTTCTCATTTCCGAAAATCGAGCATAATTGCGCATAGAGCGCGGCCAGATCACTCGTGCGGATTTGCCGACGCGTGCGGCGCAACACCTTGGTGAGTTTGTTTGCAAGTGTGATATAAGCCGGTAATTTTATGTCCGGGGTCCGCGAATCCGACCGGTTCGGCTGAATCGACAAGCCGAGTCGAAAATAGGCCTGCCGCAGGCTGAGGCCGGCAAACTCTTCCGGCTTGTCCGTGGCCCGGGCAAGTCGCATGTAGCGCTGAGCCGTTCGCAAGTGCCCATCAAAACATGTTTCAAGCCAGGGAATCCACGAGGAGCGACCGGCTTGGCGGTAGATATTGGTTTTTGCCTCGATCAAAAGCCGTCCCGCTTGCCATGCGGCCATGAGAGCCCTGTCGAGTTTCCGACGGGACTCCTTTTCCAAACGTGTCACCTTGGCATGAAGTTTGTTGATTTTTGCCGCGACTGCGGAAGCAACGACTTGGTTGCCACGGACTCCGGTTGCGGGCAAATCGGATGTCGACGATGAGATCATTACAAATCCCTCAAGCGATCACGCCACGAGGCCCATGCTGGCACGAAAGTCCTTCGCAATGGAAAAGACGGCTTTGCCGCCGATGCCGCCCATCTCGCCAATCTGCTCAAGCGTTATGCCGTTGATCAAGTCGGGACGAACGCAGTAGAGCGCGACGGTTGCGCGGATGCCACGCTGTGTGACATTGGCCCCCTCGGCGAACCAGATCAGCAGACGCGTGAACGCCTCTATCGTTTGTGCACGCGCCTCCTCTCGGGGATCAATCGGTTCGAAAAAAAACGATCCTGTATTGCCGTCTGATTCCGCGGTGGCAGTGCTGTTTCTGATGATTTGTTTTTGGTTGATATTTTTCATGGTGGATCAAGGTTCGCCATGAACATATCGCCTTTTATAAATTATAAATAGGTGCTGAATGATGCTTTAACTTTCCCGGTTTTTCAAAGCTGCGTCATCAGGACGTGAATATGCCAAAACGACACACCCCGCAGGGTGTGTCGTTTTGGCTGCTAACTGAGGATATTCTTTAAAAATGGCGGTATTTTCCCGGTCAGCCTCGCGCAGGGATAAGGAGTTTCGTGCGTATATGAGCGGCGACCTCGGCAACATCATAATATACGAAGTGACCGAGGCGGTGATATGGAATGCGGCGCAATTTTGTCCACTCGCGCAGAGTGCGGATCGACGGTTCACGCCCTGCCGGGAAAATCCCGCTAAGGCGCAGGCCAACGATGTCCGTGAGGGCGGTGTTTGGATTGTTTGGTGTGTTCGACGTCATGGTTTCCATATCTCTAGTTGCGATTCGGTTGAACATGTAAAAATTAAAACCCTTGAATAAGGCATTCTCCAAAATGGCTATAAACCGTATCCCTACGACACGGCTTATAGCCTTTGTTGGTTGCCTTGTATTACGCGGCTTGCAGGCAATTCGATTCGGATGCCTCGACAGAGTTATTCGCCGACTGGCCGGCACCGGAGGATTGCGTGGCAGCAAGTGGGAGCGCCACATGTTTGGGCATGATCGAGAAAAACGCCTCGGCTTCCTCAGTGCTTTTCAGATCAAGATAGTGCTTGCGGATTATGCTCTCCGAGTTGCCCGCCTGTATTGCCGCTTCGCCGATGGAGCGGAATTTGCCAACAAACATCGATATAAATGTGTGCCGCAGCACGTCATGCGTAAGATGGAACCGGTCTTTGAATTTGGCCCGCCGTTTCTGAAAGTCGCCCACGACGATTGGAAATTTGTCCAGCGGATATGCGCGTAGCCATGCCGCCAGATTCGGCTGTATGACGATTTTACGCGGTTCGCGCACTTTCGAAGCCTCGGCGGAGACATGGATGATCCCCGTTTTCAGGCTTACGTCCTCGGGTTTGATTTTTGTGATCTCGCCATCCGGAACACCGGGGCGAATGCCGGCAAACAGGCAAAGCGCAAAATAGGGAATCCAGCGTCCGCCTTCGAAGGTCTCGAAATGTTCCATCAGTTCTTGGGCCTGCGCCGTGCTGAACGTTTTTGCGGCGCCGCGTCGTTGACGAATGCGATAATGCGGCACTTTTAAGATCGGGTTTTCGGTGACCCAGCCACGGTGAAAACAGAACTTGAAAAACGTGCCGAGTGTGCCGCGTTGGTTGTTGAATGTTTTCATGCAGGGCTTGCGGGACCCCAAAAACACCACGAGTTCAGGCACGGTGATCTCCGCGACGGACTTTTTGGGGAACTGCTTTTCCAGTCTTCTTAAATCCCAAGTAATGCGGTTGAGCTGGGGAAGGGAGATATATTGCTGGTCGAACTCGTGCTCCTTGGCGGCAACATACTCAGCGATGGCAGCGGCCAACGTTTTCTGGTGCTCCGGTTCGCGGTAATGCTCGATGGCGAAATCGACGTAGAACGAAAGCGAGTGCGTTTTGCCCGTCATGCGTTGAAACAGCGCCTCGGCCTCGCGTGCTTGTTCCTCGGTCAATGTCGTCGCGATCTGACGCATGCCGGCGCTGGTTTGCAGCGCCTTGATCTCAAGCGAGGCCTTTTCGGCGGCAGCCTCCTCCCGCGTTTTGAAGTTTTTCCTGATGCGAACGCCATGCAGGCGTCCATCGACGCGCCATGCTGTGGTGCCGTTGCTATTTTTGAACTGAGTAACGACGAATTTGTTGGGTTTCACGCGAATGTTGCCCAATCGGTTGGGCAACGTAGCCTTCAATGTCGTTTGGCCAGTGCTCGATTTGCCGTGCTACTGCCTGCCCTAAAATTACTTACGTAATTCATTGAGCTGGCGTCCCCACGGGGATTCGAACCCCGGTTCTCACCGTGAAAGGGTGGTGTCCTAGGCCGGGCTAGACGATGGGGACCAACCCAATGAAAGGGTTCGCACGCTACGGGTTGACCAACCGCATGCAAGGCTTTTTTCGGATGTCTTTCGCACCCGGGCGCAGCCCAGCGTAATGCCTATCAGAATTTTTCCTCTTTATTTTTCTCCCTGCCCGTTCCTGACCAAAGAGAAAGAAGGAGTCCCGGTGGGGAAGCCACCGCCTTGAACCGCCCTCTGATGACAGGCACCGCCTCAAATCCACGCTTCCCCATGCTCCATTCTTTCTTCTACATTCGCCTTCATTCCCTCGCATGTCGCTCTCCTACGAATCTTCCGGTGTCAGCTACGATCAACTCGACGCGTTCAAGCGCGCCTGCCAGCGCGCCGCGCGCACCACCGCCGGACTTCTTGCCCCGCACGGCTATGCCGAGCCCGCGGCCACGCGTGGCGAAAGCGCCTATCTCATCGAGGCCGCCGATCATTTTCTCGCCCATGTCGAGGAAGGGCTGGGCACCAAGAATCTCGTCGCCGACGCCTATTACGAGGCCACCGGCGGCGCAAAAGGCGGCGGCAAATGCTTCTATCGCGAAATCGCCATCGACACCGTCGCCACCATCGTCAACGACCTCGTCACTTGCGGGGCGCTGCCCATTTCCGTCGCCATGCACGCCGCCGTCGGCGATTCCGCGTGGTTCGCCGACGAAGTCCGCGCCAGCGCGCTCGTCGAGGGTTTTGCCGAGGGCTGCCGCCGCGCCGGCGCGGTCTGGGGCGGCGGTGAGACGCCCACGCTGCGCGACATCGTCAACCCCGGCACGATCGTGCTCGCCGGCTCCGCCATCGGAAAAATCTCGCCGAAAAATCTCCGCATCACCGGCGATGTGCGCGAGGGCGACGCCATCATCTTTCTCGCCTCCTCCGGCGTGCAGACCAACGGCCTCACGCTCTGCCGGAAAATCGCCTCCCGCCTCCCGCAAGGCTACCTCACGCCCATCGGCCACGGCGACGCGCGGACTTTTGGCGAGGCGCTTCTGGCCCCTTCGGTCATCTATGTGGACTTCGTGCGCGCCTGCCAGCAACGCAGCCTCAAGCTCAACTATGTCGCCCACGTGACCGGCCATGGCTGGCGCAAGCTCATGCGGCTGGAGGAGCCCTTCGTTTACGAGATCACCGCGCCCCGCCCGGCTCCCGCGCTTTTCCAATTCCTCGCCGAGGCCGGTCCCATTTCCCTGCGCGAGATGTATAACACTTTCAACCAAGGAATCGGGTTTGCCGCCTATGTCGCTCCGGGCATCGCCGGTGCCGTGGTCGCCGCGGCCCGCGATTGCGGGCACGATGCGTGGATCGCCGGACGCGTGAAAAAAGAAGGCCCGCGCAAGGCGGTAGAGATTCCCTCGCTCGGCCTGGTTTACGAGGGCGACACGCTGCAGGTGCGCTGAGTGTTTTCAGGTTCGGTCTGAATGGCTGTTTTTGACAGCGAAGGCGCAAAGAAAGACGGCAAGGAGGATTTTTTTGGAAAAAACTCAAAGTAATGCCACCCTCCGGAATCTTTCCCCTTTCGTCAGGAACGAGCAGCGAGAAAGAGGAAAGATAAAGAATAAAGAGGAAAGAGGTTCCGGAATGGGGTGATCGGCGTCGAGGACGTCGCCGCTCCTAGTGCGCCAGCGCTTCGGTGATTTTTTCCCGGAGATGGGTGGTGCGGTGCTTGGACTCGGCGTTGCGGACGGACATGCCGTAGGCGGCGGGCTCGCCGACGATGAAGACTTTTTTCTTTCCGCGCGTGATCGCCGTGTAGAGCAGGTTGCGCTGGAGCATCATGAAGTGCGCCTTGAGCAGCGGGATAATGACAACGGGATACTCGCTGCCCTGGCTTTTGTGGATGCTGATGGCGTAGGCGAGGGCGAGGTCGCCGGTCTCGCCGCGCTGGAAGTCGTGTTTCTCGCCGTCGAAATCAATTGTGAGCGCGCCCGTCTCCGCGTCGGCGGCGAGGATGGTGCCGATGTCGCCATTGAAGAGGTTTTTGTCGTAGTTGTTGCGGAGCTGGATGACTTTGTCGCCGGGACGGTAATCGCCGCTGAGCGTGCGCTGGGCGCGGGCGTGGGGGTTGAGCGCGGCCTGAAGCTGCTGGTTGAGGTTGGCGACGCCGGCCGCGCCCTTGTGCATGGGCGCGAGGATCTGCACGTCGCGGACGGGATGGAAATAGTGGAAGTGGCGCGGGATGAACTCGGTGCAGAGGGCGATGGTTTTGCGCAGGCAGTCGTCGGGGGAGTCGGCGATGACGAAGGTGAGGTCGCCCCAGGCCTGGATGTTGGCGAGCTCGGGTGTGGCGGGCGGGAGCGCGGCGTCGCCGTTGTTGATGGCGTGCGCGGTGGTGACGATCTGGCTCTGGCCTTTCTGGCGGTGGATGACATCGAGGCGGGTCACCGGAATGCGGACGGAGCGCGGCAGCGCGGAGGGGGTTCTGTATCCTGATACTTGATACTTGTCACCTGTCACATCGCCGTCGCCGGTGGCGACGGCGATGATGTCCTTGAGGACGTTGCCGGCTCCGACGCTGGGGAGCTGGTCGGTGTCGCCGACGAGGAGGAGGTGGGCGCGCGAGGGGATGGCCTGGAAAAGCGCGGAGGCGAGGCGGGTGTCGAGCATCGAGGCTTCGTCCACGATGAGGAAGTCGGTGGCGAGCGGGGTGTTTTCGTTGGCGGAGAAGCCGCCCTTGGCGGGGTCGTATTTGAGGAGGCGGTGGATGGTGCTGGCAAAGCCGCCGGTGGATTCGGCGAGGCGTTGCGCGGCGCGTCCGGTGGGCGCGGCGAGGTGCACGCGCACGCGCTTGGCCTTGAGGATGTCGACGAGGGCGCGGAGGGACGCGGTCTTGCCCGTGCCGGGGCCGCCGGTGAGTATCGAAATCTTGGATACCAAGGCGGCGGTGATGGCGGCGCGCTGCCTGTCGGCGAAGACGAGGCCGGCTTTTTGTTCGGCCCATTGCACGGCGGCTTCGTGTTTGATGGCGGGGAGGCCGCCGGGAACGCGGAGGAGGCGCGCGAGGGTGGCGGCGATTTTCTGCTCGGCGCGGTCGAGGAAGGGAAGCTGGACGAGGGCGGAGCCGGGCAGGGGCGCCGGCGCGGCTCCGGCGCTGGCGGCGGATGCAGGGATGGCGTCGGCGCCGGTTTCCGCGTGCGCGACGAGTTCCTTTTTTTCAATGAGCGCGGCGATGCGCCCGGTGACGAGGTCGGGGGATGTTTCGAGGAGCGCGGCGGCGTGGTCGCGGAGGTCGGCTTCGCGGATGGCGGTGTGGCCTTCCTCCTGGAGCGTTTCCATGGCGAAGAGCAGGCCGGCGTCGAGGCGGGGCGGGGCGTCGTTGGCGAAACCGAGGTTGATGGCGATGCGGTCGGCGGTCTTGAAGCCGATGCCGTCGATGTCGCGGGCGACCCGGTAGGGCTCGCGCTGGATGATCTGCATCGCCTCGGCGCCGTAGCGGTTGATGAGTTTTACGCACTGCGAGGTGGTGACGCCGTAGGTCTGGAGAAAAATGTGGATTTCGCGGAGGGCGCGCTGGTCGTCCCAGGCTTTTTTGATGGCGGCGGCGCGGACTTTGCCGATGCCGGGGACGCTGCGCAGGCGCGCGGATTCCTCGGAGAGGACGCGGAGAGTGTCGGTGCCGAAGGCGTCGACGATCTTGTTGGCGTAGACCTTGCCGATGCCGGGGACGAGGCCGCTGCCGAGGTATTTGCGGATGCCGTAAACGGAGGAGGGCAGCTCGGCGGTG